>NZ_NAPR01000037.1 GCF_002140155.1 Micromonospora sp. NBS 11-29
CCCACCCGTACCGGGCGGCGGCGTCGTCGGGCTCGGCGGCGGGGTGGTCGGGCTCGGCGGTGGCGTGGTGGGGCTCGGTGGCGGCGTGGTCGGGCTCGGCGAGGTGGTGGGGGCCGCGCCGTCGAAGCCGAGGAAGCGCACCGCCTGGGCGGCGTCGAACGGGATCGAGTGGCCGTAGCCCTGGAAGCTGACCGCCTCCACCGGCGGCGTGCCACCGGTGCCGCCGTAGCGGGTCCGGGTGGCGCTGGCCTGCGGGTAGTCGGTCATGCTCGGGGTCTGGGACACGCCCAGCACGTTCGTCCACTGCTTGATCTGCTCGCCGAAGTTGACGTAGCTCAGCGTGGTGTCCGTGGTGCCGTGCCAGATCTGCATCCGCGGCCGGCGGCCGGTGTACCCGGGGTACGCGTTGCGGACCAGGTCGCCCCACTGCTGCGGGGTCTTCGTGATCCGCCCGCCGGAGCACTCGCTGTTCCACTCCGAGCCGTTGGTGGTGGCGAAGCAGCCGAACGGCACGCCCGACGAGCTCACCCCGGCGTGGAACACGTCCGGGTAGACGCCGGCCATCACGTTGGTCATCATCGCGCCGGACGAAGCGCCGGCGACGCCGATGCGGGCCGGGTCGACCGGGTAACGGCTCGACACGTAGTCGATCATCGACTTGAGACCGACCGGGTCGCTGCCGCCACCGCGCCGCAGCGCCTGCGGCGACGACACGTCCCAGCACTTGCTGCTGCGGGTCACCGACGGGTAGATCACGATGAACCCGTAGCGGTCGGCCAACGGGCTGTAGCCGGAACCGGTGTGCATCGCCGGACCGCTGCCGGTGCAGTAGTGCAGGACCAGCAGCAGGGCCGGCCGGGACGGTAGCCGGTCCGGCACGTACAGGTGCATCTGCAGGTTGGTGGGGTTGGTGCCGAAGTTGGTCACCTGGGTGAGCGCGGCGGCGGACGCCGGGCCGGCGGCGGTGACGACGGCGGCCGCCGTCGTCAGGGCCGTCGCCAGCACGGCCGCGAGCAGCGCGATCTTCGCTCTCATCGGCGGTTCCTCCATGGTGGGGTACGGACGGAGGGCGCCGGCCCGGCCCACGGTGACGCGGGCCGGGCCG
>NZ_NAPR01000038.1 GCF_002140155.1 Micromonospora sp. NBS 11-29
CCGGTGACGCACTCGGCCACGGTGCGCCAGAAGTCGTCCTGGTCGAGCACGCCCTGCGTGTGCAGGGCGGCGCTGAGGTGCCGCAGGAAGCAGTCGAACACGTCGGTGAAGATGGCGCGGGCGCTGATGCGGGCCGCGCTGGCCCGACGACCCGGAGTGACCTGCGTGCTCGCCTCGCACCTGGCCGAGGACCGGGCCCACTGCGACCGGGTGCTGAAGATGCCGGTACGCCGCTGACTCTCAGCCCGGCCGCGTACCCGCCTCGGCGCGGTGCAGCAGCGCGGCGGCCACCAGACCGCCGGCCAGCACGGCCACCGCGCCCACCGTCTGACCGGTCCGCAGCGCCTCGGCGAACGCGGCGGTGACCACCGCCCGGTCCGGGCCGGCGGCGGCCAGCGCGGCCGGGAACGAACCGGCGCCGGCCAGCGCGGCCGGCAGCAGCGCCGCGAACCGGGCGTGCAGCACCGCGCCCAGCACCGCGACGCCCAGGGCACCGCCCACCTCGGTCATGGTGCCGTCGACCCCGGCGCCCGCGCCGGCCTTCTGGGTCGGGATCGCGCTCATCACCGCCTCCACCACGGCCGGGTTCGCCAGCGCGCAGCCCGTACCCATGACCAGCAGCCCGGCCAGCATCGTGCCGTAACCCTCCGACGGGCCGTGCGTGACCAGCGCCAGGCCGCCGGCCAGCAGCGTCATGCCGACGGCGATGGCGACCGGCCGGCCGAGCCGGTGGATCACCGTCGCGGCGACGCCGGACGCGGTGAGCACCACGATGGACAGCGCGAACGGCGCCATCCGCAGCCCCGCCTCCCACGCCGGGTAGCCGCGCACGAACTGCAACTGCTGGGTGAGCAGGAACAACGCGCCGGTGGCCCCGAACGTGATCAGCACGACGCCGCTGACCGCGCCGACGAACCGGCGGTCGCGGAAGAAACCCATGTCCAGCATCGGGTCGGCGACCCGCCGCTCCCAGACCACGAACGACGCCAGCAGCGCCACCCCGGCCGCGCCCGCGCCGAGCACCGCCGCCGACGCCCAGCCGCGCTCCGGGCCGGAGATGATCGCCCAGACGATCGCGGTCAGCCCGGCGGTGGAGAGCGCCACCCCACCCAGGTCGAGCCGCCCGCCGGCCGGGTTGCGCGACTCCGGCACCAGCGTCCGCGCGGCGAGCAGGCAGACCAGCACGACCGGCACGTTCAGCAGGAAGATCGCACCCCAGGGCAGGTGCGCCAGCACGAACCCGCCGATCGGCGGCCCGGCCGCGAACCCCAACGCGCTCGTCGCCGCCCACACGCCGATCGCCCGGGACCGCTCGGCGGCGTCGAAGACCTGCATCGCCACGGCCAGGGTGGCGGTGACCAGCAGCGCGCCACCCACGCCCATGCCGGCGCGGGCGGCGATCACCTGCTCGGCGGTGCGGGCCAGCCCGGCCGCCGCCGAGCCGAGCCCGAACAGCACCAGCCCGAGCAGCAGCATCCGCCGCCGCCCGTACCGGTCGGCCGCGCTGCCGGCGCTCAGCAGCAGCCCGGACAGCACCAGCGCGTACGCGTTGATCATCCACTGCACGTCGGCGGTGCTCGCGTCCAACTCGGTGGTGAGCACCGGCACCGCCACGGTCAGCACGGTGTTGTCCAGCACCACCACGAGCTGCGCCAGGCAGAGCACGGCCAGGATCAGCCAGCGGTGCGGCACCCGGTCATGCGCCGCGTCGGCGATCGGCGCGGTGGCGCTCATCGCGGTGCGAAGCGGGCCAGCGGGTTGACCAGCGTGCCGGCGAACTGCAACGCGGCGGACGGGTCGGCCAGGTCC
>NZ_NAPR01000039.1 GCF_002140155.1 Micromonospora sp. NBS 11-29
CGGCAGCGGGGCGCAGAACTGGTCGGCGCAGGCCGACGGGACGCTGCGCAACCCGGCGTCGGGCAAGTGCCTGGACGTGTCCGGCAACAACTCCGCCGACAGCACGCCGGTGCACCTGTGGACCTGCACCGGCGCCGCCAACCAGAAGTGGACGCTGCCGTGAGGATGGAAGGGAGAACGCCGATGAGACTCCTCCGTATCGCGCTGGCGGCGGTGACCGCCGTCGCCGCCACCAGCGCCGCCACCCCGGCGAGCGCCGCCGACGCCCCGTACGACGTGCTGGTCTTCTCCAAGACCGCCGGCTTCCGCCACGACTCCATCGCGGTCGGCACGCAGGCCGTCCGTGACCTCGGCGCGGCGAATTCCTTCACCGTCACCGCGACCGAGGACGCCACCCAGTTCACCACCGCCAATTTGGCCCGCTTCGAGGCGGTGATCTTCCTCAACACCACCGGGGACGTGCTCAACGCGACCCAGCAGTCGGCGTTCGAGGCGTACATCGCGGCCGGCGGCGGATACGTCGGCGTGCACTCCGCCGCCGACACCGAGTACGACTGGCCGTTCTACGGCAACCTGGTCGGCGCCTGGTTCGCGTCCCACCCGGCGATCCAGCCGGCCACCGTGAAGGTGGAGGACCGGGCGCACGCCGCCACCGCGCACCTGCCGCAGCGGTGGAGCCGCACCGACGAGTGGTACGACTACCGCACCAACGCCCGCTCCACCGCGCACGTACTGGCCAGCCTGGACGAGTCCACGTACTCCGGCGGCGCGATGGGTGGCGACCACCCGCACGCCTGGTGCAAGAGCTACAGCGGCGGCCGGTCCTTCTACACCGGCGGCGGGCACACCCAGGCGTCGTACGCCGACGCCGCGTTCCGGGCCCACCTGCTCGGCGGCATCCGCTACGCCGCCGGGCGCACGAAGGCCGACTGCCGGCCGGAAACCGGGTACACCGCGCTCTACAACGGCGCCACCACCGGCTGGTCCCAGGCCGGGCCGGGCAGCTTCACCAACACCGACGCCACACTGACCTCGGTCGGCGGCATGGGGCTCTACTGGTACAGCGCGAAGCAGTTCACCAACTACTCGCTGAAGCTGGACTGGCGCATCGCCGGCGACGACAACTCCGGGGTGTTCGTCGGCTTCCCGCCGTCGAGCGACCCGAACTCGGCCGTGAACAACGGCTACGAGGTGCAGATCGACCCCACCGACACCCCCGACCGGACCACCGGCGCGATCTACGGGTTCTCCTCCGCCGACCTGACGGCCCGGGACGCGGCGCTCAACCCGGCGGGGGAGTGGAACACCTACGAGATCCTGGTCGAGGGGGAGCGGTTGCAGGTCTTCCTCAACGGCGTGCGGATCAACGACTTCACCAACACCGACCCGGTCCGGTCGCTCGCCGGGCACGTCGGCATCCAGAACCACGGCACCGGCGACGACGCGTCGTTCCGCAACATCCGGATCAAGGAGTTGGGCGGCACCCCGCCGCCGACCGGCAACACCACCGTGCAGGCCGAGGCATTCAGCGCGGCCAGCGGCGTCAGCGCCGTCGGCAAGACCGGCGCCAACGGCGGTCAAACCCTGGGGTACGTCGAACCGGGCGACTGGGCCGCGTACCAGGGACTGGACCTGACCGGGGTGACGTCGCTGCGGGCCCGGGTGGTCTCCGGCGGCCCGGGCGGCACGATCCAGGTGCGCACGGGTTCGCCGACCGGCCCGGTGCTCGGCCAGGTCGCGGTGCCCAACACCGGCGGCTGGAACACCTTCGCCGACGTCAGCACCGCGTTGAGCGGGGTGCCGTCGGGAACGCAGACGGTCCACCTGACGTTCGCCGGCAGCGGCACCGGGCTCTTCGACGTCGACGACTTCACCCTGGTTCGTGGCGGGGGCGGCACCGGCGGAACGGGCCCGGTGAAGGGCCTGGCCGGCAAGTGCCTGGACGTGCGCAACGCGGCCACCGCCGACGGCA
>NZ_NAPR01000040.1 GCF_002140155.1 Micromonospora sp. NBS 11-29
TCGACCGGACCCACTGTGCGGCACACCCGACCCACCCACAAACCAAACGCGCTCTGAGGAACTCCGTCAGTGCTTTGATCAGCTTGATGCGGTCTTCGACGGATTCGTGACGACGGAGAACGACGACCGCCACCAGGAGTGAGACGAGCAGTGCAGGCAGCGCTAGGAGGGCCGCCACGGTCAAACCCAGGACGGGATTCCCCGTTTCGGAGCCCAGCCAGGCGGCGATACCTCCACCGAGCAGGCCCGCACCCGGAGTGAGCCGAGCGAGCCGTTGCGCCCCCGAAGCATTCGCGCGCCACGTACGTCCGGAAGTAGGCAAAGGTCCCTCCGTCAAGATCGTTTGCTGGGCATGAAAAAACCCCGAGGGTCTACTCGGGGTCGTGAAATGGATCGGGCTTGCTGGCGCTTCAAGCCTAGCCGACGAGCTGGGGAGCGCTAGTCGCTTCGGCAGGAAGGGCGGATAGCGAGCTAGCGGGGTAGTCACCGGGGCTGGGGCATCGCCAGCGAGCACCGCATCAGATGGTCATGCAACGTGACGGGGGCCGGCAGTACCGCACCCCGACACGACTACAGCCCGGAGGCTTGCGCCTCTCCGGGCTGCGGGCACACTCCACCTGACGTTGGATGTGTGATGACTGTCGCACATGGATTCGCGCACGTCAACTCGGCTTGCTAGGTCGCCCCCACCTGCCGACGCGCGCGGGCCCGCCCTTGGTGCTGCGAGTTATGAACTCCATGTGGGCAGCCTCGTCGTACCGGTACCAGGTGCTGCCCCGACCTCGACCGGCTACGTGATGACGGTGCAAGAGGCCGTAAAGCGGGTCCGCTGGGTTGGCAGCTCGTCGCGCCCAGTCGCGCACCCGAGCGGCGGTGATGTCGGGACCCAGGGCGGTGGCAATCTCGGCGGCTGTGCCGTACTGGTGGCCCTCAATCCAGATCACGCATGGAGCATATGAGCTGAGACTGCAAACAGCAGGCACAAGATCCGGAACATGCGCGGAATGATCAAGCATTGCGTTGCATAGCCAGCGGACGTATGCCCTGGCAGAACGCCAGGTGCTCGCGCCGAGGCTATACCCTTCCTAAACCGTGTGTCGCAGGTTGGAGTCCTGCCACGATCGCCTCAGCCTTCCGAGTTCGACCCCGTACGCGATGGCGGTTGTGAAGGTCAGCGCTCCGCCGGCCCAGGCGGCGAGCCAGAACAGGAAGCCGCGTAGGTCGAGGCCACGGCCGCTGGCAAGGACCGGATCGTACGGCGGCGGAAAGAGCCGATGAAACACGGGACCGCCGAAGAGGAAGATTGCGCCAGAGGCGACGATGCCGCCGGCCACGAAAGAGCCGCAGGGAACGTCTGCCGAAGTTTCGCTGCCGGATCAGCCTGGCGACAAAGCTCACACCGATCGGTCCAATGAGGACGAGAGCCCCGCAACCGAGGAGCGTCGCCGTCCCGTATGTCACGTGCTGATGGTACGCGCGTTCTGGTCACGGCTCGAAGCCCGGCTCTAGGGTCGCCGGCTGGCCACCTCGTTGAGGCGCACGACGAAGCTGAGATAACCAGTTTGAGTGTCGTCTTGGACGGAACGATTCAAGCAGGGGAAGATGGCCGGCATGGCATCGATCGATACCCAGGCGCAACAGGACGCCGTGCTAACCGGCCCAGAGACGGACGTCACCAGAGAGCACATACGGAGGGTGCTGAAGGCGCAGCGTCGTGCGGAAGATGCTCGGCTCAGAAAGGCCGAGGAGCTTGAGCGCGCCGGGCGCCGGATCGTCGAGGGTGGGCAGGTTTCCCATGATCGCTGGGTGATCCGGGACTGGCGCACGGATGAGGTGCTTGCAGAAGGCGGCGGCGGACTCGATGAGTACGACGCCGTGACGACCCGGCTCGACCCGAACCACACGTGGTTTCATGCCGACCACCTCTACGGCGATGAGTCTGAGCCCTATGTGACAACCCCTGGCATGCCGCCGTCACTCGGCGCGGCAATAGAAGACTGGGTTGCCGCCCCCGCCAGCCCCGACGAGGAGATCGCCGAGTTTGTTGGCTGGTCGATCGAGAAGGTTCAAGAGCACCGGTAGACGAGGCTCCGGGTGGTAAGGGCGCGGTGCCAGTAGCAGGGTGGGGCACGCAGGGGGCACAAGACATCGTCAGACGCTGTCAACCAGCGCCAAACGCTGGCAACCCGAGACGCCGCGTGAGCAGGTCGCGCGTCTCGTTCCCGCTGCTAGCGCGACAGCGGCTCTGAGTTCCGCTTCAACGTCTGACACCGGAGCTAGTGCCTCGTCTTTGAACGTTGATCGTGTAATCCGCTGATTCTGAGGATGGA
>NZ_NAPR01000041.1 GCF_002140155.1 Micromonospora sp. NBS 11-29
ACGGTGACGGGGCAGTGGGCCGAGCCGGAGGGCATGGACGGCGGCTACTGGTACACGAACCTGCGTGAGCCGGTGCGGTTCGAGGACGCGGTGCGCACCGCCGTCAGCGCGGGGCACAGCACGTTCGTGGAGGTGTCGGCGCATCCGGTGCTGACCATGCCGGTCACCGCGATCCTGGACGACACCGACACCAGCGGGCATGTGCTGTCCACGCTGCGCCGCGGCGACGACGACCCGACGCGGCTGCTGACCAGCCTCGCCACCGCACACACCATCGGACTCCCCGTCGACCTCACCCGGATCGTGGCCCCGGCGGCAACGGTCGACCTGCCCACCTACGCGTTCGAGCGGAAGCGGTACTGGCTGACCACCACCGCCGCACCCGCGCACGACGTCGCCTCCGCCGGCCTCCAGGACGCCGGTCACCCGCTGCTCAGCGCCGCCTTGCCGGTCGCCGACGACGACACCGTGGTGCTCACCGGCCGGTTGTCCACGCGTACCCACCCGTGGCTGGCCGACCACGTCGTCGGCCGTACCGTCGTCGTCCCCGGCACCGCGCTCGCCGACATGGTGATCCGCGCCGGCGACGAGGTCGACGCCGGCCAGATCGGCGAACTCACCCTGATCAGCCCGCTCGTGCTGCCGCCCACCGGCGCGGTGCAGGTGCAGGTCCGCGTCGGCGCGCCCGGCGACACCGGCGACCGGGCCGTCACCGTGCACTCCCGCGCCGCCGACGACGGCGACGCCGAGTGGACCCGGCACGCCGAGGGCCTGCTGCTGCCGCAGCTGGCCGACCCCGAGCCCGCGCCGGGGGAGTGGCCGCCGGCCGGCGCCGTCGAGGTCGACGCCGACCTGGACGCCTGGTACGCCCACACCGCCGAGGCCGGCCTCACCTACGGCCCCGCGTTCCGCTGCCTGCACCGCGTCTGGCGGCGCGACGACCAGGTGTACGCCGAGGTGGCGCTGCCCGAGGCGCAGGCCGCCGACGCCACCCGGTTCGGCCTGCACCCGGCGCTGTTCGACGCCGCCCTGCACGCCACCGGCCCCACCGCGCTGCTCGGCACGCCGGCCGAGGCCGGCAGCGGGTGGCTGCCGTTCACGCTCCGCGCGGTCACGCTGCACGCCCACGGCGCCACCCGGCTGCGGGTGACGATCCGCCCGCTCGGCCCGGACACCGTCGCCGTCGCGCTCGCCGACCCGGCGGGCCGCCCGGTCGCCACCGTCGAGGCGCTGACGTTCCGCCCGGTCGGCGCCGGCCAGGACGACGGCGCCGCCGCGCTGCGTCGCACCTCCGTGTTCCACCTGGACTGGACGCCGGCGCCGGCCACCGACGCCCCGGCCCCCACCCGCTGGGCCCTGCTGCTCGGCGACGACCCCACCGACCCGACCCGCGCCCCGGCCGACCTGACCGGCCGTGACCGGGCCGACCTGACCGGCCGTGACCTGGCCCGGGTGCCCGGTGGGGACCCGGGCGGACTGGCCGGGGCGCTGGCCGCCGCCGGGCACCGGGTGAGCGTCCACCGCGACCTGGCCGCCCTGCTCACCGCCGTGGACGGCGGCGACGACGTACCGGAAATCGTGGTCGACCTGCGCGGCGGCCCCGGCCCGGACCCGGAGCGGGCCGACACGGACGCCCACGACGCGGCCCGCGACACCCTGGCGCTGCTGCACCGGTGGCTGGCCGAACCGCGACTGGACGCGACCCGCCTGGTCCTGGCCAGCCGGGGCGCGGTCGCCGCCGCGCCCGGCGAGGCCCCCCGCGACCTGGCCCGCGCCGCCGTGTGGGGCCTGGTCCGCTCGGCCCAGTCCGAACACCCCGGCCGGTTCACGCTGCTCGACCTCGACGACGCCGCCACCTCGCTCGCGGCGGTGCCGGCGGCGCTCGCCTCCGGCGAACCCCAGCTCGCGGTCCGCGACGGCGCCGCCCTGGCGCCCCGGCTGGTCCGGGCGCGCGACACCGGCGTGCTGACGCCGCCCGGCGACGGGGAGCCGTGGCGCCTCGACGTCACCGAGAAGGGCACGCTGGAGAACCTGGCGCTGCTGCCCGTCCCGGTCGAGGCGGGCGCGGTGCCCGCCGGACACGTCGCGGTCGAGATGCGCGCCTCCGGCCTGAACTTCCGCGACGTGGTGCTCGCCCTGGGCATGGTCCCCGGCCAGGAGGTACTGGGCAGCGAGGGCGCCGGCGTGGTGCGCGAGGTCGGCCCCGGCGTCACCGGGCTGGCCCCCGGCGACCGGGTGATGGGCATCTTCGCCGGCTCGTTCGCCACCGTCGCCGTCACCGACCACCGGATGGTCACCCGCATCCCCGACCACTGGTCGTACGCGGAGGCCGCCGGCGTGCCGGTGGTGTTCCTGACCGCCTGGTACGGCCTGGTGGAGCTGGCCCGGCTCACCGCCGGGGAGTCGGTGCTGGTGCACGCCGCCACCGGCGGCGTCGGCTCGGCGGCCGTGCAGATCGCCCGCCACCTCGGCGCCGAGGTCTACGGCACGGCCAGCCCCGCCAAGTGGCCGGTGCTGCGCGGCACCGGATTCGACGACGACCACATCGCCTCCTCCCGGTCCCTCGACTTCGCCGACGAGTTCCGCGCCCGGCGCGGCGGGCGCGGCGTCGACGTGGTGCTCAACTCCCTGGCCGGGGCGTACGTGGACGCGTCGCTGGGGCTGCTCGACCCGGGCGGCCGGTTCGTCGAGATGGGCAAGACCGACCCGCGCGACCCGGCCCGCGTCGCGGCCGACCACCCCGGCGTCAGCTACCAGGGCTTCGATCTGATGGCGGCCGGCCCGGCCACGGTCGGGCGGATGCTGGCGGAGCTGATGGCGTTGTTCGCCGCCGGCACCCTGCGCCCGCTGCCCCGCCGCACCTGGGACGTCCGGCGGGCCCCCGAGGCGTTCCGCTTCCTCAGCCAGGCCCGGCACGTCGGCAAGCTCACCGTGACCATCCCGCCCACGCCCCGGCTCGACGGCACCGTCCTGGTCTCCGGCGCCACCGGCACGCTCGGCGCGCTGCTCTGCCGGCACCTGGCCACCGCGCACGGCGTCCGGCACCTGCTGCTGGTCAGCCGCCGTGGCCCGGACGCCGAAGGCGCCGATGAGCTGCTGGCCGACCTCAAGGCCCTCGGCGCGGAGGTGCAGCTCGTCGCCGCCGACCTGGCCGACCCGGATGCCGTCACCGACGTGCTGTCCCTGGTGGACGCGCGGCACCCGCTGCGCGCCGTGGTGCACACCGCCGGCGTGGTCGACGACGCCACCGTCGAGAAGCTCACCCCGGACCGGCTCGCCGCGGTGCTGCGCCCCAAGGTCGACGCGGCCTGGAACCTGCACCGCGCCACCCGCGACCACGAGCTGACCGCGTTCGTGCTCTACTCCGCCGCCGCCGGCCTGATGGGCGGGCCGGGTCAGGGCAACTACGCCGCCGGCAACGCGTTCCTCGACGCCCTCGCCGAGCACCGGCGCTCGCTCGGCCTGCCGGCGGTCTCCCTGGTCTGGGGCCTGTGGGCCACGGCCAGCGGCATCACCGGCCACCTCGGCTCGGTCGACCGGCGGCGGCTGGAACGCAGCGGCCTGGTGGCGCTCACCGACGACGAGGCGCTGACCCTGTTCGACGCGACCTGGCGGTCCGAACGGGCCACCCTGATGCCCGCGAAGATCAGCACGGCGGCGACCGGCGGCCCGGTCCACCCGCTGCTCACCGCCCTGTTCCGCGCCGGCGCCCGACGCGGCGCGGTCACCGACGCCGCCGGCGGGCCCGCGTTCGCCGACACGCTGCGCGGCCTGTCCGGCGAGAAACGCGAACGGGCGCTGCGCGACCTGGTGCTGACCCACGTGGCCGTGGTGCTCGGCATCGGCGACCCGGCCGAGGTGGAACCCGACCGGGCGTTCCGGGAACTCGGCTTCGACTCGCTGACCGCGGTGGAGC
>NZ_NAPR01000001.1:0-5634 GCF_002140155.1 Micromonospora sp. NBS 11-29
GAATGGTTTGACGGCGCCGAATGGTCCGTCGCAGCAGCGGGTGATTCGGCAGGCCTTGGCGAATGCGCGGTTGTCGACGGCGGATGTGGACGCGGTGGAGGCGCACGGCACCGGGACCACGTTGGGTGATCCGATCGAGGCGCAGGCGTTGTTGGCGACCTACGGTCAGGACCGGGAAACGCCGGTGCTGTTGGGGTCGGTCAAGTCGAACATCGGGCACACGCAGGCGGCCGCGGGTGTGGCCGGTGTGATCAAGATGGTGCTGGCGATGCGGCACGGGATCGTGCCGCCGACGTTGCATGTGGATGAGCCGTCGCCGCACGTCGACTGGTCCGCCGGGGCGGTGGCGCTGGCGACCGAGGCGACGCCGTGGCCGGATCTGGGCCGGCCGCGTCGGGCGGCGGTGTCGTCGTTCGGCATCTCCGGCACCAACGCCCACGTCNATCCTCGAACAACCCCCCACGGCCGACCCCACCCCGCCGCGCGCGACCGGCGGCACCCGGCCGGAAACGGTGCTGCCGGTGCTGCTCTCCGCCCGCACCGACACCGCGCTCGCCGCGCAGGCCGACCGCTGGGCACGCCGCCTGGCCGGCGACGACACCATCCGCCCCGTCGACGTGGCCTGGTCGTCGGCCACCACCCGCGCCACCCTGGACCAGCGGGCCGTCATCACCGCCGCCGACCGTGACGGCCTGCTCGCCGGCCTGCGGGCGCTCGCAACCGGCGAACCGTCCGGCACCGTGATCACCGGCACCCGCGAGCAGCGCGGCCGACTCGCCCTGATCTTCTCCGGTCAGGGCGCGCAGCGCGCCGGCATGGGCCGGGAACTGTACGACGCGTTCCCCGTCTNCTGCTGTTCGGCGACGGCGACCTGCTCGACCAGACCCAGTTCACGCAGGCCGGCCTGTTCGCCGTCGAGGTGGCGCTGTTCCGCCTGGTCGAGTCCTTCGGCGTCCTCCCCGACCTGGTCGGCGGCCACTCGATCGGCGAGGTCACCGCCGCGTACGTCGCCGGGGTGCTGTCCCTGGCCGACGCGTGCGCGCTGATCGCGGCGCGCGGCCGGCTCATGCAGGCGCTGCCGGCCGGCGGCGGGATGCTGGCCGTGGCCGCCACCGAGGCCGACGTCGCCGCGTCGATCACCGGACACACCGGCGTCGGGATCGCGGCGGTGAACGGCCCGACGTCGGTCGTGGTGTCCGGCCCCGTCGACGCGCTCGACGACATCGCGCGCCGCTGGCAGGAACACGGCGTGCGCACCCGCCGCCTGGCCGTGTCGCACGCGTTCCACAGCCCGCTGATGGCACCGATGCTCGACGAGTTCCGCGCCGTGCTCGACGGGTTGACCTTCGCCGCGCCGCTGCTGCCGGTGGTGTCCACCGTGACCGGCCTCCTCGCCGAGGGCGACGACCTGCGCACCCCGGCCCACTGGGTACGGCACGCCCGCGAGGCGGTCCGCTACGCCGACGGCGTCGCCGCGTTGCGGGCCGCCGGGGCGGACACATTCCTGGAGATCGGCCCGCAGAGCGTGCTCACCGCGCTGACCGCCGACATCCTGCCCGACGAGGCGGTGCTCGCCACCGCCGTGCAGCGCCGCGACCGGGACGAGCCGACCGCGCTGCTCGCCGCGCTGGCCGACCTGCACGTACACGGCGTCCGGGTCGACTGGACGCCCTGGTTCACCGGCACCGACGCGACCCGCGTCGACCTACCCACCTACGCGTTCCAACGCCAACGCTTCTGGCCCGAGCCGACGAGCCGGCCGCAGCCGACGCCGGACGCCGACTTCTGGGCCGCCGTCGAGAGCGGCGACCCGAACGCCCTCGCCGCGCACCTCGGCGACGACACCGCCGCCGACGCGCTCAGCTCCGCCCTGCCCGTCCTGGCCGACTGGCACCGGGCACGCACCCGCGACGCCGGGCGCGACGGCACGGCGTACCGGATCGGGTGGGAGCCGGTGCGGCCCGCCGCCACCGCCGGGCTGTCCGGCCGGTGGCTGGTCGCCACCGTCGCCGGTGGCGCCGACGCGGGCGTCGCCAAGACGCTCGCCGATGCCGGCGCCCGGGTCGACACGCTCACCGTCGCGGCCGACGCCGACCGGCGCGACCTGGCCGAGCGGCTGCGGCGACTCGGCGACCAGGGCTGGACCGGCGTGCTCTGCGTGCTGCCCCGCCAGGACCGGCCGCTCGCCGACGCCCCGGCGGTCCCCGCCGGCACGGCCGCGCTGCTCACGCTCGTCCAGGCACTCACCGACGCCGACCTGCCCGGTCGGGTGTGGGTGCTCAGCCGCGCCGCGCTGCCCGTCGCGCCCGGCGACCGGGACGGCGACGTACGCGCCTCGGCCGCCTGGGGTCTCGGTCGGGTCGTCGCCCTGGAACGCCCCGACCGGTGGGGCGGCCTGATCGACCTGCCCGGCCGCGCCGACCGCAACAGCCGCGCCGCGCTCGTCGCGCTGCTCGCCGACGGCACCCACGACCAGGTCGCGGTACGCCGCACCGGTGTCCTCGCCCGACGCCTCCTCCCGGCCACGCCGCCGCCCGGCGACGGCTGGGGACCGCGCGGCACCGTGCTGGTGACCGGCGGCACCGGCGCGCTCGGCCGGCACGTGGCCCGATGGCTGCTGGCCAACGGGGCCGACGAGGTGGTGCTCGCCTCCCGGCGCGGCCCGGACGCACCGGGCGCCGCCGACCTCGCCGCCACGCTCGGCGCGGTCCGCGTGGTCGCCTGCGACGTCAGCGACCCCGTCGCCGTCACCGACCTGGTGGACGACCTGCCCAACCTGACCGCCGTCGTGCACACCGCCGGCGTCGCCGGTGAACCCGCCGCCGCGACGGACCTGACCACCACCGACCTCGCCGGCACCCTGTCCGGCAAGGTGCTCGGCGCGATCCACCTGGACGCCGCCTGCCAGGGCCGCGACCTCGACGCGTTCGTCGTCTTCTCCTCCGTGGCCGGGGTGTGGGGCGGTGGCGGGCAGGCCGGGTACGCCGCCGGCAACGCCCTGCTCGACGCGCTGGTCGCGGCCCGCCGCGCGGCCGGCCGGCCCGCCACCGCGCTCGCCTACGGTCCGTGGGCCGCCGACGGCATGGCCGCCGGGGAGACCGCGGACGGGCTGCGCCGCCGTGGCCTCGACCCGCTGCCGCCCGACACCGCCGTCGCCGCACTGGGCCGCTGGGTCAACGCCCCCGAGCCGGCGCCGGTGATCGCCGGCGTGGACTGGTCCCGGTTCGTCGCCGCGTACACCGCCGCGCGGCCCAGCCACCTCTTCGACCGGGTCGCGCCCGCCGTCGCCGTCGACCGGGGACAGCCGGACACCGCCGGCGACGGCCTCCGCGGCCGGCTCGCCGCGCTGCCGCCCGCCGGGCAGGAGACGCTCCTGCTCGACCTGGTACGCGCCGAAGCCGCGGCGGTGCTCGGCCACGCCTCCACCGACCAGGTGCCGGCCGGCCGCGCGTTCCGGGAACTCGGCTTCGACTCGCTGGCCGCGGTGCAACTGCGGGACCGGCTCGGCCGGGCCACCGGCGTGACGCTGCCCTCGACCGTGGTCTTCGACCACCCGTCGGCGGCCGAACTGGCGCGCTTCCTGCGTACCGAACTGGTGGCCGGCGCGGACGCGCCCACCGAGGTCGTCCCCGTGCCCCGACCGGCCGCCGACGAACCGATCGCCGTCGTGTCGATGGCCTGCCGCTTCCCCGGCGGCGTGTCCTCCCCGCAGGAGCTGTGGCGGCTGCTCGAAGACGGGGTGGACGCGGTCACGCCGATGCCCACCGACCGGGGCTGGGACCTCGACGCGTTGTTCGACAGCGACCCGGAGCGGGTCGGCACCAGCTACACCCGCAGCGGCGGCTTCCTCGCCGACGTGGCCGGCTTCGACGCCGCGTTCTTCGGCATCAACCCCCGCGAGGCGCTGGCCATGGACCCGCAGCAGCGGCTGCTGCTGCACACCACCTGGGAGGCGTTCGAGTCCGCCGGCATCGACCCGCACCGGGTACGCGGCTCGGCCACCGGCGTGTTCATGGGCACCAACGGCCAGGACTACGCCACCCTGCTGCTGGGCGCCCGCGCCGAGGCCGAGGGCTACCAGGCCACCGGCAACGGCGCGTCCGTCGTGTCCGGCCGGCTGGCGTACGCGTTCGGCCTGCACGGACCCGCCGTCACCGTCGACACCGCCTGCTCGTCGTCGCTGGTCGCGCTGCACCTGGCCGCGCAGGCGCTGCGTTCCGGCGAGTGCGATCTGGCGCTGGCCGGCGGCGTCACCGTGATGGCGACCCCGGGTGCGTTCCTGGAGTTCTCCCGGCAGCGAGGGCTCGCCGAGGACGGGCGGGTCAAGGCGTTCGCCGCCGCCGCGGACGGCACCGGCTGGGGCGAGGGCGTCGGCGTCCTGCTGCTGCAACGCCTCTCCGACGCGCAACGCGACGGGCGGCGGATCCTCGCCGTGGTACGCGGCAGCGCGGTCAACTCCGACGGCGCGTCCAACGGCCTGACCGCGCCGAACGGGCCCGCCCAGCAGCGGGTCATCCGGCAGGCCCTGGCCAACGCCGGCCTCACCCCGGCCGACGTCGACGCGATCGAGGCGCATGGCACCGGTACCACGCTCGGCGACCCGATCGAGGCGCAGGCGCTCGCCGCCGCGTACGGGCCGGACCGGCCGGCGGACCGGCCGCTCTGGCTCGGCTCGGTCAAGTCCAACCTGGGCCACACCCAGGCCGCGGCGGGCGCGGCCAGCCTGATCAAGATGGTGCTGGCGCTGCGCCACGCGACGCTCCCGGCGACGCTGCACGTCGACGCGCCCACCCCGCACGTCGACTGGGCGTCCGGCCCGCTGGCCCTGCTCACCGAGGCCCGCCCGTGGACACCCGGCGACCGGACCCGCCGGGCCGGCGTCTCGTCGTTCGGCATCAGCGGCACCAACGCCCACGTCATCCTGGAGGAGGCGCCCACGCCCACCCCGGTCGCCGTCGACGGCCCGGCCGCCATCGACGGCCCGGCCGCCATCGAGGGTCAAGCCGCCACCGACAGTCAAGCCGCCGTCGACGGGCCGCTCGCCGTCGACGGGCCGCTCGCCGCTGACGGGATGAAGGCCGCTGACGCGATGGACGCCGCCGGTGGGGCGGAGTCCGTCGGTGACCGGCTCGCGGCCCCGCCGGCCGGGGTCGCGCTGCCGTGGCCGGTCAGCGCGGCGACCGCCACCGGGCTGCGGGCCCAGGCCGACCGCCTGGCGCGGAGGCTCGCCGACCCGGCCGCCCGCCAGCCGCTCGCCGGCCCGACCGGGGACCAGCAGCCCGAGGCCGTCACCGACCGGCCGGGCCTGATCGCCTGGGCGCTGGCCGAGGGCCGGGCGCACCTGGCCCAGCGGGCCGTGGTGGTGGCCGCCGACGCACCGACCCGGCAGGCCGCCCTGGCCGCCCTCGCCACCGGCGAACCGCACTCCGCGCTCGTCCCGGCCGCACCGGCCACCGGCGGCGCCGCGGTCCTCTTCTCCGGTCAGGGTGCGCAGCGCGCCGGCATGGGCCGGGAGCTGTACGGGGCGTTCCCCGTCTTCGCGTCCGCGTTGGACGAGGTGTGTGGGCAGCTCGATGCGTTGTTGCCGCAGCCGCTCAAGCCGGTGCTGTTCGGCGACGGCGACCTGCTCGACCA
>NZ_NAPR01000001.1:5728-14522 GCF_002140155.1 Micromonospora sp. NBS 11-29
CGGTGAGGTGACCGCCGCGTACGTGGCGGGGGTGCTGTCCCTGGAAGACGCGTGCACGCTGGTCGCGGCGCGGGGCCGGTTGATGCAGGCGTTGCCCTCCAGTGGCGGGATGCTGGCGGTGGCCGCGCCCGAGGCCGAGGTGGTCGAGTCCATCGGCGGGCACCCGAGCGTGGGCGTCGCGGCGGTGAACGGGCCGGCGTCGACGGTGGTGTCCGGCCCGGTGGAAGCGCTCGACGAGATCGAGCGGGCGTGGCGGGATCGGGGCGTGCGGGTCCGCCGGTTGACGGTCAGCCACGCGTTCCACAGTCCGCTGATGGNCGCCGTGCTCGACGGGCTGACGTTCTCCGCGCCGCTGCTGCCGATCGTGTCCAACCTGACCGGTGCGCCCGCCGACGGCGACGACCTGCGTACCCCGGACTACTGGGTGCGGCACGTCCGCGAGGCGGTCCGCTACGCCGACGGGATCGCCGCGCTGGCCGCCGCCGGGGNCTGGAGATCGGGCCGGCCGCCGTGCTTACCCCGATGAACGCCGAGCTGCTGCCCGACGACACCACCGCCGTGGCCGCCCTGCGCGCCGGCGTACCGGAGGTCACGGCCCTGCTCACCGCGGTCGCCGCGTGGTACGCGACCGGTCGTGACCTGCACTGGCCGGCGGTGCTGGAGCCGCTGGCCGGCCCCCGTCCCGCCGCCCGTGACCTGCCCGAACTGCCCTCGTACGCGTTCCAGCCGCAACGCTACTGGCCCACCCTGACCACACCGGTCGGCGGCGCGGAACCCGACGACGGCGAGTTCTGGCGGGCGGTCCACGGCGGCGACCTCGACCGGCTCGGCATCGACACCGCCCAGCCGCTGCGGGACCTGCTGCCGCAACTCGACACCTGGCGCCGCCGACGTCGCCAGGACGGGGCCCTGGCCGGCTGGCGCTACCGGGTCGACTGGCACCGACGCCCGCTCACCGCCAGCGAACCGGGCCGCTGGCTGCTGGTCGCGCCGCCGCGCGAGACCGCCGACACGGTCGCCGAGGCGCTGCGCGCCGGCGGCGCGGACGTGCGGCTGCTCACCGTCGACCCGGCCACCGCCGACCGGTCCGGCCTCGCCGCCGAGCTGGCCCGGGCGGAGGCCGAGCACCGGCCGACGGCGCTGCTGTCGCTGCTCGCGCTCGACGAGGCGCCGCACCCCGAGCAGGACACCCTGCCGTCCGGGCTCGCGGCCAACCTGCTGCTCCTGCAGGCGCACACCGCCCGCGACGGCGGCACCCCGCTGTGGCTCGCCACCACCGGGGCGACCACCGCCGGCGAGGAACCCGCGGTCCGGCCGTGGCAGGCCACGAGCTGGGGTCTCGGCCTGGCCGCCGCCCTGGAACACCCCCGGCACGTCGGCGGACTCGTCGACCTGCCCGGCACGGTGACCGCCGGGACGGCCGCCGCGCTGCTCGCCGCGCTGACCAACACCGAGGGGGAGGACCAGCTCGCCGTCCGCCCCGCCGGGACGCTGGTGCGGCGGCTGGTCCGGGCCGCCGGCCCGGCCGAGGGCACGGGCGGCTGGACGCCGCACGGCAGTGTCCTGCTCACCGGCGGGGCCGGGCCGGTCGCCCGGCACACCACCGCCTGGCTGGACGCCGCCGGCGCCACCGTGGTGCCGCTGGACGAGCCGCCGGGCGGCAAGCTGGCCGACCGGATGGCGCAGCTCGCCGCCGACGGGCGGCCGGTGACCGGGCTGGTGCACGTGCCCGCCGACACCGGCACCGTGCCGCTGGCCGACCTCACCCTCGCCGCGCTCGCCGCCGATCTGCTCGCCACCGTCGGCGACCTGCCCCGGCACGCCGACGAGATGGACCAACGAGGGCTCGGCGCGCTGGTGGTCTGCTCGTCCACCGCCGGCGTGTGGGGCTCCGGCGGCCGCTGCGGGCAGGCGGCCGGCGACGCGCTGCTCCAGGTCCTCGCCGGCACCTGGCAGCGGGCCGGACTGCCGGTCACCTCGGTGGCGTTCGGTCCCTGGGCGGACGGCCTCGCCGACGACGACCTGACGCAACTGCGCCGCAGCGGCCTGCCCGGGATGGACCCGGAGCTGGCCGTGGCCGCGCTGCGCCGGGCCGTCGCCGACGGCGACCGGCTCGTCGTCGCCGACGTGCGGTGGGACCGGTTCGTGCCGGCCGTCGCCGCGGTCCGGGACCGCCCGCTCTTCGGCGAGCTGCCCGAGGCCCGGGAGGCGCTGCGCGGCCTGCACGCCGACCAGCCCACGGACGACGCCGCCTCGGCCGCGTTGCGCGAACGGCTCGGCCCGCTCGGCGACGCGGAGCGGGACGCGATCCTGGTCGACCTCGTCGCCGGTCAGGCCGCGGCGGTGCTCGGCCACCCGGACCCGAGCGTCCTCGGCCCGCACCGGGCGTTCCGGGAGGTCGGCTTCGACTCGATGACCGCCGTCGCGCTGCGCAACCGGCTCCGGGCCGCCACCGGGGCCGCGATGCCGGCCAGCGTGGTCTTCGACTACCCGACCCCGCTGGCCCTGGCCCGTCACCTGCGTACCCTGCTGGCACCCGACGGGGCCGCCGCCACCACCGGGCTGCTCGCCGAACTGGAGAAGGTCGACGGTCTCTTCGCCGCCGGTGCGCCGGACCAGCTCACCCGGCAGAAGCTGCTGGTGCAGATGCAGGCGTTCATCGCCCGCTGGGGCGACGACCGTTCCGCGCCGGTCGAGGAGCCGGTGACCCGTACCCTCGACGGGGCCAGCGACGCCGAGCTGTTCGATTTCATCCACCGCGAGCTGGGCGGGCCGGGCGGCGAATTCTGAACGCATTCCCCGCCGATTGTGGAGTCGGCGGCCGGGCCGGTCGTGGGGGCTTTGTGGACGCCGCCGCGACCGGCCCGGCACGGCCGGCCGCGCCGGCCCGGCCGCACAGGCTGCACGCCTCGCGGCGGCGTCCCAGCTAGGGGCGGCC
Organism: Micromonospora sp. NBS 11-29; assembly: GCF_002140155.1. Lineage (GTDB taxonomy): Bacteria > Actinomycetota > Actinomycetes > Mycobacteriales > Micromonosporaceae > Micromonospora. The sequence goes on from NZ_NAPR01000001.1 coordinate 8,667, forward strand.
CTAGGGGCGCCCTAGGGGTTGTGACCCGCCTCCGCCGACAATTACCTTCCTCACCGTAAGTTGAGACCTGGTGGGCGCGGGTCAATGCAATTCAGGTTCGCGCCGAACGGTATTGGGTCGCCTGTTGTTCCGGCCCGAAAAGGTGGCGCTGATGGCGACTGAAGATACCCTTCGGGAATACCTGAAATGGGTGACCACCGACCTCCACCAGACGAAGCGCAAGCTCGGCGAGTTGGAGGCCGCGCAGCGTGAGCCCATCGCCGTGGTCGGCATCGGCTGCCGGTTCCCCGGCGGGGTGCGCTCCCCGGAGGACCTGTGGCGGCTGGTCGACACCGGCGCCGACGCGGTTTCGGCCTTCCCCACCGACCGCGGCTGGGACCTGGAACGGCTGATCCACCCGGACCCCGACCACCCCGGCACCTCCTACGTCGGCGAGGGCGGCTTCCTCGACTCGGCCACCGAGTTCGACCCCGGCTTCTTCGGCATCTCGCCCCGCGAGGCGCTGGGCATGGACCCGCAGCAGCGGCTGCTGCTGGAGACCTCGTGGGAGGCGTTCGAGCACGCCGGCATCGACCCCACGGCGCTGCGCGGCCACCAGGTCGGCGTCTTCGCCAGCACCACCGGCCAGGACTACGCGGCGCTGCTCCAGACACCGCCGCCCGGCGTCGAGGGGTACGTCCTCACCGGCACCGCCGCCAGCGTGGTCTCCGGCCGGATCTCGTACGTGCTCGGCATCGAGGGACCGGCCGTCTCCGTCGACACCGCCTGCTCGTCGTCGCTGGTCGCGCTGCACCTCGCCGCCCACGCGCTGCGCCAGGGAGAGTGCACGCTCGCGCTGGCCGGCGGCGCCACCGTCATGTCCACCCCGGCCGCGTTCGTCGGGTTCAGCCGCCAGCGCGGGCTCGCCGCCGACGGCCGGGTCAAGGCGTTCGCCGCCGCCGCCGACGGCACCGCCTGGGGCGAGGGCGTCGGCGTCCTGCTCCTGGAACGGCTCTCCGACGCCCGCCGCAACGGCCACCCCGTGCTCGCCGTGGTGCGCGGCTCGGCGGTCAACCAGGACGGCGCGTCCAACGGGCTCACCGCCCCCAACGGCCCCTCCCNGGTGCTCCAGGCGCTGGCCAGCGCCCGCCTCGCCCCGGAGCAGGTCGACGTGGTGGAGGCGCACGGCACCGGCACCAACCTGGGCGACCCGATCGAGGCGACCGCGCTGCTGGCCACGTACGGGCAGGGCCGGCCGGCGGACCGGCCGCTGCGGCTCGGATCGGTGAAGTCGAACATCGGCCACACCCAGGCCGCGGCCGGCGTCGCCGGTGTGATCAAGATGGTGATGGCGCTGCGCCACGGCCGGCTGCCGGCCACGCTGCACGTCGACGCGCCGACCCCGCACGTCGACTGGTCCGCCGGGGCGGTGTCGGTGCTCACCGAGGCGCTGCCCTGGCCCGCCGGGGAGCAGCCGCGCCGGGCCGGCGTGTCGTCGTTCGGCATGAGCGGCACCAACGCCCACGTGATCATCGAGGAGGCCCCGGCGGCACCCGCCGCCGACCCGACGCCCCCGAACCCGGAGACCGCCGCCACCGCTGGCCCCGCCGCCGCGTCGGATGCCGCCGCCACGCCGACGGGCGGTCCGGCCCCGGTGGAGGCGGCCGGCCTGGTGCCGGTGCTGCTCTCCGCACGCGACGCCGCCGGCCTCGCCGCCCAGGCCGCCCGCTGGGCCGACTGGCTCGACGACGGCGCGAGCGAGGCGCTGACCGACATCGGCTGGTCGTCGGTCACCGCCCGGGGGGCGCTGGAACACCGGGCGGTCGTCCTCGCGGCGGACCTCGACGCGCTCCGCGGCGACCTGCGGACACTCGCCGCCGGCGGGGCCGCGCCCGGCCTGGTCGCCGGCGACGGGCCGCGCGGCGGGCAGCTCGCGTTCCTGTTCAGCGGGCAGGGCGCGCAGCGCGCCGGGATGGGCCGGGAACTGGCCGCCGCGTTCCCGGCCTACGCCGACGCGCTCGCCGAGGTGTGCCACGAACTCGACCGGCACCTGCCCCGCCCGCTCGGGCCGATCCTCGCCGCCGACCCCGGCACCGACGACGCCGCCCTGCTCGACCAGACCCGCTACACCCAGCCCGCCCTGTTCGCCGTCGAGGTGGCGCTGTGCCGGCTGCTGGAAACCTGGGGCGTCCGGCCGGACCTGCTGGCCGGACACTCGATCGGTGAGGTGGTCGCCGCGCACGTCGCCGGCGTGTTCACCCTCGCCGACGCGGCCACGCTGGTCGCCGCGCGCGCCCGGCTCATGCAGGAGCTGCCGGCCGGCGGCGCGATGCTCTCCGTCGCCGCCCCGCCCGCCGACGTCGACGCGCTCCTCGCCGGGGTGGACGGCCCGATCGGCGTGGCCGCCGTCAACGGGCCCGCCGCCGTCGTGGTCTCCGGCGCCGCCGACGCCGTCGCCGAGGTCGAGCGCCGCTGCGCCGACCAGGGGGTACGCGCGAAGCGGCTCACCGTCAGCCACGCCTTCCACAGCCCACTCATGGAGCCGATGCTCGCCGAGTTCGCCGCCGTGGTGGGCCGGCTGGAGCTGCACCCGCCGACGCTGCCGATCGTGTCCAACCTGACCGGCGAACCGGTCGACCCGGAGCAGGTCCGCACCCCCGACTACTGGGTGCGGCACGTCCGCGAGGCGGTCCGCTTCGCCGACGGCGTCACCCGGCTGCGCGCGCTCGGCGCCGGCACGTTCCTGGAGGTCGGGCCGAGCGGGGTGCTCACCGCGCTGACCCGGGAGACGGCCGGCCCGGACGTGACCGCCGTGGCGCTGCTGCGCCGCGACCGCCCCGAACCCGCCGCGCTGCTCACCGCGCTGGCCGAGCTGCACGTCGCCGGCGTCGCGGTCGGCTGGCGGGAGCTGTTCGCCGGCGCCGACCCGCGCCGGGTCCGGCTGCCCGGGTACGCGTTCCACCGGCAGCGCTTCTGGCCCGAGCCGCCCGCCCCCGTCACCGGCGAGGCCGGCGGCGCGGACGCCGACTTCTGGGCCGCCGTGGAACACACCGACGTGGACGCGCTGCGCGACCAGCTCGGCGCCGAGCCGGTGCGGACGCTGCTGCCCGCGCTGCCGGCCCTGGCCGCCTGGCGGCGCGGCCGGCACGACCGCTCCGTGGTGGACGGCTGGTCGTACCAGGTGCGGTGGCAACCGGTCCCGGTCGCCGAGGGTGACCGCCCGGCGGGACGCTGGCTGGTGCTGCTGCCCACGGCCGGTTCCGGCTGGGCCGACGAGCTACCCGCACTCGTCGACGACGCGGCGGTGCTCCGACTCGGCGACGGCGACCTGGACCGGGCGGCCCTCGCCGACCGGCTGCGCACCGCGATCGGGGACGCGCCGGTCGCCGGCGTGCTGCACCTGGTCGCCGGCCAGGACCGGCTGCTGCCCGAGCACCCCGGCGTCAGCGTCGCCGCCGCCACCACGCTGGTGCTGCTCCAGGCGCTGACCGACCTCGACCTCACCGCGCCCGTCTGGTGCCTGACCACCGGCGCGGTCAAGGCCGGCCCCGCCGACCGGCTCACCGACCCGGTGCAGAACCTGGTCTGGGGCCTCGGCCGGGCCGCCGCCGTGGAACAACCGCACCGGTGGGGCGGCCTGATCGACCTGCCGGCCGCGCCCGACGACGCCGTCCGGCGCCGCCTCGCCGCCGTCCTCGCTGGGGGCAGCGGCGAGGACCAGGTCGCGATCCGCGCCGGTGGCGTCTGGGGTCGCCGGCTCGCCCCGGCCCCCGCACCGGAGCAGCCGGTGGGCGACCGGTGGGCCGACGCGACCGTGCTGGTCACCGGCGGCACCGGCGCACTCGGCGGCCACGTCACCCGCTGGCTGCTGGAACGCGGCGCCCGGCGGGTCGTCCTGGCCGGCCGGCGCGGCGCCGACACCCCGGGCCTCGCCGCGCTGCTCGACGCGCCCGGCGCCGACGGCCGGGTCACCGCCGCCACCTGCGACATGACCGACCGTACGGCGGTCGCCGCGCTCCTGGACTCGCTGCCCGACCTGACCGCGGTGGTGCACGCCGCCGGCACCGACCAGCTCACCCCGCTCACCGGCACCACCCTCGACGAGTTCGCCCACGTCGTGGCCGGCAAGGTGCTCGGCGCGCTGCACCTCGACGAGTGCCTCGCCGACCGGCCGCTGACCGCGTTCCTGCTCTTCTCCTCCGTCTCCGGGACCTGGGGCAGCGCCGGCCAGTGCGCCTACGGTGCGGGCAACTCGCTGCTCGACGCGCTGGCCGTGCAGCGCCGCGACCGGGGCCTCGCCGCCACCGCCGTGGCGTGGACCGCCTGGGGTGGCGCGGACGGCATGGCCGCGAAGAACACCGCCACCGAGCAACTGCACCGGATGGGCCTGCCCACCATCGACCCGCAGCGGGCCCTGCTCGCCCTGGACCGCGCGCTGGACCGACCCACTCCCGGCGTCACCGTCGCCGACGTCGACTGGAGCCGCTTCCACCCGGCGTTCACGCTCACCCGTCCCAGCCCGCTGCTGTCCGAGCTGCCGCAGGTCCGGGCGCTCGCCGAGGCCGAGGCGGCGCAGGACGCCGCCGTGCCGGCCGGCGTCGCCGAGCCGCTGCGCCACCTCGCCGACCTGACCGAGGCGGAACAGGAACGGGAACTGCTGCGGCTGGTCGACGAGCAGACCGCCCGGGTGCTCGGCCACGCCACCGCCGACGACCTGCGCGGCCGGCCGTTCAAGGACCTCGGGTTCGACTCGCTGACCGCGGTGGACCTGCGGACCCGGCTCAACGAGGTCACCGGCCTACGGCTGCCGGCCACCCTGGTCTTCGACCACCCGACGCCGGTGGAGCTGGCCCGGCACCTGCGGGAGTCCGTGTTCGGCACCGACCGCGCCGCGCCGGCCGCACCGACCGTCACCGCCGCGCATGACGAGCCGATCGCGGTCGTCGGGATGGCCTGCCGCTATCCCGGCGGCGTGGATGGACCGGACGCCCTGTGGCGACTCGTCGCCGACCGGGTCGACGCGATCGGCGGTTTCCCCACCGACCGGGGCTGGGCGGTTCCCGCGCCGGACAGCGGCTACACCCCGGCCGGTGGTTTCCTGCCCGAGGCGACCGGGTTCGACCCGGCGTTCTTCGGCATCTCGCCCCGTGAGGCCCTGGCCATGGACCCGCAGCAGCGGCTCACCCTGGAGGCCGCCTGGGAGGTGCTGGAACGGGCCGGCGTCGACCCGACCGGCCTGGCCGGCAGCCGTACCGGCGTGTTCGTCGGCGCGTCCACCTCCGGGTACGGAACCGGGCTGACCGAGGTGCCGGAGGGCACCGAGGGCTACCTGATGACCGGCGGGGCGCACAGCGTCATCTCCGGGCGGGTGGCGTACACGCTCGGGCTGGAGGGCCCGGCGGTGACCGTGGACACCGCCTGCTCGTCGTCGCTGGTCGCGCTGCACCTGGCCGGCGAGTCGCTGCGTCGCGGCGAGTGTGACCTGGCGCTGGCCGGCGGCGTCGCGGTGATGGCCACCCCGGACACGTTTGCCGAGTTCTCCCGGCAGGGCGGCCTGGCCGGCGACGGCCGGTGCAAGTCGTTCGCCGCCGCCGCCGACGGCACCGGCTGGNGTGGAACGGCTCTCCGACGCCCGCCGCCACGGCCACCGGGTCCTCGCGCTGGTCCGCGGCTCGGCGGTCAACTCCGACGGCGCGTCGAACGGCCTGACCGCGCCGAACGGTCCGTCGCAGCAGCGGGTGATCCGGGCGGCCCTGGCCGACGCGGGCCTGTCCACGTCGGATGTGGACGTGGTGGAGGCGCACGGCACCGGGACGACGTTGGGTGACCCGATCGAGGCGCAGGCGTTGCTGGCGACGTACGGGCAGGGGCGCCAGA
>NZ_NAPR01000001.1:14644-14992 GCF_002140155.1 Micromonospora sp. NBS 11-29
CCCGCCGACGCGGAGCCGACCGCCGCGCCCGAGCCGGTCGAACCGGTGCCGACGGCGGCCGGGCTGGTCCGGACCGACGCGCTGATCTGGCCGCTCTCCGCCCGCTCGACCACCGCCCTCGCCGGCCAGGCGGAACGGCTCGCCCGGCACGTCCGGGAACACCCGCAGCACGAACCGGCCGCCGTGGCCTGGTCCCTCGCCACCACCCGCGCCGCGCTCGACCAGCGCGCCGCCGTGGTGGCCGCCGACCGCGACGAACTGCTCTCCGGCTTGGACGCCCTGGCCTCCGGTGTGCCGGCCGGGAACGTGGTCACCGGTTCGATGGCTGAGCACGGTGCGGGTCCGGTG
>NZ_NAPR01000001.1:15000-15311 GCF_002140155.1 Micromonospora sp. NBS 11-29
CGGTCTGGTGGGTCGGTGTGTGGCGTTCGATGAGCGGTTGGTCCAGTGTCAGCGGGCGTTCGCGCCGTATCTGGATGTGGACCTCGTGTCGGTGTTGACCGGCGACGACGACGCCTGGTTGGACCGGGTGGAGATTTTGCAGCCGGTGTTGTTCGCGGTGGGGGTGTCCCTGGCGGAGGTGTGGCGGGCCGCGGGTGTGAGGCCGGGTGTGGTGATCGGGCATTCGCAGGGTGAGATGGCCGCCGCGTGTGTGGCCGGGGTGCTGTCCCTGGACGACGCGGCGAAGGCGGTGATCCTGCGGGCCCGCTCGT
>NZ_NAPR01000010.1:0-113 GCF_002140155.1 Micromonospora sp. NBS 11-29
GTTAAGCACGCCGCCAGCGTTCGTCCTGAGCCAGGATCAAACTCTCCAACAAAAATCTTCGTTGGACACAATGTCCTGACAACAAAAGTGTTGCCAAAGGAATCCCCACCAGC
>NZ_NAPR01000010.1:242-8168 GCF_002140155.1 Micromonospora sp. NBS 11-29
CGTGTCAAACCGTGTGTCCCGGTCTGTCGTGCTTCGTACGGGTTGGCGCCGACGAACACGCGCAGCAGCGAACCACTGTGCCGATCATCGGATTTGGCAGGCCGGCCGCTGTGGTCTCCCACAAGCGCGCCCGGTGCCCCGCCNCGACAACCTTACCCGGTCGGTTCCGCTCCGCCAAATCCGCCCTGCGGCGTCTCGACGGGCCCCACCCGGACCGTGCCCTCGGGAGGCAGAACCTCACCTGGGACCCGGCACCTGCGCTGGTTCGGTGCTCCCGGGCTTTCATCCCGTTTGCCCCGTTCCGCGCTGGCAGAGAGAAAGTTACGCGTCTGCGGGTTTGAACGTCAAATCCGCTGGTGGCGGCCCGCGTCACAGCCGACGTACGGCCAGCCAGCCACGCAGCCCGAGCACCCCGACCGTGGTGCCGATCGCCAGCGAAGCGGCGATGAGCAGCGCGTGCACCCAGAGGAAGCTGGTCGGGTCGCCGTCGCCCACGATCCCACCCGACCAGGCTCGCGGATCGTTCCAGATGGCCACCGCGAACCTGGGCCAGATCACCCAGGTCCACACCCCGACCCCGAGCAGGAACAGCGACCAGCCGCGCGACAGGACCATGGTCGGCCAGTATGCCAGCGGGCCCGTCCGACCAGGTCAGACCCGCTGGTCGAAACGACGGTGCGGGGTTTCCGGCGTCCACGGCCGGGGCACAGTTGACAGCGCCGAGAGCAGATTCCGGAGGTGCCACCATGCAGCCGTTCAATCCGTGGACCTGGCGGGATCCGGCCGCGCTCGTCGGAGGTTACGACCAGACGAGCCCGAGCGACGTGCCGCGGCAACGCGCCGGGGGCAGCAGCGACGGGCCGGACGCTCCCGGCCCGGGCACCCCGATCGACCTCACCGGCTATCGGGTGGAGGCCACCGACGGCCGGATCGGCGCGATCGACGAGGCGAACGAGGAAGCCGACGCCCGCTACCTGGTGGTCGACACCGGCCCGTGGATCTTCGGCAGGAAGGTGCTGCTGCCTGCGGGCACGGTGGCCCGGGTCGACCACCTGGAGCGGGTCGTGCACGTGGATCGGACCCGCGAGCAGGTGAAGGAGTCGCCGGCGTTCGACCCGGACGACTTCGCACGCGCCGACTACCGGGAGCGGGTCGGCAACTACTACTCGGAAAGCTACCGGCAGGGCTGAGCCAGGACCGGCACGGGAAGAACGAACCCCCGGAGGGGCATCCCGGATACCCGGCGGGCCGCTACCGTGTCAGGCATGGTCCGGTCGTGCACCCGTGCTCCGGAGACCCCCGCCGGTCTCCCGGGCGGTGCTGTCGACGGCCGGGAGCAGATCCTCGACGTACTCCGTGCCGGTGGGTTGCGCTTCCGCGCCGGCGGGCGATGGCGGCGCTCGTTCTGACGAGCCCGTTCCACTGATCCGGGTCACCTTCCCGGGTCGATCCGCGCGTCCGCGCGTCCCCGCCATCGACCGGCACGAAAGGCGTACGACCATGTCCTCAGCACGCATGCTCACCGGTGACCGTCCGACCGGGCGGCTGCACCTCGGCCACTACGTGGGCAGCATCGCCAACCGGGTGCGGCTGCACCAGCGTTACGAGAGCTTCTTCATCATCGCCGACCTGCACATGCTCACCACCCGCAACAGCCGCGCCGACATCGAACGGGTCGCCGGCAACGCCCGCGAGATGGTCACCGACATCCTCGCCGCGGGCGTCGAGCCGGAGCGGGCGACGTTCTACCTCCAGTCGGCGATCCCCGAGGTCGGGGACCTGAACACGCTGTTCCAGAACCTGGTCACGGTGCCTCGGCTGGAGCGGGTGCCGTCGCTGAAGGAGATGAGCCGGGACGCCGGCAAGGACGAGATGCCGTACGGCCTGCTCGGCTACCCCGTCCTCCAGGCGGCCGACATCCTCTGCGTGAAGGGGCAGGTGGTGCCGGTCGGGAAGGACAACGCGGCACACGTCGAGGTGACCCGGGAGATCGCCCGCCGGTTCAACCACCTGTACGGCGAGGTGTTCCCGGTGCCCGACATGATCATGTCGGAGACGCCCACGCTGGTCGGCACGGACGGCGCCGGGAAGATGAGCAAGAGCCGGGGTAACGCGATCGCGCTCGCCGACGACGCGGCCACCGTGCGGCGCAAGGTGATGGGGATGTACACCGACCCGAACCGGGTGCGCGCCGACGTGCCCGGGACGGTCGAGGGGAACCCGGTGTTCGCGTACCACGACGTGTTCAACCCGGACCGGGCGCAGGTCGAGGACCTCAAGGCGCGCTACCGGGCCGGTCGGGTCGGTGACGTCGAGGTCAAGGAGGCGCTGGCCACGGCGCTCAACCGGTTCCTCGACCCGATCCGGGAGCGCCGGGCCCGGTTCGAGGCGCAGCCCGGCCTGGTCGACGAGCTGATCGTCGCCGGCACCGAACGGACCCGGGCGCAGGTGCACGCCACGCTCGTCGAGGTCCGCCGGGCGATGGGCCTGACCGGCGCGTACACCCAGGTGCGGCGGCGGGCCGAACGCTATCGCAAGACCGCCGCCACGCCGGCCTGACGATTCGGGTACGCCGTCCGGCCGGTCCGGGTACGCGCTTGCGCCGAACCCGGGCCGGCCGGTTAGGCTGCCGGCATGAGCAGCTCGTACGCGTACCCGACGGCGTCCCCCGACGTCCGGCTCGGTGCGCTGCGACGCCGGCGGTCCCGCGACCGCCTGCGCTGAGCCTTCCTCTCCTGCGACCGGCGGATCGAGCCGCCGGTCGTCGTCGATCGCCCTCGTTCCGCCGCTTCCCATCCGGTGATCCGCGCGGCGGATCCGAGCGAGATCGGCGTACCCATGGATCTTGAAAAGCTGCTGGCCGATCGGCTGGCACCGGCGTTCGCGGCGGTGGCCGGCGGGCCGGTGGACCCGGTCGTGCGGCGTTCCCAACACGCGGACTTCCAGTCCGACGCGGCGCTGGGGTTGGCCCGGCGGCTGGGACGGCCGCCGCGGACGATCGCCGCCGAGGTGCGCGACCGCGCGGAGCTGGCCGACGTCTGCGCGACGGTCGAGGTGTCCGGGCCGGGTTTCCTCAACCTCACCGTGGCCGACCGGATGCTCGGTGACCTGGTCGGCGCGCTGGCCACCGATCCGCGGCTGGGCGTGCCGGCGGTGGCCGGGCCGGAGACCGTGGTGATCGACTACTCGGCGCCGAACGTGGCCAAGGAGATGCACGTCGGCCACCTGCGGTCGACGGTGATCGGGGACGCGGCCGCCCGGACGTTGGCGTGGCTGGGACACCGGGTGCTGCGCGCCAACCACCTCGGTGACTGGGGCACCCCGTTCGGGATGTTGATCGAGCACCTGGTCGACCTGGGTGAGGCGGAGGCCGCGCAGGAGCTGTCGATGGGTGACCTGGACGCGTTCTACACCGCGGCGCGGGCGAAGTTCGACGACGACGCGGCGTTCCGGGAGCGGTCCCGGCTGCGGGTGGTGGCGTTGCAGGGCGGCGATCCGGTGACGGTGCGGCTGTGGCGGCTGCTGGTGGCGCAGTCCGAGAGCTACTTCCTGACCGTGTACGACCTGCTCGACGTGACCCTGTCGGCGGCGGACTTCCGGGGGGAGAGCAGCTATCACGACCAGCTCGCGCCGACGGTCGAGGAGCTGGACCGGCTCGGTCTGCTGCGGCGCAGCGACGGCGCGGACTGCGTGTTTCCGCCGGGGTCGGTGGGGCGCGACGGTGAGCCGCTGCCCCTGATCGTGCGCAAGTCCGACGGCGGGTACGGCTATCCGGCGACCGACCTGGCCGCGTTGCGGCACCGGGCCGGCACGCTGGGCGCGACCCGTCTGCTCTACGTGGTCGGGCTGCCGCAGCGGCGGCACTTCGAGATGGTCTTCGCGACCGCCGCGCGGGCCGGGTGGCTGGCTCCGCCGGCCCGGGCCGAGCACGTCGGGTTCGGGTCGATCCTCGGATCGGACGGGCGGATGCTGTGCAGCCGGGCCGGTGGGGCGGTGAAGCTGGTCGGGTTGCTGACCGAGGCGGTGGAGCGGGCCACCGCGCTGGCGCGGGAGCGCAACCCGGAGCTGGGCGAGGCGGAGGCGGCCGAGGTGGGGCGCGCGGTCGGCATCGGCGCGATCAAGTACGCCGACCTGTCCGGTGACCGGCGCAAGGATTACGTGCTGGAGTGGGAGCGGATGCTGGCGTTGGACGGCAACACCGCGCCGTACCTCCAGTACGCGTACTCGCGGATCCGGTCGATCTTCCGGCGGGCCGGCGTGGCGGCGCGGCCGGGCGCGGGCGTCGCGCTCGGCGAGCCGTCCGAGCGGGCGCTCGCGTTCGAGCTGGTCGCCTTCGGCGCGGTGGTCGAGGAGGTCGCCGGCAGCCTGGAGTTCCACCACCTGGCGGCGTACCTGCACCGGCTCGCCGCCGCGTTCAGCGCGTTCTACGAACGGTGCCCGGTGCTGCGGGCCGAGGGGCCGGTGCGGGAGAGCCGGCTGGTGTTGTGCGAGGTGACCGCGCGGGTGCTCCGGCAGGGCCTGTACCTGTTGGGTATCCGCACCCCGGACCGGATGTGACCCGGCCGGCTCAGCGGGGCAGCCAGGACTGCACCTCTGTTAACCGATTCAGGTGGCGGCCGTAGAGCGGACAGGCACGTAACGTCATCGATAACGTTCGAATAACGCGGTGTTTCCAATGCTTGACGCTTGTCACCTTAACCGGTTCAGTGGGGCGGTGGCGACGGCCGGACATCGACGGACGCCGTCGCCGCTCGGTCGCCGCCGACCTCCGGCGGCACATCTGCGGAGGTTTCCGATGACACTGCGCATCCGCCGGACCGTCGTCGTCGCGGTCGCCGCCGTGCTGGCGACGACCGGCCTGTCGGCCGTACCCGCGGCGGCCGACAACCGGCAACAGACACCCGACGTGTCCTCCCGCCACGCCGACCACGCGTTCGTGGTCCGCGACGGCACCCGACTGACCCTCGCCGGGCAGCCCTTCCGATTCGCCGGACCCAACATGTACTGGCTCGGCCTGGACGAGAACGTCGGCGGCACCGACCCGACCGACCCGCCGGCCGTCGGCTATCCCACCTACTTCCGGATCCGCGACGGGCTCACCACGGCCCGGCGGATGGGCGCCACCGTGGTCCGCGCCCACACCCTCGGCGTCTCGACCGGCGACCCGCAATCGCTCGAACCCGCGCTCGGCGAGTTCAACCCGGAGGCGTTCGACCGCATCGACTACGCGATCGCCGAGGCACGCAGGCAGGGCCTGCGGCTGATCGTCCCGCTCACCGACAACTGGCAGTACTACCACGGCGGCCGGTACGACTTCCTGCGCTGGCTCGGCCTTAGCACCGCCGACGACGGCGCGTTGTTCTACACCGACCCGGCGGCGCGCGCAGCCTTCAAGCAGTACGTCCGCACGCTGCTCACCCATGTGAACCGGTACACGGGCAAGGCGTACACCGACGACCCGACGATCATGGCGTGGGAGCTGGGCAACGAACTCAACGGGATGACCGCCGACTGGGTCGACGACCTCGCCGGCCACGTCAAGACGCTCGCCCCGCGCCAACTGGTCGCGGCCGGCAGTCAGCACGGCGTCGACGCCGCCGTGCTGGCCTCGCCGCAGGTGGACATCAGCGACTCGCACTACTACCCGCCGACCGCGGCGGGCATCGCGGCCGACGCCGCCGCGGCCACCGCCGCCGGCAAGGTCTACGTCGCCGGCGAGTTCGGCTCCGGACAGGCCACCGACGAACTGCTGGACCAGGTGGCAGCGAACCCGGACGTGAGCGGTGCGCTGTTCTGGTCGCTCTTCGGCCACCACGACCACTCCGGCTTCGTGCCGCACGGCGACGGCTTCACCGTGCACTACCCGGGCGACACCCCGGCCATGCGGACGGCGGTGGCCGCCCTGACCCGCTTCGCCGGCCGGATGTCGGGCCGCCCCGCGCCGGCCGTGACCGGCGACCGACCGCTGCTGACCGCCATCGACGCCGACTACGGCATCCACACGGTGCGCTGGCGGGGCACCGCGGGCGCCGCCGGCTACCTGGTGCAGCGACGCGACCCGGGTGGGGCTTGGGCCACCGTCAGCGGCACCCGGCCGCTGAGCGCCGACGACGCTCCCTGGTACGACCTGACGACGCCCGCCGGCCGGGTCACCTACCGGGTGGTGGCGGTCGACGCCAGCGGCGCCGCCGTGGCCGTGTCCCAACCGGTCGGCACCGACCCGACCAGTGACCAGACGTACGACCCACTGGCGGACTGGTTCGTCACCGCCGGGCACAGCGACTCGCTACGCCGCACGCCCACCGCCGACGGAGTGCTCGTCGCACCGGCGCGGGGCCGGCCGGGCGAGCTGCGCTACCAGCCGGCCGACCTCACCGCCGCCACCATCACGGTCACCTCGGCCGGCCGCCCCCAGGTCGTGGTCGAGGTGTCCGCCGACGGAACGACCGGATGGCGCGCGGTTCGCCCCCGCGTCGACCGGATCGGCCACGACCGGTACGCGGTCTCTGTCACCGGGCTGAGGAAGGTCGACGGAATCCGGGTCGTGTGGCGGCGGGACGCCCGCTTCGCCGTCACCTCGGTCGCGTTGTCCGCACGGTCGGGCTCGGTGACCAGCACCGCGCCGAGCGCGTTCCGCCTGACCACGCCGGCCCCGGACGCCACCGGGGTGAGCCGGTTGGCGGCACTGGACTGGTCCGTCGCGCCGGGCGCCGCGTACTACTCGCTGACCGTGTCCGAGCACGTCGACCTCAGCGCGCCGCTGGTGGCGGTGTCCGGCCTGCGTACCCCCGGCTTCACGCCGACCACGGCGTGGCCGGCCGGCAGCACGCTGCACGTGCGGATCACCGCCACGAACGGGTACGGCTCGACGGCGGCGACCGGCTCGTTCACCACCCGTGCCGACCTGCCGGGAGTGGTGGTCGACGACTTCGACACGTACCCGTCGGACGCGGAACTGGCCGCCGCCTACCCTCGCAACAGCGGCGGTGACCCGATCACGGCGACGCTGGCCCCGGCCGGCGAGGGCAGCGGGCACAGCATGTCGCTGAACTGGACGCCCGGCGCCAGCGGGTACGCGGGCGTGATCCACAACCTGCCGACCCCGCAGGACTGGCGCGGCACGACCGGGCTGCGGATGTGGGTCGAGCCGGGCGCGGACGGACAGCAGTTGACCGTCCAGTTCGTCGCCTCCGGCTTCTACTGGGAGAAGACGCTGACGTTCGCCGGGACCGAGGCACGGGTGGTCGAGGTGCCGTTCGGCGACTTCGCGCCGCCGCCGTGGGCCACCCCCGGCCCGCTCGACCTGGGGGCTGTCACCCAGTTCTCGCTCTACCCGGGCGGCACCACCGGTGCGAGCAGCCTGCGACTGGACTCCCTGGCCGCGTACGCGTCGTGACCCGGAGCGCCGGGCCGGGGACCTCGGGCCCCGGCCCGGTCGTCTTCGGGTGACTCAGGTCTCGATGATGGCGCCCTTCTCGTCGATGCCGTGGCTGCGCCAGTAGACGTCCCACTCGTCGTCGACGTGCTGCGGCACCTTCCCCTCCGGGTAGCGCACGTACGGGCTGGTGGGCTCCTGTCCGTCCGGGAAGCAGGCGCTGCCGCCCTCCCCGCCGACCGCGATTGCCGGGTATTCACCGTCGGCGCAGATGGCCTCCTGGTAGCCGCAGCCGGTGGTCGCCAACAGCCCGCTGAGGCCGACTGCGGCAAGGGCGATCAGAACTCGGGTTCGCATGGGAAGAATTCTGGTCGCGGCGACCACCGCTGCCATCGGTACGCGTACTCATCTTCACGGAAAGGGCCGGTCTCCCCCAGGCGGGAGACCGGCCCTCGTTCCGGTGCGCGATGCCTCGTGCGGTCAGCGCTGCAGGGTGAGCAGGCCGGGCCGGTAGGGCAGGAGGCCGTAGTCGCCGCCGGAGTTCGGGGAAC
>NZ_NAPR01000010.1:8339-8404 GCF_002140155.1 Micromonospora sp. NBS 11-29
AAAGAACAGGTACATGTTCTGGTCGTCGGCGATCAGCGTCTGATCGATCGGCCCCGTCCCGGAAC
>NZ_NAPR01000010.1:8542-29231 GCF_002140155.1 Micromonospora sp. NBS 11-29
TGACCGAAGTCGTGCGTGGTCGCGTACACCAGGTGCCGCCCGTTGTACGGCGCGACGGTGAAGTCCTTCAGCGACGCCCAACCCGACTTCGGCTGGGCCAGCGCGCCGGTCGAGGACCACCGATACGACGAGGGGAGGTTGCAGGTGCCGGACGGCGGCGGCGTGGTGGGGTTGCTTCCACCGTCGACGCGGACGAGCTGCCACTGCTGGTTGCTGCCGTTCCAGTCGTCGTACTGCACGATGCTGCCGCCGTCGGCGGTCGAGGCGCCCTGCACCTCCACCGCCTTGTTGCTGTTGCGGTTGATGAACCGGACGTAGCCGCTGTCCGAGTCCGCCAGGCGGAACTGCTGGTTGGTCCCGTTGCTGTCGCTCCACTGCACGACGTTCGCGCCGTTGGCGGTGGAGAAGTTGTAGACGTCGAGCACCTTGCCGGACAGCCGCGACCGCAACCGGTAGTAGCCGCCGCCGGAGTCCACGAACTGCCACTGCTGCTGGTTGCCGTTGTTCCGCGTCCACTGCACGATCCGCGCGCCGTCGGTCGTGGCCAGGTTGTAGACGTCCAGCGCCTTGCCGCTGTTGCGGTTGACCAGGACGTACCACGCGCTCGTGTCGACCGTCGCCGCGGCGGCGGGGGTCGACGTCACCGCCACGGCGCCGACGCCGACCAGCACCGCCGACACTCCGGCCGCGACGACCCGCGGCAGCCACCTCCGTCGCCGCGACGGGGTGATCGATCCAGACCTACCAAGGGCTGACATGTTCCTCCTTCGACGATCCACAAATGCACGAGCACGCGTGTTCCGTGTTAGCGCTAACAGCACGCGGCGCACCCGTCCCCTCATCCGACGAGGCAGGCTTGCCCGGTGAGCGCCAGCGCCGTCCTTGACCATCGAATGTGGGCGATAACATGCCGTTCGTCAAGTCGTAACATTTCCGGAACCTTGGGCCGGCGGCGATCCACACCACGTCGCGAACGCTCCGCATCCCGTGCCGGGCGGGCCCCACCCAGCCCACGAGGGCGGGCCGGGCTCCGGCGTCGCTAATGATGACGCTAACATCGACGTTAGCGCATAAATGAGACGCCGACGTCGGACCGGGCCGGGGCGCGACGACGCCCCGGCCCGATCCGCGTCCGGATCGCGTGTCGGTCAGCCGCAGCGCCGCCCGTTCAGGGTGAACGCGGTCGGCGTCGGGTTGGTGCCGGTCCACGAGCCGTTGAAGCCGACGCTCGTGGACGTGCCGGGGGCCAGCCGACCGTTCCAGCTCAGGCTCTCCGCGGTGACGCTGGTTCCACTCTGCTTCCAGGTGGCCGACCAGCCCTGCCCGACCTTCTGCCCGGCGGTCGGGAAGTCGAAGGCCAGCTTCCAACCGTCGATCGCGGTGGTGCCGGTGTTCTTGATCGTCACGGTCGCGGTGAAGCCGCCCGGCCAACTGTTCGCCGAGTAGCCGACCGTGCAGCCGCCGGTCGGGGCGGCGGGCGCGGTCCGCACGGCCAGCCCCGGCGAGGCCGCCGAGACGTTGCCCGCCGCGTCACGGGCGGTCACCACGAAGGTGTACGCGGTGTCCGGGCTCAACCCCGTCACCGTGTACGTGGTGCCGGTGGCGCTACCCACCTTCACCGTGCCGGTGGCGTCGACGCGGTGCACGTCGTACCCGGTCACGCCGGTGTCGTCGGTGGACGGCGCCCAGCTCAGCGCCACGCTGTCGGCGGTGACCGTGCCGGCGGTCGGCTTGCCCGGGGCGGTCGGCGCCTTGGTGTCGCCGGGCGTGGCCCCGCGCGGCAGCACCAGGTGGGTGATCGAGTTGGCCGGGAACGTGGCGGTGAAGCCGGTGGCGGTGACCGGCTGGTCGGCCTCCCGGACGATCCCGCCCAGGTTCGCCGCGCCGTAGCGGTACACCTCGGCGCTGCTCGCGGTGACACCGGTGAGCGCCACCTGGCTGGTCAGGTCGGTACCGCTCTTGTTCACCACGACCAGGGTCGTCGCCTTGTCGGCGGCGCGCTCGGCCGCGTACACGGCCAGCTTCTCCTGGTCGGCGCTGGTCGCCCGGACGGAGGTCTCGCCGAACGCGCCGCCGGACCCGTCGTAGTTGCGGTAGATGCGGAACGCGTTGGCCACCGGTTGGTCGGCCGTCGGCGCGGTCCAGAGGCTGGCCAGGTCGAGCCCCTCCCGGCCGAAGATGCCGAGCACGTCCGCCTGGGCGAGCGCGCCGTTGAGCGACCCGTACCCGCCCCAGCTGTACTCGGTCATCGCGATCTTCGTGCCCGGGTAGTGCTGGTCGGCCAGCTCCCGCATCCGGGGGATGAAGCGGACCGGCTGGTTGATCCAGCTCTCGTCGGTGTACGTCGGGTCCCAGAGCTGGCGGGTCGAGCGCAGCCGCAGCGCCTGGGTGGTCGCGTCGCCGGCGTCCGACCCGCTCACACCGGACTGCTGCGGGTAGAGGTGGACGTCGAAGTAGTCGAGGATCCGGGTGCCGTGCTGCTGCTCGTACTCCCGCATCCGGTCCAGGTACCACGGGCCGAGGTCCTGGCCGCCGTGCGCGGCCTTGTCCGGCGGGTTCGACCAGCAGCCGGTACGGGAGCAGGTGTCCTGGTCCAGTCCCGAGTAGAAGATCGAGTTCAGGCCCCAGCCGACCGGGCCGAGCGTCTTCGCCCCCGGGTCGGCCGCCTTGATCGCCGCCGCGTACGCGTAGGTGCGGTCGCGCAGTTCGTCGTAGCCCAGGCCGGCCGGGCGGACGTCGCGGTGGGTGGCGTGCCACAGGTCCGGCTCGTTGTCCAGGTTGTAGAACCGGACCCCGCCGGCACCGGCGGCGCCGAACCGCCCCTTCAGGTGGGTGACGAAGTCGGTGACGTACTCCGGGCCGGCCGCGACGCTGGTGTCCGTCGGGTCGTTGCCGGTGACCAGGCTGCCGTCCGGCTTCTTCCCGTTGCCGCAGTCCGGCGCCCACGGGTCGGTGGACTCCTGCGGGCCGTACTTGGCGACGCTGAAGCCGCAGGCCTTGGCCCGGTCCTTGGCGATCCAGCCGAGCATCGGCACGGTCATGATGGTGTCGGTGCCGGTGGCCTTGTTCCGCTGCACGAAGCGGTCGCTCTCCGAGCCGTCCGGCAGGCTCGCCGGATCGGGGTTGTCGTTCGGGATGTTCTCGAAGTACCAGTCCGAGGCCCGGTTGGTGGTGTCGTTGCGGAAGTTGTAGCGGGTGGTGGCGTTGCCGCCGTACCGGTGCACCGGCAGCCGCAGGTCCCGGGCGAGGGCCTCGTCGGNACGGCCAGCGCCGGGCCGGCCGCGGCCTGGGCGGGTGCCGGCAGCGCCAGGCCGCCGAGGGTGGCGGCCAGCACGACCGGGAGCAGTGCTGTGGTGGGACGCACGAGCTTTCCCTTCCTAGGGG
The DNA here is from genome assembly GCF_002140155.1 of Micromonospora sp. NBS 11-29. Classification (GTDB taxonomy): domain Bacteria; phylum Actinomycetota; class Actinomycetes; order Mycobacteriales; family Micromonosporaceae; genus Micromonospora. Next base: position 11,927 of record NZ_NAPR01000010.1, read on the forward strand.
ATCGAAGCTCGACGATGGGAGCGCGTGCCAAGACTGGCGTGGTTCCCGAGCCGCGTCAAGTCGGTCCCGGGAGGAGGTGTCACTGCCCCCGGTGGATCAGCCCCGCCAACCCGGCACCAAGTTCGCGCCAAGCGTCGCCGCCGAGGATCTGAGGGACCCCCAGACCAGGAGGAGAGACATGGCCACCACGACCCCGCGCGCCGAGCCGAACCTGATCGGTTTCCGGATCAACCACCGCACCATGCGGTCCGACACCCGACGGCTGGCCGAGCTGCTGAGCCGGATGGCCGACGGCGAGATCACGTACGACCGCCGCCGCGCGACGGCGCTGCGGACGTACCTTCGGCTGCTCTGCGACGGCATCCACCACCACCACCGGATGGAGGACGAGGTGCTCTGGCCGGTCCTGGAGCGCTCGGCGGGCGCGGAGATCGACCTGCGGGAACTCAGCGACGACCACGCGGCGCTCGACCCGGTGCTGGACGAGGTGCGCGGTGGCGCGGACGACCTGGCCGCCGCGTTCGCGCCCGGCGCCGAGGGGTCCGGGCGGGCGCGGGCCGTGGCCGGGCGTCTCGCCGCGGGCCTCGCCCGGCTGCGTGACCTCCTCGACGAGCACATCGAGGAGGAGGAGCGGTTGATCTTCCCGGTGATCCGGCGGTACGTCAGCGTGGCCGACTGGAACACCGTGGAGCAGGCCGTCCGCAAGGGCGGTGCGCTCCGCTTCGAACTGCCCCGGATCGAGCGGTACGCCCGGCCCGAGGAACTGGCCGAGCTGCGGGCCGTCGCCGGTCCGGTGCTGCGGCTGATGCTGGCCGCCCTGCGGCCCGGTTTCCGCCGCCGCGAGGCGACGGTCTTCGGCGGCTGACGAACGGGTGCCGGTGGCGGGCGGGATCAGCGCACCGCCGCCGGCACGTACGCCGATCCGTCGGCCCACGGCGCGGCGCCGACCGCACGGGCCAACCGCAGCCCGGCCTCCCGGTGCGCGGCGGCGGCCGCCGGGTCGCCCAGCGCGGCGGCCAGCTCGGCGAGGGTCTGGTCCACCGGCCCGAGCGAGATCGACCCGCACTCCAGCCCGGCGAAGCGGCCGGACCAGGGCAGCAGCTCCCGGTAGCAGCGCTGCGCCACCGACCGGTCGCCGAGCCGCGCGGCCACCTGTCCCCGCAGGGTCATCCAGTACAACCAGAGGTAGTCGGGCCGGATCTCGGTCCAGGGCTGCCAGACCGCCCGCGCCCCCTCGTGGTCGCCGGCGGCGAGCAGCGCGTGGGCCAGGACGTCGTGGGTGTCGTCCGGCAGCCGCGCGTGCACCGGCCGGATGTCGTCGATCATTTCGTGCCCCCGCCCGGCGGCGGTCAACACGGTGAACCGGCCCATCAGGCCCATCGCCGCCGCGTTGGGCCCGCCGACCCGGCTCATCCGGGCGCTGATCTCGGCGTAGCGCTGCGCCGCCCGGTCGAGGTCACCGGCGAAGAGGGCGCAGAGGCCGGTGAACCACCCCATCACCGCCAGGATCAGGCCGAGCTGCCCGGTGGTGGCCTGCTCGACCGCCCGGTCGACGTGGTGCCGGGCGCGGACGAAGTCGGCCTCCATGAGCGCGGCCTGGTAGAGGATGTGGTGGGCCTCGCACTGGTACGCGGTGAGCCCCGCCGCCTCGGCGACCGCCAGCAGTTCCCGACCGACGCCGGGCAGTTCGGCCCGGTGCGCCGGGGCGACGGTGACGAAGTAGCGGGCGTTCAGCGCCCGGCACAGCACGGCCGGGTCGTCCTGCCGGCGGGCCAGCGCCAGGCCCTCCCGGGTGACCACGTCGGCGCGTTCCTGGTCGGCGCCCTCGATCTCGAAGGCGAGCGTGCTCAACAACCGGGACCGCAGCGCGGGGCGGTCGTCGCCGACCCGGGACAGCTCCTGCTCCAGCAGCCGGACCAGCGGCTCGTCGACCATGCGGTCCGGCCGGATGGTCCAGGTCACCGGCGCGTCGAAGCAGGTCAGCGCCGAGTGGAGCGCGTCCGGCTCGCCGATCTCGGTGGCCAGCCGTACCGCCCGGGTGCGGGCGTCCCGGGCGGTCAGCACGTCACCGGCCAGCGCGCTCGCGGTGGCGAGGCGGCAGAGCAGGTCGAGGCGGACCTCGGCGGGGGTGGCCGGGGCGAGGTCGGCGGCGCGCAGCGCGCCGGCCCAGTACACGGTGGCCTCCCGGGGCGCGCCCAGGTCCGCGGCCCGGCGGGCCACGGCGGCCAGGTGGCCGATGGCGTCACCGGCGGTGGCCGGGGTGAGCGCGGCGAGCGCGTGCCGCCCGAGGGCGGCCACGTCCTCGGCGCGCTGCTCCCGCAGCACGGTGAGGATGCGGCTGTGCATCCGGGTCCGCCGCAGCAGCGGCACGCTGTGGTAGAGCGCGTCCCGCATCAGGGCGTGCGCGAACCGGACCCGGCCCGGCTCGGGCTCGACGAGCAGGCCCGCCGTCACGCCCGCCTCCAGGCCGTCGAGGACCGGCTCCTCCGGCCCACCGTCCACCGCGATCAGGAGGTCCACCTCCGCGTCCGGGCCCATCACGGCGGCGTGCCGCAGCACCGTCCGGGCGGTGGCCGGCAGCCGCGCCACCCGCCGGGCCAGGACGTGGCGCAGCCCGGCCGGGATGCCGTCGAGCGCCGCCTGCGGGCCCTCCGCGACGATCAGCTTGGCCAGCTCGATTGCGAACAGCGGATTGCCCTCGGACCGCTCCCGCACGGTACGCAGCAGCTCCGGGTCGGTGGTGTCGAGACCCTGGCGCCGCAGCAGCTCGCCGAGGGCGGCGGCGTCCAGGCCGCCGGGGTCCACCTCCACCGCGGGTACGCCGGCGAGGGTCGCCCGCGCCACCACGAGGTCGTCGGTCACCTCGTCCGGACGGTAGGTGGCCACCACCAGGACCGGCGCCCCGGCGAGCGTGGCGGCCAGGTGACGCAGGATGCGCAGCGTCTCCCCGTCGGCCCGGTGGAGATCCTCGACCACGAGCAGCAGCGGGCCGCGGCCGGCCAGCCGGGACAGGTAGCTGCCCAGCGCCTGCCGCAGGTGGAACTCGTCGTACTCGCCGGCCCCGGCCGGCGTGGTGGCGCTGCCGTGGTCCAGCAGCGGCCGCAGGCCGCGCGCCTCGGCGTCGTCCGGCGGGACCACCGCGCCGGCGGCCGTGACCACCTCGTACCACGCCCAGCCGGGAGGCGCGCCCGCCACGTCGGGGCAGGTTCCGGTGGCCGTGGTCCAGCCGTCGGCGGCGAGGGCGTCGGCCAGGTGGCGGGCCAGCGTCGACTTTCCGGCCCCGGCCTCCGCGCCGACCCAGCAGATGCCGAGGCCGGCGGTGACGGCCCGGTCGGCCGCCGCCCGCATCCGTGCCAGCTCCGTCGCGCGGCCCAGCGGCGGCGTCGCCACGCCCGGCGGATCGGGTACGGCCCGGGGTGCGGGCTGCTCGGCCACCGCCGCCGCCCCGGCGAGCCCGGTCGCGACGAGCGGCCCGAGGCGGGGGCTCTGCCGCAGCAGGTCCGTCTCCAGGCTCCGCAGCTCGGGACCGGGGTCGATGCCCAACTGCTCGGCCAGGGCGGTGCGGACCGCGCGCAGCAGCGCGAGCGCGTCGGCCTGCCGGCCGACCCGGTAGAGCGCCACCGCGAGCAGCGCCGCGGCCTGTTCCCGCAGCGGGTGTTCCCGCACGTGCGGGTCGAGGTCGACCACCACCTCGTCGGCGCGGTCCAGGTCGAGCAGCAGCTTGGCGCGTTGCTCGACCGCGGTCAGACGCAGCCGGCCCAGCCGGTCACCCTCCCGGTCGGCCCACGACTCGCCGGCGAACTCGGGGTACGAGGTGGCACCGGCCCAACAGGACAACGCCTCGTCCAGCACGGTCACCGCCGCCAGCGGCTGCCCCCGGTCGGCCTGCCGCGCCCGACGCAGCGTCGCCTCGAACCGCCACGCGTCCACCTCGGACGTCGGCAGCCGCAGGGCATATCCCGGGGCGGCAGTGACGAGGACCCGGGCGGGGCTGCGGGGTGGCCGGTCCGGCTCCAGCACCCGGCGCAGGTTCGACACGTACACCTGGAGCGCGGCCTGGGCCCGCGGCGGCGGGTCACCCGACCAGAGGTCGTCGACGAGCTGGTCGACCGACACGACGTGGCCGCCTGCGGCGACGAGCCGGGCCAGCACCGCGCGCTGACGCGGCGGCCCGAGGTCGATCGAGATGCCGTCGCGCCACGCCCGCAGCGGGCCGAGCACACCGATCGCCGTCACTCCTCGACCCTAGTGAGCCGCCGCCGAAACCGAGATCCACTTTCCGACGCTTCCGGTCGGCCGGTCGGACCGCCGTCGGCCCACCAAGCCGCCGTTAAGGGTCCGCCAACCCGCGTTCGGCCTCATGGAGCCACCTCTCGTCCGCGGCCCGCGGACACCGGCGGAAGGACCTCCAGTGGTGACCGGCTTCGACGAGCACGACGGCCTGACCCTCGGTGTGCTCGGTCCGACCGTGGTGCGGCACGACGGGCGGGACGTCGCCGTCGGCGGGCCGGCCCCGCGTACGGTGCTCTGCCGGCTGGTCGTCGCCGACGGCCGGTTCGTGTCGATCGACGCCGTGGTGGACTGCCTGTGGCCGGACGGACCGCCGCCGAGCGCCCGGGTCACCGCCCAGGGCTACCTGTCGGTGCTGCGCCGGGCGCTGGAGCCCGACCGGGCGCCGCGTCGGCCCGGTCGGGTGCTCGTGCGGGACCACGCCGGCTACGCGCTGCGGCTGACGCCGGGCACGCTCGACGCGGACCGGTTCGCCACGGCGGCCGACCAGGGGCGGAACCTGTTGGCCGCCGGCGACGCCCGGGCCGCGCTGGAACGGTTCGACGCGGCGCTCGCGCTCTGGCGGGGACGGGCGTACGCCGACTGCGCGAACCACGGGTTCGCGGTCGCGGAGTCGCACCGGCTGCGGGAGCTGCGGACCGGCGCGCGCGAGCACCGCCTGGCCGCCCTGGTCGAGCTGGACGCCCACGACACGGCCGTACCGCAGCTCCGGGCGTTCCTCACCGAGCACCCGCTGCGGGAGCGGGGCTGGGCGCTGTTGGCGCAGGCGTTGTGCCGGGCGGGCCGTCAGGGGGACGCGCTGGCGGCGCTGCGCGAGGCGCGCAACCGCCTGGTGCACGACGTCGGTGTCGAGCCCGGACCGGGGCTCGCCGCGCTGCACCGGGACATCCTGGACCAGACCCTCACCCCGCTGCCGGCACCGGCTGCCCGGCGGGCGCGTGCCCCCCGGATCGCGCGGCGGCGCTCTCCTCGGGCAGTGCGACGCCGGTGAGCCCGGCGCAGTGCGCGAGCAGGTCGTCCAGCCGGGCCGGGTCGAGGTGGTCGGGGGACGGCCGCCAGTCGCGGTCGCTGACGTAGTGCCCGCTGACCAGGTCGTCGGGGTCGGTGCCGACGGCCAGCCGCACCTGGATCCGCGCGGCGTCGTCGGGGCTCGTCGGCGCGGCGTCGCCGCCCATCTTCGTACGCACCCAGCCGGGGTCCATCGCGTTGCTCATCGTGGCGGGCCAGCGTCGGGCGACGGCCACGGCGAGCATCAGGTCCAACAGCTTCGAGCTGGAGTACGCCTCGACGCCGTTCCACGGGCGCACGTCGTACCGCAGGTCGGCGAGGTCGAGCACACCGTCCGCGGCCATCGCCGACGACACGAACACGAGGCGCTCCGGCTGGGGCAGCAACGCCGTCAGCAGGTACGGCGCCAGGACGTTGACCTGGAAGGTCGACTCCAGCCCGTCCCCGGTCAGCTCCCGCGCCGGGGCGTCCAGCCGGGCGATCCCGGCGTTGTGCACCACGGCGTCGAGGTGCCCGAACGCGGCCAGCGACCCGGCCAGCGCGGTGGTCTCCGCGATCGAGCCCAGGTCGCCGATCGCGATGCCGGCCGCCGCCGGGAACGCGGACCGGACGGCCGCCGCCCGCTCCTCGGTGCGAGCGTGCAGCACCACCCGGTGCCCCCGGGCGATGAGGTGGGCCGCGGTTCGACGGCCGATGCCGTCCGTCGAGCCGGTCACGAGAATGGTGGCCATGCCGTTCCTTCCGTCGGTGTGCCGCCCCACCCTGACGCGCCGGTTGGGAATCGATTGGGAATCGGCGTCGGTCCGCTTGGCGGCGTCTTAACGCGACCACGGGTCACCGCACCAAGTCGGGCCCAAGTGGCGGTTGTTCTGCTGTGCCCATGAGAAAACTCCTCGCCACCGGCATGGCGCTCACCGTCACCGCCGGACTGCTCGCGGTCGCGGCCGGAACCGCGCTCGCACGGCCCTACTGCGACGTACCCAATCCGCCGCCGGCCTGCGACGACAGCCCGTACGAGCCGCCACCGCCGCCGGTGGGCAGCGACAAGTATCCGATGGGCTGGCTGGAGTCGTGGCAGTACGTCGGCGGCGCAGTCCGGGTCACCGGCTGGGCCAGCGACCCGAACGGCGGCCCCGTGCAGGNCGGGGCGCCTACGTGGGCTTCGACTTCACCGTGCCGAGCTCGGCGGTGGTCGGGGTGCACAAGTTCTGTGTCACGGCGAACAACGTGCCCGACGGCACCCAGCCGGTGCCCGAGGTCGCCCCGCTGTCCTGCCCGCAGTACCGGATCGAGCCGACGGCGCCCAGCGGGCTGACGCTGGTCGCCGGCTACGAGTCGGGCAAGCGCACCCTGGACGTCACCTTCACCGACAACTCCCTGCGGGAGGACAACTACCGGATCGACCTGAGCTGGTTGCAGACCACTCCGGACGACACCCCGACCGACCCCGGCCTGCCGACCACGCCGCCCGGCGGGCCGTCGCTGCCGATCCCGCAGCCGACCTGGGGTGCGCCGATCCCGACCACCGAGGTCGGCGTCGCCCGGGCGATGATCTACGGCACCCCCGACACCGGCCGGCGCACCTGGCACTTCACCCACATGCCCCAGGCGTTCGTGCACGTCGTCGTGGTGTCGAACGAGGCGGGCCTGACCTCGGCCGCGCGCACCGGCGGCGTCTCCACCCGCTGACCACGTCCCGCCGGATCGGTGCCGCAACCGNCGCCGTCGGAGGGCCGCGGGACGCCGGCGTCACCGCCGTGGTGACGCCGGCGTCGCCCCCTCGGCTACGGCGTGACCACCCTGCCGCCGAAGGTCACGACGAGGCGTCCGTCGGACGCGAAGGACCAGCCCAGGGCACCGGAGTACGCGGAGCACCGGGAGCCGTTCGACCCGGACCAGAACTGGTTGGAGCTGTCGGAGTTGCCGACGATCCGGTCGTTCGCGCCGCTGTCGCACGAGGTGTTGTTCCGGAACACCGACGAGCCGCCGTCGAAGTTGAAGTTCCGCTCGGTGTTGCGGATGCTGGCGTTGTTCGACACCGTCATCGCGCCGACGTTGCGGTTGTAGGTGAACCCGTGTTGGCCGTTGTGGTAGGCGATGTTGCCCCGGACGACGTGGTTCACCCCGATGTCCTCGCCGCCGAGCTTGAAGCCGTTGCGGTCGCCGTTCCCGGCCTGACCGCCGTTGCTCAGGGTGCCGTTGTCGTAGGCGAGGGACGACTCGATGGTCACCGCGCCGATGGGCCCGGTGTCGCTCTTGGTGTAGAGGTCGTAGCCGTCGTCGATGTTGTTGTGGGACACGGTGTAGCGGAAGACGTTGCCGGCGCCCACGGTGAGCTTCGGGGCGAACCCGTCGGCGTCCTCACCGTCGGAGTCGACGTTGTCGTGTGACTCGGTGCTCACGATCAGGTTGTTGGCGGGCCACTGGTCGCGGGGCGCGTCGGCCACCAGCCGCGAGAGCTGGAGCCCCGAGTCCCGGTTGTGGCGGGTCACCACGCGCTCGACGATGTTGTTGTTGCCGGCGAGCAGGATGCCGTTGTCACCGGCCCGCTCGACGACGATGCCGCGGATGTGCCAGTAGGACCCGCCGAGCTGGAGGCCACGGTTCGCCGGGGCCTCGCTCTGCGCCGCGAAGTTCAGGATCGGGGTCTCGCCCGGGTAGGCGAAGATGTTCTTGCGGGCGCTCGACGTGCCGTTGTTGCCCTGGCCGATGGTGATGGTCTGCGAGTAGCGGTAGGTGCCGCCGCGCAGGTAGATCGTCCCGCCGGCGGCGATCCGGGTGATCGCGGAGGCGAGCGTGGTCGGGTTCGCCTGGGTGCCGGCCGCGCCGTCGGTGCCGGTCGGCGCCACGTACAGCGTGGTGCCCGAGGGCGGGGGCGTGGTCGGTGGGGGCGTGGTCGGCGGCGGCGTGGTCGGCCCGGTCGTGGGCGGCGGCGTGGTCGCCGGTGGCGGGGTGGTCGCACCCGAGGCGTACGTCTCGAACTCGGCGATCCTCGGCGTGCCGGTCGAGCTGGTGATCTCGAAATTGATCTTGCGCAGGGTGGCGGCGGCGAAGGTGATCACGCCCGCACCGGTGCCGCTGGCCAGCGTGGCGCCGGTGTCGTTGTTGACCACCCGCCAGGAGCCCACGGCCCCGACCGCGCCGGCCGCCTCCCGGATGTTGATCGAGGCCACCGTGGTGGCGGAACCCCATTTGACCGAGATGCGGCCGGTCGAACCGGCCGGCGACCAGTAGGTGCCCAGGTCGCCGTCGATCGCGCTGCCGTAGCTGGTGCCATCGGCCTTGCTGGAACCGTCGGCGCCGGCCCCGATGCTGAGATTCGTTGCATTTGCGTTGATCAATGCATTGGAAAAGGCGCCCGATGCCTGGGTCATCGGCGCCGCCGCGGCGACCGCCGATGCGGCGATCACGGCGGCACCCACGGCAAGAAGCTTGCGTCGCACTCCGGTTCTCACTGACGACTCCTCAGGAGTAGACCACTTGTGGCTTCGCGTGCGCACTCGAAACATCGATGAAACAACAGGCTAAGAAAGCGCTTACTGACGAGGCAAGAGCAAAGACGTGCAGGTTTGTTGCATACGCCCAAGGCCCACTACGGCGTTACCCGCTCCCACGGCCTGAGTACCCCGACTCATGCCCGGCCGGGCCGACCCGTCCACGCTGGAGCCCATGACATCCGAGACGGTCGGCGCGGGCCGGCGGGGCGGCCCGGTGGTGGGACTCCTGGTCCTGGTCTGGGTCTGCGGGCTGATCGCGGCGGCGGTGTGGTGGGTGGGCATCGGGCTGGAGCAGTGGAACGCCAGCTACGGCGACCAGCCCGGCGAACTCGCGGACCTGAAACGCCGGGCAAGCCTCGCCCTGCTGGTCGCCGCGCTGGTGGCGGCCGTCGGACCGGCCGTCATCGCGCTCGTCGCGTACCGGCTGCGGCTGGTCCGCACCGCCGTCGTCTTCCTGGTGCTGACCGTCGTGATCGCCGTTCCCGCCGTACCGTTCGCCGTGCTCGCCGGCCGGGACCTCGACCCGGCGCCGCCGGCGACGACGCCCGGCCCGCCGGGGCACTGCGTGGAACACAGTGGCGGTGACACCCGCTGCCCGGGCGGCTGACCGAGGGATTCCGTCGGACCGTCGTGCCATGATCCCGCTCACCTCAAGGCAAGGAGCACGGCGCGATGGCCACGGTGACGGTTCGGGACGAGACAGCGACGGGCAGGGCCATCGACCAGTGGCCGTTGAGCGGGCTGCCGGAGCGGATCTCCGCGCGGGAGCTGGTCCGGTTGCGCGTACGCGAGGAGGTCGCGCGGTTCAACGCCGAGCGGGCCGAGGTCTTCCGGGGTCTGGTGCGGCCGACCGACGCGGAGGCGGCGCTCAACGGCTACCGGGTCGCTCGGGGCCGGCGGCTGGACTGGGAGCGTCAGGCGGACGCGGCGTGCGCCGCCTTCGCCCGTAACGGTTTCGTGCTGCTGGTGAACGACCGCCAGGTCGAGGACCTGGACGAGGAGATCGACCTGCGCACCGATCCCGAGGTGGCCTTCGTGCGGCTCGTCCCCCTGGTGGGTGGCTGACGTGGGCAACTGGACGCGCCTGCTTCCCCCGCTGAGCGCGGCGGACCGCCGGCAGATGGAGACCGGGGTCGCCGAAGCCGATGCCCGGATCCGGCCGCTGCTCGGGCGGGCGACCACCTACCACTGGACGTCGTCGCTGACCCACACGCCGGAATGGGCCGTCACCGGGTCGTGGCCAGCCGAGCTTCGCCGCCGTGCCGCGCTCGCCGTGCACCTGGAGGTGGCGGCCAGCTCGATGCCGTACGCGCTGAACGACGTCGTGCGGAGTCTGGCCGACGGCGAGCACGACTGGACCCGGGCGGAGCTCCTGTGGTGTCTGGAGGCCGTCGGACAGGGGCACGGCTACGACCTCGACGCCCGCCTGGAGCTGCCGGCGACGATCGCCACCCAATTGACCGCCGCCGACCTGGCGGATCTCGGGCCGGCGCTCTCGGCCCTGTTCGACGATCTCGCCGCCAGCCACGTCCCGGCGGCAGGGCCCCGACGTCGGGTCGTCACGCTGATCGGGGAGGCGCTCGACCGCGCCACCGGTCGCCGCGTGCCGTCCTGGCTGCTGCACCACGGCGACGAGTTCGGTCCGCTCGTCCGCGCCGGCCTGGGTGACGTCCTCGCCGCGCCGGGCGTGCCCGAGTTGCTGGCGCACTGCGCCTCGCTCGACAAGCCCGCGGCACCGGCGAAGTGGGCGCGCGTCCTCGACGGGCACCTCGCCACCGCGACGGACGGGGTGCGAGCGGTCCGCGCGATCCTGGAGGCGTTCGTCGACCATCGGGATTCCGTGCACGACGACTCGGACCGCCTGCTGCGTGGCCTGGTGTGGGCGCTGTCGCGGCAGTCGGACGAGGCCGCGACGGATCTGTTGGCCGGGGTCTGCGCCGCCGCTTCGGCCGCACCCCGCCAGGCGGCCGGTTTCCCCCACGCCCAGCGCACCGCGATCGCGGCCGTGCAGTTGCTCGCGGGGCGCGACGGTGAGGTGCCGGTGCGGACGCTGGCCCGGCTCGCGGTGACCGTGAGGAACAAGGCGGTGCGCGGTCGGGTGCAGACCGCGCTGGCCCGCCTCGGCGCCCTGCGGGGCTGGTCACTCAGCGAGGTGATGGAACTCGCCGTCGACGACCACGGGCTCGACCCCGCCGGTGCCCGACAAACCCAGGTCGGCCCGTACGAGGCGACGGTGCGGATCGTGGGCGAGAAGGCACGCCTGACCTTCGCTCGCGGCGGCACCGGGCTCAAGGCCGTCCCGGCCGCGCTCAAGGAGACGCACGCCGACGAGCTGAGGCAGTTACGCGAGCTGGTGAAGGGCGTCAACGCGACCCTGACCGCCGAGCGCCAGCGGGTGGAGGCACTGCTGTCCGAGGAGCGCATCTGGGCGTACCCGGACTGGGTGTCACGCTTCCTGGACCACCCGATCACCGGGACGTACGGGCGGCGGCTGCTCTGGGAGACCAGCGCCGACGGGCTGCACTGGTCGGCGGGCCTGCCCCGCGCCGACGGCGACGGGTGGGTGGTCGCCGGCCTCGACGGGCGACCGGCCCGCGGCGACCGGGTCCGGCTGTGGCACCCCGTCCGCGCCCGCGTGCACGAGACCCTCGCCTGGCGTGAGCGGGTGCTCGCCGTCGGCCTGGCGCAACCGTTCAAGCAGGTCTTCCGGGAGGTCTACCTGCTCACGCCGGCCGAGGAGCAGACGAGGACCTACTCCAACCGGTTCGCCGCGCACATCCTGCGCTACCGCCAAGCCAACGCGCTGATGCGTGGCCGCGGCTGGCAGGCCGGCTACCTCGGCACATGGGACGGCGGGTACGACAGCGAGGCCACGAAGGTCTTCGGCGGTGGTGACTGGCGGGCGTCCTTCCACCACCAACTCGTCGACCCGGAGGATCAGCGCGACTACGACGTCCACCACTGCTCCACCGACCAGGTGCGCTTCGCCCGGTCCGAGGGCGCGACCTGGCAACCCGTACCGGTCACGGACGTGCCGCCGCTGGTGTTCACCGAGGCGATGCGGGACGTCGACCTGTTCGTCGGCGTCACCTCGATCGCCACCGACCCGCAGTGGGCCGACCGTGGCGAGGACCGGTTCCGGGACTACTGGCACCGCACCGCCGTCGGGCCGCTGACCCCGTCGGCGGAGGTACGCCGGGATGCCCTGGCCCGGCTGCTTCCCCGCATGGCCATCGCCGACCGGGTCACCCTCGCGGACCGGTACCTGCGCGTACGCGGGAACCTGCGCGGCTATCGCATCCNCCCGCACGCGGCGGCACCGGACGGCTGCACCTGCCGTTCGAGGACGACGTCATGCTGTCGACGATCCTGTCGAAAGCGGTCATGCTCGCCGCCGACGACCGGATCACCGATCCCACGGTGTTGCGGCAGTTCGCCCGATGACCGACCAGACGTGGCTGCCCGACTGTCAGACGCGCGACCGTTCGCACCGGGGCGCACCGGCCCGCGATAGCATCGATGTATGTCTAACTATCGATCACTTCTGCACCGGTCGTTCGGCATCGCCACCGTGACGGCGGCCGTCGCGGCCGGCGCACTGACCCCCGCCCCGGCATCGGCGTCGACCGCGGTGCCGCCGCGCATCTGCGAGGTCGTCGTCACCGCGACCGGTAACGGCCAGGCGGTTCGCAGCGCGCCCGGGTTCTCCAGCACGCCGCTCTACACGATGAGCACCGGGAACACCTTCTCGCTGTGGGGCACCGGCATCACCACGCCGGACAACGTGAAATGGAAGCCGATCACCCACAACGGCTCCACCCCGTCGCAGGAGTGGGTGCCCGTCATCAACGTCGTCACCGGTCTGCGATACGTCGACAACGAAATCTGCGACCGGGGCGTCTGAGCGCACCGCCCGCCATTTGTGGGAAGCCCGGTCGAGCAGAGTTCAGCCTCGGCCGGGGCGCCCCTACGGTCCACAGCAGGTGGAGTTCACCGTAGGGGCACCCACCTGAGCCGCTTTCGGTGGCCTGGGCGGGCCTTCAGGATCAGCCCGTGGTGCAGGAGCGGATCTGGGCCCTGGCGCCGCTGTTGCCGTTCATCATCGTGGTGAAGCCGAAGGTGTTGCCGCTGCCGTTGGACCGCATCGTCATCACGTAACCGGTGCTGTCCCAACTGGGGGAGCCGTTCCAGGTGGTGACGATCCGCTGCGGCGCGGTCACCGCCACGACCACGGTCCAGTTGCTGGCTCCCTGAACCGTCACCGAGGTGTTGTACCGGTCACCCCAGACGTTGGGGGTCGTCGCCGTCGCCGTACACCCGCCGGTGGGAGGTGGAGTGGTTGGCGTGCCGGTCGGCGGCGGGGTGGTCNTCGGCGGCGGAGTGCCGTCCGGGGCCACCGCCCGGCCGGTGCTCGGTGAGATCATGCCCGGACAGAGGTTGCGGCTGGTCAGGTTGGCCACGATCTGCGGAATCGCGTCGCGGGTGTTCTGAATGCCGTCGTGCATCAGGATCACCTGGCCGTCCTGGAGGCGGCTGGCGTTGGAGACGATCTGGCTGACGCTGGCGCCGTTCCAGTCCTGGGAGTCGACGTCCCAGATCACCTGGCGCAGGCCGAGCGACGTGGCGACCGACTGGAGAGTCGAGTTGGTCTCCCCGTAGGGCGGGCGGAACAACTGCGGCCGGACGCCGGTCGCCGACTGGATCGCCGAGTTGGTCTGGGACAGGTCCGACTGCATCTGGCTCTGGCTCATCGAGGTCATGTGCGCGTGGTTCCAACTGTGGTTGCCCACCCACATGCCGGCGTCGACCTGGGCCCGCGCGGCGGACTGGTTGCTCTGCACGTTCTGCCCGACGTTGAACATGGTCGCCCGTACGTTGTTCGCGCGCAGCACGGACAGCAGTGCGCCGGTGCTGCCGGTCGGTCCGTCATCGAAGGTGAGGCCGACGTACCCGTTGCAGGCGGCGGCGCTGGACGGAGTGGCGGCGACCGCGAGACCGGCGGCACTCAGCGCCACGGTGGAGGCGAGCACGGCCAACCGGACGGTGAGACGGGGTGTTCGGGGGACGGACGGGCGGCGGAAGCCGCCGATGGTGGCGTACATGCGCAGGTCCTCCTTGGGACGGGTGACACCTGGACGACGCAGGACGTCAATCGACAGAAATTGATGTCAGCGCGATCGGAGTATCGCAGCGGCGTTTCAAACACGTCAACAACTTTCCGGAAGTTTTCCGGAACAGATCGCCCTGGCCGCCACGCGCGCGCTCGGTGGTGTTGACACGCCCGACGTCCTCACGGGTGAACCATCGCCGGGCCCATGGCGGTGGCGATGAAGCTCCGGGTGATTGCAGCAGTCCCTTCGCGCCACGGACCGCCACACTCCGCCCGGGGTCGAAGCTGCGTCCGGCGGTCGGAGTCACGACTGTCGGGTCGTCGAGGTAGGCGCTGCCGTCGGCGATTTGCCCGACGAAGCAGTGGGGCATGGGCGGCAACCAACTCCGGATCCGCGTGCACGCCACCACCAGCGTGATATCGTGATAGCACCCGCCAAGGGGAGGTGCTACATGCCCAACATCCTCGTCCGCGATCTCAGTGAAGAAGCCGTGAACCGCATCGACGCCGCAGCCGCCAGCCTCGGGCTGTCCCGAAACGAGTACCTACGTCGCAAGTTCGAGGAGAACATCAGCCCCGTCGGCGACCGGACCGTCACTGCCGAGGACTGGCAACGGTCCGCAGAGACCTTCGCCGACCTCGCCGACCCTGCGGTGATGGATGCCGCGTGGCGGTGACGAACTGGCTGATCGACAAGTCCGCGTACGTACGCCTCCAACTCGGCCAGACGGCGCACCGTGACGAGTGGAGCGCGCGCATCAGTCGAGGGCTCGTCCGGCTCTCCACCATCACGCGGCTCGAACTCGGCTACTCGACGCGCTCCGGAGAAGCGGGGCGGCGGCAGTTCGCCGCCCCACCGCTGTCACTGATGCCGGTCGAACACCTCACACCAGCCATCGAGGACCGGGCGCTGGAAGTGCAGATGCTGCTCGCCGATCGCGGCCAACACCGTGCCCCGTCAATCCCCGACCTACTGATCGCTGCCACCGCCGAAAAGATTGGGCTGACCGTCCTGGCCGTCGACAAAGACTTCGACCTCATCGCCGCGCTCACCGGCCAGCCGATCGAAACCCTCTCCAGTTAAGCCGCAGCCGCAGAGGATCAAGGCCACCGCCCGCAAGGACCGGCCCGACCGCGGCACCAAAGCCGGCACCCCGGCGCCGACGAAGCGCAAGCCGGCCGCAAAGCCGCAGGTCACGTCCCGACAGACCGTGAGAAGGTCACTTCCGGGGCTGCACCCACATCGAACCCCTGTGACACCCACCCGTCCACGCAGGCCAGACAACACGAAGGGCCTGAGCCGCGTTTCCGCAGTTCAGACCCCTCATGATCTTGTGCGCCCGAAGGGACTCGAACCCCTAACCTTCTGATCCGTAGTCAGATGCTCTATCCATTGAGCTACGGGCGCTCAGTGCTCGGCCAGTCTACACACCCGGCTTTTGCGCGGAGACTCCGGGATTCGAACCCGGGAGGGGCTTTAAGACCCCAACCGCATTAGCAGTGCGGCGCCATAGACCAGACTAGGCGAAGTCTCCCTGGCGACCCGGAGGTCACCGCGCCCGAGGATACAGGCCCGTACCCGCCCGGGGCAAAGCGACTTCCCGTACCGCCTGGTTCTCGCCGTGTGCCAGGTCACGTCCACGGCTACGCTGCTTCGATATGCAGGAGCAACCGCCGAGCGATCCGCCCCGCCGCGAGCCCGCCGCGAAGACTCGGCGGAGCCGCTCCCCCCGACCGACCTTCAGCCCGCCACCAGCGCCGGAGCCGGCGCCGACCGAGGCGACGCGGGACACACCTCCGCCCCGGCGGCCGCGCCGAGCCGCACCCACCGTCGTCTTCCAGCCGCCGGCACCGACCGCCGACGCGCCGGCACCGCTTCCGCGCCCGGCGGTCGAGCCACCCACGACCGACCCGGCGCCAGCCCTCACCGACCGGGGTACGCCGAACGACGCACCACCGGCCAGGCCGGAACCCACCGAGTCGAACACGCCGGACGACCCGCCACCCGCCGCGCCGGGAGCCGACCCGGGCCCGCCGATCGACACCCCACCAGCCGCGCCGAAAGCCGTCCCGGGCCGGGCGGCGGGACCCCGACGACGCTCCGGGACCTCGCACTCCGACCCGGGTACGCCCGCCGACGCCCCGGTGGGCGCAGCGGGAACCGGCGACCGGGCCGCGCCGACCGACACGGGGCCTGACGAATCGTCGCCGGTGGCCGAGGGATCGTCACCCGGCCAGATCTCGCCCGCCGCTCCGGTGACTCCTGGCGCTTCGGGCAACCCGGCCGAGGAGGCGGCTCCGAAGCGGGCCCGCCGAGCCCCGACGGGAAAGAAGGCCACGAAGAAGGCCGCCGCAGCCGGGGCGGGTAAGCCGACGGCCACGGCCACGGCCCCGGCGACGCCCGCCGCGCCCGAGTTCACCGCACCGACCGGAGCGACCACGTCCTCGGGAGCCCCGGAGCCGGACGGCGTCGAGCTGGCCACGGCGGAGGTGACGGGCACCGTTCCGCGTGCCACGCGCGCCCGCCGGACGACCCGATCCGCCCCGGCGGCGAGAACCAGCGCCGCGAAGCGAACCCACCCGCAGGCACCGGTCGACGCCACGCCCCCCACCGCCACGTCGTTCCGCGCCGAACCGCCGGCACCTACGCCGGTCGCGGGGCCCGTCGACGCCACGCCCGTCGACGCCGAACCCGTGACCACCGACGTCGAGCCCTCGGCGACGCCGGTCGCGCCCGCTGCGCGTACCCCGGTGGTCTGGCCGCGCCTGCGCGACCGGCCCGGGTACGCGCCGGAGCTGCTGGCCCTGGCCGCGGTGGACGCGCTCGGGCCGAGGGCGCGGGAGTGGGTGGAGCAGGTGCGGCGGGCCTACCCGGCGGCGGACGCCGACGGGGTGGCCCGGCTGGCGGCCCGGCGGTTCGTCCGGCTGGCCGGTACGGGCGGGGCGCTGGCGGCGGGGGCGGGGCTGTTCGCGCCGGCGGCGGAGCTGGCCTCGGTGCTCTGGGCCCAGGCGAACCTGGTGCTGCATGTGGCCGCCGCCTACGGGCGGGATCCGGCGCATCCGGACCGGGCCGCCGAGCTGCTGGTGCTGACGCTCGTGCATCCGGACGAGGGTGCCGCCCGCGCGGCGCTGGCGGCGTCGGCCGACGGTCCGGCGGAGGAGTCGTGGGGACGGGCGGCGGAGGTGGCCCGACGGCTGGCCGCGCCGGTGGGTGGCTGGCTCGGGTTACGGCTGGTCGCGCGGCTGCTGCCCGGCGCGGCGGCGGTGGCGGCCGTGGCCGGCGGAACGGCCGCCGCCGAGCGGGTCGCCGCGCGGGCGGTGGCCCGGTACCGCTCCTGATCGACACCGGTTCGGCGAAGCGGCGGGGTCCGGCAGGCCGCGACACCGCCGTTTCGCCGAA
>NZ_NAPR01000010.1:29247-47855 GCF_002140155.1 Micromonospora sp. NBS 11-29
AGCCACCCGAGGCGCCCCAGACGTACGAGCCGGCGGGGTCAGAGCCAGTCGAACCAGGACCTCGGCAGCAGCGCGTAGCCGACGAAGGCGACCACGTCGAGCAGGGTGTGCGCCACGATCAACGGCGCCACCCGGCGGGTGCGCAGGTAGAACAGGCCGAAGACCACGCCCATCACGGCGTTGCCGACGAACGCGCCGAAGCCCTGGTAGAGGTGGTAGGAGCCGCGCAGCACGGCGCTGGTCGCGAGCACCGCGCCGAGCCGCCAGTTGAGCTGTCGCAGCCGGGTGACCAGGTAACCGACCACGATCACCTCCTCCAGCACGGCGTTCTGCGCGGCGGCGAGGATCAGCACCGGCACCGTCCACCAGAGGTCCGGCAGGGCGGCCGGCACCAGCGTGGCGTTGACGCCGAGCTGGGCCGCCGCCCAGAACAGCGCCAGCCCGGGCAGGCCGATCAGCGCGGCCAGGCCCGCGCCCCGGAGCAGGTCCGACCCGGGCCGGACGAGATCGACGCCGAGCGTCCGCGCCGGGTCGCCGGGGTCGCGGGCCAGCAGGTGTACGGCGAGCAGCACCGGCAGCAGCGCGAAGACGATCCCGAGAAGCTGGTACGTGAGGTCGAGGTACGGCCGGGCCGACACGGAGGTGTTCAGCGAGGCGGTCTGCTTCGACAGCCCGCCCGAGGCGGTCAGCTTGGCGACCAGGGAGACCAGGGCGTACACGGCCGACTGGCCGAGGGAGAGACCGAGCACGAGCAGCGTCTCGGTGCCCAGCACCCGGCGGGAGACCGGCCGGGTCGGCTCGTCAACCGTCACCGGACCATGAAACCACCTCGGCGACGGGACCGGCCGATCGCACATTGTGTGCGACCGACGACCACGCTCGGTGGACATTCTATGGGGGCCGATCCGCCCGTACGGATAAGGAGCGTGCCCCTTGGAGAACGTCGCGCGGCTGCTGAAGGAGAGCTGGGCCCTGGTCGAGGAGCACGGCGAGCGGCTCAGCGGTCACTTCTACGCCCGCCTGTTCCTGCTCGACCCGGAGCTGCGCAAGCTCTTCCCGGTGCAGATGAGCGGGCAGCGCGACCGGCTCCTGGAGGCGATCGTCACGGCCGCCCAGACGATGGACGACCCGGAGACCTTCGACGAGTACCTGCGCGGGCTGGGCCGGGACCACCGGAAGTACCACGTTTCGGCGGAGCACTACGAGACGTTGGGCGTAGCCCTGCTGGACGGGTTGCGCAGCGTCGCCGGGGACGGCTGGAACCTGGAGTACGACCAGGCGTGGCGGGACGCGTACGCGAGCATCAGCGAACGGATGCTCGCCGGGGCGGAGGCGGACGGGAACCCGCCGTTCTGGCACGCCGAGGTGCTGACCCACGAGCGGTACGGGTCGGACACCGCGGTGTTGACCGTGCGGGCGTTGCAGGACCCGCTGCCCTGGCAGGCCGGCCAGTACGTCAGCGTGGAGGTGCCCCGCTACCTGCCCCGGACGTGGCGGACGTATTCGGTGGCGAACGCCCCGAACGAGGAGAACGTGCTGGAGTTCCACGTCCGGACGCCGGTCGGGGCCGCCGGGTGGGTGTCCGGCGCGCTGGTCCGCCGGACCAGACCGGGTGATCTGCTGCGGGTGGCCGCCCCGATGGGGTCGATGACGCTGGACCCGACCTCCACCCGGGACATCCTGTGCGTGGCGGGCGGGGTGGGGCTGGCCCCGATCAAGGCGCTGGTCGAGGAGTTGACCCGGGTCAACCGGACCCGCTGGGTGCACGTCTTCTACGGCGCCCGCCACCGGTCGGAGCTGTACGGGCTGCCCGGCCTCCAGGAGTTGGTGGCGACCCACCCCTGGCTGTCGGTGACGCCGTCGTGCAGCGAGGATCCGGACTTCGCCGGGGAACTCGGCGACGTGTCCGAGGTGGTCACCCGGTACGGGCCGTGGAGCACGCACGACTGCTACGTCTCCGGCTCGGCGGCCCTGGTCCGGGCGACCCTGCGGGCGCTCGCCGCCGACGACGTTCCGCCGGACCACATCCGCTACGACACGTACGG
Organism: Micromonospora sp. NBS 11-29; assembly: GCF_002140155.1. GTDB lineage: Bacteria > Actinomycetota > Actinomycetes > Mycobacteriales > Micromonosporaceae > Micromonospora. Next base: position 31,293 of record NZ_NAPR01000010.1, read on the forward strand.
CACCCTCTAGAGCCTCACTCCCCCCAAGCCGGGTCGCGTGCCCCCGCCCCCTGGGGCACGNGCGGGCCGGACCGGCAACCAGCCCGCGTGCCGGAGCCCTTCTCAGTAGCGCCAGGGGGTGCCGGTCTCGCGGTATTCCTCCACCGGCACCAGCGGCACGCCCGGCGGCATCCGGTCGACGTAGAGCCGCCCTTCCAGGTGGTCGATCTCGTGGGCGACCAGCCGCGCCATCGCGTACTCGAAGGACGTGATCACGCGACTGCCGTCCCACTGGGCGTGTTCCACGTCGATGCGCAGCGGCCGGGGCACCAGTCCCCGGTGGTCGAAGAAGGAGAGGCAGCCCTCGTACTGCTCGTCGGTCTCGTCGGCGGCGTCCACCACCCGCGGGTTGAGCAGCACGACCGGTTCGGCCGCCCGGTCGGCGGGGCGGACCAGGGCGGCGGCCCAGCCCAGCCCGAGCTGGGGTGCGGCGAGGCCGACGCCCTTGCTGAACGGGTGCAGCTCGTCGAGGCGGGCCAGCATCCCGGCGAGCCGGTCGACCACCTGCCGGGCGTGCTGCTCCTCAGCCGGCAGGTCGAACTGGCGGGCGGGTTGCCGCAGCAGGTCGTCGCCGCGCTGCACGATGCCGACCGCCCGCATCCGGTCGCTGGCCCGCACCCGGCCACCTCCGGCGGCTGCGCCGTCGGGCTCGGCGTCGGGGGCTGGGCTGCGGAACCGCCACTGCATCCGGTAGCGGGCGTTCAACGGCGGGTCGTCGGTCCCCCAGTCGAAGATCACCCGGTCGTCGCGCACCGTCCGCTGGATCGGGGTACGCAGCGGACCTTCCTCGGACGACAGCGACGTCTCCGCGCCCCAGACCTTCGGGTCGAGGTCCGCCGGCAGGTCGAGCCGGACCGCGAGATGCCGGGTGGGCAGGCGTACGGCGCGTTGGAACCAGGGGCCCCACTTGTCCCGGCCGACGCGGTACGCGTACTCGATGGTGACCCGGTCGCCCGGGTACAGCGGGAACCGGCCCTCGTCGTTCTCGAAGAGCAGCCAGATCTCCTTGAACGCGTCCCGGTCGTGCTTGGCCCGCCAGTGCATCGGCTCCCCCCCCCCNAGTTGCAGCTCGGCGAAGGTGAGCGGGTGTTCCCGGTGGTGCCGGTTGGATCGGCCCGGGTCGTTGGGGTAGCGGTCGACGGCGACCCGGACCAGGTAGCGGGTGACCGGTTCGGTGCCGGCGTTGTACAGCTCCCGCCGGATGGCGCAGTGGTAGCCGTCACCGACGTGGGTGAGCGTGGCGATCTCGCGTTCGACCACCAGGCCGGTGCCGGGTGGCAGCCACTGGCCGGGGAGGGGTGGGTCCCGGTGGGTTCCGGCGGCCCGGCCGTGCCGCAGTTCGTCGTACTCCCGGAAGCGCTGCCAGATCGCGCCGCTGGCTTCCAGGACGGCCTCGGCCCGGCGGGCGAAGTCCTCGGTGGGCCGGTGCCGGCGCCCCTCGACGTGGCTGACGTAGGACGGGTCGAAGCCCATCAGCGTCGCCAGTTGCTTCTTGGACAGCCCTCGGCCGGTCCGGTGCCGGGCGAGTTCGGCGGCGAACGAGTCGGCGGCACGCTCGATCGGTGAGGTCATCAGCTTCCTCGTACGCGGGAAGACCATTTTCACGTTTCGTGGCCGGCCGTGTACGGAAACTGCCTCGTATTCGACACTCACCTTGACAGTTCAACGGAGATCGTCAATGCTTACGCCGCCTGCCGCGCACTTGGTGACGTCTCCCGAGTGACCGGGGCCTCCCCCTGAAGCCCGCTGCACCACTTTCCCTCCACCGCGAGTGTGGTTAGGCTAGCCTTAGCTTCGGTCGACGGCACGCGCCGGCCGGTGGGGCGACCAGACAGGGGACGGCCAGGTGACTGCGGTGATGCCCGGGCGCGACGTCGCCGCCCCGTTCGTCCCCATCACCGCGACCCTGCGCGCCATGTTCGGCACCGACGACCTGCCCGGGCTCGCGCCCGGCCTGCTGGTCCGGGACGAGTTGGAGCGCTGGGCCCCGGCCAGCCGCCTGATCGACGGCACGCTGCTCCCGGCGTTCCTGACCGCCGCCGGGCGACGCTGGGGCGGCACGCCGCACGCCTGCGCGGCGCTCGCCTGGAAGTCCTACAGCTACTGGACGGCGCTGCCGGCCGTGCTGGGCTGGGCCTCGGCCCGCCGGGTGCCGCTGCTCGACCCGGCCCACGTGCTGGTGCACTTCGAGGACCACCACCAGCTGCTCACGCTGGGGCTGCACGCGTCGACGCCGGTGGCTGTGCTGCCCGGCGACCCACTGGCCCTCGCCGACGTGCCCGGCGTCCAGGTGGTCGCCGACGAGACCGCGCTGCTCGGCGCGCTGCGCGCGACGCTGCTCGACGCGCACTTCGCCCCGCTGATCGCCGCCATCCAGGGCGAGGTGCGGATCGGCACCCGTACCCTGCTCGGCTCGGTGGCCTCCGGCATCGCGCACAGCATCCTGCGCGCGGCGGACGCGCTGCCCGGCCCGACCACGGCGGCCGTCGACACGCTCCTCGGCGCGCTCGACCTCGCCGACCTGGTCGAGCTGGTGCCCGGCGCGAGGGGCGAACCGACCGTGCAGCGGCGCACCTGCTGCCTCGCCTTCACGCTGCCCCGACCCAAGGTCTGCCAGGGCTGCTGCGTGCGCCAGGGCTGACCGCCCGGTCAGTCGACGAGCGGGCGAACGTCCCAGAGCCAGACCCCGGCGGTGCGGGTCGGCGCGATCTGAGTCAGCTCGGTCATCGCCCGGCGCAGCGCCTCGGCCTGACGCAGCCGGGGGTCGAGGATCACCGCGCCGGCCCGCCAGTACCGCAGGTCGTCGACGGCGGCCGCCCGGTCCTGCCCGGTGATCGCAGGGACCGCGCCGGTCCGTCGTACCGTGTCGAAGAACGTGCTGGTGGGGCGCGGCGGCGCGGAGAACAGGGCGATGTCACCGCCGCCCGGCCGGGTGTCCGGGTAGAGGAAGTACCCCCGGGCCAGCGGCATTTCCAACCGCGTCTCGGCGGACCAGCGCAGCGGGACCGCGTACGTGGTGTCCGGCAGCGGGAGCGTGACGATGCTCCGGCCACCCGCCAGGTAGGGCCGCCACGCGCCGGAGGTGACGAACGCGGGGGTCGGGTCGAGGCGCGTGGCGGGCAGCGGGGTGGGCAGGATCGGGACGAGCGCCATGGCGAGCACGGTGGCGGTGGCGAACCGGATCTGCCCGCGAGCCGCCGGATGCCTCACGGCCAGCCGTCGGGCCCGCTCGGCGCCCAGCGCGAGCAGCACGCCGACGATCGGGGTGAGCGCGAGCGACCAGCGGGTGGGCACCACCGAGTGCAGGACCGGCAGGTTCTCCAGCGCGGCCCACGGCCCCGGGACACCGGTGGCCCGCCCGCCGAACCGGACCTCCCGGCCGAGCGAGAAGAGGGCGAAGACCAGCCCGACCGCGGCCAGACCGAGCACCACCACGCTCCGGCGCAACCACCAGAGCATCGCGGCCACCAGCACCACGAGCGGCCAGCCGAAGAACGCGTTCTCCTCGGTGGCGTTCTTCACCAGCGGGGCACTGCCCCGGGCGTCACCGGCCACCGACTCGCGCGACCAGGCGACGTACGCGGCGAGGTCGGTGGAGTAGCCGCGGATCAGGGTGGAGAGACCGGAGTACGCGCCGGGGCCGGCGAACTGCACGTACAGCGGGTACGCGAGCAGCGCCCCGNCGCCAGCCGGCCGAGCGCCAGCGCCAGCACCACCCCGCCCAGCCCGATCGCGGTCATCAGCAGGATCTCCAGGTTGAGGAACGCCTGCCAGACGATCACCAGGCCGAGCAGCAACCCGTTGCGGAGCCAGCGGCCGGGCTGCGCGAGCCGCACGGTCCGCCAGACGATCAGTGGCACCACGAACTGGCTGACGATGTTCGGGTGGGAGTTCGCGTGCGACACCATGGCCGGTGCGAACGCGCAGAAGCCGGCGCCCAGCCAGGCCGGCCCCCGGGCACCGACGACCACCCGGGAGAGCAGGAAGTACCAGGCGACGCCGGTGGCGGCGAGACCGAGGGNGGTAGCGAAATGGATAATACGGACGTATTTGCCATGAGATTGACGTTGTCCGGCACGTTCATCCGGTCCGAGGTGAATGGATAGGCGAACTGCGTGACGACCCGGGCACCGTGCGCCATCATCCATTCGAACTGCGCCTGGTCGGGGCGATTGTCCCGTACGCCATTCGCCGGATCCGCCCACAGCCGAGCGGTCACCCAGCACGCGAGCAGCACGAAGCTGAGCACCGCGAGCACATCGACCCACCGGCCACGCCTCGGGCCCGCGCCCCATTCCGGAGTAGTCATGACATTTCAGAGCGTAGTTAGGGTAAGACCCACCCGACCACAATTCGGCTATCCCGGTCCCCCGATTTCCCCGCCAGCCATCTAGATGGTTGACTCTGACGGGTCCAGGCGCGGGTCAGTCATATCGTGAGGAATCGACGCATGGCAGAAATCACTGGGGATCAGCGCGTCCAGTCGGAGGTGCTGGAAGGCCTGGCGACGGCCGTCAACCACCGGCGGTGGTTCGTCGAGCTGGCCGTTCCCTACCTCGGTGACAACCCCATCGAGGTCGGCAGCGGGCTGGGTGACTACGCGCTGGAGTGGTCCGAGCGCCTTCCCCGGATCACCGCCACCGAGGCCGACCCGGAGCGGCTGATCCGGCTCAAGGAGCGGCTGGCCGAACACCCGAACATCGAGGTCCGGCAGATGCTGCTGCCGCACACCGAACGGGGCGACTACAGCGCCGCCGTGTCGTACAACGTGCTGGAGCACATCGACGACCACGTCGGCGCGCTGCGCAGCATGCGCGACCTGGTCCGGCCCGGTGGCGCGGTGATCATCATCGTGCCGGCGTTCCAGTTCGCGATGAGCCCGGCGGACATCGCCACCGGCCACGTCCGGCGCTACACGAAGAAGACGCTCGCCGCGGCGATGACCGAGGCCGGGCTCACCGTGGAGAAGATCCACTACGCGAACGCGCTCGGCCTGATCGGCTACTTCATGGCCACCAAGGTCTTCCGGCTGATGCCGAAGGAGGGCCCGATGGTGAAGGTCTACGACACGCTGGTGCTGCCCGCTACCAAGGCCGCCGAGCAGCGCCTCCGTCCCCCCTTCGGCCAGTCCGTCTTCGCCGTCGCCCGGGTGTAAGGCGGGGCCCCCTCTTAACGCTTCCGGTAGAGGCGGGGCCCCTTCTTAACACCACCTGTTAAGAAGGGGCCCCNTTGAGCTGGTAGGTGGGGCGGATCACGGCTCGGGCCAGGGTGTGGAACGCCAGGTTGAAGCCGACGAACGCCGGGCTCGCGTCCTTGCCCACGTCCAGGCGCTCGACGTCGACCGCGTGCACCGCGAAGACGTACCGGTGCGGGCGGTCCCCCGGCGGCGGCGCCGCGCCACCGTAGCCGGTGTCGCCGTAGTCGTTACGGACGCTGAACGCGCCGCCCAGGTCGGCCTCCCCCGCCGAGGTGGGCAGCTCGGTGACGGACGCCGGCACGTTCACCAGCACCCAGTGCCAGAAGCCGCTGCCGGTCGGGGCGTCCGGGTCGAAGCAGGTGACCACGAAGCTCTTCGTCTCCGCCGGGAAGCCGGACCAGGAAAGGTGCGGCGAGACGTTCCCGCCGCCGGCGCTGCCGTGCGCGTACCGCGCGTCCATCGGCTCGCCGTTGTGCACGTCGTCGCTGGTCAGGTCGAACGACGGCACGGTCGGCAGCAGCTCGTACGGGTCCGGGGCGATCGGTCGTTCCAGGGTCATCGAAACGGGTCCTTCCGGGTGCGCGAATGTTCTGCGACCCTTCATACCCCGCACGGGAAGAATGTGGCGGAGGGTGTGGGATTCGAACCCACGAAGACATCGCTGCCTTACCGGTTTTCAAGACCAGCGCCATCGGCCACTAGGCGAACCCTCCCGGCGCGTCCCCCGAGGGGTACGCGACCGCGCCTAGTCTGCCACGAACCGGAGATCGGGTAAGACTGAGACATGCACGCGATCACGATCACGGAACCAGGTGGACCCGAGGCACTCGTCTGGACGAAGGTCCCCGATCCCGAGCCGGGCCCCGGCGAGGTGGTCGTCGAGGTGCGGGCCAGCGCGGTCAACCGGGCCGACCTGCTGCAACGGCAGGGGCACTACCCGCCGCCGCCGGGCGCGCCCGCGTACCCCGGGTTGGAGTGCTCGGGGACGATCCGCGCGCTCGGTCCCGACGTGACCGGCTGGTCGGTGGGCCAGGAGGTCTGCGCGTTGCTGGCCGGCGGTGGGTACGCCGAGCAGGTCGCCGTGCCGGCCGGGCAGCTCCTGCCGGTGCCGGCGGGGGTGGACCTGGTCGACGCCGCGGCGCTGCCGGAGGTGGCCTGCACGGTCTGGTCCAACGTGGTGGACCTGGCGCGGCTGGCCGACGGGGAGACGTTGCTGGTGCACGGCGGCGGCAGCGGGATCGGCACGTTCGCGGTCCAGCTCGGGGTGGCGCTCGGCGCGACGGTGGTGGTGACCGCGCGGGCCGCGAAGCACGAGCGGCTGCGTGAGCTGGGCGCCGCGCACACGATCGACTACCGGGAGCAGGACTTCGTCGAGGAGGTGCGCCGGGTGACCGACGGGCGGGGCGCGGACGTGGTCCTCGACATCATGGGCGCGTCCTACCTGGCCCGGAACGTGGCGGCGTTGGCGACCGGCGGCCGGCTCGTGGTGATCGGCATGCAGGGCGGCCGCAAGGGCGAACTCGACCTCGGCATGCTGCTGGCGAAGCGGGCCTCGGTGCACGCGACGGCGCTGCGGTCCCGCCCGGTGGCCGAGAAGGCGGCGATCGTCCGGGGCGTACGCGAGCAGGTGTGGCCGCTGGTGGAGGCGGGCCGGGTCCGGCCGGTGGTGCACGCCCGGGTGGGGATGGCCGACGCCGCCGACGCGCACCGGTTGGTGGAGACCAACGACCACCTGGGCAAGGTGCTGCTGGTCCGGTGAGAGGTCAGCGGGGCAGCACGAGTCGCGCGCCGGGGCCCTCGGCGGCGAGTGAGTCGTCGGGGTTGTAGAGCGCGCAGCGCTGCAACGACAGGCAGCCGCAGCCGATGCAGCCGTCGAGGTCGTCGCGGAGCTTGCCGAGCAGTGCGATCCGCTCGTCGAGGCGGTCGCGCCAGGCTCGGGACAGCGCGGCCCAGTCGTCGGGCGTGGGGGTCCGTCCGGCGGGCAGCGCGTCCAGCGCGGACCGGATCTCCTCCAGCGAGACGCCGACCTGCTGGGAGATCCGGATGAACGCGACCCGGCGCAGCTCGGTGCGGGCGTAGCGGCGCTGGTTGCCGCCGGTGCGGGTGGCGTGGATCAGGCCGAGCCGTTCGTAGTAGCGCAGCGCGGAGGGGGCCACGCCGCTGCGGTCGGCGAGCTGGCCGATGGTCAGGTTTGCTTCGTGCATCACAGGGCCTTGAGTTCAAGTTCGCTTCAGGTCCGAGGCTATCGGTATGACGACGACCACCGCCACCGAGTTGGCCGCGCTGCTGGACCGGGTCCGCGCCGAACGCGAGTTCGGCCCGAACGTGTACTCCACGCTGGACGTGCTCCAGGTGCTCTACGACCGGGTGCTCCGGATCACCCCGGAGACCGTCGACGATCCCGACCGGGACCGGTTCCTGCTCTCCAAGGGGCACGCGGTCGCCGGCTACTACGCGCTGCTCGCCGCCCGGGGGTTCGTGCCGGTCGGGTGGCTGGACGACCAGGGCGGCCCGACCAGCCGGCTCGGCGACCATCCGGACCGGACGCTGGTGCCCGGGGTGGAGATCGGCTCCGGCTCGCTCGGCCACGGCCTCGGGCTGGGCGTGGGCACCGCGCTCGGCCTGCGGGCCCAGGGGCGGACCGAACCCCGGGTGTACGTGCTGCTCGGCGACGCCGAACTGGACGAGGGCGCCAACCACGAGGCGATCGCGTACGCGGGCGCGACCGGACTCGCCACGTTGACCGCGATCGTGGTGGACAACCGTTCGGCCACGCACGGCTGGCCGGGCGGCGCGGCGAGCCGGTTCACCGTCAACGGGTGGACCGCCGCCACCGTCGACGGCCGCGACCACGACGCCCTGCACACCGCCCTGACCGGGCACGACCACCACCGGCCGCACGTCGTCGTCGCGGTCGTCGAGGAGGGGGAGTGACCGCCATGACCATGCGGGACGCGTTCGTGACCAGCGCCGAGGAGGTGCTGGCGGATCCCCGGAGCATGATCGTGCTGGCCGACATCTCCGCCGCCGCGTTCGAGCCGGCCGCCGCCCGGTACCCGGAGCAGGTGGTCAACGTCGGCATCCGGGAACAGCTCATGATCGGTGTGGCCGGCGGGCTGGCGTTGACCGGGCAGCGGCCGATCGTGCACAGCTACGCCCCGTTCCTCATCGAGCGGGCGTACGAGCAGATCAAACTGGACCTGGACCACCAGGGCATCGGCGCGGTGCTGGTCGGCATCGGCGGCTCGTACGACCGGGCGGCGGCGGGGCGTACCCACCTCGCGCCGGCCGATGTGGCCCTGATCGACACGCTCGACGGCTGGACCGTGCACGTCCCGGGCCACCCCGACGAGGTGCGACCGCTGCTGCGGGACGTGGTGTGCGGGCGGGACTCGGCGTACCTGCGGCTGTCCACCCAGGTCAACGCGGTCGCGTACCCGGAGGCGGGTGACCTGCGGGTGGTCCGCGACGCCGGGCCGGGCGCGCCGCTGCTGGTGGCGGTCGGGCCGGTGCTGGACGCGGCGCTGCACGCGGTGGCCGACCGGCCGGTCACGGTGGCCTTCACCCACCGGCCACGACCGTTCGACACGGCCGGCTTGCGGGCGCTGGCCGGCACCGAGGTGATCCTGGTCGAGCCGTACCTCGCGGGCACCTCGACCCGGGTGGCGGCGGAGGCGCTGGCCGACCGGCCGCACCGGCTGCTCGCGCTCGGCGTGGGCCGGGCGGAGCTGCGCCGCTACGGCGGGCCCGAGGACCACGACCGCTGGCACGGGCTGGACGCGGCCGGACTGCGCCGCTCGGTCGACGCGTTCCTCGACGCCTGAGCGCCGAGACGACGGAACCCCGCACCACGGGGGTGCGGGGTTCCGGGTGGTTCGGATCGTACGGTCAGCGGGCGACGGCCGGGCGGCGGCGGGCGCGCTCACGGGCCAGGATCCAGATCGCCTCGACGCCGTCCTTCCAGGTGATCTTCTTGCCCTCCTCGCGGCCCCGGGCGCGGTAGCTGATCGGCACCTCGTAGGGGCGGATGCGCTGACGGAGCAGCTTGCCGGTGACCTCGGCCTCCATCCCGAAGCCCCGGGAGCGCACCTGGAGCGAGCGGTAGAGCGCCAGCGGCATCAGCTTGAAGCAGGTCTCCAGGTCGCCGATGTAGGAGTTGTAGAGCACGTTGGCCGCCAGCGTGACGCCCTTGTTGCCCACCACGTACCAGAAGCTGTAGGAGCTGTGGCTGCCGAAGGTGCGGTTGCCGTAGACCACGGTGGCCCGGCCGTCGAGGACCGGCTCCAGCAGACGCGGGATGTCCTGCGGGTCGTATTCCAGGTCGGCGTCGAGGATGACCATGTATTCACCCTCGGCGTTGTCGACGGCGGTCTTGATGGCCGCGCCCTTACCGGCGTTGCGCTGGTGGGTGATCACCCGCAGCCGGGCGTCGTCCACCCGGCCGAGCACCTCGCCGGTGCCGTCGCGGCTGCCGTCGTCCACGACGACCAGCTCGATCTCGCAGGGATAGTCCACCGCCAGCGCCTGCTTGAGGGCATCCGCGATGCGTTCTTCCTCGTTGTAGACCGGCATGAGGATCGAGAGCTTCACGCGTTCTCCATGAGGGCGATGGCAGGTCGGGGCATAGCCTAGCCTGGCAGACTCGAGCGGTCACCACAGCCCGCCTCGTCACCCCTGCTTCGCCGGAACCACGATCAGCCGGGCCACCCCGCCGTCGCCGTCCTTCGTGCCGGCCACGCCGACCGTCGTGCCAGCCTTCACGTCGTTCGCCCGAATCGTGCTGCGGCGCTCGACCACCCGCAGCTTCGCGTCGAACGTCCAGGTCATGGTGAAGCCGTCGGCGGACTTCACGGTCATCGACTTCTCGTCGACCGCCGTCACCTGTCCGCGCTGGACCGCGACGGTCTTCGTCCCGTTCTCCTTGGTCTGCACCACGACCTCGCCGTGCAGCGTGTTCCGGCGCAACAGCACCCGGGCCGGGTGCCGCTTGCGCCCCTCCCGCGCCCGATCGCCCGCGCGGTCCGGCCCGCCCTTCTCCGCCGGCGTGCCGGAGGCCGACGGCGCCGGCGCCGCGACCGGATCGACGTCCAGTTCGGCGGCGGCGACGCCGAGCGCGGCGAGGGCCTGCCCGTCCGTACCCATGGCGGCGGCCACCTCGACCGCGGCCTCCCGGGCCGGGCCCGCGCCGGTCTGCGCCGCGCCGCACCCGGCGAGACCGAGCGCCGCCGCGGCGAACAGCGCGGTGGCGCCGGTGACAATTCGCTGACGTGCCATTTGTGTTCCTCTCATCGGTGGTGACGTCAGCGTTCCCCGGCGACGCGAGCGGACCGTCAGGCCGATGTTCGGGTCAGGTAAGGAATCCCGGGCAGCCGCACCACGAACGCCGCGCCGCCCTCCGGCGCGTGCCCGGCCGCGATGTCGCCGCCCAGCCGGCGCACCAGCCCGGCCGCGAGCGCCAGCCCGAGCCCGCTGCCCACCTTTCGCACCCCCCGGTAGCGCTGGTGCAGCGCGCCCCGCTCGAACGCCACCGCCAGGTCGTCGTCGGTGAAGCCGGGTCCGCCGTCCCGGACCTCCAGGACACCGCCGGCCGCCGGGTCCGCGCCGGCGGGCCGGACCGCGAGCACCACCGGCGCCCCCGGAGGTACGACCCGCAGCGCGTTCTCCAGCAGCCCGTCCACCACCTGCCGGATGCGACCCGGATCGGTGTACGCGGGCACCGGCCCACCCGGCGTCTGGACCCGGAACGGCACCCCGACCGCCGCACACCGGTCCGACCAGGTGCGCTCCGCGTCGGCGGCGAGCCGGGTCAGGTCCACCGGCCCGGGTTCCAGCGGAAAGTCGGCCGCCTCCAGCCGGGCCAGCGCGAGCAGGTCACTGACCAGCCGGTCCAGGTGCTGGGCCTCGGCGAGCATCGTCCGGCCGGTCGCCGCGACCGCGTCGCCGTCGATCACGCCGTCGGCCAGCGCCTCGGCGTAGCCCCGGATGGCGGTGAGCGGGGTACGCAGCTCGTGCGAGACCGAGAGCAGGAACTCGCGCTGCCGGCCCTCGCTGGTGGCCAGCGCCGCGGCCAGCCCGTTGAGCGCGTACGCCAGGTCGGCGACCTCGTCCGGCGGCTCGACCGGCACCCGGACCGTGCGGTCACCGGCACGCAGCCGGGCGGCGGCGGTGGCCGCCACGCGGATCGGCCGGGCCAGGCGACGGGCCAGCAGCAGCCCGGCCGCCACCCCGGCGGCGAGACCGGCGAGCAGCGGCAGCCAGAGCCCGCCCAGCACCCGCCGCCAGGGCCCGGTGGTGACGGGCCGGGTGAGCACCACCCCGTCGCCGTCCGGTAGGGCCCGCGCCTCGACCAGGCGCAGTTCCCCGTCGACCAGCCGCCGACCGGAGACGGGCCGGCCGGCGGCGACCCGGGCGACGAGCTTCGCGGGCAGCCCCGGGCGGTCGGCCCGGCCGCCCCGGACCACGTACACCTCGACCTGCTGCTGGCGGAGCTGCCGGATGAGCCGGTCCCCGGCGCCGTCGCGTTGGCGTACCGCGCGCACGCGCAGCACGTCGGCCGCGAGCCGGGCCTGGGCGGCCAGCGCGTCCTGGTCCCGCCGCTCCGCGCCGCGTACCGCGAGGGGTACCGCGACCAGCGCGGTGACCAGCACCGACACCAGCGCCACCGCGCAGGTGACGAGCACCGCCCGGGCGGTCAGGGTGCGCGCGGGACGGCGACGGGTGGTCGGCCCGGCGGAACCGGCCCCGATGACCGGCAACGCGACGGTGGGATGGTCAGGCATCGGCCGCGTACCCGACGCCACGGTGAGTGCGGATCACGCTGGCCGGGCCGAGCTTCGCCCGGACCTGGGCCACGTGCACGTCGACGGTCCGGGTGCCGGCGTGCGCCGCGTACCCCCAGACGCCGGCCAGCAGCTCCTCCCGGCTGAACACCCGGCCGGGTCGGCTCATCAGGTGGGCGAGCAGGTCGAACTCCGTGGAGGTGAGCTGCACCGGCGCCCCGCCGGCGGTCACCGTCCGGCGGGTCGGGTCGAGGGTGACCGCGCCGAGGTTCCGGGGCTGCTCGGCCGCGGCGGGCGTGCCGGCGGCGCGGCGCAGCACCGCGCGCACCCGGGCGACCAGCTCGCGTGGGCTGAACGGCTTGGTGACGTAGTCGTCCGCGCCCAGTTCCAGCCCCACCACCCGGTCCACCTCGTCGTCGCGGGCGGTGAGGAAGATGACCGGCGTCCAGTCGCCGGCCGCGCGCAGCCGCCGGCAGATCTCGGTGCCGGGCAGGCCGGGCAGGGCGATGTCGAGCACGCAGGCCACCGGGCGCAGCCGCCGCGCGGCGGCCAGCCCGGCCGCGCCGTCCCGTTCCAGGTGTACGCCGAAGCCGTCGCGGGTCAGGTAGAGCCGCACCAGGTCGGCGATGGCCGGCTCGTCCTCCACCACGAGGACCAGCCCGCGCGGCGCGGCGTCGGCGGTCACCGGCCCATGATGACCGACCGGTGGGCGTCGGGCAGGTCGGGAAACGTTCGGGTTCGGTAAGGGATCGCGGTCAGCGGGCCGACACCGGGCGGAGCGGGGCGGGACGGGTGCCGGACGGCGACTCGCCGATGGTGGCGACCAACCGTTCCGTCGCCGTCCGCAGCCGGGTCCGGAACGCGTGGTGGAGCAGCGTGTCGAGCTGCCACACCTGCTTCGGATGGTGGGTGCGGATGAGGAACCGTTCGCGTGCCCCGTCGATCGCGGTGGCCGCCAACTCGAGGCTGTGCGTCCGCGGGTCGGGGCTCCAGGTGACGTTGCTCAGCTCCCGCAGCTCCGTGTTGAGGTGCAGTCGCAGCCGGTGCAGCACCCGAGTCTGCCGGGTGACCACCAGCCGGCGGTGGGTGAGGAGCAGGAGGTAGTCGCCGCCGACCGGGTGGTCCGGCCGGCGGCACCGGGTCACCAGGATGGTGGCGTCGCCGGAGCCCACACAACGACGGAACACCGGCATGTGCCGGGTGGCGGTCTGGGTCGCCAGGCCGGTCTCGGCGGCGGCCGGAAGGAACGTTCGCGAGAACACGTCCATGCCGGGTCCAACGAGCGGCCTACCCCAGGTGACGTGGGTCACGCCCGATTTCTGGAACTTCCACCCGGAGTGTCGCACCGGCGGTGCGACACTCCGGCCCGACTCAGAGCNGGCGTTGGCCATGCCGCCGCCCTCGCACATGGTCTGGAGGCCGTAGCGGATGCCGTTGTCGCGCATGTGCTGGAGCATCGTCGTCATGATCCGCGCGCCGGAGCCGCCGAGCGGGTGCCCGAGCGCGATCGCCCCACCCCGCGGGTTGAGCCGCTCCGGGTCCGCCTCGGTCTCGGCCAGCCAGGCCAGCGGCACCGGGGCGAACGCCTCGTTCACCTCGTACACCCCGATCTCCTCGATGCCCAGCCCCGCGCGGCGCAGCGCCTTCGCGGTGGCCGGGATCGGCGCGGTGAGCATGGCGACCGGGTCGTCGGCGGCGACCACGGCGGTGTGCACCCGGGCCAACGGACGCAGGCCGTGCCGGCTGGCCCACTCGGCGGTGGTGACCGCGAGCGCGGCGGCCCCGTCGGAGATCTGCGACGCGGACCCGGCGGTGACCACGCCGTCGGCGCGGAACGGGGTGGCCAACTCGCCGAGCTTGGCCAGCGACGTGTCCCGCCGGATGCCCTCGTCGGCGGCGAACTTGCCGCCGTCCGCGAGCGCCACCGGAGCCAACTCCGCCTCGAACGCGCCGGCATCCTGCGCGGCGGCCGCCTTCTCGTGGCTGGCCAGCGCGAACTCGTCGAGCTGGGTACGCGAGAAGCGCCAGCGCTCGGCGATCAGCTCGGCGCCGACGCCCTGGTTGAACGGCAACGGCGAGTCCTCGGCGACGCCCTCGACCCCCCGGTAGCGCTCCAGGATCGCCGCGCTGAACGGCATCCCACCGGCCACGCTGGAGCCCATCGGCACCCGCGTCATCGACTCGACACCACCGGCGACGACCAGGTCGGCCTGCCCGGAGAGGACGGTCGCGGCGGCGAAGTGCAGCGCCTGCTGGCTCGAGCCGCACTGGCGGTCGAGCGTGGTGCCGGGGACCGACTCCGGCCAGCCGGCGGCCAGCACGGCGTTGCGGGCCACGTTCCAGGACTGCTCGCCGACCTGCGACACGCAGCCCCACACCACGTCGTCGACCTGACCGGGGTCGATCCCGGTGCGCTCGGCGAGGGCACGCAGCACATGCGCCGAGAGGTCGACCGGGTGCACCCCGGCGAGGCTGCCCTTGCGCCGCCCGACCGGGGTGCGTACCGCACCGACGATGACCGCGTCACTCATGTCTACTCCCCGGTAACCTGGCTTGTCCCCGATCCTACGTGCTGACCTGACCGATCGTCCTCCCCCACCGTCCGTTCGGGTGCGGCTGGCATGCTGGGCGGATGAATCCACAGTCGCCACCGTCCCGGCAGTGGCGCGTGCCGCGGGTCCTGCCGGCGGTCAAGGCGCTCGGCGCGCTCGCCCTGATCGCCCTGGGCCTGCTGTTCGCCGCCGGCGACCCGGTTCCCCCGACGCTCGCCGGGCTGGCCGCCGCCGGGCTGCTCGCCTGGGCGCTGCGCGACGTCGTCGCACCCGTCCGGCTCGCCGTCGACCAGGACGGCCTCACCGTTGTCCGCGGGTTCGCCGGTCGCCGCCGGCTACCGTGGGCGACCGTGGAGGCGATCCGGCTGGACCGGCGCAGCCGCCGCGGGCACACCGCCGAGACGCTGGAGATCGACGCCGGGGAGTCGCTGCACCTGTTCGGCCGCCGCGACCTGGACGCGCCACTCGACGAGGTGGCCGCCACCCTCACCGCCGCCCGCGCCGCCGCGCGCTGACTCCTCGCCCCGGGGGCGCCCTTGCGCCATCGTCCGGGGCGGCGCCCTTGCGCCGTCGTCCGGGGGCCCGGCGGGCCTCGACCGATCGGCCAGAACGACGAACAAGCACCGTCGGGCGTGTCGGGTCGAGGGTGATGAAAGGGCGGCAAGCGGTATACCTGACGGTCATAATTATGCCTCTGAGGTATACCGCCCCTACGGACACCGCTTTCCGCTCGGCCTCCGGAGGTCCCTACGACGGCACCCGTGCAAGCCCGCAGTCACAACCGTCAACCCCCTGGCGATCTCGGGGAAACGGCGACATCCGGCACGCTCTGACACCACCACTTCGGCGAACCGGTGACGATCACCCGGCCTCCCCGAGCCCGAACGGGAGGAGCAACCGTTCCCACACGCCGGGCCGTCCGGAACCAACATCACGCCCAACTCCGCGCCTACCGGCGACGGCCCCCGCTGGCCCACCACCCGCCGACCACCGACCGCTCACCGGCCACCGGCCACCGGCCACCGGCCACCGGCCACCGGCATAGCTCACCGGCCACCGCTCACCGGCCACCAGCACCCCTCGCCGGCCGCCGACCATCCGGCCACGGCCCGCGCCGACAGCCGCCGCGGCCGGACGGACCCGCCGGTCAGCCGGNATCAGGGCGACCAGCAGGATGGTGCCGCCGGCCACCTGGAACACGGTGCGCCGCATCCGGGGGGCGTACGCCAGGACCAGCGCCGTCAACGCGCCGACCACCAGCCCGCCGAGGTGTCCGGCCACGGAGATGCTCGGCACGGTGAACGTGAAGATCAGGTTGATCACCAGGATCGGCACGATCGCCGAGGTGTCCCGGCCCAGCCGGCGCATGATCACGAAGATGGCGGCGAACAGGCCGAAGACGGCGGTGGACGCACCGGCCGTGAACCGGTTCGGCTCGGTGAAGACGTAGGCCGCCACGTTGCCGCCGAGCCCGGCGAGCAGGTAGAGCGCCAGGAAGCGCGCCGGCCCGAGTACCGCCTCCAGGGTCCGGCCGAGCACCCAGAGCGCCCACATGTTGAGCAGCAGGTGCGGCAAGCCGTAGTGCAGGAACATCGCGGTGACCAGCCGGTACCACTCGCCGTCGGCCACCCCGCCGATGGTGCCGTCCGGGAAGCGCGCCAGGCCGAGCACCGCGCCCCACTCGGTCAGCGGCGTCCCGTCGCCCATCAGGCCGCCGAGACCGCCGCCGGCGATCGCCGTCCCGCTCCGGGCCGACGCGATGGAGAGGACCATGACCAGCAGGTTCAGCGCGATCAGGACCTTGGTCACATAGCCCTGGCGGCCGGCGGCACCGCCACCGAAGGCGGTACGCGCCGGCCGNCTCGGCGACGCACTCCGGGCACTGGTGGCCCACGGAGGCGTCCCGCATGCACTCGGTGCAGATCGGCCGATTGCAGCGGGTGCACCGGATGTAGGTCTCCCGATCGGGGTGCCGGTAGCAGACCGGAGTGGTCGG
>NZ_NAPR01000010.1:47866-53515 GCF_002140155.1 Micromonospora sp. NBS 11-29
AGGTACCCGCGCGACGCTCAGGACTGCTGCCGCTCGATCTCGACCCGCTCGATCACCACGTCCTGCGTCGGCCGGTCACTCGGCCCGGTCGGGGTGTTGGCGATCGCGTCGACGACCTTCACCGACTGCTCGTCGGCCACCTGGCCGAAGATGGTGTGCCGGTTGTTCAGGTGCGGCGTCGGCGACACCGTGATGAAGAACTGCGAGCCGTTCGTGCCCGGCCCGGCGTTCGCCATGGCCAGCAGGTACGGCCGGTCGAAGCGCAGCTCCGGGTGGAACTCGTCGCCGAACTTGTAACCCGGGCCACCCCGGCCGGTGCCGGTCGGGTCACCCATCTGGATCATGAAACCGCTGATCACCCGGTGCGAGATGGTGCCGTCGTAGTACGGCCCGCTGCCCGGCTGACCGGTACGCGGGTCGGTGTACTCCCGGGTGCCCTCGGCCAGCTCCACGAAGTTGCGGACGGTCTTCGGCGCGTGGTTCGGGAAGAGCTCCAGCCGGATCGGGCCGGCGTTGGTGTGCAAGGTGGCGTAGACAGCCTCGGCCACGGGTACTCCTCACTTGTTGGTCAGTTACTTGCGGATCCTCCCATGTGCCCGATCTGGCCCTGCGGAGGCATCCGAAGGTGGAGGATGACGAAGGAACAACTCCCAGGAGGTGGGACCGTGTTTGGAATCGGGCGGCGCAAGACCCAGGGCCAGCTCGCCAAGACCGAGCTGAACCAGGGCATCGGTCACCTGAGGCAGGCCGCCACGTACGCGGCGAAGGGTGCCGGTGCCACGGTCGGCCCGCGGGTCCAGGCAGCCCGGGTCGCCGTCGCACCCACCGCGGTGCTGGTCCGGGACCGGGCCTCCAGCGGGGTCGCGTCGAGCGTCGCGGCCCTCGCCCCGGTGGTTCTGGCCGTACGCAACGCCCGGACCGAGGCCGCCGGCAGGACGCTGGCCGGCCGCCGGGCCGTGGCGGCGAAGCAGTCCGCGATGACGAAGAGGGCGAAAAACATGAAGGCGGGAAAGAAGAAGCAGCAGCGCAGGTCGCGGGGCATGACCACCGGCCTNGCGAGCAGCAGGAGTGGACCGAGTACGACCCCACCGGCACGCTCGGCGTGACCGGTCAGGACAAGTTGGAGCCGATGCGGGAGGACGTGGACACGATCGTGGTGGAGACCCCGGACGCGAGCGCCAAGGTGACCCAGGCCGGGCCGACCGGCGCCGGCAGCTCGGCCGTGGCCGACGGCACCAGCGCGTCGACCACCACCCCCGGCGGTGACCCGGTGATCCACCCGAACAGCCAGGTCCCCTCGGTCGCCGAGGGCGCCCGGGACGTCACCGGCCGCCCGGCCGACGACATCACCAAGGCCGCCCAGAACGGCCGGAGCGCCGCGAAGGCCAGCGGTCGCCGCTGACCTTCAGACGTCGGAGCAGCGCCGGCGCGCGGGTACGCCCCGCGTGACCGGCGCTTCCGCCCTCGGTGCGGTCGACCTCGGCGGTCAGAGCCAGCCCCGACGGCGGAACCAGCGGTAGAGGACGAACGACAGGGTCAGGTTCACCGCCCAGATGCCGGGATAGCCGTATGTCCACGTCAGCTCCGGCATGTTCTGGAAGTTCATGCCGTAGATGCCGGCGATGGCCGTCCACACCGCACCGATCGCGGCCCAGGCGGNAGGATCGAGTTGAGCAGGTCGTCGTAGGAGTTGACCTGCTCGACGGTGCGGCTGAGGTGATCCTGCACGTCCCGGAAGTAGCGCCGCACCTCCTGCGGCACCTCGCGGTTGACCTGGGAGGTGAGCCCGAGCAGCGGGCGCTGCAACGGCACCACCGCGCGTTTGAACTCGACCAGTTCGCGCTTCACCTGGTAGATCCGTTGGATCCGGCCGCTGCCCTGGCTGTCGAAGACGTCCGCCTCCAACACGTCCAGGTCGTCCTCCATCCGGTCGGCGACCTCCAGGTAGAGGTCGACCACCCGGTCGGTGACCGCGTACGCGACCGCCCATGGCCCGTGGCGCAGCAGGTCCCGCTTCGCCTCCAGGTCGGCGCGGACCGGCGACAGCCGGCAGGCGTCCCCGTGCCGCACGCTGATCACGAAGTTCGGCCCGATGAAGAGCATCACCTGACCGGTCTCCACGACCTCGGAGTTCTCGGTCAGCTCGGCGTGCTCGCAGTAGCGGGCGGTCCGCAGCACCAGGAACGCGATGTCACCGAAGTGCTCCAGCTTCGGGCGCTGCTCGGCCTTGACCGCGTCCTCCACGGCCAACTCGTGCAGGCCGAACGTGGCGGCGATCTCGGTCATCTCGGTCAGGTCCGGCTCGTGCAGGCCGAGCCAGACGAAGCCGTCCCGCTCCCGTTGGGCCGCGGCCAGGGCCTCCGCGTACTGCGGGCGGCCGGGTCGACGCTCGCCGTCGACGTAGAGCCCGCAGTCGACGATCCCGCTGCGGCCCGGGTCGGACGGCTGGGGCGTACCCGGGGTGTCGTCGGCGTTGAGGATGCGGGACATGGCGCGTACCGGTGCCGCCCAGGCCCGTGGCCTCGGCGCCCGGCCCCCGTCGCGCCCGGTGCGGTCGCGTGCCACCCGGTCCGTCATCTCTCGCCCCCTCTCGACGTAGCTGCGGGTTGCAGGTTACGCCGCGCGGGGGCCGGCGCCGCCTCGGCGGCCGGTCGCGTGGTGCGGCGCCGGGCGGGCCGGGCCGCGTCTGGGGGGTGAGGGGCGACACGGCCCACCCGGCGCCTCGGGGGGAGTGAGGCCGGTCGCGTCGCCGGCCTGACCGGGGGTCCGCACCGGGCAAGGACGAGCGACGCTCGCAGCATTGTGGGTCGCCGGCCGGTCCAGCGGGAGGGCCGGACCGGCCAGCGAGGCCTTTCTGTCGGAAACCCGACAGAAATTCAGCCGCGTGCGGCCGCCATCGCCTCGGCGAGCCGCCGCACACCCTCGTCGATGCGGTCCGCCGTCACCGCGGAGTACGCCAACCGCAGCGCGTTCCGGCCGCCGTCGACCATGAAGTCGCTGCCCTTCACCACCGCCACGCCGCGCTCGGCGGCGGCCGGCGCGAGCCGGTCGACGTCGACGTCCGCCGGCAGCTCCACCCAGAGGAAGTAACCGCCGTCCGGCTCGACGAACCGGGCCTCCGGGATGTGCCGACGCAGCGAGTCGGCCAGCACCCCGGCCCGCTCNACTGGTGCACGATCGCCTGGGCCACCATGCCCGGGGAGATGTAGAGGTTGGTCGCCCGCTTCGCGATCGCCGCGATCAGCTCCGCCGGGCCGACCAGGTAACCGACCCGGACGCCCGGGCAGACCGTCTTGGTGAAGCTGGAGGCGTGCACCACCACGCCCCGGCTGTCCATCGACAGCATCGAGGGCAGCGGCTCGCCCCGGAACCGGATGTCCGCGTACGGGTCGTCCTCGAAGATCGTGAACTCGTACTCGGCGGCCAGGTCGAGCAGCTCACGGCGCTTCTCCAGGGAGAGCGTCACACCGGCCGGGTTCTGGTAGTTCGGGATGACGTGGGCCAGCCGCGGCCGGACCCCGGACTCCAGCAGCTTGCGCAGCTCGGCGGTGTCCAGACCGTCCGGCTGGATGGTCACGCCGTGCACCTCGCCGCCCATCTGTTGCAGGTTGAGCAGGGTGCGGTCGTACGTGGGGCGTTCCACGACCACCGCGTCTCCCCGGCGGACCAGGTGGTCGAAGAGGAACGCGTCGGCCTGCAACGAGCCGTTCGTGACCAGCACCTGGTCGGCCTCGACGCCGTGCTTCTCCGCGATCCACTTCCGCAGGGGCGGGTAGCCGACGGAGGTGCCGTACGCCGTGACCCCGGCGGGGTCGGCGTCGAAGGCGCGGACGGCGGCGGCCTTGAGCCCCTCGACATCGACGATGTCCAGCGAAGGAGCCCCACGGGCGAAGGAGATCAGCTGCTCGGCGGTCATGCGCAGAGCCTAGGGCCTGGCCCGGCGGGTCCGACCGCCATACACGCGAAGTTCAACATGCGGGNACGATCCGACCGGACACTGGCGCCGGCGACACCGGCCGCCGAAGGATTACGGGTCGCGGCAGGCCCGCCGGAGACAGGGGATGGGGCTCGTGACGGACGACGAGACGGGGCGGCTGGACGACCAGCGGTTCGCGCAGTGGCTGGCGGTCGAGGCCGGGACGGCGCTCACCGCGCTGCGGGAGCGGCAGGGCTTCGCCGACCCGAAGGCGCTCAAGGACGCCGGTGACCGGGCGTCGCACGAGCTGATGACGGCGGCGCTGGCCCGCTGGCGGCCGGCGGACGCGGTGCTCTCCGAGGAGGAGGCCGACGCGCGCCGCGCCTGGGCGGACGGGGAGCGGGCCCCCCGGCACGAGGCCGACCGGGTCTGGATCATCGATCCGCTGGACGGCACCCGGGAGTTCTCCGAGGACGGGCGGGACGACTGGGCCGTACACGTCGCCCTGTGGCAGCGCTCCGCCGCGCCGGACGGCGCCCTGGTCGCCGGCGCGGTCGGCATGCCCGCCCGGACCACGGTGGACGGCGAGCCGGTCGTCCTCGGCACCACCTGTCCGACGCCGAAGCCGGCCGACGGGCCGATCCGCATCGCGGTGAGTCGCAGCCGCCCGCCCGCGTTCGTCGGCGAGCTGGTCGAGGCGCTGGGCGCCCGGGCCGTGCCGATGGGCTCGGCCGGGGTGAAGGTCTGCGCGGTGGTGACCGGCGAGGTCGACGCGTACGTCCACGCGGGAGGCCAGTACGAGTGGGACAGCGCCGCTCCGGTGGCGGTGGCGCTGGGCGCGGGCATGCACGCGTCCCGGATCGACGGGTCGCCGCTGCGCTACAACCGGGCCGACCCGCGCCTGCCCGATCTGCTGGTCTGCCGCCCCGAACTGGCCGACCGGCTGCTCGCCGCGATCGCCCGTACCGGGGTCGAGATGCCCGCTTCGACCGTCACCGGTGACCAGGGTGAGGCGTTCGGCTGAGAGTGACGGTACGTACGGCCAGGGTGAACGAGGGTTATCGTCGGGCAGGAATGCGCGTCCGACCTGAGCCCACGACACGGGCCGCCGACAGCCAGGGAGGGCCATGCCGGCCGACCGAGACCCGCACGACGCCTTCGGGCAGCCGACCGGCCTGTGGCCGGGGCAGGACATCCCGCACCGGGCGGGCGGCCCCGCGCTGCCCTGGCCCGACGCCGACACCACGCCACCGGCCGCGCCGCAGGGCGACCTGCCCTGGCCGGAGCCGGGCCTGAGCGACCACGGCCACCGGCCCGGGTTCGACGCCGATCCGGGCTGGTCGGGGCACGTCCCGACCGGGCCCACCGGCACCGGCCCGGCCCACTGGTCGCCCACCGGACCCGAGGCCCACGCCGGTCGGGCGTTGCAGGCGGGGCCCGCATCGCACCACGACACCGCCTGGGCCGGCCCGGCCTGGCCGGGCGAGGCCGACTGGCCCGGTCGGCCCGGCGACATCGACCGGCACGGTCCGGCGGGCGGTGGCCCATCCGGGCCGGCGGGCGACGCCGGCTGGCCCGGGGCCGCCGGTGACACCCGCTGGGGACCGGCGGGGGCGACCGCCACGCTGACCGGACCACCGACGGACGCCCCGGTCGAGCCGCGTACCCGACCGGCTTCCGGCGGTCCGGGCCAGCCCCCACCGCCGCTCGCGCCGACGCCGTCGCCCGACGGG
>NZ_NAPR01000011.1:0-17024 GCF_002140155.1 Micromonospora sp. NBS 11-29
TTCAGCTCCATCAGAGCATGATCGAAAGCCTCCGAGCTACCGGGGGAACCTCAGCACCGATAGGTGACATCTGAGATGGCTTGCCGTACGGACACGTACGGCTTGCTCTACGAATCGCTACAGCAGGTCCAGCACCGTCGCAATCCGCGTGGCCAGTACCAGGTCCATGTCGCCCTCGACGCGAACACTGACCACGGCGCTACCCGGTGCCTGCGCCAGTCGAACCACCAACATGGGCGCGCCTGCCAGTGGGTACTCGAACCAACCGTCGATCGCTTCGTCGTTCGTCTCATCGAGCGCGCCGGTCAATGCGGCCTCATCCAAATCGTCATACGAGTAGCCGATGTGGGCGCTAATCTGTGGCAGCAGCCGCACGACGTGTTCCTCGGCTGCCCACCCGTCGACCTGCGCCACGTCGTCGCGAACTTTCCTGCCCTGTAGCGACGACCCAGGCCGCACCAGCCGCTCTGATTGCGGGTCGTACGAGTCGAGACCGTGCGCGCCGGCCAGCACAGGCAGCGCGCTGATGCCTTGCCAGCCATGGGGCAGGGTCACGCCGACGAATCGAGCGGCGAGATCAGTACGGTCCCAGGGTTGCCGACGTGCCAGATCGTGGTGCCATGGCGCGATCATGTCGGCGAGGTCGGGCCAGCGGCGCAGCAACTCGGCGCGAAAAGCCAAGACCCGCTCATCGGCAATGAGACCGTCAATCTCCTCGTCCGCGAGCCGATCAACCAGCCGACGAGGGTCCTCCACTGCCCCGGACAGCCAGAAGTACAGGTCATAGCTCACGCCGCCAGCGTAACGATCTCTAGGCCGCCTGCGACACCGTCCGGGCCGCCAGCGGCGGCATGACCGTCACCGACCTCGGCGGCGCGCAGGGCACAGTCCGCCTCGGTGATGCACCACCTGCGCACCACCTTGCGCGCCGCCCTCAACCTCGCCGTCAAGGAAGGAATCCTCGACCGCAACCGGGCTCGACACATCGAGATCACCGGCTACCAGCAACGCCGCGCCAGGGTCTGGACCGCCCTCGTGCACTCCTGGGAACAGACCGGTGGCCGGCCGGCCGTGGCGGTCTGGACCGCCGGACATTCGACCTGTGCCGTCTACAGCACCATGATCACAAACGCAGCACCCCTCTGCTGCCAAAACCCGACACAGAGGGGTGCCGTTAGATCCACATACTCCCCGGGGGCGGGAGGGGCTCGCCGTAATCTCCAATCCCAACCTTACTCAGGTTATTCCGCTTCTGCCGTCTCTCGACTTGCCAAGAAAGAATCGAGCTCTTCAAAGAGAACTGCAACCGCTTCGCCGCTTTCATCGTGCGACGCCGCGACCCAGAAGGCATTTTCCTCAGATGGATAAGCGATCCTAATTACTAGAACCTGCCAGGCGAGATTTGCACCAAGATCCGACTTATAAGCCAGCCACTCACGGAACCCTTTGAGGAATTTCCATTCGGTCGCAGCGTCCATTCCGGTCACAAATGCAGCCACCTCGCCGAATGTCGTCAAGCCGTACAAGTGGGGGCGCCTGCGCACTTCAGATAGCCTGTCCCGGAGACTCATGTCGTCACCTGCTACCTTGGAGCCGGACTGAAAACAAGATCGTCACCATACTCGAAATTCGCTCGATATTGATCGATCGGTTCGCCCCGCCTACCGGTCGTCGCATCGAAAACTCGCCCGTCTTTGACGACGACATCATGATAATTCCACCCACTGTCGACACCACGAAACTTGCCAAGCTGCGGCGCGCCATACCTATCAGTGATTCGCATAATGTCACCACCAATGATCGACTGAATACCGTCAGCAACCTTTTCGCAACCGCCCGTTCCGCAAACCTGTGATGCAGGCTTCGGCTTCCAGGACTCGCCCAAGTCCGGGCCACAGCCGGCGTTGTGGACCAGCACCGGCGTGCTACCCGCGAGCACATAGTACGTGTGGAGGTTAGCGACGGTAAGGTTGTAGGCGGCTCTGATGCCTACTGGGCCGGTAAGCCCCTTGACCTCCGCATGGGCGCCGCTGAAGCTGAGAAGTTTGTCGCCTGCTTGGAGACGGCCGGCTGGCTGCCATTCCTTGTCGCTCGAATTCCAGTAAGGATGGTTGTCAGTAGTGATGAGCTGCCCATCGTTGACGAGCAGTACGCGCAGCTCGTCGGAGTGGAGCCAAAGATTAGTGATCTTTTCAGCGCTCTTGACACCCGTTCGGGGGTCCGCTGCGGCAACTACGTCCCCGACCCGCAGATCCTCCATCTTCTTCGTGGTGCCGTCCGCGAGCAGGACCTCTGTGTCGCCCGAGAAGCTGCAGGCGCCACCGGAGGCGCTTCGGCGTCCCCCAAGCGCCGGTGATCCACCAGATCCGCCACCCACCGCTGCCTTGACACTCGGTCGAAGGCCGATCGCTCCGGGCATGCCTGCTATGTCATCCAGTCCGCAAACCTGTGCGCATACGGAGTCGGCTCGCACATCGAATAGCTGATTGTACCAATCCCCGCACTCTGATCGGCCGATCTCATCACATACAAGCAAAGCGAGCTCAACTTCGGCCTGCAGCATAAATTCCGGCGGCAGTTGCCCGCCTCCACTACTCGCGGCGAAGTGGGCTCCACGCTGGTTGTTCCAGGCCTTGGTAAACTTGTCAATGTCGACGTAGGCGGGGACCTTGACGTTTCTGGCTGGCGACCGAGGGTTGCTGTGTGGCCGCTGGGGTGCACTGCCAGTTAGATGCCGGGATTCTCCGTACTTCTGGTTCTCGGTTGAGCCGCATCCTCCTGGACAGTCCCCCTTTCCAACGTCATAGCCGTAGCAGTCGAAGATGGCGCAGTCTTCCTCGATTAGGCCACTTGGGTCACTTCGGGTGACGGGATTATTGCTGGCATAGCTGTAGCCGTGCCACTGCTGGGGGTTCGTCAATTCCTGCAGCGGGTCGACGCTAATAAATCGACCTAGTCCGGGGTCGTATTCGCGGGCACCGAGGTGGGTGAGTCCGCTGGGGCCGTTGTCGCCGCCGACGAAGCCCTTGGGATTGGCCCAGGGGATTTGTGATCCGCGGGGGTTGCCGTAGGGGGTTTGGTAGCGGCGGGTGACGGTTTGGGCGCCGGAGTTGCTGATGGTGGTGTGTTGGGTGCCTTGGTGGTCGGTGATGAGCCAGGTGAGGGCGGTGGCGGTGCGGGAGGCGATGAGCCGGCCGCCGAAGGTGTAGTAGCGGGTGGTGTTGCGGCTGGTGCCATTCCAGCGGATGTCCATGCCGGGCAGGTAGAGAGTGGTGCCGGTGGCGTCGCGGCGCAGCAATCGGTTGCCGTCAGCGTCGTAGATGTTGCTGCCTGCGCTGGGGGCGTCACCGGAGATGCTGGTGAGGTGGCCTTCCGGGTCCCAGGACAGGTTCTGTGATGCGTTGCCTGGGGGGCAGGTGTTGGCGGCGGCGCTGGTTGGCCGGCAGGTGGTGTTGCCGGTGTTGTCGTAGGCGTAGGCGTTGGTAACGGCTGGCTGTCCGGGGGCTTCGGTGGTGACGGCGGTGGCGGCGTGGGGGCGCACGACGTTCTGTCCGCCCGTGGGGACGGTGTAGGTGCGTTTGGTGTCGCCGGCGCTGGTGTGGGCGATTTCGGTGAGCCTGTTGCCGACCTTGTCGAAGGTCCAGTCGTGCCAGTAGGGGGCGGGACCGCCGAGGTCGGCGGTCGTGGGTGCGGTCTGGCAGTCGACACCGACCTTCGGGGTCCACGCGCTGGTGAGTCGGCCGAGAGGGTCCTGCTGGAAGCACTGGGTGTCGGCCGGACCGACCTCCGGTTGGTCGGCGATCGAAGTGATGTTGCCGGCGTCGTCGTAGCCGTAGGTGCGATTGGAAACCTTGCCGGCGGCCGTTTCGGGCTTGACGTACGTGTTGTGCAGTCGCCGGGTGGTCAGGTCGTAGGTGTTGGTCTCTTCGACGTAGTTGCCGGCGCTGCTCTTGCGGGTGAGCAGGGTGGGTTCGCCGTAGGCGGTGTACTGCTGTCCGATGACGTAGCTGTTGCCGTAGGCGGATCCGGTGGTGAGGGTGACGGGCAGGCCCGAGGTGGAGTTGTAGCCGGTGGTGATGGTTTCGTCGCCGGTGAGGTCACCGGCGGCGGGCATGGTGACGCTTTCGGGTGAGCCGTCGTGTTCCCGGTAGCCGTAGCCGAATTCCCAGGTGGTGTTCAGGCCGGTTTCGGTTGCAGGGATGACGTAGTGGACTGCACCGGGTTTGTAGCGCTTGGTCCAAGCGAGGTACCGGATTTTGTAGGCGTTGGTGGAGCCTGGTGGGTCGAAGCGGGTGGTTTCGGTGAGCTGCCCGCGGACGGCTTCGCCGCCGAACACGATGTCGGTCTTGTCGTACTTCCAGCTTGCTCGTTTGGTGGTCGTGGAGATGGTGTCGTCGTAGAGGCCGATCTTGCGGCCAAGGTTGTCGTACTGGTAGGCGAGGACCTCACCGCGGGCATCGGTGGTGGTGGCAAGGTCGTCGGTGTCGGTGTAGGTGCTGGTGGTGGTGCCCTTGTCGGGGTCCTTGGCCGAGATTTGACGGCCCTTGACGTCGAAGGTGTAGGTCCACTCGTTCTCGTCAGGGTCGGTGACGGCGGTGAGTTGGCCCTTGCGGTTGTAGGTGTAGCTGGTGCTCTGGTAAGCGCCGGCGACGCCCTGGCTCGTGGTGTACTGCCGCAGTTCGGCGGTGCGCCCTTGGGCGTCGGTGACGGTGGCGGTCGGGGTGCCGCCTCGGGGTGGAGTGACGCTGGTGCGGTCGCCGAGGTAGGTGGTGGTGGTGCGCCACTTCTCGACCTGGTTGATGACCCCGTCGGTGCCGAGCAGAATGGCGGCGGTGGGACGTGAGGCGTCGTCGTACACGGTGCGGTTCACCGTCGGCACCGACCACTCGGGCTGGCCCCAGAGCGTTCCTGATGGTGCGCCGATCTTGCCGTGGGCGCCGTAGGTGGCGTCGACCCGTCCGGACTTGTCGTAGATGGTGTCGGTGATGACGCGGTCGCCGTTGGCGCCGGTGGATTGGGTTTGTCGGGGCCGCAGCAGCGCGTCGAAGATCTGGTAGGTGGTCAGGTAGCCGCCGCCGGCGTTCACGGTTCTGGTTTGCACCCAGGGGTAGGCGTCGCGGTTCGGCGCGTAGTAATACGTGTAACCGACTGAGGGGGTTGACTCGCGGTTCTTGCGGTCCCAGCCGACGGCCCAGACCTTCGCGACCCGGCCCAGCGGATCGTAGGTGCTGTCCTTCACCCGGCTGTTGGGATCAGTCGTCTTGACCGGGGTGCCCCAGTAGGGGGCGTTGGTGACGGTGGTGCTCCATGCGGTGCCGCCGTTGGGGTCCGGGCTCAGCGTGTTGATCGATGCGACCGGCCCGGTGGCGGGCGTGTACGTGGTTGTGGTGGTGTTGCCACGCGCGTCGGTGGCGGTGGCGATCCGCCCGAAAGCGTCGTAGGTGCTCTGCGCGGTCGTTTGCCAGGTGGTGCCGGCTGACGAGGACCAGCTCTTGAGCCTCTCGACTCTGGTGACCGCGCCGTAGATCGGCTGATCGTTCGGGCTGGCGGCACCGTCGTAGGTGTTGCGGGTGTCGGAGATGACGTCCGCGGTGCTGGTTGGAGCGGTGCCGCAGGTCAGGGCTGTGGTGGTGGTCTGCTTGACCGTGCCGGTGATGTTCGCGCCGGTGTTGCGGTTGTAGGTCAGCGTGGTGCACTTCTCGTCACCGGTCGTGGGCCACTGACCGTCGTCCTGGATCCGGTCGAGGGTGCCGTAGGTGTCGTCAAACGTCGACTGGGTGCGGGTGGTGCGCCACCCGCCTTGGCCGTCGACGCCGAGTGCCGTGCCCTGGTAGGTGGTCTTGGTGTTGACGAAGCGGGCGGTGACGGTGTCGCCGTTGATGGTGCGCGACGCGGTTTCTGCGGAGCGCCAGGGCACGTTGACGGTTTTGCTGACCGGTTTGCTGGTAGTGCCGTTGTAGACCACCTTCTCGCGGATCATGCCGGCGAACTGGTCCTCGTCGTAGACGGTCTCCGATCCCAGCGACGCGCCGATGGTGACGTTACGGCTGCCGCCAGAGGCGTTGACGCGGTCGCCGTGCATGCCCTGCAGATAGGTGGTGCGCGTCAGAGTCTGCCGAGGTGCGTCACCGGTGCGGGTTTCGACGGTGCGGTAGCCGCGGAACTGGCTCCACGTCTTGCGTTTGGGTTTGATGAGTCCGTCGTCGTCGGCGTAATGCCAGGCCGGGTCGTTGAGGTAGTCGTAAAAGGTGTTCTGCACCGGGGCCTGGTAGTCGACGTTGTCGACGTTCGCGGGGATGTCGGACTGGGACACCTGTCGGACGACGTACTTGTGCCACCACTCGGTGATGTCGGGTCCGCCCGGGCTGTAGGGATCGGGGCCGATGACGGGGTAGCAGAGTTTGGTATTGGTCTCCGGGGCGCTCGGCAGGTTGCTGGAGGTGCACTCGGGCAGCTTGTAGGTGACCTGGATCTTGGATCCGGTTTCGGTGATGATGTTGCCGATGCGGTTGCGGTTGTTCGTGGTGTTGTGGGAGGCGAGGACCCGGTTCTGCAGGGACGTGGGTTCGAACGTCACCGGCGGCAAGGCGACCGGGTCTAGGTTGTCGGGAACGGTGGCGGTGGAACCGGTGGCGGTGGTGTTCTTGACCAGGCCGGTGTGCACGATCGAGGCCAGCCACATGCCGGCGTAGTCGCTGCCATCACCCACCGGCGGATAGGTGTGGGTGAACGTCCAGGAGTCGACGTCCTGCCAGGCGGGGGTGGTCTTGGTGGTGTCCCACACCCGGGTGTTCACCTTCGCCAGCCGCTTGGTCGACCAAAACGTCGGGGCGTTGTTGGTTCCGCAGTCGGCTGCGGTGGAGGTGCATTCCTGGTCCCAGGGGACGTCTTTCCAGCTGACGCCGGGGCTGTGGTTGGTGCAGTTCGACTCGCAGCGGTCCAGGGCGGTGAACGTGACCTGCCCGGTGGGGGTAATGGAGCGGCTACCTGAGCGGTCCCAGGTGCCGTAGTCGATGCGGCTCAGGGTGCCGCCGCGGGTGTAGACGGCCTTGTCGGTGGCCTTGAGGTTCTTGCCGTACCGATTCGTCTCCGGGCTGTACCAGTAGGACATGGTATTGCCGCGGGGGTCGATGACGTAGTCGAGGTTCCACCGCCAGGCCTGGTCGCAGAACGATGCGGCGAAGGTGCCGGCGTTGCAGGGTTCGTTGGTGTGGTTGCCGGCGACCGGGACGGTCCAGGTGGAGTTCGTGGCGGTGCTCTGACCGGGTGGGTTGTTCAGGCCGAAGAAGTACTGGGTGCCGTCGGTGGTGGTGACCTTCCAGTGCTCGCCGCCGTTGGCGCCGTTGCTCGCCCCGGGCAGTTTCTCGATTTTCGCGCCGTCCTCGTCGCGGGAGTGCCAGCCTTTACCGGTCTCGAAGACCAGTTCGCTGCCGCCGCCGTTGAGGGACATGGTCGCGTTGTAGGACCGCCAGCACAGGTCACCGGTCTTCACCGAGTTGTTGGCCGAACCAGCCATGTCCTCGCTGCACGGCACGTAGCTGCGTTCGATGAACCCAGGTGAGTAGTCGAAGCCCTCACCCACCCACGACGGTTGACTGTTCTCGGCGCTGGAACGCCCGTCAACGGTGCCAGAGGAGTAGGCCAGCGACACCTTCGGGCTCAACACTGCTGCCGGTGGCACGCGCATGTCGTAGGACCAGGTGAAGTTGCCGGTCGATCCGCCGGCCGACCAGGTGGACGACGCAGCGAGGGGTGTGGCGGAGTAGTCGCCCTGCACGCCAGCGGCTCCGGCGGCGAGGACCATCACGGTCCCGGCCGGCGCCGCGGCGACCCGCGCGCTCACGGTGCCGTCCGCGACGGAGTTGACCGACTTCACCGGTGCGGCCCGGCACCCAGATACGGCCGGAGTCGTCAGGGCACAGGACGGGAGAGTCCATAGCTTTAGCCGCGACGACCAGTCACCGCCGTAGGCATGACGAAACGGCTTGTAGTCAACCGTGACATCCACGTCCGCTGGCCCGGCGGCGCCTTCGGGGCGCAGGGTCAGCAGCAGACCGTTACGCCATGTGCTGGGGCTCTTGCCGCGGTCGTGAACCTCGACGTCAACGCCGGTGATCGTGCGGCCGGACGGCGTCGCGGCACGGGTGACCCGCACCGGCAGGCTCCCGGCGCGTACCGCCGCGGCGGTGGTGGCGCGGGCGGTGGCCGTCGGCAGAACGGCCCGGGCACGTCCTGGAGCCGGCCACACCGGGTTGTCCCAGTCGGCGGTCTTGGCCGCCTTGGTCGGTAGGGCTTTCTGCTTCGCGGGCCCGCCGATGGAGTCGAGCTTCTCCGGCCGCACGCTCGGCAGCGACGGGCGGGGCTTGGCCTGTGCCGGGGGGACGGCGAGGACGCCGGCACCGAGGACCGCGGTGACCGTCATCGCGATCAGCCGACGCATCGGGGACAGGAGGTGGCCCCGGCGGGGGCGAGTCAGGGTCGGCACCGTGAGCATCCGATCTAGGGCGTTCCTCCGGCGCGGTGCCGGCTTCTGGTCGTGGGGGTAAGCGGAGATGTGGCCGGGCATGGTCACTCCTCGCCCGTCTGGTTGTTCTGCGTGTCGTAGAGGTCACGCACGCCGCCGTCGGTGAGCGCGCCCTGGTAGGCGAGGATGTCGTCGACACCGCCGGTCAGCCAGTCGGTGAATCCGGCAGGCTGGTCCGAGCGGCCGACCACGAACGGGCCGGTGGCGTTCCACCGCTGCCACGCCGAGACCATCGTCGTGGTCGCCTTCAGCTCCCCGTCGACGTAGAGGCGGATCTGGCGGCGTTCGGCGTCGAGGACGCCGGTCAGCTGATGCCACTCCGTTGGGTCGACGGCGGTCGCGGCGGCGGTGGTGATGGCGGTGGTGTTCGTCGCGCCCGCGCGGACGGTGAAGGCCCACTCGCCGCCGGATGTGTCGCGGAACTGCAGGTCGAAGCCGCTGTACCCGGAGGAATGGTCCTGCGACAGGATCGTCTGACGACCCGTCGCCGCGTCCACCCGCGCCCATGCCGACACCGTGAACGACGCGTCGGTACGCACCACCGCCCCGTCACTCCAGTTCGCGGTGATGTCGTCGCCGAGATTGTTCTGCGAGCGCCCGTACTCCTGGGTCACCTGGTTGTAATGCGGGTCGGTCGGCTCTTCGACGAAGTGGGTTCCGTCCAGCAGTAGGGCGTTGTTGCGCTGGCCATATCCGATCCCGCTGCCGGCTGTCAGGGCCATGCGCCGCTTGAAATTGCCCGTCTCCTTCACTCGACAGACCGACGAGGACGGGTCGGAACTGGCCTCGTAGCAGGGCAACGCGTCTTTGAAGCTCCAGGCCGAGGTCAGCGGGGCACTCATCATGCCGGGCTCGTTGAACGGGTAGGCGTCCGTGGCGAGGCCGCCGGTGAAGTCCTGCGGCACCAGCACCCGGTCGTAGGCCTGCACGTCGGCGATCGCACCGGCGAACCACTTCTTGGGGCCGCCGTTGAAGCCTCGGCCGATCGAGAACACTCCGGTCGCCGGCCACGGCGCAGCCGCCCGGTCAGCGGTATCGGCGAGGGTGCCGTTCACGTAGAGCTGCATCTTGCCTGTCGGACGGTCGTACACGCCGGCGATGTGCGTCCACCGCCCCAGGTCAGCCGAGGTCAAAGCGGTGAGGGACGCCGCGGAACGAGTGGTGCTGGCCTGGTCGGCGGTGTCCTTCATGACGAACGCCCACCGCGGAGCAGGCGAGGCGCCCTCGATACGCGCACCGAGTTGGAACCCGGCGGCGCTCGTGCCGTCCTGGCTGACCGCGACGAAGTCCTCCCCGGTGGGCAGCGCGGACAACCGCACCCAGGCGGCCACACTGAACGACTCGGTCGTGTTCACCACCGCTTGCGAGTGGTTCAGCGCCGAGGAGGAGCCGTTGAACGTGGGGCTCGCCGCCCCCGGCAGGCGAAGGCCAGGCGACCAGGTCACCCCGGTCGGCGCCAGCGGTGTGGTGATCGTGGCTTCGGTCCGCTCGTCGGTCAACGCCTGCGTCTGGGTGACACCGGGCCGTGTTTCCAACTGCCACCAGTTCGTCGGCGGCGCGGGGCGGTTCACGATGAACGCTACCGACCCCTGTCCCTCGGTCTGCGCGGAGTTGATCGCCGACACGTACAGAATGTTCTCGCCGTATTTGAGAGTGGTCAGGGTGACCGTCGCTGTGCGGATACCGGTGCCGGTCGCGGTGATCTCCGTGGTGGGTGGAAAGGTCCAGCCGTAGCGGAACTTCACCACCGTTGAGGTGTTCGACGACAGAGTGAACACACCCTTCTCCCCCGGCCCGGCAGGCATCGTGGTCACCGTCGCGGTCACGTCCGGATAGCTCACGTCGGTCTTGAACTCACACCACGCCGACCACGCGCTGGTCAGGCTGTACGGGGCCGGATCCGTGGCCATCGCCCTAAACGCGTACGACTTGCCGTTCACCAGACCTGACAGCGCAGCCGTGGTCGACCGGCCGCCCGCCGGCACCGACGCGCCCGCCGGAGCCGGCTTACGCGGGGTGCTGTCGTTGTAGGTCCCCGACATCGGGATCTCCAACCACTCCCACTTCGTCGTCAACGCCTGGTCGCCGTCCGCGTCCGGAAACACCGCCGACAACGTGGGTGTCAACGTACCGATCACCGACCGCACCCCCGACGTGCAGGCCGCGCCCGTGGTCTGCAGGCCGTATGGCTGCCCCGGATAGGAGCTGTAATCCACGATCAGCTTCACCGAGTTCGGCAGGTACTTCTTCCAACGCTCCTGGGTGGACTCACCACTGCCTCCTGCCGCGCACGCGCACAACGCCATCGTGATGTAAGGCGCGGAGTGATCGGCGTGGTCCTGGATCAAGTTGGTGATCGCGGAACTTTCGAAGTTCACCGTCATGTCAGGCTGAATGCTGCTGCAGCCGCCGGCCTCGTTCGCGTGCGAGTAGGCGTTCTCCACCGGCGTCTTCATCGCCGGCGACCACTTCGTACGCGGCGTCGACGAGATCGGCCCCGCATGCCACAGATAGTTGATCGTGTCATCGCACGACCAGGTGTGGTCCACCGTGGCCTGCACATACGCCTTCTCGATGTGCTTCTTCGCCACCCGTGGCAGCGGGAAGTCGAAGAACGACCGATACAGGACCCCGCTGTCCGGGTTCTTCCCGACCCGGGCGACGCTGACGTCGGAGTTCGTGGAGTTGTTATCCGTCGCGTACGCCCACCGGCTCTTACCCGTCGACCACGGCGGATCGATGAACACCGGGAACACCGCCTCCGAGCCGGTCAACAGGGCCTCATCCGGGTGTAACACCACGTCGCCGCCGCTGGTCACCTCCGTACGCACCGGCGCGGTCACCGCCGCATCCCCTGGACCGACCGGCGACGACTCCTGTCCCGCTTCCGGCGCGGCCGCGGCGACGCGACCCGCAGCCTGGGGGCGCGATGCGGAGCTGGGCGTCGAGTCCCACATCGTCGCCGCCGTCGACTCCGCCAGCACTTCGCCGCCGGCCACGGCCCGCAACTCCCCGTCGGCCCCGTGCGTCGCTTGGGCGTCACCGCCGACGTTGAAGCGCACCTGACGCAACGCCGGATTCGCCGCCGCCTGCGGCGTCTTCACCACCAGCACATGGGAAAACCCCGTCCACGTGGCGCGCACCACCAGGTCCACATCCGGCAGCACCCCCGGATACGTCGCCGAGTCCTCGACAATTGTCGGCGCCGGTAACGCACCGCCCTGCCACGACAAACTGAAACTTTTGCCCTGACGCACCAACGTCACCATCGGCCCACTACCGCCCGCCGAAAAACGCACGTCCGCCACCGACACCACCGGCCGCCACAACCCATCGCCACCCCGGGCCAAGGACAGATCCACCGGCGCCCATGACCCGTCCGCGCGACGCGCCCGCTGCGGCACCACCGCCGACTCCTGCTCAAACCCGCCATCCGGCAAGGCGAAAACCTGCGTCAACTCCGAGCGCCCCGCAGCAACCTCCACCCGCTGACCGGTTTGCCCCGCCAACCGCGAAGCCGCCGCCGCATCCCGCGCCACCAACGCCTTCCCGGACCTCGAGGTGGCCGCCATGACCGAAGTGCTCGGTGCAACCACAAAGCCCGCCAACAGCCCCAACGCCAGCAGTGCTGAGCGTCGACGCGGCCGACGATCATCCGAAGGAAAACCGACACGACGTCGGGCAGCAGTCACCACAAGTCCCCCGTTGAACACGTAATGAAGTCGCCGAACTGTATGGACTTCTCTCGGCACATGTAAAGAACCCTCACAGTTTGTGAGGACGATGCTGGTAAACCCACCCGAATCCGACAGTTAGCTCGCTGACGGTGAACAGCCTCCGAGAGGAGGCAACGCGCCCTGACTACAACCGCATATGCGACAGCACTCGCTCGATACCTCGACTCGCAGCTGTCTGCGCGCTGGCCGCCCGGCGCCGCTCGTCCCTGAGGCAGGCACGGTAGGTCCTCACGTGGGATCCTGCTGGATGTGGAGGTCTGGGATCACGACGGCAAGCGCTACCAGCTCACCTCGTGGTACTGCCTATCCGACGACGCCTGGCAGTACGAGCTGATCGAGGTGACAGAAGCGCCGGGACGCGGGGCCTGCCTGAGCATCGTCATCCCTG
The DNA here is from genome assembly GCF_002140155.1 of Micromonospora sp. NBS 11-29. Lineage (GTDB taxonomy): Bacteria > Actinomycetota > Actinomycetes > Mycobacteriales > Micromonosporaceae > Micromonospora. Next base: position 12,650 of record NZ_NAPR01000011.1, read on the forward strand.
ATGCCACCCCGGAGTCTGGCCCGTTCACCCCGATGCCCGAAGACCAGGTCCTGCTCGCGGTCGCGCCCGGAGTGACTCCATGGCCGATCCTGCGGCGGCTCATCGACCTGGTCGAAGCATCCGGCGACATCGTGGCCACTGACCGAGTGCACGGCACCAGCGGCGACATAACGCTGTCTCACAACGGGTGGTGGCATACCAACAGGCGGTTTCAAGTGAACTCCTTCACCGCAGTGACCGAAACGCCTGGTGCTACGAGCTGCACGAGGCCCACCCTAACGCGCTGCGCACCACCTACGTCGAGGTGGAGGTCCCAGACGCCAACCCGCACACCGATCCCTTCGTCTCCAGGCCCTTAGACCAGATGACCTTCACCGTTCATGGCACTTGGGACATTCCTTGGCTCGCCTTCCGTCGGTTCGTCGACGTCATCACGAATGGCTGAAGCTACGCGACCCGTCGGAACGGCCGCGACGCTAATGGACACCGATGGGAGGCCGAGTGGGACAGGAGACGGACGGACGACCGCAGGACCAACCACCGGATCTTGTCGCTGCGCGAAGTGATCCGGGCGGCGGCAGCAGATCCGCAAAGCGAGCTGTGACCCGCCATGGAGAACTCGCCGCCGAGTTGATCGAGCGGATGGATCGGGACCAAATCACACGCTCCGAGGCCGCGCATCGGGCGGACCTCTGGTCCCTCGTAAGCGAGGTCGACCTCGACAACACCGCGTGGCTTTCGCAGATCATCGACCGGCAGGGTTGGCCCCGACGCAGCGACGTGGGCAAGGACGCAGCCACCGCGGCCTGGCTGCTCGCGCAACACGCCGACCACGACCCCGATTTCCAGCGCCGCTGCCTGCGCCTGCTTGCACACGCCGTAGATGATGGGGAAGCCGAACCGTCCCACCTGGCCTACCTGACCGATCGCGTCCACCGAGCCGAGGGCAGGCCGCAGCGGTACGGCACCCAGTTCTGGTACGGACCCGACGGCACCGGACCACTCCAGCCCCAACCGATCGAGGACCCACAACACCTCGACGAGCGCCGCCGCAGCATCGGGCTCGGCCCCTTCTCCGAGCACGCCAGCCAACTACGCGAGCAGGACGAACAGCGACGGCACTGACCAGCACCCGGGATGCCGCCTCCTCGCAGGCGAAAGTGCCAGCCCGTCGTCGCCGGCGACCCGACCGAAGACGTCCCGGGCAACCAAGTCGATCCGCACCACGGCAGCGTACGCACGGTCGTGTCATGCTCGTCGCTCGCGCGCCGACAGCGGCGTGTCCGTGCGTTGTTCCGGAGATCGGCTGGGGCAGGCGTCCTCGACGTCGCGTCGAATGCCTCGTGGCGTCTCAGGCGTTGGCGGGGCGGTACTCCAAGCCGTCGGCGCAGGGACGAAGGACCGCGGCATACCGCTCGTCGCCGCTGATGTCGCGGTCCTCATCGATCTCGAAACCGATGAGTGCGCGGTGGAACGGCACCTCGGCGTACACGGCGATCGCGACGTCGGCCAGCCACCGGTCGAGCGCGCTACGCCACGTCAACGATTCCACACCGCTGGATTCGTCGAAGGGGTAGCCACCGATGCGGCGGTCGACCCGGGCCAACGCGCCCAACGGCAGGTAAAGCTCCAACGTATCCAGGCCCTCGTACCGGGACAGGAAACCACCGCAGACAACACGGGCGCCCGAGGGCAGCGTCAGCGTCCCGCGTAAGTGACCATGCGCATGGATGGCGGCCACGCCAAGCTCGACCACCGCGAATCCGGCCCCGTCGGCCCGACGAACATGGCAACCCTGGACGCCGGCAGCGCGCCAGAGGAACCGTAGGGCCCGGTCGACGTTGTCATCGTCAGCTGCGCCGAGAATCAGGCAGAGTTCGTAGAAGCCACCCGCCCAGTTCTCGTCGTCGTTCACATCGTCCGCGATCCCCACCGCATCACCATCGCCGATTCGGCCGCCGACGTCACCTTGGTTATCCCTGCCGCACGCGTCGCGGCATGAGCGTGGACGTCGCCTGAGGTAGCTTCCGCAGATGCCTCATGATCCGTTGCAGGACATGCCCACCGAAACTCGCGCGGAGCTGACAGCAGCTGTCTGCGCTGCCATCGACATCGATCCGGCTACTGCGGAAGACATCATCCGCTCGACTGAGCCACTTTGGGATGCGATGGAACGAGCCGGTGGCCTCGTGGACTCGTGGGGTGGCGGCGAGTTCTGTTACCTCCTGCCAAGGGTCTTGTCGTTCATCCGGCAGACCGCCAATCCGTAGCACAATCGGCGATCCCTTCGCCCCGTCACCGGCGCGACCAGACGGCACCTGGCCCAAGCGATCGTGACGCTGCGCGACGCACGGTCCGCGGCATGAGCGGATACTCGACGAGACGACGAGGAGTCCGCGCCGACCACGAAGGGACGAGCATGCAGGACGACTGCCCGGCGACGAGTCGGGTCCGCGGTCTCGTTGTTCCTCACCTGCTACTCGTTCTCCTGCTGGAGGGCAGGTGGAACCATCCTGGCGAGCCTGCTGTCGCCAGGGTCATGCCCTGGTTCCACGATCCGTTGGACTTTCTCGGCAGCATCGAACAGATGGAGCGGGAGTCACAGTCGCTCGACCGCCTGATCCAGGATGATGAAACGGCGGAGCTGTTCCGATTCGCGCGAGAACCGACAGCAACCGGTGCGGTCGAACTCCCATGGNCGCGATTGCGCTCGACTACCGAACGAGTTCGACTGATCCACGAGTCGTTGCCAGCGATGTTTGGACCAGCTCCGCGCCTTACACCTGGCGAACGGTCGCCAACACCTTCTCTGAGTTCGTAGCCGAGCTGCGCCTCGAGGGAACGGACGCCGAGCCGGCGGCCGGCTGAGCGTGAACAACGTCAGGCGCCCGCGCACGCGCGGCGGGAATGAGGGCGACGAAAAGGGTTTCACCTACTACCGTCGCAGGCGATGACGCACGAAGGATCCGCACTGGTCAGCGACCGATGGCCGCGACTCGCAGCGGAACTTGCCGGCGCGCTCCGCGAAGCAGACGAGGACGACCTGGCGGGGCAGGTCGCCGGCCTCCGTATCTTCCAGCGATGTGACTGCCGCGACGCCTTCTGCCAGAGCTTCTACACGCAGCCTCCGCCGGACGGCGCCTACGGCCCCGACCACCGAAACGTCGGGCTCAGCCCGGACCGGTCGGGCATGCTCGTCCTTGATGTGGTCGACAACCTGATCGCGTACGTCGAAGTCATCGACTGGCTACCCCTCAGCTGACACTCTGAGCCGCCCCCGCTTTGATGGAGCTTCTTGACCATGGTCTGATGGCCGTGGGGGGAAGTCGTGCGTGGCAGCACCGAAGAAGTACCCCGATGAGCTACGTCAGCGCGCTGTGCGCTTGTACCGCGAGTCGGACCCGAAGCCCGTCATCCGGCGTCTGGCCGAGCAGTTCGGCGTGCATCACGAGGCGCTCAGGAATTGGATCCGGCAGGCCGAGGCCGACGCCGACGAGCGTCACGACCGGCCGACCAGCGAGATGGCCGAGGAGAACCGCCGGCTGCGCCGCGAGGTCACCGAGCTGCGGCGGGCGAACGAGATCCTGAAGGCTGCGAGCGCGTATTTCGCGGCGGAGCTCGACCNGGCGACGGTCATGACGATCATTGATGAACATCGTGACCAGTTCGCGGTCGCGCTCCTGCTACGGGTCCTGAGCATCGGCGCTTCGACCTACTACGCGTGGGTCAAGCAGGTCGAGCAGCCCTGCGACCCGGGACGTGGTCGACCTGGGGCTGATCTCCAACATCCACGAGATCTGGGAGACCTCCGGGCGCACCTACGGCGCGGACCGGGTCCACCGGCAGCTACGCCGCGACGGCATCCGGGTGGGCCGCAAACGCGTCGAGCGACTGATGGCGGAGCAGGGCTGGCAGGGGGCGTTCCTGCGTCGAGGCTGGCGCGGCGGCTCCACGAAGCAGGATCCACGGCACACGCCTGCGCCGGATCTGGTCAACCGGCAGTTCACCGCGGCCGGGCCGAACCGGCTCTGGGNTACCCGCATCCCCTGCGGTGAGGGCGTGTTCTGGCTCGCTGCGGTCCGCGACGCGTTCTCCCGCCGGATCGTTGGCTGGAAGACCTCCGACCGCTGCGACACCGACCTGATCCTCGCCGCCCTCGAATACGGCATCTGGTCCCGCGATGTCCGCGACGGCCAACTGATCCACCACCACTCGGACAGGGGGTCGAACTACACGTCGTTCCGCTTCTCCGAACGCTTGCAGGACAACGGGATCCTGCCCTCGATGGGCTCCGTCGGCGACAGTTACGACTACGCCCTCATGGAGAATTTCTGGTCGACGCTGAAGATCGAACTCGTCTACCGCACGAGCTGGC
>NZ_NAPR01000011.1:17030-28321 GCF_002140155.1 Micromonospora sp. NBS 11-29
GACCGAGTACAAGACCGCCTGGCACACCCGCCAGACGCAACCAGCCGAACCACCTATCGCCGCCCCTGCGCCAGCCGGCAGCAGGTAACCACCGCTCCAGCAAAGCGGGGGGGAACTCAAGCACCGAGCCCGACCTCCACCTCGAAAAGCAGCTCTGGCTGCAGCGCACGTGGGACGCCCTGCACACTATCGACGCCGAACTCGCGCGGCTGACCCGCGCACCGGAACAGCCTGCAACGGACGATCTCCAGTCCGCACGGATGCCTGACGCTTCACCTGCGCGGCCCGGACATCACGGCGATCACCGCGGACTCCGCCCGCGTCGCCCGCCTGGACACTGAGCAACTCCGCCTCGAGACCCGAGCACTCTTCCGGACCTACGAGCTCGCCGGCCCCGGCGAGACGGAGGCACGACGATGAAAGACCTGGAGGTCATCACCGACGCCCTGCGCGACGAGGGCAACAAGTGGCTGGCGATGTCCGACAGCATCGCGGGGATCAAGACAGCAGCCGAACAGCTGCACCTTGAGCCGTCCGCCTTCTTCATCGGGGACGCGAGCGTGGTCCTGCACGCCGGCTCCTACCGGGACTTCCACACGTTCATGGTGCGGATCCTGGCCGGCGCCGTCACCGAGTTCAATCAGGTCGCCGCGGCGCTGCGGCGCATCGCTGACGAGTACGACAGCCCCGATGAGGTCATCTCCCTGGACCTCGACAAGATCTACCGCGCATGATGACGGAAGGTAGTGCAGGTGCAGCCCGCCAGCAGCGACCTCGAGTACGGCGAGCCGTCAAGAAGGCGTTCGACCAGATCCGCTCCGGCATCGACGCAGCCGTCGGCTCCTTCAACGAGGTCGTCGACCGAGTCAACGAACACAGATGGCTTCTCGGACCCGCTGGCCTGTGGTGGATCAAGCAGAACCTGGACACCACCCGGCGCGCCATGGCCACGGTGCTCGACCAGGTCGACCACGCCCTGGAACACCAAGTGCCGGTGCTGTCGCTGATCAACGTCAGCTTCCGGTGGGTCAACGACGTCAAGACTCCCGTCTCCGAGCTGTCGTTCACCGCCACCGAGCCGCGCAGCGACAACATCGCAAAGTGGAGCGGTGACGCGGCGATCGCCTACAACGCCAAGGCCACCAAGCAGAAAGCCGCGATCGACGAGTCGGTGCTCAAGGCCGAGTTCATCAGCCAATGGCTGTTCAAAATCGCCCGCTCAAACGTCGGCTACGCCGTCGAGCTAGCCAAGATCGTCACTGGACTCGCCGGCAAGCTGGCGCAGGCTGCCACCGAGGCCACCACCGTCTTTGACATCCCCTGGGCCATCTCCACTCTGGCCAAATCGGTCGGTGACCTCGTCACCGCCGGCCTCAACACCCTGCTCACCGTCGGGCAGCGCTTAATGGACGCGCTGGGCAACATCCGTGACATCGCCACCCAGGTCGATGACTACTCGAAGCTACCCGAAGGACAGTGGCCGCAAGCCGGGCACGACTGACCGGTGCGCCGCGCCCGCTCCAGGCCGCGGCGTCCGCCACCCAGGAAGCATGGGCGCTCGCGCCATTCAGGTAAGGCGATCCTCCACGGCGCGACGAGTGAAGGCCCGTCGGGCCGTCGGCGCCGCCGCTCGCGTGGCCCGCAGGATCGCCGACGACTTCTCCGCCAGCACGGAGGTCGGAACATAGGAGTCGCCGCCGACGGCGAGCCACACCTTCACCACCAGACCCAGGCCGAACGGACCCGAGCCGAAATCGAGCTGCACGCCCGGAGCTCCGCCGCACCACGCCGGATGACCCCGGCAGAGATCACCACGCTGGTCGAGGCCCTCGGGAACATCGTCACCGTGCTCCACGACGCGGACCCCGCCGCCAAAGCCGAGATCTACCGCCAGCTCGGCCTGCGGCTCACATACCATCCGCGTACGCGAACGGTGCACGCTGAAACTGATCTCAGCGCGCACCGTGGGCCTATGGGTCGTGTCCGGGGGGGGATTCGAACACTTGTTCGTGTCACATGGGGCCCATTTCTGGGTCCACATGCTCATAGATTACGGTACGACCAGGGTTGGCTCAAGCCCGAACGCTCATTACCGTCCGCAATCATGCCTAGCAGTTCGGGAGCATAGGGTCGCAGCCTGTTAGGCCGGCTCGCTCCGTCATCGAGTATTGGAGTGAAGGCACCGCATCCGACCCGCTTGCGCCCCGGCAAGTCTCAGCCGGTCGACGCTGACGGCAACCCGTATCGATTGCGTTCTTCGGCAGTCAGCGCACGCGGTCCCCGGTCGTCGACCGACGGCTCAGCGCGGTCACCGCACACGTCCCAGCTTAGGATCCTTCCGTCGTCGAACGTGACGGTGAGGCTGTCTTGCCACAACAAACTAAGGACTATCCCCCCTGGCGTTTCGAGTACGCCGAGGGGACGCCCGTCCTGGGTGTGCCAGATATAGAGCGTGTCGTCGTCACTTATGGATGCTAAGAGGCTTCCGTCGGGTGACCAGCCAAGTTGACGGACGGCGCTTGTGTGGCCGACGCAACGCATTCTTACGTCCGGCTCCGATACGTTCCAGATCTCGATCTGACTGCTGCCAGCGGCCGCGAGTCTGGTGGAGTCATTCGACCAGGCCAGCGCCGTTAACTCGCCTTCCCCTTCGGTCTGCCATTGATGGACGGGGGTGTAGTCGTCCCCTCGCCAAAAGCTCACGTTGTGTTGACTGACGACCGCTGCTATGAGGCTTGAGTCCGGGGACCAGGTAAGCCTTTCCGCGCTCTCTTCCCCTCCGTCGAGAACTGCCAGGCGCTGCGCTTTGGCCACATCCCACACTGAGAGGGCGGGTAGTGTTCTGCCGAAGAAACAATGCGTGTGGACGACCAGCCGTGAACCATCGCCGGACCAGGCTAGCCCGTAAACCCATGGTAACGGAGTCGATATAACTTTGTGTTTCGAATTTGGTCGTGGACGGGCGCCCCACTGTGTTTGCAGGACACCGGATCGGGCGTCCCACACCGTGACCTGTTCTTGTATGGCGGTGGCTACCAGGTCACCTAGTGGCGAGTACGCGATCGCCATGCAGTCGTCTTCTCCGAGCCTCAGCGGCAGCGTCGCCTCGTCCGTTTCGATGATTTCCGGCGTCGTGCTCGTCCGCTTTACGGCGGCTCGCTTGAGGTCCGGCGACCATGATACTTCTCCGAGGTGACCCGTAGGCAGGCGGCGGAAGCTTCGGCCGACCACATCCCAGATCTCCACGTTATGGAATGACGTTCCCAGCCCGATTCGCTTGCCATTGGGAGACCAAGCGACGGTGCTGATTTGGTGAGGCCGTGCCCGCCGCTCGACTGTCCGTCCGGTAGGGACGTCGATCAGGGCCACCCGGTGTTGGTGTCGTGTTCTACGCGCGGCGTAGGCGATGACATCCTCGACGGGCGACCACGCCATTTTTTTGGCCAAGCCGGGGGGCGCGCTTTCGGCGGCTTGGCCGGTGTCGGTGTCGTAGATCCACAGCGTGCGCAGTTTTGGTTCGAGGATGTCCCTGCGGCGTAGCGTGAAGGCCGGGGCGGCTGAGACCGCGAGGCGGATGCCGTCGGGCGCCCAGCACATCACCGGGTCTGACCACGCCACCTGCTGTCGAAGGATCTCCGACGTCTGCTTGCCGATGCCGATCACGAGCAGCAGATCATTTGAGGCGATGGCCAGCCGGTCGCCTTGAGGAGGCCATGCAGTGGCGTGGACATTCGTGGCCGGGATGCTCGTGACCAGCCCGGGGACGTCGTCCTCCAGGCGGTAGACGTCAACGGCTCGGTAGTCGAACGTTCCCGCGAAGCACGCATCACCGCCCCACGAGAACGAGTCGAACGACGTCAGGAGATTCCCCCGCCGTCTGGCCAGGTTGCGGCCGTCCGCGACGCGCCACAGCATGACAGCTCGATCGTGCTCGGTGAGGGCGAGGGTTCCCGTGGCACTGAGCAGGGTGTGACCGCACGCTTCTGGGTCAGCGGCGAAGGCGACTTCGGTGAGGCGGCCGGCGTCGTCCCAGGTGCAGACGCGGCCCAATTTGTCGGCGGTGCGGAGTCCTCGGTTGTCGGGCAGCCAGACCGCGGAGGTGATGCCGGTGGTGTGTCCGATGGTGAGGCGCCGGGTATGCGGTGTGGCGGTCAGCGCCCAGCGCGTCATCGTCACTGCCAGGGTGTGTGGCAGCTCGTGCAGCGCAGTGTGGGCGAGCGCCACGGCCAGCTCGTGGTCTTGTCGGCGCACCTGTTGCGCGAACTCGGCAACGCGCTCGGACAGTCGGACGCGCTCCTGGTGATCGGTCTCCTGAGAGGCGTCGAGTAGGTGGCGCGCTGCGGTGGAGAGGGTCACCTCGGCGGCCAGCACCAGGGCATCGGCGAGGGTTTGGCCGCGCAAGAGGTCGTCTGCCTGCGGGTTCGCTTGCCACGCTGCCGCGCGGTGTTCGAGCCGGGTGATGCGGTGCAGGCGCTCCTCGTTGGCGTTGATCAGAGCGGCGAGTCGGTGCCACTGGCGGAACAGGGCGTCGTGGGTCAGTTCGAGGCAGGTGCCGTCGTCGACGTCGATGATCAGGCGGGCTGCCCTGAACTCTTCAAGAATGTGGGCGGCGGTGATATCAAGGTCGGCTCGGCGGATCGTCCGTCGTACGATTTCCTTGCCTTCCATGCCGATGCCGCGCAGCAAAGCAGAGTCGATAGCTTGTTGGGGGTACCGCGCGGTGAGGGACTCGTAGATCTGTTCGGCGTGAGCGGCGATGGCGCCGCCCACCTCGCCGGCCTGTTCGTATTGGGCCACCGTGATGTGTCGGCGGACGGACTGTAGGTGCAGCCGTTGTAGCAGGTGGCTGAGGAGGGGAAGCGCGTCACCGATCGTGGCGTCGGCGGTCATGCGATCGATGAGATCGTCCTCGAACGTGAGTCCTGCAGCTCGGGCGGGTCCCGCGATGGCCTGTCGGATACATGCCGGATCCAGCAGACCGATGGCGACCGGCCGGGTGATGAAGCCGGCTTGCTGCTCGGTGAGTCGGCGGCGGAACTCGGGCCGGATCGCCACCAGCAAGCGCACTTCCGGCAGCACCGTCAGCGCCCGGGTCAGCAGGCTCCACCACTGGGCCCGGTCGTGCTCGTCGGTCAGGGTGTACAGATCCTCGGCCTGATCAACAACGAGCAGCACAGGTCCGCGGGCGACGCTGAGGAAGCTCGGCATAACCTGCAGCGGAGCTTCCGGAGAACCGGCTTCATCGCGCAACAGCCGCGCCGTCTGCAGCACAGCGGCCGGGCTATCCGCCAATGCTGCGGCGAGGCTCACGAACGGGTCGGCAGCCGGGCGAAGCGGACCCACCACGGTCCACCGCCGTGGTAGTCCAGCGATGACGCCCGCGCGGATCAGCGATGACTTGCCCACTCCTGAGGGGCCGACGATAGCGACGATCCGGGTGGCCGGCTCCGGCCCCGAGCGCTCCAGGCGCTGCAGTACGTCGCTTACCTCGCGGGCACGGCCAAAGAACACAGGCGCGCGCTCCGCAGTGAACGGCGCGAGGCCGGGGTATGGGCTTTCCGCGCTGCGCCATGTGATCGCCGTTCGGCGGTGCAGGAGGTACCGCCAGCCGAGCCACAGGACAACGCAGAGCGGAAGCCATAGGAGGGAGTAGTCGAGGACAAGGCGCCACGGCCCATGCCAGCTGTCCGCTCGCGCCGTCACGATGTTGATGGCCAGACCGACGGCGATGCTGCCCAGCAGGGCACCGGACTCGCGACGGTACTCCCCTGGCGCCCGCCCCACCTGATCATCGCACTACGAGAAGGCGCCGCCCGCCAGCGCGTGAGGGATAGCCGACAGAGGCACCAGCGTTGCCGGGACTGGAGTCAGGGCCTGACTTTGACTAGACCCCGGAGTTCGATCAGCGGCACTACGCGACCGATGGTTCGCAGTGTTATGTGCTGCTCTTCCTGCGGCTGGCCGAGTCATCCACCGCCGCAGCTTGCTCATGACGTGATGGTTTGCCACGGCTTGCCGAGGGCGGCACGACGGAAGGCGTCGATCTCGCGCAGGTGGGCGTCGTGTACGTATGGGACGAGAGCGGCCTCGCCGGCGTGCATGCAGGCGCGGTAGCCGATCTCGCGTAGCGGGTGCCCGTCGGGCGGCGCCGGGCTCTCGGGGTCCCAGCCGACGATGGCGCAGATGCTCTGCGCGGTGCGCCGGATGTACGGGCGGGCGATGGCCCAGGCCGGCTCGGGGTACATGCCGCGCAGGCTCCACAGGTCGCTGCGGTCGGGGATGGTGGGGATCTGGTCGTGGTCGGTTCTGGTCCCGGCCAGCTTGTCGAGCCGGTTGCGTAGGCTCTCTCGGCGTCCGGCGATCGCGATGTTGTCCGTCAGGGCCGACTCGGTGAGCCACGAGACCGCGTCGCTGTGCTCGGACGGGCCGAGCCCGGCGGCGGCGACGGCCTGCGCCGCGGCGGCGTCGAAGTCCTGCCAGAACTCGTGCGAGCCGACCCCGCACGGCCACCAGTCGAGGTAGCTGTCCTGATCGGTGATCGGCTGCCGCTCGCTGATAAGCGAGGCCACCTCAGGGAAGCCGGTCGAGGTGTACCAGTCGGCCAGCTCGACGCGGCCGAGCCAGTCAGTCAGCCGCCACCAGGCGTCGCGCTTTGGGCGGGAGCAGGCTGCCGCGAGGGCGAGCTGCAGCACCACGGGACGCAGGTCGTCGGCGACGGTGTCGTACAGGTCCACACCCCAAGCCTCAAGGACCGGCGAGTGGTGCAGGTCGCCGGAGTGCACGCCGACGGGCAGGCTCAACGCCTCGGCGTAGGCGGCCACGAACGGATGCGCGTCACCGGGTGTCTCGTCGTCGTCGAGCACGACCAGGCGGCCGGTGAGGGTGCGGTGGATCGGCACGTTGAGCTTGCCGTTCTTGGCCCAGTTGTAGGCGGTACGGCGCGGGACGCCGTTCTGGTCGGCCCATTGGGACAGTGGGATCGGAGTCATGAACCGAGGATGGCACAGATGGCACAGTGCCATCCAGGAAAGCTGTGCCATCTGCGCCATTCACTGTAAGGGGCATATCCGGCACGGCGGGTACGGCATCCTAGGAGGATGGCCTGGGAGGCCTTGGGATTGTGCTGGCCCCGCCGAGGAGCGCGCCAGAGACACAGAAGTCCAATGGTCCGGCATAGCGAGCCGGCTGAGCTGATCAGTCGGGCGGCCTGCACGGCGGGGTTGCCCGCAGGTTGCGGATTGCCATTACTCTTCGCAAGGATCGCACTACACGATCGTGGGGAGGGTGGCGTGAACGAAGACGTCGGGGCTACGGGCATCCCGGATGTCGTGCCGCTAAATGTGGACGGACATGTGGTCTACCTGGCCAATCCCCTGGCGCGACCGGGCATGAGCAGCGATGAGGTGGAGGTAGCTTCTCGCCCGGCAAGTCTGGATGATGCGCTCGCTGGGCTGTCGGCGTTCGCCACTAAGGTCGGGGAGAGCCTGCGTGACGCGGATGTGACGCGGCTGACGGTGGAGTTCAGCTGCGAGTTCGCCGTCGAGTCCGGAAAGTTCGTTGCCATCCTCGGGAAGGCTTCGGCGAAGTCCGGAGTCAAGGTAGGCCTTGAGTGGGACAGGTCCAAGCCTTAGGTGCCAGCGTCGACGCCAGTTGGGAGGAGCTTCTCCAAGCCGCCACAGTGGCTATCGAAGTTCCATCATCTACAGGAGCGGAGCCCCGTCGCGGCACCGGTTTCGTCATCGCTCCAGGCGTCGTCGCGACATGCGCTCATGTTCTGGCTGAGCATGGCCAGCCCCTTCCCGACTTCGCGAAAGGACGTGCGGTTGCCGCAGAGGCTCAATTGATCCTGCGTACGTCCGCCGAGACGTTTTATCGCACGTCGGCCGGGCTAGACCTTGCCCTGCTGGTGGTAGGGGAAGCCTCTGTGATGGTCGACCTGCCATCGATCCTGCCCAGTCCTGTGGTCGCTGTCGGCGATCTGCTGTGGGCGTATGGGCATCCCGACGGCATGTTTCGCGCCGGGCAACCCGCAAGTTTCGTCTATGAGGGACAGTCTCGGCGTAGTGATCAGGATCCGCTGCGGCTCCTGCGAATGCGAGGTACACCTGTCAGCGCGGGCTTCAGCGGCAGCCCGGTGGTGAATCGGCGTACCGGTGCGGTCTGCGGGATGATCTGCACCTCCAGCACCTCAGGCAGCTCCCACATGCTGTCAGTGGCCGAGATCGTTTCTCACTGCGAACCGGCGCGACTGTCGCTCCTCAACGCACAAGTTGAGCATCGTCGTTGGCTCAGTTTGCTCACCGACGAGCAGATTACTGCCGGGCAGTGGCGCTTTCCCGGCCCTCAACTGCGGGCCTATCTGACGTTAGCGGCGCGTGTCGCGGCCAGCCATCCATACCGGGTGTCTCCCACGACTCAGATGCCGCCGTTGTCCTCGGTCTACGTCAGGCAGGCAGCCAGACTCGACGATGCTGGCGACCCGGGCAAGCCCGCCCAAGTGCGACCCGCGGAGGTCGTCTTCGACGGCGACCGCGACGCATTTCTCGTCGGTGGCGCCGGAGCGGGCAAGTCCAGCCTCTTCCAGTTCAGCGTAGGTGATATCGCACGACGTCAGCGGGATGGCGAAGTGACCGACATTCCGGTCCGAGTGCAGGCAACCGACCTTCTGGCCACCGCTAGCCTCGGCGAGGCCATAGCGCGCAGCGTCCGCGCCGACTTCAGTCTGATCGATGGCAAGGGACTGTGGTCACCGACCTTCTTCGAGGAACGACCCATTCCAGGAGGAACATGGCTCGTCCTAGTAGACGGCCTAGACGAGATCATGGATCCGCGGAAGCGGCAGCACATCCTCGCCTCCATCAGCGCCCGCCGCAGCACCCCCGACGCACCTCACCGGTTCTTGATCGCCACCCGCCCTGCCGCCGACCTCATCCATGCCCTCCAGGAAGGGTGGAAGCCCCTGCAATACGAACTTCTCGCCTTTGACGAGAGCCAGCGGCGGCAGTTCACCGAGAGCTGGTTCACTCGGCTGGCGGTGCCCCACCCTTCCAACGCCGCCTTGCAGTTCGACAAGGAGCTACGGCGGCTGGGCCTGGACGAGCTAGCGCGCACTCCCCTGATGGCGACGATGCTGTGCCAGCTTTTCATCGCCGACCCCAACCGCCGCCTGCCCCCGGGACGACCCCGAATCTTCCACGACTTCGTCCAACTCCTTCGGGAGCGGCAATACAGCGACGCCGACGGCGGACTACGTCAACAGGTCCACCGCGTGCTGCACCGCTATGGGACGCAGGCCGAAGAAGCGGGCGAGAAACTCATCGCGGTTGGCGAGTCGCTCATCGGGCGCCTAGCTGCGGACCGCCTCGCCGGCGACACCCAACTGGCTGTCCACAAGCTCGATGAGTGGACCGCGGACCTGCGCGCTCCGTCCGTGCCTGAGGCGACCTGGCGAGAGTTGCTCGCCGAGTACCTTCGCCGGAGCGGTGTCCTGATGGCCCGCGGCGACGACTTCGTGTTCCTGCACCAGACCATCCAAGAGTACTTAGCCGCCCAGTTCATCCCCCTCGACACTGATCGGGCGCATGCCACCTTCTGGGACCTTTTCAGACGCACGACGGGCCGGCGCGCAATAGCGCCGCCTGCGTGGCGGCAATCCTTCGCCCGGTTCCTGGTCGCGGCTTGGCCCCAGCCCGACGAGATGGCATCGGCACTGCGTTTCATGGCTTCAACCGGGGGCTTGAGTGCCGCGCTGTTCATCACCACCCTCGTCAACGACGGCTGTGAGCTGGAACCACAGACAATCAGCAGCGCTGTCCAGACCTTGTCGTCCACTGCTCGCGACTCTCGGGTGCCCTTGGACGACCGGCGTGTGGCTGTTACCACCTGCTTGCGCCTCGACAGGCAGGCAGGACTTGAATTGGCCGCCGAGATCGTGTCGGACAGCCGAATGGACACAGCTCTTCGCGTCGGCACGCTGCGCGCCATGGCCACCTTCGCGCCTCGCGAGGACGGCCACGAGGTGAAGCCTGCCGACTCAGACTTGAGCGCGGGTGCAACCGCCGCCGGCGACCAGTGGATCATGCAGCAGCTGACCCGTCTTTCTGACATCGACGGTCTCTCACTTCTAGTAACCGTGGCTCAAGACAATGCCTACGACGCTGGGCAGCGGGTCTGGGCAGCGGACGCCCTCGCCCGCGCGGGCGATCGTCGGGGTCACCAGCTTCTCGCCGACCTCGCCGGAGATTCGAGCCTGGGTTCGGCGGAGCGGCGGGCAGCCGCGACAGCCCTGTACATACTCAAGGACTCACGGGCCGCCGGCCTCTTGCGTCGGATCGCTCTGGATGAGTCCGTGCCAGGGTCGGAGCGGCAGCTGGCTGCTCGCACGCTCGTTGAGACACCTCTTCGGGATACGTCCTTGCGGCGGCTGGCACACCGGCTTGGCATCAGCAAGGTGTTCGACATCAATCCCGCCGTCAGTGAAGTGCTCGAACCTCTCGTTGCGGCGCATCGCGACAGTCATCCTCGCGCCGATGCGCGCATACTGCAGCAAGCCTTTGATGCGGCGAGATGGTGGCATTCGGGTCAGTTTCGCAAGTCAGGTGACCCCTACATCACGCATCCACTGGCTGCTGCCACCATCCTGGCTCACCTTGGCATGGATACCACGACCCTGGCAGCTGCGTTGCTCAGCGGCATGGTCGAGGATACCGAGTACACCGTCGATCAGATGCGCGCGGACTTCGGCCCCGAGGTGACTCTGCTGGTCGACGGTGTGAGCAGGCTGGACAAGGTCAGGCTGAGCGACGCGGAAAAGGCGGAGACAGTCCGTAAGATGGTCGCCGCGATGGCCAAGGACCCGCGTGTTTGGTAATCAAACTTGCCCAACGTCTGCACAACATGCGCACTCTGACCTTCGTTGCTCGCAGCGAGCAAGAACGTGTCGCCCGGGAGACTCTGCAGGTCTGGACGCCCCTCGCGCACCGGCTCGGTGTGAACGCCATGAGGTGGGAGTTGGAGGATCTGGCCTTCGGCACGTTGTTCCCGAAGCGGTTCGTGGAGATCGACCGGCTGATCGGGGAGCACCAGCCGCAGCGCGAGGCGTTGCTGCGGCAGGTGACGCAGAAGGTATCGACCGACCTGAAGGCCGCGAACATTAAGGCGGAGATCACTGGGCGGCCGAAGCACCTGTACTCGATCTACCAGAAGATGATCGTGCGGGGGCGCGACTTCAACGACGTCTACGACCTGGTCGGGGTGCGGATCCTGGTCGACACGGTGCGCGACTGCTATGC
>NZ_NAPR01000011.1:28404-28517 GCF_002140155.1 Micromonospora sp. NBS 11-29
CTATGCGATGCACCGCATCGCGGAGTTCGGCGTTGCCGTGCACTGGAAGTACAAGGAACACAAGGGCACCCAGGTGGTGGGCCCGCCGGCGCACATCGACGAGATGACCTGGC
>NZ_NAPR01000011.1:28523-28900 GCF_002140155.1 Micromonospora sp. NBS 11-29
GCAGTTGCTGGACTGGCAGCGTGAGGCGGCGGACCCGAGCGAGTTCCTGGACGCGCTGCGGTTCGACCTGTCCAGCCAGGAGGTGTACGTCTTCACGCCGAAGGGCGACGTCATCCCGCTGCCGACCGGGTCGACGCCGGTGGACTTCGCGTACGCGGTGCACACCGAGGTCGGGCACAAGTGCATCGGCGCGCGGGTCAACGGCANGTCCAACGGCGATGTGATCGAGATCTTTAGGTCTAAGTTGGATACGGCTGGCCCGACGCAGGACTGGTTGGGCTTCGTCAAGAGCCCGCGGGCGCGCACCAAGATCCGGCAGTATTTCAACAAGGAGCGGCGCGAGGAGGCGATCGAGGCCGGCAAGGACGCGATCGTCA
>NZ_NAPR01000011.1:28967-69310 GCF_002140155.1 Micromonospora sp. NBS 11-29
GGCAGGGCATGCCGTTGCAGCGGATGCTCACCTCGGACGCGCTGATGGCGATCGCCCGGGACCTGCACCTCGCGGACGTGGCCTCGCTCTACGCGGNGGTCAGGTCTCCGCGCAGTCGGTGGTGCAGAAGCTGATGGCCTCCTACGGGGGCAAGGAGGGCGCGGCGGAGGACATCGCCGAGACCGCCGTCGCCACCGAGTTGCCGCAAGACCGGGCATCGAGCAGCGACCCGGGTGTAGTCGTCCGCGGGGTCAGTGACGTGTCCATCAGGTTGGCGCGCTGCTGCACGCCGGTGCCGCCGGACTCGGTGTTCGGTTTCGTCACCCGCTCCGGCGGGGTCACCGTGCACCGCGACAACTGCGCCAACGCCGAGAAGCTCAAGGCCCAGCCCGAGCGACTTCGCAACGTCACCTGGAAACTCACCTCCTCGTCAAGCTTCCTGGTCGCCATCCAGGTGGAGGCCCTCGATCGGCGCGGGCTGCTTGTCGACACCGCGCGGGTCCTCTTCGACGAGCAGGTCAACGTCCTCTCCGCTACCGTCACCACCACCCCCGACCGAGTGGTGGTGAGCCGCTTCAGCTTTGCGATCGCCGATCCGAAGCATCTGGGGCACCTGCTGGCCGCAGTCCGCAGGATCGACGGCGTCTTCGACGCTTACCGGACAACCGGATAGTTGAGCTGACTGGTGCCGGACTGAGGGCACGGCGATCCTGCCCTCGTTCACCAGCGGATCGACGGTGTTTGTTGCCACGATGCAAGACGTGGCATCTGTAAACCGAGACGCCCGCCATCTCGCCCCTTGCTTGCGAACCGATCGACGCACACGGCTCGCCGGCGTGCTCAAGGCCTTCGCCGACCCGGCCTGCCGGATCGTTGCCTCTGCGCCATCAGCCAGGGACTTTGCGGCGAGCCCGGTCGCCGACCCGTGCACCGTTTCCAGCCGCTGCTGGACGTCGATCGTCGTGCCGGTCCGCTCGCGCTGCTCGCCGCGGAAGGTCAGCCGTACGCCGTAGAGGATCTCCAGCAGGCGGCGCAGCTGATCGACCGTGGCGGCGATCTCCGGGTCGTCGAGATCGAGGTCGGCGTGGTCCAGCGCGTACGGCGACAGGCCGGCCGACAGCGCGGTGAGCTCCCGGTGGTGGGTGCGCAGCAGCTCTGGGTCGACCGTAGTCGACGGGACGGGGCCGTCGAGCGCGTCCGACTCGGCAGGCGGGACGTTGAGGGCCCGATGGGCACGCCATTCCTTCAGCAGGTCGCTCGCCTGGCCGTAGAGGAACTTGACGCCTTCGGCGGCCGCCACGCCGCCCAGGACGGCAAGAGAGAACGGCTCCATGGTCAGCTCACCGAGGGCGTTGGGCACGGGCCGACAGTGAAGCCGGCGTGGGTGCCCCCGGTGCAGCGGCAGCGGCGCCCGACAGCTAGTGCGGCTCGTTTCCACCTCATGCAGTTACCTCCCCGTGACGAACCATGCCAGATGATCGACGCATGTCAAGAAGTGGGGAGTTCGGTGCTGTCCCGCAGCAGCTCCATAGCGGTGCGCCTCCACGGCGCGAGCCGGATGGAGATCGTGTGGCCCGGCGGGTATCGGGTGAGGTGCGGCCATGACGTCGCCGGGCCATACGGCGTAACTGCGGATAGTGCCTAGGCCCGTATCGGTGCTTACCCTTGGTAAGGGCACCGCTCGCCAGGCTCGCCCACGCCGCCCGCCTACCGCTCTCCCGCACAGCTGCGCCACGCCGGCACCGCCTTCAGCGCCACGTTCGCTGCCGCTATGACCCCCGCCATCGCGCAGCTCGACGACCCCGCTGGCGAGGTCCGCCTCGCCGACCTCCACGGCGATCAGGCGTTCCGCCAGGGCCTGACCAACCTGGTCTGGACAAGCTCACCGTCCGAAGAGAAGATCCGCAGCGTTCCGCTGGCACGCGACCCGTCGACGCGGCTGCGGTCGTCGCCACCGCGTTCGCGCCCACCCGAAGAGCATCACCGGCGGCACCCATCTCTCCCGCTCCCGTAACCACCCATCTGGTCGTCCACCACGACCAAGCCCACGCGCCCGAGCGGTGAGCCGCACGGACACGACATGGCCGTGATGGATCCGCCGGAGCAGCTCCAGCTACACGGCAGGGCGGGTACCCGAAGGCACCCGCCCTGCGTCTTTACTGCTCAGAGCTACAGCGCAAGCTGTCCATAGCCCAACACCACGAGTACGACGATGATGATCTGGATCATCACCGCCCGAGGCACGCGCACGGAAAACATCAGCTCCGTCACCTGGCTATCACCTCCAATCTGACACGCGCAGCGGCGACCATTGCTAGCTCGCCCCCGGGTCCGGCCTGGCCGCCGTTCCTAGGGTCGGGGTAAACCCACCCGAGCTGACGATGATGATACGCGACCACTCGAATCTGGCAAAGTCGGTGCGCGGGGGGTGCGCGTTAGGGGCGACACCGAGCCCTCCCTCAACTTCGCTCGTTTCTTACGGTCCTTTTTCCACGTTCGATCGCGCACCCCGCTGTCCGAGCTGGGGAACTCACGAGCGATTAACTGCCTCAAGTTGTTCATCCGGTCTTGCTGTGGGAGCCGTCACACTCCGGACGCCCCGAACGCGGAACTTGCTACAGAGGTGCAGGTCAAGAAAGTCTTAAGGTCCGAGCCGTGTGGTATAGTCCCCCGCCCTCCCGCGCAAACTGGAGTCCACGGTCAAGCAGAAATGCCCAATTACTCAATGTGGATTTACAAAAGGCGCCTTACTGGCCGACCGAAGAAGAGTACAAGCGCGCCANCCGCCGCAGTTAACAATGAAGGCTAGTGGCATCCGCCGATGCGGCGACATTCACCGGCTTGTCAATGCGGTTTGCCAAGATAAATCGACTGCAGGGACAAGTGCGCTTGTTCAAGTAAGTCTGACTTGCTAGTAGAACACTTTGTGTGTCAGACTGAGACGGTCAGGTCGCGGCCCCGCATGGCTCGTGACCTGCGGGTAGAGCTTCCCAACGGTCTGTCACACGCAGCGGCGACCAATGGGTGCAGCCCCTCCGACTGGCCTCGGGGGGGCTGCGGTTTTTTGGGCGCCGAGCCGATCCTCAGCGATGTTCGGACGTTCGTGCGAGAGGTCTAGCAGTACACCCGTCCGCCTGGTGACACGCTCCGTTACCTACGGGCAGCGTTGGTCATTTTCCGAGACCCAGCCCTTGCACCGACGAGTGTCAAGCCACGTTTTCGCACGCTCTTGCTGCCCGTATCCTCTGGTCGGCCTGTGTCAGGTGCCCGACTGTCCACACCGTCAAGCGGTCCGAGGCAGGGCTCTAACTGCACTGGAAACTTCACCCGGAGGTGTCCGGCCGGCCGGTCGACACGGGAGCCCAGTTCTGCGTCCCGGGCCTCGGCCGGACCGGGCCCGGCCTTCTCTCGCTAGGCCGCTCCGCAGGTACGCCGCTCGACCTCCCAGATGTAGACCTGGTGCGTCGAATCGGCCGGCGGCGGTCATCTTCAGCGGCGGCCGCCAGGGGACATCAGGGCGGCGCAGGAGAGCCGGGACTGGTCCGATGCGGTAGTCGCCCCCCGACGACGAAGGTGAGTATGTCCGCCCGGTATCCGAGCAACATCCCTCGCCGGGTGACGGCGGACGCGCAGGCCCGCGGCGCGAAGCCGCGGCGATCCTGCGGGAGATCGCCCATCGGGGCCGGGTGGTGCGGCGCAGGTGCAGCCGGAACCCGGCCAGACCGGCGTACTGCTCGGAGATGGCCGAGAGCAACGCCTCGCGTTCCGCGTCCGGGTGGAACGCCCAGTGCACCTCGGGCAGCCAGTACCAGGCGGTGACCGTGTTCGGGGTGAAGGTGAGGTGACCGAGCGCCCCGCCGCTGAGTAGGCGATGTCAGACGCTGAGCACCCTCCGGTGAAAGAGAAAGTGCCTGCGTGACGCCGGTCTTCGGGCCGGCGCCCTGGTCACTGATTTGGCATGTAGTTGATCGCCAGGCCCTCGCCGTAGCGATGACCCTCCCCTGTCAGAATCTGCGCCCCGTGCTCCAGCGACGCCAGCACCGTCGTGGCCAGGTCGACCCGACTGGTCACTCCAAGCCAGTACGACAGCTCCAACCAGTCCTCGCCCCATGTGGGCAGCACCACGCAGGCATCCATCGCCAGCAGTGCGTGGAGGTCTTGCCGGTCCTTCGAATCGGTCACCAGCTTGATGGCCTCGGCTGCGGTAACGGCGGTGACGCCGAAGCGCTGCCGGTCGGTGATGACCTCGCCTACTGGCTCGACGGCGTGGATCGACCCCGCCACGTACGCCAGCAGCGCCGAGCGATCCAGCACGAGCGTGACCGGCGGCAGCTCGTCCTCGGGGCTCACGCCGCCGACGCCGACTGGTCCCCGCCGGCCTGCTCCTGCTCCAGGTGCTGACGGACCCGCTCGCGGACCGCCGCGAACCGCTCCGCGGGCCACTCGGCCTGCACCGCGTACCGGCGCGCGCGGGCGGCGGCCATGCCCTCCGAGGTCAGCGCCACCCCGCGGCGAGCCTGCTCGTCACGGAACTGCTCCCACGCCCGCTGGGCGCGCACGGCCCCGGTCACGTAGGCGCTCGCCTTGCCCGGGCCCTGCTGCTCCAGGGTCTCGGCTACATCCTGCGGGACAGAGATCGACAGCTTCTTCACGCTGGTCATACCGATCAGCATACTTCGGTAGCACCCTCATGGTGCCGGCAACGGGGATCAAGTTCGCAGCTCCCGCCCTGCGTCGAGGGCGAAGATCCGGAACAACCAGGGCGTCGGGAGCCAACCGCGGTGGCCACGGGTGCAGGGCCGTGTTGAATGGCGGGATGCTCGTCAACCCCTTGCCCGGCACCGAGCGCGCGGTGCTCGACTCCGCCCTCGACTACTTGCTCAACAGGCTGCGCAACGCCCTCGGGGGCGGCGGGACAGTGGCCATCGAGCGGGCATTCGCGTACATCGAGTGGGTGCACGAGGCGCGTCGGCGGCTCTACAACCTGATCCGGCCCGCCGAGCTGGAGCAGCTACTCGGGCTGCGCAGCTACGAGACCATCCTCGCGGCCACCGTCCCGTTCGGGAACTTGACAGGCGAGCGGGTCCTCAACGGCCTGATCTCCACCGAACTCACCGAACGGGTCACCGCCTTCGAGCAGGCCATCCGCAACCTCAAGGAGCGCGTCGACCAGCTCTACCGCGCCGGCATCCTGGTCGTGCTCGACACCAACGTCTATCTGCACTACCCGCAGGAACTGCACGAGATCGACCTTCGGCAGGACCTCGGGCTGCGCGAAGAACCGATCCACATCCTGGTGCCGATGGCCGTCGTCGACGAGCTGGACGGCAAGAAGCAGCACCAGAACAAGGACACACGGCGACGAGCCCGGATGGTCACGGCCAAGATCGAGCAGGTGATCCGGGACGGCGGCCGGCTCCGCGAGCAGGACTACTCACCACTGGGCAGCGGTGGCATCCCGCGTGGCCAGATCACCCTGGACGTCGTCTACGATCCGCCAGGGCACACCCGACTGTCGATCACCGACGACGAGATCGTCGACCGCGCCGCGACCCTCCAAACCCTGGCTGGCCGCCGCGTCCGCCTGCTCACCTACGACACCGGCATGGCCATGCGAGGACGCAACGCCGACCTGACTGTGCACAAGCTCCAACACGCCAGGACCGACGACAGGAAGTAGCCGGGCACCGCGCCCGCCCGCCCTCTACCGGCCCGGCGCCTCGACGGTCACACCCGCCGCAGAAGACCGCGGCGATGCCGATGGCGCCTCAGCCGGCCGGCCCGCCAACGAGGCGTCGGTGACAGCGACCGAGGTCGACTGGGGGAACGCCTGGGCCGCGAGCTTTGCCGCGTGCACATCACGATCGCCAGACCCGGCAGACGCCTGGCCGGCCTCGGGGCGGTCACCGCGACCGTCCTTGCCCCTGCCACCGCCCGTCTCCCGCCACTCACCGTCAAGGGTGGCGGCGGGACGATCCCCGTCGCCCTGGACGGTGCCGTCGGCCCGTACCGTTCCAGCGCCTTGCTCGGCGGCGTAGTCGTCAACCACCCGGAACGCGTACGCGGCGGGCGTGTGGGCCCGGTCGACGAAGGCGGGGACTTGCCGCAGCAGGTCGCGCACGTCGTGCCCGTCGCGCTCCAGTTGGTCGAGCTTGTAGGCCAGCACCGGCCACGCCGCCGAGCCGATGACCCGCTCCGCGCGATCGGCGGACCATACCGCCCGCACGTGCGCCGCCATCGCCTCCTGACGCTCCTGGGCGGTGCGGCGCCGCTCGCCGGCGTCATCGGGCCGCGCCTCCGCCGGCCGGTCGCCGTCGCCCACGACGGCGCGGTCGAGCTGGTCAGACAGCCACGCCTCGTCCCCCGGCCGGGCACCGCTCTGCGGGTCGACGCGGACGCCGCGTTCAGCGAGCCGCACCACGATGACCCGCTGGGCGGCCTGGGCACGCGGATCGACGGCCGCCCACTCGGCGCTGGCCCGCCAGGCCCGCGCGATGTCCTCGGCCGACGCCCGCCGCCACCACGATGGCCGGGTCGCCGGCCGCCACACGGTCGCGCCGGCCTGCTGGGCCGCGCGCACCTGGGCGCGGATGCGACGAGCCTGTTCCTCGCCGGCCCGGGCGGCGCGTTGCAACTGAGCGATGCGGATCTCGATGGCCGTCTGCGCCAGTTGCCCGGCGGCCTGAATCGCGGCGGTGACCGCCGCGGCGGCCCGCTGGTGGATCTCGGCCATCTCGTTCTCGGCCACTAGCTCGTCCTCCTCAACGCTGCGAATCGCGCTCGACCGTGGGGTCGACGCGGGCCCGGACCGGACCGGGCACGGTTTGGACCGGCCGCTGCGGCGGCCCGCCCTGGGTCGACACATGCACCTGGTCGGCAAGCGGGGCGCCGGACTGAAGCAGGGGCATCAGGTGCGCGGCGGCAGCAGCAGCGGCACCGGCAGCGTGGGCCTGTTGCTGCGCGGCACGCAGCTCGGCCAGCGCCACAACCAGCCGGGCCGCCTGGACGACCACGGCGAGCAGGACGGCCGCCTCACCACCGTCGCGGGCGTGCCCGGCCACCAGCAGCGCGTCCGCGACGCGGCCCAGTTCCCGGGCCACCGACGACGCCGACGCCGGCGCGCGACGCGGCGGCGCCGCCGCGCGGGCCAGAGCGTCAGCGGCCCGGCTCATCGGACCCCGCCCCGATGGTTCGGTGGCCGACGCCACCCGTGCCAGCAGCTCGGCGCTGGCCCGCGCCACCGCCGGCCACTGCGGCGAGTCCGGAGCCATCCCGGCCAGCCGGCCACTGATCGCCTCCAGCGCGGCGGCAGACGATCGCCACACCGCCATCCGATCCTCGCCGCGCAGGTTCGATTCCGTGGAATCGGCCGCCTTCCACTGGCCGGCCGAGGGCCGATCGGCCTTGGGCCACCGCTTGCGGACCTGGGGCAGGCTGAGGTCGCCATCCAGGCTGCGCCCGGCGTACCAGATCGGCGTGCCCGCCCCGGCCGGCCGCAGCGCGACGGCGTACCCGACCACCTGGGTCGGGTCCTTCGTCGAGGTCCGCGGGGCGACCAGCAGCCCCGCGCCCTTCATCCGCGCGACCCACTCGGCTTCGCTGTCGGCCCCGGCCAGGGCCGCCCGGACCTGGCGGCGCAGCAGTTCCCGGTCCGGGGCCTGGCCGCTGCGCCGGGCCCTGTCGACCTCCGGCCGGTTCAGCTCCGGCCGCTTCGTCGCCCCCGCCCGGCCGGGCGTCCACTTACCCAGCCCGAACTCGTCCTCCAGGAGGTCGGCGACCTGCTGGCTGCGCCGCTTGTCCTGCCGCAGCCACACCGGCGCCCCATCCTCGGTGGCGAGGGTGACGACCAGGTGCACGTGGTCATTGCCCTTGGCCGACAGGCCGTGCCGCACCGCGATCCACCGGCACCCGGCCCGCTCCGCGTCGCCAGTGAAGCCCATCTCGGCCACGAACCGACCCGCGATCCGCGACGAGGTCGCGTCGTCGAGCTGCCCCTCCTGCGCGGGCAGACTCAGCGAGCACTGCCACACGTACTGCCGCACCCCGCGCTCGCCGGCGGCGATCTGCGGCGCGTCCAGCCGGGCCGCCAGGTCCTCCAGTGACCACCCGCCACCGTCGCGGTCGCGGCGTTCGGGGGCCAGCAGCGTCGCGTCGTCGTATCCCGCGACGAGGTGCGGGTCGACGTGTTCCTCCGCCTTCCCCGGCCCCCACAGGTACTCCAGCAGACCACGTACCCGGCTGCCGTAGGTCACCTTCGGGATCATCGGCGGCCCGTTTGCGCGGCGGCGATCGCGGTCACCAGCTCGTCGGCGCGTGCCGCGACCCGGGCGAGGTACGCCGCCGCCGCAGCCAGGTCCCCGCCCGGATCGCCGGTGGAGTGCAGCCGCGCTACGGCCTGGTTCAGGTTGTGCGCCGCACCCCGCACCTGCCGGTGCACGCCCATCAGCTCGACCAGCAAGGGTCCCGTCTCCGCAGCGCCGTCCGGACCGGCCGGGGCGGGCACGAGCGGCACCGATCCGACCTCCGCTAGGTACGCCGACGTGGCCATCCGGGCCGCTGCCGCGTTCGCCTCGACCGCCGTCATCTCCGCCTCGGACAGCCGCACGGTCACCCGATGCACGCGCCGATCGTCATCGTTGTGAGCACGCCGCCGGCGCTGGCTCGCACCGAAGCGGACCACCCCGGCCTGGGCCGGATCAGCCACGTTGACCACCCTCCCGGCGGACGCCGCCCGCCGCGTATCGGTCGGCCGCAACGCGGCCCGTCTGACCAAAAGTCAGACTTTTACTCCAACTTGCTCCGACAACGGAGGCTGGTCGTGTGCCGGCGATGCGAGCGCGCTTCGGCGCAGAAAGCGCCGGGCGGCGCGTGTCAGGTACCCACCCCGTGGGGTGCGGAGACGATAGCCGGCCGCCGCCCCGCGTCAAGCGCGCGATGCGTCGCTGCGCGATGGGCCTGCGGCCCACCCTTGACCCTGGTCGACGTCCTCGGCTGACGCGAAAGGCGCCCCCACCGGCCGGGGGGAGGGGTGGAAAACCGGTACCCCGCACATCGATCTTGGCCGCTAAGCTCGGCGTCCACAGCCACCACAAGCCAGTCATCCGGGGGAGGACGTCGTGGCCGAACAGAGCGCCAAGGCCGTACGCAGCGAGACCGAGAAGGCGGCGCTGCAACTGCTGCGCGAGCGCGCCAACCTGGTCGGTGAGGCGGCCACCGCGCGGCATGAACGTGACCAGCTCGCCGGGGCCCTGCGCGAGGCCAACGCCCGGTACGGCGAGCGGTACGCGGCGGCTGTGCAGGGCGGATGGACCGAAGAGGAGCTGGCCCGACTCGGCCTGGACGCCCCGCCGCAGCCCGGGCCCACCCGACGCCGTCGCGCACCACGACCCGCCGCGCCCTCCGCCCCCGATGAGCAGGTCACCGTGACGGCGGCTGACCAGCCGTAGCGAGGGCAGCCGCACGGTCACGACGGCGTTCTTCTGCGCTACGGCCAGGACGGCCGCCGTAGCGTGAGCCCGGCTCACGAGCTGGGNAGCGGTCCTGGCGGGACGTTGAGGTGAACCTCGAAGTGCAGGTGCGGGCCGGAGCTGCCGCCGGAGCTGCCCACGAACCCGATGACCGCGCCGGCCGTGACCTGCTGTCCGATGGCCACCTCGGGGCGCTGGATCATGTGGCAGTAGCGGGTCACGACGTTGCCCGGGTGGCGGATGTCGACGTACCGGCCGCAGCCCCGCGAGCTGCTGTTACCGTCCCGGTCGCACGTGGTGTACCAGTCGCACTTGACCTGCTCCACCACCCCGGCCGCCGCCGCGCGGATCGGCTTGCCCCGGATGTCGGCCGTCGACAGGTCCGCGCCGGCGTGCAGTCGGCCTCCTCGCGGACCGAACGGGCTGACGATCCCCGCGCGGATGGGTTGTACCCAGCCGCCCGGGCCGACCGGCACCGGACCCAGGTCGTCGGCGCCGCAGGGCGCCGTCGGCGCCCCGCCGCCGATGTCGTCGATGTTTGGCAGACCGAGGACCTTCGCCGCGAGCTGCTCCGCGTCGCCCTCCCACTTCTGGTGCGCCTCCGGCAGACCGGAGCGCTGCACGGCCTGCGCCGCGTCGGTCACCCGCATCTGCTGCCAGCCGTCGACGCGCAGCAACGCCTCGTAGAACTTGCCCGCCGCGTAGCTGGGCGTCATCCGCTGCCGCACACTGCCCCAACCCGGCCGCTGCTGGAACAGCCCCACCGAGTCGTGATCGCGGCCCACGCCCTCATGCGGCAGGGTCAGCGACTCCGGCACCTGGGCGTTGGCCAGGTTCCGCAGGGTCGACTCCTGCATCGCGGTCGCTAGGGCGATGACGTAGCCGCGGGCCGGCACCTGCCGCTGCCGGCCGACCGACACGATCACTGCGGCGTTCGTCGTCTCGGTGCTACCCCACGACCCGGCGCCGGGCACCGGTGAGTCGGGCGGCGACGGCAGCTCGCACGCCGCCGCCTCCGCCTGCGCCTGGCCGAGCATCAGCAACGGCAGCACGACCATCGCGCCGCACAGCACCGCCACGACCGTCAGCACCGCCACCACGAGCGTGACCGAGCGGCGGTTCATCGGCTGGCTGCCCGGCGGAAGTCGTTGTCGGTGACGCGCCACCGGCCGCCCACGCCGGCGAGCCGGATCGTGAGGGTGCCGGCGTCGGTGGGCACCTCGAACACCGCACGACTGTCTCGGGGGGGGTCTGCGTGGCGCTCGGACGTCCCGTTACCCGGCTGGCCGGCACGAGGGCCGGGTCGACGGTGCGCAGCGACCGGGCGAAGTCCTCATCGCAGTAGGCCGCCACCGTCGGCCACCACCGGGAAGCGGATAGGTCCGACCGTGCCCAGGCCGCCGCGAACCCTGCCGCCACCGGCGCCGCCTGAGCCGCCGGTGGCGGCGGCGCATCCGGCGCGTCGTGGTCGTGGTCATCGCGGCCCGGCGGCTCCGCGCTGGGCGCCGTCGACGCGCCGGTGGAAGCCGGGGTCGGGTACGCCGAGGCGCTGTCGGGCGCCGCGGGCGACTGTGCGTCCGGGTCGGCCGCACACGCCGTCAGCGTCAGCGCGACTCCCGCCCCGGCGGCGACGATCCGTACCACCCGGTCGACGCGAGCTGACAGCTTGGCTCTGCGTGCCATTCGACGCCTCCCCCGTGGTGCCTTTCGCGTCCTATCGCGGCAGAGCAAACACCATAGATCCATTTGGAAACACGGTGCTACTGTCTGGTACTCGTCGGTGACCTGAACGCGGGGGAGGCATCGGGTGACGGGTGGTAATGACCCGCGCCGGTCAAGGAAGACCCCAGCGCTCACACGTAGCCGTCCCGGGTCCTCGCCGCAGCTTCCCTACGCCGCGATTCCACCGAATCTCGCGCAGTGGCCGCCCGTGTGGTGGCTCGGCTGCCACGGCGGTGCCGGCGTCAGCACGCTAGCCAGCCTGGTCGGGTTCGGACTGGACTTCGGCCCCCGACGCCCCACCGGAGCCCGTCGTATGACCACCCCCGCCACCGACCTGGCCGCCGAAGCCGTGGCCGACCTCAGCGCGCTGCTCGGCCAGCTCGCCGGCGACCCGCCGCCGCCCGCTCCCGAGCCGCCCGTCAACGAGCAGGCCGCTCCGGAGCCGGTGTACCGCAACGTGGAGGCGTTCGTCCGGGACTACCTCGCCCACGTCGTCGAACGACGCCTCGCCTCCGGACCGGACTCCGGATTGAACTGGTGCCCCCGGTGGTGGTCCCACCCCGAAGCAATCTCCCGCCTGTACGCCCTCTGGCGGGCCTGGGAGACGCTGCGGGTCAGCGACCCCCAAACCGGCATGAGCATCTGGTGGCGCGACCACCTGGACCCGCACCTCGCCGCCCTCACCGCCGAGTACGGACCGTTCAACCGGTGCAACCCGACCAAGCACACCGAACCTCGTCCGCTTCCGATCGAGCTGGCACCGCCGGAGGTGCTTGCTCAGCTCCCCGACGCCTGATTCCGCGGCATCATCGACCGACCCTGGCCGCCCCGGCCACCGGCACGGCTACTGCGACCCAGCAGGGATCAGGGATCACCGGCGGATGGATGGTGGATGGCGGCGCCGCAGTGACACGTCCAGGTGTGATGACCGCTGTGCCTATGCGGCGGCGGCAGGGGCAGGACGTCCAGCTCAGCTTGGTACCGACCGGTGGTGAGCGGGTGCTGGGCCGGTACGGAGGGTCAGTTGGCGACGACGGCCTGGAGTCCGCTTCAGGTCGCGAGCGGACCGCTACCCGATCCCAATCCAGTCCCGAAGTATCGCAACGACGACCTGGACCAAAACCGTCTGTAGGACAGCGCCCACGGCCTGTTCTTTTCGTCGGCTACAGCCGCAAAGGTGCTGGTACTTCGCGGCTTGGCGCTTTCTAGGCATTTTGCATCCTTCGTTCGATTCCATTCCGCTTTTCTGGCGGTGAGGGCGGATCCGCCTCTGGAACCAAGCTCAGCAGCAAGGGGAGCGCCTTCTGTAATTCTGGGTGTCACAAGATCAGGTAAGGTCACTCATCGTCGAATCCGGCGAGAGGGGCACCGGCGCGTACGCCGGGCTGGAAGAAGCCGTCCTTCCACGCCTCGTACATCAGGCCGCCGAGAATCCGGCGGCGGGCCCGAAAGGCGTGTTGGGCGAGCACCATCACGGTTCCAGGCGGCATCGCCGCCGTGGCCCTGCCTGCAAGGGGTCTGCCAGGCCACGTCCAGACCGCCCGTGCGCTCTGGGGCGGATCGATCCCGTAACGACGGCATATCCGGGCGAACATCCGGGCGTTGCCCAGCGCCGCGTCCAAGGCAGCCCGGGCGCCCTGCTGATCGGCGGCGAGCTGGCCGATCACCGCCATCCTCTGCTGCTGGGACATGGCGTACGCCTCCGCGGCCAGCTCGCGATACTGCACCACGTCGATCAGCCCCAGCTCGTACGCCGTCGCGGCGGGCAGCCGCAGGGCAATCGGGACCGAGCAGTCGTCGAGGGTCTCCGCGCCATGTTCCCAGTCCAGCAGCACGGCCTCGATGAAGCCGCTGATGTGCCGGTCGGCGATCCCGCGAGCGCCGGCGATCAGCGGCGCGATCTCCGACACCGGGGTGATGCCGTCAACGAGCGGCCACACCACCCGCCGGCTGCCGACAGGGAAGGCCAGCAGTCGCCCGGCGTCGAGCCACCCGCGATACGGCTCGGGGACCGGGCTCTCCCAGCGTCCAGCGTGCACAGCCCACCAGCCCGCGGGCATCCGGACCCGCCAGCCGGGGGAACGGACATGGTGCCGGGTGGAGCGCTGGTCGGCCACCAGCCAATCCTCGAAATCCTGCATCGCCACCGCCCGCCGGGCTCGCCACACTGCGGACGCGCCCCGGCCCGCCCAGGTGTAGGAGCTGGACCTTCCCAGGTAGTGCGCCCGCACGAACTCATCGGCGTGCCGCAGATCCTGCAGCCGCTCGTGCCAACCGTCCGCGCTCTGCGCGTGCAGCATCCGCTCATTGTCATCGGCGGCCGGGCCCGTCAGCAGTTCCCGCGCCAGCACGGCGGCCGCGTCGAACCGGGCCGGGGAGTGCCACGGCCGGTCTTCCAGAATTTCGTCGACCAGCAGCGCCTCCCGGTGCCGCGCATATTCCTCGGCCTCGCGGGCGCGGTCGGCCTCCGCGTGAACCGCCAGCTCCGGTGCAGTGGTGGTCGCGGCCGCCGCCAGCCGCCACAAGCCGACCGCCGCATCATGCCGCAGCAGCGGCCGCAAACCGCGTAGGAACTCGTCCTCGAACGGCTCCACAACCGCAATCGCGGTCATCACCGCGTCGGTGAGCCGCCGGGCCTGATAGTCCCGGTGCGCCCGCGGGGACTGGCCGGGCAACTGCAACGACACCGCCCGCAGTCGGTCCAGCGTGCCCGCCGGCACCCGCAGCCGCAGCCTCTTCGGTCTCGGCCACTCCCACCGCGCATCGCCGTTCCACCGGGCCACGCCCGGATATCGCAGCACCGTCGAGATGTGCGTCAGCCGCTCCCCGTCTGGCAGGTCTTCCTGCCGCGCGACGTGCGCCAACAGCAGCCGTCGTACCATCTCGTCCCGAGACTGCCCCTCACGCGCAGCAACCGTCATCAGCGCGGCCAGCGCGCACGGGGGCACCAGCACATTACTTTCCTCGCGGTCCGGCACCTCCCCAGCAGAGCACGCCGGAAGCGACAGGTTGTCTCTGGGCGGATGATGTCCCGGCCACGGCGGGTCCATCTTGCCCCACGCATGAACACGTTCGGCAGGAAGACCGGCAGGCCCTTCTCCGGTGAGGTGAGGTTGGCCTGGTCTTCCTCGCCGACATGATCGACCATGGCTCGGCGGCCGGCGCCGGGTGATGATCGACGTCGTCTCAGCCGGTGGACCGGTCAGCGAGGGGCCGGTGGACGGGGACGTCGGATCCACTGGGGCGGCCTGCGGTGCTGGGGCTGGTGACGCGGGGGTTGAGCGGGACGGTTCTTCCTGCCGCCAGCGGGAAGGTAGGGACGCACATGAGGTGCGGTGATGACCGCTGCCGACGCTCGAACCTGGACCGAATACTGCACTCTGTCACCGCCGTCTCGCATGATGTATAGAGAGGCGGGTGCTCCGCGCCGATCAGGCGGCCAGTCCAACCTGCGCGGAGCACCCTGACCGACCAGCCAGTCAGCACTGATCGGTACGGATCACTCTGCCCGGCGCCCGAACTGTCGGAAAAGGGGAGCCGCTGAAGTTCCGACAACATCCCCGTTGCCGGTCCGCCTCTCGTGCCTCAAGGACGACCCGAACATGAGCACCGCTGCTCACCGCCCCCCGACCCGAAACGCTCGCCCGTACGCGGTCGACACCGCCACGATCCGCCGCCGTGCCGCGAGCCCCGACGCCGCCGAGTACATCCTCTATGTCCGCAGCCTCATCAACGACTATGTCGACGGCGGTCAGGCACAGGTCCTGCGAACAGCCCGCACCCGGCGGTTGTCCTTTCCCGGACTCAACCGCCAGAAGCTGTCGGAGAACCTCAACGGCCGCTACCGGCTCGGTCCGAGCTGGGACATCACCGAGCTGATCATCGGGTGCCTCCCCGACAGCTGCGACACCGCCAGCATCCGCGCCTACGCCGCCGGCTGGTACCAGTGCGCCCGTAACCAGCTGCCCCAAGGCTACGACGGGCCGGTCAGCCGGCCACAGGGCAAGCCCGGGCTGCGCAACGTCCCGGAAAGCGAGCCAGCCGTACCGGTGCTGCAACGGAGACTGGCCCGACTCCAGGAGCGTCTCAAGGATGAGACCATGCGGCACGTCGAAAACCTGCGCATGTCGGAGAACAGCCGCAACTACGAGATCCGTCGCGCCAACCAGCTCGAAGCTCGTTTCCACGAGACCCGCGACGAGCTGCT
The DNA here is from genome assembly GCF_002140155.1 of Micromonospora sp. NBS 11-29. Classification (GTDB taxonomy): domain Bacteria; phylum Actinomycetota; class Actinomycetes; order Mycobacteriales; family Micromonosporaceae; genus Micromonospora. The sequence continues at coordinate 44,364 of NZ_NAPR01000011.1, forward strand.
GCGAGTCAAGACCATCGCCGCTGACGTCGCCACCATCCGCGAGGAGTACGCCCGCCAGTGCGTAGCCCTCGAACTCATCGCTACGCCGGTCCTCCGCAACAAGCCAATTGTCGATCTTCCCGAATTGCCCGCCACCCGCCGCCGGATCCGGTTCGGGCACCTGGTGGCCACCATTGATGCGCAGGCCCCACCGGCCCGTCGGGCGCTGGCGCGCTATCTGTGTGCGTACGCCGAGTTCGCGGGCGTCTCCACCACCGAGCTGGCCAGCCGGGCGGACATCGCCGCCAGTGCCGTCTCGGACTTCCTCGCCGGCCGGCTCGTGCCCACCACCTCCGAAGGCATTCGCCTGGCTGCCGTGCTGGACTGTGTGCCGGAGACCCTGCGGATCCTGAGCACGACGGCGAGCAACGACACCGCGCTCGACGAGTGCTTCTGGCGCATCGCCGACGGGATCGTCGACCCGCCGTCTTCGTCCGTAGCGATCGCCGGCGAAGTTGTCGGGTCGGAGTCCGACAACCGTTCAACGCACCCCAACACCGACCCGACAACACCTGCGCTACCCACCCTCACCGGCCGGCTGCGGCAGCTCGCCGACGCCTATCGGGAGGGTTTGATCAGCGACAGTGAGTACGCCGAGCAACGCGCCCGCATCCTCGGCGAGCTGTAGATCCAACAGGCATCTCGTGGCTGGATAGCACGTGACTCGGCAGGTCAAACGGACCAGAGCCCACTGGGCGCTGTACCCAACCCGGGCTGAAAGTGGTCAACCCGAGGTCCACGACTTCTCAGAAAATCCGTAGACCTTCGGTTGACCGGCGTTGCGATGACACGTCGAGCTCGACGTGTCGTACCGTCGTGTCCTGTGGCGCCATTCTTTTGCGCCGCGTAACAGACGGGGCGGGAAGCTCAGCCTCCCGCCCCNCGACTAAAACTGACCGTCGCCAACTGTCCCAGCACTGCGAGGGCCTTCGCCGTCACGGCGAGGCCCTCGCGCTGTTGATGGGCCGCCACCAGGGCGACCAAGTCCAGCGCTGGCCCCGCGAATCGCCAGGCCCGCACCAGGTGCGGATCTGACCGCGTCGGCTCCTGCTCCTGCTCCTTCACTGATTCCTCCACTTCCGGGCGGCCGGATGGTCCGGAGCACCCCGGGTCGGCTCCGGTTTCGGAGTGGGCCCGGTCAGTGGAGGCTGTTCAGTTGCAGCAGTGCGAGGACTCACGGTACGGATCGCGGTGACCATCTTGGAGGAAGGCGCGCCGAGGCGTGGCCTTGCATCTGCCGCCGGATCTGGGTCAGTCGAAGATGCGCTCGATGACGGCGGCTTGTTCGGCGGCGCCGGCGCGGAAGTAGCGGGCGGTGGTGTCGAGGGAGGCGTGGCCGAGCAGAGCCTGGACCTGGGCTGGGTCGGCGCCGCCTTGCCGCAACCGGGTGGCATAGGTATGGCGCAGCCGGTGGGGGCGTAGGCCGGGTAGGCCGGCGTCGACGCCGACAGCGAGGACGACCTGGGTGATGCCGGAGGTGGTGAGTCGGCCGCGCTGGCCGCTCCACAGCGGTCCGGGCTCGGCGCCGCGGTGACGTGTCCAGGCGGTGAGTCGGTCGCGGGCGGGTGCCGGGACCGGGACCTGGCGGACCTCGTCGCCCTTGCCGTGCAGCCGGATGGTGCCGGTGCGGGCGGTGATCGCGAGGTCGTCGACGTCGAGGCGGGCGCATTCCTCTGCTCGGGCGCCGGTGTAGAGCAGGGTGGCGATGATGCCGGCGTCGCGGACGCCGCGCCGGTCGGCGGCGCGCTCGACGGCGCCCTGCTGTTTGGCGGTGAGCGCCTCGGGCTCGCCGGGGCGTGGCACGCGGGCGCGCTTGACCTTCAGCCGGATACCGGCGCCGACTTCGTAGAGCAGGTCGGTGGCGGCGAGGGCTTGGTTGACGGTGGACGGGCTGGCCTTGGTGGTGATGAGGTGCCGGCGCCAGGCGGTGACGGCGGCTTCGGCGCCGACCTGGTCGACGAAGGCGTCCGGGTGCTCGCCGGCGTGCTGGGCGAGCCAGGTGGCGTAGGCGCTGACGCGGGCCCGGTACGCCTTGGTGGTGTTGGCGGCCAGGGCGCACCGGTCGAGGTGGCGGTGCAGTGCCGCGAGAGCTCGCTCGACCGCCGCGGTCGGGTCGTCGGGACGCAGCGGAATGACCTTGGCGGTCGCGGATCGGGCCACTGTGGTCCACCGTCCTTCTTATCCGCTGAGTGTCGGCCCGACTTTCGGCCACGACTGAACCACGTTATCCGCTGAGACCGTGATGCCACTCAGCGGATAAGGAAGCTTATCCGCTGACGGGCAGAGCGCCATGGCGGCTAGCGGATGCCGGCCCCTCGACCAACAGGGGCCGGCAGCCACGCGGTGGCTGTTCCGACCAGCTATTGCACCGGACGCAGCGGCGTGACCGAGCCGCCCTGCCAACCGGCGTCGGGCGCCATGTGCCACTCGATGTGACGCTTCGGGTTGGTCACCCAGGAGCCGCACGCCGGGCACTCGAAGCCGCTCGGGGCGCCGGGTGGGCCAGTCTGCGGGCCAGCGTTGTCGGGCTTCTGCTCGGTCTTGCGGCTAGCGGCCGCCCACAACGGCACCCAGACGGACGTGAAAGTGCGAGTTTCCACGTCCATGTGCTCGGCGAGCCGGTCGAGCAGCTCACGACTGGGTGCCAGGTGGCCGTTGAACACCCGAGAAAGCATCGACTCGGAGTAGCCGACGTCACGCGCCAGCCTGGCCAGCTTCGGTTTGCCGGCGGTGACGCGAGCCGCGGTGAGCACCTCGCTCAACTGCTGGCGGGCGATTTCCGGGTCCAGTACGTCCTCGGTGGCCGCAGCTGCCATGAGCTGAACCTTTTCCACGCCGCCATTAAAGACATAGACGGTGGAGTCACGGCCCACGACGTCGTCAGCGCCGTACTCCCATCCGCGCCGACTGGAGGCCTGGCGGGCACTGCGCCTCGGGCCGGGCATGGCCGCCTTCATCAGGCTCGTCCCGGGCCGTCAACCAGCCGCAACAGCGTGGCGAGGTCCTCGCCGCTAGAACGGTTTCCGTCGACCACCCGATCGATCACCATGCCGGCGGCGATCCCGATCACCGCAACAAGGCCGGCGGCCTCGAGCACGTTCAGGTGCTCGACGCCGGTCAGCCAGGTGAAAAAGACCAGGACGATCACGAGGACGACCGTGCGGNCATTGCCATGTGCCCCTCCCGATACTGGACAGCGCTGGACTGTGTGGACAGTGCGGAAGGGGCTCTCCGGCCCCAACGAGGAAACCGGGTGGCGTGAGCTGTCTTCCGCGCCGACCATGGTTGCGGATCACCACCACGTCACGCCACATCGACAGGACAGCCGACAGGATGGCGTGTGAAAGTTCGGCGCAGGCTTAATGACGTACCGGCCGGTCCGCCGATGGCGGTGTCGGCCGAGGCTCGGACACGACGAAGGGGCCCGCCATCNGTTACTGTCTCCGGTCCGGTCCAGCGCTATCCAGACGGCCTCGGGGCTAGCCGCCTATTCTGGCGGCTCTTACACCGGCGTCCCGCGGCTTCACGCCCGTCGATGCGCCCGTGTACGACTCTCAGTAGAGCAGTCGGCCCGACTTGCCGTCGAGACGGCGCTGCACTTTCATGCAAGCTCGCCGCTGCAGGAAGCAGCATCCCCGCCGGTGAGGGCACACTCGGGCCACCGAGTGACTGGTGCGGGTTTCGGCAAGATTCGGAAAGAACTCAGAACCGGAAAGCCAACCCCTCAGCTACGCCCTGACTCGCGGCGGGCTCACGGTGCCAGGTGCTCAGCGTCCTGCAGAACCAGCCCTGGACCGTGCGCGCCTCCCACGCGCCGCCGCAGCGACGGGCCAGCGCCGTCCGGTCCGACGCTGACACGCCGCCAGTCGGAAATGATCGGCCGGGCCGCGCCGTTCTCACGCCCTGGCCGTTCAGCCACCGGCGGTGATGTGCTCGCACACCCGGCGGGGCCGGTAGCCGCCCGGGGTGTCGGCGCCAACGGTGTCCCAGAACGCCGGCGAGCCGTCGATGTGCCCCCCGAGCGTGTGCCAGGCGTAGCCGGGGTTTTCCCTGCGCAGCGCCGCGAGCCGGCGGCGGCCAGGCCGCGACGGCGGTAGGCCGGCAGGGTATGCGGCTGCTCGACCCAGCCGATCCGGCACCGGCGACATAGCTGGTAGTCGACCTCGAACACGAATTCGTCGCGTACGGAAGCGTCATCTGGGTCGTGGGCGCGTAGGTTCGCCGCGCGCATCCGCCAGCCGATCCGCTCGTTCGAGACGGTGTCCTGCCACGGCGTGGCCAGCCGGGGCACGACCGGCCAGCCGGACCGGCGCGGCCAGCGGCCTCCGGTCAACCGCAGGAGCAGCTCGCGCCAAGGCTCACGCCCGGATACCCGGCCCAGCATCGCGGTACTGGCAACCAGGTCCCGGATCTCAGCGTCACGCGGGCCGGCCTCGGCCATCGGCTGCTTAGTCCTCGCCGGCGTCGGCTTGCGCCTGCCCGGCCTGCTCGACCAGCGCGTTGGTCAGGTCCCGCAGCCCCGCCACGGCGTTCCAGTCCGGTCTCACCGCTGGGTCCAGGCCGCGGGCCTTGGCGTCCTCCCAGATCCGGTCGACGTACTCGTACAGCGCCTGCCGGGCCTGCACCTGCGCTGCCCGGCCAGCGGCGTCAAGCGCAGCCAGGCCCGCCGCGTCGTGCTCGACGAAGGCGTCGATCAGCTCGATCGCCATGCCCTGGTGGTCCAGCTCGTCGTCCACATCGACCATGCCGGCAACCCTATGGCATCAGGTCGTCACGCGAGTGCGCGCGATTGCAAGAGCAGCATCGGGAGTAGCCGCCGTTGTCGAGCCGGGCAGCTCGGCGTCAGCGCCGCGATCCGGACTCCTACCCCCGCCCGCCTTAGCGTGAGGGTTGCCCGGATATGGCTGGTGCCGATCGGGTCGATCGCGCGTAGGTTCACCGGCACGTCGAGCACCAGCAGGTGCGCGCGTTCGTTCTCACCCCGGCCGGGCCAGATCAGGCCGCGTACCGCATTATCGCCCTGGTCCTCGTCGACACCAGGCTCCGGTGCCCCCAGCAGCCGCGCGGCGACCTCGGCCGGGAAGGGGCCTCCTTGCCACTCGATCTCCCAGGTCCGTCCGCCGGCGCCGGGCCACCAGTCGAGGTGGGAGGCGCCGTTGAGCGCCCCGGTCTCGCGCAGAGCCGACATGACTAACCCCATCGCCGAACGGCTGCGCCAGCTCGCCGCGATCTACCGCGACGGCCTGATCAGCGACAGCGAGTACGCCGAACAACGCGAGCGCATCCTCGGCGAGCTGTAGATCACGCTCTATCCATGTCAGGCCTTCGCCGCGGGNCGGGCGGCCATCCGAGCCCCGTGGACCGACCGGCCCCAGTAGTTGGCGGGGCAGGGGCGGCGTGGCCACTTTCCTCGGGCGCTAGGGATGTCGGTAAGAGCAGGCGGTCGTCTCCGACCTTCTGCCGACACTCGACCGGGACGATCCCGGTCATCTACGGACGGGTATCGACCACCCGCCTGTCGCAGAGCTCGTGCCCGAAGTCGATGCGTGGGGCCANTCAGATCGAGTCGACGGGAAGCATCCTGCGCGGGCATATCCGCCAACTGCTCAACCACGTCCGCCAAGGCCAGATCCTTGACCAGCTCGGCACCGCGCTGCACGGTAACCGCCCTGATCCGAGTGCCCACGGGGACCCTCGCCGCCGGCACGGCAACGCGACTCACCGCCGTGTCCGGACGATCAAGGAGCCCTTGCCGGTCAAGTTCGACGCGCGACCACGCTTCGCGCCAGGGGTGGATGTCAGCCTCGTCGAGGCCGAGAGCCCGCAGCACTGTCAGCAACACGGGTAGCCTCGGCAGGCCGCGCTTCCCGCTCAGCGCGTCATGAGCAGTGGAGTGAGGCAAGGGCTGAAGCTTCTTGACCTTCGCCCGGCTTTGGAGCTCCCGCACCGACGGGTTGCCGCGGTGGACGCGCAGCACTCGCAACTCGCGGGCCAATTCCGCTACCGTGGTGACGGATGCCGGGTTCGGCGCCCCAACACCGGGCGCTTCACTCATCGATAGAGCCCTTCAGTCCCATCCGAGCACGTCCGACGCTGTCCGACGGCGTCCGACAGCGCCGCGCTGTCCGACAGTGTAGGGCCTCTGACCGACTCGTTCCGGGCTCGTCCGTAGCCCTTCACCAGCGGACCATCGATGGCCTTTGCTCGATGTGCGGCCCGCGCTCCTGCGGCTCGCCGGTGAACGCCGAGACAGCAACCGGAAGCGGCACACGATGGATCTGCTCGACCCCGACCTCCTCCTGCGTGACCTCCTGCACGGCGGGATCCGCGCCGTGGCGACTACGTTGTTCACCCGGCTGCTCGCCGGACGTAAGCCTTCGACCACGGTCACGGACAGCACCTCCGGCCGCGACGCCCCGGGAGGCAATCAGGCCCGCAGCGCGCCGCCTCGTTCCTGACCGGTGCCGGCGGCGAACGGCTGAGCGAGGCGCCGCAACCGGTGAGGCCAGTCGCCGAGACCGAGCGGCGACGGCCGACCGCCGGCGGCGAGGATGAAGGCCGGCACCCGGTCGAGGCGCTGCCCACCGTGGTCAGAGCGGCGGGTGGTCCGGGCGCCGAGCATTTACCTGCGCCGGCCCCGGATCACGGCGGGTCTCGCCTGCGATCACACCCCGGTCTCGGTCACGCCGTACCGTCGCGGCGCTCGTCGTCATAGGCGGCGATTTGATCGCGCAGTTGGGCTAGGCGCCGGGCGGCGTGGGCCAGCCGGCGGCCCTCGATCTCAATCTGGTCGCGCGTCTGGGTGATTTCAGGCCGCGTACCGCGTACTCGCCCTGGTCTTCATCGACGCAGGGCTCCGGCGCCCCCAGCAGCCGCCCGGCGACCCGAACCGGACCGGGGGTCAGGTACGTCCTGACCCCCGTTGGGTCCTGCCGGTGAACCGGAGGGTGCCTGGACCGCCGAACGGATCCGCGGCTGATCGGAGCCGATGGCTGATCGCGGAGGCTGCCCGCTGTGTCAGAGAACGCACGGGATCGCCGCGCTACCGTTACAACCCGGGTTTCCGCACGTCGCGGGGGGCGGGCCGTATCGCAACGGACGGAAATTTGGAAGGCAGGAGGCCGTCGTGGCTACTCGCATACCGCTGGTTATGCAACACTGCGGGGGCTGCGACACGTCGCACAAGAATCACGCAACACGAAGAACGCCCCGCCCTCTGGCCGTCGAACCTCGAGGAGCGGAGCGCCTTCGACCGGTCATGTAGCCCCGCTATGCGGGGCTACATCCCTTTCCAGGCCCGGTAGGCGGTCACCGCCTTCACGGCGACCTCCAGCAGGAGGCGCACCGCGGTGGCGACCGTCTCCCACCGCCACCGACGGGTGGGGCGGGGAGCCTTCGGAGCGCACCGGCAGGGCTGCCGGCGAACCCGGGGCGATCGGTTCGACATGACGTGCCTTCCCTCTCCCGGGGGTCTCGGAGTCGTACCCGGGATCCCGCACTAGGGGGTGCGACCCGGAGTCCGGCCCGAGGATCTGGGAGTGGACGTCACATCGGAGGCTCACTCTACTGGTCGCCTACTCCAAAGAGGCGGCTCCCTGTTACGGACGCCGTGCCCGTCCTCTCCTATGCGGACGTTTGCCCAGCTCGCAGCACTGCGCGATACAAGTGATGTGACGAAGACGAGTGCGCGCGCAACGCCGGGGTCACGTCCGAGACCACCTCGAACTGGGTCTACGCGATCAGTTTCTGGAGTCACAGCTCAAGTCCGTGTGACAGGTGGATCCGGCAGGGCTTCGCCGTCTGGTGATTCCGCGGAATGCTCGTCGCCGGCGGCGGTGAGGTAGGCGGCGAGGGTGTAGGCCGGTGCCCGGTCGATGCGTTGTCCGCCGTGGTCGTAGCGGCGGGTGGTGCGGGCGTCGGCGTGCCCGAGCCGGCCAGTACGCGTCGGGGGCCTCGGCGAAGTCGTCCGCGGTGATGGTGGCGGTGAGCGCGTCGACCAGCTCGCGCAGTTGCGTGCCGGTGAGGTCGAGCTGAACGGCGTTTTGGCCGTCGCCGATCTCCAGGCAGCGCCCGCCGTTGGTGGTGGGCATTGACCAGTCCAGGTACGGGTCGTCGGAGCCGTCGCCCAGGTGCAGCGCGCCGCCGCCGAAGAACAGCGCCGGCCGGCCGACGGTGGCCTGCTGGTGCTCGGCGCTGGCTAGGTGCGCGTCAGTGGCCGCGGTCAGGCAGGTGGCGCACCCGACCCCGGCGGCGGCGATGTTGCGGCCCGCGTCCTCGTACACCGCCGCGGCGCGGACGGCGTCCGGGTCGGCGATCCGGGTGTCCCGCTCGGCGTGGGCGGGCGGGTCGCTCGGCGTGGGTGCCGGGCTGCTGTCGGTGGAGCTGGTCGACGTGATGCCGTCGCCTATCAGGCTCTCCCTACTCGCGAGGGTGCCGCCGGCCTCGGCGACAGCGTCGGCGACCTGGCCGTCGTGGTTGTTGAAGTCGGCCAGGGCAGCGTCGAGCTGCTCCCGGGCGTCGACGAGCGCGGCGTGCGCGGTGGCGAACGCCGCGCCGGCCTCCCGCAGCCGCTCGACGGTGGACGGTTGCATTTGCAGGGCCTCGTACCGGTCGGCTGCGTCACCGAGGATGCCGGCGACGCCGCCGACTTCCTCTGCCCGCTCCCCCGTCGCCGCGACGGCCTGGCTGAACGCGGCGCGGATCTGCTCCGGACCGATCGCCTCGACGATCATGTGCTCTCCTTGGTCGGGGCGTCGGCGACGGCTAGGTCCCGGACAAGCCGGCCGAGCTTGCGCAGCCCGGCCGCGGTGGTGGTGTACGGGTCGGTGGCGTACCCGACGCTCCACTGCTCGTCGGCGTCGGCCGGGCGCCGGTCGACGCGGTAGCTCACCCTGCCCTCCTCCTCTTCTTGCAGGGCCTCGATGACCAGGGCGCCGCCGTTGCGGGCGGGGATCTCCACCGTCGCGCTCGGCCACCCGCCCCGCTCATCCAGAACCCGGCCGATCGCGTCCATGTCCGCGGTGAACCGCTGCAGCGCGGCTGCGGTCGGCGGATCCAGAGGCTGAGCGGTCACTTCCATGGCCGCCTGCTCGACGCGGGCCTCGGCCAGGTCCCACTTGCCGTTGTGGTGGGTCTCCAGCCCTGTGCGGTAGCGGGTGCGCAGCTTGTGCGTCTCCCGCTGGTTGGCGCCGGTCACCCCGCCGGTCGCGGCGTACAGCTCGTCCAGGCGTGCCTGCTCGGCGTCGGTACGCATCCGGCGGCCGTCAAGGTAGGCGTACCGGCGCTGCGGCCGGATCGCCTCCAGGCGCTCCATCTCCCGGTACTCGGCCGGGGTCAACCCGCACACCAGCGCCGCCTGCTGCTCCAGCAGCGGCGGCAGGATCGGGTTCAGGAAATCGCCGCTGCCGTACTTCAGCTCGTTGACCCGCTTCACCTGCTCACTGCTCTGCCGGCGCCCGTCGACCCGCTCAATCGCGGTGATCTCCGCGAACTGCTCGGGAGTCACGCCACAGACCTCGGCAGCCTCGACCTCCCGCCCGGGCTCCCAACCGTCGCGCCCGGCGGCGTCGATGCGCCGCTGCCGCTCGTCGTAAACGGCCCGGTCCTGCGGGCTCAACCGATCCGCGACCTGCTCGTACTCTCGGCGCCGAGCCCCCTGGTACTTCAGCGCGTGCTCCACCTGCCAGTCCGCGCGGATCTTCTCCTCACCCCGGCCGGGAAAGCGTCGGCTCTCCAACCGGAGCCGCTCGTCGTACAGCCGGTTGCTCTCCTTGACCAACCGCCGGTACTTCTTGTCCGCCGCCACAGCCGTGGCGATCATCGCGTCGATCTGCTCAGGCAAGCTGGCCGCGTCGACGGCGTCCAGCACGGCGGTGGCGTCGGCACCGGTGTCGACCGTGCATTCCTCTCCGTCCTCGTCGAGGACGGTCTTCTGCGCGAGGTGTGTCCACCCCGCCATGCCGCCTTGTCCTCTACGGCGATCGGCAGCCCAAAGTGCACCTGCCGCCCCGGGGGGTCCACTGCGGCGGCGAGCGCCAGTCCTGCGTCCGCGCCGGCCATCGAGGCGGTGCTTGCCAGCCGCTCGCCGTCGGGCAGCACCATCCGGGTGCCGAGCCGCAGCCGGTCTCGCGTTTGTCCTTCGCGCCCGGCCCCGCGTCGGCCGATGGTGTAGCGGTCAAAGTGATCAGTCGATCACGCTCGACGAGTGCGGAGGTATCGGCGCGACCAGCCTCGGCTGTGCTAGCGATACGGGCGGCGCGGGCTCAAGCCGCACCCGACCGGAATCCAAGCGCCGGGGCAGTCCATAAAGTCCTGTGTGCATACAAGTGCCGCCGAAGCCGACCAGCACCTGGAGACGGCCGCAGCACGCCAGCGTTGTCGCCTGCCTGGGCAACGTCGCCGTTCGCCCAGGGCCGCTGCTCCCAATCTGCTCCCAATTTAAGGGGCAATAGGGGAAGAGCCCGTTACCGGCATCTCCGGTGACGGGCTCTTGAACTGCCTATATTCGTGGTGGGCGATACTGGGATCGAACCAGTGACCTCTTCGGTGTGAAGAGAGTGCTCTTCCCACCACATTGGCCCACCCGGGCGCACAGCAAGCCGCGCGATCATGCGCTTGCCACCGACCTCGACGGCCGCCCCAAACCAGCTTGACGACCGCAGAGACGTAACGCCCCCACTGCTCAACGAGCGGCCGGTGCCTGACGGCACCGGCCNACCCGAAGGACATCTCTCATGACAACCCACTCATGTGCCACGGTACGAGTCACCAGCGCTACGAGCTGCAGCGGCACGATCCCGCCCAACCACGCCGCCGATGCTGGCATCGCCCTCCAATCCGCCCCCTCTCACAGCGAACTGACGGAGGCCAAGGAGCGAATGGCGCACGCCCACCGCCGCGTGTGCCGGCCAGGGCAACCGCCGGACGGAGGCGCATGACGCTGCCGCCCGACCACCAGGCCGAACATCACCAAGAGCCGGCTCCGACCGCGCCGGCTGACGAGCGACTTGACCAGCCCAGCGAAGACAACGGTTCATGGACGGTCGAGACCATCGACGGCAGCACACCGCCCAGCGTCACCAGCGTGGTAGTACCCGGCCAGCCACCCGAGCTGCACCCCGGCGCCGCTGCCGCCCTCCTGAAGCTACTCAGACACATGAACGACCGCCGTACCGACAACTCGAACCAGGAGAACCGATGACCACCCCTCCACCGAAACTCTTCGCCTTCTACGGCCGTGTGTCGACCGAGGACAACCAAGATCCCGAATCGTCCCGGAGCTGGCAGCTCACCCGAGCAACCACACTCATCCAGCCTCACGGTGGACGCATCGCCACCGAATACTTCGACGTCGGTCAGAGCCGCTCCCTCCCCTGGCAGCGCCGAGTCCAAGCCAGCCTTCTTCTCGCGGCGCTGCGCGATCCCCGGCGGGGGTTCTCCGCCGTCGTGGTCGGCGAGCCCCACCGCGCCTTCTACGGCAACCAGTTCGGTCTCACCGTGCCGCTGTTTGCCCACTACGGCGTCGAACTGTGGGTGCCCGAGATCGGGGGCCCGATCGACCCCGACAACGAGGCCCACGAACTGGTCATGTCCGTCTTCGGCGGCATGAGCAAAGGCGAACGCAACCGGATCAAGCTGCGCGTCCGCACCGCCATGGCCGCACAGACCCTCCTCGAGGGCCGCTACCTCGGCGGACGCCCGCCCTACGGCTACACACTCCGCGACCTGGGACCCCATCCCAACCCCGCCAAGGCCGCCGACGGCAAACACCTCAAGGGCCTCATCCCCGACGAGCAGACCGCCCCGGTCGTCCAGCGGATCTTCGCCGAGTTCCTCTCTGGTATCGGTCTGTTCGCCATCGCCGAGGGATTCACCGCCAATCACGTGCCCTGCCCGTCAGCACACGACCGCGCCCGCAACCGGCACCGCAGCGGCATCGCCTGGTCCAAGAGCGCCGTCCGCGTCATCCTCACCAACCCCCGCTACACCGGCCGGCAGGTCTGGAACAAGCAACGCACCGACGAAGTACTGCTCGACGTCGACGACGTGGCCATGGGCCACACCGGCGTCATGCGCTGGAACCCCCGCGACAAGTGGGTCGTCTCCAAAGAGATCACCCACGAACCACTCATCGACGACGCAACCTTCGAGCAGGCCCAAGCCATCCTGCAACAGCGGGGCCGAGGAACCGGTGGACAACACGTGCGGCGGCGCACCCGCAACCCGTACGTCTTCCGCGGCCTCATCTACTGCGCCGCCTGCGACCGACGCATGCAGGGCCAGTACAACCACGGCGACGCCTACTACCGCTGCCGCTTCCCCCAGGAGTACGCCCTCGCCAACCAGGTCCCCCACCCCCGCAACGTGTACCTGCGCGAGGACGCACTCACCGACCCACTCGACACCTGGCTGGCCTCCGCCTTCGCGCCCCACCGCATCGCGCAGACGATCACCACGATGGCCGACGCCCAACCTCTCCACCATCCGCTCACAACGGGCACCGCAGCCCAAGCGATCATCACCGAGTGCGACGCCAAGCTGGAGCGCTACCGCGCCGCCCTAGACGCCGGCGCCGACCCGGCCGTGGTCACCGGCTGGATTGCTCGAACCCAGGCCGAACGCACCCGCGCGGAAGCCGAACTACGCGCCATCGCGGGCACCACCCCGCGCCGGATGAGCCGAGCAGAGATCACGGCCCTGGTGACCGCGCTCGGCGACATCACCACCGTGCTCCGCGACGCCGACCCCGCCGACAAGGCCGAGGTCTACCGGCAGCTTGGTCTCCGACTGAACTACCAACCGGAAACGCAAACGGTGCGCGCTGAAGTGGATCTCAGCGCGCACCGTGGGGTAATGGTTCGTGTCCGAGGGGGGACTTGAACCCCCACGCCCTATACGGGCACTAGCACCTCAAGCTAGCGCGTCTGCCATTCCGCCACCCGGACCTGCTCGTCCAGCCTACCCAATCGACCGGGGTGATCGCCTCACCACATCGGCCGGCCCGGTGGGCCGCACGGGGCATTACTGTACACGGCCCGGAACGATCATGCACATCACCATGGAGCCGCCCTGTTTTCGCAGCTCAGCACCCTCCGACATCGGGCGGGTAGCGCGCAACCGGCGATTCCGGGCAGCATGGCACCCGTGTCCCACCCCGCCCCGCTGACCGCCGCTCAACACCGGGCCTTGGCGCTCCGCGCCGCGGGCGACCTGACCGGCGCCCGCCGCCTGCTCGCCGACGCGCTGGCCGCGGTGACCCCGGCCTACGGCGAGGACCACCCGGACGTCCTGGCCACCGGCCATCTGCTGGCCCGGCTGCATCGGGAGGCCGACGACCCGGCCGCCGCCCGGCGGGTGCTCGAAGAGGCGTACGCGGCCGGTGAGCGCCGCCGCGGGGACGCCGACCCGCTGATGCTCGCCCTCAGCTTCGACCTCGCGGAGGTGGCGGCGGAGCTGGGCAACCGGCACGAGGCCCGCCGCAACTACCGCCGCGTGGCCACCGCCGGGCCCGCCGTGCTTGGCCCGGACCACCCCGCGGTACGCGCAGCCCGCCAGTACCTCGGCGGCTCCGCCGCCGCTCCCGCCAGCGACGGCACGGCTCCCCTCACCTACGGCCTTCCCACTGGCGGCTCCGACGCGCATGCCAGTGGGCGGCAACCCGGGCCGGCGCTGTCCGAGCCGGCCGTGTCGCTGCCGGCGGTCGTGCCGCCGCACGCTTCCTCGCCCGTCCCGACGCCGCCCACCGCCCCCGAGGCACCGACTGCGCCACCCGGGCCTGGCTCCGAGTGGGCGCCGCGGCCAGGGCCGGCATCCCGGGTGCCGTGGCCCGGCCCGCCGCCGCATGGCACCCCACCCCTGCCGACGCGGAGCGCTCCGGACCTGGTGACGTTGCCGCCTCAGGCGGGGCTGCCCACGTCGGCCGCCGATGTCTGGCCCGGTGGGACGGCGACGGCGAGCCCCTGGGCTCCCCCACCGAGGCCGGCCGCAGAGGCGACCACCCGGTTCCCGGCCCCGCCCGAAGAGGTTCCCGCGCCTGCCGCGGCACCGCCCGGGGACAACACCGCACGTCCCTCGGCATCCCCAGAGAGGGCTGCCACACGTCCTGCGGCACCGCCCGAGGGCGTCACTTCCCTACGTCCCGCGGCCCTTCCGGGGAGCGCAACCTCCAGTCCTGCGGCCCTTCCGGAGGGCATGGCCTCCAGTCCCGCGACACTTCCGGAGGGCGCGACTTCCAGTCCCTCGACACGTGCCGAGGGCGTTACTTCCGGACGTCCCGCGGCGACTCCCGCCGCCGGCCCGGGTCACGCGCCCCTCACGTCGACGCCGCCGCACGCGCCTCTTCCGCGGGTCCCTGCCGTCACGCCGATCCACGGCGTCACACAGGTGTCACCGCGCCCCGCGGCGCGGCCCCAGGGCATGTCGCCTGCGCCGGGAGGCCAAGGCGGCACGTCACTACCGCCGACTCCACGCGTCCGGAGGCCCTTCGCCGGCGCGCCGGGAGGCGGAGTCCTGCCCTCACCGCCCCCCGAGCCCGGTCCCGCATCGCCGGCCGTCGGACCATCCGACGCCGCGCCGCCGTTCGCCACACCACCAACGCCCCCCGCACCACCGATCTCGGCGCCACCAGCGGCCTCCGCACCGCCGATCTCGGCGCCATCGGTCGTGACACCATCGGTCGTCGTTCCGCCGAGCCTCGCACCGCCCGGCGGCGCACCGTCCGACCCGGCCGCGCCGAGCCCCGCACCGTCGGCTCCGGCGCAGCGCGTTCCCGCATCGATCGGGCCGGCACCGATCTCGGCGCCACCGGCGCCGCCCCCGTCATCCTCCACGCCGGCACCCCCATCAAACACGCCGATGGGCCCTCCCGTCCCCGTGCCGCCCCGGTCGGCCTCCGCCGTACCACCGGCGCCGACGTTTCCACCGGCGGCCGTGCCGCCGCGACGTGGTCCGCACCAGCCGGCCGAGGCGCAGGCGGACGATGCCACAGCCGACACGGCGGCTGCCGCCTCCAACGGCGAAGGATGGGACAGTCCGACCATTCAGGTACGGCAAATCGATCCGTTGCTGCGAGAGGAGGCGAAGCCGGCCGTCGCCCCGCCGTCGCCCTCTCCGACGGGCGGAGATCCGGGGCACCCGCGGCCCGTCGGCAGGCCACCCGTCAGCACTGCCCTGCCCGGCGCTTCCCGCGTGGACGCATCCCCGGTCAGCGAACCGGCAACGAGCGGACCGCCGATCAGCGGACCGCCTGCCCCGCCGATCAGCGAATCGCCGGTCAGCGGCACGCCCGTCCGCAGCGCACCGCTCAGCAGCGCACCGGTCAGCGGCACGTCCGTGCCGCCGTGGCGGATGACCGCCCCGCCCTGGCGCAGCGCGCCTGCGTCCCAGCGGGTCGACCGGCCGGCCGGCCCCGACGCCGCGCCGGCCGTGGACGCATCCGGGGCTGATCGGGCTGCGGCCCGGCGCGCACCGGACGAGGACCAGGCGCTGCCGTCGCCGGGCGGGGCGCTGGACTTCCCGGAACCGACGGGACACCCGGCGGCGCAGGTGCACACGCGACCGGCGAGGTATCCGGCGCAGGGACAAGCCTCGCAGACGGGCCACCCAGCAGGGGAACTGCCCCAGCCGGCGGGATACCCGGCGGCGCAGGTGCACACCCGGCCGGCGGGCTACCCGGCGCGGGAACACGTCCGGCCAACGGACTACCCGGCGGAGGACCACGCCGGGCCGACGGATCACCCGCGGGAGGAACACGCCCGAACGGCCGATCCGAGGGGGAAGCCCGCATGGCCGGCGGATCCGAGGGAGGAAGCCGCGTGGCCGGCGGATCCGAGGGAGGAACCCGCGTGGCCGGCGCGGTATCCGATGGAAGAGGACAACCGACCGGCAAGGCATCCGGCGGAAGAAGACACCCGACCGGCGAGGCACCCGGCGGACGAAGACGCCTGGCCGACGAGGTATCCGACAGCGGAAGACGACTGGCCGGTCGCGTACCCGGAGGAGGAGCCGGCGCGGCGCGGCCGGGACCGGACCGTGGTGGCGCTGGTGGTCGGTGGCGCGGTGGTCGCGGTGCTGGCGGCGGTGGGTGGGGGCGCGTTGTGGCTGAACCGGGACGCGGCGCCGCCGCCGGCTCCTGTGGCGAGCGCGGTGAAGCCGAAGGTGACCGGGCCGCCTCCGGGTGACCTGCGGCTGCGGGACGACACCACCACGATCACGGTGACCTGGACCGACCCGAGCGGCGGCGGGGTGCCGTTCGTGGTGGCCGGGGGACGGGCCGGGCAGAAGCTCGGGGTGATGGCCACGGTGGACGCCGGGCAGAACCGGTACACCGTGCACGGGTTGAACGCGAAGGTGGACTACTGCTTCACGGTGCTGGCGGTCTATTCGACCGATTCGTACGCCACCTCCGGTCAGGTGTGCACGGACCGGGCCGGTGGTGGCACGCCCGACTGACCGACCAGCGGGGACACGCTCGGTGTCCACAGCGGAACCGTCCGGGTTTCACCGGCACCGGTCGGCACCTATGATGGCTCCGGCTCCGGGGAGGGTCGGCCAGGCGTGCCGTCCTCCCCCACCGAGGCGGGGAGGCGGCCGGCAGTGACCACCATCGAGGACGCCACGGGCACCGGGCCGGAGGCCGCCCGACCGAGGTCGCGGATGCGCGGCGGCCTGGTGACCATCGGCACCGTGGCCGCGCTGCTGGCGGCGATGGGGTTGACCGTGCTCGGGCTGGGGGCCGCCGACAACGCGGTGGCCAACTTCGACGCGTCCTCCTGGTTGTGGAGTGCCAGCCGTAGCGAGCTGGCCCGGGTGAACGGTGTCACCGCGCGGGTGGACACCCGCACGGAGGTGCCGGGCGGGCGGCGGCACCGGGTGCAGGTGGCGCAGACCGACCGGATGCTGATCCTGCGCGATCTGAACACCGGTCAGGTCAGCTCGCTGGACCTGGCGACGTTGCAGATCACCGCCACCACGCCGACCGCGCCGGGGTTCGGCGTCAGCGTGGCGTTGCACGAGAACGCGGCGTTCGTGGTGGACGCGGTGCAGGGCGTCGTCCGGCAGCTCGATCCCCGGACGTTGACGCCGGTGGGTGAGCCGGTCCGCTATCCGCCGGGCATCGCCGGCGGGACGTTCGACGGCGCCGGCAAGCTGTGGATCGCGGTGCCGAGTGAGGGCACCGTCTCCGCGGTCACGGCCGCCGAGCTGCCGGACACCCCGGGCGACGCGCCGGCCGCCGGGGTCAGCCCGAAGCGGATCGAGACGTACGACGTGGCCGAGCCGGCGCACGAGCTGGTGGTGTCCACCCTGGACGAGGGTGTGGCGGTGCTGGATCGCACGTCCGCGTCGCTGGTGACGGTGACCGGCGGCCGGGCCCGGTGGGCCGCGCTCACCGTGACCGCGCCGGGCAGCCTGCCGGCGCGCACCAGCGGCCCGCGGGTGCCGGTCACCGTGCCCGGTGACCGCTCGGTGCATGTGGTCCACGACGGCGCGGAGGTCGCGCGGTTCACGGTGCCCGGCGCGGGCGCGCGGCTCGGCCCGGCGGTGGCCTGGGCGGGCCGGTTCTACTGCGCCGACGAGGACACCGGCACGGTCTACGCGTTCGACGCCGGCGGTCGACTGGTCGAGACGGTGGAGGGCTCCGGCCGACCCGGGCCGGTGGAGTTGGAGGTCCGCGAGAACCACCTGTTCATCAACCCGCCGGACTCGTCGACCGCGCAGGTCGTCGACGACCACCACCGGGTCCGGGAGGTCGACAAGTACGCCAACGACGTGCTCGGTGGCGACCCGCCCCCGGTTCCCCCGCCGCCGCCCCCGCCGAAGAAGCCGAAGGTGGGNTGAGCTGGCAGCCCGCCGCGGCCAACGGCGCCGAGATCATCCGGTACGTGGTGACGGGCGGCGGCCAGACCCACGAGGTGGGCGCGAACCAGCGTGCGCTGGAGGTCACCGGTCTGACCAACGGCGAGACGTACACGTTCTCGGTGCACGCGGTGAACGCGAAGGGCGACGGGCCGGCGCGGCGCAGCAACCCGGTGGTGCCGACGGCCGAGGTGCCGGATCCGCCCACGGCGGTGACCGCCGAGGCGCGGCCCGACGGCACGGTGCGGGTGAGCTGGCCGGAGGCGGACGGGCAGGGCAACACCATCGCGAGGTACGCGGTGACCGCGACCTCGGCCGGCGCGAGCGCACCGGCCGGTGAGTCGCCGAAGACCGAGCTGGTGGTGCCGGCCGGCCAGTTGGAGTACGGCACCCAGTACGCGTTCACGGTGACGGCGATCAGCGGCCGGGGTGCCGGGTCGAAGGCGTCGCCGGTGAGCAACACGGTGGTGCCGTTCACCGTGCCGAAGGCGCCGACGGAGCTGCGCGCGTCCACCGTGGCCGACCGGCCCGGCACCGTCGCCGTGCAGTGGTCGCCGGCGGTGGAGAACGGCCGCCCGGTGACGAAGTACCTGGTGGAGGCGGCCGGGAAGACGACCGAGGTGACGGACGTGCGGGCCACCGTGGGCGGGCTCGGCAACGGCCAGAACGTCACGGTGAAGGTCAGGGCGGTCAACGAGGCCGGCCCCGGCGCGGAGGCCACCGCCACCGCCCGCACCGTGGCCGCACCCCGGATCACCGTGACCGGTTCGTCGGCGGACGCCACCTCGGTGACGGTGACGTTCACCGTGGACGCCGGCGGCGGGAAGGCCACCTGCACGGCCGCGACCGGCGGGCGGACGGCCACCGGCGCCTGCTCCAGCCTGCGGGTGACCGGGCTGAAGCCGGGCACCGCGTACACGGTGACGCTGACCGCGAGCAATGCCGCCGGCAAGGGCACCGCGACCCGCGCCCAGACCACCGACCCGCTGTACGGCGTCGCCACCTGCAAGAACGGCCCGGAAGGCGACCAGCGGACGTACTGCGACCGGGACGTGCCGGGCGAGCGCAACGGCAACGAGATCTTCGAGGTCACCCGGCAGGACAACGACCGGCAGGCCGGCTGGGTCCCGGACGGCACCCGGCTGCGGGCGCACTGCAAGGCCAAGGGTGAGAACGTGGAGGCCTGGATCTACAACAAGGACAAGCAGAGCACCTGGTGGATCCGGGTCGACTACAAGGGCCGCAACTACATCCCGTGGGCCTGGCTCAACCTGGAGGGCGGGGACGACCTCGACCTCCTGTCCACCTGCTGACCGCGCCACCTGCGAAGGACACGCCGTGAACACGCACGAACCGCTCAGTCAGCCGGAGGTGCAGGGCTTCGCCGCCCTGGCCGCCCGGCTGGCCGACAACGTCAACGCGGTCGTGCTGGGCAAGCCGCAGGTGGTCCGGCTGGCGCTGACCGCGCTGTTCGCCCAGGGGCACGTCCTGCTGGAGGACGTGCCCGGCGTCGGCAAGACCACGCTGGCGCGGGCGGTGGCGGNGACGTGTCCGGGGTGACCATCTTCAACCAGGCCAGCCGGGATTTCGAGTTCCATCCCGGGCCGGTGTTCGCGAACATCGTCATCGCCGACGAGATCAACCGGGCGTCACCGAAGACGCAGTCGGCGCTGCTGGAGGTGATGGAGGAGCGGACGGTCACGGTGGACGGCGTACGCCACCCGGTGCCGCAGCCGTTCCTCGTGGTGGCCACGCAGAACCCGGTGGAGATGGACGGCACCTACCGGCTGCCCGAGGCCCAGCTCGACCGGTTCCTGGTGAAGCTCTCCGTCGGCTACCCGGACGAGGCGGTCGAGGTGGAGGTGCTGCGCGGCGCCACGGTCCGCTCCCCCGACCTGCTGACCGCCGTCACCGACACCGCGACCGTCGGCGAGATGGTGAAGATGGCCCGCCGGGTGCACATCGCCGAGCCGCTGTACGGGTACGCGGTGCGGCTGGGCGCGGCCACCCGTACCCACCCGCAGGTGCGGGTCGGGGTGAGCCCGCGCGGGGTGATCGCGTTGACCCGGGCGGCGTGCGCGTACGCGCTGATCGACGGGCGGGGCTGGATCATGCCGGAGGACCTGAAGGCGCTGGTCGAGCCGGTCTTCGCGCACCGGCTGCTGCTCACCTCCGACGCGCAGGTGCGCGGCGTCACGCCCGCCGAGGTGCTGCGCCAGGCGGTCGCCTCGGTGCCGGTGCCGTTGCCGTCCGGCCAGCCCGCTCCGGTGCACGGCTGAACGTGGGGATCACCGCCCGTGGGGTCGGGCTGCTCGTCGCCGCCCTGGTGCTGCTCGGCGCCGGCTTCCGGTACGCGTACCCGGAGCTGACCGTGCTCGGCGCGGCGGCCGGCGTGGCCGTCGCCTACGCCGGGGTGACCGCCGCCTGGCGGCCCCGGTTGACCGTGGCGCGGCGGGCCGAGCCGGACCGGGTTGCCCGGGGTGAGCCGGCGACGATGGAGCTGACCGTGCGTAACAGCGGCCGGTTGCGGGCGGCGAACCTGATGGCCGAGGACCGCTGCGCCGGTGAGCCGGTGCCGGTGCCGCTGCTGCGGTTGCGCCCGGGGCGGGACACGCGGGTGCGCTACCCGGTGCCGACGCACCGGCGGGGGGTGGTGCCGGTCGGGCCGCTGCGGGTGGTCCGCCGGGACCCGCTCGGGCTGGTGGCGTGGGCCCGAGGCTACGGCGACGCCGTCGACGTGTGGGTGCACCCGCGCATCCACCCGCTGTCCGCGGTGCCCACGGGTGCCGGGCGCAGCCTGGACGGGCGCACCGACAGCGTGCCGCACGGGTCGATCACGTTCGACTCGCTGCGGGAGTACGTGGTCGGCGACGAGCTGCGCCGGGTGCACTGGCGGACCAGCGCGCGGGTGGGTGAGCTGATGGTGCGGGAGAACGTGGACACCAGCCTGCCCCGCATCGTGGTGGTGCTGGACAACCGGTCGACGGCCCATCCGGGTCGGGTCGCCGGGGTGGCGGAGTCGTTCGAGGCGGCGTGCGAGGCGGCGGCGTCGGTGGTGGCCGCAGCCGTGCGGGAGGACCTGCCGGTGCGGCTGCTGCTGGTCGCGCCGCCCGAGGTCGAGCCGGCAGGGACGGCCGGGCCGCTGGACCGGCTCCCCNGCGGCGGGGCGGAGGTGCTGTCGGCGGCGGCGGGTCGGCTGCGCCAGGACCGGTCCGGTGACACGCTGGTCTTCCTCACCGGGCCGGGCGCGCGCGACGAGTTGGGACACGTCGGCGCGTTGCGCGGGGCGTACCCGTCGGTGGTGGTCGGGTTGTTCGGCGCGGCGGAGCCGACGGCGGCCGGCGCGGCGGGCCTGCTGGTGCTGGACGCGGCGGACGGCGCGGCGTTCGCCGCCGAGTGGAACGGCGTCCGCCGGTGGTGACCGTGACGCCGCCGCGCCCGGCCACCGATCCGGCGCCGACGCGGGAGCCGGGGCCGGTGGCGCGGGCGCTGCGGGCCGCGCCGGTGCCGGCGGCGCTGGTCGTGCTGGTCGCGCTCTCCGGCGTGGTGCTGGGCCGGGTGTACGCGGATCCGCTGCTGACCCGGCTGATGGTCGGCGCGGCGGCCGGTTCGGTGCTGGTCAGTGTCGCCGCGCGACGCCTGCCGTCCTGGCTGGTGGCGCCGGTGTCGGTGGCCGCCCTGGCCGGTTGGACGCTGCTGTCGCTGCGGCTGGCCGCCGCCCACGCGGCACTGCCCGGCGGGCTCGGCGAGGTGACGGCCGACGCCGCGCGCAACGCGATTCCCCGGCTGCTCACCGCGATGATCCCGGTCGAACCGGCCCCGGACACCGTGCTGGTCCCGGTGGTGGCCGCCTGGCTGGCCGGGCTGACCGCGGCGGAGGTGGGGCTGCGGGCCGGCCGGGTGCTGCTGGGCTACCTGCCGCCGGCGCTGCTCTACGCCGGGGTGATCTACGTGGTCGGGCCGAACGCGGACCCGGCGGTCGGTCCGTCGGTGCTGTTCGCCGCCGTCGCCGCCGTCGGTCTGGCGGCGTCCGCGCGGGCCGCCGACCCGGCCGCCGCGGCCGGCGGGCTCACCCCGGCGGTACGCCTGCGCCTGCTCGCCGCGAGCGCGGCCGGGCTGGCCGTGGTGGTGGCCCTGGCGGCGCTGCTCGCACCGGTGGTGGCCGGCCAGGTCGACGACCGTCCGGTCGACCCGCGCCGCTACGTGGAACCGCCGCGGGTGGAGTCGCTGGACGAGAACCCGCTGATCCGGATCTCCGGCTGGGCGTTGCACCCGGAGCAGCGGCTGCTGGACGTGCGTACCGCCGCCGGCTCGACCGACGGGGTGCCGCCGAGGATCCGGCTGGCGGTGCTCAGCGACTACGACGGCGTGACCTGGCGGGTGGGCGCCACCTACCGCAACGCCGGGCGGATCCTGCCGGCGGCCGACCCCGCGCCGGGCGCCACCACCGACGAGGTGCGCCAGGAGATCACGGTCGCCGAGCTGACCGGGCGGCTGCTGCCGGCCGCGCCCACGCCTCGCGAGGTGACGGGCGCGCGGGTGGCGTACGACCCGGCGAGCGGCACGCTGATCCGGCCGGAGGGGCTCACCCCGGGGCTGCGCTACGAGGTGTCCTCGGTGCGGGAACGCCCCGACCCGAACCAGTTCCCCGCGGCGAACGTGCCCGCCGGTGACGCGGTGGCCCGGGTGCTGCGCGTGCCCGACGGGGCCCCCGAGCCGCTGCGCCGGCTGGCCGCCCAGTTGGCGGAGGAGAACGGCGCCCCGTACGCGCGGGCCGACGCGATCGCCACGTTCCTCGCCGAGCACTACCGGGTGACCGCGGACGCGCCGAGCGGGCACGCGTACCCGAACCTGACGTTCTTCCTGTTCGGGCCGCGTAACGGCGGCGGGCAGCGGGGCACCTCGGAGCAGTTCGCCGCCGCGTTCGCGGTGCTCGGCCGGCTCGCCGGGCTGCCCACCCGGGTGGTGGTCGGCTTCGGACCGAAGGCGGACGGTCCGGTGCGGGCCGCCGACGCGTACGCCTGGCCGGAGGTGCTCTTCGACGGCGTCGGCTGGGTGCCGTTCGACCCGATGCCGCGTCCCGACGAAGCGCCCCGCCCGGTGGAGGAGGACTTCCGGCCGAAGCCGGAGGACCCGCCGCCGTCGGAGGTGCCGCCGCCGACCGAGGAACCCACGGCCACTCCCCCGGCCGCCGCGTCCGCGCCGGACCGGGCCCACCGCGGCCCGGGTACGCCGGTGCTGGCCGGCGTCGGCGTCGGCGCCCTGGTGCTGCTGGTCGGTGCGGTGCTGGCGACCCTGGCGATGCTGCGCCGTCGACTGAGCCGGTTCCGACTGGACCGGGGCGACCCCGGTCGGCGGATCGCCGGCGCCTGGCGGGAGGTGACCGACGCGCTGCGCCTGGCCGGCCACCCGGTCGGGCCGGACCTGGCGGCGGCGGAGGTCGCCGAGCGGGCCCACCGCACGCTGGCCGAGGCCCGCGCGGCCCGGCTCCCCGACGCGGCCCGACCTGCCGACGCGGCCCGGCTTTTCGACGCGGCCCGACCTGCCGACGCGACCCGGCCTGCCGACGCGGCCCGGCCTGCCGACGCGGTCGGGCCTGCCGTGGTGGGTGCAGGGGCGAATCCGGGGTGGGCGTCGGGGCCGGAGCGCGGGGTGGACGAGTTGGCGGGTCTGGTGAACCAGGCCGCCTTCGCTCCGGGCAGCCTCGATCCCGCGCAGGCCGATCGGGCGGTGGCGGTGGCCGTCGGCTACGTCGCGGCGTTGCGGGCCGCCCGGTCCCGCCGGGCACGACTGTGGTGGACGGTGCATCCCGGCCCCCTGCGCTGGCACCGCTGACCTGCGCGGTCGCGCCGGCGGGTCGGCCCCGGGTCGGACGTGCCGTCGGCAGGTGACTGTTCCGGGCCTCGCGCAGTCGACCAGGGTCTCGGTTCCGGTCCCTTTCGAGTTGATGACAGAAACGACTCAACGTCCTGACCGCGCTGGTCCACCTCCGACGCGACTCCCGAAGTCCCGTCCGCCCCTCGCGACCGCGTGCCCGTGGCCGCCCGGTCCTGGCCCACCCCAGCCCGGTGACCGACACCAGTACGCCGAAGTGGTGGCGTCACAGCCTGCCGAATGCATTCAGTTCCCCGAAGTGGCCCCCGGCCGGCTGGCCGCCTTCTCCGCCCGGCAGGTAAGCGGGCAGGAAGATCCACGCCAGTACGCCGAAGTGGTGGCATCAGAGCCGGCCGCATGCATTCACTTCCCCGAAAGGGCGTCACGCGCCGCACCAGCCGACCGGCACCGGGTGGACGGGCGGGTGGGGCGCCGCCGGTCAGCGGTCGGCGGCGCGCAGCTTGCGGACCAGCTTGCGCAGGCCGGCCTGCCAGCCGTCCGGGTCCTCGGCGCGGCGGCGGGCGTAGTCGGCCACCTCGGGGTGGGGCAGGATGAGGAACCGTTCCTCGGCCAGCCCGGCGATGACCGAGTCGGCGACCTGGTCCGGGGTGAGGATCACCCCCGACGCGGCGATCACCCGGGCGCCCAGGTGCCCCTCGGCGAGACCGTCGGCGAGCATCGGCGTGTCCACGCCCTGCGGGCAGAGCGCGCTGACCCGGATGCCGGCGTCCCGGTAGGTGATCGCCAGCCACTCGGCGAGACCGACCGCCGCGTGCTTGGTGGCGGTGTACGGGGCGTCCCCGACCGCGGTCAGCACGCCCGCCGCCGAGCAGGTGAACAGCAGGTGCCCCTGCTCGCGGCGCAGCATCCCGGGCAGCACCGCCCGCGCGCTGTGCAGGTGGCCGAGCACGTTGACCCGCCAGGCCCGGTCCCAGTCGGCGTCGGGCGCGTCGAGGCCGCCGCCGGTGGCCACGCCGGCGTTGGCGCAGAACAGATCGATGCGCCCGTGGCGGCGCTCGGTCTCGTCGACCAGCGCGCGGACCGCCGGCTCGTCGGTGACGTCCAGCCCGACGCCGGTGGCGACCGGGCCGATCGCGTCGGCCGCCGCGCGGGCCGCGTCGGCGGACAGGTCGGCCAGCACCACCGCGGCGGCGCCCTCGGCCGCGAACCGTCGGCCCAGG
>NZ_NAPR01000011.1:69315-71143 GCF_002140155.1 Micromonospora sp. NBS 11-29
CACCTCGGCCCACCTCCGTCGCGCGCGGCCCGGGACGGGGCAGCGGGCCCGTCGGTCAGGTTCATCTCAGCGTTGGGCCCGAGGCGGGGCAGCAGGTCGGCCCAGGCCGCCGCGCCGCCCTCGGTCGTCTCCGGGGTGGGCAGCACGGCCAGCACCGGCACGTCGACGCCGTGCGCGGCGTACCGGCGGGCGCTGGCCACGCACTCCTCGGGCGAGCCGTGCAGGACCAGCGCGTCGACCACGTCGTCGGGCACCGCGGCGGCGGCGCCACGCCGGTCCCCCGCCGCCCACGCCCGCCACATCTCCCCGAGGCTGTCCTGCCGGCCCAGCCACCGGTGGAACGCGGCGTACGCGGGAACGGTCAGGTAACCGGTGATCAGGCGACGGCCCAGGGCGCGGGCGTACCCGGCGTCCTCGGTGGGGCAGACGAAGATCCGGGCGGCCACCTCGAAGCCGGGACGACGCTCGCCCACCTCGGCCAGCGCGGTCGGCACGTCCTCGGCGGCCAGCCAGTTGAGGACCACCCCGTCGGCCTCGGCCCCGGCCAGGCGCAGCATGGCGGGGCGCAGCGCGGCCAGCAGCACCGGCGGCGGCACGGCCGGCGGACGCTCCAGGGTGAACCGTCGCACCGTGAACGTGTCGTACGCGCCGTCGATGGTCTCGCCGCGCAGCGCGGCCCGCAGGAACCGCAGCACGTCGCGGGTCCGCTTGACCGGCTCGTCGAACGCCACCGCGTTCCAGTCGCGCACCAGCACCGGCGAGGACGCGCCGACGCCCAGCGCGAAGCGGCCCGGCGCGGCCTCGGCGAGCGCGGCGGCGCTCATCGCCAGCAACGCCGGCCCGCGGGTGAAGACCGGGGTGATCGCCGTGCCGAGGCGCAGCCGGGGCGCCCAGGCGGCGGCGAGCGCGAGCGGGGTGAACGCGTCCGTCCCGGCCACCTCCGACGACCAGACGTCGGTGAAACCGGCCCGGTCCAGGGTGTCGTAGACCGCGGCGTGGTCGGCGAGCGGCACGCCGCCCAGCGGAACGGTCATGCCCCATCGGTTCGTCACCGGTCGATCGTGCCCGCCCACCACCGCTCGGAGCAAGATCCGAGGTGATCCGCACGATCCGCACCCCACCAGCCGGAAAGAGTGTTACGACTGCCGGGTGGAGGCTACCGGGGGCGGGAGACGGCGGTGAGGGTCGCGGAGCCGGCAGCGCTGCGCTCCACCGGCGGCGACGGGGAACGGGCCACGTTCCTGGAACTCTTCTTCGACCTGGTGTACGTCTTCGCACTGACCCGGATCTCCGCGCGGGCCTTCGAGGATCTGTCGCTGGGGGACGGCCGGACGGACTGGTCGGCGACGACCGGCGCCGCCAAGACGCTGCTGTTGCTCCTCGCACTCTGGATGCTCTGGCAGGGCACCGCGTGGACCNGCTGTCGGCGATGGTGATGGGGGTGGCGATCCCGCACGCGTTCAGCGGCGGCGGGCTGGCGTTCGCCGTCGCGTACGTGGTGGCGCAGGTGAGCCGCCCGGCGATCCTCCTGCTGGTGCTGCGCCGGATCCAGTACCGCCGGCTGAAGCTGCGGATGCTGATCACGTTCGCCGTGGCCGGGGTGCTCTGGCTGGCCGGCGCGGTGCTGCCCACCGACGCCCGGGTGGTGCTCTGGAGCACCGCGCTGCTGGTGGAGTACCTCGGCAACCGGTTCGGCTGGCCGGTGCCGGCGCTGGGCCGCTCCACCGTCTCCCGCTGGGACATCCACGGCCGGCACCTGGCCGAGCGGTACCAGCAGTTCTACCTGGTGGCGATCGGCGAGACGATCCTGGTCGCCGGCCTGACCTAC
>NZ_NAPR01000011.1:71184-71258 GCF_002140155.1 Micromonospora sp. NBS 11-29
CTCGGTGCTGCTGTGGCGGATCTACGTGCAGCGGGCCGGGCGGATCCTCGGCGAGGCGGTGACCGGGGCCGCGC
>NZ_NAPR01000011.1:71294-71630 GCF_002140155.1 Micromonospora sp. NBS 11-29
GTGGTGGCCACCGCCATCGGCTACGAGCTGGTCATCGAGCACCCCGGCGGGCACAACGAGTTGCCGTGGCTCGCCGTGGTGCTGGGCGGGCCGGCCCTGTTCCTCGCCGGCCGGGCCCGCTTCGAGTACGAGGTGTTCGGCCGGGTCTCCCCGTCCCGGCTGGTGGCGATCGCCGCGCTGCTGCTGCCCGTACCCCTGCTGGTGCGCCTCGGGCCGCTGGCCGCGGGGGTCTACGCGGTGGTGGTGCTGGCGGCGGTCGCGGTGGCCGACCTCCGGCGGGCCTGGGGCCGACCGCCGGAGGCCGCCGCACCGCCGTTCTAGGCGTCGGCGGCGGCT
>NZ_NAPR01000011.1:71641-98045 GCF_002140155.1 Micromonospora sp. NBS 11-29
CGCCGCTCCCACGGCCGGGCTACGATCCGGCCGTGACGTTCTCGCTCGTCGCCCGCTCCGCCGACGGGCACCTGTACGGCGTGGCCGTGGCCAGCCGCTTCCTCGCCGCCGGGGCGCTGGTGCCGGCCGCCGAGGCGCTGGTCGGGGCCGTCGCGACGCAGGCGCACGCCAACCTCGCCTACCGGGCGCAGGCGCTCGCGCTGCTGCGCACCGGTGTCACCGCCGCCGACACGGTGGCCGGTCTGGTCGCCGCCGATCCCGGACGCGACGACCGGCAGCTCGCCGTGGTCGGGGCGACCGGCGTCGGCGCCACCTGGACCGGCCCGCGCTGCCACCCCTGGGCCGGCGGCCAGGCCGGCGACGGGTGGGCGGCGCAGGGCAACATCCTCACCGGCCCGCAGGTGGTCGACGCGCTGCGCGACGCCTGGCTGACCGGCACCGACCTGCCGTTCCCGCAGCGGTTGCTGGCCGCGTTGGCCGCCGGTGACCGGGCCGGCGGTGACCGGCGGGGCCGGCAGAGCGCCGCCCTGCTGGTGGTGCAGCGCCACGGCGGGTACGCCGGCACCGGCGACGAGCTGGTGGACCTGCGCGTGGACGACCACGTCGACCCGGTGGCCGAGGTGGGCCGTCTGCTCGGCCTGCACACCATGATCTTCGGCCGTCCCGACCCGGCCACGCTGCGCGACCTCACCGGTCCGCTCGCGGTCGAGGTGGCCGGCCTGCTCGCCGCCGCCGGGCACCCGGTCGGCGCGGCCGGCCTGGACGACGCGCTGGCCGCCTGGTCCGGCCTGGAGAACCTGGAGGAACGCTTCGTGCCGGGCCGGATCGACCCGATCGTGCTGGAGCATCTGCGTCGGTGCGCGGCGGGTTGACCGACGCGAGCGCGGCACCGGGCGGGTCGCCTCAGCCCTTCCAGCGGGGCACCAGCCGGTGCACCACGGCGAGGACCAGCGCGGCCACCACGGCGATCGTGCCGACGATGCCGGCCGCGCTGCCCGCGTACCCGATGAAGAGCGGACGGCGGCCCAGTTCCTCGACGGCGGTCGTGGAGTGGTCGACCAGCCAGGACAGCGCCAGTCCGGAGCCGAGCAGCGCCGCCGCGCCGCCGGCGCCGAGCACGGCGGCGGCCAGCCGGTGCGCGTCGCCCGGCTCCACCACCGCCTGCTCCCGCTGGAAGAAGAGCAGCACCAGGCCGGCGGCCGCGGCCCAGGCGCCGACGAGAAGGTACGCGGCGATGGCGTCGCTGGGCCGGTGCCAGCCGGCGGAGAGCGTCGCCACCCCGGCGGCGGCCGCGTAGCCGACGCCGAGGAACGCGCCGGCCACCCGTACCTGTCGGGGCAGCACCAGGATCAGCGCGACCGCCACCGAGGCCGCCACCGCGGTGTGGCCGCTGGGCAGGCTGTTNTGAGCAGTTGCGTGCTCACGTTCGCGCCGGCGATCAGCAACGTCGCGGTGACGGCGAGCGCCTTGCGGCCCCGGATCAACGCGATGAAGCCGATCACGGCGGTCGCGGCCAGCAGCGACACCACCGACATGGCGTTGAGGATGGTGTCCACCGGACCGTCGACCCGGTCCTGCCCGATCTGGTTGCCGGTCAACGCGACCGTGTCGAGCCACTGGCCCAGCCGGGTGTGCACGGCGAACCGCCACACCATGATGAACGCGGCTGTCTGGGCCAGGGCCAGTACGACCAACCAGACTGCCGTCCAACCCCTCGCCGTCTCGCGCACCCGGACAACTTAACGGTCGGCCCGGTCCGGCGCGCGGCGGAGGACCCCGTTTCCCGGCGTAGGTTGAGGCGGGCGATCGGAGGAGGTGTCAGGTGACCGGCGGAGCGGACCAGCGGCGGCCCGCCNGAGCGGTGGACGCCAGCCTGCCCCCGCTCGCGTTCGGGCTCGGGTGGGTGCTCGGTGGGCTGTGGGGCGGGGTGCTCGCCGCGGTGCTGACCGGGGCGGCGGTGGCCGGCTGGCGGTGGCGGCGCGGCGACCGACCCCGTTCGGTGCTGGTCGGGTTGCTCGCCGTCTGCCTGGCCGCGCTGATCGCCCTGCGCACCGGGCGGGCCACGGACTTCTTCCTGGTGCAGCTCGCCTCCAACGCGGCGAGCGCGCTGGCCTGGGTGGTCAGCATCGTGGTGCGCTGGCCGCTGCTCGGCGTGGTGGTCGGTGCGGCGCTCGGCCAGCGGACCCGGTGGCGCCGCGACCCGGCGCTGCTGCGGGCGTACGGCCGGGGCAGTTGGGTGTGGGCCGGCACCTACATGCTGCGGGTGGCGGTGTTCGTCCCGCTGTGGCTCGACGGGCAGGTGGTCGCGCTGGCGGTGACGCGGGCGGCGTTGACCTGGCCGCTGATCGCGGCGGCGCTGGCGGCGAGCTGGGCGGTGATCCGCCGGTCGCTGCCGGCCGGGCATCCGGGGCTGCGGCACCCGGTGGTGGCCGATCCGGACGGTGGGCCGGCGGTAGCGGCCCGGAAACGATGAGGGAGAGGCCGCCACGGGGGGAGCGGCCTCTCCGTCACGTACGTTACTCCGTCACCGACGCGGATTCGATCCTGCGGGACGCTGATTTTTCCGTGCCTTTTCGCGCCATGGGTCGTCCCCTGGCGGAGCGGTGGGCCGGCCCGTCCGCTGCGTCGGCCGGACGGCCGGCCCACCCGGCCTGACCGTGGGCGTCAGGCCGTCCGCCGACCCGGCCGCTCCGTTCCCCCATCGGCCGGGTCGGCCTCCTCCGTGGGCGGGTGTACGACCGCNGAAGTAGGTGCCGTAGTCGGCGTACGCCATCGCGACGTCCGCCTGGGCCCAGAACCGGTGGTAGTTGAAGACCGGCTCGGCGCCGCCGTCCAGGTACGCCTGCACCTTCGGCCAGTCCGGGTCCTTCTTGTAGAAGGAGCGGATGTCCAGGAAGCTCTTGCCGGCGGCGATGGCGTCGCCGTTGGGCATCTTCCCGGTCCAGCCCGGCGGGACGTAGAGACCCTGGCCGTCGGCGGCGTTGTAGACGTCGTCGAACCGCTTGTAGTCGCCGCGGGTCTCCGGCCTCGACACGCCCTTGCTGTCGGCGGCCGCCGAGAGCGCGTCCAGCAGGCCCTTGGCGGTGGTCTTCGCCGCGGTGTTGCCGGACTTGGCCGCGTACGCGATCAGCGTGCGGGCGTAGGCGGCGGCGACGCCGACGTCCTGGCCCTTGACCGTCACCTCGACGTGCAGGTTGGTGTTCGGCTGCGGGCTGCTCGGGTTCCAGTTGGCCGGCTGGCCGGTCCACTTCATGTCCGACGGGATCGACCAGTTGGTGCCCAGCGTGGTGTTGGCGATCGCCCACGGCACCCACTTGTCCAGCAGCGCCTTGGCCTTGGCGTTGCCGGTCTCCAGGTACAGCTCGGCGATGCGCTGCATCGACCAGGCCTGCATGCCGAACCACTGGTTCGACGGCGGGTCGTTGTAGACCGGGTCGACGTCGTAGAACATGCCGTAGAAGGTGGCGGTGCCGGCCGGCGGCTGGGCGTAGCTGCCGTCCCAGCTGTTGGTGGCGCCGCCGGCGATGCCGCCCTCGGCGGACTGCAGCCAGGTGTAGAACTCCAGCTGCCGGTCCAGGCTCTTCTGCCAGTCGGAGACCGCGGTCGGCGACTTCGGCTTCAGCTCCGAGATGTTGGTCATCGCCCAGGCCGCGAACGGGTTCTGGTAGCCGAAGTGGTTGTGGCTGGAGCCGATCCGCCACGACCAGTTCTGCGACGTGTCGTACGCGCCGCCCCAGGCGTAGTACCAGGAGAGCAGGTAGTGCGCCGAGTCACGGCCGCTGCCGGCCGGGCAGGTGGACGCGCCGACGCAGTTGCCGATCTTCTTGAAGTACTTGTCGAACATCGCGTAGCGCAGGTAGTCGCCCATCTTGGCGGCCTTGGCCACGGTGGCCGCGACGTCGGCCTGCTTGCCCTGCGCCTTGGCCCAGGTCAGCGCCCAGTAGGCGGCCTGCACGGCGCGGGCGTCGGCGTCCGGGGCGTTGGTGTACTTCCACTGCTTGGCCGGGGCGCCGGTGTCCTTGACGAACAGGTCGAGGTAGCCGTACTGGCCGCCGTGCTTGAAGGTGTCGCAGGACGGCTGCGGGACGGTCTCCCACACCGACTCCTGGGTGCCCCGCTGGAAGGTGTTGATGTAGGCCGGCTTGGTGGTGCCGTCACCGCAACGGCCGAAGCCGTAGGTGTTGTCGACGTCCATCAGCCAGTGCATGCCGTAGATGTCGCCGGTGCCGTAGGTGGACTGCAGCTCCGAGCGCAGCGGGTCCTGCCCGACCGGAATGTTCGGGTTCAGCGCCGAGGGGTACTGGCTGGGCAGGTTGTACTCGGCGGCGTACTGCGGGGTGCCGGCGGAGCCCGCCGTCGGCTGGTCGGCGTGCGACGGGATGATGTACTTCTCCATCACCGTCCAGGCGTTGTTGAACGGGCTCCAGTTCTGGGTGACCCGGCCGTACTGGGCCTCCAGCCAGATCCAGAAGCTGAACGCCTCCGAGGTGGTTTCGTGCCCGTGGTCGGGCGCCTCGACGATCAGCGTCTCGACCGAGTGGTACGGCACGCCCTCGGGGCTGAAGTAGCCCGAGTTCTTGATCTTGCCGTACTGGTCGAGGAACTTCTTGATGTAGGCGTTGTCGCCGCCCGGGGTGTCGTTGTCGATCTCGGTGGCGACCACCGACACCGGGGCGTAGCCGGTGGCCGACGCGGTGATGGTGGCGGTGCCGCCGACCGTGTCGGAGTCCTCCGCGGCGGAGACGGTGGCGGTGACGCCGGTGCTCCAGTTGCTCGACGTGAGCGTCAGCGTGCTCGGCGAGACGGTGATGTCGCTGTCACCGGTGACGGCGAGGGTCACCGGGACGTTGGCGCTGGGCGCCGCGCTGAGCGTGTACCGGACGGTGGCGGTGCCGCCCTCGTTGACGCTGACCGCCGACGGGGTGGCGACCAGCTTCGGCCCGGTGGCCGCGCTCACCGTGAACGACTTCTCCGCGGTCGCGGTGCCGCCGGCGTTGTCGTACGCCTTGGCCTGCACGGTGTAGCTGCCGGCCGGCAGGCCGAGCAGGTCGTAGCCGTACGGTGCGGTGGTGTCGGTGTTGACCAGCAGGCCGTTGCGGTAGAACTCGACCTTGCTGATGGTGCCGTCGGGGTCGCTGGCGGTCGCGGTCAGCGGGACGTCCGCCGGCGCGGTGAACGGGCCCGCCGGCACGCCGAGGGAGACCGTCGGCGGCTGGTTGGTGGAGGCGCCGTTGCAGGCGACCCCGTTGAGCGTGAACGCGGTGGGCTTCGGGTTGCTGCCGCTGAACGTGCCGTTGAAGCCGATGTTCGTGGACGCGCCGGTGGGCAGGCTGCCGTTGTACGACTCGTTGGTCGCGGTCACCTCGCTGCCGGACTGGGTCCACTTCGCCGACCAGCCCTGGGTCACCCGCTGGCTGCTGTTCGGGAAGGTGAACTTCAACGACCAGTTGTTCAGCGCGTCGCCGAGGTTCTTGATGGTGACGTTGGCGGTGAACCCGTTGCTCCAGTCGTTGGTCGCATAGGTCACGTCGCAGGCGGGTGCGGCCTGCGCGGCGCTCGCCGGCAGGGCCACCCCGCCNGCGGTGGCGGCGAACATCGCCGTACGGCGACGTCTGGCCATGAGTCTCATGTGGGCGGTGTCTCCTCGGACCGGGCCGGGACCGGGGCCCCGGCGGGGCGCCTCCACGCGTCGACGGGACGTACGCGGGGGGACGGAGGCGTCCGGAAAGGTGGTCGCCCCGGCCGTGCCGGGGATCGGGGCGCCGCACCGGTTGTCACCGGGTGCCCTCGGCGGCCCACTCGCGCGAGTTGGCTCCATCGCGTGTGTTCGAGAGTTTGCCATGGAAGCGCTCCCACCACAACGGCCAGGGCAGATACCCACGTCCATGTTTCGATCTCGTTTAGGGGCTTTCACAAACCCGTGACGGGGGTTACAGTCGCAGCATCGCCGATGGGAGCGCTTCCATCGACGAAGGTATAAGTACTGGATCGCCGGGGACACCCGTGCCCGGCGCGTTCGGCCCAGTGGCCGACGGCGGACCAGCCCGGACGCCGCCGCCGGCCGTCACCCGTCCAGACGGAGGGAGGTGGAACCAGAGCCACTCGCGTGGCCCGGCTCCCGCGCGACACGCACGACGGACGCCAATTCCAACTCGTGCGTGTGTGCATCTCGGTGGGGACGGGGGTTGCCCTCCCCCGTCCCCACACTAAACCCCCGTTGTCGACGGCAAAAGAGGCCGACGGGACAGGCGTGACACGCCACCCGGACGGCCTTTCTCGCTATCTGCCCCATCCTCGCCGCTCGCCCCCACCCCCCGAGCGACACCCGCCCACACACTCCGGCCGCCCGCCGGCCGCGCCGCAGCCCGCGCCGCGACCGCCGGATCGAGGCCGGCCGCCTCCGGCCTATGCTGGGAGCGCTCCCGGCCCATCGGGCGGCCCGTCACTGTCGAGGAGAAAACCTCATGTCGTTACTCACCCGACGGCGCCTGCTCCGCCGCGCCGCCCTGTCCGCGACCGCCGCCGGCGCGGCCCGGACCGGGCTCACCGGCGCCACCGCGGCCGGGATCGCCGCCTCCTCCGCCGTCCTCGGCGGCTGCGACGGCTCGACCGAGCGCCACACCGGCCCGGAGCCGGACGGCGGGCTGCGGTTCCCGCCCGACTTCGGCTGGGGCGCGGCGACCTCGGCGTACCAGATCGAGGGGGCCGCCAAGGAGGACGGCCGGGGCGAGTCCGTCTGGGACACGTTCAGCCACACCCCGGGCCGCACCCGCAACGGTGACACCGGCGACGTCGCGGCCGACCACTACCACCGCTACGCCCAGGACCTCGACCTCATGCACGAGCTGGGGCTGCGCAGCTACCGGTTCTCCATCTCCTGGCCGCGCATCCAGGCCGACGGCTCCGGCCGCCCGAACCAGCGCGGTCTCGACTTCTACCGCCGCGTGCTGGACGGCCTGCACGAACGGGGCATCGCGCCGATGGCCACCCTGTTCCACTGGGACCTCCCCCAGGCTCTCCAGGACGCCGGCGGCTGGGAGAACCGCGACACCGCCGCGCGCTTCGCCGACTACGCCGACGCCGTGTTCCACGCCCTCGGCGAGCAGGTCCCGGTGTGGCTGACCATCAACGAGCCGAAGACCGTGGTGCAGAACGGCTACCTCACCGGGCACCACGCCCCCGGGCGGCAGGACGAGGACGCGGCCTACCTGGTGGCCCACCACCTCCAGCTCGCCCACGGGCTCGCCGTGCAGGCGCTGCGCGCGTCCGGCGTGCCCGGACGGATCGGTCCGGCGTTCAACCTGCACCCCTGCTACCCCGCCGACGAGACCCCCGAGGCCGCCGCCGCGGCCCGCCTGTACGACGGTTACGAGAACCGCCTCTACCTCGACTCCGCGTTCAAGGGCGCGTACCCGCAGGACGTGCTGGCCGACCTGGGACCGGACAGCCGGATGGTGCGTGGCGTCCGGGACGGCGACCTGAAGATCATTTCCAGCCCGGTGGACCTGCTCGCGGTGCAGTACTACACCCCGATCTACGTCACCGGCACCGGCGGCACGGTCCGCAAGTGGCCCACCTCCGAGGCGAGCTGGCAGCAGATCCACCCCGAGGGCCTGTACGACGTCCTGACCCGGGTCACCCGCGACTACGGCCGGGTGCCGATCACCATCACCGAGAACGGCCTGCCCTGCCCCGACGCCCCCGGGCCGGACGGCACCATCGACGACACCGGCCGGGTCGCCTTCCTGCGCGACCACTTCGCCGCCGCCCACCGCGCCATCCGCGACGGGGTGCCCCTGGAGAGCTACCACGTCTGGTCGCTGATGGACAACTTCGAGTGGGAGGAAGGGTACGAGCAGCGCTGGGGTCTGATCTACGTGGACTACCGGAGCCAGCGACGGGTGTTCAAGCGCAGCGCCCACTGGTACCGCGACGTGATCCGCCGCAACGGGCTGTAGCCGGTCCGGCCCGGCCGGCGCGGCGCCGGCCGGGCACCCGCGTCACCGCGGCAGCGCCTGCTGCAACTCGGCGCGCAGCGCCGGGGTCAGCATCTCGCCGGCCTGCTTGGCCAGCCGCGCCATCTCGTAGCCCACCACGCCGATGTCGGCGTCCATGCCGGCGAGCGTGGCCAGGATCGAGCCGTCCCGAATCTGCATCACCAGGAAATAGCCCCGGCCCATCTCGACCACGGTCTGCTTGACGATGTCACCGTCGAACATCTGGGCCGCGCCGGCGGTGATGCTCATCAGACCCGAGGTCACCGCGGCGAGCTTGTCCGCGTGGTCCCGCGGCAGGTGCGCGGAGATCGCCACCAGCAGACCGTCGGAGGACACCACCACGGCGTGCGCCACTCCCGGGACCCGCTCGGCGAACGCGTTCACCAGCCAACTCAGGTCCCGTGCCTCCTGACTCAACGTCGTCACTGTCCTCGTTCCCCTTCGTCGCGCGGCACGTACATGTCGGTTCTCTCCTCGGCCTCGGCCCGCCGTACCCCGCCGTAGAAGCGGGACAGCATACCGCCAACCGCCTCCGGGTCCGGCTCGTGCCGCACCGCCGTGCGGGCCGGCGTGTCCGCCGACGAGACCGCGGCGAGCTGGGCCATCGGCACGCGTACCGGCAGGCCCCGCGCGTTGGTCCCCCCGGTGACCGGCGTCGCCGCCGGCGCCGGCGTCACACCGAGCACCGACGAGGTCGGCCCCTGCCGGGTGAACCAGCCGCCACCGCCCGCCGGGGCGGCGGCCGGAGCGAGCACGTCCTCGGCCCGGCCGGGCACCGGCCGCGGCCTCGGCGCGGCGCCGGGCGCGGCGGGCGTCGGCGGGCCGGACGGCGCGGGCTCCGCCACGTCGCCGAGCGGCCGACCGGTCAGCGGCGACACCGGCACCGTCGGCCCTCCCGGCTGCGACGGCAGGCCCGGCCGCACCGACAGGCCCGGGTGCGGCGTCGGTCCCGGCAGCGACGGCAGGCCCGGCTGCGACGTCGGGTGCCGGCCGGCGACCGGAAGTTCGGCGGTGGCCGCGCTGAGCGCCCGCGACGCCGCGGCCGCCGGGCCGGTGAGCATCCGCGCCGGCACCGGCGGGTCCATACCCGGCGGGGGCGCCTCGGCCAGCAACGCGGCCGGAATCCGGACGCGGGCCACCAGCCCTTCCCGGCCGGCACGCAGCTGCACCCCCACCCCGTGCCGGCCGCCCAGGTGGCTCACCACGAACAGCCCCATCCGCTCCGAGGCGCCCACGTCGGCCGCCGGCGGCCGGGCCAGCACCGCGTTCGCCTCGGCCAACGCGGACGCGCTCATGCCCAGGCCCTGGTCGACGATCTCCACCAGCGCCCCCGAGCCGTCCGCCTCGACCACGACCCGCACCGGCGTCTCCGGCCGGGAGAACGCGGTGGCGTTCTCCAGCAGCTCCGCGAACAGGTGCACCAGGTCGCCCACGGCGTGCCCGACCAGATGCAGGTCGGTGTGGGTCTCGTGCCGCACCCGCTGGTACTGCTCGATCTCCGCGCTCGCCGCGAGCAGCACCGCGCCCAGCCCCACCGGGCGGTTCCACCGTCGGGTGGACTCGGTGCCGGCGAGCACCAGCAGGCTCTCGTCGTTGCGGCGCATCCGGGCGGCGAGGTGGTCGAGCTTGAACAGGTTCTCCAACTGGTCCGGGTCGCTCTCCTCGCGCTCCAGGTCGTCGAGGAGCTCCAGTTGCCGTTCCACCAGCACCTGGCTGCGCCGGGCCAGGTTGACGAACATGGCGTTGACGTTGCGGCGCATCATCGCCTGCTCCACCGCGACGTCGACGGCGCTGCGGTGCACCGCCACGAACGCCTCCGCCAGCTCGCCGATCTCGTCCTGCGAGTCGACCACCGCCGGGGGCACGTCGATCGCGTTCACCGGGCGGTCCACCGCGCGTAGTCGCTCCAGGGTGAGCGGCAGCTCCACCTGCGCGATGCGCAGCGCCTGGCCGCGTAGCTGCCGCATGGCGCGGGCCACCGACCGGCCGACCAGCAGCGAGATGAGCACGGCGACCAGGAGCACCGCGACGATCCCGCCGACCACCAGCAGCGTCTCGCGCAACTGCCCGGCGCGGGCGTCGTCGGCCCGGCGTACCGCGTCGTCGACGACTTCGCTCTCCATCTGGCGGAACAGCTTCTGCCGCTCCTCGCTGGCCGCCCACCACTGCGGGGCGGACAGCGGCGTCCGCTCCGCCCCGCCGATGGGCAGCGTCCGCTCCTCCAGCCGGGTGGCCGTGACGAAGGCCGGGTCGACCGAGGTCTGGTCGTAGCGACGGACCTGCTCGTCGGTCGCCGCGACCCGGAACGCGCCCAACGCGGTGAGCTGCTGGGCCCGCAGGTCGGTCAACGTCACCTGGTCGTCCGGCTCGTACCGGCCGGCGCGGGCCGCCGCGTACAGCTCGGCGCGGATCCGCGAGGACAACTCCTTGACCCGGGCCAGTTGCACGTACCGCAGCACGGCCTCGGTCAGCTCCTGCCGGCCGCCGCCGGGCGAGGGCTCGGCCAGCAGGTTGAGCAGCGCCGCGACGGCCCGGTGATAGTTGCTGAGCACCGTGTCGCCGGAGAGCACCGCCGGGGGCACCGCGGCCCGGATGTTGACGACCTGGTCGTACGCCTCCAGCGCCTCGGAGTAGGAGACCCGCCAGGCGGCGTCGGCGTCGGCCAGCGGCTCGGCCGCCACGCGCAGCGCCGCCATCGCCCGGTCGGTGGCGGCCTGGAGCGGCCGCAGTGCGGCCACCGCGGCGTCCCGGTCGGCGCCGGTGCCGGCCCGGCGCAACGCTGCCAGCTCACCGGCGGAACGGTCCCGCTCCTGCTGCAACCGGTCGACCGCCGCGGTGATCTCCCGGCCGATGCCGACCTGCTCGGCGAAGGTGCTCGACGCCGTGGTCTGCCCCACCAGTCCCCGGGTCTGCACCCCGGCCAGGACCAGGAACGCCAGCGAGGGGATCACCAGCACCGTGGCGAGCTTCGTGCCCATCCGCCAGTCCCGCAGCCGGAACCCCGAGCGCCGGCGGTGCGGCGACCGGGCCGCGCCGCGGGCCGGGTCGGGACCTGCGCCCACACTTGCCTCCTCGATCCGACTCCACCTCGGCGGGGAGCGGGATCCATCCAACCAGGCCGGCAGCCGGTGTCAAACGGCCGCCCGGACGGCACGAGCAGGACGGTCACGGCCGCCTCGGCGGCTCGCACAGGACGGTCACGGCCGTCACCGCTGCGGCGCGTCGCCCTCGTCCGGCCGGCCGACGCCGACGACGTCGGCCGCCTCCGCCACCCGGCCCAGGGCCACCAACGCGGCGCCGGTCGCCCCGATCTCGGGGTTGCGCTGCCACCGCACCGTACG
This sequence comes from Micromonospora sp. NBS 11-29, assembly GCF_002140155.1. Classification (GTDB taxonomy): domain Bacteria; phylum Actinomycetota; class Actinomycetes; order Mycobacteriales; family Micromonosporaceae; genus Micromonospora. Next base: position 82,980 of record NZ_NAPR01000011.1, read on the forward strand.
CGGGGCGAGCACGTCGGCGAACGCCGCGCGCCACCACGGTGAGGCGGTCAACGCCCCGCCGCCGAGCACCACCTCCGCCCGGGCGCCGACGCCGGCCTCCAACTCCGTCAGGTCGTCCGCGACGAGCCGGCACAGTCCGTCCATCAGCCCGGCCAGGATGTCCACGGCCGTGGTGCCGAAGCTCAACCCGCGCAGCACGCCCGAGCCGGCCGGCGCCAGGCCCGGCGGCCGGTCCCCGCCGAGTCGGGGATCGGCCCCGACCGGCCGGGAGGCGGCGGCGCGGCGCAACGCGGCCTCCAGCTCCGCGCCCTCCGGCAGCCGCAGCTCACGGCCGGCCCAGGCGAACATGTTGCCGCCGCTGGAGTACGCCGCCCCGGTCACCACGTGGTCGTGGTCGACGCGGTAGCGCCAGAGCCGGTCGGACAGCGGCGGCAGCTCGGCCCCGGCCGGCGCGGCCTGGATCACCCGGACCGCGGCGGAGGTGCCGACGGTGACCGCGGCACGACTCTTCCCGACGCAGCCGGATCCCACGTTGGACGCGGCCCCGTCGCCCACCGGGGCGGCCCACCGTGCCCCGGCCAGGTGCGGCCAGCGCCGCGCGTACCCGGGGTTCAGCCGGCCGTGCCAGCCCGGCGGGGCCAGTGCCGGCAGGTCCTCCGGGCGCACGCCGGCCAGCGCGCACGCCTCCGCGTCCCAGTCGAGGGAACGCAGGTCGAGCAGCCCGGTGCCGGAGGCCAGCGACACCGACGTCGGCGCGTCGTCGAGCAGCACGCCGAAGATGTAGTCGGCGAGGCCGGCGAAGCGGGCCGCCGACGCGCCGCCGTGTGCCCGCAGCCACGGCAGTCGCACCGGCCAGTAGCACCGGTGCCACCAGGTCCCGGTACGCCGGTGGAAGTCCTCCGGGTCGGCCGGGCCGGCAGCCCCGGCGGGCGGTTCCGGACGGGTGTCCAGCCAGGTCAGCACCGGACCCGACGGCGTGCCGTCGGCGGCCATCGGCAGCACCGAGTGCCACTGGGCGGACGTCGCCACCAGGCCGACCCGCCGCAGGTGCCCACCGGCGGCCAACTCGTCCAGGCACTCCAGCAGGCACGCCAGGTAACCCGGGCCGTCCAGCGTGCCGGTGCCGTCGTCGCCGGTGGCCAGGTGCACCGTGCGGCGGGCCAGCGCGCCCGCACGCGGCACGGCGTCCGCGTCCAGCACCAGCCCGCGTACCGAGGAGGTGCCCAGGTCAAGAGCGAGAATGTCCATCGCCGGTCAACCTACCCGCCGTCGGCGGCGGCCACGCCAAGATCGGTACGCGCCGCCGCGCGACCGGGTTCCGCGGTGCCGGGTGGTCGCGTACAGTGATCGCCATGCTCGCGCACCTGTCCTGCTGGTGGCCCGCCGACCCGGCGGCCCACCCCCGCGCGTAGCTTTCCCCACGCGGCCGCCCGACGAGGCGGCCGCCGGTCCTCCCCGGCATCCCGGGTCGCCCTCGCCGACGGCCACCGGCTGACCGAGGAGACCCGATGACCCGCCCGTCCGACCCGCTCGCCGCCGTCGCCGCCGGCCGCGACCCCGGCCCGTTCGCGCTCGTCCGCCGCGAGGGCGCCGACCACGTCGACCTGTACGCCGGCCCGGTGCGAATCGCCGACCGGCTCGCCGACCTGCCCCTGCCCGACGGTCCGGCCGGCGCGCGCACGCTGGCCCTGGTGCCGTTCCGGCAGATCACCGAGCGGGGCTTCGACTGCGTCGACGACGGCATGCCGCTGGAGTTCCTGGACGTGGAACGACATCACCGGCTCCCGCTGGCGCAGGTGCTCCACGCGCTGCCCGACGCGCCGGTACGCACCCGCGACGCCGGCTTCGACGTCAGTGACGACGAGTACGCGGCGATCGTCGAGCGGGTCCTGGCCGACGAGATCGGCCGCGGCGAGGGCGCGAACTTCGTGATCCACCGCACCCTGCGGGCCACCGTGCAGGGCGACCCGCTGGCCGCGGCCCTGGCCGCGTTGCGCCGGCTGCTGCTGGGCGAGCGGGGCGCGTACTGGACGTTCCTGGTGCACACCGGCACCCGGACCCTGGTCGGCGCCAGCCCGGAACGGCACGTCAGCGTGGCCGACGGCCTGGTCGAGATGAACCCGATCAGCGGCACGTTCCGGCATCGGGGCGCGCCGGTGGACCGGGCCGCGCTGCTGCGCTTCCTGCACGAGGAGAAGGAGGTGGAGGAGCTGTACATGGTGCTCGACGAGGAGCTGAAGATGATGGCCGTGGTCGCCGAGCACGGCGGGCAGGTGGTCGGGCCGTACCTGAAGGAGATGGCGCACCTGGCGCACACCGAGTACCTGCTGGCCGGGCGCTGTTCCCGGGACGTGCGCGACGTGCTGCGGGAGACCATGTTCGCGCCCACGGTCACCGGCAGCCCGATGGAGAACGCCGCCCGGGTGATCGCCCGGCACGAGCGCGCCGGCCGCCGCTACTACGCCGGCGTGCTCGCCCTGCTGGGCCGCGACGAGCAGGGCCGGCAGACGTTGGACGCGCCGATCCTGATCCGTACCGCCGAGATCTCCCCCGGCGGCGAGTTGCGGGTGCCGGTCGGCGCCACCCTGGTGCGGCACTCCACCAGCGCCGGTGAGGTGGCCGAGACGCACACCAAGGCCGCCGGGGTGCTGGCCGCGCTCGGCCTCGGCCCGGACGCGCCGGGCGCGGGCGCGGAGCCCGCCGTCCGGTACGCCGACGACCCCGAGGTACGCGCCGCGCTGGCCGCCCGCAACGCCCCGCTGGCCCGGTTCTGGCTCGAGCAGCGCCGACCGGGGGCGCTGGCGCTGCGCGGGCTGGTCGGCCACCGGGCGCTGGTGGTCGACGGGGAGGACACGTTCACCGGGATGCTCGCCCACCAGCTCGGCGCGCTGGGCCTGGCGGTCACCCGACGTGACTGGGCGCGTCCCGGCCCGCTCGACGGCTACGACCTGGTGGTGGTCGGCCCCGGCCCGGGTGACCCGCGCGACCGGGACGCACCGAAGATGGCCGCGCTGCGGGGACTGCTGGCCGGGCTGCTCGCGTCCGGCCGACCCACCCTGGCGGTATGCCTGGGCCACCAGTTGCTGGCCGGGCTGCTCGGCCTGCCGCTGCACCGCCGGGACACCCCCTACCAGGGGCTGCCCCGGGACGTACCGGTGTTCGGGGTGACCCGGCGGGTCGGCTTCTACGCCAGCTTCACCGCCCGCGCGGACGCGGACCGGGTCACCGGCCCGTACGGCCCGGTGGAACTGTCCCGCGACCCGGCGGACGGCGCGGTGCACGCGCTGCGCGGCGCCGGGTTCGCCGGGGTGCAGTTCCACCCCGAGTCGGTGCTCAGCCGGGACGGCACCACTGTCCTGGCGGACCTGCTCGGCCACCTGCTGGACCGGCCGGCGCTGACCGCGCCCGGCGCTCTCGACCGGGGGTAGGGTCGCCGCGTTCCTCAGCGGTCCGGCCGGCGGTGCCGCGAGTGACGGTGCCGCGGGGTGGCGGTGCCGCGGGGTGGCGGTGCCGCGGGGTGGCGGTGCCNCGGCCGGTCAGCCGGCCATGCCCCGCTTGAGCGCGGCGCCCATCAGCACGGCCCGCCGGGCGGTCAACGCGGTGGCGGACAGGGCCGTCTGGTCCGGCGCGATCTCACCGTTGTTGCTGGTGTGCGACGCGCCGTACGGGTTGCCGGCGACGAACTGGCTGGAGTCGGTGTAGCCGGGCGTCACCACGATGCCGCCCCAGTGGTAGAAGACCGTGTACAACGACAGCAACGTCGCCTCCTGGCCGCCGTGCGAGGTGGCGGTCGAGGTGAAGCCGGTGTAGACCTTGTCGGCCAGCGAGCCGTTGGCCCAGAGCGGGCCGGTGGTGTCGATGAACTGCTTGAGCTGCGCGGCGACCATGCCGTACCGGGTCGGCGAACCCATGATCACCACGTCCGCCCAGGCCAGGTCGTCCGGCTCGGCCTCCATCACGTCCTGGGTCTCCAGCCGGTGCGCCTGCCAGCCCGAGTTGGAGCGGATCGCCTCGTCCGGCGCCAGCTCACGCACCTTGCGCAGGCGCACCTCGGCGCCGGCCTCCCCCGCCGCCTCGACCGCCGCCTGCGCCATCTGGTAGGTGATACCGGTCGCGCTGTAGTAGATCACCGCGACCTTGACCTGGCCATCCATCAGACGTTCTCCTCATCGTTGCGGGTAAGCTCCGGCGACTACCCGGCACTTGTCGTGGCAAACGCCGCGGGTGGGCCGAACGGGCTCAAGATTTGCGCAAGTTCCATCGGCAACCGCGCTGCGGGCCGTGTGGAGCGGGGATCCTGGTCGCACCGGCGCCGGCCGACCGCCGCCCCCGCGCCGGGAACCTGAACGGGGGATCGCGCTCCGTCGGCCGCGGTGCCGGCGTAGCGCGATCAGGGGCCCGTCGGCGCGCTGCGCGCCCGCGCGCAAGGGCTCGCGCGCAAGGGCTCGCGCGCAAGGGCGGGGCCGCCGCCTCGGCGAAGTGGCGGGGTCGCCGCGCGGGGGATGCCGCCGTTTCGGCGATGTGCAGTTGATCATAGGGCTTATCCAGGCTGGACGCCCGACGTCGCGCTGCGCGCCCACCCGCCCACCCCTAGGTTGGGGAGATGGATGCCACCTTCTTCTTCGACCCCGTCTGCCCCTGGACCTGGCGCACCTCCCGCTGGCTGGTCGCCGTCGCGCAGGCGCGCGGACTGCGCGTCGAGTGGCGCGCGTTCAGCCTGGCCGAGCTCAACGAGGGTCGGATCGCCCCCGAGTACGCCGAGCCGATGGCGGCCTCCGGCCGGGCGCTGCGACTGGTGGAGGCGCTGCGGGCGCAGGACCGGCACGAGGACGCCGGGCGTTTCTACGCCGAGCTGGGCGAACGCAGCCACGACGCCGGCAACCCGCTCTCCGACGAGATCGTCGCGGCGGCGGTGGAGGCGGCCGGGTTGACCGACGCGGTGTCCGCGCTGGACGACGAGCGCTGGGACGCGGCGGTCCGCGAGTCGCACGCCCTGGCGTACGACTCGGCCGGCCCCGACATCGGTTCGCCGGTGTTGACGGTGCCGGACGCCCGCCGGGGCATCCACGGCCCCATCCTCACCGACGTGCCCGGCATCGACGACGCGCTGACGATCTGGGACTCGATGCTGCCGCTGCTGCGTCTGGACACATTCCACGAACTCAAGCGCGGCCGCCGCTGACCACGTTTTACACGTCGACCGATCGGATGAACGGGAAGACTACCGGGCGTGAACGGACTGGACTAGCGTTTCCCTAGCTCCGCGGCCAGCGCGTCGCCGCCGATGTCGACCCGCCGCCTGCTGTCCCCACAGCCCGCCCGATCGGTTGTTTCTCGCGGGAACTGGCGTCCGCTCGCGTACCGGTTGGCAGGCTTCCCCCGAGGAGGTGCCGTCGTGCAGGACACCCGCGCTCTCACCCTGACGTTCGAGGTGAGCGGCCTGCCCCCGGTCAAGACCGAGGCCCTGTCCATCTTCGCCGCCGGGCACCGGCAGGCCACGAGGGTCCGCGCCCTGCTCCAGGCCGCCTGCACGGCGGCCCAGCACACCGGGTGGACCCCGCTTCCCGGCCCGGTCGAGGTGGAACTCACCCTGCGCTGTCCGCCCGGGCACCGTACGTCCGACGCGAGCACCCTGCTGGGCGGGGTGTGCGCGGTGCTCCAGGACAAGAAGCGGGTGGCCAACATCGGCCTCGCCCACCTGGGGGTGCTGGTCGACGTCGCGCTCTGGTCCGACGACCGGCAGATCCGCCGGCTGTCGTACGTCGAGGANGACCGACGCCCGCGGTGGGGTACCGCGGACGCCGACGAAGGGAGCGCCGATGTCGGAGCCACATGTCACGCTCGATCCGAGCGGGCTCGACCCCGTGCAGCAGAAGCTGCGCGGCCCGCTGGAGGATCAGCTGACCTCGGCGCTTCAGGCGGCCGCCGAACGGGTCCGCGCCGGTTACGCGGGCGAACCCGTGGAGGACGTCTGCCGTCGGTTGCTCGACGAGACCCGCGCCGGTCTGCACCCGGACATCGCCGCCGGCTTCCAACCCGACATGGACGAGTTCTGTCGGGTGGCGGTGGCGATCGTCCGGGGCGAGACGGCCTGAGCCGGGTGCGCGCCGATCTCCATCCGGTCGCCGGTCAGCTCCGCCGCACGTCGACGGAGACGACGTGGGTGCCGTCCGCGCGGGTGGACTCGCCCAACCGCACCGGCAACCGCCGGCCGGCCGGCGGTCGCAGGCCGAGCCCGAAGCTCAGGTGCCCCTCGTGGTCGCCGGCCGCGGCCCAGCCGAGCAGCGTCGGGTAGCCGATCACCGCGGGTGGCAGGTCCGCGGTCCCGCCGCCGCGCGCGTCGTGCGCCTGCGCCGGCTCGAACCGCACCGACAGGTACGCCTCACCGGGCAGGTCGACCGGCGCCCCCCGGCCCTCGGTCACCACCGACGGCACATAGCCGACCCGGTAGGACGGGGTGGGCCCACGGAACGCGAAGGTGATCCGGCTGAACCCGTCGGCGGGATGGTCGCCGACCCGCACAGCCACCAGGACGGGCACCGGTTCGCCGGGGGGCGGGGTGACCGGCGCCCGCACCGGGTGGTCCACCCGGGCGGCTGGGTCGGGCACCGCCCAACCCCAGGTCGGCCGCCAGGACGCGGTGGTCGCCACGTCGCCGGTCGGCACCGGCGGGGTGACGGCCGGGGTGGGCGTGGCGGCCGTCGTGCCGGGTGCGGTGGTCGTCGGGGCCGCACCGTCGGGGCCGGGCGCCGTGCAGGCCGCCGCGAGCAGCACGACCAGGCCGGCGAGCAGCGGTACGCGCCGAGATGTCATGACTCAGTGTGGCCCCACGGCTACCCCGTGCACCAGAGGTGTCCCGCCCGATCGGCCGGGCGGGTCAGGACCGGGTCCGCAACTCCCCGGCCCTGACCCCGGCCGTCCGGCGTGATAGCGGCCTACGCCGTCGAACCCGACGGGCGGGGCACGCCGCCCGTGCCGGGCTCCGCACGACGAGCCGGTATGCCCGCACTCAGCTCCACGGTGCTCTTCCCACCGGACTCCGGTCGCGCCCCCGGCTCACCCCGACGAGACGTGGACGCCGGCTCAGGTTAGGCAGGTCCGCGCAGGTCGGGCAAGGTTCGGTCGGGGCGTACGGCTGTGATTGATGTCTATGCCGAAACGCGGCATGTCGACGTAACGGGGTCAACCCGGTCGGCGCTGTTCGTCTTCGAGGTGCCGGCCACGGTCGGCCGGCACCGGCCGGGCGGCCCGGGCCGCCGCCGCGCCGGCCACGAGCGCCAACGCGCCCAGGTGAAGCACGCGCACCCCGGCCGGAGCGGCCGCGGTGGCCGCCGGCAGGCCGGGCAGCAGCAGCGCCCCCAGCCCGGTGACCGCCAGGGCCACGCGCCAGAACACGAGCGGGTTCGCCGCCGGTACGGCCGGAGGCTCGCCGTCGAAGATCTCGCCACGGCGGGCCGCGTACACCGCCAGGGCGAGCACCAGCAGCCCGCCACCGAGACTGGCGATCACGTCGGCGAACTGCCACCAGTGCAGCCCGGTCAGCGCGTGGAAGTCGGCGATGCCGAACAGTCGCGGCACGCGCTCGCTGTGGCAGAGCCGGTCCGACGCGACGTGGCTGAAGGCGCCGATGAGCACCGAGCAGACGGTCACCTGCCAGGGGTGCCGCACGCCGGCCAGCCCGACGTACTGGGACCAGCCGAACAGCCGCGGCGCGGGCAGGTGCACGACGACGCCGGCGATCACCCGGCGGATGACCCAGGTGTACGCGAGGCCGACCGGCAGGCACCACCAGAGCAGCCCGTCGAGCGTGTGGGTGCGCATGCCGAGGTGGAATCGGGTCCCGCTGAACAGGTAGGCGACGTCCGGCGCGACCGCACCGGCGGCCAGCGCGACCCCGTCGAACCAGTCCGGCCGCCACCGCTTCAGCGGCAGCACCGGCGCCAGGTGCGAGGGGAAGGTGAGCGGCACGTCTCGGACGTTACCGCCCAGCTCAGAAGTGCCGGACCAGATCGGGGAACGCGGCGAGTCGGATCACGCCCGGGTCGGACGGGTCCAGTTCCTCGTCCTCCAGCACCCAGGTGTTCTCGTTGGGGATGAAGACCGCGTTCATGCCGGCGGCCCGCGCGGGGAGGATGTCCGATCGCGGGGAGTTGCCGATCATCCACGCGGCGGCCGGGTCGAAGCCGTGCTCGCGGGCCAGCCAGCGGTAGGTGTCCACGTTCTTCTCCGGCACGATGTGCGCCGCGCGGAAGTGGTGCAGCAGCCCGCACGCGTCCAGCTTGCGCTGCTGCTCCGCACGCTCACCCTTGGTGAGCAGCAGCAGCTCGTGCCGGGCGGCCAGGTCGTCCAGCGTCTCGGCCACCCCGGGCATCAACTCGACCTGGTGCCCGACCAGCGCCGCGGCGAGCTGCTCGATCTCGGCGCGTTCCCGCCCGGTGGCGGGGCGCTCACGCAGCTTCTCCAGGCACTCGCCGAGGCTGCGCAGGAAGACCTTGCTGCCGTAGCCGTGCGCCACGGCGTTCGCGCGCTCGATGTCGTCGAGCACCGCCCGGATCTGCGCCCGGTCGAGGGTGGGATGGTCGAGCCAGGTGAGAAAGTCGTCGATCACCCGCTCGAAGAGCACGTTGTTCTCCCAGAGCGTGTCGTCGGNTACGCGAACCCGCGTGCGCCGCGTTGTCCCCCTTGGCCGTGAGAAGGGTCCCCTTCTATACCGGAGGCGTTAAAAAGGGGCCCCTCCTTACATCCAAGCGGCGGCTAGCTGACTGCGAGCACCCCTGGTCGACGCGCATGCTTCGGCGATGACCCCCTCTCGGCACCCTCCACACCAGACCCGCGCCCGGGCGGCCGGCGCCCTGCTGGCCGCGCTCGCCGTCGCGCTGCCCGCCGCCCCGGCCCACGCGGTCAACGCCACGCACACCACAGTGGTCGGCGTGCAGCCGGCCGCCTGGACACCGCACGCGCTCGACGGCACGGTGTACCGGATCCTCCAGATCGGCAGCCGGGTCTACCTGGCCGGCTCGTTCACCAAGGTCCGCAACGCGGACAGCACCGCACAGCTCGCCCGGCCCCGGCTGGTGGCGATCGACGCCACCACCGGCCGGATCGACACCACGTTCAACCCGGCGGTCAACGGCACGGTCAAGGCGCTCGCCGCCTCGGCGGACGGCCGGTCGCTCTACCTGGGCGGCGCGTTCACCACGGTCGGCGGGGTGGCCGCGCCCCGGGTGGCCCGGGTCGACGCGGTCACCGGCGCACGGGTCGCCGGGTTCGCCCCCGCCGTGCTCAACAACCAGGTCAACGACATGCGGCTGGTCGGCGACCGGTTGGTCGTGGGCGGCGCGTTCCAGACCGTGGGCGGGGTGACCCGGCGTGCCCTGGCCGCGTTGAACGCGACCACCGGCGCGGCCGACGCCTCGGTGGACCTGCGGCTGGACGGTCCCCGGGTCACCTCCTCGGGGGTCACCGCCCCGGTCAAGGTCGAGGCGCTGGACGTATCCGCCGACGGCCGGCGGCTGGTCTTCGTGGGCAACTTCAGCTCGGTCGCGGGGCAGGCGCGCCACCAGCTCGCGGTGGCGAACCTGACCGGTGCGGTGGCCACGCTCTCCGGCTGGTCGACGATCCGCTACCAGCCGCAGTGCTCCCGGAACACCCCCACCTACCTGCGCGGGGTGGACATCTCGCCGGACGGCACCTGGTTCGTGGCGGTCACCACCGGGGCTGCGTTCCCAGGCACGCTGTGCGACACGGCGTCCCGGTTCGAGTTCGGCGCCGAGACCGCCGGGGCGCAGCCCACCTGGGCGAACTACACCGGCGGGGACACCCTGCTGTCGGTGGCGATCACCGGGGCGGCGGTGTACGTGGGCGGCCACCAGCGTTGGCTGGACAACCCGCAGGGCCGGGACTCGGCCGGCCCGGGGGCGGTGTCCCGGCCAGGCATCGGGGCGATCCATCCGACCACCGGCAGGGCGCTGGCGTGGAACCCCACCAAGGACCGTGGCGTCGGCACCGCCGAGCTGTACGCCACCGACCGCGGCCTGTGGGTCGGCAGCGACACCGTGACGGTGGCCGGCGAATACCACGCCCGGGTGGCGTTCCTGCCGCTGCCCTGACCGGAGCGGGACAGCGGGCCGGGCTCAGCGGCGCAGGGTGAGGATCAGGTCGGCGACCAGGGCCGTCCACCCGGTCTGGTGCCAGGCGCCCAGCCCGGCGCCGTTGTCGCCGTGGAAGTACTCCGGGAAGCTGATCAGGTCCCGCCAGTCCGGGTGGAGCTGGAAGAGCTGGGCGGCGCCGTAGATCGGCCGCCGGCCCCACCCGTCGCGGGTGAACAGCGAGATCAGTCGGGTCGACAGGTCGTCGGCGATCTCGTCGAGCGTGCGCTTGACCCCGGACCGGGTCGGGTACTCGACCTGGAGGTCGTCGCCGAAGAACGCGGCGTGGTCGCGCAGCGCGCTGATCAGCAGGAAGTTCGTCGGCATCCAGATCGGGCCGCGCCAATTGGAATTGCCGCCGAACAGGCCGCTGGTCGACTCGGCCGGCTCGTAGCCGACGCTGAACTCCTGCCCGCCGAGGGTCACCGTGAACGGCTTGTCCAGGTGGGCGCGGGAGAGCGTCCGCAGGCCGTACTCGGAGAGGAACTCGTCGGGGTCGACCATCCGGGCCAGCAGGCGCACCATCTGCTCCGGACCGACCATCGACAGCAGCCGCTGCTGGGTGCCGTCGGAACCGAGCCGCCGGCCGCCGATCACCTCGGCGTACTCGGGGCGGTTGGTGAGGAACCAGCGCAGCCGGGCGCTCAGCTCGGGCAGTCGGCGCATGGTGCGGGTGGTGAGCCGGGTGACCGCCGCCAGCGGCAGCAGACCGACCACCGAGCGGACCTTCAGCGGCACCTTCGTGCCGTCGGCGAGCCGGAGCACGTCGTAGAAGAACGCGTCCTCGTCGTCCCAGAGCCCCTGGGAGTACGCGGCCGCCGCGATGTACGCGAAGTGCTCCAGGAACTTCGTGGCGGTGTCCACGTACGCCCGGTCGTGCTCGGCCAGCACGATCGCGATGTCGAGCAGGTTGAGCGCGTACATGGCCATCCAGCCGGTGCCGTCGGACTGCTCCAGCGTCCCGGCCACCGGCAGCGCGGCGGAGCGGTCGAACGGGCCGACGTTGTCCAGCCCGAGGAAACCGCCCTCGAACACGTTGTTGCCGCCGGTGTCCTTGCGGTTGACCCACCAGGTGAAGTTGAGCAGCAGCTTCTGCATCACCCGGGCGAGGAACTCGTGGTCGCGGCCGCCGTCGATCTCGAACACCTTCAACGCGGCCCAGGCGTGCACCGGCGGGTTCACGTCGCCGAACGCCCACTCGTACGCCGGGATCTGGCCGTTGGGGTGCAGGTACCACTCGCGGAGCAGGAGCAGCAGTTGTTCCTTGGCGAAGCTCGGATCCACCCGGGCGATGGTCACGCAGTGGAAGGCCAGGTCCCAGGCCGCGTACCAGGGGTACTCCCACGGGTCCGGCATGGAGATGACGTCGAAGCTGTTCATGTGCCACCAGGCGCTGTTGCGCCCGTGCCGGCGGCCGGCCGGCGGCGACGAGCCGGGGTCGCCCTCCAGCCAGCGCTTGACGTCGAAGTGGTAGAACTGCTTGCCCCACATCAGCCCGGCGATGGCCTGGCGGGCGACCAGGGCCTCGTCGGCGGTGGCGGCGGCCGGGATCACGCTGTCGAAGAACCGGTTGGCCTCGGCGCGACGGGCCCAGAGCACGGTGTCGAAGCTGTGCCCGAGGTCGGCGGGGGCGGGCGGGCCCGCCGCCGGGGGCGGCGCGGTGCGGGTCAGCCGCAGCCGGATCTGCCGGTGCCCGCCGGCCGGCACGTCGAGCACGTAGTGCAGCGCGCCCTTGGTGCCGACCCGCTCCGGGTTGACGGTCGCGGCGCCGGCCACGACGTGGTCGTTGATGCCGTCCTTCGGGTACGGCGACCGGCCGGGCAGCCCCCACAGCCGCTCCGCGTTGCTGTCGTTGTCGCAGAGCAGCGGCGTCGGGTCGCCGTCTCCCTCCAGCAGCAGTTGGCCGAGCACCCAGTGCTCGCCGACCAGCCGGGAGCCGTCGCCGACGATGTTCGGCACCCGGTCACCGCCGGGCAGCCCCCACGCCCAGGTGTTGCGGAACCAGAGCGTGGGCAGGACGTGCAGGGTGGCGTCCTCATCGCCCCGGTTCGCCACGGTGACCAGGACGCACATGTCGGTCGGGGACGCCTTGGCGTAGTCGACGGTCACCGCCCAGTACCGGTCGTCGTCGAAGATGCCGGTGTCCACCAGCTCGTACTCGGTGTCGTCCCGGCCACGCAACGCGTTCACCGCGACCAGCTCGTCGTACGGGAAGGCGGCCTGCGGGTAGTGGTAGCGCCAGCGCATCCAGGAGTGCGTCGGGGTGCTGTCGAGATACCACCAGTACTCCTTGGCGTCCTCGCCGTGGTTGCCGCCGTCGCCGCCGAGGCCGAACATCCGCTCCTTGAGGATCGGGTCCCGCCCGTTCCACAGCGCGAGCGCGAAGCAGAACGTCTGCCGGTCGTCGCAGACGCCCGCCATGCCGTCCTCGTTCCACCGGTAGGCTCGGGACCGCGCATGATCGTGGGGGAAGTAGTCCCAGGCCGTGCCGTGCTCGCTGTAGTCCTCCCGTACCGTCCCCCACGCCCGTTCGGACAGATAGGGGCCCCATGCGCGCCATTCCTGCTCCCCGGCATCGGCCTGGGCGAGCCGGTGCCGCTCGGGGTCGGGGGTCGCGGAGGTCGGACGGTCGGTGATCACCAGCACATCTTCGACGCCACGGGGGTACTTCTCCACAGCGGCCATTGTCGCCGTGGCATGTCACACGTCGCTCCCGGTGGAGGAAAGTTGATCGACATCCGCTTCGGCCCGCGGGTCTGCGGCGACCTGCCCGCTGCCGCGAGCCGGGAATGGCTGGTCACGGACGGGCGAGGCGGGTACGCCATGGGCACCGTCGCCGGTCTGCGTACCCGTCGCTACCACGGGTTGCTCGTGGTGGCCGGCGACACACCAGCGTCCCGCAAGGTGGGACTCGCGAGTCTGGACCCGGCGGTGACGCTCACCTCCGGCCGGCAGGTCCGGCTCGGCGCGCACGAGTGGTCCTCGGACGTGGTCGACCCGCGCGGCTTCGAGTTGCTGGAGCGCTTCGACCTGGCCGACGGGCTGCCGCGCTGGCGGTGGCGCATCGGCGACGTGGTGATCGAGCGGGAGATCGCCATGACGTACGGCCGGTCCTGCGTGGCCGTGGTGCACCGGCTGGTCTCCGGCGGACCGGTCCGGCTGGACCTCGCCGCGGCCTGCACCTGGCGCGACGCCCACGGCGAGCGACGGGCCGACGGTCCGGCGCCCCGGCTGGAGCCGGTGGCCGGCGGCGCGGTGGTCGACGGCGCGTTCCGGCTGTCCGGCCCGGACTGGACCCCGGAGGGCCAGTGGTGGCACGGGGTCCGGCACCGGGCCGAGGCCGAGCGCGGCCTGCACCCGGACGAGGACCTCTGGTACGCCGGCCGGTTCTCCGGCGCGCTCGACTTGCCCGGCGCGACGGTGACGGTGCTGGCCTGGGCGGACGACCTGACCGAGGAGCCGCCGCCGGCGACCGCCGTGATCGAGGCGGCGCGGCGGCGCAACCGGGCGGTGGTCGCCGCGGCGAAGCCGGACGACGCGGTCTCCGCGACGCTCGCGCTGGCCGCCGACGCGTTCGTGGTGCGCACCGCCACCGGCCCGGACGTGGTGGCCGGCTACCCCTGGTTCGGCGCCTGGTCGCGGGACACGATGATCTCCTACGAGGGGCTGTTCCTCTGCACCGGCCGCGCCGACGAGGGCCGGGAGCTGCTGCGGGCGTACGCGGGCACGCTGAGCGAGGGCATGCTGGCGAACACCGCCGACACCGGCCGGGTCGAGCACAACACGGTCGACGCGACGCTGTGGTTCCTGCACGCGGTGAACCGGCACGTCACGGTCACCGGCGACACCGACCTCGGCGACGAGCTGCTGCCCGCCCTGCACGGCGTGGTGCGGGCGCACGTCGCCGGCACCCGCTACGGCATCGGCGTCGACCCCGCCGACGGGCTGCTCGCCCAGGGCGGCCCCCCGGACGTGGCGCTGACCTGGATGGACGCCCGGGTGTACGGGGTCCCGGTGACCCCGCGCACCGGTAAGCCGGTCGAGGTGAACGCGCTGTGGATCAACGGGCTGGCCGGGCTCGCCGAGCTGACCGAGCTGGCCGGCCAGGACTCGACCGCGCTGTGGGGCCTGCACGAGCGGGCCACGGCGGCGTTCCGCGACCGGTTCCCCGCCCCGGCCGGCTGGCTGCACGACGTGGTGGACGCGCCGGCGCCGGTGTACCCGCTCGGTGGCGCCCCGCACCACGACGACGACCTGCTGCGCCCCAACCAACTCCTCGCCTGGTCCCTGCCGTACGCCCCGCTGGAGCCGGACGAGGCGACGCTGCGCCGGCTCACCGAGGCGTTGTTCACCCCGCTCGGGCCGCGCAGCCTCGCGCCCGGCTCCCCCGGCTTCGTCGCCCGGCACCGGGGTGGCCCGGCCGAGCGGGACTCCGGCTACCACCAGGGCACGGTCTGGCCGTGGCTGACCGGGCCGCTGCTCGACGCGTACCGGAGAGCCGGCCTGCCCACCGACGACCTGCTGGTGGGCCTGGAGGGTCACCTGGCCGAGGTGGGCCTGGGCTCGGTCAGCGAGACCGCCGACGCGGCCGCCCCGCACGCGGCCACCGGCTGCCCGTTCCAGGCCTGGTCGGTGGCCGAGCTGCTGCGGGCGCGGCAGCCCCGCCGGTAACGCGTTACAGACCGGCAACCGGCGCGTCTCCGCCGGTTATCGACCCGTGGGCAGGATGGGTCGCGAACCCACCGGACACCGCAGCGGTGCCGTCGGGGCGGGACACCACAACTCAAAGGGGGCCGCGTGTCAGCTGACGCCGAAGTGATCGACATCCAGCCCGCCCGGCGCCTGCGGGTGCTGCTGCTCTCCTGGGAGTACCCGCCGGTGCTCGTCGGCGGCCTCGGCCGCCACGTGCACGCGCTCT
>NZ_NAPR01000011.1:98169-98290 GCF_002140155.1 Micromonospora sp. NBS 11-29
GTCACGCTGGCCGAGCACCTGGACGTGCCACTGGTCACCACCATCCACGCCACCGAGGCCGGCCGGCACCAGGGCTGGCTGCCGGAGGAGATGAACCGCACCATCCACGGCGTCGAACACT
>NZ_NAPR01000011.1:98307-110850 GCF_002140155.1 Micromonospora sp. NBS 11-29
AGCAACACCTCGGCCCGGGTCATCGCCTGCTCCGGCTACATGCGCGACCAGGTGGTGCGGCTGTTCGACGTGCCGGCCGGGCGCGTCGACGTGGTGCCCAACGGCGTCGACGACCGGGCCTGGCGGGCCCGCCCGCACGCGGTCGCCGCCGCCCGCGCCCGCTTCGCCGGGGACGGGCCGCTGATCGGGTACGCCGGCCGGCTGGTCTACGAGAAGGGCGTGCAGCACCTGGTGCACGCCGTGCCGCACCTGGCGCAGCGGCATCCCGGCCTGCGGGTGGTGATCGCCGGGGACGGCCCGTACCGGGACGAACTGGTCGACCAGGCGCGGCGGCTGCACCTCGGCGACACCGTCCGGTTCGCCGGCTTCATGGACGCCACGCAGCTCCCGGCGGTGCTCGCCGCCACCGACGCGACCGTGATCCCCAGCCTCTACGAGCCGTTCGGCATGATCGCGCTGGAGGCGGCGGCGGCCGGCGCTCCGCTCGCGGTGGCGCACACCGGCGGGTTGGCCGAGATCGTCGAGCCCGGGGTTACCGGGGTGACCTTCCCGCACGGCGACCCGGACGCGCTGGCCGGCGCCGTCGACCGGCTGCTCGACGACGAGGTGTTCGCCCGCCGGGTGGCGCGCAGGGCCCGCGCCATGGTGACCGAGCGCTACGCCTGGTCGGCCATCGCGGCCCGCACCGCCGGCAGCTACGCCGCCGCCCGCCGGGAACACCACACGTTCCAGTCCCGCCGGGCCGCCGCGCTGCTGGCCGGGGGCCGGTCCGCCGTCGCCATCCCGGAGGGGAACCTGCTGGCCGGGGCGGCAAGCTGACTCCTGCCGCTCCGACCGGATAGGTCCCGTCCGATCCGTTGGCTATTGTGGACCACGCCCAGCGGTGAGGAGTGCGGTGCGGGACGTGGTGATCGCCGGACGATACCGCCTGATCGAGCTGGTCGGACGCGGTGGGATGGGTCAGGTCTGGCGGGCTCGGGACGAGGAGCTTCAGCGCGAGGTCGCGGTGAAGCAGGTGTTGCTGCCGAACTGGCTCGCCGAGGACGAGCGGGACGAGCTGCGGGCCCGCACGCTGCGCGAGGCGCGCACGGCTGCCCAGCTCAGCCACCCCAACGTGGTCCGGGTCTACGACGTGGTCCGGGTCAACGGCGACCCGTGGCTGATCATGGAGTACGTCCCGTCCCGGTCGCTCCAGGAGATCATCGAGACGGACGGTCGGCTACCGCCCCGACGGGCCGCCGAGATCGGGCTGGCGGTGCACGCCGCGCTGCGCGCCGCCCACCGGGCCGGGGTGCTGCACCGGGACGTGAAACCCGCGAACGTGCTGCTGGCCCTGGACGGGCGGGTCCTGCTCACCGACTTCGGGCTGGCCGTGTTCGAGGGCGGCGACGGCGCGATGACCCGCCCCGGCCTGGTCCTCGGCTCCCCGCAGTACGTCGCGCCGGAACGCGCCGCCGAGGGGGTCTCCAGCGCCGAGGCGGACCTGTGGTCGCTGGGCGCCACCCTGCACGCCGCCGTGGAGGGCCGCTCGCCGTACGCCCGCAGCACCGCGATGGCGACGCTGGCCGCGCTGGCCAGTCAACCGCCGGACCCGGCACCCCACGCCGGCCCGCTGGCGCCGGTGCTGGTCGGGCTGCTGCGCCGCAACCCACGTAACCGCCTCGGCCACGACGACACCGCCCGACTGCTCACCAGCGCCGCCGCCGAGCCACCGGCCGCCGCCGAGCCGCCCGCCGCCGGGCCGGGCCGGACGGCGACGGTCGCGACGGAGCGGCCCGGCGCGACCGCCCCGCCGATCCCCCGGTCCGGACCGGCCGTTCCGCCGCTGTCCGGCTCCAGCCTCACCGTGCCGCCGATCCCCCGGTCCGGGCCCGCCGTTCCGCCGCTGGCCGGCTCCAGCATCGCCGTCCCGCCGATCCCCCGCTCCGGACCCGCCGTCGCGTCCACCGGCGACTCCGAACGCACGGGCCCGCCCACCGGCGCAGCCGGACGCCCCATGCCGCCCGTCAACGCGACGGGCCGCGCCGTTGCGCCCACCAGCGCGACCGGACGTGCGACTCCACCCACGAGCGGGGCCGGCGTCGTACCGCCAGCGACGAGCGAAACCGGACGCGCCGCCGCGCCGACGAGCGGGGCCGGACGCGCCGATCCGCTGGTGGAGGGCTTTGGCGGAAGACCGGGGCACCCGACCGGCGGCATGCCGGGCCGGCCCGGGACGACCGACCCGGAGGGCTGGGACGACACGGCGACACCGGACCGGCCGACCGTCGGCTATCCGGACCTGATGCCACCGGCCGCCGCCGCCCGTGCCTGGAACCGGGCGGCGCGGCGCAGCGAGTGGGCGCGACCGACCGAGGACGACGCGGCGTCGCCGGCCGGCTCGACCGCGGAGCGCCGCACCGACGAGCCGGACCGGCCGGATGACCACGGCACCGGCCGGGACGTTCCCGACCGGCCGGTCGGCGGGCTGGGTCCCACGGTCCTGACCAGCTTCGTGAACCCGGGCAGCCCGGTCGGCCCCGAGGGGCCCGCCACCCGGGCCGACGCCGTCAGCCCCGTGCACACCCCCGCAGCCAGCGGCGCCCGCACGACGGGCCCGTCCCCCGTCACCACCGGTCCGGTCGACAGCGGCGCCCTCGGCGGCGACGGGACGGGAAGCGGCGCGCTCCACGGCGGTCGCGCGGCGGACGGCGCGGCCCTCGGCGTACCCGTGTCGGGCGGCGGCGTCCGGGCCGCCCACGGCGCGGGCGGCGGGGGGACCGGCCACGGCCGCCCGACGGGCGACGCGCTGGGCGGCGACGACGACCGGTTCCGGATGACGCCCCGACGCTGGGGCCTCGCCGCGGGCGCCGCGGTGCTGGCGGTGGTGACCGGCGTCGGCACCGCCCTCGCCGTCGACGGGGACGGTTCACCGAGCGACGACCGGCACGACGACCCGGTCGGCCAGCCCTGGGACCGACCGCCCGGCGCGCCCGGTGGTCCGGGCGGGCCGCCACCCCCGCCGTTCCCCTGCATCCGACCCGACGTGGCGGGCACGCCGGTGCAGAAGGGACCGCCGCCGGCCGACCCGGCGGTGACCGTGCCCGCCGGCTGGGTCTGGCCGGCCGACACGGGCGGGTTCCACATCGCCCTGCCCGCCGGGTGGCTCCAGCTCCGTTCCGGCGACACCACCTGCTTCCAGGACCCGGCCACCCGGCGCATCCTCGGCGTCGAGCCCTACCCGGGCGGGGACCCGGTGGGCCGGCTCCGCTCGGCCGAGCGGGACCTGACCTCCGCCGGCCGGTTGCCGCAATACCAGAAGGTACGGCTCGCCGCCGACGGTGACGGCGCGGAGTGGGAGTGCCGCTGGACCGCGCCGTTCGGCGAACGCATGCACGCGTTGCGGGTGCTGCCCGGCGAGGAGGCCGGGTGGACGCTCGGCCTGAGCACCACCGATGCCGACTGGGCCGCCGCCGAGGAGCAGTTCACCCTGATCCGGGACAGCATCCGCCCGATCCGGCCCACCCGCACGGCGGGATGACCCGGCGCGCGTCGGACCGTCGCACCGACTGACTACAGTGGCGTAGTTTGTCGATCAAGATCTTGGGGAGGGCGAGCCGAGATGATGGGACCGTCCCACGCGCTGTCCGGCGCGGCGGTATGGCTGACCGGCTCCTGGGCGCTGGACCAGTTCGCCGATTACCACCAGACGCCGTTGGCGCTGGCGGTGGGCACGGCGGTCTGCGCGGGCGGGGCGCTCTTTCCCGACCTGGACCTCTCCGGCAAGGTCACCCGCAACCAGGGTGGCGCGACCGTGGCGCGGACCTTCGGCGTGTTCAGCCTCTTCGTCGCCGAGGTGGTGGAGAAGATCTCGCTCGGCGTCTACTACGCCACCAAGCTCAGCAAGGACCCGCGTCGCAACAACGGGCACCGCACGCTGACCCACACCGTCCCGTTCACCGCGCTGGTCGGGTGGGGCACCACCGCGCTCTGCGCCCACTACGGCAAGTGGGCGGTGGTCAGCATCCTGTTCTTCATGATCGGGCTGGCGCTACGCGGGCTCTTCGACGAGTGGGCCGAGCGGGCCGGCTGGGTGGTCATCACGCTGGTGTCGGCCGCCGCAGCCTGGTTCACGTTCGCCAACCTGCCCGGCGACCGCGGCTATCCGATGATCGGTCTCGCGGTTGGCGTGGGCTGCTTCGTGCACATCCTCGGCGACATGATCACCCGGGCCGGCGTGCCGATCCTCTGGCCCATCCCGATCAAACGGCGGATGTGGACGATGATCGGCCTGCCCAACAAGATCGCGCTGCGCACCGGCAGCAAGGCCGAGACCGTCGTGCTGCGGACGGTGCTGACCGTGGTGGCGGCGCTCGCCGCGCTGGGGCTGGTCGCGCCCTCGGTGCTGCAACGCTTCGACATCCAGGTGTGACGGGGCCGGCACCCGTTCGGCGTGCCGCTCGGGGCTGGGCCGGAGTTTCCGGCAGGCCGCCTGCAAACCTGAAGGCGTGGATGGCTCACGTCGCGTGCCGGCCTCAACCCCACCCCTTGATCAACACCACTACGCCGAAGTGGCGGCCTCCGGCTCCTTGATCGACACCATTTCGCTGAAGTGGCGGCATCACGGGCTCTCCGACCCCGCCANGCTCAGCCGGGGGCCGAACCATGCCGCGTCCGCAGGGGCGCGGCACCGTCACCGGGGCGTCAGCACACAGAACTCGGTGCCGTCGGGGTCCGCGAGCACCACGTCATCGACGGTGTGCCGGCCCGCGCCGACCCGGGTGGCGCCGAGCGCCACCAGCCGGTCGATCTCGGCCTCCCGGTCCGCGCCGGCCGGTGGGGCAAGGTCCAGGTGTACGCGGTCCCGGCCGTGCCGGGGCATCAACGGCGGGCCACTCCAGGTGATCTTCGCGCCGCCGCGCGGGGACTGGATCGCGGTCTCCTCGTCCTGGTCCCAGACCAGCGGCCAGCCCAACGCGTCCCGCCAGAAGTAGCCGGCCGCCTGCGTACCGTCGCAGTTGACGGCGCCGACGAGCCCGCAGCCGGCGAGGAACCTGTTGCCCGCCTCGATGACGCAGAACTCGTTGCCCTCCGGATCGGCGAGCACCACATGCCCCTCGTCGCCCCGCTGCCCGATGTCGACGTGCCGGCCGCCCTCCCCGAGCGCCCGGTCCACCGTCTTCCGCTGGTCCTCCGGTGCGGCGCTGGTCAGGTCGAAGTGCACCCGGTTCTGCCCGACCTTCGGCGCGTCGGTCGGGAGGAACCGGATGCGGAAGCCCGGGTCGCCGTCGGGCCGGAGCGAGACCCCCTCGTACGGGTCGTCGACGACCTCCCGGCCGAGCAGTTCCGCCCAGAAGCGCGCGAGCCGCAGCGGCTCCCCCGCGTCGACGCTGATCGCGTAGAGGTGGCTCGTCATCGTGGCGCTTCCTCCGATCCGCCGTCCGAGGTGGTCCGGCTGCTCGCCGAGGGTAGGGCGGAGCGGTCGTGCGCGCAGCCGAATTTGCCCGGGTGACCGGCCGGCGACCGCTGGGCGCGCCGGGAGCAGTCACGCCGCTCGCGGGCGGGACCGCAGGTCAGTCGTGGCGGTGACGCACGATGTGGTCGAGGTGCCGCATCGTGTCCTCGCGGTCGGCCGCGCTGATCGAGTCCCACAGGTCCGCCAGCCAGTAGAGGGAGCCCGACAGCATCCAGGCCCACCCACGTACCCAGGTCGCCTCGTCGAATCCGAGCGCTTCCCGGTAGGCGGCCCGTGCGCGGGCATCGAACAGACTCCAGCCCGGCCGCACCTCGACCGCCGGATCGCCGCGGCCGAGGCCGCCGAAGTCAATCACTCCGGTGAGCCTGCCGCGGTCGACCAACAGGTTCCCTTGCAGGAGGTCACCGTGCAGCCACACCGGGGGTCCGGGCCACTCGTCCGCCGCCATCGCCTCGTCCCACGCTGCGGTCACCGCCCGCCCGTCGATCCGGTTGCCCAGCGCCGTGATCGACCGGCGGGTCAACTCATCCCGCTGCGCCAGGGGTACGCCGCGCTGAATCCCGTTCTTGACCGGGCCGCCCATCGGGTCGATCGCGATCATCGCGCGCACGAAGCCGGCGAGGTCGACGGCGATGTCGGCGAGGTCCTGCCCGGCGTCCGGATTGTGCCCGTCCAGCCACGGGACGACCGTCCACGGCCACGGATAGTCCCCGCCCGGCCGGCCGACCGCGACCGGCACCGGTACCGACACCGGAAGATGCGGCGCCAGTCGCGGCAGCCAGTTCACGTCAGTCGCCACCTGGTCGACCGCCCACCGCGCCCGTGGTAACCGTGCCGTCAGGCAATCACCCAACCGGAACAGCGCGTTGTCAGTGCCGGTCAACGGCTGCGGAACGATCGGCAGGTCCGACCATTCGGGGAACTGCTGTTCGATCAGGGTGCGTACCTGCTCGACAGCGACGACGATCTCTCCAGGGCGCACCGCGCAACCGTAGGACCCACCCGACGTCCTGTCGATCGAGTTCGGACCGCGACGAACCATCCGCGCCCGACCGGTCATGTGCGGCGTCCGGTCTCCCCCTGCTGGTGGCGGGCAGGTCAGGAGCGTAGGCCGAAAACGCCGTCGTTCTCAGCCGAATATCGACGGCCCGCCCATTCGATCGGGCCAATCGATGCAGTCGACTTCCCGACTGCACGTCCGCTATCAACGGCTTTGCGAACCAACGCCTCTCGGACCGGTCGTTCCGATGTGGAGTGTCGTCTAATCTCCACGTCTGCGGCACGACCGCACCCCGGCTGTCGAGAAGGAAAGACGATGGACGCGAACGAGCCCGAGACGGGCGAACACGGTGAGGGTTCCTCCAACGCGGTGGTCCGCTTCTTCCAGAACACCACCGTGAAGGTCATCCGAGACGGGGTCGGCCCGATAACCGGGTCGGTTGCCTACGCGGATGCCCGCCTCAGCAAGGCCATCGCGGCGGACGGCGGCCCGGTTGTCGGCCCCGACGACGGGCCCCTGCGTGACCAGGCGACCGAGGCGGCGATCGAGCGGGTGATCGACCGGCTCATCGTCGAGGCGGTGGGCACGGCCTCGACGAACGGGTTCGTCACCGGCCTGGGCGGTTTCGTGACCATGCCCGTGACGCTTCCCGCGAACATCGCCGGGTCACTGGTGATCAACGCGCGACTCGTCGGCTCGATCGCCTACCTGCGGGGCTACGACATCTCGGACCCGCACGTCCAGACCTTCATCACGCTCACGACCGCCGGCGGGACGCTGGCGACCACGCTGCACGGGGTGGGCGTCAAGGTCGGCACGAAGGTGACCGCGCAACTGATCAAAGCGATCCCCATCGCCGTCATCCGGAAGATCAACGAACGGGTCGGCTTCATGCTCCTCGCCAAGTACGGGACGCAGCGCTCGGCCATCACCCTGGCCAAGGGCATCCCGCTCGCGGGGGGCCTTGTCGGAGCCGGGGTGGACGCGGCCCTCACCGCCCTGGTCGGCCGCGCGGCCAAGGCCAACTTCCCGGCATCCATCTGACCCGGGACCACCCGGGGCGTCGATCCGCCACGGCGGGAGCTTCGGCCGGGATCTGCTCCGGCCGTCAAGGCCGCTGGTCGGGGCGATCCGGGTCAGCGCGAGGTGGCCGGCTGTCAGCTCGTCGTGTCGGCCTTGAGGCCGGTCACAAAGGTGGCCCAGGATCGGCCGTCGAAGGCGAGCGTCGGGCCGGTGCGGTCCTTGGTGTCNGACGTCCACCGCGCCACCGACGAACCGCACCTCGACACAGTTGGCGTTGTCTGAACTGCGGGAGGACTTGAACCAGCCCTGCCCGGGGAGGCGGTGCGACGAGGTCACGTCATCTCCTTGGCGATCCGGCGGATCAGGTCGAGCGAGTCGTCCGAGCCTAACGCGCGTTCCCGCGCCTCGGCGAACGTCACCTGGTAGTCGGTGACGGATGGACTGGTCGATGGACTTTGCCTATGCAAGGCGCACCCTCATCGAGGTCACGAGTACGGGACTGACCACAGCCACATTCACCGTGTTGAAGGGCAACCGGGTCAAGGAGAGCGAACTGTCCGACGCCCGGTTGCAAATACCACCGAGCGACGCCGGCTTACTGGCCCGACTCGGCCTTGAGGCCGGTCAGGAAGTTGGCCCAGGATCGGCCGTCGAAGGCGAGCGTCGGGCCGGTGCGGTCCTTGGTGTCNAACGTCCACCGCGCCACCGACGAACCGCACCTCGACGCAGGCAGCGTTATCCGAACTCCGGGAGGACTTGAACCAGCCACGATCGGGGGTGGGACGGGCGGCCATCACGTCATCTCCTTGGCGATCCGCCGGATCAGCACCAGCGACTCCGCCGAGCTTAGCGCCCGCTCCCGCGCCTCGGCGAAGGTCACGACGTAGTCCGCGACCCGGCTGGACTGGTCGATGATGTCGCTGGACGTCAGCACCTCCTGCCAGACGAGATCGGGCAGCCAGGGCGACGGAAACGACAGGACCTGAAACGGACCGCCGAGTGCGGGATGCGCTCCGGCGGCGAACGGCATCACCCGGATCTCGAACTGCTCCGGGCGCTCGGTCAGCAGTCGATCGAGGTGGTCGAGCTGGGCGCGCATCACCTCCGGGCCGCCCACCTGCTGCCGCAGCGCGCCCTCACTGATCACGGCGGTCAGCCGCAACGGGTGGTCGCCGTCGAGCCGCTGCTGCCGCGCCATCCGCACAGCGACCCGCCGGTCCATCTCAGTCAACCGGACGTAGGTGTTGCCGCCCCGGATGACCGCGCGCGCGTACTCCTCGGTCTGCAACAGGCCGTGCAACAGCTCGTTGTGGTAGCTACGGACGTGCTCGGCGCCGGCCTCGTACCCCAGAAAGCGGAGGAAGTCGGCCGGGAAGAGCTGCGAATACTGGTGCCACCAGGCCCGCCGCATGGCCGCGACCCGCAACTCCTCTAGCTCGGTGGCGTCGGAGGGGTCAAGCTCATAGACCTTGACAAGCTGTGCCAGCCGGTCGCCCGGCAGCTTCACCCGCCCGGCTTCGACCCCCGAGATGTACGCCTGCGTGATGCCGCTGGCCCGACCCGCCGCGACCGCCGTCATCCCCACTTCTTCACGGCGCTCACGCAGCCGTAGTCCAAGCTCCCACGCCTGCACGGTGGGCGAGGTGAGTGGCGGTGTCGACCTGCGCGACGCGCTTGAAGTCTTCGATGTCATCTCTACTCCTGCTGTCCATCGTCAGCGATCCCTTCAGGACCATACGCGACACCAACACGAACTTACATCCTCTTGATATAAACGGCGACTTGCGCGATCCTGCGGGGAGGATCCGGCTATCAAGGAGGGGCCATGCTCGATGAGGTCAGGTGGATCGATCCGGAGCCGCCGGTGCGGCACGCCTTCTCGCTCTGTCGCGTGGTCGACGCCGGGACGGTCGACGAGTGGTACGACCTGCTCGGAGTCATCCGCGTGCCGGTCGACCGACGTACCCCGGACAAGCTGCGCGACCAGTTGCGGCCGTGGGCGTTGGCCACGCTGAAGGCCGGCGGGTACGGCTTCGGACGCTACTTCGCGGGCTACTCCACGCTGGACGAGGACGACGAACCGGACAAGGCGATCTCACACGAGGACATCAACTGGTCCGGCAGCGGCGTCCTGGTCCCGGCCGACCAGCGGACGTGAGGGTGGGCTCACCGCTGTCGTTGTTCTGACCCCGGCTGGTGCGGAAGTTGCGCCCCGGGTGCGGCCGAATGAGACTGCTCGTGCCGCGCTGCCACGTAGGGCAGCGGGATGGCTACGTGCCGGTCCGGCGGGGCGGAAGGGGCTGCGGGTGCAGGCAGGGCAGGGGCGAGTGGGGCAGGTGGCACGGGTCGAGGCCGGCGGGACGGAGTTCTTCGTCAAGCTCGCCGAAGGCGGTGGCCCGCAGACCGTCACCCTGGACCGGGCGATGTCCTTCGACGGTGTCCGGGACACCGTGGAAGCTGTCGCCGCCGAGCTGGGGCAGGTGTGGGAACGGGTCAAGCCGTCCGAAGCGAGCGTCGAGTTCGGACTGGCGTTGACCGCCAAGGCCGGCAAGCTGACCGGTCTGCTCGTCGAAGCCGACGGTCAGGCGAGCCTCACGGTCACCCTCACCTGGAAGCGACCCGAGTCGACCTGAGACCTGGGGCGGGCGGATGCGCACACGAGTCGACTCACGGCAACTACGCCGCCACGTCGTACGCATCGAGCAGGCGGACGGTCGGGCGGTGCTGGGGACCGGCTTCTTTGTCGCTCCCGGCTGGGTGCTCACCGCGGCGCACGTCGTCTACGACGCCGCCGAGCAGGTGACCCTCGGCGGCGTGGTGGTGGTGCCCGCCGATCCGGGTGTCGGCGTCGAACCGGTGGTTGCGGACGTGCTGGCCCGATCGGCGCCGCCGGTCGACACGGCGTTGTGGCCGTACCCGGACCTGGCGCTGCTACGCCTGCGTCACACGACGGCGTGGGTCGAGACTCATCCGTGTGTGTGGCTGGCCGGGGCCGAGCCGCTGTCCGGGCCGTGTCACGCGTTCGGATTCCCACCCCGGGAGGAGGGTGGGGTGCCGGTGGGGGCACCGGCCTCGTTCGTGTTCGAAGGCGTCACCGGTGACGAGTTCTTCCAGTTGAAGGCCGGTCAGGCCGCGCCGGGGTTGTCGGGGGCGCCGTTGGTGTGTCCGGCGCGCAGGGCGGTGGTGGGGGTGGTCACCGCCACCCGTGACCGCTACAGCGACCTCGGCGGCTGGGCCGCGCCGGTCGCCGCCCTGTTGTCGGGCGGGCCGGGTGTGCCCGACGACCTGACCGCGTACGGCGAGCAGATCGCCGCGGCGGGAGCTGCGGCGGTGCTGGCCGACCGAGCCGGCTGGCATGCCGTCCTACCGGTCGACGGGGCCAACGACCTGGTCGAACAGCCCTGGACCGATGCGCAGGTGCAGCCCGGTACGGGCCAGCCCTCGACGATGCTGCGGCCCGAGTTCGCCGTGGTCGACTACCTGTTCCGGGACGGAATCCTGGCGACCGTCGACGAGTGGTGCGACCGGCCGGAGCGATTGTCGATGCGCTACATCGACGCCGGTGGCGGCACCGGCAAGACCCGCTTCGCGGTCGAGGCGTGCCGGGCGCAACGGGCACGCGGCTGGGTGGCGGGGCTGCTGCCTGCCGACGACACCGGCGTCGACCGGTTGCCCGTGCCCCGGTTACTCGTCGTGGACTACGTCGAGGAACGCGACGCGGTGGCGTTGGCCGCCCGGCTCGCCGCCTTGACCCGGTCGGCGTCCCCGCTGGCCCCGGTACGCCTGCTGCTGCTCGGCCGTCCCTCCGCCACGGCGCTGGCCGGGCAGGCGTTGGCACCGTTGGCCGAGGCCGCTACCGGTGCCACGCTCAGCGCGTTGGACAGCGCGGTGGACACCTCCACTGCGGTGGCCGACCTGACCGACCCGCAGCGGAACACGCTGTTCACCGCCGGGCTGACCGCGTTCGGCCGCGCCTGGAACGGTCCGGGTTGGGCTGCTCCGCCGGTCGAGGTGGACCTGTCCGACCCCCGCTACAGCCGTCCGCTGGATGTGCTGCTGGAGGCGTTCGACGCGGCACTGTCCGGGCCGGATTGGCGATCCGGGGAGCAGCCGCCGGTGGATCGCGCGCTCGACCACGAAGCGCGGCGCTGGTATCGCCGCGTGCCCGACCTCGACCGGCCGACGGTGCGTCTGTGCGTGGCCCTGTCCACCCTCGCGGGAGCCCGCGACGACGCCGAAGCCGGAGCCTTGCTGGACCTGGTGGCCGACGCTGCCGCTGCGCCCGTACGCCATCGGGTCGATCGATGGCTGCGCGACCTGTACGACGGGCCGGACCGATGGAATCCGCTGCGCCCCGACCGTCTCGGCGAAGCCCTCGTGGCTAGAGTCCTGGGCGAACACGACGACCATGGTCTGACGCTCCTGAACCGGTTGCTGGCCATGCGCTCCGACGCGCAGGTCGAACGGGTCCTCGACGTGCTGATCCGGCTGGCCGGCACCCCGGCCGTCGCCGATGTCGCCGCGGTCGCTCTCGCCGGCAGCTACCCCGCCCTGGTGCGGCGCTGCGCTGGCCGCACCAGGGCAATCGATCAAAGCTCGCCCGCCGTCGACCAACCCTCGGGGGTGCGGGTCAGCCTCCTCGACAGCCTG
Source organism: Micromonospora sp. NBS 11-29 (assembly GCF_002140155.1). Lineage (GTDB taxonomy): Bacteria > Actinomycetota > Actinomycetes > Mycobacteriales > Micromonosporaceae > Micromonospora. The sequence continues at coordinate 110,436 of NZ_NAPR01000011.1, forward strand.
TGCCGCGCCCACACCGCGCTGCTGACCGCCGGCCACGTCGCCGATCTGCCTATTACTGTTCAGGCTGACCTGAGCGCTGCCGGCGACACGCTCGGCATGCTCGCCCGCGATCACGGCCGCTCGACCGACGCCCGCAGCATCTTCACCACCTGCCTGGCTGTCGATCACCGCAGGTACGACCTGGAACCGGACAACCCCGGCTGCGCCCTTAACCTGTCGATCTCCTACAACAAGTTGGGTGACCTGGCCCGCGACAGTGGGCAGAGCNACCAGCGCCGAGCCCAACAACACCAGCTACGCCCGCAACCTGTCGATCTCCTATGAACGGCTGGGTGACCTGGCCCGCGACAGTGGGCAGAGTGAGACGGCCCGGCAGCTCTACCAACAGTCGTCGACCATCGCCGAACGGTTGGCC
>NZ_NAPR01000011.1:110887-111042 GCF_002140155.1 Micromonospora sp. NBS 11-29
AGCCCAACAACATCGACTACGCCCGCAACCTGTCGGTTTCCTACAACAAGTTGGGTGACCTGGCCAGCGCCAATGGGCAGAGTGAGACAGCCCGGCAGCTCTACCAGAAGGCATTGACCATCCGCGAGCGGTTGGCCGCCGCCGAGCCGAACAAC
>NZ_NAPR01000011.1:111094-111230 GCF_002140155.1 Micromonospora sp. NBS 11-29
GCCAGCTACGCCCGTGACCTGTCGGTTTCCTACACCAGGTTGGGTGACCTGGCCAGCGCCAGTGGGCAGAGTGAGACGGCTCGGCAGCTCTACCAACAGTCGTCGACCATCGCCGAACGGTTGGCCACCGCCGAAC
>NZ_NAPR01000011.1:111320-111399 GCF_002140155.1 Micromonospora sp. NBS 11-29
CGAACAACACCAACTATGCCCGCAGCCTGTCGATCTCCCATGAACGGTTGGGTGACCTGGCCCGCGACAGTGGGCAGAG
>NZ_NAPR01000011.1:111526-111615 GCF_002140155.1 Micromonospora sp. NBS 11-29
CCGCCGAGCCAGACAACACCAACTATGCCCGTGGCCTGTCGATCTCCTACAACAAGTTGGGTGACCTGGCCCGCGACAGTGGGCAGAGC
>NZ_NAPR01000011.1:111766-111832 GCF_002140155.1 Micromonospora sp. NBS 11-29
CAGTCGTCGAGCATCCGCGAGCGGTTGGCCGCCGCCGAGCCGAACAACACCAGCTACGCCCGTGAC
>NZ_NAPR01000011.1:111967-120532 GCF_002140155.1 Micromonospora sp. NBS 11-29
CTGTCGGTCTCCTACAACAGGCTGGGTGACCTGGCCCGCGACAGTGGGCAGAGCGAGACAGCCCGACAGCTCTACCANNNAAGGCATTGACCATCGCCGAACGGCTGACCGCCGCCGAGCCAGACAACACCAGCTACGCCCGCGACCTGTCGATCTCCTACGAACGGCTGGGTGAACTGGCGCGCCAAGCCGAAGACACCGAGGCCGCGAAGACCCTGATCACCATGGCGGCCAGCATCCGCCGGGCGCTTCACCGCCAAGAGCCGAGTCGCATCGACCTCGTCGAGGAACTGGGCGTCACGCTCACTCAGCTGAGCAGCGTCGTCAACAACGACGATCATGCTGCTTTGATGGCGGAGATCGTGGAACTACTCGAACCCTTCGAGCGGGCCGGCACCATGACGCCGAAGATCGCCGCAGTGCTCCGTCGGGCTCGGCGATAGCAACAACTACGGCTCGGCGTCACGCGCCGATGCGCTGCTCCGGGATCGACAGCCCGTAGAGCGCCATCAACTCCGGGCTGTCGATGCGGCTGCCGTCGGCCACCGAGTCGCAGGCGATGTCGACGATCTGGTCCTTGTGCGCCAGCAGGTACGGCCGGGCGCCCACGTCGGCGCTGGCCAGGGTGGCGATGCCGGGCCAGTGCCGGCGGCCGAAGAGCATCGGGTAGCCGCGCAGGCCGTCGTAGGTCGCGCAGACCAGCACGTCCGGGTACGGCAGGGCGGTCACCCGGCGGACCGCGGCCGTGGTGAGGCCGGGCATGTCGACCGGGACCACGACGACTGCCTCGATGTCGTCGTCGGTCAGCGCGGCGAGCCCGGCCCGGATCGAGGAGCCCACGCCGGTGCCCCAGGCGCGGTTGACCACGACGGTGGCGCCGGTGAGGTCGGTGCTCTGCCGTACCTGTTCGGCCGCCGCACCCAGCACGACCACGACCTGGCCGCAGCCCGCCGTGGCCATCGTGTCGATCATCCGGCTGACCAGTGACTTCTCGCCCTGGTGCAGCAGGGCCTCGGGTCCGCCGATGCGGCGGCCCCCGCCAGCGGCGATGATCATTGCAGCGATCCGGTTCAGCGGTGCCCCCTCGACCAGGGGGACGGACCGGGCATGACGCGCCCGGTCCGTCCCGTCGTACGCACACCGGGCCCAACGACGACGATCGGGAGCGGGTAGCGGGGCAAAACGGAAATTTGTGTGACTATGCCGCGTCGGCGTAGCAGTCCACGGTGGACGTGTCGAGCGGGAAGCGGACCGGAGTGTCGCCGAACAGCAGCCGGGTGGCCCGCTCACCGGCGGCGGTGACCGCGTCGGCGACCGCGCCGGCCTGGTCGGCCGGGCAGTGCACCATCACCTCGTCGTGCTGGAAGAAGACCAGTTCCGCCGCCGAACCGGCCAGCTCGGCGCGCAGCGTCGCCAGCAGCGTCGACGCCCACTCCGCGGCGGTCGCCTGCACCACGAAGTTGCGGGTGAACCGCCCGCGCGAGCGGGCCGCCCGCGCCGACGGGCTGCGTGGGTCCACCTCGCCGTCCGGCGGCCCCTCCTCGCCGTCGACGAACCCCACCGCACCCGGTGGGCAGGTGCGCCCCAGCCAGGACCGGACCAGCCCACCCGCCTCACCGGTGCGCGCCGCCGCCTCCACGTACCCGAACGCGGTCGGGTAGCTCCTGCGCAGCACCGCCAGCGCCGGCACCGCCGCCCCACCGGTCTGCCCGTACATCGCGCCGAGCAGAGCCACCTTGGCCCGCGCCCGGTCACCGCCGAAGGAGTCCCGGGCCAGCGCCGCGTAGAGGTCGCCCGCACCACCGGCCGCCGCCAGCCGCTCGTCACCGGAGATCGCGGCGAGCACCCGCGGTTCGAGCTGGCCGGCGTCGGCCACCACGAACGTCCAGCCCGGGTCCGCCACCACCGCCCGCCGGATCACCTTCGGAATCTGCAACGCGCCGCCGCCCCGGGTCGCCCACCGGCCGGAAACCACGCCGCCGGGCACGTACTCCGGGTGGAACCGGCCGCCGGCGACCCACGCGTCGCGCCAGGCCCAGCCGTGCGCCGTCCAGATCCGGTACAGCTCCTTGTATTCCAGAACCAGCGGCACCGCCGGATGCTCCACGCCGCGCAGCACCCAGGCCCGCGTGTTCGGCAGCTCCACCCCGGCCCGGGCGAACGCCCGCAACAGCTCCGCGGGCGAGTCGGCGTGCAGATGGCGTACGCCGAACGCGGCGGCGATGCGGGCCTGCAACTCGGCCAGCCGGCGGGGTGGCCCGCCCACCGGGGACGCCTCGCCGAGCAGCTCGGCCAGGATCGCGTCGTGCACGTCGGCCCGCCAGGGCAGGCCGGCCGCGCCCATCTCGACGCCGATCAGCGCGCCGGCCGACTCGGCGGCCACCAGCAGCCGGAACCGGCCGGGGTGGGTGGTCGTCGCGACCCGGGCGAGCTGGTCGGCGTACACCCGGGTCAACGCCGTGATGCCCGGACCGGGCGGGCCGGACGGCGCTGCGAAGAGCGCGGCCTGGCCGTGGCCGGGCGGTTCCGGCGGGCGGGGCGGCGGGTCCGGCGGGACCGGCGTGCCGGTCAGCCGGGCCCAGGCGGCCGGCAGCCCGCGCGGCTCGCCCCAGCGGCCGGCGTGCCCGAGCAGCAGCGCCTCGGTCAGCTCGACGTCGTGGCAGCGGTCGAGCCGGACGCCGGCGCGCAGCAGCGCCGGATAGACGCCGGCCCCGGCGGCCCACACCCAGCGGGGCCGGTCGGCGGCCTCGCGGGCGGCGACCCCGCCCGCCAGGTCGGCCGTCTCCTCGGGTTGCCCGGCAGGGCTGCCGTCGGCGTGCAGCGGTTGCAGGACGCCGCCGCCCCGCTCGTCTGCCACCATCGCCACCAGCACGAAGGTGATTCTGCCTCGCCCCACCGACACGCTGCGCGTGTAAGGAGGGGGCCCCGGTTAACGCCTGCGGTATAGGAAGGGCCCCTTCTTAACAACGCGCGTTAAGAAGGGGCCCTTCCTTACAGGCAAGGGGTTACTTGCCTACGCCGGCGGTGAGGCCGGACTGCACCTGGCGCTGGAAGACGATGTACACGATCAGCACCGGCAGCATCGCCATCGTGACACCGGCGAACAACCCGGACCAGTCGGACTTGTAGCCCTGGTTGACCGACAGCTCGATCAACCCCTGCGCGATGACCTGGCGCTTCGGCTCGCCGGAGACCGACTGCATGAGCAGGGTCGGCAGGTACCACTGGTTCCACTGCCCGAGCACGTTGAAGATGCCGATGCTGATCAGGCCCGGCTTGGCCATCGGCAGCATCACGCTGAAGAAGGTGCGGGTGTGCGAGGCCCCGTCGACCGAGGCGGCCTCGGCGATCGAGTCGGGCAGCGTCCGGAAGAACGAGTGCATGAAGAAGATCGTGAACGACAGCGACCAGGCCACGTAGACCAGGATCAGCATCGCGTGCTTGTTCGGGCCGAGCAGCGGGAAGCTGACCCCGGTGTTGTAGACGCCCTTGAACAGCGGCACCGCGGCCAGGTAGATCGGCAGCGTCAGCCCGGACAGGAACATGTAGTAGATCAGCCGGTTGCCGCGGAACTCGAACCGCGCCAGCGCGTACGCGGCCATCGAGCCGAGCAGCATGGTCAGCGTCACGCTGCCGGCCAGCACCAGGAGGGTGTTCAGGAAGAACGAGCCGAGGTGCCCCTCGGTCCAGGCCCGGCCGAAGTTCTCGAAGTGCAGCTTCTCCGGGATCAGGGACAGCGGCTTCCGGATGACCTCCGAGTCGGACTTGAGGGCGGACATCACCACCCACACCAGCGGGTAGACGACCATCAGGGCCCAGACCACGAGGAACACGTGGGAGAAGCCGTTGAAGATCCGGGAGCCGACCCCGCCGCGGTGCCGCTCCCCGGGGGGTACGGGGGCACCGCCTCCGGTGGCGGCCTGACCGGCCCGGTCGAGATCGTGCGTCGCCGTGCTCATCGCCGCGCCTCCTTCAGTACTCGATACGGTCACGACGGGTGATCCTCAGCTGCACCGCGGCGAGCAGGATCGTGAAGATGGCCAACGCGACACCCATCGCGCAGGCATAGCCGAACTGGCCCTTCTGAAACGCGGTGAAGTTCAGCACCGACGCGAAGATCTCGCTGGCGTGGTTCGGTCCACCCTGGCTCGGCGTCATGACGAAGACCAGCGCGTACATGTCCAGCGCGATGAAGCCGAGGTAGACCCAGGCGACCGAGATGCTGTCCCGCAGCAGCGGCAGGGTCACCTTGAAGAAGGTGTCGAACCGGCCCGCGCCGTCGAGGATGGCGGCCTCGTAGATGTCCTTCGGGATCGACTGCATGGCGGCGGAGAAGAGCACCATGTAGAAGCCGGCGCCGCTCCACACCGCGATGAGCAGCAGCCACCAGAGCACCGCCGGCACACCGAGGAACGGCTCCGGGTCGGCGGTGAAGGCGATCGGGTTGTCCGCGTCCACCAGCCCGATCTTGATCAGCAGGCCGTTGATCAGGCCCTGCCCGTCGGTCCGGTAGATCTGCTGCCACATCACGGCGATGACGACCAGCGACAGCACCTGCGGGAAGAAGAAGATGACCTTGTAGAGGCTGGAACCGAACACCCCGCGGATGCCGGCCCTGTCCTCGCGTCCGCCCACGTTGAGCAGGAACGCGAGGAACAGGGCCAGCGCGATCGTGAACAGCGGCACGGTGATCAGGAAGAACACGTTGTGCCAGAACGCCTTCCGGATCAGCTCGTCGGAGAACAGCCGGACGTAGTTGTCCAGCCCGACGAAGCGCTGGGAATCCGAGTACCCGCCCCAGTCGGTCAGCGAGTAGCCCGCCGCCTGGGCGAACGGCCAGACCACGTAGAACAGGTACAGCGCGACGGGCAGGGCCAGGAAGCCCGTGACGAAACGCGCGACTCCGTGCCGCATTGGACTCACTTCCTCGACAGGATCAGGCGGTGCGGGTCTGCTTCTTGATCGACGAGTCCTTGGCGACCTTGTCGGCGGCCGCCTGCATCTTGTCGACGAACTGCGCGGCGGTGAGCCGGCCGGCCATCAGCTCCTCGGAGAGGTTCTGGCTCTCCTTGTCCAGGTCGGCGTAGAAGTCCGGGAACTTCACCGAGATGAGGTCCCCGCTGCCGCCCTTGACCAGGGTGTTCGCGCTGGCCAGCGCGGTGTCCTGGACGTTGTCGCCGGAGCCCTTGGTGGAGGCCAGCGACTTGGTCAGCTCGGCGAACTTCGCCGACCCGGCCTTGGACAGGATGGCGCGCAGGAACTCCTTCGCGGCCTCCTTGTTCGGCGCCTTGCTCGGCACCACGAAGCCCTCGCCGGAGGCGGCGAAGACATCCTTGGCGGCCTTGTCGCCCGACTTGCTCCAGTAGTCCGACAGGGTCAGCTCGAAGCCCGGCGGGATGGTCGCCGCCATCTCGTTCTTCAGCCAGGTGCCGACCTGGATGAACGCCGCCTTGCCGTCGAGGAACGCCTGCTGCGACTGGGTGTGGTCGAGCTTGCCCGGCAGCAGCAGCTTGTCCTTGACCAGCTTCTCCCACGGCTCCAGCGCGGCGACGATGCCGTCGGCCTTCCAGGCGTTGTCCTTCAGGTTGTCGATGTCGATGACGGCCTGCTTGCCGACCGCCTTCCAGATGCTGGCGAACAGCCCCCACCGCGGGTAGTAGCCGTGCGCGGCGTCGTGCACGTACGGCNCGGCGCCGTCCAGCCTTCCTTCTTGAACAGGGCGCCGTTGTACCAGTTGCCCCAGACCGTGTAGGCGACGTTCACCACGTAGAACTTGCCGTTCTGGGTGCCGTCACCGACCGTGCCGGGCAGCAGCGAGTCACCGACCGTGCCCTCGCCGTCCCACGCCGGGGCGTCGAGCAGGTCGTCGAGCGGCTCGATGGCGCCCTCGTTGATCAGCGTGCTGCGGTCCATCATGTCGGCGCCCGAGTTCATCACCAGGTCGCTCGGCTGCGTCGCCATCTTGGGCTGCTCTTCGGTCTTGATCTTCTGGGTGGAAGACATGTTGACCGTGACGTTCGGGTGCTTGGCGTTGAAGACGACCTTGTCTTCCTTGGCCCACTGGTCGCCCAGGCCACCGTTGAAGACGACCACCTTGACGGCGCTGCCGTCCTTGACGCCGAACGGGTTGTCCTTGCTCTTGGCCGTGTCGCCGCCCTTGTCGGACTTGCTCGGCTCGCTGCCGGCGCAGGCGCTGAGCAGGCCGGCCGCCGGAACGGCGACGAGGCCGGCCGCGGCGGCGCGCTGCAGCAACGTCCGGCGGCTGAGGTCGCCGGACTTCTCGGGGGTAACCGACATCTTGTCTCTCCTTGTGGTGTCGGGTCAGGCGGTCCGCCGGAGACGCCCGGCGTACCGCGACTCGAGGGCGAGGTTGTGCTCGTCCCCGCCGGGGACGTTGGCGGAGAGGTAGATGGGGGGCACCTCTCCGGCCTGGTGGAACCGTCGTACGACCTCGGCGGTCAGCAGCTGCGCCAGCAGCGCCGCGGTGACCGACGAGACCGCACAGACCGCGCCGCCGCCCTCGAGCGGCAGCAGTGCGTCACCGTACGGCGCGCCGTTGTCCAGCACGACGTCGGCGAGGTCGGCGAGCCGGTGCCCGGAGGGGTGCCGAGGGGCGACCCGGGCGGTGTGCTCGACCGAGGTGACCGCGATCAACGGGTGACCGCCCCGCTTGACCAGCGCCGCCAGCTCGACCACCGAGCCGTTGATGCCGGACTGCGAGGCGACCACGAACACGTCCTCCGGCTGCGGCGCCGCCAGCTCGTAGAGCCGGTGGGCCACCGCCGGGTCGCGTTCCAGCTTGGGGTCGGCGAGCACGTCGCGGGGCGCGTCGCCGTGCAGCACGAGGTCGTGCAGGGAGAGCCGGTTGCTGGGGACCAACCCACCGGCGCGGGCCACCAGCTCGGCGGCGAACGCCTCCGAGTGGCCGGCGCCGAACGCCTGGAGGACGCCGCCGGCGCGCAGGCCGGCGGCGATCAGGTCGGCCGCCCGGTCCACGGCGTCCGCCTGGCTGTCCACCAGCCGGTCGAGTACGGGGCGGACGGCGTCCGCGTACCCCTGGGCACTGATCATGAGAGGGCCCCCTTCGCGGCCTTGTGCCCCTCGACGGCCTGGGCGGTACGCCGGAAGGCCGCGTGGGCGCGGTCGTGGGTGCGCTGCGCCACCGCGATGTAGAGCAGGTCGAGCACGACGAGCTGCGGGTGCCGGGCGGACAGCGCGTCCGGCCGGAAGGTGGTGGCCTGGCTGGCGGTGACCAGGACGATGTCGGCCAGTTCGGCCAGCGGCGAGCGGGGGAAGCCGGTCAGCGCGACCGTGGTGGCCCCGCGGCTGCCCGCCTCGGCGAGCAGCTCGATGGTCTCCCGGGTCTGCCCGGTGTGCGAGATGCCGAGCGCGACGTCACCGGCGCTCAGCAGCGCGGCGCTGGCCAACCCCTCGTGCACGTCGCTCCAGGCCCACGCGGCCACCCCGATGCGGTGCAGGCTGAACTGCATCTCCTCGCCGACCAGGGCGCTGCCGCTGGCGCCGAAGATGTTCACCCGGCTGGCTCCGGCGATGGCGACCGCCGCCCGCTCCACCTCGGCCAGGTCGAGCAGCGCGGCGGTGTCGTGCATGGCGCGCGTGTCGGCGGCCATGATCTGGTCGAGCACCCGGGACAGCGGGTCGCCGGGCTGGATCTCGCGGCCGATGTCGACCGTCCAGCCGGCGGAGCGCGCCCGCCCGGTCTCCGCGGCGATGCCGAGGCGCAGGTCGGCGTAGCCCTCGAAGCCCATCGCGCGGCAGAACCGGGTGATGGTGGCCGGCGACGTGCCGCTGCGCTCGGCCAGCTCCACGATCGTCGCCCGGGCCGCCGCCTCGGGGTCGCTGAGGACGTGCTCGGCGACCCGGCGCAGGGCCCCGGTGAGTTCGCCCGCGCCGGCCCGGACCCGGGCCAGCACCCCGTCGACGCCCCGCCGGTCGGCCGGACCGGCATCGACCACCGCGGTGCCCGCAGCGGTCTCCACCTCGTGCTCGGCCATCGGCGTACGCCTTTCGGAAAAGAGTGTTAACTGTTAGTGGTAAAAGTTCTTACTGAAGGCCCCTCCCTGTCAAGACCGTGGGCGAAGTTTTCAAACTGTTACCTGGCGCACGCCCCCGATCTTGCGTCGGCGCACGCCGCCGACCAGCATGGGTTCCATGTCGGACACCGTCGTGGTCGGCCTCGACGTCGGGGGCACGTCCACCCGCGCCACCGCCCTGAGCCTCGACGGCGCACGCCTCGGCACCGGTCGCGCCGGCGGCGGCAACCCGACCAGCTACGGCGCCGACCGGGCCGCCGTCGAACTGCTCGCCGCCCTGCGCGCGGCGCTCGCCGGGGTCGACCCGACCCGGGTACGCGCCGGCGCGATCGGCCTCGCCGGGGCCGGCCGCCTCCTGGCCGACCCGCAGGGCCGGGCCGCCTTCGACCGGGCCTGGGCCGAGGCGGGGCTGCGCTGCCCGTACACGGTGCACGGTGACGCCCTGGTCGCCTACGCCTCCGGGACCGCCGCCCCGGACGGCACCGTGCTGATCGCCGGCACCGGCGCGATC
>NZ_NAPR01000011.1:120577-121380 GCF_002140155.1 Micromonospora sp. NBS 11-29
GCTCGGCGACGCCGGCTCCGGTTTCTGGCTCGGCCGCGAGGCGGTCCGCCGGCTCCTGACCGACCTGGACCGCGCCGACGCCCCGGGCGACCTGGCCCGCCGCATCCTCACCGAACTGACCGGCAGCCCCCAGGTGGCCGCCGAACCCCGGGCGACCGCGACGGCCGTGGTGCAGGCGGTGACCCGACGACCGCCGATCGAACTGGCGCGGCTCGCGCCGCTGGTCGTCACCGCCGCCCGCGAGGGCGAGNCTGATCGCCGAGGCCGCCACGGCGCTGACGGAAACCGTGTCCCGGATCCGCCCGCCCGGCACGACCGCCCCGGTCGTGCTCGGCGGCGGCCTGCTCACCGGCGACACCCCGCTCGCCGACGCGGTCCGCACCGAGCTGACCCGTCGCTGGCCGACCGCCCCGCTGCACACCGCCGGCGACGGCGCCGCCGCCGCGGCCTGGCTCGCCGCACGGGACCTCTCCGAGGTGACCGACCCGACGACGCTGCACGCCCGGCTGGTCCCCCCACCCACCTGACCACGCCGCGCCCTCGCTCCGCTCTGCCCGCGTGGGTGGATCACCAACGGCGCGCTGCCACACCCACCGCGTTCCACCCACCGGCCCACAGGGGCACGAGTGGAACGCCATGGGTGCCAACGAAGCGCTGTCACACCCACCGCGTTCCACCCACCGGCCCACACGCCCACGAGTGGAACGCCATAGGTGCCAACGACGCGCTGCCACACCCACCGCGTTCCACCCACCGGCCCACGGGGGCACNNNNGAGTGGAACGCCATGGGTGCCAACGACGC
>NZ_NAPR01000011.1:121433-135205 GCF_002140155.1 Micromonospora sp. NBS 11-29
ACGCCCACGAGTGGAACGCCATGGGTGCCAACGGCGCGCTCCCACACCTGTGGCGTTCCACCCACCGCGTGGCTCCGGCGGGGCGGGATGCCCCGGGGCGGCGAGACACGGGTACGGCAGTCGGCGTGCGGGCAGGGTGCAGGTGCGCCGCCGGAGCTCATGTCGACAACGGCGTGCCCCGGGGACGGCCGGTCGGGCACCGGCTCCCAGGTGAGGACGATGCCGGGGGCGCAGATCAAAATCGGTCAGGACCACCCATGCCCGGCCGGCACCTGGGTGGGGGGAGCACATCCGACGATGCCCCTCGACCTCTCGGCGGCATTCCATAACCGCTTGCGGGGCCCATAAGCCGCTCGCGCCAGCACGACGGGTGAGTTGGTCGGCCGCCTCACGAAGTTCAGCGGGGAGGGCCGGCGACTCGGAGTCGACCGGCCTTCCTGCCCGCCTGGTCAGGGGCGCTGGTTGCCCGGGTGTCCCGGCTGCCAGTCCTGCGGCGTCGACTGCGGCACCGGATGGGCCTGCGGCGCGTGGGGCGGGTACACCGCGGGCTGCCCCGGATACCCCTGCTGGCTCACGCCATCCGGGGTGGCCGGATGCCCCTGCGGTCCGCCCGCATACCCCAAACCCGGAGCACCCTGCGGCCCGCCCGCATACCCCGGAACCGGAGCACCGTGCGGAGCGGCAGGCTGGCCCGGCGCCGACGGGGCGAACATGCCGGGCTGCGGCGCACCGGTGAAGGCGGGCGCGGCGGCCTGCTCGCGGGCCTCCTTGCGGGCCTTCACCGCGCGCACGATCAGCAGGATCGGCAGGACGAAGACGTAGAAGAAGATCCGGTAGCTGCCGCCGTCGAAGAGGAAGAGCAGGTAGAAGCCGTAGGCGAACATGGCGAGGCCGACCACCGCGTTGAGGATCCGGGAGCCGGTCCCCTGCTCCTTGACCGCGACGCCGACGGCGACCATCGCGATGCCGCCGAGCAGCAACAACAGGGTGTAGATGAGAAAGAACATGGAGTTTCCTGTCAATCAGATGAGCGTGCCGGCCCACCCTATTGGAGCGCGACCCTCCCCACCGCCCCGTTGCCCGTGCGTCGCCGGGCATCGGCTGGTTCTGATCAGCATCGGTCGCGCCGTCGACAGTACAGCCGAGAAGAGGATCCGTCGTCGAACCGCAACGTCGCCGGCCGACGACGCCCACGCAGGGGCCACGGGAACTCCCGACCGAGCCGTTGTCCGTACCGGTCGGCGGCGGCTGGCATAGCCTGGCCCCATGCGCCGCCTGCGGCAGCTCGCCGCGCGCACCCCGCCGGGGCGGGAGCGCTACGCCGACCTGCTCCGGGCGCTGGCGATCACCATGGTCGTGCTCGGCCACTGGGGCGTGACCGCCATCGGGTACGACCACGGCCGCCCGGCCGGTCACTCGGCGCTGGCCGATCTGCCCTGGGCCTGGCCGGTGACCTGGGTGGCCCAGGTGATGCCGGTGTTCTTCCTGGTCGGTGGCTACGCCAACGCCGCCTCGCTGGTCTCCCGCCGCCGCCGGGGAGGTTCCGCGACCGGCTGGTTGGTGGACCGGAGCGCCCGGCTGGTCCGGCCGACCAGCACGTTGCTGCTGGTGCTGACCGCCGCCGCGGCGGTCGCCACCGTGCTCGGCGCCGATCCGGCCCGGGTACGCACCGTGGTCTGGTTCGCCACCATCCCGCTGTGGTTCCTGGTCGCCTACTTCGTGGTGGTGGCGCTGACCCCGCCCATGTACGCGCTGCACCGCCGCTTCGGCCTGGCCGTACCGGTGGTGCTGGTCGGCCTCGTCGCGCTCGGCGACCTCGGTCGCGTCCTCGGCCCGGTCGACCTGGCCGACGGGAACTACCTGTTCGGCTGGCTGGCCGTGCACCAGCTCGGTTTCGCCTGGTACGACAGCAACCCGCCGGCCAGAACCGACACAGACGCCAGGGTCAACCCGAACGCCGGCGCCGACATGCCGGCGGGGACCGGCGGCTACCCGGACACGTCGGCCGTGACCGGCGGAACGGAGGTACGGGGCCTGCGTCGGCGCCGGCTGCCGCTCACCCGTCGGGCCGGTGCGATCCTGCTCGCCGTCGGTCTGGTCGCGCTGGTGCTGCTGACCACGGTGGGCCCGTACCCGGTGGCGATGCTCAACGTGCCGGGCGAACGGCTGGACAACGCCGCACCGCCGAGCCTGGCGCTGCTCGCCGCGGCCACCGCGCAGCTCGGGGTGATCCTGCTGTTGCGCCGTCCGGCCGAGCGGTGGCTGCGTCGGCCCGGCCCGTGGCGGGCGGTCGTCGCGGTCAACGCCGTGGTGCTCACCGTCTTCCTCTGGCACCTGACCGCCGCGGTGCTGCTGGTCGGCCTGCTGGACGCGCTCGGCGTGCTGCCCACCCCACGGGTCGGCTCGGCGGCCTGGTGGGCGTGGCGGATCCCCTGGTTGCTCGCCCTCGCCGTGGTGCTGTCCGCGCTGGTCGCCGTCTTCGGGCCGGTCGAGGTGCGCACCCGCCGCCCACCCGGCCCGCGTAACCACGCGACCGCCGCCGGCCCCGGCGGGCCGACGGGCAGGCACGACGGGCCGACCAGCGGGCACGAGGAGCCAGGCGGCGGGCACGACCAGGCAGGCGGCGGGCACGACGAGGCAGCCAGCAGGCACGACCAGGCAGCCAGCGGGCGCGACGAGCCAGGCGGCGGGCACGGCCTGGTGTCGACCGTGGTCGCCGGCGTGGGGTACGCCGGCCTGGTCGTCGGTCTGCTGGTGAACAGCCTCGTGCGTAAGGACGCGCCGGAGCCGCTCGGCCTGCCCGCCCCGGCGCTGGTGGCGTACCTGGCCGGGGCGGGGCTGCTGCGTCGGCTCAGGTCTGGGTGGGGAAACCGAGGTTGACCCCGCCGTGGCTGGGGTCGAGCCAACGGCTGGTGACCACCTTGCCCCGGGTGAAGAACGCCACCCCGTCGGCGCCGTGCGCGTGCAGGTCGCCGAAGAGCGACGCCTTCCAGCCGCCGAAGGAGTAGTAGGCCATCGGCACCGGGATCGGCACGTTGATCCCGACCATGCCGGCCTCCACCTCGTGCTGGTAGCGCCGGGCGGCCCCGCCGTCGTTGGTGAAGATCGCGGTGCCGTTGCCGTACGGGTTGGCGTTGACCAGGGCCACCGCCTCGTCGTACGAGTCGACCCGCAGCACGCACAGCACCGGGCCGAAGATCTCGTCGGTGTAGATCGACATATCCGGCGTGACGTGGTCGAACAGGGTCGGGCCGAGCCAGAAACCGTCGGGGTCGCCGTCCTGGGTGACCTGTCGACCGTCCACCACCGGCAGCGCGCCGGCCGCGACCCCGGCCGCCACGTAGGCGCGGACCCGGTCGGCGTGCGCGGCGGTGACCAGCGGACCCATGTCGCAGCCGCGCCGGCCGTCCCCGACGCGCAGCCGGCCCATCCGCTCGGCGATCCGTTCGACCAGCGCGTCGGCCACCGGTTCCACCGCGACCAGCGCGGAGATCGCCATGCACCGCTGGCCCGCCGAGCCGAAACCGGCGTTGACGGCGGCGTCGGCGGCCAGGTCCAGGTCGGCGTCGGGGAGCACCACCATGTGGTTCTTCGCCCCGCCGAGCGCCTGCACCCGCTTGCCGGCCAGCGCGCCGCGCTGGTGCACGTAGCGGGCGACCGGGGTGGAGCCGACGAACGACACGGCCCGGACGCCGGGGTGATCGAGCAGCGCGTCGACCGCCTCCTTGTCGCCGTTGACCACGTTGAGCACACCGTCGGGCAGGCCCGCCTCGGTGAACCACTCGGCCAGCAGCAGCGCCGCGCTCGGGTCCTTTTCGCTCGGCTTGAGTACCACCGCGTTGCCGCAGGCGACGGCGACGGGCACGAACCAGAGCGGCACCATCACCGGGAAGTTGAACGGGGAGATCACCGCGACCACGCCCAGCGGCTGCCGCAGGCTGTACGAGTCGACCTCGCCGGAGACGTTCTCGCTGAACCCGCCGCGCAGCGCCGAGGCGATGCCGCAGGCGTACTCGATCACCTCAAGGCCGCGTTGCACCTCGCCGGCGGCGTCCGCGAGGACCTTGCCGTGCTCGGCGGTGATCACCTCGGCGAGCCGGTCCCGGCGGGCGTGCACCAGCTCGCGGGNCCGCCGGGCCAGCGAGGCGTCCCGCCAGGACCGGGCGGCCCGTTCGGCGGCCTCGACGACGCCGGCCACGTCGGCGGCGGAGGCGAGCGCGACCTGCCCGGTACGCCGGCCGGTGGCCGGGTCGAACACGTCGCCGCGCCGCTCGCCGTCGCCGGTGATCCGCTTGCCGTCGACGAAGTGGCCGATCACGTCCGCCATTTCCGGGGCTGGCCGGGCCGCGCTCACGCCGTCACCTCGACGGCGGTCCGGATCGCGTCGACCAGGATGGCCAGGCCCTCGCGGGCCTCGTCCCCGGTGAGGGTGAGCGGTGGGCCGATCCGGATCACGTTGCCGTGCAGGCCGCCCTTGCCGACCAGCAGGCCACCGACCCGGCACGCCTCGAAGACCCGGGTGGTCAGCTCCGGGTCCGGTTCGACGGTGCCGGGGCGGACGAACTCGACGGCCAGCATCAGCCCCTTGCCGCGTACCTCGGCCACCTGGGACAGACCGGCGGTGGCCGACCGCAGGCCGTCGCCGAGGATCGCGCCGACCCGCGCCGCGTTGGCCTGGAGGTCGTGGTCGAGCAGGTAGTCGAGGACCGCGTTGCCGGCGGCGGTGGAGACCGGGTTGCCGCCGAACGTGGAGAAGCTGATCGCCGGCACGGATTCCAGCACGTCGGCCCGGCCGACCACGCCGGCCAGGGTGAAGCCGTTGCCGATGCCCTTGGCGAAGGTGAGCAGGTCGGGGGTGACGCCGTGCGCCTGGTAGCCCCAGAAGTGCTCGCCGGTGCGCCCCCAGCCGGTCTGCACCTCGTCGCTGATCAGCAGGATGCCGTGCTCGTCGAGCACCTTGCGCCAGGCGGCGAAGAGCCCGTCCGGGCCGTGGGTGAAGCCGCCGACGCCCTGGATCGGCTCGGCGATCAGGCAGGCCACGTCGCCGCTGGTCTGGGTGGCGAGCACCTCCCGCAGGTCCTCGACCGCGGCCTCGACGCGGTCGTCGGCGTCGAGCCGGGCCAGCAGGCCGCGCAGCCGCTCACCGGAGTGCAGCCAGGCCACCTGGAGCGGGTTGAGCGCGCTGGCCGACCAGGCACGGTTGCCGGTGACGCCCATGGTCGCGTACGACCGGCCGTGGTAGCTGTTGCGCACGGCGAGGATCTGGTGGGACCGCCGGTGGTTGGTGGCGCACAGCAGCGCGGCCTCGTTCGCCTCGGTGCCGGAGTTGGTGAAGAAGACCCGGGCGTCGGGGATGCCGGAGAGGCGGGCGATCTTCTCGGCCAGCTCCACCTGCTGCCGGATCAGGTAGAGCGTGGAGCTGTGCACGAGGCCGGTGCGGAGCTGCCGTTCGACCGCCTCGCGGATCTCCGGGATGTCGTGCCCGACCATGGTGGTCAGCACCCCGCCGAAGAAGTCCAGGTAGCTGCGACCGGCCGCGTCGGTCACCCGGCGGCCGGAGCCGGCGACCAGTTCGAGCGGTTCGGCGTAGTAGAGCGGCATCCAGGACGGGAGTACGGCCCGGTGCCGGGTCAGCAGGTCGTCGGCGGTCATCGGCGCACCCTTTCGCGGCGGTCTGGTCCCCGCACGCTCCCACCGCCCGGGCACAGGGACAACTGTCACTGTGTCGGGCGACGGCCCGCCCACCTGACACCACGTCAAGTGGTGCGCTGCGGATTCCGACGTCGGATGGGGTCTTTCGGTGGCCTTTCCGCAGCCGTGGAGGGCAATCGCCACTCGATCCGTGGGAGCGGCGCGTGCCGACCGATCCCGGCGGCGTCACCGGTAGCATCCGCCCGGTGCGGACGACTCAGGTGACGCTGCCGGCGGGCACGCGCCGGGCGGAACTGCTGGCCGGCGTACGGTCCTGGGTCCAGTCGCCGCCGGTGCGGCGGCTCGTGGCCCACTTCGGCGGCGACTGGCCGGNGGCCGGGCTGGACGACTTCTCCGCCCGGCGGTGGGACTTCCGGCAGGGGCGGGAACGCCTGGACGCCCGGGAGCCGGCGTTCGACCCGAAGACCGTCGCGCAGGTGCGGTCCGCCGCGGCGGCGCTGGGCCTGGTCCGCGCCGCCCCGCCGGCCCGGTCCGGGTACGCGCACCTGGTGGTGCTCGGCGGCCTGGCGCACGCCTGTCTGCGGCGCACCGCGTACGCGGCGCTGCTGGCCCGCACCGCCGAGGTGGCCGGCGAGGTGGCGGTGCTGGGCAGTTTCCGCCCGCTCTCCCCGGCCGAGTCGGCGTCGCTGGCCGAGGCCGGGCTGCCCGGCTGCGCCACCGAGGTCGACGTCCTCGACGCGGGCGTTCGGCTGGCGTTCGGGGTGGCCACGCCGGAGCGGGAACGCGGCGGTGGGGCCGACCATCCGCACCGGGCCTGGTCGTCGCGCACCTACCGGCCGGCCGGGCTGCCCCCGGTGCGGGTGCTCGCCGCGCCGTCGAGCGAACCGGAGCGCCGTCGCGCGCACACCGCCGACACCCAGCGGTTCTGGGCCGAGCACGTACGGCTGGGCGCCGGTGACGAGGTGCTGATGGTGACCGCCCCGATCTACGTGCCGTTCCAGCACTGCGACGCGCTGCGGACGCTCGCCGTGCCGTACGGGTGCGGCATCGAGACGGTCGGGGTGGACCCGGCGGCGACCGCACCGGCGCCGGAGCCGGAGCCGACCCCGGGCCGCTACCTGCAGGAGATCCGCTCGGCGCTGCGGTCGATGCGCGCCCTGCACGCCGCGCTGACCACCACCTGACGGCACGTCCCGGGCCGGCCGTGGGCCGGTGCCCGGCGAACCGCCAGGCACCGGCCCACNAGACGGAGGGGCTGCCGGTCTTGCTGGTGTCACGCACCGGCGAGTAGGTCGCGCTGAAGTACGCGGTGCTGAAGCAGAGCGAGGTGCCGCTGAACTTGACCAGGGGCTGGTTGGTGAAGGTGATCGAGTTCGTGCCGTTGGCCGCCGTGCCGGTGATGCTGTTCGAGCTGGTGCGGTAGACGCAGGTGATCGGGCCGAGCAGGGAGTTGAGCACCACGGTGCTCTGGATCGGCGCGGTCGAGGTGCCGGTGATCTTGACCACGCCGGCGCTGGTGACCGAGGTGGCGTACGGCAGGTTGTTGACGGTCACGCTCTGCACGCCGGTGGTGCCGATGATGTTGCTGCTGCAACTCGTGAACGTCTGCGCGGTGAGGCTCTCGGTGGCGGTGCCGGGAGCGGTCGGGTTGCTCAGCACCTTGGCGCTGAAGGTGGACGCGGCGCACTTCACGCCGGTGGTGCCGGTGGTCGAGTTGTAGAAGGTGGCGTTGGTGCCGGTCTGCAGGCTGGACTGGATGACGTCGTTGACCGACACGGCGGTGCCGGCCGGGGTCGGGTAGGTCAGCACGGCGCTGGCCAGCGAGGTGGTGGGGGCGGCGGTGGCCGGGGCGGCGCCGACCAGACCGGTCAGCAGCGCCAGGGCGGCGAGGCCCGCGCCGATGCGTCCGTACCTGAGCATGGTTGTTCCTTCCGGTGGTGGGACGGGGAACCGCACCGGCGGACGGCCGGGCGGTGAGGCGGCCGTCCGGGATGGACGGCGGTGGTGGTGGTGGTGGTCCACCGGCGACCGGAGCAGGCCGGCGGGTGGTGGTGGAGCCGTCGCGGCCTCAGCGGGCCCGGCGGCGTGGCGCACTGCGGCGGTGCCGCGTCACCTCGGTCTCTCCGGCCTTGGGAGGGTGGGCCTGGGCGGCGATAATGGCAGCCATTCGAGCCCTCCTTCGACACGACCTCGGCGAGTGATCACCAGAGGTGACGTGGTGTGGACTGAGCGTGTCGAAAGTTATAAACCTCTGAGGGTCGTAAAGTCAACGCATCACGGAAGGCCGATATCTTGACCATGCAGGACCAGCCCGCCCCGGCGGCCGTCCCGCTGCCGGGCGCGCGGCACGGCCGCGACCCGGACCGCGCCATCAAGCGCGGCCCCCGGCGCGTGCCGGCCGAGGAGGTGGCCGCGACCCAGCGCGACCGCCTCTTCGACGGGCTGGTGCGGGAGGTCGCGAGCCGGGGGTACGACAACGCGCGCGTCAGCGACATCTGCCACGCCGCCGGCGTCACCCGCCCGGCCTTCTACGCCCTGTTCAGCGGCAAGCAGGACGCGTTCCTGGCCGCGTACCGGCATGGCATCGCGGTGGTCTCGGAGCTGATGGAGGGTGCCTACCGGGAGGCCGGGCCGGCCTGGCCCGACGCCGCCCGCGCGGCGCTGCGCACCCTGTTGGACGTGCTGGCCAGCGTGCCCGCGTTCGCGCGGATGGCCCTGGTCGAGGTGGACGCGGCCGGCCCGGACGCGCGGCGGGAGCGGGACGCGCTGCTGCTCAGCTTCCGCCGGTTCTTCGCCGACGCCGACCCGGGGCCGGCGGCGGCGGCCGGGGTGGACCGGGACGCGCTGGTGTCCACCGTGGTCGGCGGCCTCCACGCGACGATCCGCGCCCGGGTGGCGCAGGGGCGGGCGGAGGAGCTGCCGGCGCTGCTGCCGCTGCTCACGTACGCCGCCACCGCCCCATTCCTCGGCCCGGAGGGCGCACGTCGGGCCACCCGCCCGGCCCGACCGGACGACGGACCGAGCGCGACCGCGCCCTGCGCATCCTGATCCGCGATCAGAAACCGCTGCGGTTTTTCACTTTGGCCGCATTTGGCAGATGCCGTCTAACTGTCTGTTGACCGCCCCTTTACCCGGCGGTAACTTCGGCCTGCGCCCCCGGGGCGGAAAGTCCGCGATCGATCTCGAAAGGGAGCCGCCATGTCGGAGCAGACCGCACCGCACGAGCCCGGACAACCGAGCAGTGGCGTGCGCTGGCGCCGGTTCGCCGTCACGCTCGGCACCGTCGCGGCCGGCGCGGCCGGCATGGTGGTGCTCACCGCCCAGGGCGTGCTCGGCGCGCAGTTCGCCATTTCCGGCATGCCGTTCACCGTCACCGCCGACAAACTCACCGGCACCGGCTTCGAGCAGTTCGCCACGCTCGACCAGATGATTCCGGACAGCCCCAACCAGGGTGACACCGGCGGTCAGGTGCTGGTGATCGTGTCCGCCATCGACAAGGCCGAGTTGACCAATCTCTGCCAGAGCATCAGCCTCGGCGGCATCAATCTACGGATCACCGCCGGCGGTTCCGGCAAGCCGGTCAGCGCCCGCACGCTCGTCGTCGACGGGGACGAGATCGCCGGCAACGCCACGTTCAAGAACATCAACGTCGGCCAGGACGCCAGCACCGTCGACCAGGTCCCCGGCGTGAAGGGCAACCCCGGCGTCTTCGCCCAGCAGGCCGACACCGTGACCATCACCAACCTGCGGCAGAACAACTACGCCACCACCGCCGCCGTGTTCACCCTGCCCAACCTGCACATGGGCTTCAGCTCCGACGGGTGTTGAGATGACCGCCGGACAGCACGCGACGCCGGCCGTCCGCGAGCGCGGGCGCTGGCGCCGCTGGCGGCGGGCCCGACCGTTCACCGCCGGGCTGCTCGTCGCGCTCGGCGGCGCCGAGATGCTGGTGACGCTGCGCGCGCCGCTCGGGGTGCTGCTGCACATCGGCCCGCAGGGGCTGGCCGCCTACCTGGTACCGGGGGTCCTCGTGCTCTGCGGGGTGCTGCTGGTGGCCACGCCCCAGCAACGGGTCTTCTACGCCGTGCTGTCCCTGCTGCTCGGGCTGGTCTCCTGGCTCACCTCGAACCTGGGCGGCTTCCTGATCGGGATGCTGCTGGCGCTGGTGGGCGGGGCGCTCGCGTTCGCCTGGACGCCGAACAAGCACCGCGCCGCCCCGGCCACCACGGACGTCCCCGCCAGCGCGGACCCGCCGAACGGATCGTTGGACGACACCCTGCCGATCGAGCCCGTCGAGGTCCCACCGGCCGAGCCGGCCCACCACCACTGGCCGGCCGAGCCGGGAACGCCGCGGGTCACCCGGGTGGACGACCGGGGCTGACTCAGCGGGCCGTGTCGGCGACCGCCTGCGCGAACACCTCGGAGCGGTGCTCGAAGTTGCGGAACCGGCCGTAGCTCGGCGCGGCCGGGGACAGCAGCACCACGCCGCCGGCCGGGGTGAGCTTGCGGGCCAGCCCCACGGCGGCGACCAGGTCCTCGGCCAACTCGGTGCGCACCGCCGGCAGCCCGGCCAACGCCTCGGCGATGCGGGGGCCGCTGTCCGGGATGCCGATCACGGTGATCTCCCGCTCGGCCAGGTGGTCCCGCAGCGGTGCGTAGTCGAGCCCCCGGTCGGTGCCGCCGACGATCACGGTCAACGGCCGCCCCTCGTACGCGTCGATCGCGTGCATGGCCGCGTACGGGCTGGTGGCCAACGTGTCGTCGACGAAGGTCAGCCCGGACGGGTCCGGGATCTCGGTGAGCCGGTGCGCCAACCCCTGGAACTCGGCGACCGCCACGGCAAGGCTGTCCTTGCGCGCCACCACGTCGACGCCGAGGGCGTCCAGCACGGCCAGCGCGACGCAGAGGTTGCCCTCGTTGTGCCGGCCCACCAGCGGCAGCACCGCACGCGGGAACAGCGGCGTGTCGCGCAGGTGGAACCACGGCGTGCCGTCCGGGCCGGTCGCCACATGCGTGGTGTCCGGCGAACCGGCCCGCACCGCGGCCCGGTCGCCCAGCTCCACGGCCAGCCGCGGGTCGCCGCCGTTGACCACCACGGTGTGCGGACCGTGCGCGACCAGGTTCAGCTTGTCCCGGTAGTACTCCCGCTCGCCGCCGTGCGCGTCCAGGTGCTCCGGGAACAGCGCGGTCACCACCGCCACCCGGGGCGAGTCGGTCAGGTCGGCGCACTGGTAGCTGGACAGCTCCAGCACGTACAGCTCCGCCTCGGGCAGGTCGAGCAGCGGCACCCCGATGTTGCCGCCGAACACGTTCGGCCGGTCCATCGCGGTGAGCAGGTGGCTGATCAGGCTGGACGTGGTGCTCTTGCCCTTGCTGCCGGTCACCCCGACGGTCCGGTCCGCGTGGTCGGCCATCCAGAGCGCGCTGCCCTGGGTCACCGGGACCGACCGACGGCGCAGCTCCACCATCCACGGGTGCGTGTTCGGCACGCCCGGCGAGCGGACCACCACGTCGGCGGCGGCCAGCCGCGCGAAGCCCTCCTCGCCGGTGACCAGCGGCGCGGCGGCGGCGAGCGGCCCCTCCCAGGGCAGGCTGAGGAAGTTCGCGCTGTCGTCCACGGCGACCAGAGCGGCCGGGCCGTGCGCGGCGATCGCGGTCACCGCGGCCCGGCCCTCGCGACCGGCACCCCAGACGGCGACATGACGTCCGCGCAGATCAGACAGGCGCACGGGCTCTCCTCGGGCTCGGTGGGCGGGGTCAGCCCAGCCGGACACGGCCGGACGAACCAGGGCCTATTATGGCGTGTGCCCAACGAGCAGCTGCGGCGGATGGACGCCTTCACCTTCCCGTCCTACTCGATCGACTTCGCCACCGGCGAGGTCCTGTTCGACTACGCCCTGACCGGTCCCGACGGCGAGCAGCGGTTCACCGAGGTGATCACGCTCCCGCTGCCGGCCGAGCCGGTCTCCGACGCCACCGCGGCCACCCTCGCCCGGGTGCTGGAGCTGCTGCACGTCGTCGCCGGCGTCAGCTACTACAAGGCCGCCGCGCCGCCCCGGCTGGTGCTGCCCGCGCCGCTGGGCGCCGCCGCCGTCGAGCTGGTCACCGCCGTCTACACCAAGGGCCTCGCCGAGTACGCGTACCGCAACGCGCTGCCGCATGTGCTGACGTTGCGGCCCGAGGTGCCGGCCGGCTCGGTGGAGCCGGCCACCCCGCTGGACAACTCGGACCGTCGTCCGCTGTCGGCCGTGGGCGGTGGCAAGGACTCCATCGTCACGCTGGAGGCGCTGCGTCGGGCCGGGTTCGACCCGGTGCCCTTCTCGGTCAACCCGAACCACGTCATCGTCTCGGTCAACGAGGCGTCCGACCTGGTGCCGCTCGCCGCCCGGCGGCGACTCGACCCGGTGCTGTTCGACCTGAACGCGGCTGGCGCGCGCAACGGGCACATCCCGGTCACCGCGATCAACTCGCTGATCGCGGTCGCCACCGCCGTGCTGCACGGGCTCGGTCCGGTGGTGATGTCGAACGAGCGCTCCGCGTCCGACCCGAACCTGATCTGGGACGGCCACGAGATCAACCACCAGTGGTCCAAGGGCGTCGAGGCGGAAGGGTTGCTGCGCGCCGCGCTGGCCGAGCACGCCGGCCTCACCGAGCCGTACTTCTCGCTCCTGCGTTCCCTGTCCGAGCTGCACATCGCCCGGTTGTTCGCCGAGATCGACCGGTACGACGCGGTGGTGACCAGTTGCAACGCCGCGTTCAAGCTGCGGGACGCCAGCGAGCGCTGGTGCCGGAACTGCCCGAAGTGCCGGTTCGTCTTCCTGGCCATGGCCCCGTTCATGCCCCGCGAGCGGCTGACCGGCATCTTCGGCGGCGACCTGCTGGCCGACGAGTCCCAGGTCCCCGGCTACCGTGAGCTGCTCGGCATCGACGGACACAAGCCGTTCGAGTGCGTCGGCGAGGTGGAGGAGTCGGTGGTCGCGTTGAGCCTGCTCGCCCAGCAGGACCAGTGGCGCGACGCCCCGGTGGTCCGCGCCCTGGTGGCGGAGCTGCCCGACCCCGCCTGGCAGGCGGCGTCCACCTCCGACGTCTTCACCCCCGGCGGCCCGAACCACGTCCCCACCCCCTACGCCAAGGCCCTAACCGCCCTGACCTAACCCCCCACCCCCGCCCTCCCCGCGTTGATCATGAAGTTGGACCGGCGTTTCGCCCGGATCAGCCCCGCCAACTTCATGATCAACGCCATCAGGAGCGGCGCGTGGAGGCAGTTCGCCCTGCCGGCCGTCGAGGCGCCGGGGGCGGGTCCCTCGACCACCGGCCTGCCCACCTGTCGTCGATCTTGGACTTGGGGCACCTCGCAAGGCCGGGCATAAGGGGCAAAGCTTGGCACCACAAGTCCAAGATCGGCGAGGCGGACTGGGGGCGGGGCGGGGCGGGTGGCGGGCGGGGCGGGNACTGGGGGCGGGGCGGTCAGGGGGTGCGGACGGCGTCCAGGGCTAGCAGGGCCACGTGCAGGGAGAGGCACCTGTCGACCGAGTCGAGGTCGGCGTCGAGGATGCGACCGATGCGGGCCAGCCGCTCGTAGAAGGCCGGCCGGGACAGGTGCGTGGCCACGGCCGCCGCGGACTTGTTCCGCCCCTGCTCCAGGTACGCGCGCAGGGTGCCGAGCAACTGCTCCCGGGGGTGCTGGGCGTCGTACTCCAGCAGCGGCCCGAGTTCCCGCTCGACGAACGTCTGCAACCGCGGCTCGTCGCGCAGCAGGTGCAGCAGGCCGGCCAGCCCGACGTGCGGCAACCGGAAGCAGGGCAGGTCCCGCGGGTCCCGCCGGGCCGCCTCGGCGATCTGCCGCGCCTCGACCAGGGACCGGCGGGCCTCCCGCAGGCTGCCCACCCCGGAGCCGGCCGCCACGACGACCGCCGGCCGGGACGGGCCGTCGACCGACCGCGTCGACCCCAGCGCCCCGCCGCGACCGTCGACCGGACGCACCGGCCCGGTCGGCGCACGAACGACTCCGTCGACCGGACGCGACGTCCCGGCCGAGCCGCGAACAGCCCCTTCGGCCGGTCGAGCAACCGCAGGGCGAACCGGGGCAACCCCCTCCGCCGGCCGGGCAACCGCAGGGC
>NZ_NAPR01000011.1:135215-150360 GCF_002140155.1 Micromonospora sp. NBS 11-29
TCGAGCAACCGCAGGGCGAACCGGGGCAACCCCCTCGGCCGGTCGGGGAGCCGGCGGGCGGGCCGGGGCGGCGTCGAGGCGTACCCGGCGCAGCGCAGCGGCGAACGCGGCGAGTGACTTCTCCTCGGCGGCCGGGTCGGGCAACGCCAGCAGCGCGCCCACCGCGTTGTCGTCGACGGCGCTGGTCAGCGCCGTGAGCTTGGCCTCCCGCACGGCCTGGCCGACCGCCTCGGCGAGATCGCGGAGCCGGGCCGGGCCGGCCTCGGGGCCGGTCACGCCGGCGTCGCCGGCCGGGTCGTCGCGGTGCCGGACCACCACGCCGACCAGGTGCCGGCGGTCCAGGGCGACGCCGAGCGCCTTGGCGCGCAGCGCCACTTCGTCCACCGGCCGGGAGTGGTCGATCAGCGCGGTCAGCAGGGTCCGGTGGATCTGCCGTTCCAGGCCCTCGGCGTCTCGGCGGATCAGCCGGCCCAGGGCGAGTGTGGAGGCGGCCCGCTCGACCAGGATGGTGAGCCGGGTCGACGGGGCGGCCTCGGCCGCCGGCCAGCGCAGCAGCAGCCGCCCCCAGTCCTGCCCCCGCGCGCCGACGGTGGTGACCAGCCAGCCGCTGTCCGGGTCGTACGCGGTGCGCCCGGCCGGGCGGATCCGCCGGGAGTGCTGTTCCCAACCGTCCAGCAGCAGCTCCGCGCTCTCCCCCGCCGGGTCGTACGCGAGCACCTGCCGGGACAGGTTCTCCAGCACCACCGGGCAGCCGGCCAGCTCGGCGGCCTGGCGCAGCACCTCGGCCGGCTCGGCGCCCTCCACGGACAGCTCGGTGAACCGCTGGTGGATCTCCTCGGTGGCGCGCAGCTCGGTGAGCTGGGCGTCCACGATCAGCGCGTGCACCGCCTCGGTGATCCGCACGAACGGGGTGGCCCGGCGTAGCTCGACCAGGGGCAGCCCGCGCCGTTCGGCGGCGGCGGCCATCACCCGGGGCACGCCGCTGACGTAGCGGCGGCCCAGCTCGACGACCAGCCCGGAGACGCCGACGTCGGCCAGGTCGCCGATGAACGCGCGCAGCCCGGCGTCGTCGGCGGGGAGCCCGATGCCGGTGGTGAGCACCAGCTCCCCGCCGCCGAGCAGGGTGGCGATGTCGGGTACCTCGGCCACGTGCACCCACCGCACCGGGCGGTCCAGCCCGGCGTCGCCGGCGACCAGCCGGGGCGCGCCGTGGCGCACCGGCACCAGGGCCAGCACCTCACGCACGGTAGGGAACACGGGCGCCACGCTACCCTGCGTCACAGCCGCCCTCGACGCGCCGCCCGGTTCAGTCGACGCCGAACTCCATCGCGGCCCGGTCGAGCGCCTCGTCGTCGGCGGAGGGCACGCCCCGGGAGGCGATGGCCTCCGCGCCGCCCTGCGGCATCGCGCCGATCAGACCGGTCGAGGCCGCCTGCGCGGCGCCGACCATGCGCTGGGGTGCGGTGCCGCCGACCATGCCGAGGGAGGCGTACTGCTCCAGCTTCGCGCGCGAGTCGGCGATGTCCAGGTTGCGCATGGTGAGCTGGCCGATCCGGTCCGACGGCCCGAAGGCCGAGTCCTCGGTACGCTCCATGGACAGCTTGTCCGGGTGGTAGCTGAACGCCGGGCCGGTGGTGTCGAGGATCGAGTAGTCCTCGCCCCGGCGCAGCCGCAACGTCACCTCGCCGGTGACCGCCGTGCCGACCCAGCGCTGCAACGACTCGCGCAGCATCAGCGCCTGCGGGTCCAGCCAGCGACCCTCGTACATCAGCCGGCCCAGGCGGCGGCCCTCGGTGTGGTAGTTCGCCAGCGTGTCCTCGTTGTGGATGGCGTTGACCAGCCGCTCGTACGCGGCGTGCAGCAGCGCCATGCCGGGCGCCTCGTAGATGCCCCGGCTCTTGGCCTCGATGATCCGGTTCTCAATCTGGTCGGACATGCCCAGCCCGTGCCGCCCGCCGATGGCGTTGGCCTCCAGCACCAGGTCGACGGCGCTGCCGAACTCCTTGCCGTTGATCGTCACCGGGCGGCCCTGGTCGAAGCCGATCGTGACGTCCTCGGTGGGGATCTCCACCGTCGGGTCCCAGAACCGGACCCCCATGATCGGGTCGACCGTCTCGATGCCGGTGTCGAGGTGTTCCAGCGTCTTCGCCTCGTGGGTGGCGCCCCAGATGTTGGCGTCGGTGGAGTACGCCTTCTCGGTGCTGTCCCGGTAGGGCAGGTCGCGGTCGAGCAGCCACTCCGACATCTCCTTGCGCCCACCCAGCTCGGTGACGAAGGCGGTGTCGAGCCACGGCTTGTAGATGCGGAGCTGCGGGTTGGCCAGCAGGCCGTACCGGTAGAACCGCTCGATGTCGTTGCCCTTGAACGTCGAGCCGTCGCCCCAGATCTGCACGTCGTCGGAGATCATCGCCCGGACCAGCAGGGTGCCGGTCACGGCCCGGCCCAGCGGGGTGGTGTTGAAGTAGGCCCGCCCGCCGGAGCGGATGTGGAAGGCCCCGCAGGTCAGCGCCGCGAGCCCTTCCTCAACCAGGGCGGCGCGGCAGTCGACGAGCCGGGCGACCTCGGCGCCGTAGCTGAGCGCGCGGCCGGGCACCGAGCCGATGTCGGGCTCGTCGTACTGGCCGATGTCGGCCGTGTAGGCGCAGGGGACGGCGCCCTTGTCGCGCATCCACGCGACCGCGACCGAGGTGTCGAGGCCGCCGGAGAAGGCGATGCCGACACGTTCGCCGATGGGCAGGGAGGTGAGAACCTTGGACACAGGGAAGATTATGCAGAAACTCGCATGGTCATGCAAGCGGATCGTCGCGGCCCAGTTCCCAGCAGGCCACCGCCGTGGCGGCGGCGACGTTCAGCGAGTCCNGGTCAGCCCGGCCCCCTCCGCGCCCAGCAGCAGCGCCGCCCGGGCCCGCTGACCGTCGGTGAGCCGCTGGATCGGCACCGCGTCCGGCGCCGGCGTCAGCGCGAGCACGGTGAAACCGGCCGCCCGCACCTCGTCCAGCCCCGCCGGCCAGCGCTCCAGCTTCGCGTACGGCACGGCGAACACCTCGCCCATGCTGACCCGTACGCTGCGCCGGTAGAGCGGATCGGCGCAGGTCGGCGACAGCAGCACCGCGTCCACCCCGAGGGCCGCCACGGCCCGGAAGATCGCACCCAGGTTCGTGTGGTTGTTGACGTCCTCCAGGATCACCACCCGCCGGGCGGCGGCGAGCACCTCGGCGGCCGACGGCAGCGGCCGGCGGTGGAACGAGGCGAGCACGCCCCGGTGCACGTGGAAGCCGGTGGCCCGCTGGAGCACCTCCGGGACGGCGGCGTAGACGGGCGTGTCGCCGGTGTCGAGGTCGGCGAGCTGGTCCACCCGCTTGGCGTCGACCAGGTACGAACGCGCCGGGTAGCCGGCCCGCAGCGCCCGCCGCAGCACCAGCTCCCCCTCGGCGATGAACAGGCCGTGCGGCGGCTCCCAGCGGGTCCGCAACTCCACGTCGGTCAACGCGCGGTAGTCGGCGATCCGGTCGTCGTCGGGGTCGGTGATCTCGTGGACGGGCACCGGACGATTCTGCCCCGTACCACCGGGCGCCCCCGGCGCGGGCCGGGTTTCCGCCGTTCGAGCCGGGGAACGGAGCGGAGGAAGCGGACACCGGCGAAGGGACCACCACGATGGGCGCGGACCACCCCGACGACGGCCGGCTGCCCCGCCATGCCACGGTCGCCGACCACATCGTGGCCCGGCTCGCGGAGTGGGGGGTGCACCGCTACTACGGCTATCCCGGGGACGGGATCAACGGCATGACCTCGGCACTGCAACGCGCCGAGGGCCGCGCCCGGTTCATCCAGGTCCGCCACGAGGAGACCGCCGGCTTCGCGGCCGGCGCACACGTCAAGTACGGCGGCGGTCCGCTCGGCTGCGTGGTGGTGACCAGCGGTCCGGGCGCGATCCACGCGCTCAACGGCCTCTACGACGCCAAGCTCGACCACCAGCCGGTGGTGGCGCTGCTCGGGCACACCGCGCTGCCGGCCGAGGGCGGCGGCTACTACCAGGAGGTGGACCTGCTCGCGCTCTACAAGGACGTGGCCGGCGACTTCCTGGCCCAGCTCGACGACCCGTCCCAGGCCCGGCACCTGGTGGACCGGGCCTGCCGCACCGCGCTCGCCCGGCGTACCGTGACCGCCCTGGTCCTCCCCTCCGACGTGCAGGACGAACCGGCGGTGCCGCAGCCGCCGCACGCGCACGGCTACTACCACACCAGCGCGGTGCCGAGCAGCCCGCCGACCGTGCCACCCGCCGCCGACGTACGCCGGGCCGCCGAGGTGCTGCGCGGCGGCGAGCGGGTGGCGATGCTGGTCGGGCAGGGCGCGCTCGGCGCCGAGGACGAGGTACGCCGGATCGCCGACCGTCTCGGCGCCGGCGTGACCACCGCGCTGCTCGGCTTCGCCGCCGTCGACCACCGGCAGCCCTGGGTCACCGGCGCGATCGGCCTGCTCGGCAGTCGCCCGAGCTGGCAGCTCATGCGCGAGTGCGACCGGCTGCTGATCGTCGGCAGCCAGATGCCGTACTCGGAGTTCTATCCGCCGGAGGGGCAGGCCCGGGCCGTGCAGATCGACATCGACGGCAGCCGGATGGGGCTGCGCTACCCGACCGAGGTGAACCTGACCGGCGACGCCGGCCCGACGCTGCGCGCCCTGATCGACGAGCTGGGCCCCGGCCCGGCGCCGACCGCCTGGCGGGCCACCATCGCCGACGCCACCGGCAAGTGGCGCGCGGCCCAGCGGGAGCTGGCCGGGCAGCCGGCCGACCCGGTCAACCCGCAGGCGTTGTTCGCCGCGCTCGACGACGCGCTGCCCGACGACGCCATGCTCGCCGTGGACTGCGGCACCGCCACCGCCTGGTACGCCCGCCACCTGCGGGTCCGCCCGGGGATGCTGGCCAGCCTCTCCGGCACGCTGCTGTCGATGGGCGGTGGGATGCCGTACGCGCTGGCGGCGAAGTTCGCCCACCCGGACCGGCCGGTGATCGCGCTGCTCGGCGACGGGGCGATGCAGATGAACGGCGTCAACGAGCTGATCACGGTGGCGAAGTACTGGCGGGAGTGGGCCGACCCCCGCTTCGTGGTGCTGGTGCTCAACAACCGGGACCTGTCGTTCGTCAGCTGGGAACAGCGCTCCGGCGAGGGGACGCCGAGGTTCCCGGACAGCCAGGACCTGCCCGACGTGGCGTACCACCGGTGGGCGGAGGTGCTGGGGCTCGGCGGCGAGCTGGTCGACTCGCCCGGGCAGGTGCCCGACCTGTGGCAGCGGATGCTGCGCGCGGACCGGCCCGTGGTCGTCAACGCGGTGGTGGACCCGGCGGAGCTGATGCTGCCGCCGCACTTCACCGCCGAGCAGGCCCGCAAGACGGCCGCCGCGCTGCTGCGCGGGGACAGCGACCGGGCGGGCATCCTCCGCCGCGGGGTGCCCGCCGCGCTCGCCACCTACCGGCCCCGCCGCCGCGGCCGGTGACCGGCCGGGTCGCTCCCACCGCCGGTCAGGCCCGCACCGCTCCCGCCGCCGGTCAGGCCCGCTCGTAGCGCAGCAGCACCGACCGGCCGTCGAACCCGCGGCTCCCGACCAGCCGCAGGTCCTGGCGGGCCAGGTCGGGCAGCAACCGCCGGCCGCCGCCGAGCAGCACCGGGTGCACGATCACCTGGTACTCGTCGACCAGCCCGAGCGCGGCCAGCGCCGCCGCCGCGCCGGTTCCGCCGGTGACCAGCAGGTCGCCGTCGAACCGGGCCCGTACCCGTGCCAGCTCCGTGGCCAGGTCGCCGCCGCCGATCACCAGCGCGTCGTGGTCGGCGGTGGCGAGCGTGCGGGAGACGACCACCTTCGGGGTACGCCGCCAGATCGGCGCGAACGCCCGGTCGTGCGGGTGGTCGGAGATCGACTCGACCCGTGGCCAGTAGGAGGACATCATCTCCCACACCCGCCGCCCGTAGACGAACGCGGCGGCCCGCTCGGACAGGCCGATCGAGTACGCGGACAGTTCCGCCCCCATCTCCGGCCAGTCGAACTCGCCCTTCGGCCCCTCGATGAACCCGTCGACCGAGACGTGCACCCCGTAGACGACCCTGCTCATGCCGTGCTCCTCCGCGTACCGGTGCGCGCCCGTTCGAACGCGCTCGCCGGTGGGTCGGAGCCGACCGGCCCGATCCGACAGCCGGACGTCGTCAGGTTGGGTGAGTGGTTAAGAAGGGGCCCCTCCTATACCGGAGGCGTTAAGAAGGTCCCCTTCCTTACCCCCGGCCGCGCAGCCAGCGGAGGGGATTGGGGGTGGGGGTGGGGGTGGTTTCGGGCTCGGGTTGGGGTTGGGGGCGCTGGGGGGTGCCGGCCAGGGCGCGGCTGGGTGCGGTGAAGTCGCGTACCGGCTCACCGGTGACGGCTGCCGCGATGACCCGGGCCACCGCGTCGATCACCCGGGTCTGCACCGCGGAGCCGACCAGGTCGGTCGCGTCGTCCGGGTTGGCCGCGATGCCGGCCACGGCCACCTGCGGGGTGAAGCCGACGAACGTCTCGGTGGCGTTCCGCTCCGAGCTGCCCGTCTTGCCGGCCACCGGTCGGCCGACGATCCGGTCGACCCCGGTGGCGGTGCCGCCGTTGCACTGCCCGTACGCGGACTGCTGGCCGACCGGGCAGCGGGCCGCGTCGGTGGCCGCCCGGGCCACGTCCGGCTCCAGCACCCGCTTGCAGTTCGGCTGACCCACGTCGACCGTCCCGCCGTCCGGCGCGGTCACCGAGACCACCGGCAGCGGCGTGCAGTACGTGCCCTCGGCGGCCACGGTCGCGTACGCGTTGGCCAGGTCGAGCGGGGTGGTGGCGGCCACGCCGAGGGTGAACGCGCCCCAGTTCGCGGCGCCGTCGCGGGCGAACGCGGCGTCGGCGTCGGCCCGGAACGTGATGCCGAGCCGCTGCGCCATCTCCACCACCCGGTCCTGGCCGACCTGCTCGGCCAGCCAGACGAAGTACGTGTTCACGGAGCGGCCGAAGCCGTCCCACATCATCCGGTAGCCGTCCATCCACTCCGGGTTGGCGTTGGCCGGGCACCAGGTGCCGGCGCAGTTGCCCTCGTCGTCGGAGGCGTAGCGGGTGGGCAGCTTGGCGGGCGCGTCGAAGCCGGTGGCGAGCGGCTTGCCGGCTTCCAGCGCGGCCAGCATGGTGAACATCTTGAACGTCGAGCCGGCCTGGTAGCCGTCGACGCTGGCCCCGCCGGAGATCAGCGGGTTGACCGTGTTCGGGTGGTTGGCCTGCCCGGCCGGGTTGTCGGCGAGGCTGTAGTGCCGGTTGACCGCCATGGCGAGCACCCGGCCGGTGCCGGGCTCGACCGCCGCGATCGGCAGCGCGCGCTTGTCGTCGTACCCGTAGACCTTGGTGGCCTGCGCCTGCGCGGTCTGCTGGACCATCGGGTCGAGCGTGGTGACCACCCGGTAGCCGCCGCGGCGCAGCGCCTGTTCGCGTTCCTCGGCGGTGTCGCCGAAGGCCGGTTGGGTGAGCCACCACTGGCGCAGGTAGTCGCAGAAGAAGCCCCACCCGTCGCGGTCCGGCCCGGTCGCGGTGCAGCCGTTGGGCTGCGCGGTCGGGCGCAGCCTGAGCGGCTCGGTCGTGGCCGTCGCGGCCTGCGCCGTGGTGATCGCGCCGGTCTCGGCCATCGCGTCGAGCACGTATCCCCGGCGGGCCAGCGCCGCGTCCTTGTCCCCGTCGATCGGGCTGTACGCGTCGGGCGACTGGACCAGCCCGGCGAGCAGCGCCGCCTCACCGAGGGTCAGGTCGGCCGGCGCCTTGCCGAAGTAGCGCTGGGCGGCGGCGGCCACGCCGTAGGCGCCGGAGCCGAAGTAGGCGATGTTCAGGTAGCGGTTGAGGATCTCGTCCTTGGACAGCGACTGCTCCAGCGCGTTCGCGTACCGGATCTCCTGGAGCTTGCGCGCGACGGTCTGCTCGGTGGCGGCCTGCCGCTGCTCGGCGGTGCGGGTCGGGTCGGTCTTGAGCACGTTGCGGACGTACTGCATGGTCAGCGTGGAGCCGCCCTGCTCGGTGCCGCCGCCGGCGACGTTCGCCACCAGCGCGCGGGCGATGCCGCGCAGGTCCGCGCCGCCGTGGGAGTAGAAACGCCGGTCCTCAGCGGCGACGATCGCCTGGCGCATCACCGGGGCGATCTCGGCCAGCGGCACGTCGGTGCGGTTCACGTCGTAGAACGTGGTGATCAGCGTGGTGCCGTCGTTGGCGTAGAGGTAGGAGCGCTGCGGCTGCGCGGGGGTGCGCAACGCGTCGGGCAGTTCCGCGTACGCCCCGAGCGCCCGGTTGGCGACGAACCCGCCGAGCAGGCCGGTCGGCAGCGCGGCGAGCGCGAGGACGAGCCCGGCGAGCAGACCCGCGAGCAGCACGGTGAGCAGCCGCGACAGGGGCGGCCGGGGAGACGGCATGGCGCCAAGGATTGCCACGAAATTCGCGATTCGACCACTGTCGGANCATTCGGCGATGTTAGCGCTAACACTGAACAGGTTCGCACGATTTCCGACAGATGAGCGCAGCAATCCTCGCGAAACGGAAGGAAGGTCGGATGCATGCACCCACCAGTACCGTCCGGGTCCTGGCCGCACTGTCCCTCGCGCTGGCCACCACGGTCGCCGCGACGGCCGGCACAGCGGTGCCGGCGGCCGCCACGCCGGCCGGTCGGGCAGCCGTCGCGACGAGCGCCACGGCCGCGGCGGACCCGGTGGTGAGCCGACCGCCCATGGGTTGGGCGTCCTGGAACACATTCGCCGCGAAGATCGACTACAACGTGATCAAGGCGCAGGTCGACAGCCTCGTGGCCAGCGGACTCAAGGACGCCGGCTACGAGTACGTCAACATCGACGAGGGCTGGTGGCAGGGCACCCGGGACGCGGCCGGCAACATCACCGTGGACACCACCGAGTGGCCCGGCGGGATGAAAGCCATCGCGGACTACATCCACAGCAAGGGGCTGAAGGCGGGCATCTATACCGACGCCGGGCGCGACGGCTGCGGCTACTACTACCCGACCGGCCGACCGGCCGCGCCCGGTTCGGGCAGCGAGGGGCACTACGACCAGGACTTCCTCGCGTTCTCCCGCTGGGGCTTCGACTTCGTGAAGGTCGACTGGTGCGGCGGCGCCGCCGAAGGGCTCAACCCGCGCACCGCCTACCAGGCGATCAGCGACGCCATCGGCCGCGCCACCGCGCAGACCGGCCGGCCGATGGTGCTGTCGGTCTGCAACTGGGGGGTGCAGAACCCGTGGGACTGGGCGCCCGGAATGTCGACCATGTGGCGCACCAGCGGGGACATCATCTACTACGGCCAGCAGCCGTCCATGGACCGCGTGCTGGCCAACTTCGACTCCGCGCAACACCCCGCCGCCCAGAGCGTCGGCCACTACAACGATCCGGACATGCTGGTCGCCGGGATGCCCGGGTTCAGCGCGGCCCAGAACCGGACCCACCTGAGCCTGTGGGCGATCTCCGGCGCCCCGCTGCTCGCCGGCAACAACCTGACCACGATGTCCGCCGAGACCCGGGCCATCCTCGGCAACCGGGAGGTCGTCGCCATCGACCAGGACCCGCTGAGCCGCCAGGGCGTCAAGGTCGCCGAGGACGCCGCCGGGCTCCAGGTCTACAGCAAGGTGCTCGCCACCAGCGGCCGGCGGGCCGTGGTGCTGCTCAACCGCACCGGCTCGGCAGCCACCGTCACGGCCCGCTTCGCCGACCTCGGGCTGGGCGCCAGTGCGACCGTACGCAACGTGTGGAGCGCCACCGACCTGGGCACCCGGACGACCAGCTACTCGACGACCGTGCCGGCCCGCGAGGCCGTCCTGCTCGTCGTCGCCGGCACCGAGAACCCCGGCGGCGGCACCCGGACCGGCGCGCTCGTCGGTCGGCAGTCCGGCCGCTGCCTGGACATCAACAACTTCGCCACCACCAACGGCACCCAGGCCCAGCTCTGGGACTGCACCGCGGCGAGCAACCAGACCTGGACGTACACCTCCGGCCGGCAGCTCACGATCTACGGCAACAAGTGCCTCGACGCGTACAACGCCGGCACCACGAACGGCACGCGGGCGGTCATCTGGGACTGCAACGGCCAGGCCAACCAGCAGTGGTCCGTCAACTCCGACGGCACGATCCGGGGCGTACAGTCCGGCCTCTGCCTCGACGCGTCGGGCGCGGCCACCGCGAACGGCACGAAGATCGTGCTCTGGACGTGCGGCTCCGCCGACAACCAGCGGTGGAGCTGGCGCTAGCCCCGCCTCAGCTGGCGGCGAGCGGGCCGCCGCCGGCCCCGGGGCCCGCNGCGGCGACGCTGGCGGCGGCCGCGTCACGGGCGATGATCTCCGGGACCAGGCGACCGCTGCGGTAGCCGATGCCGATGCCGGCGATCAGCACGAAGATCGCACCGAAGGTCTGCAACGAACCGATCAGCGCCCCGCCCAGGCCGAGCAGCGGAGCGGCGATCATCAGCATGGTCCCGTCGCCGTAGGAGAACATCCCGGAGCGGGCGACCGACCAACCGGTGAGGAACCAGCCCACGCTGTAGCAGGTCGCTCCGACCAGCACGACGCTGCGCGCGGTGAGGCCGAACACCGGCGTCTGCTCGGCCAGCCCCGCGAACGGCAGCATCAGCACCATCCCGCCGATGCTGGCCAGCAGCCCGGCCAGGGCGATCCGGCGGCAGCGGGTGGCGGCGAGCAGACCGGTCAACGCGAGCAGGGCGAGCAGCCCGAGCCAGACCGACGCCACCCAGCCGACCAGGTAGACCGCCCGGCCGTCGGCCGGGTAGGGGTCGTTGCCCACGCCGCCGTCGCTGGCCATCGCCACCAGGCCGTAGACGATCGCGTACGCGGGCAGCAGCCAGACCGCCGCGCGGGCGAACCGGCGGACCGACCAGGCCCAGGTCGCGTCCGTGGCCGGGGCCCCCCGCCCCGGCTCGGACACGAACGGCAAAACCCCGAAACCCCCTCCGGTACGCCGGGAGCCGAGCGGCCCGCCGGGGTCGTGCGCGCCGGGGACCGGGGTACGGGAGAAGAGCCGGTTCGCCGGTTCCTTCATGCGCCACCTCGCTCGCGTCACGGGCGGCCCGGGACACGCGACGGCGCCCCGGACCCGCTCACCACCGTCCTCGTGACCGATGGTGGCAGGCGCCGGGGCGCCGGATGAGCGATTCTCGGATTTGCCGCTCAGCCCCGCTCGCGCTGGTCGGCCGGGTCGTTCAGCAGCGTCGCCGGGGACACCGGTTCCGGGGCCGGCAGGCCCTGGGGGGTGTTGCCGCCGGTGGCCTGCGCCTCCGCCACGCGTACCTCGTCGTGGATCTCCTGGGCCGCCACGGCCGCGGCCTGGGCCGCCTCGGCGGCCTCCCGCTCCACCTCGGTGGCGCTCTTGCTGGCCTCCGGCGTCGGCGCGTCGCCGACCATGTTGGCCAGGCCGCCCAGCGCGCCGCCCATGCCCTCCAGGGCCCTGGTCAGCTCGGTCGGGACGATCCAGACCTTGTTGGCGGTGCCGTTGGCGATCTGCGGCAGCGCCTGGAGGTACTGGTAGGCCAGCACCTTCTGGCTCGGGTTGGCGGTGTGGATCGCGTCGAAGACGGTGCGGATGGCCTTGGCCTGACCCTCAGCCTGGAGGATCCGGGCCTGCCGGTCACCGTCGGCGCGCAGCACGGCGGCCTGCTTCTCGCCCTCGGCGGTGAGGATCTGCGACTGCTTGTGCCCCTCGGCGTTGAGGATGGCGGCGCGGCGGTCCCGCTCGGCGCGCATCTGCTTCTCCATCGAGTCGCGGATGCTCGGCGGCGGCTCGATCGCCTTGATCTCCACCCGGGTCACCTTGATGCCCCAGCGCCCGGTGGTCTCGTCCAGCACGCCGGACAGGTGCCGGTTGATCTCCTCCCGGCTGGTCAGCGCGCGCTCCAGGTCCAGCGAGCCGATCACGTTACGCAGGGTGGTGACGGTGAGCTGCTCGATCGCCTGGAGGAAGTTGGAGATCTCGTAGGTGGCCCGGACCGAGTCGACCACCTTGAAGTAGAGCACCGTGTCGATCGAGACGACCAGGTTGTCCGAGGTGATCACCGGCTGCGGCGGGAAGCTGACCACCTGCTCGCGCAGGTCGACCTTGGTGCGCACCGCGTCGACGAACGGCACCAGCAGGTTGAGGCCCGGGTTCAAGGTGCGCTTGTACCGACCGAGCCGCTCCACCACGTCCTGGCGCTGCTGCGGCACGATCCGCACCGCCTTCGCCAGTGTCACCACGACGATCACCGCCATGGCGATCAGAAGGATCGCTGCAAACTCCATATGGTTCACCCTCTCGTCTCGGGCAGCTCGCCCGGGGCGGAAATGTCGTTCTGCCAGACCAGGGCGGTCGCGCCCCGGACCTTTATCACCTGCACCCGCTCGCCCACCGCGTACGCCTGCGTCGCGTCGAACGACCGGGCCGACCACAGCTCGCCATCGATCTTGACCATGCCGCGCTCGGCGTCCACCGACTCCAGGACCACCGCGGTGGACCCCTCGATCGCCTCGACGCCGAACGGCTGCTCGCCGGTCTCCAGCGCCGACCGGGTGTTCCGGCGGATCGCCGGCCGGGCCAGCGCCAGGGAGAGCGCCGAGACGACCGCGAAGATCACCGCTTGGAGCGCCACCGGCGCGCCGAGCGCCGCGGCGCCGGCGGCGGCGAACGCCCCGACGCCGAACATGATCAGGAACAGCGTCGTCGTGAAGATCTCGGCGACCGCCAATACCACACCCAGAACGATCCAGAACACGGCGTCCATGTGACCAATCGTGACACGTCGGAGCACGTGTCATCGAACTGTCATGATCGCTAGGCTCGGTGCGCTCCCGCATCCGGCCGCCGAGGAGGACGACCATGGCCTTGCTGCCCGAAACCACCCGCCAGATCGACCTGTTGGTCGCCCGCGCCCAGGCGGAGGGACGCGGGCCATCCGTCGCCCTCGGCGTGGTCCGCGACGGCGACCTGGCCCATCTGGCGGTCGCCGGCGAGCAGCCCCGCCCCGACGGCGACCTGCAGTACCGGATCGGCTCCANCATGACCGCGGTGCTGGTGATGCGGGAGCGCGACGCCGGCCGGCTGACGTTGGACGACCCGCTCGATCAGCACCTGCCCGGCACCCCGGTCGGCGCGCTCACCGTGCGCCAACTGCTCGGCCACGCCAGCGGCCTGCAACGCGAGCCGGACGGCCAGTGGTGGGAGCGGGCCGGCGGAACCGACCTGGACACCCTGCTCGCCGGGCTGACGCCGGCCAAGATCGCCTACCCGCCGCACCGCGTCTACCACTACTCAAACCTGGCGTACGGGCTGCTCGGCGCCGCGCTGGAGCGGATCACCGGCACGCCGTGGATCGAGCTGCTGACCACGCGGCTGCTGGCACCGCTCGGCATGAGCCGCACCACCTACCGCCCGACCGAGCCGTACGCCCACGGGTACGTGGTCCACCCCTGGCACGACACCCTGCGGGAGGAGCCGCGTACCGAGACCGGGGCGATGGCGCCGGCCGGGCAGCTCTGGTCGACCGTCGAGGACCTGGCCCGCTGGGCGGCCTTCCTCGCCGACCCGGACCCGGCGCTGCTCGACCCGGCCACCCTGACCGAAATGTGCGTGCCGGTGGCGATCAACGACCTGGACTCGTGGACCGGGGGGCACGGCCTCGGCGTGGAGCTCTACCGGGTCGGCGACCGCGTGTACGTGGGCCACGGCGGATCGATGCCCGGCTATGTCGCCGGCCTGGTCGTGCACCGCCCCACCCGGACCGCGGTGGTCGACTTCGCCAACTCGTACGGGCTGCGCGGCGGCCACCACATCACCGGACTGGCCCGTGACGTACTCACCCGGGTGCTGGACGCCGAGCCGGCCGCGCCCGCGCCGTGGCGCCCGGCCGCGCCGCCGCCCGCCACCCTGGTCGAGCTGACCGGCCGCTGGTGGTGGATGGGCGCGGAGTACGAGTTCCGCGTCGACCCGGCCGGCGACCTGGTGGGCGGCCCGGTGGGCAGGCCGCTGCTCCGCTTCACCCCGGAGGGCCCGGACCGCTGGCGGGGCCGCTCCGGGGCCCAGGACGGCGAGATCCTCACCGTCGTCCGGGACTCCTCCGGCAGGGCGGTCGCACTCGACGTCGCCACCTTCGTCCTCACCCGCACCCCCGACGAGGCCCCCTGACCCCCCGAGGTAGCACCCCGACAGATCCACCACCATCGTCGGAACCGAGCCGCGAACCCGGCCCGCGACGGGGCCGGGGGCGACCGTGACCGCAACCACTAGTCAGGCGAGGTGACGAAATCGATCAACCGCTCCATGGCGTTGATCAACGGCGTCTCCACGTCGGCGAAACTGTCCACCCGGGACAGGATGTGCCGCCACATGTCGGCCGGCTCGGCCACCCCGAGGGCGGCGCACACACCCTCCTTCCACGGGCGGCCCGGCGGCACCACCGGCCACGCCGGGATGCCCAGGGCCGCCGGCCGTACCGCCTGCCACACGTCGACGTAGGGATGCCCGGTGACCAGCACGTACGGCGAGGTCACCCGGGCCACGATCCGGCTCTCCTTGGAGCCGGGCACCAGGTGGTCGACCAGCACGCCGAGCCGGCGACCCGGGCCGGGGGCGAACGCGCGCACCTCGGCGTCGAGCGCGTCGATGCCGTCCAGCGGCTCCACCACCACACCCTCGATCCGCAGGTCGTCGCCCCAGATCCGCTCGACCAGCGCGGCGTCGTGCACCCCCTCCACCCAGATGCGGCTGGCCTTGGCGACCTGCGCCCGCACGCCGTCGACCGCGATCGAGCCGGACGCGGTGCGTCGCCGGGCGGCGGGTGCCGGGGCGCGGCTCGGCCGGCGTAGCGTGACCGGCCGGCCGTCGAGCAGGAACGCGGCGGGCAGCAGCGGGAAGTTGCGTCGGCACCCGTGCCGGTCCTCCAGCACCACCGCACCGGAGTCGAAACCGACCACCGCGCCGCAGAACCCGGAGTCGGCGTCCTCGACCACGAGGTCGGGCTCCGCGTCGACCTCCGGGGTGACCTTCCGCCGCCGCCAGTCGCCCGCGAGCACGTCCCCGTCGTATCGCCCAGCCATGTCGATCACGCTAGTCACCGGCTCGGCGTGTCGCCC
>NZ_NAPR01000011.1:150366-203960 GCF_002140155.1 Micromonospora sp. NBS 11-29
AACGGGGTAGTTGGGGGCAGGCCACACCGCCGGTGCGGCAGTCGAGACAGCAGCGGCGGGGAACACGTACCCTTTCCGCATGTCCTCCCCCGCAACGGGCGCGGCCACGCTGACTCCGCGCCGGTCGAGCCGGTTCGTGGCCTGGGTGCGTGCCTGGCGCGCCGGGCTGGTGCCGTTCGACGAGGTCGCCGACGCCATCGCCGGCGACGAGGAGCACCTGGTCGCGGACGCGCCCGGCACCTGGACCGACGTGTCCCTGCGGGAGGCGCTGCCCAGCCTGGCCAAGCACTCCCCGGACGAGATCCGCCTGGTGCTGCCCGCACCGGGCGACCCGCGCGGGCTGCCCGGCCCCGGCGCGTTCACCGGGGCCGCGCTGCTGGCCGGTGAGGCCGTGGTGGCCAGCGGGCTCGGGCTGGTGCCCGAGGTCCGCACGCACACCTCCGGGTCCGGGATGACCTGGGAGACCGTGCTCTGGCGGGTCCACCCGCTGCCGGTGGACGCGCCGAAGGCGTCGCTGAGCACGCCGGGCGCGGCCGAGGCCGAGGCCGAGCTGGCCGCCGCGCTGGCCGAGACGACCGCGGCGCTGACCCGGCTGGACGTCGCCCAGTGGCGGCCCGAGCTGGCCGGCGCGCTCGCCGCGCTGCGTCGCCCGGACGGCACCACCGACCTGCCCCCGGGCTTCGACCCGCGGGCCCGCCGCCTGTTCGCCCGCGCGGCCGTGCTGGACCGCGTGCTCGCGCTGGCCGGGGAGAGCGCGCCGGGCGGCGCGGTGAACACCTACGAGGCGCAGCAACGCGACGCCGCGCTGCGGCCGCTGACCACCGCCTGCCGGCAGGCCCTGGTGGCCGCCTGCAACGCCCCGCTGCGGCTGTAGGGAGCCCGGCTCAGACCTCGTCGATCAGGTCGGCGACCGAGTCGACGATGCGGGACGGCCGGTACGGGTACCGCTCGGCCTCCACCCGGCTGCTGATCCCGGTCAGCACCAGGATCGTCTCCAGCCCCGCCTCCAGTCCGCACAGGATGTCGGTGTCCATCCGGTCGCCGATCATCGCGGTGGACTCCGAGTGCGCGTCGATGGTGTTCAACGCCGAGCGCATCATCATCGGGTTGGGCTTGCCGACGAAGTAGGGCTCCACCCCGGTCGCCTTGGAGATCATCGCGGCCACCGAGCCGGCCGCCGGCAGGGCGCCCTCGACCGAGGGGCCGGTAGCGTCCGGGTTCGTGCAGATGAACCGGGCGCCGTCGTCGATCAGCCGGATCGCCTTGGTGATCGCCTCGAAGCTGTAGGTGCGGGTCTCCCCCAGCACCACGTAGTCCGGGGCGAAGTCGCTGAGCACGTACCCCACCGCGTGCAGCGCCGTGGTCAGGCCGGCCTCACCGATCACGTACGCCGTGCCGCCCGGCCGTTGGTCGGCCAGGAACTGGGCGGTGGCCAGCGCGGACGACCAGATCGCCTCCTCCGGCACGTCCAGCCCCATCCGGGCCAGGCGGGCCTGGAGGTCCCGCGGGGTGTAGATCGAGTTGTTCGTCAGCACCAGGAACGGCTTGCCGGAGGCACGCAGCTTCTTGACGAACTCCGGGGCGCCGGGCACCGNTTGCGGTCATGCATCGTGTCGTCCCCAGGGTGTCGAGGTGATCGGGCTCAGGGCCGGCGGGCCGGGGGCACGCAGCACAGCGCCGGGCAGGTGTCCCAGGCCGGCAGCTCGCCGAGCCGGCGGCGCAGCCGCTCGCCGTCCGGCGCGGTGCGCTCCGACACCAGCTCGCGGACCATCGCCACGAAGCGCGGGTCGGTGCCCGGGGTGCCGGCCCGGACGAAGTCCAGACCGAGCTGCTTGGCCGTCTCCAGGGCCTCGGTGTCGAGGTCCCACACCACCTCCAGGTGGTCGGAGACGAACCCGATCGGGCTCACCACCACGCCGGTCACGCCCTGCTCGGCCAGGGCGGTCAGGTGGTCGTTGACGTCCGGCTCCAGCCACGGCACCCGCGGCGGGCCGGACCGGCTCTGCCAGACCAGGTCGTACGCCAGGTCGGGGGCGGCCGCCGCGTGCACCAGCCGGGCCGTCTCCGCCATCTGGGCGGTGTAACGGCCGCCGTGCGGGCCGGCGGTGGCCGCCGCCGAGACCGGGATCGAGTGCGCGGTGAAGACCAGCCGGGTGCTGTCCCGCCGGGCCGGGTCGAGCTGGGCCAACGCGTCCCGGACCGCGTCGACGTGCGGCTCGACGAAGCCGGGGTGATCCCAGAACTGACGCAGCTTCTCGATCAGCGGGGCGTCCGGGCCGACCGCGGCGCGCGCCGACGCGATGTCCTCCTGGTACTGCCGGCAGGAGGAGTAGCCGCCGTACGCGCTGGTGACGAACGCCAAGGCCCGGGTGACCCCGTCGTCGCGCATCCGCGCGACCGTGTCGGCGAGCATCGGGTCCCAGTTGCGGTTGCCCCAGTAGACCGGCAGGTCGACGCCATGGGCGGCGAAGTCGTCCCGGATCGCCGCGAGCAGGTCACGGCACTGCTGGTTGATCGGCGAGACGCCGCCGAAGTGCAGGTAGTGCTCGGCGACCTCGGCCAGCCGCTCCGGCGGCACCCCCCGCCCCCGGGTCACGTTCTGCAGGAAGGGGAGCACGTCCTCGGGCCGCTCGGGACCACCGAAGGAGACCAGCACCAACGCGTCGTACGCCATGGTGCCCATTCTCCCCCGCCCACCGTGACGCTCGTGCGACGCCCCCTGCTCAGCGCGGTAACGGGTGTTAAGCGGGGCCCCTTCCTATGCAGAATGCGTTAAGAAGGTGCCCCTCCTTTCACCTCAGGCGCCGATGGCGTGGTAGCCGCCGTCCACGTGGACGATTTCGCCGGTGGTGGCCGGGAACCAGTCGGACAGCAGCGCCAGGCAGGCCCGGGCGGCCGGCTCGGTGTCGCCGAGGTTCCAGCCCAGCGGGGCCCGCTCGGCCCAGGCGTCCTCGAACTGCTCGAACCCGGGGATGGACTTGGCCGCGATG
This sequence comes from Micromonospora sp. NBS 11-29, assembly GCF_002140155.1. Lineage (GTDB taxonomy): Bacteria > Actinomycetota > Actinomycetes > Mycobacteriales > Micromonosporaceae > Micromonospora. The sequence goes on from NZ_NAPR01000011.1 coordinate 153,357, forward strand.
GTGCGCAGCGGCCCGGCGGCGACCAGGTTGCTGCGGATGCCCTGCTTGCCCAGGTGCAGCGCCAGGTAACGGGAGGCGGACTCCAGCCCGGCCTTGGCCACGCCCATCCAGTCGTAGACCGGCCATGCCTTGGTGGCGTCGAAGGTGAGGCCCACCACCGCCCCGCCGGCGGACATCAGCGGCAGCGCCGCCATGGCCAGGGACTTGTAGGAGTAGGTGGAGACCTGCAGGGCGGTGGCCACGTCCGCCCAGGGCGCGTCGAGGAAACCGCCGCCGAGGCAGCTCTGCGGGGCGAACCCGATCGAGTGCACCACCCCGTCCAGGCCGTCGACGTGCTCGCGTACCTTGTCGGCCAGGCCGGCGAGCTGTTCGTCGTTCGACACGTCCAGCTCGATCACCGGCGCCGGCTCGGGCAGCCGCTTGGCGATCCGCTCCACCAGGGAGAGCCGGCCGTAGCCGGTGAGCACGACCTGGGCGCCGTTCTCCTGGGCGAGCTTCGCCACGGAGAAGGCGATCGAGGCGTCGGTGATGACGCCGGTGACCAGCAGCCGCTTACCGGCCAGGAGTCCGGACATTGCGTAGTTCCTCCGCGCTCTCGCTCAGTGACCCATGCCGAGGCCGCCGTCGACCGGGATGACGGCGCCGGAGATGTAGCCGGCCGCGTCCGAGGCCAGCCAGGTGACCACCCCGGCCACCTCCTCCGGCTGGGCGAACCGGCCGGCCGGGATGGCCTTGCGGTATTCGGTGCGACGCTCCTCGGGCAGCGCCGCGGTCATGTCGGTGTCGATGAAGCCGGGCGCCACCACGTTCGCGGTGATGTTGCGGCTGCCCAGCTCGCGGGTGATCGAGCGGGCCACGCCGACCAGGCCGGCCTTGCTCGCGGCGTAGTTCACCTGACCGGCGCCGCCGTAGAGGCCGACCACCGAGGAGATGAAGATCAGCCGGCCCCACTTCGCCCGGAGCATCTTCGTCGAGGCCCGCTTGGCGACCCGGAACGAGCCGCTCAGGTTGGTGTCGAGCACCCGGGTGAACTGCTCCTCGGACATCCGCATGATCAGCGTGTCGTCCGTGATGCCGGCGTTGGCGACCAGCACCTCGACCGGGCCCAGCTCGGCCTCCACGGCGGCGAACGCGGCGTCCACCGACTCGGCGTCGGTCACGTCGCACCGCACCCCGAACAGACCCTCAGGGGCCTCCCCGCTGCGGTGCGTCACCGCCACCCGGTCCCCCTGCTTGGCGAAGGCCTGCGCGATGGCCAGGCCGATTCCCCGGTTTCCGCCGGTCACCAGCACGGTGCGGGCCACGGCTCCCCCTCTGCTCCGCTGATCTCTCGGTCGGTCGGAGCCTAGGGGTTACCGGCAGGTAAGCGCTAACCCGAGCAGGTCACCGCCGGACCGGGCGTCCGACGCCGGACCGGGTCAGGTCGGGCGCTCGGCCGCCCGCGCGGCACACTCACCCCCGGTGTACGATCGTCGCGTCTGCGGGCCGGTTCGGTGCCCGCGCTCCGGGCCCCGCCGACTACAGGAGGTGATCGCTGTGCGAGATAGCGATCCTCCCAGTCGTGGCCGGGCCCACCGTCAGCCCCGCTGAGCCACGGCTCGGTCGACGCGGCTGACCCGCTTCCCGCCCTCCGCACCGCACCCGCTTCCCGGCGCCCATCGCCGGGGGTGGCCCTGCCGCGCGGCGGAGCACCCGGTCACGACTTCGTGCGCGTACCTCCTGATCCCCCGCGCGGCCCGCGTCACCGGGCCGACAGTCGCCACGGAGCACCCCCATGAGCCGTTACGTCGCCCCGCTGGGCTTCACCCTCGCCGCCGTCTGGGTGGCGGTCCTGTTCGTCCTGGCCGGCGGCGGTCACTGACCACCGCCGGCCCGGCCCGGCTCAGATCAGGCGGGACGTCCAGAGCAGACTCAGCGCCCCGGCGCAGAGCGCCAGCAGCAGCGCGATCCCCGCGTACCACTGGGTGATCTCCCGCGGCTCGGTGCGGTAGCCGATCGAGCTGCCCATGTCCTGGTAGACCTGCTTCAACTCGGTCGCCGTGGCCGCCTCGTAGAAGTAACCCTGGGTGGTCTCCGCGAGCTGGGAGAGCGCGGTGCGGTCCACCGGCACCCGCTGGAGCTGACCGCCGATGTCGACCTGACCCGAGTCGGTGCCGAAGGCGATGGTGGAGACCGGCACATTGGCCGCCTGCGCCGCCGCGGCCGCCTCCTCGACCGACCGCCCCGACGTCCGGTAGCCGTCGGAGAGCAGCACGATCCGGGCCGGCGGGATGCCGGCGGCGCCGTCGGCCGGCACCGACCGGATCGCCTCCAGGCAGGTGAACACCGCCTCACCGGTGGCGGTCGCCTCGGCCAGCACCAGCCCGTCGATGGCGGTGGCCACCGCGGCCCGGTCCTTGGTCGGCGGCACCAGCACGTTCGCCGCCTTGGCGAACGAGACCAGCCCCACGTTGTAGCTCGTCGGCAGCTCACCGACGAACTGCTTGGCCGCCTCCTGGGCGGCCTCCAGGCGGTTCGGCGACACGTCGTCGGCCTGCATGGACAGCGACACGTCGACCGCGAGCATCACGGTGGCCCGCTCCAGCGGCTCCCGGGTGTCCATCGCCGGCCGGGCCAGCCCGGTGGCCAGCACCAGCAGACAGAGCAGGAACGCGGTGGCCGCGGCGTGCCGCCGCCAGCCCAGGCCCTTCGGCGCGAGGGTGCGCAGCAGGTCGACGTTGGTGAAGCGCAGCGCGTACTGCTTGCGGTGCAACTGCCGCCACACGTACGCGGCGGCGAGGGCCAGCACCGGCAGCACGGCGAGCAGCCACCACGGTTGCAGAAAACGGATCATCGGGTCGTCCCTCGGGTACGGGCGTGCCGCTGCCCGGCGACGAAACGCACCATGTCCAGCAGCCAGTCTCGGTCGGTACGCAGGCGCAGGTGGGCCGCGCCGGCGGTGCGCAACTCGGCGGCGATCGCACCCCGTCGGGCGGCCGCCGCCTCGGCGTACCGGCGGCGCAGCCGCGGATCGGAGGTCTGCACCTCGTGCAGCTCGCCGCTCTCCGGGTCGACCACCGGCAGCACCCCCACGTCGGGCAGTTCCAGTTCCAGCGGGTCGACCACCTCGACGGCCAGCACGTCGTGGCGGACCCGCAACTTACGCAGCGGGCGGCCCCACTGCTGCGGCGGCGCGAGGAAGTCGGAGATCACCACCGCCACGCCGCGCCGTCGCGGCGGCCGGTTGAGCATGTCGGTCAACGCGCCGAGGTCGCTGCGGCCGGGGCGGATCTCGGTGCCGGCGACGGCACGCAGCAGCCCCTGCGCCTCCTTGCGGCCGGCACGGGCGGGCAGCCGAGCGTACGTCCCCACGCCGGTGCCGACCACCGCCCCGATCCGGTTTCCGCCGCGTACGGTGAGGTGGGCCAGCGCGGCGACCGCGGCGGTCGCCACGTCCCGCTTGAGCCATCGCGCGCTGCCGAAGTCCAGGCTGGCCGACAGGTCGACGGCCAGCCAGGTCTCCAACTCGCGGTCGGCCACCGTACGCCGCACGTGCGGCATGGTGGTGCGGGCGGTCACCGGCCAGTCCATCCGGCGTACGTCGTCGCCGGGGCGGTATTCCCGGGACTCCCCCGCCTCGCTGCCGGGGCCCGGCAACAGGCCGGCGTAGTCGCCCTGGAGCAGGCCGTCCAGCTTGCGCGTGACCATGAGCTGCAACCGGGCCAGGACGGCGCCCGAACGGTCGCCGGTGGCCGGCAGGCGGGTGGGTGGAGTCACGGCCGCTGCCCGGGCCAGCCGTTGTGCGGCGCGGCCGGCGGCGGGACGGCCTGCTGGCGGGGCGCCACCGCGGGCAGCGGGATGGTCGACATCACCCGGTGCACGATGTGGTCGGCCGGCACGTCGTCGGCGAGCGCGTCGTAGCTCAGCACCAGCCGGTGCCGCAGGATGTCCGGCGCGATGTCCTGCACGTCCTGCGGCAGCGCGTAGTCCCGCCCGCGCAGCAGCGCCAGCGCGCGGGTGGCCCGGACCAGGCCGAGCGAGGCGCGGGGGCTGGCGCCGTACTGGATGAGCTGGGCCACGTCGGGCATGCCGTGCTCGGCCGGGGCACGGGTGGCGAGCACCAGCCGGACCGCGTAGTCGACCAGCGCGTTGTGCACGAAGACCTGGTCGGCCTTGCGCTGGAGGGCGATCAGGTCCGGGGTGTCGAACACCCGGGCCGGCTCGGGCGGCGCGACGCCCATCCGGTAGACGATCTCGCGCTCCTCGGCGTCGGTCGGATAGCCCACCACGATCTTCATCAGGAACCGGTCCCGCTGGGCCTCGGGCAGCGGGTAGACGCCCTCCTGCTCGATCGGGTTCTGGGTCGCCATCACCAGGAACGGGTCGGGTACCCGGTGGGTCTCGCCACCGATCGACACCTGCCGCTCGCTCATCACCTCCAGCAGCGCCGACTGCACCTTGGCCGGGGCCCGGTTGATCTCGTCGGCGAGNGGAAGTTGACGAAGACCGGGCCCAGCTCGACGTCGAACTTCTCGCTGGACTGCCGGTAGATCCGGGTGCCCATGATGTCGGCGGGCACCAGGTCCGGGGTGAACTGGACCCGGGCGAAGGAGCCGCCGACCACCCGGGCGAGCGTCTCCACGGCGAGCGTCTTGGCCACCCCGGGCACCCCCTCCAGCAGGCAGTGCCCCCGGGCCAGCAACGCGACGAACATCCGCTCGACCATCCGGTCCTGGCCGACGATCACCCGCTTGATCTCGAAGAGCGCCCGCTCCAGCAACGTCGCGTCCTGCGCCGGGGTGGTCGCCGGGGTGGTGGTCGCGGGCGCTGCCGTCGGAGTGCTGGTCACCGGGGGTGGCGCGGCCGGTGGCGCTTCGGTCGGGGTCGGCACGTCGGGCGTGGTCGGCTGGGCCACCGGTCCTCCACAGCTGGGTCGTCGTCGCGGCGTGGTGCACACCAAGACTGTCATGCCTCGCTGAGAGCCGAGGGTGGGAGAGGCACGATTTCCGCCGCGCCGTCACGCCGCGCGGAAAACGCTGAACACCGCTGGACAACAAGGGGTCCGCCGTGTGTACGATTCACCCCGTCGCCGGGCGGCTCCCCCCGTGGCCGCCCGGCGCTAACGCTCCCGGCGTGCGGCCCTAGACTCGCCCCGGTGACCACTCCCACCTCGGACGACGCGCTGATCTGCTCGGCGCGGGGGTGTCGCGCCCCCGCCGCGTTCGAGCTGCGCTGGCACAATCCCCGCCTGCACGCCCCGGACCGGCGCAAGACCTGGCTGGCCTGCCCGGCACACCGCACCTCCCTGGGTGACTTCCTCGACGCGCGCGGCTTCCTGCGCGAGGTGGTGCCGCTGCCGGGATCGCCTACGCTCGAATCGTGAGCGAGCAGACCATCCGACCCCGCACCGCCGGCGGACGCGGCGGGTTTCCCCGGTGAGCGGTGACGACCATGCCGGGCGACCGGTCGCCCCGCCCGGCCCGCTGGAGCCGTGGCCGGACACGGTCCGCTGGCAGCCGATCTCCCGCGACCTGATCTGGGTGGAGCTGATCCGGCTCGGCATCGTGCTCGCCGTGACGCTGGCGGTGCTCGGCGTGGCCTGGGCGATGGCCGGGCACTGGCTGCTCGGGGTCGCCCTCGCCGTGGCGCTGGCGCTGTTCGCGTGGCGGGCGGTCACCATCGTGCGCGCGGTCAGAGCCTGGGGGTACGCCGAGCGGGACGACGACCTGCTGGTCCGGCACGGCCTGCTGGTGCGGCGGCTCTCCATCGTCCCGTATTCGCGGATGCAGTTCGTCGACGTGAGCGCCGGCCCCCTGGAGCGCGCCTTCGACCTGGCCACCGTGCAACTGCACACCGCCGCGGCGGCCAGCGACGCCCGGGTGCCCGGCCTGCGGCCGGCCGAGGCGTCGCGGCTGCGGGACCGGCTGACCGCACTGGGCGAGGACCGGGCGGAGGGCCTGTGAGTCCGGCGAGCGCGCGGCGCGAACCGATCCGGCGAGCCCCGCAGTCGCGAACGGCGGCGTTCCGGTGAGCGAGCCCGGCGCGTCGGCGCCCCGGGAGGACCGCCCCGTCCCACCGCCCGCTCCGGGACCGGTGACGAACGGGCACCCGTGGCCATCCGCGCCGGTACACGGCCCGCCCGCCCCACCTCCCGGCCACGCCCCACCTCCCGGCCCGGCACCGCAACCACCGCCGCCCGGCCACGCCGGACCGCCCGGACCGGCACCGCAACCGCCACCTCCCGGTCACACGGAGTGGCCCGGACCGACACCCCAGCCCACTCCGGGCCCCGGTCCGGTCACGGCGACCGGGCCGTGGCCGGGACCCGTCCCGCCGCCGCCCGGGCCGTGGGGTCCCCCGCCGGGCGGTGCGGAGCCGCGCCGACGGCTGCACCCGCTGAGTCCCGCCCTGCACGGCGCGAAGTCACTGGTCGTGGTGATCGCCGGGCTCTCCTGGTCGACCCTGTCCCGGGTCGGTTTCGGCTGGTTCTCCGTGCTGGTCGCGGTCTTCGTCCTCGGCGCCACCGTGCTGTCGGTGGTGAGCTGGTGGAACACCGGCTACCACATGGTGGGACGCGAACTGCGGGTGCACGAGGGGCTGCTGTGGCGGCGCACCCGGGCCATCCCGCTGGAGCGGTTGCAGGCGGTGGAGGTGGTCCGGCCGCTGCTGGCCCAGCTCACCGGCCTGGCGGAGCTGCGCCTGGAGGTGGTCGGCGGCGGCAAGACCGAGGCGCCGCTGGCGTACCTCGGGGTGACCGAGGCGACCGCGCTGCGACAACGGCTGCTCGCGGTGGCCGGGCACGCCCCGGCACCCACGGCCGCGCCGGCCACCGCGGGAACGCCGCCTCCGCCCGCGCCCACCGGCCGCCGGCTGCACGCGGTACGCAACCAGGATCTGCTGGTCAGCCAACTGCTCACGCCGCAGGCGTTCCTGCTGCCGTTCGGCCTGGCCTTCGTGGTGGCGCAGTTCGTCCGCGAGGGCTCGTGGTCGTTCGTCGCGGTCGCGAGCACACTGACCGCGATGGCCGGCGTGATATTGCAACCGATCCGCCGGGTGCTCGACGACTGGAGCTTCCGGCTGGACCGGGACGGCGACGTGCTACGGGTGCACAACGGGCTGTTGGAGACCCGGGTGCAGACCGTGCCGCTGCACCGGGTGCAGACCGTCGGGGTGACCTGGCCGCTGCTCTGGCGGGTCAAGGGCTGGCTGCGGCTGCGGCTGGAGGTGGCCGGTTACTCCGCCGCCGAGCCGGACGACCGGAACCGCCCGGACCGGCTGCTGCCGGTCGGCGACGCGGGCACCGGCGGGCTGGTCGTGGCGGAGGTGCTGCCCGGCGTACGCCTGAATGAGTTACCGACCACGCCGCCGCCCGCGCGGGCGCGCTGGCTGCGCCCGCTGAGCCGGGCGAGGGTCGGCGCCGGCCTGCACGAGCAGGTCTTCGCGGCCCGCGCCGGGCTGCTGACCCGACATGTGACGCTGGTGCCGTACGCCCGGATCCAGAGCGTGCGGGTCACCCGGGGTCCGGCGCAGCGGCTGCTGCGGCTGGCCACCGTGCACGCCGACACCGCCGGAGGGGCCGGGGCGGCGGCGGTCGACCGGGACCTGGCCGAGGCGTGGGCGCTGGCCGCGGAGCTGACCACACGGGCGCAGGCCGCGCGACACCCGGGCCCCGGCCGCTGACACACGTCCGCCGGCCCGGCCGCCCAGCGGTCCGGGCGTCGGGGGCGGCTAGCCGCGCTCGGCCGGTACCGCGTCCCGGTCACCGGCGTTCCGGTCGCCCGGGGACGGCGGTCCGGCGGGCGCGGTGTCGACCGTCGCGGCGGGCTCCCCGGCGGCACGCNCCACGTACGCCCAGCCGACCAGCACGTCGATCAGGTAGTGCTCGCCGCTGTACATCAGCGTGAACGTCATGGCCAGCGGATACGACAGCAGCAGCGGCCACCACCGCCGGCGCACCGAACGCAGGAAGAACAGCACCACGAACAGCGCGAACGCGGTGTGCAACGACGGCATCGCGGCCACCGGGTTGGAGGCGATCTGCCCTGCGTTGAGCAGGTTGCCCGCCCCGTGCATGCCGATCTCCCGCCACCCTCGGGTGGAGATCCGCGCCACCTCACTGAGCAGCCCGTTCTGCGCCGCCCACCAGGGCGGCGCGGCCGGATAGAGGAAGTAGGTGACCAGCCCGGCCGCGCAGAGGAAACCCCACCGCGCCATGTAGCCGACCCAGCGCTGCCGGTTGCGCATCCAGAGCACCGCGGCCGCCGCCAGCGTGGCCACGAAGTGCGAGAAGTAGATCCAGCTCACCAGCACGTCCCACCAGCGCACCTGGGCCGGATCGTAGAGGTGCTGCTGGAGCCAGACGGTCGGCACCTCGCCGCCGGTCGCCCACCCGGTGAGGAACCGGTCGGCGACGATCAGTTCCATGGCATGCGGGGTCGCGCCGTTGTCCGCGAAACCACGGGACAGGTTGTACGCGGCGAGCAGCAGCACCACCGGGATCCAGTCCCGGGCGAAGCGCAGGTGGCTGCGCCACGGCCGGGCCGAATTCCAGGCGATCGTGCCCGCCCAGATCCATACGAACGCGTAGGCCGGATCGGTGGGCAGGCCGATGGCGAGCCACGCGGCCACGAAGGCGACGCCCCAGACGGTCATCGCGATCACGCGACGGCGCCCGCCGTCGGGAGACGCGGGCGGTCCGGCGGGGGCGGGGGGCGGAGGATCTGTCAACACGGCCATCGCGGACAAGGTTAACGGCGGGCGACCGGCGTGCCGACGCCGACCGCCGGGCGGCCTGCGCAACCCGGCGGCGTCGACCCGACCCCGCCAGCGCGGCGGCGCGGCGGCGCTGGCGCAAGACCAGGTCTGCGCCGGGCCTGACGGGACCCCCGGCACGGCACGACGGCCCAGCTGGCAGTACGGCACGACCGCCGGAGATCCTGTTGGCCCTGCGAACGTGGGGACGTCAGGCATCGAGGCGTCCGGGCCGGCCGCTTCGCGGTAGCGGGACTGCGGCGCGATCACGGATGTCGCACTTCTACTCTCGGTGACCACAGCGGAGCGTGGACGACTCCACTGGAATATACCCCAGCGTCATAATTATGCCTCTCAGGCATATCACGTCCCTTGCTCATGTTTCGCTGGCCATGACACCGCCCGGCGCGGAGCGCCAACGGCGGCGACCCGTCTACGCCATCAGGTTCGTAGGCGCGATGGAGCGACCCGGGCCTACGCGGGAAGGCACATCGGATGAGCCGCCACCCGGCCACCCGGCCACCCGCCGGCTACGCGCGTCGGTGGCGGTGCGGACGGCGGACGGGCCCGACCGGGCTGCACTAGGCTCGGCCGCATGCAGGAGCAGCCGGAGTCGCCCTTCGTACCGGGCCTGACCGCCCGGGTCGAGCTGACCGTCACCGACGCGGACACCGCCCGGGCCGTGGGGTCGGGCGACGTGCCGGTGCTCGGCACCCCCCGGGTGCTGGCGCTGGCCGAGGCGGCGACGGTGGCGGCCACCGCGCCCCGGATGCCGTCCGGCGCCACCACCGTCGGGGTACGGGTCGAGCTGGAGCACCGGGCCGCCACCCCGGTCGGGCGCACGGTGACCGCGCACGCCGAACTCGTCAAGGTCGACGGTCGCCGGCTGGTCTTCGAGGTGACCGTCACGGACGGGCCCACGGTCGCGGCGCAGGGGCGGGTGGAGCGGGCGCTGGTCGACCGGCAGCGCTTCGTCGAGCGGGCCGCACGCGCGTGACGACCGCCGGCTTCGAGGAGATCGCTCCCGGCGTACACCTGCTGCGCGAACCGCTGCTGAGGGTCAACGTCGTGCTGGTGGTGGGTGACGGCGCGGCGCTGCTGGTGGACACGCTCTCCACCGCCGGGCAGGCCCGGGAGCTGGCGGCCGCCGCGCGGGCGGTGACGCCGCACCCGTGGACGATCGTCAACACCCACCACCACTTCGACCACTGCTTCGGCAACGCCACGCTGGCCGGGCCGGACACCCCGGTCTACGCGCACGCCCAAGCCGTGGCGGTGCTGCGCGACCACCCGGAGGAGCTGCGCCGGGCGGCGTACGAGGAGATGCGCGCCGGGCAGCCGGCGCTGGCCGAGGAGCTGGCGCGGGCCGAGCTGCGGACGCCGACGCACGAGGTACGCGAGGAGACGGTGCTGGACGTCGGGGGGCGGCGGGTGCTGCTGCGCCACCCCGGGCACGGGCACACCGACGCCGACCTGGTGGTGCGTGTGCCGGACGCGGACGTGCTGGTCGCGGGTGATCTGGTCGAGCAGAGCGGACCGCCGGCGTTCGAGGAGTCGTACCCGTTGCAGTGGCCGGACGCGGTGGCGGACCTGCTGCGGCTGACCACGCCGACCACGGTGGTGGTGCCCGGCCACGGCGAGCCGGTCGGCCCGGAGTTCGTCCGCGAGCAGCACGCGCAGCTCGCGCGGCAGGCGTGGCTGATCCGCGCCGGTCACACCGGCAGCGCCCCGCCCGAGCGGGTGGCCGCCGAGTCGCCGTTCGGCGCCCGACCCGGCCTGATCGCGGCTCGCCGGGGCTACGCCGAACTCGACGGCACGGCCTGACCACCCGGCGCGACGGGACGCGGACGGAGACGACCGGACGCCGGACAGCGCCGAAAGGCGGGGCGTGGCCGGGACGTCGGATCCGGAACGGCCGGCGCGGGCGGACGACGGTGCGCGGCGGGCCGGTCAGGTGCGGGCGCGCAGAGCGGTGAGCAGGGCGGCGACGTGCGGGGCAGCGGCCAGCACGGCCGCCCGGGCCACCGGGTCGAGGCCGGCCAGGGACTCGGTGAGCAGGGCGGCGCGGTGCATCTCGTAGTCGGCCATCCGCCGGCTGGCCGCCTCGGTGATGTGCAGCCGGACCACCCGGCGGTCGGCCGGGTCGCGGTCGCGGCGCAGCAGCCCGGCGTCGGTGAGGTCGCGGACCAGCGTGCTCACCGTGTTCGGCGCGGTGCCGAGTCGACGCGCCACCTCCTTGCCGCTGATCCCGGGCGCGGCCCGGACGAGCAGGAGCAGTTCCACCTGGGCCTCGGGCAGCGGGTCCCGGTCGGCGCGGGTGCCGGTCTTGCGGCGCAGCAGCCGGTGCAGCTCCCCCAGCGCGGCCCCGAACCGCGCGATCTCCTCGTCGGCCGTCACGGAGTCACCTGCTTCACATCGCAACAGTTCTGCCTACAGAGATAAGGTTACCCGGACGCACCAGATCCAGGGGGTACCTTCCGTGAGCCAGCCCGTGCGGACCGCCGCGCGCCCGCCCGTCGACCGTCCCGCCGCGCCGGGCGGAGGCGTGACCCTGCTGGTGCTGCTCGGCACGCTTACCGCGATCGGCCCGCTCTCGCTGGACATGTACCTGCCGGCGTTCCCGGCGATGACCCGCGAGCTCGGCGCCGACCAGGCCGGCATCCAGCTCTCCCTGACCACCTGCCTGATCGGCCTGGCGGTGGGCCAACTGGTCACCGGCCCGCTCAGCGACCGCTGGGGGCGGCGGCGTCCCGTGCTGGTCGGCGTCGTCGCGTACGCCGTGTTCGCGCTGGCCTGCGCCGCGGCACCCAGCGCCCCGCTGCTGGCCGGCGCGCGATTCGCCCAGGGGCTCGCCGGCGGCATGGGCGTGGTGGTCGCCCGCGCGGTGGTCCGCGACCTCTACTCCGGCCGGGACGCGGCGAAGTACTTCTCCCGGCTCACCCTGGTCTTCGGCGTGGCACCGGTGGCCGCGCCGAGCGTCGGCAGCCTGGTGCTCCGGTTCGGCTCCTGGCAGGCCGTCTTCCTCACCCTGGCGGTGATCGGCGCGCTGCTCGCCGTCGCGGTCGCGCTGCGCCTGCCGGAGACACTGCCGGCGGAACGTCGCAGCACCGGGGGCCTGGCCGACACCGCCCGGACCATGCGGTCGCTGGCCGCCGACCGGGTCTACCTCGGGTACGCGCTGACCCAGGGCTTCGCGTTCGCCGGGCTGTTCGCGTACATCTCGGGGTCGTCGTTCGTGTTCCAGGACGTCTTCGGCGTCTCGGCGGCGGTGTTCAGCGTGGTCTTCGGGGTGAACGCGCTCGCGTTGGTCGCCACCGGGCAGCTGAACGCCCGGCTGCTCGACCGGTTCAGTCCGCGCCGGCTGCTGGTCACCACGCTGGTGGTCGGCCTGGTCACCGCCGCCGGCGTGCTGACCGGCGCGCTCGCCGGCAGCCTCGCCGTCACGGCGGTGGCGCTGTTCGCCTTCGTCGGCTCGCTGGGCATGGTGATGCCGAACAGCACCGCGCTGGCGCTGGACGCGCACGCCCGGCACGCCGGCACCGCCGCCGCGTTGATGGGCGGCATCCAGTCGGTGGTCGGCGCGCTCGCCGCGCCTCTGGTCGGCCTCGGCGGCGAGGGCAGCGCGCTGCCGATGGCCGCCGTCCTGGCCGGTGCCGCCGCCCTCTCCCTGACCGCCGTCCTCACCCTGGCCCGCTCGCGCTGACCCGCCGGGCGCCCGGCGTTCGGTGTTAACAAGGGGCCCCGCCTCTACCCGAAGCGTTAAGAAGGTGCCCCTCCTTTCACGCGAAGCGGGTGGTGACGGCGGGGCGGGTGGGCATGGCGGTGGCACCGCCGGGCGACTCGCACACCAGCGCGGCGACCCGGAGCGCGAACGCCACCCGGTCGCGCCACCCGGCGGCGTCGGCCGGCTCGCCGGCGACGAGCAGCTCGGCCACCAGCGCGCCCATCACCGAGTCGCCGGCGCCGGTGGCGTCCACCGCGTCGACCTTCGGCGCGGGCACGCGTACCACGTCGTCGGCGGCGGCGACCAGGGCGCCGTCCGCGCCGAGCGTGACCACCACGGTGGTCGCGCCCAGTTCCCGCAGGTACGCGGCCACGCCCTCGACCGGCTCCGCCGGGTAGAGGACCCGGGCGTCCGCCGCGCTCAGCTTGACCAGGTGCGCCCCGGCGGCGAACTCGGCGACCACGCCGCGTAGCCGGTCCAGCGCGTCGGGGCCGGTGAGCAGGCTGGGGCGGACGTTCGGGTCGAACACGCGCAGCCCGCCGACGGTCCACCAGGCGCGGCGGGCGGCGGCCAGCACCGGCGGGTCGAGCAGCACGATCGAGCCGCAGTAGAGCACGTCCGCGCCCTCGACCAGCGCCACGTCGAGGTCGTCCGGGCCGAGCAGGGCGTACGAGCGGGGCTCGCCGTAGAAGCGGAACTCGGGCTCCGGGCCGGCGAACGTGGCCACGGCCAGCGCGGTCGGGGCCGGCACGGTCACCGCCCCGGCCACGCCGACGCCGGCGTCGGTGAGGAAGGCACGGATCCGGCCGGCGAGCGCGTCGTCGCCGAGTGAGCCGACGAACTGCACGTCACCGCCGAGCCGGGCGACCGCCACCGCGACGTTGAGCGGGCCGCCGCCGATCGCCTGCCGGTAGACGGGCACCCCGTCCTGCTCGGCGTCGAGCAGGTCGACCAGCGCCTCGCCGAGCACCACCGCGTACCCCATCCGGGCCCCCTCTCTCGTCCTCCCCCGATCCTGTCGCATCGCGGAGGCGGACCGCGACGCGACCCGGACATCGATCGGCGGCTATTGCGCGCGGCGGTCCGACGTGGTGAGATGGCGGTTACCGGGAGGGCGCGGGGGGCTGCCGCGCATCCGGGTCGAGCCGACGCGAGGGCATCCACGGTCCGTGGCACGGACCGCAGGCGGTGCGCGTCCCCGACGGCCCCGGCCGCACGCCGGGCGTGGGCACCGCGATCGTCGCATACCGCTCATCCGGCGGGGCGTACCCGTTGTCGGGTCCCGCTCCGCGAGTCAGGAGATCCCCGTGCACCGATCCCGCACGGCCGCACTGGTCACCGCGGCCCTCACCCTGGCCCTGGGCGCGTTCGCCCTGGCCTCCAATTCCGACCCGGCCGCCGCGCACGGCGCGGCGATGACGCCGGGCGCCCGCACCTACCTGTGCTGGAAGGACGGCCTCACCGGCAGCGGTGAGATCCGGCCGAACAACCCCGCCTGCGCGTCGGCGGTGGCCCAGAACGGGGCGAACTCGCTCTACAACTGGTTCAGCGTGCTGCGCTCGGACGCGGGCGGCCGGACCACCGGGTTCATCCCCGACGGCAAGCTGTGCAGCGGCGGCAACCCGAACTTCAGCGGCTACGACGCGGCCCGCAACGACTGGCCGGTCACGCACCTGACCGCCGGGCGGTCGATCGAGTACCGCTACAGCAACTGGGCCCACCACCCGGGCACGTTCTACTTCTACGTGACCAAGGACAGCTGGAGCCCGACCCGGGCGCTGGCCTGGAGCGACCTGGAGGAGCAGCCGTTCCTCCAGGTGACCAACCCGCCGCAGCGGGGTGCGGTCGGCACCAACGACGGCCACTACTACTTCACCGGCAACCTGCCGAGCAACAAGAGCGGCCGGCACATCATCTACTCGCGCTGGGTCCGCTCGGACAGCCAGGAGAACTTCTTCGGCTGCTCGGACGTGACGTTCGACGGCGGCAACGGCGAGGTGACCGGGATCGGCTCGGGCGGCACCACGCCCCCGGACAGCCCGACCCCGGGCCCGACCACCCCGACGCCCGGCCCGACCGTCACGCCCACCACGTCGCCGACCACCACGCCGACGACGCCGCCGGCCGGCGGCAACTGCATGGCGGTCTACAAGATCGTCAGCACCTGGGGCGGCGGCTTCCAGGGCGAAGTCATGATCATGAACCACAGCACCCGGACGTACAGCGGTTGGACCGCGTCCTGGACCTGGCCGAGCGGCCAGACCATCAACCAGGTGTGGAACGGCACGCTGAGCGGCAGCGGGGCGTCGGTGTCGGTCACCAACGCCGCCTACAACGGCAGCGTCGCACCGGAGGGCACCACCACGTTCGGCTTCACCGCGAACGTCTCCGGCCAGAACACGCTACCCACGGTCACCTGCACCGGCCGGTGATCCCGACCTGAACGGAAGGGCCCCCGGGGTACGCCCCCGGGGGCCCTTCACCGTCGTCGGGTCAGCGCACCATGCTGCCCACGACCGGCTTGGTGAGCAGCGCGGACTGGTTGCGCTGGATGCCCGGGTCGAGCGTCTTCGCCACGAAGATCGCGTGCCAGACACAGAAGATCAGCACGGTCCACACCTTGCGGGAGTGGTCCGCCTCCTCCCGCTTGTGCTCGTCGAGCAGCCGCATCGCGTACGACAGGTCGATCAGGTCGCCCGCGCCCGAGGTGGCCAGCACGTGCCGGGCCCACTCGTACATCTCGCCCCGCAGCCACACCCGGGTCGGGGTGGGGAAGCCCAGCTTCTTGCGGTTGACGATGGCCGGCGGGACCACGCCCTGCAACGCCTGGCGCATCGCGTACTTGGTGGCCTCGGAGCGGGGCGGCAGCTTCAGGTCGACCGGGATGCCGGCGGCGACGTTGAACACCTCCCGGTCCAGGAACGGCACCCGCACCTCCAGCGAGTGCGCCATCGAGATCCGGTCGGCCTTGACCAGGATGTCGCCGCGCAGCCAGGTGTAGAGGTCGACGTACTGCATCTTGGTGACGTCGTCCAGCTCCGTGCACTCGGCGTAGATCGGCGCGGTCACGTCGGTGTAGCGCACCGAGGGGTCGTAGCGACGCAGCAGGTGCTGCTTCTCCTCCTCGGTGAACATCCGGGCGTTGCCGTAGTAGCGCTGCTCGATCGGGGTGGTGCCGCGTTCCAGGAAGCTCTTGCCCTTGACCCCCTGCGGGATCGCCCGGGAGACCGCCCGCAGACCCTTCTGCACGCCGTCCGGGAGGCCGTTGACGCCGCTCAGCGACAGCGGCTCGCGGTAGATCGTGTAGCCGCCGAAGAACTCGTCCGCGCCCTCGCCGGAGAGGACCACGGTGACGTGCTCGGCGGCCTTCTTCGCCACGAAGTAGAGCGGCACCAGGGCCGGGTCGGCGACCGGGTCGTCGAGGTGCCAGACGATCTTCGGCAGCGCGTCGATCATGTCCTGCGGCCCGATCTTGGTCGGGATGGTGGTCACGTCGAGGTGCCGGGCCGAGTCCTGGGCCACGTCGATCTCGGAGTAGCCGGGCACGTCGTAGCCGACGGTGAAGGTGAGGATGTTCGGGTTGAACTCGCGGGCCAACGCCACCACGGCGGTGGAGTCGATGCCGCTGGACAGGAACGAGCCGACCGGCACGTCCGAGCGCATGTGCATCCGGACGCTCTCCCGCAGCGTCTCCCGGATCTCGTGGTAGAGCCGCTGCTCGTCGGGGACCGGGGCGGGCCGGAACACCGGCCGGTACCAGCGGCGCACCTCGATCCGGCCGCCCGGGCTCCAGGTGAGGTATTCCCCGGACCCGATGCGGCTGATGCCCTTGTGCAGCGTGCCCGGCTCCGGCACGTACTGCAGGGTCAGGTAGTGGCTCAGGTTCGCGGTGTCGATCCCCGCGTCGCCCTGGTACGCGGAGTGCGCGAACGGCAGCAGCGCCTTCTTCTCCGAGGCGAGGTAGAGGCCGTCCTGCGTCTGGAGGTAGTGCAGCGGCTTGATGCCGAAGTAGTCCCGCGCGCCGAAGGCCCGCCGCTCCTGCCGGTCCCAGATCACGAACGCGAACATGCCGCGCAGCTTGGTGAGCACCTGCTCACCCCAGTAGTGGTAGCCGGCGACGATCACCTCGCCGTCGCCGTTGGTGGCGAACTGGGCGCCGTAGTCGCGGATCAGCTCGTCGCGCAGTTCGATGTAGTTGTAGATCTCGCCGTTGAAGGTGAGCAGGTAGCGTCCGCCGGCGTACGGCAGGGGCTCGTGACTGAGCGCCACGTCGATGATCGCCAGGCGCTTGTGCGCGAACACGCCGTCCGCGTACCGCCCGGTGGCGTCGCCGACCACCTCGACCCCGGTCTCGTCCGGGCCACGGTGGTGCAGGCACTCCAGTGCTCCGGCGATGTGGTCGCGGTGGGCGGCGGCGTCGCCGCGCGCGCTGAAGAAGGCCAGGAGTCCGCACATGGCGGTCATCTTTTCACGCGGGCCAACCGGACGCTGCGGCACCGCAGGCCCCTCCCGCTGTCGTGGGCGCGATACCGTCTGGACCAGCGATGAGGCTCGAGGAGGACGATCATGGCCGAGGAGCGGACGCAGCAGGGCAAGCCGGCGGACGGCACCGAGTCGCACGACCCGGACTACCCGGAGGCGTTCCTGGCGTTCATGCGGCAGGGATGGCGGGACACCGAGCTGACGGTCGGCCCGCGCCCGGAGGTGCCCAACCACGCCAAGCGGCGGGCCGCGCTCTCCGCCGCCTTCCCCGGCGAGACGCTGGTCATCCCCACCGGCAACGAGAAGGTACGGGCCAACGACACCGAGCACCGGTTCCGGCCGGGCAGCGACTTCGCGTACCTGACCGGCGACCTCGATCCGGACAGCGTGCTGGTGCTGCGCCCGAACGGCGACGCCACGTTGTTCATGCGCCCCCGCTCGTCGCGGGAGACCGACGAGTTCTTCCGCAGCCGGCACGGCGAGCTGTGGGTGGGCCGCCGGCCCACGCTCCGGGAAAAGTCGACCGAGTTGGGGCTGCCCACCGCCGACCTGACCGGGCTGGAGGCCGCCCTGGCCGACCTCGCGCCGGGGCGTACCCGGGTGTTGCGCGGTTTCGACGCCCGGGTGGACGCGGCGGTGCGCCCCTACGACGGCGCCCGGGTCGACGGGCAGCCCGGCCGGGACCGTGAGCTGGCCACCGCGATCGCCGAGTTGAAGCTGGTGAAGGACGAGTGGGAGGTCGCCCAGCTCCAGGAGGCCTGCGACGCCACGGTTCGCGGCTTCGAGGACGTGGCGCGGGCGCTGCCGGCCGACCGCGGCGTCGCCGAGCGGCTGCTGGAGGGCGTCTTCGCGCTGCGGGCCCGGCACGACGGCAACGACGTCGGGTACGGCTCGATCGTGGGCTCGGGCGAGCACGCCACGATCCTGCACTGGGTGCACAACCACGGCGCCACCCGCCCCGGTGAGCTGCTGCTGATGGACATGGGGGTGGAGAACCGCAACCTCTACACCGCGGACGTCACCCGGGTGCTGCCGGTCGACGGCCGGTTCACGCCGCTGCAACGGCAGGTGTACGACGCGGTCCACGCCGCACAGCAGGCCGGCATCGCGCTGTGCCGGCCCGGGGTGGCGTTCCAGGACGTGCACCTGGCGTCGATGCGGGTGCTCGCCGAGGCGCTCCACGACCTCGGTCTGCTGCCGGTGAGCGTGGACGAGGCGATGGACCCGGCGTCGACCGTCTACCGCCGGTGGACGCTGCACGGCACCAGCCACATGCTCGGCATCGACGTGCACGACTGCGCGAACGCGCGCAAGGAGATGTACCGGGAGGGGTCGCTCGGCGAGGGCTACGTGCTCACCGTGGAGCCGGGTCTGTACTTCCAGCCGGAGGACGAGATGGTGCCCGAGGAGCTGCGCGGCATCGGCGTCCGGATCGAGGACGACATCCTGGTCACCGCCGACGGCCCGGTGAACCTCTCGGGCGGGCTGCCCAGCCGCTCGGACGAGGTGGAGACCTGGCTGGCCGAGCAGCGGGAGGCGGGGCCGCGCCTGCCCGGCTGAGTCGTCCGGGCCACCCGATCCTCGGCGGGCCCCACCACCGGCCTCCGGGACGCCTGCCGCGTTCCGGAGCCCCGGGGTGGGGCCCGCCGTCGTTTGCGCCACCGCGCACTGAATGCGCGCTTTCTTCGGATACGGTGGTGCTCAGCGGTCAAACCGCCCAACCCGCACCCTTATGCGGGTTTTTTTCATGAATGGGCACAGAGCGAAGAACCTTCTCATACGGTGTTGTTCAGCAGCTACAACCGATTTGTAGCGAAGGCCGCCTCGCTGTGGCGAAGCGACCTTGTCAGGTACAAGGAGAGGGCAGAGAGCTCCGATGTCCAACTACCTTCGCAACAACGATGACGCCACCACCCGCGAGACCACTTCCCCGTTCCGGCGTCGCCGGCTCTGGCTCGCGACCGGCGTCGTGGGCCTGACCGGAGCGGTCAGCCTCGCCGGCGTGGCCTACGCGACGACCGGCGTGACCGGTCCGCACCGCCTCGCCGACGTGAAGTGGTCGACCGCGCAGCAGCTCCGCGACGGCGACCACGGCAACGAGGCGGCCGAGGACGAGCACGGCAAGGACGAATACGGCCGGGACGGCAAGGACGAGCACGGCCCGGACGGCAAGGACCGCGGCCACGAGGGTCGGGACCGCGGCGAGTGGGGCACCGAGGAGGACCACGGCCGGGTCCGCGAGGTGGGCTGCGACGACGACGCCCTCGTCGACGCCCTGGAACTCACCAACCGCGACCACGGCGGCACCATCAAGCTCGCCAAGGACTGCACCTACGAACTCGGCGTCAAGGACCGCAAGGTCGGCGGCGGCCTGCCCGAGATCAAGCAGGACGTGACCATCAAGGGCAACGGGTCCACCATCAAGCGCGACGCCGAGGACGCGTTCCGCATCTTCCGGGTCGCCGACGGCGGGCACCTCACCCTCAAGGACCTCACCGTCACCGGCGGCAACGCCTCGGGATTCAAGTACCCGGGCGGGTCCACGGCGGTGACGCCCTCGGCGGCGAGCGGNGGCCACCACCGCGGCCCAGTCGGCCACGGCACCGGCCGCCCCGGTCGCGGTCAAGGCCGCCCCGGTCGCAGCGCTGGTTGCCGCGGCACCGGTGCCGGCCACCGCGGCCCAGGCCGCCACGGCGGCGCAGGCTGCCACGGCGGCGCAGGCTGCCACGGCGGCGACCGCGGCCACGCTGGCGGGTCCGGGGGCCGAGAAGGAGGGCGAGGGTGACGGGGGTGCGCTGCTCATCGAGCGCGGCGGCAGTGCCCACCTGCACGACGTCACGCTGAGCGACAACAACGCCGAGCACGACGGCGGCGCGGTGGCCAACTTCGGCCGCCTCTGGCTGGAGGACAGCAGGGTCCACGACAACCACGCCCAGGGCGACGGCGGCGGCGTCTTCAACCGGGGCATCCTCAAGGTCGACCAGAGCCACGTCGACGACAACACCGCCGGCGGCAACGGTGGCGGCATCGCCAACGGCAGCGGGCTCGCCGGCAAGTACGGCGCCGCGGCCTCGGAGCTGAAGAGCTACGTCCCGTCGGGCAAGCACGAGGAGGCCGGCACCGTCGAGATCATCGGCTCCGACCACGGCAAGAACGGCGGCAAGGACGGCGAGAAGTCCTCGCTGTCGGACAACCACGCCGGGAAGAACGGCGGCGGTCTGTTCAGCAGCGGCGGCTACGTCACCGTCAGCTTCACCGCGATCACCGGCAACAGCGCCAGCGAGAACGGCGGCGGCATCTACGCTGAGAACACCGACCTGGACCTCGACAAGGTCATCGTCGCCAAGAACCACGCCGACGGCGACGGCGGTGGCGTGGTCACCACCGGGGGCAAGCACTGGGGCTACCCCGACACCCGCAAGGAAGGCAGCGCCACCATCGCCGACAGCATCATCGCCGACAACACCGCCAACCGCTTCGGCGGCGGCATCTTCAACGGCGAGTGGCTCGTCAAGATCGAGGAGGGCTTCCTCGTCCGCCCGCGCGACGAGGACGACAACGCCGCCCTCACCATCCGCGACACCCTGGTCAAGGGCAACACCGCCCTCAACGGCGGCGGCATCTTCAACAACAAGGCGAAGATCACCCTGACCAAGACCCGCGTCACCGAGAACACCGCCACCGATACCGGCAAGCTGCACCGCGTCGCCGGCGGCGTCCTCAACCACGAGGGACACGTCAAGCTCGACGACGAATCCCTGATCAGCGACAACGACCCCACCAACTGCGCCAACACCGTCGAGGACTGCTTCAACTGAACCGACGGCAGGTACGCGCCGGCCCCCCTGCCCACGGGCAGGGGGGCCGGTCGTTGCCGCGTCAGCTCCGGACGAAGACCGCCACGCTGCGCGCCGGCACGGTGAACGTGCCGCCCGCGCGGTCGAACGAGGCGGTCCGCAGCACCGGGTCGGCCGAGTTCCGCAGCACCGGGTGCAGCGCCACGTCCGCCCCGCGCAGGCCGGTGACGGTCTGCTTCGCGGTCTCCGGAGTGGCGTTGAAGATCACCGTCACCGACGTCCACGCGCCGCCCAGCCCACGGACGTCCAGCGTCATGGTGAGCACGCCCGGGGTCTCCTTCTCCCCGGACAGCGGGAACGCGACCCGCTTCTGCACCTGCTCGGCGGTGGGCAGCCCGAACACCGGCGAGGAGCGGCGGATGCGCAGCAGCTCCGCGTACCGGGCGTCAGCCAGGTCGATCGCCGCGCAGTCCGGCACCAGCTTCGCGTCGGCCAGCAGCGGCTTCGCGTACGGCCACTTGTCCTTGTTGTCCGCCTCCGGTGGCAGGCCGGCGCCGAACCCGTTGCCCTGGGCGCAGTCCCAGCGGATCTGGTTGAACCAGTCGCCGGAGTTGAACGAGTTGCGGTCCAGCGACTTCGAGCGCAGCCGCTCCGAGCCGGCCGTCACGAACCCGGGGCCCTGCCCGAGCGCGGTGGTCGCCAGCGCGAGCACCTGCATCCGGGCCCGGTCCCGCGCCGAGGTGCCCTGCGGCAGCTTGTACGCCAACGCGTCGTACAGGATCTCGTTGTCGTGCGCGTCGACGTACGTGACCGCCTCGCCCGGGGCGGCGGTGTAGCCGGCCGGGGAGCCGTTGTAGTCGACCTGGCCGCCGGTGACCCGCTTCCCGGCGGAGTCGGTGAACGTGTAGTCGCGCAGGTTGCCGGTCAACCCGACCTTGATCAGGTCGTGGGCGTGCAACAGCCGGGCCCGCTGCTCGGCCGTCGAACCGTTGACCTCGTCACCGTTCGGGTCGGTGAACAGGCCGGAGGCGAAACCCTGCACGCGGGGATTGGCGTCGAACGGACCACCGCCGCGCACCGCGTCGCGGAGCCGGTCGTTGAACGTGCCGATCCCGGTGCCGGCCATGTTGGCCTGGGTGGCCTGCACGAACCGGGCGTCGTCGGCGACCTCGCCGAAGTTCCAGCCCTCGCCGTAGAGCAGGATCTTCCTGCCGTCGACCCCGTCGCGGGCGAGCGTGAGCTTGTCCAGCGCGGCGCGCACGGCCAGGATGTTCGCCTTCGGGTGGTGGCCCATCAGGTCGAACCGGAAGCCGTCCACCTTGTACGCCTTGGCCCAGGTGACCAGCGAGTCGACCACGAGCTTGCCCATCATGGCGTGTTCCGGGGCGGTGTTGGCGCAGCAGGTCGAGTTGGCGACCGCACCGTCGTCGAGCAGCCGGTGGTAGTAGCCGGGAACCACCTGGTCGAGCACCGACTTTCCGTCGGTGCCGGCGGCCGAGGTGTGGTTGTAGACCACGTCCATGACCACCCGCAGGCCGGCCTGGTTGACCCCGGCGACCATCTGCCGGAACTCGGTGGTGCGCTTCGCGCCGGTCGGGTCGACTGCGTAGCCGCCCTCCGGCACGGTGTAGTGCAGCGGGTCGTACCCCCAGTTGTAGCCATCCTTCTCGGCCACCGCCGCGACGCACTTCTGCTGCTGGTCCGAGTCCGGCGGCAGCTTCGCCAGGTCGCAGGCGGGCTGGGCCTGGTCGGCCCGCTTCTCCGGGATCGTGGCGAAGTCGAACGCCGGCAGCAGGTGCAGGTGGTTGACCCCGGCGTCGCCGAGCGCCCGCAGGTGCTTCATGCCGGCCGTGTTCGGGTCGGTGAACGCAAGGTAGGTGCCCCGGCGCTCGGCCGGCACGGTGGTGTCGGCGATGGAGAAGTCCCGCACCGACAGCTCGGAGATCTGCGCCTTGGCCGCCGGCACCGGGGCCGGCTTGCGCAGGTTCGCCCACCCGGCCGGCGCGAGCGCCGGGTCGGTCAGGTCGACGATCTGGCTGTGCGTGGAGTTGGGCGCCAGCGCCACCGAGTACGGGTCGGTGACGGACGCGGTGACCACCTTCTGCGCCGCCGGCTGCCACGCCTGCACCTGGTAGCGGTAGTAGCGGCCGGTCCACGCGGTGGTGCCGCGCACCGACCAGACGCCGGTGCGGTCGTCGCGTCGCATCGACACCGTGGTGGTCGGCTGGGCGGTGGGCGAGTCGAACAGTTGCAGCGACACCGTCCGCGCGGTCGGCGCCCACACCGCCAGGGTGGGCACCCGGCCGGCGAACGTCGGGCCGAGCTTCGCGCCGGTCGCCGCCGCGTAGACGTCGTCGAGCACGCCCGGGATCTGCACGCCGGTGGCGCGCAGCAGCGCGCCCTCGGCGTCGCGTTCGGTCACCACGAGCTGCCCGCGCAGCGCCGCCGGCACCTTGGCCAGGTCGGCGCGGTCCAGCGTGAACGCCTGCGAGGCCCAGAGATGGGGGTACGCCTGCCGTTGCGCCTCGGTCAGCCCGTTGCGCCGCGCCCGCAGCGGCAGCGTGGTGTACGTGCCGGTCAGCTCGCCGTCGACGACGCCGATCCCGCCGGCCGGGGCGGCGAGGAGCGCGTACTTCCTGCCGTCGGTGGCGCCGGTGGCCCAGGCGACGGTGGACCGGTCGATCCACTGCGCCTTCTGCTTGGTCAGGTCGACGTCCTTGGCCGCGCCGGAGCTGGTCGCCGGCAGCAGCCGGCCCTTGACGCCGGCCAGCAGCCACACCTCGTGCCCGACGGTCAGGTCGAGCCGCTGGTCGTCCGGCTGATCCTTCTCGTCGCCGTTGTGCAGGATGTAGCTCAGCCCGGTCGCGCCGGCGGCGAGGGGCACCCGGAACACCGCGCCGTACGCGTCGATCTTCGCCGGCTTGAGCGGGGCGGCCCAGTCGGTCGGGGTGGCCGCGCCGTCCCACAGGTGCAGACCCCAGCCGTCGTACCTGCCGTCGGCCTTGCGCCAGTGGATGACCGCGGTGCCCTGGTCGACCGGCGGCGCGGGCTCACCGGTGGCCGCCTCCCGGGTCGGGTAGAGCGTCGGGTCGCCCTGCTTGACCCAGACCTCGCCGGTCTGCGTCACGTCGATCGTGCGGTCGTTCGCCACGTCCTTGTTGCCGTCGGAGTCGACCACGAGGAAGCCGACGGACTTCGCGCCCGGCTTGAGCTTCACCCAGGCGAACCGGCCGTAGGAGTCCTCACCGGCGAACGGCTGCCCCTTCGGCCACTCGGTGACGTACGCCGGGTCGATGTCGCCCCAGGCGTAGAGCCCCCAGTCGGCGTACCCCCCTTCCGGGCGCTGGTAGTGCACGATCGCCCAGTCCCGCGACGCGCCCTGGGCCGGGGTGCCGACCGTGCCGATGGTGCGGGCGGTGGCGGTGCGGCCCTTCCCGTCGCGGACCACCGCCTTGTATTCCACCTTCGTGCCGCCGGGCAGGCCGGTCAGGTCGTGGTGGACCGTGTACGGGGCGCGGTCGGCGGTGCCCAGCAGCGTCCACTTGCCGCCCGGAACCCGGGCGGCGAACGTGACGGTGGCGAGCGGGTCGCCGGTGACCTGGGCGGTGATCGCGGTGGTGGTGGCGACCGGGGCGTCGCCCGGCTCGGTGAGCGTGATCGTCGGGGCCGCGCCCGGCTGCGGGATCGCCCGGTCGGCCTTGAGCACCACGGCCGACATCGCCGGCACGGTGAGGCTCAGCTTGCCGTCGGCGCCGGCCGTCGCGGTGGCGGCGCCACCGTAGACGCCGGTGAAGCGGGTGCCGTTCGACCAGGTGTCCACCGTGACAGTCTGCGGGGTCGACGCGTTGTTCACCGCCGCGACGTGTTCCACCCGCTCGGAGGGCAGGACGCGGGAGAACGCGAAGACGCCGGGACCGTCGGCGGCGTACCGGGTGACCTGGACGCCGTCGCGCAGCGCCGAGTGCGCCGCCCGCAGCCGGCCCAGCTCGGCGATGGTGCGGTACAGCGGGTGCCGGGTGTCGTACTGGTCGACGGCGTGCGTGCGGGTGGTGCCGATCAGGTCGTCGTCGAGGTAGTCCGCAGTGCGCGAGGCGAACATGTCCTGCCGCGCGTCCTTGTCGCCGCCGGGGCCGGTGAAGCCCTGCTCGTCGCCGGAGTAGACCACCGGCTGCCCGCGGGTGAGGAACATGAGCTGGTGGGCGAGCTGGTCGCGACGCAACTGAGTGGCGTCGTCACCGCCGGCCGCGGCGATGAACGAGCCGATCCGGCCCATGTCGTGGTTGCCGAGGAACGTGGGCAGCCGGTTGGCGGACGTGTCGCGGGCCGAGTAGAGGTCGTCCTTGGCGTACACGTCGGCGAGCGCCTTGGCGGAGCCCTCGGCGGCGGTGTAGCCGCGCGCCGCCTCCTGGAACGAGAAGTCGAGCGTGGCCGGCAGGCCGCCCTGCCGGACGTACGTCGACTCGATGGCCTGGTCGGCGCTGTAGACCTCGCCGAACATGAAGAAGTCCTTCTTGCCGGCCTTCGCCGCGGCGGCATCGATGCCGCGGCTGAACTGCGGCCAGAAGTCGAGGTTGGTGTGCTTGACCGTGTCCAGGCGGAAGCCGTCGACGCCGGCCCGCCCGATCCACTGGGCGTAGATGTCGGTCATGCCGCGCACCACCTCGGGACGCTCGGTCCACAGGTCGTCGAGGCCGAAGAAGTCGCCGTACTCGCTGTTCTCCCCGGCGAAGGTGGAGTCACCGCGGTTGTGGTACATGGTCGGGTCGTTGAGCCACGCCGGGACCTTGGCCTTCGCGTCGGCCGGGGTGGCGAACGTCGGGGTGTACGGGAACGACGTCGCGTCGACCCGCGGGAACTTCCGGGTCCCGTCGGCGTAGTTGCGGTCCTCGAAGGCCCGGCCCTGCGCGTCGGTGTATGGCGCGGTCTTCTTGTCCACGTAGCCGTACCTGTCCTCCGCGTAGCGGATGATGTCGGCGGTGTGGTTGACGATGATGTCCAGGTAGACCTTGATGCCGCGCCGGTGCGCGAGGTCGACCAGTTTCTTCAGCTCCGCGTTCGTGCCGAAGTGCGGGTCGACCTGGGTGAAGTCGGTGATCCAGTAGCCGTGGTAACCGGCCGAGACGTCGGCGCCGGTGCCCTGCACCGGTCGGTTCTTGAAGATCGGGGCCAGCCAGATGGCGGTGGTGCCCATGCCCTGGATGTAGTCCATCTTGTCGATGACGCCCTTGAGGTCACCGCCGTGGTAGAAGCCCTTGTCCTCGGGGTCGAGGCCGGTGGTGAGCCGGTCGCCGGTGAGGCCGCCAGCGTCGTTGCGCTTGTCGCCGTTGGCGAAGCGGTCCGGCAGCACGAAGTAGAACTGCTCCGCCTTCGCGGTGGTGAGGCCGGCCTTCAGCAGCGCCTCGGCGGAGGGCTCCCGGCTCCACTGGGGGGCGTTGCCGGCGGCCAGGACGTCGGGGGTCGCGGTGCGGTCGGCGCCGTCGGCGCCGACCTGGTGGAGGGCCACCGGGACCCCGACGAGGGTGAGCACGAGGAGGGAGACCAGGGCGAGCAACGCCTTGGGGGATGTCGGCGTCGGTGTCATCGACGGCCTTTCTCTGGTCGCTGATTCGCCCGCACGCTAGCCCTTGCCGAAAAATTCTGCAATACCTTGCAAACGATGCCGCAACATGACCGCAACCTTGCAAAGCAAGGGTCGGGCCGCCGTCGTCGATTCAGAGGCCGGCGCAGGTCACGCCGTCAACCGTGCAGGCGTCCGGACGGGTCGTGCCGGTCCGCTCGAAGTGGAACCGCACCGGCACCGACGCGCCCGCGGCCAGGTCGACGCCGCTGCGGTAGGTGAACGTCGAGCCGTCGGCGCCGAAGGTCCCCTGTTCGATGCCCTCGGCCCAGGCGGTGACCAGTCGGCCCTGCGGGAACGTCAGCCGCACCGTCCACCCCTGTGCCGCCCGACCGGTGTTGACCAGCCGCACCTCGCCGATGAAGCCGCCGTCGAAACTGCTCACCACGGCGTACCGGCCGGTCACCACGGACGGCGGGGGCGGCGGCGGGGACGGGGGCGCCGCGGAGCGGACGCCACCGGGCGGGACGACGGTCGACGCGGCCGGCGTCGGCCGGGCGGGCAGCACCGTCGACCGGGGTGACAGACCCGGGACCACCGGCCGCGCGGCCGTGCTCACCGGCCCACCCGACACAACGGGCGGGGNTCCGGGAACGTGCGCCGGCCCCGCACCGAACCGAGCGCCACCACCAGCAGCACCAGCATGACGACCACGCCGATCGCGACGACGATCCACGGGGACGAGGTGACGGCGGCACCGGGGGACGGCCCGGGACGACGCGTGCGGAACATGGCCCTCCTTCGGCGGGCGAGCCGCCCGGCTGCCCTACCCGTTCCGGCGGACCGGGCCAGCGTAGCCAGGCGGTCCCGGTGATGGCGACCTTGCGTCCGGGGCCTGCCGCCCGGGCGGGCCACCTGATACGTTGCACGCCGATCGATGACCATGATGGCTAGTGCAGCCGGCAGGACGGGTGGCCAGTGACTGAGTGGCAGGGCAACATCCGGCGCGCGTCCACGGAGGACGCCGCCCTCGTGACCGGGATCCTCGCCGAGGCGTTCATGCGGGACCCGGTGAGCGGCTGGATCTTCCCGGAAGACGACCACCGGGCCCGGGCCCATCCCGCCTTCTTCGGACCGTTCGTCGCGCTGGCGCTGCGGACCGGCGAGGTCCATGTGGCCGGCGACGGGCTGGGCGCCACGCTGTGGCTGCCGGTCGGCGACGACCACGGGGCCGACGAGGGCGACGAGTTCGCCACGATGGAGGCCGCCATCGGGCCGGAGGCGATGAAACGGTTCGGTGTGCTCGACGAGCTGATGACCGTCAACCACCCGGGCGAACCGCACTGGTATCTACCGTTCATCGCGGTGCACCCGGACCACCACGGCAGGGGCATCGGCTCGGCCCTGCTGCGCGACAAGCTGGCCGAGCTGGACGCCGCCGGCACCGCCGCGTACCTGGAGGCCAGCACGCCGCGCAACGCGGCCCTCTACGAACGGCTCGACTTCCGGCGCCGACCGGTCACACTGGACCTGCCCGGCGGGCCCACGCTCTATCCGATGTGGCGCGACCCGGCCTGAGCGATCACGTCCCGCCCCGGGCCGGCCCGGGGCGGGACCGTCAACGGCGTACCGTCGTGGTGCTCACGTCCAGCGCGCCGACCACCGCGGCGAGCAGCCCTTCGAGCTGCGCCGGCAGGAACCGCCGGCAGTCCCGCATCCGCCCACCGACCTGCGGATCGAAGATGTGCGTGGCGAGCCCGACCGCCTCGGCGAGGCTCGCCAGCAGCAGCGTGCCCGGGTCCAGCTCGGCCGGGGACGAGTGCATCAGCATGGCGGTCAGCCGTACCCGCGGCGAGGCCGCCTGGTTCGGGTCCATCGCCGGCCACCGGACCTGACGGCCGATCAGTTTGCCCTGCTCCCGGCGGAGGACGCCGGCGGTGACCAGGCGGGTGCCCACCCGCTCGTTGATGTTCAACTGCGTCCGCAGGTAGCGGATCCACAGTCGAGCGGGATGCGCGCCCTCGCGCCGCAGGATCTCGGTGATCAGCAGGTCCGTCAGCGGCTCCTGCCACAGCCGCGGGTCCACGGCGGCGATGCCNGATCCGGCCCTCGAACATCAGCTCGGCGAGCGCGGCGCCGGCCAGCC
Source organism: Micromonospora sp. NBS 11-29 (assembly GCF_002140155.1). Lineage (GTDB taxonomy): Bacteria > Actinomycetota > Actinomycetes > Mycobacteriales > Micromonosporaceae > Micromonospora. The sequence goes on from NZ_NAPR01000011.1 coordinate 181,793, forward strand.
CACACTCCAGCCGGTCGACGGAGACGTGCGGCTTGCCGGTGAACTCGTCGTGTCCGATGAGGAACAGCGCATCGGCTAACCGGTACGTGGCTTGTGCCCCGGGGTAGGTCATGGTCCATCCTCGAACGGTGGCCGTGATCGTCGACACGGGACGGTACGGCATGACCACGCACAGCTCAATTCCGGTCGAACAGGCGCGTCCTAATCGATATCGAAGTGGGGTTGTGACGATCAGTGATCACCAATACCCTGCTTCAGGCTGTCCCGAAGTAGACACCCCTATTTTCTCTTCCTCCCTCCCCCTGGAGAAGCCTTGTCCTCCGATCCGTTCTTCTCCGACGGTGGGCTACGCCGTGGCCGTCTCGGCACCGCCCATCTCGTCTTCTTCACCGTCGCCGCATCGGCCCCGCTGACCGTTCTGGGCGGCGGCGTCACCACCATGTACGCCGTCAGCGGCAACATCGGCGCCGCGCTGGGCTTCGTGTTGCTCGCGGGCGTCCTCGCCATCTTCGCCACCGGCTACGCCGCGATGAGCCGGTACGTCGCCAACGCGGGCGCGTTCTACGCGTACATCGCCAACGGACTCGGTCGGGCCGGCGGGGTGGCCGGCTCGGGGGTCGCGCTGGCCGCGTACAACGCCATCCAGATCGGCCTCTACGGCCTGTTCGGCGCGATCATGAAGGACTTCATGACGGCCAAGGCCGGGCTCACCCTCGACTGGTGGGTGTGGGCGCTACTGGCCTGGGTCTTCATCGGCCTGCTCGGCGTCCTGCGCATCGATCTGAACGCCAGCGTGCTCGCGGTGCTGCTCGTCCTGGAGTGCGTGGCGGTGCTGATCTTCGACCTGGTGGCGTTCGCCCACCCCGCCGACGGCAACGTCACCACCGCCGGGATCGACTTCGGTCATCTTTTCGGTGCCGGGTTCGGCGCGGTGCTGGCATTCACCATCGCCTCCTTCACCGGCTTCGAGAGCGGTGCCATCTACAGCGAGGAGGTGAAGGACCCGCGGCGCACGGTGGCCCGGGCCACCTACATCGCGGTCGCGTTCACCGGTCTGTTCTACGCCTTCTCCGCCTGGGCGCTGACCGTGCTGACCGGGCCGGAGAACGCGCCGCAGGCCAGCGCCGAGGCCGGCCCCGGCGTGATCTTCGGTGCCCTCGACGAGTACTCCGGCGCCGTGATCGCGGACATCGCGAACGTCCTGTTCATCACGAGCGTGCTGGCCGCCCTGCTGTCGTTCCACAACGGCGTGGCCCGCTACCTGTTCGCGCTCGGCCGGGAGAACGTCCTGCCCCGCTTCCTCGCCGCGACGTCCAGCCGCAGCGGCGCCCCGATCGCGGGCTCGCTGATGCAGAGCGTCCTGGCCGTGGTGGTCTTCCTGGGCTTCGCGACGACCGGCCGGGACCCGGTCATCGACCTGTTCACCTGGCTGTCCGGCTCGGCCGCGGTCGGCGTCGTGCTGCTGATGACGCTCACCTCGGCCGCGGTGGTCGGCTTCTTCCGGGGCCGCTCCGGCCCGGAGACGCTCTGGCAGCGGGCCGTCGCCCCGGTGCTCGGCACCGTTCTGCTCGCCGCCGTGCTGCTGGTGCTGCTGTTCAACTTCGACGCGCTGCTCGCGCCGGACACCGCGAGCTACCTGAAGTGGCTGCTGCCGGCGATCCCGGTGGTCGCCGGGCTGCTCGGCCTGGTCTGGGGCGCGGTGCTCCGGTCCAGCCGGCCGGACACCTACCGTCGGATCGGCCAGCTCGATGAGGAGGGCCTGCACGAGCCCGGCCTGCACTCGGCGCCCGAGCCCGACCGGTGGGCCGCCTCCCACCGCTGAGCAGGTAAGGCGGGGCCCCTTCTCAACGCATCCGGTTGAGAAGGGGCCCTTCCTAACACCCGCAGCGGATCACCGCGCAGATCACCAGGCCGTCGTCGGCGGCCCGCAGCAGGTAGCGGTAGCGCTCGCCGGGCACCGCTGCGCCCTGGCTGTCCAGGAACTCCCAGCGCACCGCCACCTCGGTGAGCAGCGCCGAGACCGGCTGCACGTCCTCGATCTGCGCGTTCGCCGCGACCAGCTCCCGCTCCTGGTAGTCCGGGGCGGCGCCGACGAAACTGAGCGCCACCGCCGCCGGCGAGGTGAACGAGAAGCTGTACGTGTCGGCGACCACCAGCCCCGGCAGGGCGTAGCAGCCGGCGATGGCCGGCAGGTCGGCGCTGGTCAGCGCCACGCCGTACCGGTCGAAGAAGTCGGAGAGCGTGTCGAGGTCGGTGGAAGCCGTCACGGGTCTTCCCTTAGCCGGGCGGCCGGCCCGGCAAACCTGGTCAACGGGGCGGGACGCGTACCTCGATCTCCGCACCGAGCTGCGCGCCGCCGGTCAGGGCCAGGTCGTCGCCGCTCCAGAACCGTCCCGGGTCGTACCAGTTGGGCCGCCGGCCGGCGGGCAGCAACCCCATCGCCTCGTAGGTCACCGCCACCACCTCCGCGCAGTACGCCGTCTCCAGCGCCCGGTCGCGCACCGACGTGCCCCCGCCGTCCGAGGTGGACGCCGGCACCGCCGGCGCCGCGCCGGCAGCGGTCCGTCGGCGCGGCGACGGCACCCGGCCCCGGGCCCACCGCCACGCGAGCTGCGCGGTGGACGGGAACGGCGTGCCGTCCAGCCGTGCCACGGTACGCAGCACCGCCTCCTCCATGGCGGCGTCGGCCGGCGGTTCGAGCTGGCGCAACCAGCCCCGCTGGCCGTACCGGTTGGCCCACACGCAGACCGCGTCCCGCAGGTCGTGCAACTGCACGCCGCGCTGGCGGGTGCCGGTCCACATGTCCGGCAGCGAGCGGCCCAGCTCCGCGTGCCACATCAGGGGCGGCATGTCGTCCAGCACCACCGCCATGCCGACGTGGTTGACCGGGCTGTTGGTGGTGAACTGGATGGCGCGGTCCGGCACGCTGCGCCCACGGAACACCCACAGGTCGCCGGTGCGGGTCAGCTCCACGGCCTCGTCCAGGCTGATGCTCATGAGGGACTACCCTAAGCCGATGCGGCAACGGATGCGGTGGTGGAAGGTGCTCGGTCTGGCCGGGCTCGCGGGCGTCGCGGCGACGGGCGTGGTGGTGGCCCGGGCGGAGCGGCAGCGCCGGGCGTACACCCCGGAGGAGATCCGGGACCGGCTGCGGGAGCGGCACGCGAAGGCATCGTCCTCCTGATCGGAGGGTCACCGAGCGGGACGCTCCTGCCCTACCATCACGGGATGGGAGACATGTTCTGGGAGATACCGTTCGTGCTCGACCCGGCGCCGGCCCGGGTCGAACGCCACGGCGACGTCGACCTCTACCTCCCGGCCAGCGACGGGCGGCACCCCGCGGTCGTGGTGGCACACGGTGTGCCCGGGCCACCCGAGGCGCCCGAGGCGCCGGACTGGCCGCTCTACCGAGGCTACGGCTCGCTGCTGGCCGGGCGGGGCGTGGTGGTCGCGATCCCCCGTCTCCGTGTGGCGAGTCCCGACGGCCTGACCACGGTCGCCGCGCGCGTCGCCGACACGGCCGACCTGCTCCGCGCCGACCCCCGCGTCGACCCCGACCGCCTGGCCCTCTGGTTCTTCTCCGGCGCCGGCCTGCTGCTCGGCGACTGGCTCCGCGACCCGCCCCCCTGGTTGCGCGGCCTCTCCGCGACGTACCCCCTGCTGGCGCCCCTGCCGGAGTGGCCACCGGTCGACCCCCGCTTTCACCCTCTCGACGCTCTCGACGCGAGCACGGCCAACCCGCCGCCGCTCGTGCTGACCCAGGTCGGGCGGGAGCGGCCCGAGGTCGCCGCCAGCGTCTCGGCCTTCACGACCGCCGCACGCCGGCACGGGCTGCCGCTGCACCTGGTCGACGTACCGAACGGGCGGCACGGGTTCGACGCCCTGGACCACACCGAGGAGTCGCGCGTCGCCGTGCACGCGGCGTGCGATGCGCTGCTTCACCTGCTCGGCGAAGTGGCCACCTCCGACACGCCCTGACGCCGCCGCTTCGGCGACCCGGCGTCGGTCGTCCTCCCGCGCGTCAGCGCTCGGTCGCCCCGACGGTCTCGGGTTCCTCGGGGGCCTCGGCCGGGGCCAGCCGCTTCGCGCGGCGACGCAGCCACGCGGTGCTGACCAGGCCGGCGAGCACGGCGAGCACCAACCCGGCCCAGGAGATGTCCTTGAGCCAATGCTCGGCGGCCCGACCGAGGGAGAACAGCAGGTACGTCGTGCCGAACGCCCAGACCAGGCCGCCGGCCGCGTTCGCCACCAGGAACCGGCGGTACGGTACGTGCAGCGCCCCGGCCAGCGGGCCGGCGAGGATGCGCAGCAGGGCGACGAACCGGCCGAAGAAAATCGCCCAGACCCCGTGCCGGGCGAAGCTCTGCTCGGCGCGGGCCAGGTGCGCCGGGCCGAGATGCTTGGGAAAGCGCCGGCCCAGCCGTTCGAGCAGGGGTCGACCGCCTCGGCGGCCCACCGCGTACCCGATGGAGTCACCGACGATCGCGCCGGTCGCGGCGGCGATGGCCACCCACTCGGGCTGGACCGCCCCGGTGGCGGCGAGCAGGGCGGAGCTGACCAGCACGATCTCGCCGGGCAGGGGGATGCCCATGCTCTCGACGCCGATCACCCCGGCGACGATCAGGTAGATCACGCCCGGGGGTAGCGCGGAGAGCCAGTGCTGAACGTCGACCACCCGCCGACCCTACCCTCACTTCCCCGTCCCGGAGGGTGGCACGAGGTTGCGCCGATAGCAAGACGGACGTACGGTTTTTGGGGACCGACCAAGGTAAGTGTCGCCTAAGCACGGCGGCGCCCCGGTCGGTGCGACAAACTGCTCAGGACTACTCACGGTCGCTGGTATGAAGGAGTACGACGTGGCGAGCCTCGACACCTTCGGTGCGAAGACCCAGCTACGCGTCGGAGACGCGAGCTACGAGATTTTCAGGATCGACAAGGTGGAGGGCCACGAGCGGCTGCCCTACAGCTTGAAGGTCCTGCTGGAGAACCTGCTGCGGACCGAGGACGGCGCGAACATCACCGCCGACCACATCCGGCAGCTCGGCGCGTGGGACGCCACCGCCGACCCGAGCGTGGAGATCCAGTTCACCCCGGCCCGGGTGCTGATGCAGGACTTCACCGGTGTGCCCTGCGTCGTCGACCTGGCCACCATGCGCGAGGCGGTCCGCGACCTCGGCGGTGACGCCACCAAGGTGAACCCGCTCGCCCCGGCCGAGCTGGTCATCGACCACTCGGTCATCGCCGACCTCTTCGGCCGCGAGGACGCCTTCGAGCGCAACGTCGAGCTGGAGTACGAGCGCAACAAGGAGCGCTACCAGTTCCTGCGCTGGGGCCAGACCGCGTTCAACGAGTTCAAGGTGGTCCCGCCGGGCACCGGCATCGTGCACCAGGTCAACATCGAGTACCTGGCCCGCACGATCATGGAGCGCGGCGGTCAGGCGTACCCGGACACCGTGGTCGGCACCGACTCGCACACCACCATGGTCAACGGCCTGGGCGTGCTGGGCTGGGGCGTCGGCGGCATCGAGGCCGAGGCCGCGATGCTCGGCCAGCCGGTCAGCATGCTGATCCCCCGGGTCGTCGGCTTCAAGCTCTCCGGGGGGATGCCGGCCGGCACCACCGCCACCGACCTGGTGCTCACCATCACCGAGATGCTGCGCAAGCACGGCGTGGTCGGCAAGTTCGTCGAGTTCTACGGCCCGGGCGTGAGCGCCGTGCCGCTGGCCAACCGCGCCACCATCGGCAACATGTCCCCGGAGTACGGCTCCACCGTGGCGATCTTCCCGATCGACGGCGAGACCATCCGCTACCTGGAGCTGACCGGTCGCGACGCGGCTCAGGTCGCGCTGGTCGAGGCGTACGCCAAGGAGCAGGGCCTCTGGCACGACCCGGAGCGCGAGCCGGAGTACTCGGAGCGGCTGGAGCTGGACCTGGGCACCATCGAGCCGTCGCTCGCCGGCCCGAAGCGCCCGCAGGACCGGGTGCCGCTGGGCAGCGCGAAGACGCTGTTCCGCGCCGCGCTCACCGACTACGTGGCCGCCGACGAGACCGGCGGCGACCCGGGCCGCAAGCCCGGCGTGCCGCAGCAGGAAAAGCCGTTCGGCACCGACGGCCCGGCCGACGAGGCCAGTGCCGAGTCCTTCCCGGCCAGCGACGCCCCGGCCAACGGCGTCAACGACCCGGCGGACGCGCCGCGCGACCTGGAAACCGCCGCGGTGGGCGCGGGCGGCCGGGCCACCAACCCGGTCCGGGTGACCGGCGCCGACGGCGTCGAGTACGAGTTGGACCACGGCGCGGTGGTGATCGCCGCGATCACCTCCTGCACCAACACCTCGAACCCGCAGGTGATGATCGGCGCCGCGCTGCTGGCCCGCAACGCGGTGGAGAAGGGCCTGGCCCGCAAGCCGTGGGTGAAGACCACCCTCGCCCCGGGCTCGAAGGTCGTCATGGACTACTACGACCGCGCCGGCCTCACGCCCTACCTGGAGAAGCTCGGCTTCAACCTGGTCGGCTACGGCTGCACCACCTGCATCGGCAACTCCGGCCCGCTGCCGGAGGAGGTCTCCGCCGCCGTCAACGACGGCGATCTGGCCGTCGTGTCGGTGCTCTCCGGCAACCGCAACTTCGAGGGCCGGATCAACCCGGACGTCAAGATGAACTACCTGGCGTCCCCGCCGCTGGTGGTCGCGTACGCGCTCGCCGGCACCATGGACATCGACCTCGCCAACGAGCCGATCGGCGAGGACGCCCAGGGCAACCCGGTGTTCCTGCGGGAGATCTGGCCGAACACCGCCGAGATCCAGGACGTCATTGCCTCGGCGATCGGCGCGACCGGCTTCAGCGCCGCGTACGCCGACGTGTTCGCCGGTGACGAGCGCTGGCAGTCGCTGCCGACCCCGACCGGTGACACGTTCTCCTGGGACGGCGAGTCGACCTACGTGCGCAAGCCCCCGTACTTCGAGGGGATGCGGCAGGAGCCGACCCCGGTGCGGGACATCGCCGACGCCCGCGTCCTCGCGAAGCTGGGCGACTCGGTGACCACCGACCACATCTCCCCGGCCGGCTCGATCAAGGCGGACTCCCCCGCCGGCACGTACCTCGCCGAGCACGGCGTGGCCCGGCACGAGTTCAACTCGTACGGCTCCCGCCGCGGCAACCACGAGGTGATGATCCGGGGCACGTTCGCCAACATCCGGCTGCGCAACCAGCTCGTCCCCGGTGTGGAGGGCGGCTTCACGGTCAACCACCTGACCGGCGAGCAGACCTCGATCTACGACGCCTCGATGGCCTACCAGGAGGCGGGCGTCCCGCTGGTCATCCTGGCCGGCAAGGAGTACGGCTCGGGCTCGTCGCGCGACTGGGCGGCCAAGGGCACCATGCTGCTGGGCGTCAAGGCGGTCATCGCCGAGTCGTACGAGCGGATCCACCGCTCGAACCTGATCGGCATGGGCGTGCTGCCGCTGCAGTTCCCGGGCGGCGAGACCGCCGAGTCGCTGGGCCTTACCGGCACCGAGACGTTCTCGATCAGCGGCGTCACCGCGCTCAACGACGGAGACACCCCGCGCACGGTGAAGGTCACCACCGACACCGGCGTGGAGTTCGACGCCGTGGTTCGCATCGACACCCCGGGTGAGGCGGACTACTACCGGCACGGCGGCATCCTGCAGTACGTGCTGCGCCGGATGATCGCCAGCTGAGTTCGCATGTAAGGAGGGGCCCCTTGTTGACGCCTGGCGTTAACAAGGGGCCTCTCCTTACACGCTGATCGGGTCGGTCACCACGGCACCAAGCCGTCGTCCTCGAAGAACGCGCCGGTCGGTCCGTCGTCGGGCAGCGTCGAAAGCCGGATCGCAACCGCCGCGCCCTGCTGCGGCGTCCGCACGCCGCGGAAGCCGTTGAGGTCGGTCGCGGTGAAGCCGGGGCAGGCCGCGTTGATCAGGATGCCCGTGTCGCGCAACGCCCGGGCGTACTGGATGGTCACCGCGTTCAGCATCGACTTCGACGGCGAGTAGGCCACGGACAGCGGCCCGGTCTGGTGCTCGCCGGCGGAGGCGCTCTGCCGGGTCAGGGAGCCGACGCCGCTGGACATGTTGACGATCCGGGGCGACGCCGAGCGGCGCAGCAGCGGCAGCATCGCCTCGGTCACCCGGATGACGCCGATCACGTTGACCTCGACGGCCGCCCGTACGGTCGCGACATCGACGTCGCCGGGCTGCTGCGGCATCCCGCCGGTGATGCCCGCGTTGTTGACCAGCACGTCCAGGCCGCCGGCCTGCTCATGGAGCAGGCGGGCGGCGGCGGTCACGCTCGCGTCGTCGGTCACGTCCAGGGGTACGCCGAACGCGTCCACCCCGTCCGCGCGCAGCTTCGCCACCGCCGCCTCCCGGCGCTGCTCCTCCCGGGCGCCGACGCCCACCCGCCAGCCCAGCGCGCCCAGGCCGGCCGCGATCTCGTACCCGATACCCTTGTTCGCGCCGGTGACCAGCGCAATCGTCGATTCGCTCATGTGGTCGATCCTGTCCGCGCCGTCACCGGGCGGCCAACACCGTCTCGGTAGCGTGCGATACCCGCCGGGTATCAGGGCGGGGTACGGTGGTCGGATGGAGACGCGGGAGCTGCGCTATTTCGTGGCGGTCGCCGAGGAGCTGCACTTCGGCCGCGCCGCGCGCCGCCTCGGCATCGCCCAGCCTCCGCTGTCGCGGGCGATCCGCCAGCTCGAACGGCGGCTCGGGGCGACGCTGCTGGAACGCGACAGCCGGGCCGTGACGCTGACCCCGGCCGGCGCGGTGCTGCTGCGCGAGGGCCGGGCCGCGCTGGACGCGGTGGCCGCCGCCGACCGCCGTACCCGCCGCGCCGCGTCCACCGGGAGTGGCGAGCCGGTCCTGGTGCTGGCCACGAAGGCCGGCGCGTCCAGTGAGCTGCTGCCGAAACTGCTCGACGCGTACGCCGCGGAGCCCGACGCGGTCGCCGTGGAGGTGCTGCTGTGCGGCATCGGTGAGCAGGAGCGGTTGTTGCGTGACGGACGGGCCGACGTGGCGCTGCTGCACCTGCCGTTCGACTCGACGCGCGGGCTCGACACCGAGGAACTGGTGACGGAACAGCAGGTGGTGGTGCTGCCGGCCGGCCATCCCGCCGCCGGCCGGCGTGAGCTGTCGATGGCCGACGTCGCCGCGCTGCCCGACCTGCCGACGCCACGGTGGCCACGGGCGGACGGCACGTATCCGGACGGCCCGGGGCCGGAGGTCCGGGACCACGCCCAGTTGTTCCAACTGATCGCGCTCGGCCGCACCGCGGTGGTGCTGCCCGAGTCGTGCCGCACCCTGCTGCGCGCCGACCTCGCCGCGGTTCCGGTGCCGGACGCGCCGGCGGTGACCACGGTGATCGCCTGGCCGCCGCACAGCCGGTCCCGGGCGTTGGCCGGTTTGGTCCGCACCGCCACCCGCCTCTGAGAGCACCGCCTCCCACGCTCGCCGATCGGTGCCAAAGTCCCGGAGGCCGCGCCGCCTGAACGCCGCAACGTCCCTAGATCGGACCGACCCGCCCGGCCCGCCTCCGCCGGCCGCATGGAGCCGGGCCAAGCCGAGCCGCGCCCGCGCCAGGCGCAGCCGGGCGAGCGTGGGACCGCGCCGGACCAGGCACAGCCCGCCGGGACCGGGGCCAAGCCGGGACCGGGGCCAAGCCGGGACCGGGGCCAAGCCGGGGCCGGGGCCGGACTGGCGCAACATCACGCCTCTGGCCCGCCGCGTCGCGGGCGTGTCGCAGCGAGCGAAATAGAAGTACGTGACGCGGTATACCTCACAGACATAATTATGACTCTTAGGCATACCGTCAACTAAGCAATACATGTTCTCGCTAGGGTCACCCAGGGTAACTGAGCGGCCTCCGTCCGCCCGCACAGCAGCCAACAGCCAACAGCCAACAGAGGACTAAGCCAGTAGATCCTTGCGCATCTGCTGGGTGACCACCCGGTAGCCGGACGTCCGATAGAGCTCGGCGGCCGTCTCGTTGGCGCCGAAGACGTTCAACTCCAGCGCCCGGGCACCCCGCTCCCGGGCCGCCTGCTCCCCCGCCGCCAGCAGCGCGCGTCCCAGCCCTCGTCCGCGATGCTCGGCGGCCACCTCGATGTCCTGGATGAAGGCGCAGTCGGCCAGGCCACGCGGATGGGTCAGGCTGATCCAGATCCGGCCGACCGGGGTGCCGTCGGCCCGCACGCCGACCAGGAGAAGTTGGCCGGGAGTGGCCATGCCGTCCGGCAGCAGGGCGGCGATGGCCGTCCGCGCCCGATCGACGCCCTCCTCGGCGGTCCAGTTGCCGGCCGTGACGTGCTCGCGCGCGTACTCGACGGCCAACTCGTCCCGCCAGCGGTCGAACTCCTCCGGTGACATCGCCCGGAGGCGCACGGCCGGCTCAGTCACCGGCGGCCCGCCGGCGGGTCTCCCGCAGCTTCATGGCGTGCTCCAGCAGCGTGATCAGCACCTCCTTGGCCGACTCCCGCTGGCGCGCGTCACAGAGCACCACCGGCACCCCCGGGTCCAGGTCGAGCGCCGCCTGGACCTCGTCGAGCCGGAACTGCCGGGCCCCCTCGAAGCAGTTCACCGCCACCACGAACGGCGTCCCCCGCCCCTCGAAGTAGTCGATCGACGGGAAGCAGTCGGCCAGTCGGCGGGTGTCGGCGAGCACCACCGCGCCGAGCGCGCCGAGCGCCAACTCGTCCCAGACGAACCAGAACCGGTCCTGTCCGGGTGTGCCGAACAGGTAGAGCACCAGGTCGTCGCTGAGGGTGATCCGGCCGAAGTCCATCGCCACGGTGGTGGTGGACTTCGCCTCCACCCCGGACAGGTCGTCGATGCCGATCCCGGTCTCGGTCAGCACCTCTTCCGTGCGTAGCGGGCGGGTCTCGCTGACCGCGCCGACCATGGTGGTCTTGCCGACGCCGAAACCACCGGCGATCAGGATCTTGATCGCGGTGGGCAGCGGTGCCGCTCCCGCCGGCCGCTCAGAGCGCCCGTAGTCCATTGATTACCGCCTCGAAAACGTGCTCGTCGGGAAGGCCGGCGGCGGTTGCGCGCGGCTCGCGGACCTGCACCAGACTGCGGGCCGCCAGGTCTCCGAGGAGAACCCGGACGGTGCCCACGGGCAGGTCGAGATGGGCGGCGATCTCGGCCACGGACTGGATCCGCTGACAGAGGCCGACTATCGCCACGTGCTCCGGGCCCAGCCCGGACTCCGACCCCACCTCGGTGCGGGTCGCGGTCACCAGGGAGATCAGGTCGAACGTGCCGGTCACCGGGCGCGCCCGGCCGCCGGTCACCGCGTACGGGCGCACCACCGGGCCGGCGTGGTCGTCGACCCACTCGTGCTCCGCGGGCTCCCCCCGGCCGGTCATCGCGCCGTGTTCTCGCCGAGGGGCTGTTCCCGGGTGGGTGACGCGACGAACCGGCCGACCCGGGTGACCAGCATGGCCATCTCGTACGCGATCAGGCCGACGTCCGCGTCCTCCGACGCCAGCACCGCCAGGCAGGCGTTGCGGCCGGCCGCGGTGACGAAGAGGAAGGAGGACTGCATCTCGATGATGGTCTGCTGCACGTGACCACCGCCGAACCGCTTGCCCGCGCCGCGGGCCAGGCTCTGGATACCCGCCGCCATCGCCGCGAGGTGCTCGCCGTCGTCCCGACCCAATCCGCGGGACGAGGCCATCAGCAGTCCGTCGGTGGAGAGCGCCACGGCGTGTTCCGCCTGCTTGACCCGGCCGACCAGGTCATCCAGCAGCCACGTCAGATCCGCGCTCGAAGCCGTCTTCTGCGCCACTCGTCGTCCTCTTCTCCCCGGCTGTGCGCCGTTCTCGTCCCGGATCCGTCGGCGTCGACGTCCCGGTCAGGTAACCTGCTCGTTCCCGTCGGCCGGCCCGCCGCCGGCCCCGTGCGCCCCGCCGAGCAGCCGGGCCGCGTCGGTGCGGCCACGTCGGGTTCCACTCTGGTAGGAGCTCATCATTCGGCGTACCTGTTCCGGTGCCCGCGCCGTGTCGTCGGGCCCGTCGTCGTCCGCCTCGTCGGGCTGGTCGTGCCGCAGCTCCGGCACGAGGTTGGCCTGGCGTACCCGGACGGGCAGACCGGCATCGGTCACCGGCGGCACCTCCCCGCCGGCCGCCGCGGGCGCGGCCCGGGTCTCGACCACGGCCAGCTCCGCGGTGGGCTCGGCCACCGCGGACTGCCGTTTGCGGGTACGCGCGGGCAGCCCGGACGGGGTCAGTCGAGGCGTCTCCGGCACCGGCGTGGGATCCGCCGTGAGCATGCCGGACCCGACGGGCAGGACCCCGGCGGAGGTGTCCTCGCCGGCCCGGTCCGCGACGGGTTGCTTGCCCGGCGCGGCCGACGTGCCCTCCGGCGCCCTGGCGGGCAGTGCGGCGGGCGTGGTGGTGGTTTCGGTGTCGGTGTCGGTGTCGTGAGCGCCCGGATCAGCGGCGGCCGTGATCAGTTCCCGCGGGATCAGCACCACCGCCGTCGTTCCGCCGTACGCGGACTCCTTGAGCTGCACCTTCACGCCGTGCCGCTCGGTGAGCCGGCTGACCACGAAGAGACCGAGCCGGGCGGCGTCGGCCAGGTTCAGCTCGGACCGGTCGACGATCCGCGCGTTCGCGGCGGCCAGCTCGTCGCCGCTCATGCCGAGGCCGCGGTCCTCGATCTCGATGGCGAAGCCGTTGGCGACCAGTTGGCCGCGCACCTCCACGGCGGTCTGCGGCGGCGAGAAGGACAGGCCGTTCTCGATCAGCTCGGCCAGCAGGTGGATCACGTCGCCGACGGCGCGGCCGGTCAGCGACACCGCGCCGAACGGTCGCACGGTCACCCGGGTGTAGTCCTCCACCTCGGCGACCGCGCCGCGCACCACGTCGACCATCGGCACGTTGCGCCGCCAGGCCCGGCCGGGCGTCGACCCGGAGAGCACGATCAGGTTCTCCGCGTTACGCCGCATCCGGGTGGCCAGGTGGTCGACGCGGAACAGGTCCTCCAGCTCCTCGGCGTCGTGTTCCCGGCGCTCCATCGCGTCGAGCAGGGTCAGCTGGCGGTGCACCAGCGCCTGGGTACGCCGGGCCAGGCTGAGGAAGACGTCGCGGACGTTGCGGCGCAGCTCAGCCTGCTCGACGGCGGTGCGGACGGCGGTTTCCTGCACCACGTTGAAGGCCTTGCCGACCTGCCCGATCTCGTCGTCGCCGAACTGTAGGGGTGGCGCCTCTCGCGCGACGTCCACCTCCTCCCCGTGGCCCAGCCGCTCCACCACGCTGGGCAGCCGCTCGTTGGCCAGCCGGAAGGCCGCCTCCCGCAGCCGTTCGAGCTGGCGGACCAGCGCCCGCGCCGTGGTGATCGAGACGATCACGGACGCGACGACGGCGATCAGGCCGAGACCGGCCGCGAGCACCAACCGGATGATGACGCCGACCGCGACCGGGGTGGCCCGGGACACGATGTCGTCACCGCCGGCGAGGATCACCGAGCGCAGCTCGGCCATCGCCTGTTCGGCGGCACCCTGCCAGGCCGCCGCGGTGACCGGCGGGCGCACGTCCTCGCCCTTGGTCGCGAGCACCCGGTCCTGCAGGGTACGTAGCTGCTGGAACGCCTCCCCGTCGACCATCCGCTGGTAGCGGGTCCGGTCGGTCGGGGCGAGTTCCCGGGCGGTGCGGTCGGCGAGGAACCACTGTGCGCCGACCAGCCGGGCGAAGGCGGTCTGCTCGGCGACGGTCAGCCGGTTGGCCGAGACCGCGCCGGTGAGCAGGGCGTCCTGTTGGGACAGCAGCTCACGGGACCGGTTCAGGTCGATCAGCGCGGCGGTGTCCCGGGCGATCTGGTCGTCGTCGAGACCACCGAGGGCGTCGAAGACGGCGAAGATCCCGTCGACCGCCTCGTCGTACGCGGTCAGCGTCGCGGTCCGGTCGATGGTCTTGCGACCCACCTCCTCGCGGACCTGGCCGAGCTGGTCGATCTCGGTCTTCAGCTCGGCGAGCCGCTGCTCCAGCTCGTCGCTGGCCGGGACCTCGGTGCGCCAGTCCCGCACCGAGCGCCACAGCGCGGCGGCCGTCTCGTCGGTGCGTCCACGCTGGGCCTGTAGCTCCTGCAACTGTCCGGGATCGGACTCACCCAGGTAGCGCAACGAGAGCCGACGCTCGTTCTGCAACTCCAGCAGCAGCGGGTCGCTCGGCTCGAAGACGCGGGCGTTGAGCGCCTGCACGCCGAGCAGGTTGAACCCGTCCCGCACGGTCACCCAGGCCGCGAAGGCCCAGAGCGCGGTGAGCGACGCCAGCAGGGCGATGATCTTCGTACGGAGATTCGTACTGCGGGAACCCATCACACCGTCCTGGCCCGGTCTTCCGTCGGTTCGAAATCCGATCGACTCCGGCGCACGCTAGCAGTCGTCGTGAACCTCATTCAAGCGATCCTGATCATGGTGGGTGCCGGGTGCGGCCACGGCGAGCGGGCCCGTCCGGAGGCGGCCAGCACCGCTGCGCGCACGATCAGCGTCGGGCGGTAGAGGTCCTTGTCGTGCCAGAGCGCCGGCTCGTCGTCGCTTCCGTCCAACTCGGACAGTCTACGTCGGCCCCGCGCCAACGCCACCCCGATCCGCGGGTCCCCCGGGCGGCCGGCGCCGGCCAGGGCGAGCACCGCGTACGCGGTCTCCTCCGTGGTGCCGTGCCAGCGTCCCCACGAGCCGTCGGATCGTTGGGTGTCCAGCAGCCAGCCGACGCCCCGCTCGACGGCGTGCCGCGCCGCGCCGTCGGGCGCGTGGTCGGCCAGGGCGAGCAGCACCGCGTACGTCGCGTAGTACGCCGACGCGTGCCACCGGTCCTCCCACCGCCCGTCCGGCTCCTGCCGCTCGACGAGCCAGTCGGCGACCCGGCGGCGGGCCGCCGTGACACCGGGCCGGCTGGGGTGCTCGCCGAGCGCGTCGAGGACGTGCGCGTTGGTGGTCAGCGACGCCCCGTCCTCCCCCGGCCAGGTGCAGAAGTGCCGTCCGGTGTCGTACCCGGCGAGCGGGGCGACGCCGAGCGGCCGGCCCAGCCGGGCCAGCGCGTAGAGCACGACCGAGGTGGTGTCCGCGTCGGCGGGCAGGCCGGGTGCGGTGGCCGCGCCGGACGCGTCGACCGCGTCGCGCAGGCCGGCCAGCACCGGCTCGGGCGCGCCCACCGGGACGCCGGCCCGGACCAGGACGGCGAGCACCCAGGCCCGTTCGAAGACGGTGATCGGGCTGGCGCAGGGCACCGGGCCGTGCCGGCCGACCGCGTGCAGGTAGTCGAGGGCCGGTCCCGGTTCGGGTCGACCGAGCCAGGCGGCCGTGGCGGCCGGCGAGGCGCCCACCGAACCGCTCGTCGACGGGCGCACACCGACCGCCCGGTACGCCAACTCGCCGGTCACCTCCAGCGCGTGCGCCAACTTCGCCGGCACCGGACGACGGGCGGCCAGCAGACCGCGTACCCGGGTCAGTCGGCTCGGGTCGAGACCGGCCGGCAGCGGCAGGCGGGGCCGGTCGGCCCACCCGGTCAGCCCGGGCGGCGGACCCGCCGGCCCGGTGAGGTGTCGGTCCACGGCGGTCAGCAGCGCCGGCACGATCAGGTCGGTGGCGGGCAGGTCCGGCGGGGCGTCGCCGCGCAGCGCGCCGGCCAGGAACGCGATGCCGCGCAGCGCGGCGGCGGCCGGCACCGCGGCCGGCCCGTCCCGGTGCAGCGTCGCCAGCAGCGCCTCGACCGCGCTGAGCGTCGGCACCAGCGCGTAGCCGCCGGGGCCGCCCCAGCCGCCGTCCGGGCGTTGCCGGTCGAGCAGCCAGGTCAGGCGCGCGTGGTGACCGGGCAGCCAGGGGGCGGACGCGACCAGCCGGCCGGTCTCGTAGACCGAGGGCGAGGTCTGCCCGGCCGGTTCCCCGGCGAGCGCCTCGACCAGGGCCCGCGCGGGGCCGGTGGCGACCGCCGTGGGCTGGGCGGTGAGGCTCACCCCACCCCCCAGAAGTCGGTGTGCCGGTAGAACCCGGTGGTGAAGCCGAGCTGCCGGGACAGGAAGTCCGCCTCCCGGGGCACCTCGTCGGCCAGCCGCGCCAGCCGGCTGCGGCAGTGGTCGACCTGCTCGGCGAACCGCCGCTCGACCTCCGCCGGGTCGTCCACCAGCAGCAGCGCGTTCAGGTCGCCCGAGGCCACGTCCCGGCGGTGGGTGCCGAGGTCGTTCACCAGCCGCAGCGCCCGCTGCACGTCGTCGCTGACCTCGATCAGCCGGTCCAGGGTGGCGCCGTCGGACGCCGATCCGGTGTGGATCCAGTGCGCCACGTTGACCACGGTGGCGGCGAGGTTGTCGGCGTTGTCCAGATAGTCGGCGAGCGTGGGGCGCGCGCTGCGCCGCCACGTCCACTCCCGGGCCATCGCGTCGAGCGTGCGTTCCATCGTGGTGCGCCACCGTCCGCGCAGCGCGTCGTAGCCGGGCGCGTCGGCCAGGTCGTCGCGCAGCTCGGCGAGGAACCGGCCCAGCGGGTCGTCGGAGCCGGCCCCGTCGAGCACGTCCAGACAGGTACGGCTGATCCCGTCGACCTCGGCCCGGCTGGTGGCCCGGTGGTCGACCAGCCAGTCCACGGCGAAACCCCAGAGCACCGCGCGGTTGGTGACCGCCAACTCCTCGGCGGTGTGCCACGGGGCGCTGAACGCCATGGCCGACGCGATGCTGCTGAACAGCGTCGCGTCGAAGGGTTCGCCGGGAAACAGCTCGGGGTGCGCGGCGGCGGCCCGGCGCAGGCCACGCTGGCCGTGCGCGGCGAGCGCGCAGATCCGGCCCTGCTCCGCCGCGGCGGCGATCGGGTCCGGGGTGCGTCCGTCGGTCACACCGGCTCCGTCCGGCCGGCGGCGAGCAGGGTCAGCTCGACCCGTTCGCGGGGCCGCAGCGCCGCGGCCAGGCGCAACCCGGGTACGCCGGTGCGGTGCAGCCGGAACCGGTAGCGGCTGAGCATGGTGGCGAGGATGAGCTGTGCCTCCAGGTAGAACAGGTACATGCCGAGGCACTGGTGCGGGCCGCCGCCGAACGGGAAGTGGGCGTACCGGTGGCGGGTGCGGACCTGCTCCGGCCGGAACCGTTCCGGGTCGAACTCGTCCGGGCGGTCCCAGAACTGCCGCATCCGCTGGGTGATCAGCGGGCTGACCGCCATGGTGGCCCCGGCCTCGATGGGCACGCCGTCGATCTCGTCGTCGGCGACCGCCCGGCGCGGGATGATCCAGCCGATCGGGTAGAGCCGCAGCAGTTCGTCCAGCACCATCCGGGTGTAGGTGAGCCGGCCCAGGTGCTCCCGGCGTACCGGCCCGTCGCCCACCACCTCGTCGATCTCGGCGTAGAGCCGCCCAGCCACCTCCGGGTGCTCGTCGAGGTGCGGCCAGGCCCAGGTCAGCACGTTGATGGTGGTCTCGGTGGTGGCGGCGAACATGGCCACGGTGTCGTTGCGGACCTGCCGCTCGTCGAGCTGCCGCCCGTCGTCGGTGCGGGCTCGCCAGAGCGTGGAGATGATGTCGTCGCCCCGGTCGGCGTCGTGCCGGGTCTGTCGGACGATCGGCACCAGCACGTCGTCGACGACCTGTACCGCGCGGCGGAACGTGCGGTCGCCCGGCATCGGCAGCGACAGCGGCGCGAACGGCACCACGATCCGGGGGATGACCGCGGTGGCGATCCGGTCCTGCGCGGCGATCACGCGCATCGCGTCCGGCACCGAGATGCGGTCGGCGAAGAGCACCTTCATGATCGCGCGGCTGACGATGCGGGCCTGCTCGACGCCGATGTCGACCGGGCGGCCGGCGCGGTACGGCTCGTCCAGTTCGTCGACGGCGTCGCGGATCGCGTCGGCCATGCCGTCGATCAGCGCCTCCACCCGCCGGGCGGTGAACATCGGCTGGAGCATCCGGCGGCTGGCCGACCAGATCTGGCCCTCGCCGAGGATGCCCTCGCCGAACAGGCGCNNACGGAGCACGTGCTGCACGTGCCGTGGGTGGGTGACCAGGTAGGGGCGGAACGAGCCGAGGTTGAGCCGCACCAGGTCGCCACCGCTGCGGTTGCCCACGTCGATCAGCGCGCGGGCCGGGTCCCGCAGGACGGCCGGCAGGATCTGCCGCAGCGGTACGGTGTGGGGCCGGCCGGTGGGCCGGGACAGGTTGGGTGAATCGGCCACCTGAACGCTCCCTCGGGTTGCTGAGGGTCGTTGCCCCGACTCGACCCGTTACGTTGCCCGCGAGCATGCCATCCTGAGCGGGGAATCAAAAGGCAGCTCAGAGGATATTTCACGGAACAACGATCTCTTTGTCGAGAATGGAGACGGTGGGATGTGCGTCACGCCGCACGCCTTCCGCCCGATCGCGTCGGGGAGTACCGCGCGCGGAGGCGTCCGCTGTGCCAAGCTTCGGGCATGGACGACAAGACCATCCTCAGCCGGATCTCGGAACTCGTCGACGAGGAGCACCGGCTGCGCTCGGACGCGCAGCAGCACGAGGCCGGCACCGACGACGAGGCCCGGGAGCGCCTGCGGCACCTGGAGGAGTCGCTGGACCAGTGCTGGGACCTGCTCCGCCGGCGGCGGGCGGCCCGACAGGCGCACGGCGACCCGGACGCGCAGGGTGAACGCCCGGTGCCGGAGGTCGAGCGTTACCTCCAGTGATCCGACGGGTCGGCCAGCACGGCGGCCACGGCGGGGATCAGCCCGTCCTCGACCCGGGTCGGCGCGAACCGCGGGTCCGACCAACGGCGGCCCCGGTGCAGCCAGACGCTGGGCAGGCCCACCGCGGTCGCGCCGCCGATGTCGGCCTCCGGGCTGTCGCCGACCACCCACGCGCCGCGTAGCGGAATCCGGGCCCGCTGGGCGGCGAGCGCGAAGATCCGCGGGTTGGGCTTGCTGACGCCGGCCTCCTCGGAGATCACCCAGTCGGCGACGTACCGGTCCAGGCCGGTCGTGCGGATCTTGGTGTCCTGCTGGCGGGCCGCGCCGTTGGTGACCACCACCGGCACCCAGCCGGCGTCGGCGGCGATCCGCAGCGCGCACGCCACCAGCGGGTCCAGCCGCATGTGCGCCACCACCCCGTCGTGCAGCTCGTCCACCAGGTCGATCGAGGGCATGCGCAGGCCGTAGCGGTCGCGGATGGCGTCGGCCACGTCCCAGCGGTTGGTCAGTCCGTCCGCGTCGACGGAGACCAGCCAGTCGAGGTCGGTGGGCGGCGCGCCGACGCCCTCCAGGAAGCGTGCTCCCCAGGTGCGGAACGGCCCGTCGCGATCCAGCAGGGTGTTGTCCAGATTGAGCAGGAGCAACGGCACCTGAGCACCCTACGGGAACGGCCGCGGCACCGGCAGGGCCGAGGGTGCCAAACGGCGCGGTCAGGCGACCAGCGTCGCGCGGGCGGCGCCGGCGTGGGGCAGCCGGTCCAGCAGCATGGTGTGCGCCGCGCGGGTGGCCGCCAGGGCCTCCGGGTCCAACGTCGCCACCAGCACGTCCTCCCCGGTGTCCGCGCCCCGGGCCAGCGGCCGGCCCTCCGGGTCGTAGACCGCCGCACCACCGTTGAACCGCCACGGATCCGCGCCACCGACCGCGTTGGCGAAGACCACGAACATCGTGTTGTCCAACGCGCGGGCGGCGTAGTAGAGGTCACGGCGGTGCGCCGAGCCGGCCAGGTAGCCGCTCGGGCAGAGATAACCGTGTGCGCCGTCGTCCGCGGCGGCCCGGCCGTGCTCGGGAAAACAACCGTCGTAACAGATGCCGAGCCCGAACCGCCACCCGTCGACCACCAGCGTGGCGCCGCGCCGACCGGCGTCGAACAGGTCGCGCTCGCCGCCCCAGAGCTGCTGCTTGTCGTACCCGTCGGTGACCGTGCCGGCCGGGTCCACGACCAGCGACGAGATCGTGCGCCGGCGGTCGGGGTGGCGGACCGCCGCGCCGATCACCACGGCCGCGCCGGCCGCCACGGCGGCGGCGCGCAGCGGATCCAGGCGCGGGTCGTCGACCCGGCCGTCGGCGTCGGCGGCCACGTCCGTCCCGACCGGGTCCGCACCCAGCGACGGCGGATGGTACGCGGGCAGGAACAGCTCGGGCAGCACGACGACGCGGGCCCCGGCGGCCCGGTCGACCAGGCGGGCGGCGGCGTCGGCGTTGCTGGCGACGTCGCCGGGCACCGGTTGGGCCTGCACGGCGGCGACGGTCAACGGGCGGCTGGGGATCGACACGACCGGATGGTAGCGAACACCCTTCGCAAGCCGTACGTACGGTTTGCGCCGACCCCTTCCACCTGGGACGATCGTGGCGTGCCCAGAGTAAGTCAGGACCAGCTCGACGCGCGTCGGCAGGAGATCCTCGCCGCGGCGCGGGCGTGTTTCGCCCGGCACGGCTACGAGGGCGCCACCGTGCGGCGGCTGGAGGAGGCCACCGGCCTCTCCCGGGGCGCGATCTTCCACCACTTCCGGGACAAGGACTCGCTCTTCCTCGCCGTGGCCGAGGACGACGCCGCCGCCATGGTGGAAACCGTCGCCCGCAACGGCCTGGTCCAGGTGATGCGGGACCTGCTCGCCCGCGCGGTCTCCCCGGACACCACCGGCTGGCTCGGCAGCCAACTGGAGGTCTCCCGCCGACTGCGCACCGACCCGGCCTTCGCCAGGCGCTGGGCCGAGCGCTCCGCGGCCATCGCCGAGGCGACCCGGGAACGGCTGCTCCGGCAGCGGGAGGCCGGCGTGCTCCGCGACGACGTGCCGATCGACGTGCTGGCCCAGTTCCTGGAGCTGGCGTACGACGGGTTGGTGCTCCACCTGGCGATGGGCCGCCCGGCCGGCGACCTGGGACGCGTGCTCGACCTGGTCGAGGAGGCCGTCCGCCGGCACTGAAGTCTCGGTCCGGTAACTGGCCCCGCCACGAATTTCGGCGCTGGCGCACCTGCTCCACAATGGGGCGCGACCCCTTCGGCGACAGGAGCAGACCATGACCGTCCTCGCGGCCGACACCTGGGGCGTCCCCGGCCCCGTCTTCCTGCGCTGGTACCTCGTCGCGGCCGTCGTCCTGGTCGTCGGCGCGGCGGTGTACCGGTTCCGCGCGCTGGCCGGCACCCCGGTGGTCAACCACGGGGAGCTGGGACCGCAGCAGGTCGCGTTCCTCAACGGGGGTGACCAGCTCGCGGTCTGGACCTCGCTCGGCGGGCTGCGCCGGGCCGGCGCGGTGGGCGTGCACCCGGACCGGCGGCTGGCCGTCGGCGGACCGCTGCCGGCCGGGGTCACCCCGCTCGACCAGGCCGTCCACCACGCGGCCAGCCGTGGCCTGCGGTCCCGGGAACTGGCCCGCGACGAGTGGGTCCGGCGGGCCCTCGACGACCTGCGTCACGGGCTGGTCCAGCGCGGCCTGGCCCTGGACCGGGAGCGCCGCCGGGCGCTGCGGCGCTGGCCGCTGCTCATCGGCGCCCTGCTGGCGTTCGGCGTCGTACGCGCCTTCTCCGGGCTGACCCACAACCGGCCGACCGGCTTCCTGGTGCTCATCCTGTTCCCCCTGTTCTTCGCGTTCCTGCTGCTCAACCGCGTGCCCTGGCGTACCCGGGCGGCCACCGCCGCGCTGCGCGACCTGCGTCGCCGGCACGCCTGGCTGCGTCCCGCCGCCGCCCCCGCGTACGCCACGTACGGCGCGTCGGACGCGGCCCTGGGCGTGGCGTTGTTCGGCACCGCCACGCTCTGGACCATGGACCCGGGCTTCGCCGAGCAGGCGGAGATCCAGCGTCAGGCGATGGGCACGGGTGGCGGCGGCTCCGGCACCTCGTGCGGCGGCAGCAGCAGCTCCTCCTGCTCCGGCGGCAGCTCCTGCGGCGGTGGCGGCGGGTGCGGGGGCGGCGGCGGTGGCGGCGGGTGCGGCGGATGACCGGCCCGTCCGGCGTCGGCATCGGCTGGCGTCCCGAGATCGCCGGCTTCGTGGCCGGGCTGCCGGGGCTGCGTTTCGTCGAGGTCGTCGCGGAGGCGGTCGCCCCGGCCGCCCCGCCCGAGGGCCTGACCGAGCTGCGCGAGCGTGGCGTCACCGTCGTACCCCACGGGGTGCGGCTGTCCCTCGGCGGCGCGGAGCCGGTCGACCCGGCCCGGGTGGCCCACCTGGCCGGCGTGGCCACCGCGCTGGACGCGCCGCTGGTCAGCGAGCACATCGCGTTCGTGCGGGCCGG
>NZ_NAPR01000011.1:203970-233566 GCF_002140155.1 Micromonospora sp. NBS 11-29
CGGTGGTGGCCAACGTCCGACTGGCGCAGGCGGAGCTGCCGGTGCCGCTGGCGCTGGAACCGATCGCCGCGCTCTTCGACTGGCCCGACGACGAACTCGACGAGGCCGACTTCCTCACCGAGATCCTCGACGCCACCGGGGCGCTGCTGCTGCTCGACGTCGCCAATGTGCACGCCAACGCCCGCAACCGCGGCGACGACCCGACCGCGCTGCTCGACCGCCTGCCGTTGGAGCGGATCGCCTACGTGCATGTGGCCGGCGGCGCCGAGGCCGGCGGCTTCTACCACGACACGCACACCGACCCGGTCCCCGCCGAGGTGCTCGACCTGGTCCGGGAGCTGTGCGGCCGGCGGCGCCCGCCGGCGCTGCTGCTGGAACGCGACGGCCACTACCCGCCCGCCGCCGAGCTGCGCGGTGAGCTGGACGCGCTCTCCACCGCGTCCGGCCACCCGGCGGTCACATGAGCGGCGACCTGGCCGCCCGGCAGGCCGAGCTGGTCGCGGCGCTGGTCGCCGGCGGGCCGCTGCCGCCCGGTTTCGCCCCGGCGCCGGTCGAGGCCGCCCGCCGGGCGCTGCTGCGCAAGCGGGCCGGCGACGTGGCCCGGCACTGGCCGCTGCTCGCCGCCGGCCTCGGCGCCGCCTGGCCAACGGTGTTCACCGACTGGGCGGACCGGCGCCCCACGAACGGTTCGCTGCGCGACGGCTGGGACCTGGCCCGCGAGCTGCGCGACCGGGGCACACTGCCGCCGCTGGGCGCGGAGGAACTGGCCGGGCGCGAGGCCGCGGGCCGCTACGACGGCCGCACCGCACCCCGGCCCCGTCGCCTCCCGGCGCTCGCCCGCACCGGCGGCGCCGTCGCGGTCCAGCTCGCCGGTCGGGTACGCCTGCTGCGGCCCGCCCCGCGCTGACAGGTCCGCACCCGATGCGGCAGGATCGGGCGCATGGATCTCGGACTCGCCGATCGGGTGTACGTGCTGACCGGCGCCTCCGGCGGCCTCGGCCTCGCCACCGCCGAGCAGCTCGTCGCCGACGGTGCCCGGGTGGTGATCTCCGCCCGGGCTCCGGAACGGGTGGCCGCCGCGGTGGCGGCGCTCGGCGGGGCGGACCGGGCCATCGGGCTCGCCGCCGACCTGACCGACCCGGGCACCCCGAGCCGTCTCGTCACGGCGGCCCGCGAGCACTTCGGCCGGCTCGACGGCGCGCTGATCTCGGTCGGCGGCCCGCCCACGGGCACCGCCGCGGAGATCACCGACGCCCAGTGGCGCGAGTCGTTCGAGACGGTCTTCCTGGGCAGCGTCCGGGTCGCCCGCGAGGTGGCCGGCGCGCTCACCGACGGCGGCGCGATCGCGCTGGTGCTCTCCACCTCGGTCCGCGGGCCGCTGGCCGGCCTCGGCGTCTCCAACGGCCTGCGGCCCGGCCTGGCCGGTGTCGCCAAGGACATGGCCGACGAGTACGGCCCGCGCGGCGTGAGGGTGGTGAGCCTGCTGCCCGGGCGGATCATGACCGACCGCAACCGGGACCTGCTGGCCGCCGCCGGCGACCCCGACCGGGCCCGGGCCGAGGCGGAGGCCGCGATCCCGCTGGGCCGCATCGGCGACCCCGCCGAATTCGGCCGGGTGGCCGCCTTCCTGCTCTCCCCCGCCGCCGGCTACGTCACCGGGGTGTCCGTACCGGTCGACGGCGGCGCACTGCGCGGCCTGTGAGAGTGTCCCGGTGAGCGACCGTCGCCGTCCCGCGAGCGGGCGGCCCGACCCGGCTCCCGGGGCGGGCACGCCGGCCCGCCGCTACCCGCGGCCCCGCCGGGNCGGCTGCTGCCAGACGTGATCGCGCCCGGTCTCGACGTACTCTTCGTCGGCATCAACCCGGGCCTGTGGTCGGCGGCCACCGGCTGGCACTTCGCCCGGCCGGGCAACCGGTTCTGGCCGGCGCTGCACCGCGGCGGCTTCACCCCGCGACTGCTGCACCCCAGCGAGCAGGACGAACTGCTCGCGATGGGGCTGGGCATCACCAACATGGTGGCCCGGGCCAGCGCCCGAGCCGACGAGCTGACCACCGAGGAACTGCTCGCCGGCGCGGACGTGCTGGCCGCGAAGGTCGAGCACCACCGGCCGCGCTGGGTGGCGGTGGTCGGCGTGACCGCGTACCGGATCGGTTTCGCCCGGCCGAAGGCCGCCTTCGGGCCGCAACCGGAGTTGCTCGGGTCGGCCCGGCTCTGGGTGCTGCCCAACCCGAGCGGCCTGAACGCGCACTTCACCCCGGAGACGCTCGGCGCTGCCTTCGCCGAACTGCGCGCGGCGGTCACCGCCGATTAGTCAGTTGGCGGCGGCGGGCGGCATGGCCTCCTGAGCGACGTACGTGCCCATCGGCACCGTGGTGACCACCGGCTCCGGCTGATCCACCTCGGCGTACGGGGCGGGCGAGTCGGCGACCGCGAACTGGGTGCGGTAGAGCTCGGCGTAGAGGCCGCCGACCGCCACCAGCTCGTCGTGCCGGCCGCGCTCCACGACCCGCCCCTCGTCGAGCACGAGGATCTGGTCGGCGTCGCGCACGGTGGAGAGGCGGTGCGCGATCACCAACGCGGTCCGTCCGGTCAGCGCCACCGACAACGCCCGCTGCACCGCCGCCTCGCTCTCCGAGTCGAGGTGGGCGGTGGCCTCGTCGAGGATCACGATCGACGGGGCCTTCAACAGCAGCCGGGCAATGGCGATGCGTTGTTTTTCCCCGCCGGAGAAGCGGTAGCCCCGCTCGCCGACCGTGGTGTCGAGCCCGTCGGGCAGGGCCCGGACCAGGTCGGCGACCTGCGCGCCGGCCAGCGCCGCCCAGATCTCGTCGTCGGTGGCGTCGGGCTTGGCGTAGCGCAGGTTCTCCCGGATCGTCTCGTGGAACAGGTGCGAGTCCTGCGTCACCACGCCGATCTCGTCACGCAACGAGGCCAGCGTCGCGTCCCGCACGTCGACGCCGCCGACCAGCACCTGGCCGTCGCTGACGTCGTAGACCCGGGAGATCAGCATGGACAACGTCGACTTGCCCGCGCCGGACGGGCCGACCAGGGCCACCACCTGCCCGGGCTCGACGGCGAACGAGACACCCTTGAGCACCGGCTCGTTCACCGTCCGGTCGAGCGTGGCGACCTCCTCCAGCGAGGCCAGCGACACCTCGGCGGCGCTCGGATAGCGGAAGCGCACGTCGCGGAACTCGACCCGGCCGTTGCGGGGCGGGACCGGAACCGCGTCGGGTTTCTCCGCGATGGCCGGGCGCAGGTCGAGCACCTCGAAGACCCGGTCGAACGAGACCAACGCGCTCATCACGTCGACCCGGACGTTGGAGAGCGCGGTGAGTGGGCCGTACAGGCGGGTGAGCAGCAGCGCCAGCTTGACGACGGTGCCGGCGCTGACCGCGCCGGTGACCGCGAGCCAGCCGCCCACGCCGTAGGTCAGCGCCTGGGCCAGCGACGCGACCAGCAGCATCGCCACGAAGAAGGTGCGGGAGTACATGGCGGACTGGATGCCGATGTCGCGCACCCGCTCGGCCCGGTGGGCGAACCGGTCCGCCTCCACCTTCGGCGCGCCGAACAGCTTCACCAGCAGCGCGCCCGCGACGTTGAAGCGCTCGGTCATGGTGGCGTTCATCTTGGCGTCGAGGTCGTACGACTCCCGGGTGATCTCGGCCAGCCGCCGGCCGACCCGGCGGGCCGGGATGATGAAGATCGGCAGCAGCACCAGCGCCAGCACGGTGATCTGCCAGGACAGCACGAGCATCGCCCCGGCGGTGAGCACGAGCTGGATGACGTTGCTGACCACCCCGGACAGCGTGGAGGTGAACGCGCGCTGGGCGCCGAGCACGTCGTTGTTGAGCCGGCTGACCAGCGCGCCGGTCTGGGTGCGGGTGAAGAACTGCAGCGGCATCCGCTGGACGTGGTCGTAGACCCGGGTGCGCAGGTCGAGGATGATGCCCTCGCCGATGCGGGCGGAATACCACCGCTGGGCGAGCGAGAAGAGCGCGTCGACCACGGCCAGCGCGGCGATGATCAGCGCGAGCCGGACCACCGTGGCCCGGGCGTCGGCGCCACCGTCGGCGATCGCGTCGATGACGTCGCCCGCGAGCAGCGGGGTCGCCACGCCGATCACCGCGGCCACGACCACGGTGATCAGGAAGACGACGATGTCGCGCCGGTAGGGCCGGGCGAACGCCACGATCCGCCGGGCCGTGCCGCGCTTGAGCCGGTGGGCGGCGACCTCGTCGCGGTTGCGCAGCGACCTGAGCATGCTCCAGCCGCCCATGCCACCGCCGCCAGCCATCGGGTGGGACACTCGTCACCTCCGGGTCATCGGGCAGCGGAGAACCGTCGGGGTCCATTCTCCCGATGCCTGTGACAACCTCGCGGTCAACCCCGGTCTTCCCGGGCGGTCCCGGCTATTCGCCCCGCCCGGCGAGGTCCCGGATCCGCCGGGTCTGCGCCTCCCGCTCGGCCCGCTGCTGGGCGGCGTGCGACCGTCCGAGCGCGCCGGCCAGCAGCGCCTTGATCTCCACGACCGCGTCCCGGCTGTTGGCCAGCAGGCCGGCCGTCAGGTCGCGCACCGCGGCGTCCAGCTCGCCGGTCGGCACCACCAGCGTGGCCAGGCCGATCCGGTCGGCCTCGGCGGCGTCCATCCGGCGGCCGGTGGCGCAGATCTCCAGCGCCCGCGAGTAGCCGACCAGCTCGACCAGCCGGCGGGTGCCGGCCAGGTCGGGCACCAGGCCGAGGGTCACCTCGGCCATCGAGAGCTTCGCGTCGGCGGCGAGCACACGCAGGTCGCAGGCGAGGGCGAGTTGGAAGCCGGCGCCGATGGCATGGCCCTGCACCGCGGCGACGGAGATCACGTCGGGCCGGTGCAGCCAGGTGAAGGCAGCCTGGTAGTCGGCGATCCGGTCGGCGCACTCCGCCTCGGTGAGCGTGGCCAGCTCGGCGAAGGAGCCCGAACCGGACGCACCGGCGACCGCCAGGTCCAGGCCCGCGGAAAAGGCCCGCCCCTCGCCGCGTACGACGACGACCCGGACGTCACCGGGCAGGTCCCGGGCGAAGGCGCTCATCGCGCGCCACATCGCCGGGGTCTGGGCGTTGAGCACGTCGGGCCGGCACAACGTCACCGTCGCAACCGGCCCGTCGCAGTCGAGTCGCACTCCGGTCGCCTCGGCGGTCACCGGACCACCCGGGGCGCGACGCTGATGGACGACGCTGGGGGGCGGGTCACGCCTTCTTGCGGCGCCGGGCACCGCCGCGCTGACGCAGCTGCACCCCGGACTCGGTGAGCACCCGGTGGATGAACCCGTAGGAGCGGCCGGTCGAGGCCGCGAGCGCACGGATGCTCTCTCCCCCGGTGTACCGCTTTACCAGGTCTTTGGCGAGCGTCTGACGCTCGGCCCCGACGATCCGGCGACCCTTCTCAGTGCTGGTGGCTGTGCCGGTGGCTGCCATGCTGATTCCTCACGTCCCAGACTGTGCGGTTCGGATACGGTCCCACCTATTAGACCGCCTCGGACGATCATGCGCCAGATATCAACTATTCGCCAACCGACACGCTACGCAATGTCAGCTTCCCGATAGAGTGATCCTTTCGGCACCCCGATCCGTACGGAGCACCGTCCGGCGAGCGCATGGCACGATTCCGGCTTCCATTGACGTTCGTCATCCCCTCCGCCTCACTCCGGCGGCCCGAGGGCACCGGTTCGCCCCGACCACGCCGCTCCGGCGAGCCGGCGGGTTCGACGTCGGTCCGACACCGCCGTCGCGGCGTACCGTTGTGGATCTTCCATGGACGCGCGGGCCGGGACGCCGGGCCGTATCGTGCCCGGGATGATCGACCTGATCGCCGCCGCAGCCGGCGCCGCCGGGGTGTTCGCGGCCACCAACCTCGACGACGTCGTCGTGCTCACCGTGCTCTTCGTGGCGGCCCGGCGCAGCGGCCGGCCCCGGCCGTGGCAGATCGTCGCCGGCCAGTACGCGGGGATCGGCGCGCTGGTCGCCGTCGCGGTGGTGGCCGCCGCCGGGCTGCTGGTGGTGCCCGACCCGTGGCCGGGCCTGCTCGGGCTGCTGCCGATCGCCCTCGGCGTCCGCGCGCTGCTGGCCCGACGCGCCGACGACGAGCCGCCGGCGGTGGTCGGCACGCTCTTCGGCGTCGCCGGGGTGACCGTGGCCAACGGCGCCGACAACATCGCGGTCTACGTGCCGGTCTTCCGCGCTCTCGACCCGGTCGCCGGCCTGGTCTGGCTGGTGGTGTTCGCCGTGCTGGTGGCCGTCTGGTGCGCGGTCGCCGCCGCGCTCGGCGGGCACCCCCGGGTGGTGGCGCTGGTCGGCCGCGCCGGCCACTGGCTGGTGCCGACGATCTTCATCGCCATCGGCGCGATCATCCTGCTCACCTCCGGCGTCCTACCGGCCCTCCTCCCCTGACCACCCACCCCGTCGGTGAACGAGAAAGGGGCGGGGTGGGGTCAGGCCAGTTCCACCAGTTCCAGGAGGTCGTCGGACCAGGCGTCCTCGTCGCCGTCGGGCAGCAGGATGGCGCGGTCGGGCTTGAGCGCGCTCACCGCGCCGGGGTCGTGGGTGACCAGCACGATCGCGCCCGGGTAGCGGGCGATGGCGTCGAGCACCTGCTCGCGGCTGACCGGGTCGAGGTTGTTCGTCGGCTCGTCCAGCAGCAGCACGTTGGCGCCGGAGCAGACCAGGGTGGCGAGCGCCAGCCGGGTCTTCTCGCCGCCGGAGAGCACGCCGGCCGGCTTGTCCACGTCCTCGCCGGAGAAGAGGAACGCCCCGAGGATCTTGCGCAGGTCGGTGTCGGTCTGGTCCGACGCGGCGCTGCGCATGTGCTCCAGGATCGTCCGGTCCACGTCCAGCGTCTCGTGCTCCTGGGCGTAGTAGCCGAGCCGCAGGCCGTGCCCGGCGCGTACCTCGCCGGTGTCCGGCTCCAGCAGGCCGCCGAGCATCCGCAGCAGGGTGGTCTTGCCGGCGCCGTTCAGCCCGAGGATGGCCACCCGGGAGCCGCGGTCCACCGCCACGTTCACGTCGGTGAAGATCTCCAACGACCCGTACGACTTGGACAGGCCGGCGGCGGTCAGCGGCGTCTTGCCGCACGGCGCCGGATTGGGGAAGCGCACCTTGGCCACCTTGTCCGACACCCGGACCTCGTCGAGGCCGGAGAGCAGGCGCTCGGCGCGGCGGGCCATGTTCTGCGCGGCCACGGTCTTGGTGGCCTTGGCCCGCATCTTGTCCGCCTGGGCCATCAGCGCCCCGGCCTTCTTCTCGGCGTTGGCGCGTTCCCGGCGGCGGCGGCGCTCGTCGGTCTCGCGTGCCTCCAGGTACGCCTTCCAGCCGAGGTTGTAGGTGTCGACCACGGACCGGGTGGCGTCCAGGAACCACACCTTGTTGACCACGGACTCCAGCAGCGACCCGTCGTGGGAGATCACGATCAGCCCGCCCTTGTGGTTGGCGAGGAAGCCGCGCAGCCAGGTGATCGAGTCGGCGTCGAGGTGGTTGGTGGGCTCGTCGAGCAGCAGGATGCCGCCGCCGTTCTCGCCCGCGTCGCGGAACAGGATCCGGGCCAGCTCGATGCGGCGGCGCTGACCGCCGGAGAGTGTGCCGATGGTCTGCGCCAGCGCGCGGTCGGGCAGGCCGAGGTTGGCGCAGATCCGGGCCGCCTCGGCCTCGGCCGCGTAGCCGCCGAGCGAGGCGAACTGGTCCTCCAGCGCGCCGTAGCGGCGGACCAGCCGCTCGTCGTCGGCGCCCTCGGCGAGCTTGTCCTCCAGCTCCTTCATCTGCGCCATCAGCACGTCCAGGCCGCGGGCCGAGAGCACCCGGTCCCGGCCGGTGACCTCCAGGTCGCCGGTACGCGGGTCCTGCGGCAGGTAGCCGATGGCGCTGCGCCGGTCGATCTGCCCGGCGTACGGCTGCCCCTCCCCGGCGAGCACCTTGAGGGTGGTGGTCTTGCCGGCGCCGTTGCGGCCGACCAGGCCGATCCGGTCGCCCGGCTGCACCCGCAGGGTGGTGTCGGACAGCAGGATCCGGGAACCGGCACGCAGTTCCAGGCCGGTGGCAGTGATCATCTCGGAGTACTCGCTCTCGGGTCCGGAAGGGCTGACTCAGGGCACGCGAAAGCGCCGGCGGGTGGTGTTTCCCGTCGGCGCGGGGCCGTTCAGCCTTCGCAGCGCAGCACGCGAACAAGTGTAGCGGGCCTCCGGAGCCGGTTCCGCCGGATTACCGTGCAAGATCATCGGGTACGGAATCGGCCGTCCGGACCCGGTCCGGTACCGCAACCACCACACACGGACACATCGGTGATCGGGGTCAACATGGAGCTGAATGAGAACGCGCGGATCGACACCAGTCAGGTGGACGACCNGGCCGGGGCGGCATCGTGGGCATCATCATCGCCGTGCTGGTCGCACTGGTGGGTGGCGGCTTCGGCCTCAACGCCGCGACCAACGGCGGCGGTGACGAGCAGGGCGACAACACGTCGCTGGAGCAGAAGTGCTCCGCCCAGGACGCGCTGAAGCAGCTCGACTGCCGCAACGCCCTGTACGTCAACTCGATCCAGGCATACTGGCGCACCGCCATGCCGGAGGTCTTCGGCGAGCAGTACAAGCCCTCGAAGACGGTCTTCTTCAGCCAGAACGTCAGCACCGGCTGCGGCGCGGCCGACTCCGGTGTCGGCCCGTTCTACTGCCCGGCCGACGACCTGGTCTACATCGACCTCACGTTCTACCGCCTGCTCGCCGACCAGCTCGGCGCCGAGGGTGAGTTCGCCCAGCCGTACGTGCTGGCCCACGAGTACGGCCACCACGTGCAGGACCTGCTCGGCACCGAGGCGCAGATGCGCCGCCAGCAGCAGCGCGACCCGCAGAACGCGAACGCGCTCTCGGTGAAGCTGGAGTTGCAGGCCGACTGCTACGCCGGCGCCTGGGCGAAGAACGCCACCGGCACCGCCGACGAACAGGGTCAGAAGATCTTCAAGAGCATCACCGACCAGGACATCCAGCAGGCCATCGACACCGCCGAGAAGATCGGCGACGACGCCATCCAGCAGCGCTCCGGCCGGCCGGTGAACCCCGACGAGTTCACCCACGGCACATCCGAGCAGCGTCGGCAGTGGTTCACCAAGGGCTTCTCCACCGGCGACCCGAAGGCCTGCGACACCTTCGGCGCCGGACAGTAGACCGGGACCGGCTCGTCGGGCCGTCGGCCGCACCGCTGGGACATCGGCGGCGCGGACCGACGGCCNGGGGGTCAGGCGGGCAGCGTCACCTGGCCCGGAGAGGTCCGCTGGGTGGTGGTGCCGTCACCCAACTGCCCCCCGCTGTTGTCGCCCCAGCACCACAGGCCGCCGTCGGTACGGATGGCGCAGGTGTGGTCGGTGGCGGCGGGAACCCCGGTCCAGGTGGTGGCGCTGCCGACCTGGACCGGCGCGGACCGGTGGCTGGTGGTGCCGTCGCCCACCTGCCCGTTCGAGTTGCGGCCCCAGCACCACAGGCTGCCGTCGGTGCGGGACGCGCACGACGTGTCGCCGCTCGCGCCGACCCGGCTCCAGGTGGTGGCGGCGCCGATCTGGACCGGCGAGGTCTGGTAGCTGCCGCTCACGCCCAACTGGCCGTACCCGTTCTCACCCCAGCACCACAGGGCCCCGGACCGGATGCCGCAGGTGTGCGCGTACCCGGCCGTCACGCCGGTCCAGGTGGTGGCGGTGCCGACCTGCGCGGGCGTCGCCGAGGAACCCAGGTTGCCGAGACCGAGCTGCCCGTCCGAGCTGAAGCCCCAGCACCACAGCGTTCCGTCGGTGCGGACGCCGCAGGTGTGCGCGTAACCGGTGGAGACGCTCGCCCAGTTCGTCGCCGTGCCGACCCGCAGCGGGCTGGTCGCGACGTAGGGCGAACTGCCCACGCCCAGCTGCGCGAGCCGGTTGAAGCCCCAGCACCAGAGCGTGCCGTCGGTCCGCACGCCACAGGTGTGCTCGGGGCCGGCGTCGACCCGGGCCCAGGTGGTGGCGGTGCCGACCTGCACCGGCGTGCTGCGGCTGGTGGTGGTCCCGTCACCGAGCTGGCCCCGGAAGTTCGAGCCCCAGCACCACAGCGTCCCGTCCGTCCGGACCGCGCAGGTGTGCCCGGAGCCGGCGTCGACGCCGGTCCAGGTGGCGGTGCCGACCCGCGTCGGGGTGCCCCGGTTGGTGGTGGTCCCGTCACCGAGCTGGCCGCCGTAGTTCGAGCCCCAGCACCACAGTCCCCCGTCGGCGCGGATCGCGCAGGTGTGCGCGCCGCCCGCGGTGACGCTGGTGACCGCCGGGGCGGCGAGCGCCGCACGCTCGACGGGGCTGGCGGTCGCCGTACCCGTCGTCAGCGCGGCGGTGAGCACGAGGCTTCCGGTGCACATCGCCGCCGCGGCGGCGAGAAGTCTGGTCGCACGGCGCCACCGGGCCCGCAGCCGTCCGTCCTGATGTCCGCTCATGAAGTTGTTCTCTCCCAACGATGTCGATCCCTGGATGGCGGACGAAGCTGCCCCGGCGGGTCGCCCGGTGACCCACCACTTCGTGACACCGACCCTATGCATCGGCTCGGCTCGATGCACTATCGACGATCGGGATTGACCGTCTTGATGGGGAACTTTCCTGTTCAGCGGACCAGGATGTGGACCGCGCGGGCGGCGGGGACGGCGGCGACCAGGACCGCGTGCCGGGGTTCCGGCACGTCGAGGAGACGACCGGCACGCAGCGCCGCGAGCGGGGCCAGCCGGCGGTCGGCCAGCACCGTGTCCACCGCCCGCCGATCCCCGCCGCAGACCAGCGTGGTCAGCGTCGCCGCCGCCGGCAGCAGCAGGCGTACGGCCAGTTCGGCGGCGTCGCCCAGGGCCGCCTTCGCCTGGTTGTCGCGCCGCCGGGCGAACCGCTGCTGGGACCAGCCACCCGCGGCGGTGCGACCCTGCACGTACCGGGTGTCCACCTTGGAGACGACCAGGTCGGTGCCCTCGGCGACGCCGACCGCCACCGCGCCCTTGCGCGCCAGTAGCAGGCCGATCCGGCGGGGCGCGGCGGCGACGCCGACGAACGCGGGCAGGTCCGGCGTGGCACGCGCGCCGGGCGGGGCGTGCAGTTCGGCGGTGGCACCGTCCGGGGCGGTGAGCAGCAGCCCGTACCCCTGGACGGTCGTGGTGGGCGGGCCGTGCCGGTCGGCGAAGCCCTCGACCCAGCGCACGACGCGGGCCGGGTCGACCTCGACCCACCGGCCGCCCCCGGCTGCGGGTCGGCTGCTCATGGCACGACGGTACGACACCAGCCGTCCGGCAGGGTCGGCGCGGTTCAGCCGGCCGGGCAAGGGCGACGCGGTTCAGCCGGACAGCAGGGTCGCCACCGCGAGGCCGGCGATCAGGGCGCTGGACACCAGACCGGTGACCAGCCGCCCGCGCGGGCCGGCCAACGCGCGGCAGTGGCCGCACGGACAGGAACCTGCCTCGGGTACGCCTCGATCACCCCGCCATCCTGCGACCCACCGCGCCGCCCCCGCCACCCGATTTCCCTACCCCTGGAGATCCTGGTGCGAACAGGCCCCTCCGGCGCGCTCAACCGGTGGTAGCAACACCTAGAAGCTAGGCCGTACCCAGATTTTGGCAGGGTCCTAGCAAGTGGGACGGCGATCTCGACCGGTGCGATGGGTCAGCCGGCGGCGCCGCCAGGTCGGTGAAGTAGCGGCATCCCTCCGCCGGGAAGGCGCCACTTCGGCGAACTAGCGNGGGATCTCGCCGCCGGGCAATCAGGGTTGGGCAACGGCAGGGCTGGCGATATGACCCAGAGGCATAATAATGCCCGAGAGTCATATCGCGTCGGGAAGGCCGCTTCGCTGGCGCGTCGAGGACGGCAGGGTCCGAGATCTTGGTACGAAAACGTTGAACCCGCCTCCAGGGGCCGTCCCGTACCAAGATCTTCCGTCGAACCGGTGGACAGACGCGTCGGGCGCGGCACCCGGGATGGGGTGCCGNTGAAGCCGAGGGAGCGGAGCTGGTCGCGCCCCTCGTCGGTGATCTTGTCGGGGCCCCACGGCGGCAGCCAGACCCAGTTGATCCGGATGTCGTTCACCAGGCCGCCACCGGGGCCGGTGGTCAACGCCTGCCGGGCCTGGTCCTCGATCACGTCGGTCAGCGGGCAGGCCGCCGAGGTCAGCGTCATGTCCAGCGTGGCGACGTTGTCGTCGTCCACGTGGACGCCGTAGACCAGCCCCAGGTCGACCACGTTGATGCCCAGCTCGGGGTCGACGACGTCCTTCATCGCCTCCTCGATGTCGCCGAGGGCGGCCTTGCCGCCGGCCGGCGTGGCCGGGTTGTCGGTCGCCACCGCGCCGCTCTCCGGCGTCGTGGTGATGTCCTCGTCGCTCATGCCGCCCCCTCGCTCCGCTCGGCGCCGGCACGGGCCGCCGCGCTGTGTTGGTGATTCGTCTTCGGCTCGGGGCTCACGCCCACCCCGGCGCGCGCCGCGGCGTCCTTGAACGCCATCCAGGACAGCAGCGCGCATTTCACCCGGGCCGGGTAGCGCGCGACACCCGCGAACGCCACCCCGTCTCCGAGTACGTCCTCGTCCGGCGTGACCTGGCCACGCCCGGACATCAACTCGACGAACGCCTCGTGCACCACGGTGGCGTCGCCCGCGTCCCGACCCCGCAGCAGCTCGTGCAGGATGCTCGCCGACGCCTGGCTGATCGAGCAGCCCATCCCGTCGTACGAGATGTCGGTGAACACGGTGCCGTCGGTCGCCACCCGGACGGTGATCTCGTCGCCGCAGGTCGGGTTGACGTGGTGCGCCTCGCCGACCCGCGCGGCCGGGTCCGTCGCGTCCCGCAGGCCACGGCCGTGCGGGTGCTTGTAGTGATCCAGGATGATCTCCTGGTAGAGAGAATCAAGTTGCATCACGCGAACACCTTCCGCACCTGCTCCAGGCCCGCCACCAGGGCGTCGACCTCCGCGGTGGTGGTGTAGAGGTAGAACGACGCCCGCGTCATGGCCGGCACCCCGAAGCGGGCGCACACCGGCTTGGCGCAGTGGTGCCCCACCCGCACCTGTACGCCGAGGGAGTCGAGCACCTGCCCGACGTCGTGCGGGTGCACGTCGCCGAGCGCGAACGAGATCGTCCCACCCCGGCCGACCGGCACGGTCGGACCGAAGATCCGCAGGCCCGGCACGGTGGCGAGGGCGTCCAGCGCGTACGCCGTCAGCTCCTTCTCGTGCCACTGGATCGCCCGCATCCCGACGCCGGTGAGGTAGTCCACCGCCGCGCCGAGCGCGACCGCCTCGGCGATCGGCGGCGTGCCCGCCTCGAACCGGGCCGGTGGCGCGGCGAACGTCGACCGCGCCATCGTCACCGTCTCGATCATCGATCCGCCGCCCGCCACCGGGGGCATCGCGGCGAGCAGCTCGCCCCGACCCCAGAGCACACCGATGCCGGTCGGACCGCACATCTTGTGCCCGGTGAAGACGATGAAGTCCGCGTCGAGGTCGACCACGTCGATCGGCAGGTGCGGCACCGACTGGGAGCAGTCGAGCAGCAGCAGCGCACCGACCTGACGGACCCGCTCGGTGATCCGCGCGGTGGCGTTGACCGTCCCGAGGATGTTCGACGTGTGCACCAGCGAGACGATCTTCGTCCGCTCGGTGACCAGGTCGTCCAGGCCCGACTCGTCCAGCCGGCCGCCGTCGGTGACCGGGAACCAGCGCAACGTCGCGCCGGTGCGCTCGGCCAGCAACTGCCACGGCACGATGTTCGAGTGGTGCTCCATCTCCGAGATCACGATCTCGTCGCCGGGGCCCAGCCGAAACCGGGGGTCGGCGTCCGCGCGCAGCGAGGCGTTGGAGAACGCGTACGCCACGATGTTGATCGCCTCGGTGGAGTTCTTGGTGAACACCACCTCGTCCACGCTCGGCGCGTTGACGAACGCGGCGATCTTCGCCCGCGCCCCCTCGTACGCCTCGGTCGCCTCGGTGCCCAGCGTGTGCACCGAGCGCGACACGTTGGCGTTGTGCATCGCGTAGTGCTCGGTGAGCACGTCGAGCACCTGCCGCGGCTTGTGCGAGGTGTTGGCGCTGTCCAGGTAGACCAGCGGGTGGCCGTTGACCTCCCGGTCCAGGATCGGGAAGTCGGCCCGCACCGCCGCCACGTCGAAGCGGGGCACGTCGTCGTACTGCGGCATGCCCGCCGGGATCGCGATGGAGGTCATGTCAGGCTCGTCCCCTCAGGCCCGCGCCGCGCCGGCCCCGGCGACGTACCGCTCGTAGCCCTCTTCTTCGAGCTTGTCGGCCAGCTCCCGGCCGCCCTGCTCGACGATCCGCCCGGCGACGAAGACGTGCACGAAGTCCGGCTTGATGTAGCGCAGGATGCGGGTGTAGTGGGTGATCAGCAGCAGGCCGGTGTCGCCGGTGTCGCGGACCCGGTTCACGCCCTCGCTGACCACGCGCAGCGCGTCCACGTCGAGGCCGGAGTCGGTCTCGTCGAGGATGGCCATCTTCGGCTTGATCAGTTCGAGCTGCACGATCTCGTGCCGCTTCTTCTCGCCGCCGGAGAAGCCCTCGTTGACGTTGCGCTGGGCGAACGCCGGGTCCATCTGGAGCTTCTCCATCGCGCCGCGCAGCTCGCCGGCCCAGGTGCGCAGCTTCGGCGCCTGGCCGTCGATGGCGGTCTTGGCGGTACGCAGGAAGTTCGCCACCGACACGCCGGGAACCTCGACCGGGTACTGCATGGCCAGGAAGAGGCCGGCGCGGGCCCGCTCGTCGACGGACATCGACAGCACGTCGGCGCCGTCGAGGGTCACCGAACCACCGGTGATCTCGTACTTCGGGTGGCCGGCGATCGAGTACGCCAGCGTCGACTTGCCGGAGCCGTTCGGGCCCATGATCGCGTGGGTCTCACCGGAGCGCACGGTCAGGTCGACCCCGTGCAGGATCGGCTTGAGCTCACCCTCGGGCAGCTTGACCGACACCTTCAGGTCGCGGATCTCCAGGGTGCTCATTATCGGGTCACTCCATTGCTCGGCGTCATGCTGACGTAGATCTCGCCGTCGCGGACTTCGACGGGGTAGACGGGTACGGGTTCGGTCGCGGGCAGCCCGGTGGGCTCACCGGTACGCAGGTCGAAACGGGATCCGTGCAGCCAGCATTCCAGCGTGCACCCCTCCACCTCGCCCTCGGAGAGCGCCACGGCGGCGTGCGAGCACTCGTCACGCACGGCGTAGAACGCGTCGTCCTCGCCGTGCACGACCGCGATCTGCACGCCGTCCACGTCGGCGCTGATCACGGTGCCCTTCGGCACGTCCTCGCTCGCGCAGATCCTGATCATCAGGCCCCGGCCTTCGTGAGCCGGGCCTCGATCGCGTCGCCGAGCCGCTCGCGCAGGTCCTCGACCGGGATCTTGTTGATCATCTCGGCGAAGAAGCCGCGCACCACCAGACGCCGGGCCTCGCCCTCCGGGATGCCCCGGGCCATCAGGTAGAAGAGCTGCTCGTCGTCGAAGCGGCCGGTGGCGCTGGCGTGCCCGGCACCGGCGATCTCGCCGGTCTCGATCTCCAGGTTCGGCACCGAATCGGCTCGCGCGCCGTCGGTGAGCAGCAGGTTCCGGTTGATCTCGTACGTGTCGGTGCCGGTCGCCTCGGCCCGGATCAGCACGTCGCCCACCCAGACGGTGTGCGCGTCGTCGCCCTGGAGCGCGCCACGGTAGCCGACGTTGCTGCGGCAGTCCGGCACGGTGTGGTCGACGAGCTGCCGGTGCTCCAGGTGCTGACCCGAGTCGGCGAAGTAGAGGCCGTACAGCTCGGCCTCGCCGCCACGCTGGGCGTACTCCACCGAGGTGTACTGCCGGACCAGGTCGCCGCCGAGGCTGACCTGCACGTGCACGATCTTGGCGTCGCGGCCCAGCCGCACCCGCAGGTGCTGCGCCTGGACCGCGTCGTCGGCCCAGTCGGCGACCGTGACCAGGGTCAGCTTCGCCCCGTCCGCCACCGCCACCTCGACGTTGTCGGCGAGCGTGGCCGAGCCGACGTGCTCCAGCACCACGGTCACCTCGGCGAAGCGGCCCACCTCGACGAACGTGTGGCCGAACGCGGGCGCCTCCGCGCCCTCGCCGACCACCCGCAGGCGCACCGGCGCGTCCACCACCGCGTCGCGCTCGACCCGCACCAGCAGCGCGCCGTCGGCCCCGCCGTACGCCAGCGCGCTGACCCGGTCGAACGGGGTGAGCACGCTGCCCACCCGCGGGTCGTCGCGGCCGATCCGGTCGACGGTGACGCCCTCGGGCAGGTCGCCGTACTCGTGCCGGACCGTGCCGCGCGACGACCCGGAACCGTCACCCGTCAGGCCACGCAGGCGCTTGAGCGGGGTGAACCGCCACTCCTCCTCCAGGCCGGTCAGGGCCGGGAAGTCGGCGACGTCGTACGAGCGGAGCGCCTGCGACTTGGTCGTGGGCGGCGCGGAAGCCTGGGTAGTCATCTCTTCCTTGGTCTGTTCAGCGACAGCGGTGTCAGTGGAACCGGAGGGCGGGCGGCGTCAGCCGACCGCGCCCTCCATCTGCAGCTCGATCAGGCGGTTGAGCTCCAGCGCGTACTCCATCGGAAGCTCCTTGGCGATCGGCTCGATGAAGCCGCGCACGATCATCGCCATCGCCTCGTCCTCGCTCAGACCCCGGCTCATCAGGTAGAAGAGCTGGTCCTCGCTGACCTTGGAGACGGTCGCCTCGTGCCCCATCGACACGTCGTCCTCGCGGATGTCGACGTACGGGTAGGTGT
The DNA here is from genome assembly GCF_002140155.1 of Micromonospora sp. NBS 11-29. Classification (GTDB taxonomy): domain Bacteria; phylum Actinomycetota; class Actinomycetes; order Mycobacteriales; family Micromonosporaceae; genus Micromonospora. The sequence continues at coordinate 220,743 of NZ_NAPR01000011.1, forward strand.
CGGAGCGGGAGATGGTGTCGACCAGCAGCGCGTCGCACTTGACCGTGCTGCGGCTGCTGTGCGAGCCCTCCAGCACCTGCACCAGGCCCCGGTACGACGTGCGGCCGCCGCCCCGGGCGATCGACTTCGACACGATGGTCGAGGAGGTGTGCGGCGCGGCGTGCACCATCTTGGCGCCGGCGTCCTGGTGCTGGCCCTCGCCGGCCATGGCCACCGAGAGCACCTCGCCCTTGGCGTGCTCGCCGGTCATGTAGACCGCCGGGTACTTCATGGTGACCTTGGAGCCGATGTTGCCGTCGACCCACTCCATGGTCGCGCCCTCGTGGCAGACGGCGCGCTTGGTGACCAGGTTGTAGACGTTGTTCGACCAGTTCTGGATGGTCGTGTAGCGGCACCGCGCGTTCTTCTTGACCACGATCTCGACGACCGCGCTGTGCAGCGAGTCGGAGGAGTAGAGCGGCGCGGTGCAGCCCTCGACGTAGTGCACGTACGCGCCCTCGTCGACGATGATCAGCGTCCGCTCGAACTGGCCCATGTTCTCCGTGTTGATCCGGAAGTAGGCCTGCAACGGGATCTCCACGTGCACGCCCTTCGGCACGTAGATGAACGAGCCGCCGGACCAGACGGAGGTGTTCAACGCGGCGAACTTGTTGTCGCCGACCGGGATCACCGTGCCGAAGTACTCCTTGAAGATGTCCTCGTGCTCGCGCAGCGCGGTGTCGGTGTCGAGGAAGACGACGCCCTGCTCCTCCAGGTCCTCACGGATCTTGTGGTAGACGACCTCGGACTCGTACTGCGCCGCGACGCCGGCGACCAGCCGCTGCTTCTCCGCCTCCGGGATGCCCAGCCGGTCGTAGGTGTTCTTGATGTCCTCGGGCAGGTCCTCCCAGCTGGTGGCCTGCTTCTCGGTGGACCGGACGAAGTACTTGATGTTGTCGAAGTCGATTCCGGTGAGGTCGGCGCCCCACGACGGCATCGGCTTGCGGCCGAACAGCCGCAGGCCCTTGAGCCGCAGGTCGAGCATCCAGGCCGGCTCGTTCTTCTTGGCCGAGATGTCCCGCACCACCGCCTCGTTGATGCCGCGCTGGGCGGACGACCCGGCGACGTCGGGGTCGGACCAGCCGTACTCGTAACGACCGAGGGCGGCGAGCTGCTCCTCCTGGGTCAGGGGCTGGACGATCTGCTCGGTCATCTATCTGTCCTCACAGTGGTGACGGTGGAACCGGACTGGGCGGGAATGTGCGTGGTGCACACGCCGTCGCCGTGCGCAATGGTGGCCAGGCGCTGCACGTGGGTGCCGACCAGACGGGAGATCACCGCGGTCTCGGCCTCGCACAGCTGGGGGAACTCGGCGGCCACGTGCGCCACCGGGCAGTGGTGCTGGCAGAGCTGGCCGCCGGAGGCGATCGTGGACGCGTTGGCAGCGTAGCCCTCGGCGGTCAACGCTCCGGCGAGCGCCTCCGCCCGCGCGATCGGGGCGTCGTCGGCGTCCTCCACGGCCGCCCGGCAGCGGGCCTCCAGCGCGGCGACCTGCTCGGCCGCGAACGCCGCGACGGCCTCGGTCCCGCCGGTGCGGGCGATCCACCGCAGCGCGGCGGTGGCCATGTTGTCGTAGTGGTGGGTGCCGCAGCGCACCCGGGCCGCCTCGGTCAGCACGAAGACCTTCGCCGGTCGGCCCCGCCCCCGGCTGCCCCGCACCGCCTGCTCGCGGGCGACCACGTCACCGTCGGCGAGCATCGCGTCGAGGTGGCGGCGGATCGCGGCCGGGCTCAGGCCCAGCGCGGAGCCGAGCTGCGCGGCCGTGGTGGCGCCCCGCTCCAGCAGGAGCTGGGTCACGCGGCCCCGCGTCGACAGGTCGGCGGGCGCGCCGGCACCGGCGACCGCACTGGTCACCGACCCTCCGGACAGCTCCGCCGCGTTTTTCACAACGACAACGTTACGTAATTCGCGGGAGGCCCGCAAACCCGGGGTCCGGTGATTCCGGCCACCGGGGTGGCGGAGTCACCCGATCGGGATCAACTACGGTGCGTAGGATTCGCTCCGTGAAGCGTTCCGTCCGGTTCCCGGTCTCCCCCACGCTGCTGCGCCGCCTCGCGCTCGCCTCGATCATCGCGAACGTCGCGATCGTGGTCACCGGCGGGGCGGTCCGACTCACCGCGTCCGGACTCGGCTGCCCCACCTGGCCCCGGTGCACCGACGAGTCCTACACCACCACCGCCGAGATGGGCGTGCACGGGGTGATCGAGTTCGGCAACCGGCTGCTCACCTTCGCGGTGGGGATCATCGCGCTCGCCGTGGTGCTGGCCGTGCTGGCCCAGCGCGCGCGCCGCCGAGGGCTGCTGCCGCTGGCCGTGGGCGTGCTGTTCGGCATCCCGGCCCAGGCGGTCCTCGGTGGCATCACCGTGCTCACCAACCTCAACCCGTGGGTGGTCGGGCTGCACTTCCTCGCCTCGATGGCGGTGATCGCCGCCGCGTACGCGCTCTGGCGGCGCACCGGCGAGCCGGACGGGCCGACCACGCCGACCGTGCCGGCGCCACTGCGTACCCTCGCTCTGCTCACCACGGTGGTGAGCGTGGCCGTGCTGGTCGTCGGCACCTGGGTGACCGGCAGCGGGCCGCACGCCGGCGACCACGGCGCGGCCCGCAACGGCCTGGCCCCGGAGACGATCTCCCAGGTGCACGCGGACGGTGTCTTCCTGCTGGTCGGTCTCTCCGTGGCGCTGCTCTTCGCGTTCCGGGCGGTCGGCGCGTCGCGTGCCGCCCGGGCCGCCGGGGTGCTCCTCGCGGTGGAGCTGGCCCAGGGCCTGATCGGCTTCGTCCAGTACTTCACCAACCTGCCCGCGGTGCTGGTCGCCGCGCACATGCTCGGCGCCTGCCTGGTGCTGCTGGCCACGCTGGGCGTGCTGTGGAGCACCCGGGAGCGCCAGCCGGCCCGGCCGCCGGCGACGCCGGCCACGCCCGCCGCCGAACCGGTGGGCGCCGCCGCCTGAGAAGGGCGTTACCACCGGGCGGGAGCGGGAAAGCGGCCACGGACCGTACGCCCGAGGGGAGCCGCCGGTGTCGCGCAAGGGTCTCGCCACGACCACGCCGCAGCGGCTGACCCCGGTGGCCGGTGCGCCGCTGTGGTGCGACGCCCACGAGCACGGGCTCACCGGCGACGGGGTGACCAACGACCAGCCGGCCCTGGCCGCGCTGGTGGACCGCCTCGGCGCGGGATACGACGCGGACGGCCGGGCCCGGGTGATCTACTGCCCGCCCGGCCTCTACTCGATCCGCGACGCCGGCACGGTCTGGCGCAGCGGGGTGTCGCTGATCGGCGCCGGCCCGGCCGCCACCCGGTTCCTGCTCAGCAACGAGGGCAACCGCGCCGACCCGGTGCCGCTGGCCTTCTGGACCACCGTGCAGCACGGCGCGGACCGGGACCGGCACATCGCCGACTGCACCTTCGCCGACTTCGAGATCGACGGCTCCGGGGTGGGCCAGACCGCCTACGACTACCTGGCCAAGGGCCTCGGGTTGCAGTACGTCGTGCGCGGCGTGTTCCGCAACCTCTACATCCACCACACCGGCGCGACCGGCCTCGGCTGCGACTTCCTCCAGGACGGCCTGATCGACGGCGTCGTCACGGTCGGCTGCGGCCGGCTGGACAACGGCCAGCAGATGGGCGGCGCCGGGATCGGCGTCGGCATCGGCGGCTGGGGTGACGTGGAGCGGCTCACCATCGCCAACTGCACCACGATCGGCAACGGCACCAACGGGATCTTCCTGGAGCTGCAGAAGGACTACTGGACGCCGCCGCGCGGCATCCGCATCATCGGCTGCCACAGCCAGGCCAACCGGTTCGGCATCTCGGACTGGGGCGCGGACGGACTGATCGTCTCCGGCTGCACCATGACCAACAACCTGGAGGCCGGCTTCGACGTCTCGGCCAACGGCACCGCGGGGATCGCCGGACGCGGCGGGCTGCTCACCGGCTGCGTCATCGACCGCAACGTCGGCGACGGGATCAGCATGGGCAACACCCCCGGCCCGTACGCGGTGCAGGCCAACCGGATCAGCCGCAACGGCGGATACGGCTACCACGAGCACGACCTGGGCCGCGGCTACCGGGGCGCGGCCGCGGACGTGGTCATCCAGGACAACGACATCCGGGAGAACGCGCTGGACGGGATCCGGATCGACCGGCCGATGCTCGACGCCTCGATCGTGGGCAACCGCATCCGGGACAACGGCCACCGCTCCGCGCCGGCCCACCACAACTCGGGCGACGCGGTGCGCTACGCCCCGCGCGAGGTGACCGACCGGGCGGCGGGCTGGCCGGCGGGCGGCCACCGGGGCAAGGTCGTCCGGGTCGACTCGCGGAGCGCGGTGGTCGCCGACAACACCGCCGACCGGCTCGCCCTGGCCGAGGTACGCCCCGACGGCGCCACCGCCTGGAACGAGGCCGTACCCGGTCCCGGCGCGGCGTACGAGCTGCCCCCCGGGCCGCCGGACTGCGCCGGGATCACGGTCGCGGCCCCGTTCGACTCGGCCACCGTGCGGGGCAACCGGATCTGGCACCGGGACGCCGACACCCAGGCGTACGGGCTGTGGGTCACCGAGGCGGGCAGTTGCGTGTCGTGCGCGGTCGAGGACAACGACCTCGCCGGGTCGGCGGCGGCGCTGCGGCTGGACACCCCGCCGATCGGCGGTCGCTGGGACCGCAACCACACCGGACGCGACTGATCCGCTGCCTCAGCCGGCCTCGGCGACGAAGGCCAGCACGACCAGGCTTCCGTTGCTGACCGCGTGGGCCACGATCGGCACCCAGAGGTTCCGGTAGCGGTGCAGGAGCCAGGCGAAGAGCAGACCGGCGAGAAGCGCGCTGACGGTGTTGAAAACGCGGGGCAGGTGGGCCACGGCGAAGAAGGACGCCGACAACCCGATGGCGGCGACGGCGGGCATCCGGGCGGCGAGCCCCTGGTAGAAGATGCCCCGGTAGAGCAGCTCCTCGTAGCACGGCGAGACGACGGCGCCGAAGGCGAACGCGAAGGTGAACTGGGCCAGCAGGCTCCCGGCGGGATAGCCGCCCTCACCGCCGCCCCCCTCGACCAATGCTGCCGGCAGCACCACCACCAGGACGAGCGTGGCGACGGCCTTCGCCACGCCCCAACCGGCCCCGGCGGCGACCTGGCGGCGCCCGGGACGCGTCAGCCGGAGGGGCCGCCGGATGGCGCCGAACCGGTGGTGGACGACCGCGAGGCCGACCGCCAACTGGGTGCCGTTGATCAGCGCCCAGGCGACGCTTGCCGACGCCATCTCCGACATGCCCAACCGCGCCGGCCCCCGGGCCAGCACGTCCGCCACCGCGGAGTTGGCCAGCCCGATGCCGACGGCGAACACGAGAGCCAGGTCGAGCCAGCTGAACCGGCGGGGATCGTCGTCCATGGCGGCAACTTTAGGCTGCTGACCTATATCGGTCAAATGACCGACGATCTATGATCGCAGCGTGCCCAAACTGGTGGACCACGAGGAGCGACGGCGACATCTCGGCGCCGCCGCCTGTGTCGTACTGGCCCGTGCGGGCTCGGTCGGGATGACGGTGCGGGCCGTGGCCGCCGAGGCCGGAATGGCGCTCGCAACCGCCCAGCACTACCTGCCGACCCGGGAACGCATGGTCCGGGCCGCCATCGACCACCTGGCCGCCCGGGTGGTGCGGCGGGCCCGGGGAATCCCCGCCGACCCGGTCACCTCGGAGGTGATCCGGCAGGCGGTGCGCGAACTCGTCCCGCTCGACGCCGAGCGCTCCTTCGAGGCGCGGGTCTGGCTGGTCCTCACGGCGGAGGCGCTGGTCGACGCAGAGATCGCCACGCTCCTGGCGCAGAGTGAGGTCGAGCTCCGGTCGAACCTCAGGCGACTGCTCACCCGCGCCCAGGCCGGCGGTGCCATCGACGCCCGGGTGGACCCGCGGGACGAGGCCGCCGCGCTGGCCACCCTGCTGGACGGCATCACGGTACGGGTACTGACCACCGGACTGGACCCCGCCGAAGCCGGCGAGGAGATCGACCGGCACCTGGCCCGGCTCGCCCGGCAGCGCGACCGCGAACCGCTCACCGGCGGCGCGGGTGCCGGCGGTCGGGCCGAGTCAGGGGCGTCCGCGTAGGCGCGCTCGGCCGGACGGCGGGTGGAACTCGACGGGCCGGGCCAGCGGTCAGGGACGGCGGGCCAGGTGGGTCACGACTGCCTCGGCGAGCCGGTCCGGTGCGCCGTCGGCGTATCCGACGAAGAGGCTCGGCTCGGTCAGCTCCACCTCGACCAGCACGGGCGAGCCGTCCGGGCCGGGAATCAGGTCGACCCGGGCGTAGAGCAGCCGGTCGGCGCCACCCGGGACGGCGGCCAGCACCTGCTCCGCCACGGCCCGCTGCTCGTCGGTGGCGGCGCGGGCGTCGATCCGCTCCTGCCGGTAGAGCGCGGTCTCGCCCCGGTCCGGGCCGGTCAGCATCGGCCCCTTGCGGATCGCGTGGCTGAACGACAGGCCGTCGGGGCCGGCCAGGAAGAGAAGCGCGGTCTCCCCGGCGGTGTCCACCGCGTCGAGGTACGGCTGGACCATGGTGACCCGCCCGGCGTCGGCGAGCCGCCGCGCGTGCGCCGAGGCCAGCTCGCGATGCTCCGGGTCGGCCAGGTCGTAACGCCCGGTGTCGAGGCTGCCGGCGCTGATCGCCGGCTTGAGCACGTACTCCCCGGAGGCGGGTGGCTTCCAGCTCTCCCCCGGCGTCACCCACACCGTCGGCACGGTCGGCACACCGGCGGCGGCGAGGTCGGCCAGGTAACGCTTGTCGGTGTTCCAGTCGACCACGTCGGCCGGGTTGACCAGGGCCGGGACGGAACGCGTCCAGGCGACGAACTCGTCCCGCCGGGGCATGTAGTCCCAGGGCGAGCGGAGCACGACCAGGTCGTACCCGGCCCAGTCCACGGCCGGATCGTCCCAGACCGCGGCCTCGGCGTCGACGCCGCGGGCGGCGAGCGGACCGAGCGCGAGCCGGTCGTCCGGGTCGAGGTCGGGCAGAGCGGCGCAGGTGACGAGAGCGACCCGGGGTTTCCCCCGGGTCGACTGGTGGTGGTGGGTCATGCGGTCAGGTGTATGTCAACGGGCCATCGTGCGCCGGGCCATCGACCGCCACAGGTCGTTGCTCGGGCGCATCTGGTCCATCAGCTCACGCTCCCAGGCGTTCTCGACGTCGACGCCGGCCTTGGCGCATGCCTGCCGCGCCACGTCGGTGCCGTCGGCGAACTGGTCGGCCCACGCACCGTCGGAGCCCACGAGGACGATCCGGGCGCCGCGCTTGCCGACGTACTCGATGACCGCCTTCGCGCCGCCGTGCCCGGCGGCGAACGACTTGATGCCCGCGACCAGGCCGTTGGGGGCCTGTTCGGCGGTCTGATCAGCCGTCAGCGTCGTATCGGAACCATCTGCCATGACGCGAAGCCTAAGCAGACTTCCACCCGGATGTGCGAGAACCATGAACTGAATGTGATGCCAATTACCCGGCGGTTTAAGCGGAACCACAGGCGTTTTGCCCGCATTTTTCGCCTATTTTACTTCAAAACGGTTGGCCAAGATCGTCACATTCGTCCTAGAAAAAATTCCGATGAACCGTCCTCAGGTATGGGAAACCATCCACCCGGATCACTCCTAGCTCGCGCGCCTCCTCGGCGAAGCGGTCGCGGGTTGCCAGTTCGGCGAAGTGGCGGTATCGGGCGGTTCCGGATGACACCACCTCGCCGAACTGGACTCCTGTCACGTCACCGGCCGGCCGGGCCGGTTTTTCGCATTTGTCCACCCCGTGGGCGATCCTCCGTGCCGGCACTTACGAGCCGTGGGCGGGCGGGTGCCAGTTCGGCGAAGTGGCGGTGTCCGGCTCGCCCTGACCCCGCCCCTTCGGCGAGCCGGTGTCGATCATGTAATTCAGCACCGCCCAGCCCGTTCCGAGGCACCCATGGTGTTCCACTCGCCGCTGACATCGGCCGTGGGTGGAACGCCATGGGTGTCATACCCGCCCCGACACACCCATGGTGTTCCACTCACCGCCCGCACTGGCCATGGGTGGAACACCATGGGGGCAACACCCGCGGCAACGACTGGTCGAGCGCCTTGCCGCCAGGTCGGCGAGGTGGCGGTATCAGTTCGCGGGGTTGCCGCCACTTCGCCGAAGTGGCGGTCGGGTCCACCGTGAGCGCCACGGCTGCCGCGCGCCCCGGGCGCGTGGCAGGCGGGGCTGGTCAGAGGAGGGCGTCGAGGGCGACGGCGGCGAAGAGGATGGTGAGGTAGGTGGTGGACCAGTGGAACAGCCGCATCGGCTTGACCGCCTCGCCCCGCGACGCGCGCCGGCACAGCCGGTGCGCCTCGACCACGAAGATCCCGCCGACGACCAGCGCGGTCACCCCGTAGATCGGGCTCATCCCGAGCGGCCAGACCGCCAGCGAGGAGAGCAGCGTCAGCCAGGAGAACGCGATGATCTCGACGTTGACCCGGCGGACCGAGGCGACCACCGGCAGCATCGGGATGCCGGCCCTGGCGTAGTCGTCCTTGTACTTGATGGCCAGCGCGTAGAAGTGCGGCATCTGCCAGAAGAAGACCACCGCGAACAGGCCCCAGGCGGCCGGGGCCAGCGAGCCGGTGACGGCGGCCCAGCCGATCAGCACCGGCGCGGCTCCACAGGCCCCGCCCCAGAAGGTGTTGGCGGCGGTGGTCCGCTTCAACCAGAGCGTGTAGACCAGGTCGTAGTACGCGATCGCGGCCAGGGTCAGCCCGGCCGCCAGCCAGTTGGTGGTCGCCGCCATCAACGCCACCGAGACCACGGCCAGCACCAGCCCGAAGACCAGCGCGTTGCGCGGCGAGACGGTGTGCGCGGGCAGCGGCCGGCGCTTGGTACGCCGCATCAACTGGTCGATGTCGCGGTCGATGTAGCAGTTGAGGACGCTGGCCGCGCCGGCGGCGAGCGAGCCGCCGATCAGCACCACCGCCACCAGCCACAGCGACGGCAGCCCGCCGTCCGCGAGCATCATCGCCGGCACGGTGGTGACCAGCAGCAGCTCGACGATCCGCGGCTTGGTCAGCGCCACGTACGCGGCCACCACGGCCCGTACGTCCCGCCGGCCCCGNCCGGCAGGGTTGCTGACCGGGCGCTCGGTGATCATGCTCACGGATTGCCACCTTCCGGCTTCGGCGGGGGAGGTCTAGCGGCCCGGACCCGAGCCGGGTCCACACACCGCCCCACACCCTACGCGTCGTCGTTTTGGCTGCCCCGCGGACCCGGTAACGGTGCGGGCCGTCACACCCGGGGTTGAACGACCGGACCGGCCGGAGCGTAGTGAACACCATGCCGAGATCCCCGGGCGGATGTTTAGCGCCGCTCGATAGGGTCATCAGTGAGGGTTCCGCCCATCTGCCGAGGAGCACAACCATCGTGGCTGCCAACCGACCCGAGCTTCCCGCTCTCAACTGGTCCGACCTCGACCGCAGGGCCGTCGACACGGTCCGCGTGCTGGCCATGGATGCCGTGGAGAAATCCGGCAACGGCCACCCGGGTACGGCGATGAGCCTCGCCCCGGCGGCGTACCTGCTCTTCAACCGGGTCATGCGGCATAACCCGGCCGACCCGAACTGGCCCGGCCGGGACCGGTTCGTGCTCTCCGCCGGGCACTCCAGCCTGACGCTCTACATCCAGCTCTTCCTCTCCGGCTACCCGCTGGCCCTGGACGACCTCAAGGCGCTGCGCCAATGGGGCTCGCTCACCCCGGGCCACCCGGAGCACGGTCACACTCCGGGCGTGGAGACCACCACCGGCCCGCTCGGTCAGGGCCTGGGCAACGCGGTCGGGATGGCGATGGCGGCGCGTCGCGAGCGCGGCCTGTTCGACCCCGAGCCGGACCGCGCCGACTCGCCGTTCCGCCACGACGTCTGGTGCATCGTCTCCGACGGGGACATCGAGGAGGGCATCACCCACGAGGTCAGCGCGCTCGCCGGCCACCAGCAGCTCGGCAACCTCTGCGTGATCTACGACGACAACGAGATCTCGATCGAGGACGACACCCGGATCGCCAAGAGCGAGGACGTGGCAGCCCGCTACGAGGCGTACGGCTGGCACGTGCAGACCGTCGACTGGCGCACCGGCGACGCCGACCAGGGCGACTACCACGAGGACGTGGAGGCGCTGCACCAGGCGCTGCTGGCCGCCCGGGCGGAGACCGACCGGCCGTCGTTCATCTCGCTGCGCACCATCATCGGCTGGCCCGCGCCGAACAAGCAGAACACCGGCAAGATCCACGGCTCGGCGCTCGGCGCGGACGAGGTCAAGGCCACCAAGGAGGTCCTCGGCTTCGACCCGCAGCAGACCTTTGAGGTCGACGAGGAGGTGCTCGGGCACGCCCGTCGGGTGCTGGAGCGCGGCGCCGAGGCGCAGGCCGAGTGGAACACCCGGTTCGAGGCGTGGGCGGAGGCCAACCCGGAGCGCAAGGCGCTGTGGGACCGGATGGCCACCCGTACCCTGCCGACCGGCTGGACCGACGCGCTGCCGACCTTCCCGGCGGACGCCAAGGGCGTCGCCACCCGGGCCGCCTCCGGGAAGGTCCTGGAGGCGCTCGCCCCGGTGCTGCCGGAGCTGTGGGGTGGCTCGGCCGACCTGGCCGAGAGCAACAACACCACCATGAAGGGCGAGCCGTCGTTCGTCCCGGCCGGGCACGCCACCAAGGACTTCCCGGGTGACGAGTACGGCCGCACGCTGCACTTCGGCATCCGCGAGCACGGCATGGGCTCGATCCTCAACGGCATCGCCCTGCACGGCGGCACCCGCCCCTACGGCGGCACCTTCCTGGTGTTCAGCGACTACATGCGCCCGTCGGTACGGCTGGCCGCGCTGATGAAGCTGCCGGTGACCTACGTCTGGACGCACGACTCGATCGGCCTCGGCGAGGACGGCCCGACCCACCAGCCGATCGAGCACCTGTCCGCGCTGCGGGCCATCCCCGGCCTGGACGTGGTCCGCCCGGCCGACGCCAACGAGACCGCGTGGGCGTGGCGGCAGGCGTTGGAGCACACCGACCGGCCGACCGCGCTGGCGCTGAGCCGGCAGGCGCTGCCGACGATCGACCGCAGCGAGTTCGGCCCGGCCGAGGGCACCGCCAAGGGCGGGTACGTGCTGGCCGAGGCGTCCAACGGCAAGCCGCAGGTGATCATCGTCGGCACCGGCTCGGAGGTGCAGCTCTGCCTGACCGCCCGGGAGCGGCTGGAGGCCGACGGCACCCCCACCCGGGTGGTGTCCATGCCGTGCCAGGAATGGTTCTTCGCGCAGGACGAGGCGTACCGGGAGTCGGTGCTGCCGCGCGGGGTAAAGGCACGGGTGAGCGTGGAGGCGGGCATCGCGATGTCGTGGCGGGCGATCGTCGGCGACAGCGGCGAGTGCGTGAGCATCGAGCACTACGGCGCGAGCGCGCCCTACACCGTGCTCTTCGAGCAGTTCGGGTTCACCCCCGACCGGATCGTGGCCGCCGCGCACGCGGCGCTGACCCGGGTGGGCGACATCACCGGTTTCACGACCGGCAACTGAGGGGAGCGTTCACGGCATGACGGACAGGCTGAGCGAACTCCAGAACGCCGGGGTGGCGATCTGGCTCGACGATCTCTCCCGGGTACGACTGAGCTCCGGCGGGCTGGACAAGCTGCGCCGGGAGAGCCACGTGGCCGGTGTGACCACCAACCCGACGATCTTCGCCAAGGCGTTGAGCGACGCCGACGAGTACGACTGGCAGCTGCGTGACCTCGCCACCCGCGACGTGGACGTCGAGGAGGCGGTGCGCATGCTCACCACGTACGACGTGCGGTGGGCGTGCGACGTGATGCGTCCCTCCTACGACGCCAGCGCCGGGGTGGACGGCCGGGTCTCGATCGAGGTGGACCCGCGCTCGGCGCACGACGCGGACAAGACCGTCGCCGAGGCGAAGGCGCTGTGGTGGCTGGTCGACCGGCCGAACCTCTTCATCAAGATCCCGGCGACCGAGGAGGGCCTGCCGGCGATCACGAAGACGCTGGCCGAGGGGATCAGCGTGAACGTCACGCTGATCTTCGGGCTGGACCGCTACTCCCAGGTCATGGAGGCGTTCCTCGCCGGCCTGGAGCAGGCCCAGGCCAACGGGCACGACCTGTCCAAGATCGGCTCGGTCGCCTCGTTCTTCGTCTCCCGGGTCGACAGTGAGGTCGACAAGCGGCTGGAGAAGATCGGCTCGGACCAGGCCAAGTCGCTGCGCGGCAAGGCCGCGGTGGCCAACGCCCGGCTGGCCTACGAGCGCTACGGCGAGGTGTTCTCCTCCGAGCGGTGGCAGAAGCTGGCCGACGCGGGCGCGCACCCGCAGCGTCCGCTCTGGGCCTCCACCTCGACGAAGAACCCGGACTACCGGGACGTCATCTACGTCGAGGAGCTGATCGCCCCCGGCACGGTCAACACCATGCCCGAGCCGGTCGTGCACGCCTACGCCGAGCACGGCGAGACGCAGGCCGACACGATCACCGGCGCGTACGACGACGCGCGTCAGGTCTTCGCGGACCTGGAGTCGGTCGGGGTGAACCTGACCGACGTGATCGCCACGCTGGAGCGCGAGGGCGTGGAGAAGTTCGAGGCGAGCTGGCTGGAGCTGCTGGAGGGGGTCAAGAAGTCCCTCGCCGAGGCGGCCAAGGGCGCCGGCAGCCCGCACCGGGCCGCCAAGGGCAACGCGCAGAACGCCCAGCAGGCCGGCGGAAACGCGTGACCGTACGGCGACCGACGCGCGTCCCGGGGCGATGCCCCGGGACG
>NZ_NAPR01000011.1:233583-245675 GCF_002140155.1 Micromonospora sp. NBS 11-29
GCCGCCAGGGACCCGAGCCTCTGGGGGCCGGCGGCCGAGGCGTCGGCCCGCGCCCGGTCGGGCTGGCTGGACACCCACCACCGCAGCCGCGAGCTGCTCCCCCAGCTCGCCGAGCTGACCGCCGAGCTGGCCGACCTCGACCACGTGGTGCTGGCCGGCGCCGGTGACGTGACGCTCGCCGCCGAGGTGATCGCCGGGTGCCTGGACCGACCGCTGACCGTGCTCGACACCGCCGATCCGGGTCCGGTCCGGGCGGCGCTGGCCGACCGGCCGGCGCGTACCGTGCTGGTGCTCGCCGGCCGCGACCTGGACCGGACCACCGACGCCCACCTGCGGGTCTACCGGCAGGCGTGGCGGGACGCCGGGCCGGAGGCGGTCCGGCACGTCGTGGTGGTCACCGAGCCCGGCTCGGCGCTGGAGGCGCTCGCCGACGAGCTGGGCGCGGTGGTGATCCCGGCCGAGCCGGGCGTCGGCGGGCCCTGGGCCGCGCTCACCGCGTTCGGCCTGGTTCCCGCCGCGCTGGCCGGCGCGNGCCGAACTGATCGACGAGGCCGCGGCCCTGGGCGGCGCGCTCGACCGGGACCGCGACAATCCGGGCCTCGCGCTGGGCGCGGCCCTGGGCGCGGCGGCCGGCGACGGCCGGGCCACGGTCGCGCTGGTGCCCGACGGCACCGGCCTGGACGGGCTCCGCCACTGGGTTGCCGCGCTGCTCGCCGCGGCGACCGGCGGGCGGGTGCTACCGATCGCGGTGGAGTCCCCCGACGCGCCCGGCGCCACCGGCGCGGGCGTGCTGACGGTCGACCTCGGCGGCGCCCTCGGCCCGGGTGCGGGGCCCGGCGTGGCCGCCGACGTGGCGGTCAACGGCCCGCTCGGCGCGCACTTCCTGGCCTGGGAGTACGCCGCCGCGGCCGCTGCGGTGACGCTGCGGGTCGACCCGTTCGCCGAGCCGGCGGGCACCGCGGACGACGACGCGCCGGCACCGGACACCGGCCCGCCGTCGTCGGTCGAGGGCGCGATCGAGGTGTACGCCCCGGCCGGCGCCCCCACCGACCTGGCCGGCGCGCTGCGGTGGCTCGGCGACGGGCCGGACTCCGACGCGCACCTCGCGATCACCGCGCACCTGGACCGGCGGGCCGACTCGGCGGTGGCCGGGCTGCGCCCCCTGCTGGCCCGGGCCACCGGTCGGCCGGTGACCTTCGGGTGGGGCCCCCGCCACCCGGGCCACACCGACGGGTCGGGCGGGCACCTCCAGATCACCGGTGCGGTCACCGATGATCTGGAGGTGCCCGGTCGCCCGTACACCTTCGGGGAGCTCCAGGCGGCCCAGGCCGCCGGCGACCGGCGGGCGCTGGCCCGCCGGGAGCGACCGGTGCTGCGACTGCACCTGACCGAGCGGGCGGCGGGCGTCGCCCAACTGCTGGATACGGCCGGACGGACACGTACGTGACGATCATTGACCTGGAATCAGCGGACCGAGATGCAGGAGGAGGTGGCCCGGTGAACCCGCTACGCGACCCCCAGGACCGGCGGCTGCCGCGGATCCCCGAGCCGTGCGCCCTGGTGATCTTCGGGGTCACCGGGGACCTGGCCCGGAAGAAGCTGCTGCCGGCGGTCTACGACCTGGCCAACCGGGGGCTCCTGCCGCCCGGGTTCGTGGTGCTGGGCTTCGCCCGCCGGGACTGGGGCGACGGCGACTTCGAGTCGCTGGCCCACGAGGCGGCCAAGAAGCACGCCCGCACCCCGTGGCGCGAGGAGGTCTGGGCCCGGCTCGCCGGCAACATCAAGTTCGTCGGCGGCTCGTTCGACGACGACGCCGCCTTCGACCAGCTCGCCACGACCCTGGACGAGCTGCGCAACTCGCACGGCATCCACGGCAACGCCGCCTTCTACTTCTCCATCCCCCCGGCGGCCTTCCCGGTGGTGCTCAAGCAGCTCGCCCGCACCGGCATGGCGGACAACGAGAAGTCCGGCGGGNGCTCAACGACCTGGTCGACGACGTCTTCACCAGCCAGGACGTCTTCCGCATCGACCACTACCTGGGCAAGGAGACGGTCCAGAACATCCTGGCCCTGCGGTTCGCCAACAACCTGTTCGAGCCGCTATGGAACTCCAAGTACGTCGACTCGGTGCAGATCACCATGGCCGAGGACGTCGGCATCGGCACCCGGGCCGCGTTCTACGACTCCGTCGGCACCGCCCGCGACGTGCTCCAGAACCACCTGCTCCAGTTGCTGGCGCTGGTCGCGATGGAGGAGCCGACGAGCTTCGACGCCGACGAGATCCGGGCCGAGAAGCTGAAGGTGCTCAAGGCCATCGCCGTGCCCCGGGACATCGCCGGGGACACCGTGCGCGGGCAGTACCTGCCCGGCTGGGTCGGCGGTGAGCGCGCCAAGGGCTACCTGGAGGAGGACGGCGTCCCGGAGGGCTCCACCACCGAGACGTACGTGGCGGTGAAGCTGGCCATCCAGAACCGGCGGTGGGCCGGGGTGCCGTTCTACATCCGCGCCGGCAAGCGGCTGCCGCGCCGGGTCACCGAGGTGGCCATCATGTTCAAGAAGGCGCCGCNCGGGTGCAGCCGGACGAGGGCGTGGTGCTGAAGTTCGGCTCCAAGGTGCCGGGCACCACCATGGAGGTCCGCGACATCGCGATGGACTTCCAGTACGGCGAGGCGTTCACCGAGTCCAGCCCCGAGGCGTACGAGCGGCTGGTGCTGGACGTGCTCATCGGCGACCGCACGCTGTTCCCGGACGCCGCCGAGGTCGAGCAGAGCTGGCAGGTGGTCGACCCGCTGGAGCATGCCTGGGAGGGCACGACGCCGGAGCCGTACCGGGCCGGCGAGTGGGGTCCCCGGGCCGCCGACGAGATGCTGGCCCACGAGGGCCGGGCTTGGAGAAGAGCATGATCGGGCTGTGGGACACCACCGGCAACGAGGTGGTGAAGGCGCTGGCCGCCGAACGGCGCAGCGCGGGCGGGGTGGCCAGCGGCATGGCGCTCACCCTGATCGTCGTGGTGGACGAGAAGCGGGTCCGGGAGGCGGAGGCGGCCGCCACCATCGCCGCCGCCGCGCATCCCTGCCGGCTGCTCGTGGTGGTCCGCTCCGACGTGGAGCGGGACCGCAACCGGCTGGACGCGGAGATCGTCGTGGGCGGCCGGCTCGGGCCGTGCGAGGCGGTGGTGACCCGGATGTACGGCCGGCTGGCGCTGCACGCCGAGTCCGTGGTGATGCCGCTGCTGGTGCCGGACGTGCCGGTAGTGACCTGGTGGCACGGCGAGCCGCCGGACGAGATCGCCACCGACTTCCTCGGCGTGGTCGCCGACCGGCGGATCACCGACTCGGCGCAGGCCGCCGACCCGATCGCCGCGCTGCGGCAGCGGGCCCGCGACTACGCCCCGGGCGACACCGACCTGGCCTGGACCCGGATCACCCCGTGGCGCACGCTGGTCGCCGGGGCGTTCGACACCACCCAGGCCCGGGTCACCGAGGCGACCGTGGTGGCGCCGCCCACCGACCCGACGGCGGCGCTGATGCAGGGCTGGCTGAAGGCCCGCCTCGGCATCGACCCGTCGTGGGAGCACACCGGCGAGTTCCCCCGGATGCGCGAGGTGCAGCTCCGCTGCGCCAACGGCGACGAGTTGACGCTGACCCGGGACGACAGCATCGCCGTCTTCCGCCGTACCGGGCAGGACGACCGGACGCTCCCGCTGGTCCGCCGGCCGCTCGGGGACGAGCTGGCCGAGGAGTTGCGCCGCCTCGACGCCGACCAGGTGTACGCCGAGGCGCTCGGCGCGACGGCCGGGCTGACCGGGCTGGACCAGCGCCCCGCCCAGCGGGTGCACGTCTGGAAGGATCCGGCGACCGCACGGCGCGCGGAGGCCGGCGTGACCGCGCACGCGGGCGCGACGGCGAACGAGTGACCGCCCGGACCGGGCGGTCGACCGGCACGGATGACCGCCACGGGGCGGTCGGAACACGAGGGCAGGACGGATGACCGAGGCGAGTGTCGCCGTACACGCCGACCCCGACCTGCTGGCGCAGGCGGTGGCGGCCCGGCTGGTGGTGAAGCTGCTCGACGCGCAGGCCGAGCGTGGCCAGGCGTCGGTGGTGCTGACCGGCGGTCGGATCGCCGCGGCGGTCTACCGGGCGATCGGCGAGCTGCCCGCCCGGGACGCCGTCGACTGGTCCCGGGTGGACGTGTGGTGGGGTGACGAGCGGTTCCTGCCGGCCGGTGACCCGGAGCGCAACGAGACGCAGGCCCGGGCGGCGCTGCTGGACACGGTGCCGCTCGACCCGGCCCGGGTGCACCCGATGCCGGCGTCGGACGGCCCGGCCGGCGACGACCCGGAGGCGGCCGCCGCCGGGTACGCGCGGGAGCTGGCCGCCGCCGCCCGGCCGGGTCACGCCGCGCTGCCGCACTTCGACGTGCTGATGCTCGGCGTGGGCGAGGACGGGCATGTGGCGTCGGTGTTCCCGGAGCACCCGGTGCACCACGACAACCGGCCGGTCAGCGCCGTGCGGGGCAGCCCGAAGCCGCCGGCGGTGCGCACCACGTTGACGCTGCCGACGATCAACACCGCCGAGGAGGTCTGGCTGGTCGCCGCCGGGGCGGACAAGGCCCGGGCGGTGAGCATGGCGCTGGCCGGCGCCGGGCCGGTGCAACTTCCGGCGGCCGGGGTGCGGGGCGTCTCCCGTACCCTCTGGCTGCTGGACCGCGCGGCGGCGGCCGACCTTCCGCTGCGTGCCCGCAGCTTGCGGTGAAAGGAGGGGCCCCGCTTAACGCCCACGGTATAGGCGGGGCCCCTTCTTAACGCCCCTCAGGCGCGACCGCGACGGCGGCGCAGCGCCGCGAGGGCCTCGGCGAGCAGCGCCTCACCCTCCTCCGGCGTGCGCCGCTCCTGGACGTACGCCAGGTGGGTCTTGTAGGGCTCGGCGCGCGGGCGGCCCGGCGGGTTGCCCGGTTCGGGGCCGGCCGGCTCCCCGCAGCGGGGACAGTCCCACGACGTGGGGGTCTCCGCCTCGGCGGCGATCAGGAACTCGACCCGGTGCTCGTGGCGGCACCAGAAGACGACCGGCCGGCGCGGAGCCGGCTCGGCACGCTGGTCGAAGCGCTCCGGGGCGGACCCGATCCGGGTGCCGCGGATGACGTTGTTGCTGGGCACGATTGCGCACTCCCTGTCGTCGGAGGGGGACCGTCGTCGGGAGGGATCGGCGACGGGCGACGGGCGGAGAAACAAAACTGCGCGCGGTCCGTGACGGACCNCGCTGGCCATTTGCAGCCGCAGCCAGAGCCCGAGGCCGACGATGCAGGCGAACCAGACGATCCCCACCAGAACGGTGTAGCGGTCGAGGTTCTTCTCGGCCACCGAGGAACCGGCCAGGCTGGAGCTGACGCCGCCGCCGAACATGCTCGACAACCCGCCGCCCTTACCGCGGTGCAGGAGGATCAGCAGGGTGAGCAGCACGCTGGTGATGACCAGCAACGTGATCATCGTGTAGGCGAACCAGATCGGCATGGCGGGGGTCAGTCCTCTCGTTGCGATCACTGCCCGGACCTGTCGGGCACTGCGGCACCGGCCGGTGGACGGGCAGCGTCAAGGATAGCGAGCGATCAGCGGGCCGTGTGCTCCGGGAACCGACAGATCTGCGCGAACTCCTCCGCGTCCAGGCTCGCGCCCCCCACCAGAGCGCCGTCCACGTCCGGCTGAGCCATGATCGCGGCGACGTTCGACGCCTTCACCGACCCGCCGTAGAGGATCCGGACCTGCTCCGCGGTGGTCTCGTCGTAGGTCTCCACGAGCCGCTTGCGCACCTCGCCGCAGACCTCCTGCGCGTCCTCCGGCGTCGCCGTCTTGCCGGTGCCGATCGCCCAGACCGGCTCGTACGCGACGACGACCTTGGTGACCTGCTCCGCGGTGAGCCCCTTCAGCGCGCCGTCGAGCTGGTCGCAGCAGTGCGGCACCTGCTTGAGCTGCTCACGGATCTCCAGCCCCTCGCCGATGCAGAGGATCGGGGTGAGCCCGTTCGCCAGCGCCGCCGCCACCTTCGCGTTGACCAGCGCGTCGTCCTCGTAGTGGAACTGCCGCCGCTCGGAGTGCCCGACCGTCACGTAGGTGCAGCCCAGCTTGGCCAGCATCGACCCGGCGATGTCGCCGGTGTACGCGCCGGACGCAAACGGCGACAGGTCCTGCGCGCCGTAGCCGATCAGCAGCTTGTCGCCGTCCACCGCGGTCTGCACGGTACGCAGGTCGGTGAAGGGCGGCAGCACCACGCACTCGACGTCGGTGAGCTGCTTCTCGGTGAGGCTCGCGGCGAGCTTTTGCACCAGCAGGTTCGCCTCGAGGTGGTTCAAATTCATCTTCCAGTTGCCGGCCATCAGCGGCCGGCGGGTGGTGCTCGCCATTCAGTTCTCCAGAGCCGCGATGCCGGGGAGGGTCTTGCCCTCCAGGTATTCCAGGGACGCGCCGCCGCCGGTGGAGATGTGCCCGAACGAGGACTCGTCCAGGCCCAGGGCCCGCACCGCCGCGGCGGAGTCGCCGCCACCGACCACGCTGAACGCGTCGGCCTTGGTGATCGCCTCGGCCACGCCACGGGTGCCGTTGGCGAACGCCGCCATCTCGAACACGCCCATCGGGCCGTTCCAGAAGATGGTCTTCGCCTGCGACAGCACGGCCGCGAAGCCGGCCACCGTCTCCGGGCCGACGTCCAGGCCCAGCCGGTGGCTGGGAATGCCGTCGGCGGGCACGGTGTCGTGCGCGGCGTCCGGGGCGAAGGCGTCCGCGGCCACCACGTCGACCGGGAGCATGATCTTGCCCGGGGCGCGCTCCAGCAGGTTGCGGCAGGTCTCGACCATCTCCTCCTCCAGCAGCGACGTGCCCACCTCGTGGCCCTGGGCCTTGAGGAAGGTGAAGCACATCCCGCCGCCGATGAGCAGCCGGTCGACCGTGGGCAGCAGCGCCTCGATCACGGCCAGCTTGTCGGAGACCTTCGACCCACCGAGCACCACCACGTACGGGCGCTCCGGCTCGCCGGTCAGCTTGCTGAGCACCTCGACCTCGCGCAGCACCAGCCGGCCGGCGACGTGCGGCAGCCGCGCCGGCACGTCGTGCACGCTGGCGTGCTTGCGGTGCACCGCGCCGAACGCGTCGTCGACGTACGCGTCGCCGAGCGCGGCGAGCTGGTCGGCGAACGCGCCCCGCTCAGCGGAGTCCTTGCTGGTCTCACCCTTGTTGAACCGCAGGTTCTCCAGCAGCGCGACCTGACCGTCGGCCAGCCCGGCCACGGTCGACCGCGCGGAGTCACCGACGGTGTCCTCGGCGAAGCTCACCGGGGCACCGAGCAGCTCGCCGAGCCGCCCGGCGACCGGGCGGAGGCTGAACTGCGGGTCCGGCGCGCCCTTCGGGCGGCCCAGGTGCGAGCAGACGACCACCTTCGCGCCGGCCTGCACCAGCGCGCTCAGCGTCGGCAGCACCGCGCGGATGCGCCCGTCGTCGGTGATGTCACCGGTCTGCTTGTCGAGCGGGACGTTCAGGTCGGCGCGCACCAGCACGCGCCGACCCGACACCCCCTCGGCGAGCAGGTCGTCGAGGTTGCGGATGCTCACAGAGCCGGCCCTCCGTTCGTGACTGCGGGGCTCGCAAGCTCACTCCTCGCACTCACAGGGAGCTACCGACCAGCTTGACCAGGTCGACGAGGCGGTTGGAGTAGCCCCACTCGTTGTCGTACCAGCCGACGACCTTGACCTGGTTGCCGATCACCTTGGTCAGCGGCGCGTCGAAGATGCACGACGCCGGGTCGGTGACGATGTCGGCGGACACGATCGGGTCCTCGTTGTAGACCAGGATGCCCTTGAGCGGGCCGTCCGCGGCGGCCTTCAGCGCGGCGTTGACCTCGTCCACGCTGGTCTCCCGGCCGACCTCGACGGTCAGGTCGGTGGCCGAGCCGGTCGGGATCGGCACCCGCAGCGCGTAGCCGTCGAGCTTGCCCTTCAGGTCCGGCAGGACCAGGCCGATCGCCTTCGCGGCGCCCGTCGAGGTCGGCACGATGTTGAGCGCGGCGGCCCGGGCGCGGCGCAGGTCCTTGTGCGGCGCGTCCTGGAGGTTCTGGTCCTGCGTGTACGCGTGGATGGTGGTCATCAGACCCTTGGTGATGCCGAACGTGTCGTGCAGCACCTTCGCCATCGGCGCGAGGCAGTTGGTGGTGCAGGAGGCGTTCGAGATGATCGTGTGCTTGGCCGGGTCGTACTGGTCCTGGTTGACGCCCATGACCACGGTGACGTCCTCGTTCTTCGCCGGCGCGGAGATGATGACCTTCTTGGCCCCGCCGTCGATGTGCGCCTTCGCCTTGCCGCCGTCGGTGAAGAACCCGGTCGACTCGATGACGACGTCGGCGCCGACCTCGCCCCACGCCAGCTTCGCCGGGTCCTTCTCGGCGAACGCCTTGATGGTCTTGCCGCCCACGGTGATCTCGTCGGCGGTGGCCTTCACCTCGTGCGGGAGACGGCCGAGGATGCTGTCGTACTTGAGCAGGTGGGCGAGCGTCGCGTTGTCGGTCAGGTCGTTGACCGCCACGACCTCGATGTCGGCGCCGGACGCCAGCACTGCCCGGAAGAAGTTGCGGCCGATCCGGCCGAAGCCGTTGATGCCAACCCGGATGGTCACAGGTCCCATCTCCTCGCGTTCTGGTCCGCCGGCGTCAGACCACAGCCGGCGGAAGTGTGTGCGCCGACCGTTGGAGCCGGCCGTTGACGATTCATCTCGGCCACCCCGCCGCGGTCCGTTCCAGACCTGACCGCCCGAGGCGGTGAGAGCGGCGAGGAGTGCCTGTTCGGCCCCCTTGCCGTACTCATCGACCCTATCCGAGCGCGCGGCGGCCCGCTGCGGCGGGTGGTGATCCCGCTCGCGCGACGTCGCCCCACCGTCCTATCAGACCACGAGCATGTCCGGCGTGACGGCCGCTTCGGTATCCGGGATGCCCAGGTCACGGGCCCGCTTGTCGGCCAGCGCGAGCAGCCGGCGGATGCGGCCGGCGATGGCGTCCTTGGTCAGCGGCGGCTCCGCCAGGGCACCCAACTCCTCCAACGAGGCCTGGCGGTGCTCCAACCGCAGCCGGCCCGCCGAGGTGAGATGGTTGGGCGCGTCGTCGGCGAGGATCTCCAACGCCCTGGTGACCCGGGCGGCGGCGGCCACCGCGGCGCGGGCCGAGCGGCGCAGGTTCGCGTCGTCGAAGTTGGCCAGTCGGTTGGCGGTGGCGCGCACCTCCCGGCGTACCCGACGCTCCTCCCAGGCCAACACGCTGGAGTGCGCGCCGATGCGGGTGAGCAGCGCGGCGATCGCGTCACCGTCCTTGACCACGACCCGGTCCACGCCGCGCACCTCGCGGTTCTTCGCGGTGATGCCGATCCGGCGGGCGGCCCCGACCAGCGCGAGCGCCGACTCCGGCCCCGGGCAGGTGATCTCCAACGCGCTGGAACGCCCCGGCTCGGTCAGCGAGCCGTGCGCCATGAACGCGCCCCGCCAGGCCGACACCGCGCAGCAGACGTTCGCGGCCACCACATGCGGCGGCAGGCCACGCACCGGGCGGCCCCGCACGTCGAGCAGGCCGGTCTGCCGGGCCAGCGCCTCGCCGTCCTTGACCACCCGCACGATGAAGTGGCTGCCCTTGCGCAGGCCGCCCGAGGCGAGCACATGGATCTCGCTCGGGTAGCCGTACACCTCGGCGATCTCCCGCCGCAGCCGGCGGGCCACCGCGCCGGTGTCCAGCTCCGCCTCGACCACCACGCGACCCGACACGATGTGCAGGCCGCCGGCGAAGCGCAGCAGCGCGGCCATCTCCGCCCGCCGGCAGCAGGGCTTGGGTACGTCGACCCGACTCAGCTCGTCCTTGACCGCAGCCGTCATCGCCATTCCAGCGCCCCCTCAGGACCGGTTCCGGCGTGTCGCCGGTGATTACGTACGTGTCTAACGATCGGCGCCCAGGACGGGCACCAGTGCGGCGCCCAGTGCGGCTGGATCATGACGGGGTGTGCCGTCGGTGACGGCGACGGGGGCGAGGACCAGCCGGGCACCCAGAGATTCTGCCGCACGTTCGACCGCCGCGGGGTCACCCACCGCCGTGCAATCCGCGAGCACCAGATCCACCTTCAGCTCGGGCAGGTAGCGCCGCAGCGTGTCCAGGTGCTCGGGCAGGGAGAGCCCGGATGTCTCCTTCTCGGCCACCAGGTTGAGCGTGACCAGCCGGCGTGCCGGACTGGAGACGATCGCGTCGGCCAGGCCCGGCACCAGCAGGTGCGGGAGCACGCTGGTGTACCAGCTCCCCGGCCCGAAGATCAGCCAGTCGGCGGCGCGTACCGCGGTCACCGCCTCGGCGCACGCGCCCGGCGCGGCCGGGGTGAGCCGCAGCGACTCCACCGTGCCCGCCGTGACCGCCACCTGGTGCTGCCCACGCACGGTGCGCACCTCGTCCGGGCGGGCCGGGTCGACGCCGCGGACCCGGGCCTCGATGCCCACCGGCTGCCGGGACATCGGCAGCACCCGCCCGACCGCGCCGAGCATCGCGCCGGCGTGGTCCAGCGCGGCCACCGGGTCGCCGAGCAGCTCGGTCAGCCCGTGCAGCAGCAGGTTGCCGACCGCGTGGCCGGCCAGCGGGTCACCCGCGCCACCGGCCGGCGCCCCGGGCACCGGCGGCGGCGCGGCGGCGGCGAAGCGGTGCTGGAACAGCGCCGCGCTGCGCCGGGTCGCCGGATGGTCCCCGGCGAGCGCGACCAGCGCCTGCCGCAGGTCACCCGGAGGAAGGCCGCCGCGCTCGGCGCGCAACCGGCCGCTGGAGCCACCGTCGTCGCCGACCGTGACCACCGCGGTGATGTCCAGGTCCAGTCCGGGTACGCAGTGTCGCAGCGCCCGCAGCGACGCCGACAGGCCGTGCCCGCCGCCGAACGCCACCACCCTGGTCGGGTTCACTCCCGCCCCAGGTCCCGGTGTTGCGGGTTGGCGGCGATGCCGGAGGCCCGCAGCCGGACGGCCAGCTCCTCGGCGATGGCCACGCTGCGGTGCTTGCCGCCGGTGCAACCGACGGCCACGGTCAGGTAGCGCTTGCCCTCCCGCTCGAAGCCGGCGGTGGTGGCGTTGACCAGGTCGGCATAGCCGGCCACGAAGGCGTCCGCACCCTCCTGACCCAGCACGTACGCGCTGACCGCCTCCTCCCGCCCGGTGTGCTCGCGCAGCTCCGGCACCCAGTACGGGTTGGGCAGGAACCGGGCGTCCATCACGAAGTCGGCGTCCGGCGGGAGGCCGTACTTGAAGCCGAACGACAGCACGGTGATCCGCAGCCGGCGGGCGTCCTCACCGCCGAACAACTCCTCGACCCGGCGACGGAGCTGGTTGACGTTGAGGTGGCTGGTGTCGATGATCACGTCGGCCTGGTCGCGGGCCTCCTCCAGCAGCGCCCGCTCGACCGCGATGCCGTCGGCCAGCCGCCCCTCGCCCTGCAACGGGTGCGAGCGGCGCACGCTCTCGAACCGCCGGATCAGCACCTCGTCGTCGGCGTCGACGAAGACCACCCGGGGCGAGAAGCCGCGCTCGCCCAACTCCCGGATCGCGCCGGCCAGGTCCGTGGAGAAGGCGCGGGAGCGCACGTCCAGCACCATCGCGGTACGCCGGGCCGCGCCGCCGGCCTTGGACGCCAACTCGGCCATGTCCAGCAGGAGCGCCTGGGGCAGGTTGTCGACCACGTAGTAGCCGACGTTCTCCAACGCCCGGGCCACCGTGCTGCGCCCGCCGCCGGACAGGCCGGTCACCACCACCAGGGAGGTGTCCGACTCGGTCGGCGCGGGCCGCCCCAGCGGTGTCTCCGCGTTCGTCGGCACCAGGTCGTCCGCCGTGCGCGCCTCGCTCACCCGTACCCCCAGCCGTGGCGCCGCGGCCGGTCGGCCGCGAATGGTCAGTCGCCGACTCTAACGGCTGCGACCCCGCCCGGGATTCCACGGGGTGACCACCGGAACAGGGGGTTGTCCGGTTTCCTGCTCGTCGTCCGACCCGGGGCCGAGCGAGCCGCGAGCCGCGAGCCGCGAGCCGCGAGCCGCGAGCCGCGAGCCGCGAGC
>NZ_NAPR01000011.1:245703-249463 GCF_002140155.1 Micromonospora sp. NBS 11-29
ATCTTGGTACGAAATGGCCCCCAGAGGGGCCATTTCGTACCAAGATCTTCGCTTCTCAATGTCAACATGCGAGGTGGGGACTGGGTGATGCCGGCGGCATCAGGGTGGCGGCCAGTTCGAGAGGGATCAGCCGCGCCGCAGACCGACAATGAACCGCGACCAGGCGGCCCGGTCGAAGAGCAGCAGCGGGCCGCCCGGGTCCTTGGAGTCACGTACCGCCAAGGCGTGGGAGAGGTCAGCCACCTCGACACAGTTCGAATCATTCGCACCGCTTCGGCTGCTCTTGCGCCAGCTAACCGGCACCGGATCCGAGGGGGCCATCGGCAGCGCTCCACAAGGTTGGAGTCAGTCCGGAACCTCGGCGGCAGCCCGGCTGAGGAGATCCGCAGACCGGTCGGGGTCGAGCGCCTTGGCCCGAAGGTGGTCGAACATGAGTCTATAGCGGGCCACCTGTCGGCCCTCCTCCAGCAGCAGGGTGCTGGTGTCATTGCCCAGGTAGACCACGGCCGGGTCGAGCACCGGATCGTCATAACCCAGCAGGGTGAAGGCACCGCCCATGGCCGCGTGCGCTCCCGCGACGAACGGCAGGATCTGGATTTCCACCGTGGGCATCTCGCACGCCTCGACCAGTCGCGCGAGCTGAGCACGCATCACCTCCGGGCCGCCGACCACCCGCCGGAGCACCGCCTCGTCCAGCACCACCCACAGCGACGGTGGGAGGTCTCGGGACAGCAGTGCCTTCCGAGCCAGTCGCGCCGCCACCACCCGGTCCGCCTCGTCCTGGTCGGCGGTGCTGCGTCCGGCCCGGACGATGGCACGGACATACTCCTCGGTCTGCAACAGGCCGGGCACGTACAGGCTCTCGAACGAACTGATCGAGGTGGCCTCCGCCTCGAAGCCGACGTAGTCGTCCGGCAGCACGTCGCCGTACGCGCTCCACCAGCCCTTCAGCCGGGACTGGCGGTGCAGCGCGGCCAGCCTTTCCCGCTCCTCCTCGGTGGCCTCGTAGAGGTCGAGCAACGGCGGCATGTCCTTGGGCATCACCCGGGAGTGTCCCTGCTCCAGCCGGATGACCTTGGTGCGGTGCCAGCCGAGGATCTTGGCCACCTCCTCGGCGGTGCGGCCGGCACGATCCCGTAGGCGACGCAGCTCGCGCCGCAGACGACGGGCTCTGATCGTCGGACTCGGCACCTGCGCCATCGACACTCACCTCCACCGGGAGTAGCCGATTCTTCTCCCACCGCAGTGAAAGCGCAAGCATAAAATGCGACGTTGCGCTTTATTGCCGCATGGTCCAAGCTGTTGGCAATCACTTGCCTACGGAGAGGCAGCATACGGTGACTGACTTCCACCACGACCTGGCCGCCATGCTCGACGGGGCCGACGTGTCCGAGCGGGTCCGCGCCGCCATCGCCCACGCCTTGTCGACGGCGGAGCCGTTCTCCGCGTACCCCCGGGTTGTGCTCAACCGTGGCCCGGCGGAGCGCGAGCGGCTGGCGGGCCGCAACCGGCCACCCGGCGGCGCCTACCGGATACCGCGCCGATGGACGCTGCACCTGACCTACCTGGCGGCCGATGCGCAGGAGGCCCGCGACCAGGCCGTGGTCTACACCGAAGGGCTGACTATCCTACGGCCCGAGGTGCCCGCGACCGGCGCGCTGCTGTCCCGGGCCGACGCCTGGAATCACATCGAGCCGGTCTTCTGCGGTCGGGTCGGCCCCGACGACGAAGTCTGCGTCGACGTCACCGGGCATCCCGGTTTCCACCACGCGGCCGGCGTCGACGGGCTGCGGTGGGGCGACGGTGACGGGACGACGGGGCTTCTTCCGTAACGCTGTCGGCGGGCGCTCGTAGACTGCGCGGATGGTCTCCCCCACCGATCAGCGGACCGACGGCGCGCTGGACGTGCTGCGCCGGGTCTTCGGCTACGACGCCTTCCGTGGCGTCCAGCAGGACATCATCGAGCATGTGGTGGCCGGCGGCGACGCGCTGGTGCTCATGCCCACCGGGGGCGGCAAGTCGCTGTGCTACCAGATCCCGGCGCTGGTCCGCGACGGGGTGGCGGTGGTCGTCTCGCCGCTGATCGCGCTCATGCAGGACCAGGTCGACGCGCTCACCGCGGTCGGCGTGCGGGCCGGCTTCCTCAACTCGACCCTGGACGCGGCGCAGCGGCGCCGGGTCGAGGCGGCCTACCTGGCCGGCGAGCTGGACCTGCTCTACCTCGCACCGGAAGGGCTGGCGGTGCGGTCCACGCTCGGCCTGCTGGAGCGGGGCCGGATCGCCCTGTTCGCGATCGACGAGGCGCACTGCGTCTCCCAGTGGGGGCACGACTTCCGGCCCGACTACCTCAACCTGTCGATGCTGCACGAACGCTGGCCGGACGTGCCGCGGATCGCGCTGACCGCCACCGCGACGCGGGCCACCCGCACCGAGATCGCCACCCGGTTGCAGCTCACCGACGCCCGGCACTTCGTGGCCAGCTTCGACCGGCCCAACATCCAGTACCGGATCGTGCCCAAGCGGGAGCCGCGCCGCCAGTTGCTGGGTCTGCTGCGCGACGAGCACCCGGGCGACGCCGGCATCGTCTACTGCCTGTCCCGCGCCTCGGTGGAGAAGACCGCCGAGTTCCTGGTCGCCAACGGCATCCCGGCGCTGCCCTACCACGCCGGGCTGGACGCGGGCACCCGCGCGAGGAACCAGCAGCGCTTCCTGCGGGAGGACGGGCTGGTCATGGTGGCCACCATCGCGTTCGGCATGGGCATCGACAAACCCGACGTACGCTTCGTCGCCCACCTCGACCTGCCCAAGTCGGTGGAGGGCTACTACCAGGAGACCGGCCGCGCCGGTCGCGACGGGTTGCCGTCGACGGCCTGGCTGGCGTACGGGCTCCAGGACGTGGTGCAGCAACGCAAGATGATCGAGACGTCCGAGGGCGACCTGGCGCACCGGCGTAACCTCGCGGCCCACCTCGACGCCATGCTGGCGCTCTGCGAGACGGTCCGGTGCCGCCGCGCCCAACTGCTCGACTACTTCGGCGAGGCCGGCGCGGCCAACTGCGGCAACTGCGACACCTGCCTCGACCCGCCGGAGTCCTGGGACGGCACGGTCGCCGCGCAGAAGCTGCTCTCCACCGTCTACCGGCTCGACCGGGAACGCAACCAGCGGTTCGGCGCCGGGCACAGCATCGACATCCTGCTCGGCAAGCACACCGACAAGATCGATCAGTACGGCCACGACGCGTTGAGCACGTTCGGCATCGGCACCGAGCTGCGTGACGTCGAGTGGCGGGGCGTGGTGCGGCAACTGCTCGCCGAGGGCCTGCTCGCGGTGGAGGGCGACTACGGCACGCTGGCGCTGACCGAGGCCAGCGCCGACGTGCTCAGCCGGCGGCGCACGGTCACCCTGCGCAAGGAACCGGAGCGGCCGCTGTCCGGCCGGGCCGCCAAGCCGCGCGGCGCGGCGACCGTGGTCGCCGACCTCACCCCCGCCGCCACCGGCGTCTTCGAGCGCCTCCGCGCCTGGCGGGCCGCCACCGCCAAGGAGCAGGGCGTCCCCGCGTACGTCATCTTCCACGACGCCACCCTGCGCCAGATCGCCGCCGAGCCGCCGGCCTCGCTGGCCGAACTGTCCCGGGTCAGCGGCGTGGGCGAGAACAAGCTCGCCAAGTACGGCGAGGCGATCCTCGCCGTACTCGCCGAGGGGTGACGAAAGGGCCCGACCTCGCCAGAGGTCGGGCCCGATCGTGGGTGGGTGTCAGCTG
>NZ_NAPR01000012.1:0-25727 GCF_002140155.1 Micromonospora sp. NBS 11-29
AACCCCCGCCGTTCGGCCGGCGGCTGCTGCTCGCGGACCTGGCCGGCGGCGCCGTGTTCGGCACGGTGACGCTGCTGCTCGGCCTGGTCTTCCTGCGCGTCGTCGACCTCAACCCGCAGGCCCAGCGGTCGCTGGACTGGACGGTGAGCTTCTCCCCGCCGCTGCTCGGGTTCGTCACCGCGCCGGCCGACTCGTGGTTGTGGGGCGAGTCGCACGTCGGCGCCCGCGAGCAACTGTCCTGGCCGCCGGAGATGGCGCTGCTGCCGGGCATGACGCTGATCGGGCTGGCCGCGGCGGGTCTGTTCGTCTCGGCGTACCCGCTGCGGCACCGGGTCACGCTGGGGCTCGGCGTGCTCGGCACGGTGCTGCTGGGCCTGGGCGCCACGCTCGGTGGCGACGGGGATCCCGGCTACCTGACCCTGTCCCGGCTCCTGCCGGGCTGGGACGCGTTGCGCACGCCGGGCCGGATGATGCACTGGACCAGCCTGTTGCTCGCGGTGCTGGCCGCCGGGCTGGTGACGGCGCTGGCCGAGTCGTTCGGCCGGCCGCCGGCCCGCCGCTGGACGCGGGTCGCCGCGCCGCTGGTCCTGCTGCTGCCGCTGGCCATGGTCACCGTGGAGGGGGTCAACCGCACACCCCACCCGGCCGTGCCGCGGCCACCGGCGGCGATGCGGGCGGCACCGGATCCGATCCTGGTGCTGCCGGCCGGCGGCCTGAACGACCTGCACTACATGTTGTGGACGACCGACAGCGGCTTCCCCCGGGTGACCAACGGGCTGGCCGGGTTCGAGCCGGTCAGCCAGGCCCAGACCCGGGCCGCGGTCGCGTCGTTCCCCGACCCGGGCAGCGTGGCGTACCTGCGCGGGATCGGCGTGCGGTCGGTGATGGCCGTGCCGGAGCGCGCGGCGGGGACGCCGTGGGAGGGCATCGAGAACCGGCCCGTCGACGGACTGGGCATCTCGCGGGAGGACATCGATGGTGTGCTGCTCTACCGCTTCTGACCGGGTGCGCGCCGGGCGGGCGGGGTGAGCCGGGTGCGCCTGTCCGTCGTGGTGCCCTGCTTCAACGAGGAGGACTCGGTGGAGCGGCTGCACGAGACCGTCCGCGTCGCGCTCGCCGAGCTTCCCGACCTGGACGTCGAGGTGATCTACGTCGACGACGGCAGCGACGACGGCACCCTCGCGGCGCTGCGCCGGCTCGCCGCCGCCGACCCGGCCGTCTGCTACACGTCGCTGAGCCGGAACTTCGGCAAGGAGGCGGCGATGCTCGCCGGTCTGCGGCGGGCCACCGGCGACGCGGTCGTCATCATGGACGCCGACCTGCAACACCCGCCGCGGCTGCTGCCCGAGATGGTGATGTTGTACCGGCAGGGCTTCGACCAGGTGATCGCCCGCCGGGACCGGCGCGGCGACCGGTTCGTCCGGATGGTCGCCTCGCGGTCCTTCTACCGCATGGTCAACTGGTGGATCGACGTGCGCCTGCTCGACGGCGCGGGTGACTTCCGGCTGCTCTCCCGCCTCGCGGTGGACGCGATCCTGGCGATGCCGGAATACAACCGCTTTTCCAAGGGGCTGTTCTCCTGGATCGGCTTCCGGACGGCGGTGGTGGCCCACCGCAACGAGACCCGGCAGGCGGGGCGGAGCCGGTGGACGTTCGGCAAGCTCTTCAACTACGCGTTCGACGGCCTGCTGTCGTTCAACAACCGACCGCTGCGGCTGGCGATCTACGGCGGCCTGTTCCTCACGTTGATCGCGGTGGCGTACATGGCCTGGGTGGTCGCGGACGCGGTGGAGAAGGGCATCGACGTCCCCGGTTACACCACGATCATCGTCAGCGTGATCGGGCTCGGCGGCATCCAGATGATGATCCTCGGGGTGATCGGGGAGTACATCGGACGCATCTACTACGAGACCAAGCGCCGACCGCACTACCTGGTGCAGGAGACCGAGCAGCTCGTCGGAAAGACCGGCGAGGCGCGCTGACCCGCAGCGCCCCGCCGGCCGCGGCGGGAACGGGCGGTCAGGCCGGTTCGGGCACGCCCCCGGGCTCCCCGTCGTCGGGCATCGGCTCGACCGGCGCCTCCGGCAGCTCGCCGGGGGTGTCCGGGAGCAGCTCTCCGGGGTCGTCCGGCACGGTCTCGCGCGGGTCGAGCGGCGGGTACACCTGGGGGTCGAGGTCGGGGTTCGTCATCCGACAAGTATCCGTCCACCCGCCCGGGAGCGCGCGACGAGCGGCAGCCGGCCGGGGCGGCAACACATCGGCCACCACCTATTGACAAAGTTTGTTTCCAGTCACAGTCTGAGAGAGCGCTCTCTCCCCCGTCCCCGTCCCCCGAGGTGTTCCATGCGTCTCCGAAGAAGGCTGCTCGCCGTCGCGTCCGCCCTGGTCGTCGCGCTGGCCGGCGTACCGCTCGCCACGCCCGCGCACGCGGTCGGCCCGTCCCTGCTGCCGGTCACCGTCACCAACACCACCGGCCGCGCGGACGCCGTCTACCTGTACGTCATCGGCACCAACCTGGCCACCGGCCGCCTCGGTTACGTGAACGCGGCCGGCACGTTCGCGCCCTGGACCGGCGGGCAACTTCCGCCGTCGCCCGCGCCCGACGTCGCCATCCCCGGTCCCGGCAACGGCGGCAGCACCACCATCCGCTTCCCCCGCGGCTTCTCCGGCCGGGTCTACTTCGCCCTCGGCCAGAAACTGAAGTTCTTCCTCACCCCGGACGGTCTCGTCCAGCCCGCGCCGTGGGCGGGCGGCGACGCCAACCGCGACATCCTGTTCGACTGGAGCGAGTTCACCTACAACGACGCCGGACTCTGGCTGAACAGCTCGCAGGTCGACATGTTCGCGGTCCCGCACGCGGTGACCGTGACCGGCGCCAGCGGCGTCACCCGGCGCACCGGCGACGTGGTGGCGAACGGGCGCAACGCGATCATCGACGGCATCCGGGCCCAGTCCGGCTGGGCCAACACCGTCCAGACCCGCTCGGACGGCACCGTGCTGCGCGTGCTGGCCCCGGGCAAGGCGGCCGGCGCCGGCCTGCTCAGCGCCACCTACCTGGACTCGTACATCGCCGCCGCGTGGAACGCGTACACCACGAAGACGCTGACCGTGGCGCCCTTCGGCGACCAGCCGAACGTCCGCTACTACGGCCGGACCTCGGGCACCACCATGACCTTCACCAACGGCAGCGGCCAGGTGGTCGCCTCGTTCAAGCGGCCCTCGTCGGCCAGCGTCTGGGGTTGCGACGGCGACCTGCCCGCACCGAACGACCAGGTCGTCGGCCCGATCTCGCGGACGCTCTGCGCCGCGCTGAACCGGGGCACGCTGGGCACGATCGACACCCAGCCCAGCACCGACGCCGCCGCCTTCTACCGCAACACCCCCACCAACCAGTACGCCCGGCTGATCCACGCCAACATGGCCGACGGCAAGGCGTACGCGTTCGCCTTCGACGACGTCGGCGCGTTCGAGTCCCTGGTGCACGACGGCGACCCCCGCTCCGCCGGACTGATCCTCAGCCCGTTCGGCGGCGGCTCGACCAGCACCGCGACCGCGCTGGTCAGCAACCTGAACAACAAGTGCATCGACGTGCCCAACTCGAACTTCGCCGACCGCGCCCCGCTGCAGATGTGGAACTGCAACAACACCAACGCGCAGAAGTGGACGTTCACCGGCAATGCCGTACGCAGCCAGAACGACAAGTGCATGGACGTCGACGCCGGCTCCACCGCCAACGGCGCGATCGTCCAGCTCTACACCTGCAACGGCACCGGCGCCCAGCAGTTCACCCTCAACTCGGCCGGTGACCTGGTCAACCTCCAGGCCGGCAAGTGTGTCGACATCAAGGACCGCAGCGCGGCCGACGGCGCGCGGCTCCAGTTGTGGGACTGCCAGGGAATCGCCAGCCAGAAGTGGCGCAAGGGCTGACCGCCCGACGTGCCGGCGCGTGACCACCACGGTCCGCGCCGGNCCGGCGGGCCGGCGGCGTTGATCGGGTACGAGGAACAACCATGACGTCGTACCCCGAGGCAGCCATGAGCAACGTGCCCGGCCCCGTCGACCCGGCCCGCCTGCGGGAGGTGCTCGACGGCCCGTGGGCCCCGGTCCGCGAGGCGCACCGCACGCACCTGGACGAGCGCTTCCTGCCGGTGTACGGCGAGACCGGCGACCAGGCCCGCGAACGGATCAGCCGGTTGCTCGCCGACCTCCCGGTCGAGCTGGGCATCGCCTCGGGCTTCCCCACCGAGTACGGCGGCGGCTACGACGTCGGCGGCTCGATCGTGGCCATCGAGATGCTGGCCCAGGTCGACCTGTCGCTGATGGTCAAGGCGGGCGTGCAGTGGGGCCTGTTCGGCGGGGCGGTCGCGGCCCTGGGCACCCGGCGGCACCACGACGCACACCTGCGGGACATCATCTCGGGCCGGACCTTCGGCTGCTTCGCGATGACCGAGACCGGCCACGGCTCCGACGTCCAGCAACTGCGCACCACCTGCGTCTACGACCCGCAGACGCAGACGTTCGACCTGCACACCCCGCACGAGGCGGCCCGCAAGGACTACATCGGCAACGCCGCGCGGGACGGGCGGATGGCGGTGGTCTTCGCCCAGCTCGTCACCGGCGGGCGGCGGCACGGCGTACACGCGTGGCTGGTCCCGATCCGCGACGCGCACGGCAACCCGATGCCCGGCGTGACCATCGGCGACGCCGGCGCCAAGGCCGGCCTGCTCGGCGTCGACAACGGGCGGATCAGCTTCGACCACGTGCGGGTGCCGCGCGACATGCTGCTCGACCGGTACGCGCAGGTGGCGGCGGACGGGACGTACTCCAGCCCGATCGAGAACGACTCCCGGCGCTTCTTCACCATGCTCGGCACCCTGGTCCGTGGCCGGGTGAGCGTGGGAGGCGCCGCCGCGGCCGCCACCAAGGTGGCGCTGACCATCGCGGTGCGCTACGGCGACATCCGCCGCCAGTTCGGCGCCCCCGACGCCGACCGTGAGGTGCTGCTCAACGACTACCTGGCCCACCAGCGCAAGCTGCTGCCCGCGCTGGCCACCACGTACGCGTTGACCTTCGCCCAGACGGAGCTGGTCGCCGCGCTGCGCGAGGTGCAGGGCGGCGACGGGCCGGTGGACGAGCACCGGCAACGGGAGCTGGAGTCCCGGNAAGGCGGCCCAGACCTGGCACGCGACCCGCACCATCCAGATGTGCCGCGAGGCGTGCGGCGGCGCCGGCTACCTGGCGGAGAACCGGCTGCCCGGCCTGAAGGCCGACACCGACGTGTTCACCACGTTCGAGGGCGACAACACGGTGCTGCTGCAACTGGTGGCCAAGGGGCTGCTCACCGGTCACCGGGACGAGTTCGGCTCGCTGGACGGCTGGGGGCGCGCGTCCTTCGTCGCCGAGCAGGTCCGGGAGATGGTGCTCGAACGCACCGCCGCGCGGTCGCTCATCGAGCGGCTGATCGGCGCGGTGCCGGGCCGCGACGAGGAGGTCGCGGTCACCGACCGCGGCTGGCATCTGAAGGTCTTCGAGGACCGCGAGCGGCACCGCCTCGACGGCGCGGTCCGTCGCCTGCGCAACGGCGCGGCCACCAAGAAGGACCGTCCCTTCGACATCTTCAACGACGTCCAGGACCACGTCCTCGCCGTCGCCGCCGCGCACATCGACCGGGTGACCCTGGAGGCGTTCGTCGCCGGCATCGCGGCCACCGCGGACCCGGCGGTCCGGGCGCTGCTCACCCGGGTCTGCGACCTGTACGCGCTCAGTGTCATCGAGGCCGACAAGGGATGGCTGCTGGAGCACGGCCGCCTCACCCCGCCCCGCGCGAAGGCGGTCACCGCCGTGGTCAACGGACTGCTCAAGGAGCTGCGCCCGCACATGCGCACGCTCGTGGACGGGTTCGGTGTCCCGGACGCGTGGCTGCACTGCGCCGTCCTGCGCGAGGAGCCACGCCGGCAGGAGACCATGGCCGCCCACGACGACACTCGATGAACCGGCGACGTAGGGTGGGCCGGGGGCACCGGCGTGGGGAGGTTCGTGGTGGAGTTGCTGTTGTCGACCCGGCCGGGCCGGGGTTGCACCGTCCTCACGGTGCGGGGCGAGCTGGACATGGCGACGTCCCCACGGTTCCGCGAACGCCTGCGGGGCGTGATCGACGCCGGCGAGCGTCAGGTGGTGGTGGACCTGGCCGGCGTGACGTTCATGGACTCCAGNTGCGCCTCGCCGCGGTGCAGCCCACCGTGGGCCGCGTCCTGACGGCCACCTCGGTGAACCGGGTGATCCGCGTGCACGACAGCGTCGAGGCCGCCGAGGCGGACGCGGTGGCCGTGGACGACGCGGTGGGCCGGTAGTCAGTCGGTCAGCGCGGCGCTGGCCCGGGTCTGGTCGGCGCCGGCACTGGTGCGGCGTTCCTCGCTGTGCCCGTCGTGCCAGTCGAGGATCAGCAGGGTGGCGTCGTCGGCCAGCACCGGCCCACTGACGTCGAGCACGGCGTCGGCCAACGCGCGGACCGCCTCACGCGGGTGCAGGTCCGCGACCGACCGGAACAGCGTCGGCAGGTCGAGGTTGGCGGCGTTGCGCTCCCGCATGCCGTCGGTGACCACCACGAGCCGGTCGCCGGGGCGCAGGGTGACCTCACCGGCACGGTAGTCGGCCCCGGCGAACATGCCCAGCGGGAAGTTGCCCGGCAGCGGGATCGGCCGGGTGTCCCCGTCGCGCACCAGCAGCGGCGGCACGTGCCCGGCGTTGAGCAGCGCGCACACGCCGGTGCGCAGGTCGAGCCGGCCGAGCACCGCGGTGAGGTAACTGCCGGGCACGGCGGAGTGTTCGGCCACGTCGGCGTTGGCGGCGTCGGCCTGCTCGACCAGGCCGATGCCGTGCCGGCGGCTCTTGCGCAGGCTGCCCACGCCGAGCGTGGCCGTCAGCGCGCTGGCCACCCCGTGCCCCATCGCGTCGGTGACGCTGAAGTGCAACTCGTGCCGGGCCAGGCTGTAGTCGAAGGTGTCCCCGCCGATGCTGGCCGCGGGTTCGAGCCACCCGGACAGCGTGAACGAACTGCCCTCGCAGGTGAACGAGGCGGGCAGCAGACGGCGCTGGATCTCCGCGGACAGGGTGAACGGGGTCGTCCGCTGCCCCCATTCGTAGAGGTCGGTGTGCCGCCGGTTGGCGATCACCACGAACGCGAGGACGTGCGCGGTCCGGCCGATCTCGTCCAGCGTCCGCGACGCCGGCTCGTCCGGCAGGGTCATCTCGAGCAGGCCGAGCGCCTCGCCCCGGTCGGTCACCGGCGCCAGCACCGTCCAACCGTCACGCTCCGCCACGACCTGCACCGCCTGGGTGCGCAGTGCCTGCTCGGCGGGGCCGCCGTCGAACGGCATCACGGTGGCGACCTCGGTGCCGTCGCGGCGCCCCGCACCGGCGTCACCGAGGGGGACGTGCGCCAGCCGGACCAGCGCCCGGCCGCCGAGGTCCGCGATCAGGAACGCGACGCTTCGCGCCCCCAGCGCCGCGCCGAGTTCCCCGGTGACCGCCTCGACCGCCTCGACCGGCGAGGCGTTCTCCGCCGCGTCCAACAGGCGGGCCATTGTCTGACCCCGATCGTGCTCCACGACCCGAGCCTACGGGACCTGGCCAGGCCCGGCGCGGCGGCGGAGTTCGTGGACCCGCAGCGGGCGGCCGTTGGCGGGGTCGACCGTGTCGCGCTCCGGGGTCATGCCCAGCTTGCGCATGACCCGCTCCGAGGCCACGTTGCCGATCTGGTGCACGCTGACCAACCGGTCCAGTCCCAGCGGCCCGAACGCGTGGTCGCGTACGGCCCGCGCCGCCTCGGTCGCCAGCCCTCGCCCCCAGTGCCGCCGGGCCAGCCGCCAGCCGATCTCGACCGAGGGCAGGATCTCCGGCAGGAAGTCGGGCACCGCGAGCCCCACGAAGCCGGCGAACTCGCCGGTCGGCCGCAGGGTCAGCGCGTACAGGCCGAAGCCGTGCTCGGCCCAGTGCCGCCGGTACGCCGCGACCCGGTCGGCGGTGCGCTGGTGGTCCAGCACCGAACCGTCACCGATCCAGCGCATCACCTCGGGGTCGGCGTTGATCGCCGCCATCTCCGGCACGTCTGCCGTCCGCCACGGCCGCAGCTCCGTCCGGGCGGTCCGCAGGGATGCCGACGAGTCCATGGCGGTGACCGTATCGGGCGTCGGTGCGCCCGGCTCAACCGGTGGCGGTGACATCGTCGTACACGAGGCCGGTGAAGATCTTGTCGATCCGGGCCATGGTGGCGGGGTCGAGCGGCACGCCGGCGGCGCCGGCGTTCTCCCGTAGCTGCTCGGGGCGGGACGCGCCGACCACCGTGGCGGTGACGCCGGGCCGGTTGAGCACCCAGGCGATCGCCAGTTGGGCGGCGGTGAGCCCACGCCGGGCGGCCAGCCGGCCGAACAGTTCGACCCGGTCCAGCACCACGTCGTGCATCAGCGCCGCCATGGTCTCCCGACCGAGGTCCGTGGCGCCCCGGCTGTGTGCCGGCGGGGGCCGGCCCGGCCGGTACTTGTCGGTGAGGATGCCCTGGGCCAGCGGCCAGAACGCCACCACGCCGAGCCCGTGCCGCTGGCAGGCGGGCAGGACCTCGCCCTCCGGCACCCGCCACACCACGTTGTATTGGGGTTGGTTGGCGACCGGCGGCGGGGCGCCGATCTCCTCGGCCACGCGGGCGGCGTCGGTGATCTGGGCGGCGGTCCACTCGCTCACGCCGTAGTGCCGGATGCTGCCGTCGCGCACCAGCTCGGCGAAGGCCGTGATGGTCTCGTGCAGCGGCACCGTGGCGTCGAACCGGTGGGCGCTGAGCAGGTCCAGGTGCGTCACGCCGAGCTGGCGGAGGCTGCGCCGGACGCTGGCCCGGATGTGTTCCCGGGACAGGCCGCCGACGCCGCCGGGATACGGGTGGTACACCTTCGTCGAGATCAGGTAGTCGTCCCGGGGCGTGCCGCGCAGCGCGACGCCGAGCGCCTCCTGCGCGTCCTGGTACGAGTCGGCGGTGTCGAAGAGGTTGATGCCCAGGTCGAGCGCCGTGCGCACCAGCGCGTCCACCGTCTCCTGCCGGTCCCGGGTGGTGGTCAGCCAGCTACCGAGCGCCACCTCGCTGACCGAGAGCGTGCCGAGTGGTCGGTACCTCATGCTGCGGCCTTCCGGGACGGGATCAGACGGCGGCGGACCGCCGGGGACGGGGGCCGCCCGTCCCCGGCAGCCGGCTCAGCCGCGGACCAGGGACGCGTCGGCCGCGTCGATCGCGGAGCGGAACTCGCGCAGCGCCGCCACCGGATCACCGTCGGCGAACAGGCACGAGTTCACCAGGATCGAGTCGAAGCCCTGCCGGGCCGCCGCCACCGCGTGCTCGACCGAGCCGACGCCACCGTCGAGCATGATCGGCACGGTCGCACCGGCCAGGAGCTGGTCCATCTCCTCGCGCCACTGCGGGTCGATGCCCCGCCGCGCGCCGATCGGCGAACCCATCACCCGGACCATGGTGCTGCCCAGCGCGACGCACTCGGCGAGGACCGCCGCGTCCGGGGTGATCAGCGGCCAGACCTCGAAGCCCTCCGCGACCAGGGTGGCCGCCGCCGCCACCACGGCGTCGTTCTGGCTGAGCGTGAAGTCCTCGTCCAGGACCTCCAGCTTGATGATGCGCAGGCCGGTCAGCTCGGCCGCCCGGCGGGTCCGCTCCACGGCCTCCTGCGCCGTGACCGGGTGGTTGATGTTGAGCACCGGCACCACCGGGGAGTCCGCGCCGAGCGAGTCCCGGACCGACCCGAGGGTCGCGGTCGAGTAGCCGATCGGCAGGTCGTCGCCGCGCTCGATCCGGTCGATCGTGTGGGTGTTGACGGCGAGGTAGCGGCATCCGCTGGCGGCGAGCATCGCGACCGCCTGGGCGGTGTCCACGCGGTGCTCGGGTCGGGCGCCGAAGCAGTGAAAGAGTTCCACGGGTCGTCCTCTCAGACAGGGTTGGTGTGACGGGACAAGGACGTGTGGGTGAGCCAGCCCAGGTCGTCGAAGCGCCGGCCGCGTACGGTGTCCCGGAACGCCTCCGCGACGGCCCGGAAGACCGGGCCCCGCGGGTCGGTCCGGTGCCCGTCGACCTCGCTCGCCGGCACCAGCTCGGCGGCCGTGCCGGTCAGGAAGACCTCCTGCGCCCGGCTCAGGTCGGCCGGCTCGACCGGGCCCTCGACCACCTCGATGCCGAGGCGGCGGGCCAGCACCAGCACGGTGTCGCGGGTGATGCCGGCGAGCAGCCCGTCGGCGAGCCACGGGGTCAGCAGCCGGCCGTCGCGGACCAGGAAGACGTTCGCCACGGTGGCCTCGGCCACCCGGCCGGAGACCGGGTCGAGCTGGATCGCGTCGTCGTGACCGGCGGCGACGGCGGCGGTCCGGGCCAGGGCCGACACGACGTACGTGCCGGTGGCCTTGACCTGGGGCGGGAATGAGGTGGCGGCCGGGCGGCGCCACGGTGAGACGGTCAGCCGCACGCCCGCCGGAAGGGTCGTCGTCGCGGGTTCACCGGCCATCGCGTAGACCTCGACCGCGAGCACGAACCGGAACCGGGCCAGGTCGATGCCGAGCCGCTCGTCCGGGGTGTGCAGCACCGGCCGCAGGTACACCTCGTCCGGCCCGCCCGCGCGGGCCGCCGCCAGCACCCGCTCCCGCAGCCGGGGCAGGTCGTAGTCGTGCGGGACGCCCAGTTGCCGGGCCGAGGCGAGCAGCCGCGCCAGGTGGTCGTCGAGCCGGAACACCGCCGGGCCGCGCGACGTGGCGTAGCAGCGGATGCCCTCGAAGACCGCGGTGCCGTGCTGCATGCTGTTGCTGCCGAACGGCAGGCCGGCCGGTCCCGCCGGGTCCCAGACCGTGCGCAGCGAGCTGCCCTGGGCGGTCATCGGCGCACCGTGCGGTCGAGTCCGCCGGCCTCGACGAGCAGGTCCCGCAGCACCCGCGGGTCGGCCAGCACCGACGCGTGTCCGCCGGGCACGGTCGCCACCCGGGAGCCGGGTCCGCCGACCTGCCGCCAGGCCGCCAGCCGGTCGGCGCCGACCAGCGGGTCGTCGCTGCCGGCCAGCGCCAGCACCGGGCAGGCCAACCGCACCGGGGTACGCGGGTGGCTCTCCACCACCGCGCAGTCGGCCCGCCAGATCGGCAGCATCAGGGCGCGCAGCTCGGCCTCGGGCAGCGCGGTCGGCGCCATCACCCCGTTCTCGGCCAGCGCCGCGACGAACTCGTCGTCGGACAGGTGGCCGATCTGCCGGTCGGCGTCCATCAGGTGCGGCGGCGGCGAGCCGGCCACCACCAGGGCGCGACAGCCGGTCCCTGACCGGTCGAGCCGGGCCGCCAGCTCGGTGGCGAGCAGGGCGCCCATGCTGAAGCCGAAGAGCACCAGGTCGGCCGGGTCGGCGCCGGCGTCGATCTCGGCCCGGAGCTGCCGCCACAGGTCGTCGGCGAGCGCCTCGAAGGTGCGGCACGCCGGCTCGCCGTACCGGCCGTCGCGGCCGGGCAGGGTCGGGACGTGGCAGGTCGCCACCTGCCGCAGCTCCCGCAGCACCGGGAGGTAGGTGCCCCGGCCGCCGCCCAGGTGCGGGTAGACGCTGAACCAGGCGGTCAACTCGATCCTCCGGCACGGTCCCGGACCCGCTGCTGCAACGCGCCGAGCTGCCGTACGCACTCGAAGACCTGCTCGTCGGGGAGGCCGAAGTCGACCAGGCACCCGAGTTCGGTCACGCCGGCCGCGACCAGCCGGTCGACCATCGGCAGGGCGGTCTCCACGGTGCCGAAGAGCCCGGACTGCCGCAGGTAACGCTGGATGCCGTGCTCCAGCAGGAGCGCGCGGTCGGCCTCGGTGACCTCCTCCGGGCGCACCCCGACGTCCTGGTTCGCGGCGAACTTCTCGAACAGGTTCAGGTGCGCCGAGAGGTACCGGCCCAGCGGGCCGCGTACCCGCGGCACGACGTCCTCGGCGCGCTCCGCGATGTGGGTGTGCAGCATGCAGGTGACCTGCCGGTCGTCGGCGGTGTGCCCCGCCTCCGCGCGGGCCTGCCGGTACAGCTCGACCTTCCCGGCCACGTCGTCCACGCTCTGTTCGAGCAGCGCGGTCAGCACGTGCTGGTCGAGCGCGCCCGCCGTCCGCCAGGTCTCCGGGTTGCCGGAGCTGGTCAGCCAGGTCTCCAGCGGACGGGCCGGGCGCGGGTACGTCTGCGTCTCGATCATCCGCCCCTGCGGCCCGACCCGCTTGCTGCTGCCGCCGGACCAGAGCGTGCGCAGCTCCGCGAGCTNTCGGCGTGCCAGCCCGACGCGAGCGAGAGCGCCACCCGGCCACGGCTGATCGCGTCGAGCACCCCCCACTCCTCGGCGACCAGGAGCGGGTCGTGCAGCGGCAGCACCACGCTGCCGGCGCGCAGGCCGATCCGGCGGGTCCGGCTGGCGATCGCCGCCAGCAGCACCGCCGGGGCCGGGTACGGCGCGCCGAACGGGTTGAAGTGCCGCTCCGGCACCCACACCGCGTGCAGCCCCAGCTCGTCGGCGAGTTCGGCGCAGCGCAGCACGAGGTCGTACTTGTCGGCCGGCGCGTCGTCGAGGTCGGCGGAGAAGAAGAAGAGGCTGACCGCGAGCGCCGGGCGCGGGCCGGCGGGGCCGGCGNACCGGCCCGGCGGGTTCGGCCGGGGCGGCGGGAGCAGACGGGTCGGCCTGGGCGCGGCGCTGGCGCAGCAGGCGTTCGAGCAGTTCGCGGCGCTCCGGGGAGAGCTGGTCCAGGTTGGGTGCGCTCATCGCTCGTTCGCTCCGTCCAGCTCGGCGAGCCGGGCCGCGACCTCGTCCTCGGAGAGGGCGTCGACCTCGGCCAGCAGGGCGGCCATCTCGGCGTCGTCGCCGGCACCGGCCGGGCCCGCGGCGGCGGGGGCCGGCGCGGCGGGGNCACGAAGCCGCTGCCCTCCAGGTGCGCGGAGAGTCCGGCGACGGTCGGCACCTCGAACAGGACGGTCATCTCCAGGTCGTTCGCGCCGTCGCGGCGCACCTGGGTGATCATCTGCATCGCCAGCAGCGAGTTGCCGTCCAGGTCGAAGAAGCTGTCGTTGAGCCCGATCCGCTCGGTGCCGAGGAGCTGCCGCCAGAGCGCCAGCAGGTAACGCTGGGTGCGGGTGTAGCCGGCGTCCGGCGCCGGTGCGGCGACGACCGGGGCGGCCGGGGCCGACGCGGCGGGCGCCGACGCGGGCGTCGCGGTCCGGGTCGCCGTCGGCGGCGACGGGTCGAGCCAGTGCCGGGTCCGGGCGAACGGGTACGTCGGCAGCGAGAGCCGGGCCCGCTGCTCGCCCGCGTAGTAGCCGCGCGCGTCGAAGCTGCCGCCGGCCAGCCACAGGTCGGTGAGCACGTCGAGCAGGTCGACGGCCTCCTCGGTGTCGCTGGTGTGCAGCACCGGCAGGCAGAGCGCGGTCGACTCGACCGCCCGCACCAGCGCGCTGAGCGACCGGCCGGGCCCGACCTCCAGGAAGACCGAGATGTTCTCCTGCGCCAACGTGCGGACGCCGTCGGCGAACCGCACCGGCTGGCACATCTGGGCCACCCAGTAGTCGGCGCTGGTCGCCTCCTGCGGGGTCAGGTAGGCGCCGGTGACGTTGGAGACGATCGGCACCTCGGGTTCGCGCAGCGTGATCCCGGCCAGCTCGGCGCGCAGCCGGTCGGCCGCCGAGTGCACCAGCGGGGAGTGGAAGGCGTGGCTGACCCGCAGCCGGTTGCTGGTGACACCTTCCTCGCGCAGCGCGGCGGCGAACTCCTCGACCGCCTCCTCCGCGCCGGCCACCACCACCAGCGACGGCGCGTTCTCCGCCGCGACGGTCAGCTCCCGGTCGGCCAAGCGCTGCCGTACCTCGTCGGCGGTGAGGGTGACCGACAGCATCGCGCCCCGGGGGGCCTCGGCCAGCGCCTGTCCGCGCACCGCCACCAGGCCGACCGCGTCGGCCAGGTCGAGCACCCCGGCGAGCACGGCGGCGACCAGCTCGCCGACGCTGTGCCCGAGCATGGCGTACGGGCGGACGCCCAGGTCGATCAGCGTCTGCCCGAGCGCCCACTCGACCGCGAACAGCGCCGGCTGGGTGACCTCGGTCCAGGCCAGCGCCGCCCGGGTGGCGTCGGTGTCCCCCTCGGCCGGGTGCAGCACCGACCGCAGGTCCAGCTCAGTGCGCTTGTCGAACAGCTCCAGCACGGTGTCCAGGTGCCGGGCGAAGATCGGCTCCTGCTGGGCCAGGGTGGCGCCCATTCCGACGCGCTGCGCGCCCTGGCCGGGGAAGAGGAAGACCGGCCGGTCGTTCGGGCGGGCCTGGCCGGTCTTCTGCCGCCGGCTGCCGGTCGCGGAGAGCGCGGAGGAGATGTCCCGGACCGTCCGGCCCAGCACCACCCGCCGGTGCTCCCACTGCTGCCGACCGGTCGACAGCGTGTACGCGACGTCGGCCAGCGCCGCGCCGGAATTCTCCCGGGCCCACCGGCCCAGGTTCCGGCTCATCTCCTCCAACGCCTCCGGCGTACGCGCGGAGAGCTGCACCGCGTGCCGCCGCCGGGCCGAGGGCGTGGTCGGCGCCGGCTCGGGCGCCTCCTGCACCACCACGTGCGCGTTGGTGCCGCCCATCGCCAGCGAGTTGACCGAGGCGAGCAGCGGGCCGTCGGCGTCCAGGTCCTCCAGCGCGGTGGGGATGCGGAACGGGCTGCTCTCCAGCTCCAGCTTCGGGTTCGGCCGGTTGAAGTTGACCACCGGCGGCATCTGGCGGTGCCGCAGGGACTGCACCACCTTGATCAGGCCGGCCACGCCCGCGGCGGCGTCCAGGTGCCCGATGTTCGGCTTCACCGAGCCGAGCCAGGCGTAGTTGCGGTCCGAGGTGGACTGCTGGAAGGCGCGGCTGATCGCGGCGACCTCGATCGGGTCGCCCAGCGGGGTGCCGGTGCCGTGCGCCTCGACCAGGTGGATGTCGCGCGCCGACACCCCGGCCCGTTCGAGCGCCCGCACCACGGCCCGGTGCTGTCCGTCGACGCTCGGCGCGGTGAAGCTCGCCTTCGCCCGGCCGTCGTTGTTGATGGCGGTGCCGCGCAGCACGGCGTGGATCTGGTCGCCGTCGCGCACCGCGTCGGCGTACTTCTTCAGCACGACCGCGCCGGCGCCGTTGCCGACGATGCTGCCGGCGGCGTCGGCGTCGAAGGCG
The DNA here is from genome assembly GCF_002140155.1 of Micromonospora sp. NBS 11-29. GTDB lineage: Bacteria > Actinomycetota > Actinomycetes > Mycobacteriales > Micromonosporaceae > Micromonospora. The sequence goes on from NZ_NAPR01000012.1 coordinate 15,210, forward strand.
CGGCAGTGGCCGTCGGGCGCGGAGGTGCCGCCCGGGTTGGCGAGGTAGCCGCCGCGCAGCGGCATGCGCACCGACGAGCCGCCGGCCAGGGCGATGTCGCAGTCGCCGTCGAGCAGCGCCCGGGCGGCCAGGTGGATGGCGACCAGCGAGCTCGAACAGGCGGTCTGCACCGCCAGGCTCGGCCCCCGCAGGTCCAGCCGGTGGGAGACGCGCGGCGCGAGGAAGTCCTTGTCGTTGCCGATCATCGTCTGGAGGTCGCCCACCAGCGCCGCCACGTCGTCGCGGTGCGACATGACGTTGTAGAGCATGTACGTGTTCATGGTGCAGCCGGCGTAGACGCCGATCAGGCCGGCGTAGCGACGCGGGTCGTAGGCGGCGTCCTCCAGCGCGTGGTACGCGGTCTCCAGGAAGATCCGGTGCTGCGGGTCCATGATCGACGCCTCGCGGGCCGAGTAGCCGAAGAACGCGGCGTCGAAGCAGTCGGCGTCCTCCAGCGCGCCCGTCGCGGGGACGTAGTGCGGGTTGTCCACCAGCTCGGGCNCTCGCTGAGGTTCAGCCAGTACGCGTCCGTGTCCGCGGCCCCGGGCAGACGCGCGGCCATGCCGATGATCGCGATCGCGTCGGGGTGTTCGTCAAGGGGAGTCATGGCCATGGTCAGTCCTTCTGGTTCGGGGCCAGCGCGGGAGCGGGTGACGACGGACGGGCATCTCGTCGCAGGCCGAGCTGCCCGGCGAGGTCCCGGGGACGGGGGAATTCGAAGAGGTAGTGGACCGGGAAGGTGAGACCGAGGGTGACCTGGAGCAGGTGGTGCACCCGGGTGACCACCAGGGAGTGGGCCCCCACCTCGAAGACGTTCGTGTCCGGCGACAGGGCCGGCAGGGCCAGCGCGTCCGCCCAGACCCGGCAGACCGCCGCCTCCACCTCACGCCGGGTCGCCGAGGCGGGCAGCAGCTCGGTGTACTCCCGCTGCGCCACCTCTCCCAGCCGCGCCTCGTCGAGCTTCCCGTTCGGGGTCGTCGGCAGCTCGTCGACGGTGACCACCTGCTCGGGCACCATGGCCGCCGGCAGCGTCGCCGCGATCCGCGCCAGCAACTCGGCCGGGTCGGGCCGGTCGCCGGTCACGAACGCGACCAGTCGGGGCGGCTGGTCGACCACGAGCGCGGCGGCGGCCGTCACGCCGGGTACCGCCCGCAACGCGAACTCCACCTCGCCGAGTTCGACCCGGAAGCCGCGTACCTTCACCTGGCGGTCGGCCCGGCCCAGCACGACGAAGCCCCCCGCGTCGGGGTCGAGGTAGGCCAGGTCGCCGCTGCGGTAGAACCGCTCCCCCGTGGCCGGGTCGGTCACGAACCGCTCGGCCGTGGTCTCCGGCCGGTGCAGGTAGCCGTCGGCCACCCCGGGGCCGCCGATGAGGATCTTCCCGACGGCGCCCACCGGGACGGGGCGGTCGGCGTCGTCGGTGACCAGGATCCGGCTCGCCGCCGACGGCAGCCCCACCGGCAGCACGGCCGGCAGCTCCGCGTCGGGCACCTCGGGCGGCACCCGGTGGTTCAGGCAGTTGATGGTGGCCTCGGTCGGGCCGTACCCGTTGGCGATCCAGCAGTCCGCCCCGACGACCGTCCGCAGGCCCGCCACCGTGGACCGTTTCACCACCTCGCCGCCGAGCTGGACCAGTCGCAGGTCGGGCAGGCGTTCACCGGCCGCGACGAGCTGCTCGGCGTACGACGGGGTGGTGAACAGGACGGTGACCCGCTCGCGGCGCAGGAACCGGGCGTAGCTGCGGGCGTCGGTCCGGTCCGCGGCGGACGGCACGACCAGGGCGCCGCCGTAGGTCAGCGCGGTCATCAGCTCCTGGAGGCCGAAGTCGAAGCCGAGCGAGAGCGTCTGCGCTATCCGCATCCAGGGGCCGAGCCCCCAGGTGACGCCCTCCCAGGCGAGCAGGTGGGAGAGCTGGTCCTGGCGGATCAGCACGCCCTTCGGCCGGCCGGTCGAGCCGCTGGTGTAGACCGTGAAGGCCGGGGCGTCCGGGGCCGGTTCGGCGGGTCGGTCCGCGCCGTCGGTGGCGTCGTCGGCCGTCGCCGCGTCGAGCAGGACCACCGCCGGCGGTCGGGGCAGCTCCGAGACCAGTCGGGCCGCCCGGTCGGCCAGCGCCGCGGAGGTGAGCAGCAGCCGGGGCGCGCAGTCGGCCAGCATCTCGCGCAGGCGGGCGTCGGGGAACTCCACCGGCAGCGGGAGTACGCCCAGCCCGGCCGACCAGGCGCCGTACATGCCGAGCGTGAAATCGGCCGGCGACGCCAGCAACAGGCCGACCTGCCGGCGGGCCGGCTCGTCGTTCTCCGGGGCGGTGCTCACCGGGTCTCCTCCCCGCGCCGCTGGGCGGCCATCGCCTCGTGCAGGGCCGCGCCGATCCGGTCCATCCGGTCGATGAAGTCCGCGTAGGTCACCGTCCGGCCCGCCTCCACCAGCGCCGGCGCGTCCGGGTCGGTGACGGCGAACGACCGGATGCGGGTCAGCATCGTCGGGTCGAGCGCCGGGGTCTCGACCACACCGAGCTGCCGGGTGAGCCGCTCGTCGGCGGGCGAGAGCACCAGCACGTCCTCGACCCGGGGCGTGTCGGTGGCGCCGGCCGCCCGCAGCATGGCGGCCAGGGTGGCCAGCATCGCCTCGGCGGTACGCGCGGCGAAGAGGTCGGCGGCGTAGTCGAGCGTCACCAGGTAGCCGTCCGGCTGCGGGGTGACCACCAGGTCCAGGTCGTAGCGACAGCTACGCCGGGGCACCGGGACGCTGTGCAGGACGAGACCGTCGAGGTCGAGTTCCGCGGCCTCCCCGTTGATCGTGGGGAGCAGGCCGGGGACCTCCGGCAGCGGGTTCTCCTGGAGGGTGACCAGCGTCTCGACCAGCGGCAGCCGACCGGCGAGCCGGGGTGGGCGCACCGCGTCCACGGCCCGCACCATCGGGTAGAGCCCGTGGTCGAGGCCGCCGAGAAGCTGGTCCCGCAGGTCACCGACCAGCTCGACCAGGGGCTGCTCGGGGCGCACCTCGACGGCGAGCGGCACCGTGTTGGTGCAGAGCCCGCCGACCTCGGCCAGTCGACCGGAGGGCCGGCCGACCACCGGCACGCCCACCACCACGGGGTTCGGTGTGCCGTACCGGTGCAGGCAGACACCCCAGAGCGCGGAGAGCAACGCCATCCGGTCCAGGCCGCCCACCACCGGCAGCTCCGGCACGGTGAGCCGGGCGCGTCCGACCCGCGTGCTGCGCCGGCTGCCGCGGGGCCGGTCGGTGCGCACGTCGAGGGAGGCGGCGCGCGCCGGCAGCCGGTCGCGCAGCATCGCGTCCCGGGCCGTGGCCGCCGGCGAGTCGAGGTACGCCCGCTGCGCCGCCACATAGTCGTCGTACGACCGCGGCGGTTCCCCGTCGGCCGGCCGGCCGGCACGCAGTTCGGCGTAGGCGTGGCGCAGGTCCCGCAGCACCAGGCTCAGCGACCACAGGTCGGTCACCGCGTGGTGCACGACGATCTGGTAGACCTCACGGCTCGCCGACCGCCACCGGTGCAGCCGCACCAGCGGCCCCTCGTCGAGCCGGAACGGCACCGTGGCGGCGTATCCGAGCTGCTCGTCGAGCTGCTCGTCGCGGACCGGGACGGGGGCCAGCGCCAGCGCCTCGGCGAGCTGGTCCGGCGCCACCGGGACACGCCGCTGCCGGTTGCCCTCGGTGACGATGCGGACGCCCAGCTCGGGCTGCCGCCGGATGGCCGCGCGCAACGCGCGGTGGAAGAGCGTGGCGTCCACCGACGGGTCGAGCCGCCAGGCGAACGAGATGGTGTACTCGTCGCTGTCCGGGTTGAGCATCTGGAGGAACGCCAGCGACTCCTGGGCCTTGGAGAGCTGCCCGGCGACCTCCGTCGCCGTCGACGGGTCGCCGGCCACGGTCGAGGTCGCCGGCTCGCCCAGCCGCGCGGTCAGGTCCGCCAGGCTCGCGCCCTCCAGCAACTCCCGGACCGGCACGTCGGCGCCGAACTCCCGGTGCATCAGCTCGGAGACGTGCAGCGCGTTGAGCGAGTCCATCCCGTAGCTGGCCAGCGGCTCGTCGTCCCGCTCGATCGGGTGGTCGAGCACCGCCTCCACGCCGCGCCGCAGCCGGTCCGCCCGGCCCGCCCCGTCGGAACGGCCAGCGGCGGCCGGGCCGGCGGCGGTGGGTGGGGCGTAGTCGCCGTCGGCGTACCGGCGGGCCACCTCGGCGCGGCGGAGCTTGCCGCTGGTCGTGCGGGGCACGGTCCCGGGCCGGACGCCGACCAGGTCGACCAGCGTCACGCCGAAGCCGGCGGTGACCGCCACGGCGAGCCGCCGCCGGTCGTCGTCGGTCAGGCCGCGCCCGCGGGCCTCGCCGACGAGGACCACGCCACGCCCGGCCGGGTCGGCGAACGCCACCACCCCGCCGGCGCGCAGCGTCGGCACCGTCTCCACGGCCGTCCGCTCCAGGTCCTGCGGGTAGAGGTTGCGCCCGCGCAGCACGATGAGGTCCTTCACCCGGCCGGTGACGTGCAGTTCGCCGTCGGTCAGGAAGCCGAGGTCGCCGGTACGCAGCCAGGTGCCGGACCGGCCCGCCACCTCGGCGCCGAACACCGCCGCGGAGACCTCCGGCCGTCCCCAGTAGCCGGCCGCGACGCTGGGGCCGCTGACCAGGATCTCGCCGACCCGACCGTCCGGCAGCGGCGTGTCGCCGTCGACCACGGCGACCTCGCAGCCGTACGGCACGCCGCAGGAGACCACCTCGGTGCCGTCGGCGGCGGCACGGGTACGGGGTCCGACGCCCGGCGGCACCGAGGTCACCAGCAGCGTCGCCTCGGCCAGCCCGTAACAGGGGATGAACGCCTCCCGCCGGAAGCCGGCCGGGGCGAGCAGCTCGGCGAAGCGGTCCAGGGTCGCGGCGGAGACCGGCTCCGCGCCGCTGTACGCCTTGCGCCAGCCGGCGAGGTCGAGCCCGGCCGCGGGCGCCCGGTCCAGCGCCTTGAGCACCAGGTCGTACGCGAAGTTCGGCGCGCCGCTGGTGGTGATGCCGTACTCGCCGATGGCGCGCAACCAGCCGACCGGGTTGCGGATGAAGTCCGTCGGCGCGGCCAGGTACGCCGGGATGCCGGCGTGCACGGGGTGCAGCAGGTTACCGATCAGGCCCATGTCGTGGTACGCCGGCAGCCAGCTCAGCACGACCGCGCTGTCGTCGTGCGCGAAGGCGTGGGCGATCGACCGGAGGTTGGCGACCAGGTTGCCGTGGGTGACCACCACGCCCTTCGGCGCGCCGGTGGAGCCGGAGGTGTACTGGAGGAAGGCGGGTGCCGCCGGGTCGACCGGCTCCGGCGCGGCCGGCGCGTCGCCCGGTCGCCAGTCGGCGGGAATGCCGAGCACCCGGGTGGCCAGCTCGGCCAGCGTCGCGTCGGAGGTCCAGGCGAGCGAGGCGCCGCTGTCCTCGACGATCCGGCGTACCGTGCGGGCGCCGTGCTCGCTGTCCAGCACCGGGTAGACCGGCACCGGCACCCGGCCGGCGTGCAGGCAGCCGAGGAAGGCGGTGACGAAGCCGAGGCCGGGCGGGTGCACCAGCAGCACCCGGTCGCCGGGCGCGGTGCTCGCCCGCAGCCGGGCGCCGACCCGCGCGGCGGCGTCGTCCAGTTCGGCGTACGTCAACGCGCCGGTCGGCCGGGCCAGGTCCCCCAGCCAGGTCAGCGCCGTCCGGTCCCCTCGGGTGCGGGCGTGCGTCCGCAGGGCCCCGATCAGGTCGGGCGCGGCGGCGTTCACCGCCGCCCCCGCGTCGTCACCGACTCGGACGCGATCGTCGGGCCCGCACCGGGAAGTCCGGCGGGGCGCGGCGGCCGGGGCGTGCCGGCGGGCAGGTCGAACATGCCGGCACGCTAACGCCCACCGGTTCGCGTCGGGTTACGCGACGACGGGCAGCCGCGCCCGGCCGGTGGTCATCCGGCGGCGGGGGTGGCGTCCATCCACTCGGCCAGGCTGCGGGGCCGCATGTCGGTCCAGTTCGCCTCGACGTGCTCCAGGCACTCCTGCCGGCCGGACGGGCCGTGCCGCACCTCCCAGCCGGCGGGCACCGCCATCGCGGCGGGCCACAGCGAGTACTGGTGTTCGTCGTTGCGCACCACCAGGTAGGTGCCGTCCGGGTCCTCGAACGGGTTGCTCATCGCTCCTCCTCATCGGGGTCGGTCCGGGCCGCGAGGGCCCGGGCGATCGTCGGTCCCATGGTCGCCAGCGCCGCCGGTTCCAGCAGTCGCCAGTGGTCGGTCGCCACCTCGTGGACGTCGACGTCGCCGGTGAGGTACGGCCGCCACGACGTCACGTCCGGCCCGGTCACCGGCGCGGTGGCCCGGAACAGCAGCAGGTCGCCGTCGAAGCGGGGCGGGACGTACCCGCGCAGCAGCCGGTGGTGCCGGTCGACCAACCGTTCGACGAGCGCCGCGTCCCGGTCGTCGACGCCGTCGAACTGCCGGGTCTCCCGGCGCAGCCAGGCGACCAGGTCGGCGCCGACGCCAGCCTCGCCGTCGCCCGGGTCACCGTCGCGGGGGCCGGTCGGGCCGGCGGGCGGTGGGTAGCCGTCGACGGCCACGAGCAGGCCGACCTCTTCGCCGTCGGCCCGCAACCGGCAGGCCAGCCCGTGCGCCAGCACCGCGCCGAAGGAGAACCCCACCAGGTGGTACGGCCCGTGCGGCCGGTGCCGGCGGATGTCCGCGAGGTGCCGCTGGACCAGCGCCTCGATGCTCTGCGGCAGGTCGTCGCCGGAGAGCGCCGGGGCTTGGAGGGCGTAGACCGGCCGCTGTTCGCCCAGGTGGCGCAGCAGCCCGGCGTAGCCCCAGCCGAGGCCGGTGACCGGGGGCAGGCAGAACAGCGGCTCCCGGACGCCGGTGGCACGCAGCGCCAGCACCGGGTCCAGGCCGGCGGCCGGAGCGCCCCGCACCAGCCGGTCGGCCAGGCTGGCGACGGTGGCCCCGTCGAACACGTCGCCCAGGCCGAGGTCCGCCCCGAGCACGTCGCGTACCCGGGCGACCAGCCGGATGGCCAGCAGCGAGTGCCCGCCGAGGTCGAAGAAGTTCTGGTCCACGCCCACCTCGGGGCGCTCCAGCAGCTCGGCGAAGATGCGCCGCAGCGCCTCCTCGGTCGGTGAGCCGGCCGGGCGGCCGGTCGCCGAGGACTCCGGCGGGGGCGGCAGCGCGTCCCGGTCCAGCTTGCCGTTCGGGTTGAGCGGCAGCCGGTCCAGCGGCACGACGACGGCCGGCACCATGTACGACGGCAGCAGCTCGGCCAGGTGCCGGCGCAGCGTATCCGGGTCGATCGCGGCGTCGGGGCGGGGCACGGCGTACCCGATCAGGCTGCGCTCCCCCCGGTACCGCGCGGGCACGACCACGGCCCGCAGCACCGCCGGGTGCGTGGCCAGCGCGGCCTCGATCTCGCCCGGTTCGATGCGGAAGCCCCGGATCTTGGTCTGCTCGTCGGCCCGGCCGGCGAACTCCAGCACCCCGTCGGTGCGCCAGCGCCCCAGGTCGCCGGTGCGGTACATCCGCTCGCCCGGGTGCCGCGGGTCCGGCACGAAACGCTGGGCGGTCTGCGCCGGCTGCCCGAGGTAGCCCCGGGCCAGCCCGACCCCGGCGAGGTAGATCTCGCCGGTGACCCCCGGCGGCACCGGTGCCAGGTGCGGGTCGAGGACGTACACCCGGGTGTTGTCGAGTGGACGGCCGATCGGCACGGCGGCCGGCACCGGTTCGCCGGCGGGCAGCCGGTGCCCGGTGATCACGAAGGTGGCCTCGGTCGGCCCGTACAGGTTGGTGATCGCGGCGTGCGGCGCGTGCTCGCGTACCGTGCGCAGGGCCGCCGGGGACGCGGCGTCGCCGCCGGTCCAGATCTCGGTGAGCCCGGCGAACGCCGCCGGCCGCTCGTCGGCGAGCAGCGCGAACAGCCCGGCGGAGAGGTCGGCGGCGGTGACCGCCGGGTCGGCCAGCGCCCGGTGCAGCGCGTCGACGTCGAGCGGGCCGGCGGGCGCGACGACCACGGTCGCGCCGTTGAGCAGCGGCACCCAGGTCTCGTGCACGGACAGGTCGAAGGCGTACGGCGAGTGCATCAGCATGCCGTCGCCGGGTCCGGTCCGCCAGGACGGGTCGGCCACCCGGTCGAGCACGGCGCGGTGCGAGACCCCGACGCCCTTCGGCCGGCCGGTCGAGCCGGAGGTGTACATGACGTAGGCCAGGGCGTCGGGGTGCGCGTCGCGCGTCGGCGGCGCGTCGTCGCCGGCCGCACCGGGCGCGTCGTCGTCCACCACCAGCACCGGCACCTCGACCCGCAGGTCGAGCGCCTGGCTGGCCTCGTCGACCAGCACCAGGGCCGCCCCGGAGTCGGCCACCACCGCGGCCATCCGGGACACCGGCGCACCGGTGTGCAGCGGCACGTACGCGCCCCCGGCCTTGAGCACGGCCAGGCTGGTGACCAGGATCTGCGGCGAGCGTTGGTGCAGGACGGCGACGCGGGTCTCGGCGCCGACCCCGGCCCGGCGGAGCCGGTGCGCGAGCCGGTTGGCCCGCCGGTCCAGCTCGGCATAGCTCGTCGTCCATTCACCGGCCCGGACGGCGACCGCCTCGGGCTGGCGCCGGGTCAGTTCGTGGAGCGCCGCCGGGATCGACCGGTGCCGGGGTGCGGCACGGGTCGCCCCGTGCGCCCAGGTCACCAGCGCCCGGTGCCGCTCGTCGGCGGTGAGCGGGTCGAGCCGGCCGATCGGCACGTCCGGCGTGTCGACGGCGGCGCGCAGCAGCCGCACCAGGCGTTCGACCAGGACGGTCACCGTGTCCCGATCGAAGAGGTCGGCGGAGTATTCCACCACGCCGTCGACGCGCTCCGGCCCGCCGTCGCGGCCGGGCCGTACGGTCAGGCTGAACGCCAGGTCCAGCCGGGCGGTGGCGGTGTCGACCGGCACCGGCTCGGCCCACAGGTCGGCGAAGCGCAGCCGGTCGCCGTCGCTGTAGAGCAGGTTCAGCATGACCTGGAACAGGGGTTGGCGGGCGGCGGCGCGGGCCGGGTTGAGCTGCTCCACCAGCAGTTCGAACGGGATGTCGTCGTGGGCGTACGCCGCCCGGTCTGAGTCCCGGACCCGGTGCAGCACCTGCCGGAAGGTCGGGTCGCCGGAGAGGTCGGTCCGCAGGACCAGCGTGTTGACCAGGAACCCGACGAGGTCGTCCAGCGCCGGTTCGGCGCGTCCGGCCACCGGGGCGCCGATCGGGATGTCCGTGCCGGCGCCGAGGCGGTGCAGCAGGGTCGCCAGCGCCGCCTGGAGCACCATGTAAAGCGTGCCGCCGGTGCGGCGGGCCAGCTCGCCGGCGGCCCGGCACAGCTCGGCGTCGATCTCGACCGGGACCACGCCGCCCCGGTGGCTGGCGTGCGCCGGGCGCGGCCGGTCGACCGGGAGCGGCAGCTCCTGCGGCAGGTCCCGCAGCGCGTCCCGCCAGAACGTGAGCTGTCGGCCGGCCCGGCTCCGCGGGTCGTCGACCGGGCCGAGCAGCCGCCGCTGCCAGAGCGTGTAGTCGGCGTACTGGACCGCCAGGGGCGGCGTCACCGGGGCGACGCCCGTGCTCCGGGCCGCGTACCCGTCGGCCAGGTCGCGCAGCAGGCACGGCACGGACCAGCCGTCGGCGGCGATGTGGTGCACCAGCAGCAGCAACACCCACTCGTCCGGGCCGGCGGTGAGGAGGGCGGCCGCCACGGGCGGCTCGGCCGCCAGGTCGAAGACCTGTCGGGCGGCACGGTCGAGGGCCGCGCGCAGCCCGTCCGGGTCGACCCGGACCACCCGCAGGCCGGGTGCCGCCGCCGGGTCCAGCACGAGCTGGCTCGGCTCGTCGCCGACGAGGCGGTACACGGTGCGCAGGATCTCGTGCCGGCTCAGCAGGTCGCGCCAGGCGGCGTCCAGCGCGTCCGGGTCGGGCGGCGCGGAGAACCGCAACGCGATGGGCATGTTGTAGGTGGCGCCGCCGCCCTCCAGCCGGTCGAGGAACCAGAGCCGGCGCTGCGCGTACGACATGGGTAGCACGGCCGGGCGCGGCCCGCTGCGCAGCGGCGGCCGGGCGGTCGTGCCGGCGGGTTGCCGGCGGGCCAGGGCCGCCGGGGTGGGTGCCTCGAAGACGTCGCGGACGGTCAGCTCGACGCCGGCCTGCCGACGCAGTTCGCCGAGCAGCCGGATCACCAGCAGGGAGTGTCCGCCGAGGTCGAAGAAGCCGTCGTCCACACCGACCGTGTCGAGCCCGAGCGTCTCGGCGAAGAGGGCGCAGAACATCGCCTCCTGCGGGGACCTCGGTGGGCGTCCGCCGACCGGCGTCGGGGCGGTCGGCGCCGGTAGCGCCCGGCGGTCCACCTTGCCGGTGGGGGTCAGCGGCAGCCCGTCCAGCACCACCAGCGTCCCGGGCACCATGTACGCGGGCAGCCGCCGGGCGAGGTGGTCGCGGATGTCGTCGGTGGCAGGGTGGCCGCCGGTGGGGAC
>NZ_NAPR01000012.1:25844-26293 GCF_002140155.1 Micromonospora sp. NBS 11-29
GCCGACACCGGACAGGTACAACTCCCCCACCACCCCGCGCGGGGCCGGGTTGCCGTGCCGGTCCAGCACGTACGCCCGGGTGCCGGGCAGCGGCCGACCGATGGGCGGCCGGATCGTGCCCGGGGCGACCAGGGCGGCGGTGGAATAGGTGGTGTCCTCCGACGGCCCGTACAGGTTGTGCACGGCGTGCACGCCGGGGTGGGTGTGCAGGTCGGCCACCAGGTCGCCGGGCAGCGGCTCACCGGCCAGGTTGACCGTCCGCACGCTCGCCGGCAGCCGGTGCGCCCGCAGCAGCTCCCGGGCGAGGCTCGGCACCGTGTTGACCAGCGTCACCGGGTGCTCGACGCCGGGAAGGTCGAACAGGCTGTCCACCAGGACGACCGTGCCGCCGCAGGACAACGGCGCGAACAGCTCGAACACCGACAGGTCGAAACAGATCGACGTCGACG
>NZ_NAPR01000012.1:26344-26792 GCF_002140155.1 Micromonospora sp. NBS 11-29
CCGGCGTCCAGCGTGGTGGCGTCGAGGTGGAGGACGGTGCCGGGGTAGTCGGTGAACAGGCCGCGCTGACCGGTCTCGCTGAGGACGAGGTCGGCGCCCGCGTCGGCGAGCATGAACCGCACCCGCTCGGCCGGGTACGCCGGATCGAGCGGCACGTACACACCACCGGCCTTGAGCACCGCCAACACCGCCACCGGCAACAGCGGGGTACGCGGCAGGCAGATCCCCACCCGCGTCTGACNGTGATGCGCCAGCCGGTTCGCCGCCCGGTCCACCTCACCGTAGGTCAACCGCTCCGCACCGCACACCAGGGCCACCTGATCCGGCGTACGGGCGGCCTGCCGTTCGACCAGCTCGTGCAGTCCACCGGTAGTCGCGGAGGCCAACGCTGGCGTGCCGGCCAGCAGCCGGGCCCGCTCGGGCTGATCGAGCAGGTCGATCGCGCTCG
>NZ_NAPR01000012.1:26801-27961 GCF_002140155.1 Micromonospora sp. NBS 11-29
GCCGTCCGGCTGCTCGATCATGCTCAAACTCAGGTCGAACTTCGCCGTCGTGTCGTGGAGTCCGACGGGGCGGGCGGGCACGCCGCCGAACTCGGGCTGCCCGGTGGCGGGTTCGTAGGCGAAGAACGTCTGGAACAGCGGGTTGCGGCTGAGGTCCCGCTCCGGGCGTAGCCGCTCCACCACCAGGTCGAACGGCACGTCCTGGTGGGCGTACGTGGCGAGGCAGGTCTGCCGGACCCGGTCCAGCAGGTCGGTGAAGGGCGGGTCGCCCGACAGGTCCGCCCGCAACGCGATGGTGTTGACGAACAAGCCGATCAGGTTCTCGCTCTGCGGGTGGCTGCGCCCGGAGACCGGGGTGCCGACGACGACGTCGTCCGAGCCGCTGTAGGTCGACAGCAGCAGCGCGTAGCCGGCGAGGAACACCATGAACGGCGTCGCGCCCTGCGCCCGGCCCCACTCCCGCAGCCCGTCCGCGACCCGGGCGGGGATCGCCACCGAGGCGGAGTCGCCCCGGTAGCTCGGCCGGGGTGGGCGGGGCCGGTCGGTCGGCACCTCCAGCAGCTCCGGGCTGCCCGCCAGGTGCCGTTCCCAGAAGGCGAGTTCACCCGCCAGCGTTTCCCCGCGCAGCAGTTCGCGTTGCCAGGCCGCGTGGTCGGCGTACCGGAACGGCAGGGCGGGCGGCGTGGCCGGCGGGCCGCCGACCGCCTCCCGGTAGAACATCGCCAGCTCGTCGAAGAGCACGCCGAGGGACCATCCGTCGGAGACGATGTGGTGCATGTTCAGCAGGATCGCGTGGTCGTCGTCGGCGAGCACCGCCACCGCGCACCGCAGCAACTCCCCGGCCAGGTCGAAGGGGCGCTCGACCCGCTCGCGGGCCCAGGCGTCGACCGTCTCGTCGCGTCGCTCGACCGGCACGCCGGTCAGCGTGCTCACCTCGACCTGCGGGATCTCGTCCGAGATCACCTGCGCCGGTTCGCCGTCGGTGTCCACGAACCGCGTCCGCAGCGCCTCGTGCCGCCGGCAGACGCGTTCCAGCGCCGTCCGGAGCGCCGCCACGTTCAGCTCGCCGGGCACCCGGACCAGCGCGGGCAGGCTGTAGGCGACGCCCACCGCGTCCAGTTGCTCCAGGAACCACAACCGCCGCTGCGCGTACGACAACG
>NZ_NAPR01000012.1:28032-28350 GCF_002140155.1 Micromonospora sp. NBS 11-29
GCCCAGACCAGCCGGGTGGCGAGCAGCGAGTGCCCGCCGAGGTGGAAGAAGTTGTCNCCGCACCCCCACCCGTTCCACGCCCAGCACGTCCCGGAAGTCCGTCACCAGGGCCGCCTCGACGTCGTCGCGCGGCGGCACGTACTCCCCGCCGCCGGTGCCGAGGTCGGGCGTGGGCAGCCGCCGCAGGTCCACCTTGCCGGTGGGGGTCAGCGGCAGCCGGTCCATCGGTACGAAGACCGACGGGATCATGTACGCCGGGAGGTGCCGGGCGAGGTGGTCGCGGATGTCGTCGGTGGCAGGGTGGCCGCCGGTGGGGAC
>NZ_NAPR01000012.1:28479-28928 GCF_002140155.1 Micromonospora sp. NBS 11-29
ACCCACACCGGCCAGGTACAACTCCCCCACCACCCCGCGCGGGGCCGGATTGCCGTGCCGGTCCAGCACGTACGCCCGGGTGCCGGGCAGCGGCCGACCGATCGGCGGACGCGCCACACCGGGCGTGACCAGGGCAGCCGTCGAGTACGTCGTGTCCTCCGACGGCCCGTACAGGTTGTGCACCGCCCGCACACCCGGATGCGCGTGCAGATCGGTGACCAGGTCGCCCGGTAGTGGCTCACCCGCGAGGTTCACCGTCCGCACGCTCGCCGGCAGCCGGTGGGCGCGCAGCAGCTCCCGGGCCAGGCTGGGCACCGTGTTCACCAGCGTCACCGGATGCTGCACACCCGGCAGGTCGAACAGGCTGTCCACCAGGACCACCGTGCCGCCGCACGACAACGGCGCGAACAGCTCGAACACCGACAGGTCGAAACAGATCGACGTCGACG
>NZ_NAPR01000012.1:28933-29010 GCF_002140155.1 Micromonospora sp. NBS 11-29
ACACCGAGCCCAGCTCCGCCGGCCGGTAGTAGTCCAGGGCCCAGTCCACCAGCGCCGTCGCGCTGCGGTGCGCGACG
>NZ_NAPR01000012.1:29030-29490 GCF_002140155.1 Micromonospora sp. NBS 11-29
GCGGCGTCGACCGCCGTGGCGGTGGCCGGGTCGTCCAGGCACACCAGCGTGCCGCCGTCGTCGGCGCACAGCGCCGCGTGCGCGGAGGTGGTGAGCACGAGGCCGGCCCCGGCGTCGGCGAGCATGAACCGCACCCGCTCGGCCGGGTACGCCGGGTCCAGCGGCACGTACACACCGCCGGCCTTGAGCACGGCCAGGACCGCCACCGGCAACAGCGGGGTACGCGGCAGGCAGATCCCCACCCGCGTCTGACNATGATGCGCCAGCCGGTTCGCCGCCCGGTCCAGCTCACCGTAGGTCCACCGCTTCCCGCCACACACCAGGGCCACCTGATCCGGCGTACGGGCCACCTGCCGCTGCACCAACTCGTGCAGCCCACCGGTGCTGGCCGACGCCAGCGCCGGTGTGCCGGCCAGCAGCCGGGCCCGCTCGGGCTGATCGAGCAGGTCGATCGCGCTCG
>NZ_NAPR01000012.1:29528-29607 GCF_002140155.1 Micromonospora sp. NBS 11-29
TGCTTCGGATCGGCCGCCAGCGCACCGAGCAGCCGCGCCAGGTGACCGAGCATCCGGTTCGCGGTGTCGGCGGTGAACA
>NZ_NAPR01000012.1:29624-178118 GCF_002140155.1 Micromonospora sp. NBS 11-29
TCCGTCCGACTGCTCGATCATGCTCAAACTCAGGTCGAACTTCGCCGTCGCGTCGCTCAGGTCCACCGGCCGGGCGGTCACGCCGCCGAACTCCGGCTGCCCCGCCACCGGCTCGTAGGCGAAGAACGTCTGGAACAACGGGTTACGGCTCGGGTCCCGGTCCGGGCGCAACCGCTCCACCACCAGGTCGAACGGCACGTCCTGATGCGCGTACGCGGCCACGCACGCCTGACGCACCCGCTCCAGCAGGTCCGCGAACGGCGGATCGCCCGACACGTCCGCCCGCAACACGATCGTGTTGACGAACAGCCCGATCAGGTCCTGGCTCTGCGGATGGCTGCGGCCCGACACCGGGGTGCCCACCACCACGTCGTCCGAGCCGCTCCAGGTCGACAACAGCAGCGCGTACCCGGCGAGGAACACCATGAACGGCGTCGCGCCCCGCGCCCGGCCCCACTCCCGCAGCCGGTCAGCGGCGTCCGCCGGGATCGCGACCGTGGCGGTGTCGCCCCGGTAGCTGGGCTGCGGCGGGCGGGGCCGGTCGGTCGGCAGGTCGACCAGGTCCGGGCTGCCCGCCAGATACTGCTCCCAGAAGGCCAGCTCGCCGGCCAGCGTCTCCCCGGACAGGACGTCACGCTGCCACGCGGCGAAGTCGGTGTACCGCAACGGCAGCGCCGGGGCCGTGGCGGGCGGCCCGCCGAGCGCCTCCCGGTAGAACATCGCCAGCTCGTCGAGGAGCACGCCGAGGGACCACCCGTCGGAGACGATGTGGTGCATGTTCAGCAGCAGGACGTGGTCGTCGTCGGCGAGCACCGCCACCGCGCACCGCAGCAACGGACCGGCCAGGTCGAACCGACGGCCGATCCGGTCCCGGGCCCACGCCGCGACCGCCTCGTCGCGTCGCCCGGCCGGCACCCCCGCCAGCATGCTCACCTCGACCCGGGGCAGCTCGTCCGAGATCACCTGCGCCGGCTCGCCGTCGACGTCCACGAACCGCGCCCGCAACGCCTCGTGCCGCAGGCACACCCGGGCCAGCGCCATCTGCAACGCCGCCACGTCCAGCGGGCCGGGCACCCGGAACAGCGCCGGCAGGCTGTAGGCGACACCCACCGCGTCCAGTTGCTCCAGGAACCACAACCGCCGCTGCGCGTACGACAACGNACCGGCCCGCCCGCGTCGCGCGCCGGTACGACGTTCCGGCCGGCGGTGTCGGTCGCCGGCTGCGCCGCCCGCCGCAGGTACGCGGCCAGTCCCGCCACGGTCGAGTCGAGGAGGAAACCGGCCAGCGGGATCTCCACACCGGTACGGTTGCGCACCGCCCAGACCAGCCGGGTGGCCAGCAGCGAGTGCCCGCCGAGGGCGAAGAAGTCGTCGCGTACCCCCACCCGCTCGACGCCCAGCACACCCCGGAAGTCGTCCACCAGGGCCGCCTCGACGTCGTCGCGCGCCGCCACGTACTCCCCGTCGCCCGCGCGCGCCCCGAAGTCGGGCGCGGGCAGCCGGCGCTGGTCGACCTTGCCGTTGACGGTCAGCGGGAACTGGTCGACGGGCACGAACACGGACGGGACCATGTACTCCGGCAGGGAGCGACGCAGGTGCTCGCGCAACGCCGGGGCGTCCAGCGGGCCGGCGTCGGGCTGCACGTACGCGACCAGCCGCCGGTCCCGGTCGGCGGCCTCGACCACCCGGGCCACCACGGCACGGACGCCGGGGCAGGCGGCGACGGCGACCTCGACCTCACCCAACTCCACCCGGAAGCCCCGGATCTTGACCTGGTTGTCGGCGCGGCCGAGGAATTCGAGCTGCCCGTCGGGCAGGTAGCGGGCGAGGTCCCCGGTGCGGTACATGCGCGCGCCGGGGGTGCCGGCGAACGGGTCGGCGACGAACCGTTCGGCGGTCAGCGCGGCCCGGCCGAGGTAGCCGTCGGCCAGCCCGACGCCGCCGACGTACAGCTCGCCCCGCACGCCCTCCGGGGCGAGCTGACCCTGCTCGTCGAGGAGGTAGATCCGGGTGTTCGAGATCGGTCGCCCGATCGGCACCCAGCTCGGCCACTCCCGGGGCGGGCCGGACAACGCGTAGGCGGTGGTGACGTGGGTCTCCGACGGGCCGTACTCGTTGTGCAGCCGGCAGTCGGGCAGGGCGGTGAAAAGCCGGATCAGCTCGTCGTTGACGAGCAGTTGCTCCGACCCGGCAATCACCGTGTCGAGGCTGAGCGGAACGGCCCCGCCGGGCCGGAAGCCCTCCGCGACCTGGAGCAGCGCGGGGGCGGGCAGGAACATCCGCTGCACCCGCCGCCGCGCCAGCAGCGTCAGCAGACCGGGCAGGTCCTGCCGTTCGTCCTCGGTGACGAGGACCAGCGTGCCGCCGTCGACCAGGGTGGAGAAGATCTCCTGGAAGGAGACGTCGAAGCTCAGCGACGCGAACTGGAGCGTCCGGTAGCCGGCCGGGCGGGCCGGATAGCTGGCGAGCTGCCAGGCGACCAGGTTCGCCACCGCCCGGTGCGGCATGCAGATGCCCTTGGGGCGGCCGGTCGAGCCGGAGGTGTAGGTGACGTAGGCGACCGCGTCCGGGCTGGTCGCCGCCGTCGTGGGCCCGTCGGCGGGCGGCAGCGCGTCCACGTCGACCAGCGGCACGTCCACCGTCGGGAGCCGGCCGGACAGCACGGTGTCGGTCAGGATCACCGGGGCGTCGATGTCGTCGAGGATCAGCCGGATCCGCTCGGCCGGGTGCTTCGGGTCCAGCGGCACGTACGCCGCACCGGCCTTGAGGGTGCCCAGGACGGCGGCCAGCATCGCGAACGAGCGCCGGACCGCCACCCCGACGTACGCGCCCACGCCGACGCCGCGTCGCCGCAGCTCCGCCGCGACCTGATCGGCCCGGCGGTCCAGCTCCGCGTAGGTGATCTCCTGGTCGCCGGCCACCGCCGCCACCGCGTCCGGCGTGCGTCGCACCTGCCGCTGCACCCAGCGGTGCAGCAGCGGCTCCGGCACCTGCACCGGCGCCGTACGGTTGCGCTCGACCAGCAGCCGGTTCCGTTCCTCCGCCGCCATCGTCGGGATCTCGGTGAGCCGCAGGTCGGGGTCGGCGGCCACGGCGGTGAGCAGCCGCACCAGCGCGTCGGTCAACCGCCGCACGGTGTCCCGGTCGAACAGCGCGGCGCTGTAGTCGACAACCCCGGACAGGCCGTCCTCGCCCGCGCCCCGGGGCACGAACTCGATCACCAGGTCGACGATGGACACCCCGGCGCCGGTGGCGCCGAGGCGGACGTCGAGGCCGGCCATCGGCGCCGGCTCACCGGGGGAGTCGAGCATGTTCAGCAGCACCTGGAACAGCGGGTTCCGGGTCGGCGTACGCGCCGGGTTGAGCGCCTCCACCAGGGACTCGAACGGCAGGTCCTGGTTCGCGTACGCGCCCAGGTTCTTGGTCCGCACCCGGTCCAGCAGCTCGACGAAGCGCGGATCGCCGGCGGTGTCGGTGCGCAGCACCAGCGTGTTGACGAAGAACCCGACCAGGTCGTTCAGCACGGCGTCGCCGCGCCCGGCGACCGGGGTGCCGAAGGCGATGTCGGTGCCGCTGCCGAAGCGGGTCAGCAGCGCGGCCACGCCGGCCTGGAGCACCATGAACAGGCTGCACCGGTGCCGCCGAGCCAGCGCGGCGAGCGCGGCGTGCACCGAAGCGTCGACGGTGAACTCGACGCTGCCGCCCCGGAAGTCCAGTTCGCCGCCGCGCACCCGGTCGACGGGCAGCGGCAGTTCCTCGGGCAACCCGTCGAGTTCCCGCGTCCAGTAGGCGAGCTGCCGGGCCATCGGGCTGTTTGGGTCGTCCCGGCCGGCGAGCAGGTCCCGCTGCCACAGGGCGTAGTCCGCGTACTGCACCGGCAGCTCCGGCCAGGCCGGCGCGGCGCCGGCGCGCCGGGCGGCGTACGCCTCGGAGAGGTCGCGCAGCAGCGGGGTGACCGACCAGCCGTCGCTGGCGATGTGGTGCAGGACGAGCAGGAGCGTCCACCGGTCCGGGCCGGTGGTGAACAGTTCGGCCCGCCACGGCAGCTCGGTGGTGAGGTCGAAGGTCCGCGACACGGCCCGGGTGAGCGCGTCGGGCAGCTCGGCCGCCGGCACGGCGACCGGCTCGCCGAGCACCACCGGCGGCACGTCGACCACCATCTGGTGGGGTTCGCCGGCGTGCTCGGCGAAGCGGGTGCGCAGCGTCTCGTGCCGGTGCGCCACGTCGCGGAGCGCGGCGTCCAGCGCGGCCCGGTCGAGCGGGCCGGTCAGGTGCAGCACCAGCGGGCTGTGGTAGATCGGCGCGGCGTCGCCGACCAGCCGGCTGAGGAACCACAGCCGCCGCTGCGCGTAGGACAGCGGCACCACCTCCGGCCGTGCAACCCGTGCAAGGCGGGGCCCCTTCTTAACGGATTCCGCATAGGCGGGGCCCCCTTTTAACGCCTCTCCCCCGGCGGCCGGCAGGGCGGGCGCGGGCGGCGGCAGGGCGGGCAGGCCGAGCAGGTCCAGCAGGTTGGCCAGCGACCCGGCCTCGAACACATCGGTCAGCCAGACGTCCAGCCCCAACTCGTCGCGCAGCCGCAGCACCAGCCGGGTACCGGCCATCGAGGTGCCGCCGAGGGCGAAGAAGTCCTCGGCCGCGTCGACCGGGTCCTGCCCCACCGCCTCGGCCCAGAGCCGCCCCACCCGGGCGGCGGTCTCCTCGGCCTCCCCGTCCACGGCGGCCGCCGGGACCGGCCGGGCCGGCGCGGGCGTCGGCTCCGGCGTCGGCGCGAGCGCCGGCCGGGCCGCCCGCACGGGAAGCGCCACGCGCAGGTCGGCGACGGGACGCGACGGTGCGGCGGCGACGTCGGCGAGCAGCTCCAGGTAGCCGCGCGCGACCTGCGCGACGGTGTCCGGCCCGAACAGCTCCGCCGCGTAGCGGAAGTCGACGTACGCTCCGTCGGCACCGAGCACCACGTCGACCACGAGGTCGAACTCGGTGCTGATCTCGGCCGCCGCCAGGTACTCCTCGGAGAGGTCGGTGACCTCCAGCCCGGTCAGCCGCATCGGCTCGTCGTCCGGCACGACCTGGAAGACCACCTGGTACAGCGGTTGGCGGCTGCGGTCCCGGGGCGGGTTGACCCGCTCCACCACCCGGTGGAACGGCACCGAGGCGTGGCTGAGGTCGGCGGCCACGTCGGCCCGTACCCGGTCGAGCAGGTCGGTCCACGGTTCGTCCTCGTCGCAGCGCAGCCGCAGCACGACGCTGTCGGCGAGCAGCCCGATGAGGTCGGTCAGTTCGGGCTCGTCGCGCCCGGCGACCGGGGTGCCGACGACCACCTCGGCCTGCCCCGACCAGCGGGACAGCAGCACCGTGAACGCGGCCAGCAGGACCACGAACGGCGTGGTGTCGTGGGTGCGGGCGAGCGCGCCGACCCGGTCGAGCAGCGGGGCGTCGAGTGCGGCCCGGTGGTTGGCCCAGCGGAACCGCCGGACCGCGGGACGCTCGCGGTCGAGCGGCAGCGGCATCGTGGGCAGTCCGGCCAGCCGCCGCTGCCAGTAGTCCAGGCCGGCGGCCAGTTCCGGCTCGACCTCCGCGCGCTGCCAGACCGCGAAGTCGCCGTACTGGGCGGCCAGCTCGGGCAGCTCGGGGGCACGGCCGGCGACGTGTGCGGCGTACAGCTCGGACAGGTCGCGGCGGAGGACGCCCTGCGAGGTCTGGTCGAAGACCAGGTGGTGCGAGGCGAAGACCAGCAGGTGGCGCTCCGCGTCGAGCCGGATCAGCTCGCCGCGCAGCAGCGGCGCGCGGGTGACGTCGAACGGCTGCTCGTACCAGCGCAGCACGAGCGACCGTACGGCGCCGTCACGGGCGACGGCCGGCAGGCCGGACAGGTCGGCGTAGCCGAGCGCGGTGTCGGCCGCGTCGTCGAACACCTGCCGGGGCGTGTCGCCGACCAGCGTGAGCGCGCACCGCAGCAGTTCGTGGCGGTCGAAGAGGTCCCGCACGGCCCGGTCCAGCGCGGCCCGGTCCAGCGGACCGTCCAGGACGTGGACGATCACCGTACGGTAGGCGGAGATGTCCGGTACGAGCTGCTGGGACAGCCAGAGCGCCTCCTGGCTGTACGACAGCGGCGGTGCCTCGTGCATGGGCGACTACCCCTTCGCGGTCTGCTCCGGCGCGGTCCACCCGCGTCGGACCTCCCGTCGGGGTCGGGCGCGGCTGGTCCCGCAAGCAGGTGACGCTAGGCGGGACGGGTTAGCGGGGGGTTACGCCCGCCCCGGCCCGGACGCCCGCCCCGGCACCGGCGTAACCGAGCGCCAACCGGCGGCTGCCACGATGCGCGCGGGCGCGGGCGGCACCCGAGTGCGGGGCGCCCACCGCGACGTCCGGGCGGCCCGCCGGTGCCGCCGGTGTGGGAGGAGACCTGTGACGACTCAGCCGCGACCCCGTTCGCTCGGCGACCTGCTGCGCGACTCGGCCCGCCGGTACGCCGACCGGACCGCGCTCGTCGGTCCCGGCGTCCGGCTGACCTACCGGGACCTCGACGGCGCCGTGGACGCGCTCGCCGGCCGGTTCCGCGCGGCGGGCGTACGGCCGGGCGACCGGGTCGGCCTGCACGTGGCCCGGGGGCCGCTGGCCCTGGTCGGCTCGGCCGCGCTGATGCGCGCCGGAGCGGCGTACGTGCCGCTGGACATCGCCCAACCGGCGGCCCGGCTGCGCTACATCGCCGAGGACGCGGGCCTGCGGCTGGTGGTCTGCGACGGCGCGGCCGACCCGGACGGGTTCGGCCCCCAGGTGAGCCGGCTGACGGTCGACGGCGACGACCTGCACCGCCGCGCCGACGCCGACCCGGACGACGAACCCGACGTCGCGCCCGACCTGGCCGCGTACGTGATGTACACCTCCGGCTCGACGGGCCGTCCGAAGGGCGTGGCGGTCACCCACACCAACGTGCTGGCGCTGCTGGAGGACGCACTGCCGCTGTTCGGGCTGGGCACGGACGAGGTGTGGCCGTTGCAGCACGGCCACGGCTTCGACATCAGCGTGTGGGAGATGTGGGCGGGCGTCGCCGTCGGCGCCACCCTGGTGGCGGTCGCCGGCGCCGCCGCCGAGGACGTCGAGCAGCTCGCGGAGCTGCTGCTGCGGCACCGCCCGACGCGGCTGCACATCGTGCCCAGCGTGTTCCGGCACCTCGCCGAGGTGGTGGCCGAGGACGAGCTGGTCGTGCCGCTGCGCAACGTCACGTTCTGCGGTGAGGCGGTGAACTACCAGGCGATGGCGACGTGGGCGGCCAGCCAGCCCGGAGCGGCCCCGCAGTGGTTCAACTCGTACGGCATCACCGAGACGACGGTCTACAACACGCTGGCCGAACTGACCGCCGACGACGTCGCGCGCGCCGACCCGGCCACCCCGATCGGCGTGGGCTACCGGACCAGCCCGGTCGAGGTCCGCACCGGGGCGGGTCCGGCGGCCGACGGCGAGGTCGGCGAGATCTACATCGGTGGCCGGCAGGTCAGCCCCGGTTACCTGGGCCGGCCCGAGCTGACCGCGGAGCGGTTCGTCACCCTGCCGGACCGGCCGGGCACCTGGTACCGCACCGGTGACCTGGGCCGGCTGGATCCCGGCGGCGGGCTGCGCTACGTCGGGCGGATGGACGAGCAGGTCAAGATCCGTGGCTTCCGGATCGAACTCGGGGAGATCGACTTCGCGATGCGCTCGGTCGGCTGGGTCCGCGACGCCGCGTGCGTGGTGCACACCTCCGCGCTCGGCGAACCGATGCTCACCGCGTTCGTGGTGTCGGCCGACGCGGGAGCGCTCCCGCCGGAGCGGATGCTCGCCGGGCTCCGCGCCGAGCTGGCCGCCCGGCTGCCGGCGCACATGCTGCCCAACCGGGTCGTCGCGGTGCCGGTCCTGCCGCTCAACGCCAACGGCAAGACCAACCGGCGGGCGCTCGCCGCCGAACTGGGCGGCTGACCGGAGGGCCGGGGTAACCTCGCCGGATGCGTCCCCTCCGGTACTCCATCAACGTCACCCTGGACGGCTGCTGCGACCACCGGGCGATCCCCGCCGACGAGGGCCTGCACCGGCACGCGGCGGAGAACCTCGACCGGGCCGACGCCCTGCTCTTCGGCCGGGTCACGTACGAGATGATGGAGTCGGCGTTCCGTCCGGCCGGCGGGGGCGCGGACGTGGCGGATCCCTTCGCCCGCACGATCGACGCGGCGAAGAAGTACGTCGTGTCGCGCACCCTGGACCGGGTCGACTGGAACGCGGAGCTGGTGCGCGGCGACCTGGGCGAGGCCGTCCGGCGGCTCAAGCGGGAGCCGGGCCGGGGGTTGTCGGTGGGCGGCGTGCGCCTCCCGCTCGCGCTGGCGGAGCTGGGGCTCATCGACGAGTACGAGTTCGTGGTGCATCCCCGCATCGCCGGGCACGGGCCGACGCCGTTCGCGGGGCTGTCCCGGCACGTCGACCTGCGGCTGGTGGGCCGGCAGGAGCTCGACTCGGGGGCGGTGGCGCTGCGCTACGAGCCGCGCGGTTAGGGCCTGCGGCCGCCGGGCTCCGGGGCGACCAGGGCCGATGGTGAGGCCCGGGCGGTGTCGCGGGTGACGCGGCGATCCGGCCTGGCGGCTCGTTCAGGTGGTCGTTGCGTCCACGCTGTGAGCCATCGTCCAGCTGGCCAGCATGGGCAGCACCCGTGCCGTGGGTGAGTCGGGTTCGACCGTGTAGACGACCAGGCGCTGCTCGGGATCGTGCGGCCCGACGACGGACTCGATGCCGAAGCTGAGCGGCCCGGCCGTCGGGTGGGCCAGGTGCTTGGTCACCGAGGTGCGGAAGGTGACGAGCTGGTCGTCCCACCACCGCGCGACGTCGGGATCGCCGCGGCGCAGCTCCCGCACCAGCTCGACGAGCCGCCGGTCGTCGGGGTGGCGTCCCACCTCGTAGCGCAGTGCGCCGACCGCGGCGGCGGCGAAGTCCGCCCAGTTCACGATCCGCACGCGCGCGTCGGGGTCCAGGAACAGCCACCGCGCGAACGACGACCCCGGCTCCAGCGCGGTCCCCAGCACCGCGCTCACCAGCCCGTTGCGCGCCAGCACCTGCATCCGACGCCCCAGCAGCAGCACCGGGACGTGGTCGAGCACCCCCATCAGGCGCAGCATCCCCGGGTCGGGCCGTTGGGCGGCCTCCGGCGGCGCCCACCGCCGGCGCGAGGTCGGGGCGGCCAGGTCCCGCAGGTGGGCGCGTTCGATCTCGTCGAGCTGCAGCGCCCGCGACAACGCCTGCACCACCTCGTCGGTGACGGTGTGCTGGCGCCCCTGCTCCAGGCGACTGTAGTGATCCGGGCTCAACCCGGCGAGCACGGCGAGTTCCTCCTTGCGCAGGCCCGGCACCCGCCGCGGCCCGGGAAAGGCGTCGATCCCGGCCTGGGCGGGGGTCAGGCGGTCGCGCCGGGACCGCAGGAACGCCCCCAGGGCGGCACGGTCGGCAGGCATGCACCGAGTGTACGAGCGGGCCCCGACACGAGCCTGGTCGTGACGTGACCAGGCACGACGTACCCTGGTGCGGGCCGCGTGCCGGCGGTGAGAGTGGTGACCATGACCCACCCCGAGCAACTACGCACCGTGCTGATCACCGGCTCCACCAGTGGCATCGGCGCCGCCACCGCCCGGACCCTGGCGGCGCGGGGATGGCGCGTCGTCGTCACCGGCCGCGACCGCACCCGCGGTGCCGCCACCGTCGCCGACATCGAGGGCAGCGGCGGGCACGCCGTGTTCGTCGCCTCCGACCTGACCGGCCCGCCCGAGGTGCTGCGGGAGTTCGCCCGCGCCGCCACCGAGGCCGCCGGCGGGCGACTGGACGCGCTGGTCCACAACGCCGCCCTGTGCCCGGCCGTCGACACGGTGAACCTCACCGACGCCGACCTGGAGGCCACGCTCGCAGTCAACGTCCGCGCCCCGCACGTCCTGACCGCCGCGCTGGCCCCGGTGATGGCCGCACGCGGCCACGGCGCGATCGTCGTCATCGGCTCGTGGATGGCCCACGTCGGGCATCCCTTCGTCGGGCTGTACTCCGCGACCAAGGCCGCCGAGATCCAACTCGCCCGCAGTTGGGCCGCGGAGTTCGGCCCCCACGGTGTGCGGGTCAACACCGTCTCCCCCGGGGCGACGCGTACCCCGATCAACGCGGGCGACGGCGACGTCATCGCCCGGATGACCGCCGGCACCCCCGCCGGACGACCCGGGGCCCCCGACGAGATCGCCGACGCGGTGGCGTGGCTGCTCTCGGATCATGCGGGCTACGTGCACGGCGCGGAGATCGCCGTCGACGGAGGCATCACGGCGACCCGGTCCGGTTGAGCCCGGCCGGAGAATGGCAGCGCCGGGCCGACCCGGCGGGTGCTACCCGCGCTGACGCCGCAGCGCCGCGCGGAGCCGGCGGGCGATCGGCGGGGAGAAGCCGCCGAGCAGCGGGTCGGCCGTCCCCGCCGCCCAGCGCAGGACGCTCTCCGCCTCCGCCCGGCCGTCGCCGCCGGGGCTGCCAGGCACGGAGAGCAGACCGCGTCCGGGGCGGGCCGGGTCGACGACCAGCCGCATCGCCGCGCCGAAGTCGGGCTGGGCCACGCAGACCGTCTCCGCGCAGCCGGAGAGTTCCACCGCCGGGTCGGGCCGCGGCGCGGCGGTCAGCGGTACGCGGGCGAGCAGGTTCACCTCGCCCCACCGGGCCGGCCGCTCGTGCCCGACCCGGCCGGCCACCACCGCCCGGGCCAGCAGGAGCTGCCCCACCACGAACCGGCGCGGGGTACGCCACGGCGGCGGCACCAGCCCGTCGGGCAGCGCGTCGAGCAGCCGCCGCAGCACCGGCTCGTGACCGTGGTAGCAGTAGGTGAACTCGGGGTCGTGGTCGCGGCAGTCGGCGGTCAGCGCGGCGATCAGCTCCTCGCGGAGCAGGTCCCGGAAGACAACGAGCACGGCGAGACCGACCTCGTCGCGGTCGGCGGTGCCATCCCAGCGGGTGATCTCGGCCCGCAGCGTGGGCAGCGGCTCGGGCGCGTCGCCGGTGGGGAGGTGGCGCAACGCCAGGTCCCGGTAGTAGGTGTACAGGCCGGCGCGGACGTCGAGCTGGAGCCGGGTCATCACCGACTCGTCCACGCCGGCCGGGTGCGGGCCGCCCAGCGTCTCGGCGACCCGGCGGGCCCGGTAGCCGCCGAAGAAGTTCCAGGCCACCCCGGCGTCGCGGGCCGCGTCGTTGCCGTTGTTGCAGTTCACCACGAGGCCACCGGCGGGGTCGACCAGCCAGGGCAGGCGCTCGGCCGGCAGCCAGCGGGCCGCCCCGCCGGGCGCGGAGAAGCCGCGCGGGCCGCGCTCGGCGCGGTCGGGGAAGCGCCCGCCCACCGTCCAGGCGACGCCGCCGGCCCGGTCGGCGAGCACCGCGTTGACCGGCGGCAGCCCGCTGCCGGTGAGCACGGCCACCCCGTCGGCCACGGTACGCGCGTCGTACATGCCGACCAGGCCGAAGTCGATCGCCCGGGGGTCGGTGAGGGTGGACCGGAAGGCCACCGGCTCGCCGGCCAGCTCGCCGACGACCGGGCCGCTCGGGGTGTCCCGGACGGTGAGCACCTCGTCCGGGGCGCCGGCCACCGCGATCGTCTCCCGGCGGGTGACGCCGTCGTCGGCGGCCGGGACGCTGAGGTCGACCACGTCCCCGGGCAGCCGGGTGAAGCCCCAGGCGACGTGCTGGTTCGTGCCGGAGACCAGCACCGGCAGGCCCGGGATGGTGACCCCGGTGACGGTGGTGCCCGGGTACTCGACGGTGGCGGCGTACCAGAGGGAGGGGTTGGTCAGCGTCAGGTGCGTGTCGCTGGCGAGGATCGCCGTGCCGGCGCGCGACGCGGCCCAGGCGTTGCTGCCCACCGGCCGCCGGTCCGTCACCACCAGCGGTCGATCCGGCGTGGGGGTGGCCCGCCCGATCAGCTCACGCAGGGCGGCCAGCGGCACCGGCTCCGGCTCGCCGGCCGGCACCGTGCCGTCGAGCCCGGTCTCGAACTCGTCGCGTCGCGGCAGCAGGAAGTCCACCACGGCCGGCGGCAGCGTACGCCGCATGACCTCGACCATCCGCAGCTCGGTGCCGTCCGAGGCCAACTCCTGGAAGAGCATCTGGGCGACCGCGATCGAGTCGACCGGCGACCACGGCCGGTGCCCGGCGTTCGCGCCGGTGGCGTCGTCGACGCCCGCCGTGAACGCCTCCACCAGCCGGCGCTGCCCGGTCGGCAGCAGCTCCCAGCAGTCGCGCGCCACGGCGGCCAGGTTCAGCCGGCGCTGCCACCGGTCGCCGGGCAGCGCGGCCGGGCCGGCCACCTCGGCCAGCCGGCCGTGGATGCGCCGGCAGGTCAGCTCCATCTGCTCCCGGCGGTGGTGGGCCACGCTCCAGCCCAGGCCGAAGGTGGCGTCCTCGATCGTGGCGGCGGTGATCCGGGGCCGCCCGGAGCGGTCGAACCTGATCTCCGCGCCGCCCCGGCGGACCACCCGCGACCCGATCACCTCGGGCCGACCTCGGGCAGCGCGGCGTCCGGGATGCCGTCGGGCAGCGCCGCCTCCGGCGCGGCGACGAAGGCGGACAGCAGCGCCGCCACGGCGTCCAGCAGGGCCCGCGCCCGGGCCGCCTCGGTCGGGTCGTCGGCGTGCTCCACCGCCAGGCGCATCCCGTCGCCGTCGTCGAGGCGGGCGTGGACGGTCCGGTGGGCGCCGACGCTCACCGGCAGCAGCGGCGGGCCGTCGTCGGCCACCGGACGCAGCCGCAGCCCGTCCCCGGGCGGCGTGGCGCCGGTCATCTCGACGGAGAGCACCACGTCGACCAGTTCCCCCGGGTCGACCGCCGCGTCGGCGGCCGGCTCGGCGAGCAGCGTCTCCAGTGGCAGGTCCGACCACTGCCGGGCCGCGTCGAGGCGCTCGCCGGTGCGGCGGACCAGCTCGCGCGGTGTGACCCCGGCGGGCGCCGGGACCGCCAGCAGCGTGCTGTTGGCGAACGGGCCGACGGTCCGCTCCACCTCGGCCAGCGGGCGGTTCTCCAGCAGCGTGCCGAGCCCGACCGAGGCGCTCCCGGTCAGCCGGGCCACCGCCGTGGCCGTCGCGGCGGCCAGCACGACGAAGCTGGTCGTACCCTCGGCCGCCGACCATCGCCGCAGGGCCGCCACGGTCCGCGGTGGCACCACGGCGGCGCTGCGGGCCGTCGCGAAGGTGCCGGGTCGCCCGCCGGGGGCGCGGGTCGGGTCGCCGGTCAGCTCCCGGATCACGCCGCGCCAGTGCGGGCGGCTGCGACGCAGCGTGGCCGCCGCGTGCCGCTCCTGCCAGACTGCGTAGTCCAGGTAGGCCACGCCCTCCGGCCCGCCGCCGTCCGGCGCGGCGTAGGCGGCGGCCAGGTCGTCCACCAGCACCTGCTGCGACCGGCCGTCACAGGCGATGTGGTGCAGGTGCAGCGCCAGCAGGTCCACGCCGCCGCCCCGGCGGAAGAGCTGGGCGCGCAGCAGCCCGCCCGCGGCGAGGTCGAACGGGCGCAGGTGGGCCTGCCGGACCCGGCGGAGGATCCGGCGCGACGCGTCGTCCGGGGCGCGCTCCCGCAGGTCGTACTCGTCGAGCGGGTCGTCGTCCCCGCCGGTGGCCCGGACCGCCGCCGTGCCGTCCGGCCGGAACACGGTACGCAGCACGGCGTGCCGGTCGATCACCGCGCGCAACGCCTGCCGCAGCCGCTGCGCGTCGATGCGCGCGCCGTCGGCGGCTTCGACCTCCAGCACCAGCGCGACCTTGTTCGCCGGGGACGGCCCGAGCGCCGACTCGACCCGCATGAGCTGCTGTTGTTGCAGGCTGAGCGGGCCGTGCTCGGCGCCGGTCGGCACCGGGCCGGCGGGCGCGTCGCCGGGCGCGGCCGCGGCGACCCGGGCCACGAACTCCGCGAAGACCGGGAACTCGAAGATCAGGTTGGCCGGCAGCTCGACGTCGAGCCGCTTGCGGGTCCGCGCCATCAGCCGGGTGGCGAGCATCGAGTGCCCGCCCAGCTCGAAGAAGTTGCTCTCCGCGCCGATGTCCGGCACCCCGAGCACGGCCTGCCACAGCTCCCGTACCCGGGCCGTCAGGTGCTCGTCCACGCCTCCACCTTCCTCTTCCCGGCGCCGCCGTCCCGCACGCGCCGTCGTCGCTTCGCTCAGGCGTACGCGCGGTGCTGCCGGCGGTACATCTCGGCGTACCGGCCGCCCGGTCGCGCCAGCAGGGTGTCGTGGTGGCCGATCTCCACGATCGCCCCGTCCTCCACCACGACCACGACGTCGGCGGTGCGGGCGGTGGAGAGGCGGTGCGACGCGAACAGCGTGATCCCGTTGGCCTGTTCGGCGGCGAGCCGCGCGGCGGCCAGGTAGCGGCGCAGGACCGCCTCCTCGGCGATCGGGTCGATCGAGGCGGTCGGCTCGTCGAGGACGAGCAGGCACGGCGCCGGGCGCATCCCGGACCGGGCCAGCGCGAGCCGCTGCCACTGCCCGCCGGAGAGGTCCACCCCGTCGGGGTACGAGCGGCCCAACCGGGTCGCCAGCCCCTCGGGCAGCCCCGCGACCACCTCGGTCGCCCCGCCACGGTCGACCGCGCCGGCGACCGCCGAGGGGTCCGCCATCCGATCCAGGTCACCCACGCCGACGCCCACGCCGACGGTGAACTCCAACCGGAAGAAGTCCTGGAACGCGGCGCTCACCCGGGCCCGCCACGCCTGCGGCGCGATGGCGGCCAGGTCGGTGCCGTCCACCGTGATCCGTCCCTCGGCGGGCCGGTACAGCCCGGCGAGCAACTTGATCAGGGTCGACTTGCCGGCGCCGTTGCCGCCCACCACGGCCACCGTGCTGCCGGCCGGCAGCCGCAGGTCCACATGGCGCAGCGCCCAGCGGTCGGCCCCGGGGTAGCGGAACCCGACCCCGCTCAGCGTGATGCCGGCGTCGAGCCGCTCCGGGGCGGCGGGGCCGCCGGTCGGCACGTCCGCCACCGCCGCGCGCACGTAGTCCTCCAGCCAGCGCAGCCGGCGCGCGGAGGCGACCGTCTGCTGGAGGAAGCCCAGCGACTGCACCAGGTCGTTGACCTGCATGCTGATCGACGTGACCAGGCCGAGGGCCAGCACGACGTCGCCGAGCGAGACCGAACCGTCGACGAACCGCCACATCACCAGCACCAGGCCGGCCGCGTACCCGGCGGCGAAGACCAGCGCGCCGAGTCCGGTGAGCAGCAGGTTGCCGGCCATCGCCCGGACCACCCGGCGGTCGGCCGCCCCGGCCGCGTCGGCCAGCCGCCGGCGCAGCTCGGGCACCACGCCGAACAGGCGCAGTTCCTTGCCGGCCGAGGGTGCGGTGCCGATGGCGTACAGGTGCCGGCCCAGGCGGGCGTCGGCGGCGCCGGCCGCGACCGCGGCGATGCGGCGCCGCTGCGCCCAGCGTGAGGTCAGCAGCGCCGGGATCGCGAGCACCGCGATCGCCAGCATCCACGGGTCCACCAGGGAGAGCAGCACCGCGGTGACGGCGGCCCGGATCGACGCGCCGAGCACCAGCGAGAACGCGTCGGCGCCCTCGGAGAGGTAGACCCGTTCCTGCTCCAGGATCTCCAGGTTGTCGCGGACCTCCGGGTCGTCCAGGTGGGCCACCCCGGGCAGGCGGCTGACCAGG
This sequence comes from Micromonospora sp. NBS 11-29, assembly GCF_002140155.1. Classification (GTDB taxonomy): domain Bacteria; phylum Actinomycetota; class Actinomycetes; order Mycobacteriales; family Micromonosporaceae; genus Micromonospora. The sequence goes on from NZ_NAPR01000012.1 coordinate 45,292, forward strand.
GTCATCACCTGGCGGTCCACCGCCGCGGCGGTGGCCTCGATCATCCGTACGGAGAGTTCGATCGAGGAGGCGATGGTCCCCGACCAGAGCGCGGCGGTCAGCACCAGCGCGACCACCGCGGCCGTCACCGCCGTGGTGTCGCCGGCCACCGACCCGTCGATGATCAGCTTGACCAGGTACATCAGCAGGGTGACCAGGGTGGGGCGCAGCCCGAACATGAGCAGGGTCAGCACGGTGGCCCGGCGGTCGGCGCGCAGCGACAGGCCGATCGCGGCGCGGAACGCTCCCCGGCCTCCGGTGCTGGTGCTCACGCCTGGTCCTCCTCGCGGAACCGCCGTGCCTGGGCGGTGAACATCGCGGCGTACTCGCCCCCGGCGTCCATCAGCGACCGGTGGTCGCCGCGCTCGACCACCCGCCCGTCGGCCAGCACGAGGATCTGGTCGGCGCGGCGCACCGTGGCGAAGCGGTGGGAGATCAGCACCACCGTCCGGCCGGGCGCGGCGGCCAGCAGCAGGTCGTAGAGTTCGGTCTCGCCCCGCACGTCGAGCGCCGAGGTGGGTTCGTCGAGCAGCAGCACGCCGGCTCCGGCGCGGGTGGCCCACAGTGCCCGCGCCAGCCCGACCCGCTGCCACTGCCCGCCGGAGAGGTCGACCCCGTCGAACTCCCGGCTGAGCACGGTGTCCCAGCCGGCGGGCAGCTCGCCGATCACCTCGTCCAGCCCGCTGGTCTTGGCCACCTCGTCGAGGTCGTGCCGCTGCGCGGGGTGCTCCGGCGCACCGAGCAGCACGTTGTCGCGCAGCGGCAGGCCCCAGCGGATCCAGTCCTGGAACAGCGCGGCGCAGTGCCGCTGCCACCGGAGGGGGTCGAGGTCGCGCAGGTCGACGCCGCCGACGGTGATCCGTCCCTCGGTCGGCTGGTAGAACCCGCAGAGCAGTTTCACCAGGGTGGTCTTGCCGGCGCCGTTGACACCGACGACGGCGGTCGACGTGCCGGGCTCGATGGTCAGGTCCAGCCCGCGCAGCACCCAGGCCGCCGATCCGGGATACCGGAAGCCGACCCCGTCGAAGACGATCGCGCCGTCGCGGGGCACCGGTCGGGCCGGTGTCGCGGGGACGGCCGGGCGGCTCGACCGCGCCAGCTCACGGGCGGCGCGTACGGTCTCGCCGCCGACCGCGATGTGCAGCAGGTCGGGCGAGGCCACCAGGAAGCTGCCGCATCCGACGGCGGCCACGGCGAACGCGGTGAACCGGCCCGGCGTGAGCGTGCCGGCGGTCAGGTCCATGGCGAGCGGCACGAAGACCAGCGCCTGCCCGGCCGCGACGGCCAGCGTGCTCACCACGCTGACCCGCAACGCGCCGGACCGTTCCGTGCGCACCCGGGCCAGGGCCCGGGACCACTCGTTGCGGTAGCCCGCCAGCAGCCAGTCGGCCAGGCCGAAGACGCGGACCTCCTTGGCCGCCGGCGCCGTGGTGAGCAGCGACTTCAGGTACAGCGCCCGGGCCAGGCCGGCGGGGGTGCCGTCGGCCGAGACCAACTGCCGTTGGTAGAGCCGGGAGACCACGACCATGGCGACGAGGTACGCGGCCAGCAGGCCGACCGCCACCCACCAGCGGTAGCCGAGCAGCACCAGCGCGGAGAGCGTGGCCGCCGCCCGGACCAGGCCGATGTTGGCCAGGCCGGTGACCGCGTCGCGCAGGTTCGTGGCGATCAGCCCGCCCCGTACCCCGGAGATCAGTTCCCGGGTGTCCGGGCGCTCCAGCCGTTCCAGGCCGGTGGGCGCGGCCAGGGCGGCGACGACCCGGTCGGAGACCGCGCGGTCGAGGGCCCGTCCCACCCGTTCGGCGACCGCGCGGGCGATCATCGGCAGGACGAGCTGGGCCAGGAAGACCAGGCCGAGTCCGGCCGCCGCGAGCAGCACCTGACGGTTCGCCGCCGGCCAGCCCAGGGTGTGCAGCCGGTCCAGGCCGCCGACCAGTACGCCGGAGGCGACGGCGAGACCGGCGGGGAGGCAGGCGAAGGCGGCCAGCGTGCCGAGCAGCGCCACCGTGGCGGCGCGGTCGACGCGCAGCGCCTCGGTGACCAGGAGCAGCACCGGGGGCGTCGGCCGGCGCGGGGCGGCGTGGGTCCTCGTCGCGCTCATGCCGGCGTCGTCTCCCCTCGTCCGCCGGCACCGACCGGATCGGCGGCGGTGTCCGGGCCGACGGTGGGCGCGGTCAGGTCGCTGAAGGCGGCCCGCAGCCCGTGCTCGGCGGCGGCGAACGAGTCGCCCGGCCACGAGTCCACCAGGTGCCGGGTGATGCCGCGCAGCCCGCCGTCGGACCAGAGTTCGAGCACCAGCCCGAACGAGGTCGGGTCGACCTCGTCGCCGATCTCCAGCGCGGGCCGGACCTCCAGCAGGCACCCGGGCAGCTCGCGGACCGACCGGGAGATCGGATGGAACGCCAGGCCGACGCTGGGCAGGTGACCGGCGGCCGCCAGATCCCGCCCCTGGGCGGCCAGCAGTCCCAGGGCGTGCTCGAACGGCATCTCCTCGTGCCGCAGCGCCCGCCCGGTCGCCTCGTGCACGGCGGTGACGTGGTCGGTCGCGGACGCCGCCGGATCGAGGTCCACGGCGACCGGCAACAGGTTCGAGAAGCAGCCGACGACGCGGTCGCTGCCCGGCCAACCCCGGTTCGCCACCTGCATGCCGAACACCTGCCGCCGCTGCCCGGTGTGCCGGGCGCCGAAGCGGGCCAGCCCGGCGGCGAGCACCGCGACGTAGCTCACCCCCGCCGCGGCGGCGGCGGCCCGCAGCCCGGCCTCGCTCCCTTCCGGCAGCGCGAAGTGACCGGTCCGCACGATGTGCCCGCGGGCCGGTTCCCGGTCGCCGGTGAGCCGGGGCGCCGGTCGGTCGAGCATCCCGGCCAGCCCGGTCAGGTGGTCGGCGAGACGCTCGCCGGTGAGGGTGTCGTGCTGCCACTCGGCGAAGTCGACGTACTGCACCGTCGGCGGGGTGGGCTCCGGGCCGCCGCCGGTCCGCGCGGCGTACCCCTGCGCCAGCTCGTCGAGGATCAGCCCCCGGGAGACGCCGTCGTAGGCGATGTGGTGCACGCAGGAGACGAGCTGCCACTCGTCGTCGGCGACCCGGACCAGGGTGAACCGGGCGGGCACGTCGGCGTGCAGGTCGAAGCCGGTGAGGTTCTCGCGGCGGACCAGCTTGCGCAGCCGGGCCGGCGGGGCGCCGCGCAGGTCGACGTGGCGGATCGGGGCGGCCCGCTCCACCACCCGCTGCACCGGCTCCCCGTCGAGTTCCGCGACGACGGTCCGCAGCGCCCACTGCCGGGCGACCAGGCCGTCGACCGCGGCCACCACCGCGTCCGGATCGACCTCGCCGGTGAAGCGGAACACGTCCACGGCGTTGAAGAAGGCCAGGCCGCCGCTGGCCCGGTCCATGTCGTGGAAGAGCCGTTGGCTGGCCGAGAGCGGACTGCCCCGGCGGCGGCGACGCGCGGTGACGCTGATGGAACGCCGCCGGGTCGGCGCGGTCGTCGTGGCCAGGGTCGCCAGCCGCTCGGCGAGCCCACGCGGGGTGCTCTGCGCGAAGAGGTCGGCGAGGGTGACCGGGACGCCGTACCGCTGGTGCAGGCGGGCCACCAGGCGCATGGCGTCCAGCGACGAGCCGCCCGCGCGGAAGAAGGAGTCGTCCGGCCCGAACTCCGCCGCGCCAATCGTGTCGCGGAAGAGTTCGGCCAGGTCGGCGGCGGCCGGGGTGGCGCCCGGCCGGGCCTGCGCGGGTGCCGTCACCGGGGCTGGTGCGGCCGCTGGTCCAGCAACGCGACGATGCGGGCGGCCAGGGCGGCCGGCGGCAGGCCGCCGATCTCCGCGGTCGTCGGTTCGACGTCGTACTCGTCGAGGATCCGCCGCCGTACCCGGTCGAGGCTCGCCGCGTCGCCGCCGAGCTGGTCGTGGCTCTCGTCGTCGGGCTGCCGGTCGAGCCGCAGCTCCTCCCGCAGGTAGCGGGCGACGACGCTGGTCACCAGCTCGGTCTCGCTGGGCACCGAGGTGTGCGTGCCCCGGAACCCGATCACCAGCACCGGGCGGGGCTTGCCGCTGGTGTTGGGTCCGCTCAGGTGGATCGTGCGGCAGTCGAAGAGCGCGGCCGAGCCGGCCGGGTAGTCCGGCTCCACCCGGAAGCGGGCCAGCCGCTCCAGGATGTCCGGCTCGACGCCGTAGAACTTGCCGCCCACGCTCTCGGCCACCTGGGAGCTGTGCGGGGCGAGGCCGAGGCGGTGGCTGCGGCGGTAGAACGCCAGGCCGCCGTTCTCGGCGGTCACGTCCGTCAGCGCGATCCACATGTGGATGAAGTCCGGCGGGTCGACCGGGGAGGTGTACAGCTCCTGGTGGGCGGGGAGCGCGGCGGCGCCGTCCGGCTTGGGGAACGTCTCCAGGTAGAACAGCTGCGGCTCCCACGGCACGGCCGAGCGCACCAGGTCCATGAAGATCGGGCCGTTGGCCAGCTCCGCGAACCACGGCTCGTACTCGTGCAGGTCGCGCATGCAGCGCACGGTGCCGTCGGCGAACCGCTCGTTGGACGCCGGCGGCACGGTCGGCAGGATGTCGCGCTCGTAGCGTTCCAACGCCGCCCGCAGCTCCCGCATCCGCTCCTCGTCGAGCAGACGATCGATGAAGACGACGCCTTCCCGTTTCAGCGTCTCCGCGATGCCGGTCTCGCCCGGCGTGAAGAACCGCTCCACCGTGTCCGCCCCCTCCGGTCGACGCGCACCCGAACGGGCGTGCCGCTGCTGGCGGACGGATGCTAGGGCGGCCGGGTTATCTGCCGGTTATGCCGTTCCGGCGTGCCCGCACGCGGTTCCCGGGCGGGGGTATGGTGGCGCCCACCCAGTCCCCGACATCGAGGTGAACGGCTGTGTCCAGCGCTGCGTCCGTCCCCGTTTCCCCGGTGTCCCCCGTGCCGGCGGCGCTTCCGCTGACCGCCACCCAGGAGGGCATCTGGCTGGCCGAGCTGCTCGAACCGGGCGAGTCCGGCTATCACGACACCGCGGTCTCCCGGGTGGTCGGCGAGCTGGATCCGGACGCGTTGCGCGCCGCGTTGTCCGACGTCCAGCGCCACCACGAGGCGCTGCGCTGCCGGCTGGTCACCACCGACGACGGCGTGCCCACGCAGGTCTTCGACGTCGACGCGGTCGACTGGTCCTACCGGGAGGCCGCACCCGGCACGCCGGTGGAGCGGCTGGTCGGCCTGGACAGCAGCGAGCCGTTCGACCTGGCGGAGGGTCCGCTGTGGCGGGTCCGGCTGATCCGGACCGGTCCGGCCGAACACGTCCTGATCGTGGTCACCCACCACCTCGTCACCGACGGCTGGTCGCACGGGGTGTTCCTGCGTACGCTGCTCGCCTGCTACCTGGCCCGGACGCAGCAGGTCGGGCCGGCGCTGCCGGCCCCGGCGCTGAGCTACCACGACTGGATCGTCGACAAGCTGCGGCGTGAGCGCGACGCGCGACACCCCGAGCGGGTACGCGAGGCCGCCGCCCGGCTGGTCGACGCGCCTCGCCGCTGGGCGCCGGCCGGGCTGACCGACGGTGTGGCCGGGCGCCGGGCGACGCTGCTGCCGGTGCCGCTGCCGGCACCACGGATCGCGGACTTCCGGCAGTCCTGCCGGGCGTTGCACACCACGCCGTACATGGCGCTGGCCGGGCTCTTCGCGCTGTTGCTGGCCCGCCGCACCGGCACCGGCGAGGTGGTCGTGGCCGCACCGGTGGCCCACCGGGCCGATCCGCGCACCGCGCCCCTGATGGGCTGCATGATCGACGTGGTGCCGGTACGCGTCGAGGTCGACCCGGCCGGGCCGGTCCGCGACGCGGTGGTCGCCGGCCGGGCCGCCACGGTGGCGGCGCTGCGGCACCTGGACGTCCCCTATCGCGAGATCAGCCGCGCGCTGCGGGTGCCGCCGGGCGACGCGGACCCGTTGACCAACCTGTCCCTGGAGGAGTTCAACGCGCCGATGGGCACCCACCGCTTCGCCGGCCTGGAGATCGAGGCGTTGCCCCGGGTCGGGCTGCGGACCCGGCACGACCTCTCGCTGAGCGTGCCGGCGGGGTTGTCGCAGCCGCCGGAGCTGCTGGTGCCGGCGGGCCGCTGGCGCCCCGGCACGGTCGCCGCGCTGGCCGAGGAGTTCGCCGAACTGGTCGCCGAGGTCTGACCGACCGCCCATAACCCCGGCATAACCGGCGCGGGCTAGCGTGCCCGCGGAGGTGGCAGTCATGCCGAGTTCGTTTTCCCGTTTCCTCGACGAGGCGGAACTGGCCAAGGTCCGGGAGTTGTACCTGGAGTCGCTCGACGCGCTGGACGACGACGAGGACGACGAGGTGGAGCCGGCGTCGAACGTCGCCGCCACCGGTGGCCCGGACGCGACGAGCCGAGAGAAGGCCGATTCCGGTGAGACTCACTGACCAGCAGCTCAGCGAGTACGAGCGGGACGGCTTCCTCCTCCTGCCCGGGTACTTCTCGGCGGACGAGGTCGCGCTCCTGCGCTCGGAGCTGCCCACCGTCTTCGGCATCGACTCCCCCGCGCTGATCCGCGAGGCGGGCAGCGGCGTGGTCCGCGGAGTGCACGGGGTGCACGAGACCAACCCGGTCTTCGGCGCGCTGGTGCGGCAGGCGCGGCTGGTCGAGCCGGCCCGGCAGCTGCTCGACGACGAGGTCTACGTGCACCAGTTCAAGATCAACGCCAAGCTCGCGCTGATCGGCGACGTCTGGGAGTGGCACCAGGACTTCCGGTTCTGGCACTCCGAGGACGGGATGCCCGAGCCCCGGGCGCTCACCTTCGGGCTCTTCCTCGACGAGGTGGACGAGTTCAACGGCCCGCTCATGCTGGTGCCCGGCTCGCACCACGGCGAACTGGCCGAGGTGACCCGCCAGCCGGGCGCGGAGGGGTGGGCGAGCACGCTGACCTCCTCGCTGAAGTACCAGGTGGGGGCCGAGACGCTGGCCCGGACCATCGGCGACGGCACCATCGTCGCGCCGAAGGGGCCGGCGGGCTCGGTGCTGCTGTTCCACAGCAAGATCCTGCACGGCTCGGCGCCGAACATGTCACCGCGTAACCGGACCATCGTGCTCACCACGTACAACAGCGTGTCGAACGCGCTGGCCGACGTCCCCGAGCCGCGTCCGGAGTTCCTGGCCAGCCGTCGGCCGGTGCCGCTGACGCCCGCCGACGCCCTCGCGCCGGTCTGACCCGCCCGACCACGAGGCACCGGGCGACCGCCGCACCGCGCACCAGATCCGAGGAGAAGCCCGTGACCACGGTGGCGCAGCCGTCCGCCTGGAACGCGACCGCCGAGCCGTTCCCGCAGGTGCCGCTGCCGACCCTGCTCGCGGCGCAGGCCGCCCGCACGCCGGCCGCGGTGGCGCTGGTCGCCGGCGCGGAGGAGCTGACCTACCGGGAGCTGGACGCGCGCGTCAACCGGCTCGCCCGCCACCTGATCGGGCGGGGCATCGGCCCCGAGGACGTGGTGGCCGTGGCCCTGCCCGGGTCGGTGCCGTTCCTGGTCGCGGCGCTCGCCGTACTGACGTCCGGAGCGGCCTACCTCCCCGTCGACCCCGGCTACCCGGCCGAGCGGATCCGGTTCATGCTCGACGACGTACGCGCTCCCGCGCTGCTCACCGTCGCCGCGTACGCCGACGGCCTGCGTCCGCTCGGTGCGCCCACCATCGTGCTGGACCGGCCGGAGTTCGCCGCCGAGCTGGCCGGGCTGGCCGACGGCCCGGTCGGCGACGACGAGCGGGTCGCGGCGCTCTCGCCGCTGCACCCGGCCTACGTCATCCACACCTCGGGCTCGACCGGGCGGCCGAAGGGGGTGGCGATCAGCCACCGCTCGGCCGTCAACTACCTGACCTGGGCGACCCGGGCCTACCCGTCCTGCGCCGAGACCAGCGTCCTGCACTCGCCGGTCACCTTCGACCTCACCGTCACCACCCTCTTCGCGCCGCTGCTGGCCGGCGGGCGGATCCACGCGACCGGCACCCGGGGCGGGCCGGCGGCGCGGGCCGCGCTGCGCCGGTCGCCCTGCGCGTTCCTCAAGGCCACGCCCGGGTTCGTGCCGATGCTGGCCGCCCTGCCGCCGGAGTTCTCACCGAGCGGCGACCTGGTCCTCGGCGGCGAGGAGCTGCTCGGCGACACGCTCGCGCAGTGGCGTCGGCAACACCCCGGGGCGACCGTGGTGAACGAGTACGGCCCGACCGAGGCCACGGTCGGGTGCATGGAGTACCGGATCGAGCCGGGCGACGCGGACCTCGCCGGCCCGGTGCCGATCGGTCGGCCCATCGCCAACACGCGCGTACACGTCCTGGACCGTGACCTCGCGCCGGTCGCCCCCGGCGAGCTCGGCGAGCTCTACGTCGCCGGCGCCGGCCTGGCCCGGGGGTACGTCCGACGGCCGGGCCTGACCGCGGAACGCTTCGTGCCGTGCCCCTTCGGTCCCCCCGGGGAACGGATGTACCGCACCGGCGACCTGGCCCGGTGGACGCCGGAGGGCCAGCTCGTCTACGCCGGACGGGTCGACGAACAGGTCAAGGTGAACGGCTACCGCGTCGAGATCGGCGAGGTCGAGGCGGCGCTGACCGGGCAGGAAACCGTCGCCCGGGCCGCGGTGGTGCTCCGGCCCGGTGCGGGCGGCGGGCGGCTCGTCGGCCACGTCACCGCGGCCGACGGCCTTACGCCGGACCCGACGCGGCTACGGGAGGAGCTGGCCCGGCAGTTGCCGCCGTTCATGGTGCCGGCCGAGATCGTCGTCCTCGCCGAGCTGCCGCAGACGCCGAACGGGAAGATCGACCGGCGGGCGCTGGCCGCCCGGGAGACGCCCACCGACGGACCGGCCCGCTGAGCCGTGCGGTCTCAGCGGGCCGTACGCGGGTGGTGCGCTCAGATGCCGACCGGCACGCGGCGGGGCAGGACCGTGGCGAGGTCGAACCCCGCCTCGACGAGTTCGCCGCGGATGGCCCGTCCGTGCAGGCGGACGGTCGACTCGTCGAGACCGACCTTGAGTTCCCGGCGCAGCCGCGTCGAGCAGATCCCGTACCACCGTTGCACCTGCGACAGGTGCCCGAGGTGGCCGTGCACGGCCATCAAGATCCGGTAGGTCTCCTCCCGGAGCGGCTCGATGGCGAGCATCTCGCGGCAGCGGTCGAGCACCGCGAGGTGGTCGCCGGCGGCCAGGTGCGTCTTGACCAGACGTTCCAGTGCGAGCAGGGCACGGCTGCGCAGCCACATCCGGTGCACCTCGGCCCAGTCGAGGTCCACACCGGGCAGGAAGTCGCCCCGGTGGACGTCCATCGCGGCCGCGAAGAGCCGGGCCGCCTCCACGCCGTCACCCCGGGCGTCCGCGGCGCGGCCCCGGTCGATCAGATCGTCGAAGACCTCGAAGTCCACCCAGACGCCCTCGGTCTTCAGGACGTAACCGAGCTGGTGGGTGACCAGTTGCAGGGACGGCCGACCGCCGTCCGCGTCGGGGTGCTCGCAGGCGTGCTGAAGCTGACTGACCAGCGCGGCCCGCAGCATGTGCACGGCGACCTTGAGTGAGCTGGAGTTGCCCGACCAGCCGGTGTCCGGCCACAACGCCTCGTACAACGTCTCGCGCGACAGGACCCGACCCCGGTTGAGCAGCATGAACTGGAACAGGACGCGCGCCTTGCCGGCCCGCCACCGGTCGATCTCGTGCCCGCCGGCACTGAACTCGAAACCGCCGAGCGTACGCACGACGACGGACGACTCCGGCGGGACACCGTCCACGTATTCGTCCAGTGCGACGGATGAACTGCGCACACAATTCCGGCTCATTTTCCCGATGCCCCTTTCGCTACTCGGCAGCGGCCTTGCCGGTGGCAAGTAGATCACTCGAAATGGGAACGGGAGAAACCCCTCGGCACCCCTACGACACCCCTACTCGAACGGCGACGTAACTCAGGACATTGACACCGGGCACGGTCGGTGAACCGGGTGGCGGCGAAGGTCAACATGCCCGGTGGCCTCCCGAACAACGTCGTGACCCAGTGCCGCGCCGACAGCACCGAAGGTAAGGGTCCACCGAAGCCACGCACCGGTGACACGACCGGCACCCGCCGCTTTCACATGTGGACGACGGTAAATTCTCTATACCGCGACGACTACCGGAGGAATTCGTTTCTCAAGAGGAGCGAAGAAGGCCGCGACTTGTGACAGCGGGTCGAAGTCCGGGCGCATGCGGGCCCGTTCACGGCGGCGGCGCGTCGGTGCTGCCGCGTACCGTCAGGGTGGTGGCGAGTTCCAGCCCGGTTCGCTGGGTCTTCTCGCCGCGCCCGAGAGCGAGTGCCAACTCGGTCGCGGCCACGGCCATCTGCGCGAGCGGCTGGTGCACGGTGGTCAACGGCGGGTCGACCAGTGCGGCGATGGGCAGGTCGTCGAAGCCGACCACGCTCAGGTCGGTCGGGACACGGAGGCCGAGTTCGCGCGCGGCCTGGTAGACGCCGACCGCCTGGAGATCGTTGCTGGCGAAGATCGCGGTCGGGCGTTCCGCGCGGCCGAGCAGGCGCAGTGCCGCGCCGTGGCCGCCCTCGGTGGTCAGGCCGGCACGAGCCACCAGGTCGCCGACCGGCAGGTCGGCCACCTCCATCGCGGAGCGGAAGCCGTCGAGTCGGGCGCGGCAGCACAGGATCCGGTCGTGGCCGGCGATCATGGCGATCCGGCGATGTCCCAGTCGGATGAGGTGCCGGGTGGCGGATCGACCACCTGCCCAGTTGGTCGCCCCGACGAAGGGAACGCCGTCGGGCAGCTCGCTGGTGGGGTCGAGGACCACGAAGGGGATGCCTCGGGCGCGCAACTGGTCGCGCTGCTCGCCGGACAACTGGGCGACCGAGATGACGCAGTCCGGACGGCGGGCGAGCGTGTCGTCGATCCAGTACCGCACCGCGTTGCGCTCCGGACCGAACTCGGTCACCACCACGCCCACCCGGTTCTGCCGGGCCACCCGCTCCACCCCGCGGATGACCTCGATCCCCCACATGTGTTCGAGCTGGTCGAAGACGAGTTCCACCAGGTTGCTGCGGGTGGACGAGGCGGGTCTGCGGTATCCGTACCGGTTGATCAGCGCCTCGACCCGGGCGCGCGTCTCCGAGGCCACGCCGGAGCGACCGTTGATGACCTTCGACACCGTCGGAATCGACACCCCGGCGGTCTCCGCGATGTAGGAGATCGTCACGGGTCGACCCGGGGCATCGCCCGCCTCGGCCGGCACGGCGACCTTCTCGTCCGGCTCGGCGTGTGACAACCTGACTCCTTCTGACGCCAGCCCCGGACCCTTCGCGCCCGGCCGGTGGCCGCGCGGGAGGCGCCCGCACGCCGCAAGGATAGCCGTCCCGCCGGCCGCGAACGGCTCGCGACGACCCGCCCGGAAACTTTCCAGGCGATCGACCGGATCTTTTCCAGCGTTACCGCAGGCAAGAGGCTCCTTCACGGGCACTCGCGGTGAATTCATAGACAGGCGTCAACGAAATGAGTAGTCTTCCAAGCGAAACTTTCTGCGAAAGCGGAAGGCTTGATCGCTGCGGGAGCCAGGCAGCGCCGGCGGAGGCAGAGGGCAGCGTCCGCACCAGACCCATCCCCGCGCCCACCACGGCGCACCCGGCTGACCGTCGTCCGGACGGCACCGATCCCTCACCCCTCGACCGTGATCGACGGCGGGCCGCCGCAGGTGCCGACGGCCCACCGTCCGCAGCGGTCGATCCCCACGGCCAGAGAGAGCGCGATGAGTTCGCAGAGCACACGAAAGTTTCGTCGAAGGGTCGGCGCGATCGCCGGCAGCCTGGCGGCGCTGCTGGTGGCGTCCGTGATGACGGCCGTGGGCGCGCAGGCGGCCGCGGGCTGCCGGGTGGCGTACGCGGTGCCGTCGCAGTGGCCCGGCGGGTTCACCGCCTCGGTGACCGTGACCAACCTCGGCGACCCGGTCGACGGGTGGCGGTTGGCGTGGACGTTCCCCTCGGGGCAGCGCGTCACCCAGGCGTGGAACGCCACGGTCACCTCGTCGGGCAGCCAGGTCACCGCGACCAACGTCAGCTACAACGCCGCCGTCCCGACCAACGGCACCGCGTCCTTCGGTTTCAACGGGTCGTGGTCGGGCAGCAACACCGCGCCGGCCGGCTTCACCCTCAACGGCGTCACCTGCACGGGTGATGTCGGCGGCACACCGTCGCCGACCGCGAGCCCGTCGTCGACCCCCTCCCCCACCCCGACGCCCACCGCGTCGCCGTCGACTCCGCCGCCCCCGACCGGCAACCCGATGGCCACGGTGGCCGCGATGCAGCCCGGATGGAACCTGGGCAACACGCTCGACGCCATTCCGGACGAGACCGCCTGGGGCAACCCGCTGACCACCCAGGCGCTGCTACGTCACGTCCGGTCCCAGGGCTACCGCAGCATCCGGCTCCCCATCACCTGGAGCAACCACCACGGCCCGGCGCCCGACTACACCATCGACGCGACGTGGATGAACCGCGTCCGCCAGATCGTCGACTGGGCCCTCGCCGAGGACCTCTACGTGATGATCAACCTCCATCACGACTCCTGGCAGTGGCTGAACACCTATCCCGCCGACCGGACCGCCGTCACGAGCCGTTACCGAGCACTGTGGACGCAGCTCGCCACCACGTTCCGCGGGCACTCACCGAAGCTGGTCTTCGAGAGCATCAACGAGCCGCAGTTCGCCGACACCACCGACGCGCAGGGTGACACCGCCACCCGGGAACTCAACACCGAGTTCGTCCGGCTGGTCCGCGCGACCGGCGGGATCAACACCACCCGGCTGCTGGTCCTGCCCACCCTGCACACCAGCGGCGAGCAGGCCCGGCTGGACGCGCTGGCCGCCGGCATCGACCAACTCCACGACCCGAACCTGGCCGCCACCGTGCACTTCTACGGGTGGTGGCCGTTCAGCGTCAACATCGCCGGCGGCACCCGCTACGACGCCAACGTCGAGCAGGACCTCATCAGCACCTTCGACCGGGTCCACGACACCTTCGTCGCCCGCGGCATCCCGGTCATCATCGGCGAGTGGGCGCTGCTCGCCTGGGACCACACCCGGCCCGGCATTATCGAACGGGGCGAGTTCCTGAAATACCTCGAAGCGGTCGGCTACCACGCCCGCATCCGCAACCTCACCACCATGCTGTGGGACGCCGGCCAGTTCCTCGAACGCACCGAGCTGCGCTGGCGTGACCAAGGCGTGTACGACATGCTCAAGGCGAGCTGGACCACCCGCTCCGGCACCGCCTCCACCGACCAGGTCTACGTGCCGCGCACCGGCGCGATCACCGCGAAGTCGCTGACGCTCAACCTCAACGGCCTGACGTTCCGCGGCCTCTGGCAGGGCGGCACCCAGTTGGCCAGCGGCACCGACTACACCGTGTCCGGCACCACCCTCACGCTCACCCCGGCGGCGCTGACCCGCCTGGTCGGCAACCGGGCGTACGGCGTCAACGCCACCATCGAGGCCCGCTTCTCCCAGGGCGTGCCCTGGCGGATCGACGTCATCAGCTCCGACCCGCCCACCCAGTCGGCCGCCACCGGCACGACCAGTTCCTTCATCATCCCCACCCGGTTCCGCGGCGACCAGCTCGCCACCATGGAGGCCACCTACGCCGACGGCAGCCCCGCCGGCCCGGCCAACTGGACGCCGTACAAGGAGTTCTGGAGCACCTTCCAACCCGACTACACCGCCGGCACCATCATCCTGAAACCGGAGTTCTTCGCCGAGGTCAACGACGGCACCGTCACCCTCACCTTCCACTTCTGGAGCGGCACGAAGATCACGTACCGCATCACCAGGGCCGGCACCTCGGTGACCGGCACGACCGGCTGACGCGCGGCGGCGCCGCAGTCCGTANCGGTCACCGGCTGAGGTAGGCGGCCAGGCCGCCGAGTTCCTCGCTGGCGATGAAGACCGAGCGGACGTTGATGACGGCTTCCTCGACGTGGATGGAGCAGCCCCACGCCGAGTCGCCCCACGAGTCGGCGACCTTGATCTCGGCACGGGCGGTGCACCCGCCGCTGCCGCCGAGCTGGCACCGCTCGGGGCGCGGGCTGGCGGCCTGCGCGGCGGCGGCGGCGCGTACCCGGGCGGTGAGTTCCGCGGCGACGGCGGCGCGCTGCTCGGCCTCGGCGCGCAGTTCCCGTTCCGCCCGCACCACCCGGGCCAGCTCGTCGTGGGCGGCCCGGGCCCGGGCGTCGGCGGCCGCCTTCGCCTGCTCGATGTGGTGGCGTTCGACGGCCAGCGCGGCGGTGTCGGCGAAGACCCGGGCGAGGGCGAGGTCCGTCTCCTGCGGAACCCGAGGCACCCGGTGGTACATGGCGAACGTGCCCAGCAGGCTGCCGTCCCGGCCCAGGATCGGCGTGGACCAGCACGCGCCCAGCCCGGCCCGCCGCGCCAGGTCACGGAAGTCGACCCAGAACGGGTCGGTGGCGACGTCGGTGACGATCACCGGTTCCCGCCGATGTGCGGCGGTGCCGCAGGAGCCGACGCCCTCACCGGTGGCGATCCCGTCGATGGCCTCGTTGTAGAAGTCGGGCAGGCTGGGTGCCGCGCCGTGGCGCAGGTGCCGGCCGTCGGGGTCGGCGAGCAGGACGGAGACCAGGACCTCCTGCGGCGCCAGGCGCTCGATGCACCGGGCCATCCCGTCGAGCACCTCGGCCAGCGGCGCCTGCCGGGCGATCTGCTCCACCAGGGCCCGGTGTTCGGCCATCAGCCGTTGCGCCTGCTTGACCTGGGTGGTCTCCACACCGATCACCCGGATCCCGGTCACCGCGCCGTGGGCGTCCCGCCGGGGTTCGTACGTGAAGTCGAAGAACGTCTCCCGCGCGTCCGGTCCGGTGCCCAGCACCACCCGGACGTCCCGGCCGGTGTAGGGCTCGCCCGTGCGACGGACCTCGTCCAGCAGGTCGAGGAAGCCCTGACCGGCCAGCTCGGGCATCAGGTCGCCCAGCGGCACCCCGGTCCGCGCGCGGTCCTCGCCGATCGCGGCGAAGAAGGCGGGGTTCGCCGCCTCCACCAGGTGCGTCGCCCCGCTCAGCAGGGCGAACACGACGGTGGACGGCCCGAACAGCGTCCGCAGGTCCTCGTCCGCCGAGGGCCGGGCAGCCGCCGGTTCCGCAGCGGCGTTCCGCTGGCCTGGCACCGCCGTCATGTCGTGGTCCGCCTCTCTACCGGTACGTGGTGACCGGCTCGACGATCCGACGCGTCGGTGCGACGACTGGCGTCCGATCGGGACACCGGCCACGCCGGAGAGGGTATCGAACGTCCGTCGGACGATGGCGGCACCCGGTCACGACCGGCGTCGGGCGACCGCCTGGATCTCGACGAGCAGGTGCGGGTGCGGCAACTGGTGCACGGCGACGGTGGTGCGGGTGGGGCCGGTCTCGTCGAAGTACTCGGCGTAGACCTCGTTGTAGCCACCGAAGTCGTTCATGTTCACTAGGTAGCTGGTGAGCTGGACCAGATCGGCCAGGTCGGCGCCGACGGAGCGCAGGATGGCGCGGATGTTCTCGATGACGGCCCGGGTCTGCACCCGGATGTCCAGGTCGGTGACGCCCATCGCGTCCACCGCGGCGCCGGCGATGGTGTTGTCCGGCCGACGGCTGGACGTGCCCGAGACGAAGATCAGGTCACCGGCGACCGTGACGTGCGGGAACCGGCCGCGCGGCGTGGCCAGGCCGGGCACGACGCCGCCGCGGTCGGTGGACGCCTCGCTCCGCCCGGTCACGATGCGACCCGCAGCGACGCCGTGCCGAGTCCCTCGACGGTGACCCGGACGTGCGCACCGTCGCGCAGCGGCACGGCGGCGGTGGCCGCGCCGGCGAGCAGGATCGAGTCGTCGGCCAGCTCCCCGCCGTCGGCGCCGACGAGCCGGACCGCGTCCGGCAGCGCCCGCCGGGGATCGCCGAGAATGGCGGCCGTCGACCCGACCTGGACGACGCGCCCGTCGACCTCCAGCAGCACGCCCAGGTTGTCGATGCCGTCCGGCACCGGCTGCCAGGCCCCGAGCACGAAGCCGCTCGCCGAGGTGTTGTCGGCGACGACCTCGGGCAGTGTGAAACGGAAGTCGACGTACCGGGAGTCGATGACCTCGATCGCCGGCGCGACCGCCGCGACGGCGCCGCCCCGGACCAGGAAGGCGACCTCCGGTTCGGCCTTCGGGTGGATGTGGTCGCCGAGCCGGATCGTGCCGCCGTCGGGAACGCGCATGGCGTCGGTGAGCCGACCCCAGATGACCTCGTCGACGCCCATCTGCGCCATCTTGGCCCGGCTGGTCAGCCCCAGCTTCACCCCGATCAGACGTTCCCCGCGGGCCACCCGGTGGGCGACCACGGCCTCCTGCACCCGGTACGCGGTGGGCACGTCCAGCCCGGCGCCGAGCTGCGGGACCGCGGCCCGGCTGGTCGCCGCGGCGTCGAGGTGTGCGGCGAGCTGGTCGACGGTCTTCATCGGTTCCCTCCGGTCGGCGCGGTCCGGGCGTCGGCGGCGACCAGGTCGAGGGCGACGTCGACGATCATGTCCTCCTGCCCGCCGACCATCCGGCGGCGGCCCAGTTCCACCAGGATCGACCGCACGTCGACCCCGTACCGCTCCGACGCCCGTTCGGCGTGGCGCAGGAAGCTGGAGTAGACCCCGGCGTAGCCGAGGGTGAGCGTCTCCCGGTCGACCCGCACCGGCCGGTCCTGCATCGGCCGGACCAGGTCGTCGGCGGCGTCCATCAGCGCGAACACGTCGCAGCCGTGCGCCCAGCCGTGCAGTTCGGCGACGGCGACGAACACCTCCAGGGGCGCGTTCCCGGCCCCGGCGCCGTGCCCGGCCAGGGACGCGTCGACCCGGGTGGTGCCGTGCTCGACCGCGGCGACGCTGTTGGCCACGCCGAGGGACAGGTTGTGGTGCGCGTGGATGCCGATCTGCGTGCCCGGGTCGAGAACCTGCCGGTACGCGTCGACGCGCTCGGCGACGTCCCGGGTCAGCAGCCGGCCACCGGAGTCGGTGACGTAGACGCAGTGCGCGCCGTAGGACTCCATCAGCTTCGCCTGCTCCGCGAGGGCCGTCGGCTCGGACATGTGCGACATCATCAGGAACCCGGAGACGTCCATGTCGTTCTCCCGGGCCCAGGCGNTACGCTGGTCACGCCGAGCGCCTTCGCCGCCCTCAGGTCGGCGATGGTGCCGATGCCGGGCAGCAGCAGCGTGGTCAGCCGGGCGGTGGTGACCGCCTCCGCCGCCGCCGCGATCCAGTCCGCGTCGGAGGCGGCGCCGTGCCCGTAGTTCACGCTCGACCCGGCCAGGCCGTCGCCGTGCGCGACCTCGATCGCCGCGACCCCGGCCGCGTCGAGCGCGGCGGCGATCGACCGGACCTCGTCGACGGTGAACTGGTGCCGCACGGCGTGCATGCCGTCGCGCAACGTGACGTCCTGGATGTACAGCCCGGTCATGCCGGCACCTTCCGCTCGGCGCGTCGTGCGACCATCCGCTCCGCCGTGCGCAGCGCGGCCGACGTCATGATGTCGAGGTTGCCGGCGTACGCCGGCAGGTAGTGCCCGGCCCCGGACACCTCCAGGAACACCGACACCTGCACCCCGGTGAACCGCTCACCCACCGCGGGCACGTACGCGTCGACGTCGTCGAACTGCACCCGCTGCTTCAACCGGTAGCCGGGCACGTACCCGGCGACGTCAGCGACCATCGCCTCGACCGACGCGGCGACCGCCGCCCGGTCGACGTCGGCGTCCGGGCACAGGCAGTAGACGGTGTCCCGCATCATCAACGGCGGTTCCGCCGGGTTCAACACGATGATCGCCTTGCCGCGTCCGGCGCCGCCGACCACCTCGATCGCCCGCGCCGTCGTCTCGGTGAACTCGTCGATGTTCGCCCGCGTTCCGGGGCCGGCCGACCGGGACGCGATCGACGCCACGATCTCGGCGTACCGCACCGGCGTCACCCGGCCGACGGCGGCGACCACGGGGACGGTCGCCTGACCGCCGCAGGTCACCATGTTGACGTTCGGCTCGTCCAGGTGCTCGTCCAGGTTCACCGGCGGCACCACGTACGGGCCGACCGCGGCCGGGGTCAGGTCCACCACCAACCGGCCGTGTTCGCGCATCAGCGCGGCGTGCCGACGGTGCGCGCCGGCCGACGTCGCGTCGAACACCACCCCCACGTCGGCGAACTCGGGCATGGCGAGCAGCCCGTCGATGCCGTCGGCGGTGGTGGCCACGCCGAGCCGGCGGGCCCGAGCGAGGCCGTCGGAGTTCGGGTCGACCCCGACCATCGCCACCATCCGCAGCGACTCCGACAACCGCAACACCTTGATCATGAGATCGGTGCCGATGTTGCCCGACCCGATCACCGCCACACCCGTACTCACCGGTGCACCTCCCCACTGAAACAGACCCGAACCGAACCCAGACCGGAGATTCGCGCCTCGTACGCGGCGCCGGGGGTGACCGGCACCATCGGGCCGAGCGCCCCGGACAGCACCACGTCACCGGCGGCCAGCGGGCTGCCGGCGGCGGCCAGCCGGCGCGCCAGCCAGGCGACCGCGTGCACCGGATTGCCCAGGCAGGCGGCGCCGGCGCCGACCGACACCGGTTCGCCCGCGTGTTCCAGCACCATCCCGGCCAGCCGCAGGTCCACGTCGGACAGCCGGCGGGGCCGGTTGCCGAGCACGAACAGGCCGGATGAGGCGTTGTCCGCCACCGTGTCCACGATCGAGATGTCCCAGTCGGCGATCCGCGAGTCGACGATCTCGATCGCCGGCAGGACGTGGTCCGTCGCCCGGATCACGTCGACGGCCGTCACCTGCGCGTACGGCAGGTCCGCGCCGAGCACGAACGCGACCTCGGCCTCCACCCGGGGCTGCACCAGCCGGCCGAGGTCGATCTCGTCGCCGTCCGGGACCGCCATGTCCGCGAACAGCACCCCGAAGTCGGGTTGGTGAACGCCGAACGCCGCCTGCACGGCCGGCGAGGTCAGACCGATCTTCGCGCCGACCCGCCGCCGGCCCGCCGCCTCCCACTCGGCGACCTGCGCCCGCTGCACCTGGTACGCCGCGTCGACGTCCCCGACCGGCAGCAGGTCGCCGCGCAGCGGCGCGACCGGCGTGCGGGTCTCGTAGGCGGCCCGGAGCAGGCCCGCCGCCCGCGTGACGTCACTCATGACAGGTCCACGCAGACATTCGTCAGCTCCGAGTAGAAGTTCAAGGAGTGCACGCCGCCCTCACGGCCGACGCCGGACGCCTTCACCCCACCGAACGGGGTCCGCAGGTCCCGCAGGAACCAGGTGTTCACCCAGACGATCCCCGCGTCCAGGCGGGCGCCGGCCCGGTGCGCCCGCCCCACGTCGCGCGTCCACACGGTGCCGGCCAGCCCGTACTCGCTGTCGTTGGCCAGGGCGAACGCCTCGTCCTCGTCGTCGAACGGCGTCACGGTGCAGACCGGGCCGAACNGACGTACGCGCCGCCGTCGCGGGCGTCGCCGAACTCCGGTACGCCGCCGCCGGCGAGCACGGTCGCGCCCTCGGCGCGGGCCAGGTCGTGGTAGCCGAGCACCTTCTCCCGGTGCTTGTGCGAGATCAGCGGCATGTTCACCGTCGACTCGTCCGCCGGCCAGCCGTACGCCAGCTCGTCGGCCCGCTTCGCCAGCCGGGTGACGAACTCGTCGAACACCGGCCGCTGCACGAACAACCGCTCGGTGCAGAGGCAGACCTGACCGCCGTTGGTGAACGACGACCGCACCGAGCCCTCGACGGCGGCGTCCAGGTCCGCGTCCGCGAAGACCAGACCGGCGTTCTTGCCGCCCAGCTCGAACGAGACGGCCTTCACCCCGTCGGCCGCCGCCCGCATGATCGCCCCGCCGGTGGCCGACTCACCGGTGAACGTGATCGCGTCCACCCCCGGGTGCCGGGTGAGGAACTCCCCGGCCGAGCCCGGCCCGAAGCCGTGCACCACGTTGAACACGCCGTCCGGCACCCCGGCCGCCGCCATCACCTCGGCCAGCAGCGTGGCCGACGACGGCGTCTCCTCCGACGGCTTCACCACCACCGCGTTGCCGCAGGCGAGCGCCGGGGCGACCTTCCACGTCAGCAGCAGCAGCGGCAGGTTCCACGGCACGATCACCGCCACCNCGTCGTGAACGACTCCGTCGGCGCCGTCGAGACGATCTCGGCGAAGGCCCGGAAGTTCGCCGCTCCGCGCGGGATGTCCAGCGTCCGGGCCTGCGAGATCGACTTGCCGGTGTCGCCGACCTCGGCGGCCACCAGGTCGGCGAACCGGCGCTCCAACTCGTCGGCGACCCGGTACAGGACCGCGGCCCGTTCCCGCTCCCCCATCCGGCCCCACGGCCCGCGCACCGCCGCCCGGGCGGCGGCGACGGCGGCGTCCACGGTGGACTCGTCGGCCTCGGCGACGTAGCGGATGGTCTCGCCGGTGACCGGGGAGACCTTGGCGAAGCGCGGGCCGGACGTGTCGAACCGACCGTCGACGAAGTTCGGCAGCACGGTCGGCTCGCCGGCCGGCCGGCCGGCGAGCAGGCTAGGGGACCAGAGCCCGTCGGTCATCAGGCGTACCTTTCGGTCAGGCGGTGGTGGGCGCGGAGCCGGAGGTGTCGGCCGGGTCGGCGACCAGGGCGACCACGGCGGCGTCGACGGTGGGCTCACCGGCCACGGCGGCGGCCGCCTCGTCGGTGACCACCAGCACGGTGGTGCCGACGCCGACGTTCAGCGGGTCGACGGCGACCAGGTCGGGGCCGTCCGGCCGGACCCGGACCAGGACCAGCCGCCGGCCCTGCAACGGGGCGAGGATGCGGTCCGCCCACACCTTGCCGACGACCTCGCCGAGCACCATCAGTCTTCTCCGCGCAGGCCGGCCATGACCTCGCGGATCCGGGCGGTCTCCGGGTTGTCGAGCAGCGCCGCGGTGGTCGGGTGCGGCTTCGGGTAGACCTGCGAGCTGCGCAGTTCGCCGTGGGCGCGCACCGCGGCCTCGCCGGCCGAGACGGCCTGCCGGACGGCGGCGAGGGTGCCGCGTACGGCGACGGCGAGGTAGCCGCTGGTGACCCGTTCGACGCCGACGCAGCGTACGTCGGCGGTCTTGATCATGGCTTCGATGCCCGCCGAGAGGGCGACGACGCCGCGGGTCTCGATGATTCCGATCGCGATGTCGGATGACATGTCTGGTTCTCCTTACCGGGCGTCAGTTGCCGACGAGTTGAGGGTCGGCCGCCAGCGCGCTGACGGCGTCGCAGGGGCTGGCGAAGACGATCGAACGCACCGACCGGCTCTTGGCCCGCGCGGTCTCCTCGCCGATGTCGACGGCCTCCTCGACGGTCGCCAGGTCACCGCGTACCGCGACGGCGACGATGCCGCCGCCGAGCCGGACGACCTTGGTCACCTCGACCTCGGTGGCCTTGACCATCGCGTCGACGGCGTCGAAGACGGGGGTGAAGCCTTCGGCTTCGACGAAGCCCACGGCCATGTTCCGCATGGTTTCTCCTCTAGTGGTGGTCGCTCAGGTTCCAGGACAGGACGGCGCCGCCGGTGCCCCAGATCGGGCCGTACGCGTGCAGGTGCGCCGGACCGGCGGCCGCGCCGGCCCCCGCGGCGAAGGCCAACGCCCGGAACTGGCTGTCGGCCTGCGCCTGCCGGGCGAAGTCCTCGCGTACGGCGAGGGCCTCGTCGACCTTGCCGGCGGTGAGCAGGTCGAGGACGCGGGTGTTCCACTGCTCGTGGCCGGGTGCGCCGATGCGGTCCTGGCCGGGCTCGATCCACTCCTGCAGGAGCCCGGAGGACATCCCGGTCACCACCACGACGGCGGCACGCAGGCCGGCGTCCCGAGCCGCCGCTGCGCCGGCCCGACCGACGTCGGCGAGGGTGCCGGCGTCGGCGTAGAGGTTGCAGGACACCTGCGCCCAGCGCAGTTTCCGGTCCGGGTCGAGCAGCGCGGACGTGACGATGGTGCCGGCGTCGATCGGGAACCCCTCGTAGCGGGTCCGCCGCGCCTGCAACCCGCCGGCCTGGACCCGGTCCGCCCAGCGTTCGGTGAAGTCGACGTCGAAGCGGAGGTCGTAGTCGAGCAGGCCGTAGTCGTAGGCGTACCAGTTCTCGTCGACGTGCTGCCCGCGCGGGTTGGGGTCGCACTGGAACTGGTGGCCGAGGACGGTGAACCACTGCGTCGACAGCAGCAGCACCACGTCGGGTTCGAGGCGGCGCAGCCGGGCGCCGACGTCGCGGGCCGCGTCGGCCAGCGCCGACCAGCTCGGCGCCGGGTCGTCGGCGAGCAGGTGCGGCATGCCGGGCAGCAGCGCCCCGGCGACGATCCCGGTCCGGTCAGCCATGGTGGCTCCCCTCGGGCAGCCACTCCACCACCGCGTTGCCGGTGCCGATGATCGTGCCGTAGCCGAGCACGTCGCCGGCGACCTTGGGCCAGCCCATCGCGGCGAGCATCCAGGTGAGGCTGCCGGCCTTGGTCTCCGAGGCGGTCGCCTCGATGTGCTCGGGGATGAGCTCGCGCAGCGGCGCGGTGGGCCCGCGCCGGATCGCCTCCAGCAGCTTCATGTCCCACCGGTACTGGTGGTTGTTGTACGGGTGTTCCCGTTCCATGTCCTCGGGCAGTTCGGGCTCCTCGTGCCAGTGCAGGTGCGACAGCGAGTTGGAGGCGAGCAGCACGGCCCGCCGGCCGGTGGCCTCGACGGCCCGCCGGGTCGCCTCGCCGAGCACCTCCATCTCCTCCAGCGACGCGTCGGAGTAGAAGTACGGGTTGTTGTTGGCCGACAGCGAGACCACCGGGATGTCCCAGGCCGGGTTCGCCAGGTGCAGGGCGCCGATGGTGGCGTAGTCGACGCGTACCCGGGGATCGCGCATCGTGCGGGTGACCAGGCCGAGCCCGCCGGCCTCCTCGGCGATCGCCTCGCCGAGTTCCACGTCGGTGCGGAAGTCGTACCGGTAGCGGAACAGGTGCGGGAAGATCGGCTCGACGGAGATGCCGCGCGGGTTCGGCACGCAGTTGACGTGGTGGCCGACCATGGTGATCCAGTGCGGGGCGTGCACGATCAGCACGTCGGGATTGTGCACCTCGCGGATGCGGGCCCGCAGTCGCTCGTACGCCCAGCGCAGCGTCTNGTGTGGTGGGTGCGGGCTGAGGCAGCCAGCGACGATGCCGCACCGACGCGGCGCGGCGGAGGCCGGCTGCGGGGCCCGGGGGGCGGTGGTGGCGCCGCCCCGGGCCGGCGCCAGCGGCACCCGGAAGACCTTGCTCATGAGCGTCCCTCCCCGGCGAGCACCCGCACGTAGGAACGGTCGTGCGGGGCGGCGCCCAGAATTTGCAGCCCGTCGTCGTCGAGGGCGAGTTCGTCCGCGGCCAGGGCCGCGTCGTGTCGGATCCAGGCCCGCAGCGGCGCCGGATGTCCACCGTGGAGTTCCACCAGGGTGTCCTCGGCGAGGCCGCTGCCGGGGGCGACGTAGGCCAGTCGCCGCTGCCCGCGCCGGCCGGTGTAGGCCGGGTGGGCGGTGACGACGGTCCGCAGCCAGCGTCGCTCGTCGCGCAGCCGTCGCCGGTCGGCGGCGGTGGCGGTCGCGTCGACGCGTCCGGTGGGGTCGAGGGCGACCCCGTAGCGTCCCCGCGCCTCGTCGGCGGTCAGGTATTCCTGGGCCACGTCCTCGGCGACGTCCTCGGGCAGCCGGTCCAGCGGGTCGCCCCAGCCACCGCCGCCGGCCGACTCCATCACCAGCACGTCACCGGTGCGCATCGGGAAGCCGGCGACCTTGCCGGGGGTGGCGAAGTCGACGCGCTCGCCGTCGCCGCGCCGGATGTGGGTCACCGTGGGCGCGCCGGGCCCGCCGTGTCGCAGCCCGTACGGCGGGACGGTGGTCCGGTCGGTCTGCACCGAGTACGCGCCGCCGCTGGCCAGCAGGCGGGTCTCCCGGCGGCTACCGAGCCCGCCCCGGCGTACCCCGTCGCCGCAGGAACCGGCGCGCAGCTCGCAGGCCTCGACGAGGATCGGGATCTCGGTTTCCAGCCGTTCGACGGACTGGATGGTGGAGATGTCGCCCAGGTCGACGGGGTTCATCGCGCTGGGTCCGTCGGATTCGAGGAATCCGCCGTTGCCACCGGCCGGGTAGTCGTAGTAGAGGTATGGCCGTCCGGTGTGCTCGTCGACGCCGCCGATGAGGTTCTGGAAGGTGGTGCCGAACTGGTCCGCGGCGATGAGGTCGGGCGCCACCTGGCTGAGGGCGGCCATCACGGCGGAGATGACCCGTTTGCGGACCTCGCTGTGCGCGTTGGCCGGGGCCGGGTAGCTGACGTGGGTGACGGTGCCGGGTTCGGTGCGGACCCGCAGCGGTCGGAACGCGCCGTGGTTGACCAGGCCGCCGGGGTCCAGCGCGGACTTGACCGCGATGAAGACACCGGCGACGGTCATCGCCCGCGACGAGTTGACCACGGCCGCCACCTGGCTCGACGAGCCCCGGAAGTCGGCCTCGATCTCGTCGCCGTCGACGGTGAGCTGGCAGCGCACGATGGCGGCGTCGTAGTGGCCGTCGGTGTAGAGGTCGAGGTAGTCCTCGTAGCGGTAGGTGCCGTCGGGCAGGGCCCGGATCATGTCGCGCAGCCGCTGCTCGGTGCGGTCCATGTTGGCGGCCACGGATTCGGCGATCAGCTCGGCGCCGTGCCGGGCGACGAGTTCGCGCAGCCGGCGTTCGGCGGTGTGGCAGGCGGCGATGCTGGACTCCAGGTCGCCGCGGCGTTCCTCGGCCATCCGCACGTTGGCGAAGACGATGTCGAACGCGGCGCGGTTGGGCCGGCCCTGCTCGATCAGCTTGATCGGCGGAATGCGCAGCCCCTCCTGGAGGATCTCGGTGGCCTGGCCGGAGACGCTGCCCGGGGTCATCCCGCCGATGTCCGCCCAGTGCATGCGCACGCAGGGGAAGAGGAAGAGCTTCCCGTCGACGAAGACCGGGCTGATCAGGGTCACGTCGTTGAGGTGGCTGCCGCCGCGGTAGGGATCGTTGACGATGTAGAGGTCGCCGGGGCGCATCTCGTCGGCGAAGTCGGCGAAGATCTCGGCGACCGAGGCCGGCATGGCGATGACGTGACCGGGCATGTCCCGGCCCTGGGCGACCATCTGTCCCTGCGGGTCGAACAGCGCGCAGGAGAAGTCCTGCGCGTCGGCGATCACCGGCGAGTGCGCCGTACGGAAGATCGTCTGTCGCATCTCCCGGACGATCGAGATGAGACCTTCGGTGACGACTTCCAGGTCGATCGGGTTCACAGTCATGCGGATGCCTCACTGGTTCCGGTTCGATGCCGGTGGCGGGCTGGACCACGGTATGGCTGGACCATAATGTGGTCCTAGAGTTATATTATGAAACCTAGCAACCGAGAAGGTGGGAAGCAAGATGTCGAACGCCACTGACCTCAGCCGGGACGACGCGGCGGCGCCCCGCGAGTCCGGCACGCAGGCGCTGGACCGCGCGCTCAGCGTGCTGCTCGCCTTCCGCGGCCCGGACGCCGAGCGAAAGGTCAGCGACGTCAGCCGGGAACTCGGCCTGCACAAGTCGACCGCCAGCCGGCTGTTCCGCGCGCTGGCCGACGCCGGCTTCCTCCAACGCAACGAGGAGAACGGCAACTACCGGCTCGGCGTCACCGTCTTCGAACTCGGCGCGCGTTACCTCGCCGGCCTCGACCTGCACACCCTCGCCCGCCCCCTGGTGCACCGGCTGGCCGAGGAGGAGGGCGAGAGCGTCAACCTGTCGGTCCGCGAGGACCTCGACGCGATCTCCATCCACGTCGTGCAGGGCACCCGCAACCTCCAACTCGTCTCCCGGCTCGGCCGGCGCATCCCGCTGTGGTGCAGCGCCGCCGGCAAGGCCCTGCTGATCGACTCCGACGACGCGGCGCTGCGGGCCATGCTGGCCACCGCGCCGTTCACCGCCCTGACCGGCAACACCATCACCGATCTGGACACGTTCGTGGCCCGGATGGCGACCGTCCGGCAGCAGGGCTGGGCGCTCAACGACCAGGAGAGCGAGGAGGGCCTGCGGGTCGTGGCCGCGCCGGTCCGCGACCGTCACGGCCGGGTCACCGGCGCGATCAGCGTCTCCGGCCCGATCTTCCGGCTCGACGGGACCCGGGTGGCGGAACTGGCCGCGGCGGCCCGCCGCACCGCCGACGAGCTGTCCCGGCAGCTCGGGTACGGCTTCGGCGACGTCTGGGGCGACTGAGCCGGTCAAAACTTCTCCTGCACCACGTCCGGGCGTACCCGTACGTGCAGCACGGCCGGCCCGGTCAGCGGCAGCACCTCGTCGAAGGCCGCCCGCGCGCCCACCTCGTCGGTGACGGTCCACGCCGGCAGCCCGAGCGCGCGGGCCACGGCCGCGAGGTCCCGTTGCGGGAAGCGGGCCAGCTCCGGGTCGACCCCGCGCGGGGCGAGCTTGCGCACCTCCGCGCCGTACGCCGCGTCGTCCAGGAGCACCAGCAGCACCGGTGCGCCGACCCGGGCCAGGGTGTCCAGCTCGCCGAGCCCGGTGAGCAGGCTGCCGTCGCCCTCGAAGGCGACCACCGGCCGGTCCGGACGGCCCACCCCGGCGCCCACCGCGAACGGCAGCCCGACACCGATGCTGCCGAACTCCCACGGCGCGACGAACGACCGGTCGGTGGCGGCCGAGTCGAGCAGCAGGTTGGGCCAGCCGCCGAAGTGACCGACGCCGACGACCGTGGTCCGCTCGCGCGGCAGGCGCTCGGCGCAGACCCGGATGAACGCCCGGGGGTCGATCCGGTCCGCGCCGGACTCGACCGCCAGGTCGGCGAACGGGTCGGCGACCGCCAGCTCGGCGGCCAGCTCCGGCGAGCGCCAGTGCGGCCGGCTCACCGGCGCCAACGCCGCCGACACCGCCCGCGCCGTCTCCCCCGCGTCGCCGACCACCCCGGCGGTCACCGGCCAGCGGGCCCCGATCGCCGCCGGGTCGACGTCCACGCCGACCACCGCAGCGTCCGGAAAGAGGGTGCCATGGTCGGCGGTCCACCGGTTCAGACCGGCGCCGAACGTGACCACCAGGTCCGCGCCGGCCAGCGTCCGCCGGGTCAGCGGCCGGGACAGCCCACCGGCCACCCCGAGGTCGTACGGGTGGCCGGCGAACAGGCCGGCGGCCATCAGCGTGGTGGCGAGCAGGGCCCCGCCCCGGTCGGCCAGGTCCCGGATCGCGGCGGCGGCCGGCTCGGCGCCCCGGCCGGCGAGCAGCACCGGGCGGTGCGCCGCACGCAGCCGTTCCGCCAGCGCCGCCACGTCGGCGGGATCCGGCACGAGCGGGCGCGGCGGGTGGAGCGCCGCCGGCACCGGCGCCACCGGCCCGGCCGGCACCGACGCGTCCGCGAGGTCGATCGGCACGTTCAGCACCACCGGACCGGGCAGCTCGCGGGCCGCCCGGAACGCCAACCCCACCTCGCGTACGGCGGTCGCGGCGGCGGTCACCGGCACGAACCGGCCCGCGGTCGCCAGCGCGTACGGCTGCTGCTCGAAGTGCTGCACGTGCAGCGGGTCGCCGGGCGGGGTGTCACCGGCGATCAGGACCAGCGGGGTACGGGCCTGCCGGGCGATGGTCAACGCCGCCCCGGCCACCGCCAGCCCGGGCCCCTGGGTGACGGTGGCGACCGCGCACCGGCCGGTGACCCGGGCGTACCCGTCGGCCATCATCACCGCGGCGTTCTCGTTGCGGGCCGCGACGAACCGCACGCCGTGCCGGTTCACCAGGTCGGCGACCAGGAACATGTTCGCGTCGCCGAGCAGGCCGAACACGGTGTCGACGCCGTGCGCGACGACGGCGTCGGCGATCGCCTCGAAGACCTTCACCGGGCGCCCCCGTCGAGATAGTCGCCCGGCGGGCGCAGCGCCACGCTCAGCGCGCCGAGGTAGGAGTCGGTGGCCACCGCGTCGAACCGCGGCCCGGCCAGCCGGGCGGCGCGTTTGGTCATCGACCGGCCCACCGCCGGGGTGGCGAGCAGCCGGTCGGTGACGGCGTCGACGGCGGCCGGCAGCCCGTCGGCGTCGACCACACCGGTGACCAGGCGCAGCGCCAGCATGTCGGCGGGTTCGACCCGCTCGCCGAGCAGCAGCCAGCGCTTGGCCAGGTCGGCGCCGACCAGGTCGGCGAGGATCGCCATGCCGCTCCAGGTCAGCGGGATGCCGAAGGTCACCTCGGGAAACGTGAAGAACGCGCGGTCGGCGGCCACCCGCAGGTCGCTGGCGAGCCCGAGCACGGCGCCCGAGCCGATCGCCGGCCCGTTGAAGGCCGTCACCGTGGTCTGGTCCAGCCGGTACCACCGTTCCACGAGTTCGGCGGTGCGCCGCTGCACGTGCATGGTGGTCTCGGCGTCCAGGCCGGCCAGCTCACGCAGGTCGGTGCCGGCGCAGAACGCCGTACCCTCGCCGGTGAGCACCACCACCTCGACGGTGCGGTCCCGGCCGAGCTCGTGCAGCACGTCCTCGAAGCGGGCGAGCATGTCGAGGTCGAAGCTGTTGCGCCGGGACGGCCGGCGCAGGGTCACCCGGGCCAGCCGCCCGGAGCGGTCCAGCAGCACGGATTGGTCAGTGGTCACGGTGACTCCGAGGTGAGAAGGGCCCGGTCGACGAGCGCGGCGGCGTGGCCGACGTACGACAGCGGGTCGAGCAGCCCGGCCAGGTCGGCGCCGGGCAGGGCGGCGGCCACCTGCGGGTCGGCGCGCAGCATCTCGGCGAACGGCCGGTTCTGCTCCAGGCTGTCGCGCACGATCCGCATCACCAGGTGGTGGGCCTGCTCCCGGCCGAGCGGCTCGGCGAGACGCAGCATGACCGCCTCGGAGAGCACCAGCCCGCCGGTGAGGTCCAGGTTGGCGCGCATCCGGTCCGGAACGACGCCGAGGTCGCCGAAGACCTCGACCAGCCGTTCCAGGGCGCCGCCGATGAGGATGAAGCACTCCGGCAGCAGCTTCCACAGCGTCATGCCGACGCCCATGTCGCGGTCGTCCTGCGCGACCATGGTCTGCAACCCCAGCGGCACCTGGGCGCGCAGCGTGCCGGCGGCGGCGATCACCGCCTCGCACCGGATCGGGTTGCGCTTGTGCGGCATGGTGCTGCTGCCGACCTGGGTGGCGCGTTGCGGCTCGAACGCCTCGCCGACCTCGGTACGCCCGAGGAAGTAGATCTCCCGGGCCAGCTTCTCCGCGCTGGCGGCGACCAGCCCGAGGACCATCAGGCACTCGGCGAACCGGTCCGGGGTGGCGTGCCACGGGGTGTCCGCGACGCCGAGGCCGAGTTCGTCGGCCACCGCGCGTTCCAGGGCGAACGCCTGCGGGCCGTAGCCGGCCATCGTGCCGGCGGCCCCACCCATGCTGGTGACCAGCAGCCGTTCGCGCATCTGGGCCAGCCGGGCCCGGTGCCGTTGCAGCTCGCTCTGCCACACCGCGCAGCGCAGGCCGAACGTGGTCGGCAGCGCCTGCTGGCCGTGCGTACGGGCCGGCATCGGGGTGGCGCGGTGCCGCAGGGCCAGCCGGCGCAGGATGCGGACCAGCTCGTCGACCTGGCGGGCGACGATGTCCAGGCCGGCCCGGGCCCGGAGCACGAACCCGGTGTCCATCACGTCCTGGGTGGTCGCGCCGAGGTGGACGTAGCGTCCGGCGTCGCCGGCGCAGGCCGCGGTCAGCGCCCGGACCAGCGGCACCAACGGGTGCACGGTGTCGGCGGCGTCGGCGGCGAGCACCGCCGTGTCGAGCCGGTCGAGCCGGGCCGCCTCGGTGATCGCCCGGGCCGCCGTCGACGGGATGATGCCGAGGCTCGCCTGCCCCCGGGCCAGGGCCGCCTCCACGTCGAGCCAGGACTGCATGAGCTGGCGGTCGTTGAAGACCCCACGCATCTCGGCGTTGCCGAAGAAGCTGGTGACGGTCAACGAGTCCAGGAAGCACGAACCGAGCTGCATCAGCGTTCCTCCCCACCGGTGAGCAGGCCGAGCGCAGCACGCCGGTCGACCTTGCCGGACGGCAGCAGCGGCAGGGCCGGCACCGTACGGATCAGCGTCGGCACCTTGTGCCGGGCCAGCCGGGCGGCGGCCACCGTGGTCAGCCGTTCCGGGTCGGCCGCGGCGCCCGAGGCGGCGACGACGAGCGCGCCGACCTCCTCGCCCCAGCGCGGCGACGGCACGCCGAGCACACACACCTGGGCGACGTCCGGGTCGTCGAGCAACGCCGCCTCCACCTCGGCCGGGCTGACGTTCTCGCCGCCCCGGATGATCAGTTCCTTGACCCGGCCGGTGAGGGTGAGGACCCCCTCGGCGTCGAGTGCGCCCAGGTCACCGGTGCGCAGCCAGCCGTCGGTGGTGAGCGCGGCCCGGGTGGCCGCCGGGTCGTCGACGTAGCCGGCGGTCACCGACTCGCCGCGTACCAGCAGCTCACCGGGCGTTCCGGCGGGCAGTTCGGTGCGGGTGCCGGGGGTGACGACGACGGCGCGCAGATCCGGAGCGACCCGGCCGACCGTGGCGCCGGGCGGACCACAGCTCCCGTCGCCGGGGTCGACGCTGATCGTCGGCCCGGCCTCGGTCTGCCCGTAGATCACGGCGACGCGGTCCAGCCCGAGCACCCGCCGGGTGCGGGCCAGCAGCGCGGGCGCGCACGGAGCACCGCCGAGGAACCCGACCCGCAGCGAGGACAGGTCGAAACGCTCCGGTTCCGCCTCGACGGTGTCGGCGAGCATGGTGGCCATCGTCGGCACGGCCTGGAGCACGGTGCACCGGTGCCGGGCGATCTGGGCCAGCACCGGCGCGGAGCGGAACCGCCGGACCGACACCCACAGCGCGCCGGTGACCAGCGCCAGCACGGCGCCGCTGCCGAGACCGGCCGCGTGCGCCAGGGGCAGCGGCGAGGCGATCCGGTCGTCGGCGCCCAGCCGGGCGGCGTCGGCCGTCCACCGCGCGTTGGTGATCAGGTTGCGGGCGCTGAGCGCGACCATCTTCGCCGGGCCGGTCGAGCCCGAGGTGAACTGGATGTTCAGGACGGCGTCCGGATGTCCGGCCGGGGTCGGCGCCGCTCCGGTCCGGTCGCGCAGCCCGGCCAGGTCGTCGTCGAACGTGTGCCAGCCGTCCGGGCGGGCGTCCGGCGGCAGCCCGGCGACCGCCTGCTCGGCGGTGGCCCGGCCGTCGCGGTCCCGCACCCGCTCGGCCACGAACAGCCGACGCGGGCGGCTGCGGGCCAGCGCCGTGGTGAGTTCCGCGGCGGTCAGCCCGGGATGCAGGGTCACCAGGGCGGCGCCCCGCCACGCCGCGGCGGCCAGCAGGACCAGCCAGCCGAGACCGTTCTCGGCCCACACCGCGATCCGGTCGCCGCGACCGACGCCGAGCGCGGCCAGCATCCCCGCCCCCCGGCCGGCGAGGTCGGCGAACTCGCCGGCCGACACCGGCCGGTCCAGCTCGTCGAAGGCGTACAACGGACGGTCCGGCTCCCGGGCGGCGCGGTCCAGGACGATGGCGTCGAAGGCGGGCGGGGTCACCGGCTCACTCCCGGACCAGCAGCAGGTTTCCGTGGTCGTCGACGGTCGCGGTCCAGCCGGCGCCGACCACGGTCGTGCTGCCGTTCTCCCGCACCACCGCCGGGCCGGGCACCGCGCGGCCGGGGGCCAGCTCGGTGCGGCGCCAGACGGTGGCGTCGACCCAGCCGTCCGCGCCGTAGATCCGGGTCCGACCCGGCTGCGGCGACGCGCCCGCCGGGGGTACGAACCGGACGGCGGGTCGGGGGCCGAACGCGGTCAGCCGGCAGTTGACGATCTCGGCGGGATGACCCGACCGGGCGTACGCGTACCGCTCGGCGTAGGCGGCGTGGAACGCCGCCACCAGGTCCTCGGCGGTCGCCGGCACGTCCTCGACCGGCACGGCCAGGTCGAAGGACTGGCCCCGGAACCGCATCCCGACCGACAGGCCGAACGTGACCTCGTGGGCCTCGACGCCGTCCTCCGCCTTGAGCTGGGCCCGGGCCGCGTCGCGCAGCTCCGCCACGACCGCGCGGACGGCGCCCAGCCCGGCCTCGTCGGCCGGCACCAGCACGGTACGCACGTAGTCGTGCCGGGCCTGCGCGGTGACGAAGCCGAGCGCGGAGAAGTTGCCCGGCACCGGCGGCACCAGCACCCGGCGGATGCCCAGCTCGTCGGCGAGCACGGTGGCGTGCATCGGGCCGGCGCCGCCGAACGGCATCAGCACGAAGTCGCGGGGGTCGTGCCCGCAGGCGACGGAGATCTCCTTGATCGCGCTGGTCATCTTGACCGTGGCGATGGTGAGGATGCCGTGCGCCAGCTCCAGGTCGTCCAGGCCGAAGTCGGCGGCGAGCCGGCCGATCGCCGCCCGGGCCGCGTCGACGTCGAGGCGCACCTCGCCGCCGAGGCTCTCCTGCGGGTCCAGGTGGCCGACGACCAGGTGCGCGTCGGTCGTCGTCGGCTCGGTGCCGCCGCGCCCGTACGCGGCCGGGCCGGGGGTGGAGCCGGCGCTACGCGGGCCGATGCGCAGCTCGCCGCCGAGGTCCCGCCAGGCGATCGAGCCGCCGCCGGCGCCGATCGTGTTGATCTCGACCTGGAAGGTGCGGTTCGGATATCCGGCGATCTTCCCGTCGTTGGTCATCAACGGGGTGCCGTTCTTGATCAGGCAGACGTCGGTGCTGGTCCCACCGATGTCACAGGTGATCACGTTCGGGTAGCCGGCCAGCCCGGCGACGTGCACGCTGGCGGCGACCCCGCCGGCCGGACCGGACAGGGCCAGGTTGATCGGCAGCCGGCCGGCCTCGTCGGTGGAGACCACCCCGCCGCTGCTGGTCATGATGGACAGCGGGTGGGCGTAGCCGCCGGCGGCGAGCGCTTCACCGAGCCCGCGCAGGTAGTCGGCGACCGTCGAGCGGACGCTGGCGTTGAGCACGGTGGTCGCGAACCGCTCGTACTCGCCCTGCTCCGGCACCACGTCCGAGGAGATCGTGCAGACCAGGCCGGGGTGTCGCTCGGCGAGCCGGGCGGCCGCCGCCCGTTCGTGCGCCGGGTTGCGGTAGGAGTGCAGCAGGCAGACCGCCACCGCCTTCGGGCCGGCGGCGGCCACCCGGTCCAGCACCGCGTCGAGGTCGGCGGCGTCCAGCGGCCGCACGACGCTGCCGTCGGCGCCGATCCGCTCCCGCAGCACATGCCGTAGCCGGCGCGGGGCCAGCGGCGGACGTCCCGCCTCCTTGACGCTGTAGAGCTGCGGCCGGTGCCCCAGCCCCATCTCCAACACGTCGCGGAAGCCCTCGGTGGCCACCACGCTGACCGGCTCGCCGGAGCCCTCCAGCAGCGCGTTGGTCACCCGGGTGGTGCCGTGGACGAACCGGTCGACCGCGTCGAGGCGTACGCCGAGCTTGGCCAGACCCTCGAAGATGGCCGCGGCCGGGTCGTCCGGCGTGGACAGGGTCTTGGCCTCGGCGAGCCGGGCGGTGTCCGGCTCGTACACGATGACGTCGGTGAAGGTGCCACCGATGTCGACGCCGATGCACAGCATGGCGAGCCTTTCGATAGTGGTGGGCGCGGACCCGGGCGGCCGGTCGCCGGCCGCCGTCGCGCGCGGCCGGGCTAGAAGGTGACGCCGTAGCGGCGCAGGGACCTGCTGGTGACCACGCGCAGGACCCAGTCGAAGAGGTAGCCGAGCAGCCCGAGGGCGATGATGCCGACGAAGACCCACTCCGTCTTGGCGTAGTTACGGGCGGTCCAGATGAGCGAGCCGAGGCCGCTCTGCGCCGCCACGATCTCGGCGGAGACGATGGTCAGGAACGAGTTGCCCATGGCCAGTCGGGCGCCGGTCACGACGTGCGGCACGGTCGACGGCAACACCACCGAGACCAGCGTACGGGCCGGGTTGGCGCCGAGCGCCCGGGCGGCCCGCAGCCGCAGCTCGTCGACCGACAGGACCCCGGCCAACGTGTTGAGCGCGACGATGAAGACGGTGGTGTAGAAGATCAGCGCGACCTTCGACGCCTCCCCCGGCCCGAGCCAGNCGGGTCCACCATCAGCCGCAGCCACGGCACGCAACCCATCAGCAGCCCGACCGGTACGCCGATCACCACACCGAGCGCCCACCCGGTCAGGATCCGGGTCGACGAGGCGCTGACCGAACTCCACAGCGTGCCGTCCTGGATCAACTCGACCGCGCCACGCCAGGTGAGCAACGGCGAGGGCAGGAAGAACGCGGTGTAGTTGCGACTGACCAGGTCCCAGATCACGATGCCGAGCACCACCGACAGGACCGACAGCCCGACCCGGGTCAGCCCCGGGCGGCTGCGACGCCGGCGGGTGGGTCCGGGCTCGGCCCGTCCGATCTTCTCCGGCACGGTACGGACGTCCACGCTCATCGTCGCGCCCTCCTGTCGCCACCGACCGGTTGGCCAGCGTCGACGCCGGCCGACCCGTCGTCCCGGCCGTCGTGCCCGGCGTGCTCTTCCTCCCGGCCGTCGTGCCCGTCGTCGAGGCCCTGGGCCCGCAGGGTCCGGGCCACCTCGGCCCCGATGTCCTCGCGCAGCCGGCGGAAGAGCGCGGCGCTCGCCGGGTCGGTCAGGTCGCGGGGGCGGGGCAGGTCGCACGGGTAGACGTTCTTGATCGCCGCCGACGGGCCGGCGGTCATCGTGACGATCCGGTCGCCGAGCAGGATCGCCTCGCCGATGTCGTGGGTGACGAAGACGATGGTGGCGCCGGTCTCCCGCCAGATCCGGTCGAGTTCGACCTGCATCACCAGCCGGGTCTGCGCGTCCAGCGCGCCGAACGGCTCGTCCATCAGCACCACCGACGGCTCGTTGGCCAGCACCCGGGCCAGCTGGGCGCGCTGGCGCATGCCACCGGAGAGCTGGCCGGGAAACCGGTCGGCGCTGTGGTTGAGCCCGACCATGGCCAGGTAGCGGTCGACCGCGGTGGCCCGCTGCGCCTTCCCGACGCCCCGCATCCGCGGGCCGAAGTCGACGTTCTGCCGCACCGTCAGCCACGGGAAGAGCGCTTCGGCGCTCTGGAACACCACACCGCGCGACACGTCGGGGCCGGTCACCCGCGCGTTCCCGCAGGTCACCTCACCGCCGACCGGTGTGACGAAGCCGGCGATGGCGTTGAGCAGGGTCGACTTGCCGCAGCCGCTGGGTCCCAGCAGGCAGACGAACTCCCCACCGGCGATGTCCAGGTTCGCCTCGCGGACCGCCACGAAGTCGCCGAACCGGATGTCGACGTCCCGCACGGACACCGGGGAGCCGGACCGGTTCACGCCACTCCCCTGACCATGACGGTCGCCGGGTCGGCCTTCTGGGTCACGATCTTGCTGTCCTGCTGGAACTGGGCGATCTCCTGGTAGCGCGTGATGTCCTCGTCGGTGAAGTCGCGGACCTTGCACTGCACGCCCTCAAGGAGCTTCTGCGCCTCGGCCGCCGGCACCTTGATCGCGGTCTCGGTGACCGTGCCGGCCTTGGCCGGATCGGTGGTGAGCTGCTCACACGCCTTGGCCACGGTGTCGACGACCTTCTTCGCCGTCTCCTTGTTGGCCTCGTACCAGGCGCCGTCGACGCCGATCACCAGGTTGTAGACGTACCCGATCTCGCCGCTGGTCAGCAGCACCTTGCCGCCGTTGGCGACGCCCCGCGACGGCCACGGCTCCCACATGATGTAGCCGTCGATGTCGCCGCGCTGCAACAGCGCCGGCATCTCGGCGGGCGAGGCCTTGACGAACTCGACCGCGTCGCGGCTGATCTTCCGGCTGTCCAGCACCTTGTTCGTGGCGTACTCGTTCACGGTGCCCGGCACGACGCCGTACTTCTTGATGCCGGCCACGTCGGCGATGCCGGAGCGGGCGACGAGCTTGATGAAGCTGGGCGACTGCGAGAAGACCGCCAGCCCCTTGATGTCACCCCGGGTCGCCCGGTTGAGCAGGCTCGACTCGGTGCTGGCGGTGACCTGGCCCTGCTTCGCCAGGATCGCGTCGAGCCCGCCCGTCCCCTCCTGGTACTGGGTGACGGTCACGTCGAGACCGGCGGATTCGAAGAGCTTCTCCTGGTTCGCCAGGTAGATCGGCGAGTAGGCCGGGTCGACACCGACCCCGAAGTTGACGGCGACCGAGGGTGCGCCGCTGTCACCGCCGGGCTCCCCGGCGGACTGGTTCTCGGAACACCCCGCGACGGCGGCGGTCATCAGCAGGGCTGCGGCTGCGGCCCGCACTCGCATTCTCATGGCTACCCCACACTTCAGCGGCTCATATTGTGGTCTCGGTTGCTTAATATGGGACGCTACTGTGAGGTGGTTTACAACGTCAAGACCTTCAACCAACAGCCTCTCACCACAGACGGTAGGCAGAGCCAGCCCGAATCCCTCGCCTCGCAGACCGTCAGCCGGACCGACAGCAGCGACATACGACCTGGACAACACACTTGGTCGGGCGAGTCCGAAATCTCCACCACGAGCGCCCCTCGAACGAGGCGATTACGGAAAGTGGTGGAGGCGTGGTCGTGACCCGACCGTTACGACGGCGTTCGGCGACGCACGCCGAATGCCACCACTTCCCGGTAACCGGCTACCGGGAAGTGGTGGCTGAGAGGGGGACCGTGACGCCCTCGCCGCCACGCGGCGTCACGTAGGCGAGCTCAGGGGCCGCAACTGTCAGTGCAGCCGCGTCTTCCAGTCCGCCGGCACCCGGCCCCGGGGACCGGGGGCGGGCTGGTCGAGCGGGTGCGCGTGCGGCTCGGCCAGCTCCGGCCCGTCGGCGTAGAGCCGCTCGTCGGAGTAGTCCCAGAACCACGACTCGCCGGGCTCGAAGCTCTGCACGACCGGGTGACCCGTGGTGGCCGCGTGCGCGGTGGCGTGCTGGCTCGGCGAGGAGTCGCAGCAGCCGACGTGGCCGCAGGCCGCGCAGCGACGCAGGTGGAACCACCACCCGCCGGAGGACTCGCACTCGACGCAGCCCGGACCGCTCGGCGGCACGGCGGGGTCGATCGCCGCGGTCACGGCCGGCGTTTCCGTCGGGGACTGCTCGTCCACGATGCGCTCCTCCCGAGTCGCGGCCCGGCGGCCGGACCGATCCACCCGGTTCCTGCCGAGCGGTTCGGTCCGAGTCTGACACCTCGGTGCCGCCGACGCACCGCGACGGTGACGACCGACGTCGTCGACCGTCGCGGGACCGTCAGTCGGTCCGGGCGCGGAGGCTCCGCGTGAGAGCGGGGATCATCACCGCCGCCGGGACGAGGTGCAGCACCAGCAGGGCGACGACGGTGGCGGCGGCGGCCCCGACCAGGAAGGGCGGGACCAGCGAGACGGCGGTCAGCGACACCGCCGTCCACCTGAACCGCTCGGCGGGGCGTGCGCTCCACCGGAGAAGCGCGGCGGCGATGACGACGCCCACGATCGAGAAGAGGCCGGTCACCACCGCGAAACCGGGCAACGGGATGGTCTCGCCGCCGTCGGGGACCTCGAAGTCGACGCCCAGGGCCCGGGCCAGCGCGGCACCGAGGGTGGTGGCCACCACCGCCGCGAGCGTGGCGAGGAGACCGACGCCGACGAGCCGGCGGAACGGGCGGGAACGGGCGGTGCCGTGCGTGCTGCTCATGTCGATCCTCCAGGATTCGGTCGTGCCGGGTGAGCGGGTGTGGGGTGAGCGGATGCGCGCCGGCATCACCGCGTGCCGTCCGCCGGCAGGCGCTCGGGCAGCCCGAGCCGCGGGAACTGGTCGTCGTGGAAGATGATGACCTCGCTGATCGCCCCGCCGCTGACGCGCAGGACGTCGATGGTCAGCGGCAGGTACGCGCCCTCCTCCTTCCGCCAGTGGTAGAAGGCGACGGCGGGCTGCCGGTTCACCGCGGTGGGCACGGCCCGCAGCCCCGTCATCTCCCCGAAGCCCTCGTCGGTCCAGTTGCCCACCACCGCGTCGCGGCCGACGTACCGGCCCGGCGTGGGCGGCATCGCGAACCGGACGTCGTCACGCAGCAGCGCGGCGAGCCGGGGGATGTCCGTGGCCACGCTGGCGTCGGTGAAGCGGCGGACCAACTCGCGGGTGCCGGCGTCCTCCTCGCCGCCGGTCCAGTCCTGCCGCTCGGCGGGCAGGTGCCTGCGCATGCCGGCACGGGCCCGCTGCAACGCGCTGTTCACCGAGTTGACGGAGTCACCGAGCGTTTCCGCGACGTCCTTCGCCGGCCAGCCGAGCACGTCGCGCAGGATCAGCACGGCCCGCGGACGCGGGGCCAGGTGCTGCACCGCGATCAGGTACGCCAACTCGATCGTCTCCCGCGCGACGGCCAGCGTCTCCGGCGCGTCCGCGTCGCCCGCGGGCAACTCGTCGAGCAGCCGGTCGGGGTAGGGCTGGAGCCACCGCACCTCACCGCCGGTCGCGGGCTCCGGGCGGCACCGGGCGAGCAGGTCCAGGCAGGCGTTGGTGGCGATGCGGTACAGCCAGGCGCGCACCGTCGACCGCCCCTGGAACGTCTCCCGCCGCCGCCAGGCACGCAGGTACGTCTCCTGCACGGTGTCCTCGGCGTCCTCGAACGAGCCGAGCATGCGGTAGCAGTGCACGTGCAGCTCCCGCCGGTGCCGCTCGGCCAGCCCCGTGAACGTCGACTCCTCCAGTAGCGTGTCCGCACTCATCACGTCGTCCTTCCGTCCCGTCGTGTCCCGTCGTAGGTATGACGGCGACGGGCCCGACAACTCATCGCCCGGCCAGCCCGGCACGCCGGGCGCGACGCCTAGGACGGCTCCGACTCGTCCTGCTCGACCTCCTCGATCACGACCCGGGCGCGGGTGAAGAACGTGTCGAGGGACGCCGCCACGGCGGTCCGGTCCGGCTCGACGCCACCCGCGCGAAGGGCTTCCTCCGCCCGCTCGTACCAACCCGCGTGGACGTCGAACACCGCCTGCGCCGCGTCCCGCAGCAACGCGTCGGGCAACACTCCGACGTGGGGCAGGGCGGCGTTGGTCGCCTTGCGTACGGCGAGCCTCGCCTGGCCCCACAGCACGGCCTGCTGGTGGCCGAGCGCCCGGGACGCCGCCTCCTCCACCGGGCGGACGTCCTCCAGCATCGCGGCGATGTCGGACGCGACCGTGGCGATCTGCTCGCGGATCCGGGTGGCCCGAGCGGCCCGGTACGCGGCCGCGCGCCGGCTGGTCTCGGCGGTGGTCGTGAACCAGTGACCGACGAACGCGGTGAGCGCGGCCGACGCCAGCGCGATCAGGCCGGTGACGACGGCGAGAGCCAGCGCGTT
Source organism: Micromonospora sp. NBS 11-29 (assembly GCF_002140155.1). Taxonomy (GTDB): domain Bacteria; phylum Actinomycetota; class Actinomycetes; order Mycobacteriales; family Micromonosporaceae; genus Micromonospora. The sequence continues at coordinate 84,576 of NZ_NAPR01000012.1, forward strand.
GCTCTCGGCCGTCGTCCGGGTCACCGTGCCGGTCTGGGTGACCGTCGTCCGCGTGCTGCCGTATCGCTGGAGGAGGTAGGCGACGACGGCGACGACGCCGAGGAAGCCGGCGCCGATCAGGAACGGGGTGAGGCGGCGGGAGTGTCGATTCATCGGTCAGGACCTTGGTGTCGGCGACGTGTTTGCGGGGTACAGCACTCTGCCCTACTGTCTCGCGCGACACTGCCTCGGCCGTCGGGCTGCGGCCGACCGGATGGCGGGAGAGCCGGGTGCGGTACTACGTCTACATCTCCAGGACGAAGGTGGACCAGCTCTTCGCACAGGTGCCGGCCCAGCACCGGCACAACATCGCCGCCAAGCTTGACCTCGATGTCGATCCGAGGACCGGCGACGCCACCGACCCGTCGACCGGCGCGGACCTGTACACCCGGCTGCGGATCGTCGAGGAGTTCCTGGACCAGGAAGGCGAGATCGGCTCGGTGGACGAGCCGCGCGGCTACTTCCGGGGTCCGCTGGACCTGAGCTGGGGGCCGTACGGCGGCGCGTCCTGGAACGAGGAGCCGGAGTTCGTCTACTTCGGTGGCCGCACCGACACGACCATCCTCGGTCTCGGCGGGTCCCGCCGGCACGTGCTCGGTCAGACCGGCTCCGCCCACCCGCACTCCCACTCCGGCACCCCGGAGCTCACCCGCGCTCTCCGGCGGCACCTCGCCGACAGTCCGTGGGGCGCACTGAGTGCGAGGATCGGCTCCCCCTCCACCGCGCTGAACTGTGTCGAGCTGGCGACCTGCCAGATGGGCGGGCCGTGGGAACCGATGCACTTCGTCGCCCGCCGGCTCGCGGTGGGGCCGCTGCCCCGGCCCGCCTTCTGGCGGACCGACGCCGGATACGAAGTGGTCGACGCGTCGCTCGCCCTCCTCGGCACGCCGCTCTACGTGGCGCTCGCCTGACCGGGTGGCGCCGGCCGACCGCGCCCGCTCAGGTGACCCGGATCGCCCCGGCCGGGCAGAGGTCGGCGGCGCGACGCACCCGCTCGGCACTGCCGTCCGGCGGCACGGCGGCCCGCAGCAGCACCAGGCCGTCGGCGTCGTCCTGCGTGAAGACCTCCGGCGCGGTGAGCACGCAGTTCCCCGACCCACAGCAGGCGTCCCGGTCGACCTCCACCCGCACCGTCGCCTCCTCGTCGACCGGCCGGCCCGCGGCGGTCACCAGGTCACCGGCAGGGCGTCGAGACCGAAGACGATCGAGTTGTCGCGGGTGTGCAGCTCCTCGGGGGCCGCCGTCACCCGCAGGTCGGGAAAGTGGCGGGCCAGCGCCACGAGCGCGAGNCGGCTGCCCGATGCACTGGTGCACCCCGAATCCGAAGGCCACCTGCTGGTGCGCCTGCCGGTACGGGTCGAACCCGTCGGGGTCGTCGAAGACCTCGGCGTCCCGGTTGGCCAGCGAGATCAGGGCGATCGCGCCCTCACCGGCCCGGATCGTCCGACCGCCGACCTCGACGTCCTCGGTGGCCACCCGGAACAGTCCGGTCCGCACGATGCTCAGGTAGCGCAGCAGCTCCTCCACCAGGCCCGCCGCCCGGTCGGGCTCGGTGCGGAGGATGCCGTACCGCGCGGGTTCCCGGGTCAGCAGCAGGACGCTCAGCCCGATCATGTTGGCGGTGGTCTCGTGACCGGCGATGAGCAGCAGGAGCGCCATCCCGACCAGCTCGTTCACGCCGAGTTCGCCCGGCTCGACCCGTTCCCGGATGAGCCGGCCGAGCAGGTCGTCCGACTCGTCGGGCCGGGCCCGCTTGGTGTCGATCAGCGCCCGGAGGTAGTCCCGCAGCTCCTCGAAGTCGTGCTGGACCCGCTCCGGCGGCATGTCCCGGTCGAGCAGGGTGCGGCTGCGGGTCTGGAAGAAGTCGTGGTCGGCGTAGGGGACGCCGAGCAGGTGGCAGATCACCATGGACGGCAGCGGCAGGGCGAAGGCCGACACCAGGTCGGCCGGGGGCCCGGCGGCGGCCATGACGTCGAGCGTCTCCTCGATCGTGCGCTGGATCAGCGGCTCGATCCGGCGGACATTTTTGATCATGAATTCGGCGGTGAGCATCCGCCGCAGCCGGGAGTGCTCGGCGCCGTCCATCCGGATGAACGAGCCCTCGCTGTTCTCGTTCGACTGCGGCGGCAACGGGCGCAGGACCGGAAAGCCGGGACGGGCGAAATCGGAGCTGAAGCCGGGCTGGCGCAGCATGTGGCGGACGTCGGCGTGCCGGGTGACCAGCCAGGCCGAGGCCCCGGTGGGCAGCCGCACCCGTCGCACCGGGCCGGTGTAGCGGTCCCGGTCGGCCTCGTTCAGCAGGGTGAACGGACCTCGATCGGGGTCGACCGGCGGCCAGGGGGGTAGCTCCGTCTCCACGGCTCGCGTCACGCGGACCACCTCCTGCAACAACGCCGAGTAGTCACATCGATGCGCTACGTTACTCACCGACGAAGGTCGACACAAGGGGATGAGCAGCTTCGATGCCTTGACGCGACCGGACGGATCGCCAACACTGGGCCGTAACGCGTTGGTAACAATAAGCACATTCGACGATTTTGTGTTAGCGCTAACACGGGAAGGTGGGATCGCGTGATCGACCACTTCTGGACCCGGAGCACGTCGCCGGACGGCCGCGCACCCCGACCCCGTCCGATCCTGATCGCGCTGATCGCCGCGCTGACCGCGATGGTCGGCGGTGTCCTCGTCGCGTCGTCGCCGGCCACCGCCGCCACCGGAACGTTCCGCGGCATGAACTGGGCCGTGCTGGGCGACAACTTCAGCACCGGGCCCCTCGTCGTGCAGGGCCTGAGCCAGTCCGACAGCAACGCGACGGTGCGGGCCAAGGCCAACGCCCTCTACGACGACATGGCCTCCACCATGGGGGTCAACACCGTCCGGCTGCCCGTCAACACGCACACGGTCGGCACCGCGTGGTGGGAGGCCTACCGGGGCGCCATCGACGCCGCCACCGCCCGCGGCTTCAAGGTCATCCTGGCCTACTGGGAGGACGGCGCCGCCTCCGGCGGCCGGATCACGAACCTCGCCGCGTGGAACGCGATGTGGTCCACGGTGACCAACACCTACGGCTCGAACCCGAATGTCTACTTCGAGCCGATGAACGAACCGCACGGTTACAGCTCGGCGGAGTGGCGCGACGTCGCGGCGAACTGGCTCAGCTACCACTACTCGGCGGTGCCCGGCCGGGTGCTCATCGGCGGCACCGGCTTCAGCCAGGACCTGCGGGACCTCTGCAACGACAGCCGTTTCAACGCGACGTTGTTCTCCTTCCACCACTACGCCTTCTTCTACGAGGCGATGACCTACGACGCGTTCCGCAGCCACATCCAGACCCGCCTGGGCAACTGCGCCTCCCGCGCGGTGGCGACCGAGTTCGGCGCGCCCATGAACGACGGCCGCAACTACGCCGACGCGAACAGCACCGACAACTTCGTCCGGCACATCCGTGCCATGGCCCAGGTCATGCGCGACAACCAGATGGGTGGCACCTACTGGCCCGCCCTCGGCGGCAAGCCCGGCACCATCGGCTACGACTGGTACTCGATGTTCTCGCTGAGCGGCACCGGCACCGACCTCAATCTGACCGTCCGCAACACCTCCGGCGCGGACCGGATCCGCTACGGGTGGGGCGACACCGTCGGCGGCGGCCCCACGACACCGCCGCCCACTTCGACGTTCTACCGGATCACCGCGCGCCACAGCGGCAAGGCGATGGACGTCCAGTCGCCGAACACCGACAACGGTGCCCGCGTCGGCCAGTACACGTACAACGGCAACGCGTGGCAGCAGTGGCAGTTCGCCGACGCCGGCAGCGGCTGGTGGCGCATCGTCAGCCGCAACAGCGGGAAGTGCCTCGACGTGGTGGGCGCGTCCACCGCCGACGGCGCCGAACTCATCCAGTACACCTGCGGCACCGGCACGAACCAGCAGTTCCAGATGGTCGCCAACGGCACCTGGTTCCAGCTCCGGGCCCGGCACAGCGGCAAGTGCGTGGACGTACCGGCCGCGTCGACCGCGGACGGCGTGGTCCTCAAGCAGTACGCGTGCAACACCGGCACCAACCAGCAGTGGTCGCGGACGGCGGTGTGAGTCGTCCCCGGCGGCCGGCGGCGGATCAGGGCGTCCAGCGCACGCCCGGGTTCACCCGCCCGGACCAGTCGAAGACGGCCATGTTGTCCCACTGGTTCCCGGTGCCGTTGATGTCGGCCGGGTCCCAGCCGTTGCCGCGGACGGCGTACCAGGTCGGTTCCCAGTAGAAGACACCGATCGCCCCGGCGTTGCGGGCCGTGTTCTGGACCCAGTCGAACTCCTGGGCCTGCCCGGCCCAGGTCGCGGCGATGCCGTCACAGGTCGCGTCGCCGATGGCGTTCGGCTCGCTGTCCGCGTTGTTGCGGGTGAAGGGGTACGCGGTCTCCACGATCACCACCGGCCTGCCGTAGCGGCCCCGCAGGTCGACGATGTTGTCGTAGAGGTTCGCCAGGGAGCCGTGCCACATGCAGTAGTACGACAGGGCTGTGACATCCCACTGCACGCCTTGGGCGCGGATGCCGTCGTAGAACCACCGGGCGTTGGCGTTGCTGTCGGCGTCGGCGGTGTGGATCATGACCGGGATGCCGCCGCCACAGGCCTTGACCGCGTTGTAGCCCTGCTTGAGCAGGCCGGCAAGCGGGGCGAAGTCGTTGTTGACGACCTTGCCCTCGTTCCACAGCATCCCCACGTTGATCTCGTTGCCGATCTGCACGCTGTCCGGCGGGGTGCCCTGACCGCTGAGGCTCGCGCAGACGTCGTAGGTGAAGGCGTACACGTCGGTGCGCAGTTGGCTCAGGCTGTGCCCGACCCAGGCGGCCGGCTTGTACTGCTTGCCGGGATCGGCCCAGGTGTCGGAGTAGTGGAAGTCGACGAGCACCTTCAGGCCCTTCGCCCTCGCCGCCCTCGCCTGGGTCAGCACCCGGCTCTTGTTGTTGTAACCGCTGGCCGGGTTGTTCCAGACGCGCAGCCGGACGTAGTTCACGCCGACGGACCTCAGGATGTCCAGGGGGTCCCGGGCGACCCCGCCGGCGTCGTAGTACCGCGCGCCCAGGTCCAGGCTGCGCTGCAACGAGGAGATGTCGGCGCCGCGCATGGTGAGCGTGTTCGCGGCGACGGCGGGCGCGGACGGAACGCCGAGCGTGGTGGCGACGGCGAGGATGCCGGCCGTGACGGCCCCGAGCAGGGGCCGACGGCGGGGGGTGACGACCGGATGCGTACGCACGAGACTGCCTCCCACCGGACTACGGGACACCGGGCTACGGGGCGCGGTCAGCCCACCGCGCATGGGGCGCCGTTCAGCGTGAAGCCGGTCGGCGGGGCGTCGCTGGCACCCCACCGTCCCTGGACGCCGAACGACGCGGAGCCGTTCGGCGCGAGGAGGCGGTTCCAGCCGGCGTCACGGGCGGTCACGGTGGCGCCGGTCTGGCCGACCGTGGCGTTCCAGGCCGAGGTGACCTGCTGGTCCCCGGGGTAGCCGAAGGTGACGATCCAGCCGTCGACCGGCGCCGTGCCGGTGTTCTGGACCGTCACCGTGGCCACGAAGCCGCCCGGCCACTCGGACTGGTTCCGGTAGCTCACCCGGCAGGTCGAGGGCGGCGGCGTCGGCGGGTCCGACGCCGTGGGCAGGGTGACCGTGTTGGAGGCGATCGACACGTTGCCCACCGCGTCCCGGGCCCGGACGTAGTACAGGTTCCGCAGCGGCGTCGCCGGGGGCAGCGACGCCGTGTACGTCGTACCTGGCACGGTGGCGACCAGGGTCGAGGTGAACCAGCCGTCGAACCGGTAGACGTTGTAGCCGAGCACGCCGACGTCGTCGGTCGACGGCGACCAGGACAGCGTGGCGGTCGAGGCGGTCACCGCGCCGACGCTGAGGTTCTGCGGGGCGCTCGGCGGGGTGGTGTCCGGGCCGGTGTCCGTCACGGGGGTGACCACGGTCAGCGTGTCCGACGAGGCGGAACGGTGCCCGAGGCTGTCCTTGGCGGCCACCCGGAACGAGAACTGCCGGCCCGGCTGGAGGTAGTTGGTGATCGTGGCGGTGGTGACGGCCCCGACGCTGGCGCTGTAGATGACGTCGTCGAAGGCCTGGTAGTACGTGATGTCGTAACCGGTGACCGGACAGCAGCCGGGCGTGGCGGCCGTCCAGGTGAGGGTGACCGAGCGGGTCCGGACCTGGGTGGCGGTCAGGTTCGTGGGCGCACTCGGCGGGAAGGGCGACGTGTTCGGCGTGCTGGGCGCCGTGGCCGGCGCCGACGGCACGGTCGGGGTCGGCTCCGCGGCGGCCACCGCCGGGCCGTCGGGCGCCAGGGCGACCCCGGGGTACGCGGCGGGCGCCGCGGTGCCGGCGTCGGCGGCCGGTACGGCGCTCAGTGCGGTGGCGAGCACCGCCGTCGACAGGACGGCTGCGGCCACCAGACCCGGTCGCAGCCGGCGGATCAGCGGGGATGAGGAGACGCCGGTCATACGACGACGATGCCGCCATGCATCGATGATCGCCAACGTATCTCACGCCTCGGTCGGCGACCGGTAGGGGAATTCATCGCCATGAAACGATTTCGTCACCTTCGGCGGGTGAATTTCCGCCCTCGGAAGAGACGACGGAAAGGGAGCCGGTCACGCCCCTGGCGCATCGTCGTTCGTCATTGAATAATGGCCGTGCCGCGCCGCCGACTCTGGCGTGCCGACGCCGAGCGGAGGGTCATCCTTGAAGCGCGACAAGTCGCCCGTTTTACCCGGGGCCGGCGCCACCGACTACGCGCGTTACATGCGTACGGACGTGCTGCTCGGACTGCAACGGCACCCCGACGAGGTCATTCACCGCGACGAGTTGCTGTTTCAGGTGGTGCATCAGTCGAGCGAGCTGTGGCTCAAGCTGGCGGCCGCCGAGGTGGCCGAGGCGACCGCGCGGGTGGACGCCGGGGAACTGGCGGCGGCCGAGGCGTTGCTGGCGCGCTCGACCCTCGCCGTCCGGCTGGTCACCGATCAGCTGGAGATGTTCCGGCACCTGTCCCCCGCGGACTTCCAGGCCATGCAGCCAGCCCTGGGCAACGGCTCCGGCGCCGAGTCACCGGGGTGGCGGAAGGTCCAAACGGCCAGCCGCAAGCTCGGACGCTCCTTCGCCGACCAGCTCGCGAACAGGGGAATCGCGGCGGCGGCACTCGACCCGGCGGACCCGACCGACCCGGCGTGCCGGCTCGCCGAGGCGATGATCGAGTGGGACGAGCGGGTGGCGCACTGGCGGTTCCGGCACTACCAGGTGGCGCTGCGGATCGGCGGGCACGCGCCGGCCGGCACCCCGGGCAGTCCGGCGACGATGCTCGCCCGGCTCGTCGAGCACCGGTTCTTCCCGGAACTGTGGCAGGCCCGACTCGACGCCGGCGGCGACGACCCCGGCGCCGCCCCACTCTGACGACCCGCGCTCGACGGGGGTGACGTATCCCTCCGCGTCCGTGTCGTTCTCAGAATCGTCGAAGGGCTCTGTGGTGCACGAACTCACGAGTTGGTCGGCCGGCGCGGCCGACCCCCGCGCGTTCCCCTATCCGGCCGTGCTGGGTGAATTCCACCGGGTCGGCAAACACTTCGTCGGGAAGGAACTGCTCGAACTGCTCGACGCGGCGCGCAGGCGGCTCCCGGCCGCGACCGGAATGGGGGACGCCGAAGCGACGCGCCTCCTGCGCGACTTCCTCGACGTGGCACTCGACAAGTGGGACGGACGTTACGACTACCGGAGTTATCTGGCCCTTCCGCTGCTCCGCCTGCCCGGCGCAGCCGACGACCCGGGCCCGGCCGGGGGCGCCGCCACCGCCCGGCGGGCCGGCGACCGGTTGTTCGTCCGCCTGGTCGCCGACGCGCTGGCCTTCGAACGCGCCGCGCTGGGGCAGGACACCGATCTGCTCCCGCGACAACGTCCCGCGCCGGCGCTGGTGGCCAAGCGCTGCCGGCTCGGCGTCCGGGCCGCCGCTCCCGCACTGGTCCGCCTCGGTCGGTGCCCGGCGGCCGGGGACGCCGGACCGACCGATGCCGCCGCCGCGCTGCACGCCGTCGCCGTCGACCTCGATCCCGCCGCGGAGCTGCCGCTGCGGCTGAGCATGCTGCCCGTCCACGTCACCCACGACGAGTACCTGTTCATCCGGGTGCTCCAGGCGTACGAATGCCTCTTCGCCGGGGTGGCCGGCGAACTCGGCGCCGCCGTCGCCACGCTGGCCGGCGACCGCCCCGGGCCGGCGGCCGACCGGCTGGCGTACGCCCGGGACCTGGTCGACGGCGCCAGCCCGCTGTTCTCCCTGCTGGCCACGATGCAGCCGGATTCGTTCCGGACGTTCCGGCAGTACACCGAGGGGGCCAGCGCCATCCAGTCGCGCTCCTACAAGCGGGTGGAGTCGCTCTGCCGGGCCCCGTCCCGAGGTCGACTGGACTCGGTGGCCTACCGGTCGGTGCCGGAGGTGCGGATCCGGATCCGGGCCGGCGAGCCGACGGTCGACGAGGCGTACCGCTCGGCCGTGCGCGACGGCCGGCTCGACGGCCCGGACCGACGCCTGGTGGCGCGGCGGATGGAGGAATTCGCCGCGGCCCTGCTGCGGTGGCGACGCACCCACCACCGGCTCGCCACCCGGATGCTCGGTGCCCGCTCCGGCACCGGCTACACCGAGGGCACGCCGTACCTGGCGGCCGTCCGTGACCTGCCGGTGTTCACCGCCGTCACCCGGCAGTCCGATCCGCTCGACCCGGTAGGGGGCCAGCACGCATGAGCCGCACCGACCCGACGGCCACGCCGCGCCTGCTCGACGACGCCGCGCACGCCGCGCTGCGCGCGGAGTTCCCGGTGCTGGGCACCTGCGTCTACCTCAACAACAACTCCACCGGCGCGGTGCCGGCCCGCGCCGAGCGGGTGTTGCGCGACTACTGGGAGACGCTGCGCACCTGGCGCGACGACGTGTGGCAGGACTGGCACGTCGGCCTCGACCGGTACGCGGACTCCGTGGCCGGTCTCCTCGGCGCGCCGCCGGGCAGCGTGATCACCGACGGGAACATGAGCACCCTGCTCGCCCGCGTGGCGTCCTGTTTCGACTACCGCCCGCCCCGCGACCGCGTGGTGACCACCGATCTGGAGTACCCCACCGTACCGTTCATCTTCCGCGCGTTCGGCCGCTACGGCGCCCGGCTCGACGTGGTCGGCACCGGCGGCCCCCACCTCGACCAGGACGCCCTGGAAGCACGGATCGACGAGCGGACGCTCCTGGTCTGCGTGTCGCACGCCAGCTTCACCTCCGGTGCCACGGTCGACCTGCCCCGCCTCGTCGCCCGCGCCCACGACGTCGGCGCGCTGGTCGTCGTGGACGCCTTCCAGACCGTCGGCGTGGTGCCGCTGGACGTCACCGCCCTCGACGTCGACATCGTCCTCGGTGGAGCGCACAAGTGGCTCTGCGGCGTCGGCACCGCCTTCCTCTACGTCCGACCGGACCTGGCGTCGACGCTGGAACCGGCGGCCACCGGCTGGCAGGCCGGCGACCGGGCGTTGACGTTCCAGCCGTCCAACGGCTGGGCAGCCGGCGCCCAGCGGTTCGCCGGCGGCACGCCGTACCCCCTCACCTCCCTGCTGTCGCAGGTCGGCCTGGACCTGCTCGCGGAGGTCGGCCTCGACGCCGTCCGGGCGCACTCCCTGGCCCTCACCCAGCGGATCCTGGACCGGGCCGCGGCGGCCGGGATCGACGTGGTCAGCCCCACCTCGCCGCGGCGTCGCGGCGGGGTGGTCTGCCTGGACGTCCCCGACGGCGAGACGGTCAAGCACCGGCTGGCCGCCCAGGGGCTGATCGGCAGTTGGCGCGGCTACCTGCGGATCGGCCCGCACGTCTACAACACCCTCGACGAGGTCGACGCGTTCATGGACGCACTGACGAAGGAGCTGCACCGATGACCGTCGCCCTCTCCCCCCGGGCGCTGATGAGCCTGCTCGCCAACGGCCCGAAGGCCATGGACGTGCTCCGGACCGCGTTCGACACCGGCCTGCTCGACGCGCTGGAGCCCGGCCCGGTCCGCCTCGACGCGCTGGCCGACCGGTTCGGGATGCGCCCGCTGCGGTTGTACAAGTTCCTCGACTGCCTGGAGAGCCTCGGTCTGCTGACCCGCGACGAGCCCGGCGACGACATCGGCGCGACCAGCTACCGCGCCCTGCCCGGGTTGCGGGACACGGTCGCCGCGGTGGTGGGTCCGGGCGCGGTCGAGCGGGACCGGGACCGCTACCCGTGGCGGCTGCTGCACGGCCGGCTCGCCGAGAGCCTGCGCGGCGAGGTCGGCATCGGTGACGAGGACTTCGCCTGGCCGCCCCGCACCGACGCCCAGACCGCCGACTTCGAACGCAGCATGGCCGTCGGGCTCGGCCCGGTGGTCGAGACCGTACGGCGGCACGCCGGCTCGCTCTGGGCCGACCGACGCCGGCTGCTCGACGTCGGCGGCGGCGACGGCACGCTCGCCGCGCACATCCTGGACACCGCGCCGCACCTGCACGCCGACGTCTACAACCTCCCCGCCGTGGCGCCGCTCGTCGCGGCCACCCGCGTCGCGCGGGGACACCCGGACCGGCTCGGGTTCGTCGGCGGCGACTTCCTCGCCGAAGCGCTGCCGACCGGCTACGACGCGCTGTGCTTCGTGCGCGTCCTGCACGACTGGCCCAACGACGTCGCCCGTCACCTGCTGGAGCAGGCGTACGCGGCGTTGGAGCCGGGCGGGCTGCTCGTCATCAGCGAGGAGTTCCGCACCCCGGACCGCCTCGCCATGCAGTTCTTCTGGAGCTACTTCCTGATCGGCGTGGACACCTGCGTCAGCCGGCTGCGCGAGACCGAGTTCTACACCAAGCTGCTCGCCGAGACCGGCTTCGAACGGGTGGCGGTGCTGGCCGGCACCTGGGAACTGGTCACCGCGTACAAGCCGCCCGTGGCCGGCTGACCGGAGCGGGCGGCGTCACCTGCCGGGGGTGTTCGGCGCGGTCAGTGGGAACGTGACGCCGGTCAACTCCTCCGACCGGGCCCACAGGCGGCGGGCGAGCGCGCCGTCCCGGGCGGTTCTCGACCGACCGACCAGCGTGGGAGCCCCGCGTCCCTGGAGGAAACCACTCGGGCCGGCGTAGCTGTCGCCGGGCACCTCCGCCACCGCGGCGTAGAGCGTGGGCAACGCGCCGTCCTCCTCGCTCTGCGAGAAGCGGTCGATGACGGCCGCGCGCAACCGCCGGAGCGGGGACCGCCCGTCGTCGAGATGCGCGAGGAGGTTGGTGGCGGCCAGCCCGGGGTGCGCGGCGGTGGCGAGCACCGGCGCGCCGGCCTCGGTGAGGCGACGCTGGAGTTCCGCGGTGAACAGCAGGTTCGCCAGCTTCGACTGGGCGTACGCCGGGAACGCCCGGTAGGGCCGACGCTCCCAGTTGAGGTCGTCGAGGTCGATGGTGCCGGCCCGGTGCGCGTTCGAGGAGACGGTGACCACCCGCTCCCGGATCCGCGGCAGCAGCAGGTTGGTGAGCGCGAAGTGCCCGAGGTGGTTGACGCCGATCTGCAGTTCGAAGCCGTCCCGGGTGCGGCCGAGCGGGGGGACCATCACGCCCGCGTTGTTGACCAGCACGTCGATCGGTTCGGTGACGTCCTCGGCGAACGCCCGGACCGAGGCGAGGTCGGCGAGGTCGAGCCGCCGTACGCCGACGTCACCGGCCATGGCCGCGGCGGCAGCCCGCCCCTTTTCCAGGTCGCGGACGGCGAGCACGACGCGGGCGCCCGCGCCGGCGAGCGCGTGGGCGGCGGCGCGGCCGATGCCACTGTTCGCCCCGGTCACGACGACCGTGCGGCCGGTCATCGGCGGGATCTGCGCGGTGCTGAATGTTGTCATGAGCAACAATGTAGCCAGCAGCAACAATGATGTCAACGACAACATTCGGCTACGATGTGCGGCGTGCCCGCGTACCATCACGGAAACCTCCGGACGACGCTGCTCGCCGCCGCCGAGCGCAGCCTGCGCCAGCACGGCGCGGATCAGCTCTCGCTGCGCGAGCTGGCCCGCGAGGCCGGTGTCAGCCACGCCGCCCCCCGCCGCCACTTCCCGGACCGCCAGGCGCTGCTGGACGCGCTCGCCGAGGCCGGGTTCGCCCGGTTGGACGCGGAGCTGCGCGCGGCACTGGACGCCGCCGGCACGCAGTTCGGACCGCGCCTGCACGCCGCCGCGGCGGCCTACCTGAGGTTCGCCACCGAGGACGCCGCGCTGCTGGAACTCATGTTCACCGGCAAACACCGCGAGGGCGCCGAACGGCTCGTCGCGGCCGCCGCCGCGCCGTTCGGACTGCTGGACTCCCTGATCCGGCAGGGACAGGCACAGGGCGTGCTCGAACCCGGCGACTCACCACGCGCCGGCATCGTGCTGTTCGCGACCCTGCAGGGCATCGCCACCCTGGTCAACGGCAACCTGGTGGCACCGGAACTGCTCGACGGGATCACCGAGACCGCCGTCGACCAGTTCATCCGCGGATCCCGGCGCCGTTGACCCGGCGCCCGACGCCCGGATCTCGACGGTGGCAGCACGTTGCCGTCCGAGCGGCCCGGCGACGCGACCAATCGTCCGAAAGGGTCAGATCGGTCGGGCCCGGTGTGCGGGACCGACCGGAAGCGGCCATCGCCGGCACGGCCGGCGGACCCGGGAGAAAAGTAGAGTCGGGTGCGGGATCCCACGTCTCAACCGGGCGGAAGGTGGGTGCCATGTCCCTGATGCGAGCCGACGGTGGGCCCCACTGGCTGGCCGAGCACCGGGCCGAGATCCACCACCGCCTCGTCACCGACGGTCGGGTGCTGATCCGCGGCCTGGACGTCGACGACCGGGATGACGCGGCGGCGGTGGTCCGGGCGCTCGGCGACGAGCCGATGGTCGAACGGGAGGGCTTCGCCCCCCGGGCGGAGCACGGCGCCGGCCTCTACTCCTCCAGTGAGTGGCCACCGGACGAGCCGATGTGCATGCACAACGAACTCAGCTACCGGGACGTGGTCCCCGGGCGGCTGGCGTTCGTGTGCCTCACCCCGCCAGCGTCCGGCGGAGTCACCGCGGTGGCCGACACCCGGGCCGTGCTCGCCGACCTTCCGGCCGAGGTGCGGCGACGCTTCGAGCGGTCCGGTTGGCGGCTGCGGCGCACCTACGGCGCGTTGGTGGGTGTCCGCTGGCAGGACGCCTTCGGCACCGACGACCGCGCGGCCGTGGACGACTACTGCCGGGCCCACGGCATCGCCGCCCGGTGGGACGCCGACGGCACGTTGCGGACCGAGCAGCGGCGCCCGTCCGTGGTCCGTCACCCGGTGACCGGCGAACGGTGCTGGTTCAACCAGATCGCGTTCCTCAGCGAGTGGACGATGGCTCCCGAGGTGCGGGAGTTCCTGATCGGCCAGTTCGGGCCGGACGGGCTGCCGTTCACCACCACCGACGGTGACGGGGCGCCGCTGGACCGGGCGACCGTCGACCAGATCAACGACGTCTACGAGAAGCACACCGTACGGGAGCCCTGGCAGCGCGGCGACGTCCTCGTGCTCGACAACATCCTGACCGCGCACAGCCGCGAGACGTACCGGGGCGCCCGGGAGGTCGTGGTGGGCCTGCTCGCGCCCGTGCGGGTCGTCGGCACCTGAGGCGTCGTCCGCGTGGGGGCGCTCACCGGAAGCTGAGGGTGTGGAAGACGGTCACGTTGCCGGCCAGTTGCCCGCAGGCCCGGGCCGCCGCGGCGAGCCGACCGGTGCAGGACGGGTCGGCGAGGTCCAGCAGGATGCCGAGAGTGGTGCCGCTGTGCCCGACCACGACGCCGAGACCACCGACCGCGCCGCAGATCTCGATCATGCTGGACAACTCGCGCTTGCGCCGCAGCACCTGGTTCAGCTCCGCGCTGCGGGTGGCGATCCGGCCGACCTCCGGAAGGTCGCCCGCGGCCACCGCGTCCGCGAGTCCGGCCAGCAGGCGGGTGTACTCACGCTTGTCGGCACCGGTGAAGGGCTTCGGGACGCGGTTGAAGCGTACGGTGTCCACCGTTCCCCCCTCGTCGATGCTGACCACGGCCATCGACGGCAGGGAGCCCAGCCGGGCCCGCAACCGCACGCTGCGGTGGTGGAACGCGACGATGCCCGGATACAGCACGCCGTCGGTCGGCTCGATGCGCGCCAGATAGGCCTCGATCCGGGTCGGCGGCATGGCCATGCCGAGCGCGTTGCCCACCGCCCGCGCGGTCGCCACGAGATCGGCCGACGAGCTGGCGAGACCCTTTCCCTCCGGGAGTGTGCTGTCGAGTGTCAGCAGGCCACCCACCGGCTCCGGCAGGTCGGCGACGATCATCTCGACGAGGCGCCGGGCCTTGGTCTTGTGCGCGGGCCGGACGGTGAGCGCGCGGGTGCCCGGCGTCTCCTGGAACCTGGCCATCGTCCAGCGGGCCACCGGCAGGGTGACCAGGAAGTCGCCGTCCTCCTCGGGCAACACCCCCTGCAACAGCTCGCCGAAGGTCCCGAACGACGAACTGACCCCGACCGCGCCGATCCGCGGATGGGGCAGCGTACCCGCGGTGGTCACCGCGTTCCCCCCGAGGAGGCCGAGCGCAGCGGTTCGACGCACCACGCCCGCACCAACGCGGCGGTGACCCCCGGCCTGGACCCCACGAAGTAGTGGCCGCCGTCGGCGACCTCGTGCAGCTCGACCCGGTCGGCGACCAGCCGCCAGTCGGCGTACCGGTGGTCGTAGCCGCGGGTGCCCGGGTCGTCGGTGGCGACGACGACGTGCAGCGGCACGTCGACGCGGTGCCGCCGCGGCTGCGCCAGCATGTCCAACTGGTAGCGGTTCGCGGTCACCACGTCGTGCCGGTACGACGCTCCCACGATGTCGAGTCGTTCCGGTTGCAGCCCGTCCAGCTCGACGTACGCGCTCTCGGCCCGCAGCCGCGCCAACAACGTCGCGTTGTCGGCATCCCGTACCTCGGCCATCTCCCGGCGCAGCTCGTCCGCCGTGGCCAGCAGCAGGGCGCCGACGAACACCCGCTCGACCGGCGCCCCCGCGTCGCGCAGCAGGCGTGCGGTCTCCAGGGCCGCGGCGGCACCGGCGCAGTGCCCCCAGAGCAGCACCGGCACCGTGAGGCGCTGGCGGATCTCGGCGGCCACCCGCGCGGCCACCTGTCGGACGTCACCCATCGGCTCCCCCGCGGTCGCCAGGTCGTGCCCGGGCAGCTCCACCCCGTAGACCGCGACGCCGTCGTGGCGCAGCTCGTGCGCGAGAGCCCGGAAGTTGACCGCGTTTCCGCCGGCGTACGGGAAGCAGACCAAGGCGTGGTTGGCGTTCTGCACGTTCGACAGCGGCTGGACGAGATCGGCCGACGCGCGGGCGCCGTGCTCGCTCCCGTCGAGCACGGCGGCGAGCGCCCCGAGCCGCGGGTTGCCGACGAGTTGCGCGAGCGACAATCCGCCGTTCATGCTGATCAACATGCGGACGGCGGCCAGCGAGGTGCCGCCGAGCTCGAAGAAGTCGGCGTCGCGGCCGAGCCGCTCCAACGGCACGCCGAGCACCTCTGCCCACAGCGTCGCCAGCCGTCGCTCGGTCGGCGTGGCGGGTGCGACGTAGGGTGCGCCGCCGTGGCCGAGGGTGCCGGCCAGGCGCTTGAGCACGTTCTTGTCGACCTTGCCGTTCTCGGTCAGCGGGAGCTGGTCCAGCTCGTGGAAGTAGGTCGGCACCATGTAGGGCGGCAGCAGACCGGCGAGGAAGTCACGCAGGTGCTCCGGTGCCACGCCCGCGCCGGTGTAGAAGGCGGCCAGGTTGCGGATGCCCCGTGCGTCGTCGTCGATCACGACGGCGGACTCCCGCACCCCGTGGAACCGGAGCAGCTTGTTCTCGATCTCCCCGATCTCGATGCGGAAACCCCGGATCTTCACCTGTTCGTCCCGCCGGCCCAGAAACTCGATCCTGCCCTCGGGGAGCCAGCGACCGAAGTCGCCGGTGCGGTACATCCGGGTACCGGACCGGTACGGGTCGGCGACGAACGCCTGCCGGGTCCGCTCCTCGTCGTTGATGTAACCCCGGCCGACGCAGACCCCGGAGAACGCGATCTCGCCGGGCGAACCGAGCGGGACGAGCGCCAGGTTCTCGTCGAGGACGTAGGTGTTGACGTTGCGCCGCGAGTCGCCGACGGTCACGAAGTCCCGCGGCGGCGGGCCCGACAGGATCTCGTGCATCGTGTCGTCCGAGACCTCGGTGGCGCCGTAGGCGTTGACCAACGTGACCTGCGGACACACGGCGAACCAACGCCGCACCAGGTCGAGCTTCAGCGCCTCCCCGGTGACCGACAGGACCCGCAGCCGACCCAGCGGGCACGGCTGCCGCTCCAGGTGGGTCAGCAGCACCTCCAGGTACGAGGGGACGACCTGGGCCACCGTGACGCCGTGCTCCACCAGCTCGTCGACGAATCCGGTGACGCTCAACTGGGTGTCCGTGTCGACGATGCGGACCCTCCCGCCGACCATCAGGACGGCGGCGAACTGCCACAGCGAGATGTCGAAGCACTGCGACGCGGTCTGGGTGACGACCTCGTCCTCCCCGGCGGCGAGGCCCATGTCGTCGATCTTCATGAGCAGGTGGTTGAGCATGCCCGAGTGCTCGCAGAGGGCACCCTTGGGCGTGCCGGTGGAGCCCGAGGTGAAGTAGATGTAGGCGGCCTGTTCCGGCGTCACCGGCACGCGCGGGTCGGCGGTGTCCCCCGGGCCGGAGACGATCTCCGGGACGAGCAGGATCCGCGCGTCGCCCCCGGACGCCTCGGTGGCCGCGCGAGCGAGGCCCAGGCTGCCCGGCTCGGCGAGCACGTACCGGCACTGGCTGCGGCGCATCTGGGTGGCGACCCGGTCGGCGGGAAAGTCCGGGCGCACGGGCAGATAGACCCCGCCCGCCTTGAACACCCCCAGCGCGGCCGCGAGCCAGTCCAGGGTGCGGTCGAGCACCACGGCCACGGGCGACTCGGGGGTCAGGCCCGCGGCCAGCAGGGCGTGCGCGATCCGGTTGGCACGCGCGTTGAGTTCACCGTACGACAGGGCGGCGCGGCCGGACGTGGCCGCGACCCGCTCCGGGTGCAGCCGTACCCGCTCCTCGACGAGCTCGTGGAAGGTGGTCCGCGGCAGGTCGACGCGCGGACCCGCGAGCCGGTAGAGCTGGGTCCTGATCTCGGCGTCGGAAAGCAGGCCGCACCGGTGGTGAGCCGCCGTGGGATCGGCGGTCAGGGCCCGCAGCGCCGCGACCTGGTAGCCGGCGAAGCGCCGCGCGTACTCGTCGTTCAGCACGGCCCGGTCGTGCCACACCTCCAGGCGCAGCCCGTCGCCACCCCGGTAGGCGACCCGCAGCAGGTCCGGGCCGGGCGGGGCGGCCGCGGCGCCGTCGAGCGCGGACAGATCGAGCACCACCTGGCAGAGCGCCGTCACCGGCTCACCGCGACCGGCCGTGACCAGCTCGGCCCAACTACCGTTGCCCACCTCCAGCCGGTGGGCGGAGACGTCCGTCCCGCCCGGCGCGACGTACCCGTAGCAGATCTCCCGTTCGGCCGCGACCGTGGCGAGCACCCGGGCGTACGCGGCCGACAGCAGGGCGGGCATCTCGGGTCCCGCCGCACGGAGGGCGTCGAGGAGGTCGTCGGGCAGCCGTACGCCCACCGAACCCCGGCCCGTCGCCGTGTCGCCCGCCGCCGTCCACCGCGGCGCGGCCGTTGCCGTCACCTGTTCGCCGGTGTTCGTCATCGTCCCCGTTTCCCTTCGTGCACGTCCTCGTGTGCCTGGATGTCGATGGTGAAGAGCGGAGCGGCCCGGTCGGCGTGGCGCTGGGCGGAGACCGCGTCGTGCCCCTGGGCGACCACGCAGGCGAGCCGGTCCCGGAAGGAATTGGTCCTGGTCACCACCATTCCGGGCGCGGTCAGCGCGGTCGCCGCCACGACGCCGGGGCTCGCCGCTGCCCGCAACCCACCCCGTACCGCCGTGACGAGCCCTTCCCGCGTGAGCATCTGGAACCGGATCGCGGCGTGCCCGGCGGCCGGCGCCGGCGCCGGCAGCGCGCCCCCGGTGGCCCGGGCCACGACGGCGTCGACCAGGTCGAGCCCGATCGCCGCGCGGACGGCGGCGGGGATCATGCCGCCGGCGAGCCGGGGATTCACCTCGATCACCACCGGCCCGGCCGCGGCCAGACGCAGCTCGGTGTGCGCGGCGCCCCATCCCAGGCCGAGGGCGTGCAGCGCACGCCGCGCGACTCGGCTCAACTCCTCGCGGGTCGCGTCCGGCACCTGCGCCGGAACGTCGTGCCCGACCTCGACGAACCACGGTTCGAGGCCCAGCCGTTTGGCGACCACCGCCCGCGTCTCGCCGTCGAACGTCTCGACGGAGAACTCCGGTCCCCGGACCGCCTGCTCGACCAGGATCGGGAGGTCGAGCCGGGGCCGCCGGCCCAGCAGCAGCGCGGCCCACCGGGCGGCCTCGACGACGTCGACGCAGAGCCGCACGCCGACCGACCCGGAACCCGTGGCGGGCTTGAGCACCACCGGCGGCCCCAGTTCCTCGGCGGCGGCCACGGCACCGGCCACGGACTCGACGGTGCGGAAGCCGGGAACCGGCACGCCCGCGTCGGCGAGTGCCCGCCGCTGCCGGCCCTTGTCGCGGCACCGGGCGACCGCCTCCGGATCAGGGGCGGGCAGGCCCAGGCCGACGGCGACCCGGGCCGCGGTGGCGATGTAGTACTCGGAGCTGGAGGTGATGCCGGCGAGTCGGCCTCCGGCCGCCAGCTCCGCGCAGGCGCTGACGACCTGGTCGAGGTCGTCGGTGTCCAGCGTCCGGACGTCCAGGCCGTCCTCGGCGACGTACGGATAGCGGCCAGGGTCGCGGGTGAGCAGGACGGGCCGGAGGTGGCGGGCGCGGGCCGCCGCGGCGAACTGGCGTCCGGTGCCGGTGGTGTTGCTCTCGACCAACGCGAGCCAGGCGCCGGTCACGAGGAGGCTCCGCCGGCGACGACATGGCGGACCGCGTCCCGCAACTCCCGATCGGCCGCCTGCTCGGCGGCATGGCGGGCCCGGAACCAGGCGGCGTGGTCGGCGAGGTCGGTCAGCGCGACGTCGAAGGCGGCACCGACCGCGCCGGGGCCGCCCCCGCGGTCCGTCCGGGCGATCAGGTCGGCCATCGGTGGCGGCGTCCGCGCCGTGCCGCCGTCACCGTCGCCGACCGGCGGCAGGGTCGTCCCGCCGGCCTCCATCGCCGTCCGGACCGCCGCGCCGACCAGGTCGTGCGCGGTCCGGAACGGCACGCCGTCGCGCACCAGCCGGTTGGCCAACGAGGTGGCGGTGACGAACCCCTCGTCCGCGCGCTGCCGCATCCGCTCGACGACCGGCCGGGCCCCGCTGACGAGCGCCTGCGTGAGCCGCGCGGCGTCGCCCACCCGGCGCAGTGTCTCCCCCGCGCCGCCGACCGCCTCGGTGCCGACCTCGATGGTGTTGGTGAACGGGGTGGACTTCATGGTGGCCGCGGCGGCGGTCCAGGCGCCGATCGCCGGACCGGCCGCGGCCTTCACATGTTCGAGGAGGAACGCGTTGCGCTTCTGCGGCATCGCCGAACTGCCGCCCACCAGCCGGTCGGGGAAGGTCAGGAACCCGAACTCCTGGGTGCTCCAGAGCTGCATGTCGGTGCCGAGCCGGCTCAGGGTCACCGCCGCGGTGGCGGCGGCGGCGAGCACGCGGAGCACGCCGTCCCGGCTGGCCACCGCATCGGTCGCGTGCACCGGCCCGGCGGCGAAACCGAGCAGCGCCGCGGTGCGGGCCGGGTCGATGGGCAGGTCGGTGCCGGCGACCGCGCCCGCCCCGAGCGGACACCGGTCGAGCCCCGCCACCGCCTGACGCAGGCCCAGGACGTCGCGGCCGACGGCGAGCGCGGTACCGACCAGGTGGTAGGCGTACGTCACCGGCATGGCGGGCTGGAAGTGGGTGTAGACCGGCATCACCGTGTCGTGGTGTCGGCGGGCCCGGTTGAGCAGCACCGCCTGGAGCCGAAGCAGTTCGGCGGCGAGCGCGTTGACGTCCGACCGCAGCCGAAGGGCGGTCGTGGTGGCCTTCAGGTCGTTTCGCGACCGGCCGGTGTGGAGCCGCCCGCCGACGTCGGCGCCGAGCTGCCGGACCAGTTCCTGCTCGTAGGCGAGGTAGAGCCCGCGCGGCGCGGCGACCTCGCAGAGGTCGGCGAACCCGTCCGCACGCATCCGGACGATGCGCTCCAGCAGCCGGGCCGCCACGGGACCGGGCAGCAGGTCCTGCTCGGCGAGCATGACCACGTGGGCCAGGTCGACGGTGCTGATCGGGCCGAGTTCGGCGCGGATCTGGGCGGGGCCCGGGTCTCCGTAGAGGATGCGCCGCGTGCGCGGCCCGACGGTCGAGGTCAGCCGTCCGGCGCCGGTCACGCGGTGGCTCCGAGACGCACCGGCGACCCGGCGCGCGGCACGGTGCCGGGCACGTCCTCGTAGGACCGGCGGTTCCAGCGCAGCCGGATCCAGGCGTCCGCGGGAGGCTCGACGGACGTGCGCTCGACCGGTGCCGGCGGGTGGTCGTCGAGCCGGTAGCCCCGGGCGGCCAACCACTCGTCGTCGTACACCGTCGACTGGTAGCGGTAGCCCTCGTCCGGCAGCAGGACCACGCAGAGCTCGTCGGGGTGGGCGCGGGCGTGCCACTCGGCGACCAGATAGGCCGCGCCGCTGGTCGGCCCCGCGTAGATGACGTGCCGGCTGTGCAGGCGGCGCGTCGCGGCGTACGCCTGGCCGGCGGTGCACCAGTGCACGTCGTCGAAGACGGTGTGGTCGAGGTTCTCGGGCCAGAGGCTGTTGCCCAGCCCGCGCAGTGGGCGGTGACCGTCCGGCTGCCCGAAGAGCACGCTGTGCTGGGTGTCGACTCCCACGGCGCGGGTGTGGGGGGTGGCCGTACGCAGCGCCCGGACCGTGCCGCACATCGATCCGCCCGAGCCGACCGGGCCGATCACGCAGTCGACCTGGCCCAGGCCGTGCACCAACTGTTCGGCGACCACGGCGTACGAGCGCGGATTGTCGGGGTTGCGGTACTGCTCGGGGCAGAAGGTGCGGGGGTGCTCGGCGCGGATGCGGGCCAGGCGGTCGAGTCGCGTGCGTTGGTATCCACCGACGCGGGCGGGGTCACGGCAGATCTCCACGGTGGCGCCGAGGTCGTTGAGGCGCCGACGCAGGTGCACGTCGACGGCGGGATCACCCACCAGGATCAGCTTCCGGCCGAGCAGGGCGGCCTGCATGGCGAGCCCGAGTCCGAACGTGCCCGACGTGGTTTCGACGATCACGGTGCCGGGCTCCAACTCGCCCCGGGCCAGGGCGCGACGCAGGATGTAGCGGGCCGGCAGCAGCTTCATCAGGGTGAAGACGGCGCCGTAGAGATTCGCGCCCAGCCGGACCAGCCGCGGCATCATCTGCGCCTCGGTGATCTCGTCGAAGGTGGTGCTGACCGTCATGTCGTCATCCCCCGAAAATGGACGGACGCGGTACTGGTGAATGTCACCCAGGCTGGATCGGACGACCGTCGGGGCCGACCGCCCGGGCGTTGCGACGTGCGCCATTCCGGGTGGCTCGAGCCGTGAGCGGCAGATCGGGCGAAAGCATTTCTACTGCACCCCGTCAGGGGGCGGCAATGCTCGGGCAACTACCTGCCATCGGGGCGGGGATGAACACCTTGCGATCGGTCGAATTGTCCACTAGTCACCGCCTGGTCGACGCTTTCGCAGGTCAGTCCGCAATGATGTCGGATTGCCGCAACAGGCCCAACTCGGCCGCGCGCAGTCCGATCTGGAAACGGGAGCGGGCGCCGAGTTCGTGCGCGATGTCCGCCACGTTGCGTCGGTAGGTCCGCACCGACATGCCCAGGGTACGCGCCGCCGCCTCGTCGGTGACCCCGGAACCGAGTGCGCGCAGGACGCGACGCCCGAGCGCGGTGTGGGAGCGACCGTCGGCCCGAGGATGACCGGCCAGGGCGGCGCCCCCCTGCCACGACGCGCGGAAGAGGCACCGCAGACTGCCCAGCAGGGCGGGAGCACGGACGAGGCATGCCCCACCCTCGTCGCCGTGCTGATGGCGGATCAGCGCGGAGACGTCGTCGACCAGCAACGCCTCCTCCAACGCGACCGGGACCAGCCGAACCTCGCACCGGCGGACGACATCGTCGAGCCGGGCGAGGGCGTCCGGGTCGTCCAGGACGTCCGCCGCAGCGAGGATCTTGACCTCGACCCCGGCCACGGCGGCACGGGTGAGAATGTGCGGCGCGGGCATGAAGTCGGTGGCGCCGTGGCCGGGAAGCACTACACCGATGAAGTCGCGGGCACCGGCTGCCAGGTCACGAGCGGCGTCGGCGACGCGGTGGCCCGCGGACTCCACGAGCGCCACCGACTGTTCGTCGCGCAGACTGCGGTGCCTGCCCATCACGTCCTCGACGAGGGCCCGGGCCTGCAGCAGCATGCCTTCGATGTCGTTGTCGGAGGTGGCCGGCGCGACCGCCGGGGTATCGCCTCCGGCTACCTGGGTCTCATCGACAGTTCTCGTCAAAGCTTCCCCTCAAGCTAGGCTGGATCACGGCGAGAAGGTCACACTTGGCAGACCGGTCGCGACCGTTGACGGCAGCGCACGCGAGAATGCGTGAAGGATCTCGCTCGACGCCCGAAGGGCCGATCGAGATCCGACAACTGCCAAAGGGAACCCCGTGTCAATGACGCCCGGCAACACGCACCGAATGCGGATCATTCTAACCAGACACAAAAACCGAGTCAAGGTTCGCTAGTTTCACCATCGTCATTACATAGCAACGGACATCGGCGTCCGGCACGTTTCGGGGACCTGTTCCCCGGCAAACCCGAACCCACCCGCCGGCCAAATCATTGCATGGACGTTGATCGATTGTGAACACCTCGCCGACAAGGCTGCTCCTCGGCCATGGTCAGGCCCGGGTCAGCCCCGTGTCAACCGGCTCGCCCAGGCTGAGGGCCATCCCGTCTCCCCCGCGCTCGGGGTTCCGGGACCTTCGAGTCGATGGAAGGAGACGCGATGCTGGACGGATGCGTCCCATGGCCTCCACAGCTGGCCGAGCACTACCGCAACGCGGGATACTGGCGGGGCGAAACGCTCGGCAGCCTGCTGCGGGAATGGGCCGCCGACCACCGGGACCGGGTCGCGCTCGTCGCCGACGACGGCACACAGGTGACCTATCAGGAACTCGACCTCTGGTGTGATCGCCTGGCGGCCGGTTTCGCCGACCGGGGCATCGCACCCCGAAGCCGGATCCTGGTGCAACTGCCCAACATCTGCGAATTCGTCGCCGTGTGCTTCGCGCTGTTCCGCCTCGGCGCGATACCGGTCTTCGCGCTGCCCTCCTACCGCGGCAACGAGATCCGGCACCTGGTCACACTCTCCGGCGCGGAGGCCTACGTCATCCCGGACGAGTTCAACGGGTTCGACCACCGGGTACTGGCCCGCGAGATCCAGGCGGAGCTGCCCCAGCTCGCCCAGGTGTTCGTGGTGGGCGACCCCGGCGCCGCGGCCGACTCCTTCACCGCGCTGGCCGACATCGCCCGCGACCCGGTCGACCTGCCCGATCCGGACGCCTCCGACGTGGCCTTCTTCCTCCTCTCCGGTGGCACGACGGCGCTGCCGAAGCTCATCCCACGCACCCACGACGACTACGCCTACCAGATCCGGATCACCGGCGAGATCTGCGAGCTCGACCAGGACACCGTCTACCTGGCGGTGCTTCCGGTCGAGTTCAACTTTCCCTGGGGCTGCCCCGGCATCATCGGGGTGCTGCGGACCGGCGGCCGGGTGGTGCTCGCCGGCAATCCCTCCCCCGAGGTCTGCTTTCCGCTGATCCAGGCGCACCGGGTCACCCTCACCTCGGTGATCCCGACCATCGTGCACCTCTGGCTGGACGCCGTGAAGCGCGCCGACCACGACCTGTCGAGCCTACGGGTGGTGCAGGTGGGCAGCGCCAAGCTCCACGACGAGGTCGCCGCGCGGATCGAGCCGGCCCTCGGGGTACGCCTGCAACAGGTGTTCGGGATGGCCGAGGGACTGCTGACCTTCACCCGCTACGACGACCCCGAGGAGATCGTGCTGACCACCCAGGGCCGGCCGGTCTCGCCGGCCGACGAGATCCGGGTGGTGGACGTCGACGACCGGCAGGTGCCGGTGGGCACGATCGGCGAGTTGCTGACCCGTGGCCCGTACACGCTGCGGGGCTACTACCGGGCGCCCGAGCACAACGCCACGGCCTTCACCGAGGACGGCTTCTACCGCACCGGTGATCTGGTGCGACTCACCGAGACCGGCGAGATCATCGTGGCGGGGCGGAGCAAGGACGTGATCATCCGGGGTGGTGACAAGATCTCGGCGACCGAGGTGGAGAGTCATCTCTGCACCCACCCGGGGGTGCAGCAGGCCGCGGTGGTGCCGATGCCGGACCGGCTGCTGGGTGAGGTCACCTACGCGTTCATCATCCCGACCGACCCGACGGCGGCGCCCACCCTTCCCGCGCTGCGCCGACTGCTGCGGCAACGCGGCCTGGCCGACCACAAACTGCCCGACCGGGTCGAGGCGGTCGACTCGTTCCCGCTGACGGGTCTGAACAAGGTGGACAAGAAGGCACTCGCCGCCCGGGCCGCGGCCCGGGCCGCCGGCGCCGTCAGGACCTTGACGGCGGACGTGAGCTGAGACGGAGGCCGTAATGAACATCGCACACGGCTACCGCGTGCCCTTCCAGCGACGCGGCAGTGTCGTCGGTGAGGCGGACCTCGCGGCGCTCGCCAGCGTCGTGAACTCCGGGGAGCCGCTGTCGGCAGGGCTGTGGCGGGAACGTTTCGAGCACCGCTTCAAGGAACTCATCGGTGCCCGCCACGCCCTCACCGTGACCAGCGGCACCGTGGCGCTGGAACTGGCGGTGCGCCTGCTCGACCTGGGCCCCGGCGACGAAGTTATCGCCACCCCGCAGACCTTCCAGGCGACGATACAGCCGCTGCTGAACCACGACGTCACGGTGCGCTTCTGCGACGTCGACATGAACACCTTGAACATGGATCCGGACGTGCTGGAGTCCCTGATCACCGAGCGGACCCGGGCCATCATCCTGGTGCACTACGGTGGCTGCCCGGCGGAGATGGGCAGGATCATGGAGCACGCCCGCCGCAACGGCATCGTGGTGATCGAGGACTGCGCCCACGCGCTCGGCAGTCACTACCACGGCGTCAGTCCGGGCGCCCTGGGCGACATCGGCTGCTTCAGCTTCCACTCGACGAAGAACATCACGACCCTCGGCGAGGGCGGCATGATCACCCTGAACCGCTCCGACTGGGCGGATCGCGTCGACCGGCTGCGTGGCAACGAGGTGGACGCCGTGTACGTGCCGACCGGTCCCGGCGTGGGGGCCGAACCGCCGCTGCTGCCCTGGATGAAGTTCTCCGCCGACGTCTATCGCCACGCCGTCGCCGACATCCGCGGGGCGGGCACCAACGCCACCATGTCGGAACCGGCCGCCGCCGTCGGTCTGGTCCAGTTGGAGGCCCTCAACGGCTTCACCGAGCGCCGCCGGTGGATCGCCCAACGGCTGGATCAGGCCATGTCCGCCTTCCCCGGCGTCCGTCTCCAGCGCACCCCCGAGCAGAGCCGGCACGCCTACCACCTGTACACCGTCTTCATCACCGCCGGGGCGGCCATCCGGGAACGCTTCGTCCGATCGCTGGACCGGCTGGGCGTCGAGGTGCAACTGCGCTACTTCCCGCTGCATCTGGTCCCCGAGTGGCGGTTACGGGGGCACCGGCCGGGTGAGTGCCCGGTGGCCGAGCGGATCTGGTTCGAGGAGCACGTGAACCTGCCCTGTCACCCCGGGCTCACCGACGATCAGGTGGACTACCTCGTCACCGCGGTCACCGACGCGCTGGAACAGGCGTACGGTGCGTCCGCCGACGGACGCGGCCGGCTGGTCGCACCCTGAACCGGCCATCTCGCTCGACCACCGACGGAAGGACGCCACGCGATGCCGTACATCGATGTCAAGATCTATGAGAACCGCCTGGACGAGAAGACCGAGCGCGAGCTCGTCGAGCGCCTCACCGCCGCGGTCGTGGGCGTCTTCGGCGAGTCGATCCGTGCCCAGACCTGGGTGACCCTGACCGGGGTGCCCCGCAGCCGCTGGGGTGTCGGCGGTGAGCAGGGCTGACGCGGGCCCGGGCCGAAACTGCCTGGCCGGGTGGGCCGATCGCGGCCCACCCGGCCAGGCGCCGTCACGCGCTCGTCGGTGACTCGACGGTGGTCGACGGCGTACCCGCCGGGGTCGCCTCGGCCCGCTCCGCACGCTGCAGCAACAGAGCGGCGAGCAGACCCCCGACGAGGACGGCGGCGGCCCCGATCAGCTGGCTCAACCTGACGCTGTCGGCGAAGGCGTCCAGCACCTGCGTCCGCGCCTGCGGCGACAGGGTCTCGGACAGGGCCTCCTGGAGGGATCCGACCGCGCCGACCCCGACCACCGCCGGCAGGAGCGCGACGAACCGGGCGTTGAGCGCCGCCCCGAGGACCGCCACGCCGAGCCCGCCACCGAACTCGGTGACCGTGCTCTGGACGCCCGCCCCGGCCCCGGCCTTCTCCGGCGGGATGGCGCTCATGATGGCGTTCGCCATCGCCGGAATGGCCAGCGCGATGCCACAGCCCATCACCAGCAGGCCGGCGAGCATGCCCCCGTAGCCGTACTCCGGTCTGCCCAGCAGCGCCACGCCGCACAGGCCGGCCGCGAGCAGGATCATCCCGAGCGCGATGGTCCCGGAGGTACCCACCTTGGGCAGCAGTTTCGCCCCGGCTCCCCAGAGGTTGAGCGCCACGATGGTCAGGGCGAGCGGCGCGGTCCGCAGGCCGGCGGCGAGCGGGCTGTACCCCAGGACGAACTGGAGGTGCTGGGTCAGCAGGAACAGCGATCCCGCCATGCCGAACGCGACCAGCAGGCCACCGGTGATGGCTCCGGTGAACCGCTGGTTACGGAACAGTCCCATGTCGAGCATGGGGAAGGGGTTCCGGGCCTCCCAGCGGACGAACGCCGTCAGGGCGACGGCGCCCACCAGGCCCGGGACCAGCACCCGGTTCGAGGTCCAGCCGTGCTCGGGGATGGAGATGATCGCGTAGACGATCCCGACCATGCCGATCGTGGAGAGCACCGCGCCGACCAGGTCCGGTCGCTTACCCATCGGGGACTTGGACTCCGGCACGAGCAGCACGACCGTCACGACGCTGAGCAACGCGATCGGCACGTTGATCAGGAAGATCGAGCCCCACCAGAAGTGCGCCAGGAACACCCCGCCGATCACCGGTCCCGCGGCGAACCCGATCGAGCTGACCGCCGCCCAGATCCCGATGGCCCGGGGTCGCTCCTCGTCGTCGAAGATCTGCATGATCACGGCCAACGTGGTGGTCATCAGCAGGGCCCCACCGATGCCCATGCCCGCGCGAGCGGCGATGAGCTGGGGGGCGGACTGGCTGTAGGCCGCGACGAGCGACCCGAGACCGAAGAGCAGCAGGCCGACGACCAGCGCCCGCTTGCGACCGTAGCGGTCGCTGAGGCTCCCGGCGGTGAGCAACAGCCCGGACTGGAGCAGGGCGTACGCGTTGATCATCCACTGGGTGTCGGCGATCGTCGCACCCAGTTCCTCGTTGATCGACGGAATGGCGACGTTGAGCACCGTGTTGTCGAGCAGCACCACGAATTGCGCGAGACAGATGACCCCGAGGATCACCCAGCGCCGCGGATCCCGGGTGAGTTTCGCAGCGGCGGCTTGTGCGGCTTGCATGAGATCCCCTTACCAAGATGATTTTCTTCAGCGCCGAAGTCCACTTCGGCAGACGGTGTGGTCAGCGTGTGCAGCGGGAGCCGGTCAATGCCGGACCGGTGTCCCGGCGTCGACGTCGACCCGTTCGTCGGCGTCGAGGCGCACGACCCGCCCGGCCTCCAGGGCGAGCTCGCCGCCCCGCCACCGCTCACGCAGCATCCGGTCGTGCGAGACCACGACGATCGCTCCGGTGTAGACCTCGAGGGCGGCCTCGAACTCCTCGACCAGCGCCAGGGACAGATGGTTCGTCGGCTCGTCGAGCAGCAGGAGATCGGCGTCGTGGTCCAGCAGGCGGGCCAGCGCGAGCCGACGCCGTTGCCCCACCGACAACGCACCGACCGGGGTACGGAAGTCGGCCGGTCGGAACAGCCCGAGTGCCCGCAGGCGTTCCCCGTGCTCCTCCATGGTGCCCACCCGCCCCTGGCCGAAGGCGACCAGGAGACTGACGTCCGCACGGGGCGACGGCACGTCCTGGGGCAGGTATCCGATCCGACCGTGCCGGTCGATCGTGCCCCGGTCCGGGTGCAGTCGACCCGATGCCACCTCGAGCAGGGTCGACTTCCCCGCCCCGTTGGGGCCCGACACCAGCAGTCGCTGGCCGGCGTACAGCACCAGTTCGTCGACGTCGAGCCGCCCGTCGACCCGTACGTCGTGCAGTTCCAGCACCGGCCCGTCGCGGTCGTCGGCGTCCAGGGGCGCGTGCAGGTGCAACGGTTCGGGCGGCTCGGGCACCGGCTCGGCCCGCAGCCGTTCGAGCCGCTCGGCCGCGCTCCGGACCCGGGTGGCGATGGAAAACTGCACCCGCCGGCCGTCGCCGTTGTACTTGCACTTGTTGTGGTCCTTGATCGCCCGGCCGGGCGCCACCTGGTAGGCGGTGGTCTCGCCCCACTCCGTCCAGTGTTCGATCTCGCCGACCCACTCCGCGTACGCCTGCTCCCAGCGCTGCCGGGCGGCACGCTTCTCGGCGAGATAGCTGGCGTAGCCGTTGCCGTACCGGTGCACCGTCCGCTGATCGCCGTCGACCTCGATGATCGCGGTGGCGACCCGCTCCAGCAGCAGCCGGTCGTGGGTGACGACCACGACCGTGCCGTGGTGACCGCGCAACCGGTGCTCCAACCAGGACACCGCCTGCTGGTCGAGGTCGTTCGTCGGCTCGTCGAGCAGCAGCAGTTCCGGTTCGGCGGAGAGCACCCCGGCCAGCGCGAGCCGGGCGAGCTGACCACCGGAGAGCGTGCCGAGCCGACGGTCCCGGTCGAGTTCGCCGATGCCGAGTTTGGACATGGCCGCCTCGACCTTGGCGTCGGCACGATATCCGTCGCGCAGCTCGAAGGCCGTGCGCAGTTCGCTGTAGTCGGCCATCCGCTCGGTCGAGGCGGACCCGAGTTCGCGCTCGGCGACGGCGATCCGCCGTTCCAGATCGCGGATCTCGCCGAGCGCGGCGTCGATCGCGTCGCCGACGGTCGCGTCGTCCGGCAGGTCGACCACCTGTCCCAGGTGCCCCACCCCGCCGTCCGCCATCACGATGACCTCCCCGTCGTCCGGATGGTCCCGGCCCGCGATCAACCGCAGGAGCGTGGACTTGCCGGAGCCGTTCTCCCCCACGATGCCGACCCGCTCGCCGGGCGCGATGGTGAGGGAGACGGCGTCGAACACGCGACGGTGGGCGAAGGACTTGCTGACGCCGCGGAGTGTGAGCTGATCTGACATGGAAACCTCCGATCGCCGGGCGCGGAGGACGGAACATCCCGCGTTCAGGAGTCGAACCGGGGCGTGATCCGCGCCCGAGAGTTGTCGATTCAGACGATCTTGCCGCTGACCAGGGAGAGCTCGGAGCCTTCCCAGCCGCGCCGCAGCCAGCGGTCGTGCGAGGCCACGACCACCGCACCGGGCGCCGTCCGTAGCGCGTCCTCCAGCTCCTCGACCAGGCTCAGGGAGAGATGGTTGGTCGGTTCGTCCAGCAACAGCACGTCCGGTGGGGTGGCCACCAGCAGCGCGAGCGCCAGCCGCCGCCGCTGCCCGACGGAGAGGTGACCGAGCGGGCGGTCGACGTCGCGCGGAGCCAGCAGGCCGAGCTGGGCCAGCGACACCGCGTCGGCCCCGGCCGCCGCGTCGTACACCTGCCGCGCGGTCTGCTCGTCGTCGGGGAACTCCACCTCCTGCTCCAGCAGGCCGACCTTCACGCCGCCGGCCCGCCGCACCTCCCCGCCGTCGGGAGTGAGGCGGCCGGCGATCACCTGCAACAGGGTGGACTTGCCGGCGCCGTTCGGGCCGGTGACCATCAGGCGCTCCGAGGTGGACACGTCGAGCCGGTCGACGCTGAGCCGCCCGCCCACCGTCACCCCGGACAGCGACACCGCGATCCGCTCGCCCGCCGGCCGACCGGTGAGCTTCGCCGCGAAGGCCAGCGGCGTCGGGGGCTTGCGCACCTGGTTCTGGGTCAACTCGTCCAGGCGTTGCTGGGCGTTGCGCACCCGTCGGGAGATCTGCCGCTGCACCCGGCCGCCGTGCCGGTCGTACCCGATCTTGTTGTTGTCCTTGATGGTCCGCGCGTGGTTGACCGCCCGCGCCGTGGTCCGCACGNGATCCGCTCCCGACGCTTGGCCGCCAGGTATTCGGTGTACGCGCCGCCGTAGCGGGTCACCGTGCCGCGGGTCGGGTCCAGGTCGACGATGTCGGTGCAGACCCCGTCCAGGAACATCCGGTCGTGCGAGGCGACGACGACCACGCCGGGCAGCCCTCGCAACCGCTCTTCCAGGAAGCCGACCGCCTCGTCGTCGAGGTGGTTCGTCGGCTCGTCGAGCAGCATCGCCTGCGGCTGCCGGATCAGCAGGGCGGCCAGGCCCAGTCGGGAGCGCTGGCCACCGGAGAGCGTGGCGAGCGGTCGTGACCGCTCCGTGTCGGCCAGCCCGAGCCCGGCCAGCACGAGTTCGGCACGCCGGTCGGCGTCCCAGAGGTCGTGGTCCTGCGCCCACTCCAGCAGGTCGCCGTAGGCGGTGAGCACGTCGCCGTCGTCCGGCCGCCGTTCCAGCTCCCCGGTGAGCTGCTCCAACCTGGTCCGGGCGGCCCGCAGCTCGGCGAGCGAGTCGTCGATGACGTCCTGCACCGTCGCATCCGGCGCGAACGGCAACTCCTGCCACAGGAAACCGCAGTCGGCCGGGCGCTGCACCTCGCCGGCGTCGGGCTCCTCCACCCCGGCCAGCAGCCGAAGCAACGTCGACTTGCCGACGCCGTTCTCCCCCACCAGACCGATGCGCTGGCCCGGTGAGGCGGACAACGACACACCGTCGAAGACCTGCCGGTCACCGTAGGATTTCGCCACATCACGGGCATGCAGAAAGACACTGTTTGACACTTGGACACCTGCCCAGAAGAGATCGAACCTGAAAGGCGATTCGTATCCGGATGCCCGTGCGGGCGTCCCCTGATCGAGCAGGGTCGCCACAGGCACGAGCGGGGCGCGGTGTCAGTAGATCATGAAACTGATCGTACCGTCGCTCCTACTGACCGTCAACCGAACCGGCGCAAACGCGGCGGTTCGGCCGCTGCCGCGGCCCCCACCAGGCGATTCGCGAGCCGACGGTACGGGCGCACCACGCGACCCGGGCGGGACGCACGACGTCAGCGCCCTCTCGGCGCGCAACGGTAACCTTCGCTGGTGCTGTCGTACCTGTCATCCGGGATCCACCTCGCGTCGGCCCGGTCCGGGCCACCCAACGGCCGGCGATCGGCGCGGGAGGCGGTGCCGCGATGACGGTCGACCCCGGACGCCCGCCCTTCCTCGACGGGGCAACGATCTCCCGCGTGCTGCCCACGGCCGCGGTCATCGACACGATCCGGGAGGCGGTGGCGGGCGGGTTCGACCCGGAGACCGAGCCGCTGCGCACGAGCGTGGCGCTCCCCGCCGGTCAGATCCTCTTCATGCCCTCGGCCATCGACCGGTACGCCGGCGTCAAACTCGTCAGCGTCGCACCGGCGAACTCCGACCGCGGGCTGCCCCGGATCCAGGGCGTCTACCTCCTCATGGACGCCGCGACCCTGGCCCCGGTGGCGTTGCTCGACGCGCCGACGCTCACCGCGATCCGGACCCCCGCGGTGTCCGCGGTCGCCGTCGACCACCTGGCCGCGCCGGACGCGCGCCGGTTGCTGGTGTTCGGCACCGGGCCCCAGGCGCACGGCCACGTCGAGGCGATCCGCCAGGTCCGGCCGATCGAGCGCCTGAGCGTCGTCGGCCGGCGACCCGCGTCGGTCGAGGCGTTCGTGGCCCGCTGGCGGGCCCTGGGGCTCCACGCCGAGGCCGCGGGCGCCGATCCGGTCGGGCAGGCGGACATCATCTGCTGCTGCACCACGGCCCGGCACCCGCTGTTCGACGGGTCGCTGGTCGGGCCGTCCGCCACGGTCGTCGCGGTCGGCTCACACGAACCCGACGTCCGCGAGGTCGACGAGAACCTCGTGGCCCGGGCGGTGACCGTCGTCGAGACCCGGTCGACGGCCCTGCGCGAAGCCGGCGAGATCGTCCACGCCCTGCGCGCCGGCCGCTGCACGCCCGACGGGTTGCACACCCTGGCGGAACTGGTCCGGGGAGCGGTCACGGTGCCGCCCACCCGACCCCGTCTGTTCAAGAGCACCGGCATGGCCTGGCAGGACCTCGTCACCGCAGCGGCGGTCCACCGGCGATGGCTGGGGACGCACGCCCAGGAGCCGTCGGTCGAGCGGTCGGCGTGACCGTCGGCTCCGTCCTCACCGCCGCGCCGTGGCGAATCGACTGCCCGGACGCGCGAGACCCAGACGTCCGCGCAGCGTCCCGCCCCCACCGGCCAGGCCCCGCCGTACCAGTTCGGGGCCGACCGTGACCAGGAACGGGTCGTCGGCGCGGGTCACCGGCACCAGGAAGCCGTCCGTCGCCTGCCGCTGGGTCCACTCGGTCACCTGGTCGACGCCGGCCCCGGCGGGCAACGGCGCGCAGACCTTGAGCTGGTCCGGATCCCGACCGGCCGCGGCGGCCTCCCGGCGCAGCTCCTCCCGACGCGACCGCGCCTCGGGCAGGTCCACCGGGTCGAGGAACACCACGTCCGCGCTCGCGGCGAGTCGGGGGTCGGTGACGACGACCACCGGATGACCCTGTGGCGGTCGCGCGACGTTGAGCGGGCCGGCGACCCGATGGTGCCGGCCGGTGTGGTCGAGCCGGTGCATCCGCTCAAGACGCCAGTACAACCCCTGCGCCCGGTCGTGGACGAAGGCGTCGTCGTCGAAGCTGTCCCACAACCCCCGGACCACGTCGAGGCATTCCGTCGTCTCCGCGACGCCCGCGTCGGGTCCGTCACCGGTGTGCAGTTCGAGGCCGCAACGACCGGCGGTCAGGTGGTCGAGCGACGCCGCGATGCGCGCCAGGTGGTACGGCGCGAGACCGCCGGCCCGGACGCCGGCGACGAGTCCGATGTGGGTGGTGACGACGGCCAGGGCGGCGGCGAGCGTGGTCGACTCGAACGGTCCCGGGTTGCGCGCCGTGCCCTCCCGGAGCACGGCGGCGTGGAAGCCGGTCCGCTCGCACGCCTGCACCAGGCCCCGCACGCGCGCGAGGTCCCCGGCGCCGTCACCGGGTGTCACGGCCGCGAACAGCAGCGGGCCCTCGGCGGTCCGTCGGTCGGCGTTCACGCGGCACCCACCTTCTGGCCCCGGCCGACCGGGAGCAGTCCGAGGTTCTCGCGCAGGGTCGTGCCCTCGTACTCGGTGCGGTACAGGCCCCGCCGTTGCAGTTCGGGCACGACGTGATCGACGAACCGGTCGGCGGACTCCGGCAGGTAGGGGAAGTCGATGTTGAAGCCGTCGGCGCCGCGTTGGGTGAACCAGCTCTCCATGTGGTCGGCGAGCTGCTCCGGCGTGCCCGCGACGACGTCGCCCATCAGGCGCAGGGCGAGACCACGGATCGAGAGGTCCTCCCGCCGGGCCAGACCGACCAGGCGCTCGGTGGTGCTCTGGGACTGGTTGGTGTGCGTGATGTCCGGCACCGGCCCGTCGATCGGGTGGCCACTCAGATCCACCCCGAGGAAGTCCTGGAGGGTCTGGAGGGCGACGTGGTCGGGGACGAGTTCCTGCAGTTCCGCCAGTCGCCGTCGGGCGTCGGCCTCGGTGGCGGCCACGATCGGCGCCAGGGTGGGCCAGATCAGGACCCGGTCGGGATCCCGCCCGGCCCCGGCGACCCGCTGCTTGAGGTCGGCGTAGAAGGCCTGGGCGTCGGTGAGCTGGTTGTGCCGGGTGAAGATCACTTCGGCGTGGCGGGCCGCGAACGCCCGACCGACCGGCGAGGAGCCGGCCTGGATGATGACCGGTCGACCCTGGGGTGGCCGGCAGACGTCGAGCGCCTCCGTCACCCGGAAGTACTCGCCGGTGTGGTCGACCGGCGCCGCGGGCGACCCGCCGGCCGGATCCGCGGCCCCGTCCCACAGCGACGTGACCGCGTCGATGAACTCCTCGGCACGCCGATAGCGCTCGTCGTGTTCCATGTGCGTGGGCCGACCGAAGTTGACGGACTCCC
The DNA here is from genome assembly GCF_002140155.1 of Micromonospora sp. NBS 11-29. GTDB lineage: Bacteria > Actinomycetota > Actinomycetes > Mycobacteriales > Micromonosporaceae > Micromonospora. The sequence continues at coordinate 119,076 of NZ_NAPR01000012.1, forward strand.
AGGGCGCCGCGGACGTCACGACGTTCCAGCCCGCACGTCCGCCGCTGAGGCGGTCGAGCGAGGCGAAGCGGCGGGCGACCTGCTGCGGCTCGTTGTACGTGGTGGTCGCGGTGGCCGCCAGTCCGATGTGCTCGGTGGCCGCCGCGTACGCGGCCAGCAGCGTGAGCGGCTCGAAGTGCTCGGTGCGGGAGGTGTGGCACAGGGAGTCGAGGTGCGTGCCCCACACCGCGACGATGTCGGCGATGAAGAGGGCGTCGAACAGCCCGCGTTCGAGCGTCCGGGCGTTGCGCAGGTGGAAGTCCAGGTCGAGCTGGGCGTCCGCCTTGGTGGTGGGATGACGCCAGGCGGCGACGTGGCCACCCGGCCCGTCGATGATGCCGGCGAGGGTGATCCGCCTGCGGGGTCGAGGCATCGCGGTGCTCCCTTCTCGTGATCAGTGCCGCAGGGCGGAGCGCAGGATCCGGGCGAGCCTGCGGACGTTCTCGCCGGTCAGCATCGTGACGTGGTTGCCGGGCACGAGGCGGATGGACAGATCCGCACAGTGGTCCTCCCAGCCGAGCCCCGGCCGACCGTGGAACCGGTCCGACTCGTCGTAGGCCGTTCCCCGGCCGAAGCCGGCGTCCCCGGCCCGGAGCACGGCGACCGGGCCGGCGTAGGGCCTCGGGCGGTAGCGCTGGACGGCCTCGACGCAGTCGCGCATCAGTGCCACCGGGTCGCCCCCGCCGTCGCCGCGCAGCCAGTCGGCGATCTGCGTCAGTTCGGCGAGGTACGCGTCGGCGTCCACCGGTTCGGCGGTCGTCGGCGCCGGCAGAGGCACCGGCTCCGGCGTACCCGATCCCCCGGGCCGGCCGGCGTGGTCCGCCGCGGCGGTCCGGTCCTCGAACACCGCCCGCAGCCGGTTGGCGAACGATCCCTCGGCGTCGGCGTCCGTCAACTCCCCCGTCGGGGCTCCCGCGTCCACCATGACCACCAGCGGCGGGACCGCACCGGCCGCGGCGACACGTTGCGCCATCTCGTAGGCGATCACTCCCCCGCCGGAGAAGCCGCCGAGGACCAGCCGCTCTCCGGCGTCGAGGACCGGGCGCAGCGCCGCCACGTAGACCTCGGCGAGCTGCTCGGTCGACATCCGGCGTGGCTCGGCGTCGTCGACGCGCGGATCCCGGATGCCGATGATCTCCTCGGGTCCGTCGTAGTGCCGGGCGAGTGGGGCGTAGCAGGCGACCTGGCCACCCGGCGGATGGACCAGGAAGATTCGCCCCGCGCCGGGATGTCCGGCCGGCCGCAGTGGGACCAGCACGGAGTCCTCGGTGTCCCGGACCGGACCGACGGAGATCAACTGGGCCAACCCGCCGGCGGTGGGGTGGGCCAGCAGGTCGTCGAGGCGCAGCGTACGGCCGGTGTGCTCGGCGAGTTCACGCAGCAGCTTCATGGCCAGCAACGAGTGACCGCCGGCGTCGAAGAAGTTGTCGGCGGGCGCCACCTCCACCGGGCCGAGGACCGCCCGCCAGGCGTGCCGCACCTGCTCGGCCGCGGGGCCCTCGGGCCAGCGCTGCTGTTCGTCGGCCGGCGGGCGGGGCCGCGGCGCCATCCGGGCCAGCGCCGCGTCGGGCACCGGGTCGAGCACGTCGGCCACCGTCGTCCGCTCGTCGCCGCGCTCCGGGAGGTCCCGCAGCAGCCGCGCGCACTGCTCGACCAGCTTCACCGCCTCGGCGTCGGCCAACCGCGCCCGGTCGTGGACGACGGCCAGCACCAGCCCGCCGTCGCCGTCGCGGTAGGCGAGCAGGCTGATCGGGAAGGCGGTCTCCGAACCCGCCGAGTCCGGCAGTTCCACCCGTACGTCCCGGGCCGCCAGGTCGGCCTCCAGCCCGGCCCGGGAGCGCGGGTAGTTCTCGAAGACGACCAGGCTCTCGATCAGCGGCTCACCGGCCGGCCGGCCGCTCCACTCGTGGATCTGGGCGGTCGAGACCCACTCGTACGACGCCAGGTCCAGGACCCGGTCGCGCACGCCGGCGAGCAGCTGCGGCAGGGTGGTCGTCGGAGCGACCTCCAGGATCACCGGGAGCGCGTTCATCAGCAGGCCCGGGATCGACTCGACACCGTCCAGCGCGATCGCGCGGCCGGAGACGGTGATCCCGAAACTGACGGGCACCGCCGCGCTGCCCCCGGCGGCGCGGCGCAGCAGGAGCGCCCACGCGGCGTGCACCGCACTGCTCTCCGTGGCGGCCCGGGCCGCCGCCCAGCCGCGCAGCCGGTCCGCCTCGGTGGGGGTTAGTCGCGTCTGGACCCGGCCCGAGCCGCGCTGCCCGGTGGGGTCACCCGGCAGCGCCGGCCGCACGGCCAGCGACGCCGACGGCAGCGCTCCCGACCAGTACCCCCGCGCGGCGGTGGTGTCCTGGCCGTGCAACCAGCGGGCGTAGTCGCGCAGGTCCGGTCGCCGTTCCCCGGCCGGCAACGCGCCGTCGGCGAGGTAGGCCCGATAGAACTCCTGGATGAGCAGGGAGACACTCCAGCCGTCCAGCAGGGCATGGTGGAACGTCAGCAGGACCCGCGTCGAGCCGGTGGCCTCGGTCGGTCCCACCCGGTCGTCGTCGAGCAGGGTGACCCGCAGCAGACCGGGCCGGCGGAGGTCGAATCCCCGCCGCCGGTCGCGGTCGAGCAGGTCGTCCCAGCCGGTCGCGCCGGCCGGCAACCGGACGATCTCGGGCAGACCGTGGTCGTGCAGGACGAGTCGGGGACCGTCACGCCAGTCGAACGCGGCCCGCAGCACCGCCTCCCGACGGAACACCGACCGCCAGGCGGCGGTGAAGCGGTCGGTGTCCAGCGGGCCGTGCCAACGCCAGAAGAGTTGTTCGACGTAGCGACCGTCCGCCTGGTGCCCCAACGCGTCCAGGAGCAGGCCGTGCTGCTGCGGGGTGACCGGGAAGCTCTCCCGTCCCCCGTCGTCCGACCGGTCCGGTCCCGGTACCGCGACGGTCGTCCGGCCGGGTGCGGACACCTCGGCGGCGGCGACCGCGTCCGGGCTGACGCCCGCCAGGGTGGTCAGCGTCCAGCGGAGCTGGGTCACCAGCGCGTCAACGGCGTCGGCGTCCAACCCGTCGGCCGGGCTCGGCACCCAGGTGAGGCCGGCCCGGAGGCATCCGTCGTGGATGATGCCGTAGGCCTCCACGCCGTACACCCGCTCGCAGCGGGCCGAGTGCTCGCGCGGGATGGGCCGCCGCGACATCCGGTAGCGGCCCGAGGGGCTGAGCTGGTCGGCCTGACCGTAGTAGTTGAAGCAGGCCAGCGCGGGTGGCAGGTCGCGCAGGGCGGCGCGCAGCGCGTCGTCGGCGGCGTACTCCCGGCAGGCGCCGAAGCCGACGCCGCCGTCCGGCACGGCGGCCATCACCGGGCCCGCCTGCGCGAGATAGCGTTCGGGGGACTGCGCCCGGTCGGCGGTGATCACCACCGGATGGATCGAGGTGAACCAGCCGACGGTGCGGAACAGGTCCTCGCGGCCGTGCCGGCCGTGTGTCTCCACGTCGAAGGTGACCGTCGAGGTGCCCCGCCATCTCGCCAGGGCCTGCGCGAACGCGCCGGCCATCAGCGCGTGCACCGGCAGACCCAGCCGCTGCGGCAGCAGCCCGATCAGCCGGTGCGTGGCGGTCTCGTCGAGGACGAACTCGACCCGACGGATCTGCTGCTCGTCCGGGGCCGGGGTGGTCAGCAGCAGGGTCGGTGCGGCGGTCCGGTCCGCGGCCACCGCCCGCCAGTGGTCGGCCTCACCGGGACGGGCCGCCACCGCGGGCAGGCCGGCGACCCACTCGTCGTACGGGCACACCTCGCCCGGCAGGTTCGGCAGGGCGCCGTCGGCCAGCGCGTCGAGGGCGTGTTCCAGGTCCTCCAGCAGCACCCGCCAGGAGACGCCGTCCACCACCAGGTGGTGCACGGCGATCAGCAGCAGGTCACCGCCGCCGTGGCGGTCGTGCGCCAGCAACGCCCGCACATGCACGCCGGCGAGCGGGTCGAGGCTGCCCTCGACCGACTCCAGGGCGTCGTCGAGTTCCCCCTCGCTACCGAACGTCACCTCCCGGAGCACCTCCCGGGGCGGGTACGCCGCGAACGGAGCGCCCGGGAGCATCCGGCCCCGGCCGTCGGGGTCCTCGAACCGGGCGGACATCGCCGGGTGGGCCATGACGACGGACTGCAACGCGAGCCGGAGCACCGCCGCGTCGACCGGGCGGTGCAGCTCCAGCAGCACGGACTGGTTCCACTGGTGCCGGTCGGTCCGGATGTGGCGGAAGAACCAGGCCTGGACCGGGGCCAGCGGAGAACCGGACCGGGCCGGCCCCCCGGCGGCGCGCACCGGGGCCGGTCCCTCGTCGACGGGGGGCGCGGCGGTCCGGTCGAGGTGCGCCGCCAGGTCGGCGAGCACCGGATGCCGGTAGAGGTCCCGGGTGGACAGGGTGTATCCGGCCCGACGCAGCCGCGACACGAGTTGCATCGCCAGGATGGAGTCCCCGCCGCTCTCGAAGAACTGCGTGTCGTGGCCGTCCTGGCCGAGCAGGTCGACCCAGATCGCCCGGAGCACCGGCAGCGCCGCCCCCGCCCGGCCCGGCGGCACCGACGGCGGTCGGGGCGCGTGGACCTCCTCGGGCTCCCCCGGCGGGTCCGCCGCCAGCCGGGCCAACGTCCGGCGGTCCGTCTTGCCGTTGGGCAGCAGCGGGATCCGGGCGGCCGGGCTGATCCGGACCGGCACCATGTAGCTCGGCAGCAGGTCGGCCACCCGGCGTCGTACCTCGACCGGGTCCAGCGTCGCCGGCACGACATGGGCGACGATCTGCACGCTGCCGTGGGCGTGCCGGACGACCTGCACGCTGGCGTCCCGAACGTCGTCCAGGGAGAGCAGCGCCGCGCGTACCTCGCCCAGCTCCACCCGGTTCCCGTTCACCTTCACCTGGTCGTCGAGGCGGCCGAGGTGGGTGAGGGCGCCGTTGGGCAGCAGCCGCACCAGGTCGCCGGTGCGGTACACCCGGCCCGGCCGTCCGTCACCCAGATCGAGCACCCGGTAGCGTTCGGCGGTGCGCTCGGGATCCCCGACGTAGCCGTCGGAGACGGTGCTGCCGCCGATCCACAACTCGCCGGGCGCGCCCGGCGGCAGGAGCCGGTGCGCGTCGTCGAGCACGTGGCAGCGGACGTTGTCGAACGGGACGCCGATCGGCACCTCGGCCCGCCGGGTCCAGAACGTGGTGTCGCCCCGTGCCCAGGAGAAGACCGTCGAGTAGGAGGTCTCGGTGGGGCCGTAGGCGTTGTGCAGGCGCGCCGGGTGCGTCGCCTCGAACGCCAGGCGCAGATCGTTCGGCAGCGACTCGCCGGTGCTGACGACGGTGTGGACGGTCCGGTTCGCGGGAAAGGCCGCCGATTCGAGCAGCAGCCGCAACTGCGACGGCACGACGTGCAGCAGGGTCACCCCGTGCCGGTCGAGCGTCTCGGCGAGCAGGTCCGGGTCGCGCTCCGCGTCCGGTGGCGCGACCACGAGCCGGGCGCCGGCGACCAGGGCCACCAGCATCTCGTGCGCGCTGACGTCGAAGGTGAACGGCGCCTTGAGCAGCATCGCGTCGTCGGGGCCGACACCGAAGTGACGGATCGCCGCGAGCACGTCGGCGACCAGCGCCCGGTGGCTCAGTTGGGTGCCCTTGGGCAGCCCGGTGGAGCCCGAGGTGTAGAGGACGTGCAGCGCGCTGTCCGCGTCCGGCCCCGTCGGCTCGGTCGTCGACGACCCGGACCCGGACAGCTCGTCGAGGCGCAGCGGCACGAGCATCGGCAGGTCGGCGGCGGCCCCGTCGTCGTCGACCAGGACCGTCGTGATCGCGCTGTTGGTCACGATGTGCCGACGGCGTGCCTCGGGATGGGTGGGGTCGAGCGGCACGTACGCGGCTCCGGCCCGGATCACCGCGAGGATCGCGGCGACCGCGTCGTCGCTGCGCGCCAGCATCATGCCGACCCGGTCCCCCGCGCGCACGCCGTGGCGGGCCAGGCCGTCGACCAGCGCGTCGACGCGTTCGCCGAGTTGCCGGTAGGTCCAGCGCCGCCGGCCGAACTCGACGGCGACCCGGTCGGGCTGCTCGGCGGTCCGCTGCCGCAGCAGGGTGTCAATGTCGGTGTCGGGGATGGTGTGGTCGGTGGCGTTGAGCCGGTCGAGGGCGGCCCGGGCGCCGGGTCCGATCCCGTCGAGGTCGGCGACCGGGCGGTCCGGGGTCCGCACCAGTTGGCCGGCGAGCGTGAGCACATGCTCGCCGAACGCCTCGGCGCTGGCCGCCTCGATCCGGTCGGCGTCGTACTTCAGCCATCCCCGCACCCGTCCCCGGCTCTCGTGCAGCTCCAGGGTCAGCAGTCCCAGGCCCGGGGCGACCACGTCCTGACGCCAACGCACGCGCAGGCCGTCGGGCAGCGCCACCCCCTCGTCGGCGGCGGCCGACCGGTCCGCCCAGCTCTGCATGACGAAGGTGCAGGTGAACGGCGCCGCCGCGGCCGGACCCGCGTCGGGCATCAGTCGGGCGATGCGCGGAAACGGCAACCGCGAGTGATCCACGGCGCGGGCCAGCTCGGTCTGCACGGCGGTCGCGAACTGGGCGGCGCTGCGGTCCGCCTGCTCGGGCGAGCGGACCAGCAGGGTACGGACGAAGTACCCCACCGTGCCCGCGAACCGTGGGTCGCCGCGATGGCCCACGGGGACACCCACGGTGGGCGCGGACTGCCGCGAGTAGGTCGCGAGGGCCTTGAGATAGGCGGCGAGCAGGACCGCGGAGGTCCCGACCCGATGGGTACGGGAGAAGCGGCGGATCTCCTCGGACAACCCGGCGTCGAGGTCCACCGCGACGCTGCCCTGCCGGGCACCGGGGGGCCCGCCGCCACCGGGCGTGTCCAGTGGGAAGTCGATGGTGGTGTCGGCTCCGTCGAGTCGCTCACGCCAGTACGCTTCCAGCGCCGCGACGTCCCGGGCCGGGTCCGTGGCGGCGCGCTCCGCGACGTACTCGGTGAAGTCGGCGGGGGCCTCGCCCGGGATGTCCCCGTGCTGGTAGGCGGCGACCAGGTCGGCGAGGAGGAGCGCGGTGGACTCCCCGTCCACCACGAGATGGTGCACGACGACCAGCAGGGTGTGGTGCGTGGGACCGTGCCGGTACAGCACGGCGCGCAGCACCCCGTCCCGTTCCAGGTCCAGCTCGCGGCGGGCCTCCTCGCGCAGCGCGGCGTGGTCGGCGGCGGGCGCGGTCCGGTGCGCCAGCGCCGGCGCCCGGCCCGGCCTCAGCTCCAGCTCCGGCAGGTCCCCGTCGTCCACGACCCGGGCGGAGAGCACCGGATGCCGCGCCACCAGCAGGAACAGCGCCCGTTGCAGGGCCACCGGGTCCAGCGGGCCGTCCAGGTCGAGCACGAGCGGGATCTGGTACGGCGACGCCCCGGGGTCGGCACGGTGCTGGAGCAGCAGTCCCACCTGCTCCGGGGTGAGAGCTGTCCGGCGGGTGGGCTCGGCCCTGTCGGCGACCGCGGTGCGCAGCGCCGAGGAGAGGTGGCGGTTCATCGAGTCTCCTGGATCGATCCGGGCGGAGGGGCGGCGGATCGGCGGTCAGCCGGTCCGGTCGGCGACGAAGGCGGCGAGACGATCCAGGCCGAGGACGATCTGGTCGGGCGTGAGCAGGCTGTAGGAGAGGCGAAGCTGGTGGAGCCCGCCGGCACCCGCGTAGAAGTGGTGCATCGGGGTCCAGAGCACGCCGAAGCGGCGGGCCGAGTGCTCCAGGGCCGCCTCGTCGGCCCGGAAGGGCACGGTGATCACGGCGAACATGCCGCCGGCCGGGGTGTTCCAGCTCACCGGCGTCGACCCGGCCGGAAATCGGTGCGCGAGCCCGTCGAGCAGGGTACGGAGATTGGTGCGGTAGACCTCGGCGGTCCGCGCGCTGGCCCGCTCCATGCTGCACCCGTGCTCCACGAGCAGCCCGCCGATCACCGCCTGCGCGATCGACGACGTGTTGAGCGTCAACATGCTCTTGAGCTTGGCCAGTTCGTCGGCGAGGGTGCCCGCGCCGGCGACCGGCTGGTCGGCCACGACGTAGCCGATCCGGGCGCCGGCGAACGCGGTCTTCGCGAAGGACCCGACGTACACCACGTTGCCGTGCCGGTCCAACGACCGCAGGGTCGGCGGGCGGCGACGACCGTCGTGGAACATCGAGTACGGGTTGTCCTCGATCAGCAGCAGGCCCTCCCGCTCGGCGACCCGCAGCAGGCGGCGCCGGGCGGGGACCGGAATCGTGGCCCCACCCGGGTTCGCGAAGTCCGGGACCACGTAGCAGGCCCGCGGTCGTCGTCCCTCCGCCCTGGCCCGCCGCACCTGGACCACCAGGTCGTCCACGTCGAGGCCGTCGGGTCCCTCGCGGACCGGACGCACCTCCATCTCCACCAGACGGGCCGCCCCGCTGAAGCCGACGTACGTCGGGCGGCCGGCGAACACCACGTCGCGGGCGTCGCGGCGCAGCGCCCGCAGCACCAGCACCATGGCCTCCTGGCAGCCGGTGGTGACGACCACGGTGGCCGGGTCCACGGTCAGGCCCTCGTCGACCCGCAGGTGCTGCGCCACCAGCTCGGTGATCGTGCCGTTCGTGTCGCCGTACTGGAAGAACGTGCGGTTGACCTGTTCGGGGGTGAACCGACGGCGCTCGACCAGGTACCGGGCGAAGGTGTCCAGGTAGTGGTGCAGCAGGTCGAGCTGGTAGTGACCCTCGTACGGCCGCCCGGCGGCGAACGAGACCGCGTCCGGGTAACGGCCGGTGATCTCGTTGAGCAGGGTCATCGACATCAGCACCGGGTCGGTGAGCGAGGCGTGCAGGTCCGGCAGGCGCAGGCGGTTCCCGGCCGCCGGCGCCGGCGCGGCGGCGTCGAGCAGCCGGGTGGGCCGGTCCGGCACCAGGCTCATGACCCGGCACCGTCCATGGCCTCCACCAGGCTCCGCGGCCGCATGTCGGTCCACATCTCGGCGATCCGGTCGAGCGCGCTCTGCCGATCGGTGGCCGGCACGCGGACCGTCCAACCGGCCGGCACCTCGGCGAAGGAGGGCCACAGCGAGTACTGGCCCTCGTCGTTGACCAGGACGAGAAAGGTGCCGTCGGCGTCCTCGAACGGATTCGTCATGCTCGTGCTCCTCACCATCGGCGGAACTGCCAGTGCCCACGACCAGCCTCGGATCGGGTGCTGTCAGCGTCCTGACGCCGGGCTGACGGCCGGGCCGAGCGCGGACAGGAGTTCGGCCACCACCGGCGCGGGATCGGACACCGGGTGGAAGTGGTCGCCCGGGAAGACGCGGTGGACCGTGGCGCCGGTGGTGACGAGAGCCCAACCGGCGGCTTCGGCGGCCGTCAGCTCCGGATCGTCGTGACCACGGTGGACCGTCACCGGGGCGCGCAGGGACGCCCCGGCCCGCGGCCGGTACGTCTCGGTGAGGCGGTAGTCGGCGCGCGCCACCCGCAGCAGCAGGGCGCGGAGGCTGTCGTCGTCGAGGACCGGCTGCGGTATCCCACCGAGCCTGCGCATCTCCGCCAGGAGCGCCGCGTCGTCGCCGCGGTGGAACCCGGTCGGCCGTACGAGGTGGGGTGCCGGCATCCCGGACGCGGTCAGCCGTAGCGGCCGACGCCCGAGCCGCTCCCACCACAGCGCGGCCTCGAAGGCCACCAGCGCCCCCATGCTGTGCCCGTAGAGCGCGAACGGCCGGTCCAGCAGGGGCAGTGCCGCGCGGGCGGCGGCCACGGCCAACCGTTCCAGGTCGTCGGCGAGCGGCTCGGTCATCCGATCGGCATGGCCGGGATACTGCGCCGTGCACAGCTCGACCTCCGGTGGCAGGAGGGCGTGCCAGGGCCGGTAGGCGGTGGCCGGCCCGCCGCCGTACGGGAAGCACAGCAGCCGCACCCGGGCGGTGGGGCGCGGGTCCGGGCACCGCCACCAGGCCCGGGTGTCCGCCGGACGGGCTGCCGTCGGGTGGGTCATGGGGGCGACCTCCGGGGTCCGGGGGCGGGGCTCAGTCGCGTCGGCCGTCCTGCCGTTCCCGGTTGCGGCCGGTCCAGGTCCGTTCGAGGTTGGCGATCAGGTCCGGGCTGTAGAGGCGGTACGACTGCTCCAGGGCGTACTTGGCCATGTACTGGCGGAACACCTCGACCGGCTCCACGCCGAGGGTTAGCACCCGCCGGTTGGCGGCGACCGCCGGATTGTCCAGGTGTTCGGCGGCCCGCCGGACCGCGTCGTCCATCGCGTCGACGGGTGCCGTCTCGTCGCAGAGCAGGGCCGCCTCCGGTTCGCCGACGTGCAGCCGGCGGCCCCAGAAGATCATCTGTCGGCTGAGCCGGCCGCCCATGAGCCCGGTCAACCTCAGGTTCGCCACCCCGGGCACCAGGCCCTCCGTCATCGCCGGCAGACTGAACCAGGCGTCCTCGGCCGCCACCACCCGATCGAGGACGGGCAGGATCTGCAGGCCACCGCCGATCGCGAAGGAGTCGACGGCGCCCACCCACGGCTTGTCCGTCGTCGGCCACCACCGGTCGCCCATACCGTCGTCCTGGTAGAGGCCACGGGCGAACTTGGCGATGTAGCCGACCTCGCGACGGATCAGGAAGCCGAGCAACGAGATGCACCCGTTGTAGAGGTGGGTCAGGTTGATTCCGGCACTGAACACCCGACGCCCCCGGTACGCCGGATGGGACATGGCCGCGCCGCGCAGCACGCCGACGTGGCTGGCGTCGTCGAGCAGCACCAGGTCGGTCGCCGTCTCCAGCGCCTCGACCGCCGCGTCGTCCTCGGCGTTGAGGTAGGCGTCGTTGCACAGTTCCAGGTAGGCGATGCCGTCCCGCCGGGTGACCGTCGTCAGCTCCAGGTCCGCCCGGCCGGTCCGGCGGAACTCGGGTGCCGCCGCCGACGCCCGCGCGGTCGGCAGGAGCATCGAACGCAGCAGGTGCGACCCGGCCCGGGGGGAGTCGAGCAGGGCGTGCAGGAACAGCCCCTGGTCGATCTCCCAGCCCTCCTTGTGCCGCTGCGCCAGCCGCGCCTCGGCCGCGATCCGCTGACGGTCGGGCACCAGTGCGGGATACCGCTCGGCGGCCAGGTAGGTGAGCTGGTCGACGCGCAGATGGCCGGTCAGGCCGTCGGTGAGATCGTCGTAGAGCGCCTCGACGTGCCGGGCCAGGAAGCGGCGGCGCAGGAGGCGGGCCCGCCGGTGGAGGGCGTCCACGGCGCGCTGCTGGTCCTCGCCGCGCTCGGCGCGCGGCGGCAGCACGTCCACGTCGTTGACCATCGCCGCCAGCCAGTCGGTGGTCGACCGCCGGTCGACCGCGAAGTCGCCGGTGAGCGCGGGTGGGTCGCCGGTCCAGGTGGCACCGCGACCAGCGGCGGCGGGGGTCAGTATCTCAGTGGATTGCATAACGGTCATCCGATCGGTCGTGGGCGCTCAGTGAGCTCCGGCCGGGTGGTGGGTCGCCTGGGAGACGAGTCGCGCGACCTCCGCCAGTGCTGACGGCCGGGCCATGCCGACGTGGTCGGTGTCCACCCAGTGCTCTTCGATGCGACCGTCGACGTACGGTCGCCAACGCTGCGGGGTCAGCCGCGGGTCGGTGCGGCCCGCGGCGGCTCCGAAGAACTCCAGGTCGCCCCGGAACCGGCCGAGGGTGAGCCCCTGCACGAGACGGACGTTGTTGGCGAAGACGGCGATCATCCGGTCGATGTCGTCCGTGTCGAGGTTCGCCACGGCGCTGCCGGACTCCCGCAGCCGGGCGGTCACCTCGGCCCGTCGCAGCGGCCCCTCGGCCAGCTCCGCGCGGTCGACGTGGGCCGCGTTCAGCAGGATCGCCAGCACCTCCTGCTCGCCGACCTCCCGGTCGTCGGAGTCGGCCACGTCGGGATAGGCGTCGAGGACCGCGAGGAGCCGCACGTCACCCCCCTCGGCCTGCAACCGGGCGGCGACCGCGTGCGCGACCAGGCCGCCGAAGGACCAGCCGAGCAGCTGGTACGGCCCCTCGGGGGCGACCGCGCGGATCTGGTCGGCGTAGTCCCGCGCCATCTCGTCCACGTCGGCGGCGAGTGGGTCGCCCCGACGCAGGCCGCGCGCCTGCAGCGCGTACACGGGCTGGTCCCGGTGCAGGTGGCGCAGCAGTCCGGTGTAGATCCAGCCGAAGCCACCGGCCGGGTGCAGGCAGAACAGCGGCGGCCGGTCGCCCGTGGTCCGCAGCGGCAGCACCACCCCCAACGAGTCCGGCCCGGCGCCGGCTCCGTCGAGGCGCGCGGTCAGGGCGGCGACCGTGGGCGCCTCGAACAGGTCGCGGACCGCGACCTCGACACCGAGCACCGCCCTGATCCGGCCGACCAGCCGGGTCGCCAGCATCGAATGGCCGCCCGCGTCGAAGAAGCCGTCGTCGATGCCGACCCGGGGCACCCCGAGCACCTCGGCGAAGAGCTGGCACAGCACCTCCTCGCGCGGGTCACGGGGCAGCCGGCCGGCGCCGGTGACGGCCCACCCGGGTTCGGGCAGGGCGTCCCGGTCGAGCTTGCCGTTGGGGGTGAGCGGCAGCGCGTCCACCACGACGAACGCCGCCGGGATCAGGTAGTCGGGCAACCGCTGGGCCAGCTCCGAGTGGAGTTCGGCCGGGTCGGGGCGGGTGCCGTCGGCCGGCACCAGGTAGGCGACCAACGCCTTCTCCCCCGACGCGCGGGTGCGCACCACCACCGCCGCCCGGGTCACCGACGGGTACGCGGCGAGTGCCGTCTCCACCTCGCCGGGCTCGATCCGGAAACCGCGGATCTTGACCTGGTCGTCGGTGCGGCCGAGGAACTCCAGCACCCCGTCGGCGCTCCACCGGGTGAGGTCACCGGTCCGGTACATCCGGGCGCCGGGCTGGTCGAACAGTTCGGCGAACGGGTCCGCCACGAACCGTTCGGCGGTCAGCGTGGGCTGGTCCCAGTAGCCCCGGGCCAGCCCGGCGCCCGCCAGGTACAGCTCCCCCGGCACGCCGGGCGGCACCGGCCGCAGCCGCTCGTCCAGGACGTAGGTGCGGGTGTTGTCCAACGGACGGCCGATCGGGACGCTCGCCGGCACCTCGTCCGGGTCGGTGAAACGGTGCCAGGTGCGGCCGAGGGTGGTCTCCGTCGGCCCGTACAGCACCTTCACGACGATGCCCGGGCAGTGGCCGAGCACCCGACGGACCGCCGTGGGCGACACCACGTCACCGCCGGTCCAGACCTGCGTCATGCCGGCGAACGCGTCCGGCGCCTCGTCGGCGATGACCCCGAAGAGCCCGGCCGTGGCCAGCAACGAGGTGACCCCCTCGGTGGCGACGACCCGGCGGAGCATCTCGGCGTCCAGGTCACCGGGCGGAGCGACGACGATGCTGCCGCCGGTCAGCAACGGACTCCACAGTTCGTAGGTGGAGATGTCGAACGCGTACGGCGAGTGCATCAGGACCCGCCCGTCCGGGCCGCCCTCCCAGCACCGGTCCAGCGCCAGGTCGATGGCGTCGCGGTGGGTGATGCCGATGCCCTTGGGCACCCCGGTCGAGCCGGAGGTGAACATCACGTAGGCGAGCCGGTCCGGCGTGACCGGCAGCGCCGGGTCGTGGTCCGGCCCGGCGACCGGGTCCGGATCGCCCTCCACGACCAGGGTCGGCACGCCGGGCGCGGGCAGCCGGTCGCGCAGGGCCGGGTCGACCAGCAGCAGCCGCGCGTCGGCGTCCACCATCACCCGCCGCATCCGCTGCGCCGGGTGCCCGGTGTGCAGGGGCAGGTAGACGCCGCCGGCCTTGAGCACGGCCAGGGTGGCCACGACCAGGTCCACCGAGCGTTCCGCCAGGACGGCGACCCGGTCCTCCGCGCGGACGCCCGCCTCGATCAGCCGGTGGGCCAGGCGGTTGGCGCGCACGTCCAGCTCCCGGTAGGTCAGCCGGGTGCGGCCCGCGCGCACCGCGATCGCGTCCGGGGTACGGGCGACCTGCTGGGCGAACCGCCCGGGCAGCGACGCCGCGGAACGCTGCGGCGCGTACCGGGTGTCGTTCCACTCGACGAGGATGCGTTCACGCTCCGCCTCGTCGAGGAGCGGGAGCCGGCCGATCGGCTGGTCGGGGTCGGCGACGGCGTGCCCGAGCACGCGGACGAACCGGTCGGCCAGGGCGTCGACCGTACGGCGGTCGAACAGGTCGGTGCGGTACTCCACCATCACGTCCAGGCCGGCGGGGGCGCCGTCGGCGTCGCGGCGCTCCACCGCGTTGACCGTGAGGTCGAACTTGGCGACGCCGAGCCCGACCATCTCCGGGCGGACCTCCACCCCGGGCAGCCGCAGGTCGGCCGAGGGCGCGTTCTGCAACGCCAGGAAGACCTGGAACAGGGGGTGCCGGGCGAGGGACCGCTCCGGGCGGAGGTCCTCCACCAGCTTCTCGAACGGCACGTCCTGGTGGGCGTAGGCGGCCAGGTCGGTCTCCCGGACCCGGGCCACCAACTCGCGGAAGGTCGGGTCGCCCGAGGTGTCGGTGCGCAGCACCAGGGTGTTGATGAGCAGTCCCACGAGGTCGTCGAGGGCGTCGTCGGTGCGGCCGGCCACCGGGGTGCCGATGGGGATGTCCGTGCCGGCCCCCACCCGGGTGAGCAGCGCGGCCAGCGCGGCCTGCACCACCATGAACAGGGTCGCGCCGCCCTCCCGTGCCAGCACCGACACGTCCCGGTGCAGCTCGGCGGGGAGCCGGCGCAGGATCGCGTCGCCCCGCCGCCCGGCCACCGCCGGCCGGGGACGGTCGGTCGGCAGGTCGAGTTCCTCCGGCGCCCCGGCCAGGGTCCGGCGCCAGAAGTCGTACTGCTCGCGCAGCAGGTCGCTCGGCGCGTCGTCGGTGCCGAGCAGGGTGCGCTGCCAGAGCGTGTAGTCCGCGTACTGCACCGGCAGCGCGGACCAGCGGGGGGCCTCTCCCCCGGCGCGCGCCGTGTAGGCGGTGCCCAGGTCGCGGGTCAGCGGCGCCAGCGACCACCCGTCGGCGGCGATGTGGTGCAGCAGCAGCAGGAGCACGTGCTCCTCCGGGGCGACCTCGAAGAGCGTGGCCCGCACCATCGGGTCGGCGGCCAGGTCGAAGCCCTCCCGCGCCGCCGCGGCGAGCGCGTCGGGCAGCGCGGCCGGCGTCGTCCGGTGGACCGGCAGCGCCGGCCTGGCCTCCTCGGGACGCAGGACGTGTTGGTGAGGGACGCCGTCGACGTCCCGGAAGACGGTCCGCAGGCTCTCGTGCCGGTCGGTCACGTCGCCGAGCGCGAGGCGCAGTGCGCGCCGGTCGAGCGCCCCGGTGAGCCGCAGCGCCACCGGTAGGTGGTAGCTGGGGTCGGGGCCGCCGAGGCGGCCCAGGAACCACAACCGGCTCTGCGCGAACGACAGCGGCACCCGTTCCGGGCGGGGGGCCGGCCGCAGCGCGGGACGCCGGTCCCGCACCGACCGCTGGAGCACCTCGGCGAGCCGCGCGACGGTGGGCGCCTCGAACAGGTCGCGGATCGCCAGTTCCACGTCCAGCACGGTACGGATCCGGCTGACCAGGCGGGTGGCGAGCAGGGAGTGGCCGCCCAGGTTGAAGAAGTTGTCCTCGACACCGACCCGCGGCAGGCCCAGGACCTCCGCGAAGAGCGCGACGAGCAGTTCCTCCTGGGGCGAGCGGGGCGCGCGGCCCGCGTCGGCGACCACCGGCGCGGGCAGGGCCGCCCGGTCGAGCTTGCCGTTGCGGGTCAACGGCAGCGCGTCGAGGCGGACGAACGCCGACGGCACCATGAACCCGGGCAGCGTGCGGGTCAGCTCCTCGCGCAGCCGCTGCACGTCCACCGTCGCGTCCTTCGCCGGAACCAGGTAGGCGACCAGCCGCCGGTCCCCCGGGCGGTCCTCACGGGCCACGACGGCCGCGGCGCCCACGCCCGGACACGCGGTGAGGGCGGCCTCGATCTCGCCCGCTTCGATCCGGAAGCCCCGGATCTTGAGCTGGTGGTCCGCCCGGCCGACGAACTCCAGCTCGCCGGCCGTGGTCCACCGCGCCAGGTCGCCGGTGCGGTACATCCGGCTCCCGGCGTCGTCGAACAGCGCCGCGAACGGGTCGGCGACGAAGCGTTGCCCGGTCAGCGCCGGCCGGTTCAGGTAGCCCCGGGCGACCCCGGCGCCGGCCAGGTACAGCTCGCCGACCATGCCCGGCACCACCGGGCGCAGCGTCTCGTCCAGCAGGTAGACCCGGTCCCGGTCGACCGGGCGGCCGATCGGCGCCGACGCGGGCCAGGTGGCCGAGGCGACGGGCAGCGTGTGCGTGGTGACCGCGTGGGTCTCGGCGGGACCGTAGACGTTGTGCAGCCGCCGGCCGGGCAGCCGGTCGTGGAAGGTCCGCATCCGCTCGCTCGGCACGAGCGCCTCGCCGCCCTGGAACACGTCGGTGAGATCGGGCAGCGCGGTCCCCCGCCGTTCGGCCGCCTCGGCGAGCGCCTCGATGACGAGGTTGGGCGCGAAGAACTCGTTGACCCGGTGCCGCTCCAGCCAGCCGACCAGGGCGTCGGGGTCGCTGCGCACGCCGTCGGTGGGCACCACGAGCGTGCGGCCGGTGACCAGCGGCGCGAGGATCTCCTGCACCGAGAAGTCGAAACCGATCGCGGTGAACTGCGCGGTCCGCACGCCCGGCCCGCCGGGGAACCGCCGGGCGTGCCAGGCCAGCAGGTTGGACAGGCCCGCCCCGGGCATCATGACCGCCTTGGGCCGACCGGTCGAACCGGAGGTGTAGATGACGTACGCGGGGTTGCCCGCCGCCGGCGGGGTGCGGCGCTCCGCGTCGTCGAGGTCGGTGCCGGCGACGGTCCCGTCGGCTTCCGGCCGGACCCGGTCGAGACGGGCGGGGATGCCCGCGCACGCCCCCGGCACGGTGACCACGCAGACCGGCTCGGCGTCGTCGAGCATCCCGCCGATCCGCTCGGCCGGGTACTCGGTGTCCACCGGCAGGTAGGCGGCGCCCGTCTTGAGGATGGCGAGCAGCGCCACGACCAGCTCGACGCAGCGCGGCAGGGCCAGCGCCACGATCCGTTCCGGCCCCGCGCCGTGGCCGACGAGACGCCGGGCCAGCCGGTTGGCGCGGGCGTTGAGGTCGGCGTAGGTCACCTCCGCCGCGTCGTGCACCAGCGCCACCGCGTCCGGTGTCCGTGCGGCCTGCCGCTCGAACAGTCGGTGCACGCGCTCGTCTGCGCCCGGTGGCCGCCCGGTGGTGTTCCAGTCGATCAGCAGCCGGCGTCGCTCGGCCGGGTCGAGGAGTTCGATCGCGCCGAGCGGGACGTCCGCGTCGGCGGTGACGGCCGCCAGCAGACGCACGAACCGGGACGCCAGGGCCTCGGCGGTCGTCCGGTCGAACAGGTCGGCGCTGAACTCCAGCGCACCGTCGACGCCGGCCGGCGCGCCGTCGGCCCCCCGGCGCTCCACCATGCTCAGGTGCAGGTCGAACTTGGCGATACCGACCCCGACCGGGGTCGCGGCGGCGCGCAGGCCGGGCAGGTCCAGGTGGGTCTGGCCGTCGCTGAGGAAGGACAGCATGACCTGGAAGAGCGGATGCCGGGCCAGGGACCGCTCCGGGGCCAGTCGTTCGACGAGCTTCTCGAACGGCAGGTCCTGATGGGCGTACGCGGCCAGGTCGGATTCGCGCACCCGCCCGACCAGCGTCCGGAAGGTCGGGTCGCCCGAGGTGTCGGTGCGCAGGACGAGCGTGTTGACGAAGAACCCGACCAGGTCGTCGAGGGCGTTGTCGGCCCGCCCGGCGATCGGGCTGCCGACGGGGATGTCGGTGCCCGCCCCGTGCTTGGTGAGCAGCACGGCGAAGGCGGCCTGCAACACCATGAAGACGCTGGCCCGGGTCTGTGTCGCCAGGCCCAGGACCGTCCGGTGCAGGTCGGCGTCGAGCCGGCACGGCACGGCGTCACCGAGGTGGCTGACGACGGCGGGACGCGGCCGGTCCACCGGCAGCGACAGCACCTCGGGAATACCGTCCAGGGCCGCGGTCCAGTGCCTGAGCTGGTGGCTGAAGCGACTGTCCGGGTCGTCCTCGGCGCCGAGCAGGTCACGCTGCCAGATGGCGTAGTCGGCGTACTGCACGGGCAGCGGTCGCCAGTCGGGGGCGCGACCCGCGCGACGCGCCGCGTACGCGGTGGACAGGTCGCGGGCCAACGGCTGCCAGGACCAGCCGTCCCCGGCGATGTGGTGCAGGAGCAGCAGCAGCACGTACTCCTGCGGCGCCACGGTGAACAGGGTGGCGCGCAGCGGGAGTTCGGCGGCCAGGTCGAACCCGTGCCGGGCGGCGACGCCGACCTGTTCGTCCACCTCGGCGGCGGTCGTCTCCACCAGGTCCAGGACCGGCCGGGCCGCCGCCGCGGAAACGATGTCCTGGTGCGGTACGCCGTCGATCTCCGGGAAGCGGGTGCGCAGCGCCTCGTGCCGCGCGGTGACGTCCCGGAGCGCGGCGTGCAGCGCGGCCCGGTCGAGGTCTCCGGTCAGCCGGATGCTCAGCGGGATGTTGTAGGTCGGGCGGGGGCCCTCCATGCGGTACAGGAACCAGAGCCGGTACTGCCCGAAGGACAGCGGTGGCCGGTCGGGCCGGGGCTGCGGGGTGAGCGCCGGACGGGTGCCCTGGGCGCCGTCGAGGGCCACCGCGAGTTCGGCGACGGACGGCGCCTCGAACAGGTCGCGGACGGTCAGCTCGACACCGAGCACGGCGCGGATCCGGCNACGCCCACCCTCGGCAGGCCGAGGACCTCTCCGAACAGCGTGCCGAGAATCTCCTCCCGCTGGTTGCGCGGCCCCTGCGAGGCGGCCTGGGCGTCCCAGTCGGGGGCGGGCAGCGCGGCGCGGTCGAGTTTGCCGTTGGCGGTCACCGGCAGGTCGTCGAGCACGACCACGGCGGCCGGCACCAGGTACGACGGGAGCAGGCGTCCGGCGTGCGCCCGCAACGTCGCCGGCAGCCCGGACGTGTCGTGGGCGCGGGCGGGGTCGTTGGCGAAGCGGCCCAACGGCCCGTCCAGGTCCCCCGCCGGGTGGTACGCCCCGGTCACCGGCCCGGACCCGCCGAGGACGAACACCACCTCCAGCCCGCCGTCCTCCCGGCCGCCCGCCCAGGTCACGGCCGTCCGGTAACCGAGGCGGTCGCCGAGTGACCAGAACTCCTCCGGGTCGACGGCCGGGTCGGGGGGTGGGGCCTCCAGGTGCGCCACGGCGGCGACGACGTCACCGCGCTCCAGCGCCCGGCGTGCCGCCGACTCGGCGGCCACGCGCGCGTTGGGCACACCGACCACGCGTAGGCGCACCGGCCGGCGTCGGGCGAGCAGGTCGGCGAGCGTCGTCACGTCGGCGGCATCGCCGCCCCACCGCAGCGTCTCCTCGGCGGGTTCCCGGGGTTGCTCCCCGGCGGCGCCGGTACGCAGGACCACGTCGTACCGGTAGCGGCTCATCTCGTTGTGGTGCCGGCCCCGGCGGACCTCGACGTCGACCCCGGCGACGGCCGGCACCCGGCCGCCGAGGGCGGCGAAGAAGTCCGGCTCCAGCAGGAGCTCCGGCTCGGCGGTGAGGCTCTGCTCGACCGCCCGGCGCACCGTCGCCGCGTTCCCGAAGCCGCCGCCGCGACGCAGTTCGACCGCCGTGCGGAAGGTGCGCAGCAGCCGGTGGTCGCGGACGTCGCCCACGAACACGACGCCGCCCGGCGCGAGCAGGTCCACCGCCTTACCGAGCACCTCGGCAAGGTAGTCGGCGCTCGGGAAGTACTGGACCACCGAGTTCAGCACGACGGTGTCGAAGTAGCCGGTGGGCAGACCCTCCACCACGTCCGCGGTCTGCGCCCGCAACTCGACCCGGTCCGCCAGCTCCGGCCGGTCCGCCAGTTGGGCCCGCAGCCGGTCGATCACCGCCGGCGAGATGTCCGTACCCCAGTAGGCCTCGCAGTCGTCGACGAGCGCCGCCATGATCAGACCGGTGCCGCAGCCGATCTCCAGCACCCGCCGCGGGCGCAGCGCCCGGATCCGCTCCACGGTTCCCCGGCGCCACTCCTCCATCTCCTCGACCGGCACGGCCGTGCCGGTGTAGCTGCTGTTCCAGCCGGTGAAGTCGGCGCCGAACCGACCGGAGACGGTTTCGTAGTGGCGGTCGTAGGTCTCCCGCCACCGGTGCAACTGGGCCTGCTCCCGCTCCGCGTCCCGGTCCTCGTCGGCGCGGACCGGGACCACGTAGGCGACCAACCGCCTGTCCCCGTCGCGGCTGTCGGCGACGACGGCGACCCGGCCGACCGACGGGTGGGTGGCGAGCGCCGCCTCCACCTCGCCGGGCTCGACCCGGAAGCCACGCACCTTGACCTGGTGGTCGGAGCGGCCGGCGAACTCCAACTGGCCGTCCGTCCGCCACCGGGCCAGGTCGCCCGTGCGGTACATCCGGGTGCCGGCCGCACCGTACGGATCGGCGACGAACCGCTCGGCGGTGAGGGCGGGACGGTCCCGGTAGCCGCGGGCGACACCGTCACCGGCGAGGTACAGCTCACCGACCACCCCGGGCGGCGTCGGGGCCAGCGTGGCGTCGAGGACGTAGACCCGGGCGTTGGGGATCGGGCGGCCGATCGGCGGGGCGACCGCACCCGACAGCGGCGCGCTCATGGTGGCGCAGACCGTCGCCTCGGTGGGACCGTACGCATTGATCATGCGCCTGCCTCGGGACCAGCGTTCGACCTGGTCGGGCGGGGTGGCCTCGCCGGCGACGACCAGGTCCGTCCCGGCGGGCAGGGCATCGTCGGGCAGGACCGGGAGCACGGCCGGCGGCAGGGTGACGAAGGTGACCCCGGCGCGCGACAGCAGGTCGGCGAGCGCGGGGCCCGGCTGGAGCCGCTCGACGGGCGCCACCACCAGGGCCGCCCCGGAGAGCAGGGCGAGCGTGAGCTCCCAGAGCGCGGCGTCGAAACTGATCGAGGCGAACTGGAGCACCCGTCGGCCCGGCCGCAGGCCGAACTCGACGGTCAACGGCATGAGGTTGGCGACCACGTTGCGGTGCGACACCGGCACGCCCTTGGGCCGGCCGGTCGAGCCCGAGGTGTAGATGACGTAGGCCAGGTGCAGCGGATGCAGCGCGGCGGTCCGTTCGGCGTCGGTCACGTCCGTGTCCGGGAGACCGTCGCCCGGCTCCCGGTCGACCAGCAGGTGCCCCGGCGACGGCGGGAGCAGGTGGGCCAGCGGACCGACGGACAGCACCACCGCGGGATGCGCGTCCCCGAGCAGGTAGGCGATCCGTTCGGCCGGATAGTCCGGGTCGACCGGCAGGTACGCGCCGCCGGCCTTGAGCACGGCCAGCACCGCGACGACCAGGTCCGGGCCCCGGGGCAGGAACAGCGCCACCACCTGCTCCGGGCCGACGCCCCGCCGGATCAGCACCCGGGCCAGCCGGTTGGCCCGGGCGTTCAACGCCGCGTAGCTCGTCTCCACGCCCTCGTACACCAGCGCGGTGGCGTCCGGCGTCGCCCTGACCCGCTGCTCAAACACGTCCGGCCAGGTCCCGTCCGGCACGTCCCGGCGGGTGTCGTTCCACTGCCGCACCAACCGGTCGTGCTCGGCGCCGGTGAGGACGGGCACCTCGCTGATCCGCCGGTCGGGGTCGGCGGTGACCGTCTCCAGCACCCGGGTGAGCCGCGCGCCGAGCGCCTCGACCGTCTCCCGCTCGAACAGGTCGCTGTTGAACTCCCAGTCGCCGTCGATCCACCGGGTCCCGTCGGCGTCGCGGCGTTGCGCGACGGCCAACGCCAGGTCGAACTTGGCGAACCCGACCGCCACCGGTTCGACGGACGCCGTCAGACCGGCGAGAGCGGGTTGCGCCTCGGGCATGCTCTGGAACGCCAGCAGGACCTGGAAGAGCGGGTTGCGGGCCAGCGACCGCTGCGGGTTCAACGTCTCGACCAACTTCTCGAACGGCATCTCCTGGTGCGCGTACGCGGCCAGGTCGACGGCGCGCACGCGCGCGAGGAGGTCCCGGAAGGTCGGGTCGCCGGAGGTGTCGACCCGCAGCACCAGGGTGTTGACGAAGAAGCCGATGGCGTCGTCGAGGGCCTCGTCGGTGCGGCCCGCGATCGGACTGCCGATGGGGAGATCGGTGCCCGCGCCCATCCGGGTCAGCAGCACCGCGAAGGCGGCGTGCAGCACCATGAACAGGCTGCTGTCGCCGGCCCTGGCCACCGCGGCCAGACGTTCGACCAGCTCCGGGGCGAGCTGGAACGCCACGGTGCGTCCCTGGTGCCGGGCCACCGGCGGGTGGGCGTGGTCGACCGGCAGGTCGAGCCGNGTCCAGTACGCCAACTGCCGGCCGTAGCGGCTGTCCGGGTCCTCCTCGGCACCGAGCAGGTCGCGCTGCCACAGCGTGTAGTCGGCGTACTGGACCGGCAGTGGGGCCCAGTCGGGGCGGCGCCCCGCCCGCCGCGCCGCGTAGGCCGTGGCCAGGTCACGGGTCAGGGGCGCGAGCGACCAGCCGTCACCGGCGATGTGGTGCAGCAGCAGGAGCAGCACATGGGTGTCGGGTCCGAGCCGGAACAGGGTGGTGCGCAGCGGAAGGTCACGGGTGACGTCGAACTCGTAGCGGGCGGCGTCGGTCAACTCCGCGGAGATCCGCTCCTCCGACGAGGACACCACCGTGAACACGCACGTCGCCGTCTCGGGGGCGACGACCTGCTGACAGGCTTCGCCGTCCAGCCCCGGATAGACCGTGCGCAGCACGTCGTGCCGCCGCACCAGGTCGGCGACGGCGGCCCGCAACGCCTCCACGTCCAGCTCACCGACCAGGCGGATGGCGGTCGGGATGTTGTAGACGTGGTTCGGCCCGGCGAGCCGGTTCAGGAACCACAGTCGACGTTGGGCGAAGGAGAGGGGAACGCGGTCCGGACGCGGCTGCGGACCGAGCGCGGGACGGGCCCCCTCGGTGCGCAGGGGCAGCCGCGCCAGACCGGCGACCGTCGGCGACTCGAACAGGTCGCGGATGGCCACCTCGGTGCCGAGCACGGTACGGATCCGGCTGATCAGCCGGGTGGCGAGCAGCGAGTGGCCGCCGAGGTCGAAGAAGCTGTCGTGGACGCCGACCCGGGTGACGCCGAGCACCTCGGCGAAGAGGGAACACAGGATCTCCTCCTGCGGTGACCGGGGGGTGCCGGACGGTCCGGTGGCGGTGACCGGGTCCGGCAACGCGGCGTGGTCCAGCTTGCCGTTGGGCGTAAGCGGCAGCGTGTCCAGAACCACGAAGGCCGACGGCACCAGGTGGGCGGGGAGGGTACGGGTCAGTCCGCCGCGCACCGCCTCGGTGTCCACCGTCCGGCCGGCGTCCGCCACCAGGTAGGCGACCAGGCGCGGGGCGCCCGGCCGTTCCTCGCGGGGGACCACCGCGACCTGGGCGACCTCCGGCCGGTCCGCGATGGCCTGTTCGATCTCGGCCGGTTCGACCCGGATGCCGCGTATCTTGACCTGGCGGTCGGCGCGGCCGGCGAACTCGAGTTCCCCGTCCGTTGTCCACCGGGCGAGGTCCCCGGTGCGGTACATCCGGGCGCCGGGACCGCCGTACGGGTCGGCGACGAACCGCTCGGCGGTCAGCGCGGGACGGCGCGGATAGCCCCGGGCGAGTCCCGCGCCGGCCAGGTACAACTCCCCGGTCACGCCGGGCGCGGCCGGCCGCAGGAAGCCGTCCAGCACGTAGGCGCGGACGTTGTCGATCGGCCGGCCGATCGGCGCGGACGCCGGCCAGTCGGCCGGGTCCGTGGGCAGCACCGTGCCGGTCACCACATGGGTCTCGGCCGGACCGTAGTGGTTGTGCAGCAGGCGGCCGGGAACAGCCGCGCAGAAGTCGCGTACCCGCCGGCCGAGCGCCAGCGCCTCACCGGCCTGCACGAGGTGCCGCAGGTCGGGCAGGGTCATCCCCCGCTCGACGGCGGTCTCCGCCAGCGCCTCGATGACCAGGTTCGGCGCGTACAGCTCGTTGACCCGGTGCTCGGCCAGCCAGGCGGCCAGGTCGGCTGCGCTGCGCCGCACCTCGTCGGTGGGCACCGCCAGGGTCCGTCCGTGCAGGAACGCGGACAGGATCTCCTGGGTCGCCACGTCGAAGCTGAGCGCGGCGAACTGCGCCACCGTGGTGCCGGTTCCCCCAGGGATCTCACGCTGGTGCCAGGCCAGCAGGTTGACCAGCGCCGCCCCGGGCATGGCGATGGCCTTCGGCCGACCGGTGGAGCCCGAGGTGTAGATCACGTAGGCCGGGTGGCGCGAGGTGAGCGGCGCACACCGCTCGTCGTCGGTGACGTCGCGGTCGGAGTGGCCCGACAGGTCCTCGGCCAGTTCCCGCTCGGTGAGCACGAGGGTGGGCCCGGCGTCGTCGAGCATGTGGGTGATCCGCTCGGCCGGGTAGTCCGGGTCGATCGGGAGGTAGGCGGCCCCGGACTTCAGCACCGCCAGCACGGCGGCGTACAGGTCGAGCGAGCGGGGCAGCCGCAGCGCCACAACCCGCTCAGGCCCGGCACCGCGCGCGATGAGCAGCCGGGCCAGACGGTTCGCGCGGGCGTTCAGCTCGGCGTAGGAGAGGCGGTCCGGCCCGAGGACGAGCGCGGTGGCGTCCGGGGTGCGCTCGACCTGCGCCTCGAACAGCTCCGGGAGCGTCCGGTCGGGCAGTTCCCGGTCCGTGCCGTTCCACTGGGTCAGGACCCGGTGCCGATGCGCCGCCAGCGTGACCGGGGTGCGGGCCACCGGCCGGTCCGGGTCCTCGGCGAAGGTTTCCAGCACCCCGCGCAGGCGGTCGAGCAGGGCGGCGGCGGCCTCGTCGGTGAGCACGTCGACGCGGTGGTCGAGGCGGAACTGGATCCGCCGTCCGGGGATGGCCAGCAGCCCCAGCGGGTAGTGCATGGCGTCGCCGACGTCCAACCGCTCCAGTCGCAGCCCGCGGGCCTCGGCCTCCAGCACCGCGGGATCGAGCGGATAGTTCTCGAAGACCACGGTGGTGTCGAAGAGGTCCCCGTGGCCGGCGATGCGCTGGACCTCGGCCAACGACAGGTGCCGGTGCTCGATGAGGCCGGACTGCTGCCGCTGGATCCGGTGCAGCAGGTCGGTCAGGGACTCCGCCGGGCGCATCCGGACGCGGACCGGCAGCGTGTTGATGAACATGCCGATGCTGGACTCGATGCCGGGGATCTCCGGCGGCCGGTTCGCCGCGGTCGCACCGAACACCACGTCGTCCCGGCCCAGCGTGTGGCCGAGCAGCAGGGCCCAGGCCCCCTGCACGACCGTGTTCAGCGTGAGGCCACGGGCGCGGGCCGTGGCGGTCACCGCCGTCGACAGGTCCTCCGTCAGCTCGTACCAGCGCTGCGCGGGGAGCTGGCCGGCGTCCTCGCCGCCCCGGCGTACCGGGGCGACCAGACTCGGCCCGTCCAGGCCGCTCAGGTGGTCGGACCACGCGCCGCGGGCGGCCGCCTGGTCGCGGCCGGCCAGCCACACCAGGTAGCTACGGTAGGACGGGGCGACCGGCAGCCCGGCGTCGTCACCGCGCTGCTTGTAGAGGGTGAACAGCTCACCGATCAGCAACGGCATCGACCAGCCGTCGAGCAACAGGTGGTGGGTGGTCAGCACCAGCGTGTGGTGGTCGGCGTCGAGCGCGACCAGCGCCATGCGCAGCAGCGGCGGGACGCCGGGGTCGAACCTCAGCGCGCGGTCCGCCGCGACGAACCCGCGCAGTCGCTCGGCCCGCTCGGTGGGCGGCAGCCCGGTGAGGTCCACCTCGCGGTACGGCAGCTCGACCTCCCTCGGCACGAACTGCACCGGTTGGTCGAGGTCCTGCTGCCAGAAGCCGACCCGCAGGTTGGGGTGTCGGCGCAGGAGCGCGCGGACGGCCGTCCGGAGATCGGCCGCGTCCAACGGACCACGCAGGTCGAGGACCAGCTGGATGGTGTAGGGGTCCACCCCGTCCTGCTGGTAGGTGACCTGGAAGAGCAGCCCCTCCTGCAACGGCGCCAGTGGCAGGACGTCCGCCAAACCGGTGCTTCTCATCAGGACACCCTCCACATGGCTTCGAGTCGGTCGAGTTGCGCCTGGCTCAGGGAGACCAGCGGCAGGTCGGACGGGGTGTGCCCGCCGGCGTCGGGCCGCTCGGCCCGGACGGCCAACGCCCGCAGCGCCCGGAACCACGTCTCCCCCAGGTCGTGCGCGGCGTCGTCGTCGAGCAGGCGTCGCGGCCAGCTCCAGACGGCCCGCAGTCGGGGACCGTCGGCCGCGTCCACGGTCAACGCGTTCAGTTCGACGGCGTGGGTCAGGGGCAGACCGGGGTCGACACCGTCGCCCAGGGAGTCGGCGTCGGGGGTGACGGTCCACTCCCCGGCGGCGCCCTCGTCCTGCCGGAACCGGCCCAGGTAGTTGAAGCCGATCTCGGGCACCGGCAGGCCGGCGAGCCGGGCGCCCGCGACCGGATCGAGGTGACGCAGCAGCCCGTAGCCCCGGCCGCCGTCGGGCAGCGCCCGGAGCTGCTCCTTGATCCGCTTGACGGCCTGCTCGACGGCGGGGCCGCCCGCCAGCGCGTCCCGACGGTCCACCGGGCCGAGGTCGAGCCGCGCCGGGTGGATGCTGGTGAACCAGCCGACGGTGCGGGAGAGGTCGGCGCCGCCGGCGCCGGTCTCCCGGCCGTGGCTCTCCAACTCGATCAGCACGGCCGCCGAGTCACCGAGCCCGTGCCGCCGACGCCAGTCGGTGACGGCCAGCGTGAACGCCGTCAGCAGGACGTCGTCGACCCGGGCCGCGAACGCGGAGGTCACCCGCGTCAGCAGGGGCTCGGTGACCTCCGGTGGCAGGGTCAGGGTGAGCCGGCCCGCGGTGGCCGCGGTGTCCAGCGCCGGGTCCAGCGGCCGGCGGGTCACCGGCGCGGTGGGCGGGGTCAGCGTGCCGATCCACCGGTCCAGTTCGGCGGCGCGTTCGCCACGCGCGGCCTCGGCCACGAGCTGACGCGCCCAGGTGCGGAACGGCGTGGGGACGGGCGCGAGCCGGACGTCGTCGGCACCGGCCAGCCAGGCGTCCCGCAGGTCGGGCAAAAGGATGCGCCAGGAGACCGCATCGACCACCAGGTGGTGCAGGGTGAGCAGGAGCCGGCCCGGCCGGTCCGGTCCCGCGTCGAACCAGACGACCTGACCGAGCGACCCGGACCAGGGATCCAGCCGGGCACGGGCGGCCGCCGCCTCGGCGGCGACCGACGCCCGCAGTTCGTCGTCGGACGCCCCGGTCACGTCGACGCGGCGCAGCCAGCCGGTCACGTCGGCCGCCTCCGGCGCGGGGATACGCATCCGCCACGACCCGTCGTCGGCCCGGGTGAAGACGGCGCGCAGCACGTCGTGGTGCGCCACCAGGGCACGCAACGCGGTGGTCAGTCGCTGCTCGCCGAGCGCCGCCGGGACACGCACCAGCAGGGCCTGGCTGAACCCCTCGATCGGACCACCACGCTCACGCAGCCAACACATGACCGGGGTGATCGGCACCTCCCCGGTGGCCTCCTCCCGGGGGCGGGTGACGCCGTCGTCGGCCAGCCGCCGGGCGGTCACCGCGAGCGCGGCCACGGTCTTGTGCTCGAAGACCTGGGCGGCGGAGATCTCCAGCCGGGCGGCGCGGGCCCGGGCGACCAGTTGGATCGCCATGATGCTGTCGCCGCCGAGGTCGAAGAAGCTGTCGTCGATGCCGATCCGGTCCTGCCCCAGCACCTGCCCGAACAGCTCCGCCAGCGAGGTCTCGGCGGCCGAGCGCGGGGCGCGGTGGGCGGCGGTCGGGGCGAAGTCGGGCACCGGCAGGGCCCGACGGTCGAGCTTGCCGTTCGTGGTCAGCGGCAGCCGGTCCAGCATCACGACGGCGGCCGGGACCATGTAGTCGGGGAGCGTGGCCGCCGCGTGCCGCCGCAGCTCCTCGGCCTCCGCCGGGTGGTCCGCCGCCACCACGTAGGCGACGACGCGCTTCTCCCCGGGACGGTCCTCGCGGACCAGCACGGCGCACTGGGCGACCGAGGGATGCCGGTCGAGCACCGACTCGATCTCGCCGAGTTCGATCCGGAAGCCACGGACCTTGACCTGGTGGTCGACCCGTCCGAGGAACTCCAGGATCCCGTCGGCGCGCCGGCGGACGAGGTCGCCGGTGCGGTACACCCGGGCCCCGGGAGGCCCGAACGGGTCGGCGACGAAACGTTCCGCGGTGGCCCCGGGACGGCCGAGGTAGCCCCGGGCCAGCCCGGCGCCCCCGAGGTACAGCTCCCCGACGACACCCGGTGGCACCAGCCGCAGCGTGGCGTCGAGGACGTGGCAGGTGACGTTGTCGAGCGGACTGCCGATCGGGACCGTGCTCGGCGGCGTCCACGGGGCCCGCATGAAGTGGTGGGTGGCGAACGTGGTGGCCTCCGTCGGGCCGTAGCCGTCGACGACCAGGGTGCCCGGCGACGCCACCAGGACCCGGGCGACGGCGGCCGGCGACACGACATCACCACCGGTCCAAACCTCGCGTACCCCGCGGAAGCACTCCGGGCTCTCCTCGGCGAGCAGGTTGAACAGTCCGGAGGTGAGCCAGAGCCCGGTGATCCGGCCCGCGTCGATGACCTGCCGCAGGGCGTCGGTGTCCAGGTCGCCGGGCGGGGCCACGACGACCGTGCCGCCGGAGAGCAGGGGCACCCAGAGTTCGTACTGCGAGGTGTCGAAGGAGTACGGGGAGTGCAGCAGCACCCGCTCCTGGTTGCCGGTCCGCCAACAGCGGTCGGTCGCCAGCCCCACCACGTCCCGGTGGGTGATGGCGACGCCCTTGGGCATGCCGGTCGAGCCGGAGGTGTACATGACGTACGCGAGCTGGTCGGGGTGGTAGGGCACGGCGGGGCCCGACGCCGGCGGCGCGCCCACCGCTTCGTCCACCGCCTCGTCCACGACGAGGACCTCGGCGGTTCCCGCCCACTCCCGGCACCGGTGTGCCTCGTCGAGCGCCCGGTCGGTGAGCAGGACGCGCGCCCCGACGTCGCGGACGATCAGGCCCATCCGCGCGGTCGGGTACCGGGTGTTGAGCGGCACGTAGTAGCCGCCCGCCCGCACCACCGCGAGCAGCGACACCACCAGGTCCACGGCGCGTTGCTGGAGCACCGCCACCGCGGACTCGGGGCCGACCCCGCGCTCGCCCAGGCGGGCGGCCATGGCGTCGACGCGGGCGTCCAGCTCGGCGTAGCTGAGTTCGACGTCGCCCGCGACCACCGCGGTCGCGGTCGGCGTCCGGCGCACCTGGGCGGCGAAGAGTTCGGCGAGCCCGGCCTCCGGTACGGGGTGGGCGGTGTCGTTCCACTCACCGAGCAGCTTCCGCCGCTCCGCGTCCGCGACCAGGTCGACCCGCCCGATCGGCAGGTCGGGCTCGGCCACCACGGCATGCAGCAGCGCGAGCAGACGGTCGACCAGGGACTGCGCGGTGCCGGGCTCGAACAGGTCGACGTCGAATTCGAGATCGCCGTCGATCCCGTCCAGCCGGCCGAGCGTGTCCCGGTGGTCGACCAGGTTGAACGTCAGGTCGAACTTGGCCACCCCGAGGTTGAGCGGTTCCCGCCGCACGTCGAGGTCCGCCAGCCGGGTCTCGGCGGTGAAGTCCTGATAGGACAGGACCACCTGGAACAGCGGGTGCCGCGCCGCCGACCGGGCCGGCCGGAGCCGCTCGACCACCCGGTCGAACGGGACGTCCTGGTTCGTGTAGGCGCCCAGGGCGGCCGGTCGCATCCGGGCGAGCAACTCGGCGAAGGGCGGGTTGCCCGAGGTGTCGACGCGTACCACCACCGGGTTGACGAAGAACCCGACCAGGTCGTCGAGGGCCGGGTCGGACCGGCCGGCGGTCGGCGAGCCGATCGGGATGTCCGTGCCGGCGCCGAGCCGGGTGAGCAGGGCGGCGAGCGCGGCCTGCAGCACCATGTGCACGGTGGCGCCCCGGGACCCGGCCATCGCGTCCAGGCGGGCGTGCAGTGCCGGCTCGATCCGCACCGGAACCGACCCGCCGCGGTGCCGGGCGATGGGCGGGCGCGGCCGGTCGAAGGGGAGGTCCAACTGGTCGGGCAGATCCGCCAGGGTCCGACTCCAGTAGTCGAGCTGACGGTTGGTCAGGCTCGCCGGGTCGGTCTCGGCACCGAGCAGGTCGCGTTGCCAGACCGCGAAGTCCGAGTACTGCACGGGCAGGGGCGCCAGTCGGGGCGGCCGGCCGGCGCGGCGCGCGGCGTAGGCGGTGGACAGGTCGTACAGGAGCGGGCGCAGCGACCAGCCGTCGCCGGCGATGTGGTGCAGCAGCAGGAGCAGGACGTGGTCACCGCTGTCCAGGGTGAACAGGTGCACCCGCACCGGGGCTCCGGCGTCCAGGTCGAAGGGCTCCCGGGCGGCGGCGGTGAGCGCGGCGGGCAGGGCCTGTTCCGTCGTGTCGGTGGCGGTCACCGGCGGCGTCGCCCGGTCGGGGGTGAGCAGTTCGGGCCGCGGCCCCTCCGGGCCGTGCCGGTAGACGGTACGCAGGATCTCGTGCCGGGCCAGGACGTCCCGGATCGCGGCGCGCAGCGCCACCGGGTCCAGGTCGCCGGTGACCCGCAGCGCGACCGGCATGTTGTACGTGGGTGCGCGACCCTCGACCTCCCGGAGCAACCACATCCGGTGCTGGGCCGGGGACATGACCGGTTCGGTGCCGTGCGGTCGGGGCCGCAGGGCCGGTCGGGCGCCCTCCGACCGGCGGGCGAGCCCGGCCAGGGCCCTCGGGGTCGGGTGTTCGAAGAGGTCCTGGATGGTCAGCTCCACCCCCAGCTCGGTGCGAGCGGCGATGAGCAGGCGGATGACGAGCAGCGAGTGACCGCCGAGGGCGAAGAAGTCGGCTTCCGGCCCGACCGCCGGCAGGTTGAGGACCGCGGCGAAGAGTCCGCACAGCGACGCCTCGAACGGCTCCTCGGGACTCGCCACGGCGTCCTCGGGCGTGACGACCGTCGGTGCCGGCAACGCCGCCCGGTCCAGCTTCCCGTTGGCGGTCGTCGGCAGCGTGTCGAGCGTGCTGACGGTGTCGGGAACGAGGTGGGCGGGGAGCTTGCGGGTCAGGTGCTCGCGCCACTGCTGCGGGCCGGTGCCGCTGCCGGCGGCGGGGACCACGTACGCCGACAGTCGCTTGTCCCCGGGGCGGTGCTCGTGCACGGTGACGGCGGCCCGGGCCACGTCCGGATGGCTGAGCAACGCCGCCTCGATCTCGCCGAGTTCGATCCGGAAGCCGCGCAGCTTCACCTGCTGGTCGGCCCGACCGACGTAGGCCAACCGATGGTCGGGCAGCCGGCGCACCAGGTCCCCGGTGCGGTACATCCGGGTGCCGGGCGGCCCGAACGGGTCGGCCACGAAGTGCCCGGCGGTGAGCGCCGCCCGCGCCAGGTAGCCGCGGGCCAGTCCGGCGCCGGCCACGTACAGCTCGCCCGTGTGGCCCGGTGGCATCGGCCGGAGCGCCCCGTCGAGGACGTGACACCGAAGGTCGGCCATCGGGGCGCCGACGGTGGACCGGCCGCCGTCGGTCGCGTCGGCGGCGGTCAGCGCCGTGTGGGTGACGTGGACGGTGGTCTCGGTGATCCCGTACATGTTCGACAGCACCGGGCGGTCGTCGGGGTGCCGGGCGAACCAGTCGCCCAGCCGGGTCGGATCGAGTGCCTCTCCCCCGAGGATCACGTGCCGCAGGGTGAGCGCGCCGGGGGGCAGTCCGCGCGCCCGGTCCGCCGCGACCAGTTCGTAGAAGGCGGACGGCGTCTGGTTGAGCACCGTCACCCGGTGCTCCACCAGCAGGTCCAGGAAGGCCAGGGAGGACCGGCAGACCGGGTACGGGACGACGACCAGTCGGCCGCCGTGCAGCAGGGCGCCCCAGATCTCCCAGACGGAGAAGTCGAAGGCGTAGGAGTGGAACAGCGTCCAGACGTCCTCGGCACTGAACCCGAACCAGCGCCGGGTGGCGGCGAACAGCCGCACCACGTTGCCGTGCGGCACCACCACGCCCTTCGGGCGGCCCGTCGAGCCCGAGGTGTAGATGACGTACGCGGGATGATCGGGGTGGGCCGCGACCGTCGGGTCGGTGGCCGGGAAGGCGGCGGCCGGTTCCTCATCGAGGGCGACCAGGTGCACGCCCTCCGGGGTCGTCACCGCGTGCCGGGTGGCGGCGACGACGGCGACCGGCCCGGTGTCCGAGAGCATGTAGTCGATGCGCTCGGCCGGGTAGTCCAGGTCGAGCGGCAGGTACGCGGCCCCGGACTTGGTCACGGCGAGCAGCGCGACCAGCAGGTCCACCGAGCGCGCGAGCGCGACGGCGACGGTCTGCTCGGGGCGGACACCACGGGCGACCAGCAGGTTGGCGAGTTGGTTGGCGCGGGCGTCGAGCTGCGCGTAGGTGAGGCTCTGGTCCTCGTACACGACCGCGACCGCGTGCGGGGTGCGGGCCGCCTGGGCCGCGAAGAGCGCGGCCAGCCCTGTCGTGGGGGCGGCGACCGGCTCGTCCGCGCCCGCGGGCGGTGGCTCCTGCTCGCCCGGGCCGAGCAGGTCGAGGCGGCCGGCCGGCAGCTCGGGGTCCGCGGCGGCGAACCGCGTCACCAGGGCGGTGAACCGGGCGAGGTGCGCGTCCACCTCCGCCCGGTCGAACAGCGCCGGTGCCGCCTCCAGCTCGATGCGGAGGCCACCGTCGCCGGGCTGCTCGTAGATCGAGAACTTCAGGCCCTCCACCGGCCCGGTGGACAGGGGACGGATCTCGGTCCGGATCCCGGCGAAGGTGGGCGTCCCGTCGGCGGTCATGATGTTGGCGACCGTGTCGAACAGGCGCCGGTCGTCGGCCAGCAGCCCCAGCTCGCGACGCAGGACCGGGTACGGGTACGCCTGGTGGCGCAGCACCGTGGCGGTGGCGCGGCGGGCCTCGACGACGAGGTCGCGCAGCGAGGCGCCGGGGCGTGCCGGTACCCGCACCGGCAGGACGTTGGCCAGCATCGAGGGGGTGTGGCGGGTGACCCGGTCCCGGCGGCCGGTCACGGCGAGCCCGAGCACCGCGTCCCGGGTGCCGCCGAGGCGGCCGAGGTAGAGCCCGATCGCCGTCAACGCGACCAGTTGCCAGCCGGTGGCGGCCGAGCGGGCCAACGCGTCCAGGCCCGCCCGGACCGGGTGCGGGAGGACCGCGGTGCCGCGCAGGGCGGCCGGCCCGGCGACCGGGGTCGTGGCGGGCAGACCGGCCGTGCCCCCGGGGGTCAGGGCGTCGACGTCGACGTTCAGCCAGTGGGCGCGGTCCGCGGCGTAGCGGGGCGACTCCCGGTAGGCGTGTTCGGCCGCGACCACGGCCGCCAGCTCACCGTCGCCGGACGAGGGGGCCGCACCGTCGTACGCCGCGGCCACGCGCTGGGTGAACAGGCGCACCCCGTAGCCGTCCAGGAGCAGGTGGTGGACGTGGTGGAACCAACGGTGCCGGTCGGGGCCGAGGGTGATCAGCGCCTGGGTGAAGAGCGGCCGGTCGGTCGTCACCGGCAGGGCGGTGGCCAGCCGTCGGGCCATCCACGCCTCGCTGGCGCCCTCCGGGTCGGGTTCGGCGCTGACGTCGACGCGGTGCAGCGGCCAGTCGCACGCTTCGGCGGCCACCACGCTCTGGCGTACCGTCCCGTCGTCGCGGGCGTGGAACCGTACCCGCAGCGCCTCGGTGCCGGACACGGCGGCGCGCAACGCCGCCTCGAAGCGGTCCGGGTCGAGCGGGCCGTGCAGGTCCAGGTGCTCCGCGCTGCTGTACGCCGGGTTCCGCGGGTCTCTGGCCTGCGCGAACCAGATGCCGAGTTGGGCCTCGGTGAGGGCCAGCGACGCGTCCTGCGCGACAGACATTGCATCTCCTCGTGTCCGAGCCATCGGATCGTGTGGTGCCGCCGGCGGCGGTCACCGCCGTGGTCCAGGCCGGGGCTGACCGGCTCCCGACAGCAGCCTGTCCCGGCCGCTTGACGGGTCGCTGATCCCCGGCTGACGCGCCGGCCGCCGGGCTACCGCAGCCCCGTCTCGAACGCGTAGATGACGGCCTGCACCCGGTTGCGGAGCCCCAGCTTGTGCAGCAGGTTCTGCACGTGGGACTTGACGGTGTACTCCGAGAGGGTGAGCCGGTCGGCGATCTCGGCGTTGGAGAGGCCACGGGCGATGAGGAGGAGCACCTCGTGTTCCCGGTCGGTCAGCTCCCCGGTGTCCACCTCGGACACGGTGGGCACCCGGGGGACGGGGTCGTCGCAGCAGCAGGGCGGAGCCGCCACCGGCCAGGCGTCCGACCGTCGTACCAGGCGGTATCCGGCGGCGGCCAGTTGCACGGCCGCGCCGAGCTGATCGGGGCCCACGGTGCCGGGCAGGCTGCCGCAGAGGAGGGCGAGGGACGCCTCGGCGCCCGGCTCGGGCTCCGGGCTGTCCACGGTCAACAGGCTCACCTCGTCACCCAGGTGCCGGGCCAGCAGTTCCATGTCGGCCGGACCGGACATCCGGTGCAGCACGACGACCGCGGGGCGGAGCTGGCGCAGGGCGGTCAGGGTGGCCGGGCCGGGCGGACCGTCGCCCACCACCACCACGTCGGACTGACCGTGCAGCAGCGACCGCAGGCCCACCCGGGCCACGGCGTCGGAGCCCAGCAGGAAGACCCGGATCCCGTCGCGGGGCGTGGACCGGTACGCCTCCGCCGTCCATTGCCACCGCTGGTCGACGGAGGGATGGTCCGGCTGTCCGGCCCCGCCGGTGAGCATGCGCAGCACGGCGGTCCCGGCGGGGGCCGGTGCCTCTGATCTCCGTTCCATGATTCGTTCCCCGTCCGCTCCGACTGGGCGTCTCGAAGCCGACGCCAATCGTCAAGGTAATCGCACGGCGACCGCCGACTACCTGTTCTCAAGTCAGCCTCAAGCAGCGCACCACAAACGCCGTCCGAGATAGCGTGAATGCGCCTTACGGCCGCGCGGACAGGCTGTTATCTTGGCTGACCATGACATCGACGACCGACAGTGCCGCACCGGGCGACGGCTCGCCTGCGACCAGAGCAGAATTCCTTCGACTCATCGCCGAGTGCATGGACCTGGCCTCCGACGACCTGCCCGACGGCACCGAGGATCTGATCGACCACGGGCTGCACTCGGTGGGCATCATGCAGTTCGTCAGCGCCTGCCGTCAGCGCGGCATCGACGTCGAACTCGCCGAACTGTCCCGCACCCCGACGATAGACGACTGGTGGCGACTGCTGTCGGAGCGACAGCGGACGCGCACCGTGTGACCCCCGCACCTGCGAGGCCCGTGGCCAATCGTCGGCCACGGGCCTCNAGCCCCGATGGAGGCTCGCTTGAATCCCACTTCAACAGGACTGAAGAATTCGGAGACGAGAGTCTTAATTGGCTAGGGTCCATCGTGCGGACCTTCGCGGGAATTCACCCGGTCGGCCAGGACAGGCGAGGCGACCAACGGCGGCCATCAGACGGAGCCAACATGAAATTCGGAGTCAGTTTCTTTCCAGTTGTGGATCCGAGACGCAAGAGCGCCAGCACCTACTACGACGAGAGCCTGCGACTGGTCCAACGGGCCGAGGAGTTCGGCTACGAACATGTCCAGACGGTCGAGCACTACGGCTCCCCGTACGGCGGTTACAGTCCGGACCCGGTGGCGTTCCTCGCCGCCGCGGCGGCGCGCACGAGCCGGATCCGGCTCACCACCGGCGCCGTGATCGCGGCCTTCACCCACCCGGTGAAGCTCGCGGCGGCGCTGGCCATGCTCGACAACCTCTCCCACGGGCGACTCGACGTGGGCTTCGGACGCGCGTTCCTGCCGGACGAGTTCGAGGCGTTCGGGGTCGCCATGGCCGAGAGCCGGGCCCGCTTCGACGAGGGCATCGCCGCCTGCGTGGCGTTGTGGACCGGGGAGAACGTCACCTTCACCGGTCGCTTCCACCGGTTCGGCCCGTTCACCAGCTTCCCCGCGCCGTACCAGCGGCCCCATCCGCCCGTGTTCGTCGCGTCCGCGACCAACCCGGAGTCCTGCGCCGCGGCCGGCCGGGCCGGACACCACATCCAGGTCGTGCCCTCGGTGACCAGTCACGAGGAACTGCTGCGCATGGTCGAGAGCTACCGCGCGGCACGGACCGCCGCCGGGCATGCCGAGCCGGGTCGGATACAGATCAAGTACAGCTGCTACCTGGCCGAGGACCGCGAGGTGGCCCTGGCCGACGCTCGCGCCCAGGAGCAGAACTACGTCTCCCGGATGACCGCCGCGGTGTCGGCGTGGAGCCGGACCCGCAGCGACCAGTACCCCGGCTACGAGAAGTTCGTGGAGAAGGCCGCCAACTACGACTTCGACCGCGCACTGGCCGACCACAAGGTCCTGGCCGGCACGCCGCAGGACGTCCACGAGCAGGTCGTCGAAGTCGCGAACCGGTACGGCTCCGACGTCTGCCTGAGCCTGCAGTTCAACTCGGGCCACCTGCCGGTGGAGCGGGCGGAGCGGGCGATGGAACTGTTCGCCACCCAGGTCGTGCCGTCCCTGCCAGAACCGACGGAGGCAGCCGAGGCAGCCGCGACGGTCAACTGAACGCCGTCCGACACGTAACCAGGTGAGGAGCGAGATGCGGGCCAGTCAAGCAGACGCGGACGCCGAGGTCGCGGTCGTCGGACTCGGCGCGTGGGGTGCCTGCGCCCTGTGGCAGATCGCCGCCCGCGGCTTCGACGTGATCGGCATCGACCGGTACGGCACGGCCAACGTGCACGGCTCGTCGCACGGGGAGAGCCGGATGTTCCGTACCGCCTGCCTGGAGCACCCGGGCCTGGTCCCGCTGGCCCGGCGTTCCGGTGAGCTCTGGGCCGACCTGGAGCGGCAGACCGCCACCCGGCTGCTGGCCCGGACCGGAGCCATGCTCATCGGCCCGCCCGACGGCCGGATCGTCGCCGGCGCGCTGGCCGCCGCGCGGGAGCACGGGCTCGACGTCGAGGTGCTCGACCCGCCCCGGATGCGGGCGCGGGTGCCCGCGCACGACGGCCTCCCCGCCGATCACGTGGGCATCGTCGAGCCGGCGGGCGGCCTGACCGCCCCGGAGGCGACCATCGACGCCGCCGTCACGGCGGCCCGGGCGGCGGGCGCCCGGGTGTTCGCCGACACCCGGGTCACCTCGATCGAACTCGTCGACGACGGCGCCGTCCTGCACACGGCGCTGCGTCCGATCCGCGTCGCGCGGGTGGTGGTGGCCGTCGGCCCCTGGCTCTCGCAGTTCGTCCCCGACCTGCCCCTGGAGGTGGTCCGGATGCCCACCACCTGGTTCACCCCGGTCACGCCCGACCCGAGGTTCACCCTGGAGCGGCTGCCGGTCTTCATGCGCGAACTCGACGGCGGTGACGTCATCTGGGGCCACGGCTCCCTTCCCGGCGCCCGGGAGCTCAAGCTCGGGCTGGAGGACGGTGGACGCCACTTCCGGGTGGTGGACCCGGAGACGCTGGACCGTTCAGTCTCGCCGGCCGACTGGTCCGCTCTGGCGGAGTTGCTGCCCGCGGCGATTCCCGGGGTGTCGGCCCTGCCCACCCGGGTCACCGGGAACATCTACGCGCGTACGCCCGACGGCCAGTTCGTTCTCGGGCGGCTGCGCGGCGACCCCCGCATGGTCGTGGCCGGCGGCTGCGGCGGCCACGGCTTCAAGCACGCGACCGGTGTCGGTGAGGTGATCGCCGACCTCGTGCAGGACAAGGAACCCCGGTCGCCGCTCGCCTTCGCCGACCCCGACCGCTTCCTGTGAGAAGGGGTGAGTAGATGCAGTTCCGCATCCTGGGCCCCATCGAGATAGACGACGAGCGGCGGGGCGAGCCGATCTTCCCCACCGGCTCCAAACAACGTTCCCTGCTGGGTGCGCTGGTGGTGAAGTCGGGCCAGGTGCTCGCGCCGCACCGGCTCATCGACGAGTTGTGGGGCGAGCAGCCGCCGGCCAACGCGGCCAACGCCCTCCAGGCCCACATCGCCCGGCTGCGCCGGCTCCTGCCGGACGCGGGNATCCGAAGGCCACCGACGCCGACCGCTTCCTTCAGCTCTCCGCGCAGGGGCGGGCCCTGGTCCCCAGCGATCCGCACCGGGCGGTCGAAGTCCTCCGCCAGGCGTTGGCCCTGTGGCGTGGCCCGGCCCTCGAAGGCTGCGCCGGGGGAGACATTTGTCTCGTGGAGGCGGCCCAGCTGGAGGAGAGCCGGCTGACCACGCTGGAGACGACGTTCGACGCCAGTCTGCGCGCCGGTCTGCACGACGCGATCACCGGTGAGCTGGAGGAACTGACGGTCGAGTACCCGTTCCGGGAGCGCTTCTACGACCTGTTGATGGTCGCCTTCTACCGCTGTGGACGGCAGGCGGAGGCGCTGGGCGTCTACGAGCGGGCGCGAGCGCGCCTGTCGTACGAGCTCGGGGTGAACCCGGGACCGGCGCTGGTCAATCGCGTCCGGGAGGTCCTCAGCCACTCCCCCGAGCTCGACTCCCCGCCGCCGCCCGCGCCGGTCGTCGACACACCGCCGGTGCTGGCTGCCCGTGCGGTCGGGGGCCACGACCGGCTCGTCCGGCACCGTGGCGGTGTCGACCTCGGCGACGAGCTGGTCGAGCTGCACCACCGCCTGGACCGGCTCGGCCGCGAGCAGGAACTCCTGTCCCGGCGACTCGAACAGCTCACCGCCCTCGCCGCGGCCGGCGGTCCGGCCGTCCTGCGGCCGGCGGTCTGACCCTGGCCGGCGGTTCGCTGCGGGGAGGAACGACCGGCCGCGGCGGCAGGGGCGTCGGCCCGGGGCGGCCCGCGCCTCCCCGTGGCCATCCGCCGCGGCCACCGGCTCACCCGGCGGGCGGGCCGGGTGCCAGGTTCGGCGCCGCGGCCCGGATCTGGGCGACGAGCAGGTCGACGAACTGCGGGACGCGACCCCGGAAGTAGAAGTGGTCGCCCTCGAACAGGTGCAGCCCGAGGAACCGCTCGGCGTGCGCCGACCACGCCGCCAGCCGGTCCGGGGTGACCACGACGTCGTCGGTGCCGCCGAAGACCGACAGCGGCACCGTCAGCCGGGGCGCGCCGGGACGCGGCTGCCACGTCTCCACCAGCCGCAGGTCCCCCCGGATCACCGGAGCGAGCAGCTGCCACAACTCCTCGTCCTCCAGCACCTCGACGGAGGTGCCGCCCAACGAGGCGAGGTGTCGACGGAGCTCCGCGTCGGGCAGCCGGTGCCGCTCGCTGTCCGGCCCGACGTCGGGTGTGTCCCGCGCGGAGATGCCCAGCCAGACCGGCTGTCGGAGCCGCTCCCGGGCCAGCCGCTGGGTGAGTTCGTAGGCGGCCAGCCCGCCCATGCTGTGGCCGAAGAACGCGAACGGCCGGTCCTGGGCGAGGAGGATCTCCTCGAGGAAACACTCCGCGAGTTCCTCGGCGCTACGGCAGAACGGCAGATCGGCGAGCCGTCCCCGACCGGGGGCGTCGAACAGGTGGATCTCCCAGTCCGCCGGGAAGTGGGCCAGCCACTCCCGGAAGAGCAACTGTGAGCCGCCGGCATGGTGGAACAGGAAGAGCCGGAGGGTCGCCGCCGGCACCGGTCGGGGGCAGAAGCCGGGGCGGGGGGTCGGACGAAGGCGCGGGGGGTCGGTGAGCATTCACTCTCCTCGGGATGGTGTCGCCGTTGTCGAAAGGGGACGCGCGTCAGGCCGCGACGCGCTGCCGCGGCCGGGGTGCGGCCGACCCGTCTCGTTCCCGCCGGATCTGACGGACCATGCTGGTCAGCACCGTGCTCCCGCCCAGCTCGGTGAAGTGCGGGTCCGGATGGTCGAGCAGCATCTCGATGGTCTCCCGCCAGCGCACCGGGTGATCGATCTGCTCCAGCAGCAGGTCGGCGGCCGTCTCCCGCCGGTAGGGACACACGCTGCGGTTGGCGATGACCGGGAACCGCGGTTCGCGCGGCTCGGCGGCGCGCACCACGTCGGCGAACCGCGCGGCGGCGGGTGTCATGTAGCGGGAGTGGAAGGGCC
This sequence comes from Micromonospora sp. NBS 11-29, assembly GCF_002140155.1. Taxonomy (GTDB): domain Bacteria; phylum Actinomycetota; class Actinomycetes; order Mycobacteriales; family Micromonosporaceae; genus Micromonospora. Next base: position 159,107 of record NZ_NAPR01000012.1, read on the forward strand.
CGCTGACATCCAGTCGACGCACCATCCGAGCCCCGGCGTCCTCCAGGATCAGGGCCGCCTCGTCGAGGTCGGCCGTCGGCCCGGCCAGCACCGTCTGCGTCGCGGTGTTCAGGTTGGCCACGTCGAGGGTGTCGAAGCCGGCCCGGATCAGCAGGAACCGCAGGGTCGTCTCGGACAGCCCCACGACCGCGCTCATCCCCCCGTCGGTCACCCCGGCCATCGCCTCCGCACGGGCGGCGACCAACCGCAGCCCGGCGCGGAAGTCGAAGACGCCGGCGGCCTCCAGGGCGTTGTACTCGCCGAGGCTGTGGCCGACGGCGACGTCCGGGTGGGCGCCGTCGGCCACGGCGGCCCGGTAGGCGAGCGCGTTCACCACGAACATGGCCGGCTGCGTGTAACGGGTGTCGCCGAGCTGCCGGTCCGGATCCTCCAGACACAGCCGGCCCAGCGGGTAGCCGAGCACCTCGCTCGCTTCCTGCTCCAGCTCGGGGAAGCGCGCGAAGAGCTCCCGTCCCATACCCACCCGCTGCGCCCCCTGGCCGGGGAACATGAACACCTCGGTCATCGCGTGTCTCCTCGGGTCGATCGCCGGTCAGCCGACGGCCGGGGCGGGGTACGCCTCGCGGGCCAGGACGCCCAGGTCGGCGGCGGTGAACAGGGTTTCCAGCCCCAGCTCCCGCCCGCCGTCCGCAGCGATCCCGGCGGCGATCCGCAGCATCTGCTGACTGGTCGCGGCGAGGGCGAACAGGTCGTCGGTCTCGGACAGCTCCGTGGCCGTCATGCCGGTCTCCACGGCCACGATCCGTGCCAACCGGGCGAACGCGTCCTCGTCGCCGGCCGTCCGGCCGGTCGGCGCGTCCGGCGTCCGCGGTTGCGCGTCGGGGACGAGGGGGATCCGTCGGGTGGTCAGCGGGACCGCGGGCAGGGCGGCGCGCGGGGTGGTCGGCGGCAGCGCCGGCCAGCCCGGGTCCCCTCCGGCGAGCCAGGCGGTGAGCGCCTCCCGCTCGGCGGCCGGCACGTCCGCCACCTCCACGACGGCGCCGGTGCCGTCGCTCCGCACCCGGTCGGCGAGCGCCCGCAGGGCCGACGCGGCCCGCTCGCGGTCGGTCACCACCGCACCCCGGGCCGGGCGTGCCCGGCGACCCTCACGCAGGCTCCGCGCGACCGACGCCAGGTCGAGTTCCGCATCCCGGTCGAGCGCCGCCGCCAGCGCCCGCGCCGCTCGGCCCAGGTTGTGCGGCGTGTCGGCCGAGAGCGGCAGGACGAGCGGCCCGGTGGGCGTCGCCGGGGCGGCCGGCCGCCGGGGGGGTTCCTCGACCACCAGAGCGCCGTACGAGCCACCACCGGCGATCCCGTTGAGCAGCACCCGGCGCGGCCGGCCCGGGGACGTACGCCATCGCCGGGTCTCCGGCTCGACCGGCAGGACCGCCCCCTCGACCCGCGCCAGTGCCGGGTTGGGGGCCGAGGTCAGCCGTAGCGGGAACAGCTCCCGGCGGCGGAACTGCGCGATGATCTTGGCGAGCTGCGCGAAGGCCGACGCCCCCTCCAGGTGACCGGTCGTCGGCTTGACCGACCCGACCGGCACCGGTCCCGCCGGCCCGCCGAACACCCGGCCCACCATCGTGAACTCGAGAGCGTCGGCCAGGGCCGCGCCGGCTGCCGCCGCCTCCACGTAGCCGATGTCCTCGGGCCGCAGACCCGCGTCCGCGACCGCCTCCCGCATCACCTGCCCGAGCCGGGCCGGGTCGGGGAGGCCGAACTGACGCGTCGCGCCGGCATGCGCCAGCGCACCGCCGCGCAGCACCGCGTGCACGGGATCACCGTCGGCCAGCGCCCGGTCCAGCGGCTTGAGCAGGGCCACACCCACGCCCTCGCCGACGATCCACCCGGTGGCCCGGTCGGTGAAGGGGCACGAGTCGGGCTGTTCGGCGATCAGCCCCATCTCGGTCAGCACGTCCAGGTGGTCCGGGTGCAGCACCAGGTTGGCGCCGGCCGCGAACGCGGTCTCACACCGGCCGTCGGCCACCGCGCGGAAGGCGGCCTCGATCGCGGCGAGCCCCGAAACGCATCCGGTGTCGATCAACACGCTCGGGCCGGTCAGGCCGAACGCGTGCGACGTCCGGTGCGCCAATCCGCTGCGGGTCGCATAGGTGCCGCGCTGTCCCCGCGCCCGAGCCGTCACCCCGTACAACGCGTGGTCGTGCCACATCGAGCCCACGTACAGCCCCACCGGGCCGGCGTCCGCCAGCCGGGCGGGGACGACCGCGGCGTCCTCCAGGCAGCGACGCATGACCGACAGCAGCAGCCGCTCCTGGAGGTCGACGGCTGCCGCCTCGTCGTCGGAGAGGCCGAACTCGTCCGCCTCCACCTCGGTCACGTCCGCGAGGTAGCCACCGACCCGGGCGCCGGCCGCCCGGGCGCCGGATGCCAACGGCGCCCAGCGTTCGTCGGGGGTCGGCACCGCCGCCGACCCCCCGGCGGCGAGCAGGGCGTCCAACTCCTCGACCGTCGCGGCGCCGGGCAGCGTGGCCGCGAACCCGATCACCGCCACGGCGCGCGGCGCCGACGGGGCACCCGGCCGGCTCGTCGCCACCGGCGCCGGTACGGCCGCCTCCGCGGCGACCAGTTCCGCCCGACGCCGGGCCGCCTCGCCGGAGAGCGGCCCGCCCCAGAGCGACAGCAGCAGTTCCTGGTCGCCGTCCAGGCCGAAACGGTCCCGCACGGCGTCGAAGTCCATCTCGCCCACCGCGCACAACCCCAGCCCCCGGCGGGGCGCCTCGGTCGACATGAGCTGGGCGATGTGCCCGGCCTCGACCAGCATGAACCGCTCGGCGTTGCGCTGGCCGTACGCCGGGACGATGGCGGCGGGGGCGGAGACCAGGAAGACGCCGAACGCGGCGCCCCGCACCAACGCCCGGTTGTGGAAGACGTGGACCTCCGGGCCGAAGTTCGCGGTCGGATCGAGCGCGACCAGGGCCCGCTCCCCGGGGTGCAGGTAGTAGAGGCCGCCATCGATGCCATCCACCGCACCCGGTCGGACGAACAGATACACCTGCACCGGATAGAAGCCACCCGCCGAGGGGTAGCGGTGCTTGTCGCGCCCGTCCAGTTCGTCCCGGCACACGCACTGGAGGAGGTCGAGCAGATCCGTGACGGGCACGTCGGCCGGCGCGAAGTCACGGAAGGACGAGGCGTCGTACCGGGCGCGCACGTCCCGCGCCCCCGCCGGTGGCACCGGCACCCGGGGCAGGTCGTCGGGGAGGCGTCGCTCCGCGACCCGGGCCTCCTTGAAGGCGGCCTTGGCGGCCGGGTCGAAGGCGATCCGCACGTCCGTCTGGGCGGCCGGGCGGCGGGCCGCCGGTTCCGGCCCGAGACTCGCCGCGATGCGGCGCGCGGTCGGCGCCTGGATCAGAGCGTCCACCGCGACGTCCACGCCGAACGTCTCGCCCAGTCGCTGGGCCAGCCGGATCATCGTGAACGAGGTGGCCCCGAGGTCGAACAGGTCGTCGTCCGGGTCGACCTCGGGCACGCCGAGCAGGTCGGCGGTGGCGGCGGCGACGTCGCCCGGGGTGACCTGCGCCGTGTCCCCGACCGCCGCGGGGGGCGGGTCGTCGACGCCGGTGGCGGCCGCCGTTCCGACGGACCCATCGGCGAAGAGTCCGGCGGCCACGGCGCGGTCGACCTTGCCGTTGGAGGTCAGCGGCAGCCGTTCGACGAACCGGAAGGCGTTGGGCACCAGATAGTCGGGGAGGAGTTCGGCCAGGGCGCGACGCAGCTCGGACACGGGCGGGGCGGCGTCACCGTCCGCGACGACGCAGACCGCGGCCAGTGTCGGTTCCCCGGTGGCCGCGTCGCTCAGCGGCAGGACCCGGGCCTCGGCGACGTGGCCGGTCTCGACCAGCGCCGCCTCGACCTCCGCCGGCTCGATCCGCAGACCCCGCAGCTTGAACTGGTCGTCGAGGCGGCCCAGGTAGCGCAGCTCGCCGTCCGGTCCGACCCGGCCCAGGTCACCGGTGCGGTACAGCCGGGGCGAGGGATCGTCGGGGAACGGGGAGGGGACGAAGCGTTCAGCGGTCAACTCGGGCCGCTCGTGGTAGCCGAGGGCCACCGGCCAGCCACCGATCACGATCTCCCCGGGCTCGCCGTCGGGCACCCGACGCATCCCCGCGTCGACCAGGTGGATCCGGGTGTTGGCGATGGGCCGGCCGATCGGCACGGTGGCCTCGGTCCAGTCCGGCCGGCACGGCCAGTGGGTGACGTCGATCGCGGCCTCGGTCGGCCCGTACAGGTTGTGCAGTTCGGTGTCGGGCAGCACGTCGAAGAACCGGCGCATGGTCGCCACGGGCAGGGCCTCCCCGCTGGCGAAGACGTGACGCAGCGTGCCGCAGTCACCGGCGCCCGGGTCACGCAGGAACAGGCCCAGCATCGAGGGGACGAAGTGCGTGACCGTCACCCCCTCGTCCCGGAACAGCCGGGCCAGGTAGCCCGGGTCGCCGTGCCCACCGGGTCGGGCGACCACGATGGAGGCCCCGGTGAGCAGCGGCCAGAAGAACTCCCAGACCGAGACGTCGAAGCCGTACGGCGTCTTCTGCGCGACCCGGTCCTCGGTGGAGAGGGGAAAGCGCTCCTGCATCCAGCGAAGCCGGTTGGCCAGGCCACGGTGCGTGTTACGGCAGCCCTTCGGACGGCCCGTGGTGCCCGAGGTGTAGATCATGTAGGCCGGGTCGTCCGGCGTCACCCCGACCGGCCCGATGGTGTCGGGGCACGCCTCGATCAGGGCCCGGTCCTCGTCCCGGTCGGGGCAGAGCGTCGGTACGCCGGCGGCGGCCGGCACGGCGGCCCGCGCCACGTCCGTCACCACCATCCGGGCCCCGCTGTCCGCCAGCAGGTAGCGCACCCGGTCCGGCGGGTTGGCGGGCTCGACCGGCACCCAGACGGCACCGGCCCGGACGATGCCGACCAGGGCCACCACCAGTTCGTCGGAGCGGTCCAGGTGCACGGCGACGTGGTCGCCGCCGCGTACCCCCGACCGGACGAGCCGGTGGGCCAGCCGCGCCGACCGGCGATCCAGCTCCCGGTAGGTGACGGTGCGCCCCTGCCACCGGACGGCGGGCCGGTCCGCGTGCCGCAGCAGGCTCTCGGCGAGCAGCTCCGGCATCGTCGGCGGTCCGTCGGGGCCGAGGTCCGCGACGGCCGCCCGCACCCGGGCCACGTATCCCTGGAAGAGGGCGTCCAGCCGGCCCGGCTCCACGCAGTCCCGGGCCACGTCCCACTGGGCGACGAGTTCGTCACCGACCAGCAGCGGCACGTGGTCGAGCGCGACCTGGGCGGTCTGCGACTGGCTCTCGCGCAGCCGGACCGCGCGCGGCCGCAGGTCGGGGTCGATCTCCGGCACCCGGGTGAAGACCACCGGCAGGCGCAACCGGTCGGCGGAGCGGAGCAGCCGACCACGCAGTTCGGCGAAGCCGGTGACACGGCGACCACGTTCCAGGTCGGCGCGGGTCCTCGACCACAGCTCACGGGCCCGGGCGGCGAAGTCCACGGGCAGGCCGTCGTCCACCACCACCCAGGCCAACTGGGTGAAGTCGGCGACCATCTCATCGGCGTGCGGCAGGTCGGCCGGGCGGTCCCAGGAGACCACGGTGACCGTGAACGGTCCGCCGCCCAGCGACTCCCGCAGCTCGTCGGTGAAGGCCGTGAACAGCAGCATGTCGGCGGGCACACCGATCGCCGCGGCCCGCTCGCCCAGCGCCTGCCAGGAGCCGAGCCCGGCCCGGCGGTGGAGTCGTTCGGCCGCCGGCGCGGGTTCGGGCAGGGCCGGACCGGACGGCAGCGCGGCGAACTTGCGCCGCCACTCCTGTCGGGCCGCCTCGATCTCCGCACCGGCCCGGGGCGCGGCGAGGGCCCGCAGGTAGGGGCGGGGATCGGCGGCGACGTCGAGCAGCGTGTGGTGGCCGTCGTGCAACGCGAAGAGCTGACCGAGGAGCAGGGCGAAGCTGCGGGCGTCGGCGAGCAGGGCGTCCAGGACGACGTGGAGCACGTGGGTGCCGTCCGGCAGCGCGCTCGCCTCCAGCGCGTACATCGGCCGGCTGCCCAGGGGCAGGCTCGTCGCCCGCAGCCGGGCGGAGGTGCCGGCCAGCGCCCGGGCCACGGCGGCGGACGCGTCGCCGCCCGCGCCCAGCCCGGTCAGGTCGTGGCGGGCGATCCGGTAGTGGGGCACGTCCGGGACGATCTCCAGGCTGCCGTCCTCGTGCACGGTGGCCCGCAGCAGCGGGTGGTGGGCCACCAGGCGGTTCCACGCCGTCTCCAGCGCGTCCACGTCGTGCCGTTCGAGGAGGAACTCCTGGTACACCCGGGTCTCGGCCTGCCCGCTCAGCTCGCCCATCCGGCCGACCAGGTAGGCCGACTGGATCTCGGTGAGCGGGAACCGTTGCGGCTGCCGGGCCGACGCCGGAACGGGTGCCGGCGTCGGGTCGCCCACGGGGCTGTCCCAGGCCGCCGCGCCCAGCCGGCCGATGCGGCGCAGCGTGGCCTCCAGCCGGGCGAAGGCGGAACGCACCCTGGCCTCGTCCAGCGCCTGCGGCAGGTAGTCCCACGAGACGAGAAGGGCTCCGGCCCGCTCCTGGACGCACATCTCCAACTGCACGCCGGGGGTACGGGTGGCGGAGGCGGCGAGGTCCACCAGCGCCGCCCAGTTGTCGGGTTCGTCCCGCTGGGCGGTGATGCTGCCGAGCAGGCTGGTGAAGACCGTCCGGATCGGCGTGACCTGCCGCCGCGCCGTGGCCCGGNACTGACGTCGGCGTGCTCCAGGTCCCGCCAGAGTTGGCTCCGCACCCGGTCGAGCAGCTCACCGAGGCGGCCCGTCGGCTCCGGCGCGACGAAGACCGAGGTGGACAGGAACGGGCCGACCACACGCGGCACGTCGGGGTGGATCGGCCGGCGGTTGTAGGTGGTGAGGACGACGGGCAGCGGCCCGGGCCGGGTCGCCTCCGCCTGGACCGCGGCGGCGCACAGCGCCAGCAGCAGCGCGGAGGCCGTGGTGCCGGACTGCGCGGCGGCGTCCCTGGTCCGCTGCCAGGGCTCCGCCTCCAGGCGGCACACCAGCCGGCGGTGGGTCTCGTCGGTGTCCACCGGGTGCGGGCGGGCCAGCGGCAACGGCCGGTCCAGGTCGACGGCGGCGAGCTTGTCCCGCCAGTAGGTCAGGGAGGCGGCCGAGGGTGGGGTGGCGCCGACGGCGCGGACGTAGTCCGGGAAGGAAATCCCGGGCCGTGGTGGCTCCACGCCGAAGCGGTAGGCCGCGTACCAGTGCTGGAGCAGCAGTGACACGCTGGGGCCGTCGGCGATCAACTCGTCCACGGTGAGCATGACCCGGCCGCGCCCGCCGGGCAGCATCGCGGCCCGCACGTCGAACAGCGGCCAGCGGTGCGGGTCGATGGCGTCGGCCGCCTCGGCCCGCATCCGGTCGAGTGCCGCCCGCCGCTGCTCGTCGGTCGCCTCGCCCAGGTCGACACAGGTGATCGGATACTCGGGCGCCTCCGGCTCGATCACCTGCCGGGCGTCGGGCGACAGGTGCGCCCGGAGCATCCCGGTGGCCGCGACCATCCGGTTCCAACTGGCCCGCAGGGCGTCCGGGTCCAACTGCTCCACCTCGAACTCCAGGTGGATCTGGTTCCCGCTGCCGGCGGCGGCCAGCCGCCCCGCGTAGAAGGACTCCTGGACCTCGGTGAGGTCGAAGGGCTGGCCCCGGAGGGCGGCGTGGGTCTGCGACATGGTGTGACTCCGGTTCGCGCGGATCAGATCCGCTGGTCGGGTGCGGCGGAGAGGTGGGCGGCGAGGAGCGTGACGCTCGACTCACCGAGGAGCTGGAGCGCCAGTTGCCGCCCGTACCGCTCGGTGAGCGCGAACCGGAGGTTCATCAGGCCGATGGAGTCGATGCCGAGTTCGACCAGGCTCCGTTCGGCGTCCACCGGCGCGCTCGGGTCCGGCACGAGGTCACCGACGATTCGGCTGAGTTCCGCGACGACCTCGGCGGTGCGATCCGCCGGCACGCCGGCGGGGGCCACCGGAGGGTCGGGCACGTATCGAGCGTCGGGAAGCGCGGGGTCCGGATCGGGTCGCCGGCCCGGCTCCACGGCGACGGGCGGCACCGGGGTGGCGGCCGGCGCGGTCACCGGATCGGCGATCCAGGACCGACGGCGGACGAGGGCGGTGGGCGGCGCGGCGACCAACCGCCCGGCGTACGGGCCGCTCAGCGCGGGCCAGTCGACGCGCAGGCCGGCGAGCCAGCAGGCCCCGACCTGGTGCAGGCGGTCGTTGCGCCAGAGGTCGGCCAGGAAGCCGGCGGTCTCCGGCACGTCGTCCAGCGACAGCGCGTTGCGCCGGCCGTCCCGCAGGTCGCTGGTGCGCGCCGGTCCCCCGCCGTGTCCCTGCGCGTACTCGTCGAGCGCCCGGCTGAGTTCCACCGGGTCCCGGGCCACCACGGCGAGCCGACAGTCGAACGCCGCCCGGCCCACCCGCAGCGTGTGGGCCACCGCGGCCAGGTCGGCGGCGGTGCCGGCGCCCCGCAGCCACTGCGCCAACCGGGTGGCCGTGGCCGTCAGGTGCTCCGGGGTGGGGGCGGAGAGCACCACCAGCTCCGGACGCGCGGGCCCGGGGCGGCCCGCCGCGACGGCCGCCCGGCCGTACCGCTCCGGCAGGAACTCCTCGACGATGACGTGCGCGTTGACACCACCCGCGCCGAAGGAGCTGATGCCGGCACGTCGGGGCAGTTCCCGCCCGTCGCCGTCGCGCAGCGGCGACCAGGGCTCGGTGGTGTGCTGGAGGACGAAACGGGTCTGCGCGAGACGGAGCTGCGGGTTGACCGGGTCGGCGTGCAGCGTGGGCGCCAGCACCCGGTGCCGCAGTTGCAGCACGACCTTGGTCAGGGCGGCGATCCCGGCGGCCGACTCGCCGTGGCCCACCGCCGACTTGACCGACCCGAGCGAGCACGGGACCCCGGCGGCGACGCCGCGACCGTAGGTGTCTTCGAGGGCGGCCACCTCCACCGGATCGCCCAACTCGGTCCCGGTGCCGTGCGCCTCGATCACGTTGACCGTCGCCGGGTCCGTGTCGGAGCTGCGTAGGGCCTGACGGATCAGCCGGGCCTGGGCCTCGGGGCTGGGGGCGGTGAAGCCGTTGGTGCGGCCACCGTGGGCGACCGCGCTGCCCAGCACCACCGCGTGCACGACGTCCCCGTCGGCAAGCGCCCTGGCCAGGGGCTTGACCAGGACGACACCGACGCCCTCACCCGGGCCGAAGCCCGCGCCGCCGGCCCCGAAACTGCGGCACAGGCCGTCCTCGGCCAGGAAACCGGACTGCCGCAGCATCCGGAAGCGGGACGGGTGCAGGTAGAGGTTGACGCCACCGACCAGGGCGGCGGCGCACTCGCCGCGACGCATCGCCGCCAGCGCCAGGTGCAGCGCCACCAGCGAGGACGAGCAGGCCGTGTCGACCGGTTGGCTGGGGCCCCGCAGGTCGAGCAGGTAGGACAGCCGGTTGGCCGAGCTCCAGTAGTGACCGGACGGCATGTCGCGGTGCCCGTGGGCCCACCGCTCGGCGCCGAGGAGTTGGTAGTCGCTGGAGGTGATCCCGACGTAGACGCCCATGCTGCGGCGCGTACCGTCGCCGGTGGTGAGATCGTCGAGCCTGGCGCCGGTGTAGCCGGCGGCCTCCAGCGCCTCCCAGGCGACCTCCAGGAAGAGTCGCTCCTGCGGATCGATCAGGGCGGCCTCGTGGGTCGAGAGCCCGAAGAACCCGGGGTCGAAGGCGTCGACACCGTCGAGGAAGTGACCCCTCGCCCGGACGCCGCCCGCGTCGGCCCAGCGGTCGACCGGCAGGTCGGCGGTGGTGTCCTTGCCGAGCACCAGGTTCTGCCAGAAGGTGTCCAGGTCGTCCGCGCGCGGATAACGCCCGCTGAGCCCGATGATGGCGAACCGGTCGTCGGCGGGCGCGTCGCCGCCGGACGCCGGCGCCCCGACGGGCGCGGCGGCGCTGGTCACGGTGGCGCTGGACCCGACCGTGGGCTCCGCCGGCCCGGTCGCCGGCGCCCCGGCTGCGGCGCCGGCGAGGTGGTCGACAAGTTCGTCCAGGTCCCGCAGCCCGAACAGCATGTGCAGCTCGACCGGCGCCACCTCGGCGGTCAACCGGGACGCCACCGTGCGGATCATGACCGAGTCCAGACCCAACGCCTCCAGCGACGTCTGCCCGCCGATGCTCTCCACCGGCCGGCCGATCGTGTCGGCCACCACCGCGCACACCCGGTCCCGCAGCGCGGCGCGGTCGCCGCCACGGGCCACCACCACGGGCGCCGTCGCCGGCTCGGCGGTCAACCGCAACCCCTCCAGATGGGTACGCCAGCGGGCCACGTCGCCGTGGAACAGCGAGACCACCTCGGGCCCCGGCGTCGCGAGCAGCCGCTCCAGGATCGCCAACCCCGTCCCGACGGGCAGGGGAAGCATGCCGGTGTGCTCCTGCACCACGGCACGGACCGGTTCGGGAATGGTCATGCCCGGGACGTCCCACAGCGGCCACTGGACGGAGAGGGTGCGCCCGCGCCGCTCGCCGCGCTCCACCCGTCCGGCCCGCCACTGGGCGAAACCGTCCAGACAGCCGGTCGCGTACGCGTAGTCGGACTGCCCGAGGTTGCCGGTCACCGCGGCGACCGACGAGAAGAGCACGAAGACGTCCAGCGGCAGGTGCGCGGTCGCCTCGTCCAGCACGCGTGCGCCCACCACCTTCGGCTCCAGGACCGCGGCCACGTCCGCAGGCTGCTTGCGCACCAGGTAGCCGTCCCGGATGACACCGGCCGCGTGGAAGACGCCGTGCAGCGCGCCCTCTCGTCCGAGCACGTCACGGACCAGGTCGTCGATGGCGGCGCGGTCCCGGACGTCGGCCTGGGCGTACCGCAGCCGATCGGTGCCGGCGACCGCCTCGCGGGTGGCCCGGTCGAGGTCCGCCCACGGGGTCCGGCCGCAGAGCACCACCCGCACGCCGGGTCGCCGCGCCAGGTGTCGGCCCAGCACCAACCCGATTCCGCCGGCCCCACCGGTGACCAGGTAGACCCCGTCCGCCCGGGGGGTCCAGCCGGCGGCGGGGACCGCCAGCGGCGTACGGACCTGGCGTCGACGCTGCGCGCCCCGCACGTCGCACAGATGGCCGAACTCCACCGCCGGGGACGCGAGTTCGGCCAGCAGCAGGTGGGCGACCCGACCGCCGGTGGGCACCAGCACCGCCCGGCCCGACAGCCGGGGGTTCTCCTGCCGCAGGGTGGCGAGGAACGCCCTGGCGGCGTCGGCGCGGCCCGGGTCGGCGGTGACCGCCAGCACGGTCAACCGCTGGGTACGCAGGGCCCGCAGCACGGCGTGGGACACCTCGATGGCGGCCAGGTCGGCGCCGATCCCCGCGTCGTCGCCGGGACGCGCACCGGCCAGGTGCAGCACCAGCACGACCGCCCCGGCGTCGGCCCCGCGTACCCGCTCGGCCACCGTGCGGGCGGTCCCGGCCCCGTCGACCCGGTGCACGCCGACCCCTGCCCGGTCCAGGTCGTCGGCCAGCTCTCCCCCCGGGTCGTGCACCAGCACCGGCGTGGCCGGCGGGCCCCCGGCCACCGGCAGCGGGGCCGCCACCCAGGCGGGCTGGTAGAGCGACAGCCGATCGAGGTCCGCCGCCGTCAACCGCGGTGTGTCGGGCCGGCCGTCCGCCGGGGCCGACGGCCGATCGGCGGGGGTCCGCGTCGGTCGGCGGGGCACCCAGTGGCGGTCCCGGGCGAACGGATAGCCGGGCAGGGACAGCCGCCGGTGCCGGTCGGGCGGGCTGACCGACGCCCAGTCGACGTCGTGTCCGCGCACGTACAGGCGGGCCACCCCGCTCAGGTCCTCGGCCGGTGGGCACCCGCCGCCGGGGCGGTCGCGCAGGCGGGCCAGCAGCTCGGCCGGGTCGGGTGCCGGGGTCGCGTCGGTGGCGGCGGACCGACGGGCGTCCGGCGCGCCGGACGCCAGCAGGTCGAGTGAGGCGAGCAGTTCGGCGCGGTCGTCGACCAGCAGGGCGACCCGGTGCCGGTGGTGCACCCGGGCGCAGGCGAGGGTGTGCGCGACGTCGGCCACCGAGGCCCGCGCGCCCGGCCCCCGCAGCCAACGGGCGAGGGCGGCGGCGTACCGGGCCGGCGTGTCCGGACGCCGACCGGAGAGCGGCACCAGCACCGGGTGGTCGTCGTGCGTCCGCGCGTCCCGCGTCGGCGCCTGCTCGACCAGGACGAACGCGTTGGTGCCGCTGAAGCCGAACGAACTGACCGAGGCGCTGCGCGGGCGGCCGCCGACCGGGGTCAGCTCGTGCCGTCGCGCGGCGACCACGAAGGGCCCCTCGGCGAACGGAATCGCCGGGTTGGGCCGCTCGTGGTGCAGGGTCGGCGGCACCTGGCCGGTGCGGACCACCCCGATCGCCTTGAGCAGGCCGGCCATCCCGGCGGCGGCCGACGTGTGCCCCAGGTTGCCCTTGACCGAACCGATCGGGACGCTGCCGGGGGCCCGGCCCGCCCCGGCGAACGCCGCGTTGAGCGCGGTGACCTCGATCGGGTCGCCGATCGGGGTGCCGGTGCCGTGGCACTCCACGTAGTCCACCCCGGCCGGGTCGACCGCGAAGCGTCGCAGGGTGTCACGGATCAACGCGGCCTGCGAGGCCGCGCTCGGCGCGGTGATGCCGTTGGTCCGACCGTCCTGGTTCAGGCCGGAGGCCCGGATCACCGCGTGCACCGGATCGCCGTCGGCCCGCGCCTTCGACAGCGGCTTGAGCACGACCACCGCGCAGCCCTCCCCCGGCACGATGCCGTCGGCGTCGGCGGCGAACGGACGGCAACGACCGGTCGGGGAGAGCATGCCGGCGCGGCTCATGAAGACGTGCGGCAGCTCGGTCAGATAGAGGGTGACACCGCCGGCGAGCATCAGCTCCGCCTCGCCCAGCCACAGCGCCTGACAGGCCAGGTGCAGGGCGGTCAGGGAGGACGAGCAGGCGGTGTCCACGGTGGCCGCGGGGCCCTTGAGGTCGAGCTGGTAGGCCAGGCGCGCGGCCAGGAGCGAGTTCGAATTGCCCTGCATCACCTGCGGCAGCCGGGCGTGTGCGCTCTCCCGTTCGATGAGGTCCTGGTAGTCGTTGAGCATCACCCCGGCATAGAGACCGCAGCGCGTGCCCGCGAGGGAGTCCGCCGCGAGCCCGGCGTGCTCCAGCGCACGCCACGCCTCCTGGAGGAACAGCCGGGCCTGCGGATCGGTCAGCTCGGCCTCGCGCGGGGTCAACTGGAAGAAGTCGGCGTCGAAGCGGTCGACGTCGTCGACGAAGGCACCCCACCGGGACACCGACTTGCCCTCGGCGGCGGGATCGGGGTCGTAGTGCTCGGCGATCCGCCAGCGGTCCTCGGGAACCTCCGTGACGAGGTCGTCGCCGTCGAGGAGACGCTGCCAGAGGACGTCCGCGTCGTCGGCTCCGGGGAAGCGGGCGCTGTAGCCGATGACCGCGATCGGTTCGGGCGGACCCGATGGTGCCGGCCGCGGGGCGGCCGGGGTGCGCGGGGCCGGGGCCCGGGTGGCCGGGGCCGGGGCCTGGGCGGCCGGGGCCGGGGCCTGGGCGGCCGGGGCCGGGGTGGCCGGCTCGGTGGCCTCGGGTGCGGGGGGAGCCACCCGTGCGGCACGCTGACCGAGCAGCTCGGCGGCGGTGGCCCGGTCCAGGGCCCCGTCCTTGAATCGGGTCAGGATCTCTTTGGCGTCCATCCGGTCCTCGCGTCGGCGGTCGTTCGGCTGGCAGGGGCGATACGCGGTGCGGGGCGGTCGTCAGCGCCCCGACGAGGCGACGTCGGTCGGCCCGTAGCCGCCGAGGATGCGTTCCATCACCCCGGGAATGCGGAAGGACGTGCGATGCATGACGGCCTCCCGGGCGACGGCCGCGTCGGTGGCGGCCAGCAGCGGCGCGGCCAGTTCCCGCTTCAGCAGTTCCAGCGAGGCCCGGGGTGCGGCGCACATGCTCCGGGCCACCTCGTCGGCGACGCCCGGCACCTGGTCGTGCGGCACCACCCGCACCGGCGCCCGACGCTCGCGCAGTTCCCCGCCCCGGTAGTTGCGGGCCGTGTAGAGCATCTCCGCGCCGAGTTCCGTACCGAAGCGGAGCGGAACGAGGTGGGTGGCCCCCATGCCGGGGGTGAAGCCGTAGCGCATGAAGTTGGCCGCGTAGACCGAGCGTTCGCTGAAGACGGCGACGTCCGCGTAGAGCGCGAGGACCAGCCCTCCGCCGATCGCGTGGCCCTGCACCGACGCCACGACGGGCAACGGGCAGCGGGCGAACACCCGGAAGAAGTCGTCCTCGTCGAAGCTTCCGTCGCCCCGCGCGAACCGGACCAGCTCCCGCTGGGAGCCGCCGGCGCAGAAGAGTTCCGGCATCCCCCGCACCAGCAGCACCCGGGTGCGCTCGTCCGCCACGGCACGGGTGACCGCGTCGACCAGCCCGGTGCACAGCGCCGGCCCGAACGTGTTGCGCCCGAGCCGGTCGGCCATGGTCACCACCGCGACGGCACCGCGCCAGCTCAGGCCGACGACGTCCCCGCCGGCAGCGATCGTCGTCATGCCACCATCGCCCCGGTCGCCCGCAGCCGCGCCAGCAGACGCCGGGCGGTCGGGTCCGCGAGCCGGTCGAGCAGCAACGCCGAGGCATCGCGGCCCAGGTCGTGGTCGCGGGGAAAGAGCCGGGCCCGGTAGCGCTTGAGGGCGGCGGCGGTGCCACGGTCGACCCGACCCAGTCCGGCCAGCACCCGTCGCAGCAGCGCCTCGACGTCCTCCGCCGCCAGGTCGGCGAGCCCGCAGGAGACCGCCGCGGCGGAGTCGAAGTCCTCGGCCAGCAGGGTCGCGGTGAAGGCACGCTGTTCGCCGACCCGTCGGGCGACGAACGGCAGGGCCATCGCCGGCACCAGTCCGACCAGCGCCTCGGTGAGACGGAAGCGGGCCCGCGCGCCGGCCAGCACCAGGTCGCAGGCGGCGGCCAGGCCGACGCCGCCGGCGGTGGCGCGACCGTCGACCACGGCGACGGTGACGAGCTCGCCGCGGGTCAGCCGGTCGAGCATCCGCCAGTACGGAAGCTCCACCCCGGCGGCTCCGCGCAGGTCCGCCGCGTCCGGCGGGCCGGCCGACAGGTCGGTGCCGGCGCAGAAGTCCGCACCCGACGCCGACAGCACGAGCACCCGGCAGTCGGGGTCGCGTTCGGCCTCGTCGACGGCGGCGGACAGCTCGGTGAGCAGCGCCGCGTCGATCCGGTTCCGGCGCTCGGGGCGGGCCAGGTCGACCCGGAGCAGCCCGCGTCCCCGGGTCAGCGACACGGCCGGGCTCACCGCCGGCCGCCCAGCCACACGTACTCGCGGTGGTAGTTGCGGACCGCTTCGAGAACCAGCCGGGGCCGGCCAGCGTCAGCGAAGCGGGCACCGGTGATCTGCGGGAAGCGGTCCAGGTCGAAGGTGAAGTCGGGGACGCCGAACTTCAGCTCCGCAGTGGCCCGGAGCAGGTCGTCGTACTCGGCCACGGAGAGTTCGTAGCGGGCGTCGAGCGCCTCCTGGATGCCCATCCCGCGTACCGTCCGCTGTGACCGAGGGCCGATCACCGCGCTGTAGAACTCGGAGCTGCACCCGGATCCGTAGGAGAAGACGCCGATCCGCTTCTCCCGGTCGAGCACGGCGTTGTCGATGGCGCTGGCCAGGGCCAGGAAGACGGTGCCGGCGTAGATGTTGCCGACCTGGCGGGGATACTCGATCGAGGGCGCGAGGCGGCGCGCGAAGTCCTCCTCGATCGCCGGCGGCGACATCCGCTTGAGTTTGCGCAGCACCGCCCGGTGCGCGCCCTTGACCATGCCGGGGAACGGCGTGTGCATGGCGAGCAGGTCGAACGTCTCCACCAGGTCGGCGCCGTCGACCTTGGTCGCGTAGTCGGCGAACGCGCCCTTGAGGCAGTCGAGGTAGCTCAACAGCGACAGGTCCACGTCGCCGGCCTCCGCCTCCGGGTCGGGACGGCAGGTGTCCATCACCTCGTAGCTGTGGAAGCCGTTGGCGCCCCAGTCGAACGCGGCCACCGTCGGCCGGTCACCGATCAGCAGCGCGACGGCGCCGGCGCCCTGACTCGGCTCGACGTACGTGTGCGGCACGGGCCGTGCCACGTCGCTGCTGATGACCAACGCCTTCGTCGTGGGGAACGGACTGGCGGCGACCACGGCGGCGGCCATCTGCGTCGCCGCGGTCCCGCTGTAGCAGGCCTGCTTGGTCTCGAAGAGCCGGCACGTACGGGGCAGGCCGAGGTGGTCGTGGACGTAGGTGGCGAGCGACTTGCCGAAGTCGATGCCGGACTCGGTGCCGACGACGAGCAGTTCGATACCCGCCCGCTCCTGCTCGCTGAGCGCGTCCACGATGGGCTTCGCGGCGTTGACCGCGAACGAGACGGCGTCCTCGCAGTGCAGGGCCACGCTCTTGCGGGCCATCATCAGGTTGTCGATCCGACCGTCGTCGAGGCCACGGGCGGCGAACAGGGTCGGCACGTCCACGTAGGTTTCGCCGCAGTAGACGTTGAGGGCCTCGATACCCACCTGTTTCATAGGACTCTCCGTTGTCGGACTCGGCTCGGCGGAGGTCCGCCGTCGGGCAGGCGCAGCACGACGGAGGCGTTGACGCCGCCGAAGGCGAAGCTGTTGCTGAGCGCGGTACGCAGGGACCGGTGCACGGCGGTGGCGCCGACGAGCCCGAGCACCGGTTCGACCGGGTGGTCGAGGTTGGGGTTGGGATGACAGGCGCCGGCGCGCATCTGGAGGATCACCGCGATCGCCTCCACGAGGCCGGCGGCGCTCAGGCAGTGACCGGTGAGCGGCTTGGTGGAGTTGACCAGCGGGACGCCCCGGTCCCCGAACACCCGGCGCAGGGCGGTGGCCTCGGTCAGGTCACCGAGCACCGACCCGGTGGCGTGGGCGTTGACGTAGTCGACGTCGTCGGGGGCGACCCCGGCGCAGGCCAGCGCGGCCCGCATGGCGGCCTCCTGTCCGTGCGCGTCCGGCTCGGTGCCGCGTCGGGCGTCCAGCCGCTGGCCGTACCCGACGACCTCGGCCAGCGCGACCGCTCCCCGCGCCGCCGCCGCGTCCGGTCGCTCCACGACGACCGCCGCTGCCGCCTGGCCCCGGACGAATCCGTCCCGGTCGCGGTCGAACGGGCGGCACATCCGCTCCGGGGTGTCCCGGAACCGCTGGTAGGCCATCGCCCCGGTGCGCCGGAACGCCTCCTCCTCGGCCGGGGAGAGCTCGGCCGCCGGCGCCACCACCAGCACCCGGTCGACCCAGTCCGCCGCCACCATCCGCACCGCCTGGATCAGGGCGATCGTGCCGCTGGCGGACGCGCCGCCCACGACCCAGCCCTCACCGGTGATCCCGGTCAGCTCGCTCACCGCGGCGACCGCGTCCACGTCGAGATGGGTCAACGCGTAGGAGGCGCGCAGCCGGGACGGCATGTCCCGGTGGTCGAGCACCGTGGCCGCCTGGTGGGCCAGGGCCAGGTTGCTTCCGGCGACGAGCACCCCGACGCGCCCGCTCCGGGCGTCCGGGTCCGGTGCGACGGGCAGTCCGGCGTCGCGCGCGGCGAGCAGCGCCACACACCCGGCGGTACGGGCCGGCAGCGCGGCCCGGCCGACGACCCGCCGGAGCCGCGTCGCGGTCCCCGGGTCGTCCGGGAGGTGCCGTTGCGCCCACCGGTCGAGGTGGAACTCCGTGAGGAGGGCGGCCGGCAACGGCTGCTCGTCGACGTCGGCCGGGCCGGCGGGCGACGGTGGCAGGGTGACGGCGCTGCGGCCGGCGAGCAGCGCGGCGGCGAGCGCGGGCAGGTCCTCGGCGAGCGGGCTGAGGACCGCCGCCCCGGTGACCACCACCGGGTGCCGGTCGACGTGCGCCGCTGGCCCGGTCACGACACGTACTCGCTGAAGATCCGGGACAGGGCGCCCAGGCTGTCCGCCTTCGCCAGTTCGCTCGCGGGCACCTTGATGCCGAGGTCGTCCTGGGCCGCGATCACCACGTCCAACCGGTCGATGGAGTTGGCCCCGAGATCGCGCATGCTCTGCTCGGGGGTGATCGGGGATCCGGCCAGTTCGGGCACGACCTCGATCAGGTTGCGGCGGATGACGGCGAAGATCTCGTCGTGGGTCATGGCGGTGGTCTCCTCGTGCCGGTCGCGGTCGTGCGGCGGTCAGGGTCGGGCAAGCTGGACGAGTGCCTCGTCGACGGTGAGCAGGTCGTCCCGGACGGCGTCGAGCAGGGCGTCCAGGTCACCGGCCGGGGGTGGCTGCGGCGCCGACCCGTCGGGCGTCCGGCTCGCCGCGACGTGCCGGGCGAACGCGGCCAGCGTCGGGTGGTCGTAGAGGGCGCCGGCCGGCTCGTCGAGCGCGTACCTGTCGTTGACGAACGTGACGAACTCGACGCCGAGGATCGAGTCCAGGCCGAGGGCGTTGAAGCTGGTGTCGTCGTCGATCTCGGCCGGGTCGCAGTAGAGCGTCCGGGCCAGCTCCTCCCGCAGGACCGCGGCGACCTCGGTCACGTCCCGGTCCCCGACGGCGGTCGGGGTGACGGCGGGCACCGGGACGGCGGGCACCGGGACGGCGGGCTCGGTCGGCGGCGGTGCGTCGGCGCCGAGCAGCGCGGTGACGTGCCGGGCGAAGGCCGCCGGCGTCGGATGGTCGTAGAGGGCGGTGATCTTCACCTCCACCGGGTAGGCGGCGCTCACGGCGGTCACGAACTCGACGCCCAGGATCGAGTCGACACCCAGCGTCAGGAAGGTCTGCTCGACGTCGAGTTCGTCGGTCTCCAGGTAGAGCACCGCCGCGAGCAGCCGGATGATCTCGGCGGTGACGGCCGCCTCCGGTACCGCCGTCGCGGTCGGGCGCGACGGCGCGCTCCGGGCCGGCGCGGCGGCCGTCGACGGCCGGGC
>NZ_NAPR01000012.1:178127-189326 GCF_002140155.1 Micromonospora sp. NBS 11-29
ACGCGGCGACGGCCGGTGCGACGGCGGCCCGCGGCGGGACCGGGGCGGATTCCGCGACCGACGCCGTGGCCGGGTCCACGGCGGGCGTCACGGCGGGGTCCACGGCGGGCTCCGCGACCAACGCCGCAGCGGGCGCCGCGACCGACCTCACGGGACGGTCCCCGGTCGGGTCCGGCGCGGCGGGGCGCAGGCCGAAGTCCCGCAGGTGCGGTCGGGCCAGCTCGGGTTCGCGGCCGACGCTGCCCAGGCCCTGCTGGTGCAGGTGGGCGATCTGCGCGTCGTACCAGCAACGCACCCGTTCGAACGGATAGGGCGGCAACGACACCCGACGGCCCCGGCCGGCCGCACCGCTGACGGCCACGCGGTCGACCCGGCCACCGGCCAGCCAGTCCGCCACCGCCGTTGCGGCGCCACCGGTCGGGGAGGACGCCGCGCGCCCCTCGGCGACGATGTTCAACTCCGCCAGCATCGTGTCCCACGAGTCGGCCCGGACCGCCGCCCGGCGGGCGAGCTCCACCCGCCCGACCGCGAAGGTGAACACGACGTCGGCGACGTCGGGCGCGTCGTCCTGCCCGCGCACCCGGACCAGATGGTCGTGCAGGGTACGGGCGTAGGCGGCGAGCGCCCGGTCGGTACGGGCGGACAGGAGCAGGACCATCGGCGGCGATCCGTCGGCGGCGGCGCGGGGCGGCGGCGCGGGTGGCTCCTCCACGACCAGGTGGGCGTTCGCGCCGCCCGCGCCGAAGGAGCTGATGCCGGCCCGCAGCGGGCGGGTCGAGCCGTCCCGGGTGCGCCACGGTGCCAGCTCCTGCTGGACCGCGAACGGGATCCGGTCGAAGTCGATCTCCGGGTTGGGCGGGGAGGCGTGCAACGAGGGAACCAGCGTCCGGTGCCGGAGCTGGAGCAGCACCTTGGCCAGGGCCACCGCCCCGGCCGCCGACTCCAGGTGGCCCACGTTCGACTTGACGGAGCCGATCGGCAGCCGGCCGGGACCGGTCACGCCGTCGGCGGCGAAGGCGCTGACCAGACCCCGGATCTCGATCGGGTCACCCAGCGGGGTGCCGGTGCCGTGCGTCTCGACGTAGTCCAGGTCCCCCGCGGTCAGGCCGCCGTCGCGCAGCGCCTTCGTGATCAGGTTCGCCTGGGCGCGCGGGCTGGGCACCGTGTACCCGTTCGTCCGGCCGCCGTGGTTCACGGCCGTGCCCCTGAGGACACCGTGCAGGTGGTCGCCGTCGCGCAGGGCGTCGCGCAGCGGCTTGAGGACGACCGCGCCGACCCCCTCGCCCGGGACGTACCCGTCACCGCCGGCGCCGAAGCTGCGGCAGCGCCCGTCGCTGGAGGCGAACCGCCCCTGGCTGAGCATGAAGTACTTGTTCGGGTGGATGAGCACGTTGACGCCACCGGCGACGGCGACCCGGCAACTGCCGGCGCGCAGCGACTCGACGGCCAGGTGCACGGCGGTCAGCGCGGCGGAACAGGCGGTGTCGACGGCGACGCTGGGTCCCTGGAAGTCGAAGTAGTACGACACCCGGTTGGCGATGGACCAGTACGCGCTGTTGGCCAGCACCGGGTTGCCCCGCAACCGCTCCTCGGCCTCGTGCAACTGGTACTCGCCGTACATCGCGCCGACGAAGACACCGACGTCGCGGCGGTACGCCGGCTCGTCGGTCGTCACCAGTCGGTCCGGGGTGTACCCGGCGTCCTCCAGGGCCGCCCAGCAGCTCTCCAGGAACAGCCGGCTCTGCGGGTCGATGACTCCCGCCTCCCGGGGCGAGATGTGGAACAGGGCGGCGTCGAAGTCCTGCACGCCGTCGAGAAAGCCGCCCCACTTGGCGTACGCGCGATCGACCCGACTCTTGTCGGGGCTGTGGAGCGCCTCGGCGTCCCACCGGTCCGGGGGCACCTCGGTGATGCTGTCCCGCCCGTCGCGCAGGTTCTCCCACAGCGCGTCGAGGTTCCCGGCCTGCGGGAAGCGGCCGGACACGCCGATCACGGCGACGGCCCTCGGGTCCACCCGGTCCTCGACGGTCGTGTCGGCGCGGCGCGGCGCGGGGACGGCGGCGGGGTCCTCGGTCGTGACCACGACCGGGGCGGCGGCCGGCGCCCCGGTCAGTGCGGCACACCGTTCGGGATGCTCCTGGAGCAGGTGGTCGGCCAGTTCCGCCACGGAACGGCACTCGAACAGCAGCGTCTTGGACAGCCGCCCGAAGTCCTGTTCCAGGAGTTCGACCACCCGGATCGCCAACAGCGAGTCGACGCCCAGGTCGTCGAAGAGCCGGTCGTCAGCGACCTCGTCCAGCGGCACCCGGGTCGCCTCGGAGACGACCGCGCGGAGCCGCCGGTGCAACGCCTCCCCGACCGGCTCCCCCNNNNCGCGGTCAGCGCCGCCCGGTCCCCGCACAGGACGACCGTGGTCGGCGCGGGGCCGGGATCCCTGCCGTCCACCGAACCGGCGAGCAGCGCCTCCAGCACGGCCAGTCCGGACGCCGTGGGCAGCGCACGCATCCCCAGGTCGCCGAGGACCTGCCGGACCGGCTCGGCGGGGCGCATCCCGCCGTCGGCCCAGAACGGCCACGCCACCGACAGCGACCGGCCCCGGCGGGACGGGTCGGCGGCGCGCTGCCGTACCAGCTCGTCCGCGGCGGCGTTGCCGAACGCGTAGTCCGCCTGCCCCGGGCTGCCCAGGGCGGCCGAGACCGAGGAGAAGACCACGAAGCAGTCCAGATTCCAGGCGGCGGTCACCTCGTCGAGCGCGGCGGCGCCGACCAGCTTCGTCGCGATCACCTCCCGGGCGGCCGCCACGGACGTGCGCAGGATGTAGCTGTCGCGCAGGACGCCGGCGCAGTGCAGGACACCGTTGACCGGCGGCCCCGAGGCCGCCAGCCGGTGCGCGACCCGGCCGACGGCGGCCCGGTCGGTGCAGTCCAACCGGTGGTAGTCGACGGATCCGCCGGCGCGGGCCGCGCGTTCGCCGAGCCGGCGCAGTTCCTCGCCCCGCGCGCCCTCGGCGGCGGAACGACCGGTCAGCACGACCCGGGCGGCGTAGTGGTCGATCAGGTGTTCGGCGACGAGGACGGCGAGCCGCCCCATGCCGTTGATCCAGTACCGTCCGCCCCGGCGGAACGCCGGTCCGCCGGCCGCGGGGAGCGCGACGGGGCGCAGCGTCGGGGTACGCGGCACCCCGTCGACGCCGACGACCAGTTGGCGGGAGGGCGGCGTCGCGGTGGTGGTGGCCGCGCGTACCGCGAGGGCCGGGTCCCCGCCGGCCCGGCCGACGGCGGTCAGGGCGAAGCGGTGGTTCTCGCCGGCGAGCGAGCGCCCCAGCGCGGCCAGCCCGGCGGCGGTCACCGGACCGGACGCGACGTCCGTGCGGTACGGGACGACGATGCGTGCCCCGCGCCGGGCCAACGGCCGCAGCAGCGATCGCAGCAACGCGAGCATCCGCAGGCCGGCTTCGGTGGCGGTGTCGGCCGGATCGGCGTGGGCGCCGCCGTCGGCGAGCGGCCAGACGACCACCGGTCGACCGGGCCCGGAGGTGCGGGCGGCCACCTCGGCGCCGACGGCCTCGGCCTCGGCCGCATCGGCGGGCTCGGGCAGGACCAGCCCGGTCCACTCGGGGTCCTCGTCTCCCAGCAGCACGACGGGGCCGTCCGGTTCCGGCTCCGACCCGTCCGCCTCGGCGACGATCTGGTCGACGGTGGTGAAGAGATGGACGTCCGCGAGCGGCGCGACACCGGCGACCGGCCGCAGCGCCAGGCCCCGCAGGGTCAGCCGGACGGCCCCCGAGGTGTCGGTCACCGTCAGGTCGTACTTGCGGATGCGCTGGCCGCCGCCGGCGAGGCGGTGCGGACGCACCAGCACCCAGGCCTCGTCGGGCGGTTCGGCGTGCACCAGAAGCTGCTCGACGGCGAACGGCACGAAGGTCTCGCCGCCGAGGTCCTCCCGGCGCAGGCAGCCGATCACGGACTGGAGGGCGCCGTCGAGGACGTACGGCGACACCGTCGCGTCGGGCGCGGGCGGGCAGACGATGTGGGTCAGCGCTCCGGACGGGCCCTGCCGCAGTTCCCGGAGCACCCGGAAGGCCGGCCCGTAATCCACCGCGTTGGCCGCGAACCGCCGGTACAGCTCGTCCGGCCCGACGTGGTCGGGGTGCTCGGCCCGCAGCGCGTCCAGGTCGAGCGGGGCGGGGACCGGGTCGCCGGGCGCGGTCCCGAGCACCGTCGCGGACGCGTGCAGTTCGGTGGAGCGCACCCGCACCTGCGGCCCGTCGACGGTGACGTCGAGCGTGACCGGAGCGGTCACCGCCAGCGGCCGGTGGAAGGCCACGTCGGCCAGGCCGGCCGCCGGGCGGTCGGGCCGGCGGGCGGCGGTCAGGGCGAGATCGATCTGGACCGCCGCGGGAAGCACCGGCACGCCGCCGACCCGGTGGTCGGCGACCAGCGCCTCCTCGGGGCGTACCGTGCGCTGCTCGGTCCCGTCCGCGCCGGCCCGGTCCGTGCCGGTCGGGCGCGGGGATCCGGGTCGCGGCCACACCCGGCGGGCGAAGGGGTAGCCCGGCAGCCGGGTCCGGCGGCCACCGGCCAGCGTCGGGTCGTCGGGCAGGTCGGCCTGCCCCCGCACCCACGACCGGTACGGGTCGTCCGGGCCGGCGTCGACGTCGTCGGCGCCGTGCCGGGCGAGGTCCGCGAGCCGCCGCGCCAACTCCGCGGTGGTCCGCGCGGGCACGGCCGCCCGCACCGCCCGGTGGCTGCGGCCGTACCGCAGCGTCCAGGCCACGTCCACCAGGCGCAGTTCGCCGTCGGCCGTCAGCGCGTCGGCCAGGGACGCCGCGAGCGCACGCAGGTCCCGGTCGGTGCGGGCGGAGAGCACGGCCCACCGGGGTGCGTCCGGCACCGGCTCCGGCGCGGCCGCCGGCCCCTCGTCGGGCGCCTGTTCGAGGACGAGATGGGCGTTGGTGCCACCGATGCCGAACGAGCTGACCCCGGCCCGCCGGGGGCCCGCCGGCACGGGCCAGCCGTCGTCCGCCGTGGCGACCCGCAGGCCGCCGCTGTCGCGCAGGTTGCGGTTGGCGATCTGGAAGGGCGCCTGCGGGGGTACGGCGGCGTGCTCCAACACGAGCACCGCCTTGATGAGGCCGGCGATGCCGGCGGCGGTGTTGAGGTGCCCGACGACGCTCTTGACCGAGCCGATGGCGGCGGGGTGGAGGCGGTCCGCGCCGCCGTAGACGCGGTCGAGGGCGGCGTACTCCACCGGATCGCCGAGGGGCGTCCCGGTGCCGTGGGTCTCCAGGTAGCCGACGGAACGGGGATCGATGCCGGCGACCGCCAGCGCCTCGCGGAGCACCGCCTCCTGCCCCTGCGGCGACGGGGCATGGTAGTCCATCTTCCGGGCCCCGTCGTTGTTGACGGCGCTGCCGCGGATCACGGCGCGGATCCGGTCGCCGTCGCGCACCGCGTCGGCCAGCCGACGCAGCACCACCGCGCCGACCCCGTTGCCGAAGACCGTGCCGTCGGCCGTGTCGTCGAACGGCCGGCAGGCCCCGCTCGGGGAGAGGATCATGTCGGCCGGGGCCCGGTAGCCGGCCTGCGGGAAGTGCAGCGAGGCGGCGCCGACCAACGCGAGGTCGCACTCCTCCCCCAACAGGCTCTCCACCGCCGTGTGCACCGCCACCAGGCCGCTGGAGCAGGCCGTCTGCACGGTGAGGCTCGGGCCGGTGAGACCGAGCTTGTAGGAGATCCGGCTGGCGGCGAAGTCCTTGTCCGAGGAGGAGAAGCGGATCATCCCGGCCGCGTCCAGTTCCCGGATGGAGACCGGCGGCGAGGTGGGCTGGCCGACCGAGACGAAGACCGCGGTCCGCAGGCCGGTGCGGTCCGGCGCGAAGCCCGCGTCCTCCANTGCAGCGGGCTGTAGCCGAAGAACTCCGCGTCGAAGGCGTCGGCGTCGTCGAGGACGACACCGACCGGCACGAAGTCGGAGCGCCGTACGGCTGCCGGGTCGTGCCCCATCCGGACCAGGTCGTCGACCGGATACCGACGGATGGCGCTGCGGCCCTGTTCGAGCAGCGCCCAGAGCTCGTCGGCGGAGCCCGCTTCGCCGAAGCGGCAGGACAGCCCGACAACGGCCACGGCGTTCTCGTCGTCGATCGCGTCGATCGACGGCTGGTCATGGTTCATCAGTGGCCTCCGGATCGCAGGGCACGTCGCGCCTCGCGGCGCGAGGGTCGCGCCGGGGTCGGCCCGGCCGGGGGCCGGCGGCCGTCCGGCGCATCGCCGGCCACCGGGCCGACCCGGCCGACCAGCAGCCCCACCTGGTCGTCGAGGGTCGGGTGGGCGAACAGGTCGGTCATCTCCAGGCCGGTGCCGGGATAGTGCGCGTCGAGGCGGGCGTAGAGGCGGCCCAACAGCAGGGAGTTGCCGCCGGCGTCGAAGAAGCGCCGGTTGGTGGGCACCTCGTCGGGGCCGAGGTCGAGCAGGTCGGCCCAGGCGGCGCGGACACACCGGCGTACGGCGTCGGGATCGGCGGTTCCCGGCCCGGTGACGTTGCCGTCCCGCACGGGGGTCGGGGGCGCCTCGGCGATCCGCGCGGCGGACCGCCGGTCCACCTTGCCGTTCGCGGTCAACGGCAGGGCGTCGACGGTCACCAGCCGGTCCGGCAGCATCCACGACGGCAGCCGCCGCCCGGCGAAGGCGCGCAGCGCGCCCAGATCCGGCGCGACGCTGCCCCGGGCCGGTTCGGCGATCACGACCAGCCGGGCGGCGGCGCCCTCGCCCCGCACCGTGGCCACCGCCCGGCACACGTCGGGATGGCTCTCCAGGACGGCCTCGACCTCCCCGAGTTCCAGCCGGTGCCCGCGGATCTTCACCTGCCCGTCGGCGCGGCCCAGGAACAGCAGCCGTCCCTGTTCGTCGCGGCGCACCAGGTCACCGGTCCGGAAGTAGCGCCCGCCTGCCTCCGGTCGGCAGGGATGGGGGGTGAACCGCTCCGCCGTGAGGTCCGGCCGACGCCAGTAGCCCCGGGCCACGGCTGGGCCACCGATCCACAGTTCCCCGGGTTCCCCGTCGGCCGCCGGGGCGGTCCCGTCCGCGCCGGTGACGACCAGGTCGGTGGCGCCGATCGGGCTGCCCAGGTGGACCGGTCCGGCCGGATCCACGCGGGCGATGGTCGACCAGATGGTCGCCTCGGTCGGCCCGTACACGTTCCACACCCGGTCGCCGCGCCCGACCAGTTCCCGGGCCAGCTTCGGGGGAAGCGCCTCGCCGCCGCACAGCACGGTCAGCCCCGGCACGCCCGGCCAGCCGCCGTCGAGCAGCAACTGCCAGCCGGCGGGCGTGGCCTGCATGACGGTGATCCCGCGCTCGCTGATCAGCCGGGAGAGCCGACTCGCGTCGCGTACGTCGCCGCGACCGGCGACGACGACCGTGCCGCCGGTCGCCAACGGCATGAACAGTTCGAGCACGGAGATGTCGAAGCAGACCGTGGTGACCGCGAGCAGCCGGTCGTCGGCGCCGACACCCGTCGTCGCGGCGATCGCGTCGAGGGTGTGCACCACGTTGCCGTGGGTGACCGCGACGCCCTTCGGCCGACCGGTGCTGCCCGAGGTGAACATCAGGTAGGCCAGGTCGTGCGCGGTGGGGGCGGGACGGGCGACGACCGGCGGCGCCGCGGCGGACTCGTCGACCACCTCGGCGGCGTCCAGCACGGTCAGCCGCGGCGGGAGCAGCCCGGCCAGGTCCCGATCCGCGATCGCGACCCCGCACCCGGCGTCCTCCACCACCAGCGCCAGGCGCTCCGGTGGATAGGAGTCGTCCAGCGGCACGTACGGGCAACCGCTCTTGAGGATGCCGAGCAGGACCGCGGTGAGCCGGGCCGAGCGGTGCGTCAGGACGGCGACCGGCTCCCCCGGCGCGACCCGCGCCGACACCCACCGGGCGACCTGGTCGGAGAGGGCGTGCAGCCGGGCGTAGGTCAGTGTCTCGTGCGGGTCCTCCACGGCCGTGCGGTCCGGGCTCCGCCGCGCCACGTCGGTGAAGCGGCGGACCAGGGTGCCCGCCTCGCGGCCCACCACCGCGCCGACCGTGGCGTCGGCGGCGAGCCCGCGGTCCACCTCGACGACCATCCGCCGGGTCTCGTCGATCAGGTCGTCCACCGCCGCGCCATCGAGGACGGCGCCGCGGTGGTTGGCCAGCACGTCGACGCCGGCCGGGGTGCTGGTGACCTCCAACCCGAGGTCGAAGTGGCCGCGTTGGCCACGGCGGTACACCAGCGGCCCGAACGGCGCGTCCGGCGCCGCCGCCGGCCGGGACCAGTTCTGGAACGCGAAGCTCACCGTGGGCACGGCCCGCTCGCCGCCGGCCGCCCGGCACAGCTCCACCAGACGGGGATAGGCCAGGCCGGCGTGGGACACCGCGCCGCGCACCTCCTCCTGCACCGAGGCCAGCCACCGGGTGACCGGCTGGTCCGGGTCCAGGTCGATGCGCAGCGGCACCGAGTTGACGAAGCAGCCGACCGTCGCCTCCTCGGCCTCGGCAACCCGCCCGTAGGTGGGCACGGCGACCAGCAGGGACCGCTCCCCGGTGGCTCGGGACAGGGCGGCGGCGAAGGCGGCCAGGAACACCGTGAACGCGGTGACCCCGGCGGTGCGCCCGGTGCCGGACACCAGGTCCGTCACCTCGGCGGGCAGGCGGTACTCACGGTGCGCGCCCGCCCGGCCCGCCCGCTCGTCCGCGGCGGCGAAGACCGCCCCGACGTCACGGCCGGTCAACCGCCCGGCCCAGAACTCGTGGTCGGCGACCCGGGTCCGGGCCGTCTCCTCCCGCTCCCGGCGCAGCGCCACCGCGAACGGCGCGGCCGGTGGCGGCGGGTCGCCGGCACCGAGGCGGGCCGCGTACAGCGCCGCCAGGTCCTGCTGGATCAGCTCGGCGGACCGACCGTCGACGGCCACGTGATGCGTGGTGAGCTGAAGCACCCGGCGCGCTCCGTCCGCCCAGAGCACCGCCCGCAGCAGGGGCTCGCCGGAGGACCCGAAGCGACGGTCGGCCTCCGCGCGGACGGCGTCGTCGAGGTCCGTGCCGGCGGCCGGCCGCCGCTCCGGTACGGCGGGCGTCGTCCCGGTGGGAACGAAACAGAGCTCGTCGCCGCGCGGGCGGACCTGGCAGGCCAGCACCGGATGGCGGCGTACGAGATCGGCCACGGCGCCGCGCAGGGCGTCCGGGTCGACGGAGGCGGGCAGCTCCCACGCGAGCGAGATGTTGTAGGGCGCCGAGGGAGCGGCCATCTGGTCCGCGGTCCACAGCCCGACGAGACGCTCGGGCAGGGGAAGCTCCGTGGGTCCGTCGGTGGCGGTCGGCGCGCTGTCGGCGGGAGCCACCGGGTCGGCCGGGGACGAGGCGGGCGGTGACCCGCCGGGGGTGACGACGGCGGCGATCCGGCTCTCCCGGTCACCGAGCAGCCGGTCCGCCAGGTCGCCCGCCGTCTCGCTGTCGAGCACCATGGCCAGGGGAACCCGGCCGATCTGCTCCTCCAGCAGCCGGTTCCACCGCACCACGGCGAGGGAGTCGACGCCGTACTCCGCCAGCGGCCGGTCGGGGTCGACGGCGGCGGCCGGTATCCCCGTCGCCCGCTCCAGTTGCCCGGCCAGCCACCGCGCCGTCGCCGTCCGCCGGTCCGGCGTGGCGGCGGCCCCGGTGGGCGCGCTCGGCGCGGCCGTCGGCGGCTCGGACGCGACGGCGGCCGGCTCCCTGACCGTCGGCGTGGCCACCGCGATCGCGGTCGACCAGCGGTCCTGGTCGCCGGCGACCAGCGCCACGTAGGCGGAGTCCGCCCCGGTGGCCGCCGCGAGCCTCGGCCACAACTCGTCCACCGCGGCCGCCACGGGCAGTGGTCGCAGGCCGTAGGTCTCCTCGAGGTAGCGCGCCGCCGCCGGGTCGACGACCATGCCGGCGCCGTCGAGCACCGGCAGTCCGACCGCGAGGGTACGACCCCGGCGCCGGCCCCGCGCCACCCAGCCGGCCCGGACGGCGGCGAACCCGTCCAGGAACCCGTTGGCGAACGCGTAGTCGGACTGGCCCTGGTTGCCGACCAGCGCGGCCAGCGACGAGGACAGCACGAAGAAGTCGAGCGGGTGCTCGGCGAAGGCGGCGTCCACCGCGACCGCGCCCAGCACCTTGGCCCGGCAGACCTCGTCGACGGTCTCCATCGTCTTGCCCCGCAGGAATCCGTCGCGCAGCACTCCGGCGGCGTACACGATGCCGCGTAGCCGGGTGCCGGCACGGGCCAGCCCGTCGACCAACCGGGCGAGCTGCCGCGGATCGGCCACGTCGCACCGGTGGTAGCTCACCGAGCCGCCACCGGCCCGGTCACGTACCGCGTCGAGGGCCACCGGGTCGGGCGCGGACCGGCCGACCAGCAGCAGCTCCGCGGTCGGTCGGGCCGCCAGCAGCGCGGTCGCGACCTGCCGGCCGAGACCGCCGAGGCCGCCGACCACCAGATAGCTTCCCGCCGGGCGGATCAGCTCCGCCGGCTCGCCGGGCAGGGGCGGCTCGGGCACCAGAACGGGACGGCGTCGCCGGCCGGACGGCCCCAGCCGGACCCAGCCCTCGGCGTCCGCGCTGCCGGCCTCGGCCAGCAGGGCCCGGGTGACGGCCCGCGGATCGGCCCGTGCCCAGGCGGCCTCCACCGTGACCAGCCGGGGCCGCCACCGCGCGCTCTCACCGGCGGCGGCCCGGAGCAGGCCGTGCAGCCCCCGCAACACCGGCCCCGGTTCCCCGTCGGCGCTCGTCACCAGCAGCACCACGGTGCGCTCCAGCGTCCGGCACCGCGCGAGCGAGCCCAGCAGGCCGAAGACGCCGCGCAGCACCCCGTCGCGCAGGCCCGACCAGGCCTCGTCGAGCCGCTCGACCGGCGTCGGCTCGGCGGCGAAGTCGACACCGTCGCCCGCCCCGGTCAGGTCCACCAGGAGCGCACCGGGGGTACCGGTGCGGCGGGCCGTCTCGTCCACCGTGTCGCGGTCGGTGACGTCGCTCGGTGCCAGCGTCGCCGCCGCCGCGTGCGCGCAGCCGCTCGCGGCGAAACCGGAGCCGACGATCCACAGCGGGCGGTCGTCCACGCCGGTCGACGCCGGCAGGTCCGACCAGTCCAGGCGGTAACCGGTCACCGCCGGTCGGCGGTCGGCGCCGGCCTCACCGGCGGGGTTGCGGACCG
>NZ_NAPR01000012.1:189357-217709 GCF_002140155.1 Micromonospora sp. NBS 11-29
ACGGGCCGCGGTGCGACGACGGTCGGCGGGCCTGGGCGGCGTTCCCGCGTCCGGACGCGGAAGCCTTCCACCTCGGCGATCACCTCACCGCTGTCGACGTCGACCAGCCACAGGTCGAACACATGCACGCCGGCCGGTTTCCCGGTGGCCACCGGACGCGCGTGGACGTACGCCGTCCCGGTGACCGGAGCGCGCACCGTCAACGCCGCGATCGCCATCGGGAGGTGACGGGCGGCCCCCGGGTCGGCCGACAGCAGCGGGAAGGCGGCGGCCTGGCAGGCGCCGTCCAGCAGCGCCGGGTGCAGGACGTGGCGCTGGTCGGGGTCCTCCCCGTCCGGCAGCCGCAGCTCCGCGACGGTCTCTCCGTCCCGGCTCCACACCCGCCGGACCGTGCGGTACGACGACCCGTACTCGTAGCCGTGGGCCCGGTAGCGGCGGTAGAACTCGTCGGCCGCCAGCCCGTCGCGGGCGAGCCGCGAGTCGAGGTCGTCCGGCCGGTAACGCAGCGCGGGACGCCGCCAGTCGGCGGTCGCCGGTTCGGCGCGCCCCTGCGCGAGCGGGTCGTCCGCACCGGCCCGGACCTCGAAGCGCCGGTTTCCCCGCTCGTCGGGCTCGCCCAGCTCCGCCCGTACGGTCATCGGCCGGGCCGGCGCGAGGGCCGGCCAGACCAGGTCCCGCAGCACCGTCCGGTAGGGCGAGGTCCCGGCGGTCAGCAGCGCCTCGTACACCAGCTCCGGGTGGAACGCGGCGGGCAGCAGCGGGTTCCCGTCGACGACGTGGTGGGCGAGCCAGTGCGACGTCTCGTCGAGCCGGACGCCCACCGTGTGCGCGAGGGGCACCCGCACCGTGTCGGCCAGCGGAAGACGGGTGGGTCGTTCCGCCGGTTCCGCCGGTTCCGCCGGGCCGGGCAGCACCATGCGCCGGCGGTCGAGGGGGGTGGTGGGCAGCGGCACCCGCCGCCCCGGGCCGACCGCCTCGTGCGCCCGCCCGTCCCGCACCCAGTCCCGGTCCACGGGCTCGGCGTGGGTGAGGTCGGCGGCGGTCACCAACGCGGGGTGGTCGCGGCCCTCCGCGAGCGCGTCGAGCGCCTCCCGCAGCCGGCGGTGGTCGTCGGCGCGGATGGCGGCCCGGTGGGGCCAGGCCCGCCGGCCGACGCTGAGCGTGTACGCCAGGTCGACCAGGGACACCGGAGGCCGCAGCAACGCCTCGACGCCGGGTTCGGGGGCGAGCGCGTCACTCAGGTCACGTGCGACGGCGCGCAGTCGCTGCGGGTCGGGGGCGGAGAGCGGCACGAGAACCGGTGTCGCCGGCGGGTGGGGCGGACCGACGTCGACCGGCTGGTGCTCCTCCAGCACCACATGGGCGTTGGCGCCGCCGGCGCCGAAGGAGCTGACCGCGATGCGCCGGGGCACCGGCACTCCCCGGTCGTCGGTGCGCCGCACCCACCGTTCACCACGCTGCTGGATGTGCAGGGGCACGCCGTCGGTGTCGAGCCGGGGGTTGGGCCGCTCGGCGTGCAGGGTGGGCACCAGGCGGCCGTGGCGGAGCTGGAGGATGGCCTTGGTCAGTCCGGCGATGCCCGCCGCCGCCTCGCTGTGCCCGATGTTCGACTTGACCGAGCCGACCCGCAGCGCTCCGTGCGGGCGTTGCCCGGCGAAAGCGCTGGCCAGCGCCCGCAGCTCGATCGGGTCACCCAGGTCGGTGCCGGTGCCGTGCGCCTCGACGTAGTCGACGGTGTCGGGATCGACGCCGGCCCCGCGCAGCGTGGCGTCGATCAGCGCGGCCTGGGCCAGCGGGTTCGGCACCGTGTAGCCGCCCGCCCCGCCGCCGTGGTTCAGGCCGGTGCCCCGGATCACCGCGTAGATGCTGTCGCCGTCGGCCTGCGCCGCGTCGAGTCGTTTGAGGACCACCGCCCCGACGCCCTCACCGGGCACGAACCCGTCAGCGCCGGCCCCGAACGCCCGGGTCCGGTCGCCCCGGGACGGCATGCGCAACGCGCAGAGCCCGGCGAACCGGTCGGGGTGCAGGTAGAGGTTGACCCCGCCGGCCAGCGCCAGGTCCGCCTCGCCGTCCTGCACCGCCCGACACGCGAGGTGCAGCGCGGTGAGCGAGGAGGAGCACATGGTATCGACGGTCATGCTCGGCCCGCTGAGATCCAGGGCGTGGGAGACCCGGTTGGCCACCGAGGCGGCGGCGGTCACGGCGTACTCGGGGTTGTCCGCCCCCGCCAGCCACGCGTCGTGCTGCGCGATCAGGTGGCTGTTGGCGGTGACCCCGGCGAAGACCCCCACCCGCGGCCCGGTCCCGGTCCGACCCGGCAGCCAGCCCGCGTACCCGGCGGTTTCCAGCGCCTGCCACGCGATTTCGAGGAAGAGCCGCTCCTGCGGATCCATGAGGGCGGCGTCCCGTGGGGTGATCCGGAACAGTGCCGGGTCGAACCGGTCCCAGTCGTCCAGGAAGCAGCCCCACCGGGCGTAGCCGCCACCGAGGGTACGGGCGGCACGCCAGTCCCAGCGGTCGGCCGGCACCTCGCTGACCGGTGTCGTGCCGGCCGAGAGCAGTCGCCAGAAGGCGTCGACGTCGCGGGCCCCGGGATAGCGACCGGCCAGGCCGATCACGGCGACCGCCGGACGGCCACCCGAGTGGCCGTCGACCGCGGTCGACCGCCCGGCCAGCGGACGCGCCGACCCGACCGTCACCGCCGACCCGACCGTCACCGCCGGCTCGACGGTCACCGTCGGCGCGGGCCGGGGGTGCGCGACGGCCGCCGGTTCCGTCTCCGCCAGCCACCGCGCCAGCCGGCGCGGGGTGGGGCTCTCGAACAGCACCGTGGACGGGACCGCCCGGTCCGGGAAGCGGGTACGCAGGATCGCGGTGAACTCCACGGTGAGCAGGGAGTCCACGCCCAGGGCGGGAAAGTCGCTGTCCGGGTCGAGCTGCTCCGGCCGCTGTCCGGTCAGGTCCGCCACGATCGCGATCAGCTCCGGCAGCAGGTGCTCCGGGTCGCCCGCCACGGTCACGCCGCCCGGCGTCTCCGTCGGCTGCCCCGGTTCCGGCCGGTCGTCGGCCGGCGCACGGCAGTCCAGCAGGGCCACGCACCCCGGCGCGTCCCGCACACCGGTGGTCGCCGCCAGTTCCCAGCCGTGCTGGGTCAGCAGGGCCCGCCAGCGCGGCACGTCGAGCAGCGGCCCCCGCGGCAGCCGGCGTTCCGCGTCGGTGTGGCGCCACCACCCGTCGGTCAGCCCGAAGGTGATCGTGTAGACGGCCGCCGGCGCGACCATCTCGACCAGGAACAGGCGGCCGGCGGGCACCAGCAGCTCGGCCACGTGGGCGATCGTCTCGGCCAGGTCGCGGGTGGCGTGCAGCACGTTGCTGGCGACCACCAGGTCGTAGTGGTGCGGGGTGAAGCCCTGCGCCTGCGGGCTCCGTTCGATGTCCAACAGGCGGGGCAGCACGCGGTCGGCGAAGCGACGCCGGGCGTGGTGCAGGAACGACCGGGAGAGGTCGGAGTACGTGTACTCCACGTCCGGCACGCCGTGCCGCTCGATCGCGTCGAGCACCGCGGCGGTGGTGCCACCCACACCCGCGCCGATCTCCAGGATCCGGGGCGGACGGCCGGTCGCGGCACGGATCCGGGCGGCCGCCTCGGCCACCGCCTCGGCGGCCGCGTCGTTCGCCGGGTCGAAGAGCCGGTTCCCCCGGTAGACGGCCTCGACGGCGTCGAGGGCGCCGTCGGGGAAGAGCACCCCGGTGGCGGGGGTCTCCCCGCGCAGGACCGGGCCGTACGCGGCGAGCGCCCGATCCAGCAGCTCGACGTGACCGCGAAGGTCGGGATGGGCGGTGAGCAGGTGGGCGCGCAGGCCGGCCACCCGGTCCGGGTCGAGCACGGTGCGCCGGTCGTCGACCGGCAGGTCCAGCAGGGCCGCCAGCAGCGGGCGGTGCGCCGGCACCACGCCGAGTGTCCCGGCGGCGGCCGACGGGTCGGCCCCGGCCGGATCGACGCCCAACTCGGTCAGCCGTCGGGCCAGTGCGGCACGCGCGTACCGGTCGAGGTCGTACGCCGCGTCCCCGTCCGGTGCCGGCCGGGTGAACGGCCGTAGCGGCTCGGGGTCGCCACTGACCGCGACGACGTGCGGGGCGCTGCCGGAAACACCCGCCTCCAGGGCCCGCAGTCCCTGCGCGGGAGTGAAGTCGGTCAGGCCGGGATACTGCCGCCGGACGTGCGGGGCGTAGCGCCGGGCAAGGCCGGTGTCGCGCCACAGTCCCCAGTCGAACGCCCGGACGACCAGACCGTCGGTCCCGTCGGTCGCGGCGGCGTAGTGACCGAGGAACGCGTTGGCCGCCGCGTAGTTGAGGCCGCCCGCGCTGCCGAAGAGCCCGGCGACGGACGAGAAGAGGACGAGCTGGGTACCGGGCCGGCCCCGCACCGCGGCACGCAGGTACAGCAGGGCATTCACCTTGGTGTCGAGCACCCGGTCCAGGTCGGCCTCGGTCAGCTCGCGCAGCGGCGCGTCGCGCACCGACCCGACGCTGTGCAGCACGCCGTCGGGCTCACCGAGGACCGCCCGGCACTCGGCCAGCACCGCGCGCACCGCGGCCTCGTCGGCGACGTCCGCGCTGACGTATCGCGCCTGCCCGCCCGACGCCCGCAGCTCCGCCAGGAGGGCCCTGCTCGCCTCGTTCTCCGCCGACCGCCCGACCAGCAGCAGGGACGCCCCGTACCGGGCCGCCAGGTGACGGGCCACCTCGGCGCCGATCCCGCCCGCGCCACCGAAGAGCAGGTAGACGCCGCCGGTGCGGAATCCGGGAGTGTCGTCGGCGGGGCCGGACTCGGTGAACACCTGGCGGTAGCGGCACCGGTCCCGCAGGGCCACGAGTGGGGCGGTCACACCGCAGGGCTCGACCGCGGCCGCCGCCAGCGCGTCGCCGGCCGTCCCCGGCCCGCCGGCGCCGCCGACGGTCGCGTCCTCGGGCAGGTCGATCGCGGCGACCGTGACCGTCGGAGTCTCTCTCGGCACCGAGCGCAGGGCCCCGACAAGCGCGCCCTGAAGGGCCGCGCCGGGCGACGGTGCTCCGGCCGGCGGCGCGGTCAGCCCGGTGGTGACCACCCGCAGCTCGGCGGGGACCGCCGCCCGGTGCAGGGTCTGGGCCACGGTCAGCAGTGCGGCCAGCCAGCGGCGCAGGCTCGACGCGCCGGACCGGTCCTCGTCCCACCGGGCTCCGCCGACGAGGAGGAGCACCGACACCGGCCGGTGGTCCGGGTCGCCCACCGCGTCGGCGAGCCGCTGCCGGTCGAGGCCGCCGGGCCCGACCAGGATGCCGTTTCCCGCGTCGACGAACGGGGCGGCGAGAGAGACGGTGTGCTGGTCGTAGAGCACCACGGTCGGGGTGGGCGGGTGGGCCGACGATGCGGGCGCGGGCTGCGCCACCCACCGCGGCGAGAACAGGCGCACCGGTTCGTCGGCGTCGGCCGGCGGCTCGCCGGGCAGGGGCAGCAGACGCAGTCCCCGCACCCGCAGGACGCGACGGCCCCGGTCGTCGACGGCGTCGAGGTCCACCGTGAAGCCGCCACCGGCGGACTCCGTGCGACGCAGCACGAGGTCCGCCGCGTCGGGCACGGCTCCGCTCCAGGACAGCCGTCCGATGGCCGCCGCGACGTGCGGGCCCTCGGCGTCGAGCAGGACGCAGGAGGTCTGCAGGGCCGCGTCCAGCCAACCGACCCGCCGGGTCCGCGCGTCGCCGGCCGGGGCGCCGATCGTGGCGGACGCCGTCGTCCCGGTACGCCGGGCGTCGGTCACCACCCGGTAGGCCGGGCCGACCTCGACGCCGTTGCGGGCCAACACCACCGCGAGGTCCACCGCCCGACCGGCGTCGCGGTCGAGCGGATCGACGGGCAGGACAGCGGGCGGCTCGGGATCGACGGCGCCCCGGGCGCACACCCGCCCCTCGTGGGTCACCGTCACGGTGCCGTCGGCGTCCGTGACGTGCCGGTGCAACCGGAGCGACCCGTCGATCGGCACCCGGTTCGGCAGCCGGATCTCGCGCAGCGCCATCGGCCCACCGCCGGCCATCGCGTCCAGCAGCAGGGCTCCCGCGGCGGTCGTCCGGCCCCCGACCCGGTGCTCCGTGAGGGGATGGCGGGCGGGCAGCACCACCTGGTCGGCCGCTGCCGGGTCCGGCCCCGCCGCGGCGTCCGACCCCGGTCGCGCCGGCAACCAGAAGGCCTCACCCCGGAACGGGTACGGCACCAGCGGGATGCGCCGGGGCGGCACGCCCGGCCACCGCGCGCCCCAGTCCACGACACCGCCGCGCAACCACTCCCGCAGGGGTTCGCATTCCGCCGGATCCGACAGCCGGTCCAGCGCGGCCGGATGCGCCACGGTCGCCACCGCGGCATCGGGCCGGTCGGCCGCGACGGAACGGGCGGCGGCGACCAGTTCCGTGGTGTCCCGTGCGACGATCAGCATCCGGTGGGGCAGATGCCGACGCCCGTGCTGAAGCGACCAGCCCACCTGCGCGAGGTCCGGTCGGTCCCGCTCGACGACGTCGACGAGGCCGGTCGCCAGCCGCACCATCGCCTCGGGGGTCGCCGCGGACAGCGGGACGATCACCGGGCCGGCCTCGGCTCCGGCCGGACCGGGTTCGGCGGCCGGCGCCTCCTCCAGCACCGCGTGGGCGTTGCTGCCACCGAACCCGAACGCGCTCACCGCCGCCCGTCGGGGCGGGGAACCGGGGGTACGCCCCCAGTCGACGCTCCGGTCGGCGACCGTGAGCGGGGTGCCGGCCAGGTCGATGTGCGGGTTGAGACTCGTGAAGCTCGGTGTGGCGGGTATCCGCCCGTGCCGGAGCACCTGCACCGCCTTGATCAGGCCGGCCATCCCGGCGGCGGCCTCCAGGTGGCCGATGTTGGCCTTGGCCGACCCGATCCAGAGTCGACCGCCCGGCCCGGCCGCCCGGTCCGGGGTGCCGTCGGGCTCGGTGGTCAGCACCTCACGCAACGCGTTCAGCTCGATCGGGTCACCCAGCGGCGTCCCCGTGCCGTGGGCCTCCACGAAGCCGAGATCGGCGACGCGGATGCCGGCCCGGTCCAGCGCCGTGCGCACCAGGCCCGTCTGCGCGACGGGATTCGGTGCGGTCAGCGCCGCGGCCCGTCCCCCGTGGTTGACCGCGGTGCCGCGAAGCACGGCCAGCACTGGGGTGCCGGCCGCGACCGCCCGGCGAAGCGGGGTGAGCACCACCCAACCGGCGCCCTCGCCCCGGACGAAGCCGTCGGCCGCCTGGTCGAAGACCCGGCTGTCACCCTGCGGGGACAGCATCCCGGCCCGGTGGAAGGCGGAGTTGTTGAACCCGTTGCTCAGCAGGTTGACCGCGCCGACGAGGGCGACCTCACAGTGGCCCGCGCGGATCGCCGACTCGGCGAGCGCGAGCGCCGTCAGCGCCCCGGAGCAGGCCGTGTCGACCGTGATGCTCGGGCCGGTGAAGTCGTAGAAGTGGGAGATCCGGTTGGCCAGGAAGGCGGGGAACGTGCCCACGGTGGCGTACCCGTCGGCGGCGTCCCGGGTGACGAGTTGTTCGCGGTAGTCGTAGCTGCACGCCGCGGCGTAGACCCCCACCGGTGTCGAGGCCAGGTCGTCGGGGTTCAGCGCCGCGCTCTCCAGCGCCTGCCAACTCAGTTCGAGCAGGATGCGCTGCTGCGGGTCCATCGAGGTGGCCTGCCGGGGGGTGATCCCGAAGAAGTCGGCGTCGAAGAGGTCGATCCGGTCCAGGAAGCCGCCCCGGAAGCCCTCCGGCACCGGGGTGGGGAAACGTCCCGGCGGCGCGTCGGTGATCCGGCATCCGGCATCGCGCAGCAACGCCCAGTACGCTTCCGGGTCGTCCGCCCCGGGGAACCGGCAGGACATCCCGACGATGGCGAGAGCGTCGTCCCCGGCGATGTCGCCGGCCGGGGCGGCCGGTCGGGCCGTCGGCGCCGCCTCGTCCGTATCGGGGGACGCCGGCAGCAGGCTGAGCAACGCGGTCAGGGTGGGGTGACGCCAGACCGCGGTGGCCGGCACCCTGACCTCGAACTCACGACCCACCTCGCGGGCCAGCCGGAGCGCCGCGGCGGAGTGGAAACCCTGCTCCCCGAGGGGGCGCTCCGGATCCACCGGGTGTCCCACGATCGACGCGGCGATCTCGGCCAACCGGGGCAGCGCCGCCACGGCACCGTGGGGACGGGTTCGGGCCGGCGGCGTCCCGGCGGCCGGTGCCGGACCCGCCGCCGAAAGCGCGACCCGCAGACCGTCGAGGAACCGGGCGGCCTCGTGTCCGTTGAGGACGGTGTGGTCGAAGGCGAGGACCATCCGGCGCACCGGCTCCGGGCGGGTGAGGTCCGGGGCCCCGAGGAAGAGCGTGGCGGTGGCCGGCGACACCACCACCGGTACGGCGAACGTCGTCGCCTCGTCCCCGAGGTGGGAGACCATGAGGGTGACCTGTCCGTCCGCCTGCGAATGCCCGGCCAACGCGCGCTCGACGGCCTCGACGTAGCACCTGTCGAACTCGGCGTCGTCGAGCAGATCCGCCTCGCGCACCACGCCGATCGTCAGGTCCTCGTCCTCGGTGGAGCAGGCGATCCCGAGGTGCACGCGGTCGTAGACGCGCAGCCGGTCGCCGCTCAGTCGACGGGAACGCAGCCGGGGGAAGCCCGCGGCGACCCGTGCCGTGATCCGCGCGAAGACCTGGAAGGCGGTGCTGAAGCCGTCGCTGCCCGGTCGAGACCGGGCCGCCCGGTCGAACAGATCGGCGGCGACCTCGGTGGCGACGACCGCGGGCACCACGTCGCCGCTTCCGGCGCGCAGGGCACGGTTGAGCTGACGCTGCCGATCGCTGAGAGACACGTCGGTGAAGGCCGTACCCGTGGGGGCCGTCGCCTCGTCGTCACCGGTCGCGGCCTCGGCCGCGGGCATCACGGCCGGCCGCGTCCCGGTCAGGTACCGGTCGACGTCGGCGGGCAACAGGGTGGTGCCGGCCGCCGGGATCGACGCCAGCACCGTGTCGTCAAGTCCGAGGCGGCGGGCGTGCGCACGGGTCCGGGGCGGGATCCGGACGCCGACCCCGGCGGCGGCCGGATCGGCGGCGGCCGGATCGGCGGCGGCCGGATCGGCGGCGGCGGCGGCGGGACCGTCCTCGTCCGCAGCGGCGGATCGGTCGGCGGCGGCGGGTGCCGACCGCGTCGGCGCGGGGCGGTCGGCGGCCGCCGCGGTGTCGGATGTGTCCGCCGGCTCGCCGGAGGAGTCGTCGCCGGCCGGAGCCGTGGTGGCCCCGCGCGGCTGGAGTTCGGCGACCGCACCGCCGATCGGCACGGTCTGCCCCTCCTCGACCAGCCAGGCGACCAGCCGCCCGGCCATCGGAGACTCGATCTCCAGTGCCGCCTTGTCGTGCTCCATCTCGTAGAGCGGTTCGTCCTTGGCCACGGTGTCGCCCGGCTGCTTGAGCAGGCACAGAATCCGTACCTCGACGATGCCCTCACCGAGCTGCGGAACGGTCAGCGTGGTCGTCGGGACCCCGGTCATCGCAGCACCGATCGGATGGCCTCGACCACGTCGTCGACCGCGGGCAGCACGGCACGCTCCAGATCGGGATGGAAGGGGACGTGCACGTCGTCGCGGGAGACGAGCCGGGGCGGGGCCAGCAGCGAGTAGAAGTCGTCGTCGTCACCGAGCAGCTCGGCCACGAGACCGGCGCCGAAGCTGCTGGTCTTGTTGTCCTCCTGGACGACCACCAGCCGACCGGTGCGACGCAGGGAGGCGGAGACCGTCGCGCGGTCCAGCGGCACCAGCCACCGCAGGTCGACCACCTCGACGGCGACCCCGTCGACCGCGAGGACGTCGGCGGCCGCCGTTCCGAGTTCCGTGCCGTTTCCCCAGGTCACCACCGTGACGTCGGCACCGGTACGCAGCAGTCGGGCACCGTGGACGGCAACCGGCGCCGACTGCGGCTCGACCGAGCGGCGCATCAGGTGTTTCGGCAGCAGCAGCAACGTGGGGTCGGGCGCCTGGATCGCCTCCAGGAAGATCGCTTCCGTGTCCTCCGGCGTGGCGAGTACCACCACCCGGAGGCCGGGAAGGTGGGTGAAGAGGCTCTCGTTGCTCTGGCTGTGCCAGATGCCGCCCCCGGGCAGGTAGCCGCCCCACGGGGCGTACATCACCACCGGGCACCGCCACTCGGACGCCGTGCGCCACCGCAGCGTGGTCAGTTGCGCGGCGATCTGGTTCCACGCGGGTCCGGCGAAGTCGATGAACTGCAACTCCACCACGGGTCGCATCCCGCTCGCGGCGAGACCGACGGCGGTGCCCACGATGGTGGCCTCCGCCAGCGGTGAGTTCGACAGCCTCCGTCCGGCCAGCGCGCCGAGGCCCTTGGTGAAGCCGAAGACGCCGCCCTTCGGATCCTCGATGTCCTCCCCGAACAGGACCATCTCGGGAAGGCGCTCAAGTCCCGTACGGAGCGCTCGGTTGACCGCTTCGACCATCGTGCCGCCGCACGGTCGTGGGGGTGGCGGCGCCGCCCGTTCCGTGGGCGCGGCGAAGAGGTGGTCGACCGCGTCGTGGTGATCACCGGTCGGCTCCGTGGCCACCCGGTCGAAGACCTCCTCGACGCTGCCGGCCAGGCGCGCCCGGGTCCGTTCCACCCAGGCGTCGTCGATCACGCCCCGGGCGAGCAGCCGTCGGGTGAAGATCTCGACCGGGTCGCGCATGGCGGCCAGTTCCTCCGGGGACCGGTAGACACGTTGGTCGTCGGAGGACGTGTGCGAGTCGAGGCGGTCCAGGACGCACCACAGCACCACCGGTCCGTCGCCTCCCCGCACGGCCGGAAACACGGTGCGGGCCGCCGCGTGGACGGCGTCGGGGTCGGAGCCGTCCACCACCCGGGTGATCTTCTCCGGCAGCAGGCCCAGCCGCCAGGCGGAGAGGTGTTCGGTGGAGGTGCTGATGCCGTACCGGTTGTCGGAGACCAGGAACACGACGGGCAGGCACCGCTCGACCGCGAAAGCCACCGCTTCGAAGAACTCCCCCTGCCGGGTGGCGGCGTCCCCGACCGAGCACACCACCAACCGCTGCTCGCCCCGCATCACCGCCGCCCAGGCCGCGCCGGCGGCTGGCAGGCACTGGCTTCCGGTGGGGCTGGCCAACGAGAAGACGTTGCCCGGGCGATGACTGAAGTGGGAACTCATGTTGCGGCCGGCCGAATGCGACTCGCGCTTGGCCATCAGGTCGCGGGCCTGCCCCTCGACGTCCAGGCCGCGTGCCAGCATCAGCGTGCGATCCCGGTAGTGGGGGAAGAGCAGATCGTCGGGATCCATCCACTCGCAGACGGCGGCCAGCGCTTCGTGCCCGGCCGAGGAGATGTGGAACCACGCCTTCCCCTGCCGAAGGACTATTCCCGCCCTTCGGTCACACTCCCGGGAAAGCATCATCTGTTCCAGAAATGCGACGCGGCGCTCCGCGGAGACACCCCCGTCGAGGCTTTCCAGCGACTCTCCGGCCACCTCGTCCACGCCTTCCGACTTGTGCGTCACGCCCACCGGGTCGGCCTCGGACACAATGAGCCTCCACGATCGTCGGAACGTTCGACAGAACTGTCGCCACACGCAACTCTGGGCAACCGGGAAGGATTTCTCAATCGCTCGCGATGATGCGTTTCGCGGTACCGCGCCGACTCGTTCTCGCTCCGTGCGGGGTGTACGGACCGCGTGTCGGGCGATGGTCTAGTCCCTGCGGACCACCGCGATCGGCCTCCCTCCCCCCAGGAGGGAGAGCACGGCGGTCACGCCTGCCTCCGGCGGAGTACACGGCCGCGCGGACGGTGGTGGCGGCAGGGGGGCGGGACGGGTGGCGGGACACGGTGGACCCGGCGGGATGCGTGGCGGGCAGACCGGCGCGCGGGCCGGCGGCGTACCGGCGCCGAGGGTGGGGTGACCGCAGGTGGGGTGGAACGGGCGGTGAGCCGGTCAGTTCGGCGACATCGACCAGTTCACGGCGGCTCGTCCGGGGTCGGCGACCAGGATCGAATGTTGGAGTCGGCGCAGCCGGGCCGACGGCTCCAGGCCCAACTCCTGGACGAGGGTGCTGCGCAGCCGCTGGTAGACGCCGAGCGCCTCACCGCGCCGGCCCGNNNTTGACCAGGGCGGTCAACTCGCCGAGCAGTTCCCGGTATCGACCGAGGCGCAGGTCGGCATCTATGCGCTGGTCGACGGCGGACAGCCTGGCCTCTTCCAGTCGCTGCCGTTCGATCGTCAGCAGGCGGCCCGTACGCACGTCGGAGAACGCCGCCCCCTTCCAGAGGGAGAGCGCCCCGCGCAGTCGTCGGGACGCCCCGGAGAAGTCTCCGGCCGCGACCGCCCGGTAGCCGGAGGCGGCACGACGCTCGAACTCCTCGGCGTCCACGGCCCCCTCCCTGATCTGGAACTGGTATCCGCCCGGGAGGGTGGCCAGGATCTTCTTCGCCCTCTGCTGTCCGCCGTGCCCGCGCTCCGCGGCTGTGATCAACTCGCGCAGTTGCAGGACGTAGGTCTGGAGGGTGTTGCGCGCGCTGCGGGGAGGTTTGGCGCCCCAGAGTTCCTCGATCAGCGTGGACGGTGACACCACCTGGTTGGCGCGCATGGCCAGCAGCGCGAACACCTGTCGGGGCTTGGG
The DNA here is from genome assembly GCF_002140155.1 of Micromonospora sp. NBS 11-29. Classification (GTDB taxonomy): domain Bacteria; phylum Actinomycetota; class Actinomycetes; order Mycobacteriales; family Micromonosporaceae; genus Micromonospora. Next base: position 202,032 of record NZ_NAPR01000012.1, read on the forward strand.
TGCGGTCGGCAGGATGGAGATTCCGGCCATCTGCACGTCGAGCGCACCCAGCACGCTCACGTCGATCGGCGGCTCTTCCGCGCATGTCTCCACTAAGACCTCCTCGTCAATGCGTCGACTGGCAAGCACATCTCTCAATTGGTCGGCGGGCCCCGCCTCGTCGAGGAGAAGGGCCCTCATCCGGTCCGTGCGGACGAAGCACGGGATTCCCGTCGGAGCAATTTATTCCGCGGCATCACGACCTCACCGACAAACGACTTGGACATCGACCCTGACCGCAGACGCAAAGATCGGACCCCGTTCGCCGCCGAATCCACGCCACCGCCCACGACTACCGCGCGGGGCCATCCGGTCACTCGGCGCTAGTGTATCGAACGTCATCGCGCTCTGCAGCGACCGCGGAGGACGACCGACCCGGCTCGGACCGGACGGACGGTCAGCTCCGCGGCACGCGCACCCGGGCGGGTGCCGCGCACCGACGACCGCCGCCGCCGAGGTCACCGACGTTCCGCACCCGTGACACGCCGGCCCCGGGCCGCCGCCGGGTGGTCGACGGAAGCCGCCGGTGAACACCGTCTTACGAACCGTCATCGACCGACGGCGAATGCCCTGACCTGCACAGATCACGCGATCATCGCCGACGGTGGCATGTTGCGGACAGAAAGTTACAGCCCCGATGGAGATTTTGACAAGAAGTTGCCATCCGCGAGAGCCGACCGGAATCAGTGCCGTCGTACCGTCACCGGCATCCGCCGCGCACCGAACAAACCGTCCGGGTGGTACTCGATCTGCGCATCGGGTGTGATCCGCAGGTCCGCGAAGGCGTCGAGCACCGCCTCCAGCGCGACCCGGCCCTCCATCCGGGCCAACGGACCGCCCAGGCAGTAGTGGATGCCGTGGCCGAAGGCGATCTGCTGCTGGAGGCGGCGACGCGGATCGAAGCGTTCGGGGTCCGGGAACTGCCGTTCGTCGTGGTTGGCGGAGACGACCGACGCCATCACCATCCGGTTGGCCGGTACGGGGACGCCGCCGATCTCGGTCTCCCGGGTGGTCACCCGGGCCATCACCATGATCGGTGGGCGGTACCGCAGGACCTCCTCGATGACCTGGGGGATCCGCGAGCGGTCGGCGCGGACCTCGGAACCGATCCGTGGGTTCTCCTCGATGCAGAGCACCGTGTTGCTGAGCAGCAGCGAGGTCGAGATGTGTCCGGCCATCAGCAGCAGGCCGCCGAACTCCGTGATCTGACGGTCGGTCAACCGGTCGCCGTCCACCTCCGCGTCGACCAGGCGGGAGATCAGGTCCTCACCGCGACGCTTCCTGCGGTCCTCGACGTGCTGCTGCAGATAGGCGTGCATCTCGCGAAGCGGCGTCCGGACCATCTGCTGGTACTCGTCGCCGGACTCGTCGCCGAACTGCCGTTCCACCGCGTCGTCGACCTGCACCGACAGCATCCGCTCGGACCAACTGCGAAACAGCGACTGGTCCTCCACGGGAACACCCAGCAGTTCGGCGATCACCACGACGGGAAGCTGGAACGCGAAATCCCGCACCAGGTCGAACTCGTCGCCCGGCACGTCGCGAAGCATCTGGCCGGCGAGTTCCACGACGCGCGGTTCCAGCCCGGCCACGGTACGCGGGGTGAACGCCTGACTCACCAGACTGCGCAGCTTCCGGTGCATCGGCGGATCGATGACGGACAGGATCTCCTCGCTCAACGGGCTGGACTCCGGCCGCAGCCGGCCGAGTTCGGAGGAGAAGACCGTGTGGTCGGAGGCGACCGTCAGCACGTCGGCGTACCGGTAGACGTGCACCACCCCGTACGCGTCCTCCCGCACGGGCTGCTCGTCGCGCATGGTCCGCAGCCAGTCGAACAGCCGGTGTCCACCGTCGACCAGGCTCGGTGGAGTAGCGAGTGCGTCCTGCGTCATCGTCGGCTCCTTCAGCCTGGGCGAATCGTCCGTCGGCTCCAACCGGTGGGCGACCTTCGACCGGTCGCGGCACGAGGTGGAATCCTGGCCACTCCGGCTGACACGATGCTGATCGCCGCCTGAGCGCCACCGGGAACGTTCGGGTGAGCCCATGCCGATCGCCCTTCGCTCGAAGCGCGCCGAGCGCACGCCTCGCAGGTCGGCGAATCGGTCCGACGTCGTCGGTGACGGGCCCTTCACCCGGGTGGATCCTCCTGCGCGAACAGTTCGATCAGGGCTCGCGACAACCGTTGGTCGAGGAACGCGGCGATCGTGTCGGTGAACGCCGGCTCGCCGATCTGCGCCCGGAGGGCACGCAGCCGGGCGATGTCGATGTTGGTCTGCGGAGAGCCGATTTCCACCCGGATCACCAATGCTCGGCAGTGGAGACCTACCGCTTCCGTGTACTCGTTCGTCTCGGCACGCAGGACACCGAGCTGGCTGAGCGAGGTGGCGATGCCGGCTCGGTTGCCCAGTTCCTCTTCGATGGTCAGGGACTGCCGGTAGCGACGATCGGCCTCACCGTGATCACCCCGAGCCTGCGCGAGGATGCCGAGCTGGTGGTACGTGCTGGCCATGCCGGCCCGGTCGCTCAGCTCCTCGCTGATGGCCAGGGACTGCCGGTAGCGACGATCGGCGTCGACGTGATCACCCCGAGCCTGCGCGAGCATGCCCATCTGGTGGTAGCCAGTGGCCATGCCGGCCCGGCGGCCCAACTCCTCGCTGATGGCCAGGGACTGCCGGTAGCGACGTTCGGCCTCGTCGTAGTCACCCCGTAGGTGCGCGAGGATGCCGAGCTGACCGTAGCTGCTGGCCATGCCGGCCCGATTGCCCAACTCCTTCTCGATGATCAGGGACTGCCGGTAGCGGCGATCGGCCTCGTCGTAGTCACCCCGGTCCTGCGCGAGCATGCCCAACTGGTGGTAGCTGGTGGCCACGCCGACCCGGTCGCCCAACTCCTCCCTGATGGCTAGGGACTGCCGGTAGCGACGATCGGCCTCACCGTAGTCACCCCGAGCCTGCGCGANCTGGTGGCCATACCGGATCGGTTGCCTAGATCCTCCAGTATGGTCAAACTCTGTTGGTAGCGGCGTTCGGCCTCGTCGTAGCTCCCCTGGTCCTGCGCGAGGATGCCGAGCTGGTGATATGTGCTGGCCATATTGGCCCGGTTGCTCGACTTCTCCTTGATGGCCAGGGACTGCCGGTAGCGACGATCGGCCTCACCGTAGTCACCCCGAGCCTGCGCGANGTGTTGGCCATGCCGGCCCGGTCGCCCAACTCCTCGCTGATGGCCAACGACTGCCGGTAACGTCGACCGGCCTCGTCGTAGTCACCCCGAGCCTGCGCGAGGACGCCGAGCTGACCGTGACTGTTGGCCGTGCCGGCCCGGTGGCCCAACTCCTCGCCGATCGTCAGGGACTGCCGGTAGCGGCGTTCGGCCTCGTCGTAGTCACCCCGGGCCTGCGCGAGGATGCCGAGCTGGTGGACGAAGGCGGCGCCGGCGTAGCTGCCGGCGGGTACCCAGGTCAGGGTTTCCTGACACAGGGCGGTCTCCCAGTCCCAGGCGGCCCAGGTGTGAAGCTGGTCGCGGATGGTGAAACTGAGGGACACGGCGGCGTTCAGGTCTCCGGCGGCGTGGTGGTGGTAGCGGGCTTCGATCCGGTCGTACAGGTCGGAGCGGGGATCCTGTGGCCGGTGGTCGACCCGCCAGATGTGGTAGGCGGCGGCGCGCCGGTGCGCGGTGGCGGTCGCGTCGGGATGCAGCCGGCCCAGCGCGGTGGCGGTCCACCGGTGCACGAAGTAGTAGGCCGGACCGCCGTCGGGGTCGACGGTCGGAGTGAGCAGGCCGAGTGTGCGCAGGGTGTCGATCCGATCCGGGGCGACGGTGTCCTCGGCCAGCGGCGGTCGGCGCAGCGCGGCGATGTCGGCGGACAGTTGGCTGGCCTCGTCCGGGGTGTAGCCGAGGCTGGTGTGGTCGCCGGGGGCCTGGCCGGCGGGCACGGCGGCGAGTCTCCGGCTCAGCTCGGTCAGTCGCTGGTCCCGGTCGGGATCGTCGGGGAGGGGTTGAAGGGCGCTGGTCTGCCAGGCCAGAGCCAGTTCGTCGACCGGCTGCCGGTAGACCGCGGCGCCGATCAGCAGGTCCCGGGTGCCGGTGTCGAGCAGGCCGAGAAGTCGGTCGAGGAGGGTGTCGTTGACGGTCAGGGTGATCGCCTCGGCCAGGGCCCGCCCGACCAGGCCGTCGCGGTCGTCTCGCCCGGAGGAATGGTCGTGCAGGTCGGTGATCCACCGTTGCGGGTTCGGGATGCCTCGTTCGGCCAGCAACCGTTCGAGGCGGGCCGTGACGTCGCCGAACCGGGCGCGGCCACGGCGCAGCAGGGCGTCGAGGTATTCCAGCGTGCGCGGGTGGCCACCGACGTCGGTCCACGCCTGTTGCTGCTCGGCGGCGGTGAGCGCGTCGAGGCCGGGCAGCCGCCAGATCAGCTTGCGGGTCTCGGCCAGCGACAACGGGCCGAGATGGTGGTGGAGCAGGCGTCGGTCGGCGCCGTCGGGCAGGGCGAACCGGTAGCGGCTGGTGACCAGCAGTCGACACGTCGGCGGTCCGGCGACCCAGGCGGCCAACAACGCGGCGAGGGTCTCGTCGCGCACGAGTGCCGGCCCGTCGGCCTGTTCGTCGAGATTGGTTTCGAAGTTGTCGATCAGCAGGGTGACCGGCATCGTGGTCGGTTGGCGGGCCAGCACCCCGACGGCGGTGGCGAGGCGTTGCTGCCACGGCTCACCGGGTACCCTCAGGTATCCGGCCAACTGCCGCAGAGGGTGCGTGTCGGGCAGTTCGTCGGCGATCGCCCGGGTGAACAAGGCGTTCGCGAACGCCGCCAGGATCTGGTCGGCGCCGGTGGCCCCGACCACGGGCACGATCAGCCCGGCGTCGTCGCCGAGCAGCCGCAGCAGTTCCGCGGCCAGGCTCGACTTGCCGACCCCGCCGATGCCATGGACCACCACCCCGCTCTGCCGCTGCCCGCGCAGCACCGCCAGCAGCACGCGTAGGTCGGCGCGGCGGCCCACGAAGTCGCCGACCGGCCGCATCGGCACCCCGGCCGGCAGCACCGGCTCCGGCACCGGGGCCACCTCGCCGGGCGGAGCGGTCGGGTCGTACAGCGGCAGCGGCTCACCCCGGACGAACGCCACCGGTGTCGCCCACTCCACGAGCCGCCGGCCCGGGTCCCCCTCCGGTAGCGCCCGCCGGTCGGTCTCGATCTGCCTACGGGCGTGGGCCACCGCGTCGGCCACCACCGGCTCGGCGGCCATCGCCAGTTCCCGGTAGAGGCGGCCGGCGAACGACGCCGCGTACCGATCGGTCACCGCGGCGGTCATCGCCACCACCTGCGGCACCCCCGCCGCCAGCAGCTCCCGCGCCAGTCCGGGCAGCGCCGCCGCGCTCTCCCCGGGCGCCGCCCGGGCCGACAGCGCCGTCGAACAGCCCGCCAGGACGATCGCGGCCGGCCGGCGGTTCGGCGGGATCGCCGCGATCAACCGTTCGGCGGTGACCTCGTCCGGGCGTCCCCGCTCGTCCTCCAAAACCAGCCGGCCCGGGGCGGCGTGGCAGCAGACGTGCAGCACATGGAACCGCTCGGTCGTCAGCGCCTCGCGGATCGCGGCCAACGTGCCCAGGTTGAGTACCCGCACCTGAGCGGCGCTGTGCTTGCGGGCCGGCTCCACCGCGTCCAGCACCGTGGCCAGCTCACGTTCCACGTCCAGCAGCGCCCCGCCGTCCGCGCCTTCCGGACTGGCCAGCACCACCAGGATCCGCAACGGCCCCGGGATGGTCACGCCCGGCACCGTCGCGTCCTCGTCCACCGCCCGCAACACCTGCACCGGCTCGGTCAAGGCCAACGAACGATCCGCCCCCGGCAGGACCAGCGTCTCCCACGGCCAGTCCGCCACCTCGGCCTCGGCGCACACCGCCAGCCGCAGGGCGGCACCCTGCCCGCGCGCATCCGTGATCAACCCGGCCAACGCGGCGCCCACCGGATCAGCGGTGAACGCCTCCCCGAGCGCCACACCCACCTCCCGCAGCACCGGCGACACCGGGTCGGCCGCCGCCTCCCCACCACGGACCACCAGGTCGCCGCGGCGCCGGCCGAGCCGCTGGAGCTCATCGGCCTGAGTGGACACCCGCCGCAGCGCCCCGGTGGACGGCACCGACCGCACCGACCGGCTCTGATCCTGGTCGAGGACCACCACCCGAGACGTGCCGGCGGTGAGCCGGGCCCGCCGAACACCCTCGGGACGGATCCGGCTGCCCAGCGGCGACACCGGCACCGTCTCCGGTTGGAGCCGCTGCTCGCCGATCGCCGCGATGAGCTGCGCCACCCTCTTCTCGTAGACGTCGCCGTCGGCGTGCCGGAAGTCCACACAACGGCGGATGTCCAGGAACGCGGGCAGGCCCACGTCCTCGTGCAGCACCGGGATCAGCCGTCGGCCGTCCGTCAGCGCACGCTCGTACAGCGCGGCGTACTGATCCATCACCCTCGGCGAGGACATCGACGCCGGGCTGCACACCACCACCCCCGCCGCAGCCGTCTCGATGCCCTGCTCCTCGCGGTGGGTCACCACGTCCCCCGGCTGGATCTCCCATTCCTCGAAGAACACGCGGAAGCCCGCATCCCGCAACCGCCCGGACAGCACCCGCACCCACGCCTGGTCCGCCACGGCGTACGCGACGAAGACGTCGAACCGCTCACCTTCGGTCATCTCGCAGCTCCCGGGTTCCGCCCCGCCCTGGCTCCACTATGGCGGATCGGCGCCGCACCCAGATCAACCGTTCGAGGGAGTCGGTTACCGTACGTGTCATGGACGCTGCCGGGCTCGTCGTCGCCACGATCGGCACCCTCGCCGGTGTCGCCGGAGCGTGGTTCGCCTACGTCGCCGTCCGCGGCAGGACCCGCCGCCGGGGCAGCGGCGGTCCCACCACCGTCCCACCGACGGCGAACCGACCCTACGACGCGTTCCTGTCCCACGCCCCGGCCGACGAGGCACTCGCCGAACATGTCGCCCGCCACCTGCGGGCCCGGGGCCTACGCGTCTTCCTCACCAGATGGATCGACCTCGGCCTGATCAAGACCATCGAGAAGGAACACGCGCTCGACACCACCCGCACCGGCATCCTGTTGTTCAGCACCACCACGATGACCCAGCCGGAGATGCGCGACGACTACGCCGCCATCCTGCAACGCACCCACGACGGGGGCAGACGCTTCATCCCCGTCCTGGTCGAGCCGGTCGACCTGCCGCCCTACGCGAGAATCCGGCAGCCCCTCGACCTCACCGACGAACGCCACCACGACGCGAACCTCGACATCCTCGCCGCCGCGATCCGCCGAGCCTGAACCACCCGTCCGTCAGTGCTGCCCCGCTTCGGCGGGGGCCCNGAGGAGCGTGGCCGTGACGGCTGCGGCGGCGCTTCCCGGCGGCTGCGCCGGCCAGGTCAGGACCGCTCCGGCGAGCGGCTCCGGCCGGACGAACAGGATCGCGGCCAGGGTCCAGCCCAGCGGCGCGCACCAGGCGCGGGCGACGCCGATGGTCGCGGCGCCCAGCGCGGTCAGTCCGAGCAGCCCGGCCGCGTCGCGGACCACCAGCCAGGCGGGCCCGAACCGCGCGCCGGTCGCCAGCGTGACGGCCAGCGGCACCACGACGACCAGGAGCGCCGCGAGCAGGTGTGTCGCCCGGCGCGGCAGCCAGGCCCGGGCGGCCGTCCGGTCCAGGACGTCGTCGGGTCCACCGAGGGTGACGGTCAGGGTGGCGACCATCAGCAGCACGGTCAGGACCACCATCGGCACGTCGGCGGTAGGGGTGTCGGAGAAGATCGACCACAGCGACCACATCAGGACCGCCCAGGCCCCGGCCGCGGCCAGCGCGACCGGGGCGTACCGGGAGCGCAGGTAGAGCGTCAGCCACCTCACCGCGCGCTCCCGGTGAGCAGTCCGTCCACGGCCGAGCAGGTCACCGCGGCCCGATGCAGGGCCGCCAACCGGGACTCCGCCTCCCCGGCGGGCAGGCCGCGCAGGGTGGCGCCGAGCTGCCGGGCCGCGGCCACCTCGGCCGGATCGACGAACTCGCCGCCCACCGGGTCACGCCCGGTCAGGTACGCGGCGGCGGCCAGCCGGTCCACGTAGCCGATCCGGTTCTCGCACCCGGGCGGCCCGTCGAACGCCGCGGCCACGACGTCGGCCGCCACGGTGTCCGCCCGGTCCAACCGGCCGTCCGTGCCCGCCTCGACGGGGAGCAGGACCACGTCGGCCGCCCACGGCGCGTGACGGTCCGGGTAGGTGCTGGTGTCCTCGTGCACCCGGGTCGGCGCGGCGGGCAGCCTCGCCAGCATCGCCAGGCCCTCCCGCGCCGGTGCGACCACCTCGGCCAACAGCCCGGCGTGGACCCGGCTGACGCACACCCGCGGCCCGTCGTCGGCGCACACCAGTTCCTGCGCCACCGGGTCGACCGCGTCGGTGACGACCCGGTCCCGGTGCGGCACGACCGTGATCGCGAGGGCCGCCCCGGCCGCCAGCGGGACCAGCGCCGCCACCCCGACCCGACGGCTGCGGAACGCGAACAGCAGCACGGCGGCGACCGCGAGCGCGGCCAGCCAGACGGCCTGGGCGGCGCTGACCCGGCCCGGCACGGTCGCGTACGCGTCGGGCATGTTCATCTCGTAGATCGGGGAGAACACCAGGGCCAGCCATCCCCGGGGCCGGGTCATGGCGGGTAGGAGCAGCAGCAACGCCAGCCCGGCCACGGCCAGCGCCGGCGCGGTGACCGGCGACGGCAGCAGGCGGCCGACCGCCAGGCCGAGCCACGCGGCGGCGATCAGCGCGAGGGCGCCCACGGCCGCGACGGTGAAGACCGCTGCCGGCAGGTACCCGGCGGTGTCGACGATCCAGACGCCGCCGGCGACCGCCATCGCCAGGTAGCCGGACACCACCCCGATCGCGAGCGCGCCGAGCGTCGGCGCCGTCCGCAGCGGACGGGGACGGGGCGTGCTGGCGAACAGTTCCTCGACGTCGGACCGGTGCTCGCGGCGGGCCTGCCAGGCGCCGGCGGCCAGCGCCAGCGGCCACAGCAGCGCCAGGTAGAGCCGTTGGGTCATGGCGAGCTGCATCCAGCCGGTGGCGAAACCGATGCCCTCGGCGAAGTACAGCAGCAGGGTGCCGACGACGGCCAGGATCCCGCCGGCGCCGATCGCGGCGGAGCGGCGCAGTTCGAGGGCGAGGATGCGGCTCATCGGCCCGCCTCCGCCCGGTGCCGACGCAGCAGCGCGGAGTAGCCCCGCTCGGCCGGGCTGTCCCCGGCGTCGCCCGCACCGCCCTGCGCGGCCAGGTCGTCCGGCACGCCCTGGTACACGAGCCGGCCGTCATTCATCAGGACGACATCGGTGCAGGCGGCGACCACGTCCTCGACCAGGTGGGTGGAGACCAGGACGCAACTGTCGACGCCGACGTCGCGCAGCAGCTCCCGGAACTCGAGGCGCTGCTCGGGGTCGAGGCCGACGGTCGGCTCGTCGAGCAGCAGCACCGCCGGGTCGTTGACGATCGCCTGCGCGATGCCCGCCCGGCGCAGCATGCCCCCGGACAGCGTCTTCATCCGCGCGTCCGCCTTGGCGGTGAGGCCGACCCGGTCGACCGCCCGCTGGACGGCACCCGGGATCGTGGCCTTCGGCATCTCCTTGAGCCACGCCATGTACTCGACGAACTCGCGGACGGTGAAGCGCGGGTAGAACCCGAACTGCTGCGGCAGGTAACCCAGCCCGCGCCGCACCCGCCGCAGGTCGGCCCGGTCGCCGACCTGCTCGCCGAGCAGGGTCAGCCGCCCGCCGGCCGGTTTGACCACGGTGGCCACGGCCCGCATCAGCGTGGTCTTGCCGGCCCCGTTCGGGCCGAGCAGACCGTGCACGCCGGTGCCGAGGGCCAGGTCGAGCCCGTCGACGGCGACGTGCCGGCCGGCACGGACCCGTAGGCCCTCCGCGTGCACGGCCCAGGGGTGGGTGGTGGCGGCCGTCTCGGCCGCGCTCACCGTACGCATCATGGTTCTTCTCCGTTTCAGTGGTGGCTGGTCAGCCGGCGGAAGTCGGCGGCGCGGAGCCCGGCCAGACCGGCCAGCGCCAGCGTGAGCAGCGCCCACGCGACGGCTCCGCCCGGCTCCAGCACGGCCGGCAGCCGGGCGGTGAGCACGGCCGGCAGCACGACGGCCAGCGCCCAGGCCACGCCGAGCCCGATCGCGGCGACGCGCACGCCGACGAAGGCGCCGAGCGTGATGGCGGCGGCGGTGAAGGCCAGGCACGGCAACAGCGTCATCGCCAGCGACGCCCCGGTCCGCGTACTGCCCAGGGCGAGCACCGGCACGACGACGGCCAGCACCGCGGCCGTGCGCCGCAGCAGCATCGCGAGCCCGGCCGCCGGCGTGCCGGCGACGAGTTCCCAGGCCGGGTCGTGGCGACGGCTCCAGGCGAACGCCACCCCGGGCAGCGGCGCGATCGGCGCCAGCAGGGTCACCAGCGACGGCAGGTGCGGCGCCGCGGCCTCGAGCAGGACCGCACAGCCGAGCACCGCCACGGTCATGGTCAGCCACGGCAGCAGACGCCAGACGAACCAGCGGTTGCGGACCGGCGACCAGCGCCGGCGTGGGGCCGGGACCGGCCCGGCGGCGACGGCCCGGTCCACCCCGGCGGCGACCCGGTCGAGCAAAACCCGGGTGTCGTCCGGTACGCGGCCGACCAGCACCGCGCGGCAGTGCGCGCACCCCTCCAGGTGCACCTCGACCGACCACATGGTGACCTCGTCGAGGCTCGCCCGAGGATCGGCGTAGCGGGCGATCACCGCGGCGCTCGGATGGGTGGTCATGAGAGCGCCTCCCGCAGGGCGATGCGGGCCCGCCGGGCCCGGGACTTCACGGTGTTCTCCGGCACGCCCAGCAGCAGGGACGTCTCGCGTACGGACAGCCCGTCGAGCACCATCGCGCGCAGCACCTGCCGTGCCTCCGTCGGCAGCGCGAGCAGGGCCTGCTCCAGTTCCTGGCCGACGCGTGCGGCCATCACCTCGTCCTCGGCGGCGGACGCGACCGTCTCGGTGAGCGGCACCGCCGGCGGTTGGCGCTGCCGGGCCCGCCGGCGGAACGCGTCGACGAGGCGGTGCGCCGCGATGGTCCAGAGCCAACCGACCGCGCTGCCGGAGGCGGTCGACCCGGCGAAGCCGCCGGCGGCCCGCCACACCGCCAGGTAGGTCTCCTGCATCACGTCGGCCACCACATCGTCGTCCGCGCACCGGCGGCGCAGTCGGACGAGCAGCCACGGCGACGTACGCCGGTACAGCTCGTCGAAGGCGCGCCGGTCCCCGGCGGCGGTGCGGCGCACGAGTTCCTCCTCGTCGGCCGCGTCCAGGCTTCGTCTCACGATCAGCAAGACGACCACCCCGACGCCGAGGTTTCCGGGCCACCTGTGACCTGGCTCACTTCGTTTTCTGACCCACACGCTCCGGCCTTCACTTAACCTAGCGGTTAAGTGAAGGGAGCCCCCGATGGCTGGCACCGATCAGCTCAGCGCCGTGTTCTCGGCGCTCGCCGATCCGACCCGTCGGGCGATCATCGCCGAGTTGGCCGAACGCGACGCCACGGTCACCGAGCTCACCGCTCCCCTGTCCATCTCGATGCCGGCGGTGTCACGGCACCTCAAGGTGCTCCAGCGCGCCGCGCTCATCTCGCGGTCACGGTCGGGCAAGTGGCGGGCGAGCCACCTCGAAGCCGCCCCGCTGCGGGAGGCAGCCGACTGGATCGAGCGTTACCGGCGGTTCTGGGACTCGTCCCTCACCCGCCTCGACGCCCACCTCGCCGCGATGCGGACCGCCGGGCCGGCACCGGACCGGACGGTTGACGACCCCAGGGGGCTCGCATGAGGACGAACGTGCCGCAGCTCGTCATCTCCCGGGTGTTCGACGCGCCGCGGGAACTCGTGTACCGAGCCTTCACCGACCCCGAGCACCTGGCGGCGTGGTGGGGCCCGACCGGCACCTCACTGCCGCGCGACGAGATCGAGTTCGACGTACGCCCCGGCGGCTTTCAACGCTGGACGGAGGTCGACCCGGCCCGGCCCGGCCTTCGCGTGCACATTCACGTCGACCTCACCGACGTCGCCGACGGCCGGCTGCTCGACGGCGTCATGCACGTCCGTGGCCGGCTACCGGACGGCATCGAGCCGTTCGAGACGAGACTCCGCATCGAGTTCCACGACGAGGCCGACGGACGGACGCGTCTGGACATCCGCCAGTGGCTTCCCGAACATCTGGCGCGCCCCAGCGAGGAGGGATGGCGCCAGGCGTTCACCAAGCTGGACGCCAGGCTGATACGCATCCAGGCGGTTGCCGCCGATCATCGAGAGGTAGGGGCATGGCAAAGCTGATCTACGTGACGAACGTGTCGCTCGACGGCTACATCGAGGACGAACGCGGCGTCTTCGCCTGGCTCCCACCGGACGACGAGGTCTTCGCGTTCACCACCGACCTCATCCGGCCCGTCGGCACGTTCCTCTACGGGCGACGCCTGTACGAGTCGATGGCGCTCTGGGAAACCGACCCCGCCCTGGCCGCGCAGTCCGACCTTGCCGCCGACTTCGCCCGCACCTGGCAGGCGGCGGGCAAGGTCGTCTACTCCACGACGCTCGCCACGGTGTCCACTGCCGACACCCGCCTCGAACGTGTCTTCGACCCCGTCGCGGTGGACCACCTGAAGGCCACCGCCAGCTCCGACCTCGTGGTGGGCGGCGCGAACCTCGCGGCGCAGGCCGCCAGGGCCGGGCTGGTCGACGAGTACCAGTTGTTCGTCCTGCCGATCGTCGTCGGCGGCGGCAAGCCAGGGCTGCCGGCCGGGCTGCGCACCGGCCTCGAACTCCTCGACGAGCGCCGATTCCGCAACGGCGTCGTACACCTCCGCTACCGTTCGGTCGGACAGTGAGACAGCCCGTCCCGGACGGCCGCTGAGTCCTACGGTTTGCGGGCGAGCAGTCCGACGAAGGTGTGGTAGGTGTCGGTCTGCTTCGGCGCGGGCGTGCCCGGGTCCGGACGCCACTCGGCCAGCGGCACCAGCCCGGGCTCCAACACCGTCAGCCCGTCGGCGAAGGAGAGGATCTCCTCGTCGGTGCGCCAGCGGCCGGTGCCCAGTGACTCGTTGAAGACCCGCTCGACCTCGCGGGCCTTGCGGGAGCCTTCCGGGTCGCGCTCACCCGGATCGCGGAAGTGCGAGATCGCCACGTAACTGCCCGACGGCAGCGCGTCGATCAACTCCGCCGACACCGCTCCCGGCTGCTCGTCGTCGCCGAGGTGGTGCAGGATCGCGAAGAGCAGCAACCCGATCGGCCGGTCGAAGTCGAGGAACCGGCGGGCGTCCGGATCGTCGAGGATCTCCTGCGGTCGCCGGATGTCGGCCTGGATCACCGTCGCGGTGCCCTCCGCGGCGAGCAGGGCCCGTCCGTGGGTCAGGACGATCGGGTCGTTGTCCACGTACACCACCCGGGCGCCCGGGTTGTGCTCGGTGGCGACCTCGTGCACGTTGCCCTGCGTGGGCAGTCCGGAGCCGATGTCGAGGAACTGGTCGATCCCGGCCTCGGTGACGAGGAAACGGATCACCCGACGCAGGAAGGCCCGGTTCGCCTGGCCGGCGGCCGGCCCGTCCGGAGTGATCCGCAGGGCGTGCTCGGCGACCTTCCGGTCGACCTCGAAGTTGTCCTTGCCACCCAGGAAGTAGTCGTAGACCCGGGCCACGCTGGGAACGGTGAGGTCGATTCCGGGGGGTGCGGCCTTGTCGCGGGTCACTGGCATCTCCATCCGAGTCTCAATCAGCGCACCGGGTGCGGTGGGCGGTTCCGGACACTGTCCGGGAGTGTAGCGATCGGACGATGTGGACCGTCGCCCCACTGGTACCGCTCCCACCGGATCGGGCCCGCGACCAGGAAGCACGTCGAATCACGGTGACCGGTGTGTCGGCTCGGGCGAGCCNGCCCTGGACAACTTCAGTTAACAAACCTAATAATTAGCCTCCCGTCGATATCCCTCGGCCGGGCACCCCTCGGGAGGACCGGATGGCGCGCAGATTCCGAACACCGTTCCTGGCTGCCCTGGCGGCCCTGGTCTCCGCCGCCGCGGCGGCCCTGACCCTCGCCGATCCGGCCCTGGCCGCCGGCCCGACGGCCGCGTTCACCAAGACCTCCGACTGGGGCACCGGCTGGGAGGGCCGCTACACCATCACCAACGGCGGTTCGAGCACGATCACCGGCTGGCAGGTCGCCTTCACCCTGCCGGCGGGCACCACCCTCGGCTCGTACTGGGACGCCACGGTCAGCAGCGCCGGGCAGCGGCACACCTTCACCAACCGCTCCTGGAACGGCACCCTGGCACCCGGCGCGTCGGCGTCGTTCGGCTTCCTGGCCACCGGCTCCGGCCTGCCCGCCGACTGCACGCTCAACGGCGCGTCCTGCGGCGGTGGCGTGTCACCCACCACGGCACCACCCACCACAACACCGCCCACCACCAGGCCACCCACCACGCCGCCACCGACCACGACACCGCCGCCCACCACACCGCCGCCCACCACACCGCCGCCGACGACCGCGCCGCCGACGACCGCGCCGCCCACCAGCCCGCCGAACACCGGGCTGCCGAAACACGCCCTGATCGGCTACCTGCACGCCAGCTTCGCCAACGGCGCCGGGTACCTGCGGATGGCCGACGTGCCCGCCGACTGGGACATCATCAACCTCGCCTTCGGCGAACCCACCTCCGTCACCTCCGGCGACATCCGCTTCCAACTCTGCCCGGTCGCCGAGTGCCCCAACGTGGAGACCGAGGCCCAGTTCATCGCGGCCATCCGGGCCAAGCAGCAACAGGGCAAGAAGGTGCTGCTGTCCATCGGCGGTCAGAACGGGCAGGTGCAACTCACCACCACCGCCGCCCGGGACGCGTTCGTCCGCTCCGTGTCGGCGATCATCGACCGGTACGGCCTCAACGGCCTGGACATCGACTTCGAGGGCCACTCCCTCTACCTCAACACCGGCGACACCGACTTCCGCAACCCCACCACCCCGGTGGTGGTGAACCTGATCTCCGCGATCCGCACCCTCAAGCAGCGCTACGGCGCCGGCTTCGTGCTCACCATGGCGCCGGAGACGTTCTTCGTGCAGCTCGGCTACCAGTTCTACGGCTCAGGCCCCTGGGGCGGCCAGGACCCCAGAGCCGGGTCGTACCTGCCGGTGATCCACGCGCTCCGGGACATCCTCACCGTCCTGCACGTCCAGGACTACAACTCCGGCCCCATCGTCGGGCTCGACGGCCAGTACCACACCATGGGCGGCGCCGACTTCCACATCGCGATGACGGACATGCTGCTGGCCGGCTTCCCCGTCGCCGGCAACGCCAACGCGGTCTTCCCCGCGCTGCGCGAGGACCAGGTCGCGTTCGGTGCGCCCTCCTCCACCAGCGCCGGCAACGNAACTGCGGCGCGTACACCCCGCGCAGCGGGACCAACCCCAACTTCCGCGGCCTCATGACCTGGTCGATCAACTGGGACCGTTACTACTCCTGGGAGTTCCGGCTCAGCCACGGCCCGTTCCTCAGGGCGCTCCCCTGACCCGGCGGTGACCCGACCGGTGTCGCGGCCCGGCCCACCCGGGCCGGGC
>NZ_NAPR01000012.1:217765-226296 GCF_002140155.1 Micromonospora sp. NBS 11-29
GCGAGCTCGCCGGCATCGACGGCGGCCAGGTGCGCGTCGATCTCGACGTCGTCGACCAGCCCCGCGGCGAGCAACTCGGCGCGAACCATGCGCACCGTCGCGGCCTCCAGCCGGGCGCAGGCCACCCCGCCGACCGGGAAGCAGCCGGCGGCCGCCACGTCGACCAGGCCCGCCGCACGCAACGCCCGCAGCAGCGTACGGCCGTAGCGCAGATCGGCGCCGCGGCGGGTCATCAACTCCCGGACGGCGCCGCGCAACCGGTTGGCCCGCCGCTGCGCTGGGCCGGCCTCGTCGAGGCAGGCCAGCGGCTGCAACTCGGTGTCGGCGTCCTCCACCACCAACCAACCACCGGGCCGCAGCGCCGCCACCATCGCCGCCAACGCCCGCGCCCGGTCGGGCACATGGACGAGTACGAGCCGCGCGTGCACCAGGTCGAACGTGCCCGGCTGCGGCGGCGGGTCCCCGACGATGTCGTGTCGGCGCACCTCGTACCCGCCGTGGCGGCCCAACCAGGTTGGATCGATGTCCGTGGCCAGCACGTATCCGGTTGGTCCGACGGCCGTGGCGAGCGCCTCGGGCACGCTGGGGCCGCCCGCGCCGACCTCCCAGCATCGCCAGCCGGCCCGCACGCCGAGCCGGTCGAAGTGTCCACTCGTGACACCGTCGAACAGCTCGGCCAGCCAGGTGAACCGCTCGCCCGCCTCCACCCGGGCGTTGTCGAGCAGGTAACGGTGATTCGGGGGAGAACCGCCGGAACTCATGGCCACATCCTCACGTATCGCGCGAGCACCGTCACCACCCGGATGACCGGCGGCGAGCGGAACTGCGGCCGGCCACCCCTCGCACACCCGCGGGCCTGTTCGATACCATCGAACATCTCGGGCGGACTCCCCGCCACCTCGAAGGAGGTCCTCGTGCGGTCCATGGACACTCAGCCGCAGCCGGCCGGCACCGGTGGTGCCGTGGACGAGAGCACCCCGGCCGGCGTGGTCGGGGCCCGCATCCGGCGGTACCGCACGGAGCGCGGGCTCACCCTGCGCGGCCTCGCCGCCCGCTCCGGCCTGTCGATCGGCTTCCTGTCCCAGGTCGAGCGCGGCATCTCCTCGATCGGCCTGACCGCGTTGGGCAGCGTCGCCAAGGCGCTGGACCGCTCGGTGGCCGACTTCTTCGACGCCGGCACCGGCACGCCGGCCAGCGACGTCTCCCCGCTTCCCCGGCACTTCACGCTGACCAGGGCGGAGACGGCGGCCACGCAGTACGTGTCCGGGCAGCAGACCTACCGCATGCTCTCCGACCGGGGGCCGGACCTGGTGCTGGAGCCGATGCTGGTGCACATCGCGCCCGGCGGGCGGCGGGAGACCGCGTACGGCCACCGGGGCGAGGAGTTCGCCTACGTCATCTCCGGTGAGCTGCTCTACGAGGTCGAGGGCGTGGAGCACCGGCTGTGTCCGGGCGACAGCGTGCACCTGCGCTCGTCGGTGCCGCACCAGATGTACAACGACACCGACGCGGTGACGACGGTGGTCTCGGTCGTCACGCCCCGCCTGTTCTGAGGCCACCGACCCCCCCCCNGGCCCGCCAGATGTCCGACCCGGGGTCGATGACGGCGAAGTGGTCACCCGACTGTTCGAGGTACCGCACGTCGTCGCCCGCGTCGCGGGCCGTCGCGGCGTACCGGCGGTTGCCGTCGACCAGGTCGAGGCTGTCCTCCGTCCCCTGCACGAGCAGCGTCGGCACGCCGATCGGCAGCCGGAGCATCGGGTCGCTCCCGGCGTACCGTCGGGACACCGTGGCCGGTGACCCGCCCAGGGCCGCGGCGATCGCACCGTCGCCGAGGTAGCGCCGCTCGCCCTCGGTGAGGTCGAGCACGCCGGCCAGCGACACCGCCAGGGCGACCCGGGGCCCGCCCGCCCTGCCGGCGAGGTCAGCCGCGGCCCGCAGGGCGAGCTGCCCGCCGGCCGAGTGGCCCAGGACCACGATCCGCGCCAGGTCCAGCGGCCGGTCGTGGGCGAGGTCGCGCAGCGCGGTGAGGCCCGCCTCGACGTCCTGCGTGGTCGCGTCCCAGCCGTGCCGGTCCGGGCGGCGGTACTCCAGGTTCCAGGACGCGTAGCCACGCCCGGTCAGGTCGACGGCGAGGGCGTCCATCAGGTCCGCGCCCCAGATCGACCGCCAGAAGCCGCCGTGCAGCAGCACCGCGACCGGCGCGGGCGCGTCGGGTGGGGCCGACGGCAGCCGCAGGTCGCCCCACTGTTCCGGATGACGGCCGTAGGCCACCCGGGTCGCGGGGGTGCGGAAGCGGTGCACGGCGTGCCGGAGCGCCCACGCCACGCCCCACAGCCCCCGGCCGGCCAGGTGCACCGCGCCGGGGACCGGCGGCTCGACGGTGAGGTCGTACCAGACCGCGTGCGGGGGCTGCGCGCCGATCAGCGCGCGGGCCGCCGCGGTGGGGCCGGGCAGCACCACCACCGGCCGGTCCGGCACGGCGAGCAGCGACCGCAGTTCGTCGGCCGACGCGGCGGTCACCACCTCGCCGGTGACGTCCATCTCGACGCAGGTGGCGGTGACCAGCGACGCCAGCAGCTCGGGGTCGGCCACCAGGCCGGGACCGACCACGACGGTGAGCAGCACCGGGCTCACCTGCGCAGCAGGGGCAGGACGGCGGAGCCGAGCAGGTCCACGCCGCGCTCGTCGGTGAGGCCGTGCGGCGTGCCGAACTCGACCCGGCGGACACCGGCGTCGATGAGCGCCTGCGCCTGCGCGGCGACCTGCTCCGGAGTGCCGGAGAAGGCGAAGCGGTCCAGCACGTCGTCCGGGACCAACCGGCCCGCCGCCTCGTCCTCGCCCGCGTCGACCAGGTCGCCGACCCGCTTCACCAGGTCGTCGGGGAGCACGACGGTCGGGTCCAGCTCCGCCACCACCGCCAGGTACATCGCCACCTCGGTGCGGGCCTTCGCCCGGGCCGCCTCGCCGTCGGTGTCCACCACGGTCACCGCGCCGAGCACGATGCCGACGTCGGCGACGTCCCGACCGGCCTTCTCCGCGCCGGCGCGGAGCCGCTCGCGGATCACCGGCACCATGTCGGGGTTGGCGCTGCCGCCCACCTTGATCTCGTCGGCGACGCGGCCGGCCAGCGCCGCGCCCCGCGGGCCCCACGCACCGAGCAGCAGCGGCGGGTCGGGCCGGTGCACGGCGTAGCGCAGGGCGGTGCCGGCCGCCAGCGAGAAGACCCGGCCGCTGAACCCGCTCCGGTCGCCACGCAGCAGGCGGTAGACGACCTCGGCGGACTCCTCGATCGCGGCCAGCGGTCGGGGCTGCGGCAGGCCGACCGCGCCGAGCCAGGTCCCCCGGGCCAGCCCCAGGTACGCCCGTCCGTGCGAGGCCAGGTCCAGCGCGGCGAGCTGACCGGCGATCTCGTACGGGGCCATCGAGTACGGGTTCAGGCAGGCCGCGCCGAGGCGTACCCGGTCGGTCGCCTGTGCCATCTCCAGCAGCGGGAAGATCGGCGGCTGGTACATCAGGTCGCCGAAGACGGTGAGCACGTCGAAGCCGTGCGACTCGGCGGCGCGGGCCAGCCGGGCGTAGGCGCCGGCGGGCTTGTCGCTCTGCAGGCCGAGGCCGATCTCGACGGTCACGTCAGGTCCGCCGAGTTCATCCGTCGTCGGCAGGTGCGTTCCACCTTCATGACGAGCCGCTCCTCCGGGTCGGGGCAGACGAAGTGGGAGTCCTGGGCCAGCCAGTCCCCCGCCGCCAGGTCGCGCTGCTTCGCGGCGAGGAAGGGCAGCACCGAGGCGAGCGCGTACACGCAGAAGTGCTGTCCGTCGGGCAGCCGCAGGTGGGCGCTGTTCGTCAGCTCGAAGTGGTCGCCGACGGCCATGCCGCACACCGACCGGCCCTCGATCCGGTCGACGGTCACCCTGAGGTCGTAGATCTCCATGTCGCCGTCCGCGTCGTCGCTCACGGCCCCTCCCCTTCGTCGATCCGTACGATGATCTTGCCGGTGGTCCGGCGTCGGGCCAGCTCGGTGAGCGCCGCGGGCGCCTCGTCCAGCGACACGACGCGGCTGACCGGCGGCCGGACCGCGCCGGAGGCGCACATGTCGAACAGTTCCTGGTAGGCGGACTCGACCGCGGCCGGGCGCTGCCACGGGTACTGCGAGCCCCAGGAGAGGCCGACGAGCGTCGCGTTCGCCGCCATCAGCCGCAGCGGGTCGACCGCCGGCGGCGCGCCGCCGGCCGCGCCGACCGCCACCAGGCGGCCCTCGAAGGCGAGGCAGTCCCAGGAGCGGGCGAACACGTCGCCGCCCACCGGGTCCACCACGACGTCCACGCCCCGGCCGGCGGTCGCCTCGCGCACGGCGGCCACGAAGTCCTCCGCCGTGTAGTCGACGGCCACCTCGGCGCCGTGGTCGCGGCAGATCGCCGTCTTGGCCGGGCCGCCGGCGGTGGCGAGGACCCGGGTGCCGCGGGCGACCGCGAGTTGGATGACGGCGATGCCGACACCGCCCGCGCCGGCGTGCACCAGGACGGTCTGCCCGGCGGTGACGCCGGCCCGTTCCAGCGCGAACCAGGCTGTCTGGTAGGTGACCGGCAGCGCCGCCGCGGTCACCGGGTCGACGGTGGACGGTCGCGGCACGACCACGGCGGCGTCCACCGTCACGGTGGTGCCGAGTGCGCCGCGCGGCAGCGCCGGGCAGGCCAGCACCTCCTGGCCCAGCAGGTGGCCGGCGCCGTCGCCGGCGGCGACGACCCGCCCGGCGGCCTCCACCCCGGGCGTCATCGGCGGGTCCGGCCGCACCGGGTACTCGCCCCGGCACAGCATCACGTCGAGGAAGTTGAGACCCACCGTACGCACCGCGAGGCGCACCTGGCCGGGGCCGGGCGGCGGGTCGTCGGGCAGGTCGGCGACCGAGAGCACGTCCGCCGGCTCACCGGTGCGCTCGGCGACCAGCCGGCGGATCATGCCGCGCCCACCGGGTCCCGCACCAGCTCGGCGTGGTGGTGCACGATCACCCAGCGGCCGTCGAGCCGGCGGACCACGTCGGTGACCCGGGTCAGCTCCGGCTCGTCGTCCGGCCCGAGCTGCGCGACCAGCACGTACCGGGCGACGCCGGCGTCGCCCCAGACGTCGATGCGCTTGTCGCGCGCGGCGAGCACCGCCAGCCGGGGCCGCTGACCGGAGGCGTCCCGCCGGGCGCGGTAGTCGTCCAGCTCGGCCCGGGTCCGCAGCGGTCCGGGCAGGTGCGTCTCCCAGGTGGTCACCTCGGGGTGCAGGTGGGTGTCGAACCGCCGCGTGTCCCCGGCGAGGAACGCGGCGTACATGTCATCGATGCCGGCGGCGATCTCCGCCGCGCCCGCCTCCGCGAACGTCATCGCGTCTCCTCCTGGTTACGGTCGTCGCGGGCGATCCGCCCGCCCTTCATCACCCACCACACGTCCCGGAACGCCGATGTGTCGGCCAGCGGGTCGGCGTCCGTGGCGATCAGGTCGGCCAGCTTGCCGGCCTCGACGGTGCCGAGGTCGGACTCCGCGCCGAGCCACCGGATCGGGCCGAGCGTGCCGGCGTGGATGGCCCGCGCGGCGCCGATCCGCTCGGACATGTACTCCAGCTCGCGGATCGACGCGGTGGTGCCCTCGAACCGCCAGAACGGGGGCATGTCGCTGCCGAGCAGCACCTCCACCCCGGCGGCGAGGGCCATGTCGAAGCTCTCCAGGTGCCGGGGACCGGCGCCGAGCGAGCGGCACTGCATCCACTCCGGCACGCCCAGCTCGTCGAAGAACTCCTTGCAGCGGGTGACCAGCAACGTCGGCACGAGCGCGGTGCCGCGCTCGGCCATTCGCGCCGCGACCTGCGGGGTGAGCTGGTAGCCGTGCTCCACACAGTCCAGTCCCAGCTCCACGGCCGCGCCGATCACCTCGGCGGGCCCGGCGTGCGCGGTCACCTTCCGGCCCCACGCGTGCGCGGTCTCGATCACCGCGGTCATCTCGTCGGCGAAGAGCTGGGGCGTGTGGATGCTCTCGTGCTCACCGGCGATGCCGCCCGAGATCATCACCTTGATCAGGTCCGCGCCGGCCTTGATCTGGCTGCGCACGCCCCGGCGGAACCCCACCGGGCCGTCGCATTCCAGGGTGTCGTTGCTCTCGTGGCCGTGCCCGCCGGTGCAGACCAGCGCCCGGCCGGCGGTGTAGATGCGCGGGCCGGCGACGCGGCCGGCGGTGATCGCGCGTCGCAACGCGAAGTCGGCGTGGTCCTTCTCCGCCACGCAGCGCACCGTGGTCACGCCGGAGTGCAGCGTGCGCCGCGCCCCGTCGGCCATGTAGTGGGCCAGGTCGTACGGGCCCATTCCCTTGACGTCGTCGCCGCCGGAGCCGGGCAGCGACAGCGAGAAGTGGGTGTGCATGTTGACCAGGCCGGGCGTCAGGTAGGCCCCGTCGAGGTCCACCTCGGTCGGCCGGCCCGCGGCCCGCGCCTGCGCGGCCACCTCGGGGTACGGCCCGACGGCGGCGATCCGGTCGTCGCGGACCCACACCCCGGCCCCGGTCACGGGCGTCATGCCGGCCACCACGCGGGCGTCCAGCACGGTGCAGTTGCCGAGCAGCAGGCTCGACGGTTCGGGCGAGAAGGCGGCGCTCACTCGATCACTCCATAGACGTCTCGGGCTGCCCGCGCGGAGACGTAGCCCTCGGCCACGTCCCGCCGTACCGCCTCCGGATCCCTCGACCCCGGGTCGCCGTGCCCGCCGCCACCGGCGGTCAGCAACGTCACCCGGTCCCCCACCGCGACCACCGTGCGCCTGGTGCTCACCCGGTGCTCCCGTTCCGTGCCGGGAAAGACGATCACCTGGTTCGGCTCCGGTCGCGCACCGCCGGCCAGCGCCCACGGCGCGCTCTTCGTCTTCTTGATCACCGTCAGGAACTCACNACCCCGGTACCGGCCCGCGCCACCGGAGTCGGCACGGATCTCCACCCGCTCGACGAACATGCCCGTCTTGGCCTCCAGCACCTCGACGGGCGTGTTGCGCGCCTGCGTCTGGCAGAGGTGGTTCGCCGGTCCGATCCCGTCGTGCCGGGGCGTGCCGCCCCAGCCGACCGGGTCGTTGTTGCTGACGGCGAACAGGTCGCCGGTGTCCGGGTGCCGGCCGACCATCATGAACCCCGGCACGTCCCCGCCGGAGGAGGCGGCCAACCGGTCCGGCATGCCCTGCGCCAGCGCCTTGAGGATCAGCTCCAGCGCGACCGTGCCGGTCCACTGGGTGAACGTGGCGGCCGGATACCGGGCGTGGAACAGCGAACCGGGTTCGGCGCGTACCCGCAGCGGCGCGAAGTGCCCGGCGTTGGTCTGCTCGTCGGGGGTGGTGACGCCCTTGAACGCGACCCGGCAGGTGGCGATGGTGGCGCCCAGCGGCAGGTTCACCGGGCCGGGCACCGCGGGCGACGACCCGGCGAAGTCCACGGTGAACTCGCCGTCGGCGATCGTGACGGTGACCCGCATCCGGATCGGGTCCTCGGAGACGCCGTCGTCGTCGAGCCAGTCCTCGGCGGTCCAGCTACCCTGCGGCAGCGCGGCCACCGCCTCGGCGGCACGTTCGGCGGCGACGCCGATGACCCGGTCGACCACCGCGTCCACCACCGCCGGCCCGTGGTCGCGGTACAGCTCGACCATCCGCCGCTCACCGGTACGCAGCGCGGCGATCTGCGCGTTCAGGTCACCGATGACGAGGTCCGGCATGCGCGAGTTGAAGCGGATCAGCTCGTGGATCTCGGGCACCGGCTCGCCCCGGGCGTACACCTTCGTGCCGGGGAAGACGATCCCCTCCTGGTGCATGTCGGTGGAGTCGAGCACGTAACCGGGGTCCTTGGCGCCCAGGTCCATCCAGTGCGCGCGGATGCACAGGAAGCCGACCAACTCCTCGCTGCCCGGCAGCACGACCGGCGCGAACATGGTCGCGTCGTAGGTGTGCGCCGCGTTCCAGTACGGATAGTTGAGCAGCACCACGTCGCCGCGGTGCAGGTTCTCCCGACCCACGTACTCCANTAGTCGTTGGCCCCGAGGAAGCGGGACAGCCCGGTCGACTCCGCGACCAGCCGCAGGTGCCGGTCGTAGAGGGAGATGCCGAAGTCGTACACCTCGTAGATCACCGGGTTGAACGCGGTGCGCACCAGCGCGGCCCGCATCTCCTCGGCGGCCGAGACGAGGTGGCTGCGGACCACCTCGACGGTGGCCCCGTCGACCGTCGGCCTACCCATCGACGTCCACCCCGTAGACGTCCCGGGCCGCCGCCGGCGAGACGTAGCCCTCGGCCACGTCCCGCCGAACCGCCTCCGGGTCGCGGCCGCGCACGTCGCCGTGCCCACCGCCGCCGGCGGTCAGCAACGTCACCCGGTCCCCCACCGCGACCACCGTGCGCCGGGTGCTCACCCGATGCTCGCGGTCGGTGCCCGGGAACATGACCACCTGGTTCGGCTCCGGCTGCGCGCCACCGGCCAGCGCCCACGGCGCGCTCTTCGTCTTCTTGATCACCGTCAGGAACTCAC
>NZ_NAPR01000012.1:226302-260145 GCF_002140155.1 Micromonospora sp. NBS 11-29
GCCCCGGAACCGGCCCGCGCCACCGGAGTCGGCACGGATCTCCCAACGTTCGAAGAACATCCCGGTCCTGGCCTCCATCACCTCGATCGGGGTGCCCCGGCCGGTGCTGCCGGAGACGTGGGTGGCGGCGTCCATCCCGTCGTGTCGCGCGGTGCCGCCCCAGCCCACCAGGTCGTTGTTGCTGACCGCGAACATCTGCCCGGTGTCCGGGTGCAGGCCGACCATCATGAACCCGGGCACGTCGCCGCCGGAGGAGGCGGGCAGCCGGTCCGGCATGCCCTGCGCCAACGCCTTCAGGATCAGCTCCACCGCGACGATGCCGGTCCAGAGCGTGAACGTCGGCTGTGGATAGACCGCGTGGAACAGGCTGCCCGGCTCGGCCCGCACCTCCAGCGGCGCCACCGTGCCGGCGTTCGACGGCTCGTCGCGCGAGGTCAGCGACTTCAGCACGACCTTGCAGATCGCCTCGGTCGCGCCGAACGGCATGTTGATCGGCCCGCGGGTGGCGGCGGCCGAACCGGCGAAGTCGACGACGAAGCGCCCGTCGGCGATGGTCACGGTGACCCGCATCCGCACCGGGTCGTCGGTGATGCCGTCGTCGTCCACCCAGTCCTCGGCGGTCCAGGTGCCCTGCGGCAGGGTCGCCAGCGCCGCCCGGGTGCGGGCCTCCCCGTCGGCGATGATCCGGTCGACCGCCTGGTACACGGTGTCCCGGCCGAACTTCTCGATGATCTCCAGCATCCGGCGCTCGCCGGTACGCAGCGCGGCGATCTGCGCGTGCAGGTCGCCCAGCACCGCGTCGGGCATCCGCGAGTTGAAGCGGATCAGCTCGTGGATCTCCCGTACCGGCCGGCCCCGGGAGACGACCTTGGTGCCCGGGAAGATGAGCCCCTCCTGGTGCATGTCGGTGGAGTCGAGCACGTAGCCCGGGTCCTTGGCGCCCAGGTCCATCCAGTGCGCACGCACGCAGAGGAAGCCGACCAGGTCGCCGTCCGCGTCCGGGTCGGCCGGGTCGGGCCGGAACACCGGGGCGAACAGCGTCGCGTCGTACGCGTGCGCCGCGTTCCAGTACGGGTAGTTGAGCAGCACCACGTCGCCGCGGTGCAGGTTCTCCCGACCCACGTACTCCANAAGTCGTTCGCGCCGAGGAAGAACGTCAGCCCGGTGGCCTCGGCGACCAGCCGCAGGTCGGCGTCGTACATCGACAGGCCGAAGTCGTGCACCTCGTAGATGACCGGGTTGAAGGAGGTGCGGATGAGGGTGGCCCGCATCTCCTCGGCCGCCGACAACAGATAGCTGCGGACGACCTCGACCCGGGCTCCGTCCAGCGCGGTCATGCGGCCTCCTCCAGGGTGACGAGCAGGTATCCGTGGTCGTCGACGGTGACCCGCTGTCCGCTGGGCACCACCGTGGTGGAGGTGCCCTCGTCGATCAGCGCCGGTCCGTCGAAGGTGTCGCCCGGCTCCAGGGCGGCCCGGTCGTAGACCGCGAACGGCACCACCGCGTGCCGCCCGAAGTCGTAGGCGTCCCGATGGGTCAGCAACGCCTGCGACGGGTCGCCGTCGCCGCGCGCACGGGTCTCCAGCTCGGGCCGGTCGGTGTGGCCGATGCCGCGCACCCGCAGGTTGAGCAGCTGCAACGGATTGCCCATGGTGTGGCCGTACCGGGTGCGGTGCGTCTCGTCGAACGCGGCGCGGATCGCGTCGCGGTCCAGCTCACGCCCGACGGTGACCATCAGGCTGTGCTCCTGGCCGAGGTAGCGCAGCTCGAACTGCCGCTCCAGCACCGCCTCGCCGGCCGGCACGCCCTGCGTCACCAGCGACGCGACCGCCTCGACCTCGACGGCCTTGAAGAGCTGCTCCAGCTCCGCCAGGTCCGCGTCGTCGAGCGTGACCATCACGGTACGGCTGAAGTCGTTGACGATGTCGGCCGAGAGCATGCCCCACGCGGAGAAGCCGGACGGGGCGAACGGCACGATCACCTCGCCGATGCCCATCTCCCGCGCCAGCAGCGGGGCCAGCAGCGGCCCCGCGCCACCGAACGCGAGCAGCGCGAACTGCCGGGGGTCGTGGCCGCGCTCGACGGTGATCTGCCGGACCGCGCCGACGGTACGGGCCAGCAGCACGTCGAACACGCCGGCGGCCGCGTCCGCCACGCTCAGGCCGAGCGGCTCGGCCAGTTGCTCGGCGATGGCCGCGCGCGCCTCGGCGTCCCGCAGCCCCATCGTGCCGGCGAGGAAGCGGTCCGGGTCCATGTAGCCGAGCACCACGGCCGCGTCGGTGACGGTCGGTTTCGTGCCGCCCCGGCCGTAGCAGACCGGACCGGGGTCGGCCCCGGCGCTCTGCGGGCCGACCTTGAGCAGGCCGTGGTCCAGCCAGGCGATCGAGCCGCCGCCGGCGCCGATGGTCCGGATGTCGTACGTGGGGATGAGCAGCGGGAAGTGCTCCAACTGGGCCTCGTACGCGGCCACCGGGTTGCCGCGCTCGATGACGCAGGCGTCGAGCGAGGTGCCACCGATGTCGAACGTGAGTACGTTGTCCCGGCCCAGCTCGGAGGCGACGTAGGCGGCGCCGACGATGCCGCCGGCCGGGCCGGAGAGCACGGTGTGCGTCGGTGCGGTCTTGGCGACCGCGCTGGTCATCGACCCGCCGCCGGACCGCATGATGAGGAAACGCCCGGTGAAGCCACGCTCGGCCAGCCCGGTCTCCAACTCGTCCACGTACCGCTCGAAGATCGGCCGGATGTACGCCTCCAGCACGGTGGTGCTGGTCCGCTCGTACTCCCGGTACTCGCGCACGATGTCGGTCGACAACGAGAGGCTGACGTCGGGGAACTCCTCGTGGATCAGGCGCGCGGCCGCCCGCTCGTGGGTCGGGTCGAGGAACGAGTGCAGGAAGCAGATGGCGATCGAGGTGACCTGCTGGTCCACCACGAGCGTGCGGGCGGCGGCCCGGACGCTGTCCGGGTCCAGCGGCTCCACCACGCGGCCCCGGTAGTCGAGCCGGCCCCGCACACCGGCGGTGAATCGGCGCTGCACCAGGCTCTCCGGCCGCTGGTACTGGAAGTCGTACATGTGGTCGGACGGCACGTTGCCGCGGCCGATCAGGAAGACGTCCCGGAAGCCCTCGTTGGTGATGATGCCGGTGCGACCGCCCCGGCGCTCCAGCACCGCGTTGAGGCCGAGCGTGGTGCCGTGGATGAACAGCTCCACCTCGCCCAGGTCGGTGCCGAGCGCGGTGATCGCGGCGAGCACGCCGTCCGCCGGCCGGGCCGGGGTCGTCGCCGCCTTGCGGAAGCGGACCCGGTTGGTGCGCGTGTCGAGCTCCATGGCGTCCACGAAGGTCCCGCCGATGTCGACGGCGAGCCGGATGGGGCGACGGGTCATGGCGTGACAGCCTGCCTTCCGATGAGGGCGGGAAGCTCGGGCACGCGCCAGCAGGCGGCCCGGCTCTCGCCGTACGACTGGAGCTCCTGCCGCTCCGATCGGCACCGGTCGGTGACGAACGGGCACCGGGCCGCGAGCGGGCACCCGGCGGCGGCGTCGGCCTCCTCCAGGTCCTTGACCAGTTCCACGCCCGCACCCTCGGACCCGGCCGTCGCGCCCAGGCGGGGGGCACTGCCCAGCAGCGCCCGGGTGTACGGGTGCCGGGGCGTGTCGAAGACGACGTCCACCGGCCCCTCCTCGACGACCCGGCCGAGGTAGAGCACCACGACGCGGTCGGCGAAACCCCGCACGGTCGCCAGGTCGTGGGAGATGAACACCGAGGCGCGGTCCGCGTCGGCGGCCACGTCGGCGATCACGTCGAGGATCTGCGCCTGGACGGTGACGTCCAGGGCCGAGGTGGGCTCGTCGAAGACGATCAGGTCGGGCTCGCCGACCAGGGCGCGGGCGATGCCGATCCGTTGCGCCTGGCCGCCGGAGAGTTCGTGCGGGTACCGCCGGAGGATCGCGCGGTCCAGCTCCATCCGGTCCAGCACCGCGGCGACGCGCGCGTCGCGTTCCGCCGCTGACAGGCCCGCGGCGCGCAGCGGCTCGGCGATGGAGTCGCCGACGGTACGGCGCGGGCTCAGCGAGCCGATCGGGTCCTGGAAGACGAGTTGGGCCCGGGTACGCGCGCGGCGCAGTGCCCGGCCCCGCGGCCGGGGTCGGCCGGGCTGCTTGACCAGGGCCTGCCCGGCGACGCTGACCGTGCCGGACGTGGGTGCGACCAGGCCCATGACGAGCTTCGCCAGCGTGCTCTTGCCGCAGCCGCTCTCGCCCACCACGCCCAGCGTCTCGCCCGGGCCGAGCCGCAGCGTGACGCCGCGCAGCGCGTGGTGCCCGCCGGAGCCGAACCGGCTGCGGTACACGACGTGCGCGTCCTCGATCTCCAGCACGGCGCGTTGCGGGACCGGCCCGGCGACCGCCGCGCCGCCCACCGGTGTGGCCGGCGTCGGTGGCGTGCCCGCGTCGAGCGGCCGGGTCTGCGGGTGGAAGCAGGCCAGGGACCAGTCGCCGGTCCCGGCGAGCGGTTCGGTGGGCGGTCGCCGGGACGCGCAGGTGTCGTCGGCGTGCGCGCAGCGGGCGACGAACGGGCAGTTCTCCGGCGCCCGGGTCAGCAGCGGCATGGTGCCCGGGGTGGCGACGACCGGCCGCCCGCCGACGTCCGGCACCGAGCGCAGCAGGGCCCGGGTGTACGGGTGCGCGGGCTCCCGCAGCACCTGCGCGGCCGGTCCGCTCTCCACCACCGTGCCGGCGTAGAGCACCACCACCCGGTCGCAGACCTCGGCGATCGAGGCGAGGTCGTGGGAGATCAGCAGCACGGCCCGCTCGTCGGTGTCGGCGGCGTGCCGGAACTGGCGCAGGATCTCCCGGGTCAGCGTCACGTCCAGGCCGGTGGTCGGCTCGTCGGCGATCAGCAGGCCGGGGGCGCATCCGGTGGCCAGTGAGATCATCACCCGCTGGGCCATCCCGCCGGACAGTTCGTGGGCGTACGCGTCCAGCCGCCGCTGCGCGCTGCGGATGCCGACCGCCTCGAACAGCTCGCGGGCCGCCTCCCGGGCCCGGTCGCCGGACATCTCCTGATGGGTCGTGAGCCGGTCGACGAGCTGCCGGCCGATGGTGCGGGTGGGGCTGAGCGCGCCACGCGGGTTCTGGAAACAGATCGCCGCTCCCCGCCCCCGGTGGGCGGCGAGCGCGGCGTCGTCCATCCGCAGCACGTCCGCGCCCTCGACGAGCACCCGGCCGGTGGCGTGCGAGCCGCCGGGCAGCAACCCGACGACGGCGCGCGCCACCATGCTCTTGCCGCCGCCGCTCTCCCCGACCAGGCCGACGACCTCGCCGGGTCGCACGGCGAAGCTCACGTCGCTGAGCGCGGCGACCTGCCGGCCGGGCCGCCGGATGGCCACGGAGAGGTTCTCGATCGACAGCATGGTCACCGCCGCTTCGCGTTGGCACGGTCCTGCAGGCCTTCGCCGAGCAGGCTGAACCCGAGGACGCAGACGAACAGGGCCAGGCCGGGCGGGACCGAGGTCCACCACCGGCCGCCGACCACGTCCGCCGCGCCCAGGCTGATCATCGCGCCCCACTCCGCCTCGGGGATGCTCACGCCCAGGCCGAGGAAGGAGAGCCCGGCCAGGGTAAGCATCGCCCAGCCGCAGTTCAGCGGTGCGATCACCCGCACCGGGGTGAGGCTGTTGGGCAGCAGGTGCCGCCAGAGCACACCCACCGGCGACGCCCCGGAGGTGATCGCGGCGTCCACGAACGGCAACTCCCGCAGCGAGCGCACCTCGGCGCGGACCAGCCGGGCGTACGCCGGCGCGTTCACCGCCGCGATCGTGATGATCAGGTTGACCGTGCCGTTGCCGAGCAGGGCGGCCACCGCCAGCGCCAGGATGAACGTGGGGAACGACTGGAAGATGTCGACCACCCGCATCAGCACGTCGTCGAGCCAGCCGCCGACGTAGCCGGCCACCAGGCCGAGCAGGGTGCCCACCACCACCGCGAGCGCGACCGCGGCCAGGGCGATGCCCAGGTCGAGCCGGGCGGCGTGAAGCACCCGGCTCCAGATGTCCATGCCGTTGCCGTCGGTGCCGAGCAGGTGGTCGCCGCCCGGGGCGACCAGGGTGTTCGCCGGGTCGATCTCGGTCTCGCCCCACGGGCTCAGCAGCGGCGCGAAGACCGCCACCAGCGCGACCAGCGCGAGGATGGTCGCACCGACGATGATCATGCGGCGGGCGAACCGGCTCTCCCGGTCGCCGCCGGCGACGACCACCGGCGCGGCTGCGGTGTCACCGCTCGCGGCGGTGCGCGACTCGGCCATCAGAGCCTCACTCTCGGGTCGAGGATCGCGTGGACCACGTCGGCGATGAGGAACACCAGCACGTAGCACAACGCGATGAGCAGCACCGACGCCTGCACCACCGGGTAGTCCCGGTAGAGCAGGCCGCGCAGGGCCCACTGGCCGAAGCCCTGCCACGAGTACACGTACTCGACGAGCACGGTGGAGCCGATGGCCGTGCCGAAGACCAACGCCGCCAGCGACGGCAGCCGGACCAGCGTCGCCCGCAGCAGGTAGCCGCGGTGCAGCGTCCGGTCGCGCAGCCCGTGCGCCTTCGCCGCGGCGTACGACTCGGAGTGCAGCACCTCCAGCGCGGAGGCCCGGACGCTGCGCAGCAGCGGTGCGACCACGCCCACCACGAGGGTCAGCACCGGCAGCACCAGGTACGCCGTGGCGGAGGCGATCGCCGGCCCGTTGGCGGTGAGGACGGCGTCGACGAGGTCGGCGCCGGTCAGCGGGGTGAGGTTCGTGTCCGGGTCGACCCGCCCGTTGGGTGCCGGGAACCAGCCGAGGATGCTGTAGCCGACCAGCACCAGCACCAGGCCGAGCCAGAACTCCGGGACGGAGTTGCCGGCCAGGGCGAACATCCGGACGCTGTGGTCGCCGACCCGGTTGGCCCGCTTGGCCGACCAGATGCCCAGCGTGGTCGCCACCACCAGCGCGATGGTCACCGAGATGACGACGAGTTCCAGCGTCGGCCCCACCCGTAGCGCCATCTCCGACCCCACCGAGCTGCCGCTCTGGATCGAGGTGCCGAAGTCGCCGGTGAGCAGTCCCCCGAGGTAGTCCAGGAACTGCTGCCACAGCGACCGGTCCAACCCGAAGCGGGCGCGGGCCGCGGCGGCGTCCTCCTCGGTGGCGTTCGGCCCGAGGATGCTGCGGACCGGGTCGCCCGGCAGCACCCGGACCAGGAGGAACGCCAGGAGTACCACACCGAGCAGGACGGGGATCAGCTGGAGCAGTCGCCTGATGACAAACCGGAAGATTCGCATGGGTGGGTGACGTCCCTAGGCCGACGCGCTCAGGTAGCGCAGGCGGGCGAGGCCGTCCATCGGCTGCACCCAGCCGGCGACGGCCTCCCGGACGGGCAGGTTGAAGTTGGGCTGGCAGATGACCACCCACGGCACGTCGGCGGCGAGGATCTCCTGGACCCGCTTCCAGAGCGCGTTGCGGGCGCCCGCGTCGACGGTGGTGTGCGACTTCTCGTAGATCTGCTCGATCTCCGGGTTGCTGTAGTTGGAGTAGTTGAGGTTGGCGCCCTTGACGAAGCTCGTGGCGAGCATGTACTCGACGTCGTCCACCCAGAGCTGCCCGGAGGTGATCTGCAGCGGGATGTTCTTCTTCGTCCGCCGCTCGCCCAGGGTGCCCGGGTCCAGCGGGGTGAGCTTGAGCCGGATGCCCGCCTTCGCCGCCTCGCCCTGCACCTGGACGGCGATCTTCTGCTGCTCCTCGTTGTCGGCCTCGAAGACCAGCTCGGAGTCGAGCGACGCTTTCCCGGTGGCGGCCATCGCGGCCTTCGCCTTGTCCAGGTCGTGGGTGAACGGGTAACCGGTCTCGTCGTACCCGGGCATGTCCAGCGGCACCGGGCTCTTGGCCGCGCGGGCGTCGCCGCCGTATACGTTGCTGATGATCTGCTCGTAGGGCACCGCGTAGGCGAGCGCCCGGCGGACGTTCACGTCGTCGAACGGCGCCGCGGTGACCGACATCTGGATGGCGACCTGGCGGTTGCTCGCCGCCGAGATGACCTTGATGCCGGAGGCCTTCTTGAGGTCCTGGATGTCGCGCTGGCTGATGCCGAGCGCGATGTCGATGTCGCCGGCCTGCAGTTGCAGCCGCTGGTTGGACGCGGCCGGCACGACCGAGATCCGGATGGTCGGCGTCCTGGCCGGGTCCGGGCCCGGGTAGCCGGTGTTCGCGCTGAGTTCGATCTCCTGGCCCTGGGTGGCCTTGGCGACGTTGAAGTAGCCGCCGGTGGGCGGGTTCTTCGCGAACCACTCCTTGGCCCACGGGTCGCTGGCGCTGGCGTGCTTCTTGGCCTCGACGGAGTCGAAGACGTACAGCGAGATCGCCTGGATCTGCCGGGTGAGCGCGCTGGGGAACGCCTGGTGGAACTCAACCGTGTAGTCGTCGACGNGGCCTGGGCGGCGAACGCGCGGTCCTTCGACCACTTCACGTCGGCGGCCTTCATCTCGTTGCCGCTGGCGAACTTCACGCCACGGCGCAGCTTGAGCGTCCAGACCTTCTGCTCGGCGTCGGGCTCGAAGGACTCGGCGAACGTCGGGGTGACGTTCTGGGTGTCGAGGATCCGACTGCCGCCGGCGTCGGTGACCCCGTAGTCGACCAGATACGGGAAGACGTTCTTGTAGAGCATCAACGCGGTCAGGTCGAAGCCGACGAAGTCCTGGTCCCAGCTCGACAGGTAGCTGGAGACGGCGATGCGCAGCGTCTTGGCGGCGGGGCCGCCGGACTTGCCGTCCGCGGACTTGTCGCCGCTGTCCGCGGCGCAGGCGCCGGTGGCGAGCAGGAGCGCGACGCTGCCACCCAACTGCAGGACACCGCGGCGGGAGAGCGCGGGCGAGGAGGCGCCCGGACGAGGTGAACGAGCCATGAGTAGTCCTCCCGGAGGCACGAGGCAGATGGCCCGAGCAGCGGACCCACCTGGTGTTCTACCGGATTTAGCAAGAGTGAACAATAGGGTGAACGACGTTCACTGAGACGCGGCCGAATCGAGATGATGACGCTGACGAGCTGCGGCACTGCCCGCGCAAGCCACGTTCACCAAAGTTCACACAACTGTTACTCCGGACGCACCCGAGGTCGCAGCGTCGATCTTGCCGGCGCCGCCACCACTTCCACCGTCGGCGGGCCTCGACCCCGGTCGGACGTCTTCGGTCGTCGGCGGCGACATGGCACGATGACCGTGTCCTGCGCCGCCGGTGGCCGGGCACGACGCTGATGGAGTCGGAATGTCAGAACTGGCCGGCACACCGGTGCCAGGATTGACGAAGCTGTGGACCCACGATCCGCTCACCGCCGGCCGGTATCGGCTGGTCGGCCGGCTGGGCGCGGGCGGACAGGGCGTCGTCTATCTCGGTGAGGACGACGCCGGCGACCGGGTCGCGGTGAAGATGGTCAACGTCGACCTGAGCGATCCACGGGCGCGGTCGCAGTTCGTCAAGGAGATCGCCGCCGCACGCCGGGTCGCGCCGTTCTGCACCGCGCAGGTGCTCTTCGCCGAGGTCGACGGCGAGCGGCCCTACGTAGTCAGTGAGTTCATCGAGGGCCCGACCCTGCACCGGCACGTCCGCGAGCACGGCCCGGTCACCGGCAACGCCCTGCACCGGCTCGCGGTCGGCACCGTCACCGCGCTCGCCGCGATCCACAGTGCCGGCGTGGTGCACTGCGACTTGAAGCCGGACAACGTGGTGCTGGGCAAGGACGGCCCGCGGGTGATCGACTTCGGCATCGCCCGCGCGTTGGGAGTCACCGAGACGGCGTCCAGCCGGATCATGGGGACCACCGCGTACATGGCGCCCGAGCGGTTCCGCAACGACACGATCGGGCCGCCCTGCGACGTCTTCGCCTGGGCGGGCACGATCGCCTTCGCCGCCGGCGGTCGGCCGCCGTTCGGCAACGACTCCCTCTTCGCCGTGATGCACCGGGTGCTGAACGACCCACCCGACCTGCCCGCCCTGCCGTCCGTACTCGACGAACTGATCCGGGAGTGCCTGGCCAAGGACCCGGCGGATCGGCCGGACGCCGAGCGCGTGCTGGTGCGGCTGCTCCGGCAGGACGCCACGGTCACCCGGCCGCTGCGTCGGGAGAGCCTGCTCGAGTTCGGCAACGAGACCGCGGGCGCGCCGACGCCGAACCACCCGCTCCCCCAGGTTCCGCCGACGGCGCCGCAGCCGACGCCGACCCAGCCGGTCGTGCCGGCTCAGGCCCGGCCGGCGGCACAGCCCGCCCAGGCCCAGCCGATCGCGCCGGCCCAGGCCCGGCCGACGCAGCCGGCACACCCGCCGGTGCCGGAGCCCGGCGTCGGTGCCGACCCCGGCGGCGCGCTGCGGCGGCTGCGCCACGAGGCCGTCGACGCCTGGGGCATCTCCACCGCGCTCTTCCTCGGGTCGGCCGGCGCCGCCGCCGGCTACGTCGCGTCGAGCGCGCCCGGCCCGGCCGCCGCGGCCGGGGCGGCCGCCTTCGTCGTGGTCTACCTGGTCCGGCTACTGGTCGCGACGGCGCTCGGGGCACGGTCCGACCGCGGGTGACCGGGGTGCGGTGGGGGCCTGGGTCGCCGGGTGGCGCCGGATCGCTAGGTTGACTACCACCACCCGCCCGCCGAGGAGGACGCCCCGATGACCCCATCCGCCACGCGTAGGAGGCAGTGGCTGCCCTACACCGCCGCCGTCACCGCCGGGCTCGTGGTCATCGCCGGGGCGTTCGTGTTCGTCCGGCAGCGCGAAGCGGGCGGCGAGGGGGGCCACACCGACTGCGCCACCACGCTTGAGGTCAACTCCTCCACCGAGAAGGCGGCGCTGCTGGTCGAGTTGGCCGAGCGCTACAACCGCAGCGACCGGTCGATCGAGGGCGGCGGCTGCGCCCGGGTGCACGTCAGCGCGTTGAACTCGGGCAAGGCCACCGAGGCGCTGGCCACCGGCTGGACGCAGACCGGCCTGCCGCAACCACAGGTCTGGCTGCCGACGTCGAGCCTGTGGACCGGCCAGCTCCGGCTGCTCGACGAAGCCGCCGGGCGGGCCCCCCAGACCCCGGACCGCTACCCGTCGATCGCCAACAGCCCACTGGTGATCGCGATGCCGCAGCCCAAGGCCGAGGTGCTCCGCCAGCGCGGCCCGCTGGGCTGGGGAGAGATCCTGGGCCTGTCCGGACGCGACGGATGGGCGAGCTTCGGCAAGCCGGAGTGGGGCCGCTTCACCTTCGGCAAGGACAACCCGAACCAGTCCACCTCCGGGCTGGCCGCCACCATCGCCACGTACTACGCGGCGGTGCAACGGTCCAGCGACCTGACCCGCGCCGACCTGGCCGACCCCGCGGTCACCCAGTTCGTCCGCCGGATCGAAGCCAACGTGTCGCACTA
Source organism: Micromonospora sp. NBS 11-29 (assembly GCF_002140155.1). Classification (GTDB taxonomy): domain Bacteria; phylum Actinomycetota; class Actinomycetes; order Mycobacteriales; family Micromonosporaceae; genus Micromonospora. Next base: position 237,715 of record NZ_NAPR01000012.1, read on the forward strand.
CAGCGACGACTCGGTCGACCTGCTGCGCAGCCTCGCCGAGGCGGACCTGGCCGGCGGGGCGGGCAGTACGGGCGACATGAGCGCCATCGTCCTGCAGGAGGAGCTGGTGGACCTCTACAACACGGGTGCGTTGAGCCCTCGGCAGGACGGGCAGGAGCGGGGCCGCCGGCCGAACGTGCCGCTGGTCGCCGTCCATCCCAAGGAGGGCACGTTCAACCTGGACCACCCGTTCGTGGTGCTGCCCTCCGCCGACGAGCGGCAGCGCGCGGCCGCAGCCGACCTCCGGGCATTCCTGACCGAGGACGCCCAGCAGGCGAACTTCGTCCGCCTCGGCTTCCGGGACCACGAACGCCGAGCCTCGGCGGGGCTGCTCGCCAGCGTCGGCGCCGAGCCCACCGGCGGACTGACCTACTTCGAGCCCCCGGACCCGCGGGTGGTCGGCGCGATGCTGGACGGCTGGCGCACGCTCCGCAAGAAGGCCAACATCCTGATCGCCCTGGACACGTCCGGGTCGATGCAGGCGATGGTCGGCAACCGTACCCGGTTCCAGGTCGCCTCCGCGGCGGCGGGCAAGGGCCTCGCGCTGCTCAACACCGAGGACCGGGTGGGGCTCTGGTCGTTCTCCTCGGAGACCCCGAAGCGGCCGAAGAGCCCCTACCGGGAGGAGGTCCCCCTCGGCGGGTTCGACCAGAAGCGGATCAACAGCAAGATCGCCGGCCTGCATGTCGAGGGCAGCACCGCGCTCTACGCGACGGTCCGGGCCGCACACCGGGAGCTGCTCGAACGGTACGACCCGCAGCGGATCAACGCGATCGTCGTGCTGACCGACGGCAAGAACGAGTACAACCGGGACAACGACCTGTCCCGCCTGCTCGCCGAGGTCGCCCTGGACCCGCAGCGCCCGGTGAAGGTGTTCTGCATCGCGTTCGACCGGGAGTCGGACTTCGCCACCCTGGACCGGATCGCCAAGGCGTCGTCGGGCAAGGCCTTCGACGCCACCGATCCCGCCCGGATCGACGAGGCGTTCGTGAAGCTGGTCAGCAGCTTCTGACGGACGTGCCCCGGCGGTGACCGGCCCCGGCGCGGACACGCCGGGGCCGGTCACCGGTCACCCGCTTCGATAATCCTCGGCCGGGATCAGCCGCAGCGGCGGAAGGCGTCGGTGGTGCCGGCGGTGGTGACCACACCGGAACCCTGGTCGAGAACGACGATGATGGCCGGCTCGGTCAGGCCGGAACGGCACCGGATGTCCGCGACGTACTGCCAGCCGGGGATCGCGCCACTGCTGTTCGCGGTCAGCGACCCGAGCGAGTACGGGCCGACCGTGTTGATCCGCACCGCGTAGAAGCGTACCGGCTTGTTGGCGGAGAGCCCGCTGCCGTTGGCGTACAGGTACCCGCCGAGCTGGTGGTTCGAGGTGATGACGGAGACGCCGCCCGGTGGCGTCGCGCCCGGATCGACCAGCCGGAAGGGCGCGTTGGCGTTGTCGCTGTACGCCCGGTCACGGCTGGAGGGAACCACGCAGACCAGGTCCGACGGACGCGTCTCCCGCCACACGAAGCCCGACTTGCAGAAGCCGTTCGACTCCCGGCGCGACGGGCCCAGGGCGTTCTCGGTCTGGGTGTCGGTCCGCGTCTGCGAGGTGACGCAGACCTGGTCACCGGGCACCGCCTCGCGCCAGACGTAGCCGCTCGCGCAGGTGTACGGTCCCCACGGCAGGTCCGCCGCCTGCGCCGGTGCGGCGACACCCAGCACGCCGGACAGCAGCGCCACCGCCGCGAGCGCCTGCGCCAGCCGCCGCCATCCGGAACCCGTCGCCATCTCTCCCATTTCGAGCACGTGCCCTCCCGGGGGTTGGTCGGTGAGTCCCTCACGTCTGGGCCTCTGTGCCGACCGGGACATTCGACCGCGGTCCCCGACTTCGGGAAGAGCCTTCCGGTTGGTTTCCGACAGTGCCGAAAGGTGACGGCGGCGGTCCGACCACAGCGTCCTCGACGTGAGTCGCGCCTGCTCCTCACGTCAGCTCGATGACGGGCCGGGTCAGGATCTCGTCGGCGTAGCCGTCGGCGGAGGCCAGCCACTCACCGAAATCCCTGTCCCGGTAGGCGGTGGCGAGGGTGAGCCAGCCCAGGAAGAATCCGCTGCCGCCACACGTCGTGCTGCCGCCGTCGCCGCCACACACGACGGTCCGCTCGGTGGTGACCTCGTGCCGGTACGGATCCTGCGCGATCGCCAGGCCCCACAGGTTCGTCTCGCGGTGCGGGCCGGTCTCGTAGTCGAACGGGTAGCCGTCGTCGGGGCTCTCATCACCCCAGCGGAAGAGCGTCGCCGCGCCCGCCCCACACGCCCACTCCCACTCGTCCGGGGTGGTCGTCCGCAAGCCCAGGTCGGCGAGCCCGGCCAGCGCCTGGTCATAGCGCATCCGAGGGTCGTCCGGCGTCGGCGAGATCTCACAGGGGTCGAACGCGTCCACCGCCACCAGCATCGCGGGGATCTCCACCGAGCGTTCCGGTGACGTCATCGCGTCGACGTACTCCGCCAGCGGTGGAAGGCCGAACTCGCTGGCGCTCTCGGCGTAGCTGTCCACCTGCTCCGGCGCGGGCCGGAACCGGGAACCGTCGTAGCCGAGGGTCGGCCGGCCGCCGGGCACGAGGGCGAAGCGCATCCCGTCCCGGTCGAACAGCGCGGTCCGGTGCGACCGGTTCGCGTGGACCGTGTCCGTGAACCCCACGAGGGTCAGGTCGTGCCGGCCGGCGATTTCCTGGGCGAGCCGGCGAGCGGTGTCGTCCGGCCGGTCGTTCCACTGCGCGAAGGTGAGGTCGGCGTGCGTCACCGCGCAAGGATAGGGGTGCAAGGATGCCGGGTGTGTCCGTGGACTTCATCTCCGGCATCGAGTTGTCCCGCCGCCTTCACGACGACGCGGTCCGGCCCCTACTGTCTCGTCACCTCCCCGACCTCACCTACAGCGCGGCGTTGCTCGGCGCCGGGTCCGAGGTCCTCGGCTTCGACACCCGGCGGTCCACCGACCACGACTGGGGTCCGCGGCTGTTCCTGTTCCTCACCGCCGACGACCTCGCCCGCCACGGAGGCCGGGTCGACGACCTGCTCAGCGAGCGGCTGCCCGCCACGATCGCCGGTTACCCCACCAGCCTGGTCCCCACCGAGCACGGCACCCGGCACCTGCGGCACACCACCGGACGTGTCCGGCACGGCGTCGTGATCGCCGAACTCGGCGAGTGGCTGACCGGTCACCTCGGCTTCGACCCGCTGACCGACGTCACCACCCGGGACTGGCTCGCCACCCCCACCCAGGTCCTGGCCGAGATCACCGCCGGCGCTGTGCACCACGACGGGCTGGGTGTCCTGCGCGCGGCGCGACGGGCGCTGGCCTGGTATCCCGACGACCTGTGGCGTTACGTGCTGGCGTGCCAGTGGCAGCGCATCAGCCAGGAGGAACACCTCGTGGGCCGATGCGGCGAGGTCGGTGACGAACTCGGCTCGGCGGTCGTGGCCGCCCGCGTGGTGCGCGACCTCATGCGGCTGCGTCTGCTGATCGGCCGGACCTACCCGCCCTACGGCAAATGGCTCGGCACCGCTCTCGCCCGCCTGCCCGGCACCGATCATCTCGCCGCCACGCTGACCGCCGCGCTGGCCGCCGACAACTGGCGCGACCGTGAGAACCACCTCGTGACCGCCTACGAGACCGTCGCCGCCCGGCACAACGACCTGGGCCTCACCGCGCCGGTCGATCCGCGTGTCCGGTCCTTCCACGACCGGCCGTTCCGGGTGCTGCACGCGGAACGCTTCGCCCGGGCGCTCGTCCTCAGCATCGCCGACCCCGCCCTACGCGCGCTGCCGCTGACCGGCGCCATCGACCAGTTCGTCGACAACACCGACGCGCTCGGCGACCGGGCCCGATGCCGCGCGATCGCCGATGCCCTCTACCCGCGATAGCCACGTATCCGACGCCGAGGTGCAACGCTCGGTCGAGGACCGGTGCTCTCCCGTTCGACGAGGTGGAAGGCGGGTTGCAGGTGCGTCGGTGGGCCCTGCTCACCCTCGATCCGGGCCACCAACCGCCGGACCGCCGACCGGCCGATCTCTCGCTTGTCCGGGGCGACGGTGGTCAGTGTGGGATTGCTGAAGCGCCCTTCCTCGATGTCGTCGATGCCGACCACCGCCACGTCGTCGGGGACTCGCACCCCGGCCCGGGTGAGCGCTCGTAGGGCGCCGATGGCGGTCAGGTCGTTGTACGCGAGCACGGCATCGGGCGGGCTGTCCAGGGTCAGCAGGTGACGCATGGCGTGCTCACCGTCCGCCCGACCGAACTGCTCGGTGGATGCGACGAGCCGGAGGTCGAACGGGATCCCGGCCACGGCGAGGGCCTCCCGGTAGCCCCGGATGCGCAGGTGCGCGGACTGCCGATCGTCCCCCGGTGGTGCGCCGACGAACGCGATCCGCCGGCGGCCCAGCGCGACCAGGTGGGCGGTCGCCGTCCGACTCGCCGCGACGTTGTCGATCGCGACGTGGTCGTACGGCACGTCGTAGACCCCCTCACCGATCAACACGAGCGGCATCCGGGCCCGGCGGGCCAGCACCTCCTCCCGGCCGATCGCCACCGGGCTGAGGATGAGCCCGTCGATGATGTGTCGCTGCGCTCCGTCCAGAAGCGTCAGCTCTTCGCCGCGCTCGGCGGCGGTGTTCTCCATCAGCAGCGTGTATCCGAGACCAGCGGCCTCGCGGATGGCCATGTCGGCCAGTTCGGCGAAGTACGGATTGGTCAGCTCGGGAATGGCCAACGCGATCAGTCCCGTACGTCCGCGGCGCAGGTGCCGTGCGCTCAGGTTGGGGGTGTAGCCCAGCTCGTCGACGGCCTGCTGTACGCGCTGCCGGGTGCGCTCCCCCACCGGTCGGTAGCCGTTGACCACGTTGGAGACGGTGGCGAGGGAGACTCCCGCCCGCTGGGCGATGTCCTTGAGGCTGACACCCATGCGCCGTTCCTCCCTCCCGAGCCGATGCGGCATCGTATATCGATCGATGGGCATTGACTGATCGTCCGTCCGGGCTCTATAACGTTATACGGATCGCCCGGAAAACCCACCGCCAGCCGCCAGCGGCGCAGGCTCGGCCCTGACGGCCCGTCCGATGGAGACGGCATGACACGTCCCGATCCCGTCCGCCTCGCCGCACCCCTCCTGACCGTTCTCACCCTGCTCGCCGGTCTGCTCATCGCGCCGGCCGCGCCGGCGCGCGCCGTGCCGGCCAAGAACCCGCCGCTGACCACGCCCTGGACCGCCCAGGCACTCACCGGCACGCCCCTGCCGGACTACCCACGGCCGCAGATGACCCGGTCGGACTGGCTCAACCTCAACGGCGAATGGCAGCTACGCCAATCCGCCACCGACGACGCCCCGCAGTTCGGCACCGACCTGCCGGAACGGGTCAACGTGCCGTTCCCGGTGGAGAGCGCGCTGTCCGGGGTGCAGCGCGCCGCCGGCGACAACCGCAACTACCTGTTCTACCGGCGGACCGTGACGGTGCCCACGGGCTGGAGCGGACGCCGGGTGCTGCTGCACTTCGGCGCCGTCGACTGGCAGACCACCGTCTGGGTCAACGGCGCCGCGGTCGGCGGCCACACCGGCGGCTACGACGCCTTCACCTTCGACGTCACCGCGCAGTTGCGGGGCGGCGCGAACGAGATCGTGGTGAAGGTGTGGGACCCGACCGACAGCCGGCAGAACGGCAGCCTGCCGCCGATCGGCAAGCAGACCAAGCAGCCCGGCGGGATCTTCTACACCCCGAGCTCCGGCATCTGGCAGACCGTCTGGCTGGAGCCGGTGCCGACGGCCTCGATCAGCAGCGTCGACCTCTATCCGAGCCTGGCCGACAACACGCTGCGCGTCCGGGTCTTCACCCGGGGGGACGTCAGCGGTCACACCGTCCTGGCCGAGGCGCTCGACGGCACCACCGTGGTCGGCTCCGCCACCGGCGGCTTCACCGAGTTCAAGGTGCCCGTGCCGAACGCCCGCCGCTGGTCGCCCGACGACCCGTTCCTCTACCACCTGCGGGTCACCCTGCGGAATGCCGCCGGTGGCCAGGTCGACCGGACCACCCACTACTTCGGCATGCGCGAGATCAGCACCGGCGTGGTCAACGGCGTGCTGCGGCCCAAGCTCAACGGCCAGTTCGTCTTCCAGACCGGCACGCTGGACCAGGGGTTCTGGCCGGACGGGCTCTACACCGCGCCCACCGACGCCGCGCTCGCCTTCGACCTGCAGAAGCACAAGGACCTCGGCTTCAACATGGTGCGCAAGCACATCAAGGTCGAGCCGCAGCGCTGGTTCTACCACGCCGACCGGCTCGGTCTGCTGGTGTGGCAGGACGTGCCGTCGCTGACCGCGCAGGACATCAACGCGACCGACGCGCAGCAGGCCCAGTTGGAGACCGAGGCCCGCGAGATCGTCGACGAGCACCGCAGCTCGCCGGCCCTCGTCACCTACACCGTCTACAACGAGGGGTGGGGGGAGCGTGCGCTGGCCGACACCCGCCGGGTCGCCCAGAACGTGAAGAACCAGGACCCGACCCGGCTGGTCAACGCGCACAGCGGCTACAACTGCTGCCAGTCGTTGGGCAACCCCGGCAACGGCGACATCGACGACTGGCACGTCTACCTGGGGCCGGACTCGCCGGCGCCGTCGAGCGGCCGGATCGCCGTGCTCGGCGAGTTCGGCGGCCTGGGCCTGCGCGCGGCCGGGCACGAGTGGAGCCCGAACGGCAGCTTCTTCGCGTACGAGTGGCAACCGAACTCCACCGCGCTGACCGACCGCTTCGTCGGCCTGGTGCAGGGCACGCAGAACCTGATGCTCGGCAAGGGATTGAGCGCCTCGGTCTACACGGAGATCGCCGACCAGGAGGGTGAGCTGAACGGCTTCCTCACCTACGACCGGCAGGTGGTCAAGATGGACCAGGCCCGGGTACGGGCCGCCAACCTGGCCCTGATCAACGCGTCGAAGTCGATCGGCAGCGCGGCGCCGGTGGCGCTGCCGGTGAACACCCGGCGATCCTTGCAGGTGACGACCCCCGGGTTCACCAACCGGTTCCTGCGGCACCGGGACAGCCTCGCCTACACGGAGATCGTGGACGGAAACAGCTCGGCGCTGCTCAAGAACGACGCCACCTACACGGTCCGGGCGGGTCTGGCCGACGCGGCGTGCTATTCGTTCGAGTCGGTCAACTTCCCCGGGCAGTTCCTCCGACACCAGGACTCACGCGTACGCAACTCGCCGAACGACGGCTCGGCGCTGCTCCGCGCGGACGCCACCTGGTGCGCCCGGGTCGGGGTCAGCGGGAGCGGGGTCTCGTTGGAGTCCTACAACTTCCGCGGCAGGTATCTGCGGCACTACAACTCCGAGGTCTGGTTGAGCAACGGCACGGGCGGCGAGGCGTGGAACTCACCCGCGCTGTGGGCCGCGGACAGCACCTGGAACGTCACCACGCCCTGGGCACCCTGACAAAGACCGACGTCTATTGACAAAGGATGTTTACGGTTTCACTCTGAGAGCGCTCTCTCGCGCCTCGTGCACGGCGCGACACCGGATCACCGGAAGGAGTTCGATGCTCAGGACCATGGCACTGCTCACCGCCGCGACGCTCGCGCTACCGATCTCGGCCGCCGCACCACCGGCGGCTCCCCCCGCCCCCCGGGCACAGGCGCAGGCGTCCGGCCTACCGGCCGGCATGGCCGAGGCGATGCGCCGCGATCTGCACCTGACCGACGACCAACTCACCGCCCGCCTCACCGCCGAGGCCGCCGCGGCCGTGGTCGACCGACGGCTGCGCTCCCGCCTCGGCACCCGGTACGCCGGCTCGTGGTTGGACACGAGTGGCCCGCTCACCGTCGCCGTCACCGATGCCTCCGCCGCCGCCACGGTACGGGCCGAGGGCGCCCGGCCCCGGCTCGTCCCCCGTACGCTCACGGGCCTCACCTCGGCCCGCACCACGCTGGACCGGCACGCGCGCAACCACCCGCCCGGCGCCGCCGTACGCGGCTGGTACGTGGACACCGCCGCCAACGAGGTCGTGGTGCGGGTCGCGCCCGGCCAGGAGCGCGCCGCCCGGGACTTCGTCGGTGGCAGCGGCCTCAACGGCGAGACCGTCCGCTACGTGACGGCTGCGGACGCGCCACGCCCCCTGTACGACATCCGTGGCGGCGACCAGTTCGTCATCAACGGCAACGTGCTCTGCTCGGTGGGCTTCGCCGTCACGGGTGGCTTCGTCACCGCCGGACACTGCGGTGCCACCGGCAGCCCCACCCGTGGATTCAACAACGTGGCGCAGGGCACCTTCGCCGGATCGTCGTTCCCGGGCAACGACTACGCCTGGGTCCGCACGAACGCCGACTGGACGCCACGCCCCTGGGTGAACAACTACGCCGGTGGCAACGCTCCCGTCGCCGGCTCCCGGGACGCGGTGATCGGCAGTTCGGTGTGCCGGTCGGGACGGACGACCGGCTGGCGCTGCGGCACCCTGCTGGGCCGGGAGGAGACGGTCAACTACGCGCAGGGCGCGGTCTACGGACTGAGCCGCAGCAACGCCTGCGCCGAGGGAGGCGACTCCGGCGGCGCCTGGCTCTCCGGCGACCAGGCCCAGGGGGTGACCTCGGGCGGATCGGGCAACTGCACGTCCGGCGGCACCATGTGGTTCCAGCCGGTCAACGAGATCCTGGGCGTCTACGGGCTGAGCCTGGTCACCACCGGCGGTGGCGGCACCGGCACCCGGATCATCAGCAACTGGAACAACAAGTGCATCGACGTGCCGAACTCGAACTTCGCCGACGGCATCCCCCTGCAGACCTGGAACTGCAACGGTACGGCGGCGCAGAGCTGGACCTTCACCGGCGGCAGCCTGCGTACGCAGAACAACATGTGCATGGATGTGGCCTGGGGCTCTCGGGACAACGGCGCGGTCATCCAGATCGCCACCTGCAGCGGTAACGCCGCCCAGCAGTTCGTGCTGTCCGCCGCCGGGGACCTGGTCAACCCGCAGGCCAACAAGTGTGTCGACATCAAGGACTGGAACGGCAACGACGGCGCGCGGTTGCACCTCTGGGAGTGCGGCGGCACCGCCAACCAGAAGTGGCGCACCGGCTGAACCGCAAGCCCGGTGACGGCGTCCCGCCCGGCCAGTTCGAGGTGGGCCGGGCNAGCCGATGCGGAACTGCTCGCCGTAGACGGCGAACACCAACGGCGTGTTCAGATCGAGGTTGCCGTTGTTGAGGAAGACCCGCTGTGCCGTGTCGACGCGGGAGGTGTCCGAGTGGGCCTCCTCCTTCTTCATCTCGATGACCCGCTCGTCGAGGAACGCGTTGAGCCAGGTCCGCTCGTTGCCACCCTGCGCCGGGGGCTTCGCCCGGGCGAGGGCGCGGCTGCGGATCTGGCGCATGCCCTCGTACCCGTGCATGACCGCCGCGTCGTAGTAGGCGAACTGGCCGAGTGCCCGGACCCCGTCGGTCTTGCCGTCGCGAACGGACGGGTTGAAGTAGACCCGGTCCCGTTCGGCCTCCTGTGCGGCTCGGAACACCGAGTCGTTGGCGGCGGTGCGCCAGTCGCGCGGGTAGTTCGGGTCGAGGCCCGCGTGCGACGCGGTGCCGTTGACGGCACGCAGCGCCGGGAGGTAGCCGGCCAGCACGTTGCCGGGCTTGGTGTTCGTGTACGCCTGGACCAGTTCGAGCATGTCGCCGGTGCCGGAGCAGAAGCCGATGATGCCGGCGGTGTAGCCGCGACCGTCGCCGATGTCCTCGATGTAGGAGAACTGGGCGCGCCAGTCGAGCGAGGAGTTCTCCGCCGCCGAGACGAGCTGCATGGCGACGTCCTTCTTCGCCGGGTCGTCGAGGTTGGTGCCGGCCGGGGCGGTGGCGGTCGGGGTGGGGTTGCCGCCGCCGGGCAGGGTCCACTGCTGGTTGCTGGTGCCACCGCAGGTCCAGATCTGCAGTCGGGCGCCGTTCGCGGTGCTCCGGTCGGTCACGTCGAGGCATTTGCCCGAGGCGGTGTTGACCAGGGCGCCACCGCTGGCGGCGGTCCACTTCTGGGCGCCGGTGTTGTTGCAGTCGTACAGTTGGATCTTGGCGCCGTTGGTGGTCGACGCGGCGGTGACGTCGAGGCACTTGCCGAGCGCGCGGATCGAGCTGTCGCTGTTGCCCACCGTCCACGTCTGGGCCGCCGTGCCGTTGCAGTCGTAGAGCTGCACCGCCGTGCCGTTGGCCGGGTTGGCGCCGGCCACGTCGACGCACTTGCCCGCCAGACCGGTGATCGGGCCGGCGGTCGCGGCGCTGGCCGACGGCAGGCCGTAGCCGGCCACCGCGATGCCGGTCAGCAGGGTGCCCACGGCGTAGGCTGCTGTTCTTCTGCGCACCATGGCGATCCTCCGGGAAGTGGCGGCAAACCGCCAGCCGGCCGGTCGGCGCCCGACGCGACGTTCGGCCCGGGCGAGTGCCGCGAGAATTAGAAAACTGTATTAACAGATAGCAGTAGGTCGATCGACTGTCAAACGGAGTCCAGGCGGTCGAGCGCCCGGCCTGCGGGCGGCTTCGTCGATCAGGTCCGCCACCGCCTTCGGCTCGCACCCGCCCCCCGCGGCGACGACGTAGAGGGTGCCGGCCTGAAGGACGGCTGCCACCGGGCGACTCGGCGTGGCTGGGCTGGGTCATTCGACAGTCAGCCCTTCCCGGGAGGCGGGTCGAGCACGCGGTCAGCTCGTCCGGGACGCTGCGCTCGTCGGCGTCGAAGCGCCGCCAGGGCCAGCGGCAACAGGACGAGCGCCACACCCACGCCGACCGCCGGTATCCAGCGCGCCGGACCGTCGGCCGGGTCGATCGTGTCGGCGATCCAGTCGCCGAGGATGTCGGCGCGGGCGCTGAAGTCGGGGCCGGGGTGCGGACATCCGGGGCCGGTGCTGACGACCGCGACCAGAACGGCCGTGCCGTCCGCCCGCTCCCGGAAGTACGGCCCGCCGGAGTCGTGCGGGCACGGACTGGTGTCCCCGCGAGGCTGCCGGCCGGAGGTCTCGATGACGTCGGCGCCGACCCGTCCGACGGTGAACCGGCCGGTCTGGAGCCGGCCCGCCGGCACGAGTCCGTCGGCGGTGGTCGAGCCGTAGCCGGTCAGCCGGAGCACTTCACCCGCCACCGGCGGCGTGTCGGCGAGCCGCAGCGGCACCACGCCGGTGATCGCGGTGTCGAGTTCGACGAGGGCCACGTCGACGGTGTCCGACTGGCGGACCGCGACCGCCTCCGCCTCGTACCCGGCCCGACCGGTGAGGTCCGTGCGTCCGACCGTGACACGGGTCCGGTCGGCCACGAGCCGGCTGACCCGCTGGCCGTCGGACGCGCGGAAGCAGTGGCCGGNCCGCCGCCGGGCACGGGCAGGCCGGTCATGGTCAGCCGGGCCGAGAATTGGTACGCCCCGTCGGCCGCGTCCTCACCGTAGGCGATCGCCGACGCCGGCCGGGCCGCGACGGGAGCGACGGCGACGGCCATGGCCACCAGGGCGATCGTGGCACACTTCGGGATGAGTCGGAACACGGGTTCACCAGCCTGTACGAACGGCAGCAGGAGCAGACCGATGCTGCGACTCCGGTCGTCCGCGCGGCGTCGGCGGCGCCCTTATCGGTTCTTTATGCGACGGGTGCCAGGCTTGCGGTCGACGGCGGGCGCGAGGAGCGGCGGAAGGACACGGGGTGCGGGTGTTGATGGCCGACGACGAGCGGGTGCTGGCCGACATGGTGGCCGAGGGGCTGCGGCGGTTGTCCATGGCCGTCGACGTGGTCTACGACGGTGACAGCGCGCTGGAGCGGCTCGCGGTCAACCGCTACGACGTGGCCGTCCTCGACCGGGACATGCCAGGTCGGACCGGCGACGAGGTGTGCCGCTGGATCGCCAGGTCCGACACCGGCACCCGGGTGCTGCTGCTGACCGCCGCCGCCGGCATCCGTCAACGTGTCGAGGGTCTCGGCCTGGGCGCGGACGACTACCTGACCAAACCGTTCGCCTTCGCCGAACTCGTCGCCCGGTTGCAGGCGCTCTCCCGGCGCTCCACCCCGGCGCTGCCGCCGGTGCTGGAGCGGGACGGCATCGTGCTGGACGTCACCCGGCACACGGCCGCCCGCGACGGGCTGGCGCTCTCGTTGTCACCGAAGGAGTACGCCGTGCTTCATGTGCTGATGCGCGCCGGTGGGCGGGTGGTCAGCGCCGAGGATCTGTTGGAGCAGGCCTGGGACGAACACGCCGACCCGTTCACCAACACGGTACGGACCACCGTCATGACCCTGCGCCGCAAGCTCGGGGACCCGCCGGTGATCCACACCGTGCCCCGCGTCGGCTATCGGCTCCGGGCATGGNATGAGTTTCCCCTCACCGGCGCGGCGGATGCTCCTGGTCTTCGGGGTCCTCCTGCTCATCGCCCCGTTCGTGAGCACGATCGCCGAGCTGTTCCTCGCGTTGTGGCGGGAGTTCGGCCCGTCCTGGTGTGCCACGCCGGAGTTGCGGGCGCCGGGTAACGACGCCTCGTTCGTCTGCGTCCAGGTCTTCCGGCGTCCGAGCCTCTCCCTCGCGATCGCCGAGGCGGTCGTCCTGCTGATCCTCCTGGCCGCCTGCTACCCGGCCATACGGTGGTGCCTGCGTCCGCTGCGCGACCTCGTCCCGGTGATCGCCAACGTCGGCCCGCAGAACCTGGGCCACCGGCTGAAGCCCGGCCCGGGCCGCGACGAACTGACCGTCCTGGGCCGCACCATCGACGAGATGATGGACCGGATCGCGGTGGGTTACGAGGCCCAGCGCCGGTTCGCCGCGGACGCGTCCCACGAACTGCGGACCCCGCTCGCCGTCCAGCGCACCCTGATCGAGGTCGGCATGGCCCGCTCTCTCAGCGACGACCAGCTCGCGCTGCTCACCGCGCAACTGCTCGAGACCAACGAACGCAACGAGCGCCTGATCGAAGGGCTGCTGGTGCTCAGCGAGAGCGATCGTGGTCTGCTGGCGCACGTCCCGCTGCGGCTCGACCGGATCGTCGCGGCGGTGCTCGACGCCCACCGGGCCCGGGCCGAGGAGGCGGGCGTCACGATCGTCAGCCGGCTGACCCCCCGGTTGGTCACCGGTGAGCGGGTGCTGTTGGAACGGCTGGTGGTCAACCTGGTGCAGAACGGTTTGAAGTTCAACCGACCCGGGGGCACCCTGGAGGTGAGGGTGGGCACGGACCCGGCGCTGGTCGTCGAGAACACCGGCGACGACGTGCCTCCGGACGAGGTCGCCGCCCTGTTCGAGCCATTCCGACGCAGGTCCGGCAGACGCATCGACCACAGCGGCGGCGCGGGCCTCGGACTGGCGATCGCGCGCTCGATCACCCGAGCCCACGAGGGCATCATCACCGCGTCCTCCACCGGCCGCGACGGGCTGCGGGTCCAGGTCACGTTCCCGGCGGTGGGCAACGACACGGCGGGCGCGGCCGACGACTGAGCCGCCGCCGGCGGTCGCCGGAACCCCGAGCTGCCGGTCCTACCGGTCTGCGGACCGGTCGTATCGCGCGACCATGGTGCGGACGGCGTCGTCCACCACCGTGATCGTCCGCTGCGGGGTCACCGTCCATCCCGGGACCAGCAGGCTCGGCCAGAACACGTAGTTGGAGATCATCCCGAGGAACTGCGTGGCCGCCATCCGCGGGTCGGCGATGTCCGCCGTCCCCGCGTCGCGCTCCGCCACGAGGTAGGTCCGGACCGTCTCGAAGTACGGCAGCTTGCCCTCGGCGAAGTGCGCCTTGGCCAGCTCCGGGAAGCGGGGCAGCTCGGCGATGACGATGCGGAACAGGTCCACCATCCCCGGCCGGCCCAACAGCGTCGCGTAGTGCCGCCCGAGCGCGGTCAGGCCGGCTGCCAGGTCACCCGCGGACGGCACCTCGGCGTCGTCCCCACCGGCCCAGGAGTCGACGACGATGGCATCGAACAGGGCCGCCTTCGTCGGGAACTGCTTGAACAACGTCGCCTTCGACACCCCGGCCTCCTCGGCGATGCGCGCCAGCGACGCCCGGTCGTAGCCCAGTTCGAGGAACAGCTTCGTGGCGGCCCGCACGATCAGCGCGCGCTTCTGCTGAGCCACCCGCTGGTGATAGGTCGTCATGCGGCCATCATAGCGAGGTGAGTGGGTTGACTCACCACTCGGGATGGCATACCGTCGCCATGGTGAGTCGCATGACTCACCACTCGCTTCGCCAACGGAGGACCGCATGTCTCGCTTCACCGCCCAGACCGTCCTCGTCACCGGCGGCACCGGTGGACAAGGCACCAGTCACGTACGCGCGTTCCACGCCGAGGGCGCCCACGTCGTCATCGGGGCCATCAACGCCGAGCGCGGCGCCGCCCTCGCCGCCGAACTGGGGGAAAGAGCACTTTCCGTACGCCTCGACGTCGCCGACGAGAAGTCGTGGGCCGCCGCCGTCGCGGCGGCCGAAGAAGCGTTCGGAGCGCTCACCATCCTGGTCAACAACGCCGGCGTGCAGAACCCGCCGGCCCTGATCGAGTCCACCGACCAGGCGACCTGGAACCGCATCCTCGACATCAATCTCACCGGCACGTTCCTCGGCATCAAGACCGCCGCACCAGCGCTCCGTCGAGCGGGCGGCGGAGCGATCGTCAACATCGCCTCCACCATGGCCGTCGGCGGCACCGCCTTCTACGCGCCCTACGTCGCCAGCAAGTGGGCCATCCGCGGGCTCACCCGGACCGCCGCCCTCGAACTGGGTCGCGACAACATCCGCGTCAACACCATCCACCCCGGTGTCGTCGACACCACGTTCATCACCGAACCCGCGGCCGGCGCCGACGCCCCGATCGCCGACTTCTACACCCCCGAGCCGTTCGCCGTCCCCCGGCTCGGGCAACCCGACGACATCACCGCGACGCTGCTGTTCCTCGCCTCGCCCGACGCCGCGTTCATCACCGGCGCCGAGCACGTCGTCGACGGCGGGCTGCTCCTCGGACCCGCACTGAAGAACGAGACCGCATGACGTCGCTCTCGCACCTGCCGCCGGAGATCAGACGTGCCATCGAGATCACGCCCGCGGCCGAACGCGCGGCGGTCCGCGCCGCCATCGTCGACGACCTCAAACACTTCCACCAAAGAGGGCCGGTCACGGTGCCACAGCCGGCACCGTGACCACGCGGCCCGGGGTGCTTGCCGTCGTCAGAAGACGCGCGTCCGGCGCGCCCCGGACCGGAGGCCCGCGATCGGGCCGACGGCACTGTCTCGCCCAGGTTGCCGGGATGCACCCGACAGGTCGACGTCCATGACGGCGGGGCTGCCGTCCACCTCCTCGAACTCCGCGTCGGCGCACCGGACCCGTGCCAGGTCCCGGCCGGTGACCACACCGACGCGGGCCCCGTCGAATTCTCCGGGAAGATCGGTGACGAGCCAGACCGCGTCGCCCTCGTCGACGACCGTCGCCGTCGCGGCGCTGAGAACACGCGGCCCATGCTCACCCTCGAACGGCCGGGCGCCCGCGGCGTAGGCGTTCGCGCGGGCGTACACCGGCTGTTTCACGTCGACGTACTTCTGCTGGTCGCTGGGGGGTTGGTCGGCGAGGCGGGCCAGGTACTCCTCGAACGACGCGGGATGGCCGTCGTATCCGGCGGTGCCGGCCAGCGGTGGTCCCTCGCCCTCCGCGCCCGGGCCGTAGGCCGCGCCCGGGTCGCCGCCCAGGAAGAGGTTACCGACGTACCTGTCGTCGCCGCCGTAGATCACCGCGTACCCGGCGACCTGGGTGCTGTGCGGCCGGTGGTACGGCGTGGCGCGGTCCAGCACCGGCTCCAGCCGCACCGTGCCGCAGATCAGGTTGCAGACGAAGGCGCCTCCCTGGCTGAACAGCTCCAGCGAGGCGGGTGAGCCGAAGATGTTGTGCTCGACCAGGTAGGGGCCGTGGCTGACCTCGACGAAGAGGTCCCGGCAGTTGTCGTGGTAGACGTTGCGGGAGAGCCGGGTGCCCTGCGCCTGCCAGTCCAGCCAGGTGCCGAGCGAGCAGCCGTGGATCCGGTTGCGCCGGATCACCACGTCGATGGCGGCGTGCAGCTTGATGCCGGCGATCTCGTACCCGTAGAACTCGCGCTTCACGCCGATGCGGTGGATGTGGTTGTCCTCGATCGTGGAGAACGCGCACCCGAGGTGGCCGACGATCGCGTTCTGGCCGCAGTCGTAGATCGTGTTGCGTCGGATCACGTGCGAGCCGATGTGCTCCCGGTCCCACCCGATCTGGCGGGCCGCGAAGACCGACTCCAGCTGGTACTGGTAGCCCGGCTTGTCACCACGCAGCGCCGAGAAGTTCTGCCCGGTCGACCCCTCCTTCCCGATCGAGATCGCCGCGCACTTGGCGTCATGGATCACGTTGTCCTCGATGACCCACCCCTTCGCCCAGTTGGGCCCGATCAGGCCCGGCTGGTCGGCGGTCGGCGGCGCCCACGGGCTGGCCGCGTGCGCCAGCTCGAAGCCACGGACGGTGATGTGGTCCAGGTGCGGCTGGTCCGGGTAGAAGACGCTGCGGCGTACGTTGATCTCGACCAGCTCCGTGTTCGGGTCGGCGCCCTGGAAGTTGGCCCAGATCGTCGTCTGCTCTGCGACCTCGGCATACCAGACGAGCCGGGTCTGGTCGGGATCGCCGACCGGATGGGTCACCCGGGTCCAGTCGTCGACGACCTCGGTGCGCCGGGGCGGATCGTCGACCTCCGCCCGGCTCCCCACCTCGAAGAAACTCAGGCCGTTCAGGTAGACGTCGCCGAGGTGCCGGCGCGGGGCACCCTTGCCGTACACGATCCAGTCGCCGGCCACCTCCTCGGCGAACGGGTTGAACGAGCCGAACAGCGCGTTGTCGACGACCGCCCGCCACACCGTGCCGCCGAGCGGCTCCCAGCCCGTGACGCGTTCCGACCCCTTGATCACCACGTGTTCGCCGGGCGCCGCCTCGTAGGTGATGCGGCGGGAGTCGCTGAGACCGCCATGGCGTGGCTTCACCCACTCGCGGTACTCCCCCGCGTGCACCATCACCGTGTCACCGGGCTGCGCGACGCCGGCCGCCCGGTTGATCGTCCGGAACGGCCGCTCGGCGCAGCCGTCGGCACGATCCGAACCGCCTGTCGCCACATGGAACACGGATGTCATCCGGGAGCCCTCCTTGGCGGGTGGTTTCGATGTCGCGCCTGACCGCACTTTACGCAAAGATCGAAGCACGCAGATGTCATGGCACGCAGCCGGCGTCGTGGCCGCACGAGAGGGAGCGGAAATGGAACCGGAGCCCACGGACGGTGGCTACCGCAACCCGATCCTGCCGGGCTTCTGGCCCGACCCGAGCATCTGCCGTGCCGGCGACGACTACTACCTCGTGTGCTCCAGCTTCGAGTACTCGCCCGGTGTGCCGATCTTCCACAGTCGGGACCTGTCCACCTGGCATCAGATCGGCAACGTGCTCGACCGCGCCGGTCAGCTTCGGTTGCCCGCCGACACGCTGGCCTCGCGGGGCATCTACGCGCCGACGATCCGCCACCACGACGACCGGTTCTGGATCGTCACGACGAACGTCACGCTCGGCCGGCACCTGATCGTCACGGCGACCGACCCCGTCGGCCCGTGGTCGGATCCGGTCTGGCTGGACCTGCCCCACGTAGACCCCTCGCTGGCGTGGGACGACGACGGCGACTGCTGGCTGACGGTCTCCGGGGTCGAGTCGTACCGGATCGACCCGCGTACCGGAGAGGTCTTCGAGGGGCCGGTGCCGATGTGGTCGGGAACGGGCGGCCAGTACCCGGAGGCGCCGCATCTGTACCGGGTCGGCGACTGGTGGTACCTGCTCGTCTCGGAGGGCGGCACGCACACCGGCCACGCGGTGAGCGTCGCCCGCGCGCGCTCGCCGCGCGGGCCGTTCCAGCCCGGGCCGGCCAATCCGATCCTGACGCATCGCGGCACCGACCGGCCGGTGCAGGCGACCGGGCACGCCGACATGGTCGAGGCCGCCGACGGCAGTTGGTGGATGGTCCTGCTGGGCATCCGTCCCAAGGGGCAGTGGCCGCCCTACCACGTACTGGGGCGGGAGACGTTCCTGGTGCCGGTGCGCTGGGTCGACGGGTGGCCGGTGGTCGACCCGGTCCCGGCCGGGACCGGCTCGGCGGGGACAGGCCGATCCGACGACCGGGACGACTTCGACGACGAGCGGCTGGGGGCGCAGTGGATCTCCCCCCGGAGCCGGCCCGCCTCCGCGTGGTCGTTGACCGACCGACCCGGCTGGCTGACCCTGCACGCGACCGGTGACAGCCTCGACCGGAGCGGCGCCACCATCGTCGGCCGCCGTCAGCAGCACCATGACTGCCGGGTCAGCGCCCGCATCGATCCCGGCTCCGGCCGGTCCGGCCTGACGATCAGGATCGACGAGGCTCATCACTACGACCTGGAACTCGCGCGGGGACGGGCTCGGGTCATCGGCCGGGTCGGGCCGTTCCGACAGGTGTTCGGGGAGTGTCCCGTGCCGGCGGGGGCGGTGACCGTGGCGCTGAGCATCCGGACCGCCGACGTGCTGCCCCCGACGGTGACCTCGTCCGACGGTCTCGCCCAGGCGGGCCTCGTGGGCGTCGTGGCCGCCGGCAGTGACACGATCGGGTTCGAGGTCGAGACCGACGACGGCTGGTCGTCCCTGGCGGAGCTCGACGGACGCTACCTGTCCACCGAGGTTGCCTCCGGCTTCACCGGACGGGTCATCGGCATGTACGTCACCGAGGGAACCGCCCGGTTCGACTGGTTCGACTACCAGCCGGCCGGATGACGGACCGGCACGGCACCTCACCCCTTGAACGCGCCTTCCATGATTCCCTGCACCAGCCGGCGGCCGACGAAGACGAACAGCACCAGCAGCGGAATGGTGGCCAGGAAGGAGCCGGACATCGCCAGGCCCAGGTCGATGTCCCGGTTCTGCTGCAGGGCCTTGATGGCGATCTGGACGGTGTAGTTCTCCGGCGACTTCAGGACGATGAACGGCCACAGGAAGTCGTTCCACGCGTACACGAACGTGAACAGTCCCAGCACGTACGCCGCCGGGCGGACGATCGGGAAGGCTATCCGCCAGAAGATCTGCCAGGTGGTCGCGCCGTCCACACGCGCCGCCTGCATCAGCTCGTCGGTGATGGTGCTGCCGATGTGCTGGCGCATCCAGAAGATGCCGAACGCGCTGACCAGCCCCGGCACGATCACCGCCGGAAGACTGTCGACCCAGTTCAGCTCAGAGATGATCAGGTACTGCGGCACCACGGCCAGCTGCGCCGGCACCGTCATGGTCAGCACGACGATGAGGAACAGCGTGTTGCGTCCGGGGAAGGACAGCTTGGCGAAGGCGAAGCCGGCCAACGCGCAGAGCACCGCCTGGCCCACGGCGATCGTGCTGGCGACGACGAGGCTGTTGAGCAGGGACTGCACGAACGGCACGATGCTGAAGACCAGTTCCGCCAGGTGCAGGAAGTTGCCGCCGGGGGTGAGGGTCGGTGGGAGGGTCGTCGCGGTGGCGGAGTCCGTGGTCGCCACCACGAACATCCAGTAGAGCGGAAAGACGCTGGCGAGCGCCATGAGGGTGAGCAGCGCGTACACCGGGACCGGGACGCGGTTGGCCGAGCGCCGCCGGGCCCGCCCGGGCGCGGCGGTCGGGGGTACGGGCTTCATGGGCGCTCCGAACGGATGCGGGTGGTGAGCAGGTAGTTCAGTCCGGAGAAGGCCACCACGATGACGAAGAGCGCGACGCCTACCGCCGCGCCGTAGCCGAAGTGGAACTGCCCGAAGGACTGCTCGTAGAGGTAGAGGGTGACGGTCTGGCACTGCCGCGCCGCCCCGCAGGTGAGTCCGCCCACCGGGTTGGCCAGCAGCGGCTCGGTGAAGACCTGCAACCCGCCGATGGTCGACGTCACGACGGTGAACGCGATGATCGGCCGTAGCGAGGGAATGCTGATGTGCAGGAACTGTTTCCAGCCGTTCGCACCGTCGGCGGCGGCTGCCTCGTACAGTTCCCGGGGAACCGCCTGGAGCGCGGCGAGGTACAGCAGGGTGTTGTAACCGGTCCAGCGCCAGGCGATCATCGTGGCGATCATGATGTGGCTGCCCCACAGCGACGCCGTGAAGTCGATGTGGTCGAAGCCCAGCAACCCGAGGAACCAGTTGATCATGCCGTAGTCCCGGTCGAACATCTGGGCGAAGACGATGGTCGTGGCCGCCACCGAGGTGACGTAGGGAACGAGCACCGACATCCGGAACAACGCGGCCAGCCGCAGCCGCGCGTGGTTGAGCAGATGCGCCAGGCCGAGCGCCAGGAGCAACTGCGGCACCGTCGACAACACCCAGATGCTGAACGTGTTCCGCAACGCCCCCCAGAAGCGCGGGTCGTGCAGGAGTTCGGAGAAGTTGTCCAGCCCCACGAAACGGTGCTCGCCGATCGGGTCCCAGTCGAACAGCGAGATGTAGAAGGTGAACAGCAACGGGAAGAGGCCGAAGACCAGGAACAGCACGAAGAACGGCGAGATGTACGCGTACGGCGCCAGGGACTCCCGTACGCCCTGTCGGATCCGCCGGTTGCGAACGGGCCTCCGGACGTCAGGTGGAACCGGGGCCGGGCCGAGCACGGTGGTCATTCGCGGACGGCGTTCTTGACATTCGTCAGCGCGGTGTCCCAGGCGTTGGCCGGGCTCACCTTGCCCTGCTCGACGCTGGTGAGCGTGTTGAGGAACTCGGTGCCGACGGGGCCGTCCTGCGGACCGAAGTAGAAGGGCTTGATCCCGACCACCGACTGGGTGTAGATCTTGCCGATCGGTGCGTTGCTGAAGAACGGGTCGGTCTTTCCGACCAGTTGCGGGTCCGTGTAGACCGACGGCGTGGTGGGCAGCGATCCCTGCAACAGGAAGTGGTCCAGCTGGCCCTTCGGTGACTGCATCTCGGAGATGTAGTTCCACGCCGCCTTCGCGTTCTTGGCGCGCTTGGGGATGGCGAGGAAGCTGCCACCCCAGTTCCCCGAGCCACCGGGAATGGTGGCGATGTCCCACTTGCCGTTTGTTTCGGGGGCGTTCGTCTTCATCTGGCTGAGCATCCAGGACGGTGAGCACACCACCGCGTAGTCGCCCTTCTTCATGGCCGCGGTCCAGCCGGACGAGAACGACGTCTGCTTGGCGGAGATACCCGCGCCGAAGGCCTTCAGCGTCACATCGAACGCCGCCTTGACCTGTTCGTTGTCGTAGTCCAGCTTGCGGTCGGCGCTGTAGTAACGCTGGCTGCCCTGGTTGACCGCCTGGAAGAAGACGCTGGTCGGCGTGTTGTCCACGAACGGTTTTCCGGTCTTCTCGACGTACGTCCTGCCGACGTCGATGAACTCGTCCCAGGTCGGCCAGAGCTTGGCGACCGCCTCCCGGTCGGTGGGCAGGCCGGCCGCCTTGAACAGGTCGGTCCGGTAGGCCACCGCGAGGCCGCCGACGTCGGTCGGCACGCCGATGATCTTGCCGTCCTTGGTCGTCGACTGCGCCATCACCCAGTCGAGGTAGTTCCCCTTGATGTCGTTCGCGCCCAGCGTGGTGAGGTCGACGAAGTTGTCCGGCGACTGCATGAACTTCGGCAGGTCGTCGGCCTGGATCAGCACCAGGTCGGGCACCTTGCCACCGGCCAGCGCGGCGGTGAGCGCCTGCGCGGTCTCGGTCGTGCTGCCCACCTCGGTGAGCTTGACGCGCACGTCGGGGTGCGCCTTGGTGTAGACGTCGACGTCGGCCTTCTGGTTGATGTTGGCAAACGACCAGAACTCGAAGGTCTTCGAGTCGGACTTGCCATCCGATCCCCCACAACCGGCGAGGAGGAGCGCGGCGGTGGCGATGACGGCTGCGGTGGTCCGGACGCGTTTCAACGGCCCTCCATCGGTGATCGTGAGCGGCGGTGGTCGGGTGACCGCGGCGAATCTCCGGCGACGGGGTTCTCACCAGCGGGGACGCGCGGGCGGAAGCCGACGAGCGGCCCCGCCGACGAGTCGGCAGTGGTCCCCTCGTCGGCGGGGTCGTCGCCTCCGAAACTTATCGAGATATTTACATGTGATGACTTGTTGCGCTGAGGCTACTAAGCGCCCCGTCATCCGTCAATGACCTCGCTGCCAGCAAGAACGTCGGACGGCAGGGCAGCTTTCCGACCCGCACAGCGCCGAAAGTTTCGGAGCAGTGGCGCCACCGGGCGCGGGCCCGCCGCCCGGTCAGCTCGACGCGGTGGCCGGTTCCCCGGCACCCCCTCCTGTCCGGCGGTGACCGGCGCGGCGATCATGCCGCCGAGCAGCAGCCCGCGGGCTGGCCGGCCGAGCTTCTGCTGTGTACGGAAGGGCGCCTTGTCAACGCCAGGCGTTGACAAGG
>NZ_NAPR01000012.1:260160-303836 GCF_002140155.1 Micromonospora sp. NBS 11-29
CACGCGGGCGCCGGCGCCCCGCATCAGGGCCTCGACCTCGGCGACACCGGCCATCGACGTGTCGCCGGGGGTGGTCATCGCCAGGGCGCCGTGGGCCGCGCCGTAGTCGACGGCGAGGGCCAGGTCGCCGTCCCGCTCCAGCAGGCCGTAGATCAGGCCGGAGGCGAAGCTGTCGCCCCCGCCGACCCGGTCGAGTATCTCCAGAGCGGGTCGGTGGGTCGCCTCGGCGAACTCACCGGCCGCCCAGGCGACGGCGCCCCAGTCGTTCACGGTCGCGCTGCGCACGCCACGCAAGGTGGTCGCGACCACCTTGAAGTTGGGGTACTGCTCGGCCACCGCCTCGATCATCGTCCTGAACTTGCCGGCGTCCAGCGCGCCGCTGTGGATGTCGGTGTCCGGCACGGCGAAGCCGAGGCAGGCGGTGAAGTCCTCCTCGTTGCCGATCATCACGTCGACGAGCGGAGCGAGGCGCCGGTTGACCTCGCGAGCACGGTCCTGGCCGCCGACGGCCTTCCACAGGCTGGGCCGGTAGTTCAGGTCGTAGGACACGATCGTGCCGTGCCGGCGGGCGGCCGTCATCGCCGCTTCCACGGTCTGCGCGGCCGTCTCCGACAGCGCGGCGTAGATGCCGCCGGTGTGCAGCCACCGCACGCCCAGCGTGCCGAAGAGGTGGTCCCAGTCGACGTCGTCCGGCTTGAGCTGCCCGGCTGCGGTGTGGCCCCGGTCCGAAGTGCCGACGGCCCCGCGTACGCCGAAGCCACGCTCGGTGAAGTTGAGCCCGTTACGGACCGTCCGGCCGATCCCGTCGTAGGGAATCCAGGTGATGAGGCTGGTGTCGACGCCGCCCTGCAGAACGAGGTCCTCAAGGAGCCGGCCGACCTCGTTGTCGGCGAACGCGGTGACGATCGCGGTCCGCAGCCCGAAGCACCGCCGCAGACCGCGCGCCACGTTGTACTCGCCGCCGCCCTCCCAGACGCGGAACGTGCGGGCGGTACGGACGCGGCCCTCGCCGGGGTCGAGCCGCAGCATGATCTCGCCGAGCGACACGAGGTCGTACCGGCAGTCGGCCCTAAGCCGAGGATCGACGGCGCTCATGCCGCACCGCCCGCCGCCGTGACGGCCTGCTCGCAGCGGACGGTGATCTCGTCCCACCGCTCCGCCGCGATGACGTCGGCGGGTGCGACCGCGGTCGAGCCGACCGCGAGCACGGCCGGAACGGCGAGGTAGTCCGGAATCAGGGCGGTGGTGACGCCGCCGGTCGGGATGAACCGCATCCCGCTGAACGGCGCCGAGAGCGCCTTGATCATCGCGACGCCGCCGAGGTGCTGCGCGGGGAAGAACTTGACGACGCCGAGCCCGGCGTCGACGGCCATCTGGATCTCGGTCGCGGTGGCGACGCCCGGGAAGACCGGCACTCCGGCGTCCTGGCAGACGCGGACGACCGCGGGCGCGAAGCCCGGGGTCACGACGAATCGGGCACCGGCCGCGATCGACCGCTCGGCCTGCTCGGCGGTGAGCACCGTGCCGGCGCCGACGACGAGATCCCCGCGATCGGCGAGGGCCCGGATGGCGTCGATCCCGGCCGCGGTCCGCAGCGTCACCTCGGCGGCGGCGAGCCCGCCCTTGACCAGGGCGTCGCCCAGCGCGCCGGCGTGACCGGCGTCCTCGATGACGAGGACCGGCAGCACCCGACCGATCGGTAGAGAGTTCGCCATGATCATGCCCCGGTCCGGACGCTGAAGCGCTCGTCCGCGCCGTCGGCGATGCGCACCCCGATGCCCGGTTCCTCGCTCCCCCAGACCCGGCCGTCCCTGACCACCGGTGGGTCGACGAGGAAGCCCTCCCAGCCGAGCCCGCCGTACGCGTCGAACTCGATCAGCGGCGCGTTGTCGCAACTGAGGATGACCTGCAACCCGGCGTAGATGCCGATGCCGGTGCCGGAGGAGCAGCCGATGTGCGGTACGCACTTGAGGTTCCAGGCGCTGGCCATGTCCGCGATCCGCTTGAGCTCGGAGATGCCGCCGACGCTGGCGGCATCCGGCTGGACGATGTCGAAGGGCAGCTCCGACATCAGGTCGATGTACTCGTACCTGGTCAGCAGCGACTCGCCGCCGGCCAGCGGGATGTCCACCCGGTCGGCCAACCACGAGTGACCGGTGACGTACTGCGACAGGCTGTGCGACATGATCGGCTCCTCCAGCCAGGCCACCTGGAGGTCGTACAGCTCCTTGGCCAGGGTCAGGGCGCCCCTGCGGTCGTACGCCATGTTGGCATCGACCATCAGCTCGATCCCGGTTCCGACCGCCGTGCGCACCGACTGCACGAGGTGGACCGCCTGGTGGAGGTCGCCGTCGACACGCAGCTTGATTGCCGTGTAGCCGGCGGCCACCGCCTCCTTGGCCTCGACGACGGCCTGGTCGGCCGGCTTCAGCGAGGGCGCGTAGTACGCCCGCGCCGAGTGCTGCGACGTGCCGAGCAGCCGGTGGACCGGCTGCCCGGCGGTCTTGCCCATCAGGTCCCACAGGGCGATGTCGATACCGCTCAGCGCATACGTCTCGACGCCGCGGCGGCCCCACATGTGGGTCGCCCGCATCATGCTGTGCCACAGCGCGCCGATGTCCCGCGGGTCGCGGCCGATGATCATCGGACCGAGCTGTTCGTTGATCAGCGGGCCGACGGTCGGGAAGTACTCGGCCGAGAAGCCGGCCTCGCCGATGCCCACTGACCCGTCACTGGTGACGACCTCGACGATGATGCCACCCTTGGTGCCCACCGCCATCGCTCCCCAGCGCAGCTTCTCCTTCAGGGGCAGCCCGACGGGATATGCCCGAACGCCTGCGATCTTCATGCTCAACTCACCGTTCGCCTCGTAGCTGCTGTCGGATGGTGGGACGCGCGTCAGGCGCCGTACTTCTTCGGTGCCGCGAGCGCCCACTCGGTGTAGCTCTGGTGCCAGTCCACATTGGTCTTGTCGACGACCTGGGTCGGGTTGTTGATGATCTGGGTGACCGACTGGCCGAGGACCGCGGTCAGGAAGATCGCCTCGATGAGGTTCTGGCCCTGGTCGACGCCACCGATGTCGACGGTGGCGGTGAGCTTGCCGGCCTTGATCTGCTTGTAGCCGGAGACCAGCCCGTCCGCGCCGATCGTCAGGACGCCGCCGGTGCCGTCCCAGTGCTTCAGGCCGGCGGTGTCGATGGCCTGGGACGCGCCGAGGGCCATCTCCTCGTTCTCGCCGTAGATCGCGTTCACGTCGCGGTTCTTGGTCAGCAGGTCCTGCGCGGCGGCGAAGCCCTTGTCCCGCACGTAACCGCCGTCGGCCTGACCGACCACCTTGATGCCCGGGTTCTCGGCGAGCGCCCGGTCGAAGCCGATCTTGCGACCGCGGGTCCAGTCCGAGCCGGACGGGCCCCAGATCTGCAGGATGTTGCCCTTGCCCTTCAGCTTCTCGGCGATGTACTTGCCGGCCAGGTAGCCGGACTGCCACCGGTTGTCGTAGCCGACGTTGGTGACGGTCTGCAGCTGGTCCTCGGGGTACAGCTCGGCCGGCTGGTTGAACTGGTAGATCTTCACGCCCTTGCTGGTGGCGTCGCGGTACAGGCTCTGCACGGTGGCGAAGTTGGCGCCGGTGCACACCGCGATGGCGTCGAACTTGCGGGAGACCCACGACTGGACGATGCCGAGGGTGCCCTGGACGGCGTTGAAGTCGCCGACCGGCGCCTGCCTCTCCCACACCCACTTGCAGCCGAACCGCTGCTCGTACTCGTTCATCCGACGCCAGGCGGCGTGCTCGATCTGGGTGAAGTTCTCGGAGAGGACCGGCGGGGTGAAGCCGACCTTGATCTCCTTGCCGTTGACGATCTTCTTGATCGCGTCGTCGAACGACTCGCTGGACGCCGAACCGCCGCCGGCTGACTTCGTCGCCTCACCGTTGGGCGAACAGGCGGCGATCAACGATCCGCCGACGCCGGCGCCGGCCAGCAGCCCGGCGGTGCGCAGCATCCGCCGGCGCGAGACTCCATCGAAGTTGGGCATGACTGTCTCCTTCAAGGGGGGTGGGGGTGGGGTGTGGAACTTCAGCTACGGGATGCGCCGATCGAGCGGGCGATGCCGCTCCACGCCTGGTTCGCCAGGACGGCGAGGATGAGTACCAGGCCGGTGACCACCGCCTGCCAGCTCGACTCGACGCCGGTCAGGTTGATGATGTTGCGGGTCAGCGTCAGGGTCAGCGCGCCGACGAGAGCGCCGATCACCCGGCCCTTGCCGCCGAAGAGGGAGGCGCCGCCGATCACGGCCGCCGCGATGGCGCTGATCTCGTATCCGTTGCCGATCAGCGGCGGCACGGTCGTCGTCCGGCCGGCGATGTGGATGCCGGCGATCGCGGCCATCAGCCCGCTGATCACGTACGCGGCGATCTTGATGCGGTCGACCCGGATACCGGCGTTCTTCGCGCCGGTCGGTGAGCTGCCCACCGCGTAGAACTTCACGCCGTAGGTGGTGCGGCGCAGGAGGATCGA
Organism: Micromonospora sp. NBS 11-29; assembly: GCF_002140155.1. GTDB lineage: Bacteria > Actinomycetota > Actinomycetes > Mycobacteriales > Micromonosporaceae > Micromonospora. The sequence continues at coordinate 264,678 of NZ_NAPR01000012.1, forward strand.
GACCGCGACGCCGACGGCGAGAACCAGCAACATGGGTACGGTGACCGGTCCGGCGATCTGACGCAGCCCACCGATGTAGTAGTACGCGTCGGTCATGTAGCCCAGGATCGGCACACCGGCCGTCCAGTAGAGCAGGAACCCGCCGGCCAGGCCGAGCATCGCCAGCGTCGCGATGAAGTCGGGGATGCCGAGCTTCGTGATGAGCAGCCCGTTGACGAGGCCGATGCCGGCGCCGACGCCCAGCGCGGCGACGAACGCGACGGCCAGCGGCATCCCGTTGTTGAGGCAACTGGCCACCACGCCGGCGCTGAGGGCCATCACCGACCCGACCGAGAGGTCGAGGCCGCCGGCGATGAGCACCACGGTCATGCCGATCGCCAGGAAGCTCACGGTCATCATCGCGTTGATGATGTTGGTGAGGTTGCCGGCCGTCGCGAACGTGGGCTCGGTGAACGCCATCACGCCGCACACGACGACGAGGAGGGCGAGGATCCCGAACGAGGGATCGCGGAGGATGCGGACGCGGAGCGCGGAGACCCGCTCGTTGGTGGTGGGGGACACCCGCTCGGGGGTGAGGGTGATCATCATCGCCCCTTACTTGTCGCCGGCTGCAATTCACCGGCCGGAGCCTGGACGGGTTGGGGGGTGCGCAGGGTCAGGGCGAAGCGGCGGGCACCGCGGTCCACGATCACGCCGACGAGGATGCAGACGCCGGTGATGATCGAGAAGATGAGCGGGTCGACGCCCATCAGCCGGAAGCCCTGCTTGAGCGTCACCAGCAGCAGCGCGCCGAGCGCGGCCTGCCAGATGCCGCCGCGACCGCCGGCCAGGCTCACCCCGCCGAGCACGGCCGCGGCGACCGCGATCAGCTCGTAGCCGCCGGCCATGCCGGCCTGGACGGAGTTGAGGCGGGCGGCGAGCAGGACACCACCGAAGCCGGCCAGGCCGCCGGAGACGAGGTACGCGTAGATCTTCAACCGTCCGACGTCGAGTCCGGCCACCAGTGCGGGTGCGCTGCCCATGCCGCTCGCCCGGATCCGGCGGCCGATCCCGGTCTTCACCAGCACCAGGTGCAGCGCGACGATGACCAGGACGGTGAGGACCATGGCGCTGGTGAGGCCGCCGACGGACGAGCTGGCGAGGCCGAGGAAGGTCTCGTCGCGGGTGCCGACGAGCTGAACGTGGTCGGTGAGCACCACGAGCAGGCCGGCCGCGACGTTGAGCGTGCCCAGCGTGACGATGAAGTCGCTGAGCCGGAACTTGACGATCACCAGACCGTTGATCAGACCGAAGACCAGGCCGGTGCCGACTCCGACGAGGACGGACACCAGCGGGTTGAACCCGTGCATCGACGCCCACAGCGAGGTTCCGGCGCTGAGGCCGAGGACGGCGCCGACCGAGAGGTCGATTCCGCCGGCGATGATGACCAGGGCCAGTCCGGCGGTGATGATGAAGATCGGCACCTCTTCGTTGAGGTAGTACTTGACCGAGTCACCGTCGGCGAACGACGGCACGGCCAGGGCGAAGCCGATGGCGACCGCGGTGAACGCGAGGAGGATGGGTACGCCCTCGATCCCGAGGAACCGAGCGGCGCCGGAGCGGAAGTTTTTCATCGGTCAGCTCTCGATGCCTTGTCGATGATGGCGTGCTTGACGGCGTCGTATCCGTCGGTCGCCACCCGGTGGGGGATGTCGCGGATCTCGCCGACGAGCGCTCCGCGGTTCATCACGACGACCCGGTCGCACAGGCTGATCAGCTCGGCGAACTCGGACGCGATGACGATGACCGAGGTGCCCTTCTCCGCGACGTCCCGGATCAGGCGGTGGACCTCGGCCTTGGCGTGGATGTCGATGCCCTGGGTCGGCTCGTCGAAGATGAGGATCGACGGCTCGGTGTTCAGGCAGCGGGCGATGATCGCCTTCTGCTGGTTGCCGCCGCTGAGATTGCGGATGGGTTCCGCCGGTCCGGGTGTCTTGATGCCCAGGCTTTTGATGTACGAGTCGGCGAGGGCCCGCTCCCGCCGCGATCGCAGCACACCGCCCGCGGTGACCGAACCGAGTTCGGAGACCGAGATGTTCTCGGCGACCGACAGGTCGGGCAGGATCCCGAGCTGCTTGCGGTCCTCGGGAACCATCGCCAGCCCGGCCTTGTACGCCACCTTGGGGTGCCCGATCCGGCGGGGCTTCCCGTCGATCTCGATCCGGCCGGAGTGGAGTTTGTCCAGGCCCATCAGGGCTCGCACCAGCTCGGTCCGCCCGGCGCCGGCCAGCCCGGCGATGCCCAGGATCTCGCCGCGCTCCACGTCGAAGGAGATGTCCCGGAGCACTCCGTGCCGGCTCAGGTTCAGCGCCCGCAGCCGCGGATGCGCGTCGTCGCCGTCGACCCGCCGCCGCGCGGGCACGGCGTCGGCGGCCTCCATCAGCTCGGTCGCGTCGCCGCCGAACATCTGCACGGCCAACTCGCGCGGGGTGAGCTCGGCGGTCTCGGTCCGCGCGATCGTGCGCCCGTCGCGCATCACGGTCACCACGTCGGCCAGGCCGAAGACCTCGTCGAGGTGGTGCGTGACCCAGATCAGGGCCACACCGCGGCGCTGCAGGCTGCGCATGTGCTCGAAGAGCAGTGTCTTCTCGTGCTCTTCGAGCCCGGACGTCGGCTCGTCGAGGATCAGCACCTTCGGCGGCACGGCGAGCGCCTTGACGATCTCGATGACCCGCTTCTTCAGGGCACCGAAGTCGCCGACCGGCCGCCACAGCTCGGACTTCGTGATGCCGAACTCGCCGGCGAGATCCTGGATCCGCCGGGCGATCTGCCGGCGGTTCACGAACAGCGAGCCCTTGCCGGTGAGCGCCTCTTCCCGGCCGAGGAAGATGTTCTCCAGCACGGTCAGGTCGGGGACGGTGGACAGTTCCTGGTGGATCGTGCTGATGCCGAGGGCCTGCGCCTCGCGGGGATGCCCGATGGACACCTCCTGGCCGGCCAGCTCGATGCGGCCGGAGTCCGGCGTGACGAGGCCGGACAGCACGTTCAGCAGGGTCGACTTGCCCGCACCGTTGCCACCGAGCAGGGCGTGGATCTCGCCGCCGCGCACCAGCAGGCTCACCCCGTTCAGGGCTTGGACGCCCTGGAAGCGTTTGTGGATGTCCGTCATGCGCAGGTGCGGAGCCTCCGCGGGCCGCTGCGCCTCGACCGGCACTGAGGATGGCGCCTTCATTCCTGCTCCTCTCCGCAACTGACTGGTCTTGTGATCGGGTGGTCGGACCAATATCCTGAGAGCCGGACCACAAAGTCAAGGGGCCGACTGGGTTTCTTCCCCGCGGAAAGGGAACCGGCAGGATGCAGAAGATCATGGGCGACGCGTCGACGGTCGTCCCGAACTACCTGCGCGGCCTGGCCGCCGCTCATCCCGACCTCATCGAGTACGACTCGGAGCACCGCATCCTCGTGCGCCGCGCACCGGTCGCTCCCGGCAAGGTGGGGCTCGTCTCCGGCGGCGGCTCGGGCTGCGAACCGCTGCACGCCGGCTATGTCGGGCTCGGGATGCTCGACGCCGCGTGCCCCGGCGAGGTGTTCTCCTCCCCGGTGCCGAACGCCATCATGGCGGCGACCGTCCGCGCCGACTACGGCGGCGGCGTTCTCTACATCATCAAGAACTTCGGCGGCGAGGTGATGAACTTCGGCCTGGCTGCGGAGATCCTGCGCCGCAGGGGAATTCGGATCGAGAAGGTGCTCGTCGACGACGACGCGTCGTTCCCGCCGGAGCTCGCCGCCCGCCGCCGCGGGCTGGGTGCCACGGTGCTGGTCGAGAAGATCGCCGGCGCCGCCGCGGAGCAGGGCCGCCCGCTCGACGAAGTAGCCGCGCTGGCCCGCCGGGTCGTCGCGCGCAGCCGCACCTTCGGCGTCGCGCTGAGCCCCTGCACCCATCCGAAGACGGGACTGCGCACGTTCGACCTGCCCGACGGCGAGTACGAGGTGGGCGTCGGCATCGGCGGCGACCGCGGCCACGAACGTCGTCCACTGCCATCGGTCGGCGAGATCGCCGACGTCATGCTCGAACGGGTCACCGTCGAACTGGGCCTGCAACCGGGCAACCGTGTCCTGGTCCTGCTCAGCGGCCTCGGCTCAACCCCCGCCATCGAGCTGTACGGTCTCTTCGCCGCGGTCCGGGACCGCCTCGTCACGCACGGCGCCGAGCCCGTCCGGAGCCTGGTCGGCGACTACATCACGTCGCTCGACTCGCACGGCGCCCTGCTCACGGTGCTGCACGCCGACGACGAGCTGCTCGATCTCTGGGACCGGCCCGTGCACACTCCGACACTGCGCTGGGGAGCGTGAGATGACCACGACATTGTCACAGGACGCCGTGACGACCTGGCTGGAGCGCTTCTGCACCGAGGTCGAGGCCGCCGAGGNAGCCAGGGGGCCGCCGCCGTGCGGAAGGTGTTGCGCGACGACCGGTTCGCCGACATCCGGGAGCAGCTCGACGCGGTCGCCATGGCCCTGGTCAACTCCGTCGGCGGCGCCAGCGGGGCGCTGTACGGCACGTTCTTCCTGCGACTGAGCGCGGTCGGCGAGGGCCGGTCCACGCTCGATCTGGCCGCCCTCACCACGGGGCTCGGCTCCGCCCTGGCGGGCATCCGTGAACTCGGCGGCTCCTCCCCCGGCGACAAGACGCTCGTCGACGCGCTCCATCCGGCCGTCGCCGAGCTGGAGTCTCCCACCCGGTCCGCCGACCTCCTGACCGCCCTGGATCGCGCCGCCACGGCGGCCGAGGAGGGCCGGAACGCCACCGCCGGCATGGTGGCCCGGATGGGCCGGGGCAGTTACCTCGGCGACCGCAGCCGCGGTCACGTGGACGCCGGCGCCACCTCGATGGCGCTGCTCTTCCGCTGCCTGCACCGCAGCGCCGAGGCAGCGGCATGACGTCGTCGGTGACGTCGGTCCACCTGCTCGACGGCGGCGTGCTGGAGGTGGACCCGGGTTCCGTCGTGGCCGGCGCCGCCGGCCGCCGGATCGACGTACCGGTACAGATGTTCCTGGTCGGCACCACCTCGGGGTACGTCCTGGTGGACACCGGCAACGATCCCGGCGTCATCGACGACCCGGTCGCCGCGTGGGGGCCGGAGCTGGCGGCGGCCTCCCGCCCGCGGACCGCGCCGCACCAGCACCCGGCACGGCAGTTGGAGCTGCTGGGTCTCACGCCACGGGACGTTCGGGCGGTCGTCTACACGCACCTGCACCACGACCACGCCGGCGGCGGACGTGTCTTCCCGGACGCCGTCCACGTGGTACAGCGCGCCGAGCACCGGTGGGCGCACAACCCGGACGGGCACGCCGGCAAGGGATACGCACGGGCCGACTTCGGTACGACGAACTGGACGCTCGCCGACGGGGACTGGCACATGCTGCCCGGCGTGCACCTGATGATGACGCCGGGCCACACGCCGGGTCACCAGTCGGTGGTCCTGTGGGACGTGCCCGACCTGGGCAACGTGATCCTGGCCGGCGACGCGATCAACACCGTCGGGTGCATCGACGACGACCTGCCGCCCGGCATCGCGACCGACACGCTGGCGGCGGTGCACTCGATGCACCGGCTCACCGCGCTGGCCCACGCGACGGACGCGCTCGTCGTGACCGGGCACGACATGGCACAGTTCGAGGCCCTGCCGAAGGCTCCGGACCCGTTGCGGCGCCCGGGCGGGAATCCGGCCGGTCTCCGTCAGCAGCCGCTGGATCTCTCGTGACACGACGAAAGGCGCCGCCGGCGGCGGCGCCTTTCGTCGTCCGACGTCACGGACGCTCGGTCGTCCGCTCCAGGTGCTCGGCGATGTCGCGCTCGACGTCGCGGATGTGGCTCAGCGCGGCCGATCGCGCGTCCCGCACCCGGTGCCCGATGATCGCCTGAACCATCGCGACGTGCCCGGCGTGCGCGTGCGCGCGCCGGCCGGGCAACTGGATGACCCGGTGGGAATATTTGAAGAAGAGCGGCTCGATGCACTCCATCAGCCGCAGCAGCAACGTGTTCTTCGTGGCCTCGACGATCGCGCGGTGCAGCTCGGCGTCGAGTTTGACGAACGCGTCGTCGCTCAACTGCGGATTCTCCGCCTCGGCCAGGATCCGCTGAAGGTTGGCCGCCTCCTGCTCGGTGATCCGCCGGGCGGCGAAGCTCGCCGCGTCCGGTTCGAGCGACCTCCGCACCTCGAAGAGCTCGGGCACGGTGAAGTCGTCGAACACCAGCAGATCGGAGAGCTTCGGCATCGTCTTCTTGTCGCTGACGACGAAGACGCCGCGGCCGTGTTCGGTGCGCAGCAGGCCGTTGGCCTCGACCACGCGGATCGCCTCGCGCATCGAGCTGCGTCCGACGCCGAACCGCTCGGCGAGAACCCGCTCGGGCGGCAGCTTCTCCCCGAGCTTGATGTCGCCACGGGTGATCAGCTGCTCCAGCTGGGCCGCGACCGAATCGGCGACCTTCAGCCGGCGGATGGGCTCGATATCACCGAGACCGATGCCGGTCATCGTGGTGACCCCCTTCATCGAGCGAAACACGGTTTAAGTCCACTGGTCAGGTGGCCTGATCACTGTATCCTATCATCGTGGCACCGGGACATCGACAGCGGCTGTTCGACGCGGCCCGGGCGACACGCCCGGGCCGCATCCGAAACGGCGTTCTCGGCACGAAGGCGAGCGGCGGCCCGCAGCTACTCTCCGGCCGGCTGGAACGGGTGGTCGCGCAGGTGCGGGACCAGGTCCTCCCAGGTGTAGTCGCCCTCCATGAAGTAGGGCGTCGTATCGTACGTGCCGTCCATCGTGTCCTTCAACGATTTCGGGCCGACGAAGCCGATCACCTTCCAACCCATGTGGTCCTTGTTCCCGCCGTACACCGGGTCGCAGTAGAAGCCCTGCTTGGTGTGCAGGCACAGCGCCGGGAAGAAGCTCATCCCCTCGTCGAACGTGCCCTGCAGGAACGTGGTCACCGCCTCCGTCGTGCCCAGGGTGACCTTGGACGGCTTCGGCGCCCCGGAGAAGGTCTCCAGCACCGCGTCCTGCTGCTCCTCGGTCAGGTCCGTGAAGTCGGCGTCGTGGCTCTGTCGGGCCACCTCGTCGAGGTCGCGGATGCCCTGGCGGTAGGTCTGCTGCATGTCCCACATGCGGGACCGCCACGCCTCGGCGAACTTGCCGGTGAGCTTGAGGAACCCGCTGCCGTCGGCCGCGGCGAAGACGTGGTCGATTCCGGACAGGTAACGGTCGATGAAGACGACCACCCGAGCCTCGCGGGCGCCGGGGTCGTGGTCGGTCGGGATGATGCGGGCGGTCGCGGCCTCGATCGTCGCCCACTCGTGCGCGGTGAAGAACAGCCGTTCGTTCGAGTCGGGGTCGATCGGCGAGCCGACGATCTCCCAGTCAGCCTTGAGGGTCACAGGTCCTCCGTCCTTACGTGAAGCGTTGGCTAGGCGACCCTGATGTGCTCTTCGCGGCCCTTGGCGAAGGTGTCGACGATGTAGTCGCACGCGCGCCAGGCGTTGGCCATCATGGTCAGCGTAGGGTTGACGCCGGTCGACGTCGGGAAGCCCGAGCCATCGACGACGAACAGGTTGTCGATGTCGTGGCTCTGGCACCACTCGTTCAGCACCGACTTCGCCGGATCGTTGCCCATCCGCGCCGTGCCGTGCTGGTGGCAGGTGTTACCGGTCATCCGGTCGAGGTAGACCGGAACCGTCTTGCGGGCGCCGGCGACCTCGAGGATCTCGGTGTTCTTATCAACCTGCCACCTGCTCATCCGCACGTCGTTCTCGTGCGGCTGGTGGGTGATCCGGGCGACCGGCAGGCCCCAGGCGTCCTTCACGGTCGGGTCGAGGTCGACCCGGTTGGACTCGCGCGGCATGTCGTGCAGGATCGCGCCGATCTTCATCGCGTAGTTGAAGTAGTCGCGGTCGGCGTCCTTGAGCGCGCTGCCCCAGCTCGGCCGGCCGGGGAAGACCCAGTTGACCGGGTGCACGGTCTGCGAGGCGGAGATCAGACAGCCGCCGATGTGGCCACGGTCCTTCCCGGTCTCGTAGAACTCGAACGTGCCGCCGCTGATGTAGTTGCCGGCCCATCCGTACAGCGGGTCGTCGATCTCCTTGTCGAAGAGGCCGACGGCGAACACGTACTCGTGGAAGGTCGCGTTCTTGCCGACCAGGCCGCTGGAGTTGGCCAGGCCGTCGGGGTACTGGGCGGAGCGCGACATCAGCATCAGACGGGCCGACTCGATCGCGCCGAGCCCCAGCACCACCACCTTGGCGTCCTGCTCGACCTCGCGGCCCTCAGGGTCGATGTAGACGACGCCGGTGGCCCGGCCGTCCTTGCCGACCTTGATCTCGCGGACGAAGCACTCCGAGCGCAACTCGAAGTTNTCGGGTCGCCGTACTGGTTCCAGAAGCTGGTCTTGTTGAACGGGTCGCGACCCTTGTGCCGGTTGGTGACCATGGCGTGCGGAATCGGGAACGCGTTGAAGCCCATCTTCTTGGCGGCCTCGTAGAACCGCCGGCCGAAGCGGGTCGGGCGCAGCGGCTCACTCGGGTACGGGCGGCTGCGGTACGGCTCGTGCTTGTCCGCGCCGGCCACACCGGAGACGCCGAACTCCCACTCGACCTTGGTCAGGTACGGCTCAAGGTGCTCGTACCGGATCGGCCAGTCGGCGATGCTCGCACCGTCGAGGTCGCCGTGCAGCGAGCGCTGGATGAAGTCCGACTCGCGCGGGCGCGGCACCCAGCCGGCCCAGTGGTTCGTGCCGCCGCCGACGAGCTGCGGGGTCGGCGAGAACGGGAACACCTCGGCGACCGAGTTCTCGTCGTGACGCAGGGTGCGGGGGAACAGCTTCGGGTCGGGCCACAGGTAGTTCCGGTTGACGTACTTGACCTCGTCGCCGGAGTAGTGCTCGTGGGCGCGCAGCCACGGGCCCCGATCGAAACCGACGACCTTCAGGCCGGCCTCGGCCAGCACTTTGACCGCGGTGCCACCGGTCGCGCCGAGCCCGACGACGATGGCGTCGACCGGCTCCGGCTTGGACGAATAAGCCATAACTCTCTCTCCTCCCGAAAGGGCGCTCGGTGGCAGTGCCGGTCAGGCGCGCCCGAGGTACTCGACGATGGCCTTGCCGAACTGGGGCAGGTCGACCGGCGTACGCGAGGTGATGACGTTGCCGTCCTCGACCACGGGCTCGTCGACCCAGGTGCCGCCCGCGTTCTCGACGTCGGTCTTGATCGGCAGGTAACCGGTGATCTTCCGGCCCTTGGTCGCACCGGCCGAGGCGAGCATCCAACCGCCGTGGCAGATCGCGGCGACGAGCTTGCCCGACTCGTAGGCCTCGCGGACCAGGTCGATCATCTCGGGGTGCAGCCGCATGTTGTCGGGGGCGAACCCACCGGGGATGACGACCGCGTCGAACTCGGCGGCGGACACGTCCGGCGCACCGGCGTCCACCGCCATCGGGTAGTGCTCCTTGCTGTCGTACGAGTCCTTGGTGCCGCTGCCGACGACCCGGACGTCCGCGCCGGCCTCCTGCAGGCGCAGCAGGGGGTACCAGCCCTCGAGGATCTGGTACTCGTCTTCGATCAGCAGGGCCACACGCTTGCCTGAAAGCGACATCTCTTGTCCTTCTTCTCGCGATTACGGGTGTTCGACAGATCGGAGCCAGCGGCCCGCCGACGAGCTCGACGGTGGGGAGATGTGGCGGTCAGGCGCCGATCATGCGGAGGAACTCGACGCTGGTGCGCACGTCGCCGTGGTTGGCCTGGATGTTGCGCAGGGACTCCCAGTGCTGGCCGTAGCCCAGGGGCTGCTCGGCGCCACCGGGGATGGACGCCGGGATGGCGGCGGTGGTGTCGGCCAGGACGATGATCTTGAAGTCCTGGTTGTTGCCGTCGATGGCGGTGGTGATCTGGCAGTTGCCGGTGGACAGGCCGGCGACGACCAGGGTGTCGCAGCCCGCGCGGCGCATGTACTCGGTCAGCGGCGTGCCGTAGAACGAGGAGAACCGGTGCTTGCGGATGACCGGCTCGTCGTCGAGCGGCTTGAGCTCGTCGACCAGTTCGTCGCCGCCGTTGCCCCAGGCGCCGGGGAAGGTGGCGAGCTGGCCCTCGAGGCCCCACTTGCGGTCGGCGAAGCCGGCGTCCTTGCCGTCACCGCGCAGGCCCCACAACGACCAGACCACCGGAATGCCCTTGGCACGGGCGGCTTCGAGCACGTTGACCACCGGCTGGACGACGTCCTTGCCCTCCGGAGCGCCGCCGACGCTCGGGATGTACATGGCGCCGCCGACCTCGGCACACGCCTTCTGCATGTCCAGCACCAGCAGCATCGTCTTCTCGGGGTCGATCGTCGGGGCCACCCAGGTCGACCGGTCGATGACCTTGTCGATGTTCTCGTAGGTGTAGTCGAGCGAAGACATCGATCCTCCTCTTGCGTCTGAGTCGGGCACGCAGCCCGGTGCGTTGGCGCCGCTCACCCGACGCCGATCGACGAGGATCTGATCGGGTGAGCAGGTGGTCTGAACACTAATCCAGCTGACGGCAGAGTCAAGAGGTGTTTCGTCTTGACTTCAATGCCGTTACAAGCCACGCACCGGCATCGGAACGCAGCGCCCGCTGCCCATCACCGAGCGGAGTCAAGCGCCCCTGGGAACGGACACTCTCCGGCTTGGCAGGCTGCGGATGCGGCAGGAACACGACGGCGGCCGGCCTGGTGACCAGGCCGGCCNGAGGGCTATGAGCTCCGGAGGATCACCGGTGCCGGCAGCGGGGTGGTCCCGCTCAGCCGTGCCATTCCTTGGCGAGCAGCTCATAGGAGCTGACCCGGTCGGCGTGCGCGTGGGTGATGGTGGTGACGAGCAGCTCGTCGGCGGACGTCGCGTCCCGGAGGGTGCGCAGCTTGCCCGCCACCGTCTCGGGCGAGCCGACGAACTGGGTGTCGACCCGGTCCGCCACCAGATCGCGGTCCTCCTGCGTCCAGTGATGGGCGGCGGCCTGTTCCGGGCTCGGGAACTCGATCGCGCCGGCTCCGCTGCGGATGCTGCGTACCCAGAGGCCGTAGGGGGCGGCGAGGCGGCGGGCGGTGGCGTCGTCCGGTGCCACGACCACGTCGGCGGAGACGACGACGTACGGCTGGGCCAGCGTCGCCGAGGGCCGGAACGCCGCCCGGTACGCCGCGACGGCGTCGAGCACGGTGGCCGGGCTGACGTGGTAGTTGGCGGCGAACGGCAGCCCGAGGGCGCCGGCGAGGCGGGCGCTCTCTCCCCCGCTGCTGCCCAGCAACCACACCTGCACGTCGGCGCCCTCACCGGGTACGGCGTGCGCGTCGAGCCCGTCGGCGTCGCGGTAGTCGCCGCGCAGCAGGGCGAGCAGGTCACCTACCTGGTCGGCGAAGTCCGGCGGTCGGGCGCCCGGCTGGTGCAGCAACGCGGCATGCAGCGCGGCCCGCGGCGAGGTGAGGAGCTTCGCGAACGAGAACGGCGGCGGGATGTACAGGCCGTCGACGATCCTGGCCTCGGTGGCGGCCGGCGAGGGACCGCCGGCCAGTTCGCGCGCCGCCTCGGCACGCCGTTGCCCGGAGCGGCCGAGGCCGAGGTCGATCCGGCCCGGGTACAGGGCGTCCAGGGTGCCGAACTGCTCCACCACGGCCAGCGCGGTCTGGTGCCCGAGTTGAGTGGCGCCGGAGCCGACCCGGATGTGGCTGGTGGCGGCGGCGACCTGCCCGATCAGCACCGCCGGGACGGCGCTGGCGACGCCGGGAGCGAAGTGGTGTTCGGCCAGCCAGTACCGCCGGTAGCCGAACTGCTCGGCACGGCGGGCGAGGTCGATGGTGTTGCGCAGGGCCTCCCCCACGGTGCGGCCCGCGGGCACCGGTGACAGGTCGAGCACGGACAGGGGGGTCGATGTCATGGTGTTCCCCGATTCAGCTCAGGTGGTGACGGCGGACGGCGTTCGGTGCAGGGGCCGGCTGGGGATCGCCCGCCGCAGCGCGGGGGCGATCTCGCTCTGGAACAGCTCCAGGGCCTGCCGGTGCTGCTTGTCGGTGAGGCCGTCGGAGTCGGCCTGCAGGTGGATCACCTCGTGGCCGAACCGCTCGTGGTAGCGCAGCACCTTGTCGACGATCTGCTGCGGGCTGCCGACCAGGGCGGAGCTGCGCACGACCGCGTCCTCGATGGTTTCGAACACCGGCTGGACACCGGCCTTCCGGAACGCGGCGACGCGCGCCTCGAAGATCGGCCGGTAGGTCTCGATCGCCTCCTGGGAGGTACGCGCCGTGTAGAAGCCCGCGGTGCCGGCGCCGACCAGGGCGTCGGCCGGGTCGTGGCCGTGGTGCGCCCACCGTTCGCGGTAGTAGCGGATCAGCTCCGCGTACGGCTCGATCGGGTTGGTGACGTTGGCGGAGAAGAGGGGGTCGCCGTGGCGGGCGGCCAGGTCCACCGACTCGCGGCTGGTGGCGCTGCCGTGCCAGACCCGGATCGACCGTTGCAGCGGCCGGGGCCAGGTCTCGGCGTCGACCAGCGGGGGTCGGAACCGGCCGGACCAGGTGACCTTCTCCTCGCGCCAGAGCCGCCGGAACAGCTCGTAGCCTTCCCGGTTGCGCTCCCACTGGTCCTCGGGGGTGACGTGGAAGAGCTGCGCCTGGGCGGCGCCGTTGCCCTTGCCGATGATCAGTTCGAGCCGGCCACCGGAAAGGTGATCGAGGGTCGCGTAGTCCTCGTAGGCCCGCACCGGATCCAGCAGGCTCAGCGTGGTCACCGCGGTGAACAGGCGGATCGTCGAGGTACGGGCGGCGATGTGGCTGAGCACCACCGGTGGTGAGGACGAGATGAACGGCCGCTCGTGGCGTTCGCCCACGCCGTACCCGTCGAAGCCGAGTTCCTCGGCGAGCACCGCGTTGTCCACGACCTCGCGGAAGCGTTCGGTGGTGCTCCTGTGCCGTCCGGTGACCGGGTCGGGCAGGTGGGTGATGAGGGTGATGAGCAGGAACTTCATGCCGGGTCCGTCCTTCCTGGCCGGTTCGTGCCCGCCGGTGGCGGGGTGAGCGTCCTGGCGAAGCAGAGCGACCAGGGCAGCACGTCGTACGGCGGGAAGACCGGGACCCGGTGGTAGCCGGCCCGCTCGTAACGGCGGACGGCATCGGGTTGACGGTCCCCGGTCTGCAGCACGATGCGCCTGGCGCCGAGTCGCGCCCCGGCGTCCTCGGCGGCCGTGAGCAGGGCTGGCGCCACGCCGTGTCCCCGGTACGCCGGCACGACGTACATCCGTTTGAGTTCCAGGTCGTCGCCGTGCCAACGCAGCGCGGCGTGCCCGACCGGGGTGGCGGCCGGCGTGTAGGCCACGCCGGTCCAGGCGACGGAGGTCGAGGCCACCGCCTCGTCCGGGGGAAGGTGGATGGGGTCGGTGGGCCGGTCGGCGTAGCGGTCGCGCAGCTCGCTGCTCAGGGCCGCGCGCAGCCGTACGGCGTCGGGGTCGTGCCAGCGCCGTTGGCAGACCACCACCGGGGCGACCCGCGTCGGGACGGTAGTGCTCATCGCGGAGCCACCGTGGCCGCGACCGGACGGGCGGCGCCGAGGCCGAGGTGCTCGCGCAGGGTGACGCCGGTGTAGCGGGTGCGGAACACGCCGCGTTCCTGCAGCAGCGGGACGACCCGGTCGACGAACTCGTCGAGGCCGCCGGGGGTCAGGTGGGGCACCAGGATGAACCCGTCGGCGGNAAGGACTGCCGCCCGGTGACCTCGATGATCAGGTCACGGATGCCGAGGCCCTTCTCCTCGGCGAGGGCGCGCCACTGGCGCGCGGTGGCGACCGGATCGGGGTACATGCCGGCCCGGCCACGGCTGATCGCCTCGGCGGAGACGTCCGGATCGGTGGCGGGCAGCGGCCCCTCCGGGTCGTACCCGGACAGGTCGGTGTTCCACAGCTGTTCGAGCATCAGCAGGGCGGTCTGTGGGCTGACCTGCTGGCGGCGGATGTGGTGGGCCTTCTCCTGGGCCTCCGCGTCGGTGTCACCGAGCACGACGGTCACCCCGGGGATGACCTTCAGGTCGTCCGGGTGGCGGCCGTGGCGGGCCAGCCGCGCCTTGACGTCCCGGTAGAACTCCTGCCCGGCTTCCAGGGTGCCGTGGCGGGAGAAGATCGCGTCCGCGCTGGCGGCGGCGAAGTCCCGCCCGTCGGGTGAGTCACCGGCCTGCAGGATCACCGGGTGCAGCTGCGGGCCGCGCGGCACGGTGAAGTGGCCGGCGATGTCGAACTGCTCGCCCCGGTGGGTGAAGGCCCCGGGGTCGGCGGTGGTGACGTACCGACCGGTGTCGCGGTCATCGACCACCGCGTCGGCCGCCCAGGACTCCCACAACTCGCGTGCGGTACGGACGAACTCGGCGGCCCGCTCGTAGCGCAGCGACCGGTCGAGGAAGCCGCCGCGCCGGAAGTTCTCGCCGGTGAACGCGTCGGAGGTGGTGACCACGTTCCAGGCGGCCCGTCCACCGGAGAGGTGGTCCAGGGTGGCGAGCTGCCGGGCCAGCTCGTACGGCTCGCGGAAGGTCGCGTTGAGGGTGCCGGCCAGGCCGAGGTGCGTGGTGACGGCGGCGAGGGCGGCCAGCACGGTGAGCGTGTCCGGCCGGCCGACGACGTCCAGGTCGTGGATGAGGCCACGCTGTTCGCGCAGGCGCAACCCCTCGGCGAGGAAGAAGAAGTCGAACAGGCCCCGCTCGGCGGTGCGGGCCAGGTGGACGAAGGACGCGAAGTCGATCTGGCTGCCGGAGGCGGGGTCGCTCCACACGGTCGTGTTGTTCACGCCGGGAAAGTGCGCGGCGAGGATGATCTGCTTGGGCACGGCGTTCTCCAGGGTCAGGCGGTCGCGGCGGCGTACCGGTTGGCCGGGCGGGGCAGTCCGAGCAGGTCGCGCAGCGTTCCTCCGGGGTAGCCGGCACGGAACAGTCCGCGCTCGCGCAGCGCCGGCACCAGGGCGCGGGTGACGGCGGTGAGGTCGTCGGGGAGCACGGCGGGACGCAGCCGAAATCCGTCCACACCGGCCCGGTGCCACTCCTCGATCAGGTCGGCGAGCTGTCCGGGGGTGCCGGTGAACGCGGCGGCGTCGGCGGTGACCTCGGTGGCGGCCAGGTCGTCGAGGTGGGCGCGGCGCCGACGGGCCAGCGCCGGTGTCTCGTCCAGCAGCACGAGCAGGTCGGCGAGGATGCGCAGCGGTGGCCCGCCACGGCCGACGGTCTCCTCGGTGGCCCGGATCTCGGCGACGATCGTGGCGGCGTGGCCGGCGTCGGTGGGGGTGACGAGGACGACGTCGGCGTGCCGGGCCGCGAAGGCGTACGCCACCGAGGAGTGGGCCAGGGCGACCACCACCGGCTGGCCCTGCGGGGGCCGGGGCACGATGGACGGTCCCTTGACGGAGAACCACCGGCCGGTGAAGTCGATGTAGTGCAGCCGGTCCCGGTCGACGAACCGGCCGGTGGCGACGTCGCGGATCTCGGCGTCGTCCTGCCAGCTGTCCCACAGTCGCCGGACCACCTCCACCGCGTCGCCCGCCTCGGTGAACAGGTCGCCGACGAGGCGTACCGTCTGCGGGTCGTCGAGGCGGGTGGGGTCCAGGGTGGGCAGGTCACGGCGGCCGATGTGCCGCGCCTCGGACCGGCGGGCGGAGACCCGGGGCCGCCAGCCNTGGCCACGGCGGTGGAGACGTGGAACGGTTCGGTGTGCGTGACGCTGGTCGTGGGCACCAGTCCGATGTGCCGGGTCAGCGGGGCGATGCGGGCGGCGACGAGCAGGGCGTCCAGCCGGCCGCGGACCTGGTCCGTGCGGCCGTCCGGGCCGTCGGGGGCGGTGGACTGGAGGTCGAGGCTGTCCTCCAGGGTGACCAGGTCCAGGGCCGCGCGTTCGGCCTCACCGGCCAGGGCGGCCCACCAGCGCGACGACAGCGGCGCGGTGGGGTCGGCGCGGGAGACCCGCCAGGCGGCCGGGTGCCAGCCCAGGCCGTCCAGGGCGGCGGCCAGGTGCAGGGTGGTGTCGGTCATCGGTGTTCCTCCTACGGTCGGCCGGCGGTGACGAGACTGGGCAGGGCGTCGAGCAGCGACCGGGTGTAGTCGTGGCGCGGAAGGGTGAAGACGTCGCCGACCGGGCCCTGTTCGACGACCGCGCCGTCGCGCATCACCAGCACCCGGTCGGCGAGGTGGTGCACGACGCCCAGGTCGTGGGAGATGAACAGCAGCGCGGTGCCGTCGGCGGCGCGCAGCTCGGCCAGCAGGTCGAGGACCTGCGCCTGCACGGAGACGTCGAGGGCGGAGACCGGTTCGTCGCAGACGACGAGGCTGGGACGGGGGGCGATGGCGCGGGCGATGGCGACGCGCTGGCGCTGCCCGCCGGAGAGCGACCGGGGATGCCGGTCGCGGAGCTGTGGTCCGAGGCCGACGCGGCGCAGCAGCTCCACGACGTGTTCGGCACGCTCCCCGCGGGTCAGCCCGGGGTCCAGGTTCTCGGCGATGACCCCACCGACGGTGTAGCGGGGGTCGAAGGAACTCACCGGGTCCTGGGAGATCACCTGGAGCCGGCGGCGCAGTGGTCGGCGGTGCCGCTCCGCCACCGCGGACCAGCGGGTCCCCTCGAAGGTGACGTCACCGGCGTCGGGTTCGAGCAGGCCGGCGACGATCCGGGCGACGGTGCTCTTGCCGGAGCCGGACTCCCCCACCAGCCCGAGCGTCTCACCGCGGGCGACGGTGAACGAGACGTCCCGTACCACGGTGTGCTCGCCGTACCGTTTGGTGAGGCCGGCGGCGGCGAGCACGGTGTCGCCGGCGCGCACGGGCGGGCGGACCGGCAGCGCGACGCGGGCCGGCGCGGCGCCGGGGCCGGTCCGGGCGGCTGCGCTGAGCCGGCGTCCGCGGGAGGAGGCCGAGGGCACCGCGTCGAGCAGTTGCCGGGTGTACGGGTGGGTCGGTGCGCGCAGCAGCCGCTCGGCCGGCCCCTGCTCGACGATCTCGCCGTCGCGCATGACGAGGATCCGGTCGGCGATCTGCCCGACGACGGCCAGATCGTGGCTGATCAGCAGCAGGCCCAGTCCGGCGGCCCGGCGTTCGGCCAGCAGTTCGAGGATCTGCGCCTGCACGGTGACGTCCAGCGCGGTGGTGGGTTCGTCGGCGATCAGCAGCGGGGGCTCTGCGGCGATCGCGGAGGCGATCAGGGCCCGCTGCCGCAACCCGCCGGAGAGTTGGTGGGGGTACTGCCGGGCGCGGCGTTCCGGCTCCGGCACGTGGACCTGGTCGAGCAGGTGAGCGGTGCGGCCGGCGCGTTCCCGACGGCCGACGATGTCGTGGGTGGTGAGGACCTCGCCGATCTCGGCGCCCACCGTGCGTAGCGGGTCCAGGGAGACCAGGGCGTCCTGGAGCACGAGGCCGGCGAGCCGGCCGCGGATGCGTCGCCAGTCGCGGGGCCGGTGGCCGCGGACGTCCTGGCCGGCCAGATCGAGGCGGGCGGCACGCACGTGTGCGCCGGGGCCGGCAAGACCGACCAGGGTACGGGCGGTGACGCTCTTGCCGGAGCCGGACTCGCCGACGACGGCGACGCACTCGCCGCG
This sequence comes from Micromonospora sp. NBS 11-29, assembly GCF_002140155.1. GTDB lineage: Bacteria > Actinomycetota > Actinomycetes > Mycobacteriales > Micromonosporaceae > Micromonospora. Next base: position 282,266 of record NZ_NAPR01000012.1, read on the forward strand.
TGCGACGGTGAGGTCGATGCCCCGCACGGCCCGTATCTCGCCGGTCGGCGTGGGAAAGGTGACGTGCAGGTCCTCGACGGCGACCAGTGGGGTCATCGGGGTTGCCGCCCGTCGAAGCGGGCCTGCCAGTGCCGGCCGAGGACGGTCAGCGCCACCACGGTCAGGGTGATCGCGGCACCGGGCAGGATGCTGATCCACCAGCCCACCTGCAGGTAGTTGCGGCCCTCGGAGAGCATCGCGCCCCATTCGGGTGAGGGCGGTTGCGGTCCCATGCCGAGGAAGCTGAGGCCGGAGGCGGCCAGGACGGCCTCGCCGAGCCCGATCACGGCGAGCACCGGGATCGGGCCGAGCACGTTGGGCAGCACATGTCGCGTCACCAGCCGGGTCCGGGAGAGGCCGAAGGTGACGGCCTGCTCGACGAATTCGGCGCGGCGCACGAGCAGGGTCTGCGCGCGGACCACCCGGGCGTGGTGGGGCAGGGTGGCGATGCCGATGGCGATGATCAGGCTGGTGGTGCCGGGGCCGGCGACGGCGATGAACAGCAGCGCCAGCAGCAACATGGGAAATGCGGACAGTGCGTCGAACGAGCGGCTGAGCGCCTCGTCGGCGATCCGGTGGGCGAGGCCGGCGAGCAGGCCGAGCAGCACCCCGGCGGTGACCGCGATGGCGGTGGCGGCGAGGCCGATGGTGAGCGAGTGCCCGGCGCCGTGCACCACCCGGGTCCACACGTCACGGCCGAGGTGGTCGGTGCCGAACCAGTGCGCCGCGCCGGGCGGGGAGAGCACGGCGAGCGGGTCCGCGGCGAGCGGGTCGCCGGGGGCGAGCAGCCCGGGCCGGACCACGGCCACGATCAGCAGGATCAGGTACGCCCCGGCGGTCAGCGGGCCCGGTCGGAGCCGCCCCCGGGGGCGGACGATCGGACTGCGGGCCTCACCGTCGACGGGGACGGTCGTGCCGGTCAGGGTCACGGTCATCGTCAGCTCCTGCGCAGGCGTGGGTCGATGAACAGGTAGGCGAGGTCGGCGGCGGTGTTGACCAGCACGTAGACGGCGGCGGAGAGCGTCACCACGGCCAGCACGACCGGCATGTCCCTGCCGGTGACGGCGGCGAGGGTGACCTGGCCGAGCCCGGGCCGGCCGAAGACCTGCTCGACGATGACGGCCCCACCGAGCAGGATCCCGAAGAGCCAGCCGGCGAGGGTGACCGCGGGCAGCAGCGCGTGGCGCAGGGCGTGCCGCAGCAGCACGGCCCGTTCGCGCAGCCCGCGGGAGCGGGCGGTGAGCACGAACGGTTCGTCCAGGGCCCGGTCGAGCGCGTCGCGCAGGACCTGGGCGAGCAGTCCGGCGATGGGCAGGGCGAGGGTCACCGCGGGGAGCACCAGGGCCGCGAGTCCCTGGTCGCCGGCGACCGGGAAGAGGCCGAGCCGGAACGAGAAGACGGTGAGCAGCACGATGCCGATGAGGAACGTCGGGGTGGAGACCAGCAGCAGTTCGGTGCCGGAGCTGGCCCGGCGCAGCCAGGGCCGGCGGTCACCGGCGGTCGCCGTGGCGAGCGCGAGGGCCAGCAGCACGCCGAGCCCGGCGGCCNGCGAGGGTGAGGGTGGGGGCGAGTTGCTCGCCGATCACCTCCGTGACGGGGCGCTGTAGCAGGTAGGAGCGGCCCAGGTCGCCTACGGCGAGGCGGCGCAGATAGTCGAGGTACTGCACGAGCGGGGGCCGGTCCAGCCCCCATTCGGCGGTGATCTCGGCACGGATCCCCGGGGTGTCCGCGCCGTCGCCGACGATGGCGTCGACGGTGTTTCCGGGGGCGGCCAGCAGCGCGAGGTAGGCGGCGGTGGCGGCGGCCCAGAGGACGACGAGTCCGGTGCCGAGCCGGCGGGCCACGGCGCGTAGGCGTGGTCGGCTCATGTCAGTTGCCGATCCAGAGGTCGTAGGCGCTCGCGGGAACGCCGGCGGTGGGTTCGAACCGGACTCCGCCGACGCTGGTGCTGGCGGCGATCTGGTCGGCGGGGGCGTACAGGGGCAGCAGCAGGGCCTCGTCGGCGACGACGCGCTGTTGCAGGTCGGCGTAGATCGAGGTGCGTCTGGCCGGGTCGGCGGTGGCCTGACCGGTGTCCAGCAGCCGGTCGATGCCCGGGTCGTCGACCCTGGTCCGGTTGATGCCGCCCGTGCTGTGCAGCAGCAGGTTCAGGGCGGCGCCGGCGTCGGTGTCGGCGCGGGAGTTGTCGAAGACCTCGTACTGGTTGGTGTCGAAGGCCTTCTGGGCGGTGCCCTGGTCGACGAGGGAGATCGCGAGGTCGATGCCGGCGCTCTGCTTGACGGCGGCCTGCACGGCCTGGGCGAGGACGTCGCGGCGGTCCCGGACGTACGGGGCGGCCTGCACCAGCCGGACGGTGAGCCGCTTGCCGTCCCTGACCCGGTAGCCGTCGGGGTCGCGTTGCGACCAGCCGGCCTGGTCGAGCAGGGCGTTGGCCTTGCCGACGTCGCCGCCGTAGCCGCCCTCGAGGCGCTTGTCGTAGAGCGGGCTGGACGGGCTGATCACGCTCCACGCCCGGGTGGCGGTGTCGCGGTAGACGGACTTCAGCACGGTGTCGACGTCGACGGCTTCCCGGAACGCCTGGCGTACCCGCAGGTCGTCGAAGGGGGCATGGGAGGTGTTGAAGTAGTAGGAGTAGGCCGAGCCGGAGTTGAGCTGCCGACTCAGCCGCAGCTTCGGGTTACCGGTGACCAGGGGCTGGTCGGTGGCCGGCACGCCCTCGACGAGCTGGACCTGACCGGAGGTGAGGGCGCCGACGCGGACGGCGGACTCCTTGAGGAACCGGTAGGTGATGCCGTCCAGGTGGGCCGGTCCGGTGTGGGTGGCGGTGGGCGGCGCCCAGTCGTAGGCGGGGTTGCGCTTGTAGTGCAACTCCTGGCCGGGCACGTAACGGTCCAGGACGAACGGTCCGGTGCCGGCGACGTCGACGCCGCCGGCCTTGAGGTTCTTCGCCCCGCGCAGCGACTTCGGGGAGACCTGCGCCCCCTGCGGGGAGGCCAGGAAGTCGAGGATGAGCACGTCCGGGCGGGTCAGGGTGAGCTGAACCGTACGCGGGTCGAGCACCCGCACGGTGTCGAGGTTGCGTAGCTGCACGGCGGCGACCGTCGGGGCGTACCCGGGCTCGCGGAGCTTGTCGAAATTGGCCTTGACGGCCGTGGCGTCGAAGGGTGTGCCGTCGGAGAAGGTGACCTTGTCCCGCAGGGTGAGGGTGTAGGAGCGGCCGTCGGGTGCGGCCTGCCAGCCGGTGGCCAGCCAGGGCACGAGTTTTCCCTGCGGGTCGTAGGTGAGCAACGACTCGAACGTGTTCCAGACCAGCAGGCGGGCCTTCGCCTGGGCGTACTGGTGCGGGTTCAGGGTGATCGGCTCGGTCTCGACTGCCCAGGTGAGGGTGCCGCCGGCGCGGGGTTGACCGGCCGCCCCGGCGGCCGGGGGCCCGCTCGTGGCGCAGCCGGAAGTAGCGGTGAGCAGGGTGGTGAGGGCGACGGCGGTCAGGATGCGCAGGCGGTGCGCGAGCATGGGAGATCTCCTGTTGGGGCGGGCGCGAGCGGGTACGGCGAGGCCCCGACCCGGCCGGCGGCGCGGATCGGTCGAGGGAGTCGCTCTGGGGATGGCGGTCGGCTCGACGGTGAGCCCCACCTCGGCGGGTCGGTGCGACGCAGCGCGGGTTACCGGTCAGCGTCGCCCACTTCTCGTCAGCCGGTCAGGCGACGCGTCGGGCGGTCGGCTCGACGTGGTCGGCGAGATTCGCGTAGCGGCCCCGGTGGTAGAGCAACGGCGAGCCGACGTCCGCGTGCCACAACTGTTCCGGCTCGGCCAGGACGATGGCGTGGTCTCCGACGGTCACCCGGTCGATCACCCGGCACAGCAGCCAGGCGAGGGTGTCCTCGAGCATCGGCACGCCCTCGGGACCCAGCCGCCAGCGGGTCGGCGCGGCGAACCGGTCGATTCCGCTGGTCGCGAAGGTCCGAGCCAGTTCCTGCTGCTGGCGGCTGAGCAGGTGCACTCCCACGTACCGGCTGCGGGACACGGCGGGCCAACTGGAGGAGCCGAGGTTCAGGCAGAACGAGATGATCGGTGGCGCCAGCGACACCGAGGTGAACGACGTGGCGGTGAAGCCGACCGCCGGAGTGCCGGGCGCGGTGACCACGACGACGGTGCTGGCCTGGTGGCGCAGCAGAGTTCGCAGGGCGTCGGCGTCGGCGTCGGCGTCGACCGGCGAGAGGCGGTGGGCAGGCTTGGTCATGGCGTTCCTCCCCGAGGGTGGCTGAGCGCAGGGCTACGGTCTGGCGGGCGCGGTCCGCTCGTACGGGATCTTCTCGCCGGCCTCGACGGCCACCGGCAGCCGGTTCTCGGCGGGTGGTAGCGGGCAGGTCGCGAAGTCGGTGTAGGCGCAGGGCAGGTTGCTGGCCCGGTTGAAGTCGAGGGTCACCCCACCCCGTCCGTCGGGCGGCTCGACGGCGAGTGAGCGGACCGCCGGGTAGGTGGTCACTCCCGCCGTGGTGTCGGTGAACAGGACCGACAGGGCACCCGGCGTCGCGCCGCCGAAGGCGGTGAGACTCAGGGGCAGCCCGTCGACCTCGAACTCGATGCGGCCGGGTGCGTCGTAGACGTGTTCGAGGCCCTCCACGGCGGCGCTGACCGTGGTCGCGCGCGGCGTGTCGTACGGCACGTACCGGCCGGTGAGGACCCACCGCGGAGTCGGCGGATAGGTCGGGGTGCCACGGTAGGCGGTGCGCAGCGGGTGGTCGGGGCGGCGGGGCCGCACGATGTCGTGCCCTCCCCGGCGGGCGACCTCCACGACACCGCCGTCGACGCCGACGAGGACGGAGGCGCGTTCCGGAATCGGCCCGAAGGCGTGCCGGTCGGTCACCCGCTGACCGTCGAGAGTGATCTCCTCCCCCGGATCGAGCGTGACGACCACCCCGTCGTCGCCGGTGTGCCAGGCGCCGGGCACACCGGCGATCCGCTGTGGGGTGGGACCGAGCCAGTGCAGCCCGGTCACGGCGAGGAAGCCGTGCGGGTCGGCCAGCGCCACCTCGTGGTGGTGGTGCCAGTCCTGCCACTCGCGGACGAACGCGTCGGTGTCGGTGGTCATGGGGACCTCCCTGGATCGGATGGCGGATACACCGGAGGGGCAGACGGGATCGATGAGGGCCACCTCGGTGTGGGTGCCGTCGGTGACCGGGACGGTGCCGGGGTGCCGACGCCGGGCACGGCGTCGGTCGACGCGACACCGGTCGGGCGGGCGCGTCGGCGTCAGAGGGTGACCTGGCCGCGACGGTCGACCTCGCCGGGGAGCGCGTACGGTCGAGAGCACCGGGCCTGGTCATGGCCGGCGGTCGTCGGTGGTGGGGGCGCGGTGTCGAACGGCGCCGTCGGCCTCAACAGGCGCAGCTGCACACCAGAAGGAAGTCGACGAAGCGGCGCCGAATGAGAGGCGTGCTTCGGTCCATGTGGCGACAGTAACGGCCCGCCCATCGATCGGTCAGTACTGTTGTGATCCGGGTCACATATATTTCCCATAGAGTAAGAGGGTTATTCTGTGATCTCCCACAGCAGCGACGGAGACGCCCGGTGCCCCTGCGCAGACTCGGCTTCCTCACGATCGGCCTCTTCGACGAGACTGACCCTCGTACGGGCCACGAGACGACACTGTCCCTCATCGAGCTCGGCGAGCAGCTCGGCTTCGACAGCGCGTGGGTCCGGCATCGCCACCTCCAGTACGGCATCTCCTCACCGGTCGCCGTGCTCGCCGCAGCCTCCCAACGCACCCGCCGTATCGAGCTGGGCACGGCCGTCACCCCGTTGGGCTGGGAGAACCCGCTGCGGTTGGCGGAGGACCTGGCCACGGTCGACATCCTCGCCGGCGGACGGCTCAACCCCGGAGTGAGCGTCGGCCCGCCGATGCGCTACGACCGGGTGCGACATGCCCTCTACCCGGACACCGGCGACGTCGAGGACTTCGGCTTCACCCGGGTCCGCCGGTTGCTCGACCTCATCCGCGGGGAGCCGGCCGGCGACGGCGACGGCACCGAGGGATTCGAGACCTTCTCCCGCCGGGTGCAGCCGCACTCCCCCGGCCTGATCAGCCGGATGTGGTACGGCGCGGGTAGCCTGCGCTCCGCCCGGTGGGCCGGAGAGCAGGGCATGAACCTGCTCACCAGCAGCGTGGTCAAGGCGGAGGAGGGCAGCGACTTCGACGAGATCCAGCACTCCCACATCCGCGCGTACCGGGCCCACCACCCGGACGGGCCCGAGGCCCGCGTCTCCCAGGGGCTGGTCGTGATCCCCACCGACAGCGCGACGCCCGAGCAGCGCGGCCGATACGAGGAGTACGTCAGGCAACGCACCCCTCGCACCACCGCGCCCCAGGGACCCGGCCGGATGCTGTTCGCCCGCGACCTGATCGGCCCGTCGGAGCGCATCGCCGAGGAGCTGACCGCGCTCGCGGCATTCCGGGAGGTCGACGAGGTGGCCTTCGCCCTACCGTTCACCTTCGGCCACGCCGACTACGTGCAACTGCTCACCGACATCTCGACCCGGCTGGGTCCCCTGCTCGGCTGGCACCCCGCCGACTGACCGGCAACGCTCCGCAGAAGGTTGGACGGTCAGGCGAGCTCCAGGTAGTCGAGTTCCGCCCAGCGGCTGCGCTGGGTCAGGCGCAGCGTGTTCCACCCGGCGTTCAGCACCACGTCCGCGCGGGCCTGCCGCCAGGTCTCCCACCCGGTGTCCGGGTACGCGACCACCTGCGCGCCGCCGCCGTTGACGGTCAGCGTGTGCTCGGCGTCGCCGTAGCCGGCGGAGTAGCCGACGTACGCGGTGTAGCCGCCGGCGCGGGGCGCGAAGACGCTGACCTCGACCCAGCTGTCGGCGTAGTCGAGGTAGGCCGCCACCTGCCCCTGGGAGGCGGTCGTGGTGCTGCGGACGGCGCAGTGGTTGAGCGTGCCCCGCTCGGCCTCGTAGCGCACCCGGCTGCCCCGCACCACCGGGTAGTCCCCGGCCCAGCCGAGGTCGGCGACGTACATGCCGCGCGCGGAGTAGTTGTTCACCCAGCCGTGGAAGACCAGCCGGTCCCCGCCGGACTCGCGCACCACGTCCGCGCCGCCCGGCCCGCGCACGGCCCCGTCGAGACTGGCGGTGGTCAGCAGCGACCGGTACGCCTTGGTGTACGGGCCGGCCAGCGACGTGGCGGTGGCGTAGCTGGTCTGGTAGCCGTCGCCGCCGTATCCGCCGAGGGAGTAGAAGAGCACGTAGTGCGAACCCACCCGGGTCAGCACGGGCGCCTCGATGACGCCCGCCTCCTCGGCGCGGCCGCTGCGCAGCAACTCGACCCGGCCGCCCTGGAGCGTCACGCCGTCGGCGGCGACCGCCTGCGCCCACAGGCTCGTCGGCTGCCCGATGGCGTTGCCGTCGTCCTTGTAGAGCAGGTAGCGCCGGCCGTCGGTGTCGACGAAACTCGACGGGTCGATGTCACCGCCCTCGGCGGCGTCGCAGACCAGCGGGCCGGACCCGACCGGGGCGAACGGGCCGAGCGGCGAGGTCGAGGTGGCCGCGCCGATGCACTGGCGGCCGGCGGCCCGGCTGCGGGCGGTGTAGTAGAGCAGGTAGGTGCCGTCGGCCCGGCGCGACACGTCCGGCGCCCAGGTGAGCCCGCCGGAGGCCCAGGCGCCGAGCGTCGGCAGCGCGTCGGCGCGGCGGGTCCACGGGCCGGTCAGCGACGAGGCGGTGGCCACCGGCACGTTGCCGTTGCCGTTGTTCGTCGAGTAGGCGTGATAGGTGCCGCCGACCTTGAGGATGTCGGGGTCCGGGAAGTCGGTGCCGAGCACCAGGGACGGCGCGGTGGTCGCCGCGCTCGCCGGCGTGGCGACGAGCACGCACGACGCGGCGACGAACGCGGCCAGGACATGGGCGAGAGTACGACGCATGCCTCCCATGCAACCACACATGTCGATGCCCGGGTGCGGTGGCGGCGTGGTTCCGGAACCGCCGGATTTCCTTGACAGCCGCCTGTCCCGCACCGAACCTGGTCACCAGGGAGCGCTCTCCATCGCTGGTCACGGCCGACCGGCGAGCCCATTCTCCGGCCACCGCCCGCTCCTGGAGACGCCCATGAACCGCCATCTGGTCCGCACCCTCGACCCTCCGTCGCGTACCCGTCGCCGTCTCGTCGCCGCCACCCTCGCGGCGACGCTCGTCGCCACCCTGACCGGCCTCGCCGCCGGTCCGGCCCAGGGCGCCGACCCGCTGCTCTCCCAGGGCCGCCCGGTCACCGCCTCGTCCACGCAGAGCGCCGCCTTCCCCGCCTCGGCGGCGGTGGACGGCGACCCCGGCACCCGCTGGTCCAGCGCCGCCGCCGACCCGCAGTGGCTCAGCGTCGACCTGGGCGCCGCCGCCACCGTCAGCCAGGTGGTGCTCACCTGGGAGGCCGCCTACGCCACCGCCTACCAGGTGCAGGTCTCCGCCGACGGCGCGACCTGGACGACGCTGCGCGCCGTCACCGGCGGCGACGGCGGCGTCGACACGCTCGCGGTCGCCGGCACCGGACGGTACGTGCGGGTCGCCACCACCGCCCGGGGCACCGCGTACGGGGTGTCGCTCTGGGAGTTCCAGGTGTACGGCACGAGCACCGCCACCGGATGCGACACCACCGGCAACGCCGCGTTGAACCGCCCGGCCACCGCCTCGTCGACCGAGAACGCCGCGCTGCCCGCCTCGGCGGCGGTGGACGGCAACCCGGGCACCCGCTGGTCCAGCGCCGCCGCCGACCCGCAGTGGCTGCGCGTCGACCTCGGCGTCGAGCGCGCCGTCTGCCGGGTCGACCTCACCTGGGAGGCGGCCTACGCGACGGCGTACCAGATCCAGCTCTCCGCCGACGGCGCCACCTGGACCACCGTCCACGCCACCACCACCGGCGCCGGCGGCAGCCAACAGCTCACCGTGACCGGCACCGGCCGCTACCTGCGGGTCCTCGGCACCGCGCGGGCGACGGCGTACGGCTACTCGCTCTGGGAACTCGCGGTCCGCACCGCCGGCACGACGCCGCCGACGACGCCGCCCCCGTCCGGGGGTGACGTGCTGCTCTCCTACAGCAAGCCGGCGGTCGCGTCGTCCTACCAGGACGACGGCGCCTGCTGGCAGTGCTCGCCGGCGCGGGCGTTCGACCTGGACCCGGCCTCACGCTGGGCGACGAGCCCGACCACGGGCTGGGTCGACCCGGGTTGGATCTACGTCGACCTCGGGGCCACCGCGACCGTGCACCGGGTGGTCCTGCAGTGGGACCCGGCCTACGCCACCGCGTACCAGATCCAGACCTCGACGGACGCGACCACCTGGACCACGATCTACCGCACCACGACCAACCCGGGCTTCCGGCAGGACCTCACCGTCAGCGGCACCGGCCGCTACGTGCGGATGTACGGCACCGCGCGCAGCAACGGCTACGGGTACTCGCTGTGGGAGTTCCAGGTGTACGGCACCGGAGGCGCCCCGACCGCTCCCCCGGCCCGCCCCGCCGACCCGACGTTCCCGGCCACCACCCTCGTCTTCGCCGACGAGTTCGACGGGCCGTCCGGCACCCGTCCGGACGCCACGAAGTGGACCGTCGACCCGGGCACCGGGCAGAACAACGAGTCGCAGTACTACACCGACAACGCCAACGCGGCGATGAACGGCGCCGGCCAGCTCGTCATGGAGGCCCGGCGGGAGAACGCCGGCGGGCGTGCCTACACCTCGCACCGGATGAACACCGGCACGAAGTTCCAGGTCCAGTACGGCCGGATCGAGGCGCGGATCAAGGTGCCCAAGGGCAACGGCCTCTGGCCGGCGTTCTGGATGATGGGCGGCGACTTCCTCACCGGCCGGCCGTGGCCGTACAACGGCGAGATCGACATCATGGAGATCCTCGGCCGTGACACCTACCGCAGTTACACCACCCTGCACGCGCCCGCCTACAACGGCGGGGGCGGCTACGGCCAGGAGCGCGTCTGGACCGTCGACCTCTCCGCCGACTTCCACGTCTACGCGGTCGAGTGGGACAGCCGGGGCATGCGCTTCCTCGTCGACGGCACGCAGGTGTTCTACGCCAGCAAGGAGACGGTGGAGACGACCCGCGGCCCGTGGGTGTTCGACCACCCCTTCTACCTGATCCTCAACCTGGCCGTGGGCGGTGACTGGCCCGGCCCGCCGGACGCGACGACGCCGTTCCCGGCGCGGATGCTCGTCGACTACGTGCGCGTCTACAAGTGACCCGCGGGGCGCGGGGCGGCCCGACCGCCCNCCCGCCCGCAGGGTGAGCAGGGTGATCTCGCTCGGCGCGAAGATGCGGAACGGCGGGCCCCAGAAACCGGTGCCCCGGCTCGTGTAGAGCTGGGTGCGGCCGTGCCGGCTCAGGCCCTGCACGACCGGCTGGTCCAGCCGGACCAGATAGTGGAACGGCCACATCTGGCCACCGTGGGTGTGCCCGGACAACTGCAGGTCGACGCCGGCCGCCACCGCGTCGCCGATCTGCTTCGGCTGGTGCGCCAGCAGCAGCACCGGCACCTGCGGATCGGCGCCCGCGAGCGCCGCGGCGTGGTCCGCCCGGTGACCGGCCACGCCGGACGAGGCTGCCGTCACGTCGTCCACCCCGGCGACGACGAGCCGGGCGCCGTCCCGCTCCACCACGAGATGCCGGTTGTGCAGGGGCTCCCAACCGAGGGTCCGCATGTGCTCGACCCACCCCTGCGCCTCGCCGTAGTACTCGTGGTTACCCGTCACGTACACACGGGCCAGCCCGGCCCGGACGGCGCCCAGCGGCGCGGCCTGCGCCCGGCGCTGTTCGACCGTGCCGTCGGCGATGTCGCCGGTGTGGCAGACGATGTCGGCGGCCAGGCCGTTGACCACCTCGATGGTGCGCGACGACCAGCGGGCCCGGTCGATCGGCCCGTAGTGCGTGTCCGTCAACAGCACCACCCGGACCCCGTCGAGACCCGCGCCGAGCCGGTCGACGGTGACGTCCACCCGCCGGACCCGGGGCACGCGCATCGCCTCGGCGTACCCCCAGACCGCCAGGACGACCGAGACGACCACCACACCCACGGCCACGGCCCGGGACCGGATCGGGTCCGCGACGCCCGCCGCGCCCAGCACGAGCCGGGCCACGTTGCCGAGCAACGCCCAGACGAACAGGATCCAGACCAGGCCGAGGAGCGTGTCGCCGGCACGGGCCGCCGCGTCCAGCCGCCGGCGGCCGTGTCCCACATACATCAGGGCCGGGAACGCGACAAACGCGACGACGAACACCGCCGTGCCGGCGGCCACCACCGGCACCGGCCACCGCGCCGCCACCATCAACGTCCACCACGGCAGCCCGAACAGCAACGCCAGGACCGCGACCAGCGTCGCCCCGGACGCCAGCGGTCGCAGCGACCGCCGCCCCGACCTCACCTGCACGGCATCGCCAGTAGCCATCGTCGTCCTCACGTCGGGGTCCGTGCAGCATGACACGGTCCGGGCCGGATCGACCACGCCCCGAAACTGGGTACGGATGCCGCCCGTGGACGATCGGTCCGCGACCCGTGGGGCGGGCTCCTTCGGATACGATGAGCTACATCCGCCTGCGTCGATTGATGTCTGAGATTGATCAATGATCGCTGCCCGAGCGGACGACGCGTCCGCCTCGCTGCCGGACCCGGGTCGGGTTCGCACGCTCGACGAGCTCACCGCGGCGTTGAGGTGCCTGAAGGTCTGGGCCGGGAACCCGTCCTACGAACGGATCACCAACCAGGTCAACAACGCGTGGCGGGCCGCCGGTCGCCCGGCCAGCGAGTTGACCAGACGACCCACGGTCGTGGACTGTTTCAAGCCCGGTCGGCGACGGCTGAACACCGACCTCGTCACCGCGATCGTGCAGGCCCTGCACCCGGACGAGGGCTACGTGCACCAGTGGCGCCAGGCGTTACGGGTGACAAGCGGGGAGGCCCAGGCTGCCGCCGTGGTACGGGTCCAGGACCGGCTGCCGCCCGACCTGACCGGGTTCATCGGCCGTGCCACCGAACTCAGCCAGCTCCGTCACGCCCTCGGCCACGACCGGCACCCCGACGGAACGACGGCGGTCGCGGTGATCGAGGGGATGGCCGGGGTCGGCAAGACGCAGCTCGCCATCCACGCCGGACACGTCCTGACCCGGGAATCCCGCTTCGACCGGACACTCTTCGTCAATCTACGCGGATTCTTCCCCGACCCCGCCCGGCCTCCCGCGGACCCGGCCGCCGTTCTGGACGGCTTCCTACGCCTGCTCGGCGTACCGGCCCACCGGATCCCCCATGATCTTCCCGCCCGCACGGCGGCCTACCGCAGGCAGCTCACCGGCACCCGTACCCTGATCGTGTTGGACAACGCCGCGGATGTCGACCAGGTCCGGCCGCTCCTCCCCGCGGTTCCCGGCTGTCTCACCCTGATCNGTTCGCCGTGCACGAGGCCGTCGACTATCTCGCCCGGGTCGTCAGCCACATCCCCGCGGGCGACGATCCCGCCGCGGCGGCGCGCATCGCACGGCGCTGTGGCCATCTCCCGCTGGCCCTCGACCTGACCACCGGACACATACGGGCCACACCCGGCTGGACCCTCACCGACCACGCCGACCGGCTCGACGAACGCCACCGCCAGCGACGCCTGGAAACCGGCGTCGAACTCGCCCTCGATCTCTCCTACCATCATCTGCCCGTCGACCAGCGCCGGCTGCTGCGGCTGCTGGCGCTGCACCCGGGACAGGACAGCGACGCCTACGCTGCCGCCGCCCTGACCGATGCCGACCTGGACACCACCCACGCCCACCTGGACCACCTGTGCCGCGACCACCTCCTCCAGCAGGCCGCCTCGGGCCGGTACACGTTGCACGACCTCGTCCGCGCCTTCGCTGTCACCCGCGCCCACGACGAAGTCCGTCCCGCCGACCGCCGGGCAGCGCTGACCCGCCTGTTCGACCACTATCTCGCCACGGCCGCCGCCGCCATGAACGCCCTCCACCCCGCACAGGCGCACCTTCGTCCCGACATTCCGCCGGCCGGCACACCCGCCCCCGATCTGACCGACCCGGACAGCGCACTCGCCTGGCTCGACATCGAGCGGCCCACCCTGGTCACCGTCGCGGCCCACGCCGCCAACCACGGCTGGCCAACCCACACGATCCGCCTCTCCCGCCTCCTGTACCGCTACTTCGCCGGAGGTCACGGCAGCGACGCCGTCGCCGTCCACAGTCATGCCCTCCAGGCAGCCCGGCACACCGGCGACGTCACCGAGCAGGCTCACGCCCTGACCGACCTCGGCGTGGCCCACCTCTGGGTCGCCCGGTACGAATCCGCGGTCGAACACCTCACCGCGGCCCTGCGCCTGTTCAACCAGACCGGGCACGGATTCGGGCAGGCCCGGACCCAGACCAACCTCGGCGTCGCCGAACAGCGGCTGGGCCACTACCGCGCGGCTGCCGCCCACTTCGCGCAGGCCCGGACCGCGCACCTGCGCAGCGGGGACCGGATCGGCCAAGCCCGCGCCTTGAGCAACCTGGGCGACGTCGAACAGCGGCTGGGCCACTACCGCAAGGCCGCCGGGCACCTCCGACAGGCGCTCACCCTCTACCGGCAGAGCGGGGACCAGGCCGGCGAGGCGGTGTCGCTGGCCAACCTCGCGGAGGTCGACACGCGATCCGGCCGGTACGGGACGGCTGCCGAGAACCTCGCCCAGGCGCTCGCCCTGTTCCGTCAGGCCGGTCATCGCAACGGCGAAGCCTGGGCCCTGGACGGGCTGGGCATCCTCCACCGCCACCTCGGACAACCCGCCGAGGCCGTCCGGTATCACCAGCAGGCCCTGACGATCCTGGAGATGACCGGCGACAGGCACAGCGCGGCATGGGCGCTCAACGGGCTCGGCGAGGCCACGCTCGCCGCCGGCGACGCCACCGGCGCGCTCACCCATCACACCGCCGCCCACACCATCGCCGTCGAGATCGGCGCCCGGGACCAGCGGGCCCGCGCCCACGCCGGGCTTGCCAACGCCCATCGCGCCCTCGACCACCGCGATCAGACCCGTGAGCACTACCAGCACGCCCTGGCCATCTACACCGATCTCGGCACGCCGGAGGCCGACGAGATCCGCACCTGGCTCGCCACCCTCGACACCGCGGACACCCGCACCTGACCGAATCTCCGGGGATGCCCGGTCGTGGACACATCCCCGGAGACCACACGTTGCCTGCCGGCTGGGGTTACCCGCCGGCCCTGCGACATCCCGCTGGGGAACACGTCGGCGTCGGACAGGTCGGATGGGTGTTTCCCGGTACGCAGGCCGGCGGNCGGACGCGCCCAGCACGGCGACGTCCAGGGCGCACGTGTCGAGCCACTGGGTGGTGACCTGCCTGGCGCGGCAGGTGTCCTGCGCCCACAGACGGGTGTTCACATTGAGGTTGCCGGCGTAGAACGGCGCCGTCGGGTTGCCCACGGAAACGGTGGCGCAGGGTTGCAGCAGGGTGGCGGACGGGCTGACCCGCCAACTGCTCCCGAACCTGTCGTAGAGGTCGGCGTGGGAGAGCGGAACGCGCAGGACGGTGCCGTCCCTGGTTTCGAGATAGCGGGGATCGTCGTTGGGGTTGCCCAGTAGGCCACGCACCGTCGTTGCCCCAGGTCCGACGCCGACACCCAGGTCGAGGTAGCCGGTGTTGACGGTGGCGCGGACGCTGTTGCCCGCCGCGTCCTTGAAGGTGTAAACGTTGTTGACCCGGTCGATCGCCACCCCGTTGGGCAGCAGCAGTGACTGGCCGGCCGGCAGGCTGGTGGTGGTGCCGTTCACCACCAGACGCGTTCCGTCGCACAGCGCCAACCTCGAGGTGCCCATCCTCAGCGCGACCGACCGATTGACCGAGGTGTTGGGCCAGTTCGGGGCACCGGACACCTTGCGTGTCTGCACCTCGAACGCGGAACCGGCCTGTGCCTCGACGAAGTCTCCGGTGGCCTGGAAGTCGTAGAACAGACCACCGAACGTGTACTGGTGGGTGTCGCCGACGACCGCGGCGATACGGCAGGCCGACGCCGACGCCGGACCCTGGACCGACTCGTTGATGACGACGGCTGGCGCCGGGGTCGACGCGACCGGGCCAGCAGGCCCGAAGTTGAGGTTGTTCCGCTCGCCGCTGAAGCCGAAGTTCTGGCAACTGGGCTTGGCCGGGCTGCCGTCCTCGACCGTCGTGCGGACGTTGAAGCTCGCCTCGGGATTGAATCTGGCCGTCGAGCCGCGACCATAGCCGAACACGTTGAACTCGACCTGCGTCCACTCCGACCCGGGCTCCTGGGGGTCCGGCGGAAGAACGTGGAGGACGCCCACCCCCGTGGACGAGTAGATCCGTCCCAACCCGTCGTTGAAGGTAGCGGTGTCGGCCTCCTGCCCGTCGGCCGTCTTCGTGATCGCGCCGTCCAGTCGCAGGGCCGGCCTCGCGATGCTCTGGATCGGCAGGTAGGGAAGTTCGATCGCATCGGTCTTGCGCGAGCAGTGGATCTCCGCGTCGTCCTGGACCTCCGTCCACCCTGACGGGCATGACTGACCCTGGGTCGGGTCCGGGTTGTAGTGCAGCAGCCAGTACTCGACGTACAGGCTGCTGGGACTGGGATCAGGATTGGGATTGCCACCCTTGGTGCCGTCGTTGGCGAACACGAACTGCTTCCAGCCCCGGCACAGCCCAGCGGTCGGCGAACCGTTGCATTCCTGGACCCGAAGGTGGTTGGTGTTGAGCTGGAACGTGTAGCTGCCCGGCATCGTCGGCGCGCTGGGCTCCCCTGGCGGAGCAGCGGGCGGGACGCTGGTCACGCTCAACAGGTTCTGCTGGTTCACCTTCTCGAAGCTGCCGTACGCGCGAGTGATGGGACCGGCCCCCGTCGGCCTTCCCGCGACGATCCCGATCCCGCCACCCACGTCCCGCCGCGGAGCCTGCGCGAGGTTCGGGGCCATCGGGGCCGACGGCGGGGCCACGCACCTGGTCTCCTGCCACTTCAGTTCCGGGTAGGCCGCGGTGAAGCACCCCTGCGCCGACGGCCGCGGCACCTTCACCATCCTCGCGTGCCAGGTCGGCAGGTCCCCTCGGTCGGCCGGTGACTTCTCGTCCGCGCCGGCGTGTGCCCCCATCCCCACCAGGATCGCCGCGATCGCGATGCCCACCAGCCTGGATGGTGTTCGGCGGTCTCGCGGTAGCAACCTCATCATCGTTCCCTCCCACCGTAGGTGGAATCACCGGGCGCCCGCCCTCAGGACGGGCCTGGCTGATGAGCGTCGCGCGACGTCAGGGCAGGCGGGGGAACCCCATACAAACCCATACCTGCCGCCGCGCGGGCCTGCTCGGTGGCGGCTTCCACCGCCAGGTTCCCGGCGAGCCATGCCCGCCACACGGGAAGCAGGCCCGGCGCGGCGGCCACGGTCACCGGACGGCCACCAGGCGCACCGCCGTCGGGACGGTCTCGTCGGTGCCGACGGCGGGCGGCGGCGGGGTGAGCCGGGGCACCCGGGTGTACTCGCTGCAGGTCGGGTAGGAGTTCTTGACGTGGGCCGGAATGTGGTCCGGCGAGGTGTCGGTCATGCGGCGCAGTCAACCGCCACGCCGTCCCGGCCCGCCAGGGGCACCGGTCCCGGCCGACCCGGGACGGCGGCACCCGCCCGGACGGTGGAGGTCCCGCGCCCCTCCCCGGTCACCGGCGCAGGTGACCGATGCCGTGCTGGTCGAGCCAGGCGACCGTCCGCGGCACGAACGTCGGCGCCGTCGGGCCGGCGCTGACGTCGGTGGCGACCAGCGGCACCTGGGCGGCGACCGGGAGCAGGGTGGACCGCCAGCAGGCCGGCGTGGCGCAGGCCGCCCGGTCGTTCACCCGCCAGGCGGCGGCCACGCTGCGGCCGTCCGGGTCGGCCGGGCGGTATTCCCGCCACCGGCTCAGGTCGTTGCCGCCGTCGATCCCGGCGGCGAGGACCAGGTTGAACGAGCCCTGGATGCGAAGCAGGCGGGTCTGCTCCTGCACGCCGAAGGTCGGCAGGCCGGTGCCCAGGCATGCGGGACCGCCGTCGCGCCAGCAGGTCCAGACCACCGCGGGATCGGCGCCGCCGGCCGCCGGGAAGTTGTCGGGCGAGATGTCGAGGACCACCGCGTCGTCGTCGCCGAACACCTCCGCCACCGCGCTCCAGAAGGTGCGGGCGGCGAGATCGTCGCTCTGGCGCAGCGACACGATGGGTGTGATGCCGGCGCGGACGAGCCGGTCGACGTACCGGGCCGCCTCGTCGAGGTAGCCGACGCGGTTCTGCCGGTCGGTGGGGCTGCCGGTGTACGCGTAGCAGGCGTCACTCAGCACGACCCGCACCGCGTCGACACCGCGGGCCCGCAGCGCGCCCACGGACGCGTCGTCGACCGGGCCGTCCCAGCGGATCGGCCCCCACACGCACTCGTCGGACACGGCCGACCGGATGATTCCGTGCGGCCGGTACGGCCTCGGGTCGGTGGTGACCGTGCGGATGCGGTTGCCGAACGCCTTCAGCGCGGGTGCGGCGCCGGGTGCCGGCGGTGGGAGCACCCGGATGCCGCGGACCTCGGCGGTGGCCTGGGCGCCGCCGCTGTCGTAGGCGGTGGCGGTGACGCGGGTGCCGCTGTTCGGCGGGACGCCGCGCCAGTCGAACGCGTACGGCGCGGTGGTGTCCACGGCGAGCAGCGTGCCGCGCGCCCGGAACTCGACCCGCTCGATCCGCCGGCCGGCCGCCGCCGTGGCCTGCGCACGGATCGGGATGATGCCCGGCGCGGCGAAGAAGTCGTTGGGCAGGGGTGAGGTGAGCGCCACCGACGGCCGGCCCGGCTGCGGGCTGGGCTGCGGGCTCGCCGAGGCCGTCGGCTGCGACGAGCCGGTCGGGCTGCCGCCGTCGCCGTTGCACGGCTGGCCGCTCAACACCCAGTCGGTCGGCTCGGGCTCCGTGTCCCGGTAGTTGCCGCCGAACCGCACCGTCACCGAGGCGCCGGTCGGCAGCGTGGACCCCGCCGGTGGGCGGAGCGTGGTGATCGGGTACAACTCGCCGCTGCCGAGCCCGTATCCGTCCGGCAGCCGGTCGTGGCCCATGGTGATCGTCTGACCGTTGACCTGCCGGAACCGCAGCCACCAGTCGGTGACGGGAGCGCCCAGGTTGGTGACGGTGAGCTCGGCCCAGTAGCCGCTGGACCACTCCCGGGTGATTTCGTAGTCCACCGTGCACGTCGCCGCGGCGTAGGCCGGCCGCAGCACCATCGTCGTGCCCCCGCCGACGACGACCGCGGCGGCCGTCGCCAGCGCGAAGATCCCGCGTCGCATCATGCCCCCGCATCTATCGATACACATCGCTCCATACAGCCTCGGCGGCCGCGGCGCGGTCTGTCAATACCGCGGCGCCTCGCGACGACGTGGAACGGGTGCGCCGGGCCGGCCTACCGCCGGCCCGGCGCGGACCCTAGAAGCCGGCGGAGATCCGGCTGAATTCCCAGTCGCTCTGGGCGATGCCGCTGCAGTTGGAGACCACCCCGCCGCCGGCACAGCCGCGATCCCGGTTCACCGCCCAGAAGGTGAACCGGGCCAGCCCGTTGCTCTTGGCGTAGTCACGGATCCGCGTCCAGGTAGCTGGCGTGGTGACCTCCTGCTGGTCGGACAGGCCGTTCATACCGGAGATGCCCATGTGGGCGTACGCCGTCTGGTCGTTCCAGCCGAACGTCGACTTCAGTTGGTTCTTCAGTCCCTCCGCGGCGTTGCGGGTGCTGGTGTACATGTCACTGCCGCCGCCGAAGTCGAACGGCATGATGGTGAAGACATCCACATTGGCGTTCAAGGCCCGGGCCTGGTTGATCAGCCGGACGCCGTGCGCGTTGGGGCCGCTCGTGGTCGTACCGAAGGTCAGGATCGTGGTGACGCCCGGGTTGTTGCGCTTGATGATGCCCAGCGCTCTGACGATGCGATCGGCGACGGTGTAGTTCTCGAACTCGTCGTAGTTCTCGATGTCGATGTCGATGGCCTTGAGGTTGAACGTGTTGATGACCTTCTGGTACGCCCCGGCGAGGGCCTCCGGGGTGGAGCAGTTCGGGCCGAGCTTGTTGCCCTGCCAGCCGCCGATCGACGGGACGATGGTCGCGCCGGCCGCCTTGGCCTGGTTGATCCATGCCTCGTGGACGCCGCCGGTCAGGCCGCCCTCGCCGTCCCAGACCGGGTTGCAGCCGTTCGCCAGCACGAACGCGACGGTGAACGCCCGCACGCCCTGGCCGGTGATCGTCGAGGGCGCCGGCGGGTTGCCCCAGCCGGGATAGACGTACGGCGCCGCCGCCATCTTGCCGGCCGGCGGCGGGTTGGTCGGGCCGGTGGGCGGCGGGGTGGTCGGGGTGGTGCCGCCACAGGCACCCTGGTTGGCCCAGACGTCCCACTGGCCGCTGTGCGTGGCCGGGTTCTCGTTCTNCGAAGCCTGGCCGCCACCGACGTATGCCTGGGACGCGGACCAGGCCGGGTAGCAGGACGCGGCCGCGCTCGACGTGGACATCGGGACGATCGCGATCGCGGTGGCGGTAACCGCGACGGCGGCCAGGGCCAGGAACTTCTGCCTGAGTTTCATGACACTCTCCTGCGAGGGGGGTCAGGGAAGGGTGTTGAGGTGGGGACGGACGGTGTTGGCAAAACCGTTCCCGTTGGTCACGTCCCAGTTGACGGACCACGTCATGGCGCCTCGGATTCCGGGGTAGGTGCGCGGCGGCTTGAAGGAGCCGCAGTTCGTGCCCTTGGCGAGGCAGTCGAGAGCCTGGTTCACCACCGAGGGGTTGACGTAGCCGCCGCCTGCGGCGCTCGGCGCGGCCGGCAGTCCGAGGGACACCTGATCCGGTCGGAGGCCGTTCTCGAGTTGGATGCAGGCGAGGGCCACGAGGAAGTTGACCGAACCTTGGCCGTACGCGGCTCTGTTGTCGCAGCCGAGCATCGCACCGGAGTTGTAGAACTGCGTGTGGACGACGGTCAGGATGTCCTTGATGCTCAGCGCCAATTGGAAGTACTGGCCGCCGGTGCTCTGCATGTCGATGGTCTGCGGCGCCATCGTGATGATCAGGTTAGGGTTCGTCCGCCTGCGGATGTCGCGCAGCGCCTGACTCATGTACGTCGCGTTGACACCGTTCTCCAGGTCGATGTCGACGCCGTCGAATCCGTAGGTACCGATGAGGCCGACGATCGAGTTGGCGAAGTTCGTGGCGGCGCCGGAACTGGCGACCGAGACGGTGCCGCGTTCGCCGCCGACCGAGATGACGACCTTCTTGCCACGCGAGTGCAGGGTGGCGATGTCGTTCTTGAAGTCGGCGTTGGTGTAGCCGCCGAGCGAGGCGCTCAGGCCCGCATCGATGCCGAAGGAGACCGCGCCGGGTGTGCTCGTCGCATCGGCGAACGCGACCGCGACCAGGTCGTAGGCGGCCGGTACGTCGCGGAGCCGGATCTCCTGGGCGGGATTGTCGAAGTTGTGCCAGTACCCGGTGAGGAAGTGCTTGGGCAGCGGACCGTTGCCGGTCGGCGGGGGCGGGGTGGTCGTGGGCGGCGGGGTGGTCGGGGGTGGCGCGGTGGTCGGCGACGTCGTGGTCGGGGGTGGCGTGCTCGGCGGGGTGGTGCCGCCGCAGGCGCCCTGGTTGGCCCAGACGTCCCACTGGCCGCTGTGCGTGGCCGGGTTCTCGTTCTNNGGACGCCTGCCCGCCGCCGACGTACACCGCAGCGGACGACCAGGTGGGGTAGCAGGCGGCGGCCGCGGAGGCGGACGACGCCAGGTAGACGGTGGTAGCACCGGCGGCCAGTACGGCGGCCAGGGCAAGGATGGCAGGGCGGCGCATGGGGTGGGCCTTCCGGATCGGATCGGGACCGGGGCCCTATTATTAGGACTGTTAACAGTAAAGTTCTAGAGGTAGACCGATCTGAATTTTTCGCACCCCGCACGGCGGCTGTCTCGTTGACGGGCTCTGGGACGCCACCGTCAGCCGGCGCCGAAGCAGACGAAGGCCGCCGCGGTGGCCCGGGCGGGACCGTCGCCCGCCGCGCCGAACGCCCGCTGCGCGTCGGCGAGGGCTCGCGCCGGGCCGGCGCCCGCCCGCATCCGCTGGTGCAGGTCCAGCATCAGTGC
Organism: Micromonospora sp. NBS 11-29; assembly: GCF_002140155.1. Lineage (GTDB taxonomy): Bacteria > Actinomycetota > Actinomycetes > Mycobacteriales > Micromonosporaceae > Micromonospora. The sequence goes on from NZ_NAPR01000012.1 coordinate 303,449, forward strand.
CGTGGTGGGCTCGGCCGGCACGGGCAACACGGTCGCGATCAGGCACCGGGTGCCGAGCGCCAGGAGCACCGCGGTGAACCCCATGACCTCGTCGCCGGGGCGTAGCCCGGTCAGGCCGGAGTCGCAGGCGGAGAGCACCACGCAGCCGGGCGGCCGGGCGACCGCCTCCCACTCGTGGGCGAACAGCGGCCCGTCGGCCAGTTCCAGGCTGGAGAACTGCGGGTTGTCCGCGCGGAACGTGCCGTGGGCGGCGATGTGCACCAGCCCCGCCCCGTCCAGGGCGGCGGTCAACGCCGCGGCGGTGGCGTCGGGCCCGGTGAGCCGCCGCGCCCCGGGTAGGACCTGGGCGAGCCGGCACACCTCGGTGCGCCCGGCCGGCAGGCGCGGG
>NZ_NAPR01000012.1:303887-317534 GCF_002140155.1 Micromonospora sp. NBS 11-29
ACGGTCACCGGACGCCCCGCGCAGGTGGGCAGCGCCGACCAGGGCACCGCGTGCAGCGCCCCGACCGGGACGATCACCAGGTCCCGGTCGGCCAGCCGCCGCCGCAGCGGGGCGAACAGCAGCCGGTCCAGGGCGGCCGCGGCGTGGCCGGCCCCCGCCCGCGGGGCGGCCGCGTCGCCGGTGGTGACCAGCCGGCGCAGGGCGAACCGGTGCCGGCGGGCCAGGTCCGCCGCGGCGGCGAGCGGGCCCAGGTCGTGCAGGCTGGCCCGGCCGTCGCGGACCAGCACCGCCCGGATCCGGTCGCCGTGGGCCACCAGCTCGACCAGCACCCGGGAGCCGAGCCGCGCGGCCAGCGCGCCCACCCCGGGCGGGGCCAGCACGGCGCCCCCACCGGGCACCCGCCGGGCCAGGTCCCGGATGCGCTGCTCCAGCCGGGCCTGCCGGCCGCGCAGGGCGGTTGCCGGGCGCCCGGCCAGCACCTCGTCTTCGAGCAGGCCGCTGACCAGTCGGAGCTCGGCGAGCGCCGCCACCAGGTCGGGGTCGGCCGGGGGCCGGGCCGGCCGGGCCCGCAGCGCATTGGCCCGCCACCGTTCCGCCCACGCCAGGACCCGCGCCGGCGCGACCGCCCGGACCGCGATGTCGAGGCCCTCGGCCGCCAGTTCCTGACCGTACGCGCCGCTGTGGGCACGCAGCTCCGTGGCGCCGAGCGACATGCGGTGCCGGTCGAGCACGGCCAGCCCGCGGCGCAGCGCCCGGGCGGCCCCGGGTTCGTCCCCGCCGAGCCGGCGCGACAGGGCCAGGGCATACCAGCCCTGTGCCCGCCGGTCGGCCGTGCCGCGACGGCGGGCCTGGGCAGCCACCGCCAGCAGGTTCCGGGCCGGGCCGGGCCGGCCCAGTGCGGCGGCCACCAGGCCGGCTTCGATCCGGGTGGTCAGCGCCGGACCCGGCCACCCGGTCGCGTCGAGCTGGTCGGCGGTACGCGCCATGGCGGTGAACAGGGGTGCCGAGCGGGTGCCCCGGCGGTACTCGGCGCGCAGCTCGACGTGCCGGGCGAGGACGGCCCAGGCGCGTCGGCCCTGGCGACGGAACCGGGCCCGGGCCGCGGCGGCGGCGTCGGTCGCGGTGTCCAGGTCCGCGGCGAGCAGCGCCGCGCGGGCCCGGGCCAGCAGCGCCTCGGCAAGGTCGGAGGCCATGCCCCGGCGCCGCAGTTCCTCAACGGCCGCCGTCGCCACCACCACCGCCTCGTCGACCAGCGGCACCGACAGCAGCAGCTCGACGCGGTCCAGCAGCAGCGCCGGCCGGGGTACGGCGAGCCGCCGGTACTCCTCGTCGACGGTGGCGAAGCAGCGCAGCGCGCCGGCGATGTCGCCGCGCTGGCCGGCCGCGATGCCGCAGTTCCACCGCGCGTCGGCCGCCGCGAGGTCCAGGCCCAGCCGTTGGAAGGCGGCTGCCGCGCGGGACAGGTCGTCGTCGGTGCCGCCGGCGGCGCCACGGTGGGCGTTGAGCAGCCCCCGGTTGTTGCGTGCCCGCGCCTCCAGCAACAGATCACCCTCGCGCAGGGCGATGTCGACGGCCAGGCCGTAGTCGCGTACCGCCTCGTCGTAGCGACCCCGGTAGTGCAGCACCACACCCCGCTGCATCCGGGCCCGCCCCGCGTCGGCGCCGACGAGCTGTGGCAGCGCGGCGGTCACCGCGCGCAGCGCCGCGGCGGTCTGACCGGCGTTGGCCAACACGTAGCCCAGGCTCATCCGGGCCAACGCCCGGGTCCGGGGCGTGTCGGCGACCCGGACCGCGCGGCGCAGATGGCGCAGCGCGCCGGGCAGGTCGTTGAGCTCCCGCAGGGCCAGACCGACGGCCCGCTCGGCGGTGGAGCGCTGGTCGGCCCCGGCCGCGGGCCCGGCGGCCAGCACCCGCTGGGCGATCGCGATCGCCTCGCGCGGGTAGCGCTGGACGGCGTCGAGCGCCGCCTGGGCCGTGTCGGCACCGGAACCGGTGCGGTCGGGCATGCCCCACAGAGTCTCCGAACCGATGCCCAGCCGTCAATGTCCGTGGGGCCTGTCGGGAATCCGCGCCAACCGTTTACGTCATTGACATACAACTATGCTTTGGAAGAATCGACGACACCCGGGAACGTGGCCACACCGGCCAGTGGCGGGCGCTTGCGCCGACCGCATGGAGGACCCGTGTCCCCTGACCAACCCGCCGCGCCGCGCCCGGCCGGCCGACTGTCCCGACGGCGACTGCTGACCGCGTCCGCGCTGGCCGCCGCAGCGTCGTTCGCCGCCGGGTCCCGTGCGGCCCCGGCCCGCGCCGAGAGCGCGGACGACGCCGCCTACCAGCGCGCCTTCGACGAGGCGCTGGCCGCCGACAAGAACATCCGCCGGCACACCACGCCGGGCCGGGAGTTCCTCTACCGGCCACGGCAACTGCTCGCCGCCGACGCCGACGCCCAGCGGGTCACCGCCTGGCTGCGCGCCCGCGGCCAGGTGGTGGCCGTGGGCGACGGCTTCGCCGGGGTCACCCGTCTGCTCCTCGACCGGGAGACCGACGTTCCCGCGCTCGTGACCAAGCTGCGCGACCCCCAACAGTGGCCGGGGCAGCCGGTGCCGAAGGTGCAGCCGCACCACGTCCTGCTGGGGCTCGGCAACATCATGGGCAACCCGGGCAGCCCGCCCGCGACGGTCGCCACGCTGCCGCCGCCGGACCCGAGCCGGCTGGGTGAGGGCGCCGGGGTGACCGTCGGGATCTGCGACACCGGCATCTGGCGCCAGGCCGGCGGCTACCACCCGCAGTGGCTCGGCGGGGCGTACCTGCCGGAGGTCGACGACGAGGACCCGCTCTACGTGCACACCGACGTGCTCGCCCCGCAGGGCGGGCACGGCACCTTCGTCGCCGGGGTGGTGCGGCAGGCCGCGCCCGGGGTCCGGGTCGACCCGGAGCAGGCGCTGACCGCCACCGGTCTCGGCGACGAGGCATCGGTGGTGGCTGCGATGGCGCGACTCGCGCCGGCGGTGTCCGTGGTCAACCTGTCCCTGGGCGGGTTCACCCAGGACGACCAGCCGTCGCTGCCCCTGGCCAACGCCGTGGCCGCGCTACCGGCGACGAGCGCCGTGGTCGCGGCGGCGGGCAACGCCGGCACCAGCCGACCGGTCTGGCCCGCCGCGCTGGGCCGGGTCGTCGCGGTGGCCGCGGTCAGCCAGGGCTCCGGTGGCGTGGTGCCGGCCACCTACAGCGGGTACGGGCCATGGATCGACGTCTGTGCGATCGGCGAGCGCCACAGCACGTACGTCGAGGGGCAGTTGCCGCTGCCGGGCCGCCCGACCCGGGTGTTCCACGGCTTCGCCGCCTGGGCGGGTACCTCGTTCGCCACGGCGCACGTCTCCGGTCGGCTCGCCGCCCTGATGACCGCCGGCGGCCTGAGCGCCGACGCGGCCCGGCTGGCGCTGCTCGCGGCGCCGCGCTGGCACCCCGACTACGGCGTGCTCGTCGGATGAGCGGGCGGACGGCGTCGCCGTGACCGACACGAGCGCGACCGGCCTGGTGACCGCCGCGGCGGGTGGGGACGAGTCGGCGTGGGTGGAACTGGTTCGCCGGTACACCCCGCTCGTCTACTCGGTGATCCGGTCGTACGACCTGAGCCGCGCCGACGCCGCCGACGTCAACCAGACCGTCTGGCTGCGTCTCGTCGAGCAGCTGAGCCGGGTACGCGACCCGCAGGCGCTCGCCTCCTGGCTGGCGACCACGACCCGGCGCGAGTGCTACCGGCTGTCCCGCCTCGGCCGCCGCACCCAGCTCTTCGACCCGTACGACGACGCGCTGGACGCGTACCATGGCTTGTCCCGCACGGCGGACGTGGCGGCCCCCGACGAGGAACTGCTACGCGCGGAGCGGCGGCAGGCACTGCGGGAGGGCTTCGCGCAGCTGCCGCCGCGCTGCCAGAAGCTGCTGGCCCTGTTGACCGGCGACCCGCCGGCCAGCTACCGGGAGATCGCCGAACGGCTGAGCGTGCCGGTCGGCAGCATCGGGCCGACCCAGGCCAGATGCCTGCGCCGGCTACGGGACTGCCCGGCGCTCGCCCCGTTCCTCGGATCGGCCGCGACCCGGACGAACGGAGGTGAACGCGATGGAGCCGTTGCCGCCGGCCGATGACGCGGCCCTGACCGCCGAGCTGGGTGCGGCGCTGTGGGAGATCGGGGCGGTCCCGGAGGAGTTCCTGACCGCCGCGTTGGCGGCGTTCGCCTGGCGAAACGTCGACACGGACGTGGCGCTCGCCGAGCTGACGTTCGACTCAGCGTGCGACGCGGAGCCGGCGCCGACCCGGTCGGCCGGGTCGACGCGGACGCTGTCGTTCCGCGGTGCCGCGGTGGCGCTGGAGATTGAGGTGACCGACGCCGGCATCGTCGGTCAACTCTCCCCGCCCCGGGGCGGGCGGGGGGNGCGGAGGCGCCGGTCGACGCGGTGGGCTTCTTCTCGCTGGGCGCTCCCCCGCCCGGCCCGGTCCGGCTGCGCGCCCACACCGACGGCTACACGGTGGCCACCACCTGGGTCTCGCTGCGCTGACAGCCCACCGTCCGACCGTCCCGGCGAGTGCGGTGACGGGGGCCGCGGGCTGCCCAGGCCCGCGACCCCCGCTGGCGGCCGGGGCTACTGCTTCCCGACGCTGATCAGGTACTCCACCCCACCGAGGTCGGTCCGCTCCGCACCGCTCGTGTCCGGGCCGAACTGGGTCACGTCGAGCACGAACTCCTTGTCCGAGGCGACCGCGGCCGCGAAGGTGAGGGAGAACTCGACCCGCTCACCCGGTTGCAGCAGCAGGTTGCCGAGGCTGGCCTTCGCCGGCTCGACGACCTCCACCTGGTTCCTGCCGACCTCGCGTACGCCGGTGCCGACCTTGCCGCCGGCCTGCCACCGCTCGAACAGGGTCGGCCCGAGGTCGACGACGACCCGGCCGCCCACGCCCTGGATCGGCTCTCCCGGCTGCGTGAAGACCAGGTCGTTCTTGGTCGCCACCCGGAGCGAGTTGCCGATGGCGAACGGCCGCACGGTCGGCGTCCCGCCGGCGACGAGCCGCACCGAGTCGACGTTGCGCCAGGCGATGTTGTTGTTGTAGCGGGTGTTGGTGCTGATGTCCGGACCCTCGAAGGTCATCGGATCGGTGGGCGACACCCACCTGGCCAGCAGGCAGAAGTGGCCCGGCCCGGGCACCCCGGTCCACGGGATCGTCACGGTCGTGGTGCCGGCGAAGACGGTCACGTTCACCGCGCCGATCTGGGTCCAGTGCGTCGGCCAGACGGCACCGCCACCCGGCGTCGTCCGGTAGACCCGCAGCACACCGCTGTCGGTGCCGGAACCGTACGGGCCGGGGTTACGCAGCTTGACGAAGATGTAGTTGGTGACGCCGACGATCGGGTTCTGGCTGACGGCACACTCGATGGTGGTCGGGCAGACCTTGATGTCGGGGCTGGCCCACAGCGGGTTGAACGAGTGGGGTTGGGCTCCGACATCGCCGGTGACGTCCCGGATGTAGACGTCGGTGCGGGCCGCCGCGGCCCTGTCCTGTCGCGCCTCGACCGGCGCGGCGGCGGCCGTGGTGACCGCCAGCAGGGCGACCAGCGCCGTGCCGGTGAGCACGGCCAGCGCCGAGCGGCGGACGCGTCTTCCTACGTTGCCCATGACAGGCTTCTCCCATCGTCGAGGGGCCGCCGACCTGACGTTGTCGCCTACCGGGTCGACGCGATGACGTTGTTCAGGAGCGCCGCGCGGCGCGGTTGATACGTCCGGCGGACCAGGTCACCGTCAGATGGAGTGAGAAGCGACCAATGATAAGAATGTCGATGCCTTGCCGGACCGGACGACGCCGCCCCCGGGTGGCAGCACGCTCCGCCGGCATGTCGATGTGGATGACGGTGACCAGGATCAGCCCAACCTGCCGGCCATTCTCCGGCCCGTCCGCACTCACGTTCTCCTGGCTCCTACGGCCTGGCACGCCAACGTCAGGGGATGCCACCGGAGGACGCGGATGGCCCGGATTCGACATGATGAGACCGTGGATTCCTCCCTCGACATCCTGCCGAAGATCGGTGTGCCGGCGACGCGGGCCTTGAACAACGCCGGTTACACGGCTCTGCGTCAGCTTGTCGGGGTGCCGCGTGCTGAGCTGGCCAAGCTGCACGGAGTGGGCCCAAAAGCGCTCGACGTCATCCAGAGCGCGCTCCGGCGGCACAACCTGAGTCTGAGTTAGCCTCACCGTCACCAACTACGGCGTCGGTCAGGGATGGCTTACGAGGCAGCCGACGATCGCTGAGTGACCGCGCGCCACAGCGCTCACCACTTGTGGGGCATCCCCTCCATCATCAACGGGGTCGTCGCGGCACACGCCGTCGTACCTGACCATCACCGCGTGGGCTTGATGCTGCGGCCGTCCCCGAAGGAGGGCGCGGGGCGTGGCATCATGAGGCAGAGCCGAACTCCGGGCACAGGGCAACCTCAGGGCACCGCCATCGATTCCCGAAGGGAACGCTCATGCGCATCCGGCTCCGCAGATCCACGCGCCCATCTCGTACCCGAACAGCCGTCGTCGGCATGGCCATGACGGTCGCGCTCGCCGCGACCGGTCTGGCCCTGGCCCCGGTCGCGGCCGCTCAGGCGCTGCCCTATCAGGATCCGTCCCTGCCCGTGGCGCAGCGGGTGGCGGACCTGCTGCCGCGGATGTCGCTGGACGAGAAGATCGGCCAGATGACCCAGGCGGAGCGCGCCAAGGTCAGTCCGGCCGAGGTCACCGCCTACCGGCTCGGCTCCGTCCTTTCCGGCGGCGGCTCGGCACCGTCACCGAACACCCCGGCCGGCTGGGCGGACATGTACGACTCCTTCCAGCGGGGCGCGCTGGCCACACCGCTCGGCATTCCGATGATCTACGGCTCGGATGCCGTGCATGGACACAACAACGTGGTCGGCGCGACGATCTTCCCGCACAACATCGGCCTCGGCGCTACCCGCGACCCGGGCCTGGTCGAACGGATCGGCCGGGCGACCGCCGAGGAGGTCACCGGCACCGGCGTGGACTGGACCTTCTCGCCCTGCCTCTGCGTGGCCCGCAACGACCGCTGGGGCCGCACCTACGAGTCGTTCGGCGAGAAACCCGAGTTGGCGACCCAGATGAGCAGCATCGTCACCGGCTACCAGGGCACCACGCTCGGCGGACCGGCCAGCGTGCTGGCCACCGCCAAGCACTACGTCGGCGACGGGGGAACCACGAACGGCACCGACCAGGGCAACGCCCAGCTCTCCGAGGCGGAGTNATCATGATCTCGTACAGCAGTTGGAACGGGCAGAAGCTGCACGGCAACCGCTACCTGATCACCGACCTGCTGAAGAACGAGCTGGGGTTCACCGGTTTCGTGGTCTCCGACTGGAACGGCATCGACCAGATCGACGGCGCTCCCGGCTTCACCGGCGCGGAGGTGGCGCAGGCGGTCAACGCCGGCATCGACATGGTGATGGCGCCCGACGCTTGGCAGTCCTTCGTCACGCTCCTGCGCGCCGAGGTGCAGGCGGGCCGGGTGCCCTTGTCGCGCATCGACGACGCCAACCGGCGGATCCTGACCAAGAAGTTCGAGCTGGGCCTCTTCGAGCGTCCCCTCGCGGACCGTTCGTACGCGGGCACCCTGGGCAGCGCGGCACATCGCGAGTTGGCCCGCGAGGCGGTGGCCAAGTCGCAGGTGCTGCTGAAGAACGGCGGCGCGCTGCCGCTGCGCACCAACAGCCGGATCTTCGTGGCCGGCAAGAACGCCGACAACATCGGCAACCAGAGCGGCGGGTGGACCGTCACCTGGCAGGGCGGCAGCGGCAACACCACCCCGGGCACGACGATCCTGCAGGGCATCCGGAACACCGTCGGCTCGGCCGGCACCGTGACCTACAGCCTCAACGGCAGTGGCATCGACTCCTCCTACGACGCCGCGGTCGCGGTGGTCGGCGAGACGCCGTACGCCGAGGGCCAGGGCGACCGGCCCGGCGGCATGGGTCTGGACACCGCCGACCTGAACACCATCAACACGCTGCGCGCGGCCGGCGTACCGGTGGTGGTCGTGCTGGTCTCCGGTCGCCCGCTGGACATCGCGGCGCAGGTGCCGAACTGGAACTCCCTGGTGGCCGCCGGGCTGCCCGGCACCGAGGGCCAGGGCGTGGCGGACGTGCTGTTCGCCGTGCGCCAGCCCACCGGGAAGCTGCCGGTGACCTGGATGCAGTCGGCCAGCCAGCAGCCGATCAACGACGGCGACGGCAAGCCCTCACTGTTCCCCTACGGCTACGGGTTGAGCTATGGCAACCCGGCGCCCGACACCACCGCGCCGACCGCGCCGACCAACCTGCGCGCCACCGTCAGCGGCACCTCCGCCACGCTGGCCTGGTCGCCGTCCACCGATGACGTGGGGGTACGGGAGTACGTCGTCCACGAGATCGTCGGCACGTCCGACACGGTGTACGGCCGCACCGCCACCCCGTCCGTCACGATCACCGGTCTGGTTCCCGGTGTGTCCCGGCGGTTCTACGTGGTCGCGGCCGACGCGGCCGGTAACACCTCGCCGGCCTCAACGACGGTCGTGGTACAGGGGGTGGACCCCACACCCACACCCACACCCACACCCACACCCACGCCGACGCCCACGTCCGGCGTGGCCGCCTGCCAGGTCACCTACGCGACCAACGACTGGGGCGGCGGCTTCAGCGCCACCATCACCGTACGCAACACCGGCACCACGGCCCTGTCCGGTTGGACGCTGCGCTTCGCCTTCCCCGACGCCGGCCAGCGGGTCACCCAGGGCTGGTCGGCCACCTGGTCGCAGAGCGGCACGGCGGTGACGGCGAGCAACGCCGCGTGGAACGGCTCGCTGCCAGCCGGCGCGTCCACCGGGCTCGGCTTCAACGGCACCTACGGCGGCACCAATCCACGCCCGGCCTCGTTCACGCTCAACGGGGCACCGTGCACCGCCGGATGACCGGATAGCCGTTCCGCACCACCTGCGGTGTGTCGGCGGCGTCACCTGTTGACACCCCGGCACACCGCCGGCCGTGGACTGTCTGCCGGCAGGGCTGGCAGGCAACACCCTTGACCATGAGTACGCTTCCCCCGGTACGGCAGATGTTCGGGCTCGACCGGTCCGCGCTCGCTGCCCGACTTGGGAGGCACGCCTATGCCCGGTACGACCGATCCCGTCACATACCTCATCGTGGACGGGGAGAACATCGATGCCACCCTCGGCAACAGTGTTCTGGAGCGCCGGCCGGCCCCGGCGGAGCGACCCCGGTGGGAGCGTCTGCGGGACTTCGCGCGGGACACGTGGCAGCAGCCGGTGAAGGCCCTGTTCTTCCTCAACGCCTCGGGCGGCGGTCTGCCGATGCCGTTCGTCCGGGCCCTCCTGAGCATGGAATACCGGCCCATTCCGCTCGCCGGATCGTCGGATCAGAAGGTCGTGGACATCGGCATCCAGCGGACGTTGGAGGCGATCGCCCGGCGCCCGGGCAATGTGATGCTCGCCAGCCACGACGGGGACTTCCTGCCGCAGGTCGACGAACTCCTACGAGGTGATCACCAGGTCGCGGTCGTCGGGTTCAAGGAGTTCCTCAACGCCGGCTTCGCCGACCTGCCGGGCCTGCGAGTATTCGACATCGAGGAGGATGCGGGCTGCTTCACCAACGTCCTTCCCCGGGTCCGCATCATCGACCTCGACAGTTTCGACCCTGAGCGTTTCTTGTAGGCCGCACAACGAGTGGAATTGACGGAACCCGCCGGGCGCGTAGCGACGCACCCGGCGGGAAGATCCGGCAGGATCAGGCGGAGATGTTACGAACCGTGTTGTAGAGGTTCGCCACCTGGTTGCCGTAGTACGGCGAATACATGTACTGCGGGAGGTTGTTGTACTTGAAGTCGTTGTGTCCGTTGATGTAGCCCCAGTTACCGTCGAACAACATGAACCAGGGGCCACCCGAGGAACCACCGGTCATGTAGTTCGTCATGTAGATGGTGCCGCCGCCACCGTCGTAGGTCGGACCGTTCTCGGCCCAGAGGGTCTGCCCGTTGAACGGGGCGGCCTGCGGGTATCCGAAGGCGTAGTCGTACTGGCCGACCGCCTGGTTCCAGGCGATGCCCTGACCACCGAGGTAGTCGGTGATCCGCCAGCCGTTGACCCGGCCGATGACCGCCGAGCCGACGTCGTTGGCGAAGTCGTTGTTGTTGTTGTACCAGGCGCTGGTGGTCCAGAGACCCGTGGCGTACCAGTAGCCGTACGGCGCCGAGCCGTTGACGTAGTTCGGGACGAAGGCCCAGTTCGTGGCCCACTGGAGGTTGCCGGTCATGCAGTGCCCGGCGCTCCAGACCGAGGACTTGCCCTCGGTGTTCACGACCGCGGCCGAGCAGACGTAGTTGAGGCCGCTGAGCGTGAAGAAGACCTTGCCGTTGGTCCGGGCGGTCGGGTGCCCGACCGGGTAGGCCGGGTCGTAGGCGTCGGCGCCCATCTCGGGCAGGTCAGCTCGGGGCTTGGTGACGGGCGGAGCCGCCGCCACGCTGCCCGCCGCGCCCTGCGGACCGGTCGCAGTGCCGGTGGCCTGGCTGGGACGAGCGTTCTTCACCGCCGGGATCTCGCTCTCCGGCAGCGCCGCGCGCATCCGCTCCGGGGTCCAGTAGGCGGCCAGCGCTGCGGCGCGGGCGTCGACGCCACTGCCCTGGACGGTGCGGGCGACCTCGGGGCTCAGTTGCGCGACGACGCCGACGACGCCCTTGTGGGACGTGTCGGGCTTCGCCTGGGCGGCCCCCGCGGTGGTGAGCGTCACCGCGGACAACGCGGTGATCAGCGCGAGGCCCCTCAGCAGTCTCCGGGACATTCTTCCTGCCTCTCCGGGTGGGTGTGGTGGAGACAAAAAGATACGACGGAGAACCGGAAAAGCAGTCGTCAAAATGCGCCGGGTGACACTTGGAGGAAGACCTCGCCAAGCTAGCGAACATTGACTTGCTTGACTGAGTTGGGTAAAGCGACATTACTCCCGACATTACGCCGAAACAAGGCCGCCGGAAGTAAATATTCACGTCATCACTTGTTGTTATTAATCAAGCAGAAGATCCGCATTGACCTGAGTCTCGACGGTCACTGGAGATTCCTTTCCCGCACCGCCGTGAGCAGCCGATCCACGTCGACCCGGCCAGGCTGCTCGGGCAGCACGGTGGCGGTGGCCGCGTCCGCCAACTCGACGAACAGGTCCGCCGCCCAGGCGACGACCTCGTCCCAGGGCAACTCACCGCGCCGCACCGCCAGCAGCCGGTCACGCAGGTGACCGACATCGACCAGCACCTCACCCGTACGCAGCAGGTGCGCACCGGCGACCAGCAGCCGGATCATGTGCATGGCCTGCTTGTGGTTCGTCTCCCCGGTACGCTCACGTCGAGCCGACACCCGGTTGAGCTGATCCCGGGCATAGCCGCCATAGGTCTCCGCCACCCGCCTCGACAGGAACGCCTGCCGCGCAGCCAGCAACCACTCCCCGTCAACAGTCACCGACTGGACCAACGGCGACCAGAGCACCTCCAGAACGGTCGGGTTGCCCTGCAGAGCCAACACGCAGAACCGCTCGAACTCCCAGGAGAACTGATCCACCGCCGGACCGTCGAGATGGGTCGGTGGCTTGTCGAGACGCCAGAACGCCCGGGTAGGTGCCACGTACACACCACGCCGGTCGTAGTCAGAGCCCGGACCATGCAGCCCGTACGCCCGCGACCCGACCACCACGGCCAGAACCGTGTGCTGCTCGACAAGCTCCATCACGCCCCGGACGCTACCCAGGCGCCACCTGACCGCTGGACCCAGCCTCTCATCGCGGCGGACGGACCGTGCAACTCCGCTTCCGAACCACCGGGGCCGTCAGGCTCGGCTCGTGATTCGCGCCGTGCTCGTGGATCACGCCGACAACACGCGTTCGCAAGGCGAATCGCGGACTTCGATTCCCGTTACGTCGATGCCTTCATCGACGCTAGTGCCGACATCGTCGACACGGTCGAGCGGCTCGCCACGGTCCGCAAGTGACAGCCGCGGACCCGCCATCACACCAAATGTGGGGCAGAGCCGTTATCTGTACAGTCCCCTATCAATTTTGGGATGACGGCGAGGGCCACCGGGCGCAGCTCCTCGCCGAGCGGGGAGCCGAGTCGGCCGGCGTTCCGACCAGGCATCTCATCCCGCCAGGCGGCGCGTCGGATCGGGTATGACCAGCTCACGCCAGGCGAAGCGAGAGTGCGGAGAATCGCCACTCCGGCTCGGTCAGCCCAGAAGGTCGGTCACCACCCACTCCCCGCCGGCAACCTCGGATATGGCCACCCTCTCGATACAAAATCCGTTACCCCCGGAATCTGATGCCAGATCAGGCATGTGATCAACTGCGGCAATTGCGAAGATCGCCAGTTCAGGAAATTTCCAGCCTTGCCGATAACCGAGTTCTACCTCAAGGATGTTCATCAATGCATGAGCGAGGTTTTCGAAGCGGATTTCGCTTGAACTCGGAGAAGATGCAATTGTTTTTTATTGATGTACTTGGTCCGATTTCAGCTCGTGTCGCAGGCGACCCCGTCCGACTCGGCGGACCGCGCCCCAAGGCGATCCTGGTGAGACTGCTGCTCGCCGAGGGCATGGTGATCACCGAGGACCAGATCATCGAGGACGTGTGGGACGGACGACCACCCCGCAGCGCCCGGCAGGCCCTGCACACCTACGTACGCCACCTGCGCCGGGCCATCGAGCCCGATCGGGCTCCCCGGCAGCCTGCCGTCGTACTCCGGCGACACGCCAACGGTTACTCGCTGGCCCTCGCCCCCGGTCAGGTCGACGCGGAACGGTTCAGCTCGCTCGCCTCCGCCGGCGCGGCCGCCCTGGCCGAGGGGGAGGCGGAACTGGCCGTACGCCAACTCGACGAGGCCCTGGCGCTCTGGCGCGGCGCGCCCTACGCCGACCTCTGCACCACCACCTTCGTGGACAGCGCCGTCCGGCATCTGGAGACACTGTGGGCGGTCGCCCGCGAGGACCGGGTCGCGGCCGGACTGGCACTCGGCCAACACCGTGGACTCCTCAATCAGACCCGGACCCTGATTGACGACTTTCCGCTCGACGAGCACGCCTGGGAACTGCGGGCCCTGGCCCTGTACCGCGCCGGACGGCACGCCGAGGCCCTCGACGCCCTCCGGGCGATCCGCACCGGGCTCCGCGAGGAACTCGGGGTGTCCCCCGGGCCTCGTCTGCGCGCCCTGCACCAGCTGATGGTCGCCCGGGACGCCACGCTCGAATGGCGGCCTTGCGGCGCGGACCGGAAACACACCGCCTGACCAGCGCCGGCGACTCCGCTGTCCATTGACGGTGGCCGGCTGACTTTCAGTGGGTTTTCAGTGCGGTCGGCCACGATCCGACCGGCTCGACTTCCCGAGCCGCGTACCGAGGGAGGCTCGCATGATCGACACGAAGGTCACGAAGACCGAGCGGCCGATGAAGAAGGTCGCCGTCCGTAAGGCCGGCCCGGTCCGGCTGACCGCGGCGGCCAACGCCGCCTACATCCCGTGGGACTGCCTGATCGCGTGATCACCGTACCGTCCGGCCGGGTCCTCCCCGGCCGGAC
>NZ_NAPR01000012.1:317539-334140 GCF_002140155.1 Micromonospora sp. NBS 11-29
GTACCGCGCCGCCGGTTTGCCCCACCCACCCGGCGATCCAGCACCGACAGGGGAGGACCGATGAGCCGCACCGGACACGGCCAGAGCCCCGCCGGGTCGATGGCAGGCGACACACTGCCCGGTCCGACGGCGGCGGACACAGGCGGCTTCGCCCCGGACCGACCCGTACCCGTACCCGCGCTGGCGTTTCTCCGCGAAGGCGAGGACGTCGTCGTCGGCCGGCACGGGACTGGCTCCTACGCAGTCGTTCCCGCCGACGCCGCCGAAGTGGTGCACCGGCTGATCGAGGGGATGACCCCCGAGCAGGCCGGCCAGTGGTACGCCAGCCGGTACGACGAAGAGATCGACATCATCGGGATGCTGGACGACCTCGCCGCGATCGGCGTACTCGACCCGCCCGGCGCCGGCCCGACCGGCGACACGGTGGCCGGCCCCGGCCCCGGCCCCGAGCGGACCGGCCCGGGTGACGCGGCGGCCGGCGGTCGGGTGCGCTGGCAGCGGCTCGGCGCGGTCGCCTTCTCCCCGATGGCATTGGTCGCCTACGCGTTACTGGTGGCCACCGGGGTCGTCGTCGCGGTCGCCGAGCCCGACCTGCGTCCGCACTACGGCCAGATCTTCTTCACCGACTACCTGACCATCGTCACGATCGTGCTCGCGGTCGGCCAGTGGCCCTTCGTACTGCTGCACGAGGCGGCGCACGCCCTGGCGGGGCGGCGGCTCGGGCTGAACAGCACCCTGAGCATCGGTCACCGCCTGCACTACCTGGTCTTCGAGACCTCGATGGACGGGCTGGTGATGGTGCCCCGCCGCAGCCGGTGGATACCGATGCTGGCGGGTATGGGCGCCGACCTGGTGGTCATGGCCCTGCTGACACTGACCGCGGCGGCGCTGCGGGCCGACGACGGTTCGCTGCCCCTGCTGGCCCGGGTCTGCCTGGCGATCAGCTTCGGCACCATGCTGCGCATCCTCTGGCAGTTCTTCTTCTACCTGCGCACCGATCTCTACTATCTGCTCTCGCTGGTGCTCGGCACAGTCGATCTGCACTCGGCGGCCACTCTGCTGCTGCGCCAGCGAATCCGCCGGTTGCTGCACCGGCCCGCCCCAGCCGGCGGTGATCCGGACCCGCACCCCACCGACCGGCGCGCCGCCCGCTGGTATGTCTGGTTCATGGTGGCCGGTTACGCGGTCACCCTGGCCACGATGGTCTTCGCGGTCGTGCCGCTCGCCCTCACCTTCATCACCGAGGCCGTCGCCGAACTCGACGGCAGGGCCGGCACCGCCAACCTGATCGACTCGGCGATGATCCTCGCCCTCAGCGCCGGCCAGCTCGGCATCGTCGGCTACCTCGCGGTCCGCAACCGCCGCCGGGCCGCCCGGGCCCGCGACGTGTCGGCCGCCTCCACCTGAGCGCACGTCGGTCCACCGACCCGACCGTACGTTGATCTCCGATCTGACGACACGCCCGTCCTCCGGCCCGTCCGGGCAGCACGGCAGAAGGGTACGACCATGGCAGAAACCCCGCACCGTTGGATCCGCGCGGCCCGGTACGGTGATCGACGCCGGCTGCTCACCACCGGGGTCGACCTGCCGATCCTCGCCGATCTGGACGCCCACCGCCGGCTGCGCGGGCCGTACACGGCGGTCGGCACGCTGGTGCGGGCCATCGTCCCCACCCTGCTGGAGCGGCGACCCGAGCTGGTCACCCGGCACGAGATCGAGATCCTCTCCGTCGCCCACGAGCTGCGCGAACTCGTGCCGGCCAACCGGGAGACGCTGACCTCCCTGGCGGTACCGACCGAGCGGACCCGCTTCTACTCGCGGATGCGGACCCTACGTCACGCGCACGGCATCGTCGAGTTGCTGCACGCCGCGCTGCCGGTACTCGCCGACGGACCGTCGGGGTCGGCCGCCGGATCGCCGAACTCCACCACCGGACCGTGGTGCCTGCTGGTGCAGAACCTGCACGAGGCCGACCCGACCGACCAGGAGTTCTTCGCGGTGCTGCTGCGCCGCGCCGATCGGCGGCTGCTGCACCTGCGGCTGGCGACTGCCTCGGAGACGGTCGCGGACCCGGTCGGGGCGGTGGCGGTCTCCCTGCAACCGGCGCTGCACCGGTACGCGTTGCCGGTCGAAAACCTCGCGCCCGAAGCCGCGGCGGCTGACCGGATCGGTGTTCCGGTGCCGGCCGGCGCTGATCCGACCCTGCTGGCCCGGGCCTATGTCGCCGCCGACTGCGTCGACGACGACCCGGAGGTGCTGCGGGCCTACGCCGACACCGCTCCGGAGACCCGGGCGGCCTGGCACGACGAGCGGGCCGATCAGCTCGCCACGCGCAACGAGTGGTCGTTGCGGCTCGGTGCCGTCCCGTGGCACCGGGAGCGGGGCTCGGCACCCCGGGTGGCAGGTGTCGAGGCACTCCGCGAAGCGCTGGAGTACGGCGTCAACATGGGCTTCTACCACGCGACCATCGACTACGGTCAGCGCGGTCGGGCTCTGGTCGACTGGACCGAGCAGCTCGGCCAGTGGTGGGCCTTCACCACCAAGTCGACCACCTCACTGCTGGCGCTGGGCCGGCCGATGGAGGCGCTGGCCCTCTACGACGAGGCTCGCCGGCACACCGACAACCCGACCGTACACATGCAGGCGGCGTACGCCACCTCGATGATCTACACCCGGCACGTGGAGACCGGCGAACGCGACCACCGTCAGGCCCGGGCCTGGAGCAACGCGGCGATCGCCTACGCCCGGCTGATGTCCGACCCGAGAGAGCGGGCCGCGCACCTGGTCTTCAACCGCAACGGCCTCGCCCTGGTCGCCATGCACGAAGGGCAGCTCGAAGAGGCGTTGCAACTGGTCACCGAGGGATTGGCCGACCTGGACCAGACCCTGGGGACCGATCAGCACCAGTTGCACCGCTCGGTGCTGCGGCACAACCGGTCGCAACTGCTCTCCGCGCTCGGCAAACCGGATGAGGCGCTGGTGGAGCTGGACGCGGTGATCACCAACGACCCGAACTACGCCGAATACCACCTCGACCGGGGCTCCCTGCTGCGCCGGCTGGGCCGTCCGGAGGATGCGCTGGTCAGCTATGAGCGGGCGCTACGGCTGTCGCCGCCGTTCCCGGAGGTCCACTACAACCGGGCGGACACCCTGCTGGAGCTCGGTCAGGTCGAGGCGGCGCTGGCCGGGTTCAGCTACGTGCTGGAGCTGGACCCGCAGCACCTGGACGCCCGGATCAACCGCGCCGGGCTGCGGTACGCCCTCGACGACACCGAGGGCGCCTGGGCGGATGTCCACGACGGGTTGGCGCAGCATCCGGGCAACGCGCATCTGATCTGCGTACGCGGACAGCTGGAACTGGCCGACGATCCGGAGCTGGCCCGGCGGACGCTGAGTGCCGCGCTGGCCGAGGCGCCCGGGTTGGCCAGCGCCTGGGCCGCCCGGGGACTTGCCGCCCACCAGGCCGGCGATCTGGTGGCGGCGGTCGCTGACCTGGGGCGGGCGATCGAGCTGGACGACAATCCGGCCAACCGCTTCAACCGGGGCATGACGTTGCTCGACGCGGGGCGTTACGACGACGCGCTCACCGATCTCACGGTCGCGGTGCGGGCCGAGGATGAGCCGCTGACCCGGCTGCACCGGGGCGCCTGCCTGCTCGCCCTGGGCCGGAACACCGAGGCGGACGAGGAGTTCCGGGCCTGCCTGGCCGCCGACCCGGAGCTGGCTGACGAGGTACGCGAACAGCGCGAACGTCTGCTGCCGGCGTGAGCCCCGCGATCATGGGCGGATAGGGGATCCTGCGGTTAGGAAGGGGTGACGGCGGACGAAGGTATGAACCGCGGCACCACATCGGCGAGTGCCTGGTCGAGGATTTCCAGGCCCAGCTCCAGCTCCGCGTGGCTGGAGGTGAGTGCCGGCGCGATGCGGAAGACGCCGCCCAGGCCCGGCAGCTGCACCACGTTCATGTGCAGGNCGACTCCCGGTCGCTGACCAGCTCGAGCCCGACCAGCAGCCCGCGACCGCGCACATCGCCGACCACCGGGTGCCGTCGGCTGATCTCCTGGAGTCCCTTGCGCAGGTACGAGCCCAGTTCCGCCGCCTGCTCGTCGAGGCGGTCGGCCGCCAGCACGTCCAGGACCGTGTTGCCGACCGCGGCCACCAGCGGGTCCGACACGTGCGTGGTGAAGAAGAGGAAACCGCGCTCGTGCGCCGTCTGCTCGATCTCCGGGCTGGTCACCACAGCAGCCAGCGGCAGGCCGGCGCCGAGCGTCTTGGACAGGGTCAGGATGTCCGGCACGACGCCGTCACGCTGGAACGCGTACCACTCTCCGGTGCGGCACAGACCGGTCTGCGCCTCGTCGAGGATCAACAGCCCGCCGCGCTCGTGCACCTTGTCGCGCAGCGCCGCGAGGTATCCCGGCGGCAGGTCGATCACCCCGCCGGAGCTGAGGATCGGCTCGACGATGCACGCCGCGAGGCTGCCCACCGACTGGGCGTCGAACAGCTCGAACGCGAACTCCAGCTGACGCCGCCAGTCCAGCTCGCCGCTGGGAGAGGTGAAGTCGGGTCGGTACGCGTTCGGCGTGGGGATCGCGAAGTTGCCGGGGACTGCGGGCCCGTACCCCTTGCGTCCTGAGCTGTAGGTGGCGCTCGCCGCAGCGTGCGTCATCCCGTGCCACGACCGGGCGAACGAGATGATCTCGTGCCGACCGGTGACCAGCTTCGCCATCCGGATCGCCGCCTCGTTGGCCTCCGCGCCGGTGGTGAGCAGCAGGACCTTCTCCAGCGGCGCGGGCAGCGTGCCGGCGAGGCGGCGTGCCAGCTCGACCACGGGACGGCTCAGCATGCCACTGAAGAGGTGGTCGAGAGTGGCTGCCTGCCGCTGGATCGTGGCGACGACGGCCGGGTGGGAGTGGCCGAGGATCGCGCTCATCTGCCCCGACGTGAAGTCGAGCAGGCGGCGGCCGTCGGCGGTGAAGACGAAACTGCCCTCGGCGCGTTCGATGATCTCGGGTACGAAGCTGCCCGCACCGATGTAGCGGACCAGGTGACGATCGGCGTCGGACCAGAACGAATCAGCCATGGACCGACGCTAGGCAGTCCCGGATGGGCACGTCCATCGCACATTTCCGCTGCCGCTGTTAAGCAGAGCCGTACAGTCGCGGGTCATGACGTTGAATCCGTGGCGGCTGCGCCTCCTTGCCGACCTGGCGACCCTCGGCACCGTCCGGGCCGTTGCGCAGCGCGGCAACCTGAGCCCGTCGGCGGTGTCGCAGCAGCTGACCACGCTGGAGCGGGAGACCCGGACCGCGCTGCTGGAACGCACCGGGCGGCGGGTGCGGCTCACCGCGGCCGGCATGTTGCTCGCCGGCCGGGCTCGGGAGATCCTCGCGGCCATGGACGCGGCCGAGACGGAGCTGCGCCGCCTCGCCGATGAGCCGGCCGGCACGGTCACCGTGGCCGCGTTCCAGAGCGCCGTGCAGGCCCTCGCCGAACCGGCGCTCGCCCGTCTCGCCGCCCGACACCCCGACGTGAGCGTGGTGTTGCTGGAGTTGGAGCCGCACGAGAGCATGCCCGCGCTGCGTCGCGGCGACGTCGACCTGATCATCACCACGGCCGACTTCGCCGGCGCCGAGCTCTCCCCGCAGATCCACCTGGTGCCGCTCGCCACCGACCCGGTCGTGCTCGTGCTGCCTCCGGCGCATCCGCTGGCCAGCGCCGAGTCGGTGGCCCTGGAGGCGTGCGCGCAGCAGCGCTGGACGTTCGACGTCGCCGGCTCGTACATGTCCGAGCTGTCCACCCGGCTGTGCCGGGAGGCCGGCTTCGAGCCCGTGGTGGTCTGTCGGTTCAACAACTACATGCTGGCACTCCAGCACGTGGAGAACGGCCGCTCGATCACCCTGCTGCCGAAGTTGGCGGTGGACCCCCGATACCGGGTGGTGACCCGACCGCTGAACCCGCCGCTGACCCGGCGCATCACCGCCGGTGTCCGGCGACCGGCCGCGTCCCGCCCCGAGGTGACGGCCGTACTCAATGCCCTGAGAGCAGGTGACTGACCTCGGCCGGACCGTCGGTCGGCCTGGTGCCAGCTCCGCCGTGGTCTGCATCAGCCCTTACCGAAGGCGTGCGGCGTGCGGCGGGGCAGCAGTGCGCGTAGCTCGGCCGCCACGTTGTCGGAGATGTCTCCCAGGCCGCGCGCGACGACGTCGGCCGGGTCCAGCACACCGTAGGCCAGTCCGGACAGTCCAGCGGCGGTGAGTGTGGCCCTCTCCCCGGTCGGTCCAGCGACGGTGACGTCGATCGTCCCGCGGGTCCCGTCGAGCAGATACCGCCCCGCGAGGAGTTCATCATCGACGATCTCTATCTGAGCCCGTCCGGAGCCACAGGGCACGTCGCGGAGCGCATCCATCGACAGGAGTCGACCCATCAGGGGCGGCGACGTGGGGAAGGCCGCCCTCGCCTCGGTCCGGACGGCAAGGGAGCCCGCCCAGGTCTCGGGATGCTCGTCCGGCGCGACGGTGAGCACGATCTCGGCGACCTGGTGGGCGTGCTGGGCGAGGAACTGGAGCAACAACGCCCGTCCGAGCCCACTGGTGTACAGCAACTCGTCACCGTGCAGGCGGCCGCCGTAGCCGTCGATGCGGTAGGTGAGCACACCGGCCACCTCCCCGTCGACCGAGGCGACGGCGAGCCAGCGGTCGGCGGGGGCGAGGATGCGGACAGCTCGGTAGTCGGGGGTGAACATGAAACCGTGCCGTTGCGCCAGCAGGCGTCGCTGGAAGGCGCGGTAGACCTCGAAGCCGTCCTGTATCCCCTGCCAGGACACGTCGCCGGGGAGTTCGACGCCCAGCAGCGGCGCCAACCCCTCGGGCTCGAACGTCGCCGTACGGTTCAGTGGCAGCCCGACGTAGCCCAGTTGTTCGTAGAACGACGGATGGAAGGGATAGAGCGTGGCCAGCAGGTGTCCCGTGTCGAGCATGTCGCGGTGAAGCCGGCGCATCAGTCGACGACAGTGGCCCTGCCGGCGGGCGGCGGGATGGGTGGCCACCCAGGCGATGCCCGCCATCCGCATGACGATGCCGCGCAGGTTCTGGTGCGTCGGGATCGCCGCCGCCGTGGCGAGCGTCCGGCCACCGTCCTCGGCGATCAGTGTGTGGTTGCCCTCGTGGAAGGGGAGAATGCTCGCCAGACCCGCCGCCGCGTCCGGCGACGGCGATCCGTCGAAGGCGTACGGATAGAGGGTGAAGGCGGTGCGCAGGCGCTCGTCGCCGGAGACATGGCGGATGTCGCTCATCAGGGTCAACCTTTCCTGCACGGCATGTTCGATCGGGGCAATCCGGCCCGCCCTCGGACGGGCCCGGCATCTGGCGGGCGGCGTCGCGCGGCGGTCGCACTACGGTGTCTGGCGCGGGGGTTTCATCCCGAGCAGGGCGCACCATGCCGCCACCAGTCCGAGTCCGCCGCACAGCCACCAGACCCCGTTGCCCAGCCCCACCCACGCCGCGACCCCGATCAGCGGGCCGGTGGCCATCCCCAGGCCGAAAGTCGCCTGGTGCGCGCTGATGTAGCGGGCGTTCACCGGCGCGGGAAACGTGGCGGGGTAGGCGAACATGGTGGGCCCGTTGATCATGGTGCCGAACACGAACACGACGGTGCACGCGACGAGCGCCACGGCTGAGCCACCGCTGACTCCGAAACTGGCCGCACCGACTGCCATGAGCACGGTGCCCGCCGTCGCCGCGACGTGACCGGGCCAGCGGGCGACGGTTGCGGTGATCTTCAGTTCGCAGAGGATGAGCACGATCGACGCGGTGACCAGTAGGCCGCTGTACAGACCGGTGGAATGCCCCTCGGAGCTGATCTTGAGCGGGAGGACGACGTTGAACTGGACGTAGATGACCGCACCGATCACCGTCGAGGCGAGGAAGAACCAGAAGCGCCTGTCACGCAACAGGATCCCGTACACCGTGCGGGATCCGGTGCCCCCCTGGACGACTGCGCCGGGCACCCTCCGTCCGGTCCGCAGATCGGGCAGCAGCCAGCGGGCGAGGATCGCGTAGACCAGCGCGGTGGCAGCGTCGAACCACAGCAACAGGTTCCAGTCCAGCAGGATCAGCCCGGCGGCGATCAGCGGGCTCAGCGCGGCGCCGATGTTCAGTGCGATGCGCATCATCGAAAAACCCATGACGCGCAGTTCGTCCGGCATCAGGTCGCTCAACAGTACGGCCGCGGCGGGACGGTAGCTCTGGGTCGCGAGCCCGGCCGACAGCAGGGCGATCATCAGCACGCCGAACGTCGAAGGCCGGCTGAGCAGAGGCAGGACGGCGAGGATCGCGGCGGAGCCGAGCATCGCGACGGTGATGGCGCCGCGCGGGCCGATGCGGTGGATCAGCTCGCCGCCGACGAGCACGCCCACCACCGATCCGACGCTGTAGGCGGCGATCGCGCTGCCGGCCTGTCCGGCGGACAACCCGCGGAAGACCAGGTAGGGCACCATGAACGTCTGGACCAACGCGCCAAGCTGGTTGACCAGCACGCCCCCGAGCAGATAGCGCACCGGTGTCGGAGTCCGGCGTAGGACGGTGAGCACACCGGCGGGTCTGGCGATGGTGGCGGTCACGGCGATGTCTCCAGGTGGCTCGTCGTCAGGTGGCGCACGGGCACAACATCGAAGGTGGCCTCTTCCGCCTCCGGCTGCCATTGCAGCGCGCCGAAGGGTTGGTCGGAAGTTTTGGCCGCGCAGAAGAACCAACCCGCCCCTCCCGTGGGAATAGCTGCCAGCGGAATTGGCGGTGGTGGCGGATCGCAGCGGATGACAGCCGCTGCGACAGGACTGCTCGTGCGTCACATGTCCAGGCCTCTTCCATTCGACCGACAAAGGACGATGCGCCGCAACCATTAACTCGTCGACCGCGATCACGATCACTTGATTGTCTTTCACTCCCAATGCTTTCCATCAATGCGTGCTTCAACTTGAGTGAATGCACGACAGCCGGAAAGCGCTGTTGTCGACGGTGCGCCGCGCCCCTGTGGCGTGCCGTCGCGGCACGTCACACCCGTCCCGGAAGGAATACGTGTGTCTGTCCACGACGTGGATGTTCTGATGATCGGCGCAGGTCCGTCGAACCTAGCGCTGGCGGTGGCCCTCGAGGAGTGCGACTCACCCGAGGTCGCCGGCAGGGCCATGGTCCTTGAGCAGTACGGGGATGTGAAGTGGCAGCGGAATCTGCTTCTGCCCTGGACCCGCAGCCAGGTGTCGTACCTCAAGGATCTGGTGACCCTGCGAAACCCGCGTAGCCGCTTCTCGTTCCTGAACTTCCTGCACGAGAACGGGGAACTTGACGAGTTCGTCAACCTCGGCACGTTCAACCCGTTCCGGTGGCAGCTGTCGGCCTACCAGCAGTGGGTGGCCGACACGTTGGAGCACGTCCGGGTGCGGTACCAGGTCCGCGCCGAGCGGATCCAGCCGATCCGGGCCGACGACGCCGCGGTACTCGGCTTTGTGGTGCACCTGTCCGACGGCGATACGGTCGTCTGCCGCGACCTGGTCTTCGGTGGTGGCCGGGACGCCTTCGTGCCCGAGGTGTTCCGCGGCCTGCCCACCGAGCGGGTCATCCACAGCACCGAGTACGGCAGCCGGGTCGGCGCCGCCACGAGTCTGGCCCGCCCGGGCGGCCCACTGCGGCCGGTGGTCATCGGTGGCGCGCAGAGCGCGGCCGAGATGTTCATGGCGCTGCACCAGGACGCCCCCGGCTCGTCGCCCGTGATGCTGCTGCGCTCGATCGCCCTCAAGAACTACCAGACCAGCAAGTTCGTCAACGAGCTGTTCTACCCGTCCTTCGTGGACACCTTTTTCGGCATGTCCGACCAGGTTCGCCACAAGGTGCTCAACGAGATGCACCTGACGAACTACGCGGGCCTGGCCCCGCCGTTCCTCGATGAGCTGTACTCGATGATCTACCGGCAGAAGATGCTCGGCCAACCCGTCTCCAGCGTCCGCGGGCTCACCGAGGTCGTCGGGGCGACGGTCGAGCCCGGGCCCGGAGGCGGTGAGGAGGTGGTGCTCGAGGTTCGCGACCTCCGGTACGACAGCGTGGAGCAGGTCCGATGCGACGCGCTCTTCCTGGGCACCGGTTTCGACTCACGGATGCCGGCGATGGTGCGCCACCTGGCCGACACCATCGGTCTGCCCACGGTCACCGTCAACCGGCACTACCGTGTCGATCTGGGCGCGGATGCCAGGGGCGCCCTGTACCTCCAGGGCGTCAACGAAGCCACGCACGGCATCTCCGACTCGCTCATCAGCGTGCTCGCGCAACGCTCGGCCGACATCGTCGGCGACATCGTCGACCGCCGTGCCGCCGACCGGGGCGCCGGCGTCGACCAGGTATCGGCCGACCGGGCGCTGGCGGTGCAGGCATGATCGACATTCGCCGCCTCGACCGTGACCGTCTGGAACCCGCCTACGGGGTCGTCGGCCAGCGCCTGCTGCCCTGGCCGGCGCTCAACGCGCCGTTCGAGGGCGCCTGGTGCGTCCTGCGTGCCGGGACGGAGTCGACTCCGCACTCCCACCACGAATACGAGATCTTCATCGCCGTCTCCGGCACCGCCACGGTGGTCGTCGACGGGACGCGGTCTCCGTTCACCGCGGGCGACATCGTCCGGATGCCGCCGGGGTCCACCCACCGGGTGGTCAACGACGGCCCCGACGACTTCGAATACTACGGAATCTGGTGGGACCACGAGATGTCGGCGACGTTCCTGGCCCGGCACGAAGCGGATCGATGATGAGCACCCGGACGGTGGTCATCTCGCCGGCGCCGACGGCGAACGGAGACCTGCACCTCGGGCACATCGCGGGCCCGTTCCTGGCTGCCGACGTGCACACCCGCTACGCGCGGGCGCAGGGGCGGGAGGTGCTCCTGGGCACCGGTTTCCAGGACACCTCGACGTTCGTGGTGACGACCGCCCACCGCCGCGGCGTCCACGCCGACGAGCTGGTGGCCACCTCGGCCGCGCAGATCGAGTCGACCCTGGCGACGATGGGAATCGGCGTCGACAGCTACACCGGCGACGACGACCGATTCACCGGGTGGGTTGTCGACTTCATCGGCCGGCTGCGCGCGGCAGGCCGGCTGGAGCTGAGGACGATGCCGTTCCCGTACTCGGAGCGGACCGGGCAGTTCCTGGTGGACGGCTTCGTCTCCGGCAACTGCCCGGAGTGCCTGGCCGAGGGCTGCGCCGGGCTGTGCGAGAGCTGCGGGCACCTGGTGCCGGCGGGCGAGCTGCTCAACCTGCGGTCCACCCTGGACCCGGACGAGCCGGTACCGCTGCGGAACGCCCGGGTGCTCGTCCTTCCGGTCGAGCGCTATCGCGATCGGCTCCGCACGCACGTCGAGAGGCACGCCGACGGTATGCGGCCGCACATGGCGCAGGCCATGGCGCGGGTGCTGTCTCGACCACTGCCCGACTTCCCGGTGACCTATCCGGTGCCGTGGGGCATCAAGGTGCCGTTTCCGGAGGTCGCGGGGCAGGTGGTCAACCCCAACGCCGAAGCGATGGCGTGGAGCATGCACTGCTCGGCGCTGGCGGCGGAGAGCCGAGGGCACCCCCCGTCCGGCGAGGACGGACTGTGGCTGGCCGGCAGCGAGTCGGAGATCGTCTACTTCCTCGGATTCGACAACTTCTACCCGTTCGCGATCACCGGTCCGGCGATGCTGCTGGCCTGCGACGACCGTTACGAGCTGCCCACCCGCTACCTGACCAACGAGTTCTACGAGCTGGACCACCAGAAGTTCTCCACCAGCCGCGGACATGTGGTTCGGGGCCGGGACCTGGCTGCCGAGGTGCCCCGCGACCTGATCCGGTTCTACCTGGCCACGACCAGCCCGGAACACCAGCGGACCAGCTTCAGCCGGGACGCGCTCGCGAGAGTCACCGAGTCCCGGCTGACCGGGCCATGGAACCGGGTCGCCGAGCGGGTGAACCGCTGGGTCGGGCGCGGCCCACTGCCGGTGTCGGCGCGCTCGCGCCACGCCGCAGCTCGCATGTCCGACCGGTTCGCGGCGTCCTACGAGCTGGCCGGGTTCAGCCTCAACCGCGCGGCGGAGGCGATCAGCGACCACCTGACCAGGCTGGACCGCTGGCCGGCGGCAGACGACGACGCCGGTGACTTCTGCTTCGAGGTCGGCTGGCTGCTCCGGGCGGCCGCGCCGATCCTGGTCGATCTGGCGGCCCATGCCTCGGGTGACTGCGCGAACGCCAGCACGAATCCCGCCGAGGTCACCTCCGTCGTCCCGGTGCCGCTGCCGCAGCTGGCCGCGGCGAGGGGCGGGCGATGACCGGGACCACCCGCCGGGCGGACCGGAACCGGCCGCGGATCGTGGTGGTCGGTGCCGGCGTCACCGGGCTGCTCGCCGCGATCCGGTGCGTCCTGGCCGGGCACCGGGTGGTGCTGCTGGAGCACGGCCCGATCCCGCATCCGGAGTCGACGTCCTTCGACCAGCACCGGGTTCTGCGCGCCCTGGCCAGCGGCGACGTGGCCGGCACCGAACGGGCGGCACAACTGCACCGCCGCTGGCGTGAGCTGGACTCCCTGATCAGCGGAGGCCTGTCGGGCGCCCGCCTCTATCGGCGCGTCGGGGTGCTGACGGCACTCCCTCCCNAGGCCACCGGGCTGCCGATCCGGGTCACCGACCCGGCGGACCGTCCGCACATCGGCTTTCCGGCCGGCGCCGCAGTCGTGTTCGAGCCGCACGCGGGCGTCCTGCTCGCCGACCGCATCCTGCGGGCAGCGGTCCGGTGGTTGCGGCGCCACCGGCTGGCGGACCTGCGGCCCGGCCGGGAGATCGTCGGCGTGGGACCGGACACCGGCCGGGTGCTGCTGGCCGACGGCTCGGTCGAGTCCGGTGACGCGGTGCTCGTCACGGCCGGGCCCTGGTCGGCGACCCTGATCGACCTGCCGGTGACGCTGCACCGGCAGACCATGGTCTATCTGCGGCCACCGGCTGAGCTGGTCCACAACTGGGTGGCGGCACCCGCGGCGGGTGGGATCGGCACCGACGGCCGAGCGTGGCTGCTGCCCCCGGTGGCGGACACCCTGCTCAAGATCAGCACCGATGCCGTCCGGCGTGGGGTGACCACGCTGTCCGATCCGGACGACGGAGCGGACTGGGCCGCCCGGGTGCTCTCGGCCGGCATCGTGGCCGACGTTCACCGGTACGACGTCGTGCGCGTGCGGCACTGCCACTACGCCACCGCAGCCGGCGCGGACACCGGCTTCGTCCGGATCGGGCTCCGGGCCTGGGCCCGCCCGGCCAGCGGCGGCGACGGATTCCGCACCGCTCCGCAGGCCGTCGACGCGGTCGTCGACGAGCTTCCGGGGTCGAGCCGCCGGTGCCGCGGCGTCGACCCCATGACACCCACCGCACCCTGGAGGACACCCTCATGACCACACCCGCACCCGGCGCGCTGCTCGTTGTCGGCAGCGGCCTCAGGCTCTACCGCGAGTACATCGTCCGTGCCGTCGCCGAACGTGCCCGCGAGGCCGGGCTGCGGCTGGTGCTGATCAACAACCTCCGGCCGACCT
This sequence comes from Micromonospora sp. NBS 11-29, assembly GCF_002140155.1. Taxonomy (GTDB): domain Bacteria; phylum Actinomycetota; class Actinomycetes; order Mycobacteriales; family Micromonosporaceae; genus Micromonospora. The sequence continues at coordinate 331,128 of NZ_NAPR01000012.1, forward strand.
GGCAGCACGAGTACTTCGACGACATCGTCGTGGTCAACGTGTTCGATCACCGGCTGCTCGCCGAAACCGCCCGTGAGCTGGCCGGCAGGTACACCGTCACCGGGTTGATGTGCTGGGACGAGCCGCTGGTGATGCCCGCGGCCGAGCTGGCCGCCGAGTTCGGCGTGCCCGGACTGGGCATAGCAGGAGTGCACGGTTGCCGGGACAAGTACAGCTGCCGTACCCGGTTGACCGCGGCCGGCGCACCGCAACCCGGGTTCGAGCTGACCGCCGATCTCGACCAGGCCCGCACGGCCGCCGCCCGGATCGGATACCCGGTGATCGTCAAGCCGCGTGCGCTCGGCGCCAGCATGGGGGTTTCGCTCGCCTCCGACGAGCGGGAACTCGAGTTCGCGTACCGGGTCGCGCACGAGGCCAGCCTGATCGGCGACGAGCCCTACCGCGGTGGAGCGATCGTCGAGGGCTTCGTCGACGGTCCGGAGATCAGCGTCGACGGCGCCGTGCACAAGGGCGAGTACCTGCCGATGTTCGTCGCCAGGAAGACCACCGGCCTGCCACCGTTCTTCGAGGAGACGGGGCACGTCGTGGACTCCGCCGACCCGCTGCGGTCCGACGACACGCTGCGGGACGCGCTGGTCACGGCGCATCAGATCCTTGGCATCGAGAACGGCATCACGCACACCGAGGTTCGGCTGACCCCGGGCGGCCCGGTGATCATCGAGGTCAACGGCCGCCTCGGCGGTGACCTGATCCCGTATCTGGGTCAGATCGCCACCGGCATCGAACCGGGCAGCGTGCTGTTCGACGTCGCCACCGGCCAGCGGCCCGACCTCACCCATGCCCGCGCCGGTGTCGCCGGCATCCGGTTCGGCTACCCCGACCACGACTGCGTCGTACACTCGGTCGCCGTACCCGATCAGGCGCCCGGCCTGGTGCTCGCGTCCCGCATGGTCGAGCCGGGCACCACACTGCGGCTGCCACCGGGCGGCTACATCGCCCGCCACTCGTTCGTCGTCTGCTCCGCCCCGGACCCGGAAACCTGCGCCCGGCAGCTCGACGACGCGGTGGCACTGGTCGAACTGGATGCCGAACCGGTCGCTCCCCCGCCGCCGGGCACCACCCTGACGATGCCCGCCGGGCTGCTGGACGTGGACGCGTGAGCATCGACTACGACGGCCGTCGGTTTCGCGCGCTGGGCGGCGGCGACGGCACCTGCGCCGTGTACCACCAGCGCGGGAACCTGGTCTGGGCGGTGTTCGAGGGTGGACGAGTTCGGCGCGGCACGATCACCGGCACCTGCGACGAGCGCGGCGTGCTCAGCCTGGCCTACACCATGGTGCTGGCCAGCGGCGAGGTGATCGCCGGGCACAGCACCAACACGCCGCAGTGGCTCGGCGACACCCTGGTGCTGCGTGAGGTCTGGCAGCGCTACGGCGAGCACACCGCCACCGGCGTGTCGTACCTTGAGGAGATCCCGGGAGCGGCGCGATGACCGGATGGCGGATGCTGCGCGGTCTCGTCGACGGCGAGCTCCGGCTCCCCGGCGATCCCGGCTTCACGGAAGCAGGCTCGCCGGCGAACCGGCGGTTCGCCGGCATCCGACCGGCGGCCGTCCTCACGGTCGCTCACGCCGGGGATGTCAGCCGGGCCATCGACTGGGCCCGTGCCGAGTCGGTGCCGCTGGTCGTCCGTGGCGGCGGTCACAGCTATGCCGGTTACTCCGTGTCCTCCGGGCTGGTGCTGGACCTGCGGAAGCTCGCAGGTGTCCGGTTCGACCCGGACAACGGACAGGCCGTGGTGGCGGGCGGCACTCCGATGAAGGCCATCTACGCGGCCCTGCGGCCGCACGACGTCACGTTCCCGCTGGGCAACTCCGACACGGTCGGCATCGGGGGCCTGACCCTCGGCGGAGGTGTCACCACGATTTCTCGCGCGCACGGGCTCACCTGCGACGCGCTGGTCTCGACCGACGTGGTACTGGCCGACGGGACCAGGGTCACCGCCTCGGCGCGGGAACATCCGGACCTGTTCTGGGCGTGCCGGGGTGGCGGGGGCGGCAACTTCGGTGTCAACACGAGCTTCACCTTCCAGGTCCGCCCCGCTCCGGCCGGGTCGACCTGCCTGGTGCTGTGGTCGTGGCCGCACGCGGTCGAGGTGCTCGCCACGATGCAGGAGATCATGCGGACGGCACCGGACGGCTTCTCCGCCCGCATCGGCATCTCCCGCTCGTCCGGCGGCGCGGGTGTCGTGTCCGTGGTGGGCCACCACCTCGGCCCGGCGGCGGAGCTGCGCGAGTTGCTGGCGCCCGCCCACGCCGTCGCCCGGCCCCACCGGGCTGAGGTCGAGGACCGGGACTTCTGGGCTGCCGCCACCTACCTGCACCACAGCAGCGCCGGCGGCGCCTTCGCGGTACGCAACCGCTGCGTGCCGCATTCGATCGACGACGCCGGACTGGTCGCACTGGTACGGGGCGTGGAGAAGTGGCCCGGCAGCGGAAACGCGGACGGGGCCGGGGCCGCGCTGTTCGCGTGGGGCGGAGCGATCAGCCGCGTACCGGTGGCGGACACCGCGTTCCCGCATCGCGACACCCGGTTCCTGCTCAGCCTCGACACCTCATGGGCCGAAACCGACTCGCCGGAGGTCGTTCGCGCCAACCTGGAATGGCTGCATGCCCGCTACGTCGAGTCGGGCCGGTTCGCCCCGGACGCGTCCTACGTCAACTTCACCGACCCCGACCTCGAAGACTGGCAGCGGGCCTACTACGGGCCGAACGCCGATCGGCTCGTGCAGGTCAAACGCCGGTACGACCCGGACCGTTTCTTCGCCTTCCCACAGGCGGTGTGACCACGCTCCGGCGAGGTTCCGACGCTCCTCAGCGATCCCGCTCGCGAGCGGCGGCTGGGCGATCCCGACCCCGCCGGCCGGTGGGCAGGCGTATCGCCGGCCCGGTGGCCAGCCGGCCACCGCCCGCACGATGCACCCGTCCGAGCCCTGCCACCAGGTGGGGCTCGGA
>NZ_NAPR01000012.1:334150-349915 GCF_002140155.1 Micromonospora sp. NBS 11-29
TCAGCGCCGAATCCCGGCTCCGTTCACCAATGCGCGGATGCCAGCGAAAAGCCATCCACCCACCCGGCCGATACTGCCACTGAAACACGAAAGCCCACATTGAAGCGAATGGAAGAACCCATTACCTCACCTCCTCTCCCCTCATGGACATGCGTATGCGGCATCCGCATGAATTCGGGCATGAGATGTGCCTGAGGATCAGCCGTCGCGGTTCCGGCAGCGGAGACACCGACTCAACAGCTCGGCGAACATCATGGCTCGGCTCCCGCCGGGAGAGCCGTTTGCGCCTGTTGAACAACGTGTTGGGGAGAATCCATCGTGGGCAGACCCGAGAAGCCGGTCAATAAAGCCAGAGAACGCGTCGCCCAGTTTGCCGACGAATTGCGGCAACTGCGTGCGCTGGCGGGGAATCCGACATATCGCCAGATGGCGGAGTGCGCGCTGTTCTCGCCGTCTGTGCTCTCCAGCGCCGCGAGCGGCAACCGGATGCCGTCCCTGCCGGTGACGCTCGCGTTCGTCGCCGCCTGCGGTGGCGACGAGGACATCTGGCGGCAGCGCTGGCTCGCCGCCACGGGCGGGGAGGTACGGCTCTCGACGCGGGTACGGCCGGCGGGCCGGCGCGCGGGCGGGCTCCCGTACCCGATGCAGCTGCCACAGCGACCGCGCGGATTCATCGGCCGGGCGGCGGAACTGGAGTGGTTGCGGATTCCCGGCGACACCCCGATCGTGATCAGCGGTCCGGCGGGGGTCGGCAAATCGGGCCTGGCTCTGCACCATGCCCACAGGCAAGCAGCCGAGGCGACCGACGGGCAGTTGTATGCCGACCTCGGCGCGCACCATGCCCACAGCGTGTCCAGCCCCTACGACATCCTGGACGGGTTCCTCCGGGCACTCGGGGTGTCAGGCGACCAGCTGTCCGGCACCCTCGACCACCGCGTGGGTTTGTACCGCACGTTGGCGGCCGAACGCCGCCTGTTGATACTCCTCGACAACGTGTGCAACGAACAGCAGGTGCGCCCGCTGCTGGTGGACAGTGACACGAGCACGATGATGCTGGTCAGCCGCAAACGGCTGCTGGGACTACGCGACGTTCGCCGACTACAGATCAGACCACTGGCGCGCACCGACTCCGTCGCCATGATTGAATCGGCCCTGCCCTTCACGGTCACGGCCGAGGCCGACGACCTCGACCGTCTCGCCGCAGCCTGCGACGACCTCCCGCTGGCCCTGGACATCGCGCTCCGGAGGATCGCTCTGCGTCCACACACGGTCCTGCGGCAGGTGGTGGACGGTTGGCACCGTGGTGGAGACGTCCTGAGCTGGCTCCGCATCGGTGACCTGTCGATGCGGGAGTACCTCCGGTCGGCCTATCTGGCGCTGAGCCAGCCGGCTCAGATACTGCTGCACTGGTTGGCCCCGGTCGCCGCGGATGCGGTGGGCCCGCTGCCGCCGGAGGACGACGAGCTGGTGGACGAACTCGTTGATGCGGGCATGCTCAGCGGATGCGCCGAACTGCGTCTGTCGCCGCTTGTGCGGGCGTTCGTTTTCGATACCGCCAGATCGATGGCTCGCGGCCTGCCAGCCGCCGTCGGTCCGCTCCGTGCCGGCCACCATGCCGCCTCGTAGCGAGAGATCACTGATGTGGGGCGCGTCTTCGGAACGTGAAGAGCGTTCTGTCTGGTCGTGAGGAGGGGTGAGCAGCCGCGGTGGATCGTCTCGGACGATCTCTGGGCCGAGATCGCGTCGCTGCTGCCACCCCGACCACCGCGCCGGAAGCGGTGCCCTGGGAGTGTCGAGAAAGGTGCCCCCGCCGATCGGGTCGAAGGGTCCACATCAAGGCACGGAGCCTTTGCCAGCAGCTGACCGAAAGCAGCTCGATGAAGCTAGCCGTCTCCGGTCCAGGGTTCTCCGACGCCCGCGCGTACCGCGGTGCGCCCGGGCGGCAGGTCAAGAACGTCGATCAGGGTAGGGTCCTCGTCGACGGCATGGTGCAGGTGTCCGACCTTGCCAGTGCTGCCGCTCGCGTCAGAGGCTCCGATCAACTGCCAGACGCCATCGTCCGCGTCGTGACTGACGAACAGGACCGGCTCGTGGCGTTCGAAGACCTCAGGAGTCTGGATACAGGTGGTACCGAGCAACCAGTGCCGCATCCAACCGGCTCGCCGATCGTGCTGCATGACGTGGTCGGCCACCCACCAGACGAACGGCAGATCTTCGTGGCCGCGCGACTGATCCGCGCTCAGGTCTGGGCCACCCTGCGGGACCTGCTCGAACGGCTCGTCAACAAGCGAGAACGCGTGACCATCCTCGTGCGCGAAAATGACAGCGTGGAACGTGCCACCGCCAGGGTTGCCGGCACCAATTCCGATGGACATCCGGGCCACATGCGGATCTGAGCCGGTGGTCCAACCGAACGCGTACGACGCCAACTCGCCACGCGGCCCCACGAACTCGCCGAACGCACGCCGGTTCACGCCTGTGACATCGGCCGTGGGCGCCTCAACGAGCGCACCCTCCAACACCTGGATCTCCACGCCGGCAACATAGCTGATCGAGAACATCAACCCGCAGGCACATGCCACCGATCACCTGGAGTTCGCGCAGCTCGCGACTGGCGGCCTGGGCCTGCTCGCGCGGTATGAGGCGGTCGGGGTCGGAAGGCGACGAGGACGACCGTGACTCAGGCGTGCTTGTCGAGGAATTCCCGGATGAGGGGTACGACAGCGTCCAGGGCGCTCTCCAGGAGGAAGTGACCCCCGGCGATCAGGTACACCTCGGCGTCCGGCAGGTCGGTTCCGAAGGCGAGCGCCCCGGCCGGCCCGTGGATCGGGTCCCCCTTCCCCCAGATGGCCAGCAGCGGCACCTGCTGCTCGCGGAAGTAGCGGTGCACTTCGGGATACAGGGCCAGGTTGGTGGAGTAGTCCAGAAAGAGGGCGAGGTGTGCCCGGTCGATGCCTGGCCGCGAGAGCAGTTCGTGGTCGTGAACCCATGTGGTCGGGTCGACCAGAGTCTCGTCGCGCACGCCCGACAGGTAGCGCCAGCGGGTCAGCTCCGCGGTGAGGGCCTGCCGGACCGCGGTCTCGGTCTCCTGGTTCTGCTCACGCCAGTAGTCACGAATCACCTCGAAGAACTCCGGTTGGAGGCCTTCTTCGTAGGCGTTCCCGTTCTGGGTGATGATCGCCGAGATCGCCCCGGGTGTCCGCAGGGCGAGCCGCCAGCCGACGGCGGCGCCGTGGTCGTGAACGTACAGCGTGTAACGGTCAACGCCGAGCCGGCCCAGCAAGGACTCCGTCACGTCGGCGAGTGAGTCGAAGGAGTACGTGAACTCCTTCGCATCGGGAGCCGCGGAGAGGCCGAACCCGACGAGGTCGGGCGCTACCAGATGCCACCGGTCCGCCAGGCGTGGGATGAGATGCCGGAACATGAGGGAACTGGCCGGGAAACCGTGGAGCAGAACCACTGTCGGTTGGTCCTTCGGGCCGGCCTCCCGGTAGAAGATGTCGTGACCATCGACCTTGACGTATCGATGATGGACCGTGACCATGCCGCGTGCCGCCTTACCCCCTGGGGAACCCGTTGTCTCGGGCTGGAACCGCGACCTTACGGAACATCAGTGGACGATCAGTGAAATCGCACGGCGGCGGTGCGACCAGACGGCTGATGTGTCCTCAGTGCTTGAGGATGGCGGCGGCTACGCGGTCCACGAGCCAGCCGGTGGCGCGCTCGACGCCCCATCCGAAGGTTTCCACGGCGAGCACGAACTGCGCGTTGTGGAAGTGGAAGAAGATGATGCGGGCGGCGTCCTGGACGCTCAGCCCTTCGGCAAGGTCGCCGGTGCCGGCGATGCCCTCGACGATTGTCTCGAGCGACTCCAGATGGCGTTCGTTGGCGACGTCGAGAAAGGCCTGCGCGGCCGGCGAGCTGGGGGCCGCGCGCTCGACGGCGCGCATGATGTCGCCCGCCTCGGCGGCGTGCGCGGCGTATCCGGCCGCCAGCACCTCCAGCTTGGTCCTGGCGGTGTCCGCCGCCGCCGCGTCGGTGATGATCCGACCAACGGTCGGGCTGGTGGTCCACATGTCCATCAGGGTCTGGAGCAGACCTTCCTTGCCCCCGCACTGGGCATAGATCGTGGCCGGCGAGACACGTGCCTCACGAGCGATCTGAGCGACTGTGGTCTGGGCGTAGCCCGGGTCGGCGAAGAGGCGCCGCGCGGCCTTGACCACCTCTTGGCGGGTCGCCTCCGCGTACTCGTCGCGTCGGCTAGGGGCCGCGTTCAGCAATACCCTCACTCCTCGTTCCGATTTGCCGCCCACGTCATCTATCCGCCTTCGCCGGGCGGAGGCCGGCGAAGGCGCCGTCGTGGTGGAAGTCGACGACGGGTCGTCGACCTTGTTCATCCTCGCATCCCGAATCGGGGGCTGGCTAGAGTGGCACTTCAGCGGCTAGAGTGTCGGTGTACCCAGGCTGGCGCAGCTTCCACTCGGCGCAGGTCGAGCAGGCCATGGGGCGATGACCGAAGGGCCAGACATGACAGCGACGCTCGTCGGTACGGAGCCTGGCGCCGGGAACACCGCCCCGATCGTCCCCAGACCCCGCAGCGGGCTCCACGGCCAACTGCGGTTGCAGGTTCTCGGACACCTACGGGTGTGGCGGGGCGAGCGCGAGATCGAGACCGCACCGAGGCAACAGGCCTACCTTCTTGCGCTCCTGCTGGCCCGCGCCGGTTACCCGACCGGAACCGGCGAACTCATTGACATGATCTGGGGCGAGGAGGCTCCCGCCAGCGCCCTGAACGTGATCCACAAATATGTCGGCTCGTTGCGGCGCCTCCTGGAGCCCGATCTGCCGCCCCGGGGTACCGGCGTCTACCTGCTGCGCCGAGGCAACGGCTACGTGTGTGCAGTCGGGGCCGACCACCTCGACCTCACCAGATTTCGCGACGAACTCGGCGCCGCGCGCGCGGCCAGCCAAGCAGGGGACGGAGCAGGAGCACTCGGCCGCTACCACCGTGCGCTACAGCTGTGGAGCGGCCCGGCGGGCGCCGGATGGGCACACGGCCCGGCGGCCACTTCGATCTTCGCCGGCCTCAACGACGAGTACTTCCACGCCTGCATCGAGGCCACCGGCCTCGCACTGACGTTCAGGCAGCCCGCACGGCTGCTGCCCTCCCTCCACCTGGCAGCCTCGATCGGCCCCCTGCACGAACCGGTCCACGCCAGCCTCATCGCGCTGCTGGATGGCGCGGGACGCCAGGCGGAGGCGCTGAACGTGTTCCACACGGTCCGCCGTCGGCTCGCCGATGAGCTGGGCATCGACCCCGGCGCAGCCCTGAGAGCGGCCCATCAGCGCGTGCTCACCCAGGCACCGCCGGATCCGGTGGTGACCTCGACCCGGCGGACCCGCGAACGGCTCTCCGACGTCCCCATCGCTGTAGCACCTCTGGCCGATGCCGAGGCGCCGGCAGGCGGACCCTGGACAGAACCAACCGCCGGTGCCGACGGGCTCGTTGGCCGCTCGGACGAGCTCGCGGAGTTGCGACGTTCCGTGGCCCCCGCGCTCGACCACGGCACGGCGGTCGTCATGGTCGAGGGCGAGCCCGGCATCGGCAAGAGCCGGCTCCTCGAGGAACTCGCCGTCCACTCCCGTGACCGGGGCGCACTCGTCATCCGGGGTCGTTGCCTCGAGGGCGAGGGCACGCCGACCATGTGGCCCTGGGTGGAAGCGGTCTCGCAGCTACTCGAGGCTCTGCCCTCGGCGCGACGTGAACACTGGCTGGCCCGCGACCTCGGCCACCTTGCCGGATACCGTGCCAGCCCTGGCACCGTGCCGCCGGCCCCTGACAGCAACGCCCGATTCCGCCTGATGGAGCAGGTGGTGAGCATGATCGCGGAAGTGGCCGACGAGCGACCGGTCGTGCTGATCCTCGACGACCTGCAGTGGGCGGACACAAGCTCGCTGCGGCTGCTGGTCGACCTCCTCTCCCGGATGCCTGCCGGGGCCGCGGTCGTGGGCGCCCTGCGTAGCCGCGGACCCTCCCCGAGCCTGGAGCTGGTCCGAACGCTCGCGGCCGCCAGCCGGGCCGGCAACCACCGTCGCCTCCAGATCCGCCCGCTCGGTCCCACCGAGGTCGCCGAGCTCATCCACGTCGAGACCGGTGTCCGCCTCGACCCCGAGGTGGCCGCATCGGTGCACAACCGAACGGCCGGGAACCCGTTCTTCGTCCAGGAGCTGGGTCGGCTGTGGGCGGCGAGCGGTGACGTGACGCCAGAGACCGCGACAAGCAGCGTCGTCCCCGCGACGGTCCGCGACGTCGTCCGTGACCGTCTCGCGGTCCTCGACGCCGACACCCGGCAGCTCCTGGAAGTCGCCGCGCTGATCGGGCGGAACGTCGAGCTGCCGGTCCTCAGCACCGCGGCGTCACTCGAGGTGATGACCTGCCTCGACCGCCTCGAGCCCGTCAGCAACCTCGGACTCCTCGGCCCGGTACCCGACGACCCGTTGTCCTACTGGTTCACCCATGACCTGGTCCGCCAGGTCGTGGGTGAGGCGATCCCGCTGGGTCGCACCGCCACCCTGCACGGGGCTATCGCCGATGCTCTGGAGAAGCTCGATCTGGGCGACGAGTCCGTCTCCGAGCGGGTGGCGCACCACCTGTGGGCCGCGGGCCCCGTCGTCGACCCGGCTCGGACGGTCAGGGCGCTGGTCCGCGCAGGCGCTCGCGCGACGGCCAAGACGGCCCTGGGGGCAGCCGAGCGGCACCTCGGATCAGCGGTGGAGCTCGCACGTCGGGCGTCGCTGCTCGATCTGGAGCTGACCGCGCTCGCGCAGCTGATCGCGGTGGTCGGGATGCGGTCCATGTACGGCACCGCCTCCGTCAGTCTCCTCGAACGCGCCGAGCAGGTCGCCCAGCGTCTCGGTCGCGACCGAGACGCTGCCGGATTCCTCTTCTCCCGTTGGACCGCACACGGCCAGGCCCTGGACATGGCCCGCAGCACGCCACTCGCCCGACGGCTCGACGAGCAGGGGCGGACGTCGGACGACCCGGTGATCAGGTACTACGGCACCGCTGCCGCGGGCATCCACGAATGGTGCACGGGCAACGTCGGTGGGTCCTACCGCCGGCTCAGCGCCCTCAGCGCCGCCGACCTCGCAGGCGACGACGGTCGGACCGACCCTGTCCGAGACGGCGTACAGCTGATGGCCATGGGAATGTTCGCGGAGATTGCCGGCTACCACGGAGAGACGGTCCTCGCGCGCGGCCTTCTCGACACCGTGGTGACGGCAGCAGGGGACAATCCCTACGCGGTCACGGCAGCGGCCTCCTTCGAGGCACGGACCGCGGCAGTGGTCGGCGATCCCGCATGGGCGCTACGAGCCGCACAACGCGGGATCGCTGTCGACCCGCACTTCTCCTTCGTCTCCCTCGGCGCCTATCTGCGACTCGCCCGGTGCTGGGCACTAGCGATGACCGGGCGGGAACCCACTCGTGCCGCGGACGACGCCGAACGGCTCATCCGCATCGGCCTGACCAACCCGACCCGCACCTGCGTGTCGACCTGGTACGCGCTGCTGGGAGAAATGCGCATCGCGGCGGGCGAGTTCGGCCACGCCGCGGCCGCACTCGACAACGCCGAGGAACGCCTCGAGCGGCACGGCCAGCGCTCCGCTGAGGCTCTGGTCATCCTTGTACGCGCCCAACTGGCGCGCGCGGTCGGCGACGACGCCGTCGCCGTAGACCTCGCTCGAAAGGCCCGGTCCGTGGCCACCCGGCAGGGCGCTCACCTGTTCGCGAAGCGCGCCGACCAGCTTCTCGACCTGCCGCACCCGGCCCGGCGAGCGACGTCGAGAAGCACGACCGTCCGTCGGCCCCAGAAGTCCGCGAAGTAGATCGGCAGCACCGCCCGCATCGAGACAATCTTCTCCTCATCGGTGCGGTCCGGCTCCGATCTGGTGAAGGCCGCCGCGTGGCCGGCCGCGCGTGGAACCCCACATCGGTCGGCTCAGCCACCCACGTTCGCGGCGGCGGCCAGGATCGCCTCCACGGTCGCCTCCGGGTGCGACACCATCGACACGTGCGAGCCGGCGACCTCGATAATCTTCGAACCCGCCCGCTCGGCCATCGACCGCTGGGTGGCTGCGGGAATCACCAGGTCGTCGGTCCCCACGACGGCCCAGCTCGGCAGCGTCCGCCAGGCCGCCGCGGCCGTCGGGGTGGCGTTGGCGCTCAACGTGATCGGCCGCTGCCCGGCGACGATCAGCCAGCCGTCCGCCTCGGGCAGGTCCTGGGCGAACAGACGGAGGACGGTGTCCGGCTTCAGGAACGCCTCCGCGTCGCCTTCGGGAGCGCCCGGGTAGCCGATGATGTCCAGCACGGTCGTCGGGTCCGGGACGTCGAGAGCCGAACCTGATCCGCCCAGGATCTGGAAGATGCTCTCGCCCTCGGCGGGAATGAACGCGTTGACGTAGACGAGCGCTCGCGCGTCGCTCAGACTGCCCGCGGCGTTGCTGATGACCACCCCGCCGTAGGAGTGACCGACCAGCACGACCGGTCCGTCGGTGCGCTGCGAGACGAACGACGACAGGTACTCGGCGTCGGACGCCACACCACGAAGCGGGTTCGGCGGCGCGAGCACGCGGAATCCCTCGGCGCGCAGACCCGATGCCACCGCGTTCCAGCTGGCGGCGTCGGCCCAGGCCCCGTGCACGAGGATGATGGAAGGCTTGTCCATTTTTCTGCTCCCTTGAGATCGGCGTTCGTACCGTGCCACCGACGCTGCCGGGAAGGACTGGAGATCTAGTGAACAGGGAGTGCACGACGATCGGCTCCCGCCGTCAGCGGTTGGAAAGCGTCGCCAGAAACTCGTCGGCGCGGCGGGCGAACAGCCGGGCGCCTCGCTCGACCGACAGGCGGCGGGCGCGCGCCACCGCCGCGCGGACCACCTCGTCGGGCTCGCCTGCCGCCGCCAGGGCCCGCGCCCGCAGCAGGAGCACGAGTCCCTCGGCGTAGCGCTGACCATGGGCCTCGAGACACCTGTCGGCGCAATCGAGCGCGGCCAGTGCCTGGTCCGGCTCACCGACCGCGAGCAGCATCTCGCCGAGCAGGCCGAACCAGGTCGACACGCAGGACCGGGGCGGGTCGAGCAGTGTCGTGGTGATGATCCGCTCCACCTCCGCCGCCGCGCCGGCCGGATCGTGGCCGGTCACGGCCCGCGCCCACCAGCGGGCCAGCCGCTGATAGGTGCCGAGGATCAGGAAGGAGAAGTCGGGGTCCACGGCGATGCCCCGCTCGGCGGCCGTCAATGCCCAGGCCGGATCGCCGACCTGGACGGCGATCCTCGTGGCGAAGCTCGCCCACACCGTCACGACGTACGGGTCGTCGCCCGCGTGGGCCTCCAGCGCGTCGATCATCTGGCGAGCCGCGTCCACGTCGCCGTGCAGCGCGGTCGTCTCCGCGAGCATCGCGGCCGAGAGGAGCCGGAGGTCGTGCCGGAGCGGGTCCTCGGCACGCCGCCCCAGACGGGGATTCGACCGGCTCAGGTAACGGTAGGCCTCGGTGATGTCCCCGGTCGCCCACTGGTGGATGCCCCAGGCGTTCAGGCCGTACTCACGCACGACCGGGTCGGTGGAAGCCTGGCCCTGTTCGAGCAGCCGGCGCGCCAGTGGCCCACCGCGGTCGAGTTGAATGAGCTGCGCGTGGGTGGCCCACCGGGAATACAGGAAATCGGCGGCCTCCCGCTGCCGGCCGAGCGCGGAGGCCAACTGTTCAGCGCGCTCCACCAGCTCGGGCGTCGCGGAGCCGTACGTCGATCGCATGCCGACGACGGCGGTCAGCTGGGAGAGGACGGACAGTTCGAGCTCCGCTTGGCCGGCCTTGCGCGCCACCTCGACCGCCCGGCGAAGCTGCCGCTCGGCGGCTCCGAGCGCGGACTTGGCCGTCGCGTGCCCGGCGGCACGCATCAGCGCGCGCGTGGTCCGGGCCGGCTCGACGAGAGGGCCGGCGGCCCACAGATGGTGGGCGAGCCGTTCAGCGACGGGTTCACCGCCGGGATCGGTGTGCTCCATGGCAGCGGCGACGGCCAGGTGCAGCCGGCCCGCCTCGGGCGCCGGTGTCGTCTCGGACACCGCCTCGCGGACGATGTCATGCGCGAAGTGGACGGAGAACGGGTCGTCCGGCGCGAACTCGAGCAGCCCCAGCGCCTCCGCCGGTTCCAGGCGCTCCAGGCACTCGCCGACGTCGACGCCGGCCGCGGTGGCCAGCACGTCGAGGTTGACGTCCCGGCCGACGAGCGCGGCGAGCCGCAGCATCTCCCGGGCGCGCTGGTCGAGGTCGGCCATCCGATCGAGGACGACATCGCGTACCACGGACGGCACCGCGGACGCCGCCCTGGCGTCGCCCCTGGTCAGAAGTCGGGACAGCTCCCGTACGAAGAACGGGTTCCCACCGGTGCGCGCGACGATGGTGCGGACGACGTCCGGAAGGGGTTCCCGGCCGGTCTCCCGGCGAACCAACTCCGTCACGTCGTGCGGGCCGAGCGGGCCGAGCCGGATGCGGCGGTGTTCAGGCATCCGGCTCACCGCGGCCAGCGTCCGCGACAGTTCCGGCCCGGGCGCCGGCACGCGGTCGCGCAGCACTCCGATGACCGCGGCGCCAGCCGGTGTCCGGGCTGCGAGATGACTGAACATCTGGAGCGCGGCGGCGTCATTCCACTGCAGGTCGTCGATGACCAGCAGGGTCGGCCGCCGCGCCGAGGCCTGGGCGACCACGGCCACGATCTGCTCGAAGAGACGGAACTGGGCGCCGCTGTCGGGCAGCACCGCCGCGGCCAGCGCATCCTCCCGGGGCGCGAGGAGCCGGCCGACGTCACCGGCCAGCCACGTGTCCCGATCCGCGGCGGGCAGGCTGTCGACGAGCTGGCCGATCGTCTGGATCCACGGCCACATCGAGGGCGTTCCGCCGCCCTCGGGGCAGGTGCCCAGCAGGACCAGGGCGCCATGGCGCTCCGCCTCGGCGGCGGCCTCCCGCACCAGACGGGTCTTCCCCACACCCGGCTCCCCCTCGACCGTCCCGAGGCCTGACCCGCCGGCCAGGGCCGGCGCCACCGTCTCGCGCAGCGCCGCGAGCTCCTCGGACCGGCCCACCAGTCCGCCTCGCACGGCCGCCTGGGCGCGCACGGGTGTACCCGGCCGGTCGCCGGCAAGAATCAGCCGCCGCGCCTCCTGCATCGTCCGGCCGGGATCGACACCCAGCTCGTCCGCGAGCCGGGCGCGAACGGCGTCGAACACCGCCAGTGCCTCGGCCTGCTGTCCGGCGGCGCCCAGAGCGCCGACAAGAGCCGCCTGCACGGGTTCGTGCAGCGGCGCCATCGACGCGGCTCGGCGTAGCGCCGGAAGCACCATCGCCGGGCGACCCAGTGACGTCGCCAACTCGGCCGCCACCGTGCTGGCGTCGAGGAACTCGCTGTCCAGCGCGGCGAAGACCGTCCGGGCGGCCGGGCCGGCCGTCAGGCCGACGCCGACCGGGCCGTGCCAGAGGCCGAGCGCCTCCACGTAGCAGCCGAGCGCCGCTTCGTGCCGCTGCTGCTCCCGGTGCGCCCCCGCCAACTCGACGAGTTCGCGGAAGGTGAGCAGGTCGAGCAGCCCGGCACCGGGGTCGAACAGGTAACCGCTGCCACGACGATGCAGGTACGACCCGGTCGCCCGGGTCGACAGTGCGGGCTCCAACAGCCGGCGCAGCCCGCCGACGTACTTGTGGATCATGTTGAGCGCACTCGGCGGCGCGTCCGTCAACCAGAGCAGGTCGACCAGTTCGTTCATGCTGACGGGGTGACCCGCCCGAGCGAGCAGCAGACCGAGCAGGACGGCCTGCTGCGGCGGGCCGACGTCCATCTCGACGCCGTCACGCCACAGCCGCAACGGGCCGAGGATCTGGAGCCGAAGCGCGCTCATGGGCGCATGCTACGCAACCGTGGGAGGTCGGAGCCGGTGTCCTTCCGCACCCCCGCGGCGTTATGCTGAACGGCTCACAGCCCGAGTCGAACGTGCGATCCGGGAGGGTCGGCGTGTCCTTACCCGCTCATCCGGCCGCCGGCGGCACTCCCGTACGCCTGCAGATCCTCGGCCCCCTGCGGGTGTGGCGAAACGGCGTCGAGCTGGACGCCGGTCCCCGCCAACAGGCTCTTCTCCTGGCCCTGCTCCTGGCCCGGGCTGGTCGGCCGGTCAGCACGACCCAACTGGTCGGCCTGATCTGGGACGACCGCGCTCCCGCCAGCGCGCTCAACGTCCTTCACAAGTACGTTGGCGCCCTGCGTCGTCTGCTCGAACCCGCGACCCCGGTCCGGGGAACCGGCTCGTACCTACGGCGCCTCGGCAACGGCTACCTGTTCGTCGCGGCGCCGGGAACGGTGGACCTGGTCACGTTCCGGGAGCTCGTCGAAACGGCCAGGGCAGCACTCGCGCGGCAACGCCCCGGCGAGGCACTCGACCGCTACGTCGAGGCGCTCGGCCTGTGGCAGGACCGGGCCGGCGACAGGCTCGCGGCGGGCGCGGCCGCCCGATCGATTTTCGCCGCTCTGGACGACGAATTCCGTGCCACGTGCGCCGAGGCGGCTGAGCTGGCGGTGTCGCTGCACCGACCGGAGCAGATCCTGCCGGCGCTGCGACTCGCCACGTCGACGGCGCCCCTGCACGAACCGGTCCAGGCCGCGCTCGTGTCCGCCCTCGGGGCGGCGGGACGACAGGAGGAGGCCATGTCGGTGTTCCACACCGTCCGCGCCAGCCTGGCCGACGAGCTCGGTGTCGATCCTGGGCCGCTGCTTCAGGCCGCCCACCTGGACGTCCTGCGACCGGATGCGGCCCCGCCGCCCGCGACGGGCCGGAACACCTCGGCGAGTACGCCGACCAGGCTGGTCGGGCGGGCGGAGGAACTCGCGGTCCTGCGGCATGTCGTACAGCTGTCGCTCGGCGGCCGGCCGGCGCTCGGCATCGTCGAGGGCGAACCGGGCGTGGGCAAGACCCGCCTGCTCCGGGAGACGGNATCGGGACGCCCTCGATGTGGCCCTGGGAACAGGCGCTTCCGCCCATCCTCGACAGCCTGCCCGCACCCCGACGAGCGGAGTGGCTCGACAGCGAGCTGGGCATCCTCCTCGGCCCGCCGGGCAATTCCGTGGCACCGCCGCGGATGCCGGACGGCGGAGCCACGTTTCGCCTGTTCGAGCAGGTCGTCGCGCTCGTGGGGCAGGCCTCGGCACGGCAGCCCGTCCTGCTGATCGTCGACGACCTGCAGTGGGCCGACGACGCCTCGCTCCACCTGTTCGCCCACCTGGCGGCGCGGCTGCCCACCGGTACGGCGATCGTCGGCGCGCTTCGCAACCGCGCACCCACCCCGGCCCCCGACCTGTCCCGAGTGCTGGCTGCGACCAGCCGGCTCCCCGACCACCACCGGATCCTGCTCGGCCCGCTCAGCGTGACCGAGGTGAGCGAGCTCGTCCGGCGGGAGACCGGCCACGATCCCGGCGCCGACGTCGCCGACCGCATCCACGCCCGCACCGCGGGCAATCCGTTCTTCGTCCGGGAGCTGTCCCGGCTGCTCAGCGACGAGGGCTCGCTCCGCGACCACGACGGGTCGACCCGGGCCGGGGTGCCGGCGACCGTACGAGACGTCGTCCGCAGCCGACTGGCCGGCCTCGACGACGACGCTCACCATCTGCTGCGCATCGCCGCGCTCATCGGCCGCGACGTGGACCTCGCCCTGCTCGCCGAGGTGGCCGGCGTCGACGTCGCGGACTGCCTCAACCGCCTCGAGCCGCTGCGGGCGCTCGGCCTGGTGGAGCAGGTGCCGGACGACCCGTTCTCGTTGCGCTTCACGCACGACCTGGTCCGCGAGTCGGTCACCGAGACCATCGGCCGCCAGTTGACCGTCCGACTGCACCTGCGCGTGGCGGACGCGCTCGAACGAACCCCTCCGTCCGACGAGGCCGTCGAACCCCTCGCGTATCACCTGTGGTCCGCAGGGCCGCTGGCCGACCCCGGCCGCACCGCGGCGGCGCTGGCGCGCGCGGGTCGTCGCGCGGCGACCAGGCTCGCATACGGTGTGGCCGAACGGCACCTGCAGTCGGCCGCCCGCCTCGCCCGGACGGCCGGTCTGACGGAGCTGGAGTTGTCCATCCTGTCGTTGCTCACCACCGTGGCAACCCGGTACGGGGGCTACCACGGCTCGACGTTCGACCTGCTGGACCGGGCCGCGCACCTGGCCCGTCAACTCGGTCGGGAGGCGGATGCCGGCGATTTCCTCTTCGCCCGGCTGGTCGGTGCTTACATCTCGCTAACGCCCGAGCGCGGCACGTGGGCCCGTGAGCTGTACGAACAGGGTCTCGCGTCCGACGATCCAGTCAGCCAGGCGTACGGCTGGGAGGCCTGGGGCCTGCACCAGTGGGACATCGGCGACATCGACGAGGCGTACCGCTGCTTCAGCGGCCAGGGCCGCGCCGGCATCGACGGCGTCGCCGTGCCCCCGGAGAATCCGCTGCGGCGTCACGTCCCGGACGAGACCCCCTTCGACATCCCACACCTCGACTACTGGCCGGGCTGGCTGGCCCTGGTGACCGCGATGCGCGGCGACGTCGCGACGGCGCTCGCGTCGATCGACTCGCATTTCCGGGCCGGAGAGGACCATTTCACGGTGTCGATGTGGTCCTACTACTACACGATGGTCGCGTCGATGGCCGGCGACGCGACCGCGGTGACGCGGGCCGCCGAGCGCTGGATCTCCTCCGGCGCCGACCGCACCGCCGGCCCGCAGTTCGTCTACGTGCGACTGGACTGGCTCTGGGCGCGCGCACACCTCGGCGACGACCCGGCCGGCGTCGCGGCGGAGGCCGAGGAACTTGTGTCCGAGGCATTGCTCGATCCACCACGTTTCGGCATCGCGTTCCACCACGGACTGATCGCCGAGATGTGGCTGGCAGCCGGGACGACCGACGAGGCTGCTGCCGCTCTCGACCGCGCCGACCAGGCCCTCGACGCGCACGGCCAACGCTACGCCGAAGGGCTCCTCGCGCTGCTGCGGGCGCGACTGATGCACGCGCGCGGCGAGCCTGTCGACATTGTCCGGGCCGCCGCCGAACGGGCCCGCGCCCTGTCCGGCGAGCGCGGGGCGCACCTCTTCGCCCATCGCGCCGAGGAGTTCCTGACCACCCTCGCGGACCACCGCTCGGGGGCGGGATCCGGCATCCGCGGGTGACTCCGCCCCCCGGCGTTCGTCGTCCGGTGTGCCGTCATCCGCGTACGTCCCCGGTAGGACCGTCGCGCGGCCGGCCGGTGCGCCGGCGTCCGACGTGCCGCGTCCGTTCCCGCCGCAGGCCGTGGNTCGAGGACGGTGCCGCTCAGGCGGGGTCGCCGCCGTTGTTGACGAAGGCGCGGACCGCGCCGTTGGTGGGGCTGACCAGCAGGTAGTCGTCACGACCGTCGCCGCTGAGGTCGGCGAGGACGATGATGTTGCTGGCGGCGTTCGGTACGCCGGCAGCCACCAGGCCGCGCGAGACCCAGCCGGACGTCGAGCCCGAGTCGCCGCCGACGTTGAGGTAGGCCTGCAGCGCGCCGGTGCTGCGGTTGAGGATCATGTAGTCGTCACGCGGGTCGCAGTTCATGTCGGCCAGCACGATGTCGCCGCCGCCCACGCCGCTCGCGATCCGTCCGCGTGAGATCCAACCCGACGTCGACCCCGAGTCACCACCGTTGTTGATCCACGCGTCCACCGCGCCGTTCGAG
>NZ_NAPR01000012.1:350062-354792 GCF_002140155.1 Micromonospora sp. NBS 11-29
CCGTTGATGTCGGCGAACACCACCTGCGAGCCGGCCGCTCCGACCCCGGCGGCCACCTGGCCACGATCGATCCACCGGCCCGCGGAGTCGCCGCAGCCCGGGTTGCCGGAGCCCGGCGGTCGGATCCAACCGGCGTCGGCCGCGGTCAGCACGCCCTGGTAGAAGGAGATCGCCATCTTGCCGTAGCCCCGGTCGTTGGGGTGCAGGCCGTCGGCCAGGTTGGCGATCGTCACCGCGTTCGTGTCGACGAGCGTCACATGCCGGCCGGCCTGTTGCCGGGACGACACCACTCCCCGGATCGCCGCGTTGTACGTGGCGATCCGGCCCTGGGTGGCCGCGTTCGCGGCCGGCACGATGGTGGAGACCACCAGCGCCACCCCGGGGGCGGTCCGGAAGATCTGGTCGATCAGGCTGCCGAGGCGGGCCGGGGCGTTGCCCGGGTCGACGTTGTTGTTCATGTCGTTGGTGCCGATGTGCAGCAGCACCACGTTGGGCTGGTACGTCACCAGCGCCGAGTCGACGAGGCCCGCGATGTCGCTGATGAGCCGACCGGAGTGCCCCTCGTTGGCCAGGTTCGCCGGTCCCGAGCGTTGCGAGCCGACGAGTTGGACCTGGCTGTCCCGCGCCGCCCACTCCTGGAACCTCGCGAGGTAGCCGGAGCCGTCCGAGCTGGCCGCGCCGAAGGTGATCGAGTCGCCCAGCGGCATCACCCGCAGTTGAGCCACCCCGACACCCCGGGTCGCCCGCCGGAACGCCTCGTTGACGAGCTGGGCCATGTCAGGAGTGAGCCAGCTCGACAGATAGTTCAGTGGCGCTTGGAAGAGGTCGAAGGCCAGCGCGTAGCGCCGGAGCGTCGCCTGGATGCTGGCGATCAGGCTGCGCGACCCGGTCGACAGGTACGAGGCGGCCGCGCCACCGAAGGCGCCGGTGATCAAACCGGCGATCCCGGCGCCGACCGCGGCGCCCCACGCGTCCTTGTCGATCGGCTTTCCGTCGAGCGCGGTGCTGACCAGCTCACCGACACCCGCGGAGAAACCGCCGGCCACCGCGCCGCAGACCGGCCCGGCCGCCGCGGCACCGACATTGAAGGCGAGCAGACAGAGTCCGCCGATCACGACCGCGGTGGCGAAGACGACGAGGCCGGTGACGAACTTCTTCCAGAACGGCCCCCAGAAGCCGGCGGTGCCGATCTGTCCGGCCGGCACCACGACCACGATGCTGTCGCCGACGACCTGGAGGTTTCCGTCGAACCGGACGGAGTCGTCGATCGGCGCGAAGCCCACGCTGTCCCGCTGGGCCCGCAGGGTCATGGCCTGGCTCAGCGACCGGCCCTGGGCCATGTCGGTACGCGTGGTGGCGACCAGCTGGTCCATCTGCTGCCGGAACTGGTCGGGGCGCTCCGTGATCTTGAAGTCGATGGTCGCGACGAGGTCGCTGTCGCTGGCGGCCAGCGACCGCAGGCTGCCGGCGTCGCGTGCGCATCCCACGCGCAGCCCGGTGCCGTTTCCGTCGATCGGTTGGGGGGTGAACGACGAGCCGAACGACGCGCAGCCGGCGTCGGTGCCCGCCACCGCGGGTCGGGCGTATCCCGCCACCACCAGCACCATGCAGAGGACGAGCGCGAGGAACCCGGTGGGTCCGGTTCGGAACAGCGGGGCGGCCCGGGGCGGCAGCGTATCGGGCACGTTCGGACGACAGCGGGGCACGGCACCCTCCAAGGATTGGTCGTGGCGCCGGCGAGGCGCCATCGCCGCCGAAGGTATTGCCGGCCTGTTGACGTTCTCTGCATTGCCGCCGNCCGACACCGCACCCGGTCGGGCATGAAGAGGGGGATGGGGTCATTTCCCGCCAGGCCGATAGACTGAACCTCACACGGACGTGAGGTAATCATGGGAGGTGACGATGGCCGCCACCATCCGGATCGGTGAGCTTGCCGACCGCACCGGAGTCAGCGTGCGATCCCTGCGGTACTACGAGGAGCAGGGGCTGCTCACCAGCCTGCGCAGCCCGAGCGGGCACCGCCGCTACCTGGAGAGCCAGATCGAACGGATCAACCTCATCCAGCGACTGTTCTCCGCCGGCCTGAGCAGCCGGACCATCGTCGACCTCCTGCCCTGCGTCGAGTCCCCGAGCGAGGACACCTCCGAGGCGGCCCTGGAGCGCATGACCCAGGAACGCGACCGGCTCGACCAGCACATCGAGGACCTGATCACGACCCGTGCGGTGCTGGACGAGCTGATCGCCGCCAATCGGGCGCACCGCAGGGGGCTCGCCAGCGTGTGAGCCCGGACACCCACCCTTGTTTCTGACATCAATGTCAGCAATTAGCGTCGGCGCTCGACGACGAACAAGGGAGTACGACGATGAGCCGTGCGTTCGGATACCGCGCCTTCGGCGGCCCGGAGGTCCAGTTCCACTTCGACCGGCCCGATCCGCGGCCCGGTGCCGGAGAGATCCTCATCCGGGTCCGGGCCGCCGGGGTGGCGCGCCTCGACCACATGCTCCGGTCGGGACTCGTCCCGGCACTCAACGGGCACCTGTCGTTCCCGCAGGTGATGGGGATGGAAGCCGCCGGTGACGTGCTCGCGGTCGGCTCCGGCGTCACCGATGTCACGGTGGGCGACGCGGTGTTCGGGTTCGCGCTGGGCGGCGCCGGCAGCTACGCCGAGACGACGGTCCTGCCGGCGGCGAACGCAGCTCGCAAGCCGTCGAACCTGTCCTACGAGTGGGCCGCGACCATCCCGGTGTCCGGAACGACGGCCCTCGACGCACTCGACCATCTCGACCTGCCGGAGGGCTCGACGCTGCTGCTCAACGGTGTCGGAGGCAGCACCGGCCAGATCACCGCGCAGCTGGCCCGGTCCCGCGGCCTGACCGTCGTCGGCACCGGCAGCGACAGCAAGCGCGCGGCGGCCGAGGCTCTCGGCGTGACCTTCGTCAGCTACACCGCCGGTGCGGTTGCCCCACAGGTACGTGCCCTCGCCCCCTCCGGCGTCGATGGACTGATCGACCTCGTCGGNCGGCTGCCGACGCCACCGTGAGCGAGTTGGGCGGCGAGTTCCTGCCCCGCCGCCTCGACCGGCCGTCCCTGGAGGCGGTCGCCGCGCTGATGACGGACGGCACCCTCGACCCACGCATCACGCGCACGTTCAGCCTGGACCAGAGCGCCGAGGCGCTGGCCGCCGTGGAGACCGGCCACACCGCCGGCAAGCTGGTGATCACCGTCGCCGCCTGACCAGCGCCGCGGCAGAAAGTGCAAGATCGGCGCGCACTCGGAAGGGGGGTGGGGGGACATCCTTTCGACATCGGCTATTGACGGGGCCGTAACAGGGGCCTAGCGTCTGTCGAACCGCTTCGTCGAAGCGCTTCGACGATCATTCGAACCTGGTTCCAGGCCCGGCCGGAGGGGGTGCGCGATGGCGACCATGCACGACGTCGCCCGCCTGGCGCAGGTCTCGGTCAGCACCGTGTCCTACGTGCTCACCGGCACCCGGCCGATCTCCCAGGGCACCCGGGCCCGGGTGCTCGCCGCCATGGCCGAGCTCGACTACCAGCCCAACGCCATGGCCCGGGGTCTGGCCAGCCGCCGCAGCCGGATCCTGGGCCTGCTGCTGCCGATGGACGAGCGTGGCCTCGGCGCGACCGAGACGGCGTTCGTCACCGGGGCCGCCGCGGCGGCCAGCGCCGTCGGCTACCACCTGGTGCTGTCGCCCGTCGGTGGCGGCGGCGACCTCGACGAGCTGCGCCGGCTGGCCAGCCAGCGGATGTTCGACGGCGTCGTGCTGATGGAGGTGCAGCTCGCCGACGAACGGGTCGCCGCGCTCCAGGAGGCCGGTGTGCCGCTGGTGCTGATCGGGCGCACCGGGGACGCCAGCGGGCTCTCCTACGTCGACATCGACTTCGAGCAGACCGTCCGGGAGGCGGTGGCACACCTGGTTGGCCTGGGGCACCGGCGGATCGTCTACGTCAACCACTCGGCCGAGGCCCTGAACAGCGGTTACGGGCCGGCTCTGCGTACCCGGGACGCCTTTGTCGCGGCCATGACCGGCCACGGCCTGGAACCGGTCATGATCCCGGCCGAGGACAGCGCCGCCGGCGGCCGGGCGGCGCTGGCCGCCGCCCTCGCGCGGACGCCGGACCTGACGGCCATGCTGGCCATGAACGAGACGGCGATCTTCGGCATCCTCGGCGAGCTGACCGCGCGCGGGCGGTCCGTGCCCGACGACGTCTCGGTCGTCTCGATGGTCACCTCACCGCAGGTCGCCGAGCTGGCCACCCCGGCGCTGACCGCGATGACGTCGCCCGGGTCGACGATGGGCCGGATCGCGATCGAGGCGCTGGTGCGCCACCTGGACGGCTCCGGCGACGAGCGCCACCAGCAACTGCTGCCCTGCTCGCTGGAGATCCGGGGATCGACCGCAGCCCCACCCAGCCGCCAACCGATGGGGGCTGACCAGTAGGAACGGCCCGTCGCCGCGCGGCAACGCGACGACGGACCCAGTGCAGTACCGGCTCGATACTCAACGAGGAGGATAGCAATGCAGCGATTCCGCCGGATCGTCGCGACGCTCGCCCTGGCGGCGACCGCGACGACCACCGTGGCCGCGTGCGGGGGCGACGACAGCGGTGACGACAGCGGGGCCAAGACGCTCAAGCTCTGGCACTACGAGAGCGAGAACAGCGCAATGGGCATCGGCTGGGACCGGGCCATCGAGATCTTCAAGACCGAG
>NZ_NAPR01000012.1:354895-354963 GCF_002140155.1 Micromonospora sp. NBS 11-29
CGCCGGCATGATCGTCAACTCGTCCGAGGGCCCGGACATCATGGAGTACAACAAGGGCAACGCGACGG
>NZ_NAPR01000012.1:354971-413001 GCF_002140155.1 Micromonospora sp. NBS 11-29
CGCGGGTGGGCCGACAAGCTCAGCCCCAGCCTCCAGACCACCGCCCGCTACAGCGACAAGGGCGTGATGGGCTCGGGCAACTGGTTCGGCGTGCCGAACTACGGCGAGTACGTCACGGTCTACTACAACAAGGACCTGTTCGACCGCAACGGCGTCAAGGTGCCCACCACCATGGCGGAGATGACCGCCGCGATGGACACCTTCGTCGGCAAGAAGATCACCCCGCTGGGCATGGCCGGCGCCGAATATCCGGCCGGGCAGCTCTTCTACCAGCTGGCCCTGTCGAAGGCCGACCGGCAGTTCGTCGACAACTACCAGCTCTACAAGAACCCCGTCGACTTCACGGCCGACCCGCTGAAGTACGGCGCGGACACCTTCGCCGACTGGGTGCGGAAGGGCTACGTGGCCAAGGACTCGGCGAGCCTCAAGGCCGAGGACATGGGCACGGCGTTCATCTCCGGCAAGACGCCGATGATCGTCTCGGGTAGCTGGTGGTACGGCCGCTTCAAGGCCGAGATGAAGGCCAACTGGGACACCTTCCTGTTCCCCGGCAACACCCTGAACGCCGGCTCCTCCGGCAACATCTGGGTCGTCCCGACGAACAGCAAGGCCAAGAGCCTGGCGTACGACTTCATCGACATCACCCTGCGCCCGGAGATCCAGGACCTGATCGGCAACAACGGTGGCGTCCCGGTCGCCGGCGACCCCGCCAAGATCAGCGACGCGAAGGACCGCAAGCTGATCGAAGACTTCAACACGGTCAGCAAGCAGGACGGGCTGGCCTTCTACCCGGACTGGCCGGTGCCCGGCTACTACGACGTGCTGGTCGGCGGGTTCCAGGGCCTGATCAACGGGTCCAAGTCGCCCGACCAGGTGCTCGACACGATCGCCAAGCCGTACGCCGACGGCGTCAAGGAGATCACCGGCAAGTGACACGGCATGTGGGCGGGCGCGTCCGGCGTGCCCGCCCACCCCGCCGGGAGGGATCTTCCATGACCGTCTCCACCCCCGCTCCCCCGTCCCGCCGCCGCCGCCCGCGTGGCCGCGACGCGGCGTACTGGCTCTACCTGCTCCCCGGCGCGACGCTGTTCGTCCTGGTCATCGGCGCGCCGCTGGTCGGCACCGGCTACCTGTCGCTGACCCGGTGGTCCGGCGTCGGTGACCCCACCTTCGTCGGGTTGGACAACTACCAGCGGTTGCTGCACGACGAGGTGTTCTGGGCGTCGTTCCGCAACACCGTCGCGATGATCGTCGCGATGGTGGTGGTGCCGACCCTGCTCGGCCTGCTGCTCGCCTCGGTGCTCTTCGACGTCATCGGGCGTCGGTTCAAGCCGCGCACGGCGGCGGCGCTTCGGGCCGCGTTCTACCTGCCGCAGGTGCTGCCCGTGGTGGTCGCCGGCATCGTCTGGGGCTGGATCCTGCGCCCCGACGGCGCGTTCAACAGCCTGCTCGACGCGGTCGGTCTCGGGGCGCTGCGCCACGACTGGCTGGGCGACCCGGACACCGCGCTGCCGGCGGTGATGGCGGTGATGATCTGGGTGCAGATCGGCTACCCGGTGGTCGTGTTCATGGCGGCGTTGCAGCGGGTCGACCCGGAGCTGTACGAGGCGGCCGAGGTCGACGGGGCGAACTGGCTGCGCCGGTTCCGGGCGATCACGCTGCCGCAGATCCGACCGGAGACCTTCGTGGTGGCGCTGACCTGCACCATCGCCGCGCTGAAGGTGTTCGGGCCGATCTTCGCGCTGACCCGGGGCGGCCCGGAGAACGCCACCAACGTGCCGTCCTACTTCGCGTACTACACGTTCTTCAAGAAGCTCCAGGTCGGGTACGGCTCCGCGATCTCCACCGTGCTCACCATGATCATCGTGGTGGTGGCCGTGGTCTTCATCGTGGTGCAGGCCCGCAGCGAGCGCCGGGACCGGGGGATCTGACATGGCCATCACGATCACCGAGGCCCCGGTGCGCCGGCCGGTGCGCGACCGGCACCACCGTGGCGTCAGCCGCTGGGTGGTCCTCACGCTGGTCACCGCCGGCGCGCTGGTCATGCTGGTGCCGTTCGCGTTCATGCTGCTCAACGCGTTCAAGTCGCCCGGTGACTATTCGTCGAGCGGCCCACTGAGCTGGCCGACGGAGTTCTACACCACGGGTCTGCGGACCTACTGGTCCACGGTCGACTTCCCGCTCAAGCTGTGGAACTCGGCGCTCATCGCCGGGTCCGTGGCGGTGCTCGGCGTCGTCGTGTCGCTGCTCAACGCGTACGCCCTGGGTATCGGCCGGGTCCGTGGCCGGCTCTGGATCGTCGGGGTGTTCCTGCTGGCCAACATGCTGCCGCAGGAGGCGTTGATCTACCCGCTTTACTACGTCGCCAAGGAGATCGGCCTCTACAACACCCGACTGTCGGTGATCATCATCTTCACCGTCATCCAGAGCGCGTTCGGCACCTACCTGCTCGCCTCGGTGCTGGGCACGTTCCCGCGCTCGCTGCTGGAGGCCGCGGCGCTCGACGGCGCCGGCAAGTGGACCGTGCTGTGGCGGGTGGTCTTCCCCAACCTGCGGCCCACCCTCGCCGTCCTGCTCATCTTCTTCTTCATCTGGACCTGGAACGAGTTCCTCATCCCGCTGGTCATGCTGATCGACAACCAGACGCAGACCATCCCGGTCGCGCTCGCCTCCTTGCAGGGCGACCGCCTGATGGACGCCCCGACGACAAACGCCGGCGCGTTGATCAGCCTGGTGCCGGCCATCCTCTTCTTCCTCATCTTCCAGCGCACTCTGGCGCGCGGCATCACGGCAGGAGCCGAGAAGTGAAGTTCACCGACGGATACTGGCAACTGCGCCCGGGGGTCAGCGTGCTGCGCCCCGGCACGGTGGAATCGGTCGAGATGGACGAGCGCGGCTTCACCGTCTTCGCGCCCGCCGGCCAGATCAACGGACGCGGCGACACGCTCAACCGGCCCGTCGTCACCGTCCGCTTCTTCTCCCCCGCGCCCGGCGTCGTCGGGGTGACCATCGGCCACCACAGCGGCGGGCTGCCCCGCGAACCCCACTTCGGGCTGCGCACCGACGACACGCACCCGGTCACCGTCGACATCACCGGCCTCAGCGCGTCGCTGACCACCGGCGAACTGACCGTCCGGGTCGCGCTGGTCGACGGCTGGCGGGTCGAGTTCCGGCACGGCGACCGGCTGATCACGGCGTCCACCGGGCGCAGCGTCGGGATCGTCACCGACGGCGAGGGCCGCCGGTACGTGCACGAACGGCTCGCGCTCGGCGTCGGCNNNNTTCGTGAAGAACGGCCAGACGGTCGACGTGTGGAACGCCGACGGCGGCACCGCCAGCGAGCAGGCGTACAAGAACGTGCCGTTCTATCTCAGCAGCGCCGGCTACGGGGTGTTCGTGGACCACCCGGAGCACGTGTCGTTCGAGATCGGCTCGGAGGTCGTCGCGCAGACCCAGTTCAGCGTCGAGGGCCAGTCACTGACCTACCACGTCGTCGACGGGCCCACCCCCAAGGACGTGCTGCGCCGCTACACGGCGCTGACCGGTCGACCGGCCCGGGTGCCCGCCTGGTCGTACGGGCTGTGGCTGTCCACGTCGTTCACCACCTCGTACGACGAGAAGACGGTGACCGAGTTCGTCGACGGGATGGCCGAGCGGGACCTGCCGCTGTCGGTGTTCCACTTCGACTGCTTCTGGATGCGCCAGTTCCACTGGGTCGACTTCGTGTGGGACCCGGCGACCTTCCCCGACCCGGAGGGCATGCTGCGGCGGCTGCACGAGCGGGGCCTGAAGGTGTGCGTGTGGATCAACCCGTACATCGCGCAGCGCTCGTACCTGTTCGAGGAGGGCCGTCGGGCCGGCTACCTGGTGCGCAACCCGGACGGCTCGGTGTGGCAGTGGGACAAGTGGCAGGCCGGCATGGCGCTTGTCGACTTCACCAACCCGGACGCGGTGGCCTGGTTCACCGGCAAGCTCAAGGCGCTGCTGGACATGGGCGTCGACTGCTTCAAGACCGACTTCGGCGAGCGCATCCCGACCGACGTGGTGTGGCACGACGGGTCGGACCCGCAGCGCATGCACAACTACTACGCCCACCTCTACAACAAGGCGGTCTTCGAGCTGCTGGAGACCGAGCGCGGCGAGGGCGAGGCGGTGCTGTTCGCCCGCTCGGCCACCGCCGGCGGCCAGCAGTTCCCGGTGCACTGGGGCGGCGACTGCGAGTCGACGTTCGTCGCGATGGCCGAGTCGCTGCGCGGCGGGCTGTCCCTGGCGTCGTCCGGCTTCGGCTACTGGAGCCACGACATCGGCGGCTTCGAGGGCACCCCCGACCCGGCCGTGTTCAAGCGGTGGATCGCGTTCGGCCTGCTCTCCTCCCACTCGCGGCTGCACGGCTCCGGCTCGTACCGGGTGCCGTGGGCGTACGACGAGGAGGCCGTGGACGTGCTGCGTCACTTCACCCGGCTCAAGCTGCGTCTGATGCCGTACCTGGCGGCGACGGCCGAGGAGGCGCACCGCGACGGCGTCCCGATGATGCGCCCGATGATCGTGGAGTTCCCGGACGACCCGGCCGTGGCGCACCTCGACCGGCAGTACATGCTCGGCCCGGACGTGCTGGTCGCGCCGGTGCTCAGCACCGACGGGCAGGTCACCTTCTACGTCCCCGCCGGCACATGGACGCACCTGCTCACCGGCGCGCAGCTCACCGGTCCGGCGTGGGTGACCGAGAAACACGGGTACGACAGCCTGCCGGTGCTCGCCCGGCCCGGCGCGGTCATCGGGTTCGGGGCCCGCTCCGACCGGCCCGACTACGACTGGGCCGACGGGGTGGAACTGCGGCTCCACGCCCCGGCGGAGGGGCAACGGCAACGGGTACGGATCCCGGCGCCCGGCGGCGGGCCGGGCGCGGAGTTCGAGGTGAGTTTCCGCGCCGGGGTGGCCACCGCCGAACTGGTGGCGGGCGAGTCGTCGGCGTACCACTGCGTGGTGGCCGGCACGGAGGGGGCGGGACGATGACGACACGGAACTTCCCGGAGAGCTTCGTCTGGGGCTCGGCCACGGCCGCGTACCAGATCGAGGGCGCGGCCGCCGAGGACGGCCGCGGCCGGTCCATCTGGGACACCTACAGCCACACCCCCGGGCGTACGGTGAACGGCGACACCGGGGACGTGGCCGCCGACCACTACCACCGGTGGCCGCAGGACCTCGACCACATCGCCGAGCTGGGCCTCGGCGCGTACCGTTTCTCGATCTCCTGGCCCCGGGTGCAGCCGGGCGGTTCCGGGCGGTTCAACGCCGCCGGCCTGGACTTCTACTCGCGGCTGGTCGACGGCCTGCTGGAGCGCGGCGTGCGACCGGTCGCGACCATGTACCACTGGGACCTGCCGCAGGAGCTGGAGGACGCCGGCGGGTGGCCGGCGCGGGAGACGGCGCTGCGCTTCGAGGAGTACGCGTCGGGGATCGTCACGGCGCTCGGCGACCGGGTGCACACCTGGACCACGCTCAACGAGCCGTGGTGCTCGGCGTACCTGGGATACGCCTCCGGCGTGCACGCCCCCGGCCGGACCGAACCGGCCGCCGCGCTGGCGGCGGTGCACCACCTCAACCTGGCGCACGGCCTGGCCGGGCGGGTGGTCCGGGAGCTGGCGCCCAGCGCCGAGCTGTCGGTGACGTTGAACCTGCACGTCGTGCGGGGCGCGTCCGACTCCGCCGCCGACGCCGACGCGGTCCGGCGCATCGACGCGCTGGCCAACCGGGCGTTCCTCGGCCCGATGCTCGACGGGGAATATCCGGCCGACCTGCTGGCCGACACCGCCCCCGTCACCGACTGGTCGTTCGTGCGCTCCGGTGACGAGAAGCTGATCGCGGTGCCGTTGGACGTGCTCGGGGTCAACTACTACGCCAGCACCCTGGTCCGCGCCTGGGACGGACACTCGGCCCGCTCCGACGCCGACGGGCACGGCGCCTCCGCGCACTCACCGTGGGTGGGCGCCGACGACGTCGACTTCCTGCCGCAGCCCGGCCCGCACACGGCGATGGGGTGGAACATCGACCCGCCGGCCCTGACCGAGCTGCTGCTGCGGCTGCGACTCGACTACCCGGGTCAGCCGTTGATGATCACCGAGAACGGCGCGGCGTTCGACGACGTGGTCTCGGCCGACGGACGGATCCACGACGACCGGCGGATCGACTACCTGCGCCGGCACATCGGCGCGATGGCCGACGCCCGCGCGCGGGGCGCGGACGTCCGGGGCTATTTCGTCTGGTCGCTGCTGGACAACTTCGAGTGGGGCTACGGCTACGACCGCCGATTCGGCATCATCCGCGTCGACTACGACACCCAGGAGCGCACCTGGAAGGACAGCGCCCACTGGTACCGCCACCTCGCCACCACCGGCCGCCTCGACGAGTAGGCGACGTCGGGTCTCACCGCGACGATCAGCGAGACCGCACGGCGGTCCCGAGGCGTGCCCGGGGCAGGTGACCGGGGTGCCCGGCGCGGCAGGTGGTCGGCGGCCCCGGCGGCGTGGGAGGAGGGCGGGCAGCCAGTTCAGGCTCGGCGGGTCGTCGGTGTCGCCACGGACGACGCGCACGTCCGCCCCGGTCAGCGCGTTGCCGGGAGCGCCGCGCACGAGGGCGCGCGCCCGCACGCCACGGTCCAGCAGCGCACAGCGACGTCGGCGGCCTGCGCGCGGGAACGACCGCCGCGGAGGCGACCGACTGCCGTGGCGGGCCGGGCNCGGCCCGGCGACTTCGTCAGGTACGGGACAGGGCGCGGTCGCTGACGAAGGACTGGAGGCCGAACTGGCAGGCCCGCCGCACGGCGAAGTCGGTCAGCCCCGGGGTGTCGGCGTAGTCCAGGGTGTAGAGGTCCAGCTCCAGTTGGAGCAGTTGCTCGGCGATCTGGGCGTGGAACTCCAGCACGTCGGGCGGCCACGGGGCATAGCCGTGCTCGGTCCACCGGGCGGAGAACGACTCGAACACGATGCCGTCGACGATCTCGGCCAGCCGGGGCAGCATGCCGAAACCCCGGTTGGCCAGCAGGTACGTCGGTTGGGCCTCCTCCCGTACGGCGGCGACCAGGGTGAGCAGGTGCGGCACGTCCTCGGGGTGGGTCAGCTCCACGTTGAGCGTGTCCAGGAAGAGCCCCGCGAAGCCCTGGCCGATCGCCGCCTTGGCCGCCCCGATCACGTGCGCCACCCAGAGCGGGTGACCGACCTGGACGAACGCGCCACCCCAGTCCGGGTTGCGATCCTGGCGTTGCCAGGGCGCGGGCGGCCCCTGGTCCTCCGACAGCGACAGGTAGCCGAGGGTCTGCACGCCCTGCGCCGCGAGGTACCGCAGCTCGGCGGGCTGGTAGAACTCCGGCTGGAGCACCACCCGCAGGTAGCCGGTGAGGTCGGCCAGCCGCCCGTCACCGTAGTAGAAGCAGATGGGGCGTCGGCTCATCGGCGCCACCCGTGCTCGCGGTACCAGGCGAAGGTGGTCCGGACGCCCTCCTCCAGGCTGACGGTCGGCTCGTAGCCGGTCAGCTCGCGCAGCCGGGACAGGTCCGGGCAGCGACGGGCCACCGAGCCGGCCGGCGCGCTCCTCGCCTCGATCGCGGGGCTCACCCCGGCCACCCGCAGCACCAGCTTGGCGAGGTCGCCGATGTTGGTCTCCTCGCGGTCGTTGCCGATGTGCACGATCTGGCCGTCGGCGGCCGGCGTGGCCATCAGCCGCAGCATCGCCTCGACCGCGTCGTGGACGTGGCAGAACGCCCGGTACTGGTCGGCGCCGGGGACCGGAAACGGGTCGACGCCCCGCACCGCGCGCAGCGACATCTCCGGGATGACGTGGTCCGCGCCCATCCGGGGGCCGTACACGTTGTGGAAGCGGCCGACCACGGTCTCGAAGCCCCGGGCGCGGGCGGTGTGCAGGAACGCGGCCTCGCCGAGGAGCTTGCTGACCGCGTACGCGAACCGGGGCGCCGCGACGTCGGAGATCATCGTCGGCACGGTCTCGTCGGTGGGCACCGGCACCACCCCGGCGGTCACTCCCCCGGCGTACACCTCGCTGGTGGAGGCGAAGAAGACCCGCTCGCCGGGTGCCACCCAGTCGAGCAGGTGCAGCGCGGTGAGGGTGTTGACCCGGACCACCCGGGCCGGGTCCTGTTCCACGTTGCGCACCCCGACGACGGCGGCGAGCAGGTAGATCTGGTCCCAGCCCCGGGGCAGGGCGGCCCAGGCCGCCGCGTCGGTGAGGTCGGCGGAGACCACCCGCACCGCCGGGTCGCCCCGCAGCCGGTCGAGGTCGGCGTCGTCCCGGCCGCGGGAGAAGTCGTCCACGATGGTCACCCGGTGGCCGTCGGCGACCAGTCGGCGGGCGAGGTGCAGGCCGATGAAGCCGGCCCCGCCGAGCAGCAGCGCCCTCACGCCGGCACCTCCGCCGCGACCGGGGCCGTCGAGCCGGCGGCCGGGGCCGGCGGCAGGTAGCCGAGCCCGGCGTAGCGGATTCCGGCGGCGGTGACCGCCTCGGCGTCGAGCACCCGCCACGAGTCGTAGATGAACGCCGGCCGGTCCGCGCCGAGCAGGTCGGGGACATGGATCGCCCGGTAGTCCGGATGGTCATTGATGATCAGGACGGCGTCGGCGTCGGTGAACGCCTTGTCCAGACCGACCGGCTCACCGCCGTACTGCCGAATCACGTCATCGGTGACCATCGGGTCGTGGCCGAGGACGGCGACGCCGGCCGCGGAGAAGACCCGCATCATGGTGGCGATCGGGGTGCCGCGCATGTCGTCGGTGGGCGGCCAGCCCTTGTACGCCCAGCCGAGCACCGCCAGGCGGGTGCCGTGGCTGCGGCCCCGCGCCTCGGCCAACATCCGGACCACCGTCTCCCCGACGTGGATCGGCAGGTACTCGTTGAGCTGGCGGGCCTTGCCGACCAGGAACGGCGCCCGGTCGCCGGCACTGTCGATCATGATGTACGGGTCCTTGGAGAGGCAGCCGCCGCCGACGTACCCGGGCTTGGCGAGATCCGGACGGGGATAGTCGAGGTTCGCCGCCCGGATCACCTCCAGCGGATCGAGGCCGTGCCGCTCGGAGATCAACGCGATCTCGTTGCCGAACGAGTAGATCAGGTCGGTGTGGCAGTTGTTGGAGAGCTTCACCAGCTCGGCGGTCTCCAGCCCGCTGACCGGGACGATGGTCTGCGCCAGACCGCCGAAGAACTCGATCCCGGCGGCCAGGCTGCGGGCGTCCAGGCCGCCGACCACCTGCGGCAGCTCGACCAGCTCACGCAGCGCTTGGCCCTGGATGGTCCGCTCCGGCGCCATCACCAGCCGGACCTCGTCGCCCCAGGCGGCCCGCAGCTCCGGCAGCACCACCCGCCGGCTCGCCCCGACCGGGACCGTGCTCCGGACCACCACCAGCGTGTCCGGGCGGCAGGTGGCCGCGACCGCCCGGGCGGCGGCGGCCAGGTTCGCCAGGTTCGGCCGGTGGGTGATGTTGTCCACCGGCGTCGACACGCTGATCACCGCCACGTCGACGGTGTCCCGGGGCAGCTCGGTGGCGACGTGCACGTCCCGTCCGACCCGCTCGGCGAGGACCTGCTCGACGCCGGGCTCGAAGATGTGCGGACGCCCCCGGGACAGCGACTCCAGCACCGCCGGCGACACGTCCGCGCCGTACACCGTGAAGCCCTTTTCGGCGAGCGCCACGGTGAGCGTCAGGCCCACGTAGCCCAGGCCGACGACTCCGACCTTTGTACGCATCCGTCTGGTCCTTTCGATTGAGGGGTGGCACCGGCTCGTCGCGGGCGGCCCTGCCGGACGCGNGCGGTGAGCCGGTCGAGCGCCAGGACGGTGACCGTGCCGGCGAACCGTTCCGCGCGGTAGTGGCGGCAGGCCGCCCGCACGTGGTCGGCCCGCTCGGCGTAGTCGACGGCGAGCACGAACTTGCCCGCGTCGCGCAGCGCGCGGGTGTGTGCCAGGTTCTCCGCGCACCAGTCCCGAGCGCACCGGACGTCCGTGGCGAGGTAGAAGAGTTCCTCCATCCCGATGCCGTCGACGGCGGCGAGGTAGCCGCGCTGGGCGCGCAGCTCGGGGGAGTTCTGCGGGACGATCAGGAAACTGGGCCGCCGGGCCTTGGCGTACCGGCTGATCCGCTCGATCAGGGCGGCCATGTCGGCGGCGAGCCGCTGCCGGTCGCGGCCCTGGGCGTAGCGCGGCGAGATCTCCTCGTACGCCAACGGCGTGTCCAGGTAGACCCCGTCGAAGCCGGCGCGCAGCGCCTGGTCCACCCGGGGCCGCACCACCCGGTTCCACCAGCGGGAGTCCCAGTACCGGACGAAGTACTCGCCGGGCCAGGACGCCCACTCGTTCGCGAGCAGGTCCGGCGCGCCGCGACGGACCACCGGGTACTCCGGGCGGAAGTTCTCCAGGCTGCCGATCTCGAAGTACGCCAGCACCCGCTTGCCGCTGCGCCGCAGCGCGCCGATCTCGGCGGCGGTGAACCAGTCGGTGTGCGCGTCCCGGGCCAGGTCGACGACGGCGAGCTGATACGGACCCCGGGCGATCGCGTCGAGCCGCCCACCGGGATAGTTCTGGAGCTGGTACGCGACGCTGGTGATCATCCCGACCTCCGGTGGCGCGGTGCCGCTGCCGGCCGCGGGTGACGTCGGCGGTCGGCTCTCCGACCCGGAGGCGACCACCGCGCCCGCCGTCGCCGTCAGCACGGCCAGTCCGGCGCGGGCGGCCACCGACCACCCGCGCCGGCGAACTCCACTGTGCGCGGCACTCCGGTTCAACGTTTCTCCTCGGCGTCCACGATGTCCCTGATCGACGTCGCCAGGTCGCGTGCCGGTGTCCAGCCGAGTTCCCGAGCCGCCCGGCTGACGTCGGCCCGGATCCAGCCGACCGTGGCCGAGCGCTGCGGACCCGCGCCGACCTCGCGGATCCGTCCGCGATAGCCGGCCGTGGTGGCCAGCAGCTCGACGGCCTCACGCGCGGTGACCGCCCGACCACTGCCCACATTGAATACCCGATACCGCAGTTCAGGCGTGAGCAACACGGCCACCACCAGCGCGGCGGCATCCCGCACGTCGACGAAGTCCCGGTACGCCGAGAGCGGCCCCAGGGTGACCTCGGCGTCGCCGTCGGCCAGTGCGGCGCGGATCCGCGCCGCCGCCCGGCCGAGCAGGTTTTCCTCGGACATGCCGGGGCCGATCGGATTGAAGATCCGCAGGGACGCCGCGTCGGCCTGGCCGGACTCCCCGGCGAGCTGGAACAACCGGGTCCCGGCCAGGTGGCTGACCCCGTACCCGCCCACCGGCCGCGTCGGATCCTCCTCGGTGACCGAGACGCCGTCGGGCACCTCGCCGTACTCGCCGGCCGAGCCGAGCCGGACCAGGCGGGCCCGCGGCGTCGCCGTGCCGACCGCGTCGAGCAGTTTCGCCGCGACGAGCGTGTTCGCCGTGACCAGGTGCGTGGCTGGGCCGGTGAGCGCGCCCACGCAGTTGACCACCGCGTCCGGGTCGGTCGCCCGCAGGAGCGCCGCCAGTCCGTCCGGTTCACCGTGCAGCAGGTCGTAGTCCGCCCGGCCCGGACAGACCACCTCGCCGATCCGGGGCTCCGACTCGAGGGCGGCACGCACGTGCCCGCCGATGAAGCCGGACGCCCCGAACAGCAGCACCCGTGCCCGGCTCACGCGGCACCGGCCCGATCGCCGACGGTCGGGTCGGGTCCCAGCTCGGTCGGCAGCCGGGCCGCCGGCAGCAGGATCGGTTTGAGCTGGGCGAAGGACCGGTTCGCCTCGTCGTAGTCCTCCGGCCGGCCGATGTCCAGCCAGAACCCGTCGAACGGGTACGTCACCGGGGACTGACCGGCCGCCAGCAGGTCCAGTACCAGCTGGTCGAAGCCGAAGGAGAGCCCCGGCGGGTACGGCTCGAGCGTCTTGCGGGACATCGCGTACACGCCCATGCTGACCGGGTAGCGCAGCGCCGGCTTCTCCCGGAACCCGACGACCCGTCCGGCGGCCACGTCCAACACCCCGAAGTCGATCTTGTAGACCCGTTCGTAGGTCGCCAGCGTCAGCCCCGCGCCGGCGAGCGTGTGGCTGCGGAGCAGGTTGGCGTAGTCCAGGTCGGTGAGGACGTCGCTGTTCATCACCAGGAAGTCGTCGGGCAGTCGGTCCTTCAGCGCGAAGAGCGGACCGACGGTGGACAGCGGCCGGTCCTCCTCGACGTAGTCGACGCTGAGCCCCCACCGACGGCCGTCGCCGACGAACGCCCGGATCAGGGGGCCCAGATAGTTGATCGCCAGGGTCACCGAGGTGAACCCGCGCGAGGCGAGCTGATCGAGCACGATCTGCAGGATCGAATGGCTGTCGCCGATCGGCATCAGGGGTTTGGGCAGCGTCGTCGTGTACGGCCGCAACCGAACTCCCTTACCGCCGGCAAGAATCACCGCGTGCAACCAGACCTCCCCAAGCTCTCGGGCGAACTATCGGTAGTGCCGGATCTGCCCGATCACCGGAAGCAGACCGAGCGCGAACAACGCCTGGAGCAGCAGGACGCTGCCCAGGTAGAGCGAGGTGTCGGCGAGTGCGGAGCCGTGCTGGCCCAGCAGCGGCGCGACACCGAGCAGCGCCCCCAGGCCGATGTGCGACGCGATCGCCAGCAGCATGGACAGGCACAGCCAGCCGTACCGCCCCCGCCCGGCGAGCAGGAACGCCAGGTAGTAGGCGCCGGCCAGCGCCACATGCGCGGCTGTCATCACCGCCCCGGCGGCCGAGAGCATCCCCGCCTGGGCCAGCCCGAACAGCAGCGCCGCCGCCGGGATGACCGGCACCGCCAGGCAGGCGACGAACTCCCGACCGACGGTCCGCCGGACCCCGGCCACGAACTCGGCCGGCCGGCGGGCCCGACGGGTCAGCGCGACCAGGTCCGCCCAGAGCCGGCCACTGCGCCACTCCACGTACCCCATGGACAGCAGCAGCGGACCCGCGGCCGCCGCGATGTCCAGCCGGGACAGCAGGTACGGCGCCTGCGCGTGAAAGAGCAGGGCCGCCGCGCAGAGCCCGTACCCGCCGACGCCGAGCAGCCCGGTCCGGTCCGCGCCGGTCGTCGCCGCCGAGGGCGGTGCCGCGGCGTGAGCGGCCGGCCGGGTGGCCCACAGGGCCGCGCCGAACGCCGTCAGCACCGAGCCGGCGGCCGCGACCAGGGCCCACCGCTGCGTCGCGCCGCCGAAGAGCAGATAGGCCGCCCCGGAGACGGCGGCCGGGATCATCGCCGCGGCCAGCCACGACTCGCGTCGGTGGAAGATCAGCAGAGTGCTGGCCATCTGGTAGGCCAACTGGAGCAGCACCATCACGGCCAGCGGCAGACCACCGAGCGGCAGCACCGTGGCGCCGAGCGCCGCGCCGAGCAGCAGGCCGGTGA
Source organism: Micromonospora sp. NBS 11-29 (assembly GCF_002140155.1). Classification (GTDB taxonomy): domain Bacteria; phylum Actinomycetota; class Actinomycetes; order Mycobacteriales; family Micromonosporaceae; genus Micromonospora. The sequence continues at coordinate 368,388 of NZ_NAPR01000012.1, forward strand.
GCGCGGCCGTCCGCAGGACGCGAGCGGCCGCGCCGGGCCGGCCCTGCCCGAGCAGCCGGTACGCCAGGTACGCGGCCACGCCCGAGTAGATCCAGCCGGACGTGCCGGCGATGATCATTCCGAGCACCAGACCCGGGCGTCCGACCGCCGTCAGCACGGCCGGGAACGCGGCGCTCGGCAACAGGTAGAGCGGCCCGTGCAGGACCGGTCGCAGCCCGTCCCACCGGCCACCGGTCGCTTCCGGGGCACCCGCCTCGTCGTCGACCGGCGCGGGGGGGCNACCGGCGAGCATGAACACGTCGCGGTAGCCGTACTCGACCTGCGCGGTCCGGTCGGTGTGCCCGTCGGCCTCCAGGGCGGCGGCGACCTGCAGCCCGTCGACCGCCCGACCCAGTTGGGGCCGCACCCGCTCGACCAGTTCGTCGACCGGGTCGGTGGAGATCCTGGGCAGCAGGACGGTGCGTTCGGATCCGGCGGCCGGGTCGTCGTCGACCGACGGCGGCTCGACGGTCACCGTGCCGCCGGGCCGCCGGTCCCGGTCGGAGGCGTCGCTCATCGAGGTCACCGCGATTCACCTGCCGGCCACTGCGTACCGGCCGGCGGGTCGCCTTCCTCCCGGGGCGCCGGCCACGTCACCGGAACCCCACCCGGCACGGACGCCGCGCCCGACCGGTCGTGCTCCCCGGGCCCTCGCTGCCGGGGCACCCGGACGGGCACCGTCGCCACCCCGGGACGGATCGCGTGGGCCGGCACCCTGACCCGGCCCTGCGCCTGGCCACGCGGCGGCCGGGCCGGCTCGGCGGCCGGCGCCGGCAGGGTCAGCCGTTCGTAGATGTCGCGGTATGCCTGGAGCGAGCGTTGCAGGGTGAACCGCTCCAGCACCCGGTCGCGGGCGACCGCACCGAGGCGAAGCCGCAGCTCCCGATCGCCGAGCAGCCGCACGCAGGCGGCGGCGACCGCGGCGACGTCACGCGGCGCGACGACGATCCCGCTGTCGCCGACCGCCTCGGCGACGCCCCCGACGTTGGTGCACACGGTCGGCCGCCCGCAGGCCATCGCCTCCACCACCGTGTACGGGAAGCCCTCGGAGATGCTGGTCAAGGCGACCAGGCTGCCCGCGTGATAGGCCTCGACCGCGCTCTCCACGCGCCCCTCCAGGGTGGCGTGCCCGGTCAGCCCGAGTTCGTCGATCAGCGCCTCACAGCTGGCGTGGTAGACCTTGTTGGCCGCCGGCGTGCCACCGAAGATGCGCAGCCGGGCGGCCGGCATCTCGGCGCGGACCAGCGCGAACGCCCGGATCAGGGTGTGCAGGTCCTTCAGCGGGTCGACCCGACCCATGAACGAGATCGTCGGCACCTCCGGCTCGCCGGCCGCCGGTGGGAACTCGTCCGGGTCCACCCCGTTGTACATCGTCCACATCCGCTCGGGATCGGCGCCGTTGTGCAGCTGCCACCGCCGGTTGTACGCCGAGTGCGGCGCCAGCGCGTCGGTGATCAGGTATGCCGCGCCGGCCAGTGACCGGAAGAAGCTCAACACGAGCACCCGCACCGGGTGCGGGGCCGTGTCGTGCAGGAAGGAGATGTAGCGCTCGCGCAGGTAGATACCGTGCTCGGAGAGGACCAGCGGGGTGCCGTGGGTCCACGCCGCGGCCATCCCGACGAGCGTGGCGAGCCCGTTCATGGACGAGTGCACGATGTCGGCGCGCACCGGCGGCGCGCTCAACGGACGCAGCATGTGCGAGATGAGCCAGGCGGCCTCCAGCGCGTCGGCGACGGTGAGCGCGGGCCCCGTCTCGTCGACCCGCAGGCTGTGCCAGGCGTCCAGCATCATCCCCAGGGCTCGGTTGGAGAGCAGACCCGCGCTCAGGTCGCCGCCGGCGGCGGCGTACTCGAACATGCCCCGCAGGGCGAGCAGGAAGGTGCTCCGGTTGACCTCGCCCGCCGGGGAGAGCGTCGATTCCAGCGGGGTGACCAGGGCGCGCAGGAACACCTCGTAGGAATCGATGAATCCCGCGCCGGGCCGACCGGCCGGGACGAGCGCCCCCCGCCGGGGGCGGCGGCCGGACGGCCGTCCGCCCCACAGCGGGATCGAGTGCACCCGGTCCAGGTTCGCCGGCCGGTCGAACACCGGTTTCTCGGTGCCGTCCACGGTGAGCCCCACGACCTCCCACCGGAAGTCCGGCATCCCCTTGATGAGCTGCTCGCACCAGATGCTCACGCCGCCCATCGCATAGGGGTAGGTGCCTTCCGAGACCAGGGCGATCCTCACCGAGCCCTCCCGTTCACGGTCGCGTAGCCGGCCGGTGCTACGGCCGGGGAGCGGCGTCGAACGTCACGGCGGTGTTCGCCGCGAGCGTCACCGGCACGGTGATGTCACTGCCGTACGCGGTGGCTCCCGCGGTAGCCGCGGTCACGCCGCCCAGCCGGAGCGCGCCGGCGGTCGGCGAGGAGACGGTGACGGTGCCGGCGCTGCGGTCGTAGACCGCCTTCGCCCCGGCGCCCAGCGCGGCGAAGTGCGCCGTGCGGGCCCGGGCGTACCCGGCGATGTCCGACCAGGCCGAGTTCAGCAGCGGCACCGAGTAGTAGGAGTCGTACCTGGCCACCACGGCCTCCACCCAGTCGGTGACGAGGGTGCGCCCGTTGCCGTAGTCGCGCACGTTGGCGATGTGGAACGTGTGCGTGTAGATCGAGCCGGAGGCCACGTGCTGCAACGCCACGCCGGCCTCGTAGTCCAGCAGTTGGGCGTAGGTGCGGTCGGTGGGCCAGTAGGGGAAGAGCCCGCCCGGGCCGTAGAAGGAGTTGTAGAAGGCGGTCTCCTCCGCGGGGGTGGTGGTGTGGTAGGCGATGTTCGTCGGCCAGCAGGGCACGACCAGGATGCCGGCGTTCAGCGGGTGCACCGTGCCGGCGTTGAAGTGCGCCGGCACGTGACTGGCGAAGGACATGTTGCCGGCCACGGTGTCGACACCGAGGTCGCTGGCGGCCTGCAGCAGCGCGGGGTTGGACGCGCCCAGCCCGTGGTCGACGAGCGGCCCGGTCGGGGTGTCGCTGTAGACGCCGAGACCCGAGTATTCGGGGGTCTTCACCACGTTGGCCGGGGCGGCGAGCCCGATCCCGGAGGCCGCGGTCCGGTTGGCGTCGATCTCGCCGTGCGTGGTGGCGTAGTCCGTCGTGTCCAGCCTCGGGTGGGTGTACGTGTGGTTGATCCACCGGAAGTTGTTCTTCAGGCACTTCGTGGTGGCGGTCAACGTGGTGGCATCGCCGTTGGGGCTGCACACGCTGCCGGCGAACGGGTCGATGTGCGCGCCGTTGAATGGAATGTTGAAGGTGAACCCGGCCGCCTTCGGGTAGGCGGCGCGCAGCGCGGTCTGCCGGGCGTCGAGGTTGACCGTGTCGTGACCGCTGACCTGGAAGCCGGGGGTGTACTCGACGGTGCCGTCCTCGTGGTAGTGGCCGGAGGTGTTGAACCAGTCGTCGATGTCGACGTTCAGATGGTGCTTGCGCTCGCCGAGGAACAGCCCCCTGCTCGCCCACCGGAACAGGCCGTACACCAGCAGGTCGGAGTGGAGCGCGTAGCTGTTCGAGGTGAACGTCAGGGCGATCCGCTCCCGACCGTCGACAGAGGTGGTACGCACGCCCAACACGTCCGAGCCGTTGGTGAGCAAGGGCTCGGCGGCGCAGCCGGGCCGGATCGCGGTGCGGTAGACGTACGACTGGGTGACGGGGATCTGGGCGGCGCTGTTGAGGTAGTCGAAGACCCCGGCGCCGCCGCTGGTCAGCGCGACGGGCAGCGGGCTGTTGTCGACTCCGCCCTCACTGTTGAGGGTCAGGCAGTAGTCCTCCGGCCAGGTGCCGTAGCTGGTGTAGAGGGCCGCCTGCCGGACGCCGAAGTTCCGCTCGTAGGCCCAGAGGATGTTCCACTCGCCGCTGGTCAGCCCGGACTGGTAGGCGCCGTCGGCGAAATACAGCTGCATGCTGTTGGTGAGCAGGACGGCGTTGTACCGCCCGACACCGTCGGCGGTGACCAGCGTGTTGGTGGTGAGCGTCTCGGTGGTGGTGTGGATGACGTCGTAGGCGGCGCCCACCCGGTCGAGGGTGGTGGTGAGCGTGGGCAGGCCGAAGTCGGTCGGGTCGGTGGCCACGATCAGCGCCCGGAGTTGAACCTGGTCATTGAGGCCCTGCGCGCTGACGCGGCCGGCGCTCCGGCCGGACGTCGCGGGCGTGGACCGGTCGACCCGGATGGCGCCGGAGCGGACGGGCAGCGGGCCGGGTCGGGCCTGCTTCGGGCTCGCGACCTGGCCGAGGCCGGGGACGGTGGGTGGGGTCGGCGTGGTCCACGGCCGGGCGTGGCCGGGACTCTGCGTGCTGAGGACGACCACGAGGGCGGTCATCCCGGCGAGGGCGAGCCGTGCGGCACGACGGCGCGCAGGTCCGGTAGGGACCATGAACTGACCTCCGATGAGGACGAGCGGCGGGGGGGCGGCAATCCACCGAGGGCTGCCGCTGCGAATGAAGGCTATCAATAGCAATTGCCTTCGTCAGCGACGTCTCACCCCCTGAGTGAGGTGTTGACCTAATGTTAGGTTAATGCTAGGCGCAGCCATCTCTGCGGGAAATGCATTGACGTTAATAACTATGTATTCCATGTTTCCTACTTGGTTTCGGCCGGCCTGCATGCGTCTTTGCCAGCGCCTCGTCACACTGCGGTAACGAGCCCGACACGATCGATCCCCCACATTCGACACGACGCGCCACCCCTCAAAAGGGGGCGAAAGGCCAAATAATCTACAAGACCTCAAAAAGAAAAAGTCTCGCAAAACCCTCCATGTTGGTCACAGAGAGTGAACGTTCACCTGATGCGAGCGCTGCCCGTACGGTTGGTGCCGCCGTGAGTTGATCGGCCGGTCGGCGGGTCAGAAGTCGGACGCTTTTCACCGCGGCGGAAAGCACTGCTTAATGCTGAGCAAATTTTCATGCTGCAATATGCACCACCCAATTATGGCGCAACTTCCACAACGGGCACGACGAGATGTGACGCGGTGCCACTGGTCGCGACGGCGGCCGCCGGATACTGGAGGGGCGATCGCGCCGTCGCCGCGCTTCACCGGGTCGACGCGGGACGGCTACGCCGGCTCGACCTGGCGACCGGGGCGGTGCTTCAGCGACTCGACGATGAGGAGTGGTTCACATGCACGGCACGAACTCGGCCAGCAGGAGGCGTGTGCTGGTGACCGGGGTCCGCGGCAAGACGGGGGTGCCGCTGGCGGAGCTGCTCGGGGCGCGGCCCGGCGTCGAGGTACGCGGCGGAAGCAGCGATCCGTCCACCGTCCACCTCTCCGGGGTCCTTCCGACCGCCTTCTCCTGGGACGATCCGTCCGGGTGGGCGGCGGCGGCCGAGGACGTCGACGCCGTGTACCTGGTCCGGCCGGACCGGGCGGACGCGCCGGAGCTGATCGGCGCGCTGCTGACCGAGGTCCCCGCCCGGGCCCGGGTCGTGCTGCTCTCCGAGCGCGATCCGGACCACACCGGGCCGGACGGGTGGGCGCCGCGTGCGGAGCGGGCGGTAAGGGACAGCGGCCGGACCTGGACGATCCTGCGCCCGAGCTGGTTCATGCAGGTCTTCACCGATCCGCGCTTCTACCGCGACCTGATCGTCGACGCCGGGGAGCTTCCCTTCCCCGCCGGGGACGCGTCGGTGGCGTGGATCGACGCCCGGGACATCGCGGCCGTGGCCGAGCGGGCCCTGCTCGACGAGGGGCACGCCGGTCAGGTGTACGAGCTCTCCGGCCCGGAGACACTGTCGCTGCCGCGCACCACGGAGCTGCTCTCCGCCGCCGCCGGACGGCCCGTGACCCACCGGCAGGTGACCATCGCCGAGGCGGTCTCCGGCATGAGCGGCTTCGAACGGGATCTCTCCGTATTGACGTTCGAACGCGTCCGGGCGGGCCGCTTCGCGGAGGTGACCGACACGGTCGAGCGGGTCACCGGACGGCCGGCGCGGACGCTGCGGGCCTTCCTCGCCGACACCGGACCGCTGGTGCGGCTGACGAACCGGTGACGGTGGAACACGGCCGGCTACAACCAGTCGTGTTCGCGGGCGTACCGGGCCGCGTCGTGGCGGGTCCGGGTCTGGGTCTTGCGCATGGCGTTGGAGAGGTAGTTGCGCACGGTGCCCGGCGCTAGGTGCAGCCGAGCGGCGATGTCGGCGACCGAGTAGCCCTCACCGGTGACCCGCAGCACGTCGACCTCACGGTCGGTCAGCGGGCAGTCCTCGGTGACGGCGAGCGCGGACACGTCCGGGTCGATCCAGCGTTTTCCCGCGTGCAGGGTGGCGATGACCGAGGTGATGTGGGCCGGCTCGGCGGACTTGCTGACGAAGCCCTGCACGCCGAGCCGCAACGCCTTGCGCAGCACGCCCGGCCGGGCGTGCCGGGTCAGCATGAGGATCACCTGCTCCGGCCGCACCCGGCGGATCTCCGCGACCGCGTCCAGGCCGTCCACGCCCGGCATCTCCAGGTCGATGACCAGCACGTCGGGCCGGTGTCGCAGGGTCGCGGCGATCGCCGTCTCGCCGTCGGTGGCCTCGGCGAGCACGGTGATGTCGCCCTCCATCGGCAGCAGCGCGGCCAGGGCCGTACGCAGCAACGCCTCGTCGTCGGCGAGCACGATGCTCGTCATCGGCCGTCCTCCCTGGCCACCGTCGGGACCGCGCCGGCACGGGCGGGCGTGAAGACCACCGCCGTACGGAACCGCCCGTCCCGCTGTTCCACGGACAGTTCGCCACCGTCGCCCGCCACCCGCTGCCGCAACGCCGCCAGTCCCCGCAGCTCGGGACGCCCGGTGGCGGTCACGCCGTCGTTGACGATCGTGATGCCGGTCGCGGCGAGCGTGATCTGCACCTGGGTGGCCTGCGCGTGGCGCAGGATGTTGGTGGTGGTCTCCCGCAGCACCTGGCCGAGCAGCTCGCTGACGCGCGTGTCGACCTCGGCCTCCCGGGTCACCCGGACCCGGATGCCGGCGGCCTCGAACAGGTTCTTCGCGTTCTCGATCTCCGCGGTGAGGTTGAGCCGCCGCTGGGCGTACGCGAGTTCCTTGGTCTGCGCGATGGTGTCGCTGACCAGCGCGTACGTTTCGCCCAGTTCCTTGGCCGCCCGCGCGGTGTCGCGGTCCAGCAGCCGCTGCGCCAGGGCGATCTTGAGCTTGACCACGTGCAGGGTGTGGCCCTGGATGTCGTGCAGGTCGCTGGCGAAGCGGACCCGCTCCCGGACCACGGCCAGCTCCGCCTCGCGCTCCCGGGTCTGTTCGAGTTCCCGGATGAGGTCGTAGAACCGCTCCCCCACCACCGTCAGGACCGTCACGACGACGGTGAGGACGGTCGGCACGAGGACGTAGCGCTGCACGACGTCGCCGAGGTCGTCGCGCTGCACCAGCAGCCGTGCCGCGCCGACCACGGCGACGAAGGAGAACAGCCCGGCCATCACCCGGGCGCGACGCCGCCGCACCTCGCGCAGCGAGAGGGAACCCACCGCGCAGACACCCCAGTAGGCGTTGGGACTGCCGGTCACCAGCACGCCGAGCGGCCACACCGCTCCCGCCACGGTCAAGCAGGGCCACACGAACCGGGCCAGGTCGCCCGCCGTCCACCGCTCGAAGGCCACCAGGGCCGCCACCGCGCCGGGCGCCAGGACGACGACGTGCCACCAGGTACGCGCGTCGGTGTAGACCAGGACCACGGCGGCGAACACCACCGGCGGCAGTGAGGCGGCGAGGTTGAGCCGGCGCAGCCTCCTCTGCGTCGACGTGGTGAAGCGCGGCGATGGTGCGGTCACCACCCCAGTATCCGGCGGCCACCGCCGACGACCAGTGACACCACGTCACCTGCCGGTCATGACACCGCGCCACTGTCACGCCGGGCCCACCCGCGCTGTCATGGGTGCATGTCCACCACACCCGTCATCGAAGTCGACCGGCTCAACCTCGCCTACGGTGACTTCCACGCCGTCAGGGACCTCTCCTTCGAGGTACGACCGGGAGAGCTCTACGCGCTGCTGGGCACCAACGGGGCCGGCAAGACCTCGACGCTGGAGGTCGTCGAGGGCCACCGGAGGCAGACCTCCGGCACCGTGGTCGTTTTCGGACATCACCCCGGTGACCGGCGGGCGGTTCGTCCCCGCACGGGAGTGATGCTCCAGGAGAGCGGTTTCTCCCCCGACCTCACGGTCCGCGAGTCCGTCGGTCTGATCGGACGGCTCAGCGGACGCAGCGACGACGTCGACCGGGTGCTCGACCTCGTCGACCTCACCGACCGGGCCGGCCGGAAGGTGTCCCAACTGTCCGGCGGCGAGAAGCGGCGGTTGGACTTCGCCACCGCCGTCTACGGCACCCCGGAGCTGATCGTCCTAGACGAGCCGACCACCGGTCTGGACATCCAGTCCCGCGACGCCGTCTGGGCGACGGTCGACCGGCTGCGCGAGGACGGCACCACCATCGTGCTCACCACGCACTACCTGGAGGAGGCGCAGCAGCGCGCCGACCGGATCGGGCTGATGCACCGGGGCACCCTCCACCGCGAGGGCACCGTCGCCGAGCTGACCCGCAGCCTGCCGGCCGTAATCCGCTTCTCCCTCGCGGAACCGGCGCCGATGCTGCCGGTGCGGGCCGCCGTCGACGCCGACGGGAAGGTCGTGATCGAGACCTTCACCCTGCAGCAGGACCTGCACGCCCTGCTCGGGTGGGCGCAGGACCACGCGGTGGAGCTGCGCGACCTGCAGGCCGGACCGACCCGGCTCGACGACGTCTTCCGCGCCGTCGCCCGCTGACCCTCTTCCGAACCGGAGTCGCACATGTTTCCCATCGCGTCCAGCGAGCTGATCCAGATCTTCCGGAACCGGCTGGTGCTGATCACCAGCCTCATCGTCCCGGTCGCCGTCTGCGCCGTCTTCGTCCGCCAGCACGAGATCTTCGCCGACATCGGCAGCCTCGGCTACATCGCGGCGATCGTGCTGTTCACCGTGGCCGCGTTCGGGCTCTACGCCACCGCCGTCACCACGTTGGCCTCCCGACGCCAGAACCTCTTCCTGAAGCGCCTTCGCTCCACCGCGGTCGCCGACTCCACCATCCTGGCCGGCCTGCTGCTGCCGCCCACCGCGATCGCGGTGGTGCAGGTGGCCGCCATCCTGACCGCGCTGGCCGTCGTCGCCGGCGGACCGGCCAACGTCGCCCTGCTCGTGCTGGCGGTCCTGGCGACCCTGGCCATGATGATCGGCCTGGCCCTGGCCACCGCCGGACTGACCAACTCGCCCGAACACGCCCAGGTCACCACCCTGCCGGTCACCCTCGGCATGATCGCCGTGGCCACCTGGGTGGGCATCAGCGACGCCGAGAACCTCGCCTGGCTCAAGCGGCTGCTGCCCGGCGGCGCCGCCACCGAACTGGCCAGGAACGCCTGGAACGGCGGCGTCGCCGTGACCGACTCCCTGCTCCTGCTCGCGCCCACCCTGGGCTGGGTCGTCATCGCCGTCGCCCTGGCCACCCGACTCTTCCGCTGGGAGCCCCGCCGATGACCACCGCACCCCGCTCCGACCCACCGACCCTGGTGGAGGATCTCCTGCTGCTGCTGTTCCAGCCCCGGTCCGGGACCATCGCGGGTGAGAACACGCTCTTCTACGTCCTGGGCGGCGCCGTCCTCGCGGACCTCGCCCTCGGCGGCCACCTGAGCACGGAGGCCCAGGGCCGGATCAGGAGCGTGGCGGATCGCCCACCGTCGGACGACCTCCTGCGCCCGGGGTGGGACTACCTCTGCGCGAAGCCGAGGGGCGCGCAGACCGCACTCGCGGCCATCGGCCCCCCGCTGCGCGAGCCGGTGTTGGACAGGCTGATCGCGCGAGGCCACATCGACCAGGAGCCGCACCGGGTGCTCGGCCTGTTCCGCACGACAGCGCTCCGGGAGGGTCGGACCGGACGCCGGGCGCGTCTGCTCGCCGACGTCCGACAGGCGCTTTCGGAGGGCACGCCGCCACCGGCCCGCGTCGCCGCGCTCGCGGCACTGCTCTCGGCGAGCGGAACCCTCCCGCAGTTCCACCGCGAGATCCCGTGGACGTCCTCGGTGATCACCCGCGCCAAGGAACTCGAGCGGGGCGACTGGGGAGCCGACGCCGCGGCGCAGGCCGTGACCCGCACCGTGACGGCCACGGTCGTCAACAGCGCCGTCGCGGTCGTCGCCGTGCTTCCGCGAAGCTGACGCGACGGGAAGGACCCGGGCTGGGCCGCGCCGCATCCTCCGGCGGGGCGGGCGTCACTGAATCCGATAATGCGTTGGCCGCCGGTCGCCCGGCTCGTACGGTCGCCTGATGGAACCGATCACCGAAGCGGAGCTGCGTGCCTCGTTCGTCAACTGCACCCAGGGGGAACGGTCCCGGATCGCCCTGCCCGGGCGGCTCGACACCATCGACTTCGACCGCCTCGACTTCCTGGGCTGGCGCGACCCCAAGGCACCCGACCGGGCCTGCCTGGTCACCCGGGTCGGCGACCGCTGGGTGGGCCTGGTGCTGCGGGCGGCGACGAAGACGGCGAAGTCGCTGACCAAGAGCACCATGTGTTCGCTGTGCGTGACCCTGCACGCCTCCTCGGGCGTCACGCTCTTCGCCGCGCCGCTGGCCGGCTCCGCCGGCCGTCACGGCAACAGCGTCGGCACGTACGTCTGCGCCGACCTGCAGTGCTCGCTCTACGTACGCGGGTTGCGGAAGTCCGACGCGATCGCCCGGATGAACGAGACCATCGACCAGGCGGACCGGATCGAGCGGCTGCGCCTGCACGTGGAGGCGTTCGTCGAGAGGGTGGTCGGCGCCGGCGCGACGGCCCGCTGATCGGCGAGGCTGCTGTCGCACATCGGTCTCGGCGGGACCAGCGACGTTGCCGGGAATTCGCGATATGTTCACCAACCTCAGCGAATGTGGGTCCAGCACGTCGACCGACATCCCAGGAGGCTGTGTGGCCGAGCCACTCTTGGCGGTCAGAGCCGCTCCGGCCCGTCCGCCGTTGACCCGGGTGTTCACGCTCGGCCTGGCGGGGATCGCCGTGATCACGCTGACCCCGGTACTGGTCCGACCGGCGCCACCGCCGGTGACGGTCATCACGGGCAAGATGGGCTCGAAGGCCGACTACTTCCGCGATGACAAGGTGCGGGCGATCCTGCGCGGCAAGCGCATCGAGGTGAAGGTCGACAACACCGGTTCCCGTGAGGTCGCCACCCACGACGTGGACAGGTACGACTTCGTCTTCCCGTCCGGCCAGCCGGCCAGTGACCTGATCATCAAGAAGAGAACGGCGGCGAACAAGGAGGCCGAGGCGTTCGTCCCGTTCGTCAGCCCGATCGTGCTCGCCACCTACCGCCCGTACGCGCAGGCGCTCCAGGACGCCGGGGTCGTCACTCCGAAGGACCGGAGTGCGGCCGACCCGCTCTACTACACGCTCGACATCGACAAGTTCGTCAGATTGACCGAGCAGGGCCGGACCTGGAACGAGATCGGCCTGCCCCGGCACGGGGTTCACAACAGCAATCAGGTGCTCGCCCACACCCCGGATGTCTGCCGGTCCAACTCCGGCGGCACCTATCAGGGCATGATCGCCTTCGCCAAGAAGAAGCGGCCGGCCGAGTCGGAGGCCGAGGTGACCGCGCTCGCGGAGGAACTCCGGCCGCTCTACCGCAAGCAGGGCGCGCCCACCGCCGACCGCGTCCCCCTGTACCTCGCGCCGGAAGGCAGCAGCATCGCACCGGTCGTCGTGATCTACGAGCATCAGTACCTCGCTCATCAGTTGCGGCAGCCACCGGGGTCGCCGGACCGGGACCGCGTCCTCCTCTATCCCGCCGCCCAGTTCGCGACCCAGCCCGCGTTCGTCTCCCTCACCGACCGGGGGCGGCGGCTCGGCGAGCTGTTGCGTACCGATCCGGAGCTGCGCCGGCGGGCGGTCGAACTCGGCTTCCGGGTGCTCGACGCGGACAACGGAAGCTCTCTGCTGGCCGCCCTGCTGCGGGAGCGCGGAATCGAGGTGCCGGCCCTGGGGAGGGACGACGCGAACGGGAACGATCAGACACAGGCGTNTCATGAGGCGGCTCGACCCGCGCGGGCTCGCCGTCATCGCGGTCTGCCTCTCACTCGGCCTCGCTCTCGGGTGCACACCGTCGCCGCCGCACGTCACCCTGCGCGTGCTCGCGTCGTCCGAGCTGGCGGACATGGGGCCGCTACTCGGTGAGTTGCGCCGCGACACCGGCGTCGAGTTGGTCATGGACTACCGGGGAACGATGGACGCGACGAACGCGTTGGCGTCCGGGGAACATCGGCACGACGTGGCGTGGTTGTCGACCGACCGTTATCTCGAGCTGAAACTGAATCAGACCGGTTACCGGGGAGAACGCCCCCTCAGCAGCAAATTCATGTTCTCGCCGCTGGCCGTCGGGGTCAAACCCGCAATCGCCGACCTGCTCCGGAGATCGGTCGAGGACCAGCACCTCTCCTGGGCGGATCTGGCGGATCTGTCGGCCGCGGGCACGGTGCGTTTCGGGATGGCGGATCCGCGCCACTCGGGCAGCGGCCTGTCCGCCCTGATCGGTGTCGCCACGGCCGCCGCGGGCACCGGCGGCGCCCTGCGTGAGCAGGATGTCGCCTGCGACCGGCTCCGCGGCTTCTTCGCCGGGCGATCCATGACCGAGGACACGTCGCGGCGGCTCGCCGACACCTACGTCGCCCACCAGGGCGACGCGGATGCGCTGATCAACTACGAGTCCGTTCTGCTGTCCCTGAACGCCAGCGGGAAGCTGCGCGAGCCCCTGGAGATCCTGTATCCGCGCGACGGCATCATCCTCGCCGACTATCCCATGCTGCTGCTCGACCCGACCAAGCGCGACGGGTACGACAAGGCGGTCGACTGGTTCAGGTCCGAAAAGGCCCAGAAAGAGATCATGGAGCGGACGTCGCGCCGTCCGCTGGACAGTCTGGTGCCGCGGGACGGGCGCTTTGCCGACTTCGGTACGAACACGCTCTACTTCCCCGACCGACAGGAAGTCATCGACCGCCTGCTGGCCGCGTATGCCGACCCGAGGTCCCGGTCGGCGTCGCATGTCATCTTCGTACTCGACTACTCGGAGTCGATGAGGGGACGGAGGATGGCCGCGCTGCGAGCGGCCTTCGCCGGGTTGAGCGGCGCGGATCCCTCCACCGTCGGCAAGTTCGTGCGCTTCTACAAGGGAGAGACGTTCAGCATCATGCGTTTCGGCGCCCGGATGCTCGACCGACGCGACTTCACCGTCTCCGGGCGATCCGAACTGGACGCGATGCGAAATTATCTGGCCACCGAGCGGTTCGATCGGGGCACCGGCGTGTGGTCGGCCCTCGACGCGGCGTACGACGTGGCCGAAACGACGGCCCGGGCGGACCCCGACCGGCCGGTCACGATCGTGCTGATGACCGACGGCGAGAACAACACGGGGGCCACGCTGGAGGATTTTCAGCGCAGCTATCGGGGCCGAGGACCGGCGGCGCGGGACATACCCACCTACACCGTGCGCTTCGGTGAGGCCGACCCCGTGGAGTTGCGACAGGCGGCGAGGGTGACCGGCGGCCGAATGGTCGACGCGAACTCGACCTCCCTGTCGCAGGCATTCAAGGAGATCCGTGGCTGTCGATAACGTCTGGTTCTGGATCCTCATGGCCACCGGTGTGGCTCTGCTGGCCGCCGCCGCGGTCTGCTACGTCCGTGACGGGCACCGCACCCCGGGCGGGCCGAAGGTCGGCGGCGACCACGAGGTGCTGATGTATCTCAACGAAACGCTGGTCATGGACATTCTCCGATACCGGCACGACGTGCAGGCGCTCAAGAGGCAGGTGGAGCAGTACACCCGGGAGAGCGCGGAGGGCCGGGGCGAGGTCAAGGTCCGCTGGTTCAGCCTCGGCACCGGTCGGACCCGGGACCGCGAGCGGACCGAGACCTACGAGGCCGAGGAGTCCCCGATCACCGCGATCCGCCGGGTCGTGCAGCGGCTCGAACGGGCGGACGCGATCGTGTACGCGGACCTTCGGACGGGCGAACTCCATGCGCACCGACGACTCGGCAACGTGGCGCAGGGAGGCGCCCGGCTGAGCGACAGCGGACTCTTCCTGTCGATCGACGGACGCTTCGAGGAGTACGACGAGGGTGACGAGTCGGACCGGGACTACGTTCGCCTTCGTGCGCCGTACCCGTCGGGTGACGCCTACCTCCGCGTCAAAATCACCAGCAAGGGGCTACGCGGTGAGAAGGATGTGCTGCCGGAAGGCAGAGCGCCGTTCCCGGCCCGCGTACTCGGCAAGGTGGAGAGCTGGGACGAACCGAATCGCCTGCTCAAGATGTGGGCGCTGGCGATCTTCCACTAGGCCGCAGTCCGCTCGAGACCGGCCCTCCGTGCCACCGTGTCGTCCGCCACGTCGCGCCCGCAAAAGCTTGCATCTCACATCAATGTCAGATTCTACGGTGAGGGCATGGCATCACTCTTCGACAGTGTCCCCCTCGGCCGCCTCCGGCTGCCCAACCGGCTCGTGATGGCCCCGATGTCGCGGGTGCGGTCCAACCCCGAAGGGCTCGCGACCGCGTCGATGGCGACGTACTACGCGCAACGGGCCAGCGCCGGCCTGATCATCACCGAGGGCGTGCACCCCAGCCCGGTCGGGCAGTCCAATCCGCTCACGCCGGGCCTGCACACCCCGGCGCAGGTCGACTCCTGGCGGCAGGTCACCTCCGCCGTGCATGCCAACGGGGGCCGGATCTTCGCGCAGATCATGCACGCGGGTCGGATCAGCCACCCGGACACGACCGGCCACCAGCCGGTCGCGCCCTCCGCGGTCGCCGCCCGCGGGACATCCGTGTTCACCCCGACCGGACCGCAGCTCGTGCCGACGCCGCGCGCGCTGTCGACGGCCGAGGTGCCGGGTGAGGTGGAGTCCATCGCGGCGGCCGCGCGGCACGCGGTCGAGGCCGGCTTCGACGGCGTGGAGGTGCACGGCGCGAACGGATACCTGATCGGGCAGTTCCTCTCCGGCAACGCCAACCTCCGCACCGACCGCTACGGCGGTTCCGTCTCCGGGCGCATCCGGTTCGCCGTCGAGGCGGTCGCGGCCACGATCGACGCGATCGGCGCGGACCGCGTCGGGTTGCGGTTGTCGCCCGGCGCCGGCATCGCCGACGCCATCGACACCGACATCCCCGAGGTGTACGGCGCGCTGCTCGCCGAACTCGTCGGGCTCGGACCGGCGTACGTGCATCTGGCCGGCACCGACGAGAAGGTGCTGCGCGGACTGCGCCGGGCCTGGCCCGGCACGCTCATCGTCAACCCCTCGGCGGCGAACAGTCCCGTGGCGGCGACCCGCGACGACGCCGAGCGTTGGCTGGCCCACGGGGCGGATCTGATCTCGCTCGGCCGCGCGTACCTCGCCAACCCCGACCTGGTCGAGCGGTTCCGGGCGGACCTGCCGCTGGCGGTCGCCGACCTGGGCACCTACTACGTCGGCGGCGACGACGGCTACCTCACCTACCCGGCGTACGCCCACCCACGCCCGGCCGCGACGACGCCGGCCTGACGTGGATGCCGTCAGGGACCGGGCGTCTCCTCGGCGAGGTCGACCGGCCGCGCCCTGAGCTTGGTGGCGATCCGCATCAGCGCGCGCCGGTCGGCGGGGGTGAGGGGGTCGAGCACGTACCGCCGCACCGAGCGCACATGTGCGGGGGCGGCGGCGACCACGACCTCGTAGCCGGCCTCGGTGAGGGCGGCGATGGTGTAGCGGCGGTCCGCCGGGTCGGGGAAACGTTCGACCCAGCCGCGCTGCTCGAACCGCTTGACGACGTTGGAGAGGCGGGACAGCGAGCCGTTGGCCAGGTAGGCGAGCTCACTCATCCGCAGGCGTCGGTCGGGCGCCTCGGACATCTGACTGAGGGTGAGGTAGTCGAAGAGGGTCAGCCCGACCGCCTGCTGCAGGGGTGCCTCCAGCCGGCCGGGCAGCAGCAGGACGAGCGAGGCCAGGCCGGTCCAGGCGTCCTTCTCCTCCGGCGAGAGCCAGAGTGCCCGGTCGGCGTGGTCGCCGCCGGGACCAGGGGTGGCGGGGGTTGCCATGTCGACACGATACCCAGCCGACAGCACTTCATGGTTGAAGTATTCTCGTGCTACGTTCACTTCAAGCATGAAGTCATAGACAGGAGAAGACCATGACTGAGCCCCAGTTCTTCGCCACGCCCGGCTACGGCCCGTGGATGCTGGAGAACCGGCATTACCACCAGGCCGTCCGGATCGGCGACCGGGTCGACATCTCCGGCCAGGGCGGCTGGGACGACCAACTGGCCTTCCCCGACTCGATCGAGGAGGAGATCGTCCGGGCCTTCGACAACGTCGAGCGCACCCTGGCCACGGCCGGGGCCACCTGGCGGGACGTCGTGTCCGTGGACTCCTTCCACGTATCGGACTCCCCCGACGTCCTCGGCGAGACGCACGCCCCGGTCATGATCGAGCAGTTCCGCAAGCGGATGGGTGACCGATCGCCCATCTGGACCATGCTCGGTGTCGCGACCCTGGCCGCACCGAACATGCGGGTCGAGATCAAGGTGACCGCCGTCCTCGGCCGCACCTGACCGGTCACGAGCGACCCGCGACGACGCGGAACGGGTGCGCCGGGCCGGCCTCCGGCCCGGCGCACCGTCCACGATCGGGCCGCAACGCGCCGCGCGGAAGCTGGCCCCGACCTCGCCGGCGAAGAGCTCCGGCACAGGCTCAGACCGACCGGGGCCCCGATCCGCTGCTCGGTCGCCGCACCGCCGGCTGCTCCCGCTGATCTACCGGAAGACCCACACCGGTGTTGGAGCCTGTCCGGCGTACGCGCGGGTGACGCGTACGCCGGCGCGGGACGGCTCTACTGCCAGGGGCCGCTGCGGCAGATGAACTGGGTGGTGCCGCTGTACTGGGTCGTGCTGCCGTCGAAGTAGCTGTAGCTGGCCCGCACGGGATGACCGAGGTTGCTGGCCGGGCAGGCGGCGAAGAGAGTCGACCCGGCGGTCGTGAAGGCGCCGACACTGCCGGAGTACCAGGTGATACTCCAGGTCGTCGTGCCGGTGCTGCTGCCGTCGCAGTAGAACTGCGAGGCGCCGGACTCGCAGAAGGGCGCCGGGGCGGCGGCGAGGGCCGGGGTGGCGCCGGCGGCGGCGAGGCTCAGAACGGCAAGGGCGGACGCGGCAAGGACCTTGACGGTGGTACGCATGGAACTCCTCCCAACGTAGCCAGGTGATGACTCAACGCAGCGCCAGCCTAGTGCTTCCACGTCAGTTGGTATGTCTGCGCCGACGCCCGAAGCCATTCTCAGGTACACGCGTTGACCGCCTCGTCACCGCGATGTGGCCCTGCGGTCCGCGCCCCGACGGCCGTGATCTGACCTCTCCCCCGGGCCGGCTACGCCGGCACTGGTGTCCGTCCCAACAGCCGCAAGGCGTTGCCGCCTGCGACCAGCCCGGCGGTGCCGGCGTCCAGACCGGCCGAGGACAGCGCGGACTCGACTCGCTCACGGGTGGTGACGCGGGTGGCGACAGGCCAGTCGCCCCCGACCAGGACGTGGTCGGCGCCGAGCAGATCGGTGGCGAATCCGATGGCGGCCGGGGCGAATCCCATGGTGTCGGTGTAGATGTGGGCTCGCTCGTCGGGTGGGGCTTGTGCGGTGAGCACCGCACCCTCGTCGGTGGCGGCTGCCAGGGCCAGGCCGGCGACGCCCAACATGGGGAACACCACGTGCAGCCCGCGTAGCTCGGCCAGGACACCGCCGGTGACGAGGGACAGCAGCGCGGCGGCGTTGGCGGTACCGCGGGCCAGGGACGTGCCGAGTCGACCCAGGCCGGCGAACTCCTTGGTGAGCACCGCGGAGCTGATCGGGTGGGCGAACACGGGCACCGCGAGTTCGGCCGCCGCGACCAGGGTCGGTCGGGCCGAGGCATCGCCGAGCAGGCGGGTGTCGGTGGCGCAGTCGACGACGATGCCGCCGAGGTTGAGTTCCCGGACCGCGCGGACCGCTTCGGTGGCGGCGGCGTCACCGGCGAACGCGTCGATGGTCGCCAGGCCCGCGAGACCTCCGGGGTTGTCGGCGATCACGGTGGCCAGGTGATCGTTCAGGCGACGCATCGTGTCGGGCGCGGTCCGTTCGCCGTACGGCGTGATCATGGCGGGTGGGGCGCTGAGCACACGCAGGTCGATGCCGTAGCGGCCGGACTCGACGAGCAGGTCGTCGAGATCGGCGATCCGGCGGGCTGCCGTCGCCCACCGGGTGGCCAGCTCCCCGGTGGCGTTGTGCGGCATCAGCGCGGGATAGTCGGGGCAGGCATGGTGGGTGTGGAAGTCGGCGATGAACATCAGACGTCGATGAAGGTGTAGGTGAAGCCACGCTCGGCCCGCTGGACGCGGCCGGCGGCCGGGAACGGGAAGTGCGCGGGAACGAGCAGATCACCGGAGTCGGCGGCTCGTTCCAGCAGCAGGCGGCGCTGTTCCGCGGAGTCGCCGGGCTGGACGCAGTAGCGGATGCTCCAATCGGGCCGTTCGAGCTGGACGCCGTGGTGCAGCATGTCGCCGGCGAACAGCGCCCGCTCCCCGGCCGACTCGACCTCGACGTAGACGTTGCCCGGGGTGTGCCCGAAGGCGGGCACCAGCCGGACCTCCGGCGTCACCTCGTGGTCGGCCGGGACGAGGTCGAGGACACCGGCGTCGCGCAGCGGCAGGATGCTGTCGGCGATGTAGTCACCGGTGCGGGTCATCGCCCGCGCCCCGTCCGGGCCGGTCCACCAGTCGAATTCCTCGCGGACCACGAGGTGACGGGCGTTGGGAAAGGTGGGTGTCCAGCCGCCGTGACCGTCAGCGCTGGTGGCGAAGCCGACGTGGTCGACGTGCAGGTGGGTGAAGACGACGATGTCGATGTCACCGAGTGACACTCCGGCGCGGCCGAACTGCTCGAGGAACGGCCGGTCGGCCCGGTCGAAGATGCCGCCGTTGCGGGCCTTGCCGTTGCCGCCACCGGCGTCGATGAGGATGAGCCGGTCCTTCGCGCGCAGCAGATGCGCCTCCTGGTTGAGCCGGATACGACCGTCGGAGGTGAACGGCTCGCGGGTGTAGAACGCACCGTCGGTCCAGGACTGCGACTCGAGCTGCGGGAAGAACTCGGTCGGCTCCGGGAAGTAGTCGACCTCCCGGATCGGGAAGACTTCGACCTCACCCACGCCGAACGACCACAGGGGCCCCTCTCCTCCGCCGGTGTTCGTGAAACGCAACTCACTCATGCTTTCTCCAACGGGGTGCGGCGGACCTGCGCCCAGACCTCGGCTCGCAGGCGGCCGAAGTCGGCGGAGGACCGGGTGGTGATCTGATCGCGGTCGGCGGGCAGGGTGACGGGGATGTCAGCCTGGACGCCGGACACCGACGCGCCCAGGACGATGACCCGGTCGCCGAGGTAGACCGCCTCGTCGATGTCGTGCGTGACGAACAGGACGGTCATCCGGAAGCGCCTACGCAGTCCGGCGACCAGATCCTCAAGGTCGCCGCGGGTCTGTGCGTCGACGGCCGAGAACGGCTCGTCCATCAGCAGCAGGCGCGGCCGGTAGGCGACGGCCCGGGCGATGGCGACGCGTTGCTGCATGCCGCCGGACAGCTGCCACGGGTACGCGTCCGCGGCCTTGCCGAGGCCGACCGCGTCGAGGGCCTCGTCCACGGTCCCCCGGCGTTGCGCCCGGCTCGATCCGTTGCGCCGCAACGGCAGCTCCACGTTCTGCCGTACGGTCTTCCAGGGAAAGAGACTGCGTCCGTACTCCTGGAAGACGACACCGAGTCCGGGCGGCGGCCCGGTCACGGGGCTACCGTCGAACAGCACTTCGCCGGACGTGGCGGGCACCAGCCCGGCGACGATCTTCAACAGTGTGGTCTTGCCGCAGCCCGACGTTCCGACCACGGTGGCGAACTCGCCGTCGCGCACCGACAGGTCGATGGCGGTCAGCACGTCGACGGAGCGTTCCCTGGCCCGGTACGACTTGTGGAGTCCGGTGATCTGCAGCAGGGCGTGATCGCTCACCATGACTGTTCTCCTTGGCCGGTGTGCCCGCGATGCCAGCGCAGCACGCGTCGCTCGACGAGTTCGAACAGCTTCGCCAGGATGAAACCGACGATGCCGATGAGCAGCACGCCGGACCACATCTGCGGGATCGCGAAGCTGCGCTGGAACTGCACGACGGTGAAGCCGAGCCCGTCGGTGCTCATCAGCATCTCGCTGACCACCATCAGAATGATCGACAGGCCGAGTGCCTGCCGGGCGCCGGCGGAGATCTGCGGCGTCGCCGCCCGCAGCAGCAGCGCGTACCGGGTGCGGGTCGGCAGCCGGTACGCCGCGGCGGTTTCCTGGGCGACCTCGTCGACGGCGCTCACGCCGTCGGCGGTGCTGAGCAGGATCGGCCAGACGGCGCCGGCGGCGATAACGACGATCTTGGTGGTGTCGCCGATCCCGACCGCCACCAGTAACACCGGGATCAGCACCGGAGCGGGCAGCACCCGGAAGAACGCCAGGATCGGCGCCGTCAGGTCGCGGGCGAGCTTCCAGCGGCCGACGACGAATCCGACGCCCATGCCGGCCGCCAGCGCGATGGCGAATCCGGCGGCGAGCCGGCCTAGGCTGGGCAGCACGTCGCGGGTGAACCGGCCGGAGAACCACACATCGCCGAACGCCTCTGCGATGGTTCGCAGCGGCGGCGCGAAGACGTTGGTGCTCTCCGCACTGGCCACCCACCAGGTGGTCAGCAGGATGACGGGCAGGGCGAGCGCGTATCCGACGGCCTTCACGCGGCGGCCTCCCGGCGGGTCGCCACATGCCAGTACAGCAGCCGCCGCTCGATCAGTCGGGCGAGCCGGTCGAGGAGGATGCCGATGCCGCCGGTGAGCAGCACCAGGGCGTACATGTCCGCGAACTCGCCGCCTGCCTGGCTGCTCCAGATCAGCTCGCCGAGCCCGGCCGAGCCCGTCACCAGGCCGCCGGTGAGGGCCAGGGCCAGGGCGATGGAGACGTTCAGGCGCAGCGCGGTGCCGAGGTAGGGCAGGACGGTGGGCCAGGTGACATGCGCGATGCGGGCCAGCCGGCCGAGCCGGAACGTCCGGGCGGTGTCGACGGCGACCTGATCGACGTCGCGTAGGCCGTACAACACCTGGAACACCACGATCCAGAAGCACGAGACGGCCACCAGCAGCACGGTGATCTCCCGGACGTCGAGAACCAGGACGAGCACGGGAATGAGCACGATCGACGGGACCGGGCGCAGGAAGTCCAGGGTCGACGACGTGGCGCGCCGGACCCACGAGACCGAGCCGAGCGCGAAACCGGCCGTGATCCCGGCGGCCAGGGCGATCGCCAGCCCGACCGCGACCGCCGTGAGGGTCTGGCCGGTCGCGGTCCAGAACTTCGCGCCGACGCTCAGTCGGCCCGCTTCGGGGATGATCGCGCTCAGGGGTGGGACCTGCTCGGGAGTGAACAACAGGCGGGCGCCCACCTCGTACCCGAGTGCGGCGATCAGCAGGCCGACAAGCCCGAGAGCGGGTCGCCGCCCCCCGCGGGCCGGCCGGATGGCCGGCGCCGCGGGAGCGTCGGGGACGGTCACGGCAGGATCAGGTCGTCGAGGTTGGGCGCGGTGGTGATCAGGCCGTCACGCTGGGCGTAGCCGATCAGCTTCTCGGCGGCGTCCCTGCTGATGGTGTCGGCCGTACCGGTCAGGGTGATCTTCGCGGCCACCTCCGGCTTGATCTCGGTGAACGTCGGGATCTTCGCGCGGACGTCGGCCTCGTGACCGGCGGCGTAGGCGTAGGCTTCCCGGACCGCGTCGCGGAACGCGGTGACCGTCTGCGGGTTCTTCTGGTGGTACGCGCCGGAGGTGTACCACGCCGAGACGGTCAGGTCGGGGGCCAGGTCGGTGAAGCCCCAGCCGACCGGGACCGCACCCTGCGCCTTGGCCGCGGTCAGGAACGGCTCGACCACCCAGGCGCCGTCCACCTTGCCGGAGCCGACTGCGGCGGGCGCCTGCGGGAACGGGATCTCGACCAGCTTGACCTTGGCCGGGTCGCCGCCGTCGGCGCGGACCGCTTCCCGGGCCGCCGCCGCGGCGATGTTGGTGAGGATGTTGACCGCGACGGTCTTTCCCTCCAACTGCTTGGCCCGGGTGATGCCCGAGCCACCCTTGACCACCAGCGCGCCGAAGTCGGCGCCCCGTCTGCCGTTCGACGCCGACGCCGGCACGACGGCTTTGACGTCCAGCTTCTTGGAGCTGGCGACGAGCAGGGTGGTGAGGTCACCGGTGGCGAAGTCGGCCTTGCCGGCCAGCACCGAGGGCACCGAGACCAGATCGGCCTGGGAGCTGATCTCGATCTTCAGGCCGTGTTTGGCGAAGATGCCCTGGTCCTGCGCGAGGTAGAGAGGGGCGAGGTGACCCAGCGGCGCGGAGGCCAGCCGAACGGTGGTCAGGCCGTCCGCACCGGGGGCGGCTGCGGAGTCGTTGCCCCCGCAGGCGGCCACGGGGGCAGCCAGGGCGACGACGGTGAGCACCGCGGCGACGCGGCGGCTACGGATGTGGATCGACATGGTCGTACTCATCTCTGCGATGCGGCCGGGGATAGATCAGAAGAGGCGCAGGTTCAGGTCGTGCACATGGTCGGGGAAGGGCACGGGGCCGCCGAGTGGCTGCGCGCCGATGCTGGACACGGCCGCTTCCTCGATCGCGACGACCAGGCCGGCCGCGTGCCCGGCGCTGTCGCCCGCCACGAGCAGGCCGTGGTTGCCGAGCAGGATCGCGTACGTGCGGGGGTGCGCCGCGAACGTCGTCGCGATGGACCGCACGGCTTCGTCGGTCCCGCGAGGCGCCCACGGCGCGACCGGGATGTCGACCGGCTGGCCGTGCACCAGCAGCGCCTCGTACCGGGCGGGAAGTGGAGTCGCGGCGAGCGCGTAACTGGTGGCGTACGGCGAATGGGTGTGGATGACGGCCTTGATCTCGGGTCGTGCCTGGTAGACGCCGATGTGCATCTTGAGGATCGCGGCCACCGACCGGCTGGGTGAGCCCTGGTGCACGGTGCCGTCCAGGCCGACCACGACGATGTCGTCGTTGACGCTGCGGAGGTTGGGCACACCGACACGCAGGTCGGAGGCGGGCCACGGGCGAAGCAGTTCCCCGGCGTTGACCACGAGCAGGTCGGTGTGGCCGGGCAGTCGCACGCTGATGTTGCCGTGCCCGCTGGCGGACATGGCGGACGCGGCGAAGATCTGGTTGATGCCGGCGATCAGGTCGGTCCGGGCGGCGGCCAGCTCGTCGGCGCCGAACAGTTTTTGGGCAGGGTCGTGTGCGGTCATGGCGTTGCAGCCTTGTCGTCAGGAGAGCGCGGGCATGCGCTCGGGGCCCGGGATGCGGGGCGTCGAGAGCGCGAGCGGGCAGGAGGAGCGTCAGCGGCAACAGAGGGCGCTGCGCATGCGGCCCTGGTCGAGGGCCCGGCGAGAGGTGAGCGGCGCGGGCATAACCCCACTGTACCCCTAGGAATTGTAGGCGATCAAGAGTGAGGTGGGCCCCAATCGGCGCTGGGCCACGCAGCGCCGGTCGTGGCAGGATCCGGGAGTGCCCAAGGTCAACGTCTATCTGCCCGACGCCCTCGCCGACCGGGTGCGCGAGGCTCGCCTTCCGATCTCCAGGATCTGCCAGACCGCCCTCACCCAGGCCCTCGACGGGAGTCAGGGCGCGGCCCACGACACCCCGGCCGCGGTGGAGCAGCCGGCCGGGATCACCCTGGACCCGCCGGCCAACCATCACGTCGCGGCCATTCTGCACCAGGCGTGGGAGACGGCCACCGCACGCGGATCGGCCACCGTCGAGCCGACCCATCTCCTGCGGGCGTTCCTGAACGAGGGCGAGAGCCTGGTCCTCAACACCATTGAGCTACTCGGTTTCCGGACCGCCACCATCCAAGCCGCCCTCGAACAAGCCGACCGGCCGACCGGGCCCCCCTCCTCGGCCGAGCCCATCGCCTCGACCGGCACCCACGCGGTGCTCAGCGCCGCCGCGGCCCAGGCGACCGCGCACTCGTCGACCGCGACCACGGGTAGCCATCTGCTGCACGGATTGATCGCCGATCAGGGCACGGCCGGACAGGTACTACGCATCACGGGAGTCACCGAGGTCATCACTCCGGCGGTGCTGTCGGCCCTGTACTACGGGGTCGCCTTCGGCCGGATGGTGCCCGATCGTGACACCGACACAGCGGTACTGCGCGTCATGATGCACGACGTCCTGGACCGGCTCGACCGGATGGGAAAACTGCTCGCCACTGAGCGCCGAGACGCATGACCGGGCTCAACAGCACACGATCTCATCGATCACACCGCTGAGTGGCATGCCCCCACCACAATGACGATTCCACCATGTCCAGTGCCGAGCACGGCAGGGACCGGGCCGACAGCCGCACCAACCGCTCAGGGGCGGCAGCGTCAACCCTGCGTGCCGGCCGCGTGGTGGGCTGTTGGTGGCACGCAGGGTCGACGTCCGCGATGGTGACGATCCAGGAGTCAGATGAGACCGAGAAGCTTCGCCAGGTCGTGGGCCTTGTTGCCGCCCAGTTCCAGATGCTTGATGTCGAGCTGGAACACGTCGGTGACGACGGCGTGCAGCAGCTTGACGAACTGTTGGTAGTCGGGCTGCTTGAACACCGCCGGGTTCACCAGGTCGGCGGGCACGTGGTACGGCCGTACGATCTGCGGCGCGGCGCCCTCGAACTGGCCGATCTTGTCCTTGATCGAGACCTTCTTGGTCGTCTCGCCGTCCCCTCCGGTGGTCGGGCCTCCGGTCGTCGCGGCCTGGGTCAGGGCCGGGTGGCCCACCCCGAACTCGAAGCTGTACACGGTCGCCGAGCGCCCGTCGCCGAGCTGGCCGGTGGCCTTGTCCGCGCTGAAGTCGATCTGGGTGCCGTCGGCCAGCGTCATCGTGAACGTGTCCCGGTTCGACACGACCGTCAACGCCGGGAGGACGTCCTCCTGCTTCAGGCGGTTGATCACGGGNCGTCGGTGAGGAACCGCCGCAGCAGCGCCTGACCGGTCGTGGTCGTCAGCGCGGTGGTCTTCAATTGGCACTGCGCCGCCAGGCGCAGCCGTCGGCCCTCGCCGTCCTGATACGTCTTGCCCTTGAGCGCGAACAGGAACGTGCCCCCGGCGTCACTGCTGCGGTGCCGTCGGCGCAGCACGATCCGGTTGGCCAGCAGATCGCACGGGTTGGGCAGGTCGAAGTAGGTGTCCTCGTACACCTTCTGCTCGCCGGTCATTTTGAGGATGCCCAGCCGCTTCTGCGTCTCGCCGTCGTCGTGCAGCTTGTTCATGGCGACGATGACCTGGTCGAGGTCGCTCTCGCGGGCGAGCCTGTACTCCGCCTCGCACTCCAGGGTGGTCATCATCTCCTTGCCGCCCTGCAGGATCTCCTGGAAGGTGTTGAACACCGGGCGGCTGCTGTTGAGCTTCTCGCTCATGTTCCAGGACGTGTTGCGCCGGTTCTCGGTGCCGGCCAGTTCCAGCAGGGTGTACGGGACCAGCCGCAGCTTGCCGGAGCCCCCCTTCTGATCCAGCCCGCCGCTCTCGTGGCGTACCCCGTTGACCTGGATCTGCTGCTGGTCGGCCACGCCGAGCCACTGTGCACGCAGGCCCAGCTCACGGTACCGCCGGGTGATCGTCTGAGCGGTCAGCGGGCCACTCGGATTGATCTTGAGGATCGTGGCCAACTGCTGCAGCGTGTACTCGACCCGGATCTCCCAGTGGTTGTAGTCCCAGGTCGGCTCGATCACCACGACCAACAGTTGCCGCTCGCCCGGCTTCTTCGTGTCCGCGGTCGGCGTCTCCAGGTAGATCGGGACCAGGTCGTGGGGCTGAGCCATGTACCGCGGGTTGCCCGTCACGCTGAAGTGCAGCTTCAGGCCCTCGTTCGACAGCAGCGTCGGCGACTCGATCTCCAGGTGGGCGGCGCCTTCCCACTTGCGGAACGACTTCTCGATCGCGATCGCCGGGCCCTGCTGACCGAAGGCATCCTGTTGCCCCCGCGCCCAGGTGTCGATCATGAACAGTGGAGTCTTGTACACCTGGCGGTCCAACGCCGAGACCAGCTCATCGCCGCAGACCCGGTTTTCGCTGTCCGTTGGCCGGGTCGGTTCCACCTTCGGCCGCGGCAGCGCCTTGATCGTCACCGTCTGGTCAAAGCGCAACTGCCCAGCCGTACGCTCTGCCTGCATGTGCCCACACTCCTCCGGCCGACTCCGCCGTGACCTCCACCGCGGGCATCCGAGCAGAGCGTAGGTGAGCGGCCTAACACTTCCTGTCGCCATTGCGACCTTGAGCGAAAAAGGGGCGGGCCGGGTGACCGACGGCTCAGCGTCGGCGGCCGCCGAGGCGGAGCAGGGCTTGGCACCTTTGGACCTGATACAGCAGCCGCAACGGCACGTCGTGGCCTTGTGCATCCGTCACAGGCGGTGTATCTCAAAGTAAACGATCTTCGCCAGGAAAAACGCCGACAGGTTGATGCCGGACATGATCGCCGTCGGAACTACCCTCTGGACGACGAGACTGTCCGAGAACTGCTGCAGCCACTGGACGCGCCGAACGGAGGCGGCGGTGGCACTGCCAAGCGCAATGAGCGAGTAGAGCCATGTCGTGGCGATGAAGATGAAGGTGAACATCGTGACGATGTTTCCGGCGTTGCTCAGGTAGTCCGCGAAAGTCGTATCGGGCCCGTCATTCGGTTTCCCGAGGAGCGCGGGCGCGACGCGGATGCTAACCAGGGCGCCCAGCACCGCGCCGATACCGGCCCGGTTCAGCACGGCGGCCGCGAACTTCTTGACCGCCTCAGAGCTGCCGGCAAGGGCCAAACTGTAGAGGAGCGCGGTGAGCGTCGAGAAACACAGCGCCGCGACGCCTGCGATGATCCATGGGACGACGTTGCGCATCGTCCCATGGACGGACGTCGGGTCGACCGCTGCGAACGGCCATTTCCAAGCCACCAGAACAACCCCGAAGACCAGCGCGTACGTGAGATATCCCGGATGCGTCGCCCGCTCCATGACCCGGTCGAACCATGTGGCGGTCGCCTTCTCCTTCTCGTCGGCGTCACTGGGAATCACTGCGGTGTCGGATTTGCCGCTCCGCGCCTCCGGTCGTTGCTTGCGCGGACGATCTCGTCGCCGACTGTCCCGCTTACTCACACATCGCTCCTCATGCGTCCGGGATCGGGGGTCGAGCGCTCGGCGCTGCTGATTCCGATGTACACGATGCATGCAACACAGCCGCGCCGCGACGCTGAGCAAACCGCGCCACCACCTGGAATCGCGGCGCCCGTGCTCGCCCCGGACCTCGTCGCGCGGCGACTCGCTGGCGACAGCGCCAGTCGCTACGCATCCGGTGGCTTGGTCCGGCCGCGCGGAACACGTCGCCGTGATCCCTGACAGACCCGAAGTCAACCTCAGCCGAGCCGATCTCTGCGATCAACATGCGCGGCACCGCAGCAGCCGCATCCTTCGAGGAACTCGACGCCGATCTGCTGACGTGGAGCTGCGGTTCACCGAGCGGTAGGAGCAGGTCCGATGGTGACCACGCGCGCCCAATCGGGCGGCAAGTCGGGTACGTAGTCGGGATCGTCCTCGTTCCACCTGCCGGCCCGGGGAAACAACCCGACCACGGTGCGGCAGGGCGGCCGCGAACTCGGCCAGGGTGTCTGCCCGTCGGTCAGCACGACGATGACGTCCGGGCATGCCCTGTCTCGCAGTGCGCGGGCGAAACCCGCGCGCAGATCCGTACCGCCGCCGCCGACCAGCGGGATCTCCTCGGTCCGGCACAGGGTGCGTACGACTTCTGCCGCCGCGTCGCACGGCAGCACGGTGACCAGGTCGCGCCGGCCGCCCACGGCCCGGGCGATCGCGGCGACCTCGAGCAGCGCGCTGCCCAGTTCGGCGTCGCTGACGGAGCCCGAAGTGTCGATGATGACGCAGACCCGTGGGGGCCTGCGCCGCAGCGCCGGTAGGACGACGCCGGGCGCCCCCGCGGACCGCCTCGACGGTCGGCCGTAGGTGTAGTCCTCGCCGACTCCGGGCGCGGAGACCGCCGAGCGGACCGCGGCTCCGAGCAGCTCCCGCCACGGCTGCGGTGGATGGAACGCCTGCTCCGCCCACCGCCGCCAGCCTTGAGGGACGTTTCCCGGTCGGGCAGTGATGCCTTCCGTCACCCGGAACCGCACCGCGTCGCGTTCCTGTGGGCTGAGGGCGTGCGCGCCGTCGGGTCCGAGGTCCCATTCCCGCTGCAGCCCGTCGGCGCCGCTGCCGCAGTCGAGCCAGGCCAGGTGCTGGGTACGCGGTCCGAGCCGGAACTGCCGCAGGTAGTCCTCCATCAGCTGTCCCTCGGGCAGCAGCAGGTCGCCGGGCTCGACGGCGCCTTCGGGGCGGGCCAGCCCGTCGCCGAAGACATCGTCGTTGATCTCGCAGTCCGCGGCGATGTTCATCCGCAACCGCTCCCCCGGTCCGGTCAGCCCGCGTTCCCGCGCGACCCGGTCGCCGCGCCCGTGGTGGTCACGGAGCAGGTGCGAAACTTCGTGCACCCACACTCCGGCGAGTTCCTCCACCGGGGTCCGGTCCACGAACAGGGGCGAGACGTAACATCGCCAGTGCCGGTCCACCGCCATCGTCGGCACCCGCCGGGACTCGACTACGTGCAGGGCGAACAGCGCCGCCGCCAGGTAGGGCCGAACCCGGACAGCGTGCAGCCGGGCGGTGAAGAGCTTGTCCCGATCGAGCGTGCCGGCCTGTCCGGGCGTCACCGGCTCTTCCCCGCGACCGCGACCCGGGCCGCCGTCTGGTCGGCCCGGCGGGAAAGGGCCACGACTCCGGCGAGCCCTTCGATCGATGCGGGCACGTCCCAGTCCTCGCGGCGCAGCCGGGCGAGGGTGGACGCGGGGACGACCACCAGGTCCGGGGCCCCTGTCTCCAGCGCCTGGACCAGCAGCGTCCAGGCCGCGTCCCAGCGCGACCGCTCCGGGCNCAGCACAGCCTGGCGCAGGTCGCCGCGCTCGGGCAGGACAGCGGCGGTGGGGTCGGCCAGCAGCATCTCGGGGTCGGGAAGATCCATCCGGTCCAGGCTGGCCAGCAGCTCCAGTCCCGGGCCGTCGCCCACGGTGCCCCTGACCAGCATCGACAGGACCTCCCGAGTGGTGTCGGCTGCGGTGGCGAAGGCGATCAGGCGAAGGGTCATCTCCCAGCTGCGGGGCGAGGGCCACGGGCCGCCGCGACCAGCCTCACTGCTCGGGAGCCGGTGCACGAGCGCCGGGCGGGCCGACAGGAGCCCGCACACCGCGCGCCGGGCGAAGGCGACGGCGTCCGGCAGCCGCTGCGGGTCGAGCCGGGGCAGTGTCGCCCGGGGCCAGGTCCCGCCCAGGCCGCGTACGACGACTTCGTGGTCGTGGGTCCACTGCAGGTGGACGAAGCGGTTGGCCAGCGGCGGGCTCAGCTCCCAGCCGTCGGCGGCCGAGGATCGTGGATTTGCGGCGGCCACGATCCGGACCCCGGGCGGCAGGCGCAGGCTGCCGATCTGCCGCTCGAGCACGAGGCGGAGAAGGGCGGCCTGCACGGCGGGCGGGGCGGTCGACAGTTCGTCCAGGAACAGCAGTCCGCGACCGGCGCGTACCAGGCGCACGGCCCAGTCCGGCGGCGCCATCGGGACGCCCTGGGTCGCCGGATTGTCCCCGACGACCGGCAGCCCTGCGAAGTCGGAGGGCTCGTGGACGCTGGCGATCACCGTCGTGAGCGGCAGGTCCAGTGCGGCGGCGAGCTGCGTCAACGCGGCGGTCTTGCCGATCCCCGGATCGCCCCAGAGCAGCACCGGCAGATCGGCGGCCACGGCCAGGGTCAGTGCCTCCAACTGCGGGTCGGAGCGGGTCTCGGTGGTGGTGTCACACAACAGCGCCACCAGGCCGGCGGCGACGTCGAGCTGCGGGGCGGTGCCGAGCGAGGTATGGGTGGAAGGCATTTGAGATCACCTGTGGATTGTGTTGGCCGGCCTGGAGCCGGGCGAGGGTCGAGGTCCCGCGGTCAGCGGGCGATCGCGTGGCGTGGGTGGGAGCGGCGGTCACGCTTGGGCCGCCAGTCCCGGGAGCAGGGAGCGGGTCCCTGTCTGATCAGCCCGGCTCGGAAGAGCCCGTGCGTGATCCGTCGCAGCGCGGCGTTTTCCAGTTCCTCACGTAGTTCCCCGCTGCGTAGGAGCGCATCGGGTCCGAGCAGGGCCTCGACGGTGGCCAGCGCCCCGGCGATGTCGCCGTGGTCCAGGCGGGCGCGGATGTCGGGAAGGCACTCCGGTCGGTGGTGCGCCTCGTCGATCGCCCGCAGGCAGGGCAGCGGGGTGCCGGTCAGCGCGGCCAGCAGTTCCTCCCGGCGGAGTTCCGCGGGATCGTGGTCGAGGGGTGTGAGCGCACCGTTCACCAGGCCGATGCGGTGCCAGGCTCCCCGGCAGGCCACGAGACGTGGATTTGCAGCCGGATCCGGGGACGCGGGCGTGACGGTCACCGGGTGACCGGGCGCAAGCGCGGCGGCCACCAGCGGGTGCAGCCGGTCGACCTCGATCAACCCGCGATGGAGCAGCTCCAGGTCAGGTGCCATCCAGGTCGCTGCGTCGGGCAGCACCGGCAGCCCGGCGACACGACCGGCCCGTGACGCCCCGGTGATCCGCGCCCCGGGCGCCCGCAGGTCCGCTCCTGCTGGAGCGATGTCCAGGAGCAGACGACGTCGAGGGCTGAGGCGCACCGCCACGGCACCGCTGGTCCGGCCCTCGGCGTGGAGCAGCATCGCCGCTTCGGCCGCCCACCGGTGCACCGCGTATCCGCAGTCCCGCAGCGCGTCCCATGGCTGATCAGGGTGCACCGCGGTGGCGGTGTCGGAGGGCACCTGCGCGGCGCCCGATCGGCTCCGTAGCTCGTCTGCTCTCCGTACGTCCCACAGGTGACGGTGCAGGTCGAAGCGGAACCGACGGTCGGGACGCGGCTGCGGATGCGGGCGGTTGCCCTCCTCGCTGGCTCCGGCCCACAGTGCCAGGCTGATCCGTTGACCCGCATCCGCCCAGGCCGGTGGCGTCCGGGCCACAAGGTGCACCGGCTGGACGCCGTCGTGTTCCGCCAGGCCGTACCTCGTCAGCGAGATAGTCAGGCCCGGGCGCAGCAGCCCGTCCGGAGCGATCCTCGGCATGTGCCAGCGCAGCAGGTCTGGCGCGAGATATCGGAGATCGGCCCGCAGGCGGCCGGCAAGTTCGCGGCCGTGGCAGCGGGCTACGGCGCGCAGGTCAAGGTCGACATCAACGCGAGCGACGGCGCATGCTCCGGCCCAGTCACCGACGAGGCGACGAGCGGTCGCGGCCTTGATCATGGAGGCCGGCACGGCGTACTCGCGTACGCGGCGCCAGCGGGAGAGGCGGGATTCCGCATTCGCTGCCAGGGAGCGCATCAGCACTCACCTTGCGCGAACCGGGCCCCCAATCTGAGAGAAGGATTCATCGCGGCGCAGCATAGCGCCCGGCCGTGAGCTACGCCAAGGCCCGCAGTTGGAGGCCACCGCACAGAGACCGTTGGTGCTCATCCACCGTGCCTTGAGCTCGGCCCAGAAGCCGGTGGACCACTCCCGGGTGATCGTGTAGTCGCTTCAGACGGCCAGCACCCGGCGACACCGCGCGAGTTCCGCGCGCAGATCCCGGCGCAGGGCCCGGTCCAGGCCGGGCTGGGCGAGCGCCTCGGCGAAGTCCCGGGCCGCCTCGTCCCACCGGCCCAGCCGAGCCAGGGCCGTGCCCCGGTTGTAGCGCGGCACGGGGGCCGCCGACAGGGCCACCGCCCGGTCCAGGTCGGCCAGGGCGGCGACCACGTCACCGCGCTCGAACCGGACTGCGGCCCGGTTCGTCCACGCCTCCACCAACTCGGGGTCTGCGCCCAGCGCACGGGTGAGCAGTTCGTCGGCCTCGGCGTGCCGACCGCGCTCGGCGAGGACCAGGCCCAGGGTGCACAGCAGCGCGGGCTCCCCCGAAGTGCCGGCCAGCCCGGCCCGGGCGCCGGCCTCGGCGGCGTCGAGCGCGCCACGCTCCATGTGCAGGTTGACCAGGGCGATCCGGGCGTCGAGGTGCCGGGGGTCGATGGCGAGCACCCGCTCCAGGTCGGCGCGCGCCCGCTCGGGGCGGCCCCGCTCCTGGTGGAGCACGGCCCGGTTGTAGTACGCCTCGGGAAGGTGCGGTCCCAGCCGGATGGCGGCGTCGTAGTCCCTGATCGCGGCGCGGGTCCGACCCGCCGCCCGGTGCAGGGCAGCGCGGTCCACGTAGTACTCGCAGTTGTCGGGGTCGTGGGCGATCACGGTGTCCAGATCGGCAAGCGCCCGCGCCGGGTCGCCCAGCGCGAGGTGTACCTGCGCCCGGTTGTGGCGCAGCCGGGCCAGGTCCTGCGGGCGCTCACCGGGGCCGAGCGCGGCCGTCAGCCGGGCCAGCCCGTCGTCGACGCGCCGCAGCGCGCGCTCGGGCCGGCCGGCACGGCTGTCCAGCAGCGCCAGGCCCTGCTCGTAGAAGACCGTCGACAGCAGGCGCTGGCGGGGGTCGACCAGCCCGGCGGCGAGGCGCAGCGCCCGTTCCAGCCAGAGCCGGGCCTGTGCCGGGTCCTGGTCGGCCGCCGGCAGGTGCCGGGCGTGCAGCATGGCTGTGGCGTACGCCGCCGACATGGTGATCTTCGGGTCGTCGGTGACGGCCCGCGCCTCGTCGTAGAGGTCAAGTGCCTCGGCGGCCCGGTCCAGGGCCGCCAGAGCAGTGGCCAGGCCGGTGGTGAACGCCCACCAGTGCCGCAGGTCGCCGTCCGGGGTGACCTGCGCCCGCCCGCGCCGGGCGAGCCGGGCCGCGTGATGGTAGTAGCCGTCGGCCAGGCTGTCGCCCAGGGTCCGCCGCAACGCCTGCGGGGTACGCGCGTCGGGCGTCGGGGCGGGGGCCCCGCCATCGCGTAGGTCGAGGCGCACCGGGGTCGACCCGAGCCGGCGGACCAGCGCGTCCAGCAGCTCAGCGGTCGTCTCGTCGGCGCAGGCGACATGATCGAACCGGACGATCACGGGCCGCCGGAGTGTGCCGGCCCAGGCCGCCACCAGCTCCGCCGCGCCGTAGGCCAGGCAGGCGGTCCGGCGGGCGGGGTGGAAGCGGATCGGCTCCTCCTCGGCGGCCGGCCGGGCCGCCGGATCGAGCTGGGGAGCGATCGCGCGCAGCTCAACCACATGCCGTGCCGCCAGGCGGGGCCGGTCGGCGGCGACCCGGCCGAGGAAGGCCGAGACACCGGCGTACGGCCCGTGGTCGCGGTGGCAGTCGTAGCGCTCCGGCCCGCCGGTCACCGCCGGGCCCACCGCCGCAGGGGCGGGCGCCCGGGAGCGCCCGCCGTGCCGGCAGCTACCAGCACCACTCGATCCACAGCCGGCGTGCGCCGGACACCAGGCGGAGCGCAGTCGTACGACGGATGGTCATCTTTCTCATGGGAACCTCCGATGTGATCCACCTCAGGGCTGGCCCAGAGCGTAATACCCATCGACGGAAATAAGAATGGTGCTCGCGATTCGCGGCGGGCAGACCCTGCAGGTACGTCCAGGTGCCCGGGGAACGTTCGGAGAGGGCGGTACGCGCCCAGGCGACCGCCACCGCGCCGAGCACCGGGACCTCCGCTCGGCGGGTGCCGCTGCACCCTTAATTCTTACGGCGAACGAATTAATGAGTCAAGGGGCCGAACGGACCACCATCCTCGCCCCGACTCGACTGGCAGCGGAAACGCCATAGCAGCCACGCGCTCCGGGCCGCCGACCTAGCGCTCGCCGCAGCGTCCGAGGGGCCTGCAGAGCGCCACTTGTTTTCTTCTGCAAATGAAGAAACTCCTTGCAAAGCATTGACGGGCCGTCGCGTCGGTCCCTACCGTCACCGAACGAAGGCCTTCCAGTGTGTACGGATCCGGCGACGCCGGCGCCTCACTCGCCGTCCACCCGCGACCCCGCCCACCACCGTCCACTCCGTGACCCCAACGTCGGCGCAGCAGCGCCCGACGTCGCCGGCCGCTGCGCGGACCCCGCGCGAAAGGATTTACATGCGCATCAAGGCGTTCCTGCTACCCACGGCGCTCGCCCTGGCCCTGTCCGGGACACCGGCCGTGGCTCACGCCGCCCCCACCCACGATCGACCGGCCGACGCCGTCGACCTGGATGTCCTCTTCGTCAGCGCGCACCCCGACGACGAGGCCGGCAGCCTCGCCACCCTCGGCCAGTGGAAGGAGAAGTACGGCGCCAAGGCCGGCGTCGTCACGATCACTCGCGGAGAGGGCGGAGGCAACGCGGTAGGCCTGGAGGAGGGACCGCCGCTGGGCATCATCCGGGAGCGCGAGGAGCGCACCGCGATCGGCAAGGCCGGGGTGGAGAACCTCTACAACCTCGACCACGTCGACTTCTGGTACACGGCCTCGGCACCCCTTTCCGAACAGATCTGGGGACACGACGAGACGCTTGGCCAGATCGTCCGGGTGATCCGGCAGACCCGGCCCGAGATCCTGATGACGATGAACCCGTCCCCCACCCCCGGCAACCACGGCAACCACCAGCAGGCCGCCCGGTTCGCCGCCGAGGCGTTCCAGGCCGCCGCCGACCCGAAGGCCTTCCCCGAGCAGATCCGCCGGGAGGGACTCAAGCCGTTCCGGGCGGCGAAGCTCCTGCGTACCGGCGGCACCGGCACCTCGTCCACCGGGCCGCAGTGCGCCTCCAGCTTCGTGTCGGCCGTCCCGACCGACCAGGTGTTCGGCGTCTGGGAAGGCGCTCGCGCCGCCGACGGCCGGACCTGGGCCGAGATCGAGGTCGAAGCCCGCCGGGAGTACGTCACCCAGGGCTGGGCGAACACCGCCGCCGCCCCCACCGACCCGGCCAAGATCCGCTGCGACTTCTACACCCTGGTCGACAGCCGCGTCCCGTACGACCCGTCGGACACCTCACCCGAGGCGATCCTGCGCGGCTCGGTGCTGCCCCCGGCGGCCGGCGGCCTGCCCCGCGGCACCGAGTTCCACCTGACCGCCGACCGGTTCGACATCACCCCCGGGCAGAGCGTCAAGGTCACCGCCCATGTTCGGGCGCCCCGGAACCGGGCGCTGACCGCGCCCCGGATCGCGCTGCGACTGCCCGCGGGTTGGACCGCCACCGGCCCCGACGCGCTGCGCGGCGCCGTACCGGCCGGCAAGGAGCGTACGGCAACCTTCACCGTGACCGTCCCCGCCCAAGCCGGCACCAACGCCCAGCAACTCCTCGGCGGCACCCTGACCACCGGCCAGGGCACCGGACGCACGGACCGCGCCGTCCGCGTGGTCGCCGACGTGCGCGGCACCCTGGAGCCGCTACCCGAGGTCGGGCTGTTCCGCACCTGGGCCGGCGACGGCGGCTACCCGCAGCTGGACACCCTGATCAAGCCGGTGCTGACCATCGGCTCCGGCAAGAGCCGGACCGTCCGAATCGACCTGCGCAACCACGGCAGGAGGCCGCAGAGCGGCACCGTCACCCTCGGCCTGCCGGCCGGCTTCACGGCGGACGCGGCGACGAAGAGCTACAGCGGCCTGGCGCCGGGAGCCACCGGAGCGGTCACCTTCACCGTCACCAACAGTGACACCGGCCTACCGACCGCCAACGAGGGCGGCGACGACGGTGACTACGGCATCACCATCACCACCACCAGCGGCACCGGCAGCACCGTGGAGACCGGTGCCCTGGAGATCGTGCCGACGAGCGTGGTTCCGCGCGCTGGCCAGGACCACGCCGTCGACGGGGTGGCCAGCCCCGGCGAGTACCCCGGCGAGGAACTGGACCTGTCCCGCATCTGGGAGGGAGCGGCCACCACCGGTCAGGACGCCTCGGCCAAGGGGCGGATCGCCTGGACCGAGGACTCCCTGCTCGTCTTCGTCCAGGTCACCGACGACGTGCTCGGTAAGAAGGTGGTGCCGCAGGACTGCAAGCGGCAGCGGCGTACCGACAGTGTGGAGATCATCGTCGACCCGAAGGGGAATTCGAGCGACACCTCCACCGTGTTCAAGGCGGGCATCTTCCCGGTCACCGACGACCCCGCCAACGGCGACCCGCCGTGCTGGCAGCGGGACGCCGACAACCGGCAGGGACCGGGCGCCACGACCGCCCCCGGGATGACCGTGGTCAGCAAGGTCACCGCGCCGTACACCGGCTACACCATCGAGGCCCGCATTCCGTACGCGGTGCTGCCCGACGCGATCGACCCGGCCCGGATGGGCTTCAACGTGCTGGTCTACGACTCGGACACCCAGGACCTCAGCTCCCAGTCCCGGCTGGGCTGGTCCACGTTCACCGGCGTCCGGGCCGACCCGTACCGTTACGGCCTGGTCACCCTGCCCGGGCTCACCCCGGCGTCTCGGCAGCCCAGCGCCCCCGTCTTCCCGGACACGGCCGCGCGCAGCGTGCACAGCGCGCAGACCATCGCACAGTCCGCGGTGGACGGCGTCGCGCCGGCCGCCGTGGCCCGGCTGCCCGAACGGGCGCTGCGACTGACCGGACAACGTCAGGTGGCCGACGGGGTGCGGGTGACCGTCCGCGCCGACCGCGCCGGCACGGTGTACCTGCACACCTACGACGGCGACCGGTCGCTCGGTGAGCGCTCGGTGCAGCTACGCCCCGGACGCGCGACGACCGTCCTGGTGCCGGTGACCGGTGGCACGCCCACCTCCGTCCTGGCGGCCTTCGAAAGCGGCGGCGCCGCACTCGCCCGCCAAGTCCCGTTGACCTGACCCGCAAACGTGGGAACCCCCCAGCCGCTCGGCTGGGGGGTTCTGACGTCTACGCCTCGATCGTCAGGCCGTGATGACCACGTGGGGGTTGCGGCGGCCGTGGACACACGCGAGCACCTGCGGACCTCGACGACAACGACGTCGCGCTCGGTCACATCGGAATGATGCGCTGGAACCCACGACGCCGCCGCGGCGTCGGGCTCGGCCCCTTCGCCGAGCACGCCAGCCAACTACGCCAGCAGGACGAACAGCGACGGCACTGACCAGCACCGGGATGCCGCCTCCTCGCAGACGAAAGCACCAGCCCGTCGTCGCCGGCGACCCGACCGGAGACGTCCCGGGCATGTGTCCACCCGGCCACAGAAGACCCGCTCCACCCGCTGGCGCAGCAGACCCAACGCCGGCTCATTGAGGGCCGGGCGCGACTGCGCGGCATCGAGCGGGGCCCGCGTGCCACCTGAGGCTGCACTCTCGCGCATCGATGTGGCTTTCGGTAGCGTTCCGATTGCAAAAGGTGAGGTGGGGGTCTGGATGGCCGAAGGCGACCACAACGAGCCGGACCCGGCGCGGATCGTCGACCGTGCTCAGTTCGCCGGCGCGCTGACCGCGCAGCGCGAGCAGGCAGGGCTGACCGTACGGCAGGTCGCGGCGCTGGTCGGCGTACGCGGGTCGGTGAGCACGATCGGCGACTGGTTTTCCGGCCGAGGGTTGCCGTCGTTGTCGTCGCAGCCGCTGCTGCTGCGCGTCCTGGAGGTCTGTGAGGTCAAGCCGGACGCAGTCGAGGCGTGGCTGGCCGCCTGGCGGCGGGTGCGGCGGCGGCTGGTCGCCCCGGACTCCACCGAGGAGCCGTATCGAGGGTTGGCCAGCTTCGAGGCCGTCGACGCCCGGTGGTTCTTCGGCCGCGACCGGCTGACCGCTCGACTGAGCCGGGAGGTCGAGGCGCTGCGGGCCGACGGCGGTGGGGTGTTGCTGCTCGTCGGTGCCTCAGGCTCGGGCAAGTCGTCGCTGCTACGCGCCGGACTCGTGGCGAGCCTGCAACCACCGCCCACGGATGAGGCACCACCCGACTGCGGCGTGCCGCCAGCCGAAAGCCCGTTCGCCTGGGCGGTCGAGGTCATGACACCGGGCGCAGACCCGCTGACGGAGCTGGCGCAGCGGGCCAGTACCGTGGCGGCCGCATCGGGACCGGCGCTGCTGGTCGTGGACCAGGCCGAGGAGCTGTTCACCCTCACCGCCGAACACGTTGACGCCTTCGTGCGCGGGCTGGAACGGCTGTGCGCCGCGCCCGGCCGGGTGGTCGTGGTGGTTGCGTTGCGGGCCGACTTCTACGCCCAGGCGCTGCGCCACCCGCTGCTGCTACGGGCCGCGCAGTCGCGCCAGCTCACGGTCGGGCCGATGACCCGCGACGAGCTGCACTCGGTGATCGTCGGTCCGGCGCAGCGGGCCGGGGTCGAGGTCGAGCCGGGCCTGGTCGAGGTGCTGCTAGCCGACGTGGCCGGGCTCGGCGGCGACGACGCAGCCGAGACCGCCGCGCTGCCGCTGCTGTCACACGCCCTGGCCGCAACGTGGCGGCACGACGAGGGTCGACGGATGACGCACGCGGCGTACCGGAACGTCGGCGGCGTGCGCGGGGCGGTCGCGGCCACCGCCAGCGCCGTCTACGACACGCTCGACCCGTCGCGGCAGCAGGTGGCCCGCCGGCTGCTGACAGCGCTGGTCCACCTGGGCGAGGACACCGTCGACACCCGCCGGGTCGTGCCGACCGCGGCGCTGCTCGCCGAGTTCGGTGCCGACGCGGACGCAGCCGAGGCGGTCCTGGAGCTCTTCGTGCAGCACCGCCTCGTCACCGCGGAGGCCGACACGGTACAGCTCAGCCACGAGGCGCTGCTGTCGGCGTGGCCCCGACTGCGCTGCTGGCTGCGCGCGGACCGAGCCGGCCTGCTGATCCGCCAGCAGCTCACCACAGCCGCCGCGATCTGGCAGACAGACGGCCACGACCCGAACGCGCTGTACCGCGGCACACGACTCGCCGCGGCGCAGGGCTGGGCCGCGGAACATCCCGCCCTGCTGTCCCCGCCNCACCCGGCACTCGCGGCGGCGCACCCGCCGGTTGCAGCAGACGCTTGCCGCGCTCAGTGCCCTGACCGTGTTCATGTTGCTGTTGGCAGGCTACGCGTTCCAGCAGCGGGCCGCCGCCGACGCTGAGCGGCGGGCGGCGATCGTCCAACGCAACGCGGCGCTGTCACGCATGATCGCCGGCCGAGCGGACTGGCTGCGCGGCCGGGAGACGACCCTGTCACGGCAGCTGGCCCTGGCCGCGTACCGCACCGCACCCACCGTGGAGGCGCGCTCCAGCCTGCTGGACGCCGCAGCCACGCTGAGCGCGACCCGGCTCGCGCCGTTCGGCCGGCCCGCCCAGGCCGTTGCGGTGCTGCCCGGCCGGCCGTTGCTCGCCGCGGCAGGCACCGATCACACCGTGCGACTGTGGGCGACCGATGCGGCGGTACCGACGGCGCTCGCCACCCTGACCGGCCCGGCCGACGCCCTGTACGCGCTGGCCGCCAGCCCCGACGGCCGCCTGCTCGCCGCCGCTGGGGCGGACGACCAGGTGTTCCGGTGGCGGGTCGACGACCCGGCCCGGCCCGAGCCGCTGCCGCCGCTGCCAGGTCCGGCGGGCACCGTGTACGCCCTCGCGTTCAGCCCCGACGGGCGCACCCTGGCCGCCGGCAGCGCCGAGCACGTCGTGCACCGTTGGCACGTCGCCGGCAGTACCCTCGAACCGCTGCCGCCTCTGGACGGCGCCGCAGGCGTGCAGGCGCTGGCGTTCAGCCCCGACGGACGGGTCCTGGCCGCCGGCGGGGCTGACCGCCTGGTACACCTGTGGGACCTGGCCGCCGCGCCAGGTCCAGCGCACGTCGCGGCGCTGTCCGGGCACACCGGCAAGGTGCTCAGCGTGGCGTTCGACGCCGGCGGGCGGCGACTGGCCAGCGGCAGCAGCGACCAGACCGTCCGGCTGTGGGACGTCACCGAGCCGCGCAGGGCCGCGCCGCGCGGCGCCCCGCTGACCGGCCCCACCAGCTGGGTGAACGCGGTGACGTTCACCCCGGACACCCAGCGGCTAGTGGCCGGCTCGTCGGACAAGACCGTGCGCCTGTACGACGTCGGCAGCGGGCGTATCCTGCAGACCCTGCCGCATCCTGCCCCGGTCACCGCCGTCGCGTTGACCGCCGACGGGCAGACGCTCGCCACCAGCAGCACCGACGGTCACGTGCGCCTGTGGCCTCTGCCCGGACCGCTGCTCACCGGCCCCTCTGGCGGGGTGTTCTCGACCGCGTTCAGCCCGGACGGCGCGACACTCGCTGTAGCCGCCAAAGACGAGACGATCCGGCTGATGCACCCGCACGGCCCGCCGGGTCCGGTGCTGCGCCGCCCCGTGGGGGGTTACGCCGGTACCGCCGCGTTCAGCCCCGACGGCAGGCTGCTCGCCGCCGGTACCAGAGCCGGCGACGTCGACCTGTGGGACGTCCACGAACCCGAACGGCCGGTCCGGCTCACCCCGACGCTGAGCGGCGCCCGCGCCCTCGTCGAGGCAGTCGCCTTCAGTGCCGACAGTGCCCTGCTGGCCGTCGGCGGCGACGATGGCAACCTGTACCTGTGGGGCATCGCCGAGCCGCAACAACCGGCCCTGCTGGCCACCGTGCCCGGCACCGGGGCCATCATCCTGTCGCTGGCGTTCCACCCGCACGCGCCGATCCTCGCCGCGACCGACACCGACGGCGCCGTGCGGCTGTTCGACGCGCGCGACCCGGCCCGGCTGGTGCCGCTGACCACCCTCGGCGGGTTCACCGGCTACGCCTACAGCGCCGCGTTCAGCCCCGACGGGCGGCTGCTCGCGGTCGGCGGCGCCGACAAGAGCGTCCAACTGTGGTCGACCGACGATCCCGCGCATCCGGTGCGGTTCCCGGCACCGCTGCTCGGACCGACCAGCTACGTGTACTGGGTGACGTTCCACCCCAGCAGCACCACCCTGGCCACGGCGTCGACCGACGGCACCGTCTGGCTGTGGGACGTCACCACCCCGGCCCGCGCCACGGTCGTCGCCACCCTCGGCCGCGCCGATCCCGCCTACTACACGGCCGCGTTCAGCCCCGACGGCACGGTCCTCGCCGCCGGCAGCGACAACGGCACCACCCGCCTGTGGGGCATCGACCCAGCCGCCGCTGCGGCCGAGATCTGCCGGACCTCCGGAGTGGGCATCAGCCGCGCGGAATGGAACCAGTACGTGCCAGGGGCACCGTACAGCCCGCCCTGCTGAGCCCGTTCCCGCAGCAAGCGGCCTGTCCGGATCTGTCCGGGCCGACGCGCGGCCCGTCCGGAGTCGTCCGGACCGGGCCGCGCACCCTTCCGCCGGGCGACCGCCGCCCTGTTCGCTCGGCGTGCGGCACCCCGGCCGCCACACCGCACAGGGAGAGCTCATGACCGCGACATCCGCAACACCTCGCATCCGCCGCCGCTTCGCCGGACTCGTGGCGACCGTCCTGGCCGCCGCACTCGGTGGCGTCGCCGTGGCGCCCCAGCCGGCGGCGGCATGGCCGTGGGAACCGGCCGTGACCCTCAACGGCAAGGTCGGCTGCAACTACGCGACCACGAACACCGTCACATGGGCCTGGGTCGAGGCGACCAACGGCGAGCACGGCTGGGCGACGCTGAGCGGCAGCGGCATGACGCGGCCGTACTACTTTGACTTCTACAACGTGGGGACCGGCGGCACGACCGTGACGTTCAAGTGGGGCTGCTCCACCGACGGCGAGCACTCCACCACCTTCGGGCTCAACCGCCCATCGACCGGCAAGACAGCCACCCGCAACATCTGCTACTGGTCGCCCTGCTCGTTGTAACCGCATCCGCTTGCGTCCGCAGGAAGGGAAGGACGGCGCCGCCGCTGTGCGCGCGCGGCGCCGTCCTTGCAGCTACAAGCGCTCGAAGGCGTCACGAGCGCACTGATCCGCGACCTGAGGTCGACCGAGCGGCGTGCGGGCGTCGGCCGAAGGGTGCCGCGCCCAGATCGCGTCGGCCCCGGCGGACATCACTCGGACGGGAGCAGGAAGTCCCGCACCACGTCGAGGAACTCATCCGGGCGCTCGACGTTCACGAGATGCCCGGCGGCATGGAAGACGTACTGCTGGGCTCCGCCGATTCCGTTGGTCAGGACGCGCGTGTCGTGGGGTGAGACCAGGTGATCCTCCTGGCCGGTCAGGATGAGGGTCCTGGCCGTCAGTTCGCCGAGCCGGGCGGTGACGTCGAAGGCCTGCTGGGCCCGGTAGAGCGCGCACCATTCCGCTCGTCCCTGGTCCTCCAGGTCCGCGTCGGTCAGGTTGAAGAAACCGGCATTCGCGGGATCGGCCACGAACGACGCCGAGAACAGCCAGGGGGCGATCAGGTCGTACATCTGCCGGTTGGTGGCGCCCCGGCTGTAGACGTCGAGGACCGCGTCCAGGAAGCGGCGGGCCTGCGCGCCCATCCGGGCGTAGGTCGAGGCCAGGATCAGACCGCCCACCCGGTCCGGATGGGTGAGCGCCAGTTCCAAGGCCACCAGTCCGCCCAGGGAGAACCCGAGGGTGTGTGCCCGTTGCACACCGGCATCGTCCAGGACCGCGCGGACGTCCTCGGCCAACTCACCGATGGTCAGTTCCTCGGAACCGGCCGTGGCCCCCGAGCCGCGAAGGTCGACGGTGATGACGTCGAAGTCCGGGGCCAGACGCTCATGATCCGCGTCCCAGAAGGAGATGTCACCACCGAGGCCGTGCAGCAGCACGAGGGGCGGCCCGGCGCCGTCGCGGGTCCAGTGAACGCGCGTGGCTCCGACATCGGTCATCGGCATGACGTTCCTTCCAGGGGCTCGAGAGGAGGCGATACGTCTTCGGGCAGGGCGAGAAGGGCAACGCCCGGGCGGCGCAGGCGAGGTGCCCGCGCCGCACGGATGCCATGACGGGTCTTACGCGATCGGGCCCAG
This sequence comes from Micromonospora sp. NBS 11-29, assembly GCF_002140155.1. Lineage (GTDB taxonomy): Bacteria > Actinomycetota > Actinomycetes > Mycobacteriales > Micromonosporaceae > Micromonospora. Next base: position 411,294 of record NZ_NAPR01000012.1, read on the forward strand.
CTCGACGACGCGGACGTTGTCCACCACGATGCCGACGGAGTTTGGGGGTGCCGCTGTCCTTGCTTGGACAAGAAGCCCCCGCTCCACGTTCGCCACACCGGCTTGCTGTTGTTGCGGGCATCGTTGATGAGCGCTGCGGAGGTGCTGGAGCGACCAGACGTGGAGGGCAGCGGGTCCCAGCACCTCAACCGTTCACGGGCCGAATGCTACTGATCTCAGCGTGCCGCTGCGACATGCCGGGTCAGCTTCTCCCAGTTGCCGGAGCCGATAGCGGCTTTCTCCTCGTAGCTGAACGGCGCCTGCTCCAGGAAGGAGCGGGCCACCCCGTTGGCGGTGTCGAGGAAGGGGAAACCGCCGGGGCGGGTTCCGAAGGTGTAGGGGTAGTCGGTGGAGTACATCATGCGCTGAGTCCCGACGACCTCCGCGGTCCACCGCATGTAGCGTTCGCTGACCGTGCCGCTGCCGCACACCCAGAAGTTCTGCGTGAAGTAGTCGGCGAGCGGGCGCTCCAGTTTCGCGTTGTGCGCCATGATCCCAGTGTGGTCGAGGTAGAACAGGACGACCTCGCCCCAGTGTCCCGCGATCACCTGGAGTTCGGGGTGGCGGTCGAACACCCCCGAGAAGATCATCCGCAGGTACTGGATGCCCAGATCGAAGTACCAGCCCAGGCCCGCCGTCGCAAGCCCCATGCCGGTACTGCGCGCCAGCCCGACACCGTCGTCGAAGCCTGAGTAGTACGCGTCCAGGACCGGCTTCACGGGAGTTTGCGGATGGAAGTGCAGGGGGACCTGTAGTCGCGCTGCGGTCGCATAGAGGTCGTCGAATTCCGCGGCGTCGGCGAGTTTGTCGCCGGTGCGTCCGTAGAGCATCGCGCCGGGGAGGCCGAGCTGGTTGACCGCGCGCTCCAGTTCAGCCGCAGCGGCCTCGGGCGCCGCCGTCGGGATGGCGGCGAAGGCTTGGAACCGGTCAGATCGCCGGGCGACGATCTCAGCGAGCGCATCGTTGGCCTCGCGGGCCACGCTCACGGCGTCTTCGGCCTTCAGGTTCTGCACGCCCGGTGAAGCCAGGGACAGCACTGCGACGTCGATGCCCTGGTTGTCCATATCCCCGAGACGCTCCTCTCCCGCGTCCCGTAGCCGCCGGGCAAAGGGCTCGTCGCCGAATCCGAGCTGCGGGATCTGCGGCACTCCCGCCTTGGCCCACGCGTCGAGCAGCGTGGGAAGAGCGATGTGTTCCTCGAGGGCCACGATCTTGATTTTGTCTGGCATTTCGTGCTCCTTGCGTCGCCTTGGTGCGTTCAGGAGGAAGCCGGCGCGGCATCGCCGGCCGAGTGACCCCAGTCGCGCTGGCCTTGCCACATCCGGCTCGTATCGTCGGTACCAGAATCAGCGTAACACCGATACGTAACGACGGAAACAGAGGTTCGATATCGTTGCTACATGCCACCGCGTTCACGCCCCCAGGACGACGCTCCCGCCCCCGACTCCGACTCCATAGGCCGCGAGCGAACCCGACAGCGCGTCATCGAGGCCGCCGGCCGATCTGCTGGCACGCGAGGGCCGGGACGCCGTCACCACCCGCGCGGTCGCGATCGCGGCAGGCGTGCAGTGAGGTTCCCCCGGTTCGCCGGAGGGTTGGTTACCTGGCGCCGGCGGGCTCAGGCTGAACGATAGCCGTCTCGTCGTGCTGTGCCTGGTGGGTGTGCCAG
>NZ_NAPR01000013.1:0-5343 GCF_002140155.1 Micromonospora sp. NBS 11-29
CCCGACCCCGCGCCACCGACAACCGCGCCAACACCAACACCCCCACACCCTCGGACCAGCCCGTGCCGTCCGCGGCCGCGGCGAAGGCCTTGCACCGGCCGTCCGGCGCCAGACCACGCTGCCGGGAGAACTCCACGAAGCCGTCCGGCACCGGGATCGCCATCGCGCCCCCGGCCAGCGCGAGCGCGCACTCGCCGCCCCGCAGCGCCGTGACGGCGTGGTGGATCGCCACCAGCGACGAGGAACACGCGGTGTCGATGGTGACGGTCGGCCCCTCCAGGCCCAGGACGTACGAGATGCGGCCGGACGCGACGCTGGTCAGCATGCCGGTCATGGCGTAGCCCTCGGTGCCGGTCGCGGCGCTGTCGTTCATGGAGGCGTAGCCGGTGTAGGGCACCCCGACGAACACGCCGGTGTCGCTGCCCCGCAGCGAACGCGGGTCCACCCGGGCGTGCTCGATCGCCTCCCACGAGGTCTCCAGCAGCAGGCGCTGCTCCGGGGCCATCGCCAGCGCCTCGCGCGGCGAGATCCCGAAGAACGCCGCGTCGAAGCCCTTGATGTCGTCGAGGAACCCGCCCTCGCGCGCGGAGAACTTGCCCACCGCGTCGGGATCCGGGTCGTACATGCCCTCGACGTCCCAACCGCGGTCGGTCGGGAACTCGCCGATCGCGTCGACGCCGTTGAGGGTGAGCTGCCACAGCTCCTCCGGCGTCGTGACCCCGCCGGGATAGCGGCAGGCCATGCCCACGATGGCGATCGGCTCGGAGCGGTCCGACTCCAGCTCGTCGATGCGCTCACGGGCCTTCTTCAGGTCGGCGGTGACCCACTTGAGGTAGTCGAGAAGCTTCTCGTCACGGTTCTTCTGGTCGCCGCTCACCTGGTCACCGCCCGAATCGAAGTCCGCGGCCCCGCCTTGGGGCCCTGTTCTGCCAGTACCGCCGAACCGAGCCGCTCCGCGAGGTGCAGGGCCAGGTGCAGTCGGAGGTGGTCCTCGCGCAGGGAACGGCCGAGCAGCTGCTCGGCCTTCTTCACCCGGTAGACCACGGTGTTCTTCGCTATGTGCAGGTGCTTGGCCGTGACGGCCACCCCCCGCTCGTTGTCGAGCAGGCACCGAACGGTCTCGCGCAGCGTCGCCGTGGTGCGGTCGTCGGCGGCGAGCGGGCCGAGTTCACGGCGGACGAAGTCCGCGGTGGCCTCGGCGTCGTTGCCGAGCAGGATCACCAGTTCGAGGTCGCCGTAGTCGCACAGCCGGAACGGCCCGGGCTCGGTGGTCCGGCCGACCCGCTCGGCGGTGACGGCCTGTTCGTGCGAGCGCCGGAAGCCGGCCACGCCGTAACCGGGGAGCCCGGATGCGACGTGGACGTGGGCGGGCAGGTCCAGGTCCACCTGCTTGTCCGAGTGTCGAAGCTCGTCCGGGTACCGGGTCGCGCGTCCGCCCCACGCCCACAGCCGCCCCGGCTCGGCGGGCAGCAGCAGCATCGAGGAGCAACCGATGCGGCTCAGCAGGCGCACCGCCGCGTTCTCCAGCTCACGGCCGCCGTCCGGCGTGACCTCGTCCTGCCACAGGACCAGGGCGACGTGGTGCAGCGTCAGCTCGTACCGCAGTTGGTGCATCGCCGCCCTGGGATCGACCGGAGCGCCCTCCAGGATCGACGAGACCAGTTCGAAGCGCTTGCCCACCGAACCGGCGAACCAACGGTTGCGTTCGGCGGTGAACTTCTCGGTGACCGCGGCGGACAGGGTCTCCATGCCCTCGAACAGGTTCTCGGAGATCGACCGCATCATCGCCGTCCGGTCCTCGGCCGGGACCCGCTTCTCGCAGAAGTCGAACAACTCGCGGGTGAAACCCGCATGCGCGGCCCGCACGCAGCGCAGCAGGAGATCGACGGTGATGCTGTCCGCCATGCTGGCACGGATGGCGTTGGTCAGCTCCGTGGAGAGCAGCCCGGTGATCGTCCGCACCCCGCTGAGTCGCAGGATGACCCAGAGGGCGATCGCCTCGATCAGCCGCGTCTCGCTGCACGACCGGCGGTCGAACTGGGTGAAGGGCTCCGCGGCGAGTTCGGCCAGGATCAGCCGGCCGTTCTCGATCGCCCAGCCGGTCGCTCCCGTCCCGACACGCGCGGCGACCTCCTCGACCAGGCGCGCGTTGGTCACCGGCAGGTGGAGTACGGAGTCGTCGTCGGCGCGCAGCAGATGAAGCAGGGAGTAGGTGGGCATGATCTGCGGTGGCGCGGGGACGGTGGCCTGCGCTTGCGGATAGCGGGACAACGAGTAGCCTCCGTACGAATAGCGGACGCAACTGGGTGTGAGAAGCCTTCCACGTTCCCCGGGACGGTGGGTAATCAGGCGGTAACTACACCCGTGGCACGCAATTACCAGTCGATGGGACCACGCGGCCGGACCTCGGGATAACGTCCGCCTCGCGATCCGCCAGGCATCGACGAGGAGTGCTCGTGACCAAGCCCGCCACAAAGGATCTTCCCATCAACGCCGGCACCGGCACGGTGCCCTGGGTGCTGTCCGCCCGCAGCGCCGCGGGACTGCGCGCCCAGGCCGTCCGGCTGCTGTCCCGGCTCGAATCCGACGCCGAACGGGGCATCGTCCACGAGAACACCGAGGTGGNCGCGACCGCGCGGACCTGCTCGCCGGAGTGCGCGCACTCACCGAGGAGCAGGCCGCGCCGACCGTCGTGACCGGACGCGCGTCCCGGCAGGCGCCGCCCCGCCCCGTGTTCGTCTTCCCCGGCCAGGGCACGCAGTGGGTCGGGATGGCGGTGGAGCTGCTGGACACCGCACCCGTGTTCGCCGAGGCGATACGGGCCTGCGAGACCGCGTTGTCGCCGTACGTGGACTGGTCGTTGGAGGCGGTGCTGCGCGGCGCCGACGGCACGCCGCCGCTGGACCGGGTGGACGTCGTCCAGCCGGTGCTCTTCTCGATGATGCTGTCCCTCGCCCGGATGTGGCGTTCCTTCGGCGTGGAGCCGGCCGCGGTCGTGGGCCACTCGCAGGGCGAGATCGTCGCGGCGCACGTCGCCGGTGCCCTGGCGCTCGACGACGCGATCCGGATCGTGGCCCTGCGCAGCCAGGCGCTGACCCGGATCCGTGGACGCGGCGAGATGCTGACCGTGCTTGCCCCCAACGACCAGGTCCGGACGATGCTCGCCGACTGGGACGGAGCCCTGTCGGTGGCCGCGGTCAACGGTCCGGCCACCATGACGGTGTCCGGCGACACGGCCGCGATGGGGGAGTTCGGCGTCGCGCTGTCCAAGGCCCGGATGATGCGCTGGAAGGTGCCGGGCGTGGACTTCGCCGCGCACTCCGCGCACGTCGAGGACCTGCGGGAGACGCTCCTCGACGTGGCGGCCGGCATCCGCCCGACCGACGGCGAGGTGCCGTTCTACTCCTCGGTGACCGGTCAGCGCGTCGAGACCAGGGAGCTGGACGCGGAGTACTGGTACCGGAACCTCCGCCAGACGGTCCGGTTCGACGAGGCGGTCCAATCGCTGCTCACCGACGGGTACGCCACCTTCGTCGAGTGCAGCGCGCAGCCGGTGCTCACCATCGGGATGCAGGACACGGCCGAGCAACTCGGCCGCCCGGCCGTGCTGATGGCCACCTTGCGCAACGAGGACGGCGGAACCGGTCGGTTCCTCGCGGCGCTGGCAGAGGCGTACGTCAACGGCGTCGCCGTGGACTGGACCGCGGCGTACGCGTAACCGCCGGGCGCCCCACCACGACCCGTCCCGACGCGAACGGCGGTCTCCGGTACGACGTCAGCTCACCCGCTGACCGTCGTGCCGGAGACCGCCGCGCCGCACCTCGGCCGGCGAGCGGCACCTCGCCCGCTGCGCCGAGGGGGGATGGGCGAAGCCCGTCGGCCGACGCGCACCCGCGGCCGAATGGCTCCGCCCACCTGGCTAGTGCAGGCCGGCCGTCGGCAGGCCTCGTTCGCCGGCGCCGGTCCGGTCCGCGCCCACCCGGTGCCGTCCGAAGCGCTGCACCAGGGGCACCTCCACGAACCGGTAGAGGATCGTGGAACACAGGATCACCACCGCGAGCAGCACCGGCACCAGGAGCCAGCCGGTGACCGTCGAGAAGACGTGGGTGGGACCGACCAGTTCGGTGAACGTCACCAGGATGATCCAGTGCACCATGTAGAAGGCGAACGAGATCTCGCCCAGGAAGACCAACGGCCGGCTGCGGAACACCGAGGGGGAGCGGCGTTCGTCGCCGGCGGCCGCGGCGGCGATGAGCGGGGCGGTCCACACCGTGGCGAGCCCGGCCGCGCCGGCCAGGTACGGCATGCGGACGGCGGCCAGGTAGCCGGCGACGGCGACGATGAAGGCGGGCACCAGCCCGATCCTCGGCCACTGTCCGGCCATGACGATCCGGGCCAGCACGATTCCCAGGACGAATTCGAGCGCGCGCACCGGCGGGAAGAAGTAGACGAACCACACCTGGGTGTACGACGCCTCGCCGTCGACGCCGAAGACGGGGAGCCGCGGCTGGTCGTTCACGAGGTACGTGGCGACCAGGAACGCGCCCACGATCAGCGCGAGGGTCGCACCGAGGGCGGGCCAGAGCCAGCGCTCGGGGATCCGGCGCAGGACGAACCAGAGGGCGGGGAAGGCCAGGTAGAAGAAGAACTCACAGGCCAGCGACCAGCTCACGCCGTTGACCGCCGAGTTCATCTGGATGCTCGGGACCCAGGTCTGCTGAAGGAACAGCGACGTGATCCAGTCGATCGCCCGGGTGGGCCGGTCGGTGCTGAGGATCAGGATGGCCGCCAGCGCGAAGGTGACCAGGTGCATGGGACCGATCTTCACCAGGCGGCGACGCCAGAAGGAGGTCGTCGTGTCGCCCCGCCGCGCGGTCCAGGTCAGCACGAAGCCGCTGAGGATGAAGAAGAAACCGACGCCGTACGAGCCGGAGAGGGTGAACGCCTCCCGCAACGTCTGGCCGGTCTCGCCCCCGATGAGCGGCGTGTAGTAGAGGATGTGCGTGGCGAAGACCATCAGCGCGGCCACGAAGCGCAGGCCGGTCAGCGATGGCAGCCGGTCGGCCTTGCCGCGGGCGGGCGCTGCGCTGCGGTCGGTGCTGAGGTCGGTTTCCTGGGCCGTCACGGGATCACCGGTCCCGGGAAAGCGCGATCGTCTACGGACTGCATCGTCGCAGGAATGGGCACCTGCGGTATCGGGTAGCGGGACAACGAATAGCCTCCGTACCGGAACGGGACGCAACTGGGAATCGCAGGCTATACATGTCGCACGCGGTGGACGGTAATTACGTGGTAATCGCGTCCGCGGTCGGGGATTACCGCTCGGTGGGCGCGGCGGAGGCC
>NZ_NAPR01000013.1:5369-36882 GCF_002140155.1 Micromonospora sp. NBS 11-29
TCATCGGCCTCGAAGAACTGCTCGTACGGCCGCAGGTCGGTCACGATCTTCTGGCCGATCTGCTGCTGCACCTGCTCCATCACCTTCTCGGAGCGGACCCGCTGATCTTCACTCGCGTAGAAGATCGTCGAGTGGTAGACGGAGCCGACGTCGGCGCCGCTCCGGTTCGGCGTCGTCGGGTCGTGGCTCTGGAAGAAGAGCAGCAGCACGTCCTCCAGGGACACCTCGTCCGGCCGGAACTGCAACTGCACCGCCTCGACGAACTTCTGCGGGTTGAGCCCGTACCGTACGTAGGCGTCGTAGTCGGGCGGCGGCCCGTGATCGCCGGCGAAACCGGCGACGCTCGAGACGACTCCCGGGGTCCGGCGAGCCACCGCATCGAAGGACCAGAAGCAACCCGGGCCGAGGGTCAAAGTCTCGACATTCTGGGCTGGCGACTCTTCTTCGATCATCGGAGTCCTTTCGCGACTATCCACATGAATTGGGGACCGATCGTATCAGGGAATGAGCTTTCTTCTCACTCCGCGGGCCCGGCACGAGTATTGTGGATGATGGTTCGCTACACGTCCTCTTCGAGGTTGGCTTCTTTGACCAGGTAGCCGAACTGGAACCGGCTCGTCGCGCCGAACATCAGCATCAACTGCCCGATGTGCTTGCGGCAGGTGCGCACCGAGACGCCGAGACGCCGGGCGATGGCCTCGTCCTTGGCGCCGGAGATCAGCATCTTGACGATTTCCTTCTTCGTCTCCTGGCTGATGGCGTCGATCTGGGCACGCCCGGTGTCGAACTTCTTCGCGGTCGCCCAGGCGTGCTCGAAACATGATTGCAGGAACTTGATCAATGAGTGTTCCTGCACCACCAGGGCGCCGTCCTCGTCGTCGCTCGACGGGATGAAGGCGGTGGCGCGGTCGAAGATGGTCAACCGGCTGAAGAGCGCGCCGGCGGTGCGAATCTCCGCGCCCGCCGCGAGGAGGTTCTCCGCATGCTCCCGGGTGGGCAGGTCGAACCGGGCGGTGTGCTGGTAGAGGATCCGTAGCTGCACGCCCCGCTCCAGCAACTGGAAGTCCTTGGCCTGTTCCTCCTCCCGCTCGGCGGCCGGCCGTTCGGTCTCCGGCCGCATGAAGACGACCTCCCGGGAGGCGTTGGCCGTCGCCTCGGAGAGCAGCGACTTGACCGCTTCCGGCAATTTCACGGTCTCGACGGCGTTCGCGGCCTGGCCGGCGAACTTGCTCGATCGGAAGAGCAACGACAGGCGGGCGAGATCGGTGCGCAGATGGCCGATGGCGACCTTGCGTTCGAGCAGGTCCAGCTCGCGTGGGGTCAGGACCTGGGAATAGGCGACGTCGGGATCCTCCGGAAGGAACCAGGATTCCCTCCGGGGCGCGGCCCGGATGAGGTGCAGCTCCAGCAGGTTCTCGACGATCTCCTTGCTCCGGTCCAGATCGAAGCCGAATGTCTGGGCGATGTCCTCGATGGAGAAGCCGTCCCGGCGCAGGCACCATTCATAGACTTCGAAGCTTCCGGTCACTGGTCTGGGAATCACGGGCGCTCCAAGGTCACGATGCGGGCTTCCGAAGCGCGGACGGCCAGAACGGACCCCGACGGTGGGACGACGATCTCCATCCGGTGACACGCGTCACTGCGGACCCCGCCGCCATTCACGTACGTCGCTTCCCGTACGGCCTGAACCGATGCACGGACGTAGATTACCCGCGAGCCGCAAGCGAGTTGTTCGGATGGCGGCTGGCTGATAGTTGCTCGACCCGTTGGTCACCGTATCGATGCGGATGAAGCTCGTGCGGTCAGGGGGCCCAACCGACGGTTGCCGCGACGGCGGAGGGTGTGGCGGCGCGACCGGACCGGAACCGTGGCGGTTTCCTCGTGCTTCCCTCGCCGAATGATCCGTAACGGCCACGATGGAACACGAGCGGAGCGGGCTCGTCCTCGTTGACCCGCAGGTCGTCCACCCGGGCGATGATGATGACATGGTCGCCGGCCGGGTGCTCGACCTCGATGGAGCACGACATCCACGCCAACGCGTCGGCCAGTCGCGGACCGGCGGTGGAGGCGGTCCACCGGACGTCGGCGAACCGGTCGACGCCCTTGAGGGCGAACCGCCGACACACCGCGTCCTGGTCGCTGCCGAGGATGTTCACGCAGAATCGTCCGCTGGTGCGGAAGTCGACGAGTGTGGACGAGGTGTTAGCGGCGCAGAACATGACCAGCGGGGGTGTCAGGGACACCGACGTGAAGGAGTTGCACGCCATGCCGACGGGTTCGCCGGACGGTCTCGTGGTGGTGATGACCGTGACCCCGGTCGGCAATTGTCCCAGGGTGCGCCGGAAGTTCATCGCGTCGAACGGGGCAACCATGAGCGCATCCTCCCCCTAGGTAACTATGCAATTGTAGAGCGGCACCGGCCGTCAGAATGGGGACGAGCCACCAACCCGACAGTCCGGAACTGGCCTCCCGGCCCAGTCGCTCACACGCGCGGCCCGAGGAAGAGGCCACCGCTGGCGTCGAGGACCTGGCCGGTGACCCAGCGCGCCGCGTCGGAGGCGAGAAAGGCGACCACCTCCGCGACGTCGTCCGGTCGGCCCAGTCGTTCGAGCGCGGTCATGCCGGAGATGAGTTCGGCCAGGCCGGGTTGGGCGAAGGCCGCGCCGTTGGTGGGCGTCCGGGTGGCGCCGGGCGCGACCGCGTTCACCGTGATCCCCCGCGCGCCGAGCTGGTTCGCCAGGGTCCTGGTCATCGTCTCGACGGCGCCCTTGGTCATCGCGAAGGAGGTCTGGGTGGCATTCACCATCCGGGTCGCCACCGACGAGATGTTGATGATGCGGCCACCGTCGCGGAGCACCGGCAGGGCCCGCTGGATGATGAAGTACGGCGCGCGCACGTTCACCGCGAAGAGGTGGTCGAACTCGCTCGGCGTGGTGACGCCGAGCGGACCCGCGGGCGCTGCCGCCGCGTTGTTGACCAGGATGTCGAGTGGTCGTCCGGCCAGCGCCTGCTCGACACCCGCGAAGAGGGTCTCGACGTTGTCGTTCGCGCCCAGTTCCGCCTGCAGGGCGTACGCGGCGCCGCCGGCGCTCTCGATCTCACCGACCGTGGCCGTCGCGCCGTCCTTGTCGCTGGCGAAGTGCACGATGACCATCGCGCCCCGGGCGGCCAGCCGGACCGCGATCGCCCGCCCGATGCCGCGGGACGCGCCGGTCACCAGCGCGGTGCTGCCCAACAAATCCGTCATATCTTCATCCTCACTAACTATCCGTCTAAGTGATAGTAACTATCAGTGAGGTAGCGTATAGCACATGTCAGGGCGGCACTCGACATTGCGAACGCGACGGCGAGCCGACACGCAGCGCGTCATCCAGGCGCACGCGGTCCGGCTCTTCACCGAACGCGGGTACGACGCCACCACGGTGATCGACGTCGCGGCGGCCGCCGGGGTTTCCCCGATGACCGTCTACCGGCACTTCCCCACGAAGGAGGACCTCGTGCTGGGCGACCGGCACGACCGGCTCGTCGCCGAGCGGATCGCCGCGTCCTGCGCCGCGCAACCGCTGCTCCGGCGCATCGGCGGCGCGCTCATCGACACCGCGGCGGCACTGGTCGCGGGTGGCCACGAGGACACCCGCTTCCTGCTGACCCGCCTGCGCCTCATGATCACGACGCCGGCGCTCCGGGCCCGGCACCTGGACACCCACCACGCCCTTCAGCGCGCCATCGTCGACACGCTCGCGAAGGACGCCGACCCGGACACGGTCTTCCGCGTCCGCGCGGCGGCCGGCGCGTGCCTGGCCGCCATGCACACCGCGTTGGTGGAGTGGGCGGCCCGGGACGGCCGGTCCGATCTGCCCACCCTGATCGACGCGGCGTTCACCGCCGCCTTCGGTGACGCCTGGTCGACGTCGACGGGCGCCGACGGTTCCGGCCTCGACGACCCGGTGCGTCCGCATCGCTCTCCGACCGCGCCGACGCGTCCGGACCCGCCCCGGTGAGGGGCGCGGCCGGGGNCTCACTCCGCGATGCGGGTGCGGCCGGTCCAGCGGAACACGACCGGCTCGGCGTCACCGTCGCCGGCCCGTTCGAAGTGCTCGTAGCCGCCGTACGAGCTGACTTTGATCTTCTGTTCGGTCGACGGCACGCGGTGCGTGCGGAGATCGACCGGGACGTGGTCCGGGCCGCCCTCCAGGACCGCGTCTACCATCCTCGCGACATCGCGAGCGGGGTCGAAAGCTGCTGGGGTCGTCTCGCTCATGACACGATCTCCGTTCTCGTCGGATCGCGACCGAGGCACAGGTGGGTCGACGCCGCCCAGCGCCGCGAGGCGTCGAACTGTCCCCGGGGCCGAGAGTAGGTGGGTGCCCGAGGGCTGCCAACCCTTCCGGCGCTCGCGCCCCAGGTGTCAGTTCCACGCGACAAGTCCGCAGCGTGAGCCTGGTGCGCCGGACCATTGCCCGATGCGCCGCGAGGCCGGACAATCCAACGTGGACGGCGGACGTGACCCCGCGGGGCGGGCGGCGGCCGACGCTCAGGCCCCGTCGAAGGTGATCCCGGTCAGCCGCTCGGAGAGCAGCCAGACACGCCGGGCTTCCTCGGTGCCGCGCAGCGGCGGGTACAACCGTTGGCGCGCGGGCGGACCACCGACGTTGCCGAGGCCGCTCGGCCCGTACAGGAGGCCGGGCTCGGCGCCGGGGTCGGTCGCGGCCATCAGCGCGGGCAACGTGGCGGTCTCGACGGTGCCCGCCAGGATGCCACGGGCGGACATCGCCCGGATCAGGCGCACCTGCGGGACGTCCCGGGCGCGGCCGATCTCGGGGCGGGCGGCCAGGAGGCTGGTGGGTGCCACCCCGGGGTGGGAGAGGTTGCTGGTGACGCCCCAACCGTGCGCCTTGCTCCGGCGGTCCAACTCCAGGCCGAACAACCCCAACGCGATCTTCGACTGCCGGTAGGCGCGCATGCCGTCGTACGAGCGTTCCCAGTTCGGATCGGTCCAGTTGACCGCCCCTCGGCTGGCGGCGATGCTCACCTGCGAGGTCACCCGGGCGCGGCCCGCGCGCAGCAGCGGGAGCAACCGGGCGACCAGCGCGAAGTGGCCCAGGTGGTTGGTGCCGAACTGCAACTCGAAGCCGTCGGCCGTGGTCTGCCGGTTCGGCGGTCGCATCACGCCTGCGTTGTTGATCAGGAGGTGGATGGGTCGGCCCTCCTCGCGCAGGACTTCGCCCAGGGCCGACACCGACGCCAGCGAGGACAGGTCGAGGCGGCGCAGCGAGACCTCCGCCCCCGGGGTGGCCTGCCGGATCGTGCCGATCGCGGCCTCGCCCTTGCGGTGACTGCGGACGGGGAGGATCACCTCGGCGCCGGCCGCGGCCAGTCGCGCCGCGATCCCCAGGCCGATCCCGTCGCTCGCGCCGGTGACGACGGCGCGTTTCCCGGACAGGTCGGGAACGGTGATGTCGATCGGTGTGCGTGCCATGGCGCTCTCCCTCGGACGGGTGGTGCGGCTTTTCCGGTTACGCCGTCGATCGTGGGCCGGCCGACCGGCGGTAACCAGGACCTGCCGATCACCGGATCGCCGGACCACCCGTGCGCCACGCAAGGGGGGATCGGCAGGTCGTGGCAGCTCGGGTCGGCGCGCGGTAGAAACGAGGAAGCACTGGTCAGGGGGGCGTCGTGATCGATCGCAGCGGGCTGGCGGAGTTCCTCCGCAATCGGCGTACGGCACTGCAGCCGGAGGACGTCGGCCTGCCGCGCGGGCAGCGACGCCGGACGGACGGGCTTCGGCGCGAGGAGGTCGCCGCCCTCTGCCACATGTCGACCGACTACTACGCCCGGCTCGAACGGGAACGCGGTCCGCAGCCGTCGCAGCGGATGCTCGCCTCGATCGCCCAGGGCCTGCACCTGTCGATCGACGAGCGTGACCACCTTTTTCGCCTGGCCGGCCACAACCCGCCCCCGAGAGGCGCCGCCACCGACCACATCAGCCCGGGCCTGCTGCGGGTGCTCGACCGGCTGGACGACACGCCCGCCGAGATCGTGACCGAACTCGGCGAGACCCTGCGGCAGTCGCCGATGGGCGTCGCGCTCGTCGGGGACACGACCCGCTACACCGGGCCGGCCCGCAGCTCCGGCTACCGGTGGTTCACCGACCCCGCCGCCCGGCGCATCTACGCCCCCACCGAGCACGCGTTCCTGAGCCGCATGCACGCCTCAGGGCTGCGGGAACTCGTCACCCTCCGCGGCGCCGACTCCCGCGCGGCGCGTCTGGCCGAGCTGCTGCTGGCCCGGAGCGAGGAGTTCCGGCGGGTGTGGGCGGACCACGAGATCGGGCTTCGCCCGCACGAGGTGAAGCACTTCGTCCATCCCGAGGTCGGCGCGCTGGAACTGAACTGCCAGCGACTGGTCGACCCGGACCAGGCCCACTCGCTGATGGTCTACACCGCGGTTCCCGGCACCGAGAGCCACGAGAAGCTCCGCATGCTGGCCGTCATCGGCGCGCAGACGCTCTCCTGAGCCGTACCCCTGCGGTCTGCTCCCGGTGACCGGGAGGTCGCGGTCCGTTGCCCCGCGCGACGCTGCTGAGCTGCGCGGACATCTGCCGGGACGGGATTCAAGAAAGATTCGCCTCCCCTCTTGACGTGGCGGGAAACACGACGGAAACATGTGGGCAACCGGTTGCAGCAACCGGTTGCACGAAGAAGGGCAGGTCAGAGCGTGTCCAAAACCGCCCCGGTGGAGCCGTATCGGCTGACCATCTATGACGTCGCCCGGCACGCCGGGGTGTCGTCGTCCACGGTCAGCCGTGTCCTGGCCGGCCGGGGCACGGTGTCCGCGACGACCCGCGAGGCGGTGCTCAAGGTCGCCCAGGAGTTGGGCTACCGGCCCAACACCGTGGCCCGCTCGCTGGCCACCCAGGTCAGCGACACGGTCGCGGTGCTGCTGCCGGACATCAGCAACCCGTTCTTCCCCAGCCTGGTGCGGGCGCTCCAGATCGAGGCGCAACGCTACGGCTACATGATCCTGCTCGGCGACACCGCCGGTGACGCCGACACCGAACGCCGCTACCTCGACGGCATGCTGTCCAAGCAGGTCCGGCACGTCTTCGTCGTCGGTCTCGGCCTGCCCCGGGCAGAGATCGAGGAGTACGTCCGGGCCGGTCTCGTGTTCATCGCGCTGGACCGGGCCCTCCCCGGGAGCAGCGGCTACGTCGTGCAGTCCGACAACCGTGCCGGCGCACGCCTCGCCACCCGGCACCTCATCGACCTCGGGCACCGGCGGATCGTGCACATCGCCGGTCCGGCCGACGTCGCCGTCAGCCGGGAACGACGCCGCGGCTACCTCGACGCGATCCGCGAGGCGGGCCTGGCGGAGGACGAGCGGCTGATCGTGGAGAGCCCGTTCTCGGAGGTCGGTGGCGCGAACGCCTACCGGCACCTGACGGAGCAGCGGATCGACTACACGGCCATCTTCGCGGCCAACGACCTGATCGCCATCGGTGCCCTCTTCGAGGCCCACCAGCGCGGCCGGAACGCCCCGGACGACTTCTCGCTCGTCGGCTTCGACGATGTCTCGCTGACCCGCTACACGTCGCCGCAGTTGACCACCGTACGTCAGGACGTCGTGGCGATGGCCCGCGCCGGCCTGCAGTTCATCGACCCGGAGCGTGCGCCGTCGCGGCGTCGCACCGTGACCCTGCCGGTCTCGCTCGTGACCCGGCAGTCGACCGCCCGTCCCACCGACCGTTAGGCCGGCGGACGGCCGCAACAAGGAGGAGTGGCAGCACATGGAACGGATGATCATCGACACCGACATCGGCACCTACTACGACGACGCGTTCGCCGTCCTGCTCGCGGTGAACTCGCCGGAGGTGAAGCTGGAGGGGGTCACCACCGTCTACGGCGACACCAGGCTGCGCGCGGAGATCGCCTGCAAGATCCTGGAGTTCGTCGGCGCTCCCGAGGTGCCGGTGTACGCCGGTGTCGGCGACCCGCTCGGTGAGGCCGAGGCGCTCATGTTCGGCTTCGAGGGCGAGGGCGTCTTCGACGACGGCCGGCCGACCAAGGAACCGGAGAAGGAGGGCGCGGTCGAGTTCATGGTGCGTCTGGTCCGGGAGAACCCGGGCGAGATCACCATCTGCACCCTCGGCGCGGTCAGCAACGTCGCGGCGGCCATCCGGCAGGACCCGGAGTTCGTCCGGAACCTCAAGCACCTGATCATCATGGGTGGCGTGATCGTGCCGATCGTCGACGAGAAGGGCGTGACGCGGTCGCCGATCGAGGAGTACAACCTCAACAACGACCCGGTCGCGGCGAAGATCGTCTTCGAGTCCGACGCGAACATCACGCTGGTGCCGATCGACGTCACCCTCCGGGTGCCGATGACCCAGGCGCAGATCGACTCGATGCGGACGGCGAAGAGCCGGTCGGGTCAGATGGTCCACCGCATCCTCGAACCGTGGCCCGAGCAGGAGCGGCTGATCTACCTGAGCGTCGGCATCCCCACCGAGCACACCGGCATCTGGCTGCACGACCCGCTGACCATCGCGGTGGCGTACGACCCGAGCCTGGTCACGGTCGCCAAGCTGCACGTCGCCGCGGAGTACGCGCCGACGGTCATCCTGCGCGACATGCTGATCCGCAACGACATCCTGCGGACCATCCCGAAGAAGAAGGCACCCAACATGAACGTCGCGGTCGACGTCGACGCCGACCGCTTCACCGAGCTGTTCGCCGATCGGATCATCAACGGCGGCCACTGATCACGACGCGGCTCCACGCGTACGGAAGTAGTCACTCTCCGTGCGGTTAGACGGCCCGGCCGGAACGTGAACGGGCTTGCTTGGCGGCTATCCCCCGCGAGCGTTCCGGCCGAGCACCACACCCTGCTCTGGCGAGCGAGAAGTGCACGTTCATTCTAAGGAACTCGCGATGTCGCGACACATCAGCAGTGGGGCGGGCCTGTCCCGCCGCCGTTTCCTCAGCACCGCCGCCCTACTCGGCGGCGGCCTGGCAGTCCCCGGCCTCCTCACCGCCTGCGGCGACGGCGGCCCCGCCGACAGCGGGCCGATCGAGGTGCCGACCGGCCCGGACGCCTTCAAGGGCGTGACCGTACGGGTGGCGGTGGGCAGCTTCATGTCGACCGGAGTGCGGATCTTCAAGGACCAGTGGGAGGCACAGACCGGCGGGCGGATCGAGATCGTGGAGATCCCGTTCGGTGACCTCTACTCGAAGCTGTTCCAGGCCTTCTCCTCCCGCACCGACGCGTACGACGTGGTGATCTACGCGGGCGGCTGGGTCTCCGGATTCGCCAAGGCGAAGTACATCCGCCCCCTGGAGGACCTGCACACCCGGTACACCAAGAACTGGGACGACGTGCTGCCCAAGGTGCAGCAGTTGACCTACTTCGGCGACGAGCGGTACACCGTGCCGCTCGACGGCGACGTGTTCATGATGTATTACCGCAAGGACGCCTTCGAGAACCCGACGGCGCGGCAGCGGTTCCAGGCCGAGAAGGGCCGGGCCCTCACCGTCCCCGAAACCTGGGACGAGTACCTCGAATGCGCCCAGTTCTTCACCGGCTGGGACTGGGCCCGCAACGGCCGGCCCTGCTACGGCGTGCTCGAGGCGCTCAAGCCCAAGGACGTCGGCGCGTACGTCTTCGCCGCGCACGCCGCCGCGTACGCGGCCCACCCCGACCACCCGGGCCGACTGTTCTTCGACCCCGGGACGATGGAGCCGGAGATCGCCAACGAGGGCTGGGTGCGGGCCCTGAAGGACTGGACCGCGCTGAAGGCCGCCGGCCCCTCGCAGATGGTGACCTACGGCGGCGGCGACCAGCGCGGCAACTTCGTCGCCGGCAACTACGCGCTGGCCATCGACTGGCCGGACATCGGCGTCCTCGCGCAGGACAAGAGCCAGTCGACCATCCAGGACAAGATCGGGTACGCGCCGATTCCCGGCTCGAAGCGGCTCTGGAACCCGGCGGACAAGCGCTGGGAGGACCGGGCGGAGGTGTCGCGCGCCCCCTACATGGGCTGGAGCGGCTGGCACGCGTCGGTGACCAGCACCACGAAGAACCCCGCCGCGGCGTGGAGCGTGGCGAGCTGGCTCGACACCACCGAGAACGCGCTGACCGGCGTCACCACGCCGGGCACCGCCCGGGGCCCGTACCGCACCGACCACTTCCGGGCGGACGCCTGGAACTCGGGCGACGCCCGGTTCGTCGACGCGGACGACTACCTGAAGGTGCAGCTCGACTCCTTCAACCACCCGAACGTGCAGTTCGACCTGCGCATCCCCGAGGCCGGACGGTACTTCGAGGCGCTGGACACCGCGGCGCAGCTCGCGCTCTCCGGGCAGAGCACGCCGGAGCAGGCGCTGCAACGGTGCGCGGACGAGTGGAAGACGATCACCGATCAGATCGGCAAGGAGTCCCAGCAGGAGCTCTACCGCACGCTTCAGACGGGTCAGTGATGGCGGCTCCGCAATCGCGGGCCGCCGGGGGACAGTGGCACAAGCACCTGCTGCTGTCCCCGCCGCTGGCCTTCTTCGCCGCGTTCGCGCTCTTCCCGCTCGGCTTCACCATCTACGTCAGCCTGAGCAACTGGTCGATCACCGGTGAGCACCGCTTCATCGGCTTCGGCAACTACGCCACCATCCTCGCCAGCGACACCTTCCGGCAGAGCTTCCTGAACACCGTGGTCTTCGCCGTGGTCACGGTGCTGCTCCAGTACGTGCTCGGGCTCACCCTGGCGCTGCTGGTCTACCGCAGCACCCGGGGGCAGAGCGCGCTGCGCCTGCTGCTGCTGGTGCCGATGATGTTCACCCCGGTCGTCGTGGGCTTCGTCTGGAAGACCCTGTTCGATCCCAGCTACGGGCCGATCAGCTGGCTGTTCGACCGGGTCGGGCTGCCGCAGGTGCCGTGGTTCAGCGAGCAGTTGCCGGCGATGGCCGCCATCGTCATCGCCGACGTGTGGCAGTGGACCCCGTTCATGTTCCTCATCCTCTTCGCCGCCCTGCGGTCGCTGCCGACCGCGCCGCTGGAGGCGGCCATGGTCGACGGCGCGTCCGGCCGCCGGCTGCTGTTCGACCACATGCTGCCGATGCTGCTACCGGCGTCGATGACGGCGATCCTGCTGCGCAGCATCGAGGCGTTCAAGCTGTTCGACGTCGTCTACCTGATGACCGGTGGGGGACCGGGCGTCAAGACGTCCACGGTCACGCTGAGCGCGTACTTCACCGGGTTGCGCAGCGGTGACCTGGGCACCGCCGCGGCCATGACGACGATGCTGCTGATCGTCGTCCTGATCGCCACGATGGTGCTGCTGCGCCTGCTGTTCTGGGCCGGGCGGCGACGCAGCCGCGCCGACGACGCCGCCGCCCTCCAGGTGGAACGCGACGACGTCCCCGACCCGACCGAGGCCGTGGACGCCCCGGTCACCACGGAGGTGAGGTGACATGCGCGCCGCTGGCTGGGGCCGTCGTACGGTCCTGTTCGTCTGGGTGCTGTTCGCGCTCTTCCCCGTCTACTGGACGTTCATCACCGCGTTCAAGCAGCAGGTCGACATCTACGACGGGCCGCGCTTCATCCCGTTCGTGGACTTCCAGCCGACGACGCAGGCATGGCGGACGCTGTTCGGCGACGGTGGTGGCGACTTCTTCGACAAGTTCGCCAACAGCATCATCTTCTCCGGCGTGAGTTCGCTGCTGGCGGTCATCCTGGGTGGCTTCGCCGCGTACGGGCTGGCCCGCCACAGCTACAAGTACGGGCCGTACCGGAACGACGACCTGTCCTTCCTGATCGTGTCGCAGCGCATCATGCCGCCCATCGTCTCGGTGCTCGCGCTGTACGTCGTCTTCGTCAACCTGCGGCTGCTGGACAGCTCGTTCGGCATGATCCTCGCCTACACGGCGATGAACCTGCCGCTGACGGTGTACCTGCTGCGCACGTTCTTCGAGGCGATCCCGGTGGAGGTGGAGCACGCCGCCGCGCTCGACGGCTACCCGCAGTGGCAGCGGCTGGCGCGGGTCGTCTTCCCGCTGGCGGCGCCGGGTCTGGCCGCCGCGTTCCTGCTGTCGTTCTTCTTCGCCTGGAACGACTTCCTGTTCTCACTCATGCTGACGTTCAACGACGCCCAGACGCTGCCGCTCTACATCACCTCCCTCAACGCGCAGTCGCAGCCGTTGTGGTGGCTGATCTCGGCCGTCGGACTCGTCGCCCTGGTTCCCCCGGCCATCGTGACCGTGGTGCTGGACCGCTTCATGGCACGTCAGGTCCTCATCGGAGGGATGCGCTGATGGAAACGCTCACGGTGACGGGGGTGACCAAGACCTTCGGCGGCCCGCGGCCCGCCGTCGACGAGCTGAGCTTCACGCTCGGCGGCGGCGAGTTCGGGGTCGTGGTCGGCCCCTCCGGGGCCGGCAAGACCACCCTGCTCAACATGATCGCCGGGCTGGTGCCGCCGGACACGGGGGAGATCACCCTCGACGGCGCCTCGCTCGCCGGCACGGCGCCGGAGCGGCGGGACATCGCGATGGTGTTCGAGAACTACGCTCTCTATCCGCACCTCAGCGTCCGGCGCAACCTGGAGTTCCCGCTGCGGGCGCCGGTCCGCCGGGGAACGCTGTCCCGGTCACAGATCACCGACCGGGTGACGCAGGTCGCCGAGACGCTGCGCATCCCGCACCTGCTCGACCGGCTCCCCTCGCAACTCAGCGGTGGCCAGCGGCAGCGGGTCTCGCTCGGCCGGGCGCTCGTCCGGCGTCCGCGACTGCTGCTGCTCGACGAGCCGATCACCCACCTGGACGCCAAGCTGCGGCACGAGATGCGTACCGAACTCAAGCGGATCCAGCGCGAACTCGGCGTCACCACGCTGTACGCCACCCCGGACCAGAGCGACGCCCTGGCGCTGGCGGACCTCGTGGTGGTGCTCGACGCCGGTCGGGCCTGGCAGGTCGGCACGGCGGCCGACGTGTACGAACGGCCCGCCAACGTGACCGTGGCGCGCACCCTCGGCGACCCCCGGATCAACCTGCTTCCGGGCCGCCGGGACGCCGCCGGGGTCACCGTGCTCGGCCAGCGGGTCGACGCCGACCACGGCCCCGCCGGCCCGGTCACCGTCGGCGTCCGGCCCGGCGACGTCGAGCTGTCGACCGAGCCGCTGGCCGGCGCGGCCGCCGGCCGGGTGCTGCTGGCACAGACGCTCGGCTACCAGGACGTCGTCTACGTCGACGTCGAGGGAGCCACGGTACGGGCCACCGTCCCGGCCGGCATCGTCGCCCGACCCGGCGATCCGGCCTGGGTCCGCCTGCCGGCGGCCCGCCTGCACGTCTTCGAGGCCGCCTCCGGGCAGGCACTGCGGCACCGGGAGGTGGTGTGACATGGCCGGGGTGAACCTGCGCGACGTCACCAAGAAGTACGGCCGCACCGAGGCGGTCAAGGGCGTCAGCTTCGACATCGCCGACGGGGAGTTGCTGGTCATCCTCGGGCCGTCCGGCTGCGGCAAGACGTCCACGCTGCGCATGATCGCCGGTCTGGAGACGGTCAGCTCCGGCTCGATCAGCTTCGACGGCCGACCGGTCACCACCGTGCCGCCGGCGCGGCGCAACGTGGCGATGGCGTTCGAGAACTACGGCCTGTACGAGCACTGGACGGTGTTCGACAACATCGCCTATCCGCTGCGGCTGCGCGGCCTGGACGACGGCGGCGTCCGTCGCAAGGTGACCGCCGTGGCGGAGCAGTTGCAGATCACCGACGTGCTGCGGACCCGCCCGGCCGGTCTCTCCGGCGGCATGCGGCAGCGCATCGGCCTGGCCCGGGCCCTGGTCCGTGACCCTTCGGTGTTCCTGCTCGACGAGCCGATGTCGCACGTCGACGCCGACCTGCGCAACGACCTGCGCGCCGAGATCAAGCGCATCCACCTTGAGGTCGGGTCGACGATGATCATCGTCACGCACGACCAACTGGACGCGTTGACCATGGCCGACCGGATCCTGGTGATGGACGACGGCCGGATCGAGCAACTCGACACCCCGGCCGCGGTCTACGACACGCCCGCCACCACGTTCGTCGCCGGATTCATCGGTGAGCCGCCGATGAACCTGCTCTCCGCCCGGCGGGCCGACGGCGGCGACGTGCTGACCCTCGACGGCGGTGGCCGGTTCGCTCCGCCGCCGTCGCTGCTCGACGCCGTGCCCACCGGCGCGGACGTCACCGTCGGGTTCCGGCCGCACCGGGTACGCCTCGAACCGACCGCCGCGCGCACCACCCCGGCGGGCGACCTGGGGCTCGACGCGACCGTGTACATGGTGGAGCCGCTGGGCGACCGCACCCTGGTCACCGTGCGCTGCGGCGACACCCGGATGAAGGTCGACCTCCCCGGCACCCCGGAGTTCACGGTCGACCAGCCGGTCCGGCTCACCGCCGACCGGGCCGACGTGCACGTCTTCGACCCGACGGGCCGGCGCATCGACCGGGCCGACACCCGACGGGCGGCCGCCGCATGAGCCCCGACCGGGCCACGGTGGTGGTCCTGGGCAGCATCAACATGGACATCGTCGTCACCACACCGCACATCCCGCGCCCCGGCGAGACGGTGCTGGCCGGTGGCGCCCGATACCTGCCCGGGGGGAAGGGCGCCAACCAGGCGGTCGCCGCCGCCCAACTCGGCGGGGACGTGGTGTTCATCGGGCGCACCGGAGACGACGACTTCGGCTACCGGATGCGTGCCGGGCTGCACGACGCCGCGGTCCGCGTGGACCACCTGCGGGCCCTGTCCGGCGAGCCGTCCGGGGTGGCGTTCGTGGCCGTCGACACCCAGGGCGAGAACGTCATCGTGGTCTCACCCGGCGCCAACGCCCAGCTCACCCCGACCGACCTGGACGCACACGAGGGTGTGCTCGCACAGGCGGGCATCGCCGTCGCGCAGTTGGAGACGCCGCTGCCCACGGTGGCGCGCTTCGCCGAACTGTGCCGGGCGCACCAGGTGCCGTTGATCCTGAACGCGGCGCCCTACCAACCGTTGCCCGACGGGTTGCTCGCCTGCTGCACCTATCTGGTGCTCAACCGGGAGGAGGCGGCCGCGCTCACCGGCGTACCGGTGACCGACCGGGCGTCGAGCCGGGCCGCCCTGGACGCGGTCGCCGGGTACGGCGTCCCGCATGTGATCGTCACGCTCGGCGGCGAGGGCTGTGTCGCCCGTACCGAGGGCCGCTACCTGGAGATCGAGCCGTTCCCGGTGACCGTGGTGGACAGCACGGGCGCGGGCGACACCTTCGTCGGAGCGTTGGGTGCCGCGCTGGCCCGGGGAGACGACCTGCCGTCGGCGCTGCGGTTCGCGACCGCCGCCGGAGCGTTGGCCTGTTGCCGGGTCGGCGCGCAGCAGCTCGGATTCGGCCGTCCGGACGTGGAGAACCTGCTGCGGCGGCACCCGGCACCGACGTTGTCGTGACGCGCACCGGGGCACCTGGTCGGAGGGCTGAGCCCCTCCGACCAGGCGCGCGTGATGACATCGGGTGATCGCGCGTCTCCCTGACGCCGCGATAGAAGTAGCGGAACTTCGGGTACTACCGAAGCATGGCTGAGCTTCCGATCAACATCCTGACCGACGCGGGTTTCACGACCGACGAGGCGAACGCCATCGTCAAGGCCCTGGTGAAGGGGGACAACCTGCACGGCGACACGAACGACGACGAGCCGATCAACATCGACGACCTTCCGCCGGAGAAGAAGGAGGCGCTCGACCGGTTCAACATCGCGGTTGCCGCCGACGCCTGAGCCCGCTGTCCCGACCACCGGTCGAATGCCGGGGCGCCATCCGTGGCCGGATGGCGCCCCGCCGGTCGTCCGGACCGCGGAAGGCGTGGAATCAAGCCTTGCCCTCGAACGCGAGTGGCCTTAAATTGCATCGATGATCCTCAACGAGGAGCCCCGCCCCGACCCGCCACGGCGCGTCGACCACCGTGCCATACGGCCCGAGGATCTCGCTGGCATCGCCTATCTGCGAGGGCTTTCGAGACGGGGATTCCTCACGAGCGCCGTGTTGGCGGCATCCGGGGTGTCGGCCGCCTTCGCGCTGCTCCCCGGCTCGGCGCAGGCCGCCGGCAGCTATCTGCGGCCGTGCGGGAACGTCCGGATCTCCAGCTCCTGGCAGGACCACCGGAACCGGACGCCGCCCTCGGGCGAGCCGGGCACCGACTACGCGGTCGGCACCGGCACGCCCGTCATGGCCGCGACGAACGGCACGATCCGTTACGTGAAGACCGACACCTCCACCGCGACCGGGCGTGTCGTGGGGATGGCCCACGACGACGGCAACTACAGCCGGCACCTGCACCTGTCGGCGATCGCCGTCTCCACCGGCCAGCGTGTGTCCCGGGGCCAGACCATCGCCTACACCGGCGCCTCGGCGAACGGCAGTGACCAGGGTGTCGGGCCACACGTACACACCAGTCTCTGGCTGAACACCGGCAGCCCGACGAATTTCGCCGCGACGGTGGACTTCGAGAACCACGTCGGGGACGTCGCCACCCCGAACCCGCCTGACCAGGAGGTAGATGAAGTGTTCATCGCGAATGTGAAGGGCAGTTGGTACCTCGTGGTCCCCCAGGGCACCGGCAAGCCGCGGGCGGTGGTCCTCGGTGGTGACAGCAACGCCGCGGGTTCCGGTCTCCCCGTCCTGAACTTCACCTGGGACCCGTCGATCAACGCACTGCGGGCCGCGGTCGACGGCATCGGCTGATGTGATCCGGCGTGTCGCAGGGCCGGCCGGCCCCGCGNTACGACCCGTCCGGTGCTCCTGTCCACCCTCACCCTCACCTTCGCGCTCGAACGCGACGGCGCGGGGAAGTCGGTTCGCGGAAGCGCCGAAAGGCCACCGCGTCTGTTGCCGATCTGCCTATTCCACCGGTAGGAAATCGCATTTCCCGGTGGATCCACCGTGCCGCGCCACTGGCGGTCTGCTGCTCGTCGGGGCGGAGCCGGGCGCCGATCCCGCAAGCCGCGCATGCCGCCGGCGGGGATTGTCACGGTGGGGCGCGTCCGATGCCGGCAGCGTGTCGCAGCGGCCCACCGAGAATCCGCCGTCGGGCTGTCGCGTCGTCGACCGTGGCACCCGCGGACACTATCCGTGCCATGGGCAGGCTGGAACCGTGCGCGGAGACGAGGATCGAGGCGTGAACCTCGCTCGCAGGTTCGATCCTGGTGCTGGTAGTGCGGGTGCCACGATTGCCGATTTCTGAATCCAGTCGGTTCATCAGCGGAGAATGATTGGATTCCACCCCGGTTGCTCGGTCCGCTGCAGTTCCAGAGGGGCGAATGTTTTGGAATTATGCATCATCAAGATGTTTGCTCTGGTCGGCGGCATGGGCGCGACTGGGGCGGCGTTGACGAAGCTGGCCGACGTCGTATTCGAGTTCCGGCGGCGGGCACGTTCGACGCCGCGATTGTTGCGGCACCTCGGTGCCTGCCTCCTCGCCGGCACACGTTTTCTGCCGCGTCGCCTCGGGAATCTCATCCTTGATGCGTTCGCGCCGTGCTGGATCCTTCTCACGATCTCCTTCTGGCTCTTCCTCCTGATTCTCGGGCTGGGGCTGCTGGAGGTCTTCGTCGAGTTGGTGAGCTCCCGGAACTCCGCGCTGCGTCCCGCGCCCACCCTGGAGTCCGCGTACCTCATGGAGTTCAGCGTGGTGCTGTTGCCGCCGATCGGGGTGGCGCTCGGCAGCGTCTGCGTCCACCTCATGACGTACGTGAGCGCGTACCGACGGCGGGAGCGGGAGGTCGGTCGCATCGCGACCGAGTTGGCCCAGTACGGGGACGCCGACCGGCTCGCGGTGAGCTATCTGCACGCCGCCGCCGGATACCGGACCGACCGCTTGCTGGCGGAGTGGACCGACTGGCTGATCGACCTTCAGCACAGTCACCTGAGCTGCCCGGCGTTGATCTACTCGGCCTCGCGCGGGACGCTGACCTGGCCGCGAGCCGCGGTTGCGGTGTTGGACGCCGCAGCCCTGCTCCAGGCGGTCACGCCGTCGCGCCGCCCGCCGCAGATCCCAGGGCTGCTCCTGGCCGGCAGCCGGTGCCTGCAGCAGATCGCCTGGAAGGCCGGTGTGGTGGCCGGCGGCGCACCGGTGAGCCTGGAGTACCGCGAGGAACGGATGTTCAGCGACTCGGTGCGGCTGGTGGTCGGCGCGGGGGTGCCGGAGGAGCAGGACCGGGACGCGACGTGGGCGGCGTTCCAGCAGCTCAGGGCGGCTTACGCGCCGTACGCGACCGCCCTCGAATTTCGCCTCATGCGACGTGCGGGTTGACCGGCGACCACATTCCTCTATCGACTTCGTGCAATCGGCATTGGGTGTCCTCCGCCCGCCTCCCATACTTTTCCTAGCCGGCTCGAAAACTTAGGCGAATGCCAGTCAATTGGCCGCGCGGCGGACCCGACCAGGAGGTCGAAATGCTGTTCTACGTCCAGATGAAATGGAACCACGAGGGCCGAATCACGCTCGACGAGTTGTGGGAGATCGAGGCAGAGGAGGCCGAGCACGCGCAGGAGACCGTGGACTCCGGTTTCTGCGTCGGCATCTGGAAGGTGGCCGCGCAGAAGCGCGTGATCGCCATCATCGACTCCCCGGACGCCGAGGAACTCGACCGCACCGCGCTCGGTCGGTTGCCGATGCGGGAGTACCTGGAGTTCGAGGAGGTCTGGCCGCTGCGGGACTACCTCGGGTTCGCGGGCGACGTCCGCGAGCGTTACAAGGTCTGATCCCCGCGGCATCGAGAGGAGAGGCTCACATGATCCATCAGTTGATCTTCGCGTACCCGAAGCCGGGGATGAGCGAGGAGGAGTTCCAGCGTTACTGGCTCGACGTGCACGCGGTGCAGTACGCCAGCAAGATCCCGCAGATCCGCAAATACCTGATCGACACGCGCCTGCCCTGGGCCGGTGGCGGTGAGCCGAAGTGGAGCGGCGTGGCCGAGATCTGGCTCGCCAACGAGGAGGAGCAGCTCGCCTCCCTGCAGACCGAGGAGTTCCTGCAGGGCGCCCGACTCGACGAGCCACGCTGGGCCGCCTTCTGGCGCACCGTGGTGTTGGACACCGACGCCCACGTCGTCGTCCCGGCGCCGAGCGCCGAGACCGGCACCGGCGTCAAGTTGATCCGCCTGGTCAAGCGCCGGGAGGGCGTGCCGCTCGCGTCCTTCCGGGAGCAGAGCCTCGGCAAGCACGCCGAACTGGTGCGGGCGGTGCCGGGCCTGCGCGGCTACCTGCAGGGGCACACCCGCGACGGCGCCTACGCGGTGGGCGAGGCGCTGCTGGACGCCGCCTACCAGCTGTGGTTCGACAGTGTGGAGTCGCTGGACGCCGCCCTGGCGTCCCCCGAGTTCCAGCAGGCGGAGGAGGAGATGCTCACCTTCGTCGAGCCGCGCTACGTCCACCAGTTGGCCACCCGGGAGCACTGGATCATCGGGCCGGATCCTCGCTGACCATCGTCCCACCACCCGGCCGCGGACTCGCCCTGGCGATTCCGCGGCCGAGCCGTCTCCACCGCACCTGCATCGACCGAGGAGTGCGATGACAATCACGGAGATGTCCCATCCCGTGCCGGCGCGTCCGGCGCGGCCGCAGCCGGAGTGGTACAAGCGCGCGATCTTCTACGAGGTCCTGGTCCGGGCGTTCCAGGACTCCGACGGCAACGGCACCGGCGATCTGCGTGGCCTCGCCAGTCGGCTCGACTACCTACAGTGGCTCGGCGTCGACTGTGTCTGGCTGCCGCCGTTCTACGCCTCGCCCCTGCGCGACGGTGGCTACGACATCAGCGACTTCCGCGAGGTGCTGCCGGAGTTCGGCACGGTGGAGGACTTCGTCCACCTGCTCGACGAGGCGCACAAGCGGAACATCCGCGTGATCACCGATCTGGTGCTCAACCACACTTCGAACGCGCACCCCTGGTTCGAGCAGTCGAGGCGCGACCCCGACGGGCCGTACGGCGACTTCTACGTCTGGTCCGACACCGACACCCGGTACCGCGAGGCGAGGATCATCTTCGTCGACACCGAGGAGTCGAACTGGACCTACGATCCGGTGCGCCGGCAGTACTACTGGCACCGGTTCTTCTCCCACCAGCCGGATCTGAACTACGAGAACCCGGCCGTCGTCGAGGCGATGCTCGAGGTGATGCGGTTCTGGCTGGACCTCGGCATCGACGGCTTCCGGCTGGACGCCGTCCCGTACCTGTACGAGGCCGAGGGGACCAACTGCGAGAACCTGCCCCGTACCCACGACTTCCTCAAGTTGTGCCGCAAGGTCGTCGACGACGAGTACGAGGACCGCGTGCTGCTCGCCGAGGCGAACCAGTGGCCCACCGACGTGGTCGAGTACTTCGGCGACCCGGCGGTCGGTGGGGACGAGTGCCACATGGCGTTCCACTTCCCGCTCATGCCACGCATCTTCATGGCGCTGCGACGGGAGAGCCGGTATCCGATCTCCGAGATGCTCGCGCGTACCCCGGCCATTCCCGACGGCGCGCAGTGGGGCATCTTCCTGCGTAACCACGACGAGCTCACCCTGGAGATGGTGACGCCGGCCGAGCGCGAGTTCATGTACCGGGAGTACGCCAAGGAACCCCGCATGCGCGCCAACATCGGCATCCGTCGGCGGCTCGCCCCGCTGCTCGACAACGACCGCACCGAGTTGGAGCTGGTGACCGTCCTGCTGTTCAGCCTGCCGGGCTCGCCGGTGCTCTACTACGGCGACGAGATCGGCATGGGTGACAACATCTGGCTGAACGACCGGGATGCCGTGCGGACCCCGATGCAGTGGACCCCGGACCGCAACGCGGGCTTCTCCAGCTGCGAGCCCGGCCGGATCTACCTACCCGTGATCATCGACCCGGTCTACGGCTACCAGGCGGTCAACGTGGAGGTCCAGGCCGCCAACGCGAGCAGCCTGCTGAACTGGACCCGCGACATGATCGCGGTCCGCCGTGCCCATCCCGCCTTCGGGTGCGGCGACTTCACCGAGCTGGAGTCGTCGAACCCGAGCGTGCTGGTGGTCCGGCGGCACTACGACGGCGACGAGGAACACGACTCGACGGACACCGTGCTGTGCCTGTTCAACCTCTCCCACCACCCGCAGCTCGCCGATGTCCGGCTGCCCGGCGACGTCGGCCGGGAGATGGTCGAGCTGACCGGCGGCGCGCCCTTCGGCGCCGTGACGGAGGGGCCGCTGCGCTTCACCCTGCCCGGTCACGGTTACCTCTGGCTCGGCCTGCGCGATACGGCCGGGGCGCGGTCATGAGCACCTCCGTTGCCACGTCGGCCGGCTTCGACGCGTGGACGCCGGAGGTACGCGCTGCGCTGTGCCGTTGGCTGCCCGAGCGTCGCTGGGCCGGCGTCGCCGGGCGCCGGGTGCGGGACGTCGAGGTGCTGCTTCAGGCGCCGCTGGAGGTCGATGACACCGGCGGCGCCGGGGGCGCGCTCGTCGTCATGGCCGCCCGGCTGGACGATGGGGAGACCCTGCGTTTCCAGGTGCCGCTGGGTTGGCACCGCGAGCTGCCGCCGGCGATTCCGAACGAGGACCTCATCGTCCGCTCCGGCGGCCTCTGGATCTTCGACGCGACTGCCCAGCCGGCCCTCATGGGCGGCCTGGTCACGATGATCGGGCGGGCGCACCGAGGTCCCGGCCTGACCTGCACTGCCGAGGAGCCGTTGCCCTGGCGGCCGAGCGGGCCGCCGGTGGCGATCCGTCGGCTGACGGGGGAGCAGTCCAACACGTCCCTGGTGATCGATGAGCGGATGATCCTCAAGCTCTTCCGGCGGCCCGATCTCGGGCTCAACCCGGAGCTCGAGGTGCAGCGCCGGCTGCGGGGCGATCAGGGCATGCCGGTTCCCGCCCTGCTCGGCGCGGTGGAGGCGTGGCTTCCCGAGGGTCAGGTCACCCTTGCCGTTCTCACCAGGTACGTGCCGGGCGCGGTCGACGGCTGGAACCTGCTGCTGGAGGACCTCGCGGGTCCGGCGCCGGGCGGGCCGTCGGTCAGGGACGCCGTCCGGGACCTGGGCGCCACCGTGGCCCGTATGCACGAGCGGCTGGCCGTGGCGTTCGGCTCCGCCCGGCTCACCCCTCAGGTGCGCGAGGGACTGCACGCCGACCTGATCCGGCGGCTGGGTGAGGCCGGCGGCACCGCCGGGCAGCTCCAGTTGTACCTGCCCGGCCTCCGCGCGGTGATCGACCGCGCCCGGACCGGGCCCGGTGCCGGCCATGTCCAGCGCGTGCACGGAGACCTGCACCTGGGCCAGGTTCTCCGGTCCGGCGGTCGCTGGTTGGTGATCGACTTCGAGGGGGAGCCCGCGGCGGCCGTCACGTCCCGGTCCGCCTGGCGCTCACCCTGGCAGGACGTGGCCGGGATGCTGCGCTCCATCGACTACGCGGCCGGACTCGCCGTCCTGGACGAGGTGGTCCCGCGTGCCGCCGCTCGGTCCTGGGCCGCGGTGTTGCGCGAGGCGTTCCGCGCCGGCTACGTCGCACACACCGGCGTCGACGTCGACCCACTGCTGCCCGCGTACGAGGTCGACAAGGCCGTCTACGAGGTCGTCTACGAGTTGCGCAACCGGCCAGGGTGGCTGGACATTCCGCTTTCCGCAGTTCATCGACTGGCCGGCTCCGGCCCCGCCTGAGCGGGCTGATCGGCACGCGACCTGACGGAGTGGGCGGGGTTGGAACAGCGACCTCCGAAAGTAACGCCAGCCAATACGGATCTCCTTTCCGAGGCGTTCGGCGGCTGATTTAGTGAAGGCAACGGCGAATAGTTCGCCGAATGCGAGTCAACGGTCCAAGGAAGGAAAAAGTAATGACCAAGAAGATCCTGGCGGTGCTTTCCGAGTACGGCTACTGGGGAGAGGAACTGCTCGGCCCGCTGGTGGCGTTCGACCGGCAGGGGTACGAGACGGTCTTCGCCACTCCCAACGGCAAGCGTCCGCAGGCGCTGCCGCCGAGCCTCGACCCAGGGTACGTGGACCCGCCGCTCGGCCGCTCGGTCACCACGCCCGAGGTGGCGGTCGCCGCGCGGGAGCTGGACGAGTCCGAGCGGCTCGCCTCGCCGATCAGCCTGGCCGACTGGATCCCCGAGCGTCCCTACGACAGCGAGCCCAACGCGCTGCGGCTCATCGAGCGCTACTACCGGGAGCTGGCCACGCTCGACGACGACATCGTGCAGTACGACGGCCTGGTCATCGTGGGTGGCAGCGGTCCGATCGTGGACCTGGCGAACAACGGCCGGCTGCACGAGCTGATCCTGTCGTTCGTCCGCGCGGACAAGCCGATCCTGGCACTGTGCTACGGCGTCGCCGCGTTGGCCTTCGCCCGCGACTGGGATGACCGGTCGAGCATCGTCTGGGGCAAGCACGTGACCGGGCACTGCAAGGAGTACGACTACAAGGACGGCACCGGGTTCGTCGGCGTCAACTTCAACATGGGCCCGCCGCCGTACCCGCTGGAGTACATCCTGCGCGACGCGACCGGCCCCGACGGCCGGTTCCACGGCAACGTCGGCAAGGAGACGTCCGTGATCGTCGACTACCCGTTCATCACGGCCCGGTCGACGCCGGACTCGTTCCTCGGCGGCGAGAAGATGGTGGCGGCCCTGGAGTCGGGCCTGCGTCGTTTCGGGTGGTAACGAATCGCTGCCCTCCGGCAATTTGCCGCACCACCCGAGGACGGGATGTCACGTGAACAGAAGACCTGGCAGAGTCGCAATGTTCGAACAGTTCGCCGCGGATGGCATGAACACCATGTTCGGCAATCCGGGCACCGTGGAACAGGGATTCCTGGACGTACTGTCGCAACTTCCGGCATTCGAGTACGTGCTGGCCCTGCACGAAACCGTCGCGGTCGCCGCCGCGGACGGTTATGCCCGCGCGGCAGGTGCGCCCGCGCTGGTGCAACTGCACACCGGCGTCGGTCTCGGCAATGCGATCGGGCTGCTGTACCAGGCGAAGCGTGGCCACTCGCCGCTGGTGGTGATCGCCGGCGAGGCGGGTGTCGCGTACGACGCGATGGACGCGCAGATGGCGGTGAACCTCGTCGACATGGCGCGTCCGGTGACCAAGTACGCGACCCGCGTGATCCACCCGGACTCGCTGCTGCGTACCCTCCGGCGGGCCGTCAAGATCGCGATGACCCCGCCCCGCGGCCCGGTCTTCGTCGCACTGCCGATGGACGTGCTGGACGCGGAGACCGCCGAGGTGGCCGTGCCCAGCACGATCCCCAGCCGCGCGGCGCTGCCGGTGGTGGAGGAACTGGACCGGGCGGCTGCGGCGCTACGGCGGGCCGAGAATCCCCTGATCCTGATGGGCGACGGCGTTTCCGTCTCGCATGCGCAGGCGGAACTCACCCGGCTGGCCGAGGTGCTCGGAGCCCCGGTGTGGGGGGTGGACAACTCGGAAGTCAACATGGACGCCACCCACCCGCTGTATCGCGGTCAACTGGGTCACATGTTCGGCGAGCAGAGCGCCCGCGTGGTCGGCGACGCGGACGCGGTGCTGATCGTCGGCACCTATGTCTTCCCCGAGGTGTTCCCGAGCCTGGTGAGCCCGTTCCGGGAGGGCGCCCGGATCGTTCACGTCGATCTCGACGAGTGGGAGATCGCGAAGAACTTCCCGGCGACGGTGGCGCTGGTCGCCGACCCGAAGCCCACCCTGGCGGCGCTCGCCGACCGGCTGGAGGGCACCGCCGGCCACCGGCCCCGGCCCGGGCGGGCCTGGACGAGGCCGACGCTGGACGATGACGCGCCGATGATCGAGGTCCTGGCCGCGGAACTGGCCGCCCGCGGCGGCGATGACCTGATCATCTTCGACGAGGCGCTGACGGCCTCGCCGGGGCTGGTCCGGCACCTGCCGGCACGGCGTCCGGGCAGCTACTTCCTGACCCGTGGGGGCTCACTGGGCATCGGCATTCCCGGTGCCATCGGGGCCAAGCTCGCCCGCCCGGAGGCGCGGGTGGTCGGCTTCACCGGCGACGGCGGCAGCATGTACACGATCCAGGCACTCTGGACGGCCGCCCGGTACGGCGTCGACGCCAAGTTTGTGATCTGCAACAACCATCGGTACCAACTGCTCGACTCGAACATCGAGCAGTACTGGCGGGAACGCGGGATCGAGGCGCACGACCACCCGGACGCCTTCGACCTCTCCCACCCGGAGATCGACTTCACGGCCCTCGCCGGTGGCCTCGGCGTAGCGGCGGAACGGGTGCAGAAGCCCGACGAGGTGGCCGGGGCGGTGCAGCGGATGCTCGCCCATCCCGGTCCGTACCTCATCGATCTCTTCACCGGATGACCGGCGCCCTCCGCCCGGGTCCGCCCGGGCGGAGGGCGTCCACCCGCACCAGTCACGATCGAGGAGAGCCGGGAACCGACAATGCTTGACATCATCCTCCGTCCGGACGGGCAGTTGGCCGGGCGTACGGTCGCGATCCTCATGGAGAGCGACTACGTCGAGCCCGAGATCGACTACTACCGCCGCCGCTTCGCCGAGGAGGGTGCGAAGGTCACCCTCCTGACCCGCCTCTGGGGCCGGCCTCGTCTCACCTTCGAGGGCCACGAACATCGGCTGCCGATCACCGTCGACGGTGACCTGGAGGCCGTGGACGCGGCCACGCTGCGGGGCTTCGACGCCCTGATCGTGCCGTCGGGCATGGTCGCGGACCGGCTCCGGTACGCCGAGACCGCCGGTGACCTGTCGCCGGCCGTACGGCTGCTACGGGCCGCCTTCGCCGAGCCCAGCGTGCTCAAGGGCGTCATCTGCCACGGATCATGGCTGCTCGCGCCGATTCCGGAGGTCGTCCATGGCCGTCCGCTCACCTGTCACCACAACCTCGTGCACGACGTGCGCAACATGGGCGCGAACTACGTCGACCAGGACATCGTGGTCGACGGTGACCTGGTCACCGCGCGGTCGGCCGACCACTGTCACCTCTTCGCCCGCACCCTGATCGACCTCATCGCCGCGCGCGTCGCCCGCCGCGACCGGCGTTGGTGGCGCGGCAGCGTGCCGACCCGCAGGGAGCCCTCCCATGCCTGACCCGCGGACTCCCGGCCTCACGGTCTCCGACCTGGTGACCGGGTACGTGACCACGCACGACCACGGGGAGCGCCTGATCGAGGTGCGCACCTCCGGCGGGGAGCGGGTCCGCCTCCGCTACTCACCCGACGTATACGCCGAGCACATGCGCAACCTCGGCGAGCCGGCCCGCAACGCCACCGCGGACCTGGCCGAGCTGCTGGTGCCGGGCCGACATCTGTTCGCGTACGGGGTCCTGGACATCGCCGCCGACGGTGTCGGTTTCGAGGCCCATCGACTGGTCATCTCCGGTGAGGCGGACGGCAGCTTCCCGTTCGAGCACCCGGACTGGTGGCCCCGCCAGGCGCGCGAGCTGGCCCGGTTCTACCGGCGGGCGCAGTTCGGCGACGGCCCGGTGGACATGCGCGACTACCGCACCATGCTGCGCCTCGGCGGTGACAAGACCGACTCGTACCTACAGGAGACCGACACGCTGTCCCGGCTGGTCTACGGCATGGGCACCGCCTTTCTGCTCAGTGGCGAGCAGGACCTGCTCGACGTGGCCGAGGCCGGCACCGCCTACCTGCGCGACCACATGCGGTTCGTGGACCGCGACCACGACGTCGTCTACTGGTACCACGGCATCGATCTGCGCGACGGCGTCGAGGTGAAGCTCTTCACCTCCGAGTTCGGCGACGACCACGCCGCGGTCCCGGCGTACGAACAGATCTACGCGCTGGTCGGGCTCACCCAGACGTACCGGCTGACCGGCGACCCGGCGATCCTCGCCGACATCGAGGCGACCATGCGGCTGATCCGCCGCTTCTTCCACGACCCGCGGCAGGGCGGGTGGTACTCGCACCTGGACCCGTTCGACCTGAGCCCGGACCACGAGTCGCTGCGGCACAACCGGCTGAGGAAGAACTGGAACTCGATCGGTGACCACACGCCCGCCTACCTGATCAACCTCTACCTGGCCACCGGCCGCCAGGAGTACGCGGACATGCTGGTCGAGTCCGCGGACCTGATCGTGGCTCGGTTCTTCGACCCCGGCNGTGGCAGCAGGACCGCGCCGTGGTGGGACACAACCTCAAGATCGCCTGGAACCTCATGCGGGTCGCGGCGCTGCGGCCGGACCCCGAGTACCGGCGTCTCGCCGAACAGATCGGGCGCACCATGCCCGACGTCGGCGCCGACCTGCGCCGCGGAGGTTGGTACGACGTGCTGGACCGGATCCCCGCCGCGGACGGCCGGCACCGGTTCACCTGGCACGACCGCAAGGCATGGTGGCAGCAGGAGCAGGGCATCCTCGCCTACCTCATCCTGGCCGGCAATGGCGGCGACACGGAGTTCCTGCGGCAGGCGCGTGAGTCCGCCGCGTTCTACAACGCGTTCTTCCTCGACCACGACGAGGGCGGCGTCTACTTCAACGTCCTCGCCAACGGCCTGCCCTACCTGCTCGGGACGGAGCGGCTCAAGGGCAGCCATTCGATGAGCTTGTACCACGCCACCGAGCTGTGCCTGCTCGCCACCGTCTACCAGCGGCTGCTGATCCGCCGCGAACCTCTCGACCTGTGGTTCCGTCCGCGCCCGGACGGCTTTCCGGACCGGTTGCTGCGGGTCGCCCCCGACCTGTTGCCGCCGGGGCGGGCCCAGTTGGGCGCCGTCGAGGTGGACGGCAGTCCGTACCACGACTTCGATCCGGTGACGATGACCGTACGCCTGCCGCGCTCCGCGTCCGACCTGACGGTTCGGGCCCGGCTGACGGTGCCCGGCGAGCGGGACTGAACGGAGGCGATGGACGTCATGCGCGTCGAGAAGTCCGTCCAGGGGGACGTCACCGTACTGTCATTGATCGGCGAGTTGGACGGCATGACCGCCATCGAGGTGAACACCGACATCCAGGCGGATCTGCCCGAGCGTGGAGACCTGCTGCTCGACCTGAGCCGCATGACCTACGTCTCCAGCGCCGGGCTGCGTATCCTCCTGCTCGTCTACCGCCAGGCGCGGCTGCGCCGGCAGCGGCTCGCGTTGGCGGAGATCCCACCGGACGTGCATGCCGTCCTGTCGGCCACCGGGTTCCTCGGCTCGGTGCAGGTCGTGGACACGGTCCAGGCGGGTGTGGAGGTGCTGCGGCGATGACCACTCCGCTGACGACCGTGACGCCGGGGGACGGGATCGAGCAGCTCGGTCCCTACCGGGTCCGGCCCGGCACCCTCCTGCCGTTCGGCGCGACCCGGGTGGCGGACGGCATCAACTTCTCCGTCCACTCGCACAGCGCCGCCGCCATGGCCCTGGTGCTGTTCCGGGCCGGTGTGCGGGAGCCGGTCGCCACGCTGCCGTTCCCGCCGCACTTCCGCCGGGGGGCGGTCTACAGCATGACGGTGCTGGACCTCGATGCGGACGACCTGGAGTACGGCTACCTGGTCCGTGGTGGCGCGGACGGCCAGCCGGAGCGGGTGCTGACCGACCCGTACGCCCGGGTGTTTCCCGGACGGACGGTCTGGGGACGCGAGGTGGACGCCGGCGACCCGTACCCGTACCGCGCCGGGGTGGCGCGATCCGAGTTCGACTGGGGCGACGACCGGCCGCCGCGCCTGGCCAAGGACGAGCTGGTCGTCTACGAGCTGCACACGCGGGGGTTCACCCGGCACCCGTCGTCCGGGGTCGCCGCCCCGGGTACCTTCGCCGGGCTGGCGGAGAAGATCCCGTACCTGCGTGACCTCGGGATCAACTGCGTCGAGCTGATGCCCATCTTCGAGTTCGACGAATGCGACAACCCGCGCCACGATCCGGCGGCGGGGCGTCGGCTCGTCAACTACTGGGGCTACCACCCGGTGGGCTTCTTCGCCCCCAAGGCCGCGTACGGCCCGGCCGACGACCTCAGACGGCTCGTCCGGCTGCTGCACGCCGAGGGCATGGAACTGATCCTCGACGTGGTGCTGAACCACACCGCCGAGGGGGACGAGCGTGGCCCCACCATCTCGCTCCGCGCGCTGGACAACGCCGCCTACTACATGTTGACCGAGGACGGCGGGTACCGGAACTTCAGCGGCACCGGCAACACCCTCAACGGGAACGACCCGATCGCCCGGACCCTCCTGCTGGACTGCCTGCGGTACTGGGTGACCGAGTTCCACGTCGACGGGTTCCGGTTCGACCTGGCGTCCGTGCTCAGTCGTGGCCCGGACGGCGTGCCGATGGGCAACCCGCCGCTCCTCGAGGCGATCGCCGCCGATCCGATCCTGCGCGACGTCACCCTCATCGCCGAGGCGTGGGACGCCGCCGGCCTCTACCAGGTCGGCAGCTTTCCGCACTACTGCCGGTGGGCCGAGTGGAACGGCCGGTACCGGGACTCGCTGCGCAGCTTCCTGCGCGGCGATCCGGGGAGCGTCAACGAACTGGCGACCCGGATGGTGGGCTCGCCGGACCTGTACGGCTGTCGTGGGCCCGCCGCGTCGGTCAACTTCGTCACCGCACACGACGGCTTCACCTTGCGTGACCTCGTCTCGTACAACGAGAAACACAACGAGGCGAACGGCGAGGCCAACCGGGACGGCGAGGCGAACAACCTGTCCTGGAACTGCGGCGTCGAAGGACCGACCGACGACCCGGACGTGCTCGCGCTCCGCGACCGGCAGGTCCGCAACGCGCTGCTGCTCCTGCTGTGCGCCCACGGCGTCCCGATGCTTCAGGCCGGCGACGAGTTCGGCCGCACCCAGCAGGGAAACAACAACGCCTACTGCCACGACGGTGAACTCACCTGGCTGGACTGGGACATGGCGCGGACGAACGCCGCCCTGGTGCGCTTCACCAGTGACGTGATCGCGTTCCGCCGCGCCCATCGGGTCCTACGCCCCGGCACGCACGTTCGGGGTGTCAGCGAAGACGGCACCGCCCTGCCCGACGTGAGCTGGCACGGTGTCCGGCCCGACGAACCCGACTGGTCGGCGGCCGGCCGCCTGCTGGCCGTCATGTTCAGCGGCGCGGAGGTGCCGGGGTACGGGCCGGACATCGTCTACCTGGCGGCCAACACGGGGGCGGAAACCGTGGCGGTGCGGCTACCGGCGCTGCCCGGCGGGTTGAGCTGGGCCAGGTTCGCCGACACCCACGACCACACCGAACCGTCGGTCCGGCCCGGGTGGGAGCGCCCGGTGGCCGACCCCGCCCACCTGCCGCTCGGACCCCGATCGGTGGTGGTGCTCACCGCTGTACCCGCTGCCGAGGAGGACCGGACATGACACTGCACATCGACACCACCACCGAGGACGGGGCCGTCACGATCGTGCTGGCCGGCGAGGCCGACAGCCGGTCGGCGCCCGCCCTCTACGACACGATCCGCCGGCTCGACACGGCCACGGTGACCCGGCTCGTCCTGGACGTGGAGCGGCTGACCTACCTCTCGTCGGCCGGGTTGCGCTGCCTCGTCTAT
This sequence comes from Micromonospora sp. NBS 11-29, assembly GCF_002140155.1. Lineage (GTDB taxonomy): Bacteria > Actinomycetota > Actinomycetes > Mycobacteriales > Micromonosporaceae > Micromonospora. The sequence goes on from NZ_NAPR01000013.1 coordinate 35,851, forward strand.
GCCCACCAGCAGCTCGGCCGGGGGGTGCGGATCGTGATCACCGGCGCGACGGCGGAGGTGGCCGAGACCATCCGGCTCACCGGCTTCGACCACAGCGTCACGATGGTCGGCGGAGCCGGCACGTGACCGGTTACCGGCTCCGACTCGACGGCGCGCCGCCCGGGGCGCTCGCCCGCCTGCTCGCCCGCTTCGCCGTCGATGCCGGCCTGACCGATTCGCAGGCGTACCGGCTGCGGCTGGCCGCGGACGAACTGGTCACCAACGCGCGCGAGCACGGCTACCGGGGCCGGGAGGGATTCATCGAGGTCATCGGGGGAATTCGGATGGACGCCGTCTGGCTGCGCATCGAGGACTGCGCCCCACCGTTCGACCCGTCGGCGTACCGACCCGGGAGGCCCCCGTACGCCGGCGCCCGCNCGTGCTGACCCATGAGTACGTCGACGGGCGCAACCGGACCGAGCTGTGCATCCGGTTGCACCGGCCGGCAGGCGATTGCCCTTGATCCCGCAAGAGGCGGTGAGCAGCCGGAGCGCCCTCGTCATCGCGGCCTCCGGCCCGCCCGGCGATCTCGAAGCCGGCCTAGCCGACCTGGGCCTGCGGGTGCGTCATGCGGACCCCGCCGAGCTGACCCTGCGGCCGCGCCTGCTGCACGGTCACGCCGTGGTGCTCATCTCGGCGGGGCTCGGCCTGCAGCGGGTCGCGACCCTGAGCCGTCGGCTCACCGCCGGGGGATCCCGTCCGCCGGTGCTGGTCTTCGCGGACGGCGACCCGGCGGCGTTGGAGGCGTGTGCCCGAGGTGGCTTCGAGTACGTCACACCCCCGTACCTGCCGGGGTTGTTGCGCAGCCGGGTGACGGCCGCCCAGGAACGCCACGACCTGGCCCGGGTGGCCGAGGCGATGGCGACCGAGGCGACGCTGTTGGCGTACGAGCGTGACCTGTCCAGCGCCCGCCAGATGCAGGTGAGCCTGCTGCCGGCGCCGATTCCGGTGCCCGACGGTTGGGAAACCGCCGTCCGGTACCGGCCCGCCCCC
>NZ_NAPR01000013.1:36896-44909 GCF_002140155.1 Micromonospora sp. NBS 11-29
ACACGCCGGGGCCTGGGAACCGGTGGGCGGGCTGGCCGGCTCCCGGCGCCCGGAGCGTGCGCTCCAGCAGCCCGTCACCGGAATGTCACTGGGCGCCGGCCCGCTCCTTCAGGCCGTCACCGTGACCAATCGCTACCTCACGCGCAACCATCTGCGGGACGGTTACTTCGTCACGCTCTTCTTCGGGGTGCTGGACCCGGCGACCGGCGTCCTGCTCTACGTCAACGGCGGGCACAACCCGCCGCTGNCAGTGGGCCGGCGCTGGGAATGGTCACCGACGCGACGTACTCGGTCCGGATGCTGCGACTGGAGCCCGGGGACACGCTGTTCGTCTACACCGACGGGGTGGTGGAGGCCCGTTCACCGACCGGGCAGCTCTTCGGCGTCGACCGGCTGCACCGGCTGCTGCGCGACCCGGTCCGCTCGGCCGAGGCGCTGCTGACCACCGTGGACCGTGCTGTCGCCGCGTACGCGGACGGCGCCGGCCAGGGCGACGACATCACGATGCTCGCCCTGCGGCTGCCGGAGCAGTCCGCTCGGCCGGATGCGTCACCATAGTCGCGATCTCCCGGATGGTGCCGTTCAGCAGCCGGGGCACTGCAGGCCGGGGCAGTTCATCCCAGTTCAGCACGGCTCGTAGCCGGGTCGCGGCGAGCGAGTCGACCCCCAGGTCGCGCAGCGGCGTGTCCGGGTCGATGCGCGTGGAGTCCACCTGAAGCAGCGCGGTCAGGGCGGACGTGACCTGTTCCTCGGCGTCGAACACGACGATCCCCGGCGTCGCCTGGCCACCCGCCGGGGGCACCGCGCCCTGGATCGCCGTCAGCGCCCGCTGCGTCCGGTCGAGGGCCGTGGCCGCCACCGTCGAAAGGAGCGCGGCGCCACCCGCCACCGCGCCGGTCACCGCGCGGGCGACCGGATGCCAGCCGGGCTCGCGATCCAGCTCCCGGCCCGGGCGGTGTGTCGGGCCGAGGGCGGGGTCCGACGTCACCGACTCCGTCGGGTCTGGCCAGTACCTCCGGTTCTGCCAGGGATAGGCCGGCAGGTCGGTGAGCCGGCCCGGGGCGGCGGTGGACCAGTCCACCCGGCCGCCGTGGCGGTAGATCGCCGCGAGTCCGCGTGCCAGCGTGACCGCCTGCGGCTCGTCGCGGCTCATCGAGGCGACGGCGACGGCGGACGCGGCGGTCTCCTCGATGACGTCCTCGACGGCGTGTAGCAGGACGGGGTGGGGGCTGACCTCGATGATCACGGTCGGCCGGTGGTCGGCGAGCGCGCTACGCAAGGCGGAGTGGAACCGGACCGGCTGTCGCAGACCGGTCATCCAGTACTCGGCGTCCAGCTCGCGACCGTGGACGAGCCGGTCGAGCGCGGTCGAGTACATGGGCACGACCAACTCGCGCGGGCGTACCTCGGCGAGCGCCGCCCGGAGCTGGGCTCTCATCGGTTCGACGAGCGCGCAGTGCGAGGCGTACCGGACCGGGACCGGCCGGCAGGGCACACCGGTGGCTTCGAGCGACGCCACGACCTGATCGAGTGCGGTCTTCTCGCCCGCGAGGACGACCGAGCGCGCGCTGTTGACGACGCCGACCGAGACCCGCTCGTCGAACCCGGCGATCGCCGCGGTGGCCTGCTCCGGGCCGAGCGCGACGGCGACCATCGCACCGGCGCCGTCGCGCCGGGTGAGCAGGCGGATGCGCCGGCACACCACCGCGGCCGCGTCCGTCAGGCTCATCGCCCCGGCGACGCAGGCGGCGGCGATCTCGCCCATGCTGTGCCCGATCACCAGGTCGGGCGTCACGCCTCGACCACGCCATGCCTCGGCGAGGCTCACCTGCACCGCCCAGAGCAGCGGTTGGACCTGGTCGTCCTGATCCACCGGCCGCTGGTCGAGGAGATGGTCGAGCACGGACCAGCCGGTCTCGGCCCGGATCGCGGCGTCGCACTCGGCCATGCGGGCGCGGAACCTGTCGTCCGTGGCGAGCAGTTCGCGCGCCATTCCGGGCCACTGCGAGCCCTGCCCCGAGAAGACGAAGACGATGCGCGCCGCCTCGCCGTCGCCGTCGACCACGGCGGGCGTACGTCGGAGAGCCGCCTGTTCCCTGAGGTCCCGGGCCATCTCGGTCGGGGTGCCTCCGGTCGCGGCGACACGCCACGGGTAATGGTCGCGGCGCACCGCGGCGCTGTGGCAGATGTCGCGCAGGCGGGCGGAAGGGGTGGCGTCCAACAGATCGGCGTACGCCTCGGCGAGCTCGGCCAGGGCGGTGGCGTCCCGGGCCGAGACCGGCAGCACCGCCACGTCCGGCGCGGTGCCGCAGTCGTCCGGGTCGATGTCGGCCGGCGCCTCGGTCAGGACCACGTGCACGTTGGTGGCGGAGAGCCCGAACGAGCTGACCCCGGCCACCGCGGGCCGGTCCCGGCGCGGCCAGGACCGGGTGCGCCCGGCCAACCGCAGCCCGGGCGTTTCCACCAGGACCGGGTGGGGCTGGCTCGCGTACAGGGTCGCGGGCACGGTGCGGTGCCGGAGCGAGAGCGCCACCTTGACCAGGCCGGCGAGCCCGGCCGCCGCCTCGATGTGCCCGATGTTCGACTTCACGGAGCCGATCAGGCACGGGCGGTCGACCGGGCGGCCGGCGCCGACCACCGCGCGCAGTGCGGTCAGTTCGGCCAGGTCACCCTGCGGCGTGCCGGCCCCGTGCGCCTCGACGTAGTCGACCTCGGCGGGAGCGATCCCGGCGTCGAGGTAGGCGCGGCGCAGCGTCTCCGCCTGGCCGTCGGCACGCGGGGCGGCGAGGCTGCGTCCGCCGTGGCCGTTGTTGCTCACCCCGCTGCCGACGATCGTGGCGTACACGCGATCTCCGGCGCGGCGGGCGGCGGAGAGCGGCTTGAGGACGATGCTCACCACGCCCTCGCTGCGCACGTAGCCGTCGCTGAGCGCGTGGCCGAACCGCCGGCGTCCCTCGGTGGAGAGGATCTCCGCATCGGCGAGCACCCGGTAGAAGTCGGTGCCGATGATGAGGTTGGCGCCGGTCACAAGCGCCGCCTCGGCCTCGCCCGACCACAGGTCGCGGCAGGCGAGGTGGACGCCCAGCAACGACGAGGAGCAGGTGGCGTCGATGCCCATGCTGGGGCCGCGCAGGTCGAGCAGGTGCGAGATCCGACCGGCCGGGATGCCCCAGGCGCTGTTGCTGAGCGCGGCGTGCATGTCGAAGAGTCCGGCGGACCGGACGATGTCCCAGTAGTCGGAGGCCAGGCACGCGGAGTAGACGGCCGTCCGGCTGCCCCGGACGGAGGCGGCCGACAGGCCGGCATCCTGCATCGCCTCCCAGATGGTGACCAGCATGAGCCGCTGCTGCGGATCCAGCCGGACCGCCTCGCGGGGGGTGAGGCCGAAGAAGCCCGCGTCGAACAGGTCGATGTCACGGAGGAATCCGCCGACCCGGGCCGGAATGCCGTCCCGTGCGGCGCCGACCGCGTCCGCCCAACGCTGGCGGTCGATGCGGTGGATCGGGATGTCCCGGACCTCGTCCCGTCCGGTCCGCAACAACTCCCAGTACTGTCGCGGGTCGTCCGCGCCTGGCAGGCGGCACCCGATCCCGACTATGGCGACCGGATCGCGGTGTCCGCCGGTGCCGACCCCGTCCATGATGAAGCGCCCCCGATTTGGTACGGCCGTCGATTTCCGCCGCGCACCGGGCACGCCGGAACTACGGCTCGATCACCCGCTACACGGTTCCGGTCGCATCGGGGAAGGTCAATCAAAACTTAACGTAGTGCGGCTGATCGGCGAAGTTCTCGGGCGCGGCTTCGGTCGACTCGGTCGTGTCGTGGCCGGCCGGCACGTGGACGATCATCGAGTTGAACCCGTCGGTCATCCGCATCACGACCAGTTGCAGTGTCTTCTGCGTACCGTCCGCGAGCTGGAACCGCCGTGGCCGGGTGTGCTGGCCCCGCACATCGTGGTCCTTCCACCAGGTGCGGAACTCCGGGCTGATGCGGTAGAGCATGCTGATGCGCTCGGAGAACCGCTGATCCCACGGGCGGGCCGCCGAGGCGATGCGGAACCGCGCGATGAGATCCCGGACGTCCTCCTCCCAGTTCACGATCCGCCGACGGGCCTCGCCGGCGGTCAGCATCCACCACAGCATGTTGCGCCGCTCCGCGGGCAGTCGGCCGAAGTCGGTGTACCAGCGGACGGTCGCCTGGTTCCACGCCGTCACGTCGCCGTACAGGTTGCCGAAGTAGACGGGATAGTCGACGTTGCCGAGCACGCCGACCAGCTCCCGCAGCATCGGCTGCTCGGCCTGCGCGGGCTCGCTCGGCCGGATCGGCGGTGTCTGCCCGTTCGCCAGGAGGTACAGGTAACGGCGCTCGTCCTCGCTCAGTTGAAGCACCCGGGCGAGGCTCTCCAGCACGTCGGGTGAGGGATGGATGTCCCGGCCCTGCTCCAGGTAGGTGTACCAGGTCGGGCTGAGCCCGGCGAGGACGGCGATCTCTTCGCGGCGCAGGCCCGGCGTACGCCGACGCGAGCCAGCGGGGAGGCCCACCTGCTCGGGCCTGATCCGCTCCCGCCGACTGCGCAGGAACTGCGCGAGGTCTCTCCTGTTGCGAACGGTCACCGCTTCGGACCCCTTCCCTCCGGGCTCATACCGCCCCGACCAAGCGCCGCCATCGCCGCCCAACGACTATCCGGTGTGGTGACGCTACAAGCTGTCGATCGGCCATGGGTGAGCGTGGAGGCGTCGGATCAGGCCGGTTCGCGGTCGCGGACGGCAAGGGCCCGCGTTATCAGGGCTGACAGTGACACCGCGACGTCCCATCCCGAGCCGTGGCGGTCGGCGTGGAACTCCGCTGCCTTCTCGGTCGCCTCGCCGAGCCGGCCCGCGAGCAGCAGCGCGTCGATCAGTGCTCCGGTCAGGTAGGGGACGAGCCACGGGAGTTCGTCCCGGAGGGTCTCCGCTCCGATGATCGCCCGGCGCAGGTGCGGTATCGCGCGGCGTGGCCGGGCGCCGGCGAGCTCGGACATCGCCACCGCGGCGCGGGCGAACACCGCGGCCTGCGGGTCGCTGCCGAAGGTGAGTCCTTCTGTGGATTCGTCGACCGGCGTGTTCAGCAGGGGGCGGAGAAACATCCGCAGCGCGTGCATCCGGGCGGCGGCGGCGGGCCACTGCCGGGCGGCCCGCAGCAGCAGCTCGCCGGCCTCGTCCACCCGACCCGCGCCCACGGTGAGCAGCAGGGCCCGGGCCATCAGGATGCGCTCGGCGCCGGGGCCTGCCGGCTCGTCGGCCGACAGGCCCTCGAGCAGGCGTAGTCCCTGCTCGGTCTCGTCCCGTAGCAGACAGACGAGCGCCCACACCGGAGCGGCTTCGGCCCGGGCGCCGGCCCGCAGCGCGAGCAGCGACAGGTCGGGCAGGAGTTCGAGGTCGAGCAGCCGCCAGGCGTCCCGCAGCGCCCTGAGGAGTTGCTCGCGTGCGTGATCGGGCAGAGGCAGCGGCTCACTCGGGTCCGACCCGAGTTGCCAGGGCCGGCCGGCCGCTGTGGCCCGCCGCGATCGGCTCAACCCGAGGAGCAGTTCACGCAGCACGGCCGGGAGGCCGCCGGCCGCCGCGTGCAGGGCGGCGACGGTGGTGGCGGGAGCAGGCGCGTCGAACCAGTGCTGGACGATCTCTCCCACGTCGGTGCGGGTCAGCGTCGGCAGCTCCATGATTCGCAGGTCGGGCTCGTAGAGCAGGCAGTCGATCGGGTCCGGTGTCGGTAGGGCCGACGCGTCCGGTCGGCTGATCACCAGTCCGGCGCCGAAGGTCCGGTGGGCGTCGCGCAGCGAGAGCAGCAGTTGCTGCGGCGCCTGGTGCGCGTCGTCGAGGATGAAGACCGGCGGCGGCGACTCCTGAGCCGCTGCCCGGATCGCCGCGGCCGTCGAGACCACCCGGGGCGAGCCGGGCGGTGACGCCGGCGCGGGCGGCGTCGGGCGGGGATCCACCACCACGGTCGCGCCCAGGGTCGGCGCGACCAACCGGGTCACCTCCCGCAGCAGCGCCGTACGCCCGATGCCCCGCCCGCCGGTGACGATCACCGGTTCCGGCCGCGACTTGCGCAGGACGGTCTCTATCTCGGCCAGCTGTGCTGCGCGTCCGGTGAATCGCAACATGCCCTCCCCTGTCCATCGCTGTTCGCGGGCCGCTGGCCCATGACCACGATAGTGATCGCCCAGAGGGCTCGGATCTGCAATTAACAGAGTGCGAGACTTTTGGCCGCGGTGATTTCCGTTACCGAGAACTCCTAGCCTGGTACTGCCAATGCTTAGACAACCACGGCCTGTACGAACCACGGACCGTGGAACATGCTACGTCCGTCGACCCGATGGATTGATGCAGACGGAGGCATTGTGCCGTTTCGATGGCGTCAGGCATCCCGCTGTCTCTCCGGATGGCGGTTTGTGCAGGTCAGGGTCGGTCCGCTGGGCGACCTTGCGGCTTTAGCAGGAATGCAGTAGGTGCTCCCCGACAGTGCGGTCGGGTAGACAATTCAGACCCACTTCTGGCGCTATCGATCCGTCTTGTCCGATTGAGCGGGTATGGGGGCATCTCATGTCCTTCGGGACGTTCGACCCGTCGCGGTGGGGCATTGTCGGCTAACAGACACGTGGGCTTCTGTCCCTAGCCGTCGAGGTTCCCGGGCACCTCGCGACGTCCCGTACTGGTCGACGAGAACAGCCTGTCAAACGGTTTATGTGGTCGGCTGAATTGTTCACCGACCCCGAAGCGGCGTCACGGCGTGTCCAGGAGTGAGTCACATGCCTGGGCCGGAGGCAGTCGATTCCGGCCGGTGGAAAACAACCATGGGGGAGATCATGACAATCGCGTTGCGGGCGGAGCCAGACAATGTCACCCGCGGATACGAAAGTCTCACCGAGTTCTGCCACCAGATGCTCCTCGACCTCCCGCGATCGGACCAGCGGCGCTGGGGCGAAATCTACCTCCGCGGCCTGGTCTCGCTCTGTGGTCGCAAATCGATCCGGCGCATCTCGGAAGAGATCGCCGGCGGCGGGGCCGACCAAGGGATCCAGCAGTTCGTCAACCAGAGCCCCTGGGACTGGGCGCCGGTGCGTCGTAACCTCGCGACCTACGCGGTCGCCCTGCTGGGCCAACCGCGCGCCTGGGTGGTGGAGGAGGTGGTGACGCCCAAGAACGGCGCGAGTTCGGTGGGCGTCGCCCGCCAGTACGCGCCCTCGCTGGGGCGAACCCTGAACTGCCAGATCGGCCTGGGGCTCTTCCTCACCGGCGACGCCGGCGCCGTCCCGGTCAACTGGCGGCTGCTGCTGCCCTCCACCTGGGACCAGGACGAGGTGCGTCGCGCCCGTACGCACCTGCCGGCCGAGGAGGTGCATCGTCCCCGCTGGCGGTATGTGCTGGACATGGCGGACGAGATGGTCGGCGACTGGGGCGTCGACCCGACGCCGGTGGTGGTCGACGCGCGCCACGAGTCCACGGTGGATCGCCTGGTGCTCGGGTTGGAGGAGCGGGAACTCCCGTACGTCATCGCCGTCGCGCCGGGCTCGCCGGTGCTGGCCGACCAGCCGGTGCGCACCGCTGGCCGGGCCGGCACCTCGCTGGTCTGGCGGGACACGGCCGGTGCGGGTCTGGTCTCCCGCTTCTTCCTCCAGCAGTTGCCGGGCCGGGTCCGTGCCGGCAGCCTCGCCCGCGGCCGGTCGCGCGGCCTGCTCACTGAGTGGCCGGCCGGCCGACCTCGCCCCACCGGCGCGTGGCTGACGAACCTCACCACAGTGCCGCCGGCCCAACTGATCGGTCTCGCCCGCATCCGGCACCAGGCCCGCCAGGAGATGAGTCGGTTGTACGACGAGTTCGGGCTCAACCACTTCGAGGGTCGGTCGTTCCGCGGCTGGCAACATCACGTCACCCTGGTCTCCCTCGCCCAGGCGTTCGTGCTTGGGCATCGGCTGCGGGATCGGGAGGAGTCTCCGGGTCTGCGCCGCTCGCCGGCCTGACGGAAGCCCGCCGG
>NZ_NAPR01000013.1:44928-52396 GCF_002140155.1 Micromonospora sp. NBS 11-29
GTCCATGTGCTGCATTTGGCGCTTTTGATGCACTGGGTCCCAGAGGTTGTTTGCGAGAGCGGAGCCGCGATGACGTACCACCCCGCCACGACCGACGATCGGCAGGTCTGGCTGATCACCGGCGGCACGTCCGGGTTCGGCCGGGCCTTCGTCGAGGATCTGTTGGCCGACGGGCACGCCGTCGTGGCGACGGCCCGCCGTCCGCAACTGCTGGCCGACCTCGCGGAGCGCCACCCGGAACGGCTGCACGTCATCGAGTTCGACCTCGCGGACATCGCCCGCGCCGCGCTGGTCGTCGAGGCCGCCGTCGAGCGTTTCGGCCGCGTCGACGTCCTGGTCAACAACGCGGGCCACGGCCAGGTCGGGGCGGTGGAGGAGAGCACCGACCAGGAGCTACGTGACCTGATGGACGTGCACTTCTTCGGTCCGGCGGCGCTGGTCCGGGCGGTGCTGCCGCACATGCGCCGCCGCGGCGCCGGCGCCATCGTGCAGATGAGCAGCTTCGGCGGGCAGCTGTCGTACGCGGGCTTCTCCGCCTACTCCGCCAGCAAGTGCGCCCTGGAGGGCTTCAGCGAGGCGCTGGCCCTGGAGGTCGGCCCGCTCGGCGTCACCGTGCTCATCGTTGAGCCGGGGGCGTTCCGGACTTCGTTCTGCGGACCCGGCGTGGTCGTCTCCCGACCCATGCCCGAGTACGCGGCCACCGCCGGCGCGACCCGCGACGGCCTGCTGGCGCTCGACGGGCGGCAGCCCGGAGATCCGCACAAGGCCGTCGCCGCGATCCGCGGCGCGCTCGCCGCCGACCGGCCACCGTTGCGGCTGCCGCTCGGCGACGACTCACTGGACGCGCTGTTGACCCACCTGGACGAGGTCCGCACCGAACTCCTCGAGTGGGAGAAGGTCGGCCGGTCGGTGAACCTGGTCGGCTGAACGCGGGCACGCCTCCGCCGCGAGCCGGCACCCGGCCCGCGGCGGAGGAGCGGGATCATGCGGGTACGCCCACCCGCTCCGTCAGCGCATGGTCGGTGCCGAAGACCTCGACCGCCAGGTCGAACGGCGTCTTCCCGTCGTGCCCGCGCAGATCGGTGCGGGCCCCCGCGTCGAGCAGGATCCGGCTGCACTCCTCGTACCCGTGCCAGATCGCGTCGTGCAGCGGTGTGTAGCCATTGGTCGCCCCCTGGAAGTCGAGGATGACGCCGGGCCAGCCGGCGATGAGCTCGGTCAGCCGCGCGTGTCCGTTGTAGACGGCCTTGTGCAGCGGGACCGCACCGAAGGTCGGTTCGGTCGCGTTGACGTCCGCGCCGGCGGCCAGCAGCACCGAGGCGATCTCGGTGTGCCCGTCCCGTGCGGCCACCAGCAGCGCGGTGTGCCCGTCGTTGAAGCCGTTGACGATCGGGAAGCGCTCGTCGACCTCGACGCCCTCGGCCAGCAGGGCCCGTACCCCGGCGACGTCCCCCGCGGTCACCGCCGCCATCAGCCGGTGTGCGGACGCCCGCCGTTCGTCCTCGGCGATCCGGGCGTTCAGGTGCTGCTCCGCCTCCAGCAGCAGATCCTTGCCGATGGTGTTGACGTTCAGCTCGTACGCGAAGTGTTCCCGCAGAGTGAATCCGTAGTGCGTGGACAGGTTCAGTCCCACCCCCTGGTCGAGGAGGTACTTCGCCACGTCCGGGAACTTGTACCAGAGGGCGTCCATCAGCGGGGTGTGTCCGGTGGTGGGTGCCACGGCGTCGATGAAGGCGCCGGCTTCCACCAGCGCCCGCACGACCGCCACGCTGCCGCCCTGGCACGCCTTGTGCAGAGCGGTCGCGCCGGCCTTGCTGTCGGCGGTGAAGACATCCGCGCCGGCCGCAAGGAGTGCCTCGACGGTCGCGACGTCGGCCTGTCCGGCGGCGAGCATCAGGGCGGTCAGCCCGCTCGCCGGGTCGCGGAACGACGGGTCGGCGCCGCCCTCGATCAGCGCGCGCACCGCGCCGACATCGCGGGCCGCCACGGCGGTGTACAGGTCGGCGCTCATCGCGTACCCCCGTCCAGCGCGCGCAGGATCGACGACGGATCCGTGTACGACTTCCAGCGCACGATCTGACCATCACGCACGGTGAGCCGCTGGATGAACTCGATCTCGAACTCCACGCCGGTGGCGCGGACCCGCGACAGCTCGTGGATCACCCCCATCGCCTCCTCGCCGTCCACGACCAGGGTCAGCACCTCCTCGGAGAGCACCTCGCAGAGCCCCACGAAGACCTCGATGCTGCGCAGCACCGCCTCGCGACCGCGGTGGGTGCCGATCCACGCCATCGCGTCGTTGTAGCCGGGCACCGGGGTGTAGTTGACGAACTCCACGTCCGGCGCCAGGTAGGTCAGCGCCGTCTCGACATCGCCCGAGGTCAGTGCTCGGAACCATCCCTCCGCGACGCTTCTCGTGGTGGTGATTTCAGTTTCGGTGGTCATGCTGTTTCCCTTCCGCAAACGGACCGTCCGCGGGCCGCCGAGCGACCGGAATGCGTACCGGGGTCGGCGCCGCGATTCGTCCCATCGTGCGGACCGGCGTATGTCGACGCGAGGACAAATGCACGAAGTCCAGGCGTCGAATCGCGACTCGATTCGCACTGCACGAAGTACGCGGAAATCGCGTCCGGTCGCCTGGCGGAAGGACTCGCCATAGCTAGCATCGAGTGATCGTTGCCGATTGACGGCGTATCGCCGTCGCCGAGGATCGGACTACCCTGATGCCCAGTGGAACGGAACATCGGCCGGCCGTCGTCCTGCCGGAGACAGCCCGGGACCTGATCGGGTCCGGCCCGCTCGCACACCTGGCCACCGTCAACCCGGACGGCAGCCCCCACCTGACCGGGGTCTGGGTCGGGCTGGACGGGGACGACCTCGTCTTCGCCTCCATGTACGCCTGGCGGAAGACGAAGAACCTGTGGCGGGAGCCGCGCTGTGCGGTCTCCATGGAGGGACCCGGTTCGCACAGCAGCGGCCTGCGCGAGTACCTGGTCGTGCAGGGCTCGGTGACGGTCGAGGAGGGCCAGGCCTTCCCGATGCTGCGTCGCCTCGCCGCCGTCTACATGGGTCCGGGGACCGAGTTCCCGCCGGACGAGCTGAGCGGCCTGGGCGGCTACGTGATGCGGATGCGGGTGGAGCGGATCGGTGGCGTCGGTCCGTGGACCGGTGCCCCGCCCGGCCTGCCCGAGGACGCGGCGCGCGGCTGACGCGCACCACCGACACCGTGACGAAGGAGGAACGATGACCGACGACCAGCGCCGGCGGCGCAACACCGAGACCATGCGCACCTGGTTCCGCCTCCAGCAGGAGCAGGACCTGGACGGCTGGCTGCGGCTGTGGGCGGAGGACGCCTCACAGAGCATCCCGTACGCCCCGGCCGGGCTGCCCCGCGAGATCAACGGCAAGGAGGCCCTGACGCGGCTCTACCGCCAGCTCTTCCAGGGCTTCAAGGAGATCAACATTCAGGACCTGCGGATCGACCCGCTGCACGATCCCGACCGGGTCCTCGTCCGTTGGCACACCTACGCGCCGCTGACCAACGGCGAGGTCTACGAGAACGACCTGATCGGCATCTTCGAGTTCGACGCCGACGGCCGGGTCCGGCACCTCGTCGAGTACCTGAACCCGACCCGCGTGAACATCGGTGGTTGACATGACCAAGACCGATCCACGGCCCGTACTCGCGCATGTGGCCCTGCTCTCGCCGGACATCGGCCGATCGCTGCGCTTCTACCGCGACGGACTCGGCTTCCGGCGCACGTACGACTGGCGGGGGACCGNCTCGTCGAACTCGGTGGCGGCACGTACCTGGAGTTCCTGGTCGGCGAACCCGGCTCCGCGCCGGGGTCGGTGCACCACATCGCCATCGCCGTGGACGACGTGGACGAGGCGTACGCGCGCTGTCTGGCGGCGGGCGGCGAGCCCGTCGCGGAGGGTGAGTGGCGCGGGGATCCGGTGACCGTGCACATCAAGGGCGACCCGCACCTCGAGGTCCGGGACGCCTTCGTCCGCGGTCCCAGCGGCGAGATCGTGGAGTTGTACGCACCCCGCGGCCCCATCCCGGTCCGCTGACCGAAACGACAAGGAGACCACTGTGCGTTACCAGATTCTGGGCAGGTCCGGGGTTCGGGTTTCGGAGCTGGCCCTCGGCACCCTCACCTTCGGCGAGGACTGGGGATTCGGCGTCGACCAGTCCACCAGCGCCCGGCTGCTCGACCGGTACGCGGAGGCCGGCGGCAACTTCATCGACACGGCCAACTTCTACACCGACGGCAACTCGGAGCGGATCGTCGGGGAACTGCTGCGTGGCCGGCGGGACCAGTTCGTGCTCGCCACGAAGTTCACGGTGGAGACCCGGCCGGGCGACCCGAACTCCGCGGGCAACCATCGCAAGAGCCTGACCACGTCGCTCGACGCCAGCCTTCGCCGGCTCGGGACCGACCACATCGACCTGCTCTGGGTGCACGCCCGGGACACGCTCACCCCGGTGCCCGAGCTGATGCGGGCACTCGACGACCAGGTGCGGCTCGGCAAGGTCGGCCACGTGGGCGTCTCCAACTGGCCGGCCTGGGAGATCGCGCAGGCGAACACGCTCGCCGAGTTGCGTGACTGGTCTCCGTTCGTCGGCCTCCAGACCCGGTACAACCTGCTCGAACGGTCGGTCGAGCGGGAACTGATCCCGATGGCCGCCGGCCTCGGCATCCCGGTCTTCGCCTGGGGTGCCCTGGCGGAGGGCCGGCTGACCGGGAAGTACCTCGACGGCGGTAGGGGGCGGCTGACCACCATCGAGCCGGAGGAACACAGCAAGGTGGGCAGCGACGAGCTGGTTCGCGAGGTGGTCAAGATCGCCGAGGAGGGCGGATGGAGTCCCGCCCAGGTCGCCCTCGCCTGGCTGATCGCGCGGCCGGGCGTCGTCGTGCCGATCCTGGGCGCCACCCGGGAGTCCCAGCTGGCCGACAATCTCGGCGCCACCGCGGTACGGCTGGACGACGCGCAACTGGCGCGGCTGGACGACGGGAGCCGGCCGGTCCTCGGCTTCCCGCACGACATGCTCCGCCAGGAAGTGACCATCGAGAAGGTCTACGGGAACCGGTGGCGGGACCTGGTGGACGGTCGCACGGTGGCCCGGCGTGGTGTCAACGACGGGCTGCACCCGGTGCCCTGACCTGACTGGTACCAGCAGTTCTATCTTTCGCACGTAGTGGTTGGCCCCGGCGCCCGGCCCTAGCCTCGAACCGTTGGAATCGGAACTGCGAAGGTGAATGGGATCAGTGGAGCAGGGGCCAGTCACAGTCATCGGGGGCGCCGGCCGGGTCGGCCGGCGGATCGTGCGTCGGCTGCTCGAACGCGGCGTGCCGGTCCGGGTGACCTCACAGGACGTCCGTCGGGCAGGGCGCACGGTGCCCGACGGCGTCCCACTCGAACACGCGGACGTGCGGGATGCGGCAACTCTCGCCGGGCCGCTCGACGGCTGTCGGGCGGTGGTGTTCAGCGTCGAGCCCGGGAGCGCCAGCAGGGGACCGGACCGGCCGGAGACGACGATGTTCCAGGGGGTGCGCAACGTGCTGGACGCGGCGGGCGCCGCGCACCTGGTGCTGGTCAGCCAGATCTACGTGACCCGGAGCGACCACCCGATGAACGGCTCCGGCCGGTTGCTGGACTGGCGCCTCGCCGGGGAGGACCTGATCCGCGCCGGCGGGTCGCCCTACACGATCGTGCGTCCGAGCTGGCTGACCGACACCCGCGGCTCCGGGCAGGCCGTGCGCCTCGAGCAGGGCGACACGGGCGACGGCCGGATCTCCCGCGAGGATGTGGCCGACGCGTGCGTGCACGCGCTCTGGTCGTCCGCCGCGATCGGCACGACCTTCGAGATATACAACGTGGCCGGCCCCTCCGACACCAACTGGGACCAGCTGTTCGCGCAGCTGCGCCCCGACCCGGAGGGGACCGGGTCCACGATCCGCGCACGACAGAACGGAGGCCGCTGATGTCGGGCCAACCAACCCAGGGCGACGTGCCGGGGGAGACGCTACGCGGGCTGCGGCGCCAGCGCGAGGCGACCATCGTCACCTGGGGCCGCCGCACCGGTGCCGAGCATCGGGTCGTCGTTTGGTGGGCCGGGGGCGACCACGGTCTCATCTACGTCATGGCCGGCTACGGCCCGCGGACGGACTGGGCACGCAACAGCCTGACCGAGCGCGGCGCCCTCGTCCGGATCGCCAACCACCGATTCCAGGCCCGCGCGCGGGTCGTCGAGCCCGGCCCGGAGCACACCGACGCGGCGAAGGCACTGGCCGACAAGTACGCCCCCTACCCGGGGGACTGGGAGAACGGCCACATCATCGCGTTGGCGTTGACCGCCGCATGACGGCCGATCCCGGCCACCCTGCCCCCGACAGGTACAGGCAGACCACCTCCCGACACCACGATACTGAGGCCATGAACCGACAGTCCGAACTCGGCGAGTTCCTCCGCTCCCGCCGTGCACGGCTCCGTCCCGAGGACGTGGGTCTCATCGACTACGGTGACCGGCGCCGGGTGCCCGGCCTGCGGCGCGAGGAACTGGCCCGCCTGGCCGGGGTCAGCGCCGGCTACT
The DNA here is from genome assembly GCF_002140155.1 of Micromonospora sp. NBS 11-29. GTDB lineage: Bacteria > Actinomycetota > Actinomycetes > Mycobacteriales > Micromonosporaceae > Micromonospora. Next base: position 51,527 of record NZ_NAPR01000013.1, read on the forward strand.
ACACCCGGCTGGAGCAGGGGCAGAGCACCAACGCCTCCGACGCCGTCCTCGACGCGGTGGCGCGCGTCCTGCGCCTCAACGACGAGGAGTGGGTGCACCTGCAGAGCCTGGCCCGGCAGCGTCCCAAGGCGCGGCGGCACGTTCGGGCCGAGCAGATCCGGCCGTCGGTCCGGCAGATGATCGATTCGTTCACCGGCGTGCCGGCGTTGGTCATCGGCCGCCGCGCCGACGTGCTGGCGTGGAACCGGATGGCCCACGCCCTGCTCGCGGGCCACCTGGAGCTCGACGCCCCGACTCGTCCGTCCACCCAACCCAACCTCGCCCGCCTCGCCTTCCTCGATCCGCACACCCGCGAGCTGTACGTCGACTGGAAGCGCAAGGCCAGGGACGTCGTGGCCTTCCTGCGGGTGTCGGCGGCCCGCTGGCCGGACGACCCCCGGCTGACCGAGCTGATCGGCGAGCTGAGCGTGCACAGCACCGAATTCGCCGGGCTCTGGTCGACACACCCGGTCCGGGAGTGCTCGCACAACACCCGTGACTACCAGCATCCGATCGTCGGCGCGCTGACCCTCAACGACGAGCTGCTCCACCTGCCGGACGACCAGGGGCAGCGGCTCGTCGTCCTCAACGCCGAGCCAGGGTCGCCGTCCGCCGCCGGGTTGGCCCTCCTGGCCGATGTGGCCGCCACCCCGTCGAGGTCGCATCCCACCGGCACGACCCCGCGCCCAGTCAACAGCGCCCGCTGAGGATCGGCCGCCGCGGCGGCCGATCCTCACAATCACCCATCACGCTCTACTCGTCGCACTGTTTGTGCGGCCGGACGACCGCGCCCTCATTATGCCCTGAATTTAAGACGGATCGGTTGGCGAA
>NZ_NAPR01000013.1:52404-122446 GCF_002140155.1 Micromonospora sp. NBS 11-29
CGGCATGGATCCAAAAAGGCCTCCGCCCGATCTTCGGGCGGTTTGAAAAGGAGAGAAAGTGACCTCCGAAAGTAGTCTCAAGACCGCTGCCGCAGAGGCGGTTCCCGACCCCACGTCCAGGCGGAAGGTACTGGCGCTGATCGTCACCTGCGCGGTCATCTTCCTCGACTCGCTCGACACGTCCACGGTCGGCGTCGCCCTTCCCAGCATCCAGAGCGACCTCGGCCTGTCCGCTTCGTCGTTGCAGTGGCTGGTCTCGGGCTACGTGATCGCGTACGGAGGTTTCCTACTGCTCGGCGGCCGGGTCGCCGACCTGCTGGGACGGCGCCGTGTCTTCTTCGCCGGCACCGCGGTCTTCGTGGCGGCCAGCGTGCTCGGTGGTGCGGTCTCCTCCGAGGAACTCATCGTGGCCTCCCGGGTGATCAAGGGCATCTCGGCGGCGTTCACCGCGCCGGCGGCGTTCTCCATCATCACCACTACGTTCCGGGAGGGCCCGGAACGCAACAAGGCGCTCTCCGTCTACGGCGCCACGGCGGCGGTCGGCTACAGCGTCGGTCTGATCGCCTCCGGTCTGCTGACCTCCGTGAGTTGGCGACTGGTCTTCTTCGTACCCGGCATTCTCGCGGTCGGGGTGCTGCTGATCACGCCCGCAGCCGTCCGGCGCGACGTCACCACCGACCGCGCCGGCCGCTCGTTCGACTTCGGCGGCGCCGTGATCGCCACCTCGGCGTTGCTGCTGCTGGTGTACGCGCTCGTGCAGGCACCGCTGATCGGCTGGCGGGCACCGGCGACGCTGATCTCCCTGGTTCTCGCGGTCGTCCTCTTCGCCGCCTTCCTGCTGATCGAGAGCCGGCACCACGACCCGACGCTGCCGCTGACCATCCTCCGCTCACGCGGCCGGGCGTTCTGCTACGCGATCGCTCTCCTGCACGGTGCCGCCGCCATCGGTTGGCAGTTCGTCGCGGTCCTCTACCTGCAGCAGATCCTCGGTTACGGACCGTTCCGGACCTCGATCGCGGTGCTACCGATCGGTGTCACCATCTACCTGACCGCTCAATTCGTCACCAGCCGCCTGATCGGCCGGTTCGGCATCCGCGCGGTGTGCATCGCCGGCATGACCGTCCAGGCGGTGGCGCTCGGCCTCTACGCCTTCGTCGGCCTCGAAGACAACTACGTCGGGATCGTCCTGCCGGGCCTGATCCTGCACGGCCTCGCCTGCGGCGTGGTCTTCGCCTCGGTCAACGTCGGTGGCGTGGCCGGCGTCGCCGACCGCCAGCAGGGCGTGGCGGCCAGCCTGATCGTCGCCGCCTATGCGATCGGCACCGGTGTCGGTGTCGCGGTGATGGCGACGATCATCTCGGCTCTCGCCGAGACCGACGCCCGCGCTGACCTGCTCGACGCCTACCAGGCCGCCTTCGTGGTCGCCGCCCTGCTCGCCCTCCTCGGCGCCGTGTTCTCACTGTTCGGTCTTCCCTCCGAACGACGTGCGCCGCTCGTGTCGGAGGCCGTCACGGCCGGCTGACCGCCCGACGCCCCGCTTCCCGCGCTCGCGACACCCCCCCGTGGCGAGCGGCGGGAAGCGGGGCCACGACCACCCGACCGGCGGTCCTGGGAGGGAGACAGACCATGACGCGAATGCACGCCGAGGCGCGGACCGGTCGCCGTACCCTCCTCCTGGCCGGCGCGCTGGCGGGCCTGGCCGCCGCCTGTCGGGGGTCGCAGAGCGGAGCGGACACCGCGCCCACGGCCGATCGCTTCGTCACGGACCTGCGGATTCCGCCCCTCGCGGCTTCCACGATCGACTCCGACGGCGCACGCCGCTTCGCCCTTGCCCTACGCGACGACGGTCGCTCGTCGTTCCTGCCCGGTACCACGACCCCGACCTGGGGCGTCAACGGTGACTATCTCGGCCCCACCGTGCGGGTCCGGGTCGGTGAGCGGGTCCGGATGGCGGTGGCCAGCCGGCTGGCCGAGCGGACCACCCTGCACTGGCATGGCATGCTGCTCCCGGCGCGGATGGACGGCGGCCCGCACCAGCCCATCGAACCGGGCGCCACCTGGCTCCCGCAGTGGACGGTCCGGCAGCCGGCGGCGACGCTGTGGTACCACCCGCACGCCCACGGCTCGACCGCCATGCACGTCTACCGCGGCCTCGCCGGCCTGCTCGTCGTCGACGACCCGAACGGCCCGGAACTTCCCGGCCGCTACGGCATCGACGACATCCCGCTCATCCTTCAGGATCGCCGCTTCGACCCGGACGGCCGGTTCGCCGAGGCCGACGTCGACGACGGCACCTACGGTCTCCTCGGTGACACCATCCTGATCAACGGCACCGTCCGCCCGCGCCTGCGCCTGCGCGACCGGACGGTCCGGCTGCGCCTGCTCAATGCCGCCAACGCCCGGGTCTTCCACCCCGGCTTCGCCGACGGCCGCCCGTTCCAGGTGGTCGGCACGGACGCCGGTCTTCTCGACCGCCCGGTGACCACCACCCGGGTGCGCATGAGTCCGGGGGAGCGGGTGGAGATCGTGGTGTCCCTCGCCGCCCGCGAGCGAGTGGTGCTCGACAGCCGTGGCCCCGACCATGCCAGTGACCCGGAACGCGGTCACTTCCCCCTGCTCCAGCTCGAAGTGCGGCCCGACGCGGCCGATCCGGTCGCCCTGCCCGACCGCCTGGCGGTCGGCTCGCCGCAGCCCTACCGCGCCGGCCCGCTGCGCCGCTTCCGGCTCGACGCGCTGGAGATCAACGGGCGGCGTGGGGACCCGGCCCGGATCGACGAGGTCGTCGTGGCCGGGGCACACGAGACCTGGGAGATCTCGAACGGACGGTACGCGCACAGCCTGCACATCCACGGCGCCCACTTCCGGCTCCTCGATGCCACCGGCGCGGACGCCGGACTCAAGGACACCGTCTTCGTACCACCCGGAGCGACACTGCGGCTGGCGGTCCGCTTCGGTACGGACATCGATCCCGCCACGCCGTACATGTACCACTGCCACCTCCTGCGGCACGAGGACGGCGGCATGAGCGGACAGTTCGTCGTCGTCGCCCCCGGCACCGAGAACGAGGTACCTCGCTCGCTGCGGGGGCACCACCATTGAGCCTGGAGGCAGAACATGGCCACACCGCCCGTGCGATTCGGCTACAAGGCGTCAGCGGAGCAGTTCGGCCCGCGTGACCTGCTCAGGTTCGCCGTCCTTGCCGAGGACGTGGGGTTCGACTCGGTCTTCGTCAGTGATCATTTGCAGCCGTGGCGGCATGACGGCGGGCACGCGCCGGCGGCTCTGCCCTGGCTCGGCGCGCTCGCCGTCAGCACCGAACGGATCGTCATCGGCACCAGCGTGCTCACCCCGACCTTCCGACACCACCCGGCTTCCATCGCGCAGGCGTTCGCCACCCTGGGCTGCCTGGCGCCGGGCCGGGTGATCCTGGGTGTGGGGTCGGGTGAGTCGTTGAACGAGGTGGCCCTCGGTGTGGAGTGGCCCGCCGGCCGGGACCGCCTGGCCCGGCTCCGGGAGGCGGTCGCTCTAATCCGTCGGCTGTGGAGCGAGGATCGGGTGACCGCCGACGGCACCTACTTCACCACGCGCAATGTCACGATCTACGACCGGCCGGAACGACCCGTACCGATCTATGTGGGTGCCTCCGGCCCGGTTGCGACCCGCTTCGCCGGTCGTTCCGCGGACGGCTTCATCACCACCAGCGGCAAGGGTCGCGACCTCTACACCGAGACGCTGCTGCCGGCCGTCACCGAAGGCGCCACCGCGGCCGGCCGCAACCCCCACGATCTCGACCTGATGATTGAGGTCAAGGTGTCGTTCGATCCCGACCTCCGACGCGCGACGGACGACACCCGGTTCTGGGGCGCGCTGGCGCTCACCCCCGAGGAGAAGGTCGGCGTCGAAGATCCCATCGAGATGCAGCGGCGGGCGGACAACCTTCCGATCACCCAGGCGGCCTCGCGGTGGATCGTCTCCTCCGACCCCGAGGAGCACGCCGAGCGAGTCGCGGAATACCTGGACATGGGCTTCCGGCACCTGGTGTTCCACGCACCGGGTCCCGACCAGGAAGGCTTCCTGCGCCGGTACAGCGAAGACGTCCTGCCGCGGCTGCGCAAGCGCATCGAAGGGTGAAATGGGGTACGAAAAGGCCCGGAGCCAGCGGGCTCCGGGCCTTGTCTGCATCCCGGTGGAGGTCTACCCGGGGCGCAGCCAGATGACGCCCAGCGGCGGCACCCGCAGGACGGCGGACACGGCCAGGCCGTGCCACGGGACGTCCTCGGTGCGTACCTCGCCGAGATTGCCGACGCCGGACCCGCCGTAGACGTCGGCGTCGGTGTTCAACATCTCCTCCCAGCGCCCGGCGCGGGGAAACCCCAGCCGGTAGTCGAGGGGCTCGTCGCCGAAGTTGGCGACACAGACGACCGTGCCGCCGTCCGGCGCGATCCGGACGAATGCGATCACCTCGGTGGTGAGGTCGTCGTCGACGATCCACCGGAACCCGGCGGGGGCGTCGTCCTGCGCCCACAACGCCGGGTTGCGCCGGTACACCCTGTTCAGGTCGGTGACGAGCCGGTGTAGTCCGGCCCGCGCCGGCTCCCGCCGGAGCGACCAGTCGAGCCCGTGCTGCTCCGACCATTCCCGGTCGTCGCCGAGTTCCGCGCCCATGAACAGCAGTTTCTTGCCCGGATGCGCCCACATGCAGGCCAGCAGCGCACGGGTGTTCGCCATCCGCCGCCACGCGTCGCCGGGCATCTTGCCGACGAGCGATCCCTTGCCGTGGACCACCTCGTCGTGGCTGATCGGCAGCAGGTACCTCTCGCTCCAGGCGTACGTCAGCGGGAGCGTGAGCAGGTGATGGTGTTGCCGGCGGTGGGCCGGCTCCCGTGCGAGGTAGCCGAGTGTGTCGTGCATCCAGCCCATGTTCCACTTGAGGTCGAAGCCGAGCCCGCCCTCGTCGACGGCCGCGGTGACGCCGGGGAACGCGGTGGACTCCTCGGCCATGAGCAGCACACCCGGGCATGCCCCGTGCACCCGCGTGGTGAGTTCCCGCAGGAGCGACACCGCGTCGAGGTCGTGGTTGCCGCCGTACCGGTTGGGCAGCCACTCGCCGTCGCGCCGGGAGTAGTCCAGGTAGAGCATCGAGGCGACCGCGTCGACGCGGAGCCCGTCGGCGTGGAACTCCTCGCACCAGTAGAGCGCACTGTTCACTAGGAAGTTCCGCACCTCGGCGCGGCCGTGGTCGAAGACGTACGTGCCCCAGTCGGGGTGCTCGCCACGCCAGCCGCCGTTCTCGTACAGCGGTGTGCCGTCGAAGCGAGCCAGCGCCCAGTCGTCGCGGGGGAAGTGGGCCGGCACCCAGTCGAGGATCACGCCGATCCCGGCGCGGTGCAGCTTGTCGATCAGGAACCGCAGATCGTCCGGTGCTCCCCACCGTGAGGTCGGGGCGTAGTAGCCGGTGACCTGGTATCCCCACGACCCACCGAACGGATGTTCCATCACCGGCAGGAACTCCACATGCGTGAATCCGGTGTCCAGCACGTACGTCACCAGGTCGTCGGCGAGGTCCCGGTAGCGGAGACCGGGTCGCCAGGAGCCCAGGTGCACCTCGTAGACGCTCATGGGTTCCCGATGCGGATGCCGCGTGGCCCGCCGCGCCATCCACTCCCCGTCGCCCCACTCGTAGGTCGAGCGATGGACGATCGAGCTGGTGAGCGGTGGTTCCTCCGCGTGCCGCGCCATCGGGTCGGCCTTGTCCCGCCAGTGCCCGTCGGCGCCGAGGATCCGGAACTTGTAGCGGGCGCCCTCGGAGACGGCGGGGACGAAGACCTCCCACACGCCGCCGATCGGCCGCATCGCCAGCCCGTCGGCCGAGCCCTCGGTGAAGTCCCCGATCACCCGGACCTCACGGGCGTTGGGCGCCCAGACCGCGAACGACACACCGTCGTCGGTCACCTGCGCGCCGAGCGCGGTCCACAGCCGATCGCCCGTGGTCGTCACCGGTCGAGCCGTTCGACGGTGAAGACCTGTGCCGGGTCGAGGAACGGATCGATCCGTACCGCGTTGCCGGTCGCACCCCAGACATGGTGGGCCCCGCCGAGCAGGTCGTGCAGTCGCAGTCGATCGTCGGGCTCTAGGCCGAGCGCCGGCATGTCCAGGTTCACCGTCGCCCACTGCACCGTGCCCGGGTCGAACGAGCAGACCACCAGCACCGTGTTCGTCGACTCCGGGTCCGTCTTGGACCAGACCAGAACCTGCGGGTTGTCGCAATCGTGGAAACGCAGGTTGCGCAGCCAGTGCAGGGCCGGGTTCCGGCGCCGGATCTCGTTGAGCCGGGTGAGGAAACCCGACAGCGACCGCCCCTCGGCCTCCGCCAGTTCCCAGTCCCGGGGCCGCAGTTCGAACTTCTCGCTGTCGACGTACTCTTGGGCGCCCGGGCGCGGTTCGTGCTCGAAGAGTTCGTACCCGGCGTAGATCCCCCAGGACGGCGACAGCAGGCTCGCCAGGACCGCACGGATCTTGAACATCGGCGGCCCGGCGAACTGGAGCGACTCGGGCAAAATGTCCGGCGTGGTCGGCCAGAAGTTCGGCGTCATGTAGTGGGCGGCGGCGATCAGCTCCTCGCAGTAGGCGCGCATCTCCGCCGGCGTCGTGCGCCAGGTGAAGTAGGTGTACGACTGGGTGAATCCGATCTTCGCCAGGCCGTGCATCACCGCCGGCCGGGTGAACGCCTCGGCCAGGAAGATCACCTCTGGGGATTCCTTCTTCACCTCGCTGATCAGCCAGTGCCAGAAGTCGAGCGGCTTGGTGTGCGGGTTGTCCACCCGGAACGTGCGGATCCCCGCATCCACCCAGTGCCGCACCACACGCAGGATCTCGGCCCGGAGCCCCGCCGGGTCGTCGTCGAAGTTGAGCGGATAGATGTCCTGGTACTTCTTCGGTGGGTTTTCGGCGTACGCGATCGTCCCGTCGGCCCGGTGGGTGAACCACTCCGGATGCTCGGTGACCCACGGATGATCCGGTGAGCATTGCAGCGCCAGGTCCATCGCCACCTCGATACCCAACGCGTTCGCCGTCGCCACGAAGTCCCGGAAGTCCTGCGCCGTGCCCAGCTCCGGATGGATCGCGTCGTGCCCGCCATCGGCGGCACCGATCGCCCACGGCGAACCGACGTCGTGCGGGCCGGCGACCAGCGAATTGTTCGGCCCCTTGCGATGCGTCCGTCCGATCGGGTGGATCGGCGGTAGGTAGAGCACGTCGAAACCCATGTCGGCGACGGCGGGCAGCCGCTTGCTAGCCGTCTGGAACGTCCCACTCCGTTGCGGCAGCACCGCGCCCTCGGACCGGGGAAAGAACTCGTACCACGCGCTGAACAACGCCTGACGCCGGTCGACCCGGACCCGGTACGTGTCCGACGGGGTGACCAGCCGCCGCACCGGTTCCCGCCACATCAGATCCGCCAGCGCCAGCGCCGGCGAGAGTCGCTCCCCGACGGGCAGCGCGTCGTCCCGCAGCGCCGCCACGGCGGCGCGGACCAGCGCCGACTCGGAGGCCCGCCCGCGCGGCGCGGCGCCAGCCAGCAGGGTCGCGCCCTCGGCCAGATCGTTAACCAGCTCGGCGTCGCCCTGCCCCGCCTCGACCTTCTTCAGCACCGCGTCGCGCCAGGTCAGGTAGGGATCGTCGAACGCCTCCACCCGGAAGGTCCATTCACCGATCGCGTCCGCTTGGACGACCGCCTGCCACCGGTCCAGCCCGGTGCCCTCCGGTTGCATCCGGGTACGCGCCCGTTCCATGCCGTCGGGCCCGTGCCAGAGCACCTGTACGCCGAGCGCGTGGTGTCCCTCGCGGTACGCCACGACGGACACGGGCACCCGCTCCCCGACGACGGCCTTCGACGGGTGACGTCCCTCCGCCACCACCGGAAAGCCAACCTCAATCGATATGCGTCCAGTCACGAATCCAACGCTATGCGTGATCCGGTCGGCACCCGCTGGGCTGGACCGAACCGGCGTCCACTCGGGCAACTCGGCGATACTCCGGCAGGTCGCCGGATCGCGCCGGTGGCTACGAAGGGCCTTCCGACCGGCCTTTCTGCTCCTGGTCGCGGCAGCGGCGGTGACCCGCCCTGGGCAAGAGCGTGCGCCGCCGGCCAGGGCCGACGGCGCACGCGTAACGGGTGGAGGAGCCGTGCGTTGGACGATCGTCAGGCGACCCATTTGACCCAGGTGCTGATCCACACGGCAGCGTCCTCCCAACCCGCCACGCAGGACGTGACCGTCGTCAGCGCGGCTTCGGCGAGGAATCCCAGGGAGTGCGCGGGCAGTGCGGAGAGGAGGTCGATGGTGACCTGGAGGAGCGAGCTGAGATTGAGCACGCCGCAGGTTAGCGGAGGCGATCATGACGAGACGAACAGGGCTCACATTGTGGGACCTATCCGTCATGCAGGTTTTCATGGTTAGGTCTGATGACAAAGAGTGATGGTGGGGATTCTGGCGGATCCGTGCCGACTGCGGAGGTCGTCTACCGGTTGCCTCCGGGCGTTAGGCTCGCAGTAGCGGCAATGCGAAGCGTCTATGTGAGTCGTGGTTCGTGGGAGGCCGTGCATGGAGGATCAGATCGTCCTTGCTGTCGCGACCGCATTGGCGACCAAGGGCGCGGAGGCGCTCGGTTCGCTGTTCGATCTGGTCCGCGGTCGGTTCGGAGCGGGAACGCGAGAATCCGTGGCGCTCGACGCCGCGATGGCACACCCGCAGGAGCGTCGGCGGCATGCCGCGCTCGCCTCGGCTCTGGCCGACGTGATGGCTCGGGATCCGGACTTCGCCGCTGCCCTCGACGACGAGTGGCGCAGGCTGGCTGGGGCGGGCGTCGTCGCGGTCCAGGGCCAGGTGGTGAACCACTTCAGCGGGACGGCCGGGAAGGTCGTGCAGGCGCGTGACGTGCAGGGGGACATCATCTTCTAGGTCCGGCCGGGTCGGATGCGCGGCGGGCGGGTGGGGGCGCGGCGATTGGGAACGGATTCCGGCGAAACCGAGCGAGCGGTGCCGTCCGGCACCTCGAACGAGCAGTCCGGGAACGTGTCCGGGCTGAGCGTCCAGGCCGGTGTCATCCACGGCGGGGTGCATTTCGGCGGCGCTCCGGTCGACCGTCCTCCGGTTCCCCGGCAGCTACCGGCGCCGTCACCGAACTTCACCAACCGGACGCGGGAACTGTCCGCACTGGACGGCCATCTCGCCGAGCGCGGAAACCTCGTCGCCGTTCTGTTCGGGCCGGGCGGCGTGGGAAAGTCGGCGTTGGCGAGGCAGTGGGCGCACGGCCGGCTCGATCGGTTCGTGGACGGACAGCTCTACGCCGACCTGCGCGGGTTCAGCGGCGCCGAGCCGCTGGATCCGGGCGTGGTGCTGTCCGGCTTTCTCCGGGCCCTGGGGGTGGCCCCGGGCCGGATTCCCCCGAACCTGGCCGAACAGGTGGCTCTCTACCGCACGGTGACCGCCGGCAGGTCCCTGCTGGTGGTCCTCGACGACGCGTTCTCGGCGGCTCAGGTCAGGACGCTGCTGCCGGCGTCGACGTCGGCGGTGGTCGTGGTGACCAGCCGTCGACGCCTGACCGGGTTGCTGCCCGACGGCGCCCGCCTGGTCGAGGTGGGGCCGTTGCTGGCTGCGGAAGCGGTGGAGTTGTTGGAGCGGGCCGTCGGCCGGGAGCGGATTCTCCGCGAGTCCGTGCCGGCCGAGGAGCTGGCGGGGATCTGCGGCGGTCTGCCCATCGCGCTCGTCGTGGCGGCGGCACGGCTGGCCTCCCGGCCCAAGTTGACAGTTCGGCGGATGGTCGCCGAACTGGCCGACGAGGCGCAGCGGCTGACCCGACTCTCGGCGGTGGACGGTTTGTCGATCAGGGCGACGTTCCAGTTCTCGTACCAGGCCCTGACGCCGGAGGCGTCGGCGTTGTACCGGAGGCTGGCCCTGCACCCGGGGGCGGAGTTCGGCCTGGACCTGATCGGGGCGGTGGCCGGAGCGGGTCGGGCCGACGGGGCCCGGGTGGGCGCCGTGGTGGGGGAGTTGCTGGACGCGAACCTGTTGGAGGAGGTGGCCGAGGATCGGTTTCGCTACCACGATCTGCTCCGGCTGTACGCGCGTGAGCTGTCGGAGCAGCACGATCCGCCCGACGACCGACAGGCGGCGGTGCGCACGATGCTGGAGTTCTACCTCGCCGCCGCTCGACGGGCCGACCTGGTGGTGACCCCCTACCGGCGGCGGCTGCCGTACGTCTTTCGACAGGCCCTGGACGGGCCACCCGAGTTCGCCGACCGGGCTGCCGCCCTCGATTGGTTGGACCGGGAGCGGGCCAACCTGCTGGAGGCCGGCCGGGTGGCCTTCGACCTGGGCCTGCACGAGTTGGCCTGGCAACTCAGTGACGTGGCCTGGCCACTTCTGCTGCACAAGAAGGGCCAGGAGCGGCTGGAGATCGACGAGCGTGGTGTGCGGGCCGCGCGGGCCTGGGGAAACGTGTGGGCCGAGGCGGACATGCTCAAACGGCTGAGCCGGGCGTACAGCCGGGTCGGCAACCCTGAGGCGGCCGAGCGGCACGGCCGGGCGGCGGTCGACCGGTATCGGCAGGCGGGTGACGCCCAGGGCGAAATCGACGCCGAGGAGGGGTTGGCCACCCTCTACGCCGACACCGGTCGGGAGGCACAGGCCGTGGAGGCGTACACCCGGGTCCTCGCCGGACGGCGGGCCCTGCCGGACGTCCGGAGCGTGGGCCTGTCCTGCCTGAACCTGGCTATGCTCCGGACCCGGACCGGCCGGCCGGCCGACGCGCTACCCCTGCTGGTGGAGGCCCGGCAGATCTTCGCCGGGCTGTCCGAGGTGGACCCCTACAACGCCGCCCGGGTGCTGATCGGCCTGGCCGACGCACACCTCGCCCTCGGCGACCTGGGCGCCGCCGAGGAGTCCGCCACCGAGGCCGTACGCCGGCTGGCCGAACTCGGAGCGGTCAGCGAACGGGCAGAGGCGGTCTACCTGCTCGGTCGCATCGCCCAGCGGCGCGGCGACGACGAGGCCGCACGACGGCACTATCGGGAGGCCGCCGCCGTCTTCGCCGCACTCGCCGCGCCCCGACTGCCCGAGGTGCTCCGTCGGCTCGACGAGGTGGGCGGGCAGTAGCACGTCCCCGCCGGTGGACCGGGGGGACAGGGTGCCGGTGACCCACCGCCGATGGAGCAGCCGAGCCGCGATGGTGAGCAGCCCGATCGTCAGCCGGCCGGGTGCGGCCAACCGGCCGAGGCAGAGCGGCGGGGCATCGCGTACCCCGACGGCGACGGTCCCCGACGGGGTGCCGACCACGGCGAGGGCCAGCCCGGGGTACGCCGTCAGCAGGCCCGTACCGACCTCGGTCGGGTCGCCGCGGTCGACGATGGTCACCACGACGTCGGCCAACCGGGCCGAGCGGGGCGCCGGGCGGCAGGCCGACAGCACCACGACGACGGGTTCGGCCGGCGCGTTCACGCCGACTCCTCCGACGGCTGGGGCCGAGGCACCGGCACGGGTCCCGTCTGCCGGTGCCGGCCGGGTTCGGTCAGCCGGAGCAGGCGGTACATGGTGCGGCGCAACAGCATCCCGGCGTCTCCCGGGCGGCCGGTCAGCGCGGCCATCACCGCCTGTCGGTCGACCCCGGTGGCCGGGTGGAGCTGGGGTCGAATCGGCCGGCGTGGGTCCAGGCGCGGGGCGCTCGTGGCCAGTAGGTGCTGGGCCGTGCCGGCGGCGGGCAGCGACCGCAGCGCGGGTAGCAGCAGGGTCGGACGTCCGATGGCGGCGGCGTACGCGGTGACGGAGCCGTGGTCGCCGATGACGTGGTCGGCGGCGATCACCGGGCCTCGCCAGTCCTCGGTCGGGTCGGGCAGCAGCAGCCCGACGTCGAGGCAGTCCCGGAGCCAGGCTCGGATCTGACGGTGTCCGTGCGCGTCCCAGACCGCCGGGTGCAGCAGGGCGGCGATCCGGTACCGGTTCGGCGGGAGTTGCGTCATCAACTGCGGGAGCAGGTCGGGCCAACGTCCGAAGACACCGTCGCGCCCCCAGGTGGAGGAGACCACGACGAGTTCCTGCCGCTCGCCCAGCCCCAGGCTTCGCCGGTAGTCCCGACGCCGGGGGAGGCTGGCGATGAGCCGATCGGCGCAGGGGTCACCGACGACCACGGCGGCCTCGACCGCCTCCGGGCACTGCCGGCGCAGCACCTCCAACTCGTGGTCGTGGGAGAGGGCGAGGGCCGTCGGGAGGACCCGCCCGCCATGGGTCAGTCGCTGCGCGTCCAGGCCGTACACCGGCGGGTCCGCGAGCACCGGTCCGCCGTACGGCCCGGGTCGTACCCGTTTGCCGCGCCCCGCTCCGTGTGCCATCAGGAGCAGGGGCGCGTGCAGTTGGTGGAGCCCGCCGTGGGCGGCGGCGAGACCGAGGTCGAACCGTTCCCGGACGGCCTGGTGCCAGGGGAGGACGAGCGCGCCCAGCCGGTCGAGGAAGCGCCCCACCTGATGGTTGAAGACGTCCGGCGCGACCGTGAAGACCAACTGCACCCGCGGGTCGCTCTCGACGTACTCGATCACGTCCAGGAGCCGCTGGCAGCTCGTGACGGTGTGCGCCACGACGAGCGCGGTCCGGCAGTCCGACCGGCTCACCCAGCGTTCGGCGTCGATGCCGACGGGTGTGGATGACCATTCCGGCGACGTCATTGGTGTCCCTCCAGCTTTCGATGTCGAGGGGATCCAGCGTCGGGGAGTCGCTTGCGGATCAGCTTGCCGGGCGCCTTGCAGCGGGCTTGCAACGGACTGGGAAGTGGAATGTCTGATTTTTGATTCTGCGGAGAATTGTTTGAGGCACGTGGCCGCCGGAAGAAAGAATGAATAGGCAGATGTCGATCACGAATGGGTGGGGGCGGCACTGATGGAGTTCACGATTCTGGGTCCCACGAAGCTCATGATCGAGGGGCGGTCGATGCCGTTGGGGGCGGCAAAGCAGCGCGGCCTGCTCGCCGTCCTTCTCTATCACGTCGGCAATCCGGTGCGGGTGGAGACGATCGTGGAGTTTCTGTGGCAGGACTCGGCTGTCGATGCTCGTCGCCCGCTGCTCTATCCGCTGGCCAGCCGCCTGCGGGCCGCTCTGCGGGCGGTCGAATTGCAGGATGCCCTGATCCGGGTGCCCGGCTCCGACGCCTACCGCCTGACCGTCGATCCTGATCTGGTCGACTACCACCGTTTCCTGCGGTTGACCGCCGAGGCGCGGCAGGCGGTCGAGCGGAATCAGCATGACCGGTGCGTCGCGCTGCTCACCAGTGCGGACGAGCTGTGGCGGGGCGATCCGCTCGCGGACCTGCGCGGTGCGCGGTGCGAACACCTTCGACGGGATATGCGAGAAAAGCAATTCCGTGCAATGAAACTGCTGGCGGAAAGCGAGTTGGCCACCGGCCACCACGACCGGGTGCTGACCCGGCTGGAACCGTTGCTGATGGACAACCCGCTCGACGAGGGTCTGGCCAGGCTGTGGATCACCGCACTGCACGCGGCAGGTCGCAGCTACGACGCGCGGGACTTCCTGGCCGTGTACCGCCGCCGCTACCGCCGGACGATGCGCGCCGAGCCGGTGCTGGACATCGCGGATCTCCTGCCCACCGCGTCCGCCCGGGACCTCCTCGCCGCAGGGGACGCGGCGGCGCCGGTGCCCCGGCAGTTGCCGAACGACGTACCCGACCACACCGGGCACCGCGGGCTGCTGGACGAGTTGGACGCCCTCGCCGCCGGCGAGGGCACCTCGAAGGTGGTGGTACTGACCGGGATGCCCGGGGTGGGCAAGACCACCCTCGCCGGGCACTGGGGGCGTCAGCGGCAGGGGTGGTTCCCCGACGGGCAGCTCTACCTCAACGCGGAGGCGCACGGTCCGGCGCCGCCGGTGGGCGCGCAGGAGGCGCTGCACCGTTTCCTGGTCGCCCTCGGAGTCCCGGCGGACCGGGTGCCCCCCGACCCCCATCGACGCGTCGAGCTGTACCACCGGCTGATGGACGGGCGGCGGATGCTCGTGGTGCTGGACAACGTCGTCGACTCCGACCAGGCGCAGCAGCTCCTGCCCCGCTCCGACACCAGCCTCACGGTCGTGATCAGCCGCAATCGGCTCCGCGGGTTGAGTGTCCGACACGGCATCCGCAGCCTCACCGTCGCACCCCTGTCGCACCTCGAACGACACCACATGCTCGGCCGGATCATCGGACCCGACCGCACCGACGCGGAGCCCGCGGCTCTGGAGACGCTGGCCCGGCTGTCGGGCGGGCTGCCGCTCGCGTTACGGGTCATCGGCGAACACGTCGCCTCCCGGCCCCAGGCACGGCTCGGCGACCTGGCGGACGAACTCACCGGCCGGCTGCTCGACATCGAGAGCGACGACACCGACGAGATGACCCTGCGGACCGTCTTCGCCTGGTCGGTCAACGCGCTCACCCCGATGCCCGCCCGGCTCTTCCTGCGCCTCGGCCTCTTTCCGGGTGGCACCATCGGGGCCGAGGCCGCGGCGGCGATGCTGGCGGTGGACGTCGCCGTGGCCGAGCGGGCCCTCGACCGACTCGCCCGCGCCCACCTGGTCAACCACGACACCGTCCGGCGGTATCGGATGCATGACCTGCTGCGCCGGTACGCCGCCGACCGGGCCCGGGCGGAGCAGCCCGCCGAGCAGCGACGAGCGGCCCTGCGCCGGCTGTTGGACTGGTACCTGCTCACCGCCGTCAACGCGGTCACCGCTTTGGAGCCGGACCGCACACCCGCGCCCGATCTGCCCGCACCGGGTGCGGTGACCCCGCTGACCTTCGCGTCGGACGGCGCCGCCCTGCGATGGTGCGAGACGGAACGGACCAACGTGCTCGCCCTGGTCCGCGCCGCGGCGGCGGAGGGTTTCCACCGACACGCCTGGCAGACCGTCGACACGGTCCACGAGGTCTTCGACCGCTCCGGCAGCCAGGAGGACGTGCGGGAGATGTTGCGCGTCGCCCTCGACGCCGCGACTGCCGACGGCCACGAACCGGGCCGGGTGGGCACCCTGGTCAACCTCGGGGCGACCTACTTCACCGCCCACGACTACCACCGGGCCGGCAGCCTGTTCGCCGAGGCGCTTCGTCTCGCCGAGGAGAACGGCGTCGCCGAGTTGCGGACGGTCTGCCGGCACAACCTCGCCTCCGTGCACCTGCGGACCGGGGCGACCACCACCGCCATCGAGACCTTCCAGCAGGTCCTGACCGACTGCCGCGCGGCCGGGGACGCGACCGGTGAGGCGTACACGCTCTACCACCTCGGCGACGCCCACCGCCAGCTCGGCCGGTACGACCAGGCCCGTCTGCTCTATCAGCAGGCCCTCGCCGTCTGGGACCGGATCGGCTCGCTACGGGGCCGGAGCCTCACCCACGTCCGGCTCGCCGAACTCAGCCTCGACGCGGGCCAGCCCGCGACCGCACTCGACCTCGGTCGCGTCGCTCTCGACCTGCACGATCGGGTCACCGACGACACGATCCGGTGCGACGCCCGCACCATCACGGCCGAGGCTCACCTCCGCCTCGGGCTGCACCGTGACGCGCTGGCCGACGCCACCCTCGCCCGGGTGATCGGCGACGAGTTGGCCGACCCGCTACGCCAGGCGCGTGCCCTCGCCGTACTGGCGGAGGCCCTGCACGCGGTGGGGGACCACGACAATGCTCTCCGTCGGGGCCGGGAAGCCCTCGACCTGCTCGACGACACCGACGACCCGCAGCGACAGGCCGTTCGGGAGCGGCTCTTGGCGCACCACGTCCACCAGGATCGCTGAGCGGCGCTCAGGACGTGGCCAGCGGCGCGGCGAGGTCGGGCAGCAGCCGTTCCCGCCGGCGGAACCAGGCCAGGGAGTCGGCGATGCCCGTGGGCAGGTCCCGCTCCGCGCGCCAGCCCAGCAGGTCCCGGGCGAGGCGACTGCGGGTGTACGCCCCGACGCAGTCGCCCGGCCGACGCGGCGCCTCCGCCACCTCCACGGGTGGGTCGACCAAGGCGTTGAACGCCGCGATCAGCTCCAGGACGGTGGTGCCGGTACCGGTACCGAGGTTGATCGCGGTGTGTCCGGCCCCGCTGGCGGGGAAGAGTCCGTCGAAGCGTTCCAGGGCCCGCAGGTGGGCGCTGGCGAGGTCCCAGACGTGGACGTAGTCGCGCAGCCCGGAGCCGTCGCGGGTGGGCCAGTCCAGACCGGCGACGGGGAACGGCTCGCCGGTGCGGTGCGCGTGGATGAGCCGGCCGAGGGCATGGGAGGGCGCGGCGAGCTGAAGCCCGGTCCGCAGGGCCGGATCGGCGCCGATCGGGTTGAAGTAGCGCAGCGACAGGACGTTCAACGGGCTGCTCGCCGCGATGTCGGCCAGCATCCGCTCCACCACGAGCTTCGTGTGCGCGTACGGATTGGCCGCGCCCAGGGGTGACGTCTCGTCGACCGCGAGGTGCGGGCCCGGCTGGTAGATCGACGCCGACGAGCTGTAGATCAGGCGACGCACGCCGTGGACGAGCAGCCGGTCGACGAACTCCACCGTCGCGGCCACGTTCGCGCGGTAGTAGTCGACCGGCCGGGCCACCGAGTCGGGCACGACGGTCAGGGCCGCGCAGTGCACCACGGCCTCGATGTCCGGATGACGGCGCAGCACGTCGTCGACCAGGGCGGCATCGGCGATGTCGCCCTCGTGGAAGATCCGGCCGTAACAGAACTCCCGACGACCGGTGACCAGGTTGTCGACCACCACGGGCGTGTGGCCGGCGTCGAGCAGGCGGGAGGCGACGGTGCTGCCGATGAAACCCGCGCCACCTGCGATGAGCACCTTCACGATCAGCCCTCCCCCGCAAGGCGTACCGCCGGTGCGGCGTCCGCACCCACCTGCATCCTGCCCACCGGCGGGGGCCCGCAGCGGGCGTTCGCGACAGCCCGCGTACTCCGGTCGATCGGCACCGACCTGCGGGAATGCCTGCCCCGTTCGTGGGTATGCGGCCGCCCTGGTTCGGGCGTCCGGGCGGACACGGGAGGAAGCATGGCGGAGCAACGCATCGGGGTCGCGGTGGTGGGACTGGGTGGTGCGGTGGCCACCACGGCGGTCGCCGGGGTGGAACTGCTGCGGTTGGGCATGCGCGACACGTCGGGGCTGCCACTGGCCCACCGCACCGACCTGGTGCCGTACGAGTCGTTGGTCTTCGGTGGGTGGGACCTGGCCCCCGACGACCTGGCCAAGGCCGCGCACGTGCACCGGGTGGTGGAACCGGCCCAGCTGGACACCGTCGCCGGGCCGTTGCAGGCGATCCGGCCCTGGCCCGCGGTGTCCGACCCGGCCTGGTGCCGCAACGCGACCGGCGCCAACGTGGTGCCGGTGGGGCCGCTGCGGGAACGCGTCGCGCACCTCCGCGAGGATCTGCGCCGGTTCCGCACGGAGCAGGCGCTGGAGCGGGTGGTGGTGGTCAACCTCGCCTCCACCGAGGCGCGACCCGACCCCGCCGCGCCGGTGCTGGCCCGGTTGGCCGCGTTCGAGGAGGGGTTGGACCGGGACGACCCGACGATCACACCGGGTCTGCTCTACGCGTACGCGGCGATCCGGGAGGGCTGCCCGTACGTGAACTTCACCCCGAGCCTCGGCGCCGACGTGCCCGCGCTGGTCGAGCTGGCGGAACGGGAGCGCGTGCCGGTCGCCGGCAAGGACGGCAAGACCGGCCAGACGTTGCTCAAGACGGTGCTGGCGCCGGCGTTCCGGTCCCGGGCGCTGGTCGTCGAGGGCTGGTACTCCACGAACATCCTGGGCAACCGGGACGGGCAGATCCTGGACGACCCGTCGTCGCTGGCCAGCAAGCTGGACACCAAGGGTTCCGTGCTCGACGACATCCTCGGGTATCCGGTGGACGACCATGTGGTGCGCATCGACTACTACCGGCCGCGCGGTGACGCCAAGGAGGCGTGGGACAACATCGACCTGATCGGCTTCCTGGGTCAGCGGATGCAGGTGAAGGTCGACTTCCTGTGTCGGGACTCGATCCTCGCCGCGCCGCTGGTGATCGAGCTGGTGCGGCTGATCGTCGAGGCGGCCCGCCGGGGCGAGGGTGGGCCGCAGGAGCAACTCGGCTACTTCTTCAAGGCGCCGCAGACCCGCGGCGGTGTCGCGGAGCACGCTCTGCACGCCCAGGAGCGGACCCTGCTGCGGTGGCTGGACGCCGCGTGACGACCACGCTGGCGGCGCCGCCGGCCCGCCGGCTGGCGGCGGTGGCACCCGCGTTCCGGCAGATCGGCGACCTGAAACGGGTCCGGGTGGCGCACGCCGACGGCTCCGCCGCCGAACGGGCCTTCGTCCGGGCGTGGGCGGCGTTGGCGGCCGGCGCGGACCCGGCGACGGTGGCGGCCCGGGAATGCGCCGCGGCCGTGGCCGGTGCGCGGCTCGCCGGCGTGGACGCCGCCACGCTCATCGCCTGCGGCCTGTCCGCGCCGCAGGCGGAGACGGTCCTCGCCCAAGCGGTCGCGGAACTGGCCGACGCGCTGCATCCCGACACGGTCGGCCGGCTGCGCGACGCGCTCCCCGCGCTGGTGACCGACCGTACGCTGGCCGGCGGTGTGCCGCCGTTCGTGTCCGCCCTGTGCCGTCAGCCCCGCGCCGGCGCCACCGCGCCGGGGCGGCCGCGGCTGATGGTGGAGCCCGCCGAGAACCACGCGGAGCACTGCTGGGCGGTCGCCGTCTACGCCGCGCTGCTCGCCGACGACGTCGGCGCGGACCCCGGGCCGGCGTTCCTGCTCGGCCTGGCCCACCACCTGCACAACGCCCGGCTGCCCGACGCCGGTTTCGCCGGCGAGCTGCTGCTCGGCGCGCACCTCGACCCGATAGTCGACGGGCTCACCGAGGCCGAACTCGCCACCCTGCCCGCTCCGCTCGCGGTCCGGGTCCGCGCGGCGCTGGCCGGTCGGGCCGACGCGGACACCCCGCTCGGCGCCGCGTTCCACGCCGCCGACGTGCTGGACCGGGTGCTCCAGGCCCACCATCACGCCCGGGCGGCGGCCTTCACCGTCGACCAGGCCCTGGGCGACCTCGAACTGGTGCACGACGGGCCGGTCGCCGGGTACCACCGGACCGTGCTGCGGGCGGCGGGGCTGTGACCACCGTCGGCACCCCGGTGGCCGGCTCCCGGTGGCTCGGCCCGGACGGCAGCGGCCTGCGGGCCGACACCCCGCACACCCTCACCGACGGGGTACGCCGTTGGCCCGTCGTCGACGGCATCCCGTGGCTGCGCCCCGGGCGCGACGGGCTGCGCGAGGCCACCGTGGCGGCCCTGGACGCCGGTGACCCGCGCGGCGCGGCGGTGCTGCTGCTCGCCGACGCCGACGACTGGTGGGACGACGAACCGCCCCCGCCGCACCGGCTGCGGACCGCGCTGGCGGCGGAAACCCTGACCGAGGCCGTCGACCTGCTCGGTCTCGGCCGGGTCGGCACCTACTTCCGGCACCGCTGGTCCGATCCGAGCTGGCTGGCCACGCTGGCGCTCACCGCCGCCCACCCGCCGGCCGGTCGGGCGGTGGTGGACCTGGCCTGCGGCACCGGGCATCTGCTGCGGCACCTGGCCCTGCACGGGCACACCGACCTCACCGGCCTCGACGTGGTCTTCGCCAAGCTGTGGCTGGCCCGCCGTTTCGTGCTGCCCGTCGGCGCGCCGGTCACACTGGTCTGCGCCGACCTAACCGCCGGTTGGCCGCTGCCGCCCGCCGCCGCCCCGCGCCACGTCGCCTGCCACGACGCGCTGTACTTCCTCCCCGACAAGGCCGCCTTCGTGGCCGCCGCGGCAGCCACCGCCGGGCCACGGGGAGCGGTGCTGCTCGGGCACCTGCACAACGCCGCGCACCCCGCCGGCCGGGCCGGACTGCCGTTGCCGGCGGACGAGTGGGCGGCGCTGCTGCCGGGCGCGCAGGCGTACACCGAGGAGGAACTGACCGCCGCGACGGTCGACGGCCGCCTTCCGGTGCCGGCCACCGGGGCGGCGCTGGCCGCCACGGAGGCGCTCGGGCTCGCCCGCGACGAGGCCGCTGCGGTGGCCGATCCGGCGCTGCTGCTGCCCGCGGCCGGCGTGCCGGTACGCCGCAACCCGCTCTACGCCGACGGCGAGCGCGCCTGGCCGGACGACCACTGGGCGGCCGAGTACGGCGGCCGGGCGGCGGCGTACCTGCCGCCGCGGTGGCCCGTCGCGCCCGGACCGGACGCGGTGCGTCGCCGGCTCCTGATCGACCTGCCCGAGCGGTGGTGACGGGCGTGGACGAGCCGGTGCGATGGGGTGTGGTGGGCTGCGGCTGGGTGGCCCGGGACCACGTCGCGCCGGCGATCCGGGCCGCCGGCGCCCGCCTCGTGGCGGCCTGCGACCGGGACCCGGCGGCGGCCGCCGCCCTGCGGCCGGAGACGCCGCCCACCACGGACCTCGACGCCCTCCTGGACCGGCCCGACGTCGAGGCGGTGTACGTCGCCACGCCCACCGACAGCCACACCGACGTGGTCGCCGCGGTCGCCAAGGCGGGCGTGCCGGTGCTCTGCGAGAAGCCGCTCGCGGCGACCGTGGCCGAAGCCCGCCGGCTCGTCGCCGCCGCCGGCGGCACCCTCGCCGGCACCGCCTTCGACCAACGGTTCCACCCCGCGCACCGGCTCATCGCCGACCTCGTCGCCAGCGGTGACCTGGGCACCGTCACGGCGGTACGCATCACCTACGGCTGCTGGCTGCCCCGGGACTGGACCCCGGACGGCCGCCCGCACGACAACTGGCGGGTCGACCCGGCCCGCTCCGGCGGCGGCGCGCTGGCCGACCTCGCCCCGCACGGCGTGGACCTGGTCGGTGCGCTGCTCGGCGACGACCTGACCACCCTCACCGTGCTCACCCAGCGACGGGTGCACCCCTATCCGGTCGACGACGGGGCGGTGCTGGCCGGCGCCACGGCCGGCGGGGTCCTCCTGTCGGCGCACGTCAGCTTCAACACCGCCGACCGGCTGCCCCGCCGACGCCTGGAAGTGGTGGGCACCCGCGCGCAACTGGTGGCCGTGGACACCATGGGGCAGACCGCCGGCGGCGTGCTCCGGCGGCTGGACGCGCCCACCGGAGCCGTCTCCGAGCTGCCCTTCGATGCCCACACCAGCCCGTTCACCGCGCAGGTCCGGGCGTTCGGCGCGGCGGTGCGCGGCGCCGACTGGCCCTGGCCGCTGACCCGGGACCTGCGCCTGCACGAGCTGCTGCACACCGCCGGAGGTACCTGACATGGCGCTGCGACCGTACGCGTGCGACAACTGCGGGCACTGGCAACGCTGGTTCGCCCCGCCACCGGGCTGCCCCGTCTGCACCGACGTGCGCAACGCCCTGCCGGACGAGGGCTGGTCGTTCCACCCGGTCGACGAGGTGGCGGCCGGTCGGGTGGCCCGCTGGACCGAGGTCGCCCCCGGGGTGACCGGCTACCGGTGCGAACCGCAGCTCGGGCTGGGCAGCACCGGCTGGGTCATCGAGACCGACGCCGGCCTGGTCGGCTGGGAGGCCGCCGGCTGGTACCCGCCGGCCGCGCTGGCTGACCTGCGCCGTCGCGGCGGCCTGGTCGCGCTCGGCGCGAGCCACGTGCACGGGTACGGCGCGCTCTGGCAGTTGCAGGACGAACTGGCCCCGCCGGTGCTCGCCGTCGGCGTCGACGACCTCGTCTGGACCAAGGCGTTCCGGGTGACGTGGCCCACCGACGACCGGCACGAGCTGGCCCCCGGCCTGGTCATGTACCGCAGCGGGGGCCACTTCCCCGGCCACAGCGTGCTGTACGACACCCGGCGGGGCATCCTCTTCGTCGGCGACCTGATCAAGGTGGACCTGGCGGGCACCACGCCGGTCGGGCTCTCCTGCCACAAGGCCTACCACGCGCAGGTCCCGCTGTCGCACGCCGAGCTGCGCCAGGCCCGCGAGCTGGTCGAAACGCTCGACTTCGAGGCGGTCGCCACCCCGTTCGAATACGCGGCCCCGGTCCACCAGAAGCAGGTGCTGGCCCTGTTCGACCGGCAGCTACGCGGGCAGCCGGTGGCCGGCCCGATCCCCATCGAGGAGCTGACATGACCCGAGCGCTGCGACCCGCCACCGACACGGTCACCGCCGCGTCCGTCGCCGACCAGCTCGCCGCCGCCCTGCCACCGGGCGAGGTCGGCGACTTCGACGTCAGCGCGGTGGACCGGCTCGGCATGCCGGTCGTCACCGCCGACCACCTCGGCGCCGGCTGGCCCCGGGCGGTGGCCTTCGGC
Organism: Micromonospora sp. NBS 11-29; assembly: GCF_002140155.1. Classification (GTDB taxonomy): domain Bacteria; phylum Actinomycetota; class Actinomycetes; order Mycobacteriales; family Micromonosporaceae; genus Micromonospora. The sequence goes on from NZ_NAPR01000013.1 coordinate 74,692, forward strand.
TACGGACCGACCGTCGAGCAGGCCCGCACCGGCGCGTACGGGGAACTGGCGGAGGAACTGCTGCTGCACCGGCACCTGCGCGGCGTCGTTCCCCGCCGGGCCTCCTACGCCCAGCTACGGCGCGAGCTCGGGCCGGACGGTGTGGTCGATCCCCGGACGCTGGTGCTGACCGCCGGCACGACCGTCGACGACGACCAGCCGCGGTCCTGGCTGCCCGCGCTGCGCTGGCGCACCGGCGGGACCGTCCTCGTGCCGGCCGAGTTCTGCGCCTCGTCCGGCGATGACCTGCCCTGGCAGGACCCGGCGGAGCGGCTGATCACGGTGATCACCAACGGCTCCGGCGCAGGGGACACCGTCGAGCGGGCGGTCGCGCACGGCCTGCTGGAACTGCTGCAACGCGACGGCAACACCACCGCGTTCCGGGCCATGGACCGAGGCGTGGTGCTCGACCTGGACGAGGTGCGCGACCCGGTGAGCCGGGCGACGCTGGCGCGGCTGCACAGCGCCGGCATCGAGGTGCTGCCCAAACTCGCCGCCACCGACTTCGGGCTGGTCGACGTGCACGTCGTCGGGGTGGACCGCGAGCCGGGGACACCGCCGCTGGCGGTGACCGCGTGCGGCGAGGCCGCCCACCCGGACCGGGAGGTCGCGCTGCGCAAGGCGCTACTGGAGTACGTCTCCTCCCGCGCCCGCAAGGTCTTCTCCCACGGCCCGCTCGACGCGCTGGAGCCGGTCGCGCCGCAGGCCTACTGGCGGCGGGAGTTCGCCCGGCCCCTGGCACCGCAGGAGCCGCACGCGCTGCGGGCGATGCGCGAGTGGACCCGGCTCGGCGGCACCGAACTGCGCGAGCTGCTGGCGCCGGTGGTGCTGGCCGAGCGGACCCGGGTGCCGTTCTCCGCGCTGCCCACCGTCGCGCCGGGCGCACTGGACGATCCCGCCGCGCTGCTGGCGGATCTGCTGCGCCGGCTCGCCGACTTCGACGTCCTCGTCGTCGTGGCACCCGGCGAGGGGGCGGTCGCGGCGAAGGTGATCGTGCCGGGGCTGGAGGCCGAGACGATGTCGTACGGCCGGATCGGCGCGCGCGGCGTGCTCCGGCTCGTCGAGCGGGACTCGCCGCTGGTGGGCTTCGGGCCGCCACCGCGCGAGGGCGCCGCCGAGGTCGTGTTGGACGCGGCCGGCCGGGAGCGGCTCGGCGGCGACGCCTGGCTCGACCTCGCCGGGGTGGCCCGTACCGTCGGGCGGCTCTACCCGCTGTACCGGGAACCGGCCCGGCACGCCGTCGCCCGGAGCGCCCGATGAACCTGCGGTACGCCTACAACACCAACGGCATGACCTCGCACCGCCTCGACGACGCCCTCGCGCTGCTCGCCGACACCGGCTACGACGGGGTGGCGCTCACCCTCGACGTGGCGCACCACGACCCGTACGCCCCGGATCTCGCCGGCCGCACCGCGCGGCTCGCCCGCCGGCTCGCCGGGCTCGGCCTGGACAGCGTCGTGGAGACCGGCGCCCGGTTCCTGCTGGACGCCCGCCGCAAGCACCATCCCACCCTGGTCTCCCCGGACGGGACGGACCGCGCCCGGCGGCGCGACTTCCTGCGCACCTGCGTCGACGTGGCGGCCGACCTGGGCAGCGAAGCGGTTGCGTTCTGGGCTGGCGTGCCCGAGCCCGGCACGGACCGGCGGCGCTGCTGGGGCTGGCTCGTCGACGGCGTCCGCGAGGTGGTCGAGTACGCGACCGGGCGGGGCGTGCGCTGCGCGTTCGAACCCGAACCGGGCATGCTGGTCGACGACTGCGACGACTGGGCCCGCCTCGCCGCCCAGGTACCCGGCCTGACCCTGGCCCTGGACACCGGACACTGCCTGGTGTCCGGCCGGTACCCACCGGCGGCGGCGGTGCGGGCCTTCGGGCCGGTGCTCGGCGCCTGCGCCGTCGAGGACATGCCCCGCGGCCGGCACGAGCACCGCGCGCCCGGCGAGGGCGACATGGACCTTCCAGCGGTGCTCGGCGCGCTCGTCGAGACCGGCTACCCCGGGCTGGTCAGCCTGGAGTTGTCCCGCGACTCGCACCGGGCCGACACGCTGGTGCCGGCCGCGCTGGCCGCGCTGCGGGCCGCCGAGCACCGACATCGCGATCCGGCGCACCTGGAGGTGAGCGTGACGTGAGGATCTGCTTCGTCTCGCGCCGCTACTGGCCGGCCGTCTCCGGCATGAGCGCGTACGCGGAAAACCTGCTCCGGCACCTGGTGCGAGCCGGCCACGACGTCACGCTCGTGTCGCAGTACCGGGGCGACGCGGCCGGCCGCGCCGTCTACGGCGGGGGGGNAGGCCCACGGCGAACAGGCCGTCGGCCGGGGCGAACCGGCCGACTTCGAGGCCGACGTGGCGGCGATGACCGACACGGTGCTCCGGCTGCACGCCCGGCGTCCCTTCGACGTGCTGCACGCCCAGTACGCCTACCCGAACGGCCTGGCCGTGCTGCGGGCCGCCCGCGCCGCCGGCCTGCCCGCCGTGGTCTCGGTGCAGGGCGGGGACGGGCACTGGGTCGGCACCTGCTGCGACACCCACCGACTGCTGGTGCGGGCGGTCTTCGCGCACGCGCCCGCGCTGCTGATCGGCTCGGCGTCGTTCGCCGCCGAGGTGTGCCAGCGGCACGACCTCGACCCGGGCCGGTTCACCGTCGTGCCGGGGGCCACCGACACCGGGAGGTTCACGCCGTCGCGCCCGTTCGGGGAGCTGTCCGACCCGCCGGCGCTGCTCTACCACGGCCGCGTCGACGCCCGCAAAGGCGTGCTCGACCTGCTCGACGCGGTGGCGAAGCTGCGCGCCGACGCCACCCGCGTCCGCCTGCTGATCTCCGGCATCGGCCCCGACGTCGACGCCACCACCGCGCGGATCGCCGAACTCGGCCTGGCCGGCGACGTCGACCTGCTCGGCGCCGTGCCCTACGAGCGGGCACACCAGGTGTACGCCCGCGGCGACATCTTCGTCAGCCCCACCTACGCCGAGGGCTTCTCCAACACCATCCTGGAGGCGATGGCGTCCGGCCTGCCCGTCGTCTCCACCGACGTGGTCGGGGTGCGCGACTGCGTACGCCCGGAGGACAACGGGCTGCTCGTGCCCGCCGGGGACCCGGCGGCCCTCGCCGGGGCGGTGCGCCGGCTCCTCGACGACGCCGACCTGCGCGAGCGGCTCGCCACCCGGGCCCACCACGACGTCGTACGAAAGTGGAGCTGGCCGGTGATCGCCCACCGCATCACCGCGGTCTACGACGGACTGGACGCGACCGTACCGGAGATCGCCGACCCCCCGCCGGACCTGGCGTGCCGCTTCCGCGCGGCACCGCACCTGCTGTGACCCGCCACGCCGTCGCGGTCAGCCCGCACCTCGACGACGCCGTCTTCTCCGTCGGCGCCACCCTCGCCGTGCTCGCCACCGCCGGCTGGTCGGTGGAGGTGCTGACCTGCTTCACCGCCTCCGTGCCGGACCCGTCGCCGTTCGCCCTGTCCACCCAGCTCGACAAGGGCCTGTCGGCGCACGTCGACTACATGGCGCTGCGCCGCGCGGAGGACACGGCGGCCTGCCGGATCCTCGGTGTCGTGCCGGTGCACCTGCCCCTGCCGGAGGCCCCGCACCGCGGCTACGACAGCGCCGCCGACCTGTTCACCGACGTCCGCCCGGACGACCGGGTCGGTGCCGCGCTGGCTCTGGCCCTGCGCCCCCGGCTGCGCACCGCCGACCTGGTGCTCGCCCCGCAGGCGCTCGGCGGGCACGTCGACCATCGCGTCGTCGCCGAGACGGTCGCCGGGTGCGCCACCGGCGTTTTATGGTGGCGCGACGTGCCGTACGTCAGCCGGGCCCCGGACGAACCCCCGTGCCCGGCCGTGCCGGACGGTCTGGAGCAGCCCGTCGACATCGCCGCCCACCTCGACGCGAAGATCCGCGCCGTCCGCTGCTACGCAACCCAGCTCGACTTCCAGTTCGGCGGCTCCCGGCGGGTCGGGCCGGAGTTGACCGCGCTGGCCGCCGCCGAGGCCGCGCGGCTGGGCGGGCGGGGTTGCGCCGAGGTGCTGCGGGGGGCGGCGGGACGACTCGCGGACGCCGCGCCGTGGTGACTGCGCCGTCCTCGCCGGGGCAGGTCGGCTCTTGCCTGAACGCTCGTGAACGTGGGCCGATCCCCTGCCACCCCAGCTGGACCCCAAGGTCGCTAGACTGCCCTCGCGCCCTCGTAGCTCAGGGGATAGAGCATCGGTTTCCTAAACCGTGTGTCGCAGGTTCGAATCCTGCCGGGGGCACCTCACAGAACTGCAACAACGCAGCGCGGCCGAACGATCACTGATCGTAGAGGCTAGCTTCGCACTTGGATGACGGACGAGGGTGTCCCCGGCATACGCCGGGGACACCCTCGCGTCGAGGCCCATGAACGTCTACGGGGCAGAGCCGTTCGGGCTGGTACACCACCAGATCCCTCGGCCGAGGGCCCGAAACGGTAGGGCGCCACTGTTCGGCTCAATCAATGGGGGCAGCATCGAGCGCCGACGTGCTGCATGCCCCGGGGACGGGCAGGCCCGTGGACCGGGAGAATGGGCGCTGTGACCAAAGATCCCGCGCGGCCTTCCACACCCACAAGTACGTGGAGGCGGCCACCACGTTGCCCTTCCCGCTGCGGAACAGCCGCCCGTCGTTAGCGACGCCGAACCGGTCGACGTGCCGCCGCAGGATGCCCACCAGATCTGGCGGGATCGGTACGACCCGCGAGTCTGCCGCCGCACGGTGCTTCAACCCGCGCCGGTCGTGCACCTCGCCGCTGTCGGTCCACCGCTTGCCAGCCTGGGGCCGGTTGTCGACCAGCGTCAGCCGGCCCCAGCCGATCGCCGGCAGGTGGCAGTCCTGCTCGCGTAGCGCGACGCTTGTCGATAGCAGTCTTGATCTTTGCGAGGCCGGGGGTCGTAAGAGGACGTGCCAGACGCGAGCCACCATCGCCGTCCCCTGACTGAAGGGCTGGCAGACTCCGGTCATGAGTTACGACCTGGCGGTGTGGGAGGGCGCGCAGCCGTCGAACGATGGCGAGGGCGGAGCCGTCTACAGCCAGCTCTACGAGAAGTACATGGCTGGCGAGGAGGTCGTCCCGACTCTCGGCATCCTGGCCTACGCCGAGTCGCTGGCTGAGCGCTGGGCTGTCTTGACCGATGGTCAGACCTCCGGTTGGGGATCCCTGCTCGACGATGCTTCCGGGCCGATGATCTACCTGACGATGCCGTACGGGCTGGCTGGCGAACTGTCGGCCGAGGCTGCCCGCCTGGCCGCCGAGCATGGGCTTGTCTGCTATGACCCACAGACGGAGCACCTACGGCCAGCGCACAACGATTAGGCGAAGCTGTCCGCGCTTGCGGCCTGCCCTGCGGGCGTCCTCCGGCCGTCCTCGGGCGTCCGCAGCGCCTTCTGCAGAATGCCTGCAAATGATTTTGGATCGGTAGGCGTGCAGGGGACAGCATGCCGCTTCCTGGCATTGTCCCTTCCCGAGGGGCGTCTACTCGACCAGGCGAGGTGTAGCTGCCGTCGGGGAGGGTCGTGGGAGACCGGCTGCTGCTAGGTGACCCCGGATCTGTTCGGCGAACTTGGATGCACCTCCGTCGCTGAGGCACTCAAGTAACTTCGCAACGGTAAGCCGGGGCTTGCCGGCGGAGCGACCCGTATCGTTGCTCTGCCTCTTGACGATCTCCACGACCTCAGCGGGAGCCAGGTCGTATTGCAAGCATAGAAAGCGGTCGGGCTTCAGGACTTCGATGTGCAGGGGGCCTACCGCAGCCTCGGGGAAATGTTTCACGTTGTTGGTTACGATGACGTCCGCCCTGCCTGCGACCGCGGCAGCCAGGACGTGTCGGTCGCCCATGTCGTTCATCATGCCGTCGATGAGGGACTCGTAGCCCGTGACCATGGCGTCGCTGAATGCGGCGTTCATGCATGTGAACATCGTATCGAGGCGGCTCGGCTCGATACCCGGGCGTAGGCGTAGGATCGTCCGCCGCGTCTCTGCGAGGATGTCCTGGCTCCAGAGCGGACGGTAGAAGTCCGCTTCTGCAACTCGCAGAAGCGTGTCGCGGAGCGCGTTCGGAACCAGGACGTTCGCATCGAGGAGGACAGAGAACGGCACCAAGTGAGCCTAGGTGCTGCGGATGCCTGGCGAAAGCTTCGGCTTCACGTTCTGTCTTCGTCGCGTTCCTCAAGGTCACTGACTGGGAGGTCGTAGAGCCCCATGTCAAGGCTTTCCGCGGTCATCGTCCGGAGTAGTTGCCGCCGCTCCTGTCGCCGCTGCTCCTGGTACTTGAGCACGTCGGCCAGCTTGATCCGGCGGTGACTGTTGGGTCGTTCGTGCGGAATCTTTCCCTCGTCGAGCAGCTTGGTAAGGGTTGGCCGCGACACCCCGAGCATGTCTGCGGCTTGCTGTGTCGTCAGGGTCGTGTGTTGCGGCGCGATCGTGACGGCGTAGCCGCTCGCCAAGGCTTCAAGCGCTTTGATCAGGATGTCGTGTAGGCCGTCGGGTAAGGGNGGCCACGGTCGCGTAGGACCTGAAGCAGGTCCACGACTTCCGCGTTGTTGGCGGCATCGGGCAGGATCGTCTGCTCATCCATGACGCGGGCTGCGGCTGTCATGGAGCCAGCATGCGTTCAATTCGCAAGAAACGCAACGTGATCCAGGGTTACTGCTCGTCATCTTGAATTACTGTCAAAGCGGGCACTCCGCGCCAGTTGAGAACTTAAGATCTCGGCTGCTCAACGTAAGAGGATGGCTGGGTGTGGGCGTGACGTGTCAGCCTCCGCCGAGATCCGGGTATCCGGGCGCTCAGGAAGGCGTCAGGCCATGTCGGTACCCTGCTGACCCGACCCGTCCGCGACGACACATGAGGTATTCGTGAACGATCTTCGAGTGGTGGCGTTCGACCTCGACGACACCCTGGCGATTTCCAAGTCCCAGATCGATCGTCGGATGGCGGACCTGCTCGGCCACCTGCTCACCGAGGTGGACGTCCTGATCATCTCCGGTGGCCGGTTCGAGCAGTTCCAGACGCAGGTGCTGGCCCACCTGGACCTCGCCGAGGAGCAGCGTGTCCGGCTGCACCTGATGCCCACCTGCGGTACCCGCTACTACCGCTGGTCCGAGGGTGACTGGCGGCTGGTCTACGCCGAGGACCTGAGCGAGGCCGACAAGGCCCGGGTGGTCACCGCGCTCACCGAGTCGGCGCAGGCGCTCGGGCTGTGGGAGGCGAACCCCTGGGGCGACATCGTCGAGGACCGGGGCAGTCAGATCACGTTCTCCGCGCTCGGGCAGTCGGCTCCGCCGGCCGAAAAGTACGGCTGGGACCCGGACGGCAGCAAGAAGAAGCGGCTGCGGGACGCGGTCGCCGCGAAGCTGCCCGACCTGGAGGTCCGGGGCGGCGGCTCGACCTCGATCGACGTGACGCGCATGGGGGTGGACAAGGCGTACGGCATGCGGAAGCTGCTGGAGCACCTCGATCTGAAAATCGACAACGTGCTCTTCGTGGGGGACCGGCTCGACGTGGGCGGCAACGACTACCCGGTGAAGGCGATGGGCATCCGCAGCGTCGCGGTCACCCGCTGGGAGGAGACCGCCGACTACGTGCAGACCCTGGTGGACGACCTGGTGAAGCAGCGCGCCGAGCGCGCCTGAGACCGGGACTGCGCCGCGCGCCTGACCGCCGACCGGGGCGGCCAGGCGCGGGNGTCGGGGTGCGGCCGAGCAGCGTGGCGAGGTCGTCACCGACCTCCAGTTCGCCCCGGGCGAGACCGAGGTCGCTGTCGGCGAGCACGGCCGCGTACCCCTCGGGCAGGCCGGCGGCGATCAGCACTTCGGTGTAGCGGTCGGCCGGCAGGTCGGTGTAGCCCACCTTTTCGCCGGTCTGCCGGGTGACCTCGGCGGCCAGCTCGGTCAGCGTGAACGGCGCGCCGCCCAGCTCGTACACCCGGTTCTCGTGTCCGTCGGAGGTGAGCACCACGGCGGCGGCCTCGGCGTAGTCCGCGCGGGTGGCGGCGCTGACCCGCCCGTCACCCGCCGCGCCGGCCACCCCCTGCTTCCGGTACGCGTCGAGCTGGTCAATGTAGTTCTCCAGGTACCAGCTGTTGCGCAGGAAGACGTACGGCAGGCCCGCCTCGCGGACGTACCCCTCGGTGTCCCGGTGCTCGCCGGCGAGCCGCATGCCGGCGGTGTCGGCGTGGGCGATGCTGGTGTAGACGACCAGCCCGACGCCGGCCTCGCGGGCGGCGGTGACCACGTTGCGGTGCTGGGGCCGCCGCCGGCCGACCTCGCTGCCGGAGACGAACATCAGCTTGTCGGCGTCGGCGAACGCGGCCCGGAGCGAGTCCGGGTCGTCGTAGTCGGCCCGCCGGGTGACGACGCCCTGGCCGGCGAGTTCGGCGAGCCGGTCGGTGTTGCGGCCGACCGCCACGATGTCCCCGGCCGGTACGCCGCGCTCGCGCAGCGCGGCGACGATCAGGCGGCCGAGTTGGCCGGTGGCCCCGGTGACGACGATGGACATGCGCGCTCCCTGTGGTTGAACAGTCAACTTCCTCTGTGGCAACCCCGACGATGGCACGTCGCTTCCCGGTTCCGGAACCGAGAATGCTGGCGAGATCGACGGCGATGGGGTAGGAACTGCCCAGAGAGCGCTCTCCGTCCCACCATCGAACAGGTAGGCAGATGCGATCATCCGACCCCTCCCGCCGCCGCTTCCTCACGCTCACCGCTTCGGCGGCAACGCTCACCGCCATCGGCCTCCCGGCCGGCGCCGCCGCCGCGTCCCCGGCCGCGCGGCCCGTCCGTGAGCCCGACTTCGGCCCGAACGTCTTCGTCTACGACCCGAGCACGCCGGTCGAGGAGATCCAGTCCACGCTGGACCGCCTCTTCACCGCGCAGGAAAACAACGAGATGGGCTTCGACCGGTACGCCGTGCTGTTCAAGCCCGGCCGCTACGAGGTGAACGCCCGGCTCGGCTACTACACGACCGTGGCCGGCCTCGGCGCCCACCCGGACGACGTGGAGATCCACGGCGCGGTCCGGGTCATCGGGCAGCCCGACCCGAACTCACCGGCCGGCATCTCCGCGCTGACCAACTTCTGGCGCTCGGCGGAGAACCTCGCCGTCACCCCGACCGACTGGTCGAACCAGTGGGCCGTCTCCCAGGCGTCACCGATGCGCCGGGTGCACATCAAGGGCGTCCTCTGGCTGGAACCCGGCAACGGCGGCTACTCCAGCGGCGGCTACATCGCCGACTCGAAGGTCGACGGCATCACCATCAACGGCTCCCAACAGCAGTGGCTCACCCGCGACAGCGAACTCGGCGGCGAGTGGACCAACGGCGTGTGGAACCAGGTCTTCTCCGGCGTGGTCGGCGCGCCCGCGCAGGGCTTCCCCGACCCGCCGTACACCACGCTGCCGACCAGCCCGGTGACCCGCGAGAAGCCGTACCTCTTCGTCGACGGCGCGGGCCGCTGGCGGGTGGCCGTGCCGCGCCTGCGCCGCGACACCGCGGGCACCACCTGGGGCACCGGCGCCGCGCCGACGCCGTCGCTACCGCTGACCGACTTCTTCATCGCCCGCCCCACCGACTCGGCGAAGCGGATCAACACCGAACTCGCCCGGGGTCGGCACCTGCTGCTCACCCCCGGCGTCTACCGCCTCGACCGGGCGCTGCGGATCCGCCGGCCGAACACCGTCGTGCTCGGTCTCGGCATGCCCAGCCTCGCGCCGACCACCGGCGACGCCGCGCTGCGGATCGAGGACGTCGACGGGGTACGCGTCGCCGGGGTGCTGGTCGACGCCGGGCCGGTCGAGTCCGAGGTGCTGGTCGAGGTCGGCGGCCGACACAGCCACCGGTCCCACGCGACCAACCCGATCTCCCTTCAGGACGTCTTCTTCCGCATCGGCGGTCCGTACGCCGGCCGGGCGGTGACCAGCCTGGTGGTCAACAGCCGGCACACGCTGATCGACAACATCTGGGCCTGGCGGGGCGACCACGGCCGGGAGGGCACCATCGGCTGGACCGTCAACACCGCCGCCACCGGCGTGGTGGTCAACGGCGACGACGTGACCGCGTACGGGCTCTTCGTCGAGCACTACCAGCGCTGGCAGACGATCTGGAACGGCGAGCGCGGCCGGACGGTCTTCTACCAGAGCGAGCTGCCCTACGACCCGCCGAGCCAGGCGGCCTGGCGCAGCCCCACCCGCAACGGCTGGGCCTCCTACAAGGTGGCCCCGCATGTCCGCACGCACGAGGCGTGGGGGCTGGGCGTCTACGCGTACTTCAACCAGGGCGTCGACATCCGCTGCGACCGGGCGATCGAGGCGCCGCGCCGGGCCGGCGTGCGGTTCCACGACGCGATCACCGTGTTCCTCAACGGCAGCGGCGGCATCGAGCGCACGATCAACGAGGTCGGCACCCCGGTGGTCGGCTCGTACGGCACCAGCCCGGTGGTCAGCTACCCGTGACCCGGGTGGCCCGGCCGGCGCGATCGTGGCCGGCCGGGCCACACCGGCTCAGGCGGTGAGCTGGTCGACGCGGGAGAGCACCTGGTCGACGAGGCCGTACTCGCGGGCCTCCTCGGCGGTGAACCAGCGGTCCCGGTCCCAGTCGCGCTGGATCTCCTCCAGCGTGTGCCCGCTGTGTTCGGCGATCAGCTCCTGCATGGTGTGCTTCACATGCAGCATGTTCTCCGCCTGGATGGTGATGTCGGCGACCGTGCCGCCGAACCCGCCGGAGGGCTGGTGCATCATGATCCGCGAGTGCGGCAGCGCGAACCGCTTGCCCGCCGCGCCGGCGCACAGCAGGAACTGTCCCATCGAGCCGGCCATCCCGAGCGCCAGCGTCGCCACGTCGTTCCTGACGTATCTCATCGTGTCGTAGACGGCCATGCCGGCGCTGACCGACCCGCCCGGCGAGTTGATGTAGAGGAAGATGTCCCGCTCCGGGTCCTCGGCCGCGAGCAGCAGGATCTGCGCGCAGATCTGGTTGGCCGAGTCGTCGGTGACCTCGGTGCCGAGGAAGATGATCCGCTCCTTCAGCAGGCGTTCGAAGACCCGGTCGCCGAAGGCCGGCTGCCCGTCGTCCCGCATCCAGATGCCACCCATGACCGCCCACCTCCGTGCCGCCGGTGGGCGGGGGAACCGCCCGGCGAGCCGGCGGTCTCCAGCGTCCGCCGGCCGCACCCGCGCGGCCCAGCGTTTCTGCCCGGGGCGAATTCGCCCTCGGCAGAAGCTACCGGAGGAGTGGTTTGCCTCTCCCTCCTCGCACACACCCATGGTGTTCCACCCACCGCCAGCATCGGCCTTGGGTGGAACGCCATGGGTGTCACAGCCGTCCCCGGACACCTATGGCGTTCCACTCGCCGTCAAGATCTTGTCACCCAGCGGAGAGCGGCGCGGTGCTGCGGGCGGCACGTCGCAGGGTGGTCCGCTCGTCGGTGATCGTGGCCGTCCGGGTCCGTCGCCGGACCGCCACCTTCGAGGTACGCGGACGGGGGCGAGCGGCCGGGGCGGAGGGAAGCGGCCAGAACCGGATGCCGCCACCGAACCCGGTCAGCGCGGCCGGGCCGAGAGCCGGACCGACCGGCGTCGGCCCGAGCAGTTCGGGGCGTTGGCCGTTGCCGAGAAGCGGCGGGCCGCCGACCGGCCGGCGGGAGACGTGCAGGCGCGGTGCACCGACCGGCCGGCGGGCGACATGCAGCCGGGACGGGCCGGTCCGGAGCTGCTGGCCGACCCGGAACAGCGGGCCGGTGCTGAGTTGCGGGCCGGTCCGGAACAGCGGGCCGACCCGGAGCTGCGGGTCGGTCCGGAGTTGTGGGCCGGTGCGGAGTTGTGGGCCGGTGCGGGCGCCCGGTGCCCGGTCGAGGCGGGCCAGCGGGATCCCGGATCCGACCGGCGTGTGCCGCTCCCGGCGCAGCTCGTCACGCGCCTCCTCCAGCAGGTCGGCGAGGTGGATGCCGAGTGCCCGGCAGATCGCGGCCAGCACCTCGGAGGATGCCTCCTTGCGACCGCGCTCGACCTCGGAGAGGTAGGGCAGGGAGACCCCGGCCGCCTGGGCCACCTCGCGCAGCGTGCGGCCCTGCCGCAGGCGGACCCGCCGGAGCACCCCGCCGATCACCCGTCGCAGCAACGACATGCCGGCCTCCTCGCGGTCGCCGTCCCGGACGCTCCCATCATGCCCCGTCCGCACCTCCGGCAGGGGCCCGGACGGGTCCGGATGGCCACCCGACGGGCCGACTCCCGGCGTACCCGTTATCTTGTGGGCGTGCAGGCGACGGTGGCGGAGCGGGACCGACGGTGATCCATTTTCCCGCGCAACGGCGGGGGCCGCTCAGCGCGCTGAGCCTGCGCCTGCTCGCCGCCCTGGGGTTGGTCCTCGCCACGGTCTTCGTGGTCTGGCTCGACCGTGACGGCTACCGCGACAACAACGGGGACGGTCTGACCCTCCTCGACTGTTTCTACTACGTCGTGGTGTCGCTCTCCACCACCGGGTACGGCGACATCGCCCCGGCCAGTCCGTCGGCGCGCCTGGCCAACGTCCTGTTCGTCACCCCCGCCCGGGTGCTCTTCCTGATCATCCTGGTCGGCACCACCCTGGAAGTCCTGACCGAGCAGTACCGCACCGGCCGTCGCCTGTCGCGGTGGAGGAGATCCGTGAAGGACCACGTCATCATCTGCGGGTACGGCACCAAGGGCCGCAGCGCGGTCTCCGCGCTGCTGGAGAACGGGGCGGACAAGTCCAAGATCGTGGTGGTCGAGCGGAGCGCGACGGCACTGCGGCAGGCCACGTCGAACGGGCTGGTGACGATCGAGGGTTCGGCCACCCGCTCGTCGGTGCTGGAGGAGGCACACGTCCGCACCGCCAAGGCGGTCATCATCGCGACCGACAGCGACGACGCCTCGGTGCTGGTGGCGCTGACCGTCCGGCAGCTCACCGCCGGTCAGGTGCGGATCATCGCGGCGGTCCGGGAGGCGGAGAACGCGCCGCTGCTCAAGCAGAGCGGGGCGCACCACGTCATCGTCTCGTCGGCCACCGCCGGCCGGCTGCTCGGCCTCTCCACCTCGGCCCCGCCGCTGATCGACGTGGTGGAGGATCTGCTCACCCCCGGTCAGGGCATGGCGCTGGCGATGCGCTCGGCCGAGCGCAGCGAGGTGGGTCGGTCGCCGCGTGAGCTGGAGTCGCTGGTCATCGCGCTGGTCCGCCGGGGCAAGGTGGTCACGCTGAACGACCGGGCCGGCGCGGTCATCGAGACTGGCGACATGCTGGTGCACGTCCGCGACGACCGGCCGCAGGCGACCACCTCGGCCTGACCTCGGCCGCCCGGAGCCACCGGGCGTCAGCGTGCCGGGGAACGCATGGACCGGCACGGTCGGGCCGTGCGGTCAGCAGGCGTCCGGGGCGTCGGCGATCGCCTCGGTGCAGGTCGGCGCGCAGCCCTGGCTGGCCCGCCGCAGCAGGTCGTAGAGCTGGTCCCGCTCGCCGGGCGCCAGTGTGCCCAGGACCTCGTCCTCCGCGTCGGCGAGCGCGCACTCGGCCTCGCGGAGCCGCTTCTCACCCGCGCCGGTGAGGATGACCAGGTGTCGGCGGCGGTCCGACGGGGAGCGTCGCCGCTCCACCAGGCCGGCCGCCTCCAGGTCGTTGAGCAGCCCGACCACGTTGGTGCCGTCGAGCTGGAGCGTGCCGGCCAGCCCTTGCTGGCTGATGCCGCCCGAGTCGCGCAGCACGGTGAGCGCGACCAGGTGCCGGGGGCGAAGGCCGAGCGGCTCCAGCACCGACTCCGAGCGCAGCCGCATCCGCCGGGCCAGGTGCTGGAGCAGCGGCCCGGAGCGGCGCTCGTCGGCGTGCCCGGCTGACATGTGACCCAGTCTACGCGGACCAGGGAACATCGACCTGCTATAAATAGTTGGTGCGACACGAACGATCTGTGGAGGAGTAACCATGACCCACCTGCTGCACATCGACTCCAGCATCAACGGCGAGCGCTCGGTCAGCCGTCGCCTCACCGCCCGCGCGGCCGACGCCTGGCGTGCCGCCCATCCCGGCGGCACGGTCACCTACCGGGACCTAGGCCGGGACCCGCTCCCGCACCTGGACACCGCCGGCGGTCTCGCCCGGGCCGTCCCGCCCGACCAGCACACTCCCGATCAGCGCGCCTCCTGGCGGCTGACCGAGGAACTGGTGGGCGAGGTGCTGGCCGCCGACACGGTCCTGCTCGGTCTGCCGCTCTACAACTTCGGGCCGCCGAGCAGCGTGAAGGCCTGGGTCGACCACCTGATCGCGCCCGGCATCTCGGTCGACCCGGCCACCGGCGCCGGCCTGCTCGGCGGACGTGAGTTCATCGTGTTCGGCACGCGGGGCGGCGGCTACGGCGCCGGCACCCCCCGGGAGGGCTGGGACCACGCCGAGCCCTGGCTGCCGCACGGCGTCTCCATGACCGGGCTGGAGCCGCGCTTCATCTCGGCCGAGCTGACCCTGGCCCCGGTCAAGCCCGCCATGGCCGAACTGATCCCGCTGCACGAGGCGAGTCTCGCCGCCGCCGAGCGGGCCATCGACGAGCTGTGGGCGCCCGTCGCGGCGGTCGCCTGACCATCCCGCCGACACGACGAGGGCGGGCCGTTCCCCGATGGGACGGCCCGCCCTCGTCGTACGCGGGTCAGCGGCGGATCTACAGGATCGTCCAGGTGTCCCCGCTGCCGAGGAGCGCCGAGAGCTGCTGCTCCGGGGTCTGGTCGACACCGGCCTTCGCGGCCGCGACCTGCTCCTGCACCACACTGTCGTAGGAGGGGCGGGCCACCGAACGGAACACCCCGATCGGCGTGTTGCTCAGGTCGAGCCCCGGCAGCCGGGACAGCGCGAACGCGTACGCCGGGTCGGCGACCGTGGCGTCGTGCACGACGATCTCCCCGGCCGGGGTGTCGGCGGTCGGGCGGACCTCCAGCCCGAAGCCGCCCGGCGGGTGCACCACGCAGAACTGCCCGCCGGAACCGAACGTGATCGGCTGCCCGTGCTCCAGCCGGATCAGGAAGTCGTCCCGGGTGGCCGGCTCCTTCAGCGAGTCGAACGCACCGTCGTTGAAGATGTTGCAGTTCTGGTAGATCTCCACGAACGCCGAGCCCTGGTGCTCCGCGGCGGCCCGCAGCACCGACTGGAGGTGCTTGCGGTCCGAGTCGATGGTCCGGGCCACGAACGTGGCCTCGGCCCCGAGCGCCAACGACAGCGGGTTGAACGGGGCGTCCGCCGAGCCGGACGGCGTCGACTTGGTGATCTTGCCAACCTCGGAGGTCGGCGAGTACTGACCCTTGGTCAGCCCGTAGATCCGGTTGTTGAACAGCAGGATCTTCAGGTTGACGTTGCGGCGCAACGCGTGGATCAGGTGGTTGCCGCCGATGGAGAGCGCGTCGCCGTCACCGGTGACCACCCAGACCGACAGGTCCGGCCGGGACACCGACAGGCCGGTGGCGATCGCCGGGGCGCGGCCGTGGATCGAGTGCATCCCGTACGTGTTCATGTAGTACGGGAAGCGCGACGAGCAGCCGATGCCCGAGACGAAGACGATGTTCTCCCGGGGGATGTTCAGCTCCGGCATGAAGCCCTGCACGGCCGCCAGGATGGCGTAGTCGCCGCAACCGGGGCACCAGCGCACCTCCTGGTCGGACTTGAAATCCTTGGCGGTGAGCTTCAGGGCGACGGGCTCAGACATTCTTCAGGACCTCTTCCAGCATCGTCTCCAGCTCGGCGGCGGTGAACGGCAGGCCGCGGACCTGGTTGTAGCCGATCGCGTCGACCAGGTACCGCGCCCGGATCACGTGGGCGAGCTGGCCGAGGTTCATCTCGGGGATGACCACCCGGTCGTAGCGGCGCAGCACCTCGCCGAGGTTCGCCGGCATCGGGGCCAGGTGGCGCAGGTGCGCCTGGGCCACCGAGAGCCCACGCCGACGCAGGCCCCGGCAGGCCGCGCCGATCGGGCCGTACGTCGAGCCCCAGCCGAGCACCAGCACTTCGGCGTCGCCGTGCGGGTCCTCGACCTCGATGTCCGGCACCGGGATCGTCTCGATCCGGGCCGCCCGGGTCCGCACCATGAAGTCGTGGTTCGCCGGGTCGTACGAGATGTCGCCGGTCTTGTCGGCCTTCTCCAGGCCGCCGATCCGGTGCTCCAGCCCCGGCGTGCCGGGCACCGCCCACGGGCGGGCCAACGTCTGCGGGTCGCGCAGGTAGGGCAGGAACGTGGTGCCGTCCTCGCCGTTCGGCTCCGTCGCGAACTCGACCCGCAGGTCGGGCAGCGACTCCACGTCCGGCAGCAGCCACGGCTCGGAGCCGTTCGCCACGTAGTTGTCGGAGAGCAGGATGACCGGGGTGCGGTAGGTCAGCGCGATCCGGGNACCGGGGCCTCGCCGTGCCGGCCGTACAGGGCCATGTTCAGGTCGGCCTGCTCGGTCTTCGTGGGCATGCCGGTGGACGGTCCGGCCCGCTGCACGTCCACGATGACCAGCGGCAGTTCCAGGGCCACCGCGAGCGAGATCGTCTCGCTCTTCAGCGCCACACCCGGACCACTGGTGGTGGTGATGCCGAGCGCGCCGCCGTACGACGCGCCCAGCGCCGCGCCGACCGCGGCGATCTCGTCCTCGGCCTGCATGGTGACCACGCCGAACTTCTTGTGCTTGCTCAGCTCGTGCAGGATGTCCGAGGCCGGGGTGATCGGGTACGCGCCGAGGAACACCGGCAGCCCGGAGCGCACCCCGGCGGCCACCAGGCCGAGCGACAGCGCCGCGTTGCCGGTGATGTTCCGGTAGGTGCCCGGCAGCATCTTCGCCGGCTTGACCTCGTACCGGACGGAGAAGTCCTCGGTGGTCTCGCCGAAGTTCCAGCCGGCCCGGAACGCGGCCACGTTCGCCGCCACCAACTCCGGCCGGGCCGCGAACTTGCGTTCCAGGAACCGCAGCGTCGACTCGTACGGCCGGGAGTACATCCAGCTCAGCAGCCCGAGGGCGAACATGTTCTTGGCCCGCTCGGCGTCCTTCTTGGACACCGCGTGCTCGGCCAGCGCGCCGATCGTCATCGAGGTGAGCGCGACCGGGTGCACCGCGTAGCCGTCGAGCGAGTCGTCGTCCAGCGGGCTGGTCGCGTAGCCCACCTTGGCCAGGTTGCGCCGGGTGAACTCGTCGGTGTTGACGATGATGTCCGCCCCCCGGGGCAGGTCGCCCAGGTTGGCCTTGAGCGCGGCCGGGTTCATCGCCACCAGCACGTTCGGGGCATCGCCCGGCGTGAGGATGTCGTAGTCGGCGAAGTGCACCTGGAAGCTCGACACGCCCGGCAGGGTGCCGGCTGGTGCGCGGATCTCGGCCGGGAAGTTCGGCAACGTGGAGATGTCGTTGCCCAACTGCGCCGTCTCCGAGGTGAACCGGTCNCCAGTTGACGGATCTGCTTGGTCACGCCCGCACCTCACTTCGCTGAGCGCCGTCGCCCTCGCCGACGCGGCCCGCTCCGTCTCTCACCGTCAGAGCCTACGTCGGCGGACCGGTGCCACCCTGGTGGAGGTCCGACGTGTGAGACCGTAGCGGACCAGGGTATGCCCCGCTTTGTTGCTTTTAGAGCCGTCGCCCGTTACCCAGATCACCGCGTGCCGGGCTCACCGGCCGCCGTCGGGTCGGCCACGCTGATGGCGCTGCGCCGCCGCAGCGAGCGGGTCGCCAGGACCAACGCGAGCACGACCAGCAACGCCGACACGGCCATCAGGACCATCGCGATCCGCCGCGCCGGCGTGTCGTCGTCGTCGCCGGCCCCGCCCGCCNCCGGCCGGCGGGGTGGCCTGCGCCGCCGCCGCGCTGATCCGGAAGCTCATCTGCACCTGCCGGTCGTGCCCGCTGCGTGGATCCAGCCGGCCGATCACCGCGCCGGCGAGCGGCGCCATGCGCTGGGCGTCCGCCGAGGCGGTCACCGGCAACCGCAGCGTCGCGGCCCGGCCCGCCGGCAGGGTGCCCAGCTCGCACCGGGTGCGGTCCGGGGCGGCGGGGACGCAGCCGGTCCCCGCGCCGCTGACGGTCACCCCCGCCGGCAGGAGCACCTCCACCGAGCCGACGGCGTCCACCTCGCCGGTGTTGCCCAGCCGTACGCCGAGCGTGCTCGGCGCGCCGCTGATGTCGAAGAGCACCTCGTCGGCGCGGAGCGAGATGCCGGGCACCGGCGGGCCGGGCGGGAAGAGCACCGCGAAGCCCTCGTCGTCGTACGCCGCCCCGGTCACCCCCGGCGCGACGGCGGTGACCTGGACCGCGCCGCTCAACGGCATGGTCCGCCAGGCGTCACCGGCGACCCGTACCCGGATGGTCGTGCTGAACCGCGCACCCGGCGCGGCGCTCCACCCGCCGCAGCGGTGGTTGCCGCCGCCGGCGTCGACGCAACCGGGCGTGCCGGCGTCGGTCAGGCCGGCCGGCAGGCTGTAACCGAGGCTGATCTGCTCCGCCCGCCCGCCGGTGTTGGTCACCGTCACCCGGAGCGTGGTCATGATGTCCTCGGCGTTCCAGTAGCCGGGGGTGAGCACCACGTCGTCCGTGCTCACCTGCACGCCCAGCGGCCCGCCCGCCGGCTGGGCCGGCGGCGGAGGCGGAGGCTGGACGGGCGGCACCACCGGCGGCGGGGCCGGCGCGGTGGTGGTCGGGGCGGCGGTGGTCGGCGCCGGCTCGGCCGGCGGCGTGGTCGGCGGCGGCGCCGGCGGGGTGGTGGCCGGCGGCGTGGTGGGTGCCGGGGCCTCCTCCGTCGGCGGCGCCGCGGTCGGCGTCGGAGCGGTGGCCGTCGGCTCGCCGGTGGGGGTGGGCTCGGTCGGGTCGCCGCCCGGATCGCCCGGTGCGCCCGGCTCCGCCGCCCGCACCACACCGGACAGGACGGAGGGGGCGGCCACGGCCCCCGGGGCCACCGCGACGACCGCCGCGGCCGCGGCGAACAGCGCGGGCGCGAAGAACGCGAGGGTACGGCGGGGGCGGCTCATCTGTCCTCCGGGACGTGTCAAGAGCTCTCATTATTCGGTGACACTTGCTGTCCGGCACTAGTCCCGCCATGAAACGAATTCGTAACGTGTCCGGGACGTCCGACGGACCGGTACGCTCCGGTCGTGACCGGATACCTCGGCTCGTACGCCACGCTCGGTCTGCTGCTGCTCGCCGCCGTGCTCTTCTTCGTCACGGCGTTCTCGGCGAACCGGGTGTTACGTCCCGCCCGTCCGGCCGAGCCGTGGGGCAAGCGGGCCACGTACGAGTGCGGGCTCGATCCGGTCGGCGGCGACTGGGCCCAGATGCAGATCCGCTACTACGTCTACGCCTACCTCTACGTCCTCTTCGCGGTGGAGGCGGTCTTCCTCTTCCCGTGGGCGCTGGTCTTCGACCGCCCCGGGTTCGGCGCGACCACGGTGGCGGAGATGGGCGTGTTCGTGGCGATCGTGGCGCTGGGCATCCTCTACGCCTGGCGACGCGGCGTCCTGCGCTGGACCTGACCCCACCTGCCTGGCCGGCCGGGTCTGGTCCGGCGCATCTGCCGACTCTGATTCCCCGCTACGCTGCGTCACGCCGCCGCCGCATACCACCGCTCGTGCTCGGTATACCTGTAGGTCATATTTATGACGCTGAGGTATGCCGTCTTCAAGTGGCCGCTGCTCCCTGGCTCGACACGCCCGGAAAGCCTCGTGCCCCGGCCGGGCTCACGCCAGGCCGCGACGGGTGAGCACGGGTGGTCGGTCCCCGCGGATCGAGGCGACCATGTCCAACACCCGGCGGGTCTCGCGCACCTGGTGGGCGCGGAACACCCGGGCGCCGAGCCAGGCCGAGACCGCGGTGGCGGCCAACGTCCCCTCCAGCCGTTCCGGCACCGGCAGGGCCAGCGTCTCGCCGATGAAGTCCTTGTTCGACAGCGCCACCAGCAGCGGCCAGCCGGTGTCCGTCAGTTCGGTGAGCCGGCGGGTGATCTCCAGCGAGTGCCGGGTGTTCTTGCCGAAGTCGTGCGCCGGGTCGATCAGGATGCCGTCCCGCCGCACGCCCAGCCCGACCGCGCGTTCGGCCAGCCCGGTGACCGTGGCCACCACGTCGACCACCACGTCGTCGAAGGCCGCCCGATGCGGCCGGGTACGCGGCGCCAGCCCACCGGCGTGCGAGCAGACCAGCCCGGCGCCGGTGGCGGCGGCGACCCGGGCCAGCGCCGGATCCGCCCCCGACCAGGTGTCGTTGAGCAGGTCCGCACCGGCGGCGACCGCCTCCACCGCCACCTCGGCCCGCCAGGTGTCGATGGAGATCACCACGTCGGGAAAGGCGGCCCGGACCGCGGCGATGGTGTCCACCGTCCGCCGGATCTCCTCGGACACGTCCACCTCGTCGCCCGGCCCGGCCTTCACCCCGCCCACGTCGATGATGTCCGCACCCTCGGTCACGGCCCGTTCCACCGCCCGCAGCGCGCTGTCCTCCGCGAAGGTGGCACCCCGGTCGAAGAACGAGTCCGGCGTACGGTTGACGATGGCCATCACCACCAGCTCACCCGGGGCGAAGATCCGCCCGCCGAGCCGCAACACCCCGGTCATGCCCGCCTCCTCGTGTCCGCCTTCCGCAGCTGTCCCGCGCAGGTCAAGCTGGGGCATTCTCCACTGCTGCCCCTCCGCCGCGCTGGCCGGGCCGGTTGGGTTGTGCGGTCCGGCCCGGTTCGTCGAGGCTCGAAGGCCTGGCCCCGCACCCGCTCCGACGCTACCGACCCCGGCGCCGAGATCCCGGTGGCAAGTGGCCCTTGCCGGCGTGCTCAACCGTCGACAAGTGGGATGAGTGGGCGGCGGCGTGGCCAGTTCGGTGATGTGGCGGCAATCGTCCCGTCGGAAAGGCGCCACTTCGGCGAACTGGTGGGGGGCCTTCTCTGGCGCGTCGGGGACGGCGCGGGGCCTCGGGGGCCGGCGGAAGCGCGACGAATCCAGACCGGAGGCGGCGGAGGGCTCGCCCGATCCGGGCCCGCATGCCACGATCTCTTGCATGGGTGAGGTTCTGCTCCTCTTGGTCGTCGCGCTGACCGTCGCGGCAGTGGTGTTCGGAGTGACGGTGCTGGTTTCCGGACGAGATCCGGGCCTGGCACCGGCCGAGCCGGACGGGCAGGCCGTGCCCCTGCCGGGCAGTCGTCCGCTCGACGAGTCGGACGTGGCCGAGGTCCGCTTCGACACCGCGCTGCGCGGCTACCGGATGGCCCAGGTCGACGCGGCGCTGCGGCGGGCGGCGTACGACATCGGCTACAAGTCCGAGCTGATCGGCGTGCTGGAAGCCGAGAACGCGGCACTGCGGGAGGGGCGCACCGAGGAGGCCGCCGCGCTGCGTCGCGCCCGTGAGGAGGCGGCCGCGACCCACGCCGAGACCAACTCGTCGACCGCCGACGCGTCGACCGGAAGCTCCTCGGTCGATGGCCCGGTGACCATCGACCTGTCGGCGCCTGAGTCGCCGGCCGCCGCCGACACGGCGTCATCGAGCGGCGCGGTCACCGCCGAGCCGGTCACCGACAGGGCGTCCCGGAGCGCCACGGTCATCGCCGACATGATGCCGCGGAGCAGCGCGCCCGGCGTCGACACGACGCCACGGAGCGGCGCGCCCGCCGCCGGCAAGGGCTCCGCCGTCGACAAGGGCTCGGCCGCTGGCGAAAGCCCCACCGCTGGCGGAAGCCCGGCCGCTGGCGGAAGCCCGGCCGCTGGCGGAAGCCCGGCCGCTGGCGAGAGCCCCGTCGCGGGCAAGGGCCCCGCCGAGGCGGGCGTGGCGGAGGCGCCGGCCGCCGCCGCGGTCGAGGACACGATTGATCCGGCGGACGGGATCACCACCGGGCCGGCCGGCGAGAGCCGACCCGTGCCGGGCACTGATGGTCGGGGGCGTGACTCGGTGGTGCGCTCGGAGTCGACGTGACCGGGGCGGAGGGGTCCGCCGGGTTCGCCGAGGCGGCCCAGCCCGGTGCCGCCGAGGTCACCGCCACGGTGATCGTGGACGCGCCGGCCGAGCGGGTCTTCGCCGCGCTGACCGCGTGGGAACGGCAGTCGGACTGGATCCCGTTCACCACGGTCCGGGTGGTGGAGGGGGACGGTGGTGAGGGAAGCCTGGTCGAGGCGGTCACCGCGCTCGGGCCGGCCGTGCTGCGCGACGAGATGCGGGTGGTCCGGGTCGACGCCCCGTACGAGGTCCGGGTGGTCCACTGCGGCAGGCTGCTGCGCGGTCCGGGCGTGCTGCGCTGCACCCCGATGGACCGGGGCCGGACCCAGGTGGTCTGGCACGAGTGGTTCCACCTGCCGGGCGGAGCGGCCGGCCGGGTGGCCTGGCCGGTGCTCTGGCCGGGTTCGAAGTTCAGCCTGACCCAGGCGTTGAAGCGGTTCGCCCGACTGGTCGAGCAGGGCCGTCTGCCCTAGGAACAGGCCCTGAGCGGGACGGAGACGTGTCGGTGGGTTGACCTACCGTGTATGGCGTGACTGACCTGGTGACCGGCGTCGACGGGCTGCCCCGCTGCGCCTGGGGAGCGAGCACCCCCGACTATGCCGTCTACCACGACACCGAGTGGGGCCGGCCGCTGCGCGGCGACGACGCGCTCTACGAGCGGCTGACGTTGGAGGCGTTCCAGTCCGGCCTGTCCTGGCTGACCATCCTGCGCAAGCGGCCCGCGTTCCGGTTGGCCTTCGACGGGTTCCGGATCGAGACGGTGGCCGGTTACGGCGAGGCGGACGTGGCCCGGCTGCTGGCCGACGCCGGGATCGTCCGTAACCGGGCCAAGGTCGAGGCGGCGATCGCCAACGCCCGCGCCGCGCGGGAGCTGCCCGAAGGGCTCTCGGCGCTGCTCTGGTCCTTCGCGCCGGCGCCGCGGGCGACCCGGCCGCGATCGTTCGCTGAGGTGCCGGCGCTCACCCCGGAGTCCACCGCGATGGCCAAGGCGCTCAAGAAGCGCGGTTTCACGTTCGTCGGCCCGACCACGGCGTACGCGCTGATGCAGGCCACCGGCATGGTGGACGACCACCTCGCCGACTGCCACGTCAGCGGTGACCGGGCCCGGGTGTGACGGGGCGGCGTGATGGGATTGGGGCATGACCGACACCGAGCCGCGGATGAGCGGGACGACCGACGGTGACACCACGCCGGGCGCCTGGGCGGTGCTGCTGCCCGCCGAGCGCTACCAGGCGGAGCGGCTGGTGCACCACGACGTGCTGGAGCTGACCGGGTTGCCGGCGGCGGCCCGGCCCCGCCCCGGTGACCGGGTGGCCGTGCTGGTGGAGGAGCCGCTGCGGCTGGTGGCGCTCGGTCGGGTCGCGTCGGCTGCCGCGACCACCCGGGAGGACCCGGACGATGCGCAGTCCGACGTGACGGCCGGCGCGCTCGTGGTGACGTACACCCGGCGGGTGCTCGACGAGCCGGTGCCGGTCGACGGTCCGGTCCTCGACGGGCCGGTCGCCGCGCTGGACCCGGCCGGCTGGCGGGCGCTGGCCGACCGGATCGGCCCGCCGCCGGCCCGGCGGACCTGGCTGGTCAGCCTCGACCTGCCGATCGAGGCGGCCACGCGGGCCGAGGCGGTCCGGATCTTCTGGTCCTACGTGCAGGAGTTGGGCCCGCGCGAGCTGCCGGCGTTCGTCTCGCCGGCCGGCGACGAGCTGGCCATGCAGGCGTTCGTGCTCGGCGTCGAGGCCAACCAGGACCCGGAGGAGGACGACTGAGGCCGCCTCAGCGGCCCTCGAAGACCGGCTTCTGCTTGTCGACGAAGGCCATGGTGGCGGCCCGGTGGTCGGCGGTGGCCCCGCAGATCGCCTGGGCCTGCGCCTCCGCGGCCAGCGCGTCGGCCAGCGTGCCGGCGTCGGCGATGGAGAGCTGACGCTTGATCGCCCCGTAGGCGACGGTCGGGCCGGCGGCGAGCCGGGCGGCCAGCTCCTGCGCGGTCGGGAGCACCTGCTCGTCGTCGTCCACGAGCCGGGTGAGCAGGCCGAGCCGGCAGGCGTCCTCGGCGCCGACCGGTTCGGCGAGCATCAGCAGTTCGACGGCCTTGGCGTGGCCGACCAGCCGGGGCAGTGTCCAGGAGGCGCCGGTGTCGGCGGCGAGCCCGACGCCGGCGAACGCCATCAGAAAGCGGGTCTTCGGGCCGCCGATGCGGAAGTCGGCCAGGAACGCCAGCGAGGCGCCGGCCCCGGCGGCCATGCCGCGTACCGCCGCGACCACCGGTTTGGGCAGGTTCGCCAGCCGGGCGGCGATCGGGTTGTAGTGCGCCCGGACGGTGCCGAGCGGGTCGGTGCCGGCCGACTCCAGGGTCCGCACGTGCTCCCGCAGGTCCTGCCCGGTGCTGAACGCACCGCCCGCACCGGCCAGCACGACCGCCCGGCAGGACCGGTCGGTTTCCAGCTCGGCCAGGGTGTCCCGGAGCGCCTCCTTGAGCGCCACGTCGAGCGAGTTCATCGCCGTCGGGCGGTTCAGCGTCAGGGTGACGACGGCGTCGGTGCGGTCGACGAGCAGCGGCTCGGTCACGTTTCTAGCGGCCCTTCTGTCGGGGGAGGCGGTGGCCGGCGTCGAGGCACTGCTCGACGTACCGGTCGGCGGCCGGCCGGAGGCGGGTGGCGTGCCGGTCGAAGAACGCGGCCGCGTTGGTGCCGGGCCAGCGTTCGGGGAGCAGCGCCGGTGGGAGCTGCGGATCCCGGAACAGGAAGGTACGCCATGCGTGCACGAGCCGGAACCGGGCCGCGTACGCCTCCTCGTCGTTGCTGCGGACGGTGACGCCGTGCAGCAGGGGCTTCTGTTCGGCGACGAACCGCTGGTATGCCCGGCCGATCTCGGCCAGGTCCCAGGCCCGACGGACCACGCCCATGGCGCCGGGGGTGCCGGCGGCGTGCGCGGCGGTGAACCGTTCGTAGCGCACGCCCGCCTCGGCGAGCAGCAGGTCGACGTCCTCACCCGGACGGGTGGCGACCCAGGTGCAGTCGTCGAGCGTGCCGTAGCCGAGGAAGGTGAGGTTGGCGGCGAGCCGCTGCCGGTCGCGCCGGGATGCGGGCGAGGTGAGCACCAGGAGGTCGAATCGTCCGTCCCAACTGTGCCGGCCCGTCCGGTAGATCCGGGAGGCGGCCTCGTCGAGTCGACGGCCCGCCTTCGGGGTGATCGAATAGCCCGGTCCGGAGGAGAGTCGGAGCGGTTCGAGCCAGCCCTGACGGACCATCCGGGAGACGGCGGTGCGCACCGCCGGCGGTGCTATCCCGAGTGGTGCGAGCAGCTTGACCAGGGCGGCAACGGGTGCGCGGCCACCCCTGGCGCGGAGGTGGTCGCCGTACAGGTCGAAGAGTGCCGACCGTGCCTGCATGACCGCACATTGTGACAGGCCTACCCAAGATAAGCTAGATGCTGTTACATCAATGCTGCTTCGGTTTGGGTCCGGCGGTGTTCATCAGGGAAAATCGTGGTCGACGCCGCCCGCGACGGTTGCGGGTGGCGGTGGCGAAGTGGCTGTGGGGTAACCCACACCGACCCTGGTGTAGGTCTGAGGGGAGACAACATGGCGGCGATGAAGCCGCGGACGGGCGACGGTCCGCTGGAAGTCACCAAGGAGGGCCGGGGCATCGTCATGCGGGTCCCGCTGGAGGGTGGTGGCCGGCTCGTCGTCGAGATGACTCCCGACGAGGCCACCGCGCTGGGTGACGCACTGAAGGCGGCCGCCGGCTGATTCGAGGAGCGGCCCGCGTGGCGGATGTCACGCGGGCGGTTCGCCTTACCCTGAGCCACCGGCCGAGCCGGTGGCTCAGGGTCTTCACCGCCCGGTAAGGCCAGAAGTGTCCCGCGGAAGCCCTTTTTCGGAGGTACGGTCCAGCGTGCTGGCCATTCGTCTGGTGAGCGGGGCCACGCGCCCCGCCGCCCTCGTCCTGCCCGTTCGTCCCGGAGGGCCGGGCGACCCGGTCGCGCTGGCGTCGACCATCGCCCCGCTGGGCGACGAGGTCCGGGCCGAGGCGGTCGCGCTGCTGTCCGCGGCCCGTCTCACCGGGGCCACCGGTGAGGTACGCGAGCACCTGCGACCCGGCGGCAGCCCGCAGCGGTTGTGGCTGCTCGGCGTCGGTGACGGCGACGAGCCGGACTGGCGTGTCGCCGGTGCCGCGCTGGCCCGCGCCGCGAAGGATGAGACACAGATCACGATCGCGCTTGCCGGCGAGGCCGGGCCGGCGCTACGCGGCCTGGCCGAAGGGCTGCTGCTCGGCTCCTACCGCTTCCGGCTCACCGAGGCCGGTGACCGGCCCGCCCTGGCCGAGGTGGAGGTGCTGGTCGACGCGCCGGAGGCGCTCGCTGACGCGCTGGCCACGGCGCAGGTCACCGCCGGGATGACCCGGCTGGCCCGCGACCTGACCAACACCCCCTCGTCGACGAAGCATCCCCAGTGGTTCGCCGACCAGGTGGTCGAGGCCGCGTCCGGCCGCCCCGACCTGCACCTGCGGGTCCGTGGGCCGGAGGAGTTGGCGGCCGGGGGCTTCGGCGGCATCCTGGCCGTCGGGGGTGGCTCTGCCCGCACCCCGCGCCTGGTCGAGCTGGACTGGCGGCCGGCCGGCGCGCGTACGCATGTGGTGCTGGTGGGCAAGGGGATCACGTTCGACACCGGCGGCATCTCGATCAAGCCGGTGCCGGCGATGAAGCTGATGCGCAAGGACATGGCCGGTGCGGCCGCCGTGGTCGCCGCGACGCTGGGCGCCGCCGCGCTGCGGCTGCCGGTGCGGGTCACCACGCTGGCGCCGCTCGCCGAGAACATGGTCAGCGGCTCCGCGTTCCGTCCGGGCGACGTGATCCGCCACTACGGCGGGCTGACCNCGGCTGGTGCTCGCGGACGCCATCGCGTACGCGGTCCGGGAGCTGCGGCCCGATCTGCTGGTCGACCTGGCCACCCTGACCGGGGCGAACGCGGTGGCGCTGGGCAAGCGGCACGCCGCGCTCTACAGCGACAACGACGACCTGGCCGCCGACCTGCTGGCGGCGATCGACGCGGCCGGCGAGCGGGCCTGGCGGATGCCACTCACCGACGACTACCTGGAATACCTGGCCAGCGACATCGCCGACCTGCACAGCTCGCCGGCCCGGGGCGCCGGCTCGGTGGTGGCCGCGCTCTTCCTCCGCGAGTTCGCCGGTGACCTGCGGGACCGCTGGGCGCACCTGGACATGTCCGCCCCGTCCTGGTCCGACGACGTGCACGGTGAGCTGGTCAAGGGTGCAACCGGCTGGGGCGTACGCGGGTTGCTGCGCTGGCTGGCGACGCTGGGCTGACCGCCCGGTCTCAGCTCTTCACGGCCGCGAGCAGGCCGTGGCCGACCGGCAGCAGCGCGGGCACCCAGTGCTCCGACTCGCGGATCGCCTTGATGGTCTCCCGCACGGTGACCGTCTCCACGTCCCGCGCGGCCGGGTCGCCGATCCGGCCGCCGGCCAGCGCGCCGTTGAGCGCGAGCACCCCGCCGGGTCGCAACAGCCGCAGCGCCGCGTCCACGTACGCCGCGAAGCCGGTCGCCGCCGCGTCGGCGAAGACCAGGTCGTAGGCGCCGTCGGCGAGGCGCGGCAGCACGTCGAGCGCCCGGCCGGTGATGATCCGGGTACGCCCCGACGGAAAACCCGCCTCCTGGAACAGCCGCCGGGCGATGCGCTGGTATTCGACCTCCACGTCGATCGTGGTGAGCACCCCGTCGGGGCGCATGCCGCGCAGCAGCCAGACACCGCTGACGCCGGTGCCGGTGCCGATCTCCACCACCGCGCGGGCGTTGCCGGCGGCGGCGAGCAGTCGCAGCGCGGAACCCGCGCCGGGCGTAACCGCCTCCACACCCACCTCGCGGGCGAGGGCGCGGGCGGTGCGCAGCACGAGATCCTCGGTGACGTACGACTCGGCGAACTGCAGCGCCTGGGCCGTCGAACTGCCGTGACCGGCGACCATGGCGATGGGACACCTCCGGGGGCGGGCTGGTGCGAGGGGTCGGTTGGCACTGTGAGCGTAGAGGCGAGCCGGTACGCGCGCAGCCGCGAGGCCGGTCGTCGGACGATCACGGGCGGCAACCCCTGACTCCGCACCGGCCATCCGTGCAATCCTGGACAGGTCCCGTGCGCCACGGTCGCCCGGCTCCGCCGGTGCCCGGTGCGGGACGCGCGGGACGGAGTGGGAGGCACGGACGTGACCGACGGCTGGGACTGGCGCCGGCCGGGCGGATCCCCGGCACCGGCGGAAGGGCCGGTGCCCGGGCAGCCGCCGCCGGGCGCCGAGGGCGGGACGACGTCGCCCTGGTGGTCGGACGCGCTGGCCGACCCGTGGCGGGATCCGTACGCTCCCGCGGCCGTGATCGTGCCGGCCACCGTGCCCGCGGGGACGGGTGAGCCGGAGCCGGTCACCGACCCGGACGTGCCGACCCGGCCGGGCCTGCGACAGGTGGTGTTGATCTCGCTGATCACCGCGCTGCTGGCCGGCTCGCTGGGCAGCGCACTGACCTACGCCTTCCTGCGCGGCGGCGACGGGCCGGTCCTGGGCGCGCAGACCGGGCAGGCCCCGGCGCTCGCCCAGCGCAAGCCCGAGTCCCTGGCCGGGGTCGCCGAGCGGGTGCTGCCCAGCGTGGTGACCGTCCGGGTGGCCAGCTTCGGCGGCACCAGCGAGGGTTCCGGTTTCGTGGTGAGTGCCGACGGCTACATCGTCACCAACGACCATGTGGTCGCCGACGGCCCCGGCCGGGCCACGGTGGTCTTCCACGACGGGAGCACCGCCGCCGGCCGGGTGGTCGGGCAGGAGCCGGAGTCGGACATCGCCGTCCTCAAGGTGACCCGGGGCGGGTTGACCCCGGTGCAGTTCGGCGACTCGGACGCGCTCGCCGTCGGCGACCCGGTGCTCGCCATGGGTTCACCGCTGTCGCTGGCGAACACCGTCACCGCCGGCATCGTCAGCGCGCTGGACCGCACCCTACGGGCCGGTGAGCCGGGCGGTCCGACCCGCTACTACGCGGCCATCCAGACCGACGCGGCGGTCAACCACGGCAACTCCGGCGGCCCGCTGGTGGACTCCGGCGGGCGGGTGGTCGGCGTGAACTCGACCATCAAGTCGCTGGTGGCCGACGGGCAGGAGGCCGGCAACATCGGGCTCGCCTTCGCCATCCCGATCAACCAGGCGAAGCGGGTCACCGAGGAGATCATCGGCACCGGCAAGGCCCGGCGTACGGTGATCGGCGCCGATTTCGCCGGCACCGGGGTGGCCGGCGGCGGGGTCCGTCTGAACGTCGTCGACCCGGCCGGCCCGGCGGCGGCGGCCGGGATGCGCAACGGGGACGTGGTGATGCGGCTGGCCGGCCATCCGATGACCGACCCGGCCGACCCGGTGGCCCTGGTGCGCAAGTACGCGCCGGGCTCGGTGGTGGCGGTGGAGTACCGGCGTGGCTCGGCCCGGCACCACACGTCGGTGACGCTCGCCGCGGACGCGAAGTGAGGACCGCTCACCCCCTCCCGCGTGGTCACCTCGCGTGCGTAGTCTTGCCCTGACACGGACGAGGAGGCCGCGGTGTTCGAGAACCTGAACTGGTGGGAGATCGGCGTCCTGCTGCTCCTGGCGCTGTTGATCTTCGGGGACCGGCTGCCCAACGTGATCAACGACGGCCTGCGGATGGTCCGCAACCTCCGCAACTTGGCGCGGAACNCCCCAAGGCGTTCATCCGCAAGCACCTGCTCAGCGAGGAGGACGAGCAGGCGATCCGGAAGCCGCTGCAGGGCATGTACGACAACCTGCGCTCCGACGTCACCGGCGTGCACGACGAGCTGAAGGACGTGGCCAAGGCGGCCGACCTGCGCACCCCCGCCCCCCGCCCCGCGGTGACCACCCCACTGGCGGCCCCCACCCCACCGGCCCCCCGCCCCTCCTACGACGACGCCACCTGACCACCCCCACCCCACCCCACCCACCCCACCTCGCAGGCCGCCCGCCCGCGTTGATCATGAAGTTGACGGCACGACACGCCGACCCGGCGACCGCCAACTTCATGATCAACGGGNNNCTTCAGGCCCAAGGGTTTGCCCAGCAGGGACTCTCGGCGTACGGCCAGGCGGTCGGCCACCTGGAACAGGGCCTTCGCGGCGGGCGCGTCCGGCTGGGCCAGCACGATCGGCTCGCCGGCGTCGCCGCCCTCGCGGACCCGGGTGTCCATCGGGATCTGCCCCAGCACCGGCACCTGCGCGCCGATCGTGCGGGTCAACGACTCGGCGACCGCCGCGCCGCCACCGGCCCCGAAGATCTCCATCCGGGAGCCGTCCGGCAACTCCAGCCAGGACATGTTCTCGATCACGCCGACCACCCGCTGGTGGGTCTGCAACGCGATCGCGCCGGCCCGCTCGGCCACCTCGGCGGCGGCCGCCTGCGGGGTGGTGACGACCAGGATCTCCGCGTTCGGCAGGAGCTGGGCCACCGAGATGGCGATGTCGCCGGTGCCCGGGGGCAGGTCGAGCAGGAGCACGTCCAGGTCGCCCCAGTAGACGTCGGCGAGGAACTGCTGGAGCGCCCGGTGCAGCATCGGGCCGCGCCAGACGACAGCCGCGTTGCCGGGGGTGAACATGCCGATCGAGATGACCTTCACGCCGTGCGACTGCGGCGGCATGATCATGTCTTCGACCCGGGTGGGGGCGCCGTCCGCGCCGAGCATCCGGGGCACCGAGTGGCCGTAGATGTCGGCGTCCACCACGCCGACCGAGAGGCCGCGGGCGGCCAGCGCGGCGGCCAGGTTGACCGTGACGCTGGACTTGCCGACGCCACCCTTGCCGCTGGCGACCGCGTAGACCCGGGTGCGTGAGCCGGGCTGGGCGAACGGGATCACCGGCTCGGCGGTGCCGCCGCCNGACGCCGCGCACGCCGGGCACCGCGCCGACGGCGGCGGTGATGTCGGCACGCAGCTTGTCCTTCAGCGGGCAGCCGGCCACGGTGAGCAGCAACTCCACCCGGACCATGCCGTCGTCGTCCCGCTCGGCCGAGCGGACCATGCCGAGTTCGGTGATCGGCCGACGGATCTCCGGGTCGTTGACGGTGGCCAGGGCGGCCTGGATCGCGTCGGAGACGGTGCTGACGGGTGCTGACATGTCCGCAATGCTACGTCGATGGTCATGCCCGGATCGGGGCGGTTCAGCCCTCGTGGCGGCCGTCGTGGGCGAAGTCACCGTCCAGTTCGTCACGCGGCTCGTCCAGCGCGTCGCCGTCGGCCGCCCGCCGCGCCTCCCGTTCCTGGTGCCGCCGCTTCAGCCTGCGCCGCCGTTCGGCCGAATCGTCCAACTCCTCGGCCAGCCGGGCCAGCTCGGAGCGGAGGAAGTCCCGGGTCGCCACGTCCCCCATCGCGATCCGCAGCGCCGCGATCTCCCGGGCGAGGTATTCCGTGTCGGCCTTCTGCATGGTGGCCCGCCGCCGGTCCTCGTCGAGCGAGACCCGGTCCCGGTCCGCCTGCCGGTTCTGCGCGAGCAGGATCAGCGGGGCCGCGTAGGAAGCCTGGAGGGAGAGCACCAGCGTCAGGAACGTGAAGGTGTACGGGTCGAAGCGCAGGTTCGCCGGCGCGAGCGTGTTCCACAGGAACCAGGCGGCCAGGATCAGGGTCATGTAGACGAGGAAGTTCGCCGTACCCATGCCCCGGGCGATGCCCTCGGCCCACCGGCCGAAGGAGTCCGAGTCGATCCGGGGCAGATGCAGCCCCCGGGGGGCGCGTGGCTGGTCCAGCCGCTCGCCGCGTCGCTGCTCAGCCATGGTCCAGGGTCCCGTCGTCGGTGGCGGACGGGGTGGGTGCCGCGTCCCGGTCCCGCCAGTCGCGCGGCAGGGAGTGGTCCAGCACGTCGTCCACGGTCACGGCGCCGACCAGCCGGTTGTTCCGGTCCACCACCGGCATGCCGACCATGTCGTAGGTGGCCATCCGGCGGGTGATCTCCGGCAGCGGGGTGGATGTCCGCAGCGGGTCTATGTCGTTGATCACGATCCCGCCGAGCAGGTCGGCCGGGGGTTCGCGGAGCAGGCGCTGGAAGTGCACCATGCCCAGGTAGCGGCCGGTCGGCGTGGTCAACGGGGCGCGGGACACGAAGACCTGCGCGGCCACGGCGGGCGGAAGCTGCGGCTCCCGGATCCGGGCCAGCGCCTCGGCCACCGTGGCGTCCGGCGGCAGGATCACCGGCTCGGAGGTCATCACGCTGCCGGCGGTGCCGGCGGTGTAGCGCAGCAACTGCCGTACCGGGTCGGCCTCGTCCGGCTCCATCAGGTCGAGCAGCACGTCCTGCTCCGGCGGGGGCAGCTCGTTGAGCAGGTCGGCGGCGTCGTCCGGGTCCATCTCCTCCAGCACGTCGGCGGCTCGCTCCCGGTCCAACGCGGCCAGGATCTCCACCTGGTCGTGCTCGGGCAACTCGCTGAGCACGTCGGCCAGGCGCTCGTCGTCCAGCGCGGCGGCCACCTCGTTGCGCCGGGCGTCGGGCAGGTCCTGGAGGGCGTTGGCCAGGTCGGCCGGGCGCATGTCCTCCAGCACGGCGAGCAGGTTGGCCGTACCCCGGTTGTCGCCGACGACGCCCAGGCCGCGGACCCGGTCCCAGTCGACCTGGTGCAGGTGCCCGCGGCGGGTGAGCCGGCCGGTCTGCTCGCGCACGGCGACCCGGGTCAGCGCCCACTCGCCGCCCCGGCTGCACTCCATCGCCACGTCGACCACCGAACCGGCCGGCCCGGTGTCGAGCTGGACCCGGCGGTCGAGCAGCTCCTGGAGGACCAGCAGCTCGTTCGGGCGTTTCTCGAAGCGGCGCAGGTTGAGGGTGCCGCTGCCGAGCACGACGGCGTCCGGTTCGATGGAGGTGATCCGGTTGAGGGAGAGGAAGATGCGCCGGCGCATCGGCATCTCGGCGACCAGCCCCACCACCTCCGGCGGTCGCTGGGTCGGACGCATCCGGGCGACCGCGTCCCGGACCCGGCCGACCTGGTCGCCGTTCGGGTCGAAGACGGCGACTCCGGCGAGTCGAGCGATGTAGACCCGGTTCGGCGTGCTCACGGGCACCAGCCTAAGGGCCTACTCTCTAACAACATGTCGACCTTGGGCTACGAGATCGTGGACGTCTTCACCGACCGCCCCTTCGCCGGCAACCCGTTGGCCGTGGTGTTCGGCGCGGAAGGGCTGGCCACCGAGCAGATGCAGGCGCTCGCGCGGGAGTTCAACCTGTCGGAGACCGTCTTCGTCCTGGCACCCACGCAGGCCGGGGCGACGTACCGGGCCCGGATCTTCACGCCCGCCGCCGANGTGTCTTCGGTGTGGGCCGGGTCACTCAGGAGTGCGGGGCCGGCGTGCTGCCGATCGAGGTGACCGCGACCGGCGCGACGCTCACCGGGGGCACGCCGACCCTCGGCCCGGAACTCGACCCGGAGCCGCTGCTGGAGATGGTCGGCCTCACCGCGGCCGACCACGCCGGCCCGCCGCCCCGGGTCGCCGGGTGCGGCCTGGAGTTCCCCTACCTTCCGGTACGCCCCGACGCGGTCGCCCGGGCCCGGTTGGACGCGGTGGCGGCGGAGCGGTACGGCATCGAGCACGTCAGCCTCTTCTCCTGGGATCCGGAGTCGCAAACCGCCCACGCCCGGGTCTTCGTGCCCGGTCTCGGCGTCCCGGAGGATCCGGCCACCGGCTCGGCCGCGCTGGGCCTGGGCGTCTGGCTGGTCGCCAGTGGCCTGCTGCCCGGCGAGGGGCGCTCGGCGTACGGCGTGCGCCAGGGCGTCGAGATCGACCGGCCGTCCTCCCTGGCCTGCACCGTGACCTCGGCCGGTGGAACGGCGGTGGGCGCGACCGTGTCCGGTCAGGTGGTGCCGGTGGCGCGTGGCGAGATCGCCGTCCCGCCCTTCGTCGGCTGAGCCGTCGTCCGGGCCGGCTGAGCCGTCGTCCGGGCCGGCTGGGCGGGCTGCCGGGCTGTCGGACGGGCCCGGCCGGTGGTCGGGCCGGACACCGCTCGGAGAGTGCGGGAGGATGACGGGGTGAGCGACGAGGTGGACGAGCGGACGACGCCGCCGCTGGTGGACGAGGCGGTGAAGAAGGCCGCGGTCTGCTGGGTGAGCAGTGGCGGCGGCCCGGCGTACGCGCTGTGGTGCCTGCCGCTGGACGGCGCGTTGCTGGTGGTGACCGGCCCCGGCGAGCAGTCGGCGCCCGGTCTGGCCGACGCCGACGCGGCCGAGGTGACGCTGCGCGGTGACCACGGCGGTCGGATCGTCACCTGGCCGGCGCGGGTGACCCGGCTGCGGCCGGGCACGCAGGAGTGGGACGCCGCCGCGCCGCTGGTCGCCGCGAAGCGACTCAACGCGTCCGGGTCCGCCACCGACCTGGTGGCACGGTGGGCGGCCGAGGGTTGCACGCTCAGCCGGCTCGCGCCGACGGGCACGGCGGTGACCGGCGCGGACCTGCCGACCGGTCCGCTGGCCGAGCAGCCCCGCCCGGCCCCGGTGGTCCGGACCGTGCGCAAGCCGTTCCGCCTGCACCGGGTCCGCCGCCGCTGACCGCCGCGGGGTCGGGTGCACAGCGGCACGGCGGTCAGTCGGAGGTCGGTGCGGCGTCGGCGGGCACCGCAGCCGGCTGGGCCCGGCGACCGGCCCGCGCCCCGCCGAGCACCACCACGGCGACGCCGGCGAGCAGCAGCGCCAGCCCGGGCAGGGCGAGCGGCCGGGGGAGCTGGCCCAACCAGACCCAGCCGATCAGCGCCGCGCCCGGTGCCTCTAGCAGGATCAGCACGCTGACCGTGGTCGCGGAGACCCGGTGCAGGGCGTAGTTGAACATCGAGTGGCCGAGCAGTTGGGCGCCGACCACCAGGCCGAGGACGGCCAGCCAGGTCCCGCCGTCCCAGCCATGCAGCCGCACGCCACCGAGCAGGCAGACCACCAGCAGGATCACCGCGCAGACGCCGTAGCAGACGGTGGTGTAGCCGGTGGTGCTGACGCTGGCCCGGGCGCGCTCGCCGAAGGCGGTGTAGACGGCCGCGAACATGCCGCCGACCACGGCCAGCAGGTCGCCGCCGAACGCGCGGCCGGAGACGGCGAAGTCGGCGCCGGTGGCGAGCACCGCGCCGAGCACGGCCACGCCGATGCCGGCCCAGACCGCCGGCGGCAGCCGCCGTCCCTGCCAGCGGGCGATCAACCCCTGCCACACCGGCTGCGTCGCACCGAGCGCGGTCGCCGCCGCGACCGAGGTGAGCTTCGCGCTCGGCATCCAGGTGGCGAAGTGGGCGGCCAGCGCCACCCCGGAGAGTACGCAGTACAGCCCCTGCCGGCGGGCCGGGCCGACGGCCAGCGCCCGCAGTTCGGCCCGGCGCCGGGTCAGCGCGACCGGACCGAGCACCGCCACCGACAGCAGGTTGCGCCAGAAGGCGATGGCCAGGGCCGGGGCGGCGGCGAACGCCACCAGCGGTGCGGACGACGAGACGGCGGCGACGGCCAGGGCGAGCGCGCCGAGGGTCGGCGCGTCGGGCGGCGGGCGGTGCGGAGCGGTGGGCACGTCTGCGATCATGCGCGGTCCGGGTCCGCCGGTTGATGCCGGTCGGGAGGAAGTCCGGCCGTTCCGGCCACCGGACCGGCCGGTTTGCACGACAGTGCGGGAGTGGGGGCGGACGGCGACGACGCGGCGGAGCGGGGCACCGTCGTCACGCCCTCGGCCGAGTTCCCGCCGCTCGACGCCGGGGACCGGGCCGCGCTGGGCCGGATCGGCGCCCGCTGGCACAACCCCCGCAGTGCCGGCGACCTGCCCGTCGACCCGACGCTGGGGCGGCGCGACCACCACCCCCGGCCGACCCGGTTCGGCCGACTGGCCCCGATCGACATGTTCACCGTGGCGCAGCCGGACGAACTGGTCGCGACCGGGGCGGCGCACCTGCCCGGCAGCCGGCCCGGCCGGGCGGTCGCCCGGCTGCGCCGTACCCTGGTCGGTCCGCCGCTGGCCAGCAGTTCCGTGCTCTACGAGCGGATGCGCAAGCTGGTCGCGCTGCCGGTGCTCTCCTCGGACCTGCTCAGCTCCGTCGCGTACGGGCCGGAGGCGATGCTCGCCGTACTGGTGCTGGCCGGCAGCGCCGCGCTCGGGCTGGCCCTGCCGCTGGCCGCCGTGCTGGTGGTGCTGATGGTCGCGGTCGGGCTCTCCTACCGGCAGACCATCCCGGCCTATCCGCACGGCGCCGGGTCGTACCTGGTCGCCGGGGACAACCTCGGACGTACGGCGGGACTGGCCGCCGCCGCCGGGCTGATGCTCGACTACGTGCTGACCGTGTCGGTGTCGGTGGCCGCCGGCGTGCACGCGGTCACCTCGGCGCTGCCCGGGGTCACCCGGTGGACGCTGCCGATCGGCGTGCTGGTGATCGCCGCGCTGCTCGCCGGCAACCTGCGCGGCGTGCGCACCGCCGGCAACATCTTCGTGCTGCCCACGTACGCCTTCGTGGTGGTGCTCGTGGCGCTGCTGGCGGTCGGTTGGGCGAAGGCCGCGGCGCGGGGTTTCGCGCCGGTGCCGCCACCGGCGGTGCCGGCCACGGAGGGTCTGGGTCTGCTGCTGGTGCTGCGCGCGTTTTCCTCCGGCGCGGTGTCGATGACCGGCATCGAGGCGGTGTCCAACGCGGTGCCGGCGTTTCGCCCGACCGAGTGGCGCAACGCCCGCACCACGCTGGGCTGGATGGTCGCCATGCTGGTCACGCTCTTCGCCGGCCTGATCGGGCTGATCCACCTCGACGGCCTGGTGCCCCGGGCCGACGAGACGCTGCTGTCCCAGCTCGGTCGCGCCACCTTCCCCGCCGTCGGGTACGCGATCCTCCAGGCCACCACCGCGTTGATCCTGCTGCTGGCGGCGAACACCGCGTTCAACGACTTCCCCCGGCTGCTCTTCTTCATGGCCCGCGACTCCTACGCCCCGCGCCGCTTCCTGCACATGGGCGACCGGCTGGCGTTCAGCAACGGCCTGGTCGCGCTCGCGCTCGGCGCGGTGGCCGTCTTCGTCGCGTTCGGCGGGCGCACCGCGCGGCTGATCCCGCTCTACGCGGTCGGCGTCTTTCTGGCCTTCACGCTGTCGCAGGCCGGGATGGTGGTGCACTGGCGGCGTCGGCCGGGGCGGGGGCGACGCCGCCGGCTCGTGGTCAACGCGGTCGGCGCGACGCTCTCCGGCCTGGTGCTGCTGACCGCCGCGGTCGCCAAGTTCACCGAGGGCGCCTGGGTGGTGGTGGTCGCGGTGCCGCTGCTGGTGCTGCTGTTCCGGCGAATCCACCGGCACTACGCCACGCTGCACCGGGCGCTCGCGCCGCACCCGCCGCCGCCCGCCGGCCCGGCCGGGTCCGCCGAGGGCGAGGAACTGCCCCAGCAGGTACGCCACCTGGTGATCGTGCCGGTGGCCCGGCTGAACCGGGCCTCGCTGCGGGCCCTGGCGTACGCGGCCTCACTGGGCCGGCCGACGCTGGCCGTGCACATCGCGCCGGAGGAGGCGGAGGCGGACCGGTTCCGGG
Source organism: Micromonospora sp. NBS 11-29 (assembly GCF_002140155.1). GTDB lineage: Bacteria > Actinomycetota > Actinomycetes > Mycobacteriales > Micromonosporaceae > Micromonospora. Next base: position 112,164 of record NZ_NAPR01000013.1, read on the forward strand.
ACCAGTGGCGGGCCTGGGGCGACCACCTGCGGCTGGAGACGATCGTGTCGCCGTACCGGTCGGTGATCGGGCCGCTCGCGCACTACCTGGAGGCGCTGCACGCGGCCGGCCCGGAGCTGACGCTCACCGTGATCGTGCCGGAGGTGGTGCTGCGTCGGCGTCGGCACCGGCTGCTGCACAGCCGCGCCGAGCAGCGACTGCGGGCCGCGCTGCGGGCCCTGCCCGGGGTGGTGGTCACCAGCGTCCCGGTGCACGTGCCGCGGTGACGCCGTCAGGCGTCGAGGCCGACGGCCTTCGCGCTGGCCGTCCAGAGCCGGGCGGCGAGCGCCGGGTCGGCCGCCTTGGGGCGCGGCCGGTGCGGCTTGCGGTCGGCGTAGTAACCGCCGTCGGTCAGCCGGGACGGGTCCTGACACGCCAACCAGACCAGCGTCTCCGCGCCCTTCTCCGGGGTGCGGAACGGCAGCAGCCGCATGCCGAGCGCCACGATCCGGCTCTCGTTGCCGAACCGGGTGCTCACCACGCCGGGGTGGAACGCGTACGACGGCACCTCCGGCCAGCGCCGGGCCGCCTCGGCGGTGAACAGGATGTTCGCCTGCTTGCTGGTGCCGTACGCCCGGAACGGCCGGTAGTGGCGCAGCGCGGCGTTGAGGTCGTCCGGGTCGAGCACGCCGCTGCGGTGCGCGTCGGAGCCGGTCACCACCATCCGCCCGACCCGGTCGGCCAGCAGGTTGCTGAGCAGGAACGGGGCGAGGTGGTTGGCCTGCATGCTCAGCTCGAAGCCGTCGACCGTGGTGACCGGTTCGAGCACGATCGCGCCCGCGTTGTTGGCCAGCACGTCGATCCGGTCGTAGCCGGCCCGCAGCCGCTCGGCGAGCCCGCGTACGTCGTCGAGCACGGCGAAGTCGGCGCGGAACAGCTCCGGCTGCTCGCCGCAGCTCTCCCGGACCCGTTCCCCGGCGGCGCGCAGCCGCGCGGGGTCACGGCCGACCAGCACCACCTGGTCGCCGCGTCGCGCCAGCGCGACGGCGGCGGCCAGCCCGATGCCCGAGCTGGCGCCGGTCAGCACCACGATCCGACGCCCAGTGAGATCTTCCACAGGTCCATTCACCCCGGTCACGGCACGAGGTTACCGTGGCGTCACCACGACCTTTGGGATCGTTCAGTTCTCCACGTCCACCGCCGCGTCGGCGCCTGCGCCGGACGCCGGAAGGAGCGCATCCATGGCCGCTGTCGGTCGCCCCCGCCGGTCCTGCCTCGCGGTACCCGGTTCCAGCGTCAAGATGCTGGGCAAGGCCCAGGGCCTCCCCGCCGACCAGGTGTTCCTGGACCTGGAGGACGCGGTCGCGCCGCTGGCCAAGCCGGACGCGCGCAAGAACATCGTGGCCGCGCTCAACGAGGGCGACTGGGCCGGCAGGACCCGGGTGGTCCGGGTGAACGACCTGACCACGCCCTGGACCTACCGGGACGTCATCGAGGTGGTCGAGGGCGCCGGGGCGAACCTGGACTGCCTGATGCTACCGAAGGTGCAGAACGCCGAGCAGGTGCACTGGCTGGACCTGCTGCTCACCCAGATCGAGAAGACGCTCGGCCTCCCGGTGGGCCGGATCGGCATCGAGGCGCAGATCGAGAACGCCGCCGGCCTGGTCAACGTGGACGCGATCGCGGCCGCCTCGCCCCGCGTCGAGACGATCATCTTCGGCCCGGCGGACTTCATGGCCTCGATCAACATGAAGTCGCTGGTGGTCGGCGCGCTGATCCCGGACTACCCGGGTGATCCCTACCACTACATCCTGATGCGCATCCTGATGGCCGCCCGGATGCACGACCTGCAGGCCATCGACGGCCCGTTCCTGCAAATCCGGGACGTCGACGCGTTCCGCGAGGTGGCCAAGCGCTCGGCGGCGCTGGGTTTCGACGGCAAGTGGGTGCTGCACCCCGGGCAGATCGACGCGGCCAACGAGGTCTACTCGCCGGCGCAGGCCGACTACGACCACGCCGAGCTGATCCTCGACGCCTACGAGCACTACACCTCGGAGGCGGGCGGGAAGCTCGGCGCGGTGATGCTCGGCGACGAGATGATCGACGAGGCGTCCCGCAAGATGGCGCTCGTGGTCGCGGCGAAGGGCCGGGCCGCCGGGCTGGCGCGTACCTCCTCGTTCACCCCGCCCTCGGCGTGACCGGCCCGGGCCGCCCCGAGTTCGCACCCGGGGCGGCCTAGGTCAGTAGGTCCCGCTGTCGTAGTCGGACGGGTCCTGGTTGGCCACCCAGACAAAGAAGACCACGATGGCGATGGTGGCCAGCACGGCCAGCACGGTGGAGATCCAGCCGACGATGATGCCCGCGGTGGCGAAGCCCTCGCCGCCCTCGCCGCGCTCCCTGATCTGCTTGCGGGAGACGTGACCGAGGATCGCGCCCACCACGCCGATGTAGCCACCCAGGCCGTAACCACACAGGCCGAGCGCGCCGACGATCGAGACGACCATCGCGGCGATGGCCAGGCCGTTCTGCCGTGGTGCGACCGGGTACCCGTATCCGGGGTGGCCAGCCGGGTGCGGGTACGCGCCCGGCTGCGGATAGGCGCCCGCCGGGTAGCCGGCCGGCGCGTACGGGTCGCCGGACTTCATGCCGGCGTACGGGTCGGCGGGCGAGTACGGGTCCGCCGAGGTGGGCTGGGCCGGGATGTAGTCGGCCGGAGGGCCCGACTGCGGTCCGGCCGCCGAGGGGTCGTGCCAACCACCGGGCGGTGGGGGATAGCTCATCTCATCATCTCCAGGTACGTGGTCCGGTCAGGGTAGCCAGCGGCGGGCAACCCGGAGGACCCTCTTTCCGGGTGCCGCATTGCCCGGAAGGTCCACAGCGGGCAGGATCCTCGGCATGGCACTTGACGCGCGTGGGGGTCGGTCGCGACGGGACATGAGCCGGCCGGGGTCGGTGCGCCGCCCGCGCGCCGGCGAGCCGGCGGGCGCCGCCGACCAGGAACGGTCCGACCCGCTTCCGGATCCGGCCACCATGCGACTGGACGGCCGGGTCGCGCTGGTCACCGGCGCGGGCAGCGCGGACGGCATCGGGTACGCGACCGCGCGCCGACTGGCCGACCTGGGCGCGCGGGTGGCGATCGTGTCGACCACCCGGCGGATCCACGACCGGGCCGGTGAGCTGGGGGTCACCGGATTCGTCGCCGACCTCACCGACGAGTCCGAGGTGGGCGCGCTCGCCGACGCGGTGGCCGAGCAGCTCGGCGACGTCGAGGTGCTGGTCAACAACGCGGGCCTGGCCAGCCGGGCCAGCCCGGAGGTGCTGCGCCCGGTGGCCCAGCTCACCTACGACGAGTGGCGCGGCGAGATCGACCGCAACCTGACCACCGCGTTCCTGTGCAGCCGCGCGTTCATCAACGGGATGGCCGAGCGCGGTTGGGGGCGGATCGTCAACCTGGCGGCCACCGCCGGGCCGGTGAACGCGCTGCCCACCGAGGCCGCCTACGCGGCGGCGAAGGCCGGTGTGGTCGGGCTGACCCGGGCGCTGGCGATGGAGATGATCGCCGACGGGGTGACCGTCAACGCGGTGGCGCCCGGCATCATCCACACCGCGGCGTCCACCATGGCCGAGATCAAGCAGGGGCTCGGCACGCCGGTGGGTCGGCCCGGCCTGCCGGACGAGGTGGCGGCCGCGATCGCGTTCCTCTGCTCGCCGGCCGCGTCGTACATCACCGGGCAGATGCTCGTGGTCGACGGCGGCAACAGCGTGCGGGAGGCGCAGTTCCGCTGACGCGTCACCGGCCGTTGTTGTCGGCGTTGGCCCAGAAGGCCAGGCCGATCCAGCCGCAGCAGACCACCAGGCCGAGCGCGGTGAAGACGTAGCTGAGGATCAGACCCCAGGTGGCGAGCTGGTCGCCCTCCTCGCCGGTCCGCCGGATCTGCCGCTTGGCCAGGTGGCCGCAGACGATGCCGGCGGGCGCGAAGACGAACGCGAAGATCAGCGACAGGATGGCGAGGACGTTCGTGCCGCCCGGTCGCGGCCCCTCGCCGCCGGGCGGGCCGTACTGGCCGAACGGTGGCTGCGGCGCGTACGGCGGCTGCTGGCCCCACTGCGGGTGCTGTTGGCCGTACTGCGGTTGCCCGTAGGGCTGGCCGTGGCCCGGCGGCTCGTACGGCGAGGGTGGCTGCTCGTCGGTCACACCCGCTCGCCCCCTCGATCCGCAGGTCAACGGCCCTTCTCTCTTGCGGACGCTACCCGGCGCGGTGAACCTTTTCACAGCGGTTGTGTGGACTGGTCACCTTGGCGTGGCCGGGCCCCGGGCCGATACTGACCGAGCGTTCAGCTACCCATCAGTAATGCGCCGACCCCGGAGNCCTGGAGACGGTCCGGGAGTTCGCCGACAAGGAGATCATCCCGCACGCCCAGCGGTTGGAGCACGCCGACGAGTACCCCACCGACATCCTCGACGGGATGCGCGAGATGGGGCTGTTCGGCCTCACCATCGACGAGGAGTACGGCGGCCTCGGCGAGTCGCTGCTGACCTACGCGCTCGTGGTCGAGGAGCTGTCCCGGGGCTGGATGTCGATCTCCGGCATCGTCAACACGCACTTCATCGTGGCGTACCTGATCTCACAGCACGGCTCGGCGGACCAGAAGGCCCGGCTGCTGCCGAAGATGGCCACCGGCGAGGTGCGCGGCGCGTTCTCCATGTCCGAACCCGAGTGCGGCTCGGACGTCTCGGCGATCAAGTCGAAGGCGGTCCGCGACGGCGACACCTACGTGCTGAACGGGCAGAAGATGTGGCTGACCAACGGCGCGTATTCGTCGGTGGTGGCGACCCTGGTCAAGACCGACACCGGGGCCGACTCGGTCTACGGCAACATGAGCACGTTCCTGCTGGAGAAGGAGCCCGGCTTCGGCGAGACCGCGCCCGGCCTGACCATCCCCGGCAGGATCGACAAGATGGGGTACAAGGGCGTCGAGACCACCGAGATGGTGCTCGACGGCGTCACCGTCCCCGCCTCGGCCGTGCTCGGCGGCGAGGAGCGGGTCGGCCGCGGCTTCTACCAGATGATGGACGGCATCGAGGTGGGCCGGGTCAACGTGGCCGCCCGCGCCTGCGGCATCTCGATCCGCGCGTTCGAGCTGGCCGTCGCGTACGCCCAGCAGCGCAAGACGTTCGGCCAGCCGCTCGCCCGGCACCNCTGATGGTGAACGCGGCCCGGCTCAAGGACGCCGGTCAGCGCAACGACGTCGAGGCCGGCATGGCCAAGCTGCTCGCGTCCGAGTACTGCGCCGAGGTGGTCCAGGAGGCGTTCCGCATCCACGGCGGCTACGGCTACTCGAAGGAGTACGAGATCGAGCGCCTGATGCGCGAGGCGCCGTTCCTGCTGATCGGCGAGGGCACCTCGGAGATCCAGAAGACCATCATCTCCCGCGGCCTCCTCACTCAGTACAAGCTGTAAGGAAGGGGACCCTCTTAACGCCTCCGGTATAGGCGGGGCCCCTTCTTAACGCCCGGTGCCGCGCTCGGCCGGCAGGTGCCGGCGGGCGTGGTCGACCAGTGCCGCCGGGTCGTCCGCGTAGAAGCGGATCTCCCGCACCGGCCGGCTCGGTCCGCTGGGCAGCGGCACCGACAGCGGCTCCCGCAGCGCCAGGTCGATCGCCGTCTGACTGCCGACGCCGAGGTTCAACACCGTGGGGTCGTCCTCGTCGTACCGGACCGCCCGGCTGGAGGCCAGCGACCGGCGGCGGACCGTCAGCCCGGCGACGGCGGCCCACGGCACGGTGATGTCGAGCGAGACGCCGTTGCGCACCCGCAGGCCGGCGTCGTCGACCACATGCGGGTGGATCCGGAGGCTGGCCAGCAGCCCGAACATCCACAGCAGACCCCAGACGCCGATCCCGATCGCGGCATGCCGGATCGTCGGCGAGTCGACGGTGTGCCGCAGGATCACGTCCAGGATCGGGATCTCGATCGCGGACATGACGAGGAAGGCCAGCAGGATCGGCTGCACGCCGCCGACGTAGGCGAACGTCGCCGCGCCGGGGGCCACCGGGTAGGGCCGGCGCAGCGTCCACCGGGCCAGGCTGCGCCACATGCCCCATTCGTACGCCACCACACGTCGCACCAGCCGTATCATCCCCGCCTCCTCTTTTCAATGCACTCGCAATGTAAAGGCGTTCCGCGTACGTGTCAATGCAGTCGTATTGTGAAAGCATGGGAGCATGCCGAAGCGGGTCGACCACCGGGAACGTCGAGCGCTGATCGCCGACGCGTTGATGCGGGTCGCCGCCGAGCAGGGGCTGGAAGCGGTCAGCCTGCGCCACGTCGCCGCCGCGGCGGGGGTCAGCGCCGGAATGGTGCAGCACTACTTCCGCACGAGGGACGAGATGATGGTCTTCGCCCTCGCCGTGGTGAGCGAGCGCAACGAGACCCGGGTACGCCGGGCGATCGAGGCGCTCGGCGCGACGCCGGCTCCCCGGGCGCTGCTGCGGGCCATGCTGGCCGCGTTGCTGCCCTTGGACGAGGAACGGCGGGCGGACGGCCGGGTGGCGCTGGCGTTCCTCGCGTACACCGCGGTCCGGCCGGCCGTGGCCGCCGCGCTGCACGACGAGACGGCCGCGTTGCGGGCGTTCGTGGCCGACCGGATCGCCGCCGGCTCACCGCTCGTGACGGAGGGCCGGGTGGACCCGGAACGGGCCGCCGTGGGTCTGCTCGCCGTGATGGAAGGGCTCGGCATCTACGTGCTCGGCGGGCACTACCCGCCGGAGACCGCGCTGGCCGCACTCGACGCGCAGCTCGACCTGATCTTCGGCCCCGAGCCGCCGACCCGCGACCGCGCCGGGTCAGCCCGGCGGCGACGCTCTGCGTGACGCCGGTACGGCGTCCCGGACCGGCGAGCCTGCCGGCTGTGACGGAGTCACCCGCACCCCGGCCGGCAGCACCCCCGGCCGGCGTCGGCCTACCCGGGGCGTCCCTGGCTGGCGTCCGCCTACCGGCGGCGTCTCCGGTCGGCGTCGGCCCGCTGGCGGGCGCCGACGCCGTCGGTCCTGCCGGGACGCCTCAGCGGCGGGAAAGGTTGGCGGCGGCCCGCTCGACGATGAGACAGCGGTCCTCGACGTAGTCGATGCCGGCCTCCTCGGCGATCCGGCGCGCCTCGGCGGAGAAGATCCCGAGCTGGAGCCAGACCGCCGGCGCACCGATCGACACCGCCTGCCGGACCACCTCGACCGCGTCCCGCGCCGGACGGAACACGTTCACCAGGTCGACCGGGTGCGGGATGTCGGCCAGCGTCGGATAGGCCTTCTCGCCGAACAGCTCGTCCACGGTCGGATTCACCGGGATGATCCGCCAGCCGTGCCGCTGCATCTTGAGCGGCACGCGGTGCGCGGCCTTGCCCGGGTCGCGGGACGCCCCGACGACGGCGATGACGGCGGAGTCGGCGAGGAGTTGCTGGGCGGAGCGCATCCGTCGAGACTAACCGGCCGCCACCGTCACAGCAGGGAGAGCTGCTCGGCGGCCGGGGCCGGCGGTGCGACGTCGGGCAGCCCACGGTTGTCGTCGCTTCCGCCTCGGTGCAACCCGTGGCGGCGCGCGGCCATCCGCACCCGCGCGGTCACCTCCCGCTGGTACGCCTGCGGTGTGTACGCGCCGGCCTGGTAGAGCTGCCGGTAACGGGGGACCAGGTGGGGGAACTCCCGGGCCAGCCAGCGCGCGTACCACTCCCGCGCGCCCGGCCGCAGGTGCAACGGCAGCGCCGACACGCTGGCGGCGCCGGAGGCGGCGATCGCCGCCATGGTGGCGTCGATCGACTCCTCGTCGTCGCTGAGGCCGGGCAGGACGGGGGCCATCAGCACCCCGACGTCGAAGCCGGCGTCGGTGAGCTGGCGGACCGCCTCCAACCGGCGGCGCGGGCTCGGTGTGCCCGGTTCGGCCAGCCGCCAGAGCGCCTCGTCGACGAAACCCACCGAGTAGGACAACCGGACCCGGGTGACCTCGGCGGCCTGTCGCAGCAGCGGTAGGTCGCGCAGCAGCAGCGTGCCCTTGGTCAGAATGGAGAACGGGTTGGCGAAGTCGCGCAGCGCCTCGATGATCGGCGGCATCAGCCGGTAGCGCCCCTCGGCCCGTTGATAGCAGTCCACGTTGGTGCCCATGGCGACGTGCGCGCCGCGCCAGCGCGGGGCGGCCAACTCGCGGCGTACCAGTTCGCCGGCGTTGACCTTGACGATGACCCGGCGGTCGAAGTCGGCCCCGGCGTCGAGGTCGAGGTAGGTGTGGGTGTTGCGGGCGAAGCAGTTGTGGCTGACCACGCCGTTGGCGATGAAGTCGCCGGTGCCGGTGGTGATGTCCCACAGCGGCAGGTCGAGGCCGAGGTTCTCGACGGCGGCCACCCGGAGGCGGGCGGCGCACTTGAGGGCCATCCCCTCGATCGAGCGTTCACGGGTGTCGGCCGGGTCGGTCAGGTGGAAGAAGCGCAGCCGTTCCGGCAGGCCACCGGTCAGCCGGAACTGTCGTGCGCCGTTGCGGTTGCCCGGATCGTCGAGCGCCCATCGGAAGGCGAACCGGTCGAGGGCGGCGGCCATGCGGCGTCGGCTTCCGGCGTCGGCGACGCCGACCCGGAACACGCCCCGGTGGCAGCTTCCACCGGCGTCGAACATGCCGGCGAGGAAGCCGAGCCGCCAGTCGTCGGTCGGCTCGTCCGGCGGGCGGACCAGCCCGGTGACGATCCCGGCGTTGTCCGGCCGCACCACGCGGACCGCCGTCGACCGGCGGGCCGCCCGGTTGGCCACCCGCTCGACGGCGACGCCGGCCTCGGCGAGGAACCGCTCGACGCGCTCCACCGCCTCCACCTCCGCCGTGGCCAGCCGGAAGCTGCGGCGCGGAGCGGGGCCTTCGGCGTCACCGTGCGGGCATTGCCGGTGGTCGGGCAGATCGGGGACGATCGCGTCGTCGTATCGGGGCTGCCGGGGGTCGGGGCGCTCGGCGTAGCGGACCAGCGCGTGGAGGTAGCCCCGGTGGTAGTCGACGGACCGCTTCGGCGCGACCGCGAAGCGGCCGGTGCCGAGCAGGCGGTTGCGGGTGGTCAGGTGCGGGCGACGCGCGTCACCCCGCATGCTGCCGGTGACGTGCTTCCAGCCGCGCTCGGTCAGGAACCGATGGTCGCCACTGGCCACCAGCGTGGTGCCGTCGGTCAGGGTGACCCGGTGGGCCCGCTTCACCGTCGACCACTTGTCGAGCACGGTGGTGACGACGTAGTGCCGGTAGGCGCCGCGTCGTTCGGTGCCGTAGATCCGGTCGCCGGGCTCCAGCTCGCTGATCGGTCTGGTGCGCCCGTCCGCCATCAGGATCGGCGTGTCGCCGGCGAGGCAGTATCGACAGGCGTGGGAGCAGCCCCGGTAGGGGTTCACGGTCCACTCGAACGGCACCTTGGACTCGCCGGGAACCCGATTGATGATCGACTTGGCGCGTACCTCGTAGAAGGTCATGCCGGCGAAACCGGGAGTGTCGAAGGTGCGCGTGATCGCGCCGGGCAGCGCCAGCGGCAGGGGTGGAGCCGCCGGCGCTGCCCGATCGGGAGTCCCCTCGTCCGGGGGAGCGGAGAGGGTGTCCCAGCGCATGGACCTCATTCGAACATGCGTACGAACGAAGCGCAAGTGACGCGCCGGACACCGGCTGCCGCAGCGCCGGGCACGGGTGCAGGATGGAAGGCATGGAGACGTCGACCTTCGTCTACGACGGCGACTGCGCCTTCTGCACCCGGTGCGCGCAGTTCATCGAGCGTCGTATCCCCACCGGTGCCCGCGTGGTCCCGTGGCAGTTCGCCGACCTGACGGCGCTGGGCCTGACGGAGGCCGAGTGCGAGGAAGCGGTGCAGTGGGTGGGTGCCGACGGCTCCCGTGCCGCCGGGCCGGACGCCATCGCGCGGCTGCTCGGCGGCAGCGGGCCGCTCTGGCGACTCGCCGGTGCCGGGCTGCGCCTGCCGCCGGTCCGCGCCGCGGCCTGGCCGGCCTATCGCTGGGTGGCCCGCAACCGGCATCGGTTGCCCGGTGGCACGGCCGCGTGCGCGCTGCCGCAGGAGGCCCGGGAGCGCCTGTACGGTCCGACGGGCCGACCCGACCCGACTCCCGGACCGGCGCAACGCTGACCGGCCCCGGCCGGCGGAGCAGGCGGAACCCGCGGGCCGGGCGCGGTACGAGAGCGCCCCGGTATGGCCGGTCGTGCCACGTTCTCGCAGACCGGCCGGGCGGGCGGCGAGGTTATCCGGCGGGCGTCGACGGCGGCGACGCGGCGGGCGCTGGCGCTG
>NZ_NAPR01000013.1:122478-202035 GCF_002140155.1 Micromonospora sp. NBS 11-29
GGCGCGACGGTTGAGCAGGCGGCGGGCGCGTACCACCGGGCGGATCTTCTCCAGTGGCAGGAAGCTGGTCATCGCCACCAGGTGCGGCGCGAACGAGATGGTGATAGTCGCGACGGTGACCAGGTGGAACGAGTAGAAGAACCCGATCACCGCCGTTCGCCACCGTTCGGGCACCACGAACACCAGCGGGCTGAGCAGCTCGAAGGCCAGAATGCCGAACTGGGCCACGATCAGCAGGTGCGGCACCTGCGCGATCAGGTCGGCGAAGTCGGTGCCCCGGCGGATGATCGCCCGGGCCAGCACCGACCCGGTCGCCCAGTCGAGGCCGCCGAAGCGGAACTTGGCCCAGGCGGCGAGGAAGTAGGTGCAGACCACCGCGATCTGGGTGACCCGCAGCGCCCAGCCGCCCGCCTCGGTGCGGGTCGGGTCGCCGTGTCGCGCCCGGCCGGCGGTGGGCAGCACGGCCAGCGCCACGAGGAATCCGAACCGGTCGTGGTCGACCTTGCCGTAGCTCATCGCCACGATCATCCACTCGAAGTACAGCGCGAAGACGGTCCAGCCGAGCAGCCGGTGCGCCCGCCCGGTCGCGGCGAGCAGCGCGGCGACGAGGAGCGCCCAGAAGATCACGCCGACCAGGGCGGGACTGGGGGTGGGCAGCGGCAGCAGCCGGCCGACGAGCAGCGGCCGGTAGAGGTCGCCGGGCACGTCCACGCGGGTGCGTACCCAGGGGGTGAAGACGACCAGGTCGGCGGCGACGAAGAGGTAGACGAGGGTGCGGAAGGCGGCCACCCGGCCGCGCGGCACCGCCTCGGTGAGCCAGCCGGTCATCCGGCGGTCTCCCAGCTCACGGCCGTCCGGTCGGTCCACTCGCCGGTCGGCCGCCCGCCCTCGATGCCGTACCAGCGGACCACGATGCGCACCTCCACCAGCGCGGGGGCGGCGGGGTGGCGTTCGGCGTACGCCTCGGCGACGGTGCGCAGCAGGCTCGGGTCGGCGGCGTACCGGGACTGCTGGCCCTCGATCTCGGCGCGGCGGATGCCGGTGGCCTCCTGGCCGAGGGACACCACCGCGCCGGTGCGGTCGACGCCCTCGACGCGGGTGTCGGGCGCGGGCGCGTCGGGCGGGTCGGAGGTGGAATACATCCGGAACGGCCCGAACGGGAAGTCGTCGTCGGTGCCGTGCACGGTGCCGAGGAGGAGCAGGGCCAGCCCGAGCACGGTGGCGCCCAGCCGGACGGCACGTCCGCGGGTGGTCAAGGTCTCCATCAGGTCATGACGATACGGGAGTGAACCACCCGGAACGGTCCCTCACTCGGCCATTCCTCGCTGCCCGTACCGTCGGCCACCGGGCACGGAGACGCCGCCGACCGGGCCCGTCGAGGGCTCGGCCGGCGGGCGTGCGCCGTGCGCTCAGTGCTTGTGCTCGGCCAGCTTCTTGCGGACGTCGTCCATGTCCAACTGCTGGACCTGCTCGATGAGGTTCTCCAGCGCCGACTCGGGCAGCGCGCCCGGCTGGGCGTACACGATGACGCCGTCGCGGATCGCCATCACGGTCGGGATGGAGCTGATGTTGAACTTGGCGGCCAGCTCCTGCTGCGCCTCGGTGTCGACCTTGCCGAAGGCGATCTCGGGGTGCTTCTCCGAGGAGCGCTCGTAGACCGGGGCGAAGCGCTTGCACGGGCCGCACCAGTCCGCCCAGAAGTCGAGCAGGACGATGCCGTCGCGCTCGGTCACCTCGTCGAAGTTGGCCGTGGTCAGCTCAACCGTTGCCATTTGCTCTCTCCGATCACCGCGGATTGCCGTACGCCCGGTGGAACCAGGGACACACCGAGGGAATTCCCGTGACCTGTGTAACGAAACGCCAGGTGGGCCGGGGGTGACCCTCGATGCATCGAACTCTATCTGTTAACGACCGTCGTGCGGAACGCAAGTGCAGGACGCATTTGCGTGACGGGACGTGATGGGAGCGTTTCCAGGAAGATCGCGCTCGCAGCCTGCTACGTAACGGTAACTTGGGTCCTGACAAGGGGGGATCCGGCCTGCGAAGATCGCTGCCGAAGAGGTAGCCGGTAACCCAACGTATTGTTACGAAAAGATAAATGTGACGTCGGTCTCTGTTGGGATCGCCCCCTCGTGCGGCAGAATCTTTCCCATCAGAGCGTGGGCGGCGGGTGCCGGGGAGGGCCCCGCCGCTCATTGCGTCTCCACCCAGGTGGCCCCCGGTGTGACATTTCCGCCCGGCGAGCGCCCCGGCCCCCGCCTTAACCAGCGGTAAGGCATGCTGTGCCGAACTCCATCGCCGCCCGTCGAAGGGGACCAGGATGCAGTTCGGCCGCTACTACGAGGAGTTCGAGGTCGGCGCGGTCTACCGGCACTGGCCGGGCAAGACGGTGACCGAGTACGACGACCACCTCTTCTGCCTGCTCACCATGAACCACCACCCGCTCCACCTGGACGCCCACTACGCGGAGTCCGCCTCCCAGTTCGGGCGCAACGTGGTGGTCGGCAACTACGTCTACTCACTGCTGCTGGGCATGTCGGTGCCGGACGTCAGCGGCAAGGCGATCGCCAACCTGGAGATCGAGTCGTTGCGGCACGTCGCCCCGACGTTCCACGGCGACACGGTCTACGGCGAGACCACGGTGCTCGACAAGCGGGAGTCGGCCTCAAAGCCCGACCGCGGCGTGGTCGCGGTCGAGACCCGGGGCTACAACCAGGACGGCACGCTGGTCTGCGTCTTCCGCCGCAAGGTCATGGTCCCGAAGAAGGAGTACGCGGCCGCCGCCGTCGCGGACGGCGTCGACCCGGAGCGCCCGAGCTTCCCCGAGCCGCGCTGAGGCGGTTGCGCGGCCCGTCGGCCCCGTTCCGCGTGGGACGGGGCCGGGAACCTCGCCCGGGGCATATGCTCGGGCTGGAGGTCCCGATGAGCCACTCCGTCGCCGGAGAGCCGCCCTCTGCCGGTCGCCGCGTCACGCCGCTCGCCACCGCCGCCTATGCCGCGGCGGAGTGGGACCTGCTGACCGACCTACCGGGCCGGGTGCTGGTCGCCGCCGCCTCGCCCGGTCCCGGGCGTCCACCGCGAGGAGTCGCCGCCGGGTTGGCCGGCCTGGACGCGGTGGCCGCCGGCCGGGCCTTCGACAGCGATCTGATCCGGGCGGTGGTCACCGCCATCTACGCGCGCCACGACGGCGCGGACGAGCGGGACGAGCGCCTCACCGACCTGGTGGGCCTGCTCGCCGCCTGTCGGGCCGCGGTGCGGGTGCTGCGCCGCCGCGCCGACCCGGCCGACTCGGCCGCGTACCGGCAGTGGGTCGAGTCGGTGGCGGCGCGCGTGTGCCGGGTCGGTGATTTCCCGCCCAGCCCCGCCGACCAGCGGTTCCTCCACCGCCTGGGCAGCGCGCTCGACCTGCGCTGAGTCGCGGCGTGCGGCCGGCGGCCCGTACCCTCTGCAGACCGTGACCGACGACCAGCTCGACGTGGGTGTGGGGCCCTGGCCCGGTGACCCGCCGGACGACGCCCGCCTCGACCCGGAGCTGCTCGCCGCGGGCGACCGGCGCAACGTGGTGGACCGCTACCGCTACTGGCGGCGGGAGGCCGTGGTGGCCGACCTGGACCGGCGGCGGCACGACTTCCATGTGGCGATCGAGAACTGGCAGCACGACTTCAACATCGGCACCGTCGTCCGTAACGCCAACGCCTTCCTCGCCCGGGAGGTGCACATCGTCGGGCGTCGGCGGTGGAACCGCCGGGGCGCCATGGTGACCGACCGCTACCAGCACGTCCGGCACCACCCGACGATCGAGGAGTTCGTCGGGTGGGCGGCCGGGGAGCGGCTGCCGGTGGTCGGGATCGACAACCTGCCCGGCTCCCGGCCGCTGGAGACCGGCGTGCTGCCGCGCCGCTGCGTGCTGCTCTTCGGGCAGGAGGGGCCGGGGCTCTCGCCGGTGGCCCGGGCGGCCTGCGACGCGCTCTTCTCGATCGCCCAGTACGGCTCGACCCGGTCGATCAACGCGGGCGTGGCCAGCGGTATCGCCATGCACGCCTGGATCCGGTCGTACGCCGGCCCGCCGCCGGACTGACGCGCCACCGTCTCCAGGGCCGGCCGGAAAACCGGTGTCCGTCGGCCAGCCCGCTTGACGCCCCGGCGGCGCGGGGTGACGGTGAGGGTGTGACTGTCGTGGTGAGTTGTCCGAGATGCGCCGGCCCGGTACGCGCGCCGGACCTGATGAACGGCGAGTACCGGTGCGTGCGGTGCGGCCCGGTGGCGCCCCTGCACGTCCCCGAGCACATTGGCGCCGAGATCATGGCGAGCGTCGTCGAGCGGGTGGCCGCCGACGTCGACCCGACCGACCGGCCCGGTGTGCCGCTGTGGTGCCCGTGGCCGTTGCCTCCAGGGTGGACGTTGACCGGCGTGGCCTGGGCGGGCGACGACCGGGCCGGGATCCGCGCCACGGTGGTCGCGTGCGCCGGCCCGGCCCCGCTCGACGGTGGACCGGCCGACCTGATCTTCGTCGCCGAGGAGCCGGGTGTCGGGCTGGGTTCCCGCTTCGCGGGACTGCCCGGCCCCGACCCCGGCCCACAGGTCGAGGAGGCGCTGACCGATCCCGGCCCTGGTCACCCCGAGCGTCTGCCGCACGCGAAGATCCGTGTGGGCGGCCATCCCACTCCACTGTGGCTCGTCCGGTCCGAAACGGATCGAAGCGCGTACGCCGGTGAAGCTCGGGGAATGTGGCTCCATGCGATAGCCTGGCCGGCGAGTGCGGGTCACCTCCTCGCGGAAGAAGTCGTGCTGCACGACCTCACCGAGTGGACACCGTCCGAACTCGTGTACGGCGCACCGTCCCCGTACCTGCACGGGCAGGCCTGACCGGCCGGCACCGACAAGTCGGGGAGCGGACGCAGATATTCACGGTACGACACGATGCTGATACTCTGGGTGCCGCTGCGGTAAACGGACCCGGCGCCGCGCGAGAGGATGGCCCGCTATGGTCAAGAAGGTCCTCACCTGGGCCGGCATAGCATTCTTGATCTTCTTTGTCGCCTACCGGCCCAACTCGGCCGCCGACGTGTTCAAGTCGCTCGGCGGCAGCGTCGTGGACATCGCGCAAGGGTTCGGCGACTTCTTCACCAACCTGGTCGCCTAGCCGGCCATGGGAAGCCCTTCCGGTCCACCCTTCGACCCGGACGATCCCGACCGGGCACGCCGGGAGCGCGACACCGAGCCGATCCCCCGGATCGACCCGGATGATGGTCCCGGCTACGGCGCCGGCACCGGCTACGGCGGGGGCCCCTCCCTGCCGGACGATGCCGGTTTCGGCGACGGACCCGGCTACGCGGGGGAGGGCCGCTCCGGCCGCACCTGGGCGCGTGACCCGGAGGGCTACCCGGAGCAGTCGATCACCGAGGAGGAGTTGGCCGGTCTCCGGGCCGACGCCTCCGGCATGGCTCCGCGCCGGGTGCTGCCGATGGAGGACGAGCCGAGCGCCCTGGCGGCTCGCTATCTCTTCCCGACCGAGCGGTTCCGGGGCGAGTGGAAGCGGCACTGGGTGCACCTCGCCACGCCGATCGTCGTCGGCGTGGCGGCCACGTTCGTGCTCGGCTACCTCGCCGGCTTCCTCGCCGGGCGCGACGTCGGCGCGCTGACCACGATCGCGGTGCTGCTGTGGTTCGCGGTGATGGGCTGGGTCGCCTGGCGGGTCGCCGACTGGTGGTACGACCGGTTCATCCTCACGAACAAGCGGGTGATGGTGGTCAACGGCATCATCACCCGTCGGGTCGCGATGATGCCGCTGGCCCGGGTCACCGACATGAAATACGAACAGAGCCCGAGCGGCCGGACCTTCAACTACGGCACGTTCGTGCTCGAGTCGGCGGGTCAGGACCAGGCGCTGCGCGAGATCAAGAACCTGCCCAACCCGAACGAGCTCTACCTGCGCGTGGTCGAGGAGATGTACGAGCCGCAGGCGGTGGAGGCACGGATCGGCAAGGAGCAGGACGAGGCCAAGGCCGACGACGGCGCCTGAAACTTTTCGTCCGAACATCGGAGCGGTTGCACACCTTCCGCCGTCGCCCCGACCCGCCCGGTCATGGGAGCCTGCCAGGCAGGACGGGGGCGCGGAGGTGAGCGTGGCGAGCAGTGATCCGCTGGAGGAGGAGTTCCGCGAGTTCGTCGCGGCCCGGTCCGGCGCCCTGTTGCGCACCGCCTACCTGCTGGCCGGCGACTGGGCCACCGCCGAGGACCTGCTCCAGACCGCGTTGACCAAGACCTACCTCGCCTGGAAGCGGCTCGGCGGGATCGACGCCATCGAGCCGTACGCCCGNACACGTCGACCAGTTGGTGGCGCCGCCGCTGGCACGGTGAACGGCCGACCGAGGTGCTGCCGGAGCGTGCCGCCGTGGACGAGATCGAGCACCAGCTCGACCGGGACGCGCTCTGGCGGCACCTGCGGGCCCTGCCCGCCCGGCAGCGGGCCGTGCTGGTGCTCCGTTTCTACGAGGACATGTCGGAGGCGCAGACGGCCGCCCTGCTGGAGATCTCCCCGGGCACGGTCAAGAGCCAGACCTCCCGGGCCTTGAACACCCTGCGCCGTCGGCTCGGCGCCGAAACCGCCCCGGGCCTGCCGGCGGATCCGACCGGGTCGTCCGCCGAGGCGGGACGGCCCGGGTCGANGCGGGCTCGACCCGCAGCGACACGCCAACCCGTCGTGCCGCCGGCCGCCCGGGTTCCGGCCGGCCCGGCGCGACAGCCCGTCCCTCCGCCGGACTCGGACGTGGCGGCCGGTCCGGCGCCCCAGCCCGACACGCCGGCGCCGCGCCCGGCCACGCCGTCGTCGGCGGCCCCGGCCCGACCCGCCGTCGGGGTACCGGTGGAGACCCGATGAGCGGCATTCGACAGCACGATGACAACCGGGCCAGCGGCCCGGAGCGTCCATTCGCCGTGCACGACGACGAGCTGGAGCGGGCGCTGCGGGAGACGCTGGCCCGCCAGGTCGCCACGCCCCGACCGCTCGGCGTGGATCCGGCGGGAGCGGCGCTGCGCCGGGCCCGCCGGGCCGGACGCCGTCGGGCGCTCACCGGCCTGGCCCTGGCCGGGGTGGCGACCGCGCTGGTCACCACCGGGATGGCGCAGCTCGGCGGGCCGGACGGCCACGGTGGCACGCCGACCGTGGTGCTCGGCGACCCGCGCGGGTTCGCCGCCTCGCCGCTGCCCACCGCCTCCACCCCGGTGTCCCGGCCGGGGCCGGTCCGCGCCGAACTCGACCTGCTCGTCGGGAACCGGCTGGACACCAGCGACGGCGAGCGGCGGGAACTGACCGAGGTCGGCGGCGTCGAACGGGGCCAGCGGGTCCACGACCGGGAGGGCTGGCTGCTGACCTCGGCGGCCACCGCCGCCGGCCGTACCCTCTGGTGGGTGCCCGCCGACGGCCCGCCGCAGGTCATGCTCGCCGCCGCGGACGCCGTCGCGGTCTCGGCCGACGGCCGGCAGGTGGCCTGGCGGGACGGCCCGGACCTGCTCGCCGCCGCGGTCGTCGCCGGTCAGCTCATCGCACCGAGCCGGGTGACCGCGCCGGCCGGCGTCGTGCCGGTCGGCTTCACCGGCGACGACGTGCTGCTCCGGGCGCCCGGCCCGGGCGGGATCAGCGTCTGGCGGCGTGACGCCGGCGGCGTGCCGGGCGCCACGAACCCGGACGTACGCGCCGTCTACGGCACCCGCCCGGACGGCCGGCTGGTCGGCCTGGTCAGCGGCGGACCGGCTGGGCAGCCGTGCCTGGCCCTGCTCGACCCGACCCACGGCCTCACCCCGACGCGTACCGTCTGCGGCCCGAAGCCGGCCGCCGACGGACTCGGCGGGGTCTCGCCCGACGGGCGGTGGCTGCTGGTGAACGGCACCGGCCGCACCGCCCTGCTGGTCGACCTGGCCGACCCGGGCGCCACCCCGGCGACCCATCCGGCCGGCCCGCCGTTGGCGGGGGCGGTGGCCTGGACCCGTGCCGGCGCCGCACTGCATGTGGACGCCGCGGGCGGGCTGCTCCGGGTCGAGCCGGGGCGGGTGCTGGCCGGCGAGCGGCCGACCCCGTCGGCGATCGGCGGGACCTCATCCGGGCAGCGACCAGTGGTGGTGGCCGACGTCCCCGTACGCCCCGACGGGGCGTAGCGTCGGGCGGGTGAGCGTCCCGGCCCGGATCGACCTGCACACCCACTCGACCGCGAGCGACGGCACCCTCGGCCCGGCCGAGCTGGTCCGGGCCGCCGCCCACGCCGGGCTCGACGTGGTGGCACTCACCGACCACGACACCACGGCGGGCTGGGCGGCCGCCGTCGCCGCCCTGCCGCCCGGCCTCACCCTGATCCGGGGCGCTGAACTCTCCTGCCGCTGGTTCGGCGTCGAACCGGCGGTCCCGCTGCACCTGCTCGCGTACCTCTTCGATCCGACCGAACCGGAACTGGTCGCGGAGCTGGCCCGGGTCCGGCGGGCCCGCGAGGAACGCGGCGAGCGGATCGTCCGGCTGCTCCAGGCCGACGGCATCGGAGTGAGCTGGTCGGAGATCCTGGCCGGGGCGGCGGGCGGGACGGTCGGACGCCCGCACATCGCGGCGGCGCTGATCCGGGCAGGCCTGGTGGCCACCACCACCGAGGCGTTCGGGCCGGACTGGTTGGGCGAGCGGTACCGGCTGCCCAAGGACGACATCGACGTGTTCCGTGCGGTGGCGCTGGTCCGGGCCGCCGGTGGGGTGCCCGTCTTCGCCCACCCGAGGGCCAGCCGGCGCGGCCGGATCGTGCCCGACGAGCTGATCGGGCAGCTTGCCGACGCCGGCCTGGTCGGCCTGGAGGCCGACCACGAGGACCACAGCCCGGCCGAGCGGGAGCACGTCCGCCGGCTCGCCGCAGAGCTGGGGCTGCTGGTCACCGGCTCGTCGGACTTCCACGGCACGCACAAGACCGTCCGTCTCGGCGCGCACACCACCGGATCCGAGGCGTACGAGCGGATCGTCGCGCTGGCCCGCGGGGTGACGCCCGTCGCTTCAGGCTGAAGCGTTCCGGCCGCGCGGCTACCGTGTCCGCGTGGATCTCAAGCTCTTCGGTGAGGTCTTCGTGACCCTGCTGGTGATCGTGGACCCACCCGGAATGATGCCCATCTTCCTCGCGCTCACCGGGCCGCTGGCCGCGCGCGAGCGGAACCGGGCCGCCTGGCAGGCCGTGGCGTTGGCGCTCGGGGTCATCGTGATCTTCGCGGTGGCGGGGCAGACGATCTTGGCCTACCTGCACGTCGACCTGCCCGCGTTGCAGGCCGCCGGCGGCCTGCTGCTGGTGCTGGTCGCGCTGGAACTGCTCACCGGCAAGGCGGACGACCCGAGCCAGCAGGTCACCTCCAACATCGCGCTGGTGCCGCTGGGCACCCCGCTGCTGGCCGGCCCGGGCGCCATCGTCGCCACCATGCTGTTCGTCCAGCGGGCCGGCGGCGTCACCGACTACGTCGCCATCGCGCTGGCCATCGTCGCGGTGATGGTCGCCGTCTGGGTGGTGCTGCGGTTCTCCGGCGGGATCGTCAAGGTGCTCCGCCCGGGCGGCATCGAGGTGCTGACCCGGATCGCCGGCCTGCTGCTGGCCGCCATCGCCGTGCAGCTCATCGCCGACGCGATCGCCGCGTTCGTGACCGAGTACGTCAACAACGGCTGAGCCGTTCGTCTCCTGTCGTACCCGGATGGCAGGATCTCGGGTGTGCGACCCTCACGATCCACCGGCGGCCGGGCACCCCGGCCCCGCGTCGACCAGGCCGAGCAGCTCGGCTTCGCGGGCATGCCGGAACGGCTCTTCGTCTGCACCCCGAGCAAGCTCGGCGCCTACGCCGACTGCCCCCGGCGCTACCGCTACGCGTACGTGGACCGGCCGGCCCCGCCCAAGGGGCCGCCCTGGGCGCACAACTCGCTCGGCGCCAGCGTCCACACCGCGCTGAAGAACTGGTATGCGACGCCCCCCGACCGTCGCCGCCCCGAGGCGCTGGGCACGCTGCTCAAGGGCACCTGGGTCCGCGAGGGCTACCGCGACGACGAGCAGGAGCGCGACGCCTTCCGCCGGGCACTGGCCTGGCTGGAGTCCTACGTCGCGACGCTCGACCCGGCCGACGAGCCGCTCGGCGTGGAGCGGGTGGTGGCGGTGAAGACCGCCGTGCTCGCGTTCAACGGCCGCACCGACCGGATCGACTCCCGCCCCGGCCCCGACGGGCGGCCCGAGCTGGTCATCGTCGACTACAAGACCGGCCGCACCGGGCTCGACGCCGACGACGCGCGCGGCTCACAGGCGCTCGCGCTCTACGCGTACGCGGCCGAGCGGGTGTTCCGGCGGCCGTGCCGCCGGGTCGAGCTGCACCACCTGCCCACCGGCACGGTCGCCGCGCACGAGCACACCCCCGAGTCGCTGCACCGGCAGCTCACCCGCGCCGAGGACACCGCCCGCGACATCATGGCCGCCGAGCGTGCGGTGGCCGACGGGGCTGATCCGGACGAGACGTTCCCCACCGAGCCGGGGCCGCGTTGCGGCTGGTGCGACTACCGGCGCACCTGCCCGACCGGCGCGCAGGCCCCCGGCAAGGACCCCTGGTCGGCCGTCGAGCGCCTCGCCGAGCCGGCGGCCGACTGAGCCGCGCGTGGCCCGCCTCAGGCCGCCGTCAGCCGGGCGGCGCGTTCCTTGGCCGCCTGCTGCAACGGCCCCTCCCGGTAGCGGCGCGGCACCGCCGTCAGGGCGAGCCGCAACGCCCGCGCGCTCAGCTCCGCCGACAGCGCGGTGGTGGGCAGGCCCAACCCGCCGTAGAGCCGCAGCGCCCACGGCGGCAGCATCCCCAGCGCCGTGCCGGCGATCCCCAGGTACGCCCAACGCGGCGGACCGAGGTGCAGACCGAGCTTCACCGGCCGGCTGACCTTCCACGGGATCGGCGGCGCAGTCAGGAACAACGCGGTCTCGGCCGCCTCCCGGGTCATCCGCAACTCCGGCCGTACGTCCCGGTAGTAGGCCTCGACCTCGGCGGCGGTGCCCGGCACGTCGGCCGGGTCCAGCCCGACCAGGGCCGCCGACCGGCGCTGCTCGGTGTAATAGCCGTCCACCTCGTCGTCGGTCAGCGCGAGCCCGGCCCGCCGGGCGGTGCTCACGAACGACTCGACCTCGGTGACGTGCACCCAGCGCAGCAGATCCGGCTCGTCGACCCGGAACTCCGCGCCGGTGAACGGGTCGGTGGCGCGCAGCCGGGCGTGCAGCGTACGCAGCCGCCGGCCGGCCGCCTCCGCCTCGGCGGTCGTGCCGTAGATCGTCGTCGCCACGTAGGTCGACGTCCGCACCAGTCGACCCCACGCGTCGGCGCGGTAGTTGCTGTTCTGCGCGACCCCGGCCATCGCACGGGGGTGCAACGCCTGGAGGTAGAGCGAGCGCAGGCCGGCCACGATCAGGATCGGTTCCTCGTGCACCTTCCACGTGACCGATCCCGGTCCGAAGAGGCCGAGGTCGTCGGTGTCCACCGATCAAGAGTGCCACGCGTCCCACGTACGGTCGGGCCGCCGGGTGAACCGGAATGGTCGTACCTGCGTGAGTCGATGCAGGTAGCTGCGACACGTCGTAGGCTGATCACGCGGATCCGTCCACTCCCGGAGGTGTCGGTGTTCAGGGAAGTCAACGGTCTTCCGGTCCACATCCTGGTCATTCACGCCGCGGTGGTGCTGGTGCCGCTGCTGGCGCTGCTCACCGTCGCGTACGGTGCGCTGCCCCGCTGGCGGCCCCGGCTGGACTGGGCGGTGGCGGCGCTCGCCGTGGTCACCCCGATCGTCACCTGGGTGGCGACGCAGTCCGGCGAGGCACTGCAGGAGGTGCTGCGGTCGCGCGGCTACCCGCCCGACAAGCTCCAGGAGATCCACGAGCATTCCGAGTACGGCGAGACGCTGCTCTGGTTCACGCTCGGGCTCGCCGTGGTGGCGATCCTGCTGCTGCTGACCACCAGGGGCTTCGCCCGGACCCGGAACCTGCCCCGCTGGCTGCCCCTGGTGCTCACCGCCGTGGCGGTGGTGCTCGCCGTGTTCGCGTTGATCTACGTCTACCTGACCGGCGACAGCGGCGCGAAGATCGTGTGGGAAGGGGTCGTCTGAGCGCGGCTTAGAACAGCACCCGTGCGCACAGCAGGCAGGTGAGCAGCACCAGCACCACGCCGACGATCGCGCCGATGCCGTAGGTGAGCTGCTGGGCGCGCTGCTCCTCCCGGTCCATGGCACCCATGTCCTGCGGCGGGAGCCGCCGAGGCGGCGGCGTCCGCACGTACACCGGGGGCCGCCAGCCGGGTGGCGGCGGGGTGCTCGGCGGCGGTCCGGTGTACCCACCGGGCATCTGACCACCCCGCACCTGACCGCCGGGCACGTGGCCGCCCGGCACCTGACCGCCCGGCATGTGGCCGCCCGGCACCTGACCGTGCGGCACTGCGGTGGGGCCGGGACCTTGAGCGCCGGTCGGGGCCCAGCCGTGTGTCCCCGAGGCCGGATCGGGTCGGTGATAGCCGGCCGCGGTCCAGGCCTGGGTACCGGTGCCGGTGGCTGTCCAGGCCTGGCTGCCGGTTCCGGGGTCGGGTCGGTCGTGGCCGGGTGTGGTCCGGTCGCCGGGCGGTCCGGTCGGGTCCGGGCGGGCCCAGGGGTTCTCGGCGGCCCCCTCACGTGACCAAGGGTTGGCGCGTTCAGGCCGGCCGGCGGCGGGAGCGGCGGTTCCGGCCGCGGCGGTATCGGGGGCGCGTCCTGCCGCGGATGGGAGCCCGCTCGACGTCAGGCTGCCCTCGGGCGGAGCCGCGTCGGGTGCCGCCGCCTCGGGTGCGGCCGCCTCGGGTGCCGCCGCGTCGGGGACCGGGTCGGCCGAGGACGCGATCGGACCCGCCTCGGGGACGGTGTCTGCGGGCCGGGCCAGCGCCGGATCGTCGGCCTCGCTGGCTGGCTGCTGGGGGCGTCGCCAGGTCTCGTCGTCGGGGGTGCCACCGCTCGGCGTCGTCACGCCGTCCGACGCTACCAACGCCTCGGCCGGTCGGCCGTCCGACGCGGCGAGGCAGACTCACCCACGGCTTAACGGCTTCACGGCTTCATGGCCCCACCCCGGGCAGGACCGGTGGCTGCTGCCCGGCCTCGCCCTGCCGATCCCGGTGCGGCGTGCGTCGTCGTCGGCGGGCGCACGGGGTCGAGGCGGCCCGTCAGCGGCGGTATCGTTGCTGCTCGTGACCGAACCCGGCATCCGAATCCCGCGCGGCGACGACGACCGCGTGGTCGACCTCAGCGAAGACTTCGTGGTGCTGCCCGAGCAGACCACCGACGACACCGACCGCGGTTGGGGCGAGCGTGCCGGCGGCAACGACGACTGGCTGCTCGCCGAGCGTCCGCCGCACTGGGACTGAACCGAGCGGGCGGGTCAGCCGCGCACCACCACGGCGAAGCGGCTGCCCTCGGGCAGGCCGACCGCGCGTCGTGCCTGCTCCGGCGGAAGTGCCAGGTAGAGCGCCGAGGAGCCGTCGACCGCCCCGGCGGCCGCACCCACCACGTCGAGCACCAGTGCCCGCGGTGCCAGCAGCGTAGGGTCAGCCGACCCGCCGGCCGGCACGACGAGCAGGTCGACCCGGGCACCCGGCCGCAGCACCGCGAGGGCGGCCGGCTCGGCCAACCGGATCGGTACGCCGACCGCCCCGACGGGCAGCGTCGGAGCCCCGGACGGCTGCTCGCCGACACCGGGCGCCTCCGCGCCGGCGGACCTGGTGGAAGTTGCCGCCCCGGGTGGGCATCCGCCGGGCGTCTGGAGCACTGCCGCCGCCAACCCCAGCAGTAGTGCGACCAGCGCCACCCGCACCAGCGCTCGGCGACGGGGCAGCCCGGGCCAGCGCACCGGGCGCAACGTCGCCTCCCCACCCACCACCACTGCCTCCCACCCGTCAGCCGACCGTCCCGCCAGCAGGCTAGGCGCGACCGGTCGCCCGCGCCGCCCCACCGCGCCCCCCTGTGGATAACCCGCCACCCGGCTGGCCTGCTGCGACACCCTTTCGCGGCCGACGGAGGCCCCATTTCGGCGAAGATGCTGTTCGGGACGGGGGCGTTTACCGCTCTTTCCCCGAAGTGGCACCCGCCGCGCACGCTCCGATCGCGGTAGTCGGCCTCCCAGCGGCGGACCCGTCCGCAGGCCCGGGCGGGCGGTGCTGGCCGTAGCGCCCGCCGGCGGGGCCGGTCATCCCGTGCCCGGCCGGTTGGCCCGGCGGCCACGGGTGGCCGCGTCAGGACCCGGCCCGATCGCCGCTTCGGCCAAGGATTGGCCCGGCCTGATCGCCGCTTCGGCCAAAGGATTGCCCCGGCCTGATCGCCGCTTCGACGGAAGGGTTGGCCCAGCCTGTTCGCCACTTCGGCTAAGGCGTTGCCGGGGCCGGTTCGCCGCTTCGGCTAGGGCGTTGCCCGGGCCGGTTCGCCGCTTCGGCGAAAGGGCTGCTTCCGCCTGAGCTGATGCCGCCACTTCGCCGATCTGGCGGCGCAGCCCACCCTGAGGCGGACGTGACACCCATGGTGTTCCACCCACCGCCGGCGCTGACGGTGACTGGAACGTCATGGGTGTCTGCGGGCGGGTTTCACACCCATGGCGTTCCACTCGCGGCCGATGCGGGCGGTGAGTGGAACACCATGGGTGTCTGCGGGCGGGTTTGGCACCCGTGGTGTTCCAGTCGCGGCCGGTAGGGGCGGTGAGTGGAAGGTGATGCGTGGGCGGGGAGACTGCGCACGCGAGAAGGTGGCCGCCCCGGGAGAGGCGGCCACCTTCTCGGCGTGCGTGGATCAGGAGGAGCTGGACGCCGCCGACGCCTTGCTCGCCGCCGGACCGGACCCCGAGCCGGACGAACCAGACGACGAGGAACCAGACGAGGAAGACCCGGACGACGAAGACCCGGACGACGAGGACCCGGGCGAGGAGGACCCCGGCGACGAGGGCGACGACTCGGACTTCGCGGGCTTGCTCGCGGTGCCGTTGGCGTTCTCGGAACCGGACGCACGGGAGTCCGTGCGGTAGAAGCCGGAGCCCTTGAACACGATGCCGACCGAGTTGAAGAGCTTGCGCAGCCGCCCCTCACACGCCGGGCACTCGGTCAGCGGCTCGTCCGAGAAGGACTGCACCGCCTCGAGCTGGTGGCCGCACGCGGTGCAGGCGTACTGGTACGTGGGCACGTTCTCCTCCGGATCTGGCACGGCCTGATTGGCACTCGTGGTCTTCGAGTGCCAATGGTGCGTCATCGCACCCGGGTTCGTCCAGCGGAAGCGCCCGGGCCCACATCCGGCACGGCCACGAGTCCGCCCGCCGGGGTGATCACGGAGTGTACGGGGCGGTCGTGCGGGTCGGCGGGGACCGCCGTGACCAGCTCGCCGTCGTGCAGGAGTGCCACGGTCGGCACGGTGGCGGGCACCCGGGCCAGCGCCCGATCGTACGAGCCGCCGCCCCGGCCCAGCCGGACGCCCCGGCGGTCGACCGCCAGCGCCGGCACCACCACCAGGTCGGCCCCGGCCACGGCGGCGCGGCCCAGCGGTGGGCCGGTCGGCTCGCGCAGGCCCCGGCCGGCGGCGCGCAGCGACCCGCGACCGAGGTACGCGGCCCAGTCCAGGTCCAGGTCGTCGCGGAGCACCGGCAGCAGCAGCTCGGCGTCCGGCGGCAGCGCCGCCCGCAGCACGTCCGGCAGGTCGTCCCCGCCGGGCTCCGAGGCGACCGGCACGTACGCGGTCATCCGGGTCGGGCGCAGCCGGCGTACCAGGGCCGTCAGCTCGGCCTGGACGGACGCCGCCGCCTCGGCGCGAAGCGGCGCGGACAGGGAGCGGCGGGCGGCGAGGAGCGCGACGCGCAGTTCCCGCTTCGCCTCATGCGCCTCATCCGAAAATTCCGGCACGCAACACTCCTGACGCAACGCTTGCCTACCGGTCGCTCTGTGCCAGCATCGCACCAAGGGCGCGGAACTTCCGGGGGGAAGCTTGACGCTACGCGGGCGGTTGACGATGGCCTTCCTCGTGGTGGTCCTCGGCCCCGTCCTGCTCGGCGCGGTCTTCGTCGGGGCCACGCTGAGCGCGATCGACCGCAGCCGCGCCACCGAGCGGCTGGGCCTGGCCGCGGCCGGCGTGCGTACCTCAGTCGACGCCCTCTGCCAGCAACTGCGCGCGGCGGCCGACGCGGTCGCGGTGGTCGCCGACCCGGCCGCCCGGCCGCGCGCCGCCGACCAGGTGGTCGGCCGCGGTCTGGCCGCCGCCGTCGTGGTCGCCGACCCGACCGGCCGGACCAGCTACGCCACGGCCGGCCCTCCGCCCGGTCCCTGGCAGGACTGCGCCGGTGACCGGGCCGGCCCGGCGGGCGCGCTCGCTGCCCGGGTCCGGCTCCGCGATCCGTCCGGCGCCGACCTGGGCGCGGTCGCCGCCGCGCAGCCCGTCGACCCGGCCTTCGTGGCGCGGCTCGCGGCCGTGACCGGCGTCGGGGTCACCCTCCTCGACGACCCCGAACGGCTCACGACCGAAAAAGCGGGGGTACGCGCAGCGGTGCTGGACGCCGCCGGTGAGGCGGGCTGGAATGGGGTGGCCGGCACCGGCGACGGGCGGTACGTGCGCCGGGTCGGGCCGTCCTCCGGGCAGCCGTTGCCGCTGGTGCTCTCTGTGCCGGGGGAGCGCCCGGCCGGCCGGTACGGTGCGCTGGCCGCCTCGGTCGCGCTGGCCGCCCTGCTGGCCGTGCTGGCCGCCGGGCGACTGGCCCGGGTGACCACCCGGCCGCTGGTGGAGCTGGCCGGCGCGGTGGACCGGGTGGCGCACGGTGACCTGACCGCCCGGGTGCCGCTGCGCAGCCGGGACGAGATCGGGCGGCTGGCCGGCGCGTTCAACCGGATGACCCGGGAGACCGGCGGCTACGTGGCGGCGCTGACCAGCAGCCGGGACCAGCTCCGCAACCACCTGGCCGTGCTCGGCGACACGCTGGCCAGCACGCACGACCTGCAACGCATCCTGCGGGTGATCCTGGACAGCGCGATCGCCGCGACCGGCGCCCGGGCCGGCGCGGTGCTGCTGCTCGACGCGGACGGCGTGCTGGTCGGCCAGTGCGTCGAGGGCCTGGCCGGGCGCTGGCCGACCGGGGATCCGACCGACCCGGCGACGCTGCGGGTGCCGGTCGGCGTCGGGGTGGTCGGCGCGGTGGCCGCCACCGGGGAGCCGCTGCGCGGGCGGTGGTCGCCGCCGGAGGTGCCGACCGGCGAGCCGTCCTGCGAGACGTACGTGGCGGTGCCGTTCGCCGCCCCCGAGCCGCGCGGCCCGGACCGCCCCGGCCACCCGCCGGCCGACGGCGATCCGCCCGGCCCGCCCGGCGGGGCGCTCGGCGTGCTGGCGCTCTACGACCGGATCGGCGGGCCCGAGTTCGACGACGACGACCTGGTCACGCTGCGGACCTTCGCCGGGCACGCGGCGGTGGCGGTGGAGAACGTGCGGGTGCACGAGGAGGTCCAGCGGCTCTCCCTCACCGACCCGCTGACCGGCCTGTGGAACTACCGCTACCTGCGCGAGTCGATCCGGCGGGAGGTGGAACGGGCGAACCGGTTCGGCCGGATGCTCAGCGTGCTCGCCCTCGACCTGGACCGGTTCAAGACCGTCAACGACACCTGGGGGCACGCCGCCGGGGACGCCGTGCTGGTCGAGTTCGCCCGCCGGGTACGCGGCGTGATCCGCGAGGTCGACCTGGCGTTCCGGCGTGGCGGCGAGGAGTTCGTGGTGCTGCTGCCGGAGACCGACGCCCGGGGCGCGGCGATCGTGGCGGAGCGGCTCGGCGCGGTGGTGCGGGACCAGCCGGTGCCGGTCGAGGGGCACGGCGGCGAGCCGGTGCGGGTGCCGGTGACCGTCTCCATCGGCATCGCCGTCCACCCGGACCACGCCGCCGGTGGCCGTCAGGTGCTCGACGCCGCCGACGACGCGCTCTACGCGGCGAAGGCCGCCGGACGGGACGGCTACCGGCTGGCACCCGTCCCCGATCCGGTCCGCACCCAGGAGATTCCGGTGGTCACGGCCACGGTCACCCCGCCGGACGGGCTGCCCCGGGCCGGTGCGGCGGACCCGGCCGGCGTGGCACAGGGCGGCGCGTCTTCCGGTCCTCACCCGCCGCGGCAGAGCCGTGGCCGATAGTCTCGCGGCATGTCGGAGCACTCAGCGAACCCCTCAGCGACCTCCGGTCGCTCCCGTGCGGTCAAGGCCGTCATCCCGGCCGCCGGCCTGGCCACCCGGTTCCTGCCGGCCACCAAGGCGGTCCCCAAGGAGCTGCTGCCGGTCGTCGACCGGCCGGTGCTGCAGTACATCGTCGAGGAGGCCACCCAGGCCGGCATCACCGACGTGCTGCTGATCACCGGGCGTGGCAAGACCTCGATGGTGGACCACTTCGACCGGCGGCCCGACCTGGAGGAACGCCTCGCCAAGAAGCCCGAGCTGCTGGCCGCGGTCAAGCGCACCGAGGAACTGGCCGCGATCTACACCGTCCGCCAGCCGGAGCAGCTCGGCCTGGGCCACGCCGTCGGGTACGCGGAATCGCACGTCGGCGACGCGCCGTTCGCGGTGCTGCTCGGCGACGAGTTCGTCAAGCCGGCCGAGCCGCTGCTGCCGGCGATGCTGGAGTTGCAGGCCCGCACCGGCGGCGTGGTGCTCGCGTTCTTCGAGGTCGACCCAGCCGAGACAGGTCGCTACGGCATCGCCTCGGTCGAGCCGGCCGACCCGGAGTTCGCCGACGTCGGCGAGGTCGTGAAGGTCAGCGGCATGGTCGAGAAGCCGAGCCCGGAGGACGCGCCGAGCAACCTGGCCGTCCTCGGCCGGTACGTGCTCCCGGGCCGGATCTTCGACGCGATCCGGCGCACCGAGCCGGGCAGCGGCGGCGAGATCCAGCTCACCGACGCGATGGAGCTGCTGCGCACCGAGGGGGTGCCGGTGCACGCCATCGTCTACCGGGGCACCCGCTACGACACCGGCATGCCGCTCGGCTACCTCCAGACCGTGGTGCAGATCGCCGCCGAGCGGGAGGACCTGGGCGCCGAGTTCCGCAAGTGGCTCGCCGAGTTCGTCAACAACGGCGACGAGACCGTCACCGACGCGGTTCTCAACGGTCTGCGCAACGCGTCCGGCGGTGCCGATACATGACCGCGACGGCCGACGCCGAGGCGGCCGCGAACGAGTTGACGCCGCTCGCCGACTACCTGGGCAGCGTGCTGCGCAGGTTACGCGCGCTGCCTCCGCTCGACCTCGACCTGACCCAGGCGTACGGCAACGTGCTCGCCGAGGACGTGGTCGCCCCGCACTCCTACCCCGCCTTCGATCAGGCGGCGGTGGATGGGTACGCCGCACGCTGGGAGGACATCTCCGGAGGGAGCCGGGGGCCGGGCTACGTCCCGGCCCCCTCCGGTATGCCCGGCGGGCGCAGCATCCGGCTCAACGTGGTCGGTGACCTGGGCGCGGCGAGCTGGCGGCCGGTCCGGCTCACCCCCGGCGCGTGCTTCTCGGTGGCGGCCGGCGCACCGCTGCCGATCGGCGCGGACGTGGTGGTCCCGGTGGAGTGGACCGACCAGGGCATGGCCGCGGTGGAGATCTTCCGGGCCCCCAAGCGGGGGTACGGCCTGCGCCGCGCCGGGGAGGAACTGGTCGCCGGCACGCTGCTCGCCCGCGCCGGCGCGTACGTGTCACCGGCCCTGGTCGCGGTCTTCGCCGCCACCGGCCTCGGGCATGTGGTGGTGCGGCCCAGCCCGCGGGTGGTCATCGTGGCGACCGGCGACGAGCTGGTCGACGTGGGCCGGGGCAGCCAGCCCGGGCAGGTGGTGGACACCAACTCCCACGCGTTGACCGCGGCGGCGGCCGAGGCGGGCGGGCTCGCGTACCGGGTCGGGATCTGCGACGACGACCCGGAGGCGCTGCGCGGCCTGCTGGAGGACCAGACCCTGCGGGCCGACCTGATCATCACGACCGGCGGGACCGGCACCGGGCCGGGTGACATGGTCCGCCGGATCCTGTCCCGCCGGGAGGGCGGCCGGGCCGGGCCGGTCGCCTTCACCGAGGTGGCCCTCTATCCCGGAACGTCCCTCGGGTTCGGTACGGTCGGCGCCGAGGAGGTGCCGGTGGTGTGTCTTCCCGGTGAGCCCGGCGCGGCGCTGATCGGCTTCGAGGTGCTGGCCCGCCCGGCCATCCAGCTGCTGGCCGGGGCCGAGCCGGTGTTCCGGCCGAGCGTCCGCGCGCACCTGCTGGAGACGGTCTCGTCCCCGGTGGGGCTGCGCGAGTTCCGCCCGGCGCACGTCGCCGAGCGGCGTGGCGGTGGCTACACCGTGCAGCCGCTGGCCGGTGGACCGTTCACGCTCTCCGGCCTGGCCGAGGCGAACGGCCTGCTGGTGCTCGGTGAGCGGGTCACCACCGCCGCGGCCGGCTCCACCGTGGACGTGCTGCTGCTGGACCGGCGTCGGTGATGTTCCGCAGGGNCGCTCCGACGCCACCGCCTGGTCGGAGATCCGGCGCGCGAACCGGGACTGGCTGGCTCCGTGGGAGTCGCACGTCCCGGGCGGTTGGGACGTGACGAACTCGCCGGCCGCGTTCCGCCTGGTCCACGCCGACCAGCGCAGGTCCGCCCGGACCGGCGACGGCATGCCGTTCGCGGTCTGCCTGCGGGAGGACGGTCGGGAGCGGCTGGTCGGTCACGTCAACGTGGGCAGCATCGTGCGGCGGGCGTTCTGCTCCGGGTACGTGGGCTACTGGGTGGACTCCCGGGTGGCGGGTCGCGGCGTGATCCCGACCGCGGTGGCGCTCGCCGTGGACCACGCGTTCGGTCCGGGCGGCCTGCACCGGATCGAGGTGAACATCCGGCCGGAGAACACGCCGTCCCGCCGGGTGGTGGAGAAGCTGGGCTTCCGCGAGGAGGCCTACCACGTGCGGTACATGCACATCGACGGCGCCTGGCGGGACCACATCGGCTACGCGATGACCGGCGAGGAAGTGGCCGCCGAGGGCGGGCTCCTGGCCAGGTGGCACCGCGTACGTGACAGCCGGCACTGAGCCGTTGCAGCCGTGACGCCCGGCGCGGCGCACGATGAACCGGGTCGGCGGCCCGTAACCTCAAGTAACTGCAAGCTGTGGCAAGCGCTGCCCGCCCGCACGTTGTGCGCCGTTAACGACGGTCGACGGAAGAAGTTGCGGCGGTGTGACGCTCGCCCCGAACTTGGTGACGGGAGGGGTGAGGGTGCCGACGTCGGTGCTCCTCGCCGTCCTCGCCGCCGCCGGTCTGCTCGCTTTCGCTCCGGCGCTGGTCCGCCGGTACGACGCCACCGAGCGGCTGGTGGCGGAGCGGGCGCAGTCGACGGCGCGGGTGCTCCAGCGCCAGCGTCGTCGCCGCACCGTGCCCGGACGCCAGCCGTTGCACCCGCCGCGTTCTCTCGTTGTGACCCTCAGTGAAAATGTCGACACGGGGGGTCTGGCCCGGCCGGTTTCCGCGCCACCCGTGCGCCGCCGCTCCGGTCGGCTGCGGCCCGTCTCGGCCGTCCCGGCGCAGTCCCGCCGACGGCACCCACGCCGACGTCGGCACACCCCGGCGATCTACCGCCGGCGGCGGGTGCTGGCCGCGCTGCTGCTGCTCAACTTCGTCGAACTGGTCGGCGTGGCGCTGGTCGGCCCCGGGTTCTGGATCAGCGTCTCGGTCACCGGCACGCTGCTCGTGGCGTACGTCGCGCACCTGCGCCAGCGCGCTGTGGCCGAGCGCCGCCGCCGACGCGCGGACGCCCGCGAGGCCGCCTGGCTGGCCGCCCGCCAGGCCGAGGTACGCCGCGAGCAGGCCCGGCGCGCGGCGGCCCGCCGGGAGGCGCAGCGCCGGCTGGCCGCCCAGCGGGAGGCGGTCCGGCGTACCGCGATGGGCCTGGACCGCCCCGCGGACCTGCCCCCGGCCGCGAGCGGCGGCTCGGTGTCCTACCGCCGCGCAGGCGGCCTGCGCGGCCGCCCCTACCAGTCCGGCCGAGGCGCCTGACCCCACCCCGCGGTCGCGAGCGCTCCTCCAGAGGGCTCACGTCGATCTTGGAGTTGTGGTGCCAGGGTTTGTTCCTTCGGCGGCTTATGGGAGGTGCCACAACTCCAAGATCGGCGAGCTGGGTGGGGCGGTTCGCGTGGTGGGGGAGCGACCTGTTAGCCTTGTCGCCGACCCGCCCGGTGCGAGCCGGGTGGGATCAACGCTGGTTCGCCAGCGGAGGGGCTGTGGCGCAGACCGGTAGCGCACCTCGTTCGCATCGAGGGGGTCAGGGGTTCAAATCCCCTCAGCTCCACCCAGAACATCAATGGCCAGCGGAAACGCTGGCCATTGATCGTTTGGCACAGATCCGGCACAACTCAGCCCGGAAGCGCCATCCCCGAGCGGTTGCCCGCAGCCTCCCGAAGCGCCGTGCTGACGATGTTGCGGCGACGGTTCTTCTTCGGCCACCAGTGCACGTAGGTCTCCAGCGTGATCCGCAGACTGGAGTGCCGCAGCGCGTTCTGCACGTCGGTCGGGTCGGCACCCGAGGTGATCAGCCGAGTCGCGAAGTAGTGGCGCAGGGAGTGAAACGTGCCTTCGTCGGGCCAGCCGGCCGCCCTACGCCAACCACGCCACAGGTCCGACCAACGCTGATCATGGATCGGCCTGCCCTGTTCGTCGGTGAACAGCAGCGGGACCGCCCGCCGCTTCGCTTGCTTCCCCGGGTCTGGGGTGCCCGCAGTGACGTCGGGCAGCTCGACCAACGCGGGCGGGTACTTGCGGACGTGCTCGGCGAGCAGCAACGCCACATGGTCGTCAAGGTCCACGTCCCCGACTGAGCCAGCCTTCGGCGGAGCGAGGTAGAAGCCGCTGTACTGGCCCTTGTGGAACCGCAGTTGCTGCACCACATGCAGTTCCTGGCGCGGCCGATCGACGCACCGCGTCCCGTCTTCCAGGCCGAGAACTTCACCCAGACGCAGCCCTTCACCGGCACCGCACCAGATGGCCGCCTGGTACCGGTCGGGTACGACGTCGACCAGGGCGAGCATGTCGTCATCGGTCGGCACCCACTTCGGTGCCCGGGAGAAGCCGCGCAGGATCGCCGACAGCCGGACTGCCTTGCACGGGTTATCGGAGATGACCTTGTCCGCAACAGCGGCGTTCATGACCGCATTGAACAGGTCAAAGTAGGTCTTCACCGAGGACTGCGCCACGTTGTTGCGCAGCAGGAGCGCCACCCACTCCAGTACGTCCGTGACCGTGATCGCTCGCACCTGCCGCTTGCCGAGGTGCGGGTAGAGATGGTGCCGAAGGCGGGACTCCGTGTGTCGTTGGTAGTCGAGGGCTTGCCCGATCTGACGCGAGAGCCGCCACCGCTCGCCGTACTCACGGAAGGTCACCTGCCGTTCGGCCCGGTCGACCTTGGTCTCTTCCGCGGTGCCGGTGCGGGCTTCCAGGTCGAAGGCTTCCGCATCGGCCTTGCGCTCAAACAGCTTCTCCCGGGGTTCACCGGCGGCGTCGGTGTATCGGACCCGCCAGCGCTTACCTCGGCCGTGCCGCTTCGAGGGGAGCCGCTTCTTGTCCGGCCCACGCTTGGTCAGGTACCACAGGTCATCGATGGGCACGTCAGGCCGCCTTCTTCTCGAACCAGGCCCGCACCTCGGCGGGGTCGTAGCGCAGGTGCCGACCGACGCGGGACGCGCGAGGGCCGATCCGGCGGTGACGCCACTGGTAGAGGGTGCCGACCGGGATACCGAGGAACGCCGAGACGTCGGTGACGCTCCACAGGCGTTCGGTGGGGGTGGTGCTCACTCGGGTTCCTTCCTGGTCTGTCGGGCGGCGCGGATGCGGTCGCCGATAGCGGCGGCGAGTTCGAGTTGCTCGGGGGTGTCGTAGCCGATGCCGAGGATCTGCCAGTCGTTGACGACCAGGACGCCGGTGTTCTCGGGCAGGCCGGCTTCGGTGAGCGCGGTCTGTAGTTGGTGCGCCTGACGTTCCGCGCGAAGGTTTTTGAAGGTCGTGGAGTAGATGCGGGACTTGGTGAGGAAGTGGCCCCGGAAGCCGAGCATGTGCGCCCAGTGGCGGAGCTTGAGGTCGGCGTACTGGTCGACGCCGCCGAGGTCCCACGCAGTTTGGATCATGGCCCGGTGGTGATCGGAGACCTGTAGCCGGTCGATGTGGGCTTGGGAGCGAATGCGCCGGTCTCCGGTCTCCGTAGCGCCGGTGCCCTTGGTGGCGTACTTGGCGATGTAGCCAGCAAGCCGGGTGTCGTTGACGACCTGGTCGCCGTCATCGTCGCCGTCGGAGATGTCGAGGTCGGTGGCGGTGATGTCCTTGACGTCGACTTGCGCGCCCCACCGCAGAGCCAGCGGGGTCCCGTCCGGGCGGGCGGTGTCCAGCTCGACCGACGAAGCCGCGGAACGCACGGCGTCGGCCAACACGTCGGCGGTGAGCCACACCGGGGGTGCCGAGTCCGGGCCGGACGGGCCGTCCGCGCGGATGACGGCGTGGAAGTGGACCAGGNTGCGCGGACGGTGAGACCGCCGGCGGCGGCGACGGCGCGGCGTAGGGCGATGGTGAACCGGTGCCAGAGTTGGCCGCTGTGCGCCTGCCACAGCACCGCACCCGTGTAGTCGTAGCAGCCCGGGTCGATCGGGCTACCCAGCAGCCGGTGTCCTTCGGTGTGCCAGCGCCCGCAGGAGCAGGGCCGCTTGCCGGGCCGGTTGTGGACCGGGCCAAAGGACGGAGCGGTGAGCGTGACGAACAGGCGGGTGGACCGGGCCACGGTGTCGGGGACGCCCTTGCCGCCGGACATGCCCGCGTGGATGAGGTGCCAGGCGTCGGCGGCGTACCGGTCGGCGCATGTCGGGCAGACGGCCGCCCGGCGGGTACCGCAGGAGGCCCACACCCGGCCCTGCCTGGCGGCGATCAGGTCACCGGTGCCGAGGTGGCGGACTTCCCACTTGCCTACGAGCCGGACCGGCTGGAGACACCCACGAACCGACTCGACACCGGCCCGCCATTGCTTGTAGGCCGGGGAGCGCATCCACCGGGTCAGCGCGGCCTCAGCGTCGTGACCGATCGGTGCAGGTCGAGGCGGACAAGGAGGTGAGGACATGGAATCCCTCCAGGGACAGGGCCCGCCGCGTCCCCGGGGTCCAGGAGCACGGCGGGCCAGGACGAGTCAGAGAAGATCAGCGCCAAGGGCTGGAGTCGCCGGGGTGACCGCGATGGGGGGCAGGTCACGGACCCGGACGACGGGGCGGGTGGTCGCGGCCGGGGTGGTGTGGTCATCACGGCGGGGGTCGAACACCGCCACGCCGGTGCGGGTGGTCTTGGCCCGGTACATGGCCGCGTCGGCGTCAGCGAGGGAGGCGGCCAGATCACCGGTGGTGGGGGCGAGGCCGATGCTGGCGGTGACGGTGACCGTGGCACCGGTGGGTAGCGGGATTGGTTCGGCGATAACCCGGGCGAGCTGGCCGGCGATGGTGGCCGGGTCCGGTCCGGGGATGAGCGCGGCGAACTCGTCTCCACCGAGCCGGGCCGCTACCACATTGATCGTGCGGAGCCGATCGGCGACGGTGGTGAGCACGATGTCCCCGGCGGCGTGGCCGTGGGTGTCGTTGACGGGCTTGAAGCCGTCGAGGTCGATCACCACGACATGAGGCCGGGCCGAGGCGAGCCGCGTCCACGCCTGGACGAGTCCGGGCCGGTTCGCCAAACCGGTAAGTGGGTCCCGCAGCAGAGCCCGTCGGAGGGTGGTCAGCTCCGTATGCAGGACGGTCACGCGTACCACAGTCCGGCGGTAGCGAGTGAGGACCATGACGAGAGCGACGGCCAGGAGTAGGCCGACCGCGACAGCGACGTAGACCAGAGTGAGCGACGAGAGGTAGGGCACGGCATGTCTCCGATCAGGGGGCCGGGGTCCTGCCGCGCCCGCAGGATGCAGCGCGGCAGGACCAGGNGTGCTCAGTGCGAGTAGCCGTTGGCGGTGACCGGGGTGAGCCGGTCGAGCACCCGCGCCGCAATCGGCAGCGGTAGCCGCGTGGCGCGTTGAATGTCGGCGGCGGTCACCGGAGCGGCCGAGTCCGCGACGAGTTGCCGGATCTGCGCCTGCATGCCAGCCGGGATGCCCAACCCGTTGAGCTCCACCACGGCGACCGGGACCGGAGCCGGGTTGTCTGCCGCGACGACCGGGGCGGGAACCTTTCCACGTTCCGGCACGACCGGGACGACCAGGCGCTCGACCGGTGCCGGCGGGGCCGGGGCCTCTACCGCCGGGGTGCCGACCGATTCGGCGGGTTCGGGCGCGTTCGTTTCCGGCTTGGTCAGCACAATGGCGCGGCGTGCCTGGGTGCATCGTGCCTGCACGATGGGCATGACTTCGGCGAGGAAGAACACTAGGACCGGCACCATGATGTGCGCGGCGAGCATGCCCGCGCTGATCGAGCCTTCCCGCGGCCACAGCGCCGGCACGACGTTCATGACGAGCGTGGAGCCGAGGAGGAACCGTTTGAGCCAGTCGACGGCCCCGGAGTTGATGTCGATGCTCCGGGCGATCATCGCGGCTTCCCATCGAAGGATCGTGATGAGGATGCCGATCAGGCACGGTTCTACGCCCCAGCAGCCCCACCACACTGGGTCGGCCGGGGTGAGGTGTCCGGCGAGAAAGTCCTGCACGCCGGTGGTGGTGAACACTGACCCGACCGCCAGGAACAGCCACAGTGAGCGGGTGACGCTGGCCCGCAGTCTTTCGATGTCCACGATGTCGAGCGCGGTGTCTTGCTCCAGGTGGTGAAGCTGCCGCGCCACATTCAGCCGGCGGGACAGCTTACGAACCTGCCGGGGCGGCCGAGCCGGCTTGGCGCCCTCCTGCATGTCGTTCATCGCTGCCCCGCCGCGGCGAGTTCGGATACCGGCCAGCCGGCGACGCGGACGAGTTCGGCGATGTCGGAGTCGTCGCAGTAGGCGGCTCGGACCCGCACCGGGGTACGGGAACGCTGCTTGACAACGAACCCGATCCCGGCCGACTCCGGCACGTTGGGGATCTCGTCGGCGAGCGCGCCCCGGCGGCGCATGTCCTCACCGAGGACCATGTCGACGTGCCCGGCGGAGGTGGCCCGCAGGCACACCCGCAGGGAGAACAGGTCACGCTGGGGGATGACGTCCTTGGTGGGCTCCTGGAGCGCGCCGATCACGCTGCCGCCCAACGCGCGGGCCTGCGACAGGATCAGCGGCAACACGGCCTGAGCGCCCTTGGTCAGCGACCGGTCGCCGTAGCCGGTCACCGCGCCCAGCTCGTCGAGGACCAGGACGTCGAGCGGGGTTTCGCGGGACATGGTGAAGGTCCNTGTATGACGTCCACGATGTCGCTGTCGGTCTCGGCGTACCGATGGGAGACCGGCTGGAGCGCGTTGAGTTCGGTGCCCTTGGGGTTGACCACGTGCACGCGCACCAGGCCGTCACGGATCAGCGGCGCGCACGCCCGCAGCGCCATCCACGTCACCGAGTTCTTCCCCGAACCGGAGGCCCCGCCGATCAGCCAATGCTGACCCAGCAACGGCGCAACCCAGTCCGAACCGTGCTCGGTCTCACCCAGATACACCCGGGCCAGGTTCACTGCATCCGAGTCGCCCAGGAGGTCCGGCGGGATGATCGGTTGCGTGAACGGCTCCGACCGCTGCACGACCAACGCGATTACCTGGGGGCGCACCCGCTCGACGCCGACCCGCTCAGCCCTCAGCGCCACCGCCAGAGCCTCAGCGGCTTCCTCCCACATCTTCGGCGTCTGCCCCAGCAGCAGCCGCACATAGACGGTTTCCGTGGACGGGGAGTGCGACCGGATGCGGATGATCCGGGGCACGTTGATCACGCCCGTCGTGCGGTGGACCGTGACCAGGTTGCACGCCTCCACCACCCGGCTCCACCACGGCCCGAGGTAGGCCCGCGACAGCCACCGCCGCCGCACCGCCCGCAGCCGTGGGGCCGCCACCAGCTCCCAGGAGTCCGGGTGGCCCCGGTACCAGCCCAGCCCGGCAGCGACCGCACCGGCCATCACGCCGCCCGTGGTCGCCGGCCCGAACTCGACCAGACCAGCGCCCAACGCGGCCGGAGCCGCCATGAACCCCGGGTGCCGAGCAGCCCACCCCGCCACACGCCATTCCCAACCCTGAACGCGCTTACCCATCTCCCGCACCTACCTTCACCAATTCGGATGCAATTCCATTGCCGCTGTAATTGGGCAAGGAAAAGGCCCGGATCGGATTACCAACCCGGGCCTTTTCCGTCGAACAACCGCCGGTCAATGGACCGCTTCGAGCATCTTCTTCGCGAGCGTCGTCGACTGCTTCGCCTTGTCGGTCTCCTCCAGCCACGGCGTGGCCTCTTCGAGGAGAACCAGCAGCACCGCCACCGACCGACGCAACTCGTCGTAGTGCTTCATGTAGCGGTACCGCTCCGGCATTCCCTTCATCGACCGGCGCAGCAGACGCATCGCCTGATCGACCCCGTCGTAAGTGTCAGTGACCCGGTACGACGCCATTAGTTCACCTTCCACGGCTTGGCGATCAGATCCGCCTCATACGTCTTGACCCGCACCTGGAACGCCCGAAGCGACTCCACCGCCTGGCGGTGCGCGTCCTCCAGGTCCTCGATCCGGGCGGCGAACTGGTACACCGTCCCCGGCGGCGGTTCACACGACTTGATCAGGCTGTTCACGCCGTCCAAGAGCATCGCCAAGCCCTGCACGTTGCCCACCAACGCCTCATACCGCCGCCGGCCGGTCATCGACTTCACCAACTCCGGCACCAAATCCATACCTGCCCCTTCCGGTCACGGAAGCCCACACACTCGGTGGACACCACCCACCCCCGGAAACCTGCACCCGGGAGGGATGGAAACCGCCGAGCAAGGCGATCACTCCCGGCCCGTCAGACGCCACACCCGACGCCAACGGCGCGTTTCACGACGAATCAAACCGACGTTCACCGAAACCGACAGCACCAACAACCCGATAAGAGCCAACTCGAAATCAGACATAGCAACCTCCCTCCTATTATCGAATAGTGACATCGACCTGTTTTAGGCAAGGTTCTATCCACTGTGTAATTCTCAATGAACATGCTGCCGAGGATGAACCGACAGGCGGCCCATCGCTCCGACGGAGTGCCCCGACCCGACTCGAACGGGTCACCCACCAGACAGGGGCGGGGCGAAACAATCAGAAACCCGCCCGACTCACCGTGCGGTCTTAAGGCCCTGCGCCTTCCACGTCAGACCCGACCGGCCATCCCGCTCCCAGTGCGACACCGTCGCCCCGATCAGCTCCACCAACTCACCCTCCTCCACCCGGCCCGGGTCAGCCGAGAGCGTGATCTTCAGTTCCTCGCCCTTGCCCCGGTAGCCGTCCTCCGTCGCCACCGGCTTGGCGAACACCGCCACCGTGTACAGCGGGTCATTCGTGCCGTAAGCCGTGATCACCTTCCCCTCCTGATCCGCCTTGATCGACGGCTC
Source organism: Micromonospora sp. NBS 11-29 (assembly GCF_002140155.1). Taxonomy (GTDB): domain Bacteria; phylum Actinomycetota; class Actinomycetes; order Mycobacteriales; family Micromonosporaceae; genus Micromonospora. Next base: position 151,992 of record NZ_NAPR01000013.1, read on the forward strand.
CTCCACCACCCGCAGCTTGTAGCCGGACAGGTTCACAGGGATGTTCCGCATTCCTAGATCTCCTTCGATCTTGATGAACTCATCGGGCCGGGCGCATCGAATGAAGCCCGGCCTAGCCAGACTTGGCCTACCTGGCTAGCCAGGCGATGCACCGAAGGTAGACCGGCCTGGCTAGTCAAGTCAAGAGCGCGACGCGGACTTTCCTTGCTTGGCTAGTCAGGGCTAGTGTGAAGTTGTGAGCGAGAACCTTGACTTCCTCGGTGAGCTGGACCCCGATGACCCAAAGCAGGCATCGCAACAGATCGCGAACAAGCTGCGGGCCGCTATCCTCACGCGCCGGCTTGCCCCGGGCGACAAGCTGCCGTCACAGCCCGACCTCGCAGCGCGCTACGGCGTCGCCCGAGAAACCGTCAAACGAGCCCTAGACCTGCTCCGCGCGGAACGGCTCATTGTGTCCCGGCAAGGCAGCGGAGCGTTTGTCCGGGCGCAGACGCAACGAGCTGTAGAGCTGCGCCCACACATCGAAGCCTCGTTCGAACGACCACACGTCAGCATCGACTTCGCGGGGTTCTCCGGGGAGACCCTGAGAGATACGCTCGCCGAAGCGCTCGACAAAGTCCGGGTCGGCCGCCTCACACCAGAGACGATCACCGTGCGCGTCCTGATCTCCGACATGACCGCCCCCATGGCACTGCCCGCACGAGCCGAGACCCAGGCAGACGATCCTGCCGTACGCGAGCGGGCGGAGCGGATCACCCGACGGGCAGCAGACGGCATCATCGACCAAGTCACCGAGCTGGGCGACCTCGGCCTGATCCGGTCGACCAGCGTCGAGGTACGGATGCACCGCGCGTCCCCGCTGTTCAAGCTCTACATCCTCAACGGCGAAGAGGTGTTCTACGGCTTCTATCCGGTCATAGAGCGCACTGTCTCCATCAAGGGCGAGCCGATGGCGATCTACGACCTGATGGGCAAGGACGTGCCGCTGTTCCACTACGCGGTGACCGACGACGACGCCTCTCACGGCACCCAGTTCGTCGAAGCATCCCGCCAGTGGTTTGACTCGGTGTGGTCGACCATCGCCTACCGGTACGACGCATGAACGCCGACCTTGCCCGGCTGCTCGACGAAGTCGGTGCCGTGCTGCTCGACTTCGATGGACCAGTGTGCAGCGTCTTCTCGGGCTACCCAGCACCAAAGGTCGCTACGGAACTAGTCGACGTACTGCGCAGACACGGCGTTGAGGTTCCGCCGGACCTCGTCAGCGAGCCGGACCCGCTTGAGGTGCTACGCCGCACCGGGAGCACCGGCGACCGGAACGCGACACGAGCGGTAGAGGACGCACTCTGCGCAGCGGAGCGCCAAGCCGTCGAGTCCGCCGAACCAACGCCGTACGGCCGGGAAGTCATCGTGGCTGCCCGCCAGGCCGGTTTCCCCGTGGCGGTCGTAAGCAANTCTCGCCGATTGTTGGCCGGTCCTACGCCGCCCCAGAGCGCATGAAGCCCAGCCCGGAACCGATCCAACAAGCTGCGCACGCGGTAGGAGAGCCGCCGGCCCGGTGCGTACTAATTGGCGACTCCCTCTCGGATATCGACGGGGCGCGGGCAGCCGGGGCGCGAGTTATCGGGTACGCGAACCGCCCAGCTAAGGCACAGAGATTTCAGGCAGCCGGGGCGGACCTAGTGGTTACCAGCATGCGCGAGATAGCCGATGCGTTAGTTCATCGACTTTGAACGTGGTCCGGAGAGTCGGGATGACTAGCCTGCTGCATTGCATATCGAATTTCGGCAATTAGGTCGGTTGTAACAACTAGTAATCCATATTATCAATGGTGTCCTGCCAGTATGCGTGGGACCCCAGGAAGTCCTCGAAATCGTTTGCCTGCCGAGCTTCTGATAGCATCATGCGGAAGTCCTCATCGAAGCGAACTGCGAGACCGGATTCAATCCATTGCATCGCATCCGAAAACTCCGAGGCAAGCCACGCATCAAATTCATCGAATAATTCAAAAACGTCCGTTATTTCGGTCTCACTCACAGGCATANGCCGGGGGTGTGTAGATATATTGTTGCCCCGTGCCCCTTCTCAAACCCTCCATGTGAGTAAGGATTACGCCACCGCTCAACAACGTCAGTCAGTCGCTGGCGGAAGCGAAGTGCATCGCTCCGCCCACCTAAGAGGCGATCGAACTTCTCTCCCCAGCGCGAAGCGATCACCCGCGTGAGGTCATCTGCGCTAGGGTCGAATCCGCTGAATGCTAATGCCAATACCAGGTCATGCTCAAGCCGACTAAGGTATGCAGTGATTGCCGCAATCATGTCATGAAATGCGTTCATCCTCATCCGAGCTGCGCCGGATTTAAATGAATAGTGTCGAATCGAGGTGCCTTCAACCGGCGGATGCTCAATTCTCTCATCTTCGATTAAATCGGGCTTGATTGCGCGCTCACGAAAGTACCTATACGCCCGATCGAGTGATGCATGCTGATTGATTACCGTGGCATCACCCTTGCCTAGCAACTCCGGCGCAGCGTCTAGAATCAGGGACTCCACGGTGCGCATCGAAGAGCGAAGCTTTTTGATTACTTCAGCCTGCATTTTCCGCGCTTCATCTTCGGAAGCCTCGCTTTGTATGTAAAGTCGTAGGCCAAACTTCTGGTGCGCCAACTGGAAAAACTCACCCCGGTAAGTGAAGTTCACCCACCATGCGACCTTTTCTCCTGGCCCGTGCGCTTCAATGCCAATGAGGTTGAGTGCAAACCTGAGCAAGGCCGGAACCGGCGCCTCATGAAGGTCGATGGTCACCCTATAACAAACTCCTCGCTGCACGTCGTCCTCGTCGGCAGGGCCAAAGTCGCGCAAGGCAGTCTTCTTCAGCCGATCTCCTGCTTGTGCAGCCCCGGGCAGTGAATCCACCTGTTCAGTATCCAGGCAACCGCAACCCCGTTTGTTGGCGAGAACGGAGAGCGGCTGTCGGAGCGTAGTGTGTTCAGACTTTCTTTACTTGGTCAAGGGCGGGCCTGCGGCCCGCCGCCGTGTTCGCGCNAGCGAGGGACGGCCGCAGTCGCCAGGCGGCCGGACGCACACCGGGTTGCCGAGGCGCACGCAGCGTTCGAGCCGACCGGACAACCCTCGTGTACCCCGGCGCTAGAACGGGCCGCCGCCGGAGCCTGGCTCTGAGGATGACGCGCAAGGCAGGGACAGCAAGCCCCAAGCATGGGGGCGGTGTCCGTCGAGGCCAGGCGGGCGACTCCCTGTGCCAGCTCCTACCGGAGTCCAGGTGAGGTCAAACCCCGCACCTGGGAAGGGGGTGGGGGCCGTCGGGGGTCGGGTGGTCGCCCGGGAGCCGAGCCCGCGGCTGGTCACGGTCAGGTCAAAGGCGCTGCTGTGGCGGTGTCCGCCGAGCACCGGACCGCGACACGAAAGCCGAGCCCGAACCCGGGTACCGATCAGCGCGACGCACGAGATTCAGGCCTGCCAGCCGTACGAAGATCTCCCGCTTGTCGACGGCGTCGCCCTGGCCGTTAAGCACGTAGCCCGTCAGCCACACCCAACCCAGATACGTCGGCTTCGGGCAGACCGAGACCACTCGGAACAGGAAGCTTGGCTGGGCCGCGAACTGCACCGACGCATCCCGGCCGATCACCAGCTCGTCGCCGGGAACCGGGGTCCGGAGAAGGGCCGTAGCCCGTGGGTCAGCGGACACGATCTACCTCCCTGCCGATGACCCTGCCCGACCGGTACGGAGGAACCCGGCCGGGCAGGGGTACCGCCGCGCCGAGGCGAGTTCGGGTCTCTACGACCAGCACAGCGGGATTGCCGCACCGTACCAAGCCTGGTACACCGACGTCTAGATACGTAGAAGGTNCCGGCATCGACCACGGCGCACCGCTGCCGCCCTACCGCCAGTTGGCCGGCATCCTCGCGGCCCGGATTCGTCGCGGCGACTGGCAGCCCAACCGGGCCATCCCGTCAGAGTCCCAGCTTGTCCAGGAGTACGGCCTTGCCCGCGCGACCGTGCGACGCGCCATCGCCGTGCTGGTCGACCAGGGCGTGTTGTTCGTGGTGCCGCAACGCGGGACGTTCGTCAAGCCGGAAAGCCAATAGCCGTCGATGCCCGCCGCATGATCATCGGGCACAGATCCGGCACAACCGAGCCCGGAAACGGGTGTAAAACGCCGTGAGGCGTTGATGACTCCCGCCCTGGTCAGAGGCCAGATACGCCTGATTCCAGATGATCTATACCCGGCTCGTGGCATTTGGGGTTCAAATCCCCTCAGCTCCACCCAGTTCAAAAAGCCGTCTCCGGTTACCGGAGACGGCTTTTTCCGATCTTGTGCCAGCGCGGGGCGGCGGGGCGTTTTCCGCCTCAGGCAACGGTGGCGGCGGTCAGGAAGAACGTGACGGCGTAGGTGAACCGGTGTGTTTCAACCGCCTCGTCGNTGTGGCAGCCCAGCTCCGAAGGCCGAGAACGTTGTCGACGGCGGTCGGGTTCCGGACCAGTAGCGTACGGGGCTCCACGGTGACGTCGACCAGGCCGTGTGCGGCGAGAAGGCCAGCATGTTGATGTGCCAGGGTGCCGTTGCGGAGGAGGACATCGGCCCGGAACCTCAGCACGCGCCGGGCCAGATCCTGGTCGGCGATGTCGAGCACCTGGGTGTCGTAGTCGGGGTCGGCGAGAACGATACGACCACTCGGCCGCACGACCCTGACAAGTTCGTTGATCGCGACGAGGGGATCGGCGAGGTGTTGCAGGGTGCGATCGGCCCATGCCCCATCGAAGGAGTTGTCGGCAAACGGCAGCCGATGGGCGTCCCCGACGGTGCATCGGGTGAGGCCGCGCGCTCGCATGGCAGCAGCCATGGTCAGCGAGCGATCCACGGTGGCCACGCTGACATCGTGTTCATCTCTCATGAGGGCCGCGCTTGCACCGGTGCCGGCACCGACCTCGACGTATCGACGGCCGGCTGTTGGATGGAGCAGTTCGCGGACCCGCTGCTGGTATGCCTGATAGAAGGGTTCTGTGGTGAGGCGGTCGAGTACGCCGACCCACGAGTCCGGGTCTGACTGGCGGTCGACGTCGGTGAACCCATGCATGATCGACAGGTTATTGCGCCAGCGCTGCCTACTGACGGAAGCCGGTAGATGGCGTTGTCGGTGCCGCCGGAGCGCACGGGCGTGACGGCTCGGTCGGCCCACTGCGGGAACTGCCCGGCGACCAGCCGCGCGACGAGCGCGCTGTCCGTGGGCACCTCGTCGTCGTGCATCCGCGTCATCCGGTGGACGCCAGCCGCGCCGGGGTGGCCCTGTCGCGGGCAATAATCGGGAAACGCATCCACGCCCGCCGATTGACAATGTTTGGAATCCAAACTTACTCTCGCGCTGGGCGGGGTGCGCGCCCGCCCGTCCCGTCCACGCGCACACCCACCACCCGAAGGAACCACGATGCTCGGCATCTCCCGTACCCCGAAGCGGGCCCGATTGCGGGTCGGCCTGGTCGCGGCCACCGCCGCGACACTCATGGCCGGCACCGCCGTCCTGGCGACGAACGCCCAGGCGGCGGCCGGCTGCCGCGTGACCTACACGACCGCCAGCCAGTGGGCCGGCGGCTTCAGCGCCAACGTCGACGTCACCAACCTCGGCGACCCGGTCAGCGGCTGGACCCTGCGCTGGACGTTCCCGTCCGGCCAGCAGGTCACCCAGGCGTGGAACGCCACCGTCACCTCCTCCGGCGCCCAGGTCACCGCTACGAACGTCAGCTACAACGGCGCGATCGCCACCAACGGCAGCGTGTCGTTCGGCTTCAACGGCTCCTGGTCCGGCGTCAACACCGCGCCCACCTCGTTCACGCTCAACGGGGTCGCCTGCACCGGTGGCGTCGGCGGCACCACCCCGCCGCCCAGCACCACGCCCCCGCCGACCACCCCGCCACCCACCACCCCGCCACCCACCACGCCGCCGCCGGCCGGCAACGCCATGGCGGCGGTCGCCGCCATGCAGCCCGGCTGGAACCTCGGCAACTCGTTCGACGCGGTCGGCGCGGACGAGACCGCGTGGGGCAACCCGCGGGTCACCCAGGCGCTGCTGGACAACGTGCGGGCGCAGGGCTTCAACAGCATCCGGATCCCGGTGACGTGGAGCAACCACCACGGGGGCGCACCGAACTACACCATCGACGCCGCCTGGCTCGCCCGGGTACGCGAGGTGGTCGGTTGGGCCCTCGCGGACGGCTTCTACGTGGTGATCAACATTCACCACGACTCGTGGCAGTGGATCAACACGATGCCCACGGACCGCACCACGGTGCTGAACCGCTACAACGCGCTCTGGACCCAGATCGCCGGTGCGTTCCGGGACAGCTCGTCGAAGCTGGTCTTCGAGAGCGTCAACGAACCGCAGTTCACCGGCAGCTCCGGCGACGCCCAGAACGCCACGCTGCTCAACGAGCTGAACACCTCGTTCCAGCGGATCGTGCGCCAGTCCGGCGGCAACAACGCCACCCGGCTGCTCGTGCTGCCGACCCTGCACACCTCGGCCGAGCAGGCCCGGGTGAACGAGCTGGTCAGCACGTTCAACGCGTTGAACGATCCGAACCTGATCGCCACCGTCCACTTCTACGGCTACTGGCCGTTCAGCGTGAACATCGCCGGCGGCACCCGCTTCGACGCGACCGTGCAGCAGGACCTGACCGACCAGTTCGACCGGGTCTACAACGCGTTCGTCGCCCGGAACATCCCGGTGATCATCGGGGAGTACGGCCTGCTCGGCTTCGACCGCCACACCGGCACCATCGAGCAGGGCGAGAAGCTCAAGTTCTTCGAGTTCCTCGGCTACTACGCGCGCAGCCGCAAGCTCACCACCCAGCTCTGGGACAACGGCCAGCACTTCGACCGGACGTCCTTCGTGTGGAAGGACCCGGAGCTGATCGCGCAGATCAAGTCGAGCTGGACCACCCGCTCCGGCACCGCGTCCAGCGACCAGGTGTACGTGCCGCGCACCGGCACGATCACCGCCAAGAGCCTGACGCTCAACCTCAACGGCACCACGTTCCAGGGGCTGCGCCAGGGCACCACCGACCTGGTCAACGGCACCGACTATACGGTCTCCGGCAGCACGCTCACGCTCACCGCGTCGGCGCTCACCCGGCTGGTCGGCAACCGCGCGTACGGGGTGAACGCCAACCTCCAGGCCCGCTTCTCCACCGGCGTGCCGTGGCGGATCAGCATCATCACGTACGACCCGCCGGTGCTCGGCAACGCCACCGGCCCCACCAGCGGGTTCAACCTGCCGGCGCAGTTCCGGGGCGACCAGCTCGCCACCATGGAGGCGAAGTACGCCGACGGCAGCAACGCCGGCCCGCAGAACTGGACCCCGTTCAAGGAGTTCGACGTGACGTTCGCGCCGAACTACGCCAGCAACACGATCACCTTGAAGCCGGAGTTCTTCGCCGAGGTCAACGACGGTCAGCGGGTCACCCTGACGTTCCACTTCTGGAGCGGCACGAAGGTGACCTACTACGTCACCAAGTCCGGCGGCAGCGTCACCGGCACGGTGAGCTGACCACGCCGGTGCCGCTCNGATGACTTTCCGGCCCGACGCCGGTCGACACGGGTATGACCACACAGACACTCCGGACACCCGAGGTCGACCTCGTCTACGACGTGCACGCCCCGAGCGGCGTCGACGGCGGGCGTCGGCCCCTGTTCATGATCGGCCAACCGATGTGCGCCGACGGCTTCACCACGCTGGCCTCCTACTTCCCGGACCGCACCGTCGTCACGTACGACCCGCGCGGGCTCGGTCGCAGCGTGCGCAAGGACGGCGGCACGGACGCCGTGCCCGAGGTCCAGGCCGCCGACGTACGCGCCGTCGTCGACGCACTCGGGGCCGGTCCGGTCGACATGTTCGCCAGCAGCGGTGGTGCGGTCACCGCGCTCGCCCTGGTCGCGGCGTACCCGGACACGGTGGCCACGCTGGTGGCGCACGAACCGCCGCTCATCCCGCTGCTGCCCGACGCCGAGGCCGCCGCCCGGGCCATGGCCGGCTGCCAGGAGGCATATCAGAAGCGCGGCTGGGGCGCCGGCATGGCGGCGTTCGTGGCCATGACCTCGTGGCGGGGTGAGTTCACCGGGGACTACTTCGCCCAGCCCGCGCCGGACCCCGCCGCGTTCGGGATGCCGGTCGAGGACGACGGCTCCCGGGACGACCCGCTCCTGTCCGAGCGGTCCGCGGCGGTCACCAGCTACCGACCGGACGTCGACGCGCTCCGCGTGACGCGTACCCGGATCGTCATCGCGGTGGGCGAGGAATCGGCGGACACCCTGACCGCACGCACCTCGGTCGCGGCGGCCGAGCTGCTCGGCGGACGGGCGGCGGTCTTCCCCAGTCACCACGGCGGGTTCCTCGACGGGGAGCACGGCTACGCCGGCCAGCCGGAGGCGTTCGCCCGCCGCCTGCGGGAGATCCTCGACCGTCTCGGCTGACGACGGCTCAGGCGCGACGCAGGTCGGCGACCATCACCGGGTACGGCCCGGCCGGCACCTCGGGAGCGGCCTGGTCGGCGGGGACCACGTTCTCCATCCGCAGCCGTAACGTCGTCGGGTCGGCGGCGTCGAGGGTGATCCGCCACCCCCACCCGCCGCCGTACTCGGCGGTCAGCCCGGCCACCGCGTCCGGCCCCGCCTCACCGGTCAGCGTCATCGGCCCGGGCTGCTGGTGCCACGAGTCGCCCCACCAGGCGACCAGCGAGCCCGGCTGCTCCCCGGCGCCGATCACCAGCAGGCCGTCCTGCGGCCCGTCGTCCGGATGCGCCCACGAGTACGCCACCGTGGTCAGGTGGCCGCCGGCCGCGGTCGCCACGGCCGCCGTGGCCGGCGACTCGGTGAACGAATCGGCGGGCAGCATCCGGAAGCCGTTGGTGCCGACCCAGGAACCGGTGGCGTCAGCGAGGATCACCGGCCCAGCATAGGTCCGTCCGCCCGAGCGGCGAGATCCACACCAGTTCGCCGAAGTGGCGCCCTCCCGACATGAGGATGCCGCCACCTCACCGAACTGGCGTCGCCGCCCGGATTTCCGGCGAGTCGCGGTCAGGGCTTCCAGGAACCGGCGGTACGCAGGCGGTGCTGGTATTCGACGACGCCGTTGGTGTCCTTGACGTCGAAGATGAGCTGACCGCTGCGCTTGGAGCCGGCCGGCAGGTTGTTGCCCGAGGTCATCAGCTTGCCGCAGCCGGAGAACGCGCCGGCGATGCCGCTCTCCCGGGTGCCGTCCGTGCCCTTCCAACTGAAGTAGAACGGGTTGATCGAGCCGGTGCCCTTGGTGATCTCGGCGGTCACGTCGGCGACCAGGTACATGCCGTTCTTCGGGTCGGGCATGAACTCCCGGCAGGCGGTCTTCTTCGTCTGGAAGTTGCCGACCGTGATTTCGATGGTGCCCTCGTCGTCGTTGATGATCAGCTTGTCGCCGGCCGGCATGTTGAACGTCTCGTCGTCCGTCGTGCCCGGCTGCGGCGTGCTTGTCGAGGGGCCGTCGGTCGGGGTGCCGTAGGTCGGCGAGTCGGTCGGGCCGCCGAAGGTGATGCCGGGGGTGGGCAGCGTGCCGATCTCCCGCTGGGCCTTCTTCGTCCCGCTGTAGACGGCGAAGATGCCGCCGCCACAGCAGAGCACCAGCAGGAGCGCCACCACCAGGCCGACCGTGAGCCAGACGTTCCGGCTCGAATTGCGGGGCGGCGGACCGAACGGCGCCGGGGGCGGATACGGTCCGCTGCCCGGGTACGCCTCAGCCGGCGCGTACTTCCCGGGCTGCGGGTACGCCGGCTGCGAGTAACCCGGCGGCGGGTACGCCCCGCCGGGCGGGGGATACGCGCCACCCGGCGGCGGGTAGGCCCCACCCGGCGGCGGATAGCCGCCGCCCGGCGGGGAATACGCGCCACCCGGCGGCGGGTAGGGCGTGCCCGAGATCGGCGCGTACGGATCGCCCGGGGCCGAGGCGTACGGATCGGCCGGCGCGTACGGATCGCTCGGGACCGGCGGGTACGGCTCGTCCGGGGACGGCTGCGGCGGGTACGACGTGCCCGAGGGTGGGAACGCCTTCGTCGGGTTGAGTGGCGGTGCCCACGGGTCGTTCGGCGCGGGCGGGAACCCCTGCGTCGGCGGATCGTGCGGCTGCTGGTTCGGGTCCTGCGACCCGGACGGAGGCTGAGGTTGGCTCACCGTACTCCTTGGACACCGTCGGGACTTTCAGTCGAACCGACGGTACAAGCCGGCGGCGAAGCGGCCGTCCGGCCCTCAGCGACGTGTCAGAACGGCTGCGGTACGGACCAGTTCGTCGTCCACCGCGAACCGTCCGGTCACCGAAGCCGGCGGATCGGTCACCGGCGCGGCGGCGAGCCGGGCCGGCGCGATCCACGCCTCGAACGTCCCCGCGTCGGGGTCGAGCGTCACCCGGGCGTCCGGAAAGCCCAGCCAGGTGCCGACCAGCGGATGCCAGACCTTGTAGATCGTCTCCTTGACGCTGAACACCACCGTCGGCCAGGGCGTACCGGCCGGCAGCCGGGCCAGGTCCGCCTCCTCCTCGGGGCGGCACACCTTCCGGCGTACCCCCGGGCTGAGCGCGCGGTGCCGCTCGGCGTCGATGCCGACGGCGCGCACGTCGGCGGCGTGGGCGGCGACGGCGGCGCAGTAGCCCTCGGTGTGGGTGATCGCGCCGACCACCCCGGCCGGCCAGACCGGCGCGCGGTCGGTGCCGACGGGCACCGGCGTGGCCGGCAGGTCGAGCGCGGCGAGCGCCCGGCGGGCGCACATCCGGCCGGCGGTGAAGTCGCGCCGACGGCTCGGCACCGCGCGTTCGCCCAGGCCGGCCCGCTCGGCCGGCAGCAACTCGCCGGACCAGTCGGCCGGGCCGGCCACCGCCACGGCGACGGTGGGCGGCAGCAGGTCACGCACGGGCGTCGGTGGGTGCCGGGGACACGCCGGTGACCGTACCGTAACTGGCCCCGCACCCTCGGCGCGGCCGGTGACCGCCGCGTCGGGTTCGCGGCGGCCACCGGCCGCGGTCTCAGCGGCGGCGGGGTCGCCGGGTGAGGGCGAAGCCGGCCACGCCGGCCACGGCGGCGAGTACGCCGCCCACGGTTGTCCAGACCCAGCGTGAGCCGGCCTCGGGGAGCCAACCGGTCAGGTCGGTCTCCTCCTCGGCGACCGGTTCGGGCGTCGGCTCGGCGGTCAGCACCGTCCCGGCGCGGGTGTTCGGCACCAGCGCCGCCGCCAGCTCGCCGTCGTCGCCGGAGGCGCCGCCCTCGTCGACCGCGCCGACCAGCAGGTCCACCTCGATCGGCAGGCCCAGGTCGGGTTCGGGCAGGTCGGTGACGGAGAGCCGGACGTAGTAGGTGCCGGGCAGCGGGTCGCCGGACCACGGCTCGGCCCACGGCCGCACCCGGCGCAGCGTGCAGCCGAGCGCCACACTGGTCGCCGCCGTCGCCGCGGTGGGGGTCTGCGCGCCGGCCGTGCAGGCCTGCCGGCGGCGCAGCCCGTCGAAGACGTCGACCGTCCAGGTGGACGCGCCGGTCCGCCGCTTCGGGAAGGTGACCGTGACGCCGATCTCGTGCACCTGCCCGGCGTCGGCCCGGAAGGACCAGTACAGGTGGTCGCCGGTCGAGGCGCCCACCCGTACCGGTTGGCCGGCGGTGATGGTCGTGGCGGTGAGGAACGACGTGCCGGCCTTGGTCACGGTGGCCGCGCCCGGTGACGGGCTGGGCGCGGCGAGGGCCGCCGCGGGGGTGAGGGTCAGGCCGGCGGCGGCCATGGCCGCCGCGACCCGGATCGGGGTACGCATCCTCAGTTCTCCCTCCACGTGGCCACCCACCAGCGGGTGAGCAGACCGGCGAGCAGCCCGGTGACGAGTCCGGCCAGGGTGAGCAGGAGCAGCAGGGCCCAGCCTCGGCCGAGGTCCGGCCCGTCCGGCGCCGGTGAGGCGGCGACCAGGTCCACGGTCAGCTCCACCGGCATCCCCGGCTCGGCCCGGGTGCCGCCGCGGGGCGCGAAGGAGTTGCTGACCACCAGGCAGACCGTCCGTGCCGCCTGTACCCCGCTCGGGGTCGGCTCCGGGCTCGCCGCCGCGTCCTTCTCCTCGGCGGCCGACCAGCGCAGGCCGGCCGAGACCACGTCGGTCCGCCCGCTGCCGGCGTCGACGCCGCGGACCAGCTCCCGCCCGTCCGGCGCGGTGGCCCGCAGCAGTACGCCGTAGTCCGGGTTGACCGGCCGGTCCAGCGCCACGCTGACCGACGCGCGCAGCTCCTGCCCGGGGCGGACCGGCACCCGGTACCAGCGGTGCTCGGAGAACGCCTCGCGGTCGGTGTAGACGCCGGGGGCGAGCATCGGTGCGCCGTCGCAGGCCCCCGTGCCGTCGACGACCGCCGGGGCGGCCGTGTACGTGTCGCGGGCCCGGTCGACCAGTTGCTTGATCCGGCCGGTCAGCTCGTCGGCGCTCTGCGCCGCGGTGTACGTGCCGCCGGTGGCCCCGGCGATGCAGAGCAACTGCCGGCGTACCTTCTCGTCCGGGGCGAGGCCGAGCGTGTCGACGACCAGCCGGGTGCCCTGGGCGGCCAGTTCCCGGGCCACCTCGCAGGGGTCGGGCGGGGCGCAGGTGTCCTCGCCGTCGGTGATCAGCACGATCCGGCGGGTCGTGCTGCCGGTGCCCAGGTCCTGCGCGGCCGAGCGCAGGGCCAGCCCGACCGGGGTGAACCCGGTCGGGCGCAGCCCGGCGACGGCGGCCTTGGCCTGTGTGCGGTCCACCGGTCCGACCGGCACGATCTGCTGCGTGTCGAGGCAGCCCTGCTTCTTGTCCTTGCCGCGGTAGGTGGCGCCGAGCACCCGGATGCCGAGCTGGGTCTCGTCCGGCAGACCGTCGACCACCTCGTTGAACGCCTGCTGGGCGACGGAGATCCGGCTGCGGCCGTCGATGTCGCGCGCCCGCATCGAGCCGCTGACGTCGAGGACCAGCTCGACCTTCGGTGGCTCGGCGGGGTCGNCGCAGTCCGAACAGGACGGCCGTCGATCGTCTCTTGTTGATCACCGGGCGAAGTGTAGTGAGATCCACAATGGAAGATCGACCGGGTGGGCCCTCGGTGGCGGTGGCGTCGCGGTTCACCGATGACGTCGAATTCGTTATGTTCCCGCCGGATGACCCACCGTTATCTGCCCGTTGTAAACCTTTCGGGGGGTGGCGCATGGGTCGGAAATCTGACCCGGCTGCACCCGTTGTGCGGTTGCCACACTGTGGTTAAGCTCTGTGTTGCGCGCCCCAATCGCCCGCTTCCCCCGTGGCAGGCGATCGGGGCNGGCCCGGTGGGAGCCTCCCACCGGGCCGTAATGTGCTCGGCCGACGCCTCAGATCCAGCGACCGTCCAGCCACATCCGGGCGGACCAGTCGGCGTAGGGCAGGAGCCGCCCCACGAAGACCGGATAGAAGTAGCCGAAGCAGAGCGCGACCAGCAACACGTACGCGCCCGCGATGATCCCGCCGACCAGGCGGCGGTCACCGACCTGCTCCGCGGTGGGCGGCGGCGCGGTGCCGGTGACCGGGGCGGGGGTGACGATCGCGCCGAGCACGTAGACCACCGCCAGCACCAGGAACGGCACCGCCGGCGCGGCGTAGAACGAGAACATCGTCCGGCCGTCGAGCGCGTACCAGAACCAGGGCAGCAGGCCGGCGGCCACGCAGAGCAGGATCGCGCCGGCCCGCCAGTCGCGCCGGGCCAGGCCCAGCCAGATGGTCGCGGCCAGCGCCGGCAGGAACGACCACCAGAGCAGCGGCGTGCCCAGCAGCAGCACCTCCGAGGCGCAGCTCGCCGCGCCGCAATTGCCGTCGCCGGACCAGGAGAACGCCACCGGCCGGCCCAGCAGCAGCCACTGCCACGGCCAGGACTGGTATTTGTGCGGATCGTCGAGCTGGGTGTGGAAGCCGTACGCGGCCTTGTGGTATTCCCACAGGTTGATCAGCGAGCCGACGACCGGCGCGTCGCTCAACCCGGGCACGTTCGGGTAGCGCTCGGCCAGGCGGTAGTAGCCCTCGTCGCTGAGCAGCCACCCCGACCAGGTGGCCACGTAGGCGACCACCATCAGCACGCCGGCCGCGAGCAGCCACGGCAGCTCGTCCAGGACGGCGTCGCGCCACGGACGGCGTACCCCGGCCGAACGGCGCACGCCGACCTCCCAGAGCACCACCAGCAGCGCGAAGGCCGGTACGAAGTAGACCGCGCTCCACTTCACCGAGCAGGCGCAGCCGAGCAGCACCCCGGCGGCCAGCCGCCACCACGGCCAGTTCCGCCAGCCCGACGCCGGGCGTCCGGCCCGGCCCGGCTGCGTCGGGTCGAGGCCGCCCTCCAACGCCCGGGCCCAGCGCCGACGCCGGGCGTCCCGGTCGAGCACCAGCGCGCCGAACGCGGCCAGCACGAACAGCAGCAGGAAGATGTCGAGGATGGCGGTGCGGGACAGCACCAGGTGGAAGCCGTCCAGCGCGAGCAGCAGGCCCNCAGCACCGACAGCGTGCCGCAGACCGCCGCGCCGAAGCGCCAGCCGAACTCCGGCGCGGTCGTCATCAGGTGCCCCGGCACCGAGATGTTCGTCTCGGTGTCCTGGTAGCCGAAGGCCCACTCGCCGATCCCGATCAGCCACTTGCCCAGCGGCGGGTGGACCACGTACGACGGGCCGTTGTCCTTGTAGTTCCACTCGACGCCGCGGTCGATCAGCCCGTACGCGTCCTTGGCGTAGTAGGTCTCGTCGAAGATCTTGCCGGACGGGTGGCTGAGCCCGACGAAGCGCAGGATCGCGGCGATGGCCACCACCACGGCGGTGGCCAGCCACGCCTGCCCTCGGCCGAGGTGGTCGTCGACGGTGGCGAGCCGGCGTCGGACCGCGGCCGGGATTCCGCCCCCGCCGCCGTCGCCTGGTGCGTCGNCGAGGCACTCGTCACCCGGCGATCGTAGGCTGCAAAGGTGCCCGGTGGCGTCCGTCGTCCCCGAAATTGGTACGACCGTCGATGAGGGAGCGCGCAGCGTGGGGGAAATGTCCGAGACCGGGCGCTTGGTGCTGCTCGGTGCACCGCTCGGCAACCCGGCCGACGCGTCCGCCCGGTTCCGCGAGGTGCTCGCCGCCGCCGACGTGGTCGCCGCCGAGGACACCCGCCGGCTCACCCGGCTGGCCCGCGACCTCGACGTCACCGTGCCCGGTCGGATCGTCTCCTACTTCGAGGGCAACGAGGAACGGCGTACCCCCGAACTGGTCGAGGTGCTCGCCGCCGGCTACACGATCGCCCTGGTCACCGACGGCGGCATGCCGAGCGTCTCCGACCCCGGCTACCGGCTGGTCCGCGCCGCGCTGGACGCCGGCGTCCCGGTCACCGCGGCCCCCGGGCCCAGCGCGGTCACCACCGCGCTGGCGCTGTCCGGGCTGCCCTGCGACCGGTTCTGCTTCGAGGGCTTCCTGCCCCGCACCCCCGGCGCCCGCCGCTCCCGCCTGCGCGCGCTCGCCGGGGAGGAACGCACGCTGGTGCTCTTCGAGGCGCCGCACCGGATCACCGCCGCGCTGGCCGACCTGGCCGACGCGTTCGGCCCGGACCGGCCCGCCGCGCTCTGTCGCGAGCTGACCAAGACCTACGAGGAGGTCGTCCGCCGGCCGCTGGGCGAGCTGGCCGGGTGGGCCGCCGCCGGCGACGTGCGCGGCGAGATCACGTTGGTGGTGGCGGGCGCACCGCCGGCGGCGGCGGTCCGCCCCGACGACGACGCGCTGCGCGCCGCGGTCGCCGAGCGCGAGGCGGCGGGCGCATCCCGGCGGGACGCGATCACCGAGGTCGCCATCGCGTACGGGCTGCGCCGCCGCGAGGTCTACGCCGTGGTCCACCGCTGACCGTCTACCAGGCGGCGGCGAGGAAGCCGAGCGTGATCAGCAGCGGGCCGGCCAGCGCCAGCCACACCGCCCGGCGGCGCTGCCTCGGGTCCGGCAGCCGGCTCGCGCCCGTCCACCGGGCGATCCCGGCGGCGCAGCCGCCCACCAGGGCCAGCCCGAGCAGCCACCGCAGGTGCCGGCCGGCGCCGGTGTCCGCGTACGCGGTGGCGCCGTCCGGCCCGGTCATCCGGGCGGCCAGCGTGCTGCCGGTGGCGGTGCGTCCGGACGGCACGCCGCTGACCCGTACCCCCTGGGCCTGGAAGCGGTCGCCGTCGGCCTGGAAGATGCCCCGGCAGCGCTGGCCGAGCCCGCCGCCGGTGCACTCGGTGATCATCACGGTGCCGCCGGTCGAGTGCCCCACCGCCAACCAGAACGGTCCGGCGCTGACCCAGGCGAAGAACGCGGCGAGCAGACTCAGCGCCAGCAGCACGGCGAGGCCGGCGGGCGGGTCCGGCGGACGGACCGTACGGGTCGGCTCGCGTCGGATGCGGACCCGACCGGCGCGGCGGCGCGGCTCGTCGCGCAGCGGCGTGCCGTCCCAGTGCACCTCCTCGATCGGGGCCCAGCCGGTCGCGTCGTCGCCCGGCGGGACGGACCGTCGCTGCCAGCGCGGCTGCCGCACCGGCACCCGGCGGGGTACGGCGTCCACCGGGGCCCCGGTGGTGGGCTCCACCTCCACCGGCGGGTCCGCCGGGTCGAGCCGGGGTTGCGGGGCGACCGGCGCGCCGCGCGCCGGCCGTGCGTCCGACGCGGCCGCCGACGGCTCGGGTGACACTGGTGTGCTGGTCACGAGTTCATTCCACACCGGCACCGCCGGGCTTCCGGGCAGCTCACGCCGCGTGTCGGCGACAAAACGGGCGTACGGTGGCGCGGTCCGCCCTATTGATTCGCGGGTGGTCCACGCCACTCACTAGGCTTGACGCTCATGAGTCACGTTCTCGCCGCGGTCGCCTGGCCCTACGCCAACGGCCCGCGCCACATCGGCCACGTATCCGGATTCGGCGTTCCCTCCGACGTCTTCGCCCGGTACATGCGGATGGCCGGCCACGACGTGCTCATGGTCTCCGGCACCGACGAGCACGGCACCCCGATCCAGGTGCAGGCCGACGCCGAGGGGGTCACCCCGCGCGAGCTGGCCGACCGGTACAACCGGGTGATCGCCGAGGACCTGCGGGCGCTCGGTCTGTCGTACGACCTGTTCACCCGCACCACCACCCGCAACCACTACGCGGTGGTGCAGGAGCTGTTCACCGGGCTGCACCGCAACGGCTACATCGTCGCCAAGGTCACCACCGGGGCGATCTCCCCGTCCACCGGCCGTACGCTGCCCGACCGCTACATCGAGGGCACCTGCCCGATCTGCGGCTACGACAGCGCGCGCGGCGACCAGTGCGACAACTGCGGCAACCAGCTCGACCCGATCGACCTGATCGACCCCAAGTCGAAGATCAACGGCGAGACGCCGGAGTTCGTGGAGACCGAGCACTTCTTCCTCGACCTGCCCGCCCTGGCCGACGCGCTGCGCCAGTGGCTGGACACCCGGGAGGGCTGGCGGCCCAACGTGCTGCGCTTCTCCCGCAACCTGCTCGACGACCTCCAGCCCCGGGCCATCACCCGCGACCTGGAATGGGGCGTGCCGATCCCCCTGGAGGGCTGGCAGGACCGCACCGACAAGCGGATCTACGTGTGGTTCGACGCGGTCATCGGCTACCTGTCCGCCTCGATCGAGTGGGCCCGCCGCACCGGCGACCCGGAGGCGTGGCGCAGGTGGTGGTCGGCCGACGCCGAGGGGAAGGACGCGCGTGGCTACTACTTCATGGGCAAGGACAACATCGTCTTCCACTCGGTGATCTGGCCGGCCCTGCTCGGCGGTTACTCCGGCGCGGGCGCCCGCGACGGCGAGCCCGGCGACCTGGGCCGGCTCAACCTGCCCACCGAGGTCGTCTCCAGCGAATACCTGACCATGGAGGGGCGGAAGTTCTCCTCTTCCCGCAAGGTGGTCATCTACGTCCGGGACTTCCTGGAGCGCTACGACGCCGACGCGTTGCGCTACTTCATCGCGGTGGCCGGCCCGGAGAGCAACGACACGGACTTCACCTGGGCGGAGTTCCTCCGCCGCAACAACGACGAGCTGGTCGCCGGCTGGGGCAACCTGGTCAACCGGTCCGTCTCGATGGCGGCGAAGAACTTCGGCGCGATCCCGCCGGTCGACCCGGCCGGGCTCACCGACGCCGACCGCGCGCTGCTGGACGTCGCGAAGGCCGGCTTCGCGGTGGTCGGCGACCTCATCGCCCGGCACCGGCAGAAGCAGGCCATCGGCGAGGCCATGAAGGTCGTGGCGGAGGCCAACAAGTATCTGTCCGAGCAGGCGCCCTGGAAGCTCAAGGGCGAGGCCGACAAGCCCCGGATGGGCACCATCCTGCACGTCGCCCTCCAGGTGGTCAGCGACGCCAACACGCTGCTCACGCCCTTCCTGCCGCACTCCGCGCAGAAGATCCACGAGCTGCTCGGCGGCACCGGCACGCACGCCCCGATGCCGGTGCTCGAAGAGGTCGAGGACCTCGACGGCGGGCCGGGCTACCCGGTGCTGACCGGCGACTACACGGTCGGCGCGCGCTGGGAGTCCGTACCCCTGGAGGTGGGCCGACCGCTCGCGGCGCCGAAGCCGGTGTTCCGCAAGCTCGACCCGTCCATCGTCGACGAGGAACTGGCCCGCCTCACCGGCTGACCACGACGCGGCCCCCGNCCGGCCGATGAACTCCATGATCGCGTTGTTGACCTCGGTCGGGTGGGTCCACGGCGTGCCGTGCGGCGCGCCCTTCAACGTGACCAGCTTGGCGTCGGACAGCATGTTGACCAGCCGTTGACCCGTCTTCGGGTACGGCAGCACGTTGTCCTTGTCGCCCTGGATGATCAGCACCGGCACGTCGATGTTCGGCAGGTCGCCCCGGAAGTCCGTCAACCAGGCGTCCACGCAGTCGAGCGTGCCCTTGGCCGACGCCTGCGCCCCGATCTGCCAGTGCGCGTGGTACGCCTCGTCGCTGACCAGCTTGCCCCTGTTCTCACTGGCGTTGAAGAACGCGTCGCAGAACTGCGTCAGGTAGGCGAACCGGTCGGCGACGATGGCCTGCTTGAACCCGTCGAACATGCTCTGCTCGACCCCCTCCGGATTGTCCGGGGTCTTGAGCAGGAACGGCGCCAACGGGGCCATCAGCACCGCCCGGTTCACCCGGTCCGATCCGTACGCGCCCAGGTAGCGGGTCACCTCGCCGGTGCCCATCGAGTGCCCGACCAGGATCGCGTCGCGCAGGTCCAACTCGGTCATCAACACGTCGAGGTCGGCGGCGAACGTGTCGTAGTCGTAGCCGAACGCCGGCTGGGCGGAACTGCCGAACCCGCGTCGGTCGTACGTGATCACCCGATACCCGGCGGCGAGCAACGGACCGCTCATCTTCTCCCAGGTCGCCCCGTTGAACGGGAACCCGTGGATGAGCACGATCGGCTGGCCGGCGCCGTGATCCTCGTAGTACAGGTCGATGGGTGCGGAATTCTCCGTACCAACGGTGACGAAAGGCATATCGGGACATCCTCCTGCGTGGGGCCTCGGACGCCCACGCCTTCCCGACCTGCCGGGTTCTATTCGTCCCGCCGGGGATACGGCAGGTCCACCACCCGGTCGTCGGTCAGCTCGCCACCCGGCGCCCAGACCTCGTAGACACCGCGTTCGTGGCACTGCGCCCCGGTCGTCGTGACCGCGTCCGGATCCGGCCGGCGCAGCCGCAACCGCAGCCAGCCCCCCTCCTCCCGCAGCACCAGGCAGGGCACCCCGCGCCAGGTGGCCGTCCGCAGCCGGCGGGCCGCCACCTCCACCGGATACCGGGCCGCCCGGGTCATCGCCAACACCCGGAACCCGCCGGGCTGGTCGGCCACCGCCTCGTACTCACCCCCGGCGTACGCGCCGACGAGCTGCGTGGAACGCGGCGCCTCGCCGGTCGGCACGTACTCCTGGTCGGCGGAGAGGCCGGGCACCGCGGCGAGCAGATGCCGCCACTGCGGGCCGGCCAGCCGCAGCCAGCCGCGCTGCTCCGCCTGGTAGGTGTAGAGCACCACCTCCACCCCGTCGGACGGGTAGGCGAGCAGGGTGGCGTTCGCCGGCATCGGCAGGTCGGCGAAGTCGCGGGNGGCGGTCCGAGGCGGTCGCGGGGCGGCAGGGTGGTCAGGCCGTGGTGCGCCGGCCCCACCGGGACGTCGTAGTCGGCCGGGTCGGCGGCCCGCCAGCGCAACGCGTACGCCACCTCGCCGCCCTCCGGGTCGCCGCGCAGCACCGCCATTCCCGCCGGGGTGCGCAGGTGCGCCACGTCGTGCTCCCGGTAGCAGAACCCGTGCGGCAGCCAGCCCCGCACGTAACCGGCGAGCTGCCGGGCGGAGAGCGCCTTCACCATCCGGGTGCCCGGCCGGATCACCGCCGACGCGCGCACCGCGGCCAGCGTCGGGTCGCCCACCGCCGCCGGTCGCTGGCTGAGCTGATGCACGTACGCCCAGCCCCGCTCCCGGTGCACCGGCATCAGCAGCGGCGAGTCGGCCTCCTCGGTCGGCGCGGTCGCCCCGTGCACCGCGCCCACCTCGGAGACGTGCACGAACCGCCGCCACGGGTGGAACACCCCGGGCCGGGGGCACCACTCGAAGCCGGGCGCCTCGTCGGCGCTGAACAACTCGTACGCCGCGCCCCGGGCGATCTCCTCGGCCGGATACACCCGCCCGTCGTACGTCACGCGCAGCCCGGTCCGCTCGGAGGCGGCCCCGCCGGCCTGGTCGGTGACGGTCATTCCGGGACGCTAAGCCGGCCAGATGTGGGGCGTGTGAACGGCCGGTGGCGGTCCGGGAACGCGGCCCCGGGCGGGTGTGTGATGCTGGCCGCGATGACCGAGCAGACCGAGACCCGCAAGCAGCGCGCCGCCCGCCGGGCCGGCGAGTTCCCGCCCGCCCCCGAGCCGCTGCCCGTGCCCGTGCCGGACAGCCACACCCACCTCGACCTGACCGTCGGCGAGTACGGCGCACCCCCCGGTGGCGCGGCCGGCGACGACCCGGTCGCCGCGGCGATCACCGCCGCCGCCGGGGTCGGCGTGGACCGGCTCGTCCAGGTCGGGGTGGACGTCGAGTCGTCCCGGTGGGGCGCCGAGGTCGCCGACCGGTACGCCCCGGTGCTCGCCACCGTGGCGCTGCACCCCAACGAGGCGCCCCGCCTGGCCGACCTCGACGAGGCGTTGCGCGAGATCGAGGCGCTGGCCGGGCGGGACCGGGTCCGCGGCGTCGGCGAGACCGGCATGGACTTCTTCCGTACCGGCGACGAGGGGCGGGCCGCGCAGGAGGAGAGCTTCCGGGCGCACATCGCCGTGGCCAAGCGGTACGGCAAGGCGCTGGTCATCCACGACCGGGACGCCCACGCCGACGTGCTGCGGATCCTCGACGACGAGGGCGCGCCGGAAACGGTGGTGATGCACTGCTTCTCCGGCGACGCCGACTTCGCCCGCGAGTGCGTCCGCCGGGGCCACCTGCTGAGCTTCGCCGGCACGGTCACGTTCAGCAGCGCCGCCGCGCTGCGCGAGGCCGCCGCCGTCACCCCGCCCGCGCAGATGCTGGTGGAGACCGACGCGCCGTACCTGACCCCGATGCCGCACCGGGGCCGGCCGAACGCGTCGTACCTGATCCCGTTGACCGTGCGGTTCCTCGCCGACACCACCGGCACCGACCTCGACACCCTCTGCGCCGCCATCTCCACCAACAGTGAGCGCGCCTTCGGCCCGTGGTGTTAGGCGGGGGCCCCGCCACAGCGCCAGGCGATAAGAAGGGCCCCCGCCTAACCGCGACGGCCCGCCGCTTACGCTACGGGGCGTGACTGGACTCCTCGGCCCGGCGGAGATCCGGGAACTCGCCGCGCGGCTCGGCGTCACACCGACCAAGAAGCTCGGCCAGAACTTCGTGCACGACCCCAACACCGTGCGTCGGATCGTCACCACCGCCGGGCTCACCCCCGACGACGTGGCGCTGGAGGTCGGCCCCGGCCTCGGCTCGCTCACGCTCGCCCTGCTCCCGGTCGCCGCGCACGTGCACGCCGTGGAACTCGACCCGGCGCTCGCCGCCGCGCTGCCGGAGACCGCCGCGCGTTTCGCCGGGGAGGCCGCCGGGAGGCTCACCGTCCACCCGGCCGACGCGCTGCGGGTCACCGCCGCCGACCTGGCCGACCCGCCGCCCACCGCGCTGGTCGCGAACCTGCCCTACAACGTGGCCGTGCCGGTGGTGCTGCACCTCCTCGCCGAACTGCCCACGCTGCGGCACGGCCTGGTCATGGTGCAGAAGGAGGTCGCCGACCGGCTCGTCGCCGGTCCCGGCTCCAAGGTGTACGGCATCCCGTCGGTCAAACTCGCCTGGTACGCCCGCGCCCGCGCCGCCGGCAAGGTCCCGCCGAACGTGTTCTGGCCGGTGCCGAACGTCGACTCCGGCCTGGTCGCGTTCACCCGCCGCGAGCCGCCCCGACCGGACGTACCCCGGAAGGCGGTCTTCGCGGTGGTCGACGCCGCGTTCGCCCAGCGTCGCAAGACGCTGCGGGCCGCCCTGGCCGGCTGGGCCGGCGGCGCGGACCGGGCCGCCACCGCCCTCACCGCCGCCGGCGTCGACCCGGGCGCCCGCGGCGAGTCCCTCACCGTGGAGCAGTTCGCCGCGATCGCCGCGTCGGCCCCGGACGCCTCCGCCGCCGCCCAGTAGGCTGGCGCCGTTGTCCGACCCGCCGAGGAGCTGACCGTGCAGAAGCCGTTCGACATCCGCCTGCGTCCACGGGGGCTCTCCCGGTGACCGAGGCCTGGCGACCGGAGGACGAGGACGGGCAGCGGCGCGGGTCCAGCGGCCCGGTCAAGGTGCGGGTGCCCGCCAAGGTCAACCTGCACCTCGGGGTGGGGCCGCTGCGTCGCGACGGCTACCACGAACTGAACACCGTCTACCACGCGATCTCCATCCACGACGAGTTGACCGCCCGCCGCGGCGACACGCTCACCCTCACCATGGAGGGCGAGGGCACCGGCGAGCTGGCCCTGGACGACACGAACCTGGTGATGCGCGCCGCGCACGCCCTCGCCGGCTACGCCGGTGTCGCCCCGCACGCCCGGCTGCACCTGCGCAAGCAGATCCCGCTCGCCGGCGGGCTGGCCGGCGGCAGCGCCGACGCGGCCGCCGCGCTGGTCGCCTGCGACGCGCTCTGGGGCACCGGCCTGTCCCGCGACGAACTGGCCGGCATCGCCGCCGACCTCGGCTCGGACGTGCCGTTCCTGATCCACGGCGGCACCGCGCTGGGCACCGGCCGGGGCGAGGCGGTCAGCCCGGTGCTGGCCCGGCCCACGTCCTGGCACTGGGTGGTGGCCATCGCCGACGGCGGCCTGTCCACCCCGGCCGCCTACCGCGAGCTGGACCGGCTGCGCGACACCGGGGCCGCCGGGGCGCCGCTGGGCAGCACCGACGCGCTGCTCGCCGCGCTGCGCCAGCGGGACCCGCGGGTGCTCGCCGCCACGCTCGGCAACGACCTCCAGGACGCCGCGCTGACCATGCGCCCGGCGCTGGCCGACACGCTCAAGGCCGGCGAGGCCGCCGGCGCGCTCGCCGGCATCGTCTCCGGCTCCGGTCCCACCTGCGTGTTCCTCGCCGTCGACGAGGCCGATGCCCGGCGGATCGCCGCCGAGTTGACCGTCGCCGGGGTGTGTCGGGAGGCTCGGGTCGCCCGCGGCCCGGTGCACGGCGCCCGCATCGTCTGAGGCCCCGTACCCTTGACTCAGGCGTCCCGGGCCCCGGGACGCCTGAGTCGTGAAGGGGTGGGTCAGTGGCCAACATCGTCAACCTGGACCGGGTGTCCAAGGGGTACGGCGCCGCCGGGCCGCTGCTCACCGACGTCTCGCTCGGCCTGGACGACGCCGACCGGATCGGTGTCGTCGGCCTCAACGGCGCCGGCAAGTCGACCCTGCTGCGGCTGCTCACCCGCACCGAGGGGGCCGACGACGGCCGCGTCACGCACCGGCGCGACCTGCGTGTCGCCTGGCTGCCCCAGCGCCTCGACCTGGCTCCCGACCTGACCGTGCGGGACGTCGTGCTCGGCACCGCGTGGCTCGGCGAGAGCATGGGCGCCGAGCACGAGTGGGCCGGCGACGCGGGCGTGCGAGCCATCCTCGACGGCCTCGGCATGCCCCACCTCGGCCTCGACGCCCCGATCGGCACCATGTCCGGCGGGGAACGCCGCCGGGTCGCGCTCGCCGCGCTGCTGGTCCGCGACGCCGACCTGCTCGTCCTCGACGAGCCCACCAACCACCTCGACGTCGGCGGCGTCGACTGGCTGGCCCGGCACCTGGTCACCCGCAAGGGCGCGCTCGTCGTGGTCACCCACGACCGCTGGTTCCTCGACGCCGTCTGCACCACTACCTGGGAGGTCGCCGACCAGACCGTCCGGGCGTACGAGGGCGGCTTCGCCGCGTGGACGCTGGCCCGCGTGGAACGGCAACGGGTCGCCGCCGCCACCGAGGCCCGCCGGCAGAACCTGCTCCGCAAGGAGATCGCCTGGCTGCGCCGTGGCGCCCCGGCGCGCACCTCGAAGCCCAAGTTCCGCATCGACGCGGCCAACGCGCTCATCGCCGACGTCCCGGAACCACGCGACACCATGTCGCTGCAACGGCTCGCCACCGCCCGGCTCGGCAAGCAGGTGTACGACCTGGAGCACGTCACCCTGCACGCCGGCCCGAAGGAGATCCTGCACGACACCACCTGGCAGGTGGGGCCCGGCGACCGGGTCGCCGTGCTGGGCCGCAACGGCGCCGGCAAGACCACCCTGCTGCGGATGCTCGCCGGGGTGACCCGCCCCGACGGCGGGCGCTTCGCCGCCGGGCAGACCGTCCGGCCGGCGTTCCTCTCCCAGGAACTCGCCGAACTCCCCGGCCACCTGCGGGTGCTGGAGGCCGTCGAGGAGGTGGCCCGCCGGGTGCAGTTCGGCGACCGGGAGATCAGCGCCTCCCAGCTCGCCGAGATCTTCGGCTTCGACGACCGGCGGCTCTGGACCCCGGTGAGCGACCTCTCCGGTGGCGAGCGCCGCCGCCTGCAGATGCTGCGGCTGCTCGCCGGCGAGCCGAACGTGCTGCTGCTCGACGAGCCCACCAACGACCTGGACACCGACACCCTCGCCGCGCTGGAGGACCTGCTCGACTCCTGGCCCGGCACCATCGTGGTGGCCAGCCACGACCGCTACCTGATCGAGCGGGTCACCGACGTGGCGTACGGAATGTTCGGCGACGGGCGGCTCGTGCACCTGCCCGGCGGCGTCGACGAATACCTCGCGCGCGCCGCCGCGACCGGTGGCCCGGCGCCCGCCGACCTCACCCCGGGCACCGCCGCGCCGGCCCGCGACGGCATGTCCGCCGCCGAGGTACGCACCGCGAAGAAGGAACTCAACCGGCTGGAACGGCAGATCGCCAAGCTGGAGCAGAAGGAGGCGGGCCTGCACGAGCAGCTCGCCGCCAACGCCACCGACTACGGCCGGGTCGCCGAGTTGGACGCCCAGTTGAAGGAGGTGCGGGCCGAGCGGGACCGCACCGAGGAGACCTGGCTGGCCCTGGCCGAGGAGCTGCCCGCAGGCTGAGCTCCCACCCGGGTGGGGGGTGTGCGGCGTCACTGACCGGCGTACGGGACAATCAGCGGTGGAACCCTCGTCCGTTCGGTCTTTTGGAGACGCAGAGATGGCCCACACCCCCGTCAACCACCCCGCGCGGCCGATCTACCGGGCGATCGGCGGGCTCGTTGGTCTGTACTTCGTCGTCTTCGGCGCTCTCGGCATCATCGCCAGCGCCGGCAACGACTTCTTCGCCCAGGACGACACGAAGGTGCTCGGGCAGGGCACCAACATGGGCTTCTCGCTGCTGTCGGTCCTGCTCGGCGTGGTGATCCTGGTCGGCACCGTGATCGGCCGCAACCTCGACGTGGCGATCAACCAGTGGCTGGCCTACACCCTGATGGTCATCGGCCTGGCCGCGCTGGCGTTCCTCCAGACCGACGCCAACATCCTCAACTTCTCGATCATGACCGACATCGTGGTCCTGACCCTGTCGCTGGTGCTCCTGATGGTCGGCATGTACGGCAAGGTCGGCACCGACGACGAGCACGAGGCCTGGCAGAAGGCCCGCCTGGTGCTCTGACCCCCGCTCGATCCGAAGGCCCGGCGTCCGCGCCGGGCCTTCGGGGTTTCCGGGTACGGAGCGCGTCGCCCCGGGTGACAATTGCCCCGAATCGGTCGGACGACTGGAGGGCATCATGGCGCACTTCCCGGTGAACCATCCCGCGCGACCGCTCTACCGGCTGCTGTCCGGGCTCATCGGTCTCTACATCCTGGTCTTCGGCGTCTACGGGGTGTTCCAGACCTGGGGCGACGGTCTATTCGGCCGCGCCGGCAACTGGGCCCTCGGGCTGCGCACCAACCTGGCGTTCTCGCTGGTCTCGGTGGTCTTCGGCGCGATCCTGATCGTCGGCGCGTCCCGCCGGAACAACCTCGGGCACTACATGAACCTCACCGCCGGCGCGGTCTTCCTGGTCACCGGCATCCTGATGATGGCCGTGCTCCAGACCCCGGCGAACTTCCTGAACTTCTCCATGTCGACCGTGATCGTGTCGCTGCTGTTCGGGCTGATCCTGCTCGCCACCGGCCTCTACGACAAGGTCGGGCCGCCCGAGCACGCCGAGGAGGAACGTCAGCGCCGCTACCACCCGGTGGCCGAGGGACCCCGGTGACCACCAGGCCGGTGACCGGCCGGGTTGGCACGCCCGCAGGACCCCGCTCGTGGCCCCCGTCGCCCGGCTCGTCGTCGCGGGAAAGATCGAACGGTTCGACTGCTACAACGCGGCGAATGTGCTGCTCGCCCAGATCGATGCCGGACCGGACTTCAACGCGGCGATCGAGGCCGCCAGGCCAGCCTGCCGCACGGTGTGACCGCCGCGCGGGTTGAGGACCAGGCTCAACCCATGATCGGCCCCGGCTTCGACTCCAGGTGCGACAGGCCGTTCCAGGCCAGGTTCACCAGATGGGCCGCCACCGTCTCCTTGCGTGGCTTGCGGACCTCCAGCCACCAGCGGCCGGTCAACGCCACCATGCCCACCAGCGCCTGTGAGTAGAGCTCCGCCAGCTTCGGGTCGTACCCCCGGCTGGAGAACTCCGCGCCGAGGATGTGCTCCACCTGGTGCGCGACGTCGTTCATCACGCTGCTGAAGTTGCCCGTCGCCGACATCAACGGCGACTCGCGGACCAGCACCCGGAACCCGCTGGTTTCCTCCTCGATGTAGGTGAGCAACGTCAGCGCGGCCTGCTCCAGCAGCTCCCTCGGATGGCCCGCGGTCAACGCCGTGGTGATCCGGTCCAGCAGGGAGCGGACCTCCCGGTCCACCACCACCGCGTAGAGCCCCTCCTTGCCGCCGAAGTGCTCGTAGACCACCGGCTTGGAGACCTTGGCCCGGGACGCGATCTCCTCGATCGAGGTGGCGTCGAACCCACGCTCGGCGAAGATCTGCCGAGCGATCGAGATCAACTGCTCGCGTCGCTGCGTCGCGGACATCCGGACCCGGGACGGCTTGGCCGCCGGGACGGCCCGTCGGCGAGCGCGGTCGCTGCCGGGAACGTCGGTCATCCGCCCCATCCTGCCAGGCGCGGCGCGCGCCGGCCGCCCGGTCACCCGCTTGTCGTACGTGTGTTCTAAATTCCGGGTGTGACTCCTGGTGATGACTCGACCACGTCCTCCTATCGGGGCTGGAAGCCTGAGCTGCACGCCCGGGCGCTCGCGCTGCGGCGATCCGGTTGCCCGGTGGGGGAGATCGCCGAGCGACTCAAGGTGTCCAAGTCGACGGCCTATCTCTGGACCCGGCACCTGCCGCTCGACGCGGAGTTGGTGCGGGTGCGACGTCACGCCGCCCGGCGGGCGCGTTCCGACGCCCAGTGGGGCGCTCGCCGGGCGGCTCGCGACGCCGCCCGAGCGGGGGAGGCGGCGGCGTCCGCCGCGTGGGTGGGACGCTTGGGGCGTCGTGAGCTGTTGTTGGTCGGAGCGGCGATCTACTGGTGCGAGGGTGGCAAGGCCAAGCCATGGCGTCCGCGCGACTGTCGGATCAAGTTCGTCAACAGTGATCCGATGCTGGTCGGACTCTTTCTGCGCTTCCTGGACGCGGTCGAGGTGCCGGCCGGGGATCGCAGGTTCCGGGTCGGCATCCACGAGACAGCGGACGCCCTCGCCGCGGTCCGGTGGTGGGCGGGGCAGGTGGGTGTGCCGGCCGAATGTTTCCAGCGCACCACGATCAAGAAGCATCGCCCCGCGACCACGCGCAAGAACGTCGGTGCCGGCTATCGCGGGTGCCTGACCATCTATGTGGTCGGCGGGAGTCAGCTCTACTGGCGGATCGAGGGGATCATGAAAGGAATGAGCGATGAAGATCCACCTTGCGACCGGTAAGGTGTAAGCAGCCATCGGGCATAGGGTTTTTGCCCGATTTCGACCATCCCGGGTCGTCTAATGGCAGGACGTCAGGTTTTGGTCCTGATTATAGGGGTTCGAATCCTCTCCCGGGAGCTTCTGCTCTATGCCCTCCGTCGCGTGGTTAGCATGACCGCGAGACTGTCGCCGTCCCGACGGGAGCCACGTCGTGTCCCAGCCCCACCTCCGCACCGTTGTCGTGCTCGCCGCCGGTGAGGGCAAGCGGATGAAGTCGTCCCTGCCCAAGGTGCTGCACCCACTGCTCGGTCGTACCCTGCTCGGTCACGTCCTGGCCGCGGCCGAGCCGCTCGGCGCGGACCGCACCGTGGTGGTGGTCGGCCACGGCGCCGACCAGGTGCGGGCGCACCTGGCCGAGGTCGCCCCGGCGGTCACGCCGGTCCTTCAGGAGCGCCAGCTCGGCACCGGGCACGCGGTCCGCATCGCGTTGGACGCGGTGCCGGACGCGACCGGCACGGTCGTGGTGATCAACGGCGACGTGCCGCTGTTGCGGCCGGAGACGGTCGCGGCCCTGGTCGAGGCGCACGAGAGCGACGGCGCGGCGGCGACCGTGCTGGCCGCCGAGGTGCCGGACCCGACCGGCCTGGGCCGGATCGTGCGGGACGGGCAGGGTCGGCTGGCGCAGATCGTGGAGGAGCGCGACGCCACGCCCGAGCAGCGTGCGCTGCGCGAGATCAACGCGGGCATCTACGCGTTCGACGTGGCCCGCCTGCGGGAGGCGCTGGGCAAGCTCTCCACCGACAACGACCAGGGCGAGGAATACCTCACCGACGTCTTCGCGCTGCTCCGCGACGCGGGCGAGCCGGTGGCGGTGCACCGCGCCGCCGACCACATGGAGACGCTGGGCTGCAACGACCGGGTCGAGCTGGCCGGGCTGCGCGGGCTGCTGCGCGACCGGGTCAACGAGGGCTGGATGCGGGCCGGGGTGAGCATCCTCGACCCGCACACCACCTGGATCGACGTGACGGTGACCGTGGAGCGGGACGCGGTGGTCGACCAGAACACGCAGCTTCGGGGAGCCACGGTGGTCGGCGCGGGCGCGCTCGTCGGCCCGGACGTCACGTTGATCGACACCGTGGTGGGTGAGGGCGCGAGCGTGGTGCGCAGCCACGCGGTGGGCGCCGAGGTGGGCCCGCAGGCCAGCGTCGGCCCGTACGCGTATCTGCGGCCCGAGTCGCGGCTGGCCCGTAAGGCGAAGGTCGGCACGTTCGTGGAGACCAAGAAGGCGACGATCGGCGAGGGCTCGAAGGTGCCCCACCTGTCGTATGTGGGGGACGCGACGATCGGCGAGCACAGCAACATCGGCGCCGCGTCGGTCTTCGTCAACTACGACGGGGTACGCAAGCACCACACCACGATCGGCAGTCACGCGCGTACCGGTGCGGACAACATGTTCGTGGCGCCGGTGCGGGTGGGCGACGGCGCGTACACCGCGGCCGGTTCGGTGATCATCGCCGACGTGCCGGCGGGCGCCATGGCGGTGGCGCGCGGTCAGCAGCGCAACGTGGAGGGCTGGGTGCTGCGCAAGCGGGCCGGTACGCCGGCCGCGGAGGCGGCCCGGCAGGCCCGTGAGGGTGCGTCGGAGCCGGACGGGGCCGCAAGCGAAGGTGACTGAATCCACGGGGACCGCCGGGCCGTGGGTGGACCGGTGAACCCGGGGGATACTGCAACCGAACACTCCCCGGCTCCACCGCCGCCGGGCACCACCGACACACGGGAGCAGACGGGCCCATGGGCAGCATCGTCGCCGAGAACCGCAAAAGCCTGATGCTCTTCTCCGGGAGGGGTTTTCCGGAGCTGGCCAAGGAGATCGGCGAGGTGCTCGGCGTCGCGCCGACGCCGGCCGACGCGTACGAGTTCGCCAACGGCGAGATCTTCGTACGGTTCAAGGACTCGGTGCGTGGTTCGGACGCCTTCGTGGTGCAGTCCGTGACGCACGGGGTGAACACCTGGGTCATGGAGACCCTGATCATGGTCGACGCGTTGAAGCGCGGTTCGGCCAAGCGGATCACCGTGGTCCTGCCGTTCTACCCCTACTCCCGGCAGGACAAGAAGCACCGGGGTCGGGAGCCGATCTCGGCGCGGCTGGTGGCGGACCTGCTGAAGACCGCGGGCGCGAACCGGATCCTCACGGTCGACCTGCACACCGCGCAGATCCAGGGCTTCTTCGACGGCCCGGTGGACCACCTGTTCGCGATGGACATCCTGGCCGAGTACGTGGAGCACAAGTTCGCGGGCCGTCCGATGACGGTGGTGGCGCCGGACTCGGGCCGGGTGCGGGTGGCCGAGCGTTGGACGGACCGGTTGGGTGGCTGCCCGCTGGCGTTCATCCACAAGACCCGGGACCCGTTGAAGCCGAACCAGGTGGTGGCGAACCGTGTGGTCGGTGAGGTCGAGGGCCGGGTGTGCCTGATCGTGGACGACATGATCGACACCGGTGGCACGATCAGCAAGGCGGCCGACATCCTGAAGGAGTCGGGGGCGGCGGAGATCGTGGTCGCCTCGACCCACGCGCTGCTGTCGGACCCGGCGACCGAGCGGCTGAAGAACAGCCCGATCAGCGAGGTCGTGGTGACGAACACGCTGCCGCTGCCGCCGGAGAAGCAGCTCGACAAGCTGACCGTGCTGTCGATCGCCCCGCTGCTGGCCCGGGCGATCCGGGAGGTCTTCGACGACGGTTCGGTGACCACCCTCTTCGGTGGCCTGAGCTGACCGCGGCGGCCCGGTCGTCGGAGTCGTCCGGCGGCCGGGACGCTGATGTGGGGACCGGCGGCGACCCCGGAAACCGTTCGGGTAGACTGTTGCGGTTGCCACGGCGAGGGTGCCCGGCGGGCCGCTGAAAAGCACCGCACGGAGGCGCCGTCATCGACGCGGTGCTCCGGGCGGTCGTTCATGACCTTGAGCCCCAGCGAGCCCCTCGCCCCAGCACCGCCAGACGACAAGCCGCCGCAGCGAAGCATCAGGAGTTTCCCCGTGTCCGAGGTAAAGATCAGCGCCGAGCCCCGTACCGAGTTCGGCAAGGGTGGTGCCCGTCGTACCCGCCGGGCCGGCAAGGTGCCCGCCGTGCTGTACGGCCACGGCGAGAAGCCCAAGCACATCGCGCTCCCGGCGCGTGAGTTCGCCGCCGCGATCCGCAAGGGCGGCGCGAACCAGCTCTTCGCGATCGAGGTCAGCGACGGCACCCAGGTGCTGGCGCTGCCGAAGGCGATCCAGCGTGACCCGATCCGGGACAGCTTCGAGCACGTGGACCTGCTGCTGGTCCGCCGGGGCGAGAAGGTCACCGT
The DNA here is from genome assembly GCF_002140155.1 of Micromonospora sp. NBS 11-29. Lineage (GTDB taxonomy): Bacteria > Actinomycetota > Actinomycetes > Mycobacteriales > Micromonosporaceae > Micromonospora. The sequence goes on from NZ_NAPR01000013.1 coordinate 183,761, forward strand.
CGAGGTCCCGGTCCAGCTGACCGGTGAGGCCGCGAAGGACACCCTGATCGTGCACGACCACGACACCCTGTCGGTGACCGCCGACGCGACCAAGGTGCCGGACCACCTGGAGGCGTCGATCGAGGGCGCCGAGGCGGGCACCCAGGTCACCGCCGCCGACGTCGAGCTGCCGGCCGGCGTCGAGCTGGCCACGGACGCGGAGCAGACGGTCGCCTCGGTGACCGCCGCCCCGACCGCCGAGCAGCTCGAGGCCACCCTCCCCGAGGTCGAGGAGGCCACCGAGGAGGCCGAGGCCGAGACCGGCGAGGAGACCGCCGAGGCGCCGGAGGGTGCTCCGGCCGCCGAGGGCGAGCAGGCTCCGGCCGAGGCGAAGACCGAGGCCTGACCGGTCCGCAGGCTGTGCGACAGGCGTCCCCGGTGTTCCGGGGGCGCCTGTCGGCGTATCGGGGCGGGTCGTCGGGGATGCGAGCGGGAAGGGACGTCGGGTGACGGACGAGGCGGGACCGTGGCTGGTGGTCGGCCTGGGCAACCCCGGTCGGGAGTACGCGAACAACCGGCACAACGTGGGCTTCATGGTGGCCGACCTGCTGGCCGCCCGGGTGGGTGCGCGTTTCGGCCGGCATCGACGGGTGATGGGCGAGGCGGCCGAGGGGCGCCTGGGGTTCGGCGGCCCGAAGCTGGTGCTGTTGAAACCGTTGACCTACATGAACCTCTCCGGTGGCCCGGTGGCCGGGTTGGCCCAGTTCCACAAGATCCCCCCGGACCGGGTGGTCGCGGTGCACGACGAGCTGGACATCGGCTACGGGCAGGTGCGGGTGAAGTGCGGCGGCGGCGAGGGCGGCCACAACGGTCTGCGGTCGATGTCGAAGTCGCTGGGCACGAAGGACTACGTGCGGGTGCGGTTCGGGATCGGCCGGCCGCCGGGCCGGCAGGACCCGGCTGACTACGTACTCTCGGATTTTTCCTCCGCCGAGCGCAGGGAGCTGGAGTTCCTGGTCGACCGCGCGGCGGACGTGGTGGAGTCGGTGGTCACCAAGGGTGTGGAGCCGACGCAAAACCTGTACCACGGGGGGCTGACCGACGGTCGGGGCGCCGGCCGGTAGTCTGCGCCTGCGCGACGTGGGCGCAGCCGGGCGAAGGGGAGCGGGAACACCATGGGGACTCCTCCGATGATCGACGGCGCGTTCGCCCGCTGGCTGGCGTCGCGGGCGGGGGCGGCGCTGATGGACCTGCGGGCGGAGCTGGGCTTCGCGGACGCCGGGGCGCTGACGTCGGCGGGGGACAAGGTCTCGCACGACCTGATCCGGACGGAGCTGGCGAAGTGGCGCCCGGCGGACGCGGTTCTGTCGGAGGAGGACGAGGGCTCCCGGCTGGCCTGGACGGCGGAGGTGACCGGCGACGCGATGCCCCGGCTGACCGCGGACCGGGTATGGATCATCGACCCGCTGGACGGCACCCGGGAGTACGCCGAGGAGGGGCGCGCCGACTGGGCGGTGCATGTGGCGCTCTGGTCACGTCACGCGCCCACCCCGCACGGTCTGGTGGCGGGTGCGGTGGGCCTGCCGGCGCAGCACCGGGTGCTGGGGACCGACCATCCGCCGGCCTATCCGCCGATGCCGGTGGGGTCGGCGACGGGGGCCGCGAACACCGTCCGGTTGGCGGTCAGTCGTAGCCGTCCGTCCGTTTTTCTGACCGATCTGGCGGCGGATGTCGGCGCTCATCTGGTGCCGATGGGCTCGGCGGGCGCGAAGATCGCCGCCGTGGTCACCGGCGACGTCGACGCGTACATTCACGCGGGCGGTCAGTACGAGTGGGACTCCGCCGCTCCGGTCGCTGTGGCGACGGCCACCGGACTGCACGCTTCCCGGATCGACGGTTCTGCGCTGAAATACAACGAGGCCGACCCGCGCCTACCGGATCTGCTGATCTGCCGCAAGGATCTCGCGGGTCGGTTGCTTGCAGCGTTGCAGCGGCGTTCCGGGTAGCCTGAGCGTTCTTCTTCACGAGTCCGACCGGAAAGGTCTGGAATCCGATGTGCGGATCCGAGCGAATCGAGTTCGTGTCATGACGTCCCCCGCCACGTACCAGGTGTCGCACCTCGACGCGCTCGAGGCGGAGAGCATTTTCGTGATGCGTGAGGTCGTCGCCGAGATGGAACGGCCGGTGCTGCTGTTCTCCGGTGGTAAGGACTCGATCGTGATGCTGCGGTTGGCGCAGAAGGCGTTCGCGCCGGCGAACATCCCGTTCCCGGTGATGCACGTGGACACGGGGCACAACTTCCCCGAGGTGCTCGACTACCGCGATCAGCGGGTGGCCGAGTTGGGTTTGCAGTTGATCGTGGCGAGTGTGCCGGAGGCGTTGAACCGGGGTCTGGTGCGGGAGTCGGCGGACGGGATGCGTAACCGGATCCAGACGCCGGTGTTGCTGGATGCGGTGGAGAAGCATCGTTTCGATGCGTTGTTCGGTGGGGCGCGGCGGGATGAGGAGAAGGCTCGGGCGAAGGAGCGGGTGTTCAGCTTCCGGGATGAGTTCGGGCAGTGGGATCCGAAGAACCAGCGTCCGGAGTTGTGGTCGTTGTACAACGGGCGGCATCATCCGGGTGAGTCGATCCGGGTGTTCCCGTTGTCGAACTGGACCGAGTTGGATGTGTGGCACTACGTCGCGCGGGAGGGGATCCCGTTGCCGTCGATCTACTACGCGCACGAGCGTGAGGTGGTCGAGCGTGACGGTATGTTCTACGCGGTGAACGAGTTCTTCCGGGCTCGTGCCGGTGAGCGGCCGTTCACGGCGCGGGTGCGGTACCGGACCGTGGGTGACGCCTCCTGCACGGCGGCGGTGCGGTCGGATGCGGACGCGGTGGAGAAGGTGATCGAGGAGGTGGCCGCGACGCGGATCACCGAGCGGGGCGCGACCCGGGGCGACGACCGGGTCAGTGAGGCCGCGATGGAGGACCGTAAGCGGGAGGGCTACTTCTGATGAGCGTCGAGACTGTTGCGCCGGGCGAGGTCGACGTGTCGGCCCGGCCGATGGATCTGTTGCGGTTCGCCACCGCCGGGAGTGTGGACGACGGCAAGTCGACGTTGATCGGTCGGCTGTTGTATGACACGAAGTCGTTGTTCAACGACCAGCTCGCCGCCGTGGAGGCGGTGAGTGCGGCGCGCGGTGATGAGTACACGAATCTGGCGTTGTTGACCGATGGTCTGCGGGCCGAGCGGGAGCAGGGCATCACCATCGATGTGGCGTACCGGTATTTCGCCACGCCGCGGCGCAAGTTCATCATCGCCGACACCCCGGGGCACATCCAGTACACCCGGAACATGGTCACCGGNAGCAGTCCCGGCGGCACGCGTTCCTGTGCTCGCTGCTGCGGGTGCCGCACCTGGTCCTGTGCGTCAACAAGATGGACCTGGTCGACTTCTCGCAGGAGGTCTTCGACCGGATCGCCGACGAGTTCACCGCGTTCGCCGCGAAGCTCGACGCACCCGACCTGACCGTGGTGCCGATCTCCGCGCTCAAGGGCGACAACATCGCCGTGCGTTCGGAGAACATGCCCTGGTACGAAGGGCCGTCGCTGCTGCACCACCTGGAACATGTGCACATCGCCTCGGACCGCAACCTGGTCGACGTGCGGTTCCCGGTGCAGTACGTGATCCGGCCGCAGTCGACCACCGTCACCGACTACCGGGGCTACGCCGGTCAGGTCGCGTCGGGCGTGCTCAAGCCCGGTGACGAGGTGATGGTCCTGCCGTCGGGGTTCACCAGCCGCATCGCGTCGGTGGAGACCGCCGACGGCCCGGTCGGCGAGGCGTTTCCCCCGATGTCGGTCACCGTCCGCCTCGACGACGAGATCGACATCTCCCGCGGCGACATGATCTGCCGGCCGAACAACGCCCCGATGGTCGCCCAGGACATCGAGGCCATGGTCTGCTGGATGGACGAAACCCGACCGTTGCAGGTCGGCGGCCGGTACGCCATCAAGCACACCACCCGCTCGGCGCGGGCGATCGTGCGCGGGCTGCACTACCGACTCGACATCAACACCCTGCACCGCGACGAGACGGCGAACGAACTCAAGCTCAACGAGATCGGCCGGGTCCGGCTACGGACCACCGTGCCGCTGCTCGCCGACGAGTACCGGCGCAACCGGACCACCGGCGGATTCGTGATCATCGACGAGGCCACCAACCGCACGGTCGGCGCCGGCATGATCGTCGAGGCCGGCTGAGCCTTCTGTTAGGCGGGGGCCCTTCTTAACACACGTGTGTTAAGAAGGGCCCCCNGCGCCGCCGGCGGGCAGGGCGGTCAGCGTGCCGGGAGCGGCGAAGCCGCGCTCGGCGTACGCGGCCGTGACCGCGGCGGCCACCGCGTCGGCGGCGTCCGCGTCGACCAGGGCGAGCACGCAGCCGCCGAAGCCGCCGCCGGTCATTCGCGCGCCGTACGCCCCGGCGGAGAGCGCCGCCTCGACCGCGGTGTCGACCTCCGGCACGGTGATCTCGAAGTCGTCGCGCATCGAGGCGTGCGACGCGGTCAGCAGCGGACCGATGTCGCGGATCCGGCCGGCGCGCAGCAACGCGACGGTGTCGAGCACCCGCTGGTTCTCGGTGACCACATGTCGGACCCGGCGGCGGGTCTCGTCGTCGTCGAGCCGGGCCAGCGCCGCGTCGAGGTCGGCGGTGGCGACGTCGCGCAGGGCGGTCACCCCGAGCGTCGCGGCGGCCCGCTCGCAGCTCGCCCGCCGGGCGGCGTACTCACCGTCGGCGTGCCGGTGCGGGGCGCGGGAGTCGACGACCAGCACGGCCAGCCCGGCGGCGTCCAGGTCGAACGGGATCTGCTCGACCTCCTCGGTGCGGCAGTCGAGGAAGAGGGCGTGGCCCGCCCGCCCCCGGATCACCACGGACTGGTCCATGATCCCGGTGGGCGCACCGACGTAGTCGTTCTCGGCACGCTGGGCGAGCCGGGGCCACCGCCCGGTGGGCAGGTCGAGCCCGCCGAGGTCGACCAGGGCGGCCAGCACCGCCGACTCGATGGCCGCCGAGGAGGAGAGCCCGGAACCGACCGGCACGTCGGAGGCGACCGCGAGCCGGGCGCCGGGGACGTCGAGGCCGGCGGCGCGCAGCGCCCACACCACGGCGGCCACGTAGGCGGCCCAGCCGTCGACCCGGCCGGGCTCGTCGGCCTGCTCCGCCCCGAACTCCACCGGCTCGTCGTCCAGCTCCGACCAGACCGTCCAGCGTCCGTCCGGGCCGGGCGCCGCGGCGACCACGGTACGCAGCGGGAGCGCGAAGGGCAGCACGAAGCCGTCGTTGTAGTCGGTGTGCTCGCCGATCAGGTTGACCCGCCCGGGAGCCGCCCAGCGGCCAGCGGGCTCCTCGGCGTACCGCTGCCGGAAGCCGGCGGTGGCGCGGTCGGCGACGTCGCGGCTCATGCTGTGCCGCCTTTTGTTCGCGGCTGCGGGGCTCGCAACCCCGGCTCGCTCCTCGCGCTCACGTTGTGCCGCCTTTTGTTCGCGGCTGCGGGGCTCGCAACCCCGGCTCACTCCTCGCGCTCACGAGCGACCACCGGCGACGTGCTCGCGGTAGAACGCCCAGGCGTCGCCGACCATGTTGTGCAGGGTCGGCTTCGCCGGCACCCAGCCCAGCTCGTCGCGGGCCAGCGCGGACGACGCGACCAGCTCGGCGGGGTCGCCCTCGCGGCGGGGCGCCACCTCGACCGGCACCGGGTGCCCGGTGATCTCGCGGACCACCTCGACCACCTGCCGGTTGGTGAAGCCGTTGCCGTTGCCCAGGTTGTAGATCCGGTGCCGGCCTCCGGTGGCCGCGTCGAGGGCGAGCAGGTGGGCGCGGGCCAGGTCCTCGACGTGGATGTAGTCGCGGACGCAGGTGCCGTCGACGGTGGGGTAGTCGTCGCCGAAGAGTTGGAGCTTCTCGCGCCGGCCGGCGGCCACGTCGAGCGCGATCGGGATGAGGTGGGTCTCCGGGTCGTGCCGTTCGCCGATGATCTGCCCGTCGTGGCGGTAGGCCCCGGCGACGTTGAAGTAGCGCAGCGAGACGGCACCCAGCTCGTGCGCGATCGCCTCGGAGGTGAGCGCCATGTCGACGGCCAGCTTCGTCGCGCCGTAGGTGTTGGTGGGGGCCTTGACGGCGGTCTCCGGGATGGGCAGCTCGATGGGATTGCCGTAGACGGCGGCGGTGGAGGAGAAGACCATCCGGGGCACCCGGGCGGCCCGGACCGCGTCGATCAGGGCGAGCGAGCCGACGGTGTTGGTGTCCCAGTAGAGCTCCGGGCGGATCATCGACTCGCCGGCGGCGATCAGCGCGGCGAAGTGCAGCACGCCGTCGAAGCCGGCGTCCGGGGTGAGCACCCGGGCGGCCTCGTGCACTGGCAGGTCGACGTGGGTGGCCTCGGGGGCGAGCGCTTCGCGGTGCCCGGTGCGCAGGTCGTCCAGCACGGTCACCCGGTGGCCGTGGTCGAGCAGCATCCGGGTCACCACGCTGCCGATGTAGCCGGCGCCGCCGGTGACGAGCAGTTTCACGTCGGTCCTCCTGCCTGGGCCGCGTCCCGCGTCGGCCGTCCGTGATCACCCTACGACCGGTGTCGGTGCCACGGCTGTCGAGTAAGCCTCAGGTCATTTCATCACGACCAATCAGGAATGAACAGATACGAACATCGGGCCGTACGTACGGTGAGCGCTGTCTACCATGCTTGTCATGCGGGAAGCGGCTGGTCCCGGGCCCCGGCGGCGACCGTCGGGGCGGCCCCGACGCGAACCCGGCCCGCTGGCCCGGGCTGTGGCCCGCCTGGTGGTGCGCGCCGCCGACGGCGCCACCCGCCGGGTGACCGGCCTGCTCGGCGCGAGTCCGACCGCCGGGCGGGAACGGATCAGCGAGGCCGAGCTGCGGGACCTGGTCGCCGCGAACACGCTGCTCGACGCGGACGAGCGGCGGATCATCGACGAGGTGCTGGTGGCCGGCGCGCGGATGGTGCGTGAGGTGATGGTGCCCCGCACCGAGGTGGTGTTCCTTCCCGCCGGCCTGCCCGTGGCCGAGGCGCAGCGACTGGTCCGGACCGGCCCGCACACCCGCTACCCGGTGGTGGACGGCACCCACGACGACGTGGTCGGGCTGGTGCACCTGCGGGACGTGCTGCTGCGCCCGGAGCCGGAGCGCCCGGTAGCCGTCGGGGAGCTGACCCGCGAGGTCAAGCGGCTGCCGGGCAGCAAGCGGGTGCTCGCGGCGCTCACCGAGATGCGGCGGGAGGGCCACCACCTGGCCGTCGTGGTCGACGAGTACGGCGGCACCGCCGGCATCGTCACCTGCGAGGACCTGGTCGAGGAGTTGGTGGGGGAGATCCACGACGAGGAACACGGACCGCCCGGTGAGGACGGACCCGCCGGCCTGCCCGCCGTGGTCGACGGCCGGCTCAACCTGGCCGACTTCGCCGAGCGCACCGGCGTCCCGCTGCCCGCCGGCCCGTACGAGACGGTCGGCGGCTTCGTGATGGCCGCCCTGGGCCGGCTTCCGGTGGCCGGGGACGAGGTGCCGGTAGCGGTCGATCCGGCCGACGTGGCGGACCCGACCGATCCGGAGGGCTGGCTGCTGCGGGTGCTGGCGCTCGACGGTCGGCGGGTGTCTCGCCTGGTGGTCTCCGTGGCGCGGCTGCCCGAGCCCCGGCGCGAGGTCAGCGGCCCACTCCCACCCGTACCGGCCCGACCCGCCGGCCCGTCATGACGGAGCCCGGGGCTTGCTGACAGAATTGCCGCCATGTCCGACGTACCCACCCGGCCGCGCGTCTTCTCCGGCATCCAGCCGACCGCCGATTCGTTCCACCTCGGCAACTATCTGGGCGCGCTGCGGCACTGGGTGGCCCTCCAGGACAGTCACGACGCGTTCTACTGTGTGGTGGACCTGCACGCGATCACCGCCGGGCACGACCCGAAGGTGCTGAAGCAGCGCAGCCGGGTGGCCGCCGCGCAGCTCTTCGCGCTCGGCCTCGACCCGGAGCGCAGCACCCTGTTCGTCCAGTCGCAGGTGCCCGAGCATCCGCAGTTGGCCTGGGTGCTCGGCTGCATCACCGGCTTCGGCGAGGCCAGCCGGATGACCCAGTTCAAGGACAAGTCGCAGAAGCAGGGCAGCGAGCGGTCCAGCGTCGGGCTGTTCACCTACCCGATCCTGCAGGCCGCCGACATCCTGCTCTACCAGGCGCACGCGGTGCCGGTCGGCGAGGACCAGCGGCAGCACCTGGAACTCTCCCGCGACCTGGCCCAGCGGTTCAACTCGTCGTTCGGCCCGACGTTCACGGTGCCCGCTCCGCACATCGTGAAGGACACTGCCAAGATCACCGATCTGCAGGATCCGACCGCCAAGATGTCGAAGTCGTCCTCCTCGCCGGCGGGCATCATCGACCTGCTGGAGGACCCGGCCCGCTCGGCCAAGAAGATCCGCTCGGCGGTCACCGACACCGGCCGCGAGATCGTCTTCGACGCCGAGGGCAAGCCGGGCATCTCCAACCTGCTCACCATCTACTCCGCGCTCTCCGGCCGCGGCATCGACGACCTCGTCGCGGCGTACGACGGCCGGGGCTACGGCGACCTGAAGAAGGACCTCGCCGAGGTGGTGCGGGACTTCGTCACCCCGGTCCAGGAACGCACCAACGCCTACCTGGACGACCCGGCCCAGCTCGACAAGCTGCTCACGCAGGGCGCGGAGAAGGCCCGGGCGGTGGCGGCGGGCACGCTGCGCACCGTGTACGAGCGGGTCGGCTTCTTCCCTCCGGTGCGGTCGCAGTAGCGGCCCGGGCGGGAAATGGGTGACGCAGTCGGTGACCGGAGGGGTGGCGCGCAACGTGGCGGGCAGTGACGCAGCGGGGGGCGACGGCGACACGATCCAGATCGGGATCGCGGTCGACGTGCCCGAGCCGTGGGGCGGGCTGCTGACCCGCCGTCGGGTCTCCGCCGGTGACCCGCAGGCCGTCCCGGCGCACGTCACCCTCCTCGGGNGGCCGCCACCCATCTGCCGTTCACGCTGCATCTGCGCGGCACCGGCACGTTCCGCCCGGTCACCCAGGTGGTCTTCGTGACCGTGGCCGCCGGGATCAGCGAGTGCGAGCTGCTCGCCGCCGCGATCAACTCGGCACCCGAACTGCGCCGGGAGGCGCGCTTTCCGTACCACCCGCATGTGACCGTCGCCCAGGACGTGCCGCCCGAGGTGCTCGACAAGGCGTACGAGGATCTGGCCGACTTCTCCGCGCTGTTCGAGGTGGAGGCGTTCACCCTCTTCTCGCACAGCGGGGCGACCCGGTGGCAGCCCCGCCGCGACTTCCGGCTCGGCGGCCCGAACTGAACACCCGGCCGGCCGGGCCTCCTCCGCCCGGGGCGGGGATCGGCGAGGATGACGGGGTGAACGTCTTCGGCCGGATCGAGACGGCGGTGGGGCGTCGCATCGACGCGGCCCGAGGTCGCTCGTCGGGCTTCGACCACCTGTGGCGGGCCGGCACGCTCTACACCGACCTGCTCGCCGGCCGGCTCGCCGCCGCCATCGCCTACTACGGCTTCTTCGCGGTGTTCGCCCTCGCCCTGGTCGCGTACTGGATCTTCGGCGCGGTGCTGCGCGACAACGAGGACGTCAGTCGCGCGGCGGCCGAGTTCCTCCGGGACAACCTGCCCTTCCTCGACCCGGCGCAGATCGCCGAGAGCAGCGGCACCGTCGGCGCGGTCGGCCTGGTCATCCTGGTCTTCACCGGGATCGGCTGGGTGGAGGCGATCCGCTCCTCGCAGCGGCTCATGTACGGCTTCAACCAGCAGCCCGGCAACCTGGTGGTGCGTCGCCTGGTCGACCTGGGCGTGCTGGTCGCGGTCTTCGTGCTGCTCTTCGTCTCGGTCGCCGCCGTCGACGCGCTGGAGTCGCTACTGCGCTTCCTGCTGCGCAGCACCGGGTCGCTCGGCCTGACCACGGTCAGCGCGGTGCTGAGCGTGCTGGTCAACGCCGTGCTCGCCACCGCGCTGCTGCTGGCCGTGCCACGGCTGCGGATGAGCCGGCGCCGGCTGCGCCCGGCGGTGCTCGCCGTCGCCGTCGGCATCACCCTGCTCAACACCGTGGGGCGCTACTACGTGGTACGCACCGAGCGGAACCCGGCCTACACGGTGGTGGCGACCGCCGTCGGCCTGCTGCTCTACCTCTACCTGCTCAACCAACTGGTGCTCTTCGGCGCCGCGCTCGCCGCCACCAGCCCGTACGGCCGGGTGGTCGACCTGGCCGAACGCGGGGCGCGGGAGGTCGACGTGGAGGTGGACGTGCCCGACGAGCAGACCGACCCGGGCACCCCCGGAGGCGGGGGATGACCCCGCGGATCCGGATCGACGCCGACGCGCCGACGCCCCCGTACGAGCAGGTGCGCGCGCAGCTCGCGGGCGCGATCGGGGACGGGCTGCTGGCGGTGGGCACCCGGCTGCCCGCGGTCCGTGCGCTCGCCGCCGACCTGGGGCTGGCGGTGAACACGGTGGCCCGCGCCTACCGGGAGTTGGAGTCCGCCGGCCTGGTGGAGACCCGGGGGCGGCACGGCACGGTGGTGGCGCCGGGGCGAGACGACGCGACCGACCGCCTGCACCGGGCGGCGGCCGGGTACGCCGCCGAGGCGCGCCGCCTCGGCGTTCCCGCGGAGCGGGCCGTGGCCCTGGTCCGTGCGGCCCTCGACGCCGGTACGCGTGGTCCGCAGCGGTCGCCTGAGCGGGGAGAGTAGGGGGATTGCGGTCCCCGCGCGGGCACGGGACGGCCATGATGGGCCGGTGGGCGCACTCGTGACACTGGACCTGCCGGACGACTCGCCGATGCTGGACCTGCCGTGGATCATCACCTTCGGTCCGCTCGGCGCGGAGGACGAGTGGGAGCCGGTGGTCTGCGGCCCGTACGAGCGGGCGCACGCGCTGGCGATGGCCGAGGCGGTGGTGGCCGAGGAACAACTGATGGCGGTGGTGGAGCCGCTGCTGCCGGCGCTCACGCCGGAGGAGATCCGCGGTGAGATCGCCGCCGCGCAGATCGCCGCCGCGGACGAGACCGACCAGGCGGACCTCTACGGCGACTTCGAGGACGTCATCGACGACGAGTTGGAGCTGGCCGCCGAACGCCAGCCGGAGCCGCAGCCGGCGAACCCGCCGGACCGGGACGAGATCCGGGCCGGGTTCGCCCGGATCGCCGCGCTGCTCACCGGCCGGGGCGCCGGGACGTGACCCGGGCGGACTTCGGCCCCCGGGAGCGGACTCCCGGGGGCCGAGGTCACCTCACCCCCCACCACAAGGGGTCGGCAGCCCAGCCGCCCGTCGGCGCGGAGCACAACGGACGACCAGGTCGTATGCGGGTTACCCGGCTCAGCGCCGTTCGAACCACGCGGAGGCGTCCACCGGCAGGACGTGCCCGTCGCCCCGCTCGGTGAGGTCGGCGCTGGCGACGAGCGGCCGTCCGTATCCGGCGACCGTCACGTCGGCGCCGCTGATGTTGACCACGCAGGTCAGCTCGGCGTCCCCGGCGGTGCGCCGGAACGCCAGCACGCCGGGCTCGGTCTCCAGCCAGGTGATGCCACCGAGGCCGACCAGCGCCGGGTGTTCGCCCCGGATCCGCAACGCGGACCGGTACAGCTCCAGCGTGGAGCCGGGCGTGCCGGCCTGGGCGGCCACCGAGAGGGCCCGCCAGGTCGCCGGCGCCGGCAGCCAGCTCAGCTCGCTGCCGTCCGCCCCGAAGCCGTACGGGGCCAGCTCGCCGCTCCACGGGATCGGCACCCGGCAGCCGTCCCGGCTCTCCCCGGTACGCCGGAACGCCGGGTCCTGACGCAGCTCGTCGGGGAGGTCCAGCACCTCCGGCAGGCCCAGTTCCTCGCCCTGGTAGACGTATGCGCATCCGGGCAGCGCGAACATCAGCAGCGCGGCGGCCCGGGCGCGGCGCAGACCGATCTCGCCGTCGCCGTACCGGGTGACGTGGCGCTGCTTGTCGTGGTTGGAGAGCACCCAGGTGGTCGGCGCGCCCACGATGGTCGCCTCGGCCAGCGCGGTGTCGATCACCTTACGGAACGAGTCGGCCGACCAGGTGGCTTCCAGGAAGTCGAAGCTGAACGCCTGGTGCAGCTCGTCCGGGCCGATGTAGCGGGCCAGCCGCTGCGGGGTCTCGGCCCACGCCTCGGCGACCGCCATCCGGCCGCCCGGGTAGCTGTCCAGGATCGGCCGCCAGGCGCGGTAGATGTCGTGCACCTCGTCCTGGTCGAAGTAGGGCAGCCGGCCCTTGCCGAGCAGATCCGACTGGCGCTGCCCGGTGGTCATCGTGCTGAAGCCGACGTCCGGCAGGCCCTCGGCCTTGATCATTCCGTGCGCCACGTCGATCCGGAAGCCGTCGACGCCGCGGTCCAGCCAGAAGCGCAGGACGTCCTCGAATTCGGCGCGCACCTCGGGGTGACGCCAGTTCAGGTCGGGCTGGGCCGGGTCGAACAGGTGCAGGTACCACTGGCCGTCGGCCACCCGGGTCCAGGCCGGGCCGCCGAAGATGCTCTCCCAGTCGTTCGGGGGCAGCTCGCCCCGCTCACCCTTGCCGTCGGCGAACAGGTAGCGCTCGCGCTCCGCCGAGCCGGGGCCGGCGGCCAGCGCCGCGGTGAACCAGGGGTGCGCGCTGGAGGTGTGGTTGGGCACCAGGTCGACGATGATCCGCAGGCCCAGGGCGTGGGCGTCGGTGATCATCTGGTCGAAGTCGGCCAGGTTGCCGAAGAGCGGGTCCACGTCGCGGTAGTCGGCGACGTCGTAGCCGGCGTCGACCTGGGGCGAGGTGTAAAAGGGGGTCAACCAGAGCGCGTGCACACCGAGGTCGCGCAGGTAGGGCAGGCGCTGCCGGATGCCCTGGAGGTCACCGACGCCGTCGGAGTTCGCGTCGGCGAAGCTGCGGACGTACACCTGGTAGACGACCGCGGACCGCCACCAGTCGTCGTCGGTGGGCAGCGGCGTGGGGGTGGGGGCGGAGGTCATCGCGTCGGTTCCCGTTCTGTGGCGGCGCAGGGTGTCTGAGCAGAATGCCGCGCCAACTCTGCAAGAGTCAAGCATCCTTTGCGCAAGAAATGACGGCGGTCACCCGCTCCGCCAGCGCAATCACACCCCGAACAGGTCCCGCATCCCGAGATGCCCCGCCGCGTCGGGCTGTCAGGCGGGGACGGCCAGGGAGGGGGCGGGTCTCGCCACGGCGGTGGAGCCACGCACCACCAGCTCGGGGCGGAAGAGGTACTCGGAGTTCGGGGACGGGTGGCCGTTGATCTCGTCGACCAGGGCCCGCACGGCCGCGACCGCCATGGCCGCCACCGGCTGACGCACGGTGGTCAGCGGCGGATCGGTGAAGGCCATGAGCGGCGAGTCGTCGTAGCCGACCACCGAGACGTCCGCGGGCACCGACAGGCCGCGCTGGCGTGCCGCCCGCACCGCGCCCAGCGCCATCAGGTCCGAGCCGCAGACCAGCCCGGTCGCACCGCGCTCGATGAGTCGGCCGGCGGCCGCCTCGCCGCCCTCCACGCCGAAGAGGGTCAGCTCGGTCAGCTCGGTCATCTCGTCGTCGGGGATGTCGGTGAGGCGCCGCATCGCGGCCTTGTAGCCGGCGACCTTGCGCTGCACCGGGACGAACCGGTCCGGGCCGGTGATCAGGCCGATCCGCCGGTGCCCGAGCGCGACCAGGTGGGCGACGGCCAGCTCGGCGGACTCCCGGTCGTCGCAGGAGACGAACGGCGCGGGGATGCTCGGCGCGTACCCGTTGATCATGACGATCGGCAGCGGCCGGGCGAGCAGCGTACGGTACCGGTCGTGGTCGGCGGCGGTGTCGGCGTGCAGGCCGGAGACGAACACGATGCCGGAGACCTGGCGGTCCAGCAGCATCTCCACGTACTCGTCCTCGCGGACGCCGCCGGGCGTCTGGGTGCACAGCACCGGGGTGTAGCCGGTCGGGGCGAGCGCGGACTCGATGATCTGGGCGAACGCCGGGAAGATCGGGTTGTCCAACTCGGGCACGACCAGGCCGACCAGGCCGGCGCTGCGCTTGCGCAGGCGAGCCGGGCGCTCGTAGCCGAGCACGTCGAGAGCGGTGAGGACGGCCTGCCGGGTCTCCGGGGCCACTCCGGGGCGGTCGTTGAGCACCCGCGACACCGTGGCCTCGCTGACTTCGGCCTGTTGGGCGATGTCGGACAGTCGAGCGCGCATGGCGGCACTTTAGCTCAACGGCAAAGTCTTGCGTACGGCTCTGCAAGCCCTTCCATTCTCTGCAACCTCTTGCTAACGTCCCCGCAACATACGCGAGCAGCGGCGCAGCACCATCGCGCCGGTCAGCAAGAACTTTCAGAGATTCCCACTGGCGGTCGCCCTTCCCCCGGCGTGCCGCCATGACGACAGGAGTACCGATGCGCATCCGTACCGCGGGTGTGGTCGCCGTCCTCGGCCTGGCGCTCGCCGCGTCCGGCTGTGGCGACAGCGGCAGCGACAAGCCGGCCGCCGGCGAGTCCCCCAAGGCGTCCGGCGGCAAGCTGGTCATCTGGGCCGACGACAAGCGCGCGGCCGCCCTCAAGCCGTTCGCCGAGGAGTTCGGCAAGGAGAACGGCGTGACCGTCGAGGTCCAGGCCGTCTCGAAGGACCTGCAGACCAACTTCGTCACCGCCTCGCAGCAGGGCAGCGGCCCGGACGTCGTGGTCGGCGCGCACGACTGGATCGGCAACCTGGTCCAGAACGGCTCCATCGACCCGGTGCAGCTCTCGGCCGAGCAGAAGGCCGGCTTCAACGAGACCGCGGTCAAGGCGGTCACGTTCAACGGCCAGCTCTACGGCGTGCCCTACGCCACCGAGAACCTGGCGCTGATCCGCAACACCGAGCTGGCCCCCGAGGCGCCGAAGACCATCGAGGACCTGGTCGCCGCCGGCAAGAAGCTCAAGGCTGACAAGAAGGCCAGCGAGATCCTCTGCCTCCAGTCCGGCCAGAACGGCGACGCGTACCACATCTACCCGCTCTACACCTCGGCCGGCGGCTACCTGTTCGGCACCGCGGCCAACGGCGACTACGACCCGAAGGACCTGGGCGTGGGCAAGCCGGAGTCGATCGCGGCGTTCCAGAAGATCGCCAAGCTCGGCGAGAAGGGCGAGGGGGCGCTCAAGCGCTCCATCACCGGCGAGAACTCGATCATCACCTTCACCGGCAAGAAGTGCGCCTTCCTGGTCTCCGGGCCGTGGGCCATCGCCGAAGCCAAGAAGGCCAACATCAAGTACGACATCTCCCCGGTCCCCGGCTTCGCCGGCGGCAAGGAGGCCCGGCCGTTCGTGGGCGTCCAGGCGTTCTACGTGGCGGCCAAGGGCAAGAACAAGGCCCTGGCCCAGGAGTTCGTCACCAACTACGTGAGCAAGCCCGAGCTGGCCGTCGCGCTGTACCGGGCCGAGCCGCGCCCGCCGGCGCTCACCGCCGCCTTCGACCAGGTCAAGGGCGAGGACCCGGACCTGGCCAAGTTCTCCGAGGCCGGCAAGAACGGCCAGGTGCTCCCGGCGATCCCGGCCATGGCCGCGATCTGGGACCCGTTCGGCAAGGCCGAGGCCGCCGTCATCGGAGGCGCCGACCCGGCCAAGACGATCACGGCCGCCGGCAAGACCATCCAGGCGCAGATCAAGTAATGAACGCGCCGCTGTCCGGCCCGGGGTCCGCCACGCAGACCCCGGGCCGGGAGCCCGCGCGTTCCGGGCTCCCGCGCACGTCCCGTACCGCGCGGCACCACGCGCCGATCACCGCGACCGGCCTCGTCGCCAAGGTGGTCCTGCTCGGCCTGGTGGCCGGGATCGCGATCTGGGCGGCGTTCCCGCTCGTCGAGGCCGGACACTGGCTCGGGCTGGGCGTCCTGGCGGCCACCACCGCCGGCCTGTTCTACCTCTACCTGGGCCGCCGACACATCCCGGCCAAGTACCTGGTTCCGGGCACGCTCTTCCTGCTCGCCTTCCAGGTGCTCCCGGTGCTCTTCACCGCCAGCACCGCGTTCACGAACTACGGCGACGGCCACCGCGGCAGCAAGGACGACGCGATCGTCGCCATCCAGACCTCCTCGGTGAAGCAGGTGCCCGGCTCGACCGAGTACGCGCTCACCATCGCCACCACCGGCGACCCGGCCACCGGCGACCTGGTCTTCCTGCTCAGCGACCCGAAGACCAGGGAGGCCTTCGCCGGGGACGCGGGCGGGCTGCGCAAGCTCGACGCCGCCGACGTCACGGTCAGCAACCTCAGCGGCAAGGTCACCGCCGCCGACGGCTACACCGTGCTGACCATCGGCCAGGCCAGCGGTCGCAGCGACGCCGTCACCGCGCTGATCGTGCCCACCGACGGCGGCGCCATCCGCGCCAACGGCCTCACCCGGGCCTACGAGGGCAAGGCGGCCCGGGCGTACGACGCCGGCTGCGACTGCGTCACCGACGACGAGACCGGCCGAACGTGGACCGCCGACGAGAAGGTCGGCTCCTTCGTCGCCGCCGACGGGGAACGGCTCACCCAGGGCTGGAAGGTCAACGTCGGGTGGAAGAACTTCGGCGCGGTGCTCACCGACTCGAACATCTCCGGGCCGTTCTTCGGCACGCTGGCCTGGAACTTCGCGTTCGCGATCGGCTCGACCGGGTTGACCTTCCTGCTCGGCATGGCCATCGCGCTGGCGTTGCACTCGCCCCGGATGCGGGGCACCAACGTCTACCGGGTGCTGCTGATCCTCCCGTACGCCATGCCGTCGTTCGCGATGCTGCTGGTCTGGCGGGACATGTTCAACACCGACTTCGGCCTGCTCAACAACCTGTTCGGGTTGGACGTCGACTGGTTCGGCGGCACCTGGTCGGCCCGGATCGCGGTGCTGCTGGTGCAGCTCTGGCTCGGCTACCCGTACATGTTCCTGGTGGCCACCGGCGCGTTGCAGGCCATCCCGGCCGAGCTGACGGAGGCCACCTCGGTCGACGGCGCCTCACCCTGGCAGTCGTTCCGGGCGGTCACCCTGCCCCTGCTGCTGGTGGCGCTCTCGCCCCTGCTGATCGCGTCGTTCGCGTTCAACTTCAACAACGTCAACGCGATCCTGTTCACCACCGAGGGCGGGCCGTTCGCGCCGGACAACCCGCGCAACGGCGCCACCGACCTGCTGATCACGTACACCTACCGGCTCGCGTTCGGCGCCCAGGGCGCGGAGTACGGCCTCGCGGCCACCGTGTCGATCTTCATCTTCGCGATCGTGGCGACGCTGTCGGCGGTCAGCTTCCGGCGCACCCGCAAGCAGGAGGAGGTGTACTCGTGACCACCATCGCGCAGACGCCCGCGGCCCGCCGAGCGCGCGGCCGATGGTTCGCCCAGGTGGGCTGGCGGCATCTGGTCGGGGTGCTGGCGGTGCTGTTCAGCCTCTTCCCCATCCTGTTCGTGATCTCCGCGGCGCTCAACCCGCTCGGCACGCTCTCCTCCACCGAGCTGCTGCCGACCGGGGCGTCGCTGGAGAACTTCACCAACCTGTTCGACCGGACCGCGTTCGGCCACTGGTTCCTCAACTCGCTGCTGCTGGCGGGCGTGGCCAGCTTCGCGTCGATCTTCCTGTCCGCGCTGGCCGCGTACGCGTTCTCCCGGATGCGGTTCGCCGGGCGTCGGATCGGCCTGCTCACGCTGCTGCTGATCCAGATGTTCCCGCAGTTCCTGGCGATCGTGGCGATCTTCCTGATCTTCACCACGATCACCGACCTGTACCCGGGGATCGGCTTCAACACCCCGTGGGGCCTGTTCCTGCTCTACATGGGCGGCGCGCTGGGCGCGAACACCTGGCTGATGAAGGGGTTCTTCGACACGCTGCCGAAGGAGCTGGACGAGTCGGCCACGATGGACGGCGCCTCGCACGTGCAGGTCTTCTTCCGGATCATGCTGCCGCTGGTGGCGCCGATCCTGGCGGTGACCGGCCTGCTCGCGTTCATCGGCTCGATCAACGAGTTCATCATCGCCAACGTGTTCCTCACCAACACCGAGTCGAAGACCCTCGCGGTCGGCATGTACGGCCTGGTAGCGGGGGAGCGCAACAACAACTTCGGGATGTTCGCGGCGGGCACGCTGCTCACCGCGATCCCGACCGTGCTGGTGTTCCAACTGCTCCAGCGCTACATCGTCTCCGGGCTCACCTCCGGAGCGGTCAAAGGCTGAGCCTCCTCGGCTCACGCTGCGGCAAGGGCGTCGTGTCGGCGTACACCGGAGCGGTTTGACGGGCGGACCGCCGCGGTCGGGTGACCGACCGCGGCGG
>NZ_NAPR01000013.1:202040-219428 GCF_002140155.1 Micromonospora sp. NBS 11-29
AAGGCCGCACCATGTCCCTCCAACCGCACCACGACGGCTCCGCCACCTACGTCCCGGAGCAGGAGCCCGCGCTCGGGCAGACCGTCCCCGTCCTCGTCCGGGTGCCCGCCGGCGCCGGCGTGCGCCAGGTGCACGTGCGCACCACCGGCGACGGCGAGCCGCGCTTCGCCGAGGCGGTCATCGACCGCACCACCGGCGGCGACGTGTGGTGGCGGGCCGACGTCGAGGTCCGCAACCCGGTCAGCAACTACCGCTTCCTGCTCGACGGTGACCACGGTGCCCGCTGGTTGAACGCGGCCGGCACGGCCGCCCACGACGTGCCCGACCACGGCGACTTCAAGCTGGTCAGCCACGCGCCGCCGCCGGCCTGGGCCCGGGACGCGGTGATCTACCAGATCTTCCCGGACCGGTTCGCCCGCTCGGCCGCGGCGGACGGGCGACCCACGCCGGACTGGGCCATCGGATGCGACTGGGACACGCCGGTCATCGGGCGCGGCCCGGAGACGCCCCGGCAGTTCTACGGCGGCGACCTGGACGGCATCACCGAGCGCCTGGACCACCTGGACCGGCTCAGCGTCAACACGGTCTACCTCACGCCGATCTTCCCGGCCCGCTCCAACCACCGGTACGACGCGTCCAGCTTCGACACCGTCGACCCGCTGCTCGGCGGCGACGCGGCGCTGGTCCGGCTCGCCGACGCGGTGCACGCCCGGGGCTGGCGGCTGCTCGGCGACATCACCAGCAACCACACCGGCGACGCGCACCCGTGGTTCACTGCGGCGGTCTCCGACGCGCACGCGCCGGAGCGCGAGCTGTACTACTTCGACCTGCCCGGCGGCGATTTCGAGTCGTGGAACGGGGTGCGGTCGCTGCCGAAGCTCAACTGGGGCAGCGCCGAGCTGCGCCGCCGCTTCGCCACCGCCGAGGACTCGCTGCTGCGCCGCTGGCTGCGCCCGCCGTACGGGCTGGACGGCTGGCGGGTGGACGTGGCGAACATGACCGGCCGGCGGGGCGTCGACGCGTACACCCACGAGGTGGCGCGGCTGCTGCGCGAGGTGGTCGCCGACACCCGCCCGGACGCGTTGCTGCTGGCCGAGCACGGCCACGACCACACCGGCGACCTGGACCGTGACGGCTGGCACGGGACGATGAACTACGTCGGGTTCACCGACCCGGTCTGGTCCTGGCTGCGGCACGGCGACGACCCGGTGCCCAACTTCCTCGGCACCCCCGGCGGGGTGCGGCGGCGGGACGCGGGCGCCGTGCTGGCCACCATGAACGCCTACCGGTCGCTGGTGTCCTGGCGGTCGTACACGCACTCGTGGCAGCTCCTCGGCTCGCACGACTCGGCCCGGATCCGCACCGTGGTCGGCGACGCGGCCCGGCAGGAGGTGGCCGCCGGCCTGCTCGCCACCATGCCCGGCACGCCGGTGGTCTTCGCCGGGGACGAGCTGGGGCTGACCGGCACGAACGGGGAAGGCTCGCGGACCCCGATGCCGTGGCACCGGCCGGAGCGCTGGGACCGGCGCACGTTCGACGCGTACCGGTCGTTGCTGGCGCTGCGCCGCGACGAGCCGGCGCTGCGGCACGGCGGCCTGCGGTGGGTGCACGCCGACGCGGACACGCTGGTCTTCCTCCGGGAGGCGCCGACCGGGTCGGTGCTGGTGCTGGCCCGGCGGGCACCCGGTGCTCCGGTGCGGCTGGCCGGCCTGCCGGCCGCCGACAACATCTACGGCGGCGCCCCCGCGCTGCGCGCGGGCACGGCCACCCTCCCCGCCGACGGTCCCACCCTCCAGCTCTGGCGCCTGTAAGGAGGGGCCCCCTGTTAACGCATTCTGCATAACAGGGGGCCCCTCTTAACCAGCAGCGGGCCGAGGTCACGGTATGACGGCACCTCGACGGGCGGACTACTACGCGGCGTCGTTGATGGGGGAGGATGGGGGCGTGGAAGCTCTTCGACTGATCCTTCTCTACGTCCATCTGATCGGTTTCGCGTTGCTGCTCGGCGGCGGGATCGCCCAGTACCTCACCGGCCGTCTCCGGATCAACGCGGCCATGCTCTGGGGGGCGGTGATCCAGATCCTGACCGGTCTCGGGCTGTCCGCGCCCCTGCGCGACGGCGACGAGCCGGCCCCGGCGAAGCTTGTTACCAAGTTGGTGCTCGCGCTGCTCATCTTCGTCATGGTCTTCTTCTCCCGGAAGCGGGACGCCGTGAACCGCGGCCACTTCCTCGCGATCATCGGGTTGACCCTGGTCAACGCGGCGGTGGCGGTGTTCTGGCGGTAGTACGCCGGGGTGTCGGCGACGGCCGGAAACGGACGTTTGCGACACCCCTGCGCACCCCTACCGGCCCCAGAAGTGATCTGCCCCACGGGAGGGTTACACCGGGGTAACGGACGCTCAACAGTCGGGCACGATTGTCGGCCGGTGGGTGGGCGCGGGCGTACGCTCCCGTCCGTAACGTGGGACGCCGGCGGCACACCGCAGGCCGGCGCAAGGGCTGCCACCGCGCACGACGCGGTCGGCAATGGGAAGGAGACGTCTTGCGCTCTGTGCGTGGGATGCGGATCGCCTCCGCCTTCGTGGCGGGTGGCCTCGTGCTGGGCGCCGCCGCGTGTGGTGAGGCACCCGACGACGACAACGACGCCGGTGGCACCGGCGGCAAGAAGTACAGCGCCTGCATGGTCACCGACGTCGGCGGCATCGACGACAAGTCCTTCAACACCTCGGCCTGGAAGGGCCTCCAGGAGGCGCAGAAGGAGAACGGCGATATCGACATCAAGAACGTCCAGTCGAAGGCCGAGGCGGACTACGAGGTCAACCTGACCGGGTTCGTCAACCAGAAGTGCGACTTCATCCTGGCCGTCGGTGGCCTCATGGAGAAGGCCACCAAGAAGGCCGCCGAGGCGAACCCGAACCAGCAGTTCGCGATCGTCGACGCCAACCCGGGCGTGGGCAACGTCTACCCGATGCAGTTCGACACCGCGCAGGCCGCGTTCCAGGCCGGCTACCTGGCCGCCGGGATGAGCAAGTCCGGCAAGGTGGGCACCTACGGCGGCCTGCCGATCCCGCCGGTCACCATCTTCATGGACGGCTTCGCCGACGGCGTGGCGTACTACAACAAGGCCAAGAGCAAGAACGTCCAGGTGCTCGGCTGGGACAAGGCCGCCCAGAAGGGCTCCTTCACCAACGACTTCGTCAAGCAGGACGAGGGCAAGAAGGTCTCCGACGCGCTGGTCGCCCAGGGCGCGGACATCATCATGCCGGTCGCCGGTGGCTCCGGCCTCGGCACCACCGCCGCGGCCAAGGCCTCGGGCGGCAAGTACTCGGTCGTCTGGGTGGACGTCGACGGCTGCGAGAGCACCCCGGACTGCTCCGCGATCGTGACCACGGTCGTCAAGAACATCCCGGAGGCCGTCAAGGAGGCCGTGCTGAAGGCCGCCGGTGGCGAGAAGCTGCAGGCCACGCCGGGCTTCGTGGGCACCCTGGCCAACTCCGGTGTCTCCATCGCGCCGTACCACGACTTCGACAGCAAGGTCCCGGCGGACCTCAAGGCCGAGGTCGAGAAGATCAAGGCGGACATCGCCGCCGGCACCGTCACGGTCACCTCGAAGGCCCAGCCGACCAAGTGACCGCTCCGCCGGCCGCCACGGTGAGATCATCGGCAGCGGAGCCGGCGGGCAGCAGGTACGACGATCCGGCCGTCCCGGCGCGCGGGAAGGAACCCGAGCGCCGGGGCGGCCGATCACCGTGAAATCCCTCCACACCCACCCGGCGCGGCGGTCGCCACGCCGCCCCGTCGCTCGCACTCCAGGAGGTTCCGCTGAGACTCGAACTGCGCGGCATCACCAAGCGGTTCGGTGATCTGGTCGCCAACGACCACATCGACCTCACGGTGGAGCCTGGAGAGATCCACGCCCTGCTCGGCGAGAACGGCGCCGGCAAGTCGACCCTGATGAACGTGCTCTACGGGCTCTACCAGCCGGACGAGGGCGCGATCCTGGTCGACGGCAGGCCGTTGCGGCTGAAGGGCCCCTCGGACGCGATCGCCGCCGGGATCGGCATGGTGCACCAGCACTTCATGCTGGTGCCGGTCTTCACCGTGGCCGAGAACGTGATGCTCGGCGCCGAGCAGGTCAAGGGCGGCATCGCCGGCCTCCTCGACCGACGGCGGGCCCGGCGCGAGGTCGCCGAGGTCTCCGGGCGGTACAACCTCCGGGTCGACCCGGACGCGGTCATCGAGGACCTGCCGGTCGGCATCCAGCAGCGGGTGGAGATCGTCAAGGCGCTGACCCGCGACGTCGACCTGCTGATCCTGGACGAGCCGACGGCCGTGCTCACCCCGCAGGAGACCGAGGAACTGCTCACGGTCATGCGGTCGCTCAAGGCCGCCGGCAAGTCGATCGTGTTCATCACCCACAAGCTGGGCGAGGTGAAGGCCATCGCGGACCGGATCACGGTGATCCGGCGCGGCCGGACGGTCGGCACCGCCGAGCCGAGCGCCAGCCGGGACGAACTGGCCGCGTTGATGGTCGGACGCGACGTCCGGCTGACCGTGGACAAGCAGCCCGCCCAACCGGGCAAGCCGGTCCTGGAGGTCGCCGGCCTGGTCGTCGACGACGACCGACAGGTGCGCGCGGTCGACGGCGTGGACCTGACCGTGCACGCCGGTGAGGTGCTCGGCGTCGCCGGCGTGCAGGGCAACGGCCAGACCGAGCTGATCGAGGCGATCATGGGCCTGCGCCCGACGCTCGCCGGCACGATCAGCCTCGACGGCGAGACGACGCACGGCTGGTCGACCAAGCGGGTGCTCCGCGCCGGCGTCGGCTACGTGCCGGAGGACCGCAGCGTCGACGGACTGGTCAAGGAGTTCTCCGTGGCGGAGAACCTGGTGCTGGACATCTACGACCGGCCGCCGTTCGGCAAGGGCCTGTCACTCAAGCCGGATGCGATCGCGCGGTCGGCGAAGGAGCGGATCGAGCAGTTCGACGTCCGTACCTCCTCGGCCGAGGCGGCGGTCGGCACGCTCTCCGGTGGAAACCAGCAGAAGGTGATCGTGGCCCGGGAACTGTCCCGGCCACTGAAGCTCCTCATCGCCGCCCAGCCCACCCGCGGCGTGGACGTGGGCTCGATCGAGTTCATCCACAGCCAGGTGATCCGCGAGCGCGACGTCGGCACCGCGGTGATGGTGGTCTCCAGCGAACTGGACGAGGTGATCGGCCTGGCTGACCGGATCGCGGTGATGTACCGCGGCCGGGTCATCGGCGTCGTCGGCCCGGACACCCCGCGCGAGGAGATCGGCCTGCTGATGGCTGGCATCACGCCCGACACCGCGCCCGCGAACCCGCACGAGGGCAACGCCGCCGCCACCCCGAACGCGGGCGGCACCGCCCCGGCCCCCGAGGGCCCCGGCAACGAGGACGAGGCATGACGAACCCGAACCCGGCGTCGGGCTCCCCGGACAAGGAGCCGGCGACCGACGCGCTCCAGGCGCGCGGCGAGGCCCGCGCGACGCCGACCGCGCCGGCCGGCGACGCCGAACGGCCGGTGGCCGCCACCGCGATGAAGCTGCCGCCGGCCGAGCAGCCCCGGCCCAGCCTGGGCAAGCTCTTCCTGGACAACCTCTGGGCCGCCAACACGGTCACCGTGACCGTGCTCGCCGTGGTGCTGGCGATGCTGGTCGGCGCGGTGCTGATCATCGTCTCCGACCCGGAGGTGCTGGCCACCTACAGCTACATCACCGCCCGCCCGACGGACGCGTTGAACGCGAGCTGGACCGTGGTCAGCGAGGCGTACGCGAACCTGTTCAAGGGCGCGGTCTTCGATCCGGACGCGGTCGGCTTCACCGCCGCCATGGGCCCGATCTCGGAGACGCTCACCTATACCGCGCCGCTGGTCTTCACCGGCCTGTCGGTGGCGCTCGCCTTCCGGGGCGGCCTGTTCAACATCGGCGCGCAGGGCCAGGCGACGATCGGCGTCATCCTGGCCGCCGTCGCCGGCTTCGCGCTGCCGCTGCCGCCCGGCGTGCACCTGCTGGTGGCGCTGCTCGCCGGCGCGCTCGGCGGTGCGCTGTGGGGCTTCATACCGGGCATCCTCAAGGCGCGCACCGGTGCCCACGAGGTGATCAACACGATCATGCTCAACTACGTGGCGGTCTACTTCCTGACCTGGATCATCGTCCAGAGCGGGGTGCAGGACCCGACCCGCTCGGACGCGATCAGCAAGCCGGTGGACGCCTCCGCGCAACTGCCCCGGCTGCTCGGCGACAACCTGCGGGTGCACGCCGGCATCCTGCTCGCGGTGCTGGCCACCTGGTTCGTCGCCTGGCTGCTCAACCGCTCCACGCTCGGCTTCGAGCTGCGCGCGGTGGGCGCGAACCCGGACGCCGCCCGGACCGCCGGGATCAGCGTGACCAAGACGTACGTGCTGGTGATGGTGATCGCCGGCCTGCTGGCCGGACTCGGCGGCTCGAATATGGTGCTCGGCTCCACCGCCGACGCGCTGACCCCGCTGGTGATCGCGCAGATCGGTTTCGACGGCATCCTGGTCGCGCTGCTCGGCCGGGTGAAGCCCTGGGGCGTGCTGCTGGCCGCGCTGCTGTTCGGCGCGCTCCAGGCCGGCGGCAACCGGATGCAGTCG
Organism: Micromonospora sp. NBS 11-29; assembly: GCF_002140155.1. GTDB lineage: Bacteria > Actinomycetota > Actinomycetes > Mycobacteriales > Micromonosporaceae > Micromonospora. The sequence continues at coordinate 208,680 of NZ_NAPR01000013.1, forward strand.
TACTCCGGGATCTCGCTGGAGCTGGTCACCGTGCTCCAGGCGCTCATCGTCATCTTCATCGCCGCACCCGCCCTGGTGAAGGCGATCTTCCAGCTCCGGGCGGCCCGCGCCGCCCGGCTGCAGACGAGCCTCGCGAAGGGCTGGTGAGCATGTCCACCACCGCTGTCCCCGAGGTCGCGGTCACCGCCGTCGACGAGGGTTTCTGGACGCGGGCCCGCAAGGCCGGGGCCGTCCTGCTGGCGCTGGGTGTGCTCGCGACGGTGCTGTTCGGCGCGTTCGCCACCGACCAGCAGGCCCGGTTCACGCTCAGCGAGACCGAGGGCGGCGCCGCCCTGGAGATCAACGGCACGGTCGGGGCGATCCTGTTCGGGGTCATCGCCGCCGCGGCCGGTGCGGCGCTGCTCGCCGGCGTGCCCAAGCGCTGGTTCACGCTGCTGCTCGGCGCCGGGCTGGTCGCGTTCGTGCTGAGCTTCCTGTGCTGGCAGGTTTCGGCCGCGCCCGAGGGGCGCAACTTCATGCCGCTGGTCAACGTGCTGCGCGGCACGTTCATCCTGGCGCTGCCGTTGACTTTCGGCGCCCTGGCCGGGGTCCTCTGCGAGCGCTCCGGTGTGGTGAACGTGGCGATCGAGGGTCAGATGCTGATGGGCGCGTTCTCCGGCGCGCTGTTCGGCAGCATCTCCGGCAGCGTCTGGGTGGGGCTGGTGGCCGCCGCGATCGGCGGCGCGTTCATCTCGCTGCTGCTGGCCGTGTTCGCCATCCGCTACCTGGTCGACCAGGTGGTCATGGGCATCGTGCTCAACCTGCTGGCGGTCGGCGTCACCGGCTTCCTCTACGAGCGGTTGATGGCGACCGACGCGGAGAAGTACAACAGCGCGCCCCGGTTCGGCAACTGGGAGATCCCGCTGTTGTCCGACATCCCGCTGCTCGGTCCGGCCCTGTTCCGGGGCAACATCTTCCTCTACCTCGGCCTGCTGCTGGTGCTGGTGATCCACCTGGCGCTGTTCCGGACCCGGTGGGGCCTGCGGACCCGCTCGGTGGGCGAGCACCCGACCGCCGCCGACACGGTCGGCGTGAGGGTGCTGGGGCTGCGCTACCGCAACGTGATCATGGCTGGGCTGGTGGCCGGCATCGGCGGGGCGTCGTACACGCTGGCGCTCTACTCGTTCACCAAGAACATGATCGGCGGCAAGGGCTTCATCGCCCTGGCCGCGCTGATCTTCGGCCGGTGGAGCCCGACCGGGGCGCTGCTCGCGGCACTCTTCTTCGGCTTCGCCGACCAGCTCGCCACCTACCTGGGCGCGATCGGCAGCAGCATTCCGGACCAGTTCCTGGCGATGCTGCCGTACCTGGCGACGATCCTCGCGGTGGCCGGCCTGGTCGGCAAGGTCCGGGCGCCGGCCGCCGACGGCAAGCCGTACGTCAAGGGCTGACCGGCCCCGACGCAGCGTGCCCGGCGGGGTGATCCGCCGGGCACCGGCGTCTTCGGCCGCGCGTGCGACCGATCGGTGCGGATTGGGCAGAATGGGAGTCGTGATGGAGATCGACTGGGCGCGGCTGCGGGCCGCCGCAACCGAGGTCATGCGGCACGCCTACGTGCCGTACTCGAAGTTCCCCGTGGGGGCCGCCGCCCTGGTTGACGACGGCCGGGTCGTGGTCGGCTGCAACGTGGAGAACGCCGCGTACGGTGTGGTGCTCTGCGCCGAGTGCGGTGTGGTCTCCTCGCTGCACGCCACCGGCGGCGGTCGGATCGTGGCGCTGTCCTGCGTCGACGCCACCGGCGAGCCACTGATGCCGTGCGGCCGGTGCCGGCAGCTCCTGTGGGAGCAGGGCGGACCGGAGTGCCTCATCGAGGCGAAGGGCGGCCCGCTGCGGATGGCCGAGTTGCTGCCGCACGCCTTCGACGTGGCCGACCTCGACGCGGTGACCGGGGACCGTCCGGTGCCGGTGGTGCCGGACCGGCTGGCCGCCTGGCGGGGCCGAGGCACCGTCTTCGTGCACCCCGACCTCTCGGCCGGGCAGCAGGTCTGGACGGCGTACTGGGAGCGGTCGGCCGGTGACACCGAGGGCGCGGAGACCGGCGTGCTGGAGGAGGGCCCGACCTGGGGCGATCCGGCCGGGGCGATCGACTGGGGACTGGCGCGGACGACGCGGGTCGTGGTCGTGGACGCGTCGGGGTCGATCTTCTGGGCCGGCGAGGGCGAGCCGCCGTTGGAGATCCCGGTGCGCTGGTCCGGCGCGTGAACCAGGGAGATCGGGTCGGTGCGGCCCGCGCGATTACTGATGGGAACTCAAAGGTGAGTGCTTTCACGGCGGTCGACGTCATCCGGGCCAAGCGGGACGGGGGTGTGCTGAGCGACGGGCAGATCGACTGGGTGGTCGACGCGTACACCCGGGGGGTGGTGGCCGACGAGCAGATGTCGGCGCTGGCCATGGCGATCCTGCTGCGCGGCATGACCGGCCCGGAGATCGCCCGGTGGACCGCGGCGATGATCGCCAGCGGTGAGCGGCTGGACCTGTCGCCGGTGACCCGGCCGACCGTGGACAAGCACTCCACCGGCGGCGTCGGCGACAAGATCACCCTGCCGCTGACCCCGTTGGTCGCCGCGTGCGGCGCGGCCGTCCCGCAGCTTTCCGGCCGGGGCCTGGGCCACACCGGTGGCACGCTGGACAAGCTGGAGTCGATCCCGGGCTGGCGGGCGGCGCTGCGCAACGACGAGTTCATCGCCCAACTCCGCGACGTCGGCGCGGTGATCTGCGCGGCCGGCGACGGGCTCGCCCCGGCCGACCGCAAGCTGTACGCGCTGCGCGACGTCACCGGCACCGTCGAGGCGATCCCGCTCATCGCCAGCTCGATCATGAGCAAGAAGATCGCCGAGGGGACCGGTGCGCTGGTGCTCGACGTCAAGGTCGGCTCCGGCGCCTTCATGAAGAACGTCGAGGACGCCCGCGAGTTGGCCCGCACCATGGTCGAGCTGGGCCGGGCGCACGGGGTGCGGACGGTCGCCCTGCTCACCGACATGTCCACCCCGCTCGGCCTGGCGGTCGGCAACGCGGTCGAGGTGACCGAGTCGGTGGAGGTGCTGGCCGGCGGTGGCCCGGCCGACGTGGTGGAGCTGACGCTCGCACTGGCCCGGGAGATGCTGGACGCGGCCGGCCTGCCGGACGCCGACCCGGCCGCCGCGTTGCGCGACGGCCGGGCGATGGACGCCTGGCGCACCATGATCCGGGCGCAGGGCGGCGACCCGGACGCCCCGATGCCGACCGCCAACGAGGTCGAGGTGGTCACCGCCGACGAGGACGGCTGGCTGGCCGAGGTGGACGCGTACGCGATCGGGGTGGCCGCGTGGCGGCTCGGCGCCGGCCGGGCCCGCAAGGAGGACCCGGTCAGCGTCCCGGCCGGGGTGGTGCTGCACAAGCGCCCGGGTGACCGGGTGCGGGTCGGCGACCCGCTGTTCGAGCTGCGCGCCGAGCACACCGAGCGGATCCCGGCCGCGCTGGCGGAGGCCCGCCGGGCGGTCCGGGTGGCCCCGGACGCCCCGGCCGCGGCCCCGCTGGTGATCGAGCGGATCGACTGAGGGGCCCCCGGCCGGACCGGCCATGGTGCCGTCCCGGCCGGAGCCGCTATCCTCCCTGGCCAGGGGGACCGACAAGCGACGAGCCGAGGCGAGCAGACAGGGACTGAGGCGTTGCGCGTAACCGCTCCCGACCCCCGGGCCGTCCGTGAGGCGAGCCTCGACGAGCTGTCCCGGCTGGGTCTTCCGCTGCCGCCGCCGCAGTTCCCGCTCGTGTGGGAGCCGGGCGACGAGATCGAGTTGCGCCCGACGCCGGAGATCGAGGCGCGGATCGCGGTGCTGCACGTCGTCCTGGCCCGGTGTTTCGGCATGCCCGCGCAGGCGGCGATGGGTTGGCTGCTGGAGTCGCACCTGGTCGAGATGGTGACGCCGCCGGAGTGGCAGTTCGTGATGGGTGGCCGGGGCGACCACCGTTCGTTCGTGCTGCACCACGACGCGCTGTTCTCGCTGGCCTGGGTGCTGGGCCTGGCCAAGCAGCTCGACCCGACCGTGCCGGTGGACGAGCGGCTGGTCGAGCGGATGCCGAACCTGATCACGGGGGAGACGTTCGGCCAGTGGCGGGCCCGGATCCTGGCCGCCCCGCAGCATCCCGCCGACGCTGCCGCCCTGCTCGACCTGCACTACTGCCTGGACTGGGCGTACCTGGAGACCGAGCGGACCGGAGGGCCGCTGCCCGGGCTGGTGGATGCGAACGCGATCGGGCAGCGTCGGTGGGCGCTGGAGTGGGCCGTGGTGCTGCGAGGGCCGTACCACGACGAGCCGCCGGGTTGGGAAGAGGTCGACCTCTCCACCTGAGTCAGCGTGGACGGTGCACGCCGAGCCGGACGGCGAGCGTGACCGGCGCCGGCTCGGGCAGCGCGGCGATCCGCCCGGCGAGCCGTCGCGGATCGGTGTGCCAGGCGCTGGGCCCCATCCCCACCAGCGTGGTGACCTCGGCACGGGTCAGCGCCAGCCGGGCCCGGTGCTCGACGGTGGACTCCTCGACGAAGTGGTCGGCCAGGCTGCCGGCCACCCGGTCCGCCTTGGCCGGGTCGACCTGAAGCAGGCCGAGCGCGTCGACCAGTTCGGTGAGGTGGTCGACGGCCGGGGTGACCACGAGCAGCGCGCCGGCCGGGTCGAGCACCCGGCGGAACTCCGGGCCGTTGCGGGGCGCGAAGACGTTCAGCAGCAGGGTCACGGATCGGTCGGCCAGCGGCAGCCGCTGCCAGGTGTCGGCCAGCGCGGCGGCGGCGCGCGGGTGGGCGCGGGCCGCGCGGCGCAGCGCCGGTTTGGACACGTCCAGCGCCAGGCCGTGGGCGTCCGGCAGCGCCGCCAGCACCGCCGCGAGGTACCGCCCGGTCCCGGCGCCGGGCTCCACCACCATCGGGTACGCGTCGTCGGGCGCGATGCGCGCGGCGGCGGCGGCCAGCGCGGCGGCGACGGTGTCGTAATGGCCGGCGGCGAGGAAATCGGCCCGGGCGGCGACCATGTCGGCGCTGTCCCCACTGTGCGGGGTGCGGCCGGCGAGCAGGTTGACGTAGCCCTGCCGCGCGGTGTCGAAGCTGTGCCCGCGTGGGCAGCGCAACGCGCGGGTGGTGCCGGCGGTGGCCTCGGCCAGCGGTTCGGCGCAGACCGGGCAGCGCAGCCCGGCCAGGATGCGGGGGTCCACGGATCAGCCCTCCCGGCCCGGGCGGTGGGCGAGGCGGTCGACCACCCGCTGGCTGAGCGCGCCGAGCGCCCCCAGCTCGGCCGGGGTGAGCAGGTCGATCAGGTGCCGCCGGACGGCGGCGACGTGCCCGGGGGCGGCGGCCTCGACGGCCCGGCGGCCGGCCGGGGTGAGCGCGACGACCGAGCCACGCCCGTCGGTGGCGCATTCCTCCCGGACGACCAGGCCGCGTTGCTGCATCCGGGAGATGTGGTGGGAGAGCCGGCTGCGGGACCAGAGCATCCGGTCGGCCAGCTCGCTGAGCCGTAGCCGTTGTGCCGGGGTCTCGGACAGGTCGCTCAGCACGTCGTAGTCCGGCTCGGAGAGGCCGGCGTCCTGCATCAGCTCCCGGGCCAGCTCCAGGTCGAGCAGGCGGCGCATGCGGCGGTAGCCGCGCCACGCACGGTCCTCCCGCTCGTCCAGCCAGCGTGCGTCCATGCCTCGATGGTAGCCGATCTGGTTGACACGTCACCGAGTCCGGCCTAGCTTGATGACATGTCAACGAGCGCACGGCTGTGGGAGCTGTTCGGGGAGCGCGGGCGCGGTGTGCTCGTCACGCTCCGCCGGGACGGCCGTCCGCAGTTGTCCAACCTCGACTACCTGGCCGAGCCGGGCCTGATCCGCTGCTCCACCACCGGTGACCGGGCCAAGGTGCGCAACCTGCGCCGTGATCCCCGGGCCAGCTTCCACGTGACCACCGCCGACGGCGGGGCGTACGCGGTGGCCGAGGGCACGGTGACGCTCACCGCGCCGGCCGCCGCGACCGACGACGCGACGGTCGAGGAGCTGGTCGAGGTCTACCGACGGATCCGCGGCGAGCACCCGGACTGGGCGGACTACCGGGCCGCGATGGTGGCCGACGGCCGCCTGGTGCTGCGCCTGGCCGTCGAGCGGGTGTACGGCTGGCGACCCTGACCCGGCCCGGTCAGATACCGCGTCGGGACCGCCGGTGACTAGGGTCTGAGCATGGTCGCAATCTCGTACGAGGACATCGTCAAGGTCCCGAAGGCGCTGCTGCACGATCACCTCGACGGCGGCCTGCGGCCCGCGACGATCGTCGAGCTGGCCGCCGACGCCGGCCACGAACTGCCCACCACCGACCCGCAGGCGCTGGGGCGCTGGTTCACCGAGGCGGCGAACTCCGGTTCGCTGGAGCGCTACCTGGAGACGTTCGCGCACACCGTCGCGGTCATGCAGACCGCGCCCGCGCTGCGCCGGGTGGCTCGCGAGGGCGCGTTGGACCTGGCCGCCGACGGTGTCGTCTACGCCGAGGTCCGGTTCGCGCCCGAGCAGCACCTGGAGCAGGGCCTGACCCTGGACGACGTGGTCGACGCGGTGGTCACCGGGTTCCGGGAGGGCAGCGCGCTGGCCGCCGAGGCGGGCCACCCGATCCGGGTCGGCACCCTGCTCACCGCGATGCGGCACGCGGCCCGCTCGCAGGAGATCGCCGAGCTGGCGGTGCGGCACCGCGACACCGGGGTGGTCGGGTTCGACATCGCCGGCGCCGAGGCCGGTTTCCCGCCCACCCGGCACCTGGACGCGTTCGAATACCTCCAGCGGGAGAACTTCCACTTCACCATCCACGCCGGTGAGGCGTTCGGGCTGCCGTCGATCTGGCAGGCGATCCAGTGGTGCGGCGCGGACCGGCTCGGTCACGGCGTCCGCATCGTCGACGACATCNCATCCCGCTGGAGCTGTGCCCGTCGTCGAACGTGCAGACCGGGGCGGCGGCGTCGATCGCCGACCACCCGATCGGGCTGCTGCGCGACCTGCGTTTCCGGGCGACGGTGAACACCGACAACCGGCTGATGAGCGGCACCTCGATGTCCCGCGAGATGGCGCTGCTGGTGGACGCCTTCGGCTACGGCTGGAAGGAACTCCAGTGGTTCACCATCAACGCGATGAAGAGCGCCTTCATCCCGTTCGACGAACGCCTGCGGATCATCGACGAGGTGATCAAGCCGGCGTACGCGAAGCTGATCGGCTGATCAGGAGCGGCGTGGGTGGCCGGCGAGCAGGGCGGCCACCCCGCGCAGCACCTCCCGGGCCCGGGCCGCCTCGGCGCCCAGTCCGGTCTGCCGGCGCAGCACGGCCGGCTCGGCCCGCAGCAGGGTGATCCCACGCCGAACCAGGAGCCGCGGCGCCTTGCGCTGCTCAGCCAGGTCGCGGGCGAGTCGGCGCAGGAACGTCGCGCCGCGTGGGCGACGCAGCGCGTACGCCCCGGCGAGCAGACCGCGCCGCCGGCACTCGGCGACGATCTCGGCGGCGAAGATCCCTTCGGCCACGAAGAACGGCGATCCGTCGACGTCGAATGGCCGGGTGGCCACCCTGCGGTCCGCGCCGATCGCATAAACCGGCACTTCGGCCTTGCCCTCGCGGGCCAATCGGGCAATTGTTTCCACCGCCGCGTCCGCGTCCCAGGACAGCGGGGACTCCCAGTCCACCTGTCCGTTTCGTCGCGGACACGTAGGGTCATCGCCGTCCTTGTAGAAGTCGTCCAGACAGAGCACGGGAAGTCCGGTTTGCTGTGCGATGTACGACTTTCCGGAGCCGGATGGTCCGGCCAGGAGGACGACGCGGTGCGGGTGTTCCATAACCTTCAGTAACTCCGGCCAGACGGATTGCTATCAAATTGCATCAACATCTCATCACACCTCCGGTGAGGGACAACCTGGGCTTTCTCTTTACCGGGCGGCGTGATGGAATCTCGGAGGTCCGACCCGCCGGGTCGGTCGCTCGGCGTTGCCCGCAGGTGACGCCGGACGCGGTATTGCGAGGGCGGTGACGTGAGCAAACGGCCAACGACGGCGGGCTCCTTCCTGTCGCGGCTCGGCCGGCCGGCGAGCCGGCTGCGCGACATGCNGTCCAAGCTCGGTCTGATCATGATCGTGCCGACCATCGCCACGGTCGTGGTGGGCACCAGCGGTCTGGTCGACCACCTGGAGACGCTCAACAACGCCAACCGGGCCGGCGACCTGGCCAGCCTGATCGGCTACTCGGGCGCACTGGCCGACACGATGCAGGACGAGCGGGTCGGCTCGGTGCTCTTCCTCGGCGCCAAGGAGGTCCAGACCCGCGCGCAGTACCAGGAGGCCTACAACCGGGCCAACCAGCGGGTGGACCAGGCCAAGGGCTCGTACTCGCGGCAGCGCGGCGAGATCGACGACCTGCCCCGCAACTTCCAGACCCGGCTGAACGACATCGACGAGCAGCTCAAGGACCTGCCGGCGACCCGCAGCCAGGTGCTGAACGGCAAGCTGAAGATCGACGAGGCGGAGAAGTCGTACGAGCGTCTGATCAACGACCTGCTGTCGATCCGCGACTCGGCCACCCAGCTCGCCGGCGACACCGACCTCAGCGACCGGATGCGCTCCGTGGCCGCGGTGGCCCGGCAGAAGGAATACCTGGCCCAGCGCCGGGTGGTCGTGCACCAGGCCCTCACCCAGAACCGGTACACCCCCGCGCTGCGCGAGCAGTTCATCGCCAGTGGCACCGCCCAGGCGCAGGCGCTGGCGTCGTTCCGGGCGGTCGCCACCCCGGCCGACTCCGAGCTGTTCGACCAGACCGTCGAGGGTCCCGACCTGCGCAAGGCCGACAGTTTCACCGGCTTCATGACGGCGAACAACAGCGGCTCGATGGCGAACGCGCCGTTCGGGGCGGACCAGTGGGACCAGGCCATGGTCGGCAACGCCAAGCTGATCCGAGCCGTCGAGTCCCAACTCGACGGCAAGGTGGTCCGGCAGGCCGACCAGCTCCGCTCGGACACGCAGCGTCAGGTGTTCCTCGAAACCGGCCTGCTGCTCACCATGCTGCTGCTGTCCATCCTCTTCGCGTACCTGGTCGCCCGTTCGATGGCCCGTTCCCTGCGCGACCTGCGCCAGGGCGCCCTCTCGGTCGCCCAGTACGGCCTGCCGCAGGCGGTGGCCCGGCTGCGTGACCCGCAGGTCACCGGTCAGCTCTCCCCGATGCAACTGGCCAACCAGATCGCCGAGCCGCTGCCGGTGCGCAGCAAGGACGAGTTCGGCCAGGTGACCGAGGCGTTCAACGCCGTCCACCTGGAGGCGGTCCGGACCGCGGCCGAGCAGGCCGCCCTGCGTGCCTCCGTCGCGACCATGTTCGTCAACCTGGCCCGGCGCTCGCAGATCCTGGTCGACCGGCTGATCGGTCACCTCGACCGGCTGGAGCGCGGCGAGGAGGACCCGGACCGACTGGCCGAGCTGTTCCAGCTCGACCACCTGGCCACCCGGATGCGCCGTAACGACGAGAACCTGCTGGTCCTCGCCGGTGCCGACTCCACCCGGGTGCAGCGCGAGCCGGCCGCCCTGATCGACGTGCTCCGCGCCGCCCAGTCCGAGGTCGAGCACTACACCCGGATCGAGTTCGGCGTCATCGACCGGGACATCGAGGTCGCCGCGCACGCGGTCAACGACCTGGTGCACCTGGTCGCCGAGTTGTTCGACAACGCCACCGCCTTCTCCCCGCCGGACTCCCACGTGATGGTGGAGGCCCGCCGGGTCGGCGACCGCGCCTCCCTCTACGTCGAGGACCGGGGCATCGGCATCAGCGCCGAGCAGATCCGCGACCTGAACGAGCGGCTGGCCACGCCGCCCCNCCGTCGCCGACGTCACGCTGCCCACCTCGGTGCTGGTGCCGCGTGCCCTCGCCGGTCGCGGGCAGCCGGCACCGGCGCTTCCGGCCGCCGGCCCGCAGCAGGTCGGTCCGACGCCGGCCTTCGGGGCCCTGGCCGCGTTCGGCAACAGCCCGCACACACCGCCACCGGCACCGCACCCCGGTGCCTCCGGCAACCAGGTCACGCTCGGCGGGCGGTCCTTCGACCCGGCGCATCGCAACGGCGCCGGCACCCCGGCCAACGCCGGCCGGGCCATGCCGGCCTGGTCCGACCTGACCGGGGCCAACGCCGGCGGGGGCGACGCCTACCCGCCGCGGTCCTCGAACGGCCAGCCGGTCGACTCGCTGCCCCAGCGACGCAATCCGGCCGACGGCGACCCGGCCACGACCGGCCAGCAGCCGGCCATCCCGCGCCAGCTGCCCAGCAGCCCCGAGGCCCGGCCGTACTACCCGCCGCCCGTGTCGGCCCCGCCGGTCCCGCCGGTGTCCGCGCCGCCGCTGCCGCCGGTGTCCGGAGCCCCGGTTTCGGGCAACGGCCTCCCCGGTCGTCCGGTGTCGGCCGCCCCGGTCTCCGGCGACCCGTTCTCCGGTCGTCCGGTGTCCGCGGCACCTGTCTCCGGTGACCCCTACTCCGGTCGTCCGGTGTCCGCGGCACCCGTCTCCGGCGACCCGTTCCCGGGCCGTCCGGTGTCGGCCGCGCCGACGGCCGGGGGCTACCCGGTCTCCGCACCGCCGGCCGACCGGCAGCTGCCGTCGCGCCCGGTGCCGCAGGCGCCCGCGCCGCATGTCGGTGCCCCACCGGTCTGGCCGCCGGTCGCCCCGGCCGAGCCGGCCCCGGCGCCCGCCGTGCCGGAGCGGCTCGCC
>NZ_NAPR01000013.1:219434-225807 GCF_002140155.1 Micromonospora sp. NBS 11-29
CCGCGGATCCCGCGTTCGGAGACCCCCTCGGCCGCAACACAGCCGCAGCCGCCCACCACCCACCCGGTGGCCGGTCCGCCAGCCGCCACCCCGTCGGCACCGGCCCCCGCGCCGCGTCCGACCACCCCGCAGCAGCCCGGCAACCGCCAGCGGTACGCGGACGAGACGATGGAGCTGCCGATCTTCCGGGAGCTCGAGTCGGCCTGGTTCCGCACCCGCCGGCCGGGGCCCGAGGAGGCCGCCGCGACCCCGACCGGGCCAGCGAACGGCACCGCCACCCAGCAGTTCGCCAGGGTGGACCCCGCCGGTCGACCCGTGCCGCAGCCACCATCCGCAACGACAGGTAACACACCGATGGCACACACTCCGACGGCCGGCGGAGCGCCGAGGGACAACGGCTCGACGAACGGGAACGCCCGTCCCGCGTACCCCGGAGGGTTGCCCCCGCGGCAGCCGGCCGCGTCGCCGTCCTCGCCGTGGCAGACCGCGGCCGACGACGGCTGGCGTGCCGCCTCGGCCGCCACCGAGGTTCCGGTTGCCGAGACCACGCGCAAGGGCCTGCCGAAGCGGACGCCGATGGCGCAGCTCGTGCCCGGCAGCATCGAGAAGCCCTCGACGTCGGTCCAGCGGCGGACGCCGGAAGCCGTCCGGGGTCTGCTCTCGGCCTACCATCGAGGTGTACAGCGCGGGCGTAACACCGACAGCAACACGACCGGCCCGGAGGGCACTCCGGGCGGGCAGCAGTCCTCGCAGTCTGGCTCAGGCCCGGTGGCCGGGAGCGGGCAGAAGGAGCAACAAGGATGACTACTACGCAGGATCTCGGATGGCTGCTCGCCAACTTCGCCGACCGGGTGCCCGGTGTGGCGCACGCGGTCGCGGTCTCGGCCGACGGCCTGCTTCTCGCCTCGTCCCGTGACCTCCCGCGGGACCGGGCCGACCAGCTCGCGGCCATCGCGTCCGGTCTGGTCAGCCTGACCCAGGGCGCGGCGCGCTGCTTCGAGGGCGGGGCGGTGCTCCAGACAGTCGTCGAGATGGACAACGGTTTCCTGTTCCTGATGTCCATCTCCGACGGCTCGTCGTTCGCGGTGCTCGCGGCGCGTAGCTGCGACGTGGGTCAGGTCGGGTACGAGATGGCCCTGCTCGTCGACCGGGTGGGTGACGCCCTGACGCCACAGCCGCGTACGGCTGTGGGGATGATGGGCTGAATGACGCGCTGGCCGGTGGGTCAGGAGCGGGAACGACGACGGATGCCACCGGGGNCGACCGGAGCGTTGGTCCGGCCGTACGCCGTGACCCGTGGTCGTACCCGTCCCCGGCTCGACATCGCCCTGGAGGCGCTCGTCGAGACGACGGTGCGCGGCCGGGCGGTTGCCACTGGCAACAGTGGCCAGGGTCGTGAACACCAGTACATCGCCGCGTTGTGTGACGGACGCGTGCAGTCGCTTGCCGAGATCGCGGCACGGATGCAGCTTCCGCTCGGCGTGGCCCGGGTGCTCATCGCCGACATGGCGACGGATGGCCTGGTCGCAGTCCACGAGCCGACCATCCTGGAAGACTCCGACGACGCGGTGGGCACTGAATTGCTGGAGAGGGTGCTGAGTGGACTTCGCAGGCTCTGACATGTCGCACCGGCCGCCGGTCCCGAGCGGGCGCGTGACGTCGGCGAAGATCGTTATCGCCGGTGGGTTCGGCGTCGGTAAGACGACGTTGGTCGGTTCGGTCTCGGAGATCACGCCGCTGACCACCGAGGCGATCATGACCTCCGCCGGCGTCGGCGTCGACGACACCCGGCAGGTGCCGGGCAAGACGACGACCACGGTGGCGATGGACTTCGGTCGTATTTCGATCGACCGCGATCTGATTTTGTACCTCTTCGGTACCCCGGGTCAGACGCGGTTCTGGTTCATGTGGGACGAACTGGTCCGGGGAGCGATCGGCGCGGTGGTGCTGGTCGACACCCGGCGGCTCGCCGACTGCTTCGCCGCGATCGACTTCTTCGAGCACCGGCGGCTGCCGTACCTGGTGGCCATCAACTGCTTCGACGGCATGCAGTACCACGACCCGCAGGACGTCCGGGACGCGTTGGCGATCTCCCGCGACGTGCCGGTGGTGGCGTGCGACGCCCGTAACCGGGAGTCGACGAAGCATGTGCTGATCTCGCTGGTCGAGTACGTGCTCACCATGCGGCGTTCGCGGGCCGTCGCGCCCGCCTGACCGACGCGCGGAAGCGCCCGATGGCCGACGGCCACCGGGCGCTTCCTGCTGTCCGCCGACATGGTCGTGCCACTGATCGAAGCGGTGGTCGAAGTCCCGCCCGGCGCTGCTCGGTGAGGACCAACGCGTATTCCGACCGGAGCAACGCGGGCGAGTCCGCGTTGCCCCGGCCGGAGCTGGCGTCGATCAGCCAGGTGTCGTGGGTGGCGGGTGAAACCCCGCGTGACGCGGCCGGTCAGGAGCGGTAGCCGGCGGAGCGGTATTCGTACTCCCGCTCGTCGTCGCGGTCGCCGGTGTCCCGGCTGAAGTCCCAGCCGCCGGCCGCCTCCCGGCCGGGTCGACCGCCGACGGCGAAGCCGCCGATCTCCTGTCCGCGACGCCACCCCCGGAAGTAGCCGGTGGTGTTCTCGGCGAGGCTGGCCGCGTTCCGGACGATCCGCAGCGGCCGTTCCTCGCGCAGCGGCGAGCCGGGCACCAGGTTGGCCTGCGGGACGCGCTTCGGCAGGCCGGCCTTGGTCTCCGCGCCGACCGCAGGCCGGGCCGCCTGTTCGGCGGCCTGCCAACCGGTGTCCGCGGTGCTCGACCATTCCAGGCCGGCCTCGTCGCCGTGCCCGACGAACCATGCCGACTTGGCCTGCGCGAAGATCAGCAGGTCACCGTCGCCCTCGTCGGAGACCGGCGGGGGCCGGTGCTCCTTCGGTGCGGGACGCCGCTCCAGCGGCGCGGGCAGCTCGACCCTCGGGGCCGGGCGGTCCGTCGTGCCCCGGTCGACCAGGCGCAACGGCGGCGCGTCCAGGCCCGGTTCGGTCGGGCGGTCCAGCTCGGTGCGCAGCGCCCGGTCGGCCAGCGGCGGCGGCTCGACCAGCCGCAGCATCGGCGGCTCCTGCGGCAGGTCGTCGGCGAGCCNCGGCCCGGGTCGCTCGGCGCGTCCACACCGCGACCGTACGGGTAGGCGGGCGCCTCCCGCTCCCGGTCGGCCTGGTCGTCGCCGTTGTTGACCAGCGGCCAGTTGGCGCGGGAACCCGGCGGAGCGGGCTCCGGGGCCGTCGGGCGGGGGGCGGGCACCGGGACGCTCAGGTCGGTGGCGCTGAATCCGCCGGTCGGCGGCTCCGGAGTGGTCTTGGGGCGCGGCGGAATGATGGTGCGCTGCCGTTCGGCCCGGGCCTTGTTGATCGCCGCGGTGGTGAGCGTCGGGCGGAACGGCTCGCCGGCCTCGGCCGGCGGCACGGCGCCGCGCGGTGACGGGGCGATCGGGGTGATTCCCGGTGGCGGCGGGGGCGGGGCGGAGACCGGCCGGTTGGTCGGACCGTCCACCCGTGACGGCAGGGGCGCGCCGGTCGGCTCGGGGCGGGACCCGGGCGCTTGCCGTCCCAGCGCCGCTGCAGGGGCGACGGGGGTGACCGGAGCCGGGGCGACCGGCGGCGGCGTGACCGGCGCGGGTGCGACCGGCGGCGGGCCGAGCGGTCGGGGCGCCGCCGGGGCACCCGGGCCGGAGATCGGTTCGGGGCGGCTGCGCCGGCCTCCGGGGACCGGCTCGGGGCGGCTGCGCCGACCCACCGGCTCGGCGAGGTCGGGGCTCGGCTCGGCGTGGCCGCGTCGGGCGGCCGGGTCGGCGGCCGGCGGGGTCTGAGCGGGGTGCACCGGACGGAGGCCGGTGGGTGCGGTCGGGGTCAGCGCGTCGACCTGCTCGCCGCGGCGGGCGGCCGCCCGGCGGCCGGTCGCCGGCGCCGGGGCGGTCCGCTCGGCCAGCGCGCCGACCAGCGCGTCGCAGCCGGCGTCGCAGGCCCGGACCGAGGCCACGGCCTGCCGCACGGTCTCGGCGACGGCGGCGGTGAGCGCCCGGTTGACGGTGGCCCGCCGGGGCGTCTCGGAGACGGCGACCCGCAACGCGGTCACCGCCTCGGTCACCGCGTCGGCGTCCGCCAGGCCCTCGGCGGCCAACTGTGCGGCCACCGCGTCGGCGGCCACGCCGGCGTCGCGACCGCGCGAGCTGGTGCCGGTCACCATGCCCGGCTCGGGCAACGCGTCGAGCACCGCCAGGGCGACCGGCTCGGCGGGGTCGGGGTACGCGCGCAGCGCGGCCGGGTAGAGCTCGCGGAGCACCTCGCGCAGCGTCACGGCGGCCGAGTGTCGCCCGCTGGCCAGTGCCGCGTGCGCGGACAGGACCTGCTTGTAGCCGGCCAGGTCGCGTGGCGCCGGGAGGGTCACCGCGGAGAGCGCACCGGCTTGCAGCGCCCGGGCCAGGCCGACCGCCCGGCGCTCGGCCGGCGAGGCCTGCATCTCCTCCAGCGAGTCGTCGTCGGCGAAACGCTCGGCGAAGTCGTCGACCGAGTCGTCGTCCGCGATCGCCAGCGGTCGGCCGGCGGCGCTCAGCAGCGAGGTGACGATGTGGTCGTCGCTGTCCGCGGCGATGGCCGCGCCGCTCGGCCCGCCGGAGCGCTCCACCAGCAGTGCGACCAGCCGGGCGTAGCCGGCGGGCTCGTCACCGATCTCGGAGACGTGCAGCAGACGGCCTGCGTCGTCGACCACAGCGGACGTCAGCGTCGTTCCGGCCGAAGCCGTTCGGTCGGCCGGATCTGCCGAGGCCAGACCGCAGTACACGCGCACGAGCGCCACGGCGTCGTCCTCCCTCCCGGGACACAGGTCTAGTTTCTGCCAGAGACTGATGCTCCCCGCTCCGCGTCAGTCGCGCCAGTCCACAACAGCAGAGATCTTGCCGACAATGGTGCGCCAACCCAAACTTGCGGTTTGTGCCCCGATTTTCTTCAGCCGGCGGCGACCCAGGAAACCACCGACCCCACCGTTGACGGAGGCGCGCAGCGCCTCGTCCAGATCGTCCAGGCTGGAGCCGGCGGAGAGCATGTCGAGCACGGCTGGTAGCCGCAGGGCGTACGCCAGGTCACGGGCGACTTCGCCGGCTTCGATCAGCAGCGTCGGGTCCCACGCGTCGTGCCCGCCGCGCAGGTTCTCCACCACCAGGTCGAGCTCGTAGGTGTCCTCGTCCAGCGGGGCGACGTCGGCCGGTTCCAGCCGTTCGGACAGTTCGTTCCAGCTGTCCAGTTGGGACAGATCGTTGGGCGCACCGGAACGGATGAAAGTGACCAACGACTCCGGGGTCTTGAAGAGCAGCAGCCGGCCCTTGTGGGTGAGGAAGACCGGCACCTCCTCGTCGCCCGCCGCGTCGTCGTCCTCGTCGGCCTCGTCCTCGTTCTCGTCGGTGTCCGCGTCGGCGGCGGCGTCGGACTTCTCGCGGCGTGCCGTGGCGCGCTCGCCGTCCTTCTCCGCGTCCTCGTCGTCCTCCTCGGCGGAGAGGGCGGCGAACTCCTCGTCGAGGATCACCACCTCCTCGTCGTCCTCGGTCTCGACGACCTGACGGCGGGCCAGGAAGGGATCGTCCTGGTCGCGCTCGGCGACGTCGGTCGGGGTCAGTTCGCGCGCCGACCGGTACGCCCGCAGGGTGAAGCCGGTGCCGGCGGGCAGGGCGATCTCCACCGGGTCGATCCGCACCTCGTCCCAGAGCGCGCGGTCCGCCGCCGGGCGGTCGGTCTCGACGTCGTCTGCTGCGGCCGGCGCGTCGATGTCGTCGAGCTCGGGCTCGTCGGCGTCGGGCCGTTGGGGCGACTGGCGGGCCACGCTGACCTCCGTGTGCGTTCGGGTGCCCACCCGGCGGCGTCGCGCCGCCGAGTGACTCTGGGCACATACCCTAATGGGCGACGCCTCCCCACCGGGAGCCGCACCCCGATGGCGTCCCGGAAGTCGCATCCGTAGCCTTGCTACACATGAAGGCGCAGGCGCTGCACGGACACCTGGACGCGCTGCTGCTGGCCGTGCTGGAGCAGGGCGCCCGGCACGGCTACGCGATCATCGAGGCACTGCGGGCCCGCAGCGGCGGCACGCTCGACCTGCCCACCGGCACCATCTACCCGGCGCTGCGCCGGCTGGAGCGGGCCGGCCTGGTGGCGAGCACCTGGAGCACCGTCAACGGCCGGGAGCGGCGCACCTACCGGCTCACCGAGGCCGGCGGTCGGGCGCTCGCCGGGGAGCGGGCGGGCTGGCGCGAGTTCAGCGCCACCATCGGCCGCTTCCTCGGCGCGGACGAGCCCCCCACCGTGCCGGCCTGATCGGGGCGGGTCAGGCCGCCGGTCGCGGGCCGCGGGCG
>NZ_NAPR01000013.1:225821-246122 GCF_002140155.1 Micromonospora sp. NBS 11-29
CGACCGGGCCAGGGCGAACCAGGCCGCCGAGACCACCACCGCGCCGACGATCATCGGGGGCCAGGTCAGCGCGGCCTCCCACAGCCGGAGCGACCACCCGAACAGGACGCCACCGGCGACCGCACCGAGCAGCAGCCCACCGGTCAACCCGAACCCGACGGTGCGGGCCGACCGGGCGAGCCGGGGCGAGCCACGCCGGGCGACGAGCGCGCCGAGCAGCAGCCCGGCCAGCGCCAACACGGCGACCACACCCCAGATGCCGTTCAACGCGGCGGAGAGGAGCTGGTAACTCCGCGGCGGGTGCGGGCCGGCGCTCCAGCTCGACCCCTGCCAGGTCAGATCCCCGCCGGAGATCAGCACCACCGCCACCGCGAGCGTGCGCAGCGCCAGCCCGCGCAACGCACCGGCGGCCAGTTCGGCCTGGAAGCCCGGTGCGAGCTGGGCGGCGGTNGGTACGCCTCGACGGCGTCCTCCAACGCGTGCCGCGCCTCGGTCAGCAGGTCGGCCTTGAGTCGTCTAGGCCCGTGCAGCCGCCCGGACAACTCGCGCAGCCGCTCCTCGACATGTGCCTCCTGATGCACCCGCATGGGACCAGCCTGCCATCGACGACCACCCGGCCGCGTCGGGGTGAACCCCGGATCAGGGTGCGACCGCGAGATAGCCGCGTTCGGCCGCCTCCTGACGTGACCACTGCTCCCGGTACCAGCCGGGGCGCGACACCAGCTCGTCGTGCCGACCGCGCTGCACCACCCGGCCGCCCTCCAGCACCACGATCTCGTCCAGCCCGGCGAGACCGCTGAGCCGGTGGCTGATCAGCAGCACCGAGTGCCCGGCCGGGGTGGCGGCGAGCGCCGAGTCGAGCACCGCGTCCGCCGCCGCCGGGTCGAGACCCTCGGTCGGCTCGTCCAGCACCAGCACCGGCGGGGCGGCCAACAGCGCCCGGGCCAGCGCGAGCCGCTGCCGCTGCCCGCCGGAGAGCTGCCCACCCTGCTCACCGACCACCGTGTCCCAGCCCTCGGGCTGGTCGCGTACCCAGTCGAGCAGCCCGGCCGCCCGCGTCGCCGCGGCCAGGTCCGCCTCGCCGGCGTCCGGCCGACCGAGCAGCAGGTTCTCCCGCACCGTGGCGTGGAAGACGTACGCCTCGGCGAGCAGGCCACCGACGGACCGGGGCAGGTGCTCGGCCGGGTGACCGGCGACCGGCACTCCGCCGACGGTGACCCGGCCGGCGTCGGGGCGCACCGCGCCGGTGAGTACGGCGGCGAGCGTGCTCTTGCCGGCGCCGCTCGGCCCGACCACGGCCACCCGGCGGCCGGCCGGCAGGTCGAGGTCGAACCCGGCCAGGGCGGGCGCGGCACCGGGCCGGTAGCGCACCGACACCCCCTCGAACCGCACGTCGTGACCGTCGGGCGTCGGGGTGCCGTCCGGTGCCGGCGCGGCGGGCGCGGTGAGCAGGTCGGCGACCCGGGTCAGCCCGGCCCGGAGCTGGGTGCGCTGGCGGGCCGCCGCGACCAGGGCGAGCGCCACCTCCACGGCGGCCAGCGTGCCCACCGCGAGGACGCCGACCAGCACCCCGCCCACCCCGGCGCGCAGCGCCACGAGCACAACCGCGGCGGCGGTGAGCCCGCCCACCAGTACGCCGGTCGCGTCCACCGCGAAGCCGACCGCGGCGAGCCGTCGCTCCAGCCGCGCCAGCCGCCCCGCCCGCCCCTGGGCGACGGCCAGCGCGGCGCCGGTCGCCCCGAACGCGGCCAGGTCGGCGGCGCCGTGGGTGAGGTCGACCGCGTCCACCGCCAGCGCGCCGCGCAGCGGTGCCACCTCGTCGGCCGCGCGTCGGGTGAGCCGGGTGGCCAGCGCCGGCAGCGCCACGCCGGCGACCAGCAGGCCGACCGCGAGCACGCCGGCGGCCGGCGGTGAGATCAGCGCGGCGCCGCCGACCGCGAGCACGCCGACCAGGGCCGCCGCCGCCCCGGGGACGAGCACGCGCAGGAGCAGGTCCTGGGCGGCCTCCACGTCGGACACCAGCCGGCTCAACGCGTCCCCGGTGCGCCGGTCGGCGGCGTCCCGCCGGGCGGCCAGCGTGGCGAAGACCCGGGCCCGCAGGTCGGTGACCATGCGGAGCACGGCGTCGTGCCCGGCCAGCCGCTCGGTGTAGCGGAACACGCCCCGACCGACCGCGAGTGCCCGCACCGCGACGATGGCCACGGTCAGCCGGTCCAGCGGGGGCCGCCCGGCGGCGCTCATCAACAGCCAGGTGGCGGTGGCCAGCAGCGCCAGTCCGGCGAACTCGGTCGCCGCGGCGAGCAACCCGGCGCCCAGCAACCGGCCGAGGTAGGGCCGGGCCAGGCGCAGCACGGCCCGTTCGGCGTCCGGCCGGCCGGACCCCGGCGACCCGGTCGGGTCCACGGCGGTCATCGCGTCACCGTCCCGCCCACCCGGCCGGTCGGTGTCACGCCGTCGGGAACGGCGGTCCGGTCACCGGGCCGGTCGGTCGGCGTCGGGCGCAGCTCGGTGACCCGGCCGTCGGAGACGCGCAGGATCCGGTCGGCGTCGGCCAGCAGCGCGGGCCGGTGCGCGACCAGCAGCGCGGTCCGTCCGGCGACCAGCCGTCGGGTGGCGTGCAGGACCACCGCCTCACTGGCGCTGTCCAGCCGGGCGGTCGGCTCGTCCAGGAGCACCACCGGGGCGTCCCGGAGGAAGGCCCGCGCCAGCGCGACCCGCTGCCGCTGCCCGCTGGACAGGCCGTGGCCGCGCTCACCGAGCCGGGTGTCGAGCCCGTCGGGCAGTGCGGCGACCACCTCGTCCAGCGCGGCGTCGGTGACCGCTGCGGCGAGCACGTCGTCCGGGGTGTCCGGGGCGCCGAGGCGGATGTTGTCGGCCAGCGACCCGGCGAACAGGTGGGCCCGCTGCGGCACCCAGGCCAGCTCCCGACGCCAGGCGTCGAGGTCGGCCCCGGCCAGGTCCACCCCGTCCACGGTGACCCGGCCGGCGGTCGGGGTGACGAAGCCGAGCAGCAGGTTGAGCAGCGTGCTCTTACCCGCGCCGCTGGGCCCGATGACGGCCACCCGCTCGCCCGGGCGGATCGTCAGCGTGACGTCGCGCAACGCGGTCGTCCGGTCGTACGCGACGGTCACGCCCTCGAAGCGGATCTCGCCGCGGCCGTCCGGTGCCGCACGCCCGGCGGTGGCCGGCGGGGTGGCCGCGGACAGGGTGAGCGCCTCGTCCAGCGCGGTGAGCCCTTCCATGCTGGCGTGGAACCGGCTGCCCGCGGCCCGCAGCGGCAGGTACGCCTCCGGGGTGAGCAGCAGCACCAGCAGCGCGGTGGAGAGGGTGATCCCGCCGCCGAGCAGCCGGATGCCGACCGGCACCGCGACCAACGCCACCGAGAGCGTGGCGACCAGCTCCAGGACCAGCGCGGACAGGAACGCGATCCGCAGCGTGCGCATGGTGGCCTGGCGGTGGCCGTCGGCCATCCGGCGCACCACGTCGACCTGGGCCCGGGCGCGTCCGAACGCGCGCAGCGTGGGCAGCCCGGCCACCATGTCGAGGAAGTGCCCACCGAGCAGCGACAGCCGCCGCCACTGCCGTTCGGTGGCGGCCTGCGCCTGCCAGCCGAGCAGCGCCCCGAAGATCGGGATGAGCGGGATGGTGAGCGCGATGATCAGCGCCGAACTCCAGTCGGCGAACACGACCCGGGCCAGCACCGCCGCCGGCACGGTCACGCTCAGCACGAGCTGCGGCAGGTAGCCGGTGAAGTAGGGGTCGAGCGCGTCCAGCCCGCGCCCGGCCAGGGTGGCGAGTTGCCCGGCCCGCCGGCCGGCGACCCAGGTGGGACCGTGCCGGCCGACCGCGCGGAGCAGGTCGGCCCGCAGCGCCGCCTTGACCGTCGCGGCGGCCCGCGCCGCCACCGTGCCCTGCGCCCAGACCACCAGCGCCCGGGCGGTCACCGCCGCCACGAACCACGCCAGCGCCGGCCGGTGCAGCCGCCCGT
Organism: Micromonospora sp. NBS 11-29; assembly: GCF_002140155.1. GTDB lineage: Bacteria > Actinomycetota > Actinomycetes > Mycobacteriales > Micromonosporaceae > Micromonospora. The sequence goes on from NZ_NAPR01000013.1 coordinate 229,810, forward strand.
CGATCGCGGTGGCCAGCAGCGTGGCCAGCGCGGTGGCCTGGGCGACCACCAGCAGCGCGGTGAGGCCGCCCAGCGTCGCGAGCACGGCGAGGTCGCGCCGGGCCGCGGGGACCCGACGCAGCAGACGCGGGTCGAACGGGCGGCGGCTCACCAGTACACCGGTGCCCTGCCGTCGATCCGTCCCCGGAACACCCACCAGCTCATCGCCTGAAAGCCTAGTAGGGCCGGCACGAGCGGCAGCACGAGCCAGCCCAGCAGCGCCAGCGTCGGGCGGCTCCCCCCCCCCNGGTCAGCGAGGCCGCCGGGTCGGCGGTGGAGACCAGCACCCGGGGCCAGAGGGCGGCCCCGACCAGCGGCGCGGGCAGCGCCAGCGCCGTCGAGGTGGCGGCGAAGGCCACCCCGACCCGGCCCCGGCCCAGCGCCGCGCGGGCCACCAGCAGCGCCGCCACCAGCGCCACCGGCAGGAGTACGGCGACCGCCGGTCGCGCCACGGCCGCGCGTACCCGGTCGGAGAGCAGGCCCAGCACGGTGGCCGTGGCGATCGCGGTGAGCGCGGTGGGCACCAGTCCGCGGGCCAGCCGGGCGAGGCCCGGCGCCTGCGCGGCCGGGAGCCGGAGCGTGAGGAAGGTCGCACCGTGCACCGCGACCAGCGCGAGCAGGGTCAGCGCGGCGGCGGCCACGAACGGGGTGACGACGTGGCCGATGCCGGCGACGTGCCCGCCGGCGGTGCGCGGCACCCCCTGGAGCAGCCCGCCGAGCAGGGCGCCCCAGCCGAGCGCGGCCAGCACGCTGCCGACCACCACCACCCGGTCCCAGCCGGCCCGGCCCACGCGCGTGGTCGGCCGGCTGCGTAGCTGCACCCCGACGGTCACCAGCACCACCCCGGCCAACGCGCCGAGCACGGCCGGGTAGAAGCCGGAGAGCAGTTCCCCCTCCAGCGTGGGGAACGCGCCGAACAGGATGCCGACGGCGGCGACCAGCCACACCTCGTTGCCGAGGAAGAACGGCCCGACGGCGGTGAGCGCGTCCCGGTGGGCTCCCGCGTGCCGGGCCAGGAGCAGTCCGACGCCGTAGTCGTAGCCGCCGAGCACGAGGTAGACGGCGAAGAAGAGACCGAGCAGGGCATACCAGGCGAGTTCCACGGCGCGCTCCCTCAGACGAACACGGGCTGGTGGTGGCCGTCGGCCTCGGGCGCGGGCGGGCGGCCGAGCGCGGGGTCGAGCGCCCCGCGGGCGGCGTGCCGGGCCAGCAGCGCCCAGTTGGTGACCGCCAGCGCGCCGAGCAGCAGGCTGAAGCCGACCAGCGAGGTGAGCATCAGGCCGGGCCCGACCGGCGAGACGGCCTGCGCGGTGGGCAGCAGCCCGTAGGCGACCCAGGGCTGGCGGCCCACCTCACGGGCGATCCAACCGAGCAGCACCGCCACGAACGGCAGCGGCAGACCGAGCAGGATCAGCCAGAGCGGGAACCGTAGTCGGATGATCCAGTCGCGCCAGAGCAGCGGCAGTAGGAGCCAGACGGCGCCCAGCGCGAAGCCGATCAGGATCATGAAGCCGAGCCCGACGCTGGACAGCGCTGGCGGATCCCAGTCGCCGGGGCCGAACCGCGCCGTCCACTCGGCGACCGTCGCCTCCCGGTCCGCGCCGCCGCCGAACTTGGTGGGCTGGAGCTGCCCGACCGGGCCGAACTGGGCGAAGCCGAAGCCCTGGAGCGCGGACACCGCGATCGCCGCGGTGACCAGACCGAGCCGCAGCGACGTGCGGAAGAGCGCGAAGTCGGGGGTACGCCGCAGCAGGTGCCACGCGCTGACCGCGGCCATCAGCAGGCCGCCGGTGAGCAGGCTCGCGGACAGTACGTGACCGAACGCGAAGCCGAACGTGGGGTTGGTGACCAGCGCGCCGAAGTCGGTGAGGTGGGCGACGCCGTCGCGGACCTCGTAGCCGACCGGGTGCTGGAGCCAGGCGTTCGCCACCATGATCCAGAACGCCGACGCGTACGCGGTGAGCGCGACGCCCCACAGCAACGCCAGGTGCACGCCGCGCCGGAGCCGGTGCCACCCGAAGATCCACATGCCGAGGAACGTGGACTCCAGGAAGAACGCCACGAGCGTCTCGATGGCGAGTGGGGCGCCGAACACGTTGCCCACGTAGCGCGACAGGCCGCTCCAGTTCAACCCGAACTGGAACTCCATCACGATGCCGCTGGCGATGCCGAGCACGTAGTTGATCACGTAGAGCTGGCCCCAGAAGCGGGTCAGCCGCTCGTAGACCGGCTTGCCGGTGAGGTAGCCGGCCGTCTGGAGCCCGACCAGGAGCGTGACCAGGCCGAGGGTGACCGCCACGAAGAGGAAGTGGATCGAGGTGGTGGTGGCGAACTGAAGGCGGGCGAGGAGCAGGGGATCCAAGACCGTTCTCCCACGGGTTGGCTCGCTTGTCGTAGGCACCCTACACGTAGAATGACTACGTATACGGACCCGCGAACCCGGAGAAGCCCCGTAGGGGCGGCGTCAGCTCAGGAACAGGGAGATCGGCAGCGCGACCAGGGTGGCGGCGACGGCCAGCGCGGTCGCGCCCAGCACCCGCGGCGGGCGGTCCGGGACCAGTAGCCGCTGCATCCGTACGTCGAGGTCGCGGTCGCCGATGCCGAGCGTGCCGGCCGGCGTGACCCGGTGCCCGGCGGCGGCGAACCGGCGCAGCGCGCCGGCCAGCGGCTCGTCCGCGTGCACCTCCCGGGCCTTGTCGTCGGCGCGCATCTCGACCAGCAGCGCCACCCGGGCGTGCGCGTCCCGCACCCAGCGGAACCAGGGCAGCGCCCGGCGCAGCGCGGTGAACGGCAGCAGCACCAGGTCGTGCCGCTCCTGGGCGTGCGCCCGCTCGTGGGTGAGCACCGCCGCCAGCTCGGCCGGATCGAGCAGGTCGAGCGTCCCGACGCTCACCACCACCCGGGGCCGCACCCCGGGCAGGCAGTACGCCGCCGCGCTCGGGTGGTCGAGCACCAGCGCGCCGGGCACCGTCGGGTCGCGCCGGGCGACCAGGCTGAGCAGTTCCCGGTGCCGGCGCTGGGCGCGTACCGCGCCGTGAACGCTGCGTACCGTCGTGGTGAGCAGCACCGCGCCGATGCCGAAGCCGACCCCGACCAGGCCGAGGTGCACCGCGCCCACGCCGGCCGGCAGGGTGCCGTGGGCCAGGTCGCCGGCGAGCGCCAGCAGCGCGCTCCCGGTCGGCCGGTCGTAGGCGGTGAGCCCGAGCGACATCGGCAGCCCCATGGCGGAGAGCCCGAGCGCCAGCCCGACCGCCTGCCAGCACACGATCGCGACCCGCGGCGCACGCCAGGTCCAGCGCGCGGCGGCGAGGACCTGCGCGGTCAGCCAGCAGGCCAGGACGGTCGCGGCGAAGTGCACGGTGTACGCCACGGCGGCCGCCCTACCGGTCCGTGGCCTCGTCGAGCGCCGGCCCGGCGGGCCGCGGATCCTCGACGCGGTCGGCCAGCCCGGCCCCGGCGGGTGGGGCGTGCTCGGCGTGGCCGGACCCGGCGGGTCGGGTGTGCTCGGCGTGGCCGGACCCGGCAGGTTGGGCGTCCTCGGCGTGGCCGGCCTCGGCTGGTCGGGTGTGCTCGGCGCGGCCGGCCTCGGCGGCGAGAGCGGCGCGGAGCACGTCCGCCTCCGTCCCGGTCACCGAGCGGGCGAAGCGCACGAGCGCGGCGTCCCGGCTGCCGCCCAGGTCGAGCGCGTCGAGCATGAGCCGGGCGATGTGCGCCTCGCGGGTGGCGGCGGGTCGGTAACGCCAGGCCCGCCCCTCCCGTTCGCGCTGCACCATGCCCTTGCCGGCGAGCCGGTCGAGCACCGTCATCACCGTCGTGTAGGCCAGCTCGCGGCCGTCGAGGGCGTCGGCGACCTCGCGCACGGTCACGCCGTCCGACGAAGCGGGCGTCGAGTCCCACAGCACGTCCATCACCGCACGCTCAAGGTCCCCCAGCCGAGTCACCCCTCAATCCTACCCCCGGTAGTAGAAGCCTCCCGCCCGACCAGGACTCCCCGTTGCAGAGGCCACGCTCGACGTGGCCCTGCTTGATGATCCATACCATCTCGGCGAAGTGGTGCTGTCGCACGCGGCTCGATGCCGCCACTACGCCGTGCTGGTGTTGATCTCCAAATCGGGCTGCGGTCGGCGCCACTCAACCGGCACCACCTCGGCGAAGTGGTGCCTTCACACCGGATGGGATGCCGCTACGTCGGCGAAGTGGAGTCGATCATGCCCGGCTCGGCCGGTGAGCCGGTCGGCCCGGCGGTATCGGCGAAGTGGCGGCATCCATGCGAGGAGGATGCCGCCGCTTCGGCGAACTGGGGTGGATCTTTGCGGAGCGGGGTGGCGGGGTCAGGTGCCCTTGGGGTGCCAGACCGTCTTCGTCTCAAGGAGCGTCGTCATGCGGGTGAGGCCCGGGTCGGTGTGCCAGTCGTGGTCGGCCGGGGCCGGGCGGAGCACCCGCTTCAGGTTCTCCGCGGCCCTGACCTCCAGCTCCGCCGCCAGTTCGGCGTCGGCGACCCCGGTCAGGTCGATGGCGTTGACGTCCATGTGCGCGGCCAGCGTCGGCACCGTCTCGGACAGGCGACCGGTGAGGATGTTGACCACCCCGCCCGGCAGGTCGGAGGTGGCCAGCACCTCGGCCAGCGTCACCGCTGCCAGCGGCGCCGCCGGGGAGGCGGCCACCACCACGGTGTTGCCGGTCACGATGGCGGGGGCGATCACGCTGACCAGGCCGAGCAGCGCCGGCGTCTCGGGGGCCACCGCGGCCACCACGCCGGTCGGCTCCGGCGCGGACAGGTTGAAGTACGGCCCGGCCACCGGGTTCGCCCCGCCGTAGACCTGCGGCAGCTTGTCGGACCAGCCCGCGTACCAGACCCAGCGGTCGACCGCCGCGTCGACCTCGTCCGCCGGTACGCCGAGCGCGACGAACTGCTCGCGCCGGCCCTCCAGCATCTCGGCCACCCGGTAGAGGATCTGACCCCGGTTGTACGCGGTCGCGCCGGCCCAGCCCTTCGCCGCGGCGCGGGCGGCCACGACGGCGTCCCGCGCGTCCTTCCGGGAGGCGAGAGACACGTTGGAGTCCTGCACGAGGTATGACCGTCCCGACTCGCTGCGCGGGAACTTCCCGCCGATGAAGAGCTTGTACGTCTTGCGTACCGCGACCCGCTCAGACATTGAGGTATCCCTCCAGGCCGTGCCGGCCGCCCTCGCGGCCGTAGCCCGACTCCTTGTAGCCACCGAACGGGGAGGTCGGGTCGAACTTGTTGAACGTGTTGGCCCAGACCACGCCGGCGCGCAGCCGGTCGGCCGTCCACAGGATCCGGGAACCCTTGTCGGTCCAGATCCCGGCGGACAGCCCGTACGGTGTGTTGTTGGCCTTCTCGACCGCCTCGGCGGGGGTGCGGAAGGTCAGCACGGACAGCACCGGGCCGAAGATCTCCTCGCGGGCGACCCGGTGCGCCTGGGTGACCCCGGTGAAGATCGTCGGCGCGAACCAGAACCCGCGCTCGGGCAGCTCGCATGGCGGCGACCAGCGCTGGGCGCCCTCGGCCGAGCCGGCGTCGGACAGTTCCCGGATGCGCGCGAGCTGGTCGGCCGAGTTGATCGCGCCGACGTCGGTGTTCTTGTCCAGCGGGTCGCCGACCCGCAGCCGGGCCATCCGGCGCTTGAGCGACTCCAGCACCTCGCCGGCGACCGATTCCTGCACCAGCAGCCGGGAACCGGCACAGCAGACGTGCCCCTGGTTGAAGAAGATGCCGTTGACGATCCCCTCGACGGCCTGGTCGATCGGGGCGTCGTCGTAGACGATGTTGGCGGCCTTGCCGCCCAGCTCCAGGGTGAGCTTCTTGCGGGTGCCGGCGACGGCGCGGGCGATGGCCTTACCGACCTCGGTGGAGCCGGTGAACGCGACCTTGTCCACGCCCGGGTGCTCGACCAGCGCGCGGCCGGTGTCGCCGGCGCCGGTGACGATGTTGACCACGCCGGCCGGCAGGTCGGCCTGCTGGCAGATCTCGGCGAAGAGCAGCGCGGTCAGCGGGGTGGTCTCGGCCGGTTTGAGCACCACCGTGTTGCCGGCCGCGAGGGCCGGGGCGATCTTCCAGGCCAGCATGAGCAGCGGGAAGTTCCACGGGATGACCTGCGCGGCCACGCCGAGCGGCTTCGGGTCCGGCCCGAAGCCCGCGTACGGGAGCTTGTCGGCCCAGCCGGCGTAGTAGAAGAAGTGCGCGGCGACCAGCGGCAGGTCGACGTCGCGGGACTCGCGGATCGGCTTGCCGTTGTCCAGCGACTCCAGCACGGCCAGCTCGCGGGAGCGTTCCTGGACGAGCCGGGCGATCCGGAACAGGTACTTCGCCCGGTCCCGGCCCGGCATCGGACCCCAGACCTGCTCGTACGCCGTCCGCGCGGCGCGGACCGCGCGGTCCACGTCCGCCTCGCCGGCCCAGGTCACCTCGGCCAGGACCTCCTCGGTGGCCGGATTGATCGTCTTGTGGAGATCCTCGCCGTCCACGAACTCGCCGTCGATGAACAGGCCGTAGGACGGTCTGAGGTCGACGATCGCGCGGGACTCGGGCGCGGGGGCGTATTCGAACATCGCGGTCAGTCCAGGGTGAAGTAGTCGGGGCCGGCGTAGACGCCGGTCGTCAGCTTGGTGCGCTGCATCAGCAGGTCGTTGAGCAGGCTGGACGCGCCGAACCGGAACCAGTCCGGGTCGAGCCAGTCCGCACCGACCGTCTCGTTGACCATGACCAGGTACTTGATCGCGTCCTTGGTGGTCTTGATCCCGCCGGCCGGCTTGACGCCGACCTGCCGCCCGGTGGCGGCGCGGAAGTCACGGACCGCCTCCAGCATCACCAGCGTCACCGGGAGCGTGGCCGCGACCGGGACCTTGCCGGTGGAGGTCTTGATGAAGTCACCGCCGGCCAGCATGCCCAGCCAGGACGCCCGCCGCACGTTGTCGTAGGTGGCCAGCTCGCCGGTCTCCAGGATCACCTTCAGGTGGGCGTCCCCGCACGCCTGTTTGGTGGCCACGATCTCGTCGTAGACCTCGCCGTAGCGGCCGGCCAGGAACGCGCCCCGGTTGATCACCATGTCGATCTCGTCCGCGCCGGCCGCGACGGCGGCCCGGACGTCGGCGAGCTTGACCTCCAGCGGGGCCTGACCGGACGGGAACGCGGTCGCCACGCTGGCCAGGTGCACGCCGCTGCCGGCCAGCACCTCGGCCACGTACGGGACCATGGCGGGATAGACGCAGACCGCGCCGACGTGCGGACAGGACGGGTCGGCCGGGTCGGGGCGCAACGCCTTCGCGGCGAGCGCCCGAACCTTGCCGGGGGTGTCGGCCCCTTCGAGGGTGGTCAGGTCGACCATCCGGATCGCCAGGTCGATCGCCTGCGCCTTCGCGGTGGTCTTGATGGAACGGGTGCCGAGTTGGGCCGCCCGCTGCTCCGCGCCGACCTGGTCCACGCCCGGTAGGCCGTGCAGGAAGGTCCGCAGAGCGGTCTCCGATCGTCCCAGCTCGGAGAGGTCCGACCGGGCCGACGTCGCTGTCGCCGTCATGCCCCGAATAGTACGCACCCGCGCGTCGAGTGATCTTGGTCACGACCGGCGGTCGTGCGCTGCGGCCGCACCCGCCGTACGCCGGACCGCGGACCGGTAGGTTGAGCGATCGTGGACGTACACGTCATTGACCATCCGCTCGCCCAGTCGCGGCTGACCGCCATGCGAGATGCCCGGACCGACTCCGCGACGTTCCGGGCCGCGCTGCGGGAACTCACCACCATGCTGGTGTACGAGGCCGCGCGTTCCTTCCCGGTCGAGAACTACTCGATCCAGACCCCGGTCACCGCCGCCGAGGGCACCCGGTTGGCGAATCCGCCGCTGCTGGTGCCGGTGCTGCGGGCCGGTCTCGGTATGGCCGACGCCGCACTCGGCCTGCTGCCCGAGTCGTCGATGGGCTTCGTGGGCCTCGCCCGCGACGAGGAGACGTACGAGCCGCGGGCGTACATGGAGTCGCTGCCCCGCGACCTGAGCGGGCTGCCGGTGCTGGTGCTCGACCCGATGCTGGCCACCGGTGGCTCGCTGGAGCACTGCTGCCGGCTGCTCGCCGACCGGGGCTGCACCGACATCACCGTGCTCTGCGTGCTGGCCGCCCCGGTCGGCATCGAGCGGCTGGAGCGCAGCGGCCTGCCGCTGCGGCTGGTCACCGCGTCCATCGACGAGGGCCTGAACGACAAGATGTTCATCGTTCCGGGCCTCGGTGACGCCGGCGACCGTCAGTTCGGCGGCATGCCGCGCTTCTGAATCGCGCCGGCGGGACGGGAGACGGCGGCGAGTCCGTGCGCGGGGGTGCGGGGAGGCGCTAGCGTTCCGGGCCATGACTGGTGTTGCGCTCGCCGAGGAGTTGCTGCTCCTCGCGTATGACGACGAAACCGGCAAGGCCACCATGCCGCGGATCAGCCTCGACCTGGGGATGGCCGCGGCGGTGCTGGTGGAGCTGGCCCTGGCCGGGCGGATCGCGTACGTGGACGGGAACCTGGCGGTGGTCGACCCGGCGCCGATCGGCGAGCCGATCGCGGACGGGGTCCTCGCCAAGATCGCTGCGGATACGCCGCACACGCCGTCGTCGTGGGTGCAGCGGCTGCGGCACGGGCTGCGCGACAGCATCCTCGGCGACCTGTGCGGCCGGGGCGTGGTCCGCGACGTGGAGGAGACCGAGCTGGGCTTCATCCACGTGCACCGCTACCCGGTGGCGGACGCCTCGGTCGAGGCGGACATCCGGCGGCGGCTGGCCGACGCGTTGACCAGTGGGCAGCTCCCGGACGAGCGGACCGCCGCGCTCGCCACGCTGGTCGCGGTGCTGCGGATGGAGCCGGCGCTCGGGCTGACCGGGGCCGCCGCCGGGGAGGCCGGCAAGCGCCTGTCGGAGATCGCGGCGGGTGCCGGCTTCTCCGGCACGGTGAGCCTGGAGGACAGCGTGGTGCGCCCCTCGGTGAGCCTGGTCGTCGCCGCTCTGGCGCAGGCCGTCGACGCCGCCCTCGGCAAGCGGGGCGTGTAAGGAGGGGCCCCCTGTTAACGCATCCGGTATAGAAGGGGCCCCCTCTCACCCTCAGAGGGCCAGGGCGGCGGCGATCTCGGTGCGCAGCGCCGTGGCGGCGGCCCGGGCGCGGTGGCGGGCGCCGGGGACGTCGCCGTCGGTCACCGGCTCCACCACCTCCAGGTACGCCTTGAGCTTCGGCTCGGTGCCGGAGGGCCGGATCACCACCCGGGCGGCGTCGGTGCGCAGGATCACCACGTCCGCCTCGGGGAGCAGGTCGGACGCCTCGGTGACCGGACGCCCGAGCAGTGCGGTCGGGGTGGCCGCCCGGATCCGCGCCATCGCGTCGGTGATCACCCGCAGGTCCTCGACCCGCGCCGAGAGCTGGTCGGTGTGGTGCACGCCGAACTCGGCGGCCAGCTCGTCGAGGCGGTCGGTGAGCGTACGGCCCTGCGCCTTGAGGTCGGCGGCCAGCTCGGCGACGGTCAGCGCGGCGGTGATGCCGTCCTTGTCCCGGACGTGCCCCGGCGCGACGCAGTAGCCCAGCGCCTCCTCGTAGCCGTACACCAGGGGCTCCCGGCCGCCGCCGGCCCGGACGATCCACTTGAACCCGGTCAACGTCTCGTCGTAGGGCAGCCCCCGGGCGGCGGCCATGGCCCGCAGCAGCGTCGACGAGACGATGGTGGTGGCGTACAGGCCGGTCACGCCGCGGCGCATCAAATGGTCGGCGAGCAGCGCGCCCACCTCGTCGCCGCGCAGCATCCGCCAGGACCCGGCGTCGCGGACGGCCACCGCGCAGCGGTCCGCGTCCGGGTCGTTGGCGATCGCCAGGTCCGCGCCGGTGCGGTCGGCGAGCGCGACCAGCAGGTCCACCGCGCCCGGTTCCTCCGGGTTGGGGAAGCTGACGGTCGGGAACGCCGGGTCCGGTTCGGCCTGTTCCGGCACCACGCCGGGCACGCCGAACCCGGCCCGGGTGAAGGTGGCGGTCAGCACCGCCGCGCCCACGCCGTGCAGCGGGGTGTACGCCACCTTCAGGTCACGCGGCCCGGTCGGGTCGACCACCGCCGCGGCCCGTTCCACGTACGCGGTGATCAGATCGTCGGCGAGCACCTGGCCGGCCGGGCCGAGCGGCACCCGGGCCAGTGAACCGACCGCGCGGATGGCCGCCTCGATGCCGGCGTCGGCCGGCGGCACGATCTGTGCACCGGCACCCAGGTCGCCGCCGAGCCGCGCGCCCAGGTAGACCTTGTACCCGTTGTCCTGCGGCGGGTTGTGGCTGGCGGTGACCATCACGCCGGCGACGGCGCCGAGCTGCCGCACCGCGAACGCCAGCACGGGCGTGGGCAGGGGGCGGGGCAGCAGCAGGGCCGGACGGCCGGCGCCGGTGGCCACCTGCGCGGTGCGTTCGGCGAAGGCACGCGAGCCGCGCCGGGCGTCGTACCCGATCACAAGCGGACCCTCGCCGCCCTGGGCGGCGAGCCAACCGACCAGCCCGGCGGCGGCCTGGGTGACCACGGCCAGGTTCATCCCGTTGGGCCCGGCGCGCAGCGGACCGCGCAGGCCGGCGGTGCCGAACGTCAGCGGGCCGGCGAACCGGTCGGCCAGGTCGGTCGCCGTGCCGGGCAGCCCGTCGAGGACGGCGCGCAACTCGTCCCGGTCGGCCGGGTCGGGGTCGTCGGCGAGCCAGCGCTCGGCTCGGCCGCGAAGGTCGTCAAGATCAGTGGTGTCCGCCGCCATGGCCTCTTGATAGCACGGCGGCGGATCACCCTCGGTCGTCGGCCTCGACTCAGTCGGCCGCCGCGAGCCGGAACGAGTCGGCCATCGCGTCGAAGATCGGCTTTGTNCGCGCGTCGGTGGAGGAGAGGTAGAACGAGTAGACCTTCCCGTCCTTGACCAGACCCCGCCAGACGCCGTGCCGCATGGTGTCGCCCTCGCCGCAGGTGTATTCCAGTTGGCCCGCGTCCTGCCCGGCCAGCTTCTGCTCGGAGACGGACATCTCGGTGTAGGGCGCGGGACAGTTCTTGCTCTTGGCGCTGTTCTTCTTCAGATTCCGGGAGGCGAACTCGGCCCAGCTGATCGAGGTGCCGCTCCACTCCTCGGCGATGACCCGCACCTTGCGGCCCTCGTCGGCGGGGTCGACGTAGTCGACGTAGAGGCCGCCGGTCTGCCGCTGCCAGCCCTTCGGCACCTGGACGGTGACGCCCTTGACGGTCTGCTCCTGCATCTCCGGCGCGGCGGCGGCCGAGTTCGTGGGCAGCGTGCCGACGATCGGCGGGGGCGCGTCGTCGCCGCCGCTGGTCAGCGCGATCACGCTCACCAGGAGCACCACGGCCAGGCCACCGGCGACGGCGAGCTGGACCTTGCGCGGCCACGCCTTCACCCGGCCGAGCAGGCCCTTCGCCCCGCCGGAAGGGCCGTCGGCCGGGGCGGTGGCCGGGGTGGTCCACGGCTGGCCGGTGCCCGGCACCGACCACTGGGTGCCGCCGTACACCGGCTGGGTGGCGTCGACGGTGCGGCCGTAGGTGGTGGGCACCGCCTGGGTCGCGTCCGTACCGGTGCCCTGGCCGAGCCGGACGGTGGGGTCGGCCGAGATGCGCTGGGTGGCGTCGGACGTGCCCGGCCCGGACATCGCGCCGGTGGGGGTGTGCAGCGGCCCGGCCAGCACGTCGGCGCTGGTCTCGTCGAGCGCCGCGTCGCCCGCCGTGGGCTTGGCCGCCGGGCGCTCGCCGCGCCGCAGCGCGGCCAGCCGGTCGGTCAGCGACTCCTCCGGGGCGATCATCGCCCGGCCGCCGATCTGGCCGCTCGGCTTCGGCTCCGGCGCGATCGCCGGCGGGGTGGTCGGTCGCTGCACGGGCACCACCGCGTACGGGTCGGTGACCGAGTTGACCGCGGTGGCGGTGCTGGTCAGCGGCCCGGCGAGCAGCTCACGCAGCATGGCCCGGGCGCGGTGCACGTCCAGCCGGCGGGCCGGGTCCTTCTCCAGCAGGCCCATCAGCACGCCGGTGAGCGGGCCGCTGCGCTGCGGCGTGGCGGGTGGGTCCTCGACCACGGCGTGCATGGTCTCGATGGGGTCGCCCTTGTCGAACGGGGGCCGACCCTCGACCGCGGTGTAGAGCGTCACGCCGAGTGAGAACAGGTCGCTGGGCGGCCCGAACTCCTGGCCCATGGCCCGCTCGGGGGAGATGAAGTGCGGCGAGCCGAGCACCATGCCGGGCGTGGTGAGCTGCACGTCGGTGGGCATCCGGGCGACGCCGAAGTCGGTGAGCACGCAGCGGCCGTCGGTGCAGATCAGCACGTTGGCCGGCTTGACGTCGCGGTGCAGCACACCGATGGCGTGCGCCACCTCCAACGCGCCGAGCAGGGCGATGCCGATCTTGCCGACCGCGCGCGGGGCGACCGGCCCGTCCTCGATCACCATGTCGGCGAGGCTGCGGGCGTCCAGCAGCTCCATCACGATCCATGGCCGGCCACCCTCGGTGACCACGTCGTAGACCTGCACCACGGCGGGGTGCTGGATGGCGGCGGCGGCGCGGGCCTCGCGCAGCGTCCGCTCGTAGAGCGCGTCCCGGTCGCTGGGGGCCAGCCCCGGCGGGAGGACGACCTCCTTGACCGCGACGTCGCGGCGCAGCAGGGTGTCTGTGGCTCGCCAGACCGTGCCCATGCCTCCGTTGCCCACCGGGGAGCGCAACGAGTAGCGACCACCGATGGTGGTGCCGGGCGCCGCGCGTCCAGTGGGGGGACTGGTCGGTCCGCCGCTCCACGTCGGAATCTGAGTCACAGAAAAGCCACCGGGGGATATCGAGGGGGCTGGGACACAACCCCTCTATCTTGCTGGTTCCGACGCCCGATGCGAAACCCGACGCGGCGGGCGTTTACCTACTCGACGGTATGTCCGCCGGTCACTCACCTCCGCTTCCCGCTGTGCGGTATCCCTCACCCACCAAGTGGTGATCGCGTCCTACCATCCGGTAATGAGCGATGCGCGGTCAAGCGAGTCGGGCTTCCCGATCAAGGGNGTGACTTCCCGTACACCCGTGGGGTGTACTCGACGATGTACACGTCCCGCCCGTGGACCATGCGACAGTACGCCGGCTTCGGCACCGCCGCCGAGAGCAACGCGCGTTACCACCAGTTGCTGCGCGCCGGGACGATGGGCCTGTCCGTGGCGTTCGACCTGCCCACCCAGATGGGGTACGACTCGGACGACCCGATCGCGAGCGGCGAGGTGGGCAAGGTCGGCGTGGCGATCGACTCCATCGAGGACATGCGTACGCTCTTCGGCGGCATCCCGCTGGACAAGGTCTCCACCTCGATGACCATCAACGCGCCCGGCTCCGTGCTGCTGCTGCTCTACCAGCTCGTGGCGGAGGAGACCGGGGTGCCCGGGTCGGCGCTCAACGGCACCATCCAGAACGACATCCTCAAGGAGTACATCGCCCGGGGGACGTACATCTTCCCGCCGAAGCCCTCCCTGCGGCTGGTCGCCGACACCTTCGCCTACTGCCGGGCCGAGGTGCCGAAGTGGAACACCATCTCCATCTCCGGCTATCACATGGCCGAGGCCGGCGCCTCGCCCGCGCAGGAGATCGCGTTCACGCTGGCCAACGGCGTGGAGTACGTCCGGGCGGCGCTGGCGGCGGGGCTGGCCGTGGACGACTTCGCGCCCCGGCTGTCGTTCTTCTTCGTGGCCCGCACCACGCTGCTGGAGGAGGTCGCCAAGTTCCGCGCGGCCCGGCGCATCTGGGCCAAGCTGATGCGCGACGAGTTCGGGGCGAAGAACCCGAAGTCGATGATGCTGCGCTTCCACACCCAGACGGCTGGTGTGCAGCTCACCGCGCAGCAGCCGGAGGTCAACCTGGTCCGGGTGGCGGTGCAGGGCCTGGGTGCGGTGCTCGGCGGCACCCAGTCGCTGCACACCAACAGCTTCGACGAGGCGATCGCGCTGCCCACCGAGAAGGCGGCCCGGCTGGCGCTGCGCACCCAGCAGGTGCTGGCGTACGAGACGGACCTGACCGCGACGGTGGACCCGTTCGCCGGGTCGTACGTGGTGGAGGCGATGACCGACGAGTTGGAGACCGCGATCACCGCGCTGATGGACCGGGTCTTCGACCACGGCTCGGCGGTGGACGCCATCGAGGCCGGCTTCCAGAAGCGGGAGATCGAGCAGTCCGCGTACCGGATCGCGCAGGAGATCGACTCGGGCGAGCGGGTGGTGGTCGGGCTCAACCGGTTCCGGATCGACGAGGAGGAGCCGTACGAGCCGCTGCGGGTGGACCCGGCGATCGAGGCGGCCCAGGCGGAGCGGCTGGCCAAGCTGCGCGCGGAGCGGGACCCGGGGCCGGTGGAGCGGGCCCTGGCGGAACTGCGCGCCGCGGCCCAGAGCGACACCAACGTGCTCCACCCGATGAAGGACGCGCTGCGGGCCCGGGCCACGGTCGGCGAGGTGTGCGGGACGCTGCGCGAGGTGTGGGGCACCTACCGGCCGAGCGACCGGTTCTGACCCGTCCGCACGGCGGCCCGACCGACGCCCTCCGTGTCGGCGTCGGGCCGCCGTGGCGTCGCCTGCCGCGTGTGCGGTCGGGGAGAACGGGTAACCCGACCGGATGAACCGGACGGACAGCCTGTGCGGTCGACTACCGGGCGGTCGTGTCACCGTCGGGAGCCGTTCGGTCGCGCGCCGTTGTCGGTCAATTGTCCGAGCGGCCGTTGACCGCCGTGACCGATGCGACAATTCGGTCGGTTACCGGTTGTAGGAGGTGGGGGGCGGATGACGGCGTTCGACCATGATCTACCTGCTGTCCCGCAGATATCCGAGCCCTCTCACCAGGGCGTTCGTGACGCTGCGCGATCCGATCGCTACGCGAAGGACGTTGCGCAGCGTCACCGTCGGAGGTCTAGGCTGTCTGCTGTCCTGCCCGATGATCCATCCCTCACCAGTGATCGAGAATTCGACGTGACGAGTGCGTTGACGCTGCCTCCGGGCGGCCCGCTGGCGTCGTCCCGGCCCGAGGCGCCGACCGGTTCCCAGCCCCTGCCCTTCGAGCTCGACCATCTGCTCGCGCTGCGGGTACCCGGCCTCATCGCCACCCGCCGTCACATCCACTCGCACCCGGAACTGTCGGGTGAGGAGTTCGAGACGGCCGCCCTGGTCCACCGGGAGCTGTCGCTCGCCGGGCTGAAGCCGCGCCTGCTGCCGAAGGGCAACGGTGTCATCTGCGACATCGACGGCCGCCCCGACGGGCCGGTGGTCGCGCTCCGCGCCGACATCGACGCGCTGCCGCTGAGCGACTCGAAGGACGTGCCGTACCGCTCCACCGTGGACGGGGTCTGCCACGCCTGCGGGCACGACGTGCACACCACGGTCATGCTCGGCGTCGGCATGCTGCTCGCCCAGCTCGCCGACCTCGGTCAGCTCGACGGCCGGGTGCGGCTGATCTTCCAGCCGGCCGAGGAGATCCTGCCCTGCGGCTCGCTGGAGGTCATCGAGGCCGGCGGTCTGGACGACGTGGTGCAGATCTTCGCGCTGCACTGCGACCCGAACCTCGGCGTGGGCAAGGTCGGCCTGCGGGTCGGCCCGATCACCGCCGCCGCGGACAACGTCACCGTCCGGCTCACCGGCCCCGGTGGGCACACCGCCCGCCCGCACCTGACCGTCGACCTGGTCGACGCGCTCGGCCGGCTGGTCACCGAGGTGCCGTCGCTGATCAGCCGCCGGGTGCCGGCCAACAGCGGACTGCTGCTGGTGTTCGGCCACGCCTCGGCCGGCACCCGCTACAACGTCATCCCCTCCGAGGCCTTCGCCTCCGGCACGCTGCGGGTGATGGACCGGGAGACCTGGGACCAGGCGCCCAAGATCGTTGCCCAGGTGGTGCGGGACGTGCTCGCGCCCACCGGCGCCACCGTCGACCTGGAATACCTGCGCGGCCGGCCCCCGGTCACCAACGACGCCGGAGCCATCGGCGTGCTCACCGCGGCCACCGCGTCGGCGCTCGGGGCGGAGGGCATCGCCGAGACGCCGCAGAGCATGGGCGGCGAGGACTTCTCCTGGTACCTGGAGCACGTGCCGGGCGCGCTCGCCCGCCTCGGCGTCGGCCGGAACGGGCCCAACGTGGACCTGCACCGGG
Source organism: Micromonospora sp. NBS 11-29 (assembly GCF_002140155.1). Taxonomy (GTDB): domain Bacteria; phylum Actinomycetota; class Actinomycetes; order Mycobacteriales; family Micromonosporaceae; genus Micromonospora. Next base: position 245,988 of record NZ_NAPR01000013.1, read on the forward strand.
CCTCCTTCGACGTGGACGAGCGCGCCATCGAGGTGGGCGTACGCCTCATGGTCCAGACCGCGCTGCGGGCACTGGCGGCGGCGCGCTGACCGGACCGCCCGCCGGCCCGCCCGGCAGCGGGCCCGGCGGGTTCGG
>NZ_NAPR01000013.1:246131-294442 GCF_002140155.1 Micromonospora sp. NBS 11-29
CAGCAGCCACAGCGGTACGCCGATCACCACCGCGAACGGCAGCACCGCGCCGAGCACCGTGAGCAGCACGCGTACCGAGGTGAGGAAGACCTCCCAGCCGCCGCCCAGCCCGCTGCGGAAGCCGAGGTCGGCGTCCTCGTCGGCGGTGCTCGCGTCCCGGCCCAGGAACGTCACCGTGATGGTGGAGAGCGCGGTCAGGTCGGCCAGCCGCCGCTTGCGGGCCTCCAACGCGGCCAGGTCCGCCTGCCGGGTCCCCACCTCGTTCTCCAGCGTGACCAACTGGTCCACCGAGCTGGCCTGCGCGAGCAGCTTGCGGGCGCTCTCCACCCGGGCCCGCTGGGTGGCGATCCGGGCGTCCAGGTCCACCACCTGCTCGGTGACGTCCTCGGTGCGGATCTCCCGGCGCTCCTGCCGCCCGTAGCCGGCGAGCTGGTCGATGACCGCGGCGAACCGGTCCGCCGGCACCCGCAGGGTCAGCACCGCGCGTGCGTCGGCCGACGAACTCGACCGCCGGTCACCGCCGACGAAGCCGCCGGTCGCGGTCACCGCCGCGGTCGCCTCCCGCGCCGCGCGGTCCACGTCGTCCACCCGGACCTGCATCGTCCCGGTGTAGATGATGGACCGCTGGTCCACCCGCAGGTCGGCGCCGCCCGTCCCGCCCGGCGCCGCCCGCTCGCCGGCCGCGTCGGCGTCCCTGCCGTCCTGGGCGCCCTGCGGCGCCTGTGCCGCCGAGTTCCCGCCGCTGTCCCCACCCGCGCTGCACGCCCCCACGGCCACCACCGTGGCCAATCCCACCGCTGCCAGGGCCACGCCCCGCAGTCGTCGTCCGCGCATCTCCCCGCTCCGATCCTCGACGGTCCCGCGAACCGCGGGCCGATACCTCGGACGCGACGCGCCGCCGCGCCGGTTCCGGCAGACTGCGCTGAGGACATCACGATTCGATAATCGAGGAGTCACGATGCGGGTCACCAAGTACGCCCATTCCTGCCTCCGGCTGGAACACGACGGGGGAGTCCTGGTCGTCGACCCCGGCGTCTTCAGCGAGTCCGAGGCGCTCGACGGGGCGGACGCGGTGCTGATCACCCACGAGCATCCGGACCACGTGGACGTGGCCGCGCTGACCCGGGCGCTTCAGCGGCGACCGGTGCCGGTGCACGGCCCCGCCTCGCTGGCCGGCGCGCTCGGTGACGCCGCCGAGGCGCTCGCGGTGGTCGCACCGGGGGAGTCGTTCACCGCCGCCGGGGTGCCGGTGCGCGCGTACGGCGGCCGGCACGCCGTCATCCACCCGGACATCCCGGTGATCGAGAACCTGGGCTACCTCTTCGACGACGTGGTCTACCACCCCGGCGACGCGCTCTTCGTCCCCGACGACGTCCAGGTGGACACGCTGTTCGCGCCGATCCACGCGCCCTGGTCGAAGTTCTCCGAGGTGGTCGACTTCATCCGGGCGGTCGCCCCACGACGGGCGTACGCGCTGCACGACGGGCTGCTCAACGCCAACGGCTTCGGGGTCCTGGACCGGCAGTACACCGCGCTGTCGGGCACCGACTACCGCCGTCTGGAGCCGGGCACGCGGATCGATGCCTGACGCCCCGGCAGACGTGGTCCGGCGGCTCTACGCCACCCCGCCGGACCGGTTCGTCGCGGCCCGCGACGCCGCCGTCGCCGAGGCGCGCAGGGCCGGCGACCCGCGTACCGCCCGGGAGATCGGCCGGCTGCGCCGACCCACCGTCGCGGCCTGGTTGGTCAACCTGCTCGCGATCCGGCGGCCCGAGCTGGTCGCCGATCTGGCCCAGCTCGCCGAGGCGCTGCGCGCCGCGCAGCGCGACCTGCGCGGCGGCAAGCTCCGCGAACTCTCCGCGCAGCGCCGCGCCGTCGTGGGCGCGCTGGTGGCCGAGGTACGCCGGCTGGCCGCCGCCGAGCCCGCCGCGCCGCCGGCCGGCAAGCTGCCGCTGGGCGAGGTGGAGGCGACGTTGCACGCCGCGCTCTCCGACACCGAGGTGGCCGAGCAGGTACGCGCCGGCCGGCTGCTGCGGGCCAGTCACTACGCCGGGTTCGGCGAGGTGCCCCGCCCCCGGCTGCGGTTGGTGACCGACGGCGAGGAGCAACCCGTCGTACCCGATCGGGCGGCCGAGCGGGCCGACGCGCGCCGGGCCCGCGACGAGCGGGCGGCGCGGGCCGAGCGGGACAAGCGGCGCCGGACCGCCCTGCGCGAGCTGGCGAAGGCCCGCGCCGACCTGGACCGGGCCGAGAAGGAGCTGGCCGGGGCCGACGCGGCCGAGCGGGACGGCGTCGCGACGCTGGACCGGATCGAGACCGAGCTGGCCGAGCTGGAGCGCCGCCGGGCCGTGGCCGAGCAGGAGCTGAGCCGGTCCCGGCTGGCCCGCCGGGGCGCGGAGCGGGAGGTCGCCGCCGCCCGGCGGCGGGCCGGTGAGGTGGAGGCCGTGGTCGAGGCGCTCGACGCCGAAGAGGGGGATGCCGACTCCGGTGACGACCGGGCAGACTGACCGTGATGAACAGCCACGGTGGACGGACGACGGTGGGTCGCCGGTGACTCCGGAGCAGGTCGCCGCCGCGTGCAAGCCGTTGGTGTTGGAGCTCGGCGAGGCGTTCTCCCGCTGCGCGTCGACGCTGCGTCGGGCCCGGCTGCTCGGCATCTCCGGGTGGGCCTTCTACATCACCGGGCGGGCCGGGGCGCTCGGCGACGTCCGCGCCGAGACGGTGACCGCGACGCTCGGCTTCATCGCCCCGGAGGCGGTCGCGGACGGCTGGGACGCCGCGGCGCGGGCGGTGCCGCCGCTGGAGGTGGCCGCCGCGAACCTCGCCGAGTGCTGCCGGTGGGGCGCGGACCGGCTGGGCGACGCCCCCGAGGCGGCCCGGCTCGCGGCTCTGGTCGCCCGGGTGGTCGACGCGGCGGACGGCAGCGCGATGCCGCTCTTCGCCGCCTGGCGGGCTATGCCGGTGCCGGATCCGTCCCCGGGCGCCCGCGCGGCCGTCGGCCTGCTGCTGCTGCGCGAGCACTTCGCCGGGGCGTACCTGCTGGCCGTGCGGGCGTCCGGGCTGACACCGCTGGAGGCGGTGCTGGCCGGGCCGGAGGGGGAGGCGGGCGCCGCCGCCTGCGGCTGGGCGCCGCCGTACCCNGCGGCGCCGGCTCTGGGCCGAGGCGGTGACCGACCGCCTGGTCTCCCGGGCGTTCGGCGTCCTCGGTCCGGCCGAGGGCGCCGAACTGCTCACCCTGCTCACCGCCGCGCGGCGGCACGCCCGGGGCGGATAATTGGGAGGCGTCCGGGGGGTACGGCTGCCAGGATCTGCCGCGTGACGCTCCCCGCCGGCTGGACCGCCCGCCGCCCCACGCTCGACGACGTGCCCGCGATCCTGGCGGTGGTGCACGCCGCCGACACGTTCGCTCTGGGCCACCCGGACTTCGACGCGGACGACGTGCGGGACGCGCTGACCGCGCCCTTCGTCGACCCGGCCCGGGACTCCTGGCTGGTGACCGACCCGGACGGCACGGCCGTGGCCTGGTCGATCCTGAGCAACCCGAGCGGCGTCGGCCGGGAGTGGGTGGACGTGCTCGTCGACCCCGACCGCGGCGTCGAGCTGCGCGCCCCGCTGCTGGCGCGGCTGCTCGACCGGGTCGCCGAGCGGGTCGCCGAGCGCGGCGTGCCCGCGCTGACCGCACGCGCCGGCGTGTACGCGCCGGAGACCCGCTGGGCGGCCGAGCTGACCGAGGCCGGTTTCACCCGGGTCAAGCGGTACATCCGGATGAGCCGCCCGCTGGCCGACCTGCCCGCCGAGCCGGCGCCGCCGCCCGGGGTGACGATCCGTCCGCTGCGTCCCGACGACGAGGACGACCTGCGGCTGTTCCACCGGATCTACGACACCGCCTTCCGGGACACGCTCGACCACGATCCGCTCGACTTCGCGCGCTGGCGGGAGCTGCTGCCGTCGTACGGCAAGGTCTGGGACGAGTGGTTCCTGGCCGAGGTCGACGGCGAGCCGGCGGGCGCGCTGCAATCGTCGGACCAGGCGCTGGAGCGGGGCTCGGGTTGGGTGCGGACGCTGTCGGTGCTGCCCGCGTACCGGCGGCGCGGGGTGGGCGAGGCGCTGCTCCGCCGGGCGTTCGCGGTCTACGCGGCGAAGGGCCGCACCGCCGCCGGGCTCGGCGTGGACCTGGCCAACCCCACCGCGCCGGTCACCCTCTACCGTGCGGTCGGGCTGATCGAGGAACGGTGGACCGATGTGTACGAGCGGAGCGTGTCCGCCTCGCGGGTGTGACCCGCGACCCCCGCGCCGGGGTCGACGAGCGGCCGGGCGGCCACCCGGCGCACACTGTCAGGGTGGGAGACGCGCTACGCGGTCGCGGTGCCGGTGGGGCGGGACCGCAGCTCGGTGACGTAGTCGTCCGGCGCGCCCGCCTTCTCCGCCGCGTTCGCGATCTCCGACAGGTACCACGACGTCGGCAGCCCGCCCTCGTACCCGTCGAAGACGTAGACCCAGGCGGTCACGTCCCCGTCCAACGTCGAGACGCGGACGGTCAGCTTGCGGTACGTCCCGGCGGTCACGCCCTCGATCTCGTCGAGCTGGGCGGCGTCGTACGGGTGGATGTCGTAGAGCGCGACGAAGACCCGGTCACCGGGGGACTCGACCACGGTGCTGACCGAGCCCTCCCAGCCGATGACGTCCTCACCCGCGAAGGTCAGCCGCCATCCCTCCAGCCAGCCGATGCCCACCATCGGCGAATGCGGGCAGTAGGCGCGCATGCGAGCGGGGTCCAGGTTTGAGCCGTAAGCGGCGTAGAGACGCACGGCGACGACGATAGCCCGGTCGGCGGGTGGGGGAGAATACGACGGTGCGTGTCGGACGCGACGGGAGAAGAAAGTCACTGTGAGCGAAAGGACGGCTCCGTGAGCCAGATCGTGATCATCGGCGGTGGACCGGCCGGGTACGAGGCGGCGCTGGTCGCCGCCCAACTGGACGCCGATGTCACCGTCGTCGAGGCGGAGGGCGCCGGTGGCGCCTGCGTGCTGTCCGACTGTGTGCCCTCCAAGACCTTCATCGCCAGCTCGGAGGTGGTCACCGGCTATCGGGACACCGAGGAGTTCGGGGTGCACTCCGACGGACTGGAGGCCGTCACGGTCGACGCCCGGGCGGTGCACGAGCGGGTCCGGCGGCTCGCGCTGGCCCAGTCCGCCGACATCCACACCAAACTGGTCAAGGCCGGGGTCGAGTTCGTCGCCGGGACCGCGCGGCTCGGTGAGGACAAGCTCGGGCACACCCACCAGGTCGTCGTCACCCCCGTCGACGGCGGCCCCGCGTACCCGATCGACGCCGCGACCGTGCTGGTCGCCACCGGCGCGACCCCGCGCCAGCTCCCCACCGCGGTGCCCGACGGCGAGCGCATCCTGACCTGGCGTCAGGTGTACGACCTGCCCGAGCTGCCCGAGCACCTGATCGTGGTCGGCTCCGGCGTCACCGGCGCCGAGTTCGCGAGCGCGTACCTGGCCATGGGGGTCCAGGTCACNCGATCGAGCGGGTGTTCCGCAACCGGGGCATGAGCATCCTGAACAACTCCCGGGCCGAGGCGGTCCGCCGGGTCGGCGACGGCGTGGAGGTGGTGCTCTCCGACGGCCGCCAGGTCTCCGGGTCGCACGCGCTGATCGCGGTCGGCTCGATCCCCAACACCGCCGACCTGGGCCTGGCGGAGTACGGCGTCGAGCTGGCCCGGGGCGGTTACGTCACGGTCGACCGGGTGTCCCGCACCAACGTGCCGGGCGTCTACGCCGCCGGCGACTGCACCGGGGTGCTGCCGCTGGCCAGCGTCGCGGCCATGCAGGGCCGGATCGCGATGTGGCACGCGCTGGGCGAGGCGGTCCGGCCGCTGCGGCTGCGTACCGTCGCGGCGAACGTGTTCACCGACCCGGAGCTGGCCACGGTCGGCGTGTCGCAGGACGAGGTGGACGCCGGCAAGACCCCGGCCCGCCAGGTGATGCTGCCGCTGTCCGGCAACGCCCGGGCGAAGATGGACGACCTGGCCGACGGCTTCGTCAAGCTGTTCTGCCGGCCAGCCAGCGGCCAGGTGATCGGCGGTGTGGTGGTGGCGCCGAAGGCCAGTGAGCTGATCCTGCCGATCACCATGGCGGTGGAGAACAACCTCACCGTCAACGAACTGGCCCAGACCATCACGATCTACCCGAGCCTGTCCGGTTCCATCACCGAGGCCGCCCGCCAGCTCATGCTCCACGAGCTGGAGTGACCCGCCCCCGGCTCAGTCGGTCGGGGTCTCGGGGTGGGGTTGGCGGCTGCTGATCCAGGTGATCGCCGCGCCCGCCGCTGCGAACCCGCCCGCCGCGACGCCGCCGACCAGCAGCAGCCGCCAGGCCGACTGGGTGAGCGCCGTGCCGCCCAGGTGGCCGACGAGCGCGCCGTAACCGGCCCAGCCGGTGGCCGCCGCCGCCTCGTAGAGCACGAAGAGGCGGTACGGGTAGCGGCTGCGGCCGGCGGAGAAGCAGGCCGCCATCCGTCCGCCGGGCACGAACCGGCAGAGCAGGATCACCAGCGGCCCGGGCTCACGCAACCGGCGGGTGGCCCGGGTGACCGCTTGGCGGGCCCGTCCCGGCGTCGCGGGTCGGGGCGCCCGGCGGGTCGGCGCGGACCGACCGAGCAGGTAGCAGGCCAGGTCGCCGACGAAGACACCGAGCGCGCCGACCGCGATGGTGAGCGGCAGGCTGAGCCCGCCGTAGACGGTCAGCGCGCCGCTGGTGATCATGACGACCTGGGTCGGCACCACCGGCACGAAGGCGTCGGCGATCAGCAGGGCCAGCAGCAGCGCGTACGCCCACATCGGCGACGCGACGCCGGCGACGAGGTCAGCCACGAGCGCCACCCGGCCGGGGTGCGTCGAGGGCGGGAAGGCGGGGCGGAGGAACCGTGCTGACCGGCGTACCGTTGATAGGACGCGGCACCGGCGCCGTCGGGCCCCCCGTTCTCGATGGCCGGGCCGCCGCGGGTCGCCGGCAGGTCCCGTGCCGGCGACCCGCACCCACCTTCCGCTGTCGGGCCTGCGACAGCACGCCTCCCTGGTTGCCCTCCACAGATACGATCTTGGGCTCTACCAGCAACCTCGCACAGGAGGCTTCTCGATGGTTTCCACCCTGCTCCGGGGTGTGCTCGCCCTGACCCTGGCGGTCGGCGGCGGCACGGTCGCCGTGGTCGGCCCGGCGGAAGCGGCGGCGAAGGCATACAAGAACTGCACCGCGCTGAACAAGACCTACAAGCACGGCGTCGCCAAGAAGGGCGCGAAGGACAAGGTGCGCGGCAGCACCAAGCCGGTCACCACCTTCACCGTGTCCAACGCCGTGTACGCGAAGAACACCAAGCTCGATCGGGACAAGGACGGCGTCGCCTGCGAGAAGCGCTGACCGGACGCGGGCGGCGCCGGCCGGAAATGCGGTCGCGCCGTCGTGCGTGCCGGCCGTACGGTCGGGCCATGCGCAGCGCGGAGGTGACCACGACGCCGGGTGTTCCCGGCGCGCCGCACTGACGTTTCCGTCGACGAGGCCCCGGGGCGAACCGCTCCGGGGCCTCGCCGCGTTCCGGGCCCGCTCGCCTCCGGGTCGTACCCGATCAAGGAGAGCGACATGATCGACCACCGTAGGCTCGGCCGGGAGTTGGAGCTGTTCGTCTCCGACCCGCTCGCGGGCGCCGGCCTGCCGATCTGGCTGCCGGCCGGCGCGGCCGCCCGGCACGCCGTCGAGGAGTACGTCCGGGAACTGGAACGCCGGGCCGGCTACCGGCACGTCTACTCGCCACCGCTGGGCAAGCGGGAGCTGTTCGAGCGCTCCGGACACCTGGGCTGGTTCGCCGACGACATGTTCCCGTCGATGCGGCTGAGCGCCGACGACGAGTTCGTGCTCCGCCCGGCGCTCTGCCCGCACCACGCGCTGGTGTTCGCCGCCCGCGGCCGGTCCTACCGGGAGCTGCCGCTGCGCGTCGCCGAGCTGGGCGGAATGTATCGGGCGGAGCGCTCCGGCGTGCTCGGCGGGCTGTCCCGGGTACGCGCCATCTCGCTCAACGACGCGCACAACTTCTGCGCCCCGGAGCAGGTCGGTGACGAGGTCCGGGAGATCCTGCGGCTGATCGGCGAGGCGCACGCCGCGCTCGGCGTCCGGCCGGCCGGGTTCCGCCTGTCGGTGCGCGGGCCGGGGCAGCGGTACGTCGGCGACGACGCCGGTTGGGCGCGGGCCGAGGGTCTGCTCCGCGCCGCGCTCGACGGGGTGGACGTCGTCGAGGCGCCCGGCGAGGCCGCGTTCTACGGTCCGAAGATCGACATCCAGATCGTGGACGCGGCCGGCCGCGAGTCGACCATCTCCACCGTCCAGCTCGACTTCGACAAGCCGGAGCGGTTCGACCTGTCGTACACCGACGCGGACGGGCGCCGGAAGCGGCCGGTGATGGTGCACCGGAGCCTGGTGGGCAGCATGGAGCGGCTGTTCGCCTACCTGATCGAGGTGCACCAGGGGGCCTTCCCGGCCTGGTACGCCCCCGTGCAGCTGCTGCTGCTCCCGGTGGACGGGGCGCAGGTCGACGCGGCCCGACGACTGTGCCGCGAGGCGGTGGCCGCCGGGCTGCGGGCCGAGGTCGACAGCGGCGGCTCGCTGGGCGGCCGGATCCGGGACGCGGCCCACCGGCGTGTCCCGTACATCGGGGTGGTCGGCGCCCGGGAGGCGGCCGACGGATCGGTTTCGCTGCGCCTGCGCGACGGGCGCGGCCTCGCTCCGATGTCCGGGGCCGAGGCGCTGGGCCTGATCGGGGCCGTGGTCGCGAGCCGGTCCGCCGACCTGCTCCCGCCGGCCTGACCCCGGCCCGGCCCCGCCCCNCCCCGTCCACGTCAGTTCCTGACCGGCGCGCCGACCGGGCGCATGCCGACCGTGGCCGGCGCCAGCACCTCGTCCTCGACCGCAGCGCCGGTGAACTGCGCCCGGTAGAGCCGGGCGTACGCGCCGTCCGCGGCGACGAGCTGGTCGTGGGTGCCCTGCTCGACGATCCGGCCCTGCTCCATCATCAGGATCAGGTCGGCGTCGCGGATGGTGGAGAGCCGGTGCGCGATGACGAAGCTCGTCCGGTCCGACCGCAGGGCCGCCATGGCGCGCTGGAGCAGCACCTCGGTGCGGGTGTCCACCGAGCTGGTCGCCTCGTCCAGGATCAGCAGCGACGGCTCGGCCAGGAACGCCCGGGCGATGGTGATGAGCTGCTTCTCGCCGGCGCTGACGTTGCTGCCCTCCTCGTCGATCACCGTGTCGTAGCCGTCCGGCAGGCTGCGGACGAACCGGTCCACGAAGGTCGCCCGGGCGGCGGCCAGGATCTCCTCCTCGGTGGCGTCCGGCCGCCCGTAGGCGATGTTGTCCCGGATGGTGCCGCCGAAGAGCCAGGTGTCCTGGAGCACCATGCCGATCCGGCCGCGCAGGTCGTCCCGGCGCATGGTGGTGATGTCCCGCCCGTCCAGCGTGATCCGGCCGGCGTCCAGCTCGTAGAAGCGCATGATCAGGTTGACCAGGGTGGTCTTGCCGGCGCCGGTGGGGCCGACGATGGCCACCGTGTGACCCGGCTCGGCGACCAGCGAGAGGTCGTCGATCAGCGGCTTGTCCGGGTCGTACCGGAAGGAGACGTGTTCGAACTCGACCCGGCCGTGCGGGTCGGTGATCCGCGCCGGTTCGGCCGGGTCGGGCGTCTGCTCGTCGGCGTCGAGCACGGCGAAGACCCGCTCGGCCGAGGCCACGCCGGACTGGAGCAGGTTGGCCATCGACGCGACCTGGGTGAGCGGCTGGGTGAACTGCCGCGAGTACTGGATGAACGCCTGCACGTCGCCGAGGCTCATCGAGCCGGACGCCACCCGCAGGCCACCGACCACGGCGATCGCGACGTAGCTGAGGTTCCCGATGAAGAACATCGCCGGCAGGATGATCCCGGAGACGAACTGCGCGCCGAAGCTCGCTTGGAACAGCTCGTCGTTCTTGGTCTTGAAGGCGGCCTCGACCTCCTTCTGCCGGCCGAACACCTTGACCAGCTCGTGCCCGGTGTACGCCTCCTCGATCTGGCCGTTCAGCTCACCGGTGTGCTTCCACTGGGCGATGAACCGGCGCTGCGACCGCTTGGCGATCTGGCCGGTGACGATCACCGACAGCGGGATCGCAACCAGCGCCACCAGGGCCAGCAGCGGTGAGATCCAGAACATCATCCCGAGTACGCCGACGACGGTGAGCAGCGAGATGAGGANCGGCTCAACAGCTCGCCCCGGGGCTGCTTGTCGAAGTAGGGCAGCGGCAGCCGGTTGAGCTTCTCCTCCACGTCGGCGCGCAACCGCAGCACGGTGCGCTGCACCACGCCGTTGAGCACCCAGCCCTGCACGCCGGTCAGGACGCTCGCGACGACGTAGATCGCGACCGCGAGCGCCAGCACCCGGCCCAGCCGGGAGAAGTCGATGCCGGCGCCGGGCACCACGTCCATCCGGGACAGCATGTCGGCGAAGTTGTCGTTGCCGGCGGCCCGGGCCGCGGCCACCGCCGCCTCGGTGTCGGTGCCGACCGGCAGTTGCCGGCCGATCACCCCGTTGAAGATCAGGTCGGTGGCGTGGCCGAGCACCTTCGGCCCGATCACGTTGAGCCCGACGCCGGTCAGGGCCAGCGTCAGCACACCGGCGAGGGGGAAGCGTTCCGGCCGCAGCCGCCTCAGCAGCCGCTGGGCGGAGGGCCCGAAGCTCATCGCCTTCTCGCCGGGCATGCCCATCCGCATGTGCGGCGGGCCGCCGGGGGCGCGCTGTCCGGCCGCGGGCAACCGCTTCGGCTCGCCCCGCTGCTGCTGCGAGACCGCGCTCATGCGGCCACCGCCGTGGTCTGCTGGGACGCCACGATCTCGGCGTACGTGGGGCAACTCTCCAGTAGTTCCTCGTGCCGTCCCATACCGACGACACCCCCGTCCTCTAGCACGATGATCTGGTCGGCGTCGACGATCGTGGAGACCCGCTGGGCCACGATCACCACCGCCGCGTCCGCGGTGACCGGCCGGAGCGCGGCCCGCAGCCGGGCGTCCGTGCCGAGGTCCAACGCGGAGAAGGAGTCGTCGAAGAGGTAGATCTCCGGCTTGCGGACCAGGGCGCGGGCGATGGCCAGGCGCTGCCGCTGCCCGCCGGAGACGTTCGTGCCGCCCTGCGCGATCGGCGCGTCCAACCCACCGGGCATCTCGGCGACGAAGTCGCGCGCCTGGGCGATCTCCAGGGCGGCCCACAGGTCGGCGTCGGTGGCGTCCGGGTTGCCGTACCGCAGGTTGCTCGCCACCGTGCCGCTGAACAGGTACGGCCGCTGCGGCACCAACCCGATCCGCCGCCACAGCTCGTCCGGGGCCAGTTCCCGCACGTCCACGCCGTCGACCAGGACCGCGCCGGCGGTCGGGTCGACCAGGCGGGGGATCAGCGTCAGCAGGGTGGTCTTGCCGGCGCCGGTGGAGCCGATGATCGCGGTGGTCCGGCCCGGCCCGGCCCGGAACGAGATGTCGTGCAGCACCGGCGCGGTGGCACCCGGGTACTGGAAGCCGGCGCCCCGCAACTCCAGCTCGCCGCGGCCGGTGACCTCGGTGATCGGCGCGGCCGCCGGCGCCACCGACGACTCGGTGCCCAGCACCTCCTCGATGCGTTCGGCGCAGACCGCGGCGCGGGGCACCATCATCAGCATGAAGGTGGCCATCATGACCGCCGTCAGGATCTGCAACAGGTACGCCAGGAACGCGGTCAGCGCGCCGACCTGGATCTCGCCGGAGTCGACCCGGCCCGCGCCGAACCAGAGCACCGCGACGCTGGAGACGTTGAGCACCAGCATCACGATCGGGAAGATCATGGCCTGGAGCCGACCGATGCGCAGCCCGGTCGCGGTCAGGTCGGCGTTGGCCACCCCGAACCGGGCGGTCTCGAACGGCTCGCGGACGAACGCCCGCACCACCCGGATGCCGGTGATCTGCTCACGCATCACCCGGTTGACGGTGTCGATCCGGGTCTGCATGAGTCGGAATCCGGGCACCATCCGGCGGATGATCAGGCCCAGCGCGACGGTCAGCACCGGTACGCAGACCAGCATCAGCCAGGACAGCTTGACGTCCTCGCGGAGCGCCATCACCACGCCGCCGATGCTCATGATCGGCGCGGTCACCAGCATGGTGCAGCTCAGCAGCACGAGCATCTGCACCTGCTGGACGTCGTTGGTGTTGCGGGTGATCAGAGAGGGGGCGCCGAACCGCGCGACCTCGCGGGCGGAGAAGCGGTTGACGTGCGCGAAGATGGCGCTTCGCACGTCCCGGCCGAAGCTCATCGCGGTCTTCGCGCCGAGGTAGACGGCGGCGATCGAGCAGGCGATCTGGAGCAGGCTGACCACCAGCATCCATCCGCCCGTACTCAGGATCTCGTGTGTGTCGCCGCGGGCGACGCCCTGGTCGATGATGTCGGCGTTGAGGCTGGGCAGGTAGAGCGAGGCGATCGTGCCGACGAACTGGAGGGCCACCACGGCGGCCAGCAGTCGTCGGTACGGGCGTAGATGTGTGCGGAGCAGACGGATCAGCACGGACCCCTCCCCGTGGGTGATTCGGTGTCGGACTCGTTGTCCCGGTTCAACCGACGAAGCTCCCCGTCGGACATGCCAGTGATGATTTCGGTCAGGAATTCGCGGATCACCGCTCGCTTGGCGGGGTCGGCGTCGACCGACGTCAACGGCTGGCCACTGTGGATCAGATCGATGATCGTACGCGCGTGCTCATGCCCCTTGTCGGTGAGCGTGAGCTGAATGCTTCGCCGGTCCTCCGGGCTGCGCCGACGGCTGACGAAGCCGTCACGTTCCAGAGTGTCGACGACGCCGGTGAGGGTGGCCGGCCGGACGAAGCACAATTCCGCCATCTCCCGGTGCGAGATGCCGCCGGACCGTACCAGGACTATCAGGACGCGCATGCCGGCGGAGGTGAGGCCGTGGTGCTCGGCCAGGTAGCGCCCCCAGTACTGCTCGACGACATGGCCGGCGATCGAGATCAGCCGGCCGAGCGGCGCGTCGTGGAGCGCGTCGGGGAAACGGAGGAGCGGTCCTATGCTCACCGACTTAGATTAGACCCCGAATCATCAGGGCCCAAACTAATTCCTCGGACGCTCACCAACTTGTCGGCAGCGGCATGCCCTCCGTGTAGCCGGCGGTGCTCTGCACACCGACCAGCGCCCGCTCGTGGAACTCGTCCAGGCTGCGTGCGCCCGCGTAGGTGAACGCGCTGCGTACCCCCGACACGATCTCGTCGATCAGATCCTCGACGCCCGGCCGGTTGGGGTCGAGGTGCATCCGCGCCGAGGAGATGCCCTCCTCGAAGATCGCCTTGCGGGCCCGGTCGAACGCGCTGTCCTCCGCCGTCCGGGCGCTCACCGCCCGGGAGGAGGCCATCCCGAAACTCTCCTTGTAGCGCCGGCCGTCCGCGTCAGTGTAGAGGTCCCCGGGGGACTCGTAGGTACCGGCGAACCAGGAGCCGATCATCACGTTCGAGGCGCCGGCGGCGAGCGCCAGCGCCACGTCCCGCGGGTGGCGCACGCCGCCGTCGGCCCAGACGTGCCGGCCCAACGAACGGGCCGCCGCCGCGCAGTCGAGCACCGCGGAGAACTGCGGGCGGCCCACCCCGGTCATCATCCGGGTGGTGCACATCGCACCCGGCCCGACGCCGACCTTCACGATGTCGGCGCCGGCCTCGACCAGGTCGCGTACCCCGTCCGCGGTGACCACGTTGCCGGCCGCCACCGGAACCGACGGGTCGAGCTTGCGGACCGCCCGCAACGCCTGCATCATCCGCTCCTGGTGGCCGTGCGCGGTGTCCACGACCAGCGCGTCCACCCCGGCCTCCAGCAGCGCGGCGGCCTTGCCCGTGACGTCGCCGTTGATGCCCACCGCGGCCGCGACCCGCAGCCGGCCCCGGTCGTCGACCGCCGGCTTGTAGAGCGTCGCGCGCAGCGCGCCCGCACGGGTCAGCACCCCGACCAGACGACCATCCGCATCCACCGCCGGGGCCAGCCGCCGCCGGCCCACCGAGAGCCGATCGAATCCGGTACGCGGGTCCGCGTCCGCGGGGACGGTGTGCAACTCGGTGGACATCACATGCCGGAGCTGGGCGAAGCGGTCCACCCCCACGGTGTCCGCCTCGGTCACCACGCCCACCGGTCGGCCGTCCGCGTCGACCACGATCACCGCTCCGTGCGCCCGCTTCGGAAGCAGGTGGATGGCGTCCCCGACGGTGTCGGTCGGGCCGAGCGTGATCGCCGTGTCGTGCACCAGGTGTCGCTGCTTGACCCAGCCGACCACGTTGGCGACGACCTCGATCGGGATGTCCTGCGGGATCACCGCGACCGCGCCGCGCCGGGCGACGGTCTCCGCCATCCGCCGGCCGGCGACGGCGGTCATGTTCGCCACCACCAGGGGGATGGTGGTGCCGGTGCCGTCGGTGGTGGCGAGGTCGACGTCGAGCCGGGAGCCCACCTCCGAGCGGTTGGGCGCCATGAAGACGTCGTTGTAGGTCAGGTCGTGCGCGGGGACCGCGCCGTGAAGGAACCGCACCCGGCCATCATTCCCGCTCCCGGCGCTTCCCGCCGCCGCTGGTGGCCCAGACCACCCGTCGCGCCAGGAGTTAAGAGGGGCCCCCGCCTATACCGGAGGCGTTAAGCGGGGGCCCTTCCTTAACCTTCGATGGTGCAGATGGCCGCGCCGGCGGTGATCACGGCGCCCACCTCGGCGGCGAGCCCGCCCACCGTCCCGGCCTTGTGCGCGTGCAGCGGCTGCTCCATCTTCATCGCCTCCAGCACCACGACGAGGTCGCCCTCGGCGACCGTGTCGCCGTCCGCCACGGCGATCTTCACGATGGTGCCCTGCATCGGTGAGGTGAGCGTGTCGCCGCTGACCGCGGTGCCCGCCCTGCCCCCGCCACCACGGCGGGCCGGCTTCCGGGCGGCGGGCACGGCTGCCGNTGCCGCCCACCTCGACCACGACGGTCTCGCGCTCGGCCGGGACCTCGCCGGTGCCGGCGGCGGCGGTGAACGCCGGGACGGTGTTGTCCCACCCGGTCTCGATCCACCGGGTGTGCACGGTGAACGGCTCGCTGGTGAACGCCGGGTCGCGGACCACCAGCCGGTGGAAGGGCAGCGCGGTGGCCATGCCCTCGACCACCATCTCGTCCAGCGCCCGTCGGGCCCGCTCCAACGCTTCGGTACGCGTCTCGCCGACGATGATCACCTTCGCCAGCAGCGAGTCGAAGTTGCCGCCGATCACGTCGCCGGCCGAGATGCCGGTGTCCACCCGCACGCCGGGGCCGGTGGGCAGCCGCAACGCGGTGACGGTGCCCGGGGCGGGCAGGAAGTTGCGGCCCGGGTCCTCGCCGTTGATGCGGAACTCGATGGCGTGCCCGCGCGGCGTCGGGTCCTCGGTGAGGCGCAGCTTCTCGCCGTCGGCGATCCGGAACTGCTCGCGGACCAGGTCGATGCCGGCGGTCTCCTCGGTCACCGGGTGCTCCACCTGGAGCCGGGTGTTGACCTCCAGGAAGGAGATGGTGCCGTCCACGCCCACCAGGTATTCGACCGTGCCGGCGCCGTGGTAGCCGGCCTCGCGGCAGATCGCCTTGGCGCTGTCGTGGATCTGGGCGCGTTGGGCGTCGGTGAGGAACGGCGCGGGGGCCTCCTCGACCAGCTTCTGGTGCCGGCGCTGGAGCGAGCAGTCCCGGGTGCCGACGACGATCACGTTGCCGTGCTGGTCGGCCAGCACCTGCGCCTCGACGTGGCGGGGCTGGTCGAGGTAGCGCTCGACGAAGCACTCGCCCCGGCCGAACGCGGCGACCGCCTCCCGGGTGGCCGACTCGAACAGGTGTGGAATCTCCGCCAGCGTGCGGGCCACCTTGAGGCCCCGGCCACCACCGCCGAAGGCCGCCTTGATGGCGACCGGCAGGCCGTGCTCGGTGGCGAAGGCGGTCACCTCGTCGGCGTCGGCCACCGGGTCCGGCGTGCCGGGCACCAGTGGCGCGCCGGCACGCTGGGCGATGTGCCGGGCGGTCACCTTGTCGCCCAGGTCGCGGATCGCCTGCGGGGTGGGGCCGATCCAGGTCAGGCCGGCGTCGAGGACGGCCTGGGCGAAGTCGGCGTTCTCGGAGAGGAAGCCGTAGCCGGGGTGCACCCCGTCCGCGCCGGCCCGCACGGCCACGTCGATCAGCTTGTCGATCCGCAGGTAGCTGTCCGCGGCGGTGTCGCCGCCCAGGGCGTACGCCTCGTCGGCGAGCGTGGCGTGCAGGGCGTCCCGGTCGGAGTCCGCGTAGACGGCGACGCTCGCCAGCCCGGCGTCCCGGCAGGCGCGGATGACGCGAACGGCGATCTCGCCGCGGTTGGCGATGAGAACCTTGCGCACCTTGGGGGCTCCTCCCGGGAGGTCGATGCCGGGAGTTTAACGGCCGGCGTCGGGACCCTAACGATCGCTCAGTGTGGGATCTCGCACTGTAGTCAAACTTGGTTATTACGCTTGCCCGGTGTCGGCGACGCGAATGATGATTCTGGGCCTGGTGCGGTGGATGCAGCCGGTGCACGGCTACGACGTACGCCGGGAGCTGTTGAGTTGGAGCGCGGACAAGTGGGCCAACGTGCAACCCGGTTCGATCTACCACGCGCTGCGTAAGCTCGCTGATGAAGGGCTGCTCCGGACGGTCTCGGTCGAGCAGGTGGGGGCCCGCCCGGCCCGCACCACGTACGAGGTGACCGCGAAGGGCGAGGACGAGTTCGAGACGCTGCTGCGGGCCCAGTGGTGGCAGCTCCACGAGCCGTCGGATCCGTTCGCGGCGGCGTTCTCGTTCCTGCCCGCGATGCCGCGCGAGGAGGCGGCGGCGGCGTTGCGCAACCGGGCCAACCTGCTGCGCGCCGGGGTGGAGTCGATGCGCGCGTCGCTGGACTCCGACTGGGTGCGGACCCGCAAGCCCGTGCATGTGGGGTGGATGTTCGAGTTGTGGCTGGCCCGGGCGGAGGCGGAGACGGCGTGGTGCGAGCGGATCGCGGAGCGGATCGAGTCCGGAGTGTCGTACCTACCGGCTGGACTCGACCCGGAATAATCAACGTTGACCATAAGAGCTATATCGCGTTAGCCTCGACGCGAACCGCTGACCGGCGGCCGGTCACCTCCGGCCCGGACCACCAGGAGCAGAGATGATCGAGACCAGGGGGCTGCGGAAGTCGTTCCGCTCCCGCGCGGGTCGCGAGACGAAGACCGTGGACGCGGTCCGCGGCGTCGACCTCGACGTCGCCGAGGGGGAGATCTTCGGCTTCCTCGGGCCCAACGGCGCCGGCAAGACCACCACCCTGCGGATGCTCGCCACCCTCATCGAGCCGGACGGCGGCCAGGCCAGCATCGCCGGCGCCGACCTGCGCAAGGACCCGGCCGGGGTGCGCCGCCGGATCGGGTACGTGCCACAGGGCGGCAGCACCTGGGACGAGTCCACCGCCCGCGAGGAACTGGTGCTCCAGGCCCGCCTCTACGGCATCACCAAGGCCGACGCCCACCGGCGGGCCGCCCGCGCACTGGACGCCTTCCAGCTCAGCGAGTACGCCGACCGCAAGTGCAAGACCTACTCCGGCGGCCAGCGCCGACGGGTCGAGATCGCGCTCGGCATCATCCACGAACCGAAGATCGTCTTCCTGGACGAGCCGACCACCGGCCTCGACCCGCAGAGCCGCGCGCACATGTGGGACGAGATCCGCCGGCTGCGCACCGAAGGGATGACCGTCTTCATCACCACGCACTACCTCGACGAGGCGGACGCGCTCTGCGACCGGATCGCGATCATGGATCACGGCGAGGTGGTCGCGGAAGGCACCCCGGCCGAGCTGAAGCGCGAGATCTCCGGCGAGGTGGTGCTCGTCGGCCTCGACGCCGCGTCCACCCCCCGCGCCGCCGAACTGCTCGACACCGAGGCGTACGTGAGCAAGCTGGAAACCGTCGACGACGGTGGCCTGCGTCTCTACGTCGACGAGGGCGCCGTCGCCATCCCGCAGGTGCTGCGTCGTCTCGACCACGCCGGGCTGGACCTGCGCTCGATCGAGCTGCACCGCCCCAGCCTCGACGACGTCTTCCTCACCAAGACCGGCCGCTCGCTGCGCGAGTCCTGACCCCCCGGAGAAGCTGCCATGAAACTCGCCCGCGACACCTGGTTGATCTTCCAGCGCCAGGCGCAGCTACTGCTGCGCAACCCGGTCTGGCTCTTCGTCGGCGTCTTCCAGCCGGTGATGTACCTGCTGCTCTTCGCCCCGCTGCTCAAGCCCGCCCTGAACGCGCCGACGCAGGCCGCCGCCTACAAGATCTTCGTACCCGGCCTGCTGGTTTTGCTGGCCATCTTCGGCGGCCTGTTCCAGGGGTTCGGCCTGATCGCCGAGCTGCGCGCCGGAGTGATCGAACGCTCCCGCGTCACCCCGGTCAGCCGACTCGCCCTGCTGCTCGGCCGGTCACTGCGGGACGTGGTCTCGCTGATCGCCCAAGCCGTCATCATCACCGGCTTGGCGGTCCTGTTCGACCTGCGCGTCTTCATCGGCTACCTGCTGCTGGCGTACCTGATGCTCGCCCTCATCGCGCTGATGACCTCGGCCGTCTCCTACGGCGTCGCCCTCAAGGTCAAGAGCGAGGACGCGCTCGCCCCGCTGATGAACACGGTCGCGCAGCCGGTGCTGCTGCTCTCGGGCATCCTGCTGCCGCTCACCTTCGCCCCCGGCTGGCTCCAGGGCGTGGCCAAGTGGAATCCGTTCTCCTGGGCGGTCGACGGCACCCGCGCGCTGTTCGGCGGCGACCTGAGCAACGACAAGGTCTGGCAGGGGCTCGGCATCATCACGGTACTGGCCGCGGCCGGCGTCTTCTGGGCCGCCCGCCAGTTCGCCCGCAGCGTCCGCTGAGCCCGACTTCGGGGTGGGCTTGATCAATTACGGGTTCGGCGAAGTGGTGGTATCGGGCGGTCAGGGATGCCGCCACATCGCCGAGCTGGTTCAACGCACCCGGGCCAGAGTGACCCCGTCGGCGATCGGGAGCATGACGGCCTCGACGCGTACGTCCGCCATGACCTCGTCGTTGAAGGCGGCGATCGCCCGGTCGTCGGCGTTGCGCGGGGCGAGCACCCGACCGCCGCGGAGCGTGTTGTCGACCGCGATCACCGCGCCCGGCCGCATCCGGGGCACCAACTCGTCCCAGTAGACCGGATAGTTGGCCTTGTCCGCGTCGATGAACGCGAGGTCGAGATGACGCTTGCGAGGCAGCTAACGCAACCTGTCCGCGGCCGGCCCGATGCGCAGCTCGATCCGGTCCTGCACACCCGCCCGCGCCCAGTAGCGCCGGGCCACGCCGGTGTACTCCTCCGAGATGTCGAAGCAGATCAGTCGGCCGTCCTCGGCCAACCCGCGGGCGATCGCCAGCGAGGAGAGCCCGGTGAAGGTGCCCACCTCCACCGCCCGGCGCACCCCGAGCAGCCGGGTCAGGAACGTCAGGAACGCCGCCTGCTCCGGCGCGACCTGCATCTCCGCCTCGGCCGGGAGGGCTGCCCGCGTCTCCTCGGCCAGGCCACGGACGACCTCGTCGGGAGCGGACCCGTGGGCCACCAGATAGGCATGCAGTTCCGGGGTCAGCGGCAGCGACTTCGTGCTCATGACCGGAACCTAGCCGACATTCTCCACTTCCTGGCCGCCCGGCGCGACCTTCGTCCACAGGTCGACGATACGCAGCTCCAACTCGCCGAGAAGCCGACGCAGCAGCGGCAGGGAAAGACCCACCACCGTGCCCGGGTCGCCCTCGATGCCGGTCAGGAACGCCCCACCCAGCCCGTCGATGGTGAACGCCCCGGCCACCGCCAGCGGCTCGCCCGTCGCCACGTACGACGCGATCTCCTCGTCGCTGATGTCGGCGAAGTGGACGGTGGTCGAGGCGACCGCCTCCGCTCGGGTCTCGTGCACCACGTCGATCAGGCAGTGACCGGTGTGCAGCACGCCGCTCCGCCCCCGCATCCGCCGCCACCGCCGGGTGGCGTCCGCCGCGTCGGCAGGCTTGCCCAGGATCTCACCGTCGAACGCGAGCACCGAGTCGCAGCCGAGCACCAACATCCGTTCGTCCGGGGTGGCCCGCAGCCGGCCGAGCACGGCCTGCGCCTTCAGCCGGGCCAACTCCAGACACAACTCCTCGGCCCGGTCGCTGACCACCTGCGACTCATCGACGCCGCTGACCAGCACGTCGGGCTCGATGCCGGCGGCCTGGAGCAACTTACGGCGGGCGGGACTCTGCGAGGCGAGCACGAGACGCAACGGCGGGGAGGTCGACACGCTCCCGACGCTACCGGCTGATCCTCGGCGGTGGGTCATCGCCACGTCGACGGCGGCGCCAGAACAGGTAGCCACCGCCGGCCGCCAGCAGCACCCCGAGGGTCGCGAGGCCCCGGGCCGTACGACTGTCATCGTCGTTCCCGGGTGCGGCTGCGGTCGACGCCGGCGGCGTCACCCCGGAAGACTCGAAGCCGAGCGGAGGTATGTCGGCGGTGAGCGCGGCGACGAGATCGATGACCCCGTAGCCGTACTGGTCGTCGCGGCCCGGTGGTCCCTTGTCGACGGCGGTCGCGGTCAAGCGGTGCGCGACCTCCTCGGCGGAAAGGTTGGGGAACTTGGAGCGGATCAGGGCAGCAGCCCCAGCCACGATCGCGGTGGCATCGGATGTGCCGGTGCCAACTCTGTAACCTCCATTCAGCCCTGTGCTGTATATGTCGACGGCCGGCGCAACAATGTCGATTCCCGGCCCGGTAACCGAAACGGTGGCATGGTTNATAACGGCCGGTTCGTTTGCTGGGTAGCCGATAAAACTGTCCTCAGGGTAATTACCGATGGAGGCAACTATGCTGACATCAGCAGCAATTGCCGCGTCGATGGCTTTGATGAGCTTTTGGCTGGCACCGCCAACGCTCGAGATGCTAATCACGGTGGCACCGTGGGAGGTGGCGAAATTAATGCCTTCGGCTAGCGCGTCAGCCTCACCGCGCCCGTTGGCTGGCGTAACCAATACAGGTAGGATCTTGGCCTGGGGTGCAAGTCCGTGAGCGCTTTGATCTCTCTCGCCAGAAGCCGCGATAAGGCCCGCCATTCCTGTTCCGTGGCCGTTTGTGTCGTGGCGGCCGTCGCCCGACCCGCCTGGGATCTCGTCGGTGCCCTCGAGTAAGTTGGGCAACAAATCGGGGTGAGGATCCACGCCAGTGTCCAAGACGGCCACAGTAACCCCCTCGCCGCGGCTGAGCTTTTGGACGTGCGCAGCTTTGAGGAAAGCCAGATGCCATTGAGTTCCGGAGAAGGAACGGGTTTCCGCGATATGGCTATGCGCGCCCGTGTTGGCGAGTGGCAAGATTGGTGTGGCGAGTGACGCCGCCACGAAGAGCGACTTAAATCTCCTGATCACTTGTCAAAGCCGATTGCGGGGCCTGGGTCAATCGGCCCGAAGTCTTCAGGTGGGCGCATGACGGGATTTACCCCCGGCTTAGTTCTCCAGGGGTGGTCCGAATCCCAGTCGTTCTTTTCCTGGCAATTGGCTTTGCTCTTAATTTCTCTTAGTGAGTGAGGGTATGTGACCCCGGCTTCTCCTATCGGCGGCGGAATGGAATAAGCGCCTGAAGCGCGGACGCCGCCGGGTCGAGAGCCAGCGGCTCCAGTTGGGGACGTGCCTGCCCCGCCTCCACCAATAACGCCGCCTACTGGATTGACCTTACGCGGGGGAAGGTCGCGATTAGGCTGACCAGTTCTAGCCCCTGGCGCTCCGCCGATAAGTCCGGGTTGTGTTGACCATGGAGTAGTTGCTGTGCCGTTTGCCGAATGCCCCGGGTTTAGAGGATTAATTCGCGTCTTGCCGTCGCTGAAGGACGGCGTGCCAGTTCTTCCTGCCGGCGGAGGTGATGGCAACGCCAGATAGGAAGGGCCTGCGGGGGTGCCGATGCCTGGAACTGTAGGGCCGGGCATTGTCCCTGCAAGGCCACTCACCATGCCTGGGGACGCACCGCCAAGGATCGGCCCTGAAGGATGGCCAGATTGAGGGAGGGCAGGATGGCTAGGCCGCGCCTGCAGTGTTGTTTCAGTGGGTCCAAGCGCCACTGGAATTATTGACGGGATAATCGGAGGGCTACCGATGTCGTCGGGTGCCTCTGGAGCGGAGTCCCGAGGTGGCCGCAGAGGCGCTGGGGGNCCCGCGCCCGCTCGTTCAACTCCTCCAGTTCGCCATCCGTCACCGGTGGTCGCTCCGGTAGCCGGCTGCCCGCCACCGCCTTCGGGTCGGCGACGATCGCCTCGTACGCCTGCTTCTGCCGCAGCTTGCTCGCGTACTCGTCGAAGAGCGGTTGCAGTGCGGCGCGTGCGCTGCCGATGGCGCGTGCGGCGGCGGCCAGCGCGTCGTAGTTGGCGGCGGCGGCGTCGTGGGTGCGTTGCGTCCGGTCGATGAGCTGGTCGAGTTCGCCGAGGTAGGCCCGGGCGGCGGCGTTGGTGTCGGGTGGCCACGCCTCGGCGAGCCCGCGCCGGTATTCCCGGAGGCGGCTCAGGTGTGCCAGCGCGAGGTCGCACACCTTGCGCCAGCCGGCGACCTGTTTCCACTGGCCGGTGGTGTCCTGTTCCTGGACGCACGCCCACATGCTGAGTACGTCCATCAGCCGCCAGTCGGTGAGCCCGGAGGTGCGTCCGCTTCCTCGTTCGATCATGGCAGGACCACCCCTTCCGGGTCGGATGCGGTGGGGTCGGGCATGGGTGGGGTCGGGCGCCCGACGGCGGTGGCGGGTGTGGCCAGGGCCCGTTCCACGTCGGCGACCCGGGCGGAGGAGAAGGCGTCCGAGTCGTCGTAGCGGGCGGCGATCCGGCCGGCGGCGTCGGCGAGTCGGCCGGTGGCGGGCGCCAGGTCCCACACGGCGCTGACCGCGGCCTTCTGGGTTTCGTGGTGGGCCTGCATGAACTGCACCAGCTCGATGAAGGCGTCGGCCGGGTTGGGCACCGGGGTCCTCATGTCGTCGGCGATGTAGGACAGGTGGGGTGCGTAGTTGCGCGTGACCTCGTCCTGTAGCCGGTCGGCGAACTCGCGCATCTGTCGGATGTCGGCCTCGATGCCGCCGTAGTCGCGCAGCCAACCGGCTGGCCGGTCGTCCTCCGGGATCATCGGACCTCCCTGTCCGTCACCGCACGATCTCCCAGAGTGAGGTTAGTGGCTCCGCGCTGATCCCGGCAGCCCCGGTTCGGCTCGCGTACCAGGGGAAGATTTCAGCGGGGAAGGCCGGCGGCGCGCCACGCGCCGGGGCAGGCGACCGGGGTCGCGCCGGTCGGGCGGCCGCTGCGCACCCACCGCGACACGACGGGCGGCGCGGCGGCGGCGACCGGCCGGGTGCGTGTCACGATCGCGCCGACCAGGGCGGCCAGCTCCTCGGCGGTGGGCACGCCACGGACGACCCGGAACATGGGTTCCTCGGCAGACATGAACCACAGGGTACGCGTCGCGAACGCGACCTTCGTCGTACAGTGGCGTGCCGGCGGTGTACGCGTCGGACCGGCCGGGTACGGTTTCAGCGATGTCGAACCCGCTTCCCCAACTCGTCGCCGACCGGTACCGGCTTCTCTCGCCGCTCGGTCAGGGCGGCATGGGCCGCGTCTGGAAGGCGCGGGACGAGGTGCTGCACCGGGACGTGGCCATCAAGGAGTTGGTTCCGCCGCCGGGTCTCACCCCGGAGGAGCGCGGCGAGATGCGGGAACGCTCGCTGCGCGAGGCGCGGGCGATCGCCCGGCTGAACAACGTCAACGTGGTGCGCATCTTCGACGTGCTGCGCACCGACGGCGATCCGTGGATCGTCATGGAGTACGTGGCGTCGAAGTCCCTGCAGGACACCATCGCCGAGGACGGCCCGGTCTCCGTCGCCACGGCGGTCGAGATCGGCCTCGGCGTGCTGGGCGCGTTGAAGGCCGCGCACAAGGCCGGCATCATGCACCGCGACGTCAAGCCGGGCAACGTGCTGCTCGGCGAGGACGGCCGGGTGGTGCTCACCGACTTCGGCCTGGCCACCATTCCCGGCGACCCCACCGTGACCCGCACCGGCCTGGTGTTGGGCTCACCGGCGTACATCTCGCCGGAGCGGGNTACGCCGCCGTCGAGGGCAAGTCGCCGTACGCGCGTGCGTCGGCGATCGCCACGCTCGCCGCGTTGGCCACCGAACCGCTGCCGCCGCCGCGTAATGCCGGGCCGCTCAAGCCGGTGCTTCAGGGCCTGTTGCGCAAGGACCCGGAGGAGCGGATCACCGCCGAGGTGGCGGAGCGCATGCTGCGCAAGGCGGCCGGTCGGCGGGCCAAGGGCATCTCGCTGCTGGACGGCGTACGCCGGCCCGGGCCGAACGGTCCGCGTGCGCCGCGCCCGCCGCTGGTGCCGGCGCCGCGCCCGGCCGAGGACCGGTCTGAGCGCGCGGCCGCCGCGGCCGGGGCCGCCGTCGCGGGCACGGCCGCCGCCGACCCGACCGCGGTGGTGCCGGCGCCCACGTCGGACGCCGGTCCGACGGCGAAGGTGAGCCCGCCGGTCGCCGACCCGACCGCGAAGGTGACCCCATCGGTCGCCGACCCGACGACGACACTCGACGCCGATCCGGCGCTCGACGGGACCCGGGTGGACGACGGCGCCACGGCGCTCGACGAGACCCGCCTCGACGGCGAGCCGGTGGCCGGCGCGTCCCCGATCAGTCCTGCCCCGATCAGCCCCGCCCCGGCCGGTTCCCGGTCGGACGGTCCGGGGTCGGGCGAATCACCGTCGACCGGTCGGGCGACGGTGCTCCCGGCTGTCAAGACGCCGGCGAACCGGCGCAACCTGCTGATCGGCGCGCTGGTCCTGCTGCTGCTGGTCGGCTTGGCGGTGGTCGTGCCGCTGCTGAACCGCGGCGACGACGACGGTGACGGCGGGCAGCCGACGGCCGGCACGTCGGCGGCGTCCGCGGTGCCGCCCGCGCCCAGCGGCAGCGCGTCGCCGAGCGCGAGTCCGAGCGCGACGTCGGGCAGCCCGTCGGCCAGCCCGAGCCCGTCGGCGAGCCCGTCGACGTCGGCCTTCACGCTGCCGACCGGCTGGCGCTACTACACCGGCTCGAACGGCTTCAAGGTGCCGATCCCGAACGGTTGGCAGGCCCAGCCCGGCAACAACCAGGTGGTGCTCTACGAGATCGGTGGCGCCCGCCGGGTGCTGTTCATCCAGTGGACGCCCTCGCCCAAGAAGGACGCCTACGCCGACTGGAAGAACCAGGAACCGGACCGGAGTTCACGGGTCAACAACTACGAACTGGTCGGCATCACCCGCTGCGACGGCTACTACCGCACCTGCGCCGACTGGGACTGGTTGGAGACGCGCAACAACGGGACCCGGTTCCATGTGCGTAACCGGGGCGTGGCGACGGCCAGCAACCGGGGTTACGCGCTGCGCTGGGAGGTGCCGGCGAAGGACTGGGACGCCAACCTGGCCGCCTTCGACGTCATCACCAAGGGCTTCGTGCCGGACCGGAAGAACTGACCCGGGAATCCTGCGCGACCGAAACTCACTCGCATGACTTTCCGTAGTCGGGGGTATGAATGTCCTGACGACGGAAGGAGGTGCGACATGGGTTACCGACGCAGGGACACCGGTCCCCGCCTGGCGCTGTGGATGCTGGTCGCGCTCGGGGACGTCGTGCTGCTCCTGATCAGCGCCGGCATGTCCGCGCCGGTTGCGGTGCTCGGTGTCCTCACCCTCACCCTCGCCGGGGTGGCGGGGTGGCGCTGGACCCGCCGGGCCACGATGCCCGTGCCGGCCGCCGCGCGCCGCCGGGCCTGAGGCACGACCACGAGGGTACGACGGCAGNGTTGGCCAGGGCGATCAGCCGGCTCCGGTCGCCGTTCCAGTAGTTCCGGTCGACGTTGCCGCTGATCCCGGAGACACTGCCGGTGCTGGTGTACTGCCAGAAGCTCCAGACCGGGGCGCCGGCGGGCAGGGTGCCCGGCGCGCTGGCCCAGCGGGCGAGCCACAGCGGGTGGTTGGCCCACGGGCCGGTCCAGCTGCCGGTGCACTGGTTCCACCAGCTCGCGGTGGTGTAGATGACCGCGTACCGGCCGGTGCGGGAGCGGTAGGTGTTGAGGAAGTCCTGGATCCAGTTGCGCATGCCGGTGGTGCTCAGGCCGTAGCAGGTGCCGCCGCTGTACGGGTTGGCCTCGACGTCGAGCGCGGCGGGCAGCGTACGGCTGTCGGCGGACCAGGCGCCGCCGTTGCTGGCGAGGTAGTTGGCCTGGGTGGAGCCGGCGGAGATGTTCGGCCGGGCGAAGTGGTACGCCCCGCGGATCACCCCGGCGTTGTAGGCGTTCACGTAGTTCGCGTTGAAGCTCGGGTCCTTGTAGCTCGTGCCCTCGGTGGCCTTGATGAAGGCGAACTGGATGCCGGCGTTGCGCGCGCTGGTCCAGTTGATGCTGCCCTGGTAGTGGGAGACGTCGACGCCGGGCGTGGTCGCGGCGGCGGCCGGTCCGGCGGTCGCCACGAGCGCCGCCGCCGCGGTGGCGGCGATGGTCAGGCCGGTGGCGATAAGCCGGCGTACGGAGAGTCTGGCACGGGCCATGGTTTGCCTCCAGAGGACGTTCACTGATTGACGCCCATCTTTGGAGGTAAGTGCCCTAAAGCGCAAGGGGGTGCAAGGAAACTTTCATCGAAGGGTGCTCGGGTCCATCGCCCACCGGAACGGCTCGGTCACGTTCAACGTCTCGCCCGCCTTGGCCACCGCGTCCTCGACGTAGTGCTCCCCGTCCAACCGTAGGGCTCCAAGGGGGCTGCGCTCACCGACCTCACCTCCGCTTTCGCGCCTCGATCCGATCAGTCTCACACCCTGTGAGACGCGGCCGGTCGAACGACACGGCTCGGGCCGGTAGGCTCCCCGCCCATGCCCCTGATCGACGGCCTCAGCACGCTCTGGGACACGCTGACGAGCGCCCAACCGGACCCGCCGCCGCTGCTGGTGGTGCTCACCGCCGTGGTCGCGCTCGCGGTGGTCGTCACCCGGCTACCCTGGCGGATCGCCCGCAACGCGGTGACCATCGCCCACGAGGGCGGCCACGCGCTGGTGGCGCTGCTCAGCGGCCGGCGACTGCACGGCATCCGGCTGCACTCCGACACCTCCGGGCTCACCCTCTCGGCCGGCCGGCCCACCGGTCCGGGCATGATCCTGACGCTGCTCGCCGGCTACGTCGCCCCCTCCCTGCTCGGGTTGGCCGGCGCGTGGCTGCTGGCCGGGAACCGGATCACACTCCTGCTCTGGGTGGCGGTGGCACTGCTGCTGGCCATGCTGCTGCTGATCCGCAACCTCTTCGGCGCGCTGTCGGTGCTGGTCACCGGCGGTGTGGTGCTCGCCGTCTCCTGGTACACCTCGCCTGAGGTCCAGGCCGCGTTCGCCTGGACCTCAGTCTGGTTCCTGCTGTTCGGTGGCGTACGGCCGGTGTTCGAGCTGCGCCGCCAGCGCAGTCGGGGCCGGATGCCGGAGTCGGACGCCGACCAGCTCGCCCGGCTGACGCCGTTCCCGCCGCTGTTCTGGGTGGGCGTGTTCCTGCTCGTCAGCCTCGGCGCGTTGGGCGTCGGCGCGCTGCTGCTGACCGGCCCGATCCTCGCCGACGCCGGTCTCACTGGCTGACCCGTCGATCGCCCCGGTGGGGCAGAATCCGACGAATGCGATATGTGATCATCGGAGCGGGCGCGGTCGGCGGCACCATCGGCGTACTCCTGGCCGAGGCCGGCCGGGACGTGACGCTCGTGGCCCGCGGCGCGCACCTGGACGCGCTGCGCGAGCGGGGGTTGACGCTGCGGCGGCCCGACGGCACGGTGACCACCCGGCCGCCAGCGGTGGCCGAGCCGGACGGTTCGCCGCTGCCGGCGGACACCGTGCTGGTCCTCACGGTCAAGTCGCAGGACACCGCCGCCGCGCTGGCGACCTGGGTGGACGCCCCGGTCGAGGGCGGCGGCACGGCGGGGGAGCGGCTGCCGGTCGTGCTCGCCCAGAACGGAGTGGCGAACGAACCGGCCGCGCTGCGCCTCTTCGCCCGCGTGCACCCGGTCTGCGTGTGGCTGCCCGCCACCCACCTGGAGCCGGGGGTGGTGGTCGCCAACGGGCACCCGCATCCGGGCATGCTGCATCTCGGGCGCTACCCGACCGGCGCGGACGACACCAGCCGGGCGGTCGCCGCCGACCTGACCGCCGCCGGTTTCGTCGCCCCGATCCGCGACGACGTGATGCGCTGGAAGTACGGCAAGCTCCTGGCCAACCTGGGCAACGGCCTCCAGGCGCTGCTCGGCCGCGACGTGCCCGACCACCTGGCGGAGCGGGTACGCGCCGAGGGTGAGGCGGCGCTGGCCGCCGCCGGCATCCCGCACACCACCCGCGAGGAGGAAGCCGCCGAACGCGGCGACCTGGTGTCGCACCGGCCGGTCGACGGTGAGTCGAGGTCCGGCGGCTCCACCTGGCAGAGCCTGGCCCGGGGCGCCGGCTCCGCCGAG
Source organism: Micromonospora sp. NBS 11-29 (assembly GCF_002140155.1). Lineage (GTDB taxonomy): Bacteria > Actinomycetota > Actinomycetes > Mycobacteriales > Micromonosporaceae > Micromonospora. Next base: position 274,724 of record NZ_NAPR01000013.1, read on the forward strand.
GCCGACCACCTCAACGGCGAGATCGTGCTGCTCGGCCGCCTGCACGGGGTGCCCACCCCGGTCAACGCGGCGGTGCAGGTCGCGGTGCGCCGGGCGGTTCGGGAGCGGATCCCCGCCGGTGACTTCCCGCCGGGCGAGCTGGAGAAATTGATCCGCTGACCGCGCAACCGCATCCGGTACGCCAGGCGTCTCCCCTGCGACCGCCCGGGGGAGGGAAAACAGCGTGCCGGACGTCGACGGGTTCGACGAGTTCTACCGCGGCAGCCGGCAACGGCTGCTCGGCTTCGTCTACGTGCTCACCGGCAACCTCGCCGAGGCGCAGGACGCCGTGCAGGAGGCGTACATCCGGGCCTGGCAGCGGTGGCCGACGGTGCGCTCCTACGACGACCCGGAGGCCTGGCTACGCGTGGTGGCCAGCCGGATCGCGGTGAGCCGGTGGCGCAACCTGCGCAGCCGCGCCCGCGCCTACCTGCGGCACGGTGCGGTGGCCGACGTGCCGGCGCCGAGCACCGAGACGATGGACGTGGTGGCCGCGCTGCGTCGGCTTCCTGAGGCGCAACGCACCGCCATCGCCATGCACTACCTGCTCGGCATGCCGGTCGCCGAGGTCGCCCGGGAGACCGATGCGCCGGTCGGCACCGTCAAGGCCCGACTGTCCCGGGGCCGGACCGCACTCGCCGGGCTGCTCGCCGTGGTGGATCTGGAAGAGGAGGCGGCAGATGCCTGACGACGTCACGCTCGTGGAGGCGCTGCACCGGGACCTGCGGAACGTCCGGTGGGCGGAGCCGGCGGAGATCCGGGCCGCGGGCCGGCGGCGCAGTCGGCGGACCACCACGTTGATCGCCGTGTCGCTGGTCGTGGTCGCCGCGCTCGGCGCGACGCTCGTGGACCGGACGGGCGCACCGACACCGGCCCCACCCGCCGCCGGTCCGGAGGGAAGGGCGGAGATCAGCGTGGCGGCGATGCTGACCGCGACCGACGTGCCGGCGGCGACGGACGAGCGCCTCGGCGACACCGGCCTCGGCGAGCGGGTCCGGGTGGACGACATCCTCCAGGCGTGCGCACGGGAACAGGGTCTGCCGGCGGATCAGCTCACGTCGCGTTACTCCCGCTCGCAGACCCTGATCGGGGCCGTCGAGGTTCCGGGCTTCGCCTCCTACCGGAGACCGTTCGTCAGCCAGGACGTCTACCGGCTGGAGACGGGGGGCGCGGAACGGCTCTTCGCCGACCTCGACCGGTCCGTGACGGCCTGCGCGGATTGGCGGCGATCGATACAGGCTCAGGGCGATCAGGGGGTGGTCGACATGACGGTCGGGCATCGGTGGACGGTGCTTGCCCGTGCCTTCGCCGGTGATCAGGCGATCCTGCTCCGGCACACCGTGTCCGAGGCGGTGGAACCGACAGTCGGCGAGCCGGTGGTGACCCCGGCTCGGCCCGAGGACCGGTTGGTCGTCCGGGTCGGCGACCTGGTCACGGTCGTGGTTCCGGGAGAACCCCTGCAACCGGACGCCCCGGGCACCACGATGACGCAGGCGAAGCTGTTGGATCTGGCGCGCGCCGCGGCCAACCGATTGTGTGTCGCCGCCAACCCCGGCTGCTGACCCGAGCTGCGTGTTAAGAAGGGGCCCCTGCTATACGCGAGGCGTTAACAGGGTGCCCCTCCTTACAGGGGGATGTTGCCGTGCTTCTTGGGCGGGAGCGTTTCGCGCTTGGTTTGCAGCGTTCGCAGGGCGCGGACGATCTGGGTCCGCGTCTCGTGCGGCGGGATCACCGCGTCGACGTAGCCCCGCTCGGCGGCGACGTACGGGTTGGCCAGCGTGTCCTCGTACTCGGCGATCTTCTCGGCACGGACCGCGGCCGGGTCCTCGGCGTTCGCCAGTTCGGCGCGGTAGAGGATGTTCACCGCGCCCTGCGCGCCCATCACCGCGATCTGCGCGGTCGGCCAGGCGAAGTTCAGGTCCGCGCCGAGGTGCTTGGAGCCCATCACGTCGTACGCGCCGCCGTACGCCTTGCGGGTGATGACGGTGACCTTCGGGACCGTGGCCTCGGCATACGCGTAGATGAGCTTCGCGCCTCGGCGGATGATGCCGTCCCACTCCTGCCCGGTGCCGGGCAGGAAACCGGGTACGTCCACGAACGTCAGCACCGGGACGTTGAACGCGTCGCAGGTGCGCACGAACCGGGCCGCCTTCTCCGAGGCGGCGATGTCGAGGGTGCCGGCGAAGTGCATCGGCTGGTTCGCGACCACGCCGACCGGACGCCCCTCGACCCGGCCGAAGCCGACCACCATGTTCTGCGCGTAGAGCGGCTGGACTTCGAGGAACTCGCCGTCGTCGAGCACGTGCTCGATCACCCGGTGCATGTCGTACGGCTGGTTCGCCGAGTCCGGGATGAGGGTGTCCAGTTCGCGGTCCTCGTCCGTGATGTCGAGGTCCACATCCATGGAGAAGACCGGCGGCTCGTCCAGGTTGTTCGACGGCAGGTACGACAGCAGCGCCTTGACGTAGTCGATCGCGTCGGACTCGTCGGTGCCGAGGTAGTGCGCGTTGCCGCTGCGGGCGTTGTGGGTGCGCGCGCCGCCCAGCTCCTCCATGCCGACGTCCTCGCCGGTGACCGTCTTGATCACGTCGGGGCCGGTGATGAACATGTGCGACGTCTGGTCGACCATCACGGTGAAGTCGGTGACCGCCGGGGAGTAGACCGCGCCACCCGCGCACGGGCCCATGATGAGCGAGATCTGCGGGATGACGCCGCTGGCCCGGACGTTGCGGAAGAAGATCTCACCGTAGAGGCCGAGCGAGGCGACGCCCTCCTGGATCCGTGCGCCGCCGGAGTCGTTGATGCCGACCACCGGGCAGCCGATCTTCATGGCCAGGTCCATCAGCTTGACGATCTTCTCGCCGAAGACCTCGCCGAGGGAGCCGCCGAAGACGGTGAAGTCCTGCGCGAACACGCAGACCTGGCGACCGTCCACCGTGCCGTAGCCGGTCACCACGCCATCCCCGTACGGGCGGGTGCGCTCCAGCCCGAAGTTCGTCGAGCGGTGCCGGGCGAACGCGTCCAACTCGACGAAGGAACCCTCGTCGAGGAGCAGTTCGATCCGCTCCCGGGCGGTCTTCTTGCCCCGCGCGTGCTGCTTCTCCACCGCGCGCGCCGACCCGGCGTGCACCGCCTCGTCGAGCCGTCGCTCCAGGTCCGCCAGCTTGCCGCCGGTCGTGTGGATGTTGATCCCGGTCTCGGTAGTCACCCAGGGAATATAACGATGGTTCAGGTGGGCGACGTTGTGCAGTGCGCCTCACCCGGGCCGTAGGCTGGTCCGATGCCCGGCTCGCCGTACACCGATCTGGACCGCCCGCCGCTGTCGGCGGCCCGGTTGCGCCGCGCGCTGGTCGCGCCGCACGGGCCCTGGCGCCGCCTGGAGCTGGTGGCGGAGACCGCCTCGACCAACGCGGACGTGGTCGACGCCGCGCGGGCCGGTGAGCCGGAGGGGCTGGTGGTGGTCGCGGAGCGGCAGACCGCCGGCCGGGGCCGGCGGGGCCGGGTCTGGCAGTCGCCGCCGCGCGCCGGCATCGCGACCAGCATCCTGCTCCGGCCCGGCGAGNTTTGCTGGCCGGCGTCGCGGTGGCCGAGGCGGTACGCCGGCTGGCCGAGCTGGACGCGCGCCTGAAGTGGCCGAACGACCTGCTGGTCGACGGCGCGAAGTGCGCGGGCGTGCTGGCCGAGGCGGTGCCCGGCGACGGCCCCGCCCAGCCGCCCGCGATCGTGGTCGGCGTCGGCCTGAACGTGACCCTGCGCGCCGACGAGCTGCCGGCGAACCCGACCGGCCTGCCGGCCACCTCGCTCCAGCTCGCCGGCGCCACCGCCACCGACCGGGATCCGCTGCTGCGGGCGTTGCTGCGCTCGCTCGCCGACTGGTACGAGCGGTGGCGTGCCGCCGGCGGGGACGCGGAGGCCAGCGGGTTGCGCGCGGCGTACCTGGCCGGGTGCGCGACGGTGGGCCGCCAGGTGCGGGTGCTGCTGCCGGACGGACGCGAGGCGCACGGCACCGCCACCGGCGTCGACCCCGACGGCCAGCTCCTGGTGGCCACCCCCACCGAAACCCTCCACCTGGCCGCCGGCGACGTCCTCCACCTGAGGTGAAAGGAAGGGGCCCCGGTTAACGCCTGCGGTAGAGGAGGGGGCCCCGCTTAACACCTCACTTCACGCACGCCGTCCGCGCGGCCGATGCACCACGGATGCGCCGACCGGTTACGGTCAGCGCGTCCGGTTCTGCGAGGAGGTTCTTCCGTGGCGTTCCCCGAAGACGTGCTCACCGAGGACGAGCACGTCGTGCTGCACCTGCACCCGCACTGGAAGGCCCTGATCCGGCCGATCCTGGTGCTGGCGCTCACCGTCGCGGCGCTGGTCGCGGGCTGGATCCTGTTGCCCGACGGCGACGGCGGCACGATCGCGCTGTACGCCATCGCCGGGCTCGGTCTGGTGCTGGTGCTGTGGCTGGGCCTGTGGCCGTTCCTGGTCTGGCGCACCACGCACTACCTCTTCACCAACGAGCGGGTGCTGCTCCAGGAGGGGGTGTTCTCCCGCAACCGGCGGGACCTGCCGCTGACCCGGATCAACGACCATGCCATGCACCAGCGTTTCGTGGAGCGGTTGCTCGGCTGCGGCACGCTGACCATCGAGTCGGCCGGCGAGCGGGGCCAGTCGGTGCTCGCCGACGTGCCGCATGTGGACCGGGTGCAGACGAAGCTCTACGAGCTGGTCGAGGCCCACCACGACAAGCACAGCCTGGGCGACGGCGAGATGCGCGAGATCCTGGCCGACATGGCCGAGGGCAAGTCGCTCCGCGACCCGTCCTGACGGACCGCCGCCCCGCCTGCCGCCGCGGCCTCAGCGGCGGGCGCGGCGGGGTTGCAGCTCGGCGGCGAGTTCGGGCTCCAGGCCGGCGCCGAGGGCGCCGCCCAGGGCTGCGTCGGCCGGTGCGGTACGGCCCTGCGGCGGGGTGTAGCCGGCGGCCGGGCCGCCGAGCGGAGGTTCTTCCTCCTCCAGCTCGCTGACGGACTCGGCCAGCTCGGCCACCGGGTCCATCTCGGCGACGTTGTCCCACTCGTCACGCGGCACGGCGTGCCAGGTCTCCTCCGCGTGTCTGGGCACCGGCTGGAAGACGAACGTCCGGTAGGACCAGAAGCGGAACAGCGTGGCCAGCAGGACACCGACGGTCTTGGCCACGTTCAACGCCAGCAGGCCGTGCACGCCCAGGCCGTACTTGGCCAGGGCCAGGACGCCGAGTTCGATGACCAGGCCGGCGCCGTTGAACAGGAAGAAAAGGGCGTATTCGCGCCGCAGGGCTGCTTTCGGTCGATCCCGGTACGTCCAGTGACGATTCATCAGGTACGACGTGATCGTCGCGACGAGGGTCGCGATCACCGTCGCCTTGAGCTGGCCGTCGCGGAATACCGTGAGTGCCAACGCATTGAACACCGCGTAATTGATGACGGTGTTGATGCCGCCGACGATGCCGAATTTGAGCGCCTCGTGGATGAACTTCTGCCAGCGCTCGGGCAGCAGACGGACTCCAGGCATGCGGAACACCTTAGGGCAGTGGGCGGGGCCGGCTGGGCCCAGCGGGTCGGGATGGGCGGTGGATCACGCCCCGGACTCTCGGTCGTGGCTCGACGCCGGAACGGGGGGATTTCCCGCGTCGACGAAAACGAACCGTCGATAGGACCAGAACCGGAACAGCGTCCCCAGGCCGGTGCCGACGACGAAGCTGGCGAGGTTGTCGGCGAGGGGGGTCTGGAACACGTCGGGCCAGAGCGCGCCCAGCCCGTAGTGGCTGATCGCCAGGCAACCCACCGCGATGCCCAGGCCCACGCCGTTGAAGAAGAAGAACAGCGCGTACTCGCGGGCGGGGTTGGAACGCTGTCGGTGCCGCCAGGTCCAGAACCGGTTGCCCAGGAAGGCCAGGGTCGCGGCGATCACGGTGGAGATGGTCTTCGCCGCGACGGGCGGCATGCCGCGACCGCTCGACAGGTAGTTGAAGAGGGCGAAGTCGACGAGGAAGGCGAAGCCGCCGACGGTGGCGAACTTGCTCAGTTCGTGGACGAGGTGACCGAACCGGTCGATCAGTGCCCCGATCAAACCCCGACGGGTCTGCGGAGCCCCCGGTTGGTCTCCGGTCATCGTCGCGGCCACCCGCCGAGAGTACCGGTTGGACGAAAGGGGGGCGGCCCGCAACGGCGAGTCGCGCACGGCAACTTCGGCGGCGTGTCCGCGCCGCCGGCCGTCGCGTCGCCGGAGCCGTCGCCCGCTCCGGGTGCCGGTGAGCAGAGCGTAACCCGCGGTGCGAATGTGCGAAGGGCAACGCGGAATCGCACTTCCGTGGTTCGGTGACCGGCCCGGTCGCGGCGGGCCGGATGGGTGAAGGTTCACCGAAGGATTTGCGTGAAACTGCGCGTGAAAGCGGGTATCAGATCGTGATGCCGCAGCGTGGCCGCACCTTGTGCAGTTCTTCACAACCAGTCCCACTGACTGGCGGGGCAGCCCGGTTTACGCTGAGCCCAATCCCAGGTTTCCACGACGGCGGCGTCTCGCTCGCCAGAACTCGTGCATCCCACAGATCGGTCAGCGTCGACCACAAGGAGATGTGACATGGTTGCTCCGGCTGTTGTTCGGGGTATCGATCAGGCCCCGACGTCCCACCCCAAACTGCTCGCCTGGGTACGCGAGGTCGCGGAACTGACTACGCCCGACCGGGTGGTCTGGGTGGACGGGTCCGACGAGGAGTGGCGTCGCCTCACCGACGAACTCGTCTCCACCGGCACCCTGATCCGGCTGAACCCCGAGAAGAAGCCCAACTCGTTCTACGCGCGGACGGATCCGACGGACGTCGCCCGGGTCGAGGAGCGCACCTTCATCTGCTCCGTCGACGAGGCGGACGCCGGCCCCACCAACAACTGGATGGCGCCGGCCGAGATGAAGCGGACGATGACGGACCTGTACCGCGGCAGCATGCGCGGCCGCACCATGTACGTCATTCCGTTCTGCATGGGCCCGGTCGAGGCGGAGAACCCCATGTTCGGCGTCGAGATCACGGACAGCCCGTACGTGGTGGCCTCGATGCGGATCATGACCCGGATGGGGTCGTCGGTCCTGTCGGCGATGGGCGACGACGCCGACTTCGTGCACGCGCTGCACTCCATCGGCGCCCCGCTCGCCCCCGGGCAGCAGGACGTGTCCTGGCCGTGCAACGACACGAAGTACATCTCGCACTTCCCGGAGACCCGGGAGATCTGGTCCTACGGCTCCGGCTACGGCGGCAACTCGCTGCTCGGCAAGAAGTGCTACTCGCTGCGGATCGCCAGCGTGATGGGGCGCGACGAGGGCTGGCTCGCCGAGCACATGCTGATCCTCAAGATCACCTCGCCCGAGGGTCGGGTCTACCACGTCGCCGGGGCGTTCCCGTCGGCCTGCGGCAAGACCAACCTGGCCATGCTGGAGCCGACCATCCCGGGTTGGAAGGTCGAGACCATCGGCGACGACATCGCCTGGATGCGGTTCGGCCCGGACGGCCGTCTCTACGCCGTCAACCCGGAGTACGGCCTGTTCGGCGTCGCGCCCGGCACCGACTGGAAGACCAACGCCAACGCGATGCGGACGCTCGACCGGGGCAACTCCATCTTCACCAACGTGGCCCTCACCGACGACGGCGACATCTGGTGGGAGGGCATGGGCGAGCCGCCGGCGCACCTGATCGACTGGAAGGGCAACGACTGGACGCCGGAGAGCGACAGCCTCTCCTCACACGCGAACAGCCGGTTCTGCACCCCGATCACCCAGTGCCCGATCCTGGCCGACGACTACTACGACCCGAACGGCGTGCCGATCGACGCGATCCTGTTCGGCGGCCGGCGCCGGGACACCGTGCCGCTGATCACCGAGGCGCGCGACTGGGTGCACGGCGTCTACCTGGGTGCGACGCTTTCCTCGGAGACCACCGCCGCCGCGTCCGGCGCGGTCGGCGTGGTGCGCCGTGACCCGATGGCGATGCTGCCGTTCATCGGCTACCACGCCGGTGACTACTTCCGGCACTGGATCGAGATGGGCAAGGGCGCCGACGGTGACGAGGCCAAGCTGCCCAAGGTCTACTACGTCAACTGGTTCCGCAAGGACGCCGAGGGCAGCTTCCTCTGGCCGGGCTTCGGCGAGAACTCCCGCGTCCTCAAATGGATCATCGAGCGCCTGGAGGGCCGGGCGGAGGCCGTGGAGACCCCGATCGGCATGGTCCCGGCGCAGGACGCGCTGGACATCGAGGGCCTCGACATGACCCCGGAGGACGTCCGGATCGCCCTGAAGGTCGACCCGGAGGAGTGGCGCAAGGAGTTGCCGCTGGTCACCGAGTGGTTCGAGAAGTTCGGCGACAAGCTCCCGGGTGTGCTCTGGGCCGAACTGGACGCGCTGCGCGCCCGGCTGGACGTGGAGCCGCAGAAGTAACAGGTGTGCGGGACGCCCGCGCCGGGCACCATCGCATCCCATGAGGACGGCCGCCGAACCTGTCGAGGTCCGGCGGCCGTCCGCCGTCCGGGCGCTGACCACGCTGCTGGCCGTGACGGCGGCGGCCACCGTCGTGGTCGAACTGCTCAACTACTGGTACGCCCCGGCGCAGGAGTTCGGTCTCGCCGTGCGCACCGGCTGGGCGATGCTCCGCTCGCTGGGCTTCCTGATCCTGATCAGGCACGTCAGGAAGGGCCGGGTGAGCGCTCGGCCGTTCGGGCTGATCCTCGCCGTGACCACGGTCTTCGCGGTGGGCCGGCTGGTGGTGCCCCGGCAGGGCGTGCCCGCACTGCCGGGCCTGCTCGGCTTCGCGGCGCTCACCGCGCTCTGCGTCGCCGTGGTGGTGCTGCTCTACCGGTCCGACGCGGTCCGCGCCCACCTGGTCCGGCACCGCAAGGGCCTGGTGGTCGAGGGCGGGACGATCTCCTGGCGTGAGGTGACGCCGAAGCGCCCGCAGGCCAACGGCTGGCTGCTCACCGCCCGGGTGGCGGCGTTCACCTACAGCCCGCTGATGCTGGTCCCGGCGCTGGTGGCGACCGGCTCCGTGCTGGACGGCCGGATCGCGGCCGTGCCCGCGCTGTTCGTCTGGTTCGGCGCCGGCATCGCGGTCAGCTACGCGGTGCTGTTCTGCACCGCGTTCGTGCTGCGCGGCCGGGCCTGGGCACGCCGGGCACTGGTGGTCGTCACGCTCGGCACCCTCGCGCTCGACCTCCCGCTCTGCTGGTGGCTGCTCGGCACCGACGGCCTGATCCGTGACGGCGCCCCCTTGCTGACCGCCGCCGCCCTGACCCTCTACTCCCTGCACCGCGCCACCCCCTGACCGCCCCGCCCCCGCCCCGCTCCCGCTCCCGCTCCCGCCCCGCCCCCGCCCCGGCACGGACGGTTGATCATGAAGTTGGCGGTGGTGTTGATCTCTGTGGATGCCGCTAACTTCATGATCAACACCGGTGGCGGGCGCGCCGGCCGGGGGTGGGGGTGGGAGCGGGGGAGGATGGGGGCGTGTGGGACGTCGTGGTGGTGGGGGCGGGGCCGGCCGGGGCGGCGGCGGCGCTCGGGGCGCGGCGGGCCGGGGCCGCGCGGGTGCTGCTGCTCGACCGGTACGACTTCCCGCGCGACAAGGCGTGCGGGGACGGCATCGCCGCGCACGCGCTGGACGTCCTCGCCGAGCTGGGGGTGAGCGGCGCGGTCGACGGATATCCTCCGCTGCCGGCGTTGCGCCTGGTCGGCCCCGGTGGGGGCGCGGTGGCCCGGCCGCTGCCCCGACCCGCGTACACGGTGCCCCGCAAGGTGTTCGACGCGCGTCTGGTCCGGGCCGCGGTCGAGGCCGGGGCGGAGCTGCGGCGGCACACCGTACGCCGGGTGGAGGTGGGCGCCGACCGGGTGGTGCTGGACGGGGAACTGGCCGCCCGGGCGGTGGTCGGGGCGGACGGGGCCGGCTCGGTGCTGCGGCGGGCGTTGGGGCACCCGGTCAACCCGGACCGGCACCTCGCGCTCGCCATCCGGGGCTACGCGCCGGCGCCGCCCGGCCCGCCCGAGCAGCTCATCGTCACCTCGGCGGCGCGCTGGCCCGCGTACGCCTGGGTCTTTCCGATCGGGGACGGTCGCGCGAACGTCGGGTACGGGGAGGTGTTGCGCGGCGAGCCGCTGACCCGCGCCCACCTGCTGGACCGGATGGCCGCGCTGCTGCCCGGCACCGATCCGGCCGCGGTGACCGACCTGCGGGCGCACCACCTGCCGCTCTCCACCCACCGGCCGGCGCCCGGGCGGGGCCGGGTGGTGCTGGCCGGCGACGCGCTCTCGTTGATCAACCCGTTCACCGGCGAGGGCATCTTCTACGCGTTGCGCTCCGGTGCGCTCGCCGGGGCGGCGGCGGCCGGCGCGCCCGCCGACGCGNCTCGGCGGCGGCCTGGCTGGCCCGGCGGCGGTGGGTGGTCGACGCCGCGGTGGGGGCGGCCGGCCGGGACGAGCGGGTCTACCGGACCGTGGTGGAGCTGGGGCTCGGCGACGGCCGCCTGGACGCCCGGACGCTGGCCGCGATCGCCGCCGGCGTGCCGCGGCCCCGGCGGGCCGGAAACGACTGCCCGTCCCGCGATGCGCCACCGCGGCACTGATCTTTCCGGTGGGTCGCTACCCTGCAAGGTGATGACTCTGCGGAAACTCCTCTACTCCGTGTACGAGCGCCGGCTGACGGCGAAGCTCGCGGGCAAGCCGGTGCCCGCGCACGTCGGTGTGATGTGCGACGGCAACCGCAGGTGGGCCCGGGAGATGGGCTTCGTCGATCCGAACGACGGCCACCGGATGGGCGCCGAACGGATCAAGGAGCTGCTCCGCTGGTGCGACGCGGCCGGCGTCGGGCACGTCACGCTCTGGCTGCTCTCCACCGACAACCTCTCCCGCCCGGCCGCCGAGCTGGACCCGCTGCTCCAGATCATCGCGGATCTCACCACCGAGCTGGCCGAGGAGGGCAATCCCTGGCGGCTGCGCATGGTGGGCGCGCTCGACGTGCTGCCCGCGCAGCACGCGGCGGCGCTGAAGGCCGCCGCGGAGCGCACCCGCGACCGCGACGGCGGGGCTCAGGTCAACATCGCCGTCGGGTACGGCGGGCGGCGGGAGATCGCCGACGCGGTCCGCTCCCTGCTGCTGGAGCACGCGGCGGCCGGCGGCACGATCGAGGAGCTGGCCACCACGATCGACGTCGACCACATCTCGGAGCACCTCTACACCAAGGGCCTGCCCGACCCCGACCTGATCATCCGGACCAGTGGCGAGCAGCGGCTGTCCGGCTTCATGCTCTGGCAGAGCGCGCACTCGGAGTTCTACTTCTGCGAGCTGAACTGGCCCGACTTCCGCCGGGTCGACTTCCTCCGCGCGCTGCGCTCGTACGCGACCCGCCAGCGCCGCTTCGGCGTCTGACCGGCCTCAGCGGAGGTGGGTCAGCGCGTCGGTGAGGAAGTCGCCCAGGGCGGCCGGGCTGTCGAGCGTGAGGTCGGCGGCGTCGGCGACCTCGTGACCGGTCTCCGGGTTGGCCACGGCCACACAGACGCCGAGGAAGTCGGGGTCGGTGGCGGCGCGGGCGCGCAACGCGGCGAACGCCTTGATGTCGGAGACGTCGTCGCCGAAATACCACGCGCCGCCGGCGTCCCGGACCGTCTCGCCGATCACCAGGCCCTTGTCCCGGTCGACGGGCGGCTTCAGCTCCAGCACCATCCGGCCGGCCTGGCAGCGTAGACCGAGCCGCTCGGCCCGGGCCCGGCCCCACTCCTGCACCAGGTCACCGAGCTGCGGCGCGGTGCGCCAGTGCAGCGCGACGGAGAGCCGCTTGAACTCGACCAGGGCGCCGGGCGGCAGTTCGGCCTGGGCCTGGTCGGCCAGCTCGGCCATGGTCGGCACCCACGGCAGGGCGGCCGGTTCGGTGACCGTCTCGCCGCCGGAGTGGCTGTGCTCCAGGCCGTAGAGCCCGTACAGGTCGATGCCCGCGAGGCCGCCCAGGTGGTCGCGGAGGAAGTCCACCGGGCGCGCGGAGACGATGGCGATCCGGCGCACGCGTGGGGCGAGCGCCTCCAGCGCGCCGAGCACCTTCGGCGCGGGTCGGACCGCGGTGGGATCGTCGTCGACCGGCGCCAGGGTGCCGTCGAAGTCGAAGAAGAGCACCACGTCACCCGCGCGTGCGGCGGTGGCACGCCAGGCATGGTCGGCGTCCAGGGGGGTCTTCGGCTGCTGGTTGCCCAGATTCAACGGCGGCACGCGCGTCAGCGTACCCCGCGCCGGGCGGCGTATTCGTGGCCGAGATGTGACGTCGGGGCGACGCGGGAGTCAGCGTTCGGCGGCTCCTCGTCCCCGGCGCCCGAACGGTACGACGGCCGCGTCCTGCCCGTGGCTGAGCAGGTAGCCCTCCACGAAGCCGGCGTTCCGGTCGCCGGTGTGCGCCTCGATCTCGTTGAGCCGCGCCACCAGGAACTCGGTGAGCGCGCTGACCCGGTCGTTGAGCCGGTCCTGTAGTTCGGCGACGACGGCGACGACCACCGCGGTGCCGGTAGTGGTGAGCGCGAGGACGTTGACGGCCAGGGGAAGCTGCCCGCCGTTCAGCACGCCGATCACCACGTTGCCGGTCACGCACGATGTGGCCGACACCACCGCGACCACGACTGCCATCCATTTCAGGGTCATGGACAGACCCCTCCTTCTGTCCCGCAGGGCTGGGTGCGGCCGTGTCCCGTCCCCCCGCCGACGACGAGCCCCTAGCAGTACAAACGTGGACGCTAGCCGGTCCGATCCGTCCCCGCGGCGAAACGATCAGGTCTGCTCGTCCGTTCGTTCGCCATCTGAGGAACTACCCCGCCTGTTTACCGCTGTTTCGGAGGTTTGTCGGCAGGGTTGGGCGGTATGCGAGATAGCGGATGGTTTCTCGGATGTGGAACTTCTCCGCGTCGGACACGTCCGGGTCGACCAGCCGACGCAGCAACGCCTCCACGTCCGGATCCATCGGCGGCGGGGTGGGGGCGGTGCGCGGGCCGGCCGCCCGGTCCCAGCCGAGCGCCGTGAACGCGGCGGCCGGGTCGAGCCCGAGGCCCTCGCAGAAGGCGACCACGCGTTCGGCCTCGGGGTCGCTGGCCCAGTCGCCGCGTACCCAACGGTTGATGGTCTGGCGGGAGACGCCGGTGCGTCGGGAGACCTCGGTGCCGCTCCAGGCCCGCATGGCGCGGGCGTCGTCGAGCGCCCGGCGGACGAAGGTGGCGAAGGCGATCTTCCGCGCATTGGCCGTCTCGGTCACCCCGTGACGGTACGGCCAGACGGCCGCGTCGGGTCACCTCGGCACGCCCCTGTCACGCCTGCGATACGAATATCAATCCGGTTCGGTTGCGCTTGTTGACGCCTTGGCCTGGGGAAAATAGATGGGAGCGACTGCGGTGGCAGGCGGACCAAAAGCTGCTAGTGTCACGCCTATGGGACAACTTCCGTTGTGTCACGGGTGGGAGGTCCGGTGACCGTACTCGCGATCCGGGTGGCGGAGGTGACCCGGTGAGCCCGTTCCTCGCCGTCGTCCTCGTCCTGGTGCTCGGTTCCACCTGCTACGCCGCCGGTCGGCTGCACGGCCAGCTCAGCTACCGGATCGGCTACCGGTTCGGCTACCGGCAGGGCTACTTCGACGGCGACCGGGGCGCCTGGCACCGACGGCGGCGTGACGCGCGGGCCGCCATCGCCACGGCGCTGGCCGGTCCCGCGCCGTCCGCGGTGACGTCGGCCGGTCAGGTGTCCACGCCGTTCGCCGGGACCGCCGTGCCCGCCGCGGTCACCGGGCGCACCGGCGTCCCGGCCGTGCGGGTCACCGCGACCGCACAGCGCGGCCCGTCGACCGCCCGCACGGGCACCACGTACACCGGCTCCTCGTTCGGGACGGCAGGCGCCGGCACCCTGGTCCGGCGGCCGGGCTGAGGCCCGCCTCGGGGGCGCGGCGCGCGCCGTCGCCCCGGCCGGCCGGGATGCTCGCAGGGGGCGGCATCCCGGCCGGTGGCGGGCTGTTCACCGGTGATCCACCCGGACCCCTAGCCGAGCGGGCTCACGGCGATTAGCGTCTAGGCATGGCACGGGGTTTTCCCGGGCCAGCCGGTCAGCCCGGCCTGCGACCTCGCGCACGGGGCCCGCATCCGACCCCGTGTCCGCCGGGCACCGGAAGAGGCGGAACTCGGGTGGCCGGGTGCCCATCCGCGGAGCAGGCCTGTGACCACTCGCCGTACCCCCGCCGCTGCCGAGCCGACCCCGGCCGCGACCGCCACGACCCGCCGGACCACCCGAGGCCGGCGCAGCGCCGCCGCTGCCGCCACCGAGGAGCCTCGACCAGCCGGCCCGGCCTTCGTCCTGGACACGTCGGTCCTTCTCTCCGACCCGGCGGCGTTCCACCGCTTCGCCGAGCACGAGGTGGTGCTGCCCCTGGTGGTCATCTCCGAGCTGGAGGGCAAGCGGCACCACCCGGAACTGGGCTGGTTCGCCCGTCAGTCGTTGCGCATGCTGGACGAGCTGCGGGTGCGGCACGGCCGGTTGGACCGGCCGGTGCCCGCCAACGACGCCGGCGGCACGCTGCGGGTGGAGTTGAACCACACCGACGACGGGGTGCTGCCGCCCGGCTTCCGCAACGAGTCGAACGACGCCCGGATCCTGTCGGTGGCGCTCAACCTGGCCGCCGAGGGGCGCGAGGTGACCCTGGTCAGCAAGGACATGCCGCTGCGGGTGAAGGCGGCCTCGGTCGGCCTGCGCGCCGACGAGTACCGCCACGGTCAGGCCAGCGACCCGACCTGGACCGGGATGGCCGAGCTGGAGCTGACCGAGGAGGCGATCGGGCGGCTGTACGCGGGCGAGGCGCTGGACGTCGACGCCGCCGCCGGGCTGCCCTGCCACACCGGGCTGGTGCTGCACTCGGCGCGGGGTTCGGCGCTGGGCCGGGTGCTGCCCGACAAGACGGTACGGCTGGTCCGTGGCGACCGGGAGGCGTTCGGGCTGCACGGGCGGTCGGCGGAGCAGCGGATCGCGCTCGACCTGCTGCTGGACGAGTCGATCGGCATCGTCTCGATGGGCGGCCGGGCCGGCACCGGCAAGTCGGCGCTGGCCCTCTGCGCCGGCCTGGAGGCGGTGATGGAGCGCCGCCGGCACAAGAAGGTGATCGTCTTCCGCCCGCTGTACGCGGTCGGCGGTCAGGAACTCGGCTACCTGCCCGGCTCCGAGTCGGAGAAGATGTCGCCCTGGGCCCAGGCCGTCTTCGACACGCTGGGCGCGGTGGTGCACGAGAACGTCATGGAGGAGGTCACCTCGCGTGGGCTGCTGGAGGTGCTGCCGCTGACCCACATCCGGGGCCGGAGCCTGCACGACGCCTTCGTCATCGTGGACGAGGCCCAGTCGCTGGAGCGCGGCGTCCTGCTGACCGTGCTGTCCCGGATCGGCCAGGGCTCCCGGGTGGTGCTGACCCACGACGTGGCGCAGCGCGACAACCTGCGGGTCGGCCGGCACGACGGCGTCACCGCCGTGATCGAGACGCTGAAGGGGCATCCCCTCTTCGCGCACGTCACCCTCAGCCGATCGGAGCGTTCTCCGATCGCCGCGATGGTCACCGACCTGCTGGAGGACATCCCGGGCTGAGCGGGGGATCTGGCCCGTATTCGCCCATATTTTGATGTGGCGCAAATCACTTTTGCTCCCTGCGGTTTCCCAGCGGCCTCACCGTGCGCGATGGTGTCCATCGAGCGCCACCGAGAACTCCAGCACCTGGAGTCCCATCCGCACGGAAGCTCGTCGAGCATTCCTCGCCACGACGGCGGGAGCCACGAGGCCGGTGCGGCGGCGGAGACCGCCGGGTCGGGGCGCTCACGGCACCCGGGCGCGGCCGTCACCGGCCACGCGTGGTGTCGTGTCCCTGCCTCCGACGAAGGGAAACTTCGTGAGTCGGCTGTGGAGCCGGTTCGGCGCCCGTACGGCCGCTGTCGCGCTGCTCTCCGTGGGCGTCGCCGGCGGTTTCTACCTGGGCGAAGATCGTCAGACCCAGCAGCAGGGCCTGACCGCGCAGGTCGGCCTCGAGGTCGACCGGGCCGAATACACCTACCAGCGGGAGCTGCAGACCGAACACCGGCTGCGGTCGTCCCACCAGCGGGCCGCCGAGTACCAGGCCAAACTGCGCGCCGCCGCGGCGGCGAAGGAGGCCGCCGAGCGGGCCAAGGCGGCCGAGCGGGCCGCCGCGAACCGCAAGAAGGAGCGGGAGAAGGCGGAGGCCGAGGCCAAGGCGGAGGCCGAGGCCAAGATCAAGCCGTACGCGGGCAAGATCCCGGCTTCCTGCGCCGAGTACAGCGGCAACCGGAAGGTCGGCTGCGCCGTCATGCTCGACCAGGGCTTCGGCATCGACCAGTTCCCCTGTCTGGACAAGCTCTGGACGAAGGAGAGCGGCTGGAACCCGAAGGCCGCCAACAGCAGCTCCGGCGCGTACGGGATTCCGCAGGCCGTACCGGGCAACAAGATGAGCTCGGTGGCCGACGACTGGCGGACCAACCCGGCCACCCAGATCAAGTGGGGCCTCGGGTACATCAAGGGCCGGTACGACACCCCCTGCGGCGCCTGGCAGCAGTCGCAGAACGAGGGCTGGTACTGAGCGAGTCGACCGACGGCGGGGCGCGCGGAGATCCGCGTGTCCCGCCGTCGTCGTCACCCCCGAGTGGCAATCGGCCGCATTTACTGATAGCTCTTGGTAGGTGACCTGGCAGGACGGCCCTCGCGGCGGCGACCCCCACCGGTTCGGCACCGACGCGTTCTACGCGTCCCTCGGCCGGGCCTTCGTCGCCATGTGCGCCGTGGTGCCGGTGCTCTTCCTCATCGAGGCGCTCGACGTCGGGCTGCGCCTCGACCTCGACGTCACCGCCGGCATCATCCCGCACCGCATCCAGGGCCTGGACGGCGTCTTCTTCTCGCCGTTCCTGCACGCCGGCTGGAACCACCTCTACAGCAACAGCATTCCGCTGATCCTGCTCGGCACGTTCGTGCTGGCCGCCGGCACCCGCCGGTTCCTCTGGTCCACCGCGGTGATCATCCTGGTCAGCGGCCTGGGCGTGTGGTTCACCGGCTCGCCCAACTCGGTGGTGGTCGGCGCCAGCGGAGTGATCTTCGGCTATCTCGGCATCCTGCTCACCCGGGGCGTGGTCGAGCGGAGCTGGTGGAACTTCGCCGTGGTGCTGCTGGTCGGGCTGCTCTACGGCTGGCAACTGCTGGGCATCCTCCCCACCGACGAGCGGATCTCCTGGCAGGGCCACCTGTTCGGGCTGCTCGGCGGCGTGGTCGCGGCGATCCTGTTCCGCCGCCGCGTCGACACCGGCATGTCGGACCGGCTCGGGTCGCCGCCGGTCACCCTGCCCTGACGACGCGTCGATCGATCGGCGGGACGTCCTTGCCCGCGGCCGCCCGCCCGCCTACCGTCGGCATCAGCCCGGGTTGATCCCGGGCGGAAAGTGACGGTACGCCATGCGCGAGGTCGATGTCGCCGTGATCGGAGCCGGTCCCACCGGCCTCTTCGCCGCGTACTACGCCGGGTTCCGCGGGCTCACCGTGGCCGTGATCGACGCGCTGCCGGAGCCGGGCGGGCAGGTCACCGCGATGTACCCGGAGAAGCTGATCCTCGACGTCGCCGGCTTCCCCGCCGTCAAGGGCCGTGAGCTGGTCGCGAACCTGGTCGCCCAGGCCGCGCCGTTCCACCCCGACTACCTGCTCGGCGTACGCGCGGAGAAGCTCTCCTACGTCGACGGGCGGCCCGTGGTCGGGCTGGCCGGCGGCGAGCAGCTGGCCTGCGGCGCGGTGGTGGTGACCGGCGGGTTGGGCAGCTTCACCCCCCGGCCGTTGCCGGTCGCGGAGAGCTTCACCGGCAGCGGGATCGTCTACTTCGTGCCCCAGCCGACCGAACTGACCGACCGCAACGTGCTCATCGTGGGCGGCGGCGACTCGGCCTTCGACTGGGCGGCCACGCTCGCCCCGCTGGCCCGGTCGGTGACCCTGACCCACCGGCGGGACCGTTTCCGCGCGCACGCCGCCACGGTCGAACGGGTCCGCGACCTGCCGGTGCGGATCGTGGTCAACGCCGAGGTGACCCGGCTGTACGGGGAGGAACACGTCACCGGCGCCGAGCTGACCGTACGCGGCGGCCCGGTCGAGACGCTGCCGGTGGACACGGTGGTGGCGGCGCTCGGCTTCACCGCCGACCTGGGCCCGCTCGCGGAGTGGGGCCTCGCCCTCGACCGGCGGCACATCCTGGTCGACAGCGCGATGGCCACCAACCTGCCCCGGGTGTTCGCGGCCGGCGACATCACCGAATACCCGGGCAAGGTCCGGCTGATCGCCACCGGCTTCGGTGAGGCGGCCACCGCGGTCAACAACGCGGCGGTCGCCATCGACCCGACCGCCCACCTCTTCCCCGGTCACTCCTCCGACGGGATGTAAGGAGGGGCCCCTTCTTAACGCCTCCGGTAGAGGCGGGGCCCCCTTTTAACAAGATGCGGCGGGCTTACCTGGGCGGCGGGCGCTGACCGGCGTCAGGGTAGCCCGATGAGGTCGGCCATCAGGCCGATCTGGTGGTCGAAGTACTCGTCGCGGTGCGGCAGCGCCCGGTTGATCCGGCCGAACAGCTCGAAGCTGATCAGCCCGAAGAGCTGTGTCCAGCCGGCCATGCCGCGAGCGGCGAGCGCGGGCGGCACCGCCATGCCGATCAGCTCGGTGATCTCGGCCACCTCACCGCGCAGCGGTTCGGGCAGCTCCTCGTCCGGCGGGTCGAGCTGGCCGGCGGCCACCCCGTCACGCAGGATGCCCATCAGGGCCACCGGGGGGCGCTGGGCCGGCGCGACCGTGTCGTCCGGTGCCGCGTAGCCGGGGACCGGGCTGCCGTAGAGCAGCGCGTACTCGGCGGGGTGCGCCAGCGCCCAGGTGCGTGCCGCNCGACGGCGGCGTCGGCCGCTTCCACCGCGTCGCCGAGCGCGTCGTACGCCTCCACGATCAGCGCGGTGAGCAGGTCGTCCCGGCTGGGGTAGTAGCGGTAGACCGCCGAGGAGACCATGCCGAGGTCCCGGGCGACCGCGCGGAGCGAGAGGTTCGCGCCGTCGGTGGCCAGGTGGCGGCGGGCGACCGTCTTGATCTCTTCGAGCATCCCCGCGCGGACCCGGGCGCGGAACGAGGGAGCGACCATGTCCTCACTCTGCCACGCGGGAGAGCGCCAATCAAAAGCGAGAGCACTGCTCTTGACTTTTCGCCGCACCCCGAGTCATGCTCTTCTTCGAGAGCGGTGCTCTCGATTCGGATTACTGCTTCAGTGAAGGTGGACCCACCATGGCCCTGCATGTGATCGTCGGCGCCGGACCCGTCGGCACCGCCACCGCCCGCCTCCTCGTCGAGCGCGGAGAGCGGGTGCGGGTGGTGACCCGGCGCGGCACCGGCCCGGACCACCCGGCCGTCGAGCGGATCGCCGCCGACGCCGCCGACGCCGACCGGCTCGCCGCGTCCGCCGAGGGCGCGGTGGCGCTCTACAACTGCGCGAACCCGGCGTACCACCGCNCGGCGCGGTGCTCGCCACCGTCGGCAACCTCTATGGGTACGGCCCGGTCGACGCGCCCATGACCGAGGCGACCCCGCTCGCCGCCACCGGCACCAAGGGGCGGG
>NZ_NAPR01000013.1:294451-309835 GCF_002140155.1 Micromonospora sp. NBS 11-29
GTCACCGAGGTACGCGGCTCCGACTACATCGGCGCCCGCGGCGCCTCGCTGGCCATGATGGTGCTTCCCCGGGTGCTCGCCGGGCAACGGGTGATCCTGCCGGTCGCCTGGGACACCCCGCACACCTGGACGTACGTGCCGGACGTCGCCCGTACCCTGGTCGCCGCCGCGACCGACGCGCGGGCCTGGGGACGGGCCTGGCATGTGCCGAGCGCGCCGGCCGTCTCCATGCGGGAGTTGGCCGAGCGGGCGGCGGCCCTGGTCGGCGCACCGGCGCCGAAGCTGACCCGGATGCCGTACCCGCTGCTCTGGCTGGCCGGTTCGGTCAACCCCTTCGCCCGGGAGTTGCGGGAGACGGCGCACCAGTTCGCCGGGCCGTTCGTGATGGACTCCACCGCCGCCACCGCCACGCTCGGCGTCGAGCCGACCCCGCTGGACCGGGTCGTCGAGGAGACGGTCGCCGCCCTGCGCGCCACTCCTGCTCCGGCCCCCGCCCGTGCTTGACGGTGAGGTGTTAAGAAGGGGCCCCGCCTCTACCGGAAGCGTTAATAAGGTGCCCTTCCTTACCGGCGGGCGGCGGCGATCAGGACGGCCACCAGGGTCAGCACGGCGCCGAGCACAGTGTTCACCCCGGGATGCGAGGCGGAGGTCGGCAGCACCAGGTCCAGCAACACGGCACCGATGACCTGCCCGGCGATGGTCGCCAGACCGAGCAGCAGCACCCCGGTGAACCGGACCAGCGCGGCGGCCAGCGCGATGAACGCGACGCCGAGCGGGCCGCCGAGGTAGAGCCACGGCTCGCTCGGCAGCCCACCGGTCGGCCAGCCCCGTACCGCCACCTCCACCGCGAACGTGACCAGCAGCGTCATCGTGCCCACGACGAAATTGACGAGCGTGGCGGTCAACGTGTTGTCCGCCGCCGCTCGGACCCGGCCGTTCACCGCCTGCTGCCAGGCGATGCCCACGCCGCCGGCCAGCGGCAGCAGGGCCAGGGCCAGGGTGGCCGGGTCGCCGAGACGGTCACCGACGGCCAGCAGGACGGCCAGCACGGTGAGCACCGCGCCGATCAGGCGGTTCGGGGTGACCGGTTGCCGGCCGGTCGGGCCGAGGCCGGCCCGGTCGACCAGCAGGCTGCTGCTGGACTGCCCGGCCACCACCGCGACGGTGAAGACGGCCACGCCGAGCGCGCCGATGGTGAGTCCCTGGGCCGCCACCAGGAAGGCGCCGCACACCCCGCCGAGGCACTGCCACGGCCGCAGCGCGCCGGCGCGCAGCGCGTCGCGCAGGGCGGTCAGCCCTCGTCGGCCACCGGGCGTGGCGGGTACCAGCACCAGCAGGATCAGCAGGCCCAGGCCGAACGAGAGCACCGCGGCGGCGATCCCGTCGGCCAGCCGTACGCCCAACTCGCCGTTGATCCGGGACTGGAGCGCCACCAGGACGCCGCCGGCGGTGGCCAGCCCGACGCCGGCGATGCGCCGTCCGGTCGACAGCGTCGGCGGCGCCGCGGTCTTGGTCTCGGTGATGGTCACTCCTGTTCGGCCAACGGTCGCCCGTCGAAGTCGACCGCCGAGTAGAGGGCGAGCTTCTCCAGGCGGTGGTACGAGTCGATGACCCGGATGGTGCCGCTCTTGGAGCGCATCACGATCGACTGGGTGTACGCCCCGCCGGCCCGGTAGCGCACGCCGCGCAGCAGGTCACCGGAGGTGACCCCGGTGGCCACGAAGAAGCAGTTGTCGCCGGTGACCAGGTCGTCGGTGTACAGCACCCGGTCCAGGTCGTGCCCGGCGTCCAGCGCCTTCTGGCGCTCCTGGGCGTCCTTGGGCCAGAGCTTGGCCTGCAACATCCCGCCCATGCACTTCAGGGCGCAGGCCGCGGTGATGCCCTCCGGGGTGCCACCGATGCCCATCAGCACGTCGACGTCGGACTCGCCGCGGGCCGCCGCGATGGCGCCGGCGATGTCGCCGTCGGAGATGAACCGGATGCCCGCGCCGGTACGCCGGATCTGCTGCACCAGGTCGTCGTGGCGCGACCGGTCCAGCACGCAGACCGTCACCTCGGTGGTGTCGGCGCCCTTGACCTTGGCGATGCGGCGGATGTTCTCGGCCACCCCGGCGTCGATGTCGACCACGTCGGCGTACATCGGGCCGACGGCCAGTTTCTCCATGTAGAAGACCGCGCTCGGGTCGAACATCGCGCCGCGCTCGGCCACCGCGAGCACGGCGAGCGCGTTCGGCATGCCCTTGCTCATCAGCGTGGTGCCGTCGATCGGGTCGACCGCCACGTCCACCTCGGGACCGGTCCCGTCGCCGACCTCCTCGCCGTTGAAGAGCATCGGGGCGTTGTCCTTCTCGCCCTCGCCGATCACCACGACGCCGCGCATCGGAATCGAGTTGATCAGCTTGCGCATGGCGTCGACGGCGGCGCCGTCGCCGCCCTCCTTGTCGCCCCGGCCGACCCAGCGGCCGGCGGCCATCGCCGCGGCCTCGGTGACCCGGACCAGGTCGAGGGCGAGATTACGGTCGAGATCCTGCGGCGTCCGCGTCCCGGTGGTTGTCATGACGGCCTCCTCCTCGCGACGTTGCGGGGTGGACCGGCGGAAGTGCGGCCGTCGCCGCCGCCGGTTTTGTCGCTGATCCTCATACGATCTCAGGTTCGCCGTCTCGGCGGGGCGGAGGAGGCCAGGATCACGTCACCGGGACGGCTGCGACAATGGCCGGGTGGAACCCGCGCAGCCAGCCGACCGCGTACCCGCCGACGCCACCCCGCCCGACGGCCAGCCGCCGGTGTCGTCGCAAGCCGGATCGACCCCGCCGGACGGGCAGCCGGCGCTGGTCGAGGCGCCGGCCGACGCCGGGGAGCGGCCCGCGCCCCCCGGCAAGGCCCGCTCCGAGCGGTCGCCGAAGGACATGGTGTTGTCGCTGCTGGTGCTGCTGGTCCCGATCGCCCTGCTGATCGCCTTCTACCGGGGCTTCCTCGGCGGCGACGCGCCGGTCACCGTCGACCCGGCGCCGGCGCTGGAGCAGGCCCGCTCGGCCAACGCCTTCCCGGTCAGCCAGCCGAACGGGCTGGGCGACGACTGGCGTACGGTCAACGCCCGCTACCAGACCGGGGCGGACGGCGCGACCCTGCGGATCGGGTATGTGACGCCGGAGGGCCGGGGCGCGCAACTCGTGGAGAGCAACGTCCCGGCGGAGAAGTTGCTGCCGGCCGAGCTGACCGACGGCCAGCCGCAGGGTCCGGCCGACCTGCCCGACGGGCTGAGCTGGCAGCGGTACACCGCCCGCGGCAACGAGCAGGCGCTGGTCCTGCTGGAGCCGAACCGCACGGTGATCGTGGTCGGCGACGCCAAGGAGACCGAGCTGCGCCGGCTCGCCACCTCGCTGCGCTGACCGCCGCCGGGTGGGCAGGGGATTGCGGAACGCCGCTTCCGGGAACAGACGGGACATCGAGCCCGGACGACCCACCTGGAGAGGTTGACGTGAAGATACGACGCTTCAGCGCCACCGCGTTCGCCGCGGCGCTGCTCATCCCCGGCCTGGCCGCCTGCAACGCCGACGGATCCGGCGGCACCTCCGCGACGACCCCGAGCGCCTCCGGCAGCGTCGCACCCAGCGCCACGGCGTCCAGCAGCGCGGCCAAGCAGGCGCTGCTCGACTCCACCAACGCGATCCGCGAGGGGAACTTCCGGTTCACCATCGCGGGCGCGGGCACCACCGCCGAGGGGCAGGTGCACGAGGCCAGCCAGAGCGCCGAGACGCGGATGACCATCGGTGACCCGTCGTCCGACCTGATGATGAAGCTGGACCTCATCCACGCCAAGCCGGACAGCTGGGTCAAGCTGGAGCTGGGCGGCACCGCCGCGAGCCAGATCCCTGGCGCGAAGAACCTCAACACCGGCAAGTACCACCACCTCGACCAGAACCGGATCAAGGGCAACCGGGCGCTGGGCTTCGACTTCGACAAGCTCGACCCGGCCGGCAGCGCCGTGCTCACCCAGGGCATCACCGAGGTACGGCAGACCGGCGACGGCGCGTACGCGGGCACGGTCGACGTGTCGAAGGCCGCCGAGGCGGGCTCGCTCGACCCGGCGCTGATCACCGCGCTCGGGCCGCAGGCCAAGTCGGTGCCGTTCACCGCGAAGGTCGACCCGCAGGGCCGGCTCAGCGAGCTGGTGCTCCAGGTGCCGGCCGCCGGTCAGGGCGCCGCGCAGCAGCTGAAGATCACCTACACCGACTACGGCAACGCCGCCGCGGCGAAGAAGCCCCCGGCGGACCAGGTCGTCGAGGCGCCGCCGGAGCTGTACAACCTGTTCAACTGACCGGCGTCCGTCGGGCACACCACCTCTACGCGTTATACCTCGGAGGCATGAATATGCCTTCGAGGTATAACGCTGTTCGGGCCCATGTCCCGGCTTGATCCACTCCGGTCCGCCGAAGTGGCGCCATCCGGGCACATCCCATACCGCCATTTCGGCGAGCTGGTGTGGATCTTGCGGGGTGACGTGCCGGCAGGCGTACGAACCCCGCAGGTCGCGCAGCGGGCGGAAGCCCGGTCACTCCCCGGCGCGCTGCCGGGCGGCGTCGATGCGGGCCCGGGCGCCGTCCAGCCAGCGCTGGCACACCCCGGCCAGTTGCTCGCCGCGCTCCCACAGGGCCAGCGACTCCTCCAACGAGGTGCCACCCGCCTCCAGCCGCTCCACCACCGAGGCCAGCTCGGCGCGGGCCTGCTCGTAACTGAGCTGCTCGTCCTTGGTCGTGTCAGTCATCGGTCCCATTCCATCAGCCGTCGACGGTGGCGGTCAGCTCGCCCTCGGCGAGGCGTACCCGCAGTGGATCGCCCTTGGCCACCTCGGACGCGGCGCGGACCACATGGCCGTCGGCGCGCTGGACGATGGCGTAGCCGCGGTCGAGCGTCGCCGCGGGGGAGAGCGCGCGCAGCCGGGCCAGGGTGTGCCGCAGGTCGTCGGTGGCCGCGCCCAGCCGGTGCTCCAGGCACCGGCCGGGCCCGGNACCTGCGGCCGGGCCAGCACCGGGCGGGAGCGGAGCAGATCGACCCGGTGCTGCTCACGGTCGACGAGGTGGCGCACGGCCCGCTCCAGCCGCGACCGGGCCTGACCGATGAGCCGGACCTCCTCCGTCAGATCGGGCACGATCCGCTTCGCCGCGTCGGTGGGGGTGGAGGCGCGGACGTCGGCCACGTAGTCGAGCAGCGGCGTGTCGGTCTCGTGGCCGATCGCGCTGACCACCGGCGTGCGGCAGGCGAAGACCGCCCGGCACAGCGCCTCGTCGGAGAAGGGCAGCAGGTCCTCGATGCCGCCGCCGCCCCGGGCGATGACGATCACGTCGACCGTCGGGTCGGCGTCGAGCGCCTTGAGCGCGCCGATGATGTCGGGCACCGCGCTCGACCCCTGCACCGCCACGTTGACGGTGCGGAAGTCGACCGCCGGCCAGCGGCGGCGGGCGTTGGTCAACACGTCCCGCTCGGCCGCCGAGGCCCGCCCGGTGATCAGACCGACCCGGCCGGGCAGGAACGGCAGTCGACGCTTGCGGGCCCGGTCGAACAGGCCCTCCGCGGCGAGCAGCTTCTTGAGCTTCTCCAGCCGGGCCAGCAGCTCACCGAGGCCGACCTGACGGATCTCGTCGGCGCGCAGGCTGAGCGTGCCCCGCGCGGCGTAGAACTCGGGCTTGGCATGCAGCACCACCCGGGCGCCCTCGCGCAGCTCCGGTGCGCCCGCGTCGAGCACGTCACGGTTGGTGGTGACGGTCAGGCTGAGGTCGGCCGAAGGGTCGCGCAGGGTGAGGAAGACGGTGGCGGCACCCGGCCGACGGCTGATCTGTGCCACCTGGCCGTCGACCCAGACCCAGCCGAGCCGGGCGATCCAGGNCCGTCCGCCGTGCTCCGCTCCACCTCACCCGCGCTCACCCGCCCACCCTACGGCCCACCGCCGACAGCCCGGGGCAGGGCGCTGCCGGCGCACGTACGATGGTCTGGTGACTGAGGCTGAGACGACCGGCAAGCGCGTGCTCCTGGCCAAGCCCCGCGGCTACTGCGCGGGCGTGGACCGGGCGGTGCAGACCGTCGAGGAGGCGCTGAAGCTCTACGGCGCGCCCATCTACGTCCGCAAGCAGATCGTGCACAACAAGCACGTGGTGCGGACGCTGGAGGCCAGGGGTGCGATCTTCGTGGAGGAGAACGAGGAGGTGCCCGAGGGCGCCACCGTCATCTTCTCCGCCCACGGCGTGGCACCCGAGGTCTACGAGCAGGCCCGGGAGCGCTCACTCAAGGCGATCGACGCCACCTGCCCGCTGGTCACCAAGGTGCACCACGAGGCCCGGCGCTTCGCCGCGCAGGACTACGACATCCTGCTCATCGGCCACGAGGGGCACGAGGAGGTCATCGGCACCGCCGGCGAGGCCCCCGCCCACATCCAGCTGGTCGACGGCCCGGAGGGCGCCGACCGGGTCACCGTGCGTGACCCGGAGAAGGTGGTCTGGCTCTCCCAGACCACGCTGTCGGTCGACGAGACGCTGGAGACCGTGGCCCGGCTCAAATCCCGGCTGCCGCTGCTCCAGTCGCCGCCCAGCGACGACATCTGCTACGCGACCTCCANGGCTCACGCAACTCCTCGAACTCGGTCCGGCTGGTCGAGGTGGCGTTGGACGCCGGGGCCCGCGCCGGTCACCTGGTCGACTTCGCCCACGAGATCGACGACGCGTGGCTGGACGGCGCCCGGACCGTCGGGCTGACCTCCGGTGCGAGCGTGCCGGACGAACTGGTCCAGCAGGTGCTCGCGCACCTGGCCGAGCGGGGGTTCGGCGACGTCGAGGAGATCACCACCGCCGACGAGCGGCTGACCTTCTCGCTGCCCCAGGAACTCAAGCGCGACATGAAGGCCGCGGCGGCGCGCGGCTGACCCGGAACGAAACGGCCGCCCGACGCGTCCCACCATCCATGAAGATTTCTCGGACGACGCTCGTGGTCCTGCTCGCCGGGGCCGCGCTGACCGCCTGCGCCGACCCGGGCGACGAGCCCACCGCCGGCCCCAGCTCGACCACCGCCGGCCCCAGTCCCACCGCGGCGGCCCCGGTGACCAGCCAGCCCGATCCCGGCCCCAGCACGAGCCCCAGCCGCCCGGACCCGACGTGGAAGGGCGGCCCGTCAACGCCGCCGGGCGTCGGCGGCACCACCGTCACCGGCACGATCCGCGCCGGCGTCGAGCCGAACTGCCTCCTGCTCGACGACCACCTGCTGGTCGGCGGCCCGCGGGACGTGCTCACGCCCGGCACCCGGGTGGAGGTCACCGGCCGCCCCGAGCCGGGCATGATGACCACCTGCCAGCAGGGCACCCCGTTCGTGGTGGAGTCCGCCCGCCGGGCCTGACCGTGCCGCCCCGCCGGGCCTGACCGCAGCGGTGACGAAGTCAGTCGCGGCCGGTCAGCTCGGGGGCCTGCGGCTGCCGGGGTGCCAACTCGACTTGCGCCGGGGCGGTCAACTCGTCGTCCGAGACGCCCAACTCGGCCAGCTTGCGGGCGCTGACCAGCACCCGGGCCTCCAGCGAGCCGACCGCCCGGTTGTAGGCCGTCACCGCCCCGCCCAACGAACTGCCCAACTTGCCGACGTGATCACCCAGGGTGGACAACCGCCCGTACAGCTCGCGCGCCAGCGTGTGGACGGTGGCCGCGTTGCGGGCCAGGACCTCCTGCCGCCACGAGTAGGCGACCGTGCGCAGCAGCGCCACCAGCGTCGCCGGCGTGGCCAGCACCACGTTGCGGGCGAAGGCGTGCTCCAGCAGCGTCGGGTCGCGCTGCAACGCCACGTCGAGGAACGGGTCGGCCGGCACGAACAGCACCACGAACTCGGGGGACTGGTCGAAGGCCGACCAGTAGGACTTGGCGGCCAGGTTGTCCACGTGCGCCCGCAGGTGCCGGGCGTGCGCGTCGAGCTGGGTGTCCCGGCCGCGCTCGTCGCGCGCCTCCATCGCGGTCAGGTACGCGTCGAAGGGCGCCTTCGCGTCGACCACCACCGTCCGCCCGCCGTGCAGCCGGACCACCAGGTCGGGGCGTACCCCCTGGTGGTCGGTGGCGGCGGTCACCTGCTCGCTGAAGTCGCAGTGCTCCAGCATGCCGGCCGCCTCGACGATCCGCCGGAGCTGGTGCTCGCCCCAGCGGCCCCGCACCTGCGGCGCACGCAACGCGGCCACCAGCTGCTTGGTCTCGGTGCGCAGCTCACCGGAGACCGTGCTCATCGCACGCACCTGCTCACGCAGCTCCGCGTACGCGTCGACCCGCTCGCGCTCCAGCTCGGCGACGCGTTGCTCGTAGCGCCGGAGCGTGTCGTGCAGCGGCGCCACCGCCCGCGCCACCGCCTCCTGGGACTGCGCCGTCGCCTCGTAACTGAGCGCCCGCATGGACTGCTCCAGCCGCCCCTCACCCTCGCGGGTCGCCGCCAGCGTCGCCTCCAGCCGGGCGACCTGCGTCGCCGTCTGCGCCCGCGCCGCGAACCAGCCGACCGCACCGCCCGCGGCGAGGCAGAGCACCACCACGGCCAGCGTCGAGAAGCTCATGGCTGAGAGCTTGCCAAACGGGTACGACGTGCGCGAGCTGGGTACGTTCGAGTCATGGAAGGTGCCCTGTGGCTGCTGCTGGTGCTGATGCTCGGAGGTGCGCTGGTGTTCTGGCGGTGGGGAAGCAGATCCCGGCGGGCCAACGAGCTGGCGGACGCCCGCGCCGAGGCGCAACGCTGGTACGAGCGGCTCGGCGGCCAGTTGATGAACCTGCACGGCGACGTCCCGGCGGTCCGCCAGGCGCTGGCCGACGCCGGTGAGCGGTACAACGCGGCCGGCTCCCAGCTCGAACAGGCGCGCACCACGAACCAGTTCGCGCTGGCCCGGGAGACCGCGCTGGAGGGGCTGGCCTACATCCGCGCGGCCCGGACGGCGATGGGCATCGACCCGGGTCCGGAGCTGCCGCCGCTGGCCGCCGCCCGGGGTGTCGGCATGCTCACCAAGGAACGCGAGGTGAACGTGCAGGGCCAGACGTTCCGGGCCGGTCCGCAGCCGGGGAACCAGACGCCCTACTACTACCCCGGTGGGCACATGCGGGGCCGTCCGGTGCCCGCCGGTTGGTATTCGACGCCGTGGTGGAAGACCGCGCTGGGCGCGGGCGCCGGCGTGCTCGGCGGCATGTTGATCGCCGACGCGCTCTTCTCGCCCGCGTTCGCCGATCCGGGCTACGGCTACGAGGCCGGCTACCAGGAGGGCTTCGGCGACGGCCAGGACTACGGCGACCCGGGCGGCGGCGACCCGGGCGGCGGCGACTTCGGCGGTCAGGGCGACTACGCGGGCGGCGACTTCGGTGGCGGCGGCGACTTCGGCGGCTTCGGCGGTGGCGACTTCGGTGGCGGCGACTTCGGCGGCGGTGACTGGTAGCACCCGCGCCGCGTGTTAATAGGGGCCCCCGCCTATGCAGAATGCGTTAAGCGGGGGCCCCTCCTTACACCTCAGCCGGTGTTGCGCATGCCGGCGGCGATGCCGTTGACCGTGGTGAGCAGCGCGCGCTCCAGGGCGGTGCCGTCGTTCGGGGCACGTCGGCCGCCCGGCGCGGTCGCCACCGCCCGGCCGGCGGCGCCGGATTCGCGGTACTGCCGCAGCAGCGCCACCTGGAGGTGGTGCAACGGCTCCAGGTAGGTGTCGCGCACCGCGAGCGTGCGCTGGAGGACGGGCGAGTTCTCCAGCAGCGCCGGGGAGGCGGTCACCGCCAGCACCTCGCGCTTGGTCAGCTCGTACTCCTCCTCGATCTTGGCGAAGATCGGGTGGAGCTTCTTCGGAACCAGCGTCTCCACGTAGCGCCGGGCGATGCTCAGGTCGGTCTTGGTCAGCATCATCTCCACGTTCGACAGGAACGTGCGGAAGAAGTGCCAGTTCCGGTTCATCTCGGCGAGCACGTCGGCCAGCCCGGCCTCGCGTGCGGCGGCCAGCCCGGAGCCCACGCCGAACCAGCCGGGCACGATCTGCCGGGTCTGCGTCCAGCCGAACACCCACGGGATGGCGCGCAGGCCGGACAGGCCGGCGCCGGTGTTCGGCCGCTTCGCCGGCCGGGAGCCGATGTTCAACGCGCCGAGCAGTTCGGTGGGGGTGGAGGCCCAGAAGTATTCCGGCAAGTCCGGCTCCTCGACCAGCGACCGGTAGGACCGGAACGCCGACTCCGAGACCACGTCCATCGCCGCGTCCCAGCGCTCCAGCATCTCGGCCGGCTGCCGGGGCGCGGTGTGCAGCAGCGTGGCCTGGAGCACCGCCGCCACGGTCAGCTCCAGGTTCTCCCGGGCCAGCGCCGGCAGCGTGTACTTGTCGGAGATGACCTCACCCTGCTCGGTCACCTTGATCGCGCCGTCCAGCGTGCCGTACGGCTGGGCCAGGATCGCGTCGTGCGTCGGCCCGCCGCCCCGACCGACCGTGCCGCCCCGACCGTGGAACAACCGCAGGTGTACGCCGTGCCGGGCGGCCACGTCCCGCAACGCGCGCTGGGCCCGGTGGATGGACCACTGGCTGGTGGTGATGCCGGCCTCCTTGTTGGAGTCGGAGTAGCCCAGCATCACCTCCTGCACGTCGCCGCGCGCCGCCACCAGCGCCCGGTACGCCGGCAGCGACAGCAGCTCGTCGAGCAGCTCACCGCCGGTGTTCAGCTCGGCCGGCGTCTCCAGCAGCGGCACGATGCCGATCCGGGCCCGCCCGCTGTGCACGTCGACCAGACCGGCCTCGCGGGCCAGCACCACCGCGGCGAGCACGTCGTCCACGCCGAGCGTCATCGAGATGATGTACGACTCGATGACCTCGGGGCCGAACCGGTCCTGCGCCTCGCGGACCGCGCCGAACACGTCGAACGTCTTGCGGGCCGCCTCGGTGAGCGGGCTGTCCTGGGTGGAGAGCGGCCGGCGCCCGGTCAGCTCGTCGGCGAGCAGCTTGGTGCGCTCCAGCCGACTCAGCGACGGGTAGTCGGCCACCTCGCCGACCGCCTCGTAGAGCTGCGCCAGCACCTCGTGGTGCTTCTCCGCGTGCTCCCGGATGTCCATGGTGGCCAGGTGCAGGCCGAACGCGGACACCGTACGGATGGTGGAGGCGAGCTGGCCCACGGCGGTGAGCTGCCCGGAGTTGCGGGCCAGCGAGGCGCGCAGCAGCTCCAGGTCGGCGATCAGCTCGGTCGAACCCCGGTAGTCCCGGCCCGGCACATGCGGGGTGCCGGCGCGCAGCCGTTCCCGCGTGTTGGCCAACTTCGCCTTCACGCAGCGCGCCTTGAGCCGATATGGCTCCTCCGCGTTGACCCGCCGGAACCGGGGCGCCACCTCGGGCAGCGCGTCCAGGTCCTTGGCCAGGCTGGCGGAGAGGTCGAGGGAGACCGCGCGCAGCCGGCGGGAGACGCTGACCTCGCTGATCAGCTCGTCCATCGCCTTCTCGGTGGCCTCGATGCCGTGCTCGTGCTGGATCCGCAGCACCTCGCGGGTGACCGTCGCGGTGACGAACGGGTTGCCGTCGCGGTCGCCGCCGATCCAGGTGCCGAACGTCAGCGGACGGGCCGTGGGCGACGTCTCCACGCCGAGCGTGCGCAGCGTGTCGGCGAGGTCATCGAGCACCTGCGGGGCGGCCTCGGCGTGCAGGTCACGCAGGTAGTAGATGGCGTTGCGGGCCTCGTCGGTCGGGTCCGGCCGGTCCAGCCGCAGCTCGTCGGTCTGCCACATCAGGTCGAGCAGCTCGGCGAGGCGGCGGTTGGCCGGGCCCTCGTCGCTGGCCCCGTAGAGGATCGCGTTGGCGGTCTCGGCGTCCAGCTCGTCGGCGACCGCGCGCAGCTTGGACAGGATGGACCGGCGGGCCGCCTCGGTGGGGTGGGCGGTGAAGACCGGGCGTACGGCCAGACGGCGGGCCGCGGCGGCGATCTCCTCGGCCGGCACCCCGCGCTCGGCGATCATCTTGGCCGCCTGGTCCAGCCAGCCGCCGTCGGTGGCGCGGCGGCGGCGCAGGTCGCGGGCCCGGTGCACCTGCTCGGTGATGTTGGCCAGGTGGAAGTAGGTGGAGAAGGCGCGGGCCAGCTTCGTGCCGGTGGTGACGTCGAGCCCGGCGAGGCGCTGCGCGGCGGCCGGCGCGTCGGAGCGCACCTGGGCGCGGATCTCCTCGACCAGGTCGAGCAGGGGCCGGCCCTCCTGGCGGGCCAGGGTCTGCCCGAGCAGCGTGCCGAGGCGGCGGATGTCGGCCCGGAGAGCGGCGTCGGGGCCGTCGTGGTCGTGCTGGTCGGTCACGATTGCGCTCCTTACGCGAGGACGAAGGACAGCGCTGTCCGACTCCCCTGGATGGTATCCGCGCGCGCCCCGAACGGAGGAGGGGGACTGCGTGATGATCTGCACTCTGGGACGGGCCGACGGTCAGCCGTGGGCGGCGGGCCGCCGCGCGGAGCCGGCCCGCGCGGCCCGGCGGCGGGTGTGGAAGACCGTCGCGGTGAGCAGCCCGACCAGCCCCGCGACCACCCAGACCAGGAGTCCGCTCAACGCCCAGCCGCCGCCCCGCCAGTCGAAGTAGATCGCCGACTTGAACAGGTCGGTGGCGAGGCCGGGCACGTTCCAGCGGTGCATCCCGCGCAGGAACGCCGGCAGGAACTCGGGCGCGTAGATGCCCCCGGAACCGGGGTTGCCGAGCACCACCAGCAGCAGGATCACGATGCCGGTGCCGAGCAGCCCGAGCCACGCCTGCACGGCCGCCGCGACCATCCCGGCCGCGAACGCGGTCAGCGCGCCGATCACCGCGACGGCCGGCACGTTGTGGTCGAAGACGTCGAGCACCGGCCCGACCAGCACCGCGCCGATGACGCCGAGCAGGACGGAGTGCACCGCGAGCGTGGCGATCCGCAGCCCGGCCCGGCGCAGTCCGCGCGGGCTGGTGCCGAGCGAGACGCCCAGCGCGGTGGAGGCCAGGTAGCCGCCGAGCACCACGCCGACCGCCAGGTAGAACGGGACCAGCCCGCGCGGGTCGCCGCCGGACACCGGCACCTCGTCGGTGACCTGGAGCGGCAGGCCGGCCTGTCGGGACGCCTCGGTGAAGACGTCGGTGACGAGTTGGGTGGCGGCGGGCGCGCCGGCGCTCGCCGTGGCCAGGGTCAGCCCGCCGCCGGGGTCCGAGTGCAGCACGGCGTACACCGATCGGTCGTTGAGGCCGGCGACGGCGCGGTCCTGGCTGTCGTACCCGACGGGTTTGATGGTGTCGGTGCGGGCGCGGACGGCGGCCATCACCGCCTGGGCCTGCCGGTCGGCGGCGACCACGCCGACCGGCACGTCGCGCGGCTCCGGCTTGTGCAGCGCGCCGACATAGGCCGCGATGAACGCGCTGGCCAGCGCCAAGGTGCCGAGGACCAGCGCCGCCGTGCGGGGCAGCCCGTCCCGGGTACGCAGCTCCGGCGCGTCGTCCACGACCTCACCCTATGGTCGAAAATCGCTGGTGTTGGCCGATAGCGTCGGATCATGACGCCCCCGCGTTACCCCACCAAGCCGCGACCGGGCGACCGCGTCGCGGTCGTCTCACCCTCCGCCGGCCTGCCGGGTCTCTTCCCCCAAGTGTACGAGCTGGGCCTGCGCCGGCTGCGCGAGGAACTCGGGTTGGAGCCGGTGGAGTACCCGACCACCCGGGTGATGGGGGCCGACCCCCGGGACCGGGCCCGCGACCTGACCGCCGCGTTCGCCGACCCGACGATCACCGCCGTGCTCGCCACCGTCGGCGGCGACGACCTGATCACGGTCACCCCGTTCCTCGACGACGACGTGCTGCGGGCCAACCCGAAGCCGTACTTCGGCTACTCGGACAACACCAACGTGCTCAACCACCTCCACCGGCTGGGCGTGGTCGCCTACCACGGCGGCTCGGTCCTGGTGCACCTCGGCCGGCCGGGCGCGCCGCACCCGCTGACGCTCGACTCGCTGCGCGCCGCGCTGTTCACGACCGGCTGGTACGACCTGACGCCGGCCGCCGAGTGGGGCGACGAGACGCTCGACTGGCGCGACCCGACGACGCTGGCCGAGAAGCCGCCGATGCTTGCCGGCGAGGGCTGGCGCTGGCACGGGCCGGCCCGGGTGGTGACGGGCCGCACCTGGGGCGGCAACCTGGAGATCGTGCACTGGCTGGCCGCCGCCGACCGGGTCCCGTCCGCCGCCGAGCTGGCCGGCTCGGTCCTGATTCTGGAGACCTCGGAGGAGATGCCGTCGGCGCAGGAGGTCTTCCGGATGGTGCGGAACCTGGGCGAGCGCGGCCTGCTCGGCGGCTTCCCCGCAATCGTGGTCGGCCGTCCGAAGGCGTGGAACTTCGACCGCCGACTGTCCGTCGCCGACCGGCTGGCCTGGGGCGAGGAGCAGCGGGCGGCGATCCTGCGGGCGGTCGGGCCGTACGCCGACGATCCCGTGGTGGTCTTCGACGTCGACCTCGGGCACACCGACCCGCAGTTGATCATCCCGTACGGCGGGGAGATCCGGGTCGACGCGGTGGAACGCCGGATCGCGGTGCGCTACTGACCGCGCCGATCCCGCACGAACACGCCCTCACCCTGCCGGCCCTCGATCAGGCCTTCGGCCTTGAGGATCAGTAGTGCGGTCCGGACCGAGCCGTAGGAGACGCCGTAGGTGTCGATCAGCCCTTGCGTCGTCGGTATCTGGTCACCCGGCTTCAGGCTCCCCGCTTCAATTTGGTTCCGGATGGCAGTCGCCACCTGCTCGTACTTGGGTGTGTTCACCGTGACTCCCTGGCTCGCGAAGCCAAGTAGATCACCGGGAAACGACAGCGTCTATAACGTCGACACTGTCGACAATGTCGATGGTCCACGTTAAGCTGCCTCTACTCGCCCTGGCTCGCAACCGGGTGGGTGTCGTCACATAGGGCGGCCCGGGGTGGAGGTGGCACTCCGCTCCCCGGGCCTTGACCGGGAAAGGACCCCGGCCCATGAGCAACCTACCGAACGTCCATCCACCCTGGTGTCTGCGCGGCCCGGACTGCGCCGGTGGCAACGGCCTGCACCTGTCCCGCCTCGTCGGCACGGCGGTTCGGGGCGACGAGGTGATCCAGGCCGAGCTCGGCCTGTGGCGGATGGACGTCGGCCCGACCTCACCGTCCGGCCTGCTGCTGGAGTTCTCCGCAGGCGAGGACGTCGAGCGGTGGCCGCTCGACCTGCCCCAGTCCCACATGCTGGCCCGAGCGTCCCAGCGCCTGCTTGGCCGCCTGACCCCCGGCACGGCCCGCGCCGCCTGACCCGCCCCCCGCCCTAGCCTTCGCCGGCTCGGTGGAACGCCATGGGTGCCCCGGCACTCGTTTGCCACCCATGGTGTTCCACTCACCGCCTTCCTGGGCCGGGGGTGGAACGCTAT
>NZ_NAPR01000013.1:309881-338416 GCF_002140155.1 Micromonospora sp. NBS 11-29
CGCCTTCCTGGGCCGGGAGTGGAACGCTATGGGTGTCTCGGCGCCTGTTTGGCGTTGCGGTGTCCACTCACCGCCTCGGGGGAGTGAAGCTGATTTGCGGGTCGGCTATGGCGAATCGGCCGCCACCTCGGCGAAGTGGCGGCCACGATGCGCCGGTAATCCCACCACTTCGGCGAGGCGGGGTGGATCTTGCGGTACTGGATCCGTCCGGGTGGCGTCACCCGGCGGAGGTGGGTGGGTCTTGGGGGAGTGACGCCACGTTCGGTGAAGTGGCCTCACCGGCGTGCCGGGGATCCCGCCACTTCGGCGAGGCGAGGCGAGGCGAAGTGGTGGCGATCAGACGGGCGGCGCGGTCAGGCGTCGACGACGGCGAAGGCGCGGACCGGGAACGTGCCCATGCCGGCCACCCTCGGCGGGGCGGCGGTGAACCGGAAACCGGTCGGCGGCAGCGCGCCCAACCCGGTCAGGTGCTCCACGATCGGGATGCCGGCGGCCAGCAACGAGGTGTGCGCCGGGCGCTCGCCGGCCGCCGCCGGGGTCATGTCGTCGATGTTGATCGAGTCGATGCCGACCAGGGTGGCGCCCGCCGAAACCAGCCAGGACGCGCCGTCACCGGTCAGGAACGGCGCGTCGGGGGCGGCGTACCGGTCGGTGCCGAAGTGCTCGTCCCAGCCGGTGTGCAGCAGCACCGCCCGCCCGGCCACCTCGTAGGGCGCGAGCAGCAGCCGGTCCACCGCCCGGGTGCCGGCGGGTACGCGTACCACCAGGGCGGGCAGGTCGGCCAGGCGGTCGAGGGGCACCCCGGCCAGGTCGGGCCCGTCGGCGAAGCGGTGCGACGGCGTGTCCACGTACGTGCCGGTGTTGGCGAGCAGGTCGATGCGGCTGACGTGGAACTCGACGCCCGGCGCGTACCGTTCCCGGGACGTCTCCCGGGTCAGCCAGTCGGTGATCCGCGGCGCCGGCCAGCCGGGCAGCGTGACCATGCCCTCGGTGATCTCGTGGCTCAGCTCGACCAGACGCCGTCCGCCGGTGGGCGCCGGATCGACGCCGCGCCCGCCCTTGTGCGGCTCCTCGACCACGCTGCGGTTGCTGATCCGCACCTCGCCGACCATGAGCAGCCCGAGGTGCCGCACGAGCAGCGCCGCCAATTCGTCGTCGGTCACGTCCGGGCCCGGCACGTCCAGCCGGAAACCGTCGGTGCGCAGGCCACCGCCGTTAGTGAAGACCACCTCGGCGTCGAAGACCGCCCGATACTCGATCATCCACCCACCGCACCACGCCGAGCCGGGGCCGTCAAGATCGAAAACCTGCCGCGCCCGGATCGTCGGGGGAGGGGGATAGGCTCGACGGGTGCACCCCCCGTCCGGCTGGACGCGGGGTCGTCGTCGTGTGTCGAGCCGCTGGAAGTGATCACTGATGCTCACCGGACTCTTTGCCGCCGCCCTGGCCGACCCCGGGCTGGCCCGGGCGCGTGACCTGGCGCGCTCCGGTGCCGCGCAGGTCGACGGCCTGGACCTCACCGCCCCCGCCGCGCTGCGCCCGTTCGCGGTCGCCGCGGTGGCCGCCGACGAGCAGGGGGCGGGGCGGCCGGTGCTGGCCGTCACCGCCACCACCCGCGAGGCCGACGACCTTGCCTCGGCGCTGGGCAGCCTGCTGCCGGCGGAACAGGTGGCGGTCTTCCCGTCCTGGGAGACGCTGCCGCACGAGCGGCTCTCGCCCCGTTCCGACACGGTCGGCCGCCGCCTGGCCGTGCTGCGCCGGCTGGCCCACCCCGGCTCGGCCGACGCGCACGGACGCACCGGCCCCCTGCGGGTGGTCGTCGCCCCCGTGCGGTCGCTGCTCCAGCCGCAGCTCAAGGGCCTCGGCGACCTCGAACCGGTGCAGCTCGCCGCCGGGGACGAGGCCGACCTGGAGGACATCGCCCGCCGGCTCACCGACATGGCGTACGCCCGGGTCGACCTGGTCACCAAGCGCGGCGAGTTCGCCGTGCGCGGCGGCATCCTGGACGTCTTCCCGCCCACCGACGAGCACCCGTCCCGGGTCGAGTTCTGGGGCGACGAGGTGGAGGAGATCCGCACCTTCGCCGTCGCCGACCAGCGCACCATCGAGGGCGTGGCGCAGATGTGGGCGCCGCCGTGCCGCGAGCTGCTGCTCACCCCGGCGGTCCGGCAGCGGGCCGCCGCGCTCGCCGCCGAGCACCCCGAGCTGGCCGAGATCCTCGACAAGCTCGCCGAGGGCATCCCGGTCGAGGGGATGGAGTCGCTGGCACCGGCGCTCATCGGCGCCGACGCGCTGGAGCTGCTCGTCGACTGCATGCCGGCCGGCACCCACGTACTCCTCTGCGACCCCGAGCGCATCCGCACCCGCGCGCACGACCTGGTCCGTACCTCCGAGGAGTTCTTGCAGGCGAGCTGGGCCGCGGCCGCCGTCGGCGGCCAGGCCCCGGTCGACCTCGGCGCCGCCGCCTTCAAGACCCTGGCCGAGGTACGCACGCAGGCCCGCGCCCTGCGCCAGCCCTGGTGGACGCTCGCCCCGTTCGGCCTGGTGGAGGCGGACGCGACGCCGGCCCGGCAGCCCTGGGAGGACGCGCCGGCCGAGGTCGACGTCACGCCCGACGACGCCATCGCGGTGAGCCTGGCCGCCCAGCCGGCCCCGCTCTACCACGGCGAGACCGCCCGGGTGGTCGACGACCTGAAGCGCTGGGCCGGTGAGGGATGGTCGATCGCGCTGGTGTTCGAGGGGCACGGCCCGGCCCAGCGGGCGGTCGAGGTGCTGCGCGACGCCGGCCTCGGCGCCCGGCTCACCGAGGAGGTGCCCACCGCGCCCGCCCCGGGCGAGGTGCTCGTCTCCTGCGGCTGCCTGACCGCCGGCTTCGTCGACGAGGCCTCGAAGTTCGTGCTGCTGACCGGCAACGACGTCACCGGTGGTCGGGGCACCTCCACCCGCGACATGCGCAAGATGCCCAGCCGGCGGCGCAACACCATCGATCCGCTGGAGCTGCGGGCCGGCGACTTCGTGGTGCACGAGCAGCACGGCATCGGCCGCTACGTCGAGCTGGTGCAGCGCACCGTCAACGGCGCGAGCCGGGAATACCTGGTCATCGAGTACGCGGCGAGCAAGCGCGGCCAGCCCGGCGACCGGCTCTTCGTCCCCACCGACCAGCTCGACCAGCTCTCCCGCTACGTCGGCGGCGAGCAGCCCACGCTGCACAAGATGGGCGGCTCGGACTGGCAGAAGTCCAAGGCCCGGGCCCGCAAGGCGGTGCGCGAGATCGCCGCGCAGCTCATCCAGCTCTACGCCGCCCGCAAGGCGTCCAAGGGGCACAACTTCGGCCCGGACACGCCGTGGCAGCGGGAGTTGGAGGACGCGTTCCCCTGGCAGGAGACGCCGGACCAGATGGCCGCCATCGAGGAGGTCAAACGGGACATGGAGCAGACCGTCCCGATGGACCGGCTGATCTGCGGCGACGTCGGCTACGGCAAGACCGAGATCGCGGTACGCGCGGCGTTCAAGGCGGTGCAGGACGGCAAGCAGGTGGCGGTGCTGGTGCCCACCACGCTGCTGGTGCAGCAGCACTACAACACGTTCGCCGAGCGGATGAGCCAGTTCCCGGTGAACATCCGGCAGCTCTCCCGGTTCCAGACCCCGAAGGAGTCCGAGCGGACGTTGGAGATGGTCGCCGACGGCACCGTCGACATCGTCATCGGCACCCACCGGCTGCTCCAGGCGGCCACCCGGTTCAAGCAGCTCGGGCTGGTCATCATCGACGAGGAGCAGCGCTTCGGCGTCGAGCACAAGGAGCACCTGAAGACGCTGCGCGCCTCCGTCGACGTGCTCGCCATGTCGGCCACCCCGATCCCGCGGACGCTGGAGATGGCGATCACCGGCATCCGCGAGATGTCGACCATCGCCACCCCGCCGGAGGAGCGGCACCCGGTGCTCACGTTCGTCGGGGCGTACGACGACCGGCAGGTGGCCGCGTCCATCCACCGCGAGCTGCTGCGCGACGGGCAGGTCTTCTACCTGCACAACCGGGTCGAGTCGATCGACCGGGCGGCCCGCCGGATCCGGGAGCTGGTGCCCGAGGCCCGGGTCGCGGTGGCGCACGGCCAGATGGGCGAGGAAGCGCTGGAGAAGGTGATGGTCGGCTTCTGGGAGAAGGAGTTCGACGTCCTGGTCTGCACCACGATCGTCGAGTCCGGCATCGACATCCCGAACGCCAACACGCTGATCGTGGAGCGCGCCGACCTGCTCGGCCTGGCCCAGCTCCACCAGATCCGCGGCCGGGTCGGCCGGGGCCGCGAGCGGGCGTACGCGTACTTCCTCTACCCGCCCGAGAAGCCGCTCACCGAGAACGCGCACGAGCGGCTGGCCACCATCGCCCAGCACACCGAGCTGGGCGCCGGCATGTACGTGGCGATGAAGGACCTGGAGATCCGGGGCGCCGGCAACCTGCTCGGCGGCGAGCAGTCCGGCCACATCGAGGGCGTCGGCTTCGATCTGTACGTCCGGATGGTCGGCGAGGCGGTCTCCGCGTTCAAGGGCGAGAGCGTCGAGGAGGAGAACGAGGTCAAGGTCGACCTGCCGATCGACGCGCACCTGCCGCACGACTACGTCGGCGTGGAGCGGCTGCGGCTGGAGATGTACCGCAAGCTCGCCGAGGCCCGCGACGCCGACCGGCTGCGCGAGGTGGTCGCCGAGATGACGGACCGGTACGGCGAGCCGCCCGCGCCGGTGCAGAACCTGGTGGCGGTGGCGAGGTTCCGGCTGCTGGCCCGCCGCTACGGCCTGACCGACGTGTCGATGCAGGGCAAGCACATCCGGTTCGGCCCGCTGCCGCTGCCCGACTCGAAGCAGATGCGACTCAAGCGCTACCACCCGGACTCGGTCTACAAGCAGGCGCTCGACCAGGTCAGCGTGCCCCGGCCGAGCACCCGCCGGATCGGCGGCGAGCCGCTGCGCGACCAGGCGCTGCTGGAGTGGTGCGCCCAGCTCCTCTCCGATGTGCTGGGCGAACCAGCAGTGCAGCCGGCCGGGGCGGGGGCGCGGTGAGGTGGGCGGCGTCACAGCCGGATACGAGGCGTGAGAGAGTGACCGTCATGCGTGCTCGCCGTCTTGTCGCCGTCGCCAGCGTGGCGGTCGGCCTCGTCGCCCTCTCCGGTTGCCGTACCGAGCCCGGTGTCGCCGCCTACATCGGCGACCACCGGGTCACCGAGGACCAGATCACCTCGGTCCTCGACGAGATGCGGGACGGCCTGACCGCCGCGCCGGCCAGCGCCCCGCAGGCCGACGCGCTGCTGCCCGGCCGGGACCAGGTGGTCGCCACGCTGGTGCTGTCGGACGTGTGCCGGGAACTCTCCGCCGACAAGGGCTACCGCCCGCAGGGTCAGGTGAGCCCGGAGCAGGTCGCGCAGCAGACCGGTCTGCCCGCCGACGCGGCGTACCCGAAGAAGGTGGCCGAGTTCTACACCTGCCTGTCCGGTCTGCCGGCCGGCGAGCAGGGCGCTCCCACGCCGGAGGAGCTGGAGACGGTGATCGCCGCCGGCCGCGCCGCCGGCGCCATCCCGCCGGACGTCCCCGACGACGCCGCCGCCCGCCAGCTCGATGGCCAGCAGCTCCGCTCCGCCCTGGCCACCCGGAAGGTGCTCGCCGACGCCATCGGCGGTTACGACGTCTCGGTCAACCCGCGCTACCGCCCGCTGACCTTCCCGCTGCTCAGCNCACCGACGTCTCCACCCCCGAACCGGAGACCGGCGAGTCGGTGCCGGTGGTCGAGCCGCCGGTGGCGCCCTGAGCATGACCGCGCGCATCGTCCTGCTGGTCACCTCGCCCCGGCTGCCCGCCGGTCTGCTGACTGCGGCCGCCTGGGACGCCGTACGCTCCGCACCGGTCCTCGCCGGCGCGGAGAGCGAGCTGACCCGGGCGGTCCGGTCGGCCGGCGCCGAGGTCGGCGTGGTGACCGAGGGTACGACGCAGGCGTTGCTCGACGCGGCCGCGGCGCACGGCGGTGCGGTGTGGCTGGCCGGCCCGGCCGGTGACGAGGCGCTCGCCCGTGAGCTGGGGTTGCGGCTGGCCCGCGAGCCCGGCCTGGCCGAGCTGGAGCTGATGTACGGCTCCTGGGACCCGCCCGGCGCCCGACTGCTCGACGCGGTCGAGGTGATGGACCGGCTGGCCTCGCCGGGCGGTGACCCGTGGAAGCGGGCGCAGACGCACCGCAGCCTCGCCGGGTTCCTGCTGGAGGAGTGCTACGAGGCGTACGACGCGATCAGCGCCGACGACACCGACGCGCTGCGCGAGGAGCTGGGTGACGTGCTGCTCCAGGTGCTGCTGCACGCCCGGCTGGCCGAGGACCTGCCGGAGGGCGAGAGCTGGACGGTCGATGACGTGGCCGGCACGCTGGTCGACAAGATGGTGCGCCGCAACCCGCACGTCTTCTCGGGTGAGCGGGCCGGCTCGATCGAGGAGATCGAGGCGAACTGGGAGCGGATCAAGCGGGCCGAGAAGACCCGGGACTCGGTGCTGGACGGCATCGCCCTGAGCCAGCCCGCGCTGGCGTTGGCGGCGAAGATCCTGGACCGCGCCGGCCGGGTCGGCCTGGCCGTCCCGCCTCCGCTGGCCGAGTCCCAGGTGGACCCGGAGGCGCGGCTCGGCGCGAGCCTGCTGGCCACGGTCGCCGCCGCNCGGAGGCGGCGCTGCGCCGTGCCGCCCTGGCCTACGCCGACGCGGTCCGAGCCGCCGAACGCGCCGCCCCCGACCAGCCCACCTGACCCACCCCGCGCCGCCCATTGTTGTATCCCTGGGTCGTGTCGCTCGCCCTGGCGATGCCGGCCCTGACCGCCCAGGGGCCCAAGATCCACGCCAGTTCGCCGAAGTGGAGCCTTCGCCGCCGGACGATGCCGCCACTTCGCCGAACCGGCGAGGCTGCCGCTCACCGATCCACCTGTCGAGATCGTGGTTCCACTGGTTTCCGGATACCGCCGAGCCGAGCCGCCAACGATGAGGCGGCGCGGGCAGAGGGAAGACGTCGGGGGTGGTCGGTAGGGTCGGGGGATGGAAGCGTTCGGGGTGCTGGCGGAGCGGATCGTGGAGGCGTTGCTGGAGAGCCGGCCCGGGCTGGCCACCTCCGCCGGTGACCACCGCTACGACGACCGCCTGCCCGATCTTTCGGCCGACGCGCTCGCCGCCGACCGGGCGATGCTGAGGGACGCCGCCGACGCGCTCTCCGAGATCGACCCGGACGTGCTCGACGTCGAGGAGGGCGTCGACCACGCGCTGCTGACCAGCCTGGTCGACCGGGGGCTGTTCGAGGCCACCGAGATCCGCGCCCACGAGTGGGACCCGCTGCGGCACAATCCGGGGCCGCTGCTGCACGCCCTGCTGGCCCGCCCCTACGCCCCGGTCGAGGAGCGGCTGACCCACCTGGCGGGGCGCCTCCGGGCCGTACCGGACGCCCTGGCGACCGCGCGTGCGGCGCTGCGGGACATGCCGCGGATCCACGCCGAGACGGCGGTCGGGCAGTTCGCCGGCACGGCGGCGCTGGTCCGCGACGAGGTGCCCGCGCTGCTCGCCGAGGCGCCGGCGCTGCGCGACCGCGTGGGGCCGGCCGCCACCGCCGCGATCGCCGCGTTGGACGAATTCGTGGGCTGGCTGCGGGCGGGCCTGGCGGCCGACGCCGGGCCGGGGCGTGACCCGCGGTTGGGCCGGCGGCGCTGGGAGGCGCGGCTGTGGCACACGCTCGACACCGAGCTGAGCGCCGCCGAGGTCCAGCGCCGCGCCTGGGCCAACCTCGACCGGGTGACCGACGAGATCCGGGCGGCGGCCGTCGAGCTGGTCGGTGGTCCGGGTGACGACGAGACGGTACGCCGGGCGTTGGGCCTGCTCGGCGCCGAGCACCCCGACGACGCCACCATCGTGGACCTCGCCTCGGTCACGCTCGACGAGGCGGGTGACTTCGTCCGCCACCACGACCTGGTCAGCCTGGTCGAGGACCGGTGCGTGATC
This sequence comes from Micromonospora sp. NBS 11-29, assembly GCF_002140155.1. Taxonomy (GTDB): domain Bacteria; phylum Actinomycetota; class Actinomycetes; order Mycobacteriales; family Micromonosporaceae; genus Micromonospora. The sequence goes on from NZ_NAPR01000013.1 coordinate 317,883, forward strand.
CAGGAGATGCCGGAGTTCGCCCGGGGCGTGGCGGTGGCCTACTGCGACGCGCCCGGCCCGCTGGAGGCGGCCGACCTGCCGACGTTCTACTGCATCGCGCCGACCCCGGCGGGCTGGCCGGCGCAGCGGGTCGAGTCGTTCTACCGGGAGTACAACGACCACATGATCCGCAACCTGACCGTGCACGAGGCGATGCCCGGTCACTTCCTCCAGCTCGCGCACGCCCGCCGGTACGCCGGTCCGACCCGGGTGCGTGCGCTGGCCGAGTCCGGCGTGTTCATCGAGGGCTGGGCGGTCCACGCCGAGGAGCTGATGGCCGGGCTCGGCTTCGGTGGGCTGCCGGTGCGGTTGCAGCAGCTCAAGATGCAGCTCCGGATGTCCATCAACGCGCTGCTCGACCAGCTCGTGCACTGCGACGACCTGCCGGAGTCGGAGGCGATGGCGCTGATGACCGGGCGTGGCTTCCAGGAGGAGGGCGAGGCGGCCGGCAAGTGGCGGCGGGCGTTGCTCACCTCCACCCAGCTCTCCACCTACTTCGTCGGCTACAGCGAGATGGCCGACATCGCCGCCGCCCGCCCGCGTGACGTGTCGGTGCGCGACTGGCACGACGCGATGCTGGCGCACGGCTCGCCGCCGCCGCGCCACCTGCGCACGCTGCTGGGGCTCTGAGAGGACGGTCGGCCGGACCGCTTGACCCCGCCCCTACGTCATGGTTCTGACTAGGTGCATGAAGCTCATCCCCGTCGCGTATCTGGCGTCGTACCTGCTGTCGCTGCTCGGCAACTCGATCGCGGGGGTTGCCCTGCCGCTGATCGTGTTGCAGGTGACCGGCAGCGTCCTCGGCACCGGGATCGTCGCCGGCGCGACAGCGGTCCCGGCCGTCCTCGCCGGCCTGCTGATGGGTGTGGTGATCGACCGGATCAACCGGCGTACGTCGTCGGTGGTGACCGATCTGGTGTCGGCGGGGGCGATCGCCGCGTTGCCGCTCATCGACATGTTCTCGGGGTTGAGCCTGGGCTGGTTCATCCTGTTCGGGATCATCGGATCGCTCGGGGACGTGCCCGGCATGACGGCCCGGGAGACTCTGCTTCCCGCTGTCGTCCGGCACAGCGGCGTCGCCGCGGAGCGGCTGATCGGCCTCCGGGAGGCCCTGGGCGCGGTCGCGCTGCTGGTCGGCCCGGCGGCTGCCGGGACGCTCATGGTGCTGTTCGACGGTGCCACGGTGCTGTGGATCACCGCGGCGACCTCGCTGGCCGCGGCCCTGCTGACGCTGCTGATCCCGCACCGCGTCGGCTCCGTCGTCACCACCGACGGTGCGGCGGCGACCGTGACCGGCACCGGCTGGGCGCAGCTACGCGACGGATGGCGGGTGCTGTTCCGCAGTCCGTTCCTGACCGTCACGACGGTACTCAGCTTCGCGTCGGTGATCGTGCTCACCGGCATGCAGGGGCTGATCCTGCCGGTCTACTTCACGCTCGTCGAGCGGCCCGGCATGCTCGGCTTCGTCCTCACCGCCCTCGCCGCCGGCACGCTGGTCGGCGGCACGCTCTACGCGACCGTCGGCGTCCGGGGCCGGCGACGCGTCTGGTTCCTCGCCGGGTTGTCCGGCAGCACGCTCGGCTTCGGCCTCGTCGCCGCGCTCTCCTCGGTGTGGTGGGTGTTCGGCGGCGCGTTCGTCGTCGGCCTGTCCAGCGGACTCTTCGGCGGCATCGTCGGCGTGCTGATGATCGAGCGCATCCCCGAACAGATGCGGGGACGGATCATGGGCACCCAGAACGCGATGGTGACCGCGGCGCCGGCGGTCGGGATCGGCAGCGCGGCAGTCCTCACCGAGTACGCCGGCGTACGCGTCGCCGCGGTCGTCCTCGCCTGCGGGTGGCTGGTCGCGCTCGGTCCCGGCCTGTTCGCGCGCTCGCTGCGTACCCTCGAACCCGAACCGGCGGCCGGCGACGGTGAGAGGGTGGTGGTCGGAGGTGCGTAGCGGTGAGCTGGCGCGACTCGCCGGAGTCACGGTCCGGGCGTTGCGCCACTACCACCAGGTCGGCGTCCTCGCCGAGCCCGAACGCGGCAGCAACGGCTACCGCAGCTACGACGTGCACGACCTGATCCGGGTCGTCCGGATCAGGCGTCTGGCGTCGGTCGGGATACCGCTGGAACGGATGCCGGCCCTCCTCGACGATCCGGCCGAGGACGGGCGGGAGTTGCTGGACGAGTTGGCCGCCGAGCTGACCGGGCAGATCGACCGGCTGACCGCGCAACGTGACCTCGTCCTCCGGCTGCGCGCCCAGAACGCGGCACCGGACCTGCCCCCGGAGCTGGCCCCGTTCCTCGCGGTCTTCGCGACCGCCGGGCTGTCGCCCCACCTCACCAGGCTCGACCGGGACCAGTCGGTGCTGCTGGCACACCTCGTCGGCGACGACGGCATGCCGCACCTCGAACGCTTCTACCAACGGATCAGCACCTCCACGGCCGCGCCGATGGTGGTGGAACTCGCCAGGCGGTTCGACCGGCTCGGACCGGCCAGCACCGAGCGGGAGGTCACGGCGTTCGTCGACAGCTTCGTGGCAACCGTCCGACCGTGGCTCGACACGTTCTCCGACGGACTGGTTCTCCACCGGAACGGGTCGGCGAGTCTCGTCGACGAGTACGCGATGGACGTCCTGAACGAGCGGCAGTGGTACGCCCTCACCCGGCTCGCGGCCGCACTCGACAACGAGCCGAGCCCACCGGGTTAGGACGTCTTCGTGCGGCGGTCCACCACGCCGGCGCCGGCCGGCGGTTCGAACGTGGCCGCCTCCACCGTCTCGGTGTAGCGGCTCAGCGTGACCTCGGCGGGCTTGCCGTCGAGGATGCCGTTGAAGCTGCCCAGGACCCCCTCGTTGGTCACGCAGGCGGTGAAGCGGTCCCCGGCGTTGGTGACGTCCACGCAGGTGGCGTGGTGCCCGGCCAGCGTGGTGTCGCTCTGCTGGATGACCGCCTGGGGCTCCAGCGCCGCGTCGGTGAGCAGCCGGATCACCGCCGGCGGGGTGACCAGGCCCTGCTTGCGCGCCTCGTCCCAGACGATCACCGAGGGCTTGCCGGCGGTGAGCACCGGCGGCGACACGGTGCAGGAGGTGCGGGCGGCGGTGCTGGCGCACCGCGTCACCCCCTCCTGGGTCACCGTGATCTTGCCGCCTGGCCAGGTGTAGGTGGAGCGCAGCGGCTTCACGGTCTGCGCGATGGAGGCGGTGCTGCCGCCGGCGAGCTGGTACTCGGCGGCCCAGGTCTGCTCCAGCGCCCGATCCATCCGCGCGGCGAGGTCGTTGACCAGGTCGGCACGCCCGAGCGCGACGCCCGCGTCGTCCAGGGTCTGGCAGCCGGTGACCGAGAGCGACGCGATGACCGAGGCGGCGAGCACGCGGAGAGTCGTCGAGGCGGCAGGCATGATGCCCAGCCTTGTCGATTCATACAACCTCTCGCAAACCCGTTGCCGGTTGACGACCGGTAATCCGGGAATGTCCGTCTCACCCGCGGCCGTGGGGTGCGCCCCGACCGGCGTACCGCAGGGCGGGGACCGATACGCTGCGTTCAACACCTGCCTCAGCCGCACCGTCGCGGCCCATACCGGACCGAACACACCACACGAGGAGCGACTCAGTGGCAACCATCGAGGGAATCGTCGCCCGGGAGATCCTGGACTCGCGGGGCAACCCGACGGTCGAGGTCGAGGTCGGGCTCGACGACGGCACGATCGCCCGCGCCGCGGTGCCGTCCGGCGCCTCCACCGGCGCCTTCGAGGCGGTCGAGCTGCGCGACGGTGACAAGAACCGCTACCTGGGCAAGGGTGTCGAGAAGGCGGTCGCCAACATCGAGGACCGGATCGTCGACCAGCTCATCGGGTACGAGGCCAGCGAGCAGCGGCTGATCGACCAGAAGATGATCGACATCGACGGCTCGGACAACAAGGGCGAGCTGGGCGCCAACGCCATCCTCGGCGTCTCGCTGGCCGTGGCGAAGGCCGCCGCCGGTAGCGCCGAGCTGAGCCTCTTCCGCTACCTGGGCGGCCCGAACGCGCACCTGCTCCCGGTGCCGATGATGAACATCCTCAACGGCGGCGCGCACGCCGACTCGAACGTCGACATCCAGGAGTTCATGATCGCGCCGATCGGCGCGCCCACGTTCCGGGACGCGGTGCGCTCCGGCGCCGAGGTCTACCACGCGCTGAAGTCGGTGCTGAAGAAGAAGGACCTCTCCACCGGTCTCGGCGACGAGGGTGGCTTCGCGCCGAACCTGCCCACCAACGCCGCCGCGCTGGACCTGATCGCCGAGGCGGTGGAGAAGGCCGGCTACCGGCTCGGCACCGACATCGTCTTCGCGCTCGACGTGGCCGCCACCGAGTTCTTCGACAACGGCACCTACACGTTCGAGGGCAGCGCGAAGTCCGCCGAGGAGATGAGCAACTACTACACCAAGCTCGCCGGCGACTACCCGATCGTGTCCATCGAGGACCCGCTGGCCGAGGACGACTGGAGCGGCTGGGCCACCCTGACCGCCGCGCTGGGCGACCGGGTCCAGATCGTCGGTGACGACCTGTTCGTCACCAACCCGCTGCGCATCGCCCGGGGCATCGCCGAGAAGGCCGCCAACGCGGTGCTGGTGAAGGTCAACCAGATCGGCTCGCTCACCGAGACGCTGGACGCCGTGGACCTGGCCCACCGGGCCGGCTTCAAGTGCATGATGAGCCACCGTTCCGGCGAGACCGAGGACACCACCATCGCCGACCTGGCGGTCGCCACCGGCTGCGGTCAGATCAAGACCGGCGCACCGGCCCGCTCCGACCGGGTCGCCAAGTACAACCAGCTCCTGCGGATCGAGGAGGAGTTGGCCGACGCGGCGCGGTACGCCGGCGCCGGCGCGTTCCCGCGCTACCGTTCGGCCTGAGGTCGACGCTCCGGGGGAGGGGTGTGACGATGCAGCAGCGCCGCACACCGGGTGGCCAGCGGCCCGCCCGCCGGCCAGGTCAGGCCGGTCGGGCGGGCGGCGCCCGGGTCCGGTCCACGGCCCGCGACGGCGTCCGCGCGGAGGCGCGCACCGCCGGCCGGTCACCCGGCGCACCCCGCGCCACCGACGGCGTACGCTCCGCGAGCCGCCCGGCCGCGGCCCGGCGTACCGCGGCCGGTGGCGCGGTCAAGCGGCTCACCGCACCCCAACCCCGGCGCTTCACCGGGCGCGCGACCGTGCTGTTCGCGGTGCTGATCGCGCTCGCCCTGGCGTACACCTACCCGGTCCGGGTCTACCTGGACCAGCAGGCCGACATCGAACGCATGGAGGCGTCCCAGGCCGAGCAGCGGCGGCTGATCGAGAGCCTCACCGCCGAGGCGGCCAAGTGGAAGGACGACGCCTACGTCGAGACCAAGGCGCGGGAACGCTTCTTCATGGTCCGGCCGGGCGAGACGGCGTTGGTGGTGCTCCGGGACTCGGAGGGGGCCGCGAGGGAAGCCGGCCGGGACGCGAGGTCGGGGGCGCCGAAACCGCCCGAGCCCTGGTACGACACCCTGTGGTCGAGCGTGCGGGCGGCCGACGCCGAGCGCCCCGACAAGTGAGTACCACACGAGAGGCAACACCGTGATCGTCGTACCACCGCAGGAGCCGGCGGCGGACTCCGTACCCCCGCCGGAACGCCAGCCGGCCACCGAGGCCGATCGGGCCGCGGTGGCCGCGCAGCTCGGACGCCCGCCCCGCGGCACCCGGGCGGTGGCCCACCGGTGCCCCTGCGGCCTGCCCGACGTGGTGGAGACGACGCCCCGGCTGGCCGACGGCACCCCGTTCCCGACGTTGTTCTACCTGACCTGCCCGCGCGCCACCGCCGCGTGCAGCCGGCTGGAGTCGGCCGGGCTGATGAAGGAGATGGCGGAGCGGCTGGCCGAGGACCCGGAGCTGGCCGCCCGCTACCGGGCCGCGCACGACGACTACCTGACCCGGCGGGAGGCGATCGGCGAGGTGCCGGAGATCGCCGGCATCTCGGCCGGCGGAATGCCGGGGCGGGTGAAGTGCCTGCATGTGCACCTGGGCCACGCGCTGGCCGCCGGGCCGGGGGTCAACCCGTTCGGCGACGAGACGCTCGCCCTGGTGGAGAAGTGGTGGGCCGCCGGCCCCTGCGTGGACGTGCCCACCCATGGGCGCGAGGAGTGAGCGCCGCCGACCTGGTAACGATCCGCCGGGCCCGCACCGCCGATGTGCGCGGCATCCGGCGGCTGGTGGACACGTACACCGACGACCGGCGGCTGCTCAGCAAGGCCACCGTGACGCTCTACGAGGACGTGCAGGAGTTCCGGGTCGCGGTGACGCCGGACGACACGGTGGTCGGCTGCGGTGCGTTGCACGTCATGTGGGAGGACCTGGCCGAGATCCGGACGGTGGCGGTCGACCCGTCCTGCCGGGGGCAGAAGGTCGGGCACCGGATCGTCGCCGAGCTGATCGACGCGGCCCGCGAGCTGGGCATCGCCCGGATCTTCGTGCTCACGTTCGAGACCGGGTTCTTCGGCGCGTTCGGCTTCCACGAGATCGACGGCGCTCCCGTCCCGCAGCCGGTCTACGAGCAGCTCCTGCGCTCCTACGACGAGGGTGTGGCCGAGTTCCTGGACCTGGAACGGGTGAAACCCAACACCCTGGGCAACACCCGAATGCTCCTCCGCCTCTGATTTCCCTCTGTCCGGGGCGGGGGCGGGCTGCCGTAGGGTGGGTGCGTGAGTGTGCGGGTGGGAGCCATCGACTGTGGGACCAACTCGATCCGGTTGCTGATCGCCGACCTGCCGGGGGGTGCGGGGCCGCTGGTGGATGTCAGTCGGCGGATGGAGATCGTGCGGCTGGGGCAGGGCGTCGACCAGACCGGCCGGCTCGCCCCCGAGGCGATCGAGCGGACCCGGGTGGCGCTCGCCGACTACGCGGCGGAGATCGAGAAGGCGGGCGTCGAGCGGGTGCGGATGTGCGCCACCTCGGCCTCCCGCGACGCCTCCAACGCCGGTGACTTCCGCGCCATGGTCGAGCGGACGCTCGGCGTACCGCCGGAGGTGGTGACCGGCGACGAGGAGGCCCGGCTCTCGTTTACCGGCGCGGTGCGCGGCCTGCCCGCCGACGCCGAACCGCCGTACCTGGTGGTCGACATCGGCGGCGGCTCGACCGAGTTCGTGGTCGGCACCCGCACCGACGGCGTCCGGGCGGCGATCTCGGTGGACATCGGCTGCGTCCGGATGACCGAGCGGCACCTGCACGGCGATCCCCCCACCCCGGCGGAGATCGCCGCCGCCGAGGCCGACATCGCCGCCGCGGTGGACCGGGCGCTGGCCGCCGTGCCCGGGCGGGAGGCCGCCACGCTGGTCGGTCTCGCCGGTTCGGTCACCACCGTGGTCGCCCTGGCCGAAGGGCTCCGGGAGTACGACCCGAGCCGCATCCACCACGCCCGGGTCTCCTACGAGCAGGTGGCCTCGGTGACCGCCGCCCTGCTCGGTGCGACCCGGGAGCAGCGGCTGACCGAACCGGTGATGCACCCCGGCCGGGCGGACGTGATCGGCGCCGGCGCGCTGGTGCTGCGCGTGATCATGGAACGGGCCGGCATGCCGTCGGTGGTCGCCTCCGAACACGACATCCTCGACGGCATCGCCTGGAGCCTCGCGTAGCCCGGGTTGGTCGTCCCACTAGCCGGGAGGCTGGGCGGTCGGCCGCCAGCTCGGCGAAGTGGCGGTATCCGGCTGACGGGATGCCACCACTTCACCGAACTGGTGTCGATCATTGACCGAAACCCGCCAACCGCGGTTCAGTCGGATGACAGGTCCGGTCGGTGCTCCCGAACCCACTTCTCAACGTCCGATTTCCGCCAGATCTGGCCCATCTTGAGCACCTGATACGGGGCGGGGAAGTCACGCCGGGAGGCGACCACGGACGCGCGGGCGCGCGAGACCCCGCCGAGCATGTCTCGGATCTCGGCGATTCCCACGAACTCGACCACGCCTTGACGGTAGGTATCGCCGCTTGCTCGGCGATCGTTAACAGCGATCGGGGTTGACGATCGATAACAACGCGAGCACGATCAGGGGATGAGCGCGCAGAGTGCTTCTCCCGTACCTGATCGCGGTCGTCGGGCCATGCGGCCGCATCTTCCGATGCGGCCGCGCTGGCTCTGCCAGGTGTGCGCGGGCCCCTGGCCGTGTCAACCGGCCCGCCTGTTGCTGCTGATGGACTACCGGCGTGACCGGGTCGCCCTGTCGATCTACATGGCGGCTTGCCTGTTCGACGCCACCGCCGACCTGATGAAGCAGAACCCGGACCCGCGGGAGTTGTTCGATCGCTTCGTCGGCTGGACTGCCCGCCCGTTCCCGCTCCGATGACCAAGGGGTTTGCGTCGGGGTTGCCGTCAATCGCCGACGTGAACTTCTTGATCACCAGAGGAGGGGGGTGGACAGTACTGTGCAATGCGCACTAGTGTGTTCTGCGTGGATGCGACGCAGCTTCTCAAGGGGGTCCTCGACCTGGCGGTGCTCGCCGTGCTCAAGGACGAGGACGGCTACGGCTACGACATCCTGCGCCGGCTGCGCGAGGCCGGCCTGACCGAGGTCGGCGACGCCTCGGTCTACGGCACGCTGCGTCGGCTCTTCGCCGCCGGCCTGCTCACCACCTACGTGGTGCCCAGCGAGTCCGGGCCGCACCGCAAGTACTACTCGTTGAACGCCTCGGGCCGCGACCAGCTCACCCGCTCCGGCAAGACCTGGCGCTCGTTCGCCACCACCATGGACGCACTGCTCGACGATCGGGGGATGGCGGCATGACCGTCACTGGGCAGGAGATCACGGACTACGTCGACCGGGTGCGGGCCGCGCTCGCCGACCTGCCGCCGACGGTCCGGGACGAGTTGACCGAGGACCTGCCGGAGCACCTGGCGGAAGTCGCCGCCGAGGCCGACGGCGCGCTCGTCGACCGGCTCGGCACCCCGGAGGCGTACGCGGCGGAGCTGCGGGCCGCGGCCGGTGCGGAGCCGGGACGGCGGCCGACCCGCTTCCACCGGCTTGCCGAGGCCCGGCAGGAGACGGCCACCCAACTGCGCCTGCTCGACCGCCAGCTCGGCCCGGTGTTCGGGCACGAGACGGTGAGCGACTTCCTGCGTCCCCTGCGCCCGGCCTGGTGGCTGGTTCGCGGCTGGCTGGCCGCCCTGCTCGTGGCCGCGATGACGGACGGCCGGTCCGGCCTGGTGCCCCGGATGGACGGCAACACCTCCGGCGGACTGCTGCTGCTCATCGGCGCGATCGTCGTGTCGCTGTGGTGGGGCCGCCGCTCGGCCGGGATCACCGGGTGGCCGCGACGGCTGCACCACCTGGGCACCGCCGCGCTGCTGCTGTTCTCCGTCGCGGTGCTGGCCGACGTGGACCGGAACGCCAGCTCTGACTTCTACGGCGGCTACGAGCAGGTGTCGGTGGACCACAGGTACGACCGGATCGAGGACGTCTTCGTCTACGACCAGCAGGGACGGCTGATCCGCGACGCGCGGCTGTTCGACCAGAACGGCGTGCCGATCCAACTCGGCTGGCCGAGCTGCACGGACGGCTCGGGTGCGGTGCCGGAGATGCGCAACACCTACCCGTACTGCCCGGAGCTGGCCCCGTTCGCACCCACCGCGAGCGCCCCCGTGGCGCCCACGACAACCCCCTGAGTGCGCCGCCAGCGCCCCCGCCCCGACTGTCGGGGTGGGGGCGCACCGCTGTCAGGCGATGGCGGCGATGTCGCCGTCGTCGAAGTAGATGGCCTGGTGGAGCCTCCCGCCCAGGGCGGCGGCGAACCGGGCCACCACCTCCTGGCCGGAGATCTTTCCCTGTTCGATCTGGGACACCCGCCCTTTGGTGACGCCCATCCGGTCGGCCACCTGTTGCTGGGTCAACCCCCGCGCTCGGCGTACCTCCGCGAGCCGGTGGCCGATGACCTCGGCGAGGAGTTGCTGCTTGCCCCCATCAATCGCCTCTTCACCGCCGGCCCGCGCGACGTGCTCGGCGCGGATGTCCTGCCATCGGGAGTAATCCCTCATGCCTTCCCCTCCTCGCGTGCCCGATCCTTTAGGTAGAGCTCGTATCGGTGTTCGGCGACCGGTATGGCCTCCTGATACCACGTCTTCCATCGGCCGGACTTGTCACCGGCAACCAGGAGGATGCTCGAGCGCCACGGGTCGAACGCGAAAAGAATACGTACACTGCCGGGCCGCAGTTCCTTCAAGTTCGCCACTGACGAACCGTGGATGGTGTCCACCAGGGGGCGCCCGAGTCCCGGGCCGTGCGCTGCCAGAAGATCGATCGCCTGCACCACTCGGGCGTGCGCGTTGTCGTCCAACGTGCCGATCCACTGCCGCACCTCGTCGATCAGGTAGACGTCCCATTCCCCAGCCACCACGGACCGAGTTTAGCAATTGGTATACCGGGTGGTGTCGCTTGTCCCGGCTTCCGACAGGAGGTGAATGCCACTGTTCTTCCGTCTTCCCCGGGCCGGNGACTGACCGCTAGGAGGACGGGCCCATGGGCGAAATGGTGAGCTTCACCGGCAACGGGGGGACGAGCGAGGGGTATCTCGCGATACCCTCCGGCGGTGCGGCCAGCCCGGCGGTCATCGTCATCCAGGACTGGTGGGGCCTGGTGCCCCACGTCCGCGCGGTGGTCGACCGGTTCGCCGAGGCGGGCTTCGTCGCGCTCGCGCCCGACTTCCGGCACGGCGGCCCGGCGAGCAAGCCCACCGAGCCCCGGCAGATGTTGAACAGCACCCAGATGGACGAAGCGGCCAGCGACATCGCGGCCGCCGCGGAATACCTGGCGAGCCGGCCCGAGGTCGCCGGCAAGGTGGGCTGCGCCGGGTTCTGCGCGGGCGCGAGCCTGGCGCTGTGGGCCGGCACGTTCGCCGAGCGCATCGTCGCCACCACCNGGGGAAGGCCGCGCTCATCCACTGCTCCGAGGCGGACGGCCTCTCCGCCGCCGACGGGGTGCAGAGCGTACGCCGTTCCATCGAGGCCGGTGGGGGCACCTGTCAGACGTTCGACTACCCGGGCACCGCGCACGCGTTCTTCAACGAGGACCGGCCGGAGCACTTCGACCAGCGGGCCGCCGCCACCGCCTGGGCCCGCACCCTGGAACTGTTCCGGGCCAAGCTTGGCTGAGTCGCGTACCCCCGGAGAGGTGGTCGCCCGCGCGGCGCGGGCGACCGACCTGGCCGACCTCGACGGCGCGGTCAGCGACTGCTTCGCCTGCCCCCGGCTGGTCACCTGGCGTGCGGAGGTGGCCCGGGTCAAGCGGGCCGCGTTCCGCGACCAGCACTACTGGGGGCGGCCGGTGCCCGGCCTCGGGCCGGCGGACGCGCGGATCGCCATCCTCGGCCTGGCGCCCGCCGCGCACGGCGGCAACCGCACCGGCCGGATCTTCACCGGGGACCGCTCCGGCGACGTGCTCTTCGCCGCGCTGCACCGGGCCGGGCTGGCCAACCAGCCGACCAGCGTCGCCGCCGACGACGGGCTCACGCTGTCCGACACCCGCATCTTCGCCGCCGTGCGTTGCGCGCCGCCGGACAACAAACCCACCCCGGCCGAGCGGGACACCTGCGCGCCGTGGCTGCACCGCGAGGTCGAACTGGTCCGCCCCACGCTGCGCGTCGTGGTCGCGCTGGGCGCGTTCGCCTGGGCCGCGTGGTGGCCGGTGCTACGTCATGTGTACGGGCAGCGCCCGCCCACGCCGCGACCGGCGTTCGGCCATGGGGCACACTGGTCCGGCGAGTCCGTGCCGGCGTTGCTCGGCTGCTATCACGTCAGCCAGCAGAACACGTTCACCGGCCGGCTCACGCCGGTGATGCTGGACGACGTGTTCACCCGGGCGAAGCACCTGGCCGGGGTGGACTGAGAACACCTGGGACGGTGGAATGGATCTCGGCGTGCTGCGTCGGTGGTGGCCGGTCGCGGCGGTGGCGGCGCTGCTCGCGGCCGCCGCGTTCGCCGCCGGTCACTCCGCCATCGGGGCCAGCCGGATCCCGCCCGCCGCGGACACCCTCCCGTACGTGCCGGACTACCCGTCCCCCGAGGCCGTGCCCTCGATCCCGGTCGAGCCCCGGGACGCCGCCGAGTCCACCTCGGGCGGCGTGCCGGACTGGCTGGCCACCGCCGCCGTGGCGTTGCTCTGCGCCGCCGTGCTGGCCGCCGTCGGGTACGTGCTCTGGAGCGTGGTACGCGGCGCGCTGCGCCGGACCACCCGCGCGGTGCCGACGAGGCGCGCCCGGCGTACCGCCGAGGGGACGGCCCGCGAGGTGGTGGCGGCGCTCGACGCCGGACTGGTCGAACTGGACGACCGGGCCACCGACCCGCGGACCGCGGTGATCGCCTGCTGGGTACGGCTGGAGGAGGCCGCCGAGGACGCCGGCGTGCCCCGGCGCACCGGGGACACCCCCACCGACCTGGTCAGCCGGTTGCTGCGCGGCGATGCGGAGGCCGGCGTCCCGGCGATCGCCAGCGCCGACGTGCTGGACGAGTTCGCGCACGTCTACCGGGAGGCCCGGTACGCCACCCACGCGGTCGACGAGCGCACCCGCGACCAGGCCCGCGCGGCGCTGCGCCGGCTGCGCGGCGAACTGACCGGCCCGATGGCGGCGGCGGGTGAGCCGGCGTGAGCACCAGCATCGACGACCTGCTCGGATCGGGCGAGGAGCCCACCGGGGCCGCCGAACGGATCTCGGGCGGGCGGGCGCGCCGGCTGCTGCGGACGGTGGCGGTCACCGCCGCCGTGGTGGTGGTGATCGTGGTCGGCCTGCGCGCGGTCGGCCTGCGCGTGCCGCTCTGGATCATCATCGCGGGCGTGCTGGCGGTGCTCGCCGTCCGCCGGGTCACCGCCGCGCTCTCGCCCCCACCGCCACCGCGCGCCGGCACCCGGAGGGCCACCGGTGAGGAGCCCGGCACCTGGAACTGGTCCGCCCGGGACGCGCTGCGTACCGCCATCAACGGGTGGGAACGACCCTTGGACTGGTGCGCCGACAACCGGGAGCGGTTCACCGAGCGGGTGCTGCCCCGCCTCGGTGAGCTGGCCGACGAGCGGTTGCGCCAGCGGCACGGCGTCACCCGCGAGTCCGACCCGGTCCGCGCCCGCGCCCTGCTGGGCGAGCCGCTCTGGACGTTCCTCGGCACCCCCGTCCGCCGCCCACCGTCGCCGCGCGACCTCGCGGCGATCGTCGCCGAACTGGAGAAACTCTGATGAACGACGTGGACCGGAGCATGGCTCCCGCCGAGGTGGGCCGGCTCGCCCGGGCCGTCCTGGACGCGGTCGGCACGGTCGTGGTGGGCAAGCGCGAGGCGCTGGAGCTGGTGCTCGCCGGCATCCTGGCCGGCGGTCACGTGCTGCTGGAGGACCTGCCCGGCCTGGGCAAGACGCTCACCGCGCGCTCGTTCGCGCAGGCGCTCGGCCTGGACTTCCGCCGGCTCCAGTTCACCCCGGACCTGCTCCCCGCCGACGTCACCGGCTCCTTCCTCTACGACCAGAGCAGCGGCGACTTCTCCTTCCGCGCCGGGCCGGTCTTCACCAACCTGCTGCTCGCCGACGAGATCAACCGGACGCCGCCGAAGACCCAGTCGGCGCTGCTGGAGGCGATGCAGGAGAAGCAGGTGTCGGTGGAGGGCGTGACCTACCGGCTCGACGAGCCNGGCACCTACCCGCTGCCCGAGGCGCAGCTCGACCGGTTCCTGCTCCGGGTCTCGTTCGGCTATCCGAGCCACGACGAGGAGTGGGAGGTGCTGCGCCGGCGGATGGCCCGCCGCCGCGAGGAGGCCGAGATCAAGCCGGTGGTGGACGCGGGCACGCTGCGCGCCATGCAGGCGGCGCTGGAGGACGTGGTGGTCGAGGACTCGGTCGGCCGGTACGTCGTGGCGCTCACCGCGGCCACCCGCGAGCACCCCTCGGTGCTGGTCGGCGCGTCGCCGCGCGGTTCGCTGGCGCTGCTGCTGCTGTCGAGGGTGCGGGCCGTGCTGGCCAACCGCGACTACGTGGTGCCGGAGGACGTCAAGGCGGTGGCGGCTCCCGCGCTGGCGCACCGGATCACGCTGCGGCCGGAGATGTGGCTGCGCCGGGTGGATCCGACGTTCGTGGTCGGTGAGGTGCTCGACTCGACGCCCGCCCCGGCCAGCGGCGCGCTGCCCAGCTACGCCGCCGGGCGCTGATGGACCGGTCCGAGCCGACGAGCGGCTGGACGCCCACCTGGGCGCTCGGCCGGGCGGTGCTGCTCACCGGCGTGCTGCTCGTCGCGGCCGTGCTGCTCGGCCGGATCGACCTGGTGGTGCTCGCCACGCCGTTCGCGCTGGGCACCGCGTACGCGTTGCGCCGCCGCCCGGGCGGGCAGCCCGAGCTGGAGCTGAGCGTCGCGGACACCCACCTGGTCGAGGGCGCGCCGATGGCGGCCACGGTGGCGGTGTCCAATCCGGATCAGATCTCCTACGACGTGGCCGTGGTCCGGACCCGGATGTCCCGCTGGCTACGCGTGGAGCAGGTCGGCTTCGGCGGCGCCGGGCTGGACGTGGGCCGTTCCGGCGGCGCCGACCGCCCCTTCGTCACCTCCGTGCCCCGGGGCAGCGCGGTCGACCTGGAGCTGACCGGCACCGCGCTGCGGTGGGGCCGGCACCCGCTCGGTCCGGCCGGCGTCCGGGTCGCCACGGCCGACGGGCTGCTGGTCTCCCGCGCGGTGGTCACCGACGCGATCCGGGCCCGGGTCTATCCGCGCACCGAGCCGTTCGACGCGGTGGAGACGATGCCCCGGGCCGCCGGGCTGGTCGGCGCGCACCGGTCACGGCGGCCGGGGGAGGGCGGCGAACTGGCCGGGGTACGCGTCTTCGCCCCCGGTGACCGGCTGCGCCGGATCGACTGGCGGGTGTCGTTGCGGGCCCGCCAGCTCCATGTGGCGGCCACCCTCTCGGACCGGGACGCCGAGGTGGTGGTGCTGCTGGACGTGCTCGCCGAGGCGGGGCGCTCCGGCGGCACGGGCGGGCCGGCGTCGGTGCTCGACACCACGGTCCGGGCCGCCGCCGCGATCGCCGAGCACTACCTGCACCGGGGGGACCGGGTGGCGCTGCTCGAATACGGTCCGGCCGCCCGGCGGCTGCGCCCCGCCACCGGTCGCCGGCAATATCTGACCGTGCTGGAGTGGCTGCTCGACGTGCAGGCCGAATCCTCCCCGCACGAGCCGTACGACCAGGTCTTCGGACCGCACCTGCTCTCCTCGGACGCGCTGGTGGTGGTGCTCACCCCGCTGCTCGACGAGCGGTCGGCGCAGATGCTGGCCCGGCTGGCCCGGGGCGGGCGGTTCGTGGTCGCGGTGGACACGCTGCCGGCCGACCTGCCGGTGCCGAAGGAACGGGGCTGGGCCGAGGTGGCGTACCGGCTGTGGCGGCTGGACCGGGACACGATGATCGGTCAGCTCCGCGAGCACGGGGTGCCGGTGGTGCGGTGGGCCGGCGCCGGCAGCCTGGACGAGGTGCTGCGGGACGTGGCCCGACTGGCCACGGCGCCCAGGGTGGGGGTCCGGTGAACGCGGTGGTCGAACGGGTGCGCGGGCTGCGGTACGCGGCCAGCCGGGTCAGCCCGCTGCCGCTGCTGGTACGGGGCGGCGTCTTCCTCGTCGTGCTGGCCGGCTTCCTGCTCGCGTACCCGGTGCAGGCCATCACCCCGCGCTCGCTGCTGGCCCTGGCGGTGGCCGCGGTGCTGCCGGCGGCCGGGCCGCGCCGGATCTGGCCGACGTTCGCCGCGCTGGTGACGGTCGCCGGCTGGCTGCTGGCCACGCTCGGCTACGACCGGCCGCCGGCGCTGTGGCGGCTGCTGGCCGTGGCCACGCTGCTCTACCTGGCGCACACGCTCTGCGCGCTCGCCGCGCTGCTGCCCTACGACGGCCTGATCGACCCGGATCTGGTGCTGCGCTGGCTGACCCGGGCCGGCGGGGTGGTGCTGGCCAGCGCCGTGCTCGGCATCGTGCTGGCCTGGCTCGGCGGGGTCGGCGGCTCCGGTGGCACGCAGGCGGCGACGGTGGTGGGACTCCTGGTCGCGGTGGGGCTCAGCGCGCTGCTGGGGTGGCTGCTGCGTCGCAGATGACGGGATGACCCGGGCACGTTGTGCAGGTCACACCGGTTGTGCTCCGTCACAGAAGGGGGTCTCGCGCGGGATTACCCGAGCCCCCCGGGGAAAGATGGAGACGTGAATCCGAAGCGGATCCTTGTCGTGGGTGCCGGGCACGTTGGCCTGTACGCCGCTCTGCGCCTGTCCAAGAAGCTGAGCTCCCGTGAGGCCGAGGTCATCGTCGTCGACCCGCAGCCGCACATGACGTACCAGCCGTTCCTCCCGGAGGCCTCGGCCGGCAACATCTCCCCTCGGCACGCCGTGGTGCCGCTGCGGCGGGAGTTGCGCAAGTGCACGGTGGTGGCCGGCACGGTCACCCGCATCGAACACGACCGGATGACCGCCGTGGTGCAGCCGATCAGCGGCCCGGCCCGGGAAATTCCGTACGACCACGTGGTGGTCGCCCCCGGCTCGGTCTCCCGCNGGCCATCTTCCTGCGCAACCACGTCCTGGACCGGCTGGACGTGGCGGCCGCCACGACCGACCCGGAGGTGCGCCGCCGCGCGCTGACGTTCACCTTCGTCGGTGGCGGGTACGCCGGCATCGAGGCGCTCGCCGAGATGGAGGACATGGCCCGCGACGCGCTGCGCTACTACCCGGAGCTGAAGCCGGAGGAGATGCGCTGGGTGCTGGTCGAGGCGACCCAGCGGGTGCTGCCCGAGGTCGACCGGGACATGGGCGCCTACACGGTGCAGCAGCTCCTGAAGCGGAACATGGACATCCGGCTGGACACCCGGCTGGAGTCCTGCGTCGACGGCATCGTGAAGCTCTCCGACGGGGACGAGTTCCCGTCCGACACCATCGTCTGGACCGCCGGCGTGAAGCCGTCGCCGATGCTGGACGCGACCGACTTCCCGCGCGACGAGCGCCGCCGGGTCACCTGCCGGCCGACGCTCCAGGTCGTGGACGGCGACCGGGTGGTCGAGGGCGCGTGGAGCGCCGGTGACTGCGCCGCCGTGCCGGACCTGACCAAGGAGCCGGGCAACTTCTGCTCGCCGAGCGCGCAGCACGCGGTGCGGCAGGCCGCCCGGATGGCCGACAACATCGCGAACGTGATCCGCGGGCGGGAGCCGGTCGACTACAAGCACAAGCACGTCGGCAGCGTCGCCAGCCTCGGCCTGCACAAGGGCGTGGCGCAGGTCTACGGCATCAAGATGACCGGCTGGCCGGCCTGGTTCATGCACCGGACGTACCACATGTCCCGGATCCCGTCGTTCAACCGCAAGGTGCGGGTGGTGGTCGACTGGTCGCTGGCGTTCTTCCTCAAGCGTGAGGTGGTCGCGCTGGGCCAGTTGCACGACCCGCGTGAGGAGTTCGCCGAGGCGTCCGCGCCGCCGGCCCGCGCGGCGCGGGTCTGAGCGTCCGGCGAAGGGCCCTTCCGCACACGCGGGGGGCCCTTCGCCGCTTCAGAACCGCCAGGTCCACGCGTCGGCGAGCCGGACGCCCGGACCGAACAGCTCCACCAGGGTGCCGCGCAGCAACTCCGCGTGGGGCGCGTCGTCGGTCAGCGCGACGCAGGACGCGCCCCAGAAGCTGACGTCCCGGAGGGCCGCGCGGCGCTCCCGGTCACCGATCTCCGGCCGCACGCCCCGCCGGGCCACGTCGGCGAGCAGGGCCGAGGTCGGGCGCTGCCAGGTGCCGAACGCGGCCGACCCACCGGGGCCGTACGGGCCGATGAAGAAGCCCTCCGGCATGCCGAAGGCGACGCCGGCGGCGGTGGCCCACCGCATCGGCCCCGGGTCCGTCGGCGTGGCCGTGGGCACCGGCACCAGCACCCCACCGGGGCGTACGCACTGCCGCCAGTGCCCGTCGGCGACGAACGCGGGCAGCGGCGGCCGGTCCATCGTGGGCAGCGGGGTGGGGAAGACGCTGAGCAGGGCCGCGCCGACCGCGAATGGGACCAGCCGGCGAACCGGACCCGACTCGTGCAGCGCCCGGTGCACGGCCAGCGTGAGCACGACGCCGAGCAGCGGCGGCACGGCCAGCGCGAAGCGCGTCGGCAGCGCGCCGTCCACCACCGGCAGGCCGGCCAGCAGCGCGTACGGGCCGGGGACGCCGGTTCGTACCCCGTCGACCACGATGTCGGGACCGAGCGCGAACGCCGCCATCACCAACGCCCCGGTCACCGCGGCGCGCACCAGGGAACGCCGGCTGAGCCAGACCGCGCAGCCGACCGCGACCAGCAGCAACGGCCAGCCGAGGAACGTGGTGAACTCGGCCGGGCCGGTGGTCAGCCGGACCGCCTCCGGGCGGCCCGCCACCGTCAGCGCGGAGAACCGGGTCCAGCTCGCCAGGTCGGCCGGGAAGTAGGCCGGCGGGAAGATCCCGTCGGGGACGCCCCACGGGCCGGTGAACTGCACCCGGAGCGGGTACGCCAGCACGAGCAGCGCCAGCCCGGCCGCGCCGAGCAGGCCGGCGGCGAACCCGGGTAGCGCCCGCCGCGCCAGCTCCCGCTCGGCCAGCCCGTACGCGACGGCCACCACGGCCAGGGTGAGCGCGGTGAGCAGGAGCACCTCCTCACCGACGAAGACTCCGACGGTGACGACGGCGGCCAACCCGATCGCCGAGGAGGCCGCCCGGCGACGGTCCGGGCCGCCCGGACGCCCGGCCGGGTCGGCGGCGCGCAGCAGCCGGACCACCAGCCAGACCAGCACCGGGACCAGCCACTGCGCGGTCATGTGCAGGTGGCCGTTGCTCTGCGAGACCAGGCCCGGCCCGAAGCCGCAGAGCGCCGCGCCGAGGCCGGCGGCGAGCCGGTGGGCGCGCAGCGTCCGGGTGAACAGCAGGTACCAGGCGAGCGCCGTGCCGGCCAGGTTGCCGGCGACGAGCAGGGCGAACGTGACCGGCGCGCCGACGGCCAGGGTGAGCGGGGCGAACAGCACCCCCAGCGCGACCACCGAGGTGTTGGCCATCAGGTTGACCCCGTCCGGCGCGTTGAGCCGGTCGGTGACCAGGCTGAAGTCGCCGTGCAGGGCCCGCGCGTCCAGGGCCAGGAACCACTCGTACAGAATCTGGTCGGCCGGGTTGAGCGCGAGCATCCGCGCGCCCGGCACCGGCCACAGGCCGTGGGTGAGCCACCCGGCGAACGCCGCGAACACCAGCCCGGCCAGCAGGTCCGCGCGGTGCCGGCGGGCCGTCGCCCGCAGCCGGGCCGCACGCGCCGGGCCGGCGGCCGGCGCGGGGCGGACCGCCTGGTCACGGTCGGGTCCGGAGGCCGTGCCGGCGGCGCTGGTCACGGCCTCGACCATATCGGCCAGGCCCGCCGGGGTACGCCGGGCGACGCCGGAGCCGCTACGGTGAGATCTGCACCGCCGCGTGTCGACGCGCCGGTGTCACCCGCCCGGGTGGTGGAACGGCAGACACGGCCGCCTTAAAAGCGGCTGCCGCAAGGCGTGCGGGTTCGACCCCCGCCCCGGGCACCGAGAACTCTCAGCGTTCCCACAGCTTCGCGCCACGCGAGGTGTTGTCACCCCGTCTACCCTGGAGACGCACGTTCCACGTGCGAACGACCCCCTGAGGGAGGCCTGAGAAGTGAAGACCTCGAACCCGGTGCTCGCCCGGCTCGGCCAGGCGGCCGAGCGTGAGCGGGCGGCCGGGTACGCCCAGCCCGGGCCGTACGGTCAGCCCGGATACCCCCAGCAGTACCCGCCGCAGCAGCCCTACCCGGGCGGCTACGGCCAGCCGGTGGCCCCGCCCACCGTGACCCCGATGACCCTCGACGACGTGGTCGTCAAGACGGTCCTCATGCTCGCCATCCTCGGTGCCTCGGCCGCCGCGGCCTGGGTGCTCGTGCCGGACTCGCTGGTCGGCGTCGCCTGGATCGGCGCCGCCGTGGTCGGCCTGGTGCTCGGCCTGATCATCTCGTTCTCGCGGATCGCCAACCCGGCGCTCGTGGTGACGTACTCGATCGTCGAGGGCGTCTTCGTCGGCATGGTCAGCAAGGCGTTCGAGTCGCTCTACGACGGCATCGTGCTCCAGGCGGTGGCGGGCACCTTCGGCGTCTTCTTCCTGATGGCGATCATCTACAAGGCGCGGATCATCCGGGCCACCCCGAAGTTCGCCCGGATCATGGTGGCGGTCATCGCCGGCCTGTTCGGCGTCATGCTGGTCAACCTGGTGCTGGCGCTGTTCGGCGTGAACACGCACCTGCGCGACGGCAGCCCGCTGGCGATCGGCTTCAGTCTGGTCTGCATCGTGGTGGCGTCGTTGAGCTTCGTGCTCAACTTCGCCGACATCGAGGAGGGGGTCCGGATGGGCCTCCCGCAGCGCTACGCCTGGACGGCCGCGTTCGGCATCGTGGTCGGCCTGGTCTGGCTCTACATCGAGATCCTCCGGCTGCTGAGCTACTTCCAGGGCGACGACTGACCGTCCGCGCCCGCCCTGCGACGCCCGCCTGCCGCG
>NZ_NAPR01000013.1:338443-407562 GCF_002140155.1 Micromonospora sp. NBS 11-29
TCGACCGTAGACTCGGCGGCGATGAGCGCAGCGGAACTGGACCGGGCGGTGACCCTGCTGGTCCGACAGGTCGGGCACTGGCAGCAGCCACGCTGGTCGGCGCCGGCCGAGGGGGGCAACGTGTCCCGGGCCGACCTGGTGCACAAGCTGGTCCAGGAGATCGCCAACCTGGCCGCCGACGCGGCCGGCGAGCCGCGCCGCGAGGTGCCCCGGCTGCCGAGCGACCTGACCCTGCCCGACCAGCTCCGGGTGGTCGCCGCCGACCTGGCCCGAGCAGACCCACCACCCCCCGTGCTGGCCGACGCCGCCGAGAAGATCACCCGCACCCGCGCCACCCTCTAACCCCCACCCCCACCCCACCCCCCACCTCGTCGATCTTGCACTTTCCGCCCCGGCGAAACGGGCATGACGGACGCTCGGCGGGCCGGAACTGCAAGATCGACGGGTACGGGGGGTCAGCGGGTCAGCCAGCGGCGTAGCTTGCGGTGTCGGGCGCGGTCTCGGGCCCGGAGCACAGCCGGGCGGTCGTGGCCGGCGGCAGCGGACTGTCGGCCGTGCAGCAGGCCGTAGGTGAACGTGTTCTCCCCCTCGGCGTACGCCAGGAGCGCGTGCCGGCGCAGCACCTCCCGGGTCACCACCGAGTCCTGGTGACCGCCGAGCAGGTCCTGCAACGCTTTGAACCGTTTGACCAGGCGGGCGGCCGGTCTGCCGACCGCCGGCTCGCGCACCTCGACCGCGTACCGGGCGGCCTTGTACTTCTTGCGTGCCTCGTGCAGCTCGGTGTCGGCGGCCGGCCCGGCGACGGTGAGCGCGGCGTCCAGCCGGTCGTCGGCCCGGCGCACCGCGCGGCGTACCCGGCGGTCCACCCACCGGCGGTCGACCTCGCCGGTCGGACCGTCGAGCAGCCGGTCCAGGCGGGTCAGCAGCTCGGGGTAGCGGTCGGAGTCCAGCGCCGCCCGCAACGTGTCGGTCGCCTCGGCCAGGTCGGCGGCGAACCGCTGGTCGATCCGGGCGGCGACCGGGCCGAGCACCAACTCGTCCGGCAGCTCGCGTACCGCCGCGGCGAGCCGGGCGGCCATCACCTGTTCGTCGCGTACGCGCCCCAGCTCGCCGCCGAGCCAGCGCAGCTCCGACCGGAGCGCCTCGCTCTCCCGCCGGTCCCACAGGCCGCGGAACGTCCGCAGCGTGGCCCGCAACCGGCGGACCGCGACGCGCATGTCGTGCACCGCGTCCTCGTCCCCCTGGTACGCCGCCGCGTGGTTGCCGACGATCGCGTCCCGCTGCTTGCGGGCGTACCCGACGACCGGACCCGCCGCGCCGCCGGCCGGCCCGTCGTCGAACCGCGCCAGTCGCCCCGCGACGGCCCGGTGGGACTTGCTGACCGGCTCCTCCCGGGCACCCGCCTCGCCCAGCCGGGCCGCCACCGCGTCGAGCAGCGCCTCGTCGCCGTCGACCAGCTCGACCTCGATCTCGTGCCAGGTCCGCCTGGTGCCGTCCACCAGGTCCTCGGCCTGGACGTCGTCCTCGGCGACCTCGGCCAGCACCCGGCCGTCCGCGTCCAGCAGCCGTCGCTCCCGGCGACGGTTGACCACCCGGGCGGCCGGCGCCACCGGCCGGCCCCGCGACGCGCCCCGGATCAGCGCGACCAACTCGGCCGGCGGGCCGTCGTCGGACTCCCCGGCCGGGAACTGGTGCTCCACCCGGGTGCCACCGACCGCGCCGACCTTGAGGTGCCAGCCCGCGTCGTGCCCGCCGGTACGCCGCCGCAACGCGTGCCCGCCGCGGAGCAGCCGCAGGTCGTCGGTGTCCCAGTAGGCGGCGTCCAGGTCCAGGTCGGTGGCGTCGGACATCGTCACGACGCCACCGCACCCGGTCAGGTCGGGCAGCCGGAAATCCTCGTCGCCGGAGTACTTGCGCTCGCGTTCCACCACGGTCGCCATGGGGAGACCCCTACCCGACCGTGCGTGGGTGAACCCCGCTCAGCTCAGTCGTTCGAGCACCATCGCCATGCCCTGGCCGCCGCCGACACACATGGTCTCCAGACCGATCGTCCTGTCGTGCCACTCCAGCGCGTTGAGCAGGGTGCCGGTGATCCGGGCGCCGGTCATGCCGAACGGGTGGCCGACCGCGATCGCGCCGCCCATCACGTTCACCTTCTCCTCCGGCAGGCCGAGCTGCCGGTACGACGGGATCACCTGGGCGGCGAACGCCTCGTTGATCTCCACGAGGTCGACGTCGTCGACGGTCATCCCGGCCCGCTTGAGTGCCTGCCTCGACGCCTCGACCGGCCCGAGACCCATGATCTCCGGGGAGAGCGCGGTGACGCCGGTGGAGACGATCCGGGCCAACGGGGTGAGCCCCAGCTCGGCCGCCCGCTCGGCGCTCATGATCACCACTGCGGCGGCACCGTCGTTCAACGGGCAGCAGTTGCCGGCGGTGATCCGGCCGTCCGGACGGAACACCGGCTTGAGTCCGGACACGCCCTCCAATGTCACCCCCGCGCGGGGGCCGTCGTCCGCGCTCACCACCGTGCCGTCCGGCGTGGTCACCGGGGTGATCTCGCGGGCCCAGAAACCGTCCGCGATCGCCTTCTCGGCCAGGTTCTGGCTGCGGACACCGAACGCGTCCATGTCCTCGCGGGTGACGTCGTGCACCTGGGCCAGGTTCTCCGCGGTCTGCCCCATCGCGAGATAGACGTCCGGAAGCCGGCCGGACTCCCGCGGATCGGTCCACACCTCCGCGCCGGCCTGCGCGCGGACCTGCGACCGCTCGCGCGCCTCGGCGAAGCGCGGGTTCTCCCAGCCGCCGCCGACCAGCGCCTGCGCCTCCGGCGGCAGGGTGTCCGAGTTGCCCCGTGCGTACCGGGACACCATCTCCACGCCGGCGGAGACGAACACGTCGCCCTCACCGGCCCGGATCGCGTGCATCGCCATCCGGGTGGTCTGGAGCGAGGAGGCGCAGTAACGGGTCAGCGTGGCGCCGGGCAGGCCGTCCAGGCCCAGCAGGGTGGCGACCACCCGGGCCATGTTGAAGCCCTGCTCGCCGCCGGGCAGGCCGCACCCGAGGTAGAGGTCGTCGATGGTGGTGGGATCGAGCGCCGGGACCCGGTCGAGGGCGGCCTGGACGATCGTGGCGGCGAGGTCGTCCGGGCGCACCTCGCGCAGGGACCCCTTGAACGCGCGACCGATGGGGGACCGGGCGGTGGCGACGATGACGGCGTCGCGGGGCGACTCAATCGGCATGAACCAACGTTAACCCGCGGGTAACTTGTGGTGGAAGCCGCACGCCGGGCGGGAAATGTCACCCCGCCGGCGGCCGACGGTGATGCCGGAACGCGACCGCCGCGGCGGCCTCGACCGCCGGGAGCAGGGCGTGCGCCCACACCCGGTAACCGTCCGCGGAGGGATGGAAACCGTCGTGGCAGAGCGTGCCGACGTCGGCCCGGAACACCGGGCCGGTCTCGGTGCCCAGATCCACCACGGTGCCCCCGGCGTCGAGCACGGCCGCCGTCTGGGCCCGCGCCATCCGCCGCCCGGACCAGCCGAGCACCTGACGCAGCGGGGCGGCGACCGCGCGGACCGCGCCGAGGTCAGGGCAGGTGCCCACCACCACCTCGACGTTCGCCTCCCGCAGCCGGCGCACCGCAGAGCCCAGGTACGCCGCCGCGTCGACCGGCCGGGCCAGCGCGGTGGCGTCGTTCGCCCCGATCAGCACCACCGCCACATCGGGCCGCTCGCCGAGCAGCGCACGGGCCACCTGGGTGGCCAGGTCGGTGGCCCGAGACCCGGAGACCCCGACGCTGGACAGGTGCACCCGCCGGCCGGCCGCCCCCTCGGCGAGCAGGTGGGCGAGCTGGCCGCCGATGGTCTCCTCGAACCGGTCGACGCCGACGCCGAGCGCCGACGAGTCGCCGAGCAGCACCAACCGCAGCGGTGGCGCGTCCACCCGACCGACAGTGGCGCGCAGCACGAGGCCCAGCTCGGGTTGCGCGTACTCCCGGTNAGCAGCGACAGGGCCGCGGCCCGGCCCCACCGGGCCGCCTCACTCGATCCGCTCATGCCGTTCCCTCCAGCGTGGCCGAGTCGGCGGCGGTGCCGGTCGGGGGCACCGCGCCGACGCCGAAGAAGGCCCGCCGGCGAAGCAGAGCCCACCGCCCGCCGGGCCCGCGGTCGCGGCCCCGGAGTTGGGCGCCGGTGACCTCCGTGCCGGCGTGCCGGGCCGCCTCGTGGGCCGCCTCCGGAAGCGACCGTACGCCTTCCAGGCCGGTGAGCGAAGGCCTGCGTTCGGAGACGGCCCCCAGCGCGGAGAGCACAGTGGGCAGCAGCGCGGCCGCAGCCATCGCGTAACCCTCCGCGGAGGGGTGGAACCGGTCCCAGGCGAACATCCGGGCCGGCTCGGCGGCGAACCGAGGGCCCAGCAGGTCGCCCAGGGAGACCGTCCGGCCGCCCGCCTCCACCACGGCCACCGTCTGGGCGGCGGCGAGCTGGCGGCTCCAGCGGCGGGCCAGCCAGCGCAGCGGCGGCTGGATCGGGCGGATCGCCCCCAGGTCGGGACAAGTCCCGACGACCACCTCGCAGCCGGCCGCGCGCAGCGTGCGCACCGCGTCGGCCAGGCAGCGCACGGCCACCGAGGGCGGGGTGCGGTTGGTGACGTCGTTGCCGCCGACCAGCACCACGGCGATCTCCGGCCCGACCTCCAGGGCGGACTCGACCTGCGGCCGCAGCCCGGCGGAGAGCGCGCCCACCACGGCGAACCGGTGCAGCCGGACCGGCCGGTGCAGCCGGCGGGACAACCCGGTGGCCAGCAGCGCGCCCGGCGTCTCGCGGCGTCGGTGCACGCCGTAGCCGGCGGCCGACGAGTCGCCAAGGATGACCATGGTGACCGGTGGACCGGGAAGCTTCGCGCCGTAGACGCCGTCGCAGCGGGGTGGCGGCGCCTCGGCCATCGGGATGGTGCGCCGGGCCTGCCGGGCCTGGCCGAGCAGCATCCCGCCGGTGGCGGCGGTGGCCGCCACCGTGGCGCCCGTGCCGATCGCCGCGAGACGGGCGATCCGCCAGGCGCGTTGCCGGCGGACCGGCGTCACGGAACCAGCGTCCCCCATGAACCGACAGTATCGCGCCGGCACGACCCCCGCCGTCCCTGATCGGGTGGCTGGGAGACGGCCGTTCTGGGTACCCGAGGGGATGGGCTTGCCCCGATGGCGCACCCTGGTCGGGCGAGAAGGGCGGAATCATGGGGAAGACGTTGAAGCGCAGCGCCGCGTTCGCCGCGCTGGCCCGGGCACTGGCGGCCGGCGCGCGGGGCGGGCCGTCGCTGGGCGCCCGGCTGGCAGCACTGCCGCGGATGATCCGGGCCACCGGCCGGGGAGAGTACGACGGCGGCCTGCGCCTGGCGTTGATGGCCGGGGCGACCGCGTACATCGTCTCCCCGATCGACCTGCTGCCGGAGATCCCGCTGGCGATCTTCGGCCTGGCCGACGATGCGGTGATGATCACCTGGCTGGCCGGCAGCGTGCTCGCCGAAACCGAACGGTTCCTGGAGTGGGAAGCACGCCGCAGCTCCGTCATCCCCGGGCATGTGGCGCCCTGACGGCACGTACGCTGGGCGGCGGAACCGGCTGACCGGCCGCCGGAACGACGGCGGCGCGACGAAGGGCACAACGAGGTGCAGTACTACGACAACGTGGTCGAGCTGATCGGCAACACCCCGCTGGTACGCCTGCGCAACGTCACCGAGGGCATCCAGGCGACCGTCCTGGCCAAGGTGGAGTACGTCAACCCGGGCGGCTCGGTCAAGGACCGGATCGCGCTGCGCATGGTCGAGGACGCGGAGAAGGCGGGCATCCTCGGGCCGGGTGGCACGATCGTGGAACCGACCAGCGGCAACACCGGTGTCGGGCTGGCCCTGGTGGCGCAGCTCCGCGGCTACCGCTGCGTCTTCGTCTGCCCGGACAAGGTCAGCCAGGACAAGCAGGACGTGCTGCGGGCGTACGGCGCCGAGGTGGTGGTCTGCCCGACCGCCGTCGCGCCGGAGGACCCGCGCTCCTACTACAACGTGTCCGACCGGCTGGCCCGGGAGATCCCCGGCGCGTGGAAGCCCAACCAGTACAGCAACCCGGCGAACCCGCGCTCGCACTACGAAACCACCGGCCCGGAGCTGTGGCGGCAGACCGAAGGGAAGATCACCCACTTCGTCACCGGCGTCGGCACCGGCGGCACCATCTCCGGCATCGGCCGCTATCTCAAGGAGGCGTCCGAGGGGCGGGTCAAGGTGATCGGCGCGGACCCGGAGGGCTCGGTCTACTCCGGCGGCACCGGCCGGCCGTACCTGGTCGAGGGCGTCGGTGAGGACTTCTGGCCGGAGACGTACGACCGCTCGATCGCTGACGAGATCGTCGAGGTGTCGGACAAGCAGTCGTTCGAGATGACCCGGCGGCTCGCCCGCGAGGAAGGGCTGCTGGTCGGCGGTTCCTGCGGCATGGCCGTGGTGGGCGCGCTGGAGGTGGCCCGCAAGGCCGGGCCGGACGACGTGGTCGTGGTGCTGCTGCCGGACGGCGGCCGGGGCTACCTGTCCAAGATCTTCAATGACCGGTGGATGGCCCGGTACGGCTTCCTGGACGACTCCGGCAGCGAGCCGACCGTGGCCGACGCGCTCGCCGGCAAGCCGGGTGGCATGCCCGAGTTGGTGCACGTGCACCCGACCGAGACGGTCCGCGACGCCATCGACTACATGCGGGAATACGGTGTCTCGCAGCTCCCGGTGCTCAAGGCCGAGCCGCCGGTGGTGACCGGCGAGGTGGCCGGTTCCATCGCCGAGAAGGACCTGCTCGACGCGCTCTTCACCGGCCAGGCCCACCTGCACGACACGATCGAACGGCACCTGGGCGAGCCGCTGCCGATGATCGGCGGAGGGCAGCCGGTCAGCGAGGCGGTGGCGCTGCTGGAGAAGGCCGACGCGGCGCTCGTGCTGGTCGACGGCAAGCCCAAGGGCGTGCTCACCCGCCAGGACCTGCTAGCCCACCTCGGCGCCCGCTGACGATGTAAGGAAGGGGCCCTTCTTAACGCCTGGCGTATAGGAAGGGGCCCTTCTTAACACGCCCGGCCGCGCGGCGGCGTCCGCACACCGGTAGGCCCCACCGCGGGCGGCACCCGCCGCCGCGCTGGCTGCCACTCGCGACGTACGCGTCGAGCACGGCGTCGTCGGCCCGCCGCGGTGCCCCCGTTCTCGCCACCATGCGCGCATCCGCTGAGCGCATCGTGCGGTGTTAAGAGGGGGCCCCTCCTATACCGCAGGCGTTAAGAAGGGCCCCTTCCTTACACGGGGCGGGTGTAGCGGAGCTGGGGGACGAGGGCGGGGCCGATGCGGTCGGTGCGGNGTCCCGCAGCACCCAGAGCGCCGCGCGCGTCCACCCACGGGCCCGCATCGCGTCCAGCGCGTCCACCATCAGCGCCCGGCCGGTGCCCCGGCCCCGCTCGGCCGGCTCCAGGTGGATCGCGTTGAGCAGCCCGGTCGTCGGGTCGCCCTCGTCGTCCGGGCCGAGGTAGCTGAAGCCGACCAGTCGCCCGGCCCGTTCGGCCACGGTCATCCGGTGGTCGGCGGCCTCCCAGGTCAGCCGCTCCACCCAGTAGCGGCCCATCGCCTCCTCGGTGGGGTCGGCCAGCGCCTCCGGCGGCAGGAACGACGCGTACGCCGCCACCCGGGAGCGCTGGTGCAGGGCACCGACCGCCATCAGGTCGGCGTCGGTGGCGGGGCGTAGGGCAACGGTCACCCGGGCGACGGTACCCGCCGGGGTGGCACCGGAACCGTGAGCAGATCCTCGGCGATCACCAGCTCGCCGGTGAAGTGTGCCCGGGCCTCGTCGTGGAATCGGCGCGGGTCGGCGTACCGCTGAGAGAAGTGGGTGAGCACGAGCGTGCGTACCCCCGACTCGGTCGCCACCCGCGCGGCCTGGCCGGCGGTGAGGTGCCCGACCTCGGCGGCGAGCGCGGCCTCGGACGCCAGGAACGTCGACTCGATGACCAGCAGGTCGGCGTGCTCGGCGAGCGCGTACACCCCGTCGCAGAGCCCGGTGTCCATCACGAACGCGAACCGCTGCCCCGGCCGGACGACGCTCACCTCGTCGCGGGTGACGCGGCGTCCGTCGAGGTCCAGGTGGCCGTCGCGGAGCAGCCGCCCCACCGCCGGACCGGCGATGCCGTACGCGGCGAGCCGCTCCGGCAGCATCCGGCAGCCGTCCGGCTCGACCAGCCGGTAGCCGTACGTCTCGATGGGGTGCCGCAGCCGGCGGGCCTCCAGCGTGCCGACGCCCACGGTGATCCGCTGCCCGTCGGCGTCGATCGGCTCGACGGCCAGCTCGGCGGTCTCGTGGAAGCTCGACGCGTGCCGCAGCCGGGTGAAGTAGTCGGCGCCGCCGGCCGGGAAGTGCACCGCCACCGGGCGCGGCACGCGGTCCAGGGAGAGCCGCTGGATCATGCCGGGCAGCCCGAGGCAGTGGTCGCCGTGGAAGTGGGTGACGCAGATCCGGGTCAGGTCGGTGGCGGTGATCCCGGTGTGCAGCATCTGCCGCTGGCTGCCCTCGCCCGGGTCGAAGAGGATCACCTCGTCGTCCCAGCGCAGCACGTAGCCGTTGTGGTTGCGGGCCCGGGTGGGGGCCTGACTGGCCGTGCCGAGCACCACCAGCTCACGCATCGACACCGCATCCTCCGGCTGACATGAAGCGACCCCCGGGGCTTCCGCGCTCGCGCGCGGGCCGGCTGGACTATGGCCGGCACCCCGGGGGTCGGGTGGCTGTCGTGGTTTCGCCGCACCGCTGCCACACGGTCTCGACGATCGTTGTTCACTGTCGAGGACAGCGGCTAGCGGACAGCCACCTCACGAGTCCGATTGCTATACAAGTCTGGACCACCTCCTTTCCCGTGTACCGCCACGCTATCCACTTCCCGGCGGCCTCGGCAACGGATTTCCCTCACACACGTTCACTCCACGCCGATGGGGCCCTCGCGGGGGCCTTCCTCGTGCGCCGGCTGGACCGCCAGCGACGGGAAGTCGGCCAGGTCGCCCTCCGGCTCGGCGTCCCACTCCGGGAACACCAGCGGGCTCTGCAGGTAGAGGCAGAGCAGTTGGGCGAGCTGGCGCAGGCCGTCGAGGTGGGTGCGCTCGTGGCCGTGGGTGGCGTCCACGCCGAAGCCGAGCAGCGCCACCCGGGCGTGCGCCCCGGCCTCGACCGCCGACGCCGCGTCCGAGCGGTAGTAGTCGAAGACGTCGCGGACCAGGTCGACGCCGTGCTCGGTGGCGATCGAAGCCAGGTTGCGGGTCAGGTGGTAGTCGAACGGCCCGACCCCGTCGCCCATGGCCAGCGTCGCCGCGTTCTCCCGGGACTGCTGCCCGGGGGCGACCACCGCCGCGTCCACCGAGACGATCTCCGCCACGTCCGGGTCCAGCCCGTGGCTGGCGCCGTGGCCGATCTCCTCGGTGACGGTGACCAGCAGGTGCGCGGTGACCGCCGGGGTGACGCGCGCGTCGACCATCGCCTTGAACGCGGTCAGTACCGCCGCCACGCCGGCCTTGTCGTCGAGGTGCCGGGACTTCACGTACCCGGCGGGGGTGATGGTCGGGTTGGGCAGCAACGCGACGAAGTCCCCGGCGTCGACGCCGAGCGCCCGCAGGCCGGCCTCGTCGTGCACCGGCTCGTCGACCCGGACCTCGACCAGTTCCCACCCGACGCCCTGGAGGTCCACTGCCTCGTTGTAGCGGTGTCCGCTCGCCTTCAGCGGCAGCACCTGGCCGGTGATCACCCGGTCCAGGTCGTCGGTGAAGATCCGTACGTGGGCGCCCTCGGCGAAGCGTGCGCTGTGCGTGCCGATCGGGTTGATCTCCAGCCGGCCGTTCTCCTTGAGCCGTTTCACCATGCCGCCGATGGTGTCGGTGTGCACCACGATCGCCCGGTCGGCGCCGGTCTCCCGAGGACCGGGCAGGCAGGCGCTCAGCGCGCCGCGCCGGGTCAGCGTGGAACTGATCCCGAGCGCGGAGAGCCGCTCGCCCACGTACTGCTGGATGTGGTCGGTACGCCCGGACGGGCTGGGGATCTCCAGCAGTTCCACCAGCACCTGGCGCAGGTATTCGAGGTCGAGCGTGAGCGGTTCGGGTTTCCGTGCGGTCATGCCCCAGAGCCTGCCGCACCGGCCGGCGACCAGAGTCGCTGCGGTGCCCGCGTGCCCGGGAAGAGCAGGTCGACGAAGCGTTCGGCGGTCGGCTGCGGCTCGTGGTTGGCCAGGCCGGGCCGCTCGTTGGCCTCGATGAAGACGTGTTCCGGTGCGTCCGGGGCGGGCACCAGCAGGTCCAGCCCGGTGACCGGGATGTCCAGCGCCCGGCTGGCCGTCACGCACGCCCCGGCGATCGCCGGGTGCAGTTCGGCGGTCACGTCGTGGATGGTGCCGCCGGTGTGCAGGTTCGCCGTCCGCCGGACCGCCAGCACCTGGCCCTCCGGCAGCACGTCGTGCATCCGGTAGCCGGCCTCGGCCACCACCTCGCGGGTCATGTCGTCGATCGGGATCCGCGACTCGCCACCGGTGGCGGCGGCCCGGCGGCGGCTCTGCCGCTCGATCAGCTCGGTGACGTCGTGCACCCCGTCGCCGGTGATCTGCGCCGGCCGGCGGACCGCGGCGGCCACCACCTCGTGGTCGATCACCACCACCCGCAGGTCCTCGCCCGCGCGCATCTCCTCGATCAGCACGTCCGGGCAGAACCGCCGGGCCAGCTCGACGGCCGCGGTCAGCGCCTCCGGCGTACGCACGCCGACGGTGATGCCGTTGCCCTGCTCGCCCCGCGCCGGCTTGACCACCACCGGACCGACGTCGGCAAGGAACGCCAGGTCGTCGGCGTCGCCGGTGGCGGTGCGCCCGCGCGGCACCGACAGCCCCGCCTCGGTGAGGATGCNGACAGCGACTCGCGGGTGTGGATGGTCCGGCCGCCGGTGGTCAGCTTCAGCTCACCCCAGCGCGGGTCGGTCACCTCCACCCGGATGCCGCGCCGCATCGCCTCGTCCGCGACGATCTTCGCGTACGGATTCAGCTCGTCGTACCCCTCGGGCATGGCGGGCAGGAACAGCCGCTCGTTGATTGGGTTCTTCCGCTTCACGCAGAGCGTGCCGGTGCGGTGGAAGCCGAGCCGTTCGTAGAGCCGGATCGCGCCCGAGTTCTCGGCCAGCACGGACAGGTCCACGTACGCCCGGCCCCGCTCGTCGAGCCGGTCGGCGAGCGCGGTGAGCAGTGCCTGGCCGGTGCCGGGCGGCGCGGTGTTGAAGTCCACCGTCAGGCACCAGAGGCTGGCGCCGTTCTCCGGGTCGTCGAAGACCGCGACGTGGTCCACGCCGGTGATGGTGCCGACCACCTCGCCGGTGGCGTCCTCGGCGACCAGGTGCAGGAACCGGTCGGTGGCGGCGTTGTCCACCAGCACCTCGACCGGGGCGGTGACCATGCCGTTGCGGGCGTAGATCCGGTTCACCGCGTCCGCGTCGGCGGCGTCGCGCATCGGCCGGATGGTCAGCCCGGGGACCTCGCCACCCTCGGTGGCGGCCGGCCGGCGCTCACCCAGCGGCAGCCGGTAGGTCAGCGACGGGTCGATGAACAGCTCGTCCGGCAGCCGGGAGACCAGCACATGCGGGTCGCGCAGGTAGATGCAGATGTCCCGGGCGCCGTTCGCCTCGGACCGCAGCACGTCGGCGACGTGCACCTGGTCGGTGAAGGTCTGGCCGAAGACCAGCCGACCCCAGCCGCAGTCCAGCACCACGCCGGAGGCGTCGGTGGCGGCGGCGGTGGACGGCAGGCGAGGCTCCGGTGCGCCGGGGGCGACCGGGTCACCGCCCGGGCCGGTGCGTTCCCGGCGCCGGCCCAGCACCCGTTCCCGATCGGTACGCGCCGTGCCGGTGGCGAGGGTGTCGGTCACGGTCAGTCGATTCCGTGGCTCTGGAGCCACATTTCCAGGAGTCCCAGTTGCCACAGCTTGTTTCCGTTCAACGGAGTGAGTTCGGCATTCGGGTCGGCGAGCAGCGCGTCGACGTAGTCGGCGCGGAACAGGTCACGACGGCGTGCCTCGGGGGCGGTGAGCGCGTCGCGTACCCGGTCGAGGAGCTTGCCCTCCAGGTGGGTGAGACCGGGCACGGGGAAGTAGCCCTTGGGCCGGTCGATGACCTCGTGCGGCAGGACCCGCCGGCCGATCTCCTTGAGCACACCCTTGCCGCCCTGGGCCAGCTTCAGCTCCGGCGGGCAGCTCGCGGCCAGCTCGACGAACTCGTGGTCGAGGAACGGCACCCGGGCCTCCAGCCCGTGCGCCATCGTCATGTTGTCGACCCGCTTCACCGGGTCGTCGGTCAGCATGACCTGGGTGTCGATCCGCAGGCCGGCGTCGACCGCGGTCTGCGCGCCCGCCCGACCCAGGTGCGCGGCCACGAACTCCCGCGCCGGATCGCCGTCGGCCAGCCAGTCGGGGTTCAGCACCCGGGCCAGTCCGGCCGCGTCGCGGTCGAAGAACGCCTTCGCGTACGTGTCGAGCGCCGCCTCCCGGTCCACGCCGGCCAGCGGCGGGTACCAGTGGTAGCCGCCCAGGATCTCGTCCGCGCCCTGGCCGGACTGGACCACCTTGACGTGCCGGGCGACCTCCTGGCTGAGCAGCCAGAACGCCACGCAGTCGTGGCTGACCATGGGCTCGCTCATGGCTGCGACGGCGGCCTCCAGCGGCGGCAGCAGGTCGCCGGTGGGCACCCGGATCTGGTGGTGGTCGGTGCCGAACGTCTTCGCCACCAGGTCGGAGTAGACGAACTCGTCGCCCTCCCGGCCGCCGACGGCGTCGAAGCCGATGGAGAACGTGGCCAGGCCGGAGCGGGCCTGCCCCTCGCCGGCCAGCAGCGCGACCACCAAGCTGGAGTCGAGGCCGCCGGAGAGCAGCACACCCACCGGCACGTCGGCCACCATCCGGCGGCGGACCGCGGTGGTGAGTGAGTCGAGCAGCGCGTCCTGCCAGTCCCGCTCGGACCAGCCGGTGCGCTCGGCGGCGCGACCGAACGTCGGGTCCCAGTAGACCCGCTCCCGGGTGGAGCCGTCCGGCTCGTACACCCGGACGGTGGCCGGCGGCAGCTTGGTGACGCCGGCGAGGATGGTGCGCGGCGGCGGGACGATGCTGTGGAAGCTCAGGTAGTGGGCGAGCGCCACCCGGTCGATGGTGGTGTCGACGCCGCCGCCGGCCAGCAGCGCCGGCAGGGTCGAGGCGAAGCGCACCACGCCGGGGCTCTCGGCCAGGTAGAGCGGCTTGATGCCGAGGCGGTCCCGGGCCAGCACCAGGCGGCCGGTGTCGCGCTCGCTGATCGCCACCGCGAACATGCCGATCAGGTGGTCGACGAAGTCGAGCCCCCACTCGGCGTACGCCTTGACCACGACCTCGCTGTCCCCGGTGGAGAAGAAGCGGTGGCCCTTTGCCTGAAGCTCGGCGCGCAGTTCCCGGTAGTTGTAGACGCAGCCGTTGAAGACCCCGGTGAGGCCCGCGGCGGCGTCGACGATCGGTTGGCCGCTCGCCGCGGACAGGTCGATGATCTTCAGACGCCGGTGTCCCAGCGCGGTCGGGCCCTGCGACCAGACGCCGCTGTCGTCGGGCCCTCGGTCACTCATCGTGGCCGCCATCCGTTCCACGGCCGAGACATCGGCCCGTGAACCGTCACGGCGGAACTCTCCCGCAAGTCCGCACATGCGAGCCAATGCTGCCAGAGGTTGTTGCAGTTCGCCTGTTGAGCCGATGACGAGCGTGTGACAACTTGCTACGATGCGCCGTCACCGACAGTGGTTGCCTGTCACAGACTCGGTTCCTGCCCGCCCGGGATGGATGTCCGAAGCGCGCCGGGCCCGCGGTGTGACGAACACCGCAGGCCCGGATCGGATCAGTCCGCAACTCACGGGTTGGCGAACAGTTTCACGAGAGCATCGGGCCGGTCGAGCGGGACGATGTGCCCGCATCGCTCCAGGGTCTCGCCTCGCAGGTCGTCGGTGACCGGTTCAAGTTGACGGTGCAGACGCTCGCCCACGACGTTCCCGCCGAGGGCGACAGTCGGGACGCGCAGGCGCCCGGCCCCCGTCGCGGCCTGAATCAGTTCGGCGTTTCTGCCCATCGCGCGGTAGGAGCCGAAGCCGGCCGAGAGCCGAGGCCGGCCGCGGTAGGCGTCGACCAGGCCGGCGCGCAGATCGGCGTCGCGGACGTCCCGCAGGAACCAGCCGAGATAGGCGTCCTCTCGTCCCTCGACAAGCGCCTCCGGAAGATCCGGCGCGGCGTGGAACCCGAACCACCACGGTGGCGCGTCGAAGCCGCCGGGCAGCCCGGGAAGTGTGCCTTCCATCAGCACCAGCCGGCTGACCCGCTCGGGACGGGTCATCGCCAGTAGGAACGCCGTCGGCACGGAGGCGTCGATGGCGGCCACCTCGACGGTTTCGACCTCCATCGCGTCCATCAGGCCGATCAGGTCCGCTGCCCCGCAGGACGCGTCGAACCCGTCCCGCGCCTCAGCGCTGTCTCCCAGGCCGCGCAGGTCCGGCACGATGACCCGTCGGCCCTCCGGCCGCACCTGATCCCAGATCCGACCGGTGTGCGGCCACCCGTGCAACAGCAGAAGCGGTGCGCCGGTGCCGTGCACCTGGACCGCCAGTTCGGTCCCATTCGTCATGACCCGCATCGTGGAGATCCTTCTCGGTAGGGTCGGTCGGACATCACCGAGCCTGGGAGAATGGCCGTGGATCATCAAGAAGGCACTTCGCCGTCACCTGGTGACCGCCCGGTAACCGGTGACCTGTTCGATCCCGCGTGCCCCACCCGCGAACTCCTCGACCGGATCGGCGATCGCTGGACGTCCATGCTGGTCAAGGTGCTGGCCCACGCCTACCCGGGCGAGTGCGGCTTCGCCGAGCTACGCCGAGCCGCGCCCGGCATCTCGCATAAGATGCTGTCGCAGACCCTTCGTCATCTGATCGACGACGGCCTGGTCAGCCGCCGTGTCGAGGCGGCGGTTCCCCCACGCACCTGGTACTCGCTGACGGAGCTCGGCCGGACGCTGGACGAGCCGCTCGCCGCGGTGCGTGCCTGGGCCGAGGCGAACATGCCCGCCATACGCGATGCCCGAAGGCGTGGACGCTGAGCCGCCGGGCAGATGCCTTCGAGCGGTTGGTGGACCGACCGGTAAGCGTTGGCGCGGTGTTTGCCTTCGGACGGCGGCAGGAGGAGTCGTTTGCCGACACGCTCTGGTAGCCGTCCGGCCAAGGCCACCGGGCCGTAGCCCGGTGGCCTGTGGTGGCTAGATGGTCTTCGCGACACCTACGGGGCAGGTCATGCCATTGGGGCCGTGGTTGCAGTAACCGCCCGGGTTCTTCGTCGGGGCCAGGTACTGCTGGTGGTAGTCCTCGGCGAAGAAGTAGTCGCCCAGCGGCGCGATCTCCGTCGTGATCTCGCCCTTGCCGGCCCGGGCGACGATCGGCGCGAACGCGTCCCGCGACGCCTCCGCCACGGCGCGCTGCTCGTCGGTGGTGGTGTAGATCGCCGAGCGGTACTGGGTGCCCACGTCGTTGCCCTGGCGCATGCCCTGGGTCGGGTCGTGGTTCTCCCAGAAGACCTTGAGCAGGTCCTCGTAGGCGATCGTCGACGGGTCGTAGACCACCTGCACCACCTCGGCGTGCCCGGTCATGCCGGAGCAGACCTCCTCGTACGTCGGGTTGGTGGTGTACCCGCCCGCGTAACCGGCCGACGTGGTGATCACGCCGGGAAGGGTCCAGAACAGGCGCTCGGCACCCCAGAAACAGCCCATGCCGAAGACAGCGACCTGCGCGCCCTCGGGGAAGGGGCCGGTCAGCGACGACGGCAGCACCTCGTGCCGGTCGGCGATCGGCATGGCGAGCGGACGGCCCGGCAGGGCCTGGTCAGGAGCGATCATCTCGGCCTTCATGCGGCGGAGGAACACGGTGGGACTCCTCTCGTGGCTTTCCCAGCGTGTGCAACAGCGCCGGTCCCCGGTTCCTTACCCGCCCGCCACGACCTCAGGCCAGCGCGGCCGAGATCCGCTCGGCGTAGCCGCTCGCCTCAGTGTCGTCGGCGTAGCGGGTGCGGGGCCAGAAGAAGCCGCGCAGCCCGTCGCCCTTCGTCCGGGGCACCACGTGGGTGTGCAGGTGCGGAACGGACTGGGACACGAGGTTGTTCATCGCCACGAACGTCCCCCCGGCGCCCAGACCGGTCTGCACCGCCGCCGCGATCCGCTGCACCAGCCGGAAGTAGCCGGGCAGCGCGTCGGCCGGCAGATCGGTCAGCGTGACCAGGTGGACGCGGGGCACCACCAGTACGTGTCCCTTGAACACCGGCCGGGTGTCGAGGAACGCCACCCCGTCCGGCTCGTCCGTCACCACGAAGCCCGGCACCTCGCCGGCCATGATCCCGCAGAACACGCACCCACCCATCCGCCCAGGCTAGGCCCCACCGCACGCTTCCGCCCGGCGCGTCTCACCCCGTCCCGCCGCGGTGATCATGAGGTTGACGGCGACATTTCGGACGGCGACCACCGTCAACCTCATGATCAACGCGGGCGGGTGGATCCGGGTCGGTCCAGGTAGGCGTCCCAGTCGTCGTCGGGGATGCCGGGTGGGCCGGTTTCGCCGTTGGCGAGGCGTGCGCGGATGTCCGCCTCCCACCGCAGCGCCCACCCGCGCAGCTCGTCGACCTGTGGCTCGGTGAGACCGTATGAACGGAAGGTTCGGACGTCCCGCTCAATCACGCCACCCAGCCGATCGGCCAACTCGTCCAGCGAGAAGCCCGCGGTGTGGCGGGCACCGAGGCGCTCCAGCTCGGACCACCCGAGTCGCCCGTGCGCGGCGCGGACGTCTATGTAGTCCCGGTGGGCGGCGCGGTCGTGCAGCGCGCGGACCTTGAGCCCGACAGCGTCCTCGAAGGCCAACACCGGGCCCAGAGCCATCCGGGCCGGTGGCGCAAGCGCCTCCTTGAGTAGGTCGACCTCGCATGACGTCACATCGTCCGAGATCAGCAGGCGAGCCATCCGAGGTGTCGACTCGATGATCCGAGCGGAGAACCCGGCTGCGACGTAGGCGGCGGCGAGGCGGTCCGTCACGACAGGAAGCGGCATCACGGCGGACGTGGCGAAGTCGATGTCCTGGGAGGGCCGGTCGACCAGGTCGTGGGCGCATATGGCGTAGCCACCCGCGAGCATCAAGCCCAGGTCGTCGCCGGCGGCAAAGCCGATCTTCAACAGGCGACGATGCAGCTCGTCCATCACCCGGCGGTGAGGTCAGGCAGCCGTCGCTCCCAGAGCCGCATCACCCGGCGCGCGGTCAGCCGTCGGATGCGGGGCCAGTCCTGGCGGAGCAGCGCGGCGTTGACGTAGTTGACGATGTCGCGACGCTGGCCGCAGTCGAGCAGCAAGCAGTAGAAGGTCAGTCGTTCGTGCGGATCGCCGATGTCGTAATCGGTCGGACCCGACCAGGCCAACCGCACGGGCAAGGTGACGCGGCCCGACCGTGGACCGGCCAGCATCTCCAGCGAGGGTGGGATCCGGTCGGCGACGCCGTGCAGGCGGGAGGGCAGCACTTCGGTCGAACTCACCGAACCAGTATGGCCGACCGGTCCGACGCGCCGGGTTCCCCGCGCCGGGGCGGACCAGCGGACTAACGTCTCCGGCATGAGTCACGGCTTCGAGACGCTCGCCATCCACGCCGGCCAGGACCCCGAGGTCCGCACCGGCGCGGTGATCCCACCGATCTACCAGACCAGCACCTACGCCCAGGACGCCGTCGGCGCCCCCCGCGAGGGCTACGAGTACAGCCGCTCCGGCAACCCCACCCGGGACGCGTTGCAGGAGTGCCTGGCCGCGCTGGAGGGTGGCCCGGTGGCGCTCGCCTTCGCCAGCGGTCTCGCCGCCGAGGACACCCTGCTGCGGACCGTCTGCAAGCCGGGCGACCACGTGGTGATCCCGGACGACGCGTACGGCGGCACCTACCGCCTGTTCGCCAAGGTGGCGCAGCGGTGGGGCCTGGACTTCACTCCGGCGAAGGTCTCCGACCCGGACGCCGTGCGCGCCGCGATCCGGCCCGGCGCCACCCGGATCATCTGGGTGGAGACGCCGACCAACCCGCTGCTCGGCATCGCCGACATCGCCGCGCTGGCCGCCGTGGCGCACGACGCCGACGCGCTGCTGGTGGTGGACAACACGTTCGCCTCGCCGTACCTGCAACAGCCGATCGCGTTCGGCGCGGACGTAGTGGTGCACTCCACCACGAAGTACGTCGGCGGGCACTCCGACGTGGTCGGTGGCGCGCTGGTCGCGGCGGACCGGGCGCTCGGCGAGGAGCTGCGCTACCACCAGAACGCGATGGGTGCGATCAACGGCCCGTTCGACGCGTGGCTCACCCTGCGCGGCATCAAGACCCTCGGGGTACGGATGGACCGGCACTGCGACAACGCCGAGCGGATCGCCGCCTTCCTCGACGGCAACGCGAAGGTCGCGCAGGTCATCTACCCCGGCCTGCCCTCGCACCCGGGTCACGAGGTCGCGGCCAAGCAGATGCGCCGGTTCGGCGGGATGATCTCGTTCCGGGCGGCGGGCGGCGAGGAGCACGCGGTGCAGATCTGCAACCGGGCCCGGCTGTTCGTGCTCGCGGAGTCGCTCGGCGGGGTCGAGTCCCTGATCGAGCACCCGGGTCGGATGACACACGCGAGCGCTGCCGGCTCGCCGCTTGAAGTTCCCGGCGATCTCGTGCGACTGTCTGTCGGCATCGAGACGGTCGACGACCTGCTCGCCGATCTGGAGCAGGCACTGGGCTGACCGCTGGACGACGGAGGGTGGCAGTGCCGGACATCTTGCCGACGACCTGGGTCGGGGCGACCGCCAAGCAGATCGCCCGCGCGGTACGCCGAGGTGACGTCTCCGCCACCCAGGTCGTGGCCGACCACCTCGACCACGTCTCCCGGGTCGACGCCGAGCTGGCCGCGTTCCGCACGGTGCGCGGCGGTGAGGCGCTCACCGAGGCGGAGAAGGTCGACGAGCAGGAGGAGTT
Organism: Micromonospora sp. NBS 11-29; assembly: GCF_002140155.1. Classification (GTDB taxonomy): domain Bacteria; phylum Actinomycetota; class Actinomycetes; order Mycobacteriales; family Micromonosporaceae; genus Micromonospora. Next base: position 357,526 of record NZ_NAPR01000013.1, read on the forward strand.
GGCCGAGCTGCCGCTCGCCGGGGTGCCGGTGGCGGTGAAGGAGAACACGCCGGTGGCCGGGCTGCCCACCTGGAACGGGTCGGCCGCCATGCGTACTCCCGTGGCGGAGGCCGACCACGAGGTGGTCCGCCGGCTGCGCGGCGCGGGCGCGGTGATCCTCGGTGTGACCCGGATGCCGGAGCTGGGCCTGTGGGCCCTCACCGACGACGACACCGGGGTGACCCGCAATCCGTGGGACCCGACGCGTACCCCCGGCGGCTCCTCCGGCGGCGCGGCCGCCGCGGTGGCCGCCGGGCTGGTGCCGATGGCCCACGGCAACGACGGCCTCGGCTCGATCCGCATCCCGGCGGCCTGCTGCGGCCTGGTCGGGCTCAAGCCCGGCCGGGGCGTGGTGCCGTGCCAGCTCGGCGCGGACGACTGGTTCGGCCTCACCGAGCACGGCATGCTGACCGGCACGGTGGCCGACGCGGTGGTCGGCTTCTCGGTGCTGGCCGGCCGCCGGCCGGACAAGCTGGTCCCGCCGCCGCGGCTGCGGGTCGGCGTCTCGCTGCGCTCCCCGGTGAAGGGTGTCTCCCCGGACGCGCCGAACCGCGACGCGGTCGCCGCCGCCGGCCGGCTGCTCGCCGCCGCCGGGCACGACACCGTCGGAACCGACCCGGTCTACCCGACCCGGCTCGGCCTCCAGGGCATCGCCACCTGGTTCGCGGCGGCCGCCGCCGACGTGCGGGCCGCCGGGGTGGCGCCGGGCCGACTCCAGCGGCGCAGCCGCCGGCACGTCGCGCTCGGCGAGTGGGCGCAGCGCCGGGGGTACGTCAAGGAGGCCGACCGGGCGGCCTGGCGCGACCGGTCGGTGCAGTTCTTCGCCGACCACGCGGTCGACCTGCTGCTCACCCCGGCGCTGGCCGGACCGCCGCCGGAGGCCGCCGGCTGGTCGGGTCGCTCCTGGCTGGCGAACATGCGGACGAACATCCGGTACGCGCCGTACGCCGCGCCGTGGAACATCGCCGGCCTGCCGTCGATCGTGGTGCCGGTGGGCCGCCGCCCGGACGGGTTGCCGGTCGGCGTGCAGTTCGTCGGCCCGCCCGGCTCCGAGCTGCTGCTGCTCGGCGTGGCCGGCCAGTTCGAGATGCAGGCACCGTGGCAGCGGCACGCCCCCGGCTATCCCCGCGTCGGAACCGGGTCGCCGGCTTCGGCGTGATCGCGGCGGCGACGTCGCCACAGCTCGCGCCGGGGGTGGGTGGCACGATCGGGGCATGACGGAACTGGTCGGTCTCGCCGACGTACAGGCCGCGCGGGAACTGCTCGCCGGTGTCACCCGTACCACCCCGCTGGAGCCGTCCCGGCCGCTGAGCGCCGAGCTCGGCGGGCCGGTCTGGCTCAAGTGCGAGAACGTGCAGCGCGCCGGCTCGTACAAGGTGCGCGGCGCGTACGTGCGGATCTCCCGGCTGTCGGCCGAGGAACGGGCCCGCGGGGTGGTGGCGGCGAGCGCCGGCAACCACGCGCAGGGGGTGGCGCTCGCCGCCGGCCTGGTCGGCGCGCGGGCCACCGTCTTCATGCCGGTGAACGCGCCGCTGCCGAAGGTCGCCGCGACCAAGGGGTACGGCGCCCGGATCGAGCTGGTCGGCAACACGGTGGACGAGTCGCTGGTCGCGGCGCAGACCTTCGCCGAACGGACCGGGGCGGTGTTCATCCACCCGTTCGACCATCCGGACGTCATCGCCGGCCAGGGCACGGTGGCGCTGGAGATCCTGGAGCAGTGCCCGGACGTGCGCACCATCGTGACCGGGGTGGGTGGCGGTGGCCTCGTCTCGGGTCTGGCCGTGGCCGCGAAGGCGCTGCGACCCGACGTACGCGTGATCGGGGTGCAGGCGGCGAGCGCCGCGGCCTTCCCGCCCTCGCTCCAGGCCGGCGAGCCGGTGCGGTTGCCCTCGTTCGCGACGATCGCCGACGGGATTGCCGTCGGCCGTCCCGGCGAGTTGACCTTCACCCACGTCCGCAAGCTGGTCGACGACGTGGTCACCGTCTCCGAGGAGGACATCTCCCGGGCGCTGCTGATGCTGCTGGAACGCGGCAAGCAGGTGGTGGAGCCGGCCGGCGCGGTCGGCGTGGCGGCGCTGCTGGCCGGCGCGGTGGAGGTGACCACGCCGGTGGTCGCGGTGCTCTCCGGCGGCAACATCGACCCGCTGCTGATGCTGCGGGTGATCGAACACGGCCTGGCGGCGGCCGGCCGCTTCCTGCGCGTCACGGTGCGCTGCACCGACCGGCCCGGGCAGCTCGCCTCGCTGCTCGGCGAGATCGCCGAGCACCGGGCCAACGTGGTCGACGTGGTGCACCAGCGGGCCAACCCGCACCTGCGGCTCGGCGAGGTGGAGGTGGCGCTCTCCGTGGAGACCCGCGGGGTGGCGCACTCGGACACGCTGATCAGCGCGTTGCGGGCCAGCGGCTACCAGGTGAGCTTCGCGGGCGAGGGGTGAACCGCGAACGCCCCGGCCGGATGATCCGGTCGGGGCGTTCGATCGTGGGGCTCGGGTCCGAGGAGCCTGTCAGCCTCGGTCGGGTCGGACCCGAGCCGTCCGGCACGGGTCCGGAGGGGGGTCAGCCGGAGTACGGCTCGAAGGAGACCACGGTCACCTTGATGTCGGCCCCGCTCGGGGCCGTGTAGGTGCAGGTCTGGCCCGCCTTGCCGCCGAGGATGGCCTTGCCGAGCGCGGACTCGGGGCTGTAGACGGTGAGGTCGGTGGTGGAGGCGATCTCCCGGGAGCCGAGCAGGAACGTCTCGGTGTCGTCGGCGTCGTCGTCGAAGTAGATCGTCACGACCATGCCGGGCGACACCGCGTCGGCGTCGGGCGCCTCACCGACCTTGGCGGTGCGCAGCAGCTCCTTGAGGTAGAGGATGCGTCCCTCGGCCTTGCCCTGCTCCTCGCGGGCGGCGTGGTAGCCACCATTCTCCCGCAGGTCGCCCTCCTCGCGCCGGGCGTTGATCTCGGCGGCGATGACCGGCCGGTTGGCGATCAGCTCGTCGAGCTCGGCCTGAAGGCGGTCGTGAGCGTCCTGGGACAGCCAGGTGGCGGGCGCCTCGTTTCCCTTGGTGGACACAGGCGATCTCCTCGGTTGGTGCGGACTGGCTGACAGGTGAACTACCAAGTTACCAGTGCCGTACCCGTCGAGGTGTGAACGATCACCCCGGGTGCCGGCGGCGGGACCGGGGTACGCGTGCCGGCGGCGCGCCGGCGTTCCGGCTCAGCCGGCCGGTCGGCAGCGCAGCACCTCGCCGATGAACGGTCGGGCGGTGGTCGGCACCTCCTGGCGGGAACGGACGTGTCGCTGGCCCGGCTCGGCGGTCACCGTGACCTCGGCGTGCCCCACCTCGGCGCCGTCGTGCGAGCGGGCCCGCAGCAGGCAGGTGGCGGAGCCGCCGGACGGCACGGTGACCCGGAAGTCGACCACCACCCGGGAGTCGGTGATCCCGGTGTAGCTGATCATCTCGCCCCGGTAGTCGGGGTCGCCGTACTGCTGGTAGAGCTTCGTGGCGGCCAGCCCGAGGACGGCCAGCAGGACCGTCACCGTCAGGGCGAGCAGGACCGGCCGACGGCGCCCCGGCTCCCGGCGGCGGCCGTACCGGCCGGGTGGGAAGATCGGTGCGACTGTGGTGTGCGTCTCGCTCACCGGCGGGTATCTCCTGGCGTCGTTGTCGGCGGCATCGGCAAGAATGGCAGGGTCCATCTTCCCAGTCCGGCGCTGAGCCAAGGATGGCAGGTCGGCCTCGACCGGCCCGGGTGACCCCGGTCACCCGGTGGGGCGGTCCCGACCGGCCAGCACGGGGGCTTTCGCGGGTGCGGGGGGAGATTCCGGCAGGCCAGCCGGTCGACCCGGGCAGGGTCGGTCGACGGGCACAGACGAGGAGCGCCGAAGGTGGCAGAGAAGCTGCGTCTCATGGCGGTGCACGCCCATCCCGACGACGAGTCGAGCAAGGGTGCCGCCACCATGGCGAAATACGTCGCCGAGGGGGTGGACGTGCTGGTCGTCACCGCCACCGGCGGCGAGCGGGGCAGCGTGCTGAACCCCAAGATGGACCGCCCCGACGTGTGGGCGAACATCGGCGACATCCGCCGGGCCGAGATGGACGCGGCCCGCGCCATTCTCGGCGTCGAGCAGGCATGGCTGGGCTTCGTCGACTCCGGGCTGCCCGAGGGTGATCCGTTGCCGCCGCTGCCGGAGGGCTGCTTCGCCCTGCAGGAGGTGGAGGCCGCCGCCGCCCCGCTGGTGCGACTGATGCGGCAGTTCCGCCCGCACGTGGTCACCACGTACGACGAGGAGGGCGGCTACCCGCACCCCGACCACATCATGACCCACAAGATCACCGTGGCGGCGTTCGAGGCGGCCGGTGACCCGGAGCGTCACCCGGAGCTGGGCGAGCCGTGGCAGCCGCTGAAGCTCTACTACGACGTGGGCTTCTCCCGCGCCAAGATCCTGGGCCTGCACGAGGCGATGCTCGCCGCCGGCCTCGAGTCGCCCTACGGCGAGTGGATGAAGCGCTGGGAGGAGCGTCCCGACAAGGGGGAGCGCATCACCACCCGGGTCGACTGCGCCGCCTACTTCCCGGTCCGCGACGACGCGCTGCGGGCCCACGCCACCCAGATCGACCCGGACGGCTTCTGGTTCCAGGTGCCGATGGATCTCCAGCAGCGGGCCTGGCCCACGGAGGACTTCCAACTCGCCCGGTCGCTGGTGGACAGCCCGCTCCCCGAGTCCGATCTCTTCGCCGGTGTGCGCGAGACGTGCCGTGCCGGCTGACATCCCCGAGAGCTACCCTGGTCGTCAGCCGCACATCGGAGGAACACCATGCTGACCACCGTCCAGGTGCTCGCGGAGAACAACTTCGGTGACACCCGCACGGGTGGTCTGGCCGGTCCGATGGGCCTGCTTATGATCGTCGCGCTGGCCACCGTCACCGTTCTGCTCATCCGCAACATGAACGCCCGGCTGCGCCGACTGCCCGACCGGTTCCCGCAGCACGGCGAGCCGGGCCGGGTCGACGCGGCAGTCGTCGATCCGACAGACGGGCCCGCCGCGCAGGATTCACCCACGAACACTCCCACCGGCCCCCAGCAGCGCCGGAACGGCTGAACACCGCATGAATCACGCCCGAGCCGGCCGTCGACCCCTGTTGCGGCCACCGGCTTTGGCTTAGCCTTCCGCCGGGGGGGCCATCAGGCCCCGGACCCTGCGCGGAAGGGGGCGCCGATGTCGGAGGCAGCAGCGGGCCCCCACCGTGCCCCGGTCCCACACCTCGACGGAGCGGGTCCGTGACGTCCGAGCCGGCCGACCGTCCCCCCGACCGGCTCGGCCTACGCGGGACACCGCGGGGCGTCGTCCTGCTGACCGCCGCGGTCGCCGTCACCGCGCTCGTGGCGGCGGCACTCGGCCTCGCCGTCCCGACGCATCTGCCGGCGGACGACGCGCTGCCCGCGCCGGCCCGGTTCGGCCTCGCCGCGGTCGCGTTCGCCGTGGCCCAACTCGCCCGGCTGCGTTTCCGCACCGCGGCCGGCATGGTCAGCATCACCTGGGGCGAAGCCGCGCTCGTCGTCTGCCTCTGGCTGGCACCCGCCGGCTGGCTGCCCGCCGCGGCGCTGCTCGGCGTCGGCACCGCCTGGACGGCGATGTCGCTGATGGCCGACCGCCGACCGGTGCTGGAACTGGTCCGCATCGCCTCCTCGCTCACGGCCGCCACCACGCTGGCCGCGGCCGTCGCGAGCGCCCTCGGCCGGCCGCTGCTCGCCGCGCCCACCCCCGAGCTGGCCCTCGCGTTGAGCGCCGGCGCGGTGACCTACCTGCTCACCACCGCCTGGCTGGGCGCAGCCACCCTCGCGCTGCGACACGGCATCCCGGTCGGGCCGACGCTGCTCGCCGCGCTCCGCGGCAAGCTGCTCATGTTCGTCGGCAACGTCGCGGTCGGCCTGGTGGTCGTCACGTTGCTGGAACTCGACCCGCGCTGGCTGCTGCTCCTGCCGCCGCCGCTGTGGCTGTTGCAGCAGACCTACCGGCACCGGCTCCGGGCCGATGCGGAGCGGCGGACCTGGCGGGCCTTCGCCGAGGCCACCGCCGCGCTCAACCAGCTCGACGAACGCGGCGTGGCGACCGCCGCGGTGACCGGCGCACTGACCCTGTTCGGAGCGGAACTGGTCGAGGTCGACGTGGCGCGCGGTGACGGGCGCTGGCGCCGCTACCGGGCCGACCTCGGCGGGCAGGTGCGGGACCGGGATGTGGAGCCGCACGCCTGCGCCGGTACGGCCGAGCACGAGCTGATCCGGCGGCTCACCGTGGGCGCCACCGAGGTGGGCCGGCTGCGGGTGCGGTTCGCCCGCTCCGCCCCACCCAGCGCCCGGGAACGCGACGGCGTGGCCGCCTTCTCCGACGCCCTGGCCGCTGCCCTGCACGACGCCGCGACCCACCACGAGCTGCGGCTGGTCACCGCCCGCTCGTCGTACGACGCGGTGCACGACCAGCTCACCGGGCTGCTCAACCGGGCGGCGCTGCTGGCCCAGGGCGACCAGGCGCTGCGGCAGCGCCCCCACGACCATCCGGTGGCTCTGCTGCTGCTGGACGTGAACCAGTTCAAGGAGGTCAACGACACCCTCGGGCACTCGGCCGGCGACCAGCTCCTGCGGCTCACCGCAGACCGGCTCGCCGCGCTGACCCGGCCGGGTGACCTGCTCGGGCGGCTCGGCGGGGACGAGTTCGCGCTGCTGCTGACCTCGGTCCCGGTGGTCGAGGACCGGACCGCCCCGCTGGCGTACGCGCTGCGTCAGGCCCGGGAGGTGGCCGAGCGGCTCGCCGCGCCGACCGAGGTGGCCGGGGTGCGGATGTCCGTCGAGGTGGCGGTCGGCGTGGTGGTGGCCGACGCGGGCGTCGCCGACCTGACCGAACTGCTGCGCCGGGCCGACATCGCCATGTACCAGGCGAAGGAGATCGGCGGCAGCGTCGCCGCGTACGACAGTTCCCGGGACGCGGCGAGCACCGACCACCTGGCGTTGCTCGCGGAGCTGCGGGAGGCCCTGGCCACCGACGACCAGCTCGTGCTGGCGTTGCAACCGGCGGTCGACCTGGCCACCGGCGCGCCGACCGGGGTGGAGGCGTTGATCCGGTGGCGGCACCCGCGCCGGGGCTGGCTCGGCCCGGCCGAGTTCATCCGCCCGGTGGAGAACAGCGAGCAGCTCGGCAGTTTCACCCGCTACGTGTTGGACAAGGCGCTGGCGGTGGCCGCCGAGTGGGACCGGGAGGGGCTGGACATTCCGATCTCGGTGAACCTGTCGGCGCGTAGCCTGCTCGACCCGCGGCTGCCCGCCGAGATCGGGGAGGCGCTGCGCCGGCACCAGGTCCCGCCGCACCGGCTGGTCCTGGAGATCACCGAGACGGTGGTGATGAGCGAGCTGGAGGTCATCGACGAGGTGCTGGCGACGCTGCGGTCGATGGGCGTGCAACTCGCCGTGGACGACTTCGGCACCGGCTTCTCCTCGTTGACGTTCCTCACCCGCATCGCCGTGGACGAGCTGAAGGTGGACCGCTCCTTCGTGATCCGGATGGCCGACTCGCCGGAGGCGGCGGCGATCGTCCGGACCACCGTCGGGCTCGCCCACGAACTGGGCCTGCGGGTGGTGGCGGAGGGCGTGGAGACCGCCGAGCAGCGCACCGCGCTGGCCGAGCTGGGCTGCACGGCCGCCCAGGGTTACCACTTCTTCAAGCCGATGCCGGCGGACAAGATCGGCGCGGTGCTCGGCTCGCTGCGCGACACCGCCCGGGGCAACGTCTTCCCGCTGCGCGCCGACGGCGCGTCCTGACCCGACACCGCGCCGCCGGGACCACCGACGGCGCGGAGACGCGGCTCAGCCGCGGGGCAGTACGTCGTCGAGGACGGTCGGCAGCGTCGACCAGTCGGCCGAGGCGATGCTGGCGTGCGCCCGGGCCAACTGGGCGACCCGGGCCGCCGCCGCGTCGGCGTCCGCGTCGCCGACGGCCGGCGGGACGTTCTGCGCGTCGGTCGTCACCAGCAGGTAGTGGTTGGTGTCGTACCAGGCGGTGTCGATGCCGCCGGTGACGTACGCGGAGGCGTCGCCGTCGAAGAGCACGAACCAGGGGCGCAACGCCGCGTCGGCGTACCGGGTGCGGGGGTCAGCGGCCTGGGCCCGGTGCACGGCCGGGAACGCCCGGGCGGTGCCCAGCGTGCCGGCTGCCGCCAGCCCGGCCAGGTGGCGGGCGTACTCGACGTCGGTCCAGAGCGTGTCGGTCGGGTTGCCCTCCTCGACGGTGCCGGGGATCAGCTCCACGATCACCTTGCCGGCGAGCTGCGCCCGGGTGGGCCAGGCGTCCGCGCGGGCGGCGGCGTCCAGGCTGGCATGGCCGCCGAGCAGGTCGGCCGGGCGGAACACCCGGTCGCCGAGCCGCGCCGCGAGCACCGCGTCGAGTTGCGCCGGCCCCTGCCCGGTACGGCTGCTGAAGCCGGTCTTCAGCTCCAGCTTGAGGATCAGCGGGCCGGCGTCGGGGTGCGCGCCCAGCCAGAGCCGGATGTCGTCCAGGCAGTGTTCCAGGTTCTTGTTCCGCGTGCCGGTGTAGAGCTCGGCGGCGCTGGTGGCGGCCACGCAGTTGTTGTCGTTGCCGAGCGGGTTGCTGTGGCTGACCCGCCACTGCCGGGTGAGCACGTCGGGCCAGACGTCCAGNGCTCGTACGTGTTGTGGATGCCGACGCCGGTGGTGGCGGACCAGCGGGTCTCCGGCGGCACCGCGGCGGACGCGGCGCCGGGGGTCAGCGTGGAGCCGGTGAGGGCGGCGAGGGTGAGCAGGGCGGCGAGTCTGCGCATGACCGTCTCCTAGGGCCGTGCCGGCGGTGGGCGACGCCGGTCATACGCCGATTCAAATAGACAAAGGTGAATAGGGGAAGGACGGACCGTGACTCGGGTCGGTCCGGCGGCGGCGTCCCGGCCCGGCGGATAGGGTCGGGTGGTGAATCGACTCGCCAGGGCCACCTCGCCCTACCTGCTCCAGCACGCCGACAACCCGGTCGACTGGTGGCCCTGGTGCGACGAGGCGTTCGCCGAGGCGAAACGGCGCGACGTGCCGGTGCTCATCTCCGTCGGCTACGCCGCCTGCCACTGGTGCCATGTGATGGCCCACGAGTCGTTCGAGAACGAGGCCGTGGCCCGGTTGATGAACGACGACTTCGTCTGCGTGAAGGTCGACCGCGAGGAGCGCCCCGACGTCGACGCCGTCTACATGACCGCCACCCAGGCGATGACCGGCCAGGGCGGCTGGCCGATGACGGTCTTCGCCACCCCGGACGGCACCCCGTTCTTCTGCGGCACCTACTTCCCCCGGGCGAACTTCGTCCGCCTCCTCGGCTCGGTCGCCGCCGCCTGGCGCGACCAGCGTGAGGCGGTGCTGCGCCAGGGCGCCGCCGTGGTCGAGGCGATCGGCGGCGCCCAGNCCAGCTCGCCCGGGAGTACGACGAGACGAACGGCGGCTTCGGCGGCGCGCCGAAGTTCCCGCCGCACATGAACCTGCTCTTCCTGCTCCGCCACCACCGGCGGACCGGTTCGACGCGGAGCCTGGAGATCGTCCGGCACACCGCCGAGGCGATGGCCCGGGGCGGCCTGAACGACCAGCTCGCCGGCGGCTTCGCCCGCTATTCCGTCGACGGCCACTGGACCGTGCCGCACTTCGAGAAGATGCTCTACGACAACGCGCTGCTGCTGCGCGTCTACACCCAGCTCTGGCGGCTCACCGGCGACCGGCTGGCCCGCCGCGTGGCCCGGGACACCGCCCGGTTCCTCGCCGACGAACTGCACCGGCCCGGCGAGGGCTTCGCGTCCGCGCTGGACGCCGACACCGAGGGCGTCGAAGGGCTCACCTACGTCTGGACGCCGGCCCAGCTCGTCGAGGTGCTGGGGGAGGACGACGGCCGTTTCGCCGCCGACCTGTTCACCGTCACCGAGTCCGGCACCTTCGAAGAGGGTGCCAGCGTGCTGAAGCTCGCCCGGGACGTCGACGACGCCGACCCGGCGGTGCGGGCCCGCTGGCGGGAGGTGGTGGGCCGGCTGCTCACCGCCCGGGACACCCGCCCCCAGCCGGCCCGCGACGACAAGGTGGTGGCCGCCTGGAACGGGCTGGCGATCACCGCCCTCGCGGAGTTCCAGCAGGTCGCCGCGCTCTACGCGTCCCCGCAGGAGGAGGACGCGAACCTGATGGAGGGTGTGGTCATCGTCGCCGACGGGGCCATGCGCGAGGCCGCCGAGCACCTGGCCGCCGTGCACCTGGTGGACGGCCGGCTACGCCGGGTGTCCCGGGACGGGGTGGTCGGCGAGCCGGCCGGGGTCCTGGAGGACTACGGCTGCGTGGCGGAGGCGTTCTGCGCGCTGCACCAGCTCACCGGCGAGGGGCGGTGGCTGACCCTGGCCGGTGAGCTGCTCGACGTGGCGCTGGCCCGGTTCGCGGGGCCGGACGGTGGCTTCTACGACACCGCCGACGACGCCGAACGGCTGGTCACCCGTCCCGCCGACCCGACCGACAACGCGACCCCGTCCGGCCGTTCGGCGATCGTCGCGGCGCTCGTCGCGTACGCGGCGTTGAGCGGGGAGACCCGCTACCGGGAGGCCGCCGAGGCCACGCTGTCGACGGTCGCGCCGATCGTCCACCGGCACGCCCGGTTCACCGGCTACGCCGCCACGGTCGGGGAGGCGCTGCTCTCCGGGCCGTACGAGATCGCGGTGGCGACCGACGACCCGGCGGCTGATCCGCTGGTGGCCGCCGCCCACCGGCACGCCCCGCCCGGCGCGGTGGTGGTCGCCGGGGCCCCGGATCAGCCCGGCGTCCCGCTGCTCGCGGGCCGGCCGCTGGTCGACGGGCGACCCACCGCGTACGTCTGCCGGGGTTTCGTGTGTCAGCGGCCGGTGACCTCGGTCGACGAGCTGGTGGCCCAGCTCGGCTGAGCGTGGGACGGGCCGCCCTCGCGGCCGGGCCCGCCACCGGCCCGGATAGGCTGGCGGCGCTATGGACTCCCGTACCGGTCTCCCCGTCGCGGGCATGGTGGGTGGCGGCCAGCTCGCCCGGATGACCCACCAGGCCGCCATCGCCCTCGGCCAGTCGTTGCGCGTGCTGGCGCTCGCTCCGGACGACGGCGCGGCGCTTGTCGCCGCCGACGTCCAGTACGGCGACCACACCGACCTGGCCGCGCTGCGCACCTTCGCGAAGGGCTGCGACGTGGTCACCTTCGACCACGAGCACGTCCCGAACGGGCACATCCGCGCGCTGGCCGACGAGGGCGTGAAGCTGTTCCCGCCGGCCGATGCGCTGGTGCACGCGCAGGACAAGCGGGTGATGCGGGAGCGCCTCGGCGAGTTGGGCGCGCCGAACCCGGCCTGGCGTCCGGTGGAGTCCGCAGCCGACCTGGTCGCGTTCGGCGAGGAGATCGGCTGGCCGGTGGTGCTCAAAGCGGCCCGGGGCGGTTACGACGGCCGGGGCGTCTGGCTGGTGGACGACGCCGACCAGGCCGCCGAGCTGGCCGCGACGTTGCTCGACGGCGGCACGCCGCTGCTGGTCGAGGAGCGGGTGGCGCTGCGCCGGGAGTTGGCCGTGCAGGTGGCCCGGTCGCCGTTCGGGCAGGTCGCCGCGTACCCGGTGGTGGAAACCGTGCAGCGCGACGGCATCTGCGTCGAGGTGCTGGCGCCCGCGCCCGACCTGCCCGAGGAGCAGGCGGTCGCCGCGCAGCAGCTCGCCATCGACCTGGCCACCGCGCTCGGCGTGGTCGGGCTGCTCGCGGTCGAGTTGTTCGACACGGCCGCCGGCCTGGTGGTGAACGAGCTGGCCATGCGTCCGCACAACTCGGGGCACTGGACCATCGAGGGTGCCCGCACCTCGCAGTTCGAGCAGCACCTGCGGGCGGTGCTCGACTATCCGATGGGGGACACCTCGCTCACCGCGCCGGTCGTGGTGATGGCGAACGTGCTCGGCGGGGAGTCGGGCGGGATGTCGATCGACGAGCGGCTGCACCACCTCTTCGCCGCCGAGCCCGGCGCCAAGGTCCACCTCTACGGCAAGCAGGTGCGTCCGGGCCGCAAGATCGGGCACGTCACCGTGCTCGGGAGCGACCTGGCCGACGTACGGGCCCGGGCGGCGCGTGCCGCCCGCTGGCTCCAGGAGGGACGCGCATGAGTACGGTCGGGTTGATCATGGGCAGCGACTCGGACTGGCCGACCATGCGGGCCGCCGCCGAGGCGCTGGACGAGTTCGGCGTGCCGCACGAGGTCGGCGTGGTCTCGGCGCACCGCACCCCGCTCAAGATGATCGAGTACGGGCGGGAAGCCGCCGGACGTGGCGTCCGAGTGATCATCGCGGGGGCGGGCGGCGCGGCCCACCTGCCCGGCATGGTCGCCTCGGTCACCCCGCTGCCGGTAATCGGCGTGCCGGTGCCGCTGAAGTACCTGGACGGAATGGACTCGCTGCTCTCCATCGTGCAGATGCCGGCGGGCGTGCCGGTCGCCACGGTGTCGATCGGCAACGCCCGCAACGCCGGCCTGCTCGCCGTCCGCATCCTGGGCGCCTCGGACCCGGCGCTGCGCGATCGGATGGCCGCCTACCAGGCGAGCCTGGAGGACCTGGTCGCCGAGAAGGAAGCCGCGCTGCGGGCCTCGCTGGCCTGACGACAAGCCCCTCCGCTCACGCTTCGTGTTGCCTCTTTCGTTGTCACTGATCGTGATCCCCGGCGGCGGGAGCGCTGTTCGCCTGTCGCCCCCTTTGCTCTGCAGCCATTCGCGCAACACCGCGTTGACCTGCGCTTCCATTTCTGCGCTGGGACCTCGGCTCGACGGTCCCAGGTCACGCCGAGTGACTGCTGCGCCGGTGGCTGCAGAGCAAAGGCGAAACAGGCAGGTGGGTCCTGTCCGCCCATCCGATACGGAGTGTGATCGATGGATGGGCCGAGGGTGTGGTCGCCGCCGCCCGCCCGTCCGCCGCCCGTCCGCCGCCGTCGTGCGCCCGCCGCGGTTCGGCCGCCGCCGGTGTGCGGCCGTCGTGCTGCCGCGGTGTGCCCACCGCCGTCGCGCGCCCGCCGCCCGTCGTCTGCCTGGTCGGCGGCGGCTAGCGGTCAGCGGCTAGCGGTCGGCGGCTAGCGGTCGGTGTCCAGCGGTCGGCNCGCATCCCGCGCAGCGCGGTCTGCAGGCGCTCCTGTGCCCGGCGGCGGCGCTCGTTGCTCGCACCGAGGACCAGCAGGACGATGCCGACCGGGATCAGCACCAGCCACGGGCCGAGGCTGAACAGCGCGTGCACCGCGGCCACCGCGGTCACCGTCGCGCCCACGATCACCGGTGCCTGCTGCCGGCTCGTCGTGCCGAAGATCAGCACGGCCACGGCGCCGAGCAGGAGCAGCACCTGACGCAGCACGCTGGAGTCGGTGGCCAGCACGATCGCGAGCGTGGGCAGGAACGCGGCGACCAGGGCCGGCCCGTACGCCACCCAGCTCGACAGGTCCGGCCGGTGGCGTAGTTGCAGCACGCCGACCAGCAGGGCCAGCGCCGCGAACGGCAACGTGTACGCCTCGGGCAGGGCCACGTCGGCCACCCGCATCAGGATCCACCAGGCGGTGATCTCGCAGGCGACCACCGCCCAGAACAGCAGGTTCCGCTCCACCGGACGGCGTCCCGGGCGGCTGGCCGCCACCCCGAGGACAGCGCCCCAGGCAGCCAGCAACGCGGCGATGTGCCGGGGCGAGTCGAACGCCAGCGCCAGCGCGATGAGCGCCGCCCCGTACCCGCTCCACTCGACGGTGGCCGCCTCCCGGTACGCCTCCGGCCGGCGCAGCCGGGGCAGGGTGGCGGCGAAGACCTGCAACACCGCACCCACCATGAGCACCCCGAACGCCGACCAGACCGCCGCCAGGCCGGCCACCAGGCCCAGCGTCAGCACGAAGAGCTGGGCCATCAGCGAGCCGAACAGCCAGCCGAGGATGCGCGCCCGCTGGGTGGTGCCGAAGAGCGCGGCGACCGTACCCACGCCGACCGCACCACCCAGGGTGATCAGGGTCAGGTCGCGGGTGGCGAGGCTCCCGGCCAACCCGGCGCCGCCGGCGGCCAGCCCGATGGCGAAGACCAGCACCCGGGCGACCCGGATCGACCGGCCCGGCTCGGCCGGCGCCGGCGGCGGAGTCAGCGCCAGTCCCAGCATCGAGATGGTGAACACGACCAGCCCGGACAGCGCGGTCACCGGCCAGCCCTGGCCGAGCGCCACCGGCGTGATCAGCAGCGTGACCGCCGCACCGGGTAGGACCACCGGCACCGCCCGGGACCGGCGACCGCCGCTGAACCCGGTCGCGGCCAGTGCCGCGGTCGCGGTGAGCAGCAGCGCGGTCAGCACATGGGTGGGGTCCACGGCCTCCGGCGGCGGGGTGAGCAGCTCCGGTGGCGGTCCCTGCCACACCCGACCGAGCACGGCGAACGTCGAGAACAGCGCCACCGCCAGCGGCGCGGCGAGGGTCACCAGTGCCAACGCGGTGGGCAGCGCCGCCGCGGCCAGCGCCCCGGCGGCCGGGCTGACCCGCCAGCGCAGTTCCGTGGGATCGCCCGGCACCCGGCGCAGCGCGCCGTTGAACAGCACCGACCAGCGACGCACCGGCCGGGCCGAACCGGCCGGCGGGACGGTGGCCGCCCGGATCAGTTCGGCGAGCACGCCGAGCAGCGCGGCGGCAGCGGCGAACACCCCGGCGGGCAGGTGCACGAGCAGAGCGGCGGCAGCGGTGACGGTGCCCCCAGCGACGACCGCCACGCTCGCGTACGGAAGGTATTGCGGCACCTGCCGGCGGACCGCACCCACCACGGCCAGGCCGATGCTGGCGGCGGCCAGCGCGGCGGTCAGCACCACCTGCGCGGGACGGTCGAACTCGGCCGCGAAGGCGGCCACCGCGCCGGGCAGGGCGAACAGGGCCGCCCCGGCGGCGGCACCGCCCACCTGGACCAGGTGCGGCGGCATCCCCTCGGACCGGACGTCGTCGACCAGCGACGGCGCGAAGAACCGGGCGAGCGCGGCCACCGTCACCCCGATCAGCGCGATGCTGCCCAGCGCCAGCGCGGTCGTCCACGGCCGGACCAGCCCGGCCCCGGCCGCGTGCAGCGCCACCACGCCGGCCACGGTGGCCCGGGACAGCGCGGCCCGTGGCTCCGCCGCGGCGACGGCCGCCATGCCGTAGACCGTGGCCACCATGGCGCCGACCAGCACCGGCGACCACCAGGGCAGGTCGAACGCGGCCGGTACGCCCACGGTGGCGAGCACCGCGGCCACGCCGGAGACGTCGTACTTCCAGGGTGGCGGCAGCAGGATGGCGGCGGTGACCGCCAGCAGCGCCAACGCGACGGGTGCCTGCCAGGTGTCCCCGCCGGTGGGCGCGGCCGGCCAGCCGCTCAGGTCGCCGGCCCAGATCGGGCCGGGGGTGGCCAGCACACCGACGCCGCCGCGCAGCGCGCTCCACGCGGCGATCAGGCCGATCAGGGTGCCGCCGGCCGCGATGCCGAGGATCGGGCCGCGCCGCCACTCCGCAGGCAGTGCCCGGGCGGCGACCGCCACCACCAGCACCAGCGCGGCACCCACCATGAGCTGACCGCCCGGGGCGAGCACGGCGACGATCCGGGCCAGCGTGGCGACCAGCGCGACCGTGGCGGCGGCCAGGGCCAGGTCCGAACCGTCGAAGGACAGGTCGGCCCGGCGCCCGGCGTCGATCCGTGGGGCCAACGCCAGCAGCGCGGCGGCGATCAGCAGCAGGCCACCGACCCAGGCGTCCGCGGAGGTGGCGCCGGGCGCGCGGAACGCGGCGGCGGCCACGGCCAGCGCGCCGAGCACCGTGCCGAGCGCGTGCGGCACGCTCAGGTGCCGCTGCGCCACCTGGACCAGGGCCGCGTAGGCGAGCGTCACGCAGACGCCGAGGAAGCTCGCGGCCAGGATCGGGACGGTGATCTCGCGCAGGTTGGCCGGGGTGGGCACCGGTGGGGTCGGCACGGTGGCGGCGACGAACGCGGCCACCGCGCCGGGCAGGGCGAGCGCCGCGCCGCCGGCCGCCCAGGCGCAGACCGTGTCCGACGCGGCGGCGGCGATGCGGACCCGCGGCGCCAGCGAGACCAGTGCCCCGCCCAGGAAGAGCAGGGTCAGCGCGGCGGCGGTGAGCGCCGGCCGGGCGAGCGCCGCCCCGGCACCGAGCAGGCCCAGCCCGGTGGCGGTCGCCGTGTGCACCACGGCCGCGCGTTCGGTGCCGGCGGTGAGCCCGAGCGCTCCGACGGCGACGGCGGTCAGCAGCATCGGCCAGCAGGCGGCGGCCCAGCCCAGACCGAGCGAGGCCGGCACGGCGAGCGCGGTCAGCGCGGCGGCGACCACCGCGAACTCGCGCCGGATCGCGGTCGGCAGCGCCACCGCGGCGGCGACGGTGAGCAGCAGGGCGCTGGCGGCGAGCTGCCAGCCGGTCGAACCGACCGCCCGGGCGAGTTCGGCGTGCCAGCCGTCGAGGTCGGCAGACCAGGCGGGCAGCGCCGCCCGCACCGGGGCCAGCCCGGCGCGCAGCGCGCCGACGGCGACCACCAGGCCGGCGGCGGTGAGCGCCACCGCGGCGGCCAGCTGCGGACCCCGGCGGGCCGTCTCCGGTACGGTCCGGACGGCGAGCCCGACGAGCGCGATGATCGCGGCGATCAGCAGCAGGGACCGGCCGGGCAGGGCCACCGAGGCGACCCGGCCGAGCGCGCCGATGACCGCGAGGGTGAGGATCGCGGCACCCACGTCGGGCAGCGGCGGTCGACGCAGCAGCAGCGTGCCGGCCATGGCGGTCAGCGCGGCCAGCAGCAGCACCGTCCCGGCGCCGGCGGCGGCCCCCACCGTGGCGGCGCGCAGTAGGGCGGTGACCGCGAACGCCAGCGCGACGACGACCGCCGCGCCGTGCAGCAGCCAGGTCAGCTCGCGCAGCCCCGGCACCGGGCGGGTCGGCGCGTCGGCGGCCCGCCCGGTGAGCGGCTCGCCGTCGAGGACCTCGGTGGCCTCCTCCGGCGCCGACTCGGGCCGGTCGTCGTCGGCGCGGCGGTGCGGGGGTACGGGCGCCGGCGCGGCGGGCGGCACGTCCGCCCGAACCGGCCGCTCCAGCATCACCGCCGAGCGGACCAGCGCCAGGTCCAGCACGGCCACCACGGTGAGCAGCAGCGCCCAGCCGGCCGTCCCGGTGACCCGCTCGTAGGCCAGCAGCGGCAGCACCGGCTGGGCGGCCAGTACGGTGGCGAAGCGGGGCGCGCGCAGCCCGGTGGCGTACGCGTACCCGACCGCGACCACGGCGGTGACCAGGAAGATCGACCCGGCGAACGCGGCGCCCGAGGTGCCACCACCGATCCGGTCGACGGCCCAGACCGCGTACCCGGCCAGCGGCACCAGCAGCAACCCGACCGCGGCGACGGTCTCGGCGGTCGAGGTCAGCCCGCGGCGGGCCAGCACCGGCGGGGCGAGCAGCATCAGCACGGTCGCGACCAACAGCACGCCGAGCCGGGCCAGCGCGTCGATCGAGCTGGTCGCGACCGCCGCGAAGACCACCGCCGCGACGCCGAGCACCAGCGCGCCCAGCCCGAGCGGGATGTTCTGCNCGGGCGACCTCGGGGCGGCGACGGGGGCGGGTCGTCCGGGGCGGGCGGCGGGGTGCCCTGCCGGGGCACGCGCGGCGGTGCGCCGGTGGTGGCCGTGGGCGGCCGACGCCCCGGACGCCGGCGCAGCACCCGGCGGGGCCGGGTGGCCTGCTTGATCCGCTCCTCGCCGGCGTGCGCCAGGATGTCGCGCTGGAACAGGGCCGCCTGCATCTTGGCGGCGATCTGCCGCTGCTCGCGGGCGATCTCGGCGTCGCGGGCCTTCATCTCGGCGATGGAGCGCTCGATGTCGGCCAGGTGGCCGGACCATTGCGGCTGCTGCGCGCCGCAGTGCGGGCAGACCGCGGCAGGCTTGATCTCACGCCCGCACGAGGCGCACTTGAAGCTCTCCACGACAGTCTCCCGTCCGCCCGTGCCCCCGCACTGTGGACCTCCCAGAGGCAGCATGCCTTGACCGGGCCGGGATTTCGACATCTGTCGGCGCGTTCCGAGCCACAAAAAGGGCCGACCGGCCGGGAAGCAGCTTCCTGGCCGGTCGGCCCGGCGTCGATCGGTCAGGGGCGGCCCAGGCCGCGGTACTCCCAGCCGGCCTGCGTCCACAGTGTCGAGTCGAGGCAGTTGCGTCCGTCCACGACCTTGCGGCCGGTGGCCAACTCGCCCAGCGCGACCGGGTCGGCGTTGCGGAACTCGGCCCACTCGGTGAGCACGCAGACCAGGTCGGCGCCGCGGACGGCCTCGGTCATGCTCTCCTCGTAGGTCAGGTCGGGCACCGCGCGGCGCGCGTTCTCCATCCCCTGCGGATCGAAGACGTGCACGTCGGCGCCGGCCTTGCCGAGCAACGCGGCCACCGCGAGGGCCGGGGCGTCGCGTACGTCGTCGGTGTTGGGCTTGAAGGTCGCGCCCAGCACCGCGATCCGGGTGCCGGAGAGGTCCGGACCGGCGGGGCCGGAGCGGCGGCTGAGCAGCTCGGCGGCGAGCTGCACCACCCGGGTACGCCGGCGCAGGTTGATCAGGTCGACCTCGTGCAGGAAACGCAGCGCCTCGCCGGCCCCCAGCTCCTGGGCGCGGGNTGGAGGAACCGGTTGCCGATACGCGGGTCGTACCCGATCGAGCGGGCGAGCTGGGTGACGTCGCCGCCGGCGGCCTCGCAGACCTCGGCCATCGCGTTGATGAAGGAGATCTTGGTGGCCAGGAACGCGTTCGCGGCGACCTTGACCAGCTCGGCGGTGGCGAAGTCGGTGACCACCAGGGGCACCTCGCGGTCCTCGGTGGCGGCCAGGTCGAACACGCCCTTGTGGGCGGCGAAGAGCATGCCGTTGGCCCACTCGCTCTTGACGCCGACCACGATCCGGTTGGGGCGCAGCACGTCGTCGACGGCGAAGCCCTCCTGGAGGAACTCCGGGCTCCACGCCACCTCGACCCCGAGGTCGGTCGGGGTGTGCTTGCCGACCAACTGCTCCACCCACTCGGCGGTGCCCACCGGTACCGTCGACTTGCCGACAATCAGCGCCTTGCGGGTCAGGTGCTGCGCCAGCGCGGTCACCGACGCCTCGACGTACGACAGGTCGGCGCCCATGCCGTCGGCCCGCTGCGGGGTGCCGACGCAGATGAAGTGCACGTCGCCGAAGTCGGCGGTCTCCTGGATGTCGGTGCTGAACCGCAGCCGGCCGGCGGCCAGGTTGCGCCGGAGCAGCTCGTCCAGGCCCGGCTCGTGGATCGGCACCTCGCCGGCGTTCAGCTTGGCGATCTTGTCCGCGTCGACGTCGAAGCCGAGCACCTCGTAGCCCAGCTCGGCGTAGCAGATGGCGTACGTCGCACCGAGGTAGCCGGTGCCGAGGAAGGTCACCCGGGGCCGGGCCGCGCCGGACGGCGGGGTCACCGCGGCGATGGCGGGCGTCGGCTGGGAGTTCGGGTACGGGATCGTCACGCCTGTCTTCTCCGCTCGCACTGGCGGCGCATCCTCGCGTCGCAATCTGCTGGGGCGCCTGGGCCGGGCACCGAGGGGGACTGATTCTGGTGTGAGGGTAGTGGCGTCGGGGCGACGACACTCGGGCGCGAGCCTACCCGTCGGTAGGGTTCGGACGTAGCCGGTGGCTATTCTTCAGTCTGCGGCAGTCGGCGGCCTTCGGGCGGCACAGACTGCGCATCTTAGCGGTGAAAGGGGAGGGCCGACATGGCCGCAGAGCAGTCGTTCGACGTCTACCGGTTGCCGGAGGAGCACGAGGCGATCCGGGAGGCGGTCCGTGAGGTCTGTGCGGCGAAGGTGGCGCCGCACGCCGCCGAGGCGGACGAGACCGGCGAATTCCCCAAGGCGTCCTACGACGCCCTGCGGGCGGCCGACTTCCACGCCCCGCACGTCCCCGTCGAGTACGGCGGCGCCGGCGCGGACGCGCTGGCCACGGCAATCGTGATCGAGGAGGTGGCCCGGGCCTGCGCCTCGTCCTCGCTGATCCCGGCGGTGAACAAGCTGGGCACCATGCCGCTGCTGCTGGCCGGCTCCGAGGAGCTGAAGCGGAAGTACCTCACCCCGGTGGCGGCCGGCGAGGCGATGTTCTCGTACTGCCTCTCCGAGCCGGAGGCGGGCAGCGACGCGGCCTCGATGACCACCAGGGCGGTACGTGACGGCGACCACTGGGTGCTCGACGGCGTGAAGCGGTGGATCACCAACGCGGGCGTCTCCGAGTACTACACGGTCTTCGCGGTGACCGACCCCACAGCGCGCTCGAAGGGCATCTCGGCGTTCGTGGTGGAGAAGTCCGACCCCGGCGTGAGCTTCGGCGCCCCGGAGAAGAAGCTCGGCGTCAAGGGCTCGCCGACCCGCGAGGTCTACCTCGACAACGTCCGGATCCCGGCCGACCGCATGATCGGCGCCGAGGGCACCGGCTTCGCCACCGCTATGAAGACCCTCGACCACACCCGGGTCACCATCGCCGCCCAGGCGATCGGCATCGCCCAGGGGGCACTGGACTACGCCAAGGGCTACGTCCGGGAGCGCAAGCAGTTCGGCAAGCCGGTCGCCGAGTTCCAGGGCATCCAGTTCATGCTCGCCGACATGGGCATGAAGCTGGAGGCGGCCCGGCAGCTCACGTACGCCGCCGCCGGCAAGTCCGAGCGGGGCGACGCGGATCTGACCTACTTCGGCGCGGCCGCCAAGTGCTTCGCCTCGGACGCCGCCATGGAGATCACCACCGACGCGGTGCAGCTGCTCGGCGGCTACGGCTACACCCGCGACTACCCGGTCGAGCGGATGATGCGGGACGCCAAGATCACCCAGATCTACGAGGGCACGAACCAGGTCCAGCGCATCGTCATGGCCCGTCAGCTGCTGAAGGGCTGATCGGTAGCCGTTCCGGCGGGCGGGCCGGTACTCCCGGCCCGCCCNCCACGGCGACTCGCCGCCGACGCGGCGGGGCAGCGGTTCGGTGGGGGTGTCCGGGTAGGCCAGCGTGAGCGGGGCCGTGTCCGGGTCCCGCGCCGGCCCCGACCAGTCGGTGAGGGTGGGCTCCGGCTCGGCCGGTGCGACGGGCGGGGTCGGCTCCGCCCCGTCCGCCGGCGGCACGGGTCGACGCCGCCACCGCCCCGCGCTGAACACCGCCATCAGCAACAGCATGCCGATGAGGAACAGCGTGCCGTTGTCCAGCGGCTGGCGCAGCGGCAGCGGGTCACCGAGCAGCCTCAGGTCGTCGGGGACCCGGTCCCGCACGGTGAACGGCGCGACGAACAGCCCGACGTACGGTGCCACCAGCAGCAGGCCCGCCACGAGCGGGCCGAGCGGCGAGAAACGCAGCGTGCCGAGCAGGCCGAGCAGGACGCCGGCGACGCCGAGGTAGACGGCCGGCTCGATCAGGTTGGGTGTGCTGTACGTGCCGATCTCCACCCAGCGGTTCACGGTCCGCCCAGATCCGTCCTGACCGAGGGTGACGAGCACCCAGGTGACCGGTGCCACCACCAACCCGGCGAGGAAGCTCCAGAGATGTCGCATCCGCGCACCGTACCGTTTCCGGCATGACAGATCATCCCGCGGTCCCGCCGGGTAAGCCGACCTCGTACTCCCGCGTCACGCTCAGTCGCATCATGACCGCCGTCGATGTCAATCTGTACGGGACCGTGCACGGTGGGGTGCTGATGAAGTTCGTCGACGACGTGGCCGGCGCGGCGGCGGCCCGGCACAGCGGCGGCACCGCGGTCACCGCCTCCATCGACGAGATCGTCTTCTCCGAGCCGGTCCGGGTGGGCGACCTGGTGCACGCCCACGCCCAGGTCAACTGGACCGGCAACACCTCGATGGAGGTCGGGGTGCGGGTGGTCGCCGAACGCTGGGACTCGGCCGAGGACGAGCCGGTTCGGGTCGCCACCGCGTACCTGGTTTTCGTCGGGGTGGACGTCGGCGGTGCGCCCCGCCCGGTCCGCCCGGTGCTGCCCGAGACGCCCGACGACGAGCGCCGCTTCCGGGAGGCGGAGATCCGCCGCGCCCACCGCCTCGCCCGCCGCCGCGCCATCCAGGCCCACCGCGCCGCCTGAGGTGTAAGGCGGGGGCCCCGCTTAACGCCTTTGGTAGAGGAAGGGGCCCCGCTTAACAAGCCGGCTGCGCCGTCGCGCCGCCGCCGCGCCGTCGTGCGGTGTTAAGCGGGGCCCCCGCCTATGCAGAATGCGTTAAGCGGGGCCCCCTCCTTGCACTCCACCCACATGCGCGGGGGGGTGGGGGGTGTGGGGTGGGCACGCCCCGTAGGCGGGGGCTGGTGCGGAAAGGTAGGGCAAGATGGCGCCACGGCCCATGCACAGTGTCGTGCCGGGCCTCAGGGGAGGGTGGAACAGTGGGTGACGTGCTGTGGACGCCGCCGGCCGACGTGCGCGAGCGGTCCCGGATCGGTGACTACCTGCGCTGGCTGGCCGAGCACCGGGGGCTGGAGTTCGCCGACTACGACGCGCTCTGGCAGTGGTCGGTCACCGACCTGGACGCGTTCTGGCGCTCGATCTGGGACTACTTCCAGGTGGTGGCGCACACCCCGCCGACCGCCACGCTCGGCGACCGGGTGATGCCCGGTGCCCGCTGGTTCCCCGGCGCGACGCTCAACTACGCCCAGAACGTGCTGCGCATGCCGGGGCTCGGCGACGACGACCCGGCGGTGGTCGCGTACGGGCAGACCCGCGCGCCGGAGACGCTCACCGCCGCGCAGTTGCGCGAGCGGGTCCGCCGGGTGGCCGCCGGCCTGCGCCGGCTCGGCGTGGGCCCGGGCGACCGGGTGGCCGCGTACGCGCCGAACATCCCGGAGACGTACGTCCTGCTGCTCGCCACCGCCAGCCTGGGCGCGATCTTCTCCTCCTGCGCGCCCGAGTTCGGCACCCGCAGCGTCACCGACCGCTGGCAGCAGATCGAGCCGACGGTGCTGGTCGCGGTGGACGGCTACCGCTACGGCGACAAGCCGGTCGACCGGCGCGCCGAGGTGGCCGCGATCCGGGCCGCGCTGCCGTCGCTGCGGCACACCGTCGCCATCGCGTACCTCGACCCGGACGGCCCGGCCCCCGACGGCGCGCTCGCTTGGGCGGAGTTGGCGGCGGAGACCGACGAGCCGCTGGCCTTCACCCCGGTGCCGTTCGACCACCCGCTCTACGTGCTCTACTCCTCCGGCACCACCGGGCTGCCGAAGCCGATCGTGCACGGCCACGGCGGCATCCTGCTGGAGCACCTGAAGATGCTGGCGCTGCACCACGACCTGGGCCCGGCCGACCGGTTCCTGTGGTTCACCACGACCGGCTGGATGATGTGGAACTTCCTGGTCTCCGGGCCGGCGGTGGGCGCGGCGATCGTGCTCTTCGACGGCAACCCGGGCCACCCGGATCTCGGCGCGTTGTGGCGGCTGGCGGCGGAGACGGGCACCACCTACTTCGGCACCTCGGCCCCGTTCCTGCTGGCCTGCCGCAAGGCCGGGCTGGTGCCGCGGGAGATCGCCGACCTGTCCGCGCTACGCGGCCTCGGTTCGACCGGCGCGCCGCTGCCGGCCGAGGGCTTCGCCTGGGTGTACGAGAACGTCGGTGACCGCCTCCAGCTCCAGTCGCTGTCCGGCGGCACGGATGTCTGCACCGGGTTCGTCGGTGGGGTGCCGCTGCTGCCGGTGCACGCCGGTGAGATCGCCTGCCGGGCGCTGGGCGCGAAGGTGGAGGCCCGTTCGGCCGACGGCTCGCCGGTCATCGGCCAGCTCGGCGAGCTGGTGATCACCGAGCCAATGCCGAGCATGCCGGTCGGGTTCTGGAACGACCCGGACGGCGCCCGCTACCGGGAGGCGTACTTCGAGGTCTATCCCGGGGTGTGGCGGCACGGCGACTGGATCACCGTGAACGAGCGCGGCGGTTGCGTCATCACCGGCCGCTCCGACGCCACGCTGAACCGGGGCGGGGTGCGGCTGGGCACCGCCGAGTTCTACTCCGTGGTGGAGGGCCTCGACGAGGTGGTCGACTCGGTGGTGGTGCACCTGGAGGACGACGAGGGCGGCGCGGGGGAGCTGCTGCTCTTCGTGGTGCTCGCCGACGGCCTGGAGTTGGACGACGAGCTGCGGAGGAAGATCTGCCGCGAGCTGCGTACCGCCCTGTCGCCGAGGCACGTTCCCGACGAGATCCACCAGGTCCGCGCGGTGCCCCGCACCCTGAGCGCGAAGAAGCTGGAGGTCCCGGTCAAGAAGATCCTCACGGGCACCCCGGTCGACCAGGCCGCGGCCAAGGGCGCCCTGGCCAACCCGGAGTCCCTGACGGCCTTCGCCACCCTGGCCCGACGCCGCGCCCCCCACCCTCGTTGATCTTGCACTTTCCGCCCCGACGAAAGGGGTGAATCGCCCGCGCTCAGGGCCGAAAGTGCAAGATCGCGGGGGCTCAGCGGGCGAGGGTGTGGGTGGTTTTTTCGGTCTCGGCGCGGGAGGGCAGGCGGGGCGGGTCTGGGTGGGCGCACGCGACCACGCTGGCGCCTGCGGTCAGTGGGGTGAGCAGCCAGTCGACCGGGTCGGGGTGGCGGGTCACGTCGACCAGGAGGCGGTCGCCGGAAGCCAGGCCCAGCTCCGTGGCGCGGGCCACCGCGCGGCCCAGCAGCGTCGCGTCTTGCGCGCCACCCGAGGGGTACGGGGTGAAGTGGTCACCGTGCGTGCGTACGGCGGCGACGAAATCGGCCCAGCCGGCGGGCACCTCCCGCATCGGCAGCGCGAACGGGTCGAGCGCCAGCGCGTACCGCTCGCCGGCCGGCCACCCGGCCGCCTCGCCGACCCGGTCGACGGCGGCGAACAGCACCTCCACCGGGCCGGGGGCGTCGACCACGGTCAGTTTCGCCGACCAGCAGCCGAGCAGCACGGCGGCGGTCTGCCAGTGCGGCGGCAGCGACACGCCGGCCGGGTCGCCGGGCGCGGCGCCGACGGAGTCCACGAGCAGGTTGGCGGTCTTGGCGACCCAGTTCGCCAGCGTCGCGCCGGACAGTTCGGTGCGCTCACCGGTGGCGTCGTCGTACCAGGTCAGCAACGGTCGGGAGGGATCGGGCGCGATCGCGTCGGCGAACACCCGGGCAATGTTGTCGGCCATCGGGGCGAACGATACGCGCCCCGGGTGCGTACTCGATGGCAACGACAAGTCGGCGTACGGTCGGGTCGCAGTCAGCGCCGGGCTACCCCTCCGGCGTAGGCTTGCCGACAGTGTTGTTCCCCACAACCGTGCCATCTGAGGAGTCGCCCCGTGACCGCCGGTCGCCCGCCCCGCGTTCTCATCGACGCCACGAGTGTCCCCGCCGATCGCGGCGGCGTCGGTAGATACGTCGACGGCCTGCTCGGCGCGCTCGGTCGGCTCTGCGGCTCCGGCGTTGACCTGGCCGTGGTGAGCCTCCGCACCGATCTGGAGCGCTACTCCCGGATGCTGCCGGGTGCCGAGGTGATCCCGGCGCCCGCGGCGGTGGCGCACCGGCCGGCGCGGCTCGCCTGGGAGCAGACCGGCCTGCCGCTGCTGGCCCAGCAGGTCAACGCGGAGGTGCTGCACTCGCCGTTCTACACCTGCCCGCTGCGGGCGGGATGTCCGGTGACGGTCACCGTGCACGACGCGACGTTCTTCACCGAGCCGGAGCACTACGACAAGTCCCGCCGGACGTTCTTCCGCAGCGCGATCAAGACCTCGCTGCGCCGCGCCAGCCGGGTGATCGTGCCGAGCAAGGCCACCCGGGACGAGTTGATCCGGCTGCTCGACGCCGACCCGACCCGGATCGACGTGGCCTACCACGGCGTCGACCAGGCCGCGTTCCACGCGCCGGGCGAGGAGGAGAAGGCCCGGGTCCGGGCCCGGCTGGGGCTGGGCGACAACAGCTACATCGCGTTCCTCGGCGCGAAGGAGCCGCGCAAGAACGTACCCAATCTGATCCGCGGCTGGTCCCGGGCGGTGGCCGACCGGCCGAACCCGCCGGTGCTGGTGGTCGCCGGCGGCCAGGGGCACGACGACGACATCGACCGCGCGGTGGCCGAGGTGCCGTCGCACCTGCGGCTGCTGCGCCCGGGTTACCTGCGCTACGCCGACCTGCCCGGCTTCCTCGGCGGCGCGCTGGTCGCCGCCTACCCCTCCTACGGCGAGGGCTTCGGTCTGCCGATCCTGGAGGCGATGGCGTGCGCGGCGCCGGTGCTCACCACGCCGCGCCTGTCGCTGCCCGAGGTGGGTGGCGACGCGGTGGCGTACACCAGTGAGGACCCGGACCAGATCGCCACCGACCTGGCCGCCCTGCTCGACGACGAGCAGCGGCGACTGTCGCTGGCCAAGGCCGGGTTCGAGCGGGCCAAGGAGTTCACCTGGGAGTCCAGCGCGGAGGTCCACATCGCCGCGTGGCGGCGGGCGCGTCCCTGAGAGGTCCGCGTGACCCGCCCTGGCGGCTCGCCCGCTTCGGGCATGATGTGCTGATGTTCTTCGCCGTCATCCCGGCGGGCGGCAGCGGCACAAGGTTGTGGCCGTTGTCCCGCGCCGGCCATCCCAAGTTCCTCCACCCGCTGACCGGTACCCCCGCCTCGCTGTTGCAGGCCACGGTCGACCGGTTGGCGCCGCTGACCACACCGGAGCGCACGCTGGTGGTCACCGGGGTCGCGCACGCCGCGGCGGTGGCCCGGCAACTGGCTGGCCTGCCCGACGAGAACATCCTGGTCGAGCCGTCGCCGCGGGACTCCTGCGCGGCCATCGCGCTGGCCGCCGCGGTGATCGCCCGCCGGACCCCGGAGGCGGTGATGGGCGCGTTCGCCGCCGACCACCTGATCGGCGACCCGGTCCGCTGGGCCGAGGTGGTGCGGCAGGCGATCCACAGCGCCGAGCAGGGGCTGCTGATGACGGTGGGGATCACTCCGACCCGGCCGGAGACCGGCTACGGCTACCTGGAGACCGGTGACCCGGTCGGTGGCGGGCCGCTGCGCCCGGTCCGCGAGTTCAAGGAGAAGCCCGTGGCCGAGGTGGCGGAGGGCTACCTCCACTCCGGCCGGCACCTCTGGAACGCCGGCATGTTCGTCTGGCGGGTGGACGTCTTCCTGGCCGAGCTGGCCCGCCAGCAGCCGGCGCTGCACGCCGGGATCACCGCGATCGCGGCGGCGTGGGGCACCCCGGAGCAGGACGACGTGCTCGGCGCCGTCTGGCCGACACTGCCGAAGATCTCGGTGGACTACGCGGTGATGGAAGGCGCGGCGACCGCCGGTCGGGTGGCGACCGTGCCGGGCGACTTCGGCTGGAACGACGTCGGTGACTTCCACACCCTCAGTGAGGTGCTGGCGGCCGACGCCGCCGGCAACGTGGTGCTCGGCGGCGACGCGAAGCCGGGCGTGCTGCTGCACGACACCACCGGCACGGTGGTGGTCCCGCACTCGGGCCGCCTCGTCGCCACGGTCGGCGTGCACGACCTGATCGTGGTGGACACCCCGGACGCGCTGCTGGTCTGCCCCCGCGACCGGGCGCAGGACGTGAAGAAGATCGTCGACCAGCTCAAGGAGCGGGGCGAGGAGGGCCTGGTCTGAGCCGCCCGTACCCGCCGGGCCACCCGCGCCGGTGGCCCGGCGGGGCGGTGTCTCAGCCGGCGGCGTGGCGGGCCNCCACCAACCGGGCGGTCCCGCCGGCCAGCGGCGCCGGCAGCCGGTCCGGCGGGAACCAGCCCAACGCCTCGGACTCGTCGCTGACCCGTTCGACCGCGCCCGCCGGGGCGAGCACGGCGTAGCGGACGTCGTGGTGCAGTGAGCCGCCCTGGCAGGCGACCGGGTGGATGTCCACGTCGATCGGTTCCGGGACCAAGGTGAGGCCGTCGATCCCGGACTCCTCGGTGGCCTCGCGCAACGCGGCCGCCGCCAGGGTCGGGTCACCCGGCTCGCAGTGCCCGCCGAGCTGCACCCACTTGCGGAACTTGCCGTGCAGGCAGAGCAGCACCCGGCCGCCGGTCGGGTCGAGCACCAGCGCGCTGGCCGTGACGTGCCCGGGCCGGTGCGCCCGGCTCATCGCCACCGGCCCGGCGGCCAGCAGCGCCAGCGTCCGGTCCCGGTTCGCGGCCGCGGTCGGGCTGGTCGCCGTCCAGCGGCTCAGCGCCGCGACGGCATCGGCGTGCAGGCCGGCGTACGTGGTGGGGGCGGTGTCGGACACCCGGACACTCTACGAGCGGGCCGACGGAGAAGGCCGGACGGCACCCCTGCGGGGCGAACCCGCAGACCCTCGTGGTGCCGTCCGGCCCTGCCCGTCAGCCGGCGACCGGTTCGACAGTGCGCCCCGGCGTCGGCGGGCAAGGGAGAGTCTGCCCAACCGGTCCACCCGCCGTCGAGGTCTTTCACCTGACGCTTAAAGATGGAGATAAGTACCGGCGGGTAAAGTGCCAGGGGTGGCGGGCACCCCCGCCGTCCGCCCGGGAGTGCTCCATGCTGAAGATCATTTTCTCGAGCGAGGACGTTCTGCGGACCCGGGTCGCCCCGGCCGCGGATCCGCTCTGGGAACTGGTCCTCAGTCTGCACCTGCTCCAGGGGCGCAGTCGTGACCCGCTCATGAACACCTGGCGCCGCGCGGTGGCGCACGAGTTGCGGACCGACACCGACGCTGAGCGCTACCGCCTGCTCCTCGCGCTCAACCCACCGCGCGGCTACTTTCCCGACTTCCTCACCCCCTCCGCCAGCCGGGACGGGTTCGACGCCGGTCTGGAAGCGGTCCGGGGCACCCCGGTCGACATGCTGCGCCGCGACCTCACCCTGCTCGCCGAGGAGACCTCGCTACCGTCCACCGCGACCGCGCTCGCCCGGGGAGAACCCGAGATCCTGTGGCACCTCACCGACGCGATGAAGCGGTACCAGTCGCTGGCGGTCACCCCGTACTGGGCCCGGGTGCAGGCCGCGGTCGAGGCGGACCGGGCCCGACGTGCCCGGGCCATGCTCGACGGTGGCGCGGAAGGGCTGCTCGCCAGCCTCCGGCCCAGCATGCGCTGGGGGCACGGGCTGCTCGAAGTGCTCGACTACCCGGACACCCGGGAACTGCACCTGGACGGTCGTGGCCTGCTGCTGGTCCCGTCGTTCTTCTGCTCGCGTACCCCGGTGGCCCTGGTCGNTCCGCGGCCGGCGTCGCCCGGGCCGGCGAACCCGGCCGGCGGGAGGCGATCGCCGCGCTGCTCGGCCGCACCCGCGCGGCGGTGCTGCACGCCGCCGACGAGGGGTGCACCACCGGCGAGATGGCCCGCCGGCTGCACATCTCGGCCGCCGCAGCCAGCCAGCACACCACCGTGCTCCGCAACGCCGGGCTGCTGGTCAGCCACCGCGACCGCAACACCGTCCTGCACACCCTGACGCCGCTCGGCCGAGCCGTCCTGGACACCTGACCCGGCCCGAGCGGAACGGTCAGAGCGCCAACGAGGCGCTGGCGGCGCTCCCGGCCGGCGGCGGCAGCAGGGCGGACCCGATCCCCTCGGCGGCCAGCGCGGTACGCAGGCGTTGCAGGTCGGCGCCGAACCGCACCAGATCCGGCCGGTCGACCGGAGTCGGCGCGGCACCCAGCACCAGGCCGGTGGCCCCCTCCGGCCATCCGGGCACGGTGGCGGCGAGTCCGGCGCGTACCTCCTCGTCGGTGACGTGGGTGAAGACCGTGCCGGGCGCGACGACCTCGGCGACCGCGTCGATCGCCCGGCCCACCGCGGCCGGATCGGCCGGTGCGGGACCGGGCCCGTCGGGCAGGGTGGCCGCCGCCCGCAGCCCGGCGGCGTGCGCCTCGGCGGTGCCGAGGGAGAAGAGGTCCAGCGAGGCGTCCCGCACCAGTGGCCGGGCGCCCTCGTCGTCGTCCCGGGTCGCGGTGAGGTAGCCGCGCACCACCGCGACCGGAACCTGGTCGCACTTGCCCTTGATCAGCTCGCCNACGGGTCGACCTCGCCCCGGTGGTCGCGGATCGCCGGCATGCCGGCCACCCCGAGCGCCACGTCGGTGAGACCGTTGCGCCACGGGCGGCCCATCGTGTCGCTGACGATGACGGCGACGTCGAGACCGTACCGGTCGCGCAGGTCGGCGCGCAGCGCCCGGGCGGAGGCGTCCGGGTCCGCCGGGAGCAGCACCAGGCGGGTCTTGTCCACGTTGGACGCGTCGATGCCGGCGGACGCCATCACGAACCCGTGGTGGGTCTGCACGATCCGGGTCGCGCCGCGGGTGGCGACCACCCGGGCGGTCTCCCCGGCCAGCACCCGGTCCCGCGCGGACAGCCGCTCCGGACCGTCGGCCGGCACGTCGACCAGCCGACCCTCCGACTTCGACACGATCTTGCTGGTGACCACCAGCACGTCGCCGTCGCGCAGCCAGGGNCCGGCACCGGCAGGATCTCCAGCCTCACATCAACTCCAGCGCGGCGCGCACCATCGCGGCGGTCGCCGCATCGTCGGTCATCCGCAGCGGCGCCGAACGGACCACCACGTCCGGCACCAGCGTGCCCTCGTCCTCCGGCGCGACCAGCCAACCATCGAGCAGACCACCGCCGGCCCGGCCGCCGTAGAGGCCACCCACCCCGGCCGCGCTGCACTCGACGCCGACCACGGCCAGGCAGCGGTCGGCCATGCCCCGCACCGGCGCGCCGCCGATGATCGGCGACACCCCGACCACCGGGGCCGGACCGTCGACCACCGCGTCACGCAGGCCGGGAACGGCCAGCACCGGGGCGATGCTGACCACCGGGTTGCTCGGCGCGACCAGCACCACGTCCGCGCCGGCGATCGCCTCGACCACGCCCGGGGCGGGCTTCGCCGCCTCCGCGCCGACGAAGACGAACCGGTGCGTGGGTACGTCGGCGCGGTACCGCACCCACCACTCCTGGAAGTGGATCGCCCGCCGGCCCTGCTCGTCCTCGACGACCACGTGGGTCTCCAGACGCTCGTCGGTGGCCGGCAGCAGGCGTACGCCGGGCTGCCAGCGGTCGGCCAGCGCCTCAGTGACCTGGGACAGCGGGTAGCCGGCGTTGAGCATCGTGGTGCGCACCAGATGGGTGGCGAGATCCTTGTCGCCGAGGCCGAACCAGTTCGGCTCCGCGCCGTACGCGGCCAGCTCGCCCTTCACCGTCCAGGTCTCGCCCACCCGGCCCCAGCCACGGTCCGGGTCCGCGCCGCCACCGAGCGTGTAGAGCACGCTGTCCAGGTCGGGGCAGACCCGCAGCCCGTGCAGCAGCAGGTCGTCGCCGACGTTGACCACGGCGGTCACCTCGGCGCCGACCTCCCGGGCGTACGCCCGGACGCCGAGCAGGAACCGGGCGCCCCCGATGCCGCCGGTCAGTACCACGATGCGCATGCCGTCCATCCTTCCGCACGCGCCGCCACCGATCATCCGGTGTCCGGAGAGACTAGGCTCACTTCGGCAACTGTCCGTCTTCATCCCCTGGGGGAGTCCGTGAGCAGCCCCGCCGAGCCCGCGTCCGGTGACGCCGCGCAGGCCAGCCAACTGACCAAACCGTTGCGCGAACTGGCCGCGCTGGTGCTGCTCGGCGCGAACGCCGTGCTGCTCTTCGTCGGCCTGCTGCGCCTGCTGGTGCCGGTCGACGACTACAGCACGTTCAGCGGCCGGGCGGGGAGCGCGTACTTCGCCTTCGTCGGGCTGGAGTCGACCGTCCTGCCACTGCTGGCGGTCCTGCTCGCCACCCACGTCCGTCCGACGCTGTCGAGGGCGAAACTGATCACGCAGGTGGCGCTCGTCGAGTACGCCGTCTCCGTCGTGTTCGGCGCGCTCACCTTCCTGGTCTGGCTGGTCGGCCGACTCGCCGACGGCGAGGTGCTGGACGCGTTCCTCGGGTTGCTCGCCCGGGCCGCCTGGCTGGCGATCTTCGCGGTCGCCGCGTACGTGGTGTTCAAAGTGTGGCGCACGCTCTACCACGTACCGAGGCCCAAGCCGCAGCCCGGCGTCTACGGCCAGCCCCAGCCGGGCTGGCCGCAGCAGCCCGGTGGCTACCCCGCGCCGGGCGGCTACCCGTCGCAGCCCGGCCAGCCCCCGGCGGGTTACCCGTCGGCCGGCGCCCCGCCGCAGCCCGGTTGGCCGCAGGCCGGCCCGTACGGTCCGCCGCAGTCGGGCCCGCCGTTCAACACAGCCCCGCCGCACGCCCCGCAGTCCGGCCCGCCGTTCGGTGGTCCGCAGGCCGGCCCCCAGTCGGGCCCGCCGTTCAACGTCGGCCCGCAGTACGGTCCGCCGCCCGGGGCTCCGCAGGCCGGCCCGTCGGCCGACGGCCCGCAGTTCGGTGGCCCGCCGTTCGGCNGAGCCGCCGTTCGGCTCGACGCCCACCGCGCCGCCGTTCGGCCAGCCGCCGTCGGCCGACCCGACCCAGGCGATCCCGCGCCAGCCCGGCGAGCCCGACCGGCCGGCGTCCCCGGTTCAGGACGAGCGCACCCAGCGCTTCGACCAGGCGGTCCCGCGCCAGTCCGGCGATTCGACCCCGCCGGCGTCCCCGGTGGAGGACGAGCGCACCCAGCGCGTCGACCGCGAGGACCCGAACCAGCCCCGGTGAATCCCGGTGGCGGGCGGTGCTTGCACTGCCCGCCACCGCATCGGGCTGCCCGATGCGGGTGTTAACAAGGGGCCCCTCCTCTACCGGAAGCGTTAAGTGGGGGCCCCTCCTTGCACCTGGGTGGGCTTAGGCTGGGCGGATGGTTGAGCGCAGCGACTCCGTCCCGACCGAGGCGAGCATTCGACGGGCGCTGAGCCGGGCCGCCACCGGCCGGGCGCTGGACGCGGACGAGGCGAGTGCGCTGCTCGCCGCCCGCGGTCCGGCGCTCGACGAGCTGCTCCGGGTCGCCGGCGAACTCCGCGACGCCGGGCTGCGCGACGCCGGGCGGCCGGGCGTGGTGACGTACTCGAAGAAGGTCTTCGTGCCGCTGACCCGGCTCTGCCGGGACCGCTGCCACTACTGCACGTTCGCCACCGTGCCGCACCGGCTGCCCGCCGCCTACCTGGAGCGCGACGAGGTCCTCGCCATCGCCCGGGAGGGCGCGGCGCAGGGCTGCAAGGAGGCGCTGTTCACGCTCGGTGACCGACCCGAGGAGCGGTGGCCGGCGGCCCGCGAGTGGCTGGACGAGCGGGGGNCGGCCTGCTGCCGCACCTGAACCCGGGCGTGCTCACCTGGTCGGAGTTGCAGCGGCTCAAGCCGGTCGCGCCGAGCATGGGCATGATGCTGGAGACCACCGCGACCCGGCTCTGGTCGGAGCCGGGCGGCCCGCACTTCGGCTCGCCGGACAAGGAGCCCGCGGTACGCCTGCGGGTGCTCGACGACGCCGGCCGGGTCGGCGTCCCGTTCACCACCGGCATCCTGATCGGCATCGGCGAGAACCGCACCGAGCGGGTCGACGCGCTCTTCGCGATCCGCCGGGCGATGCGGGAGTACGGCCACCTCCAGGAGGTGATCGTGCAGAACTTCCGCGCCAAGCCGGACACCGCGATGCGCGGGATGCCGGACGCGGAGCTGCACGACCTGGCCGCCACCGTGGCGGTGGCCCGGGTGCTGCTCGGTCCGAGGGCCCGCATCCAGGCCCCGCCGAACCTCATCGCCGGCGAGTACGACCTGCTGCTGCGCGCCGGCATCGACGACTGGGGCGGTGTCTCGCCGGTCACGCCCGACCACGTCAACCCGGAGCGCCCCTGGCCGCAGCTCGACGAACTGGCGGCGCGCACCGCGAGCGCCGGCTTCACGCTGCGCGAGCGGCTGACCGTCTACCCGGAGTACGTCCGGGCCGGCGGGCCGTGGCTCGACCCGCGCCTGCTGCCGCACGTCACCGCATTGGCCGACCCGGAGACCGGGCTCGCGGTCGAGGCGGCCCGCCCGGTGGGGCGGCCCTGGCAGGAGCCGGAGGAGGTCTACGGCGGCCGGACCGACCTGCACGTCACGATCGACGTCAGCGGCCGGACGGAGGACCGGCGGGGTGACTTCGACAGCGTCTACGGCGACTGGTCCGAGGTGGCCAACAAGGTCAGCCGTCCGGTCGGCGTACCCGGGAAGGACGCCGACCTGCGCGCGGGCCTGCGGCTGGCCGCCGACGACCCGGCGGCGCTGCTGACGCCGGCGCACGAGGCGAAGGCGCTGGCGCTGTTCGGCGCGGACGGGCCGGCGCTGGACGAGCTGTGCCGGATCGCCGACGACGTGCGCCGGGACGCGGTCGGCGACGACGTGACCTACGTGGTCAACCGGAACATCAACTTCACCAACGTCTGCTACGTGGGCTGCCGGTTCTGCGCGTTCGCCCAGCGGGAGAGCGACGCGGACGCGTTCCGGCTCTCTCTCGACCAGGTCGCCGACCGGGCCGAGGAGGCGTGGGCGGCCGGCGCCACCGAGGTCTGCCTCCAGGGCGGCATCGATCCGAAGCTGCCGGTCACCGCCTACGCCGACATCGTCCGCGCGATCAAGGCGCGGGTGCCCGGGATGCACGTGCACGCGTTCTCCCCGATGGAGATCGTCACCGCGGCGGCGAAGGCCGGCGTGCCGGTGCGGGAGTGGCTGGGCCGGCTGCGCGAGGCCGGGCTGGACACCATCCCGGGCACCGCCGCCGAGATCCTCGACGACGACGTGCGCTGGGTGCTCACCAAGGGCAAACTGCCGGCCGCCGCCTGGGTCGAGGTGGTCAGCACGGCCCACGAGCTGGGCATCCGGTCCAGCTCCACGATGATGTACGGCCACGTCGACCACCCCGGGCAGTGGCTGGCGCACTTCCGGGTGCTGGCCGGGGTGCAGGACCGCACCGGCGGGTTCACCGAGTTCGTGGCGCTGCCGTTCGTGCACACCAACGCGCCGATCTACCTGGCCGGCATCGCCCGGCCGGGGCCGACCTGGCGGGAGAACCGGGTGGTGCACGCGATGGCCCGGCTGCTGCTGCACGGCCGGATCGACAACATCCAGTGCTCCTGGGTGAAGCTCGGCGACGCGGGCACGGTGGAGATGCTGCGGGGCGGCTGCAACGACCTCGGCGGCACGCTGATGGAGGAGACCATCTCCCGGATGGCCGGCTCGGGCAACGGTTCGGCGCGTACCGAGGAGCAGTTGCGGGGGATCGCCGTGGCGGCCGGGCGGCCGTTCCGCAAGCGGACGACCGCGTACGGTCACATCCGCGCCTGACGTCGAACCTTTTCCGGCCGTCCGCCGTACCTGTGGGTGCCGGCGGCGGTTGCGGCGAGGACCGCCGCCGGTGACCCCCAGCCCGGGGATCCGGCGGCGTCCGGGTGCCCGGCCCTGCGGCGCTGCGGCGCCGGATGCGGAAAGGTTGCCGATGAGCACTGACGAGACCCCCGACGCGCCGAAGCGGCGGCCCTGGCCGCGGCTGACCCGCCGGCAGACGCTGACCGCCGCCGCGAGCGCCACCCTGGGCGCCGCCGCCCTCACCGTGCCGGGCCTGTCCGCCGCACAGAACGCGCCGTCCGCGAGCCGGCGCGACGAGCCGATCGTGGTCCATCTCCGCGACGCCGAGACCGGCGAGATGGACGTCTTCGTCGGTACGACCCGGGTCCAGGTACGCGACCGCGGTCTGGCCGACCGCCTGGTGCGCGCCGCCCGGCGCTGACCCCGCCCCCGCCCGGCGCGGGTCCCACGCCGGCCCCTGCTTCCGTTCCCCCGACGAAGGTGTGGTCCGCCATGTCCTCTCACCGCGAGGCCCCGGAGATCGCCAAGGATCCGGTCGCCGACAGCTCCGACCTGTACGCGTTCGTCACCCCGAACCAGCCGGACACGGTCACGTTGATCGCCAACTACGTGCCGGTGCAGCTTCCGTCCGGCGGCCCGAACTTCTTCGAGTTCGGCGACGACGTCCGGTACGAGATTCACATCGACAACGACGGCGACGGTCATCCGGACGTCACCTATCGGTTCGAATTCACCACCGAGATCACGAACGAGAACAGTTTTCTCTACAACACCGGCCCGATCGAGTCGTTGGAGAGCAAGAACTGGAACCGGCGGCAGTTCTACCGGCTCACCCGGATCGCGGACGGCCGCGCGCACGTCCTGGCGCACAAGCTGCCCTGCCCACCGTGCAACGTGGGTCCACTGTCCACGCCGAACTACCAGAACCTGGTGCGGCAGGCGACGTTCAAGCTCTCCACCGGGGAGAAGGTCTTCGCCGGCCAGCGGGCCGACGGGTTCTTCGTCGACTTGGGCGCCGTGTTCGACCTGGGTACGCTGCGGCCGTTCCAGCAGCTCCACGTCGCGGGGAAGAAGCTGTTCCGGACCGAGGGCGAGCCGGTCAACGCGCTGGACCGGTTGAACGTGCACAGCCTCGCGGTGCAGGTGCCGCTGGCCAAGGTGCGCCGCAGGGCCAGCCGGTACGGCTACGCGGACCGGGCGTCGACCATCGGCGTCTGGACCAGCGCGTCCCGCCAGCAGGTCCGGGTGCTCGGCGAGCGGGTGGCGGCCGACACCGCCGCCGGTCCCTTCACCCAGGTCTCCCGGCTCGGCAACCCTCTGTTCAACGAGGTGATCGTGCCGATGTCGCGCAAGGACCTGTGGAACACGTTGCCGCCGTCGGAGGACAAGCGGTTCGCCGGCTTCGTCGAGCGGCCGGAGCTGGCCGCGTTGCTGCCGGCGCTCTATCCGGGTGTCTTCCCGAACCTGGACGCGTTGAACAAGGCGAAGAAGGCACGCGCCGACCTGGTGGCGATCCTGCTCACCGGCGTACCGGCCGGGCTGATCGACGGGTTCGCCAACACCACCGGCGACGTGCAGGCCGACATGCTGCGGCTGAACACGGCGATCCGGCCGGCCGCCCGGCCGGACCGGTTCGGGGTGCTCGGCGGCGACCTCGCCGGCTTTCCGAACGGGCGGCGGGTCGGTGACGACGTGGTGACCATCGCGCTGCGGGCGATCGCCGGGCTGACCGTGCCGCTGGTGGACAAGACGTTCAAGCCGGACGCCGCGGCGGNTTCCCGTTCCTCGGCACGCCGTACGACGGGTTCGGCAACCCGACGGCGAAGAAGTCCTGAGGGGAGCGGGGGGATGCCACACCACCACCACGACCTCGGTCCGTCGGTCAGCGGCAGCGTCGTGCTGGACCTGGGCGGCGACTCCGGCGCGCTGATCATCCACACCGGGCGCGACCTGCACGGACGTGAGATCGAGATCAGTCGTGCCGATCGGGACGGACCGCGTACCCACTCCGCCGTCCGGGAGCGACACGTCCGTGACGGCGTGTTCCACAGTGCGGTCTATCCGGACCTGGAGGCGGGTCCGTATACCGTCTGGTGGGACGAAAGTACGCCCGCCGGGGCGGTTTCCGTCACCGGTGGCGCGATCGTCGAATTCGTCTGGCCGACCAGCTCACCGCCCCGGATGGACTGACCGTCCGCCACCTCCGCCGCCGCGCTCCGTCCACATGCTGGACGGGGCGCGGTCGGCGTTGGCCGGCTCGGCGGGCGGTACCGCGGCGGGCACGTTAACCTTTGCCCCACCATTCTGATCTTGGAACGGCGGCCGACGGGGGCGTCCGGCCGGCCCACCCGGCGGTGCGCCACGGCAGAAAACTTGGGGCAACTCGCCGGGGAGGGCGTTACTCGTCCGGGGTCTGAATCGATAGGGCAGGTTGCGAGGCTAAGGGCGGCCGCAGCGGTCGTCCCGGACGTGTCGGGAGGGCGACTCCATTATCAAGTTTGGCTTGACGCCGCACGCATTACACGCGTGTAATTTGAATGGGGTTGTTCGCACGGAACACAACAAATGTGACCGGACGGACACGCACGCCTTTCGCGTGGGGGGTTGCAGCGGCGAATGACGCCGGTGCGCGACAAGGAGGCAACTGGATGGACGGCCAGCTCGAGGTGGCCGACCTGCTCGGGAACGCGCCGGAGTGGCAGGAGCGGGCGCTCTGCTCGCAGACCGACCCGGAGGCTTTCTTCCCCGAGAAGGGCGGCTCGACCCGCGAGGCGAAGCGCATCTGCTCGCGGTGTGAGGTCAAGACGGAATGTCTGGAGTACGCGCTCGGCCACGACGAGCGGTTCGGGATCTGGGGCGGCCTCTCCGAGCGGGAGCGGCGCAAGCTCAAGCGGCGGGTCGCCGCCTGAGGCGCGTACCGGCCGGGGCGGTGGGGGCCGCCCGGGTCCGGGGTGCTGTCCGGCCGGTGGGGGCCGGTCGGGCGGCGGCGGTCAGGCCAGTTCGTCGGGGTCGACCCCGAGCAGGTTCGCCACCTGCTCGATGATCACGTCGTGCACGAGGTCGGCGAGATCCTCTCGGTCCATCGCCCGGAATTCGAGCGGTCGCCGGTAGAGCACGATGCGCGGCGGCACCTCCTGCCGGCCTGGCCGCCCCGGCAGCAGTCGGGCCAGCGGCACCTCGCCGTCCTCCAGCACGTCCGAGTCGTAGACGTTCAAATCCGGCGGGACGTCCTCGACCGCGAACTCCACCCCGGCCAACTCCTTGGCGAACCGGCGTTCGAGCGTCTCCACGGTGTCGAGCACCAGGTCGTCGAAGACCTCGGCCTTCGTCCGGGCCAGCGGCACCGTGGCCGGCACCAACCGCCCGCGCAGACCCCGGCCGTGCCGGTCGCGGTGGGTGCGCCGGCCGGGGCGGCGGTGCTGCGGGCTCGTCATGACGGAAAGGGTAGCCCGGAAGGCCGGCCCCCCACCGTCGTGCCGCCCGCTCGGCGTGCCGGTGCGCCGATCGGACGAATTGTGATCACCATGACGGGCGTGTCGTAACGCGAAGCGGTGCGCCGGACCCGGTAATGGGGATACCCTGCCGCACGTGAGGTCACCACGGCGCTGCTCCCGAAACGGCTGCCCCCGGCAAGCGGTCGCCACATTGACCTATGTCTACAACGAGTCGACAGCGGTGGTGGGGCCACTCGCCGCGTTCGCCGAACCGCACACGTACGACCTGTGCGAGCCGCACGCCCGCAGCCTGACCGCGCCGCGCGGTTGGGACGTGGTGCGGCACGAGGGCGAGTTCGAGCCCCCGCCGCCCACCACCGACGACCTGGTCGCCCTGGCCGAGGCCGTCCGCGAGGCCGCCCGACCGGCCCCACCGCGCCCTCCCGAGGACGACCACACCACCACCCCGCCCAAGCCCCAGCCCTCCCACCAACAGGGCCGCCGAGGCCACCTCCGGGTGATCCCCCCCAACCACTGACCCTCTGGGGCCGCCGCCCCGGTCGATCATGAAGTTGACGGTGTTTTCGATCTTCTGAACTGCCGCCAACCTCATGATCAACGAGGTCAGAGGCGGGACCAGGCCTCGGTTAGGACGGTGCGGAGGATTTCTTCCATTTCGGTGAACTGTTGCTGGTCGGTGATCAGGGGTGGGGCCAGCTGGACCACCGGGTCGCCGCGGTCGTCGGCGCGGCAGTAGAGGCCGGCCTGGAAGAGGGCGGTGGAGAGGAAACCGCGCAGCAGCCGTTCGGACTCCGCCTCGTCGAACGTCTCCCGGGTGTCCTTGTCCTTGACCAGTTCGATGCCGTAGAAGTAGCCCTCGCCCCGGATGTCGCCCACGATCGGCAGGTCCTTGAGCTTCTCCAGGGTGGAGCGGAACGCGTCCTCATTGGCCCGGACGTGGCCGACCAGGTCCTCGCGGGCGAAGACCTCCAGGTTGGCCAGCGCCACCGCGCAGGAGACCGGGTGTCCGCCGAACGTCACGCCGTGGGCGAACATGCCGGTCTCGGTGAGGAACGGCTCCATCAGCCGGTCGCTGGCGATCATCGCGCCGAGCGGGGCGTAGCCGGACGTGATGCCCTTGGCGGTGGTGATGATGTCCGGCTGGTAGCCGTACCGGGTGGCGCCGAAGTACTCGCCGAGCCGGCCCCAGGAGCAGATCACCTCGTCGCTGACCAGCAGCACGTCGTACGCGTCGCAGATCTCCCGGACCCGGGCGAAGTAGCCGGGCGGCGGCGGGAAGCAGCCGCCCGAGTTCTGCACCGGCTCCAGGAACACCGCGGCGACCGTGTCCGGCCCCTCCCGTTCGATCGCCCGGCCGATCTCGTCGGCGGCCCAGCGGCCGAACGCCTCGGCGTCGTCCCCGTGCTCCGGGGCCCGGTAGAAGTTGGTGTTGGGCACCTTGATGCCGCCGGGCACCAGCGGCTCGAAGTCGCTCTTGATGCCGGGCAGCCCGGTGATCGACAACGCGCCCATCGACGTGCCGTGGTACGCGAGATAGCGGCTGACCACCTTGTGCTTGTTCGGCCGGCCGGTGCGCTTGAAGTAGGCCCGGGCCAGCTTCCACGCCGTCTCGACAGCCTCGGAACCGCCGGTGGTGAAGAAGACCCGGTTCAGGTCGCCCGGCGTCAGCGCGGCGATCCGCTCGGCCAGCTCGACCGCCGTCGGGTGGGCGTATGACCAGAGCGGAAAGTAGGCCAGCTCGCCGGCCTGCTTGGCGGCGGCCTCGGCCAGCTCGGTGCGGCCGTGGCCGGCGTTGACGACGAAGAGCCCGGCGAGCCCGTCGAGGTAGCGGCGGCCCTGCGCGTCCCAGACGTACGCGCCCTCGCCCCGCACAATGGTCGGGACCTCGCCGGCGGAGTAGCTGGCCATCCGGGTGAAGTGCATCCAGAGGTGGTCGGTGGCGTTGGCCATGTCAGCCCCATCGGTCGTCGGGCCGGTCGAAGGGTGAAACCGGCCGC
The DNA here is from genome assembly GCF_002140155.1 of Micromonospora sp. NBS 11-29. Classification (GTDB taxonomy): domain Bacteria; phylum Actinomycetota; class Actinomycetes; order Mycobacteriales; family Micromonosporaceae; genus Micromonospora. The sequence goes on from NZ_NAPR01000013.1 coordinate 398,199, forward strand.
TCTGCCCACGGTTATCGCACAGCCGCAGCGACCGGGGCAAGGGTTATCGGTGGTGTAGAGGCTCACCTGCGACGGATTCGGCGACCCGTGAAGCGTCCCACAACGGAAACCGCACTGCCGACTCCGCCTTGGCGAACATCCCGGGGGCGGTTCGGGGGCATCCGAAATGTCCACCAACACGTCCCACCGCAACACGCCGCCGGACCGCAGATGCGAACACGCATCGTGGCTATCGTGCGACGCAGGGCGGCGACGGTTCGGTGATGGCCGGGCAGCTCCGGCATCTCGCGGCCGTCGCCGAGTGGGAGCACGTCCAGGTCCGGGTGATCCCCGCCGACAGCCCGTGGCACACCGGACTGGCCGGCCCGTTCGTGCTGGGTCGGCTGCCCGACGGGACGGAATTGGCATATCTCGACAATCAGNGGGAGTGGCGGAGACATGGACGTGACCGGCGCCCGTTGGCACACCGCGACCCGCAGCAGCAACAACGGCGGCGACTGTGTCGAGGTGGCCGACAACCTCCCCGGTCGGGTGCTGGTGCGCGACAGCAAGGACCGCGTCGGCGGCGTCCTCAGCTTCACCCCGGCCGCCTGGCGGGCCTTCGTCGGCCACGCCCGTCGCGTCGCCTGACCTCCACCGCGACGCGGCCGGCTGGTCGCGCGGACCAGGGTCAGGCCGTGCCCCAGCTGTAGGTCTGCTTGCGCAACTTGAGGTAGACGAACGCCTCGGTGGACACCACCCCGGGCACCGTACGCAGCTTCTGCAGGATCTCCAGCAGGTGCGCGTCGTTGCGGCAGACCACCTCGGCCAGCAGGTCGAACGAGCCGGCGGTGATCACCACGTAGTCGATCTCGTCGATCTCGGCGAGCCGGTCGGCCACCGTCTCCAGGTCGCCGTCGGTCCGTAGCCCGATCATGGCCTGGCGGGGGAAGCCGAGTTGGAGCGGATCGGTCACCGCGACGATCTGCATGACGCCGGCGTCGAGCAGCCGCTGCACCCGTTGCCGCACGGCCGCCTCGGAGAGGCCGACCGCCTTGCCGATGCTCGCGTACGGCCGCCGCCCGTCCTCCTGGAGCTGCTCGATGATCTGCTTCGCCACGTCGTCGAGCAGGACGTGGCTGGCGCCTTCGCGCACAGTCACGCGGCGGTTGCCGTTGCCGCTCTCCGGTTGCCGGTTGACCATCGCCGCTCCCCAGTTCCGATCCTCTGCGCCTGAGCGTAGTGCCCCGCCATGATCCGGCGTAATTCGTGGTCCATGGCTATCCCGGCAACGGAATCCCTTGTAAGAGAGGTTCCCTCATGTCAGGATCAGGCCTCCATCGCCACTGACCCTCCCGCCGGCGAGCCACCCCCGTCCCGCCGCCGACGATGCCCCCAAGGAGTCGTCACATGCGTAGTCCCCTCCGGACACTCACTCGGCGTGGTCTGCTCACCGGGACCGTCGGCTCGGCCGCGCTGCTCGCCACCGCGGGCGCCCTGGCCGGCTGCGGCACCAAGGGCGCCCAGCAGACCGAGGCCGGCTGCACGAGCGACGACCTGTCGGCCACGGAGAAGAAGCTGACGTTCTCGAACTGGCCGCAGTACATGGACACGGACGAGAAGGAGCGGTCCAAGCGTCCCACGCTCGACGCCTTCGTCGCCGCCTCCGGCATCCAGGTGGCCTACACCGAGGACGTCAACGACAACAACGAGTTCTTCGGCAAAATACGCAACCAGCTCGCCGGCTGTCAGAGCACCGGCCGGGACATCATGGTGCTCACCGACTGGATGGCCGCCCGCGTGATCCGGCTCGGCTGGGCGCAGAAGCTGGACCCGGCGAAGATGCCCAACGTCGCCGCGAACCTGCTGCCGTCGCTGCGCGGCCGGTCCTTCGACACCGACAACCGGCTGGCGATCCCGTGGCAGTCGGGCCTGGCCGGGCTGGCCTACAACGCCAAGGTGACCAGGGAGATCCGCACCGTCGACGAGTTGCTCACCCGCTCCGACCTCAAGGGCAAGGTGACCGTCCTGTCGGAGATGCGCGACACCATGGGCCTGCTGCTCCAGGCCGGCGGCCACGACCCGGCCAACTTCACCCCGGCCCAGTTCGACGACGCGTTGGCCAAGCTGAAGAAGGCCGTGGACAGCAAGCAGATCCGGCGCTTCACCGGCAACGACTACGCCCCCGACCTGGCCAAGGGCGACATCGCCGCGTGCATCGGCTGGTCCGGTGACGTGATCCAGCTCGGCTTCGAGGACGAAAAGATCAAGTTCGTGGTGCCCGAGTCCGGCGTGATGCTCTGGTCGGACAACGTGCTCGTGCCGAACAAGGCCACCCACAAGGCCAACGCCGAGGCGTTGATCAACCACTACTACGACCCGGCGGTGGCGGCGAAGCTCGCCGCGTTCGTCAACTACATCTGCCCGGTGCAGGGCGCGCAGGCCGAGATGGAGAAGATCGACCCGGACCTGGCGAAAAATCCGCTGATCTTCCCGGACGACGCGATGCTGGCGAAGTCGAAGGTCTTCATGGCCCTCGACGAGCAGCGCGAAAAGGAGTACGAGACCAAGTTCCAGCAGATCCTCGGGGCGTGAGGCGGATGACCCGGGAGTCCCCGGCCGACGATCTGCGACTGGCCGACCTGACCAAACGCTTCGGCGTCTTCACCGCGGTCGACGACCTCAGCCTCACCGTGCCGCAGGGCTCGTTCTTCGCCCTGCTCGGCGCGTCCGGATGCGGCAAGACCACCACGCTGCGGATGATCGCCGGGCTGGAGCAACCGACCGGCGGGCAGGTGCTGCTCGGCGACCGGGACATCACCGGACTGCGACCGCACAAGCGCCCGGTGAACACCGTCTTCCAGAGCTACGCGCTCTTCCCGCACCTGGACATCCACGAGAACGTGGCCTTCGGCCTGCGCCGGCGGGGCATCCGCAAGGTCGGCGACCAGGTCGAGCGGATGCTCGCGCTGGTCCAGCTCCAGGGGTACGGCCGACGCCGGCCGGCTCAGCTCTCCGGCGGCCAGCAGCAGCGCGTCGCGTTGGCCCGGGCGTTGATCAACCACCCGCAGGTGCTGCTGCTCGACGAGCCGCTCGGCGCGCTCGACCTGAAGCTGCGCCGGCAGATGCAGGTCGAGTTGAAGCGCATCCAGGCCGAGGTCGGCATCACGTTCGTGCACGTCACCCACGACCAGGAGGAGGCCATGACCATGGCCGACACGGTCGCGGTGATGAACGCCGGCCGGATCGAGCAGCTCGGCGCACCGGCCGAGATCTACGAATACCCGGCCACCGCGTTCGTGGCGAACTTCCTCGGCCAGTCCAACCTGCTCACCGCCGAGGCCGGCGGCCGCGCCGGAGACGACGTGCGGGTCACCGCGCACGGCACGCGCTTCTCGGTGCCCGCCGGCCGGGCCCGGCTCGTCGACGGGCCGGCCCTGCTCGGGGTACGCCCGGAGAAGCTGCACCTGGCCGACGGCGTCGACCGGGTGCCCGCCGGACACCAGCACGTCGGCGGCGTCGTCACCGACGCCTCCTACGTCGGGGTGAGCACCCAGTACCTGGTCCGCACCGCGTGGGGCGCCGAACTGTCCGCGTTCGCGGCCAACAGCGGAGTGGCCGCCCCGCTGGCCCCCGGGACGGCGGTGACCGCGCACTGGGACCCGCGACACGCGTTCCTGCTGCCCCGGGCCGGTGCGGACGAGCGGACCGAGGGGCGGCTCGGCCAGCCGCCGGTGGGTGCGCTGCCATGACCGCGCTGGCCCACCTGCCGACCTCCACCCGGCCGCCGGCACCACCGCCGGTGCGACGGGGACGCCACCGTCTGCTGCCGTACCTGTTGCTGCTGCCCGGCGCGGCCTGGCTGCTGGTCTTCTTCGCGTTGCCGCTGCTCCAGCTCGCCGCCGCCAGCCTCTACGACCCCGCCGGCTCGCTCTCCACCGGGTACGCGATGACCTGGGCGGTCGGCAACTATCCGGACGCGGTGCAGGCGTACTGGCCGCAGTTCTCCCGGTCGTTCCTCTACGCGGGAATCGCCCTGGTGATCGCGCTGCTGATGGGCTACCCCCTGGCGTACGCGATCGCGCAGAAGGCCGGCCGGTGGAAGCACCTGCTGCTGGTGGCCGTGGTCGCGCCGATGTTCACCAGCTTCCTGGTGCGTACGCTGGCCTGGAAGACCATCCTGTCGGACAGCGGCGCCCTGGTCGGCCTGCTGCGCGACGTGCACCTGCTCGGGCCGGACGGCCGACTGCTGGCCACCCCGGCCGCGGTGGTGCTCGGCCTGACGTACAACTTCCTGCCGTTCCTGGTGCTGCCGCTGTACGCGAGCCTGGAGCGGCTCGACCCCCGGCTGCTGGAGGCGGCGAGCGACCTGTACGCGAGCCCGCTGCGCGCGTTCGCCCGGGTCACGCTGCCGCTGTCGCTGCCCGGCCTGACCGCCGGCACGCTGCTGTTCTTCATCCCGGCCACCGGCGACTACATCAACGCGGAACTGCTCGGCACGCCGAACGAGTACATGGTCGGCAACGTCATCGACTCGGCGTTCCTGGTCCGGCTCGACTATCCGCAGGGCGCGGCGCTGTCGTTCCTGCTGATGGCCGCGATCCTGGCGATCGTCTTCGTCTACCTGCGCAAGGCCGGCACGGAGGAGGTGCTCTGATGGAACTGAGGCGCTGGCTGGCCGACCGGTGGGTGATGGGGGTGGCCCTGCTCGTCCTCGGCTACCTCACGCTGCCGATCGTGGTCGTCGCCGGGCTGTCGTTCAACCGGCCGTCGAGCCGGCTCTCCTACGACTTCGACGAGTTCACGCTGGACAACTGGGCCCATCCCTGCGCCACCGCCGACATGTGCGACGCGGTGGTGCGCAGCATGGAGATCGGCCTGATCGCCACCGTCGTCTCCACCGTGCTCGGCACGCTGATGGCCTTCGCCCTGGTCCGGCACGGCTTCCGGGGCCGTACCGCGATGAACGGGCTGATCTTCCTGCCGATGGCCACCCCGGAGCTGGTGATGGGCACCTCGCTGCTGGCCCTCTTCGTCGCCGCCGGGGTGCCGCAGGGCTTCTGGACCATCGTCATCGCGCACGTCATGTTCTGCGTGTCGTTCGTGGTGGTCACCGTGAAGGCGCGGCTGGCCGGCATGGACCGGCGGCTGGAGGAGGCCGCCATGGACCTGTACGCCAGCGAGTGGCAGACGTTCCGCCGGATCACGCTGCCGCTGGTGCTGCCCGGCATCGTCGCCGCCGCGCTGCTGGCGTTCTCCCTCAGCTTCGACGACTTCATCATCACCAACTTCAACGCCGGCACCACGGTCACCTTCCCGATGTACGTCTGGGGCGCCGCCCAGCGGGGCATCCCGCCGCAGGTCAACGTCATCGGCACGGCCATGTTCGGCATCGCGCTGCTGCTGGTCGGGGCCAGCTCGCTGCGCGGCCGGCGGGCCCGGCGGGCCGCCCTCGCGGTGGTCGCCACCCCGGCGTCGACGGGCCGGCCGTGACCCTGCCGCACCCGGGTCGGGCGCTGGCCGACGCCGCGCCCGTCCCGTACTGGCTGGACCGGCCGGCGCGACCCGATCCGCTGCCCCCGTTGACCGGGACGCACACCGCCGACCTGCTGGTGATCGGCGGCGGGTACGCCGGCCTGTGGACCGCGCTGCTGGCCAAGGAGGCCGACCCGGACGCCGACGTGCTCCTGGTCGACGCCGGCACCTGCGGCTGGGCGGCCTCCGGCCGCAACGGCGGGTTCTGCGCCGCCTCGCTCACCCACGGGCTGGCCAACGGCGTCGACCGGTTCCCCGGCGAGATCGCCGAGCTGGAACGGCTCGGCCGGGAGAACCTGGACGCGATCGAGGCGACACTGGTGCGGTACGGCATCGACTGCGACTTCGAACGCACCGGTGAGCTGGCGGTGGCCGTGGAGCCGTACCAGCTCACCGGGCTCGCCGCCGACGCCGAGCTGGCCCGCCGGTACGGCCGCGACGCCCGGCTGCTCGACCGCGACCAGGTACGCGCCGAGGTGGCCTCGCCGACGTACCTCGGTGGGTTGTGGGACGCCGACCGGACGGCGCTGCTCGACCCGGCGAAGCTCGCCTGGGGGCTGCGCCGGGCCGCGCTCGACGTGGGCGTCCGCGTCCACGAGCACACCCGGGTCACCGGGCTGGCCGCCGACGGCGCGGCGCTGCGGGCCACCACGGCCGGCGGCGCGGACGCCGCGCCCGGCGTGGTGCGGGCCCGGCGGGTGGTGTTGGCCACCAACGCGTTCCCGCCGCTGCTGCGCCGGCTGCGCGCCCGGGTGGTGCCGGTCTACGACTACGCGCTGACGACCGAGCCGCTGAGCGCCGCCCAGCGGGACGCGATCGGCTGGCGTCACCGGCAGGGGCTGGCCGACACCGGCAACCAGTTCCACTACTACCGGTTGACCGCCGACGGCCGGATCCTGTTCGGCGGCTACGACGCCGTCTACCACTACGGCAACCGGGTGACACCGGCACTGGAGCGGCGCGAGGCCACGTTCCGCACCCTGGCGTCGCACTTCTTCACGACGTTTCCCCAGCTCGCCGACGTGCGGTTCAGCCACCGCTGGGGCGGCGTGATCGACACCTGCACCCGGTTCTGCGCGTTCTTCGGCACCGCCCACTCCGGAAGGCTGGCGTACGCGACGGGGTTCACCGGGCTCGGCGTCGGCGCGACCCGGTTCGCCGCGCGGGTGACGCTGGACCTGCTCGCCGGCGCGGACACCCCGCTGACCCGACTCGACCTGGTACGCCGCAAGCCGCTGCCGTTCCCGCCGGAGCCGTTCCGGGCCGCCGGCATCAACCTCACCCGCTGGTCGCTCGCCCGCGCCGACGCGCGGAACGGGCGGCGCAACATCTGGCTCCGTACTCTCGACCGTCTTGGACTGGGGTTCGACTCCTGATGCGTATCCTGCTCGTCGGCGCCGGTGGCGTCGGCTCCGCCGCCGTCTCCATCGCCGCCCGCCGTTCCTTCTTCGAGACCATGGTGGTCGCCGACCACGACCCGGCGCGGGCCGTGCGCGCGGTCGCCGGCCACGGCGACCGGTTCGTGGCCGCCACCGTCGACGCGTCCGTCGCCGACGCGGTCGCCGCGCTCTGCCGGGAGCACCGGATCACCCACGTCCTCAACGCGGTCGACCCCCGGTTCGTCCTGCCGATCTTCGACGGCGCGTTCGCCGCCGGGGCCGACTACCTCGACATGGCGATGTCGCTGTCCCGGCCGCACCCCGAGCGCCCGCACGCCGAGACCGGGGTCAAGCTCGGCGACGAGCAGTTCGCCGCCGCCGACCGGTGGGCCACCGCCGGCCGGCTGGCGCTCTGCGGCATCGGCGTCGAACCCGGCCTCTCCGACGTCTTCGCCCGCTACGCCGCCGACGAGCTGTTCGCCGAGGTCGACGAGATCGGGGTACGCGACGGCGCGAACCTGACCGTCGCCGGCTACGACTTCGCGCCCTCGTTCTCCATCTGGACCACCATCGAGGAGTGCCTGAACCCGCCGGTGATCTGGGAGGCCGGGCGCGGCTGGTACACCACCGAGCCGTTCAGCGAGCCGGAGGTGTTCGACTTCCCGGCCGGGATCGGCCCGGTCGAGTGCGTCAACGTCGAACACGAGGAGGTGCTGCTCATCCCGCGCTGGGTGAAGGCGAAGCGGGTCACGTTCAAGTACGGCCTGGGCGCGGAGTTCATCGAGGTGCTGCGCACGCTGCACAAGCTGGGGCTGGACTCGACCACCCCGGTGCGGGTGCGCGGCGTCGACGTGTCGCCGCGCGACCTGGTGGCCGCCGCGCTGCCCGACCCGGCCACGCTCGGCGACCGGATGAGCGGCAAGACGTGCGCCGGCACGTACGTCACCGGCACCGGCCCGGACGGCCGGCCCCGCCGGGTCTACCTGTACCACGTGGTCGACAACGAGTGGTCGATGGCCGAGTACGGCCACCAGGCGGTGGTCTGGCAGACCGCCGTGAACCCGGTCGTCGCACTGGAGCTGCTGGCCACCGGCGCCTGGTCCGGCGCGGGCGTGCTGGGCCCCGAGGCGCTCCCCCCAACCCCCTTCCTGGCCCTGCTGACGGACTACGGCTCCCCCTGGGCCATGGAGGAGCGCTGACCCACTTGCCCAGCTTGCGGGTTTAGTTCGAGCTATAGTCGACGCGTGGGCGGTGACGGGAAGCGGTGGTCGGTCCGGGTTACCGGTGAGGTCCGGCACTGGCTGCGCAACCTGCGGCGCGACGATCCGGCGTCGTACGAGAGTGTGCGGGTGGCCGTGGACAAGCTGGCCGAGGTCGGGCCAGGGTTGGGGCGGCCGCTGGTGGACACGCTGCGCGGCAGCAACCTCCGCAACCTGAAGGAACTGCGACCCCGTTCGGGTCGCGACGTGGCGATCCGGGTGCTGTTCGTCTTCGACCCGTGGTCCCAGGCCGTCCTCCTGGTCGCGGGCGACAAGGCCGGCAACTGGAGCCGCTGGTATCAGCAGAACATTCCAGCAGCGGAGATTGCGTACAAGGCCTGGCTCGACAATGAGCGTGAGCGAAGGGGGGAGTCGTGACGGAGTTCTACGACTGGGACGAGGTCCGCGCCGAACTCGGTGGCGACGACCGGGCGTACGCGCAGGAGCAGGCCCGGACCGAGGCGTGGGTGAGCGCCTTCCACCTGGCCGAGGAGCGCAAGCGGCTGGGGCTCACCCAGCGTCAGGTCGCCGAGATCATGGGAGTCACGCCGGGCCGGGTGAGCCAGATCGAGAACGGTGATCTCGACGTCAACGAGGTGGCCACGCTCAGCCGCTACGCGAATGCCCTCGGTGCCAGGCTGCGGATCATCTTCGACTACGGCGACGACCTCCGCCAGATCGCCTGACCCGAGTGGCCGCGCGGGGGACGGGCGTCAGGGGCGGGCGCAGGTGGGGACGAGGCGCAGCGGTTCGGTGGTTTCGGCGAGCGAGTTGGGCTCGACGACCAGGCGGGCGGTGGCCGTGGCGCGTCCGCCACGGAAGGTGCGCTGGTCGGCTTGGACCGTGGCGGTCCAGGTGCCGGCGGTGCGCTCGTCGGTGCACGCGCCGATCACGCCGAACCCGAAGCCGGTGACCTCGGTACGCCGTACCCGCTGGCTCAGGTGGACCTCGACGTACGCCAGGCCGCGCTCCGCGCCGCAGTCGAACCGGCCACCGATCGTGGCGGTGTGTGCGCGGGCGTCGGCGGCGCCGAGCCAGTCGACGGAGATGCTCGGGGCGGGGGGGGGNNCGCCCGGCGCCAGCCCGAGGGCGGCGACGGTGGTGGCGGTGACGAGCAGGGGCAGCCGAACCGGGTGCATGGGCGGACTCCTGTCGGGCGGTGGGGCTCCGATGTGGACGCCGCCAGCATCCCACCGCCCCGGCCGCACCGGG
>NZ_NAPR01000013.1:407637-435508 GCF_002140155.1 Micromonospora sp. NBS 11-29
GAAGGGGCCCCGCTTAACAGGCCGGCCGGCTGAACGGTCCGGCTCTCCCGTCCGTATCAGGCGTCGAGGGACACCGACGACGGGAGTGAACGTGAAGGTGCAGCGCAAGCACGTGTTGGCGGCGACCGTGGCGGTGACCGCCTCGGTGGNGTCTGCGCCGGGTCGGTGACGTTCTCCGCGGAAGGCGGCCCGCCGGCCGCGACCAGTGACCGGTTCCCGGTGGGCACCCGGCTACGGGTGACGAACCTGGACAACTATCGGATGACGACCGTGACAGTCACCGGCCCGTCGGGCAGTTGCGTGCTGCTCAACGCCGCCGCGATGGACCTGATCCGGGAGCCGGGCAAGAACGTCATCCGCCGTAACGTGGTGGAACGCCTCGACGGCGTGGCCGCCCCGGCGCCCGGTGGCGGCGCGCAGCCGGTCGAGACCCGGCCGGGCAACGCCCAGCCGATCGGCGGCAGCGTCTGCACCGGGGCGCTCACGTTCTTCGCCGAGGGCGGGGCGCCGGCGGCCACCAGCGGGCAGTTCCCGGTGGGCACCCGGCTGCGGGTCACCAACCTGGACAACAACCGGGTGGTGACCGTGACGGTGACCGGGCCGTCCGGCAGTTGCGTGCTGCTCAACACGGCGGCCATGGACGCGATCCGCGAGCCGGGCAAGAACCTGGTCCGTCGCAACGTGGTCCAACTGCTGCGCTGACGATCCGGATGGCACACCACGGGGGGCACCCGTGGTGTGCCGGACCGTCAGCCGAAGGCGGCGTCGAGGATGTCCAGGCCCCGGCCCAGCTCGCCGTCGGAGATCACCAGCGGGGGCAGGAGGCGCAGCACGTTGCCGTAGGTGCCGCAGGTCAGGGTGAGCAGCCCGGCCGCGTGGCAGGCCGCCGAGAGCGCCGCCGTCGCCACCGGGTCGGGGGTGAGCCCACCCGGCTGCACGATCTCCACGGCGAGCATCGCGCCCCGGCCGCGTACCTCGGCCACCCGCGGGTCACGGGCGGCGATCGCCCGCAGCCGCCCACCCGTCACCGCGCCGATCCGTCGGGCGGCGGCGGGCAGGTCCAGCTCGTGCATGATCTCGATCGCCGCGAGCGCGGCGGCGCAGGCGACCGGGTTGCCGCCGTACGTGCCGCCGAGGCCGCCGACGTGCACCGCGTCCATCAGCTCCGCCCGCCCGGTCACCGCCGCCAGCGGCAGCCCGCCGGCCATGCCCTTGGCCAGCGTGACCAGGTCCGGCTCGACGCCCTCGTGCTGGCAGGCGAACCAGTCACCGGTGCGGCAGAAGCCGGTCTGGATCTCGTCGGCGACGAAGACCGCCCCGGCCGCCGTCGCCCACTCGCGCAACGCCGGCAGGAAACCCTTCGCGGGTACGACGAAACCGCCCTCGCCCTGGATCGGCTCGATCAGCAGCGCGGCCACGTTCTCCGCGCCCACCTGCTTCTCGATCATCTCGATCGAGCGGGCCGCGGCGGTCGCCCCGTCGAGGCCGCCGTCGCACAACGGGTATGACATCGGCACCCGGTAGACCTCGCCGGCGAACGGCCCGAACCGGTGCTTGTACGGCATGTTCTTCGCGGTCAACGCCATGGTCAGGTTGGTCCGGCCGTGGTAGGCGTGGTCGAAGACCACCACCGCCGGCCGCCCGGTGGCGTGCCGGGCGATCTTGACCGCGTTCTCCACCGCCTCCGCACCGGAGTTGAACAGCGCCGACCGCTTCTCGAAGCCGCCCGGCGTCAGCGCGTTGAGCCGCTCGCAGACCGCCACGTACGACTCGTACGGCGCGACCATGAAGCAGGTGTGGGTGAAGCGCTCGACCTGGGCGCGTACCGCCTCGACCACCTTCGGCGCGGAGTTGCCCACGTTGGTGACCGCGATGCCGGCCGCGAAGTCGATCCACTCCCGCCCGTCCACGTCGGTGAGCGTGCCACCGCTGGCGTGGTCGACGTACGCGTCGACGACGCTGCCCACCCCCCGGGCCACCGCCGACCCGCGGCGCTTGCGCAGCTCCTCGCTGGACGCCACCTGTCAGCCCTCGATGTTGTGCATGACGTGCTTGACCCGGGTGTAGTCCTCCAGGCTGTAGACCGACAGGTCCTTGCCGTGGCCGGAGTGCTTGAAGCCGCCGTGCGGCATCTCCGAGACGAACGGGATGTGCGTGTTCACCCAGACGCAGCCGAAGTCGAGCCGCCGGGTCATCCGCATGGCCCGGCCGTGGTCGCGGGTCCAGACCGAGGCGGAGAGGCCGTACTCGACGCCGTTGGCCCAGCGCACCGCCTCCTCCTCGTCGGAGAACCGCTGCACGGTGATCACCGGGCCGAACACCTCGTCGGAGATGATCTCGTCGGCCTGCCGGACGCCGGAGACCACGGTCGGGGCGTAGAAGAAGCCCCGCTCGCCGACCCGGGACCCGCCGGTGGTGACGTTCGCGTGATCGGGCAGGCGGTCCACGAAGCCGCTGACCCGGGCCAACTGGTTGACGTTGTTCAGCGGGCCGTAGAGCACGTCCGCGTCGTCCGGCCCGCCGGTGCGGGTGTTGCGGGCCTGCTCGGTCAGCGCGGCGACGAAGTCGTCGTGGATGCCCGGCCCGGTGAGCACCCGGGTGGCGGCCGTGCAGTCCTGGCCGGCGTTGAAATAGCCGCCGACCGCGATGGCCTCGGCCGCCGCCGCGACGTCCGCGTCGTCGAAGATCACCACCGGGGCCTTGCCGCCCAGCTCCAGGTGGGTCCGTTTCAGATCCGGCGCGGCCGCGGCCGCGACCTCCATGCCCGCCCGGGTCGAGCCGGTGATCGACACGAGCTGCGGGGTCGGGTGGGAGACCAGGGTACGGCCGGTGTCGCGGTCGCCGCAGACCACGTTGAACACACCCGGCGGCAGGTGCTCGGCGGCGATCTCGGCCAGCAGCAGCGTCGACACCGGAGTGGTGTCGGACGGCTTCAACACCACCGCGTTGCCGGCCGCGAGCGCCGGGGCGATCTTCCAGACCGCCATCATCAGCGGGTAGTTCCACGGGGTCACCTGGGCGCAGACGCCGATCGGCTCGCGCCGCACGTACGACGTGTGGCCGGCCAGGTACTCACCCGCCGAGCGCCCCTCCAGCAGACGCGCGGCGCCGGCGAAGAAGCGCAGCTCGTCCACGGCCGGCGGCAGCTCCTCGTCGGTGGTGAGCTGCCGGGGCTTGCCGGTGTTGCGGACCTCGGCGTCGACCAGCTCCGCCGTCCGCGCCTCCACCGCGTCGGCGAACTTCAGCAGCGCCCGCTGCCGCTCGGCCGGGGTGGCGTCCCGCCAGGTCTCGAACGCGGCGGAGGCGGCCTCCATCGCCGCGTCCACGTCCGCCGGCCCGGACACCGGGGCCCGGGCGAAGACCTCGCCGGTGCACGGGTCGATCAGGTCGGCGTACCCACCGTCCACCGGGTCGACGTACTCACCGTTGACGAAGTTGCGCAGCTGCTGCTGGTCGCTCATGTCGGGTCTCCGAGAGGTCGCCGGAAGAAAGGTCAGCGGAGGTTCTCGTTATCTGACTGCCATCTTGGCTACCGAATCCGAGGCAGACAAGGGTTTGAGCAACTGTTTCCGCGCGAGCGTGCGTGGATTACGCTGCCCGGCGTGGAGCCGAGAGCCTTCTATGTCGCCGGTCGCCCCGCCCACGGCGAGGGGGAGCTGACCGTCACCCACCCGTACGACGGGCAGGCGGTGGGGCGTACCACATTCGCCACGGACGACCAGGTCGAGGCCGCCGTCGCGGACGCCGCCCGGGTGGCCGCGGTGGCCGCGGCCCTGCCCGCGCACGTCCGCACGGCGGCCCTGGACCACGTCTCCCGGCGGCTCGCCGAGCGGACCGACGAGGTGGCTTCGCTGATCACCGCCGAGAACGGCAAGCCGATGAAGTGGGCGCGGGCCGAGGTCGGGCGCGCCGTGTCGGTCTTCCGGTGGGCCGCCGAGGAGGCCCGACGCTTCTCCGGCGAGCTGCAACGCCTCGACACCGACCCGGCCGCCACCGGGCGGATCGCCCTGGTCCGGCGGGTGCCACGGGGGCCGGTGCTCGGCATCACCCCGTTCAACTTCCCGCTCAACCTGGTCGCCCACAAGGTCGCCCCGGCGCTCGCCGTCGGCGCGCCGATCGTGGTCAAACCGGCGCCCGCCACCCCGCTCAGCGCGCTGCTGCTCGGCGAGATCCTGGCCGGGACCGACCTGCCCGAGGGCATGTTCTCCGTGCTGCCGCTGCCCAACGAACGCGCCGCCGAGCTGGTCGCCGACCCGCGGCTGCCGGTGGTCTCGTTCACCGGCTCCGGGCCGGTCGGCGCCGCGATCCGCCGCGCCGCCCCGGACAAGCACGTCACCCTGGAACTGGGCGGCAACGCGGCGGCGGTGATCTGCGCCGACTGGTCGTCCGACGACGACCTGACGTTCGCCGCGCAGCGCATCGCCACGTTCTCGAACTACCAGGCCGGGCAGTCGTGCATCGCGGTGCAACGCGTCTACGTGCACGAACGGCTCTACGCCGGCTTCCTGCCCCGGCTCGTCGCGGCCGTCGAGGGGTTGCGCACCGGTGACCCCCGCGCCGAGACGACCGACGTCGGCCCGCTCGTGTCCGTCGCGGCGGCGCGGCGCGTCGAGACCTGGGTGGACGAGGCGGTCGCCGCCGGGGCCACCGTCGAGACGGGCGGCCGGCGTGACGGCGCGACCTACCCGCCGACCGTGCTCAGCGGCGTGCCGGCGGACGCGAAGGTCTGCGCCGAGGAGGTGTTCGGGCCGGTGCTGGTGGTCGCCCCGGTCGCGGACGACCGGGCCGCGTTCAGCGCGGTCAACGACTCCGCGTACGGGTTGCAGGCCGGCGTCTTCACCCACCGGCTCGACGTGGCGTTCACCGCCGCCCGGACGTTGGAGGTGGGTGGCGTGATCGTCGGCGACGTGCCGTCGTACCGGGCCGACCAGATGCCCTACGGCGGGGTGAAGGGGTCGGGCGTCGGACGTGAGGGGCTGCACAGCGCCATGGCGGACTACACCGAGCAGCGCGTCACGGTGCTGACCGGGGTGGCGCTGTAGCGGTCGCCGGCTGACCGGCGGCGTCACCTCGGCGTACCGGCGTCCGGTCACCAGGTGCCGTCGTCGCGGACCCGGGCGGGGGCGCGGCCGAGCAGCAGCGTGGTGAGAGCGGCGTCGACGTCCGCGCCGAGGAACCACTCGCCGGCCTGGTCGAGCGCGAAGACACGACCGTGCTCGTCCACGGCGAGGATGCTCTCCTGGCGCTCGCTGCCCAGCGGGAAGAGGCGTACGCCCAGGACCGCGCCGAAGTCGGCGAGGGTGTCGGCGGTGTGCGCCGCACGCAGCGGGTTTGTCGTGAACCGGCTGATCCACACCTGCTCGCCGGGCCCCCGACGACGGGTGAGGACGGCCGGGAACGCGGTGAGCGCCGCCTGGGCGGCGGGGAAGGCCGGATGCCGGTGGTGCTGCCCGGCGACGTCCCTGGTCTCGGTGATCGCGCCCATGGCCAGGGCCTCGTTGAACATGCTGACCTGCCAGCCCCCGTCGAGCAGGGCGTGCGCCACCTCGTCCGGTAGTCGCCCCGGCGGGACGGGCTCGCGCGGCTCGGGACGCCATTCCTCGACGAAGGCGAGGTCGGACCAGGGCAGGAGCGCGAACCGCACCAGGAAGCCGACGCACGAGTCGCAGGGCAGCTCGGCGCGTCCGCCCGCCGGGTCACCCGGTTCACGGCTGCGGAAGATCTCGATCCGGCCGGTGCCGAGAAGCTCCCGCGCCGCCTCGGCGGTCAGGGGCGGAAGCCCTTCGGCGGCGCGGCGGTGGTCGTGCTCGTGCAGGGCGTCGGAGACGGCGATCATCTCGGCGTGCCGCTCGCCGCCGCGAACCAGATGCCCGGTGGGCAGCTCGTCCAGGTAGGACCGCACGAGCGGATGGTGGCGCAGCTCCACGTCGCCCTTCGCGCCCGTGGCGACGTGCAGCCGGCCGCCCAGGGTGAGGTGAGCTGCCGCGCCGGGGGTGGGCAGCCGGGTCACCTCGCGAAGCAGTTGATCGGCGGGATCGACGGTGCGCGGTGCGCGGGGTTCGGCCGGACGGCGTTGCCGGTACATCCGCTCGACCGCGGCCGCCGGGACCCGCGGCCAGGTGGACACCTCGCCGGTCTCCTTGTCGATGACCGTGGTCGGCAGGTCGCCCGGCAGGGCCCGGGCCTCGGCGGACACCGTGGAGACGATGACGTAGCCCAGGTCGAACTCCTCGACCACGGGGGCGCAGGGAAAGCCCAGGCGGTCGGAGTCGCGCCGGGCCCACACGGACGCGAGCTGCTCGGCCTGTCGTCGCTCGATCACCGCTTGAAGTTACCGGACCCCACGGCTTCCGTGGCACCCGGTATGGTCGGCCCTACCCACGGTGACGGAAGGGGATCGCTGGTGGCCGAGAGTGCGGATCGGGATGCGAACCGTGCGCTGCGTGCGCGCTTCGACGAGGTGTACGGCCAGTACCGACGACTGCGGTCCGGTCTGGACGAACTCCAGACCAGACTGGCCGAGCTGCGGGTGACCGAGCGCTCCGACGACGGCCAGGTCACCGCCGTGGTCGGGGCGCGGGGCGAGCTGGTCAGCATCGAGGTGAGCCCCACGGTGTTCCACGACCGGGACGCCCGCGGGCTCAGCCAGAAGATCACCGAGACCGTGTTGCGCGCTTCCGCCGCCGCGGTCACCGCCACCCGCGAGCTGGTCTCCGACCACCTGCCACCCGGCTCGCCGTCGGTCGAGTTCCTGCGTACCAACGACCTCGGTGCGCTGCTGGGCCGGGCGGACGCCGTGCTGGCGCGCGACGAGTGACCGATGGCCGCCGACGAGATCTGGCTCGACCCGGTCCGCGCCCGGCGCGGCGGCGCCGACCTGGCGCTGAGCGGGAAATCCGTGACCGCGGCCCGGCGGCAGGCCGGGGATCCGATCGCGGCGGCGGGCGCGCAACGGCCGTGGGGCCGGGACGACATCGGTGCCGCGTTCGACCGGCAATACCAGGGGTACGCCGAGACGCTCCTGCGCGCGTGGGAGGTGCTCGGCAGATCGCTCGAAGAGCTCGGCTCGGACGTGGTCCGCTCGGTCACCGCCACCGTGGAGACGGACCTGCGCAACGCCAGTGACCTCGGGAAGGTCCCATACCAACGGCACGACCCGCACCGGCCCTGGCGCTGACCACCGGAGGATCCGCGCGTGAGCATGCTGCCCAGCCCGATCCCGCATCCGCTCGACCACTGCCCCTGGGACGTGCCCGGCTGGATCTACGAGGCGCTCGACTGGGTGGTCGGCGTCCAGTGGCCGGAGGGCGACGAGCGCGCCGTCTGGGACCTGGCCGACCGGTGGTACGCCGTGGCCGGCGTACTGGCCGGCCCGCGCGACGACGCCACCACCGCCGCGGGCGAGGTGACGAGCGGGTACGGCGGCGTCGGTCTGGTGGCGCGCGCGTTCGACACCTCCTGGCACCGGGTCGCCGGTGGCCAGGACGCCCCACTGCACGTCCTCGTGGCGGCCACCGACGAGCTGGGCCGGCTGGTCGACTCCTGCGGGTGCGACATCGAGGGCGCGAAGCTGGAGGTCTGGATCGAGCTGGGTCTCCTGGTCGTGGAGCTGCTGTCCCTCGCCGTGGTCACCGTGCTCACCTTCGGTGCCGCCTCACCGGCGGCCGGTGCCGCGATCGCCGCCACCCGGGTCGCCGTGCAGCAGATCTTCAAGCGGCTGGTGGCACAGTTGGCCCGAAAGGCGATCAGGGAAGGGCTGAAGGAGGCGGGCGAGCGGGCCGCCAAGGAGGTCGTACGGAGCGGCGCGCGAGGGCTCGCCCGCAGGGCGGTGCTCGGCGGCCTGGTGGAGGCCGGTCAGGAGGCCGGCACCAGCCTGGCGATCCAGGCGTACCAGAACGCGGCCGGCCGCCGGGACGGCCTGGACCTGGCCGACGTGGGCACCTCCGGTGTCGGCGGCTTCGCCGGCGGCGCGGTCGCGCCCCTGGCCGGCCTCGGTCGGCACGCCAGCGGGCGGTTCACGCAGATCGGGGAACACTTCGGGCGGGAGATGGCCGGCGAGACCCTGGCCGAGACCGCGGCGGGGCTGGCCACCGGGCAGGGCCCGTCGCTGGAGGGCCTGGCCCGCGCCGCGGCTTCCGGCGTGAGCGGTGCCGCCACCGGCCAGGCCGACACGGCGCTGCACCACCGGCTCGACGGAAGGCTGGGCGGCCTGGCGGTGCCCCCGGTCGGCCTGGACGTGCCGTCCGACCCCGACCTGAGCCCGGCACCGGCAGCCGGTCACGTCCGGCCCGACCTCGCCCCGGCGGCCGATCCATCCGCCTTGCCGGTGGACAGGCCGCTCGTCTCGCCGGTGGACCGGGCCTCGGCGTCGCCGCTGCCCGCGCCGCCGGTGGTCGACGCTGCGGTGGCGGCGCACCACCCCGCCTCCGTCGACCTGGCCGGACCGGCACCCGAGGCGAACGTCCCGCCGCCGTCACCCGTGGACCGCGCGGCCCCCGCCGGGACGACCGTCACGGCCCCCGCCGCGGTCGCCACCTCACCCACGCTGACCTCGGTGACCGTCGAGACACCGGTGACCGGCCCGGCGCTCCCGGGGCCGACCGACCTCCGCAGCGGCCCAGCGCCGGTGTCGGTGCTGTCCGACGCCGGTCACCCGCTCCCGAGCACGCCGGCGCAGGCGACAGTGACATCGGCTCCGCCGCTCGCCGGCCACCCGCACGCGGCACCGCTCGCGCCGGACCGGCTCGCACCCCTGGGCACCGGCGGAGGGCACCTCGGCCCACCGGTGGGCTCGGTCAGGCACCCGCCGACCGCACCGCACCCGGGGCCGCCCGGCGTCGGCCCGGATCCCCGACCGGTGCCGAATCCTCGCTTCCCGCTGCTGGAGTCGTTGGCACCGTCCCGTCCCTCCACCGACCCTCCGGCGCCCGGCCCCGGCCCGTCCGGGCCTCGGCCCTCACCTCGGGAGACAGGGCAGCAGCGGGCAGCCCGCCTGGCGGCCGACCGCGAGGCCCTCGACCGGCGGCGCTACCAGGGCTACCTGCGATCACAGCGGGCGTTGTACGAGGAGAACAGGCGGCAGGCTCAGGTCAAGGAGCTTCGTGACGTCGCCGAGCAGCACTACGAGGCGGCGCGCTGGCTTCTGACGCGGGCACACGAACTCCGCCAGGAGGGGCGGCATCAGCTCGCCGACCAGCATGTGCGTGAGGGGCGGCGGCGAGAACGCCTGCACTACCGCGCGGTCGACGAGGCCGAGGTCGTGCGCGCGGGTGGACGCCTGCCGGAGCGGGTGCACATCGAGGACGACCGCGACTTCCACCGGATCAACGATGACGTGGCCGACGTGGCTTCCGGCGCGGTGGAGACGCCCGACCGCTCCGCCCTCACCGGCCACGGGCAGCCACCCACGATCGACCGGTCCCGCCCCTACGGCGTACGCGGCGGTCTGCGTCCCCCGCTCGCGTTGCACCAGACGGACCTCGAACGGCAGATGCCCCGCAACCCGGACGGCACCGTGGCCCGCACCGCCGACCCCCGGCGCGGCGGTTGGTTCCGGCTGGCGAACGACGGCGGACCGGCAGCCGACGCCACCCGGGGCATCAACTGCCTCGACTGCACCCTGTCGTTCTTCGAGACCTGGATGCACGGGCGACCGCGCGTCGCCGCGCCGCGTACCTTCGACGGCTACCTCGAAGGTGACGTCCGCCGGCCGGTGGGCGGCGAGGCGGACGGCCCGCTGCGGGTCGAGGAGACCACCGGCGGTCGGTTCCAGAGCCTCTGCGCTCCTGACCACCTCGGCGTCACCGGGCCGGACCGGCGGCGGTCGGTGGAGCGTGGCTACGGTGACCTGCACGCCCAGTTGGCGTCCGGCGGCCACGGCAGCTACGCCTTCCTGATCACCAGCTTCGAGGGCGGCGGCTCGCACGCCTGGGTGGCGCTAAACCAGAACGGCACGGTCCTCTACCTGGATCCGCAGACGGGCGCGGTGGCGGACCGTCCGCTCTACCGCCACAGCGGGCGACCGTTCGCCGGCAACGTGGTGGGCATCGACGCCCTGGTGCTCGGCCCGGACGGACGGCCGACGCCGCTCGCCGGCCGACCATCCGGCACCTTCAACGCGTTGCCCGAGCCGAAGTCCCGCCCACCGGCGCCGAATGCCGGAAATCCGCCGGACTTCAACCACGTCCACCTGCTCGGCGAGTCCACCACCCTGCACCGCACGACCGGCAGGTCCTTCCCCGGCAGCGCCCCGCCGGCCGAGCCCGAGCCGGCACAGCTTCGCCGGTCGCACCGGGAGGCGCACGCGGCTCGGATCTCCGCCGCGATCTACGTCCGCGNGTCGAGTTGGCGCAACACGCGGACGGGCCGACGCTGCGGCGGCTCGTGCCCGGGTTGGACGAGAGCGCGGCCGACGACCTGCACCGGCTCTTCGCCGACCCGCGTGTGCAGCGGATGCTCGACCAGAGCTGGGAGGCGCCGCCACGGCGTGAGGAGTTGCTGGCCGAGACGCTGGTGCACCAGCTCGCGGAGCGGCCCGACCTGGTCCGGATGGTCCTGACCACGCCGGAACTCGCCAACTCCCTGACGGCTCGCCCGGTCACCCTGCACCACCTGGCCAGCCACCAAGAGGCAATCGACGTCTTGTGCGACGTGCTGGACGACATCGCTGCGCACGGTATAGATGCAGTGATCGCTGAAGAGACGATGACGCCCCGTCCGACGCCCGTCACCGATAGGCAACGCCAGCTGTCCGAATCGATCGCTGCTCGTGCACACCCTACGACGTTGCAACCTGGATTCGACCAAGCACGATGTCATGACGAGGGGTATCGGCTCGCATACCTTGATCGGCTCTACGCAGACGCGGCGGTAGCCCAGCATGAACTTAACCGGCTCGCTGTGGCGCTGGCCGCGGACCACGGCAGTCCAGGTTGGAGGAGGGAGCCCAAGAGCAGACAGCGTGTATTCGACAAGCTGACTGAGTACGAGGGCGACGCGTCGCGACTCAAAGACTTGGCTGGTGCCAAGGTGCAGTTCGACACGCTCGACGGCGTCTATCAGGCACTTGGGCGACTGGCAGCTGATCCACAGGTGGTCATCTTGCAGATCAAGGACCGGTTCCTTGCGCCACAGCCCAGTGGCTATCGGGATACCCTCCTGAACCTTCGCCTGTCGAATGACCATGTGGCGGAGCTCCGGCTGCACCTGGCTCCTCTCGACGACATCGCGGAATGGGAACATGCGCTCTACGAAGTTCGCCGCGACCTGAAGGCTCTGTCCGACTGTGAGGGCAGACCGATGACGAGTGGAGAACGCGCCATCCGCGACGGGGTGCTCCGGCGAGTGCAGGACACCTACTTGCGCAAGGTGCAGGAGAATTTGGGAGAGAGGCCACCGCGATGAGTTCGTCGAAGGGCCTGAGCTTGCCAAGGTTTTTCAACTACTACGACTCGCCCCTGAAGCTCGTCTCGACGGCGGACGGTGGTATCGCTGGCTGGAGGCTGTCCAGGGAGACCGGGGGATGGCGGGAAGCCCATGAGCTCATAGACAGAGTGCTATTTCAGGGTGGTGACGAGATCAATGGGATCTCGCGTGATGAGTTTGTACAGCTGACCGAGCAGGAGCGTGGGCGTTGTCTGCGCGGCGAAGGGGCGATCTTCGCGCTCTACGAGACGGTCCGGGCAATCGAGGACACGTTGCGCGAGGAGCGTCGTTACCCGACCCCACGAGAGCAGGCGCTCATTAGGGGTGTGCGGCGGCGGACCTTCGTGATGTTCGAGGAGCAGCTCCAGCAGGCCGGGGACCCGGGCGCCGACCCCACCATCGGCGCCGATCCCTCCTGAGCTGCCCGACAACGGGCGCGGCCGCCGAAAGGCATTGCCCACCCGGGACCTTTCCGGCATCGTCCAGCCATGCCTGACACGAGCACCGACGCCGCAGCGGGTCTTCCGGCACGCCGGTTCGGGTGGGAGGACATGTTCGTCCCGCCCGAGGAGGACTCCCGCTTCGACGGCCCGTGTGCGGACGAGCGGAGTGTGTTGGCCAACCAACTGCGCAACCACCGTCTCACGCTGGAACTCAAGTGTGGCGGCCTCGACGCGGAGCAGCTTGCCCAGCGCTCGGTACCACCGTCGACGTTGTCGCTTCTCGGGCTGGTCCGGCACGTCGCGGAGCGGGAGCGGCACTGGTTCCGCCGCACCATGGCCGGCAAGGACGTGTCGCGGATCTGGCCGACCAGTGGCGTGGACGGGGCCCTCGACGGCGCGGTCGCCGATCCGGCGATGGTCGAGCAGGCGTGGACGGCGTGGCGCCGCGAGATCGTGTTCGCCGAGCGGTTCGTGGCCGAGGCGCCGAGCCTGGACGTCCGGGGGCATCGGGGCGACCGGATGGTCTTGCTGCGGGAGTTGCTGGTGGACGCGATCGGCGAGTACGCCCGGCACGTCGGTCACGCCGACCTGCTGCGGGAGCGGATCGACGGTCGCGTGGGCCGATGACGCGCGTCGAGCCCGCGCGGGTGGGGACGGTTCCGTACCGGCCGCCGGCCGACGAGGCGGAGGCGCGGCGCGTACAGGAGGAGTTGCGGTCCCGGGTCGACCTGGTCGGGCCCGGTCCGAGCGCGCCCGCGACGGTGGCCGGGCTGGACGTGGCGTACGCGCGCGGTGACGACCTTCTCGCGGCGGCCGTCACGGTCCTGGACGCGGACAGCCTGGCCGTGGTGGACGAGGCGGTGTGCGTGGGCCGGCCGGCCTTCCCGTACGTGCCGGGGTTGTTCGCCTTCCGGGAGATGCCGGCGTTGCTGGCGGCGCTGGACCGGTTGACCGTCCGGCCCGAGCTGCTGGTCTGCGACGGGCACGGGGTGGCGCACCCGCGCCGGTTCGGGTTGGCCTGTCACCTGGGTCTGGTGACCGGGCTGCCGTCGATCGGGGTGGGGAAGACGCCGCTGGTCGGCTCGTGGTCCGGGCCGGGACCACGACGGGGGCAGTGGGCGCCGCTGCGGGACGGTGACGAGGTGGTCGGGCGGGTGTTGCGGACCCGGGACGGAACCAGGCCGGTGTTCGTCAGCGTGGGGCACGCGATGGGGTTGGAGAACGCGGTGCGGCGGGTACTGGCTCTGACGCCCCGGTACCGGCTGCCGGAGACCACCCGGACAGCCGACCAGCTCTGCCGGCGGGCGCTCGCGGCGGCGCAGGGGTGAGGGTGTCGCGGCACACATGAGGGGTCCTCGATGGGCGGGTGCGCGGGTGGCCCGGTAGTAACCTGACCGGCGGATCCGACCGGGACGCAGACGATGAGGTGGAGATGTCGGTGAGGCGGCACGCGGTGCGGTGGGCCACGGTCGGCGCGCTGCTGGGTGGTCTGGTGGCCGCCCCGGCGTCACCGGCGGTGGCCGACGGCGACCGGGTGGGGTTGCGCTCGGCGGGGAGCTTCACCGCCGGTGGTTCACCCGGCACGGTGGTGATCGAGGTGCGGAAGCGCACCGAGGGTTGCGTGCTGTTGCGCACCGCGCTGGGCGTGCGGCTGGACGGGCTGCGGGCGGAGCAGGTCCGGGTGCAGGTGGCGGCCGGCGGCCGCTGGGTGGACGTGCCGGTGTCCGGTGGCGGCGACGCGGTCGCCACCGCCCGGGTGGCGCCGGTCGAGCGGCCGTTGTGCAAGGGCAAGGGCGCGAGTGTGCGCTACCGGGTGGCGTTCGTGGACGGCACCGTCGGTGGGCGGGTGGAGTTGGCCGGCGAGGCGAGCGCGGCGAACGGTCAGGTGCTCGGCCGGGCCGGCCGGTCGGCCCGGCTGGTGGGCGCGGAGCGTACGCCGAGTGCGAGCCCGACGCCCTCCCGTAAGCCCTCGCCGACCCCCACGCCGAGCGAGGCCGCCGCCTCGCCGACCGAGCCGGCCGGCGCGTCGCCGGTGGCCGCCGCCGTCGCCCCGGCCGCCGGGGCCACGGCGGACGACTCGTCCTTCGGAGGTTCTCTGATCATGTGGTTCGGCATCGGGCTGGTGCTGGTCGGCGCCGCGTTGATCGTCCTGCTGGTGCGGCGCAGCCGCGCGGACCGGTCGGACGGTGGCCCGGCCGCCGCCGACCAACCACCGGTCCCGCTGCCCCGCAGCAGCACCACCTACCGTTCCGGGACGCCGGGCCCGGCCCCGACCGTGTACGGCGGCGGCACCGCGCCGCCCCGCCCGACCGGCAACGTGTACGGAGCTCCGCCGCCCTCCGGCGTGGAGGACGCCACAAGCCGGTTGCCCCGCATGCCGGACTGAGCCGGAACCCGACGGTGAAGCGGTCTACCGTGACGATGAGTGGTGACGGTGTGACCCGCCAGTCGGGCTGATGAGCGGATGCCCGAACGGGCCCGGTGCCCCGGCCGGTTCGCCGATAAGATCCGTGCGCCGGACGGCACCGCCGACCGGTGAGACCGCATACGTGGAAGGAGCCGCGCCGTGGCCCTGGACCCGCAGTTGCTCGAGATCCTCGCCTGCCCGGACACACACCACGCACCGCTCGACTACGACCCGCAGGCGCAGACCCTGACCTGCACGGAGTGCGGTCGCGTCTTCGAGGTCCGGGACGACGTGCCGGTGCTGCTCCTGGACGAGTCGCGCGGTGGTCCCGCCGCCGACGACGCGCGCGGCGGGGCGTCGCGGTGATGGAGGGTACGGCCGGGGTCAGCGGGCACCGGCACGCGGACGAGGCCCTGCTGAACGACCCGGCGCTGCTGGCCGAGCGGGACCCGGGCGGGATGCTGCGGTTCACCGCCTCCGCCGGCGCGCAGGTGCGCGAGTCGGCGGCGCTGGCCGCCGAGGCGAACCTGTCCGTGCTCGGCGACGACGGCCGACCGCGGGCGGTGGTCATCGCCGGCATCGGCACCGCCGGGCGTACCGGGGACGTGCTGGCCACGGTCGCCGGGCCGCGCTGCCCGGTGCCGGTCATCCCGCACCGCAGCGCTGGCGTGCCGGGCTGGGTGGGCGCGGCGGACGTGGTCATCGCGGTGAGCGCCTCCGGCCGCAGTCCCGAGGCGCTGGGCGCGGCCGAGGCGGCGCACCGGCGCGGAGCCCGACTGGTCGCGGTCGGTGCTCCGGACTCACAACTCCAGTCGGTGGCCGAGCGGGCCCGGGCGCCGTTCATCCCGGTGCCCCGGCGTGCGCCGGCCCGGGCCAGCCTCTGGGCGCTCACCGTGCCGGTTCTGCTGGCCGCCCGTACGCTCGGGCTCGTGAAGGTCAACGAGGCGGACCTGGCGGAGACCGCGGCCCGGTTGGACGCCGACGCCGACCGGTGCCGGCCGACCGCCGAGTCCTTCGTCAACCCGGCGAAGTCCCTCGCGCTGGGGCTGTCCGGTTCGGTGCCGATCGTCTGGGGTTCGTCCCCGCTGGCTACCGTGGCGGCCCGCCGGTTCGGCGACACGTTGTCCGCCAACGCCCGCTACCCGGTGGTGACCGGCGCGCTGGGTGAGGCGGGCCGGGGCCGGGTCGGCCTGCTCGACGGCGTCTTCGGCGGCCTCGCCGAGGGGGAGCGGGACATCTTCGCCGACCCGGGCGACGACGCCGACGACGGCACCCGGCTGCGGCTGGTGCTGCTGCGCGACGGCGGCCTGAACGCCGACGACGACACCGACGAGCCGCTGGCGGTGGAGGAGCGCCGCGCGGACGCGGTGCAGACGCTCGCCGAGCGGCGCGGGGTGCGCTGCGACGTGGTGACCGCCGAGGGCGGCTCCGCGCTGGAGCGGCTCGCGTCGCTGGTGGCGGTTCCCGACTTCGCCTCGGTCTACCTGGCCTTGGCACATGGGCTGGACCCGATGGCCGTACCGGCCGTCACGGAAATGAAGGAGCTGGCGAACCAGTGAGCACGTGCGGCATCGAGCGAGGCGGGGAATGAGCGCAAACGGGGGCACCAAGGCGATCGTCGCCGCCCTGGCGGCGAACCTCGGCATCGCCGTCACCAAGTTCATCGCGTTCCTGCTGACCGGCTCGTCATCGATGCTGGCCGAGTCGATCCACTCGGTGGCCGACTCCGGCAACCAGGGCCTGCTGCTGATCGGTGGCCGGCGGGCCAAGCGCGAGGCCACTCCGCAGCACCCGTTCGGGTACGGCCGGGAGCGCTACATCTACGCGTTCATCGTGGCGATCGTGCTGTTCAGCCTCGGTGGCCTGTTCGCGCTCTACGAGGCGTACCACAAGGCGTCCGATCCGCACCCGATCGAGAGCTGGCAGTGGGTGCCGGTGGTGGTGCTGGTGTCGGCGATCGTGATGGAGGGCTTCTCGTTCCGCACCGCGATCAAGGAGTCCAACCTGGTCCGCGGCAACCAGAGCTGGGTCCGGTTCATCCGCCGGGCGAAGGCGCCGGAGCTGCCGGTGGTGCTCCTGGAGGACTTCGGTGCCCTGATCGGTCTGGTCTTCGCGCTCTTCGGCGTCGGCATGACGCTGATCACTGGCGACGGCATGTGGGACGCGGCCGGCACCGCGATGATCGGGGTGCTGCTGGTGGTCATCGCGATCGCGCTGGCGATCGAGACCAAGAGCCTGCTGCTCGGGGAGGGTGCCGAGCAGGGTGAGCTGGCCCGGATCGAGCAGGCCGTGACCGGCGGCCCGGAGGTGGAGCGGATCATCCACATGAAGACGCTCTACCTGGGCCCGGAGGAGCTGATGGTGGCGGCGAAGATCGCGGTGCCGCCCTGCGAGTCGGCCGAGGAGCTGGCCCGGGGCATCAACGCGGTCGAGGCGCGGATTCGCCGGGAGGTGCCCGTCGCCCGGGTGATCTACCTGGAGCCGGACATCTACAGCGTCGCCGCGGAGCGGGCGGGCACCGGGCGGGCGGCCGACACGGCCGTACCGGAGGACGCCGTCGGGCAGGACGCCGCTTCGGCGCGTGTGGAGCCGACGGCGGACGAGGTGGCCGGGCGGCCCGGGAGCTGACGGATGGAGTTGCTGGAGGGTCGGATCCGGGACTACGCCTGGGGTTCGCGCACCGCGATCGCCGAGTTGCAGGGGCGGCCGGTGCCGAGCGACGGGCCGGAGGCGGAGCTGTGGCTGGGCGCGCACCCGGGCGCGCCGGCCACGGTCGACCGGGACGGCTGTCCGGTCAGCCTGACCGAGCTGCTGGCGGCCGAGCCGGGGCACTGGTTGGGTGAGCGGCTGGTCGGCCGGTTCGGCACCCGGTTGCCGTTCCTGCTGAAGGTGCTGGCCGCGGACGCGCCGCTGAGTCTTCAGGCGCATCCGGACGCCGAGCAGGCGCGGGCCGGGTACGCGGCCGACAGTGGGCGGGTCAACTACGTCGACCCGTACCACAAGCCGGAGTTGCTGGTGGCGCTCTCGGACTTCGACGCGTTGTGCGGCTTCCGCGACCCGGTGGACTCGGCGGCGGCGATCGCCGGGTTCGGCGTACCCGCGTTGGCGCCGGTGGTGGCGGCGTTGCGCACCGGGCCGGCGGGGCTGCGGGAGGCCGTACGCACGCTGTTGAGCTGGCCGGAGGCGGAGCGTGCCGGGCTGGTGGCGGCCGTGTTGGCGGCGGCGGACGCCGGGCCGGGGTCGCCGGACGCGGACCTGGTGCGCACGTTGGCGGCCGGTCATCCGGCCGACCCGGGTGTGGTGGTGGCGCTGTTGCTGAACCACGTCCGGTTGGCGCCCGGCGAGGCGATCTGGATGCCGGCCGGGAATCTGCACGCCTACCTGCGCGGTACCGGCGTGGAGATCATGGCGGCGAGCGACAACGTGCTGCGCGGCGGGTTGACCGCGAAGCGGGTCGACGTCGACGAGTTGATCCGGGTGCTGCGGTTCGAGGTGCTGGCCGACCCGGTGGTCCGGTCGGAGCCGGTGGCGCCCGGCGTGTCGACCTGGCCGGTGCCGGTGGCGGACTTCGTGTTGCACCGGGTGGAGGTGGGCGCCGGGTCGCCGGGGGTGCGGCTGACGCTGCCCGGCCCGCGGGTGGTGCTCTGCCGGGCCGGCAAGCTGGCCGTGGACGACGGCGTCGGCGGGGTGACCCTGGGCGCGGGGCAGGCCGCGGTGGGGACGGCGGCGGGCGGCCCGCTGGTGCTCGGCGGGGAAGGCGTGGCGTTCGTCGCGGCGTGCGGCCTGCGTTGAGCCCGATGATTCGCAAGTCCGACTTTTCCGGAATTCGCTTGACGCTCCCGTCGCACAGTGTAATTTCATGAGTGCGCAGCGTTGTCGCGACGAAGGTCCGAGGGCGCGCGGGGAACCAAACCGGGGGGATGCACGGGGCGGCCGGGCCGTGGGCGGAATATCTGTCCACGACCGACCGCCCCGTGCGCTGTCCATCGACCGGAATGCCCACCGTCACCGACCGGACACACACCAGAGTGGGTTGCGGGCGTAAGGTGGAAGGCTGCGCACCACATCGTTCGACAGGAGCTTCCATGACCAGCACCCTCCCGGCAGCCCCCAGTGGCGCGTCGTCCGGAGCCCGGCCGAGCACCCTCGCCGAGGGCGACTACAAGGTGGCGGATCTGTCGCTCGCCGAGTTCGGGCGTAAGGAGATCCGGCTCGCGGAGCACGAGATGCCCGGCCTGATGGCGATCCGGCGTGAGTTCGCCGACGCCCAGCCGCTCGCCGGCGCCCGGATCACCGGCTCGCTGCACATGACCATCCAGACCGCCGTCCTGATCGAGACCCTGGTCGCGCTCGGCGCGCAGGTCCGTTGGGCATCCTGCAACATCTTCTCCACCCAGGACCACGCCGCCGCCGCGATCGTCGTCGGCCCGGACGGGACCCCCGAGGCCCCGGCCGGCGTCCCGGTCTACGCCTGGAAGGGCGAGAGCCTCCAGGAGTACTGGTGGTGCACCGAGCAGGTGCTCGCCTGGCCCGACGGGCACGGCCCGAACATGATCCTCGACGACGGCGGCGACGCCACCCTGCTCGTGCACAAGGGCGCCGAGTTCGAGTCCGCCGGCGTCGTGCCGCCGGTCGAGTCCGCCGACTCCGAGGAGTTCGCGGTCATCCTCGAACTCCTGCACCGCTCGCTGGCCGAGGACGGCCAGCGCTGGACCCGGATCGCCGCCGACATCAAGGGCGTCACCGAGGAGACCACCACCGGTGTGCACCGGCTCTACGAGATGCACCGCGCCGGCACGCTGCTCTTCCCGGCCATCAACGTCAACGACTCGGTGACCAAGAGCAAGTTCGACAACAAGTACGGCTGTCGCCACTCGCTCATCGACGGCATCAACCGGGCCACCGACGTGCTGATCGGCGGCAAGATGGCGGTCGTCATGGGCTACGGCGACGTCGGCAAGGGCTGCGCCGAGTCGCTGCGCGGCCAGGGCGCCCGGGTCGTGGTGACCGAGGTCGACCCGATCTGCGCGCTCCAGGCGGCGATGGACGGCTACCAGGTCGCCACGCTGGAGGACGTGGTCGAGCAGGCCGACATCTTCATCACCGCGACCGGCTGCTACGACGTCATCACCAACGAGCACATGGCCCGGATGAAGCACCAGGCCATCGTCGGCAACATCGGCCACTTCGACAACGAGATCGACATGGCCGGCCTGGCGAAGCGGTCCGACGTCACCCGGGAGAACATCAAGCCGCAGGTCGACGTGTGGCGGTTCGACGACGGCCACGCCATCATCGTGCTCTCCGAGGGCCGTCTGCTGAACCTGGGCAACGCCACCGGCCACCCGAGCTTCGTGATGTCGAACTCGTTCGCCAACCAGACGATCGCCCAGATCGAGCTGTTCACCAAGACCGACGACTACCCGGTCGGCGTCTACGTGCTCCCCAAGCACCTGGACGAGAAGGTCGCCCGGCTGCACCTGGACGCGCTCGGCGCGAAGCTCACCACGCTGACCAAGGAGCAGGCCGCCTACCTGGGTGTCTCGACGGAGGGCCCGTTCAAGCCCGACCACTACCGCTACTGAGTTCCACGTCCGGCCGGGGCCGGGGCAGCCGCCGCGCGGCCGTCCCGGCCCCGGCCGCGTACGGGGGTGGGCGGGGTGACGTGGTCGTGCGCAACTTGACGTCTCCGCGGAACAGGAGCAAGGTATGGCTGCCCTAAGTAAACTGAGGCATGCCTGACCTACTGCGGAGTTACGGATGTTCGCCACGTACCTGATCGGCCTGCGGGAGGGCCTGGAAGCGACCCTGGTGGTCAGCATCCTGGTCGCCTTCCTGGTGAAGTCGCAGCGGCGTGACCGGCTGCCGCAGGTCTGGCTCGGCGTCGGCCTGGCCGTGGCGCTCTCCGTCGTCTTCGGCTCCCTGATCCAGTACACCTCGACCTCGCTGCTGCGCACCTCCGAGTCGCGCGAGTTCTTCGAGGCCGTGACCTCGGTCGCCGCCGTGGTGTTCGTGACCTGGATGATCTTCTGGATGCGCAGGGCGGCCCGGTCCATCGCGGGCGAGCTGCGCGGCAAGCTCACCGAGGCGCTCGCCGTCGGATCCCTGGCGGTCGCCGGCATGGCGTTCCTCGCGGTGGTCCGGGAGGGCCTGGAAACCGCGCTGATCTTCTACGCCGCAGCCGAGAGCGCGGCCGGCGGCACCGGGGCGAACCCGCTGCTCGCCCTGATCGGCGGCATCGTCACCGCCGTGGCGATCGGCTTCCTGCTCTACCGCAGCGCCCTGAAGATCAATCTGAGTCGCTTCTTCACCTGGACCGGCGCGCTGCTGATCCTGGTCGCCGCCGGCATCCTCAAGTACGGCGTGCACGACTTCCAGGAGGCCGGCGTGCTGCCCGGCCTGAACGACCTGGCCTTCGACATCTCCGCCACGCTGGACCCGAACACCTGGTACGGCGCGCTGCTCGCCGGCATGTTCAACATCACCGCCGCGCCGACCGTGCTGGAGCTGGTCGCGTGGGTCGCGTACGCGGTGCCGGTGCTCGTGCTCTTCCTACGCCGGCCGGGGACGCCGGCCCGACCCGCCCCGGCCGCGACCGCTCCGGCTCCGGCCGACGTCGCCGCCGTTCCGTCCGCACGCGCCTGACCCGCCGTCTCCGAGGAGAACAGCACCGATGCGTACCCATCGTTTCGTCGCGCCCGCCGCCGCCGGGTTGCTCGCCGTCGCCGGACTGACCGGCTGCGGGGGCGGTGACGACGCCGACGCGCAGGCCGGCGGGCCGATCGCGGTCAAGGCCACCGACACCGTCTGCGAGGTCGGCAGTACCGACGTCGACGCCGGCCAGGTGACCTTCAAGGTGACCAACAACGGCTCCAAGGTCAACGAGTTCTACGTCTACGCCGCAGGCGACCGGGTGATGGGCGAGGTGGAGAACATCGCCCCGGGGCTGAGCCGCGAACTGCGGGTCGAACTGCCCGCCGGCACGTACGAGACCGCCTGCAAGCCGGGCATGAGCGGCCGGGGCATCCGGGGCGCGTTGAAGGTCAGCGGCACCGCCGCGAGCGTCGCGCCGGACGCGGCGCTGACCGAGGCCACCGCCAGCTACCAGCGTTACGTGCAGAGCCAGACCGCCGCCCTGCTGACGAAGACCGAGGAGTTCGTGGCCGCGGTCAAGGCCAACGACGTGGCGAAGGCCAAGGCGCTCTACCCGGTGACCCGCACCTACTGGGAGCGGATCGAGCCGGTGGCGGAGAGCTTCGGCGACCTCGACCCCAAGATCGACGGCCGTGAGGAGGTCATCGAGGAGGGGATGGAGTTCACCGGCTTCCACCGGATCGAGAAGGACCTCTGGACCACCGGCGACATCAGCAAGGACGGCCCGATCGCCGACCGGCTCCTGGTCGACGTCAAGGCGATCGTCGCCAAGGCCAACGCCGAGAAGCTCACCCCGCTCCAGCTCGCCAACGGCGCGAAGGCGCTCCTCGACGAGGTCGCCAGCGGCAAGATCACCGGCGAGGAGGAGCGGTACTCACACACCGACCTCTGGGACTTCAACGCCAACCTGGAGGGCTCGAAGGCGGCCATCGGGGCGCTGCGTCCGGCCCTGGAGCAGCGCGCCCCCGACCTGGTCAAGCAGCTCGACAGCGAGTTGGCCGACGTGGAGGCCGCGCTCGGCAAGCACCGCGTCGGTGACGGCTGGAAGCTGCACACCCAGCTCAGCAAGGCCGAGCTGAAGGAGCTGTCGGACCGTATCAACGCGCTGGCCGAGCCGGTCAGCAAGGTCGCCGCGGCCGTCGCCCGATGACCGCCCCGGCCGGCGGTGACGCGACGAGCGAGCCGAACAGCCAGCAGGCCGGTCGTGGGGTCTCCCGACGACGGGCGATGACCCTGGCCGGCGTCGGCGTGGCCGGCGTCGCAGGCGTGGCGGCCGGTGCGGGAGCCCTGCTCGCCGCCGGCGACCAGGCGTCGGCCACCGGTACGGCCGCCGACGCGGTGCCGTTCCTCGGCGAGCACCAGGCGGGCATCGTCACCCCGGCCCAGGACCGGCTGCACTTCGTCGCGTTCGACGTGGTCACCAAGGACCGGGACCGGCTGGTCGCGATGCTCCAGGAGTGGACGGCCGCCGCGGCGCGGATGACCGCCGGTCGGGACGCCGGGGTGATCGGCGCGGTCGGCGGCATGCCGGAGGCCCCGCCGGACGACACCGGCGAGGCGCTCGGGCTGCCCCCGTCCCAGCTCACCGTCACCGTGGGCTTCGGACCGTCGCTGTTCCGCGACGCCCAGGGCCGGGACCGCTTCGGCATCGCCGACCGGCGTCCGCCCGCCCTGGCCGACCTGCCGCACTTCGCCGGCGACGCGCTCAAGCCGGAACTCTCCGGCGGCGACATCTGCGTCCAGGCGTGCGCCAACGACCCGCAGGTGGCGGTGCACGCCATCCGTAACCTGGCCCGCATCGGCATGGGCGTGGTCAGCGTCCGCTGGTCGCAGCTCGGGTTCGGGCGTACCTCGTCGACGTCGCGGGACCAGGCGACGCCCCGCAACCTGTTCGGCTTCAAGGACGGCACCGCCAACCTCAAGGCCGAGGACGCCGGCCTGCTCCGCGACCAGCTCTGGGTGCAGCCCGGAGACGGCCCGGACTGGATGGCCGGTGGCTCCTACCTGGTCACCCGGAAGATCCGGATGCTGATCGAAACCTGGGACCGCAGTCCGCTGGCCGAGCAGGAGACGATCACCGGCCGGACCAAGGGCAGCGGCGCCCCGCTGGGCAAGCGGGACGAGTTCGACGAGCCGGACTTCGCCGCGACGGGCGACGACGGCCAGCCGGTCATCGCCGAGAACGCGCATGTGCGACTCGCCCACCCGGACCAGAACGACGGCGCCCGCCTGCTGCGCCGGGGCTACAACTTCGTGGACGGCTCGGACGGGCTGGGCCGGCTCGACGCCGGGCTGTTCTTCATCGCCTACCAGCGGGACCCACGCAAGCAGTTCGTGCCGATCCAGACCCGGCTGGCCCGCAACGACGCGATGAACGAATACCTGCGGCACGTCTCCAGCGGCCTGTTCGCCTGCCCGGCGGGCGTACGGGACGCGGCCGACTGGTGGGGTCGCACGCTGTTCTCCTGAAGCCGGCTCAGCGGCGTACCGGATCGGGTTCCGGCGCGGCCCGCCGCAGCGGCGTCGCCGGCGGCGCGGCCGGTGTCGGAGCCAGTTCCGGCCAGAGCGTGGCGGTGGCCGCGCGGGTGCGTCCCAGCCGGTGCGCGGCCCGACGCCTCCGCTCGTCCAGCACCGCGGCCAGATACGCCCACTCCGGCGCCGTCCACGGTGGGGGCGAGGTCACCGCGGCGACCTCCGCCCACAGCTCACGGCCCAACCGGACCCGGTCCGGCGCGGCGAGCTGGGGCAGCCGGTCCACGTACTGCCGGACGGCCAGCGCCAACCCGTCGTCCACCCGGCTCAGGTCCAGCGTGCCGGCCCAGGCGCGCAGCGCCGGCGCGGCCGGCGGCAACGGCCGCCACACCTGAGCACTGCGGGTGTGCACCACCAGCGTGCCGGCCACCAGGTCGCCCAGCCGGCGGCCACGCGGGTCGGTGACCATCACCGTCACGCTCGCCGCCCAGCTCAGCAGCGGCAGCACCAGGCCGGGCCACTCCACCGCGACGCCGACGAGCGCCCGGGTCAGCGACTGCCCGACGCCCACCGGGCCGCCGTCGGCCCGCACCACGCGCAGCCCCACCGCCAGCTTGCCCACCGTCCGGCCACCGACGAGGCGTTCCATCACCACCGGGTAGCCGACCAGCACCAGCACCAGGAACAGGACCTGGAACCCACCGGCCAGGGCGGCGTCCACCGCGCCGGTCGGCAACGCGAGCACCAGCAGCGACAGCCCCGCGCCGAGCACCAGCGCGACACCGAGCTGGACCACCACGTCGATCAGCAGGGCGAGCACCCGGGAGCCCAGCCGGGCCACCCGGACGTCCAGCTCCACCGCCTCGCCGCTGATAAGACCGGCGTCGGCCCACCCGGCAGGTGGGGGAGGTTGCGCTCGCACCCCGCCAGTGAACACCATGGACGCGCAGACGGGGGAGGGGCAAGTGGATCTCGACGCGTACGCGGCGGAGCACGGCGCCGACTGGCGGCGGCTGGCGGAGCTGACCGGCCGGCGTCGCCTGGACCCGGCCGAGATCGACGAGCTGGTCACGCTCTACCAACGGACCGCCACCCACCTCTCCGTGCTGCGCAGCCGGGCCCCCGAGCCGGCGCTGCTCGTCCGCCTCTCCCACCTGGTCCTGGTGGCCCGGGCCCGGATCACCGGCCGCCCCCGGCCGTCCTGGGCGGCGGTACGCCGGTTCCTGCTGGCCGACCTGCCGGCCGCCCTCTACCGGGCCTGGCCCTGGTGGTTCGGCGTGGCCACCGGGTTCAGCCTGCTGACCGGGTTCCTCATCTGGTTCGTCGCCGGCCATCCGGACACCGCCGCCGCGTTCATCGGCGCCGAGTCGGCCCGGCAGCTCGTGGACTCCGGCTTCGCCGGCTACTACACCGAGTACGCCGCGCCGACGTTCGCCTTCCACCTGTGGACGCACAACGCCTGGCTGGCCGCCCAGTGCCTGGCCGCCGGCGTGCTCGTGGTGCCGGTGTTCTGGCTGCTGTGGCAGAACGCGTTGAACATCGGCGTGGTGGGCGGGGTGATGGTCGCCTACGGCCGGGCGGACGTGTTCTTCGGCCTGATCACCCCGCACGGCCTGCTGGAGCTGACCGGCATCCACATCGCCGCCGGGGTCGGGCTGCGCACTGCCTGGGCCTGGATCGCCCCGCCCGCGCACCTGGGGCGCGGGCAGGCGGTCGCCGAGGCGGGGCGGGCGGCCATCGTGGTCGCCGCCGGCCTGGTCGGGCTCTTCGCGGTCGCCGCGCTGGTGGAGGCGTTCGTCACCCCGGCGCCGCTGCCGGCGGCGGCCCGGGTGGCGGCCGGCGCCGCGGTCTGGCTGGCCTTCGGCGGGTACGCGCTGGTGCTCGGCCGGCACGCGGTCAGAGCTGACCGAGGGACTTGAGCCGCAGGTAGGTGTCGGCGGCGGCGGGAGCGAGCCGGTCGGCGGGCACGTCCACCACGGTGACCCCGTGCCGGGCCAGGGCGGCGCGCACCCGGTCCCGGTCGGCGAGCGCACGCCAGGCCGACGCCGCCGCGTACGGGTCGTCCGGCCCGGTCGGCGCGGCCGTGGCGAGGCCGGTCAGCACCGGATCGTGCGTGGCCGCCAGCACCAGCCGGTGCCGGGCGGCCAGCCGGGGCAGCACCGGCAGCAGCCCCGCGCCGATGGCGCCCGGGTCCAGGGCGGTGAAGAGCACCACCAGGCTGCGTTGCCGCTCCCGGCGCAGCACCTCACCGGCGACCAGCTCGAAGTCGGTCTCCACCAGCGCCGGCTGGAGCGGCGCCACCGCCTCGACCAGCCGGGTGAGCAGCGCCGGACGACTGGTGCCGGTCACCCGGGCCCGCACCGCGGTGTCCACGGCGAGCAGGTCGACCCGGTCGCCGGCCCGGGCGGCCAGCGCGGTGAGCAGCAGCGCCGCGTCGATCGCGGTGTCCAGCCGGGGTTCGTCGCCGAGCCGGACCGCCGAGGTGCGACCGGTGTCCAGCACGCAGACGAGCCGCCGGTCCCGTTCCGGACGCCAGGTGCGCACCAGCACGTCGGCCCGGCGGGCGCTGGCCCGCCAGTCGATCGAGCGGACGTCGTCGCCGACGGCGTACTCGCGCAGGGTGTCGAACTCGGTGCCGTGGCCGCGCCCCGGGGTCACCTGGACGCCGTCGATGAGCCGCAGCCGGGCCAGCTTCTCCGGCAGGTGCCGGCGGGAGTCGAAGCGGGGCAGCACGCGCAGCGTCCACACCGGTGTGGCGGGCCGGCCGGCGCGCTGCCGGAAGCCCAGGCGCATCGGTCCGAGCGAGCGTACGGTCAGCGCCACCGCCGGCCGGTCGCCCCGCCGGGTCGGGGTGAGCCGGACCGGCAGTGTGGCCGTCGCGCCGGGTTCGACCGTGAGCACCTCCCGCGGGGACCGTTCGGGTCGCGCCCCGGCCGACGGCACCCAGGCGTCGCGTACCTGGGCGTGCAGCGTCCGGTCGGTGGGGTTGGTCAGGTGCAGGGTGACCGTGGCGGTGCCGCCGAGCCGGACCGTCCGGTCGCCGGTGCGGGTCACGGTGAGTGCGTGTGGTCCGGCGGCGAGCGCCCGGTCGAGGGCGACGAGCAGCAGCACCACCGTGGTCAGCACGGCGACGCCGAGGAACGGCGCCGGCCAGGCCGGCAGCGTCACGGCGCCCGCCGCGAGCAGCAGACCCGCCCGCGGTGTCATCGCGGGGTCGGCACGGTGGCCAGCACCGAGTCCAGCACGGCGTCCGCCGTGACGCCCTCCAGCTCCATCTCGGGGCGCGGCCGGAGCCGGTGCCGCAGCGTCGGCCGGGCGACCGCCTTCACGTCGTCGGGGGTGACGTGGTCCCGGCCGGCCAGCCAGGACCAGGCCTTCGCGGTGGCGAGCAGCGCGGTGGCGCCCCGGGGCGAGGCGCCCAGTTCCAGCGCGGGCGCGGCCCGGGTGGCCCGGCACAGGTCCACGACGTAGCCGAGCACGGGTTCGGCCACATGCACCGTGTGCACCTGCGCGCGGGCGGNGGTGCGCGCGGAGCACGCCCAGCTCCTCGTCCCGCCCGGGCAGCGGCACGGTCAGCTTGAGCAGGAAGCGGTCGAGCTGCGCCTCGGGCAGCGGGTAGGTGCCCTCGTACTCGACCGGGTTCTGGGTGGCCGCGACGATGAACGGCTCGGGCAGCGGGCGGCGCTCGCCCTCGACGGTGACCTGCCGTTCCTCCATCACCTCCAGCAGCGCCGACTGCGTCTTCGGCGGGGTGCGGTTGATCTCGTCGGCGAGGAGCAGGTTGGTGAAGACCGGCCCCTCGCGGAACGTGAACGCGGCGGTGCGCGGGTCGAAGATCAGCGAGCCCGTGACGTCGCCGGGCATCAGGTCGGGGGTGAACTGCACCCGCTTGGCGTCCAGGTCGAGCGCGGCGGCCAGGGTGCGCACCAGCAGCGTCTTGGCCACCCCCGGCACGCCCTCCAGCAGCACGTGCCCCCGGCAGAGCAGGGCGATCACCAGTCCGGTGACCACGGCGTCCTGCCCGACGACGGCCTTGGCCACCTCGGTCCGCAACCGGTCCAGGGTGGCGCGGGCCTCGGACGGGGCGGCGGCGATGACGGGTCCGGTCACCGGCGTTCTCCTTCGCTCGACTGCGGGGCCAGGGTACGGGTCAGCGCGTCCAGCTCGCGGGCCAGCGCCAGCAGCTCCCGGTCGTCGTCCGGCACCGGGCCGTGCAGCAGGTCCGCCACCCGCTCCGGCGCGACGCCGGCCCGCGCCGCGATGCGGGCCGTCACCTCGTCGTCCGGGGCGTCCGGGGGCAGGTTGAGCCGGGGCCGGACGCGGTCCAGGGTGGCCGCGCGCAGCGTCTCGGCGACGGCGGCCCGGGCGTGGGCCCGGCGGTAGAGGCGGGCCCGGCCGCGTACGGTCTCGGCCGCGCGGACGGTCACCGGCAGCGGCTCCGTCACCGGCGGCCCGAGCCGGCGGGCCCGCC
>NZ_NAPR01000013.1:435515-436604 GCF_002140155.1 Micromonospora sp. NBS 11-29
AATCGCTCGTGCGCGAGGCGCCGGTCCCGGTCGGGGCCGGCGAGGGCTTGGGCAGGTCCAGCCAGACCAGCGGGCGGACGCCGCCGAGCAGCCCGGTGGCGAGGTCCCGGTTGCCCCACTCGTCGATCCGGTCGTTGCGGAACGGGTCGCTGGCGCCCACCAGCACCACCTCGATGCCGGCGGAGATCCGGAGCAGCGCGCCGCCGTAACAGCGGTCGACGGTGGTCGGGCCGGCGTACCGCTGGAGGTCGACCGCGGCGGTGCCGGCCCGCAGCGCCTCGGGCAGCGGGCAGGCCACGCCATCCGCGCCCGGCGGCACGGCCCGGGTGGCCCAGCGGCGGTCGGCCGGCTCGACCGGTGCGCCCAGCTCGACCAGGACGCGGCGGCCGGGATCGACGAGCACCAGCCGGCTGCCCGGCGGCAGCTCGGTCAGTTCGGCCAGGGTGTCCGGGTGCACCAGGTCGGGGGCGGGCACGAACAGCGTGCTCGGTGCCGCGCGGGCGGTCCGCAGCGCGGCGGCCAGGTCGGTCTCCCGGCGCGGCGGTACGCCCTGGGCACGCAGCGCCTCGGCGAGCCGGCTGCCACCGTCGTCGTCGGTGGCGACCGGGGAGAGGAAGCCCCGCTCGCCCGGGTCGGGCTGGTCGACCGCGTGCAGGACCAGCGTGGCGACGATCAGCAGCAGCGCCAGCCCGAGCGGGATCAGCAGGCGGTGCCGCCGACGGCGGGGCCCGGGGGNGGCGCAGGTCCGCGGCGAGGGCGCGCATCCGATGGTCGTGGTCGGCGACGGCGGGGCGTTGGGCGTACCAGAGGTCGGCGAAGATCGTGCCGGCGGCGTGCAGGGTGGGCCGCACCTCCGGCCGGATCCGCGCCGCCGCCTCGGTCAGCTCGACCACGGTGAGGCCGGCCCGTGGCTCCACGAGCTGACGGCTGACCAGCAGCCGGACCATCTCGCGCAGCCGTTCCCGGACCGCCTCGGCGTACCGGCCCTCGGCGGCCAGCCGGTCGGCGAGCCCGGCCCCGCCCGCCGGGGCCGGCTCGGCGACCCGGGGCGCGGGGACCCGCGCCGTGGGCAGGTCCGGCCGACGGCGG
>NZ_NAPR01000013.1:436609-473745 GCF_002140155.1 Micromonospora sp. NBS 11-29
GGGTCGGCGCAGGCGAGGTCGCCGCAGCCGGGGTAGCCGGAGTCGCGGCCACCGCACCACGGGGCGGCGGAGCCGGGGCAGCGTGACCCGGGGCAGCCGGCGGGGCACCCAGGCCGGGAAGAAATACCAGCCCAGCGCCGTCGACAGGGCGACGGCCAGTAGGAGCAGCGCGACCAGCGGCAGGGACACGACGTCGCCGAGCGCGGCGACCGTCTCGGTCCACCACCGGCTCACCGCCGGGCCGCCAGCAGCTCGGGCTCCGGTACGCCGGCCGGCGCCCGGGACAGCCGGATGTCCAGCCCCTCGGTGCGCATCCGGGTCTCCAGGTGCAGCACCGCGTCCAGGCAGGCCAGCGCCGGGTACGCGAGGGTGTTCACCGCCACCTGGGCGACGACGGCCACCGGCAGCGCCCAGGCCGACACGTCGAACAGGTCCAGCAGCCCGAGACCATAGGGGACGCCCAGCCCGACGCCGACGCGGACCAGCCACCAGCCGAGGTAGCCGAGCAGCCGGACGGCGGCGGCCCGCCCGCCGACCCGGCCGGCGAGCCGTACCGCCCGCCCCGGCGCCCGGTACGACGCGACGCCGTCCAGCACCAGCACCGGCACCACGAGGCCGAGCAGCCCGTACGCCACGAACCAGGCGGGCCCGGCCAGCCCGGCGACGGCGACGGTGAGCCCGACCAGGGCCGCCGCCAGCAGGGTCGCACCCGCACGGGCCCCGCGCAGCAGCTCGGACGGCGCCAGGCGGCGACCCAGCAACGCCGCCGCGCCGCCGCGTGCGGCCGGGTTGCCCAGCAGCGCGACGATCGCCGCCTCGGTGCCGGCGCCGACCGCGAGCAGCAGCCAGTACCAGCCGAGCCGGTGCTCGTCGCCGGGCCACCAGCCGGGCGGGTGGGCGTGGGCCAGCGTCCGCAGCGGGTACAGCAGGGCCTGTTCGGCGACGGCCAGCGCGGCGGCGAGCGGGAGCAGCACCCGGGCCTGGTCGCGCAGCAGCAGCACCGCGGAGTCGAGCAGTTCGCCGACGGTCAGCGGGCGCCGCGGAAGCACCGCGATCGGGCCGGCGTCGGACACGCGTACTCCTGGACGGGCAGGGCAGAGGTGGCGGGCGGGGCGGCACCCGGGGGATCATGGTTGCACGGCGGGCCCGCATCCGGTGGACCCGTCTCGGCACGCCACGCTGGTCGGCCACGCCGTCGGCGGTGGTGCGCGGGCGACTCCGGCGCTACCGTGCCGGAAAGACTTCGAAACCTCCGAGCGAACGGGGATGGAACGATAAACCCCATGAGAGCCCGGGTGCTGGTGGTCGACGACGACCCCGCCCTCGCCGAGATGCTCGGCATCGTGCTGCGCAGCGAGGGCTTCGTGCCGTCCTTCGTCGCCGACGGTGAGCGGGCGCTGGCCGCGTTCCGTGACAACCGACCCGACATCGTCCTGCTCGACCTGATGCTGCCCGGCATGAGCGGCATCGACGTGGCCCGCGCGATCCGGGCCGAGTCGGGCGTGCCCATCGTGATGCTGACCGCCAAGAGCGACACCGTCGACGTGGTGCTGGGGCTGGAGTCCGGCGCCGACGACTACGTGGTGAAGCCGTTCAAGCCCAAGGAGCTGGTCGCCCGGATGCGGGCCCGGCTGCGCCGCGGCGAGGACGTCGCGCCGGAGCTGCTCACCATCGGCCCGCCCGGCAACCAGATCACCATCGACGTGCCGGCGCACACGGTGAGCCGCAACGGCGAGGAGGTGAAGCTGACGCCCCTGGAGTTTGACCTGCTGGTCGCGCTCGCCCGCAAGCCGCGTCAGGTGTTCACCCGCGAGGTGCTGCTGGAACAGGTGTGGGGCTACCGGCACGCCGCCGACACGCGCCTGGTCAACGTGCACGTCCAGCGGTTGCGCGCCAAGATCGAGCCGGATCCGGAGCGACCCGAAATCATCCTCACCGTGCGGGGCGTGGGCTACAAGGCGGGCACCGGATAGCCTGGTCGACACTGTGGTGACCGCCCCGCTGCCCGACCCGCCGACCGACCCGCCCCGCCGGCTGCACGCCGCGCGGGCGCTCTGGCGTGCGCTGCTCGGGCGCTCGACCCGGCTCACCGCCGGCGTGCACCAGGNCTCCTGGTGGGCGGTTTCGCCTACCTGATCGCCGACAAGATCACCAACATCCTGTTGGAGAACGCCGAGACCGATGTGCGGATGCGGCTGAGCAACGGCAGCGAGTACGCGGCGAAGCAGTTCAACCTCTACAGCCAGCCGCAGGAGGCCCAGCTCCAGGACACCATCGACGGCACCGTCAACTACCTGGCCGGCGGCGACCCGGCGCAGACCAGCGGCGTGGTGGTGGCGATCACCGCGGACAACTTCGCCGAGTTCATCGAGCCGCGCGTCTCCCCGGAGGTGCCGGTGCGCGCGGTGATCGGCGACGAGCTGCGCGCCACCGTGGCGTCCGGCAAGGTCGCCCACCAGATCCGCACCGGCACGCTCGGTGGCGAGCGGACGAAATACCTGGTGTACGGCTCGCCGGTGCCCACCCGGTTCGGCCAGGTGGAGCTCTACTACCTCGTACCCCTGGCCCGGCAGGACGCCACCGCGGCCGACGCCCGGGCCACCGTGGTCGCCACCGGCGTCGCCCTGGTGCTCCTGCTCGGTCTGCTGGCGGCCCTGGTCACCCGCCTGGTGGTGACCCCGGTGCGGGTGGCCGCGCGCACCGCGCAGCGGCTCTCCGCCGGCCTGCTCGACCAGCGCATGGTGGTCTCCGGCGAGGACGACCTTGCCCTGCTCGCCGCCTCGTTCAACCAGATGGCGACCAACCTGCAACGCCAGATCCTCCGACTGGAGGAGATGTCCCGGCTGCAACGCCGCTTCACCTCGGACGTCTCGCACGAGCTGCGTACCCCGCTGACCACGGTCCGGATGGCCGCCGACCTGATCTTCGCCGAGCGGGAGGAGTTCGACCCGGCGGTGGCGCGCAGCGCCGAGCTGCTCCAGGCCGAGCTGGACCGGTTCGAGGAGCTGCTCACCGACCTGCTGGAGATCAGCCGGTTCGACGCCGGCTTCGCGGTGCTGGACAGCGAGCCCACCGACCTGGTGCCGGTGGTGCACCGGGTGACCGAGCGGCTGGCCGGGCTGGCCGAGCGGGTCGGCGTGACCATCGAACTGGACCTGCCGGGCACCCCGGTGATCGCCGAGGTGGACCCGCGCCGGGTCGAACGGGTGCTGCGTAACCTGGTCGGCAACGCGGTCGAGCACGGGGAGGCCAAGCCGGTGCGGATCACCCTGGGCATCGACCAGAGCGCGGTGGCGATCACCGTGCGCGACCACGGCGTCGGCCTGAAGCCGGGCGAGGAGAAGCTGGTCTTCAACCGGTTCTGGCGGGCCGACCCGTCCCGGGCCCGGCAGACCGGCGGCACCGGCCTCGGGCTGTCGATCAGCCTGGAGGACGCCCGGCTGCACGGCGGCTGGCTGGAGGCATGGGGCGCGCCGGGGCAGGGCGCCCAGTTCCGGCTCACCCTCCCGGCCCGGGCCGGGGACCGGCTCACCACCTCACCGCTGCGGCTGGTGCCGGCCGACGCGACCCTGCCGTTCGGCGGTCCGCGCGACGGCGGCCTGCTCGCCATCGGTCCGGGCAGCGCGGGCGCGCTGGCCGTCGGCCCGGCCGACACCGACCGGGCGGAGGCTCGGCCGTGAGCGGGCGTCGTCTGCTGACCCTGCTGGTGGCCGGGGTGCTGCTCCCCGCCGGGCTTGGTGGGTGCGGCATCCCGGCCGAGACCGACGTCCAGGTCGACGGTTCCGTGCCGGCGGCCGAGGCCGGTTCGCTCAACGGCAGCCCGGCCCCGCCGCCCGCGCCGACCGACAGCGGCGAGCCGGTGCCGTTCATCGAGAACTACCTGCGGGCCGCCGCCGCGGGGGAGCGCGACCAGGCGTACACCCGGGCCCGAAAGTTCCTCGCCGAGGAGGCGCGGGACCTGCTGCCCGGCAAGCCGCAGACCAGCGAGGTCGAGCTCACCGTGGTCCGGCTGCTGGCGAAGCCCGAGAGCACCCCGAGGAACAACCAGGGCACGTTCACGGTGACGCTCAAGGTGCAGCAGGTCGGCGTGCTGCGCGCCGACGGCACGCTGGGCCCGCCGGGCGCCACCGAGACCCGGTACGTCTTCGAGCTGCGCCGCGCCGCGCCGACCGGTGCCGGCCTGCTGATCACCAACCTGCCGAACGTGCTGCTGACCAGCGATTCGGCGTTGCGCGAGTACTACCGCACCCGCACCGTGTACTTCTGGAACTCGGACCTGTCGCGACTGGTGCCCGACCTGCGTTACCTGCCGTCCTCCGTGCCGGCCGAGCGGCGCGTCACCGAGGTGGTGAAGTGGCTGGCCGGCGGTCCATCGGACTGGTTGGCGTCCGGGGTGACCGGGCTGCCCGACGGCACCCGACCGATCAACAACGCCACCGGCACGGACTCCACCTGGGAGGTCAACCTGACCATGCCCGGGGCCAACGCGGAGCGGCTGCGGCGGCTCGGCACCCAGCTCGCGTGGTCGCTGCCGGAGTTGACCGGCCAGCTCGAGTTGAAGATCCAGAACCAGAAGCGGTTCAGCGTCGACCTGGAGCGGGAGCGGACCACGAACCCCGCGTATCCGCCCGGCGCGGCCCCCACCCGGTTCAGCGTCTACGACGGCGTGATCCATCCGCTCGCCATCGGCAACGAGCGGCGCGACGCCGTTCCGCTGCCGGCCGCCGAGAACCGCAACGTGGTCTCCGCGTCGCTCGCCCGCGCCCGCGAGCAGGTGCTCGCCGCGTTGGTGGTGACCGGTCCGGACCGGCGGCTCCGGCTCAAGGTGGGCACCGGTCCGGAGCCGGTGGCGGTCTTCAACCGCAGCGACGACACGTTCGGGTCGATGAGCCGGCCCACCTGGCTGCGCTCGCTGGACGAGAACCGCGCGGCGGGGTTCGTGGCCGCCGACGGCCGGCTCTACCGGTTCAACGGTGCGGCCGAGCTGAGCCTCGTGCCGCTGAACGTCTCCGGCAACGTGGTGGCGGTCGCCGGGTCCCTCGACGGCCACCGGATCGCCCTGGTCGCCGGCGGTGCCGTGTACGTCGCACCGGTGAACGTCGAGGGCGGCGTGGTCAGCCTGGGCCAACCCCGGCGACTGCCCACGCTGCTCACCGGCGTGACGGCCGTCGACTGGATCACGGAGGACCAACTGGTCTTCGCCGGCAACGACCCGGACCGGCGCTCGGCGATCCACCAGCTCGCCGTCGACGGCGCGTGGGAGCCTCCGTTGGCGAACGAGATCGGCGCGCCGGTGACCCAGTTGGCGGCGTACCCGGGCGGTGGGGACCGGGGGCTGCCCTCGCTGTCCTTCATGTTCGAGACGAACGGCAGCGCCTGGCGGAACAACCCGATCGACTTCGTCACGCCGGAGCAGGTGCTGGACCTGCCGGCGGGCAGTCGGACGGCCAACCCGACCGTGCCGTTCTTCCTCTACTGACATGCCGGTGCCGGGCCTCGGCGGTCTCTGGTCCGACCTGAGCGACCTGGTGCTGCCGGCCGGTTGCGCCGGCTGCGGGGCACGCGCCCCGGGGCTGCGACAGGGTTTCTGTCCGCGCTGTGTGACGGAGCTGGAGTCGCTGCGTCCCGCGCCGACCCGACCCGATCCGGCCCCGCCCGGCCTGCCGCCCTGCGTGGCCCTCGGCCCGTACGGCGGGGCGCTGCGGGAGGGGCTGCTCGCGTACAAGGAGCGGGGCCGGCACGGGTTGGCCCGGCCGTTGGGGGCGTTGCTGGCCGAGGTGGTGGCGGCGGCGGCCGGGCCGCGTGGTCCGGTGACGCTGGTGGCGGTGCCGGACACCGCGCGGGCGGCCCGGTCCCGCTACGGCGACCATATGGAGCGGCTGGTCCGCCCGGCCGTGGGCCGGTTGCGCGCGGCCGGCTGGCCGGTACGCGTGCTGCGGCCGCTGCGGGCGTTGCCCCGGCCGGACTCGGTGGAGCTGGACAGCGCGGGCCGGGCGGCCGCGGCCGAGGCGGCGTTCCGGCTGCGTCGGTCGGCGCCACCGGTGGGAGCCGTGGTGCTGCTCGACGACATCGTCACCACCGGCGCCACATTGGCGGCCGTGAGCCGGATGTTGCGCGGCGCGGGAATGCCGCCAAAGGCCGCAGCGGTGCTCGCCGCAACGCAAAAGCGGCGTCGTCGGTGACGCTGCGTGTACCCGTTTCACCCCTTGGTGTATGAGGTGTTAATTTTCGCGACCGCCTTCGGCAACGGGGGGTGACTGGTGGGCGGACAGGAGTTAGCGTTTCCGTGTCGGGGGTAGTGAGGATGCCAACCTTCCCCCGGCACTGGAAGGAGGCGTAGCCGAACCACCGGTCGACGCCGAGCGGGGCGCTCCCAGTCGCGTCGACCGGAAAGATCCGGACCGAACGACCGTCCGAACAAGGGAGGTCACGTGGACATCGTGGTCAAGGGCCGTAACGTCGAAGTGCCGGACCATTACCGGGTACACGTAGCCGAAAAGCTCGCAAAGATCGAACGCTACGACCACAAGCTCATTCGCGTGGACGTCGA
Organism: Micromonospora sp. NBS 11-29; assembly: GCF_002140155.1. Classification (GTDB taxonomy): domain Bacteria; phylum Actinomycetota; class Actinomycetes; order Mycobacteriales; family Micromonosporaceae; genus Micromonospora. Next base: position 443,160 of record NZ_NAPR01000013.1, read on the forward strand.
GTTGTTCCATGAGCGCAATCCGCGCCAGGCCGATCACTGCCAGCGGGTGGAGATCACCTGCGTCACGCGCGGCCCGGTGATCCGGGCAGAGGCCTGCACGAACGACTTCTACAGCGCGCTCGACGCCGCCATCGCCAAACTGGACACCCGCTTCCGCCGGGCGGCCGACCGCCGCCGGGTGCACCGCGGGCGGCACGCGCCGCTCTCCGTGTCCGCCGCCACCGCCGGCCTGCCGGTGGCCGACCTCGACGGGCCCGGCCTGGCCGCCCTCGACGGCCACGGCACCGCCACCGCGGTCGCCGAACGCCCCGACGAGAGCGTCCACGAAGAGCCCGACGACCAGCCGTGGCACATCGCCCGGGCGAAGGTCCACCCCGCCGAACCGATGACCGTCGACGACGCGCTGTTCCAGATGGAGTTGGTCGGGCACGACTTCTACCTGTTCCAGGACAAGGAGTCCGGCCGCCCGAGTGTGGTCTACCGCCGACACGCGTACGACTACGGGATCATCTCGCTCGACACCTGACCCCTTGACCGGTGATCGGGGCCTCCGCGTGCGCGGGGGCCCCGATCAGACCCGGCGCGTCGGCGTACCCCTCGGGCCGTCGTCCGACGTCATCGCAGGTCCTGCGCCAGCAGGCCGCCGATCCACACGTCCTGCCGCTCACCGCGGTGCTGGACGCCGCCGCGCAGCGTGCCCTCGACGGTGAAGCCGGCCTTCTCGGCGGCCCGGCGCGACGCGGTGTTGCCCACGTTCGCCCGCCACTCGATCCGGGCCAGGCCGAGCGTGGTGAAACCCCAGGCGCAGAGCGCGGTGAGCGCGGCCGGCAGGTAGCCCCGGCCCCGCGCGTGCGGGGCGGTCATGAAGCCGACGTCGGCGACCAGCGGGTTGGCCGGGGCGAGCCGCAGGTCGATCGAGGCGACGTAACGGTCCTCGGCGTCCGCCACGGCGTAGGAGGCGGCGGTGCCCCGGGCCCAGGCCGCCTCCGCGATGTCCCGCAGGTAGCCCTCGGCGTGCTCGTAGTGGTAGGGGTGCGGCATCGTGGTCCAGCGCACCGTGTCCTCGTCGCGGCAGGTGGCGACCACCGCGTCGAGGTCGCGTGTCTCGAAGGGGCGTAGTCGCAGCTCGGTGCCGCGGGCGGTGGCGAACAGGACGGGCTGTGGCCGGCCGAAGACCGCCGCCCGCCGGGCCTGGAGGGTGGCCGGGCCGTACGGGACCGGGGCGCCCGGCGCGGCCAGCTCGGCCGGGAGCAGGGAGCCGATCCACCCCTCCGGCCGACCGTCGACGGCGGGGTGGGCCAGCCGCAGTTCCCCGTCGACCCGGAAGCCGGCTCGCAGCGCGACCAGCCGGGAGGCGTGGTTGCCGATCTCGGCCTGCCAGGTCAGCCGGCGCAGCGTGAGCGCGTCGAACGCCCAGCGGGCGACCGCCCGGGTGGCGCGTACCGCGACGCCGCGCCGGCGGGCCCACGGCGCGGTCCAGTAGCCGATCTCGCCCGAGTCCAGTGCGCGGTCGACGGAGACCAGGCCGCATGAGCCGAGCAGCTCCCCGGTGGTGGCGTCGCAGACCGCGAACGGCGCCCCGATGCCCTCCGCCCAGGCCGTGCCGCTGACCGTGGTCACGAACGCGAGGGCATGTTCGGCCCGGTACGGGCGAGGTACGGTGGTCCAGCGCTGGATGTCCGGATCCTGGCAGGCGCGGTGCACCGCGTCGGCGTCCTCCGCCCGCCAGGGGCGCAGCAACAGGCCGTCCTCGACGATCTCCACAGGCTCCATCCGAGCCATCGTGCCGGATCGTTCGCCGACGGCGTAACCCGAATTGGTCGGGAGTCGGCGTACGGGCGCGGTGTTATGTCGGGTTCGCGGCCCCGGACCGCCGCCACCAGTGACCATCGCCGCGCTCAAGCGCCTACGATGGTTCGAGACCGTCTAGGGGAGCGTTGATCCGTGTCGATTCTGGAAAAGGTCCTTCGCGCCGGCGAAGGCCGCATGGTGCGTCGGCTGAAGGCCATCGCGGCCGCCGTCAACTCGATCGAGGACGACTACGTCGACCTCGACGACGACGAGCTGCGCGGCATGACCGACCAGTTCAAGGAGCGGCTCGCTGACGGCGAGACGCTCGACGACCTGNGAGGCGGCCTCGCGGGTGCTCGGCCAGCGGCCCTACGACGTCCAGGTGATGGGCGGCGCCGCGCTGCACTTCGGCAACATCGCCGAGATGAAGACCGGTGAGGGCAAGACGCTCACCTCGGTCATGCCGGTCTATTTGAACGCGCTCGCCGGCAAGGGCGTGCACGTGATCACCGTGAACGACTACCTCGCCGAGCGCGACGCCGCCTGGATGGGCCGGGTGCACGAGTTCCTCGGCCTCACCGTCGGGGTGGTGCTGCCCAACCGGCCCGCCACCGAGCACCGCGTGGCCTACGAGTGCGACATCACCTACGGCACCAACAACGAGTTCGGCTTCGACTACCTGCGCGACAACATGGCCTGGTCGAAGGAGGAGCTGGTCCAGCGCGGCCACTTCTTCGCGGTGGTCGACGAGGTCGACTCGATCCTCATCGACGAGGCCCGGACCCCGCTGATCATCTCCGGTCCGGCCGAGCACTCCGCCCGGTGGTACCAGGAGTTCGCCGCCGTGGTGGCCCGCCTCCAGCCCGGCACCGACGGCGAGGGCGACTACGAGGTCGACTACGCCAAGCGCACCATCGCGGTCACCGAGCGCGGCGTGGGCAAGGTCGAGGACCGGCTCGGCATCGACAACCTGTACGAGTCGGTCAACACCCCACTGGTCGGCTACCTGAACAACGCGATCAAGGCCAAGGAGCTCTACAAGCGCGACAAGGACTACATCGTCAGCGACGGCGAGGTCCTGATCGTCGACGAGTTCACCGGCCGCATCCTGCACGGTCGTCGCTACAACGAGGGCATGCACCAGGCGATCGAGGCCAAGGAGGGGGTGGAGATCAAGCAGGAGAACCAGACCCTGGCCACCATCACCCTCCAGAACTACTTCCGCCTCTACGAGAAGCTCTCCGGCATGACCGGTACGGCGCAGACCGAGGCGGGCGAGTTCAACAAGGTCTACAAGGTCGGCGTCGTGACCATCCCGACGCACCGGCCGATGGTCCGGATGGACCGCCCCGACGTCATCTACAAGACCGAGAAGGCCAAGTTCAACGCCGTCGTCGAGGACATCGCCGAGCGGCACGAGCAGGGCCAGCCGGTGCTGGTCGGCACCGTCTCGGTGGAGAATTCCGAGATCCTGTCGCACATGCTGCGCCGCCGTGGCATCCCGCACTCCGTGTTGAACGCGAAGTTCCACGCCAAGGAGGCGGAGATCGTCGCCCAGGCCGGGCGCAAGGGCGCGGTCACGGTCGCCACCAACATGGCCGGCCGAGGCACGGACATCCTGCTCGGGGGCAACCCCGAGTTCCTCGCCGCCAACGAACTCCGCCAGCGCGGCCTCGACCCGGTCGAGCAGCCGGAGGAGTACGCCAAGGCGCTGGAGGAGATCCTGCCGACCTGGAAGCAGGCCTGCGACAACGAGGCGGAGGAGGTCGCCGCCGCCGGTGGCCTCTACGTGCTGGGCACCGAGCGGCACGAGTCCCGCCGGATCGACAACCAGTTGCGCGGTCGCGCCGGCCGGCAGGGTGACCCGGGTGAGTCCCGCTTCTACCTGTCCCTGCAGGACGAGCTGATGAAGCGGTTCCGGGCGGGTGCGGTCGAGGCGGTGATGGAGCGCTTCAACATCCCGGAGGACGTGCCCATCGAGTCGAAGATGGTCACCCGGCAGATCAAGAGCGCGCAGGCCCAGATCGAGGGGCAGAACGCCGAGATCCGCAAGAACGTCCTGAAGTACGACGAGGTGCTCAACAAGCAGCGCCAGGTGATCTACGCCGAGCGCCTCCGGGTGCTCAACGGCGAGGACCTGTCGGACCAGGTCCGCAACATGATCGACGACGTCACCACGGCGTACGTCGTCGGCGCGACCGCCGACGGGTACGCGGAGGACTGGGACCTCGACCAGCTCTGGGCCAGCCTGAAGCAGCTCTACCCGGTCGGCGTCACGGTCGAGGAGCTGGAGGAGGAGGTCGGCTCCCGCGCCGGCCTCGACCAGGACTTCCTGCTCTCCCGCCTCAAGGAGGACGCGAACGCCGCGTACGACCGGCGCGAGGAGCAGCTCGGTGAGGAGGCGGTCCGCCAGTTGGAGCGGATGGTCCTGCTCCAGGTGATCGACCGCAAGTGGCGCGAGCACCTCTACGAGATGGACTATCTCCAGGAGGGCATCAGCCTGCGGGCCTACGCCCAGCGCGACCCGGTCATCGAGTACCAGCGCGAGGGCTTCGACATGTTCGCCACCATGATGGACGGCATCAAGGAGGAGACGGTCGGCTTCCTCTACAACCTGGAGGTGCAGGTCGAGGAGGCCCAGCCGGAGGCCGCCGAGGAGGTGCAGCTCCTGGAGAAGCCGGTGGAGATCAAGGCCAAGGGCCTCAACCGCACGCCGCAGCAGCAGGGCCTGCAATATTCCGCGCCGGCCGTCGACGGTGAGGCCGGCCGGGGCTCTCCGGTGATCGAGCGGGCCGAGCAGCAGGCGCCGGCGCTGGGCATCGGCCGGCCCGAGTCGGAGCGCCCCGCCGCCTCGACGCCGCGCCGGACCCCCGCCGGGGCGAGCGGTCAGGCGGTCGCCGCGAGCACCGCACGGCGGGCCGCGCCGGGGCAGGTCGACGGCGGCGGTGAGGGCCCGTCCCGGAACGCGCCCTGCCCGTGCGGCTCCGGTCGGAAGTACAAGCGCTGCCACGGCTCGCCCAACGGCGGCAACTGACCTGCCTTGACACACACGGCCCGACGGGCCCCGGCCACCGGCCGGGGNGGCTCACCCTCGTCCACCCGTGCACGGGCGGTAGAGGTGTGCGGCATGCGCCGCCAGTTCGGGGAAGTGGTGGCAACCGCTGCGCGCTGATACCGCCACTTCGGCGTGGTGGTGTCGATCATCGGGTTTACCCCCGATTCAATCGGGCAATTCGGGCGGCGGTCATCGCTGGGTCGCCCTGGGCGTATCCGGGCTGCGGAGACACCGGTGTCACCGCCGGCAGGGGTCCTCGTCGGGGGAGGATCGGTTGGTGGCGGAAGTGGGCATCGCCGACTTGGGTGGTGGCCGATGCCAGTTCGGGGAGGTGGCGGCATCCGGTACGCCTGGACGCCGCCACTTCGGCGTACTGGTGTCGATCATCGGGCCGGTGAGGGTCGAGGCTCAGAGGACGTCGAGGACGAGGCAGAGCCAGGTGCCCCGGCGGCGCTCCAGGCGCAGGGCGATGGCCCAGGTGACCCCGCCGTTGCCGGTGAACACGGCGGTGGCTTCGGCCGCGCCGGCCCGGGGTTCGCAGACGCGCAGGCGGCGCAGGTGCAGGGACGGTCGGGCAGTGCGGTGGCGGACCGGGGTCNGCAGAGTGGTCGGAGCTGCCCCGGTGGCCGGAACCCGTTGACGATCTCCAGGAACGTGCGGACGAAGCGGTGCGCCGCCCGAGCGGCCTCGGGCGTGGCCGTGGCGAGGGTGGACATCGGTGGGCCGCCGGCGGCGCGAGGAGTGCCGCCGCGCGAGCTGGCGGGACTCGCATCGGTGCCGCCGCGCGCGTTGGCGGGGCTCGCGGCGGTGCCGCCGCGCATGTCGGCAGGGCTCGCGGCGGTGCCGCCGCGCGTGTCGGCGGGGCTCGTGGCGGTGCCGCCGCGCATGCTGGCGGGGCCCGCGCTGGGGCCGCCGCGCGAGTCGGCGGGGCTCGCGTCGGAGCGTCGGCCGCCGAAGGCCCCGGTGTCGGGCTGCCGCACGCCGGCGTGGGCGCGTGCACCCGGACGGCCGCCACGTCGTTGAGCGGGCCGATCGCCGGCCGGGTCGGAGCCGACCGATCCGGCGTCGGCGTGGTCGTGTGCTGCGGCGGTGCCGTTGGCGGGGCGGTGCCCGCCGATTTCGCCGTTGGCCAGGTCACGGCCACCGGTGATGTCGCGGCGGTCGGATCCCTCACCGGGTCGGTCGTCGGTCGGAGGGCGGCCCTCGGCGACGGGAGAACCGGGTGCGCCTGGTCCGGGCCAGGTGGGGACGTCGAGCGGGCCGGAGGCGGACCAGCGCGGCCAGCTCGGAGCCCGGTCCGGAGCCCGGCCGGCGGGGCGTCCGGAAACCCGGGGACGCGGGCCGAGCAGGTCGAGCGCGAGCTGGCCGGCGTGGCTCCATGCCACGTCCTCGTCGCTGTAGGGCGGATCGAGCGGCGGTGCGGGCCGGAGGCGGACCGGTGGGCGTGGCGACGGTGGGCGGCGGGTGTCAGCCATGTCAGCCTCTAATCCTTGCGTTTGCCTGTGTTTGCCTCCGACTGAATCCCATCTTCGAACACGGCGACCGTACGCGTCAATGGCTGGCGGTCAATGGACGGTCACTCCGCGTCGCGCTCGCCCAGCGGGTTGTCGCGTACCCATTCGGCGGTCTCGGCGTACTTCCGCTCGATGTACTCCTCCAGCCGCGCGCGCTCGACCCGCCACTGACCGCGACCGCCGATCTTGATGGCGGGCAGCTCGCCGCTGCGCACCATGTGGTAGACCTGCGAGTCCGAGACGTTCAACTCGGCGGCGACGTCGGACAGGAGCAGGAACCTCGACTCCACGGTGACTCCCGGGTTGGTTTCGTTTGCCTCAGTTTGCCATCACCGGGCGACACCCCCGTCCAGCGGACACGCCGACCGAAGGCGGGTGGGCGGGGTATGACGGTCACGGCGTACGGCATGATCGGCGCTCGGAGCCGGTGTTCGCCGGCGAGCAGCCCGAGAGCGGGGAGTGACCGGTGTCCGACGAGCTTGTCCGGGTGTACCTGCCGGCGACCGTACCGATGCTCGCCCGCCTGCGGGACGAGGGCCTGACGGCCGACGCGGCGCACGCCGTCACCCCCGCACTGCGCGAGTGGTACGCGGAGGGGGACGAGGAGGAGTTGGAGTACGTCGCCTTCACCCGGGCCGCCCAGGACGCGTTGCTGCTGCTGCGGGCCGATCCCACCGCGCCCCGACGGCGGGTGGTCGCCTCGGTCGACCTGCCGGCCCGCGCGATCGACCGGACCGGGGGCGAGCTGGGTTCCAGCACGGTCCGACTGGCCGGGCCGGTGCCGGTGAAGTCGGTCGCCGCGATCCACGTGGACGGCGCGGAGGCGGTCGACGACGTGGCCGCTGCCGCGGAGGTGGCGGCGGAGGCCCAGGCCGGCGACCCGGACGCCCAGTTCGCCGTGGACGGCGTCGAGGACCACGAACTGGAGTGGTACGACGTGACCGAGCTGGATCTGCTGCTGAGCGAGGTCGGCTGACGCGGCCGGCTCAGGACGCCGGCTCGTCCTCCTCGTCCTCGCCGTCGCGTGGGCCGAGCGTGCGCCCGAACAGGATGAGCGTGGTCAGCGCGCCGACGAAGAGCACCCAGATGGCGTTGTCCACGCGGGAGGTGCCCAGCGCGGTCTGCGCCACCTGGTCGGCCTCGCTGAGCGCGGCGGCCAGGTCGAGCAACCCGCGGCCGCCGATCCGGATGATCACCTCGGTGAGCAGCAGGAGCAGTCCGGCGCCGGCACCGGCCATCAGGTACGCGGGCCAGCGCAGCGTCGACGCCGCCCCGTCCCGGCGTTCGGCGCGACGGCGGGACCAGGCGAGGTAGAGGTACGCCACCAGGCCGGCGATCAGGCCGGCGAGCAACGACTCGGTCCGCGACACCCACTTGGCGGCGTCGAGCACCGACTGCTGGGTCTCGCCGGCGCCGAACAGCTCGGAGAGCGGATCCCGGGCACGGCTGAACACCACCACGAAGACCTGCGCGGTGAGCGTGGCGGCGGCCAGCCCGGCCACCACCCGGGCCTGGCGCGCTCCGGCCATCGCCCCGCCGATGATCGCGGCCGCCGCGGTGGTGCCGGCGATGGTGTTGGTGGTGGCGTTGTCGGCGTACGTGAGGTTGATCGCCACCGCGGCGACGAGCCCGACCAGCAGGCCGGTGCCGACGGCGGCCAGGAAGCGCGCCGTCGCCCGGCCGATCCGGTTGGTCGCCGCCAGGGCGACCGTGGCGCCGGTGACCAGCGCCGCGGTGATCACGCCGGGAAGCGCGTACGCGGAGAGGCTGATCGCGGTGACCCCGGCCGCGGTCGACGTGATCGCCTCCCGGGTCGACCAGAGCATGGCGGCCAGCCAGGCGATCGAGAGCAGGGCCAGCGGCAGCGCGCCCGGCGCGTACTCCGGTCGGCCGGGCGCCGGCGCGACCTCCGCGACGGCCTCGGGCTGGTCCGGCTCCGCAGCCGTCGAGCTGCCGGGCTGGTTGCTCATCGTCTCCCTTTCGACGGACGCCGCACGGGGCACCAGCCATCCAGCGTACGCGGCGTGCCAGGTGCCCTCGGGCTGTGCCGCCCTCGCCCACGCCTTGATCGACTCCGCATCACCGAAGGGGTGCCGTCGACCACGCTCCGATGCCGTCACTGCGCCGCAGCGACGTGCGGCGCGCCGCGACCGGAACGCGCGCAGCCGACGAATCGTCTGCGTCGCGGGGCTTCTGCCGAGGCTTCATCGGTGTCGCGGCGGGTTCGACGTCTGATGCGCGGGGCCGTAGTCGGGCGGCCCGAGTCGGCGAGCGCGGCGCGTGAAACAATCGGCGCAGGTCCCGCCGCCGTGACCGGTCCACCGCACGGCGTCCGGAGCCCGGCCGCCCGGTCGGTCCCCGCGGGTCCGGTTTCGCCATCGCCGTCGAGATCGCACAGGAGCCTGTGATGGACGCCGTGTTCTCCGTCCCCGAACCGCGCAACGAGCCGGTCCACACCTACGAGCCGGGCAGTGCCGAACGGGAGCGGCTCCAGCGGCGGCTCGCCGAACTGGCCGCCGAGCGGATCGAGCTGCCGATGACGATCGCCGGCGAGCAGCGGATGGCCGGCGGCGAGCCGATCGACGTGGTCCAGCCGCACAAGCACGCCCACGTGCTCGGCGTCACCGGGCACGCCACGCACGACGACGCGCGGGCGGCCGTCCGGGCCGCCAAGGACGCCGCCGGAATGTGGCGGGCGCTGCCGTTCGAGGAGCGGGCCGCCATCTTCCTGCGCGCCGCCGAGCTGCTCGCCGGCCCGTGGCGGGACACGCTCAACGCGGCCACCATGCTCGGGCAGTCCAAGACCGCGATCCAGGCCGAGATCGACTCGGCCTGTGAGCTGATCGACTTCCTCCGGTTCAACGTGCACTTCGCCCGCCGCCTCCTGGCCGAGCAGCCGATGTCCTCGCCGGGCGTGTGGAACCGCTTCGACCACCGGCCGCTGGAGGGGTTCGTCTACGCGGTCACCCCGTTCAACTTCACCGCGATCGCCGGCAACCTGCCGTCCGCGCCGGCCATGCTCGGCAACACGGTGGTCTGGAAGCCGGGCCCGACCCAGCAGTTCGCCGCGCACTTCACCATGCGGCTGTTCGAGGCGGCCGGCCTGCCGCCCGGTGTGATCAACATGGTCACCGGCCGGGGTGAGGAGGTCTCCGACGTGGTCCTCGCCGACCCGGACCTGGCCGGCATCCACTTCACCGGCTCCACCAAGGTCTTCCAGCACCTGTGGAAGACGGTCGGCGACAACATCGCCCGCTACCGCGGCTACCCCCGGCTGGTCGGCGAGACCGGCGGCAAGGACTTCGTGGTGGCGCACACCAGCGCCGACGTGGACGCGTTGCACACCGCGTTGATCCGGGGCGCGTTCGAGTACCAGGGGCAGAAGTGCTCGGCCGCCTCGCGGGCGTACGTGCCCCGGTCCATCTGGGAGGGCGGGCTTCGCGACCGGCTCGCCGCCACCGCGGACTCGCTCACCTACGGCGACGTGACCGACTTCGGCAACTTCGGCGGCGCGGTGATCGACGACAAGGCGTTCGGCCGGCACACCGCCGCGCTGGAGCTGATCAACGGCGACGACACCTGCCGGGTGCTGGCCGGCGGCACCGCCGACGATTCGGTCGGCTACTTCGTCCGGCCGACGGTCTTCGAGTGCTCGGACGCCGCGCACGAGAGCTTCACCACCGAGTACTTCGGGCCGATCCTGGGCGTGCACGTCTTCGACGACGCCCGCTTCGAGGACGTGGTCGCCCAGGCCGAGTCGATCGCGCCGTACGCGCTGACCGGGTCGATCTTCGCGACCGACCGCCGGGTGGTCGACCGGGTGGCGGAGAAGATGCGGTACGCGGCCGGCAACTTCTACGTCAACGACAAGCCGACCGGCGCGGTGGTGGGGCAGCAGCCGTTCGGGGGTGCCCGGGCCAGCGGCACCAACGACAAGGCGGGCTCCTGGCACAACCTGGTCCGGTGGACGTCGCCCCGGACGATCAAGGAGACGTTCGTCCCGCCCACCGACCACACGTACCCGCACATGGGTTGAGGTGTAAGGAAGGGCACCTTATTAACACACGTGTGTTAATAAGGTGCCCTTCCTTACCCGACAGTGCACATCGGACGCGTCGGGGAGTGGCGAAATCGGCGAAACCTGGACGCCGGAGCCGACAAAGTGGCAGCTTAGAGGGCATGGCGGAATCCGGAGTCAACCCGACGGCGGCAGCCCTGCTGGGTCTGCTGCACGACGGCCCGATGACTGGCGGCCAGTTGATGGCCGCCGCCGAGCGCCGGCTGGCGCCGTACTGGTCGATGACCCGCAGCCAGGTCTACCGGGAGCTTCCGGTGCTGGCCGAGAAGGGTCTGGTGCGGCTCGGCAAGCCCGGGCCGCGGATGAGCCAACCGTACGCGCTGACGGCGGCCGGGAAACGGACATTCTCCCGCTGGTTGGCGGAGAATCCGGGCAAGGACACGATCCGTAACCCGATCGCGCTACGGATCGCGTTCGGCAACCTGCACTCGGCGAGCCAGCTCAAGAACCTGTACGCCTCGGCGAACGAGTACCACACCGAGGCGCTGGCGGCGGTGCGGGAGCAGGTCAAGAACGCGAAGAAGGAGGGGGACAACTACGACGCGAGCGCGCTGGAGTTCGCCGTCGCCTACCACCGGGCGGCGCTGTCCTGGCTGAAGAGCGCACCGGTCGGCTGACCACCTGCGGCAGCTCGGGCGACGTAGGCAGTAGTGTTGTGTGCCGTGACCGCTGCCGATTACGCCGAACAGCTCAAGGAACTCGACGCCACGCTGCGCAACATCGAGGCCGTGCTCGACCTCGACAAGCTGCGCGAGCAGAAGGCCCGCCTGGAGCAGGAGGNGCGTTCCCGGCTCGACGACGCCGGGGTGCTGCTGGAGTTGGCGCAGGCGGAGTCCGACCCGGGCGCGCTGGGCGAGGTCGAGTCGGAGATCACCGGGCTGACCAAGGCCATCCAGGAGATGGAGGTCCGCACGCTGCTCTCCGGCGAGTACGACTCGCGGGAGGCGCTGGTGGCGATCCGGGCCGGGGCCGGCGGCGTGGACGCCGCGGACTTCGCCGAGATGCTGCTGCGGATGTACCTGCGCTGGGCCGAGCGCCACGGCTACCCGACCGAGGTCTACGAGACCTCGTACGCGGAGGAGGCGGGCCTGAAGTCGGCCACCTTCACGGTGAAGGTGCCCTACGCGTACGGCACGCTCAGTGTGGAGTCCGGCACCCACCGGCTGGTGCGGATCAGCCCGTTCGACAACCAGGGCCGCCGGCAGACCAGTTTCGCCGGCGTCGAGGTGCTGCCGGTGGTGGAGCAGACCGACCACATCGACATCCCCGAGAACGAGATGCGGATCGACGTCTACCGGTCCTCGGGTCCGGGTGGGCAGAGCGTCAACACCACCGACTCGGCGGTGCGGATCACCCACATCCCGACCGGCATCGTGGTGACCTGCCAGAACGAGAAGTCCCAGCTCCAGAACAAGGCGTCCGCGCTGCGGGTGCTCCAGGCCCGGCTGCTGGAGCGCAAGCGGCAGGAGGAGCAGGCCAAGATGGCCGGCCTGAAGACCGACGCCGCCGGCTCGTGGGGCGACCAGATGCGGTCGTACGTCCTGCATCCTTATCAGATGGTGAAGGATCTGCGTACGGAGCAGGAGACGGGCAATCCGTCCTCGGTCTTCGACGGCGAACTGGACAGCTTCATCGAGGCGGGTATCCGCTGGCGGAAGCAGCAGCAGCTCACCGCTGACAGCGCGTGATCACGCTCGGACGGAGCGCGTCATCGATCCCGTTCTGACCCGGTAAATCGATGACGCGCGNGCGTGGGGCTTGGCTCTTCGGTTACACCGCGTAGACTCTCGACCCGTGATTCAGCTTGAGCAAGTGACGAAGACGTACCCGAAGGCGTCCCGGCCTTCGCTCGACAACGTGTCCGTCTCGATCGAGAAGGGCGAGTTCGTCTTCTTCATCGGACCGTCCGGCTCCGGCAAGTCCACCATCATCAAGTTGCTGCTGCACGAGGTCACCCCCAACAAGGGGCGGGTCGTCGTCAACGGCAAGGACGTCACGTCGATGCGTTCCTGGAAGCGACCCCACTTCCGGCGCTCCATCGGCTGTGTCTTCCAGGACTTCCGGCTGCTGCCGAACCGCACCGCGTACGAGAACGTGGCGTTCGCGCTGGAGGTGATCGGCAAGACCAAGGCGGTCGCCCGCCGGGTCGTGCCGGAGGTGCTGGAGCTGGTGGGTCTCGGTGGCAAGGAGCACCGTTACCCGCACGAGCTCTCCGGTGGTGAGCAGCAGCGTGTCGCGGTGGCCCGGGCGTTCGTGAACCGGCCGCTGATCCTGCTGGCCGACGAGCCCACGGGAAACCTCGACCCGGACACGTCGATCGAGATCATGCGCCTGCTGGACCGGATCAACCGCACCGGCACGACCGTCGTGATGGTCACGCACGACTCCAACATCGTGAACCAGATGCGCCGCCGGGTGATCGAAATCGAGAGCGGCCGCATCGTGCGCGACCAGGCCCGCGGCGTCTACGGCTGAGCCACTGACGATCCGTAGACCCTGACGACGAACACCTCACGCCGGAGAGCCGGAGGAATATCCCGATGCGGATGAAGTACGTCCTGTCCGAGGTACTGGTCGGACTGTGGCGCAACGTCACGATGACCGTCGCCATGATCATCACCATGGCGGTGTCGCTGTTCATGCTGGGCGGCAGCGGCCTTCTGTACCAGAAGGTCGGCGACATGAAGGATCTCTACTACGAGAACGTCCAGGTGTCGATCTTCCTGAAGACCGACGTCCAGGAACAGCAGCGCGTCGACCTGCAGACCAAGCTCGACGCCGACCCGTTGGTCAAGGACGTCACCTACGTCGACAAGGATCAGGCGTACAAGCGCTTCCAGCAGATGTACGCGGACGCGCCCGACCTGGTCAACGCGGTCAAGGCCGACCAGCTGCCGGAGTCGTTCCGGATCACGTTGAACGACCCGCAGCAGTACAAGCAGATCTACGACCAGTACAAGACCGCCGAGGGCATCGACACGATCGTCGACCAGAGCAAGCTGCTCGACAAGGTCTTCGGCGTGCTCACCGGCGTCCAGAACGGCGCGCTCGCCCTCGCCGTGGTGATGGCCGCCGCCGCCCTGCTGCTGGTCGCGAACACCATCCAGGTGGCCGCGTACAGCAAGCGGCGCGAGGTCGCGGTCATGAAGCTGGTCGGCGCGTCCAACTGGTTCATCCAGGCGCCGTTCGTGCTGGAGGCGGTGGTGGCCGGCCTGATCGGCTCCATCCTCGGCCTGCTCGCGCTGATCGGGGTGAAGACGGTGGCGGCCGGCAGCTCGATGGCGGCCCTGGAGGGACTGATCACCCCGATCTCCTGGTCCGAGATCTTCCTGACCTTCCCGCTGATGGCCGCCGTCGGTGGTCTGGTCAGCGCGGTCACCGCCTGGGTCACGCTCCGCTTCTACCTGCGGGTCTAGTTACCGTACGGCTCTCCGGGAGCCCTCCCGCGCCAGGAATAAACGGCGCGGGAGGGCTCTTGTGGTTCCGGTAGCATGATCTTCAGCCGACTGGGAGGGGGTGGCGCCAGTGCCACGCGAGAAGGGCCGCAAGGTGGTCGCCTCCAACAAGAAGGCGCGGCACGACTACGCCATCCTCGACACGTACGAGGCGGGCATGGCGTTGACCGGCACCGAGGTCAAGTCGCTACGGGCCGGGCGGGCGTCGCTCGTCGACGCGTTCGCCCAGGAACGGGACGGCGAGCTCTATCTGCACGCCATGCACATCCCGGAGTACGCCCAGGGCACCTGGACCAACCACGAGCCCCGGCGCACCCGGAAGCTGCTGCTCAATCGGTTGGAGATCAACCGCCTGCTGGGCAAGCTCAAGGAGAGCGGTCTCACGCTGGTGCCGTTGCAGGTCTACTTCTCCGACGGCTGGGCGAAGGTGGAGATCGGCCTGGCCCGGGGTAAGAAGTCGTACGACAAGCGGCAGGACCTCGCCAAGCGGGACGCCGACCGGGAGATCCGGCGCGTCGTGGGCCGGCGCGGCAAGGGCATGACCGACTGAGCGGCACGCCCGGGCCGGGGCTCGGGATGAAACCCGTTGCGGCAGGCGTTAGGCTTGTCGGGTGCCACCGATACGGGTGGCCCGTCGAGGGGGTGACTGGTTTCGACTTCGTACGCAGCGACAGGGGAAGCGAGCCGAGGAAGCCGACGTCGTCTCGAAAATCGGTCGTCGGAAACCAATAAGCGCCAAGAACAATCGCGCTGACTTCGCTCTCGCCGCCTGAGGCGAGTAGCAAGTCTGTCGGCCTGGGAGCGCCTTCGACCCAGATAGCCGGCATCAGCTAGAAGGCTGGCCAATCGGACCCGGTCGCGGGGTCCGTGCGGCGAGATCAATCAGCGACTGGGCCCGTCACACCAACTTGCTCGCGTGAGCGGTGGGGCCGAGTAGAGGCACAGCGAGCTGCGCTCGGAGAAGCCCTGACAAACCGGCGAAGGACCCGGGTTCGATTCCCGGCACCTCCACCACCTGACCTGTGCGCCCCGGTCCACCGGACCGGGGCGCACAGTCGTCTTCCCGTCTGCGGGAACCGGCCGGGGCGGGCCGCCGTCCAACCCGTATGCGCCGATCGTTCGCCCTGTTCGGGCTTCCGCTGCTGCTCCTTCCCGGATGCGCCGCGCCCGGCGCCGACCCGGGGACGGTGACGCCCGCCGCCCCGGAGAAACCGTCCGCCTTCACCCAGCGGGCCGAGGAGGTGGCCGGGCGCTGGCGTCCCGGGCCGGACTGGCGGGCCGGGTACGTCCCGCTCCAGGACGCCACCGTGCTCACCGGCGACCCCGGTTTCACCGCCGAGACGAAGGTCGCGTTCGGCGCCGGGTGGTACCGGGACCAGATCAGGATGCCGGCCGCCGTGCCGCCGGACGGCGCGATCCGGTTCCCCGACGGCGTGCTGCGGGTGCCGCTGGTCAGCGCCGCCGACGCGTACGCCCAACTCGACCGGGGGGACCCGCCGCCGTGCGACGGTCGGCCGGCCGCGCCGAAGGTGGGCGGCCCCACCGCCGAGCCGGGGCCGGAGGGACCGGTGGCGAGCAGCGGCGCGACCCCCTGCGTCCCGCTCACGGTGACCGCGGCGCGGCTGGGCAGCGCGCCGGTGTGGACCAGTCGAGGCCGGGCCGAGGTGCCGGCGTGGCTGTTCACGGTGGAGGAGCTGGCCGTACCCGTGGCCCGGCTCGCGGTCGCGCCGCGCGCGGTCGGCGCGGCCCCCGGAGGCGCGGCGGACGGCCGACCGCTGCCGGCCGGTCTGGTCGCCGCGCAGGAGCTGCGGGTCGCGGACGGCACCCGCCTGGACTACGTGGTGGGCGTCGGCTCGTGCGACGGCGCGCCCACCCCACTGGTGTTGGAACGGCCGGACGTGGTGGTGGTCGGCGCGGCGGTGGTCACCGCCACCGGGCCGTGCACGCTGGCGCTGAAGTTGGTGCCGGTGAGCGTCACACTCGCGGCCCCGCTGGGCGACCGCACCGTCCTGGACGTCGGCACCGGGCAGCCGCTGACCGTCCGGCCCGGCTGAGTCACAGCAGCCGGGGGATCTCCGTGCTGATCGGCACCGGCAGCACGGTGGGCCGGTCCGCGGCGAGCGCGGCGGCCAGCGCCGGACCGAGCGCGTCCAGCGACGTGACCACCTCGGCGGCGCAGCCGTAGCCGCGCGCCACCGCGGTCGCGTCCAACCCGGGCAGGTCCAGCGCCGGTACGCCGGGGGCGTGCTTCAGGTCGGCGAACGCCTTCAGGATCGCGTACTGGTGGTTCACCGGAACCACGACGGCGATCGGCAGCCGGAGCTGTGCCGCGGTCCACAGCGCCTGCACGGAGTAGTGCAGCGAGCCGTCGCCGATCACCGCGACCACCGGCCGGCCGCGCCCGGTGTCCCGCTCGGCGAGCGCGAGGCCCACCGCCGCCGGCAGGCCGAAGCCCAGGCCGCCGCTGGCCATGGTGAAGTAGGAGCGCGGCCGGTCGATCAGCAGCCGGCGGCGCAGCGCGGCCAGGTTGGAGGGGGACTCCTGCACCAGCACCCCGTCGGCCGGCCAGGCGGCGGCCAGCGCCGTAAAGAGCGCGTCCCCGTCGGGCGGCTCGCTCGGTTCGGGCGGGGCCGGCTGTTGCCGGGGCGGCGGCGCGGGCCGGCCGGCCGGCGGTAGCAGCTCCCGCAGCGCGGCCATGGTGAGCCCGGCGTCGCCGAGCAGGCTCTCCCCGACCGGGGCGCGGGCGGCCTCGTCCGGGTCATCGGTGACGTGCAGCAACCGGGTGTCCACGGGCAGGTAGTCGCCCGGCACGTGCGGGTAGTAGCGGAACACCGGGGCGCCGACCACCAGCACGACGTCGTGTCCGCGCAGCGCCGCCGAGAGCGGCCCGATCGCGTACGGCAGCACGCCCCGGAACTGCGGGTGCCGCTCGGGGAAGACAGCCCGCTCCGGCGCCGGGGCGGCCCACACCGGGGCGGCCAGCCGTTCGGCCAGGGCGACGGCGGCCGGCCAGGCGTCGGCCCGGTCCACGGCCGCGCCGAGCACCAGCACCGGGTCGCGGGCGTCGGCGAGCGCGGTGGCGAAGCCGCGCAGCCGGTCCGGGTCCGGCGCGATCCGGGTGGCGACGGTACGCACCTGCGGCGGCGGGTCGGCGGTGCGGTCCCAGTCGTCCATCGGCAGGGAGAGGAAGACCGGCCCGGCGGGAGGCTGCACCGCCGTGGCGTACGCCCGCATGAAGGCCGCGGGGATGTCCTGCGCGCGGGCCGGCTCGTGGGCCCACTTCACGTACGGCTGGACCAGCTCGACCGCCCGGGGGCTGGCCAGCCGGGGCTCGATCAGCAGCATCTCCCGGGTCTGCTGGCCGGCGCTGACGATCAGCGGGGTCCGGTTGTGCCAGGCGGTGACGAGGTTGCCCATGCCGTTGCCGGTGCCCGGCGCGGTGTGCAGGTTGACGTGCGCGAGCCGGCCGGTGGCCTGCGCGTACCCGTCGGCCATGGCCACCGCGGACGCCTCCTGGAGCGCGTGCACGTAGCGGAAGTCCGACGGGAAGTCGGCGAGGAACGGCTCCTCGGTCGAGCCGGGGTTGCCGAAGACTGTGGTCAGCCCGAGGGCGCGCAGCAGCTCGTGGGTCGACTCGCGCACCGTCGCCATCGCCGGCTGCCTCCGTCCCTGGCCGCGGGTGCCGGTGCTCAGCCCCGACCCAATCGAATCTAGCGGTCAAAGACGGAGTTTTCGGGCGGTTCCCGACTCAGGGCAGCGGGAACGGCAGCGTGATGCCGTCAAGCGCGCTGCCGCAGGGGCAGTCCCGCTCCGTGGGCAGCGCGGCGACCGCGTCGAGCAGCAGCCCGCGCAGCCGGTCGGTGTTCTCGGCGAAGACCCGGAACACCTCCTCCTGGGTGACCGACCCGCCCGCCTCGACACCCGCGTCCAGGTCGGTGACCAGCGCGATCGACGAGTAGCAGAGCGCCAGCTCGCGGGCCAGCACCGCCTCCGGGTGGCCGGTCATGTTGACCACCGAGCCACCGAACGAGGCGAACCAGCGGGACTCCGCCCGGGTCGAGAAGCGCGGCCCCTCGACCACCACCACCGTCCCGCCATCCACCGCCGGCACACCCCGGCCGGCGGCCGCGTCCAGCAGCGTCCGTCGCCCGGCCGGACAGTACGGGTCGGCGAAGGAGACGTGCACCGCGCCCCGGTCGTAGTAGGTCTGCGCCCGCCCGCTGGTGCGGTCGACCAACTGGTCCGGCACCACGAACGTGCCCGGCCCCAGCTCCGGCCGGAGACCACCGACCGCGCACGGCGCCACCACCTGGCGTACGCCGAGGGAGCGCAACGCCCACAGGTTGGCCCGGTAGGGGATCTGGTGCGGCGGATGCCGGTGGTCGCGTCCGTGGCGGGGCAGGAAGGCCACCCGACGACCGCCCACCTCGGCGACCGTGATCGGGTCCGACGGTGCGCCGTACGGAGTGTCCACCGTGTGCTCCACGCCGTCGAGCAGGGCGTACAGTCCTGACCCGCCGATCACCGCCAGTTCGGCTGCCGCCGCCATCCGGCCCTCCCTCGATTCGTCCGCGATTCGCGCGCTCGTCAGACCTTAGCCAGCGGGCAGGGGGCAGGCTATGGTGCGTGACATGGCGTTGACAGCGTGGACGGTAGGCGACGTCGGGCCCGCGCGGGCACACGGCTGACGGGTGTCGGACATGCAGGGTGAGGGACAGGCGATCGGTGGCCGAGCCATGGAGTCGATGACCGGACGGCTGCTGGTCGCGACACCGGTGCTCAAGGACCCCAACTTCGACCGTACCGTCGTGATGCTGGTCGCCCACGAGGCCGGCGGCGCCCTCGGGGTGGTGCTCAACCGGGCCACCGAGGTCCCGGTGTCCGACGTGCTCGGCGACTGGAGCGACCTGGCCCGGGATCCCGCGGTGCTGTTCGAGGGCGGCCCGGTGCAGCCCGACTCGGCCATCTGCCTGGCCCGCCTGCGGCACCCCGTGCAGCCGATGAAGGGCTTCCACCGGGTCGCCGGCGCGGTCGGCACCATCGACCTCTCGGTCGACCCGGAGAAGCTGCGCGAGAACATCGGCGGCATCCGGGTCTTCGCCGGCTACTCCGGCTGGGGCGCCGGCCAGTTGGAGCGGGAGATCGAGGAGGGGTCCTGGTTCGTGCTGGACGCGCTCCCCGGCGACGCCTTCGTCGACCGGCCGGACGACCTCTGGCCGATGGTGCTGCGCCGGCAGGGCGGCATGATGGCGGCGGTGGCCCACTTCCCACCGGACGTGGCGCTCAACTGACCCCGTTCGAGGGGACCCCCGCGAGATGACCATGCCAAGCGGCGTGTGTATAGTTCTTCCCGTGCCCGGGCGACCGGGGACGACCGCAAGGGGCCGTGGCGCAGCTGGTAGCGCACCACACTGGCAGTGTGGGGGTCAGGGGTTCGAGTCCCCTCGGCTCCACCGGGTTTGACCTGGTGGCATTGACCACGGGCGATGATATTGAGTCACGCCCGTGGTCACGAAGATCAGTTGCGTCTGAATCCCCGAACGGTACTTGTAGGCAAACGGCGTCAGATGCGCCGGCGGGCCTTCAAGACGGAGGAGCTTGCCGAACGGGCGGAGCGCGAGGCGCGCACCCAGCTCGGTAACGTGGACCTTGCCGAAGACGGCACTGTCGCTGCCGAGCTGGTCGAACGGCTCCAAGAGCGAGAACTCGACGTCGCCGTCACGACGCTCGCCAACTGCACCACCCAGTTCACCTGCCGCAGTGGCCCCTGGTGGTAGAGCCGTCCCGCGTCCGGCGCGGACACACCCTCCCGCTCCACCATTCACTCCGGCCGCAACGGCACGTCCGCGAGCACCTGCCAGCCCGCACCGGGCACCCGGCCCGCCTCGAACCGGCCGCCGAGCAGCTGCACCCGTTCCCGCATGCCGACCAGGCCGTAACCGCCGCCACCGGACCTTCTCGGTCGGTCAGTGTGTCGCCCGTCGTCGCGCACCTGCACGTGGACGCTCCCGCCTCCGGCCCGTACCGTCGCGGTGATCTCTCGGGCGCCTACGGCATAACGCCGCGCGTTCGTCACCGACTCCTGGACCAGCCGCAGCACCGTGGTCGCGACCGCCGCCGGCACGGGCTCGGCGAGTTCCACCGCCAACCGGACCGGAGTGGCGTCCCCCGAGGTGACAGTCGCCGCGCGCAGGTCGGTGAGGAGGTCCGTGGTCGGCGTCGCCGGTTCCCCGTCGACATCCTGCAGCATGGCGACCATCCGCTGCATCGCCGACAGGGCGTCCGCGCCGGCACGTTCGATCACCGGCAGCACCCGCGTCGGAGCACCGGGATCAGGCACGGCCACCGCCTGCNCTCCCGCGCCAGGGCCACCCGCTCACGCAACTGCGTCGCGACCACGGCAGCCCGCATCTCCCGGGCATGCCGGGCGTCGCGCACCCGCAGATACCATCCGGCCATGACGGCCACCACCGGCAGGACCACCGACCAGCCCAGGTCCTGAGGAGCGCCGGGGTGCTCCGGCCGGAGCACCCCGACCGCCAGGCAGCTGGGCAGGAGCAGCCCCACCAGGCCGGCTGCGGTGGACCTGGACGACCGACGGACCACCGCGACGATAACGGCCAGGACCGCGACGACCTCGGCAGCCCCCAACCCGCCCGCGGCGGCGGGGACCGCCACACCGACCAGCCGCAGCACCACCGACCCCACCAGCAGGACCACCACGACACCGACAGCCGCGACGACCGGCCACCGCGACGCCAGCAACGCGAGGGCACACACCACGAGGAAACCCGGCAGCTCCCACCGGCCGTCATACCCCAGCTCGCTCGCCGCCGCCCCGTCCAGCAGCAACGCCAGCATGAGCAGCCCGGCCAGGGGCCAGTCCCAGGTGATCAGACCTCGCCAGTCGAGCTTCACGCCGCCACCACAGCAGTTCCTCGCGTCGGTCCGAATCAGGGGGAGCCGCTGGTGACAATAGTGCAGCAGCCGTTCCGCTCCGATGACGACGAACCGTACTGTCTCCGGTGTCCTCCCGGCGAGCGCGGAGGCGCTGCACGGGATGGTGACGACTGTGGTATCGGCACAGGTGCTGCGGCAATGGCCGTGGGCTGTTCCGCTGGTGGTCCTCGCCCTGCTCGACGTCCAGATCGCCGCGGAATCCGACACCGCGAGCCTTGGCTGGATGGTGCCGGGCATCGCCGTGATGGCGGCCCTGGCGCTGCTGGCCCAGGTACGGCCGGTGCCCGGGGCGCTGGGAGCCGCGGCAACCCTCGTCGTCTCGACCGGGGTGCTGCGGGCGGTCGGTGCCGAGATCACGGGGGGTCTGGCCGTGACCGAGATCGCCGCCGTGGCGATCGTCATCGTGGCGGTGGTCCGGCGGGTTCCCGGGGTCGCCGCCGCCGGTCTCGTCGGGCTGCTCCTGGCCACCAGCACGGCGGCGGCGCAGCTACGACCGCAGTACTCGCCACCACCGGGGGAATCGACGCCGGAGCCGTGGTGGAGTCTGTCGCTGTCGGGAATGGCGATGGTGGTGCTGCCTGTGGCGTACGGGTGGTACCTACGGGGTCGTGACCGGCAACGGGCCCGGGCGAGGCGGGCCGCCGTGATCGCCGTGCAGCAGCGGGAGCGGCTCGCCCTGGCGCGGGAACTCCGCGACGTGGTGACCCACCAGGTCAGGGCCATGATGGATCTGGCACAGAGCGCGCAGGAACGGTCCACGTCGGACCCCGACGCGGCAGTTGACGCGCTGCCGGCGATCGAACGCTCCGGTATCGAGGCGCTGTCCTCGATGCGGCACCTCGTCGCCGCGCTACGGGAGGGCGAACCGGGCGAAGGTAGGACGCCGGCACCGCTGACCCGGACCACCGACCTGTCGGCCGACCTGCGGGCCATGTCGTCGGCCGGCAGTCCGCCGGTACGGGTGACAGTCGAGCTGGCCAAACCGGTGGCCGAGGAACTCGCGACCTCGGTGCTGCGCCTCGTACAGGAGTCGGTGTCCAACGCCCGTCGGCATGCGGTCGGGGCACGGCAGATCGAGGTATCGGTACGGACCGAGCAGGGACACCTCCGGGTCGAGATCCGCGACGACGGGAAGGCGAACCGGACGATCGGTAGACGTCGTGGTGGCTTCGGCGGCGTCGGTAGACGTCGTGGTGGCTTCGGACTCGTCGGCATGCGGGAGCGGGTGAGTCTGCTCGGCGGCCGGTTCACCGCCGGCCGCACGAGCGGCGGCTGGCAGGTCCTCGCCGACCTGCCGCTGTACTGGGCCGAACCGTAGTTCTGCCCCCGCACGACCTCCGGCAGGCGGAGAGTGCTGATCCCGGCCGCGCGATCGTCCATCGTCGCAGCACCGGATCCACGACGTACCGGGCCCAGGTGGCTCCGGGACAGCGGCGCGGATACCCGTATCATCCGTTCTCGATGAGCGGGGATCTCCGTCGGATGCCGACCGAGGGCTGCCAGTGTCCACCGAGAAGCGGTCACGAGGACGGGGACGGAAGCCAGTGCGGGTCTTGATCGCCGATGACCAGGAGTTGATGCGGGTCGGGTTCCGGATGATCCTGGAAGCCCAGCCGGACATCACCGTGGTGGCCGACGTCGCCGACGGGCGAGCGGCAGTCGAGGCGGCGCGGCGGCTGCGTCCGGACGTGTGCCTGCTGGACATCCGGATGCCGGGCCTGGACGGACTGCAGGTCACCCAACTGCTCGCAGGTCCCGACGTCGCCGACCCGATCGCCGTCGTCGTCATCACCATGTTCGACGACGACGAGTACGTGGACATCGCCCTGCAGTCCGGAGCGAGCGGGTTCCTGCTCAAGGACTGCGGACCGGCCCTGCTGGTCGAGGCGGTCCGCGCGGCCGTACGCGGGGACGTCCTGGTGGCGCCCCAGGTAACCGTCCGGCTGCTGCGCAGTTTCCGGCACCGGCCGCAGATCCGCACGACCGCACCGGTGGAGGCCCTGACGGACCGGGAGAGCGACGTCGTACGGGCGGTGGCCCGGGGACTGACCAACCAGGAGATCGCGGGCGAACTGTTCGTGGCGGTGTCCACCGTCAAGACCCACCTGGCTGCCGCCCAGTCGAAGCTCGGCGTACGCAACCGGGTCGAGGTGGCCTCCTGGGCGTGGCGAGCCGGTCTGGTCGACGCCTGACAGCACCCTGTCCGGGTGCGAAGGCGCCCGGTCTGCCGGGGGGCACCCCGAACTCGTCCTGCCGGGGGCAGGACCTTGGCCGTCGGCCCGGTCGACGCGGTGGTGTCGCCTCCACCTTTCGAATGAGGCGCGGCACCTGATCTCCGCTCAGCGGCGAGCCGACGCCGGCCCGTGGAGGGAAGAGACCGCAGCGTCCGTTCGGCAGTCTCTACGACATGAACCCGACACCGCGGTACGAGACGAGCCCGCCGGGCCACCGGCCCGAACGGCTGGCGTCGTCGGCGACGTCGTGGTTCTGCCGGTAACGCCGGGCACCCGATCCTCCCTCTTCTGAAGGAAAACGCATGCGTCACAACAGTTCGTTCGTCATGGGGGCTGTCCTCGCCACCGCCGGCCTGCTCACCGCCTGCGCCAGCGGCGAGGGCACGTCCGCCGCTCCGTCGGGCACGTCCGCACCCGCGACGTCCACGCCGGCCGGGTCGCCGTCCGTTACGGCGGTCCCCGCCGCGCCCTCGACCGCGCCGGCCTCCGCCGCGCCGACCCGCAGCACCACTGCCGCCCCGGCCAAGCCGACGACCAGGGCGAAGGTCACCTCGGACCTGTCCGGGCTCCGCATCACCGGCATCAAGACCGGCAAGAGCGTCCTGATCGACGTCGCCGGCGACGGCGTGGACCGCTTCCTGCAGGCGGGCCAGGGCGAGGTCGACTTCACCGGGACCGACCGGACCGACTCCACGATGATGGCCATCTACCCGGCCCCGGTGGAGGCGAAGAACCGGGTGGTCATCAAGCCGCCGTTCTGGAACGAGGAGGTCGGCGGCGGTTACTGCGTCGCGGACACCGCCGGTGCCGCCTTGAAGCTGGAGAACTGCCAGGACGGTAAGGCGTCGCAGGTCTGGCGGGTCGACCTGGCAGGTGACTCCGGCCTGTTCGAACTGCACGGCGCCTACGGCGTCATCGGCGTCAAGAACGGCCGCATCACGGCCTCCGGCGACGGGGACAAAGGCCTGCAGGTCCTGCCGTACGCCCCCTGACGGCGCGCGGCCGGTCGGCCTCCCCGCCGACGTCAACCACCTGGACAGCAACGCGGGCATGCACCGCTTCCGCCCGCACCACACCGGAACCGCCGACAACCGGACGACCCGACCTGCCCGCAACAGCAGTCCGCTGCTGCGGGACACCTAGCAGAGAAGAGATGCAGAACCATGGGATTCACGGCATACCTCGCGCTGTTCGCAGTGGCCGCATCCGTAGTCGTCTTCGTCGTGACCCGCAAGCGCCTGAGTCTCGTCGCTGCGCTGGGACTGTCGGCGCTCACCTTCCTGGGCATCGCCCTCGCCTCGATCCTGTGGGTGCAGGTGGCCATCAGCGGCATGGACGGCTGAACGGGCAGCTCATCGGTGCCGGCCCGGACATGGCGGCCCAACTGCACCTCACCGAAGCCACCGTCAAGGGGTACGTCTCGCGAGTCCTGACCCGACTCGGCCGCACCACTACACCCACGGCATCCATCATGGACAGCCAGAGCGTGAAGAACTCCACCAACATTCCACCGTCCACACAGGGTACCGACGCCGGTAAGCGGATCATCGGCCGTAAACGCGGCATTCTCGCCGACACCCTCGACCTCCTCCTCGCCGTGGTCGTCACCGCCGCCAGCGCCAGCGACAACACCGTCGGCATGGACCTGCTCGACCAGGCCAATACCACCTACCCCACCTTGACCAAGGCATGGGTCGACGCCGGCTTCACGCCTCACCGCCGGAACCACCCCAACCTGGCGAGGCGACTTAAACCGCTACAACCCGCAAAGTACGTTAATCAGACGTTCTCTGGGTAGTGAGGGTGGGCTGAACAAGGGGGTGCAGGCTAGTTCTGCGCCGGCGCGGACGGTCGAGGGTTGTCATCCTGGCGTCGGGCGCTCGATTTCATCGATGGCTCATTCGTCCGACACGGCGGCCCCCACATTCGAGCGCGTCACAGAGGGCGTCACAGATCAAGATCAAGAAGTTGGCATCAGTCGGCGGTGCTCGGCACAAGCCGACATAGTCATGGGCCCATATCCGCACCTGATGGCAGGTTCCGGCACGGTCCGGTGTCGGTCGTGATGAGGCTCACTTTTCTGGCAGTGTGGGGGTCAGGGGTTCGAGTCCCCTCGGCTCCACCTTGTTTCAGAAGCGGCGTTTCTCAATGAGAAATGCCGCTTCTGCTTTATCTTTTCGGCCACCGAGTCGCCCACTTTCTCACCCTCCGGTAGCAGGATGGACCGGCGGCCGATCCCCCGGGCAGGGCAGTGCGCCGGCCCGGGGGCACCGTGATCAGTCACCGCCGGTCAGGAGGGGGCCTCCGGAAGCGCCGCCGGGCTGCGGGTGGCCCTGTCGCTGAAAGCTCGGGCCACGGCCCCGAGCAGCAGTGCGGTGGCCACCAGCGCGGCGCTCACCAACAGTGGCGAGCGGTAGCCGAGGCCCGCGCTGAGTGCCACACCGCCGAGGGCCGGGCCGGCGGCAGCACCGACGTTCATCGCCGCAGTGGCGAACCCGCCGGAGAGCCTGGGCGCGTTTGCGGCCAAATAGAGAACCTGCGAAATCAGCGTGGAGCCGACAGCGAACGAGAGAACGCCCTGTATGAACACGAAGACGAGAGCGATGGCCGGGTTGGCGGCGGTGAGGGCGAACAGGAGCCAACCTGCCAGCAGCGCCGTACCGCCGAACGTCATCACCTGGAGGGGACGCCTGTCCGCCAGCCTGCCGCCCAGATTGACGCCGATGAACGACCCGACGCCGAAGACTGCCAGAATGCCTGGCAACCAGGTGGAGTTGAGGCCGGTCACCTCGGTCATCACCGGTGCCAGATACGTGAACGAGCAGAATGTCGCGCCGTTGACACCGGCTCCCAGCAACAGCGTCACGATCAGCTGCGAGTCGCGGAGCGCTCGTAGCTCGTGCAGAGCGGTCGGGGCGTCGGGGTCGACGGGCGTGGGCGGCACGGAACACAGAATGGCGATGATGGCGGGGGCGGAAATGGCGGCCACGCCCCAGAACGCCGCGCGCCAGCCCCAGACCTCGCCGAGCACGGCACCGAGGGGAACGCCCGCCACACAGGCCAGGGTCACACCGCTCAGCAGCACCGAGGTGGCGCGTCCCTTGGCATGTGGGCCGGCCATGCTCGCCGCGGTCGCCAGGCCCACCGCCAGGAAGCCTGCCATGGCCAGGGCGGCGACCACCCGGGTGACCAGCAGTACTTCGAAACTGGAGGTGACGGCGCCGACGACATGCGCCAGAAGGAAGGTGACGAGAAAAGTCAGCAACGCCCGACGGCGGGGCCAGCGCAGGCTCAGCATCGCGACCAGCGGTGCGCCGACGATCATGCCGACGGCGAAGGCCGAGGTGAGCGTGCCCACGGTCGGAATGGACACACCGAGATCGGCGGCGATGTCCTGCACCAGGCCAGAGAGCATGAATTCCGATGTTCCCTGGGCGAACACGGCCAGCCCGAGAACGTAAATGGCGAAAGGCATTGGGAAGCTCCGACTACATCGCACATGAGGAGGACGCGACTGCGCGCGGTAGCGGTCGCATTGAGAGAGCCTGGGAAAGGGCCCAGACGACATCCCAGGATGCGGTTGATCGACGGAGTATTCACAGCACACTGCTCAGCTCGGGAGCAGGGGTGTCACTCGACTGCGCGATCAGCCACCAAGACTTCGGTGGCTAGCTTCTTTCCGCCTCAGGACTCGACACGCATCCCAACGTAGCAACGCCGGAGCCGACCTGTCTAACGCTTGTCGCCGCGTGCGAGCGTCCAACGGCGCGGTCCCTCCACGCATCAAAGATAACGGCCGGTCTGCGGATCCGCCTCGCCGCCTGAGTCGGGACGAGCCCTCGGCATTCACCCGGCCTGTTACGCGTTTGCGCCGCCCA
This sequence comes from Micromonospora sp. NBS 11-29, assembly GCF_002140155.1. Taxonomy (GTDB): domain Bacteria; phylum Actinomycetota; class Actinomycetes; order Mycobacteriales; family Micromonosporaceae; genus Micromonospora. Next base: position 470,125 of record NZ_NAPR01000013.1, read on the forward strand.
CGCGCTCCGACGCAGCGCGAAGATGCCTCATCTGGCTCCGAGCGACGCCATGACCGTAGTCGGGCCGGTTCAAGCCGTCCGACCACCAGACTCGACTGCTGATGGGGTGAACCGGCCGGGCGTGGCGCCGGTCAGGAATGATATCGGCGTCTGTCGAAGGATCGATGGCGNGGTCGATCGGCGTACGGTGTTGCGCGCGGCCACGCTGGGCGCGGGCGCGGCGGTGGTGGGCGGGGTGATGCCGACCGGTGCCGCCTATGCCGCGCCGGTCATCTACCACCCGTTCAGCGCCTACCCGATCACGGACACCTGGGAGGGGCACCTGCGTCGTGGCTCGCGCGGCGGGATCGACTTCGGGATGGGGGTGGGTACGCCGCTTCCCGCCTGCGGCGCGGGCACCGTCCAGAACATCCCCTACAACGGCGACGGCGGGCACACCGTCACGATCCACCACGGCGAGGGCTACCGCAGCCAGTACCTGCACCTGTCGCAGTTCCTGCTCGCCGACGGCGCGAGCGTGGGCGCGGGCACGGTGGTGGGCCGGTCCGGCGGTGCGAAGGGCGCGCCCGGCTCGGGCAGCTCGACCGGCCCGCACCTGCACTGGCACATGATCGATCCGTCGGGGACCTACATCAACCCGCTCGAATACATCGCCCGGAATCCCGCCGGGCAGCCGCGTCAGGTGTTCGAGGCGGCCAGCAACGCCGGTTGGCGGGCGCTGCCGGTCTCCGGCAGCGGTGGCGCGGTGACGGGCACCTCGGTGGCGTCGATCGGGGCGGGCGGCACGAAGATCATCTACTCGCTGAACGGCGGTCAGGTCTGGGAGGCGGCGAGCAACGCGGGGTGGCGGAACCTGTGGACCGGGATCTCCGGCGCGCAGGGCAGCGCGTTGGCCGCGTTGAGCCTCGGCGGCGAGAAGCTGATCTACACCGTGGTGGGCGGGTACGTGCACGAGGCGAGCAGCTACAACGGCTGGCGCAACCTGAACAGCGGCATCGGCGGCGTCAGCTCCTCCTCCATCGCGGTGATCGCGCTGGCCGGCGTCAAGTACGTCTACAGCATCGTCGGCGGCTACGTGCACGAGGCGCACAGCGCCAACGGGTGGCGCAACCTGAACACGGGCATCCCGGGCTCGGCGGTGGCGGCGATCACGCTCGGCGACACGAAGATCATCTACTCGGTGCAGGGCGGTCAGGTCTGGGAGGCGGCCAGCAACGCGGGGTGGCGGAACCTGTGGACCGGGATCTCCGGCGCGCAGGGCGTGGCGGCGTTGAGCCTGGGTGGCGAGAAGCTGATCTACACCGTGGTCGGTGGGTACGTGCACGAGGCGAGCAGCTACAACGGCTGGCGCAACCTCAACAGCGGGGTCCGTGGTGACACGGCGGCGGTGCTCGCATTGGGCGGCGTCAAGCACATCTACGCCGCCTGACAGCCCGTCGCCGGCCGGGCCTGGGGAACGCGGCCCGGCCGGCGGCAGGTCAGCGAGGACGGCGGGTCTTCGGCAGGTCGAACTGGTCCGCCCGGCGGCAGTCCTTCGGACCACCGACCGCCGTCGGCCCGACCCGGTCGAGGGCCTGGCGGGCCCGGTGCCGACCCAGGTTCCACGCGTACCAGGGGTCCGGTTCGGCGAGGTCGTCGGCGATCCAGCTCAGCGTGCAGCGGCGCACCGGGTCGGGGAGCTTGGTGAGGGCGGGGGTGGCGTCGGCGGAGAGCGCCCGCAGGTACCAGGCGTCGATCTTGCCGGTCTGCTCGTACCGGAGGGTGTTGCGGCGGGCCGCGTAGTCCTCCGGGTTGAGCACCGCGAGACCGAGCAGCATCGCCACGGCCAGCGCCAGGGTGGCGCCGGGAATCCACCGGCCCCGCCACCGCACGCCCGCCGCCAGGATCATCAGGAAGACCGCGCCGAGCAGCAGCTCGAACGCCATCACGAAGATCCGCTCGCCGGTGAAGCTGTAGACCTTCTGGTAGGTCCACATCCGGGACAGCGCGGACACCACGATCACCACGCTCAGCGCGCTCAGCAGACCGAGCAGCACACGCAGCAGGGCGCGGTCGACCGGCCGCTCCCGGTCAGCCCAGCGGCTCACGACACCAAGCACGGCCACGGTCAGCAGCGTGACGAAGAGCAACTGCCAGAAGCCACTACGGGCGTACTCCGCGTAGCTCAGGCCGGCGACCTTCTGCACATGGCGCTGCCCGCCGAAGAGCACGGTGAACTGCACCACCACGAAGCCGGCGAAGAGCAGCGTCAGCGCCCCGATGGCGGGGGCCCACTCCAGCAGCCCGAGCCGACGCTCGCTCGGCCGGTCCACCGTGGACAGGTCCGGCGGGGCGGCCAGCGTGTAGACCGCGGCGACCGCGATCAGCCCACCGACCGCGGCCAGGAACAGCCAGCGGAACACCGTACCGACGTCGACCCGGGGGACGAGCGCGCCCAACGCCTCCGAGAACGCCGCGTCGGCCGAGGAGAGCAGGCCGCCGAAGACGACAAGCACCGCCAGGGTGGCGACCACCGAGACGGTGACCTTGCGGACGGTCGCCGCCCCCGGCGAGGCGGCGACGTGCCGGCGTACCCAGGGCAGGCCGCGCAGCGCCGCGAACGGCGCGGCGAGCAGACCGAACAGGATCGACCGGACCAACCGGCCGCCGACGATCGCCAAAGTGGCGCAGCCCAGCGCGCCGAGCACGCAGAACGTCACCAGCCACCACGCGTTGCGCACGGCCGGCACGGCGATCAGCGCCAGGGCCGCCACCGCCCAGCCGGCCCGGATCAGCCGGTCGGCGCGGGGCAGCGCGGCGGTCCGGGTCCGGACCGCCAGCACCACCGCGAGCGTGAGGGTGAGCCAGCCGAGGAACCAGCCGATGCCGACCCGGTTCAGCGGCACGAAGAACGCGCTGCCGAGCGCGCCGGCCAGCACCGCGAGCGGCACCGCTCGGCCGGTGGCCGGCTTCGGACCGGGCCAGCGCGCGCCGAGGAAGGAGTCGCGGGGGGCCGGCGGCCGGGCCGCCCAGCCCGGCGGCGGCGGGTAGGTGACCCAGGGCCGCGGATCGTGGTACGCCGGCCCGGACGGCCCGGCTGCACCATGGACCGCCAGCGCACCCTGCGGAACGGGTCCGACCGGAGCGTGCTGAGGGCCTTGTCCGACCGGAGCGTCCTGCGGGCCAGGGCCGACCGGAGCGCCCTGCGGGCCCGGGCCGACCGGAGCGGCCGGCGGCCGGGTGGTCACCGGGGTGGCGCCCTGGCCGGCCGGGCCCGTCGGTGCGGTGCCCGGCGTGGCCGGCTCGCCGTCGGCCCGCAGATCCGTGGGTACGGCCGGCGTCGCGCCGTCCTCGGCCGGGTCCTCGTCGGCGGTCGGCGACGGGGCGTCCGTCGGCTCCGACCGGCCCTCGGTCGTCGGCTTCGCCGGACTTCCGGCAGCCGGGCCGGCCTGCGTGGGAACGACGTGCGCGGGCGTGGCCTGTGTGGCGACGGCGGGTGCCGGCGTGGCCTGTGTGGTCACGGCCGGTGCCCGCGTGGCCTGTGTGGTGACGGCCGGTGTGGGCGTGGTCGGGCTTTCGACGGCCGGCGGCGCGCCTTGGGCGGGCAGCCCGGCGACGGCGAGCGGCACCGGCTGGGGGGGC
>NZ_NAPR01000013.1:473768-474894 GCF_002140155.1 Micromonospora sp. NBS 11-29
GGCTGGCCGGTGGCTGGTGTCGGCTGGCCGGTGGCCGGGACCAGCGGCACGAACAGCGCGTAGCCCTGGGTGCCGGCCGGCACGGTGACCGGGATCGCCCAGGCGGGCTGCCCCTCCGCGCCGGGCCACGGCACCGGGGGCGGCGCGCCCTCCATCGCGGGCCACACCAGCAGGTACGGCTGGGTGGGCGGGGACCCGTCCGCCGGGGCGGAGCGGGGCGGCTCGGGGGACGATGCCGGCTCGGGCAAGACACGCTCCTCGGTCACAGGGTGTCGTCACTCTAGGGCCCACCCCCACCGCGCCGCCGCCCCGCTTGTCCGTTCGGCCATCCGAGCCTGACCGGTCGTGGCACCGACGTGGATCGAACCTTTGCCGCCCCGCGCCCGTACCAGTGCCCGGGAGGTCGATCACATGGGCACACGGCGCGCGTTCGTGGCGCTCGTCGCCGTCGGCGCGACGCTGCTGCTCACCGCCGTGCCGGCGAGCGCCCACGGGGCGCCGACCAGCCCGTTGAGCCGGGCGGCGGCGTGCGGGCCGGACGGCGGACGGGCGCAGACGCCGGCCTGCCGGGCGGCGGCCGCGGCCGGTGCGGCGGTACGCGAGTGGGACAACATCCGGGTGGCGCGGATCGACGGGCGGGATCGGGAACGTATCCCCGACGGGGAGCTGTGCAGCGGCGGGCTCTCCGCGTACCGGGGACTGGACCTGCCCCGGACCGACTGGCCGGCCACCACGCTCACCGCCGGTGCCCGGCACACGTTCCGCTACCGCACCACCATCCCGCACGAGGGCACGTTCCGGTTCTACGTGACCACCCGCTCGTACGCGCCGCAGCGGCGGCTCACCTGGGCCGACGTGGAGACCGATCCGTTCCTGGAGGTCACCGACCCGCCGATCCGTAACGGCGCGTACGAGATGCCGGGGCGGCTGCCGACCGGGCGGACCGGCCGGCACATCATCTACGTCATCTGGCAGAACTCCAGCACCCAGGACACGTACTACTCCTGCTCCGACGTGATATTCCGCGCGGCGGCGAGCGGTGCCGGAGGCAAAAGGTCGGCGACACCGGCGGCGGGCGCGGCGTCTCCGCGTACCCGATCAGCGGCGGTGACCGACGACGAGCCGG
>NZ_NAPR01000013.1:474956-565996 GCF_002140155.1 Micromonospora sp. NBS 11-29
GACGCCGCCGGATCTGGTGAGGCTCAGCCGAGCAGGCGCTCGATCTCGGCCAGGTCGTCGCCGGCCAGATCGAGACCGTCGACCGCGGCGACGTTGCCCTCCAACTGCTCGACGCTGCTCGCGCCGATGATCAGGCTGGTCATCCGCGGATCCCGCAGCGCCCAGGCGAGCGCGAGCTGGGCCAGGCTCTGACCCCGCCGCTCGGCCACCCCGGCGAGCGCGCGGATCGTCGCCATCTTCGCCTCGTCCAGGTCGCTCTCGTTGAGGAAGCCGCTGGTGCGCACGCGCGAGTCGGCCGGGATGCCGTCCAGGTAGCGGTCGGTGAGCAGGCCCTGGGCCAGCGGGCTGAAGGCGATGCACCCGGCACCGACCTGCTCCAGCGTGTCGAGCAGGCCGTCGGCCTCGGTCCAGCGGTTGAGCATCGAGTACGACGGCTGGTTGATCAGCAGCGGCGTGCCCAGGTCGCGGAGGATCTCGGCGGCCCGGAGCGTCTGCTCGGAGTCGTAGTTGGAGATGCCGACGTAGAGCGCGCGGCCGGAGCGGACGATGGCGTCGAGTGCGCCCATCGTCTCCTCCAGCGGAGTGTCCGGGTCGAACCGGTGCGAGTAGAAGATGTCGACGTAGTCGAGGCCGAGGCGGCGCAGCGACTGGTCCAGCGATGAGATCAGGTACTTCCGGGAGCCCCACTCGCCGTACGGGCCGGGCCACATCAGGTAGCCGGCCTTGCTGGAGACCACCAGCTCGTCCCGGTACGGCTTCAGGTCGGTGGCGAGCAGCCGGCCGAAGACCTCCTCCGCCGCGCCCGGCGGCGGACCGTAGTTGTTCGCCAGGTCGAAGTGGGTGATGCCGAGGTCGAAGGCGCGGCGGACGATGTCGCGTTGCCGCTCGACGGGCCGGTCGGGACCGAAGTTGTGCCACAGGCCGAGGGAGATCACCGGCAGCTTCAGCCCACTGCGGCCACTGCGGCGGTAGCGCATCGAGTCGTAACGGTCGTCGCTGGCGAGGTAGGTCACCCGATCATTCTGCCGTGACCAGGGCACGGGCGCGCGTCGGTGGCCGCCGGTGGACCACCGGGCGGTACGGGAAATCTGAGCTAGCGTGGGGCGGGTGAGCGCTCACACACAGGTTTCCCCGGTCCCGCCCGCCGAGTTGCCCGCCACGCTTGGCGCGTTGCGCGCGTCCGGCCACCACTACCGCACGGTCAAGCAGGAGATCCGCGACAACCTCCTCGCCCGGATGCGCATCGGCCAGGAGCGCTTCCCCGGCATCGTCGGCTACGAGGACACGGTGCTGCCCGAGGTCGAGCGGGCGTTGCTCGCCGGCCACGACATGGTGCTGCTCGGCGAGCGGGGCCAGGGCAAGACCCGGCTGATCCGCGCGCTCGGCGGGCTGCTCGACGAGTGGACCCCGGTGATCCCCGGCTCGGTGCTCAACGAGCATCCGATGCATCCGCTCACCCCGGCCTCCCGCGAGCGGGTCGAGGCCGCCGGCGACGACCTGCCGGTCGGCTGGCTGCACCGCTCGATGCGGTACGGCGAGAAGCTCGCCACGCCGGACACCAGCGTCGGCGACCTGATCGGCGACGTCGACCCGGTGCGGCTCGCCCAGGGGCGCACGCTCGGCGACCCGGAGACCATCCACTTCGGGCTGGTGCCGCGCACCAACCGGGGCGTGTTCGCCGTCAACGAACTGCCCGACCTGGCCGAACGGATCCAGGTGGCGCTGCTCAACGTGCTGGAGGAACGCGACATCCAGGTCCGCGGCTACCAGCTCCGGCTGCCGCTGGACCTGCTGCTGGTGGCGAGCGCCAACCCGGAGGACTACACCAACCGGGGCCGGATCATCACGCCGCTCAAGGACCGCTTCGGCGCCGAGATCCGCACCCACTACCCGCTCGACCTGGAGCTGGAGCTGGCGCTGATCCGACAGGAGGCCGACCTGGTCGCCTCCGTTCCGGAGCACGTCCTGGAGGTGCTCGCCCGGTTCGCCCGTGCGGTGCGCGAGTCGCCGTCGGTGGACCCGCGTTCCGGTGTCTCCGCCCGGTTCGCCATCGCCGCCGCGGAGACGGTCGCCGCCGCCGCGCTGCGCCGCTCCGGCCTGCTCGCCGCCGGCTCCACCACCGATCGGGTCGAGGCGCCCGTCGCGCGGGTCGGCGACGCCGTCTCGGTCACCTCGACGCTGCGCGGCAAGGTGGAGTTCGAAAGCGGCGAGGAGGGGCGCGAGACCGAGGTGCTCGGGCACCTGCTGCGGACCGCCACCGCCGACACGTTCCGGGCCCGGCTGGCCGGGCTGGACCTGTCCGGCTTCACCGCGCTGGTCGCCGAGGACGAGGTGGTCGAGACCGGGGAGCTGGTCTCCTCGGCGGAGCTGCTGCGCCAGGTCGGCACCGTGCCGGGGCTGGCCAAGGTGCTCGACCGGCTCGGCCTCGGCGACGCACCCAACCCGGAGGAGGCCGCCGCCGGCATCGAGTTCGTCCTCGAAGGGCTGCACCTGACCCGCCGGCTCGGCAAGGACGTCACCGAGACCGGGCGCACCGTCTACGGCGGCCGGGGCTGACCGTGGCCGGCAACCGGTTCCGGTACGGGCAGTGGCGCGGCGGCCCCGACCCGCTCGCCCCGCCGTACGACGTACGTGCCGCGGTGGACGCGGTCGGCGCGGAGGTGCTGGCCGGCGGCAGCCTGCGCGAGTCGCTGCGCGACCTGCTGCGGCGTGGTCCGCAGGGGCGCGGTGGCCTGGACGACCTGGCCGCGCGGGCCCGGCGGATGCGCCGGGAGGCGCTGCGCCGCGGCGACCTGGACGGCGCGGTGACCCGGGCGCGGGCGCTGCTCGACCAGGCGCTCGCCGCGGAACGCGACGAGCTGCGCGGCCGTGACGGCGACGACGCCCGGTTCGCCGAGGCCGTGCTGGACAACCTGCCCCGCTCCACCGCCCGCGCGGTGTCCGAGTTGGAAGGGTACGAGTGGGCCAGCGCCGAGGCGCGGCAGACCTACCAGCGGATCCTCGACGGGCTGCGCGGTGAGGTGTTGGAGCAGCGCTTCGCCGGGCTGCGCGACGCGGCGCGGGCCGCCGCCGACCCGCGGGCGCAGCGGCAGCTCGCCGAGATGATGCGGGACCTCAACGACCTGCTCGCCCGGCACGCCCGCGCGGAGGACACCACCGACGCGTTCGCCGAGTTCATGCGCCGCCACGGCGAGTTCTTCCCGGAGCGCCCCCGCGACGTCGACGAGCTTGTCGACGTGCTGGCCCGCCGGGCGGCGGCGGGGGAGCGGCTGATGCGGTCGCTCTCCGACCGGCAGCGCGAGGAACTGGCCGGGCTGATGCGCCAGTCGCTCGGCGACCGGCTCACCGGTGAGCTGTCCCAGCTCGACGAGCACCTGCGGTCGCTGCGCCCCGACCTGAACTGGCAGCGCGGCGAGCGGGTCCGCGGTGATCAGCCGCTCGGCTACGGCGAGGCCACCGGCGCGCTCGACGAGATCGCCGAACTCGACGAGCTGCTGGACTCCCTCGACCAGGACCAGGCCGGCGCGACCCTGGACGACGTCGACGTCGACGCGGTGGCCCGGACGCTGGGCCGGGAAGCCGCCGACGACGTACGCCGGCTGCGCGAGCTGGAACGGGAGCTGCGCCGCCAGGGCTGGGTGACCCGGGACGCGGACGGGCTGACGCTCAGCCCGAAGGCGCTGCGCCGGCTCGCCGGCACCGCGCTGCGCCGTGTCTTCGCCGACCTGACCGCCGGCCCGCGCGGCCAGCACGACCTGCGCTCGGCCGGCGCGGCCGGCGAGGTGAGCGGCGCCTCCAGACCCTGGGAGTACGGCGACGAACAGCCGCTGGACGTGGTGCGCACGCTCACCCGGGCGGTACGCCGGGGCGGCACCGGCGTGCCCGTGCAGCTCGCGGTCGAGGACTTCGAGGTGATGGAGACCGAGCGGCGGGCGTCCGCGGCGGTGGTGCTCTGCGTCGACCTGTCGTACTCGATGATCTCGCAGGGGCGCTGGGGGCCGATGAAGCAGACCGCGTTGGCCCTGTCGCACCTGATGGCCACCCGGTTCCCGCAGGACGCGTTGCAGATCGTCGGGTTCGGGCGGGAGGCGATGCCGCTGACCCAGCAGGAGTTGGCCGCCGCGGAGCCGGACATGCAGCAGGGCACGAACCTCCAGCACGCGCTGCGGCTGGCCGGGCGGCACCTGCGCCGGCACCCCGGGGCCGAGCCGGTCGTGCTCGTGGTCACCGACGGCGAACCCACCGCGCACCTGGACCCGGAGGACGGCGAGGCGTACTTCCACTGGCCGCCGCTGCCGGAGACCGTCGAGGCCACCGTCCGTGAGGTGGACAAGCTGGCCCGGTACGGCGCCACGCTCAACCTGTTCATGCTCGGCGACGACCCGGGGCTGCGGCGGTTCATGGACGCGGTGGCCCGCCGGTCGAGGGGCCGGGTGTTCACGCCCGACCTGGACGACCTCGGCGAGTACGTGGTCTCCGACTACCTCCGCGCCCGCCACGGCCGCCGCTGACCCCCGCCCCCGTCCCGCCCCGTCCCCGTCCCGCCGTTCTCGTCGATCTTGGACTTGTGGTGCCAGGGTTTGCGCCGAATGCACCTTCTGCGAGGTGCCCCAACTCCAAGATCGACGAAAAGGGCGGCGTTGTTGATCTTTGACGCCAGCACCGAGTCGTCCACCACCATCGTTCGGGTGATCATGGAAGTGGCGGCACGGGAGTTGGTCCAGCGGCCGTGCACCCCGGGGCAGGGCGGAGCGCGGTGGAACGCTATTGCCGTGTGCGTTGCCCTGACACACCCATGGCGTTCCGCCACCGGGGTGCGTGGGGCGTGGCCGGAACGCTATGGGCGTCTCCGGCGCGCTGAGACAGCCATGGCGTTCCACCCACGGCCCGGGCCCGGCGTGACTGGAACGCGATGGGTGTCTCCTGTGCCCAGAGCGCGTCCTGTGGTGGTGCACTCGATGTGTCGGGTGGGTGGGATGTCCGGTTCGGCGGTGGTGGGTGGCACCCTGGCGGCGGAATCGTCGCCCGGTGCGGGGCGTTGTAGCCCGGTGAACGACCGAGGAAGGCTCACGCAGGCATCCCCCGCGCCGCCGACCCGCCCCCGGGAATGATGGTGGGCTACCGGTCGTTGCACAGTCTCCCGGCGCCCGCGTAGAGGCCCCGCCCCGCGGTGCAGCCGAATCCCCCGAAGACCTTCTTGAGCGCCTGACGGTGCTGTGCACATCCCCTGTCCCCTGGGGGTGTGTCGACCCCGAATGGAGCCCCTCATGAACACGATCCTGCGCAAGAGCGTTCTGGGTATCGCTGGTCTGGCGTTCACCGGTGGTGTGTTCGCCGGTCCGATCGCCGCCCACGCCGACACCCCCGCCCACGCCACGGCCGGTAAGTCGGTGGCCGTGCAGGCCGAGGGCGCGCAGTCGACCATCACCCTCAACGACGAGCAGACCGGCAACGTGAAGGCGATCATCGCGGCGACGAAGAAGGCCGGCCTGCCCGAGCGGGCGGCGGTCATCTCGATCGCGACGAGCTTGCAGGAGTCGAAGCTGGAGAACCTGGGCCACCTCGGCGACCGCAACGACCACGACTCGCTGGGCCTGTTCCAGCAGCGCCCGTCGAGCGGGTGGGGCACGGTCGAGCAGATCACCGACCCCGAATACTCCACCCTCGCCTTTCTGAAGGGCCTGAAGCAGGTCGACGGCTGGCAGGACATGCCCCTGACCAAGGCCGCCCAGACCGTCCAGGTCTCCGCCTACCCCGACGCGTACGCGCAGTGGGAGAAGCAGGCCACCGACCTCGTCAACCAGCACTGGAACAGCTAAGAAGAAGAAGGCCGGCACCCCGGAACATCGGGGTGCCGGCCTTCGCTCGTCCGGGTGAACCGCACCGGGTAGCCGTGGTGCGGACGGTGGCGGCAAGGGTTGGATGCGGGCATGGACGAGGTGGACGCCGCCGCGTTGCGACGGGCGTACGACGAGCTGCTCGCGGAGGTGGACGCGGGCGGTTTCGGGCCGCCGCCGGTGGGCGAGCTGAGCGCCGAGCAGATCGTCGCGCACCTCGCCGCCAACGACGAGTTGATGAGCGAGGCGACCGAGGCGGTGCTGGCCGGGTCGCCGTTCGCGTACTACGACCTGGACACGGTGCACCGCCCGCAACTCGACGCGTTGGTGTCCGAGTGTGGCGGGCTGGACGGGCTGGCTGCCCTGCTCCGGGCCACCAGCCTGAAGCTGTGTTCGCTCGCCGAGCGGCTCGGCCCGGCGGCGGAGACGCCGGTGGAGACGGTGCTGCGGGAGGGCTTCGACCTCGACGTGGACGACTCACTGCCGTGGGGACGGGCCCTGGACCTGCACCTCCGGGTGCACCTGCCGCTGCACCTGACCCAGCTTCGTGCGCTACGCCGTCAGCCCCACCTCGCCTGACGGCGCGCGGAAGGTGCGGCGGTAGGCCGTCGGCGACACCCCGACCCGGGTGTGGAAGTGCTGGCGCAGGGCGGCGGTGGTGCCGAAGCCGGCGTCCCGGGCGACCCGGTCGACGCTCAGGTCGGTGGTTTCCAGCAGCACCCGGGCGTGCTCGGTGCGCTGCTGAAGCAGCCACTGCGCCGGGCTCAGCCCGGTCTCCGAGCGGAAGTGCCGGGTGAACGTGCGGACGCTCATCCGGGCGTGGGCGGCCAGCTCGCGCAGCGCGACCGGCTCGTGCAACCGCTGCCGGGCCCAGTCGCGGGTGGCCGCGGTGCCGGCCGCCGTGACCGAGGGCACCGGCCGTTCGATGTACTGGGCCTGGCCGCCCTCCCGCCACGGCGGCACCACGCAGCGCCGGGCCGCCCGGTTGGCCACCGCGCTGCCGTGGTCGGTGCGGACCACATGCAGGCAGAGGTCGACGCCGGCGGCCACCCCGGCCGAGGTGAGCACCGGGCCGTCGTCGACGAAGAGCACCTCGGGGTCGAGCCGTACGGCGGGGTGCAGGCGGCGGAAACGCGCGGCGTACGCCCAGTGGGTGGTGGCCGGACGGTCGTCGAGCAGGCCGGCGGCGGCGAGCACGAAGGCGCCGGTGCAGATCGACATGATCCGCGCGCCCCGGTGGTGGGCGGCGCGCAGCGCGGCGACCACCTCGCCGGCCACCGTGCCGTCGGTGAGCGGCGGACCCTCCTGGACGCCGGGGACGATCACCGTGTCGGCGGCCGCCAGCAGGTCGAGCCCGTGCTCGGGGAGCACCTGGAAGCCGGCGGTGCTGCGGACCGGCCGCCCGCCCGGGGTGCAGGTCGCGACCGCGTACAGCGGGGTCTGGTCGTCGGTGCGGGCGGCGCCGAAGACCTGGGCCGGGGTGCCCAGGTCGAGGGCGACCACGCCGTCCAGGGCGAGTACGGCGACGCGGTGCGGCGATGCGGGCATGGCCCGATTATTGCGCACGTTGGCTTTCCGGCCACTCGTCGCGTGGGTCCTGCCGTCCGAGACTCGGTGCGTGAACCGCACCCGACTGCACCCGGCCTGGCTCGTCGCCGCCGTCGCCTTCGTCGCCCTGGTCGGCGCCGCCGGCTTCCGCGCCACCCCCGGCGTGCTGCTGCACCCGCTGCACGCCGAGTTCGGCTGGCCGCTCGCCACCATCTCCGCCGCCGTCTCGGTCAACCTGCTGCTCTACGGCGTCACCGCGCCGTTCGCCGCGGCCCTGATGGACCGGTTCGGCATCCGCCGGGTGGTGGCCGTCGCGCTGCTGCTGGTGGCGGCCGGCAGCGGCCTGACCGTGGGCATGACGGCGAGCTGGCAGCTCATCCTCTGCTGGGGCGTGCTGGTCGGGTTGGGCACCGGCTCGATGGCGCTGGCGTTCGTGGCGACGGTGACCGGCCGCTGGTTCGTCCGCCGGCGGGGCCTGGTCACCGGCGTGCTCACCGCCGGCGGGGCGGCCGGTCAGCTCGTCTTCCTCCCGCTGCTCGCGGTGCTGGTGCGCGATCACGGCTGGCGCACGGCGGCACTCGTCGTCGCCGGGGCCGCGCTGGCCGTCGTACCCCTGGTGGTGTGGCTGCTGCGCGAGCACCCGGCGGATCTCGGTCGGCCGGCCTACGGCGCGACGGAGGTCGTCGCGCCGCCGCAGCCGGCGGGTGGCGCGGCGGCGCGTGCGGTCGGCGCGCTCACCGCCGCCGCCCGGACCCGGCCGTTCTGGTTGCTCGCCGGCGGCTTCGCGATCTGCGGCGCGACCACCAACGGGCTGGTCGGCACGCACTTCGTGCCGGCCGCGCACGACCACGGCATGCCGGAGACCACCGCCGCCGGCCTGCTCGCCGTGGTCGGGCTTCTCGACATCGTCGGCTCGGTGCTCTCCGGCTGGCTCACCGACCGGGTGGACAGCCGGCTGCTGCTCGGCGCCTACTACGCGCTGCGCGGCGGGTCGCTGCTGGTGCTGCCGAGCCTGTTCGCCGGTACGGCCGAGCCGAGCATGCTGGTTTTCATCGTCTTCTACGGGCTGGACTGGGTGGCCACCGTGCCGCCGACGGTGGCGCTGTGCCGGGAGTGGTTCGGCGCGTCCGGCGCGGTGGTCTTCGGCTGGGTGTTCGCCGCGCACCAGTTCGGCGCCGCGCTCGCCGCCACCGGCGCCGGTCTGGTCCGCGACCGGCTCGGCGACTACGCGGTGGCCTGGTATGTGGCCGGCGCGCTGTCGGTCGGCGCGGCCGGGCTCTCCCTCCTGCTGCGCCGGCCCGCGGCCGAATCGCCCGCGTTCGCCCTGCCGGTGGCGACCGGCCGGCGGGCCTGGAGCTATCGGGGCTGACCGGTCAACCGACCGCCCACTGCTGCTCGGCGGCGCCGCTGCACGGCGCCTGTTCGAGCTCCCGCCCGGCCTCGGTGCCCGCGTCGTCGACCTGCGCGCACTTGCCGCTGTGCACGGCGACCAGCAGCACCGGGCCGGCACCGGTCGGGTTGAGCTTCCACTGCTGGTTGCCCTGCCCGTTGCAGGACCACTGCTGCACGTCGGCGCCGTCGTCGGTGGCCGCCTCGTTGACGTCGAGGCACTTGCCACTGGCGGCGTTGACCAGCAGATAGGTGTCGGCGGCGACCGGCGTCACCACCCACTGCTGCTCCGGCCCGCCGGTGCAGTCGGCGAGCGCGGCCTGCGCGCCCTCCGGGTCGTCGCCGGTCACGCCGAGGCAGCGCCCGGACGGCACGCCCCGGATCACCCGGGGGGTGGCCACCGGCGCGTCCGGCGTGGCCGGGGCGGCGCTCGACGGCGTCGGGCTCGGCGCGGCCTCCGTCGTCGGCGGGGCCGGCGTGGGCTCGGCCTCCGTCGGGGTCGGCACGGCCGCCGCGGGCACCACCGGCCGGTCGCCGCCGCCACCGCCGAGCACGCCGGTGGCGAAGAAGGCCCCCAGGAGTACGCCGGCCGTGGCGACGCCCAGCGCGATCCGCATCAACGGGTCCTGCGGCAGCCGGACGCCGCGCGGGCGGCGACCGCCGTAGACGGTGCCGGACGGGTCGGTGTGCGGGTCGGCCATGGGGGCATCCTGACTGACCGGGGCCGTGAGGGCCAGTCACCCCGGCGATACGGTGATTCAGTCGACGACGCGGACGTCCTTCCAGAACGCCACCCGGTCGCGCACCATCTCGGCCTCCGGCTTCGGATCCGGGTAGTACCAGACCGCGTCCGGGCTGGTGGCCCCGCCGTGTTCGAGGGTGTAGTAGGAGGCGGTGCCCTTCCAGGAGCAGACCGTGTGGGTGTCCGACTCGCGGATGAGGTCGTCGCGCAGGGCCGTACGGGGGAAGTAGTGGTTCCCCTCCACCAGCACGGTGTCGTCGCTCTCGGCGACGACCAGATCGTTCCAGACGGCTTTCGGCATGCCCCCACGCTATGCCGGTGTCGGCCCGCCGACCACCGTGGACGTCCCCCCGAGTTGTCGTACCCGGGCGTAAAGTGATCTCATGCGAGCTGTCCGTGATCATGAACGGGCGGTGGAGGCGCTGCGGCGCTCCTACGCCGAGGTGCCCGCCGGCGAGCCGGTGCGGTTGGCCAAGCAGACCTCGAACCTCTTCCGGCCCCGGTCCGCGCCGCGCACCCCCGGCCTGGACGTGCGCGGGCTGACCGGGGTGCTCGGCGTCGACCCGGCCGCCCGCACCGCCGACGTGCAGGGCATGTGCACCTACGAGGACCTGGTCGCCGCGACGCTGCCGCACGGGCTGATGCCGCTCGTGGTGCCGCAGCTGCGCACGATCACGCTGGGCGGCGCGGTGACCGGCCTGGGCATCGAGTCCACCTCGTTCCGCAACGGCCTGCCGCACGAGTCGGTCACCGAGATGGACGTCCTCACCGGGGCGGGGCAGGTCGTCACGGTCCGGCCGCAGGGCGAGCACGCCGACCTGCACCGGGCGTTCCCCAACTCGCTGGGCAGCCTCGGCTACGCCACCCGGCTGCGCATCGAGCTGCAACCGGTCGGGCGGCGCGTGGCGCTGCGCAACATCCGGTTCACCCGGCTGGAGGAGCTGGTCGACGCCGTCGGCGAGGTGGTCGACAAGGGCGCCTGGGCCGGTGAGCCGGTCGACGCCATGGACGGGGTGATGTTCAGCCCCGGCGAGGCCTATCTGGTGCTCGGCACGTTCACCGACGAGGCCGAGGGCCGCCCCTCCGACTACACCGGCCAGGAGATCTACTACCGCTCGCTGCGCCGCCGCACCCGCGACGTGCTGACCGCCCACGACTACCTCTGGCGGTGGGACACCGACTGGTTCTGGTGCTCGGCGGCGTTCGGGGTGCAGCACCCGGTCCTCCGCCGGCTCTGGCCGAGGCGGCACCGGCGCAGCGACGTGTACCACCGCATCGTGCGGTTGGAGCACCGGCACCAGGTGGCCGCGCGGGTCGACCGGTGGCGGGGCCGGCCGGCGCGGGAACGGGTGGTGCAGGACGTGGAGATCCCGCTGGACCGCACGGCCGACTTCCTGCGCTGGTTCGCCGGCCACGTCGGGATGACGCCGGTCTGGCTCTGCCCGCTGCGGTTGCGCGAGCCGTCCGGCCCGGGGTCGGCCCGGGCCTGGCCGCTCTATCCGCTCCGGCCGGGCGAGACCTATGTGAACATCGGCTTCTGGGGGAGCGTGCCGATCGCGGCCGGTGCCGCCGACGGTGACGTCAACCGCCAGATCGAGCGCATGGTGTCGGAGTCGGGTGGCCACAAGTCGCTCTACTCCGACGCGTACTACGACCGGGCCGCGTTCGACCGGCTCTACGGCGGGGAGACCTGGCGCGCCGTGAAGGAACGCTACGACCCGGACCACCGACTCACCGGACTGTACGAGAAGGCGGTAACCCGAGCATGAGTCTGACCGACCGGACACCGGGGGCGGCGAGCGCCCCGGCCGGGCCGCCCGCGGGCGGCCGGCATCCCACGCCGACCGTCGCGGACGTGATCCGCGCGGTCACCACCGGCGACCTGCCGCTGCGCATCATCGGGTACGACGGCAGCGCGGTGGGCCCGGCCGACGCGGGGATCACCCTGACCATCCGCACCGAGCGGGGCCTGTCCTACCTGCTCACCGCGCCCGGCGACCTGGGCATGGCGCGCGCCTACGTCAGCGGCGACCTGGGGCTGGAGGGCGTGCACCCCGGCGACCCGTACGAGGCGTTGCGGGTGCTCAAGGACGACCTGCCGCTGCGGATGCCGCCGGTGGCCGACGCGCTGGCCCTGGCCAAGGGGTTGGGCTGGGAGCGGCTGCGGCCCCCGCCGCCCCCGCCGCAGGAGGCGGCGCCGCGGTGGAAGCGGGTGATGACCGGGCTGCGCCACTCCCGGGTGCGGGACAGCAGCGCGATCTCCCACCACTACGACGTGTCGAACGCCTTCTACGAGAAGGTGCTCGGCCCCTCCATGACGTACACCTGTGCGGTCTTCCGCAGCCCCGACGACACCCTGGAGGAGGCGCAGCGGTCCAAGTACGACCTGGTCGCCGGCAAGCTCGCGCTCAAGCCGGGGATGCGGCTGCTGGACGTCGGCTGCGGCTGGGGCGGCATGGTCCGGCACGCGGCCCGGGAGTACGGCGTCAAGGCGCTCGGCGTGACGCTGTCCCGCGAGCAGGCGCAGTGGGCGCAGGCGGCGATCGAGCGGGAAGGGCTGGGTGACCTGGCCGAGGTGCGGCACCTCGACTACCGGGACGCGCCGCGCGAGCAGTTCGACGCGATCTCGTCCATCGGCCTGACCGAGCACATCGGGGTGCGCAACTACCCGGCCTACTTCGGCGCGTTGCGGTCCCGGCTCAAGCCGGGTGGGCGGCTGCTCAACCACTGCATCACCCGCGCCGACAACCGGGCTCCGCACCGCTCCGGCGCGTTCATCGACCGGTACGTCTTCCCGGACGGTGAGCTGGCCGGTCCGGGCCGGCTGATCAGCGAGATCCACGATGCCGGGTTCGAGGTGCACCACGAGGAGAACCTGCGCCAGCACTACGCGCTGACGCTGGCCGGGTGGTGCCGCAACCTGGTCGAGCACTGGGACTTCTGCGTCGGCGAGGTCGGCCCGGGCACCGCGCGGGTGTGGGGCCTCTACATGGCCGGCTCCCGGATGGCGTTCGAGCGCAACGGCATCCAGCTGCACCAGGTGCTCGCCACGCACAACGGCCCGCAGGGGGTGAACGGCTACCCGTTGCGTCCCGACTGGACGCCCTGACCCGTACTCAGAAAGAGGCCGCGCGCACCCGCGCGGCCTCTTCCCGTCGCTATTGACAAAGAAGTTTTGTACGTTCAAACTTGTTTTTGCCATGAGAGACGTCCTGTACCTGGAAGAGCGCGAGCAGGCCGAAATCCTGCTCAAGCCGCAGCGCATCGAGGTGCTGCGGCAGCTCGCCGAGCCCCGCACCTGCACCGAGGTCGCCGCCCGGCTGGAGCAGACGCCCCAGCGCGTCTACTACCACGTCAAGCAGCTCGTCGCCGCCGGTCTGGCCGAGCAGGTCGCGCAACGGCGGGTGCGCGGCATCACCGAGGGCATCTACCAGGCCGTCGCCCGGTCCTACTGGCTCTCCCCCCGGCTGGTCGGCCGGATCGGCGGGGCACGCCGGGTGCGCGACGAGCTGAGCCTCGGCTACCTGCTCGACCTGATGGAGGAGGTCCAGGCCGACATCGCCGGGCTGGACCGCACCGCCGGAGAGCTGCCCTCGATCGGCGTCTCCGGCGAGATCCGGGTGCCCGCCGAGCGGCGGCAGGAGTTCCTGCGCGACCTGCAGTCCACGCTGCAGGACCTGTTCACCCGCTACGGCGGCGCCGAGGGAGACGCCTTCAAGCTCGCCGTGGCCTGCTACCCGAAGGGCGACAACCATGAGTGACCCGATGACCGTCCGCGCCCGCCTGGCCGCCCCGGTGGCGACCGTGCACCGGGCGCTGACCGACCCGGCCGAGCTGCGCGTGTGGCTGGCCGAGCACGCCGAGGTCGACCTGCCCACGCGCTACGAGTTCTGGGGCCGTTACACGCCCGAGGGCGACACGCCACAGCAGCGGCTGCTGCACGCCGACGACAAGTCGCTGCGGTTCGCCTGGACGCTCGACGGCGTGGAAACCACCACCGAGATCGAGTTGGCGCCCGACGGCGACGCCACGATCCTGACGCTGCGGCAGAGCCACTTCTCGTTCGAGGAGGCGATGACCGGCAGCAGCATCCGGGGTGTGCTCCAGACGTTCTGGGCGCTGTCGGTCGCCAACCTCAACGCCCACCTGGAGGGGCGGCCACTGCTGCCACGCACCGACTTCACCAGCGCCGACCTGCGCGGTGAGCTGCTGATCGACGCGCCGATGGACGAGGTGTGGACCTCGCTGATCGACTCGGAGCGGACCAGCGCCTGGTTCGGCTACCCCGTCGGCATCGAGCCCTGGGCGGGTGGCCGCTACGCGATGGGTGGCTTCGAAACCGGCTACGCGGCCAAGGTGCTGGACGTCACGCCCGGCCGGGCCATCTCCGTCGACTGGGGACCCACCGGCGTCAGCACGTGGGAGCTGGCCGAGTCCGACGGCCGGACGAAGTTGACGTTCGTGCAGTCCGGCTTCGACGAGGGCAACCCGCCGTACGGGGCCTGGACCGGCGCCGTGGCCGGCTTCGCCGAGCTGCGCCGCTTCCACGAGGTCCCCGCCTGGCAGCCCATCTGGCTCTGACGGTGTAAGGAGGGGCCCCCGGTTAACGCCTCCGGTATAGCAGGGGGCCCCGCTTAACACCTGCCACGGGTGGGTAATGGCAGGCGATGTTCTTCATCTTCGGGCTGCGGACCAAGGTCGACCGGTCCGGCGTCGTCACCCGGGTCTGCCACCACTGCGGCAACCAGGCCGCACAGGTGATCACCCGGCGGGTCACCAAGTTCAGCCTCTTCTTCATCCCGCTGATCCCGATCCGCACCCGGTACGCGCAGCAGTGCACGTTCTGCGGCGCCCAGTACGACGTGTCGCGCGCCGAGGCCGAGCGCCTCCCGGTCGGCTGACCGTGACCCGTTTCCTCTGCTGGCTGATCGGACGCCCGCCGGTCACCCCGCCCGCCGTGCCGCTGCACACCGCCGCCCGCCCGCCGTGCACGCCGGGCCGCCGACACCGTCGCCGCCGCCGGCCGACGGCGGGCGCGTCGTCCCCCCGCTCCCCGTGGAACCGCTCCGCCGGCCGCTGACGGTTGTTAACAGGGGCCCCTTCCTCTACCGGAGGCGTTAACCGGGGCCCCTTCCTTACACTTCGTCGGGTGGAGGATCGGCTGAGGGACATCAGGGGTGGTGGGCCGGCGCGGCGGCACAACGCGCGTACCATCGCCGCGCTGACCGGGAACCCCGGGTGCACCCGGCGCGCGGTGCTGGACAGCGCCGGGGCGGACAAGCCGGCGCTGGCGCAGCGGCTGGGCTTCCCGGCCCGCTTCGGGCAGTCCCGGTTCGCCATCACCCGGGGCAACGCGTTCGAGGCGCAGGTCAAGGCGGACGGCGGGGCGGAGCTGCTGCGGCTGGTGGCGGAGCGGCTCGGCGTACCGGTGCCGCCCGACGCGACCTGGACGGATCTCGGCGGCGACGACGACCGGTCGGCGCGGTCCCGGGTGGCGTTGACCGCCGGTGGCGACGGCCCGGCGCTCTTCGACCATCCGCTGCTCGGCCTGGACGTGGCCGGCCAACGGGTGTACCTGGAACCCGACCTGGTGGCGGCCCGGCTGGCCGGCCGGTTCCACGTCGTGGAGATCAAGTCGTTCCCGGTGATCGACGGGCAGGCCGACCCGGCCAAGGTGGCCGCCGCCGCGATCCAGTCCGCGGTCTACGTGCTGGCGCTGCGTGAGCTGCTCGCCGCCGAGGGGCGGGACCCGGAGCTGGTCTCGCACGAGGTGGTGCTGATCTGTCCGCGGGACTTCGGCAACCGGCCGATGGCCAGCCTGCTCGACGTCCGCAAGCAGTTGCTCGTGCTGCGCCGCCAGCTCGCCCGGATGGCCCGGGTCGACGAGCTGCTGGCCGCCGTGCCGGCCGGTTTCACCGCCGACCCGACGGCCGACCCGGCGAGGTTGGCCGCCGCGCTGCGCGAGGTGCCGGCCCGCTACGCGCCGGACTGCCTGGCCGCCTGCGAGCTGGCCTACTTCTGCCGGCACGAGGCGCGCGGCCACACCGGTGCGCTGGGCCGGCCGGTGCGCGAGGCGCTCGGCGGCGTGGTCGAGGTGGCGGACGTGCTGGCGCTCGCCGAGGGCACCCGCGCCCCCGAGCCGGAGCAGGCGGAGGCCGCCGCGGTGCTCCGGGCCGCCGCGCGCCTGCGCGCCGAGGCCCTCACCGGAAACCCCGCATGAGTACGCCCCGACGCCCGCACCGGGCGACGCCGGGTGACCGCCCCGCGTCCGCCGGCCCGCCCCCGACGCCGGCTGGGAGTGCGTCGGTGAGCGCCCCGCGTGTGTTGGCCCGGGGGGCATGGTCTGGACGTCGGTCGGGAGGGCGTCGGTGAGCACGTTGCGTGCGCTGGCCAGGGCGCAGGCGGTCGCCGCCGGGCGGGCGCAGCCGGTGGCCGTGGTCCGGCACCTGCACCTGTCGGACCGGCCGCTGGTGCTGGTGCCGCTGACGCTGGCCGGTGAGGCGAACGCTCCGCTGGCCGCCCTGGTCGGGTCCGCGCCGGACGAGGCGCGGCTGCTGGTGGTGCCGCAGCCGCGCAACCGGGACCAGCGGTTCGCGTTCGCCGCCGAGTTGGCCGGCGTCCTCCTGCCCTACCTGGACTCGTTTCGTCAGGTGACCGAGGCGGTGGCGGTGGACCGGGGCCGCGACGTCCGGTACCGCTGCGTCGACGCGCCGCAACTGCTGGTGCCGAACCCGGCCGGGGTGACGTTCCTGCGGCTGTTCGGTCGGTCCACCCGGTTCCGTCGCGTCGACGGTGACTATCCGGTGCATCCGTCGGTGCCGCTGCTCGGCCGGTGGCTGACGTTCTTCGCCGAACGCGCCGAGCAGCCCGGCTCGGCGGCTCTGCTGCCGCTGACCGAGGCGTTGACGCTGCACTGGGCGACCGGGCAGAGCGCGGTGGAGGATCTGCACCTGCCGGCGGTGCTGGGCTGGATCGATCCGCCGCCGGGGCGCACCGGCGCGGAGGCGGCGGCGCGGGCCGAGGACCCGGCGCTCTGCCCGCCGGCCGGGCCGGCCACCGATCCGGAGTTCGACAACCACCGGCTGGCCCCGGCCGTCGAGGCGTACGCCGCCGCCGGGGACGACCCGGCTGCCCGCACGTCCGCGTACGACGAGCTTGCCGGCCTGCTGCGCGAGCAGCTCGCGCCCACCTGGGAGCTGATGTGGCGCGGTGTCGGGCTGCTGCGGGGGCTGCCGCCCGGCGCGCGGGTGGCCGGCCGGTGGGCCGGTGACCGGGACGCGTTCACCGCGCACGCCGAGCACGTCGACGCCGGTGGCGGGCCGCAGCCGCGTCGGGACGGCGCGGTGGCGGCGGCGTTGCGGTTGCAGCGGTTGGAGCGGGCGCTGACCGGGTGGGCGGTGCAGCGGGCGTACGACGATCCGCTGGTGATGGCCGAGCACCGGCTGGCCGGGGAGGCGTTCGTCGGCGAGGTGACCCTGGCCGACCCGGCGCGGGTGGACGACTCCGGCAAGCGGCCGGTGCTGCGTCCACGGATCCAGGTGGTGACCGCCGAGCCGGTGCCGATGCCGGTGGGCGCGACGTTGTGGTCGCCGGCCCGGCCGGGGCAGAAGGCGAAGGTGGTGTTCGTGACCCCGGGCGGGGACGGGAAGACCGAGGTGGTGCTGGAGTTGTCCGGCGGGATGGGGCGTGGGCTGTCCGCGCCGGCCGGCAGCGTCCCGGAGGTGGGGGAGCGGATCTGTCTGACCAGCCTGTCGGACGCGTTCCTGCCGGGTGGCGCGTTCCCGGCGCCGGAGGAGACACCGTGGACGCACGGCGGCCCGCCGGAGCACCACGAAGAGTAACGGCATCATTTTATTTACATGCTTGAAACTTAACCGGTTCAGTAGTGCACTGGTGGCAGCCACACCCCACCGACCTCCCGAACCGAGAAGGTGACCCATGCGAAGCAGCAGGTTCCGCCTCGCGTCGACCGCCGCCGCCACCGTCCTGGCCGCCGCCACCGCGCTCTCCGTCGTCACCCCGGCCGAGGCGCACACCGTCGCCCCGGCCAACGCCAACGCGTCCACCGCCAGCCGCGCCGTGCTCAACTGGCTGGCCCACCTGCCCAACCGGAGCAGCAACCGGATCGCCTCCGGTTTCTTCGGCGGCTACAGCAACAGCGGCTTCTCGCTCAGCCAGACCGAGGAGCTGCGCTCCGCCACCGGCCAGTACCCGGCGATCCTGAGCTGCGACTACGGCTCCGGCTGGGCGACCAACAACACCATCACCGCGCTCGTCGACTACTCCTGCAACTCGTCGCTGAAGTCCTGGTCGGCCAGCGGCGGCCTGGTCACCATCAGCGTGCACCTGCCCAGCCCGGCCAACGCCAACGGGGGCGGGCTGAACACGCCGATGGGCAACTTCGCCGACCTGCTCAACCCGTCCACCGCCGCCGGTGCCCGCTGGCGTCAGCTCCAGGACAAGATGGCCGCCGGCCTGCAAGACCTGGAGAACGCCGGCGTGCCGGTGCTGTTCCGGCCGTTCCACGAGGTCAACGGCGACTGGTTCTGGTGGGGCAACCGCGACCCGAACACGTTCAAGCAGGTCTGGCAGCAGACGTACACCTACTTCACCAACACCAAGGGTCTGGACAACCTGCTCTGGGTCTACTCCGCCGACTTCAGCCGGGGCAACCGCACCGCCTACTACCCGGGCGGCTCCTACGTGGACATCGTGGGGATGGACGCCTACGACGACAACCCGCAGGTCTCCGGCATCCAGTCCGCGTACTCCGAGCTGGTCGGGCTGGGCAAGCCGTTCGCGTTCGCCGAGATCGGGCCGGACAGCCAGGGCTCGTTCGACTACGGCCGTTGGGTCACCGCGTTCCAGCAGAACTACCCGAAGACGTCCTACTTCCTGGCCTGGAACGACGGCTGGGGCCCGGCGCGCAACGCCGGCGGCAGCACGCTGTTCAACAACTCCTGGATCGCCAACCGGGGCGAGGTCGACCTCGGCAACGTGACCGAGCCGGGCGGCGGCACCACCACCCCGCCCCCGTCCGGCGGCACGCTGCTCAACGGGTTCGAGTCCGGCACCGAGGGCTGGACCGGCGTAGGCGTCACCGGCGGGCCCTGGCAGGTCACCGAGTGGGCGTCGCAGGGCACCCGCTCGTTGAAGTCCGACGTCAACCTGGGCGCCGGGGCCGCGTACCTGAAGAAGACCGCCACCACCAGCCTGAGCGGTCGGGGCACGCTGCGGGCCACCGCCCGGGTCGCGCCGTGGGGGAGCCTCGGCACGGGCAGCCAGGCCAAGCTGTACGTCAAGACCGGCGCCGGCTGGCAGTGGTTCGACGGCGGTAGCGTCGCCGTCACCCCGTCCGGGGCGAACCTCTCGCTGAACCTGTCCGGGGTGGCCAACCTCGGCGACGTGCGCGAGATCGGTGTGCAGTTCGTGCCGGGCAGCGGCGCGAGCGGCACCTCCGCGATCTATGTGGACGATGTCACCGTCCAGTGACGACACCTGGTCCGGCCCGGCCGTTGTGCCGGGCCGGATACCGTCGCTTCCGGCCACGCCGGCGGAGCTTCCACCGGCGTCTCGTCGAGGTCTGGTGACTGACAGGTAACGACTCTGGCGGCGGCCCCCGGCGCTGGCTAGGCTTGCGCCGTTCGTAGTCCGCCGTCCGGTCCTCGTCGTCGAGGGTGCACGTCTGGAAGAGAGCCGGAGCGCATCGTTGTACCCCAGCACGACGTGAGCCCCGCCGCCGCGGCGTCGGCACGTCACCCGCTCGCCGGCCGTGTCGGACTCGTCGCGGCCGCCGTCGTCGTACTCGGGGAGACGGTCTGGCTGGTCGCCGCCCTGCCGGGCGCGGCCCTGGTGAGCGATCTCGGCGCGATGGCGGCGTCGAGCTGGGCGGCGGTGCTCTGCGTCGGCGCGGCCCGGCGTCACCCCGCCGGCCTGCGCCGGTTCTGGGGGCTGCTCGCGGCCACCATGGTCCTCGCCGCGCTGGGTCGTGCGGTGTGGACGGCCGAGCGGCTCGGCGGCATCGAGCTGCCACACACCCCGCTGGTCGGTGGTCTCTTCACCGCCGGCATCGTCACCGGCACCGCCGCGTTGCTCTGCTCCCGGGCCGGCCCGCGCAGCATGGTCGGGCAGGCCCGCACGCTGCTCGACGGCGTGATCGTCGCGTTGGCGCTCATCCCGGTCGGCTGGGTGGTGGTCTTCCGCGACCTCGCCGACGCCGACCTGTCCGATCCGCTGCGCACGTTCGGGCTGCTCTACCCGATGTTCGACCTGATGCAGCTCACCATCCTGGTGGCGGTCGCCGGGCCGGGCCGACAGATGTGGCGGGCGCTCACCGTGATCGGCGCCGGCCTGGCGATCCGGGCCGGCGCCGACGCGGTCTACGTGTCCCTGGTCGCGCACGGCGACTACGTCCCGGGGCACCCGGTGGACGTCTGCTGGCCGCTGAGCTACCTGCTGGTCGGCCTGGCCACCCGTTACCCGCCGCCGGCCGGCGGGGACGGGGAGGAGGACGCCGGTGAGTCGCCGCTGCCGCCGTGGTGGCGGGTCGCGCTGCCGTACCTGCCGGTGGGTGGGGCCATCGTCGCCGTGACGCTGTCCCGGCGGCCCACCGGGCAGACCCCGCACCTGGTCTTCATCGGCATGATGACGCTGCTCGGGGTGCTCGCGCTGCGCCAAGGGCTGGCCGCCAACGAGAACCTGCGGCTGGTCGCCCGGTTGCGCCGGCTCGCGTACTCCGACCAGCTCACCGGCCTGCCCAACCGGCTGACCTTCATCCGGCGGCTGCGCCGCGCGCTGCGCGCGGGTGGCCCGGTCGCCGTGGTGCTGCTCGACCTGGACGGGTTCAAGCAGGTCAACGACCGGTTCGGGCACGCCGCCGGTGACCGCCTGCTCACCACGACCGCGGAGCGCATGCGGGACGCGATCGGCCCGGACGGGATGATCGCGCGGCTCGGCGGGGACGAGTTCGCCGTGCTGGTCGCCGGTGACCGCCCGGTGCCGCCGGAGCGGCTCGCCCGCCGGTTGCTCGCCGCGCTGGAACCGCTGCCCGGCGAGGAGGACCTCGGCGTCCACCCGTCCGCCAGCATCGGCATCGCCGAGTACGGCCCGCAGCACACCTCCCACACCGATTTGCTCCGCGACGCCGACATCGCCATGTACGCGGCGAAGGCGGCCGGCAAGTCCGCGTACCGGACGTGCACGCCGGAGCTGCGCGAGTCGGCGGTCAGCCGGGCCGAGCTGATCGCCGACCTGCGCCGCGCGGTGGACGAGGGCCAGCTCCTGATGGAGTTCCAGCCCATCGTCGACCTGGCCACCGGCACGGTACGCAGCGCCGAGGCGCTGGTGCGCTGGCGGCATCCCCGGCTCGGGGTGCTCACCCCGGCGAAGTTCCTGCCGCTGGCCGAGGAGACCGGGCTGATCCTGGCCATCGACCGCTGGGTGATCCACGAGGCGTGCCGGGCGGCGGCGACCTGGCGCGAGCACGCGCCGGAGGTGACCGTCGCGGTCAACATCGCCGCCGCGCACCTCTGCCGGCCGGACCTGATCGCCACCGTCACCGGCGCGATGGGCGCGGCCGGGTTGCCGCCCCGGGCGCTCACGCTCGAACTGACCGAGTCGGCATTGATCGAGGGGAGCGAGGCGGTGCTGGACCGTCTCGCCCNTCGCTGAGCTACCTGCACCGGATCCCGGCCACCGAGCTGAAGATCGACCGTTCCTTCGTGTCCCGGCTCGACGCCGGCGACGCCCGCGCGTACGCGACGGTGGAAATGGTCAACCGGCTGGCCGGCGCGTTCGACCTGGCGGTGGTGGCCGAGGGGGTGGAGACCGGCGCCCAGCACGCGGCGGTCACCGCGATCGGTTGCCGGCAGGGTCAGGGCTGGCGGTACGGCCGCCCGGCCGCGTTGCCCGCCCTGCTCTCCACGCTGGCGCCGACCGGCGTCGTCCGCTGACCGGAGGACTTGACCCTCACGCCGCGTGAGGCGGGAGCCTTGGTCGCGGAAGGGAGGGGACCATGGCGTACACGGTGGGTCAGGTGGCGCGGGCGGCCCGGGTGACGGTTCGCACGCTGCACCACTACGACGAGATCGGGCTGCTGCGCCCGAGCGGGCGGACCCCGGCGGGCTACCGCCGCTACGACGACGCCGACCTGGACCGCTTGCAGCTCGTCCGGTACTACCGCGAGCTGGGGTTCCCGCTGGACGAGATCGCCCAGATCCTGGACGACCCGGACGCCGACCCGCCGGCGCACCTGCGCCGGCAGCACGAGCTGCTGTCCGGGCGGATCGGCAAGCTCCAGGAGATGGTCACCGCGATCGAGCACGCGATGGAGGCGAGGAAGTTGGGGATCCAGTTGACGCCGGAGGAGCGGTTCGAGGTGTTCGGGGACTACGACCCGGACGAGCACGCCGAGGAGGTCGAGCGGCGTTGGGGTGAGACGGAGGCGTACCGGCAGTCGCAGGAGCGGACCGGCCGCTACTCGAAGGAGGACTGGCTGCGCAACAAGGCGCAGAACGAGGACTGGGGGCGGCGGTTCGCCGCGCTGATGGACTCGGGCGCGCCGGCCGAGGGGCCGGAGGCGATGGCGCTGGCCGAGGAGCACCGCCAGCTCATCAACCACTGGTGGTACGACTGCCCGTACGAGATGCACACCGGGCTGGCCGACATGTACGTGGCCGACCCGCGGTTCACCGCCTACTACGACACGATCAGGCCCGGGATGGCCGCCTACCTGAACGTGGCGATCCACGCCAACGCGATCACCCGGGCCTGACCCGCCGGCTAGACGAAGACGTCGAGCAGGAGGACACCGAGGAAGCCGACCACCGAGATGATGGTCTCCATCACCGACCAGCTCTTGATGGTCTGCCCCACGGTCAGCCCGAAATACTCCTTCACCAGCCAGAAGCCGGCATCGTTGACGTGCGAGAAGAACAGCGACCCGCAGCCGATGGCCAGCGCCAGCAGCGCCACCTCGGGGCCGGCGAGCGTATTGGCCAGCGGCGCGACGATGCCGGCGGCGGTGATGGTGGCGACGGTGGCCGAGCCGGTGGCCACCCGGATGCCGACCGCGACCAGCCAGCCGAGCAGCAGCGGCGACAGGTTGGCGCCCTCCGCGGCGTCCGCGACCAGGTTGCCCACGCCGGCGTCGACCAGCACCTGCTTGAAGCCGCCGCCGGCGGCGACGATCAGCAGGATGCCGGCGATGGCCGGCAGCGACCCGCCCAGGAAACCGGAGACCTGGGTACGGCTGAAGCCGGTCCGGTAGCCCAGGAAGACCATGGCGAAGATGACGCCGGCGAGCAGCGCGACGATCGGGGTGCCGACGATGTCCAGCGCCTTGCGGCCGGCGGTGCCCTCGTCGAGGGTCAGCTCGCCGATGGCCCGCAGCAGCATCAGCGCCACCGGCAGCAGCACGGTGACCACGGCGGCCCAGAGCGCCGGTGCCCGGCGGGAACGCCGGCCGGTCGGCTCCTCGATCGACGCGCCCGGCCGCCCGGCGCCCGGGTTGAGCAGGTCGTCCTCGGTGACCAGGTCGCCGTCGGCGTCGGCCCGGCCGTCACCGGGGCGGGTGGGGCTGCGGTCACCGGCGACCGCGGCGTCGCGCCGGGTGGGCAGCAGCGCCTCCGGCGCGGTGGCCGGCACGTACCGGGCGATCAGGTTGCCGAAGACCGGGCCGGCGATGATCACCGTGGGGATCGCCACCAGCAGCCCGAAGGCGAGCGTCTGGCCGAGGTTCGCGCCGAGCGCGTCGATCGCGACCAGCGGGCCCGGGTGCGGCGGCACCAGGCCGTGCAGCACCGACAGGCCGGCCAGCGCCGGGATGCCGATCTTCATCAGCGGCACGTCGACCCGCAGGGACACCAGCAGCACGATCGGCACCAGCAGCACCACGCCGACCTCGAAGAACAGCGGCAGGCCGATCAGCGCGGCGACGCCGGCCATCGCCCAGGGCAGCGCGCCGCCGGAGACCCGACCGACGACCCGTTCCACGATGCTGTCCGCCCCGCCCGACTCGGCCAGCATGCCGCCGATCATCGCGCCGAGCGCGATCAGCAGGCCGACGCCGCCGACGGTGGAGCCGACGCCGCCGCTGAACGAGGTGACGATCTTGTCGGCGGGGACGCCGGCGACCACGCCGAGCACCGCCGCGCCGAGGATCAGCGCCAGGAACGGGTGCACCTTGCCCCAGGCGATGAGCAGCACCACCGCGGCGATGCCCAGCAGGGCGGCGACGACGAGTTGGGTGCTGCCGGCGTTCGTGAGTGGTTCCGCCGGTGCGGCGAGCAGTGTGACCATGGCTGTCACGACCTCTGTTCGGTCATCGGGGAGGAGCGGTGGGCGGTGGTTCCGGCGGCAGGCTCGGGGCCAGCCGCCGCAGCGACGCGAACGTGGGCACGAGCGCGTCGTACAGCTCGGAGAAGAGCGGGAGCAACGTCGCGTACGTGGCGGCGGCGGCCGGGTCCGGCTGGACCGTCTCCTCGATTCGGACCAGGTCGGCCGCCACCTCGATCGAGGGGATCAGGCCGAGTGCCTGCATGCCGAGCAGGGCGGCCCCGAAGCCGGACCCCTCGTGCCCGGCGGGGAAACGCACCGGCATGCCGAGCGCGTCGGCGAGGATCTGCCGCCACAGCGGGCTGCGGGCGAAACCGCCGCTGGCGCGGACCTCGCGTACCTCGTTGCCGGCCGCCCGGACGGACGCGAGGACCAGCGCGAGCTGCTGGCAGACGCCCTCCAGCGCGGCCCGCACCAGGTGGGGTCGGCCGTGGCCGTGGGTCAGCCCGACGTACGCGCCGCGGGGCAGCGCGCTCCAGTGCGGAGCCCGCTCGCTGAGCAGGTACGGCAGCATGATCAGCCCGCCGGAGCCGACCGGCGCCTGGGCGGCCAGGTCGAGCAGTTCCTCCTCGGCGCCCTCGCCCAGCTCCGGAGCCAGCGCGTCGTTGGCCCACTGGAGCACAATGCCGCCGTTGTTGATCGCACCGCCGACCACCCAGCGGTCCTCGGTCAGCGCATAGCAGAAGACACCACCGAGCGGGTCCACGCCGGGGCGCTCGACCATCACCCGCATCGCGCCGCTGGTGCCGATCGAGCAGGCGACCACGCCCGGCCGGACCGCGCCGAGCCCGAGGTTCGCCAGCGGCCCGTCCCCGGCGCCCACCACCAGCGGCGTGCCCGCCGGCAGGCCGGTGGCCCGGGCCGCCTCGGCGGTCAGCCCGGGCAGCACATGGGTGGTGGGCACGAGCTGGGGGAGCTGTTCCTCGGTGATGCCGGCGATCCGCAGCGCCTCGGCGTCCCAGGCCAGCCGGCGGATGTCCATCAGCCCGGTGGCCGAGGCGACCGAGTGGTCGGTGACCAGCGCCTCGGCGAGCCGCCGCAGTACGAGGTCCTTGATGCCGACCCAGTGCGCGACCCGCTCGTGCAGCTTCGGTTCCTGCTCGGCGAACCAGATCAGCTTGGGCAGCGGCGCCATCGGGTGCACCGGGGTGCCGGTGCGCCGGTGCAGGGCCAGCCCGGACGGCGTGGCGCGCAGCCGCTCGGCCTGCCGGCTGGCCCGCGAGTC
This sequence comes from Micromonospora sp. NBS 11-29, assembly GCF_002140155.1. Taxonomy (GTDB): domain Bacteria; phylum Actinomycetota; class Actinomycetes; order Mycobacteriales; family Micromonosporaceae; genus Micromonospora. Next base: position 500,032 of record NZ_NAPR01000013.1, read on the forward strand.
GGCCCAGGTGATCGACCCGGTGAGCGGGTTGCCGTCGGCGTCGAGCCCGATCAGGCTGTGCATGGCCGTGCTGAACGACAGCCCGGCGACCGGCCGGTCCAGCTCGTCGACGACCGCGCGGATCACGCCGACGACCGCCTCGTGGATGAGGTCCGGGTCCTGCTCGGCCCATCCGGGGTGCGGCTCGTCGAGCGGGTAGCCGATCGAGTGGCTGGCCAGTTGACGCCCGTCGGTGTCGAACGCGACCGCCTTGCTGCTGGTGGTGCCGATGTCCACACCCACCACCACGGCCGCGTCGCCCACCGGTGCACCTCCACTCGCCGCCGGGGACCGCGGTACGCCCCGTCCTGCGGCTGACGTTACCGACGAGTTCACCGGCCCGCATGGCGAAGCGATCCTGACGGTCAATCAGCCGATCGGACCAATTGTTGACTTTCGCGTGTCTTCGTACCCATGTCTCGTCGTTGAACTGAACGACACCCCGGTGGGCTCGCGCGGCGGAGGAGTCGGCGTGGCGATGACTGATTCGACGGGTTCCACATGGCGTCACCGGTGGGCACACCGGCGCGACGAGCGGCGGCAGCGGGCCTTCCGCGCGGCCGACGAGGCGTGGCGCCGCCGCGCCGACGAACTACGGCGGCGGCGTACCCTCGCGGTGTCCTTCCACGGGTCGGTCGAGGCCGGCGTGGGCCTGCCGATGGAGCTGGCCCCCGGCGAGGTGGTCTTCTGGACGCTGCCGGCCGCGCAACTGGTCGAGGTGCGGCACACCGCCGTGCTGCCGGCCCCGGAGCTGATCGTCGACCCCGACCCGCCGGTGCTGCGCCCCCGCCGCCCGGAAGGCGTCAAGGTGGTCGACGCCGGGCTGGCCGTGCTCACCAACCGACGCCTGGCGCTGCTCGGCGGGCGAGGTCGACGCGACTGGACGTACGGGCGGATGACCGGACTGTCCCACGACCCGGCCGCGCCGGTCACCCTGATCCAGGTGCTGGAACGGCGGCGTACCTCGGGGTTGCTGCTGCCCACCAACGCGGTCGCCGACTTCCGGTTCACGCTGACGCTGGCCTTCGCCGACGCGATCGAGCAGCGCGCCGCGGTCGTCGCCGAACTCGACGACCTGATCGCGGAACACGCCGAGCTGCGCCCGGAACGCCCGGCCGTGCTCACCCCCGGCCAGGACCGACCCGCCGCGCGGTTACCCGCCGGGCGGCGGACGGTCGCGGTCGGCGCGGCGCTCGCGCTGGCCGTGCCGGCCCTGCTCGTCGAGTCCAACCCGCCGACCCGGGCCGGGTCGGAGCGGGCCGCCGCCGCCACCCCCGCGTCCACCGGCACGCCCGCGCCGCCGGTCGCCCCCGCCGCCCGGGTACGCCCCGACGCCGCCCCGACGCCGACGCGCACCCGACCCGCGCCGGGCCGCTGCGGTGCCCCGGCGAACCCCTTCGGGTACGACTTCTGCGCTGGCGAGCGGATCCGCGAACCGGCCACCGGGATCTGCGACTGGTTTGCCTGCGTACCCGGGTTCTGGGCCGGGCGGGGCTGGCTGGTGCAGTGCCGCGACGGCATGGTCAGCCGCACCGGCGGGCAGCCCGACGTGTGCGCCGGCCACCAGGGACTCCGCCGTGTCGTGCGAACCTGAGGCCAGCTCGCCGCTCGCCGCTTAACCGTTCGCCGTCGCCGCCGGTCGGGGATAGCGTCCGGCCGTGTCCCGCACCGTGACCCTGGTCCTCGTCGACGCCGCCGGCGCCCCGCTCGGCGCGCTGCCCCCGTTCGGCGTGCCCGAACCGTGGTGGCAGCAGGTCGACTCGGTCGTCGACGGAGCCCGCCGGCGGTACGGCCTCGACGTGGCCGTACTACGGCTGCTCGACGCCGACCGCCCGCGCCCACCCGGCGGCCACGTCCGCTACCTGGCGCAGGTCGCCGATGCGCCCGCCGTACCCCTGGGAGTGGGCGCCGTACCCCTGGGGGTGGGCGCCGTACCCCTGGGGGTGGGCGCCGCGGCGCCCGCGGTACCCCTGGAACCGGTCGCCGTGGACCGCACGCCGCATCCGCTGCGCCAGCCGTGGGCGGAGCCCGGCGGCCCGGCCCGCAGCGTCGCCTGGGCCGCCGACGAGCTGCGCCGCCTCGGTCGCCCGGTGACCGCCGTGACGCAGCAACGCACCTGGAACCTCTCCGCGATCTGGCGCCTGGACACCCCGGCCGGCCCGGCCTGGCTCAAACAGCTCCCCACCTTCGCCCACCACGAGCCGACCGTCCTGACCTGGCTCATTGACCCTCCCCCTCGCCCCGGTGATCAAGGAGTTCGTGTCGGCGTCGATCTCCCTCCGGACGCGAACTCCTTGATCGACGGGGTGCGGGTCCTGGCCGCCGACGGGGTGGGGCGGGTGCTGCTCGACGACGTGCCGGGGGAGGACCGGTACGGGGCGGACCCGAGGGAGCGGGCGGAGATCGCGGCCGAGCACCACCGCGTGCAGGTGCGCGCTGCCGGAGACGTGGATCGGCTGGTCGCGGCCGGCGTACCCGACCTTCGTGGGCCGGGGCTGGCCGGGTGGATCCGGGAACGACTGGCGGGGCACGACGTGTCGGCCGCCGCCGGGCTGCTCGCCGGCCTCGACGACCGGCTCCGCCGGGTCCGCGGGTGCGGGCTGCCCGACACGCTCGTGCACGGCGACCTGCACCCCGGCAACGCGCGCGGCGACGGCACCCGGCGGGTCGTCATCGACTGGGCGGACGCGTTCGTCGGTCACCCCGCGTTCGACATTCTGCGCCTCACCGAGGGCCTGGACGCGGCCACCGCCGCCCGGCTGGTCGACGCGTGGGCCGACCGGTGGCGGGCCGACGCGCCCGGCTGCGACCCGCACCGCGCCGCCGACCTGCTGCGGCCGGTCGCGGCGTTGCGGCTGGCCGCCGTGTACGCGATGTTCCTCGCCGCCATCGAGCCGAGCGAACACCCCTACCACGTACACGACGTGCCGGCCACGTTGGCGCGGGCCGCCGCCGAGGCGCGACCCTAGACCCGGCGCACCGGGATCCACAGCTCCGCGTCGGCGGTTCCGCCGCCCTCGGCGATCCGTACCTTCGAGATCTCCGGACCCGGGCGCGTCTCGTACGGGTTCGACGGGAACCACTGGGTGAACACGTCCCGCCACAGGTACTGCAACGTCTGCGGGAACGCGCCGGAGCTGTGGAACACCGCCCAGTCGCCGGCCGCCACCGGCAGGCTGTCCAGGTCGTCCGGCACGTCCGCGCCGGTCACCACGCCGTGCCAGTAGTCCAGCTCGGTGCCCTCCGCGCGGGAGCCGGCCAGGTCGTCGCTGACGTTGACGATGCCGCTCGGCTCCTGGTCGGACAGCGCCTCGATCCGGCGTACGGTGGCCGGTTCGATGCCCTTGACGAACGCCACGATGTGCGGGTTCATCCCCTCGTGAACGAGCGGCGCCCGGGCCTTTAACCCGGCGAGCCGGAAGGCGTCCTTGGTCACGATCCGATAGTCCATGCTGGTGCTCCCTTCGACGACGAGCCGGAAGGACATCCGGGGCTGGGACCGCAGCACCGACCCGGCCCGCCGGGCCTCGGCCGGTCCGACGCCGTGCACGGCCCGGAACGCGCGGGCGAACGCCTCGTTCGAGCCGTACCCCCAGCGGACCGCCACGTCGAGCAGCGACTCCCGGCCGGCGAGCACGTCGGCGGCGGCCAGGGTGAGCCGGCGGCGGCGCACGTACTCCGACAGCGGCATCCCGGCCAGCGCCGAGAACAGCCGCCGGAAGTGGTGCTCCGACACGCAGGCGACCCGGGCCAGCGCCGCCACGTCGAGCGGCTGGTCGAGCCGCTGTTCGAGGTCGTCCATGGCCTGGTTGAGGCGATCCAACACCCGGTGCTCCTTCCTGGTTACGTCCTCGACGCTAGGCGTCCGCCCGCCCACCGACCCGACCTCGCCGGACCCGTTGCGGTCGGCTGACCAAGACTGGCGGGGGTGTCGCATCATGGCGTCGTGATCATGCGGACGCGACGCCACAACAAAAAGAAGAAGAGCGGGGACGGGTGCAACTGCGACCTGCCCGACTGTGACGGACCGGGCTGCTGCGACCTCGGCCTCTTCTCCATGCTGCTGACCCTCGGCTCGGTGACCGCCGGGCTGGTGCGGACGCCGACGGTGGACCGGGCCGGCCGGGCCGCCATCCTCGGCTACCGGCGCTGGCTGTCGCACCGCTGGCCGGGGACGTGCCGCTACACGCCCACATGCAGCGCGTACGGGCTGGCCGCGGTGGAACGCCACGGGCTGGCCGTGGGCGGTCGGATGGCCGCCGAGCGGGTGCGCCGCTGCCGCCCCGACGTCCCGCTCGGCACTCCCGACCCGCCGCGCTGACCGCGTTCGCCGGGCGCGTCGCCTCGGCCCGGCGGTCGCGTCGCCAGTTCGGTGAAGTGGTGGCGTCCCGGTGCGGTGGATGCCGCCACTTCGCCGAGCTGGCAGGTGATCAAGCCGGTCAGGGCACCGGGGTGGGGCCGCCGAAGACGACGGGGACGCCGGGGGAGTGCAGCACGCTGACCGGCGGGCCGTCCGGCGCGGGCAGGCCGGCGGCGGTGACCAACTCGTCGTCCAGGTGCAGCAGCTCGGCGCGGTGCAACGGCCACCGAGGATGCCAGTTCGGCAGGTGCCGGGTGCGCCCGTACGCCCGGGTGTGCAGGCCCCAGCGCGCGGTGAGGAAGTGCTCCAGCGGCGTCGGCTCGGGGATCGGCGGGCCGACGCGTACGGTCATCCGGCTGGTCGCCCCGGTCGGGCCGGGCCAGCGGCGGCGGCAGCGGTAGGTGAGCGTGTCGCCGGCCCGGTCGAGTCGCATGGCCGACCACATGTAGGGCAGGCGCAGGCTGACCCGCGCGACCAGCACCGGCAGCAGCCGGGAGGCGTCGAGCGAGCGGAACACCACCGCCCGCCGGCCGGCGCCGTCGACCGAGTAGAGCCGCACGTTCGTCTCCCAGAACGTGCCGAGGTAGGGCACGCCCGGCCCTCGGCCGAGCCCCACCCCGACCATCTGGAAGCCGATCAGCCCGACGTAGGTCAGCCCGTCCATCGTGTCGGGACGGGTGCCGGCGGGCAGCAGCGGCGCGACCCGTTCCGGCGGCACCGCCCAGTGCAGGAACGTCAGGTCGTGCCAGCGTTGCGCCAGCCAGGCCCGGCGGATGGCGCGGACGGGGGCGTGCTCGACCGGCTCGATCTCCACCGCGTCACTCCGGACGGCGGCAGACCGGGCCGCTGGCCACCACATCGCGCACGTCGCCTCCCTGCGATCGTCGATGACCGGCCCAGACTACGAGCCCCCTGCGACACTCCGCGCCTAGCGACCGGGTGGCGGCGCGGAGGTCGGTGACGTGGCGGGCGGGGCGGGCGACGGGCCGGGTGAGGGTGCCGTCGGGCCGGGCGTGGACAACAGGGCGGCGACCGCGGTTCCCGCCAGGGCCGTCCCGAGCGCCGTTGCGGCCGCCACCACGACCGTCGTGGCGGGCGTGGCCAGCGCACGCAGGCTGCGGACGTTGCGTACCCGGCTCCACCCGTACCCGGCGAGACGTGCCAGCCGGCGTTCCCAGGCGAGCCCGAGGACGACCGAGAAGACGATGACCTGTCCCAGCCGGATGGCGAGGCCGAGCAGCAGGCTGCGGTAGATGCCGGCCTCATCCGCCGGGGGCGTGAAGTCGAGCGCGCCGGTGACGGACAGCAACTCGGACGGCATGACGAGCAACGCGAGCGTGATGGCCTTCGCGACCGGGGTGCGCCCCCGGATGAGGGGGTAGAAGAACCCGTACAGGGCGGCGTAGCCGATCCACCGGAAGACACGCACGAGCGTCCAGGCGAGCTCCAACCCCGATGAGTACGCCCACGGGTGGCCCGGACCGGCCAGGAAGTTCCACAGGTCGAAGCCGGCGATGGTCACGGCGACCGGCACCGCGCAGTAGATCGCGGCGAGCGCGTTCGCCGACGGCGTCTCCCCGGCGTTCGTGGCGAGCGCGCCGGACAGCGGTACGCCCCGGATGCTCTTACCCCTGATGGTTGCGGCCTCGTCGAGCTTGTGCTGGCCGCGGTCGTACTCGTCGAGGCTCAGGGTCTGTTCCCGCAACTGGGTGCGCGCGGACCGGTAGAAGTCGTGCGCGCCCAACTCGGCGATCCGGCGGCGGATCTCGGCCCGCNTTTCCGCCGGCCGGTGGCCCAGGGCCAGAGGGCCGCGGTCGCGGCCACCCCGAGCAGGTTGAACCAGGTGCTCGGCCCGACCTCACTGGCCAGAGCCAGCAGGCCGGCGAAGGCCAGCGCCCACGACCAGGACGCGACGGTGTTCGACATCCGCCGGCCGACGCGGGCCAGGTAGAGGAAGGTCCAGGCCAGCAGCATCACCTGCGCCAGCCGGGCACCGTCGACCGTGGTGCCGGTGGGGTCGTCGAAGTCCGTCGAGTAGTAGACGTCGTCGGGGCCGTAGGCGCCGATCCCCCAGATCGGAATGAACAGGGTGGCTCCGAGCAGCGCCACGGCGACCAGGACCGGCCAGCGTTTGTCGGGGAGGGCGGGCACCACGAAGAGCGCCAGGCCGGCTCCGGCGATCGCGAGGGCCGTCAGTCCGTGCTCCGGATACCGGCCCGCGCAGACCAGCGTCAGGGTGGCGAGCGCCCACGCCATGCCGGCGACGGCACCGCCCAGGGGCGCCCAGCGCCAGGAGGTGAGCAGCCACGCGGCGGCCGTGCCGGCGGCGACCGCGAGCGACATGGTGTCGGTGAGGTCCGCCCAGGAGTGACCGGGCGCCACTTCGCCGTTGGAGAGTACGAGCCAGACAGCGGCGAGCAGCAACAGCAGCAGTCCGGTCGCGGTCGGCCAGCCCGGCGGCCGCCGGTTCGGCTCGCTGGGCAGGACGATACCGGTGAGCAGGATGGCCCCGACCGCCGTGGACAGGGGCAACGAGCTGAGCGCGAGGAAGCCTTCGCTGAACCAGGGCCCGTTGGTCGGCCCGGGGGTGAGGAAGGCCAGAATGCCGCCCGCGAGGACGGCGAGACCGACGAGCCAGCGCAGCGGCCACACCGGCCGGAGCAGTCGACCCAACGCACCATCCCGTCGGGTCGACGCCGTCAGCACCAGCCACGGGAGGGCCAGGAGGAGCGCCGAGGCGGGGATGCTCCAACCACTGGCCAGCGTCAAGAGGTCGCTGCCGGACTCGTCGTCGGAGAAGTCCACCACCGGAGCCGCCGTCGGCGGCGCGGTGCCATCCTCCCGATGAAGCGAAATGCTCACCCCGCCGGGAGGCCCGTCGAATTCGGCCTCCCGATCGCTCTGGCGGAGCAGGCGGGCGCCCGCGCTCCCCACGATCCGGAGGTCGCCCACGACGCGCACCTTCAGGTGCTGACGGGGGACCGCAGGATGGTCCTCCCGCAGCGACTGCAGGCTCAGGAGTGTGGTTTCGCCCGGCAGCAGACTCAGCCAGCCACTGGTGGTGAAACGCATGACGCAGGTGGGGTCGTCGCTGCTCCACGACACCGTCGGCGGCGACGTGTCGACATGCAACAACCCGTTGGCCGTGACGTCCTCGTGGAACAACCGGTCGGCCGCCTCCGCGCCGTCGAGGTCGCCGGCCCGCGCGGCCACCGCGAGCGGATCATCGGCCCGCATGGACACCACGTAGTCGGTGCGGATGTCGACCCGGTCGCCCGCAGGGGACAGGACGGTGGTCACGGTCCCCTTACGGTCGGGCTCCGGGCGGATCCACGACGGCGGCGGCGACGGGTCGCTGGGCGTCTCGGTGGGTTCCGCCGCGGTTCCCACGACGAGGGACATGAGGAAGATGGAGGCGACCCACGCCGCCACCGCCACGACGACGCCCGCCCTTCGCGTGATCGCGCCCACCGGCCCCATGGACCGGACTGTATCGACGCCCGCCTAACCAGCCCAGGGGGCGAACGCACCCCGCTCACGGCCGCCGGACCGATCGGGTACGGACGTTCGGCCGACCGTCGGAGCCATCGACTGATTAACGCGTGCCGTCCGAAAAGGATTGGTGGCGGAGGGTAAGATGCCCGCGACACAGTCGAACACACGGGGGAAACGATGTTCGAGCGCCTGGGCAGATTCGTCGTGGGCAAGGCATGGTGGGTGATCGGCGGCTGGCTGCTCGCCGCGATCGCCATCATCGTCACCAGCCCGTCGTTGAGTGACATCACCTCGGCCGACCAGGAGAGCTTCCTGCCGCACTCCTACGAGTCGGTGCAGGCCACCGAGCTGGCCAGCAAGTCGTTCCCGCAGGCGGCGACCGCCACCGCCAGCGTGGTGGTGAAGCGCAGCGACGGGACGCCGCTCACCCCGGCCGACGAGGCGCGGGTCGGTCAGCTCGCCCAGGCGCTCAAGGCCCGCAACATCCCGCAGACCAGCGGCTACGTCACCGGCCCGCAGGCCGTCGCGCCGGACAAGTCGGTGCAGGTGGTCGCCGTCGGTCTCGACGCCGACACCCCCGACGACCCGGGCCTGCTCGACGCCGTACGCGACCTGCGCGCCGCCATCGGGCCGGAGCTGTCCGGCAGCGGGCTGACCGCCGGGGTGGCCGGTGACGTGGCGAGCTTCGTCGACAACGAGGACACGTTCAACTCCGCGTTCGCGGTCGTCGGCATCGCCACCATCGTCCTCATCATCGGTCTGATCCTGATCATCTTCCGCAGCCCGATCGCCGCGCTGCTGCCCGTGGTGGTGATCAGCGTGGTCATCACCGTCACCACCGGGCTGGTCGCCGCCGCCGGAAAGGCGTTCGACCTCAACGTCAGCCAGGACCTCCAGACCATCCTGCTGATCGTCCTGTTCGGCATCGGCACCGACTACATCCTCTTTCTGCTGTTCCGCTACCGGGAACGGCTGCGCGCCGGCGACGACAAGCGCACCGCCATGATCGTCTCGGTGCAGCGGGTCGGCGAGGTCATCACGTCCGCCGCGGGCGCGGTCATCGTCGCGTTCCTGGTGCTGCTGCTCGCCTCACTCGGCTTCTTCGGCTCACTCGGCCCGGCGCTCGCCATCGCCGTCGGCGTCATGCTGATCACCTCGCTGACCCTGATCCCGGCGGTCGTGTCGCTGCTCGGCCGGTGGGTCTTCTGGCCGTCGAAGGCGTGGCAGCGCGTACCCGAGGCGACCCTGTCCCGGCGGCTCGGCGCCGCCATCGGTCGCCGGCCCGCCGTGGTGGCCGCGGCCTCCGGCGCGCTGCTGGTCGCGCTCGCCGCCGGGGTGCTCGGGTACAAGGCCGACTACGACTTCAGCGCCGGTTTCCCGCAGGACACCGAGTCGGCGCGGGCCGCCAAGGACCTCCAGCGTGGGTTCGCGGCCGGCGCGCTGGCGCCCACCGAGGTGTACCTGACCACCGGCAACGGCACCCCGCTCACCGAGCAGCAGGTCAACGAGTTCGCCACCGCGGCGGCGAGCGCGCCCGGCGTGGCCCGGGTGCAGCCGGCGGAGCGCAGCACCACCGACCCGGGCGTCGCCCGGATCAACCTGCTGCTCGACGAGAACCCGGTCTCCAACGAGGCGATCAGCCTGGTCCGCGACGACCTGCGTGACGACCTGCACGCCAAGGCGCCATCGGGCACCAGGGCGCTGGTGGGCGGGCCCACCGCGATCTTCGCTGACATCAACTCGGCCAACAACCGCGACCTGTCGGTGATCCTGCCGGTCGCCGCCGGTCTGATCGCGCTGATCCTGGCGTTGCTGCTGCGCAGCCTCGTCGCGCCGGTCTACCTGGTGATCGCGGTGCTGCTCAACTTCGCGGCCACGCTGGGCGCGACCGTCTACGTGTTCCAGGGGCTCCAGGGCAATCCCGGCGTCACGTTCCAGTTGCCGATCATCCTCTACCTGTTCGTGGTGGCGATCGGCACCGACTACAACATCCTGATGATCGCCCGACTACGCGAGGAGGCACGGGAGGGCCACGAACCCCACCAGGCCGCCGCCATCGGGGTGGAACACGCCGGCCCGACGGTCGCCGCGGCCGGGCTGATCCTGGCCGGCACGTTCGGCGTGCTGATCATCGCGCCGATCTCGTTCCTCCAGCAGATGGGCTTCGCGGTGGCGATCGGGATCGTGCTGTCCGCGTTCGTCATGTCGATGTTCTTCGTGCCGGCGCTGACCGGGCTGATCGGACACAAGGCGTGGTGGCCGGGGCACGGCGACGAGCGGCGCAACGGCGGCACGGCCACCCCGCCACCGGAGCCGGTGGCCGCGACCCAGGTCTGACGGTGGTCCGCCCCGGCCGGGTCGACTCCCGCCGGGGCGGACCGCCTGCCGGTGGAGTCACTGCGTCACGAGGCGGAGGACGATCGCGCCGGAGAAGAGCGCGAACAGGGCGACCGGCGCCCACCGGTCGGGGAGGCGACTGCGGGTACGGCGCGGGGCCGCACCGGTCTGCCGCTCGGCGGCGATCAGGCGGAGGCGGTCCGCCAGGTTTTGTCGCTCGGATCCGCCGGTGTTCAGCAGCGAGTCGGCGAGACCCCAGGCCCGGACACGTCGTCCCGATGTCAGGGTGATGCGGACCGAGAGCTGATCGATGTGGACATCAGCCACGTCATGGTAGGGGATACGTTCGACGGTCAGCAGATTCACCACCTCGAAGTGGTCGCGGCGGGCCGCCAACTGGGCGCGGAAGCCCATCCGGAAGCAGACCCAGCCGATGATCGCGAAAACGGCGGCGGTGCCGAGGTCGAACGGGATTCCGGCCAGGCTCGGCTCGGACAACGCCTTCGGCACCGCCACCACCACGAACAGCAGAAGTAGCCGTCCGATCCACCGATCGGCGACCCCCCGGAAGACTCGATCCCTGCCCCTGCGCCCCATCGGATCGACGTGCACGCTTCACCTCTTCCGCCACCATGTGGTGCGCCAGGCCGCCGGTCCGCCGACCGTAGCAAAGGGCGCTCAGCCCTCACGGGGACGCACTCGCGGTCGTACCCGAGGCTCGTCCGGGTTTCCTGGCTGGCGCTGAGCCGGTCGGCCGTCACCATCCCGGCACGCCACCGCCGGGTGCTGGTCACGCTCGGATGACGTCGCCCGAGGAAGGATCGGGTCCCCGGCCGAGCGAGGGGTGATCCGCATGTGGAACCTCAGGTGGACCCGAGTGTCAGCGCGTCATCCGGGACCGTTCCCGGTGGCGGGCGTGGCGGTGCTGTGCGCCCTGTCATTCGTGGTGGGTGTGACGATCCCGGGCGGCGTGACCCGGACGGCGCTGGCTACCACCCCGGCGGCCGCCGGTCCGGAGCCCACGCCGAGCAGCTCGTGCCCGTCGCCGGACCCGAACCTGTGGCCGTTCGGGGTGGTGTGCGGCCGGGACTTCGACGTCCCGTCGCCGCCCGAGGCCCCGAGCCTGGTGCCGACCATCGCCACCAAGACGACCACCCGCCTCTGGGGCACCGACCCGTTCCAGGAGGCGGTGTCGGTGACCCAGCACATCTGGCCGGCGGCGTTGCCGGAGAACGCACCGGGGGAAACCGACAACGTGCCCGACCGGCCGTGGGGGCTGACGCTGGTCACACCCGACGACCCACTCCAGGCGATCTCGGCCGTGCCGCTGCTGCACTTCCCGGACGACGCACCGATCCTGTACGTCACCCGGACCGGCATCCCGGCGGTCACGCTCAACGAGATCAAGCGTCTCGGTGACACCGGCATCGTCCGGCGTAACGACGTCGACGCGTTCCTGGTCGGCACCGCCGCGAACGACGCCGTCAAACGGCAGCTCACCGCCATCGGGGTGAAATGGGAGGCGGTCACCGGCCGCAACGTCTTCGAACTGTCCAACAACATCGACAAGCTGTACGGGAGCATCCAGAACCCGGACCTGGGCGTCCCGCAGATGGAGACGAGCGCCAGCACCGGCGGCAACGGGGCGCAGGACGTGCTGATCGGCTCGGCGGACGGCCGCGACTGGCAGTACTACCTGCCCGCCACGCACTGGGCGTCGCACATGCCGGCCGGGCTGCTCTGGTCGCACCGGAACAGCATTCCCAAGCCGACGATCGACGCGCTCAAACGCCGCAACGGCCACGCCCTGATCTACGTCTTCGGCGGCCCCGACCAGGTGTCCGCGTCGGTGGTGAAGAAACTCGGCGAATACGGCAGCGTGACCCGCGTCGACGCGGACGACGCGGTCGCTTTCAACACGCCGGCCACGACCACGCCGTTCAACCTGTCCGTGGCGTTCGCGAAGATGTGGGACCCGGCCGGCATGATGGGCTGGAACATCCTCGGCCCCGGCCACGGCTTCACGCTGGTGAACATCGACAACTGGCAGGGCGCGGTCGCGTCCGCCCCGCTGTCGCACCTCGGCTACCACGCGCCGCTGCTGCTGACCGACAACTCCGGCAAACTGCCGTCGGAGGTGGAGGACTACTACAAGATGGTGGCGCCGACGTTCATCACGACGCCGGCCGACGGGCCGTACAACATGACGTTCGTGATCGGGGACTATTCGATGCTGTCGTGGCCGTTGCAGGCGCACGTCGACTACATCTCGGAGATGTCGAACCGGCGGGTGTGGAAGCAGGCCACCGGCGGCCGGTACGGCGACGGCGGCAACTGACCGGGCGGACGCGTTTGGCAGTGATGCTCTCTTCCCGCCTTTCGAGCTGAGTCGTAGGGCGTCATCAGCCAGTCATGCGGCGACCGCCCGGGCGGCGGCGTACATGTCGGCCGGCAGCGGATGCCGCAGCTCCCAGACGATGCGCATCGGTCGGTCACCGCTGTGCTCCTGATAGGTCATCGGCCCGGCATACAGGTACGGCGGTGCGCCAAGGTCGCGGTCGGCCACCCTGGTTTCCCGCACGAACAGGTGTACCGTCGACCCCTGCGCGACATGGCCGACGTACCGCCGGCCGTTCGCCGACGCCTCCGAGGTGTGACGAAGAAGAGATCCGCCTTCTCGTCCGGCAACCACTTCACCCCCTCGCGCAACGATCCCGGGTTCGTCATGCCGAACGCCGCGCACGCCTCGTTCTGGCTGTAGCGGGAGTGGACCCGCAGCGGCACCCGCCCAGGGGCGGGCCGCTCGCTCACCCGGTGGATCCGGTCGCGCAGCACGTCGGCGACCTGCCATAGCTCCGCGCACCGCGCCGGCTCCGCCCACAGCCGCTTGAGCCGAGCATCGCGTTCGGTCAACGGCACCGCCGGCCCCCAGATTGACTGGGAATTCACCAGCCGTCTGCTCGAGGTGGGCGGTGCCATCAGCAAGTCTCGCTACCGTGAGCATCGTTGGATCCAGCGGAGGGCTCAAGTGGCCCTGCGACACCTGCCACGCAGGATCGACCTACGAAGGGTTTTGACTTAGGGTCGCCAGGGTGAAGATCGCACCAACGCTGAAGAGTGTCCCGACAGGGCCGGACGTCGCTTCCAAGCCCACAGCCGCCGAGTTCTTCGCGGGCATCGGCCTTGTCCGCCTTGGCTTGGAGCAAGCCGGTCTCAGCGTTGTGTGGTCCAACGACATCGAGCCAGCCAAGCAGGAGATGTACGAAGGCCACTTCGGGAAAGACGACGGCCACGTCTTCAAGCCAGGCGACGTCGGTAAGGTCAAGGGCAGCGACATGCCTTCCAACCTTGCTCTCGCATGGGCCTCCTTCCCCTGCACCGATCTCTCCCTGGCCGGCTGGCGTAGAGGGCTGAGCGGCAGTGAATCATCGACATTCTGGGGCTTCACCAACGTCCTGGACGAGATGGGGCAAGACGCCCGCCCGCCCGTCGTCGCGCTTGAGAATGTCGTTGGGTTCGCCACAAGCCACGGCGGCGAAGATTTGGCGACTGCCATCCGTGAACTCAATCGCCTCGGCTACTCAGCGGACGTCTTGACCCTCGATGCAAGGCGTTTCGTGCCGCAGTCGCGTCCCCGCCTGTTCGTCATTGGGGCTTTGAACCCTCCAGCCGATGAGCCGGTTCCAAACAGCGAGCTTCGCCCTGACTGGCTCCTCGCACCCTTTGGCGACCCTTCCCTAAGGACTCACCGGGCGAAGCTCCCCACTCCGCCCCCTCCCCTCACCTCCGGGCTCTCTGACCTCGTGGAGCAGGTCGCTCCTGACGGCTGGTGGGAGGAGAAGCGTCGGGACGCGTTCCTCGGCTCCTTGTCGCCGATGCAGGCAGAGCGGCTTGAGAAATTGAAGGCACAGGCCAACGTGACCTACCGCACTGCTTACCGCCGGACACGGAACGGTAAGCCGACTTGGGAAATTCGTCCCGATGACATCTCTGGATGTCTGCGGACCGCCCGCGGCGGGTCATCAAAGCAGGCGGTAGTAGAAGTGGGCAATGGAGCCGTCCGCGTACGGTGGATGACTCCGCTTGAGTATGCGCGCCTGATGGGAGCCGGGAACTACACGCTCGACAACCTCCGTAGCAATCAGGTTCTCTTTGGCTTCGGTGACGCCGTATGTGTGCCGGTGGTGTCGTGGCTGGCGAAGCACTACTTGGTGCCTCTCGTGCTGGGTAGCTTGCAGACGCGCACTGCACTCAAGTTGGCAGTCGTCAATGGTTGACGCCAACCGGTCGTCGAAGAAGAGCAAGCCGGCGAAGAGCAAGCTTCCAGCAACTTCTGTTCGTGATTTTCGCGGCCTTCTGGAGGAGGCTCTATCGGCGAGTGACGCCTATGGTCGCAAATGGGCTGATGCTCGCTGGGGTGTCTACGCCTTCTATGATTACGACGGCGAGCCCATCTACGTCGGACAAACAAACGAGAAGCTTCGCACACGCATCCGGCGGCATTTGACGAACCAGCGGACTGATGCTGTCGCTATGAGGATTCTGGACGTGTTTGAGGTTGCGGAAATGCGGCTGTGGCCTCTGTGGGAGTATGAGACGCTGACCAAGAAGGGTGACAAGGAGGGCTACGAGGCGGCGAGAAAGCGTCTAGATGCGGTGGAGTACGCCGCCTACTTGAGGGCGATTGAGGAAAGCCGTTTTCACGCCATTCTCAACGAAAAAATCCCTCCGCTATCTCATCCAGTTAAGTTGCCGCCCTCGCAGGGATTCCCCTTGATTAGTGCTGATACTCGCAAGGAGCGGGGTCATCCAGATGTGCGCATCGCGCGGCGAGCAGAAACCATCGCCCGGCTTGCTGCGGTGGCTCATGAACGCGGGGAAGTGTCAGAGGGTCTGCGGAGAGTTCTGGTGATCCAGGCCGTACGTCTAGCGCACATCTCAGCCGTCCGCCTCGCATATGTTGAAGGACGACCCGAGCCCTCCGCTTCGGCAATCGATGTCGAGGGCCTCGTTGGCACCGTTCTGTACGAACCCTCCGATCCGCGGGGACGGAAAGACAAGGATGAGACAGAAACTGAGGAAGAAGAAGAGAACGGCGGCTTGGAAAACGAATAGGCTCGCGAGACGTCAGATAGTCACCGGCCAAAGCGGTTTGGCTGTTTGCTGATATGTCTCTCGGGAAAAGGAGCACGGCTGGTGGCTCTTGGGCGTCCACACCGGCTGTGCGCCGGTCTATGCAGTCGAACCGCAGTCGCGACACCAAGNTGTAAAGCCGCTTCCTGAGCTGCGGATGAAGGCTGACATAGTCTTTCGGCCGGCTCGGGTGGCCGTAGAAGTACGTGGCTGCTTTTGGCATGGCTGCCCTGAACACCATCGCAGGCCAACCGCCAATAGTGAATATTGGGTCGCCAAGATCGATCGAAACGTTGCTCGGGACCGAAAGAACGAAGATTTGCTACGAGATGCCGGTTGGGTGCTGATCACGGTATGGGAGCACGAAGCCCCTAGTGCCGCTGCCTCCCGTGTCGAAGAGACGGTCCGCCGGCGGCGTGCCCTTGCTACCGGGGAGGGGTGCTGAGGATTGATTGATAGGGCAGCGAATGCTGGATGACTCGCGTGGGCTGACACGCCGGGAGATATCAGCCGACGATCTCTGCGCTTGCATCGCAGCGTAATTACATGAGATCAGCAAATGGCGTCCAATGCCTAATTGGATCTTCTTGATAGATGGACCGCATTCGTAGGGCGAATTCAGCCGCCACCGCTGCAGAACTAGCGAGAAGAGGGGCTGCAGCTGCGATCATCTTAAGTTCGCGCGCCTCCCGCAGAACGGTCCAGTCGCGGTCGGAGGTGATATCGTACCCGTAGGCGTCAGTGAGCCTACGGTGCGCTTCGCCATTCCCAAAACGTGCCGCGCCGACAGCGACCGCCGCCAAGTCGACCTGCCACGGTCCGACGCAGGTGGCGTCGAAGTCGCAGAAGACGACCCGGCCAGATGGATCGCGCAGCAGGTTGCCGACATGGGCGTCTCCATGAATCAGCTTTCGCTCCGAACGCTGATTGAGTTTGGCAATCTGTGGCTCTAAGTAGTCGCACCGCGCCTTGAGATAGTCATGATCCTCCGCGCTTAGCCCGTCGGCATCAACCAGGCGTCTACGGGCATCTTCAACCGGATCCCAGGTAGCGACGGAGAAAGGCGGCGAGTCGAGTGCGTGGAAGCGGCGCAAGGCTGAACCCAAGTCTTCCACAGTCGGAGCCGAGGCGTTCCCAGGAACGTAGGTCCACACCGATGCAGTCAGATCGGCGACCTCGATGGGTTGCACGACCTCCGGCGCTAGGCGGATCGTCGGCGCGTCGATCTCGGCGAACCAGCGGGCGAGCTGGACGACCTTCGTGACCCTGTCTCGTAGGCGATGCGTCCGGGCGATCCGGATGACGAGACCAGAACTCGGCAGCGCGAACACCGCATTATTGGTCAGGCGGAGCAGCCGAGCATCCTCGGTCGGGACGCCGAGACCGGCCGCGATCTCCCGCATGGCTCGGGTCATCACTTCTTTCGAGAAGCGTCCGCTCATATGCTGACCGCAGCCCGCGCCTTCAGCGCACGCTCAAACTCGGCGACCTTCGGCATCCTGCGATACTGCCTGAGGTCACGGCGCAGGTTGACGACTCGGTCGACCACGCGGCGGGAGCTGAGGGNGCCAGGAAGAGCGCACTGCACAGGCCGACCTCGTTGAGCACCATGCTGCGGACATTCGCAGGGCCGAAGGCCGCGATGGCGCTCTCCGCACTCTGCACCGCCCGCAAAGCATGTGTGCCCGCTTGCCGTGCCATGTCTCGGTACACCCGACCGTACTGGGCAAGCAGCTCGCCTCGGTCGTAGAAGGCCACCCACGTTGGCTCGCGATCAGGGTCTATGCGCTCGAACTGTTCAGTCGCCCGACCGAGCAGGTTCAGCGCTTCCTGGTGGTCTGCAAGCGCCGCAGCCGAGGCGGCTTCCGCACCCCAGAGTAAAGCCTTCACTGCCGGCGTAGCCCGCGATCCGAGCTGGGTGTGCGCCAACTGCAGNGCCCGTTCAGCGGCAACGAAATGTCGTTGGGCGTCCGAGTGTCGGCCGGCGTCGAGCGCGGTCCAACCGGCCAACTGACGAGCCGCCGCTACTGCGGCGACCAGGCTGGGCGTTAGCCCTGTCGGATGAGACCAGTCCAGCGTGCGGTACACCGACTCAGCGAAACGGGCGATCTCCCGGTAGAGCAGGCCGCCGCCGCTCTCGCGGTCCACCGACCGGTACAGGTCCAGTACGGCGTTCAGCCGTGCGACGTCCGCACTGCCGATGCGGCGCGGCGGGGCATCCCCGGCTCCGCCGACCAGTCCGGCGCCGACCGCCACAGCGGCGATGCCGGCCAGCAGTGCACGCCTGCCCTCGTCAGGTCCGACATGGTTCGAGCCGAATGGAGCGTCTGCCGGGGAGTGCGGGCCGGTTGCGAACCAGAGATGTGTCGGTGGGATGCCAAGTAACGCCGCCCAATGCGCCAGCCGATCCAGGTGCACCAGCGCTGGCCCGTTCTCGATCCGGCTTAGTTGGGCCTGCGTGATCCTGAACCACCGCGCCACCACGGTCTGCGGCAGCGGGCTCCGCCCGTGATACGGGTGGTATCGGTACGCACGAATCACTCGACCGAGGTGCCGCTCGGCCAGCGCGGTCCGCACCGGTTCGTGTTCCCAGAACGACTCCGGCACCACCGGTGGCCCGCTCAAACGATCCCGCTCGGCGGCCTGGCAGGGCGCGCAGCGCCCACTGGAGTTGTCACGGGCCAGGCGTCCGCCGCAGCGGGGACAGTTCGCGAGTGTCACCGGCAACCTCGCTCTCGCGGGTGGCTGTGTCCGAAATCGAGCCTAACCATTCAAACCGATCCGCGGCGTGCCGGTATGCATACCACGCATATCGTCGACGCTCACGTAATGCGAGCTAACCGTTACTGAAAGTATGCCGAGCGTGTATGAAGTCGACGATCACCAGGGAATACAGCCTTGGCCGATCAAGGGTGAGAGTCGACGTATGGCCCGGGGCGGGTGCTGGCTCCGGCGGTACCGCGCTCCCGATCGCGCTTCTCGCCGCTCCCGCCCGCCCCGGTGCCGCTACCGACACCCAACCCCGGAGGCGCCCACCCATGCCCGCCGTACCCGATCACTGCCCCGGCTTGCCCCCGCTCGCCGCCCCGGACGCGCCGACCGTGCGCGTCCCGGTGCCCGAAAGCCGACCGCCCTGTCGCCGCGAGCGCACCCCGTACCCGCGTCGCCCGGGGCACGCCACTGAGCACGTCGGTCCGGGGCAGCTCTCGTGACCGACGAGACGGCGGGCCGGTTCTGGGCGGCGGTGCAGGACCGGTGTTCGGGGCCGCTGTCCGAGCGGGACGCCGTGCTGCTGCACGCCACCCTGCTGCGCCTGCTCGACGGCGGCGACGACCGGCCGGTACGCCTGGCGTCGCTGCGGGTGCTCGGGTCCGCGTACCGCAGTCTGGGTTGGCGGCCCTGGCACGCGGCGGCGATCGGCGGCGCGCTGCTGGCCGTGCCCGGCGTGCGGTGGCGGCGGGTGTGGCGGCTGGTCGAGCGGACCGCGGCCCGGGTGGGCGACGGCCCGGCCTGGTGGCCGGCCGAGGTGGTCGACCGCGACGGCGCCGCCGAGGGCATCGCCGTGCTGACGGTACGACCGTGGTGGCGGCTGCCGCACCGGCCGGGCCAGGCGGTGCCGGTCTGCACGCCGCACCGGCCGGGACGATGGCGGTGGCTGTCGCCGGCCAACACGCCGCGCGCGGATGGGACCGTCGAGTTCCACGTCCGCGCGCTGGCCGGCGGGTCCGTCTCCGGCAGCCTGGTCCACGAGGTACGCCCCGGCGACCTGCTCCATCTCGGCGCGCCCGCCGACTCCGGGCTGGAGCTGACCGACGGGGACGACGATCTGCTGTTGGTGGCCGGTGGCACCGGGCTGGCGCCGCTGCGCGCCCTGGTGGAGCAGGCCGCGCAGGCGCCGGTCGCCCGACGGGCGACGCTGGTCCTCGGCGCGCGCACGTTCAGCGATGTGTACGACGCGATCGCGCTGGACAAGCTCCAGCAGGTCCACGACTGGCTGACCATCGTGCCGGCGTTCTCCGACGACCCGGAGGCCGAGCCGACCGAGCGGGGCACCGCCATCGAGGTGGCGACCCGCCACCACCGGCCCGGCCAGGATGTGCACGTCTGCGGGCCGCCCGCCATGCTCACCACGGCCCGCCGGCGGCTGACCCTGGCCGGCGTGCCAACCGAACGGTTGCACCTGCCGAGGATCGGGGAGCGCTGACGACGACGCACGGGGCAACAGGGCGGCGCCGGTGCCGGTTGCGTCCCGGAGATGCTCGACACCGACCTGCTGGCCGCGTTCACGCCCGCCCGGCCGTACACCAGGGATGTCGTTGCGGGCGCGCCCGCCGCGCCCGGCGTGCACCTGGTGCTCGACGGAGGTGTGGTCGTCTACGTCGGCTACACCAGCAACCTGCGCGCCCGGCTGCGGCAGCACCTCACCGGCAACCGCGACTCGTCGGTGCTGCACGACCAGGTCGGCCAGCTCCTCGACGCGCCGGGTCGCCCGGCGACCCGCGACGAAGTCGCCGGGTGGCTGGGCCGGTGCGAGGTCCGCTGGCAGGAGACCGACAACCCCGAGGGTACGAAGGAAGCGCTGGTGGTGGCGTTGCGTCCCCGCTTCAACCGCCAGGTGCCCCGCACCCGCTGACCATCGGAGATTCAGTTCAGTTCGCGAAAATCCAGGGGCGTCCGTGAGCCGACCCTCGCTATTCTGAGTGCTCGATCCGTTACTCCGAGGAGTTGACGATGGCTGGTGGCTGGGAAGCGGAACCCGCCGCGACGTTCGCCCGGCGCCTCGGGCGGTCCGCCGCCGAGTTGGGCGAGAGTGGCGGCACTACCACCTGCCCCGACATCTGGGAACTCTCCAACGGCGACGTGGCAGTCATCGGCCGCGACCTCACCACCGCGTACGACGGACGCCTGCCGGACGGCGTCAGCGTCGGTCCCGACGAGCGACTGGTCGTCGTTCCGCGCAGCATGATCCGGGCCGCCAAGCCGGACATCCCGGATGCGTGACCTGCTGCGGACGGCGTCCGCCCGACAACTGAGCCTGCCCGAGTACGAGACCGACTTCTACGCCACGGTCGAGTCCGTGGACGGGACGATCCTCAAGACCGAGCGGATCCAGACGTTCCGCGAGCCGGGCAGCCCGAGCTGGGAGGCGTTCGCTGCCGGCCGGTGGGACGAGGCGCTGAGGATCGCCGCACAGCCCAACCCCGAACTGGCGCAGTTCTTCGCCCGCCTCGACGGGATGGGCTCCGGGCTGCACCGGCTGCGGATCGTGGAGCTGCCGCTCACGCCGTACCTGATCTGGGAGCTGAACTTCCTCCGCTACCGCGCCCGGGTGGGGGAGCGGATCGGTGTGCTTGCCGCAGAGGGTGTTTCGGAGTTGGAGCGGGACCACGGCCGGATCCCCGAGCTGATGGTGGCCGGTAGCCGTGCCGTCTATGACGTCCGTTACGACGAGGCGGGGGNCTCGACCGCGCCGAGCCATTCGAGTCGTTCTTCCGTCGGGAGGTCGACGGCCGGACGCCCTCCACCGCTCGCCTGTTGTAGCCTGCCCGCACGAGCGACCGTGGAGGCAGGCGTGCCCCGACTGCGGATGGTCACCGGCCTGGCCCGTCGGTCAGCGACGCCCACGGTGCTGCTGCTCGCTGTGCTGGCCGTGCTCGCCGCGGTGCTCTTCACGCCGATCGGCCTGCTCTGGATCGGTGAGCGTCCCGGCTACGACTGGCCGCTGCTCGGGAACGTCGGCCAGGCGTACGGCGCGGCCTCCGCCATTCTCGCGGCGCTCGCGCTGATCGGCGTGGTCGCCTCCCTGATCGTGCAGGCGCGCGAGGCCAAGGCGGCGCGTGAGCAGGCACTTCGGGCCCTGCACACCGACCTGCTCAAGATGGCCATCGACGATCCCGGGCTGTTGAAGTGCTGGGGCCCGATCGAGGAGTCGACGGATCTGAGCTGGTTCCGCAAGCATGTCTACAGCAATCTGATCGTGACCCACTGGCAGCTCATGTGGGAGGTGGACACCCTGAGCGAGCCGCACTTGGAAGTGCTCGCCGACCAGTTCTTCAAGGGCACCGCCGGCCGACGTTTCTGGGCGGAGGCAAGAGGCCCACGCATGAAGGCCGAGACGTCGCGGCGGGCCCGGCGCTTCACCCTGGTCATGGACCGGCGCTACCAGGCGGCTGTCGAGGCGGGCCCGGCAGCCGACGCGGTATGTGCCCGGCCAGAGTCGAGCAGCCCGGAGCCGAGTCGTCCCGCCGCCTCCCTCGTAAGCGCTGTCGTCCTCGGCGGTGGGATGGCGCTCGCCGGCCACTACCTGGTTCGACGGCTCACCGCTCGTCGAGGTGGGTCCTAGCGGGGCGAGCGGCGCGCAGCGCGTCGACCACGACCGCCCACCGGCTCGGCGTCATCTCGTCCGGCGCCCGCAGCACGTCCCCGCCGTGCACCACCACCCCGGCCTCCCGCAACCGTCGCAGGTTGGGCTGGTAGACCGGATGCGCCGACAGGGCGGCGTTGACCCGGGGGAAGACGTGGATCGGCAGCCCGGTGCCGAGCAGTTCGTTGAGGATGCCCAGCGCCAGCGTGTCGCTCGCGCCGGCCGCCCACTTGTTCAGCGTGTTGAATGTGGCCGGCACGACCGCGGCGGCGTCGGCCGGCGGGTGCGGCTCGGGTCGCCGGGGCGGCGCCACTCGACGCGTACCTGATGACCGGTCTGTTCGGCGAGCGCGTCGCGGTCGAGCCAGCTTCCGGCGACGGGGGTGGCGATGAGGCAGACCCGCCACCCGTCGGCGGCGAGCAGGTCGGCGAGTTCGCCGATCCGCTGGGCCGGGGGAGCGGCGCAGACGACGAGATGGAGCACCGGCGCTTCACTCATGCCGCCAGTTCTACCCGCAAACGGCCCCGCCCGAGCACCGGGTGCTCGGNCGGAGGCGTTAAAAGGGGGCCCCGCCTTTCTGGGTCACGCCGTTGACCTTGAGGGTGTAGGGGGCGTACTGCTGGACCTGCTCGGTGGGCTCGTCGTAGGCGACCACGGCGACCACCTTCGGGAAGAGCGCGAGCAGCGCGAGTTGCGCCCGGTTGAGCGTCAGGCTCGACTTGCCGTCGAACTCGAACTGCCAGGCCAACGAGTGCTTCTCGTCCAGGCCGATGAGCCGCACGTTCCAGTTGGCGACGGCGATCGGCTTGATCTCGGTGGGCGAGTCGAACGGGGCGAGGCTGCTGCCGTCGCTGACCGTGGCGCCCCCGACGGTGACGTCGTCGACGAGCAGGCCGCCCTCGTTGACGCCGCCGTCGCTGACGTAGCGGAAGCCGAGCAGGATGTTCTTGCCGGCGTACGCGGAAAGGTCGAAGCTGTGCGGCTCGAAGCCGTCGGTGGTGCCGTTGAGCGCGGGGCCGAGCGGCCCGTCGGTGGTCTTGTCACCGGCGACGGCGGTGTAGGTGGCGCCGCCGTCGGTGGAGACGACCACGTAGCCGTAGTCGAAGCCCAGCTCCGCGCCGTACTTGGCGAGGAAGCGCAACGTCGGGTCGGCGGTCGGCACGGTGACCGGGGTGACCGCGGCGGCGTCGGTGTTGTTCGCGTTGCCGGAGAACAGCACCGGGTTGCCGGGGCGGTCCGGGTCGTTGTTCACCACGGTCCAGGCCAGCGGCAGCGCCGGCAGCGTCTTCGCGCCCTGGAACGACAACGACCGCAGGTCACGGCCGCGCAGCACGGTGCCGTCGGCCTTCGCGAGCGGGACGTAGTCGGCGCCGTTGGGCGCCGCGCCGGGCGTGGCGTACGCGGCCGGGTTGGCCAGGTTGACGGTGGAGCGCAGGCTCTTCGTGGTCACCCGGCTCTTGGGTACGCCGAGCATGACGCCCGTGCGCGACTCCCCGACGACCTTGTCGACCAGCGTCATGGTCTGGTAGTCGTGGAGCACCTGGTACATGTTCTTCGCGCCCTCGGCCTTGAGCGCCGCGTCCAGGCTGGTCAGTCCCTGCAGGTCGGCGTCGTTGTGCAGCCGGTGCACGATGTCGTTGCCGTAGCGGTCGTAGAGGAACTGGATGAACGCGTACGCGTTGCCGTAGTCGGCCAGCACCGCGTTCGGGTTCGGGCTCTCGCCCCACAGGTTCAGCGAGTTCTCCGGGCCGCCGCAGTCGCGCGGGTTCGCGTTGTACGGCGTCTGCACCGGGCCGAAGCCCTGCNCATCCAGGTGGTCTCGAACGGGTCGCTGTAGTAGTGCGCCAGGTGCTGCCACTCGTGGGCGAACGTGCCCTCGTAGCTGAACGGGCGGGCCGGGCGGCTGGTGCACAGGTCGTCGGTCGGCTCGTTCGGCGGGTTCGCCCCGGTGCGGTGCAGCCAGTCGAACGCGTCGACGGTCATCACGTTGCGGTCGAACAGCTCGTTGAGCTGGGCCGAGAAGAAGCCGGCGATGTACGTCGGCGCGGCCGGGAACTCGTAGTAGTTGTCGTCCCGGACGTTGTCGATCAGGGTGACCGTCTTGTTGCCGCCGCCGGTGTAGTCGCCGCCGAGCAGGGCGTTGCTGCCGTCGCGGTCCGGCGGCCGGCTGAACACCACTGTTTCCTTCGGATACATGTTGGTGTCGAACTCGCGCACGAAGCTCTGCACCTGGGCGTCGGTGATCTGCGTCGACGTGGGGATCTGGTTGCGGCAGTCGTCGGCCGGGAACGCGATGTCGTTGGCGACCCACACCTCGACGTTGTCGCCGACGCCGCGCAGCGTGTAGTCCTTGCGGTAGTAGCTGCCCTGGTAGTCGTCCATGCCGAGCCACTGCCGGACGGTGCCGACCGGCGGCGTCTCCGCCGCGGCGGCCTTCGACCGGGCCTGGGCGCGCTGCTGGTAGCGGGCCGGGGTCTTGACCGGCTTGCCGTCGAGCGTGAAGTCCTTGCGGGTCAGCTCGCGGGTGTCGTCGACGACCAGCTTGGCCTTCGCCTTGGCCGGTGCGGCGGACGCGGCCGTGGCGGGCAGGACGCCGAGGAACGGTAGGACGAGTGCGATGGCTGCGGTACCGGCGATCCGGCTGCGTGCCATTGGCCCCCCTTGTCGGGTGTGCGGAATCCGGCCGACGGGGTCACCGTCGTATCCACCGGAGTGACAGTCACGTCGTTCGTACGCCACACCGTTGCCTTTGGCAACCAGTTGAACGTGTTAAGAAGGGGCCCCGCCTCTACCAAATCCGTTAAGAAGGGCCCCCGCCTTGCAGGTTGTCGAGGATGTGCTGCGCGATGTGCGTGAGGGTACGCACCGGGGGGTCGTCGTCGACTCGCCGCCGGGGGCGGGGAAGAGCACGCTCGTCGTGCGCGCCGCCCACGAACTCGCCGTCACCGGCGAGCCGCTGATGATCGTGGCGCAGACCAACGAGCAGGTTGACGATCTCATCGACCGGCTTGCCCGCAAGGCTCCCGAGCTGCGCATCGGCCGGCTCTCCGCGACCGACTACCGGCCCACCGACCGGGTGGCCGGCCACGGCACGGTCCGGGTCGCGGCGAAGGTCGTCGACCTGGGCGGGCCGGTGGTGACCATCGGTACGGCGGCCAAGTGGGCCACGGTCACCGACGGCACCTGGCCGTGGGCGATCGTGGATGAGGCGTACCAGATGCGCGCGGACGCGCTGCTGCGCGTGGCCGGACGGTTCGAGCGGGCGCTGTTCGTCGGCGACCCGGGGCAGCTCGATCCGTTCTCCACCGTCGAAACCGCCCGCTGGACCGGGCTGACCTGGGATCCGATGCAGTCGGCGGTGGCCACGCTGCTGCGGCACAACCCGGAGCTGCCGGTGCACCGACTGCCGGTGTCGTGGCGGCTGCCCGCCTCCGCCGCGCCGGTGGTGTCCGCCGCGTTCTACCCGTTCACCGGGTTCCGCGCCGGCACCGGGCCGGCCGACCGGGCGCTGACGTTCACCGAGGCCGGTCCGGGCGACGACTACGACGCCTCGGTGGAGCTGGCCGCCGCCACCGGCTGGGCGTTGCACGAGCTGCCGGCCCGGCACACCGTGCGTACCGACGCCGAGGCCGCCTCGGCCTGCGCGGAGCTGGCATTGCGGGTGTTGGCGCGCGGCGCGGTCGCGGTCAGCGAGGCCGCGCCCGGCGGGACCCCGGTGACCGCGGACCGGATCGCCGTCGGGGCCGCGCACCGCGACCAGGTCGCGGCCATCCGGTCCCGGCTGGGCGCGGCCGGCGCGGGCATCACGGTGGACACCGCCAACCGGCTCCAGGGCCGGGAGTACGACGTGACGATCGTGCTGCACCCGCTCTCCGGCCGGCGCGACGCGACCGCGTTCCACCTGGAGTCGGGGCGGCTGTGCGTGCTGGCGTCGCGGCACCGGCACGCCTGCGTGGTGGTGGCCCGGGCCGGGATCGGCGAGCTGCTCGACGCGTACCCGTCGACCGAGCGGGTGCACCTGGACGTGCCGGTGCGGTTCCCGGACGGGTGGGAGGCGAACCAGACCGTGCTGACCCACCTCGACGCGCACCGCGCCTGACGGCCGCCCCGGGCGGTCCGTTTGGATCTTCCGGCGGTGGCGGGCGGTGGGCAGGATGGCCGGATGCATCCTCACGACCCGTACCAGCAGCAGCCGTACTATCCGCCGCACTATCCGCAGCCGGAGCAGGACACGTTCCGGTGGTCGACCGTGCTGTGGGTCGCGGTGCCGGCGCTCCTGGTGATCCTCTGCTGCGCCGGGTGCGTCGTGTCGGGTTTCGCGGGGGCGTTCATGGACGGCTTCCAGGAGGGGTACTCGTCGTCGTAGGCGGGCCCCTCGACGCGCGGGGTTGGCGGTGGTGCAGTAGAACGGGATCATGACCGCAAGCGTGCTGACCTGGCTGGTCGGGGCCGTGGTGGCGGTGGCCGCCGGGTTCCTGGCCACGCTGTTGCCCCGGCGGCGCGCCCGCGCGGAGGGCCGCCGGGTGGCGTGGTCGTCGGCGCGGGCGGCGATCCAAGACGCCACCGTCAGCCGGGACGCGGCCGGTGCGCCGGTGCCCGAGGCGGAGCGGCTGCTGGCCCGCGCCGAGATGCTCGCCGCCGGGCGCGGCGGCCCGGACGCGGCCCGCGCGGCGNGTGCTGCGCTGGTCGCTGCTGGTCGTCGCGGCGGCCGTGCTGGCGGTGTTCCTGGTGGCGCAGCGGCAGAGCGTCGAGGTCAGCTACGGGCGCTCGCCGGCCACGGCGTCGCTGCCGGAGGGCTCGGCCGGTGAGCTGAGCGACGCCACCGTCCCGTCCGTGGCGGAGATGACCGCGCTGGTCGCGGCCGAGCCGGTGGTACGCCTGCCCGGGGCGGTCGCCCGCTGGGACGAAGCCCGGGTCCGTGCCGCCATCGGCGGCGACGACACCCGGATCCTGGTCGCGCCGCCCGGCCTCGACGAGGCGGAACGCCGGCGGGTGAAGGACGTGGAGAACGCCACCATCCGGATCGTCGGCACCGAGGTCGGCGGCGGCTTCTACGTGGCCTCGTCGGACGACCTGCCGAGCTGGCGGGCGCAGTTCGCCACCGGTGACGTCACCGGTCAGGTGCTCGCGCTGATCGCCGCGGTGCGTAAGCAGCCGTCCCCGCCGGACCGCGACGACCTGCGCTGGCGGGAGCCGACCGCCGGTGAGCTGGCGCCGGTGACCGCCGCGCTGCGGGCCACCGGCCGGTACGCGGCACCCGGCGCCACGCTGCCCCGGCTGCCGGAAAAGGCGGCGAAGGAGGCGTTCCCGGGTACGGCCTGGTTCGTGGCGCTGCCGGCCCAGCCGTACGGGACGCCACTGCCGGCGTACGGGCCGGCGCTGCACCGGCTCGCCCCGGACCGGCCGGTGGTGGTGATGTACGGCGGCTGGATCGAGTACCACGGTCCCGCCGCCGCGGACTTCGCCGAGGTGGCCGCCGCCAGCTTCTACGCCCAGTTCGGCGCTCGGCTGAGNACGTGCGGTACGCGGGGCTGTTCGACCGGCCGCTGCCGTACCGGCCGTTCGACCCGCTGCGGGTGGCGTTGCCGGCGCTGCCCTGGATCTTCGCCGGCTGCGTGGCCGGGTTCGTGGTGCTGTCCATCCGCACCGTGCGGGGCACCGGTCGCGGCCGGCCGGGCGAGGGCGGGCCGGGCGGTACGCCGGCGCGGCTGGCCGGGCTCTCCGCGCTGGCCGTGGAGCTGTCCCTGCTCACCGACGCGCATACCGACCCGGCGCTGGTGCGGGGCGTCGGCCGGCTGCGGGCGGCCCGGGACGCCATCGACGACGGGTTGCCCGACCGGCACGTACGCGGGCTGTTGGCCGACGCGGCGGCCGAGCTGGACGCCGTGGCCCGGGACGTGCGGATGCCCGGCTACCGGCCGGACGTCTACCTGCGGACGAGGCTGTCGTGACCGCGACGCCGCGCCGGGTGCTCGGCTGGCTGGTCGGCACCGCGTTCCGCCGGGCGGTGCTGGCCTGCCTGGTGCTGGCCGGGTGGGCGTTGTGGTCCGCCGGCCTCTTCGACGGGCCGGCGGCCCGGCAGGTGCGCGCCTCGTCCGTGTACGCCGCGCCCGGCGTCGACCTGGACCGGGCCGCCGCCGAGCGGGTCATCGGCAACCGGCGGCTGGTGGTGCTGATGATGGCGCCGGGCGCCGATCTGTCGGCGGCGTGCGACGACACCGAGCGCGCCACGCAGGGCACGCTGGTGCTGGCGATGAGCCGCGACGGCGACGACTGGGACACCTACGGCTGCTCCCGCGTGGGCGGCGACAGCCCCCGTGACGTCGGCCGCTCGGTGGTGGTGGAGACCGTGGTCAGCCAGGGGGCGGACGCGTTCGTGGACCGGCCGGTCGAGGCGCTGAAGGTGATCGTGCTGAACTACGACCGGCTGGTCCGGACCGGTCTGATGCCGGACGGCGCCCGCACCATCAGCCCGTCGCTGCCCCGCTACCTGCTGGCCGGCGGCGCGGTCGCCGGGGTGGTGGCCGGCGCGGTGGTGCTGTGGCTGGGTGGCCGGCGGGCCGGTCGCCTGGCCGACGCGCGGCGGGCCGGGCGGGACGCGCGGGCCGACGAGCGGGCCGCGTTGGGTGCCGCCACCGCGGTCCTGGCCCAGCAGATCATCGACCTGGACCGGGCGGGTGGGCCGGGCGGTCCGGCGTACCGGCGGCTGGCCGGCGACTACGTGGGGCTGCTCGACGAGGTGACCGGGTTGGACGACGGCGACGGGCACGCGGCGGGTCGGCTGCGGGAACGGGTGGCGGAGCTGAGCCGTCGGGCGGCGGACCTGGCCGAGGAAGCCTCCGGCCGGGGCGTCCGTGGCGCGTCGGGGCAGGGGCCCGGCGCGACGCCGCGGAAGCGGGCCGGCGAGGTCCCGGCGGCCCGGTCGGGGCGGAACGGGGCGCGGACGCGCGGACGGGGCCGGCGGTGACCCGNCGGCCGGCCAGCTACCGCTGAAGACCTCGGCGGACGTCGCGCTGCGGGCGGCGAAGCCGAACAGCGAGTCGACCCGGGCGGCCTCGGCGGAGCTCGGGTACGGGTTGGTGCAGCTGGTGCCGGCGCTGCCGCCGGACATCAGGATGGCGCAGTTGCCGTTGTAGTTGTCCGGCAGGCCGAGGATGTGGCCGATCTCGTGCGTCATGATGCGCAGCGGCGAGTACTGCTGGGCCTGGTTGTAGTCGATGACCACGCGGCCGTTGCCGAGGCTGGTGCGCTGGGCGTACGACCCGCCGCCGTAGGTGTAGGAGATGACCAGGTTCGACCCGCACTGGGCCATGTTGATGTTGTTCGTGTAGTTGTTCCAGATCGACGCAGCCTGCACCGCCGTGCTGGCGAACGGGCCGGCCTGGCTGGTGGTGAAGCAGACGTTGCGGACGGCGGCGGAGGCCGGTGCCGGGTTGACGGCGACCGCGCCCAGCGCCGCGAGCGTGCCGGCCGCGAGGGTGGCGAGGATCCGGGACAGCTTCGGCGTACGCATGATTCGCACTCCTTGGGGGATGGGGGTGTGCGGACGCCGACAGCCTATAGATAGGCATGAATCAATATCAAGGGGCGGGACGCCTCGGCTCGGCGGCGTGCACCCGGCTTGACCGGCCGGCGGACACTGGATGCGGGTGCTCTTCCTGAGGAGGACGTCATGCGCTGGATCCTCATCCTCATCCCCGTCGTCGTGCTGGTGGTCCTGACGGCCCTGGCGTTGCGGCGTCATCGCCTCCGGCGGAGTCCGGACGCCGGTCAGATCCGCGACCTGGCCGCGTCCGCCGAGGCCCGTCGCCGACTCGACGACCATCGCAACCCGACCGACGGCAGCAACCTGCGGAGCACCGGAGGCGGCAGCCTGTGACGTCGCGGCCGGTGGGCCGGACGCGCGAAAGGGTCGAGGGCTCGACCGGAGGGTGACGATTTGCCCCTTCCCGCAGGAGTCGGTCGAGAGGCGGATTGCGGACAGTGCGTGACTGTCCGGTCGCCGTAGGCTGCCCCGGCATCTGACGCACGGGGGCGCGTCTCGGCTACGGCCACGCGGGTCCCTCGTCGCGCACCGACCGGAGAGGGGTCCACCGTGTCCATTGTCCACCGAGCGCTCGCCGCGCTCGCCGTGGCGGCGCTCGCCGCCACCGTGCCCATCACCGCCGCGGCGGCCGGGGAACCGGCCACCGGCGTCCTCCACCTGAGCGTGACCCGGCCCGACGGCACCCCGATCCAGGGCACCGTCAACGTGGTGGCCGCCGACAGCGGCGACAGCCGGCTGTACGAGCAGCTCGACGAGTCCGGGCGGCTCAGCCTGGAGCTGCCGCCGAACGACTACAAGATCGCCATCGACCCGGCCTACGTGCCCGACCTGCCCGACGAGGTGCTTCGTCAGTGGGTGCCGGGCCGGACGAGTTGGGCCCAGGCCGGCACGGTCCGGGTGTCCGCGGGGGACACGACGGACGTCACCGAGCGGCTGCTCGCGCCCAGCCGGTCCACCCTGCGGGCGCGGGACGCGCGCACCGGCGCCCCGGTCGACGGCGTCTGCGTGTTCGTCGACCCGCGCCGCAACCCGTGCGGCGGGACCGAGGTGACCGTGCCGCCGCTGCTGCCCGGCCCGCAGGAGGTCTGGGTCTACACCGAGTCGGACTCCCACCTGCCCCGGTCCGCCACGGTCACGGTGCTGGCCGACGGCAGCGGCACCGCCGTGGTCGACCTGACCCCGGCCGCGCACGTCGTCACGCGGGTGGTCGACGCCGCGACCGGCGCCGCCGTCGCCGGGGCGTGCGTGCACCTGGCGCCGGCCGGCACCGGCGATCTGCCACCCGCCTATCCGCGATACTGCTCGGACGCGACCGGCGCGGTCCGGCTCGACCTGGTCGAGGCCGGCTCCTGGAACCTGTTCGCCCGCCCGGCGACGTCGTCACCGTACGGCGCGCAGTGGGTCGGCGCGACGGGCGGCACCGGTGACCCGCGCCGGGCCCGCACGGTCACCGTCGACGCCGGGCGGACCGTCACCGTCCCGCCGATCCGCCTCGACCGGGCCGGCGTGGTCACCGGCACCGTGACCAGCACCGCCACCGGTGCGCCGGTGACCGCCGGCAGCGTGACCCTCAGCCACGAGCCCGGCGACGCCACCCCGGAGTGGGGGGTCGAGCTGGACAACCAGGGGTGCTACCGCATCGACTGGCTCGGCCCGTACCGGTGGCCGTTGCTCTTCACCGCCGCCGACCACGCCACGCAGTGGTCCGGCGGGGCGGCCCTGCGGGGCGGGGCCGAACCGGTCGTCGTCCGCGCCGGCGCCACCACCGTCTACAGCCCGGCGCTGCGGGTCGGCACGCTGGTCACCGGTCGGCTGGTCGACCCGGAGGGCCGTGCGGTCAGCGCGGAGCTGACCGTCCGCAACGCGGACACCGGTGAGGTCGTCGGGTGGACGTTGGACAACGACGGCCGGTACGCGCTGCGCGTGCTCGGCCGCCAGTCGGTCACCATGGCCTGGCTCTGGACGCCGCCGTTCGTCCGCTACGCCGGCTGGTACGACGGCGCGACCGGCCCGGCCGACGCCACCCGGGTGACCGTGCCGGCCACCGGCACCCGGCGGCTCGACGTCGAGGTGGACCGCTTCCCGGCCGGCTGACTGCTCCGGCCCCGGGTCGGATGGGCACCCACCCGACCCGGGGCCGGCGTCGGCCTCAGTCCGGCACGTAGTCGAACGTGTCCGGGTTCGGGCCCTGCCGGCCGGACTCACCCTTGTCCAGGGCCGTGATCCGGTCCATCGCGGCGTCGTCGAGCGTGAAGTCGAAGATCGCGAAGTTCTCCTCGATCCGCTTCGGGGTGGTCGACTTCGGGAAGACGATGTCGCCGCGCTGCACATGCCAGCGCAGCACCACCTGGGCCGGGGTGCGCCCGGTCTGCTCGGCGACGTCGACCACGGTCGGGTCGTCCAGCACCTTGCCCTGCGCGATCGGCGACCAGGCCTCGGTGGGGATGCCGTGCGCCGTGCCGTACGCCCGCACCTCCTCGTTGCCGAAGTACGGGTGCACCTCGATCTGGTTCACCGCGGGCACCACCTCCGCCTCGGCGGCCAGCCGCTCCAGGTGCGCCACCTGGAAGTTGGACACGCCGATCGACTTGACCCGGCCGTCGCGGCGGAACTCCTCCAGCACCTTCCAGGTGGCGACGAAGTCGCCGTCGTAGAGGGTGGGCAGCGGCCAGTGGATCAGGAACAGGTCGAGGTAGTCGAACTTCATCTCCCGCAGCGACTGCTCGAACGCCTTGCGGGCGTCGTCCGGGCGGTGGAAGCCGTTGTTCAGCTTGCTGGTCACGTAGACCTCGGACCGGTCCAGGCCGGAGGCGCGCACCGCCTGCCCGACCTCGGCCTCGTTGCCGTACATCTGCGCGGTGTCGATGTGCCGGTAGCCGATCTCCAGCGCGGTGCCGACCGCCTGCGCGGTGTCCTTCGGTTCGATCTGGAACACCCCGAAGCCGAGCTGCGGGATGGAGTTGCCGTCGTTGAGCGAGATGTCCGGAACGCTGTTCGGGGCCATGTCGTGTCTCATCTCCGATCGTTCGGGGGTTGCCCGGGGGAGCGCTTCCACGCGGCGGCTCCCGGGCCGTGCCACCCGGTGTTCCTACCCGCTTCCCGGGCGTCCTCACGGCACCCGGCAGGTGATCTGGGACAACGCGGTCAGCCCCAGATCGCCCGCGCCCACTCCGGGTGGTCGACGAACGGGTTGCGGTTGCCCTGCCAGCGTTCGTAGATGCGCTGGTTGCGGCGCTGCTCGAAGGCGTCCGGCGGGTCCTGCTCGTGCCAGGCGAGCAGTTTCGTCAACCGGCCGAGCCGGGGCGCGCTGCCGTTGGCGACCGAGTCGTTCGGCTCCAGGTCGGGCCAGCCGTCGTCGCCCTCGTACCGGATCGCCATGTAGAGGATCATGCGGGCGACGTCGCCCTTCACCGCGTCCCGCGGCTCGAACGAGTCGGCGTCGGTGTAGCAGCCGGGCGCCTCGGCGACCGCGCCGCCGCCGGAGTCGAAGTCCTTGTTGCCGCGCAGCGAGTTGACCGACACGTCCTCCGGCCGCAGGTGGTGCACGTCGGTGCCGGGGCCGGTGGCGGTGCCGAAGTCGCCGTGCGACTTGGCCCAGACGTGCTCGCGGTTCCAGTCGTTCACGCCGCCGCCGTTGCTGGTCTTGCTCTGCGAGCGTCCGCTGTAGAGCAGGATGACGTTGGCCGGGTTCGCCGGGTCCTGGTCGGTGTCCTTGAGCGCGTCCCACACCTGGTCGTACGTCAGCTTGGTCTGCGTCCTGATGATGGTGTGCAGGGCGGTACGCAGCGCCGGCCCGGTCCGGCCGCTCGCGGCGGCGTAGTAGTCGCCCGGCGTGGCGGTGCCGCCCGGCGTCGGGGTCGCGGTCGTGGTCGGCGTCGGCGTGGTGCCGCCGCCGAGGCTCATCGCGGTCGGGTCCTTCAGGCCGCCATGGCTGAAGTAGGCGGTCAGGGTGCCGGTGGCGGTCACCTGCCGCCCGCGCAGCGACGGGTTGGTCAGCAGCCCGAAGCCGCTCCGCCAGGCGGCCGTGACCTGCACGTACAGCATCCGGCCGGTGCTGGTCTCGCTCGCCTGGTCGGCGATCGCGATGGCGGTGTCCGCGGTGTAGCCGGACGTGATCACCGTGCTGGTCGCGGTCGGTTGACCGATGACGTAGCCGGTGACGGTGGCGGTGCGGCTGTCCTGTGCGGCCAGCGCCTGCGACACGGTGAGGGCGGTCGCCGCCGACGCCGTGTCGGTCACCACCAGGGGGGTCGCGACGGTGGCGGACAGCACGACCGCCGCGATCAGCCGCCCGGGTCGCGAGCGGGTGACGCTCTTCATATTCATGAGCGGCGATGTTAGTCGGTGTCGGGTGAACTGCGGGAGAGCGCGACGCCAACTCTGCGGCCCGGGCCGCTCAGTCGGCGGTCAGGTCCCGCAGGGCCAGCACCGACTTCCAGTTGCGGGCCGTCGCCACCACACCGAGCTTCTTCTCCAGGTGTGCCGTGGTGAACTTCGTCCGTCCGTAGCCGCCGGCCGGGTAGTGCAGGTGCAGCTCCCGGCCGATGAGCGCGTACTCCAGCTCCTCGCCGGCCGGGACGGCCAGCTCGCCGACCCGCGCCGGGTCGGGCGCGGCGGACAGGAACACCACCAGCACGCGGGTCGGGTCGTCCTGACGGCCGGCGTACGGGCTGGCGTCGGCCACGGCGGCCAGCTCACCGCCGTCGCGGACCAGGACCGGCACCCGCAGGCCCAATTCGGCGGTGAGCCGGCCGGCGATGCCCTCGGCCAGGACCTCGCCGCGGGTCGGCGGGCTGGTGAAGACCACATTGCCGCTCTGCAGGTAGGTCCGCACGTCGGTGTGCCCGAGGTCGGTGACGACACGGCGCAGGTCCGCCATCGCCAGACGGGTGGTGCCGACGTTGACGCCCCGCAGCAGGGCGGCGTAGCGAGCCATGGTGCCGAGCCTAGGTCAGCGGTCCGACAGCCGGGCGTAGACGTCGCCGGAACGACCGGCCGGGCGGTACGTCTCCAGCAGCCGCACCAGGCCGGCCGCGTCCAACCACTCGTCGCCGGCGAAGCGCATGGTCTCCACCGGCGAGTAGTTGTAGCGGTAGCCGCCCGCCCCCGCGCCCAGCCGCTCCACCAGGTCCAGTGCGGCGAGCGCGGCGTCGTGCGCCGGTGGGAGGTACTCGAAGGAGAGCCCGCGCAGCGGGTGGCTCAGCCCGGCCAGCACGTCGACCTCGAAGCCCTCCACGTCGATCTTGCAGAACGCCGGTACGCCGTGCCGGGCGACGAGGTCGTCCAGCGTCACCACCGGCACCTCGACCGACCGGTCCCACCGGACCCCGGCGAAGCCCGGGTGCGTGGTCATCGAGTCCTTCCACGACGACGACATGGTGGAGACCGTCGGCGTCGCGGACGACAGCGCCAGCCGTGCCTGCCCGGCCCGCGCGCCGACCGCGGTGGGCTCGATCACGACGCCCGCGTCCCGGCCGAAGGCCAGGCGCAGCACCCGCAGGCAGTCGGGCTGCGGCTCGACCGCGACCACCCGTGCGCCGAGCCGCCGCCAGGTGCGCACCCGTCCGCCGACGTGGGCGCCGATGTCGAAGGCGAGGTCACCCGGCCCGAGGAACCGGCCGTAGAGCTGCCGGGCACGCCGGTGCTTGGCCGGCTGGCCGTGGTAGATGGCGAGGGACCGGGTGATCCCCCAGGCCCGGGCGAGCATCGTCACGACGTTCCTAACTGTGAGTCCTGGACTGCGGTCCGAACGCCCGCAGGAAGCGGTCGCGGAACGACTCCATCGGCCAGACCGGGGCGGCCGGGTCGGGGTTCAACCCGTCCCGCCAGCCCCACCCGGCGATCCGGTCGAGCACGGCCGGGTCCTTAGCCACGATGGTGATCGGCACGTCCCGGCCCGCCCCCTCGCCGGTGATCGCCCGGGTCGGCTGGTGGTCGCCGAGGACGACCAGCACGAGGTCCTCGTCACCGTAGCGTTCCACGTAGGAGATCAGCGTGCGCAACGAGTACACGACGGACCGGCGGTACGCCTCGCGCGTACCCCCGTCCTCGTCGCCGCCGCGGGCCGAGCCCGAGAACACGGACCCGTCGCCGACGTCGTCCCAGTCGATGAGGCGCGGCACCGGACTCCACGGCAGGTGGCTGGAGAGCAGCGCCAGCTCGGCCATCACCGGGGCGTGCCCGGGTGCCCGCTCCCGGCGCTGGAACTCCGCCAGCGTGTACTGGTCCGGCGGGGAGGAGAAACTGAACGGCAGCCCCCGGTAGCCGAGTTCGCCGGCCCCGTAGACCTGGTCGGCGGCGAAGAAGTCGGCCTCCGGCCAGGCCCGGGTGAGCGCCGGCATGACCAGCGTGGTCCGCCACCCGGCGCGCTTGAACGCGCCGTTGAGGGTCAGGCGGTCGCTGTGCACCAGGTTCGTGTAGCGCAACTGGTTGTCGGCCCGGACGCCGGTCAGCAGCGTGGCGTGCGCCAGCCAACTGCCGCCCCCGCTGGTGGACGAGGTGAGGAACGCGCTGCGGCTGCCGTAGCCGGCCGCGCGCAACCGCCGCGTCCCGTCGTCGAGGACGGCGTCCACCTCCGGCGCCAGCTCCGGGTGCTCCACCGCCACCCGGCCGTAGCTCTCCACGAACGTGACCAGGACGTCCTTGCCGCGCAACGCGGTCAGCAACCGGTCGCCGGGTAGGTCCCGGAACGGGTCGTCGGCGGTCTCGGTACGCAGCCGTTCCTGGTCGTGCAGCCCGGCGCGGACCTGGCGGGTGCGGTCGTACACGTCGGTCGCGACCGTGCCGGTGGCGACCGGCACCCCCGGCACGATCTGCGCACCGAGCACGGCGCACGCCATCCAGGCGGCAGCGAACGCGGCGGCGGCCCGGGCGCTCACCACCCGGTGCCCGACCACCACCCGGGCCAGCCGCCGCACCGACAGCGTCACCAGCACCGGTACGGCGACGACCGCGACCACGACCACGACGATCGCGCCCACCTGGGCGGCCCGCCCGTACGACTCGGCCAGGAACTCCGCGCCGGCGCCGACGAAGGCCCAGTCGCCGACCGGGTCGAACCGGCGGTCGAGGAACGTCGAGAAGCCGAGGTCGGTGACCTTCAGGACCAGGACCAGGCCGAGCAGCGCGCCGAACAGCGTGGCCACGATCCGGCGCGGCCTCGCCGGCAGCACCAGGAGCAGGCCGACCGCGACCAGCCCCTCCACCGGGATCCGCAGGAACGCGCCCGGGGTGAGCTGGTCGACGTCGCCCGGTGCGGTCAGGGCGACCAGCACGAGCACGGCGGCCAGCGCGGTGACCGTCCCGGCGCGGATTCGCCGCCCCCGCCGCCCCGCGTCGCCGGTGCCGTCGTCGCCCGCCCGGGTGGCGTCGTCCGTCGGTGGGGCGTCGCGGGTCACGACCGCCCCCCGACCTCGGCCGGGTGGCGGGCGACCAGCACGCCGCCGCCGGGCTGCCAACCGGCGACGCGGGGCGCCGCAGCGGCGGGGCGTACGACGACGTCGCGCACCGCCGCCGGGCCGGCGACCTCGCGCCGGGAGGTCGGACGTGAGCGGTGCCGCCACAGCCACCACACGTCACGGCCGAACGACTCGACCAGCAGCGCGAGCGCGCCCACGAGCACCGCCACGGCCAGCGGCACGGGCAGCACCTCGGCCGCCACCACCGCAAGCGTGATGCCCTGGGTCGCGGCGACGGTCTTGCGCCAGTAGCGGGGTGGCAGCGAACCGCGCAGCCAGGGCAGCACCCGCCCGGCCGCGCCGAAGACGTACCGCATCGCGCCGATCGCGCACACCCAGACGCCCACCTGGCCGGCGACGTATCCGCAGAGCACCAGGAGGAGGAAGGAATCGACCTCCATGTCGAACCGGGCCCCGAGCGCGCTGGCCGTGCCGGTGCGCCGGGCCACCTGGCCGTCGACCCAGTCGAGGGCGAGCGCGACGGTGGTGAGCCCGGCCAGCACCGCGACCGGGACCGGCCGGCTGAACGAGTCGACCACCAGCGCGGTCACCCCGCCGGTCAGCGTCGCCCGGCCCAGCGTCACCCAGTCGGCCGGCCCGAGCCGGTCCGTGCCCGCGCGGCGCAGTCCATGGCGCAGCGCCGCGACCAGCACCGCCCCGAAGAGGAGGCCGGCCAGCCAACCGGGGCGGCCCAGGCCGACGGTGCCGGCGAGCGCGGCCAGCACACCGACCTGGAGGATCGTCCCCGCGAATGGATCTGTCCGAACGACTGTCACCGTGCCTCCGAGTTGCGCGCGTACGGCCCACCGGTTTGTACGCAGAACATGCCCGAACGGTTCGCTCTGATGCCGAAAACTCACGATCACGAGTGGCTTTCACGCAACCGTCCGACCGGGGCGGGTCCGCCGTGGTTCATTCGGTGCCGTGTCCCGACCTTCCGAACCCGCCCGCCGGGCGCTGGCCGTCGCCGACCTGCTCGACCTTGCCGGATACCCGGCCGAGGCGCACGAGCGGCTCGCCGCCGAGATCGCCGCCGACCGGACCGGCGCCGCCGACCGGGCCCGGCTGCTCGGGCGGCTCGCCGCCGGATACGGCCACGACCGCCCGTCGGTGGCGCTGGCCCGGCTGCGGCAGGCCCGCGCCGACGCCGCTCCGGACCAGCGCGGCTGGCTGCTCGCCACCGAGGCGTCGATCGCCGCCCGGGTCGGCCACCCGGACACCGACGGCCTGCTGCGGGCGGCGGGCCGCGCCCGCGCGGCCCATCCGACACCGGCGGTCGGCGCGCGGCTCACCCTGGCCCGGGCGGCCCGCGCGCTCACCGTCGGGGCACTGCCCACCGCCCGGGACACGCTCGCCGCCGTCGACCCCCAGCACCCGGCGGTACGCGGGGAGGCGGTCGCGCTCCGGCTGGACCGGATCGAGGTGCGGCTCGCGCTCGGCGGGTACGACGACGCGGCGGTGGCGCTGGACGCCGCGTACGCCGACCTGCCGGCGGGCGCGCGGCCGGCGTTGACGGCGCTGTCCTGCCGGCGGTTGCTCGCGGTCGGCGCGCTGCCCGAGGCCGACGCGCGGGCGCGGCTGGCGCTGGCCCGGGGTCCGCTCGGCGACGAGGCCCACGCCGCCCTGCTGGCGGTACGCGTCGAGGTGGCGTACCGGACCGGTCGCCCGGAGCGGGCCCGGGCCCTGCTCGCCGAACACCACCCGGGTGCGCCCTGGCCGGACCGCGTCCCGTGGGCGTCGCTGTGCTGCGCGGCGGCCGGGGACCCCGATCCGGCCCGACACCGGGACCTGCTCCGCGCCGTCACCGACGACCTGGCCCGCACGGTGCGACCGGTGCTGGCGGTGGCCCAGTACGGTCCACGGCTGGTCCGCGCCCTGCTGCTGCTCGGCGACGCCCGCCGCGCACGGGCCGTCGCGGGCCGCCTGGCCGAGGTGGCCGGGCGGACCCCCGTACCCCTGTGGGGTGGGCTGGCCGGGCACGCGGACGGCCTGGCCCGTCGCGACCCGGCGGCGTTGCGGGCGGCGGTGGCGGCGCTGCGGACCACGGACGCCCGGCCGGCGCTGGCCGACGCGCTGCTCGACCTGGCGCGCTCGCCCCGAGTCCGGCTGCCGGAGGCGCGGGCGGCGGCGCGGGAGGCGGCGGCGCGGTACGGCCGGTCCGGCGCGACCGGTGACCAGGCCACCGCCGAGCGGTGGGACCGCCGGCTCGACGAGACCCGCCGCCGTCCGGCTCCCCGGCCGCCCGGCCACGGCCCGGCCGCGCTGACCGCCCGCGAGGCCGGCATCGCCGACCTGCTCGCCGCCGGGGCGACCAAGCAGCAGGTCGCCGGCCGGCTGCACCTGTCGTTCCACACCGTCGACACGCACGTACGCGCCGTCTACGCGAAGCTCGGCGTGCGCAGCCGACTGCAACTGGCCCGCGCGTGGGACGCTCGGCCGGCCGTCAGCGCACCACCGGCCGCTTCTCCTTCGGCAGCGCCTCCACCAGCTCACGGGGCAGGTTGAGGGTGGCGGCGCTGATCTCGGCGGGCAGGTTCGCCATCCACTGGGTCAGCGAGATGTCCTCGAACCGGGGCTTGCGGAACATCTCCAGGAACACCAGCGGCTCGTCACCGAGGTTCTCGATCCAGTGCCCGTAGGCGAACGGCACGTAGCCGACGTCGCCGGCCCGGAAGTCGAACGTGCGGGCCACCCCGCTGCTGGCGAAGACGCCCATCCGCCCGTGCCCGGAGAGCCAGTACTGCCACTCGTCGTCGGTCGGGTGCCAGTGCAGCTCCCGCAGGCCACCCGGCTCGATCTCCACCAGCGCCGCGCAGATCGCGGTGGACGCGGCGAAGTTGGCCGCGTCGGCGATCCGGACCGTGCCGCCGGGGAAGCGCTCCGGCGCCTGGGCGAGCAGCCGGTGGGAGAACGTGCGCGGCACGTCGCCGGTCGGGCTGACCACCCGGTCCTCGGCCAGCGGCGGCGGCACCTCGCTGGGGAAGATGTACCGCTCCCGCTCCGGCAGGCTCGCCAACTGCTCCCGCGTCCAGCCGAAGTTCTTGGCCAGCACGCTTCGCGGCGTGTGCGCGAAGAAGTCACTGATCAGGAACGTGCTGTTCTCGGAGAACGCGCCGTCGTCGAAGACCAGCAGGAACTCCACGCCGTCGTCGAGGGCCTGGATGTGGTGCGGGATGCCGTGCGGGAAGAACCACAGGTCGCCCTGGCGCACGTCGTCGAGGAAGGTGCGGCCCTCCTGGTCGACCGCGCCGATCCGGCAGCTCCCCGAGATGACGTACGCCCACTCCGCCTGCTTGTGCCAGTGCAGCTCCCGGTACGCCCCGGGCTCCAGCGACATGTCCACCCCGGCCAGCTCGGTGGCGACCGGCAGCTCCCGCCGGGTGATCTCGCGGGTCCAGCCGCCCCGCTCGATCCGGGTGTGCGCGTCGGCGAAGGAGAACTTCAGGTTGGGCATCGTCCCCGAGTCGGTGGGCGGCGGGGCGAGCAGGTCCGGGTTCTCCCGGTCCCGGGTCACGTCGCGTGGCCCGGTGTCCCGGCCGCCCGCCGCACCGCGTACCGGCTGCGGCATGTCGTTCGAGGTCATGGGTCGATCGTCGGGCGGCGGGCGGGCAGGGCACATCACGCGTTCACGGGAGCGGTGTTCCGCTGCCCGCCGCCACCGTCAGGACACCTCCCGGCGCAGCGTCCGGACCAGCCCGGCCACCAGCGGCAGGAGCATCCAGACGGCCAGTGAGACCCCGAGGCGGCCCCACTGCCCGGCCGTCACGTCCGGCCCCAGCAGCGGCTCCATCGTGTACGTGGTGTCGAGCCAACGCGCCGGCCCGCGCAACCCCTCGATCAACGCGGCCAGCACGCTCCACACGGTCGGCAGCAGCAGGTACGTGACGATCGCCAGTGGCGTGTTCCGCAGCAACAGACCGAAGCCGGCGCCCATCAGCACGTTCGCCACCTGGAACACCGCCGCGTACGGCAGCAGCGCCCAGTCGAACGTCCAGGCCCCGGCCCCGCCGGTGGCCCCGGCGGCCAGCGTGCCGGCGGCGGCGACGGCGAGGCTGACCAGCACCGAGGCGAGCGCGGCCAGCACCACCGCGGCGAGCTTGGCGACGATCACCCGCTCCCGGCGGGGCACCAGCGCGAACGTGGTCAACGCGGTGCGCTGGGACCACTCGCCGGTGATGGAGAGGATGCCGAGCACCGGCAGCAGCAGCCCGACCGGCAGCAGCGACGGGGAGAAGAACGCGGTGAACGTCTGCTCCGCCGCGTCGGTGACGACGAGCTGCACCACCACGATGGCGGCCGCGATCAGCCCGATCGTGATCAGCAGCCAGCGCCCGGCCCGGGTGTCGGCGAGCTTGCGCAGCTCCACCCCGGTGAGCCGGGCCAGCGAGGGGCCGGCGGCGGGCTCGTGCCGCGCCGGGGCGGCGGTGGGGACGGTGGCGGTGGTCATCGGACGGCCTCCTTGGTCGACGCGCCGGCGGTGAGGGTGAGGAAGAGCTGTTCCAGGCCGCCGCTGCCGGCCGGGCGCAGTTCGGTGAGGACCAGCCCGGCGTCGGCCGCGGCCTGGCCGACGGCCGCCGGTTCGGCCCGGACGACGAATCCGCCGCCGGTGTCGGCGGTGGCCGGCAGCGCGGCCCGGTCCAGGGTGAGGCGCAGGGCGTGCTGGTCCCGGGCGCGCACCAGGGTGCCGGCGCCGGCCAGCAGCTCGCCCTTGTCGCCCTGGGCGACCACCCGGCCGCCGCCGATCACCACCAGCCGGTCGGCCACCGCCTCCACCTCGCGCAGCAGGTGCGAGGAGAGCAGCACGGTCCCGCCCCGGTCGGCGTAGTCGCGCAGCAGGCCGCGCATCCAGAAGATGCCCTCCGGGTCGAGGCCGTTGGCCGGCTCGTCCAGGATCAACACCCGGGGGTCGCCCAGCAGCGCCAGCGCCAGGCCGAGCCGCTGCCGCATCCCCAGGGAGTACGCGCCGACCCGCCGCCGCGCGGCGGTGTCGTTCAGCCCGACCAGGTCCAGCGTCGCGGCCACCCGCTCCCGGTCCACGCCCATGGTGCGGGCGGCCAGGGTGAGCGTCTCCCGGCCGGTGCGTCCGGGGTGCTGGGCCGAGGCGTCGAGCAGGACACCGATCTCCCGGCCGGGGTTGGGCAGCCGCCGGTAGGGCCGGCCGGCCACCGTGGCCCCGCCCGAGCTGGGCGGCGTCAACCCGCAGATCATGCGCATCGTGGTGGACTTGCCGGCGCCGTTCGGGCCGAGGAAACCGGTCACCGTGCCCGGTTCGCAGCGGAACGTGACGTCTTCGACGGCGGTGTGCGGGCCGTACCGCTTGGTCAGGTGGTCAACTTCGATCATGTGGTTGAGCCTGCCGGGGCCACCCGGTCGTCCGCTGCGGCCGGCGGTCGGCCGTCGCCTCGACCTCGGTCCACCGCAGGCGTCGACTTTGGTAGCTGGTCGCCGCCCCGGACGGCTCCCTAGCATTGGGCAGGTGAGCAGCGCCGTCGTACCCGATCATCCCTGGCTCCTGCCGGGCTCCCTGGTGCCCGCCCGGGCCGCCCGACGCACCCCGCGCGACTGGTTCGTCGACGGCCTGCTGTTCCTGCTCGCGCTGGGCTGGGTGCTCCTCGCCCACGACGACGCGATGAGCGACAATCCGGACTTCGCGCTCAACATCGGGCCGGCCTGGCTCGCCGAGGCCGACCTGTTCGTCGGCCTGCTGGCCAGCGGCGCGCTCTGGCTGCGCCGCCGCTGGCCGGTCGGGCTGGCGGTGGCCGTCGCGCCGCTGGCGCTCTTCTCGGTCACCGCCGGCGTCGCGCTGCTGGTCGTGCTCTTCACCGTGCTGGTGCACCGGCCGCTGCCGGTGGGGCTGGCGCTGGTCGGCTGGCACCTGCTCAGCGCGCTGCCCTTCACCGTGCTGCGCCCCGACCCGGCCCTGCCGTTCTGGGCCGCCATGGCCTGGATCGTGCTGTTCACCGGCATCGTGGTGGCCTGGGCGATGTTCGTCCGGGCCCGCCGCCAGCTCGTGCTGTCGCTGCGGGACCGGGCCGAGCGGGCCGAGGCCGAGCAGCAGCTCCGGCTCGACCAGGCCCGGCACCTGGAACGCAGCCGGATCGCGCGGGAGATGCACGACGTGCTCGCCCACCGGATCTCTTTGCTCAGCCTGCACGCCGGCGCGCTGGAGTTCCGCCCGGACGCGCCGCCGGCGGAGGTCGCCCGCGCCGCCGGGGTGATCCGGGCCAGCGCGCACGCCGCGCTCCAGGACCTGCGCGAGGTGATCGGCGTGCTGCGGGCCGAGGCGGGCTCCGAGGCCACCCCGGAACGGCCGCAGCCGACGCTCGCCGACGTGCCCGCGCTGGTCGCCGAGAGCCGGGACGCCGGGGTACGCGTCAGCGTGGTGGACGAGATCACCGAGCCGGCCGAGGTGCCGGCGGCGACCGGGCGCAGCGCGTACCGGATCGTGCAGGAAGCGCTGACCAACGCCCGCAAGCACGCGCCCGGGGCGGCGGTGACGGTCCGCCTGGCCGGCGGTCCCGGCGACGGGCTGGCCGTGCAGGTCAGCAACCCGTGGCCGGTGGGCGGGCCGGGCACGTCCATTCCCGGCACCGGCACCGGACTGGTCGGGGTCGCCGAACGGGTCACGCTGGCCGGCGGGCGACTCGACCACGGCCGCGCCGCCGACGGCGACTTCCGGTTGACCGCGTGGCTGCCCTGGGCCGCGGCGGCATGAGCACGCCGGTGCGGGTGCTGATCGTCGACGACGACCCGCTGGTCCGGGGCGCGCTGTCGATGATCCTCGGCGGTGTGCCTGAGCTGACCGTGGTGGGCGAGGCCAGCGACGGGTCCGAGGTGCCCGCGGCCGTCGCCGCGTACGCCCCGGACGTGGTGCTGATGGACATCCGGATGCCCCGGGTGGACGGGCTGGCCGCCACCGAGGCGCTGCGGGCCACGGCGGACCCGCCCGAGGTGCTGGTGCTGACCACGTTCGACGCCGACGAGCAGGTGCTGCGGGCGCTGCGCGCCGGGGCGAGCGGCTTTCTGCTCAAGGACACCCCGCCGGCCGAGATCGTGGCGGCGGTGCGCCGGGTCGCGGCGGGGGAGGCGACACTCTCCCCGGCGGTGACCCGCA
The DNA here is from genome assembly GCF_002140155.1 of Micromonospora sp. NBS 11-29. GTDB lineage: Bacteria > Actinomycetota > Actinomycetes > Mycobacteriales > Micromonosporaceae > Micromonospora. The sequence continues at coordinate 543,877 of NZ_NAPR01000013.1, forward strand.
CGTTGATCGCTCACGTCACCGCCACCGCGCCGACGCCCGGCCCGGATCCGAGGCGGGCCCGGGCCCAGCGGCTGCTGGGTGGCCTCTCCGAGCGGGAGCGGGAGGTCGCACTGCTGCTGGGGCGGGGCCGCACCAACGCGGAGATCTCCGCCGAGCTGTTCATGAGTGTGGCGACCGTGAAGGCGTACGTGTCCCGGCTGCTCACCAAGCTCGACCTGAACAACCGGGTGCAGGTGGCGCTGCTGGTGCAGGACGCCGACCTGGTGTGACCTGGGACACTCTCACTGCTGATACTTTCAAACTTGAGAGTATCGGCGATGAGAGCTTCGCTTCCGGCCCGATTGAACTGTCGCCGGTGTCCGGCCGTACCAGTGGACGAGGATGTGGTGCGGCCGGTCCGCCGCACCGCTGCCGAGCTGCGGGAGGCCTGCCGTGCGAGTTGGTGAGCAGTCGACGGATCCCATCGACAAGGTCCTAGGTGAGGTGCCGTTGCCGGCGCCGCTGACCCCCGAGGACGTCCGCCTCGCGGTCCGGGCGGTGGTGGTGCACGCCGCCGAGGAATGGCCCGCGGGGCCGAAGTGCCGCAACGACGGTGCGGCGTTCCCCTGCCGGTTGCACCGTTGGGGACGCCGGGTGCTGGAGACACACGGCCTCAACGAGCGCCAGATCGACGCGTTGATCCGGCACGGCAACCCGTTCGTGCACGTACCCTTCCCGTTCGTGCTGACCGGGCCGACGGCCCGCCCGGCCGCCGCCCCGGTCGCCCGGTCCGGGGCCGGGCAGGCCCCGCGTGGTCCGCTCCCACGGGTCGCCGCGCCGCCGGTACGCCCCGGCCTGCGGCCCGCCGTCGCCCGTCCGGCGGCTGCCCCCGCCGTTCGACCGCGCTGGCCCCGGGCGAGCTGACGCCGGCCACAGCCGGCGGCCCGGCGCGGGGAGCCCCCACCCCCGCTCCGGGCCGCTCTCGGCCCCGGGCCCGGTAACGTGTGTTCCCGGGCCCGGGGCCATCCGGGCGGTGACCTGCGCGGACGGGGGAGGTGGGGCGGTGGCGCGCGGCGGGGTGTTCTGCGTCGAGGGGCAGTGGCACCGTGACCTCAACGAGCGCGGCTCCGTCCTGCCCACGCTCGACCTGCTCGAACGACTGGGCCGGATCCGCTACATCCACAAGGACGCCGCCACCCGCGACGAGCTGTTCTACTTCCTCGACCGGTGGCTGCTCAAGCAGTACGCGGACCACCGGGTCGGCTTCTTCGCCATGCACGGCGAGCCCAGCCGGCTCTGCCTCACCGACTGGGACTCGGTGGAGTTGTCCGACGTCGCCGAGCGGATGGCCGGTCGATGCGAGGGACGCCGCCTCTACTTCGGCAGCTGCTCGGTGCTGCGCGCCTCCGACGCCACGCTGCGCGGGTTCCTCGACGTCACCGGGGCGGCGTTGATCTGCGGATTCACCCGCGACGTGGACTGGGTCGAGTCGGCGGCGTTCGAGACCGTGCTGCTCGACGTGCTGGCCAACGGGCAGCGGCACAACGCGGCCGAGCTACGGATGGGCTCGGCGCACTGGGCGCCGCTCGCCGCGTACCTCGGTTTCCGGGTGATCTACGCCAACGGCCGTGCGTGGCGGCCCACCGCGCGCCCGCGCGTGCCGGAGCAGGTGTCCCCGCGTCGGGCCGCCGGCCGTCCGCGCTGAGGCCCGGCCGCCGGCCTGGTAGAACCGAGGGATGCCACGCAGCATCGCGCGCAACACCCGGGTCGACCGGGACGCCCTGACCGAGTTCCTCCGCCCCCGGCACCGGGTCGTGCTCATGACCACCCGCGCCGACGGCCGCCCGCAGTCCTCCCCGGTCTCCTGCGGGGTCGACGCCGAGGGCCGGCTGGTCATCTCCACCTATCCCGAACGGGCGAAGGTGACCAACATCCGACGCGACCCGCGCGTCTCCGCCTGCGTGCTCTCCGACGACTGGAACGGGCCGTGGGTGCAGGTCGACGGCGTGGCCGAGGTGCTCGACCTGCCCGAGGCGCTGGAACCGCTGGTCGACTACTTCCGCAGCATCTCCGGCGAGCACCCGGACTGGGACGAGTACCGGGCGGCCATGGTGAAGCAGGGCAAGTCGCTGATCCGGGTCACCATCTCCGCCTGGGGTCCGATCGCCACCGGCGGCTTCCCCGCCCGACTCGCCGACTGATCAGTACGCGGCGGTGAACCGCGCGTTGCCGAAGCGCGGGTTCTCGATCTCGTCGACGATCGCCACCGCCAGGTCCTCGTAGGTGAGCACCGAGCGGCCCTGGGCGTCGGTCACCGGGTGGTCGGCGCCGGTGCGGTAGTGCCCGGTCCGCTCGCCCGGGTGGAACTCCAGCGGCGGCGGGGAGACGTACGTCCAGGTCACCCCGTCGGCCGAGGAGCGGTAGAACTCCAGGGCGTCGGCCTGGCCCTCGGCCGACTCGCGGTACTCGGCGGGGAAGTCCGGTTCGTCCAGGAATCGAGTGCCGCGCGAGGTGAGCAGCGTCGCGCCGCCGCCGACATGGATCACGCGGGGCGGATCCGGCAGGTCACGCAGCGTGTCGACCAGCGTCCGCGCGGCGTCGCGCCACAGCTCCCGCTCGCCGCCGCCGATCGCCACCACCAGCACGTCCGCGTCCTCCGCCAGTTCGCGTACGCTCCGCGCCGAGGTCGCGTCACCGGTCACCGTGCGTACGCCGGCCGGCAGGTAGCCGACCGCTTCCGGACGGCGTACCGCGGCGGTGACCCGGTGCCCCCGCTCGACCGCTTCGCCGGCGATCCGGGAGCCCGCCGTCCCGCCGGCGCCGAACACGACGATGTCGCTCATGCCTCACAGGCTAGGCAGCGGGCCGCCGGGCGGGTGCCGTTCCACGGGAACCGGCCCCACCGGTTCCGCCGACGCTCAGTCGACCAGCGCCGAGTAGACGAGCTGGCGCAACTGGCTGCGCAGCGGGTAGGTGCTCGACGGCATGAGCTGGGTGAACAGCAACGCGGTGACCTCCTCCACCGGGTCCACCCAGAACGCGGTGCTGGCCAGGCCACCCCAGTAGTACTCGCCCACGCTGCTGGGCACCCGGGACGGCACCGGGTCGAGCACCACGGCGAAGCCCAGCCCGAAGCCGATCCCGTCGAGGACCGTCTCGGAGAACCCCTCCGGGGAGAACGAGGCGAGGTCCCGGCCGCCGGGCAGGTGGTTGCGGGTCATGAAGCGCACCGTGCGGGGGCCGAGCAGGCGGACGGAGTCCAACTCGCCGCCGCGCAGCAGGAACTGGGTGAAGCGGTGGTAGTCGGCGGCCGTGGAGACCAGCCCGCCGCCGCCCGAGTGCCACCCCGGCTCCACCAGCGCGGCCCGGCCGATGCCGTCGGCGCGTACCGCCTGGCCGGTCGCCGGGTGCGGGGCGTAGAGCGCGGCCAGCCGCTTGGCGTCGGGGGCGTCCACCCACCAACGGGTGTCGGCCATGCCGAGCGGGCGCAGGATCCGCTCGGTGAAGAACGCGTCCAGCGACTGCCCGGAGACCACCTCGACCAGGCGGCCCAGCAGATCGGTGGAGACGCCGTAGTTCCAGCTCGTGCCGGGCTGGAAGAGCAGCGGCAGCCGGGCCAGCCCGGCCGAGGCGGCGGCGAGGTCGGCCCCCGCCGGCACGCCCAGGTCGAAACCGGCCGCCCGGTAGATGCCGTCGACCACCGAGACCTGGGCGAAGCCGTACGTCAGGCCGGCGGTGTGGGTGAGCAGGTGCCAGATCCGGATCGGCTCGGTCGCCGGAACGGTGTACGGCTTGAGCACCGAACCCCGGTCGTAGACGCGCACGTCGGCGAACTCCGGCAGCCACCGGCTGACCGGGTCGGTCAGCTCGAACCGACCCTCCTCCCAGAGCATCATCGCGGCGACCGAGGTGATCGGCTTGGTCATCGAGTAGATGCGCCACAGCGTGTCCGCCTCGACCGGGGTGCCGGCCTCCCGGTCGCGCAGCCCGTACGTCGTCGAGTGGGCGATCTCGCCCCGGCGGGTGACGACGATCTGCCAGCCGGCGAGCCGGCCGTCGTCGACGTACCGGGCGAAGTGCTCGTCGATCCGCGCCAGCCGGGTGGGATCGAAGCCGACACGGCCGGGGTCGGTGCTCACTGCGACGCTCATCCCCGCGAACCTACCTGCCGGTACGTCGAGTCGGAAGTGTCGGCCGGTCACACTAGGGTCGGCGGCATGCCGGAGCCCGTCGAGGACGTCACCTACCGCCAGCAGGACTGGTACGCGGAGGAGCTGGTCGACCGGCACTTCGTACGCTGCGAGTTCCTCGACGTCGACCTCACCGAGGCGGTCAGCCGGGGCGCAGTCTTCACTGAGTGCGTCTTCGGCGGCGTGGCGTTCAACGCCTCCCGGCACGCCGACTCGGCGTTCACCCGCTGCACGTTCACCCGGTGCAACCTGTTCGAGGTCGAGTTCACCGGCTGCAAGCTGGTCGGCAGCAGCTTCGACCGCTGCGACCTGCGTCCGCTGCGGGTCGACCGGGGCGACTGGTCCTTCGTCGCGTTGCCCGGGGCCGACCTGCGCGGCGCCCGGTTCACCGACGTACGCATGCGCGAGGCCGACCTGACCGGCGCCGACCTGACCGGTGCGGTGCTCACCGGCGTCGACCTGTCCGGCGCCCAACTGCACGCCGTCAAGCTGACCCGCGCCGATCTGCGCGGCAGTGACCTGTCCGCGCTCGACCCGACCGCGGTCGAACGGGCCGGCGCGCGGGTCGACGTGGCGCAGGCCGTGGTGCTGGCCCAGGCGCTCGGCTTCCAGGTCGGCTGAGCCCGCCGTCCGCCCGTGCCGGCCTCCGTGGCGTCCGCACCGCCCGTCCACCCAACCGTGACCGGTCAGCTTCCGTCACTCGGCGTGGTCTCGCCAGAACATTCACTGCTCGAACGCGGTATACCTGTCAGTCATAATTATGACTGACAGGTATACCGTGCTCAAGGGTTCGGTGTTCCCCGCCTCGACACGCCCGGACAGTCGCTCTCGAAACTGGCATGCATCGACCGCTTCTCGAAGATCGAAGCGTGTGTCATCCTGCCCTGCGGCGGGCCGGGTGACGGCCGCCGGCTCCGGCGGCTGGGGGAGGGGCGGTGGCTGAGGACGAAGACATGCAGCCGGGAATCCGGGTCGGCGGCTGGCTGCCCGCCGCGCCGAACGAGCCAGCCGTCGCGCCGCAACCGCCCGCCGTCCCACGCCGCCTGCCCGGCAATCCGGACCACGCCGCGCCCCCACCGCCCGCGCCGGACCAGGACATCGCGCCGGACCAGGACATCGCGCCGGATCAGGGGGTCGCGGCGTCGACGAGCGACGCGACACCGCTCGGGCACGCCGTCCAGCGCCACCGGCTGACTCTCGACGATCCGACGTTGCCCGGGTACCGATCCGGCGCGTGGGTACCGGCCGGACCTTCACCCCACGATGTCGGCCCGCGCGGTCCCGTACCTGGCGGTCCGGCGTTGGTCGGGCCTCCGGGCGGCCTGGTCCCGCTGGTCGGCCCCGCACCGACGGGGTTGGGGGCGCTGCCGCGGGTGAGTGGGTCTCCGATGGAGGGTGTCGCCTCGCCCCTGCCGGGCCGGGTGCCGTCGGACGGTGGCGACCGGGCGGTGGGCGGGGAGCCGAGGCCGGCCGTGCTCGGGCGGCACAGCCAGCCCGCCCCCGAAGCCGGGACCACCCGGGTCGGCGCGGCCCGGGCCCGCCGTCGACGTCGGCGGGTCCTGCTGGCCGCCGCCGCGCTGACCGCGTCGGTGGCGGCGCTGGCGTACGCGGTCCGGTCGCCGGCGCCGCCGCCGGCCCGGTCGGACCGTGCCCCGGCGGCACCGACCGCTCCGACGCCGACCGCTTCCGAGGCGGCGCCGACCGCCGCGCCGCCCACGGTCGTGCCGGTCACCGGTGACCCGGCGCTCCCCGGCGGGCCGCTCCTCGGCCTGGACCAGCAACCGATCCCGGCGTCGGTGTCGCTCACCCTGCTCGGCACGCGGGACTGGCGACACTGGGGCGGTACCGGCGCGCAGAGCGTCCAGCGCAAGCAACGCGGCACCGGCGAGATCGAGGACCCGGGCGGCGACCGGCTGGAACACAACGCCGGGGTCTCGGGTCTCACCTGGACCGACGGCACTCCGACGGTACGGCAGGAGGGCGTCCGGTCGGGCGTCTTCCAGCGTGGCGCCGGGAAGACCTTCACCCTCGGCGTGGCCGGCAGCGGTGACCTGCGGACCGTCCGGATCTTCGTCGGCGCGTTCTCGGCCGGGGCCCGGCTCGACGTGTCGCTCTCCGGTGGCGGCGACCCGGCGGTCCGGGAGGTGCCCCTCGCCCGGGGCGACCGCTTCTACCAGTACGTCGTCCACTTCCGGGCGCCACCCGGCCAGCGGCTGCTGATCAGTTGGCGGGCCCTCACGGTGACCGGTGGGCAGAACGACGGGGTGTCATTGGAAGCGATCACGGTAAGCTGACCGACCGCGCGGCCGGACCGCGGCGAGTCCACTCCGCTACCGTGAAGCCGGTCTCGCTTCGGCCGCTCCCGGCGGCGCAGCGCGATCGAAGCGGAGGGTGTGGTGGGCGAGGAGGACCGTTCGCGGACCAGCCCCGGCTCGCATCGGGAGGGTCGCCCGCGCNGGCCGCGTTCCTGTGCCTGGCCGCGCTGGCGGCCTACCTCGGGGTCGAGCGGCACGACACGCCGCGCGCGGAGAGCGCGGTGCTGCCGGTGGCGCCGACCGGCCGGGTCGGGCTGCCGAGCCAGGGCGAGGGCGCGGTCGTCACCCCGGGCCTGCAACCTCGGCAACGGCCGCCGTCACCGAGCCCGTCGCCGTCGACCGTGGCACCGGCCACGGTGGCGCCGCCGACCCTCGCGGTGAGCCGCGCCGACGTGCCCGCCTCGGTCGATCTCACCACCGTGGGCCCCGCCGACTGGGCGCACTGGGGTCTGCTCGGCGACCGGCCGGTCCGCAAACGCGGCGGGTCCGGCGACATCCGGGACGAGGGCGGCCAGGGCAAGCGGGAGAGCTACCACAACAACCCCGAGGCGTACGCCTGGCGCGACGGCACCCCGGTCGGGTCCGCCCGCGGCACCATGTCCGGGGTGTACACCTGCGGCCAGGGCAGTGGTTTCCACCTGGCCGTGACCGCCAACGGACAGCCGCGCACCGTGCACCTCTACGCCGGGCTCTGGATGGCCCGTGGACGGCTCGACGTGCGTCTGTCCGGCGGCGGCCCGGTCGACACGATCCGGATGGAGGACCCGCACACCGTCCTCACCACCGACTTCACCGTCCGGTTCCGGGCTCCGCGCGGCGCGAAGCTGCTGCTGACCTGGACCGTGGAGGAGTCCCTCGGGCAGTGCGGCAACGTCAGTCTCCAGGCCGTCGCGCTGCGCTGAGCCGGACCGGGACAGTTTGTCCGTCGCGCGGGGAACGGAGCGCTGTACCTTTTCCCGATGTTCCCGTCCGACCATCCTCTGTGGAGGCCCGCCCGATGAGCCGCGTCGCGTCCGTCGTCCCTGCCCGCCAGTCCGCCGACGGCGGCGTGCTGTGGGAGATCCCGCTACCGCCGTACGTGACGGTCGAGGACGTCCAGTTCGCGGTGCGGGCGGTGGTGGTGCACGCGCCACGGACCTGGTCCGGCGGGACGGTCTGCCGCAACGACGCCAGCCCGCACCCGTGCCGGCTGCACCGCTGGGGCCGGCGCGTCCTCACGTTGCGTGGCCTGCCGCCGGCCGCGATCGACGCGTTGGTCGAGCGCGGTGATCCCACCGCGGACCCGCCTCCGTTCCGACCCGGCGCCTGAGCTCACGGCCGCGGCGTGGCCACCCGCTCCGCCGGTCCGTACCCGGCTGCCCCCGGGCGCAGGATCAGCGGCGCGGCCAGGGCGGCGAGCGCGCCACCCAGCAGCGGGAAGACGATGAAGACCCAGAGCTGGCGTAGCGCGGTGCCGCCCTGGAACAGGGCCGGGCCGAACGACCGCGCCGGGTTGACCGAGGTGCCGTCCAGGGTGAGGCCGACCAGGTGCGCGGCGGCCAGAGCCAGGCCGATCGGCACCCCGGCGAACGCGGCGTGCTCGCCGCGGCCGGTCACCACCAGCACCACCAGGACGAAGAGGAACGTCAGCACCGTCTCCAGCACGGCGGCGCCGCCCAGGTTGATGTGTGCGCCGTACCCGTTGGTGCCGAGCGCGCCGGTCTGGTCGGCCACGTCACCCCATCGGGTGAGTGCCCAGATCACGAACGCGGCGACCGTCGCGCCGGCGAACTGCGCGACCCAGTACGCCACCGCGCCCAACGGCGAGATCTTGCCGGAGAGCAGCACGCCCAGCGTGACCGCCGGGTTGATGTGGCTGCCGGAGAGCGGCCCCATCGTGTACACCAGCGCCAGCATGGTGAACCCGAACGCCAGCGCGACCACCACCACGCCACCCTGGACCCGGGCGAAGACGGCGCTGCCCACGCCGAAGAAGACGAGCAGCAACGAGCCGAGGAACTCGGCGATGTAGCGACGCGGGTCGTCCATGCCCCGAGCTTATGGATCGGCCGGCCCGACGGAGGCGAAACGGCAGTTCACGAGCGTGCGGCCGATCATCCGGGCAGGGNACCGAGAACGCCGTCCTGGTGATCCGTGACCTCGCCGCGCAGCAGGACGTCGCCGACGCGGGCGGGTTGCGCATCGCCGCCGACACCGACGCCGGTTCGCTCTCCATCGAGCTGGTTCCGCAGCCCGTGCAGGGTGACCAGGTGGTGGACACCCAGGGGGCGCGGATCTTCCTGGACTCCGACGCCGCCGAACTGCTCAACGACACCTCGGTCGACGCGGTCGTCGACGAGGAGGGCGTGGTCCAGTTCGGCTTCACCGAGAAGGAGTGACCCGGCCGGCGCGTCCCCGTTCGGGGGCGTTCCGACCGGCCCGCCACGAGTCGTCGCGTTGCTCCGTCCCCGGTGGCGTCAGCGCGGCCAGCACGTACGCCAGGTGGTGCGACGTGCTCCAGGCGATCCAGTTGGCCGGTGAGCCGGCGCCGGCCCCGCGTCGGGCCCGGCGTAGGACCTCGTGGTCGCCCCAGGAGAAACCGGCCCCGGTCGCCGGCCAGTGCGGGGCGGCCACCAGCGTCCGGCACAGGTCGGCGATGCGCTCGTCGCCGCGTCCGCCCCGCCGGCACCAGCGGTAGACCCACCATGCGTCGTCCGCCGTCCAGCGCAGCGTCGGCAGCCGGTCGCCCGGGGCGTCCGGATCACGCGTCGCGCAGCTCACGCCGTAGTCGCCGTACCCGAGACCAAGGTCGGCCACCCGGTGCCAGAGCAGCCAGTCGTAGCGCTCCAGGCGGACCGGCTCGTCGGTCGGCAGCCCGGACGGGGTCGGTGGCATCCCACCGGCCGCCACGGTCACCGACCGCCACGCGTGCCGCCCGGCCCACCGCGCCGCGCGCCGTACCCGCGGCTCGACCGTCCGCACGTCGGCCAGGCAGCACACGTCGCCCGTGTCCAACAGCAGGTCGCACTGCTCCGGCGCCAGGCCGGTCGACCGCCACACCCGTTCGGCCGCGGCGGTGGCGGCGTCCGGCCCGACCCGGTCCAGCCCGACCCGCAGCCGAACCACCGCCCGTCGCGTCCAGGCCCGGGCCGCCGCGCCGTGGGCCCCCAGCCGCCGGTCACTCTCCGCGAGGCCGATCACGGGCACCAGGGGTACGCCCCACCGCACCGGATCATGCTCCGGGGCGTCCGGCAGCGCCGACACGTCGACGGCGGGCACCAGGCCGGCGGGCAGCCGTCCGAGGGCTCGCGCCGGCCGCACTTCCTCCCGGGGAACGTCGACGATCGGTGCGATCAGCCCGGCGGCGGTGGCGTCGAGGTGGGCCAGGGCGTCCAACTCGCCCCGCCGGCCGGCCAGCACAGGACGGTAGACGGGGTCCGGCGCACCACCGGGCGCGGACATCATAATTAAATGTAGCTACTCGACTGCGCTGCGTCACCGGCTTCCCGACCCGCTCGGGTGACCCGACGAAGCCGGGCGCGGAACATCCGCACCCGGCCCCGTACCCGGCCGCTCGTCAGTCGTCGGCGCCGTGGCCGCCGTGGCGGTCTCCGCCGTGGTCGTCCCCCCGGTCGTGCGTGCCGCCGTCGTCCCCGCCCCGCCGGTCGTCGGCCCCCCNTTCGAACTCGAGCACGGCGCCGGTGTCCCGGTCGACCTTCACCTCGTGCCGCCGGCCGTCCACAGTGACCTTGACGCTCCAGGCCGGACGGCCGTGCTCGGTCTCCGCCTCGACCTCGGTGACCCGACCGCCACCGGTACGGGCCAGCGCCACCTCCACGGCCCGCTGCCGGCTCACCCCGAGGCGAGCCGCCGGGGCCGTCCCGCCGTCGTCGCCCGCCCGGGTCGGGCCGCTCCCGCCGGCCGGTCCCGTCCGCGTCGGACCGTCGTCCGCGCCCCGGTCGGGGTTGTCCTCCCCGGCCGTCCGCGTACGGGCCGGGTTGTCCTCCCCGGTCGTCCGCCCCCGGGTCGGATTGTCCTCGCCGGTCGTGCCGGACCGGGCCGGGTTGTCCTCGACCGTCACGGCGGCCGGGGCGGTAGGTCCGCTCGTCCGGTCGGCCGCGGTCACGCCGAGCGCCGCGCCGGTCACCACCAGCACCGCCAGGCCACCGGCCGCCGCCAGGGTCAGGGAAGTTCGTCGTCGCATGGGTGCCACCTCTCCTCGATTCCTGCCGTCGAGAGTGCGCGCCGAACGGTCAGCGCCGCGCTAGCCCAACGACAAGGCCGGGTTAAGGCCGAGCGTGAGCACCACCCGGGCCCCGCCGCCGGGAGCGGTGGTCAGCTCCAGCTCGCCCCCGCCGGCGCGGGCGGCCCGCTCGGCGATGTCCAGGCCGAGCCCGGTCGAACCGGCCCGGCTGGCACCCCGCCGCACCGGACCGGGTGGCAGCCCCGGGCCGGAGTCGGAGACGGTCAGCGCCACCCGACCGGCCGCCACCGCGAGCCGTACGGTGAACGGGGTTCCGTCCGGGGTGTGGGCGAACACGTTGCCCAGCAGCGCGTCCACCGCGGCGGCCAGTTCGTCACCGCCCAACCCGACCGGCAGCGGGCCGGGGGCCAGGTCGAGGGTCACCGTCCGGCCGGTGTCCTCCGCGAGCACCGACCAGAACGTCACCCGTTCGCCCACCACCGCCGCCGCGTCGCAGCTGCCCCCGGCCGCCGCCGTACTGCGCCAACGGGCCTGCCGGATCACCCCGGTCACCGCCCGCTCCAGGCCGTCCACCGCGGCGGTGACGCGGGCGGCGTCGTCCGGGTCCCGCAACGACTCGGCCTCCAGCCGCAGTGCCGTCAGCGGGGTACGCAGCCGGTGCGACAGGTCGGCCACCTGCTCCCGCTCCTCGCGCAGCAGGACCTGGATCCGTTCCGCCAGATGGTTCAGCGCGCCCGCCACCTCCCGTAACTCGGTCGGGCCGGCCGGCTCGACGCGGGCGTCGAGTTCGGCGTTGGCCAGCCGGTGGCTGACGGCGGACAGCGCGGAGATCGGCCGCACCAGCGCGCCGGCCAGCCGGTCGGCGACGACGAGTCCGACCACGACGAGGAGCGCGCCGAGCAACGCCAGCACCGACCAGGCGCGGCTCACCCCGGCGGTCAGCTCCGCGCGGGGCACGAGGGTACGGATCACGCCGGTGCCCTCCGGCCGTCCCTGCACCGCGATCACCACCTCCCGCCCGGCGGCGGTCTCGACGGTCAGGCTCTGCCCCCGGGCGGCCAGCGTGACCGCCGGGGTCCGCGCGGCCGGGGCACCCAGCACGGTGCCGTCGGCCAGGAAGACGCTCACCTCACGGCCGGTGTCCACGGCGAGCTGGTCCACGGTCGACCGGACCGTGCCCGGGTCGGCGGTGCCGACCACCGCCACCAGGCGCTGCACGTCGGCGGTGGCGTGGGCGGTCGCCCGGTCCGCGGCGACGGTACGCACCAGCACGGCCAGCGGCACCAGGAACGCCACCATGACGAGCACCCCGACCGCCGCGACCAGGAGGGTCAACCGGCCCCTCACCGGTCGTCCCCCGGCACGTCGAGCCGCACCCCGACGCCGCGCACCGTGTGCAGGTAGCGCGGTGCCTGGGCGCTCTCCCCGAGCTTGCGCCGCAGCCAGGACAGGTGCACGTCGACCGTCTTGTCGGCCCCGCCGTACGGGATCCGCCACACCTCGGTCAGCAGCTCCCGCTTGGTGACCACCTGTCCGGGTCGGCCGGCGAGGTGGTGCAGCAGGTCGAACTCGCGTGGGGTCAGCTCGACCGGCACGCCGTCGAGGGTGACCTGCCGTGACCGTGTGTCGATCCGGAGGCCACCGACCACGAGCGCCGCCTCCGGCGTACCGGCGGTGGCCGAGCGCCGCAGCACGGCGCGGACCCGCGCGTCCAGTTGCGCGGCGGTGAACGGCTTCACCAGGTAGTCGTCGGCGCCCGCGTCGAGCAGACGGACGATCTCGACCTCGTCGTCGCGGGCGGTCGCCACGATCACCGGCACGGTGCTGACCGCCCGCAACATCCGCAGCAGTTCCCCGCCGTCCAGGTCGGGCAGTCCGAGGTCGAGCACGACCAGGTCGGGTCGGTCGTCGAGGGCGTCCCGCAGCCCGTCCAGGGCGGTCGACGCCGCCGCCACCGCGTGCCCCTGGTCTCGCAGGGCGCGCAGCAGCGGGGTGCGGATGGTCAGGTCGTCCTCGATGAGCAGCAGGCGCGCCACGGAAGGCAGGTTAGCCCCCGACCGGGTGGGAACCGGCATCCCTTAACCGGGCCTTAGCGTTGCCCGATGCTCCGCCCAACCTTCGGCGGGGCACACTCGGGGGATGGATCGCCGTCCGTTCCTCGCCGTCGCCGGCTGGCTGGCCACGACCGCCGTCGCCACGCTCGTCGGGTTGGCCGCCGTCGACCGGGTGGGCGCGGATCTCACCGGAACGGCAGGTGGGGTACGCACCGAGCGGGAGGTGGCCCGCGCTCTCGCCGTACCCGAAGCGGGCACGTCCGACGCGACTGGCCCGACCGACGCGACTGGCTCGTCCGGCTCGTCTGGCTCGTCTGGCTCGTCTGGCTCTTCCGGCTCGTCTGGCTCGTCTGGCCCGTCTGGCGCGACCGGCTCGGCGGGCGCGGTCCCGGCCGGGACGCCGAGCACGGCCGGCTCGGGGCCCGGCACGCCGGGGTCGGGCGGGCGCGGCTTCGTGACCGCCGGCGGCAGCGTCGAGGCGGTGTGCGTGCCCGGCGGGGTCCGGGTGGTGTCCTGGTCCCCGGCGTCCGGGTACCAGACGAAGGAGGTCGACCGGGGGCCGGACGAACACGTCGAGGTCCGTTTCGTCGGCGTCGGGCAGGAACACGAGATTCGGCTGCGGTGCCGCGACGGGGTGCCCGTGAGAGACCCGCACGATTGATGTTTCCGCAGCTCAGATGGGTTTACTGTCCTTGATCGGACAGTGCTGCCGGTGGTCGGTGGGCAGGGCGTCGACATAGCGTCGAAGCATGCCCAGCCCCGGAACGAGGAGGGGGGCTATCGGCCAGCCCACCCCGAGCGTGCAGGAGGCCGCGCGCGTCGACACCGAGATCGACTCGTGTGCGTCGGTCGGGCTGCCCCGCACCGCCCGCGTCCTGTTCGCCGTCGTCGACGCCAACGGCACCCTGGTACGCGGTCTCGGCGCCACCTCGGCCACCCGGCTCGCCGCCGGGATGTACCAGGTCGCCTTCGATCAGGACGTGGCCGGCGCGGCGTACGTCGGGACGGTGGGCCTGGTCGGCGGTGGCGGGCTCGCGCCGCAGGGCGTCGTCACCGTGTCGCCGCGCACCGGGATCGCCAACGCGGTCTTCGTCGAGACGCACGCCCCGAGCGGGCACGCGGACCGTCCCTTCCACCTGACGGTGCTCGCGTGACGGGTGCGGAGACGAGCGCACGGCGCCGTCCGACCCGGAAGTCGTAACGTCGCCGCGCTCTGGCCGTCTCCCACCGCCGCAGCCGTGCTGGCGGTACGCCAGCGGGGACCTGGCTCGACCGGCCCAACCCGCACCGGTTCTTGTGGGGGAGCACATGCCCGTCCGCAGCGGGTCCAAACCTGACCGCGGTGGGGAATTCCACCATCTGCCACTCCCGGCGTGGCGGGCGTGCGAACGGGGTATGTGCGGTCCATGGAGCATTTCACGATCGCGACCGTGGCCGAGAAGAGTCCCGACTTCCGCCGCGTGCTCTGGACCGGGGAGCACACGCAGTTGGTCATCATGACCATTCCGCCGGGCGGCGAGATCGGCGAGGAGGTGCACGAGGGCATCGACCAGATCCTCACGTTCGTCAGCGGCACCGGCGAGGCGCGGGTCGCCGGGGAGAAGAAGGACGTCGTCGCCGGCGACCTGGTGGTCGTGCCGGCCGGCACGAAGCACAACTTCGTCAACACCGGGCCGAACCCGCTGGTGCTCTACACCGTCTACGGCCCGCCGGAGCACGCCGACGGCGCGGTGCACAAGACGAAGGAGGAGGCGGACGCCGCCGAGGAGGCCGGCGAGGACGAGCCGCCCACGTCCTGAGCGCCCAAGCCGCGCTCCCGCACGCCGCACGCTGCGCGCGCAGGTGCGCGGGTGCGCGGGTTAAGAAGGGGCCCCTCCTATACCGGAGGCGTTAAGAAGGGGCCCCTCCTTGCACCCGGCGGCGGTGTTGAGGACGATGACGCGTTCGCCGGGGCGGATCCAGCCGCCGGCTCGCAGGTGGCGGGCCGCCGTCAGGCAGGCCGCGCCCTCGGGGCAGAGCAGCAGGCCCTCCCGGGCGGCGAAGTCGCGCAGGTCGGTGAGGATCTCCGCGTCGTCCACCGCGATCGCGGTGCCGGCGCTGTCCCGCAGCGCGGCCAGGACCAGTTCGTCGCCGAGCGGGGCGGGCACGGTGATGCCGAACGCGACCGTGTGCGCGTCCGCCCACGGCGTGGCCCGCGCCTCGCCGGCCGCGAACGCGCGCACGATCGGCGCGCAGCCGGTGGACTGCACCGCCACCAGTCGGGGCAGCTTGTCCTCCACCCAGCCCAACTCACGCAGCTCGTGCAGCGCCTTGTGGATGCCGATCAGCCCGACGCCGCCGCCGGTCGGGTAGATGATCACGTCGGGCACCTGCCAGCCGAGCTGCTCGACGATCTCGTACCCCATGGTCTTCTTGCCTTCGAGACGGTAGGGCTCGCGCAGCGTGCCGGCGTCGAAGATCCGCCCGCCAGCGGCGGCGACCAGCGCGGCGATCTCCCGGCCGGCGTCGTTGATCAGGCCGTCGACCAGCCGCAGGTCCGCCCCGGCGGCCAGGCACTCCTGCCGGCAGATGACCGGCGCGGCCAGCGGCATGGCGATCGTGGCGCCGATGCCGGCGCGGGTCGCGTAGGTCGCCCAGGCCGCGCCGGCGTTGCCGTTGGTCGGCATGGCGATCCGCTCGACGCCCAGCTCACGGGCCCGGCTCACGCCGACCGCCGCGCCCCGGGCCTTGAACGACCCGGTCGGGATCAGCCCTTCGTCCTTGACGATCAGCTCGTCCACGCCGATCTCGTGGCCGTACGCCGGGGCGCGCCACATCGGCGTCCAGCCCTCGCCCAGCGTGGTGACGAAGCGCGGATCGGCCACCGGCAGCAGCTCCCGGTAGCGCCACAGGTCGGCCGGGCGGAGCCCGAACTGCTCCGGGGTGACCGTGGCGGCGACCGCGGCCAGGTCGTAGCGGGCCAGCAGCGGTGAGCCGCACTCGCACAGGTTCTGTACCTTGTCGGCCGGGTGGTCCAGGCCGCAGCGCGGGCACTCCAGGTGCGTCAGGTGCACGGTGGTCCTCAGCTCGCGTCGATGCTCAGCCAGTGCCGGCTGCGCCGGCCCGGCTCGTAGGGGGAGTCGAGGCGTTTCGCCACCACTCCCGGGAGCCCCTGCTCACGGGCGGCCCGCAGGGCGTCCGCGCCGACTCCCGGGAACCACGGCGGAGTCTGCCAGTGCGGGCCGGTGAGCGCCAGCCCGTCGAGCAGTTCGCGCCGCTGCGCGTACGGCACGTCGAGACTGGTCACGCCCTCCAGCCAGAGCAGGTCGACGGCGAGGAACTGGCCGTCGCGTCGGCTGGGCGGCTTGACCCGCCCGCCCGGGTCGATTCGGACCAGCACGCCGTCGAGCACCGCCTCGACCGGGGCCAGTTCCTCGGCCATCGCCCGCAACCAGGGGTACGCCCCGGTGACGTCCGTGTCGTCGCCGTCGAGCAGCCGCAGCCGGCCGCCGGAGACGTACGCCATCGCCCGCACGCCCGGCCAGCGCAGCTCGTACCCCCAGGCGTCGGCGTCGCGGGGCAGCCGCCTGCCGCCGGTGGTGCGCATGGGGCGGACCGGCTCGGGCATCGGCGTCCAACCGGCCGGCGCCGGGTCGGTGCGGCGGACCATCCAGTCCCGCCCGCCGGTGGCGAACAGCACGTAGCGTCCCTTCGTGCGTTCGCCGTCGAGCACCACGACCACCTCGTCGTCGCGCCACTTCTCCGCCCGGTAGGTGCCCGTGTCGTGCACGGTTATCCGTCCGCCGCCGTACTCTCCGGCGGGAATCTCCCCGGAGAACGTCAGATATTCCATCGGGTGGTCCTCGGTGTGCACGGCGAGGTGGTTGCGGCCCGGGTCGCGGGGCAGGCCGCGCGGCACCGCCCAGGAGGCCAGCACGCCGTCGTGCTCCAGCCGCAGGTCCCAGTGCAGGCTGCGGGCGTGGTGCTGCTGGATGACGAAGCGGGGCCCGCGGCGCGCGGACCGCTTGCGCGTCGCGGACCGCTCGGGCACCGGTTCCGGGGTACGCGCCGCGTCGCGCCTGCGCCGGTACTCCTCCAGCCGGTCCGCCACCCCCGTATTCTCCGTCAGGCCCGGCCCGCGCGCCGGCATGGCGGCCACGATCAGGGGTAGAACCGTCGACATGGACCTCGACCAACCCACCCTCCCGCTCACCGGCGACGTCCGGATCCCGCTGCTCGGCTTCGGCACCTGGCAGGCCACCGGCGAGGACGGCTACCTGGCCGTGCTCGCCGCGCTGGACGCCGGCTACCGGCACCTCGACACCGCGACGATGTACGGCAACGAGAAGGAGGTGGGGCGCGCGGTCAAGGAGAGCGGCGTGCGCCGCGAGGACCTCTTCATCACCACGAAGCTGCCGCCGGACCGGGTGGGCCGGGAGCGGGAGACCATCGAGGCGAGCCTGGCCGCGCTGGACACCGACTACGTCGACCTGTGGCTGGTGCACTGGCCGCCGTCCGAGCCCGGCGACAGCATCCCGGTGTGGCGGGAGATGCTGGCCGCCCGGGACGAGAACCTGGCCCGCACCGTCGGGGTGAGCAACTACTCGGTCGGGCAGCTCGACGAGCTGATCCAGGCCACCGAGGAGACGCCCGCGGTCAACCAGATCCGGTGGAGCCCGTCGCTGTACGACCGGCAGACGTACGCCGCGCACCGGGATCGGGGCGTGGTGCTGGAGGGCTACAGCCCGTTCAAGACCAGCGACCTGTCCGACCCGGTGCTGGCGCGGATCGCCCAGGCGCACGACGTCTCGCCGGCCCAGGTGGTGCTGCGCTGGCACATCGACCACGAGATCGTGGTGATCCCGAAGTCGGTGACGCCGGAGCGGATCCGGGCCAACGCCGACGTCTTCGAGTTCTCGTTGACCGCCGAGGAGATGCGCGACATCGACGCGCTCGGTGGCTGATCCGCGTACACGGGAGGGGGCGCGGTCCGGTGCGGACCGCGCCCCCTCTGTACGTGCGGCGGTCAGCCCCGGGCGCAGGCGGTGCCGTTGAGGGTGAAGCTGCTCGGCGCGGAGTAGTTGCCGTTCGCCTGGTAGCCGAAGTTGGTCGACGCGCCGGGCGACAGCGTGCCGTTGTAGGCGAGGTTCCGCGCGGTCACCGCCGAGCCGCTCTGCGTCACGGTGGCGTTCCACGAGCTGGTGATGGTCTGCCCGGAGGGCAGGTTGTAGTTGAGCGTCCAGCCGCTGATCGTGCTGTTGCCGGTGTTCTTGACCGTCACCTCGGCGGTGAAGCCGCTGTTCCACACATTGGTGGACCGGTAGGTCACGGTGCAGGCCGTGTTGCCCGACGGCGGCGGGGTGGTCGGCCCGCTGGTGGGCGGCGGGTTGTTGCCGCCGAGGTTGACGCTCTGCGAGAACGAGTTCACGGCCAGCCCGACGCCACCCTGCCACGGCTCGAAGCCGGCCTGGATGCTGGTCAGGTACCAGTCGTTGGTGATCGCGCCCCGGTTGCGGGTGTCGTTGATGAACGCCAGCGCGTCGAAGCTGAAGCTGGGGATGGCCGACGGCGCCACGTACGAGATGACGTTGTTGGAGCCGTTGCTGCCCCGCCAGACCTCCCAGGTCCGGCCGGCGATGCTGGCGTTGCCGACCGGGGAGCCGATGGGCTGGATCGAGCCCTGCCGGTTGAGCCAGATCATGATCTCCATCTGGTTCACGCCGTCCTTCTTGGGGGACGGGTCGAGCCAGATGTCGTACGCGGCGTCGTAGATCGCGCCGCTGACGTAGTTGTAGCTGATGCTGGCCGGCGCGCTGCTGATGCTCTTCACCTGGACCGGCAGGTTCGTGCCGGGCGAGCAGTTGGTGTAGTGGCAGCCCACGAAGATCGACGGGTAGGAGACCGGCGCCCCGTTGGTCGGCGCGGAGCCGTCCGCCCGGGTGATGGAGAAGCCGGTCGAGGTGACGTTGATGCACTGCTGGGCGGTGGTGCCCCAGCGGTTGTTCTGCACCACGTACTTGCCGCCGATCGTGGTCGAGCCGTACTGCTCGCAGATCTGGGTGTCGGCGGAGGCGCTGCCGCCGAGCGCGACGGCGACGACGGTGCCGGCGACCAGAAGACCGGCCGCGGCGAGAGCCCTGAGTGGACGCTTCATGATGCTCCTTGGTTCGGCGCGGAGGCGCCGGTCTGAACGGGGGACAGGTGCGGGAGCGCTCCCATGCTGACAAACACATTTACATGTTTGAAACCAGTGCGCAAATGGAGCGGTGGAGATGTTCGATCGGAGGGTCAACCGGCACTTCCACCGTCCGATTGCGGGGAGTAGTGTCTTGCCTCCAACGCGTTCCGCTCCCTCCCCCGGAGGCGAACCCCACGATGGGTGGTTCCCCCCTGCGCGTCCTCGTCGTCGGCGCGGGCATCGCCGGCCTCGCCGTGGCCCGGGCGCTGCGCCTGGCGGGGTTCCGGCCCGACGTCACCGAGCGACAGCCACCCGACGAGCGCGCCGACACCGGCGTCTACCTGCCCGGCAACGCGGTCCGGGCGATGCGCCGGCTCGGCCTGGACGGGCCGCTGCGACCGCTCGGTCAGGTGGTCCACCGGCAGCGGTTCCTCGACGCCGCCGGGTCGCCGCTGTGCGAGGTGAACCTCGACGCGCTCTGGGCCGGGGTGGGGGAGTGCCGGGCGCTGCCCCGGGCCGAGCTGCACCGGGTGCTGCTCACCGGCGCCGGCGGCGCGGTCCGGCACGGCGCCGAGGTGAACGCCGTCGAACCGCTGCCCGGCCGGGTCGCGGTAGGCTTCACCGACGGCACCAGCGGAGAGTACGACCTGGTGATCGGCGCGGACGGTCCCCGCTCCTCGGTCCGTACGCTGGCCGCGCTCGGCGGTCCGCCCCGCCCCGCCGGTCAGGTGGTCTACCGCGCCGTCGTGCGCGGCGGCCCCCGCGTCGCCGACTGGACCGCCCTGCTCGGCCGGCGGGCCGGCTTCCTGGTGGCGCCGCTCGGCGTCGGGCGGCTCCACTGCTATGCCGACGAGGCCGGCACCGACCTGCCCACCGACCCGCTCGCCCGGCTGCGCGAGCTGTTCGGCTCCTACGGCGGACCGGTGCCCGCGGTGCTGGCCGCGCTGGAGACGGTGCACGCGGAGCGCACCGAGGAGGTCGAGCTGGGACGCTGGTTCCGCGGCCGGGTGGTGCTCGTCGGTGACGCCGCTCACGCCACCGCGCCGACCCTCGCCCAGGGGGCCGCCATGGCGCTGGAGGACGCCGTCGTGCTCGCCGAGTCGCTGAAGGCCGCCGGCAGCGTCGACGCCGCCCTGCTCGCGTACGAGAGCCGGCGCCGCCCGCGTACCCGCTGGGTGCGGGACCGGACCCGGGACCGCAACCGCACCCGCGACGTGCCGCCGGCGCTGCGCGACCCGTTGCTGCGCGGACGCGGCGGGCGGATCTTCGGGGAGCA
Organism: Micromonospora sp. NBS 11-29; assembly: GCF_002140155.1. Classification (GTDB taxonomy): domain Bacteria; phylum Actinomycetota; class Actinomycetes; order Mycobacteriales; family Micromonosporaceae; genus Micromonospora. Next base: position 564,031 of record NZ_NAPR01000013.1, read on the forward strand.
CTACCGGCTCCTCACCGGCCCGCTGTAGAAGCGCCGAAGATCGTAGCCGCCCACCCCACGCGGCGGGGCCACCTACCGGGGACTATCCTCCTTGCGGATGACGGCTGCGCCGATGACCAGCGCGCCGAGCGGGACAACCCAGAACCGGAGGCCACTCGTGACCACCGTCGCACCCAAGCCGGTCGTGACCCGGCCCTGGCCGGTCCGCGAGCCGGTCAAGGGGTCGGCCATCGCGCGGCTGCTGCGCACCACGGACGCGAAGCAGATCGGGATCATGTACATGGTCACCGCGTTCGCGTTCTTCATGATCGGTGGCCTGATGGCCCTGATCATGCGGGCCGAGCTGGCGCGACCGGGGCTGCAGTTCCTGTCGCCCGAGCAGTACAACCAGCTCTTCACCATGCACGGCACGATCATGCTGCTGTTCTTCGCGACGCCGATCGTGTTCGCCTTCGCGAACTACGTGGTGCCGCTGCAGATCGGCGCGCCCGACGTGTCGTTCCCCCGGCTCAACGCGTTCGCGTACTGGCTGTACCTGTTCGGCGGCACGCTGGCCGTCGCCGGCTTCGTCACCCCCGGCGGCGCGGCCGACTTCGGCTGGACCGCCTACACGCCGCTGAGCAGCATCGAGCACTCCCCGGGCGTCGGCGCCAACATGTGGGTGGTCGGTCTGGCCATCTCGGGTCTGGGCACCATCCTCGGCGCGGTCAACCTGATCACCACGATCCTGACCCTGCGCGCGCCCGGCATGACCATGTTCCGGATGCCGATCTTCACCTGGAACATGCTGGTCACCAGCCTGCTGGCGATCCTGGTCTTCCCGCTGCTGGCCGCCGCGCTCTTCGCGCTCGCCGCGGACCGCCTGCTCGGCGCGCACGTCTACGACCCGGCCACCGGCGGCCCGATGCTGTGGCAGCACCTGTTCTGGTTCTTCGGGCACCCCGAGGTCTACATCGTGGCGCTGCCGTTCTTCGGCATCATCACCGAGATCATTCCGGTCTTCTCCCGCAAGCCGATCTTCGGCTACAAGGGCCTGGTCGCCGCCACCGTGGCCATCGCCGCGCTGTCGATGAGCGTCTGGGCGCACCACATGTTCGCCACCGGTCAGGTGCTGCTGCCGTTCTTCAGCTTCCTCAGCTACCTGATCGCGGTGCCGACGGGCATGAAGTTCTTCAACTGGATCGGCACCATGTGGCGGGGCCAGGTCACGTTCGAGACGCCGATGCTCTGGGCGATCGGCTTCCTGGTGACGTTCCTCTTCGGTGGTCTCACCGGCGTGTTGCTGGCCAGCCCGCCGATCGACTTCCACCTGCACGACTCGTACTTCGTGGTGGCGCACTTCCACTACGTGCTCTTCGGCACCATCGTGTTCGCCGTCTTCGCCGGCATCTACTTCTGGTTCCCGAAGATGTTCGGCCGGATGCTGGACGAGCGGCTCGGCAAGATCCACTTCTGGCTGACCATGATCGGCTTCCACACCACGTTCCTGGTGCAGCACTGGCTGGGCGCCGAGGGCATGCCCCGCCGGTACGCCGACTACCAGGTCGACGACGGCTTCACCACGCTGAACATGATCTCCACGATCGGCGCGTTCATCACCGGCATCTCGACCCTGCCGTTCATCTGGAACTGCTGGAAGTCGTACAAGACCGGCCCGGTGGTCGAGGTCGACGACCCGTGGGGTCACGGCAACTCGCTGGAGTGGGCCACCAGCTGCCCGCCGCCGCTGCGCAACTTCGACCGGATGCCCCGGATCCGCTCCGAGCGGCCCGCATTCGACGCGAAGTTCCCCGAGCTGGCCGCCGGGCAGAGCCTCGCCGGCCCGCCCGAGGGCGGCGCCAAGCCGCTGACCAGCGAGGTCAACGGTGGCGCCAGCTACCAGGAGGACACCGCCGGCAACCTGGACCAGCGCTAGCACCCCCCCCGCAACGCCAAAACGGGCGCCGCACCCCACCGGGGTACGGCG
>NZ_NAPR01000013.1:566043-599397 GCF_002140155.1 Micromonospora sp. NBS 11-29
GCGGCGTTGATCATGAAGTTAGCGGCACTCCTGTGCGTGATTTGTCGCCGCTAACTTCATGATCAACGCGTGCCGAGGTGGGGTGGTGGTGGGTGGGTGGCGCTGGGCAGCCTCGTTCGCCCCGCCCCGCCCCGCCCCGCCCGGCCCGGCCCGGCCCGGCCCGGCCCGTCGATCTTGGACTTGTGGTCGTAGACATAAGGCGCATTGACGACATCCGAGGCGCCACAACTCCAAGATCGACGGGGCGGGGGCGAGATCTCCTTGGTCGGCGCGCTGGGCCCGCCGGGGTGTGGCAGGGCAGGGCAGGGCTGGGCAGGGCTGGGCAGGGTGGCGAGGTCGCTTGGACTGGCCTGGCCGCGCTGGGCAGGGTATTGCGCGGAGCAGGGGGACGCTGGACTGGGCGCGCTGGGCAGGGTGCTACACCGAGCAGGGGGCCGCGCTGGGCGGGATCGCGCTGGGCTGGGGTCTGGCTGAGCGAGGGTGGTCTTCTATCGCGACACCCTCGGCTCGAACTCCGCAACGACGTCGGCTTCCAGGACATGCGCTGGCGCCGAGCCGGGTTCGGGCTGGAGCGGGCGGCGCTGGGCATGGCCGCGCTGGAGCACGGGCGCGCTGAGGCAGGGGCGTGCTGGAGCATGGGCGCGCTGAGGCAGGGGCGTGCTGGGGCGTGGCGCTGGGCGCAGGGCGCGGTGGGTGGGGGCGGAGGCCAGGGGTGGCGGGGGCGAGGTCAGGGGGTGGCGGGGACGAGGTCCTGGTTTGGCGGGGCGGGCACGGCGGGCGGCGGGGTGCGGCGGTGGCGCAGCTCGACCGGGAGCACGGCGAGCGCCACCAGCAGGCCGATCGCGCCGGTGACCGCGAACCCCCACGCCGGCGCGGACGCGTCGATCACCGCCCCGGCCAGCGGCGCACCGAGGGCGATGCCGACGGTGACGGCGGAGCCGTGCAGTCCCATGGCCAGGCCGCGTACGCCGGGCGGGACGAGCCGGCTGACCGCGTCCGAGGTGGCCGCGATGGTGGGTGCGCAGAGCGCGCCGGTCGGGATCAACGCGAGGGAGAGCAGCCACCAGTATGATCCGCCGAGCCCGACCGGGATCGTGGTGAGGGCGAGCGCCGCCATCAGCGCCAGTGGCGGAACCGAGCGGCGTACCGCGCCGTAGACGAAGCCGCCGACCAGTGAGGCGACCGCCCAGGCGGTCAGTACCGCGCCGGTCCAGCCGACCTCGCCGCTGGCGCGCAGCACCGCCACCACGGCGACGTCGGTGCCGCCCAGCACCAGGGTGGCGGCCAGGCTGACGGCGATCACGGAGAGCAGGCGTGGGGTGAGCCACTCCCGGCGCGGCACCGGCCGCCGTGGCCCGGCCGGCTCGTCGGCGGCCCGGATCGGCGGGTTGAGCAGCCAGAAGCAGATGCCAGCGGCGACGATCCCGGTGCCGACCGCCCAGAGCGTGAGGCGCGGCGCGACGGCGGTGGCCAGGGCCACGGCGAGGGCGGGGCCGATCATGAACGACAGCTCCACCGACATCGAGTCCAGCGCATATGCGGGGCGGCGGTGCTCCGCCGGGACCAGCGCGGCGATGGACTGGCGGACCACGGAGAAGACCGGCAGGGCGAGCAGCCCGGCCAGGAACGCGGTGGGCAGCAGCATCGGGTACGACAACGTGGGCGCGACGGCCCAGAACACGCCCTCGGCCACGGTGCAGAGCAGCAGCACCGGGCGCAGCCCCCGGCGGTCGACCAGCCGGCCGAGCAGCGGGGCGCCGAGCGCGGTGCCGATGGTCGCCAGGGCGCCGACCAGGCCGGCGGCGCCGTAGCCCCGCCCCAGGTCGAGCACCACGTAGAAGGTGAGCGTCACCCCGACCGCGGTCAGCGGGATGCGCGCCAGCACCGACACCAGCAGCAGCGATCGCAGGCCGGGCCGGGCGAGCGCCTCCCGGTAGGGTTTCAGGTTCACGACGGGCCGCACCTCCCGCGCCATCCTGGGCGTCGGGTACGACAGTCGCAAGCGATTACCTGGTCAAGCGGTCCTGATCACAGGTTCGCCCACCATGGTGACGCCCGCGCCGTCCAGCGCGCGCAGCGCCACGTCCAGCGTCTCCGGCGCGACGGCGGCGGTCAGGTCCAGCAGCACGGTGGTGCGGAAGCCCTCCCGCGCGGCGTCCAGCGCGGTTGCCCGGACGCAGTGGTCGGTGGCGATGCCGACCACGTCGACCCGGTCGACGTCGCGGCGGCGCAGCCAGTCGGCCAGGCCCTCGCCGTCGGGCGCGTGCCCCTCGAAACCGGAGTACGCGGCCGCGTACTCGCCCTTGTGGAAGATCGCCTCGACCCGGCCGGTCGCCAGCTCGGGGTGGAACTCGGAGCCGGGCGTGCCGACCACGCAGTGCCGAGGCCAGGAGTCGACGTAGTCCGGCGGGTCGCCGAAGTGGGCGCCGGGGTCGACGTGGTAGTCCTTCGTCGCGACCACATGGTCCCAGCGGTCCGGCTCGCCGGCGAGCAGCCGGGAGATGCCGGCGGCCACCCCGGCCCCGCCGCCCACGGCGAGGGAGCCGCCCTCGCAGAAGTCGTTCTGCACGTCCACGATGATCAAGGCGTTCGCCATCTGATCGGTTCTCCTCAGCTCGCGGGTACGACGGTCACCGGCACGGCGGGGTCCCCGCCGGAGAGCTTCAGCCCCTCCCAGGGGATGGAGATCAGGCACTGCCGAAGGTGCTCCCGGGACTCGTCCAGGGTGGGCAGCGCCGCCGGCTCGCCCGACACCACGTACGAGTGCTGGAGCAGCCGGTCGTTGGGCTGCCGGTCGGGCACGCCCTGCGGCACGACGACCTCCTCGGTGGCGGTGCCGGTCGGCTTGTGCCGGCGGACGGCGACCTTCCGGCCGCCGATGGTGGCCTTGTGCTCGGAGCGCTTGACCACCGGCCGCCCCTCCACCTCGACCAGCTTGTAGACCAGGCCGGCGGTGGGTGCGCCGGAGCCGGTGACCACGGCGGTGCCGGCGCCGTACATGTCCACCGGCTCGGCGGCGAGCGAGGCGATGGCGTACTCGTCCAGGTCACCCGAGACGATGATCTTCGTCTCGGTGGCGCCGAGCGAGTCCAACAGCTCACGGGACTGCTGGGCGATCACCGCGAGATCACCGGAGTCGATCCGGACCGCCCGCAGCTCCGGCCCGGCCACCGCGATGGCGTTGCGGATGCCCTGGGCGATGTCGTACGTGTCGACCAGCAACGTGGTGTCCTTGCCCAGCGTGGCGACCTGGGAGGCGAACGCGGTCCGCTCGTCGTCGTGCAGCAGGGTGAACGCGTGCGCGGCGGTGCCCGCGGTGGGGATGCCGTAACGCTGCCCGGCGGCCAGGTTGGAGGTGAACCGGAACCCGGCCAGGTACGCCGCCCGCGCGGCGGCCACCGCGGCCTCCTCGTGCGCCCGGCGGGAGCCCATCTCGATCAGTGCCCGGCCCCGGGCGGCGGTCACCATCCGGGCCGCCGCCGCGGCGATCGCGCAGTCGTGGTTGAGCACGGACAGCACCAGCGTCTCCAGCACCACGCACTCGGCGAACGTGCCGGACACGGTGAGGATCGGGGAGCCGGGGAAGAACAGCTCGCCCTCGGCGTACCCGTCGATGTCGCCGGTGAAGCGGTAGTCGGCCAGCCACCGGGCGGCCCGGTCGTCGACCACGCCGGTGCGGCGCAGGAAGTCGATCTCCGTCGGGTCGAACCGGAAGTCGCGGATCATCTCGATCAGCCGGCCGGTGCCGGCGACCACGCCGTAGCGGCGGCCGGCCNGCTCGTAGTGGTCGGTCAGCAGCGCGGGGCGAAGGGTGCTCACGGTCCCAGCCTAAGGTTCAGGCCGGATCCGTGCCGTCGTGGCCCGGCATCGACCGCAGCGCGGCCCGCAGCTCGGCGCGGCCGGTCACCCCGAGTTTGCGGTAGACGCGCTGGAGATGGTTCTCCACGGTGCGGGTGGACAGGAACAGCCGTTCGGCGATCAGGCGGCTGGCCACGCCCTCGGCGGCCAGCCGGGCGATCTCCCGTTCCCGGTCGCTGAGCGCCGGGCGGAGCAGCCGCAACGCCGGGGTGGTGATGTCGTCGCAGCGGCGCAGCAGGTCGGCGAGGCGCTCCCGGGCGGGCCCGGTCGCACCGGCGCGGGCGTGGTGCATCCGGTGCAGGGCGGTCGCGGTCGCCTCGGCGGCGTACACCAGGAGATCCCGGGCGGCGAAGCCGTCGGCCACCGCGAGCAGGTCGTCGGGGGAGCCGTCGAGGGCGGCCCGGCCGTAGCGGGCGACCAGCGGCGGCAGCAGGCCGTCGACCTGTTCGGAGAGTTCCGCCAGGCGCTGCGCCACGGTACGCCGGTCGCCGTCGGTGCAGGTCGGCCCGACCGGCGCGGCGGCCTGGTCGAGCCGGACCAGGTCGAGCAGGACGAGCAGCTCGTGGCCGGCGAGCCCGTCCTCGCGCAGCCGGTCGGCCAGCGCGCAGAGGTGCTTGGTGGCCGCCGGCACGTCACCGGCCGCCGCCTGGGCGGCACCCCGGGCCTGCTCCAGCCACGGGTAGAGCACGGCCATGCCGGGCGCGTGGGTGCGGTCCGCCTCGGCCATCGCCTCGGCCGCGTGGGCGGCGTCCCCCCGTAGCGCCGCCGCCTGGGCGCGCTCGGCGTGCGCCAGGCCGGCGAACACCCGGCTGGTGGTGAGCACCGCGCAGGCGCCCAGGCTGGTCTTGAGCGCCTCGTCGCCGCGTCCGCGCAGCCGGGCCGCGTACGCCTGGAGGATGGCCAGGTAGCCGGTGCCGAGCCGGAAGTCGCCGGCGCCGGCCAGGTCGGCGAACTCGTCGGCGACGATCGCGTCGATGCCGGCCAGGTCGCCGGAGAGCGTCAGCCGGGTGCCCCGGGCCAGCTCCATGGCGAGCTGGAGGTAGGGCATGTCGGAGCGCCAGCACGCCGCCTCGGCCTGCACCCGGGCGATCGCGGTGGCGCTGCGCTGGTATTGCCCCTGCGCCGCCTGTAGGTGGGCGAGGGTGCACCGGGCCAGTTCCCGGGCCGCCATCGGGGCGGCCGGACGGTCCAGCACCTCCTGGGCCAGCCGCACCGCGACGTCGACGTCCAGCCGGTGCAGCCGCATGATCGCCTCGAAGGCGCGGACGCGGGCCCGGTCGGCGGGGTCGCTCAACTCCGCGCCGCGGGCGGCGATCTCCTCCACGGTGGACTCCCGGTTGAGCCCCCAGTAGCTGACCATGCCCCGGACGGTCAGCCAGCGGCTGCGTCGCCCGTCGTCGTGGATCTCCCCGGCGACCTGGTCGAGCACCCCGATCGCCTCCTGCGGCCGGTCGCCGAACATCAGGATGGTGGCGAGCAGTTCCGCGGCGTCGGTGCCGCCACCGGCGTCGAGCGCGGCGCGGGCCAGCCGGGTGGCGAGCGGCACGTCGTAGCGGCCGAACGCCTGCGCGGCGGCGTCGAGCAGCAGTTCCACGTTCTGCGCCGTACCCGAGTCGAGCCGCCAGACGGCGACCCGCAGCAGGTCGTCCCGGCGGCGGCTGCCAACCTGCTCCAGCAGCCCGGCCAGGGTGGCCTGGAGCCGACGGGTGCGGCTGACCGGGCAGTGCCGGCGGATCACCTCGCCGTAGAGCGGGTGAGCCAGCCGGACGTCGAGCCGCCGGTCGTCGCGGACCAGGGCGACGAGCCCGCGCTCCTCGGCCGCCTCCACGTCGGTCGGGTCGACCGCCCGCTCCAGCAGGTGCAGGCCCAGCGGCTCACCGAAGGCGACCAGCTCCACCACCGCGCGTACGCCGGGGGTGAGCTGGCCGATCCGGGTGTCGATCAGGTCGGTGAGGCTGGGCGCCAGCTCCAGCCGGCCGGTCCACCTCCAGATGCCGTACCTGCGGTCGAGCTGGCCGTCGGCGGCCAGCACCAGCTCGCGCAGCAGCAGCGGGTTGCCGGCGGAGAGTCGGAACAGCCGCTCGGCGGAACCGGCGTCGACCGGGCCGCCGAGGATCGCGGCGAGCAGCCCGGTGGTCTCGGCGCGCCCGAGCGGGCCCAGCTCCACCAGGTCGACCAGGTCGTCCGTCCAGAGCGCGCGGATCGGCAGCGGGAGCTGCTCGCCGTTGCGCAGCGTCCCGATCACGGTGGCGTTCTCCGCGCGGGCGATCAGGTTAACCAGCGCCGCCGAGGGCGGATCGAGCAGGTGCGCGTCGTCGATGGCCAGCACGATGGGCCGGCCCGCCGCCTGCTCCTGGAGCAGGTCCACGGCCCAGCGCAGGATGCCGGCGGGGGAGAGGCCCTGCGGTTGCGCGGCGGGAAGCACCTGGACCAACCCGCCGAAGGGCAGGGCGGCGGTGGTGGCGCTGGCCGCGACCGACCAGATCGCGTGGCGGTCGGGGGAGAGCGCGGCCACCCCCTCCCGGAGCAGGCGACTCTTGCCGACCCCCGCGTCGCCGCCGAACAGCAGTCCGCGCCGGTCGAGGCCGCCGATCGCCGACATCAGGCGGTTGAGTTCATCCGTCCGACCGACGAACTTCCACCTGCTCATCCGGGCAGCATATCGACCGTTTTCAGGCCGAGCGCCCACCGTCACACGGAGAAGTTGAGTAATCTGTCGATTACTCCTGAGTACCGCATGCGTTCGGTGTCGGATGCCCGACAGCCGTAGTCTTCCGACATCCCCGTTGGGGAAAATCCCGCGATCGGCCCGGGTCGGTCGCCCTGCCCGGGAGGCCGCCTGATGAAACCAGGTCCACTCCCCCCGGTCGACGCTTCCGATCCGGCCGGGCCGCCCCGGTGCGTCCCGCTGCCGACCCGGCTCGGGGTGACCGAACCCGGCCCGCACCAGCCGGTGGCCGTCGTCGTCGCCGGTCCGGCCGGCGCGGGCCGCCGTGAGCTGATCGCCGGCCTGCTCGGGGCGGCGGCCGAGACGCTCGTCGTGCCCGCCGGCAGCCACCTGCTGATCAACCACGGCCGGGTCGCCGCCCGGGCCGCCTACGTGCCGGGCCACCACCACGCCTACCGCGTCGACCCGCTCGCCGGCGGTCCGGCGCTGGCCCGCCCGCCCCGCCGGGTCGAGCTGAGCCTGCCCGATCCGCTGCTGCGGCACGTCACGGTGCTCGACACGCCGGACGCCGGCACCCTGGGGGTGGCCGGCGGCCGGGTGCTGCTCGACGGCGTGGGCCGGGCCGGCGCGTTGCTCTTCGTGATCGCCGTCGACCAGGTGTTCAGCGTCGCCGAGCTGCACCTGCTGGCCGAGGTGGCGGAGGCCCGCGTCGAGGTGTTCTTCGCCGTCACCCCGGGCGTGACCGGTCAGCCGGTGCCGGTGGACGGCCCGCCCGACCCGGTGGCGGTCTCGATCGCGGCCAAGCGGGCGGCGCTGCTGGCGGCGGTGCCCGCGCTCGCTGAGGCCCGGTGGTTCCCGGCCCGCCGGGCCGACCTGCCCGACCTGCGCAATGCCCTGGTGGCCTGGTCCACCGACGAGGGGCCGCGCCGGGTCGGCGCGCGACCGTCCGAGACGCCCGGCGCGCACGACCGGGTGCCGGTGGCGGCCGGCGTCGAGCCGGCCGGGCTGGCCGACCGGCTCGACCGGCGGACCCGCTCCTGCGCCCAACGGATCCGCCAGCACCTCGCCCTGGAACTGGCCGACATCCACCTGCGGGTGGTGCAGGAGATCGTCTTCGGGGTCGGCTGCGCCGGCCTGCCCCCGTTGCTCGACCGCGAGATGGAGGCGTTGTCACTGCTCGCCACCGCGCAGTGCGACGAGGCGGTCCGGGGCGTCGTCGCCGACGCCGCCGCCCGGGTCTTCGGCACGCCGCTCGTCGAGGGGGTGCACCGGCGGATCGCACAGGCCGTCCGCAGGGAGCTGACGGGTCGTCCGGACGGCCGGGAGCTGGACCGCGTACTCCTGATCACCAGCACGGCCGGGGTCGCCGGGTTGACCGGGGCCGGTGCCCTGGACGCGCTGGTCGGCCTCCCCGGCGTGGCGCGGGACGAGGTGCTGCCGCCGATCGGGGTGGCCCTCAGCGGCGGCTGCTGGCAGCACTGGCGGGCACCGGGCAACGACGACCCGAACGTCGCCCGTTCCTGGGCCCAGCGCGCCCTGCGCGAGGTCGAACTCGAACTGTCCCGCGAGGTGTCCCGCCGGTTCGGGGTGATCCGTCTCTCGCTGGGCGCGGTGCTCGCCGATGCTGTCGACCACGGCTTCCTCCCGGCCTGAGGCCGGCGCCGGACCGCTCGCGCCCGGCCCGGCGGACGCGCTCCGGACGGCCGATCCGGGCCGCCGCGCCGTTCCGGTTCATCGGTTCGGAGGATCCGGTGGCACGATGGGGGGCATGGCGGCTCCACAGGTTGCGCCGGTCGAGACGCCGGACACCGAAGAGGTGCCGGTCTCCGACCGGCCGTGGGTGACCATCGTCTGGGACGATCCGGTCAACCTGATGACGTACGTGACCTGGGTGTTCCAGAAGCTCTTCGGGTACAGCAGAGAGAAGGCGGAGCAGCTCATGCTGGACGTGCACCACAAGGGCAAGGCGGTGGTCTCCACCGGCGCCCGGGAGCGGATGGAGCACGACGCGGCGCAGCTGCACGCGTACGGCCTGTGGGCGACGGTGGACCGCTCGTGAGCGCGGGGAGTGAGCCGCAGCCGCGAGCGGGGGTGGCGCGGTGAGCATGTTCCGCCGGCGGGGCGACCGCTACGTGGCGACCTTCGCCGTCGACGAGGTGCGGGTGCTGCGCAAGGTCGCCTCCGAGGTGGTCGGCCTGCTGACCGACGGCTTCGACCACGGGGACCCGGTGGTCGGCCGGCTCTTTCCCGAGGCGTACCCGGACGACGCCGACGACACCGCGGAGTTCCGTCTCTACACCGAGGGCGACCTGAAGACCGCGAAGATCGACCAGGCCGGCGCGATCCTCGCCGCGCTGCCCGACGGCGACGGCGGCGGCGAGGTGCGGCTGGACGCGGAGGCGGCCGAGGCGTGGCTGCGGGCGCTCAACGACGCCCGGCTGGCGATGGGCGTCCGGTTGGAGATCAAGGACGGCACCGACCTGGGCGAGGAGCTGGACGACGCGGTCGCCGCGGACCCGGCCTCGTCCCGGGTGTTCCAACTGTCGGTCTACGCCTACCTCGGATATCTGCAGGAGTCCCTGCTCAACGCGCTCATCGACTGAGTGGTGACGGTCGCCACCTCGCCGCCCGGGACGGCCAGGCGCTAGTCTGGTCGGCGTGCTGAGCATCGACCGGTCGATCATCGACGCGATCGTGGCCCACGCGCGCCGCGACCATCCGGACGAGGCGTGCGGTGTGGTCGCCGGTCCCGTCGGCGCCGACACCCCGACCCGGCACATCCCGATGGACAACGCCGCCCGCTCGATGACCTTCTACGAGTTCGACTCGATGGAGCACCTCCGGGTGTGGCGCGAGATGGACGACCGCGACGAGGAACCGGTCGTCATCTACCACTCGCACACCGCCACCGAGGCCTACCCGTCCCGCACGGACGTCTCGTTCGCCGGTGAGCCGGGCGCGCACTACCTGCTCGTCTCGACCCGTGAGCCCGACACCGAGGAGATCCGCTCTTTCCGGATCGTCGACGGCGTGGTCACCGAGGAGCCGGTCGAGATCGTGGACGCCGCCGTGGACCCGAACGCCGTCCAGTCCTACATGTTCGGGCAGAGCCCGGCGACGGTCGACTACGAGTGTTCCGGCCGCTGATCCCCAGCACCCGGCACGCCTGTTCCGTTCCGTCACCCTGGCCCGACCCCCGAACGAGGAGCACGAGACATCATGGCCATCGAGGTTCGCATCCCCACCATCCTGCGCAGCTACACCGGCGGCGCGAAGGTCGTCGAGGGCAGCGGTGACACGCTCGCCGACCTGCTCACCGACCTGGACTCCCGGCACGCCGGCCTGCGGGGCCGGCTGGTCACCGACGCCGGCGCGCTGCACCGGTTCGTCAACGTGTACGTCAACGACGAGGACGTCCGCTTCCTCGGCGCGCTCGACGCCAAGCTCAACGACGGCGACAGCGTGACCATCCTCCCGGCTGTGGCCGGCGGTGCGTTCGGCTTCGCCGCGGCCGCGGCGATCGCCTCGCACGCGGTGTCCGCGCTCCGCTAGGGGGATCGGCATGGCGCGGTACGACAGCCTGCTCGACGCCGCCGGCGGCACCCCGCTGGTCGGGCTGCCCCGGCTGTCGCCGACGGTGCCCGAGGGGGCGCCGCCGGTTCGGCTCTGGGCCAAGCTGGAGGACCGGAACCCCACCGGCAGCATCAAGGACCGCGCGGCCCTGTTCATGGTCCGCGCGGCCGAGGAGGCCGGCCGGCTCCGGGCCGGCGACACGATCCTGGAGCCGACCAGCGGCAACACCGGCATCTCCCTGGCCATGGTGGCGAAGCTGCGCGGCTACCGGCTGGTCTGTGTGATGCCGGAGAACGTCTCCACCGAGCGGGTGCAACTGCTCCGGATGTACGGCGCGGAGATCATCTTCTCGCCGGCCGCCGGCGGCTCGAACCAGGCCGTCGCCACCGCGAAGCAGATCGCCGCCGAGCATCCGGACTGGGTGATGCTCTACCAGTACGGCAACGAGGCGAACGCCCGGGCGCACTACGAGACGACCGGGCCGGAGCTGCTGCACGACCTGCCGGGCATCACCCACTTCGTGGCCGGGCTGGGCACCACCGGCACGTTGATGGGCACCGGCCGCTTCCTGCGGGAGAAGGTCGAGGGTATCCAGATCGTGGCGGCCGAGCCGCGCTACGGCGAGCTGGTCTACGGCCTGCGCAACATCGACGAGGGCTACGTGCCCGAGCTGTACGACGCGGGGGTGCTCTCCCGGCGCTTCTCGGTGGGCACCCGGGACGCGGTGCTGCGCACCCGGCAGCTCGTCGAGGTGGAGGGGATCTTCGCCGGGTTCTCCACCGGGGCGATCCTGCACGCCGCGCTCGCCGTGGCGCACGAGGCGGTGCGTGACGGGCGTCGCGCCGATGTCGCGTTCGTGGTCTGCGACGGCGGCTGGAAATACCTGTCGACCGGGGCGTACGGCGGCACCCTCGCCGACGCCGAGGATGCCCTGGATGGTCAGCTCTGGGCCTGAGGGCCCGACGCTGGTCCGGTCGGCCGCCTCCGGCCGGCCGGACCGCCCTCACCTCGTGGTTCCGGACGCGTATGGGTGTCACGTTGGTGACAACTTCCGGTAGATGATTCTTGCCCGACGGGCTGCCGCGTAGGCTGCGCAGCGTGGCGAGTGCGTCGGTCGAGATCAACGGCGGGGCGGGTGCCGACGCGTCCACTACCCACGGTGAGATCGAGGCAACCGGATGCGATTGACCGTCCTCGGCTGCGCGGGCAGCTTTCCCGGCCCCGAGTCCCCCTGCTCGGCCTACCTCATGGAAGCCGACGGATTCCGGCTCCTGATCGACTTCGGGGTGGGCTCGCTCTCCACGCTCCAACGCTACGTGGGACTGCACGCCCCCGACGCGGTCCTCCTCACCCACCTGCACTGCGACCACATGTTCGACGCGGTGTCCTACGTGGTGGTGCGCCGGTACGCGCCGGACGGCCCGTACCCACCCCTGCCGATGTACGCCCCCGCCGGTGCGCCCGACCGGTTGGCCAGCGCGTACGGCCAGGAGGGCTCGGTGGAGGACGTGTACCAGTTCTACGGTCTCCAGCCGGGCACGTTCCCGATCGGCCCGTTCACCGTCACCGTCGACCGGATGAACCACCCCATCGAGACGTACGGGGTGCGACTGGAACACGGCGGTCGGGTGTTCTGCTACTCCGCCGACACCGCGCCCTGCGAGGCGCTGCTACGCCTCGCCCAGGACGCCGACACGTTCCTCTGCGAGGCCAGTTACCTCGACGGCATGGACAACCCGCCGGATCTGCACCTGACCGGCCGGGAGGCCGGCGAGGCGGCGACCAAGGCGGGGGTGGGCCGGCTCCTGCTCACCCACCTCGTTCCCGCCTGGGGCAGCGAGTCGCACACCGTGGAGTCGGCGGCCGGGGCATTCGCCGGGCCGATCGAGGTGGTCCGGGCCGGCGCCGGTTACGACGTCTGACCGCCCGGCGGTGGCGGGTCGGCGGGCACCGGCGGCCGGCGCGATCACCGCATTGCATAGGGTGCAGGCATGGCGCGACCTGACGGGCGGCGGCCCGACCAACTCCGACCGGTGACCCTGACCCGGGGCTGGAGCACCCATCCGGAGGGTTCGGTGCTCGTCGAGTTCGGCGCGACCCGGGTGCTCTGCACCGCCAGCGTCACCGAGGGCGTGCCCCGTTGGCGCAAGGGCTCCGGGCTGGGTTGGGTGACCGCCGAGTACGCGATGCTGCCCCGCGCCACCAACACCCGCTCCGACCGGGAGAGCGTGCGCGGCAAGGTCGGTGGGCGTACCCATGAGATCTCCCGGCTGATCGGCCGCAGCCTGCGCGCCTGCGTCGACCTGAAGGCGCTCGGCGAGAACTCGGTCGTGCTCGACTGCGACGTGCTCCAGGCCGACGGCGGCACCCGCACCGCCGCCATCACCGGCGCGTACGTGGCGCTGTACGACGCGGTGACCTGGCTGGCCGAGCGCAAGGCGCTGACCGGCAAGGTGGAGAAGGTGATGCACCGCTCGGTGGCCGCTGTCAGCGTCGGGGTGATCGGCGGCGAGCCGATGCTCGACCTCTGCTACGCCGAGGACGTGACCGCCGAGGTCGACATGAACGTGGTCTGCACCGGCACCGGCGACTTCGTCGAGGTGCAGGGCACGGGCGAGGCCGGCGTCTTCGACCGCGCCCAGCTCGACGCCCTGCTCGACCTGGGCGTGGCGGGCTGCCTGGATCTGGCCGACGCGCAACGGAAGGCGCTTGACCTGTGACCGACAACAAGGTGCTCCTGGCCACCCGTAACCGCAAGAAGCTCGTCGAGCTTCAGCGGATCCTCGACGGCGCGCTCGGCGTCCACCGGGTCGCGCTGGTCGGCCTGGATGACGTGGCGGAGTTCCCGGAGCTGCCGGAGACCGGCCTGACCTTCGGCGAGAACGCGCTGATCAAGGCCCGGGAGGGCTGCCGGCGCACCGGTCTGCCGACCATCGCCGACGACTCCGGCCTGGCGGTGGACGCCTTGAACGGGATGCCCGGGGTGTTCAGCGCCCGCTGGTCGGGCCGGCACGGCGACGACCGGGCCAATCTCCAGCTCGTGCTGGACCAGATCGGTGACGTGCCCGACGAGCACCGGGGCGCGTCGTTCGTCTGCACGATCGCGCTGGTGCTGCCCGGCGGCAAGGAGCACCTCGTCGACGGCCGGCAGGCCGGTCGGCTGCTCCGCGCCCCGCGCGGGGAGGGTGGCTTCGGCTACGACCCGATCTTCCTCGGGGACGGGCAGGACCGCACCAACGCGGAGCTGTCGCCGGCGGAGAAGGACGCGGTCAGCCACCGCGGCAAGGCGCTGCGCGAGATGGCCAAGCTGGTGGCCAACGTGCTTCCCGCGGCGGGCTGACGGCGGCGCGGTGTCTGAACCGGTGACGGTCGAGTTGGCCGAGCCGGCCGTGCTGTGGAGCCGGTGGGGTGCGGTCGGCGCGGCTTTCGCCGCGCTCGGCTACGACGACGTGTGGTGGACCGACGCCCACGGCGCCCACCACGACGACCACGGGGGCAACTGGGGGCGGCTGGTCCTGGTCGCCGACGGTCGCGCGGTGCTCTTCGGCTACGACCACGAATACAGCGGCACGGTCGACGCGAGTCCTCCGATCGACCTGCTCGCCGGTGCGCCGGCCTGGCTGCCCTGGCCGGAACTGCTCCGGCACGCCGAGGACGACCAGCTCGGCTACGTCTACTGGCACGAGCACGGCTCGTGGTCCCGGGTCCCCTATCCGGACGGGATCGCCGACGGTCTCGTACCGACCGTCGGCGCGGTCCTCGACGCCGGCCGGGCGCGGCGGGAGCTGGCGGAGGTGGTCTTCGGCTGGGCCCACCACGACGCCGACGGCGAGGCGGAACGGGGCGACGTGGCGACCCACGCCGACCGGCTGCTCGCCGCCGCCGCCGACCGGGTGGTCGACGCGGGTGTCCTCGCCGGGCTGCTCGCGCGGATCCGGTCCCGGGAGGTCGACCTCCCGGCCGGTGTCCTCGCGGCCACCCGGGCCGGCCTCACCCCCGGCGCGGTCACGCCGGTCGTGCCGGCGGCCGCCGAGGTGCCGCCCCGGCGGGTCCGCACGCTCAGTGTCGACCAGCACGAACGGTTGGCCTGGGCGGCGATGCGGGAGGCGAGGGAGATTCCCCGCCCGCGACCGGCCGTCACCGATGAGCTGGAGGACCTGGTGGAGTGGGCCCGCGCCCGGGCGCCGGGCGCCGACGGGCGGTCCCGCGTGATCGTCGAGGCGCTGGACGGCGCGATGCGCCAGATCTCCGACGACCTCCGGCCGGTGGCCCGGGCCGGGGAGAGTTCCCGGGACGTCTTCGCTCTCGTCGAACGCCTCCGGGCGGCCGAGGCCGACCCGCGGCACGGGCACTGGATCTTCCTGCGGTTGGAGACCACGCCGGACGGGTTCACCGTCGAACGCCGCTACGACTCCTGGCCCGACTGGATGGGGCCCCTCGACAGCGGTCCGTGGCTGTCCCATCTGCGCGCGGAGATGGACGTCCGGGCGGCGGCGTTCCGGCCGGCCTGGTCGGCGCTGCTCGACCCGGAGGTGGCCTACCTCGGGCCGCCGGAGTCCCGGGCCGGCACACCGACGTCCTGAGGCACGCTCGCCGGTTGCCGTCCGCACCGCCTGCGGCCGGCGGAAGACCGGAAGACCGTGCGACCGTCCGGCCGCCTCGGGTGGCGGCCGGACGGTGTGGCGGTTCAGCCCAGCGGGCCGATCTCCCGTTCGATCGCGGCCCGCAGTTCCGGCCCGCGTACCACCTCGCGGGCCGCCTCCATCAGCGGCGCGAGGAACACGTCCGGTCCCGGCTCGCCGGCCGCGCCGCCCAGCGCGGCCAGCGCCGCCCGGCCCGCCGGGGACGGCGTCAGCGGCGCCCGGAGCTGAAGCCCGCGTACGGCCGCCAGCAGCTCCACCGCGAGCAGGCTGGTCAGGTTGTCCAGTACCGTGCGCAGCTTCTTGGTGGCCGCCCAGCCCATCGAGACGTGGTCCTCCTGCATGCCGCTGGTGGGCAGCGAGTCGACCGAGGCGGGCGCGGCCAGCCGGCGGTTCTCCGCGACGATGCCGGCGGCGGTGTACTGGGCGATCATCAGCCCGGAGTTGACCCCGGCGTCGGGGGAGAGGAACGCCGGCAGGTCCCGGTTGCGGGCCACGTCGAGCAGCCGGTCCACCCGCCGTTCGGCGATCGCGCCCACCTCGGCGGCGGCGATGGCCAGGTAGTCGGCGGCGAAGCCGAGCGGCGCGCCGTGGAAGTTGCCGGTCGACTCGACCCGCCCGTCCGGCAGCACCACCGGGTTGTCCACCACGGACCGCAGCTCCCGGCCGGCGACCACGTCGACGAAGTCGAGCGTGTCCCGGGCCGCGCCGGCCACCTGCGGCGCGCACCGCATTGAGTACGCGTCCTGCACCGCGTGCGCCAGGTCGTCGCGGTGCGAGTCCATCACCGCCGAGCCCTGCAACAGCCGGTGGATGTTCGCCGCCGAGGCGGCCTGACCGGGGTGCGGGCGGATGGCGTGCAGCTCGGGCCGGAACGGCCGCTCCGAGCCGAGCATCGCCTCGATCGCCAGCGCGGCCGTCACGTCGGCCATGGCGAACAGGTGGCGGGCGTCCCGGATCGCCAGCAGCAGCATGCCGAGCATGCCGTCGGTGCCGTTGATCAGCGCCAGCCCCTCCTTGGCGGCCAGCCCGACCGGGGTCAGCCCGGCCCGGCGCAGCGCGTCGGCGGCGTCGAGGCGTTCCCCGGCCGGGCCGAGCACCCAGCCCTCGCCGAGCAGCACCAGCGCGCAGTGCGCCAGCGGCGCCAGGTCACCCGAGGCGCCCAGCGAGCCGTGCTCCGGCACCCACGGGGTGACGTCGTGGTTGAGCAGGTCCACCAGCGCCTCGGCGACCAGCGGACGCACACCGGAGTGGCCGAGCGCCAGCGAGCGTACCCGCAGCAGCATCATGGCCCGCACCACCTCGCGGGGCATCGGCGCGCCCACGCCGGCCGCGTGCGAGCGGATCAGCGCGTGCTGCAACTCGGCCCGCCGCTGCGGGGCGACGAACGTGTTGGCCAGCGCCCCGAACCCGGTGGAGACGCCGTAGACCGGTCGGCCGGCGGCCTCGATGCCGTCCACGATGGACCGGCTGGTCGCCATCGCCTCGACGGTGGCCGGGTCGAGCACGACCGGGGCGGTGCCGCGGGCGACCGCGAGCACGTCGGCGGGGGAGACCCCGGTGGGCAGGATGGTGACGGTGGTCATCGTGGCACTCCGTTGTGCAGAACCTGGCGGATCAGTGGCACCCCCGGCCGGTAGGCCAGGTGCAGGTGGGTCGGTGCGTCGAGGACGACCAGGTCGGCCCGCGCCCCCGGGGTCAGCCGGCCGACGTCGGTGCGGCGCAGCGCCGCCGCCCCGCCCGCGGTCGCGGCCCACACCGCCTCCGCCGGGGTCATCCGCATCTCGCGTACGGCGAGCGCGACGCAGAACGGCATCGACGTGGTGTACGACGAGCCGGGGTTGCAGTCGGTGGCCAGCGCCACGGTGACACCGGCGTCGAGCAGGCGACGCGTGTCCGGGTAGGGCGAGCGGGTGGAGAACTCGGCCCCCGGCAACAGCGTGGCGACCGTCTCCGCGCCGGCCAGCGCGTCCACGTCGGCGTCGGTCAGGTGGGTGCAGTGGTCGACGCTGGCCGCGCCGAGTTCCACCCCGAGCCGGACGCCCGGCCCGGGGCCGAGCTGGTTGGCGTGCAGCCGCACACCCAGCCCGGCGGCCTGCCCGCAGGCGAGGATCGCCCGCGCGTGGTCGGCGTCGAACGCGCCGCGCTCGCAGAACACGTCGATCCAGCGGGCGTACGGGGCGGCGGCGGCCAGCATCGGCCCGCAGACCAGGCCGACGTAGTCGTCGGGACGGTCGGCGTACTCGGCGGGAACCACATGCGCGCCGAGGAACGTGGTGTCCCCGGTGAACTCGGCGGCGATCCGCAGCGAGCGGGCCTCCTCGGTGACGCTCAGGCCGTACCCGCTCTTGATCTCGACCGTGGTGGTGCCCTGCCGCAGCATCTCGGCGCGCAGCCGGCCCACGGTGGCGCGCAGGTCGTCGTCGGTGGCCGCGCGGGTCGCGCCCACGGTGGTGCGGATGCCGCCGCCGGTGTAGGGCTCGCCGGCCATCCGGGCGGCGAACTCGGCGGCCCGGTCCCCGGCGAAGACCAGGTGGGCGTGGCTGTCCACGAAGCCGGGCAGCACGGCCGCGCCGCCGACGTCGAGGCGCCGGTCGGCGGCCGGCGCGTAGCGGGCCGGCCCGACCCAGGCGACCTGCCCGTCCTCGATCAGCAGCGCGGCGTCGCGCCGGACACCCAGCGGGTCGCCGCCCCGGCCGTCGTTGGTGACCAGCTCGCCGATGTTGTCCACCAGCAGGCTGCTCACGAGGTCACCTCGGCGATCGCGTCCCGCAGCTCCGTGGGGACGTCCACCGTGCGGTGCCGGCCGTCGGCCACCACGGTCCGGCCGTCCACCACCACCTGCGTCACGTCGGCGGCGGTGGCCGCGAAGAACACCCCGACCGGCGGCACCCCGGCGGTGCGGGCGCTGTCCAGCCGTACCGTCACCAGGTCGGCCCGGAAGCCTGCGGCGAGCCGGCCGGCGTCGGCCCAGCCGAGCGCGGCGTGGCCGGTCACGGTCGCGGCGGCGAGCAGCTCGACGGCGCCGAAGTGCCCCCGGCGTCGGGTGCGCAGCCGCTCGTCCAGTTCCACCGCGCGGGCCTCCTCGAACAGGTCCACCACGGCGTGGCTGTCGCTGCCGAGACTGAGTGGGCTGCCCGCCTCGGCCAGCCGCCGGGCCGGGCCGATCCCGTCGGCCAGGTCCCGTTCCGTGGTCGGGCAGAGGCAGACCCCGGTACGGCTGTCGCCGAGCAGCGCCACATCGGCGGCGGTCGGGTGGGTGGCGTGCACGGCGGTGGTGTGCGGGCCGAGCACGCCGTGGTCGGCGAGCAGCCGGGTCGGCGTGCGACCGTGCACGGCCCGGCAGGCGTCGTTCTCGGCCGGCTGCTCGGAGACGTGCACATGCAGCGGCACCCCGGCGCGTTCGGCCAGGTTGGCCACGGTGGCGAGCTGATCGGCCGGCACCGCGCGGACCGAGTGGATGGCCGCGCCGACCTGGACGTGGCCGTCCTCCGGGCGGAAGGCGGCGACCCGGTCCGCCCAGCGCAGCGCGTTCCCGTCGCCGAACCGCCGCTGCGGCCCGACCAGCGGTTCGCCGTCGACGGTGGCGGTCAGGTAGGCGGCGTCGAGCAGGGTGAGCCGGATCCCGGCGTGCGCGGCGGCCTCGACCAGCGCCGCCGACATCGCGTTCGAATCGTCGTACGGCGTCCCGTCCGGGCCGTGGTGCAGGTAGTGGAACTCGCCCACGCAGGTGATCCCGGCGAGCGCCATCTCCGCGTACGTGGCGCGGGCCAACGCCAGGTAGGAGTCCGGGTCGAGGCGGGCGGCCACGGTGTACATCAGGTCCCGCCAGGACCAGAAGTCGCCCCGGCGGTCGTGGGTGCGCCCGCGCAGCGCCCGGTGGAACGCGTGCGAGTGGGCGTTGGCCAGGCCGGGCAGCGTCAGCCCGGGCAGCCGGACGGCGTCCACCTCGACGCCGGCGGCCGGCGGTCCGCCCCCGGTCAGCGGCGTGACCGCGGTGAACCGCCCGTCCGTCGCCTCGATCAGCACGTCCGGGGTGGGTTCGGCGTCATCGGGCAGCCAGGCGTACTCGGCCAGCCAGCGGGTCAGTGGCATGCCAGCTCCTCCAGCACGCGGGCCAGGGCGGCCACCCCGGCGGCGCAGTCGGCGTCGGTGGCGGACTCGGCCGGGGAGTGCGACACCCCGGTCGGGTTCCGCACGAACAGCATCGCGGTGGGCAGGTGCGCCGCCAGCACCCCGGCGTCGTGCCCGGCGCCGGTGGGCAGCACCGGCGCGTCGAGCAGCGTGACCAGCCGCCCGGCCAGCCCGCCGTCGAACGCGACGAGCGGGGTCGCCGACTCCGGCGTGCAGGTCAGCGCGGTGCCGTCCCGGCCGGCGCGTTCGGTGGCCTTGGCGCGTACCGCCTCGACCAGGCCGTGCAGCGTCTCCGCCTCGGCCGCCCGCGCGTCCAGCCAGCCGGTGACCCGCGACGGGATCGCGTTGGTGGCGTTCGGCTCGACCGACACCCGGCCCACGGTGGCGTGCGCGTCGCGCAGCCGGGCCTCCTTGTTCGCCGCGAGCACGGTGAACGCGTAGGTGAGCATCGGGTCTCGGCGGTCGGCCATCCGGGTCGTACCCGCGTGGTTGCCCTCGCCGGTGAAGTCGAACCGCCACCGGCCGTGCGGCCAGATCGCCGACGCGACCGCGACCGGCGCGTCCGCGTCGACCAGCGCGCGGCCCTGCTCGACGTGCAGCTCCACGAAGGCCGCGAAGCGGCCGAGCAGCGTCGGGTCGGCGCCCGCCGGCCGCGCGCCCAGCGCGTCGGCGAAGCTCACCCCGGCCCGGTCGCGCAGCCCGGCCGCGCGGTCGGCGTCGATCTCGCCGGTGAGCAGCCTCGACCCCAGGCAGGGTACGCCGAACCGCGCGCCCTCCTCCTCCACGAACGCCGCCACCACGATGGGCCGATCCGGGGCGACACCGGCGGCCCGCAGCTCGTCCACGGCGAGGAACGCGCCGACGATGCCGAGCGGCCCGTCGTACGCCCCGCCGTGCGGCACCGAGTCGAAGTGGCTGCCGGTGAGCACCGCCTCCCCGGCGTCCGGGTCGCCCCACCAGGCGAACAGGTTGCCGTTGCCGTCCTGCTGGACCGGCATGCCCCGCGCGTCGGCCTGCTCCCGGAACCACCCGCGCAGCGTGCGTTCCGCCTCGGTGAGCGCATACCGCAGGTAGCCGCCGCTGCCGCTGTCCCGCCCGACGCCGGCGATCTCCGCCCACAGCTTCCGGAACCTGTTAATAAGGGGCCCTTCCTCTACCGAATGCGTTAACAAGGGGCCCCTCCTTGCTCCGCCGTCGGGATGTGGAGGGCGGTGCGCGCGGCCGTGGCGCGGGCGTCGTCGTAGCCGGCGTCGACGTGCCGGATCACCCCCATCGCCGGATCGTTGGTCAGCACCCGCTCGATCTTCTGCCCGGCCAGCGCGCTGCCGTCGGCCACGCACACCTGCCCGGCGTGGAGGGAACGGCCGATGCCGACCCCGCCGCCGTGGTGGATGGACACCCAGGACGCCCCGCTGGCGGTGTTGACCAGCGCGTTGAGCAGCGGCCAGTCGGCGACCGCGTCGGAACCGTCGGCCATCGCCTCGGTCTCCCGGTACGGGCTGGCGACGCTGCCGCAGTCCAGGTGGTCCCGACCGATCACCACCGGCGCGCTCAGCTCGCCCGAGGCGACCATCTCGTTGAACCGCACCCCGGCGGAGTCCCGCTCGCCGTAGCCGAGCCAGCAGATCCGCGCCGGCAGGCCCTGGAACGCGACCCGCTCGCCGGCCATCCGCATCCACCGGGCCAGGGACTCGTTCTCCGGGAACAGGTCGAGGATCGCCCGGTCGGTGGCGGCGATGTCGGCCGGGTCGCCGGAGAGCGCCGCCCAGCGGAACGGCCCTTTGCCCTCGCAGAACAACGGCCGGATGTACGCCGGCACGAAGCCGGGGAAGTCGAACGCCCGCTCGTATCCGCCGAGCTTCGCCTCGCCCCGGATCGAGTTGCCGTAGTCGAAGACCTCCGCACCCGCGTCGAGGAAGCCGACCATCGCCTCGACGTGCTTCGCCATCGACGCCCGCGCCCGGTCGGTGAACTCGGCCGGCTTCGCCTTCGCAAAGTCGCGCGCGTCGCCCGGCTCCACCCCCTCCGGCACGTACGACAGCGGGTCGTGCGCGCTGGTCTGGTCGGTGACCACGTCGACGGCGACGCCCCGGCGCAGCAACTCGGGGAAGACGGTGGCGGCGTTGCCGACCACACCGACGCTCAGCGCCCGCCGGTCCCGCTTCGCGGCGAGCGCCCGGGTCACCGCGTCGTCCAGGTCGTCGGCCACCTCGTCGAGGTAGCGGTCGCGTACCCGCCGGTCCAGCCGGGTGCGGTCCACGTCCACCACCAGGCAGACGCCGCCGTTCATGGTGACCGCGAGCGGCTGCGCCCCGCCCATCCCGCCACACCCGGCGGTGAGCGTCAACGTGCCGGCGAGCGTGCCGCCGAAGCGTTTGGCGGCGACCGCGGCGAACGTCTCGTAGGTGCCCTGGAGGATGCCCTGGGTGCCGATGTAGATCCAGGAACCGGCGGTCATCTGCCCGTACATGGTCAGGCCCAGCGATTCGAGGCGGCGGAACTCCGGCCAGGTGGCCCAGTCGCCGACCAGGTTGGAGTTGGCCAGCAGCACCCGGGGCGCCCACTCGTGCGTGCGCAGCACCCCGACCGGTCGGCCGGACTGCACCAGCATCGTCTCGTCGTCGCGCAGCTCGGTCAGCGTCCGCACCAGCGCGTGGTACGACGGCCAGTCCCGGGCCGCCTTCCCGGTGCCGCCGTAGACCACCAGGTCGTCGGGGCGCTCGGCCACCTCCGGGTCGAGGTTGTTCATCAGCATCCGCAGGGCGGCCTCCTGCGGCCACCCCTTCGCGGTGCGGGCGGTGCCGCGGGCGGCGCGGACGGGCTGGTGCATCTCGTACTCCTCTCAGCCGAGGAACAACTGGCGGCGGGCGGCGGACGACTCGAACGCCTCGAGCCGGGCCTGGGTCTCGGCCGGTGCGGCGTCGCAGATGGCCTGGAGCACCACCATGGCCAGGGTCATCGGCGCGGTGTGCAGGTCGAAGACCAGGTCGGTGCCGACGGCGGCGGGCAGCACCACGTCGGCGTGGTCGGTGGCCGGGCTGACCGGGGAGTCGGTGATCGCCACGACCCTCAGCCCGGCATCGCGGGCCTCGCGCAGCGCGTCCAGCGTCTCCCGGGGATAGCGGGGGAGCACGAACGCGAGCAGCGCGGTGGCGCCGGCCGCGACCGCCTGGTCGAGCCGGTCGGCGAGCAGGCTGCCGCCGTCGTCCAGGACCCGCACGTCCGGGCGTACCTTCGCGGCGAAGTACGCGAAGTACGCGGCCAGCGGCGCGGCGGCGCGCAGCCCGAGCACCGGCAGTGGACGGCTGGCCGCGAGCAGCGTGCCCACCTCGGCGATCCGGCCGGCGTCGGCGAGTTGCCCGGCGAGCCGGTCCAGGTTGGCCATCTCGGCGTGCACGGCCCGTTGCAGGGCGTTTTCGGCGTCGGCCGGCTGGGCGGCCCCGGTGGCGGTCAGCTCCCGCAGCCGGCGACGCAGCGCGGGGTAGCCGTCGTGCCCGAGCGCCATGGCGAACCGGGTCACCGACGGCTGGCTGACGCCGGCCAGCTCGGCGACCTCCGCCGCGGACAGGTACGCCGCCGCGCCCGCGTGCCGGACCAGGCAGTGGGCGATGCGGCGCTGGGTCGGGGTGAGCCGGACGCCGTGGAAGAGGTCGAGCACGCCGCCGGCACCGTCATTCACGGGCCGACTCTATGCATGAAAACTTTCACGAGGCAAGGGGCGGCCCCGGTCACAGCGCCGGACGGGTGTCCAGCTCGGCGGCGAAGGCACGGCAGGCCCCGTAATCCGGAAGCAGTCCCGACCCGTGCGCCTGCGCCAGCGTCGGCGCGGCCGCGTCCCGGGTGGAGAGCAGCGGCGTCTCGACCGGCCAGTCGATCCCGAGAGCCGGGTCGAGCGGGTGCACGGCGTGCTCGACCGCCGGCCGGTACGTGGTGGAGCAGAGATAGCTGAGCGTGGCCTCGCCGGTCAGCGCGCAGAAGCCGTGCCCCAGCCCCTCGGCGACGTAGACGGCCCGCCGGTCGGTGTCGTCCAGGCGTACCGCCTCCCAGCGGCCGAACGTCGGCGAGCCGGTGCGGACGTCCACCACCACGTCGAGCACCGCCCCCCGCACACAGGTCACGTACTTCGCCTGGCCCGGTGGCACGTCGACGAAGTGGATGCCCCGGACCACGCCGTGCGCGGAGACGGAGAGGTTGCCCTGCGCCAACCGCAGCGGATGCCCGACCGCCTCGGCGAGCCGGTCGAACCGGTACCACTCGACGAACAGGCCGCGCGGGTCACCGTGCTGCTGCGGGGTGACCTCCCAGGCCCCCTCGATGCCCAGCGGTCGGATCTTCACGACCCGCTCCCCACGCCGGGCCGCCCGGCCAGCAGGCCGAGCAGGTAGGCGCCGTAACCACTGCGGGTCAACGGGTGGGCCAGGACCCGCAGCCGCTCGTCGTCGATGAGGCCCGACCGCCAGGCGACCTCCTCGATGCAGCCGATCTTCATGCCCTGACGCTCCTCGATCACCCGGACGAACTCGCCGGCCTGCATCATCGAGGTGAACGTACCGGTGTCCAGCCACGCGGTGCCCCGGTCGAGCACCGTCACGGACAGCTCGCCCCACTCCCGGTAGGTCTCGTTCACCGCCGTGATCTCCAACTCGCCCCGCGCGCTGGGACTGAGCTTGCGGGCGATGCCGACCACCCGGTTGTCGTAGAAGTAGAGGCCGGGAATCGCGTACCGGGACCGGGGACGGGTCGGCTTCTCCTCGATCGACAGCACCCGGCCGGCCGCGTCGAACTCGACCACGCCGTACTCCGCCGGGTTCGCCACCGGGTACGCGAAGACCCGCGCGCCGGCCGGATCGCCGTGCTGCGCCAACTGCCGGCCGAGACCGACGCCGTGGAAGATGTTGTCGCCGAGGATCAACGCGACCGACTGGTCGCCGATGAAGTCCGCGCCGAGCAGGAACGCCTGCGCGATGCCCTCCGGGCGGGCCTGCTCCGCGTACGCCAGCCGCAGCCCCCACTGGCTGCCGTCACCGAGCAGCCGCTGGAACTGGGCCCGGTCGTCCGGCGTGGTGATGAGCAGGATCTCGCGCACCCCGGCCATCACCAGAGTGGAGAGTGGGTAGTAGACCATCGGCTTGTCGAAGATCGGCATGAGCTGCTTGGACACGGCCCGGGTGATCGGCCAGAGCCGCGACCCGGTGCCGCCGGCGAGCAGAATTCCGCGCACGTGCGGAGAGTACCCGCGCGGTCGCTCTGCGGGCCTGCCGCCGCTCCGTCCGGGCTGCGGATTCGCGTAGGATCACCGCTCGTGAGGGTTCTCGTCACCGGCGGTGCCGGCTTCATCGGGTCGGAGTACGTGCGGATGCTCCTCGGCGTGCCGGGCGGCGACGCCGCCGGGGTGCCGGAAACCGCGCCGGCCGCGGTGACCGTGCTAGACAAACTCACCTACTCCGGCAACCTGGCCAACCTCGCCCCGGTACGGGCCGACCCCCGGCTGCGTCTGGTGCAGGGCGACATCTGCGACCCGGCGGTGGTCGACGAGGTCGTGCCCGCCCACGACGTGATCGTCCACTTCGCCGCCGAGTCGCATGTGGACCGCTCCATCACCGGCGCCGCGCCGTTCGTCACCACCAACGTGCTGGGCACCCAGACGCTGCTCGACGCCGCGCTGCGCCACGGGACGCGCCGGTTCGTGCACGTCTCCACCGACGAGGTGTACGGCTCGATCGACGAGGGCGCCTGGACGGAGAGCTGGCCGCTGGCGCCGAACTCCCCGTACTCGGCCTCCAAGGCCGGCTCGGACCTGCTGGCGCTGGCCTACCACCGCACCCACGGGCTGGACGTGGTGGTGACCCGCTGCTCCAACAACTACGGGCCCTACCAATACCCGGAGAAGGTCGTCCCGCTCTTCGTCACCAACCTGCTCGACGGCGGCACCGTGCCGCTCTACGGCGACGGCGGCAACATCCGGGACTGGCTGCACGTGCACGACCACTGCCGGGGCATCGCGATGGTGCAGGAGAAGGGGCGGGCCGGCGAGGTCTACCACATCGGCGGCGGCACCGAGCTGACCAACCGCGACCTCACCGGGCGGCTGCTGGCGGCCTGCGGCGCCGGCTGGGACCGGGTCGTGCCGGTCACCGACCGCAAGGGCCACGACCGTCGCTACGCGCTCGACATCACCAAGATCCAAACCGAGCTGGGGTACGCCCCGAGCATCCCCCTCGACCGCGGCCTGGCCGACACGGTGCGCTGGTACCGGGAGAACCGGGCCTGGTGGGAGCCGCTGAAGGCGGCACACGGGTGAGCCGGGTGCTGGTCACCGGCGCCGGCGGGATGCTCGGCCGGGACCTGCTGGCCGTGCTGCGCACCCGACCCGACCGGCCGGTCACCGCCGCCACCCGCGCCGACCTCGACGTCACCGACCCGGAGGCGGTCCGGAACGCGGTCGCCGGGCACGACGTGGTGCTCAACGCCGCGGCGTGGACCGACGTGGACGGTGCCCAGACCCGGGAGCGGGACGCCACGGCGGTCAACGGGGACGCCGTCGCGCACCTGGCCCGGGCCTGCGCCGCGACCGGCGCCCGGCTGGTCCACGTCTCCACCGACTACGTGTTCCCCGGCGACGCCACCGGACCGTACCCGGAGGACGCGCCGACCGGCCCGGTCAACGCGTACGGACGGAGCAAGCTCGCCGGCGAGCGGGCGGTCAGCCGGCTGCTGCCCGAGAACGGATACGTGGTGCGGACCGCCTGGCTGTACGGCACCCACGGGCGCAACTTCGTCACCACCGTGCTGCGGCTGGCCGCCGAACGCGACCGGATCGACGTGGTCGACGACCAGCGGGGGCAGCCCACCTGGTCGTACCGGCTCGCCGAGCGGCTCGTCGCGCTGGCCGACGCGGCGCTGGCCGGCCACGCCTCGCCGGGCATCTACCACGGCACCGCCGCGGGCGAGACGACCTGGTACGGCCTCGCCCGCGCGGTGTTCGCCCTGCGCGGCCTGGATCCGGCCCGGGTCCGCCCCACCACCAGCGACCGCTTCCCGCGCCCCGCGCCCCGCCCCCGCTACAGCGTGCTGGCGCACGGCCGCTGGGCCGCCGCGAAGCTGCCGCCGCCGGGGGACTGGCACACCGACCTGACCGAGGCCCTCACCGGCCACCCCGGGTAGCCCGACCCGGCCGATCGGCTCGTCCCGCCGTGGGGGCCTTGCCGCCCGGCCGGGAAGGATCGATGATGGCCGAAGCGACCCAAAACCGACCGGAGGAGCCGACATGCAGGTGATCCACCAGCCGCGGGTGGCATGGGACACCGCCCGGATGATCGGCGCCGCGCTCTTCGGCGACGAGCGGCTCTTCGGTTGGCTCCGCGCCGAACTCGGCACCCTGTTCGGGCCCGCCACCGTCGCGGCGCTCGACGAGTCCCGGGACCGGGTCCGTCGAGCCGGCCCCGCCCGGCTGCCGGTGGAGGCCGGGCGGTGGCGTGTCCGCCTGGAGGACGAGCTACGGCAGCGCCCCGAACTCGCCGGCGACCTGGCCGGGCTCGTCGCGATCGGGCGCGCCCACCGCCCTTAGCTTTCGCTTAGCCGGCTTGTCCCCGTGCGGCCCGGTCCGGCAGCATCGGGCGACGTGACCGACGCCAGCGCGCCCCACCCGCAGACCACCGGCACCGGCGAGCATCCCGCCTCGTCGACCGGCCGCCGCCGGGCCCCGGCCGGCCCGCGCCGCCGGTTCGCCGCCGCCGCCGGCCTGGCCACCCTCGCCGCCGTGGTCGCCGTGACCCTCGCGGTACGCGGCGGCGCCGCCCCCGCCTGCGCCGCCCCACCGGTCGGCGGCACCACCCACACCGGCAAGGCCACCTTCTACGACTCGAAGGGAGCGGGCGGGAACTGCTCCCGGCCCGCCGCACCCGCCAACCGTCTCTACGTCGCGCTCGGCCCGAGCGAGTACGCCGCCGGCGCCGCCTGCGGCGGCTTCCTCGACGTCACCGGCCCACGCGGCTCCGTCCGGGTGCTCGTCATGGACCAGTGCCCCGAGTGCGCGCCCGGCCACCTCGACCTCTCCGCCGAGGCGTTCGCGCGCATCGCCGACCCGGTGCAGGGCGTGGTGAAAATCAGCTACCGGGCCGTGGTGAACCCGCCCCTGCCCGGCCCGCTCACGTTCCGCCTCAAGGAGGGCGCCTCGCAGTACTGGTTCGCGGTCCTGGTCGGCGACCACGGCAACCCGCTGCGCTCGGTGGAGGTCCGGCGCGACGGCGCGTGGCGGGCGGCGGAGCGGCAGGACTACAACTACTGGCTGATCCCCGCCGGCGCCGGCCCCGGCCCGTACTCCATCCGGGTCACCGACGTGTACGGCCACCGCGCGACCGCCACCGGCGTCCGGTTGCTCCCCGGCCAGGTGCAGCGCAGCACGACCCGGATGTACGGCGCCGGTGCGACGACGACCGCCACCCACTCGCCCGGGCTCTCCCGCTCCCCGTCCCCCCGCCCGTCCCCCAGCGCACCCACGTCCGCCTCCCCGTCCCCGTCCCCGCCCCCGTCCACCGCACCCTCGACCGAGGCAGCCACCCCGCCCGCCTCCCCCACCCCCTGCGGCTGACCCGCCCCGCGCCCGCCCCGCGCCCGGCCGCGTCGATCTTGGAGTTGTGGTTCCACGGAATGTCCGGTCAGTGGATTTTGTCTGGTGTCACAACTCCAAGATCGACGGTGGGTCCGGCCTCCCGGGGCGCGGCGAGGTCCAGCCACATGAGGATCTCGTCCCGGGTGTCAGCGGGGGAGAGGCGCAGCGCGGCCGGGAGGCGGCCGATCTCGCGGTAGCCGAGGTGGCGGTAGAAGCGGTCCAGGCCCAGCCCGTCGCGGACGGTCACGTGCAGCGCGTCCAGGCCCAGCGCGCGGGCGATCCGCTCCGCCTCGCGCATCAGCGCCGCGCCGTGACCGCGGCCCTGGGTTTCGGGGTGCACCATGACGCGCTTGAGCACCCGCCAGTGCGCCTTCAGGTGAAACCGGTTGTCCGCGATGACGAGGACGGCGACGAGCCGGTCGCCCTGATAGCCGACCAGCAGCCGGTCCGGCCCGTCGGTCACCCCGGCGAGGGTCGACGCGGCGACCGGCCGCACCTCGGTGGCGGTCACCGGGGCGACGAAGCCGACCGCGCCGCCGGCGTTGGTCACGTCCACCCAGAGGTCGACGAGTCGGCCGCGCAGCGCGGGGGNACTCGGCGGTGACCCGTGTTCGTGATGCGGCTGACACCGCTATCGGTGCGGGAGGGGGGTCTCGAACCCCCACGTCCTTTCGGACACAGGCACCTAAGGCCTGCGCGTCTGCCGTTCCGCCACTCCCGCTGGCTCGCTGAGTCTAAGGCGTCGGGTCCGGACCATGTGCAGTCCGGTCCGCTGCGGAATCTCCTTGCTGACCGCCCTTGTTGCGGCCCGCGAACGTCTCGGTCTGGCTGTGGCAGTTCGGACAGAGGATCCGCAGGTTGGGTGGCCGGTTGTCGAGGAAGTCACCGTTGATGTGATCGACGTGCAGGGTCAGCGGCCGGCCGCGCCAGGCCGGCCCGCAGCGGCACTCCTCGCATTCCTCCGGTACCCCGATGTCGCCCAGTGCCCACTTGAGCCGGGTGCCGGGAGTTCGTCGCGCGCCGGTCGGAAGTCGCAGCAGGAGCTGCGACGAGGTGGTGCGCCGCGGGCTGGGCTGGCCCTTGTTGGGTGGGATCCTCGTGAAGTGGGAGGTGTCGATGCCGAAGCGTTTGAGCTGCCGGCTGATGTGCGCGTGCGACCCCCCACTGACCCGCACCCCGAGCAGCCGCATGACGTCGGTGACGCTGCGCGCCTGCGCCGCCGCTGCCGCCAGCCGCTCCGGCGAGTACTTGTAACGGGTCACGCGCTCACCGTAGCGGCGGCCGCCGACAGGTTCAGTCGAGCCCGAGGTCGCGGCGCAGCTTGGCGACGTGGCCGGTGGCCCGGACGTTGTAGAGCGCCCGTTCGATCGTGCCGGCCTCGTCGATGACGAACGTCGAGCGGATCACGCCGGTGACGGTGCGGCCGTACATCTGCTTCTCGCCGTACGCCCCGTACGCGGTCAGGACCGCCTTGTCCTCGTCGGCGACCAGCGGAAACGTGATCGCGTCCCGCTCGCGGAACTTGGCCAACTTCGTCGGCTTGTCCGGCGAGACGCCGACCACCTCGTAGCCGGCGACCTGGAGCGAGGCGAGCGAGTCGCGGAAGTCGCATGCCTGCTTCGTGCAGCCGGGCGTCATGGCGGCCGGGTACGCGTACAGGATGACCTTGCGGCCGCGCAGGTCGGCGAGGGACAGCGTGCCGCCCTGGTCGGTGGGGAGGGTGAAGTCGGGGGCGGGGTCGCCGGGGTTCAGGCGGTCGGTCATGGCGGTGACGATACCGCCGTGTCTCCGGGGGTGGTCGGTGGCGACGCGCGGCGCCACGGTGATCATTGCCATCGCTTGTTGCCAGGGATTGGCAACAACACCTCCTCGGAAATAGGCTCGCCCCGTGGAAACCCTGGCGATGCACATCTCCAACGGGATCATCGACGGTCCCGTCGCCGCGATCTTCGCGGCCTTCGCCCTCGCCGCGCTCGCGTTCTGCGTGCTGCGCGGCCGGGCCGACCTCGACGACCGGCTGGCGCCGATGGCCGGGCTGGTGGCCGCGTTCATCTTCGCCGTCCAGATGCTCAACTTCCCGATCTTCACCGCCGGGGTCAGCGGCCACCTGCTCGGCGGCGCGCTCGCGGCGCTCCTCGTCGGCCCCTGGGTCGGCGCGCTCTGCGTGGCCGTGGTGCTGGTCGTGCAGGCGCTGGTCTTCGGTGACGGCGGCGTGGCGATGCTCGGCCTCAACATCACCAACATGGCGATCCTCGGCACCGCCGCGGCGTACCTGCTGATCGCGCTGCTGCTGCGGGTGCTGCCGCGCACGCCGGCCGGGCTGGCGGTGACCGCGTTCGTCTCCGCGCTGGTCAGCGTGGTGGTGGCGTCCCAGGGCTTCGTGCTCCAGTACTGGCTGGGCGGCACCACCGACCTCGGCGGCAACCTCGGCGGGCTGGCCGGCACCATGGCCGTCGCCCACCTGCTGATCGGCATCGGTGAGGGCCTGATCACCGCGACCACGGTGGTCACCGTCGCGAAGGTCCGCCCCGACCTGGTGTACGCGTTGCGCGCCCTCAAGCCGGCCGTGCCGGCTCCCGCCGTCCCGGTCGCCGGAGGTGTCCGATGAGCAAGCGTGGATGGCCGTTCCTCCTCGGCGGCCTGCTGGTCGCCCTGCTGCTGGCCGGCGTGGTCAGCAACTACGCGTCGTCGCACCCGGACGGGCTGGACTCGTCGCTGCTCAAGGGCTGCACGGTGAACGCCGACGACGAGATCACCGGCGGCACCTGCCCGGCCCAGCAGGCCAAGGACCACGAGTTGGCCGACAGCCCGCTGGCCGACTACGGCGTACGCGGGATCGGCAACGACTTCCTCTCCACCGGCCTGTCCGGTGTGCTCGGCGTGCTGCTCACCTTCGCGTTCGGCGCGGGCCTGTTCTGGCTGGCCCGCCGCCGAACCCCGACCGGCGCCGCCGCGACCGGGGCGGGCGCGCCCCCGCCCACCGGCGACCGCTGAGCCCGAGGAGACGACGAATGGGCGCCGGGCACGGGCATGTGCTCTACCGCGAGTCCGGCTCGCCGGTGCACCGCCTCCCGCCGGAGGTGAAGATCACCGCCATGGTGCTGTTCACCGTGGCGGTGGTCGCCACCCCGCGCGAGGCGTACTGGGCGTTCGGCGGCTACGCGCTGCTGGTCGCCGCCGTGGCCGCGCTGGCCCGGGTCGGTCCGCGTTGGCTGCTCGGTCGGGCGCTGATCGAGCTGCCGTTCGTGCTGTTCGCGTTCGCGCTGCCGTTCCTCGGCGCCGGTGAGCGGGTCGAGGTGGTCGGGTTGAGCCTCTCCGTCGACGGGCTGCACGGCGCGTTCAACATCCTGGCCAAGGGCACGCTCGGCGTACTCGCGTCGCTCCTGCTGGCGGCGACCACGACGACCCGTGACCTGATCCTCGGCCTGGACCGGCTGCGCTGCCCGCAGATCCTCACCCAGATCGCCACGTTCATGCTGCGTTACCTGGAGGTGTTGGTCGGGGAGGCGCGGCGGATGCGGGTGGCCCGGGTGTCGCGCGGCGACGACCCGCGGTTCCTGTGGCAGTTGCGCGGTTTCGCGGCCGGCGTCGGCGCGCTGTTCCTGCGCGCGTTCGAGCGCGGCGAGCGGGTCTACCTGGCGATGGTCTCGCGCGGCTACACCGGCCGGATGCCGGCGGTGTGGCAGGGGGCGGGCGCGGCCACCGCCGGGCAGTGGGCGGTCGCTGCGACGGTCCCGGTGATCGCGGCCTCCATCGCCGCCGCCGCGCTCGTCCTGCAATGATCGGGTACGTGCAGCAGCCGCCCTCCCTGGACGTCCGTGGCGTCCGGTACGCGTACCCGGACGGTCTCGTGGCCCTGCACGGGGTGGACCTGACCGTCCCGCGCGGCGACCGGGTGGCGCTGCTCGGGCCGAATGGCGCCGGCAAGACGACGCTGGTGCTGCACCTCAACGGCATCCTCACCCCGACCGAGGGGACGGTGGCCGTCGGCGGCCTGACGGTCACCCGCGACCGGGACACGCTGGCCGAGGTGCGGCGCCGGGTCGGCATCGTCTTCCAGGACCCGGACGACCAGCTCTTCCTGCCCACGGTGGCGGAGGATGTCGCGTTCGGCCCGGCCAACCTGGGGCTGCGTGGGGCGGAGTTGGCGGAACGGGTGGACGAGGCGCTGGCGGCGGTGGGGATGGCCGAGCACCGCGACCGGGCCCCGCACCACCTGTCGTTCGGGCAGCGTCGCCGGGTGGCGGTGGCGACCGTGCTGGCGATGCGCCCGGAGATCCTGGTGCTGGACGAGCCGTCGTCGAACCTCGACCCGGCGGCCCGGCGGGAGCTGGCCGAGATCCTGCGCACCCTGCCGGTGACGCTGCTGATGGTCACCCACGACCTGCCGTACGCGGCCGAGCTGTGCCCCCGCGCGGTGATCCTGGACGGCGGCCGAATAGCAGCCGACGCCCCCACCCCCGACCTGCTGTCCAACCCCGAGATCCTGGCGGCCCACCGCCTGGAACTCCCCCACGGCTTCACCCCACCCCTCCGCCACCCCTGACCCCGGCGATCTTGCACTTTCCGCCCCGGCAAGACGGGCATAAGCCGCACCTGAGGGGCCGCAACTGCAAGATCGCCGCGGCGCGGGCGGGAGGGCGTGAGGGCGGGAAGGTCAGGGGGTGTGGGTGAGGTGGGGGTGGGAGGTGGGGTGGGGGGTGGAGCGGGTGGCGGTGTGTAGGCGGAGGAGGCCGGCGGCTACGGCGCCGAGGCCGGTGGCCAGGGCGACGGTGACCAGGACGCGGGTCAGGGGGGCGGGGCCGGCGGCGGGAGGGACCGCGCGGGACAGGACGGCCAGGTTCGACAGGCCGGCGAAGAGCGTGACGCAGGCACCGGCGAGCGCCAGCACGAAATCGGCGGCGGGGCGGCGGGCCAGCGCGTACCCCCCGGCGGCGAGCGCGCCGAGGCCGGTGAGCAGCGTCCAGACCTGCCCGGTGACCAGCTCGGCGAGCAGCCCGCCCGCGCCGGGGGCACCGGTGTCGACGGCCCGGCCGACGGTCAGCGCCACGGTGGCCGCGCCGCCCACGGCCAGCAGCCCGCCCGCCGCGCGCAGCGCCCGGACACCGGCGGCCGTGCCGGCGGGCACCAGCCCGGCCGCGCCGATCACCAGGAATCCGAGGGTGGCGGCGACCCACCACGGGTACGGGTCGGGCGGCGGCACCCAGTCCAGCGTGCCGCGTACCTCGACGGGGTCGTCGCCGACGCGCAGCGGCACCACCCAGTCGCGGACCCGCTGCTCCCGGCCGGGGTCGGCGGCGACGGCGGCGGGCGGGACTGATTCCCGCCAGAGCGTGCGCTGGTCGTGCCAGCGCGCGGTGGGCCCGTCGTCGACGCGTCGCCAGGTGGGCGCGGCGGCCGGGTCGGCCTCGGCCGGCAGCCGGGTGTCCCCGGTGATGGTGCGGTTGAGCCAGGTGGCGGGGGAGCGGCTGTTCTCGAACACCCCGCCGGGGCCGATCCGCAGGTACGGCTCGCCGGAGTAGCCGAGCACGGTCACGTCGACGCCGGTGCGGTTGGTCAGCTCCAGCCGCGCGCCGGCCTCCACGGTCCGGGCGGTCAGTCCCGGCCGGTCCGGGGTGACGCCGGTGATCGCGGTCCGGTAGTCGGTGCCGTCGGGCGCGTCCGCGCCGTGCGCGGCGGCCGGTGTGGCGATCGCGAGCAGCGTGGTCGTCGCGGCGGCGACCACCAGCGCGGCCCGGCGCAGCGGAGCGGGGATCACTTGCCGGCCGCCGCCACGGCCGCCCTGATCCCGTCCGGGCTCCGGTCTTCGAGCACGGTGCCGTTGACCTTGATGGTGGGGGTGCCGGTGACGCCGTCCCGGCTCCCCCCCC
>NZ_NAPR01000013.1:599404-614091 GCF_002140155.1 Micromonospora sp. NBS 11-29
CAGGTGCGGAAGCCGTCGCGGTCCAGCCCGACGCCCGCGCCGACGTCGATCAGCTCGTCGTCGCTGAGCCCGGCGCTGCCCTCCGGCGGCTGCCGGGCGAAGAGCTGGTCGGTGAAGTCGCGGAACTTGCCGCCGTCGGAGGCGCAGCCGGAGGCGGCCGAGGAGCGGGTCGAGTATTCGGTGGTGGAGAAGCGGTTCAGGAAGGCGACCGGGTGGAACACCACTTTCGCCTTGCCCTCGCTGACGAGCTGGTTCAGGGTTTCGCCGTTGACCTGCTGGAACTGCTTGCAGACCGGGCAGAGGTAGTCCTCGTAGAGGTCGATGGTCACCGGCCCGGAGCCGTAGACGACGCCGGTGCCGGCCTCGTTGGTGCCGGACGGCGCGGTGAAGTCGTCCGACCGCTGGCCGGAGTAGACGGCCCAGCCGATGCCGCCGGCGATCACCAGCACCAGCACGGCGGCGATGGTGGTGAAGAGGGCGCGCTTGCGTCGTTTCTCCCGGGCGATCTGCTCGCGTACCACCCGGGACGCGTCCCGGCGCTCCCTACGACTGCTCATCGTCGTCCTCCACGGTGTCGCCCGCCAGCCACCCGTCCACCGAGAACGGGGCGCGGGGCCAGATCAGCAGGAACCCGGCCAGCACCAGGAACCCCAGGTCCCGGAGGATCTCCGGGAGGTAACTCGGCGTCTCGCCGGCGCCGAGCTGGCCGCCGCCGCCGAAGCACCCGCAGTCGATGGCCAGGCCGCGGGCCCAGGCCGAGGCGATGCCGGCCACGAAGACCACCAGCAGCACCACCGAGACGCCGGCGCCCACCCGGGTGGCCAGCCCGACGAGCAGGAGCAGCCCGAGGGCCAGCTCCACGAACGGCAGCGCCGCGCCGACCACGGTGGCCAGGTCGTACGGCATCACCTGGTAGGCGTTGACCGACCGGCCGGAGGCGGCCAGGTCACCGACCTTGGTGGCGCCGGCGACCAGCCAGACGGCGGCCAGCCCGACGCGGGCCGCGACGCCCAGCCACGGGCGCAGGGCCGGCCAGCGGCCGGCGCGGGCGGTGGAGGGGGTCACAGTCATTCGTCGTCCGACGGCCACGAAAGGTTCCCGCTATCCGGCGCGCGTGTCGCCGACGGCGTCGACCAACTCGTCGCGGGCGCGGGCGACGCGGGACCGGATGGTGCCCACCGGCACGCCCTCCACGTCGGCGGCCTCGGCGTAGGAGAGACCGAGCAGTTGGGTGAGCACGAACGCGGAGCGCCGATCGGCCGGCAGCCGGCGGACCAGGTCGGTGGCGCCGAGCTGGCCGGCCGGGTCCGGGTACGGCCGGTCGGTGGCGGCCTGGGCGGCGAGCCGCGCGTCGAGGCGGCGGCGGCGCACCACGGTCCTCAAATGGTCGGCGCAGGCCCGGCGGGCGATGCCGAGCAGCCAGGTCCGAGCGGTGGACCGCCCCTCGAAACCGGGCAGCGCCCGGAACGCCCGCAGGTAGGCCTCCTGGGTGAGGTCGTCCGCGCTGTCCGGGTCGACCAGGGCGGCGCTGAAGCGCCACACCTCGGCCTGGGTGGCCCGGACGAAGGCGGCCTGCGCGTGCGGGTCGCCGTGGCGGGCGGCCAGCGCCCAGCCGGTGACCGGGTCCGGGGCAGCGCCGGGGCCCGCCCGGTGGCGGTCGGCGGCGCGGTCGCGCGGAGTGGGGATCACGACAGACGAGGTTACGCGGCGTAGCTGGGTGGGACAGGGTCCTTCGGCCCATTCCGTGTCCCGGCACACGCCGGGAACTTTTCCGCCCCGCCGGCCGACTACCCGCGTATGACCTCCGACCAGGTAGCGGCGGCGCGTACCCCCGCGCCGGCCGGGCGCCTCGGCGTGCCCGCCGGAGGTCGGCTCGCCGGGAACCGGCCGGTTCGGGAACCATGGCGGTCATGACTGCTGCCGTACGCCGCCCGCCCGGGGTCGTCGCCGCCCGCTCCGGGGCCGCCGCCGGGCTGCTGCTCCTCCTGGTCGCCCTGCTGCTCGTCCCGGCCACCCCGGCCAGCGCCCACGCGGTGCTGGTGAGCAGCAGTCCGGCGGCGTCCGCCGTGGTGCCGGAGGCGCCCGCCCAGGTGGTGATCACCTTCAGCGAGAGCGTCCGCAAGGTGCCCGGCAAGGTGCGGGTGATCGCCCCGGACGGCTCCCGGGCCGACCGGGGCGAGCCGACGTTCCAGGGTGGGGAGGTCACCATCCCGGTGGACCCGTCCGGCGCCCGCGGGACCTACCTGGTGAGCTACCGGGTGATCTCGGCGGACAGCCACCCGGTCTCCGGCGCGTTCACCTATTCGGTCGGCGCGCCGTCGGAGCCGCCCACCGACACCGGCTCGGAGAACCGGGCGAACCCGGTGACCGAGAACGCGGTCAAGGTGGCGAAGTACGCCGGCTACGTGGGCCTGCTGCTCCTGGTCGGCCCGGCGCTGGTGCTGGCCGCGCTCTGGCCGCGCCGGTTGTCCCGGCGGGGCCCCGGGCGACTGGCCTGGGCCGGGCTCGGTGTGCTGGCCGCGGCCACCCTGGCCGAGCTGTGGCTCCAGGTGCCCTACACCAACGGCGGTGGCCTGTTCGACGTCACCGGTTCGGGTTTCGGTGCGGTGCTGGGCAGTTCCTACGGCACCACCCACCTGGTCCGGCTGGGCCTGCTCGCCGCGGCGGCGTTCCTGCTCCGCCCGCTGTTCGCCGGGCCGGTCGGCCGCACCGACGGGATCATCCTGGCGGTGCTCGGCGGGGCGGCGCTGTTCACCTGGCCGCTCGCCGGCCACCCGGCCGCGTCGCCGGCGCCGGCGGTCTCCGTGGTGGTGGACGCCGTGCACCTGGGCGGCATGGCGGTCTGGCTGGGCGGCCTGGTGATGCTGGCGGTCTTCCTGCTGCGCCGGGCCGACGAGCGCGAGTTGGACGCGATCCTGCCGATCTGGTCCCGCTGGGCGGCGCTGGCGGTGGCCGCGTTGCTGCTCGCCGGCACGGTGCAGGGCCTGATCGAGGTGGCCACCCCGAAGGCGCTCGTCGACACCACGTACGGGCGGCTGCTGCTCGCCAAGATCGTGCTGTTCGCGCTGGTGATCGGCGTGGCCGCGTACTCCCGGGCACTGGTGCGGCGACGGGTGGCCGCCGGACGGCCGGGCGCGATGCGGCGGGCGGTGATCGCCGAGCTGGTGATCACCGCGGTGGTGCTGGGCCTGTCCGCGACGCTGGTGCAGACCACCCCGGCGCGGACCGCGACCGGCGACGTGGCCGGCGCGCCGACCGGCTACTTCTCCACCACGCTGAGCAGCCCGATCTATTCGCTCCAGGTCGAGCTGGACCCGGCCGAGTCCGGCAACAACTCGATGCACCTGTACGCCTACGACAAGGCCAACCGGCCGCAGCCGGTGCAGGAGTGGAAGGTCACCGCCGCGCTGCCGTCGGCCGGGATCGAGGCGATCACGGTCCCGCTGCTGCCGCTGAGCGACAACCACGCCACCGGCGAGGTCAACCTGCCGGCCCGGGGTGACTGGCAGTTCCGCTTCACCGTCCGCACGTCCGACATCGACCAGGCCACGGTGACCGCCACCGTGCCGATCAAGTAACGGAAGGTCCGATCTGATGATCCGTCTCCGGCGCCCCGCGACCGCCGCCGCGCTCACGCTCGCCGCCGTCGCCGCGACCGTGCTCGGCCTGGCCGGGCCGGCCTCGGCGCACGTCTCGATCAACCCCAAGGAGGGTACGCAGGGCGGCTACGGCCGGTTCGCGTTCCGGGTGCCGAACGAGAGCGACACCGCGTCGACCGTCAAGGTCGAGGTGAACCTGCCGGACAACGCGCCGGTGGGCTCGGTCTCCACCATGCCGGTGCCCGGCTGGACGGTGGCGGTGGAGAAGCGCAAGGTCGACCCGCCGATCGAGGTGCACGGCAGCCAGCTCACCGAGGCGGTGTCGAAGCTCACCTTCACCGCCGCCCCCAACGGCGGTGTCAAGCCGGGCGAGTTCCAGGAGTTCCCGGTGTCGATGGGGCCGCTGCCGCAGGTCGACACCATGGTGTTCAAGGTGCTCCAGACGTACTCCGACGGCAACGTCTCCCGGTGGATCGAGGAGCCGGCGCCGGGCGCGGAGGAGCCGGAGAACCCGGCCCCGGTGCTCACGCTGGCCGCGGCGGCCGCGTCACCGGGCGCGAGCGCCCCGGCCGCCNGACGCCGACTCCGGCGCGGCCACCGCGTTCGGGGTGGCCGGTCTGGTCGCCGGTCTGGCCGGCCTGGTGCTCGGCGGGCTGGCGTTCGCCCGCACCCGGCGGGAGCCCACCGCGAAGTCGTGACCCCGGTCGCCACCGGCCCGACGGGACGATCCGTCGGGCCGGTGCCGTGGTGGTCCGGGCGGCGATCAGCCGGGTGCCGGAACGGACCGTCGACTGATCGGCAGCACGGCCAGCAACAGCAGGCTGAGCAGCACGTACGCGTTGCGGGCCAGGAAGTCCAGCGGATCGTCGGTGCGGACCGGACCGGCGCCCCAGTCCTGGAACGTCACCACGCCGTACACGATCACCACGCCCGTGCCGACGGCCAGCGCGAGCAGCCCGCGGCGGCGGCGGGCCCCGGCCGCCGTGGTCCGGTCCGCGTCCAGCGCGGCGTCGACCAGCACCACCACCGCCGGGATGAACCAGTACAGGTGGTGGGTCCAGGTGATCGGGCTGACCAGCCCGCCCACCAGGCCGGTCAGGGTGAGACCGGTCAGCGCGTCCCCGGCCCGGGCCGCGCGCGCCGCCCGCCACAGCCCGAACCCGGCGACGGCGACCGCGATCAGCAGCCACGGNGCAGCCGGCTCGGCTCCTCCGGCGCGGTGATTCGGCTGAGCAGGCCGAACAGCGACTGGTTCCCGGTGTAGTCGGTGCGGCCCACCCGGTCGGTGGCCCACAGCTCGTGGGTCCAGAACCGCCACGAGTCGGCCGGCGCGACGGCCGCGGCCAGCAGCGTGGCCGCCGTCGCGGTCACCGCCGCCACCGCCGCCGCCCGCCACCGCCGGGCGGCCAGCAGGTAGAGCACGAAGATGCCGGGAAAGAGCTTGAGCGCCGTCGCCAGCCCCACGCCCACGCCGGCCCAGCGACGCCCCTCGGGTACGGCGAACAGCAGGTCGGCCAGGATCAGCACCACCAGCAGCATGTTGATCTGCCCGAAGGTGATCGTCTCCCGGGTGCTCTCCACCGCCAGCACCAGCAGCACGGCGACGGTCAGGCCGAACATGCGGGGCAGATCGTGCCGCCGGAGCACCGGCAGCACCAGCCAACGGGTGGTGACGACCACGCCGACCACGGTCAGCGCGGTGAAGGCGGCGACGGTGACCCCGAGCGGCAGCAACGCGAACGGCCGCAGCAGCAGCGCCGCGAACGGGGGATAGGTGAAGTAGAGCGCGCCCTGCACCCGGTCCGGCTGGACGTAGTCGTAGAGCGGGTGACCAGCGNCCCGGGCAGGTAGAGCGCCGGCAGCAACGCGGCGAGCGCCAGCACCGTGACCACCCGCCTCGCCGTACGCCCACCCGCGTCGTCCTGGACGACGGCGGGTGGGGCGGCGGGTTCGGCTGGCACGGGGAAACCCTAGCGGTCCAGGTGGCCGACCGTGCCGAGGCGCGGGCGGGTCGGCGGCGCGTAGTCTGTTCCGGTGGCGGATCTTCTGGTGTGGATCGACTGTGAGATGACCGGGCTGGACCTGCGTCGGGACGCGCTGATCGAGGTCGCCGCGCTCGTCACCGACCCCGACCTGAACGTGCTGGGTGAGGGCGTGGACGTGGTGATCCACGCCGACGACGCGGCCCTGGAGGGCATGCCGGAGATCGTGCGCACCATGCACGCCAAGTCCGGCCTGACCGACGAGGTGCGCCGCTCGACGGTCACCCTGGCCGAGGCCGAGGACATGGTGCTCGACTACGTCACCAGCCATGTCAAGGACCCGCGCACCGCGCCGCTGTGCGGCAACTCGATCGCCACCGACCGGGGTTTCCTGGCCCGCGACATGACCCGGCTCGACGCCCACCTGCACTACCGGATGATCGACGTCTCCTCGATCAAGGAACTGTGCCGGCGCTGGTACCCCCGGGTGTACTTCGGGCAGCCGCAGAAGGGCCTGGCCCACCGCGCGCTGGCCGACATCCGGGAGAGCATCCGGGAGTTGGAGTACTACCGGCGGACCGTGTTCGTGCCGCTGCCCGGCCCGGACGTGGACGCCGCGAAGGCGATCGCCGCCGAACTCTGAGGCCCGGCCGGAACCCGGTGGACGGGGTCGGCCGCGGTGTGGCTATTATTAGTCCGCGCACCGCCCGGGTGACCGGAGCGGCGAGCATGGTGGCTGTAGCTCAGTTGGCAGAGCACCGGGTTGTGGTCCCGGTTGTCGTGGGTTCAATTCCCATCAGTCACCCCAACGACGAAGCCCCCTCCTCCGGGAGGGGGCTTCGTCGTGTCGCGGGGCCCGCCTCAGGCGGTCGGCTCGGCGCTGGGCGTCTCGGCGGACGGGCTGGCGTCGTCACCCGGCGCGGCCGGCGGCTCGTACGGCAGGGCGCTGCCCTTGACGTACTCATCCCAGCTCATGTTCCAGTCGGTCCAGCCGTTGCCGTTCTGGAGCTTGCGCTCGGTGCCCTTGACCGTGATCGGGTCACCGACGCGGGTGTTGGCGAACAACCAGTTGCCGTCCTTCATCGAGACGTTGACGCAGCCGTGCGAGACGTTGCTGCTGCCCTGCACGCCCTCCGACCAGGGGGCCGCGTGGATGAACTCGCCGCCCCAGGTGAGCCGCTGCGCATAGTCGATCTCGGTGCGGTAGCCCTCCTCCGGGCCCAGCTCCTCCAGGGTGTCGAAGACCGTGTGCCGGAGCTTCTCGATCACCACCATGGTGCCGCTGGACGAGGGGGTGCTCTTCTTGCCGAGGCTCACCAGGATCGTCTTGATCTTCTTGCCGTCCCTGGTGACGGTCATCCGCTTGGTGCGGTTGTCCACGGTCATCACGAGCGCCGGCCCGACCTTGATGTCGACGGACAGGTCGGAGCGGCCGTACCAGCCGTCGCCGAGCGGCAGCCCACCCGCCTGCACCCGGTAGGAGACCGTGCTGTTGGCCTTCCAGAACGTCTTGGGCCGGTAGCGCACCTCGGTCGGGCTGACCCAGTGCCAGATGCCCTCCTGGGCCGGCTTGGCGGTCACCGTCATCCGGCGCTGCACGTCGTCGCGGTAGTCCTCTGGGATCGCCCGGCTGAACTTCACGATCAGCGGCATCCCCACCCCGACCGCCTGGTTGTCGCCGAGGAAGCTGCTCACCCGGATCTGCTTGGCCGGCTTCGCCATGGTGGTGAACGTGCTGGTGGCGGTGGCCGGCTTGCCGTCGTCCCCGGTCGCCGTCACGGTCGCCGTGTAGGTCTGCGCGTACTCCAGCGTGGCGGCCGGCTGCCAGCTCTTGCCGTCGGTCGCGAGCGTGCCCTCGACGACCTTGCCGGCGGAGTCCTTCACCTCGACGGTGGTCTCCTGCGCCTCCTGCGTGGTGAACGTGATCGCGGTGGAGGCCGGCACGTCCTTGGCGTCGGCGGCCGGCTCGCTGATGGTGGCCGTCGCCTTCGGCGCCTTCTCGCCGCCGTCACCGCTGCCCCCGCCCTGCCAGCTCGACGGCTTGTCGCCGCCACCGGTGCAGGCCGAGGTCAGGGCCATGGCGGCGACGAGCACCGCGGCGGCGAACGCGCGGCGCCCGCCCCGCCGGGCGGCGCTCCCGCCCCGGATCACTTCGTCCTGGCCAGCTCGCATGTTTCCCTCACAAGTGTGATGCCCGGTCGCCATCGCCTCTACTGACGCGGCAGAACGGATACCGGTTGCCTAGAGTGAACCGGAACACCCCGACGACGATGTAACGATCCTGCCGACGTTCCGCGCTTCGTCGGGCGGGGGAATCCCGCCGGGCAGCGGTGCCCGGCCGGACGGCCGCCGGAGACGGCACGTCCGACCACGGTACGCCGATCAGAACGGCGCGTCCTGCCCGCCCTTCGGCACCGGCAGCGCGCTTCCGGCGACGAACTGCGACCAGCTCAGGTTCCACGCCGTCCACCCGTTGCCCGGCGCCAGCCCCCGCTCGGTGCC
The DNA here is from genome assembly GCF_002140155.1 of Micromonospora sp. NBS 11-29. Classification (GTDB taxonomy): domain Bacteria; phylum Actinomycetota; class Actinomycetes; order Mycobacteriales; family Micromonosporaceae; genus Micromonospora. The sequence continues at coordinate 607,488 of NZ_NAPR01000013.1, forward strand.
CTTCACCGTGATCGGGTCGCCGACGAGTGTCCTGCCGAAGAGCCACCGGCCCTCGGCCATCGACACGTTGACGCAGCCGTGGGAGACGTTCCGGCGCCCCTGCACCCCCTCCGACCAGGGGGCCGCGTGGATGAACTCGCCGCCCCAGGTGATCCGCTGGGCGAAGTCGATTTTCGTGACGTACTGGTTCTCCGGGTCCGGCTCGTCGCGGGTGTCGAAGACGGTCGACTCCTTCTTCTCCATCACCACCATGGTGCCGCTGGAGGAGGGGGTGCTCTTCTTGCCCAGGCTCACCGGCAGCGTCCGGATCACCGAACCGTTCTCCGAGACGGTCATCCGCTTGGTCGCGTTGTCGACCGTCATCTCGAGCGCGCGGCCGATCTTCGCGGTGGCGCTGCGGTCCACGTTGCCGTAGCGGCCGTTGCTCAGCGGGATCCCGGTCAGCGCCAGCCGTACGCTGATCGTGGTGCCGGTCTTCCAGTACTTCGGGGCGCGGTAGTACGCCTGGGTGCCGTTGTCGACCCAGTGCCAGGCGCCCGGCTGCGGCGGGTCGGTCTGCACGAACATCCGCTTCTGCACCGCGGCCCGGTCCTTCTTCGGGATGCCGGGGGAGAACTCGGCGACCACCGGCATCGCCACGCCGTACGTCTTGCCGTCGAACAGGTAGAGCCCCGAGCCGATCATCGACTTCGGCTTGGCCATCGTGGTGAACGTGCTGGTGCCCTGACTGGTCGCGCCGTCCTTACCGGTCCCGGTGACGGTGGCGGTGTACTTCGTGCCCCACTTCAGCGGGGCCGACGGCACCCAGCTGGACCCGTCGCGCCGCATCCGCCCGGCCACGGCGGCGCCCTTGGCGTTGGTGAGCACGACCTTGGACACCGTGCCCCCGCCCGGGAGCCGCGCACTGATCTCGGTGCTGACCGGCCGTCCGGCCGCGCCGTCGGCCGGACTCACCGTCAGCGTCGGCGCGGCCGGAGCGGCGTCGCTCGGCGAGATGCTCGGATCGGGCGTGACGGACGACGAAGGATCCCCGGACGCCTGCTCGCCGGACACGAACGTCGGCTTCTCCTGGTCACCGCCGCACCCGGTCAGTGCCAGCGACGCTGTCAGCACCAGGGCGCCCACCATCGCCCCGGCCCGCGCGAACCTGCCCATGCCCACCCCTGTCGTAGCGTGCCTGGCGGACATCGTGCCCCATCGACGCTCCCAGACCAGCCCCGGAGCCGCGCGGGCTGCGTCTTTTGGGGGCTTTCGCCGGTTAAGCTCGACCGAAGGGGTGAGCCCGGTATCGGATTGGTAAGCCGCTGAGCGGGCATGCTAAGGTTCTTCCCGTTGTCAGCGAGCGCCGCTAGCTCAACTGGCAGAGCAGCGGACTCTTAATCCGCGGGTTCGGNAGCAAAGAGGGCCTGACCTGGGTTTCATCCTGGGAAGGGCCCTTCTGTGTTTCTTCGGTGCCCTGGTGGGTGTCGACCAAGCCGCTCCCCGAGGGGGGTTCGTCCGGGGCTGACGGCACCCGACGACCTGCGTGTGATCGAGGACAGCCCACAGGTGCTTGACTGAGCACCGCTATCCTGGCTCGACGGCGCACAGCGCTTGATCTGTCTGAAGCATCAAAAGTCCACGAGCCAAGGTCACGCTTCGTACTTCCAGATCTGGCTTGAGTGCTGCGATCTCGATGCCGTCGGCGATCCGATGGCGCATTACGCCGCCGCTCTTTCCGTTCGCCCAGGTTGTTCGATGAATCAATCCTGCCGCGATGACCATGTCGTTGGTGGTTGCCCCCGATGTCGAGGCAGACCAGAGCGCCTTTCCGGTTGCCAGATCCAGCGCCTGCAGATCGTCCGTGCTGTCGCGCAGAAGAACGTTTTCGGCGACCAGCAGCGCCGCCGCATGGGCCGTTGCTTCTGTTGATTTGGGACCCTTCGGCTGGAAAGACCATCTCGTGGCCCCGGATTGAGCGTCCAGCGCGATGATCTCGCGGGCCGATCCGATCTCGGGAAGATGCTCGACGTAGAGTACCCCGTTGTGAAGTCCTGGCGCATCGGAAATCTCGTAGGTGCGCAGGACCCACCGGATGGTGCCATTAGGCTCTATGGCAAGAAGCTCCATCGGTCGGTTGGAGTTCAGCCCGTTCTGGTTGGATGGGTGAATGACCACGTAGAACAAACCGCTTCCGATCGCGAGCCATCGGGCGTTCGCGCCGCTCGGCCGGGATGAATCCGATGGGGGGATCGCAACTCCGCGTGGTCGAAAATACGACCGTAGCTCTCTGCGCCCCCGAAGCTTGCCTGCCCTTAGGTCGATTATTCGTACAACGTCGGTGTCGTCTTCGCGATAGATGGTGACAGCCAGCTTGTCCAGCAGCTTCAGGTGAATGAGGCGGATATCAAAAGAAGCGTTGCTGGTAGGTGCAGGAGCGTGCCAGGCCATCTTTCCGCTTCCTGTCCCAAGGCCGTAGACATCCCCGCTGTCGCACGCGGCAATCACAAGGCTTTCATCTTCTGTCGTCAGCACGCTGGTTACCCGGCCTGTCTTGTATCGCCATACCTCCTTTCCGGACTTCTTCTCGAGGCTGACGATGTCGTACTGGTGCATGAACTCCCTACTGGCCTCGGCCGGCCCGACTGCCAGAACCGATGATTTCGTTAATTGAATGTCATGTACCCTTGCTACGGGGCGAGCTGACCAACGTGGGCTGCCCGTGGCGACGGTTAGAGCGTAAATGGAGCGAGCGCGACTGTACGGATAGATCAGCTCGCCGTCCGACGGGAACAAGGGGCCGTTTAAGGCGTAGTGATCGAGCACGATATCCCGCTTCCAGTGCGGGCGGTTGGCAGGCTGCGATACGGCGTTTTTCGGTGTTGCGGCGGGCCGACCTTCAGATGGGCTCACGGCCGAGGTGAGCAGACGACGGGCGATCAAGCCGACACCCGCCCCTAGGCCCATGCCTACGCCTAGGCCGATTACAGATCGTCGTCGCATGCGTTATCCGTTGTTTCCGCCGCTGTCACTCATCGCCATTCTGCTTTCTGACGGCACGTCGGAAGTCTAGTTCAGCGCGCACTTTGAGGACTGCGTGGCAATGAGAATTCCATCCTCGTTCCAGGTGCAGACTCGAGTGGCTCGCGACCCTGCCGACACTCGGAATGGCTTGTTGTCATTCGTGCTGTCCCCGACGATGGTGGTGCCCATCCTGCCTTGAATCTCCCAGTCGACAGCGATCCGGTAGTGTACGTCGAATCTGGAGACGACTGATTCCACCAGGAAACTTTCAGCTTCGGTCGCGGAGACTTTGAGTGGATATTCGATGGGTGTGACGTTGACGCCCTCGGCGTTGTCTCCGCTGAGCCTTACTCTGGGCGTCATCTTCGGTGGATCGTAGTCGAGGTTCGCCTCGACCAGGCGATATGAGACGGCCTCGCCGCAACCGATGCTGATCACTGTGCCGTCGCTGGGCTCAGATCTTGATCCCACAACGACAGCGCGAATCTGGGTGATCCAAGCCTCTGTTTGACTTTTTCCGTCGATAGTCAAGGTCACACGTTGCATGTCGGCTGCCGCGCCGTTCGCACTTTTTGCCCATTTGCCCAGTCCGTCGACGTCGTTGCCCGGGGCCGGAATCTGATGTGGCAAGGCCGAAACGAGCCAGCGATCACTGCACCGATCAGCCAGCGTGTGGGCGTTGATGTTCAGTGGGTTCTCGGTGCCGACCGCGCTGGGCATGGATGATGTTGCTACCGACGGGGTGGTCGATGCCGCTGTCGCTCGTTGGTCCGATTTGGACTTATCTTGCAGGATAGCCGGTATTATCGCTATTGCCAGTGCGGTCACTGCGCCAATGATGGCGGCGATGATCTCGGGACGCTGAAACATCCGCGGCGTCGGCGCTCCTGGTGCGTGAAGTGGTGCGCCGTTCACGGCGGGGTCCTGCGGCCGTCTCGCTTCCGATGAGCTCGCCGATCTCCGACTCCGGGACGATCGGGCCAAATCCTGCCTCCTCGGTGGATGGTGAAACCCCGATTTTCTCGGCATCGGCGGCCGCACGCAACTACGTGGCGGCGTCAATGAGCGAGGCTCTGAGCGGGGTCAAGGTCGAGTTGGCGTTGACGAAATTCGTCCGCTCGCGGATCTTGCCGTCTGAGCGGGAAGTAGTCGGCCTTGCCGGCCCCAGCAGACGCAGGCCGTTGTATTGAGCAGGCACAATCGATCAGCGGCTGCTGGACCCGATCTCATGCTCGGCGTCCCAGAACACGGAGGTCGGGCGTCTCGGCCACGCGATCGCCCCTACGCCAGCACAGAGCGGAGAGTCGGTGACCGAGCCGGTCACGATGGTGAAGTGACCGACATCGCCGCCGCCGTGTCGTACCTCCTGCTGCTCGTCGCGGCCGTCCGGGCCGGGCTGGGGGTCGTTGCCGGGCGACGTCCGTACCCGCGGTGGCGCGTTCCCCGCGCGACCGTCGCGGCGCTGGTCGTGGTGGGCGTGCCGACCCTGCTCCAGCTCTCCATGTGCCCCACGCTGCTCGGGCTGCTCGAACGTGACCGGGCCGCGCTGGGCGACGGCCAGGCGTGGCGGCTGGTGACGGCGCTGGTCGTACAGGACGGGGGTGTGCCCGGGGCGGTCTTCAACCTGGCGGCTCTCGCGGTGGTGGGCCTGGTCGCGGAGCGGGTGTGGGGCGCGTGGCGCTGGGCGGTCGTCGCGGTCGTCGCCGGCGTGGTCGCGCAGTTGTGGGGGCTCGTGGTGCAGCCCGTGGGCGCCGGCAACTCGGTGGCCGTGTTCGGTCTGGCCGCGTCGGTCGCCGTGGTGGCGCTCCGCTCCGGTGACCGGGCCACGCGCCTGGCCGGGGCAGGGGTGCTGCTCGTCGCGGCGGGGCTGCTGGTGGCCGGCGACCTCCACGGCGGGGCGGCGGCCGTCGGCGCGGCGGCGGGGTTCGTGCTGGCCGCGACCGACCGTAGGAAGCTCCGGTGACGGCCGTGTACCCGGTGGCGGTCAGGACCGCCACCGGGTACGGCGTTACGGGCTGGTGCAGGTGAGCCCGGTCGGGGCCGGGGAGCTGCTGCCGTTCGCGAGGAAGCCGAAGGTCGTCGACCCACCGGCGTTGAGGGTGCCGTTGTAGGAGGCGTTGCGCACGCTGACCGTGCCGGTGGTGCCGGTGGCCACGCCGTTCCACACGTTGCTGACGCTCTGGCCGCCGGCGAGGGTCATCCGTACCGTCCAGGCGGTGATGGCCGCCGTGCTGCTCACGGTCACCTCGCCCTGGAATCCGCCGGTCCAGCTGCTCACCAGGCGGTAGGTGGCGGTGCAGGCCCCGGACGGGTCCGGCGGCGGGGTGCTCGGCGGCGTGGTGGTGGGTGGCGGGGTCGAGGGCGGTGGCGTGTTGTCGTCCGGGGCAACCGCCCGGCCGGTGGTCGGTGAGATCATGCCCGCGCAGAGGCCGCGGCCGGCGAGGTTGCTGACGATCCGTGGGATGGCCGCGATCGTGTTCGCCGGCCAGTCGTGCATGAGGATGGACTGCCCGGCCTGGAGCCGGCTCGCGTTCTGCACGATCTGATCGGTACTGGCGTTGTTCCAGTCCTGGGAGTCCACGTCGGCGTTGATCTCGGTCAGCCCGAACTGCGCCTCGACCGCGCGCAACGTCGCGTTGGACTCCAGGTAGGGCGGTCGGAACAGCTTGGGGGCCGTGCCCGTCGCCTGCTGGATCGCCTGCTGGGTCTGGGAGATCTCCGAGGCCATCTGCGCCTGGCTGAGCTGGGTCATGTGGGGGTGCGTCCAGCTGTGGTTACCGATCCACATGCTGGCGTCCCGTTGGGCCCGGACCAGCGCCGGATTGCTCTGTGCGTTCTGGCCGACGTTGAAGAAGGTCGCCCGTACCCCGGCGGCCTTGAGGGTGTTGATCAGGTTCGTGGTGTTGCCGGGGGTGGGCCCGTCGTCGAAGGTCAGCGCCACGTAGCCGGTGCACGCGGCGGCCATCGAGGGCGCGGCGGTGACGGCCAGCCCGGAGGCGACCGCGGTGAGCAGGGCGGCGGCTGCCGCCACGGCCGCGGGCCGTCGTACGGATCGGGTCTTGGCGGCGGCCGACGATTCGGGTGGGAAGGGTCTCATCGGTGGGTTCTCCCGCTGGCGTTCGAGGTGCTGCTCGGCGCCCGTGGCGGGTCGGAGTCGGTCCGCGTCGTCGATGCGCCGGCAGCGATGTCCGGTCGAGGTCCACGGACGCTATCTGTCGGCGCACCGTGTCGCTCGGCCTCTGGCCAGCCCGGCTCCGACAGGATTATGCCGCCGGAATTCGGCGACCGTCAATGTGTCGGTCGGTGCTCGGCGAGCTCCTTGCGAGGAGCTGCCGCCGGGCCATGACCAGATCGCCAGGACGCGGCACGAGCGCGGCCGCCGGCCGCCGCCGTTGCGTCGGTGACCGGCAGAGGTACGGCCCGGACGCGCGGACCAGAGCCGGCTGACGTTCCCGGTCCAGCCGAGGCCACCCTGCCTCGCCGGAGCCGCGCGAGGACTGCTAACGTCTCGTCCCGTTGCCGGCGAGCGCCGCTAGCTCAACTGGCAGAGCAGCGGACTCTTAATCCGCGGGTTCGGNGGTTCGAGTCCCTGGCGGCGCAC
>NZ_NAPR01000013.1:614103-619064 GCF_002140155.1 Micromonospora sp. NBS 11-29
CAACGATCAAGGCCCTGACCTGATGGTTAACACCTGGTCGGGGCCTTCTTCGTGTCCGCTGGCCGGTGGTAGTGGCTCGGTGGGTGCTCGGGAGCCGATGGACCGAAGCGGCGTCGGTGGGACGTGGCGGGATGATTTGGGACGCCCCTCGGGTGGCTACCGGTGGAGGATAGCCGGGCGGCCCGGGTTACGGATGCCGGTGGTCGCGCATCGGCTCACGGTGGCTATTGAGCCTGGAAGCCGTCATGGGTCCGGCGTCCCGAGGAGCGAGCATCGACCGTATGCAGCATCCGCTTCTGCCGATGAGCGGTCGTCACTCCCACCTGTTCCTGTCGGTCCACCGGACCTCGGGATACGACGGCCTGGGGATGGTGCTGAACCCCACCGCCTTCATGAAGCGGCGCAGCGCGAGGATGCCCCCGGAGGCTGACCACTCCGCAGCGCCCTTAGACGGCGACTGGGTGCCGCCGTACAGGCAGATGCCTACGTTGTGCTGCTCAGCCAGGGAGTAGACCTCTGCGATTTCCGCGTTGGAGAGCGCGTTCGGGCTCTGCAGGTACGTCCTCATTAGCCGAGACTAGCGTCGCAACCTTCGGATCTGAGCGTGTATACGTCGCTGGTCAGGGGCGGATGCACGCGAGGTAAATCGCTCCGTGCGAGCCCGCTGACGAACGCACCAATCTGCCGCAGACTGCGCGGCCTGGTACGGCGGTCTGCGAGGCCGGCGAGATTTGCGCTGCGGGTTCAGGTACGCGAGCTGGCGCCGGCGGAGGGAGCGGCTGCCGATGGCGCTGATGGTGTCGGCGCTGCCTGAGTGTCCCTCGGTGGACAAAGGAGCTGTGCTGATCTGGATCGTTCGGCCTGCCCTACGCTGACGCCATGAGGGAACGGGGCATGAATCAGACTCCAGCACTTGCTCCACCTGGCGGGCGCTGATGGATCGGCAGGCTGCGGTACCGACTCGCGTGGTTCCGAACGAGATCCGGGCTGACGTGGAGATGCTGTGGAGATACCACGACATGCACCACGAGCTGCGCCCATGCGACGTCGGCATTGGGCTGGGCAGCCATGACCTCGGCGTTGCCGTGGTCGCAACGCGGCTGTTTCAGGCAGGCATGTTCCCATGGATCGTTTTCACCGGTGCGAACGCCCCGACCACTGTCGAAAGGTTCCCGCGAGGAGAGGCGGTGCACTACCGCGAGTACGCCGTCGAGCAGGGTGTGCCCCCGGAAGCGGTTCTCGTGGAGCCGCGTGCCACGAACACCGCCGAGAACCTCGAGTACTCCCGCGCGCTCCTGGCCGAACGACAGATCGCGGTGCGGTCGGTGCTGATCATGTCGCGGCCCTACCAGCAGCGTCGGGCCTACGCCACCTGCAGGCTGATGTGGCCGGAGGTCGATGTGGTGTGTGCGTCGAACCCGCTCGAACTGGACGATTACGTGAGCAGCATCGGCGACCCGCGGCGGGTGGTGGACATGCTGGTCGGCGACACGCAGCGGATCGAGGTGTACGCCGAGCGCGGGTTCGCGATTCCGCAGGAGATGCCGGACGAGGTACGGACGGCCTTCGAGCGCTTGGTGGCGGCTGGCTACACGAGCCGGCTGATCTGAGCCCAGCTACCAGCGGGGTCCTCCCGAGCGGACGCCCATCCGGTCGCTGAGTTCGACGGCCAGTCTAGGTGGCCGGGGGCGGGTGAGAATGTCCCGGACGAGGTCGCGGGAGAGCTGGTGGTAGCGCACCTGGTCGGGGCCGATGACCTCGGCGTCCAAGAGCGCGACGAGCGCGTCGTCGATGCGGTTCCACCGGGCGAGGGCTCGGGCGGTTTCGATGGCGTGCCGGACCCGCCGCTCGACGGGCACGGTGCTGGTGTCGAGTGGGGCGCCGATGGCGATGGCGCGTTGCACGTCGCCGAGTTCCATCGCCACGGTGGTCTTGTGGATCGACACGTTGGTCGGCCCGAACGCGGTCCACACGTGGTTGCCATCGGCACCGAGTCGCTGCGCGGCGGCATCGGCCTCGGCGATGTGGGTGTCGGCCGAGGCGCGGTCGTCGTCTCGAGCGGCGGCCAGGGCGCAGACGAGGTGCAGGCTGCCGTAGACCGACAGCAGCTGCGGAGTCGGCTTGATGAGCCGTGGTTCCAGGAACTGCGCCGCCGTGGCGGCGAGGCCGCGGGCTTGGGCGTACTCACCGATGGACGCCAGCGAGTGCGCGGCGGAGCGGCTGAGTGAGCCGATGACGACGTGATCGTGGCTGGCGTTAGCGGCCGCCAGCCCTCGGCTGGCGGCGGTCCACGCGAGGTCACCTTCGCCGAGTTTGGTGAGGAACAACGCGGCGAGCTGGTGCGCGTAGGCGGTCATCGCGTGCGCGCGCTGGCCGTCGTCTCCGTCGTACGCCTCGGTGGCGGTGAGGCAGTCGTGGATGAGGTAAGGCAGCCGGCGGGCGAGGGTGCCGTACCGGGAGTGCTGGTAGGCGGTCCAGATCTCGGCGACGTCGTTCTCGATCTCGCGCAGGGCGGGGGCCTCCATGTCCCCCGTGCTGGCAAGCGCTGGTGCGAGGTGGCGATAGTCGTGAAGCGCGGCCCGCAAGGCCGGGATCGTTTCGCGTCCGGAGTCGTCCGACCACTCGAACAGGCTCGGTGCACCGATCAGATCGCCGAGGGACACGTCGAGGGCCTTGGCGATCGCGCGGATGACCGACAGCCGGTCCAGGTCGGCCCGGTTCGTCTCGACCTTGCGTAACCACTCCTGCGTCTTGCCGACCAGACCGGCCAGCACCTCCTGGGAGAGCCCTCGCCGACGCCGGTAGAAGGCGACGCGCTGGCCGATCGTCATGTCGTCCGTCATCCCTCGCACACCATCACCCTGCCCGCTGAAGGCCGCCGGACCCGGTACGGATTTTCCCGGTCCTCCGTACAGGCCGCGCCTACTTTCAGTTCACCCCGGATCACCGGCGTGCGTCGATGCCCGTGACGGGATTGCTGACAGGGAGCTGCAAATGGAGGGATCGATGAGGGGCGCACCACACCACGGCTTGGGCCGCCGGTCCGGCCCGTCCGGGAGCGAACTGTCTCGGCGCTTTCCCCGCCTGCGTACCGCCATGAGGGCTGCGCGGGTGGGTGATCGGCGGTCTGCTCCCAGCCGCCGCGGTGCGGCGGGCGNACATGACGGTGTATGTCTCGCGTAACGCGATGGCCGGGCAGTCCCGGCGCCCCGAGCCCGGGTGGATGTCCTCGCCGGAGCTGGTGTGGCCCGCTGATCCGCCGCTGCTCACCTTCGTGTGGCGTCGGCTGTTCGAGCAGCAGGCCCGCGAGGGTGGTCGCCGGTGACTGGGCAGCAGCGCCGTCTCGGGGCGAACCGTCTCGCGCCGGCCGAGGTGGAACATTTGCCGATGCGCCCGCTGTGGCTGTGCCGCCGGTGCGGGCAGCCGTGGCCCTGCGGCGCAGCGAAGCTCGCGCTTCTAGCCGAGTACCGCGAAGCGCCGGTGCGCCTGTTCCTCTACCTGGCCGGCTGCCTGCACGACGCGATCGACGACATGCACCGGCTCAACCCGAGCGTCACGGGAAGCGCCCGGGACATGTTCGACCGGTTCCTCGGCTGGCCGGCCCGGCATACCCACGCGTACCGCGTCAGTACCCCCACGGCCGCCAGCATCGAGGAGGCCTCCTCGTGAACGGCATCGGCCTCATCAACGCGACCGGCCAGCCGGCGGTCGCCGGCAGCTTCCACACCCTGGTCGTGCAGCCGACGAGCCTCTGCAACCTCGACTGCACCTACTGCTACCTGCCCGACCGACGATCCCTGCGCCTGATGAGCGGCGCGGTCGCGCGGGCCTGCGCGGAGTCGATCGCCCAGCAGAACAGCGGTCATCCGGTGAGTGTCGTGTGGCACGGGGGCGAGCCCNGCGCGCGGGAATGGTGCGTCACGAGATCCAGACGAACGCGACGCTGATCAACCGGCAGTGGTGCGAGCTGTTCACCGCTTACGGGTTCGAGGTCGGGGTCAGCATCGACGGACCGGGCGCGTTGAACCGGAACCGCCTCGACCGGGCCGGCAACCCGACGGATGCCCGCACCCTGCGCGGCATGCAGACCCTGGCCCATGCAGGGCTGAGTTACTCGGTGATCTGTGTGGTCACACCGGAAACCATCGATTACGCGGAATCCCTCGTCAACTTCTTCACCGGCCTGCCCGGCTGTGAGTCGGTGGGCTTCAACATCGAGGAGCAGGAGGGCGCCGACCGGGCACTGGTGTCGGAGGAGGCCGCGTACTGGTTCTGGCAGCACCTCATCGCGCGTCGTGTCGGCGGCAGCACGCTGCGGATCCGCGATGTGGACAGGCTGGCCGACTATCTCGCCGCCACCCGCGCCGGGCGCGTAAACCACGCGCCGTACGAGCCGATCCCGACCGTCTCCTGGGATGGGCAGGTGGTGCTGCTGTCACCGGAGCTGCTCGGCATCACCGAGCCGCGATACGGCGACTTCATTGCCGGCAACGTCCTCCATCAGCCGATCACCGCCATGCTCGCCCGTGCCGGCGACTTGGACTACGTCGCCGAGTTCGTCACGGCCCTCAACGACTGCGCCGACCGCTGCGCCTTCTACGACTTCTGCCGTGGCGCCCAGGCCGGCAACCGCTACTTCGAGCACGCGACGTTCACTGCCCGAGAGACCACCTACTGCCGGACCACGCGACAGGCCCTCGTCCGCGCCGCGGCGGATCACCTCACCCCTCAAGGAGGAGCCCCATGACCAACGCCCTCGCGGTCCTCGTCAACGCCGCACCTGAGCAACTCGCCCGCCTCGGCGTCGACCCGCAGCGGTCGGTACCGTCGATCGACGCGGCGAAGTTCGACAACCGCCCCACCTGGGACAACAAGGGTAAATTCGACAGCCGACCCGGCTGGGACAACTGGAACAAGAAGAAGTAGCCCACCCCGCCGGGACGCGCTGGGTGGCGTGCCCA
>NZ_NAPR01000013.1:619079-619150 GCF_002140155.1 Micromonospora sp. NBS 11-29
GATCCTGCTGCCGGACCTCGAACCGGACAACCTCGACACCACGACGGACCTGGGCGGCGGCCTCACCGAGG
>NZ_NAPR01000013.1:619174-633736 GCF_002140155.1 Micromonospora sp. NBS 11-29
AGCAGCATGATCACCGGCGTGGACCTGAGCGAGAGCACCTGGGAAGCCGGCAGCCTCTACGGCTGCGAGATCACCCGCACCGACTTCTCCGGAGCGACCCTGACCGGCATCACCATCGAACGGTGCGCGATCACCGGCTCCCGGTTCACCGGCACCAGACTCACCGACGTGCGCCTGAAGGATGTCCTGTTCGACGGCTGCCGCTTCGACTACGCCATCCTTCAGCGTGTCACCGCTGCCGGCTCGGTTGCGTTCACCGACTGCACTCTCACCAACGGCGCGTGGTCTTCCTGCCGACTGCCGCGCATGGCACTGCGATCCTGCGACCTGAGCGGTCTGGAACTGGAATCCTGCCACCTCGACGGCGCCGACCTGCGGGGCAGCCGGCTCCAGGGCGTCAAGACGCCGCTGGACAACCTGCGCGCCGTCACCCTCGGCGAGGACCAACTTCCCGATCTTACCCGGCTGACCGTCGCCGCCCTCGCCCTCACCGTCCGCAGCGACTGAAGCGGAGGAGGCATCGTGGTCGCTAAACCCACCGGCAGCCCGGACACGATCCTTGTCTGCATCCGGGGCAAGCCCGGCTCCGGCAAGAGCAGCATCCGCGACGACATCTGCCGGGCCAGGGCCTTCTTGGTCTGTGGACCGACCGACTGCCGAGACGGCGCCGCGTTCGTGGTCACCCGCCGCGGAAGCTACGCCGGTACGCCTGCGGGCTGGTGCCGGTGATCCGCTTGAAGCGGTCTCGGAAGGCAGCGGTGGAGCCGAAACCGACCTGCGTAGCCACCCGGGCCACGGGATGGGCCGTGGTCTCCAGGAGATGCTGTGCCTGGTGGATGCGGACCCGGTGCAGCCACCGCAGCGGGGTGGTGCCGGTCTGGTCGCGGAAGTGCCGGTTCAGCGTCCGGAGACTCATGCCGGCCTGGCGGGCGATGTCGGCGAGGGTCAGCTGATCCCGGGCGTTGTCACGCATCCAGGCCAGCAGCGGCTCCAGGGTCGCCCCCTCGGGGGCCGGGGGTTCGTGCCTGATGAACTGCGCCTGCCCGCCCGCGCGTTCCAGCGGCATGACGGACAACCTCGCTGTCTCGGCGGCGACGGCGGCACCGTGATCGCGGCGGATCAGATGCAGGCACAGGTCGAGCCCGGCGGCGGCGCCGGCGGACGTGAGGAACTGGCCGTTGTCCACGTAGAGCACGTTGGGGTCGACCTGGATCCGTGGATGCTGGGCGGCGAGCTGGTCGGTGGCGAGCCAGTGCGTGGTGGCGCGGCGTCCGTCGAGCAGGCCGGTGGCGGCGAGCGTGAACGCGCCGCCGCAGATCGAGGCGATCCGGGCGCCGTTCGCGGCGGCGGTGCGCAGCGCGTCGAGGACTGCGGTGGGGGTCGCGGCGGCGGGGTCGGAGACACCCGGCACGACGACGGTGTCGGCGTCGGCGAGGACGTCCAGGCCCCACGGCACCGCGATGCTGAACGCCCCGGTGGTGACCGTCGGCGTGGCGGCGCAGACGAGGACGCGGTAGCCGGCACGGCCGTCGGGCAGGCGGGTGCGGTGAAAGACCTCCATGGGGGTGGCCAGGTCGAACGGGACGACGCCGTCGAGGGCGAGCACGGCCACGGTGTGCATGGCGGAGATTCAACCAGTCAGGGCCGTGCGGTGGCTGGCGCCCGGCGCGTGACCCGGTCGAACAGGTCTGTGACCGACAGGCCGCCGGTGAAACACCAGAGCGCGATGACCGGATCGCAGAGCGCGCAGCCGAAGGACGAGTCGTGCAGCGACGGGATGATCGGGGTGCCGCGCCGGTGGTGTACGACATCCCAGACCGTGTGCAGGAGCCATCCCACCCCGATGAAGGTGTACGAGGTGAGCCCGGTGTAGCCCACCACCAGCAGCAGCGCGCAGAAGACCAGTTCCCACAGCCCGAACCCACCACCGCTGATGTAGGTGGCCCCGGCGCCGGTGACGACGAGCGCGTTCAGGCGTCGCCGGTGCGGCTCCGGGACCAGGGAGTTGAGCCCGACGTAGAGCAGCCCGATCACCACCGGCATGACATAGCGAAGCACGGCCTGGCCCCTTTGCGTTCCCGTTTGACGCCCGTCGGGAAGGAGCCTAGGAAGGTCTGCCATCGGGAACGAGGGGCGAAAGTGCCACGGTCCGCCGGATTCCCGCCACCGCCGTCCTCGTCGATGCCACCGCGCCGGCGCCTCCGGCCGCGCTGCCGGCAGGTTGCGCCCGCCGCTGCGGGCCAGCGATTACGCATAGGCGACGGGCGATCCCATGGTTGCGCCGGAAACGTATGATGTCTACGCTGCAAGGCAGAATTCTGTGACCATGGGCAAGCGGGCGTGAGCGGGCAGCGGGCGTTCCCGACGGCACGGTAGGTGCCGCCGGTTGGCGCTTCTCGCTCGAAGCGTACGTGGCTGCGGGCCTGTTCTTGCTGCTCCTTTGTCAAGAAACCACCATGGTCGGAATCGCCCTGTCCTCTTCCCCTCCGTCGGCCATTATTCGTGCGGTGGTCCACCGTCGCGCCCCGAGGGCGAATGTCCAGCGAATATGCCGGACGGCGGTAAGTGAAAGGAGTGGTACGTGAAACCAGCCGTCTCTATCGTTCGAAGGTCACTGCTGGCGCTTGCGCTGGCCGTCGCCTCCACGATCCCGGCAGTGGTCGCGAATCAACTGCCGGCCTCGGCCGCCGTGCAACAGACCTACTATGTCGCGCCGGACGGAAACGACGCCAATTCCGGCACGCTCCAGTCGCCATTCAGGACTCTGCAACGTGCGCGCGACGCCGTCCGCACGGTGAATTCGAACATGACCGGCGACATCGAGGTCTACCTGCGCGGTGGAAGTTACCCGGTGGGCAGCACGATCGAGTTCGGGGCCGGTGACTCCGGCACCAACGGACACCGGGTCAGCTACTCCGCCTACCCCAACGAGACACCGGTGCTCGAAGGCGGCGTGCAGGTGACCGGGTGGACCCAGCACAGCGGCAACATCTGGAAGGCGCCGCTCGACCGCGCCAACAAGCTGCGCGCGCTCTACGTCAACGACAAGCGGGCGTACATGGCGTCGAAGACCATCGGCTCGGCGGGCTGCTACGGGACGTACACCGTCACGGCCGGGCAGGCCGCGTGGGCCTGGGAGTCGGGCTCGCAGTGCGACGGCGCCAAGTACAACCTGAGCGACTTCCCCGCCATCGCCCGCAACGCCGACGACATCGAGATCGAGACGGCGACGACCTGGACCACGGCGATCGTGGGGGTCCGCCAGGTGACCACGAGTTCCGATGGCGCGAACCGGGTGGCGCTGTTCCAGCAGCCGGGTGCCGCTATCGCGCAGGGCGCGTTCAACGGCAACGCCCAGACGGGCGGTAGCCACAAGGTGATGAACNCGTCTACTACTACAAGAGCAGTTCCGAGAACATGACGACCGCGTCGGTCTTCGCGCCGAACAACGTGACCACGCTGCTGCGGGTCGCCGGCACCTCGACGAGCAGCCACGCCCGCAACATCACGTTCTCCGGCCTCACCGTCGCGCACTCCGACTGGAACCTGTTCACCGTCGCCGGCTCGTCGTTCAAGCAGGCGCAGCAGGGCAACCTCGGGGCGCAGGCGTACGCGAAGCGGAACTTCCACGACTACTACTACCGCAACGTGGACGTCACGCCGGGCATGATCCAGGTGGAGAACGCCGACGGGATCCTCCTGCAACGCAACCGGGTCCAGCACACCGGCGCCGACGGCATCAACATGGTCAACGACGTGCAGAACAGCCAACTGATCGGCAACTTCACCAACGACATCGCCGGCTCGGCCGTGACCGTCGGCTACCCCCAGCACGTCTACATCGGCGACGGGACGTCGACCAATCGGGAGAAGTGGTCCCCGCAGGTCGAGGGACTGCCGAAGAACATCGACATCAGGAACAACTACCTCTACGACAGCGCGGTGCTGTTCAACGGGCACAGCCCCATCTCGGCGTACTTCGTCGACACCCTGACCGTGCAGCGCAACCGGATCGAGAAGTCCCCATGGGCCGGGATCACGCTCGGCTGGGGCTGGTGGAACTTCGACGGTTCATCGGGCTCGATCGCGCCCAACCGGCCGACCACGACGGCGCGGAACAACACCATCAGCTACAACCACATCATCGACACGGTGCAGCGCCTCAGCGACACGGCGCCCATCTACACGCTCGGCAGCCAGCCGGGCACCACGATCACCAACAACTATCTCCAGGGCGTGCCGTCCGGGCACAAGTACGGCCTGCACCCGGATGAGGGATCGGCGTACATCACCTTCCGTGACAACGTCCTGAGCGTGGACAAGAACGTCACCTGGCTCATCAACTCCGACGACTTCGGGCGTAAGCACGACCTGAGCATCACGCAGACCTACGGCCCGATCAACAAGGTCTCGAACAAGAACCTGCCCAACAGTACGGTCGGCGACATCATCGTCTCCGCCGACTACGTCTGGCCCGCGCAGGCGTACAGCATCGCCACCAACTCCGGCCTGGAGGACGCGTACCGGGACATCGTCCCGGCGGCCAACCTGTCTCTGCCGAATTACGTCCTGCCCGCCAGCACCTACGTCACCGGCGGGACCGCGTCGATTCCGATCCGGAGCGCGGGCGACGCGACCAAGGCGGTCTGGCTGGCGCCCGCCGGCACGACCACCTTCATCGCCGGCCCGACGATGACCAGGGCCGGGGGCACCGCCACGTCCATCGCCGTGCCGACGACGCAGGGCGAGTACCGCCTCTACGTCCTCGACGCGCAGGGCAACCGGTCGGCCGAGTCCAGCTCGATCGTCCGGCAACAGGGCGGTGGCAGCGGCCCGCAGGGCGGCCGGCTCGTGGGTGGCCAGTCCGGCCGCTGCGTCGAGGTGCCGAACTCCTCCACCACCAACGGCACGCAGGTGCAACTGTGGGACTGCTCCGGCGGCACGAACCAGCAGTGGACCTACACCGCCAACAAGCAACTGACCGGGTACGGCAACAAGTGCCTGGATGCGAACGGCGCGGGCACGAGCAACGGCACCACGGTCATCATCTGGGACTGCCACGGCGGTACCAACCAGCAGTGGAACCTCAACGCCAACGGCACCGTCACCAACGTCCAGTCCGGACTCTGCGTCGACGCCAACGGCGCTGCCACCGCCAACGGCACGAAGATCATCCTCTGGTCGTGCAACGGCGGCACCAACCAGCAGTGGAGCCTGCGCAACTGACCGACGCGTCCGGGGCCGGCCAGCTCGGTCCGGCCCCGGGGCGATCACCGCCCTCCGCGCCGGGGGCCTGCCGGCTCCCTCGTGGTGTTTCCCGTAGTCCCCGCCTGACCCGGGCGACGTGGCAACTGATCGAGCTGCCGGGTATGAGGGAATCCGGACGGCGGGTGCTCGTGTCGCCGAGCCCTCTTCTGGAATGCTCTGCTCATGCCTTCCTTCCCACCCACCTTCGCCGACCAGGTCATCGCGAAGCCGCTCCAGGATCAGTTCGAGGTGTTCATCGACGAGCACCGCGAGGCGCTCAACCGTTGCCTGGACGGGCTGACCGAGGAGCAGGCACGCCGATCGTTGGTGGCCTCCCGGACCACGCTGCTGGGTCTGGTGAAGCACGTGACCTTCGTGGAGAAGGTCTGGTTCGACGAGGCCGTCACGGGCCGGTCGCGAGTGGAGCTGGGCCTCCCGGAGCGGTCGGAGGACTCGTTCCTCCTCGACCAGGACGACACGATCGCCAGTGTCCGGCGGGCGCACCGCGAAGCCTGTGCGGCGTCCCGCCGGGCGACGTCCGCACTGGGTCTGGAGGACATCCTGCCCGGGAACCGGCGTGGGCCGCTGCCGTTGCGGTGGGTGTATCTCCACGTGCTGCGTGAGCTGGCCCAGCACTGTGGCCACGCGGACATCCTCCGGGAGCAGCTCGTCGACGAGTCGCGCGAGTGAGCGGCTGACCGCGAGGGGGCACCATGGGCGCCGAGGCCGTTCCCGCGGGTGGTGCGGAGACGATCCTGGTCTGCGTACGAGGTAACTCCGGCGCCGGCAAGAGCAGCATCGCGCGGGAGTTGCGGCGCCGGCACGGCCGGGGCTGCGCGTTGGTCGAGCAGGACTACCTGCGTCGCATCGTGTTGCGCGAGCGGGACAGGCCCGGCGGCGCGGCGCCGGCGTTGATCGGGCAGACCGTCCGGTTCGCGCTCGACCACGGCTATCACGTCGTGCTGGAGGGCATCCTGCACACCAGCCGTTACCGCGACATGCTCACCGATCTGCGGGACGGCCATCGAGGTCGCTCGTTCTTCTGCTACCTGGACGTGTCCCTGCCCGAGACGCTGCGCCGGCACCTCACCCGCCCGCAGGCCGGCGAGTTCACCGCCGCGCAGATGACCGGGTGGTACGCCGCCCGTGACGTTCTCGGCTGGCCCGGTGAGCTGGTCCTCCCGGAGGCCACCGGCCTGACGGAGGCCGTCGAGGTGATCGCCGCGACCGCCGGGCTGCCCCAGACCGGACGCGACGAGGACGTGCCGCCGATCGTGTGGTGACGGTCGGGAGGCGCACCGCAACGCGCCGGACACAGCATTGACATATTTCACTGGCCGGTCGTACGGTCACGGCGAACCGATTCGACGTGCGGCGGTGGCGTTCCCGCGGCGGCGGCACGGTTCGGGTCGTGGCCGGACGCGTGTGGGTGCCCGCCGACGACACGACGACCAGCCGGTCCCGCCCCGGGCAGGGGGACCGGAGACGGCGTCCGGGCGTCGCGGCCGACCGGGCCGTGGTCCGGCGCGGACCCCCGTACCCGAGTCGGTTCAGAAGGAGCCGCACCATGACAGTACGTAGAACCATGTTCGGGCCCATCGCGGCCGCAGCGCTCCTGGTCGTGGCGGTGGCCGGGGCGACGGTGGCCGGCGGGGCCGGCGGCACCGCGTCGGCCGCGACGGCCGGCGCCGCCGCGGCGACCGCCGGGTGCGGCAAGTCGCCCACGTTGACCAGCGGTCAACGGTCCATCCAGAGCGGTGGCCAGAACCGCAGCTTCATCCTGCGGATCCCGGACGGCTACGACCGTAACCACGCCTATCGGTTGATCTTCGGGTTCCACTGGAACGGCGGCACCGCGAACGACGTCGACTCCGGCGGGGCGGATCGGGACGCCTGGTCCTACTACGGGCTGCGGGCGCAGGCGAACAACAGCGCGATCTTCGTCGCGCCCCAGGGCAACGGCAACGGGTGGGCCAACCCGGGCGGCCAGGACGTCGCGTTCGTCGACGACATGATGAGACTGATCGAGGCGGACCTGTGCGTCGACACGACGCAGCGGTTCGCCCTCGGCTTCAGCTACGGCGGAGGCATGAGCTACGCCCTGGCCTGCGCTCGGGCGAGCGTCTTCCGCGCCGTCGCGGTCTACTCGGGTGGGCAGCTCAGCGGGTGCAGCGGCGGCACGCAGCCGATCGCGTACCTGGGGATCCACGGCATCGGTGACCCGGTGCTCAACGTCTCCGCGGGCCGGTCGCTGCGCGACACGTTCGTGCGCAACAACGGGTGCACCGCGCAGAGCCCGCCGGAGCCGAGGGCGGGCAGCCTGACGCACGTCACCACCGCCTACTCCGGCTGCCGGTCCGGCTATCCGGTGGTGTGGGCCGCGTTCGACGGCGGGCACACCCCCGGCCCGGTGGACGGCGGCGGCGACAGTGGCGTCCGGACCTGGACGAAGACCGAGACGTGGCGCTTCTTCACCCAGTTCGACGGCTCCGGCCCGACGCCCGGCCCGACCACCGCGCCGCCGACCACTCCGCCGCCGAGCGGCGCGTCGGTCGTCCGCAACGTCTCCGCCAACCGGTGTCTGGACGTCAACGGTGCGACGCAGACCAACGGCGCCGCGGCGATCGTCTGGGACTGTCACGGTCAGAGCAACCAGAGCTGGACCTCGACCGCCGCGCAGGAGCTGCGGGTCTTCGGCGGCAAGTGCCTCGACGTCAACGGCGCCGGTACGGCCAACGGCAGCGCGGTGATCATCTGGGACTGCAACGGCCAGTCCAACCAGCAGTGGCGGTTCAACGCCGACGGCACGATCGTCGGGGTCGGCTCGGGCCGGTGCCTGGGCCTGACCGGCGGCGGAACGGCCAACGGCACGCGTACCGAGATCCGGGACTGCACCGGCGCGGCCGGGCAGCGGTGGAGTCGCGGCTGAGGCGTTGACCGTGACGTCGTGTGAACGCTAACATATGACGTCTTATAGATCGACATATGTCGATGAAACGTGACTGGGGAGGCGGATCGGATGTTCAGCAGAGTGAGTCGTCCACGGCGGTCATGGCGGGCGGTCGCGTCGGCGTCGGTGGCCTCGGTCGTGGCGGCGGCCGCCGTGCTCACCGGGTCCGCCTCCCCGGCGCAGGCGGCGACCGCCATCACCATCAACGGCGCGTCCGGCGGGCGGGCGTTCGACGGTGTCGGCGCGGTCAGCGGTGGGGGCGGCAACAGCAGATTGTTGATCGACTACCCGGAGCCGCAGCGCAGCGACATCCTGGACTACCTGTTCAAGCCGGGCTACGGCGCCGCCATGCAACTGCTCAAGGCGGAGATCGGCGGCGACACCAACTCCACCTCCGGCGCGGAGCCCAGTCACGAGCACACCCGGGGCAGCGTCAACTGCAACCGGGGCTACGAGTGGTGGCTGATGGAGCAGGCCCGCACGCGTAACCCCAACATCGCCCTGGCCGGCCTGGCCTGGGGCGCGCCCGGCTGGATCGGCAACGGCAACTTCTGGTCCACCGACTCGATCAACTACCTGGTGGGGTGGCTGGACTGCGCGGCGACGCACGGCCTGACCATCAACTACCTGGGCGGGTGGAACGAGAAGGGCTACAACGCCACCTGGTACAAGAACCTGCGCTCCACGCTCAACTCACGCGGCTACGGCAACGTGAAGATCGTCGCCTCGGACGACTTCGGGTGGGCGGCCGCCGACGAATCGCTGCGCGACCCGGCGTTCGCCAACGCGGTGCAGGTCTTCGGCAGCCACTACGTCTGCGGCTACCGCAGCGCCCAGAGCAGCTGCCCCAGCTCCAACAACGCCATCTCCACCGGCAAGCAGCTCTGGNCATCAACCGCGGCTACATCGACGGCAAGATGACCGGCTACATCAACTGGCCCGCGATCGCCGCCATCACCCCGAACATCCCGTGGGCGACCACCGGCGTGGCGGTGGCCCAGCAGCCGTGGTCCGGCGCCTACTCCATCGGCAAGAGCGCCTGGGTGATGGCGCACACCACGCAGTTCACCGCCCCGGGCTGGCGTTACCTCGACGGGTCGGTCGGCTACCTCGGCGGCAACCGCAACAACGGCAGCTACGTGTCGTTGAAGTCCACCAACAACAGCGACTACAGCACCATCATCGAGACGCAGGACGCCAGCTCGGCGCAGCAGCTCGACTTCACCGTCACCGGCGGGCTCTCCACCGGCACGGTACGCGTCTGGGCGACGAACGTCCGGTCGAACAACGCCGCCGACCACTTCGTCCGGGGCGGCGACATCACGCCGAGCGGCGGGCGCTTCTCGCTCACCGTCCAGCCCGGCTACGTCTACAGCATCACCACGACGTCCGGGCAGGGCAAGGGCACGGCGGTCAGCCCGGCGCAGGGCAACCTGAAGCTGCCGTACAACGACAACTTCGACTCCTACGCCACCGGCCGCGAGGCGCGGTACCTGATGGACCAGCAGGGCTCGTTCGAGATCGCCGCATGCGGTGGCGGTCGCAGCGGGCAGTGCGTACGTCAGATGTCTGACCAGGCGCCGATTTACTGGACGTCCGGTCAGGCCGAGCCGTACACGCTGCTGGGCGACCTGACGTGGCGCAACTACACGGTCTCCTCGGACGTGCTGCTGGAGAAGTCCGGCTACGTCCAGCTCATCGGGCGCGCCAACACGTACAACCACCAGGGCCCGCAGAACATGAACGGGTACTACTTCCGGGTCACCGACGGCGGGGCCTGGTCCATCCGGAGCAACAACACCAGCGGCAACTGGCGCACCCTGGCCAGTGGGAACGTCGCGGCGCTGGGCACCGGGCGCTGGCACACCCTGGCGCTGAAGGTCAACGGCAGCACGCTCACGGCGTCCGTCGACGGCACCACCGTCGGCACCGTGTCGGACTCCACCTGGGTCGCCGGCCAGATCGGGTACGGCACCGGGCAGGGCGTGACCGCGCAGTTCGACAACCTCTCCATCATCCCGGGCGACACCTCCGGCACGAACGGGGAACTGCGCAGCGCGAGCGCCAACCGGTGCCTCGACGTCAACGGCGCCAGCCAGACCGACGGCGCGGTGGTGCAGATCTGGGACTGCAACGGCGGCACCAACCAGCGCTGGACGCTCAGCGCCAGCAACCAGCTCACCGTCTACGGCAACAAGTGCCTCGACGTGCCGAGCACCGCGTCCGGCACCCGCGCGCGGATCATGACCTGCACCGGCGGCAGCAACCAGCAGTGGCGGTTGAACGCCGACGGCACGATCGTCGGGGTCGGGTCGGGGCTCTGCCTGGACGTCAACGGCGCGGGCACCGCCAACGGCACCGCCGTGCAGATCTGGACCTGCAACGGCGGCAGCAACCAGCAGTGGATCCGCGGCTGACCGCCGAGCCCCCGGAACCGCGCCGACCCGGCCGCCGCTGCCCTGGCGGCCGGGTTGGCGCACTCTCCGTACGATGACGGACGTGGATGTCGCAATCGTGACCAACGCGGTCGTGGCCGCGGTTTCGGTGATCACCGTCGGTGTCTCGGTCTTCTTCGCGCTCCGGCAGTTGCGGCTGTCGCAGAGCGCGAACCACACCCTGGTAGCGATCGAGTTGCTCACCCGGGACCGGATGAGCGACGCGTTCCTGGACAGCCAGCAGTTCGTGCTCACCGAGCTGCGCGTCGCCTGCCCGCCCGGGGCGCCGGTCAGCGAGCTGCCCGCCGAGGCCCGTCGGCACGTCAACCGGATCGCGTTGTACTACAACGGCCTGGGGCAGATGCTGGCCTTCCGGGTGGTCGAACCGGCCCTGCTGCTCGGCGCCGGCGGGGTCCGCGCCCGCGAGGCGTGGGCCGTGCTGGAGCCGTACGTCCTCGCCGAGCGGGCGGTGCGCGGCGACGGCTACCTGTCCCACTTCGAGCATCTCGTCGTGCTCGCGACCGAGGTCTCCTGGCCGGCCACCGCGCGCAAGCTGGGACTGCGCCGATTCGGCCATTACCCGGCCGAGGTGGGGTTGGCGCCCGCGGCGACCGCCGTGCCGGCCGGACCGAGTGTGGACGGTACGACCACGTCGCCCGCGCGCTGATGGCTGCTGGTCGGATCAGGGCGCGGCTCCGGCCAGCGCCCAGAGGTTCACCAGCAGGGCGGCGCCGCCGGCCGCGGCCGGCAGCACCGCCGGGCCGCCGGCGAACGCGACTGCGCACAGCCCGCCGAGCGTCGCGCCCACCAGGGCGAAGGTGACCGCACGGGCCCACCATGGCCGCGTCCGGGGCGGCTTCACGCCGGCCGGGAGGATGACCAGGTCGTCGTCGGCGACGTCCGTGTCGGCCCGTCCCGTCAGCGTCACCCGTCGTGGCGGTCGGTGCCGGAGCCGGCCGCACGGGACCAGACGGACCTGGCCGGGCATCTCCACCACGACCCGGCCCGTACCGGTGACGTCGCCGTGGACCGTGACCGCAACGGCACCGGTGACCGCGTTTAGAACCGGGTGCCACATGACCCGTTGCCAGCGCTCGGCGGCCCGGCGCCGGTCGTCCGTCAGGGCGATCCAGGTGCTGCTGCCGAGCGAGACCGGCGGTCCGTCCGACCGGTCACCGGCGAGCACCGACGCCACCATGGGGCGGCCCGGGCGTGCCGCGGCGCGGCGGAACAACAGGCCGCGCACCGCCCAGGCCAGGGCGAGGAGTGCGGCCGCGAAGGCCGCGATCACGATCGGTGCCACCAGGTCGTCCCGGGCGCTCGTCTCCTCCGGGTCGGCGGGGAAGCCCTGGGCGGGCCTGGACGGGTCGTAGGCGACCCGGAACTCGCGGCCCTTCGCGTACCGGTCGGTGTCGTAGACGCCGAAACGTTGGACATGCTCCCGGCCGGTGTGGTCGGTCCACCGGACCCGGATGTCGTCGAGGTCGCCGATCCTGTCCTGAACGACGGTGCCGGCGACGACGACGGTGGCTCGTTCGCACGCGCTGACGTACCGGTGGACCCGCCAGCCATATCCGGCCGCGACGACGGTGAGCCCGAGCAGCGCCGCGGTCAGCGCCAGCAGCGCGACGCGTAGCACGGGCCGTCGGGTTCTCACCGCGCCGCCGGCCCGGGGACGTGGCGAAGCAGCGCCCGCAGCCGGGCCGGGTCGCCGCCGTCGACGGCCTGCTCCAGCAGTTCCTCGGTGTCGACCAGCTCACCGGTGGGGTCGATCAGGGCGCTCACCGTCCACCTGCTGGCCCGGGTCCACCCGGAATCCAGCAGCGCGGCACCGACCATGATGGTGAGCGCGCCGACCAGGACGTCGCGTCCGGCGCTCGCCCGCAGCGGTGGTGCGAGCTTGCCGATGCCCGGGTCGACGGCGCGGGCCAGCCCCGGCCAGGTGCCGTCCGCCACGGCGTCGGCGGCGGCGCGCACCGCCTCGCGTGCCGAGTCCTGCCCCATCGCCTCGGCGAGGCGGGCGGCGGTCTCCCGCAGGCGAGCGTCGAGACGCCCGGGTGGGAGGTCGAGCAGGCGGACGTCGGACCGAGGCTCGTCCGCGCCGGTCAGGTCCCGCACGCACCACCGGGTCAGCGTGTCGGCGTTGTGCAGCGGGACCGGTGCGGTCTCCTCCCAGCCGTACGCCGGATGGTCGGGCAACTCGGTGAGGCGGATGCCCAGCGGAGGTTCGACGGCGGCGGACATCGGGTCGTCATCGTCGTCGATCGTGCCCACGCGCGATGCCACGTACGGGTCGGCGAGTGCCGCGTCGAGGGCGTCGTACAGATCCTCCGGGTAGCCGTCCTCGCCGAGCACCTGCGTCCACACATCGGTGAGCAGGTGGAAGGTCGCGGTGATGGTGGCGAGCCGGGTGAGGGCACCGCGCGTCGCCGGGGTGCCCACGACGGCGGCGGCGCCGGCGTCGGCGGCCCGGGCCAGCGGCCAGGTGTACGTCCGGCTCGCCCGCAGCAGCCGTTCGACCAGCGGGGCGGGGGCGCGGAGCCGGTCGTCCAGGCTCTCCACGAGCGAGTCGCGCGCCCACAGCAGCAGGGCGGTCCGCCGGTCAGCGGTGTGCTGCCGGAAGACGAACTCGCGTGCCACGACGACGGCGAGCTCAGCGGTGGTGAGCCCGCGCACGAGCGGAAGCCCGAGGAAGACGGTGGCGGTACCGGCCCTCGTCCGCTGCACGCCCACGTCGGGCTCCGGCACGATCCGGACCGCCAGCGGGACGCGGAACGCGACCCGTTCGGCCACCTGCCGCACCAGGGTGGACAGTTCCGGCTCCTCGGCCGGGCGCACCGGACGGCCGGGTGGCCGCGGCCGGTGCGTCACCAGGTCGACCAGCGTGAAGACCAGCACCGGTAGGCCGATCCACACGAACGGTACCCAGTCCCGCAGGACCGCGAACGCGACGAGCGCCGCGGCGCCGACGAGGACGGCGACCGGACGTGCCACGGCGGTCATCGCCACGACGAGCAGCCAGTCACGTACGTGGCCGGAGCGGTGGGTCATTGCCGTCGCGTCCCTTCGATGCGGGGGAGCGTCGACGATACCGACCACGAATCGTCAACCCAAGGTTGACGCACGGAAGGTGTCAACCTATGGTTGACGCATGACCGAACCAGAGCCGCTCAAGATGAGCCACCCGGTGCGCCTCGACGACCTGATCGAGGGCATCAAGAAGTCGCGCAGTGGCGTGCTCGACCAACTCGCCGACGCGGTCCTCGCCGCGGACCACCTGGGCGACGTCGCCGACCACCTGATCGGCCACTTCGTCGACCAGGCGCGCCGCTCCGGCGCCTCCTGGACCGAGATCGGCCGCAGCATGGGGGTGAGCAAGCAGGCCGCCCAGAAGCGCTCAGCCGCCAAGGCGGAGACCGCCGCCGCTCTCGACCCCAATGCCGGGTTCAGCCGGTTCACCCCGCGCGCCCGCAACGTGGTGCTGGCCTCGCAGGAGGAGGCGCGGGCGGCCGGCAACCCCGAGATCGCCCCCGGGCACGTCGCGCTGGGGCTGCTCGCCGAGCCGGACGGGTTGGCGGCCGCGCTGATCGTGGCTCGGGGCGTACCCCTGGAGACGCTGCGGGAGGCCGTCGCCGCGACGCTGCCCGCGGCGGCCGACCAGGTCCCGGATTTGATCCCCTACGACGCGCGGGCCAAGAAGGTGCTGGAGCTGACGTTCCGGGAGGCGTTGCGGATGGGACACAACTACGTCGGTACGGAACACATCCTGCTCGCCCTGCTGGAGGAGGAGGGCGGCGACGGCGTGCTCGGCGGGCTCGGCCTGACGAAGGAGGCCATGGAGGTCGCGGTCGAGGGCGCGCTGGCCGAGCTGAACCGCAAGCGGGCGTGACCCGGTGCCGGGCACGCGACACGGGGACGCGTGCCCGGCAC
>NZ_NAPR01000013.1:633741-736912 GCF_002140155.1 Micromonospora sp. NBS 11-29
TGCTCGGGAAGCCGTAGCGGGCGGCGTGCTCCGGATCGGCCGGGTCGACCTGCCGGATGCCGGCGTCGGCGAGACGCTTGTTCACCTCGTCGAGCCGGTCCCGGACCAGCCGGGCCTCCTCCTCGGTGACCCGGCCGCGGTGCGGGCGGCCGGCGTGCTCGATGGTGCCGTAGTCGATCTTCTCGGCGGCACGCCGTGCCTTGGGCGGGCGGACCCGCTCGGCGGTACGCAGCAGTTGCGCCATCGGCACGTCGGTGGCCATCGCGTCGAACTCGCTGGCGGTCAGCACCACCCGGCGCGGCTCGTCGCCGCCGTGCCGGTCGTGGATCTCCACCACGGCCACGTCCAGCGCCGCGTCGTCGATGCCCTCCACGTCGGCCGGGGTGGCGTCCAGCCGCACGGGCCCGGCGACCAGGTCCGGGTGCTCCAGCACGACGACCCGGACCACCTCGTCGTCGGGGGACAGCACCTGGCCGGTGAAGTCGGAGACGTGGATCGTCTTCTTGCCCATGCGCGGAGCTTCTCCTGTCGTAGGCCGAAATCGGACCACAAGACGCTACCGCACACCTGTGCGAAGCCCGGGACGGCCGCCGCCGGTGTGTCACCGCCTCCGAGCGACCTGCTCGGCCAGGCGGCTCAGGTCACGCCCTCCGCCGTAACGCCAGCCCTCGGCGGAGTCGGTGAAGTCCATCGCGACCCGGTCGAAGGCCGCGACGATCTCTTCCGCTTGCCGATGTGCATCGGAGGAGCCCTGTTGGGACGCGCCGGGGGTGCGCCTTTCCGGGCGTGTCATCGAGTTGTACGGCCGCGCCGGGCGACGGCGTCGGCGGGCTGCGCGTTCAGCGCGGCCCAGGTGGGACGCCGGTGGCGGGCCTCGCGGTACTCCGGCTGCGCCGGGAAATGCCCGGCCGGGTCGGTGGCCCGCCAGCTCCGCTCCGTGTCCTGCCGGAAGCGGTCATTCGGGTGATTCGTCATGACCATTACCGTCCCAGAGAAACTTGTCCATGTATGGAAATGAATGTGACGCAGGATCGATGCGTCCGGTTCCCGGGAGGCGTCAGGTTCCCGCGGCCGGCAGGCGGACCTCGAATCGGCATCCGTCGCTGACGTTCCGCACCTCTACCCGCCCGCCGTGCGCCTCAACCAGCCCGCGCACGATCGCCAGGCCGAGCCCGCCCGACCCGCCCGGCTCGACCGCCGCCGGGGTACGGGCCGGCTCGCCGCGGAACGCCACGTCGAAGACCCGGGGCAGGTCGTCGGCCGGGATGCCGCCGCAGGTGTCCGCCACGGCCAGCCAGGCGGTGTCCACGTCCCGCCCGGCGTCCACCCGCACCGTCCCGTCCTCCGGGGTGTAGCGGATCGCGTTGAGCAGCAGGTTGCCCACCACCCGGGCCAGTTCCCGTTCGCTGGCGGTCACCGTCGGCCAGCCCGCCTCGGGGGCGACCAGCCGGATCCGGCGGGGGGGGNCGCCCCGGCCAGCGCGTCGGAGACCACGTCGCCGAGCGCCACCGTGGACAGCGACAGCCGCAACGCGCCGGCGTTGATCCGGGACAACTCGAACAGGTCGTCGACCAGCCGCGTCATCCGGTCGGTCTCCACCCGGATCCGGCGGTGGTACTCGGCCACCGTCACCGGTTCGTCGACCACCCCGTCCTCCAGCGCCTCGGCCATCGCCCGCAGCCCGGCCAGCGGCGTACGCAGGTCGTGCGAGACCCAGGCGACCAGGTCCCGGCGGCCCTTCTCGATCCGCCGCTCCCGCTCCCGCGCCTGGTCGGCCCAGACCGCGGCGGCGGCGAGCCGGCGACCGCCCAGCCAGCCCACCGTCAGACTCACCACGGCGGCGGCGGCGACCGTGGTCAACACCACCTGGAGGTCGTGCGGGGAGAGGAACATCGCCCGGGCGACGACCGCCACCGCGGCCGCCACCGCGCCGACGGTCGTGGCCAGCAGCACCGAGATGTGCACGGTGATGGACCGGCCGCGCAGCAGCCGCAGCGCCACCGCGCCGGTCAGCCCGACCGCGAGCGCCGCGGCCAGCGCCACGCCGAAGACCAGCGCGAGGTCACGCATCGGCCGGCTCGTACCGGTAGCCGACGCCCCAGACCGTGACGATCCGGCGAGGTCGGGCCGGGTCGGCCTCGATCTTCTCCCGCAGCCGGCGTACGTGCACGGTCACCGTCGACTGGTCGCCGAAACTCCAGCCCCAGACGCGTTCCAGCAGCTCGGCCCGGCGGAACGCCCGCGCCGGGTGGCGCATCAGGTGCGCCAGCAGGTCGAACTCGCGCAGCGTCAGGGTCAGTTCCCGCCCGTGCAGGCGGGCCACCCGGGGGCCGGTCTCCACCTCCAGGCCGCCGTCGGCGAGCAGTTGCGGCGCCGTGGCCGGCTCGCCGCCGGCCCGGCGCAGCACCGAGCGGACCCGCAGCACCAGCTCACGCGGGGAGAACGGCTTGCCCAGGTAGTCGTCCGCGCCCAGTTGCAGGCCGAGGATCCGGTCGGCCTCGTCGCCGCGCGCGGTGAGCATCACGATGGGTACGCCGTCCGGCCGCTCCCGCAGCCGCCGGCACACCTCCAACCCGTCGAGCACGGGCAGCATCAGGTCCAGCACCACCAGGTGCGGCGGCCGCCGGGCCACCGCGGCCAGGGCGCTCGCGCCGTCGCCGACGTGCTCGACCTGGTAGCCCGCGTGTTCCAGGTAGCGGCAGACCACGTCGGCGACCGTCCGGTCGTCGTCGACCACCAGCACCCGCTGGGCCATGGCACACCTCCCGCGTACCGGAGGGTCAGCGTAGCCACGGGCGGAGAGGTGATCCATTGCCAGGTTCTTACGGCCGGCACGGGCGTATCGTGATCATGTGCTCGACCGGCGGCTCTCCCTGCACCTGGCGACCTGGTTGGGGCAGTGGCCGGCGGGGCCGGGGCTGCACGTCGTCCGGTCGTACCGTCGGGCTCGCCCGGCCTGGGACGGTCGGGCGCGTCCGGCCGTCGCGGTCGCGGTGGACGGCAGCGCCGTCCTCTCGGTCGCGCCGCACCGGGTCGACGCGGTGCGGGCGTTGGTCCGGGGGCGACCCGTCGAGGAGTGGCTGCCCGCGCTCCCGGCGGCGGTCGGCGCGCCGGAGTTCGTCACGCAGCGCGCGGTCTTCCGCTGGTGCACCGATCCGGCGCCGTCGCCCGACGTGGGGGAGTGGCTGCCGCCGACGCTGCCCGGGTTGCCGCCCTGGTTGCGCCTGTTCGACCGGGACGTGTTGGTGGCGCGTGACGCCGACGGCGGATACCTGGCCGGCGTGGGGATCAAGCGGCACGACGCGTACGGGCACGAGCTGGCGGTCGGCACGGCGCCGGCGGCCCGGGGACGTGGACTGGCCCGCCGGCTGGTCGCGCAGGCGGCCCGGCGGGTGCTGGACGAGGGGGCCGTGCCCACCTATCTGCACGGCGTCGACAATGTGGCCTCCGCCCGGGTGGCCGACGCGGCCGGGTTCCCGGATCGGGGTTGGACCTCGTTCGGCGTCTTTCCCCGCTGACCGGCGGGCGCGGACCGTGGATCCCGGGCCGGATCCACGGTCCGCAGCCTCTCCCCCAGGCCCCGAGGTAACGCTAAGTGCCCGCTCGGGTGCCCGGCAAGGGGTGCGAGGCTGGTGATCGCTGTCTGGTTGCGGACTTGACCTGCGGATTTACGGCGATGTCGACGCGTCTGGGCTCAGTGACGCAGCGTGTGGATCAGGGTGATCACCTGGCGGGTGACCGGCCGCAGCACCCGCAGCCGGGACAGCCCCACCAGCCGGTCGACCAGCGGCACCACGCCGTCGACGAGCTGTCGGGTCTTGACCTGCCCGGGTGAGCGGTCGTGCACCCAGTAGAGCACCACGCCCATGTAGCCGAGCCAGAGCAGCTCCGGCAGGGCCTCCCGCAGCTCGTTGTCGAGCTTGGCGGTGGAGCCCGCGAGCACCTCGCGGAAGAGCGCCACCGACGCGTCGCGGGCCGCCGACGACTCGCGGGAGAACGGACTGAGCGGCGAGGTGGGCTCGGCCGCCGTCTTGAAGAACGTCCCGGCGAACGAGTGGTACGGGCCGAGCACGTCCACGCCCGCGTGCAGCACCCCGGCCAGTCGAGGGGCGAGGTCCCGCTCCCGGGCGAGCACCGGCGCGGCCTCGGCCCGGTGCTCGTGTTGGGTGCCCGCGTAGAACTCCTGGATCAGGTGTTCCTTGGAGCCGAAGTAGTAGTAGGCGTTGCCCACCGCCACGCCGGCCTCCTGCGCGACGGCCCGCATGGTGGTGCGCGCGTACCCCCGCTCGCGGAACAGCCGCAGGGCGGTGTCGAGGATCAGTTGCCGGGTCTGCTCACCGCGGGCGGTCGCCCCGGTGCTCGGGCCACCCGCAGCGGTCGTCGGCGCACTCTGCTCGGTCATCGTCGTCACCGTATCCCGGTTCCCGGATCCGTTCGCGAACCGCGGCGGCCGCCGCCACCACGCGCCGGGCCAGCGGCAACAGGTGCGGCCGGGCCAACCGCTCGGCCGTGGCGCGGTGGTCGGCGAGGGCCCAGAGGCACGCGAACCACGCGCCGTCGCCGGCGTAGACCGCGCCGGTGTCGGCGACCGCGGTCAGGTCCCGCAGGGTGGCGTCGTGGTCGAGGCCGGGGAAGCGCCGCCGGGCCTGGGCCGACCCGGCCGGCACGAACTCCAGCGGTACGAGCTGGGCGCGGGAGGCGAGCCACCGCCGGGCGGCCCGGCACAGGGGGCAGCCCGCGTCGTAGAGGACGGTGAATCCGCGGATCCCACCGGCCCCGTGCCCGGTGGGATCCGACGGGTGTCCGCCCGGGGCGGACGTCACCGGGCCGGCGGGTTCGGCGCAGTCGGCGGGACCGGCCGCGGACCCTGCGGCGGCGGGAGCATGCCGCCCTGCGGCGGGAGCATGCCGGCCGGGGGGAGCGGCGGGTGGGTCGCCTGCTGACGCAGCCGGCCGCGCCGGTAGCGGCCGAGCGCGAAGACGTTGAAGAAGTGCAGCGCGCCCAGGACCAGCAGCACCAGCCCCACCTTCAGGGAGAGCTGCTCCAGCGCCTGGCTGGCGCCGACGATCGGGGCGGACTCCTTCATGGCCACCGTGACGTAGCCGAGGTTGAGCAGGTAGAAGCCGACCACCAGCAGGCTGTTGACGGCGTCGGCCAGGCGGCTGTCGGCGAACACGTCCTGCAGGAACACCAGCCCGTTGCGGGACAGGGCCCGCGCCACCCAGACGGTCAGACCGATGCTGACCGCGAGGTAGGTCAGGTACATCCACACCTTGACGTCCATCCCCGTCGCCTCTCTTGAACATGTTCAAATCTTTGTCGCGCTGAGCGTACGACGATTCTTGAACGTGTTCAAGTAGCGGCCCGGCCGCGACGGCGGTCAGTCGGTCAGGCCGAGCACCTGGGCGGCCGCCCGGCCGTTCGCGTGGCTGGCGCCGTACGTGGCGACGAAGGCGCGCGTCCCGACCGGCCGCCAGCCGCCCGGCCAGCCCATCTCGACCACGGTCACCGGGTGCGTGGCGGCCAGCGCCTCGACGAGTTCCCGCGCACCGGGCAGCCGGTGCAGGTGCCGCCCGACCAGCACCACCGGCCGATTCCCGGCCAGCCGGCGCACCTGCGCCGGGTCGGTCTCGCCGGCCACCGCACGGGCCTGCTCCACCCGGGCCGCCAGGTGCGGACCCAGCCCCCACGGGACCCGGCCCTCGGCGACGGTGGAGGTGGCGTGCACCTGCACCACCAGCGGCACGGCCGGGCCGGCAAGCTCGCCCTCGACGCGTACCGCCCGCAGCGCCGCGGCGTAGCCGAGCCCGTCGACGGCCGGCGTCGGGACGCGGGTCGGGCCGGTCCAGCCGGCGAGCGCGGCGGTCCGGCCCGCGGCCTCCTCCACCCGGGCGCGACCGAGCCGGCCGTCACCGAGCGCGGCGACGATCTCGGCGGCGACCAGCTCCACCAGCTCGGCGTCGACCTTCGCGCCGACGCAGAGCAGATCGGCGCCGGCGGCCAGCGCCCGGACCGCGGCCGGCCCGACGCCGCCGGCGGCCAGCGCGGCACCCTTCATCTCCAACGCGTCGGTGACCACCGCGCCGGTGAAGCCGTACTCGCCACGCAGCAGGTCGTGCAGGACCGCGCGGCTGAACGTCGCCGGCCCGTCGCCGGTCAACGCCGGCACCCGGATGTGCGCGGTCATCACGGCCCGTACGCCGGCGTCGACCACCGCCGCGAACGGCGGCAGGTCACGCTCCCGCAGCACGGCCGGCGGCACGTCGACGGTGGGCAGCTCATGATGGGAGTCGGCGACCGTCGCGCCGTGCCCGGGGAAGTGCTTGGCGCACGCGGCCACGCCGACCGACTGGAGGCCGGCGACCGCGGCGGCCGAGTGGACCGCCACCCGGGCCGGGTCCGCGCCGAACGAGCGCGTGCCGATCACCGGGTTCTCGTCGGCGGTGTTCACGTCAACAGTGGGAGCCAGGTCGAGCGTGATCCCGAGCGCGGCCAACTCCCCGCCGATCGCCGCGTACACCCGGCGGGTGAGGTCGGGGTCGTCCACCGCGCCGAGCGCGGCGTTGCCCGGGTACGGGCTGCCGGTGGCGTGGGCCAGCCGGGTGACGTCCCCGCCCTCCTCGTCGATCGCGACGATCACGTCGCGACGCCCGGCGCGCAGCGCCGCGGTGGAGGCCGCCACCTGGGCCGGGTCGTGGACGTTGGTGCCGAACAGGGTGTGCCCGGCGAGCCCGTCGGCCAGCAGGTCGACCGCCCAGTCCGGCGGGACCGGGCCGGGGTACGCGGCCAGCAACGTGCCCAGCGCGAGCCGGCGGAGTCCAGGATCCAGCCCCACGAATATCCCCTTTCCCTGCCGGGTCGTCCGACGGTCCCGGACCGGGGTGGCCGATACGCTGACGGGCACCCCACGGCAGGTGTTTGTGGTTGGCGAACTGACGAAAACGAGGACGTGGCATGAGTGCGACCCGGCTGCCCGGCACCCCCCGACTGTTGCGGGCGCTCAACGACCGAGCCGCGCTGGAGTTGCTGCTCGAACGCGGACCGCTGACCCGGGCCCGGATCGGCGAGCTGACCGGGCTGTCCAAGGTGACCGCGTCCCAGCTCGTCGAGCGGTTGGAGGAGCGCGGCCTGGTCGCCCGGGTCGGCGAGCAGGCCGGCGGGCGGGGCCCGAACGCCCAGCTCTACGCGGTGCGCCCGAGCAGCGCGTACGTGGTCGGAGTGGACGTCGGCGCGGAGCGGGTGGTGGCGGCCTGCGCCGACATCACCGGCGTGGTGACCGGCCGGGTCGAGCAGTCGACGCGGGACACCGACGACCCGGTCGGCGTGGTGCACAACGCCGTGGTGCAGGCGGCCAGCCGGGCCGGGGCGGAGCTGTCCGCCGTCCGGCGCGTCGTGCTCGGCACGCCCGGCCTGGTCGATCCGCAGACCGGCGACATCACGTTCGCGTTCAACCTGCCCCGGTGGCACAGCGGCCTGCTGGCCGCGCTCCGGGAGGACCTGGACACCCCGGTCGTGTTCGAGAATGACGTGAACCTGGCCGCAGTGGCCGAGGCGCAGTCGGGCGCGGCCCAGGGCACCGCCGACTTCGTGCTGGTCTGGGTGGACGCCGGCATCGGCCTGGCGATCATGCTGGGTGGCCGGCTGCACCACGGCAGCAGCGGCGCGGCCGGCGAGATCGGCTACCTGCCGGTGCCCGGGGTACCCATCCCGCGGGACGTGTCGAAGCGCGCCAAGCCGGCGTTCCAGCAGCTCGCCGGTGCCGACGCGATCCGGGCGGTGGCCGCCGAGCACGGGTTCGCCACGCCGGACGCGGTGGAGCAGAGCGTGGCGGCGGCCCGGGCGGCCGAGGCGGTCCGTACGGCCCTCGCGGCCGGTGCCGCCGGTGGCCCGGTGCTGGACGAGCTGGCCCGTCGGCTGGCGCTCGGCGTGGCGAGCACCTGTGTGGTGCTGGACCCGCCGCTGGTGGTGCTCGCCGGCGCGGTCGGCCGGGCGGGTGGGGCCGCCCTGGCGGAGCGGGTGCAGCGCGAGGTGGCCGCGATCACGCTGGTCCGGCCGCGGGTGGTGACCACCGGGTTGACCGAGGAGCCGATCCTGCGGGGCGCGTTGCGCACCGCCCTCGACGCGGTGCGGGACGAGGTGTTCGGCTCGACCGTCGGCTGACCGCCGCTGCGCCCACCTCGCCGTCATGCGAAGGAATTCTTCACCCTGTCTATCAGGTCTGCAAGGACTTGCCGAGGTGGTCCGGTGCGTCCGGGCCGCGCCGGCCGCTCAGACGAGGTCGCGGCGGCGGAACGCGGTGAAGGCGGCGGCCACCAGCGCGGCGGTCAGCCCGAGCAGGACCACCAGGCCAGCACCCCAGGTGAGCGTGTAGGAGCCGTCGCAGAAACCGGAGATGCCGGGGCGGCAGACGCTGTCGTCCCAGAGCCGTACCTCGCCGGCGAGCCAGGCCGCCAGATAGCTGGAGAGCATGTACCGGTCCGGCCGGGCGACCTCCAGGATCTGGAACACCAGCCGCGCCCCCAGCTCCCACACCACCAGGTAGGCGGCCACCGTGCCGAGCGCCGCCGAGGTGTGCCGACCCAGCGTCGCCACGGCGAACCCGAGCGCCGCGGTGAGCAGCACCAGCACCAGGCCGCGCACCCAGATCGCGCCCAGTGACGCCCAGAACTCACCGTCCATCCGCCCGGTCAGCCCGGACGCCTGCCCGATCAGCCAGAACGCCCCGAGGTACGCCACCGACGCCAGCACGGACAGGCCGAGCAGCCCGCCCAGCAGCGTGCCGAGCTTCGTGGCGAACACGGTCGGCCGGCGCGGCCGCCACAGCAGCAGGTTCACCACCCCGCCGGAGTTCAGGTCCGCTCCGATGTAGGAGGCGCCGACCAGGAACCCGAACAGCGCCAGGAACGCGATCAGGAAGTACAGCAGCGGTTCGGCCTCCTTGGCGAAGACGAAGACCCCGCTCAGGTAGTCGGACGCGGTCGGCAACCGCTCCGACTGGGCCGGGTCGATCTGGCTGCACTCCCGCGGCAGGTAGTCGTTCTCGTCCGGGGTCAGCGAGCCCGCCTTGATCCGCAGGCAGCGGTCGTGCGCCAGCTCCATCCGGCGCACCTCGTCCGCGGCCTGCGACTGGGCCCGGCTCAGCTCGACCGGGGTCGGCCGGTGCGAACCGCCCAACGTGGTCAGCACGGTCACCGCGAACGCGACCGCCAACAGCACCACCATCAGCTGCACGAAGCGCCGGGCGGCCAGCCGCTCCAGCTCGGCACGGACCAGGTTCACGCGTCCACCTCCCGGTTCTCCCGGACGTCGAGATCGATCACGCCGTCCTGCGGCGGCGCGCCGTCCACCTGTCGAGGCACCGCGACGTGGTCGTGACCGCCGGTCAGCTCCAGGAAGACGCTCTCCAGATCGGGCCGGAGCGGAAGCAGTTCGCGCACCCACAGGCCCTGCTCGCCCAACGTCCGGCTGATCACCTCGGGGTCGACCACGCCGGTCACCACCAGGCGGTCGGGATGCCCGGTCACCGACAGGCCGGCCCGCCCCAGCACCTGCGCGGCCTGCTCCAACTCGGCCACCCGGACCTGCCACTGGTGCTGGTCGAAGCCGGCCAGCACCTCGTCCACCGGCCCGTACGCGACCCGCCGACCACGGCTGACGATCGTCACGTGGTCGCAGATCAACTGGATCTCGGCGAGGATGTGGCTGGAGAGCAGCACGGTCACCCCGGCCGCGGCGAGCGACCGGGTGAGATCGCGCATCTCCCGGATGCCGGCCGGGTCCAGCCCGTTCGCCGGCTCGTCGAGGATCAGCAGCTCCGGGCGCTTGAGCAGGGCCGAGGCGACCGCCAGCCGCTGCTTCATGCCCAGCGAGTAGCCCTTCACCCGCTCCCCGCCCCGGTCCCGCAGGCCCACCTGCTCCAGCACCTCGTCCACCCGCGCCGTCGGCGCGCCGCCGGCCAGGGCCAGCAGCCGCAGCGTCCGGTGGGCGGTGAAGTTGCCGAAGAACTGCGGGCTCTCCACGATCGCGCCGACCCGCCCGGCCACCTCGGGCAGCCGGTCCGGTGAGCTGGCGCCCAGCACGCTCATCCGGCCGGCGTCCGGGCGGACCAGCCCGAGCAGGGCCCGCAGCGTGGTCGTCTTGCCGGAGCCGTTCGGCCCGAGGAAGCCGTGCACCTGGCCGGCCTCGACCAGCATGTCGAAGTCGTCGACGGCGACCCGGCGCCCCTGGCGCAGGGTGTGGAACGTCTTGCGGAGACCGGCGATCTCGATGACCGCGCTCATCCGCGTGCCTTCCGGCAGCGGTCGGGCATGAGTCGTCCTTCCGGAAGCGGTGACCAACGACACGGCGCCCCACCCTATGGCGGCGGTCCCGCCCGTGGGGGGCGCCGGGCCGGTTGCGTGGTTGGATGGTGCGGTGACTGGTGACCTGATCCCCGGCGCCCCGGGCGCCCCCGCCCCCTCGACCGTGGACGCGGATCTGGTGGTCAGCCTCGACGGGGTCGGCGTGACGCGCTCCGGCGCCGCGCTGGTGCGCGACGTCGACTGGCGGGTCGAGCTGGACGAACGGTGGGTGCTGCTGGGCCCGAACGGCGCCGGCAAGACCACCCTGCTCAACCTGGCCGCCGGGTGCCTGCACCCGACCAGCGGCGTGGCGCACGTGCTCGGCGAGCGCATCGGCCGCACCGACGTCAACGAGCTGCGTACCCGGATCGGCCTCACCACCGCCACGCTCGCCGAACGGATCCCGGCCGACGAGCGGGTGACCGACGTGGTGGTGACCGCCGCGTGGTCGGTGGTCGGCCGTTGGCGGGAGAGCTACGACCGCACCGACGAGGCCCGCGCCGCCGCCCTGCTGAGCCAGCTCGGCGTCGGCCACCTCGCCGACCGCGCCTACGGCACGCTCTCCGAGGGCGAGCGCAAGCGGGTGCAGATCGCCCGCGCCCTGATGACCGACCCGGAGCTGCTGCTGCTCGACGAGCCCGCCGCCGGGCTCGACCTGGGCGGTCGGGAGGACCTGGTCGCCCGGCTCGCCGAGCTGGCGTACGACCCGGACGCCCCGGCCATGGTGCTGGTCACCCACCACGTCGAGGAGATCCCCCCGGGGTTCACCCACGCGCTGCTGCTGCGCGAGGGTGGCGTGGTGGCGCAGGGCCTGCTCGACGACGTGCTCACCGCCGACAACCTGTCGAAGACCTTCGGCCTGCCGCTGGTCGTCTCGCGCGCCGGCGAGCGCTGGTCCGCACGCGCCGCCTGAGCCACGTCGTGCCGCAGACCCGCATCGCCGTCGTCGGCAGTGCCAACATGGACCTCGTCGGCACCGCCGCCGCGCTGCCCCGGCCGGGCGAGACCGTGCTCGGCAGCGACTTCGTCATGCTGCCCGGCGGCAAGGGGGCCAACCAGGCCGTCGCCGCGGTCCGCGCCGGGGCGTCCTGCGTCTTCCTCGGCGCGATCGGCTCGGACGCGTTCGGCGTCACCCTCCGGGCCCGGATCACCGCGGCCGGCGTCGACACCGGCCATCTCCGGGTGGTGTACGGCCCGTCCGGTGTCGCCCTGGTCATGGTCGGCGACGCGGGGGAGAACGCCATCCTGGTCACTCCCGGCGCGAACGCCGCGTTCACCGGGCTGACCGAGGAGGAGTTGGCCGCCGTACGCGAGGCGGACGTGCTGGTGGCGCAGTTGGAGGTGCCGGTCGAGACGGTGACCGAGGCGGCGTTGGCGGCCCGGGCCGCGGGCACCCGGGTGGTGCTCAACGCCGCGCCGGCCCGGTCGGTGCCGACCGAGCTGCTGGCCGCCACCGACCTGCTGGTGGTCAACGAGACCGAGGCGCAGGCGCTGACCGGTCGCGGCCGGGACGAGCCGACGGCGCTGCTCGACCTGGCGCCCCGGGCGGTGCTCACGCTCGGCGGCGACGGCGCCTGGTACGTCGACCGGGACCGGCCGGCGGTGCATGTGCCGGCGCTGCCGGTGGACGTGGTCGACTCCACCGCGGCCGGCGACGCGTTCACCGCCGCGCTGGCGGTGGCGTGGGGCGAGGGGCGGGACCTGGCGGACGCGGTGCGCTGGGCCGCGGCGGCCGGGGCGGCCTGCGTCCGCAAGCTCGGCGCCTCGGTGGCGCTGCCGTACCGCGCCGAGATCGACGAGCTGTTCGGCGCGGGGCGTGGTTAACAGGGGGCCCCGCCTCTACCGCAGGCGTTAAGAAGGGGCCCCTCCTTACACGCCCTCGGCGCGTTCGCCGCGCCGACGCAGGATGCCCAGGCCGGGGATGCCCGCCACCGCGAGCTTCAGGTCGCGGGTGACGTCCAGCAGGTCGTGCAGGTCCGGGCCGACCCGGTCGAGGGTGGCCAGGATCGGCAGCACGTCCGAGGTGAGGTGTTCCTTCAACTTCGGCAACTCGTCGACGAGCCGGATCGCGGCGGTCACCTCCTCCGGGCTGAGCTGCTCGATGAAGCGGGCCGCCATCGGCGCGGCGCGGCGCAGCGTCGCCTCGTACGCCGCCAGCAGTTCGGTCGCGGTGCCGGCCGCCTCCTGCGCGGTGGCGACCGTGCCGGCGGCCCGGGCCGCCACCGTGTCCGCCTCGGCGACCACGCCGGCCGCCGCCCGCGCCACCCGGTCGGCCTCGCCGACCACCGTGCCCGCCGCGGCGGAGACCCGTTCCGCCTCGCCCACCACCACCGCGGCCGCGGCGGCCACCTCGGTCGCGGTCTCGATCGCGCCGGTGGCGGCGGCGCTGATCACGCCCACCTCGCGCACCGCGGCCTCCGCGTCGGTGAGCACCCGGTCGGTACGGTCGAGCGTGCCCTCGATCCGGTCGACCACCCCGTTGATCCGCCGGACCAGCGCCTCCACCTCGTCGAGCACGGCGAACGCGCGGGCGGGCACGCCGGCGAACGCGGCGGCCGAGCCGAGCGCCTGGTCCAGGGCGGAACGGGTGAGGCCGACGACGGCACCGGGCCGGGGAAGTGGGATCGCCATGCTGACCAGTGTGCGTCGCGCCGGCCAGTGACGCTCGGCGGCGGGGCGTCACGGCCAGGTCAGCGGAGGTCTCCCTGTTGTTCGACGGCGCGCTGCACGGCCCGGTAGATCTGCCCGAACCGCAGTGCGTCCGGCGTGCGGACCAGCATCGTCTCCCGCCCGTGGTGCTGCACCCACAGCTCGTGCACCCGGTTGCCCCGCTCGTAGGAGCGGTCCAGCCAGCTCAGCGGCACCTCCAGGAACGGGGTGAGTGCCAGCCCGACCACCACGAAGGCGGCCAGGACGATCAGGGCCAGCTTCCACTCGCCCCGGTCCTGCGCGGCCCAGGCCAGGGAGAGGACGCAGACCAGCGCCACCAGCGGCGGCAGCGACAGCAGCAGGAGCAGCACGCCGCGGCCCAGCACCCGCCCCCGCACCGCCATCGTGGTGGCGCCGCGGGCGTGCCAGACGTACGCGACGTCGGAGAGCGCCACGACCTGCCCGCCGGCGTGGATGGCCTCGGAGGTGACCTGTACCGTGTCGTCCCGGTAATAGAGGGTCATAAATCAGCGTAACCA
Source organism: Micromonospora sp. NBS 11-29 (assembly GCF_002140155.1). GTDB lineage: Bacteria > Actinomycetota > Actinomycetes > Mycobacteriales > Micromonosporaceae > Micromonospora. Next base: position 647,270 of record NZ_NAPR01000013.1, read on the forward strand.
CCCGCGCGCCCTCCGTGCGCCACCCGCGCGGCGGACCGCGCGTTCCGCCGGTCGCCACTGCTCGCCAGTTCGGCGAAGTGGTCAGGTCCGCGCTCTTGATCCACTCCATCTCGGCGAAGTGGCGGTGTCGGAGCGCGTGTGTTCACGCCACCTCGGCGACATGGAGCGGATCAAGGGGAAGGTGAGGGCGGTGAGTCGTTCGTGCCATCAGCTCGAAAGGGGGCGCGCGGGCATCTCTGGCCGGCGGCCGGGCGACGGACGGGCGCGCGCGGGGAGGGGTACGGATCGCTAGCGTGGCGGCATGACGGATCGGGGCGGGACGGCTCCGGCGAGCAGGACACCTACGGCCTGTCGCGTGGGCTCGGCCTGTTGCCGGACGAGCCGATCACGTTCTGAGCGACACCGGGACCCGCGCCGGCGGGCATCCGTTCCGTGGCCCGCTGCACCGCGCGGTAGATCTGGCCGAAGCGCAGCGCGTCCGCGGTGCGCAGCAGCCGCACCGGCCGGCCCTGCCAGCGGGCCCACATCTCCAGCTCCCGACTGCCGCGGGTGTAGGAGCGGTCCAGGTGCTCGAAGAGCACGTCGGCGAGCGGCCCGACCGCGAGGCCGACCAGCACGGAGGCCCCGACGATGGCGATGGTGACGGTGGGCGAGCGGTGCAGCCACACGGCCAGCGCGATGCCCAGCAGCGCGGCCACCAGCGGCCCGGCGAGCGCCACCCCGATCGCGCCGCGGCCGGCCAGCATCCGCCAGGATCGGCTGCCCCGCCGGTGCCACACCACGGTCAGCTCGGCCAACGGGTAGCTGCGGTCGTCGACCCGCAGCGTGGTGGAGGTGACCCGGACCGACCGGTCGTCGTAGTAGGTGGTCATCGCCTCGCTCCCGGCAGCCCGTCGTCACCGCTCTGTCTACCCAAACGACTCAGGTCGTAAGGTTGGCACGCGACTTCGACGAGGAAGTGAGGGCGGCGTGGGCGAGTTCGTCAGGCTGGAAGTGAAGGACGGCATCGGCACCATCCGGCTGGGACGGCCGCCGATGAACGCGCTCAACACCCGGGTGCAGGAGGAGTTGCGCGCCGCCGCCACGGCGGCCACCGCCGACGCCGAGGTCCGCGCCGTCATCGTGTACGGCGGCGAGAAGGTCTTCGCGGCCGGCGCGGACATCAAGGAGATGGCCGACATGTCCTACGTGGACATGGCGGAGCGGGCCGCCGACCTGTCCAGCGCGTTGGGTGCGATCGCCCGCATCCCCAAGCCGGTCGTCGCCGCGATCACCGGGTACGCGCTGGGTGGCGGCTGCGAGCTGGCGCTGGCCTGCGACTGGCGGATCGTGGCCGCCGACGCCAAGCTCGGCCAGCCGGAGATCAAGCTCGGCATCATCCCGGGCGCCGGTGGCACCCAGCGGCTGGCCCGGCTGGTCGGTCCGGCGCGTGCCAAGGAGCTGATCATGACCGGGCGGATGGTCGACGCCGAGGAGGCGCTGCGCATCGGCCTGGCCGACCGGGTGGTGCCCGCCGCCGAGGTGTACGACGCCGCGGTGGCGTACGTGACGCCGTTCCTGACCGGGCCGGTGCAGGCGCTGCGGGCGGCGAAGGCGGCGGTCGACGGCGGCCTGGACATGGACCTCACCTCCGGCCTGGCCTGGGAGAGTCAGCTCTTCGCGGCGCTGTTCGCCACCGACGACCGGCGCGAGGGCATGGCCGCGTTCGTGGAGAAGCGCAAGCCGGGCTTCACCGGGCGCTGACGCGAGGGTTGTTCACATCTGGTCTACCGGCCAGTAGCGTGTGACTCCGGTCGGGTGACGAGAGGGAGCAGGCATGACGGAACGGGTCGAGGGGCACGGCGGCGAGCTGGCGCTCGCGGCGCTGCGCGCGCACGGCGTACGGGAGATGTTCACGCTCTCCGGCGGGCACGTCTTCCCGCTCTACGACGCGGCGCACAAGGCTGGCTTCCCGCTCTACGACGTCCGGCACGAGCAGTCCGCCGTGTTCGCCGCCGAGGCGGTGGCCAAGCTCCAGCGCCGTCCCGGTCTGGCCGTGCTCACCGCCGGCCCCGGCGTCACCAACGGCGTCTCCGGGCTGACCAGCGCGTTCTTCAACGCCTCGCCGGTGCTGGTGCTCGGCGGCCGCGCCCCGCAGTTCCGCTGGGGCTCCGGCAGCCTTCAGGAGATGGACCACCTCCCGCTGGTCGCCCCGGTGACCAAGCACGCCGAGACGGTGTTCAGCGCCGACGACATCCCGCGCGCCGTGTCCGCGGCGCTGACCACCGCGCTCACCCCGCACCGGGGCCCGGTCTTCCTGGACTTCCCGCTGGAGGCGGTCTTCTCCGTCGGCGACGCCGACCTGCCGGCGGTCACGGCCCCCGCGCCGGTCGAGCCCGACCCGGACGAGGTCGCGACGGCGGCCGGCCTGATCGCCGGCGCGTCCCGGCCGGTGATCATCGCCGGCTCCGACGTGTACGCCGGTGACGCCGTCGACGCCCTGCGCGCCGCCGCCGAGGCGTTGCAGGTGCCGGTGTTCACCAACGGGATGGGCCGGGGCGCGCTCCCGCCGACGCACCCGCTCGCGTTCGCCAAGGCCCGCCGGGTCGCGTTCAAGGGCGCCGACGTGGTCGTGGTGATCGGCACCCCGCTGGACTTCCGGCTCTCCTTCGGCGACTTCGGCGACGCCAAGGTCGTGCACGTCGTGGACGCGCCCAGCCAGCGCGCCGGGCACGTCCAGCCGGCCGCCGCGCCCGCCGGTGACCTGCGGCTGATCCTCGGCGCGTTCGCCGAGCACCCCGGCGACCGGGCCGACCACGCCGACTGGATCGCCGCCCTGCGCACCGCCGAGGACGCGGCGAAGGCCCGCGACGCCGAGGAGATGGCCGCCGAGACCGACCCGATCCGCCCCGCCCGGGTCTACGGCGAGCTGCGCAGGGCGCTCGCCCCGGACGCCATCACCATCGGTGACGGCGGCGACTTCGTCTCGTACGCGGGGAAGTACCTGGAGCCCGCCCAGCCCGGCACCTGGCTCGACCCGGGCCCGTACGGCTGCCTCGGCACCGGCATGGGCTACGCGATGGGCGCCCGGGTCAGCCACCCGGACCGGCAGATCTGCGTGCTGATGGGCGACGGCGCGGCCGGCTTCTCGCTGATGGACGTGGAGTCCCTGGCCCGGCAGAAGCTGCCGGTGGTGATCGTGGTCGGCAACAACGGNCCGACCTTCAGCCCGGCCTGCGTTACGACAAGGTGGTCGAGGCGCTCGGCGGCGCGGGCGAGACGGTGGAGAAGGCCGCCGACCTCGGCCCGGCACTGGGTCGCGCGTTCGACGCCGGCGTGCCGTACCTGGTCAACGTGCTGACCGACCCGGCGGACGCGTACCCCCGGTCGTCGAACCTGGCGTGAGCCTCCGGGCCGCTCGCCGGGTGACCGGCGGGCGGCCCCACGCCCGGCTCAGACCTCGGGGCGGTCCCGGTCGTCCGGCCGGTCGCGCAGCTCCTGCTCGCGTCGGCGCAGGTCCTCCTCCCAGCGGCGGAGGCGTTCCTGGTCCTCCGCGCGGGCCCGTTCGGCGAGCGAGGCGAGGAAGTCCGGGTCGTCGTCGGGGGCCAGCGGGCGGCGGGCCGGGGCGGCGGGGCCACCGGAGCCGGCCGCGTCGGCCGGGCGTTCCCGGCCGGCCACGAACCAGGCGATCGAGCCGATCAGCGGGAAGAACAGGATGACCAGCACCCAGACCAGCCGGGGCAGCGCCTTGACCTGATCGTCCTCGGCGGAGAGGCAGCTGATCAGCGCGCAGGCGGCGAGCACGACCTGGACCAGAAAGAGCAGCACGTAGAGGCGGGCCATGCCCCATGATGGCGTACCGGGGGCGCTCAGTGCACCCCGCCGAGCACATGCGCCACGCCGAGCAGGGCCAGCCCGGCCGCGCCGAGCGCGGTCAGCGGCATGGACCAGTGGGCGAGCCGGCGCGGTCCGGCGCCGGTGGCGCGACGCCAGTCGGCCGCCAGCACGGCCAGCCAGACCGCGACCGCGGTCCCGCCCAGCACCGCGTCGACGGCCCGGCCGGTGAACGCCGGCCGGAGCTGGAGCAGCAGCACCGCGGTCAACGCGAGCAGCGTCCGCCGCCAGGCCAGCCGGGTGCGTTCCGGTTGCAGACCGAGGTCCGGGGCCGGNCGCGCCCACGGCGACGATCAGCGCGAGCACGGCGGGGAAGCGGGACGCCGGCAGCTCCTCGCCCAGCCGGATCGCGCGTTCGGTGCGGGCCCAGTGGTCCACCGCCCGGACCGACACGGTCGCGCCGAGCAGCAGCAACCCGACGGCGAGCGCCTCGCGCAGGTGGGCCAGGGGGAGCGGGGGCAGGAACTGGGCGGCGGCCAACCCGCCCGCGACCAGCGCCAACCCGGTCCGCAACCAGGCCAGGAACGTCCGTTCGTTGGCCAGCGAGAAGCGGTAGTCCGGCGGGGTGCCGACCGAGCGCAGCTCCCGCGGGTCGAACCAGCGCCTGATCGACTCCCACACGCGGCCGATTATCCGCTTTGCCCCGCGCCTAGCCTGGTGGGATGACCGATCTTGATGCGCGCTCCCTGCGCGACGCCTACGACAGCCAGGTCCGCCCCGAGCTGCCCGACCCGCTGCCCGCCGGGGTGACCGTGGAGCGTGACGGTCCGCTGTTCCGCGTCCTGGGCCTGGACCAGCGCGGCTTCCTCACCTACCGGACGCTGGACGGCCTGGCCGGCGCCGAGCTGGACGCGCTGATCGCCCGGCAGGTCGAGTTCTTCCGGGCCCGCGGCGAGGGGGTCGAGTGGAAGCTCGCCGGCCACGACGAGCCGGCCGACCTGGGCGACCGGCTGCGCGCCGCCGGTTTCGTGCCGGAGGACGAGGAGACCGTCGTGGTCGGCCCGGTCGCGCCGCTGGCCGCCGCCGTGCCCGTGCTCCCCGAGGGGGTACGCCTGCGTGAGGTGACCGGTCGGGTCGACCTGGAGCGGATCGCCGCCATGGAGGAGGAGGTCTGGGGCGACGACCGCAGCCACCTGGTGACCGGGCTGGAGTTGGAGATCGCGACCGATCCGCAGTCGATCACCGTGGTGGTGGCCGAGGCGGGGGAGACGGTGGTCAGCGCCGGCTGGATCCGCTATCAGCGCGGCACCGGCTTCGCCAGTCTCTGGGGCGGCTCGACGCTGCCGCAGTGGCGCAAGCGGGGCATCTACCGGGCGCTGGTGGCGTACCGGGCGCGGCTGGCGCAGCAGCGCGGCAAGACGTTGGTGCAGGTGGACTGCTCGCCGGACAGCCGACCCATCCTGGAGCGGCTCGGGCTCGTTGCGGTCACCACCTCCACGCCGTACGTCTACACTCCGTGATCATGGAGCGGTTGACGGCGGACGAGCAGCTCACCCTCAAGACCGGCGCGTTCGGCGCGGTCTTCCTGGTCTCCAACGCGGTGCCCGGGGTGCTGGCCATGGTGCGGGAGAGCATCGCCGCCTCCGGGGCGCTGGCCGACGTCGGGGGCGTGGTCAAGGAGGCGCTCACCACCGGTCCGTTGCCGCAGTTGCCGCGCGACTCCGCGCTGGAGATCGAGTCGGTGGTGCTGCCCGCGCTGGGCCGGGCGGTGGGGATCCTGCGGGCCAAGTCGCCGGGGGACGTCGAGGCGTACCGGTCGGTGGTGTTGGCCGCGGCGGACCAGGTGGCGCAGGCGCACCGGGGGGTCGAGCCGGCCGAGGCGGCGGCGATCGAGAAGATCCGGGCGGCGTTGGCCGAGCCGGCCTGACCGTCACGCCGTCGCCGGTGATCTGCGTCACTCCGGGCTCCGGGAGCGGTCAAGCTACTTGTGGGTAACATTGGCTCGTGGGCAAGTGCACAGCGGCTCGCGGTTGACCGACCGTTAAGTCACGCGGGAGGCTGCGCCCGTGACCGGGCGAGTGATCGCTACACCAAACAGGAGGGTCGTCGAAGCGCGATGAACATCGTCGTACTCGTCAAGCAGGTGCCCGATTCGGGCGCGGACCGCAACCTGCGTTCTGACGACAACACCGTCGACCGCGGCTCGGCGAACAACGTCATCAACGAGATGGACGAGTACGCCATCGAGGAGGCGTTGAAGATCAAGGAGGCGCACGGCGGCGAGGTCACCATCTTGACCATGGGTCCGGACCGGGCGACCGAGTCGATCCGCAAGGCGCTCTCCATGGGGCCGGACAAGGCCGTCCACGTCGTCGACGACGCGCTGCACGGCTCCTGCGCCGTGGCCACCTCCAAGGTGCTCGCCGCCGCCCTCGGGCAGCTCGGCGCCGACCTGGTCATCTGCGGTGCCGAGTCCACCGACGGCCGGGTCCAGGTCATGCCGCACATGATCGCCGAGCGGCTGGGCGTGGCCGCGTTGACCGGGGCACGCAAGCTCACCGTCGACGGCTCGACCCTGACCGCCGAGCGGCAGACCGAGGAGGGCTACGAGGTGGTCACCGCCTCCACGCCGGCCGTGGTCTCCGTCTGGGACACCATCAACGAGCCTCGGTACCCGTCCTTCAAGGGCATCATGGCGGCCAAGAAGAAGCCGGTGCAGACGCTCTCCCTGGGCGACCTGGGCGTCGCTTCGGCCGAGGTGGGCCTCGACGGCGCCACCAGCGCCGTGCTGGAGCACACCAAGCGTCCGCCGCGTTCCGGCGGCACCAAGGTCACCGACGAGGGCTCCGGCGGCGTGCAGCTGGTCGAGTTCCTCGCCACCGAGAAGTTCGTGTGAGAGGTCTGGACATGTCCGAGGTTCTGGTCGTCGTCGAAGCCACCCGGGAATTCGGCGTCAAGAAGGTCACCCTTGAGATGCTCACCCTCGCCCGCGAGCTGGGCACCCCGAGCGCGGTCGTGCTCGGTGGCGCCGGCGCCGGCGAGGCGCTGAGCGCCAAGCTGGGCGAGTACGGCGCGGAGAAGATCTACGCCGCCGAGGGCGAGGAGATCGACGGCTACCTGGTGGCGCCGAAGGCCACCGTGGTCGCCGAGCTGGTCACGCGGGTGCAGCCGGCCGCCGTGCTGCTCGCGTCCTCGCAGGAGGGCAAGGAGATCGCCGCCCGGCTGGCGGTCAAGTTGGACAACGGCATCCTGACCGACGTGGTCGCTCTGGACGCCGACGGCACCGCCACCCAGGTCGCGTTCGCCGGCTCCACCATCGTCAAGTCCAAGGTCACCAAGGGCCTGCCGCTGGTCACCGTCCGGCCGAACTCGCTCACCCCGACCCCGGCCGCGGCCAGCCCGGCGGTGGAGCAGCTCACCGTCTCGGTCACCGACGCGGACAAGCTGGCCCGGGTCGTCGAGCGGGTCGCCGAGCAGAAGGGCTCCCGCCCCGAGCTGACCGAGGCGTCGATCGTCGTCTCCGGCGGTCGCGGCGTCGGCAACGCGGACAACTTCAAACTGGTCGAGGAGCTGGCCGACCTGCTCGGCGGCGCGGTCGGCGCGTCCCGCGCGGCGGTCGACTCCGGCTTCTACCCGCACCAGTTCCAGGTCGGCCAGACCGGCAAGACCGTCTCCCCGCAGCTCTACGTCGCGCTCGGCATCTCCGGCGCGATCCAGCACCGGGCCGGCATGCAGACCTCGAAGACCATCGTCGCGGTGAACAAGGACGGCGAGGCGCCGATCTTCGAGTTGGCCGACTACGGCGTGGTCGGTGACCTGTTCAAGATCGTCCCGCAGGCCGCCGAGGAGATCCGCAAGCGCAAGTGACCCTCGGGGCACGAACGAAGGCCGCCGCCCGGTGATCCGGGCGGCGGCCTTTCCCCACGAAGGGAGCTGATCNCAGACTGTCGCCGGAGTGGGCGGGCTTGTTGTCGTACTGCTCGGCGCTGACGTCCACCACCGAGTAGGTGCGCAGGTCCACGTTCGGCGGGATCGGCAGCAGCGCATCTCCCGATCCGGTGCTCAGCGTACCCACCGAGAACATCTCCATCGTCGTCGGATCGATCAGCCAGACCTCGTAGTACCCCGGAACGCTCGGGAGATTCGCCACATGCAGATGCAACCGGTTGTCACCGAGCACCCGGGCGTCGCCCGAGGCGTCCTTCGGCGTCGTCCCGTACGCGGCCAGCGGCGCGCTGGCCAGCACCGCGGGCCGCGGCGCGGGCTCGTCGCCGCCCACGCCGAGCACCACGGCGGTGCCCACCACGCCGATCAGCGCGGCGGCGGTGGCGCTGACCGCGGCGGTGGCCCAGCCCGGCCAGCGACGGCCACGGCGGGGGCGGGCCGCGGCAGCCGGCCGGTCAGCCGGTTCACCGGCCGCGTCGCCGGCACGGGACGGACGGCGGCCGTTCAACGCGGGCAGCTCCTCGGCGGCCCGGATCTCGGCCACCACGCTCTGCCAGAGGTGCTCGGGCGGCTCGGGCAGGTCGCTCAGGGCCTGGGTTTCGGCGCCCAGGCCGGCGACGTGCCGGAACGTCTCCAGCTCGCCCCGGCAGTGCGCGCAGGTGTCGAGGTGGGTGGCCTCACCGTCCACCGCCTCGCTCTCACCGAGGGCCAGGAAGACCAGCCGGTCGTGGTCCAGGTGCTGCACCGTCCACCTCCCATCTGCGCTTCAAACTCTGCATGCCGCGCCGGATGTGGCTCTTGACCGTGCCGAGCGGCACTCCGGTCACGGTCGCGATCTGCTGGTGGGTCAGGTCGTCGTAGAACGCCAGCTCCAGCATCCGGCGCTGGTCGTCGGGGAGCCGGGCCAGCTCGTCGGCGACCACCAGCCGCTCGACCACACGGTCCGGGTCGGGGCCGGTGTCGGCCGGCTCGGGCAGCCGCTTGACGGTCTCCACCACCCGGGTCTCGCGGGCCGCGACCCGGATCCGGTCGACCACCTTGCGCCGTGCGATGCCGAGCAGCCAGCCGACCAGCGAGCCCTTCGCCGGGTCGAACGTGTCCCGGCCGAGCCAGGCGGCGACGAAGGTCGCCTGGGTCACGTCCTCGGCGTCGCTCCGGTTGGCCAGCGTCGTGGTGGCCAGGTGCAGCACCGCGCGGCCGTACCGGTCGTACGCCTCCCGCAGGGCGGCCTCGTCGCCGTCGCGGAACCGCGCCGCGAGATCGTCCTCCCGCGGCGGCTCGGGGCCCTGTCTGACCGCCGTCATCGGGCGGTTCGCCTTCCGTGGGGCATGCCGCACTGTAGCTCTCACCGCCCCTCGCCCCACTTCCCGGTGTGCCGGCGCGACCGTCGTCACCTGCCATTCGTCGCAGAAGGCCCGGGCGGATGCGCCCGAGGCGGAAAAAAGAAATCGGATTCCGGCCGCATCCGAGGGCGGCCGGGCCGGCGTAACCCGTTCTGCACGCCAGGCCTGACAGATCGTCACCAATGCCCAGGAGGCAGACAATGCAGCTCGCTATGTTCCGTCGGGTCGCCGCAGGCGGCGCGGTGGCCGCCCTGACCTTCGCCGGCGTCGGCGCCGCGACCATGAGCCCGGCCTACGCCGCCTCGTCGAAGGTCTCCGTGGTGCACGGCATCCCGGACACCCCGGTCGACGTGTACGTCAACGGCGAGAAGACGCTCGACAACTTCAAGCCCGGCGACGTCGCCGGCCCGCTCACCCTGCCCGAGGGGGAGTACGACATCGCCCTGACCAAGCCGGGGGAGGCGATCGACAAGGCGATCCTGAAGGTGGACGACGCCGCGGTGCCGGGCGGGGCGAACATCAGCCTCGCCGCCCACCTGAGCGCCGACGGCAAGCCGCTGATCACCCCGTTCGTCAACGACGTGTCCAAGGTGGGCGCCGGCAAGGCCCGCCTGATCGTCCGGCACACCGCCGCCGCGCCGGCCGTCGACGTCCGGGCCGGCGGCAAGCCGGTCTTCGAGAACCTGACCAACCCGAAGGAGGCGAAGGCCGACGTGGCCGCCGGCACGGTCAAGGCGGACGTGGTCCTCGCCGGCACCGACACCGTCGCCATCGGCCCGGCCGACCTGAACCTCAAGGAGGGCACCGCCACCATCGTCTACGCGATCGGCTCCGCCGACGGCAAGAACCTGGACCTGGTCGCGCAGACCATCGGCGGGCTGCACTCCGCGCCGGGCGGCGTGCCCAGCGGCACCGGCGGCCAGGCCGGCACCGGCGTGGACACCTGGTGGTACGTGCTGGCCGGTGCCGGCGTGCTGCTCCTGGTCGGCGGCGGGGCGCGGGCGGCCACCGCCCGGGCCGGTCGCCGATGACGGTGCGCCACCGCGGGGCGCTGGCGGCGATGGCCGCCGGCGCCACCGCGCTCACCCTGGCGGGGGTGGTGGCGTGCGGGTCCGAGGCCGCCGAGGACGTCGGCGGCGACGAGGTGGCCGCCCTGGCCAGCGCCACGACCACGCCCACGACCATGCCGGCAGCCTCGGCGTCCGGCTCGGTCCCGGTGAACGCGGGCACGCTGCCGGCCGGCAGCGAGATCGTGCCGCCGGTGAAGCTGAGCATCCCGCCGATCCGGGTCACCGCCTCCGTCAACCCGGTGGGTGTGAACGAGCGGACCGACGAGTTCGAGGTGCCGCCCAGCGTGGACCAGGTCGGCTGGTACCGCTACGGCCCCGGACTGGAGGCCGACTCCGGCTCGGTGGTGATCGCCGGGCACGTGGACAGCGCCGAGCAGGGCAAGGGCGCGTTCTTCCGGCTGCGCGAGCTGGACCGGGGAGACACCCTCACCGCCACCGGCTCGGACGGCGCCGAGCGCCGCTACCGCGTGGTGGCCCGGGAGGAGTACCGGAAGTCGAAGATCCCGCTGGACCGGTACTTCGCCCGCGACGGCAGGCCCCGTCTCACGCTGATCACCTGCGGTGGCCCGTTCGACGCGAAGACCCGGAACTACCGGGACAACATCGTCGTCACCGCCGTTCCCGCATGACCGCCGGACCGCCCGTCCCACCGCCGCGCGGGACGGGCGGTCCGGCCCTCGGGGGCGCGTTCACCGGCCGTTAGGCTGGACGGTGATGGCATACCTGGATCACGCGGCGACGACCCCGATGCTCGACGAGGCACTCGAGGCGTACGTCGCCACCGCCCGCGAGGTGGGCAACGCGTCGTCGCTGCACGCGGCGGGCCGCCGTGCCCGGCGACGGGTGGAGGAGTCGCGCGAGCGGGTGGCCGCCGTGCTCGGCGCCCGCCCGTCCGAGGTGATCTTCACCGGGGGCGGCACGGAGAGCGACAACCTCGCCGTGAAGGGCATCTTCTGGGCCCGGCGGGCGGCCCGGGCCGAGCGGGTCCGGGTGGTCTCCAGCGCGGTCGAGCACCACGCGGTACTGGACGCCGTGGACTGGCTGGTCGACCACGAGGGCGCGCAGGTCGGCTGGCTGCCGGTCGACGGCGCCGGCCGGCTGCGCCCGCAGCGCCTCGACGCCGAGTTGGCCGAGCACGGCGACCGGGTGGCGGTGGTCACCGCGATGTGGGCCAACAACGAGGTCGGCACCGTCCAGCCGGTGGCCGAGCTGGCCGCGGTCGCCGCCGCGCACGGGGTGCCGTTCCACACCGACGCGATCCAGGCGGTCGGGCAGGTGCCGGTCGACTTCGCCGCGAGCGGCGTGTCCGCGCTCACCGTGACCGGGCACAAGCTCGGCGGGCCGGCCGGCGTCGGCGCGCTGCTGCTGGCCCGTGACGTCGCCGCCACCCCGCTGCTGCACGGCGGTGGCCAGGAACGCGACGTCCGCTCCGGGACGCTGGACGCGGCGGGCATCGTCGCGTTCGCGGTCGCCGTCGAGACCGCGGTCAAGGGCCAGCAGGAGTACGCGGCCCGCGTGGCCGCGCTCCGCGACGAGCTGGTCGAGCGGGTCCGGCAGGCGGTCCCCGAGGTGGTCTTCAACGGCGACCCGACCGACCGGCTCCCCGGCAACGCGCACTTCTCGTTCCCCGGCTGCGAGGGGGACGCGCTGCTGCTGCTCCTCGACGCCCAGGGCATCGCCTGCTCGACCGGGTCGGCCTGCTCGGCCGGCGTGGCCCAGCCCTCGCATGTGCTGCTCGCGATGGGCGCCGACGACGACCGGGCACGGTCCTCGCTGCGTTTCACGCTCGGTCACACCAGCACCGGAGCGGACGTCGACGCGCTGATCGCCGCGCTGCCGGCCGCCGTGGAGCGGGCCCGCCGCGCGGCCGCCCTCCGCACTCCCCGCTGACCCGGATACCCTCGGTGAGGACGAGGGGAGTGGGCCGGTGAGGGTTCTGGCGGCGATGTCGGGCGGGGTGGACTCCGCCGTGGCGGCGGCGCGGGCGGTGGCGGCCGGGCACGAGGTGACCGGGGTGCACCTGGCGCTGGCCCGCAACCCGCAGACCTACCGCACCGGCGCGCGGGGCTGCTGCACGCTGGAGGACTCCCGGGACGCCCGGCGGGCCGCCGACGTGCTCGGCATCCCGTTCTACGTGTGGGACATGGCCGACCGGTTCCACGACGACGTGGTCGACGACTTCGTCGCCGAGTACGCGGCCGGCCGTACCCCGAATCCGTGCCTGCGCTGCAATGAGAAGATCAAGTTCGCCGCGGTGCTGGACCGGGCCGTGGCCCTGGGCTTCGACGCGGTGGTGACCGGCCACCATGCCCGGCTCGGCCCGGACGGCCTGCTGCGGCGCAGCGTCGACGCGGCCAAGGACCAGTCGTACGTCCTCGCGGTGCTGACCCGCGCGCAGCTCGACCGGTCGATCTTCCCGCTCGGCGACTCGACCAAGGCCGAGGTGCGCGCCGAGGCCGCCCGGCGCGGCCTCGCCGTCGCCGACAAGCCGGACTCGCACGACATCTGCTTCATCGCCGACGGCGACACCCGCGGTTTCCTGGCCCAGCGGCTCGGCGAGGCCCCCGGCGAGGTGGTCGACGCGCTCACCGGCGCGGTCGTGGGCAGCCACAGCGGCGCCTACCAGTACACCGTCGGTCAGCGGCGCGGCCTGCACCTGGACCGCCCGGCGGCGGACGGCCGGCCCCGCTACGTGCTCTCCATCACCCCGACCACCAACACCGTGACGGTCGGCCCGGCCGAGGCGCTGGAGGTCTCCTCGGTGCGGGCCACCCGTCCGGTCTGGACCGGCGGGCCGCGCCCGGACGGGCCGATCGAGTGCGAGGTGCAGCTACGCGCGCACGGCGACGTGGTCCCCGCCACCGTCACGGTGGACGCCGACGGGCTGCACGCGTCGCTGCGCCGCCCGGTCCGTGGGGTGGCCGCGGGCCAGGCGATCGTGGCCTACCGACCGGACCCGGCCGGCGACGTCGTCCTCGGCTCCGCCACCATCGCCGTCTGACCGACCTCGGCCCGGACGCACCGCCCGCGCCGGTCGGGGCTGCCCGTGCCGCCCGTGCCGCGACACGGTGGATAGGCTTCGGCGGTGACTGAGCAGCAGTGGCCCTGGCCCACCGGTGCGGCGACCGGGATCGGGTCGCTGCCCGGCACCGACATCGCCGAGGCGCAGCGGATCGTGCTCGGCGAGCTGCCCGCGCTGCCGCACCTGCCGGAGCTGCCCGCCCGCGGACCGGGCGCGGACATGGTCGGTCGCACGGCCGGTCTGTTCGTCGAGCTTCCGGTCGAGCTGTACGCGGCCCGCTGGCGGATCGCTCCGCGCCCCGGGCGGGACCTGCGCCGCGCCCGTGACCTGATGGAACGCGACCTCGACCAGCTCGCCGAGCAGGCCGAGGAGTACGCCGGTCCGGTCAAGATCCAGGTCGCCGGCCCGTTCACCCTGGCCGCCGCGCTGGAGCTGCCGCTCGGCGGCCGGGTGCTACGCGACCCGGGCGCGGTGCGGGACCTCGCCGGATCGCTCGGCGAAGGGCTGCGCGGGCATGTCGCGGCGGTGACCCGGCGGCTGCCCCGCGCCTCGGTGCTGCTCCAGCTCGACGAGCCCTCCCTGCCGGCGGTGCTGGCCGGCCGGGTGCCCACGGAGAGCGGCTTCGGCACCCACCGGCCGGTCGAGGCGGAGGTGGCCCGGGCGCTGCTGCGCGGGGTGGTCGAGGCGGCCGGTACGCCGGTGGTGGTCCACTGCTGCGCGCCGGACGTGCCGCTGGAGCTGATCCGTACCGCCGGCGCGGTCGGCGTCGCCCTCGACCTGTCGCTCGTCACCGACCTGGATCCGCTCGGTGAGGCGATCGACGCCGGGCTCGGGCTGCTGGCCGGCGCCGCGCCGACGCTGCCGCCGTCGACCGGCCGCGCGCCGACGTCGGCCGAGGTCGCCGACCGGGTCCGTCGCGCCTGGGACCAGCTCGGCTTCCCGCGCCGCCGGCTGGCCGAGCAGGTCGTGGTCACCCCCACCTGTGGGCTGGCCGGCGCCACCCCGGCGTACGCGCGGGCGGTGCTGGCCGCCTGCCGCGACGCCGGGCGGCGGCTCGCCGAGGAGTGACGTTTTCCTGTCGTACCCCGGGGGCACGATGGCCGGCATGATCGGACGACTGCGTTCCACGGTGATCGATTGCCCCGACCCGCGCGCACTGGCCACCTTCTACGCCGAATTGCTCGGCCTCCCGCTGGTCGAGGAGAACTCCGACGGCGACGACTGGGTGGTGCTCGGCGGCCCGCCGGGGCACCAGCCTCGGCTGGCCTTCCAGAAGGCGCCCGACCTGCGCGCCCCCGACTGGCCCGACCCGGAGCGGCCGCAGCAGTTCCACCTCGACGTGACGGTGGACGACATCGAGGCGGCCGAGAAGGCGGCGCTCGCGCTCGGCGCCCGGCGGCTGCCCGGCGAGGGGGAGGGCTTCCGGGTCTACGCCGACCCGGCCGGCCACCCGTTCTGCCTCTGCTGGGACTGACCGCGCCACGCTTGCGTCGCGGAGGCATGATCGCCACCGTGACCGTCTCCACCGACCACCACGCCGCCGGTTCGCTCTTCGGCCTCGCCTACGGCGACGCCCTGGGCAAGCCGACCGAGTTCCTCACCGTCGCCGAGATCGTCCGGCGCTACGGCCCGACCGGTCCCCGCGAGTTGACCGGCGAGCCGGCCCTGGTCACCGACGACACCCAGATGGCGTTGGCCGTGGCGTGGGCGCTGCACGACGCGCCCGCGTTCACGGCGGAGGCGGTGGAACCGTTGCTGCGGCGGCGCTTCCTCGACTGGGCGGCCAGCCCGGAGAACAATCGCGCGCCGGGCATGACCTGCCTGCGGGCCTGCGCCGAGCTGAGCCGGGGCACCCGGTGGCAGGAGGCCACGGTCGCCGGCTCGAAGGGCTGCGGGGCGAACATGCGGGTCACCCCGGTCGGGTTGCTCGACGTCGACCTCGACACGCTGGCCGGCCTGGCCCAGCTCCAGGCCGGCCTCACCCACGGCCACCCGACCGGTCTGGCGGCCAGCGAGCTGACCGCGTACGCGGTCCGGCTGCTGCGCGACGGCGCGTCGCTGCCGGAACTGCCCGGCCTGCTCACCGAGCGGGCCCGCGGGCAGCGCGCGGTCTACCGGGGCGACTGGCTCGGCGACCTGTGGCGGCGCTCGGGCGCGACCACCCCGGCCGAGTTCGCCGCCGAGGGCTGGGACGACTGCCTCCGGGCGCTCGGCCTGCTGGAGGTGGCGCTGGCCCAGCCCGACGACGGCGGCGACCCGTGCCGGCTCACCGGGGAGGGCTGGATCGCCGAGGAGGCACTCGCCACCGCGCTGCTCTGCGCGTTGCGGCACCCGGACGACCCGGTCGGCGCGCTGGCCCGGGGCGCCACCACCGCCGGCGACTCGGACTCGATCGCCGCGTTGGCCGGCGCGTTCGTCGGGGCGGCGTACGGGATGGCGGCCTGGCCAGCCGACTGGGCCGACCGGATCGAATACGCCGACCAGCTCACCGCTCTCGCCGCCGGATTCGACGCGTCGGGACCGGCCGTCAGGCGGTGAGGTGGGGTAGGCGCCGGACGCCGCGCCACACGTCGGGGTCGCAGCCGCCGGCGCGGTCGCCGAACGCGGTCAGCGGCACCGGGATCGGTTCGCTGACGTCCAGGAAGCTGTCGTGGTCGGCGCTCGGGTCCCAGCTCCGGGTGGGGATCGGCAGATGGTCGTCCCGGTCCGACCGGTCCTGGCTGGTGATCTTCAGCACCTCGGCGGCCCGCCCGTCGACCCGCAGCACCAGGCAGGGGCGCACCTTCGAGCCGGTCCCGTCGGCATAGGGCACGTCGGCCCACCAGATGTCCCCGGGTCGGGGCCGCCCCCCGGCCGGCCGCGCGCCGCGGCGCGGTTTCGGCGGGGCCGTGCCCCCGGCCCGTCCGCCGCCATCGGCTCGGCTGCCGATTCCGGTCCGGCTGCCGCCATCGGTCCGGTCGCCGGGTCNGCCGGGCCGGTCACCGCCGCGTCCGGTGCCCGGTCGCCGCCGGTCGCCGGCCCGCGCCCCGGTGCCGTCAGTCCGGTCGGTCCGGCGGTGGCGCCACTCGCCCCACAGCCAGCCGGCCGCGACGCAGGCCACGACGACCATCGCCCAGATCAGCCCGTCGCGCATCCGTACCGCCTCTCGTCCCCCGGGCGGGCCCGACGCCGCCGTGGCGATCGTCGCACGGACGGGGCCCGGCCGCCGACCGCCGCGACGGGCGCCGCGCCTGGTCAACGTGGGTGGCCGGACGAGTGTCACCCCCGACCGCTACGGTTTCGGGGTAGCGCGAGCACGGGAGGTCGGCAGCGGTGTCCGAAGGCGGCGGCGTGTCCGAAGAAGCGGTTCCCACCACGGTCGACGCCGCCCAGGAGGCGGCGGCGGGTGCCGAGCCCACCCCGGAGGCCCGGGAACGGCACGCCACGCTGAGTCAGGAGCTCACGGAGCATCAATACCGCTACTACGTGCTGGACGCGCCGACCATCACCGACGCCGAGTTCGACCGGCAACTGCGGGAGCTGGAGGCGCTGGAGGCGGAATACCCGGCGCTGCGCACGCCCGACTCGCCCACGCAGCGCGTCGGCGGCACGTTCTCCACCGACTTCACCCCGGTCACCCACGCCGAGCGGATGCTGTCGCTCGACAACGCCTTCGCCGACGAGGAGTTGGCCGCCTGGGCCGAGCGGGTCGAGCGGGACGCGGGCGGCCCGGTGCCCTACCTCTGCGAGCTCAAGGTCGACGGGCTGGCCATCAACCTGACCTACGAGAAGGGTCGGCTGGTGCGGGCGGCCACCCGCGGCGACGGGCGCACCGGCGAGGACGTCACCGCCAACGTCCGCAGCATCCAGGGCGTGCCGGCCCGGCTGACCCCGGCCGACGACTACCCCGACGTGCCGGAGCTGCTGGAGGTCCGCGGCGAGATCTACTTCCCGGTGGCCGCGTTCGCCGACCTCAACGCGAGCCTGGTCGAGCAGGGCAAGGCCCCGTTCGCCAACCCGCGCAACGCCGCCGCCGGCAGCCTCCGGCAGAAGGACCCACGGGTCACCGCGTCCCGGCCGCTGCGCCTGGTCGTGCACGGCATCGGCGCCCGTCAGGGCTACCGCCCCTCCGCGCAGTCCACGGCCTACGCCGCGCTCAAGGCGTGGGGGCTGCCGACGAGTGACCGCTGGAAGGTGGTCGACGACCTGACCGGGGTGGCGGAATACATCGCCTTCTACGCCGAGCACCGGCACGACGTCGAGCACGAGATCGACGGCGTGGTGGTCAAGGTCGACCCGGTCTCCATCCAGGGGCGTCTCGGCTCGACCAGCCGCGCGCCGCGTTGGGCGATCGCCTTCAAGTACCCGCCGGAGGAGGTCAACACCAAGCTGCTCGACATCGACGTCAACGTCGGGCGCACCGGCCGGGTCACGCCGTTCGCCGTTCTGGAGCCGGTCCGGGTCGCCGGTTCCACCGTCGCGCTGGCCACCCTGCACAACGCCCGTGAGGTCGAACGCAAGGGCGTGCTCATCGGTGACACGGTGGTGCTGCGCAAGGCCGGCGACGTCATCCCCGAGGTTCTCGGCCCGGTGGTCGAGCTGCGCCCGGCCGACGCCCGCCCGTTCGTCATGCCGACCGTCTGTCCGGCCTGCGGCACGCCGCTCGCGCCGGCCAAGGAGAGCGACGTCGACATCCGCTGCCCCAACTCCCGCAGCTGCCCGGCGCAGCTCCGGGAACGGGTCTTCCACCTGGCGGGCCGCGGCGCCTTCGACATCGAGGTGCTCGGTTACAAGGGCGCCGCCGCGCTGCTCGACGCCGGCATCATCGCCGACGAGGGTGACCTGTTCGGCCTCGACGCCGAGCAGTTGAGCCGGTCGCCGTTCTTCGTCAACAAGGACGGCACACTCGGCAGCAACGCCACCAAGCTGCTCGACAACCTCGCCGTGGCTCGGGAACGCGACCTGTGGCGGGTGCTGGTGGCGCTCTCCGTCCGGCACGTCGGTCCGACCGCGGCCCAGGCGCTGGCCCGGCACTTCCGCTCGATGACCGCGATCGAGGAGGCCACCGAGGAGGAGCTCTCCTCGGCGGACGGGGTCGGCCCGACGATCGCCGCGAGCATCAAGGAGTGGTTCGCCGTCGACTGGCACCGCGACGTGGTGCGCAAGTGGGCCGAGGCGGGCGTACGCATGGTGGAGGAGGCCGGCGACGAGGGCCCGCGCCCGCTCGACGGGGTCACCGTCGTGGTCACCGGCACGCTGGCCGGGTTCAGCCGCGACCAGGCCGCCGAGGCGATCCAGAGCCGGGGCGGCAAGGTGACCGGTTCGGTCTCCAAGAAGACCGGCTTCGTGGTGGTCGGCGACAACCCGGGCACCAAGGCCGACAAGGCGGCCACCCTGAAAGTGCCGATCCTCGACGAGGACGGGTTCCGCGTGCTGCTGGACTCCGGCCCGGAGGCGGCCCGGGCGGCGGCCCGGGTGGAGGGCTGACCGCCGGTCGGCGTGGGCCACCCCGGCTTATACCAACTTAGTCACGACCACGACCGATTCGTGTCTGTCGTGTCGGGGAAACCGGCCCGGAGGGCGTTTCATTGGCGTACGGCGTGTGACGGCGCACGCCAGGACCCCTCCGGGGAGGTGCGATGGCGACCGGCGACCCGCGCAACTCCGTCCCGCCCGGGCGGACGGGGCCGTTCTTCGGTTTCGTCGCCGTGGTCGGCGTCCTCGCCCTGCTCGTCTCGGTCGGGCCGTTGGTCGCGCTCCCGGGCCGACTGACCGAGCTGCCGGTCGCGTTCTGGACCATGGCGGCGCTCGCCGTCGCCTGTGACGCCCGTCCGTTCGTCCCGCCCGGCCGGCGGCAGACCTCGGCGGTCTTCCCGTCCACCTGCTTCACCTTCGCCATCCTGCTCGGCTGGGGGCTCGGCCCGGCCGTGGCCGTGCAGGCGGTGGCGGTGGCCGTCTCCGGCTGGCGGCTCGGCTACGCGGCCTGGCGCACCGGCTTCAACGCCGCCCAGTACGCCTGCGCGCTCGCCGCCGCGTACGCGGTCACCTGGTTCGGTCCGGGTGAGCTGTTCGGCGACGGCCGGCTGCGCGGGACCGACGTGGCGGCGGTGGGTGGCGCCACCGTGGTCTGGTTCCTGGTCAACTACGGCCTGGTCAACACCGCCATCCGCCTGCGTTTCGGCGACCGGTGGTGGCCCAGCGTCCGGCTCGGGCTGGCCTACGAGCTGCTCGCCACCGGCTCACTGCTGCTGCTCGCGCCGGTGCTGGTCGCCGCGGCCCGGGCCAGCGCGGCACTGATCCCGCTGGTGCTGGTGCCGCTCTTCGCGGTGTACCGGATGGCCCGGCTCTCCGACGAGCGGGAACAGCTCGCCGACGTCGACCCGCTCACCGGCCTGCCCAATCGCAAGGCGCTGCTCACCGAGGTGGCCGAGCAGGTGCACCTGCACGCCGAGCGCGCCGCCCGGGGCGGCACCGACGCCCACCTCGCCCTGCTGCTGCTCGACCTCGACCGGTTCAAGCACGTCAACGACGCCCTTGGGCACGCGGTGGGTGACCGTCTCCTGGTCGAGGTGAGCGCCCGGCTGATCGGCGTGGTGGGCGAGGAGGACCTGGTGGCGCGGCTCGGCGGTGACGAGTTCGCCATCGTCGTACCGCGGCTGGCCGGCCTCGACGAGGCCCGCGAGCGGGCCGACCGGGTGGTCGCCGCGCTCGCCGAACCGGTGCCGCTGGACGGCCTGCCGCTGGACGTGGGCGGCTCGATCGGCATCGCGCTCTTCCCCGAGCACGGCGAGGACTTCGCCACCCTGATGCGGCACGCCGACGTCGCCATGTACGACGCCAAGCACCGCAACGACACCGTGGCGGTCTACGCGCCGGAGTCCGACCACAACTCCGCCGAGCGGCTGAGCCTCCTGGCCGACCTGCGCCGGGTGCTGGAGTCCGGGCCGCCGACGCCGGCCGGCGAGCTGGCGGGCGTACGCGGCGGTGACGGTGCCGCGCTGGCAGCGGCCCTGCCGGCCGCCCGACCGGCCCACGATGACGCCGGACCGGTCCGTGACGATGCCGGGCCGGCCCACGATGACGCCGGGCCGGCCCACGACGGTGCCGGGCCGGTTCACGACGGCGCCGGGTCCGTCCGCGGCGAGGCCGGGTCGGTCCGTGACGAGCGCGTGGGCGGGGGGCGGCCCGGTCACGGCCCGGCCCGGTGGCGGCTGCGGCGCCGGGAACGCGTCAGCGCGCGGCCCGCCGACGACCTGATCGAACGGATTCTGACCGGCGCCGACCCGATCCGCCGCCGGGCCGCCCACGCCGACACGACCGTCGGCCCGGTCGCGTCCGTCGGCCCGGTCACGCCGACGGTGGCCGTACCGGCGGTCGACGCCGGGGCAGGCGTACCCGTTGCGCCGGTGGTGACGACCGCGCCCGGCGGCGACGCCGTGACGACCGCGCCCGGCGCGGACGTCGCGTCGGGGACCGACCTGTCCGTCGTCGGCGCATCCGGGCCGGAGGTCGGCGTCGCGGCCGGCGACCGGCCGGCGATGGCGGAGGTGGCGGGCGCGGTCGGCGACCCGGGCGAGATCACCATGTACTACCAGCCGCAGATCGCCATCGCGACCGGTGAGGTGGTGGGCGTAGAGGCGCTGCTGCGCTGGCGGCATCCGCGGCGGGGGATGGTCGACCCGGGCGAGCTGATCCAGGTCGCCGAGCAGAGCGCGGTCATGCGGCTGCTCACCCGCCGGGTGGTGGACGACGTGGTCGAGCAGGCGGCCAAGTGGTCCGCGACCGGCCTCACGTTGCGGGCCGCGCTCAACGTCAGCGTGCGTGACCTGCACACCGGTGAGATCGCCGATCAGATCGCCGACCGGCTGACCCGGTACGGCGTCCCGCCGGAGCGGCTCCAGGTGGAGATCACCGAGGGGGCGTTGATGGCCGATCCCCGGCGGGTGCTGGCCAGCATCACCAAGCTCCACCGGATCGGGGTCGGTATCGCGCTCGACGACTTCGGCACCGGTTACTCGTCGTTGCAGCACCTGCGCCGGCTGCCGCTGTCCGAGGTGAAGGTGGACCGGTCGTTCGTGCTGGGGATGGCCGACGACCCGGACGACGCGGCGATCGTCCGCTCGATGATCGAGCTGGCCGGCGCACTCGGGCTGCGGGTGGTGGCCGAGGGCGTGGAGGACGAGCGCACCTGGCGGCTGCTGCACGCCGCCGGCTGCGACGTCGCGCAGGGCTGGTTCCACGCCCGGCCGATGCCGGCGGAGGATCTGGTGGCCTGGCTGTCGCGCTACCGGCCGGTGCGTCCGGCGGAGGGTGGTGGTCGGGGCGGGCCGGCCGGGGAGGGGGAGTCGCGGGCGTCGTCGTGACGGCGGGACAATAGACTCCCTCCGGTCACCACAGGACCGCCACGAAGGGGGCACCGATGGCCGCCATCTCCCGCGAGGAGGTCGCGCACCTGGCGCGACTGTCGCGGCTCGCCGTCACCGAGGAGGAGTTGGACACCTTCGCCGGCCAGCTCGACGTGATCCTCCAGTCGGTCGCGCAGATCGGTGAGGTCGCCGCGGCGGACATCCCGCCGACCTCCCACTCGGTGCCGCTGACCAACGTGCTCCGGGAAGACGTGGTGACGCCGGGCCTGACCCCGCAGGAGGCGCTGTCGGGTGCGCCCGACGCCGAGGAGCAGCGGTTCCGCGTACCGCGGATCCTGGACGAGGATGTGGCTTCATGACTGACCTGACCCGGCTCACCGCCGTCGAGATCGCCGGCCTGGTGGCGACGGGCGAGACCTCCGCCGTGGAGGTCACGCAGGCCCACCTGGACCGGATCACCGCCGTCGACGAGCAGGTCCACGCCTTCCTGCACGTCGACACCGAGGGCGCGCTGGCCGCCGCCCGCGGTGTGGACGAGCGCCGGGCCGCCGGCGAGGAGTTGGGCCCGCTGGCGGGCGTGCCGGTCGCGGTGAAGGACGTGCTCACCACCAAGGGTGTCCCCACCACGGTCGGTTCGAAGATCCTGGAGGGCTGGCGTCCGCCGTACGACTCGACCATCGTCGAGCGGCTGCGCGCCGCCGGCACGGTGATGCTCGGCAAGACCAACATGGACGAGTTCGCCATGGGCTCCTCCACCGAATACTCCGCGTACGGGCCGACCCGCAACCCGTGGGACACCGGGCGCATCCCCGGCGGCTCGGGCGGCGGCAGCGCCGCAGCCCTCGCGGCGTACGAGGCGCCGCTGGCGATCGGGTCGGACACCGGCGGTTCGATCCGCCAGCCCGGCGCGGTCACCGGCACCGTCGGCGCCAAGCCCACCTACGGCGGCACCTCCCGGTACGGCCTGGTGGCGTTCTCCTCGTCGCTGGACACCCCGGGCCCGTGTGCGCGTACCGTGCTCGACGCCGCGCTGCTGCACCAGGTCATCGGCGGTCACGACCCGCGCGACTCCACCTCGATCCCGGCCCCGGTGCCGGACGTGGTGGGCGCGGCGCGGCGCGGCGCGAGCGGCGACCTGACCGGCGTGAAGCTCGGCGTGGTCACCGAGTTCACCGGCGAGGGCGCCGAGCCGGGCGTGATGGCCGCGTTCCGCGAGTCGGTCGAGGCGCTGGCCAAGTTGGGCGCCGAGATCGTCGAGATCTCCTGCCCGCACTTCACGTACGCGCTGCCGGCGTACTACCTGATCGCGCCGAGCGAGTGCTCCTCCAACCTGGCCCGGTTCGACGGCGTCCGGTTCGGCCTGCGGGTCGGCGACGACGGCAACCGGTCGCTGGAGGAGGTCATGTCGCTGACCCGCGAGGCCGGTTTCGGCCCCGAGGTGAAGCGGCGCATCATGATCGGCACGTACGCCCTCTCCTCGGGCTACTACGACGCCTACTACGGGCAGGCGCAGAAGGTCCGTACCCTGATCACCCGCGACTTCACCGCGGCGTTCGAGCAGGTCGACGCGCTGGTCTCGCCGACGACCCCGTTCGTGGCGTTCCCGATCGGGGCGCGCACGTCGGACCCGTACCAGATGTACCTGGCCGACCTGTTCACCATTCCGACCAACCTGTACGGCGGTCCGGCCATCTCGGTGCCGTGCGGGCTGTCCGACGGGCTCCCGGTCGGCTTCCAGATCATGGCCCCGACCATGGCCGACGACCGGATGTACCGGGTGGCCGCCGCGCTGGAGTCGAGCGTCGGCACGTTCACCCCACCGGCCCTGTGAGGCGGGCGGGATGCTCACGCGAATAGAGATCGACGGTTTCAAGTCGTTTCGCGACTTCTCGCTGGACATCCCGCCCTTTCTCGTGATCATCGGACGGAACGCAGCGGGCAAGTCGAATCTCTTCGATGCCATTCAGTTCCTCGGCAGGCTTGCTGGTGATCCGGTCCTGGAAGCCGCTCAGCACATGCGGGGCGACGTCGCGGACCTTTTCCACAAGCACACCGACGCGACGTCGCTCGGTGTCATGTCGTTCGCGATCGAGGTGCTTCTGGGCCGCTCGGTCACCGATGCTTTCGGTGACACCGCTGAGATCAATCATTCGCGACTCCGCTACGAGTTGACCATCGAACTCCGGTCGATGGGTAGCGGGATACAGCGCCCATACGTCATCCGTGAGGCCGTGCGACGGATCAGACGCGCGGACGACACCTGGATGGAACGGTTCAGCGCGGAGCAACGGAAGCGGTTGGCCGCTTATCGATCGGGTGCTGCCGATCCGTTGGAGACCGAGCGCGATGACCAAGGGCGACCGGTCTTCAGCATCAGGCAGCAGGGCAACCAGGGACGGAAGCGGAGGCTGCCAGCCACGGCGGCCACGGCTACGGTGCTGTCCAGCCTGACGACCGCAACCGACTTTCCGCTGCTCTACGCGCTCAAGCGAGAGATGCAGTCGTGGCGCCTGCTACACCTCGACCCGAGCGCGCTACGGGCCGCTGACTCGTACGACGACCCTGACAGCCTGTCGGCCAACGGGGGACATCTTGCCAACACCCTCCGTCGGCTGGCGGACGAAACGGGTAGCGCGGATCGACCCGAGGGAGCTTTGAACGATCTCTCGGCCGATCTGGCAGCCGTCATCCCCGGAGTTGTCCGGGTGCGGTTGGCCGAGGACGACGCACGTCGGCAACGCCAGGTGGAGGTGGTCACCCGGGAGGAGGCCCCATTCTCGGCGAGAGTGGCCTCGGACGGCACGCTACGGGCGATCGCGCTGTTGGCGGCGCTCTACGATCCGCGAGGTGCGGGACTCATCTGCTTCGAGGAGCCGGAGAACGGCATCTTTCCGCAGCGCCTCGCTCAGTTCGTCAGATATCTCAGAAGCCTGGTCGAACGAGCGTTGGCATCGGGGAAGGATGGCGCTGCGTTGACTCAGTTGGTGCTGAGCAGCCATTCGCCAGCGATCCTACGGGCGCTGGAACCTGCGCAGACTCATCTACGGTCGGACGCGGTGTTCATGGACGTGGTGAGCCGGGTCCAGCGCGGCAAGGCGCGTAGCCGGGTCAGCCGCTGGCGTTCTATTGCCGGCGCACAGCAGCTCACGATCGACGATGCGCTGGCCGTCGGCAGCGTGGTGAGCCCACGGGAGATCGCCGAGTTCGAGGTGATGGCGGAGTTGGACACCTGATGCGCTATCTCACTTCCGCGCTGGTATCCGAGGGTGTCACAGATGATCAATTTCTGCCGCGGTTGCTGGTCCGGGCGCTGACCGAAATCTGCCAGTCGGAGTTCGAGGACGCGGTCGAGGTCGCTGACGTCCAGCCCTTGCGGGAGCGCAAAGGGCCGTGTTCGGTGGCCGACGTGATCAGCCTCGTCGAACAGAATCCAGCCAGCTTCTCGCTCGTCTTCTTCCACCACGATCAAGGTGCCAGTGCCGAGCGGGTCGATGTCGAGTGGCTGCAACCGCTACGGAGCCTATGGGGAGATCGAGCGGAGCAACTGGTTGCCGTGGTGCCGGTCCGGGAGACCGAGGCATGGTTGTTGGCCGACGGCGACGCGTTACGAAGTGCGCTCGGAGTTCGGTGGACGGACGCGGAGATGGGATTGCCCGTCCAGCCGCGTCGCGTGGAACGCATCGCTGACCCTAAGAAGGCGCTCAACGACATCATGGCCCGGGTCAGTCGCTCAACCACCGATCACTTCGGTCAGCTGGGCGAGCTGGTATCGCTGGCTAAGCTTGAAGACGTTCCGGCCTATCGTCAGTGGTGGTCCGAGACTTGTAACGCGTTGACCCGGCTGGGTTACCGGCATATTTGAGGCGTACCCCCGAGGTCCTCTCCCTTGCCGGCGCGGCGTCCCCGCGCGACGATCTCGAAACCCGGGGACGGGGCGGCCCGGGGGCCCGATTAGGCTGGAACGGTTCTGTCCGGATCGCGCCTGGAGCTCAGATGACGACGACACTGCCCGCGTACGACAAGGTCGTCGCGCGCTTCGAACCGGTGATCGGCCTGGAGACCCACGTCGAGCTGGGCACGAACACCAAGATGTGGTGCGGCTGCCCGACCGACTTCGGCGGCGAGCCGAACACCCGGGTCTGCCCGGTCTGCCTGGGGCTGCCCGGTTCGCTGCCGGTGGCCAACAAGGCCGCCATCGAGGCGACGATCCGGATCGGGCTGGCGTTGAACTGCTCCATCGCCGAGTGGTGCCGGTTCGCCCGGAAGAACTACTTCTACCCGGACATGCCGAAGAACTTCCAGATCAGCCAGTACGACGAGCCGCTCTGCTTCGACGGCTACCTGGACGTCGAGGTCAACGGCGAGCTGGTGCGCATCGGCATCGAACGGGTGCACCTGGAGGAGGACACCGGCAAGACGCTGCACGTCGGCGGTGCCACCGGCCGCATCCACGGCGCGACCGAGTCGCTGGTCGACTACAACCGGGCCGGCATCCCGCTCGTCGAGATCGTCACCAAGCCGATCCCGGGCACCGGTGCGCTCGCGCCGGAGGTCGCCCGCGCGTACGTCGCCGAGCTGCGCGACGTGATCCGCTCGCTGGGCGTCTCGGACGTGCGGATGGAGGAGGGCTCGCTGCGCTGCGACGTCAACACCTCGCTGAACCTGCCGGGCGAGGAGTGGGGCACGCGTACCGAGACCAAGAACGTCAACTCGTTGCGTTCGGTCGAGCGGGCGGTCCGCTCCGAGATGCTGCGGCAGGCGTCCGTGCTGACGGCCGGCGGCCGGATCACCCAGGAGACGCGGCACTTCCACGAGGACACCGGTGACACCACCTCCGGCCGGTCGAAGGAGACCGCGACCGACTACCGGTACTTCCCGGAGCCGGACCTGGTGCCGCTCGCGCCGGACACCGCCTGGGTCGCCGAGCTGAAGGCCGCCCTGCCGGAGCTGCCGCGGCTGCGGCGCAAGCGCATCCAGCAGGACTGGGGCCTGTCCGACCTGGACATGCAGTCGGTGGTCAACGCCGGCGCGGTCGAGTTGATCGAGGCGACCGTGGCCGCTGGCGCCACCCCGGCCGCGGCCCGCAAGTGGTGGCTGGGCGAGCTGTCCCGTCGGGCCAACGAGACCGGCGTGGAGCTGGCCGACGTGGGCGCCACCCCGGCGCAGGTGGCCGAGCTCCAGGGTCTGGTCGACGCAGGCTCGCTGAACGACAAGCTGGCCCGCACCGTGCTGGAGGGCGTGGTGGCCGGCGAGGGCTCGCCGACCGAGATCATGACCAACCGCAACCTGGAGGTCGTCTCGGACACCGGTGCGCTGACCGCCGCCGTGGACGAGGCGATCGCCGCCAACCCTGAGATCGCCGACAAGATCCGCAGCGGCAAGGTCGCCGCGGCCGGCGCGTTGGTCGGCGCGGTCATGAAGACCACCCGAGGCCAGGCCGACGCCAAGACCGTCCGCGAGCTGATCCTGGAGCGCCTCGGCGCTGCCTGACGTGTGTTAATAGGGGCCCCCGCCTATGCAGAATGCGTTAAGCGGGGGCCCCGCCTTACCCCGGCCCGCGCCGGGTGGCGCCGAGCGGACAGGGGAGGCCCTCCGGATGAAGATCGTCGCATTGTCCTGTACGCAGAAGCGTCTGCCGTCGGTGACCGACGCGCTGCTCGACGCGGCGGTCACCGGCGTCCTCCGGGAGGTCGGCGACGCCGAGATCCAGCGGATCCGGCTGATCGACCACCGCATCGCGATGTGCGAGGGCGAGGACACCTGCCTCGATCCCGACGTGGGCCGGTGCACGCTCGACGACGACTTCGCGCACGTCGTGGAGTTGGCCGAGGGCGCGCAGGCCATGCTGCTCGCCATGCCGGTGTACGCGGGGAACGTGCCCGCCGTGCTGAAGATCTTCCAGGAGCGTCTGAAGAGCTACATGAACGCGCCGCGACGCCCGTTCGGCAACCTGCTGGTGGGCACGATCGTCCATTCGCGGACGATGCTGACCGAGCCCGCGCTGGGCGCGTTGTTCCCGTGGTACCTGCGGTTACGGAACAGGAACGTGGCGTCGGCGTGCGTCACCCAGAACGAGCACCAGGATCTGACCCGCACCGCGGCGATCGACCTGTGCGTGGCGGTGGGCCGGCAACTCGGCATGACGCTCGACGACAGCCGGTCACCGGCCCCCGACCGCACGGTCCTGTCGGTGGTTCAATCGCCGGCCCGTCCCCGCTGCGGCGACCCGGCGGCGTCGCCTCCCCGGGGGTGAGGGGACTCCGCGCGCCAGGTGCACCCGTCGCCCGCCTGTTCGCACGACACCGTGACGTCCTGCTCCACGTAGCGGGCGGCGATGGCGATGTTGAGTTCCTGGCAGTACGCGCACGGCGATGAGAACGTCAGCACGACGCCCGCGCGGGCGGCCCGCCTGCGGTACCGGAGGATCCCGCAGTCGGCGTTGCGCAGGACGGTGCCCGTGGGCTCGGGCTCACTGGTCACCGCCGAGTCGTACAGCAACAGTTGGTTGCGTAGCCGGGTCATGAAGTGGTCGGTGGCGGACACCCCGGCGGGCCGTTGCGCCCGCAGCAGCTCCGCGGTGATCCGGGAGTTCGCCTGGATCCACGCGGTCAGACCGGCTTCGCCGTGCTCGCCGAGCACGAACTCCTCCGCGGCCGCCTGGGCCTCGAAGAACCGCTGACGCCATAGGTCGACCTTGTCGGCCGGGTCGAGCGCGGGCGGTTCACCGGTCACGGTCCGCGTCCTTCCCCGCGGCGGCGTCCAGCTCGGCGAAGACCTCCTGGGCCACGCGCAGCCCGTTGTTGGCCACCGGCCAGCCGCCGTAGTAGGCGAGCTGGATGATGACCTCGACGATCTTCTCGCGCGACATCCCGAGGTGCAGGGCGGCGCCGATGTGGCCGCGCAGCTCCCAGTCGGTCCGGGCCAGCGCGACGGCGGTCAGCGCGACCAGTTCACGCTCCTCGACGCTGAGGTGGGGGCGGGTCCAGATCTCGCCGAACAGGTGGTCGACGGTGATCCGCAGGAACTCCGGGTAGGAACCCGGACGCGGTTCGCGGCCGAAGACCTGCTGGAACATGGCCACGCCCTGCTCGTGTCGGACATCCGGCTGGCTCATCGATCAACTCCTCGCATCGGCCGAACAGTTGGCAACGTCCACGACGCCACGAAGGCGGCGACCAGCAACGCGGCGCCGGTGCCGAAGGCGGCCGGCACCCCCACCCGCTCGGCGACGAGCCCGACCACGACCGGTCCGACCACGGCGCCGACATCGGTGCACATCGAGAAGACGGCGACGCCGCTGCCGCCGCGGCCCGCGACGACGTCACCGATCAGCGCGGCCGGCGCGGCGTTGAGCAGCGCGGAACCGGCCGCGTACACGCAGAGCAGCGCGACCAGCCAGGCGTAGCTGTCCGTGAGCACCAGGGCGGCGATCGCCACCGCCGCCACCCCGGTGCCGGTGACCATGGCGGTCCGGCGGCCGGCCCGGTCGACGAGCCGACCGGCCGGCACGATCAGCAGCGTCTGGACGACGGCGGAGATGGTGAACGCCCAACCGACCCAGGTCACGTCGTGCCGCCAGGCCACCACCACCGTGGGGACCAGCGCGCTGCGCAACCCGAACAGGACCCAGCCCTGCGCCAACGCCGCGACGCACGCCACCACGTAGCGGCGGTCCCGCAGCAGGACCGGCAGCCCGACCACGTCCCGGCCGGGCTCCGCGCCGGCGGTGCGGCCGGTGCGGAGCACCGCCAGGGTCAGCGCCGCGGCGGCCAGCAACAGCACGGCGTACGCCAGGAACGGCGTGGACAGGTCGACGAGGGTGAGGAGCCCGCCCAGCGCCGGTCCGCAGACCCCGCCGAGCAGGAAGCCCGCCTCGAACACCGCGCTGGCCCGGCCCCGCTGGTCGGCCGGCGCGATCGCCAGGAGCATCGCCAGGGCGGACACCGAGAACAGCACCGAACCGACGCCGCCGAGGCCCCGGAACACGAGCAGCTGCCCGTAGGACGAGGCGAAGGCCGTGAGGGCCGACGAGGCCGCGCACAGCAGCAGGCCGGCGACCAGGACCCGACGCTCCCCGTACCGGGCGGCGAGCCGGCCGCAGAACGGGCTGGCGGCCAGTCGCAGCAACGCGAACAGGGCGACGAGCACGCCGATCCGGGTGGGCCCGGCCCCGAACGTCGCCGCGTACACCGGGAGTACCGGGAGCACCAGTCCCAGGCCGAGCATGACGCAGCCACCGACGGCACTGAGGACGTAGACCTCGCGCGGGAGACCCGGTTGGGTGGCGGCAACGGGTGGGGCGTTGCCGGTGCCGGCCGCCGTCACTGCCCGGTCACAGGATGATGCTGAGCTTGCCGTGTTCGTACAACGTCTCGTGGTCGAGCACCACGACCCGCCGCCGGACCCGGAACGACTCGCCCTCGACGACCAGTTCGCACCGGTACCTGCCGACGTAGGCGTCGGAGCGCCCGTGCCCGAACCGGTGCACGACCACGTTCGCCGCCACGTCGAGGTGGATGCCCCGATCGGTCAGGATCTCCACGTTGCCGATCATCCGGTTGGTGCGGGACCGGGGGTTCTCGCACCACACCTCGTCGTTGAGGAGCTGTTCGATGCGTTGGCGCAGCCGGGCGGCATCGTCGTCGACGAGCCCGAGTGCGTCGGCCGCCCCGTCACGGACGTCGGTCGCCGGCACCGAGTAGCGGATGTCGTCGGTCAGCATCTCGTCGTACCACTCGCGCAGGCGCCACTCGTCGAGCAGGCGCGCCTCGCGGAACAGGAACTGGCTGACCCGGTGCCACAACCGCACCCGGGCCGTCTCGTCGACGGTCAGCTCGATGGTCATCGTGGTCCCGCCTCCTGCGTTCCGGCCCGGCGGGCGACCTCGTGGTGACCGTCGTCGCCGTGCATCAGCCTGTCCCACTGCCGCCAGAACTCGCGGGCGGGAAGCTCGTCGGTCGTCTCCGGGACCGCCTTGTTCATGCCCCGGGACAGGTCCGAGTAGCGGACCGTGCGGTTGAGGTAGCCCCGCTGGCACGACTCGACGATCTCGATGTCGTCGGGGGTGGCGAAGCCGGCGGGGCCGAGGAACGTCAGGTAGTGGCTCTTGCGCAGCTCCCGGATGTCCGGGTCCTCGTCCTTGGGAGCCAGGGCGACCGAGGTGATGGCCATCCGGTCGACGCCGACGGGATCGATCTTGCGGATCGTGATGGCGATCGCGTCGATGATCATCAGGTTGGGAAAGACCAGCAGCGCACGGTTGGTGCCGGTGATCCGTTGGGCGCGTTCGGCGCCGAACCGGTCGACGAACCGTGCGGCCGTCGCCTCGATCCGGGGTCGGACCTCGGTGCCGAACATCGGTGTCCAGTGGGCGAGCGGACGGGCCGCCGCCGGGGGCAGCTCGTTGGCCCCGTGTCCCAGCCCGAGGGCGCGGCCGAAGCCGCCCCGTCGTCGTGGCGGCACCGATCCCAGCGACTGCATGTAGCTGACGTAGCGCTTGTGCAGGGCCCGGAAGTGGTAGATGTCGACGCTGTTCTCCATCATCAGCTTCCAGTTGGCCCGGGCCCCGTGCAGTTGCGCGCCTCGGATCACCTCCATCCCGACCTCGGACTGGTCGTCGATCAGGTCGAGGTATTCCGTCGCGCCCGCCAGGTATTCGGTCAGGGTGCGGGGCTGCTGCGGATCGAAGGTGACGAACACGAATCCGCGGTAACTGTCGCTGCGGTGCCGCGCGAGGCCGAAGTCCGCCTTGCGGAAGCCCGGCCCGTACCCGTCCGGGATCGGGACCCCGACCAGGTCGCCCCGGTTGGAGAACGTCCAGTCGTGGTACGGGCACCGGAACGAGGTGACCTGCCCGGCCGGCTGCGAGCAGATCAGAGCCCCGCGGTGGGTGCAACTGTTCGCGAAGACCCGGATCGCCCCGTCGGACCCGCGCGCCATGACCACCGGACGCCCGCCGACGTCACGGGCCACGTACGCGCCCGGCCCGGGCACCTCCGACTCGTGCCCGACGTACAGCCAGCAACGATCGAAGATGTTGGTCAGCTCCTGAGCGGCCACGTCCTCGTCGGTGTAGGCGCGGCGGTCCACCCGGAAGGAGAGGCNCGTGCCCCCTGTCGCGGCAGCGTCTCGACCGTGCTGACCACCAGCTCGGCCGTGCGTGCGGCGGAGTCGCCGCACTCCGGCTGCGCGGCGCGCAGCCGGGCCCGGTAGTCCCGGGCGGGATCGAGCAGGTCGGCGACGGCGGCGGTGACCGCCTCCCCGGTGACACCGGCCGGCTCCAACGACGTGCCGAAGCCCGCACGACCCACGAAGTACGCCTGGATGGGCTGGTCCACCGCCAGCGGGATCACCAGCATCGGTGTCGCCGCCCGGATCGACTCCGCCACCGAGTTGTAGCCGCCGTGGGTGACGAACACGTCGGCGCGTTCGAGCACCTCACGTTGCGGCAGGTAGCCGGCGGTGAGCACGTCGTCGGGCAGCGCCAGCTCCGCGGCGAGGTCCCCCACCGCGGCGATCACCTGCGCGCCGGTCGCCGCCGCCCCGAGGATCACCGTGCGCAGCAGGTCCGGCCGCCGGTAGAAGATGGTGCCGAAGGAGACGAACACCACCGGGCGGTCGGGGTCGAGCCGGTCCAGGCCCGCGAAGGCGACCTCGTCGCCGCGGGCGCCCGCCGCACCTGGTAACCCGACCAGTTGCACACCGTCGTCGGTGACCGCGTCCGCCCCGACGAGCGCGGGGATCGTCGGCATCAGGTTGAGGATCGGCGACCGCGCGGAGTGGGTCCGGGTCGACCACCGCACCCCGTGCCCGGTCAGATACTCGCCGACCTGCTCGTCGTACGCCCAGCGACCCCGTCGGTGCTCGGCCGGGCAGACTCCGCCCAGGTTGGCCCAGATCATTCCGTACGGCACGCCGGAAGCGTGTGCGCCGACCATGGCCGCAGCCGTGACCGGCAGCGAGTCGACGAGCACGAAGTCCGGCTCCGTCGCGCGGATCGCCGCGGTCGTCTGCTCCGCCACCGGCGACGACCGGAGCATCGGGCCGATCTTCGCCGGGTCGCCGCTCCACGGCGCCATCTCGACCTGCCCGATCCCGTGGACCTGCGCCTTGCCCAGGGCCCGGCGACGCTGCTCGTCGAGCGCGCCGCCGTCGGCGGACAACAGCAACAGCGCCACCTCACCGCCGGCGGACTGGAGCGCGTTGACCACCGGGACGTACGGGTTCAGGTGACCATGCTGAGTCGTGGTGAGCAGGGCAACGCGCATCGGATCTCCGATCCGGAAAGAGTGCGGAAGACCAATGGGACCGTCGATGTACCAATTCGAGGCACTACGCGTTTTTGGGAATCGATTGCACAACTCAAAAAAAACCGGTTCTTCGGCTGCCGAAGAAGGTTTCACAAAGCGTGCCGGGAGGCACGATCGATGTCAATGCCTCTGCGTGTCGCGGACGCCGCGGTGGGTCCCGGGGGCGGGCCGGTCAGCCGGTGGTGGTCGGGCTCGGGGAGGTGGCGCCCGCCGACGGCGAGGGCGACTCCGACGGGCCACGCGTCGGGGTGGGGGTGACCGGCACCTGGTCGCCCTGGGTCGGGTCCCGGATGACGTGTCGCTCCAGGTTCACCTGCGACTGCCCGGTCCCGCCGACGGTGATCTCGTCGTACGCCTGGAGCAGCTTCTGCTGGTCGAAGTAGAGCACGGTCATGGCCAGTGGCGTGGGCTTCTCACCCTCCAGGCCGCGCAGCCCGGCCCCGCCGGTCGAGCCCTCCACCATCAACGTGGTCGGCTGCCGCCCCGGCACCTCCGGCAGCTTCGACACCTGCCGGGCGTGGGTGTGCCCGGAGAGCACCAACGGGCAGGTACCGGAGAGCGGCCCGGCCGAGGCCGGATCGTGCACCAGCGCGATGTTCACCTTCTGCGGTGACTTCTCGACCGTGGCGGCGAGCTGCTCGCCGGCGCCGATCACCTGGTCGGCGACGGCCGAGGTGAGGCCGCTGCCGGCCGGTGAGGTCTCCTTGTCGGGGGTGAACCGGGGATCCCCGATGCCGGCGATGGTCAACCCGGCCACGGTCGTGGTGGAGTTGTTCAACACCACGGCGTTCGGCTGCTGGGCCACCACGGCGGCGGTGCGCGGCGAATCGTGGTTGCCCCGGATGTACACGTACGGCTTCTTCAGCAGGCCGATCGAGCCGACGTAGGACGCCTCCGGCTCACTGCCCCAGTCGGTCATGTCGCCGGTGTCGATCACCACGTCGATGCCGAACTGCTCGACCACCGTCCGGATGAGCTGCCAGCCGGTCGGGTTGAGGTGCATGTCGGAGACGTGCAGCACGCGGGTGGTGCCGGGGGACGGCTGCACCACCGGCAGCGCGGAGACCGTGGTGTACAGCTTGCTGACGTTGCCGACCAGCCGCTGCAACTGCTCGGCGTACTTCGTGTAGTCGTTGGCGATCCGCCGCGCGTCACCCACGATCGCGGGCGCGTTGACCAGCAGGCCCTCGTACCGTGGCTCCTCGATCGCCTGCGGCCGCACGGTGGCGGCGGCCAGGCCGAGGCTGCCGGCGGTGACGACCAGCGACAGCCCGCCGGCCCAGGCGGTGCGCCGCACGTCGCGGAAGACCAGCCCGGCCAGGAGCAGCGTGGCCAGCACCACCGAGGCGAGCGTGCGCAGCCCGAGCCGCACCACCCCGTCGCGGACGTCCGCCACGGCCGACTGGCTGGCCCGGCTGATGCTCGCCGGGTCGTCGATCAACGCTTCGGTGCGGCCCTGGTCCAGCGAGCCCACCTCGACGGTCAGGTACGCCGGGCCGTCGTGGCTGTTCAGCAGCAGCGCGCCCAGCGGCGGGATGTCGACGGTGGTGCCACCGCTCAGCGACGGGCTGAGGCGCAGCTCCGCCCGGAACGGGCCGATGTCGGTGCCGACGTGGCCGCCGGCGTACGTGCCGACCACGATGCCGCCCAGCGTGACCGCGAGCAGGGCCAGCACCACGCCCAGCCGGCGCAGGTGGTGGCCGGGCCGCCACGCCGGGAAGCGGCGGGCACGCCCCGGGACCGGGGCGGTCCCGTCCCCGGCGCGCTGCTCTTCGTTTTCCTGGCCGTCCATGCTGAGATTCTGACCTGCCCGCTTCGTGATCTTGGCAAACCCGCCGGAGGTGGGTCAGCTTCGGCCGGCGCCGCCGTCGGCGAAGACCAGCCGCAGGATGCGGTCGTCCTCGGCGGCTGGTTCGCCCCGGCCGTCCCGGTTCGAGGTGCTGACCCAGATCGAGCCGTCCGGCGCCACGGCGGCGGCGCGCAGTCGACCGTACCGGCCGGTGAGCAACTCGCGTGGCTGGCCCAGGACGGTGCCGTTGCCGGCGAGTTCGACCAGCCAGAGCCGTTGGCCGCGCAGGCAGGCGGTGACCAGCAGTTGATCCACCGCGGCCAGCCCGGAACAGGACGCGTCGGCGGTGCGCCACTGCACGATCGGGTTCACGTAACGCTTGTCGTCGCTTCGCCCCTCGACCTGCGGCCACCCGTAGTTGCCGCCCTGGTTGATCTCGTTGATCTCGTCCCAGGTGTTCTGGCCGAACTCCACGGCGTACATCCGCTTGTTCGCCGCCCAGGCGAAGCCCTGCACGTTGCGGTGCCCGGACGACCAGACCGGCGAACCGGCGGTCGGGTTGCCGGGTGCCGGCTTGCCGTCCGGGGTGATCCGGAGGATCTTGCCGCCGAGGCTCTTCGGATCCTGTGCGTTCGCGGTGCGCCCGGCGTCCCCGGTGCTGGCGTAGAGATAGCCGTCCGGGCCGAAACCCAACCCGCCGCCGTCGTGGTTGCCGGCCTTGGGGATGCCGGTGAGGATCGGCGTCGGCGGCTGGCCGAGCCGCAGCTTCGCGATCCGGTTGTCGTTCTCGGCCGTGTAGTAGACGAAGAGCGTCCGGTCCCGCGCGTAGCCGGGTGAGACGGCGATGCCCAGCAGGCCACCCTCGCCGCCGGCCGCCACGCCCGGCACGGTCTGCACCGGCCGCACGCTGAGCCCGTCCGGCCCGGACTCCGGGCCGACCTGGAGGATCCGCCCGCTGTCCCGCTCGGTCACCAACGCCGCGCCGTCGGGCAGGAACGCGATCGCCCACGGCACCTCCAGCCCCTTCGCCAGGACCGTGGCCACCACCTGCTGGCCGGCCCCACCGGGGCTGGCCGTGCTCGACGGCGACGGCAGGTTGGGCGGCTCGCCGGCCGGGTCCGGCTCGGGTTCGCCGAGGGCGCAGCCGGCGGTGCCCAGCAGCAGCGTCGCGCAGGATGCCGCCAGCGCCGTCCGGAGGCGGCGGATGCGGGGGTACGTCAGACGCGGGCTCACCCGCACCAGCCTAGCCGGGCGAACCGACGAACCGGGCGGGTCGAGCCCTGCCGACGGCTGGCGCGACCGTTCGGGTGGTCGGATGCTACGGCGTTTCAGCCGGCACGCAGGGCGAGCAGGGCGACGTCGTCCTCACGGCGGTGCGCGGCGGCGAGCAGCCGGTCACAGAGAGCGGCCAGTGACAGCCCGGAGCCGGCGGCCGCGAGCTGCCCGATCAGCTCCGCCTGCCCCTCGTCGATCGACTGGTCCCGGCGCTCGATCAGCCCGTCGGTGAACAGCAGCAGCGTGTCGCCCGGGGCGAGGGTCGTCGTCCGGCTGGTCCGCTGCGGCGGGCGGGCCAGGCCGAGCAGCGGGCCGCGCCCACGCGCCACCGACACCGTGCCGTCGGTGCGCAGCAGCAGCGGCGGCGGGTGCCCGGCGTTGCACCAGCAGACCCGCAGGCCGTCGGCGTCCGGACGAATCCGGGCCAGCACCGCCGTGGCGACGGTGGGCACCCGGAGCCCGCGGATGGCCCGGTCGAGGTTGGCCACCAACTCCTCCACCGGGTCGTCCCGCCCGTACGCGTTGCCCCGCACCAGGTTGCGGAGCTGGCCCATGGTCGCCGCCGCCTCGATGTCGTGGCCGGCGACGTCGCCGATCGCGGCGACCAGATCGCCGTCGGGCTGGACGAACGCGTCGTACCAGTCGCCGCCCACCTCGACCCGGTCGGCCGCCGGCAGGTAGCGGGCAGCCAGCTCGATCCCCGGCACGCTCGGCAGCGTGGGCAGCATGCTGTGCTGGAGCACCTCCGCGACGTGCCGCTGCTCGCCGAAGAGCCGGCTGTTGCCGACCGCCTGCCCGGCCCGTACCCCGATGTCCTGCGCGGTCCGCAGGTCGCTCGCGTCGAAGCTGCGCCGTCCGGGCCGGTTGACCAGGGTGACCGCGCCGATGATCCGGTCGCCGGCGGCGGTGATCGGCACGGTCAGGTGCGAGCCGATGCCGAGTTGCGCGGCCAGCCCGACCAGCTCCGGCCGGGTGGTGCCGCGCGCCACGTCCTCGATGTCGGCGGTGCCGCGCATCACCGGCCGCCCGGTCCGCAGCACCGACCGGATCAACGACTCCGGGCCGAGCCCCGTGGTCAACAGCGCGGCGAAGCGGGCCAGGTCGGCGGCGCGTTCCCGATCCCGGTGCACGCCGGAGACGCCGCGCGGTCGGCCCGCCGGGTCGACGAGCGTGATCAGGCACCAGTCGGCGAGCAGCGGCACCATGGCGTGCGCGAGCCGGTCGACGGTGGTGGACACGTCCAGCGTGCCACCGAGCATCTCGCTCATCCCGGCCAGCATGGCGAGTCGGTCGTGCGCCTCCTCGGCGCGGCGGCGGGCCTGCTCCGCGCTGCGGCGGGCCTGCTCGGCACTGCGGACCGCGATCCGCAGCCGCAGCTCCGAGGAGCAGGCGGCGGCCAGGTCGGCCAGCGTACGCAACTGCTCCCTGGTCCAGGCCCGGGGCTTGCTGTCGATGGCGCAGAGCGAGCCGAGCACCCGCCCGTCCAGGTCGGTCAGGGGCATCCCGGCGTACGCCACCACGCCCAGGTCCTCGATGGCCAGGTTGAGCCGCACCCGGGGGTAGAGCCGGGCGTCGGGCAGCACCATCGGCATCTCGATGTCGATGACGTGCTGGCAGAACGAATGACTGAGCGGCGTCTCCCGGCGGGCCGCCCAGGGCTCCGGCAGCCCGGTCGCGCCGGGAAAGAACTGACGGTCCGCGTCGACCAGGGAAACCAGCGCGACCGGTACGTCGAGCAGGTCGCCGACCAGGCGCGCGAACCGGTCGAACGCCTCGTCCGGCGCGGAGTCGAGGCGGGTCTCCGCCAGGGAGCGCAGCCGGTCGGGGTCGGACAGGGCCGGAATCGGCACAGCCGTCCGCTCTGTGCCGTCCTCGCTCATCGCCACCCGTCCCCGGCCACCGGACGCCGGTCGGCATCCCGCCCTCGATTAAACCCTGTCGCACGGGTGTCCGAACCTCGGCGGGGCGTTCGTCACGGCTCGCACGGCGCGGACCTGCCGGAACGGATATCGTCGGCGGTCGTGAAAGCGTGGATTCCGCACCCCGAGGGCCGCCGGCTGCTCGGTGACCTGCCGCCCGACGTCACCGTGGAGCTGTTGGCGGACCCGGCCCGGCCGCCGTCGTCCCCGGCCGACGTGCGGTTCTGGGTGCCACCGTTCCTGTCCGGCTCGGACGCCGGCGCGTTCCTGGCCGAGCTGCCGGACGTCGAGGTGGTGCAGCTCCTCTCCGCCGGCGCGGACGCCTGGGTGGGCCGGGTGCCCGACGGCGTGACGCTCTGCGACGCCCGGGGGGTGCACGACTCCGCCACCGCCGAGTGGGTGGTCACCGCGATCCTCGCCGCGTTGCGCGGCTTCGCGCCGTTGGCCCGGGCGCAGGCCCGGCGGCAGTGGGCGTACGACGAGGTGGCGCCGACCGACGAGCTGGCCGGCAAGCGGGTGCTGATCGTCGGCGCCGGCTCGATCGGGGCGGCGGTACGCGCCCGGCTCGCCCCGTTCGAGGTGAGCTTCACGCTGGTCGCCCGCACGCCCCGCCCCGCCGACCGGGTGCACGGGGTGTCCGAGCTTCCGCACCTGCTGCCCGAGGCCGACGTGGTGGTGCTGCTGGTGCCGCTGACCGAGCAGACCCGGGGCCTGGTCAACGAGGACTTCCTCGCCGCGATGCCGGACGGCGCGCTGCTGGTGAACGCCGCGCGGGGGCCGGTGGCCCGCACTCCCGCGCTCGTCGCCGAGCTGGCGTCGGGGCGGCTCCGGGCCGCGCTGGACGTCACCGACCCGGAGCCGCTGCCCGCGGACCATCCGCTGTGGGAACTGCCGAACGTGCTGCTCACCCCGCACGTCGCCGGCTCGGTACGGGGCCTGCTGCCACGGGCGTACCGGCTGGTGGGGGAGCAGTTGCGTCGCTTCGCAGCCGGGCAGGAGCTGACAAACCGGGTGACGGACGGCTACTGACCCGGGCCGTCGCCGGGCAGGCTCTGTCCGTCGGCGTCGCCGGGCACGCTCTGTCCGTCGGCGTCGCCGGGCACGCTCTGTCCGTCGGCGTCGCCGGGCAGGGTCTGGCCGGTGGCGGAGACCAGTCGGGGTAGGTCGGTGGCGCGTACCGCGGGCAGCACGAGCACCTGACCGTCGTCGAGTCGGGCGACCGCCCGGCCGCGCGGGTCACCGGTCAGCTCGGCCACCCGGGTCCACGGCACCCGTCGGTGCCCGAGGAGCGCCCGCAGCCGCAGCTCCCGGCTGTCAGCGTCGGTGCCGGCCCGCCACGCCCAGGCGCCGGTCACCAGCGGAACGAGTAGCACCCAGAGCAGCCACCAACGGGCGGTGGCCAATGGCAGCGCGCCGATGAAGGCGACGATCGCGGCGACCAGGATGGCCTGGTTGTGGCGGAAATGGACGGTGTCGGCGCGGCTCACCCTCCGATGATCGCATCCGGCCAGCCCGGTCCTCGGCCCAGCCCGGTTCCTCGGCCGCACTCCGCCGCCCGGTCGTGGCCCTCGGCCCGCCCGATCGAGCGCGCCCCGCCCAGCGCCCTGAGCCGGACCCGTTCCGCCCAGCGCCTTGAGCCGGGACCGTGCCGCCGGCCGCTCCGTGCCCGGACCTCCCGCACCAGAGAAGCACTCACTCTCACGCGATATGACCCTCAGGCATTATTATGCCCCTGTGTCATATCGCTCGCCCTGGTGATGGCCGTACCTGGTGGCTCAGCGGCGGGGCCGACACCATTTCGCCGAAGTGGAGCCTTCCCGGTGGGGCGATGCCGCCACTTCACCGAACCGGCTACGCCACCTAGCCGAATTCTCTCTGGGAAGAGGGCGGGCCAGGTGAGGGTTTTCGGCATGCGGAGAGGTTCTGGCCGGAGAACGGATGTGATGGAGGTCACTATGGGGGTGGCGTCACCTGAAGGGGTCCGGGATCGTTCTTAGGCGTGGCCCGCAGCGGTCCCCGCCGCTGCGGAAGAGTCGATCTTCGGCTCGCACGTCGCACCGCAACCGCACCGCCCCGTGCCCCCTCACGAAGGCGACCGCCGTGCCCGTCATCCCTCCCGCCGCCGATCCCCATCGGCCGCTGCACCTGCCCGAACTCGCCGTGTCGCTCAGCGGCGCGATCTTCGTCCTGGCCGGCGTCGTCGGGGCGATCCCTGGCCCCGCCGCAGCGGCGCTCGCCGTCGCCGGGGGCTCCGCCCTGGCCTGTGTCCGGCTCGCCTGGCTGGCCGGTGTGCCGCCCACGCCCGCTCCGACGCGCCGTGCCGTCCCGCGGCCGGAGCGTGCCGTGCCTCCGGGCGACGTCGCCGGTTGCGCCGCCCCCCGGCCCGGCCCGACCGGCCCGGTCGACGGCATCCCGCTCCGTTCTGGTCCGGCCGGCCCGAACAGCGGCGCCGCCTTTCGAGCGGGTCCAACCGATTCCGTGAACGCCGCGCCCCGGCCTGGTTCGACTGATCCCGTGAACGCCGCGCGCTGGCCGGGTTCGACTGATTCCGTTGACGCTGTGCTCCGGCCTGGTCCGGCTGGATCAGTGGAGTCCGCGCGCCGGCCTGGTCCGGCTGGGCCGGTGGACTCCGCGCGCTGGCCGGGTTCGACTGATTCCGTGAACGCTGCGCGCCGGCCTGGTCCGGCTGGTGCCGGGTCCCGGCCCGCTCCGGGCGCTTCCGCCGTGGACTCGATGCCCGGGCCGGCGTCGGCCGGGAGAGTCGAGAGCGCGGGGGAAGCCGGGAGAGCTGAGAGGGCCGAGAGAGCCGGCCGAGCCGAGGGCGCCGGGCCGGGTGGGGCGACCGGACGGCGGGCCCGGCGGGTGGCGCTGTCCCGTCGGGTCGCCGCGATCCTCGATGCTGCCGTCCTGGTCGCCGGCCTCACCATCGCGGTGCTGCCGTTGAGCGATCCGGCGCACCGGCTGCCGGTCGCGCTGGTCGGTTTCGGCCTGACCGCCCCGCTGTACGTCGTGGCGCTGCTCCGCCTGCCGGGCCGTTCCCGGCTGCCCGGCCGGGAGCGGCTGCGCCGTACCGTCGACGTGCTCGCCCTCGGTGTCAGTGTGGTGTTCGCCGGTTGGATGCTGCTGCCGGCCGGGCCGGTGCCGCCGGCCGTCCGGGTCGCCGGTGTGGGCGGGGCGGCGGCGGTGGCCGTGCTCGCGATGGCGGCGGTGGCCGAGCGTCGGCGCCGGCCCGGTGCGGCGCGCTGCCACGCCGGGGCCGGGTTCACTGTGGGCGGGCTGGCGTTGCTCGCGGTGCTGCTGGCGTACGACGCGCCGGATCGGGCCCTCTCGGCCGTCGCGCCTCCGCTGCTGGCCGGTGCGCTGCTGACCGCGGCGGGCGCCCGGCGTACCTCGATGGGGGAGCGACCGGACCGGGGCGCCGCGCCGGCCGGTTGGCCCCGGCTCACCGCGCCGGCCGGGGTAGCCGCGCTGGCCGCCGGGATTCATCTGGGTACGTCGAGGGAGTTCACCCCCGCGGCGAT
This sequence comes from Micromonospora sp. NBS 11-29, assembly GCF_002140155.1. GTDB lineage: Bacteria > Actinomycetota > Actinomycetes > Mycobacteriales > Micromonosporaceae > Micromonospora. Next base: position 688,621 of record NZ_NAPR01000013.1, read on the forward strand.
GGCCCTGGGGTTGGCGGTCATCCCGCTGATCATGGTGGGTGAGCTGCTGACCGCCGCGGACCAGCGCCGCCGGGTGGAGCGGCTCGCGGCCAGCGAGGCGTCGCTGCGGCGGCTCGTCGACGCGAACGGCGAGGCCGGTGAGCCCGGGGTGTCGACTCGGGACAGCGGTGGGCTCGCCTCGTCGGGCCGGGCCGGCGGTGAGCCTGCCTCGTCGGGCCGGGACGGCGGTGAGGTCGCCCCCTCGGCCCGGGTCGACGGTGAGCCTGTGCCGTCTACCCGGGAGGACGTGATCCTGGCGCTGTCCCGGCGCAGCGGCGGCGCGCTGCTCGTGGTCGACCTGCACGGCGAGGACGGGATGGCGCCGGACGGGTCGGTGCCGGCCGAGGTGGTGCGGCGGCTGCGCGCCGGGTGCGGGACGCACGACCTGGTCGCCCGGCTCGGCGACACCGAGTTCGCGGTGGTCACGGATCTCGGGCCGGTGCTCGCGTACGCGTTGGGAACCCGGCTGCTGGCGGCGCTCACCGAGCCGTACCCGGGTCCCGGGGGTGTGGTCCGGGTCGGCGTCGGGCTCGCCGAGACCACCGGCGGCGACCCGGAGGTCGTGTTGCGCCAGGCCGACCTGGCCCGGCGGCGCGCGGTGCAGCTCGGCCGGGACCGGATCGAGTGGTACGACGCCTACCTGGAGGAGCAGTTGGTCCGTCGGCTGGACCTGGAACGGGAGCTGCCCGGCGCGGTGGCCCGGGGCGAGCTGGACCTGGTCTACCAGCCGGTGGTGGCGCTCGCCGACCGGATGCCGGTGGGCACCGAGGCGCTGCTGCGCTGGCGCAGCCCGGTGCTGGGCACCGTCCTCCCGGCGGAGCTGCTGCCGGTGGCGGCCGATCTCGACCTGCTCGGCGAGGTCGGCCGCTGGGTGGTGGACCGCGCCTGCCGGCAGCTCGCCGTCTGGTCGGAGGGGGGCCGCGAGCTGTGGATGGCGGTGAACGTGACGCCGCGGGAGCTGGCGGCAACGGATTTCGTGGCCCGCACCGCGACCGCGCTGGCCGCGTACGACGTGCCGCCGGAACGGCTGGTGGTGGAGGTGGCCGAGCCGGCGGTGGGGCCGGAGTTGTCGACCGTGGTGGCGCGGCTCGCCGGCCTGCGGTCGCTCGGCGTGCGGACCGCGTTGGACGACTTCCGGGCCGAGCACGCCTCGCTGGCCCAGCTCCGCCGGCTGCCGATCGACCTGCTCAAGGTGGGCCCGCACCTGGTCGTGCCGGGTGCGGACGGGCAGCGCCCGCTGATCGACGTGGTGGCGAACCTGGGCGACCGGCTGGGCGTGGAGATGGTGGTCGAGGGGCTGGAGTCGGACGGCCAGGTGGACGGGGCGCGGCGGGCCGGCTGCCGGTACGGGCAGGGCTTCGCGTTGGCCCGGCCGGCGACCGCGGAGCGGGTCGAGGCGTGGTTCGAGGAGTTCCCCTCGACGTTGCGCTGACGACCGCCGCTGCTTAACCGGTTCAGTGGATTCGGGGCGGGGCAGTGCTGCCGCGCGGCGTCAGGTGGGCGGTCTCGTCCTGGAGGCCGGTCACCGGCTCGCCGGCGATCACGGCGAGGAGCTGCCGGGCGGCGTTCGCCCCGTACGCCGGGATGTCCCGGCCCAGCGCGGTCAGCGGCGGGTGCACGAGCTGGCAGAGTGGGGAGTCGTCCCAGGCCACGATGGAGAGGTCGCCGGGGACGCCCAGCCCCATCTCCTGCGCCACGGCGAGGCCGGCGATCGCCATCACGTCGTTGTCGTAGATCACCGCCGTGGGGCGCGTGGCGGAGCTGAGCAGCCGTCGGGTGGCCCGCGCGCCCTCCTCGCCGGTGTAGTCGGACCAGACCGTGCTCGCCTCGTCCAGCCCGAGTCGCCGGCACAGGTCGTTGAACGCGTCGGTGCGGATCTCGGTGTGCAGCAGCCCGGGCAGGCCGCCGACCCGGGCGATCCGCCGGTGGCCGAGCGCGACCAGGTATTCCACCGTCTCGACCAGGGCCGCCGGTTCGTCGGACCAGATGCTGGCCAGCCCGCCGGTGTGCCCGGGGCCGCCGATCACCACGGCGGGCAGTTGCAGCTCCTCCAGCGCCGGCACCCGCCGGTCGTCGATGCGCAGGTCGCAGACGAAGACCCCGTCGACCCGCCGCTCGGCCCACCACCGGCGGTAGACCGCGATCTCCGCCTCCTGGTCGGTGACCACCTGGAGGGTCAGCGCGTACGACCGGGCCGACAGCTCGGCCTCGACGCCGCTGATCAGCTCCATGAAGAACGGCTCGATGCCCAGTATCCGGGCGGGTCGGCAGAGGGCCAGGCCGACCGCCCGGGCGCTGGCGCCGGAGAGCGCGCGGGCGGCGCTGCTCGGGCTGAACCCGATCTCGGCGGCGATCGCGAGGATGCGCCGGCGGGTTGCCTCGGAGACGCCGGGCTGCCCGTTCAGCGCGTACGACACCGCGCCCTTGGAGACCCCGGCACGCCGGGCGACGTCGGCGATGGTCGGCCGCTTCACCGAAGCGCTCCTCCACTGTGTCCGGCCCTCGCGGGCGTGTTCGACCGCCGGCTGGTCCGGCGGCTGTGACGCTACTGCACCGGATCCGGCCGGTCGGGTGCGGCACGGGGGGTGCCCACTTGCGCGGTTCAGCGTACGTCCGTGGCCCTCTCCGCGGCCCCGGGCCGACCTGCCCCCGGAGGGGGTGCCACCACGCCTGGTCGCGCTCCCAGGGCGCCGGCTGGTTACCGCTTGGCCTCGCTGTTAACCGGCCGTTGACAGTGTCGGGGGTGAACCGTACGGTGGCCTCACTTATCCGGTTCAGTCAACGCCTCTCGATACCGGGAGCGTTCCCATTTGGCGCGGAGGAAGCATGAAACGGTCCTGGACGCACTGGGCGCGTACCGCCGCCGTCGGTGCCGTCAGCCTGGTCATGGTCGCCGCCTGTAGCGGCAGGAGCACCACCGACGGCGGGAACGCAGCCGACGGCCAGGTCACCTTGAAGATCAATTTCTGGGGCGACTTCGGCCTCCAGGACCTCAAGACGAGGTACGAGGCCGACCACCCGAACGTCAAGATCCAGCTCAACTCGGGTGAGTACAACGCCCAGCACGAGGATCTGCAGAAGAAGCTCGTCGCCGGCAACGGCGCGCCGGACATCGCGGCGATCGACGAGGGCTTCATGGTCCAGTTCCGCAGCCAGTCCGACAAGTTCGTCAACCTGCTGGACAAGGGCGCCGGGTCGTACGAGAGCAAGTACCTGCCCTGGAAGTGGAAGCAGTCGCTGTCCGCCGACGGCAAGACGCAGATCGGTCTCGGCACCGACGTCGGCGGCCTGGCCATGTGCTACCGCACCGACCTGTTCAAGGCCGCCGGCCTGCCCACCGACCGCGACCAGGTCTCCGCGCTCTGGCCCACCTGGGACAAGTTCCTGGAGGTCGGCCAGCAGTACACCGGCAAGACGAAGAAGAAGTTCCTCGACGCCGGCACCAACCTGTTCAACCCGATTCTCGGGCAGCAGCAGGTCGGCTTCTACAACGACCAGGAGCAGCTCCAGATGGAGCAGGGCCCGAAGGTCGCGTTCGACTACACGGTCAAGGCCGTCCAGGGCGGGCTCTCCGCCAACCTGGTCAGCTTCCAGGCCGACTGGGACAAGGGCTTCACCAGCGGCGCGTTCGCGGTGCTCGCCTGCCCGGCGTGGATGCTCGGCCACATCAAGGACACCGCGCCCGGCACCCAGGGCAAGTGGGACATCGCCGCGGTCCCCGGCGGCGGCGGCAACTGGGGCGGGTCGTTCCTGACCATCCCCAAGCAGGGCAAGAACGTCGACGAGGCGTACAAGCTGCTGGAGTGGCTGGTCGCGCCGGAGCAGCAGATCGAGATCTTCAAGAAGGTCGGCAACCTGCCGTCGCAGCCGGCGCTCTACGCCGACCCGGCCATCGCCGACTTCAAGAACCCGTTCTTCAACGACGCCCCGGTCGGCCAGATCTTCCCGAAGATGGCGCAGGGCCTCACCCCGCAGTACCTGGGCAAGAAGAACGGCCCGACCCGGGTCGCGGTGGAGAACGTCATCCGGCGGGTGGAGAACAAGACGCTGAAGCCGGACGCCGCCTGGAACGAGGCGGTCAAGGAGGCCGACAAGGCCGCCAAGTCCTGACGCACCGGCGCCGGGGCGGGACCCGAACCCGCTCCGGCGCCGCCGTACCCCGTCCACCCTCCTCGGCCCTGGAGTGACCCCGATGTCCAGCACCCGTGCCGCGCCCGCGCCGCCGAGCCGCCGACCCGCGCGCGAGCGCGGCGGGGCCGACGACACGCGGCTGACGTGGCGCAACCGGCTGTACCGCTTCGACATGCGCTACATGCCCTACCTCATGATCGCGCCGTTCTTCCTGCTCTTCATCGTGTTCGGGCTCTTCCCGCTGCTGTTCAACGCGGTGGTCTCGCTGCGCAACTACCGCCTGGACGACCCGACGCTGCCCTACTGGGCGGGCTTCGAGAACTTCAGCCGCCTCGTCGCCGACGAGGACTTCTGGAACGCGCTCTACAACACCTTCGGAATCTTCCTGCTCTCCACCCTGCCGCAGCTCCTGCTCGCCCTGATGGTCGCCTCGCTGCTCAACCGGAAGCTGCGGGCGCAGACCTGGTGGCGGGTCGGCGTGCTGCTGCCGTACGTGACGCCGATCGTGGCCTCGACCATGGTGTTCAGCGTCTTCTTCTCCCGCGACTTCGGCATGGCGAACTGGGCGCTGGGCCTGCTCGGCATCGGCGGCGCGGACGACCCGATCGACTGGCGGGCGGACAAGCTGCACGCCTGGATCGCCATCGCCACCATGGTCAACTGGAAGTGGATCGGCTACAACGCGCTGCTCTACCTGGCCGCCATGCAGTCCATCCCGCGCGACGTCTACGAGGCGTCGGCGATCGACGGCGCCGGCCAGTGGAAGCAGCTCTGGCGGATCACCGTCCCGATGATCCAGCCGGTGGTGGTGTTCACCGTGATCCTCTCCACCATCGGCGGGTTGCAGCTCTTCACCGAGCCGATGCTCTTCGACCCGAACGCCCAGGCCGCCACCGGCGGGCCGAACGGCGAGTGGCAGACCATCGCGCAGCTCATCTACAAGGTCGGCTGGAAGGACCTGAACCTCGGCTACGCCGCGGCCATGTCCTGGGCGCTGTTCCTGATCATCCTGGTCGTCGCCGGCCTGAACTACCTGCTGACGAACCGACTCTCGGGAGGTCGTCGGTGACGACACGACGTGTGGTGGCGCGAGCGCCGCAGGACACCCCGGCCGGCCTCTGGACCTACCTGCTGCTCGCGGTCAGCATGCTCTTCGCCGCGTTCCCGCTCTACTGGATGTTCGTCATCGCCACCAGCAACGACGAGGCGCTGGCGAAGCTGCCACCGGCGATCGTCCCAGGCGAGAAGTTCCTGACCAACGTCGACGAGGTCTTCTCCCTCCAGGACGTCTACTTCGCCGCCTCGCTGGTCAACAGCGTCATCGTGTCGACCGTGGTGACCGCGTCGGTGCTGTTCTTCTGCTCGCTGGCCGGCTTCGCCTTCGCCAAGCTCCGCTTCAAGGGCAGCAACGCGCTGATGCTCTTCGTGGTGCTCACGCTGACCGTGCCGAACCAGCTCGGCATCGTCGCGCTCTACATCGTGATGGGCAAGCTCGGCTGGAACGGCACGCTGCTCGCCGTCATCGCGCCCGGCCTGGTCACCGCGTTCGGCGTGTTCTACATGCGACAGTTCATCGTGAACACCGTCCCGGACGAGCTGATCGAGTCGGCCCGGGTCGACGGCGCCACGACCATGCGGGTGTACGCCACCATCGTGCTGCCCGCGATCCGCCCGGCCCTCGCGGTGCTCGGCCTGCTCACGTTCGTGGCCACCTGGAACGACTTCCAGTGGCCGCTGATCACGCTCAGCGGCACCGACTTCCCCACCTCGATGGTCGCGGTCTCCGACCTGGCCAGCGGAAACTATGTGATCTACCGGCGGGTGCTGGCCGGCGCGTTCATCGCCACCGTCCCCCTGCTGCTCATGCTGTTCGTCGGTGGACGTCAGATCGTCCGCGGGATCATGGAAGGCGCGGTGAAGTCGTGAGCCGTACCACGCTGCTGCACGAGGGTTGGACGCTGCGTCCCGAGCCCGGCCCGCAGGTGCCGCCGGAGATCGCGGGGGTCGAGGTGCCGGCGACCGTGCCCGGCTGCGTGCACACCGACCTGCTCGCCGCCGGCCTCATCCCCGACCCCTACCTCGACGACAACGAGAACCGGCTGCACTGGATCGGTCGCACCGACTGGGTCTACCGGACCACGTTCGCCTGGCAGCCCGGCGACGACGCCGACCGGGTGGACCTGGTCTGCGCCGGCCTGGACACGGTCGCCACGGTCACGCTCAACGGCACCGAGGTCGGCCGCACCGAGAACCAGCACCGCTCGTACCGGTTCGACATCCGGTCGCTGCTGCGACCGGGGGAGAACATCCTCGCCGTACGCTTCGACTCGCCCTACCGCTATGCCGAGGCGCACCGGGAGCGGCTCGGCGACCGGCCCAACGCGTACCCGGAGCCGTTCCACTTCATCCGCAAGACCGCCTGCAACTTCGGCTGGGACTGGGGACCGACCGTGGTCACCGCCGGCATCTGGCAGGAGATCGGCCTGCACGCCTGGTCCACGGCCCGGCTGGCCTCGGTCCGGCCGCTGGTCACGGTCGACGGCGGTGTCGGCCGGGTGGCGCTGCACGTCGACGTGGAACGGGCCGGCGACGAACCGCTGACCGTGCGCGCCACCGTCGCCGGGGCCGCCGCCGAGGTGACGGTGCCGGCGGGGGAGCGGGCCGCCGTGCTCACGCTCACCGTGCCGGACCCGGCGCTGTGGTGGCCGATCGGGTACGGCGAGCAGCCGCTGCACGACCTCGACGTGACGCTGCACGCCGCCGACGACCACGAGCTGGACGCCGCGTCCCGCCGGATCGGCTTCCGCTCGCTGCGGCTGGACACCACGCCCGACGCCCACGGGACCCCGTTCACGCTGCACGTCAACGACGTGCCGGTCTTCGTCAAGGGCGTCAACTGGATCCCCGACGACGCGTTCCCCAACCGGGTCACCCGGGCCCGCCTCGCCGAACGGTTCGGCCAGGCGGTCGACGCGAACGTCAACCTGCTGCGAATCTGGGGCGGCGGCCGGTACGAGTCGGACGACTTCTACGAGCTGGCCGACACACTCGGCCTGCTGGTGCAGCAGGACTTCCTGTTCGCCTGCGCGGCGTACCCGGAGGAGGAACCGTTCCGCACCGAGGTCGAGGCGGAGGCGCGGGAGCAGGTGGCCCGGCTCGCCGGCCACCCGTCGCTGGTGCTCTGGACCGGCAACAACGAGAACATCTGGGGCTGGCACGACTGGGACTGGCAGGAGCCGCTGGCCGACCGCACCTGGGGACGCGGCTACTACCTGGAACTGCTGCCCTCGGTCGTCGGCGAACTGGACCCGACCGTCCCGTACTGGCCGAGCAGCCCGTGGTCCGGCACCGAGGAGCGCCACCCCAACGACCCGGCGCACGGCACCATGCACATCTGGGACGTGTGGAACGACGACGACTACACCAAATATCGCGAGTACGTGCCCCGGTTCGTCGCCGAGTTCGGCTACCAGGGGCCACCCGCGTACGCGACGCTGCGGCGGGCCCTCTCCGACGAACCGCTCGCGCACGACTCGCCGGGCATGGCCCACCACCAGAAGGCCGCCGACGGCGACCGCAAGCTCCAACGCGGCCTCGACGCCCACCTGCCACCGCCCGCCGACTTCGACGACTGGCACTACTACACCCAGCTCAACCAGGCTCGCGCCATCGGACTCGGCGTCGAGCACTTCCGCTCGCACCGGCCGGTCTGCATGGGCACCATCGTCTGGCAGCTCAACGACTGCTGGCCGGTCACCTCGTGGGCCGCCGTCGACGGCGACGGCCGACGCAAACCCCTCTGGTACGCGCTGCGCCGCGCCTACGCCGACCGGCTGCTCACCGTGCAACCGCGAGACGGCGGGCTGGCGCTGGTCGCGGTGAACGACACCGGGCGGGCGTGGACCGGGCCGACCACGGTCACCCGGCTCACCGTCACCGGGGAGCCGAGGGCGAAGACCTCGGTCGACCTCGACGTCCCGGCGTACTCCTCGGTGGTGCTGGCGCTGCCGGCGGAGCTGGCGCGGCCCGACGACGCCCGCCGTGAGCTGCTGGTCGCGGACGCCGGCGACGGCGCGGAGCGGGCGCTGTGGTTCTTCGCCGAGGACCGCGAGATCGACTGGCCGACGGCGGAGTGGGAGGCGACGGTCGAGCCGGCCGACGACGGCCAGCGCATCCGGGTGACCGCGCGGACGGTGCTGCGCGACCTGACGCTGTTCCCCGACCGGCTGGACCCGTCCGCGCAGGTCGACGAGGCGCTGGTGACGTTGCTGCCGGGGGAGAGCACCGTTTTCACGGTGCGCGCCGCGCGCCCGCTCGACGCGGCGGCGCTGACCCGCCGCCCCGTGTTGCGCTGCGTCAACATGTAAGGCGGGGCCCCCGCTTAACGCATTTGGTATAGGCGGGGGCCCCGCTTAACACGGCCGCATCCCGGGGACGTCGTCGATGTCGTAGTAGATGGGGATGCCGCGCTCACGGGTGATCGTCACGTCCTGGCCGGCGCCCCGGGACTCGCCGGGCAGCTGCAGCACCGCGTCTCCGGGTCGCCGCCGGTGCCGGAGGTGTAGGGACCGGCGATCAGGATCATCAGGCTCCTGGAGGATTCAGGCATCGGCGTGTTCCTTCCCGGTCGGGGCGAGGGGTGGGACGAGACGGGGAGTCACCCGGTCGGGCAGGAGTCGACGTTCCGGGGCCGAGGTGTGCAGCACCTGGAACAGCACGGCGGTGTCCGGCACCCGGTCGGGGCGCTGTTCGTGCAGGGTGAAGGTGACGAGTTCCCAGGTGCGCGGGTCGACGCCGTACGCACCGAGCTGCGCCTGCCCGGCGTCCACGGCATCGGCGAGCCGGGCGTCCGTCGCGCGGGCGAGGGCCACGAAGTTGGCGTCGGCCGCCAGCGCGGTCTTCACCCGCATCCCGTACGCGGGTGCAGTGCGCCAGCGCGGCGCCTGGTGGGCCGTGCCGCCGATCCAGGTCTGCACGACCGGCCGGCCGAAGTCGCGCAGGATCGCGGTGAAGCCCGCGCCCGACCAGAGGAAGGACGCCGCGCCCGCCGCGTCGGCCCACAGATAGAACGGCGCGTACTGGTTCGCGGTGGCGCCGTCGACCCCACGTTCGCGGATCAGGAACGCCTTCAACCCCAGACCGGGGTACGCGTCGAGCAGGTGACCGCCCGCGGCGACCCGGTCGCGGATGATCCGCATGTCGTAGTCGGCCGGCAGCGTGATCTCGTACTGCATCGCGAGCATCGGTGCGTCTCAGTCCTTTGGATAGTCGTCGTCGGCGACCGCTTCGAGGACGTCGGCCCCGTCCCGTTCGTCGTGTTCCTGAATGGCCAGGTGGGACATCGCCGACCCGGCGGCGGCACCGTGCCAGTGCTCCTCGCCGGGCTCGACGCGTACCACGTCGCCGGCCACGATCCGTTCCGGCGCCTGACCCCGGCTCTGCACCCAGCCGACACCGGCGGTGACGACGAGCAACTGCCCGGCCGGATGCGTGTGCCAGCGGGTGCGGCTCCCGGCCGCGAAGTGCACATGCAGCGCCTCGACCCGCCCCGGCGCGGCCAGCGTCTCATAGTGTGCGGGCCCGTCGACCACGGACGCCGGCGCGGGCCGCGACACCGACTGCCGGGTGACCATCACGGGGTCACCACCAGCGCCTTGAGCAGCCCGAGGAGACCCCGGACCGCGGCGGTGAACCGCTCCTCGTCGTGGTCGGCGCGGGCGAGGACGTACCCGCCCTGGAGCGTGGACAGAATCGTCCCGGCGAGGTCGTCGGGGGCGATGACGGGGACGAGTTCGCCCCGGGCCTGCCCCTGCTCGATCACCGCGGCGATCGCTCCGCGTACCCAGGACAGGGCGTCCGCGACCGGCTGCCGCAGGGGCTCCGCCGCGAACACGTCCGGGTCCTGCGTCATCCGGCCGATGCGGCAGCCGCGCAGCACGTCCCGGTCGCGCAGCAGGAACCGTTCGAGCCTTTCGTACGCGGTGCCGGGCCCGTCGAGCGCGTCCCGCGCGGCCCGGGTCAGGGTGTCGGCGTTCCGCCGGATCCCGGCCACCGCCAGCTCCTGCTTGCCGGCGAAGTGGTGGTACAAACTGCCCTGTCCCACCCCCGCGCGAGCCAGCACGGCCGACGGGCTGGTGCCCACGTAACCGCGTTCCCACAGCAGGTCCGCCATGCCCTCGACCAGCCGGGTGCGCGCGTCCTTGTCGGTCATGCCGTGACCACCACCTTTCCCATGTGCGTTCCCGCTTCCAGATGCCGGAGCGCCGAGCGGAGGTCGTCCCAGCGGTGCACCGAGTCGACCACCGGGACGATCCGGTGCGCGTCGACGAACGCGACGAGTTCGTCGAGCATGTCGCGCGAGCCGGTCTCGATGCCGTGCAGCGTGGCGTTGGCGGTGACCAGCTTGTACGTGCTGACCTCGGCCTTCAGCCCCGCGAGCAGCCCGATGAAGGCGATGCGACCGCCGATCCGGACCGCGTCGAGGGAGACGTCGAGGTTCGCGCCACCGACCGTCTCGACCACGACGTCAGCAGCTCGGCCGTCGGTCGCGCGGCGGCGACGTCCTGACGCCGGTGGTCGATCGTGTGCCGCGCCCCGAGCGCCCGGGCCCGGGCCCGCTTCTGCTCGCTGCCCGACGTGACGACGACCTTGGCGCCGGCCGCGTGGGCGATCTGCAACGCCATCAGCGCGACCCCGCCGGTGCCGTGGATCAGCACGACCTCGCCGGGCGCGATGCCGGTGCGCCGCAACGCGTGCCAGGCGGTCACGCCGGCGATCGGCAGCGTCGCCGCCCGGGTCGCGTCGAGGGTGCCCGGGGCCCGTATGGCCTCCTCCTCGTCGACGGTCACCAACTCGGCCGCCATGCCGCGGTTCACCGGCCCGCCGGTGGGCAGGGTGTACGCCTCCGCGGTGAGCGGCCCGGACCGCCACCGGGGCAGGAACGTCGGCAGCACCACGTCGCCCGGCCGGAACCGGGTGACCTGCGCGCCGACGGCTTCGACCACCCCGGCCGCGTCGGAGATCGGCACGATCGCCCGCTCGGGCCGCCAGCCGCCCTCCCCCCGGATCACCAGGAGATCGCGGTAGTTCAGGGCCAGCGCGGACGTCCGTAGCAGCACGTCGCGGGGCCCGGGGACCGGATCGTCCACCTCAACCTGCCGTAGACCGTCGATGCCGTCGCCGGTCGTCAACCACACCCGCACCACGCTCTCCATTTCGTCAACTTGCCCGACGAACATACATACTAGTAGGTATGGTGGCAGGGGTGAATACCAACGGCCTTGTGTCGCTGCTGACTAGCGGTTCTGCCGGGGCTCGGGAAGAAACCCGTGCACGGGTCGCCCGCCGGCGAGCACCTCGCGGACGCGCAGATCGTCGTCGAGGACGACCACTTCGGCGGCCTTGCCCGGGGCGAGACTGCCGGTGCGGTCGGCCATGCCCAGCAGGGCGGCCGGAGTCGTGGCCGCGGACCGGGCGACGTCGGTGACGGGCAGGCCGGTGACCCGGATTGCGTGCCGCACCGCCGCGTCCATGGTGAGGGTGCTGCCGGCCAGCGTGCCGTCGGTGAGGCGTACGCTGCCGCCCTCGGCGACGACCGGCACCGGCCCCAGCCGGTACCGGCCACTGGTCATCCCCGCAGCCGGCGTCGCGTCGGTCACGAACGCGATCCGGTCCGGACCGGCGGCCTCGACCGCGACGCGGACGGCGTCGTCGTGGACGTGGACGCCGTCGTTGATGATCTCGCAGGTGACGGCCGGGTTGGCCAGGGCCGCGCCGGCCGGACCCGGTTCGCGGTGGTGGAACTGCCGCATGGCGTTGAACAGGTGGGTGGCCAGGCGGGCGCCGCCCGCGAACGCGTCCCGGGCCTGGACGTACGTGGCCTCGGTGTGCCCGACGGCGGCGATCGCCCCGGCCCCGACCACCTGGTCGAGCAGGTCCATCCCACCGGGCAGTTCCGGCGCGAGCGTGACCACCCGGATGTGGCCGCGACCGGCGTCGAGGAGCTGCCGCAGCGCGGCCGGATCCGGGGCCAGCAGGAACTCGTGGTGGTGCGAGCCACGCTTGGCCGGGTTGAGGAAGGGACCCTCCAGGTGGATGCCGGCGATGCCCGGCTCACCGGCGTCGATCATCGCGGCGATGGTGGCGACCGAGGCGACCATCCGGTCCAGCCGGTCGGTGACCAGACTGGCCAGCGTACGGGTGGTGCCGTGCCGCCGGTGGAAGGCGACCGCCTGCCGGATCTCGGCGGGATCGTCGGTGGTGATCTGCGCCCCGCCACCGCCGTGCATGTGCAGGTCGACGAAGCCGGGCAGCAGCCACCCACCGCCGAGATCCACCACCCGACCGCCGGCCGGTGGACGACCCCGGCCCACCGCACGGATGACACCGTCAGCAATGGACAGCCAACCGGGATCCAGCACGCCGGCCGGCGTGACGACCCGGCATCCGATCAAGGTGAGCACGTTTTCACCATAGTGTGGCGATGCCGGTGGAGAGACTCAGCGAAGTGCCAGCACCAGTTGCCAGACCGCAGTGGAGGGGTTGGCGTCAGGCGGATCGCCCAAGTTCCGCGCCCGTTTGACGGCGGCGTCGAGGCCGTCGCGGAAGTCGTCGAAGTCGAGCCTGGTCTTGTCCCAGTTCCGGACGTATCTGCGCAGTAGATCCTTGGCCTTCTCGGCGTTCTCCAGGTGTCGGGTGCACCCGTCGAGGTGCAGGATCAACCAGACCTCGAAACACGGATTCGACCAGAGCAGAGCGACATCGTGCCGCTGCGCTTCCCGTTCCGGCTCCGCCGGAGCATAGTGGTCGACGTCGCAGACCACATACGCCTGATCGAAGTCGTTGTCGTCGCGGCGGCGAGCGGCCCCCCGCACCGCGTCGATCGGCGATCCGTTCTCCACGGCCACGACGAGGCGGTGCTCAAGCCACGGCTCCTGCCGCAGTGCTTCGAGATAGGCGCGCTCGGTCGACCTGCCGTTGGTGACGGCGAGGACGGTGTGCCGTTGCTCCCTGACTCCGACCCGCCGGAGAAGGTTGGTCTCGCGGATCGTGCCCGTCGTTCGGCCCGTACGCCGCTGGTCAATCCGTCGCTTCGTCATCCACCGGTCTCCGTGTCGCGAGCGCCTGCTCGAACAGATACGCCGAAACGTCCGGCACGGCGCCGTAGTTGCCGTTCAGGTAACGACGCTGTCGGTTCTCGCCGTCCTTGCGAGGCTTGAAATCGGTCAGCGGATACAGCGTGGAGGCGCCGTCCGCGTCCTTCTCGGTGAACCAGATCTCGTCCCGGTGCAGGATCTCCTCCGTGTCGATGGTGCCGAGGAGAGCGGCGTCGTGACTGGTGAAGATGAGTTGGCTGCCTCGGGGGTTCGACGTGGCGGACTGAAAGAGACCGATGAGCTTCGCGGTCAGCAGCGGATGCAGGCTGGCGTCGATCTCATCGACGCACATGGTTCCACCACCGGCGAGGACGTCGGCGGCTTCGATGGCGAGCCCGAGCAGCTGTTGCGTTCCCGTCGACTCCTCGGCCAGCTCGAACTGCACCTCGCCCGCCGGCCCCTGATGGGCGAACCTCAGCCGCTTCCGTTCCCGTCCCACCGGGTTGCGGGGGTTTCGCAGCATCCTCCGCTCGTTGCCGGGGTCCCGGAAGAGCATTGGCTGATCTTCGGTCACCGTGCTGGTCACCTCGACCACGTCGACGATCCCCACGTCGGCTGCCCGCAACAGTTCGACCACCGTACGCCTGCTGACGTCGCTCTCCGGCCAGGCGGATCGGTGGCCGCCGCTCAGGCGACCACCCAGGTGGGGCTGGCTGCGGCTGTACATCCGCTGGAACCACCGGTAGACATCGCGAAGTGGCTCAGGGCCGTTTCCGTCCGGTACGGCTTGCCGATGGTCGAAGCGGGCGATGGTGCTGAGAAAGAGGGCCGTGGGGGCGGTGACCTCGGCGATCCGCTCCAGCAGGGCCCGCTGGCTGGAATCCTCACCCCAAGCGAAGGATTCGCCGTTGCGCTCGAAGACGCGCCGCCTCCGCTTGAGCGGATAGTGGTAGAGCCACTCGTCGACAACCCCGTCGTTGTCGAGGGTGTAGCCGTAGGTGTGCCGGACGCCGTCCAGGCTGAGGTCGACGACGTAGTGCGACGGGGCGTCGAGGGAGTCAGGGGTCATCCGATACGGCTCGCGGGCCACACCGAGACCCGGCTCGACCTCCCGGTCGGAGAAGATCACGAAGCGACGCATGAACGCCAAGGCGTGCAGGCAGTTGGACTTCCCGGACGCGTTCGCGCCGAAGATGCCGACGACTCGGACCGCCTGCTCGTGCTGGTCGTCGCCGTAGGCCGGAGTCAGATTGAGTTGCTGCTCGTCCCGGAACGATCGGTGATTGGCGAAGCGAAAGCTCAACAGCATGACTGTGCCCTCTGATCTTCGGGCCTTGCGGCCGTTCCATGCGAGTAAACCACGCGGAATGGCCTGAAGCCTTTGCCTCGCCGGGGTCAAGCCTTGAACTGGCCGCAAGCCGTGCCCACGAGCTGGGGCGCGGCATCAGCGTCCAGCGCGCTTCCACGCCCGATAGAACTCCTTGTACAGGAACCGCTGTACCGGGTTGCCGCTGGCAGACATCTGCTTGCTGATCACCCGCGCGCCGATCCACATCCCCGCGACCTTCGGAATCCCCGGGACCGATTCGGCCACCGACGCCACCCCGTTGACGAGTTCCTGCTCGACCGGCGACAGCGCGATCCTGCGGAGCCCGAGGCGTTCGAGCAGTTGCTTCTTCGCCTCGTCGATGTCCCGCGCGAGGCGAAGGTAGTCCTCGTCGGTGACGCACCTGGCGACGGCCGCTCGCAGGTCGGCTGCCTTCCGTCGATAGTCGGCGATGCGGCTGACGACCAGGTCGATCCATGCGCTCTCGCCCAGCTTGCCGGTCTCCGAGGCCTGCCAGAGCCGGCCGCCGAGCAGCGGTAGTTCCAGCTCAAGCAGTTGCACCTGGTGGGTGTCACTCTCGCTCGCAGCGGCGGCGAGCGTTTGGTGGATGCCGCGGATGGCCTTGATGACGTCGAGTACCACCCCCTCGGCCGCGCCCTCCCGGGACAGGTCGAAGGTCAGGAGAAAGTCTCTGCGGATGGGGTGCGCCTGGTATGAGAGCCCGGCGGCATCCGCTCTGGAGCGGTACTTGAGCCCACGCGCGAGCGTGGCTGCGACGTAGACCTCGTCGCCCGGCGGGGCCATCGACTGCAGTGGGCCCCGTAGGACGACCGAGGCCGCCCGCGCCCAGTCGCCGAACGGATCGTCCTCGACGCCGTCGGACGTCCCGATCCGGTCGGCGTGATGGCCGGCGACGCGAACGTGCGTGGCCTGAAAGGTCGACCAGCCGTGGATGCGCTTCGACAGCGAGTTGCGCGTGCTCGACAGGGCGTTGTCGCAGGCGAGTGCCTGTTCGATGAACTGCCCGAGCGCTCTGCTGCCCTGCCAGCTCTGCAGATCGTGAAGAGCGGATTCCTCGGCGGTGCGAGCAGCCTGGCTCTCGTCAACGTCCAGTTGCAGCGGATGGAGCAGCTTGGCGTCGATCAGCGCGCGGAGCAGCAGAGGTCTTGCGCCGAAGTCCGCCGGGGTGGGGCGAGCGAGCACCGGATGGGCGACCCACACCCGGTTCATGAAGATCAAGGACTGGATCAGCTCGACGAACGCTTGGCGCGCGAACGGATCTCCGGGCTGCGCACGGCGGTTCTGAGCGGCGACGAAATCCTCGGCACCGATGAGTGAAGTGACGTCTACGAGGACTTCGGTGCTTCGGTGCGGGAGTTCCGTGCTACCTCCACGAACCACTTGACTGCCTCCGGGCGACCCATCACGGTGCTGGGGAAAGTCGGTTCTGGCTGGGCGAGCGTCTCGATGGACACCGGCAGACGCTTGACCCCATCGATATCTGTAGACATTAGACCGACGATCTCACCCAGACACAAGCCCGCCAAGCCGTCCCAGACCTTCTGCCGCGGGCGATAGAAGAGGTCGAACCGGGGCGCGCCCTCGCACAGTTCTGTGAGATCCAGCGCTGTGCGGAGCATGTCGAGTGTCTGTGACGTGGTCCGCGTCTTCAGCCGGTATCCGGCCTCGGCTACGGCTGCCTCGTGCCGCGGCGCCTCGGACGTGGAACTGCGTGTCAGGGATGCGACAAGCGTCGGCTCCGGAGCATTGTTGAGTGCCGCTGGTCGACCGTTGACCGAAATCACGTTCTCGGCGCGGGACGCATGCACGACGATCGGCGTGCGGTCGGTGCCGAGCTCGGGAGCGACGATGAGCGTCGCCACCGGTTCCCTCCGCTCCAACAGGCAGACCACGGAGCAGAACTCGGTGCTTTGCGATTGCACGAACTCCGCCGTGCCGTCGATCGGATCGATGACCCAGATCCGCTCGGGCTCCTCGTCGATGTCGGGCCGCCAACTACCGCTACCTGACTCCTCCGCCACCACCCGGGCTGCGGGGTCCACAGCGCGAATCTTGTCGATGATCATTTTTTCGACTGCAAGGTCGGCCTCGGTGAGCAGGGTCCGGTCGGCCTTCTCCCGCACGTCGATCTCCGCTATGCGGGACCGGTAGGGCGCGAGGGCGGCCAGAAGCTCCGTCGCCAGCTCGGACCACAGGTGCTCAAGGCGCATCGACACTCCTACACGCTCGCTCGGGGACAAGCCTGCCAGCCGCGAACACCATCCTCCCCGCGAAGGTGTGTGGTTGTCGATCGGGGTCAATCCTCCGGCTGGTCGGCGCGCCGCGTCCGGGGCCACCCGGCCGAAACGGGACTGCCGCACGGAGGCTCCCTCGTCAACGGTTCGGCCCTTACGGGCTCATCCGTCCAATAGTTGACTGCATTTTCCGCCCCGGGCCCTCGCCGCTCGCCGCAGCGGAGCGTGCCGTCATCACCGCGAAATAACATATTCATCCAGTGCTTCTGCCGCCCGTGCGCGAACTCGATTACGGTCACCGGACCAACTTCATGGGTGGATGGGAGAACTTGTCCATGCTCGGACGCTTGATCCGTTCAGGTGCCGCCGCCGCTGCGGCAGCCGGCCTCGCGGTCGCGCTGGTGCTCGCCGGCTCGACACCGGCATCGGCCATATTCGGCGGCACCACCAGTGGCGTTCTTCGCGGCCAGGTCAACATCTGGGCCGACTCCGGAGCGAGATACAAGTGCACCGGGACGCTGATCGGTCAGCGTTGGGTGCTCACCGCCAAGCACTGCTTCGACGGTGAAGACCCCGACAGGTTCCAGATCTGGACCGGCGACCGCAGGCCGAAGTATGGCGAGGGGGTCCCGGTCATCGGCTGGGCGCCCAACGACAAGTACGACGTCGCGGTGCTGCATCTGCGATGGTCCGTGCGCAACGTGAACCTGATCGCGAAGTACAACGCCAACTCACTGCTGAAGACCGGCATCACGGTCGCGGTGCGGGGCTGGGGCCAGGATCAGCCATCCGTACCCTCGTCGGCGCCGACTCCCTCGCTCCGGGTCTGCTCCCTGTCGGTGGACGGGTCCGCCGTGGACCACATGCGGCTGGATCCCATCGACGGTATTCCGGTGAAGGGGGATTCGGGCGCGGGCGTCTGGTCGGGCGACCGCGTCTATGGGATCTACTACTCGTACGCGTCGGACTATTCCTACGGCTATGCCATCCAGACGTCGGTGGTCGCCGGGTGGATCGAAGGCCTGACGGGCATCCCCGGAGTGGGCTGACCCGCCCTGCGCCCGCCGGGTGGAACGGTATGGGTGTGAAATGGGCGCGGAGACACCCACAGCGTTCCACCCACTCGGCTTGCGCGCCGTGAGTGGAACGCTGTGGGTGTCAAACGGGCGCTGAGGNGTGAAGGTGGTCCAGGCGGCGGGGGTGAAGGTGAGGACCGGGCCTGCCGGGTCCTTGCTGTCGCGTACGGCGACCAGGCCGGGCAAATTGTCGGCAACCTCGACGCACTCGCCCCCGTTGCTGCCACTGCGGGTGCTCTTGCGCCATTGGGCGATGGTCAGATCAGCCATGGTGAACCTCCCCGATGATCTTGTCGATCAACCGTCTCGACAGCCCTTGGTCGAGAGCAAGCTCATCGATGCTTGCCCAGACTTTCTCATATGCGGCGAGTTCCTGGGGCCGGTCAAGATACAGCGCGCCGGTCCACGACTCGCTGTAGACGACAGGCGGCTCGGGTGTTGCCCGGTTGCCTGGCGGGAACGCCAGCATGACGAAGGTTCCCGCTTCAACGCCTCGATGTAGTCCGGCCATGAGTGGTAGCACGCGAACGGAGATGTTCGGCCTCTCGCTCAGGGTCAGCAGGTGGCGTAGTTGCCCCACCATCGTTGCGCTGCTCCCAACGACGCGCAGCAGCGCTGCCTCGGAGAGGACGACGCTGCAACGTGGAGCGGGCGGCAGTCGACGAGTCAGCAAAGTTTGGCGTTGCAGCCGAACCTCGACCAGCCGTTCCCGATCCTCGTCGCTGACCTCGTGTCGGTGCTGGTAGACCGCGTGCGCATACTCCCTTGTCTGCAAGAGACCCGGAACCATCGCGTCGTAGTAGAACCTGAGCCGGTGGGCCGCCTGTTCCAGGCTCACGTACAGCTCGAACCAGTCCGGGATGGCGTCGCCGTAGGCGTGCCACCAACCCTTCGCCTTCGTCTCGCTCGCCAGGGCGGTCAGCGCGCCGGTCAACTCCGCGTTCGCGTCGTAGAGCTGGCACATCGCCCGCACGTCCACCCCGCGCACCGACCCGAGACCGCTCTCGATCCGCCACACCTTCTGCCGGCTGCACTCCAGCGCTTCGGCCGCCGCGTCGAGCGTCACCCCGGCTTCGGCGCGCAACTGCCGCAGCGCCCGGCCGAGCTGCCGTCGCGGCACCGTCGAACCCATGTCCTCGGCCAACGATCAACGCCTCCATCCCATTTTGCAACACTCGGAATACCTCCTCCGGAATGCATATCCGTCATGCAGAAATAAGTCAAGAATCGGGGGCGTGAAGCGTTGCGCCTATGCTGGCCGCGCCGCAGGATGACCAGCGCGGATGTCTTTTCCTGGCGGTTTTCGGAAATAGGAGTGGTGTTCTCGTGCGCGTATTCTGGGAATCCCATGGGTGAGCGGTTCGTGGCGCATCTGCCGTTCAGCGCGAGCGACCTGCCCGCCGCGCGTCGGTTCGCCGGCACGCTGGCCCGTTCGGTGAGCTTCCTGTCCGAGGTGGACGCCGGTGAGGTCACCGTCAGCTTCGAGGACGAGCAGGGCGTACGCCATCTGGTCTTCTGTGACCTGCCGCTGCCCGACCGCAGCCGGTGCCGGCGCCGGGTCGATCACGACGGGCCCTGCTCGCCGAGGCCGCCGCGGTGAGCGACGTGACGCCCTGCCCGGAGTGTGCCGGCACCGGCTGCCCGCGCTGCCACTGGCGCGGCCGCCGCCGCGCGCAGCTCCTGCTCACCGTCGCCAACACCGACACCGGCGCGGTCGCCTCCCACCGGGTGACGCCCGCCGACCTCGCCCCCCGACCGGATGCGGCGGGTGCCGTGGTGGCCGACCTGACCCCTCGGGTACGCGCCCTCGCGTCCACCGTCGCGGTCGCGCTCGACCCCGAACCGGTGCTGGTACGCCTCCCGCCGGCCTGGCGTCCCGAGCTGCCGGCCGCCGAACGGTACGCGCTGGCGGCGGCGGCCCTCGCCGACGCGGCGCGCCGACCGTGGCGGCTCTGGCTGGGCGGGACGGCCGCAGCGGCGCCGGTGGACCCGGGCACCCGGCTCGCGCGGCTCTGCCACCTGGCCGACCTGCTCCTGCTGGACCTCGTCGCGACGGTGCGCCGCCGCGCCGGCCGTCCGTGGTGGACGGTGCGGTACGAGGTGCCCGGCTCGCCGGTGCCGGACGGCCCGGTGGAGGGCGCACCCGACCTGGCGACCGCGCTGCTCCGCACCGACGCGGCGGCGGCGCTGGCCGGGCTCACCGAACGGGGGCTGACCGCGCCGGCCCGGCTGCTCGACCCCGTTCCGCCGTGCCCCGGGGAGCGCGCTCCGCTCCTCGGCCCGGTCCCGCCGCCCGTCGACGTCGAGCGGATCGAGCGACGCGTCCTCGCCGAACTGGTCGAGTCGACCGGCACCGGGCGGCCCGGCGCGCAGGCGGTGTGGCGGGACGGCCGCTGGTGGTACACCGGTCTGCGCCGGGCCGACGGCGGGCCCTCCACGCCGGCACCGGGTCGGGGCGCAGGGCCGTGCGCGGTGGCACCGGGTCGGGGCGCAGGGCCGTCCGCGCCGGCACCGGGCCGGTTCGGCGGGCCGTCCGCGATGGCCCTGGGCCGGGTTGCCGAGCCACCCGGACCGACCCGGCTCGGGGAAATGATGCCTGGCCGTGCCTGCCCGGACTGCCGGTCGGTGGGCCCGACCCGGGACTGCCGTTGCCGTGCCGCCGGCCCGGTCCCGGTCCTGCCGCGCTCGGACCCCATGCCCGCGTCGAGCCCGACGCCGGTCGAGGGCTGCGACCGCTGCGGCGGCACCGAGCGACGACGCTCGGCGCTACGCTGCGCCACCTGCGGCGGGAGCCGCCGACTGCACCGGGCGGTGCTGGTGACCATCACCGACCTGCGGCACCGGGTGGTGCACCTGACCTGGCGGGGCGGCGCACCCGAGGCCACCCGCACGGTGACCACCACCCCGGACGGCCGCGCGGTGGTCCAGCTCCCCGAACGCTATCGGCTCGGCGCGTGGGCGCGCGTCTTCGGCGTACCCCCGGAGGAGCTGGCGGAGGCGGACGGCGGCCATCCGATTCCCCGCGCGCTGCGCGACGGATGCGTCACCCTGCCCTGGGTCGGTGCCGACCCGGTGAGGGAGTACGTGCGGCAGGCCGGCGGCGGCCTGCCCGCCGGGCGGCTCGTTGTCACCGCCACCCGCCCGGCGGCGCCGCCACCGGGCGAGCTGATCCGGCTCGTGCTCGGCCTCGACCTGGCGCTGCACGTCGGCGTGCTCGACCTGCGGCAGCACGCCGGCCACCCGCTCCGGCCGGACGGCCGCTGGTGGTCGGCCCAGGTACGACCGCGCGACGCGCCGGTGCACCCGGACGACCTGCCCACCCGGCCCAGCCTCGCGGCGGCGCTCGCCGACTGCCTCGCCGACCTCGCCGACGACGTGGGCGAGCTGGTCCCGACCGACCCGGACGAGTCGCTGCCGGCGCCCGGCGCGCCGGCCCGCGCACCGGCTGCCAATCCGCTGCCGGAGCTGGCCCGGCTGGCCGCCGAGCACCCGGGGCGGGCGGTGACCCTGCGCGTCACGCGTGCCGGTCGCACCGTCCACCGGCACGACGACGACGGTGTACGCCTAGTTGGGCAGGGCGGCTAGGCCGGCCAGCAGCTCCCAACGCTCGGCGTCGGTGAGCACCGCGTACGCCGGCTCGTCGCGGCGGTCGGTGTCGGCCTCGATCGCCGCGCGTTCCGGCCCGTCCGGCAGCGCGCGGATCCCGTCGGCGGTCAGGCCGGCCGCCCGCCACGCGGCCCGGTGCGCGTCCGCGCGGTGGTGCCGCAGCGAGCCCAGCCGAGTGACCAGCAGCAGTGACGGGGAGGCGTCGGCCGGCTCGTACGGCGGGGACATGGCCCGGAACGCCGGCCCGCNCCAGCACCCGACCGACCAGCTCCGCCAGCCGGGGCACGATGCCCAGGCCCGGCAGCACCCCGGGCAGGGTGGCCCACAGTTCCTCGGCGGCCTCGCCGCTGGCCCGCTGCGCGTACGACGTCAGCTCCCGGCCCAGCTCGGTCAGGTGCCAGGCGCCGTCGTCGTCCCGGACGAAGATGCCCTGCCTCAGCTCCCGGCTCAGGTTGTTGTCGGTGTAGACCAGGCCGTCGGCGAACGCGTCGGCGGGGATCGGCCGGGCCAGTACGCCGGAGAAGAAGCTGTTCTCCGCGCCGAGGTCGCAGCCGCGTTCGGCGTAGAACGCCTCCATGCGTGGGCGGGCCGCCCAGCGTGCGCCCCCGTAGACGCGGTCGATCGCCGGTCGGACCAGTCGCGCGTAACTCACCGTCGTCTCCACGTCGCCGGACCCTACCCGGCGGGGCGGGNCGGTCAGCAGCGCACGACGGAGCTGGACCGGTACGACCATCCCGGGGTCACCACCAACAACACCTCGTGGTGCCAGTAACGGAACGTGATCTGGCGGAGGTGGCCCCGGTCCCAGGAGATGGCCTGCCCGACGTACCGCTCGGCGTCGGACGTCGTCGGATAGCGGTCGACGGTGCTGGTGCAGGCCGCGGTGCCGAATCCGTCGGTCGTCGGGACCTGAGTGCTGGACACCAGCGCGTCGCCGGAGCACCGCGCCACGTAGCTGTTCCGGTAGTACCAGGTCGAGCCGCTGAGTTCCTGCACCATCCAGTAGCGGTAGGTGTAGCCACCGTTGGACCGGTTGCCGATGCGTGACCAGGTGAGGGCGAGCGGGCGGCCGACGCCCGGCGGTTGGCTGAAGCCGTCGGCGTAACAGAGCGGATCGGCGGCCAGCGCGGCGGGCCGGGCGGACGCGGGCGTCGGCAGTGCGGTGGGGACGGCCAGGCCCAGGAGCAGGCCGAGCATCAGCAGCAGCGCGCACGGGCGACGGCCGCAGAGGGGGAGTGGGGTGTGGCGGCGGGACACGGGTCACCTCCGTTGGTGGTACGTGCCCGCATTATAGGTGAGCGTCGATGCCCTGGTGGGTGGATGTTAAGAAGGGGCCCCGCCTATACCGCAGGCGTTAAGCGGGGGCCCCTCCTTACTACTCGGGGACGCGGCGGTAGGCGCCGTCGCTGGCCGAGGTGGCCATCGACGCGTACGCGCGCAGCGCTGCCGACACCGGGCGCTGCCGGTCGAGCGGGGTGTAGGGGCGGTCGCGCTTCTCCTCGGCGACCCGGCGCGCGGTCAGCTCGTCGGCCGGCACGTTCAGCTCGATCGAGCGGCCCGGGATGTCGATGACGACCTCGTCGCCGTCGCGCACCAGCGCGATCAGCCCGCCGGAGGCCGCCTCCGGGGAGACGTGTCCGATGGACAGGCCGGAGGTGCCGCCGGAGAACCGGCCGTCGGTGAGCAGCGCGCAGGAGCGGCCCAGCCCCCGGCCCTTGAGGAACGAGGTGGGGTAGAGCATCTCCTGCATGCCGGGGCCGCCCTTCGGGCCCTCGTACCGGATCACCACGACGTCCCCGGCGACGATCTCCTTGGCGAGGATGGCCGACACGGCGTCGTCCTGCGACTCGAAGACCTTGGCCGGGCCGCGGAAGGTCAGGCACTCCTCGGGCACGCCGGCGGTCTTCACCACGCAGCCGTCCGGCGCGAGGTTGCCGTGCAGGATGGCCAGCCCGCCGTCGGCGCTGTACGCGTGTTCCCGGTCCCGGATGCAGCCGCCGGCCGCGTCGGTGTCCAGCGACGACCAGCGGTTGGTGGTGGAGAACGGCTCGGTGGTGCGCACCCCGCCGGGGGCGGCGTGGAACAGCTCGACCGCCTCCGCTCGCGGCGAGCCGCCGCGCACGTCCCAGTCGGTCAGCCACCGGTCCAGGTCGGGGGAGTGCACCGCGTGCACGTCGCGGTGGAGCAGCCCGGCGCGGTCCAGCTCGCCGAGGATGGCCGGGATGCCGCCCGCGCGGTGCACGTCCTCCATGTGGTAGTTCGGCGAGTTCGGGGCGACCTTGGCCAGGCACGGCACCCGGCGGGAGACGGCGTCGATGTCGGCCACGTCGAAGTCCAGCTCCGCCTCGCGGGCGGCGGCGAGCAGGTGCAGGATCGTGTTGGTCGACCCGCCCATGGCCACGTCGAGGGCGACGGCGTTCTCGAACGCGGACCGGCCGGCGATGGAGCGGGGCAGCACCGAGGCGTCGTCGCCGTCGTACCAGCGCTTGGCGATCTCCACGACGGTGCGGCCGGCCTCGACGAAGAGCGACCGGCGCGCGGCGTGGGTGGCCAGCGTCGACCCGTTGCCGGGCAGCGCCAGGCCGATCGCCTCGGTCAGGCAGTTCATCGAGTTGGCGGTGAACATGCCGGAGCAGGAGCCGCAGGTCGGGCACGCGGAGCGCTCGATCTCGCCGAGCTGGTCGTCGGTGACCGCCTCGTTGGACGACGCGATCATGGCGTCGATCAGGTCGATCTTGCTGTGCACGACGCCCTCGATCGCCACCGTCTTGCCGGCCTCCATCGGGCCGCCGGAGACGAACACGGTCGGGATGTTCAGCCGCAGCGCGGCCAGCAGCATCCCCGGCGTGATCTTGTCGCAGTTGGAGATGCAGACCAGCGCGTCCGCGCAGTGCGCGTTGACCATGTACTCCACCGCGTCCGCGATCAGCTCGCGGCTGGGCAGCGAGTAGAGCATCCCGCCGTGGCCCATGGCGATGCCGTCGTCCACGGCGATGGTGTTGAACTCCCGACCCACCCCGCCGGCCTCGGCCACCGCGTCGGCGACCAGGCCGCCGAGGTCCTTGAGGTGGACGTGACCGGGTACGAACTGGGTGAAACTGTTGGCGATGGCGACGATCGGCTTGCCGAAGTCGTCGTCGGTCATCCCGGTGGCCCGCCACAGGGCCCGGGCGCCGGCCATCGTCCGACCGTGGGTGGATGTCCTCGACCGCAGCTCAGGCATGCGTACCAGTCTGACACCGCCGCCCCGGCGGGTGTCGGTCGTGCACCCTGTGTCCCAACAGTTGCACATCCGGTGCCCCACGGAGCGCGGGAATCCGGCAGAGTTGAGCCGTGCAGTCGTCCCCGTGGATGGTCATCGTCGCGGCGTCGAGCGGGTTCGTCGCGGCCGGCGCCACCGCGCTGCTCGTCGCGTCGGCCCGCCGTCGCACCGGCCCCCGCCGCCAGGTTCACATGTTGCTGGCCGTCGCCGCCGGGGCCGCCCTGCTCAGCCTGCTGCTCGGCCTCGGCGGCCTGCTGACGGCCGGGGACCACTGGGCGCACCGGCAGGGCCAACGGACCGGGTGGGCCACGCTGGTCGCGGTGACCACCACGCTCGCCGGCCTCAGCCTCGGCGCCGCGCTGCTCCGGTTGCCCGGCGCGGCCGCGACCCGGGCCGCGACCGCCCGGCTCCTGCTCGACGGCCTGATCATGGCCACCTCGCTCTGGTTCGTCGGCTGGGTGGCGTTCAGCGCGCCCACCCGGCTGTTCGGCGCGGCCACCCCGGCCGCGTGCCTGCCCATCCTGCTGGCCACCGTCAGCACCGCGCTGACCACCGGGCTGACGTTGATCCTGGTGCCGCGGGCCGCCCCGCCGCGCGGCTGGCTGATCCTGCTCGGGGTCGGGACGATCGCGGTGACCGTCGGCGGGCTGGGCGTGTCGGCCGGGCTCTGCCAGAGCGGCCCCGGCATGCTGTCGGCCGGCGCCGCGGTGACCGTCGCCGGCCTGCTGGCCACCGCCGTCGCCGGGCGCAAGGCCGACCGGACGCAGTTCGACGTCGACCTCATCCGCCGCGACGGCGAGTACGCGTTCGCGCCGATGTTCGCCATGGCCGCCTCCGCGATGTACCACCTGATGCAGGGCGGCCGGTTCGACGGGTACGGCATCGTGGCGGGCAGCATCGAGGGGTTCGCGCTGGTGACCCGGCAATATCTGGCCCTCAACGACGTCCGCGGCTACGCCGCCCGGCTGGCCGAGCGGGAGGCGCACTTCCGTGAGCTGGCGCACACCGACCCGCTCACCGGTCTGGCCAACCGGCGTGGCCTGCTGCGCGCCCTGCACCGGTGCGCCGACTCCGGCGAGCCCTGCGTGCTGCTCGGGCTCGACCTGGACGGCTTCAAGAACGTCAACGACATGCGCGGGCACGACGTCGGTGACGCGGTGCTGGCCGAGGTGGNGACGAGTTCGCGGTGCTGATGCACGGCTCGGCCGAGCCGGGGCCGGTGGCCGACCGGCTGCTCGGCGTGCTCGGCCGCCCGTACGAGGAGGCGGACGGGCCGGTCTTCCTCTCGGTCAGCATCGGGGTGGCCGGCAGCGGCGGGGACCACGACGTCGAGTTGCTGCTGCGCAACGCCGACCTGGCGCTGCGCTACGCCAAGCAGCGGGGCAAGAACCGGGTCGAGCGCTACGACGCCACGTACGACCAGTTGCTGAGCCGGCGTACCCGGCTGGAGCACGAGCTGCGCGGCGCGATCGAGCGCGACGAGCTGCGGCTGGTCTTCCAGCCGGTGGCCTCGCTGCCCTCGGTCCGCCCGGTCGGCGCGGAGGCGCTGCTGCGCTGGCGTCACCCGGAGCTGGGCAACGTGCGGCCGGACGAGTTCATCCCGCTCGCCGAGGAGTGCGGGATGATCGCCAAGCTCGGCGCCTGGGTGCTGCACCAGGCGTGCTACCAGCTCTCCCGCTGGCTGGCCGAGGGGCACGACGTCTGGGTGTCGGTGAACGTCTCCCCGCGCGAGCTGCACGCCCCGCAATACGTGGTGCAGGTCGCCGACGCGCTGCGCGCCCACCACGTACCGCCGCAGCGGCTGGTGCTGGAGGTGACCGAGCACGCGGTCGCCACCGACCTGGACGAGTTGATCCGGCGGCTCACCGCGCTGCGGCGGACCGGCGTACGGATCGCGCTGGACGACTTCGGCGCGGGCTACTCCTCCCTCGGGCAGCTCCGCCGCCTGCCGATCGACATCCTCAAGATCGACCACAGCCTGGTGGCCGAGCACGAACCGGTCCGGCCGGTCGACCGGGACGGGCCGGCGTTCGCCCCGATGGTCGACATCGTCATGCGCCTGGGCCACCAGCTCGGCCTGGAGGTGATCGCCGAGGGCGTCACCAACCCGACGGAGCTGGCCGCCGTGGTGGCCGCCGGTTGCCGGTTCGGCCAGGGCGCGCTCTTCGGCTGGGGCGTGCCGGCGGAGCACCTGGAGGCGATGCTGGAGGCGGCCACCTCGCCCGGCAACCGGTCCGCCTCGATCCCGTCGGCGCCGCCGCCCCCGCCGGCGCGTACGCCGTCGCCGCTGCTGCCCCGGCTGCGCAACAACCCGCCCGCCCCACGCCCCTCGACGGACGCGTCGCCGCAGGTGGGACCGGCCGTGGAGGGGTCGCAGGTGGCCGACACGCCCACGTCCGTGGACCAAAATGTGGGATCAGTTGACTCATCGCGTGAGATGCGTCAGGCTTAGCCGCATGTCGTCGAACCGGTCGCTGCGAGTACTTACCTGAGCGCACTCTCCTCCCGAGAGTGCGCTGGCCCCGTGCATCCTGCACGAGGGCTTTTTTGTTGCCGTCGGACCATCGCCGGGACGCCCGCGTCCCATCCTGACAACCGCGTCACCCACTCACAGCCGAAGGCCTGAACCGCCATGACGAGACCCACGCCAGAGACGCTCGCCCACACCGCCCGGCGGGCCCGACCGGGCGCCGGCGCGGCCGGCGACCCCGACCACGCCCCCGCACCCCGGGCCGGTGCCGCCCCGGCCGCGAGCCGGGCCGTCCCGGCCGCCCCGGAAGGCGCCCCCACGCCGGTACGGCAGCCCGCCACCGCCCAGGTCTCCGGCGCCGGCTCGCTGGTGCGGTCGCTCGAGGCGCTCGGCGTCGACGTCGTCTTCGGCATCCCCGGCGGCGCGATCCTGCCCGCGTACGACCCGCTCTACGACTCCACGGTCCGGCACATCCTGGTCCGTCACGAGCAGGGCGCCGGGCACGCGGCCACCGGGTACGCGCAGGCCACCGGCCGGGTCGGCGTCTGCATCGCCACCTCCGGCCCGGGAGCGACGAACCTGGTCACCCCGATCGCCGACGCGTTCATGGACTCGGTGCCGATGGTGGCGATCACCGGTCAGGTGGCCCGGCCGATGATCGGCACCGACGCCTTCCAGGAAGCCGACATCCAGGGCATCACGCTCCCGATCACCAAGCACAACTTCCTGGTGCAGACCGCCGAGGAGATCCCTCAGGTGCTGGCCGAGGCGTTCCACCTGGCCTCGACCGGTCGGCCCGGCCCGGTGCTCGTCGACATCCCGAAGGACGTCCTCCAGGCGGAGGTCACCTTCTCCTGGCCGCCCACGCTGGAGCTGCCCGGCTACCGGCCCACGCTGCACCCGCACGGCAAGCAGATCCGCGAGGCGGCCCGGCTGATGTCCGCGGCCCGCCGCCCGGTGCTCTACGTCGGCGGCGGCGTGCTCAAGGCCGGCGCCACCGAGGGGCTGCGCCGGCTGGCCGAGCTGACCGGGATCCCGGTGGTCACCACGCTGATGGCGCTGGGCGCGTTCCCCGACTCGCACCGCCAGCACCTGGGCATGCCCGGCATGCACGGCACCGTCGCCGCGGTCTACGGCCTGCAGAAGGCCGACCTGATCGTGGCGCTCGGCGCCCGCTTCGACGACCGGGTCACCGGCAAGCTCGACTCGTTCGCGCCGGACGCCACGGTGGTGCACGCCGACATCGACCCGGCCGAGATCGGCAAGAACCGGCACGCCGACGTCCCGATCGTGGGGGACGCGCGGCACGTCATCGACGAGTTGATCGCGGCGGTCACCGCCGAGCGGGCCGCCCACCCCGCCACCGACCTGGCGGACTGGTGGACCCAGCTCGACGACCTGCGCGAGCGCTACCCGCTCGGCTACGAGGAGCCGGCCGACGGCACGCTCTCCCCGCAGTACGTGATCAAGCGGCTGGGCGAGATCGCCGGCCCGGACACGATCTACGTGGCCGGTGTGGGCCAGCACCAGATGTGGGCCAGCCAGTTCATCTCCTACGAGAAGCCGCAGACCTGGCTCAACTCCGGCGGCCTGGGCACCATGGGTTACGCCGTGCCGGCGGCGATGGGCGCCAAGGTCGGCCGGCCCGACACCACCGTGTGGGCGGTCGACGGCGACGGGTGTTTCCAGATGACCAACCAGGAGTTGGCCACCTGCGCGTTGGAGGGCATCCCGATCAAGGTCGCCGTGATCAACAACGGCAACCTGGGCATGGTCCGGCAGTGGCAGACCCTGTTCTATGGGGAGCGCTACTCCAACACCGAACTGGGCACGCACAAGCACCGCATCCCGGATTTCGTCAAGCTCGCCGAGGCGCTCGGATGCGTCGGGCTGCGCTGCGAGAACGCCGCCGACGTGGACAAGACCATCGAGGCGGCGATGGCGATCACCGACGCCCCGGTGGTCATCGACTTCACCGTCGGCAAGGACGCGATGGTGTGGCCGATGGTCGCCGCCGGCACCAGCAACGACGAGATCATGTTCGCCCGGGGCGTCCGCCCGGACTTCGACGAGAATGACGTTTAGTCATGACCGAATGCACCGAGCGCAGCGAGGGCCATGAGGGCATGACGAGGACGGCACAGTCATGACCGAATGCACCGAGCGCAGCGAGGGCCATGAGAGCATGACGAGGAAGGCACTGCTATGACGCTGCACACGCTCTCCGTGCTCGTGGAGAACAAGCCGGGTGTCCTGGCCCGGGTGTCCGGGCTGTTCTCCCGGCGCGGTTTCAACATCGACAGCCTCGCCGTGGGCGAGACCGAGAACCCGGACGTCTCCCGGATCACCATCGTGGTCAACGCGGAGTCCTCGCCGCTGGAGCAGGTGACCAAGCAGCTCAACAAGCTGGTCAACGTACTCAAGATCGTCGAGTTGGACCCGCAGGTCTCGGTGGCCCGGGAGCTGTTGCTGGTCAAGGTCCGCGCGGACCGCGCCGCCCGCGCCCAGGTGCTGGAGACGGTCGGCCTGTTCCGCGCCCGGGTGGTCGACGTCGCGCCGGACACCCTGACCATCGAGGCCACCGGCACCCCGGACAAGCTCGACGCGCTGCTGCGCGACCTGGAGCCGTTCGGCATCAAGGAGATGGTCCAGTCCGGCACGGTGGCGATCGGGCGCGGCTCCCGCGCCATCACCGCCGGCCCGGCGCTGCGCGCCGCCTGATCCCTGCAGGTGCGGCGCTGCGCGCCGCCTCATCCGCGATCCACCAGTTTTTCGACGGGCCGACGGGCACCGCCGGTAGGAAAGGGAAGTCAATGAGCGTTGAGGTGTTCTACGACGACGACGCCGACCTGGGTCTGATCCAGGGCCGCAAGGTCGCCGTGATCGGGTACGGCAGCCAGGGCCACGCGCACGCGCTGTCGCTGCGTGACTCCGGTGTCGACGTGGTGATCGGCCTGCCCGTCGGCTCGAAGAGCCGGCCCAAGGCCGAGGAGCAGGGCCTGCGGGTGCTCACCCCGGCCGAGGCGTCGGCCGAGGCCGACGTGATCATGATCCTGGCGCCGGACACCGCCCAGCGCGGCCTCTACGCCGAGTCCGTCGCGCCGAACCTGGCGCCGGGCAAGGCGCTCTTCTTCGGCCACGGCTTCAACATCCGGTACGACCTGATCAAGCCGCCGGCCGAGGTGGACGTGGCGATGGTGGCGCCGAAGGGCCCGGGTCACCTGGTCCGCCGCCAGTACGTCGACGGCAAGGGCGTGCCCTGCCTGGTCGCCGTCGAGCAGGACGCCAGCGGCAACGCGTTCGGCCTCGCCCTGGCGTACGCGAAGGCGATCGGTGGCACCCGCGCCGGTGCGATCAAGACCACGTTCACCGAGGAGACCGAGACCGACCTCTTCGGTGAGCAGGCGGTGCTCTGCGGCGGCGCGGCGGCGCTGGTGCAGACCGGCTTCGAGGTGCTCACCGAGGCCGGCTACGCCCCCGAGGTGGCCTACTTCGAGTGCCTGCACGAGCTGAAGCTGATCGTCGACCTGATGTACGAGGGCGGCATCGCGCGGATGCGCTACAGCATCTCCGACACCGCCGAGTACGGCGACCTGTCCCGCGGCCCGCGCGTCGTCGACGCCCGGGTCAAGGACGAGATGCGCAAGATCCTCGGCGAGATCCAGTCCGGCGAGTTCGCCCGCGAGTGGGTGGCCGAGGACGAGGCCGGCCGGCCGAACTTCGCCAAGTGGCGGGCCGAGGGCGCGGCGCACCCGATCGAGGAGACCGGGCAGAAGCTGCGCGCCATGATGAGCTGGGTCGACCGGCCCATCACCGAGACCGCCTGAGCCTCACCCCGCGCGGCCCGCGCACCGACCGCTCTCCCCGGCGTCGGTGCGNCCTGCTGGGAGCGGGTGAGCCACGCCTCGTCCGGCCCGGCCTGCGTGAACGGCGGATGACGGGCGTGCGACAACGCTGTGTGAGGGCGCTCACCCGGCACTGCGGGACCCGGAGGGCGTACCGGCACCTACCATCCTTGGTGTGGTGCCCCGGCGCACCCGACGGCCATGGCACGCATCGGCGCAGGGCGCAGCGCGGCGTCCCGACGCCCCAGGCCGACCGACACCGAGCGTCTACGAGGACCGATGAATCCTGTCGTACTGATCGCCGAAGAACTCGCCCCCGCCGCCATCGAGGTGCTCGCGCACGACTTCGACGTGCGCCACGTGGACGGCACCGACCGCCCGGCTCTGCTCTGCGCCCTCGCCGAGGCCGACGCGGTGATCGTACGCAGCGCCACCCAGATCGACGCCGAGGCGGTCGCGGCGGCGCCCCGGCTCAAGGTGGTCGCCCGGGCCGGCGTCGGCCTGGACAACGTCGAGGTGCCCGCCGCCACCGCGCGGGGCGTCATGGTGGTCAACGCTCCCACCTCCAACATCGTCTCCGCCGCCGAGCAGGCCGTCGCGCTGCTGCTCGCGGTGGCCCGCAACACCGCCAGCGCCAGCGCCGCGCTCAAGGCCGGCGAGTGGAAGCGGTCGAAGTACACCGGTGTGGAGTTGCAGGGCAAGACCGTGGGCGTGGTCGGCCTCGGCCGCATCGGTGTGCTCTTCGCGTCCCGGATCGCCGCGTTCGGCACCCGGCTGATCGCGTACGACCCGTACATCCAGCCGGCCCGCGCCGCGCAGCTCGGCGTCCGCCTGGTCGGCCTGGAGGAGCTGCTGCGGGAGAG
This sequence comes from Micromonospora sp. NBS 11-29, assembly GCF_002140155.1. Taxonomy (GTDB): domain Bacteria; phylum Actinomycetota; class Actinomycetes; order Mycobacteriales; family Micromonosporaceae; genus Micromonospora. The sequence goes on from NZ_NAPR01000013.1 coordinate 720,590, forward strand.
CGACTTCATCTCGATCCACCTGCCGAAGACGCCGGAGACGGTCGGCCTGATCGGCGAGAAGGAGCTGGCGATCGTCAAGCCGGGCGTCCGGATCGTCAACGCGGCCCGCGGTGGGCTGGTCGACGAGCAGGCACTGGCCGACGCGATCGCCGAGGGCCGCGTCGCCGGCGCCGGCATCGACGTGTACGCCAAGGAGCCCTGCACCTCCTCGCCGCTGTTCGCCTTCGACAACGTGGTGGCCACCCCGCACCTGGGCGCCTCCACCAACGAGGCGCAGGACAAGGCGGGCCTGGCGGTGGCGAAGAGCGTGAAGCTCGCGCTCCAGGGCGAGTTCGTGCCGGACGCGGTCAACGTGCAGGCCGGTGGCGTGGTCGCCGAGGACGTCCGGCCGTTGCTGCCGCTGGCCGAGAAGCTGGGCCGGGCCTTCACCGCCCTGGCCGGCGGGGTGGCCGCCAGCGTCACCGTCGAGGTGCGCGGCGAGATCGCCACCCACGACGTGTCGGTGCTGAAGCTCGCCGCCACCAAGGGGCTGTTCAGCTCCGTGGTGGAGGAGCAGGTCACCTACGTCAACGCGCCGCACCTGGCCGCCGAGCGGGGCGTCGAGGTCACGCTCGTCACGCCGGCCGAGACCGTCGACCACCCGAACCTGGTGACGGTGCGCGGCGCGCTGCCGGACGGCCGGACCGTCCGGGTCTCCGGCACGGTGGCTCACGCCGGGGCCCGCGACGTGCTCAAGCTGACCGAGGTGGACGGCTTCGACGTGGAGATCGGCGCCGAGGGCATCCTGCTCTTCCTGCGCTACGTCGACCGTCCCGGCGTGGTCGGCACGGTCGGCACGCTGCTCGGTGAGGCCGGCGTCAACATCGCGGCCATGCAGGTGGCCCGGCGGGAGGCCGGCGGCGAGACGTTGATGACGCTCACCGTCGACCAGGCGCTCGGCGCCGACCTGCTCACCTCCGCGGCCGACTCGATCGGCGCGGTCGCGGCCAGCGCGGCGGACCTGCGCGACGAGTAGTCCGACCAGGACTGATCGGGGCCCGGCCGGACGGCCGGGCCCTTCGTCGTGCCGGGGGAGTCAGGAACGAACCCGGACCGGCGGCGGGTAGACCGAACCGTCCTGCGCGTCGAAGAGCATCAGGTCGTGCTCGCCGGCCAGCCGCTCGATGTCCAGCAGGACCTGGTCGGGGCAGGTGGCGAAGAGGTTCATCTCGACGTGGTCGGCGGCCGCGTGCAGCGGCACGACCTCCCACGGCGTGCCGGGCCGGGACGGCCGGTCGGGGTAGCTCGCCGTGATCGCCCGGTAGAAGGCGACCACCCGCGGGTCGGGGTGCTGCTGGCTGTGCCAGCCCTCGCGGCACTGCTGCACCGCCGCCCGAACCTGGTCCGGTGTCGCCCCGTTCGGCAGGGCCCACACGCTCAGATCGAAACTCACGGCGGACAGCGTGCCATCCCCGGCCTGCCGCGTCGCACCTGCCCCACCGCGGGTCGACCCCGGGTACGTCCGCTGTGGAGACTCTTGCGTCGAGTTGCGTCGATTCGCTAGCGTACCGGTGCGGTCTGGCGGCCGATTCGCTTCCCGGCACGTCTTCGGGTGACGCGGTCGGGCGTGCGGTCCGTCGGCCCGCACCCCTCGATTGCGCGAGCCACGCGCACTCGTCGCTGACCGGCCCCCACGGTCGTTGCCGAGACCGTGGGGGCCGATCGCGGTCCACGCCCCGGGTGCGAGACGGGGCGCAGCCGCGGTCAGCGCCGGTGCGCGAAGAGCGCCCGGTAGTCCGAGCCGTCGCGGAACCAGGCCAGGCCGGCCGGTCCGGCCGCGTACAGGGCGGTGGCGTAGGCGTCGGCGACCGCGAGATCCGGGCCGACCACGGTGGCGGCCACCAGCCGGTCGGTCGGCTCCCCGGTGTGCGGGTCGACGACGTGTCCCCGCCGCCCGCTGACCCCGGAGGTGCCCACCGCGCCGGCGGTCATCTCAAGCACCAGCGGTGCGCGCCGCACCTCGGTCGGGTGGTGCACCGCGACCCGCCACGGGCCGCCGTGCGCGGCGTGGCCGCGTACCGTCAGGTCCGCGCCGCTGAGCACGGCGTAGTCGTGGACGCCGGCGGCGCGCAGCCGCGCCGCCGCCCGCTCCACCGCCCAGCCGCCGAGCAGGCCGCCCGGGTCGAAGCCACCCGGCACCGCCCAGGCGTCGAACCAGCCGTCGGTCGCGGCCCGCATCGCGGCGCAGCGGTCCACCAGGTCGGCCAGCGGCGGGTACGAGTCGGGGCTGATCTCGTCGCGGCGCAGCCGGGACACCAGGCTGTCCGGCTGGTTGGGACCGTAGGTGAGGTCGACGGCGCGCAGTTCGGCGACGGCGTCCCGGAGGGCCTCGCCGACGCCCCGGTGGCCCAGCCAGTCGGGTGCGTTGAGCAGCAGCGTGTACTCCGCGGTGGAGGTGGTCACGGTGTGCCGGACGCTGATCCGGTCGGGCGTGGTGGCGGCGGGCCGCTCGACCCGGTGGCTGCGGGCGCCGAGGCGCAGGTCGGGGCGGGGATGCCGGAACGCCGACTGGTCGACCCACCGGGTCCGGGGTTGTTCGTCCACCCAGCGGGTCCGCCGCTCCTCGATCCGCATGACACCCTGCCCCCTCGCCGGCCGCCGCCCGCGGGTCTCCCTCGACCCGTCCGCCTGACCATAAGCAGTGGAGATGACCGCACCATGAATGCCGGCTGGGAGCCTCCTGTGCGTCCGCTCGTCCCGGATGATGGAAGAGTCGTACCGGGAGGCGGGACGACGACTACCGTTGCGCTGAACGACGAGGTGAGGAGCGCCAGGTGGCACACATCGCGGTGGTGGCCGGCGACGGCATCGGTCCCGAGGTGGTCGGGCAGGCCCGCAAGGTCCTCGACGCGGTGCTGCCCGGAATCGAGGCGACAGAATACGACCTGGGCGCCGCGCGCTGGCACCGCACCGGCGAGGTGCTGCCCGACTCCGTCCTCGACGAGCTGGCCGGGCACGACGCCATCCTGCTCGGTGCGGTCGGCGACCCGACCGTGCCGCCGGGTGTGCTGGAGCGTGGCCTGCTGCTGAAGCTGCGGTTCGCCTTCGACCAGTACGTCAACCTCCGCCCGTCCCGGCTCTGGCCCGGCGTGACCGGTCCGCTCGCCGCCGTGAAGCCCGGCGAGGTCGACCTGGTGGTGGTCCGCGAGGGCACCGAGGGGCTGTACGCGGGCGCCGGCGGCAGCCTGCACCGGGACACCCCCGCCGAGGTGGCCACCGAGGAGAGCCTGAACACCCGGCACGGCGTCGAGCGGGTGATCCGCGACGCGTTCGCCCGGGCCGCCCGCCGGGAACGACGCAAGGTGACGCTGGTGCACAAGACCAACGTGCTCACCCACGCCGGTTCGCTCTGGTCCCGGGCCTTCGCCGCGGTGGCCGCCGAGCACCCCGACGTGGCCACGGAATACCAGCACGTCGACGCCGCCGCGATGTTCCTGGTGACCAACCCCTCCCGGTACGACGTCGTGGTCACCGACAACCTCTTCGGCGACATCCTCACCGACATCGCCGCGGCGGTGACCGGCGGCATCGGGCTGGCCGCCAGTGGCTGCATCAACCCGGAGGGGCGTTACCCGTCGATGTTCGAGCCGGTGCACGGCTCCGCGCCGGACATCGCCGGCAAGGGCGTCGCCGACCCGGTGGCCGCCGTGCTCTCCGCCGCGCTGCTGCTCGACCAGCTCGGCCACGCCGACGCCGCCGCGCGGGTCACCGCCGCGGTCGCCACCGAGCTGGCCGCACGTACCCCCGGGGCGCCGCTGCGCACCGAGGAGGTCGGCGACCGGCTCGCCGGCTACGCCGTAGCCTGACCGGGTCGTCCCTGTCTGGCGGCCCGGATGCGGGCCGCCAGACCTGTTTTCCGGGCCAGCTCCACCCGATTGGCATCGTCGATGTGCGGGGGCGGAGCTATCCGCTGAACGACCGTTCGGGGTAAGTTTTCTGGCACCAGTGACGTCGGCGTGCGATCCCGCACGCCGTGGGATCCGCAGTGGAGGTCAGCGCGATGAGCGGTGGTGACATGCTCGATTTCGAGATCCGTCCGAATCCCGCGCCGGTATCCGCCGCCGACCGGGCCGCCCTGCTGGCGAACCCGGGCTTCGGCCGGGTGTTCACCGATCACATGGTCACGATTCGTTACGCCGACGGCAAGGGCTGGTACGACGCCCGGGTCGAGGCGCGTGCGCCGATCCCGATGGACCCGGCCGCCGCGGTGCTGCACTACGCGCAGGAGATCTTCGAGGGCCTGAAGGCGTACCGCACCGGCGACGGGGCGGTCACCATGTTCCGGCCGGAGTCCAACGCGGCCCGCTTCGTCGCGTCCGCCCGGCGGCTGGCCATGCCGGAGCTGCCGCCCGAGACGTTCGTGGAGTCGCTGCGCCGGCTGGTCGAGATCGACCGGGAGTGGATCCCGGAGCACGAGGACGCCAGCCTCTACCTGCGGCCGTTCATGTTCGCCAGCGAGGTCTTCCTCGGCGTGCGCCCGGCCAACGAATACCTCTACTGCGTCATCGCGTCGCCGGCCGGGGCCTACTTCGCCGGCGGGGTGAAGCCGGTGACGGTCTGGGTCTCCCCGGACTACACCCGGGCGGCGCCCGGCGGCACCGGCGCGGCCAAGTGCGGCGGCAACTACGCCGCCTCGCTCGCCGCCCAGGCCGAGGCCATCGAGGCCGGCTGCGACCAGGTGGTCTTCCTGGACGCCGTGGAGCAGCGGTTCGTCGACGAGTTGGGCGGCATGAACGTCTTCTTCGTCTACGACGACGGCTCGCTGGTCACCCCGCCGCTGAGCGGCACGATCCTGCCGGGCATCACCCGCGACGCGATCCTGACCCTGGCCGTCGAGGCTGGGCACCGGGTGGCGGAGCGGCCGGTCAGCTTCGCCGACTGGCAGGCGGACGCGGCCAGCGGGCGGCTGCGCGAGGTCTTCGCGTGCGGCACCGCGGCCGTGATCACCCCGATCGGCGGCGTGCGCTTCCCGGACGGCGAGTTCCTCATCGGCGGCGAGCCGGGCCGCACCACCATGGCGTTGCGCCAGAAGCTGGTCGACATCCAGCGTGGCCGCGCCGAGGACCGGCACGGTTGGGTCACCCGCGTCCTCTGACGGTCGTACGCGTGGCCGGCGCAGCCAGGGGCGGCGCCGGCCACCCGGTCACTCCAGCAGGTGGGCGCGGAGGGCGTCGAGCTGGGCCTCGGTGACGCCGGCGTGGGCGAGGTAGCCCTCGGCCGAGCCGTGGCCGGCGCGCAGCTCGTCCAGGAACAGCTCCATCGCCTCGGCGGGGGAGGCCAGGAACGGCGGCGGCGGGTCATCCGCGTCCGGCAGCGTGGCCCGCACCCAGGCGCCGAAGCGCTCGGACGCGGCGGTGCTCAACGCGTAGTCGGCCACGATGTCGTCGTCCGGCACGCCCAGCACGGCCAGGGTGAGCGCGCAGACGATGCCGGTGCGGTCCTTGCCGGCGACGCAGTGCACCACCACCGGGGCGTTGGCGCTGTCGGCGATCAGGCCGACTGCCTCGGCCAGCCCCGCCGTGCCGGTGCGGGCCAGGTCGGCGTAGCGGTCGGCGAGGTAGCGGCCGAGGCTCACCCCGGAGGACTCGAACTGGATGGCGGCCCAGTCCTCGTGCTCGGGGTGGATGTGTCGGTAGACGAGACCGTCGTAGGCCGGCACCCGGCCGTCGCGTTCCACCTCGGTGGGGCGGCGCAGGTCGATCACGGTGCGGATGCCGAGCGCGGTGAACGCCGCCCGGTCGGTCTCGTCGATGCGGTGCAGGGAGTCGGAGCGGTAGAGCCGGTGGCGTCGGACGGTGTGCCCGTCGCGGGTGCGGTAGCCGCCGACGTCGCGGAAGTTGAACAACGCGGGGAAGGGTTTCTCCGGAGCGTCCACCCCTGACACGGTAACGGTCGGCGGGACATCCGGGTGCCCCGCCGACCGTCGGTCGGGCGTCAAACGCGGGGTGGGCCGTCCGGCGGCAGCGCCGAGTGGTTCTCGCCGTACCAGCCGCCGAGGCGGTCCCGGTACGTCGGGTCGGCGTGGCTGGTCTCGTCGTACTCCGGGGCGGCCTTGATCTGGTCCTTCTCCCGGTCGACGAAGACCGTGCGGGCGTCGTGGTCGACGTGGTTGACGGTGCCGGCCGGGAGCATCACCTTCTTGCCGAAGATCCACGGGCCGGTGTCGACCACCAGGTAGCTGTCGTCGACCTCGTGGCTCGCGCGGTCGATCTTCCCGATGCCGCCGTCGGTGGCCTCGACCTTGTAGTCGGTCAGGTCGGCGCTGGCCACCCCGGCCTCGTCGCGGTAACGCCAGGGGTCGAAACTGTCCATCTGCCCACTCCCGTCCCGGCGGCCGTGGCCGCCGCAGCGCCGCTGTTCTCCGACCGGGTTACCCACCCGGTCCGGGTGCCAACCGGACGACGCCGCGTCCCGGAATGTGGATTACGGCTCCCAGCACCCGGCGGAGGTGGCAGAGTACGGGACGTGACCAGCTTCGTCCTGATCATTAGCAGCTAGCGCGCCGGCCCACTCCCTCGCCGAGCGCGCAGACCTCCCGCATCCGCGGGGGGTCTTTTTGTTTGCTCTCCCGGGCACGAGAAGAGGACTCCGATGACCTTCCAGGTGTACGACACGACGCTGCGCGACGGCGCCCAGCGCGAGGGGCTCACCTACTCGGTGGTCGACAAGCTGGCGGTGGCCGGCCTGCTGGACGACCTCGGGGTCGGCTTCATCGAGGGTGGCTGGCCGGGCGCGGTGCCCAAGGACACCGAGTTCTTCCGGCGGGCCCGCACGGAGTTGGAGTTGCGGCACGCGATCCTGGTCGCGTTCGGCGCCACCCGCAAGGCCGGCCTGGCGGTCGAGGACGACCCGCAGGTGCGCGGCCTGCTCGACGCGCAGACCCCGGCCGTGGCGCTGGTCGCCAAGGCGGACCTGCGGCACGTCGAGCGGGCGCTGCGCACCACCGCCGAGGAGAACCTGGCGATGGTCACCGACACCGTCGAGTACCTGGTCGCCCAGGGGCGGCGGGTCTTCGTCGACGGGGAGCACACCTTCGACGGATTCCGTCACGACCCCGGCTACACGGCCGCCGTGGCGCAGGCCGCGCTGGCCGCCGGCGCCGAGCGGTTCGTGCTCTGCGACACCAACGGCGGCATGCTGCCCTCCCAGGTCAGCGCCGTGATCGCCGACCTGGTCGCGCGAACCGGGATCGCGCCGGAGCGGCTCGGCATGCACGCCCAGAACGACACCGCCTGCGCGGTGGCCAACACCATCGCCGCGGTCGAGGCCGGCGTCCGGCACGTGCAGGGCACCGCCAACGGGTACGGCGAACGCCCCGGCAACGCCGACCTCTTCGCGATCGTCGCCAACCTCCAGCTCAAGCTCGGCATGCCCGTCCTACCGGAGGGCTGCCTGGAACAGATGGTGCGGGTCTCGCACGCCATCGCCGAGATCGCCAACATCGCCCCCGACACCCACCAGGCCTACGTCGGGGCCGCCGCCTTCGCCCACAAGGCGGGGCTGCACGCGAGCGCGATCAAGGTCGACCCGTTGCTCTACAACCACGTCGACCCGGCGGTGGTGGGCAACGACATGCGGATCCTGGTGACCGAGATGGCCGGCCGGGCCAGCATCGAGCTCAAGAGCCGCGAGCTGGGCCTGGACCTGGCCGGCCATCCGGACGCGCTGTCCCGGGTCACCAACCGGGTCAAGGAACTGGAGGCCGGCGGCTGGTCGTTCGAGGCCGCCGACGCCTCGTTCGAGCTGCTGGTCCGCTCGGAGCTGCCGGGCGAGGCGCCGGCCCGGCCGTTCGGGCTGGAGTCGTACCGGGTGCTGGTCGAGCACCGCGAGGACGGCGCGGTGGTCTCCGAAGCGACCGTCAAGATCCGGGTACGCGGCGAACGGGTGATCGCCACCGCCGAGGGCAACGGCCCGGTCAACGCGCTCGACGAGGCGCTGCGGGTGGGGCTGTCCCGGCACTACCCGGANCCCGGGTGCTGGTGGAGACGGCCGGCGCCGGTCGGGACTGGACCACCGTCGGTGTGCACCCGAACGTGGTGGAGGCGAGCTGGCACGCGCTCGTCGACGCGCTCACCTACGGCCTGAGTAAGGCGGGGGCCCCGCTTAACGCCTGCGGTAGAGGAGGGGGCCCCGCTTGACGCTCGGCGCGGCGGGGTGGGGTTCACGCCGCCGGCAGGCGCAGCTCGGCCAGCAGCGCCCGGTGGTCGCTGCCGGGCACCGGCCAGGTGCCGGCGGCGCGGACCGCGATGCGCCGGTCGACCAGCACATGGTCGATGGTGACCGGCGGGATCGGGTCCCCGTCGTAGGGGCCCCAGGTGCCACCGAGCCCGGCGCCGGCCGCGTCGGCGGCGTCGGTGTAGCCGGTCGCGATCAGGTCGCGCAGGGCCGCGTGGTCCAGGGTGGCGTTGAAGTCGCCGGCCAGCACGCCGAGCCCGCCGGTCGGGGTGGCCGGCGGCTGGGCGCGCTGGTCGGTCCACCAGTCGGGCACCACGTCGACGGCGTACGGGGCGGCCGGGTGCGCCGACTCCACCCGCAGCGGCGGCGCTCCCGGCACCAGCACCGTCGCGTACGCCTGGGTGAAGAAGAAGCCCCGGTTACGGCGGTGGCCCGGATCGCGCAGCGGGTGCCGGGCGTACACGCCGGAGCCGGTGGCGCCCACCTCGGGGGTCAGCGACCGGTGCGGCAGCAGGGTGGCCAGGCCGAGCCGGTCCAGGTCGGCGGCGAGGCGCGGGGTGAGTTCCTGCACGGTGAGCACGTCCACCCGGCGCATGCGCACCAGTGTCACCAGCCTGGCCGGGTCGGCCGAGCCCAGGCGCAGGTTGGCGGTGAGCAGCCGCACGGCCGGGCCGTCGACCGTGGGCCCGTGGTCGGGGACCGCGCGGGGCGCGACCGCGCCGACCAGTGCCAGCGTGGCGAGCACCGCGACCGTCGCGGCGGCGCGGCGCCGCAGCGCGAGCGCCAGCACCACCGGGGCCGGGGCCACGGCGGCGGCGTACGGCGTGAAGGCCGTCACCAGCACGAGTGGCCCCCGTTCCAGCCCGGCCAGCCGGAGCAGCGCCCACGCGGCCACCGGCGCGACGGCCAGCCAGCACGCCGCCGTCGCCCACCGGCCGCCCCGGGTGCTGACACGCCTTGGACCGTCCACCGTGACCACGGCGGTCAGGCTACCCGCTCCCCGGGCCGCCGCGATGTCCCGTGAATCAATTTCGTGAGTCGTCGTGCGGTATCTCCTCGCAATTATCGACACGCTTTTCGATCGACGCCGACACGCGATATGCGCTATTGACCACTCCCATTTACCGGTGTTAGGTTCCACCTGGTCGTGCCGTCACGACTTGGGCAGTAAGCCCAGCTCAGACGCGATGCGCTGCGACGTTGATGTTCGCTGAACCGCCATTGTTCGCGCCTGATCGCCCGTGCCGCACCACCATCCGTCCCGCGTGCTCGAAAACGCGGGTCGGCCGTATCCTCACGGTCAGAAAAGGGAGTATGTCATGGCCACATTCTTCAAGCGAAAGGCGACGGTGGTGGCGCTCGCCGTGCTGTCCCTCACCGTGGCCGGTGGAGGGATCGCGGTCGCTGCGCAGCCGGGCGCGAAGCCCGACCGCACCGCCGTCCGGCAGGGGGAGCAGCCCGTGGTCACCGCCGCCGAGCGGCAGGCCGCGCGGGCCGCCATGGGGGCCACCGTGGCCCCGCCGGCCCCGGGCACGGTCGCCTGGGCGGTGGTGTCCTCCACCGGGGTGCTGCTCCAGCACTCCGCCAACGTGGTGTCCGCGTTCCGGTTCCCGACCAGCGGGTGGCCGGACACCAAGCCGGGGCAGTTCCAGGTGTTGCTCGACTACGACGTGAGTCAGAAGGCGTACGTGGCGACCGTCGGCACCAACGACCAGGTGAACGTGCCGCCCTCCGGCGAGATCCAGGTGGCGCCGCGGTTGCAGACCCCGAACGCGGTCTTCGTCCAGACGCGCACCTCCGACGGGATCTACTCGCCCCGGCCGTTCCACCTCGTGATCGCGAACTGACCCGGCTTGACGCACCGGCCTCCGCCACGGCGGGGGCCGGTGTCGGATTCCGTCCCGTGCGGGGCCGCCAGCGCCGCTTCGCGTGGTTGCCGCCCGATCGGGGAGGTGCTCCCGGTCCGGCCCGGAGCGGGTGGCACTGGGCCGGATAATCCGACGTTTGTCGTGTGTCCGGCCCGGGAAGCAAGCACCGTGACGGACATCTCGGACACCCTGGCCGGCGTGACCGGCCCAGTCGACGCCGACGCGAGCGGCGTCGAGCTGGACCAGACCCTCTTCGAGGTCAAACGCGTGATCGTCGGGCAGGACCGGCTCGTCGACCGCCTGCTCACCGCCCTGGTCGCCGACGGCCACTGCCTGCTGGAGGGCGTGCCCGGGGTGGCCAAGACCCTGGCCGCGCAGACGCTCGCCACCGTGGTCGGCGGCACGTTCTCCCGGATCCAGTTCACGCCCGACCTGGTCCCCTCGGACATCGTCGGCACCCGGATCTACCGGGCCTCGACCGAGGCGTTCGACGTGGAGCTGGGGCCGATCATGGCGAACCTGGTGCTCGCCGACGAGATCAACCGGGCCCCGGCCAAGGTGCAGTCGGCGCTGCTGGANCAGAACCCGATCGAGTCCGAGGGCGTCTACCAGCTCCCCGAGGCGCAACGCGACCGGTTCCTGATGAAGGTCGTGGTCGACTACCCGAGCGACGCCGACGAACTGGCCATCCTCTACCGGATGAGCACCGAGCGCCCCACCGCGCGTCCGGTGCTCGACCCGGTCCGGCTCCGGGAACTCCAGCGCCGCGCCGCCGACGTCTTCGTCCACCACGCGCTCGCCGAGTACGTGGTCCGGCTCATCCTCGCCACCCGGGACCCCGGGCGCTTCGGCCTGCCGGAGGTCGCCCCGCTGCTGGCGTACGGGGCCAGCCCCCGGGCCACGCTCGGGCTGGTCGCCGCCGCGCGGGCACACGCGCTGATCCGCGGCCGGGACCATGTGCTCCCCGAGGACGTCCGGGAGCTGGCGGTGGACGTGCTGGCACATCGGCTCGTGCTCTCCTTCGACGCGGTGGCCGACGGGATCTCCGGCGAGGCGGTGGTACGCCGCCTGGTCGACGCGGTGCCCCCACCCCGCCTGGTCACCGGGCCCGCGGGGGCGACGCCGGACCTGGCGGCGGCATGACCCGCCGGGTCGTTCCCGCCCCACCCGCACCGACCTGGCCCGACCCCACCTGGCCCGACGCCGGCCGGCCCGACGCCGGCCGGCCCGACACCGGCCGGCCCGGGCCCGGATCGGGCCCGGNGGCCGATCCCGGTCTCGCCGACCTCGCACCCGACCAGCGGCTGCGCCGGTTGGAACTGACCGTGACCCGGCGGCTCGACGGCCTGCTGCACGGCCGGTACCGGGGCCTGCTGCCCGGCCCCGGCAGCGAGGCGGCCGGCAGCCGGGAGTACCGGCCGGGCGAGGACGAGGTACGCCGGATGGACTGGGCGGTCACCGCCCGCACCACCGTGCCGCACGTCCGCGAGGTCGACGCCGACCGGGAACTGACCACCTGGATCCTGGTCGACGCCAGCCCCAGCATGGAGTACGGCACCGCCACCCTGGACAAACGGGAACTGGCGGTGGCGGCGGTGGCCTGCGTCGGCTTCCTCACCGCCGGGGTGGGCAACCGGCTCGGCGCACAGGTGCTCACCCCCGAAGGGCTGCGCCGGTTCCCGGCCCGCAGCGGCCGTACCCATCTGCTCGGGCTGCTCCGCGCGCTGCTCGGCGCCCCGCGTACCGGCGTCGGGGTGGACCCGCGCGGGCCGGGCCCGGCCGGCGGACGCCCGGCGGTCACCACGCCGGGCCTGGCCGACGGGCTGGACGGCCTGCAACGGGTCGCCACCCGGCGGGGTCTGGTGGTGGTCGTCTCCGACTTCCTCGACGAGCTGCCCGACGAGCCGGACGCGCCGCCGCCCTGGGCGGTGACGCTGCGCCGGCTGGCGGTACGGCACCAGGTGCTCGCCGTGGAGGTCACCGACCCGCGCGAGCTGGAGCTGCCCGACGTCGGGCTGATCACCCTGGTCGACCCGGAGGACGGCCGGCGGCGCGAGGTCTGGACCGGCGACCCGACCCTGCGCGAGCGGTACGCGCAGGCCGCCGCCGCCCAGCGCGACCAGGTACGCCACATCCTGCGCCGGGCCGGCGCGACCCACCTGCCGCTGCGCACCGACCGGGACTGGTGCGCGGACGTGGTCCGGCACGTGCACGAGCAACGCCGGCTGGCCAGCGCGCCGGCCGCCGCCCGGGGAGGTGTCGCATGAACTGGCAGTCGCCCGCCCGCCTCTGGCTGCTGCTCGCGGTCGCCGCGCTGGTCGCCGGCTACCTGGTGATGCAGCGCCGGCAGAGCCGGTACGCGGTGCGCTTCACCAACCTGCGCCTGCTGGACCGGGTCGCCCCGCGCCGGCCGNGGTCGGGTTCGCCCGGCCCGAGGCGGAGGTGCGGGTGCCCCGGGAACGGGCCACCGTGATGGTCGCGGTGGACGTGTCCACCTCGATGCTCGCCGGCGACGTCGACCCGGACCGGCTGACCGCAGCGAAGGAGGCCGGCCGGAAGTTCGTCGACGGGCTGCCGGACGAGTTCAACGTCGGCCTGGTCGCGTTCGCCGGCAGTGCGGCGGTGCTGGTGCCGCCGAGCACCGACCGGGAGGCCCTGCACGAGGGCATCGGACGGCTGGCCGAGGGCATCACCGGGGTGCAGGGCACCGCCATCGGCGAGGCGATCAGCACCTCGCTGGGCGCGGTGAAGAGCCTGGACGCGACGGCCGCCAAGGACCCGCCGCCGGCCCGCATCATCATCCTCTCCGACGGCGCGAACACCTCCGGGATGGACCCGATGGAGGCGGCGGACCAGGCGGTCGCGGCCAAGGTCCCGGTGCACACCATCTCGTTCGGCACCCCCGGCGGGTCGGTCGACCGGGGCGGCCGGGCGATCCAGGTGCCGGTGGACGGGCAGACGCTCAAGGCGGTCGCCGAGCAGACCGGCGGCGGCTTCCACGCCGCGTCCACCAGGGCCGAGCTGAAGGACGTGTACGAGGACATCGGCACGTCGGTGGGCTACCGGACGCAACGGCAGGACGTCTCAGCGCGCTTCATCGGCCTCGGACTGGTCCTGGCCATGGGCNGGACGAGGCACGACACGTGAGGAGCCAGGCATGGCAGTGCAGACCGGACTCGGCGAGCCGCGCGGCCCGTGGTTCGTCTCGCCCGAGCTGGACCCGGACGGGCGCGGACACCGGGACGTACCCGGGACCGACCGGGCGGCGGGGCGGCGGAGCTGGTCGCACCGGTTGCTCAGCGCGGCGGCGGTGGTGGCGCTCTCCACCGTCTCCGGCGCGGCGGCCGGCACCTGGGCGGCCGATAGGGGCGCGCCCGGCCCGTCCGCGGCCTCCGCCGCGCCGGTGCCGGCGGAACTGGTCACCGCCGCCGGCCGGACGGTCCCCGGGGTGGTCTCGGTGATGGTCGGCGGACGGCCCGGCGGGGGCGCGTCCGGCTCCGGCTTCGCCATCGACAACGAGCAGCACATCGTCACCAACGACCACATCCTGGCCCGGGGCGGCACCGGCCCGGTGACGGTGGAGACCTCGGACGGGCGTCGGTTCACCGCCGAGGTGGTGGGCCGGGAGCCCGGCAGCGACCTGGCCGTGCTCAAGGTGCCCGCGTCGGCCGGGCTGCCACCGCTGCCGTTGGCCAAGGCGAACGCGACCCGGGTGGGTGAACCCGTGCTCGCCGTCGGATCCCCGCTCGGGCTCGCCGGCACGGTCACCGCCGGCATCGTCAGCGCGCTCAACCGGCAGGTCCGGATCGGCAACGGCCGGCACACCGCGGTGCAGACCGACGCCTCGATCAACCCGGGCAACTCCGGCGGGCCACTGGTCAACGCGCGCGGTGAGGTGGTCGGCGTGAACACCGCCATCGCCACCATCGACGGCAACGGCTCGATCGGCATCGGTTTCGCCATCCCGATCGACCAGGTCCAGCAGACCGCCGACACCATCATCGGCCGGGGCGGCTGACCGGCACCCCGACCCCGGGGCACCGGCCGGGGCGTTAGCCTCGGAGCGTGGACGACGGACTGCGGGTGACCGACCGGCTCGTGGTGCCCGCCGCCGAGCTGCGGGAGCGGTTCTCCCGCTCCTCCGGGCCGGGCGGGCAGGGCGTCAACACCACCGACTCGCGGGTGGAGCTGAGCTTCGACCTGGCCGGCTCGCCGAGCGTGCCGGAGACGCTGCGGGCGCGGGCCCTCGACCGGCTCGCCGGCCGGCTGGTCGACGGCGTGCTGACCGTGACGGCCAGCGAGCACCGCGCGCAACTGGCCAACCGGGAGGCGGCCCGGGAGCGGATGGCCGCGCTGCTGCGCGAGGCGGTCGCGCCGCCGCCGAAACCGCGCCGGCCGACCCGCCCCTCCCGGGGCGCCAAGGAACGCCGGCTGGCCGAGAAGAAACGGCAGTCCCAGCGCAAGCGCGACCGTCGGGTGGACGGCGACTGACCGGCCGTCGTGGAATCAGCGGCCGGTCACCGCCGGAAGCCCGCCCGGCCAGCGGTGCCGTACCGCCTCGAACGCGGTGAAGGCCAGGCAGACCGCGACGAGCAGGGCCAGCGCGAGCAACGCCGTGAGCTCCCGCGTCGACGGCAGCAGAGCCGCGACCACCAGCACCCGCACCACCCGCGCCGGCCGGTAGCGGCCGGTCAGCCGGTACCGGAACGCCAGGTCGCCGAGCAGGTAGATCAGCACGCCGCCGAAGAGCGCCACATGCCCCACCGGGTACAGCGGCGCTCCGAACTCGAAGAGCCCTCGGCTGCCCAGCACCGACATGGTCTTGCGCAGACCGAGGGAGACCAGCACGATTCCGACCACCATCGGCAGGTGCAGCCAGGCGTACCCGTCGCGGGCCAGCCGGATACGCCGCTCGCCCCGCGCCGCCGCCAGGGCCCGTTGGGCCTCGGCGCTGCCCGGGCCGAAGTAGACCCACCAGAGGCTGGCCAACAGGGCGGTGCCCAGGAACACCGCCACGATGACGCGCAACGAGACCGGCGTGAACGTCACCGCCGAGCCCAACGAGATCACCGCCTCCCCGAGCCCGATGATGATCACGAGCGAGTACCGGCGGGTCCAGTGCTCCGGCGAGGTGACCCGCAGGTTACCGACGGTGAGACGGCCGTTGCCCATGACGTCGATCGCCATGGCCAGCAGCCAGAGAACCACGCTGAGCGGGGCGAGGAGGCGGATGTCGTCGGCTGGACGGGGTACGAGCGCGGCGGCAAGCAGCAGGGCGAGCGCGAGGAGCGTCGGTGTGGCGTCGCGCAGCCGCGGCTTCGGGAGCGTCGGTTGCCGCCGGCCGGCGATGTGCAACGCGGCCAGGCGGAGGAGACGGATGACCGCGTAGCAGGCCACGAACACCAGCGGCCCGTCGAGGCCGCCCGACACGTCGGTGAACGCCTGCGGGCTGGCCAGGATGAGCAGCGTGGTCAGCGCGACCACGAGGAGCGTCGCGAGCCGTACCACCCGATGCTCTGACGTGATCATGACGGTCAGCCAGCAGTACCCGGCCCACGCCAGCCAGAGCAGGGTGAGCACCAGCAGACCCCGGGCCACGCCGGTCCAGGTGGGATCGTCGGCCATCAGCGCGGCCACCTGGAGGAACGCGTACACGAAGGCCAGATCGAAGAAGAGCTCCTTCGGGGCGACGTCGGCCGGGTCGTGCGCGTTGTCGATCTGCGCGTGCAGACGCCGGTGCCGGTGCCGGAAGACGGTCGCGTCCGCCAGGGGCATCAGGCCCGTCGCCGCGGCGAGCAGGGCCAACTGCGCCAGCACGGGCAGCCGTGCCGCCAGCGGCGCGAGCGCCGCCACCAGCACCAGGCCCAGGACCGGGGAACGGCCCAGGAAGCGGAGCGTGCGGAGCTCGAAGAGGATCAGCCCGAGCAGATAGAGCGCCACCCCGCCGTAGAGCACGGGCAGGTAGAGACCGGGCGTGCTGGCCTCGCTCTCGATGTGGATCCGGATCTCGCTGAGCGACTTCTTCAGCCCGAGCGCCACCAGGATCAGTCCGGCCAGCATGGGCAGGTGTAGATAGCTGTACGCATCGCGACCGAGCCGGTTGCGGCGTTTCCCGGAGACCCGCCCGAGCGTCTGCTCCCCGGCGAACCGGGCCACGTCGAAGTACGTCCACCAGAGCGCGCCGGCCACCGCCACCGCGAGCAGGGCGCCGACCAGCACCGCCGTCGTCAGGGGTTGGGCG
>NZ_NAPR01000013.1:736939-745534 GCF_002140155.1 Micromonospora sp. NBS 11-29
CCACCGAGATGATCGTCTCGCCGAACGCGACCAGGATGATGAGACTGTGCCGCTCCGCCCAGTGCCGGGTCGAGCCGATCCGCCAGAGGTCCGACCCGATCAGCAGCGCCCAGCCGTACTCGACGACGACCGTGGCGGCGACCAGGGGGAACCGGGNGGAAGAATGCGGCGACGAACAGGGGCGGAAAGGCTCGACGCAGCAGGCGGCCGCCCTGACGGCCGGTGCTGGCCAGCGTCCCGACGACGAGGATGGTGGTCCGGATCACCAGATAGCCGAGCGCGAAGACCACCGGCCCGGACAACCCGCCGGGGCGGTCGATGAACGCCTCCCGCACGGTCAGCGCCATCACGAACAGGACCGCGCTCAGCCCGAAGACCGCCACCGGCATGGCGCCCCGGTCGAGTCGGACGGAGTTGCCGAGCCAGGCGAACGGCACCCAGCACCACCAGAGCAGCACCAGAATCAGCAGCCCACGCGGCAGCCCGGCCGGGTTGAGCTGGTCCGCCGTCACGGCGGTGACGTTGAGGAAGGCGAAGACGAAGATCAGGTCGACGAAGAGTTCCAGCCAGCTGACCCCGTCCCGGTCGTCGGCCAGCCTGATCCAACCGGCGCCACCCACCGCCTCAGTCTGCCGAAGCCGAGGCGGTGGCGGCCGAGAACCGGCCGGGCGGTCGAATTGCACTCGTCAGATCGCGTCCAGGACCGGCACAATCGACCTGTGATGATCGACTTCTCCGTCAAGCCCACCCTCGACGGCGAGCGGGTGGTGCTGCGCGCGTTCCACGACGACGACCTGCCGGCGCTCGCGGAGACCCTGGCCGACCCCGAGGTCGCCCGCCTGACCGGCAGCCCGCCCGGCGAGAGCGTCACGGCGGCCCGCCNCGACCTGGCCGTGGTGGACCGGGCCACCGGGGCCTGCGTCGGCGAGGTGGTGCTCAACGAGTGGGACCGGGCCAACGCGAGCTGCAACTTCCGCACCCTGATCGGCCCGAACGGGCGCGACCGCGGCCTCGGCACCGAGGCGGTCCGGCTGGTCGTCGGGTACGGCTTCGAGCAGCTCGGCCTGCACCGTATCGGGCTGGAGGTGTTCACGTTCAACCCGCGCGCCCGGCGGGCCTACGAGAAAATCGGCTTCGTGGCCGAGGGCACGCTGCGGCAGGTGCTGCGCGACGGCGACGGCTGGGCCGACGCCACCGTGATGTCGATCCTCGCGCCCGAGTGGGCCCGGCATCGGGGCCATCCGGAGGGTTGAGTCGCGGGCGTCGAAGCGATTCAATGCGTACGGGAGCGTCAGGGCCGTCACCGATGATCCGTCACGTGACAGGAGTCCTCACCGCATGTCCCGAAACCGCCTGCGCGCCGCGCTGATCACGCTCGCCGCGCTCCTGCCCGTCCTCGGCCTCGGCCTCGCCCTCAATACCGCCACCGCACCGGCCGCCGCAGCCGCCGCCCCGATCCGCGTCATGCCGCTCGGCGACTCCATCACTGGATCGCCCGGCTGCTGGCGTGCCGTGCTCTGGAACCGCCTCCAGTCGACCGGTTACACCGACGTGGACTTCGTCGGCACGCTCGGGCCGCAGGGCTGCGGCGTGCCCCACGACGGCGACAACGAGGGGCACGGCGGCTACCTGGCGACGAACATCGCCAACCAGAACCTGCTGCCCGGCTGGCTCGCCGCCACCCATCCGGACGTGGTGCTCNCGCGTACTCGAAGCTGGTGGACCAGATGCGGGCCGCCAACCCGGCCACCACCGTGCTGGTCGCGAAGATCATCCCGATGAACCCGTCGAGCTGCGCCGAGTGCGGGCAGCGGACGGTCGCGCTCAACGCCGCCATCGACGGCTGGGCGGCGGGGAAGACCACCGCGGCCTCGCCGATCGTGGTGGTGGACCAGTGGACCGGCTTCAGCACCGCCACGGACACGTACGACGGGGTGCACCCCAACGCCGCCGGTGACCAGAAGATGTCCGACCGTTGGTATCCGGCGCTGACCGCCGCGCTGCGCAGGACGAGCCCGGCGCCCACCGCGTCGCTCAGCCTGCCGCCCACCCCGTCGCACACCCCGTCACCGACGCCGACGCAGACCCCGACCGGTCCCACGCACCCGACCGACAGCCCGTCGCCGACGCAGACCGTGGGCGGCTGCACGGCGACCTGGCGCACCGCGGGGCAGTGGCCGGGCGGCTTCCAGGCCGAGGTGACGGTCCGCAACACCGGCGCGGTGGCGATTCCGTACTGGGTGGTCCGCTTCACCTTCCCCGGCGGCCAGCAGCTCAGCCAGTCGTGGAACGCCCAGGTGGCGCAGGGTGGGGCGGCGGTGGTCGCCCGCAGCGCGAGCTGGAACGGCGCGTTGGCGCCGGGTGCCGAGGCGACGTTCGGCTTCCTGGCCACCGGGGCCGTGCCCAACCCGCCGCCGACGCCGGTCTGCGCCCTCGGCTGACCGCGGGTCCGGCCGGCTTCGCCCCAGCGCGAGGCCGGCCGGCGCGGGCCGTCAGACCGGGACGGACCGGTCCAGCGCGGCCAGCAGACGGGACCGCAGCACGGCGGCCCGCTCGGCGAACCCGCGTTGGGCGGTGGCGTACTCGGCCCGGCCCTCCGGCGTCTCCACCCGCACCGGCGGGTGACCCAGGTCGGCCAGGTCGTACGGGCTGGCCCGCATGTCCAGCGCGCGGATCTCCCGGGCCAGCGCGAACGCGTCCGCCACCAGCTCCGACGGCACGAGCGGAGAGAGCTTGTAGGACCACTTGTAGAGATCCATGTTCGCGTGCAGACAGCCGGGTTGCTCCAGCGCGTGCTGGCGTTCCCGGGTCGGCTGGAGCACGTTCAGCGGCCGGGCCGGCGCGGTGAAGAAACGGAACGCGTCGAAGTGGCTGCACCGCACGCCGCGCTCCTCGACCACCGCGGCCGTCGCCGCCGGGCTCAGCCGCAACGGCCAGGCGTTGTGCCGCACCTGCTCCTGGGTCTGCCGGTAGACCATCGCCCACTCGTGCATCCCGAAGCAGCCGAGATGCGCGGGCCGGTCGGCGGTCGCCGCCAGCAGCGTACGGATCCAGGCGATCGACTCGGCGCGGCGGGCGCGTACCCGATCGGTGTCGAGGGTGAGCCCGGCGTCGCCGGCACGGTAGTCCGGGCCGAAGACGGCCGGGTCGGCGTCGCGCAGCGCCACGCCGGCCCCCGGGTGCCAGCGGCGGAGCTGGGCGGGGCGGTGCGAGTAGTAGGTGAAGAGGAAGTCCTCCACCGGGTGCTTGACCCCGGTGCGGCGGCGGGCCAGGTGCGGCGCCAGCCAGGCGTCCACCCGCTCCTCGTGGTCGCGCCGGCGGGCCTGCCAGTCGGCCGCGTCGAGCACGGCGGGGGCGAGGGCGGCGGTCACACACCCCAGGGTACGGCCGTCGCCCCGCCCCCGGTCACGCCACGTCCACCCGCACGCCGGCGGAGAACACGCCGCTGCGCAGCTCCAACTGCTTCGGCGGATCCAGGCCGTGCATGGTGAACACCAGCGGCAGCAGCACCCGCCGGCCGGCGGCCACCGGTTGGGCGAACACGTCCCGTCCGAGGTTCGCCACCCGGGTGGCGTCCTCGTCGGCGGCCACCCAGTTGCCGCTGGGCAGGTACGCGCGCTGCAACTGCCCGTGCCAGGTCTGCTGCTCGGACGTGACGTTGCGCACCCCGACCGTGGCCAGGCACGACCGACCGCCGCCCGGCACCGCCGGCACCACCCCCGCGCCGCAGCTCATCCGGTAGACGGTGAACTCGAACGCGGTCTCCCGCAGCGGTACGCCGATCGCCCCGTTGACGCTGCTGCCCACCCACGCGCCGCTGGTCGGCTGCTTGGTGGTGTCCATCGCGGCGACCCGCTGCGTGGCCGTCCACGCCGCCGCGGCGACCACGCCGGCCAGCACCGCCGCCGCCACGCCGACGGTCAGCCAGACCGGCGGCCGCCGACGCCGGGNCCCGGCCGGCCCGCCCGGGCGGGGTGCCGGCCGCTGCGGACGGCGGGCCGCCGGGAGCGACCGTCTGGTGCGCCCCGGCCGCGCACGGTCGCCGCCGACGCCACAGCGCCCACCCGAGCGCCGCGCCGGTGACCACCAACAGGGCCGTGAGCGCGGCCAGCAGGACCGGCGGGCGACGCCAGACCGGGGGCGCCGCCACCTGCGCGGTCGGGGACGCGGCCGCGCCCACCCAGGTCGCCGTGGCGCAGTCGTACGGCCGGGTGCCGTCGGTGCCGTAGGCGCAGGCGGGCGCGGCCACCGTACGACCGGGCGTGGTGACCGCCAGCGCGGTGTGCAGCGTGGTGGTGCTCCGTGGCGGCAGCCGTAGCTGCCAGGTGATCTCACCGGCGGTCGCCCCGGCCGGGCGGGTGGTCCGTCCGCCGCCGGTCACCGTCGTCGCCCGGGAGCCGGTGGGCAGCTCCTGCCGGAGCAGCGTGTCCACCGGCGTGTAACCGGCGTTGCGCACCTCGATCCGGTAGCCCGGCGCCGGTGTGCCGGCCGCGCCCACGGCCACGCTGACCGGTGGCATGGACGGTGCGACCGGCGCCGGCCCGGTGGTCGGCACCGCCGGGGGCACCGCCGGCACACCGGTCGGGATCGGGGTCGCCGCCGCGCCGGGTCGGGGCCCGGCCGCGACCGGTGTCGCCCCCGCGGCCGGTGTTGTCTGGGCGACCGGCGGTGGGGCCGGACGGGTGGCCGCGGCGGCGTGGGGTGCCGCCGGGGGCAGCGCCGGCACGGCGGCGATGACGCCGAGGCAGTTCACGAGCACTGCCAGGGTCCTGTGGTGTCGTCTCGATGCAGGCATACCAACGAACCTCCGACCCGAAGCTATGGGCCGGCACCCGCCGGGCGGGTACGAAGCCGGCATTCCC
Source organism: Micromonospora sp. NBS 11-29 (assembly GCF_002140155.1). Taxonomy (GTDB): domain Bacteria; phylum Actinomycetota; class Actinomycetes; order Mycobacteriales; family Micromonosporaceae; genus Micromonospora. Next base: position 741,802 of record NZ_NAPR01000013.1, read on the forward strand.
GCCCCGACCGACGAGATCCGGCGTACGCTGGCTCGCCACGCCGGCCGACCCGCCGTCACCTGCCGGTGTCGGTCCGGCCGGGCCGCCGGACGGGGATAGATTGGCCGGGTGCGTATCGCTCGTTTCGCTCATGCCAAGGGAATGTCGTTCGGGGTCGTCGAGGGCGAGCCGGAGGCCGGGCCGCAGGGCCTGACCATCGCCGAGATCGAGGGCCACCCGTTCGGGCAGATCCAGTTCTCCGGCGCCCGCTGGGCGCTCTCCGACGTCCGGCTCCTGTCGCCGATCCTGCCCAGCAAGGTCGTCTGCGTCGGCCGCAACTACGCCGAGCACGCTGCCGAGCACGGCAGCGAGGTGCCGAAGGAGCCGCTGCTGTTCCTCAAGCCGTCCACCTCGGTGATCGGCCCCCGCGACGCCATCCGCCTGCCGCTCTTCTCCCGGCAGGTCGAGCACGAGGCGGAACTCGCCGTGGTGATCGGCGCGCCGGGCGCGCGGCGGGCCGACCGGGCCGCCNTCAGCGGTCCGACGGGCAGTGGACCAGAGCCAAGGGCTTCGACTCGTTCTGCCCGATCGGGCCGTGGATCACCACCGGGCTGGACGTCTCCGACCTGGAGGTTCGCTGCGAGGTCGGTCGCAACCCGGAGGAGATGGAGGTACNATCTCGCACGTGATGACGCTGCTTCCCGGCGACGTGGTGCTCACCGGCACGCCGGCCGGGGTTAGCCCGCTCACCGACGGGGATACGGTCACCGTGCGGATCGAGGGGATCGGGGAGCTCAGCAACCCGGTGGTCCCCGTCGCCTGATCCGCTGACTGCCCTGTTTTTGCAGCTCAGGGGTGGTTCGGGGGGTTGGATTTGGCCTGTCGGCACCGGGAGGGTAAAGTTCATTCCCGGCGCCGCAAGGGGCCAATGGGGTATGGGGTAATTGGCAGCCCGACTGATTCTGGTTCAGTTAGTCTAGGTTCGAGTCCTGGTACCCCAGCGCAGCCGAGGTTCGTGAGAACCTCGGTCGCTGGATTCTGGCAGTTGCCGCTGTCGGAGTGCACGAAAGGTTCTGGCCCCGTCGTCTAGCGGCCCAGGACGCCNCCCGTCCCGTCTCCCGGGGCGGGCTGTTCTGCTGTCTGGCCCGGTTTGGGTGGAGGGCGACCCCCCTCGGCGGTGCCGGAACGTGGTGCCGCTAGACTACTGCCACATCGCCCGGCAGGGCGGTGAAGCAGGAAAAGTGCCTGGCCCCGTCGTCTAGTGGCCCAGGACGCCGCCCTCTCAAGGCGGTAGCGCCGGTTCGAATCCGGTCGGGGCNGTTTTCGCCGAACGGCCCGTCTCGCTCACGCGAGGCGGGCCGTTCGCTTTGATGTCCGACACCAGTACGCCGAAGTGGCGGGGTCGGCGTGCTGGCGTCGGACATCTCGCGCCAAGATCTCGGCCCCCTTCGGCGAGATCCACACCGGTTCGCCGAAGAGGCGCCTTCCTGACCGGACGATGCCGCCACATCGGCGAACTGGCGACGCCCCCGCTCACCATCCCACCCGCAGATCTTGGCGCGAGAGCGCCCCTCCGGGCGGGGGTGTTGCAACCACCGGTGAGCAGGAGGGCCGTGCGGTACCAAGATCTCCCGGCCGAGCCGGCGGGGTCAGAGGCCGGAGAGGCGTTGGCCGGCTCGGACGACGGCCATGGCGTGTCGCTCGCCCGGGCGTCGGCCGAGGCGCTCGATCGGGCCGGAGATGCTCACCGCGGCGATCACCCGGCCCGTCCGGTCCCGGATCGGGGCCGAGACGCTCGCCACACCGGCCTCCCGCTCGGCGACGCTCTGCGCCCAGCCGCGTCGGCGTACCTCGGCGAGGGTGCGGCCGGTGAACTTGGAGCGGGGGAGCAGCGGCATCACCGCCTCCGGGGGCTCCCAGGCGAGCAGGATCTGGGCCGCCGAGCCGGCGGTCATCGGCAGCACCGAGCCGACGGGCACGGTGTCCCGCAGGCCGCTGGCCCGTTCGGCGGCGGCCACGCAGATCCGCTCGTCGGCGCGGCGCAGGTAGAGCTGGGCGCTCTCGCCGGTGGCGTCGCGCAGCGCGGCGAGCAGCGGCTCGGCGGCGGTGAGCAGCACGTCCGGCGCGGCGTTCGCCAGCTCGCCCAGGCGGGGCCCGGGGCGCCATCGGCCCTGGGTGTCCCGGACCAGCATCCGGTGGATCTCCAGCGCCTGCGCCAACCGGTGTGCGGTGGCTCGGGGCAGCTTGGTGCGTTCAACGAGTTCGGCCAGGCTGGCGCCGTCGACACAGGCGGCCAGGATGACCACCGCCTTGTCGAGAACGCCGACACCGCTCATACTGTGTCCCACAAGCCGAAATTTACCTCCCAGAATTTAGGATGTCCAGATGGTGGGAGTCACTCAACCGAGGACCCTGGCCGAGAAGGTCTGGGACGCACATGTGGTCCGCTCCGCCGCCGGCGAGCCGGACCTGCTCTTCATCGACCTGCACCTGCTGCACGAGGTGACCAGTCCGCAGGCGTTCGACGGGCTGCGCCTGGCCGGGCGACCGGTCCGTCGCACCGACCTGACGATCGCGACCGAGGACCACAACACCCCGACCGGGTACGACGACCCGGCCTTCCGCTCCCGGCGCGGCGACCTGCTCACGATCGCGGACCCCACCTCCCGCACCCAGATCGAGACGCTACGCCGCAACTGTGCCGAGTTCGGGGTCCGGCTGCACCCGCTGGGCGACGAGAACCAGGGCATCGTGCACGTCATCGGCCCGCAGCTCGGTCTCACCCAGCCGGGCATGACGATCGTCTGCGGAGACTCGCACACCGCCACCCACGGCGCGTTCGGGGCGCTCGCGTTCGGCATCGGCACCAGTGAGGTCGAACACGTGCTGGCCACCCAGACGCTGCCGCAGGCCCGCCCGAGGACCATGGCCGTGAACGTCGTCGGCGAGCTCGCACCCGGCGTCACCGCGAAGGACCTGGTGCTCGCGCTGATCGCGCAGGTCGGCACCGGCGGTGGGCGTGGTCACATCGTCGAGTACCGCGGCGAGGCGATCCGCGACCTCTCCATGGAGGGGCGGATGACGATCGCGAACATGTCGATCGAGTGGGGCGCCAAGGCCGGCATGATCGCGCCGGACGAGACCACGTTCGCGTACCTGAAGGGGCGGCCCAACGCGCCCCAGGGGGCCGACTGGGACGCGGCGCTGGAGTACTGGCGGACGCTGCCCACCGACGAGGGGGCGACCTTCGACACCGAGGTGACGCTGGACGCGGGTCGGATCACGCCGTTCGTCACCTGGGGCACCAACCCGGGGCAGGGTGTGCCGCTGGGCGCGACCGTGCCGGATCCGGAGGCGTTCGACAGCGAGCCGGAGCGGGTCGCGGCCCGCCGTGCGCTGGAGTACATGGGTCTCACCGCGGGCACCCCGCTGCGCGACCTGGCCGTGGACGTGGTCTTCGTCGGCTCCTGCACCAACGGCCGGCTGGAGGACCTGCGGGCCGCCGCCGAGGTGCTGCGCGGGCGGCGGGTCGCCGACGGCGTACGCATGCTCGTGGTCCCCGGGTCCGCCGCGGTCCGGGAGGCGGCCGAGATCGAAGGGCTGGACCAGGTCTTCACCGACGCGGGCGCCGAGTGGCGGTTCGCCGGCTGCTCGATGTGCCTCGGGATGAACCCCGACACGCTGAAGCCGGGGGAGCGTTCGGCCTCGACCTCCAACCGCAACTTCGAGGGTCGCCAGGGCCGGGGCGGGCGTA
>NZ_NAPR01000013.1:745583-780203 GCF_002140155.1 Micromonospora sp. NBS 11-29
GACCAGATCATCCCCGCCGTGTACCTCAAGCGGGTGACCCGGACGGGTTTCGCCGACGGGCTGTTCAGCGCCTGGCGGGAGGACCCGGCATTCATCCTCAACGATCCCACCTATTCGGGAGCGTCGATTCTTGTGGCGGGTCCGGAGTTCGGCACCGGCTCGTCCCGCGAGCACGCCGTCTGGGCGCTGCGGGACTGGGGGTTCAAGGCCGTCGTCGCCCCCCGCTTCGGTGACATCTTCCGGGGCAACGCGTTGAAGGAAGGTCTCCTTCCGGTCGAGCTGGAATTGGCCGCCGTGGAGCAACTCTGGGCGCTCGCCGAATCCGACCCGACCACTCCGGTCACCGTCGACCTCGGTGCGCGCGAGGTCCGCGCCGGGGACGCCACCTGGGCCTTCCCGCTGGACGACCACAGCCGGTGGCGGCTGATGGAGGGCTTGGACGACATTGGACTCACCCTCCGCCACGAGGCCGAGATCGGCGCGTACGAGGCCGCCCGGCCGGCGTTCCTGCCCTCGATCGCCTGACCTCGGAGCCCTTTTCGCCCCCACCGGCCGTGCCGGTGGGGGCGAATCCGTTGCGACACAAGGGCTTTTTTCCACCGAATGTTTGTGTCCAGGCAGCACAGGGCATACCGTGCGCGCAGAATGGCTCGCGTCGAGTCAGTTGCACAATCGGGAGGAAGTCGTGAACAAGGCCGAGCTCATCGAGGCGCTCGCCGTTCGCCTGGGGGACCGGAAGACGGCGACGGCCGCGCTCGACGCGGTTCTCGCTGAGGTCCAGGCGGCGGTCACCAAGGGCGAGAAGGTGGCGATCACCGGTTTCGGAGCGTTCGAGAAGCGCGTCCGAGGGGCCCGAACAGCGCGCAACCCGCGGACCGGCGAGGCGGTGAAGGTCAAGAAGACCTCCGTCCCGACCTTCCGGGCGGGCGCGGGCTTCAAGGAGATGGTGGCCAGCGGCAAGGTGCCGAAGGACACCGCCGCCGCGAAGAAGACGACGGGGGCCGCCAAGACGACCGGGGCCGCCAAGTCCACGGCGGCCGCGAAGTCGACCGGGGCCGCCAAGTCCACCGGGGCGAAGAAGACCACGGCGGCGAAGAGCGCCGGGGCCACCAAGAAGACCACGGCGGCGAAGGCCACCAAGACCACCGCCGCGAACAAGAAGGCCGCGCCGGCCAAGAAGGCCACCGCGACCAAGACGACCGCGGCGGCGAAGAAGACGACCGCGGCGAAGTCCGCCACGGCGAAGAAGACCACCACGGCCAAGAAGACGACCGCGGCGAAGTCCGCCACGGCGAAGAAGACCACGGCGGCGAAGAAGGCCCCCGCCAAGAAGGCCGCCACCCGGCGCTGACCGGACGGCCCGTCGAGGGCGCCCACCGTTCNCCGCCGTACCGCCTCTGCAGAATCGCCGTGCCGAAACCCCCGTCGGTCACGAGAAGAGGCGCCCGTGCGGCACCGTCACCTCTCCACCCTCCCGCTCGCCCTGGGCGTCGCGGTCCTGCTGGACGTGCTGCGGGTCTGGCTCCCGTCGGTCATCACCCTGTTCGGCCGCGCCGCCGAGACCCCCGCCGAACTGCTCGGCGCGTTCGCGCTCGGCTGGTTCGTGCTCGCGCTGGCCGCCCCCACCCTGGTACGCCGGCTCGGCGCCCGGCCGGTCGGGCTCGCCGCGGCGGGCGCGCTGGCCGCCGTACGGCTCGCCCTGACCGCCGCGCCCGGCGGTGCCGCCCAACTCTGGCTCGCCTGCGCCGGGCTGCTCGCCGGGCTGGTCTGGCTCGCCGCCACCGCCGCGACGGTGGACCGGCCGGTACCCGGATTGGCGTTCGGCGTGGCCGGCAACGCGGCCGGGCACGCCCTGCTCGGCACCGAGGACCTCGTCTGGCGCGGCGGCGCGCTCGGCTGGACGTTGAGCGTGGCCCTGGTGGCGGCGTTTCTCACCGCGACCGCGTTCGCCACGCAGCCGTCGGCGTCCACCGTCGGGCGTCGGGCGTGGCTGCTGTGCGGACCGGTGCTGCTGCTGGCCAACCAGGTCGCGCTCGCCCCGGCGGTGTGGAGTGCCGCCACCGGTGGCGGATCGTCCGACTTCCCCGGCCTGGCCCGCCCCGCCGGCGGTTCCTCGCTGGGGGCGTACGCCGTCCTGCTGTTCCTGGTGGCCGCGCTGTTCCGCCCGCCGGCGCAGCTCGTCCGGGTGCTCTGGCCGGTGGCGCTGTCCGCCGGGGTGCTGCTGTTCGCCGCCGACCGGCTGCTGCCGGCGTACCTTCTCACCGCCGCCGGTCTGGGCGGCTGCCTGGCCCTCACCGACGCGGCCGGTGACGGGGACGGCGCGGGGCCGGCCGGCCGGGTGGCGGCGCGGCGCGGACGCGCGGCGGTTCTCGGGATGCTCGTCCTCGCGGTCGCCACCGTGGCCTACTACGCCGCCTACGACCTCGGGTACCCCAACGGGTGGGTGCCGGTCGCCGTGGCCGTCCTGGTCGTTCTGGTGGCGCTCACCGGGCCGGCCTGGTCCACCCTGGCGTTGCCGGAGCCGGCCCGGCGGTGGGGCGCATTCGCGCTGGTGCTGCCGACCGCGTTCGCGCCGCAGTTCCATCACGCCCCGCCGTCCGCTCCTCGGCCCGCGAGCCCGCCGCCGGCGGCGGTACGGGTCGCCGCGTACAACATCCGGATGGGCTTCGGCCTGGACGGCCGGCTGGACCTCGACGCGACGGCCCGGGCGCTGCGGGGTGCGGACGTGGTGCTGCTCAGCGAGGTCGACCGGGGCTGGTGGCTCAACGGCGGTCACGACACGCTGGCGTTGCTGGCCGGGCGGCTGCGGATGCCGTACGTCTTCGCGCCCGCCGCCGACCCGGTGTGGGGCGACGCGGTGCTCAGCCGCTTCCCGGCGCGGTCCGGCCGGACCCGGCCGCTGGCCGCGCACGGCGCGCCGACCGGCGCGCAGGCCCTCGGCGTCACGCTCGACCTGGGCGGTCGCGAGCTGGCCGTGGTCGCCACCCACCTGCAACCGCCGCCCGGCCGGGACCCGGTGGAGCAGGCGCGCGAGGTGGCCGCGTTCGCCCGCGGGTACGCCGCCGGCCGTCCGCTGGTGCTCGGCGGCGACCTGAACACCGAGCCGGACGATCCGGCGTTCGCCGAGTTCACCCGCGCCGGCCTGGTGGACGCGCTGGCACCGGCCCGGCCGCTGTGGACCAGCCCGGCCGACGACCCGCGCGCCCAGATCGACCACGTCTTCGTCTCGCCCACCCTGACCCCCACCGAGGCCCGCGCCCCGAACACCGAGGCCAGCGACCACCTGCCGGTGCGGGTGACGGTGGCACTGCCGGGTGCGGGTGCGGGTGCGCATGCGGGTGCGCATGCGCGTTAGGCGGGGGCCCCGCTTAACAGCCGGTGTTAAGCGGGGGCCCCGCCTATACCGAAAGCGTTAAGCGGGGCCCCCGCCTTACAGCCGGTCGGGGGAGAGGAGGCGGTCGCCGGCGAAGGGGAGCAACCAGCCGCCGCCCTTGGCGGTGGTGAAGTCGTCGGCGCGGCCGGTCAACCGTTCCAGCGCCCCCGGGATCACCTTGCCCTGACTGCACACCGCCACCGGCTCGGCGGCGGCGGCCAGCGTGGCCAGCCGGGCGGCGGCGGCCAGCGCGCACTCCGCGGCCTGCTGGCCCGGTTTCGGCTCGTCGAAGTCGCCGCAGACCTCGATCGGCAGGTCCAGCCGGGCCGCCGCCGGGTCGAGGGTCTGCACGCACCGGCGGGCCGAGGCGGACAGCAGGCGTACCGGCTGGACCAGGGCCACCAGCGGGACCAACGCCCGCGCCTGGGCCCGGCCCTCGGCGTCCAGCGGGCGACCGGTGTCCGGGCCGCTCCAGGTGCCCCGCTTGCCGGCGTGCGCGTGCCGGACCAGCAGCAGGGTCGCGGTGACCGGTGGCAGCGCCGCGAACGCGGCGATCACCTCGGCGTCGTGCGGGTAGCTGACCCGGCGGGCCGCCACGTCGGCCGGGAACCAGGCCACCTCGTCGACCTCCGTCCCGGGCTGGAAGCCGCCGCTGCCGACCGCCCGCATCGACCACCAGTCGACCGCTTTGGGCCGACCCTCGCTGCGGTAACGGATCGTGGGCAGGCGCACCTGCGGCACCGCGCGTACGTCGGTCTCCTCGGCGACCTCCCGGACGGCGGCGACCAGCGGGTGCTCGCCGGCGTCCAGTTTGCCCTTGGGCAGCGACCAGTCGTCGTATCGGGGCCGGTGCACCAGGCAGACCTCGAAACCGGCCGGACCCGGGCGCCAGACGACCCCGCCCGCCGCCCGGATCCGCACCGGCTCGTCGTCGCTCATCCGCCCACCGTATGCCCGCCCGTCGGGTGTCACGTCGCGGTCAGTCCGCCCGGCCGCCGACCCGGCGCAGCAGCAGGTCCTGGAGGTGGGTCAGCGGCGTGTCGTCGGTGCCGGTACGCCGGTGCCAGGTGCCGTCGGCGGCCAGCTCGAACGCGTCCACCTCGGGGTCGAACGCGGCGGCGAGCACATGGTCCAGCTCGGCGCGGGCCACCGGGTCGCTCACCTGCACCAGCGCCTCCACCCGACGGTCCAGGTTGCGGTGCATCAGGTCGGCCGAGCCCATCCAGAACTCGGCGTCGCCGTTGTTGCCGAACCGGAAGATCCGCGAGTGTTCCAGGAACCGGCCGAGGATCGAGCGGACCCGGATGTTCTCCGACAGCCCCGGCACCCCCGGGCGCAGCATGCACATGCCCCGGATCAGCAGGTCCACGTGCACGCCGGCCCGGGACGCCCGGTAGAGCGCGTCGGTGATCTCCTCGTCGACCAGCGCGTTCACCTTGAACTGCACCAGCCCCGGCATGCCCAGCCGGACGTGTTCGATCTCCCGCTCGATCCGCTCGATGAGGCCGCTGCGGATGCCCTGCGGGGCGACCAGCAGCCGCCGGAAAGCGGTCTGCCGGCTGTAGCCGGTGAGCACGTTGAACAGGTCGGTCAGGTCGGCGCCGATCTCCGGGTCGGCGGTGAGCATGCCGAAGTCCTCGTAGAGCCGGGCCGTCTTCGGGTGGTAGTTGCCGGTGCCGATGTGGCAGTAGCGCCGGATCTGGTTGCCCTCCTGGCGCACCACCAGCGCGGTCTTGCAGTGCGTCTTGAGGCCCACCAGGCCGTAGACGACGTGGCAGCCGGCCCGCTCCAGGGTGCGCGCCCAGCCGATGTTGGCCACCTCGTCGAAGCGCGCCTTCAGCTCGACCAGCACCACCACCTGCTTGCCGGCGGCGGCGGCGTCGACCAGCGCGTCCACGATCGGGGAGTCGCCGCTGGTGCGGTAGAGCGTCTGCTTGATGGCGAGCACGTTCGGGTCGGCCGCGGCCTGCTCGACGAAGCGCTGCACGCTGGTCGCGAACGAGTGGTAGGGGTGGTGCACCAGCACGTCGCCGTCGCGCAGGGTGGCGAAGACGCTGCGCGGCACCTCGCCCTCGGCCAGCCGGGGATGGGTGGCCGGCACGAACGGCCGCTCCTTGAGGGCGGGGCAGTCGGCCTCCTCGTAGACCTGCCAGAGCGCGGAGAGGTCGAGCAGGCCGCGGACCCGAAGCACGTCGTGGTCGTCCATGTCCAGCTCGCGGACCAGCAGCTCCAGCATGTGGTCGGAGATGGAGGCGGCCACCTCCAGCCGCACCGGCGGGCCGAACCGGCGCCGGGCCAACTCCCGCTCCAGGGCCTGGAGCAGGTCCTCGTCGCGGTCCTCGTCGACCTCCACCTCGGCGTTGCGGGTGACCCGGAACAGGTGACACTCGACCACCTGCATGCCGGAGAAGAGCTGGCCGAGGTGGACGGAGATGAGGTCCTCCACCGGCAGGAACCGCACGCCCGGCCGGTCCCGGGCGACCCGGACGAACCGGGGCACGTTGTTCGGCACCTTGACCCGGGCGAACAGCTCCGAGCCGCCGTCCGGGTCGCGGACCGAGACGGCCAGGTTCAGCGACCGGCCGGAGATGTAGGGGAACGGGTGCGCCGGATCGACCGCCAGCGGGGTGAGCACCGGGAAGATGTGCTCCCGGAACCAGGTGCGCAGCCGCTCCCGCTCGGCGTCGTCCAGGTCGCTCCAGCGCAGGATGCGGACGTCCTCCTCGGCGAGCCGGGGCAGCACGTCGTCGACGAAGCAGGCGGCGTGCCGGGTGACCAGGTCGGCGGCCTTCTCCGTGATCAGTTCGAGCTGGGTGCGCAGCGGCAGCCGGTCGCCGCCGCGTACCGGCAGGCCGGCGGAGAGCCGCCGCTTCAACCCGGCCACCCGGACCATGTAGAACTCGTCCAGGTTGCCGGCGAAGATCGCCAGGAACTTCGCCCGCTCCAGCAGCGGCGTCCGCGGGTCCTCGGCGAGCGCCAGCACCCGGGCGTTGAAGTCGAGCCAGGACAGCTCCCGGTTGAGGAAGCGGTCCTCCGGCAGCGGCTCGACGGCCGGCGGCTGGGCCGCCGGGTCGGTCGCCGGCACCGGACCGGGCCCCTCGACCGGGTCGAGCGGCTCGTCCAGCCCGCTGGCGCCGGCCGCGTCCAGGTCCGCGTCGAGGCGCTCCTCGGGCGGGCGGGTCGGGCGGAACCGTCCGTCCGGGCCGCGCGTCGGGCGGCCGTTGCGGGACGTGCCGGGGTCGAGGCTGGGCGGCGGACCGTCGGAGTGCTCGCGAGGGGTGCTCACCACTTCATGATTCCCCGACCAGGGTGAACGGAAAATGAACTCCGCTCAAGTTGGTCAGGCCATCGTCACCAGGGCGACCCGGACGACCTCGCCGGCGGTGTCCCGCTCGACGCGCACCCGCTGCCCCAGCCGCAGCAGCCGCAGCCCGGACGCGTCGAACGCGCGGGCCGGGAAGGCCAGCTCGGTGCCGTCGTCGAGCAGCAGCACCCCGCTGCGGGTCGACGCGTCGTAGGTGGCCACCGTGCCCTGCATGCCAGCACCGTACCGGAGCGGGTCGCCGGCCGCGGCCAGCAGTGCGCCGGTGCGCGGGCCGACGCCCAACCCGGCGGCGGCGGCCAGGTCGGCCGCGATGTCCACGTCCCGGCGCAGGCTGGGCCAGTCGCCGACCAGCGGCAGCGCCCCGCTGGCGGCGTGCGCGCCGGCCGAGCCGGGCCCGAAGCGGGGCGCCAGCGGCACCCCGGCCGGCGCGGCGAGCAGCACGGTGCCGCCGCCCGGGGCGTCGGCCACGAACCCGCGTACCCCCTCGGTCGTGCGCAGCGCCGCGGCCAGCTCGGCCGGGCGCAGCGCCGGCAGGTCGGCGGTGACGCCGGCCACCGCGGCGCGCGGCCCGGCGACCGCCGCGCCGTGCCGGAAGGCCGCGTTGAGCCCACCGCCCGGGTCGGTGACGACCCCGGCGCCCGCCGCGGTCGCCGCCGCGGTCACCCGCGGGTCGTCGGTGACCACCAGGACCCGCCCGACCGCCGGGCACGCCCGCGCCGCGTGCAGGGTGTCGGCCGCCAGCGCCAGCGCCAGCTCCTCGTGGGGTACGCCGGGCAACGCGCCGCGCAGACGGCTCTTCGCCTCCCCGAGGCGCTTCACCGGCATCACCACGGTCCAGCTGGGCTCAGGCACGGTGACCATCCTGCCAGCGCGGGCGGTGGCACCCGCACTGGCCGGACCGGGGGCGAGCAGGCATGATTCTCTCCCGGGGCGCGTGGGGCGAACGAGGAGGCAGGGTGGCACCGCGGAAGCTGGGATTCTGGCAACGGCTCGCCGTGGTGGTGGTGAAGCCGGTGTTGACAGTCTGGACCCGGCGCACCTGGCGGGGCATGGAGCACCTGCGCGGCGACGGCGGCGTCATCATCGTGCCCAACCACATCTCGCACGCCGACCCGCTGGTCTCCGCGCACTTCATCTACGACGCCGGGCGCTGGCCGCAGTTCCTCGGCAAGGCCAGCGTGTTCCGGGTGCCGGTGATCGGCTGGATCCTGCACCGGTGCAAGCAGATCCCGGTCGAGCGCGGCAGCGTCGAGGCGGTCAAGTCGCTGGACAAGCTGATCGCCGCGCTGGACGAGGGAGGCGCGGTGGTGATCTATCCGGAGGGCACCACCACCCGGGAGCCGCAGCTCTGGCCGATGAAGGGCAAGACCGGGGCGGCCCGGCTGGCGCTGGCCACCGGCGCCCCGGTGATCCCGGTCGCCATGGTCGGTCCGGAACGGATGTTCGACCCGCGGACGGCCCGGTTCGGGCTGCGCCCGCGTACGCCGGTGACGGTGGTCGCCGGGCCGCCGGTCGACCTGAGCCGGTGGGCGGGCGCCACCCCGACCCGGGCCATCCTGGAGGAGATGACCGACGCCGTCATGCTGCGGATCCGGGACCTGGTCGCGGAGATCCGCGGCGGCACCCCACCGCCGCTCTGGCAGCGCCCGGCCCGCACCGGCACGCCGGAGGTGTCCGAATGAGCGGGCACGTCGCGGTGCTGGGCGCCGGGTCCTGGGGGACCGCGTTCGCCAAGATCCTCGCCGACGCCGGACGGGACGTGACCGTGCTGGCGCGGCGTGCCTCGGTGGCCGAGGCGATCCGCGCCGAACGGCGCAACCCGGAGTACCTGCCGGACGTGCGCCTGCCGGAGCGGGTGACCGCCACCGGCGACGCCGCCGAGGCGATCGAGGGCGCCGAGGTGGTGGTGCTCTCGGTGCCGTCGCAGACGCTGCGTGGCAACCTCGCCGGGTGGGCCCCGCACCTGGCCCCCGACGCGACCCTGGTGTCCCTGATGAAGGGCATCGAGTTGGGCACCACGAAGCGGATGAGTGAGGTCATCATGGAGACGGCCGGGGTGCCGGCCGACCGGGTGGTGGTCGTCTCCGGGCCCAACCTGGCCCCGGAGATCGCCGCCGAGCAGCCGGCCGCCACCGTGGTCGCCGGCACCGACGGCCGGCGTACGGCGCTGGTGCAGGCCTCCATCCGGACGCCGTACTTCCGCCCGTACACCAACGACGACGTGATCGGCTGCGAGCTGGGCGGGGCGGTGAAGAACGTGATCGCGCTGTCGTACGGAATCGCCACCGCGATGGGCTTCGGCGACAACACCCGGGCCATGCTGATGACCCGGGGCCTGGCCGAGACCGCCCGCCTCGGCGTGGCGCTCGGCGCCGACCCGATCACGTTCGCCGGGCTGGCCGGCATGGGTGACCTGGTCGCCTCCTGCTCGTCGCCGCTGGCCCGCAACCGCACGTTCGGCGAGCACCTGGGCCGGGGGGAGACGCTGGAGCAGGCGCAGGCGTCCACCCGGCAGACCGCCGAGGGTGTGAAGAGCTGCCTGGCGATCCGGGACCTGGCCCGGGCACACGGGGTGGAGATGCCGATCACCGAGCAGATCGAGCGGATCTGCCACGAGGGCATGGACCCCCGCCTGGCCGTGGACGCGCTGATGAGCCGCACCGCCAAGCCGGAGTCGTACGAGTGAGCGCCCAATGGGGGGACGGCACCCGCAGCGTGCACGCCGGCCTGCCGGAACCGGCGCCCGGGCAGCCGTTCCTGCCCGGCCCGGTCTTCGCCGCGCCCTACCACCTCGACCCGTGGCGGGGGCCGGCGGCGGCGCCCGACGGGTACGGGCGGCCGGACAATCCCACCCGCCGGCTGCTGGAGGCGGCGATCGGGGACCTGGAGGGCGGTGACTGCCGGGTCTTCGCCAGCGGCCAGGCGGCCATCACCGGGTTCCTGCTGACCGTGCTGCGTCCCGGCGACACCGTGCTGCTCCCCGCCGACGGCTACTTCCCGGTGCGCGCGTTCGCCACCGACACCCTGGAGCGCACCGGGGTACGCGTCGGTTTCGTGCCCACCGCCGGGCCGTACCCGTCGTTCGACGGGGTCCGGCTGGTGCTGCTGGAGACCCCGGCGAACCCCGGCCTCGACGTCGCCGACGTGGCGGCGCTGGCCGCCGCCGCGCACGCCGCCGGGGCGCTGCTGGCGGTGGACAACACCACCGCGACGCCGCTCGGGCAGCGTCCGCTGGACCTCGGCGCGGACGCGGTGGTCGCCTCCGGTACCAAGGCGCTCACCGGCCACTCGGACCTGCTGCTCGGCTACGTGGCGACCCGCGACGACGCGCTGCGCGACGCGGTGACCGGGTGGCGGACCACCACCGGTGGGGTGCCCGGCGCGTTCGACTGCTGGCTGGCCCATCGCTCCCTGGCCACGGTCGACCTGCGGCTGGCCCGGCAGACCGCCAACGCCGAGGCGCTGGCCGGGTTGCTCGCCGACCGGCCCGACGTCACCGGTCTGCGCTGGCCCGGGCGGCCGGCGGATCCGGCGTACCCGATCGCGTCGGCGCAGATGCGGCGGATGCCCGGGGTGCTCTCCTTCGACCTGGGTGACGCCGACCGGGTGGCCCGGTTCCTCGACGCGTCCCGGCTGGTGGCCGCCGCCACCTCGTTCGGTGGGCTGCACACCACGGCCGACCGGCGGGCCCAGTGGGGCGACGACACCGCGCCCGGGTTCGTCCGGCTCTCCTGCGGCGTCGAGGACACCGCCGACCTGGTCGCCGACGTGGCCGCCGCGATGGACGCGGCAGCGGGCTGACGGCGGCCCGTCCGCTCCGCTATCGTGACGGGCAGCCACGGCCCGCGCGGCCCCGACCGGAGGAGGTGAGTCCGATCCACCAGCAGAGGACCGGCGCTCCCTCCGCGTCCGTGTCGCCCCCGGGCTGAGGCGACGCCGGGGGCGCCGACGAGCGTTCCCCGAAAGGCTTGCCATGGCACCGACCGTGTTCACTCCCGACCGTCCCGCCCTCGTCCGTCGGCTGCGCGCCGCCGGCTGCGTCTTCGCCGAGGACGAGGCGGAGCTGCTCATCGCCGCCGCCGACTCGGCCGAGGCGCTCACCCACCTGGTCGACCGCCGCGTCGCCGGCCTGCCGCTGGAGCACCTGCTCGGCTGGGCCGAGTTCTGCGGGCGACGGGTCGTCGTCCACCCGGGCGTCTTCGTGCCCCGCGGGCGTACCGCCCTGCTGGTCGACGCCGCCGTGGCGGTGGCCGGGCCGGCGCCGGCGGCGCTCGACCTGTGCTGCGGCTCCGGCGCCGCCGCGCTGGTGCTGCACGACCGGCTGGCCCCCCGCTGGTTGGCCGCCGCCGACGTCGACCCGGTCGCGGTGGCGTGCGCCCGGAGCAACCTCGACCCGCTGGGCGTCCCGGTCTACCAGGGCGACCTGTTCGAGCCGGTGCCGCCGGTCTGGCGCGGCCGGCTGGACCTGGTGGTGGCGAACGCCCCCTACGTGCCGAGCGGGGCGGTGGCGACGATGCCGCCCGAGGCGCGGCTGTACGAGGCCCCGGTGGCGCTGGACGGCGGCGTGGACGGGTTGGCCGTGCTGCGCCGGGTGGCCGTCGGCGCGGTCGAGTGGCTGGCCCCCGGTGGGCACCTGGCGGTGGAGGTGAGCGCCGGCCAGGTCGAGGTGCTCTGCGGGGTGATGACCGACGCCGGCCTGGTCCCGACCGTGGTGCGCGACGACGACCTGGAGGCGACGGTCGTCACCGCCCGCCGACCCGGATAGCAAGGAGGGGCCCCCGCTTAACGCCTTTGGTAGAGGCGGGGGCCCCGCTTAACAGCTGCCGGCGCGGCGGTGCCGGCGTGGCGTGGTCAGGCGCGCGGCGGTGCGGCCGTGAAGGCCGTCCAGGCGGCCGGCGGGAAGACCAGCACCGGACCGGTCGGGTCCTTCGAGTCGCGGACCGCGACCGCCTCCGGCAGCGGCGCCATCTCCACGCAGGCGCCCTCGTCGCCGCTGTGGCTGCTCTTGCGCCAACCGGTCGGCGTCGGGTGGGGGCGGTTCGTGCCGTTCATGCGGTCACCTCTCGTTGAGCAGACGGAGGAGCTGGTCCCGACTGGCCGCCGGGCTCAACGCCACGGTCCGCAGGTGCTCCATGATCTTGGTGCAGGTACGCAGGTCGCCCGGCCGGTCGAGGATCATCTGCCCGGCGACGGTCTCCACCGAGGCGATGATCGGGTCCTCGGGGTCGGGGAACTCCAGGATGTGCAGCGACCCCCGGGTGCCCCGGTGGTAGCCGGCGGCCAGGGGGATCACCTGCACGGTGATGTTCGGCAGTTCGGCCATCTTCAGCAGGTGCTGGAGCTGGCTGGACATCACCGAGCGGCCACCGACCGGGCGCAGCAGCGCGCCCTCGTCGATGATGGCGTCGAGGATCGGCGGGGTCTCCCCGGAGATCCGCTGCTGGCGGTCCATGCGGAGCTGGACGCGTTGCTCGACCTGCTCGTCGCTGAGCGTGTGCGGGCCGCCGCGCATCACCCCGCGGATGTAGTCGGCGGTCTGCAACAGTCCCGGCACCACCGACGGCTCGAAGTTCGCGATGCCGGTGGCCTCGGCCTCCAGCGCGATGAAGTCGATGGTGCGCCGGTCCAGCAGGTACGAGTAGGACACCCACCAGCCGGGCTTGCGCGCGTCCTTGGCCAACTGGACCGCCGCCGCGATCTCGTCGGCGCCCACGCCGTAGCTGGTGAGCAGCGCCCGCACGGTGGCGGGGCTGATCAGCGTCTGCGCGTTCTCGTAGCGGGACAGGGTGCTCCGGGTGCTGTTGATCTCGTCGGCCGCGGTCTCCAGGGTGAGGCCGGCGGCCTCCCGGTGGGTCCGCAGTGCGATGCCGAGCCGTCGGGCTCGGGCGGTCTTCGGCGCCATGCATCGATGGTCGCACATCGATGGGAAAAAGGGCATGAGAGAACGCCGATGAGAGTTGCATTCATGCCTATCCACCTGTCAATCTGTGATGGCGTCCTCACCACCGGTTGTCGTGGCGACGGTGGTGGTGAGCGACCGGAGGGGATGGGGCGCGCGGCGATCGGGTTTTTCACTCCCCCACAACCCGATCGCCGCNCGCCAGACGGGGAGGGTTCGCGATGACGGTGACGACCTGCCACCCGGGAGACGAAGGTGGCCGGGAATGACCCGGTTCCTCGTGGTCCTCACCGACGTACGCCCGACCGACGGCAATCGGCGGGACGAGCGGACCACCCCGGAGCGCCGACGGCAGGTCGTCGGCGCGAGCAACCGGGAGGCGGCCGACCGGATCGCCGGCGCTTTCATGGCGCTGGGCATGGTGCGGGCCGGCCGGCAGCGGGTGAAGGTCCTCGCGGTCGGTCGCCGACCCCGGCACCCGGCCAGTTGAGCCACACCGGGCCCGCCCCGTGGACGCGGCGACGGGGGCGGGGAGCCGGGCGGCCGGNGTCA
The DNA here is from genome assembly GCF_002140155.1 of Micromonospora sp. NBS 11-29. Classification (GTDB taxonomy): domain Bacteria; phylum Actinomycetota; class Actinomycetes; order Mycobacteriales; family Micromonosporaceae; genus Micromonospora. The sequence goes on from NZ_NAPR01000013.1 coordinate 758,733, forward strand.
CTCCCCGTATATGTCGGATTGACCGATTGCCACGCGGCTGCGGGTCTCCCCGGGTATCACCCACCCCCCATCACGACGCACAGTAAGGTCAACCGGGTGAGCGCCATGACCACCCCAGGCAGGACCCGTGTGGCGATCGTCTTCGGCGGCCGAAGCCCCGAACACGGCATCTCCTGCGTCAGCGCCGGCAGCGTGCTGGCCGCCCTCGATCCGGACGAGTTCGAGGTCGTCCCGGTCGGCATCACCCGGCAGGGCCAGTGGGTGCTCGCCACCGGCGACCCGAGTCGGCTCGCCATCGCCGATCGCAAGCTGCCCGAGGTCACCGCCGGCTCCGGCGCCGAACTGGTGCTGCGCACCGACCCGACCGCCGGCGGCCTGATGCTGCTCGACCCGGCCCAGGGTCCGGTGGCGCTGGCCGACGTGGACGTCGTCTTCCCGGTGCTGCACGGCGCGTACGGCGAGGACGGCACCATCCAGGGCATGCTGGAGATGGCCGACATCCCGTACGTCGGGGCGAACGTGTTCGCGTCCGCGGCCGCCATGGACAAGGAGTTCACCAAGAAGCTCTGCGCGGCCGAGGGCATCCCGGTCGGCCCGTACACGGTGTTGCGCGCCGGCATGTCGCTGCGCGAGGAGGACAAGGAGCGCCTCGGGCTGCCCGTCTTCGTCAAGCCGTCGCGGGCCGGCTCCTCGTTCGGCATTACCAAGGTCGACGACTGGGCGGACCTGGACGCCGCGCTCGCCACCGCCCGCGAGATCGACAGCAAGGTGCTGGTCGAGGGCGCCGTGGTGGGCCGCGAGATCGAGTGCGGCGTGCTGGAGGGCGAGGCCGGTGGCGCGCCCGAGGCCTCGGTGCTCGCCGAGGTGCGGATGGTCGGTGACCGCGACTGGTACGACTTCGAGGCCAAGTACATCTTCGCCGACGAGGTGTGCGAGTACGACGTCCCGGCCGACCTGCCCGAGGCGGTGACCCGGCAGGTGCGTGACTACGCCACCCGGGCGTTCACCGCGCTTGACTGCTCCGGCCTGGCCCGGGTCGACTTCTTCGTCACCCCGGGGATGGAGGTCTACCTCAACGAGATCAACACGATGCCCGGCTTCACCCCGACCTCGATGTTCCCCCGGATGTGGGCGGCCAGCGGCCTGGAGTATCCGAAGCTGGTCAACCGCCTGATCCGTACCGCCCTGCACCGCCGCGCCGGCCGCTGACGGCCGGCGCGCGTCAGGCGGAGCAGCCCGCGGGGGCCTTCCCGGCCGAGGGGACCGCGCTGACGATCGCGTCGGAGATCGGCGTCACCCACTGCAACGGCTGCTCGTAGGTCTTCGGCACCCGCACCCGGACCGGCGTCTCCCGGTCGACCGTGGTCAGCACCGTGGCGTCGGCCTCCTGCACCGGGTGCCAGCAGACCTTGTTCACCGTCCACACCTCGTCCGTGGGCTGGACCAGCGGCGGGGTGCCGCCGCAGGCCACGGTGAGCGCCGGGTCGCCGTACGCGGCGTTCTGCTCCGGACCCGCGGTGACCGGGCGCTGCCGCAGGTCGCGCACGCTGTCGGGGAGCTGCGACACCAGGGCGCGGCAGACCACGGCCGGGCGGTCGGCCAGCACCGGGGCGGGCAGGTCCACCGGCGCGCTCGACTGCGCCCGAGGGCTGGCCGACGGGCTCGGCGCGGCGTCCGGGGACTCCGGGGCGAGCTTGGCGAACGTGAACCCGGCCACCGCCAGCGTCACCGGGACCGCGACCAGGGTCGCCCAGAGCGCGGCCCGACGGGTGGAACCGTCCCGACCCGGGGAGATCTCCGTCTCTTCCACTTACAGCCGCACCACCGAACACGTGAGGGTGCGGGTGATGCCGGGCACCATCTGCACGTTACTGACGATGAGTTTGCCCAGCTCGTCGACGGTGTTCGCCTCGGTGAGCACGACCACGTCGTAGGGCCCGGTGACGGCGTCGACCCGAACCACGCCGGCAAGGTCCGCGATCAGACCGGCCACGTCACGCGCCCGACCGACCTCGGTCTGGATGAGGATGTACGCCTGAACCACGACTCGACCTCCGTCCGTCGCCGCCTCGGGCGGCCCGAAGGGTGAAACTACCGTACCGAGCGGCCGTGATCGGTGCCGGTCGCAGGTCGGAGGCGGTGAGCGAGCACACGCCGACGCGGGCGAGGAGCGGGCGATGCGGAACGACGGAGCGGGACGAGGGGACGGCATGACGGTCGCGGGTGTCGGGGAGTTCGGGCTGATCGACCGGGTGACCGCCCGGCTGTCGTACGGGGAGAGCTGTCTGCTCGGCCCCGGCGACGACGCCGCGGTGGTGGCGGCGCCGGACCGGCGGGTGGTCGCCTCCACCGACGTGCTCGTCGAGGGGCGGCACTTCCGCCGCGACTGGTCGGGCGCGCGGGACGTGGGCCACCGGGCGGCGGCGGCGAACCTGGCCGACATCGCCGCCATGGGCGCCACCCCGACCGCGCTGCTGGTCGCGCTCTGCATGCCCGCCGAGCTGGACCCGGCCTGGGCCGAGGAACTGGCCGACGGGCTGGGCGCGGAGGCGGCCCGGGTCGGCGCGAGCGTGGTCGGCGGCGACATGTCGGCCAGCCCGACGCTGACCATCGCGGTGACCGCCCTCGGTGACCTGGCCGGCCGTCCGCCGGTGGTCCGCTCCGGGGCCCGACCGGGCGACGTGGTGGCGCTCGCCGGGCGTACCGGCTGGGCGGCGGCCGGCTACACCGTGCTGTCCCGGGGCTTCCGCACCCCCCGCCTGCTGGTCGAGGCGTTCCGCCGGCCCGAGGTGCCCTACCCCGCCGGGCCGGCCGCCGCCCGGGCCGGCGCCACCGCCATGATCGACGTGTCGGACGGGCTGCTCGCCGACCTGGGGCACGTCGCGACGGCCAGTCGGGTGACGATCGACCTGACCCGGGACGCGTTCGAGGTGCCCCGGCAGATGCGCGACGCGGCGCAGGCCCTCGGCGTCGACCCGTACTCGTGGATCTTGGCGGGTGGCGACGACCACGCCCTGGCCGCGACGTTCCCGGCGGACGCGCCCCTGCCGGAGGGCTGGCGGCCGGTGGGGCGGGTGACCGCCGGCGCGGCGGAGGTCACCGTCGACGGCGAGGGCTACGAGGGCCCGCGCGGCTGGGACCACTTCCGCCGCGCGGAGTGATCTGCGTCCGACCTCGGCCGGGCGGGTCGGGCTGGGCAGGCCCCGGTCGTAACCTGGCGGTGTGAGTGAGATCGAGATCCGGGAGCGGCGCTTCGACGCTCCCGAGTCGCAGACGCTGATCCGGGCGGCGCTGGCGGACCTCGGCGAACGGTACGGCGGCAGCGGCGATGACACACCGGTGGACGCGGCCGAGTTCGTGCCGCCGGCCGGCGCCTTCCTCGTCGCCTACCTGGACGGGCGGCCGGTGGGTTGCGGCGGCTGGCGCAGCCACGGCGAGGACGGTGACACGGCCGAGTTGAAGCGCATGTACACCGCGCCGGAGGCCCGGGGGCGGGGCGTGGCCCGGTCGGTGCTCGCCGCGGTCGAGCGGTCCGCCCGCGACCACGGCCGCAAGCGGCTCGTGCTGGAGTGCGGCGACAAGCAGCCCGAGGCGATCGCCATGTACACCTCGGCCGGATACGAACGGATCCCGAACTTCGGCTTCTACCAGGACGCGCCGGGCTGCCTCTCGTTTGGCCGTACCCTCTGACGGCCGTCACCAGTGGGTGGGCACGACGGAAGCCGGCGGACCCTCGGGGTCCGCCGGCGACCGACGACGTTCGGGTGGCGCTGCCGCGTCAGGCGCGGACGACCTTGCCCGCCTTGATGCAGGAGGTGCAGACCTGCAGCTTCTTGGTGTTGCCGCCACCGGCCGGGGTACGCACCGACTGGATGTTCGGGTTCCAGCGGCGGTTGGTCTTCTTCTTGGACCAGGGCACGTTGTGGCCGAAGCCCGGCCCCTTGCCACAGACGTCGCACACGCTAGCCACGGGATACTCCTGGGATTGAAACGTTCATGGGGTCGCCGCCAGGCGCAGCCCGGGCAACCTGGTCAGGTTACCCGATGGTGGTGGGGTAGGCCCAACCGGCCCCGTCGGGCGGGACACGCCGGGGGAGACCCGGACGACCCCGGCGCGTGTCGGTGCGCGCCAGTAGGCTTCCCGACGTGCTGGACACCCTCGACGCCGCCGCGGTGCGCCGCTGGTGCGCGAACGGGCTGGCCGCCCTCCAGCGGCACCAGGGCGAGATCGACGACCTCAACGTCTACCCGGTGCCCGACGGCGACACCGGCACCAACCTGGTGCTCACCCTCACCTCGGCCCAGCAGGCCCTGGCCATGGATCTCGGCACCCTCCCCCACGACGGGCACACCCCGCACGGGCACGCGCTGCGGCTGATGGCCCGCGGGGCGCTGCTCGGGGCGCGGGGGAACTCCGGGGTGATCCTCTCGCAGATCCTCCGCGGTCTGGCCGACGCGCTGGGTTCCGCGCCCGTGGTGCGGGGCCGGCAGCTCGCCGGCGCGCTGACCGACGCCGCCACCGCCGCCTACGCCGCGGTCGCCCGGCCGGTCGAGGGCACGCTGCTCAGCGTGGTCGCCGCGGCGGCCCGCGCGGCCCAGCGGTCGGGCAGCGACGACCTGGGCACGGTGGCCCGGGCCGCGGCCGAGGCGGCCGGCCACGCGCTGGCCCGCACCCCGGAGCAACTGCCGGAGCTGGCCCGCGCCGGCGTGGTCGACGCCGGTGGGCGTGGGCTGTGCCTGCTGCTCGACGCGCTGGTCGAGGTGGTCACGGGGGAGAGCCCCGGCCCGCCGGTCCCCGCGCCGCCCGCGCGCCACCCACCCGCCGCGGTGCGCGAGACCGGCTCCGACGCGTACGCCTACGAGGTGCAGTACCTCCTCGACGCCACCGACGAGGCGGTGGCGCGGCTGCGCGACGCGCTGGCCGCGCTCGGCGACTCCGTGGCGGTCGTCGGCGACGGCTCCGGCACCTGGAACGTGCACGTGCACGTCGACGACGTCGGTGCCGCCGTCGAGGCGGGGGTGGTCGCCGGCCGGCCGCACCGGATCACCGTGACCCGCTTCGCCGACCAGGCGCGCGACCGACCGGCTCCCCGGCCCGACGGCCGGGCCGCCGTGGTGGTGGCGACCGGCGCCGGCATCGCCGAGCTGTTCGCCGCCGAGGGCGCCGTCGTGGTGCCGGCCAACCCGTCCACCGGTGAGCTGCTCGACGCCATCCGGTCCACCGACGCGGCCCGCGTGGTGGTGCTGCCCAACGACCCGAACACGCAGTCCGTGGCGAGCGCGGCGGCGATCCAGGCGCACGCCCTCGGCGTGAAGGTCAGCGTGGTGCCCACCCGGTCACCGGTGCAGGCGCTCGCCGCGCTCGCCGTCCGCGACCCGCAGCGCCGGTTCGAGGACGACGTGATCGCGATGGCCGAGGCCGCCGGCGCCTGCCGCTACGCGGAGGTGTGCCACGCCGGCCGGGAGGCGCTGACCGTCGCCGGCCCGTGCCGGCCGGGTGACGTGCTGGCGCTGGTGGAGGGCGAGGTGCACCTGATCGGGCAGGATCTGACCGACACCTGCACCGCCGTGGTCGACCGGATGCTCGGCGGTGGCGGCGAGCTGGTCACGCTGCTCTGCGGGGCGGACGCCCCGGCCGGGCTGGCCGACCGGGTCCGCGCGCACGTCGAGCGCTCCTGGCCGTTCGTCGAGGTGCACGCGTACGAGGGCGGTCAGCCGCACTATCCGCTCCTGGTGGGGGTCGAATGACGAGCGACGGGGCCACGGTCGACACGCCGCTGAAGAAGCTGGTCGGCGAGCGCACCGCGAAGGCGCTGGCCGGCCACCTCGACCTGCACACCGCCGGCGACCTGATCTACCACTTCCCGCGCCGCTACGACGAGCGCGGCGAGCACACCGACATCCGCTCGCTCGACGTGGGAGAGCAGGTCACCGTGCTGGCCCAGGTGCAGCGCACCGCTGTGCGGCCGATGCGCCAGCGGCGCGGCAACCTGCTGGAGGTCACCGTCGGCGACGGCTCCGGCGGCGTGCTCACCTGCACGTTCTTCGGCAATCAGGCGTGGCGGGAACGGGAGCTGCGTCCCGGCCGGTGGGGGCTGTTCGCCGGCAAGGTCACCGAGTTCCGGGGCAAGCGGCAGCTCAACGGCCCGGAGTACGTCCTGCTCGGCGAGGGCGGTGACGGCGAGGCGGCGGCCAACGAGGAGGTCGAGGAGTTCGCCGGGGCGCTGATCCCGGTCTACCCGGCCGCCGCGGCGGTGCCGACCTGGGTGATCGCCCGCTGCGTGCGGGTGGTGCTGGACACGTTCACCCCGCCGGACGACCCGCTGCCGGCCGACGTGCGGGCCACCCGCAACCTGACCGGCATCGGCACCGCGCTGCGCGAGATCCACCGCCCGTCCAGCAAGGAGGCGCTCTACCTGGCCCGCCGCCGGCTCAAGTGGGACGAGGCGTTCGCCGTCCAGCTCACCCTGGTACAGCGCAAGCACCGGGCGGCGGCGTGGCCGGCGCGGGCCCGACCGGCGAAGCCGGGTGGCCTGCTGGACGCGTTCGACGCCCGGCTGCCGTACGAGCTGACCTCCGGGCAGCAGTCGGTCGGGGAGGAGATCGCCGCCGACCTGGCCACCGCCCACCCGATGCACCGGCTGTTGCAGGGCGAGGTGGGCAGCGGCAAGACCGTGGTGGCGTTGCGCGCCATGCTCCAGGTGGTCGACGCCGGTGGTCAGGCCGCGCTGCTCGCCCCGACCGAGGTGCTGGCCGCCCAGCACCACCGGGGCATCCTCGACCTGCTGGGCCCACTCGGCCGCGCCGGTGAGCTGGACGCCGCCGAGGACGCCACGCGGGTGGAACTGGTCACCGGCTCGCTGGGCGCGGCGGCCCGGCGGCGGGCCCTGGCCGAGGTGGCGCAGGGCCGGGCCGGCATCGTGCTCGGCACGCACGCGTTGCTCTACGAGGGGGTCGACTTCGCCGACCTGGGCCTGGTGGTGGTGGACGAGCAGCACCGCTTCGGCGTGGAGCAGCGGGACGCGCTGCGCGCCAAGGCGGACCAGCCGCCGCATGTGCTGGTGATGACCGCCACCCCGATCCCGCGTACGGTCGCCATGACGGTCTACGGCGACCTGGAGACCTCCACCCTGTCCCAGTTGCCGCAGGGGCGCTCGCCGATCGCCTCGCACGTGGTCCCGGCCGCCGAGAAGCCGGCCTTCCTCGACCGGGCGTGGCGCCGGTTGCGCGAGGAGGTCGGCAAGGGCCACCAGGCGTACGTGGTCTGCCCGCGGATCGGGGAGGGTCCGGTCTCCGACGAGGAACCGCCGCGCGAGGACGACAACGGCCGGCGGCCACCGCTCGCGGTGACCGAGGTGGCCCCGCTGCTCGCCGAGGGGCCGCTGCACGGGCTGCGGATCGGGGTGCTGCACGGCCGGCTGCCGGCCGACGAGAAGGACGCGGTGATGCGCGCGTTCGCCGCCGGCGACCTGGACGTGCTGGTCGCGACCACGGTGGTCGAGGTGGGCGTCAACGTGCCCAACGCGACCGTGATGATCGTGCTGGACGCCGACCGGTTCGGCGTCTCCCAGCTCCACCAGTTGCGCGGTCGGGTGGGCCGGGGTTCGGCGGCCGGGCTCTGCCTGCTGGTCACCGAGGCGGCCGAGGGTTCGTCGGCCCGCGAGCGGCTGGACGCGGTGGCCTCCACCACCGACGGCTTCAAGCTCGCCGAGCTTGATCTGGAGCAGCGCCGCGAGGGCGACGTGCTCGGCGCCACCCAGTCCGGCCGGCGCTCGCACCTGCGGCTGCTGTCCCTGAGACGTGACACCGACCTGATCCGGGACGCCCGGGCCGAGGCGATCGAGCTGGTCGAGGACGATCCGGAGCTGGCCCGCCATCCGGCGCTGGCGGCGTCGGTGGCCGCCCTGGTCGACGAGGAGCGCGCCGAATACCTGGAGAAGGGCTGACCCGGGGATCAGGAACGACGAGGGCGCGTCGACCGGGTGGTCGACGCGCCCTCGCGNGCTTGCGGCGACGGGCCACCACGAACAGCACCGCACCGGCGGCGAGCAGCAGCACGGCGCCACCGACGATGGCACCGGCGGCCGGGCCGGTCACCGGCAGGCCACCACCCTGGCCGGAGCAGTCCTCCGGCTGGGTGTACGGGATGGTCTCGGACTCCTCGACCACGTCGTACTTCGCGGTGACCTTGAGACCCTTGTAGGCGTCGAACTCGACCGAGGTGGTCTTGCCCGGCTCGGACACGAGCTTCTTGGTGACGCCCTTCTCGGTGGTCAGCGTGGCGGTGAAGGGAACGCCCTTCGCCGGGTTCTCCACGATGAAGGTCATCGTGTCGCAGTCCTGGTCCAGCTTGAAGATCGGCTCCTCCGGCTCGGCCGGGGCGGACGGCGTCACCGACGGGCTCGGCGGGACGGAGGCGGAGGGCGTCGGGGTGGGCTCCGGCGACCTGGTCGGCTCCGGGGTGGTGGTCGGCGCCGGCGAACTGGGCGACGGCGACGGGCTCTCCACCACCTCGCAGTTCCGCCGGGGCCGGGCCACCACGGTGCGCTCGCCGTCGTGCGACTCGGAGCCCCGCTCCCAGCGCGCCCCGACGGTCAGCTTCAGCCTCGGGATCCGCCCGGAGAAGGCGTAGGTCTGGGTGCCGGTCAGCGGCCCCTCGCTCTGCTTCTTCAGCTCCGCGCCGACGGCCAGGCCGCCGGTGACGTCACCGGGCACGGTGGATTCGAGCTTGGTGATCCGGCCGGAGATGTCGCGTTCGCTGCTGATTACCGACCAGGTGACGGTGACCTTGCCGTCCTTGGTGACGCAGTAGCTGCCGGACGGTTCGGGGTGGTGGGCCGCGGCCGGTGCGGCCGTCACCGCGACGCCCGCGAGGCCGACGAGCGCGCCGGCGGTGAGGACGGCGGCACGCCGGAGGTTGAGACGGTTCACGCCTACTCCTGATGAGGGGAGGATGGAGAGTGCGGCGGACGGACCGGAGTCACACGTCCGCACGGCAACCGGGCAGACCCTAGCGAGATCGACACCGCGGGCGTTACCGCGATCTACGGGTCGTAAAGGGTCCGTTATGAATTTGAGATCATTGATATACGCGCGGTAGTGAGGCGTTGCTCCGGGTGGTCTGCCCGACCGTGCCGGGCGTCGCGTAGCGTCGGGGCATGCGCAGGGATCGACGGTGACCCGGATCGTGGCCGGCACGCTCGGCGGGCGGCGGATCGCCGCGCCGCCCGGCGCCGGCACCCGCCCGACCTCCGACCGGGTGCGGGAGGCGCTGTTCAGCGCCGTGCAGGCCGACGTCGACCTGGACGGGGCCCGCTTCGCCGACCTGTACGCCGGCTCCGGCGCGGTCGGCCTGGAGGCGCTGTCCCGGGGCGCGGCGCACGTGCTGCTGGTCGAGTCCGACGCCCGGGCCGCCCGGGTGATCCGGGAGAACATCGCCGCGCTCCGGGCCGCCCCGGCCGCCCGCCTGGTCAGCGGCAAGGTGGCCGGCGCACTCGCGGCCGGGCCGGACGACGGGCCCTACGACGTGGTCTTCGCCGACCCGCCGTACGCGGTGCCGGACGCGGAGATCACCGCCATGCTGGCCGCGCTGGTCGAGGGCGACTGGCTCGCCCCGGACGCCCTGGTGGTCGTCGAGCGCTCCAGCCGCTCCGGGCCGGTCGGGTGGGTGGAGGGCGTCACGCCGCAGCGCAGTCGCCGCTACGGCGAGACCACCCTTTGGTACGGTCGCCGATCATGAGACGTGCGGTCTGCCCGGGCTCCTTCGACCCGGTCACCAACGGTCACCTCGACATCGTCGGCCGGGCCAGCCGACTGTTCGACGAGGTGATCGTCGGCGTGCTGGTCAACCAGTCGAAGCAGGGGCTGTTCACCGTCGAGGAGCGGATCGGGATGCTCCGCGAGGTGACCGCCTCGTACGACAACGTGCGGGTGGAGTCCTTCCGCGGCCTGCTCGTCGACTTCTGCCGCGCCCAGCAGGCGAGCGTGCTGATCAAGGGCCTGCGCGCGGTCAGCGACTTCGACTACGAGTTGCAGATGGCCCAGATGAACATCGGACTGGCCGGCGTGGAGACGCTGTTCATGCCGACCAATCCGCTCTACTCCTTCCTCTCCTCCAGCCTGGTCAAGGACGTGGCGAAGTGGGGCGGCGACATCTCCGCGCACGTCCCCGACCTGGTCCGCGAGCAACTCGTCGCCCGCCTGCGCCCCTGACCGCACACCGGCGGCGCGTCGTCCGGGGGCGGGTGGGGCGGGAGTGGGCGGGGCGCGACATGATGGGTGCAGCGCCGAAACCGGGTGCAGGCCGCATCATGGAGGGCGGCCGACGAGGACAGGAGTGAGGTACCGGTGGACCCGCTCGATCGCATCGACGAACTGATCGCCATGGTGGAGCAGGCCCGCTCCGTCCCGATGTCGCGCAACAACTGCATGGTCGACCGGGGCGAGATGATCGCCGCACTGGACGAGATGCGTGCCGATCTCCCCGCCGATCTGCGCCGGGCCGCCGCCCTGCTGGAGGAACGGGACAAGATCATGGAGGCCGGCAAGCGCGAGGCCGACCGGATCATCAGCGAGGGTGAGGCGGAACACGCCCGGCTGGTGTCGGTGAACGAGATCACCGTCTCGGCCGAGCACGAGGGCGCCCGGATCATCGCCGAGGCACGGGCCGAGGCGCAGCGCCTCCGCGAGGAGGTCGACGACTACGTCGACACCGCGCTGGCCAACTTCGAGCAGTTCCTCACCCGGGCGCTGGCGTCGATAGAGCGGGGCCGGGACAAGATGCACGCGTTGCGCGAGATCGGCACCTTCGGTGGGGACGAGGCCGACCGCCCGCTACCCTTCTGAGCGGCGCGCGGGCCGGTCGCCGACAGCCGGCCGCCGCCGGGCCGGGGCAGGTCCGCCCCCGGTTCGACGGTTCGCCCGTCTCCCAGGTAACCTTTTTTGTCGGCCTCTCACCGGCCGGAGTCTGACTATGCCCAAACATTCGCCTCGCCAACTCGACCCCAGGGCGCCGCTGGTCCTCGACACGAGGGACCTGCCGCGTCGCCCTGGCGCGTTGCGTGAGCTTCGGCGGGTCGTGACGGCACCGGCGGACCTCGGCGTGGAGTTGATCGGCGTGCCGGAGGGCGCGGACCTCGACCTCGACCTGAGGTTGCAGTCGGTGTCCGAGGGCGTGCTCGTCTCCGGGACCGTCACCGGTCCCGTCAAGGGCGAGTGCGGCCGCTGCCTGCGCGAGATCGACGACTCGGTGGCCGTGACCGTCCAGGAGCTGTACGCGTACGAGGACAGCACCACGGACGAGACGACCGACGAGGACGAGGTGGGCCGGATGCAGGGCGATCTGATCGACCTGGAGCCGGCGTTGCGGGACGCGGTGGTGCTCGCGCTGCCGACCAACCCGCTCTGCCGGGAGGACTGCCCAGGTCTGTGCCCCGAGTGTGGGGTGCACTGGGACGATCTGCCGGCCGACCACAGTCACCAGCAGGTCGACCCGCGTTGGGCGGGCCTGTCGCAACTGACCCGTACAGAGGAGTAGGAACCGTGGCCGTCCCCAAGCGCAAGATGTCGCGCAGCAACACCCGCGCCCGCCGGGCGAACTGGAAGGCCTCGGTGGTGGCGACCGTGGCCTGCCCGCAGTGTAAGTCGCCGAAGCTGCCGCACGCCGCCTGCTCCGTCTGCGGCACGTACAACGGCCGCCAGGTCCTCGAGGTCTGACCTGGACGCCGAGTGACGCCTCCGACCACCGGTCGGGCGGCGCGCGCACCACGGCTGAAGCCCGGTGCCCCGGCTCCCTCCGCCACCGGCCGTTCCCCGGACGGCGGGCCGTCGGAGCCGGGCACCGCGCGGATCGCCGTCGACCTCCTCGGCGGGGACGATGCTCCCGCCGTCGTGGTTGACGGCGCTCTGCGGGCGGTGCGCACCGACCCCGACCTGCGCCTGCTGCTCGTCGGCCCGACCGAGGTGGCCGACGGGCTGATCGGCGCGCTCGACCCGGCGCAGCGCGCCCGGGTCACGGTCCGCCCGGCGCGGACCGTGGTCGGCATGGCCGACCATCCCACCGCCGCCCGGGGCGAGAGCACGGTCCGCACGGCCGTGCAGGCCGTCCAGGACGGGCTCGCCGACGCGGTGGTCTCCGCCGGTTCCACCGGCGCCACCGTCACCGCCGCCGCGCTGGGCCTCGGTCGCTGGCCCGGGGTACGCCGACCCGCGTTGGTCGCCACGCTGCCCGCCGTCGGGGGACCGGTGGTGCTGCTGGACGTCGGCGGCACGCTCGAACCCGGCCCCGCCACGCTGGCCCGGCACGCCGTCCTCGGCGCCGCCTACGCGGCCGTGGCGCACGCCGTCACCGCGCCCCGGGTGGGCCTGCTCTCGGTCGGCCACGAGGCGGGCAAGGGCGACCGGCTGCGCCGTGCCGCCGACCCCGCGCTCGCCGCCGCGCCGCTGCCCTGCGGCGCCCGCTACATCGGCCTGGTCGAGGGGTACGACATCTCCCTCAGTGCCCGCGCCGACGTGGTGGTGACCGACGGCTTCACCGGCAACGTCCTGCTCAAGGCCATCGAGGGCGCGTACGCCATGGCCGGTGGGCCGCCCGCGAACGGTGGCGTGCCGCGCGCGGCGGCCCTGCTCGGGGTGGCCGGGACCGTGGTCGTGTGCCACGGCGCGGCCGGCCCCGCCGACGTCGCCTCGGGCATCGCGCTGGCCGCCCACCTCTGGCGTCGCGACGCCGTCGGGACGGTCCGCGCGCTGCTCGCCGAGATCCCGCACGATCCCGCACCTGACCGCAACGACACCGAGGTAGCACCATGACCAACGACAAGCGGCGGCGTGCTCCCGTCGGGCACCTGGAAGCGGCCTTCGGGGTGTCGCTCGACCCGGAGCTGCTGGAACGCGCGCTGACCCACCGTTCGTACGCGTACGAGAACGGCGGCCTGCCCACCAACGAGCGGCTGGAGTTCCTGGGCGACTCGGTCCTCGGCGTGGTGATCACCACCGCGTTGTTCCACAACCACCCGGACCTGCCCGAGGGGCAGTTGGCGAAGCTGCGGGCCAGCGTGGTCAACATGCGCGCGCTGGCGGACGTGGCACGCGGCCTGGGCCCGGACGGGCTGGGCGCGTACCTGCTGCTCGGCAAGGGCGAGGAGGCCACCGGCGGGCGGGACAAGGCGAGCATCCTCGCCGACACGCTGGAGGCGCTGCTCGGCGCGATCTACCTGCAGTACGGCCTGGACACCGCCGCCATCGTGATCCACCGGCTCTTCGACCCGCTGATGGCCGAGTCGGCCGGCCGGGGTGCGGCGCTGGACTGGAAGACCAGCCTCCAGGAGCTGACCGCCGCGCTGGGGCTGGGCGTCCCGGAGTACCGCATCGAGGGCACCGGGCCGGACCACCTGAAGACGTTCACCGCCTGGGTGGTGGTGGCCGGTAACCGGTACGGCGGCGCGGAGGGGCGCAGCAAGAAGGAGGCCGAGCAGCGGGCCGCCGAGTCGGCGTGGCGCATCCTGACCGAGCAGGCGGAAGCCGCCGCGCGGGCGGAGGCCGAGGCGGCGGACGCGGCGCTGGCGGCCGACCCGGAGCAGGCGGACGCCGAGACAGGCGCCGAGGCGGGCGCCGGCCGTGCCTGAGCTGCCCGAGGTGGAGACCGTCCGGCAGGGCCTGTCCCCCTGGGTGGTCGGCCGGCGGATCGCCGCCGTCGAGGTGCGCCACCCCCGAGCGGTACGCCGGCACGCGCCGGGCGGCGCGCACTTCGCCGACGTGCTGGCCGGCCGGACGATCACCGACGTGCGCCGCCGGGGCAAGTATCTCTGGCTGCCGCTGGACAGCGGGGACGCGGTGATCGGCCACCTGGGCATGTCCGGGCAGTTGCTGCTCCAGCCGGTGAGCGCGGCCGACGAGCTGCACCTGCGGGTCCGGTTCCGGTTCGCCGACGACGGGCCGGAGCTGCGTTTCGTCGACCAGCGCACGTTCGGCGGGCTGTCCGTCTCCGCCGGCGGGGCGGAGCTGCCAGCCGAGATCGCGCACATCGCCCGGGACCCGATGGACCCGGAGTTCTCCGACGACGCCTTCGCCGCGGCGCTGCGGCGCAAGCGTACGGAGATCAAGCGCGCCCTGCTCGACCAGACGCTGGTTTCCGGGATCGGCAACATCTACGCCGACGAGGCGCTGTGGCGGGCGAAGCTGCACGGCGTCCGGCCCGCCGACGCGCTGACCCGCCCGGCGGCGCTGCGGCTGCTCGGACACGTCCGGGACGTGCTCGGCGAGGCGATCAAGCAGGGCGGCACCAGCTTCGACGAGCTGTACGTGAACGTCAACGGCGAGAGCGGCTACTTCGACCGGTCACTCAACGCGTACGGCCGGGAGGGCGAGCCCTGCCCGCGCTGCGGTACGCCGATCCGGCGCGAGGCGTTCATGAACCGTTCCTCCTACAGTTGCCCGCGATGCCAGCCGCGACCCCGGGTCAGCCTCCGGGGATGACCCCGAGCCGGTTCGGGGTTGCGCCGGTGTGCTGCGCCGGACCGGGCCCGGGGGCCCCCACGACGTACCCGGAAATGCCCTTTTCCGCCCGACCGGCGCGGCCGGTTCCGGCCGCCTGGTAGGGCCAGCCCTATCGGGGAGGAGCCGGGGCCGTTCCCCGATGCCCGGGCCGTGCCCGCTGCCTAGCGTCGGCAGACGTCGGCACAGGGCCGACGGCTGAAGGGGGAACCCGGGTATGGGCAGGCGACCGGTGACCGTGCGGCTGGCACGGTGGAGTGCGGAGCACCCGTGGCGAGCCATCGCGTTGTGGGTGGTGTTCGTCGCGGTCTGCTTCGTCGGCGGCAACACCGCCGGGCTGAACGAGGCCACCGACGCGGACCAGGCGATCGGCGAGTTCGGACGCGCCGAGCTGATCGTCGACAGTGGCGGCTTCCACGAGCCGGCCACCGAGAACGTGCTGATCACCGCCCGCTCAGGCGCGCTCGACCCGGCCGCCGCGAAGGCCGTCGCCGAGGACGCGGCGGGTCGGCTCCGGCAGGTCGACGGCGTGGCCTCGGTCGGTACGCCGCTGCCGTCCCGCGACGGCGGCGCGCTGCTGCTGCCGATCACCATGTCCGGCGACCCGGAGACCGCGGGAGACCGGGTCCAGCCGCTGCGGGACGCCACCGCGACCGTGCAGGCGGCCCACCCGGAGTTGCGGGTGGAACAGGTCGGCGGCCCGTCCATCGACCAGGCGCTCGACGACACGCTCGGCAAGGACTTCAAGCGGGCCGAGCTGCTCAGCCTGCCGGTGACGCTGGCCATCCTGATCATCGCGTTCGGCGCGCTGATCGCCGCCGGCGTGCCGGTGCTGCTCGCGCTCTCCTCGGTGGCCGCCGCGCTGGGGCTCTCCACGCTCGCCTCGCACCTGGTGCCCGCCACCGACACCACGGCCAGCGTCATCCTGCTCATCGGCATGGCGGTCGGCGTGGACTACTCGCTGTTCTACGTGCGCCGGGAACGTGAGGAACGGGCCAAGGGCCGCTCCGGCCTCGACGCGGTGGAGATCGCGGCGGAGACCTCCGGGCACGCCGTGGTGGTCTCCGGCGCCGCCGTGATCATCTCGATGGCCGGGCTGCTGCTCGCCCAGGACGCGATCTTCTCGTCGCTGGCCGTCGGCTCGATCCTGGTGGTCGCGGTCGCGGTGCTCGGCTCGCTGACCGTGCTGCCGGCGCTGCTGGCCAAGCTCGGCCGCTGGGTCGACCGGCCCCGGGTGCCGCTGCTGTGGCGGCTCACCACCCCCCGGGCCGGACGGCAGCCCCGCTTCTGGCCGGCGGTGCTCCGGCCCGCGCTTCGCGCGCCGGTGGCCACGCTGCTGGTCTCGGTCGCCCTGCTGCTCGCGCTGGCCGCGCCGGCGCTCGGCATGAAGCTGAAGTTCCCCGGCGCCGAGGACGTGCCCCGCACCACCGCCGCCATGCAGGCGTACGACCGGTTGACCGAGGCGTACCCGAGCAACGGCACCAGCCACACGGTGGCCGTGCGGGCGCCCGCTGACCAGGCCGACCGGGTGCGGGCCGCGCTCACCGGCCTCGCCACCCGCACCGCCACCGATCCGCTCTTCGCGCCGGCCGAGGGGGACGGCCCGAAGATCAAGGTGTCGGCTGACCGGCGGGTGTCGGTGTTGGAGGTGGCCACCCCGTACGCCAGCCGCTCCACCGAGGCGTCCCGGTCCCTGCACGAACTGCGCGAGGACCTGGTGCCGGCCGCGCTGGCCGGCGTCCCCGGCGTGGAGTACGCGGTCGGCGGCGGGGTGGCCGCCAGCGAGGACTACGCCGACCACATCTGGGCGAAGCTGCCGGTGGTCGCGGCGTTCGTGCTGGCGCTGACGTTCCTGGTGATGGCCTGGACGTTCCGGTCGGTGGTGGTGGCGCTGACCTCGATCCTGCTGAACCTGCTCTCTGCCGGCGCCGCGTACGGGCTGCTGGTGCTGGTCTTCCAGAACCACTGGGCGGAGGGGCTGCTCGGGTTCACCTCGATGGACGCGATCGTCACCTGGCTGCCGCTGTTCCTGTTCGTGGTGCTGTTCGGACTGTCCATGGACTATCACGTCTTCGTGGTCAGCCGGATCCGCGAGGCGGTCGACCGGGGCATGCCCAACCGGGACGCGGTGGCGTACGGCATCACCTCCTCGGCCCCGGTGGTGACCAGCGCGGCGATCGTGATGGTCGGGGTGTTCTCGATCTTCGCCACGCTCAGCACGATCGACTTCAAGCAGCTCGGCATCGGGCTGGCGGCGGCGATCCTGCTGGACGCCACGATCATCCGCGCGGTGGTGCTGCCGTCGGTGATGACGCTGCTGGGCGACGCGAACTGGTGGGCGCCGCGCTTCCTGCGCCGCAAGCCGGTCGGCCCGCCGGTCGAGCCGCCGCCCGCGCCGGCGCCGGAGCTGGTCGCGGCGCACTGACCCGACCGGCCGGGGTCCAGGGCCGGGCCGGTTGCGGTCCGGCCCTGGTCTTGACTCGGGGCTGGCTCTGACCCGACGCCGCCCTGCCGGGCCGTCACGGGCCTTGACTTCCGGTCCAACTCGTGCAGGCCGCCGAGACGAACTCCCTTTTTCATCGACATACCCGAGAGTCATAATTATGACTCTCGGGTATGTCGCTCTCGGTTCGTTCGTCTTGGCGGGAAACGACGGCTGCGGGAGGGCGGGAGGGGGCAGGATTAGCGCGTCGGACGGCGGGGCATCTGGGCCGCCATGGACGAACATCTCTCGCCGGTGGCCCGTCGTCGCGCCCCGGCCTCCCCCTCCCCGCGGGGCGCGTCATGAGCACGAACGCGTCGACCGGCACCGTACGGACCAACGTCCCGGCCCGCCTCGACCGGCTGCCGTGGTCCCGCTGGCACTGGATGATCGTGATCGGTCTCGGCACGGTCTGGATCCTCGACGGCCTCGAGGTGACCATCGTCGGCAACCTCTCCGGCAAGCTGGCCGAGCCGGGCAGCGGTCTGAACATCACGCAGAGCCAGGTCACCGGCCTGGCCGCCGCGCTCTATGTGGCCGGCGCGTGCACCGGTGCGCTCCTCTTCGGGTGGCTCACCGACCGGTTCGGCCGCAAGAAGCTGTTCCTGCTGACCCTCGGCCTCTACCTGGTCGCCACCGCGCTGACCGCGCTCTCGTTCGACACCTGGTGGTTCTTCCTGTTCCGGTTCCTCACCGGCATGGGCATCGGCGGTGAGTACGCGGCCATCAACTCGGCCATCGACGAGCTGATCCCGGCCCGCCACCGTGGCCGCATCGACATCATCATCAACGGCACCTTCTGGCTCGGCGCGGCGCTCGGCGCGCTGCTGACCGTACCGCTGCTCAACGGCCTGCCCACCAACCTCGGCTGGCGGGTGGCGTTCGGCCTGGGCGCGGTGCTCGGCGTGGTGATCCTGCTGGTCCGCCGGCACGTCCCGGAGAGTCCACGCTGGTTGTTCATCCACGGCCGTGCGGACGAGGCCAACCACCTCGTCGAATCGGTGGAAGCCGAGGTCAGGCGGGAGACCGGCGCGGAGCTGACCGAGGCCGACAACTACATCGAGGTACGGCAGCGCCGGAGCACCAACTTCCTGGAGATCGCGAAGACGCTGTTCCGGCGGTACCCGAAGCGGGCCACGCTGGGCTTCTCGCTCTTCATCGGCCAGGCGTTCCTCTACAACGCGATCACGTTCGGGTTCGCCCAGATCCTGGAGACCTTCTTCGACGTCCCGCCGGGCAACAGCGGCTACTACTTCGCGGTGATCGCGGTCGGCAACCTGCTCGGCCCGCTGCTGCTGGGCCGGCTCTTCGACACGGTCGGCCGGGTGCCGATGATCGCCGGCTCGTACATCGGCTCGGGCGTGCTGCTGCTCGGCACCGCCTGGCTGTTCCACTCCGGCGTGCTCAGCGCGGTGACCATGACCGCCTGCTGGTGCGTGGTGCTCTTCTTCGCCTCGGCCGGCGCCAGCGCCGCGTACCTGACGGTCAGCGAGATCTTCCCGATGGAGACCCGGGCCATGGCCATCGCGTTCTTCTACGCGATCGGCACCGCCGCCGGCGGCATCACCGGTCCGCTGCTCTTCGCCAAGCTGGTCGGTAGCGGTCAGGTCGGCCAGACCGTGCTCGCCTTCGTCATCGGCGCCACCGTGATGATCATCGGTGGCCTGGTGGAGTTGGCGCTCGGCGTCAAGGCCGAGGGGAAGTCCCTGGAGGATCTGGCCACTCCGCTCAGCGCCGAACAGGCCGGCAGCCCCACCCCGGCCACCAGCGCGACCACCGGCTGATCCGGACGTACCGTCCGCCCCCGCCCGATCCGCGGCGGGGGCGGGCGCCGGGTCACGGCAGCGGGCAGGGCCGGCGCCAGGCGTCCAGGGCACGCTCCTNCCGGTGTACTCCACATGGAAGACCGGCTTGCGGGCGTCGGCGAACGGCAGCAGCTTCGCGCACTCGCGTCGGCGTACGCACTCCTGGTTGACCGCGAAGTCGAAGTCGGGGGCCAACGCGGCCACCTGCGCCACGTCGTCGACCAGCCCGGGGGAGAGGTCGAGCCGCCGAGCCAGCCCGGCCGCCCGGCGGTCGAACAGCAGTTGGTCGTCGAAGCCCAGCGGAAAGCCGGTGCGGTGGCGGTAGCCGTCCGCGTCGGCCAACGCCACCGCGCCGAAGCCCTTGCCCCGGCAGAGCCGGAGCCGGTCGGCCAGCACCGGCGCCAGCGAGTCCCAGCGCCGGACGTCGAGGAAGCGGCTCCCGGGCCGGCCCGGGACCGGTGCGCCGCGCGCCGAGGCGGGGAAGCGGGCGGCGTCCGGGTCGCCGGTGGCGTACGTGCCGACCGGGACCCGACAGACCAGCCGGCGGCCCTGGGCGCGCAGTGCGGCGGTTTCGGCGGAGGTGACCCGGACCGGGTCGAGCAGGAAGACGTCCGCCTCGACCGTGACGTCCACCGGGCCGGTGAGCTGCCACTGCCACTGCCAGCGGCGGGCCTGGGCGGCCGGCCAGGAGGTGGGCGTGCCGGGTGGTACGCCGATCGACTCCCGGCAGGACGGTACCGGGGCCAGCAGCAGCGCGGTCAGCGCCAGCGCCGCGCCCCGGCGCGGCCCACGTCGGCGGACGCGGGCCGGCCGGGAGCGCNNCGGACCCGCATCGACAGCCCTCCGGACGCGGACGGCCCGACGCCGTCCCCGACCGGTCAACGAGCGCCGGCCCGGTCACGACGCGCCGCTCAGCGTGGGGTGGCGAAGACCTGCGTCCAGTACGGGCCGTTGCTGCGCGCCACGCCGACCCCGATCTCGGTGTACGAGCAGTTCAGGATGTTCTTCCGGTGGCCGTCGGACTTCATCCAGCCCGCCATCACCTCGGCCGGGGTCTGGTAGTTCCAGGCCACGTTCTCGGCCACCGCGCCGTACGTGTAGCCGGTGCGGGCGACCCGGTCCCAGGGCTTGCTGCCGTCGCTGCCGTCGTGCGCCATCTTCTTGTGGTCGGCCTGGTCCTGGCTGTGCCGCTGGGCGGCGAGCGTCAGCTTCGAGTCGACGCTCAGCGCCTTGCAGCCGGCCTTCGCCCGCTCCTGGTTCACCAGGTCGACGACCTGCCGGAGTTCGGCGCTCAACGTGCCCGAGGAGCCCGTCGAGGTGGTTCCGGCACCGCTCCCGCCCGACGCGGCGGCGCGCTCACGCTGCCGCGACGGCGCATTGGTCCGGCTCGGTCTCGGCGTGGCCTTCCGCGTCGCGCTGGGCGTGACGCTGGTCGGCGCGGCGGACGGGCTGGCCGACGGCGATCCGGGCACGAGCGGGTCGGCCGACGGCGTACCCCCGGTCTCCTCCGTCGGGGACGGCGCGGCGACCGCCGGCACGTCGGCGGCGGTCTGTCGGGCCGGCTGGTCGCCACCGGGCAGCAGCACCGCGCCCACGCCCAGGCTGACCACGAGCGTCGCCGCGGCGGCGGCGCCACCGATGACCAGCGGCCGGGTCAGCCGCCGCTTCGGCCGGTGTCGGGGGTTGTCGTCGGCCGGGACGTCGGTCGCCGGCTGCCAGGCCGTGGCGGGCTGCCCCCAACCGCCGACCGGCGGCTCCTCGCCGTTCCACCGGTCCCGGTCCGGCTGGTACGCCGCCCCCGGCACCGGACCGTACGCCGGCTGCGGCGCTGGCTCGTACGCCGGCTGCGCGGCGGGTCCGTAGCCCGGCTCGACGGCGGCGGGCCCGTAGCCGGGCTGCGCGGCGGCGGGTCCGTAGCCGGGCCAGCCGGCCTCGCCGTAGCGGTCGACGTCGGGGGTGGGGGGCCGGTGGCCGGCGGGGGTCGCCTCGTCCCCGAAGAGGTACGACGACCGTGGCTCGGGCCGGTCGGTGAGCCACGCGGGACCCTCGTCGGTCGGCGGCTCGGGGCGGCGGGAGACGCCATCCGGTTCGATCGGGTCGGTCCAGCGGTACACGCCTGTCCCCTCCACGGGTCGGTTGCAAAGCCGGGGTGACGCTACGGGCGCGTTCCGAGCTGCGGCAACGTGGCTAAGGAAGAGTTAAGGGGATCCCGACGAGAAGGGTGAGGTGCGCACACATCCCCGGGCGTACAGTGAATGCGTCCGGACAGAGCGTGTCCGCGCCCTTGTGGCAGCCCCCCGACGAGTGGCCCGGCCGACGTGGAGATGATCTACGGCCTGCGTCAACTTGACGAAGGAGGGGGGTTCGGCTCAATATATAGGTGTCGCCAGTCGCGCCCAGCCATGTCCCCGATACACCGGAAATGGCAGCCGCGAACATCGTGGGCGCGCGTTGGCCGGCCTTTCCGGCAGCGCATATCAAGGAGTCAGCATGGCGAAGNNCCGGCTGCGTGCCAGGGTTCAGACACTGGAGTTCGAGATCACGCGTCTGCGCGCCGAGAACGATCGGCTCGCGGCGGCAGCGGCGGAGGCCGATGACCTCCTCCGTCTGGCCGAGCCCGCGCTGACCTGATCCCCGGTTGTCCGAAAACTGAATCGCACCACCCGAAAAGCGCGCCGACACACCAGTGCCGGC
>NZ_NAPR01000013.1:780209-829116 GCF_002140155.1 Micromonospora sp. NBS 11-29
CCGCCGCGGAATTGCGTCCGGAAATTGCGATCTTGCCGGTTCGCCTCACCATCGGCGCGGTGGTGGTCATCGGACACCGCCGACCGCGGGTGGGTCGCGTGCCGGCGACGCCCCGGTCGCGGGTTAGTCTGCGGGTTCACCAGGTCCGCGTCTCCGGCGACGGTACGGCGGCCACCGGACGAGGATCGAGAAGGTGCATCTCAAGAGCCTGACGGTGAAGGGCTTCAAGTCCTTCGCCTCCGCCACGACGTTGAAGCTGGAGCCCGGGATCACCTGTGTGGTGGGCCCGAACGGCTCCGGCAAGTCCAACGTCGTCGACGCCATCGCCTGGGTGCTCGGCGAGCAGGGCGCGAAGGCGTTGCGCGGCGGCAAGATGGAGGACGTCATCTTCGCCGGCACCGCCGGGCGGGCGCCGCTGGGCCGGGCCGAGGTCACCCTCACCATCGACAACACCGACGGCGCGCTGCCGATCGAGTACACCGAGGTCTCCATCACCCGCCGGATGTTCCGCTCCGGCGAGAGCGAGTACGAGATCAACGGCGACTCCTGCCGCCTGCTCGACATCCAGGAGCTGCTCTCCGACTCCGGCATCGGCCGGGAGATGCACATCATCGTCGGGCAGGGTCGCCTCGACGGCATGCTGCACGCCAAGCCGGAGGACCGGCGCTCGTTCATCGAGGAGGCGGCCGGCGTCCTGAAGCACCGCAAGCGCAAGGAGAAGGCGCTGCGGAAGCTCGACGCGATGCAGGTGAATCTCAACCGCCTCACCGACCTCACCGCCGAGCTGCGCCGCCAGCTCAAACCGCTGGGCCGGCAGGCCGAGGTGGCCCGACGCGCCGCCGCCATCCAGGCCAACCTGCGTGACGCCCGGCTCCGGCTGCTCGCCGACGACCTGCACACGCTGCGCACCACGCTGGACCGGGAGATCGCCGACGAGACCGCGCTGCGGGAGCGGCGCGAGCTGATCGAGGGCGAGCACGGCCAGGTGCAGGGCCGGCTCGGTGAGCTGGAGGCGGCGCTGGCCGAGGACGCACCGCTGCTCGCCGCCGCCCAGGACACCTGGTACCGCCTCTCCGCCCTCCAGGAGCGGTTCCGCTCGATCGAGCAGCTCGCCCGGGAGCGGCTGCGCCACCTCAGCGCCACCGGCGACGACGAGCGCCCGGGCCGCGATCCCGACCAGCTCGACGCCGAGTCCCGGCGGGTCCGTGAGCAGGAGGAGGAGCTGCGCGCCGCGCTCACCGAGGACCAGATCCGGCTCGCCGAGGCGGTCGAGCACCGGCAGGAGCTGGAACGGCAGCTCGCCGCCGCCGAGCGGAAACTGGTCGTCGCGGCCAAGGCCATCGCGGACCGGCGCGAGGGGCTGGCCCGGCTGACCGGCCAGGTCAACTCCGCCCGGGCGCGCACCACCAGCGCCGGCGAGGAGATCGAACGGCTCGCCGCCGCGCACACCGACGCGCTGGGCCGCGCCGAGAAGGCGCAGGCCGACCTGGACGCGGTGGCCGAGCAGTCCACCGAGGCCGACCGGGACAACGCCGACCTGGACGCCCGGCACGCCGAGGCGGTGGCCGTGCAGGAACAGGCCCAGGCCACGGTACGCAGTCTCGTCGACGGTGAACGCGCCGCCGAGAAGGACGCCGCCACCTGGAAGGCCCGCGAGGAGGCGCTCGCGCTCGGCCTGCGCCGCAAGGACGGCGCCGGCGCGCTGCTGGCCCGCGCCGACCAGGTGCCCGGCCTGCTCGGCAGCCTCGCCGGGCTGCTCACCGTCGCGCCCGGCGACGAGGCGGCGCTCGCCGCCGCGCTGGGTGGGCTCGCCGACGCGGTGGCGGTCAGCGGCGTGGACGAGGCCGTCGAGGCGATGCGACTGCTCAAGATCTCCGACGCCGGCCGGGCCGGGCTGCTCGTGGGCAGCCCCGCCGGTCCCGGCATGGACGGCTCCGCGGACGCGCTGCGCCCGAAGCTGCCCGAGGGCGCCCGCTGGGCCCCCGACCTGGTGGAGTGCGCCGCCGGGATCCGCCCGGCCGTGCACCGGGCGCTGCGCGACGTGGCGCTGGTCGACGACCTCGCCGCCGCGGCCGAGCTGGTGGCGACGAACCCGGAGCTGCGCGCGGTCACCCCGGACGGCGACGTGGTCGGCGCGTACGCGGCGGCCGGCGGGTCGGCCAAGGCGCCCAGCTTCATCGAGGTGCAGGCCGCGGTCGAGGAGGCCCGGGCCAACCGGGCCACCGCCGAGCACACCGCCGCCGAGCTGCGTGAGCGGTTGGCCGAGGCGCGCGCCGAGGTGGCCGCCGCCAAGGACGCCGTACAGCACGCCGCCGCCGCCAGGCGGGAGGCGGAGAGCCACCGCAACGCCGCCGCCCGCCGTCTCGCCGAGCTGGGCGCGGCGGCCCGTTCGGCCAAGGCGGAGACGGACCGGCTCGGCGAGTCCCGGGCGCGTGCCGAGGCGGCCCGGGAACGCGACCTTCAGGCGTTGGCCGAGCTGGCGGAGCGGCTGCGGCTGGCCGAGGTCACCCCGATCGACGCCGAGCCCTCCACCGAGGAACGGGACCAGCTCGCCGCCATGGTGCCGCAGGCCCGGCAGAACGAGATGGAGGTCCGGCTCGCCGTGCGTACCGCCGAGGAGCGGGTCGCGTCGATCGCCGGCCGGGCCGACTCGCTGGCCCGGCAGGCCACCGCCGAACGCGCGGCCCGGGAGCGCGCGGCCGCCCGCCGCGCCGCCCGCACCCGCGGCGCGGCGATCGCGCGGGCCGTGGTCGGCGGCGCCCGGGAGGCGCTGACCCGGCTCGCCGTCTCGCTCGCCCGGGCCGAGGAGCACCGCGACGCCGTGGCCCGCGAGCGCGCCACCCGCGAGGCCGAGCTGTCCGAGGTACGCGGCGCGGCGAAGCGGCTCGCCGCCGAGCTGGAGCGGCTCACCAGCCAGGTGCACCGGGACGAGGTGGCCCGCGCCGAGCAGCGCCTGCGCATCGAGCAGTTGGAGGCCAAGGCCGCCGAGGACTTCGGCCTGGACGTGGCGACGCTGGTCGCGGAGTACGGCCCGGCCCAGCTCGTCCCGCCCACCGACGCGGACGTCGCGTTGGCGGAGAAGGACGGGCGGCCGGTGCCCGAGCCGATCCGGTACGAGCGCCCGGCGCAGGAGAAGCGGGCCGCCNGGCGGAGCGTGAGCTGGCCCTGCTGGGCAAGGTGAACCCGCTCGCGCTGGAGGAGTTCGCCGCGTTGGAGGAACGCTTCAAGTTCCTCTCCGAGCAGTTGGAGGACCTGAAGGCCACCCGACGCGACCTGCTCACCGTGGTCAAGGACGTGGACGAGCGGATCCTGGAGGTCTTCGCCAGCGCGTTCTCCGACACCGCGCGGGAGTTCGAGCAGGTCTTCACCGTGCTCTTCCCCGGCGGCGAGGGGCGGCTCGTGCTCACCGACCCGGATGACCTGCTCACCACCGGCGTCGAGGTCGAGGCCCGGCCGCCGGGCAAGAAGATCAAGCGGCTGTCGCTGCTCTCCGGCGGCGAGCGGTCGCTGACCGCGGTGGCCATGCTGGTGGCGATCTTCCGGGCCCGGCCCAGCCCGTTCTACATCATGGACGAGGTGGAGGCGGCGCTCGACGACGTGAACCTGGGCCGCCTGATCACACTGATGGCACAGTTGCGGGAGAAGAGCCAACTCATCGTGATCACCCACCAGAAGCGGACCATGGAGATCGCCGACGCGCTCTACGGCGTGACCATGCGTGCCGGCGTGACCCAGGTGATCAGCCAGCGGCTCAACCGGGCCGAGGACGACGGGCAGGAGACAGACGAGTGAGGGAACGCGCCACGGCGCTCCTGGTGGACTTCGACGGCGTGCTGCGCCGCTGGGACCCGGCGGTGGCCGCCGGCGTCGAGCGGGAGTACGGGCTGACCGAGGGCGTCCTCGGGGAGATCGCCATGTCCTGGGGGCTGCTCCAGCCGGTGCTGACCGGCCGGATGAACCATGCCGCGTGGATGGCGAGCGTGGCCGACGCGCTGACCCCGTCGGTCGGCGACCCGGCGCGGGCCCGGGCGGCGGTCGAGGCGTGGCAGCGCTACCGGGGCGAGGTCGACCCGGAGGTGCTGGCGTTCGTCCGCGAGGCGCGGGCGGCCGGCGTCCGGGTCGGGTTGGGCACCAACGCCACCGACCTGCTCGACGCCGACCTGGCCGAGCTGGGCCTCACCGACGAGCTGGACGTGGTGGTCAACTCCTCCGCGATCGGGGTGCACAAGCCGGCCAAGGAATACTTCCAGGCGGCCTGCGCGGCGCTGGACACCCCGCCGGCCCGGGTGCTCTTCGTCGACGACGAGGACCGCGCGGTGGCCGGCGCCCGGGTGGCCGGCCTCTCCGCGCACCGGTGGAGCGGGCCGGCCGACCTGCGGTACCTGCGCGCCGCGCTGGCGTACTGAGCCGGGCCGGCCGGTTTCAGGCCCCGGTGACGCCGTCGATGCGTTCGCGGATCAGGTCGGCGTCTTACCTCAGAAGGTTGAGTTGAAGCGGTGCATGAGGCGGGGGANGAGGCGGGCCGCCCGCGCCGCGTCGAACCGCCGGGTGCCCTCTTCGGTGAGGCTGAGCTGGGCGGCCCGCCGGTCGGTCGGGTCCGGGTCGCGGCGCACCAGGCCCAGCGCCTCCAGGCCGCCGATCTGCCGGCTCAGCGTGCCCTTGCCGATGCCCAGCTTGACGGCCAGGTCGGTGAGGCGGATCTGGCCGGAGCGGCGCAGCCAGAGCAGCAGCCCGTAGGCGTTCGGCTCCAGGTTCGGGTGGACCTCGCGGGCGATCTCCCAGGACAGCGCCCGGCCGCGGCGCAGCAGCGCCGTCAACTCGTGCTCCACGGCCCGCAGCGTCTCGTCCACGGTCAGAGGGTACTCATTCGTCGTCGCTGAGCTGTTGGCGTGCCACCGGCCGCAGCTCACCCTGGCTGGTGGTGCCCTCGATCACCACGGCGGCCGAGCGGCCCCGGTGGGTCAGCGTGGCGACCGCGTTGCCGAAGTACGGCCCGGCCAGCTTCCGCCACCGCACCGGTGGCCGGCGCACCCCGGCGGACCGGGCCAGCGCCCGGGTCGCCCCGGCCGGGCCCGGGTTCCAGCCGAGCGTCATCAACGGCCGCATCGCGGCCGGCACCTGGTTGTGGATCGGCGAGCAGGTGAGCTGGTGCACCGGGGTCTTCACGTTCCGGTCGGCGAACCGGGCCCGCGCCACGTACGAGTGGTGCACGTCGCCGGAGAGCACGCTGATCGAGGCCGGTCGCGGGTACGCCGGACCGGCGCCCACCCGCGCCCCGGTGCGCGGCGCGGCGCCGCTGCCCAACCGGGTGAACAGTTCGCCGAGCGCCTCGAAGGAGCGGGTGAACGCCGCCCAGTGCTCCAGGTCCCAGGCTCGGCGCATCCGCTCGGCCAGCCGCGCCACCCAGGGACGGCCGGAGTCGGCGAGGCGCTCGTTCCACGCCTCGACGTGGTGGATGCCCGGCGGCAGCAGCCAGGGCAGCGAGGTGCCCACCACCAGGTGGTCGTAGACGCCGTGCGCCTGGTCGAGGAACCACGACCACTCGCCCGGCGGCAGCATCGCCCGGTTGCCGCTCTGGAGCACCCGGCTGGAGCGGTTGTCCAGCATGACCAGGCGGGTCCGTCCCAGGTCCAGCGCGTAGCTCCACTGGTACTGCACGGCCCGCCAGCGCTCGGTGTCGTGCGCCAGGTCGGCCTCGGTGTCGACCCGTTCGCCGAACTCGTGCAGCACACCGGTGGCGTCCTCGGCGGCGACCACCTTCGCGTACACCGGGTCGGCGGCGATCTCGTCCGGGCTCAGGTTGCCCAGGTGCTGGTAGACCCAGTAGGAGGCGAGGCCGCTGCGGATCCGCTCGGCCCACCAGGGCTCCTCGCGCATGTCCGCCCGCCAGGACGCCGAGGTGTTCCAGTCGTCGATGACCTCGTGGTCATCGAAGATCATCACGCTCGGCACGGTGGAGAGCAGCCAGCGGATCTCCGGGTCACGCCAGGACTCCAGGTAGAGCTTCGTGTACTCGTCGAAGCTGACCACCTGGGTCGCCGGGGCGTCCTTCGGCCGCCGCCGGCGACGCTTGAGCAGCTTGCGCACGGTGGGCGAGGTCTCGTCCGCGTAGACCTGATCGCCCAGCAGCACCAGCAGGTCGGGCAGCGCGGCGTCCTCGGGCGAGGCCATCACCCGCCGGGCGTACGCGTCGAGCGCGTCCGGCGGGAGCTTGCGCGCGGTGGAGTGCTGGGTGGTCTCCCGGCAGGAGCCGAAGACCAGGTTCACCGGCTGGTCGGCGTCGTCGGCCGCGCGGGTGCGGATCACGCTGGGCGGGAAGTCGCTGTGCGGCAGCGGCCAGGCCACCTCGTCGTCGATCAGCACCTCGTAGGCGGTGGCGCTGTCCGGGGCGAGCCCGGTCACCACCACGATCGCGTAGTGGTGGTCGTACGCGGAGAAGGTGTCGGCGCTGCCGGTGGCACCGTCGGCCGTGCGGACGGTGACCACGGCGGGCGTGCTGGTCTCCACCCAGATCGTCGCCCGCGTGTCGACGACCCGGCGCAGCAGCGGGCCGATGAGCAGGCGGGAACCGGGCACGACGTTACCTCCGACAAGATCGATTCGCTCTTTCCTACCCGGCCGGCGGTTGCGGTACGCCTTCCAGCAGCGAGCGTACCCGCAGGTTGTTCGCGTGCCGAGGCGGTGAGTGGGACGCCGTCGCCGGCATCTGACAGGATTTCGGGCATGAAGGAACACCTCCTCGTCGCTCTCGCCCTGCTCGGCGTGCTGATCATCGGCGGCCTGAGCCTCGTGGTGCCCCGGCTGCGGCGGCGCCCGGAGCCGCCGCTGCCCGAGACGGAGGTCGACACCCGCGTCGAGGAGGACCTGGCCGGCCCGCCGGTGGAGGCCCCGGAGGCGGAGCTGACCACCGGGGTGGAGGTCGAGGCACCGCCGATCGAGGTGCCCGAGCCGACCGCCGGCCGGCTGGTCCGGCTGCGCTCCCGGCTGTCCCGCTCGCAGAACGCGTTCGGCAAGGGCCTGCTCGGCCTGCTCAGCCGGGACCGGCTGGACGAGGACACCTGGGAGGAGATCGAGGACAGCCTGATCACCGCGGACGTCGGCATCGACTCCACCCGCGAGATCGTCGACCGGCTGCGGGAGCGGACCCGGGTGCTCGGCACCCGCGACGTCGACGAGCTGCGGACGCTGCTCGCCGCCGAGCTGGTCGACGCGCTGGACCCGGGCCTCGACCGGTCGCTGCGGACCGCGCCGAAGGCGGGCGTGCCGGCGGTGGTGCTGGTGGTCGGCGTCAACGGCGCCGGCAAGACCACCACCTGCGGCAAGATCGCCCGGGTGCTGGTCGCGGACGGCCGTACCGTGCTGCTCGGCGCGGCCGACACGTTCCGCGCCGCCGCCGCCGACCAGTTGGAGACCTGGGGCGGGCGGGTGGGCGCGGAGACGGTCCGCGGCCCGGAGGCCGCCGACCCGGCCAGTGTCGCGTTCGACGCCGTCAAGCGCGGCATCGACGTCGGCGTCGACACCGTGCTCATCGACACCGCCGGCCGGCTGCAGAACAAGGTCGGCCTGATGGACGAGCTGGGCAAGGTCAAGCGGGTGGTGGAGAAGCACGGCCCGATCGACGAGACGCTGCTGGTGCTCGACGCCACCACCGGCCAGAACGGGCTGGAGCAGGCCCGGGTCTTCACCGAGGCGGTCAACGTCACCGGCGTGGTGCTGACCAAGCTCGACGGCACGGCGAAGGGCGGCATCGTGATCGCCGTGCAGCGCAAGCTCGGCATCCCGGTCAAGCTGGTCGGACTCGGCGAGGGCAAGGACGACCTGGCCCCGTTCGACCCGGCGCAGTTCGTCGACGCGTTGCTCGGCACCGAGCCGCTCGGCCGGGACGCGTAGCCTCTCCCGTGACGACCGATGATCGCGCCTTCGCGGGGTGGCGCGAGCCCGACCAGCCGGCGCCACGCCTCGGGAGACCGTACGTGACTTCGCAGGAGATTCCGCTGCACGGCGGGAACGTGAGCACCGTGGTCCGCGTGGGCGACACGGTGCGGCGCAACGCCGGCCCGTGGACGCCCTCGGTGCATGCGTTGCTGCGCCACCTGGAGTACGTCGGGTTCACCGGCGCGCCCCGGGCGCTCGGCATGGACGAGCGCAACCGGGAGGTGTTGTCGTACCTGGAGGGGGAGTGCGGGGAGTACCCGCTGGCCCCGCACTGGGTCACCGACGAGGCGCTGGTCACCGTGGCCACCATGCTGCGGATGTTCCACGACGCCCAGTACGGCTTCACCCCGCCGCCCGGCGCGGTCTGGCGCTCGTTCGGCCCGCCGCCGCCGGACACCGAGGTGATCTGCCACCACGACGCGGCGCCGCACAACGTGATCTGGCGTCCGGACGGCACGCTCGGGCTGATCGACTTCGACCTCGCCTCGCCCGGCGCACGCATCTACGACGTGGCGTACGCGGCGTGGACCTGGGTGCCGATCTTCTCCGACCGGGACTCGATCACGCTCGGCTGGAAGCGCCCCGACCGGCCGCGCCGGCTGCGTCTCTTCGCCGACGCGTACGGGCTGATCCCGCGCGACCGGCACCGGCTCATCCGCACCATCCGCAAGCGCATCGTGGACCACGTCGAGGGCATCCGGCGGATGGCCGCCGCCGGTGAGCCGGCGTTCGTCCGGATCGTGCACAAGGGCCACCTCCGCCGGCCGATGCGGGACCTGCGGCTGCTCGACTACGAGCGGCACCACCTGGAGTACGCGTTACGCTGAGCAAGATCGACGTTCTTCACATGTTGGAAACAACCCGTCACGCGTCGGAAATCGAGCGGTGTCGGTGGTGGAAACAGCCGCCGACCAAGCTTCCGCGCAACCGGCTGACGGGCGATGCTGCCAGATTCTCAGTCGGGGGGAGGAATTCGACACCGAGAGGAGGCAGCGTGGAGATCGATACCGGGAACACTGCCTGGTTGCTTGTCTCGACTGCGCTCGTGCTGCTCATGACCCCCGGTCTCGCGCTGTTCTACGGCGGCCTGAACCGGTCCAAGGGCGTTCTGAACATGATGATGATGAGCTTCTCGTCCATCGGGCTCATCAGCATCCTGTGGTTGTTCTACGGCTTCACCGTCGCCTTCGGTGAGGGCGGCAAGTTCTGGGGTGACCTGGGTCAGTACCTGGGCACCAAGACGTTCGTCGGCGAGAGCGACCTGTGGGGCGAGACCGGTATCCCGCTCTACGTCTTCATCGCCTTCCAGATGATGTTCGCGGTCATCACCGTGGCCCTGATCAGCGGGGCGCTGTCCGACCGGGCCAAGTTCGCCGGCTGGCTGCTGTTCTCCTTCGGCTGGGCCACCCTGGTCTACTTCCCGGTCGCCCACATGGTCTGGGGCGGCGGCCTGATCGGCGGCGACATCGGCGCGCTGGACTTCGCCGGTGGCACCGCGGTGCACATCAACGCCGGCGCGGCCGCGCTCGCCCTGGTGCTGGTGCTCGGCAAGCGGGTCGGCTGGCCCCGGGAGAGCATGAAGCCGCACAACGTCCCGATGGTCGCCCTCGGCGCCGGTCTGCTCTGGTTCGGCTGGTTCGGCTTCAACGCCGGCTCCGAGCTGACCGCCGACGGGGTCACCGCGCTGGCGTTCGTCAACACCCAGGTCGCGACCGCCGGCGCGCTGCTCGGCTGGCTCGTGGTGGAGTGGGTGCGCGACGGCAAGCCGACCCTGGTGGGCGCGTCGTCCGGCGCCGTCGCCGGTCTGGTCGCGATCACCCCGGCCTGTGCGTTCATCACCCCCGCCGCGGCGGTGCTGCTGGGCCTGGTGGCCGGTGCGGTCTGCGCCGTCGCGGTCGGCCTGAAGTACAAGCTCGGCTACGACGACTCCCTCGACGTGGTCGGCGTGCACTTCGTCGGCGGCTGGATCGGCTGCCTGTGGATCGGCCTGTTCGGCACCGCCTCGGTCAGCTCGCTGGTGAGCACCGACGGCCTGCTGGTCGGCGGCGACGCCACCCTGCTCGGCAAGCAGGCGCTGGGCGCGTTCATCGTGACGGTCTACTCCTTCGTGGTGGCCTACGCCCTCGGCTTCGTGATCGACAAGACCATCGGCTTCCGGGTCTCCGCCGAGGCCGAGGTCGAGGGCATCGACATCGCGGAGCACGCGGAGAGCGGCTACGACCTGTCGCCCACCACGGGCAGCAGCGCCGGTGGCGCGTTCGCCATGGCCGGGATCGGCAGCACCAGGCCGGCCCCGGGGTCCGCCGACGAGGCGGACGAGTCCGCGCCGGTCAGCGAGAAGGTCGCCGGTTAACGTTCCTGGGATGGAGGGGTTGGACATGAAGCTGGTGACCGCGGTCATCAAGCCGTACCAGTTGGACGCGGTGAAGGAGGCCCTGCACGCGCTCGGCGTGGCCGGGCTGACCGTCAGCGAGGTGCAGGGCTACGGCCGGCAGAAGGGGCACACCGAGGTCTACCGGGGTGCCGAGTACACGGTCGAGTTCCTGCCCAAGATCCGGGTCGAGGTGCTCACCGACGAGATCGACGTCGACAAGATCGTGGACGCGATCGTGGGTGCCGCCCGGACCGGCAAGATCGGTGACGGCAAGGTCTGGGTGACCGGTGTCGAGGAAGTCGTCCGGGTGCGTACCGGCGAGCGCGGGCTCGACGCCCTCTGACAGCGGAACCTGCCGACATGACCTCGTTGACCACGGCGACCGGCCCCACCGGGGGCGGCGTGCCCGTGGTCAACGAGGTCGTCGGCGTACCGGGGGGCATCGGCGAGGCGGCCCGCGCCGCCCGGGCCGACGCCCTCGACGCCTGGCTGCGCCGGATCGTCCCGGACCGGCCCGGCATCGCGCTGGTCGCGGTGGGCGGGCTGGGCCGCCGCCAGTGCGCCCCCTACGGCGACCTGGACCTGGTGCTGCTGCACGCCGGGGTGCCCGGCGTCGACGAGCTGGCCGCCGCGCTCTGGTATCCGATCTGGGACGCCGGGCTGCGACTGGACCACTCGGTGCGCACCGTCGCCGAGGCGCTGTCGGTGGCGCAGGACGACGTCAAGGTCGCCCTCGGCCTGCTCGACGCGCGGCACGTCGCCGGCGACCCGGTCCTGACCGACCAGCTCGCCCGCACCGCCACCGACCACTGGCGGCGCACCGCGATCCGGCAGCTTCCCGGGCTGCGCGAGATCACCACGGCCCGCTGGGAAGCCCACGGCGAACTGGCCTTCCTGCTCGAAGGCGACCTCAAGGAGGCCGCCGGCGGGCTCCGCGACGTCGGCATCCTGCGGGCCATCGCGACCGCCGGCGTCACCGACGCGCTCCGCCCCGCCGTGCACGCCGCGCACCGGCGGCTGCTGGACACCCGCGACGCCCTGCACCAGCAGGTCGGTCGCCGGGTCGACCGCCTGCTCGCCCAGGAACGCGACGGCGTGGCCGCCCGGCTCGGCCTGCGGCAACCGCAGCTCGGCGCGGCGGACGCCGGGTCGCGGCCGGAGGCCGGCGACGGGGACGCGCTGCTGCGGCTGGTGGCCGGCGACGCGCGTACCGTCCGCCACGCCCTCGACGACGCCTGGCGGGCCGCCGACCGGCTCCGCTCCGGCCGGCTCCGCGTCGCGCCCGGCCGGCCGCTGCGCCGACCGGTCGCCCGGGACGTGGTCGAGCAGGACGGGGAGCTGGTGCTCGCCCGGACCGCGATCGGGGCCCGCCCCGACCCGAGCCTGTCGCTGCGGGTCGCCGCCGCCGCGGCCACCACCCGGTTGCCCATCGCGCGGGCCACCTGCGAGTGGCTGGCCGCGTACTGCCCGCCGCTGCCCGCGCCTTGGCCGCCGGCCGCCCGCGCCGCGCTGATCACCCTGCTCGGCGCCGGCGCCGGCCTGGTGCCCGCCTGGGAGACCTGCGACCGGTACGGGCTGATCGACGGCTGGCTGCCCGAGTGGACCCGGCTGCGCAGCCTGCCCCAGCACAACCCGGTGCACCGGTTCACCCTGGACCGGCACCTGGTGCAGACCGCGTACGAGGCGAGCCGGCACACCCGCGACGTCGAGCGGCCGGACCTGCTGCTGCTCGGCGCGTTCCTGCACGACATCGGCAAGGGACTGCCCGGCGGAGGTGCCGACGGGCGGGCCGGCAGGCATGAGCACGTCGGCGCCTCCGCAGACCACTCGACCGTGGGCGCGCCGCTGGCCGAGGCGGTGGCCACCCGGATCGGGCTGCCCCCGGACGAGGCGGCGCTGATCGGCGCGCTGGTCCGGTTGCACCTGCTGCTGCCCGACGTGGCCACCCGGCGGGACCTGTCCGACCCGAAGACCGTCGCCGGTGTCGCCGAGCGGGTCGGCGACACCGGCACGCTGGAGCTGCTGCACGCGCTGGTCCGCGCCGACGCCGCCGCCACCGGCCC
Organism: Micromonospora sp. NBS 11-29; assembly: GCF_002140155.1. GTDB lineage: Bacteria > Actinomycetota > Actinomycetes > Mycobacteriales > Micromonosporaceae > Micromonospora. Next base: position 792,582 of record NZ_NAPR01000013.1, read on the forward strand.
GGCCGCCTGGTCCGGCTGGAAGGGCCGGTTGGTCGCCGAGCTGGTCGCCCGGGTCCGCACCACGCTGGACACCGGCGTGGTGCCCGCCCCGCCGGCCCCCGACCCGGCGCTGGTCGCCGGGCCGCTGCCGGTCGTACACCTGGGGGAGGACCGGGTGTCGGTGGCCGCTGCCGACCGGCGGGGGCTGCTCGCCACGGTGGCCGGCTGCCTGGCCCTGCACCGGCTGGAGGTGATCTCCGCGGACGCCGCCACGGTGGACGGCCGGGCCCTGGTCGAGTGCCGGGTGCAGCCGCGCTACGGGCTGGCCCCCGACCCGATCGCGCTCAGCGCCGACCTGCGCCGCGCGGTCGCCGGCGACGTCTCGGTCATCCAGCGGCTGCGCGGCCGGGCCCTGGCCGCCCGCAGCCAGGGGGCCGCCCCGCGCGTCGTCTGGCACCGGGAGGCGGCCACCGACGCGGTGCTGCTGGAGCTGCGCGCCGCCGACGCGGCCGGTCTGCTCTACCGGGTCACCTGTGCCCTCGACGAGGCCGGTGCCCAGGTGCGGGCCGCCCGGATCTCCACCCTCGGCGGCGACGTGGTGGACGTGTTCTACCTGGTCGGCGGCTGGCCCCCCGACGAGCAGCGCGCCCGCATCGAGGCCGCCGTCCTCGCCGCGGTGTAAGGAAGGGGACCTTGTTAACGCATTCGGTATAGGCGGGGCCCCCGCTTAACACCCGCGTCCGCTCGGGGGTACGGGCGGCGGGCTACCCTAGCGGTGGGCTGGACAGCCGGCCCGGCCGCTGTGCCCGCCGACGACGACAAACGGGATGTTCGCGTGTTTGACACCTTGAGTGACCGCCTGTCCGGGATCTTCACCAAGCTCCGCGGCAAGGGCCGGCTCACCGACGCCGACATCGACGCCACCGCGCGCGAGATCCGGATGGCGTTGCTGGAGGCCGACGTCGCCCTGCCGGTGGTCAAGGGCTTCATCGCGAACGTCAAGGAGCGGGCGCGCGGCGCGGAGGTCTCCCAGGCGCTCAACCCGGCCCAGCAGATCGTCAAGATCGTCAACGAGGAGCTGATCACCGTCCTCGGCGGTGAGGGACGACGGCTCCAGTTCGCCAAGAACCCGCCGACGGTGATCATGCTGGCCGGCCTCCAGGGCTCCGGCAAGACCACGCTCGCCGGCAAGCTGGCCCGCTGGCTCAAGGGCCAGGGGCACCAGCCGCTGCTGGTCGCCGCCGACCTCCAGCGTCCCAACGCCGTCGGGCAGCTCCAGGTGCTCGGTGGTCGGGCCGGCGTCGAGGTGTACGCCCCGGCGCCCGGCAACGGCGTCGGCGACCCGGTGCAGGTGGCCCGCGACTCGATCGAGCACGCGCGCCGGGCCGCCCGCGACATCGTCATCGTGGACACCGCCGGCCGGCTCGGCATCGACGCCGAGATGATGCAGCAGGCCGCCGACATCCGTGACGCGGTCCAGCCCGACGAGGTCATCTTCGTCATCGACGCGATGGTCGGCCAGGACGCGGTCCGCACCGCCGAGGCGTTCCGCGACGGCGTCGGCATCACCGGCGTGGTGCTCTCCAAACTCGACGGTGACGCCCGAGGCGGCGCCGCGCTCTCCGTCCGCCAGGTCACCGGCCAGCCGATCCTGTTCGCCTCCACCGGCGAGAAGCTGGAGGACTTCGACGTCTTCCACCCCGACCGGATGGCCAGCCGGATCCTCGGCATGGGCGACGTCCTCACCCTGATCGAGCAGGCCGAGGCGGCCTTCGACTCCGATCAGAAGGAGAAGATGACCGCCAAGCTGATGGGCGGGGAGACCTTCACCCTGGAGGACTTCCTCGATCAGCTCATCGCGGTCCGGCGGATGGGTCCGATCGCCAACGTGCTGGCCATGATGCCCGGCATGGGGCAGATGAAGGACCAGATCGCCGAGCTGGACGACAAGCACTTCGACCGGGTCACCGCGATCATCAGGTCGATGACCCCGGCTGAGCGCACCAACCCGAAGATCATCAACGGCTCCCGCCGCGCCCGCATCGCGACCGGCTCCGGCGTCACGGTGATGGACGTCAACCAACTGCTCAACCGCTTCGCCGACGCGCAGAAGATGATGAAGCAGATGGGCGGCATGATGGGCCTGCCCGGCGGCAACCGGCGCAAGGCGACCAAGTCGCCGAAGAACAAGCGCAAGGGCACCAAGGGTGGGAACCGGCCGCGCACCGGGGCCGGCGCGGCGGGCGGCTTCCCCGGCGGCATGCCGCAGCTCCCGCCGGGCCTCGACCCGGGCGACCTGGCCGGCGGCCAGGGCCTGCCGCCCGGGTTCAAGCTGCCGAAGATCGACTTCAACAAGCTCGGCAAGGGCGGGGACAAGGGACCTCGCTGACGTGTGTTGGTGACGGTGGGTGACGACATCGGCGCTTAGGGTGTTTGTTGCCCCTGGAAGGAGATGTCATGACCGCAGCGCCCATCCTGCCGGAACGGCACGAGTGGACGGTCGACGACCTCGGCGATCTGCCGAAGGACCTTCCGTACGAACTGATCAACGGAAGGTTGATCGTGCCGCCCCCCACGCCGTTGCACCAGTTCATCTGTGCTCGGGTGATGTTCGCCCTCGAACTCCACTGCCCGGACGAGTTCTTCGTCAGCATGGACCAGTTTCTCTCGATCGACCGGCGTAACGAACCGCGACCGGATGTGGTGGTCATCCGCGTTGAAAGGGCCAATCGTTCGCCCGTGCCCGTGCAGGACGCCCAACTCGCGGTCGAAGTGATCTCTCCCGACTCCACCATCCGTGACCACCACGACAAGGTTCGGCTCTACGCGAACGCCGGAGTCGGTGCCTACTGGGTCGTCGACCCGCTGCGCGAGAAGATCACCTTCACCGAACTGCTGCTCAGTCCGAAAGGTGGCTACGANTCGACCTGCCGGCGTGGACGCGGCGCCGGCAGGAGGTTCTCGCGCGCACGGAGGACTGATCGGGTAGGACTGTGCGCATGGCTCTGCATGTGCGCGGTGTGTTCCTCCCCGACGACGAGGTCCGGGACGTGTGGCTGGTCGATGACCGGGTCACCTTCGACCCGGTGCCGGGCGCCGAGACGGTGGCCGACGGCGGATTCGTCCTGCCCGGCCTGACCGACGCGCACTGCCACATCGGCATCGCCCGCGGCGGCGCCCCGGTCACCTCGCTCGACCAGGCCCGGGAGCTGGCCCGGATCGACCGGGACGCCGGGGTGCTCGCCATCCGCGACGCCGGCTCGCCGTACCCGTACCCCGAGTTGGAGGACGAGCCGGGACTGCCGCGACTGGCCCGCGCGGGCCGGCACGTCGCGCCGCCCAAGCGCTACCTGCGCGACATCGGCGTGGAGGTCGACGCGGCGGAGGTGGCGGCCACCGTGGCCGCGCAGGCCGCCGCCGGCAACGGCTGGGTCAAGCTGGTCGGCGACTGGATCGACCGGGGGGTGGGCGACCTCGCGCCGGCCTGGGACGCCGACACCATGACCGCGGCGGTCGCCGCCGCGCACGCCGCCGGGGTACGCGCCGCGGTGCACACCTTCTCCGAGTCGGCGGTGGAGATCATGGTGCGCGCCGGGGTGGACTCGGTGGAGCACGGCACCGGCCTGAGCCTCGACCTGATCGACCTGATGGCCCAGCGGGGCACCGCGCTGGTCCCCACCATGATCAACATTCGGACGTTCGGCCACATCGCGGAACAGGCCCGGCCGAAGTTCCCCGGGTACGCCGACCACATGCTCGCCCTGCGCGACCGCTTCCCCGAGGTGGTCCGCGCCGCACACGAGGCGGGCGTGCCGATCTACGTCGGCACCGACGCGGGCGGCGGAATCGACCACGGGCTCGCGGCCGAGGAGATGCTGCTGCTGCACGAGCAGGCCGGGATGGCCGCGCCGGACGTGCTCGCCGCCGCCTCCTGGCGGGCCCGGGAGTGGCTCGGTTTCCCCGGCCTGGTCGAGGGCGGCCTCGCCGACCTGGTGGTCTATCCGGAGGACCCGCGCCGCGACCTGCGCGTGGTCACCGCGCCCAGCCGCATCGTGCTCCGTGGCCGGGTGATCCGCTGACGCGGTGGCCCGCTGTGGCGTCGCTCAGCGTGGCGCGGCCGCGGCGAGGAACAGTTGCAGCGCCAGGTCGGCCAGCTTGCCCGCGGTCTCGTCCACCGGGGCCCGGGGCAGCACGATGTGGCTCACCACCAGGCGGACGGTGCTGTCCGCCGCGAAGGCCAGGGCCGCCGGGTCGGCGTCGGGCAGGTGGCAGCCCGCCCACTCCAGCAACGCCGCGGTCGACTCGGTCAGCACCAGCTCGGAGCGCGTGGTCAGGTAGGGCAGCAGCTCGTCCGAGCCGCCCCGCGCGCTGGTCAGGATCGCCTTGATCAGCGGATTGTCGGCGGCTGCGGCGAGCGTGCGGCGGATCGCCGCGAACGCGGCGGCGCGCACGTCGGCGCCGTGCTCCTCCAGTGCGGCCCGGACCTCGCCGACGAACCGGTCCACCTCGCGTCGGGCGAGCGCCTCGGCCAGGCCCGCCTTGGTGCCGAACTCGTTGTAGACCGTCTGCCGGCTCACCCCGGCGGCCTCGGCCACCGCGGCCATCCGGACGCCGTCCCAGCCGAGGGCCACCGTCAGCGCCCGGGCCGCGTCGACGATCCCGTTCCGTGCCTCACCCATCGACGCCGAAGTCTACGGCTTGCCGGGGCGACACGGCGGTGCCGGCTCCCCGGCGCGGTGGCCACCCGCGCGGCGCATAGGATGTGCGGTCATGGCACGCGTGCTCACTCCCCGTGCGGAGGACTTTCCCCGCTGGTACCAGGACCTGATCGCCAAGGCGAAGCTGGCCGACAACGGCCCGGTGCGGGGCACCATGGTCATCCGACCGGCGGGCTACGCCATCTGGGAGCGGATGCAGGCCGAGATGGACGCCCGGATCAAGGCGGCCGGCGCGGAGAACGCGTACTTCCCGCTGTTCATCCCGGAGAGCTACCTCAAGCGCGAGGCCGAGCACGTCGAGGGCTTCTCGCCGGAGCTGGCGGTGGTCACCCACGGTGGCGGCAAGCAGCTCGCCGAGCCGGTGGTGGTCCGCCCCACCAGCGAGACGGTCATCGGCGAGTTCATGGCCAAGTGGGTCGACTCCTACCGCGACCTGCCGCTGCTGCTCAACCAGTGGGCCAACGTGGTCCGCTGGGAGCTGCGCCCGCGGATCTTCCTGCGCACCAGCGAGTTCCTCTGGCAGGAGGGGCACACCGCGCACGCCACCCGCGAGGACGCCCGCGCCTACGCCCGGAAGATCCTGCACGAGGCGTACGAGGACCTGATGGTCAGCGTGCTCGGCATCCCGGTGGTGGTCGGCCTGAAGACCGCCCGGGAGCGCTTCGCCGGCGCCACCGCCACATACACCTGCGAGGGCATGATGGGCGACGGCAAGGCGCTCCAGCTCGGCACCAGCCACGAGCTGGGCCAGAACTTCGCCAAGGCGTTCGACATCAGCTACTCCTCGAAGGAGGGCGGCCGGGAACACGCCTGGACCACCTCCTGGGGCACCTCGACCCGGATGCTCGGCGGCCTGATCATGGCGCACGGCGACGACAACGGCCTGCGGGTGCCGCCGAAGGTGGCGCCGGTCCAGGCGTACGTGATGATCGTCAAGGACGGCGAGGGCGTGAGCGAGGCCGCGGCCAAGCTCCGCGACGCGCTGCGCGACGCCGGGGTCCGGGTCGCGCTGGACGACCGGACCGACACCGCGTTCGGCCGCCGCGCCGTCGACGCCGAGCTGCGCGGCTACCCGGTGCGCGTCGAGGTCGGCCCGCGCGACCTGGCCGCCGGCAATGCGGTGGTGGTCCGGCGTACGGACGGCTCGAAGGCCCCCACGCCGGTGGCCGACGTGGTCGACGCGGTGCTGGCCGCGCTCGACGCCGACCAGCGGGCGCTGCACGATCAGGCACTGGAGTTCCGCCGGTCCCGCACCGTCGAGGTGTCGACGCTGGCCGAGGCGATCGAGGCGTCCGCCACCGGCTGGGCACGGGTGCCGTGGTCGGCGGTCGGCGTCGAGGGTGAGGCCGAGGCGAACGGCCAGGGCGTGACGGTGCGCTGCCTGCTGCGCGCGGACGGCTCGGTGCCCGACTCGGAATCCGAGCCGGACCTCGTCGCCATCCTCGCCCGCGCCTACTGAGGGTGTAAGGAAGGGCCCCCGGTTAACGCATTCGGTAGAGGCGGGGCCCCCTTTTAACAAGTGAGGGATGGTGAGCGTGCGGTTCGAGCCCGGCCGGCTGATCCTGCACCGCAACGTGCGGCACGGGCGCATCGGGTGGGTACGGGCCGCCCGCGTGGTCTCCGACGACGAGCGGGGGTTGCTGCTCTGGGTGGCCCGGAACGCACCGGTGGCGCACGAGGTGACCGCCGCCGGGCTGGGCATGCGCGCGGTGCCGTTCGCCGAGTGGATCATCTCCGGTTACGCGCTGGCGCAGGGCACCTGGAACGGTCCGCCGGTGCTGAAGTTCCTGCCGACCGGCGCGGCCCACTCGGTGTGGTGGTTCTCCGACGAGCAGGGCCGGTTCCAGAACTGGTACGTGAACCTGGAGGAGCACGGTGTCCGCTGGGACGACGGCGCGGCCGCCGGGGTCGACATGGTGGACCAGGACCTCGACGTGGTGGTCCACCCCGACCTGACCTGGGAGTGGAAGGACGAGGACGAGTTCGTCGAGCGGCTCGCCTTCCCGACGCACTACTGGGTGACGGACGAGAAGGCGGTACGCGCCGAGGGGGAGCGGGTGATCCGGATCGCCGAGGCGGGCGAGTTCCCGTTCGACGGGACGTGGTGCGACTTCACCCCGCCCGCCGACTGGGACGCACCGGACGAACTTCCGCCCGGTTGGGACCGCCCACCGGCGCGCTGAGTGTGTCGTGCGTCACGGTTGCGCCCGATCCGGCCCGTGGTCCGGGTCCGGTGCGAGCGTTCCGGGCTGGATCTGGCAGAATGGTCCGCTGGTATCCGGCACGCGTTCGGCGCCCTCTAACCCGGGCGCGTCGCCAGTTCACCGAGCAGTCTCCGGCCCAAACCCCACTGTGCCGGTCGGCGCTCACCCGCCACACCGCCCGAACGGGCCGGTGAGATCGCAACAGGAGCGAAACAACTGTGGCCGTAAAGATCCGGCTCCTGCGGATGGGTAAGATCCGCAACCCGCAGTACCGCATCGTCATCGCCGACTCGCGCACCAAGCGTGACGGTCGCGCGATCGAGTTCGTCGGTGTGTACCAGCCGAAGGAGGACCCTTCGGTGATCGAGGTCAAGTCGGAGCGGGTCCAGTACTGGCTCTCCGTCGGCGCGCAGCCGAGCGAGGCCGTGCAGCGCCTGCTGGAGCTGACCGGTGACTGGCAGAAGTACAAGGGCCTGCCCGCCCCGCCGCCGCTGAAGGTCGCCCCCGAGCGGGCCGACCGCAAGGCGGCGTACGAGGCCGAGGCGAAGGCCGCCGCCGGCGTGGCGGACACCCCGGCCAAGCCGGCCAAGAAGGCTGCCAAGCCGGAGGCCGCCAAGGCGGAGACCGAGGCCCCCAAGGCGGAGGAGCCGAAGGCCGAGGAGCAGACCGGTGCCGAGTCCGGTGAGCAGGCCTGACATGCCGCTGCGTCCCGCCCTGGAGCACCTGGTCAAGGGGATCGTCGACCACCCGGACGACGTCCGGGTGCGGATGGTCGATTCCCGTCGGGGCAAGCGGCTCGAGGTCCGTGTGCACCCGGAGGATCTCGGCACGGTGATCGGGCGGTCCGGCCGGACCGCCAAGGCACTGCGCCAGGTGATCGGCTCCATCGGTGGGCGTGGGGTACGCGTCGACATCGTCGACTCGTACTGATGCTTCTCGTCGTCGGCCGGATCGGCAAGCCGCACGGCATCCGCGGTGAGGTCACCGTGGAGGTGCGGACCGATGAGCCCGAAGCACGGTTCGCCCCCGGTTCGGTACTCGTTACCGAGCCGGGGGTGGTTCCGGCCGAGCCCGGGGCCTGGCGGGTGCCGCCGGAGCTGACCGTCGAGTCGGCCCGCTGGCACCAGGGGCGGCTGCTGGTCGTGTTCTCCGGCGTGCCGGACCGCGACGTCGCCGAGGCGCTGCGCAACACGCTCCTCGGCGTGGACAGCGCCGAGGTCGCTCCGCCGGAGGACCCGGAGGAGTTCCACGACCACCAGTTGGTCGGGCTCGCCGTGGTCACCCGGGAGGGCGAGCGGCTCGGCGAGGTGACCCGGATCGACCACGCCCCCGCCTCTGACCTGCTGGTGCTGCGTCGTCCTGACGGGCGGAACGCGCTCGTCCCGTTCGTCAAGGCGATCGTGCCCGAGGTGGACCTCGCCGGCGGTCGCGTCGTCGTCGACCTGCCCAGCGGTCTGCTCGACCTCTGACCGGAGCCACCGCATGCGCGTCGACATCGTGTCGATCTTCCCCGAGTACTTCGCCCCGCTCGACCTGTCCCTGATCGGCAAGGCCCGCGCCAACGGCGCGCTCCGGCTCGCCGTACACGATCTGCGGACCTGGACCCACGACGTGCACCGCACGGTCGACGACACGCCCTACGGCGGCGGTCCGGGCATGGTCATGCGGCCGGAGCCGTGGGGTGAGGCGTTGGACGCCCTGGCCCCCGACGAGCTGACCCCGGACGGGCTCACCCTGCCCCGGCTGCTCGTCCCGTCGCCCGCGGGCGTCCCGTTCACCCAGGCCCTGGCGCACGAGCTGGCGGCCGAGTCGCACCTGCTCTTCGCCTGCGGCCGGTACGAGGGCATCGACCAGCGGGTGCTCGACCACGCGGCGAGCCGGATGCCGGTGACCGAGGTCTCTCTCGGCGACTACGTGCTCTTCGGCGGCGAGGTGGCCGTGCTGGTCATCCTGGAGGCGGTCACCCGGCTGCTGCCCGGTGTGCTCGGCAACGCCGGCTCGCTGGACGAGGAGTCGCACGCGCACGGTCTGCTGGAGGCCCCGCTCTACACCAAGCCGGCGAGCTGGCGCGGGCTCGACGTGCCGGAGGTGCTCCGCTCCGGCGACCACGCCCGGATCGCCCGTTGGCGGCGTGACGAGTCGCTGCTGCGGACCGCGGCCCGCCGCCCCGACATGCTCGGGGCGCTGCCTCCGGAGAGCCTGGACCGGCGGGACCGGGCGGCGCTGGACCGGGGTGGATTTCAGTCGCCGCCGGGGCATGTGGCAAAGTAGAGGGGTTGCCGCATCCGTTCACGCCGTGGGCGGCTGCGAGGACCCCCGATCGGAGCCGGTGCCGCCGGCCGCCACCCGAGGGTCAGAATCACCCGTTCGCGCATCGACTGACGATGCGCCGTGAGCCTCACGAGGACGCAGCGATGAACATCCTGGACGCCCTTGACGCCCAGTCGAAGCGCACCGACCTGCCCGCCTTCCGCGCCGGTGACACCGTCAAGGTGCACGCGCGGGTGGTCGAGGGCAACCGGTCCCGGGTCCAGATCTTCCAGGGCGTCGTCATCCGCCGCCAGGGTGACGGCCTGCGCGAGACCTTCTCGGTCCGCAAGATCAGCTTCGGGGTCGGCGTGGAGCGGACGTACCCGCTGAACAGCCCGGCGATCGACCGGATCGAGGTCGTGACCCGCGGTGACGTGCGGCGTGCCAAGCTCTACTACCTGCGCGAGCTGCGCGGCAAGAAGGCCAAGATCAAGGAGCTGCGGGAGAAGCAGCCGGCGAACTGACCTTCCTTCGCCACGCCGCCCGAGCTGCGCGGATGTCGTATCGACCAGATCGCATTACCCTGGTCGGTACGGGCGCAGCCGGCCGGCGCGAAGCGGTCCGCTACCGCCCGTGGGGTCTCCGACGAGACTCCCGGGCGGTAGTGTCGTTTTCGCGGCGGACCGGAGAGTGGCATGGTGCAGATGCTTGACGAGGACGGCACCGCCGATCCCTGGCGGCGGCGAGCTCGGCGTTCCCGCCGGCAGATGCCGCTCTGGCAGGAGCTGCCCCTCTTGCTCGTGGTCGCGTTCTGCCTGGCGGTGCTGATCCGCACGTTCCTGCTCCAGGCTTTCTTCATCCCCTCCGGGTCGATGGAGGACACGCTGCTCATCGGCGACCGGGTGCTGGTCAACAAGGTCGTCTACGACGTCCGCGACCCGGTGCGCGGCGAGGTGGTGGTGTTCCGGGGCACCGACCGCTGGGTCGCCCAGGAGGCGCCCGCGCCGCCGACCAACTTCGCCGGCAAGGTCGGCCGCACCCTCGGTGACCTGATCGGCGTCAGCCGCCCCGGCGAGAAGGACTTCATCAAGCGCGTCATCGGTGTGCCCGGCGACAAGGTCTGGTGCTGCGACGACGGCCGGGTGGTGGTCAACGGGGTGCCGCTGGACGAGGCGGCGTACGTCTCCGAGGACTCCCCGGTCGACCTGCCACCCAATCCGAAGGAGTGCCGCTCCCGGCAGTTCACCGAGGTCGTGGTGCCACCCGGGCAGATCTTCGTGATGGGCGACCATCGGCTGGTGTCCCAGGACGCCCGCTGCCAGGGGCCGGTGCCGATCGACAACGTCGTCGGCCGCGCCTTCATGATCGTCTGGCCGTCGCAGCGGTGGACCACGCTCCCCGTACCGCGGACGTTTGCGGACCTGCCCCGCGCGGACGCCGCGGCGTCCCGCCCGGCCCCGGTCGATCCCGACCCGGCCGGCGGCGTGGTCCTGCTCCCGCCGGTCGCGGCCGCACTGACCGTTCTCGCGGGTTCGGGGCGACCGCGCCGCACCGGGCGACGTAGGCTCCTCCCGTGATCGACGAGCAGACCGAAAAGCCGCGCAGCTCCTTCTGGAAGGAGCTGCCCATCCTCCTGGGCGTGGCGATCCTGGTCGCAGTGCTGGTTCGCGCCTTCGTGCTGCAGACCTTCTTCATCCCGTCGCCGTCCATGGAGAACACCCTCAAGATCGACGATCGGGTGCTGGTCAACAAGCTGGTGTACGACTTCCGTTCGCCGCACCGTGGCGAGGTGATCGTCTTCAAGGCGCCCACCGAGTGGAGCGGCAACCCCGACGGCGAGGACTTCATCAAGCGGGTGATCGGGGTCGGCGGCGACCACGTGGTCTGCTGCGATCGCACCGGCGGGCAGGAACGCTTGATCATCAACGGCAAGCCGATCGACGAGCCGTTCGTCTACCCGGGCAACAAGCCGGCCGACCAGGACTTCGACATCACCGTGCCGGACGGGCGGCTGTGGGTGATGGGCGACCACCGGGAGGCCTCCGGCGACTCGCTGGAGCACTGGCAGCAGTCCGGTGAGGACATCACCGAGGCCACCATCCCGGAGGGCGAGGTCGTCGGCCGGGCCTTCACCATCTTCTGGCCGGTCGGCCGTGCCACCTGGCTCACCGTCCCGAAGCAGTTCGACGGGATTCCCAACCCCTGAGCCGGGGGTGTGGTCGTCCGTCGGAGGCGTCTGGCAGGCTGGTGCGGTGACCGTCTACACCCCTCGTCGCGCGGCCCGGGTGCTGCTGGTGAACGCGTCCGACCGGGTGCTGCTCTTCGAGGGCAGTGATCCGGCCCGGCCGGGTCACCGCTACTGGTTCACCCCCGGCGGCGGGCTCGACCCGGGGGAGACCCCGGCCGAGGGCGCGGCGCGCGAGCTGGCCGAGGAGACGGGTCTGCGGCTGGCCCCGGTCGAGCTGGGGGCGCCGGTCTGGTCCGAGACGGTCGAGTTCCCGTTCGACGGTGTCTGGTACCGCCAGGAACAGGAGTTCTTCCTCGTCCGGGTGCCCGACTGGGCGGTCGACACCGCCGGCTTCGACGAGATCGAGCGGGCCACCGTGCACGGGCACCGCTGGTGGGCCGTCGACGAGCTGACGACCACCGCCGAGCGCTACTACCCGCCGGACCTGCCCGGCCGGCTCGGCCGGGCGCTGACCGGGAGCGGCACGTGCTGACCCCGCCGCGCACGGTGGTGCGCCGCGACGGCGGTCTCTACGCGCTGGAGCGGGCCCTGCAACGCCGGGGCTTCCGGCACGTCGCGGGCGCCGACGAGGCCGGGCGGGGGGCGTGCGCCGGGCCGCTGGTGGCCGCCGCCGCGGTGCTGCCCGAGGGCCGGCGCGGCGAGATCGACGAGTTGGCCGACTCCAAGCTGCTCACCCCGGCGGCGCGCGAGCGGGTCCACGACCAGGTGGTGGCCCGGGCGCTGGCGTACGCGGTGGTGGTCGTCCCCGCCGAGGAGGTCGACGCGCGCGGGCTGCACGTGTGCAATCTAGCCGCGATGCGTCGGGCGCTCGCCTCGCTCTCCACCCGACCGGAATACGTGCTCACCGACGGCTTCGGCGTCGACGGGCTGGATGTGCCGGGGCTGGCGGTCTGGAAGGGGGACCGGGTGGCGGCCTGCGTGGCGGCCGCGAGCGTGCTCGCCAAGGTCACCCGGGACCGGCTCATGGTGGAGCTGGACGGGCGTTTCCCCGGCTACGGGTTCGCCGAGCACAAGGGCTACGTCACCGCCGAGCACAGCGCGGCGCTGCGCGAGCTGGGGCCCTGCCGGGAACACCGTTTCTCGTACGTGAACGTGGCCGCGGTCTCCGGGCGGGACGGGCGGCCGCCCCGCGCCCGCCGGCCGGCCGTGGAAGAACCCGGCGTGGCGCTGCCCGGCCTCCCGGTCGACGCGTTCGCCGAGCGTCCGGACGAGCCGATGGAGCGCTCCGGCCCGGCAGGGGGTACCGTCGGCGTGGCGTTGGGCGAGCAGCCGCGACCTCCGGCGTCGGTGGGGGAAGATGTGGTCATGGAAGGCGGAGTGCGATGAGCGCGGAAGATCTCGAAAAGTACGAGACAGAGATGGAGCTGCAGCTCTACCGGGAGTATCGCGACATCGTCCGCCAGTTCTCCTACGTGGTGGAGACCGAGCGCCGGTTCTACCTGGCCAACCAGGTGGATCTGCACGTCCGCAACTCGGATGGTGAGGTCTACTTCGAGGTCGAGATGCACGACGCCTGGGTATGGGACATGTACCGTCCTGCCCGTTTCGTCAAGAACGTCCGGGTGATGACGTTCAAGGACGTCAATGTCGAAGAGCTCGAAAAGCCCGACATCTCGCTTCCCGCAGATTCCGGCTTCGGGAGCTGAGATCGGGCGGCTCGCCGCCTCGGTTCACTCCGCCGGCACGACCACCTCGACCCGCTGCACCAGGTTGTTCGCGAACCCGCCCCGGTTCCACGGCTGCTCGACCGGCTGGGTCCGCCCCGACGCGTCCGTCGCCCGGGCACCCAGCACATGCCTCCCCGGCGTCGCGGTCCAGCCCACCGACCACCGGCGCCACGCCCACTCGCCCCCGCTCGGCGCGTCCAGGCTCGCCGGCACCCACGTCTCCCCGCCGTCGAACGTCACCTCGACCGCCGTCACCGGCGCGTGTCCCGACCAGGCGCGACCGTCCACCGTGCACGGACCGGGCCGCAGCACCCGCCGCCGGGACATGAAGTCCGGGAACCCGGGCGGTCGCACCAGCGCGCGAGGTTCGATCCGGGTCACCGGCACGCCCGGGTCGACGGCGTCCCGGCGCAGCCGATAGGCCACCGCGTTCTGGTAGCCGTCGAACGGCTCGGTCGTCACCCGGATGTCGCGCAGCCACTTGACGTGCGCCATGCCGTACCAGCCGGGCACGATCAGCCGCAGTGGAGCGCCGTGCTGCGGCAGCAGTGGAGCGCCGTTCATCTCGTACGCCAGCAGCACCTCCTCGCGCAGCGCGTCGGCCACCGGCAGCGCCCGCTGGTAGTCCTGCTCGACGCCGCGCTCCACCCCGTGGTCCGCGCCGGTGAAGACCACGTCCACCGCGTCGGCGGACAGGCCGGCCTCGCGTAGCAGCGGCGCCAGCGGGGTGCCCGTCCACTCGGCGTTGCCCACCGCCTCCACCAGCCAGGGCTGACTGACCGGACGGGGATGCAGCAGCGCCCGGCCGTTGCCGGCGCACTCCAGCGTGACCTGCGAAGTGACCCGGGGCCGGGCCCGCAGCGCCGCCAGGTCCAGGCGTAGGGGCCGCTCCACCGCGCCGGACACGGTCAGCGCGTGCCCGAGCGGGTCGGTGTCCGGGATGTCGTAGTGGATGAGCAGGTAGTGCAGGCCCGCCGGGGTCACGTCGTAGCGCAACGCCTCCAGCGGAATGCCGTGGTTACGCGCGGCGAGCTGGAGTTCCTCGGCGCTGATCGCCTCGTCCGGCCCGGCCACCCGGGACGGTCCGCTGACGTCGTCCATGGTGGTCATCGCTGCTCCGTCCGGTCGAACTGAAAGATCCTGGCACCCGTCGCCAGCGGCCGGGGTCGGCCGGTGAAGCGGTGCGCGCCCACGCCGACGCCCTCGGCCGGACCGGTCACCGCGACCGGCACGAAGCCCTCCTCGGCGACCCGTGGGCGCACCTGAGTGAGCCGCCGGGACGACGCGGAGTCGGGCTGATCGTAGTCGCGGTGCCAGGCGTACCGGTCCGTCGTCACGCGGCCAGCATAGGCGGCCGGGCCATAGCAGATCCGCGCCGAGTCCGGCGGTCGTCCACAACCCGGTCTTCGTCCACAGCGCCGCCCACCGGCGGTGGCGGGACGGGGGGCGACGCGGGCAGGGTGTGCGGCATGGTTGCTCCGATCGGCCGGGTCGGCCCGGCCCTGCTGCTGGTGCTGCTCCTCATGCCAGCCCAATCCGCCGAACCGACCCCCGGTCCGCAGCCGGCGCCGGTCGGGCCGGTCGCGGCTCCCGGGTCCGTGCCGCGAACAGGGCCGGCGGCGCGGTTCCGGTGGCCGCTGCCCGGCCCGCCCCGGCTGGCGCGGCGCTTCGACCCGCCACCGGAACCCTGGCTGTCCGGGCACCGGGGCGTGGACCTCGTGGCGGACCCGGGCACCGAGGTCCGCGCCGTGGGAGCCGGAACGGTCCTCTTCGCCGGCCCGGTGGCCGGGCGGCCCGTGATCACCGTCGGGCACGCCGACGGGCTGCGCACCACCTACGAACCCGTCGGGTCATCCCTCCTGCCGGGCACCCGGGTCGACGTCGGCACCCCGATCGGCGACCTGCTCGCCGGTCACCCCGGCTGCGTCGCGGCGGCCTGCCTGCACTGGGGGCTGCGCCGGGGCGCGGTTTACCTGGACCCGCTCGCCCTGCTCGGGCTCGGCCGGGTCCGGCTGCTCCCGCTGGATCCGCCGTCGGCCGCGCCGACCCACCGCCTCGCCGCTCAACCTCGGGCGAGCAGCGTGGGCAGCCCGAGGGCCAGCCGCTCGTACTCCTCGGGGGTGTTGTAGACCTGGCCGCACAGCCGCAGGTAACCGCGTCCGTTCCAGCCGGCGATCGACACCTCCGCGGCGAGCCGGTCCGCGATCGCGGCCCGCAGATCGCGGGCCGCGTCCACCGTCGTCGCGACGCCGGGCGGCAACGGCACGAGCCGCATGGCCACCGTCGGTCCGCCGGGCTCCGGCAGCCGCTCCGGCGCGACGGCGAGCGCGTCCCCGACGACCCGCTGGGCGTACGCGGCCAGTGCGGCGTTGTGCGCGCGCACCCGCTCCACACCGAGGCTGCGCAGGGTGAACACGCCCACCGGAGCGGCCAGCCAGCCGGTGTAGTCGAGGGTGGCCTGCCACTCGACCCGGGCGGGGAACCCGGCGTCCTGCTCCCACGAGACGACGAGCGGCTGGATTCGTTCCCGCCACGGCTCGGCCACCACCAGCGCGGCGGTGCCGCGTGGCGCGTACGCCCACTTGTGCAGGTTGCCGACCCAGAAGTCGGCGCCGACCGAGGCCACCGTGGCCGGCAGCATGCCCGGCGCGTGCGCCGCGTCCACCAGCACCGGCACCCCCCGCTCCCGGGCCACCGCGACGAGCGCCGCCGCCGGGAACAGCCGGGCGGTCGGCGAGGTGAGCTGATCGATGATCAACAGCTTGGTCCGCCCGGGGCGCAGCCCGGCCCGGACGATCTCCACCACCTCCTCGTCGGTGGCCGCCAACGGCACCGACAGGGTCCGGGTCACCGCCCCGGTCCGGCGGCACTCGCGGGCCACCGACATCGCGACCGCCGCGTACCCGTGGTCGGTGGTCACCACCTCGTCGCCGGGGCGCAGCCCGAGCGACTGCAACACGACGGCCGCACCGGTGGTGACGTTACCGACCAGCGCGGTGCCCTCCGGGTCGGCGCCGAGGAAGGCGGCCAGGTGCCGCCGGGCGTGAGTGATGCGTTCGACCAGGCCCTGGGCGAGGAACCGCTGCGGATTCGACTCCATCTCGTCGCGTAGGCGCTGCTGGGCGCGCTGCACGACGATCGGCACGGCACCGTAGGCGCCGTGGTTGAGGTGGCTGACGGACGGGTCGAGGGAGAAGAGCAGCCGGGCACCGGGAATCGGCTCGGGCGGCTGCGGCACCGTCATCCGTCGATCGTAGCCCGCCATCGATCATCGGATGCCCGACCCGACGTAGCCGATTCCGAAGTCGTGGCACCCGCCGGGATCAGCGGCGAGGGCGTGGGAGCGGCGGATCAGGCGCGGGGGTGCGCCTGCCGGTAGGCGGCGCGCAGCCGCTCCACCGACACATGCGTGTAGATCTGCGTGCTGGCCAGCGACGAGTGCCCCAACAACTCCTGGACGGCCCGCAGGTCCGCGCCGCCTTCGAGCAGGTGCGTGGCGGCCGAGTGGCGCAGCCCGTGCGGGGTCACCCGGGGCACCCCGGCGACGCCGGCCCAGCCGGACACGATCCGGCGGGCGGTGGTCGGATTGAGCCGTCCACCCCGCGCGCCGAGCAGCAACGCGCTGCCGGAGCCGGCCGTCACCAGGGCCGGTCGGCCACGGTCCAGCCACGCGTCCAGTGCCTGCTGCGCCGGCACCCCGTACGGCACCGTCCGTTCCCGCCCGCCCTTGCCGAGTACGCGTACCACCCGGCGGACCTGGTCGACGTCCGTGACGTCCAGTCCGCATGCCTCGCTGACCCGGATGCCGGTGCCGTAGAGCAGTTCCAGCAGCATCCGGTCCCGCAGCAGCACGGCCTCGGGTGCACCGTCGCCGTCTCCGCCGGCGGCGATCGTCACCCGGCTACCGGGGGAACCGCTCGTTGCGCCCGCCGGGCTCGCGGCGTTTGCCGGGCTTGTTGTGCCCGCCGGGCTCGCGGTGCCTGCCGGGCTCGCTGCGTTCGCGAGGCTTTCGGCATCCGACACCCGCGTCGGCGCGTCCATCAACGCCGCTGCCTGGTCGGCGCGGAGGACGGTGGGCAGCTCCCGGCCGCCCCGGGGGCTGGCAAGCGGCGCGGCGACGTCGAGCGGAAGCAGGCCGGCCCGGTGCGCCCAGGCGCTGAAGGTGCGGGCGGCGGCGGCCCGTCGGGCCATGGTCGTCCGGGCTGCACCCATGGTCCGCTGCTTGGCCAGCCAGCTGCGCAGCACCGTGAGATCCAGCCCCGACAGATCGGCGCAGCCCATCCTCGTCGCGTGGTCGAGCAGCGAGACCAGATCCGTGACGTACGCCCGGACGGTGTGCGCGGAGCGGTTGCGCACCCGGGACAGGTGGTCGGCGAAGTCGTCGACCGCCTCGCGCATGGGCGCGGGCAGCTCCTCGTGTGCGGCCCGGGTGCCGGGCCGCCGCTCAGCCACGGGTCGACTCCACCCGCTCCGGCCGACGCCGGCGCGTTCGGTCGTGCCGTCGAAGGCGGGTCTGGTGGACGAGCACCGCTCCACCCTACGGCCGCCACATGGTCCGGCAGGGCGCCGATCGCGCGTGGGGTGGCAGAGAAAGCCATGGACAGGGGAAACTCGTGCCGCGAGGAGGTCTGCCGGCGGCCTACCTCGCCTCGCCGTCGCGTCCTCACGGGTGACCGGCGGCGAACGGCGGAGGGTCGAGTCGGCGGCGGACGGGCGGGGCCTTCCCGCGACGGTGACGCGGTACGAGGGAGGGACCGGGCGTGGGAGTGGATGCCGTCCTCTACCGGCGGGTGCGCGCCGGGGCGGACCGCCGCCGGTCGTCGTACATCTCGATCGAGGTCGTCGCGGACCCGCAGGACGTGTTGCTCGACCTGCTCACGCGGGTGCGCGGGGGCGGGCGTACCCCGCTGCTGGACCGCGTCGTTCCCCTCGGTGAGCTGGTCGTGGACGCCGACCGGGTGCCGCACCTGCTCACCGAGCTGCGGTGCCTCGCCGAGGCGGCCCGGGTGCCGGCGGAGACCGACCAGATCCGCCGGCTGGCCCGGCTGGCCCGCCGCTGCCTGGAGGGCCGCGACGTCGAGATCCGGTTCGAGGGCGACTGACATCTTCACCCTCGCTCACCCGGCGTGGGCGGAGCGAGCGCGTAGCCGTCGTCCCGGCGTACCACCATGGCCAGTTCCTCCAGCATGGACAGTTTCCGCATCGCGGTGCGCACGTCCACCCCGGCCCGCGCCGCGATGCTCTCCAGGCCGATCGTCCGGCGGCGGGGCAGCGCTTCGAGCACCTGGGTGGCCTCGTCGTCCAGCCGGTCCCGCGGGCGCTCCGGCCCGCGCGCGAGCGGCGCCAGGTCGTCGCCGATGCGGCCGACCTCTTCCAGCACATGGGCGACGTTGGCGACCAGCCGCGCGTACGGATACTCGCGCAGCACCTCGTGCCCGCCCACCGACATCGCCGACGTGACCGGCCCGGGCACCACCATCGCCGGCCGCTTGAGACCGAGGGCCCGCTTGAGGGTCTGGGTGGCGCCGCTGCGGGCGGCCGCCTCGACCAGCACCGTGCCCCTGGTCGCCGCGGCGATGACCCGGTTGCGGATGAGGAAACGGGGACGCAACGGCTCGGCGCCCGGCATCCACTCGCTCACCAGCAGGCCGGTCTCGGCGATCCGGTCGAACAACGAGGCGTTGCCCATCGGGTACGGGCGGTCCACCCCACAGGCCAGCACGGCGACGGTGCGTCCACCCCCGGTCAACGCGCCACGGTGCGCCGCCGAGTCGATGCCGAACGCGCCGCCGGAGACCACCGACCAGTCGCGGTCGGCCAGCCCGTAGCCCAGCTCCGTGGCGACGTGTGTGCCGTAGGGGGTGGCCGCCCGGGCACCGACCACGGCCACCGAGCGCGTCAGCGTCCCGCCGAGCGGCCAGCCACCGCGTACCCAGAAGCAGAGCGGTGGGGCGGTCTCCACGTCGACCCTCCGGGCGGCGCCGGAGAGCTGCAGGAGCCGCAGGTCCCCGACGGACGTCGGCCACTCGTCGTCCTCCGGGGTGACCAGTCGGGCCCCGAGCCGCTCGGCGCGGGCCAACGCCTCCGCCGCGACCGCGCGGGCGTCGCCGGCCGTGGTGCGCGCCGTCACGGCCGACCGGAGCGTCCGGTCCGGCGCGTCGCCGGCCAGGAGCAGATCCAACGTGGCCACCGGGCCGAGGTGTTGGACCAGATGGTGGACCGAGCGGGTGCCCGGCTCGGCGAGCCAGGTCAGCGCGACGCGGGCCAGTCGGCGGTCGTCCTCGGTCGTCATGTGCCCTCTCCCGTCCTGAGCTGGATGGCCTCCCCGATGTCGTCGCCGTCGGGTCGATCCCGGCCGTCCAGGTCGGCGACGGTCCACGCGATCCGGAGGACGCGGTCGTACCCACGCGCGGACAGCGCACCGTTGTCCAAACGGCGGCGCAGCTCCCGGGTGACCCGCCCCGGCAGGTGCCAGGGCGGGCGGCGCAGGTGGGGGCCGGGCACGTCGGCGTTCACCCGGTGCCCGGTGGAGCGCCAGCGGTCGGCTGCGGCGTGGCGCGCGGCGAGGACCCGGCCGGCCACGGTGGCCGAGGACTCGTGTGGGGCGCCGGTCTGCAACAGCTCCGCCGCACGCACCGGCATCAGGCTCACCTGCACGTCCACCCGGTCGAGCAGCGGCCCCGACAGCCGCCCCAGGTAGCGCCGCCGCACCTGCGGTGGGCACTCGCAGTCGACGTCGCCGGACGGCTTCGCGCACGGGCACGGATTGGCGGCCAGCACCAGTTGCGTACGGGCCGGATACTCGACGGCGCCCCGGGTGCGCGCCACCCGGACCCGGCCGCTCTCCAGCGGCTGGCGCAACGCCTCCAGCGCCCCCTTGCTGTACTCGGGAGCCTCGTCGAGGAACAGGACACCCCGGTGGGCCAGCGACACCGCGCCGGGCCGGGCCAACCCGGAGCCGCCGCCGACCAGCGCGGGCACCGTGGCGGTGTGGTGGGGCGCCTGGAACGGGGGACGGCGCAGCAGCCCGCCCCCGGGCGGCAGCAGGCCGGCGATCGAGTGCAGCGCGGTCACCTCCAGCGCGGCCTCGTCGTCCAGCTCGGGCAGGATCGACGGCAGTCGTTCGGCGAGCATGGTCTTGCCGGCGCCGGGCGGGCCGAGCAGGGCGAGGTGGTGACCGCCGGCGGCGGCGACCTCCAGGGCGCGGCGGCCCAGGGGCTGCCCGGCGACGTCGGTGAGGTCGGGACCGGTCGGGGCGCCGGCCGGGGGCGGCTCGGGCGGGGTGAGCAGCGGCGTGCCGTCGCGGACGTGGGCGACCAGCCGGTGCAGGGTGTCGACGGCACGGACCCGTACGCCGGGGATGACGGCGGCCTCGGCGGCGTTACCGGCGGGCACCACCACGCGCGTGTGCCCGGCCCGGGCGGCGGCGGCGACCATGGGCAGGGTGCCGCGGACCGGGCGGACGGTGCCGTCGAGGCCGAGCTCACCGAGGACGACGGTGGCGTCGAGGGCGACCGGGGGTAGTTCCCCGGAGCCGGCGAGCACGGCCACCGCGATGGCGAGGTCGAAGGCGGAGCCGTACTTGGGCAGGGTGGCGGGCAGCAGGTTGAGCGTGATGCGCCGGTTGGGCCACTTCTGGCCGGAGTTGACGATGGCGGCGCGCACCCGGTCGCGGGCCTCGTGCAACGCGGTGTCGGGCAGGCCGGAGATGATCACGGCGGGCAGGCCGGGAGCGAGGTCGGCCTCGACCTCGACCAGGTGTCCGGCGACGCCGGCCAGGCCGACGCTGAGGATCTTGGCGTAGCCCATGTCAGAACGCGCCCCGGAGGTGCTCGACGCGGGCCCGGCCGGTGGCCGGCAGCCGAACCGAGAGCACGTCGAAGCGGACCTCGTCGGCGGTGGTGCCGGACTCGGCGAGCCAGCGGGCGGCCAGGCCGCGCAGCCGGCGGGCCTTGGCCCGTACCACCGCCTCGGCCGGGGAGCCGAACCGCTCGGAGCGTCGGGTCTTCACCTCGCAGAACGCGAGGACCGGGCCCTCCCACGCGATGATGTCGATCTCGCCGTCGGGGCAGCGCCAGTTGCGGGCGATCGGGCGCAGCCCGGTCGCGATCAGGTGCCGCAGCGCGCACCGTTCGCCGTACGCGCCGACGGCCTGGTTCCGGTTCGTCATGCCGGTCAGGATGCGGCCGACGGGCGTGATGGTGGGCACCACGCGTGGCGAGGTTGTGGATAGACCCCCTCTTGTGGACAGACCCACGATCAACGGTCCGATGTGCTACCGAACGACACCAGGAGCGGCGGTGGGACGGCTGATCTCCAGCGGTGGCGGACGGTGACTTCAGGGACATTCTCGGGATCGCCTGGGCGGTTTGTGGTCACGCACTGTAATTGCTCTTTACAGAATGAGTAACGATTCCTTACTGTCACCTCGCCGACAGGGATGGAACGGGGGCCTTGGATGAGCGGCGAGAGTGCAACGACCGCGTACTGGCGCGGTGGGCGGTGACGGAGACCTCACAGAACCGCGTTTTCGCCCGAGAAGGCGGCTGACGTTCACCCTTCCTATGACCACTCGCGCGCCTCGACGCGCCTCTGAGCGTTACGTGCCATGGCCGGCGCATCTGCCGGCCGTACCTATGAATCTTCCGTCCCCTGCGTCCCGCGCGGGCCGATTGGTGTGCTTACCGCATGAGGAGTGCTCTGGTGACAAGGCTTGGATTCGCTTCCGGNGCGGCCCGACCGCCATGTCGTCACCGGCGGAGGCTGAGCCGGCGGCTCCTGCGGCGATTGCGGCTCCGGAGGCACCCGTGCTGACCGAAGCCGACGCGTTGACGCAGGCCCGGAAGTTGAAGACGCCGGTTGAGGTCACCAGCCTCAGGAACGAGCACTCACGGGTGCTGGCGACTCCACACGGCAGCCTGGTGCTGGAGTCATACGCGGAGCCGCAGTGGACCAGGGGACGTGACGGCGGCGCCTGGCGAAAGATCGACACCAGGCTTGAACGCCGTACCGACGGGTCACTGGCCCCGGTGGCGACCGGGGTCGATGTGACGTTCGCCGCGGGCGGCAATGGACCGGCGATTCGGATGCTCCTTGCCGATGGGCAGGTGTCCCTGTCCTGGCCGGGTGAGCTGCCGGCCCCGTCCCTCGACGGTGACACGGCCGTGTACGCCTCGGTGCTGCCAGAGGTGGATCTGAGGCTGAGGGCACTACGGGACGGTTTCACCTGGGCGTTAGTGGTGAAGTCCGCGGAGGCCGCAGCGAACCCGGCGCTCGACGAGTTGCGGTTCGCATTGCGGACCACTGGCTCTTTGACCACGCGGTCCCGGCCGGGGGGCGGATTCCAGGTGGTGGACGGAGGAGGCCGATCAGCGCTGTCCGCGGGCGGCGCGTTGATGTGGGATTCGACGGGGGTGACGTCGGTCGGCCAAGGCGGCAGGAGCCGATCAGCGACCGCGTTCGCCTTACAGGACCGGCGGGAGGCACTGCGCACGGTACCGGACCATGCGCGTACCGCGGAGATCCCGACCAGCGTTCAGGGTGAGGACCTGGTGATCCGACCGGACCAATCGCTGCTGCGGGGCAAGGACATTACATATCCCGTCATCATCGACCCGTGGAGCACCATCGAGAAGACCCGTTGGGGTTACGCGAGCACCAACGACGCGACTCGGAACGACGGTGTGGCCCGGGTCGGGAAGGATCCGGAGGGCTCCGGCACCTACCGGTCGTACTTCTCGTTCAAGCTCACCTCGCTGTCCGGTAGGACGATCCGGAGCGCCAAGTTCCTGACCGAGATGACCCACTCGTGGGACTGCGACAGCACGCCGGTGAACCTCTGGCGCACCGCGGACATGGCAACCACGGGCAAGCAGGCCTGGTCCGGCCCGAGCTTCTCACTGTGGTTGGAGGAACGCTCCGCGCACGCGCACAAGCCGTCCACGGGCCAAGGTTGTGACGACGACCCGCAGCCGGACAAGCCGATGGAATTCAGCAGCCAGAACGTCGCGGACGACATCAGTGCCAACCGGGGGCAGGACATCTACACCCTGGCGCTGTCGACCCGGCAGTCCGACGGGTCTTCGGAGTCGACCAGTAACTGGTGGAAGAAGTTCGACCCGGTGCAGACCAAGCTGACGGTGGAGTACAACACCAACCCCAACACCCCGACTGCGGCGCAATTGTCCATGCACGCCGGGTACACCGCGCCTGCGCAGGCCTGCCTGAGTGGGACGTCCCGGCCGGCAGTGCGCTCGGACTTTCCGTGGTTGAAGGCGACGGTGAGCGACCCCGACGGCAGCGGCGGCGGCAGCCTCTCCGGTGTCTTCACGCTGCAGAAGCTGGTCGGCAGCACCTGGACGACCGTGTCCGGCTGGCCGAAGACCGACTCCGGAGTGGCGCCGGGAGCTAAGGCCGAGCTGCAGTTGTCCGCCAAGGCGGTGAACGGCGAACTGTACCGGTGGCAGGTGGTGACGAAGGACACGCTCGGTGGATCGTCGAACGCGTCCCCGTGGTGTGAGTTCTCCATCGACTACTCCGCACCCGCATCGACCCCGGCGGTCACGCCGACTGACGGGCTCTATCTGGAATCCCCGCCACGCGGCACCAACCAGGACCTCCAGGGATCGGTCGGCTACTCCGGCAGCTTCACCTTCTCGGCGAACGGCTCGGCAGACGTCTACGACTACATGTATCAGGTCAACGGCGGCCCGGAGACGGTCGTGCGCGCACCCCAACTCGGAGGCGCCGCCACGGTCTGGGTGACTCCGACGCTTCGGCACGAGAACGTGCTCACCGTGCGGAGCCGTGACCAGGCAGGTAACTCCACCGCCCCCTACGACTACGCCTTTCTGGCCGGGGACCCGTCCGCGCCGGTCGCGCATTGGGCGATCGACGAGGGTTCGGGTACCGCGCTGGTCAACAAGATCGATGGCGGTGCCGCTGCCGTGCTGAGCCCGTCACCGATCTGGGCGGACTCCCGCGTACTGGGAACGAGCCGAAGGAGTGGCAAGGACTGGGCGGTCAAGTTCGACGGCAACGACCAGGCCGCGACTAGCGGTCCCGTGGTCAACACCACGCGCAGTTTCTCTTTCGCCGCCTGGGTCCGGGCTGATGTCGTCGGCGGCGTGCTGATGGCCCAGGTGGGTGCCAACAAGAGCCCGTTCGAACTTCAGTACTACCCGACGAAACAACGGTGGTGCTTCGTCAGCTACGTCGCCGACATGGCCAACGCAGCTTCCACGCCGTCACCGGCGTGTGCCGTAGATCCGGTGCAACCGGGGGTATGGATGCACCTGGCCGGTGTCTACGACGCCGGCTCCAGCAGCCAGCTCGCGCTCTATGTCAACGGAGTCCGCAAGGGCACGGGTTCGACAAGTGCGCTGCCGTGGGCGGCCTCTGGACCGCTGCTGATCGGTGCTGGGCGCAACGGTGCGCCCACCGGCTGGATCAACGGGGCGATCAGCGAGGTTCGGGTGTGGGACCGGGCTGTTGACCCGGAGACGGACCTGGCCGAAATCGTCGCGCCCGTTCGGGTGGGCCAGTGGGACATGGACAGCGACGACCGGGACGAGCCACGCGAAGTCGGGGACTCCTCCGACTATCGCACCCCGCTGACCCTAAAGCCGGCGCCCGCAGCCGACTGGATCCCCGACAGCTACAACACCTCGACGGCCTTGCGCTTCGACGGCCTCTCCGGGGATGCACAGACCAGTGGGCCGGTGCTGCGCACCGACCAGTCCTACACCGTGTCGGCCTGGGTGCGCTTCGCCGGCGGCGCGGGCGCACGCACCGTGATCGCGCAGGACGGTCTGAACATCTCGAGCTCGTTCCTGAGCTGTCGGACCGATGCTTCGGGCTCGAAGTGGTCGGTGATGCTGCGGGCGAGCGATTCCACCTCCGCCGCCGGTTTCTACGTGACCGGCAGCGACTGTCTGGTCAACCAGTGGACCCACCTCACCGCCGTGCAGGATGCCACCACGAAAACGATGAACCTATACGTCAACGGTGCGCTGGTCAAGCAGGGCGTGCCCACCTTCGCTCCATGGCACGGCACGGGTGTGTTGGCGGTCGGGCGGGGCAGGTGGGGCGCGCCCGCCGACTATTTCCAGGGCGACATCGACCGGGTGCAGGTATGGCAGGGCGCCTTGAGCGCTGCGGAGGTCCAAGCGGTCTTCGCCAGCACGGACTGACACCGGAACCAGTATGGGCGTCGCCGACGGGTGACGCCCGAACCGACCCGCGCCCGCCGGGGACGCGGGCCCGCCAATCCTCTCCCCTGAAGGGCCTTGATGAGTACTCTCTCAACCGGCCGACGGCAGTACCGCGTCAGGCGAATGCCGGCTGTCGACGCCGCATGGCGCCACGCCCGCCGCGGCCTCACCATCGGACTGGCCGTGGTGCTCGCTGCCACGCTCGGCGGTCAGCTGCCGGCACGCGCGGAGCAACCGATGCCGGCCAAGCACCTCGATCCGCAACGGTATTCCTCCGCCCCGTTGCACAAGGCGTCCTCCAGCAAGCCCATCCCCGACACCGACGCCGCTGCGGCGAAGGTACGACGTCCCGCGCCAGTCTGGCCGGCGCCGGGCATCGGGGAAGTGATCCTGGACGGCTCCGCCAGAGCGGCGACGCCGGCTCGGGCCGGTTCCCTGCCGGTCACCGTCCGTGCGGTGGCCGCTTCGACGACCGCCCGGGCCGTACCGACGCCGGGTAAGGTCCGCGTCGAACTGCTGGCCAAGACCGCCGCCGAGGCAGCCGGCGTCAACGGCCTGCTGATGCGGGTCAGTCGTACCGACGGCGTACGGTCAGCCGGCGACGTCGAGGTAGCCGTCGACTATGCCGCTTTCGCGTCCGCGTACGGCGCCGACTGGGCCTCGCGACTGCGGTTGATCCGGCTGCCCGACTGCGCCTTGAGCACTCCGGCGGCGGCGAGCTGCCGACCCGTACCGACGAAATCGAGCAACGATGTGCGGACCCGGATGGTGTCCGCGGCCGTTCCGGTGTCCCCGGCCGTGGCGGGCCCACGGACCACCGCCGGAGCAGCGGCGGCCGGCGGAAACCTCTTCGCGCTGACCAGTGGCCCGTCCGGCGGCGCCGGTAACTTCGCCGCCTCCAGCCTCGCTTCCTCGTCGTCGTGGAGCCACGGCGGTGCCACCGGAGGCTTCCAGTGGTCCTACCCGATGCGGATTCCGCCTGGGCCCGGTGGGCCGGAACCGAGCCTCGGCCTCGGCTACTCCTCCCAATCGGTCGACGGCCGGCACGCCGCGACCAACAACCAACCCGGCCTGTTCGGGGAGGGCTTCGACTATTCCCCGGGTTTCGTCGAGCGTCGGTACAAGGCGTGCGCCGAGGACATGGGCGGCAACGCCAACAACTCGGTCAAGACCGGGGATCTGTGCTGGGGCCCGGAGAACGCCCTGATGTCGCTCAACGGCAGCACCGTCGAGCTGCTGAAGGGCAGCGACGGCAAGTGGCACCCGCGCAGTGAGAACGGCGCCAAGGTCGAGCTGCTCACGAGCGCGGCGTACGCGAACGGCGACGACGACAACGAGTACTGGAAGGTCACCACCACCGACGGCACGCAGTACTGGTTCGGCCGTCACCGGCTTCCTGGTTGGGCGACCGATCGCCCGACGACCAACTCGGTCCTCACCGTGCCCGTCTACGGCAACAACCCGGGTGAGCCCTGCAACGCGGCGACCTTCGCCGCCTCGGACTGCAACGGCAAGCCACAGGCCTGGCGATGGAACCTTGACTACGTCCAGGACATCCACGGCAACACCATGTCGTACTGGTGGGCCAAGGAGACCAACTACTACGCCAAGAACCTGGCGGCCTCGTCGCCCGTGGTCTACGACCGGGCCGGCTACCTGACCCGCATCGACTACGGTAGTGACAACCGAGACAACAACGAGTATGCCGCCGCGTCGCCGTATGTCGAGAACACCCCGGGTCGCGTCGAGTTCACCAACGTCGACCGCTGCTTGACGAACTGCACCACGAAGAACGCCACGACCTGGCCGGACACGCCGTGGGACCAGAACTGCACCGCAACCACCAAGCCCTGCAACAACGTCGCGCCGACATTCTGGTCCGCCAAGCGCACCACGCAGATCACCACCAAGGCGTGGAAGGCGACCGCCTCGGCCTACCAGAACGCCGACTCGTGGACGTTCCGGCATGCGTTCCTCGACCCGGGTGACGGCACCCGGGCCGGCCTGTGGCTCGACGGCATCACCCACAAGGGCCTCAACGGGGGCACCATCACCGCGCCGGAGGTCACCTTCTCCGGTATCCAGAAGCAGAACCGGGTGGACGCCGCCGGAAGTGACTGGGCCCTCGCCATGAACTGGCACCGGGTCAACCTGATCACGCTGGAGACCGGTGGCCAGATCTTCGTCACCTACAGTGGCCCGCAATGTGTCAAGGGCAGCGTGATGCCCTCGACGAGTGCGTTGGACAGCAACAAGCTGCTCTGCTATCCGATCAAATGGACACCGCCGGGCGAGACCAACAAGGTCACCGACTTCTTCCACAAGTATGTGGTGAAGGAAGTCCAGCAGGTCGATCCCACCGGTGGAGCGCGACCGCTGCGTACCGCGTATGAGTACCTGAACGATGACAACGAGGCCCTGTGGCACTACGACGACGACAGCGGACTCACTCCGGACGACCGTCGTAGCTGGTCGCAGTGGCGTGGTTACCCCAAGGTGGTGACCTACGTGGGTGAAGGCTCGGCCCGAACCAAGACCGAGACTCTCTACCACCGCGGCATGTACGGGGACAAGCTCGCCGGCGGCGGGACGCGTACCTCCCAGGTCCAAGGCTTGGAAGGCGGCGCGGTCAACGACTACGAACATTTCAGCGGATCCCCCCGCGAGACGGTCACCTGGTTGGACGGGACCGTGCTGTCCGCCACCGTCTTCGACATGTGGCGGTCCGACCCTCCGACGGCCACCCGGGCGGGAAGCCCGATCGCCGAGTCCCGATACGTGCGGGTGCGTACGGCGAAGACGCGAATCGCCACGGACACGGGCTGGCGGCGCAGCACGTCGACCACGGATTTCGACGACTACGGGATGCCGACCACCCAGGAGGACACCCGAAACGCGGCCACCGCCGGCAACGAGCGGTGCACCAAGACCGAGTACGTCCGCAACACCGGGGACTGGCTGCTGACTCCGGTCAAGCGGATCAACGGATGGGTCGGTAAGTGTTCGTCCAGCCCCACCGACGACAAGCAGATCCTCGGTGACGTCCGGTTCAGCTACGACTCCCAGGCATATGGGACCGCTCCGGGCCGGGGCCTGCTCACCAAGACGGAGAGGATCACGTCCTTCACCGGCGGTACCCGCACCTACCAGGAGGTCGGCACCGCCGGTTACGACGCCCGGGGTCGGATGACCGAATCCACCGACATCGCCGGCGAGAAGACGACCACGTCCTATGTTCCGGCCAGCGGTGGCCCGGTCACCCAGCAGACCACCACGAATCCACTGCTGTGGACGACCACCGTCGACCTCGACCCGACCACCGGACTGGTGGTCAAGAGCACGGACGCCAACAACTACGTCACCGAGTACACCTATGACGCGATGGGTCGCGCCATGCAGGCGTGGTTGCCGAACCGGGCACGCGTGACCTACCCCACCGCACCGTCGACCAGCTACGGTTACTCGCTGTCGAAGACAGCACCGTCGTACGTGACCACCACGTCAGTGAATGCTGGCGGGGGCAACGACACCTCGTACATGATCTTCGATGCCCTTGGTCGGCAACGGCAGACGCAGGAGCCGGCCAACGGTAGTGGCCGGATCATGACCGAGACGTTCTACGACGCCGCCGGTCGGATCTACAAGGCCAACTCGGCCTACTACGACTCCGGGGCGATCAACACGTCGGTCATCGAGTCCCGGTTGGACCAGGACGTGCCGAGCCAGACGCAGACGCTCTACGACAACGCCGGCCGGCAGAAGCACTCGCTGCTCTTCGGCTCGGTGGCGAAGGTTCAGGTCGAGCGGGCCAGAACATCGACCACCTACCACGGCGACCACGTCACCGTCGAGCCTCCGCAAGGTCAGGCGGCCACCACGGTGTGGACCGACCCGGAGGGCCGGACCGAGAAGCTCTGGCAGTACCACGGCCGGACGGCCACCGGGTCCTACGACGAGACGAAGTACAGCTACCACCCGGCGGGCCAGTTGGCCACGGTCGAGGACCCCGCTGGCAATACCTGGTCATACACCTACGACATCCAGGGCCGCCCGACGTCGACGACCGACCCCGACACCGGGACGTCAACCAGGCAGTACAACAACCTGGGCCAGTTGGAGAAGACCACCGACTCCCGGCCGGACACCCCCGACATCTGGTTCGCCTACGACCGCCTCGGCCGGCCGCTCACGTCTCGCGAGACCAGCCTGACCGGGCCGAAGCGGACCGAGTTCACGTACGACTCACCGGTCAAGGGCGCCACCAAGTCCGCGTCGCGGTGGATCGGCTCCGAGGAGTACCGCTCGGAGATCCTGAATGTCGACAAGACGTACAACCCGACGCAGACCAAGCTCACGCTGCCCTCGTCGCAGGCGGGCTTCTGTGGGATCGGCGCGGTCACCTGCAGCTTCACCTCGAAGGCGAGCTTCCTGACAGACGGCTCACCCAACACGCTCACCATCCCGGCCGCCGGCGGCCTCGAGCAGGAGGTGCTGACCTACAAGTACGACACGACGTACGCGATGTTGGATCGCCTCGCCACCGACTACATCGACGCCACCTACTACGTCGTCGACTCGGGCTATACGAACCTTCACGAACTGAGCACCATCACCCGCGCCACCGCGTTACTCAGTGCGAAGTCCGTCCAGAGCAAGGACCTGTACGACGAGACCACCGGCCGGGTATCCAGCAGCTCCGTCACCCGTTCGGTGTCGCCGTCCTACGCGGCCAACACGTTCTACGACTACGACGCCAGCGGCAACATCACCAAGATCGATGACAACTCGGGTGCCCGCCCGCGGGACACCCAGTGCTTCTCCTACGACCACCAACGCCGGCTCACCGAGGCGTGGACGCCGGCATCGTTTGACTGCGCCGCCAAGCCGCAGGCCGAGGCGGAGCTGGGTGGTCCGGCGCCCTACTGGCAGCAGTGGTCATTCGGTGCCCCGGACGATCCGAAGGGCCGCGTCGGAAACCGCCTGACCCAGACCGAGCGGGGCACCCCGACCGGTACGGTGACCACTTCCTACTCCTACCCGGCGGCGGGCGCGGCGCAGCCGCACCGGTTGGACGGCTGGAGCAGGACCGACAACACCGGCACCACCACCGGCTCGTACACCTACGACCCGGTCGGCAACATGAAGACCCGTCCGGGCAGGTCGGGGCAGCAGAGCCTCACCTGGGACGTCGAGGGACATCTGGCGTCGGTGACCGACAGCACCGGCACCAACTCCTACGTCTACGACGCGAGCGGCAACCGGCTCATCGCCACCGACCCCACCGGGAGCACCCTGTTCCTCGGTGACCAGGAGATCCGTAAGAACGCCAGTAACGGGCAGGTCGACGCCACCCGCTACTACTCGTTCAACGGCGAGGTCGTCGCCCAACGTACCGTTACCGGCATCACCTGGCTGGCGAGCGACCATCAGGGAACCTCGCAGGTCAGCATCGCCAACGACACGAACCAGACCATCACCCAACGCCGGCAGACCCCCTACGGCGCCCCGCGTGGCGTTGCGGTCACCTGGCCCAACAAGCAGGGGTTCGTCGGTGGCTATCAGGACCCCACCGACCTGATCCATCTCGGAGCACGGGAGTACGACCCGACCATCGGCCGTTTCATTTCGGTCGACCCGGTCAGTGATCCGGGAAACCCGCAGCAGCTACCCGCCTACACCTACGCCGCCAACAACCCGGTCACCTTCAGCGACCCCAGTGGCGAGATCATCCCCGAGTACCTCAATCCATCGGCCACCCCAGGTCTCGGTTTCTGCTACGAGGGGAACACCAAACTCGGCGGTTACGCGTGTCAGAACCTCGTCGAGGGTACGACCGGCCTCGGCCAGGGCGACACCCGTTACGACGGCGGCGGCGGGCCCAAGAAGAAGTCGGGTGGGCAGAAGACCCACGAATTCCTTGAGGGCTGCGGTCTCTTCCTCGTCGGGCTGGGCGCCGGGTGTGACGGTGTCAACGCCGTGGTGTACGCCAGCGAAGGCAACTGGCGGCAGGCTGCGCTTTCCGGGGTGTCGAGCATTCCGGGAGTTGACTGGGCCTGCAAGATCAAGAGTTTTTGCAAGAGTGCCATCGACTGGGGGATGGACCGGGCCACGGCTCTGATCAGTCGGGTTCGGTGGGGTAAGGCTCCATCGATCAATCCGGCGGCCGAGGCCGCTGAGATGGCGGCGTTGAAGAAGGAGATCCGGGAAAGCGCGAGACCGCCGGCTCCGAAGACTCCTGCGCCGCCGGTGAAGAAGCCCGATCCCCCGGCGAAGGGCAAGACCGGGGGTGGGAACGGTGGTGGAGCGCCCACCGCCAAGGGCGGCTGCCCGACCCACAGTTTCGCGCCGGACACCCCGGTCCTCATGGCCGACGGTACGACCGAGCCGATCGCGGACGTACGCGAGGGCGACAAGGTCCTCGCACACGACCCGGAACGTGGGGGCACGAGCGCCCAGACAGTCGAGAAGCTGCACGTCAACAGCGACGAGGCCCTGACCGATCTGGTCGTGCGGGACAGCTCGGGCGTCGAGTCCACGATCGACACGACGCAGCACCACCCGTTCTGGAGCGTGACCCGTAAGCAGTGGGTCGGCGCGGGCGAGTTGACGCGGGACGAGCGGCTGCTCTCGACGAGCGAGGCGACGGTGAGGGTCGTCGAGGTCCGCAACTTCAGCGGCAGCCAGGTGATGCGAGACCTCACGGTCTCCGTCGTCCACACGTACTATGTAATCGCCGGCAACACACCGGTCCTCGTACACAACTGTGGTGGTAAGGCAACCGTGCGTTGGGACGTCGATATACAGCATGCCACTATTCGGGTAGAGGGCGGCGGTAGGTCGCTGGAGACTGAGCAAGTAATCCCAGGATTGGATGGGGTAGGAAGCCCAAATGGTCTCCCGACGACGGGTGCGCGAGCGGAGCCACTTGGTCCAAACGTAATTGAGCGAACCTTCGATGTTCCTGATGTGGGAGCGGCCATGCGGGCCCAGCAACGCTCAATTGGAGCGGACCTCGGCGGCTATGATGGCATTCACAATAGTTGCGTAACCTACTGCGTGTCGATTCTGCGAGCTGGTGGCGTAGATATACCGGCAGGAGCGCGAGGAATGGTTGCGCTCAAAAGGACTCTAGGCTAGGGGCTGCGTTGCTAGGTCAAGAGGAACATCACGATGCTGTCCTTGCGGAGATCCTCTTAAGCAAGAGGGTTGGTTTAGCACATATTCGCCTCGTCGGGGACGTTATTTCGACCAGGGCTCAACTAAGCATGCTCCTGCAGGGTAAGGTTGGTCTTTCATTCGACCAGCGAGCTGAACTTGTCGAAGAGGTCCTTGATCTAGAGGATGCTTACCGGGATGCGTGGCAGAAGGTGTCCTCCGACTCCTATGTTCAAAATCGAGTGAAGTATCTTGCTGCTCTTGACCACGCGTTGAGAGCTGCTGCGGAGGGAATGTCAAGCATCGTCCGACGGATTGGCGGGAGTCCGTAGTGTAGCTATTGAGGTGCCTGGGATGAGCTTCCGAGATGCTGCAGGCGGGTGTGGTAACCATCTCGCGGGAGAAGGTTGTAAATCCAGAACGGGAGCCTGTCGGCGCAAGGCGTAACGTCAATGGCGGTCCGGAGGAGCCAGGCCAGGCTTCTAGTAAAGCCTGGCCTGGCCCTCTGGGGTCTACGGTAGTGTTCATTCTGACTCGGCCGAATCCGCCAATTCGCCTTCGCAAATTGACTCCGCATGGGGCGTTGACGCCGACCGTGACGAGTGCCAAGCCGACACTACGACCCGTAGCGGTGCCGTAATCCAGTGCTGGAGCCGATGGAAGCAGATCTTGCTGGCATTTCACCTGTTGTAACGAATTGTGCCCGGGTTATCCGGGCGGGCGGCGTATTGGATACCGAAACCACGAAGGCTGCAACGGAGTGGCTACGCAGGAAGCATCGTTAGCATCCATGGAAGCTGGTTGTCGGAGTAGCAGGGGTGAGTGCCAATGGCTGATTTTGATTGGCTCAGTGAGTTGCCGGATGAGTGGGAGCCGCCGGGTGAGCTGCTAGAACCCAGTAAGAGTGTTGAGGCGAATCTTGCGATAAGGTCGCTGTCGTGCGACTATCTTGGTCACGAGGTTCTTGTGCTCCTTGGGTGCTTTATTGCAGAAAATTCTCTGTTTACGCTGTGGTTCTTTAAGGAAGAGAAGGCTTGCGGCGTGGGCTTAAAGGGACGGCTATTCTGGCCGGGCTTCCACTTGAACAGACTCGCGCCGTATATGAGGCATGGAGGCGATTCGAGGAAATTTCGAATATGCAGGAGGCGGACGCAATATTGGGAGAGCGGCGGCGTGCTGCACAGGAGGATCTCTCCTCGGCGCTGCAGTCAGGTGTAGAAACCCTCGCGCTGGCGCGGATAGCGAATCCAAAATAACGAATTCAGCAGATCGCACTGATGCTCAAAGGTGGTCTGGAAGAGCCAGGCAGCGTTCCGGGTAAACGTTGCCTGGCTCTTCGAGTTCTTGCTAAGGATTGCGCATCTTAGTCGTATCCTGTCGCAGTCGTTGAAAACGAGTTGTTTATGGATCCCATGAAAGACTTCTTGAGCGAAGGCGCGGTTGAATGCGCTATCCCGTCGCGACTCTTCAAGGAGTTCAACGCCTTACCGGAAGGTTGCCGTATGCCTGTCGAGACGGTTCGATTTTACCGTGAGTTGCCACATGGTGACCCGAATGGACCTTGTCTAGCGGAGGAGCTGGGGGTGGGGAGGGCGTGGTGCGTGTCAAGGTCGCTGACTACCTGGCTGCAGGCGCCGTGCTGGCTACCACTGCAGAAAATGTGTTCGATGTGATCGAGGACGTCGCGATCCCATTGGCCGCTTGGCCATCAGAACGGATGGCAGGTGGGTGCGGCCGGCTGTATTTGCATACTACGTCCGCAAATACAATATCCAGTTGCCGGATTCGTTCATCGGTTGGATGCGTTCTGTCGGGCGGGCTGCGCCGGAGTTGTCGCAGGAAGAAATCATTGAGCCCTTTTCATCCTGCGTAGCGGTTGGCTTCGACGTGGTGCAGGACGAGGATGGCCTGCACGATCGGGGTCGTTCGCCGTGGGCAGCAGCGCAGCTTGGTCAGGATCTTCCAGGTCTTGAGGGTGGCGATCGCGCGTTCGCCGCGGGCGCGGATCTTGGCGTGGGTCCGGTTGACGGCTGTCTGTCGGCGTGACAGCTTCGGGCGGAAGCGGTGCCGCTTGAACGGGGTGCGCACGCTGCCGTGGGCTCCTTGGTAGCCCTTGTCGGCGAAGGTCATCACGTCTGCGCTTGTCAACGCGTCGTTGATGCCGTGGGTTCGGGCTGCGGTCAGGTCGTGCACCGAGCCGGGCAGCGCTGGTGAAGCCCAGACGAGCCGGCCGGCGGCGTCGGCGATGACCTGCCCGTTTACGCCGTGGCGCTTGTGTTTCCCGGATTAGTACGGTTTCTGGTCGGCGACCCGGTCGATCGGGATCAGGGTGCCGTCCAGGATTGCGTACGCCAGTCGGCGGATCCGCTGCATGGCGGTGGCCAGGTTGCCGGCGGTCGAGCTGAGCAGGGCTATCGCTTCCTGCACGTAGCGCCAGGCGGTGGCGACGCCGATCTCGAAGCCGGCCGCGAGTCGGGTGTAGGTGTCGCCGTTGCGCAGGTGGGCGAGAGCCAGCAGCGCCTGCCGGCCGGGGTCGAGGCGCCGCCACCGGGAGCGGCGCTGCTTGCGGTGGCCGCGGATGCGTTCGGCGCGGTGGTTCAGGGTGCGGCTGGACAACGGAATCGTGGCGGGGTAGGACAGCATGGCGAGGCTCCCGGTCGGGGCTTCGAGTGTTGGTCGACAGCTGTCCTACCTGGAGCCTCGCACTCATCGATCACCGGGTCTGCCACAGCCGCCCCGAGCTGCAAGCTCAGCTCGGAAAAGGCTCATCGAAGTAGAAAAAGAATTCCTAGGTAGTTGAGGGCGAATCTTCCGCAACCCGGGCCGCTGCCGAGGTCCTGCTCATCAGTCCAAGCGCAGACGTCGACTGCCTCGCCCTCCCCGCAGCAAGCCTCTCCGCCCACCCGCCCGGTCGTGTCGGTGCCGCTGCGGGGTGAGCCGGGGCGGTGCGAGCAATGACGGTTGAGCGTGCGCCGATCGACCAATGCCCGTGTAGTCAGTGCGGGCGCCGCGTTGTAGATCTTGATGTTTGCTGTGAGCTGGGCTGACGGCCCGACCAGCCCGAATGGCGCCGCTGGTGGCGGTCGCATACCGTGCCCGTCGTGGACGGACGACGGAGCTATCCCGAGGATCAGCAGGAACCGCGGTGGGGCGACCGCGGGTACGAGTCGGACTGGCGCGCCGCGGGCGAGCCGCGCTACCGCGACGACGACTACCGCGCCCCGGAGCAGCGGGCGAGCGAGGGCCGGTACGCCGAGTCGGGCCGGTACTCCGCCGCCGATCCGCTTGTCGACGACACGAGTGGTTGGCGGTCACAGCGCCCGGACGACCCGGAGGTTTCCGGCGAGCTGCCGGGGCGGGCCGGCCGACGCGCGGCCCGGGAGGCGGCGGCCGGGCACGGGGACGACCGGCTTGGTGCGGTGTCCCGCAGCGGCGTCGACGCGCTCGGCACCGCGTCGCGCGGCGGGCCGGACCCGCTCGGGTCGCGCGGGACCGACGCCCTCGCCGGCGCCGACCCGGCCCGTTCTGCCTCGTTCGGGAGTTTCGGTGCCGACAACTCCACCCCGGCCGGTTCCGCCTCGTTCGGAGGTTTCGGCGCGGAGGCGCCGGCCGGGAGCCCGGACCCGGCCCGTTCCGGCCCGCTCGGAGGCTATCCGATCGAGGACGCGGGCCGGCCGGCCGAGCCTGCCACGGGCGGCGTTACGCAGATCTCCGTCGGCGGCCGGCCGAGTCCGGGCTCGGCCACCGCGCTGACCATCGGTGAGCGCCCGACCGTACCGGCCGAGCCGGCGACGCCGCCGAACCCGCTGGAGATGCCGACCGGTCCGATGCCGGCGGTCGTACCCCGGTCGTCGGACGGGCCGCCGCCCGGTGACGGTGTCTACCGGACGCGGCGGCCGGCGCTCGCGGTGCTGCTGGCGGTGTTGGTGCTGGTGTTGGAGGTGCCCGCGCTGCGGGTGCTGCTGCGTGGGATGGTTGGCGACCCGGTCTCCACCTCGCACGTCGTGGTGGGCACGTTCCTGGTGGTGGGGCTGCCGATCTTCGGCGCGGGCCTGTACGGGCTGCGCACCGGCGGGCTGGCGCTCGCGGACGGCAGTCGGGG
>NZ_NAPR01000013.1:829147-836219 GCF_002140155.1 Micromonospora sp. NBS 11-29
TGGTGCTCTTCCTCGCCGCCGCTCTAGCCGCCCGCTGACCTGCTCGCGCAGCTCACCCGCACCAGTACGCCGAAGTGGCGGTGTCCAGCGACCTGCGACCCCGCCACTTCGCCGAACCGGAGTCGATCAAGCGCAGCCCGGCCCGATCAAGAACCGCCGGGCCCGATCCAGCACCGCCCGGCCCGATCCAGAGCCCCGACCTGATCACGTGCCGTGACCACACCTGGCCGGAGGGCCGCCGCGGGAGCGCACCCGGCGGCCGGGGGGCGGCGGGAGCGCGTACACTCGTCAACTGGCGACCGCCTCGCGCGGTCGACCTCGCGCGCCCTCCCCACGGTCTTCTCCGTGGGGCGACGGCCTCCCTGGTCCCGGTCTTTCGCACCCGGGCCCACCCTGGCCGGCGACCGGGCNACCATGGCCGTCGTGACCATGCGTCAGCTGCTGGAGAGCGGTGTGCACTTCGGGCACCAGACCCGGCGCTGGAACCCGAAGATGAAGCGTTTCATCTTCACCGAGCGCAACGGTATCTACATCATCGACCTGCGCCAGACGCTCGACTACATCGAGAAGGCGTACGAGTTCGTGCGCACCACCGTCGCGGGCGGCGGCAGCATCCTGTTCGTCGGCACCAAGAAGCAGGCCCAGGAGGCCATCGCCGAGCAGGCGACCCGGGTCGGCCAGCCGTACGTCAACCACCGCTGGCTCGGTGGCATGCTGACCAACTTCCAGACCGTGTACAAGCGGCTCCAGCGGATGAAGGAGCTGGAGGCCCTGGGTGACCTGAGCGGCACCGCCGCCGGTTACACCAAGAAGGAGACGCTCCAGCTCTCCCGCGAGAAGATCAAGCTCACCAAGACCCTCGGTGGTCTGCGGGACATGCAGAAGCTCCCGGCCGCGGTCTGGATCGTCGACACCAAGAAGGAGCACATCGCCGTCGACGAGGCCCGCAAGCTGGGCATCCCGGTGATCGCGGTGCTGGACACCAACTGCGACCCGGACGAGGTCGACTTCCCGATCCCGGGCAACGACGACGCGATCCGCTCGGCCGAGCTGCTGACCAAGGTCGTCGCCGCCGCCGTGGCCGACGGTCTGATCGCCCGCTCCGGCCGTAACCGGGGCGGCGACGAGAAGCCCGAGGCGGGCCAGGTCGGCGCCGACGAGCCGCTGGCCGAGTGGGAGCGGGAGCTGCTGGAGGAGCCGAAGAAGGCCGACGAGCAGCCCGCCGCCGCCGAGCAGCCGGCCGCCGAGCAGCCCGCCGCCGAGGAGCAGAAGGCCACCGAGCAGCCGGCGACCGCCGCCGCGGAGTGATCGCGCCGTCGCGTCCCCACCGTCCGATTTCCCGGCCGGTGGGGCGCGACGGGTACGCCGGGCACAACCGGCCCGGATCCGGGTAACCGGGCACCCAGACCACCTCACCCAGACACCGAAGAGAGAGTCATGTCCAACTTCACCGCCGCGGACGTCAAGAAGCTCCGCGACCTCACCGGCGCCGGCATGATGGACTCCAAGAAGGCGCTGACCGAGGCCGAGGGCGACTTCGACAAGGCCGTCGAGATCCTGCGCGTCAAGGGCGCGAAGGACGTCGGCAAGCGGGCCGGCCGCACCGCCGCCAACGGTCTCGTCGCCCACTCCGGGCAGGCGCTGCTGGAGCTGAACTGCGAGACCGACTTCGTCGCCAAGAACGACGCCTTCATCGCGCTGGCGCAGCAGTTGGTCGAGCACGGCGTGACCAGCGACGCGACCANCAGGAGCAGTCCGCCAAGATCGGCGAGAAGCTGGTGCTGAACCGCTTCGCCAAGCTCGACGGCACCACCGCGGTCTACCTGCACCGCAAGAGCCAGGACCTGCCCCCGGCGGTCGGCGTGCTGGTGCAGTACACCGGCAAGACCGACGAAGCGGGTGACGCCGACGCGCGCGGCGTGGCGATGCAGATCGCCGCGATGCGGCCGAAGTACCTCACCCGCGACGAGGTGCCGGCCGAGACCGTCGAGTCCGAGCGGCGCATCGCCGAGCAGACCGCCCGCGAGGAGAACAAGCCCGAGGCAGCGCTGCCGAAGATCGTCGAGGGCCGGGTCAACGCCTTCTTCAAGGACTTCGTCCTGCTGGAGCAGGCGGCGGTCGCCGACAACAAGAAGACCGTCAAGCAGGTGCTGGCCGAGGCCGGCATCGAGGTGACCCGCTTCGTGCGGTTCGAGGTCGGCCAGGCCTGAGCCGCCGCGCCCGGGCCGGTGGGTCCGGGGCACGGGGAGAACGTCGACGAGGAGGCCGCCGGTGTACGCGACAGGCACCGCGGCCTCCTCGTCACATAGGGTCGGCAGGGGCAGGTACGCGATGCCCGCGCGGTGCGCGGGGAGAAGGGGCGGGGCGGATGACGCAGGTTGTGAGTGACCGGAGCCTGGCGGCGGACGACCCGATCGCCCCGCCACCCGGTCGGTCCCGTCGGGTGGTGCTGAAGCTCTCCGGTGAGGTGTTCGGCGGCGGCGCGATCGGTGTCGACCCGGACGTCGTGCAGGGCATCGCCCGGCAGATCGCCACCGTGGTGCGCCGGGGCGTGCAGGTCTCCGTGGTGGTCGGCGGCGGCAACTTCTTCCGTGGCGCGGAGTTGCAGAAGCGGGGCATGGACCGGGCCCGCGCCGACTACATGGGCATGCTCGGCACGGTGATGAACTGCCTGGCGCTGCAGGACTTCCTGGAGAAGGAGGGCATCGAGACCCGCGTGCAGAGCGCCATCACGATGGCCCAGGTCGCCGAGCCGTACATTCCGTTGCGCGCGATCCGGCACCTGGAGAAGGGCCGTGTGGTGATCTTCGGCGCGGGCGCCGGCATGCCGTACTTCTCCACCGACACGGTGGCCGCCCAGCGGGCGCTGGAGATCCGCGCGGACGTGGTGTTGATGAGCAAGAACGGTGTGGACGCGGTCTACACCGCCGACCCCCGGATCGACCCGACGGCGAGCAAGCTCGACGCGATCACCTTCTCCGAGGTGCTGCGCCGCAACCTGCGGGTGGCCGACGCCGCCGCGTTCAGTCTCTGCATGGAGAACGGCCTGCCGATGCTGGTCTTCGGCGCCCAGGGCGACGACACCATCGTCCGCGCCGTCGGCGGTGAAAAGATCGGCACGCTGATCACCGCCTGACCGGCAGCGGCCCTCTGCCACAGCCCACCAGCACAGCCCACCACGAGCGACAGAAGGAGGCGAGGAGACCGGTGATCGACGACACCCTCCTCGAGGCGGAGGAGAAGATGGAGCGTGCCATCGAGCACGCCAGGGACGAGTTCGGCGGGATCCGCACCGGTCGCGCCAACGCCGCCATGTTCTCCCGCATCGTCATCGACTACTACGGCAGCCCGACGCCGTTGCCGCAGATGGCGTCCATCGGGGTGCCCGAGCCGCGCATGGTGATCATCAAGCCGTACGACAACTCGCAGCTGAACGCCATGGAGAAGGCGATCCGCGACTCGGACCTCGGGGTCAACCCGAACAACGAGGGCAACCAGCTACGCATCGTGCTTCCGCAGATGACGGAGGAGCGCCGCCGCGAGATGATCAAGGTCGCCCGGCAGAAGGGCGAGGAGGCCAAGGTCGCCGTCCGCAACATCCGCCGCAAGGCCAAGGAGGAGCTGGACCGCCTGGTCAAGGACGGCGAGGTCGGCGAGGACGAGGGCCGGCGCGCGGAGAAGGACCTGGACGACCTGACCCAGCGCTTCGTCGCCACCGTCGACGAGATGATCAAGCACAAGGAGAGCGAGCTGCTCGAAGTCTGAGTGGCCCTGTCCTCCTCACGGCACCGGGCCGCCGCCGGGGACCCGGGCGGCGGCCCGGTGCCGTCTCGCGCCCGGCGGCGTCCACCCGGGGCGCATCCGGGGTGCAGTAGGCTCGGCTCGATTCCCGACCACCACGGGGTGAACGGTCGGTCGGTCACACCAGAAGTCTCACGCTGTAGGGGATGATCTTGGTCTTGCGTCACGTGGTGGCTTCCGTACCGTCTGCCGGTGCGTGATGTCCCACCCCGACCCCTACGGCAGCGCCGAGCCGCGTGGCTGGGACCGTCCGGCCCCCGCACTGCCCTGGCCGGAGACCGACCTGGAGCCCGGCCCGTGGCGGCGACCCGCGCCCGGCCAGGATGCCCGTCCCGACCCGGTCGACCCCGGCGCGTACGCCCGGCCGGCGGCCGGCACCGGGGCGTACACCCGGCCGGTGGCCGACCCGTACCCGGGCGGTCCGGTCCACCACGACGCGCCGTGGCCGCCCGGCGGGCCGTCGGCGGCGGACCGCCGGCCCGAGGACGAGTTCCCCACCGCGCGGATCGCGCCGGTGCGGGACGAACCGACCGACCAGCTTCCCCGGGTACGCGACGAGCCCGCACCCGAGCCGCCGCCCGGCCGCCGGTCGAGGGGCCGCCGGCGGGCGAGCGCGGAGCGTCCGCCGACCACCGCGCCCGGGGCGTCCCGGGCGGGGCGTAACCTGCCGGCCGCGATCGGCGTCGGGTTGGCCCTCGGCGGGGCGATCGTGGTGCCGCTGTTCTTCTTCCTGCCGGCGTTTCTCGCCGTGCTCGCCGCCGCGGTGGCGATCGGCATCTGGGAGATGGCCCGGGCGGTCCGCCGCAGCGGCGCGCACCCACCGCTGCCGCCGCTGCTGGCCGGCGGGGTGATCACGGTCGGGCTGGCCTGGTTCGCCGGCCCGGACGCGCTCTGCCTCGGGCTGCTGGTCACCGTGCTGGGCACGATGATCTGGCGGCTGGGCGACGGCCCCGGCAACTACCAGCGGGACCTCACCGCGGCCACGCTGATCGCGGTCTACGTGCCGTTCCTCGCCGGGTTCGCGGCCATGCTCGCCGCCGCGCCCGAAGACGGCCACCTGCGGGTGCTGGTCACCCTGGTGGCGGTGGTGCTCTCCGACACCGGCGGGTACGCCGCCGGGGTGGCCTTCGGCAAGCACCCGATGGCGCCGACGATCAGCCCGAAGAAGTCCTGGGAGGGCTTCGCCGGCTCGGTCACGGCCGCGGCGGCGGGCAGCGCGTTGCTGCTGTGGCTGCTGTTCGACGTGGCGCCGTGGTGGGGGGCGCTGTTCGGGATGGCGATCTCCGGCGCGGCGGTGCTCGGCGACCTGGCCGAGTCGATGATCAAGCGGGATCTCGGGGTCAAGGACATGAGCAACCTGCTTCCCGGCCACGGCGGTCTGATGGACCGGCTCGACTCGATCCTGTTCGCGGTGCCGACGGCGTATCTGCTGCTCGCGGTCTTCGTGCCGGTGGTGGTCTGAGGGATGGATCACGTCGCCGTTTCGGGCCGGAGCGGCTGGTCCGGGACGATTCGGCCCCTACGGACGGGTGCGTCCGGCTCGGCGCGTGTCAGACTGGACGCGCCATGACGAGCCTCCCGCTGATCTCCGTTGACCCCGACGCCCGCGGCCGCCGGCCCGCGATGCCTCCCCGCCACCTCGCCGACCTCGACCTGCCGGGCCGGCAGGCGCTCGTCACCGAGCTGGGCGAGCCGGCGTTCCGCGCCAAGCAGATCTCGAACCACTACTTCGGCCGGCTGGTGCGCGACCCCGAGCGGATGACCGACCTGCCGGCGGCGACCCGGGAGCGGCTGGCCGGCACTTTGCTGCCCACGCTGCTCACCCCGGTCCGCGAGCTGGCCTGCGACGACGGCGCGACCCGCAAGGCGCTGTGGCGGCTGCACGACGGCTCGATGGTGGAGAGCGTGCTGATGGGCTACCCGGACCGGGTCACCGTCTGCATCTCCAGCCAGGCCGGCTGCGGTATGGCCTGCCCGTTCTGCGCCACCGGCCAGGCCGGGCTGACCCGCAACCTGTCCACCGCGGAGATCGTCGACCAGGCCGTCTACCTGGCCGGGGTGGCCGCCTCCGGCGCGGTCGCCGGGTCGCCGCCGCGGCTGTCGCACGTCGTGTTCATGGGCATGGGTGAGCCGCTGGCCAACTACGCGCGGGTGGTCGCGGCGATCCGCCGCCTGGTCACCCCGGCGCCGGAGGGCCTCGGCCTGTCCCAGCGGCACATCACCGTCTCCACGGTCGGGCTGGTCCCGGCCATCCGTCGACTGGCCAGCGAAGACCTCTCCGTGACCCTTGCGTTGTCGCTGCATGCCCCCGATGATGAGCTGCGCGACGAACTCGTCCCGGTCAACCAGCGCTGGAAGGTGTCCGAGGTGCTGGACGCGGCGTGGGACTACGCGGCCACGACGGGACGTCGCGTGTCCATCGAATACGCGATGATCAAGGACGTGAACGACCAGCCGTGGCGAGCCGATCTGCTCGGGCGGCTGCTGGCCGGCAAGCTGGCCCACGTGAACCTGATCCCGCTCAACCCGACCCCGGGCAGCCGCTGGGACGCCAGCCCGAAGCCGGTCGAGCGGGAGTTCGTCCGGCGGTTGCGCGACGCCGGGGTGTCCACCACGGTGCGGGACACCCGGGGGCGCGAGATCGACGGAGCGTGTGGGCAGCTCGCCGCCGCCGAGGACAGGGACAGCGACCCACGCGCGGCAACGGCGTAGCGGTCCGAGACCAGGAGACATAGTGGCGAGTCAGGGTCAGCGTTTCCGGCGAAAGGCGCTCCGCCGGGGCTACAAGGTCGACGAGGTGGACACCTTCCTGGACCGGGTCGAGGCGACCCTCGCCGGCCGCCCGGTGGGCGCGCCCGTCGCCTCCAAGGAGGTCAACGACGTCGTCTTCCGGGTCCGGTTCAACGGCTACGACGAGTGGCAGGTCGACCTGCACCTGGACCGGGTCGAGCGGCAGCTCGCCGACCTGGAGGAGCGCGGTGGCGTCCCGGACGGACGCGGTGGCGACCCGCGGATGTCCGACCGGCTCGGCCCGCCGATGCGCGACGATCGTGGCCTGTCACCGGTGCCGCCGCCGATGCCGCCCCGGCAGATGCCCGCCGCCCCGGCCGGCCCGCCCGCGGAGCGTTACGGCAGCCGTTACGACGAGCCGACCGGCGCGTTCGCCGGTGGGTACGACGGCCCGCGCGGCGGATACGACGCGCCTCGTGGTCCGGCCGGCCCCGGCCCGATGGGGCCCGGTCCGGGCGCCCCGCTCGGCCACGGCGGCCCG
>NZ_NAPR01000013.1:836227-855455 GCF_002140155.1 Micromonospora sp. NBS 11-29
CGGTCCCGGCGGTTACGGCCCGGACGACCGCTTCGACGGTTTCGAGGCCGGCCGGCACGGCCGCGCCGACATGACGGCCGAGATCCGGATGTCCGAGCGTGACCTGCGGGAGCTGCGCGGACGCGGTCCGGTCGGCCCGCCCGCGCTGCCGCCCGCGGGTTACGGTGCCCCGAAGCCCGGTTACGGCGCCCCGGAGCCGGGCTACGACCGACCGGAGCCCGGCTACGACCGGCCCGAGCCGGGCTACGACCGGCCCGAGCCCGGCTATGACAGGCCCGAGCCCGGCTACGGGCCGTCGGATCAGGGTTACGGTCCCGGCCCCTCGATGACCGGCCCGCCGCTGGTCGGCCCGCCGGCCGCCGGCCCCCCGATGGTGGGGCCGCCGCTGGCCGGTCCGCCCGGCAGCGACCTGCACCGGGTGGACCAGATCCGGCGCGGCTTCCAGGTCCGCCGGTTCGGCAGCGGGTACGACCCGGACCAGGTCGACCGGTTCTTCGACACGCTGCTCGGCGGCATGCAGGGGCGCAACGCGATGCCGGTGAATCCGAAGGATCTCGACACGCTGCGCTTCGGGCTGGTGCCCGGCGGCTACTTCGAGGCGGAGGTCGACGCCGCGCTCAAGGACGTGCAGGAGATCCTGCTCGGCCGCTGAACCGACTCCCGACGACGAAGGGCCCGCCCCGGTGAGGGGACGGGCCCTTCCACGTACCGCTGACGCCGTGCGTCAGGACCGCAGGCCGTTGCGGCGCAGCACCGCGTCGCCGATGACGACGGCGAGCAGCAGCGCGGCGATGCCGAGCAGCCAGATGTCCTCCACCCGGCCCTCCTCGGTGCCGCAGAACGCCATCAACACCAGGGCCACCGCCGACAGCACCGCCCCGATCCGCCCGGACCTGCGGTGCCCGGGCTTGTGCTGATCTGGCGCGGTTACCGGCTCGTCTCCTGCCACTGTCGGTCCTTCCCTCGCGATCGGATCTCCGATCAGTCTGGCACGCCCCCGACCGGGGCCGGCGCAGGGTCCGACCTGACCGGGGCGGATGGGCACTACCGGCGTCGCGGGACGGCGACCAGACTGCCTCCGGTAGCGTTCCTGACGTACACCTGATGTCTTTTTGAGGGGGACTGCGGTGCGAGTGACCGGTACGGGCCATGCCAGCATGCGGATCGACACGCCCGCGGGCAGCATCCTGTGCGACCCCTGGGTCAATCCCGCCTACTTCGCCTCGTGGTTCCCCTTCCCCGACAACTCGCAGCTCGACTGGGCGACGCTGGGCCAGGTCAGTTACCTGTACGTGTCGCACCTGCACCGGG
The DNA here is from genome assembly GCF_002140155.1 of Micromonospora sp. NBS 11-29. Classification (GTDB taxonomy): domain Bacteria; phylum Actinomycetota; class Actinomycetes; order Mycobacteriales; family Micromonosporaceae; genus Micromonospora. The sequence continues at coordinate 837,539 of NZ_NAPR01000013.1, forward strand.
ACCACTTCGACGCGAAGCACCTGCGCGACGTCATCTCCAAGGACGCGACCGTCCTGCTGCCCGAGTTCCCCACCTCGGAGATGGAGGACGAGCTGCGGGAGCTGGGCTTCACGAAGTTCCTCAAGGCCCCGAACGAGCAGGTGGTGGAGCTGCCCGGCGGCCTGAAGATCATGATCCAGGCGTTGACCAGCCCGACCGACGGCCCGATCGGCGACTCGTCGCTCTGGGTGGAGTACGACGGTGTCCGCCTGCTCAACCAGAACGACGCCCGCCCGACCGACCTGACCGTCTTCGCCGAGCTGGGCCACGTGCACGCGCACCTGCTCCAGTTCTCCGGCGCGATCTGGTACCCGATGGTCTACGAGCTGCCGCAGGCGGCGAAGACGGCGTTCGGCAAGCAGAAGCGGGACCGCCAGTTCGACCGGACCTGGCGCTACATCGACGACCTGAAGGCCGACCACGTCTTCCCGATCGCCGGGCCGCCCTGCTTCCTCGACGACGAGCTGTGGCAGTTCAACGACATCTTCGGCGACGAGGGCAACATCTTCCCCGACCAGTCGGTGTTCCTGGCGGAGTACGCGAAGGTCGGCGGCACCAACGGCATCGTGCTGCTGCCGGGCAGCGTCGCGGAGATCACCACCGAGGGCGCGACCACCACCCACCCGCAGCCGGTCGAGGAGTTCTTCGCGAACAAGGCCGCCCACCTGGAGGAGATGCGGGAGCGCAAGCGCCCGATCATCGAGGCCGAGAAGGCGTCCTGGCGGCACCCGGAGATCAACGTGCTGGGCGAGATGAAGCGCCGGATCGAGCCGCTGCTCGACGAGTCGATCTACCTGGCCAAGGGCGTCGGCGGCCCGGTCCGCTTCGACCTCGTGGGCTACGACGGAAGCGACGTCGAGTCGATCGTGGTCGACTTCCCGGGCAAGGAGGTCCGGCCGTACGCGGACGAGAAGGTCCGCTACCGGTTCCGCACCGAGCGGGCGCTGATCGAGCACCTGCTGCACATCGGCGAGGTGGACTGGGTCAACTCGCTCTTCCTCTCCTGCCGGTTCTCCGCGGCCCGGATCGGTCAGTACAACGAGTTCGTCTACGCGTTCTTCAAGTGCCTCTCCACCGAGCGCCTCCAGTACGCCGAGGGCTGGTACGACGAGCACGAGCGCGCGGTCGACGCCGAGGACATCACGCTCGACGACTGGGTGGTGCAGCGGCGCTGCCCGCACCTGAAGGCGGACCTGAGCCGGTTCGGCATCGTCGACGGCGACCAGCTCACCTGCCAGCTCCACGGCTGGAAGTTCGACCTGCCCAGCGGGCGCTGCCTGACCAGCGTCGGGCACAAGATCCGCGCCCACCGGGCCGACGAGGAGAGCGAGGACGTGGCCCAACCGTCGAGCTGAGGCGCTGGCTATGCTGCCGGCCATGCCCCTGTCTCCCGGCACCATCGCACCCGGATCGGCGCTCGGCACGGCGATCTCCGCGTACCGCACCTGTGAGCTGGCGACCCTCGCCAAGGACGGTACGCCGGTCGCCTGGCCGACCTCCGGGTTGCTCCGTGCCGACGGCACGATCATGCTCACCACCTCGTTGGGATATCCGCAGAAGGCGTTCAACGTGCGGCGCGACCCCCGGGTGGCGCTGCTCTTCTCCGATCCCACGGCCAGTGGGCTGACGCAACCGGAACAGATCCTCGTGCGCGGCACGGCGCAGTGCCCCGACGAGGTGCACACCGAGCCGACCGGGGATCTGGGCGTCTTCTGGGCCCAGATGTTCCAGCGTCAGCCGGCCTGCCGGAAGTACCTCGACTGGCCGGCGACGTCGGTCACCGACTTCTACTTCATGCGGCTGCTGATCACCGTCACCCCGACCGAGGTGACCACCCGCCCCCTCCCGCCCACCACCGGGGCTGGCGCGGCGTCGGTCGACGGCGGGTCGCTGGTCGGCGCGGAGGTGCTGGCGGCGTACCCGAGTGTGGTGCTGGCGGCGCGCGATGCCGCCGGGGCGCCGCTGCTTGTCCGCACCACCGCGACCGCCGGCGCGGACGGCTACCGGGTGGTGGTGCCGGACGGGGTGGACCCGGCCGAGGGGGCGGCGACCCTGCTGGTCCACCGGCACGACGAGCAGTTGTGGAATCTGCACAACGCCAACGTGCGCGGTGAGTTGGTCCGCGGCGCCGACGGTTGGACGCTGCGCCCCGGGCGACTGGTCGAGCCGGCCGCGCGGCACGAGCCCCGGCTGACGGACTCACTGCGCACCGTGCGTACCACTCGGGCCGCGACCCGGCGCTACCTGGATCGGCGTGGCTGGCCGCGTCCCACCGTCCCCTGGGCGGCCTACCGCGCCCTGCGCCCCTGAGGTGTTAAAAGGGGGCCCCGCCTATACCGGAGGCGTTAACCGGGGCCCCCGCCTTACCGCACGTCGGTGAGGATGCGGCGGGCCGCGTTTNGGCGCCGATCACGCTGCCCGCCGGGTGGCAGCCGGCGCTGCCCGCGTAGACGCCGTCGACCCCTGTGGCGTACGGCATCCGGTCGGTGAACGACACCGTGTTGTCGACGTGGTGGATGTGCCCGCCGGTGATGCCGAAGTGCGCCTCGATGCCGGGCGGGGGCAGCGGCACCGCGTCCGCGACCAGGTCACCGGTACCCGGGGCGTACCGCTCGCAGATGCCGATCAACCGCTCGACGTACCCGGGAAGCGCCGCGTCCCACGTCGTGCCGACCGGCTCGTAGGGCACCGACTGGACGAACAGCGCCGACGAGTGGTGCCCGGCCTCGTCGGACAGCGACGGGTCGACCGTGGTGTGCAGGTACCACTCGATGGTCGGCTCGTCCGGTAGCCGCCCGGCCCGCACGTCCGCCCACATGCCGCGCAGCGCGGCCATCGGCGACTCCCCGCCGGCGCCGACCAGCGAGGCCGAGCCGGGGAGCAGGTGGATGGTCGAGCCGAACGGGCTCGGCGCGTCGGCCGGCAGGCAGGAGAAGCGCGGCAGGCCGGTGAGCGCCAGGTTGAGCTTGAGCGTGGTGCCGGGCCGGCGGGCCGCCGCCATCCGCGCGCCCAGCTCCGCCGGGAGTGCGCCGTCGGGCAACAGCTCCATCAGCCGGTACGGGTCACAGGCCCCGAGCACCACGGACGCGCCGACCTGCCGTCCGTCGGCCAGCACCACGCCCGACGCGGCGCCGCCGTCCAACGTGATCGCGGTGACCGGTGCGCCGGTGACGATGCGGGCGCCCGCGCCCCGGGCGGCGTCGGCGAACGTCCGGGACACGGTGCCCATCCCGCCCCGGGCGATCATCCAGGTGCCGCCCGCGCCGGGCAGCCGGCACATGTTGTGCACCAGGAAGTTGTGCCCGGTGCCCGGGTCGTCCGGGCCGGCGTTGAGTCCGGACAGGCCGTCGGTCACCGCGTACATGCTGACCAGCAGCTCGGAGCGGAAGCCGAAGCGGGCCAGGTAGTCGGCGACGGAGCCGCGCACGAGGTCCACGAAGACCTGCCGCAGCGCCGGCCGGACGTACCGCTCGGCGGTCTCCTCGACCGGCAGCGGCTCGGCCAGCCACGCCGGCGCGAGGTCGTCGCGGAGCTGGGCCAGCTCGGCCTGGAGCGCGTCGTCGGCGGCCACGTCCGCCGCCGAGAACATCTCCGCGAGCTGCCGCCGGCTGGCCGCGGTGTCGCTGCCGAAGAGGAGGTACGGCGAGCCGGGCCCGCCCGGCGTGGGCAGGAAGTAGTGCGGGTCGCGCCGCAGCACCGGGATGCTCACGTCGAGCGTGGCGAGCAGTTCCGGCGGCATCAGTCCGAGCAGGTACGACCCGGTGGAGTGGCGCAGTCCGGGCACCTTCGGGAAGGGGCTCTCGGTGCGGGTGGCCCCGCCGATCACCTCGGCCGCCTCCAGCACCAGCACGTCGAGGCCGGCGCGGGCCAGCAGGGTCGCCGAGACCAGGCCGTTGTGCCCGGCGCCGACCACGACGACGTCGGCGCGGGTGGGCAGCTCGTTGCGCTCGCTCATGCGACCGGAGCCTAGTGCCGGGCGGTCCCCGGTGGGAGGGTTCGCGGCGGGCCGCTACCGTGGGCCGCATGCCCGAGGCTGTCCCGTTCGCCCTCCTGGCGGTGCTCGTCGTGCTGCTGGTCGTGCTCGCGTCGCGGCGCGGTCGCCCGCGTGATCTGGTCGCGCCGGATCCGGCCACCGGCGGTGGGCAGGCCGAGGTGCTCCGGCTGGCGCGCGCGGGGCGGACGGTCGAGGCGGTCCGGTTGCTCCGCCGGCAGACCGGGCTGTCGCTGCTGGCGGCGAAGCAGACGGTGGACCTGCTGGTGGCCGGTGGCACGCCCCCGGCCGGCGGGCTGACCGGGGCCGGCGGGCTCTCCAAGACCGGCGGGCTCTCCGGGGCCGGCGTCGAGGCCGGGGTACGGGCCGAGGTGGCCCGGCTCGCCCACGGCGGCCGGAAGATTCAGGCGATCAAGCTGCTGCGGGAGCACACCGGCTGGTCGCTGGTCGAGGCGAAGCGCTACGTCGAGCGTCTCTGACGTCGGCGTGCGGCCTGTTCCGCCGCTGGCCGGCGGGACCGTTCAGGGGCGGGCCGCCAGCCGGGCGGCCCGCCACCGGCCCAGCGCCAGCGTGGCCGAATAGCCGGCCAGCACGATCACATGGAACAGGTAGAGCCAGAGCAGCACCGCCACGCCGCCGCCGATCTCGTCGAACCCGCCGAAGGGCACGCCCAGGTCCAGCGGCAGCGAGCAGAACAGCACGAAGCCGTGCAGGAAACCGGAGAGGTTCGCCGCGGTGAACGAGCCCATGCCCAGTGTGGCGAGCCAGTCCGGGGAGGCCGGGCCGACGACCCGGAACACCCACACCAGCACCGGCGTCAACACCAGCCATACGGCGAGGAACGACAGCACCACGCCGAGCGCGCCGATCCAGCCGCCCTGGCGCACCAGCCGGGTGGTCAGCGGCAGCGCCAGCAGGATGGACAGCAGCAGCGCCGGTGCCGGCGCGAGCAGCGGGAGCAGCAGCAGCCGGCCCCGCCAGCCGACCAGCGCGCCGGACTCGCCGCGCGGCTCGGCCACCGAGACGAACGCCCGGCGCAGCCCTTCGCCGTAGAGCGAGGCCGGCAGCAGCGACGCCAGGGCCAGCAGCGGGGTCAGCCCCAACCCGGCCTCGACCAGCGCGGCCACTGCCCGGTTCGCACCGATCTCGGTAGGCAGCGTGTCGATCGCGTACCCGGTGAGCCGGCGCACCCGGTCGGCCCCGGCGAGCAGCCCGGTGAGCCAGATCGCCAGCAGCGCCACCGGCACCACCGCGATCGCGCCGTAGAACGTGATCGCGGCGGCGTGCAGCGAGAGGTCCCGGCCACGGACCGGCCGGAACGCCGCCGCCGTGATCCGTTTCGTTCGCTGCCACCCGTCGCCCATCGCCCCCTCGTTCCCCGCGCGGCGGCCCGGCACGCATCACGATCCGGCGTCATGATGATCGCCTCGACCGGACGACTGCATCACGCGGTGCGCCCGCGCGTTGGCGGTTCGCCGTCGGCCTCCCTACGGTGGTGGGGACACGGGGAGGTGCGGATGGTCGACGGCGGCGACGCGGCGCGTTGGCTGCACCTCAACGCGCCCCGTGGCGGGCCGGACGAGCTGTCGCTCCTGGTGAGCAGGGCGGCGCCCGCGATCGGGGCCACCGACATGGTGATCTACCTGGCCGACTACACGCAGTCCTCGCTCGTGCCCCTGCTCGGCGCGGGCTCGTCCGGGGCCGAGCTGACGATCGACTCGACGCTGGCCGGTCGGGCGTTCACCAGCCTTGAGGTGCAGCGCGCACCCGAGGACCCGGATCGGCTCTGGGTGCCCCTGCTGCTCGGCTGTGAACGGTTGGGCGTGCTGGAGATCGTGTCGCCCAGCGCCGGCGACCCCGCGCAGGACCGGCCGGCCTGGGAGGTGGCGGTCGCCGTCGCCCAGGTCCTGGTGAACCGCCGGCTCTACGGCGACGTCGTCGAACGCATCCGCCGTCGCCTGCCGATGCAGGTCGCCGCCGAGACCGTGTGGGGGCTGCTGCCGCCGCTGACGTTCGCGACCGACGACCTGGTGATCACCGCCATCCTCGAACCGTGTTACGACGTCGGCGGCGACATCTTCGACTACGCGCTCAACGGTGACGTGCTCAGTGTCGGGCTCTTCGACACCTGCGGGCACGGGATCAAGGCGAGCGCGATGGCCTCGCTCGTGGTCAGCGCGTACCGCAACGCCCGGCGTACCGGCCTCGACCTGGTCGACACGGCGATCAGCATCGACAGGTGGGTGCGCTCCGAGCACCGCGGCCTGTTCGCGACCGCGCTGCTCGCCGAGCTGGACCGGCGGACCGGCCTGCTGAGGATCATCAACGCCGGTCACCCGGGCGCCATGCTGCTCCGCGACGGCAAGGCCGTCCGGGCGCTGCCCGGGCCGACGGCGCTGCCGCTCGGGCTGGGCAACCTGTCGCCGAGGCGTCCGCGGGTGCACGAGGAGGCGCTGCACCCGGGCGACCGCGTCCTCGCCTACACCGACGGCATCACCGACGCGCGCGGCGCCGACGGGGAACGGTTCGGGCTGGACCGGCTGGTCGACTTCGTCGAGCGCGCTCTCAACGACCGGCTGCCCAGCCCGGAGACGATGCGCCGGCTGGTGCGCGCCGTCCTCGTCTACCAGCAGGAGCAGCTCGACGACGACGCCACCGCGCTGATCCTGGAGTGGCAGCCACCGCACCTGCCGCTGGGGCACCTGGAACACCTCACGGCCTCGGACGGGGGGACGACGCTCCGGTAGCCTCCGCCCTCGTCGGCCGGGGCGCGCGGGCCGGCCACGGTCGGGTCCAGCCGATGAACCGGGCGAAGTACTCGGCCGGGTCGACCTCGCCGGACCCGACCCGCAGGGCGTCGGCGATCGCGTCGTGCATCAGCACGCAGAGGTAGACGGCCAGGCCGGCGTGGTCGTGCGCGTACTCCCGGCGCAGCCGCAGTTTGGCCGGCGGGCACGGCCACGGCGCGGCGCACGCCCGGCACCGCCAGGCGGGCCGGATCGCCAGGTGCCGGGCCAGCACGTCCGGGCCGGGCGCGACGACGCTCACCGCGCGACGTCCGGGCGCGACGCGGCCACCCCGACCAACGGGGTACGCGGCCGTGGGCCGCCGTGGGCCGGCCGTTCGTCCGGGTGCGGCTCCACCCCGGTCACCTCGCTCATGCCTTCTCCTCCCTCGCGCCTGTTCACACTCTGGTGTGAACGCGACTACGGTCGGAAGGGGGCGGTCGCTCTCAGCCCGGCCGTGCCGATCGACTGTTCAACTGTGGTGGAGGTGTGATGGACGGCGGCTCGGTGTCGACGCTGGAGTTCCTCGGGGCGGAGTTGCGCCGCGCCCGCCGGGAGCACGGGCTCAGCCAGGAGGACCTGGCCCAGCAGATCAGCTATTCGGCCTCGTTGGTCGGCATGGTGGAGATCGGCCATCGCACGCCCTCGCAGGACTTCGTGGCCCGGGTGGACGCGGCGTTGACGGCCGGTGGTCTCTTCGGGCGGCTGCTCACGCTGGTACGCGCCGACGCCGCGCCGCCGTGGCTCCGGGAGTGGATCAGCGTCGAGCGGGAGGCGACGTTGATCCGCTGGTTCGAGCCGTCGCTCGTGCCCGGTCTGGTGCAGACCGAGGCGTACGCCCGGGCGGTGCTGCGCGGCGGCCGGATGCTGCGGGAGAGCGAGGTCGAGCAGCGGATCACGTCCCGGATGGAGCGGCAGGCGGTGCTGGGCCGGGAGACGCCGCCGGAGGTGGTGGCTGTGGTCGACGAGGCGGCGCTGCGCCGGGCGGTGGGGGAGCCGGCGGTGATGGTGGAGCAGTTCGAGCACCTGCTGCGGGTGACCGAGCAGCCGAACGTCACCGTGCACGTCGTGCCCGCCGACGCGGGCATGCACGCCGGCCTGGCCGGTCCGTTCATCCTGGCCCGCACGCCCGACGGCGGCGAGGTGGCCCACCTGGACAACGCGCTGCGGGCGCACGTCACCGACCGGCCGGAGGACGTGGATAATCTTCGCCGCAGGTGGGAGAGCCTGCGGGGCGAGGCGCTGCCCCGCCGGGCCTCCCGGGAGCTGATCCGGAAGTTGGCGAAGTCATGGACCTGACCGGCGCGCTCTGGCGCACGTCCACCCGCAGCGACAACGGCGGCTCCACCTGCGTCGAGGTGGCCACCAACCTCCCGCACGTGGTGGGGGTGCGGGACAGCACAGACCGCCGCGGTCCCGTGCTCACCTTCCACCCTGCGGCCTGGACGACCTTCCTCCGCTTCACCCCTGCCCCGCCATCCCCGCGCTGATCATGAAGTTGGCAGCCGCAATCGGGACGATCGGCACCGCCAACTTCATGATCACGAGGGGGCGGGCGATCAAGATTGCTCGCACCTGCTGTGCGAGTGAGGGCTGTCGGAACACGAGAGGGTGAGCGGCGAGTAGACCAGGTCGATGGTCGTCAGGTGGAAGAATGGGGCGTCCGGTGGGGTGGAGAAGGTGAGTGCCGTCATGTCGACCAACGCGGAGCAGAATCCGGACTGGCTGGGCACGGCGCATGTGCCGGCCGACGAACTCGCACGTCGTCAAGGCGTCAAGCCGGTCGCCAACCTTGACGAACTGGCTCGTCCCGAGCTGTTCGAGTCCGACGACGAGTTGGATCGCTTTCTCGCCGACCTTTACGCCTCGCGGCGCGAGGGCATGGCGTGAGCATTGTCGTCCTGGACACCGACGTGGCGTCGGCGATCCTGCGGGGCCGGGTCGATGAACGGCTGCGGGCGCGGCTTACCGGCCAGGCCCTCGGCATCACCTTCGTGACACTCGGAGAGCTCACCAAGTGGACCGTGGCGCGCAGTTGGGGGCCGCGAAAGTTGGCCGACCTTGGGCGGTGGCGGCGGAGTCTGGTCCTGCTGCCCTCCGGGTCGACCTGCGCAACCGGGTGCCGGCACTCGCGCTCTACGAGCTGGTCGACGACGACTACCGGCCGCTGGCCGCCGCGGCGGCCGGGACCACGTTCGTGATGCGGCAGCCGTTCGAGTTCAGCATCGACCCGGCCGACCTGCTCGACGAGGAGGCGCCCGAGTCCGGGTGACCATGATCTACACCGGCTCGGCGAGGTAGCGGGGTCGGAGGTGCGCGGAGTGCGCCACCTCGGGGAAGTGGAGTCGATCAAGGGTCGGGGCGGGGCGGGTGACGCGCTGGGGGACAATGGGCGGGTGACCACTCCGCGGGATCTCGTGCTGCTCGGCTCCACCGGCTCCGTCGGCACCCAGGCCATCGACATCGTGAAGCGCAATCCGGGCCGGTTCCGGGTGGTCGCCCTCGGCGCGGGCGGCGGAAACGTGGAACTGCTCGCCGCGCAGGCGCTGGAGCTGGGCGTGGACGCGGTCGGGGTGGCCCGGGCATCCGCCGCGCAGGACCTCCAGCTCGCGTTCTACGCCGAGGCGAGCCGGCGCGGCTGGGCCACCGGCGACTTCAAGCTGCCCAAGATCGTGGCCGGGCCGGACGCGATGACCGAGCTGGCGCAGTGGCCGTGCGACGTGGTGCTCAACGCTGTGGTCGGTTCGCTGGGCCTGCCGCCGACGCTGGCCGCGCTGCGCGCCGGGCGTACCCTCGCGCTGGCCAACAAGGAGTCGCTCGTGGCCGGCGGCCCGCTGGTCAAGGCCGCGGTGACGCGGCCGGGGCAGATCGTTCCGGTCGACAGTGAGCACTCGGCGTTGGCGCAGTGCCTGCGTGGCGGCGCCCGGGGTGAGGTGCGCCGGCTCGTGGTCACCGCCAGCGGCGGCCCGTTCCGGGGCCGGCGGCGCGACGAGTTGACCGAGGTCACGCCGGAGCAGGCGCTGGCGCACCCGACCTGGAACATGGGGCCGGTCGTCACGATCAACTCCGCCACCATGGTGAACAAGGCGCTGGAGGTGATCGAGGCGCACGAGCTGTTCGACGTGCCGTACGCGGACATCAAGGTGATGGTCCACCCGCAGTCGGTGATCCACTCGATGGTCGAGTTCGTCGACGGCTCCACCCTCGCCCAGGCCAGCCCGCCGGACATGCGGCTGCCCATCGCGCTCGGCATCGGCTGGCCGGACCGGGTGCCCGAGGCCGCCGCCGCGGTCGACTGGACCGCGGCGCACACCTGGGAGTTCGCGCCGCTCGACGACGCCGCCTTCCCCGCGGTGGCGCTGGCCAAGGCGGCCGGCGAGGCCGGGCGCTGCCGGCCGGCGATCTACAACGCGGCGAACGAGGAGTGCGTGGCCGCGTTCGTGGCCGGCCGGCTGCCGTTCCTGGGCATCGTCGACACCCTCGGGCGGGTCCTGGAGGACGCTCCCGATTTCGACGAACCGGGTACCGTCGAGGACGTGCTCGCCGCCGAGTCGTGGGCACGGGCGCACGCCCAGGAGATCATCGTCGGGTCAGTGGAAGGAGCTCGATGAGCTATCTGCTCGGGGTGGTGCTGTTCGCCCTGGCGATCCTCATCTCGGTGAGCCTGCACGAGGCGGGGCACATGCTCACCGCCAAGGCGTTCGGGATGAAGGTCACGCGTTACTTCGTCGGCTTTGGTCCGACGCTCTGGTCGGTCAAGCGCGGCGAGACCGAGTACGGCATCAAGGGCATTCCGCTCGGCGGCTTCTGCAAGATCGTCGGTATGACCCCGCAGGACGACGACGTCGAGCCGGGGGACGAGAAGCGCGCCATGTGGCGCTACCCGGTGTGGAAGCGGACGATCGTGATGTCCGCCGGTTCGATCACCCACTTCGCGCTGGCCCTGGTCACGCTCTGGATCCTCGCGGTCTCGGCCGGCCTGCCGAACCCGAAGTTCCCCAGCACCGAGGCGGGGTTCCGGGCCGAGCCGGCGGTCGTCGCCATCGCGCCGTGCGTGGTGGTGGAGAACGCGGCCCGCGCCTGCCAGGCCGGCGACCCGGCCAGCCCGGCCGCCCAGGCCCAGCTCCGCGACGGCGACCGGATCACCGCGGTGAACGGCCGGCCGGTCTCCACCTGGGGCGACATGCTCGACGTGGTCCGCGGCACGAAGCCCGGCGCGGCCTCCGTGACGTACCTGCGCGACGGCACCCCGGCCACCGCCACGGTCGACCTGGCCTCGGTGCAGCGCCCGCCGCTGGACGACCCGAAGGGCACCACCTCGGCGGTGTCCGCGCTCGGCGTGGCGCTTCAGCCCAGTACCCCGACCCGGGTGGAGTACGGCCCGGTCGGCGCGTTCGGCGCCACCGCCGACTTCACCGGNTCGGCGCCAGCCGGCTCGGCGGCGAGGCCGTGGAGAACAACGCCTGGCTGGTGTTCTTCATGCTCTTCGTGTCGCTGAACTTCTTCATCGGCGTGTTCAATCTGCTGCCGTTGCTCCCGCTGGACGGCGGCCACATCGCCATCGCCTGGTTCGAACGCGCCCGGTCCTGGCTCTACGCGCGGATCGGCCGCACCGACCCGGGCCGCGTCGACTACCTCAAGCTCATGCCCCTCACGTACGCGGTGATCCTGGTCGGTGGCGTGTTCACGCTGCTCACCGTCACCGCGGACGTGGTCAACCCGATCACGCTCTTCTCAAGGTGAGTGCCTGAAGTGACCGCTGTCAGTCTCGGTATGCCCCCCGTACCGCCGCCCCCGCTGGCCCCCCGCCGGGCCAGCCGCCGGATCATGGTCGGTCCGGTGCCGGTCGGTGGCGGCGCACCGGTCTCGGTGCAGTCCATGACCACCACCCTCACCTCCGACGTCAACGCGACACTCCAGCAGATCGCCGAGCTGACCGCGTCCGGCTGCCAGATCGTCCGGGTCGCCGTGCCGTCGCAGGACGACGTCGAGGCGTTGCCGGCGATCGCGAAGAAGTCGCAGATCCCGGTGATCGCCGACATCCACTTCCAGCCGAAGTACGTCTTCGCGGCGATCGACGCCGGCTGCGCCGCGGTCCGGGTGAACCCGGGCAACATCCGGCAGTTCGACGACAAGGTCCGGGAGATCGCCCGGGCGGCCGGTGACGCGGGCGTGCCGATCCGGATCGGTGTGAACGCCGGCTCGCTGGACAAGCGCCTCCTGGCCAAGTACGGCCGGGCCACCGCCGAGGCGCTCGTCGAGTCGGCGCTCTGGGAGTGCTCGCTGTTCGAGGAGCACGGCTTCCGGGACATCAAGATCTCGGTCAAGCACAACGACCCGGTGGTGATGATCCGCGCCTACCGGCAGCTCGCCGAGCAGTGCGACTACCCGCTGCACCTGGGCGTCACCGAGGCCGGCCCGGCGTTCCAGGGCACCATCAAGTCGGCGGTGGCGTTCGGCGCGCTGCTGGCCGAGGGGATCGGCGACACGATCCGCGTTTCGCTCTCCGCGCCGCCGGTCGAGGAGATCAAGGTCGGCAACCAGATCCTGGAGTCGCTGGGCCTGCGCGAGCGCGGCCTGGAGATCGTTTCCTGCCCGTCCTGCGGCCGGGCCCAGGTGGACGTCTACAAGCTGGCCGAGGAGGTCACCGCCGGCCTGGAAGGGCTGCCGGTGCCGCTGCGCGTCGCGGTCATGGGCTGCGTGGTCAACGGTCCGGGTGAGGCCCGCGAGGCCGACCTGGGCGTGGCGTCCGGCAACGGCAAGGGCCAGATCTTCGTCAAGGGCAAGGTCGTCAAGACCGTGCCGGAGGCGCAGATCGTGGAGACGCTGATCGAGGAGGCGCTGCGGATCGCCGACGAGATGGGCGCCGAGATCCCCGAGGAGTTGCGTGACCTGATGCCGGGCGGCGCCACGGTCACCGTGCACTGAGTCCGACGTCGGAAAGGGCGGCCGCCGGTTGGGGGCCGCCCTTTCGCGTACGCCGGGTCTACTCGGATTCGGCGAGGATGGCGTAGAGCTTGCGCCGGGTCTCGTCGAGCACCTGGGCGGCCCGCGCCCGCTGGTCGTCGGTGCCGGTCGTCATCACCTGCCGCAGCGCGTTCATCGCCTGCGATCCGGCGTCGCGGATGTCGTGCCAGCTGTTGACCGTCTGCTCGGCGAACTCGGCCCAGGGCGGGGTCTGGGCCGCCTCGGTGGCCTCGGCCTGCCCCTGCTCGGTGAGGGCGAACCGCTTGCGCCCGCCGTCGGAGTCGGCGGCGGTGGCGATGACGCCCTCGTCCTCCAGCAGTTGCAGCGTCGGGTAGATCGAGCCGGGGCTGGGCCGCCAGGCCCCGCCGGTGCGGGAGTCGATCTCCTGGATCATCTCGTAGCCGTGCATCGGCCGTTCGGTGAGCAGGGCCAGCACGGCGCCCCGCACGTTCGGCCGCCGGCCGCGACCCCGCCCGCCCCGGCCGCGCCCGTGACCGTGCGGGCCGGGCGGGAACGGCGGTGGACCCGGGGGTACGGGTGGGAAGACGAAGCCGCCGTGGCGGTGCATCTCCTCGCGCATGTCGTGCATGTGGTGCATGTGTCGACGGAATCCCATCGGACTCTCCCTCTGTTCGGAGCATCGCTGATGCATCAACGATATATCGGCAATGCATCGCCAGCAAGGGGACGGTACCCCGGTCGACCCGCGCGCCCCCCGATGCGTCTGGCAGGCTGGTAACCGTGCTCACGATGCCGGTACGCCAACTGGGGGAGTCGGAGCGCCGCGCGGTCGAGCGGCTGCTCGACCTCGACCCGTACGCCGGGGCGCAGGTCGCCGAGCGGGTGGCGGTGCGCGGGCTGGCCTGGTGGCGGGCCGAGGCGCGGATGCTCGGCTACGGCTCCCGCCGCAACCTGGAGTCGGTCTGCTGGCTGGGCGGCAACCTGACCCCGGTGCTCGCGTCGGAGGCGGCGGTGGCCGCGTTCGCCGAGCAGTTGAGCGCCGAGGAGCGGCTCTGCTCCTCGATCGTGGGCAGCGCCGACGCCGTGCTCGGGCTCTGGGACCGGCTCTCCGCGCACTGGGGGCCGGCCCGGGACGTACGCCCGAACCAGCCGCTGCTGGCCACGGACGCCCTGCCCGCCGTGGCGCCCGACCCGGAGGTGCGGCGGGTCCGCGCCGGCGAGGTCGACCGGCTCTTCCCGGCGGCGGTGGCGATGTACACCGAGGAGGTCGGTGTCTCGCCGCTGGCCGAGGACGACGGACGCGCCTACCGGCGACGGGTGACCGAGCTGGTCCGCGCCGNGTGGTGACCCGGCGCACCGCACAGGTGCAGGGCGTCTGGGTGGCCCCCGAGTGGCGTGGCCGGGGCATCGCCACCGCCGCCATGGCCGCGGTGGTCCGCGACGCGCTCGGCCGGGTCGCGCCCACGGTCAGTCTCTACGTCAACGACTTCAACCTGCCGGCGCGGCGGGTCTACGAGCGCTGCGGCTTCCGCGAGGTCGGCACGCTCGCCACCGTGCTGTTCTGAGGACCGGATAATTCGGTTGAGCCGGCGCGGCCGGACGGTGAGGCTGGGGGCACCGCCCCCACCGATCCGAGTCCGGAGGACCGTCCCATGCGCCTGCTCCGAGACCTCTGGGCCACCGCACCCCGGCGGATGGCGGCCGTGCTGCTGCTGATCGTGCTCGGCGCCGGTGGCCAGGCCGCCGCGTCCGCGCTGGCCGGGCCGGTGCTGGTGCACCGCTCGTCCGGCTGGTTCGCCGCGCTGGCCGTGGCGCTGGTCGCCGCCGTCGTCACCGACCTGGTGATCGGGCTGATCATGGCCCGGCTCACCGCCGACTGGTCCGCCGACGTCCGCCGCCGGCTCTGCCGGGTCGCGCTCGGGCAGGACCTGCCGGCCCTGGAGACCACGCCGGTCGGCGAACTGCTCGACCGGATCGACAACGACGTCTACCAGGTCGCCGCCGAGATGCGGAACACCGGCGTACGCCTGGCGCAGGGCATCGCCGTCTGCGTGCTCGCCACGGTCAGCGCGCTGTTCGTCTGGTGGCCCGCCGGTCTCGGGATGATCCTGCTCACCACCGTGCTGGCCGCCGTGTTGCGCCGGCCCACCGCCCGCATCGCCCCGGCCCGCACCGCCGAGGAGGAGGCGTGGTCCGACCTCGCCGCCGTGATGGAGGAGGCGGTGCACGGCCAGGACGACGTGCGCACCAGCCTCGCCCGGCCGTACGTGCTGCGCCTCTACGCCCGCCGGGCGGCCGAGGTGATCGCCCGGTGCGGCCGGGTCTTCCGGCTCTCCGCCCGGGTCACCGCGGTGGCCACCGGCGGGGCGCGGGTCGGCATCGCCGGCGTGGTGCTGGCCGGCGCGTGGGCGCTCGCCACCGGCCGGGTGGACGCCGCCCGGCTCACCGCCATCTGGCTGCTGGCCATCGCGTTCGGCGCGACCGTCGAGCACATCGCCCGCTGGGTGCCGCACCTGCAACAGGCGTTCGGCGCGTGGGCCCGGGTGCAGTTGCTGGCCGGCGCTGCGCAGGAGCCGGTCGGGGGCGCCGCCCCGGCCGACGGCGACCTGACCGTCCGCGGTCTCACCTACCGCTACCCGGCCGCCGGCGACGAGCGCGGCCCGGCGCTGCGCGACGTGCGGCTCACCTTCACCCGGGGCCGCTCCTACGCGCTGGTCGGACGCACCGGCTCGGGCAAGTCCACGCTGGCCAAGGTGCTCACCCGGGCCGTGGAGGTGCCCCGGGGCACCGTCTTCCTCGGCGACACCGACCTGGTCGACCTGGACGTCGAGGAGCTGCGCCGCTGGATCGCCGTGGTGCCCCAGCGCACCGAGATCCTCGCCGGCACGCTCGCCGAGAACGTCGCGCTCTTCGACCCGGAGCTGCTCGGTGCCGCCGACCGGGCGCTGGCCGAGTTGGGCCTCGCCGGCTGGATCGCCGAGCTGCCCGACGGCGTGCACACCCGGCTCGGCGAGGGCGGTCACGTCCTCTCCGCCGGGCAGGAGCAACTGGTGGCGTTCGCCCGGATCCTGGTCCGGGACCCGCACGTGGTCATCCTCGACGAGGCCACCGCGCGGCTCGACCCGGTCACCGAGAACCGGGTCCGCCAGGCCACCGAACGGCTGCTCACCGACCGGATCGGCATCGTCATCGCGCACCGGCTCTCCTCCGTGCGCCGCTGCGACGAGGTGGTGGTGATGGCCGACGGCGCGGTGCTGGAGGCCGGCCCGATGCGCGAGTCCGCCCGCTTCGCCGAGCTGCTCGCCACCAGCCACGCCGGGGCGTACGCCGGCACCGCCGCCCGCCGCGGCGGCGTCGAACTGCTCGACGCACCCGGCGGGTGGGTCGACGACCCGGTCGCGCCCGCCGCGCCGGTGACCCCGCCGCGTCGCGTCGCGGCGCCGCGCGCCGAACCCCCGCCACCGCCCGCCACGCCGCCCGCCCGGACCATGCGGGAGATCCTCCGGCTGGGCGTCAACGATCCCCGGTACGGCCTGCTCTCGGTCGCCATGTTCACCGTGATGACGGTGCTCGGGCTGGACGGGTCGGTCCTGCCCTGGCTCTGGGCCGACCTGGTCGCCGGCGGCGACCCGTGGCTGCCGGCGCTCGGCATCGCGGCCGCGCTGCTGGTGGTGCTCCCGCTGCCCTACCTGACGAACCTGTGGTTCCCGCACTGGTGGATCCGGCAGATGCTGCGGATCAGCGCCCGGCTGGTGCACGGGCAGACCGGCGCGCGCCGGGTCAGTGGGCACACCCCGGCCGAGGTGGTGGCCCAGGGCGGTGACACCGACCGGGTGGTGCAGCTCGCCGACAACCTGATGGACCAGTTCATCTCGCTGGCCATCGTGCTGACCATGACGCTGGTGACCGGCAGCTTCGTACCGGCGTTGTTCTTCGTCGGCACGATGGTCGTCTCCGGCCTGGCGGCGACGCTGTTCGGGCCCCGGCTGGAACGCACCGCCGCCGGCACCGTGAAGGCCCGCGCCGCGTTCGCCACCGCGCTGGTCTCCTCGCTCTCCGCCGCCCGCACGGTGAAGCTGGCCGGCGCCACCCGCCCGGTGCTGGACCACCTCGCCGGGCTCGACGCGGTGCGCAGCGAGCGCCAGCGGCGGGAGATCGCCATGCAGGTGTGGGCGCGGTCCACCCCGTCCGTCGCCAGTGGGCTGCTGCCGATCGGGGCGTGGGCGCTCTACCTGGCCGGTGGGCTCTCCGCCGGCGCCACGCTGGTCGCCGTCTCCACCCTCGGCGCGGCCCGCTGGTTCGCGTGGACCACCGCGGCGCTGGTGTCGCAGTACCCGTCGGCGCGGGTGTGGACCCGGCGGACCGTGGCGATGACCGGGATGACCACCTACTCGGCTCCGGTACCCGGTCTCGACCTGGTGGCCGGCACCGCGCCCGCGCCCGAGCCGCCGCCCCGGCACCCGTTGCGTCGGCTCGAACTGGCCGGCTTCGGCGCGCTGCACTCCGACGGCACGCTCGCCGTCCGCGACGTCGACCTGGTGGTCGAGCGTGGGCAACTGGTGCTGGTGGTCGGCCCGGTCGGCGCCGGCAAGTCGTCGCTGCTGCGGGCGCTCGCCGGGATCGTGCACCACGTCGGCGCGCTGCGCTGGAACGGCGAGCCGGTCACCGAGCCGGAGATGTTCCTACGACCCAACCAGGTCGGATACGTCGGCCAACTGCCCCGGGTGCTCTCCGGCACGGTGGCCGAGAACATCGCGCTCGGCCACTCCGTCGACGCCGCGAGCGCGGTGTCGACCGCGCAGCTCGAACACGACCTGGCCGCGGCCGGGGGCGGGCTCGGGCTGCTCATCGGCCACAAGGGCACCCGGCTCTCCGGCGGCCAGCTCCAGCGGCTGGCGCTGGCCCGGGCGCTCGCCCCGCGTACCGAACTGCTGGTCGCCGACGACGTCTCCTCGGCGCTGGACGTGACCACGGAGCTGGCGCTCTGGGCGGCGCTGCGCGAACACGGGGTGACCGTGATCGGCTCGACCGCGAAGCGGGCCGCGCTGGTCCGTGCCGACCATGTGGTGGTGCTGATCGACGGCGCGGTCGCCGACCAGGGCACCTGGACCGACCTGGAACCACGCTGGAACCACCTGGCCGGCTGACCTCCCGACCCGCCCCCGAGGGCGGG
>NZ_NAPR01000013.1:855465-891980 GCF_002140155.1 Micromonospora sp. NBS 11-29
CGAGCTTGGCGGCGGCGCGGCGCGGCCAGTACGGGTCGCGGAGCAGTTCCCGGCCCAGCAGCACCAGGTCCGCCTCGCCGGCGGCGACGATCTGCTCGGCCTGCTCCGGCTCGACGATCAGGCCCACCGCGCCGGTCGGGACACCGGCGTCGCGGCGGATCCGGGCGGCCAGCGGCACCTGGTAGCCGGGGCCGACGGGGATGGACGCGCGGGCCGCCGCGCCACCGGAGGAAGCGTCGACCAGGTCCACGCCGGCCGCGGCCAGCTCCCCGGCGAGCACCACGCTGTCCTCGATCGTCCAACCCCCGTCGGTCCAGTCGGTGGCGGAGATCCGGGTCAGCACCGGCACGCTCTCACCAACCGTGGCGCGGACCGCGCGTGCCACCTCCAGGGTGAGCCGCATCCGGCCGGCCCGGTCGCCGCCGTAGCCGTCGGTGCGCCGGTTGGTCAGCGGGGAGAGGAACTCGTGCAGCAGGTAGCCGTGCGCGGCGTGGATCTCCACCGCGGCGAAGCCGGCGTCCAGGGCCCGCCCGGCGGCGGTGGCGAACGCCTGGACCGTGGCGGCGATGCCGGCCTCGTCGAGCGCGGTCGGCGTGCGGTAGTCGGGCACGAACGGGTCGCCGCCGGGGCCGACCGGCGTCCAGCCGCCCTCGGCGTCCGGCACGCCGCCGCGCGCCGCCGCCCACGGGCGGTACGTCGAGGCCTTGAAACCGGCGTGGGCGAGCTGCACGGCCGGCACCGCGCCCTGGCCGGCGACGAATGCGGTGACCGGTCGCCACGCGTCGACGTGCGCGTCGGACCAGAGACCGACGTCCTGCGGGCTGATCCGTCCCTCGGGCACCACCGCGGTCGCCTCGGTGAGCACCAGCCCGGCCCCGCCGACGGCGCGGGAGCCGAGGTGGACGCGGTGCCAGTCGGTGGGCAGCCCGTCGGGGCCGGCACTGTACTGGCACATCGGTGCCAGCGCGATCCGGTTGGGCAGGGTGACGCCGCGCAGGGCCAGCGGCTCGAACAACGCGCTCATGCGGTCTTCCTCTGTGTCATGGATCCGGGTGCGTCCTGGCCGCCCTGGCGACCAGATCAGGCGGGTACGGGGGCGAGACGCTCGTTCTCGGCCGGCTCGACCGGCTCGATCAGGTCGCGCTTGCCGGCCGAGTCGTACGCGGCCCGGTCGAGCGTGCCCTCTCGGGCGGCCACGATGGTCGGCACCACGGCCTGCCCGGCCACGTTCGTCGCGGTCCGCATCATGTCGAGGATCGGGTCGATCGCCAGCAGCAGACCCGCGCCGGCCAGCGGCAGGCCCAGCGTGCTCAGGGTCAGGGTGAGCATCACGATCGCGCCGGTCAGGCCGGCGGTGGCGGCCGAACCGACCACGGAGACGAACGCGATCAGCAGGTAGTCGGTCACGCCCAGGTTCACGCCGAACACCTGCGCCACGAAGATCGCGGCCAGCGCCGGGTAGATCGCGGCGCAGCCGTCCATCTTCGTGGTGGCGCCGAACGGCACCGCGAAGGAGGCGTACTCGCGGGGGACGCCGAGGCGCTCCACCGAACGCTGGGTCACCGGCATGGTGCCGACCGAGGAGCGGGACACGAAGGCCAGCTGGATGGCGGGCCAGGCGCCGGCGAAGAAGCGCAGCGGGTTGAGCCGGCCGGCCGCGACCAGCAGCACCGGGTAGACCACGAACAGCACCAGGGCGCAGCCGACGTAGACGGCGGTGGTGAACTTGGCGAGCGGGGCCAGCAGATCCCAGCCGTACGAGGCGACGGCGTTGCCGATCAGGCCCAGGGTGCCGATCGGGGCGAGCCGGATCACCCACCAGAGCGCCTTCTGCACGATCGCCAGCACCGAGCGGTTGAACTGCACGAACGGCTCGGCCGGGTCGCCGACCAGCAGCGCGGCGGCGCCCACGACCAGGGCGAGGAAGACGATCTGCAGCACGTTGCCCTCGACGAACGCGCCGACCGGGTTGGTGGGCACGATGCCGGTGAGGAAGTCGATCCAGGAGCCGGTGGTCTTCGGCGCGGTGGCGCCGGCCGGGTCCAGGTTCACGCCCCGGCCGGGGTCGGTGAGCAGGCCGAGACCGATGCCGATGGTCACCGCGATCAGCGCGGTGATGCCGAACCAGAGCAGCGTCTTGAGCGCCAGCCGGGCGGCGTTGGCCACGCCGCGCAGGCTGACCACGCTGACCACGATGGCGGTGAAGACCAGCGGCGGCACGGCCAGCTTGAGGAGCTGGACGAAGAGGCCGCCGACGGTGTCGAGGGTGCTGGTCAGCCAGGCGAGGTCGTTGGCGCGGGCGAGGAAACCGAGCGCCACGCCGA
Source organism: Micromonospora sp. NBS 11-29 (assembly GCF_002140155.1). Taxonomy (GTDB): domain Bacteria; phylum Actinomycetota; class Actinomycetes; order Mycobacteriales; family Micromonosporaceae; genus Micromonospora. The sequence goes on from NZ_NAPR01000013.1 coordinate 857,790, forward strand.
GGACGAGACCGAGCAGGATCTGCACGGAAAAGGGAATCTTGCGCAGGGTGGAAGCCATGAGGACAGGTCCAAGGTCTGGGGAGGGAAGGGGGCGTCGGGGGCGGAGCTACGCCGGACAGACGCCGCTGGCCTGCCGTCGGAGGTCGACGTACAGGCGCTCGGTGAGGCACCAGACATTGGTCATCGCCGACCTATGCTACTCCCGCTGCCCGCCCCACCAGAAGGACCACTTTCCGTGAGACCCCTTACACCGGTCGTTTAGAGGGGACAGCAGCAGGGCGGTGGTCAGGGCCCAGGCGGCGGTCACCGTCAGCAACACGCGCTCCAGCACGCCCACCAGGGTGCCCCGGCCCACCAGCAGCATTGCCAGCCCGACCGCCCCGGCCAGCGGCAGCGCCACCGCCGCGCCGACCGTGGCGACCCGCCGCAACGCCACGTCGACCGCGGGGCGGAACACCAGCGCCAGCATCGCGAAGACCACCGCGGCGGTCGCCGCGATGCTGGCCCCGCCGTGCACCAGGTCGGCGACCGTGGCGGCCTCGAACGGTGGCAGTGGGCAGCCGGCGCTGCACGTCACCGAGCCGGAGAGCGCCGTCGCGACCGTGGCGACACCGAGCAGCACGGACGCCGCGCGCGCCGCCGGTGGCAGGGCCGCGGCGAGCAGCAGCAGCGCCGTCGCCAGCGTGAAGATCCCGATCCGGTACGCCCCGGCGTACCCGCTGTCGGTGACGCCCGCCTCGCTGACGTACCCGGTCGGGCCGGGTCCGGGACCGGCGATCACGGCGACCGTCACCATGATCACGCCGGCCACGACGCAGCCGGCGGCCGCGGCGGCGGCGGCGCTCCGGCGTGGCGTGCGGTCAGTCACGCCCGTGCGGCGTGGTCCAGCCGGACAGGTCGGGACCGAGCGGCACGATCCGGGTCGGGTTGATCATGTCGTGGGTGGCGTAGTAGTGCCGTTTGATGTGGTCGAAGTCCACCGTCCCGCCGAAGCCGGGGGTCTGGAAGAGGTCCCGGGCGTACGCCCACAGCACCGGCATCTCGGTCAGCTTCCGCCGGTTGCACTTGAAATGACCGTGGTACGCCACGTCGAAGCGGACCAGCGTGGTGAACAGCCGCACGTCCGCCTCGGTGATCGCGTCCCCCATCAGGTAACGCCGGCCGGACAGCCGCTCGGAGAGCGCGTCCAGCCGGGCGAAGAGCGCGGTGTACGCCTCGTCGTAGGACGCCTGCGAGGTGGCGAAGCCGCACCGGTAGACGCCGTTGTTGACGTCGGCGTGGATCTCCGCCATCAACGCGTCCATCTCCGGGCGCAGCGCCACCGGGTAGAGGTCCGGCGCGTCCGGGGCGTGGAACCGCCGCCACTCGGTGGACAGGTCGAGCGTGAGCTGCGGATAGTCGTTGGTGACCACCCGCCCGGTCAGCGTGTCGACGAGCGCCGGCACGGTCACCCGGCCGGTGTAGTCACCGTCGGTGGCGAGGTACGCCTCGGAGAGGAAGCCGATGCCCAGCACCGGGTCGAAGCCGTCCGGGTCGAGGGCGAACCGCCAGCCCCGCTCGTCCCGGATCGGGTCGACCGTGCCCAACGAGATCACGTCGTCCAGGCCGAGCAGGCCGCGCACGATCCGGGCCCGGTGCGCCCACGGGCAGGCCCGGCACCAGATCAGCCGGTAGCGGCCGGCCTCCAGCGGCCAGCGTCCCTGCTCGTCCGGCCCGCCGCCGGCCGGGGAGGTGGAGTGCGGGGTGACCCGCCCGGTGAACCGGTTGGGTTGGCGGACGAACGCGCCCCCACCGCTGGTCTCTGCGCTGAACTGGGCCCCGGCCATGCCGCCAACCTATCCGCTCCGGGCGCGGATATCCTGTCGCCGGGTGCCCCCGTGACCCGGTGGGCGGCCCGCCGACCGACCCCTTCCCACCCCCGAAGGACGTGCGCGCGATGACCGTGGCCTACCTCGTTGCCGGTGTCCGCACCCCGATCGGCCGGTACGCCGGCGCCCTCGCCGGGGTCCGCCCCGACGACCTGGCCGCGCACGTCGTCCGCGAGTTGGTGGCACGCCACCCGTCGGTCGACTGGGCCCGCACCGACGACGTGATCCTCGGCTGCGCCAACCAGGCCGGCGAGGACAACCGCAACGTGGCCCGGATGGCCGCGCTGCTCGGCGGGCTGCCGGTGGAGGTGCCGGGCAGCACCGTCAACCGGCTCTGCGGTTCCGGTCTGGACGCGCTCGCCGCCGCGGCCCGCGCCATCGTGGCCGGCGAGGCCGATCTGATGGTGGCCGGCGGGGTGGAGAGCATGAGCCGCGCGCCGTTCGTCATGCCGAAGGCGACCACGCCGTTCGCCCGCACCCCCGAGGTGTACGACACCACCATCGGCTGGCGGCTGGTGAACCCGCTGATGGAGCGCGGCTGGGGCATCGACTCGATGCCGGAGACGGCGGAGAACGTGGCCGCCGAGTTCGGCGTGGACCGCGCCGCGCAGGACGAGTTCGCGTACCGCTCGCAGCAGCGCGCCGCGAAGGCGCAGGCCGACGGCCGGCTGGCCGAGGAGATCGTGGGAGTGACCGTGCCGGCCGGCCGGCGGGAGACGAAGCTGGTCGAGGTCGACGAGCACCCGCGCGAGACGACGCTTGCGAAGCTCGCCGCGCTGCCCACGCCGTTCCGCGAGGGCGGCACGGTGACCGCCGGCAACTCCTCCGGCGTCAACGACGGCGCGGTGGCGCTGCTGGTCGCCTCCGCGGCCGCCGTCGACCGCTACGGCCTCACCCCCCTGGCCCGGGTACGCGGCGCGGCCGCGGCCGGCGTACCGCCGCGGATCATGGGGATCGGGCCGGTGCCGGCCACCCGGAAGCTGCTCGACCGCCACGGCCTGGCCCTGGCCGACGTGGACGTCATCGAGCTGAACGAGGCGTTCGCCGCGCAGTCCGTGGCGGTGCTGCGCGAGCTGGGGTTGCCGGCGGACGCCGAGCACGTCAACCCGAACGGCGGCGCCATCGCGCTGGGTCACCCGCTCGGGGCCAGCGGCGCCCGACTGGCGCTGACCGCCGCGCTGGAGCTGCGCCGCCGGGGCGGCCGGCGGGCGCTGGCGACCATGTGCATCGGCGTCGGGCAGGGCATCTCGCTGCTGATGGAGTCGGCCGACTGATCCCGGCCGGCGGCATCGCCCCGAGTGGATCTCCCGCACCTGGTCCGGCACGCCTAGAGTGGGCTGGACCACATGATCCGCCCTCCGCGGCGGCGACGACCTGGGGAGGCCGAGCGATGCACACGCCGGACGGAGTTCCCGCCGAGATCGACCTGAGCCGGCCGAGNGGCAGCTCGCCGAGCAGATCGCGTCGATGACGCCGAACCTGGCGGCCACCATGCGCTCCGGCCGGGAGTTCCTGCGCCGGGCCGTACGGGTGCTGCTCGACGCCGGCATCGACCAGTTCCTCGACATCGGCTCCGGCATCCCCACGGTCGGCAACGTGCACGAGGTCGCCCAGGCCGCCAACCCGCAGGCCCGGATCGTCTACGTCGACATCGACCCGGTCGCGGTGGCGCACAGCCGTGAGCTGCTCGCCGGCAACGACCGGGCCACCGCGCTCCTGGCCGACCTGCGGGAGCCGAAGCTGATCCTCGACCAGGCCCGGGACGGCGGCCTGATCGACTTCGACCGGCCGGTGGGCATCCTGCTCGCCGGGGTGGTGCACTTCGTCGCGGACGCCGACCGGCCGGCCGACGTCCTGGCGACCCTGCGGGCCGCCGCCGCCCCCGGCAGCCACCTGGTCATCTCGCACTCCACGTTCGAGGACCAGCCGCAGGAGATGCTGGACGCGCAGCGGCTGTCGGCGCGTACCGCCACCGAGATCACGCTCCGCTCGCGGGCCGAGATCACCGGCTTCTTCGGCGACTGGACGATCCTCGAACCGGGCGTGGTGCACATGCCGCTCTGGCGGCCCGACTCGCCGTCCGACGTTGACGAGCACCCGGAGCGTTTCGGAGCGTTCGGCGGCGTCGCCCGGCACGACCGCACAGCCGGCTGAGTCGGCATGCGCGCCCCGGAGCCCGACGGGCGTGACTTCAGCCGGCCCGGTGCCGTCGCGTACGCCGCCGAGTGGGCCCGGGCGGTGCGGCGCATCGGGTTCGTGCCGTTGAGCGCGGCCGAGACCGATCGCCTGCTCCTGCCGCTCACCGAGCGGCTGGCCGAGGCCGTGCTCGCCCCCACCTTCTCCGCCCGAGCGGCCCAGGAGGTCGGGCGGACCCTGGTGGAGGCGCACCTCACCGAGCCGGGCGTGCTCGACTGGTCGGTGCAGGCGCTCGGCGACCGGTTCCTGCCCTGGGTGCTGCCGGCCCGGGCGGAGGTGCCCGAGCTGCGCGAACGGATCGCGCTGGTGCAGGGCGGGTTCGCGGCCGGGTTCGCCCGGGCGTTGCGGGACCGGGTCTTCAGCCAGCAGGAGCGGATCGCCCGGTCCGCCTGGCAGGCCCGGGACACCGTCGAGCAGGCGTTGCGGGACAGCGAGGCCCGCTTCCGGGCGGTCTTCACCGGGGCCGCCATCGGCATCGGCATCGCGGGCGTGGACGGGCAGATCATCGACGTCAACCAGTCCTTCGCGGACATGCTCGGCTACACCGTCGACGAGCTGCGGCGGATCAACGTGTCCGCGCTGTTCCACCCGGACGACGCGGCCGGCATGTGGGAGATCTACCAGGAGCTGATCGAGGGCAAGCGGGACAGCGCCCGGGTGGAGAAGCGTTACTACCGCAAGGACGGCAGCGTGGTCTGGACCGACCTGGCCGTCTCGCTGATCCGGTACGACGACGGGCGGCCCCGCTTCACCGTCGCCATGATCGAGGACATCACCGAGCGGTACGAGTTGCAGCAGCGGCTGCGCTTCCAGGCGCTGCACGACCCGTTGACCGGCCTGCCCAACCGGACGCTGTTCTTCGAGACGCTCGGCGAGGTCTTCGGCGCGGCCGGGCCGGAGCAACGCGTCGGGCTCTGCTTCATCGACCTGGACGGGTTCAAGGCGGTCAACGACAGCCTCGGGCACGACCTGGGCGACCGGCTGCTCAAGGTGATCGCCCGGCGGCTCAGCGACTGCGTCTCCGGCCGGGGTCACCTGGTGGCCCGGATGGGCGGCGACGAGTTCGTCATCCTGGTCGACTCCGACGGCGGCCTCGACGACGCGGTGGAGGTGGCGGAGCTGGCGCTGGCCGCCGTCTCCGCCCCGGTGCACGTCGAGGACCAGCAGCTCGCCGTTTCCGCCAGCATCGGCATCGTGGAGTGCCCGGCGGCGGAGACCAACGTCGGCGAGCTGATGAAGGCCGCCGACACCACGCTCTACTGGGCCAAGGCCGAGGGGCGGGGCCGCTGGGCGGTGTACGATCCGGAGCGCAGCGCCGCCGACATCGCCCGCTCCGCGCTGGCCGCGAACCTGCCCGCCGCCCTGGACCGGGGCGAGTTCGTACTGCACTACCAGCCGATCGTGTCGCTGCTGGACGGCACCATGGTGGCGGTCGAGGCGCTGGTCCGCTGGCAGCACCCGGAGCTGGGGCTGATCGGGCCGGACCGGTTCATCGGGCTGGCCGAGGAGACCGGCCTGATCATCCGGCTCGGCGCCTGGGTGCTGCGCCAGGCGTGTCGGGACGCCGAGGCGTGGCACCGGGCGTACCCGGACACCACGCCGGTGGTGAGCGTCAACCTGGCCGCCCGGCAGGCCGACGACCCGGCGATCGTGGAGACCGTGGCGGAGGCGTTGCAGCACACCGGCCTCCCCGCCGAGCTGCTCCAACTGGAGCTGACCGAGAGCGCGGTGATGGGCAGCGCCGGCGAGCCGCTGCGTGCCCTGCACCAGCTCGCCGACCTCGGCCTGCGGCTGGCCATCGACGACTTCGGCACCGGCTACTCGAACCTGGCCTACTTCCGCCGGCTGCCGATCCACTGCGTGAAGCTGGCCGGCCCGTTCGTGGAGGGGATCCGGGGCGACGGGGCGGACGCGGTCGCCGACCACCGGGACGAGCGGATCGTCGACGCGTTGGTCCGGCTGGCACACGCGCTGGAGCTGTCGGTGACGGCCGAGGCGGTGGAGACCGAGGTGCAGGCCGAACGGCTGCGGGCGCTGCGCTGCGACACCGGCCAGGGCCGCTTGTTCGGCGCCCCCATGCCCGCCGACGCCATCCGCACCCTTCTGAGGTAAGGAAGGGCCCCCGGTTAACGCCTCCGGTATAGGAGGGGGCCCCGCTTTACAAGAGGAGAACCCGTGAGTCTGAGCGATTCGCAGGCGGTGGTGTCGGTGGTCGCCGCGCTGGCGATCCTGGCCGGGCTGGCCGGGGTGGTGGTGCCCGGCCTGCCGGCGCTGCCGCTGTGCTGGGGCGGGGTGCTGGTGTGGGCGTTGTTCGGGGGCGCCGGCCCGGGGCGCTGGGCGGTGCTCGCCGCCGCCACCGTGGTCGCCGCCGCCGGCACCGTGGTCAAGTACCTCTGGCCGGGGCGGAACCTGAAGCGGACCGGTGTGCCCACCTCGTCGCTGCTGGCCGGCGGGCTGCTCGGCGTGATCGGCTTCTTCGTGATCCCGGTGGTCGGGCTGCCGATCGGCTTCGTCGCCGGCATCTGGGGCGCGGAGCGGCTGCGGCTGGGCAGCAACCGGCTGGCCTGGCCGGCCACCGTGCAGGCGCTCAAGGCGGCCGGGCTGTCGATCCTGGTCGAGTTCACCGCCGGCATGGTCGTCGCCGCGCTGTGGGTGGCCGGGTTGCTGTTCGCGTGAGGTGCGGCGGCGCGGGCGTCCGAGGGTACGGCGGGTCGCCGTACTTCAGTGAGAGAGAGGTGGACGCCGCGCGCNCGGGCGTTGCCGAGCGCCCGGTGCCGGCCCGTCGGGTCGGGCCTGGTCACGGGCTCCAGGATGCTCCCGACACGCCGGCGGGACAACGCAATTAACCGGGTACCCATTGACCGGCTTGATCGGCGGGAGCACACTGCGAGCACTCGTACGCCGGATCTCCTTCCCGGAGGTGTGTGCCGTGGCCACGACGCCCGCGTCGACCGCCGAGCAGCCGATGGACGACGACGCCCGACGACTCGCCGAACTCGGCTACCAGCAGGAGTTGCGCCGCACCTGGAGCGGCTTTTCCAACTTCGCCATCTCGTTCTCGATCATCTCGATCCTGGCCGGCTGCTTCACCACGTTCGGCCAGGCGTGGAACAACGGCGGCCCGGTCGCGATCTCCTGGGGCTGGCCGCTGATCTCGATCTTCATCCTGATCATCGGGTTCTGCCTGGCCGAGTTGGTCTCGGCGTATCCGACGGCGGGCGGCATCTACTGGTGGGCGGCGACGATGGGCCGACCGGTGCACGGCTGGTTCACCGGCTGGCTCAACCTGATCGGGCTGGTCGCGGTGACCGCCTCGGTCGACTACGGCTGCGCCACGTTCCTCAACCTGACGCTGTCGGCGCTGTTCGACGGCTGGGCCGGCACCGGGCACCAGACGTTCGGGCTGTTCGTGGTGATCCTCGCCCTGCACGGGCTGATCAACGTCTACGGGCACCGCGTCATCGACGTACTCCAGAACGTCTCGGTCTGGTGGCACGTTGCCGGCGCGGCCGCGGTGGTGCTGATCCTGGTCCTGGTCCCGGACGACCACCAGAGCTTCCGGTTCGTCTTCACCCAGCGGTTCGACAACTCCGGCTTCGGCGACGGCGGCGGCCTGACGTTCTGGTTCTACGTGCTGCCGCTGGGTTTCCTGCTCACGCAGTACACGATCACCGGCTTCGACGCCTGCGCGCACGTCTCCGAGGAGACCCGGGGCGCGTCGAAGGCCGCCGCGCAAGGGCTGTGGCGGTCGATCTTCTATTCCGCGATCGGCGGTTGGATCCTGCTGCTCGCGTTCCTGTTCGCGGCGACCGACGTGGAGGCGATCCACGAAGCCAGCGGCTTCTCCGGGGCGATCTTCGAAACCGCGCTGACCCCGTTCTTCTTCAAGACGGTCATCATCATCTCCACCATCGGGCAGTTCTTCTGCGGGATGAGCTGCGTGACCTCGATGTCGCGGATGGCGTACGCGTTCAGCCGGGACCGGGCGGTGCCCGGCTGGCGGCTCTGGTCGAAGGTGAACCGCAACGGCACCCCGGTCAACGCCATCATCGGCGCCACCCTGGCCGGGCTTGTGCTCACGTTGCCCGCGCTCTACCAGCGCGGCGGCATCCCGGTCGCGTTCTACGCCGTGGTGTCGGTGGCGGTGATCGGGCTCTACCTCTCCTTCGTCATCCCGATCTTCCTGCGGCTGCGGATGGGCGACCGGTTCGTCCCGGGGCCGTGGACGCTCGGCCGGCGCTACCGGTTGCTGGGCTGGATCGCGGTGGTGGAGATCGCGGTCATCTCGGTCTACTTCGTGCTGCCGATCGTGTCGGCCGGCGTGCCCGGCGACCCCAACTTCAGTTGGACCGCGGTGAACTACGCGCCGCTGGCGGTCGGCGGCGTGCTGCTCGGCGTCGCGATCTGGTGGTACGCCTCGGCGCGCAAGTGGTTCACCGGCCCCCGCCGCACCGTCGAGGACACCCCCACCCCACCCTCCTGACCGTGCGCCGCCGCTCTCCCGTCGCGTCCGCCCACCGCCGGGCGGTCACGGGTGGAACGTCACGTGCGTGAGCACCCACGCTGTCCTCCTCCCCCCCAGGTTGGGCGTTGTTGGGTGGAACACCATGGGTGTCATGACGGGCCTGGGACACCCATGGCGTTCCACTGACGCCGCCGGTTGGCGGTGGGTGGAACGTCATGGGTGCCAAAACAGGGCTGAGGCACCCATGGTGTTCCAGTCGCGGGGCTGAACGGTGGTGGGTGGAACGCGGTGGGTGTCAGACGGGCTGGGGCACCCGTCTTGTCGGGTGGACGCCGGGGAGGCGTGGATCAGCGGACAGGGCCGAGGTGCCGGGCCACGGCGACGAACGAGCCCGCCGGATCTGCACCACCGCTTCCTGGCCTGGGCGCGGGCGCGTGGCTGACGCCGGTGGGGCTGTCCGCGTACCCCTGGGGTCGAGGATGCGGCCGGCGGCGGACGTCGCGCGGCTCGCGGTTGCCGTTGGGATGCGCGGCGTCCGATGATCCGACACGCATCCGGGCCCTGGAGTTTCGGCACCGGCCGGGCCGGGGCATTGACGGTGATCCGGTTTGCCAGTAGACCTTGGTGATGGAGGCCCCCGATGAGTAGAACGCCGCTTTCGTTGGAACAGTTGCGGGTCGCCGTCGCCGAGGGCGAGATCGACACGGTGGTGCTCGCCCTCACCGACATGCAGGGTCGCCTCCAGGGCAAGCGGATCCACGCGCCGTTCTTCCTCGACAACGTGCTGGAGAACGGCAGCGAGGGCTGCAACTACCTGCTCGCCGTGGACGTCGACATGAACACCGTCGACGGGTACGCGATGTCGAGCTGGGAACGCGGCTACGGCGACTTCGCCATGAAGCCCGACCTGGACACGTTGCGCCGGACGCCGTGGCAGCCCGGCTCCGCGATGGTGCTGGCGGACCTGGAGTGGCTGGACGGCTCCGGGCCGGTGGTGGCCTCGCCCCGGCAGATCCTGCGCCGGCAGCTCGACCGGCTGGCCGCGCACGGGCTGACCGCGTACGCCGGCACCGAGCTGGAGTTCGTGCTCTACCGCGACTCGTACGAGGAGGCGTGGCGGCGCGGCTACCGCGACCTGACGCCGGCCAACCAGTACAACGTGGACTACTCGCTGCTCGGCACCGCCCGGGTGGAGCCGCTGCTGCGCCGCATCCGCACCGAGATGGCCGGCGCCGGGCTGACCCCGGAGAGCGCGAAGGGCGAGTGCAACCTCGGCCAGCACGAGATCGCCTTCCGGTACGACGAGGCGGTGGCCTGCGCCGACCACCACGTCATCTACAAGAACGGGGCGAAGGAGATCGCCGCCCAGGAGGGCATGTCGATCACGTTCATGGCGAAGCCGAACGCGCGGGAGGGCAACTCCTGCCACATCCACTTCTCGCTGCGTGACTCCTCCGGCTCGTCGGCGATGCTGGGCGACGGGCCGGCGCACCTGAGCGTGACCGGGCAGCGGGTACTGGCCGGGCTGCTCGCCACCATGCGCGAGTTCAGTCTCCTCTTCGCCCCGAACATCAACTCCTACAAGCGCTACCANCGCTGCGGCTGGTCGGGCACGGGCAGGGGATGCGGGTGGAGAACCGGGTGCCCGGCGCCGACGTCAACCCGTACCTGGCGATCGCCGCGCTGGTGGCGGGCGCGGTGCACGGCATCGAGCAGGAGTTGGAGCTGTCGGACGAGTGCACCGGCAACGCGTACGAGGACCCGGCCGCCGAGCGGGTCCCCGCCACGCTGCGCGACGCGCTCGACCTGTGGCAGCGTTCGCAGGTCGCCAGGGCGGCGTTCGGCGACGAGGTGACCGACCACTACGCCAACCAGGCGAAGGTCGAGCTGGCCGCCTTCGACGCCGCAGTGACGGACTGGGAACTGACCCGTGGCTTCGAGCGCCTCTGACCCCCCGCCCCTTGCCCGCCCCGTCGATCTTGGACTTGTGGCGCCCGGATTGTTCTGAAGGCGGCTTGTGCGAGGAGCCATAACTCCAAGATCGACGAACAGAGGAGGGGGGAGCGCGCGTGGGTGAGGTGGTTTCGCCCGTTGACGGGGCGAGGATCGGGGAGGTCCGGGGCTGTTCGGTGGGGGATGTGGACGCGGCCGTGGGGCGGGCCGGGGCGGCGTTCGAGCGGTGGCGGGACGTGGCGCCGGGGGATCGGGCGCGGTTGCTGCGGCGGTTCGCCGCCGAGGTGGACGCGCACCTGGAGGAGCTGGCGCTCCTTGAGGTGCGCAACGCCGGGCACACCATCGGCAACGCGCGCTGGGAGGCCGGCAACGTCCGGGACGTGCTCGACTACTACGCGGGGGCGCCGGAGCGGCTGACCGGGCACCAGATCCCGGTGCCCGGCGGACTGGACGTGACGTTCCACGAGCCGCTCGGCGTGGTCGGGGTGATCGTGCCGTGGAACTTCCCGATGCCGATCGCCGGCTGGGGCCTCGCCCCGGCGCTCGCCGCCGGCAACACGGTGGTGCTCAAGCCGGCCGAGCTGACCCCGCTGACCGCGTTGCGCCTGGCCGAACTGGCCCTCGACGCCGGCCTGCCGGAGGGCGTGCTCACCGTGCTGCCCGGGCGGGGCGCGGTGGTCGGGGAGCGGTTCGTCACCCACCCGGCGGTCCGCAAGATCTGCTTCACCGGCTCCACCGAGGTGGGTACCCGGATCATGGCGGGCTGCGCCGCCCAGGTGAAGCGGGTGACGTTGGAGCTGGGCGGCAAGTCGGCGAACATCGTCTTCGCCGACGCCGACCTGGCGAAGGCGGCGGCCACCGCGCCGTCCTCGGTCTTCGACAACGCCGGCCAGGACTGCTGCGCCCGCTCCCGTATCCTGGTCCAACGCCCGGTGTACGACCGCTTCCTGGAACTGCTCGAACCGGCCGTGCGGGCGTTCCGGGTGGAGGACCCCGCCCGGGAGACCGCCGAGATGGGTCCGCTGATCTCCGCCGCGCACCGGGACCGGGTCGCCGGGTACGTCGACGGGGCGACCGTGGCGTTCACCGGCTCCCGCCCCGACGGCCCCGGCTTCTGGTACGCCCCGACGGTGCTGCTCGCCGACTCCCCGGCGGACCGGCACTGGCGGGAGGAGATCTTCGGCCCGGTCGTCTCGGTGCTCCCGTTCGACGACGAGGCGGACGCGATCCGGCTGGCCAACGACACCGAGTACGGGCTCTCCGGCTCGATCTGGACCCGGGACGTGGGCCGGGCGGTCCGGGTGGCTCGGGCGGTGGAGTCGGGCAACCTCAGCGTCAACTCGCACTCCTCGGTGCGCTACTGGACCCCGTTCGGCGGGATGAAACGGTCCGGCCTCGGCCGGGAGTTGGGTCCGGACGCGCTGCACGCCTTCACCGACGTCAAGAACGTGTTCATCGGCACCGAGGAGTGATCATCGTGCAGGGACGGCTTCAGGACCGGGTGGCCGTGGTGACCGGCGCCGGGAGCGGCATCGGGCTGGCCACCGTGCGGCGCTTCGCCGCCGAGGGGGCGCGGGTGGTCTGCGTGGACATCGACGCCGACGCGGGCACCCGGGCGGCGGACGAGGTCGGCGGTGAGTTCGTCGCCGCCGACGTGGCCGACGAGACGGCCGTCCGCGACCTCTTCGACGGGGTGGTGCAACGCCACGGCCGGGTCGACGTGGCCTTCAACAACGCCGGCATCTCGCCGCCCGACGACGACTCGATCCTGGAGACCGGGCTGGACGCCTGGGAACGGGTGCTGCGGGTCAACACCACGAGCGTCTACCTGTGCTGCAAGCACGTCATTCCGCACATGCGGCGGCAGGGCAAGGGCTCGATCATCAACACCGCCTCGTTCGTGGCGTTGATGGGCGCGGCCACGTCGCAGATCGCGTACACGGCGAGCAAGGGCGGGGTGCTGGCAATGACCCGGGAGCTGGGCGTGCAGTTCGCCCGCGAGGGCATCCGGGTGAACGCGCTCTGCCCCGGCCCGGTCGCCACCCCGCTGCTGCTGGAGCTGTTCGCGAAGGACCCGGAGCGGGCCGCCCGGCGGCTGGTGCACGTGCCGATGGGGCGGTTCGGCGACCCGACGGAGATCGCCGCCGCGGTGGCGTTCCTGGCCAGCGACGACGCCTCGTTCATGACCGCCACGCAGTTCGTCGTCGACGGCGGGATCACCGGCGCCTACGTGACGCCCCTGTGAGCGCGAGGAGTGAGCCGGGGTTGCGAGCCCCGCAGTCGCGAACGGAGCTGGNTAGGCGGCCGGTGATCGGCGTCACCGCGTACGTCGAGCCGGCCGGCTGGGCGGTGTGGCGGGACGTCCCGGCGACGCTCGTGCCGCACGCGTACGTCCGGTCCGTGACCGCGGCCGGTGGCCGGGCCGTGGTGCTGCCGCCGGACGACGTCGACGCCGACGTGCTGGGCCTGCTGGACGGGCTGCTGCTGGCCGGCGGCGCGGATGTCGGCCCGGAGCGGTACGGCCGGTCGCCCGACCCGCGGACCGAGGCCCGGCCGGAGCGGGACGCCGGCGAGTTGGCGCTGCTGTCCGCCGCGCTCGTGGCGGACCTGCCGGTGCTGGGCGTGTGCCGGGGCATGCAGCTGCTCGCGGTGGCCTACGGCGGCGCCCTGCACCAGCACCTGCCGGACGTGGTCGGCCACGACCGGCACCGCCCCGCCCCGGGCGTCTACGGGTGGCACCCGGTGCGCTTCGCCGCCGGCAGTCGGGCCGGGGCGGTGATGGCCGGGGTGGACCGGGTCAACTCGTACCATCATCAGGCGGTGGCCGACCCCGGCGGCCTGGCCGTCACCGGCTGGGCCGACGACGGCGTGGTGGAGGCGGTGGAGGACCCGGCGCGGAGCTTCGTGCTCGGCGTGCAGTGGCATCCCGAGAACGAGCCCGACCCGCGGCCGGTCGCCGCCCTGGTCCGGGCCGCGATGTCGGGCAGATCACAGCCCGAGCCCCGGCGGACCGGCCCGACTCGCCCCGGCCCACCGGTTACGACAGGATGAGGCGGAGGTAACCAGCGCTCGCGGAGCCGGATGCGTTACGTTGCTCCTCCGCCGGGGTAGTAGGCGGGGACGGTCGGCGCGGACGCGCCGGCCGTCGCGGATATGGCCGGAGCGGGAGGCTGCATGAGCTCGGCCCAGGGGGGCGGGGACGTCGGTCGTTCGTCCCCGGCGGCCGACGCGGTGGCGCTACCACCATTGCTGACCGCGGCGTTCGCCGCCGGCGGCGAGATGGGGGAGCGGCTGCGCGGTTTCGACTGGTCGACCAGCCCGCTCGGCACCCCCGACGCCTGGCCCGCAGCGCTCTGCCACGCGGTGAGCACCATGCTGGCGTCCCAGGCCCAGATGGTGGTGTTCTGGGGCGAGCAGCACCTGGCCTTCTACAACGACGCCTACCGGCCGACCATCGGCGACAAGCACCCGGCCGTGCTGGGGCAGTCCGCCCGGCTGCACTGGGCGGAGACCTGGGACGTCCTCGGTCCGCTGCTGGACGGGGTGCGCGGCACCGGCGTGCCGTACCGGGGCGAGGACCACCCGTTCGTGCTCGACCGGCACGGCTTCCTGGAGGACGTCTACTTCGACGTCTCGTACGACCCGATCCGCGACGCGGACGGCGCGGTCAGCGGGGTGTTCTGCTTCGTCAACGAGACCACCGGCCGGGTGCTCGGCGAGCGGCGGCTGCGGACGCTCGCCGAGCTGGGCGACGAGCTGGGCGACGTGCCGAGCACGCGTGAGCTGGGCGGGGCCGTCGCCCGGGTGCTCGACGCGCACCGCGCGGACGTGCCGTTCAACGCGATCTGGCTCTACGACGCCGACGGCACCGCCGCGCTGGCCGGCTGCGCCGGGGTGGACGCGACCGCGATCGCCGGCTGGCCGGGGCCGACCGCCGACGAGCCGCTGACCGCGCCGCGCTGGATCGCCACCGCCGACCTGCCCGGCGCGGTGCCGCCGGACGCCGCCGACCAGGCGTTGCTGCTGCCGCTGACCGCCACCCACGAGCCGGCCGGGGTGCTGCTGCTCGGGGTCGCCCGCCGGCTGCCGTTCGGCGACGACTACCGCGACTTCGTCGACCTGGTCGCCGCCCAGGTCTCCCGGGCCGTGGGCAAACAGCGGGCGTACGAGCACGAGCGCGCCCGCGCCGCCGAGCTGGCCGCGCTGGACCGGGCCAAGACCAACTTCTTCGCCAACGTCAGCCACGAGTTCCGCACCCCGCTCACCCTGGTCCTCGGCCCGCTGGAGGACCTGCTCGCCGACCGGGGCCTGCCTCAGCACTACACCGAGCGGCTGACCGTCATGCACCGCAACGGGCTGCGGCTGCTCAAGCTGGTCAACACCGTGCTCGACTTCTCCCGGCTGGAGTCCGGCCGGCTGGCCGCCCGCTACCAGCCCACCGACCTGTCCGACCACACCTCCCGACTGGCCAGCACGTTCCGCTCGGTCACCGAGCGGGCCGGGCTGCGCCTGGTGGTGGACTGCCCACCGCTGCCCGCGCCGGTCTACGTGGACCGGGACATGTGGGAGAAGATCGTCCTCAACCTGCTCTCGAACGCGGTCAAGTTCACCTTCGAGGGCGAGATCCTGGTCCGGGTCCGCTCCGGTGACGGGGTGGCCGTGCTGGAGGTGGCCGACACCGGCGTCGGCATCGCGGCGGACGAGCTGCCGCAGGTCTTCGAGCGGTTCCACCGGGTGCCCGACGCGCGCTCCCGCACGCACGAGGGCACCGGCATCGGGCTCGCCCTGGTCCGCGAGCTGGTCGAGATGCACGGCGGCACGGTGACCGCGCGCAGCGTCGTCGAGCGGGGCACCACCTTCACGGTGACCGTGCCGTTCGGGTACGCGCACCTGCCCGCCGACCGGGTGTCCGCGCTGTCCCCGGTGTCGCGGGGCGAGCCGGAACAGGCCCGGCTCTACGTCGCCGAGACGGCGCTCTGGACCGACGAGGTGGCGCGGCCGACCGGGCTGCCCGAGCCGTCCGGGATGCCGGGCGGCGCCGGCCGGATCCTGGTCGCCGACGACAACCCGGACCTGCGTGAGCACGTCAGCCGCTTGCTCGCCCCGGCCTACCAGGTGGTGACCGCCCCGGACGGGGTGGAGGCGTTGCGGCTGGCCGTCGAGACCCCGTTCGACCTGGTGCTCACCGACGTGATGATGCCTCGGCTGGACGGCTTCGGGCTGGTCGCCGCGCTGCGCGCCAACCCGGTCACCCGGTACGTGCCGATCGTGTTGCTTTCCGCCCGGGCCGGGGCGGCCGAGGAGATCGCCGGCCTCTCCGCCGGCGCGGACGACTACCTGACCAAGCCGTTCTCCAGCCCCGAGCTGGTCGCCCGGGTGCGGGCCAACGTGGAGCTGGGCCAGCTCCGTGGGCAGATCATCCGCCGGTTGCGGGCGCTGGCCGACGCCGCGGTGGCGATCAACACCGCCCGGTCCACCGCCGAGGTGGTCCGGGTGGCCGCGCACCACGCGCTCACCCTCGCCGAGGCGGGCCGGGTGCTGGTCACCGCCACCGGCGCCCGACACGAGGAGGACGCCGGCGGGGACCTGCCCGCCGAGCCGTCCGTGGTGCTGCCGCTCACCGGCACCACCGGTGAGCAGCTCGGCGAACTGCGGGTGTGGCGTCGGGAGGGCGGCGGCACCGAGCAGGCGGCGCTGACCGAGCTGGCCCGGCTGGTCGGCGTACGGCTGGAGAACGCCCAGCTCTACGAGGCCGAGCATCGGATCGCCACCACGCTCCAGCACAGCCTGCTGCCGCGTACCCTGCCGCAGTTGCCCGGCGCGGTGGTGGCGAGCCGCTACCTGCCCGGCAGCGCCGACGTCGAGGTCGGCGGCGACTGGTACGACGCGGTGAGCACCCCCGACGACGAGCTGGTGCTGGTCATCGGCGACGTGGTCGGCAAGGGCGTGCGGGCCGCCGCCGCGATGGGCCAGCTCCGTAACGCGCTGCGGGCGTACGTCCTGGAGGGCTACGACCCGGGTGAGGCGCTGACCCGGCTCAACCGGCTCGTCCACTCCACCGGCGGCGGCTCCTTCGCCACCGTGGTCTGCCTCCGCTTCTGTCCGCGCACCGGCCAGCTCCGGTACGCCAGCGCGGGCCACCCCTCGCCCCTGCTGATCCGAGGAGACGCCGTGGCGTTTTTGCACGATCGGGCGCTCGGACCGCCCATCGGGGCGATCCCCGGGACCGTCTACCCGACCATCGAGGGTGAACTCGCCCCCGGCGGCCGGCTGCTGCTCTACACCGACGGCCTGATCGAGGACCGTGAGGCGGGCATCGACGTCGGGCTCGACCAGCTCCGCACCGACGCGACCGGGCGTGGCGAGCACGTCGCCGACCTGGTGGACGCGGTGGTGGCGCGGGTCGTCGGGCGGCCCCGCCACGACGACGTGGCGGTGCTGGCGCTGGAGGCGGCCGAGCTGAACCGGTTCGCGCTGCGACTGCCGGCCGACCCGACCCGACTCAGCGTGCTGCGCAAGCGGCTGGACGGTTTCCTCGCCGCCCACCAGGTCGGCGAGACCGACCTGTTCGACCTCACCGTGGCGGTCTCCGAGGCGGCGGCGAACGCGATCGAGCACCCGGTCGACCCGGTCGAGTCGACGATCGAGGTGGAGGTCACCATCGTCGACCGCACGGTGACCGCCACGATCCGGGACAGCGGCCGGTGGCGCGAGTCCAGCGGCTCCAGTTTCCGGGGACGCGGGCTGGCGCTGATCCAGGCGCTGGGCGAGATGAGCGTGACCCGCACCGAGGACGGCACCGAGTTGACGCTGCGACGCCGGCTGGCGGACACATAGTCCACGACGTGTCACCAGGAGCTGGAACTGTAGAACATCTGGGTGCCCGCTGCCGTTGGCCGGCTCTTCCGACTGGAGATCGACAGCACGATCCCTGCGACTGCGGCCGCGTTCGCCGATCCGGCGCTCCGCAGCCTCGACGCCATCCACCTGGCCACCGCCCAGGTGTAGACCAATGAGTCCGGCACGGCGCTCACTGCCTTCGTCACCTACGACCGGCGGCCGCTCGCATGCGCCAAGGAAGCAGGACTGCCCATCGCGAGCCCCGGCCAGAACTGACCACCGAGCACGGTCGTTACCAGCTAGCCGTCGGCCAGCCAGTCCTGCTCGCCCAGGCCGGAGATCTCCAGCACCCGCCGGACCTGCCGGGACGGCAGCACGGTGAGACCGCCCGGGAACCGCTGCGCCAGCCGGACCACCGCGTGGATCGCGGCCGAGTCGAAGAAGGTGACCGCCCGCAGGTCGAGGGTGAGGTGCCGGGCGGTGTCGCGTAGCGCGGTCTGGAACATGGTGTCGGCGGTCGCCATGTCGACCTCGCCGGTGACCAGGACGCGAAGCCGGTCACCGTCGCTCTCCGCCGTCACGGAAAAGACGGGCGGCGCGCCCCCTTGATCCACGGAGCAACAATGGCACAGCGTTTGCGGTACGGCAACAACCTGCCTGGAGCCGCCGTGGCCGGGGTCACCCCGGGGCCCGGCGATAGGCTGTGGACATGACCGTCCGTGCGCCGCTGACCCCCGGCACGCTCTCCCCGTGGCGAGCGGTCCCCGCCCACATCCCGCGCCCGGAGTACGTGGGCAAGAAGCGCCCGCTCCCGTGGCGCGGCTCGCATGTGCAGACACCGGAGACCATCGAGCGGATGCGTGTCGCCGGCCGGCTCGCCGCCCAGGCCACCCAGCTCGCCGGTGAGCACTGCAAGCCGGGGGTGACCACCGACGAGATCGACCGGGTGGTGCACGAGTTCCTCTGCGACCACGGCGCCTACCCGTCGACGCTGGGTTACAAGGGCTTCCCGAAGTCCTGCTGCACCAGCGTGAACGAGGTGATCTGCCACGGCATCCCGGACTCGACCGAGCTGTGCGACGGCGACATCGTCAACGTCGATGTCACCGCGTACCTGAACGGGGTGCACGGCGACACCGACGCCACCTTCTGCGTCGGCGAGGTGAGCGAGGAGGCCCGCCTGCTGGTCGAGCGAACCCACACCGCGATGATGCGCGGCATCAAGGCGATCGCGCCGGGTCGGCAGATCAACGTCATGGGTCGGGTGATCGAGTCGTACGCGAAGCGGTTCGGCTACGGCGTGGTCCGCGACTTCACCGGCCACGGCATCGGCGAGGCGTTCCACAGCGGCCTCTACGTGCCGCACTACGACAGCCCGCGGCCCACCGACGTGATGGAGCCGGGGATGACGTTCACCGTCGAGCCGATGATCACCATCGGCACCTACCAGTACGACACGTGGGACGACGGCTGGACCGTGGTCACCAAGGATCGGAAGTGGACGGCCCAGTTCGAGCACACCATCGTCGTGACCGACGACGGCTACGAGATCCTGACCCTGCCGTGACCGAGACCCCGGCGGCGCTGCGTGAGGCGCACCACGCGGACGTGTCCGGCGGCTGGCTGCGGCCGGCCGTCTTCGGCGCGATGGACGGCCTGGTCACCAACATCGCGTTGATCGCCGGTGTCGGCGGCGGCGGGGTGTCCCCGCACAGCATCGTGCTCACCGGCACGGCCGGCCTGGTGGCCGGCGCCATCTCGATGGGCCTCGGTGAATACACCAGCGTCCGTTCGGCCAACGAGCAGGTGGCCGCCGAGGTGGCCAAGGAACGGCGGGAGTTGGAACGGCACCCGGAGGCGGAGGCCCGCGAACTGGCCGACGCCTGGGTCGCCCGCGGGTTGCCCCGCGACCTGGCCACCCAGGTCGCCGAGGCGGTACGGCGCAACCCGGAGGAGGCGCTGCGGGTGCACGTCCGGGAGGAGTTGGGCGTCGACCCCGACGACCAGCCCAGCCCGTGGGCGGCGGCGGTCTCGTCGTTCGTCTGCTTCTCGATCGGCGCGCTGGTGCCGCTGCTGCCGTACCTGCTCGGTGCCACCAGCCTGTGGCTGGCGCTCGCTGTGGGCGGGGTGGGGCTCTTCGTCGCCGGGGCGGTCGTGGCCCGCTTCACCTACCGCTCCTGGTGGACCAGCGGGCTGCGGCAGTTGCTGCTGGGCGCGCTGGCGGCCGGTGCGACCTATCTGATCGGCGCGGTGATCGGGGTCGGCGGCGGCCTCGGCTGACGCCGACGTCCCGGCACGCCGCTGGACCGCCTGTTCGTGCGGGGTCAGCCAGGTGATCGATACCAGTACGCCGAGGTTGCGGTATCGGCTTGCCTCGGATCACACCACTTCGCCGAGCCGGCGTCGCACGCCTCCCCGCGGGCGCGGGCCGCGCTCGCCTAGGCGGGAACCAGGCGGAAGACCTTGATCTCGCGGCCGCCGGCCCGCTCGACGTACGTCCGGTAGGCCGGCCACTCCTCGACCAGCCGGCGGAACAGGCGCTCCCGCTCGGCGCCGGTGACCTGTTCGGCGCGGACCGGGATCCGCCGGCCCTTGACGTCGACCTCGGCAGCCGGCTCGGCGAGCAGGTTGAACGTCCACGACGGGTGATGCTGCTGCCCCCAGTTCGACCCGATCACCACGAAGGTGTCCCCGTCGGGGACGTAGAGCAGCGGGCTGCTGCGGGGTTTGCCGGAACGGCGACCGGTCGAGGTGAGCACGAGGGTGGGCACCAGCCCGAAGGCGACCACCCGCCCCTTCGTCAGCCGGCCGATCAGCCGGTCGGCGGGGACGAGCAGGCGCATGGTGGTGGCGAACCACTGCTGGTGACCGAGGCGGCGGGTGAGGGATCCCAGGGCGGACACCCGCCCAGTCTGCCGCCCCCGTCCGGCCCCGTCACCCCTCCGCACGGCCGGCCCGTGCCAGCTCGTCGAAGTGGCGGCATCCCGCTCACCCTCATACCGCCACTTCGGCGACCCGGAGTCGGTCAGACCTCAGTCCAGGCGGCGTTCGACGGGCAGGCGGGAGCGGGTGAGCAGGGCCGCGCCGAGCATCGCCACCAGCGGCACCACCACCAGCACGGCCATCGTCAGGCCGGGCACGGTCATCGGGAACGCCGGCTCCACCGGCCAGGACTCCGCGTACCGCTGGTTGAGCGCGGCCAGGATGACGGCCGCGGAGCCGAGTCCGGCCACGATGCCCAGCACCGAGCCGAGCCCCGCGATCACCCCGGCCTGGCAGAGGGACAGCACCCGGCGTACCCGAGGGTCGGCGCCGACCGCCGCGAGCGTGGACAGGTCCCGGCGGCCCTCGGCGGCGGCCAGGCCGGTGGCGACCGCGGCGGCGCCGAGCGTGATGACGCCGGACGCGGCAGCCAGCAGGAGCAGCAGCGGACGTTGGTCGACGGGCGGGTCCGCGGTCGCCACCTGGACGGACAGTGACGGGAACTCGGACAGCTCGTCGATCAGCCGCTCGCGTTGCCGGTCGGTGGGCGGCTCGGCGGTGTCCACCAGGTAGCCCATCGGCTGCGGGATCAGACCGAGCGCCGTCGCGGCGGCGGAGGAGAGCACCAGCCGGTCCACCGGCAGGCCGCCGCGCAGCGCGTGCCCGGGCAGGAGGCGCGTGGTCGTCGGGGCGCCGGTGCTGTTGTTGACCTCCACCCGGACCTGCCCGTCCTCCACCTGGCCGGGGTCGGTGACCACCACGCCGCCGGCGGCGAGCGTCCGTCGCGCGGCGGCCAGTTCGTCGGCCGGGGCGCCGGTGAGCGCGGGCAACGCACCGCCGTCGTCCACGAGGGCCGGCAGCGAGACGTCGTTCGGTTCCCGGAACGGGCGGACGCAGCGGGGGTCGTCCCGGAGCGAGGCGGGGCCCGGCTCGTACGGGCCGTACGGGCAACGCTCCCCGGGTGGGCGCGACGCGGTGGCGATGCAGTAGTCCTCGGGCGTGGCGGGGCGGGCGCACTCGGCGGTGGCGACGGGCACCACGGTGGCGTCCGGCAGCACCGCGCGTACCCGGGCGGTGACCTCGCCGGCCGGCAGCGGGCCCGCGCCGCGACTGGTCTCTTGAAGCAGCACATGCCCCGGCGGCAGGCCGGGCTGCCACAGCGCCCGCTGCCGGGCGTCGTCGCTGGCCACGTAGACGCCGAGCGCCACGCTGCCGGCGACCGCCGCCATCACCGCCGAGATGGCCGGCGCGGCCGAGGACCGGTTGCGGCTGGCGTCGCGCAGCGCGAGCCGGGGTGTCAGCGGCAGCAGCCGGCCGGCCCGGGCGAGCAGCCCGACCAGCGTCGGCGTGCAGAAGACCAGGCCCAGCTCGCCGAGGACCACGCCGGCCAGCACCCCGATCTGCGAGGACCGGGCGGCGGCGAACGCGGCCAGGGCGGTGCCGGCGACGGTGAGCAACGCGCCGAGCAGCAGCCAGCGGCCGCGCGGCCGGGGGGCCTCGCGCCGGCCGGCCAGGCCGGCCACCACGTCCTGCCGGGCCGCGGTCCAGGCCGGCACGAGCGCCGCGAGCACCCCCGCCAGCACCGCGACCGCGGCGATCGCGGCCAGCGCGCTGGGAAAGATACGGTACGCGCCGAAGCGCTCCCCGTTCACGTACTGCTCGACCAGCGACCGGCCGGCGAACGCGGTCCCGACGCCGAGCAGCAGCCCGAGGGCGGCCCCGCCGGCACCGAGCACCACCCCGTCGGCGAGCACGATCCGGCGCAGGTGCACCGCGTCGCCGCCGGCCACCGCGACCAGCGCGAGGTCCCGCCGTCGGCGGCGTACGCCGACCGCGAAGGCCGGACCCACCAGCAGCACCACCTCCAGCAGGCCCAGCCCGCCGACCAGCACGGACACGCCGGTCGACTCGACGTCCGCCGCCGGCGTGCCACGGCCGAGTTCCTGCCGCCCGGGCAGCGGGGTCCGGGCGGCCACCTGGATGCCCTGTGGGTTCAGCCGGTCGGCCAGCGCCGGGTCCATCGGCCCGGGCAGGTCGACCAGCCAGCTCTCCTCAATCCCCGGCACCTCCGGGGTCACACCGGCGCGCGTCACCACCTCGCCCAGGTTGTCCGGGAACTCGACCACCCCGACCACCCGGAACGGCGTGCCGTCGGTGGTGCGCACCAGCGCTCCGATACGGGTGTGCAGCCGGCGCAACGCGGCCGGGCTGACCGCGATCTCGTCCGGGCGGACCGGCGGCCGACCCTCCCGCACCCGGGCCAACGGGCGGAGCAGCGGGTCGGTCAGATCGAGGGCGCGGGCCTCCATCGACTCGGTGCGATGACCGATCCGGGTGTCGAACGGCATCCACCACCGCACCCGGGCGACCCGGCTGTCGGTCGGCAGCAGCGCCCGCAGCTCTCCGGCGTCGACCGGGCGGGTCCGGGGCACCGGATCGCCCTCGATCGGCCAGGACGCCTCACCCCAGGCATCCTGGCCGATCGGGGTGAGCCCGGCCCAGCGCAGCTCCAGGTCGGCCGCGCCGAGCCGGCGCTCCATTCGCTCCGACCGGGTCAGCTCGGCCATGTCGTAGCTGACCGCGACGAAGCTGAGCCCCAGCACCGGCAGCGCGATCATCACCAGCACCAGCAGCGTGCGCCGGCGGGACCGGCGGGCCTCCCGGTGGGCGATCCGCAACGCGGTACGCCACGAGCCATGTGCCGCGGCGAACCGACCCGGTGTCACCGGCCGCTGCCGCTGAGCAGGTGCTCCACGCCGATCAGCGGGGCGGTCGAGTCGACCAGCACGCCGTCGCGCAGGAACACCACCCGGTCCGCCCAGCCGGCGTGCCGGGCCTCGTGGGTGACCAGCACCCCGGCCGCTCCCGCGTCCACCCGGCGACGAAGCAGGTGCAGCACCGCCTCGCCGGCCTGCGAGTCCAACGCTCCGGTCGGCTCGTCGGCGAGGACCAGCCGGCGCTCGCCGACCAGGGCCCGGGCGATCGCCACCCGCTGCTGCTGGCCGCCGGACATCTGGTCGGGGAAGCGGTCGGCCAGACCCGCGACGTCCACCTCGCGCAGCGCGTCCAGGGCCAACCGGCGGGCCGCCCGCACCCCGGTGCCGTCCAGCTCCAGCGGCAGCGCCACGTTCTCCACCGCGGTCAGGCTGCCGAGCAGGTTCAAATCCTGGAAGACGTACCCGATCCGGCGGCGGCGCAGCCGGGCCAGCGCGCGGGCCGGCAGCCCGCCGAGCGCCTCGCCCTCGACCAGCACCTCGCCGCCGGTGGGCCGGTCCAAACCGCCGGCCAGCGCCAGCATGGAGGACTTGCCGGAACCGGAGGGGCCCATCACCGCCACCAGCTCGCCGGCCCGCACGGTGAGACTGACGCCGCGCAGCGCGTGCACCGCGGCCTCGCCGACGCCGTGCGTCCGGTGCACGTCGCGTAGCTCCAGCACCCCGTCCATCTCCGTCGACCTCCCGGTCACCGGCGGGCCTCGTCAGCGGCCCGGTCCACCGCCTCGGGGTGGGCGATCGGCCGGCCCGGTGCCGGCCGGTGGCGCACCAGGCTGGTCTCGCAGTGGTCGAGCCAACGCACCTCGGCCTCGGTCTGGAAGATCATCGCGTCCAGCACCAGCCGCCAGGGCAGATCCTCCGGCTTGTCGCTGGTGTACTTCAACCGGGTGAACTCCTGCAGGGCCCGCATGGTGGCGCTGCGCTGGGTCTGCACCACCGCCCGGACGTCCACGCCCGGGGTGGTCAGCGCCAGCGCCAGCTTGATCGACAGCTCGTCGCGCGGGCGGTCGGCGCGGCTGATCGGGGTGGCGAACCACAGCGCCAGGTCCGCCCGCCCGGCGTCGGTGATCTCGTACGGCCGCTGCCCGCCCTCGTTCTCCGGCAGCGGGCGGACCAGGCCGTCGCGTTCCAGCCGGGCCAGCGTGGTGTACACCTGCCCGATGTTCAACGGCCAGGTCGACCCGGTCGACTCCTCGAACGCGGCGCGAAGCTGGTAGCCGTACATCTGGCCGCGTTCGAGCAGGGCGAGCAGACCGTGGCGGATGGACATGGCCTGGAGTATGCATACCTGGTATGCGGCCCGCAACCGGGGCGCTCCGCGGGGTGACCGTCGTTCGCGCTCAGGCCGGCCGACCGGGGAACGGGACGGTGACCGGGTTCACCCCGGCCGTACGCCGCCAGCGGGTCGCCCGCAGCGCGCAGTCGGTCAGCGCGGCGAGGGCGGTGTTCCGGTCGGCGCCGGTGGTGTGCGGCAGCGCGGCCCGCCAGTGGCCCGCGGTCCGCTCCTCGATCTCCACGGCCAGTCGCAGCGCGGCCGCCCGGTCGGTCACCGGGTAGGGCAACGCGTAGCCGGCCCGGTCGGCCGGCACCTGCCCGGCGCCCTCGGCGAGCTGGAGGAGCAGCGCGTCCCGCCGGGACCGGTGCGCCGCCTCGGCGGCCCGGGCGGCGGTGCGGGCGGCGTCGGCGAGGTGCACGCCGATCACCCCGTACGCCCAGATCGCCGCGTACTCGGCGGCGAGCGCGTCGGCGAGGACCTGGGTCGGCCCGGGAGCCGGGCTCACGCTGCGCCGATCGGGCATGTGCTCACGGCCCTCGCTGCGCTCGGTGCGTTCGCTCATGCCAGCGCCTCGACGTGGGTGGCCCGCGCCGCGGCGATCGAGCCGAGCATCGCGGCCCGCTCGGCCGGCGCGGCCGCGCAGGCCCTGGCCGCGTTCGTCTGGCCCTGCTGCTCGGCCCGGCGCAGCTCGGTGAGCACGGCCGCCCGGCCGGTGACCGGTGAGCCGGACGGGCCGGGAGTCGGCGTGCCGGAGGGCGCCGGCCGGCCGATCATCCGGCGCATCTCGTCGGCGTGCGCCCGGTGCGCGTCGGCGATCGGATTGAGCCGGCCGGCCAGCGCCGGGACGGCGGTGGCGGCGGCCCGGTGCCGGGCCTCCAACGCCAGCGACTCGGCGACCAGCGGCTCCAGCGCGTCCGGCTCCGGCGGCGCGTCGTCGCGGTCGAGAAGACCACAACCGGTCAACGGCGTCGCCACGCCGCCGAGCGCCACCAGCGCCCCGGCGCGCAGCAGGCCCCGCCGGGAATGCCCCGCTCTGCCCTGCTTGGATAGTGTTCTGCCCGTCCCCACCGGACAAGTCAACACCATGCGAGCCGCCCCGTGGGGCAGGGTCGTCGGTGCGCCGCCGGGTCCGCCGCGCGGCCCAGGCGTTACGCTCTGCGCAGCCACCGGACGCGGACGCCCCGGTGGCGTGCCGGCATGGCGGGCCGACCGCCCGCGTCGGCGTGGGACAACACGACCCGACAGGGGCGTGGCAACAGCAGAGAGGTGCGCCGAATGACGCAGCGTGGCCGTGCCACCCGGTCGACGGGCCCCGCCGGGCGGCCCCGCCGGTCCGACGGCCCCCGCGGCACGGACCGGGCCGGCGCACCCCGCGGCGACCTCGCCGCGCGCCGGGCCCGGCTGCGCGAGGTGATCGAGCCGGTGATCACCGCCGCCGGGTACGACCTCGAGGACCTCTCCGTCTCCCGGGCCGGCCGGCGGCACGTGGTCCGGGTGATCGTGGACGCCGACGGCGGGATCACGCTGGACGCCGTCGCGGACGTCTCGCGGGCGGTCTCGACGGCGCTGGACGCCGCCGAGGAGGCCGAGGGCGACATCGTCGCCGGTGAGTACCAGCTCGAGGTCAGCTCGCCCGGCGTGGACCGCCCGTTGACGCTGCCCCGGCACTGGCGACGCAACGTCGGCCGGCTGGTCAAGGTCACCGTGCGCGGTGACGCCGGCGACCGGCAGCTCACCGGCCGGATCACGGCCGCCGACGACGAGCGCGTGGAGCTGGAGACCGACGCCGGCGCCACCGCTCACCCGTACCCCCAACTGGGGCCCGGCCGGATCCAGGTGGAGTTCACCCGCCTGGACGAGGCCGACCTCGGTGACGACACCGACATCGACGACGACGAAGATCTGGAGGACGAGGAGAGGTGAACATCGACCTCGCGGCGCTGCGCGCCCTGGAGCGCGAGCGGGAGATCCCGTTCGACACGATCCTCGCGGCCATCGAGACCGCGCTGCTGACCGCCTACCGGCACACCGACGGCGCCGAGTCGCACGCCCGGGTGGAGATCGACCGCAAGTCCGGGGCCGCCTCCGTCTACGCCCAGGAGCTGGACGAGGACGGCACGGTCACCCGGGAGTGGGACGACACCCCGCACGACTTCGGCCGGATCGCCGCCATGACCGCCAAGCAGGTGATCCTCCAGCGGCTGCGGGAGGCCACCGACGAGGTGCACTTCGGCGAGTACGTCGGCCGCGACGGCGACCTGGTGACCGGCGTGGTGCAGGCGCACGAGACCCGCCGGGAGAAGGGCATCGTCAGCGTCGACCTGGGCAAGCTGGAGGGCGTGCTGCCCCAGTCCGAGCAGGTCCCGGGCGAGCGCTACGAGCACGGCGAGCGGATCCGCTGCGTGGTCGTGCACGTCGCCAAGGGCATGCGCGGTCCGCAGATCACGCTGTCCCGGTCGCACCCGGCGCTGGTGAAGAAGCTCTTCGCGCTGGAGGTGCCGGAGATCGCCGACGGCACGGTGGAGATCGGCGCCATCGCCCGTGAGGCAGGTCACCGCACCAAGATCGCCGTACGCTCGACCACCCCCGGCGTCAACGCCAAGGGCGCCTGCATCGGCCCGATGGGCCAGCGTGTCCGCGCGGTGATGAGCGAGCTGCACGGCGAGAAGATCGACATCATCGACTGGTCGGACGACCCGGCCACCTTCGTCGGCAACGCGCTCTCGCCGGCCAAGGCCCTACGGGTCGAGGTGGTCGACCTGGCCACCCGCACCGCCCGGGTCACCGTCCCGGATTTCCAGCTTTCCCTCGCGATCGGCCGGGAAGGGCAGAACGCCCGCCTGGCAGCCCGGTTGACCGGTTGGCGCATCGACATCCGGTCCGACGCGGAGCAGCCCGCCCGGGGCGGAGCTGATCACGTACGGGAGCCGGGCGGAGCGATCTCGAGCAGCTAGGGGTAGACTTCTTCAGTGGCACGACGCGAGCTGCCGGAGCGCACCTGTGTGGGCTGCCGGAAGCGAGCGCCGGCCAGCGAGTTGTTGCGGGTCGTCGCGGTCGGTGACGAGGCTGGTCAGACCAGCCTCCGGCCCGATCCGGCCCGCAGACTGCCGGGTCGGGGAGCGAACATGCACCCCAATCCGGCCTGCTTCGCGCAGGCGGTGCGGCGTCGCGCCTTCGGGCGGGCACTGCGCCTCGCCGGGGTCCCCGACCACGGTGCGCTCGCGGAGCACGTCGACGCGCAACCCCCGACGACCGGTCAGCCCGACCGGTCGAGGGTCGCTAGCAAGGTAGGACGACCGACATGAGCACACGATGAAGTCCCTGAAATGACCAGGCTTCAAGTGCACGAGTGAGGTCGCTGCGGGTGCTGCCCGCACGACCTCGGAGTGAGGAGTGCAGTGGCAGGAAAGGCCCGCGTACACGAGCTCGCCAAGGAGCTCGGGGTCGAGAGCAAGACCGTTCTCGCCAAGCTCAAGGAGATGGGCGAGTTCGTGAAGTCCGCGTCCAGCACCGTCGAGGCGCCTGTCGCCCGACGGCTGCGGAACGCGTTCGTGGCGTCCGCCGGTTCGCCGGCGCCCGCCGCCCCGCCGACGGCCGCTCCCAGCGGCCCGGCACCGACCCCGACACCCACCCCGACCCCGGGCGCCCCCCGGGTCTCGGCCCGACCGATGCCGCCCCGGCGTCCGGCCGCGCCGACCCCTGGACCGAGGCCCAAGGGCCCGGTCCCCGGCCCGCCGCAGCCGGCGGCCCCGGTCGCCAAGCCGGCGAGCGCCCACGACATCGAAGTGGCGGCCGCCGAGGCGCGTGCCGCCGCGCTGAAGGCTGAGCAGGAGGCCGCGGTCAAGGCCGCCCAGGCCGCCCGTCAGCAGCAGCGGGAGACCGTCCGCCGGGAGCCCCCGGCCGAGGGCGGCCCCCGGCCGGGTCCGCGTCCCGGCCCCAACGCCATGCCGCCGCGTCCGGGTTCCCCGGCCGCTCGGCCCGGTGGCCCGGGTCAGGGCCCCGGCGCCCGGCCCGGCGGTCGTCCGCCGGCGCGCGGCGCCGGCAACAACCCGTTCGGCATCCAGGGCGGCCAGCAACAGCAGCAGCGGCCCCCGGCCGCCGGTGCGGGCGGTCCCCGTCCCAGCCCGGCCGGCATGCCGCCGCGGCCCAGCCCGGCGTCCATGCCGCCGCGGCCCAGCCCGGCCTCGATGCCGAGCCAGCGCCCGACCACGGGCCGCCCCGGCGGTCCCGGCGGCGGTCGCGGCGGCCCCGGCGCCGGTCGCGGCGGTCCCGGTGGCGGCACCGGTGGTGGCTTCCGTGGCGGTCCCGGTGGCGGCGGTGGTGGCGGTGGCTACCGTGGCGGTCCCGGTGGCGGCGGTGGCACCGGCACCGGTGGTGGCTACCGCGGTGGTCCCGGTGGTGGCGGCGGCGGTGCTCCCGGCGGCGGTTTCCGTCCGGGTGGCCCGGTCGGTGGCGGCGGTCGTCCCGGTGGCGGTGGTCGTGGCCGTGGCGGCGGCGCGGCGGGTGCCTTCGGGCGTCCCGGCGGCCGGCCGACCCGTGGTCGCAAGTCCAAGAAGCAGCGCAGACAGGAGTTCGACAACCTGTCGGCCCCGACCATGTCCTCGGGTGCTCCCCGCGGTCAGGGTCAGGTCGTCCGGCTGTCCCGTGGCGCCTCGCTGTCGGACTTCGCCGACAAGATCAACGCCAACCCGGGTTCGCTGGTCCAGGAGATGTTCAACCTGGGCGAGATGGTGACCGCGACCCAGTCGTGCTCCGACGAGACCCTGCTGCTGCTGGGTGAGCACCTCGGCTTCGACGTGCAGATCGTCAGCCCGGAGGACGAGGACCGCGAGCTGCTCGCGCAGTTCAACATCGACCTCGACGCCGAGGTCGCGGCGGACCGCCTGGTCAGCCGTGCGCCGGTGGTGACCGTCATGGGTCACGTCGACCACGGTAAGACCAAGCTGCTCGACGCGATCCGCAAGGCGAACGTCGTGGCCGGCGAGGCGGGTGGCATCACCCAGCACATCGGCGCCTACCAGGTCCACGTCCCGCACGAGGGCGAGGACCGCGCGGTGACCTTCATCGACACCCCGGGTCACGAGGCGTTCACCGCCATGCGTGCCCGTGGTGCCCAGGTGACGGACATCGTGATCCTGGTGGTGGCGGCGGACGACGGCGTGATGCCGCAGACCATCGAGGCGCTCAACCACGCCAAGGCGGCGGACGTGCCGATCGTGGTCGCGGTCAACAAGGTCGACAAGCCGGAGGCGAACCCGGACAAGGTCCGCCAGCAGTTGACCGAGTACGGCCTGGTCGCCGAGGAGTACGGCGGCGACACCATGTTCGTGAACGTGGCCGCCAAGCCCGGCATCGGCATCGACGAGCTGCTCGAAGCCGTCCTGCTGACCGCCGACGCGTCGCTGGAGCTGACCGCTCCGATCGACGGGCCGGCGCAGGGTGTCGCCATCGAGGCGCACCTGGACAAGGGCCGCGGTGCGGTGGCGACCGTGCTGGTGCAGAAGGGCACGCTGCGGGCGGGTGACTCCATCGTCGCCGGTGGGGCGCACGGCCGGGTCCGGGCCATGCTGGACGAGAACGGCAAGCCGGTCGACTACGCCGGGCCGGCGCGTCCGGTCATGGTGCTGGGTCTGACCACGGTGCCGGGTGCGGGTGACACCTTCCTGGCCGCCGAGGACGACCGCACCGTGCGGCAGATCGCCGAGCAGCGGCAGGCACGGCGGCGGGCGGCCTCGTTCGCCAACTCCCGCGGCCGGGCCACCCTCGAAACGCTCATGGAGCAGCTCAAGGAGGGCGAGAAGACCTCGCTCAACCTGGTGCTCAAGGGCGACGTCTCCGGTTCCGTGGAGGCGCTCGAGGACGCGCTGTTCAACCTCGACATCCCGGAGGAGGTCCAGCTTCGGATCATCCACCGGGGCGTGGGTGCGATCACCGAGAGCGACGTCATGCTCGCGAGCGCCTCGTCCGAGGCGGTCACGATCATCGGCTTCAACGTGCGGGCCGCCAACAAGGTCCGCGAGATCGCCGACCGCGAAGGCGTGGAGATCCGGTACTACACGGTCATCTACCAGGCCATCGAGGAGATCGACGCCGCGCTCAAGGGTCTGCTCAAGCCGGAGTACGAGGAGGTCGAGCTGGGCACCGCGGAGATCCGCGACGTCTTCCGCTCGTCCAAGATCGGCAACATCTCCGGCTGTATCGTCCGGTCCGGTCTCATCCGCCGCAACGCCAAGGCGCGGCTGCTGCGGGACGGGTCGGTCGTGGCGGACAACCTCACGATCAGCTCGCTGAAGCGGTTCAAGGACGACGCGACCGAGGTCCGCGAAGGCTTCGAGTGTGGTCTGACGCTGGGCGGTTACAACAACGTCCAGGTCGGCGACATCATCGAGACCTTCGAGATGCGGGAGAAGCCGCGCGCCTGAGTGGTGAGCACGACCGGTCGACGGCCGGGGCCTTCGGGCCCCGGCCGTCGCCGTCTGCGCAGGCTGCGACAATCTCCGACGTGATCGGGTACGCGCTGCTCCTCGCCCCCTCCGCCAACCGCGTCTACGCCGACGCGGCCGCCCGGCTGGCCCGCGCCGAACTGGCCGTGTTCGCCGGCTCCGGGGTGCTCGACGTGCCCCCGGCCGACGCCGACGTCCACCGGATCGGCGGGGTGGAGTACCTGACCTTCACCGCCCCCGAGCCCGGCCTCGGCACCCGGGACCTGGCCCACCTGGCCAACCTGTCGGCGGCGTACGCCCTCTTCGAACGGGTCGGCGACGACCTGCTCCGCCCGGTGGCACTGCACCCGCTGGCCCGCTACGACTCCGACCTGATCACCATCCCCAAGTACGCCGGCAAGACCAACGAGCAGTTCACCCGGCTGCTGCTCAACGTGACGGTGCTCGCCTCCGCCTCCGCACCCCGGATGCTGGACGGGCAGCTCGTGGTGCTCGACCCGCTCTGCGGCCGGGGCACCACGCTCAACCAGGCGCTCATGTACGGCTACGACGGCATCGGCGTCGAACGCGACAGCCAGGACGTGGAGGCGTACGGGGCGTTCCTGCGCACCTGGCTGCGCCGCAAGCGGCTCAAGCACACGGCGGAGACGACGTCGGTGCGCCGGGACCGCAAGCTGGTCGCCCGCCGATTCGAGGCCGTCGTCTCCGCCTCCCGGGACGAGCACCGGGCCGGCGTCACCCAACGGATCACCGTGCTGAACACCGACACCACCCGAGCCCGGGAGGCGTTGCGGGCCCGGTGCGCCGACGTGATCGTCACCGACGCCCCGTACGGCGTGGCCCACGGCAGCCGCACCGGCCAGGGCCTGTCCCGTAGCCCTCTGGAGCTGCTCACCGCCGCCGTACCGGTGTGGCGGGAGCTGCTGCGGCCCGGCGGGGCGCTCGGGTTGTCCTGGAACACGCACGTCGCGCCGCGCGCGGAGGCGGAGGCGGTGCTGACCGCCGCCGGCCTGCGCGTGGTTGACGGGCCCGGCTTTCGCGACCTGTGCCACCGGGTCGACCAGGCCATCGAGCGGGACGTGCTGGTCGCGACCGCGCCATAACCGGGTG
Organism: Micromonospora sp. NBS 11-29; assembly: GCF_002140155.1. Taxonomy (GTDB): domain Bacteria; phylum Actinomycetota; class Actinomycetes; order Mycobacteriales; family Micromonosporaceae; genus Micromonospora. The sequence goes on from NZ_NAPR01000013.1 coordinate 889,697, forward strand.
ACCGGTGGCCTGGCGGGGCGTACCGTTGCTCGCCGTGTATACCGGAACCGCGTTGTTCGACCTGTTGCTGCCGGGTGACTCCCGGTCCCTGAAGGCCAAGCGGTCCTACGTCCGGCCGATCGTCGCCGCGTTGCGCAAGTTCGAGGTGTCGGCCGCCGAGGTCGGCGCGCTCGACCTGCACGGTCGGGCCGAGATCGGGGTGGCCGTGGTGGCCGCCGAGCCGGCCCACGTCCGTGAGGTGCTCGACTCCTGCGAACGTATGGTCGCCGCCCGCCCGGAGACCGAGCTGCTGTCGGTGCGCCGCCGCCTGCACGGCGCGGACGACTGACGCCGTCGGCGCGTCGCGCGGCACCCCGGCGGTGCCGCGTGACGCCCGNCGTTGGGCGGTCGGGCCCGGCGGCGCCCGGCGCCGTCCCCGGCCGGCGGCTCCCGACCGCGGCGTCAGCCGCGCCGGGCCGTAGGAACAGTCAACGTGGAGGTGGGGGACATGTCGGATCCGGCCAAGGTACGCCGGCACGCGGAGCGCATCCGTGAACTGGTCGCGTCGGTGGTGCGGAGCCAGATCAAGGACCCTCGGCTCGGCATGATCACGATCACCGACGCCCGGATCACCGCCGACCTGCGCGACGCCACCGTCTTCTACACCGTGCTCGGCGACGCGGCCGCCCAGGCGAGCACCGCCGCCGCACTGGAGAGCGCCAAGGGGATGTTGCGCAGCACCGTCGGCAAGGCGCTCGGGCTGCGGCACTCGCCGACGCTGACGTTCGTCCTCGACGACGTGCAGAACCAGGTCAAGCACATCGACGACCTGCTCACGGCCGCGCGTACCGCCGACGCCGAGGTGCAGCGCCTGGCCGCCACGTCCTCGTACGCGGGCGACGCCCAGCCGTACCGGGTCGACGAGGACGACGAGTCGACCGAGGATGAGTCGTCTGCGGATGAGTCGTCTGCGGGCGAGTCGTCTGCGGACGAGTCGTCTGCGGACGGCGAGCCGCGCGGCGGCGACCGCCGGTGACCGAGGCCGTCGGGGACAGCGTGCCGGCCGCCGGCGGTCCCACCGACGCCGCGTGGGCGGCTGCCGTCGCGGCGGTCCGCGGGCTCGCCGACGACGCGCGGGTGCTGCTGATCTGCCACGTCAACCCGGACGGGGACGCCCTCGGCAGCATGCTCGGGTTCGGGCTGGGCCTGCGCCGGCTGGGGGTGCGACACCTCCAGGCAACCTTCCCGGGGCCGGCGGACCTGCCCGAACCGTTCCGCTGGCTGCCCGGCGTCGAGTTGCTGGTGCCGCAGGACGACGCGTACCCCGCACCGGACCTGGTGATCTGCTTCGACGCGGCGAGCGAGTCCCGGCTGGGCGACCTGGCCGACCGGCTGGGCCGGGCGGGCGCGTCGCTGGTGCTGGACCATCACGCCTCGAACACCGGCTTCGGCGGCGTCAACCTGGTCGACCCGCACGCCGCGGCCACCTCCGTGGTCGCGCTGGGGCTGCTGGACCGGCTCGGGGTGCCGCTGGACGCGGAGACGGCGACCGGGCTCTACGTCGCGCTGACCACCGACACCGGCTCGTTCCGCTTCGAGGCGACCACCCCGGCCGTGCACGAGATGGCCGCGCGACTGCTGGCCACCGGCATCCGCCCGGGCGACATCTCCCGGCGAGTCTTCGACACCCGCCCGTTCGGTGCGGTCCGACTCTTCGGCGAGGTACTCGGCCGGGCCACGCTGGAACCGGCGGCCGCCGCCGGGCACGGTCTCGTCTGGACGTACGCGACCCGCGACGACCTGGCCCGCCACGACCAGCCGGCATACGTGCTGGAAGCCCTCATCGACTCGGTGCGCTGCACCGCCGAGGCGGACGTGAGCTGTGTGGTCAAGCAGTCCGGGGACGCCGAATGGGCGGTCTCGCTGCGCAGCAAGGGCGCGGTGGACGTGAGCCGGGTGGCGGTGGCGCTGGGTGGCGGCGGGCACCGGTTCGCGGCGGGCTTCACCGGGCGCGGCCCGCTCGACGGGGTGATCGGGAGCATCCGCGACGCCCTCACCACAAACGTGCTGACCCCACACCCCTGACCCGTCCCCCCGCTCTCAAGAGTCCGCATGGCACGGCGTCCCGGCGGCACAGGTGTCTCCAAAGCCGGCATCCCCGCCTCGGTGGAACGCCATGGGTGTCTGCAGGGTCCGGTCGCACCCATGGTGTTCCACTCGTGGGCTGGGAGGGGCGTGGGTGGAACGCCATGGGTGTCTGGGAGGTCGGGATGCACCCATGCTGTTCCAGTCACGGGCTTGATGG
>NZ_NAPR01000013.1:892083-892232 GCF_002140155.1 Micromonospora sp. NBS 11-29
GCGGGAGTGGAGCGGGCAGCGCCGGGACGTGGCGTCCCCGGCTGGGCGGGGTGTCCGGTTCGGTGGTGGTGGGTGGCACTCTGGCGGCGGAATGGTGGGCGGGTGGGTGGCGTTGTAACCCGGTGAACGACCGAGGAAGGCGAGTGGCT
>NZ_NAPR01000013.1:892303-892431 GCF_002140155.1 Micromonospora sp. NBS 11-29
CACCCGGGAATGCCGGTGGGCGGCCGGTCGTTACACATTCTCCCGGCACCGCGAAGCGTGCGTGCTGCCGGATCCCCCCGAGACTTTTGTGTGCGCCTGACGGTGCCCGCACCCGTGTCCCCCCCCCC
>NZ_NAPR01000014.1:0-156 GCF_002140155.1 Micromonospora sp. NBS 11-29
AGTCGGCGGTCATGCTGGCCGGGTCCACCCAGTCCCCGGTCAACGTGGACACCAGGCGGGTGTGACCCGACTGCGGGGTCACGTCGGCCAGGTCGGCGCGGAGCCGCTGCGCGACCTCCTCCACCGCCGACGAATGCGACGCGTAGTCCACCGGGA
>NZ_NAPR01000014.1:189-512 GCF_002140155.1 Micromonospora sp. NBS 11-29
GATCCCGTCGCCCTGACACGCCGCCACGAAGTCGGCCACCGCCTGCGGCGGACCCGACACCACCACGGTCGACGGACCGTTCACCGCCGCGACACCGACCCCGGCGAACCGGGAGCCGTCCGGGGCCGCCGGTCCGGTGCTCCCCGCCGCGCCCAGCCGGGCGGTGACGTCGTCGGCGGACAGGTCGACCGACGCCATCGTCCCGGTCCCCCGCAGCACCGACAGGGCGCGTGACCGCAGGGCCACGGTCTTCGCCGCGTCCGGCACCGACAGGATCCCCGCCACACACGCCGCACCGATCTCACCCTGCGAGTGACCGATCA
>NZ_NAPR01000014.1:560-1307 GCF_002140155.1 Micromonospora sp. NBS 11-29
ACACCCCGACCAGATCGACATCCAGATACGGGGCGAGCGCGGACCGACACTCCGCCAGAGCCGCGTCGAACACCGGCGCACGACCCACCAGACCCGCCGCCATCCGCGCCGACTGCGCGCCCTGCCCCGGGAACACGAACACCGGGCCGGTGGGCCGCGCCGCCGTACCCGTCACCACCGACGACGACGGCACACCCGCCGCCACCGCGTCCAGACCCGACAACAGCTCCTCGGCGGAGGAGCCGACGACGACCGCCCGCTGCTCGAACGCGGACCGGNGGCGGCGAGGCGGGCGGCCTGCCCGGCGAGCGCGGCGCGGGTGCGGGCGGCAACCGGCCAGGCGGTGACGTCGGTGGCGAGCAGCCCGGGGACGGACGTGGCGGCGGCCGGCGCGGGGGCCTCCGGGGCCTGCTCGACGATGACGTGGGCGTTGGTGCCGGAGATGCCGAACGAGGACACCGCGGCCCGGCGCGGCCGGTCCACCGCCGGCCAGGGGCGGGCCTCGGTGACCAACTCCAGCGCCCCGGCGGACCAGTCGATGTGCGGGGACGGCTCGTCGACGTGCAGCGTCGCCGGCACCAGCCCGTGCCGGATGGCGAGCACCATCTTGATCACCCCGGCCACCCCCGCGGCGGCCTGGGCGTGGCCGATGTTCGACTTCACCGAGCCGAGCAGCGCCGGCCCGGCGTCGCCCCGGTCCTGCCCGTACGTGGCGAGCAGCGCCTGCGCCTCGATCGGGTCGCCGAG
>NZ_NAPR01000014.1:1322-4681 GCF_002140155.1 Micromonospora sp. NBS 11-29
TTGGTGCCGGTGCCGTGCGCCTCGATGACGTCGACGTCGGCGGTGGCGAGCCGCGCCGCGGTCAACGCCTGGCTGATCACGCGCTGCTGGGCGGGTCCGTTCGGGGCGGTGAGCCCGTTCGACGCGCCGTCCTGGTTGACCGCGCTGCCGCNNNCGCGAGGACCGGGTGTCCGTTGCGCCGGGCGTCGGAGAGCTTCTCCACCAGCAGCCAGCCGACGCCCTCGGAGAACCCGGCGCCGTCGGCGGAGGCGGCGAAGGAGCGGCACCGCCCGTCCGGGGACAGCGCACGCTGCCGGCTCGACCCGACGTAGAGGCCGGGGGTGGCCATGATGGTGACGCCGCCGGCCAGCGCCAGCTCGCACTCCCCCGCCCGCAGCGCCTGCGCGGCCAGGTGCAACGCGACCAGCGAGGAGGAGCAGGCGGTGTCGATGGAAACCGCCGGCCCCTCCAGGCCGAGCGTGTACGACACCCGGCCGGAGGCGACGGCCGCCGCCCCGCCGGTCATCGAGTGCCCCTCGTCGCCGTCCGGCGACATCATCAGCAGCGTGCCGTAGTCCTGCCCGTTGGTGCCGACGAACACCCCGGTGCGGCTGCCGCGCAGCGTGGCCGGGTCGATGCCGGCGGACTCCACGGCCTCCCAAGCGGTCTCCAGCAGCAGCCGCTGCTGCGGGTCCATGGTGAGCGCCTCGCGGGGGCTGATGCCGAAGAACGCCGCGTCGAAGTCACCGGCGCCGTCGACGAAGCCGCCCTCGCGGGCGTACGAGGTGCCGGGGTGGTCGGGGTCGGGGTGGTAGAGCCGCTCGGTGTCCCAGCCCCTGTCCTCGGGGAACGGGGCGACCGCGTCCCGGCCGTCGCGCAGCAGCTCCCACAGGCCCTGCGGGTCGCGTACGCCGCCGGGCAGCCGGCAGCTCATCGCGACGATCGCCACCGGCTCCAGTTCCTGGGACTGGGCCTCGCTGAGCCGGCGGCGGGTGTCGTGCAGGTCCGCCATGACCCGCTTGAGGTAGTCGCGGAGCTTGTCTTCATTGGCCATCGGGGTGCCGCTTCCTCGCAGGGGACGGGGAGTGAGCCGGTGCGGTCAGGACAGACCGAGGTCGCGGTCGACCATGGCGAACAGTTCGTCGTCGGTGGCCTCGCCGAGGTGCCGGCCGATGTCGTCGCCGCCACCGCCCTGCCCCAGCCGGGTGAGCATGGCCTGGAGGCGGACGGTCGCCCGGACCCGGGCGGCCTCGTCCCGGGCCACCACGTCGAGCCCGTCGGCGATCCGGTCGAGGTCGTCGAGGAGCGCGGTCGGGGTGACCACGTCGTCCTGGGCCACCTCGGCGTAGATGTACTCGGCCAGCGTGGTCGGCGTCGGGTAGTCGAAGACCAGGGTGACCGGCAGCGCCACCCCGGTGGCCAGGCCGAGCCGGTTGCGCAGCTCGACCGCGGTGACCGAGTCGAACCCCAGCTCGCGGAACGCCCGGTGTTCGTCCACCGACTCCCCGGACGGGTAGTTGAGCACGGCCGCGACCTGCCCCCGGACCAGGGCGAGCAGCACGGCCATCCGGTCGGCGGCGGGCAGCCCGGCGAGCCGGTCACGCAGCGACTCGGGGCCGTCGGGCGCCTCGCCGCCGCTGGTCCGTTCCGCCGCCCGCAGCCGGCGTACGTCGGGCAGGTCGCTGATCAGCGGTCCGGGTCGGGTGGCGGTGAACGCGACGGAGAACCGTTCCCAGGCGATGTCGGCGACGGTGAGGAACGCCTCGCCGTGGTCGACGGCCTGGTGCAGCGCGGCGATCGCGGCCTCCGGCGGCATCTCGGGTACGCCGTGGCGGTGCAGCAGCTCGCCGAACGGCCCGTCGGCCATGCCGCCGCCGGCCCAGGCGCCCCAGGCGATGGAGGTGCCGGGCAGGCCGAGGCCGCGCCGGTGCTGGGCGAGCGCGTCGAGGAACGCGTTGCTCGGCGCGTAGTTGCCGACGCCGGAGCTGCCGACCGAACCGGCGAACGAGGAGAACATGACGAACGCGGCGAGGTCGAGGTCGAGGGTCAGCTCGTGCAGGTGGTACGCGACGTCGACCTTGGCGGCGAGGACCCGCTCGATCTGGTCGATGCGCATCTCGTTGATCAGGGCGTCGTCGAGCACCGCGCTGGCGTGCACCACCACCCGCAGCGGCTGTTCGGCGGGGATGCCGTCGATCAGCTCGGCCAGGGCGTCGCGGTCGGCGGCGTCGCAGGCGACCACGCTGGCGGTGGCGCCCAGCGCGGTCAGTTCCTCGACGAGCCGGTCGGCGCCGGGGGTGTCCGGGCCGCGCCGGCTGACCACGATGATGTTCTCCACCCCGCTGCGGGCCAGCCAGCGGGCGGCGTGGCCGCCGAGCGCGCCGGTGCCGCCGGTGACCAGGGCGGTGCCGGCGGGCTGCCACGGGTGCGCGGGCCGGCTGTCGCCGAGCGGGACGCGGGTGAGTCGCCGGCCGAGCAGGCCGCCGGGGCGTACCGCGATCTGGTCCTCCTCGCCGGCGGCGGTGAGGGCCGCGACGAGCAGGCCGGCGCTGCGCTCGTCGACCGCCTCCGGCAGGTCGACGAGTCCGCCCCACCGCTGCGGGTGTTCCAGCGCGGCGACCCGGCCGAAGCCCCAGACCATCGCCTGCCCGGGTGAGCGGAGCAGTTCGGCGCGGCCGACCGAGACGGCGCCGGACGTGACCGCCCACATCCGGGCGGCGAGGCCGATGTCGCCGAGCGCCTGGACCAGCGCGACGGTGGCGGCGAAGCCGCCGGGCACGGACGGGTGCATCGGGTGGACCAGCTCGTCGAAGGCGAGCAGCGACACCACGCCGGCGACCTCGGCCGGCTCGTCGCCGGCGGCGGGGGCGAGCGCCTCGCGCAGCAGCTTGCCGAGCAGGTCGCGGTCGGCGTCGGTGGTGCTGACCGGCACCGGTACGACGGTGGCGCCGGCGGCGGTGATCGCCTCGACGCACGCCTCCTGCCAGGGCTCGACGATCTCGCCGGTGGGCAGCACCACCACCCAGGTGCCGGCCATCTGACGGTTGGTGATGCCGGTGAGCGGCTTCCAGGTGTCCTGGTAGCGCCAGCTGTCGATGTCGGATTGGCGGCGGCGTTGCCGCCGCCAGCGGTGCAGCAGCGGCAGCGCGGGGGCCAGCGCGTCGAGGGCCGAACCGGCGGGGGTGTCCCCGTCGGCGACGACCTCGGCGAGGGCGGGCAGGTCGTCGCGTTCCACGGCGGCCCAGAAGCCGCTGTCGTCGGGGCCGGTGGCGCCGTCCGCCGGCTGGTCGGCGCGGTCGGGGCCGCCGCTGCCGTCGAGCCAGAGCCGCTGGTGGTCGAAGGCGTAGGTGGGCAGGTCGACGGTGTCGGTCTCGGCGAGG
>NZ_NAPR01000014.1:4726-10403 GCF_002140155.1 Micromonospora sp. NBS 11-29
GCGGTGAGGTCGACGGGCAGGCCGATGGTGTGCGCGGTGGCCAGGTTGGTCAGCAGCCGGGTCGGGTCGTCCTCACCGCGCCGCAGCGTGCCGAGCGTGTGGCCGGCGGTGCCGGTGTCGTCGAGGATCGCGGTGACCGGCATGGTCAGCACCGGATGCGGGCNGTGTGACCGGCCCCGATCGCGGTGCGCACGGCACTGTCGAAGCGGACCGTCTGGCGCAGGTTGTCGTACCAGTAGGCGGCGGTCATCGTGGCCGGGTCGACCCAGTCGCCGGTGAGCGTGGAGACGAGGCGGGTGTGACCGGGCCGCGGGGTGACGTCGGCCAGGTCGGTACGCAGCCGCTGCGCCACCTCCTCCACGGCGGCGGAGTGCGACGCGTAGTCCACCGGGATCAGGCGGGCCCGGATCCCGTCGGCCTGACACGCCTCCACCAGGTCCGCGACGGCCTGCGGCGGGCCGGACACCACGACCGTCGACGGGCCGTTGACCGCCGCGACGCCGACGCCGTCGAACCCGTCGAGGCGGGCGGTGACGTCGTCGGCGGACAGGTCGACCGACGCCATCGTCCCGGTGCCCCGCAGCACCGACAGCGCGCGGGACCGCAACGCGACCGTCTTCGCCGCGTCCGGCACCGACAGGATCCCGGCGACGCACGCGGCGCCGATCTCGCCCTGCGAGTGTCCGATCACCGCGTCGGGGGTCACGCCGGCCGCCCGCCAGACGGCCGCGAGCGCGACGCCGACGGCCCAGAGCACCGGCTGCACCACCTCGACGCGGTCCAGCCACGACTGGTCGTCGCCGGTCAGCACCGACGTGAGGTCGACGTCGAGGTGCGGCGCGAGCGCGGCCTGGCACTCGGCCAGCACGGTGTCGAAGACCGGGCACCGGCCGACCAGCCCGGCGGCCATCCCGGCGGACTGGGCGCCCTGGCCGGGGAAGACGAAGACCGGGCCGGCGCCGGCGGCGGCCGCCGTGCCGGTGACGAGGTTGCCCGCCGGCAGGCCGGCGGCGAGCGCGTCCAGGCCGGCCAGCAGCCCGGCCGGGTCGGCGCCGACGACGACGGCCCGCTGGTCGAGCGTGGCCCGGGTGGTGGCCAGCGACCAGGCCACCGCGGCCGGGTCGACGTCGGCGCGCAGGTGGGCGGCGAGCCGGGCGGCCTGGCCGGCGAGCGCGGCGCGGGTCCGGCCGGAGATCGGCCACGCGGTGGGGCCGGCGTCGAGCAGCCCGGCGCGGCGGGGGGCCGGCGCGGCGGTGTCCGGGTCGGCGGCGGCGGGCCGGTACTCCTCGACGATGACGTGGGCGTTGGTGCCGCTGACCCCGAACGAGGAGACGCCGCCTCGGCGGGGTCGGCCCAGCTCCGGCCAGGGCCGGTTCTCGGTGATCAGCTCCACCGCGCCGGCCGACCAGTCGACGTGCGGGGACGGCTCGTCGACGTGCAGGGTCGCCGGGAGCACGCCGTGCCGCAGCGCCATCACCATCTTGACCAGGCCGGCGACGCCGGCGGCGCTCTGCGTGTGGCCGATGTTCGACTTCACCGAGCCGAGCCGCAGCGGCCGGTCGGCGGGGCGGTCCTGCCCGTACGTGGCGAGCAGCGCCTGTGCCTCGATCGGGTCGCCGAGCGTGGTGCCGGTGCCGTGCGCCTCGACCAGGTCGACGTCGGCGGGGCCGAGCCGGGCGTCGGCCAGCGCGGCCCGGATCACCCGCTGCTGGGACGGGCCGTTCGGGGCGGTGAGGCCGTTGGAGGCGCCGTCCTGGTTCAGGGCGCTGCCCCGGATCACGGCGAGGATCGGGTGGCCGTTGCGTTCGGCGTCGGCGAGCCGTTCCACCACCACGACGCCGCCGCCCTCGCCCCAGCCGGTGCCGTCGGCGCCGGCCGCGAACGCGCGGCACCGCCCGTCGACGGACATGCCGCGCTGGCGGGAGAAGACGATGAACACGCCGGGGGTGGCCATCACGGTGACGCCGCCGGCGACGGCCAGGTCGCATTCGCCCCGGCGCAGCGCCTGCCCGGCGAGGTGCAGCGCGACCAGGGAGGAGGAGCAGGCGGTGTCGACGGTGACGGCGGGCCCGTTGAGGCCGAGCGTGAACGAGATCCGGCCGGACGCGACGCTGGTGGTGTTGCCGGTGCCGAGGTACATGTCGACGCCGTCGGGCACGTACGGCAGGCCCATGCCGTAGTTGGAGGTGCTCAGCCCGACGAAGACGCCGGTGGCGCTGCCGCGCAGCGACAGCGGGTCGATGCCGGCCCGCTCGATCGCCTCCCACGAGGTCTCCAGCAGCAGCCGCTGCTGCGGGTCCATGGCGAGCGCCTCGCGGGGCGAGATNCAGGGCCGGGTCGAAGTCACCGGCGGCGTCGAGGAAGCCACCCCTGCGGGTGTAGCTCTTGCCGGGCTTGTCCGGGTCGGGGTCGTAGAGCGCGTCGACGTCCCAGCCCCGGTCGGCGGGGAACTCGGTGAGCGCGTCCCGCCCGTCGGCGACGAGGTCCCACAGGTCCTCCGGTGACCGGACGCCGCCGGGGAAACGGCAGCTCATCGACACGATGGCGAGCGGCTCCTGGTGACGTGCCTCGACGGTCTGCAGCTTGCGCTTCGTGTCGTGCAGGTCGGCGGTCACCCGCTTGAGGAAGTACCGCAGCTTGTCGTCGTCGCTCATCGCGTCCCTGCCTCGATCCGCGGTTCGGTCATGTCAGGAGATTCCAAACTCTTTGCTGATGAAGTCGAAGATCTCGTCGTCGCTGGCCGCGTCGAGGTCGGGCCGCTCCGGCTCGTCGGCGGGACCGGCGAGGTCGGTGGCCTTGGCGAGCAGGTCACGCATCCGGGTGGTGAACCGGTCCCGGGTCGCCGGGTCGAGCGGAAGCGTGGTGAGCAGCGTCTCCACCGCGTCGATGCCCTGGAAGAGCGGCTGGGTGGAGGGGGCGGCGTCGGCGGCGATCTCACCGGCCAGCTTCTCCGCGAGCGCGTGCGGCGTCGGATAGTCGAAAACCAGCGTGGCGGGCAGCCGCAGCCCGGACAGGGTGTTGAGCCGGTTACGCAGGTCGACCGCCGTCAGCGAGTCGAAGCCCAGGTCGGTGAAGAGGCGGCCGGGGTCGACGGCCTCCGGGCCGGTGTGGCCGAGCACGGCGGCGACGTTGGCCCGGACCACGTCGAGCAGCACCTTGCGCCGCTCGGGTTCGGCCAGGCCGGCGAGTCGCCGGCTGAGCGGCACGCCGCCGGTGCCGGCGCCGCCCGCGTCGACCGAGCGCCGCAGCGGCACCCGGACCAGGCCGCGCAGCAGCGGCGCGAGCGCACCGGACTCGGCCTGCCCGCGCAGCGCCGCCACGTCCAACCGCATGGGTACGACGGCGGCCGTGTCCAGCCGCCAGGCCGCGTCGAACAGGTGCAGCGCCGCCTCGGTGCTCAGCCCACCGGCGCCCTGCTCGGTGATGCGCCGCACGTCGGCGTCGGCGAGGTGGCCGGTCATGCCGCTGGCCTGCTCCCACAGCCCCCAGGCGAGGGAGATGCCGGGCAGTCCCTGGGCCCGCCGGTGCGCGGCGAGCGCGTCGAGGAACGCGTTCGCGGCGCCGTAGTTGGCCTGCCCGGCGCTGCCCAGCGTGGCCGCGGCGGAGGAGAAGAGCACGAACGCGCCGAGGTCCCGGCCGGCGGTGAGCCGGTGCAGGTGCCACGCCGCGTCGATTTTTCCGATCGCGACGGCGTCGATCCGGTCCGGGGTCAGGGACTCCAGCACGCCGTCGTCGAGCACACCGGCGGCGTGCACCACGGCGGTGAGCGGGTGGGCGGCGGGGATGCCGTCGAGCAGCGCGGCGAGCGCGTCCGGGTCGGCGGCGTCGCAGGCGGCGACCGTGACCTCGGTGCCGGTGTCGGCCAGCTCGGTGACCAGGTCGCCAATGCCGTCGGCGGTCGCGCCGCGTCGGCCGGCGAGCAGCAGGTGCCGTACGCCGTGGGTGGTGGCGAGGTGGCGGGCCAGCAGCCGGCCCAGCACGCCGGTGCCGCCGGTGATCAGCACCGTGCCGTCCGGGTCGACGCCGCCGGGCAGCGCGTCCAGCCCGGCCGGTACGCGGGCCAGGCGCGGCACGCGTACCTGTCCGCCGTGCACGGCGACCTGCGGTTCGCCGGTGCCGATCGCGGCGGCGAGCAGCGCGGCGGCGGTGGGGTCGGTGTCCAGGTCGACGAGTTGGAGCCGGCCGGGGTGTTCGAGCTGGGCGGTGCGGACGAGCCCCCAGACACCGGCGGTGCGCAGGTTCACCTCGACCTGCTCGCCGGTGGTTACGGCGTCGCGGGTGACCAGCACCAGCCGGGTGTCGGCGAACCGGTCGTCGGCGAGCCACGCCTGGAGGAGGCCGAGCGTGTGGTGGGTGGTGGCGCGGGCCTGCGCGGGCAGGTCCGCGCCGACGCCGTGGCCGGTGACCGGCACGATCAGCGCCTCGGGGGCGGGTTCGCCGCCGGCGAGCAGCTCGGCGAAGGACTCGGGGGCGAGGTCGGTGCGGACCCGAGCGCCGGCGGCCTCACCGGCGGCGCTGAGCGCGAGGTCGTCGCCGAGCACCACCCAGCGGGCGGCGACGGGCGACGGTCCGGCGGTCACCGGCAGCGCCGGCCAGTCCACCTGGAACAGCGACTCGTGGCGGTTGGCGCGGGCGGCGCCGAGCGCGTCGCCGGTGACCCGGCGCATGATCAGCGACTCGGCGTGCAGGACCGGGGCGCCGGTGGCGTCGGCGACCTGGAACGTCACGCCGACGTCGCCGGCCGCGGCGACGCGGACCCGCAGCGCGGTGGCCCCGGCCGCGAGCAGCGTGACGCCGGTCCAGGCGAACGGCAGGCGGGGCACGCTGGCGTCGGCGCCGTCGCCCATCCGGCCGAGGAAACCGCCGATGGACATGGCCTGGAGCGCGCCGTCGAGCAGCGCCGGGTGGATCCCGAAGCGGCCGGCCTCGGTGTGGTGGTCAGCGGGGAGCGCCACCTCGGCGAAGACCTCCTCGCCGCGGGTCCAGGCGGCGCGCAGGCCGCGGAAGACCGGACCGTAGCCGAACACGGTCGACTCGATGCCGGCGTAGAAGGCGTCGGAGGGAACCGGGGTGGCGCCGGGCGGCGGCCACACGCCGAGGTCGAACGCGGGCGGGTCGACGGCGCGCGGGGCGAGCTGGCCGGTGGCGTGGCAGGTCCAGGCCACGTCGGCGAGGATCTCGTCGGATCCGTCCCGGTATGGCCGGGAGTGCAGTTGCACCGGCCGGCGTCCGGCGTCGTCGCGTTCGCCGACGGTGAGCTGGATCTGGAGGGATCCGAGTTCCGGCAGGACGAGCGGGGCGAGCAGGGTGAGTTCCTCGACCACCGGTGCGCCGGCCTGCTCGCCGGCGTGGGCGGCCAGTTCGACGAACGCGGTGCCGGGGAGCAGGATCGCGTTCATCACCCGGTGTTCGCCGAGCCACGGGTGGGTGCGCACGGACAGCCGGCCGGTGAAGACCAGCCGTTCGCTGTCGGGGAACGTGACGGCGGCGCTGAGCAGCGGGTGCCCGGCGTCCTGGAGGCCGGCGGAGGCGACGTCCTGCGCCCGGTGGGCGGGCGGGTCGAGCCAGAACCGCTGCTGCTCGAACGCGTAGGTGGGCAGCTCGACGAGCCCGGTCTCGGGCAGGACGCGGGTGAGGTCGACGGGCAGGCCGATGGTGTACGCGGTGGCCAGGTTGG
>NZ_NAPR01000014.1:10435-10509 GCF_002140155.1 Micromonospora sp. NBS 11-29
CCGCCGCAACGTGCCGAGCGTGTGGCCGGCCGTGCCGGTGTCGTCGAGGATCGCGGTGACCGGCATGGTCAGCA
>NZ_NAPR01000014.1:10605-10688 GCF_002140155.1 Micromonospora sp. NBS 11-29
CGAGACCTCCACGAACGTCGTGTGACCCGCCCCGATCGCGACCCGCACCGCCGCGTCGAACCGGACGGTTTGGCGCAGGTTGT
>NZ_NAPR01000014.1:10737-11176 GCF_002140155.1 Micromonospora sp. NBS 11-29
GCCCAGTCCCCGGTCAACGTGGACACCAGACGGGTGTGCCCCGGCTGCGGGGTCACATCGGCGAGGTCGGCGCGCAACCGCTGCGCGACCTCCTCCACGGCGGCGGAGTGCGACGCGTAGTCCACCGGGATCAGGCGCGCGCGGATCCCGTCGGCCTGACACGCCGCCACGAAGTCGGCCACCGGCTGCGGCGGACCGGACACCACGACGGTCGACGGGCCGTTGACCGCCGCGATCCCGACCCCGGCGAACCGGTCGCCGCTCGCCGAGTCCGCAGCCGCGCCACCGGCAGCCGAGCCGGCGTCGTCAGCCGTCCCGGCGGAGACACCCAACCGTGCGGTCACCTCGGCCGCCGGAAGGTCGACCGACGCCATCGTCCCGGTTCCCCGCAGCACCGACAGGGCGCGGGACCGCAACGCGACGGTCTTCGCCGCGTCGT
>NZ_NAPR01000014.1:11219-16460 GCF_002140155.1 Micromonospora sp. NBS 11-29
CACCCGGTCCAACCACGACTCGTCATCCCCGGTCAACACCGACACGAGATCCACATCCAGATACGGGGCGAGCGCAGACCGACACTCGGCGAGAGCCGCGTCGAACACCGGCGCACGACCCACCAGACCGGCCGCCATCCGCACCGACTGCGCACCCTGACCCGGGAACACGAACACCGGACCGGCGGACTCGACCGCCGTACCGGTGACCAGGTGCGGTGACGGTGCGCCGGCGGCCAGGGCGTCGAGGCCGGACAGCAACTCCTCGACCGAGGAGCCGACCACGGCGGCCCGCGTGTCGAACGCCGACCGGGTGGTGGCCAGCGAGCGGCCCAGCGCGGCCGGGTCCAGGTCGTCCCGCGACCGGACGTGGTCGGCGAGGCGGGCGGCCTGCCCGGCGAGGGCGGTACGCGAGCGCGCGGAGACCGGCCACACCGTGACGGCGGCGTCCAGCAACCCGGTGCCGGTGGTGGTCGGGGCGGGCGGCTCGTCGCCCTGCTCCACGATGACGTGCGCGTTGGTGCCGGAGATGCCGAACGACGACACGGCGGCCCGACGCGGGCGTTCCACCGCCGGCCAGGGGCACGCCTCGGTGACCAGCTCGACCGCGCCGGCGTCCCAGTCGATGTGCGGGGACGGCTCGTCGACGTGCAGCGTGCGGGGCACGGTGCCGTGCCGCATGGCCTGCACCATCTTGATCACACCGGCGACACCGGCGGCGGCCTGCGCATGGCCGATGTTGGACTTGATCGAGCCGAGCAGCAGCGGCCGGCCGGCGGGCCGGTCCTGCCCGTACGTGGCCAGCAGCGCCTGCGCCTCGATCGGGTCGCCGAGCNGACCACGTCCACGTCGGCCGGGCCGAGCTTGGCGGCGGCCAGGGCCGCCCGGATGACCCGCTGCTGCGACGGGCCGTTCGGGGCGGTGAGCCCGTTGGACGCGCCGTCGGAGTTGACCGCGCTGCCGCGCACCACGGCGAGGACGTGGCGGCCCTGCCGGCGGGCGTCGGAGAGGCGCTGCACGAGCAGCAGGCCGACGCCCTCGGACCAGCCGGTGCCGTCGGCGGCGGCGGCGAACGACTTGCACNAGGCCGCGCTGCCGGGAGAACTCCACGAACGCCGTGGGCGTGGCCATCACGATGACGCCGCCGGCCAGCGCCATGTCGCACTCGCCCCGGCGCAGCGCCTGCCCGGCCCAGTGCAACGCGACGAGCGAGGAGGAGCAGGCGGTGTCGAGGGAGACCGCCGGCCCTTCCAGGCCGTACGTGTAGGCGACCCGGCCGGAGATGACGCTGCTGGTCATGCCGGTGAGCGCGTAGCCGGAGGTCTCCTCCGGGGCGAACGCGAGCAGCGAGCCGTAGTCCTGGCCGCTGGTGCCGACGAACACGCCGGTGCTGCTGCCGCGCAGCGCGGTGGGGTCGAGGCCGGCGGACTCGAACGTCTCCCAGGTGGTTTCCAGCAGCAGCCGCTGCTGCGGGTCCATGGCCAGGGCCTCGCGCGGGCTGATGCCGAAGAAGCCGGGGTCGAAGCGGTCGACGTCGGCGAGGAACCCGCCGCCTCGGGCGTAGAACGTGCCGGCGGCGTCCGGGTCGGGGCTGTAGAGCGTGTCCAGGTCCCAGCCCCGGTCGCCGGGCAGGTCGGTGATCGCGTCGACGCCGTCGGCGACGAGCCGCCACAGGTCGTCGGGGTTGGCCACCCCGCCGGGCAGCCGGCAGGCCATGCCGATGATGGCCAGCGGCTCCCNGACCGCCGGGCGGGTCGGCACCGGGGTGCCGGCGATCTCGGTGTCCAGGTGGGCGGCGAGGTCGTGCGGGCTCGGGTGGTCGAAGACGAGCGTGGCGGGCAGCCGCAGGCCGAACGCGTTGCCGAGCCGGTTGCGCATCTCGACGGCGGTGAGCGAGTCGAAGCCGAGGTCGCTGAACGCGCGGCGCGGGTCGACGGCGGCCGGGTCCGGGTAGCCGAGCACGGCGGCGGCCTGGCCGCGGACGATCTCCACCAGCGCGGCCCGCCGCTCGGCGTCGCCGAGCGCGGCGAGCTGCTGCACCAGGGACGCCCCGGTGGTGGGCGCGGCGGCGGCGCCCCGGCCGGCGCGGATCAGCGTCCGGTACAGCGGCGGGACGGCGCCGGCGAACTGGGTCCGCATGGCGGCCAGGTCGAGGTGAGCGGGCACCAGCGCGGCGGCCGGGACGCGGCAGGCGGCGTCGAAGAGCGCGAGCCCCTCCTCCGCCTCCATGGCGGCGACGCCGGAGCGGGAGATCCGGTTGAGGTGGACGTCGTCCAGCTCGGTGGTCATGCCGCTGCGGTCGGCCCAGAGCCCCCAGGCGAGGGTGAGCGCGGCCAGGCCCCGGGCACGGCGGTGGTGGGCGAGCCCGTCGAGGAACGCGTTCGCGGCGGCGTAGTTGCCCTGGCCGGGGCCGCCGGCGGTGGCCGCGAGGGAGGAGTACGAGACGAACGCGGTGAGCCCGAGGTCGGCGGTCAGCTCGTGCAGGTGCCAGGCGGCGTCCACCTTGGGCCGCAGCACGCCGTCGACCCGGTCGGGGGTGAGCGAGGAGATGACGCCGTCGTCGCGTACCCCGGCGGCGTGGACCACGGCGGTGAGCGGGTGCTCGGCGGGGATGTCGGCGAGCAGCGCGACGACCGCGTCGCGGTCGGCGACGTCGCAGGCGGCGACCGTGACGGTCGCGCCGAGCGCGGCCAGTTCGTCGCAGAGTTCCGGAATGCCGGCGGCGTCCCGGCCACGCCGGCTGGTGAGCAGCAGGTGCCGCACGCCGTGGCGGGTCACCAGGTGCCGGCTCATGAGCTGGCCGAGCGTGCCGGTGGCGCCGGTGACCAGCACGGTCCCGTCGGCGTCGAACGACGTGCCGGCCGGCTCGGCGGGCACCGGCACCCGGTTCAGCCGGGCACCGGCGGCGACGCCGCCCCGGATCACGACCTGCGGTTCGTCGGTGTCCAGCGCCGACACCAGCGCGGCGGCGGCACCGGCCGGGTCGTCGACGTCGACGAGCACGAACCGGCCCGGGTTCTCCGACTGGGCGGAGCGCACCAGGCCGATGACGGCGGCGCCGGCCAGGTCGGTGAGGTCGGCGTCCGCGTCGGTGGCGACCGCGCCCCGGGTGAGCACGACCAGCCGGGTGGCGTCGTGGCGGTCGTCGGCGAGGAACCGTTGGAGCACGTCGAGCGCCCGGTGGGTCACCTCGACGACCCAGCGGGGCACGTCGCGCTCGCCACGCGGGTCGAGGAACGACGCGACCAGCACGCCGGGCGCGTCCGCGCCCTCGTCCATCGCGGCGGTCAGGGCCGCGAGATCGGGGTACGCGGTGACGGCGGTCCCGGTGGCGGCGACCGCGTCGGTGAGGCCGGTGTCGGTGTCGAGCACCGCCCAGCCGGCGGTCGACGGCCCGGCGGGCAGCGTGAGCGGCGTCCAGTCGACGCGGTACAGCGACTCGGGTCCGCCGCCGCCGGCGGTGCGGAGCTGGTCGGCGGTGACCGGCCGCAGCACGAGCGAGCCGACCGAGGCGATCGGCGCGCCGGTGACGTCGGCGAGGAGCAGGGCGACGCTGTCCGCGCCGGTGTGCCGGACCCGCACCCGGGCGGCGGCGGCCCCGGCGGCGTGCAGGGCGATGTCGTTCCAGGAGAACGGCAGCCGGCCGTGGCCGGGGGGCAGGCCGGGGCCGGTCGGTTCCCCGGCGGCGCTGGCCAGGCCGAGGGTGTGCAGGGCGGCGTCGAGCAGGGCGGGGTGCACGCCGTACCCGCCGGCCTCGGCGGCCGGGTCCTCGGGCAGCGCCAGGTCGGCGAAGAGGTCATCGCCGCGCCGCCAGGCGGCACGCAACGCGATGAAGGACGGGCCGTAGTCGTAGCCCTGGGCGGCGAGGTGCGCGTACAGCTCACCGGTGGGCACCTCGGTGGCGTCCGGCGGCGGCCAGGCGGCCAGGTCGGCCCAGCCGGGTACGCCGGGTTGCGCCGGGCCGTCGGCGAGGACGCCGCTGGCGTTGCGGGTCCAGCCCCGCTGCTCCCCGTCGGCGGGTTCCCGGTCGGTCCGCTCGTCGTCGGGCGCGGAGTGCAGCGAGACGGACCGGCAGCCGGTGTCGTCGGCCGGGCCGATCCAGAGCTGGATGTCCACGCCGCCGGTCTCGGGGAGGATCAGCGGCGCTTCGAGGGTCAGCTCGCGGACGTGGTCGGCGCCGACGTGCGCGCCGGCCTGGAGGGCGAGTTCGACGAAGCCGGTGCCGGGCAGCAGCACGGTGTCGAAGACGACGTGGTCGGCGATCCACGGGTGGGTCCGGCGGGACAGCCGGCCGGTGAACAGGAAGCCCTCGGCGTGGGCGACGCCGACCGCGGCGCCGAGCAGGGGGTGCCGGGCGGGGCGCAGGCCGACGGCGGTGACGTCGCCGGTCCAGNCGCGTGCAGGTCGGCCAGCGCGCCCAGCAGCGCGGTCGACTCGTCCCGGTCGCGGCGCTGCACGGCGGTGGCGAGCACCGCGTCGTCGTCGGGCAGGATCTCGGCGGTCAGCGCGGTGAGCACGCTCCGCGGGCCGATCTCCAGGAACGTGTCCACCCCGGCGGCCCGCAGGGCGGTGATCCCATCGGCGTAGCGGACCGCCTCGCGGACGTGCCGCACCCAGTAGTCGGCGGTGGTGATCTCGGCCGNGAGCGCGCCGGTCACGTTGGACACGACCGGCAGGGCCGGGGCGGCGAAGCTCAGCCGGTCGAGGACCGTGCGGAACTCGGCCAGCATGGGTTCCATCAGCGGGCTGTGGAACGCGTGACTGACCGTCAACCGGCGGACCCGCACGCCCCGTTCCCGCCAGGCGTGCGCGATGTCATCGAGGGCGTCGACCGGGCCGGACAGCACGGTCGACGTCGGCCCGTTGACCGCCGCGACACCCACGCCCGGGTGCCCGCCGATCGACGCGGCGACGTCGGCCTCGGCGGCGGCCACGGCCAGCATCCCGCCGCCGTCGGGCAGCGCCTGCATCAGCCGGCCCCGCGCCGCCACCAGCGCGGCCGCGTCGGCCAGGGACAGCACCCCGGCCACGTACGCGGCGGTCACCTCACCGATCGAGTGGCCACCCACGAAGTCCGGGGTCACCCCGAACGACTCGACCAGGCGGAACAGCGCCACCTCGACCGCGAACAGGCCGGCCTGCGTGAACTGGGTCTGGTCGAGCAGGTCACCGTCGCCGAACAGCACCGGCTTGAGCGGCTGCGGCAGCAGCGGGTCGAGGTGCGCGCACACCTCGTCGAGG
>NZ_NAPR01000014.1:16481-17128 GCF_002140155.1 Micromonospora sp. NBS 11-29
CCCGGAGAAGAGCACCGCCAGCGCCTGCCGCTCGGTGACCTCCCCGGAGGCGGTGGCGGCGGACGGCGTGCCGGCGGCGAGCGCCCGCAGCCCGGCCAGCAGGTCGTCCCGGTCGGCGGCGGCGAGCACGGCCCGCCGGTCCAGCGCGGCGCGGGCGGTGACCGACGAGAACGCCACGTCGAGCGCGGTCAGGGCGGGGTCGGCGGCCAGCCGGGCGGCCCAGCGTCCGGCCTGGGCGGCGAGCGCGGCGGCGTCCCGGGCGGACACCACCACCGGTACGGCCGGGCGGGTGACCGCCGGCGCGGCGTCGGCCGGAGCGGGCTCGTCGGCCGGGGCCTGTTCGAGGATGGTGTGGGCGTTGGTACCGGAGACGCCGAACGACGAGACCGCCGCGCGGCGAGGTCGGTCCACGGCCGGCCACGGGGTCGCCTCGGTGACCAGCTCGACGGCGCCGGCGTCCCAGTCGACCTGCGGGGTCGGGGCGTCCACGTGCAGGGTGGGCGGGACGACGCCGTGCCGCATCGCCTGCACCATCTTGATCACCCCGGCGACACCGGCGGCGGCCTGGGTGTGCCCGAGGTTCGACTTGACGGAGCCGAGCAGCAGCGGCGCGGCGTCGCCCCGGTCCTGCCCGTACGTGGCCAGCA
>NZ_NAPR01000014.1:17166-20463 GCF_002140155.1 Micromonospora sp. NBS 11-29
CCACCGGCGGCGAGGCCCGCGTTGGCGAGGGCCTGCTGGATCACCCGCTGCTGGGCGGGGCCGTTCGGGGCGCTCAACCCGTTCGACGCGCCGTCCTGGTTGACCGCGCTGCCGCGCAGCACGGCGAGGATCGGGCGGCCGTTGCGGCGGGCGTCGCTGAGCCGTTCCAGCAGCAGCACGCCGACGCCCTCNACCAGCCGGTGCCGTCGGCGGCGGCGGCGAACGCCTTGCACCGCCCGTCGGCGGCCAGGCCGCGCTGGCGGGAGAACTCGACGAACGCGCCCGGCGTACACATGGCGGTGACGCCGGAGACGACGGCGAGCGTGCATTCCCGCTGTCGCAGCGCCTGTCCGGCCAGGTGCAGCGCGACCAGCGACGACGAGCAGGCGGTGTCGACGGTGACCGCCGGCCCCTCCAGGCCGAACGTGTAGGCGATCCGGCCGGACACCACGCTGCCGGCGTTGCCGGTCATCAGGTGGCCCTCCAGGCCCTGCGCGGCGGCGGTCATCAGCACGGTGCCGTAGTCCTGGCCGGTGCTGCCGGCGAAGACGCCGGTGCGGCTGCCGCGCAGCGTGTGCGGGTCGATCCCGGCCCGTTCGAAGACCTCCCAGGTGGTTTCCAGCAGCCACCGCTGCTGCGGGTCCATGGCGAGCGCCTCGCGGGGCGAGATGGCGAAGAAGCCGGGGTCGAACTCGGCGAGGTCGGTGACGAACCCGCCCTGACGCGCGTACGACGTGCCATTGTCCTCCGGGTCGCCGTCGTGCAGCGCGCCGAGGTCCCAGCCCCGGTCGGCGGGGAAGTCGGTGATCACGTCCCGGCCGGACGCCACCACCTCCCACAACCGTTCGGGGGTGTCGATCCCGCCGGGGAAGCGGCAGCTCATGCCCACGATGGCGACCGGTTCCTGCTCGCCGGCCTCCACCTCGCGCAGCCGCTGCCGCACCTGGTGCAGGTCGGCGGTGACCCGCTTGAGGTAGTCGAGAAGCTTCGCCTCGTCAGCCATGGTCCGCCCAATCCCTGTGTCGACCCGAACCGGCAACGGTCACGTCAGGACACCCCCAGCTCGCGGTCGATGAAGTCGAAGACCTCGTCCGGGGTGGCGTCCTGGAGCTTGCCGGCGACACCGTCGCCGTCCGCCGGGGCGTCCACCTCGTTGAGCGAGGCCAGCAGCGTGCGCAGCCGTTCGGTGATCCGCAGCCGGGCACCCCGGTCGGGCGCGGCGCCGGCCAGCGCCGCCTCCAGCCGGTCCAGTTCGCCGAAGACCGGCGCGGCGCCGACCACTCCCCCGTCGACGACGCAGGCGCGGACGAAGTCGGCGAGCAACGCGGCGGTCGGGTAGTCGAACACGGCCGTGGCGGGCAGCCGTACGCCGGTGGCGGCGGTGAGCCGGTTGCGCAGCTCCACCGCGGTCAGCGAGTCGAAGCCGAGTTCCCGGAACNGACGGCGGCGTCCGAGGCGTGCCCGAGCACCGCCGCGGCCTGGGCCCGGACGAGTTCCAGCAGCGTCTTGCGCCGCTCGGCGTCGCTCTGCCCGGCGAGCAGGGCGGCGAGCGACTCGGCGGTCGGGCCGGTGTCGTCGCCGCGCTCGGCGACGGCGCGGCGGGCCTCGGGTACGCCGGTGAGCAGCGGGCTGGGTCGCACGGCGGTGAAGCCGGGCACGTACCGGGCCCAGTCGATGCCGGCGACCAGCGTGACCGGTTCCCGGCCGGCCAGGCAGCCGGCGAGCGCGGCGAGGGCGAGGTCGGTGTCGAGGCGGGCGACGCCGCTGCGCCGGCGGCGTTCGGCCACGGCGGGGTCGGCGTCGGCCATGCCGCCGGTGGCCCACGGACCCCAGGCGACGGACGTGGCCGGCAGGCCCTGCCGGTGCCGCTGCTCGGCGAGCGCGTCGAGGTACGCGTTCGCGGCGGCGTAGCTGCCCTGCCCGGCCGCCCCGAGCTGCCCGGGCAGCGCGGAGAAGAGCACGAAGGCGCGCAGGTCCTTGTCGGCGGTCAGTTCGTGCAGGTGCAGCGCGCCGAGCGCCTTGGGGCGCAGCACGTCGGCGATCCGGTCGGCGGTGAGCCCGTCGAGCATCCCGTCGTCGAGCACGCCGGCGGTGTGCACGACGCCGGTCAGCGGCGCGTCGGCGGGCAGCGCGTCGAGGAGCTTGGCCAGCGCGGCCCGGTCGGACACGTCGCAGGCGGCGACGGTGACCCGCGCGCCCCGCTCGGTGAGGTCCCGGACCAGGTCGGCGGCGCCGGGCGCGTCGGCGCCTCGGCGGCTGACCAGCAGCAGGTGGGCCGCTCCCCGGTCGGCCAGCCAGCGGGCCACCTGCCCGCCGAGCGCGCCGGTGCCGCCGGTGACCAGCGTGGTGCCGGGGTGGTCGGGTTCGGCGGCGTCGCCGCCGGGGGTCCGGACGAGCCGCCGGACCAGCAGCGTGACGCCGTCGACGGCGAACTGGTCCTCGCCGTCGGGGCCGCAGAGCGCGGCGCAGAGCAGGTCCCAGCCGTGGTCGTCGAGGGTGGCCGGCAGGTCGACGAGGCCGCCCCAGCGTTCCGGGTGTTCCAGCGCGGCGACCCGGCCGAGGCCCCAGAGCAGCGACTGCTCGGGGCGGCCGACGCCGCCGTCGCGGGTGGTGCCGGCGGCGCCGCGGGTGACGCACCACAGTGGCGCGGCCACGTCGAGGTCGCCGAGCGCCTGGACCAGGGCGAGCGAGCGGGCGAGGAACGGCGGCACCGGTTCGGTGGCGTCGACCGGGGCGTCGGCGAGGGCGAGCAGGGAGAGCACACCGTCGGCCGGGTCGGTGCCGGCGTCGGTGAGCCGGGCGGCGACGGCGGCGCGGTCGGTGGCGTCGTCGGGTAGCAGCACCAGCCGGGCGTCCGCGCCGCGCCGGGTCAGCTCGGCCACCGCGGTGTCCGCCTCGGCGGTACCGGCGCTGTCCGCGACGACCCACCAGACCCCGGTGAGGTACGCGACGGGCACCCCGCCGTACGGCTGCCAGACGGCGCGGTAGCGCAGGTCGTCGAGGGTGGACCGGTCGCGTTGCCGCCGCCGCCAGTCGGCGAGCAGCGGCAGGGCCGCGGCGAGCNGTGAGGTCGGCGAGCGCGGCGAGGTCCTCGTTGTCGACGGCGGCCCAGAAGGCAGCGTCGGCTCCGGTGGGGCTCTCGGCGGCGTCGGCCGCGACGACGGTGGTGGTGGGCCAGTAGCGGGCCCGGTCGAAGGCGTAGGTGGGCAGCGCGACGGTGTCGGTCTCGGCGAGGACGCGGTTGAGGTCGACGGGCAGGCCGATGGTGTACGCGGTGGCCAGGTTGGTCAGCAGCCG
>NZ_NAPR01000014.1:20670-20915 GCF_002140155.1 Micromonospora sp. NBS 11-29
AACCCCGTCGCTCTTGCACGCCTCCACCAGGTCGGCGACGGCCTGCGGCGGCCCGGACACGACCACGGTCGACGGGCCGTTGACCGCCGCGATCCCGACGCCCGCGAACGACGTTTCCGGCCCGACGCCGGCCGCCAACCGCGCCGTTACCTCGTCGGCGGACAGATCCACTGACGCCATCGTCCCGGTGCCCCGCAGCACCGACAGGGCGCGGGACCGCAACGCGACGGTCTTCGCCGCGTCGT
>NZ_NAPR01000014.1:21010-21288 GCF_002140155.1 Micromonospora sp. NBS 11-29
GCACCCCGACCAGATCGACATCCAGATACGGAGCCAACGCCGACCGGCACTCCGCCAGAGCGGCGTCGAACACCGGCGCACGACCCACCAGACCCGCCGCCATCCGCACCGACTGCGCACCCTGACCCGGGAACACGAACACCGGACCACCCGGCCGCGCCGCCGCACCCGTCACCACCGACGACGACGGCACACCCCCCGCCACCGCGTCCAGACCCGACAGCAGCTCCTCGGCGGAGGAGCCGACGACGACCGCCCGCTGCTCGAACGCGGACCGG
>NZ_NAPR01000014.1:21309-31000 GCF_002140155.1 Micromonospora sp. NBS 11-29
CCGGGCCAGCCGGGCGGCCTGCCGGGCGAGCCCGTCGCGGGTACGCGCCGAGACCGGCCAGCCGACCACGCCGGCGTCGAGCAGCCCGGGTCGCGGAGTGTCCCCGCCGGCCGGCGGCTCGTCGGGGAGTTCCAGGATGACGTGGGCGTTGGTGCCGGAGATGCCGAACGACGAGACCGCGGCCCGCCGGCCGGCCCCGGTGGTCGGCCAGGGCCGGTTCTCGGTGACCAGCTCGACCGCGCCGGCCGACCAGTCGATGTGCGGGGACGGCGCGTCCACGTGCAGGGTCGCCGGCACGATGCCGGCCCGCATGGCGAGGATCATCTTGATCACACCGGCCACGCCGGCGGCGGCCTGGGTGTGGCCGATGTTCGACTTCACGGAGCCGAGCAACAGCGGCGCGACGTCGTCCCGGTCCTGCCCGTACGTGGCGATGAGCGCCTGGGCCTCGATCGGGTCGCCGAGGGTGGTGCCGGTGCCGTGCGCCTCCACCACGTCCACCTCGGTCGGGGACAGCCGGGCGGCGGCCAGGGCCTGCCGGATGACCCGCTGCTGGGACGGGCCGTTCGGGGCGGTGAGCCCGTTCGACGCGCCGTCCTGGTTGACCGCGCTGCCGCNGGCGAGGACCGGGTGCCCGTTGCGCCGGGCGTCGGACAGCCGCTCGACCAGCAACATTCCGACCCCCTCACCCCACCCGGTGCCATCGGCGGCGGCGGCGAACGCCTTGCACCGTCCGTCCGGTGCGAGGCCACGCTGCCGGGAGAACTCGACGAACAGCCCCGGGGTGGACATGACGGTGACACCGCCGGCGAGTGCCAGGTCGCACTCGCCGCGTTGCAGTGCCGCCGCCGCGAGGTGCAGCGCGACCAGCGACGACGAACACGCCGTGTCCACCGAGACCGCCGGTCCTTCCAACCCCAACACGTACGCCACCCGCCCCGAGACCACGCTCGCCGCGTTCCCGGTGCTCGCGAACCCCTCTACCTGGTCCGCGGACACCATCAACAGGGCCCCATAGTCCTGGCCGTTGGTGCCGACGAACACCCCTGTTCGTGAACCCCGCAAGCCACCCGGATCAACCCCTGCCCGCTCGATCGCCTCCCACGAGGTCTCCAGCAGCAGGCGCTGCTGCGGGTCCATGGCCACCGCCTCGCGCGGTGAGATGCCGAAGAAACCGGCGTCGAAGTCGGCCACGTCGTACAGGAACGCACCGGTGCGGACGTAGGAGGTGCCGGCGGAGTAGGGGTCGGGGTCGTAGAGCCGGTCGATGTCCCAGCCACGGTCGCCGGGCAGTTCCGAGACGGCGTCCCGGCCGGCGTGCAGCAGGTGCCAGAACCGCTCCGGGTCGGTGACGCCGCCGGGGAACCGGCAGGACATGGCGACGATCGCGACGGGTTCGTCGTCGGCGATCGGCCCCGGGCCGGTGGCCGTCCCGGTCTCGGCGCCGCCGCCCAGCTCCTCGTGCAGGTGCCGGGCGAGGACGGTGGCGGTCGGGTAGTCGAAGACCAGCGTGACCGGCAGCCGCAGCCCGGTGGCGGCGGCGAGCCGGTTGCGCAGCTCGACGGCGGTGACGGAGTCGAAGCCGAGGTCCCGGAACGCGTGGTGCGGGTCGACGGCGTCGCCGCCGTCGTACTTGAGGACCGTGGCCGCCTGGTCGCGGACCAGGTCGAGCAGCGCCTCCCGGCGCTGCGCGGCGGCCATCCGGGCGAACGTGGCGGCCGGGCCGGCGGTGTCCGTGTCGGTGGTGGCGGCCGGCTCCCGCTCGGCGGTGAGGCGTCGCACCTCCGGAATCTCGACGATCAGGGGGGCCGGGCGGGTGGCGGTGAGCGCCACCCGGAACCGGTCCCAGGCGATGTTCGAGATCGTCAGGTACGTCTCGTCGTGCGCGAGGGCCTGGTGCAGCGCGGCGATGGCGAGGCGCGGGTGCATCTCCGGCGCGCCGTGGCGGTGCAGCATCCGGCCGAACTCGCCGTCGGCCATGCCGCCGCCGCCCCACGCGCCCCAGGCGATCGAGGTGGCCGGCAGGCCGAGGCCGCGCCGGTGCTCGGCCAGCGCGTTGAGGTAGGCGTTGCCGGGGGCGTAGTTGCCGACGCCGGAACTGCCGACCGTGCCGGCCATCGCGGAGAACAGCACGAACGCGTCGAGGTCGTGGTCGCGGGTCAGCTCGTGCAGGTTGACCGCGGCGGTGACCTTGGCGGCGAGCGCGTGGTCGATCTGGTCGAGGGTGAGCGCGCCGATCACCGCGTCGTCGAGCACCGCGGCGGTGTGCACGACGGTGGTGAGCGGGTGCTCGGCCGGCAGGTCGGCCAGCACGGCGGCGAGGGCGTCCCGGTCGGCGGCGTCGCAGGCGGCGACCGTCACCCGGGCCCCCAGCCCGGTCAGCTCGGCCTCCAGTTCGGCGACGCCGTCGCCGGCCCGGCCGCGCCGGCTCAGCAGCAGCAGGTGGTCGGCGCCGTTGGCGGCCAGCCAGCGGGCGACGTGCCCGCCCAGCGCGCCGGTGCCGCCGGTGACCAGCGCGGTGCCGGAGGGCCGCCAGTCGCGCGGCGCGGGCGTGTCGCCGAGCGGGGCGCGCAGCAGCCGCCGGCCGTACGCGCCGGTGGCGCGCAGCGCCACCTGGTCCTCCCCGTCGGCGCCGGCGAGGACGCGGGCGAGCCGGGTGGCGGTGCGCTCGTCCGGGGCGTCGGGCAGGTCGACCAGGCCACCCCAGCGGTCGGGGTGTTCCAGCGCGGCGATCCGGCCGAAGCCCCAGGCGAGTTGCCGCGTCGGGTGGGCCAGCGGGTCGGCCGGTCCGGTGCGGACCGCGCCCCGGGTGAGCATCCACAGCGGCGCGCGTACCCCGGCGTCGCCGAGCGTCTGGGTCAGGACGACCGTGCCGGCGAACCCGGCCGGGACGTGCGGGTGGCCGGGCAGCGGCGTCTCGTCGTACGCCAGCAGGCTGACCACGCCGGTGGGCGGGGTCTCCCGGTGCAGGTCGCGCAGCCGGGCGGCGAGCGCGTCGCGGTCGGTGCGCTCGCCGGCCAGCGGGACCGGTACGACGGTGGCGCCGTGCCGGCGCAGCGCGTCCGCGACGAAACCGGCGTCGGCGTCCGTGCCGGCGTCGGCGGCGGTGTCGGTGACCAGCCACCAGGCGCCGGTGAGGACCGGTTCGGTGCCGCCGTCGATCGGCAGCCACCCGTCGCGGTAGCGCCAGGAGTCGATGGTGGCCTGGTCACGGTGGCGTCGTCGCCAGGCGGCCAGCGCCGGCAGCAGCGCGGTGAGGGCGTCCGTGGGCACCTCGGCGACGTCGGCCAGTTCGGCGCCGACGGCGGCCGGGTCCTCGGCCTCGACGGCGGCCCAGAACCGGGCGTCGACCTCGTCGGCCTCGACCGCGGCGCTCGGGCCCGACGCGGGCGCGGCGGCGGGGCGCGGCCAGTAGAGCTGCCGCTGGAACGGGTACGTGGGCAGGTCGAGCCGGCGGGTGGGCCGGCCGGCGAAGGCGGGTCGCCAGTCGACGGCGACGCCGCCGGCGTACACCTCGGCGGCGGCGCGGTGGAACCGGGCGAGGTCGCCCTCGTCGCGGCGCAGCGTGCCGGTGACGGTGACCGCGGCCGGGTCGGCGG
This sequence comes from Micromonospora sp. NBS 11-29, assembly GCF_002140155.1. Taxonomy (GTDB): domain Bacteria; phylum Actinomycetota; class Actinomycetes; order Mycobacteriales; family Micromonosporaceae; genus Micromonospora. The sequence goes on from NZ_NAPR01000014.1 coordinate 24,909, forward strand.
CGGTCGCCTCGACGCTCTCCTGCATCGCCATGGTGAGCACCGGATGCGCGCTGACCTCGATGAACGTCTGGTGGCCGGCGGCGGCGAGGTCGCGCACGGCCGCGTCGAAGCCGACGGTCCGCCGCAGGTTGCGGTACCAGTAGTCGGCGTCCAGGCCGGCCGTGTCGATCCAGTCGCCGTCGACGGTGGACCGGAACCGGATCTCGCCGGTGCGCGGGCGCAGCCCGGCGAGCAGGTCGCGCAGCCGGTCGCGCAGCGGTTCGACGTGCGCGGAGTGGGAGGCGTAGTCCACCGGCACCCGGCGTACCCGCACGTCCCGGCCCTGGTAGTGGGCGACGAGTTCGTCGAGCGCGGCGCTGTCGCCGGAGACCACCACCGCGCTCGGGCCGTTGACCGCCGCCAGCGCGATCCGGCCGTCCCATCGGGCGATGGTCTCCGTGGCCTCGTCGGCGGTGGTGGCGACGGAGACCATGCCACCGTCGCCGGCGATGTCGGCGATGATCCGGCTGCGCAACGCGACCACGGCGGCGGCGTCGTCGAGGCTGAGCGCGCCCGCGACGTGGGCGGCGGCGATCTCGCCCTGGGAGTGGCCGATGACGGCGGCGGGGTGCACGCCGTACGAGCGCCACAGCGCGGCCAGGGACACGCCGACCGCGAACAGGGCCGGCTGCACCACGTCGACCCGCTCCAGCGACGGCGCGTCCGGCGCACCGCGCACCACGTCCAGCAGGGACCAGTCCACGTACGGGCGCAGCGCCTCCGCGCAGGCGGTGAACGCCTCGGCGAACACTCCAGCGGTGTCGAGCAGGTCGGCAGCCATGCCGGCCCACTGGGAGCCCTGGCCGGGGAAGACGAACACCACGTCGCCGGGCGTACCGGGGGCGCGGGTGACGGTGTCCGGCGCGGGCCGGTCGTCGGCGAGCGCGTCCAGCGCGGCGGCCAGGCCGTCGCGGCCGGCGGCCAGCACCACGGCGCGGTGCTCGTGGGCGGCCCGGGTGGTCGCCAGCGACCAGGCCAGGTCGGGCAGCGCGGCGTCGGGCACCGCGTCGAGGTGGGCGCGCAGCTCGCGGGCGCGGGCGGCGAGCGCGGCGCCGGTGCGCCCGGACAGCGTCCAGGGCAGTTCCCCGGCCGGTCCGGCGTCGGCCGGCGCGGGTTCCTCCGGCGGGGCCTGCTCCAGGATGGTGTGCACGTTGGTGCCGCTGATGCCGAACGAGGAGACGCCGGCCCGGCGGGGCCCGTCCCCGGCCGGCCAGGGTCGGGCCTCGGTGAGCAGCGCGACCGTGCCGGCGGACCAGTCGACGTGCGGCGTCGGCTCGTCGACGTGCAGGGTGGGCGGCAGCACACCGTGGCGCATCGCGAGGACCATCTTGATCACGCCGGCGACGCCGGCGGCGGCCTGGGTGTGGCCGAGGTTCGACTTGATCGACCCGAGCCAGAGCGGCCGGTCGGCGGGGCGGTCCCGGCCGTAGGTGGCGATGAGCGCCTGGGCCTCGATCGGGTCGCCGAGCGTGGTGCCGGTGCCGTGCGCCTCGATCGCGTCGACCTGGTCGGGGGCGAGCCCGGCGTTGGCCAGGGCCTGCCGGATGACCCGCTGCTGGGCGGGCCCGTTGGGGGCGGTCAGACCGTTGGACGCGCCGTCGGAGTTGACCGCGCTGCCGCGCACCAGGGCGAGGACGGGGTTGCCGTCGCGGCGGGCGTCGGAGAGCCGCTGGAGCACCAGCAGGCCGACGCCCTCGCNTCGGCGGCTCCGGCGAACGGCTTGCAGCGGCCGTCGGCGGCCAGGCCGCGCTGCCGGGAGAAACCGACGAAGATGCCGGGGGTGGCCATCACCGTGGCGCCGCCGGCGAGCGCCAGGTCGCACTCCCCCGACTGCAACGCCTGCGCGGCGAGGTGCAGCGCGACCAGCGACGCCGAGCAGGCCGTGTCGACCGTGACGGCCGGGCCGTGCAGCCCGAAGGTGTACGCGAGGCGGCCGGAGATGACGCTGGCGGAGACGCCGGTGGCGAGGTAGTTCTCGTCGCCGTCGCCGGCGGCCAGCAGCATCGAGCCGTAGTCCTGACCGTTGGTGCCCACGTAGACGCCGGTGCGGCTGCCGCGCAGCGCGGCCGGGTCGAGCCGGGCCCGTTCGAACGCCTCCCAGGCGGTCTCCAGCAGCAGCCGCTGCTGCGGGTCCATGGCCACCGCCTCGCGCGGGCTGATGCCGAAGAACGCCGGGTCGAACTCGCCGGCCCCGGTGAGGAAGCCGCCCTCCCGCACGTAGCTGGTGCCGAGGTGCTCGGGGTCGGGGTGGTACAGCTCGGCGACGTTCCAGCCGCGCTCCTCGGGCATCGGCGAGAGCGCGTCGGTGCCGCCGGCCACGAGGTCCCAGAGCTGCTCGGGTGAGGCGACGCCGCCGGGGAAGCGGCAGCTCATCGCCACGATGGCGACCGGTTCGCGGTGCCGGTCGACGTCGGCGGCGACGACCGCGCCGCCGGTGCTCCCGGCGGTGAGGTCGTGCAGGTGGGCGGCGAGTTCGGCGACCGTGGGGTGGTCGAAGACGAGCGTGGCGGGCAGCGTCATGCCGGTCTCGGCGGCGAGCCGGTTGCGCAGCTCGACCGCGGTCAGCGAGTCGAAGCCGAGGTCGCGGAACGTGCGGTCGGGCAGCGGCCGGCCGGCCGGGTGGCCGAGCACCAGCGCGGCCTGGGCGCGGACCAGCTCGGTGAGCTGCGGCAGGGACCGGCCGACCACCACGGCCGGCGCGAGCACGGCGGGTCCGGCGGGCACGCCGGGCAGCCCGGTGAGCAGCGGCGCGGGTCGGCCGCGCGCGGCGGCGAGGCGTCCCCAGTCGACGTCGGCGACGGTGACCGCCGCCCCGGCACCGACGACCCGGCCGAGCGCGGTGACGGCCTGGTCGGCGGGGAGCGGGTTGACGCCGCCCCGGACCAGCCGCGCGGTCAGCTCGGTGCTGGCCGCGGCCATGCCGCCGTCGGCCCAGGCGCCCCAGGCGATCGCGGTGGCGGGCAGCCCCTGGTCGCGGCGCCAGGCCGCGAACGCGTCCACGAAGGCGTTGGCGGCGGCGTAGTTGCCCTGCCCGGGGCTGCCGATCACCCCGGCGAGGGAGGAGAAGAGCACGAACGCGTCGAGGCGCCGACCGGCGGTGGCCTCGTGCAGCACCCGGGCGGCGCGGACCTTCACGTCCAGCACGGCCGCGAGGCGGGGCAGGTCGAGGCCGTCGAGGATGCCGTCGTCGACGGTGCCGGCGGCGTGCACCACCGCGGTCAGCGCGGGCAGCTCGGCGACCAGCGCGGTGACCTGCGTCGGGTCGGTGACGTCGCAGCGGACCACCCGGACGCCGGGCAGCTCCGCGACCAGTTCGGCGGCGCCGGGCGCGTCCCGGCCGCGCCGGGAGGCGAGGACGACCTCGGTCGCGCCCGCGTCGAGCAGCCAGCGGGCGACCTGCCGGCCGAGCGCGCCGGTGCCGCCGGTGACCAGGACCGTGCCGGTCGGCTGCCAGCCGGCGCCGGCGGCCGGGGCGGCGGGGACGAGCCGGCGGCCGAAGGTGCCGTGCGGCCGGACGGCCACCTCGTCGTGCCCACCGTCGGCGAGCACCGCGCGCAGCGCCTCGGCGGTGGCCCGGTCGGGGCCGGCCGGCGCGTCGGTGGCCGGGTCGGACCCGGTCGCGGCGCCGAGGGTCGGGGCGGGCAGGTCGATCAGGCCGCCCCACCGGTCGGGCTGCTCCAGGCCGACGACCCGGCCGAGCCCCCACGCGGCGGCCGCGTACGGGTCGGACAGCGGTTCGCCGCCGCCCACCGCGACCGCGCCCCGGGTGACGCACCACAGCCGACCGGGCCGGCCGGCGTCGGCGAGCGCCTGCACCAGCGTGAGCAGCAGCGCCGTCCCGGCCGGTACGGCGGGCGTGTCGGGGCGCGGCGCGTCCGGGCCGGGCAGCACGCAGAGCACACCGCGCCAGCCCTGCTCGCCGTGGCCGCGCAGCAGCTCGGCCAGGTCGCCCCGGTCGACGTCGGCGGGTACGGCGAGCACGTCGACGTCCGCGCCGGCCACCGCCAGCGGGGCCGCCCACGGCCCGGGGTCGTCGACGGCCACCACCAGCCAGCGGCCGGTCAGCGCCGGCGCCGGCGCGGGGTGGACCGGTTCCCATCCGACCCGGTACGACCAGCCGTCCAGCACGGCGTCGCGGTGCCGGGCCCGCCGCCACGACGAGAGCACCGGCACGGCCGGGGCGAGCGCGGCCACCGCCTCCGGGTCGTCCTGCACCGCCAGGTGGGACGCCACGGCCGGCAGGTCGCCGCTCTCCACGGCGGCCCAGAAGTCGCCGTCCACGCCGTCGGCGGGGGCCTGGAGCCGGAGGACGCCGTCACCGGCCCAGTAGCGCTGCCGCTGGAACGCGTACGTGGGCAGGTCCACCCGGCGGGCGTCGGTACCGGCGAACCAGCCGGCCCAGTCCAGCCGATGGCCGTGGACGTGCAGGTCGGCCAGGGCGGCCAGCAGCGCCTCCGGTTCCGGGCGGTCGGCGCGTTGGACGGCGACGGCGCGTACCGGCTCGCCGGGCAGGATGTCGGCGGTCAACGCGGTCAGCACGGCACGCGGGCCGATCTCCAGGAACGTGTCCGCCCCGGCGGCGCGCAGCGCGCGGACGCCGTCGGCGTGCCGGACCGCCTCCCGGACGTGCCGCACCCAGTAGTCGGCGGTGCGGATCTCGTCCGGGTCGGCCAGCTCACCGGTCACGTTGGACACGATCGGCAGCGTCGGCGCGGTGAACGTCAGCCGGTCCAGCACGGCGCGGAACCGCGTCAGCACCGGCGCCATGAGCGGGCTGTGGAAGGCGTGGCTGACGGCCAGCCGGCGGGTGCGCACACCCCGGTCCCGCCAGAGCCGCTCGATTCGCTCGACCGCGTCGGCCGCGCCGGACACCACGACCGCGGCCGGGCCGTTGACCGCGGCCACGTCGACCGGCTCGTCCGGGTCGTCCAGCGTGGCCCGTACGTCGGCCTCGGCGGCGGCGACCGCGAGCATCGCGCCGCCGGCCGGCAGCGCCTGCATGAGCCGGCCCCGCGCGGCGACCAGCGCGGCGGCGTGCTCCAGCGACAGCACCCCGGCCAGGTACGCGGCGGTGACCTCGCCGATGGAGTGGCCGCCGACCAGGTCCGGGCTGACGCCGAACGACTCGACCAGCCGGAACAACGCCACCTCGACCGCGAACAGGCCGGCCTGGGTGAACACGGTCTCGTCGAGCAGGGCGGCGGTGTCGGTGCCCTCGGCGGCGAACAGCACCTCGGTCAACGGCCGGGGCAGCGCCCGGTCCAGGTGCGNNNGCTGGCCTCGGGGCGTACCGGAGCCGGTGCGCACGGTGCCGGCCGGCTCGCCGGCGGCGAGCGCGCGCAGCCCGGCGACCAGGTCGTCCCGGCCGGCGGCGGTGACCACGGCCCGGTGGTCGAGCACCGAGCGCGACGCGACCGAGGAGTGCGCCACGTCGAGCGGGCGCACGTCGGGGTCGGTGGCGAGCCAGGCGGCCCACCGGCCGGCCTGGGCGGCGAGCGCGGCCTCGGAGCGGGCGGAGAGCAGCACCGGTACGACCGGCCGGTCGACCGGTTCCGGCGCGTCCTCGGCGGGTTCCGGCTCAGGGGCCTGCTCGATGATGGTGTGCGCGTTGGTGCCGGAGACCCCGAACGAGGAGACCGCCGCGCGGCGGCGGTGGCCCGTCGCCGGCCAGGCGGTGGCCTCGGTGGCGAGCGTGACCGCACCGGCGGTCCAGTCGATGTGCGCCGACGGCGCGTCCACGTGCAGCGTGGGCGGGACGACGCCGTGCCGGATGGCCAGCACCATCTTCATCACACCGGCGACGCCGGCGGCGGCCTGGGTGTGGCCCAGGTTGGACTTGACCGAGCCGAGCAGCAGCGGTTGATCCCGGTCCTGCCCGTACGTGGCCAGCAGCGCCTGCGCCTCGATCGGGTCGCCGAGNTGCTCGGGGGTGAGCCGGGCGTTGGCCAGCGCCTGCCGGATCACCCGCACCTGGGAGGGGCCGTGGGGGGCGCTGAGCCCGTTGGACGCGCCGTCCTGGTTGACCGCGCTGCCCCGGATCACGGCGAGCACCG
>NZ_NAPR01000014.1:31072-31161 GCF_002140155.1 Micromonospora sp. NBS 11-29
AGCCGTGCTTCTGGGCGTCGGAGAGGCGGGCGAGCAGCAGCATGCCGACGCCCTCGGACCAGCCGGTGCCGTCGGCGGCGGCGGCGAAC
>NZ_NAPR01000014.1:31178-32388 GCF_002140155.1 Micromonospora sp. NBS 11-29
GCTTGCACCGGCCGTCGGCGGCCAGGCCGCGCTGGCGGCTGAAGCCGACGAACACCGCCGGGGTGGGCATCACGGTGACGCCGCCGGCCAGGGCCAGTTCGCAGTCGGCGTTGCGCAGCGCCTGCACGGCCAGGTGGATGGCGACGGAGGAGGACGAGCAGGCGGTGTCGATGGTGACCGCCGGCCCTTCCAGCCCGAGCGTGTACGCGATCCGGCCGGAGACGATGCTGGTCGAGTTGCCGGTCAGCGAGTGCCCCTCGCCGTCCTGCCCGGCCTGGGCGAGGATCGCGTCGTAGCCGTGCGCGGCGGCGCCGACGAACACGCCGGTGCGGCTGCCCCGCACGGCCGGCAGCGGCAGCCCGGCGCGTTCGAACGCCTCCCAGGTGGCCTCCAGCAGCAGCCGTTGCTGCGGGTCCATCGCCACCGCCTCGCGGGGGCTGATGCCGAACAGGTCGGCGTCGAAGTCCCCGGCGTCGTAGACGAACCCGCCCTCCCGCACGTAGCTGGTCCCCGGGTGGTCGGGGTCGGGGTGGAAGAGCCGGTCGAGGTCCCACCCCCGGTCGGCGGGGAACGGCCCGATCCCGTCACGCCCGTCGCGCAGCAGCTCCCAGAGCTGTTCCGGCGACCCGATGCCGCCCGGGTAGCGGCAGGTCATCGCCACGATGGCGATCGGCTCGGTGTCGCGTGCCTCCAGCGCCCGCAGCCGACGCCGGGTACGCCGCAGCTCCGAGGTCGTACGCTTCAAATACTCGACGTACTTCTCGTCCTCGCTGTTCACCCGTGGCCCTACCTCACTCGGCGTACCGATGTCGTCGCGGCCGGCGCTCATGACGTCTCCAGCTCGCGGTCGATCAGGTCGAAGATGTTCTCGGTGGTGGCGGACTCAAGGTCGTCGTCGTCCGCGTCGGCCTGCCGGGCGGTCAGCCGGTCCAGCAGGCCGTGCAGCCGTTCGGTGATCCCGCGCAACGCCTCGTCGTCCGGGTCGAGCCCGGCCAGCGCCGCCTCCAGCCGGTCCAGGTCCCGCCCGACGCCGGCGGACCGGTCGGCCGCGCCGTCGGGCACGGCGACCTGGGTGGCCAGGTGTGCGGCGAGCGCCGCCGGGGTCGGGTTGTCGAAGACCAGCGTCGCCGGCAGCCGCAGCCCGGTGGCGGCGCCGAGCCGGTTGCGCAGCTCCACCGCGGTCAGCGAGTCGAAGCCGAGTTCCCGGAAC
>NZ_NAPR01000015.1:0-9481 GCF_002140155.1 Micromonospora sp. NBS 11-29
GAATGGTTTGACGGCGCCGAATGGTCCGTCGCAGCAGCGGGTGATTCGGCAGGCCCTGGCGAATGCGCGGTTGTCGACGGCGGATGTGGACGCGGTGGAGGCGCATGGCACGGGTACGACGTTGGGTGATCCGATTGAGGCGCAGGCGCTTCTGGCGACCTACGGGCAGGACCGCGAGACGCCGCTGCTGTTGGGGTCGGTCAAGTCGAACATCGGGCACACGCAGGCCGCCGCCGGTGTGGCCGGTGTGATCAAGATGGTCCTCGCGATGCGGCACGGACTCGTGCCGCCGACGTTGCATGTGGATGAGCCGTCCCCGCACGTCGACTGGAGTGCCGGGGCGGTAGCGCTGGCGACGGAGGCCACGCCGTGGCCGGATCTGGACCGGCCGCGTCGGGCTGCCGTCTCCTCGTTCGGCATCTCCGGCACCAACGCCCACGTCATCCTCGAACACGCCCCGGCAACCGCCGCCCCCGCCGAGTTCCGACCCGGCGCCGCCACCGACGCCGGCGTCGTCGCGCTCCCACTCTCCGCCGCCGACCGGGCCGCGCTGCCCGAACAGGCCGCCCGGCTGCGCGCCCACCTCGCCGCGTACCCCGAATTCGGGCCGGCGGAGGTCGCCCACGCCCTGACCGCCACCCGGACCGCCTTCCCGCACCGCGCCGTCGTGCTCGGACAGGATCCCGACGAGCTGCTTCGCGGGCTCACCGCGCTCGTCGACGGCGAGACCGTCCCCACCGTGGTCACCGGGACCGCCCTGCGCAACCCCGCACCCGTGTTCGTCTTCTCCGGCCACGGCGGGCACTGGCCCGGCATGGCCGCCGACCTGCTCGACGGCTCACCCGTCTTCGCCGCCTCCATCGCCGAGTGCGAGACCGTCCTGTCGCCCTGGGTCGACTGGTCCCTGACCGACGTGCTGCGCGGCGTCGACGGCGCCCCGCCACTGGTCGCCTCCGGCGTGGTCCAACCCGCGCTCTGGGCCGTGATGGTGTCCCTGGCCCGGCTGTGGCGCTCCCTCGGCGTACGGCCCGGCGCCGTCGTCGGCCACTCCCAGGGCGAGATCGCCGCCGCCTGCGTGGCCGGCGCGCTCTCCCTCGAGGACGGCGCCCGGATCGTCGCCCTGCGCAGCCAGGTGCTCGCCGACATCGCCGGCCGCGGCGGCATGGCCTCCGTCGCCCTGCCCGCCGAGCGGGCACACCGGCTGCTGCGCCGCTGGGACGACCGGCTCTGCGTCGCCGTGGTCAACGGCCCCGGCTCGGTGGTGGTCGCCGGTGACCCGGACGCCCTCGCCGAACTGGTCGCCGCCTGCGCCGCCGACGACGTGCGGGTCCGCCCGCTCGACGTCGACTACGCCTCCCACTCGCCGCACGTCGAGGCCGTCGCCGACCGGCTCCTGGCCAGCCTGGCCGGGATCACCGCCCGCCCCGCCGAGGTGCCCTTCTACTCCGCGCTCACCGGCGAACAGACCGACACCACCACGCTCGACGCCGACTACTGGTACCGCAACCTGCGGCAGACGGTGAACTTCGAGCAGGCCGTGCGCACCCTCCTCACCGACGGCCACCAGGTCTTCCTGGAGGTCGGCCCGCACCCGGTGCTCAGCTTCGGCATGCAGGAGACCATCGACGACGGCGACCACGAGGCCGCCGTGGTCAACAGCCTGCGCCGCGACGCCGGCGGCTGGCCCCGCGTCCTCACCGCCCTGGCCGAGCTGCACACCCGGGGCGTCGGCGTGGACTGGACCGCGGTCTGCGGCATCGCCGCCGGACCGGCCGTCCCGCTGCCCACGTACGCGTTCCACCGGCAGCGCTACTGGCCCGACTCGCCGGTGCGCACCGGACCGGTCGCGACCGCCGAGGACCCGGCCGACCGGCAGTTCTGGGACGCGGTGGAACGGGCCGACGCGGACGCGCTCGTCGCCGCCCTCGACGTCGACGGCAACGACGCCCGCGCCCTGGGCGAGGCGCTGCCGGTGCTCTCCGGGTGGCGGCAACGCCGACGCGACGAGACCACCGTGGACGCCTGGCGCTACCGGGTGCGCTGGCAGCCCCTCACCACCGCCTCGACGGTCCGGCTGACCGGCACCTGGCTGCTCGTCGCGCCCGCCGCGTACGCCGGTGACCCGCTGGTCGGGCAGGTCGTGGCGGCCCTCGGCGAGGCCGGCGCCGGCGTCGTCCCGGTCACCGTCGCCGACCCGGACCGGTCGGCGCTGGCCGCGCAGCTCGCCGACCTCGACACCGACGCGATCACCGGGGTGCTGTCGCTGCTCGCGCTCGACGAGACCGACCACCCGGACCGACCGGTCGTGCCGGCCGGGCTCGCCGGCACACTCGCGCTCGTCCAGGCGCTCGGCGACGCCGGCTGCGCCGCGCCGCTGTGGTGCGCCACCCGCGGCGCCGCCTCCACCGGCCGCGCCGACCCGCTCGACCACCCCCGGCAGGCCCTGGTCTGGGGTCTCGGCCGGGTCGTCGCCCTGGAACACCCCGACCGCTGGGGCGGCCTGGTCGACCTGCCGGCCGTGCTGGACCGGCGGGCCCGGGGCCGGCTCGCCGTGGTCCTGGCCGGCGTCGGGCACGAGGACCAGCTCGCGGTCCGCCCCTCCGGCCTGTTCGGCCGCCGGCTGGCCCGCGCCGGCGGTGACACCCCGCCGACGGGTGCCGGCTGGCAGCCCACCGGCACCGTCCTGGTCACCGGCGGCCTCGGCTCGCTCGGCGCGCACGTCGCCCGCTGGCTGGCCCGCGACGGCGCCGACCACCTCGTGCTCACCGGCCGGCAGGGCCCCGCCGCACCCGGCGCGGCCGAACTGGAGGCGGAACTGACCGCGCTCGGCGCGACCGTCACCATCGCCGCCTGCGACGTCGCCGACCCCGACGCGCTGCGCGCCCTGGTCGACCGGCTCACCGACCAGGGCGTACGCGTCGACGCGGTCTTCCACGCCGCCGGCGTCGCGCACGCCGGCCCACTCGACGCCACCGGACTCACCGACCTCGCCGACGGCCTCCACGCCAAGGTGGCCGGCGCGGTCAACCTCGACCGGACCTTCGGCGGCGACGTCGCCGCGTTCGTGCTCTTCTCCTCCGGCGCGGGCGTCTGGGGCGGCGGCCTCCAGGGCGGCTACGCCGCCGGCAACGCCTTCCTCGACGCGCTCGCCGAGGACCGCCGCCGGCGCGGCCTGCCCGCCACGGCCGTGGCCTGGGGTGCCTGGGACGGCGGCGGCATGATGGACACCGAGGGCGCCGCCGACCAGATGTTCCGCTCCGGCGTCCGGCCGATGCGCCCCGACCTAGCCGTCGCCGTGCTCGCCCGCGCGCTCGCCCAGGACGAGACCACCCTCGCCGTGGCCGACATCGCCTGGGACCGGTTCCACCAGACGTACGCGCTGGCCCGCCCCCGGCCGCTGATCGAGGACCTGCCCGAGGTGGCCCGCCTCCTCGCCGCCACCCGCGTCGACGACGAGCCGGCCGAGTCGTCCCCGCTGCGCGGCCGGCTCGCCGGCCTGGCCGAGCCGGACCGCCGCCGCGCCCTGCTGGAACTGGTCCGGATGCACGCCGCCGCCGTGCTCGGCCACGCCTCCGCCGAGGCGATCGGCGCGGACCGGCCGTTCCGCGACCTCGGCTTCGACTCGCTCAGCGCGGTGGAGATGCGCAACCGGATCGCCGAGGCGGTCGGGCTGCGGCTGCCCGCCACGCTGGTCTTCGACCGGCCCACCCCGGAACTGCTCGCCGCCTGGCTGGCCGACCGGATCCTCGGCGTCACCGAGACCGCACCGACGCCCACCCGGGCCGTGGCCGCCTTGGACGAGCCGATCGCCGTCGTCGCGATGAGCTGCCGCTACCCGGGCGGGGTCGACAGCCCCGAGGAGCTGTGGCGGCTGGTCGCCGACGGCCGGGACGCGATCGGCCCGTTCCCCGCCGACCGGGGCTGGGACCTCGACGCCATCTACGACCCCGACCCGGACACCCCCGGCACCTCGTACGCCCGCGAAGGCGGCTTCGTCACCGACGTCGGCGGCTTCGACGCCGGCCTGTTCGGCATCTCGCCCCGCGAGGCGCTGGTGATGGACCCGCAGCAGCGGCTGCTGCTGGAGACCGGGTGGGAGCTGTTCGAACGGGCCGGCCTCGCGCCGGCCGGGATGCGGGACTCCAGCACCGGCGTGTTCGTCGGCACCAACGGTCAGGACTACGCCACGCTGCTGATGGCCGCCCGCGCCGAGACCGAGGGCTACCAGGCCACCGGCAACGCGGCGGCGGTGGTGTCCGGCCGGCTGTCCTACACCTTCGGGTTGCAGGGCCCCGCCGTCACCGTCGACACCGCCTGCTCGTCGTCGCTGGTCGCGCTGCACCTCGCCGTGCAGGCGCTGCGGGCCGGCGAGTGTGACCTGGCGATGGCCGGCGGCGTGACCGTGATGGCCACCCCCGGGCCGTTCCTGGAGTTCGCCCGGCAGCGCGGCCTCGCCGCGGACGGCCGGTGCAAGTCCTTCGCCGCCTCCGCCGACGGCACCGGCTGGGGCGAGGGCGCCGGCCTGGTGCTGCTGCAACGCCTCTCCGACGCCCGACGCGACGGGCGGCGGGTGCTGGCCGTGGTACGCGGCTCGGCGGTGAACCAGGACGGCGCGAGCAACGGCCTCACCGCCCCGAACGGCCCCGCCCAGCAGCGGGTCATCCGGCAGGCGCTGGCCAACGCCGGGCTCACCCCGGCCGACGTGGACGCCGTCGACGGGCACGGCACCGGCACCCGCCTCGGCGACCCGATCGAGGCCCAGGCGTTGCTGGCCACGTACGGGCAGGATCGCCCCGCCGACCGGCCGCTGCTGCTCGGCTCGGTCAAGTCGAACCTCGGTCACACCCAGGCCGCGGCCGGCGTGTCCGGCGTGATCAAGATGGTGCTGGCGCTTCAGCACGGCCTGCTCCCGCCCACGCTGCACGTCGACGAGCCCACCCCGCACGTCGACTGGTCCACCGGCGGCATCGACCTGCTCACCGAGGCCCGCCCCTGGCCGCAGACGGACCGGCCGCGTCGGGCGGCGGTGTCGGCGTTCGGCGTCAGCGGCACCAACGCCCACGTCGTCCTCGAAGCGGCCCCGCCGGTCGACGATCCCGCGCCGGAACCGGAGACCCCGCCCCGGGCGACGCTGCCGCTGCTGCCGTGGCCGCTCTCCGCCGCCGACTCCGACGGGCTGCGCGCCCAGGCCACCCGCCTGGCCACCCACCTCGCCGCCGACACCGCCGACGGCGCCGACACCGCCGACACCGCTGACGACGACGCGGTGGCGCGGACGCTCGCCACCGCCCGCTCCCACCTGCGGCACCGCGCGGTGCTGCTGGCCGGCGACCCCGACACCCGGCTGGCCGCGCTGCGGGCGCTGGCGGCGGGGGAGGACCACCCCGCCGTGCACCGGGACGTGGCCGCGCCCGGCGGCGCGCTGGCGATGCTCTTCTCCGGGCAGGGCGCCCAGCACGCCGGCATGGGCCGCGAGCTGTACCAGGCGCTGCCCACCTTCGCCGAGGCGCTCGACGAGGTCTGCCAGCACCTCGACGCGCACCTGCCCCGACCGCTGAAGAGCGTGCTCTTCGCCGCCGAGGGCAGCGCCGACGCCGCGCTGCTCGACCAGACCGCGTTCACCCAGGCCGGGCTCTTCGCCGTCGAGGTGGCGCTGCACCGCCAGCTCGCCGACTGGGGGGTGCGCCCCGACCTGGTCGCCGGGCACTCCGTCGGCGAGATCACCGCCGCGCACGTCGCCGGCGTGCTCACCCTGCCCGACGCGTGCACGCTGGTCGGCCAGCGCGGCCGGCTCATGCAGGCGCTGCCGGCCGGCGGCGGCATGCTCGCGGTGGCCGCCGGCGAGACCGAGGTGACCGACGCGCTCGCCGGACACACCGACCGGGCCGCGGTCGCCGCCGTGAACGGACCGGCCGCCGTCGTGGTCGCCGGCGCCGACGACGCGCTGTCCGCGCTCGCCGAGGACTTCACCACCCTCGGCGTACGCACCAAGCGGCTCACCGTCAGCCACGCGTTCCACAGCCCGCTGATGGAGCCGATGCTGGCCGAGTTCGCCACCGTCGCCGCCGGCCTCGACTACGCCGCGCCGACCGTGCCGCTGGTGTCCAACCTCACCGGTCGGGTCGTCGACGCCGACGAGATCCGCACCCCCGACTACTGGGTCCGCCACGTCCGGGAGGCGGTGCGCTTCGGCGACACCGTCACCCACCTGCGTGAACTCGGCGTGGGCACGCTGCTGGAGGTCGGCCCGGACACCGTGCTCACCGCGCTGGCCGCCGACGCGCTGCCCGACGGCGGACCGCTGGTCACCGGCGTGCAACGTCGCGGCCGGGACGAGGTGCCCGCGCTGCTCGGCGCGCTGGCCCGACTGCACTGCCACGGCGTACCGGTGGACTGGGCGGCGCTGCTGCCCGACGCCGACCCGGCCGACCTGCCCACGTACGCGTTCCGCCACCAGCGGTACTGGCCGGTCGGCGACGGCGAGGTGCTCGGCGGCGCCGCCGCGCCCGCCGCCACCGACCCGGTCGACGACGCGTTCTGGCAGGTCGTCACCGCCGGCGACGGCGACGCGCTGGCCGACCGGTTCGGCGTCGACCCGGACCGGCCGCTGCGCGACCAGCTGCCCACGCTCGCCGACTGGCACCAGCGGCGGCGCGCCGACGCGGTCGCCGACGGTTGGCGCTACCGGATCACCTGGCCCCGCCGGCAGCTCACCGCCGGTCCGGCCGCCGGGGACTGGCTGCTGGTCACGCCCACCGACGACCCCGCCGACGCGGCGGGCCGGCTCGCCGAGCTGATCGGCGCGCACGGCGGCGACGTCCGCACGCTCACCGTCGACCCGGCCACCGTCACCCGCGCCGACCTGGCCGGGCACCTGCCGGACCGGCCCAGCCGGATCGTCTCGCTACTCGCGCTGGACGAGCGGCCGCACCCCGCGTACCCGGGCGTGCCGGCCGGACTCACCGGCAACCTCGCGCTGGTCCAGGCCGTCACCGAAGCCGCGCCGACCGGGCCGCTGTGGCTGCTCACCCGGCAGGCGGTCAGCACCGGTCCGGGCGACCCGCTCACCCGGCCGACGCAGGCCACCACCTGGGGCCTCGGCCTGGTCACCGCGCTGGAACACCCGGCACACGCCGGTGGCCTGCTCGACCTGCCCGCCGACCTCGACGCCGCGACCGGCGAGCACCTGCTGCGGGCGCTGACCAACACCGACGGCGAGGACCAGCTCGCCGTCCGCCCGACCGGCGTCCACCTGCGCCGGCTCACCCGGGCGCCGCGCCCGACCCGGCCGGACACCCCGGCCTGGTCCGCGCCGGACACCGTGCTCATCACCGGCGGCACCGGCGCCATCGGCCGGTACGCCGCCGGCTGGTTCGCCCGGCACGGCGCCCGCCGGCTGATCCTGGTCAGCCGGCGCGGCCCGGACGCACCGGGTGTCGCCGACACCGTGGCCGAACTGGCCGACCTCGGCGCGCAGACCCGGGTGGTCGCCGCCGACCTGGCCGACCGCGCCGCCGTCACCGCGCTCGTCGACGCGCTGCGGGCCGAGGGCGAGACGGTACGCGCGGTGGTGCACGCCGCCGGCGTGGGCCGCCTCAACCCGCTGCGCGCGGTCGCCACCGACGAACTGGCCGACGTGGTGTCCGGCAAGACCGCCGGCGCCCGCCACCTCGACGAACTGCTCGACGCCGACGAGCTGGAGCTGGTCGTCTACTTCTCCTCCATCGCCGCCGCGTGGGGCGTCGGCGACCACGGCGCGTACGCCGCGGCCAACGCGTTCCTCGACGCGTGGGCGCAGTCCCGCCCCACCGGCCGGGCCCGCGTGGTCTCGGTCAACTGGGGGCCGTGGGCCGGCGGCGGCATGGTCAGCGCCGAGCACGCCACCGCGATGAGCCGGCGCGGCGTCACCCTGCTGGACCGGGAGCCGGCGATGGCCGCGCTGCGCGCCGCGATCACCGGCGACGGCACCGTGCTCACCGTCGCCGACGTCGACTGGGCGCGTTTCGCGCCGGTCTTCGCCGCGGCCCGGCACCGGCCGTTGATCGCCGACCTGCCCGAGGTGGCGGCGCCCGCCGCCGCCGACCCGGGCGACGTCGCCGGCGCGGACACGCTCGCCGAGCTGCGCAAGCGTCTCGCCGACCTGCCCACCGCCGAACAGAACCGGCTGCTGGTCGACCTGATCCGCGCCGCCGCCGCCGAGGTGATCGGCCACGACAGCCCGCACGCGCTGGAGGCCGACCGGCCCTTCCGGGACCTCGGGTTCGACTCGCTGACCGCGGTGGAGCTGCGCGGCCGGCTGGCCCGCTCCACCGGCCTCGACCCGGCCAGCTCGGTGGTGTTCGACTACCCGACCCCGCAGGCGCTCGCCGAGCACCTGCGCGGCCAGCTCGTCGACGAGGCCTCGGCGCGGGAACTGCCCACCGTCGAGGAACTGGACCGGCTGGAGGAGGCGCTCACCCTGCGCGAGCGCGACGACATCGGCCGGGTGCGGATCACCATGCGCCTGCACCGGCTGCTGGAACGCCTCGGCGCGGACGAGCCGGCGGAGTCGACCGGCGACGTCGCCGACCGGCTGCGTACGGCCAGCAACCAGGAGCTCTTCGACCTTCTCGACCGCGATCTCGGGTTGTCCTGAGGCACGCGTGGCACACCAGGGAGCGAGATCGACCATGGCGGACACGGCAGTGGGCACCACCGGCCCGGGCGGGGACGAGCAGCGGCTGCGGGAGTACCTGACCCGGGTCGTCACCGAGCTGCACCAGACCCGCCAGCGGCTGCGCGAGGTCACCGCCCAGGAGTCCGAGCCGGTGGCCGTGGTGGCGATGAGCTGCCGCTACCCGGGCGGGATCACCTCACCGGAGGAGCTGTGGCGGTTCGTCGCGGACGGCGGCGACGCCATCGGCGACTTCCCCACCGACCGGGGCTGGGACCTCGACCTGCTGCACCACCCCGACCCGGAGAACGCCGGCACCTCGTACACCGCCTCCGGTGGGTTCCTCGCCGACGCCGGGCAGTTCGACGCCGCCCTGTTCGGCGTCTCCCCGCGCGAGGCGGTCGCCATGGACCCGCAGCAGCGGCTGCTGCTGGAGGTCACCTGGGAGCTGTTCGAACGCGCCGGCCTGGCCCCGCTGTCGCTGCGCGGCAGCCGCACCGGCGTCTTCGTCGGCACGTCCGGGCAGGACTACGCCGCGGTGCTGCACCGCGCGCCCAACGCCGAGGGGTACGTGCTCACCGGCACCGCCGCCAGCGTGGTCTCCGGCCGGCTCGCCTACACGTTCGGGCTGGAGGGCCCGGCGATCACCGTGGACACCGCCTGCTCGTCGTCGTCGGTCGCGGTCCACCTCGCCGCCCAGGCGCTGCGCGAACGCGAGTGCGGGCTGGCGGTGGCCGGCGGCGCCACCGTGATGGCCACCCCCGGCCCGTTCGTCGAGTTCTCCCGCCAGCGCGGCCTGGCCGCCGACGGCCGGTGCAAGTCGTTCGC
>NZ_NAPR01000015.1:9500-9575 GCF_002140155.1 Micromonospora sp. NBS 11-29
CGCCGACGGCACCGGCTGGGCCGAGGGCGTCGGCGTGCTGCTGCTGGAACGGCTCAGCGACGCCCGCCGCAACGG
>NZ_NAPR01000015.1:9624-9815 GCF_002140155.1 Micromonospora sp. NBS 11-29
ACCCGGTGCTCGCGGTGATCCGCAGCTCCGCGGTGAACCAGGACGGGGCGTCCAACGGCCTGACCGCCCCCAACGGCCCGTCCCAGCAGCGGGTCATCCGGGCGGCGCTGGCCGGCGCGAAACTCACCCCCGACCTGGTCGACGTGGTGGAGGCGCACGGCACCGGCACCACGCTCGGCGACCCGATCGAG
>NZ_NAPR01000015.1:9908-14660 GCF_002140155.1 Micromonospora sp. NBS 11-29
CCGCGCCGCTGCTGCTCGGCTCNATCGCCGGGATCATCAAGATGATCCACGCCATGCGGCACGGCGTCATCCCGGCCACGCTGCACGTCGACGAGCCGACGCCGCACGTCGACTGGACCGCCGGCGCGGTCCGCCTGGTCACCGAGCCGACGCCGTGGCCGGCGGTGGACCGGCCCCGCCGCGCCGCCGTCTCCTCGTTCGGCATGAGCGGCACCAACACGCACATCGTCCTGGAACAGCCCACCGACGAGACGCCGGCCCCGGCCACGCCCGCCGACCGGACCGCGCCGGTGCTGCTCGCCGGCCGGACCCGGACCGCGCTGCGCCAGCAGGCCGAGCGCTGGTCCCGGCACCTCGCCGACACCCCCGACCTCGCCCCGGCGGACCTGGCCTGGACCTCGGTGGTCTCCCGGTCACCGCTGGAACACCGGGCCGTGGTGCTCGCCGCCGACCGCGACGGCCTGGCCGCCGCGCTGGCCGCGCTCGCCGACGACCGACCCGCCCCGCACCTGGTCACCGGCGCCGCCGGGCAGCCCGGCGAGGTGGCGTTCGTCTTCCCCGGTCAGGGTTCCCAGTGGGTCGGGATGGCCGCCGGGCTGCTCGACACCGCGCCGGTGTTCGCGGAGAAGATGACCGCCTGCGCGGAGGCGCTGCGCCCGTACGTGGACTGGTCGCTGCTGGACGTGGTGCGCGGTGCGCCGGACGCGCCGTCGCTGGAACGGGTCGACGTGGTGCAGCCGGCCCTGTTCGCGGTCGGGGTGTCGCTGGCCGCGCTGTGGCAGTCCTACGGGGTGCAGCCCTCGGCCGTGGTCGGTCACTCGCAGGGTGAGATCGCCGCCGCCCACGTCGCGGGCGGGTTGAGTCTCGACGACGCGGCGGCGGTGGTGGCGTTGCGCAGCCGGGTCATCGCCGAGCTGGCCGGCGACGGGGGCATGGTGTCGGTGGCCACCACCGCCGACGAGGCGACGGAGACCATCGCCCGGTGGGACGGTCGGATCGCGCTGGCGGCGGTGAACGGCCCGAGCGCGGTGGTGGTCTCCGGTGACGCCGCCGCGCTGGACGAGATGGTCGCCCACTACGAGTCGCGGGACGTGCGGGTGCGCCGGGTACCGGTGGACTACGCCTCTCACTCCGCGCACGTCGAACCGCTGCGCGAGCAGCTCCTGGCCCGGCTCGCGCCGATCGAGCCCCGCACCGGCACCGTCCGCTTCCGCTCCACCGTGGTCGGCGACTGGCTCGACACCGCCGCCCTCGACGCCGACTACTGGTACCGCAACCTGCGCGAGACGGTCCGCTTCGACGACGCCGTCCGCAGCCTCGTCGACGCTGGCTACCGCACATTCGTCGAGGTCAGCGCGCACCCGGTGCTCACCATGGCGGTGCAGGACAGCGCCGAGGCCGTCGCCGGCCCGGACGCGGCCACCGTCACCGGCAGTCTCCGCCGCGACGAGGGTGGGCTCGACCGGTTCCACCGGTCCCTCGCGGCGCTGCACACCGCCGGCACGCCGGTGGACTGGCGGCCCGCCTTCGCCGGGCAGCCCGGCCGCCTCGTCGACCTGCCCACCTACCCGTTCCAGCGGCAGCACTACTGGGTGCCGGCCGCCGACCCGGCCGCCCCGACCACCGGCGCCGGCCTGCTCGACCACCGCTTCTGGGCGGCCGTCGACCGCGCCGACCTGGACGCCCTGCGCGACACCCTGGCCGTCGACGACGCCGAGGCGGCCGAGTCGCTGCGGACCCTCCTGCCCGTGCTCGCCGGCTGGCGACGCCGCCAGCAGGAACACGACCAGCTCGACGGCTGGCGCTACCGCGTCGAGTGGCAGGCCGTCGCCGAGCCCGCCGCCGGGCCGCTCGACGGGACCTGGCTGCTCGCGGTGCCCGCCGGCCTCGACGACGACCCGGCCGTGACCACCGTCCGCGCCGCGCTCACCGCCGCCGGCGCCGACGTCCGGCCGCTGACCGTCGCGCCGGACACCGACCGGTCCGCGCTCACCGCGGCCCTCACCGACGCCGCCGACCGGTCCGGGGTCGCGCCGGCCGCCCCGACCGTCGCCGCCGGGACCGCCGCGTCCGCCGCTCCGACCGCCGCCTCCGCTCCGACCGCCGCTGCCGCCGCCGGGACCGCCGCCGACGTGGCCGCGTCCGCCGACGCCAGCCCGACCGGGTACGCCGGGGTGGTCTCGCTGCTCGCCTGGGAACCGGCGGCCGGCACCGTCCTGCCCGGCCTGGCCGCCACGCTCGCCCTGACGCAGGCGCTCGGCGACGCCGGAATCGACGCCCCGCTCTGGCTGGTCACCCGCAACGCGGTCGCCGCCGCCGCCTACGACCGGGGCACCGACCCCGGGCAGGGCGCGGTCTGGGGACTCGGCCGAGTGGTCGGCGTCGAGGCGCCGCAGCGCTGGGGCGGTCTGGTCGACCTGCCCACCGAGCCCGACGCGCGGGCCGCCCGCCGGCTCGCCGCGCTGCTCGCCGCGCCGGCCGGCGAGGACCAGCTCGCCGTGCGCGGCCCCGGCGTCCTGGTCCGCCGCCTGGTCCGCGCGCCGCTCGGCGACCACCCTCCGGTACGCCGTTTCGCGCCCACCGGAACCACGCTGGTCACCGGCGGCACCGGTGGCCTCGGCGCGCGGGCCGCCCGCTGGCTCGCCGGCGCCGGCGCCGAACACGTGGTGCTGGTCGGCCGGCGTGGCCCGGCGGCGCCCGGCGCGGCCGAGCTGGCCGCCGAGCTGCGTGACCTGGGCGCCCGCGTCACGGTCGCCGCCTGCGACCTCGCCGACCGGGCCGAGGTCGCCGCGCTGCTCGACCGGCTCCGCGCCGACGGCCCGCCGATCCGCGTCGTCGTGCACACCGCCGGGCTGCCGCAGACCACCCCGCTGGCCGACGTCACCGCCGCCGAGCTGGCCGAGGTGACCGCCGGCAAGGCGGCCGGCGCCGCGCACCTGCACGACCTGCTCGCCGGCGACGACCTCGACGCCTTCGTCGTCTACTCGTCCATCGCCGCCACCTGGGGCAGCGCCGGGCAGGCCGGGTACGCCGCCGGCAACGCCTACCTGGACACGCTGGTGCAGCGGCGACGCGCCGACGGGCTGGCCGGCACCGCCATCGCGTGGGGCTCCTGGGGCGAGGGCGGCATGCACGCCGCCGATTCCGACCGGGCGCTGCGCCGCCGCGGGGTCCCGCCGATGGACCCCGAGATCGCCATGGGCGCGCTGCGGCAGGCCCTCGACCACGACGACGTGACGCTCACCGTCGCCGACGTCGACTGGTCCCGGTTCGCGCCCGCGTACGCCTCCGCCCGACGCCGGCCGCTGCTGGAGGGCGTACCCGAGGCGAAGGCCGCGCTCGACGGCGGCGTGCCGGCCGACGACGGCCCGGCGGCGACGCTGCGGGCCCGGCTCGCCGGCCTGGACCCGGCCCGGCGCGAGGAGACCCTCGCCGACCTGGTCCGGTCGCTCGCCGCCGACGTCCTCGGCCACGCCGACACCGCCGCCGTCCCCGCCACCACCGCGTTCCGGGACCTCGGCTTCGACTCGCTGACCGCGGTGGAACTACGCAACCGGCTGGTCACCGCCACCGGCCAGCCGCTGCCCACCACGCTGGTCTTCGACCACCCCACCCCGGTGGCGCTGGCCCGGCTGCTGCTGACCACGCTGCTCGGCGTCGATCCGGCGCCCATCGGGACTGCGTCGACCACCGTCGCGTCCAGGACCGCGCCGACCACCGTCGCGTCCGGGACCGCGTCGGCGACCGTCGCGGCCGGGGAGGAACCGGTCGCCGTGGTGGCGATGGCGTGCCGCTTCCCCGGCGGCGTCAGCGACCCGGAGGGGCTGTGGCGGATCGTCGCCGACGGCGTGGACACCGTCGGTGACTTCCCCACCGACCGGGGCTGGGACCGGGACATGCTCGTCGACCCCGACCCGGCGTCGTTCGGCACCACATACACCGACCAGGGCGCGTTCGTGCACGACGCGGGCGACTTCGACCCGGCGTTCTTCGGCATCTCGCCCCGCGAGGCGGCGGCCATGGACCCGCAGCAGCGGCTGCTGCTGGAGGCGTCCTGGGAGGCCATCGAACGGGCCGGCGTGGTCCCGGAGACGCTGCGCGGCTCCCGCACCGGCGTATTCGCCGGCACCAACGGGCAGGACTACCGGGCGCTGCTGCTCGTCGCCGCCGATGAGGGCTTCAGCGGCACCGACAACGCGGCCAGCGTGGTCTCCGGCCGGGTGTCGTACGCGCTGGGCCTGGAAGGGCCGGCCGTCTCCGTGGACACCGGCTGCTCCTCCTCGCTGGTCGCGTTCCACCTGGCCGTGCAGGCGCTACGTCGGGGCGAGTGCGACCTCGCCCTCACCGGCGGCGTGACCGTGATGGCGACCCCCGGCCTGTTCGTCGAGTTCTCCCGCCAACGCGGCCTCGCCGCCGACGGGCGGGTCAAGGCGTTCGCCGCCGCCGCCGACGGCACCGGCTGGGGCGAGGGCGTCGGCGTGCTGATGCTGGAACGGCTCTCCGAGGCCCGCCGCAACGGTCACCCGGTGCTCGCCGTGGTGCGCGGCAGCGCGATCAACCAGGACGGCGCGTCGAACGGCCTGACCGCGCCGCACGGCCCGTCGCAGCAGCGGGTGATCCGGGCGGCCCTGGCCGACGCGGGTCTGTCCACGTCGGACGTGGACGTGGTGGAGGCGCACGGCACCGGCACCACCCTCGGTGACCCGATCGAGGCGCAGGCGTTGCTGGCGACGTACGGGCAGGGGCGCCAGA
>NZ_NAPR01000015.1:14779-15418 GCF_002140155.1 Micromonospora sp. NBS 11-29
GCCGACGAGCCGGACCCCCAGCCGGTGCCCGCCACCGGCGGGCTGGTGGACGCCGACGTACGGCTCTGGCCGGTGTCGGCCCGGTCCCGGGCCGGCGTGGCCGCGCAGGCGGCACGCCTGGCCGGGCACCTGCGCACGCGCGACGACCTCGGCCCGGCCGAGGTGGCCTGGTCCCTGGCCACGAAGCGCTCGACGTTCGACCATCGCGCCGCCGTGGTGGGCGCCGACCGTGACGAGTTGCTGTCCGGTCTGGACGCCCTGGCCTCCGGTGCGCCGGCCGGGAACGTGGTCACCGGTTCGATGGCTGAGCACGGTGCGGGTCCGGTGNTGCTCTGGTGGGTCGGTGTGTGGCGTTCGATGAGCGGTTGGCCCAGTGTCAGCGGGCGTTCGCGCCGTATCTGGACGTGGACCTCGTGTCGGTGTTGACCGGCGACGACGACGGCTGGTTGGACCGGGTGGAGGTTTTGCAGCCGGTGTTGTTCGCCGTCGGGGTGTCCCTGGCGCAGGTGTGGCGGGCGGCCGGTGTGAGTCCTGGTGTGGTGATCGGGCATTCGCAGGGTGAGATGGCCGCCGCCTGTGTGGCGGGGGTGCTGTCCCTGGACGACGCGGCGAAGGCGGTGATCCTGCGGGCCCGCTCGT
>NZ_NAPR01000015.1:15443-15691 GCF_002140155.1 Micromonospora sp. NBS 11-29
CCACGTCGTGGTCTCCGGCCCGCCGGAAACCCTGGTCGAGCTGCGCGAGCGGTGGGACGCGGAGGGCGTACGGGCCAAGCCGGTGCCGTTCAACTACGCCTCGCACAACCCGGCCGTGGAGCAGATCCGGGAGCGGATGCTCACCGACCTGGCGGGCCTGACGCCCCGCTCGGGCCAGGTGCGCATGATCTCGACGGTGACGGGGCAGTGGGCCGAGCCGGAGGGCATGGACGGCGGCTACTGGTACA
>NZ_NAPR01000016.1:0-536 GCF_002140155.1 Micromonospora sp. NBS 11-29
GGCGGGTGTGTTGTCTCTTGAGGACGCCTGTGTGCTGGTGGCGGCGCGGGGTTCGCTGATGCAGGCGTTGCCGGCCGGTGGCGGGATGTTGGCAATCGGTGCGTCGGAGGCCGATGCGCGCGAACTGCTGCGTTCCGACGCGGTGGGCGGTGCGGGTGCGCGGGACGTCGACGGTGCTGCGGCGGGGGAGAACGGTCCGGCGTCGGGCTCCGGTACGGCCGGCGGTTCGGGTGGTGGTGTCGACGTCGCGGCCGTGAACGGACCCACGTCGGTGGTGCTGTCCGGCTCGCTCGGGGATCTGGAACGGATCGCGGGGGAGTGTGCGGTCCGGGGTTGGCGGGTGAAGCGGCTCGCGGTGAGTCACGCGTTCCACTCGCGGTTGNNCATCGCCGGCCTGGACTGGCGTGCGCCGAGGGTGCCGGTGGTGTCGAATGTGACGGGCCGTCTGGCGGAGCCGGCCGAGTTGGCATCGGCGGAGTATTGGGTGCGGCATGTGCGGGAGGCGGTGCGTTTCGGTGACGCGGTCGCCACGTTGC
>NZ_NAPR01000016.1:618-695 GCF_002140155.1 Micromonospora sp. NBS 11-29
CACCACGTTGCTGGAGGTCGGGCCGGATGCCACGTTGACGGCGATGGCCGCCGACACTCCGGCGGATCGGCCGGTGC
>NZ_NAPR01000016.1:744-1619 GCF_002140155.1 Micromonospora sp. NBS 11-29
CACCGCGGTGACGACCGCCCTGGCCAGGCTGCACGTCACCGGCACGCCGGTGGACTGGTCGGCCTGGTTCACCCGCGACGGCCACCACCCGGGCACGCTCGACCTGCCCACCTACGCGTTCCGGCACCGGCGGTACTGGCTGGCCGACCAGGACACCCCGTCGACCGGGGGCGGCGAGGCAGACGACGGCCGGTTCTGGGACGCCGTCGAGCGGGCCGACCTCACCGCGCTCGACCCCGGGTTCCGGACCGACCAGCCGGTCGCCGACCTGCTGCCGGCGCTCGCCCGGTGGCGGCACGCCGGACGGCGACGCGCCGCCTCCGACTCGTGGCGCTACCGCGTCGACTGGCAGCCCGTACCCGAGACGACCGCCGGCCTGACCGGCACCTGGCTGCTGCTCCTGCCGTACCTCGGGATCGACGACGCGATCGTCGCGGCCGTGACCGACGGGATGACCGCCGCCGGCGCGACCGTGCGGCCGGTGCCGCTTGACGGGCCGGCGGGCGACCGGGAGCTGATCGCCAAGGCGCTGCGTGACAGCGACGGGACCGCCGGGGTGGTGTCGCTGCTCGCGCTCGGCGGCGCCGACGCCGGCGCGGTGCTGGCCACCGTCCAGGCCGCCGCGGAGGCCGGGCTGCCCGGTCCGCTGTGGTGGCTGACCCGGGGTGCGGTGGCGGTCGGTGCCGCCGACGCGCCGGTCGACCCCGTCGCGGCCGGGACCTGGGGGCTCGGCCGCGTCGCGGGATTGGAGGAACCGGGTCGCTGGGGTGGCCTGGTCGACCTCCCGGCCGAGGTGGACGCGCGGACGGTACGGCGGGTCTGCGGGGTGCTGGCCGGTGGCGGGGAGGATCAGGTGGCGGTGCGGCCGTCGGGGG
>NZ_NAPR01000016.1:1651-5648 GCF_002140155.1 Micromonospora sp. NBS 11-29
GCCCGGCGCGGAAGAACTGGCCGACCGCCTGCGCGGGCTCGGGGTACGGGTGACGGTGGCCGCATGCGACGTGGCCGACCGGGCTGCGCTGGCCGGGCTGCTCGACGGGCTGACCGGGCAGGGCGACCCGGTCCGGGCCGTCGTGCACGCCGCCGGCGCCGCCCAGGCCACCCCGCTGACCGCGATGACCGCCGACGAACTGCGCGACGTGCTCCGCGCCAAGGTCGACGGCGCGGCGCACCTGGACGCGTTGCTGCCCGACGGGCTGGACGCGTTCGTAATGTTCTCGTCCATCGCCGGGGTGTGGGGCTCCGCCGGTCAGGCCGGCTACGCCGCCGCGAACGCGTACCTCGACGGGCTGGTCACCCGCCGCCGCGCCCGTGGGGCCGCCGGCACGGCCGTGGCCTGGGGGCCGTGGGCCGGCGCCGGGATGGCCCAGGGCGAGCAGCGCGACCAGCTCGCCCGGCGCGGCCTGCCCGCGCTCGACCCGGACCTCGCGACGACCGCCCTGCGGGGCGCGCTCGACCGGGACGACACCACGGTGGTCGTCGCCGACGTCGCCTGGGACCGCTTCGCCGCCTCGTTCACCGCCCGCCGGCCCAGCCCGCTGCTCGCCGGCATCCCCGAGGCCGCCGCCGACCGCGTCGACACCCCGGCGGCCGACCCGGACGCGCCGCGGGCGCTGCGCGACCGGCTCGCCGCCGCCGGCCCGGCCGAACGGGACCGGATGCTGCTCGACCAGGTGCGCGTCGCGGCGGCCACCGTGCTCGGGCACGGCACGCCGGCCGCGATCCGGGCCGGTCGCGGGTTCCTGGACCTCGGCTTCGACTCGCTCACCGCGGTCGAGCTGCGCAACCGGCTCACCGCCGAGACCGGCCTGACGCTGCCCACCACCCTCATCTTCGACCACCCGACGCCGGCCGCGCTCGCCGAGCACCTGGGACGCGAACTGCTGCCCGACGCCGGTGGCGTCACCGCCGAGATCGACCGCCTGGAACGGCTGCTCGACGCGGTGCCGGGGGAGCGGCGCGACGCGGACGTCACCCGCCGGCTGGAGGAGCTGCTGGCCCGCTGGCGCGGCGACGCCCCGCCCGCCGAGGCCCCGGTCGCGGTCGCCGACGACCTGGCCGACGCCGGCGAGGACGACATCTTCGCCATCATCCAACGGGAGTTCGGCAAGTCGTGACCAGCATCGGAGCTAGGGGTCCGCACGCGGCTAGGGGTGGCCGGCTGCTCGCCATCAGCGACCTGCACGTCGGGTACGCGGAGAACCGGGCGCTGGTCGAACGGCTGCGCCCCGACGGCGACGACGACTGGCTGATCGTCGCCGGGGACGTCGGCGAGTACCTGCACGACGTCGAGTGGGCGCTCGGCCTGCTCGCGCGCCGCTACGCCCGGGTGGTCTGGGCGCCCGGCAACCACGAGCTGTGGACGCCCCGCGACGACCCGGTGCAACTGCGCGGCGAGGCCCGCTACCGGCACCTGGTGGCGCTGTGCCGACGCCTCGGCGTGCTCACCCCCGAGGATCCGTACCCGGTGTGGGACGCCGACGGCGATCCGGTGCTGGTCGTGCCGCTCTTCGTCGGGTACGACCACTCGTGGCGGCCACCCGGCACCTACAACCGGGCGCAGGCGCTCGCGCTGGCGTACGAGACCGGGGTGGTCTGCACCGACGAGATCCTGCTCCACCCGGACCCGTACCCGAGCCGGGACGCCTGGTGCCGGGCCCGGGTCATCCACACCGAACGGCGCCTCGACGCCGAGCGCGACGGGCTGCCCACCGTGCTGGTCAACCACTACCCGCTGGTCCGCGAGCCCACCCGGATCCTGCGGCATCCCGAGTTCGCCCAGTGGTGCGGCACCGACCTCACCGCCGACTGGCACCTGCACTACGACGCCCGCGTCGCCGTCTACGGGCACCTGCACATCCCGCGCAGCACCCGCTACGACGGGGTCCCGTTCGAGGAGGTG
The DNA here is from genome assembly GCF_002140155.1 of Micromonospora sp. NBS 11-29. Lineage (GTDB taxonomy): Bacteria > Actinomycetota > Actinomycetes > Mycobacteriales > Micromonosporaceae > Micromonospora. The sequence goes on from NZ_NAPR01000016.1 coordinate 3,623, forward strand.
TCGGTGGGCTACCCGCGCGAGTGGCGTCGCCGCGCCACGCCACCCGGCCAGCCTCGGGAGGTCCTGCCCGCCCTCGCCGGCCAGCCCCGCTGACCCGCCCGACCTGCGCCGCGCACCCCCGCCCGGGGCCGGCGAATGAGGGGTCCGTAGGGGTTGGGGAGCAGGTCAGCGCTCAGTAGCGTCCACTCACGGTGACGGGCCGGGTGCCGGCGTACCCCCGTGTGCCGCACCGACGGCTACCTCGGTGTTCGACGGGAATCGATCGGCAGCAAGCTCCGGGCGGGTGGATCATGGCGGACGAAGAGAAGCTTCTCGAACACCTCAAGTGGGTCACCACCGAGCTCCGCCAGGCGCACCGTCGCCTGCGCGAGCTGGAGGAACCGGAACCGGTCGCCGTGGTGGCCATGGCCTGCCGGTTCCCCGGCGGCGTCGCCTCCCCGGAGCAGCTCTGGGACCTGGTCGCCGCCGGCACCGACGCCACCGGCCCGTTCCCCGCCGACCGCGGCTGGGACCTGGCCCGGCTGTACCACCCCGACCCGGACCACCCGGGCACCTCGTACAGCGACCGGGGCGGCTTCCTCGCCGACGCCGGCCACTTCGACCCCACGCTGTTCGGCATCAGCCCGCGCGAGGCCCTCGCCATGGACCCCCAGCAGCGGCTGCTGCTGGAGACCACCTGGGAGGTGTTCGAGCGGGCCGGCATCGACGCCGGCACGCTGCGCGGCAGCCGTACCGGCGTGTTCGTGGGCACCGCCGGGCAGGACTACGCCTCCGTGCTGCGCCGCCTGCCCGAGGGCGCCGAAGGGTACGTCCTCACCGGCACCGCCGCCAGCGTCATCTCCGGCCGCGTCGCCTACACGTTCGGCCTGGAAGGCCCGGCCGTCACCATCGACACCGCCTGCTCCTCGTCGCTGGTCGCGCTGCACCTGGCCGCGCAGGCGCTACGCGACGGCGAATGCACCCTCGCGGTCGCCGGCGGCGCCAGCGTGATGTCCACCCCGGGCGGCTTCGTCGAGTTCTCCCGCCAGCGGGGCCTCGCCGCCGACGGCCGCTGCAAGGCGTTCTCCGCCGACGCCGACGGCACCGGCTGGGCCGAGGGCGTCGGCCTGGTGCTGGTCGAACGGCTCAGCGACGCCCGACGGCTCGGCCACCCCGTACTCGCCGTGATCCGCGGCAGCGCGGTCAACTCCGACGGCGCGAGCAGCGGCCTCACCGCCCCGAACGGCCCCGCCCAGCAGCGGGTCATCCGCGACGCCCTAACCCAGGCCGGGCTCACCCCGGCCGACGTGGACGCGGTCGAGGCCCACGGCACCGGCACCACGCTCGGCGACCCGATCGAGGCGCAGGCGCTGCTGGCCANCCGGGACCGGCCGGCCGACCGGCCGCTGCGGCTCGGCTCCCTGAAGTCCAACCTCGGCCACACCCAGGCCGCCGCCGGCGTCGCCGGTGTGATCAAGATGGTGCTCGCGCTGCGGCACGACCTGCTCCCCGCCACGCTGCACGCCGACCGGCCCACCCCGCACGTCGACTGGTCGGCCGGCGCGGTCGAACTGCTCACCGACGCCCGGCCCTGGCCCGCCGAACCCGGCCGGACCCGCCGCGCCGCCGTCTCCTCCTTCGGCATGAGCGGCACCAACGCCCACCTGGTGATCGAGGAGGCCCCGCCCGCCGAACCGGCCCCCGCACCGGCGGCCACCGTGGACCGGCCGGTCGTGCCGGTGCTGCTCTCCGCCGCCCACCCGGGCGCGCTCGCCGCCCAGGCCGAGCGGTGGGCGTCCTGGCTGGACGCCGAACCCGCGCATCGGCCGCTGGACGTGGCGTACGCGTCGGTCACCACCCGCGCCGCGCTGGACCGGCGGGCCGTGCTCGCCGCCAGCGGCCCCGACGACCTGCGGGCCGCGCTGCGGGCGCTGGCCGCCGGCGAGCCGTCCGGCGCGCTGGTCACCGGCGACGCCACCGACCGTGGCCCGGTCGCGGTGCTCTTCTCCGGTCAGGGCGCGCAACGCGCCGGCATGGGCCGGGAGCT
>NZ_NAPR01000016.1:5679-8491 GCF_002140155.1 Micromonospora sp. NBS 11-29
CGGCACCGCCGAGGCGGAGCTGCTGGACCGGACCGCCTTCACCCAGGCCGGCCTGTTCGCGGTCGAGGTGGCGCTGTTCCGGCTGGTCGAGTCGTTCGGCGTCACCCCGGACCTGCTGGCCGGGCACTCGATCGGTGAGGTCACCGCCGCGTACCTGGCCGGGGTGCTGTCGCTGGAACACGCCTGCCTGCTGGTCGCGGCCCGGGGCGCGCTGATGCAGGCGCTGCCCGCCGGCGGCGGGATGCTCGCGGTGCGGGCCACCGAGGCGCAGGTCCACGCCGACCTCGACGGGTACGCCGGCCGGGTCGGCGTCGCCGCCGTCAACGGCCCGACCTCGGTGGTCGTCTCCGGGGACACCGACGCGCTGGACGAGCTGGCCGTGCTCTGGACCGGACGCGGCGTACGGGTGCGGCGGCTCGCCGTGTCGCACGCGTTCCACAGCCCGCTGATGGAGCCGATGCTGGACCGTTTCCGCGCGGTGCTGGCACGGCTGACCTTCCACGCGCCGACGCTGCCGGTGGTGTCCAACCTGACCGGCGCGCTGGCCGAGGGCGACGACCTGCGCACCCCCGACTACTGGGTGCGGCACGTCCGCGAGGCCGTCCGGTACGCCGACGGGGTGGCCGCGCTGCGCGCGGCCGGCGCGGACACGTTCCTGGAGATCGGCCCGCGCAGCGTGCTCACCGCGCTGACCGCCGAGACGCTGCCCGACGCCGCCGACGTGCTCACCGTCGCCGCCCAGCGCCACGACCGGCCCGAGGCGGACGCGCTGCTGGCGGCGCTGGCCGAACTGCATGTGCACGGCGTACCGGTCGACTGGACGCCCTGGTTCGACGGCACCGACGCCCACCCCGCCGACCTGCCCACGTACGCGTTCCAGCGGGAGCGGTTCTGGCCGGACGCGCCGGCCTGGCAGGCCGGCGACGTGTCCGGCGCCGGGCTCGGGGTGGCCGGGCATCCGCTGCTCGGCGCGGCCGTCCGGCTCGCCGGCGACGACGAGGTCGTGCTCACCGGGCGGCTGTCCGTGGCCACCCACCCGTGGCTGGCCGACCACGTGGTCGCCGGCGCGGTCGTGGTGCCCGGCACCGCGCTGCTGGAGCTGGTCGTCCGCGCCGGCGACGAGGTCGACGCCGGCCGGATCCGCGAGCTGACCGTCGCCACCCCGCTCACCCTCCCGGCCGCCGACGCGGTCCGGGTGCAGGTGCGGGTCGGCGCCGCCGACGACACCGGCGCCCGGCCGGTCAGCGTGCACGCCCAGCCCGAGGAGGACCCGGACGCCGAGTGGGTCCGGCACGCCGAGGGCGTGCTGGAGCCGGCCGCCGCCGAGGAACCCGCCATCGGCGGGGGGNGACCGGCTGGTACGACGCGTTCGCCGGGCACGGTCTGGCGTACGGGCCGACGTTCCGGGGCGTACGGCGGGTCTGGTCCGGCCCGGACGGGGCGTACGCCGAGGTGACGCTGCCGGACGTGGCCGACCCGACCGGCTTCGGGGTGCACCCGGCGCTGCTCGACGCGGCCCTGCACCCGATCGGGCTGCTCGACGCCGGCACCGGCGACGGCCCCCGGGTGCCGTTCGCGTTCGAGGGCGTGCAGGTGCACGCGACCGGCGCGCGGGCGCTGCGGGTGCGGCTGACCCGCGCCGGCTCGTCGGTGCGCCTGGTCGCGGTGGACGCGGCCGGCGCGCCGGTGGTGTCGGTGGACGCGCTCACCCTGCGGGACCTGGGCCGGTCCGCGCCGGCCACCGCGGCCGACCGGTCGCTCTACGCGCTGACCTGGCCGGTCGAGGAGGTCACCGCGCCGGTCACGCCGCCGACCCGGGCGGAGCTGACCGGCGACGGCCGTGCCGTGATGGCGGGTGGCGGGTCCGCGTACCCGGACGTGGCGGCGCTCGTGGCGGCCGTCGCGGCGGGCGAACCGGTCCCGGACGCGGTGCTGCTGCCGCTGCCGTCCGTGTCGGCAGGTGACGCGGACGGCGTACCCGCCGGTGACGCGGCCGACCTGCCGGGGCGGGTGCGGGCGGTGACCACGGCGACGCTGGCGACCGTGCAGGAGTGGCTGGCCGCCGACGCGCTCGCCGACTCGCGGCTGGTGGTGCTCACCCGGGGCGCGGTCGCCGCGCGCGACGAGGACCGGATCACCGACGTGGCCGGCGCGGCGGCGTGGGGCCTGCTGCGCTCGGCGCAGTCGGAGCACCCGGGGCGGATCGTGCTGGCCGACCTCGACCGTGACCCCGACGTCGAGGCGTGGGCGGAGCTGGCCGGCGTGGTCGCCGACCCGACGTCGACCGGCGGGCAGGTGGCGCTGCGCGGCGGCGCGGTGCGCGTACCCCGGTTGGCCCGTGCGACCGACGACGAGCTGCGCCTCCCGGACGGGTTGTGGCACCTGGCGCCCGTCGCGCCCGGCACGCTGGACGGCGTCGCGCCGGTGCCGGCCACCGCCGCCGACCCGGCGGCCGGCCAGGTCCGCATCGCCGTCCGGGCCACCGGCGTGAACTTCCGCGACGTGCTGATCGCGCTCGGGATGTATCCGGACCCGGCCGCCCGGATGGGCAGCGAGGGCGCCGGCGTGGTCCTGGCGGTCGGCCCGGACGTGACCGATCTGGCCCCGGGCGACCGGGTGTTCGGCATGTTCGAGCCCGGCTTCGGCCCCGAGGTGCTGGCCGCGCGTGAGCGGGTGACCCGGATCCCGGCCGGCTGGTCGTTCGCCGAGGCCGCCTCCGTGCCGCTGGTGTTCCTGACCGCCTGGTACGCGCTGCGGGACCTGGCGGATCTGCGGGCCGGTGAGTCGGTGCTGATCCACTCGGGTGCGGGTG
>NZ_NAPR01000016.1:8613-8820 GCF_002140155.1 Micromonospora sp. NBS 11-29
GGGCCGAGCACCCCGGCGTCACCTACCGGTCGTTCGACCTGAACGAGGCCGGCGGGGTCCGGATCGGGCAGATGCTCGGCGAACTGCTCGACCTGTTCGGCCAAGGTGTCCTGACGCCGCTGCCGCTGCGCGCGTGGGACGTGCGGCAGGCGCGCACGGCGTTGCGGCACCTGAGTCAGGCGCGGCACGTCGGCAAGGTGGTGCTGA
>NZ_NAPR01000016.1:8833-9079 GCF_002140155.1 Micromonospora sp. NBS 11-29
CACCGGTCAAGCCCGCAACCTGCTTCTCGCGGCCCGTCGTGCCCCGGCCGACGAGCCGGCGTACGCGGCGCTGGTCGACGAGCTGACCGATGCCGGGGCGCGGGTGCGAGCCGTGGCGGTCGATCTGGGCACCGGGGTCGCGGAGCTGTTGGACGGCGTCGACCTGACCGCCGTGTACCACTGCGCCGGCCTGGTGGCCGACGCGACCATCGCGTCGCTGGACGTGGACGCCGTCGACCGGGTGAT
>NZ_NAPR01000016.1:9209-9430 GCF_002140155.1 Micromonospora sp. NBS 11-29
CGCCGGCCGCTACCCGGCCGTCCTGCGCGGCCTGGCCCGCGGCGGCAGCCGCCGCGCCGCCGGGCACACCGACAGCGGGCCGGCCGGCTGGGCCGAGCGGCTGGCCGGGCTCGCCCCGGACGACGCCCGGGAACTGCTGGTCGAGCTGGTCCGGGCGCAGGCGGCCGCCGTGCTCGGGCACGCCTCGGCGCAGGCCGTACCGGCCGGCCGGGCGTTCTCCG
>NZ_NAPR01000017.1:0-18708 GCF_002140155.1 Micromonospora sp. NBS 11-29
GGGGATCACGCGACACGGGGGATGCCGCGCGGGGGAAGTGTGGAGGGGCTCCGGCGGCCGGTGGCCTGCACGGGTGGCCCGGGGGTGTAACGACGGCCGGTGGCCGGTCATTCCGACCGGGGCTTGCCTGCGGCGAGGGCCGGGCTCCACGCGGTCTGCCAGGTATAACGCCCCGCCCCCGGCCACGATTCCGCCGGCACGGTGACCCCGACCACGTCCGGACCCGCCCGCAGCGGGCACACCGACCCCCAGACACCCAGCATCCGGACAATCCGCCCACAGCGCGCACTCGCGCCGCTAGGTTCTCCCGCCCCCGCGCCGCGCCGTCATGAATCTTGGTCGGACAGCCCCTCTGGCACGCTCAACCGGTGGTTGCAACACCTAGGAGCTGGGCCGTACCCAGATTTGGCAGCGACGGGTGCGATGGGGTGAGCCGGCGGCGCCGCCAGTTCGGTGAAGTAGCGGCATCCCGGCGCCGGGAAGGCGCCACTTCGGCGAAATAGCGTGGATCTTGCCGCCGGGCAATCAGGATTGGGCAACGGCAGGGCTAGCGATATGACCCAGAGGCATAATAATGCCCGAGAGTCATNTGGGATGGACGCTTCTCTGGCGCGTCGAGGGTCCGAGATCTTGATACGAAAACGGCGCGGCCCTCTGGCGGGCCGTTTGGTACCAAGATCTTTCTCCATCCTCAACGGGTGGGAGTTCGCGAGCCGGGCTCCCCGACTGCGTCAGCCTCGATTGCGGGAGCGGCGGAGTGCCCAGATCCCGCCGGCGACGGCCACGGCTGTCGGCAGCAGGCAACAGAGCAGCAGGACGGACAGGTGCCACGGCTTGAGCGCTCCCATGGGCCGGAGGATACGCGCCGAGGTCCACCGAGACGGTGGTCAGGACGGTGTCGCAGCCGGGTCGCCGTCGAGGGCGGCGAGGATTGCCTCGGCGGTGCGCCGGCCCACGCCGGGCACCTCGGTGATCTCTTCCACGGTGGCCGCGGAGAGCCGCTTCAGCGAGCCGAAGTGCCGCAGCAGCGCCTTGCGCCGGACGTCGCCGAGGCCGGGCACGTTGTCGAGCGCCGACTCGGTCATCCGCTTGGAACGCCGCTGACGGTGGAACGTGATGGCGAAGCGGTGGGCCTCGTCGCGGACCCGTTGCAGCAGGTAGAGCGCCTCGGAGGTGCGGGGCAGGATGACCGGGTAGTCGTCGTCGGGCAGCCAGACCTCCTCCAGCCGCTTGGCCAGCCCGCACAGCGCCACGTCGTCGATGCCCAGCTCGGCGAGGGCCTTCGCGGCGGCGGCCACCTGCGGCGGGCCGCCGTCGACCACCACCAACTGCGGCGGGTACGCGAACCTGCGTGGCCGCCCGGTGGTCGGGTCGATGCCGGGCCGGTCGGGATCGGCGGCGGTCTCCTCGCCCAGCTCGCCGGTCTCGGCGCGGGCGTCGAGGTAGCGGGCGAAGCGCCGGCGCAGCACCTCGGACATGGCGGAGAGGTCGTCGGTGGCGCCGCGCACGACGAACCGGCGGTATTCGCTCTTGCGGGGCAGCCCGTCCTCGAAGACGACCATGCTGGCGACCACGTCGGTGCCCTGGATCTGGGAGACGTCGAAACACTCGATGCGCAGCGGCGAGGTGCGCATCGCGAGCGCGTCGGCGATCTCGTCGAGGGCCTGGCTGCGGGTGGTGAGGTCACCGGCGCGCTTGAGCTTGTGCCGGGCCAACGCGTCCCGGGCGTTGCGCTCGACGGTCTCCAGCAGCGATCGCTTGTCTCCCCGCTGCGGCACCCGCAGCGACACCCGGCTGCCCCGCCGGGTGGAGAGCCAGTCGGCGAGCGCGTCGGCGTCGCCGGGCAGCTCGGGGACGAGCAGTTCCCGGGGCACGTCGGCCTCGCCCTGCTCGCCGCCGTAGACCTGGGTGCAGAAGTGGTGGACGAGGTCGCCGGTGGCCAACTCCTCGGTCTTCTCCACCACCCAGCCGCGCTGGCCGCGCACCCGGCCGCCGCGGACGTGGAAGACCTGGACGGCGGCTTCGAGGGGATCGTCGGCGAAGGCCACCACGTCGGCGTCGGTGCCGTCGCCGAGCACCACGGTCTGCTTCTCCATGGCCCGGCGCAGCGCGGCGACGTCGTCGCGCAGCCGGGCCGCCCGCTCGAACTCCAGGTGCTCGCTGGCGTCGAGCATGTCCTTCTCCAGCCTGCGGACCATGGTGTCGGTGCGGCCGGCCATGAAGTCGCAGAAGCCGTCGACGATCTCCCGGTGCCGCTCGGCGGTGACGGTGCCGACGCACGGCGCCGAGCACTTGCCGATGTAGCCCAGCAGGCAGGGCCGGCCGACCTGCCCGGCGCGCTTGAACACCCCGGAGGAGCAGGTCCGCGCCGGGAAGACGCGCAGCAGCAGGTCGAGCGTCTCGCGGATGGCCCAGGCGTGCGAGTACGGCCCGAAGTAGCGCACGCCCTTGCGCTTGGCGCCCCGCATCACCTGCAACCGCGGGTATTCCTCGTCGAGCGTGACCGCCAGGTAGGGGTACGACTTGTCGTCGCGGTAGCGGACGTTGAACCTCGGGTCGTACTGCTTGATCCAGGTGTATTCCTGCTGGAGCGCCTCCACCTCGGTGGCGACGGTGATCCAGTCGACGGACTCGGCGGTGAACACCATCTGCCGGGTGCGCTGGTGCAGGTTGACCGGGTCGGCGAAGTAGGAGTTGAGCCGGCTGCGCAGGCTGCGCGCCTTGCCGACGTAGATTACCCGGCCGGTGCCGTCGCGGAAGCGGTAGACCCCTGGCGACTCCGGGATGGTGCCGGGCGCGGGACGGTAGGTCGAGGGGTCAGCCACACCCCAAGCCTAGTCCGCACCCCCGACACCCGACCGCCGCCGCGTCCCCGCCCGCGGCCGGCGGACGGGGAGCGTACGCGTGGTCAGGCCAGCGTGATCTGGTCGCCGTCGACCTTGATCTGCTTGGCCGCGAGCGGTTTGGTGGCCGGGCCGTCCTTCACCGAGCCGTCGGTGATCGAGAACCGGCTGTTGTGGCAGGTGCAGTTGATGGTGCCGCCGTCGACGTTCGACACCGGGCAGCGCTGGTGCGTGCAGATCGGGTCGAACGCCTTGAACTGGCCGGCCTCCGGTTGAGTGATCACCACGCCCTGGCTGGCGAAGATCGCACCGCCGCCGACCGGGATGTCGGTGGTACGGGCCAGCGGGCCGCTGCTGTCCCGGTTGCCGCCGCCCGCGTCGCCGGTCGCGGTGGCGCCGGGCGGGCCACCGCTGGTCGGGGCGGACCCGGGGGACGCGTCGTCGTCGCCGCAGCCCGCGAGCACCACGGCCGCGCCGACCGCGCCGGCGCCCGCGAGCAGGGCCCGCCGACTCCGGGTGATCGGTCCGGTCACCTGATCGTCACTCATCTCCGGCCTTCCTCTCGACTGTCACCAATGGTTCATGATCCGCGGTCACACTGCGGAACACGCACCAGGGTGGCGCGCGGTTCATACCGGCGCGTCACGGAACGCGTATCCGCGCGGGCGGGCCGGTCGATCGGCCGCCCGCGCGGACCGTCGTCTCAGTGCGCGCCGGCCGGCACCTTGCGGGCCCGCGACTTGGTGCCACCGTTGGCCTTGGCGGCCCGGCTCGTGGCCGCCTTGGCGCCCTTGGCCTCGCCGTCGAGCTTGAGGATGGGCCGCAGGAACTCGCCGGTGTGGCTCTCGGGCACCTCGGCGACCTCCTCCGGGGTGCCGGTGGCGAGCACCGTGCCGCCCCGGTGGCCGCCCTCGGGCCCCATGTCGATGAGCCAGTCGGCCGTCTTGATCACGTCGAGGTTGTGCTCGATGGTGATGACCGTGTTGCCCTTGTCGACCAGGCCTTCCAGCACCATCAGCAGCTTGCGGATGTCTTCGAAGTGCAGGCCGGTGGTCGGCTCGTCGAGCACGTAGACCGTACGGCCGGTGGAGCGCTTCTGCAGCTCGGAGGCGAGCTTCACCCGCTGCGCCTCACCGCCGGAGAGCGTCGGCGCGGGCTGGCCGAGCCGCACGTAGCCGAGGCCGACGTCGACCAGCGTCTTGAGGTGGCGGTGGATGGCCGGGATGGCGGAGAAGAACTCGGCCGCCTCCTCGATCGGCATGTCCAGCACCTCGGCGACGGTGCGGCCCTTGTAGTGCACCTCCAGCGTCTCGCGGTTGTACCGCGCGCCCTTGCAGACCTCGCAGGGGACGTAGACGTCCGGCAGGAAGTTCATCTCGATCTTGATGGTGCCGTCACCCGAGCACGCCTCGCAGCGCCCGCCCTTGACGTTGAACGAGAACCGGCCCGGGCCGTACCCCCGGACCTTGGCCTCGGTGGTCTCGGCGAAGAGCTTGCGGACGTGGTCCCAGACGCCGGTGTAGGTGGCCGGGTTGGAGCGTGGGGTGCGACCGATCGGCGACTGGTCCACGCCGACGACCTTGTCGACGTGCTCCAGGCCGGTGATCCGGGTGTGCCGGCCGGGCACCAGCCGGGCGCCGTTGATCTGGTTGGCCAGCACCGTGTAGAGGATGTCGTTGACCAGCGTCGACTTGCCCGAGCCGCTGACCCCGGTGACCGCGATGAGCTGGCCGAGCGGGAAGCCCACGGTCAGGTTGCGCAGGTTGTGCTCCCGCGCGCCGTGCACCACCAGCTCGCGGCCCGGAGTCTGCGGCCGGCGCTCGGCCGGCGTCGGGATGGCCTTGCGCCCGGCGAGGTAGGCACCGGTGACCGACTCGTCGTTATCGAGCAGCGCCGGCACCGAGCCGCTGTGTACGATCCGCCCGCCGTGCTCACCCGCGCCCGGGCCGATGTCCACGATCCAGTCGGCCACCCGGATGGTGTCCTCGTCGTGCTCGACCACGATCAGCGTGTTGCCCAGCCCGCGCAGCCGCAGCAGCGTCTCGATCAGCCGGTGGTTGTCGCGCTGGTGCAGGCCGATCGACGGCTCGTCGAGCACGTAGAGCACGCCCACCAGGCCGGAGCCGATCTGGGTGGCGAGCCGGATGCGCTGCGCCTCGCCGCCGGAGAGCGTGCCGGCCGGGCGGTCCAGGGAGAGGTAGTCCAGGCCGACGTCGAGCAGGAACTTCAGCCGGGCGTTGATCTCCTTGAGCACCCGCTCGGCGATCAGCTTCTGCCGGTCGGTCAGCTCGATGCCGGCCAGCAGGTCGGCCGCCTCGCCCACGGACAGGTTGCAGACCTCGGCGATGCTCCGGCCGGCCAGGGTGACCGCGAGCACCTCCGGCTTGAGCCGGGCCCCGCCGCAGGCCGCGCAGGGCACGTCGCGCATGTAGCCCTCGTACTTGTCGCGGGACCACTCCGACTCGGTGTCGGTGTGCCGGCGCTCGATCCACTGCACCACGCCCTCGAAGCCGGTGTAGTAGGAGCGCTCGCGGCCGTACTTGTTGCGGTAGCGGACGTGCACCTGGTCGTCGGAGCCGTGCAGGATCGTCTTCTGCGCCCGCGACGGCAACGCGCGCCACGGCGTGTCGACGTCGAAGTGCTGGCTCTCGCCGAGCGCCTCCAGCAGGCGCAGGAAGTATTCCAGGTTGTGGCCGGTGGACCAGGGCTGGATCGCGCCCTCGCGCAGCGTGCGCTCCGGGTCCGGGATGATCAGCTCGGGGTCGACCTCCTTCTTGGTGCCCAGGCCGGTGCACTCCGGGCAGGCGCCGTAGGGCGCGTTGAAGGAGAAGACCCGGGGTTCCAGGTCCTCGATCGCCAGCGGGTGGTCGTTCGGGCAGGCCAGGTGCTCGGAGTAGCGGCGCTCGCGGGCCGGGTCGTCCTCCGGCAGGTCGACGAAGTCGAGCAGCACCAGGCCGTCGGAGAGGCCGAGCGCGGCCTCGACCGAGTCGGTCAGCCGCTGCTTGGCGCTGGGCTTGACGCTGAGCCGGTCGATCACCACCTCGATGGTGTGCTTCTCCTGCTTCTTGAGCTTGGGCGGCTCGGTCAGCGGGTGCACCACCCCGTCGACCCGGGCCCGGGCGTAGCCCTTGGCCTGGAGCTCGGCGAAGAGGTCGACGTACTCGCCCTTGCGACCACGGATCACCGGCGCGAGCACCATGAAGCGGGTGCCCTCGGCCATGGCGAGCACCCGGTCGACGATCTGCTGCGGGCTCTGCTTGGAGATCCGCTCGCCGCAGACCGGGCAGTGCGGCTCGCCGATGCGGGCGAAGAGCAGGCGGAGGTAGTCGTAGACCTCGGTGATGGTGCCGACGGTGGAGCGCGGGTTGCGGGAGGTGGACTTCTGGTCGATGGAGACGGCGGGGCTGAGGCCCTCGATGAAGTCGACGTCGGGCTTGTCCATCTGGCCGAGGAACTGCCGGGCGTACGACGACAGCGACTCGACGTAGCGGCGCTGCCCCTCGGCGAAGATGGTGTCGAACGCCAGGCTCGACTTGCCCGAACCGGAGAGCCCGGTGAAGACGATCAGGGCGTCCCGGGGCAGGTCGAGACTGACGTCACGCAGGTTGTGCTCGCGGGCGCCACGGATGATCAGACGGTCGGCCACGGTGCGGGTGCTCCCGGAAGAAGAATATGAGGCAAAGTCTGTTTTGACGAGCTGTCGGGGCGCAGGGAAAGCGCCCCGGCAACTCTAGCCCCGAGGTGTGACAACTTCCGGCTCGCGCCCATTCCCCCAGCTCAGAGCGCTCCCGGCGCGGGCGGGGCCGCCGGCCGCCCGGTCCGGCGCCGCCCACCCCGCCAACCGCCGCGCCGCTCGGCGGCGAGCCGGGCCGCACGGCGTCCACCCTCGTACGCGACCTCCCGCTGAAGCCGCCGCCAGCTCTCCCAACGGCGTGCCGGCAGCTCACCGCGGTCCAGCGCGTCGCGCACCGCGCAGGCCGGCTCGGCGTCGTGCGCGCAGTCGGCGTACCGGCAGCCGGCCGCCAGCTCGGCGATGTCGGCGAAGGCCCGGTCCAGCCCGGCCGCGCCGTCGAGCAGGCCGACCGCGCGTACTCCCGGGGTGTCCAGCACCGCTCCCCCACCCGGCAGCGGCACCAGCGACCGCCAGGTGGTGGTGTGCCGGCCCTTGCCGTCGACCCGGCGGATCGCCTGGGTGCGCATCACGTCCGCCCCGGCCAGCGCGTTGACCAGGCTCGACTTGCCGGCGCCGGACGGGCCGAGCAGACCCAGCGTGCGCCCCGGGGCGACGTGGCGGCGCAGCGGCGCCAAACCGATGCCGCGTTCGGCGCTGACCGGCAGCACCGGCACCCCGGGCGCCAGCTCGGTCAACTGCCGGGCCACCGCGGCCGGATCCGCGGCCAGGTCGGCCTTGGTGAGCACCACCAGCGGCTCGGCCCCGGACTCGTGGACGAGGGAGAGCAGCCGCTCGATCCGCGCGGCGTCCGGCGCCGGGTGCACCGGCTCGACCACCGCGGCGGCGTCGAGGTTGGCGGCCAGCACCTGCCCGCTGGCGTCCTTGCCGGCGGTGCGGCGGACCAGCGCGGTACGCCGTGGCAGCACCGCCTCCACCGTGACCGGGCCGTCCGGCCAGGTGGCCAGCAGCACCCAGTCGCCCGCGCAGGGCAGCGCGGTCAGGTCGCGGGCCGCGGCGGCGAGCACCCGGCCGCCGAGACTCGCCCGCACCGGCCCCTCCGGGCGCAGCACGGTGCACACGCCGCGGTCCACCCGGGCCACCCGCCCGGGCCGGAGGTCGGCGCGTCGATCGAGGTGGGCCGCCCAATCGGCGTCCCAGCCGAGGTCGGTCAGGTCGAGGGTCATGGTGTCCTCATCGGGGTCGAGGGGTGCACGGCGGACACGCGCGTCGACCGGCATGCGCACCACCCCCGCTCCGACGTCCGATGCCCGCGTCCGGCACGACTTGACGGTAGGGTGCGTGCCGACGCGCCGAAAGCGATTTCCCCGGCGGCGGTACGGCCCGCCGCCCGCTAGGGTCGTGCCCATGAGGACCCGATGACCGCCGATCCGCTCCGGTTGACCGGCGACCTCGCCGAGGCGACCGAGCGGCTGCTGCGTACCGTCGCCGGCCTGACCGCCGCGGACGTCGCGGCGCCGTCGCTGCTGCCGGGCTGGACCCGCGCGCACGTGCTCACCCACCTGGCCCGCAACGCCGACGCGTTCGTCAACCTGCTCACCGCCGCACGCACCGGCGAGGAGATTCCGATGTACGCCTCGCCGGCGGCCCGCGCCGCCGACATCGAGGCGGGCGCCGACCGCGGTCCCGACGACGTCCTGGACGACCTGCGCCGCAGCGGCCGACGCTTCGACGCGGCGGTCGCGGAGATGCCGGTCGAGGCCTGGGGCGCCACCGTGCAGACCCGGCGCGGCCCGTGGCCGGCGGCGACGCTGGTCTGGGGCCGGCTGCGCGAGGTCGAGGTGCACCACGTCGACCTGTCCGCCGGCTACCGGCCGGCGGACTGGCCGGCGGCCTTCGCCCAGCGGCTGCTGCACGAGGTGGCGACCGGGCTGGCCGCCGACCCGGCCGCGCCGGCCATGGTGTTGCGCGTCGACGGCGCCGCGCACGAACTCGCCGTGGGCGATCCCGAGGGGGCGCCCACGATCACCGGCCCCGCGCCGGAGCTCGCCGCCTGGCTGACCGGCCGGGGCACGGGCGAGCTGCTCACCGTCGTCCCCGACGGCCCCCTGCCGAACCCACCGGAATGGATCTGAACGTCGTCATGACCTACACCGGAGACGTCACGCCCGGCGGTCCGCCGGCCGTGCGCGAGCTCGACCAGCTCACCGTCACCAAGCTGTCGGTGGGCCCGATGGACAACAACGCCTACCTGCTGCGCTGCCACGCCACCGGCGAGCAGCTGCTGATCGACGCCGCCAACGAGGCGCCCCGCCTGCGGGAACTCATCGGCGACGGCGGCCTGGCGACGGTGGTGACCACCCACCGGCACATGGACCACTGGGTCGCGCTGGAGGAGGTGGTCGCCAAGACCGGGGCCCGCGCGCTGGTGCACGCCGACGACGCCGAGGGCCTGCCGATCGGCGCGGAGCCGCTGCGCGAGGGCGACACCGTCGCGGTGGGCGACTGCGCGCTGGAGGTGATCCACCTGCGCGGGCACACCCCGGGCTCGATCGCGTTGCTCTACCGCGACCCGGCGGGCGGGCCGCACCTGTTCACCGGCGACTCCCTCTTCCCCGGTGGGGTGGGCAACACCGACCAGGACCCGGAGCGGTTCGGCCAGCTCATCGACGACGTCGAGGCCAAGCTCTTCGACCGGCTGCCGGACGAGACCTGGTTCTACCCGGGCCACGGCAAGGACAGCACGCTCGGCGCCGAGCGGCCCGCGCTGGCGCAGTGGCGGGTGCGGGGCTGGTGACCCGCGTCGGGTCCGGCCTCCCCCGTGGCGGCCGGACCCNAGCAGCACCGGGCCGGCGAGCAGCAGGCCGACCGCCATGGTGAGCACCGTCGGGTCCGGCGAACCGGGCAGCAGCGCGGTCAGCGCCCGCGCGGCCAGCCCGAGCGCCACGTAGATCCCGGCCCACGCCGTGGCGCCCACCGCCGCGCAGGCCACGAACCGCCGGTAGGGCATCCGCAGGCCACCGGCGGCCAGCGGCAGCAACGCGTTGAACACCGGCAGGAACGGCGCCACCAGCACGATCCGACCGCCACCGCGATGCAGCAGCGTCTCGGCGGCCACCCACCGGGACTCGCCGATCCAGCCGCCCAGGCGACTGCGCCGCAGGGGCCCGCCCCAACGCCGGCCGGCGAGGAAGCTCAGCGACCAGCCGGCGAGGCAGCCCGCCACCACCGCCACGACGGTCACCACACCCCCGGCCGGGCGACCCGCGCCGACCGCCGCGAGGACCGCGGCGTCGCCGGGCACCAGCACCCCGAGCAGGGGTACGGCATCGGCGAGCATCACCACGCCCAGCAACCCCATCAGCAGGGTGGTGGGCAACTCCCCGAGTTGGGCCGGCAGATCCGTCATGCCCCGAACGCTATGCCCCGCCGGCCGGCCCGCGCATCCGGCATGATCCCCCAGTGACCCCCGGCACCGCATCCGGAGGATCCCCGAGGGGTCAGCGGGGGCGCAACACCTGCACCCGACGTACCGGGGAGTCGACCGAGGGCTCGGTGGTGGGGACGGGATAGCTGGCCACCAGCTCCAGCCCGTCCGGCGGCAGGTGGCCCCGGTCCGGGTCGCCGACCAGCACCTCGACGCCCCGGTCGGCGCACCGACGCAGGTACGGCAGCACCCGCGCGGCCAGCTCCGCGTCGTAGAGGGCGTCGCCGGTCACCAGCACGTCGACGCCGGCCACGCCGTCGAGCAGGTCGTCGCCGTCGACGGCCACCCGGACCCCGTTCGCCCGCGCGTTGACCGTCACGGCGGCCACCGCGTACGGGTCGACGTCGTTCGCCACCACCTGCGCGGCGCCGGCGAGGGCGGCGGCGATGGCGACCAGTCCCGAGCCGGCGCCCAGGTCGAGCACCCGCCGGCCGGCGACGATGCCGGGGTGGTCGAGCAGGTGCCGGGCCAGGGCCTGCCCGCCCGCCCAGACCGAGGCCCAGTACGGCGGCGGCAGCGACCGCCCGGCGGCGGCCTCCATCCGGGCCCACCACAGGATGGCGTCCTCGGCGAGGTGCAGTCGCACCTCGGGGACGAACGGCGTGGCGACCAGGCGCAGCCGGTCCGGGCCCGCTCCCGGTGCCGTGATCTCCCGTTCCAGGTCGGCCAACGCCGTCGCAGTGCTCATCGGGGCAAGCATGCCGCGCCCCGCCGGGTGCCGGGGGCATTTCCGCGCGGGCAGTATTCGCGTGCCACGCCGAGACTTCCGGCAGCGGATCCGGGCTCGGGCGGTTACTGTCGAGGGTGGTAATGGGCGATCATCGGCCGCGGGCCGGTGCTCACCCGCATTGAACAGGGAGAGACGCATGGCAACCGGCACGGTCAAGTGGTTCAACTCGGAAAAGGGCTTCGGCTTCATCGAGCAGGACGGCGGAGGCCCGGACGTGTTCGTCCACTACTCGGCCATCCAGAGCAGTGGCTACCGCGAGCTGAACGAGGGCCAGAAGGTCGAGTTCGAGGTGACGCAGGGCCAGAAGGGCCCGCAGGCGGACAACGTCCGTCCGATGTGACGACGTGCCGGTGGCGGCGGTCGGGGTTCCGACCGCCGCCGCAGCGCGCCCTCAGGCCGGTGCCCACCGGCAGGTCGCGCTGACGGCGCAGACGGCCCGGCCCGACACCAGTACGCCGAAGTGGTGGTGTCGGGCGTGCCGGATGAGACCATTTCTCCGAGCCGGTGGCGCACCCGGCGAGACGTGGGTGCCCGATGCGGTCACCACGGTGACCATCGCTTGTAGCTCCTCGCCGTGAGCGGCCGGCCGCACGGTCAGCGGTCGCCGGCCGGGCCGGGTGCGGGGCCGCGTCGCGGCTCGNNNNACCGCACCATCTCGCCCATGAACCGCCGCACCACGGCCAACTCGTCGTCGGTGAACCGGGCCATCACCTCGTCGGTGCGCCGGCCCAGCGGGCCGAAGAAGCTCTGCGCGAGGGTGGCGCCCCGGTCGGCGTAGTGCAGCAGGATCTTGCGGCGGTCGGTGGTGTCCCGGTCGCGCCGGATGTGGCCCGCGCGTTCGAGCCGGTCGACCAGCGCGGTCACCGAGCCGGAGGAGAGGCTGAGCGTCTCGCCGAGCCGGCCGGGGGTGATCGGGTCGTGCACCAGCTCGGCCTCCATCACCGCGATCAGGGCGTGCAGGTCGGTGACGTTGAGCCCGTGCAGGCCGGCGAACTCGTGCCCGACGTGCTGCGCCTCGGTCGAGTACCGACGCAGCTCCCGGGTGATCTCGGAGACCATCCGCCCCCGCGGGTCGTCCGGTCGCCGGTACATGCTCTGCGCCGACACCGCTTGCCGCCACCCCCTGCCCGAATCCGGTCCGGTTGCAGCATAGAGCCTTCCTGGATAATCTCGTCCATCAAGATACTCGGCTGGCGAGACTAGTACCTGTGAGGGCATCCGATGTCACTGTTCACCCGCGTCGCCCGGGGCCGGTTGGCCGCCTGGCTCACCGTGGTCGCCGCCCTCGTCGTCGGCGCGGTCGTGTTCGGCCTGCCGCAGCCCGAGAACCCGCAACCGGTCTCCGCCACCGGCCTGTCCGTGCAGTGGCAGTCGACACAGGTCGAGCGCCTCCAGGACCAACTGCCGTCCCGGGACGCCCAACCCGCCCTCGTGGTGGTCAGCCGCATCGACCGGGCCCCGCTCGACGACGCCGACCGGACCGCGCTCGACGGCACCGCCGCCAAGCTGGGCGAGCTGGCCGTCGGCGGCCGGGTCGCCCCGGCGCAGCTCTCCCCCGACGGCACCGTGGCGCTGGTCGCCGTTCCGCTGTCCACCGCGGGCGAGCCGCAGACCGTCATCGATGCGGTGGCCGAGGTACGCGAGGCGGTGGCCGACCTCCCCGACGACCTCACCGTCGAGGTCACCGGCGGGCCGGCCTTCACCGCCGACCTCAGCCAGGTGTTCCAGGGCGCCGACACCACCCTGCTGCTGGTCACCGCCGCCGTCGTGGCGCTGCTGCTGCTGATCACCTACCGCAGCCCGTTCCTGTGGCTGGTGCCGCTGCTGGTGGTGGCCGCCACCGAACAGCTCACCCTGCGCGCGGTCGAGACCGTCGTGCCCGCGCTCGGCATCCACCTGCCCAGCGGTCAGGTCACCGGCATCGCCAGCGTGCTGGTGTTCGGCGCCGCGACCGACTACGCGCTACTGCTCATCGCCCGCTACCGCGAGGAGCTGCGCCGCGAGGAGAGCCGGTTCACCGCCATGCGGGCCGCCCTGCGCCGCACCGCCGAGCCGATCCTCGCCAGCGGCGGCACCGTCGTCCTCGGCGTACTCACGCTGTTGCTGTCGGAGCAGGAGACCAACCGGGCGCTCGCGGTCGCCTGCGCCACCGGTGTGGTGTTCGCCATGCTCTCCGCCCTGTTCGTGCTCCCCGCCGCCCTGGTCCTGTTCGGCCGGGGCCTGTTCTGGCCGTTCGTCCCGCGCGTCGGCGGCGCCGCCCGCGAGGGTCGGCTCTGGGGCCGCCTCGGGGAGCTGGTGGTCCGCCGGCCGCTACCGGTCGCCGCGCTGGCCGTCCTGCTGCTCGCCGGCCTCGCCCTCGGCGGCCTGGGCATCCGCACCGGACTGTCCGAGACCGAGCAGTTCCGGGCGCGGCCCGAGGCCGTCGCCGGCGCGGAGACGCTCGCCCGGGCCTTCCCGGCCGGCAGCACCCAGCCGGTCGCCGTGCTCACCAATCCGCAGGCGGCCGCCGCGGTCACCGCCGCCGCCGGCACCGTCGACGGGGTGGCCTCGGCCCGACCCGGCCCGGCCGGAGACCGGGTCGCCCAGGTCGACGTGGTGCTCGCCGCCGAGCCGGGGACCGCCGCCTCCGACCGCGCCGTGGCGGCGCTGCGCGACGCGGTCGCCGCCGTGCCGGACTCCGCGCCACCCGCCGTGGCCGGCGCGGACGCCCCCGACGGCGCGCTGGTCGGCGGCACCGTCGCCGCCACCTACGACGCGGACCGGGCCGACGCCCGGGACCTACGGCTGATCCTGCCGATCATCCTGCTGCTGGTCGGCGCCGTGCTGGTGCTGCTGCTACGCGGCCTGCTGGCCCCGTTGCTGCTGGTGCTGACCGTGATCGCGTCGTTCTTCGCCAGCCTCGGCGCGGCCTGGCTGCTCTTCGACCATGTGCTGGACTTCCCGGCGCTGGACTCCGGGGTGCTGCTGCTCGCCTTCGTGTTCCTCGTCGCGCTCGGCGTGGACTACAACATCTTCCTGGTCACCCGGGCCCGGGAGGACGCCCGCCGGGTCGGCACCCGGGACGGGATGCTGTCCGCGCTGCGGGTCACCGGCGGCGTCATCACCAGCGCCGGCGTGCTGCTGGCGGCGGTCTTCGCGGTGCTGGGCGTGCTGCCGCTGATCACGCTCACCCAGATCGGGATCATCGTCTGCATCGGCGTGCTGCTGGACACGCTGCTGGTCCGCACCGTGCTCGTGCCGGCGCTGGCGTTCCTGCTCGGCGACCGGTTCTGGTGGCCCGGCCGGATCACCCGCGACCCCGACGCGCCCGCCCCCACGGCCGGTACGCCGAGCGAGCCGGTCGCCGCGCGGGACTGACCCGCCGGCCGGTGCCGACGCCACGCCCCCGGGTCAGAAGCTGAGGCACTCGCACTCGGTCATCAGCGCCCGCACGTTGCGCACGTACTGCGGGTTGGGGATCACCAGCGGCTCGTCCGGCCGGGCGACCTCGCCGTGCCCGAAGTTGTACGCCGCGATCACGGCGTTGAGCAGGCAGGAGTCCAGCTCGGCGGTGCACAGCGAGGCGTCCAGCCGGTAGTCCGCTTCGAAGTACATGTCGCCGATGTACTTGGTCAGCCAGGCCAGGTAGGTGCCGCCCAGGTAGGTGTTGTCCCGGTAGTCGTCGACGTCGTACGACTGGCCGAACCGTTGGTTCATCCAGTCCGCCGTCGCGGGCATGACCTGCATCAGCCCGACCCCGGTGTCACAGGCGTAGATGTTGGACTGCCAGCCGCTCTCCTGCCACGCGGTGGCCTTCAGCAGCGTCGACGGGATGCGGATGTCCGGTGCCGAGGTGGGCCAGTAGGTGCGCGCCGCGGCGTCGGCCAGCGCCGCCTTCACCTGAGCGCGGCTGGCCTGGGTGCCCCGGTAGCTGGGCTTGCAGCCGCTGGCCGCCGGCTTCGGCGGCTTCGGCGGCACCTGCGTCTCGGTCGGCGGCTTCGGCCGGGCCAGCGGCGCGGTGGACGTGCGGGACGGTTTCGGCCGTGGCTTCCCGGACGGGGACGCGCTGGGGCTGGGCCGTCCGCCCAGGGCCTCGACCGCCGGCGGCTGCTCGCTCGGCACGTCGGCGGGCGCCTCCTGCGGCTCCTCGACCGGGGCCGCCGTGGGCAGCTCCACCGCCACTTCCCGGACCGGCCGCTCCTCGCCGCCGCACCCGGTCACCGTGCCCGCCGCCAGCAGCGCCGCCATCGTCACCGCGGCCCACCGGCCGACTCCTCGTCGCATCGAACTCCCCCCGTGGTCCGTCGGCGCACCCTAGCAGGGATCGACGGGTCTGCGGGGTCCCCGCGACGCCGGCCGGCGCTCCCTCGGCCGGGGCAGCCTCTCCCCGGCCCCCGACCCGGCCGGATCGGCGTCCACGCCGGCCGGGGGGCCGCCCTCGCCCGCCCGTTCCCGGGTCGACCAGGCGACCACGAACACGGTGGTCCAGGCGGCGCCCAGCAGCACCGCGGAGACGGTGCCGCTGGCCGTGCTCCAGCCCAGGTAGAGCCGGGCGCCGGTGACCGCGACCACCCCGGCCGAGGCGATCGTCCAGACCGCCACCCCCACCGGCCAGCGCGCCCCGCGCGACACCAGCCAGGCCAGCGTGCCGAGGCTCGCCGTCACCACCGCGTTCTGGGTCGGGAACAGGTCACGGGCCCGGTCCGGGCCGTCCGGACCCACCAGGTCCGCGACCACGACCAGCAGCACCAGCGGCACGGCCGCCCCGACCGTGCAGATCAGGCCGAGCGGGTCCGTCCGCCAGGGTCGGTGCCGCCAGGCCACCACCGCCGCCACCACGGNTCGACCACCCCGGGGGTACGCCGGGCGGCGAGCCAGTCCGCGAGCAGCCCGTCGAGCACCCCGAGCCCGCTGTGCCGGACCACCGCGTCCAGCAGGAACGCGACGGCCAACCCCGCGCCGAACAGCAGCGCCAGCCCGAGCAGCAGGTTGATCAGCATCGTCCAGGACGGCCCGACCCGAACCCGCACCAGGAAGAAGAACACCCCGTACCGGGCCCGTAGCCAGCGCAGCGGCGGCAACGCGGCGGCGCGGGCCGCCAACGCCTGGGCCGGGTCGGGGTTACGCCCCAGCCAACGGCCGGCCAGCACCACACCGAGCAGGCACAGCAGCAGCACCAGCACCGCCCCGGTGGCCTGGCCCAGCAGGGTCGACACCCGCGTGTACGACTCGCCGGCCAGGTAGCCGGCCAGCACCGAGGCGCCGACCCAGGTCACCACCCCGGTCAGGTTCCACGGCGCGAACCGCCGGTACGGCAGATTGGCGGCGCCGGCCAGCCGGGGCGCCAGCGTGCGGGCGAACGCGACCCAGCGGGCGGCCAGCACACCCCGCCCGCCCAGCCGGTCCAGCAGTTCCTCGGCGCGTCGCCACCGGTGCGGCCCGATCCGGGCACCGAGCCCGGAGGCACGCAACCGGGGTCCGTAACGACGCCCGGACCGCCACGCGAGTGTGTCTCCGATCACGGCGGCGGCCGTCATGACCACCAGCGCGGGGGCGAGCCGTAGCGTCCCCGCGTACGCTAGGAAGCCGACCAGCAGCAGGGTCGCCTCGCCCGGCACCAGCAGCCCGACGATCACCGCGGTCTCCCCCGCGACGATCGCCGCGGCGACCAGGTAGATCAGCAGAGGCGGCAGCTCCTGCAGCCAGCTCAGCAGGTCAGGCATCCGGTACCCCGCACGGGTGCCAGCATGCCAGTCGCTGGGAGGGTCGGGACAGCACTTTCGACACAGATCCGGGCGATCTCGGGGTGACCCCGGGGCCTTCCCCGGCAACCGCAGACAGGAGTATGGAGGGTATGCAGCTACGCACCGACCTCCGCAACGTCGCCATCATCGCCCACGTCGACCACGGCAAGACGACCCTGGTCGACGCCATGTTGCGGCAGGCCGGCGCCTACGGCGCCCGCGGCGAGAACACCGAGCGCGTCATGGACTCGATGGACCTCGAGCGGGAGAAGGGCATCACCATCCTCGCCAAGAACACCGGCGTGCGGTATTTGCCGGCGGACGGCGACCCGGTCACCATCAACATCATCGACACCCCGGGCCACGCCGACTTCGGCGGTGAGGTCGAGCGCGGCCTGACCATGGTCGACGGCGTGGTGCTGCTGGTCGACGCGAGCGAGGGGCCCCTGCCGCAGACCCGGTTCGTGCTCCGCAAGGCGCTGCGCGCCCGGCTCCCGATCATCCTGGTGATCAACAAGGTGGACCGTCCGGACGCCCGGATCAAGGAGGTCGTGGACGACACCTACGAACTCTTCCTCGACCTGGACGCCGACGAGGAGCAGATCGACTTCCCGATCGTCTACGCCTGCGCCCGCGACGGCATCGCCTCGCTGACCCAGCCCGCCGACGGCGCGGTCCCGGACGACAGCACCAACCTGGAGCCGCTGTTCCGCACCCTGCTGGACACCATCCCGGCCCCCGCCTACGAGGAGGACGCGCCGCTCCAGGCACACGTCACCAACCTCGACGCGTCGCCGTTCCTGGGCCGGCTCGCGCTCTGCCGGGTCCGCCAGGGCACCATCAACAAGGGCCAGACCGTGGCCTGGTGCCGCACCGACGGCAGCACCCAGCGGGTCCGCATCTCCGAGCTGCTGATGACCGAGGGGCTGGAGCGCAAGCCGGCCGAGTCCGCCGGCCCCGGCGACATCATCGCCGTCGCCGGCATCCCCGAGATCATGATCGGCGAGACGCTGGCCGACGCGGAGAACCCGGTGCCGCTGCCGCTGATCACCGTCGACGAACCGGCCATCTCGATGACCATCGGCACCAACACCTCGCCGCTGGTCGGCCGGGTCAAGGGCGCCAAGGTCACCGCCCGGATGGTCAAGGACCGGCTCGACAAGGAGCTGATCGGCAACGTCTCGCTGCGAATCCTGCCGACCGAACGGCCGGACGCCTGGGAGGTGCAGGGCCGAGGCGAGCTGGCCCTGGCCATCCTGGTCGAGCAGATGCGGCGCGAGTCGTACGAGCTGACCGTCGGCAAGCCGCAGGTGGTCACCCGTGAGATCGACGGCAAGACCTGCGAGCCGGTCGAGCGGCTGACCATCGACGCCCCGGAGGAATACCTGGGCGCGATCACCCAGCTCCTCGCGACCCGCAAGGGCCGGATGGAGCAGCTGGTCAACCACGGCACCGGCTGGATCCGGATGGAGTGGCTGGTCCCGGCGCGCGGCCTGATCGGCTTCCGCACCGAGTTCCTCACCGACACCCGGGGCACCGGCATCCTGCACCACGTCTTCGAGTCGTACGAGCCGTGGTTCGGCGAGCTGCGGACCCGGCAGAACGGCTCCCTGGTGGCCGACCGGGCCGGCGCGGTCACCTCGTTCGCCATGATCAACCTGCAGGAGCGCGGCCAGCTCTTCGTCGAGCCGACCACCGAGGTGTACGAGGGCATGATCGTCGGGGAGAACTCCCGCTCCGACGACATGGACGTCAACATCACCAAGGAGAAGAAGCTCACCAACATGCGGGCCTCGACCTCGGACGAGACCGAGAAGCTGATCCCGCCGCGCAAGCTGTCGCTGGAGCAGGCCCTCGAATTCTGCCGCGAGGACGAGTGCGTCGAGGTCACCCCCGCCGCGGTGCGCATCCGCAAGGTGGTGCTCGACCAGCAGCAGCGTGGCCGGGCCGCCGCCCGCCGCAAGCACGCCGGCTGACCGACACACCCTCGGAGCCCGGCCCGCCACCCCGGCAGGCCGGGCTCCCCCGTATCCCGCCACCGCCGCCGGTCCGGCGAGGTGGCGGNCATACCGCGGTGAGCCACGGCGTCGCCAGTGACCTCGGCGAACGGGATCGATCCCGTGGATCGTCGCCGACCCCATGACCGCGGGTGACTCCCCCTGGCCCGGCCCGCGAGGTCCGCCCCGCACGTCGCCTGCTGGCGGCATCCCGCCTCGCCGAACCCACCGATTCGCCGAACTGGCGGCATCCGCCCGCCACGATCCCGCCATACCGCCGAACTGGCGGCACCCGCC
>NZ_NAPR01000017.1:18742-60135 GCF_002140155.1 Micromonospora sp. NBS 11-29
CGCATCACACCACGACACCGCCACCTCGCCGAAGTGGCGGCATCCGCCCGCCACGATCCCGCCATACCGCCGAACTGGCGGCACCCGCCNGGCATCCGCCCGCCAGGATCCCGCCATATCGCCGAAGGGGCGTGGCGAGAGCCGCCCGCCGGACTGGCGGCAAGGGCGGGCAGGGCGGGAAGGCGAATCAGTGGGCGTCAGCGGGGCTTGGTGGCCTGGAGGGCCAGGACATCGGGGATGCCGGCGGCCGGGCCGGCCTCGCGGACCCGGGTGACCGTGAGACCGGCGGCGGTGACGGCGTTGAGCAGGTCCGCCAGCGGCAGGTGCCAGGCGCCGACCCGCGCCCGCACCCCGGACGGGTTCCACGAGCGGAACGTCCGCTCCCGCTCGGCGTAACCGCCGTCGATCACGATCCGCTCCAGGTCGGACCGGTCGGCGAACGCGCCGCAGAAGCACGGATGCACCCCGAGGTGCACCAGCCGGCCACCCGGCGCCAGCACCCGCGCCGCCTCGGCGATCGCGGCCGGGTAGTCCGGCATGTCGGTGTGCGCCAGCACGCAGGCCACGGCCGGCACCGCGCCGTCGGCGAACGGCAGCGCCGTCGCGTCACCTCGGACCACCGGCAGCCGGGCGGCGGCGTGACGCAACTGCCCGCCGGACAGGTCCACGCCCACCGGGGTCCAACCGAGGCGGCGCAGCTCGGCGGCGTGCGCCCCGGTGCCGCAGCACAGGTCCAGGCAGCGGCCCGGGCCGCCGCCCAGCAGCTCCGCCAGCACCGACCGGGCCCGGTCCAGGTACGGCGCGGAGGTGTCGGAAGCGTACTCCTCGTACCAGTCGGCGATGTCGTCGTACAGGGCGGTCGTCATCCCTCCACGCTAAACCCTGCCCGCCGCGGGGATCCGCTACCGTGCCCCCATGATCTTCGACGAGCTCGACGCGGACCTGGACCGGGCGGCCGGCATCGTCTCCGGGTACGTGGGACGCCTCGGCGCCCGGCCCACCTGGAGCCGGCGGGCCGACGCCACCCACTACGCGGCGAGCACGATGAAGGTGGCCGTGCTGGTGGCGTTGCACCGGGCCGCGGAGGCCGGCCGGCTCGACCTGGACGCGCCGGTGCCGGTACGCAACTCGTTCGACTCCGCCCTGCCCGGCGCGACCCGGTTCGCCAACGACCGGAACGAGGACAACGACGAGGCGGTCTGGGACGCCGTCGGCGGCACCGCGCCGCTGCGCTGGCTCGCCGAACGGATGATCGTCCGCTCCAGCAACCTGGCCACCAACCTCTGCATCGGCCAGGTCGGGCTGCCCGCCGTGGCGCAGGCCTGGACGCTGGCCGGCGCCCGGCACAGCGTCACCGGCCGCGGCATCGAGGACTTCGCCGCCCGCGACGCCGGCATCGACAACCTGGTCACCGCCGCCGACCTGGCCGCCCTCCTGGGCGGGCTGGCGCTCGGCGCGACCCGGCCCGGACCGCTCGCCTCGCCGGCCGGCTGCGCGGCCATGCTCGACGTGCTCGTCGCCCAGGAACACCGCGAGGACCTGGCCGCCGGGCTGCCCGACGGCACCCGCATCGCGCACAAGAACGGCTGGGTACGCGGTGTGCGCCACGGCGCCGGCGTGGTCTTCCCGGCCGACGCTCCGCCGTACGCGATCGTCGTGTGCACCACCACCGACCCGGCCGACGGCGACGACGACGCCTGCCGGCTGATCGCGGACGTCTCCGCGCGGGTCTGGGCGGCCCGGCACGGGCTGGCCGACTGACCTACTCCAGCAGGTGCTCCCGCAGCGCCGCGCGCACCGGTTCGGTCACCCCCAGACCGTCGCGCAGGTACGCGTCGAAGGAGCCGTGCACGCGCCGCACCTCGTCGTACGCGGCGTCCAGGTACTCCGGGCGCACCTCCAGCAGCGGCCAGGCCACCGCCGGGTCCAGGTCCGGCCGGCGCCGGGTCATCGCGCCCAGCAGCACCTCGCGCAGGCTCTCGGTCAGCTCGTTGTGCCGCAGGTAGTCGGCCCGGATCGCCGGCTCCGGCACGCCCAGCGCGGTCAGCAGCACCACCGACAGCCAGCCGGTGCGGTCCTTGCCGGCCGAGCAGTGAAACAGCAGCGGCAGGTTCGCGTCGTCCGCGGCCAGCCGCACCGCCGCGCCGAACCCGGCCCGCGCCGACTCCCCGGTGACGAACCAGCGGTAGATCGTCGTCATCGCCCCGGGCATGCCCTCGCCGGCCAGCTCCGCGTACGCGTCGAGATCGTGGCCCTGCAACACGGCCGAGACGTACGTGAACACCGGATGGGCCGGGTCGTGGACCGGCAGGTGCACCACCCGGGGCTCACCGACCAGCCGGTCCGGCGGGGCCACCGCCTGCTCCTGCGCGTCGCGCAGGTCCACCACGCAGGCCGGGCCGAGCTTGCCCAGCACCGGCAGGTCGGAGTCGGTGAGCCGGCCCAGCGCCGCCGTGCGGATGAGCCGCCCGGCGCGGACCCGACGTCCGTCGCCTGTCGGCAGCCCGCCCAGGTCGCGGGCGTTCGGCGCGCCCACCAGCTCCCAGTCCCGCACCGTCATCGGCCCTCCCCTGCTCGCCGTCGGTTGCCTATAGGGTGCCCCACATGACGATCGCCGCGGTACGCACCCACCGGCTCTCGGCCCCCCTGCACACCCCGTTCGTCACCGCGCTGCGCCGCACCACCACCGTGGAAACCCTGGTCGTCGAGGTGGTCGACAGCGACGGGCGCTCGGGCTTCGGTGAGGCTCCGCAGGTCTGGCAGGTCACCGGCGCGTCGGTGGCCGGTTCGGAGGCGTGCGTACGCGAACTGCTCGCACCACTGCTGGCCGGGCACGACGCCGACGACCTCCAGGCCCGCTGCGCGCAGGTGCGCCGCGCGGTGGTGGGCAACGAGGCGGCGAAGGCGGCCGTCGACGTGGCGCTGCACGACCTGGCCGCGCGGCGGCTCGGCGTACCCCTGGTGCGGTTGCTCGGTGGCACCGCGCTGCGCGTCCCGACGGACGTCACCCTCTCCGCCGGCGACGCGGTCGACCTGGCCGCGGCGGCCGGCCGCCGGCGGGNCGGACCCCGCCGGCGACCTGGACCGGGTCCGGTCGGTGCGCGCCGCCGTCGGCCCGGACGTGCGGATCCGGTTGGACGCCAACCAGGGCTGGACGCCGCGGGAGGCGGTCCGGGTGATCCGCGGCATCACCGACGCCGGGCTCGACGTCGAGTTGGTCGAGCAGCCGGTGCACCGTCGTGACCTGGACGGGATGGCCTGGGTCAGCGACCGGGTGGAGGTGCCGATCCTCGCCGACGAGTCGGTCTTCGACGTGCGCGACCTGGTCGAGGTGATCCGGCGGCGGGCGGCCGACATGGTCAACGTCAAGCTGGCGAAGTGCGGTGGCCTGCAACCGGCCCGCACGCTGCTCGACCTGGCCGCCGCGCACGGCATGGGCACGATCGTCGGTTCCATGATGGAGGGTCCGGTCGGCGTGGGCGCGGCGGCCAGTCTGGTCGCCGCGTGCGGCACCACGGCGGTGTCCGACCTGGACGCCGCCTGGTGGCTGGCCTGGTCGCCGGTCGCGGGTGGCATCCGGTACGACGGCGCGAGCGTGCTCCTGCCGGACGCGCCGGGTCTCGGCATCGCCGACGTGAATGAAGCTAAGGTTCAGCGTCACGGTTGAGTGTTGGCGAAATTTTTCATAGTGTCGCCCGCAGGAGTGTGGGAGGAGGGGTGCGGATGGCGCCTCAGCCGGGCCACCAGGCCGTCGTACGGGTCCCGGTGGCGACCCTCTGGACCGCCCCCGAGGCGGTCCGCCCGATCGATCGTCCCGCCCTGGCCGACGCCCCCGACGTCGCCGCCTGGGTCGCCGGGACGGAGCACGCCCAGCGCATCGGCGACTGCGTGCTGACCCAACTGCTGCTCGGCGAGCCGGCGCTGGTCACCGAGGCCCGGCCGGACGGCTGGGTCCGGATGCTCGCCCTCGGGCAGCCCGCCGCCGAACTCGACGTACGCGGTTATCCGGGCTGGATGCGCACCGCCCACCTGGCCCCGGCCGCCGACGTCGATCCGCCCACCGACACGCTGGTGGTCGACGTCCTCCGCACCACGCTGCGCGCCGCCCCCGACGGCCCGCCGGCGCTTCCCGGCGTGGTCCTCGGCACCCGCCTGGCCATGGCCGGACGACCGGTGGACGGCTGGCAACCCGTCCGGGCACCCGGCCGGACCGACCCGCTCTGGGCCCCGGAAGGCGACCTGGTGCCGCTGCCCACCGAGCGGCCCGAGGCGAAGGAGGTCCTCGCGGTCGCCGAACGCCTACGTGACCTGCCCTACGTCTGGGGCGGGTTGTCCACCGACGGCATCGACTGCTCCGGCCTGGTCCACCTGGCCTGGCGGCGGTACGGGGTCACGCTGCCCCGCGACGCCGACGACCAGGCCGAGGCGACCACGACCCTGGCCCTGGACGACGAGCGTCCCGGCGACCTCTACTTCTTCGCCCGGCCCGGCCGGCGCATCCACCACGTCGGCATCGTCTCCGCCGAACCGCACGGCGGCCGACGCCGGATGCTGCACGCGTGCTACCGCACCCGCCGGGTGGTCGAGGAGGAACTGCCGCCGGACCGGGTCGACACCCTGGTCGGCGCGCACCGCGTCTGACCTCCGGACGCGCCACCGGGGCGCTCCCGACCCGCGGGACCGCCCCGGACGTGCGCGACGGTCAGCGTCGGGCCTCGGCCAGCTCTCGACGCCGGTCCCGGGACGACTTGGCCAGGCTCGCCGCCGTGGCCACGGCCAGCGTGCCGAGGATGACGGTCAACGACAGCCAGATCGGGATGTGCGGAGCCCACGCGACGTGCTCACCGCCGTTGATGAACGGCAGGTTGTTGTCGGCCAGCGCCTCCAGCACCAGCTTCACGCCGATGAAGCCCAGCACCACGGCCAGCCCGTAGCTGAGGTAGATGAGCCGGTCCAGCAGACCACCGAGCAGGAAGTAGAGCTGCCGCAACCCCATCAGCGCGAAGACGTTCGCGGTGAAGACCAGGTACGGCTCCTGGGTGATGCCGAAGATCGCCGGGATCGAGTCGAGCGCGAAGATCAGGTCGGTGGTGCCGATCGCGATCATCACGATCAGCATCGGGGTGAAGAGCCGCCGCCCGTGCTCATGGGTGGTCATCCGGGCCCCGTCGAAGTCGCGGGAGATCGGCAACGCCTTGCGGCTCCAGCGGATCAGCACGTTCTCGCTGAACTCGTCCTCGTCCGGCTCGCCCTGCCGGGCCAGGTTCACCGCGGTGTAGATGAGGAACGCCCCGAAGATGTAGAACACCCAGGAGAACTGGGAGATCAGCGCCGCGCCGGCGGCGATGAAGCCACCCCGCATGACCAGCGCCAGCAGGATGCCGATCAGCAGCACCTTCTGTTGGTACTGCCGGGGCACCCCGAAGCGGGCCATGATGATCACGAAGACGAAGAGGTTGTCCACCGAGAGGCTGTACTCGGTGAGCCAACCGGTGTAGAACTGGCCGGCCACGCCCGCCCCGGCGGTCAACCAGAGCACCGCGCCGAAGACCAGCGCCAACGCCACGTAGAAGCCGACCCACAGGCTCGACTCGCGGACGCTCGGCTCGTGCGGGCGACGACCGATGATGAACAGGTCGGCGAGCAGGACCGCGATCATCGCGACCAGCGTTACCGCCCACACCAATGCGGACACGTTCAAATCCATCCTCCGGCAGACACGCAGCGTCGGGCACACCGTACGCCGGGTGTGGAGCCGGGGTGCGTCGACGCTGACTCTGGTGACTGTCGGAGGTCTCTTCCGCCGGTGCCCGGGTGGGCACCGACCGACGGAGCCGGGTCGAGCCGCCGGGGGTGCTGGCGGTCTTCCGTGCTGACGACTCCGTCGCGGGGGAATACTCCCCTCCTCGGCCGCCATTGTTCACCATCCACACCGGCTGGCGCATCTCCGGGCGCATGAATCACAGACGATGGCTCACATCCCGTCGCGCATCCTAGGAGGATAGGCGTATTTGCCTGGCACTGATGATGCGACCCGAGCGCCGTATACCTCCTGGTCATAATTATGACCAGGAGGTATACGGCCTGAAACGGGATTGCCCTTCAGGGCTCGACACGCCCGGCCGCCCCGCGCTCGCCCCGCCACCGCGGACGCCGGCACTGCGGACGACCAGCCGGCCGCCAGCAGAGCACCCCCGAGGCGTACCGGTGGTCGCCGGGCATGGGAGGCTTCGGGCATGGTTCTTGAGGTCGCGCTGATCGACGTGACGCCCGGACACGAGGACGCCTTCGCCGCCGCCTACGCGCAGGCGCGTCCGATCCTCGCCGGTGCGCAGGGGTGCCGCTCCGTGCGGATGACCCGCGGGGTGGAGTCGCCCACCCGGTTCGTGCTGCTGGTCGAGTGGGACTCGGTCGAGGCGCACGACGTCAACTTCCGGCAGACCGAGCGCTTCGGGCAGTGGCGCGGGCTGATCGGGCCCTACTTCGCCGGCCCGCCGCTGGTCGAGCACTTCACCGACGTGCCGGCCTGAACTGTCGTACCCCGCACGTAGTCTGCGCGCGACGCGCGGTCACCGGTCCCGACGGGCATCGGGGGCGCCGGGCCCGGTGGACGCGCGGCTCCAGTGCAGCTCGTGCGGCTCGCGCGGCCGGGGCACCGGCGCGGCGCCCAGCCGTCGGGCCAGCAGCTCGACCGTCGCCTCCGCCGGCAGCGCGGCCGCGAGCAGCCGCTCGATCATCTGCTCGTAGCGCGCCACGTCGGCCTCGGCGACCAGGCGCAGGTCGGTGGTGAGCGTCTCCACCAGCACCGTGCGCGGGTCGTCCGGGTCGGGATAGGCGTAGTACGAGAAGGGCGCGAGCGGGTACGGGTCGCCGCCGCCGGGCGAGGCGCCGCAGGGCATCACCCGCACGGTGACACGCGGCCGCTCGACCAGGGCCAACAGGTGCCGCAGTTGCTCCCGCCACACCTCACCCGGCAGCCCGCCCGGGTCGCAGGCCCGCTCGTCGATGAGCGCGGTGTAGTCCGGAGGGTCCGGCCGGTCCAGCAGCTTCTGGCGCACCGCCCGGGCCCGGACGTCGGCGTCCACATCCACCCCGTCGGCGAACAGCGCACCCGCCGCCACCCGCAGCCGGGCGTACGCCGGGGTCTGGAGCAGGCCGGGCACGAGCGCCGGTTGATATTCGACGATGCGCTCGGCGCCCGCCTCCAGCTCCGCGTACGCCCGCTGCCGCTCGCCCATCTCGCCGAGCGCCTTGGACCAGCCCCGCCCGGTGGCGGCGTCACGGGCGATGACGATCAGGTCGTCCCGCTGGTGCGGTGGCACCGCGTACACGTCGAGCAGGTCGAGCACGTCGGCCAGGTCGGGCCGGCTCTGGCCCAGCTCGATGCGGGACAACTTCGACGTCGATGCCCAGCCGAGCTGGGCACAGACCTGCTCCAGCGTGAGTGACTCACGTCGGCGCAGCCGGCGTAGCTCGACGCCGAGCCGGACTCGTCGGACAACAGGACTTGCTGACAACGGCATGCGCGCCTCCCAGGGAGGGAGCGTACGCATGACCATCACACACGGCAATACCTCGCTTGCGCAGAGCGACCGATCATCGCACTCCGGCGGCGTCCATTCCGCGCAGCTCCTTCTTCAGATCGGCGACCTCGTCGCGGATCCTCGCGGCCAGCTCGAACTGCAACTCGCGCGCGGCGGCCAGCATCTGGTCGTTGAGTTCCTGGATGAGGTTGGCCAGGTCGGCCCGGGCCATCCCTTCGCGGGAGGGTGCCGCCGCGCCACCCCGGCCGGCCCGGCTGCGGGTTTCCTTGACCGGCGCCTTGCCCCGGGAGAGCTGCCGCGCGGCCCCGCCGACCGTGGTGTTCTCCGTGTCCTCCGCCTCGCGGTAGATGTCGTCGAGGATGTCGTGGATCTTCTTGCGCAGCGGCTCGGGGGTGATCCCGTGGGCCTCGTTGTGCGCGACCTGCTTGGCCCGGCGCCGGTTCGTCTCGTCGATCGCGCTCGCCATCGACGGGGTGATCTTGTCGGCGTACATGTGGACCTGGCCGGAGACGTTGCGGGCCGCGCGGCCGATGGTCTGGATCAGCGACCGGCCGCTGCGCAGGAACCCCTCCTTGTCGGCGTCCAGGATCGCCACCAGCGAGACCTCCGGCAGGTCGAGGCCCTCGCGGAGCAGGTTGATGCCGACCAGCACGTCGTAGTCGCCCTTGCGCAGCTCGCGCAGCAGCTCGACCCGGCGCAGCGTGTCGACCTCGGAGTGCAGGTAGCGCACCCGGATGCCGTTCTCCAGCAGGTAGTCGGAGAGGTCCTCGGCCATCTTCTTGGTCAGCGTGGTGACCAGCACCCGCTCGTCCCGTTCGGTGCGCAGCTTGATCTCGTGCATGAGGTCGTCGATCTGCCCCTTGGTCGGCTTCACCACCACCTCGGGGTCGATCAGGCCGGTCGGCCGGATCACCTGCTCGACGAACTCACCCTGAGCCTGTTCCAGCTCCCACGGGCCGGGGGTGGCGGAGAGAAAGACCGACTGGCCCACCCGCTCCAGGTATTCGTCGAAGCGCAGGGGCCGGTTGTCGGCGGCGCTGGGCAGCCGGAAGCCGTGGTCGATCAGCATCCGCTTGCGGGAGGCGTCACCCTCGTACATGCCGCCGATCTGCGGGATCGTCACGTGCGACTCGTCGACGACGGTGAGGAAGTCGTCGGGGAAGTAGTCGAGCAGGCAGTGCGGCGGGCTGCCGGGCAACCGGCCGTCCATGTGCATCGAGTAGTTCTCGATGCCGGAGCAGAAGCCGACCTGCCGCATCATCTCGATGTCGTAGGTGGTGCGCATCCGCAGCCGCTGCGCCTCCAGCAGCTTGCCCTGCCGCTCCAGCTCGGCCAGCCGCTCGGCCAGCTCGGCCTCGATGTCGCGGATGGCCCGCTCCATCCGCTCCGGACCGGCGGCGTAGTGCGTCGCCGGGAAGATGACCAGGCTGTCCACCTCGCGGACCACGTCACCGGTCAGCGGGTTGAGGTAGTAGAGCTTCTCGATCTCGTCGCCGAACAGCTCGATCCGGACGGCCAGTTCCTCGTAGGCCGGGATGATCTCCAGCGTGTCGCCGCGGACCCGGAACGTGCCGCGCTGGAAGGCCATGTCGTTGCGCGTGTACTGGATGTCGACCAACCGGCGCAGCAGTTGGTCGCGGTCGAGCTCCTGCCCCACCGCGGCCCGCACGGCGCGGTCGAGGTATTCCTCCGGCGTGCCCAGCCCGTAGATCGCCGAGACGGTGGCCACCACGATCACGTCGCGCCGGGTGAGCAGCGACATGGTCGCCGAGTGCCGCAGCCGCTCCACCTCCTCGTTGATCGAGGAGTCCTTCTCGATGTAGGTGTCGGTCTGCGGGATGTAGGCCTCGGGCTGGTAGTAGTCGTAGTAGGAGACGAAGTATTCCACCGCGTTGTGCGGCAGCAACTCGCTGAACTCCTTGGCGAGCTGGGCGGCGAGGGTCTTGTTGGGCGCGAGCACCAGCGTGGGCCGTTGCAGCCGCTCGACCAGCCACGCCGTGGTGGCGCTCTTGCCGGTGCCGGTCGCGCCGAGCAGCACCGTGTTACGGTCGCCGCGCCG
Source organism: Micromonospora sp. NBS 11-29 (assembly GCF_002140155.1). GTDB lineage: Bacteria > Actinomycetota > Actinomycetes > Mycobacteriales > Micromonosporaceae > Micromonospora. The sequence goes on from NZ_NAPR01000017.1 coordinate 28,346, forward strand.
CACCCGACGCTCAAGGTCGTCGATGGCCGCCGGCTGGTCGCCGGCCGGCTGGAACTCACTGACGACCTGGAAGCGGCCGTCGAGTCGGGGAATGTCGAGCGCCATGCCGTCAACGGTACGCCCGCGGTCCGACACTTCCCCGGCAACCACGGACCGTCCGTGATCGGCTTCGATATTGCCGTTGTGTGGGTCATCCCACCGGACTACCCTCGTACCGTAGGCCGCTCGCGGCGGCCGACCGGGCCGGTGGCCGCCCCTTCCGGGGCCCCGGCCGCCCCCGGCGCCGGGGCCGCAGCACCCGGGACGACCGGCGTGCGCGCCCACGGTGGTCGCGCCGAGGCGCTCACCGGCCGCCGCGAGCGCCCCTGCACGTCGCCCCGCTCAGGGCCGCCAGCCGGTCCGCACGGCCCACTCCTCCGCCCGCAGGTGCTCCTCGTCGAACCACGGGTCGTCCAGCGTCGCAGGGTCGGCGCCGTCCGGCGCGGCAGCCACCAGATCGCGCTTGACCTGCAGGTACGCCGCTCGCTGGGCCGGGTCGGCGCGGAGATGGTCGCGCATCAGCAGCGCGTCCCGCCAGCCCGCCGAGCCGGCGACGCGCAGGTGCAGGAACACCGGTCGCCCCGGGTCGGCACCGCCGTGCAGCCGCTTCGCCCACTGCACGCGGTCCGGGCGGCGCGGCGCGTCCCACCACTCGCCGGGCAGCCGGGGAAAACCCGCCTCGGCCAACCGGTCGGCCAGCGGCCCGTCCGCCTCGGCCAGCGAGGGCACCGTGAGCTGGACGTCGATGACGTCCGGCGCGCTCACCCCGGGCACGGCCGTGGAGCCGACATGGTCGACCCGGACGTCACCGCCGGCCGCGTGCCGGACCCGGGCGGCCAGCCGGGCGTACTGCTCGGGCCAGGTCGGGTCCGGTTCGGTCAGCGTCGTCGGGTCGGGCCGGACCGCGCGCCGCTCGCGGACGTTGCGCTCGTAGGGCAGCAGGCGCTCCCGCCACAGGTCGTCCACCGCGGCGTGCAGCGCGGCCAGCGTGCCGTCGTTGGTGAGCAGCACGTCCGCCACCTCCCGGCGGCGGGCGTCGTCGGCCTGCGCGGCGATCCGGCGCTCGGCCTCCGCCGGGTCCATCCCGCGATCACGGGCGAGTCGCGCCATCCGGGTCGGCACCGCCGCCTGCACCACCAGCACCAGATGGTACGTGGGCGCGAGCCCCACCTCGACCAGCAACGGCACGTCGTTGACCACCACCGCGTCGGCGGGCGCCGCGGCGACCAGCTCGGCGGCCCGTGCCCGTACCCGGGGATGGGTGATCGCCTCCAGCCGCCGCCGGGCGGTCTCGTCGCCGAAGACCAGGGCGCCCAGGGCGGCTCGGTCCAACGCCCCGTCGGCGTCGAGGACCCGCTCGGAGAAGGCGGCGACCACCTCGGCCAGCCCCTCGGTGCCCGGGGCGACGACCTCGCGGGCGATCCGGTCCGAGTCGACGATCACCGCGCCGAGCCCGGCGAGCCGGCTCGCCACCGCGCTCTTGCCGGATCCGATCCCCCCGGTCAGCCCCACCTTCAGCATCCGGACAGTCAACCGGATCCCCGGCCCGCATGCCAAGCGGTCGGTGACGGGCCCTGGAATCCACGGCGACCGCCGCCTGGGCACGACGAACGGGCCCCGCCCCCGACGCTCCGCTGGTACGGAACGCGGGGACNCGAAGGCAGCCCGTCGGTCGCCCGAAGGCGGACCCGACGTCAGCGACCGGTCACTTGCCGCCGGCGAGCTTCTCCCGCAGCGCGGCGAGCGCCTCGTCGGTGGCCAGCGTGCCGGCCGGCTCCTCGGCCTGACGGCTCGGGGCCGAGGAGGTCGAGGTGGTCGTGCCGCTGGTGGCGGGAGCCGGGTTGGCAGCGGCCTCGGCGTCGGCGGCGCGGGAGGTCTGCACCTGCTTGGTGTGGGCCTCCCAACGCTGACGCGCCTCGGCGTACTGGTTCTCCCAGGTCTCGCGCTGCTTGTCGTAGCCCTCGAGCCACTCGCCCGTCTCCGGGTCGAAGCCCTCTGGGTAGATGTAGTTGCCCTCGTTGTCGTACGTCGCGGCCATGCCGTAGAGGGTCGGGTCGAAGTGCTCCTCGCCCTCGACGAAGCCCTCGTTGGCCTGCTTGAGCGACAGCGAGATCCGGCGGCGCTCCAGGTCGATGTCGATGACCTTGACCATGACCTCGGAGCCGACCTGCACGACCTGCTCCGGGATCTCCACGTGGCGCTCGGCCAGCTCGGAGATGTGGACCAGGCCCTCGATGCCGTCGTCCACCCGGACGAACGCGCCGAACGGCACCAGCTTGGTGACCTTACCCGGCACGATCTGCTGGATCGCGTGGGTGCGGGCGAACTGACGCCACGGGTCCTCCTGGGTCGCCTTCAGCGACAGCGAGACCCGCTCGCGGTCCAGGTCGACGTCCAGGACCTCGACCTCGACCTCCTGGCCCACCTCGACGACCTCGGACGGGTGGTCGATGTGCTTCCAGGACAGCTCGGAGACGTGCACCAGGCCGTCCACGCCGCCCAGGTCGACGAACGCGCCGAAGTTGACGATCGAAGAGACGACGCCCTTGCGGACCTGCCCCTTCTGCAGCTTGTTGAGGAACTCGGTGCGCACCTCGGACTGCGTCTGCTCCAGCCAGGCCCGGCGGGACAGAACCACGTTGTTGCGGTTCTTGTCCAGCTCGATGATCTTGGCTTCGAGCTCGCGGCCGACGTACGGCTGGAGGTCACGCACACGCCGCATCTCCACCAGCGACGCGGGCAGGAAGCCGCGCAGGCCGATGTCGAGGATGAGACCACCCTTGACGACCTCGATGACCGAGCCGCGAACGACGCCGTCCTCGTCCTTGATCTTCTCGATCGTGCCCCAGGCCCGCTCGTACTGCGCCCGCTTCTTGGAGAGGATCAGCCGACCCTCCTTGTCCTCCTTCTGGAGGACGAGGGCCTCGATGTGGTCGCCGACCGAAACCACCTCGGCCGGGTCCACGTCGTGCTTGATCGACAGCTCCCGAGAGGGGATCACGCCCTCGGTCTTGTAGCCGATGTCGAGCAGGACCTCGTCCCGATCGACCTTGACGACGGTGCCTTCGACAATGTCGCCGTCGTTGAAGTACTTGATGGTCTCGTCGATCGCGGCGAGGAAAGCTTCCTCGGAGCCGAGATCGTCGTGCGTGACCTTGTTGGCGCTCGAGGTGGCCTCGATGCTGCTCGTCATGTGGGCGGTTGCTCCGGTCGGATGGGTTGTCACAGCGGGCATGGGTGTCGCGGTGACTCTTCCGCGCCAACGGATCCGCCGCCGGGCACACCGAACGATCGACGCGAGAAGATCATTAGTGGCTCCGGTGACCGCGCACCTGCTCCCTGCCGAGGCACACGATCCGCGAGCGCATCGTCTAGCCTACCCGCTGCATTACCACAGCGTGCAAGCCCTCCCAGGTCCGCGAGCCCTCATCGACTGCGAAACCGGAGATTTCGCGCGGTAAGGCGTCACTCCTGTCTCGTCCGTCACACCAGTCCCACCCTTGACACGCCGCCCCGCGCGCGACCCGCCGCCGGACCGGCCCTAGCGTGGACGGATGGACGACGACAGGGTGACCCGCCGGCGGGGCGGGNGACACCGACGCCGACGCGTACCAGGCCGAACACGGCACCTTCCTCGGCGACGTCGACTTCGTCTGGTGCCCGGAGGGGCTGCGCGAGGCCGACGCCCGGCTGCTCGGCGAGGTGACCGGCCGCCGGATCCTCGAACTGGGCGCCGGCGCGGCCGCCGCCGCCCGGTGGCTCGCCGCCGAGGGCGCCCGGCCGGTCGCCCTGGACCTCTCCGCCGGCATGTTGCGGCACGCCGCCGAGGCCGCCGACCGGAGCGGGGTACGCGTGCCGCTGGTCCAGGCCGACGCGCTGGCGCTGCCCTTCGCCGACGCCACCTTCGATACCGTGTGCACCGCGTTCGGGGCGATCCCGTTCGTGGACGACTCCGCCGCGGCGATGCGGGAGGTGGCCCGGGTGCTGCGCCCCGGCGGTCGATGGGTCTTCTCGGTCACCCACCCGATGCGCTGGATCTTCCTCGACGACCCGGGCGAGGGCGGGTTGACCGCCGTGCACTCGTACTTCGACCGCTCCCCCTACGTGGAGCAGGACGCGCGGGGCGTGGCCACGTACGTGGAGCAGCACCGCACCGTCGGCGACCGGATCCGGGAGCTGGTCGGCGCCGGCTTCCGCCTGCTCGACCTGGTGGAGCCGGAGTGGCCGGCCGGGCACGAGGGGGTCTGGGGGCAGTGGAGCCCGCTGCGCGGCCGACTCTTCCCCGGCACCGCCATCTTCGTCACCGAGAAGCCGGCGGGCTGACCCGACGGACCGCGGGTGCGACATCACCGGCTGTCGGCCCGCGAGCCTGAACGGGTGCCCAGCTTGATCGCGTCACCGGTCTCCTCCTGGCTTCCGGATTTCACCCGGCAGCAGCAGGCCGATCACACCGTGGAAGACATGCTGAGGCTGCCGGACGACGCGCCAGCGGTCGAACTGGTGGACGGCATCTTCCAGGTGAAGCCGCTTCCCACCGTCGGCCACCAGGCCATCTCCTGCCTGCTGACCGGGTGGCTGCGCACACACGCGCCGACGACCGTGCGCGCCACCCAAGCGGTCACCGTGGGCCTTTCCGTCGACACGGCCCGTCAACCAGACGTGCTGCTGCACCGCTGCGGGCTGGCATCCGACCGCCGCCTCCTGCGACCAGCGGATGTCGTCCTGGCCGTGGAGATCGTCTCCCCCGGCACCCGGCGGGTGGACCGGTTCGCGAAGCCGGGCGAGTACGCCGCCGCCGGCATCCCATTCTACTGGCGGATCGAGCAGGACCCGGTGCACCTGTACGCCTACCGCCTCGGCGACCGCGCCGCGCCGGACGGCGAGCGCCGGTACGAGTTGGTGAACGAGGGCAGCGAGGTGGTCGAGCTGACCGAGCCTTTCGCCCTCAAGCTGCCGATCGCGGAGATCCGGCCCTGACCGCGGTTGCCCGCCCCGACGGCGGGTAACCGGGCCGCATGGCCGAGAACGAGTTCCGCGCCGGCGACCACGTCTCCTGGGCCAGCCACAGCGGGCGGGCGCACGGCGTGGTCAGGGAGAAGCTGACCGAGCGCACCCACGTCCGCGGACACCCGGTGAACGCCTCGCCGGACCAACCGCAGTACCGGATCGTCAACGACGACTCCGGCCGCGACGTCGCCCACCGCCCGGAGGTGCTGCGCCATGAGCCGCAGTGAGGATCCGCAGCAGACGTACCGCGAGTTCACCGACGCGGTGAACATGAAGCCGGCCGAGCTGACCCGCTGGTTGGACACCGACGAGTCCAAGCACGTCGGCTGGCACAAGAAGGGCACCAAGGGCGGCGAGTCCGTCGGGCACGACTCCGGCCGGCGCATCGTCGACCTGCTGCGCCGCAAGCGCGCCGAGCTGACCGCCGCCGACTACAAGCACATGCGCAAGGTGATCGGCTACGTCCACCGCCACCTGGCCCAACGGCCGTCCGGCGACGTCCGGGACACGAAGTGGCGCTGGTCGTTGATGAACTGGGGCCACGACCCGCTGAAGGGCTGACCCCACCCGTCAGTGGTCGGCGCTGTTCCAGTCGCGGCCCTCGCCCACCGACACCTCCAGTGGCACCGACAGCGGGTGGGCCTGTCCCATCTCCCGGCGGACCAGTGCCTCCAACGCCTCCCGCTCACCGGGGGCGACCTCGAAGACCAGCTCGTCGTGCACCTGGAGCAGCATCCGGGAGCGCAGGCCCGCGTCGCGCAGCGCGGCGTCGACGTGCAGCATGGCCACCTTGATGATGTCGGCCGCCGAACCCTGGATCGGGGCGTTGAGCGCCATCCGCTCGGCCATCTCCCGGCGCTGCCGGTTGTCGCTGACCAGGTCGGGCAGGTAGCGGCGGCGGCCCAGGATGGTGGAGGTGTAGCCGTCCTGGCGGGCCCGCGCCACCACCTCGTGGAGGTAGTCGCGGACCCCGCCGAAGCCGGCGAAGTAGTTCTCCATCAGCCCGCGTGCCTCCTCGGCGGTGATGCCGAGCTGCTGGGACAGGCCGAACGCGCTGAGCCCGTACGCCAGGCCGTAGTTCATCGCCTTGATCTTGCGCCGTTGGTCGGCGGTGACCTGGTCGACCTCGACGTTGAAGACCGAGGAGGCGGTCGCGGCGTGGAAGTCGTGCCCGGAGTTGAACGCCTCGACCAACGCGTCGTCGGCGGACAGGTGCGCCATGATCCGCATCTCGATCTGGCTGTAGTCGGCGGTGAGCAGGCACTCGTAGCCCTCGCCGACCACGAAGGCACGCCGGATCCGCCGCCCCTCCTCGGTGCGGATGGGGATGTTCTGCAGGTTCGGCTCGGTGGAGGAGAGTCGCCCGGTCGCGGCCACGGTCTGGTTGAACGTGGTGTGGATCCGGCCGTCGTCGGAGACCGACTTGAGCAGCCCGTCGACGGTCGACTTGAGCTTGGCGACGTCGCGGTGACGCAGCAGGTGGTGCAGCAGCGGGTGCTCGGTCTGGGCGTAGAGCCACTGGAGGGCGTCCGCGTCGGTGGTGTAGCCGGTCTTGATCTTCTTGGTCTTGGGCAGCGCCAGCTCGGTGAAGAGGATTTCCTGGAGCTGCTTGGGCGAGCCCAGGTTGAACTCCCGGCCGACCACTTCGTAGGCGCCCTGGGCGGCAGCCTTCACCTCGGCGGCGAAGTGCGCCTCCAACTCGGAGAGGTAGTGCGTGTCGGCGGCGATGCCGACCCGTTCCATGCCGGCGAGCACCCGCATCAGCGGCAGCTCCACCTCGGCCATCAACCGGGCGGACTGCTCGCCGTCGCGGGACAGCTCGGCGTCGATCGCGCCGGCCAGGTCGAGGGTGGCACGCGCCTGGAGCATGAGGTTCTGCTCGACGACGCCCTCGTCACCGAGCCCGTCGAGGGTGAGCTGGCCGCTCTCCGGCACATCGACCCGCAGCTCCCGGTGCAGGTAGCGCAGGGCCAGGTCGGTCAGGTCGTAGGAACGCTGGTCGGGGCGGGCCAGGTAGGCGGCGATCTGGGTGTCGCGGGCGATGCCGTCCAGCGGCCAGCCGTGCGCGGCGAACGCCAGCACCGCCGGCTTGCTGTCGTGCAGCACCTTGGGCCGGGCCGCGTCGGCCAGCCAGGCCGCCAGCGCCGCCTCGTCCGTCTGCTCCAACGTGGTCGGGTCGAACCAGGCCGCCGCCCCGTCGGCGGTGGCCAGTGCCATGCCGGTGACCGAGGCGGTGTGCCGGCGGTTCGGGCCGGTGTCCAGCTTGACGGCCAGGCCCACCGGGACGGCGGCCGGCGCGTGCGTCTCCAGCCAGCCGGCCAGCGCGCCCGGCTCGGCCAGCACCTCACCGGCCAGGTCGAAGCCGGCCTCCGCCTCCGGCTCGACGGCTTCGAGGTATTGGTAGAGCCGGTCGCGCAGGATGCGGAACTGGAGCGTGTCGAAGACCTGGTGCACGGCCTCCCGGTCCCAGCCCTGCCAGCGGGCGTCCTCCGGGCGCACCGGCAGCTCCAGGTCGGCGACCAGGCAGTTGATCTCGTAGTTGCGGATCACGTCGGCCAGCCGCTCGCGCAGGCTGTCGCCCGCCTTGCCCTTGATCTCGTCGGCCCGGGCGACGACGCCCTCGACCCCGCCGTACGTGGTGATCCACTTGGCCGCGGTCTTCGGGCCGACGCCCGGGATGCCGGGCAGGTTGTCGCTGGTCTCGCCGACCAGGGCGGCGAGGTCGCGGTAGCGCTGCGGGGGGACGCCGTACTTCGCCTCGATCGCCGCCGGGTCCATCCGGGCCAGGTCGGAGACGCCCTTGCGCGGGTAGAGCACGGTGACCTGGTCGCCGACGAGCTGGAAGGCGTCCCGGTCGCCGGTGCTGATCAGCACGTCCATGCCCTGGTCGCGGGCCTGGCAGGCGAGGGTGGCGATGACGTCGTCGGCCTCGTAGCCCTCCTGCTCGACAACCGGGATGCGCAGCGCCGCGAGGACCTCCTTGACCAGGCTGACCTGGCCCTTGAAGTCGCTGGGGGTCTCGCTGCGGCCGGCCTTGTACTCGGCGTACTTCTCGGTGCGGAAGGACCGGCGGGAGACGTCGAAGGCGACCACGATGTGGGTCGGCTGCTCGTCGCGGAGCACGTTGATCAGCATCGAGGTGAAGCCGTAGACCGCGTTGGTCGGCTGCCCTGTCGTGGTCGAGAAGTTTTCCACCGGCAGGGCGAAGAACGCCCGGTATGCCAGGGAATGTCCGTCGACGAGGAGCAGGCGCGGCGTCGTAGCTGTCACGGCAGCGACTCTACCGCCCGGCCCCGACAGCCCCCGGGACACGCACCGACGACGCAACGGCCGGCCTCCCCCGCACGGGGAAGGCCGGCCGTCGAGCGGTACGGCTCAGGCCACGCCGAGGTACGCCTCCTTGACCGCCGGGTCGTGCAGCAGGTCCCGGCCGGTGCCCTCCTTGACGATCCGGCCGGTCTCCAGCACGTAGCCCCGGTGGGCCCGGGAGAGCGCCTGCTGGGCGTTCTGCTCGACCAGCAGGATGGTGGTGCCCTGCTGGTTGATCCGGGTGATGATCTCGAAGATCTGCTGGATCAGCATCGGCGCGAGCCCCATCGAGGGCTCGTCGAGCAGCAGCAGCTTCGGGCGGGCCATCAACGCCCGGCCCACCGCCAGCATCTGCTGCTCGCCGCCGGAGAGCGTGCCGCCGGCCTGCTTGCGCCGCTCGTGCAGCCGGGGGAAGAGGTCCATGACCATCTTCATGTCCTCGGCGACGCCCGCGCGGTCCCGGCGGGTGTACGCGCCCATCTCCAGGTTCTCCACGACCGTCATGCCCGGGAAGACGCCCCGGCCCTCCGGCGCCTGCCCGATGCCCCGGGCCACCCGCAGGTCGGCCCGCATCCGGGTGACGTCGGTGCCGTTGAAGACGATCGAGCCGTTCGCCACCGGGCGCAGCCCGGAGATGGCCCGCATGGTGGTGGTCTTGCCGGCGCCGTTCGCGCCGATCAGGGCCACCACCTCACCCTCGTCGACGTGCAGGCTGATCCCGTGCAGCGCCTGGATCCGCCCGTACAGCAGGGTCAGGTCGTTGATCTCAAGCAGCATCGGTCGGCACCCCCAGGTACGCCGCGATCACCTTCGGGTCCTCGCGGACCTCGGCCGGCAGGCCCTCGGCGATCTTCTTGCCGAACTCCAGCACCACGATCCGGTCGGTCACGCCCATGACGAGTCGCATGTCGTGCTCGATCAGCAGCACCGTGGTGCCATTGTCGCGGATCTTCCGGATCAGCCCGTTCAGTTCCTCCTTCTCCGCCGGAGTGAAGCCGGCGGCCGGCTCGTCCAGGCAGAGAAGTTTCGGCTCGGTGGCCAGGGCCCGGGCGATCTCCAGCCGGCGCTGCTCGCCGTACGAGAGGTTGCGCGCCAGGTCCCCGGCGCGGCGCTCGATACCGACGAAGCGCAGCAGTTCGAGAGCCCGCTCGCGACCCTGCCGCTCCTCCCGCCAGTGCCGCGGCAGCCGCAGCATCGCGGAGATCACGCTGGTCTTGTGGTGGGCGTCCGCGCCCACCATCACGTTCTCCAGCGCGGTCATCTCCGGGAACAGCCGGATGTTCTGGAACGTACGGGCGATGCCCGCCTTGGTGATCCAGCTCCGGCGCCGGCCGTTGATCCGTTGCCCGGCGAACCGGATCTCGCCCTCGGTGGGCCGGTAGACACCCGTCATCGCGTTGAAGCAGGTGGTCTTGCCGGCGCCGTTCGGACCGATCAGGCCGAGGATCTCCCCCTTGTACAGGGTGAACGCGACGTCGTTCAGCGCCACCACACCGCCGAAGCGGAGGGTGACGTGGTCGACCTCCAGCAGCGGCTCGCGGCCGGCCGGCGCGGTGGCGCCCGGCGTCGGCTCCACCGGGGTGTCCGAGCCGGACGCCGGCGGCGTGCCGACCGTGCTGCGCCCGTCGTCGGCGATGTCCCGCTCGCTCGTCGCGTCGCGCTCGCTGTGCATCTGCGGCTCACTCATTGGGCACCGTCTCCTGGGGAACCGCTTCCTTGCGCCGGTCGGCGAACTCGGCCGCCCGCCGCCGGTTGGGCACCAGACCCTGCGGCCGGAAGACCATCATGACGATGACCACCAGACCGAAGACCAGGATCCGATACTCGGCCGCGTCGAACTCCACGTTGAACAGGTCGCCGATGCCCCGCAGCCACTCCGGCAGGTACCAGGTGAGCGCGCCGCCGACGATGGCGCCCTTGATGTTGCCGGCCCCGCCGAGGATCACCGCGGCGAGCACCAGGATGGAACTCTCCAGCACGAACTGGTCGGAGTTGATGAACGTCTGCTTGCCGGCGAAGACCGCGCCGGTCAGACCGGCCACCGCCGCGCCGATGGCGAACGCCCACAGCTTGTACTTGAACGTGGGCACACCCATGATCTCGGCGGCGTCCTCGTCCTCCCGGATCGCCACCCACGCCCGACCCACCCGGCTGTTGGCCAGGTTCCGGACCAGCACCAGCACGACCAGGATCAGCGTCAGCATCAGCCAGTAGTACGGCCGGGAGTCGACCACGCCGAACAGCGCCTTGCCGTCGCTGCCGTTGCCCGGCGGGTGCGGGATCGCCGGGATGCCCCGCTGGCCCTGCAGGATGCCCTCGTTGCGGGCCGCGTAGAGGCGGATCATCTCGGCGAAGCCGAGCGTCACGATGGCCAGGTAGTCGCCGCGCAGCCGCAGCGTCGGGCCGCCGAGGATCACGCCGGAGACCATCGCCACCATCACCGCCAGCGGCACCGCCGCCAGCCACGGCCAGTTCGTGCCGAACCGGCTCTCCGGCGAGGTGAGCAACGCGACCGTGTACGCGCCGAGCGCGTAGAAGCCGAAGTAGCCCAGGTCGAGCAGGCCGGCGAAGCCGACCACCACGTTCAACCCGACGGCGAGCAACACGAACACGGCGGTGTCGAAGAGCACGCCGGCGAAGTCCGAGCGGGTGGTGTAGAAGGCGAAGTACTCGCTGCCGATCGGGAAGCCGAGGTATTCGTAGAACCACTTGTTGGGCAGGATGTAGAGCAGCACGATGAGCGCGGCGATCGCCGCCCAACGCACCTGCTTGGGCATCGCGGCCCAGCGGGTTCGGATGCCCGCGGTCCGCTTCTTGTCCACGGTGGCGGTCATGCGCGCGCCCTCCCGAGAGATTCGCCGAGCAGACCGGTCGGCCGGAACATCAGCAGCACGATCAGCAGCACGAAGCCGGTGAAGTCCTTCCACTCGCCGCCGAACAGGCCGGCGGCGTAGTTCTCCGTCACACCGAGCAGCAGGCCGCCGAGCAGCGCGCCGCGCAGGTTGCCGATGCCACCGAGCACCGCGGCCGCGAACGCCTTGAGGCCGATCAGGAAGCCGACGTTGAACTTGGTGAAGCCGAACCGCAGGTCCCACAGCAGCGCGCCGACGCCGGCCATCAGGCCGCCGAGCACGAAGACCAGCAGGATGACCCGGTTCTTGTTGACGCCCATCAGGGCGGNACGAACTGATCCAGCGCCACCATCATGACCAGCGTGACGCCGAGGATCACCAACTGGAGGTTGGTCACCGCGGCGCCGAAGATGGTGAAGACGGTGTCCTGCGTGATCATCGTCGGCATGCCGAACGGCGCGCGGCTGGTGCCGATGCCGAAGGACTCGGCGAGCACGAACGAGGCGCCGATCGCGGTGATGAGGAAGGCCAGGGGCGGCGCGTTGCGCTTGCGCAGCGGCCGGTAGGCCACCAGCTCGACGGTGACCGCCGTGGCCGCCGCCGCGACCATCGCCACCGCGAGTCCGGCGACCAGGGCCACCAGCAGTGGTCCGAGTGCGGGGGCGGCGGAGTTCTGGTCGTAGCCGAGGGCCTGCCAGGTCCACAGGGCGGAAAAGGTACCGACCATGAAGACCTCGGAGTGAGCAAAGTTGATCAGACGCAGAACGCCGTACACCAGGGTGTAGCCGAGGGCGATGAGCGCGTAGATCGCGCCCTGTTCCAGCCCGGTGATGGTCAGCGTCGGGAAGTTCCCGAACAACTCATCGAAGTTCAAGTGGGGGCTCCAACTGTGCGGCCAAGCGGTGCGGCCGGGAGGTAGCCTCCCGGCCGCACGCCTGGTGTCCCGTTACCGGACCGGACGAACCGGTCAGCTCTTGGGGATCTCGATGTCGGGGACGACCTTGCCCGCGTTCACCTTGAACGCCCACACGAGGACCTGCGCCGGGTCCAGCTCACCGGTGGACTCGAACTTGTAGGTCACGCCGGTGGCGCCACCGACCTTGTTGTAGGACTTGATGAAGCTCAGCAGGTCGGCGCGGGTGCCCTTGCCGTCCTTGATGCCCTCAAGCATGATCTTGGCGAGGTCGTACGACACATCGGCGTAGGTGCCCGGCTCGGCGTTGTCGAACGCGGCCTTGTAGTCGGTCACGAACGAGCCCTTGGCCGCGGTGGCCGGGGCGCAGGGGCAGGTCAGGATCGTGCCCTCGGCGACCTGCTGGCCGGCGACCTTGATGAAGTTGGCGTCGTTGACACCGTCGCCGGCGACCATCGTGCCCTTCCAGCCCGCGCCCTTGAGCTGCTTGAGCAGCAGGCCGGCCTCGGTGTAGTAGCCACCGAAGAAGAGGACGTCCGCGCCGCTGCTCTGGATCTTGGTGACCACGGCGGAGAAGTTGGTCTGCTTGACCTGGATCTTGTCCTCGCCCGCGACCGCGCCGAGGACCTTCTTCACCTCGTCCACCAGACCCGCGCCGTACGCGGACTGGTCGTCGACCACGTAGACCTTCTCGGACTTCAGCACGCTCTTGATGTAGCGGCCGGCGGCCGGGCCCTGCGAGGTGTCGTTGCCGACGCCCCGGTGGAAGATCTTCCAGTTCTTGGTGCTCAGGCTCGGCCGGGTCGCCGACGGCGTGATGATCGGCAGGCCCGCCTCGTCGAAGATCGGGTCGGCCACCTCCGACTCACCCGAGAACGCCGGGCCGACGATGCCGACGACCTTGGCGTCGCCCACCGCCTGCTGCGCCAGCGCCGGAGCCTTGGCCGGGTCACCCTGCGAGTCGTACTCCTCCAGGTTGACCTTGCAGTCCGCGTTGTCCTTGTTGTACTGGTCGATGGCCAGCTTGGTGCCGTTGCGCATGTGGATACCGAGACCCGCGGCATCGCCGGTCAGCGGGCCGAAGAAGCCGATCTTCAGGTCGCAGGCGGCCTTGCTGTCGCCGCCCGCGTCATCACCACTGTCAGCCTTGCAGGCCGCGCCACTGAAAACGAGCGCGCCGATGGCCACACCACCGAGCACCCGTGCGAGCTTCTGCCTCACGGCTCGTACCCTCCTCCGTCCGAAGGCCCGGAAACCACCCAGCACGAATTGGACCTTGCGAGGGGTTGGCCGGACCGACCGCGATCCCGGTCTGGGCGGGGACGTTATCCCACCGGCGGGGGCCGAAGGTAGACCTGGGGAGCGGGGTTGACCTAACCGTTACGTTGAGTGGCCGGATTCACGGCTGTGGTGTAACACACCGGATCACCGCATGGGACCAACGGACATCCGACACAGATCGGAAACACGCTGGTGAAAGGCTCAGGCGGGACGCCACGACCCCTCCGCCGACCACATCCGGGCCTGCCCACCATCGTCCACCGCCAGCAGGGCGACGTCACCGGCCGCCGCCACCGCGACCGACCGTTCGTTACCCCACGGCACCGCCACCGGCAGCGTCACCGGCAACCACCGGTCACCGTCCGGCGTGAACCACCCCGCCTCCGCCGCCGCCCCACCCACCACCGCGAACGCACCGTCACCACGCGCCGCCAGACCCCACACCCGGCCCGGCCGCTCCCCGCCGCCCGGACCACCCTCGCCCGACCGCCAGGCGTCACCGTCGGCCACCCACGCGCCCAGACCATCGCCACGCCGACCCACCGCCACCGCCCGGTCGCCCACCCGGACCACCCGTTGCAGGTCCTGGTCGACACCGCCGCCGGGCAGCACCGCGCGCCGCCAGGCCGACCCGTCCGGCGAGGTCCACACCGCCGCATCCGTTCCGGTACGCCCCGACGGCAGCACCGAGCCCACCATGAGCCACCCCGACCCGGCCGCCACCCCGTCAGCCACCCACGGCCGGCCCGCCCCGTCCGAGGCCAGCCCCGGCACGCCGCTCACCAGACGGAAGTCCGACCCGTCCGCCGACACCCAGGCCGCCGCGCCGGTGGCCCGGTTCCCGGAGATCAACCAGCCGCCCGGCCCGCCCGCGACCCGGCCCACGTTCACCGCGTCCGGCCCGCCGAACACCTCGAACTCCGCCGGCACCTCCACCAACGAGCCGTCCGTGTCCAGGCGCCAGGTGCTGATCCGGGGATTGCCGTGCACCCCGCCACTGCGACCACCGACCGCCACCGGCCGGCCAGCCCGGCAGCCGACCGCGGTGAGCAGGTTCTCCGCGCCGTACGGGCTGCGCGGCACCGGCCGCAGCGGCGTCCAGGAACGCGCGTCCACACTGGACCACGCGGCCGGACGGGGCGTGCCGTCGGCGGCCAGCACCGCGCCGACGGCGAACCAGCGGCCCGCGCAGGCGGCGGCGTCCCGCAACGCCACCCGCCCGGGCAGCCCGGCCGGGAGCGGCAGGTCGACCGCCTGCCAGGCCGGACGCAGCGGCTCGGGCGCGGGGGCGGGGGCGTCCGCGGCGTGACAGGCGGTCACCAGCGCCACGACCAGACCGAGCACCGCCAGCAGACGTCGCATGCCGGCAAGCGTATCGATCGCCGGCGACGCCCGGAACCGACCGGCGGGTCAGGAGGCGGGCTGCGTCACCTCGCCGCCAGCGGTCTCCGCGAGGATCCGCTCGGCGACCTCCTTCATGGTCATCCGGTGGTCCATCGCGGTGCGCTGGATCCACTTGAACGCCTGCGGCTCGGTCATGCCGTACGTCGTCATCAGCGCGCCCTTGGCCCGCTCGACGGTCTTGCGGATCTCCAGCCGGTCGGTCAGACCGGCCACCTCCGACTCCAGGGCCGAGATCTCCGAGTAGCGGGACAGCGCGATCTCCACCGCCGGCACCAGGTCGCTCTTCTGGAACGGCTTGACCAGGTACGCCATCGCGCCGGCCGCCCGCGCACGCTCGACCAGGTCACGCTGGCTGAACGCGGTCAGGATGATCACCGGGGCGATGCGGGCGCCGGCGATCCGCTCGGCGGCGGCCAGCCCGTCCATGATCGGCATCTTGATGTCGAGGATGACCAGATCCGGCTTGAGCTCCTCGGCGAGCTTGACGGCGGTCTCGCCGTCGCCGGCCTCGCCGACCACCTCGTAGCCCTCCTCGACCAGCATCTCGGCCAGGTCCAGTCGGATCAGCGCCTCGTCCTCGGCGATCAGAACGCGCTTGCGCTCGGCGTCCGCCTGCATCTCGCCCACGAGCCACTCCCACCATCGATCTCGGCACGGTCACCACCCATGCTCCCGCATGAGCCTAGTCGGGTACAGTTACCCCACCCCGCCGGGATGGTGGAACGGCATACACGGAAGTCTCAAACACTTCTGCCCGAGAGGGCTTGCGGGTTCGAATCCCGCTCCCGGCACTTTTGTCATACACCTGTTCGAAGATACTGCTGTGCATCCTCCCGAAATGCGGGCGCGTGCCCGCGCTCTCCGCGCCCGGGGTCACAACATCCGTTCGGTGGCCCGCAGTCTCTCCCTGCCCTACACCACCGTCTGGCACTGGTGTGTCGACCGGCCTGAGCCGGCGATGTTCGGCAGCGCGGTCCGCTGCTTCCGCTGCCGCCCCGACCAGGCAGATCCACCCGATCAAGCCGCCTACGCGTACCTGCTCGGGCTATATCTCGGTGACGGCCACCTGGTCACCACCGACCGGACGCCGGTGCTCCGCATCTACTGCGCAGATGCCTGGCCGAACCTGATCGACAAGTGCGACGCCGCGATGCGCGCGGTCCTGGCCAACAAGGTGCAGCACATCCAGAAGCGAGGTTGCGTCGCCGTGCAGAGCACCGCGCTCCACTGGCCATGCCTGTTTCCTCAACACGGGCCCGGCAAGAAGCACGAACGGCCGATCGTCCTGGCCGATTGGCAGCGCACCATCGTCGAAGCCCACCCGGGCGACTTCCTGCGCGGCTTGTTCCACTCCGACGGCTGCCGCTTCGCCAACCGCGTCACCGTGCGCGGGAAGGAGTACCGCTATCCCCGCTACATGTTCTCCAACCGCTCCACCGACATCATGGCGCTCTGCCAGTGGGCCCTGGACCTGCTCGGCATCGCCTGGCGGATGAACCTGGCATGGTCGCTGTCGGTGGCCCGCCGGGAAGCGGTAGCCGCGCTCGACCGGCACGTCGGTCCGAAGTCCTGACCGGGCGTCAGATCGACGCGAGCGCCCGTGCCAGGTCCGCGCGCAGGTCCTCCGGGTCCTCCAGCCCGACCGAGACCCGCAGCAGTCCGCCGGCCGGCTTCGCGTCGTCCTCGACCGGCCGGTGGGTCAACGACGCGGGGTGCTGGATCAGCGTGTCGACGCCGCCGAGCGAGACGGCGTGGGTGATCAGCTCGCAGGCGCCGGCGACCGTGGCCGCGGCGGGCGCGCCGCCGCGTACCTCGAAGGCGAGCAGGCTGCCGCCGCCGGACATCTGGCGGCCGACCAGCCCGGCCGGGTCGTGCCGGGAGGGGTGGTGGACCCGCTCGATCGCCGGGTGGCCGGCGAGCCAGGCGGCGAGCTTCTCGGCGCCGGCCTGCTGGGCGCGGACCCGCAGCGGGAGCGTCTGCAGGCCGCGGTGCAGCAGGTACGCGCCGAGGGGGTGCAGGACGGCGCCGGTGACGGCGCGAACCTGACGCAGTCGGGCGGCCCAGTCGGGGGCGCAGGCGACGACGCCGGCGAGGACGTCACCGTGGCCGCCGATGCTCTTGGTGGCGCTGTGCAGGACGAGCGCGGCGCCGTGCCGGGCGGGCTGCTGGAGCACGGGGGTGGCGACGGTGTTGTCGACGAGCAGCGGGACGTTTCCGGCGGCGGTGGCGAGCGCGGCGATGTCGACCAGGTCGAGGGTGGGGTTGGCCGGGGTCTCGACCACGACTACCGCGGTGTCGGGGCGGATCGCGGCGGCGACGTCGTCGGCGCGGGCCCAGGTGACCTCGGTGCCGAGCAGGCCGCTGGCGAGGACGTGGTCGGTGCCGCCGTAAAGCGGGCGGACGGCGACGACGTGGCGTTTTCCGTCGCGGGTGGCGGCGAGCACTGTGGCGGTGAGCGCGGCCATGCCGCTGGCGAAGGCGACCGCCTCGGCGGTGCCTTCGAGCTGGGCGAGGGCGGTCTCGAAGCGGGCCACGGTGGGGTTCCAGAGCCGCTGGTAGACGGCGCTCCCGCCGGCCGGGAGCGGGTTGCCGGTGGCGAGGGTCTCGTACGCGTCGCCGCCGTCGGCCACCGAGGGCAGCGGGTTGGTGGTGGACAGGTCGATGGGCGGGACGTGGACGCCGAGCCCGGCGAGGTCGTCGCGTCCGGCGTGCACGGCGGCGGTGTCCACGGCGGTCATGGCCGGAAGCGTCGAACATGATGACGCTCCAGGACAAGGGAAGCGAACAAGATTCTGTGAATCTCGCTTCCGTTTGGGCGCGGATTCGGTGCAGGATGTCGGGATGCCTGCCGCACCGAATGATGTACGGCCGTTCGCCGGCCTGGACGACACCGACCGCGCGATCCTCACCGAGTTGGCGGCGGACGGCCGGCTGCCGAACAACGCGCTGGCGGAGCGGGTGGGGGTGGCGCCGTCGACGTGTCTGACGCGTACCCGGGCGCTGCGGGAGAGCGGGGCGATCCGCGGGTTCCACGCCGAGGTGGACCCGGCGGCAGTGGGGTTGCCGTTGCAGGCGCTGGTGTCGGTGCGGTTGACCGCGCACGAGCGGGCCGCGGTGGACGCGTTCCGGGCCCGGTCGGTGCGGCTGCCGGGGGTGGTGTCGGTGTTCCATGTGGCGGGCGCGGAGGACTACGTGCTGCATGTGCGGGCGGCGTCGGGGGACGCCTTGCGCGACTTCGTGCTCGATCATCTGGCGGTGGATCCGGTGGTGCGGCACACCCAGACCAGTCTGATCTTCGAGCAGGCCCGGGGTATGGGCTGACCCACTCGACGGAACAATTCCGGCACCTGGCGGGTTGGATCCAGGCGTGATCGACGTACCCATGTCTGTTCTTGATCTTGCCCCGGTGGCCGCGACCGGCGACGCCGGTGAGGCGTTGTGGCACACCACCGAGCTGGCCCGCCGCACCGAGGAGCTGGGCTACCGCCGGTTCTGGGTGGCCGAGCACCACAACATGCCGGCGATCGCCAGTTCGGCGCCGGCGGTGCTGCTGGCGCACCTGGCCGCCCACACCAGCACGATCCGGCTGGGTTCGGGCGGGGTGATGCTGCCCAACCACGCGCCGCTGGTGGTGGCCGAGCAGTTCGGCACGTTGGAGGCGCTGCACCCGGGCCGGATCGACCTGGGCATCGGCCGGGCGCCCGGCACCGACCAGGTGACCGCGCTGGCGTTGCGGCGCACCATGGAGGGCCTGTCCGCGGAGCACTTCCCGCGTGAGCTGGCGGACCTGATGAACTACTTCAGCGGCGCCGAGCCGGGCCCGATCACCGCGACCCCGGGGCGTGGGCGGTCGCCGCAGGTGTGGCTGCTCGGGTCGAGCGGGTTCAGCGCCCAGCTCGCCGGCCTGCTCGGGTTGCCGTTCTCGTTCGCGCACCATTTCAGCGCGCAGCACACGGTCCCGGCGTTGCGGCTCTACCGGCAGCACTTCCGGCCGTCGCAGTGGCTGGACCGGCCGTACGCGATGGTGGCGGTGAACGCGGTCTGCGCGGACACCGACGAGCGGGCCGAGTGGCTGGCCGGACCGGCCGGGTTGTCCTTCCTGAAGCTGCGGTCCGGGCGGCCCGAGCCGCTGGTCACGCCGGAGGAGGCGGCGGCCTACCCCTACTCGGACCTGGAGCGGGAGTTCGTGGCCCAGCGCCGTGACGGCCAGGCGACCGGCTCGCCGGAGACGGTGGCCCGGCAACTCGGTGCGCTGCTGGAGCGCACCGGCGCGGACGAGCTGATGCTGACCGCGATGGTGTACGACGTGGCCGACCGGGTCCGCTCGTTCGAGTTGGTCGCCGAGAAGGTGGCCGGGGGCCTGCGCCGGGACGGCTGAAACACGCTCTTCATAGCCACGTCACCGCAGCGTCGCGCGGGACGCATAACTTTATCCCCGGTGGTGGTACGGCATTCCCGGTCGGGACGGGTCGGGAATGCTGCGGTGTGGTGCACCGGGTCGCCGGCTGAGCGGATTCCGCGGCCGGCGGCCCGGTGCCTTCGTTCTACGCCCCTCAGCGCAGGTAGATGTTCGGCGCGGGCGGCGTGCTCATGCCGTTCGTGCTCATGCCGTCACCGAGGAAGAAGCCGGGGTGCGGCGGCTGGTTGTAGGCGGTGTTCTGCCAGGCGACGGCCACCCGGTACTGCGGGTCGTGCATCAGGGTCGGCAGCCGCAGGCCGGTGGGGACGGGCGTGCTGTAGATCCGCAGCGCGGTGTTGTCGGCGGTGCGCCAGACCACCTCCTCGCGCCAGTCGCCGAGGATGTCGCCGGAGAGCGACGGGGTGCTCTTGGTGCCGTTGTTCGAGGCGACGTTGCTGCCGGTGAGCAGCCGCGTCTCGCCGCCGGTGCCGTACTTGTCGATCTTGGTGGCGTCGAGCAGCTCGCGGACCGGGTCCCCGTCCCACCAGATCAGGAAGTTCGCCGACGACGGCTTGCGGCCGACGTTCTGCCCGCGCGTGTTGAGCAGGCCGTCCGCCGCGGACGACCAGGACTCGGCGCCGGGGCTGCCGGCCCAGACGTCGTCGGATACGCCGCGGCCGTTGTCGCCGTTGGGCGCGGTCTGCCAGAGGATCTGACCGGTACGCGCGTCGGCCATCCACGAGCTGGGCTTGCTGCCGTCCTCGTCGACCTTGAAGACCTCCAGGCCGGCGCGGGACGGGTCGAGGTCGCCGACGTGCAGCGCGTCGCCGTGCCCGTTGCCGGTGGAGTACAGCAGCCGGCCGTTGTCGTCGATGGTGGCCGCCCCGTACACGATCTCCTGGCGGCCGTCGTTGTCCACGTCGGCGACGGAGAGCTGGTGGTTGCCCTGTCCGGCCGCCGCGCCGTTGCCCGAGGCGTTGGAGTCGAACGTCCAGCGCTTGGTCAGCGAGCCGTTGCGGAAGTCCCAGGCGGCGATGACCGCGCGGGTGTAGTAGCCACGCGCCATGATCAGCGAGGGCCGCTGCCCGTCCAGGTAGGCGGTGCCGGCGAGGAAGCGGTCGACCCGGTTGCCGTACGAGTCGCCCCAGGACGACACGGTGCCGCGCGGCGGATCGTAGTCGACGGTGGACAGGGCGGCGCCGGTGCGGCCGTCGAACATGGTCAGGTATTCCGGTCCGGCGAGCACGTAGCCGCTGGAGTTGCGGTGGTCGGCCGACGACGAGCCGATCACCTGGCCGGTGCCGGAGCGGGTGCCGTCGGCGGTCTTCATGGCCACCTCGGCGTCCCCGTCGCCGTCGTAGTCGTACACCTGGAACTGGGTGTAGTGGGCGCCGGCGCGGATGTTGCGGCCGAGGTCGATGCGCCACAGCCGGGCGCCGGTGAGGGTGTACGCGTCGACGTAGACGTTGCCGGTGTAGCCGGACTGCGAGTTGTCCTTGGCGTTGGACGGGTCCCACTTGAGCACGAACTCGTAGCGGCCGTCGCCGTCGAGGTCGCCGACGCTCGCGTCGTTCGCCGCATAGGTGTACGCCTCGCCGCTCGGCGTGGTGCCGCCGGGCGGGGCCTGGATCGGCACGTCCAGGTAGCCGTTGGCGAACTGCAACGCCGGGGCGGACGCCGCCTGCTCGGCGCCGTTCACCACGGCCCGCACGGTGTACGCGGAACCGGCGGCCGCACCGCTGTCCAGGTACGTGGTGGCGCCAGTGATCGGGCTGGCGTTGACCTTCGTGCCGCCCCGGTAGAGGTTGAAGGCCACCCCCGACGTCTCGGTGCCGAGCAGCCGCCAGGAAACCAGGTTCCCGCTGCCGGAGCGGACGCTGACCAGCCCGCGGTCGAGCTTCTCCATCTGCTTGGCGCCGGCCGGCGGGTTGGTCGGGGGCGGGGTGGTGGTCGGCGGCGGGGTGGTGGTCGGCGGCGGCGTGGTCGGTGGCGTGGTCGGGCTCGACGTCGGCGCGGTGGTGGTCGGCGTCGAGGTCGGGGCCGCGCCGGTGCACGCGGTGCCGTTGAGCGTGAAGGCGGTCGGTGCCGGGTTGGCGGCGTCGTTCCACGAGCCGTTGAAGCCGAAGCTGACGCTGCCGCCGGTGCCGATGGCGGCGTTGTAGCCGGCGTCGCGGGCGGTGACCTGGGTGCCGGACTGGGTGACCGTGGCGTTCCAGGCCTGGACGACCTGCTGGCCGGCGGCGAAGCTCCAGCCGAGCGTCCAGCCGCTGACCGGGTCGCCGAGGTTGGTCACGGTGACGTCGGCGCCGAAGCCGCCGCCCCACTGGTTGGTGATCTTGTAGTCGACCCGGCAGGCGGCGGCCGCCGCGGAGGCGGTCACGGTGGCGAGCGCCCCGGCCGTGACGGTGGCCGCCGTGGCGGCGGCGAGCAGCGCGAGCCGGCGGCGTGGGGTGGTGAGGTGCACAGGGGTGCCTTTCGCGAAGGTCGGACACGCGGTGACGCCGGCCTGCCCGGACCGGCGAGACGGTGCGTGCGCGTTGACGCGACGAGACGCCAGATATCGACGTCGATGATTAGGCTCCTGCGCTCCGCCAGCGTAGGACACCGACACGCCCCCCACAAGCAACGCGGGGCGTCGTACCCCGCCGAGCCGGGTCGGCGACTCCGAGCCGCCCAGCGGCCGCAGCCTGCGTGGCGGCCCGACGGGCGGGCGGCCTGACGGCGTTCTGCGCTCGGGAATCGATGACACCCGGCCTTCGCGGCCCGGAATGGCCCACTCGTAACACTGCGTAACGCCGACTGGGGAATGGGCAACTTCGACGCGTCATACCCGTGAGGCATAAATATGACTCATGGGTATGACGCTTGAAAGCGATGTGTCTACAGCGCGCGACACGCCGAGGAACGGGGCCGTGCACACCCGCCGAATTTTCCTCACGACGGTCGCGCGTCGCGTCGCGTTCGACCCTCAGCTCGGAGACCGGGCGCCAGCTCTCCGGCCGCGTAGACGGCGGCGACGGGCTGCGGCACGCCGGAGCCGTCAGCCGCGCCGAAGACGCGTCAGGACCTCAGCTCGCCGGGAACGCTCGGGCTCAGCTCTCGACGGCTGCGGCAAGCCGCTGGGGCTCTCCGGGCCCGGCAACGTCTGCCGGAGCGGCAGCGCCGGCCGGAGCGGCAGCGCCGGCCGGAGCGGCAGCGCCGGGCTGAGCCGCACCGCCGGGCTGAGCCGCACCGTCGAGCGGCGCGGCGGTGAGGGCTGCCTCGACCGTGGCCCGCGCCCGGCGGGCGCGACGCAGCGCCCGTACCGCCAAGGTGACCGCGACGACCCAGCCGGTGGCGAGCGCCGCGTAGACCAGCGCCGGCACCGGGCCGCCCAGCTCGCCGGCGCGCAGCAGGGTCCGGGCGTTGGTCAGCACGATCACCCCGCCGATGACGGCGCCGAGCACCTGGGCGGGAACGATGCGAACCAACCAGGCCGCGATCGGGGCGGCGATCAGGCCGCCGATCAGGAGCGCGGCGACGGTGGGCAGCAGGAAACCCTCGGAGCCGAGGCCGATCAGGAAGCCGACGCTGGCCGCGCCGGCCACCACGAACTCGGAGGTGTCCACCGAGCCGATCACCTTGCGCGGTTCCATCCGGCCGGAGACCAGCAGCGCCGGGGTGGCGACGGGGCCCCAGCCGCCACCGCCGGTGGCGTCGACGAAGCCGGCGACCAGGCCGAGCGGGGCGAGGAAGCGGCTGCGCAGCCGGCCGCCGGCGCGGTTGGCGCGCAGCGGCCGGGAGAAGCGGACCAGCAGGTACGCCCCGAGGGTGAACAGGATGGCGGCCATCCACGGGGCGGCCGACTCGGTGGAGATGGAGCTGAGGAAGGTGGCGCCGGCGAACGCGCCGATCGCGCCGGGCAGCGCGATCCGGCCGACCACCTTCCAGTCGACGTTGCCGAAGCGCCAGTGCGAGACGCCGGCGGCGAGCGTGGTGCCGATCTCGGCCAGGTGCACCGAGGCGGAGGCGGCAGCCGGTGCGACGCCGGCGAACAGCAGCAGGGTCGAGGAGGTCAGCCCGTACGCCATGCCGAGCGCGCCGTCGACGAGTTGCGCGGCGAGCCCGACCAGAGCCAGTACCAGCAGCTTGCGCACGAGCGCCCCCCGACTTTTCGGTATCTCCTATCAACTTGGTCGACAATGCGGCACGGGGACGGTCCGGGTCAAGTCCCCCGACCGGTTGGTGGGACGCGCCGGACGGCCCCACCTCGGGGGGCCGAGACGGGACGGCGGCCGTCAGCTCCAGGCGCGCGGGTCGGCGGCCAGCTCGTTCACCCGGCCGGGAAGCGTGCCGGCGGCGACGTCGGCGATGGTGACCAGTTCCAAAATCTCCCGCTCGCTGGCCCGCAGCGCGATCCACACGTCCTGGAGCGCGCGGGCGGCACCCTGGTAGCCGAGCTGCTCCGGGCGCTGGCCACGGACGTGCGCGAGCGGACCGTCGATCACGCGGATCACCTCGGCCAGGGAGATCTCCGTGGCCGGGCGGGCCAGCCAGTAGCCGCCCTCGGGGCCCCGCTGCGCGTGCACGATGCCGCCCCGACGCAACTGGAGCAGGATGCTCTCCAGGAACTTCGGCGGGATCTCCTGCGAGCGGGCGATCTGCTCGGCGGTCACCGGCCGGCTCCGTCCGGCGCCCACGCCGTCGGCGACCGAGGCCAGCTCGGCGGCCGCACGGAGGGCGTAGTCGACCCGGGCGGAGAGACGCATGCCGGCAAGGTTAGTCGCCTGCTCAGCCGACCGGACCCTCGCCCCTCGGCCGAACGTTAATAGGGGGCCCCGCCTCTACCGGAGGCGTTAAGAAGGGGCCCTTCCTTACCGCTCAGCCGCCGACGCGGCGCAGCAGGCCCTCCTGCACGGCGCTGGCGATGTGCCGGCCGTCGGTGGTGAACATCCGGCCGGTGGCCAGGCCGCGGGCGCCCGACGCGGACGGGCTCCAGCAGTCGTAGAGGAACCACTCGTCGGCACGGAACGGGCGGTGGAACCAGAGCGCGTGGTCGAGGCTCGCGCCGACCACGCCGCCCGGCCCCCACACCTCGCCGTGCACCGACAGCACCGAGTCGAGCAGCGTCAGGTCGGAGGCGTACGTCAGGGCGCAGGCGTGCAGCAGCGGGTCGTCGGGCAGGGTGCCGTCGATGCGCATCCAGACCCGCTGGTGCGGTTCGGCCGGGCGGTCGCCGGGACGCACCCAGCCGGGCTCGCCGACGTATCGGACGTCGATCGGGCGCGGGATCTGGCCCCAGATGCCGAGCCGTTCCGGGTAGCGGGCGAGCCGGTCGCTCATGGTGGGCACGTCGTCCGGGGCGGGCACGTCGGACGGGAGCGGGGCGTGGTGGTCCAGCCCCTCCTCCGCCCGCTGGAACGAGGCCGACATGAAGAAGATCGGCTGGTCGTGCTGCAACGCCACTGAGCGGCGCACCGAGAAGGACCGGCCGTCGCGGACGTTCTCCACCTGGTAGTCGATCGGCTCGGCCGGGTCGCCGGGGCGGACGAAGTAGCCGTGCAGGGAGTGCACGGCCNCCGGGTCGACGGTGCGTCCGGCCGCGACCAGGGCCTGGCCGGCGACCTGGCCGCCGTAGACCCGCTGCGGGCCCACCTGCGGGCTCATCCCCCGGAAGGCCATCTCGCCGGTCCGGGCGAGGTCGAGCACCTCCAGGAGCTTGTCGACCGCCGCCTGCCCGGTCGCGACCGGAGCGTCACTCATTGCAGGGCGCGGGCCGCGGCGGCGTCGACGAGCGAGCCGAGCTGGTGTACGCGCAGCGTGTTGGTGGAGCCGGGGGTGCCGGGCGGGNCGCCTGGTCGACCTGGCGGAACATGTCGTCGGTGTGCTGGACGAACGGCATCAGGAACGTCTCCACGCCCCAGCAGAGCGCGAGCTGGTTGCGCACCTCCGGCACCGGGGTGAAGGCCAGCAGCGGCAGGTCGCAGTGCAGCCGGCTGAGCCGCTTGACGGTGTCGCCGGTCTGCGAGAACGCCACCATGGCCTTGGCGCCGATGGCCCGGGCGATGGAGGAGGCGGCGACGGTGAGCGCGCCGCCGTGCGTACGCGGGTCGTGCTGGAGCCGGGGCACGGCGATGGAGCCGGCCTCGGTGGTGGTGACGATCCTGGCCATGGTGCTGACGGTGAGCACCGGGTACTTGCCGACGCTGGTCTCGCCGGAGAGCATCACCGCGTCCGCGCCGTCGAGCACCGCGTTGGCCACGTCGGAGGCCTCGGCGCGGGTGGGGCGCGAGTTCTCGATCATGGAGTCGAGCATCTGGGTGGCCACGATGACCGGCTTGGCGTTCTCCCGGCAGAGTTGCACGGCGCGCTTCTGCACCAGCGGGACCTGGTCCAGCGGCATCTCCACGCCGAGGTCGCCCCGGGCGACCATGACGCCGTCGAAGGCGAGCACGATCGCCTCCAGGTGGTCGACAGCCTCCGGCTTCTCGACCTTGGCCAGCACCGGGCGGCGCACGCCCTCCTCGTCCATGATCGAGTGGACGAGCTTGATGTCCTCCGGGGAACGCACGAAGGAGAGCGCGACCAGGTCGACGCCGAGGCCGAGGGCGAAGCGCAGGTCCTCGGCGTCCTTGTCGGACAGGGCCGGGACGCTGACCGCCACGTTCGGCAGCGAGACGCCCTTGTTGTTGGAGACCGGGCCGCCCTCGGTGACCAGGCAGCGGATGTCGTTGCCGGCGACGTCGCTGACCTCGACCGCGACCCGGCCGTCGTCGATCAGCAGCCGGTCACCCGGCTTCACCTCCTGCGGCAGCTTGCGGTAGGTGCAGGAGACGCGCTCCTTGGTGCCGACGACGTCGTCGCCGGTGATCACCACCGAGTCGCCGGTGCGCCACTCGTGCGGCCCGTCGGCGAACCGACCGAGCCGGATCTTGGGGCCCTGGAGGTCGGCGAGCACCGCGACCGGGTGCCCGGACGCCTCGGCCGCCTCCCGGACCAGCCGGTAGACCGCTTCGTGGTCATCGTGACTGCCGTGGCTGAAGTTCAACCTCGCCACGTTCATGCCGGCCTCGACGAGCCCCCGGATGCGCTCCGGGGACGAGGTGGCGGGGCCGAGAGTGCAGACGATCTTCGCGCGGCGTGTCACGCCCATCAGGCTAGTCTCTCCTCCGGATCGGCCTGGCGGCCGACCCCTTGCGGACGGTGGAACAGTGGTCCAACGACGCGCGAAAAACCCGCGCGGACGGGCGGTAGGCGTACCGCACCGGACGTCGTCTGTGGCGGGCATCGGCGACCGCGCGGCGGAAATCGTACCCCTCCCCGTCACCGGGCGGCCGGGTGCTCCCGCGCCGACCCGCGCGACCACGGCGTCGGCCCGGTCGCCGGCGTCCCGGGACGTTTCCCGCCGGCCGCGCGACGGGCCGCTTCGGCCTTCGCCCACGGCGGTGACCCGCTGGTACGTTTCGGCGGTACCTGCCGACGCCCACGGCCCAGCGGAGGTTCCGGGTGAGCCCCACCCCGCCCGACGACGTCCGGTGGCCGCACGTCGTGGCCGCCACCGGTGGGCGCTCGGGCGCGGTGATCGCGGCGCACGACTGGTCCGGCTCCCCGCTCGGCCCGATCGGGGGCTGGCCGCAGAGCCTGCGCACCGCGCTCGCGCTCTGCCTGCACCTGCCCGCCCCGGCCGTGCTGTGGTGGGGTGACCAGGCGGTGCCGTTGCCCAACGACGCGTACCGGCGGTTGCTCGCCCCGGACCGCGACGTCCCACCGGGGCGACCCGGCGGCGAGGTGTGGCCGGGCGCCTGGGACGCGCTCGCGCCGCTGCTCGCCGACGTGCGCGCCGGCCGGGGCGCCACGCAGGGCCCGGACCTGCCGGTGTCGTGCGAGCACGACGGCGTCGTCACGGACCGCTGGTACGCCGTCACGCACAACCCGGTGACCGACGAGTCGGGCCGCCCGGGCGGCGTCCTCAGCGTCGGCGTGGAGACCACCGACCGGGTGGTCGGCGACCGGCGGCTACGGCTGTTCGAAGCACTCGTGGAACGCTCCGGCGACTTCATCGCGGTGGCCGCCCCGGACGGGCGGACCGTCTACGTCAACCCGGCCGGCCGGGCGCTGGTCGGGCTGGACGGCCGGGAGCGCGTCGACGGGCTGGGCCTGGTCGACTTCGCCGCACCGGACGCCCGCGAGTTGTGGCGTGCCGAGCTGATCCCGACCGCGCTGCGGGAGGGGCACCACCGGGCGGAGAGCCGGCTGGTCCACCGGGTCACCGGCGAGCCGATCGACGTCGACCACCAGACGTTCACCGTCACCACCGGCGACGAGCGGGACGCCACCGCGTTCGTGGCCACCGTGGCCCGTGACGTCAGCGACCGGCAGCGGGCGCTGCGGCGGGCGGAGGCGCTCGCCCGGCTGGCCGCCGCGCTCAGCTCGGCGCGGGGCCCCGACGCCATCGTGGAGGTGGTGACCACGCTCGCCCCGGCCGTGGTCGACGCCGCCGCGCTGCGGGTCGCGCTCGCCCGGCCCGGCCGTACCGTGCTCGACGTGGCCGGCGTCGGCGGGCCGGCCGGGCGGNGGGCGGTCCGCGACAACGGGGTGGTCCCACTGGCCGGCCCGGGCGACCAGACGCGCGGGCTGTGCCTGCCGCTGCGCTACGGCGACGGGGTCGCGCTGGGCGCGCTGGAGGTGCGCTGGACCGGTCCGGTCGCCGCCGACGAGGCGCCGCGCAACCTGCTGGACGCGGTGGCCGGGCTGTGCAGCCAGGCCCTGCAACGGGCCGAGCTGACCGGGTCCGCGCAGGCGATGGCCGGGTTCGCGGCCCGGTTGAGCGTGACCCGCTCCACCGCCGAGGCGATCGAGGTGATCCTCGACGCCGCCACCACCGCGCTCGGGGCGGAGCTGCCCGGCCTGGCGATGCGGGACGAGGGCCGCCGGGTCCGGCTCTGGCACCACGACGACCTGCCGGGGACGCTGGCCGCCGCGTTCCACGACCTGACCATCGACGATCCGCATCCGCTCGTGCGGGCGCTGCGCAGCGGCGAGCGGATCGTGCTGCGCGACCGCGCCGACTTCACCGCCCGGTTCCCGGGCCTGCCCGACCCGGTCGGCCGACACGGCCTGGTGACGACCGTGTCGCTGCCGCTGTTCGGCGCGGGGCACCGCCCGATCGCCGCGCTGGGTTTCGGCTGGCGGCGGGAGCGGCCGCTGCGCGACAGCGACCTGGCGTTGCTGGACACGGTCGCCGACCTGTGCGAGCAGACCCTGGAGCGGGTACGCCTGGCCGCCGCCGAGCACAACCTGGTGACCCGGCTGGCGGGCCGGTTGCGCAGCTCGGCGCTGTCCGCCCCGGCGAGCCTGGAGGTGGCCACCCGCTACCGGCCGGCGATGAGCGGCCTGCACCTGGGCGGCGACTGGTACGACCTGGTCCGGCAGGACGGCGACCGGCTGGCCGTGGTGCTCGGTGACGTGGTCGGGCACCAGGTCGAGGCCGCCGCGGACATGGCCCAGCTCCGCACCATGCTGAACACGCTGATCCGGTTGGGCGTGCCGCTGGCGGAGGTGTTCCTGCGGCTCACCGATCTGCTCGGCGTCGGGTTCCTGGGCACCTGCCTGGTCATGGTGGTCGATCCGGCGGCCGGCACGGCGCAGGTGGTCCGGGCCGGGCACCCGCATCCGGTGCTGCTGCCGGCCGGGCAGCCGCCGCGCACCGTGCACACCGTCAACGCGATGCCGCTGGGCATGGTCGACCGGCCGATGACCGTGACCACCGTCGAGTTCCGCGCCGGTGACCTGCTGGTGGCGTACACCGACGGGCTGGTGGAGCGGCGCGGGCGGCCCTACGACGAGGGCGTCGCGGCGCTGCACCGGGCGGTGCGCGCGGTGCGCGACGAGCCGGCGGAGGTGATCGCGGACGCGCTGCTGCGCGATCTGGCCGGCGCCGAGGACGACCAGGCGCTGGTGGTGCTGCGACATCTGGGCTGAGCAGGAGTCGACGGCCCGATTCGGGGAACGTCCACCGGTCGGGGCGTGCCCGCCCGCCGACCGCACGACACAGGAGGACCACGATGACCACCAGCACCCAGCCCGCGAAGGCGTCGGGCAGCTACCGGATCGGCGGTGACCTGCGGGTCGACCGTCTCGGCTACGGGGCGATGCAGCTCACCGGCCCCGGCGTCTGGGGCGACCCGAAGGACCCGGCCGAGGCGGTGCGGGTGCTGCGCCGCGCGTACGAGCTGGGGGTGACGTTCATCGACACCGCCGACTCGTACGGGCC
This sequence comes from Micromonospora sp. NBS 11-29, assembly GCF_002140155.1. GTDB lineage: Bacteria > Actinomycetota > Actinomycetes > Mycobacteriales > Micromonosporaceae > Micromonospora. The sequence continues at coordinate 57,802 of NZ_NAPR01000017.1, forward strand.
GTTCGTCAGCGAGCTGTTGATCAGGGAGGCGCTGCACCCGTACGCCGACGACCTGGTGATCGCGACGAAGGCCGGGCTGACCCGCTCCGGTCCGGGCGACTGGCGGCCGGTGGGCCGCCCGGAATACCTGCGCCAGCAGTGCGAGCTGAGCCTGCGGCACCTGGGTCTGGACGCCATCGGGCTCTACCAGTTGCACCGCATCGACGAGAAGGTGCCGTTGGAGGATCAGCTCGGCGAGCTGNCGACCAGATCGAGGCGGCCCGGAAGATCACCCCGATCGTGTCCGTGCAGAACCTCTACAACCTGGCCGACCGCAGCGCCGAGGACGTGCTGACCCACTGCGAGCGCAACGACCTGGCGTTCATCCCCTGGTTCCCGATCGCCACCGGCAACCTGGCCCGGCCGGGTGGGCCGCTGGACGCGATCTCGACCGACCACGGCGCCAGCCCCGCGCAGCTCGCCCTGGCGTGGCTGTTGCGCCGGTCGCCGGTCATGCTGCCGATTCCGGGTACGTCGTCGGTGGCGCACCTGGAGGAGAACGTGGCGGCGGCCGAGGTGGAGCTGACCGACGAGGAGTACGAGGCGCTGGCCGACGCCGCCTGAGCCGGGCCGCCGGCCGACCGGTGCTTTGCGTGCCGTGAGCGGGCAACTACTGTCGGAAGGATTTTCGCGTCCGGAAGACTGGGGGTCCGCAGTGGACGGGTTCGATCACATCGTCGTCGGCGCCGGCGCGGCGGGATGCGTGCTGGCCAACCGGCTCACCGACGATCCGGGCACCCGGGTGCTGCTGCTGGAGGCGGGCGGCTGGGACCGCAGCCCGTACGTCCGGGTGCCGAAGGCGTTCTCCCGGCTGATGGACGACCCGCGTACCGCCTGGCACTACCCGGCGACGGTCGGGCCGGGACGGCAGGAGACCTGGCAGCGGGGCCGGATGGTCGGCGGCTCGACCTCGGTCAACGGCATGATCTGGAGCCGCGGCGCGGCCCGGGACTGGGACGCGCTGGCGCCGCTGGGCTGGGGCTGGTCCACCATGCGGCCGGTGTTCCAGCGGCTGGAGGACCACCCGCTGGGGCCCGCGCCGCACCGGGGCGTCGGCGGCCCGCTGCGCCTCTCCGTCGCCACCGGCACCGACCCGCTCGCCGAGGAGATGCTGGCCACCGGCGAGGAACTGGGCCTGCGCCGGGTGGACGACCTGGACGCCGACGACGACGAGCGGATCGGCTACCCGACCGCCACCATCCACCGCGGACAGCGGGTCAGCGCCGCCCACGCGTTCCTGCGCCCGGTGCGGCGCCGCCCCAACCTGACCGTCGTGGTCGACGCCGTCGTGCTGCGCGTGCTGGTCGAGGGCGGCCGGGCGGTCGGAGTACGCGTCGCGCGGCGCGGCCGGGAGGTCGAGCACCGGGCGGCCGGCGAGGTGATCCTGGCCGCCGGCGCGCTCGCCACCCCGCAGCTCTTGCAGGTCTCCGGCATCGGGCCGGCCGACACGCTGCGCGCCGCCGGCGTACCGGTGCTGCTCGACCGTCCCCGGGTCGGCGCCGGCCTGCGGGAGCACCGGTCGATCGCGTTGCAGTACCGACTGGCCGAGCCGGGCGGGCACAACGCCCGCCTCGCCGGCCCGCTCGGGCAGGCCCGCGCGACGCTGCGCTGGCTGCTCACCCGCGGCGGCCCGCTCGCCCTGCCGGTGCTCGACGTCGCCGCCCACCTGAAGTCCCGGCCGGACCTGGACCGGCCGGACGGTCACCTGCTGATGGCGCCGTTCTCCGCCGCGCCGCCGCGCCCCGGCCGGGCACTGGAGCTGGAACGGGAGCCGGGCGTGATGTGCCTGGGGACGGTGACCCGGCCGGACGGCGAGGGTCACCTCACCGTCACCGACGCCGATCCGCGCACCCCACCGGCGATCGAGGCGAACTACCTCGCCACCGAGCGGGACCGGCGGGTGGCGGTGGACCTGTTCCGCCGGATGCGGGAGTTCTTCGCCACCGGCCCGATCGCCAAGCGGCTGCACGCGGAGACGGTGCCCGGCGCGGCGACCCACACCGACGAGGAGATCGTCGAGGCGGCCGTGGCCCGCGGCTACTGCGGCTACCACGCGATCGGCACCTGCGCGATGGGCGCCGACGACGACCACGTGGTCGATGCCGAGTTGCGGGTACGCGGCGTCGACGGGCTCCGGGTGGTCGACGCGTCCGTGCTGCCGGCGATGGTGTCGGGCTGGACCAGCGCGCCGGTGACGGCGGTGGCCTGGCGGGCCGCCGACCTGATCACCGGCCGCGCCACGACCTGATCACCCGGCCGGGCGTTGCGAGCCGACGGCGCGGCCGGGTGCGGCGG
>NZ_NAPR01000017.1:60153-66666 GCF_002140155.1 Micromonospora sp. NBS 11-29
GATCGCGGCGCCGGCAAGCGCCTGCCGCACCGCCGAGTACGTGGTGCCGTCGAGGACCAGGCCCAGGTGGCCGACCACCCGCAGCGGGCACCACGCCTGCACCAGCACGTTCGTCGCGCCGTCGGCGAGCACGGCGTTGTCCACCGGCCGGACCAGCTCGTCCTGCACGGTGCGCAGCGTGGTCCAGCGCACCGGACCCGGGGTGTCGTCGCCGGCGTTCAACTCGGCGAGGAAGCTCGACCCGATGGTCATCTGCTGGCAGGCGACGATGCCGACGCAACTGCCCAGCCCGACGAGGTCGACGATGTTGGCGACGTACGTGCCGTACTGCGGGGTGCCGAGGCTGACGTACTGGTCGACCGCGTCGGCGCCGCCGAGGAACTTCACGTACCAGCGGCTGACCAGCCCGCCCTCGGAGTGGGTGACCAGGTCGACCCGGCTCGCCCCGGTGGCGGCGCGAATCTGGTCCACGTAGGACGACAACGCCCGGGCCGACTCACGGATGTCACCGAGCCCGAGGTTCGGCAACTGGTAGACGGAGACCCGGTAGCCGTCGGCGCGCAGCCGGGCGGCGATCGGCTCGTACGCGATGGAGACCCCGAGCAGGCCGCCGACCACGACGACCGGGTCGGCCGCCGCGGCGGCGGCTCGCTCGGCGGCACTGACGGTGGCGGCTGGCTCGGCGGTGCCGACGGTGGTGGCTGGCTCGGCGGTGCCGACGGTGGCGGCGGGCGCCGGTTCGGCCTCGCTGACGGTGGCGGTGCGGGCGTCGGCGCTGGGTGCGGTGGCGTGGGCGGCGGTGGCCGGGACCAGCAGGGCGGTGGCGGCGGTGGTGGCGGCCAGGATCGTTCGGAGCAGCATGGGCTGCACCTCCGGTGGGAGGAGGCACCCGGGCGGGCCGGGAGGGGACGGGTGGGGGCCGATCGATCGTGGGAACGATGATGCGTGCCCTGTTTCACACCCGTCAATGAAAAGTTACGCGCCGGTAACCCGTTGCCGCGCCCTCCGCACGATCCGGCATTTCACCCCGCCGCTCGACTGCACCTCGCCGAAGTGGCTGCTTCCGACCCGCCCGGATCCCGCCACTTCGCCGCAGTGGAGTGCCTCAAGCGCGCCGGGTCAGTTGCCCAGGGCCTGGACCTTGGCGATGGTCTCCTGGACGTGCTGACGGGCCGGCTCCCCGCCCTGCGCCGCCTGCGCGAGTGCCTGCCGGTAGGCGTCGATGACCCCGATCAGGGGCCCGGCCGTGGCACCCTCCAGCGCGCCCGCCACCAGCGCCCGCGCCTCGGCGGCGTCCTGCGCGGCGGCGGCCGTGCGGGCCTTCGCCTCGTCCAGCTTCTGTGCCGCCGCCGCCAGCCTGGCGATGACTTCCGCAGCGCTCACAAACCCTCCCCGACTTCGCCCACCCGGCAGCCTACCGCCCACCGAACGCCGCTCGTCGATCTTGGAGTTGTGGCACCTCACAAAATCCGCACAAGCCACATGTTGGGCGCCACAACTCCAAGATCGACGGAGCCCGGGCGGGGGCGAGGCGCGCTGGGGGCGGGTGGGTTAGCGGAGTAGGCGGAAGAGGAGGAGGTAGAGGCAGAACAGGGACGGGGAGACCAGGGCGCAGAGGACGAAGCCGAGCGGGGTGTACCGGCCCGGCGGGGTCTCGCCGTCGGGCAGCGCCGGGCGGCCCCACCGGGCGAGCACGAGCTGACCGGCCACGAAGGACATCAGCGGCACACCGGCGCACGAGAGCGCCGCCACCAGGTCCACCCCGGCGACCGGCAGCGGCGAGCCGATCAGCGCGGCCAGCATGAGCACCGAGCCGACCAGCGCGCAGCCGCCGTAGACCGCCACCGCCCGGGCCGGCGCGGACCAGGTGGGCAGCAGCACCGGCCGCCGCGCCAACGCCTCGGCCTCCTGCCCGTGCCGGTCGGCCTCGTCGGCGAGCCGCCCGGCCGCCGCCAACTCCGCCGCCGGGTCACCGGCGGTCCCGCTCCCCCCGGGGTACGCCCCGACCTGCGGCTGCCCCGGCACCGCGACCGCGCCACCGGCCACCTCGACCCCGGGCTGCCCCGGCGTCCCGGCCACGCCACCAGGCACCCCGGCACCCGGCTGCCCCAGCAACCCGCCACCAGGCACACCGACCCCCGGCTGCCCCGGTAACACGCTGCCGGGCATACCGGCCCCCGGGTGCGGGCCGGCGGGCGGCGTCGGGTCGGCCGGCGGCTCGGGGACCGACCGCATCGGCGTGCCGATCGCCTGGCCGAACTGGTCGAGGCGCTCCCCCTGGGCGGCGAGGCGCTGGCCGAGCGCGTCGACACCGGCCTGTAGGCCGCGGCGGCGTTCCGCCTCGGCGGCGATCGCCCGCTCCCCGCCGCGCTGGCGGGTGGACAGCTCCCGGATCAGGCCCGCGTACTCGTCGAATCCGCTCATGGTTGGTCGCTCTCGGTGGCGTACGGCACGATCAGGGCGGTGCGGTGCTCGTGCCGGTCGACCAGCAGGGCGCGGCCGTCGCGCGGGGTCCAGGCGAGGTCGTGCATCCCGAGGTGCAGGCCGAGGTCGGCGGCGGGCACGTTCAGCGCGACCAGGCCGGTCACGTCATCGCGGTGCCCGCTGCCGCCGAGGTCGTCGGCGAGCCGGCGCAGGCCCCGCCACCAGCCGAGGACGTGCACGCCCCGCGCCGGGCCGTGGCGCAGCACCGCCCGCAGGTCGTCGTGGCCGGAGCGGAACGTGCCCGGGTCGGTGGCGGCCAGCGTGCCGGCGGCGGCGTCCATCCCGAACACCACCAGGTAGGTGCGCCCCGGCGTCGGGTCGCCACCGGCGACCTCGGCGAGCTGTGCGCGCAGCGCGGCGGTGTCGAGCCGGCGGACCGGGTGGCCGGCGGCGGCCAGCGTCATGGCGAGGTCGTCGGCGGAGTCGGTGGTGCCGGGCGCCAGCGGGGCGAGCAGGAACCGGGCGGTGCCCGGGGCGTGCTGCTTGGCCAGCGCCAGGACCGCGCAGCGGAGCATGTCCGCCCCGGCGGCGGCGGTGCCGACCACGGCCAGGTGCCGGCCGGGGCTGGCGTCGAGGGCGAACCCGGCCGGGCTGCCGGCGACGTCGACGACGCGGCCCACCAGGGCGTACGGCGGGTCGGCGCCGGGCGTCAGCGCGGCCCAGGCGGGGTCGTCGGCGATCCGGGGCGCCTCGTGACCGCGGAACACGGCCGGCGGGCGGGACCCGGCCGGGCGGGCGGCGTGCAGCTCGTGGCGCAGTGCCGTGAGGTCGATCGTGGCGGCGTGCGCGTCGGGGAAGCGCACCTCGACGTCCGCGCCGGGCGCACCGGCGGCGGTGTTCACCACGGCGGTGCCGACGGTGAGCCCCCGGGCGGCGTCGTTGCGCGGGTCCAACACGGCGTCCCCGCCGGGCAGCGCGATGCGCAGCGGGAACTGACCGAAGATGGCCTCGGCCCGGCCGTAGAGGGCCTCGATGCCGGTGGTGCTCTGGNCAGGTCGACGGCCTGCCGGGCCAGCGCGTCGTTGCCGGCGAACAGGACGTGGAACTCGTCGACGACGGTGACGATGCGGGGCGGGCGGGCGTTCGGCGGCAGGTCGGCCAGGCGGCTGACGCCGTGGCGCTTGAGCAGGTCGGCGCGGCGGGCCAGCTCGGCGCGCAGCTCCCGCAGCACCGCCACGCCGTACTCGCGGTCGGACTCGATGCCGACCGCGCGGGCGTGCGGCAGCCACGACGGGTCACGGCCGGTGGGCACGAACTCGGTGAAGCTGACACCCTCCTTGAAGTCGAGCAGCATCAGGTGCAGCTCGGCCGGGGAGTAGCGGGCGGCCAGCCCGTAGAGCACGTCGAGCAGCAGGACCGTCTTGCCGGCGCCGGTGCGCCCACCGACCAGCCAGTGCGGGGTGGCGTCGTCGAACGCGACGGTCACCGGCTTGCGGCCGACGCGACCGAGCACGGTACGCAGGCCGGCGCCGGCCGACTCCGTCCACCGCCCGGTCGGCAGCAGGTCGGCGAAGGTGACGCCGGAGCTGTCGTCGACGGCCTCGGCGAGCCGGCGGGCCAACGCGGTGACCGTGGTGGGCGACGGGTCGCCGTCGAGCACCACCGGCGCGGCCAACCCGCTGCCGTCGGTGCTGAACGGACGCCCCGGCGGGTCACCGACGAGGGTGTAGCGCTCGGTCACCCGGAGCTGGGTGGTCGCGCCCAGCGTCCCGCCCGGCCCGCCCGGCGCGTGGCCGGCCAGCAGCACGCAGACCGCGGCGGCCGGGCCGGCGTGGGTGAGCGCGGCCAACCGGGCCAGCTCCCGCGTCGGCGGCGCCGACGCGACGACCACCACCAGCAGGTCGCGGTCCTCCGGGTCGGCCCGCTGGGCGGTACGCGCGTGTCGTTCCGCCGCGTCCAGCAGCGCGACGGTCTCCGCCTCGGTGGTCGCCGCCGCACCGAGCACCCCGGCGTCCTGGAGCGGGCGCAGCGGCAGGAACGCCGCGCCGAACGCCGCCTGGTCGACGCCGACGACCCGGACCGTGCCGGCCGGGGCGGCGGTGAGCAGCCGCACCACTATCGCGCGCAGCAGTTCGCCGACGCGCGGGTCGCGGGCGTCGGCGTCGATCGCGAGGTGGGCGCCGGCCCCCACTGGCACGAGCACCGGGAAGACGCCGTCGACGGTGGTCGCCTCGCCGAGGCGTACCGGAACGGGGTGGGTCGCGGCGCGGGCGGTGCCGGGCACCGCGGCGGCCAACTCCCCGCCGAGGCGGGCCAGCCGCGCGACCAGCTCGGGGCTGCCGACGGGGGCCGGGCCGGCGGCGCCCAGCAACCGCCGCGCCGCCTCCCAGTGACGCACCGCCCACCGGTGCCGGTCGACCGCCTGTCGGTACGCCGCCGCGAGCCTGTTCACCGTCCGCCCTCCGACGCCCCGATCTGCGATCGACAGGAACCCTAACGGACGCGCGCCGCACGGGCGCGAGGCGCTCCGCACCCGGGATTCGTCCACTGTTCACCCGGCGGCGGCCGGTCCCGCCGCCCACCGTTCCCCCGGCTCGGTTTGCCTGCCAGGGCAACCAAGTGTGCACAGGAAGGCGACGACGTGACCTCCTCACCCCTTTCCCGGCGGTCGCTGCTGGGCGGCGCGGCCGGCGGCCTCGGCATCGTGGTGGCCGGCAACCTGGACGCCATCGCCGGTCCGGCGGCGGCCCGGGCCGCGTGCCGTCCCGCGGTCGGCTACGGCGATCTGGTGCCGGACCCGGCCGGGCTGCTGGCGCTGCCGCCGGGCTTCTCGTACACCGTCGTCGCCCAGGCGGGGGCGACGCTGCTGGAGTCGGGGCAGCCGACGCCGAGCGACGCCGACGGCACCGGCTGCTTCCGCGGCCCGCACGGTTCGGTGCTGGTGAACAACCACGAGATCGGCGGCAGCGAGCCGTACCCGGTGCCGGCGCTGCCGGGCCTCACCTACGACCCGGGCGCGCGGGGCGGCACCACCACCATCGAGGTGGACCGGCACGGCCGGCGGCTGCGCGAATACGTCAGCGTGGCCGGCACGCACAACAACTGCGCCGGCGGCATCACCCCGTGGGGGACGTGGCTGACCTGCGAGGAGACCGAACAGCGGGCCGGCGGGCAATACCTCAAGGACCATGGGTACGTCTTCGAGGTCGACCCGCACGACCGGGCGGCCAACGCCGACCCGGTGCCGTTGACGTTCCTCGGGCGGTACTCGCACGAGGCGGTGGCCGTCGACCCGTACACCCACTCGATCTACCTGACCGAGGACGCGAGCGGGCCGAACGGCCTGTACTTCCGGTGGACGCCGCCGCCCGGCTTCCGGGCCGGCAAGGGCGCGCTGCGGGCGCTCGCCCAGCGGCCGGACGGCGCCACCGCCGGCACCCTGGAGGCGATGCGCTGCCGGCGCGGCGACGGGCACGTCGCCGACCTGTCCGAGGCCACCACGCCGGGCACCCGCTATCAGGTGGAATGGGTCCAGGTGCCGGACCGCGACGCCCGGACCGTGTCGGTGCGCAAGCAGTTCACCGACGACGAGGTGACCCGCAGCCGCAAGCTGGAGGGCGCCTGGTGGGGCGACGGCGGCGCGTACTTCGTGGCCAGTTATGCCCGGCTCGACGACGGCAGCGTCCACGAGCACGACGGCCAGGTCTGGTTCTACGACCCGCGCCGGCAGACCGTCACGCTGAAGACCATCTTCGGCGTGAACACCGACCCGGAGGCCGACCACGGCAACTACGACGGGCCGGACAACATCACCGTGTCGCCGTACGGCGGGGTGATCCTGGCCGAGGACGGCGAGGGCGTGTCGCACCTGGTGGGGATCACCGAGCAGGGCAAGGCGTATCCGCTGGCGCGCAACGAGCTGAACGACAGCGAGTTCACCGGGCCGACGTTCAGCGCGGACGGGAAGATCCTCTTCGCCAACATCCAGAGCCCGGGGTACGTGTTCGCGATCACCGGTCCGTGGGGGCGACCGAGCAACGCCCACCGCTGACCTCGCGCTATCGGCCGGCGGCTCCCTCGGCAGGAGCC
>NZ_NAPR01000017.1:66679-72523 GCF_002140155.1 Micromonospora sp. NBS 11-29
CGATGACGGGTAGGTCTCCGCCGTCGCCGTACGCCTTGCCCTCGCTGGTCAGCACACTGGCGTCATGATCGAGAACGGCCATCACCGCCGCCGCGAGGTCGACCCGGCCGGTGAGGCCGCGCCAGTAGGCCAACTCCTGCCAGTCCTCGCCCCACGTCGGCAGGACCGCGCAGGCGGGACGCTCCAGCAGCCGATGCAGCACCGCCCGGTCGGCCGGATCGTCGATCACCGCCAGAGCCTCGGCCACGACGACCGCCGGCACACCGAAGCGCACGCCGTCATGAGCGACCTCGTGCAGCGGTTCGGCCACATGCATCGAGCCCGCCACGTAGCCGACCAGCGCCGACCGGTCCAGCACCAGGCGGATCGGCGCTTCGGCAGCGGTCATGCCGCTGGCGCCTGACGGTCGTTCTCGTCGAGCATCTCCCGTGCCGCCCGGCGCGACCGGTCGCGCAAAGCCTGGCGGCGACCGGGTGACCATTCCTGCTCCACCTGGGCGCGCTGCGCCCGTGCACGGGCACGACCCTGTTCGGAGACGACCATCCCGCGCCGGGCGAGCTCGGCATCGAGGTCCTCGGCACGCATCCGCGCCCGTACGGCATCGACGACGTACGCGCTCGCGTTCGGCTCACGTTCCAAACGCTCCGCGACGTCCGCAGGCAGCGAGAAGGATTTCTTACTCACCGGTCCGGTCACACCAGAAAGCCTACTGGACCGCACCGACGATCGAGCGCACCACGCGGGTCAGCACCACCAACCCCACCACGGCGATCTTGCACTTGCTGCCTCGACAGAACGGCATACAAGTCGCGTCTCATGGACCGAAAGTGCAAGATCGACCCGCGCTAGTAATTCAACGTTGGAGCATCAGGGGCGTCGCCGCTCTAGGGGGACTGAGCTCTGTCTGGACCCACTCCACCAGGGAGTCGATCACCTCGGTAGACAACGGGCCCTCCGGTCAGAATGTCGTGGCGACCCTCTGTGCGATCACGCGCACGTCCTCAATCTGCAGCACACCGCCGCTCGGCAGGGTCTGATCGTGTGAGCAGAAAACGTCGATCCAGTCTGCCTCCGGCATGCTGACGAGCCCCGGGATCGTCATCGTCCGGTGCCAGCCGTCTGTGCCACCCCAGTCCTGGAGTTGACCACTGATAAAGATCAGCGTTCCGCGGGTCCGCATGAAACACCTGAACGAGGTGGGGATGTTCAGGCCGTTCGCGATCAGGACGGTGGCTGTGAGGCTCCACGATCCGGCGGGAAGCTTGTTGCCCGGCTGAAGCAGAGCCACCTCGGCTACCCCACCGGCGCGGGTCGGCCTGACGACCGCTCCGGATCCCCATTGGGTGGCACTGATCGTGGTGGAGTTCCAGACCAATTGCGTCTCGTCGGCCGCGCAGGTTCTCCCTTGTTGCGCATCGACCACCCGTAGGGCTCCACTACTGTTGTAGCAGCTGGTGATGACGCCGGTGGACGAGTGCGGGATGGTGGCCAGCGCCTGCGAGGAGGACAGCGTCACCATGACTACGGCCAGGGCCCCGAGGGTGGCACCCAGTCGACCTCTACCCGCCATGGTCGATTTTCTCATCCTGATCTCCCTTGGTGAACACGAGAAGGGGTGGGTGCCGCCAGCCGAAGCGATCATTCTTTATAACGACATCTCTGTTTTCAGCGACGGCTTATTCATTAATGTTCGTCGATATTGTTGGCCTGCCTAGCTGAAGTGCTGACAACGCTCGCCATCTGGCGAAGAGCGGTTTTCGGAGCGAAACATGACACAGCGTCTCGAGGGGTCGGGCTGGCCCCTGCACGCAGGCCGCCCCGAGCGGCCAACCAGCACGGCCCGCGAGGGGCCCCGGCCGCATCAATCAGTCCAGGCCCCCGCCGAACTCGACGCCGCCCGCAACCGCCTCACCGGGCACCACTGAGACCCGCCCCGGGGGAGAGCTGAGACCCTAGGGACTAGGTCGCGCCGCCGGGTGTGCCCGGGTGACGCCCTCGGCGATCGCGCGGAGCACGTCGGGGGCGGCCAGTACGGTCACGGCGACTCCGGGCACGGCGAGCCAGAACGCCTCTTCCGCACCGGTCAGGCCCGGGCCGTCGGGGTGGGTGAAGTCGGCGAGGTCCCAGGTGGCGGGGTCACGCTCGTGGTACTCGGCGAGGAACTCCCGCACCTCGTTCAGGTCGGTGAGACGCTCACCCCGGAGAACGTGCACCCGCAGGTCGACGCGGTAGCCGTCCTCGACCTGACGTTCCCAGACCCGGGTGGCGAAACTGACGTCCTCCCACTCGCTGGCGAAGTCCGACACCAGCTCGCCGACGCCCGGCGGCAGGTATCCGATGTGGAAGCCGTCCAGCTCCCCGCCATCACGCCCCATCCCGCCTCCCCCACGCGCTCCAGCCGCAGATCTTGGAAGGATATGGCCCCCGGGAGGGCCCTCCGCTTCCAAGATCTCTCAGACTTCCCCGCTCACTACGACGCCGGACGTTCGGCCACGAACACTCCGAGGCCGTGCACGCCTTCGACCCATCCCTGCGTCTGGAGCACCAGCACGGCCTGGCGCACCACGCCTGCCGACACGCCGTGCTCGACGCGGAGCTGCGCGGTCGAGGGGAGCTTGTCCCCCGGCGCGAGTTGACCGGACGCGATCTGCTCTCGGATATGGTCCGCGAGCTGCGCCCATTTGGGCTTGGCGGGCATGTCTTCTCCCTGGTCTGCACCGCCATTCGATCACAGCCAGGTGGTCAGGACAACTACGGACTAGTCTGTCGTTGACTTGTACAGACTACTATGACAAAGTTCGAGTCGACCTTCTCCTTGGTCTGCAAGCCCGGAGTTGGTCTGTTCCCACCCGCGCAGAGCGCTCGGCCGGCCATCCCCCGGACGGCCGAGCGTGCGTACCTGTCATCCGCGTCGCACCACGACGGGAGGCCCGATGGGCGAGCGCACCGACGACACGTCCCCCGAAGAGTCCTTCGCCTCGCCGCAGGACATCGAGGACGCTGAGGACATCCTCTTCGCACACCCGCCGCGCCGGGTCGTCCGTTGGGTGTGCGGTTGCGGCGAGGACTACCCCTGCCTGGAGGTGGTCTTCGCGCGCCTCGTCAAGGCCGCCGCCGTGACCGGTCCCGACGAGTCACGGTGAGCGCTCGTCCGATCAGGGCGGGAGACCTCCTCCGCCTCGACCGTGCGGCAAGCGTGCAGTTCTGGCACCCGATCACGGTACGTGTCATTCGCGAGATCGCCGATCGCCATCCGTTCGACGGTTGGGCGTGGATCGAGGCGTACGAGTTGGACGGCAGGGGTGACGCGGTCGCCAAGCGGGAGCTGTTCGTGCAGCCGGCCGGGCTGCGCTGGCTGGACACCGCAGCCAGCGACAGCCCTGCCCTCGCTCGCCCCGCCGCCCGGCTGCGGGTGCCGGCATGAGCACCGGCACACGTCCGCACGTACCGATGCGTCCGCTCTGGATCTGCAAGCGCTGCGCCCACCCGTGGCCGTGCGCGGAAGCGCGACTCGCCCTGCTGGCCGAGTATGCGGGTAACCGCATCGCCCTGTCGGTCTACCTGTGCGGGCAGCTCTACGACGCGGCGGTGGAGCTGCACCGACTCAACCCGGACGACGCCCCGAGCCCGCAGACGCTGTTCGCCCGGTTCGTCGGCTGGGCACCCCTGCGCTCGCCGCCTGATGCCTGACAGCCGGCTCTCGGGTGACCTGCTCCCACGAGATGCCGCTGATCCGGCCAGCGGGATATTCGGCGACATCGACGGCCGCCTCCGCCACGATGGCCGGTATGGACGAGGTTGAGGTCGTCGTCGCCCACCGCCAGCGCGCGACGCTGCGCGTCGGGGACGTGTTCCTGAAGGTCGACGGCGACCCGGCGCACGCCGACATCGAGGTGCGGGCGATGGCGCTGGCCCCGGTACCGACCCCGGCTGTCCGCTGGCACCAGCCGCCCGTACTCGCGATCGCCGCCGTGCCCGGCGCGGCGCTCGGCGTCCTCGGCGAACCCTCGGCCGCGTCGCCGGCGGCGTGGGCGGCGGCGGGCGCGGCCGTCCGGAGGTTGCACGACGCGCCGTTGCCGCCGTGGCCGGGCCGCAGCCTCGACGACGTGGCGGCCGAACTCGACCGGGAGTGCGCGGGCCTGCTCGCCGAAGCCGTCCTGCCCGCCGAGGTGGTCCGGCGCAACCGCGAGATCGCCGGGGCCGCGCTCCGGCCGTGGACCCCGGTGTTCATCCACGGTGACCTCCAGATCACCCACGTCTTCGTCGACGGCGACGAGGTCACCGGCGTCATCGACTGGTCCGAGGCCGCCCCGGGCGACGCCATGTTCGACCTCGCCACCCTCACGCTCGGACACGAGGAACGCCTGGACGACCTGCTCGCCGGCTACGGCTCCGACGTGGACCGGGACGTGATCCGGGGCTGGTGGTCACTGCGCAGCCTGGTGGCGTCGCGCTGGCTGATCGCGCACGGCTTCGACCCGGACGCGCCGGGGTGTGAGTTCGACGTGCTCCGAGCCCGGATGCGGGAGCCCTAGGAACGGGACGACATCGCCCACACGCCTCATGACTCACAGGCATAAATATGACCCAGAGGCATACGGCACGAAATGCTAGTGGCTTCCGGGGCCGTCACTCCGCGTCACCGTTGCTGGGTGAGCGCACGATGCCGTCCGCGATCGACCGGAGCGCGTCCGCGTCGGCCGCGTCGGGATCGACCAACACATCGACCGCGACTCCGGCTTGCGACATCCCGGCGGCCGGGGATCCTCACCGAGCTTGTCGATCGCCGCGGTGATGCGCCGTTGCAGCAGCCGGTCGAGCGCCGCGATCTGCTTCAGGGCTGGTCGGTCGATCTCCACCTGCCACGTCACAGATCAAGCTCCCGCTTGGCCTGCTCCCACGGGACGCCGCTCACCTGGCCGGCACGATAGGCCGCCAATCGATCAGCCGCGTCCGGCAGTTCCCGGAGATCGTCAAGCACGTCCTGCAATGCCTCGACCATGGCCCGAGCCAGTTCGTCGTCTTTGCCCGCCCGCACGCTGGCGATCCAGGTCTGGAGCAGCCGCTCGCCATTCGCCGGGTCGCTCTCGACGATCGGCTCCACCACCGCAAGCAGCCCGTTGACGATCACCTCGATGTCGTCCCGGGTGCGTTCGGCCGGCACGACCGCGGCGACGCGACGACCGCTGCGGGTGAGGTAGACGACGTTGCCGTCGACCGCCCGGTCCAGTCACCGAGATTCACCTATCGCCGAACGGTGCGGCAACCGGGATCCGGAACCGCGGCGTCGGCGACGCCGCAGTGGAAGACCTCGGTCGGGGCGGCGTCGACGTCGGGCACCTTCGCCACCGTGAGCAGGGCCAACCGTTTGGCGACCGGTTCGCCGGAGTCCGGGGCGTACCGGATCAGGCCGCTCACCCCCGGATAGCCGCCGGCGGCGTTCTGGCGCAGCACCTCGGCGTGCACGCCGACCGGGTTGACCGCGCGTGGCTCCCAGCGGCGACCGGTGTCGGCGTGCCGCAGCCGGGCGGCCAGGCTCTCCAGCGCGCGCACCATCATCATGGCGGCGTCGTAGGCGAGGCTGACCCGCTCGCCGACCGGCGGGCCGGTCCCCGCCCGGCAGCGCGGCGGGTCGAGCAGGTCGTCCGCGCCGATCCAGGTGAGGAAGCTGCCCCGGGCGTCGTCGCGGGCGGCCTGCGCGGCCCGCAGCGCGGCGCAGGTGGCCAGCGACGCCTTCGACACATAAGTGACCGGCAGGTTGCCCGGCGCGCTGGCCCGCAGCCCGGCATTCGCCATGTAGCGGTTCACCGAGTCGTCGGTGACCAGATGCCGGGGCGGGTCCGC
>NZ_NAPR01000017.1:72575-74314 GCF_002140155.1 Micromonospora sp. NBS 11-29
CTCGTCGAGCCGGGTGAGTCGGCTGCCGAACCGTTCCCGTAGGCCGTCGACCAGCGTGGCGACGTAGAGGTCGTCGGTGAGCGAGCTGCGCTCGCCGGTGGTCCAGTAGACGTGCGCCTCGCCCACCCGCAGCACCTGCCGGGCATACGCCTCGACCATCCNATCCATCCGGTCGGCCGACAGGGTGGGCGCGAGCACCGGCAGGCCCACCCGGTTGAGTTCGCGCAGCGCCGCCGCCGTGCTGGTGCGGCTGTCCACCAGACCGACCACGCCGAGCACGGTCGGGTCGTCGTGGGCCAGCTTCTCCAGCATCCGTACGGCGTCGTCGGCGTGACGCATCTGCCGGCCGGCGTTGGCCACCACGATGTGCAGCAGCGCCGCGTCGTCCGCCGCCGCCGNCTCCTCCCGCTCGGAGACGTAGGACTCCTCGTCCGCGCGGGTCCGGTTGCCGGTGAGGCTGCCCAGGTAGATCAGCGTCAGGTAGGGACGACGGTGGTCGCTGCGCCGCCACACCTCCTCGGTGGCCCGGTTCTGGGCGAAGATGCGCCGCTGCACCGCGCGCAGCCGGTCCTGGCCGGGTTCGCGGTTGAAGACCTGCCCGGCGGTGTCGCTGTAACCGACGCACTCCCCGCCGACCAGGCGCACGCTCACCCGGTCGGTCGGCCAGGGCCGGCAGTCCGGCGCCCAGCGTCCGTGCGCCCACACCCCGACGCCAGCCAGCAGCACCAGGGCCACCGCCGCGGGCAGGAACCGCCGCGCCCACCACGGCGGGTCCGGCGCCACCAGCGCCGGCGGGGCAACCCCCGGGGGTACGCCGGCAGCGTCCGCCTCCGCCGCCAGCACCAGCAGCCACGCACCGGAGCGGCGCAGCCGGCGGCGTTCCGGCAGCGTCTCGGCCCAGTCCTCGTACGCCTCCTCGGCCTGGGCCAGCGGACGCGGCGCGGCCGGCTCCGGCGGCGGTTCGGCGGCGATCGCCACCACCAGCAGCGGGTCGTTGCGGCCGGTCTCGTTGCGCACCTCGTCGACGAGCCGGACCAGGGTGTGCCCGACGTTGTCCGGGCGGACCCCGTCGAGCAGCAGCACCGGGTACGCGGTGCGACGCCAGTCCCCCGGTCGCCAGAACCGCCGCCGGTACGCCAGCCGCAGGTCCTCCAGGAACGCGTGCAGCAGCAGCTTCTCCACCTGCGCGGGATGCTCGCCGTCGCGCCAGCCGGCGGTGAGCCGCTCGGCGAAGCCGAGGAACGTCACCGACTGCCGGGGCGCCAGGTACTGCTGGCGCATGAACCAGCGGTACTGCCGCCCGATGACCGGCACCCGGCCGGAGACGGCGATCCGGAACACCACGCTGGGCACCGCCCGGCGCAGCAGCCAGAGCAGCAGGTGCAGCGCGGTGCCGACCACCGAGTCACCGGCGACCTGGGGATCGTCGCCGGACCGCCGCCCCCGCCAGTCCCGCAGCCGGCGCACCAGCGCGGCCCGACCGCTGTCCGCGGTGTCCACATCGACGGCGAGCGTCTGGTGCATCAGCCAGTCGGCGAGCGGATAGTGCCGGAATCGCAGCCGGGGCGCGCCGAACGCCTCCAGGGAGAGCTGCCGGTGCAGCTCGCGCAGCACCGTCGCGACGTCGTCGGTGGGCGGCCGGTCGGTCACGTCCAGCACCGCGTGCGGCACCCGGCGGCCGGCGCCCCGGGCCGCGAAGCGGCGCAGCAGGACGGCCAGCGCGCCGTCGCCCGCCCCCC
>NZ_NAPR01000017.1:74348-109066 GCF_002140155.1 Micromonospora sp. NBS 11-29
GCCCGGCCTGGCCCGGGTGGCCGGCTCGCGCATGGTCACCTCCGAGTGACGGCGGGTGTCGCACCATTGTCGACACCCCGCGCAACCGGTGACAGGTAAGGAAGGGCCCCTTGTTAACGCATTCGGTAGAGGAGGGGCCCCCTATTAACCTTCAGGCGCGGGGTGGGGGCGGCGGGCGGAGACCGTCCAGCGCGATGGCCAGGACGCGGTCCCGCTGTGCCGAACTGGCGAACTGGTACGCGGTGATGCCGCTGATCAGCCGCACCACGTCGGAGAACTCGGCGTCCGGTCGGGCCACGCCGGCGGCCTGCGCGCGGTGCAGCAGCGGTTCGCCGGCGGCGTAGATCTCGGTGCGACAGGTGCGGAACACCTCGGAGTCGTGCACCAGCTCCTCGGCCAGCGCCCGCTTGGTGCCGGCGTAGGCGACGAAGCGGTGCAGCCAGTTGACCAGGGCGTCCCACGGGTCGAGGTCGGCCAGGTCGGCGGCGGAGTCGCTGAGCGCCCGCACCTCCTCGACGTAGACCGCCTCGAACAGGTCCTGCCGGTTGGGGAAGTTGCGGTAGAGCGTGCCGATGCCCACGCCGGCCCGCCGCGCGATCTGCTCCAGCGACGCACCCGCGCCACCCTCGCCGAACACCTCGCGGGCGGCGGCGATCAGCGCGTCGTAGTTGCGCCGGGCGTCGGCCCGCTTCGGGCGGCGTGCGAAGACCTCGGTGGACTGTTCGACGCTGGCCATGACGTGTGCCACTTCTCCCCTCTTGCAACCGGAGGCACCCCTCCGCTACGTTGGTGGAGGCACCCCTCCGGATAGCGTACTCCGGAGGTTCCGGCCCGACCGTCGCCACCGCCGTATCACCGCGCGAGCGGCGTCAACCTCGTACCGAACGGGAGTCCTCCCACATGATCGACACCTTCCGGCGCGGCTCGCGCCGGATGACGTTCCTGGTCCTCGCGGCCGGCGCCGGCTTCTTCGCGATGCTCCAGTCGCTGATCACCCCGGTGCTGCCCACCATCCAGCACGACCTGCACACCTCGCCGAACACGGTGACCTGGGTGCTGACCGCCTACCTCCTCTCCGCGTCGATCTTCACGCCGATCCTCGGTCGGGTCGGCGACATGGTCGGCAAGGAGCGGATGCTGGTCGTCTCGCTCGCCGCGCTCGCGCTGGGCTGCCTCCTGGCCGCCGTCGCGCCGACCATCGGTGTGCTGATCGCCGCCCGGGTGGTCCAGGGCATCGGCGGCGCCGTCTTTCCCCTGTCGTTCGGCATCATCCGCGACGAGTTCCCCGCCGCCCGGGTCAGCTCGGCGGTCGCGTCGATCTCGGCGGTGGTGGCCGTCGGCGGCGGGCTGGGCGTCGTGCTCGCCGGCCCGATCGTGACCACCCTGGGCTACCGCTGGCTGTTCTGGATCCCACTGGTCGTGGTCGGCCTGACCGCGCTGGCCGCGCACCGGTTCGTGCCACGCTCACCGCTGCGCACGCCGGGCCGGATCAACTGGGCCAGTGCCGTCCTGCTCTCCGGCTGGCTGGTGGCGCTGTTGCTGCCGGTCAGCAAGGGCGCCGCCTGGGGCTGGACCTCGGCACCGGTGGTCGGGCTGCTGGCGCTGGCCGCGGTGCTGGTGGCCGCCTGGCTGACCGTCGAGTCCCGAGCCGTGAACCCGCTGATCGACCTGCGGATGATGCGCCTGCCCGCGGTCTGGACCACCAACCTGGTCGCCCTGCTCTACGGGGCCTCGATGTTCGCCGTCTACGCCTTCCTGCCGCAGTTCACCCAGATCCCCACCAGCGCCGGCTACGGCTTCGGCGCCAGCATCACCCAGGCCGGGCTGCTCATGCTGCCGATGCTGGTCGGCATGTTCGCCGCCGGGCTGCTGGCCGGGCGACTGGAGTCCCGGTTCAGCGCCAAGGCGCAGCTCAGCACCGGCGCGGTGTTCAACGTGGCCGCCGCGGCGATGCTCACCGTCGCGCACGACGCCCGCTGGCAGGTCGGCCTGGCCGGCGGCCTGGTCGGGCTCGGCGTCGGGTTGGCGTTCGCCTCGATGGCCAACCTGATCGTGGGCAACGTCCCGGCCGGGCAGACCGGCGCGGCGACCGGCATGAACGCCAACATCCGCACCATCGGCGGGGCGATCGGCGCGGCACTGGCCAGCACCGTGATCACCGCGAATCCGCAGCCGAGCGGGTTGCCCCGGGAGGCCGGCTTCACCGCCGGATTCCTGCTGCTCACCGGCATCTCACTGGCCGCCGCGCTGGCCACGCTCGCCGTACCCTCCGGGCGTCGCGGGCGGCCCCGGCGGCGTACCGGACCGGCCGTGCCGGACGTGGCACCGGTGCCGGCCGGCACCCTCGCGCCGGTGGGCCGCTGACTGCCCACGAGCCTTCGGGACGGGACCCACACGTTCACATCTGTCGATTAGGTTGGCGGTGCGTACACCCGACGGAGGGAGTCCCACCCGTGCGACGTGCACTCACGGCGGCGATCGCCGCCCTGACCCTCACCACCGCCGGCACCACCCTGACCGGCGCACCCGGCCAGGCCGCCCCGGCCGGATGGGGTCGGCCGCAGGTCTCGGCGGCCACCCCCACGCCGGGCAGCCCGGGGCTGGGCGACAGCTACTTCCCCGACTACGGCAACGGGGGCTACGACGTCGACCACTATGACATCCGGCTGCGTTACGAACCGGCCACCGACCGGCTCAGCGGCACCACCACCATCCTGGCCACCGCCTCGCAGGACCTGTCCCGTTTCAACCTCGACTTCGCGCTCGACGTGGAGTCGGTCCGGGTCAACGGCTGGGTCGCCGGCTTCGCCCGAGCCGGTGATCACGAGCTGGTGGTCACCCCGCCCCGGACGCTGACCACCGGCCAGCAGCTCACCGTCGTGGTCAAGTACGCCGGCATCCCGTCGCAGACCAAGGTCTACGGCTACACCGGCTGGACCCGCACCGCGGACGGCGCGCTCGCCGTCAACGAACCCGAGTCGACCTGGTGGTGGTACCCGAGCAACGACCACCCGAAGGACAAGGCCACCTGGGACATCTCGGTGTCCGTGCCGACCGGCGTCGAGGTGATCAGCAACGGCGTGCAGCCGCGCGACCCGCTGCCCGAGGCCGGCAACCGCACCCGGTGGAGCTGGCGCAGCGTCAAGCCCGGCGCCACCTACCAGTCATTCCTGGCCATCGGGCAGTACGACATCGTCACCGACACCGCGCCGAACGGGCAGCCGGTGGTGAACGCGTACAGCACCACGCTGGGCGAGCGGGGGCCGGCCGCCCGGGCCAGCATCGAACGCACCGCCGAGATCGTCGACTGGGAGAGCGGGGTGTTCGGGCCGTACCCGTTCGAGGCGCAGGGCGGCGTGGCCGGCCCGATCGACGGCATCAGCTTCGCGTTGGAGACGCAGACCCGACCGGTCTACGGCCCCGGCTTCTGGCGACGCGGCGCCAACCCGTACGTGGTGGTGCACGAGAACGCCCACCAGTGGTTCGGCGACTCCGTCTCGGTGGCGGACTGGCGCAACATCTGGCTCAACGAGGGCTTCGCCTCGTACGCCGAGTGGCTCTGGTCCGAGGAGCAGGACGAGGGCACCGCGCAGGAGCTGTTCGACTTCACCTACGACTACTACCCGGCCGACTCGGAGTTCTGGCAGGTGCTCCCCGGTGACCCGGGTGCCGGCCGGGTCTTCGACGACGCGGTCTACGACCGGGGCGCGATGGCGCTGCACCAGATCCGGCTGGCCGTCGGCGACCCGGCGTTCTTCCGGATCCTGCGCACCTGGACGGCCCAGCGCCAGTACGGCAACGGCACCATCGAGCAGTTCCAGGCGCTCGCCGAGCAGGTCTCCGGCCGGGACCTCGACGCGGTGTTCACCACCTGGCTGTTCACCGCCGGCCGCCCCGACCTGGGCGGCACCGCACCGGCCTCGGTGACGGCCCCGGCGCGCCCGGCCTCCGTGTCGAAGATCCGCGCGGCGCACGACCTGCTCCACCGCTGAGAGGGGTAAAGCTGAGCGGGGCCCTGCGTGAGCGGGGCCCCGCTTCACGTCCGCGCCGCCTCGACGGCGCGCCCGTGCCGGTAGGCGAACCAGCGGCGCGAAGGCGCCACCGTCAGGTGTTAAGAAGGGGCCCCGCCTATACCGAAGGCGTTAAGCGGGGGCCCCTCCTTACCTCGCGGCGAGCGGCTGGCGGGCCGGGTCGACCGGGGCGGGCAGCTCGCCCACCCCGCCCAGGTACGCGTGGACGGCCGCCGCGGCGGCCCGCCCCTCGGCGATCGCCCAGACGATCAGCGAGGCGCCCCGGTGCATGTCCCCGGCGACGAAGACCCCGTCGGCGGCGGTCTGCCAGTCGGGGCGGGCGTCGATCGCGCCGCGGCCGTTGCGGGCCACCCCGAGCTGGGTCAGCAGCGGCTGCTCCTCGGTGCCCTCGAAGCCGATCGCGAGCAGCACCAGGTCGGCCGGGATCTCCCGCTCCGAGCCGGGCAGCGGGGTGACGATGCGCCGGCCGTCGACCTTCTCCACGGTCACCTCGGCGATCCGCACGGCCCGGACCTGCCCGGTGCCGTCGTCGACGAACTCCTGCACCGCGGCGGCGAACACCCGCTCGCCGCCCTCCTCGTGCGCCGGGTAGGAGCGCAGCACCCACGGCCAGGTCGGCCACGGGTCCCGGGTGCCGTCCCGCTCGGCCGGCGGCTGCGGGTACAGGTCGAGCTGGTGTACGCCGGCCGCGCCCTGGCGGTGGGCCACGCCGAGGCAATCCGCGGCGGTGTCCCCACCACCGATGATCACCACATGCTTGCCGGCCGCGTCGATCGGTGTGCCGTCGGCCAGCACGGCGAGGGCGGGCCGCCCGTCACCCGCGGCCGCCACCACCCGGTTCGCGGCCACCAGGTGCGCCATCGCCTGGTGCACGCCGCGCAGCGCCCGACCCGGCGTACCCGAGGTGTCCCGGCCCTGCAACGCGCCGCAGGCGAGCAGCACCGCGTCGTGCTCGGCGCGCAGCCGCTCGGCGGTCACGTCGACGCCGACGTTCACCCCGGTGCGGAAGCGCACCCCCTCGGCGGTGAGCTGGGCCACCCGGCGGTCGATGTGCTGCTTCTCCAGCTTGAAGTCCGGGATGCCGTACCGGAGCAGGCCGCCGAGGGCGTCGTCGCGCTCGTACACGGTGACCGTGTGGCCGGCGCGGGCGAGTTGCTGCGCGGCGGCCAGCCCGGCGGGGCCGGAGCCAACCACCGCGACCGAGCGGCCGGTCGGCGCCGACGCGGGCCGGGGCCGCAGGCCGTCGCGGGCCACCGCCGCGTCGGCGATCTCCACCTCGACCTGCTTGATGGTGACCGGCTGCTGACCGCCGAGGCCGAGCACGCAGGCCGCCTCGCACGGCGCCGGGCAGAGCCGGCCGGTAAACTCGGGGAAGTTGTTGGTGGCGTGCAGCGACTCCACCGCCGCGTCCCAGTTGCCGGTGCGGACCAGGTCGTTCCAGTCCGGGATGCGGTTGCCCAGCGGGCAGCCGTCGTGACAGAACGGGATGCCGCAGTCCATGCAACGGGTGGCCTGCTCGCGGATCAGCTCCTCGCCGGCCGGCGGGTAGACCTCCCGCCAGTCGGAGATCCGCACCGGGACCGGACGGCGGGCGGGCAGCCGCCGGTCGTAGCGCAGGAAACCGTTCGGGTCAGGCACGAGCCACCTCCTGGGCGACCACCCGCGGCGCGGGCGGCGCCGGGGTTGGTGAGAGCGCACTCATCACCGCGTCGTCGACGTCGCGGCCGGCGGCTTCGGCGGCCCGCATGATCTCCATGACCCGGCGGTAGTCCCGGGGCACCACGGCGGTGAACTCCTCCACCGCCTCCGGCCAGCGCTTCAGCAGCGCCTCGGCGACCGCCGAGTCGGTCTCGGCGAAGTGCCGCTGGACCAACTCGTGCAACCGGCCGCGTTCCTCGTCGCGCAGCGGCGACAGGTCGACCAGCTCGGCGTTGACCAGCCGCCGGTCGAGCCGGTGCACGAATGCGGTGCCGCCGGACATGCCGGCGGCGAAGTTGCGCCCGGTCGGGCCGAGCACCACCACCGTGCCGCCGGTCATGTACTCGCAGCCGTGGTCGCCGAGGCCCTCGACAACGGCCACCGCGCCGGAGTTGCGCACCGCGAACCGCTCACCGACCCGGCCGCGCAGGAACACCTCGCCGCCGGTGGCGCCGTACAGGATGGTGTTGCCGGCGATGATCTGGTCCTCGGCGCGGCGGCCGGGCTCGGCGTCCGCGCCGACGAACGGCGCGGCGGCGTCCGGCCGGACCACGATCCGCCCACCGGAGAGGCCCTTGCCCACGTAGTCGTTGGCGTCGCCGTGCAGGCGCAGGGTGACCCCGCGCGGCAGGAAGGCGCCGAACGACTGGCCGGCGGTGCCGCGCAGCAGGAACTCGACGGTGTCGTCGGGCAGCCCGGCGCCGCCGAACCGGCGGGTCACCTCCCCGCCGAGCATGGCGCCCACGCTGCGGTGCTCGTTGCGCACCTCGACCTCGACCCGGACCGGGGCGCGGTCACGCAGCGCCGGGCCGGCCAGCGCGATGAGCTGGTTGTCCAGCGCCGCGTCGAGGCCGTGGTCCTGGGCGCGTACGCCCCGGCGGGCCGCCCCCTCGGGCAGCTCGGGCAGGTGCAGGACGCGGCTCAGGTCGAGCCCGTGGCCCTTCCAGTGGTCGATCGCACCCGCCACGTCGAGCAGCTCGGTGTGCCCGATCGCCTCGTCGATGCTGCGGAAGCCCAGCTCGGCCAGGTATCCCCGGACCTCCTCGGCGAGGAAGAGGAAGAAGTTCTCCACGAACTCCGGCTTGCCGGTGAACCGCTCGCGCAGCACCGGGTTCTGGGTGGCGATGCCGACCGGACAGGTGTCCAGGTGGCAGACCCGCATCATCACGCAGCCCTCGACGATCAGCGGTGCGGTGGCGAAGCCGAACTCCTCCGCGCCGAGCAGCGCCGCGACCAGCACGTCCCGGCCCGTCTTGAGCTGGCCGTCGACCTGCACGGTGACCCGGTCGCGCAGCTTGTTGAGCAGCAGCGTCTGCTGCGCCTCGGCCAGGCCCAGCTCCCACGGGGTGCCGGCGTGCTTGAGCGAGTTGAGCGGGGACGCGCCGGTGCCGCCGTCGTGCCCGGAGATCAGGATGACGTCGGCCTTGAGCTTGGCCACGCCGGCCGCCACCGTGCCCACGCCCACCTCGCTGACCAGCTTGACGTGCACCCGGGCGGCCGGGTTGACGCACTTCAGGTCGTGCACGAGCTGGGCCAGGTCCTCGATCGAGTAGATGTCGTGGTGCGGCGGCGGGGAGATCAGGCCGACGCCCGGGGTGGCGTGCCGGGTCCGGGCGATCCACGGCCAGACCTTGTTGCCGGGGAGCTGCCCGCCCTCGCCGGGCTTCGCGCCCTGCGCCATCTTGATCTGGAGGTCGTCCGCGTTGACCAGGTATTCGCTGGTCACACCGAACCGGCCGCTGGCGATCTGCTTGACCGCGGAACGCCGGGCCGGGTCGTGCAGCCGGTCGACGTCCTCACCGCCCTCGCCGGTGTTGGACTTGGCGCCGAGGCGGTTCATCGCGATGGCCAGGGTCTCGTGCGCCTCGNGGCCGGTTCGACCTCGTCCAGCGGCACCGCCGGGCGGACGCCGGTGCGCAGCGTGAACAGCCCGCGCAGCGAGCCCGCGTTCGCGGCCAGCTCGTCGACCTTCGCGGTGTACTGCCGGAAGACGTCGTACTGGCGGCTGCGGGTGGCGTGCTGGAGCAGGAAGACCGTCTCCGGGTTGAACAGGTGCAGCTCACCCTCGCGGCGCCACTGGTACTCGCCGCCGACCTCCAGCCGCTGGCTGGCCTGCGCGCCCGGCGCCGGCCAGGCCAGCGTGTGCCGGGCGGCCACCTCGGCGTGGATCTCGGCCAGCCCGATGCCGCCGATAGTGCTGGGCGTGCCGCGGAAGTAGCGGTCGACCAGGCGGGTGTCCAGGCCGACCGCCTCGAACACCTGGGCGCCGCAGTACGACGACACGGTGGAGATGCCCATCTTGGACATGATCTTCAGGACGCCCTTGCCGAGCGCCTTGACGTAGTTGCGGACCGCCTTCACCGGCTCGACGCCGGCGAGCGCGCCCGTGGAGATCATGTCCTCCACCGACTCGAACGCGAGGTAGGGGTTGACCGCCGCCGCGCCGTACCCGATGAGCACGGCCGCGTGGTGCACCTCGCGGCAGTCGCCGGACTCCACGATCAGCGCCACCTGCGTGCGGGTCTGCTCGCGCACCAGGTGCTGGTGCACCGCGGCGGTGAGCAGCAGCGACGGGATCGGGGCCAGGTCCGCGTTGGAGTCCCGGTCGGAGAGCACCAGGATGCGTACGCCGTCCTCGATCGCCTCGGAGACGTGCCGGCAGATCTCGGTCAGCCGGGCCTTGATGCCGGGGCCGCCGTCGCGGATGCGGTAGAGACCGGAGACCCGGACGGCCTTGAAGCCGGGCAGGTCGCCGTCGTCGTCGATGGAGAGGAGCTTCGCCAGCTCGTCGTTGTCGATCACCGGGTAGGGCAGCACGATCTGCCGACAGCTCGCCGCGCCCGGATCGAGCAGGTTGCCCTCCGGCCCGATGGTGGACGCCAGGCTGGTCACCAACTCCTCCCGGATGGCGTCCAGCGGCGGGTTGGTGACCTGCGCGAAGAGCTGGTGGAAGTAGTCGTAGAGCAACCTCGGCCGGGTGGACAGCGGCGCGATCGGGGTGTCGGTGCCCATCGAGCCGAGCGGCTCCGCACCACTGCGGGCCATCGGGCCGAGCAGGATCTTCAGCTCCTCCTCGGTGTAGCCGAAGGTCTGCTGCCGGCGGCGCACCGAGTCGTGGGTGTAGACGACGTGCTCGCGCGGCGGCAGGTCGTCCAGCTCGATCAGGCCGGCGTGCAGCCACTCCTGATAGGGCTGCGCGGCGGCCAACTCGGTCTTGATCTCGTCGTCGGAGACGATCCGGCCGTTGACGGTGTCGACCAGGAACATCCGGCCCGGCTGGAGCCGACCCTTGGCGACCACCGTGGCCGGGTCGAGGTCGAGCACGCCCGCCTCGCTGCCCAGCACCACCAGACCGTCGGCGGTGTGCCACCAGCGGCCCGGACGCAGCCCGTTGCGGTCCAGCACCGCGCCGACGATCTCGCCGTCGGTGAATGCGACCGAGGCGGGGCCGTCCCACGGCTCCATCAGGCTGGCGTGGAAGCGGTAGAACGCGCGCTTGTCGGCGCGCATGTCCGGGTCGTTCTCCCACGCCTCGGGGATCATCATCAGCACCGCGTGCGGCAGGCTCCGCCCGGCCAGGTGCAGCAGCTCAAGGACCTCGTCGAAGTTGGCCGAGTCGGACGCGGCCGGGGTGCAGACCGGGAAGACCCGGCGGATGTTGCCCGGGATGCCCGGGCTGCGTAGGAGGGCCTCCCGCGCCTGCATCCAGTTGCGGTTACCGCGGATCGTGTTGATCTCGCCGTTGTGCGCGATGAAGCGGTACGGGTGCGCCAGCGGCCAGGACGGGAACGTGTTGGTGGAGAAGCGCGAGTGGACCAGGGCGATGGCGCTGGTCACCCGCTCGTCGGTCAGCTCCGGGTAGAACGCCGGGAGCTGGTCCGGGGTGAGCATCCCCTTCCACACCATGGTGCGGCCGGACAGCGACGGGAAGTAGGCCGGCACGCCCCGCTCGGCGGTCTCCCGCTCGACCTGCTTACGCAGGCAGAACGCCACCCGGTCCAGGTCGATCCCGGTCAGTGGGGAGCCGGCCGGGCCGGCGGGCGAGCCGGTCAGCCGGCGCGCGGCCAGGAAGAGCTGCCGGACCCGGGGCATCGCCGCGAGCGCGGTCTCCCCCAGGTCGGACGGATCGGTCGGCACCTCCCGCCAGCCGAGCACGTCCGCGCCCTCGACCAGCGCGTACTTGTCCACCACCTGGCGGGCGCGGGCCTCGGCGGCGTCGTCGTCGGGAAGGAAGACCAGGCCGGTGGCGTACTGGCCGGCGGGGGGCAGCGGGAAGCCGACCGTCGCGCGCAGGAACGCGTCCGGCACCTGGATCATGATCCCGGCGCCGTCGCCGGTGTTGTGCTCCGCGCCCCGGGCGCCCCGGTGGTCCAGCCGGCACAGCGCGCCGAGGCCGTTCGCGACGACCTGGTGCGAGCGGCGCCCGTGCAGGTCGGCCACGAAGGCCACTCCGCAGGCGTCGTGCTCGTGCGCGGGGTCGTAGAGCCCGGTCGTCGGCGGGGCCGGTTGCGGGCTGTGAGGGTACGGAAAGGCCACCGGGCCTCCTGTCGTCACTCAGGTTGGATCATGGTGGGGACGACGTCGGCCCGCTGGGGTTTATTGAGTCTACGTTAGGGCTTGTAGCGCAAGGCCAGTTCAGATTGATCACACTTCCAGATGGTGGGACGTGTAGTCTCGCGCGGTGGATGTCGTACGAGCGGACGCACTCGACCGGTTGGAGCGGTTCTACGACGCGGTGCCCCGCGACGTCGCCCGGACGGAGGAGTACGGCGCCCTGGTGTTGTTCGTCCGCGACGGGGCCGGTTGGCCGTTCTACGCCCGCCCCCGCCTCGACGCCACCGAACCACCCTCGCTGGCCGACGTGACCGCCGTCCGCACCCGACAGCGGGAACTGGGCCTGCCGGAGGCGTTCGAGTGGGTGCACGAGCACCAACCGGCCCTGCTGGCGGTGGCCCGCTCGGCCGGGCTGAGCGTGCTGGAGGCGCCCCTCATGCTGCTCGAACCCGAGCGGTTGCCGGAACCGGGGACGCTCAGCGACGTACCGGTGCGGGTGCTGGACCCCGGCGACCCCGGCTTCGCGGCGGACATCGCGCTGCGGCGGGCCGTCGCCGCGGTCGGCTTCGCCCACGCCGGCACCGCCCGGGGTGAGGCCGGCCCGGCCGAGCGGGACGCCGCCCTCGACCGGCTCGACGTCGACGCGTTGGAGGAGGAGGCGGCCCGGGTGGCCGACGGCCAGCGCGTCTCGGTGCTCGCCGGCACCGCCACGGAGGGAGCGCTGGCCAGCGGCATGGCGATGCGGGTCGGCGACGTGGCGGAGATCGCCGGGGTGGCCACGCTGCCGGCCGCCCGGCGGCGCGGCCTGGGCGCGGCGGTGACCGCCACGCTGGCCCGGGAACTGCGCGCCGCCGACACCGACCTGATCTTCCTGAGCGCGGGCAGCGAGGACATCGCCCGGGTCTACCTGCGGGTCGGCTTCCGTCGGGTCGGCACCGCCTGCATCGCCGAGCCGGCCGCGGTCATCTGAGCGACGCGGGCCCGCACCGGGCCGGTCAGGAGGGCGGCTGCCAGTCGGCGGCGGCCGCGGCGGCGGTGTTGCGCAGCCGAGGGCTGATCGTGCCCAGGGCCGCGTCCCGGGCGCGCAGCGCCAGCCGGCCGCGGGTCTGCAGCACGGCCGACATCCGGCGGGTCTGCCGGACCATGGTGGCCGCGCGGGGCCGGCGCAGCCGGTCGTAGGCGGTCACCGCGTCGGGCAGCCGCGACTCGCGCAGCAGCCCGGCGAGCGTGGCCGCGTCCTCGAACGCGAGGCACGCGCCCTGCCCGAGGTGCGGCGGCATGGCGTGCGCGGCGTCGCCGAGCAGCACCAGACCGCCGGGCCCGACCGGAAAACCGTAGGACCGGGGCAACGGGCGCAGCTCACGGATCTCCTGCTGCACCACGTCGGCCGGGTCGGTCGCCTCCAGCAGCGTGGCGATCGGCGCCGGCCAGCCGGCGAACCAGCGCTTGAGCAGGGCGAGCTGAACGTCCGGCGGCTCCGGGCGGGGCGCCCCGGCCGCGGTTGCCACCCAGTAGATGCCGCCCCGGCGCGACGCCCCGGCGGTGCCCCGCTCGCCGAGCGAGGCGGCCACGAACCGGTAGCCGGCACCCAGCGTCTCGCCGTGCACCGGCTGGTCGTCGGGGAGCTGCGGAGCCCGGTACCAGGGGATGACCGCCCGCCAGGCGGCGCACCCGGAACTCACCACGGCGGTCTCCGGCGCCAGGTGCCGCCGGATCTCGCTGTCGGCGCCGTCGGCCGCCACCACCAGGTCGGCGGAGAACAGCTGCCGGCCGTCGCCCACCGCGGGGCGCTCGCCGGCCGTCGTGCGCACACTCCGCACATTGACCCCGGTACGCAGCTCCACCCGCTCGCCCAGCCCGGCGATGAGCGCGTCGTGCAGGTCCTCCCGGTGCACCACCACCGGCATCCGTTCCGCCGGGGTGGGGCGGGGCTGCACCAACCACTGCCCGTCCGGGCGGCGAATCCCCCCGTCGGGCAGCGGCGTGGCGATCGCGTCCAGCCCGGCGCCGAGCCCGAGGGCGCGCAGCGCGCGGACCCCGTTCGGCCAGAGCACCACGGCGGTCGACTCCGGCCGGACCCGGTCGGCCCGCTCCAGCAGGGTCACCTGCCAGCCCGAGCGGGCCAGCACGCCGGCCACCGCCATGCCGCCGAGGCCCGCGCCGACCACCACCGCGCTGCGCATGACTCCCCCGCTCAGCTGTCCCGGTCCGCCGCGCGCCCGCCGCCGTCCGCCGGGCCGCCGTCCACCTCGGCGCGGTCTGCGCCATCGGCCCCGTCTGCCGCGGAGTGGTCGGCACCGTCGGCCCCGGTGCGGTGGGCGGTCGCGGCACGGTCGGCCTCGGCGGTCGCGGTGCGGTCGGCAGTCGCGGTGCGGTCGGCGTCGGCGGTCGCGGTGCGGTTGCCGGTCAGGGCCTGGTCCGCCGGGACGTCGGCGTTCGCGACGGCGTCGGCCGGGTCGCCGGTCGCCGCCGGGTCCGCCGGGGGCAGCGCACCGGTTTCGCGGTACGTGTGGAACTGCTCCTCGGTCACCACCCGGTAGCCCTCCGGAGCCACCGCCCGGGGACCGGCCTCGCCGGCGGAGAGGTCGACCTGGGACACGTCACCGGCCGGCGGAGCGGGAACGGCGGGGCCCGGCTCGCCCACCGGGACGAGGAACTCCCGGGGACCGCGGACCCGGACGAAGTAGGCGAGCGCACCGAGGAAGACCAGTGCCGCGGTCCAGACGTTCAGGCGTACGCCGAGGATGTGGTTGGCCTCGTCGGTGCGCATCAGCTCGATCCAGAACCGGCCCGCCGTGTAGCCCATCACGTAGAGCGCGAAGGCCCGGCCACGGCCCAACCGCAGCTTCCGGTCGAGGACCAGCACCAGCGCGGCGACACCGACGTTCCAGAGCAATTCGTAGAGGAACGTCGGATGGTAGAGACCGGGTCGCAGGACCGCCGCGCCGGTGTCGTCGCGCAGCGCGTGGCCCGGATTGTCCGGGTCCATGACGTGCACCTCGAGCCCCCACGGCAGGCTGGTGCGCCCGCCGTACAACTCGTTGTTGAACCAGTTGCCGAGCCGGCCCACGGCCTGGGCCAGCGGCATCCCCGGCGCCAGCGCGTCGGCGATCACGGTGAGCGGGATGCCGAGCTGCCGGGCGGCGAACCAGGCGCCGACCGCGCCGCCGGCCACCGCGCCCCAGATGCCGAGGCCGCCCTCCCAGATGGCGAACGCCTTGAGCGGCTCGCCGCCGGCGCCGAAGTATTTCTCCGGCGAGGTGAGCACGTGGTAGATCCGGGCCCCGATGATGCCCGCCGGCACCGCCCAGACCGCGATGTCGAGCACCGCACCCGGGGCGACGCCCCGGCGGCGCAGCCGATACTCGGTGACCACGCAGGCCACCACGATGCCGGCGATGATGCAGAGCGCGTACGCCCGGATCGGAACCGGACCGAGCTGCCAGACGGCGGTGCTGGGGCTCGGCATGGCCGCCAGGGAAGTCATCGGGGCGAGGGTCACGGATGCACACGGTACCGGTGCGAACCGGATGTGCGGCACCCCGGTCCGCGCCGCCGCGCGTCGCCGGACGGCCGACCGGGCGGTCCGGCGATCGACGGGTGCGCGGCCCAACGGCGTGAACGGCCCAACGGCATGAGCGGCCGAACGGGGATCGCGCGAGGCGGTGGTCGCGCGAGGCGACCCGGTCGCGGGAGGCGCCGACGTCGCGCAGGTGGGGCGATCCTCCCTCACCCGCTTTCGAGCTGAGCTCAGGAACGACTCGGCGGGCGTCGGGCTGCCGTGCCGCCCAAGATCGGCCGCCACATCGCCGAACTGGCGGGGTCCGAGTCGGCCCGACCACGCCACTTCGGTGAAACGAAGTCGATCATGCGGCTCGGAGACCGTTTTCCGGTGCCGTTGGGACGTCGGAACCGTCACCGCACTGGGACCGAAAACCCCCCGCCGGCACCGGACGAGCCGGGGGACGCCCGCGACAGCGGGCGGACCGGGGACCCTCAGCGGGCCGGGTTGCGGACGCCCTCGGCGAGTTCGGCGCTGAGCTTGCGCAAAGCGGTCAGGCCGGCGGCCTGGTCCGGGGCGTCGAGTACGCACCGGACGAGGGCGCTGCCCACGATCACCGCGTCGGCGTACCCGGCGACGGTGGCGGCCTGCGCGCCGGTGCCGACGCCCAGCCCGACCCCGATCGGCAGGTCGGTGACCTCGCGCAGCCGGGAGACCAGGACGGGGGCCGCGTCGGAGGTCTGCGCGCGGGCGCCGGTGACGCCCATCAGCGCGGTGGCGTAGACGAAACCACGGCAGTTCTCGACGGTCATCTTCAGGCGCGCGTCGGTGGAGGACGGCGACACCAGGAACGTCCGGTCCAGGCCGTGCGCGTCGGAGGCGGCCAGCCACTCGGCGGCCTCGTCGGGGATCAGGTCCGGCGTGATGAGCCCGGTGCCGCCGGCGGCGGCCATGTCCCGGGCGAACGCGTCGGGGCCGTACTGCTCGATCGGGTTCCAGTAGGTCATCGTGACCACCGACGCCCCGGTCGCCGCGACCGCCTCGACCACGCGCAGCGTGTCCGCGGTGCGTACGCCGCCGGCCAGCGCGATGTCGCTGGCCCGCTGGATGACCGGGCCGTCCATCACCGGGTCGGAGTAGGGGATCTCCACCTCGATGACGTCGACGCCCGCCTCGACCATGGCGGTCATGGCGGCGATGCTGCCCTCGACGGTCGGGAAGCCGGCCGGCATGCAGCCGACCAGCACGGCCCGCCCGTCGGCGCGGGCCTTGTCGAAGGCGACCCCGATGCGGCTCACGCTGTCACTCCTTGTCGAGGATGCCGAAGTACGCCCCGGCGGTGTGCACGTCCTTGTCGCCCCGGCCGGAGAGGTTGACCACGATCACCGGCTCGCGGCCCAGCTCGGCGGCGAGNNNCGCGTGCGCGCTCTCGATCGCCGGGATGATGCCCTCGGTGCGGCAGAGCAGCTCGAACGCGGCCATCGCCTCGGCGTCGTCGACCGGCAGGTAGGTGGCCCGGCCGGTGTCGTGCAGCCAGGCGTGTTCCGGCCCGACGCCCGGGTAGTCGAGGCCGGCCGAGATCGAGTGCGACTCGATGGTCTGGCCGTCGGCGTTCTGCAGCACGTACGTCCGGGTGCCGTGCAGCACGCCCGACGAGCCGCCGGTGATGCTGGCGGCGTGCCGGCCGCTCGCGACGCCCTCGCCGCCGGCCTCGAAGCCGTAGAGGCGCACCTCGGCGTCGGGCACGAAGGCGTGGAAGATGCCCAGCGCGTTGGAGCCGCCGCCGACGCAGGCGGCGACCGCGTCCGGCAGCCCGCCGGTCAGGTCCAGGCACTGCTGGCGGGCCTCCACGCCGATGCCGCGCACGAAGTCCCGGACCATCTCCGGGAACGGGTGCGGCCCGGCGGCGGTGCCGATCAGGTAGTGGGTGTCGTCGACGTTGGCGACCCAGTCGCGCATCGCCTCGTTCATCGCGTCCTTGAGCGTGCGCGAGCCGGCGGTGACCGGGACGACGGTGGCGCCGAGCATCCGCATCCGGGCCACGTTGAGCGCCTGCCGTTCGGTGTCCACCTGGCCCATGTAGACGACGCACTCCAGGTCGAACAGGGCGGCGGCGGTGGCGGTGGCGACGCCGTGCTGGCCGGCGCCGGTCTCCGCGATCACCCGCCGCTTGCCCATGCGCCTGGTGAGCAGCGCCTGACCGAGCACGTTGCGGACCTTGTGGGCGCCGGTGTGGTTGAGGTCCTCCCGCTTGAGCAGGATCCGCGCCCCCACCTGGGCGGAGAGCCGCCGGGCCTCGTACAGCTCCGACGGGGTGCCGGCGTAGTCGCGCAGCAGGGCGTCGAACTCGGCGAGGAACTCGTCGTCGCCCATCGCCTTGCGGTACGCCGCGTCCAGCTCGTCGAGCGCGGCGACCAGCGCCTCGGGGACGAACCGGCCGCCGAACCGGCCGAAGTGACCGGCGGCGTCGGGGACCTGGCCGGCTGCGGGTGCGGCGCTCATCGCGGGCGTCCTCTCGGTTCGGGGTGGCCCGGCGCGGGTCAGCGCACCGGGCGGGGCGTGGCCGGGTGGTTGCCGGCGTTGACCAGCTCGGCGACCGCCTCGCGGGGGCTCTTCTGGGTGACCAGGCCCTCGCCCACCAGGACGGCGTCGGCACCGGCCGAGGCGTACCGGATCAGGTCGTGCGGGCCGCGCACGCCGGACTCCGCGATCTTGACGACGCTGCTCGGCAGGCCGGGCGCGATCCGTTCGAACACCGAGCGGTCGACCTCCAGGGTACGCAGGTCGCGGGCGTTGACGCCGATCACCTGCGCGCCGGCCTCCAGGGCGCGGTCCGCCTCTTCCTCGGTGTGCACCTCGACCAGCGCGGTCATGCCCAGGGACTCGATCCGCTCCAGCAGCCCGACCAGCGCGTTCTGCTCCAGCGCGGCGACGATCAGCAGCACCAGGTCGGCGCCGTGCGCGCGGGCCTCGTGCACCTGGTAGCTGGAGACCACGAAGTCCTTGCGCAGCACCGGCACCTTCACCGCGGCCCGGACGGCGGCCAGGTCGTCCAGCGAGCCGCCGAACCAGCGACCCTCGGTCAGCACGCTGATCGCCCGTGCGCCGCCGGCCGCGTACTCGCCGGCCAGGTCGGCCGGGTCGGCGATCTCGGCCAGCTTTCCCTTGGACGGCGACGAGCGCTTCACCTCGGCGATCACGGCCACGCCGGGCCGGCGCAGCGCCGCGTACGCGTCCAGCGGTGGAGGTGCGGCGGCGGCGAGGTCACGGATCCGCTCCAGCGGGATCTGCTCCTGCCGCCGGGCCACGTCCTCGCGCACGCCGGCCAGGATCTCGTCGAGCACGCCTGCGGACGGCGCCGCTCCGGCGTCGTCCCCCTCCGCGTGCGCATGCTCAGCAGTCACCAACGGACTCCCCTCTCCGGGTGTCATGGGCCGATGCTAGGGGGCGCCACCTGGCGACATGTGCCGGGGGGTATGGCGCACCTCACCACATGGACTGTGGCATGATGGCCGACTTCCGGTGAACGCGGTGTCACGCAGCGCCACCACATGCATCGACCTTCACCCATGCCCTATCTCACCACGACCGGGCCCGGGCCGCAGGGCGGCTCCCGCTGTGACGAAGGTCAAGGACCTTCGGCCCGCCCCAGGTCGCCCCGGCTGTCGGACCGTTGACCTGGGCTTCACGGCGACGAAACGTGAACCCGGCAGCATCGTCGCAGGGCAGACTCGTCGAGGCGGCTGCCGACCGTCACCAACGATCTCGTGTGGGGTGAACCATGAACGCCAACGGGCCGAACCAGAGCATCGGGTTGACCACCATCTCCCGGACCGTCGCGTCGCTCGCCGTCGGCGTGGTGCACACGCTCGAACGGGCCGTCGCCGGCGACGGCCGCACGCGCACCGCCCAGGGCAACGCCTGGGAGGCGGTCTGCGCCGACCGGGCCCGGGCCGAGCAGCGCCGCGAACTGGAGCGGCTGGTGGGCGAGCTGGCCGCCGCCCGGGCCGCGGCCCGCCGTCGGCGTGACACGCGCGAGGCCCAGCCGGTCAGCTGACCGTCGGGTCCTCACCCCGGTCCAGCGCGTCCCACGCGTCCCGGGTGCCCCGGTCGACCGCCGGCCGATCGTCGCCCGGCCCGGCCGGGCCCGCCCGGCGCTCGTATCGGGCGCCCATCGCCGGCCAGCCACCGCCGCGCCAGCCGGTGACGGCACCGCCGGCCGCCAGGGCCAGCCCGCCGGCCAGCACCAGCGCCGGCCACTGCCGGCTCACCCCGGCCTCGGTGAGCCCGACGCCGCCGCCCACCGCGACGGCCAGCCCGACGCCGGCCAGCAGCACGCCGAGCAGCCGGCGCAGCCGGCCCCGGGTCGCCAGGACCGCGCCGCCGCCGGCCAGCCCGACGTAGGCCAGCGCCGACACCCACGGCAGCAGCTCCGCGCCGGTGCGGGTCCGCTCACCGGGCGGCAGGGCACCGCGGCTGGTCACCTCCACCGACCAGCTCCGGGTCACCGCCCAGGCGGCCAGGCCCGCGCCGGCCAGGCAGAGCAGCACCGCGTACGCCAGCTCGCGTCGGACCCGCGCGGCGGGTGGGCCGGTCGCGGTGGTGTCGGTGGTGCTCACCGGGCCGGTCGCAGCGTCTCGGCGGCGGCGATCGCGGCGAGCACCGCGGCGGCCTTGTTCCGGGTCTCCTGGTCCTCCGCGGCGGGATCGGAATCGGCCACCACCCCGGCCCCGGCCTGCACGTAGGCGCGGCCGTCGCGGATCAACGCGGTCCGGATGGCGATCGCCATGTCCAGGTCGCCGCCGAAGGCGAAGTAGCCGACGGTGCCGCCGTAGACGCCGCGGCGTACCGGTTCCAGCTCCTCGATGATCTCCATGGCGCGGACCTTGGGCGCGCCGGAGAGCGTGCCGGCCGGGAACGTCGCGGCCAGCGCGTCGAACGCGGTGCGGTCGTCGCGCAGCTCGCCGACCACCGTGGAGACGATGTGCATGACGTGGCTGTAGCGCTCGATGGTGGCGAACTCCGGCACCTCGACCGTGCCCGGCCGGCAGACCCGGCCCAGGTCGTTGCGGCCCAGGTCGACCAGCATGACGTGCTCGGCGCGCTCCTTCGGGTCGGCGAGCAGCTCGGCGGCGAGCCGGGCGTCGCCCTCGGGCGAGCCGCCGCGCGGCCGGGTGCCGGCGATCGGGTGCAGCAGCGCCCGGCGTCGCCCGTCCGGGCCGGCGCTGACCTTGAGGTGCGCCTCCGGCGAGGAGCCGACGATGTCGAAGCCGTCGAAGCGCAGCAGGTACATGTACGGGCTGGGGTTGGTGGTGCGCAGCACCCGGTAGACGTCGAGCGGGTCGGCGTCGGTGGGGCGTTCGAAGCGCTGGCTGAGCACGATCTGGAAGCACTCGCCGGCCCGGATCGCCTCCTTGGCCGCCTCCACCGCCTTGGGGTAGCCGCCCTCGGGCGTCCGGCTGACCACCTCGCCGACGCCCGGCCGGTCGACCGTCGAGACCATGGGCGGAATCGGTCGGGACAGCGCGGTGGTCATCGCGTCCAGGCGGCCCACCGCGTGGTGGTACGCCGCGGTCACCCGCTCCGGTCGGTCGGGCGTGTCGAGCGGGGGCAGCACCGCGTTGGCGACCAGGATCGCCGAGCCCTCGTAGTGGTCGAGGACCACCAGGTCGGTGGCGAGCATCATGCCCAGCTCGGGCACGTCCAACTCGTCCTCGGTCAGCTCGGGCAGCCGCTCGAAGCGGCGGACCAGGTCGTACCCGAGGTAGCCGACCAGGCCCCCGGTGAGCGGCGGCATGTCGCCGGTCGGGTCCCAGGCCGGGCCGGCGAGCGCGGCGACGGACTCCCGGAGCACGGTGACCGGGTCACCGGCGGTGGGCACGCCGGGCGGCGGCGTGCCGGTCCACCGGGCCGCGCCGTCGCGCTCGGTGAGCGTGGCGACGCTGCGGACGCCGATGAACGAGTAACGCGACCAGGCCGTGCCGGCCGAGCCGAGGCCCTGCTCGGCGGACTCCAGCAGGAACGTGCCGGGGCCGCCGGCGAGCTTGCGGTAGACGCCGACCGGCGTCTCCGCGTCGGCGAGCAGCCGGCGGGTGACCGGCACGACCCGCCAGCGGTCGGCCAGCTCGGTGAAGGTGGACCGGTCCGGGGTCACCGCGCCGTCGGTCATCGGGTCGCCTCCGGGGAGCTGACCGGCAGGTCGGTGAAGAAGCAGGTCCGGTGCCCGGTGTGGCAGGCCGCGCCGACCTGCTCCACGCTGACCAGCAGCGCGTCGCCGTCGCAGTCCAGCGCCACGGAGCGAACGTACTGGTGGTGGCCGGAGGTGGCGCCCTTGACCCAGTACTCCCTGCGGCTGCGCGACCAGTAGGTGGCCCGGCCGGTGGTGAGCGTGCGGTGCAGCGCCTCGTCGTCCATCCAGGCGACCATCAGCACCTCGCCGGAGTCGTGCGCGCGGACCACGGCGGCGACCAGGCCGTCCGGGCCGCGTCGGAGCCGGGCCGCGATGGCCGGGTCGAGCCGGGAGGGGCGGGCCGGGCCGGGGGCCGCGGTGCGGGCGGGGGCGCCGGGCGGCGGCGCGTCAGAGGCGGGCACGGTTGACCATTCTCCCGCATGCGGCCCCGGCACCGCCGACGTGTCCCGGGGGGCGGGCGTCACGGCCTGAAGCGCCCGGCCCAACTGCCCGAGGTAGCGGTCCACCCGGCCGTCGACCAGCGCCCGCGCCAGGTCCGCGCCGGCCACCGCGGCGACCTCCCCGGCGTACGGGCGGACGAGCGGGACGATCCCGGTGACCAGTCGACCGGCGGCGGCGCCGACCTCGCCCGGGTCGCCCGCGCGCAACCCGAGGCAGCGCAGCATGTCGGCGCGGTAGCCGGGCGGGGCGACCGGCAGGTCCAGCGCGGCGGTCAGGGCGTCCCGGCGGGAGACCACCCGGACCGACGGGTTGGCCAGGCGCAGCACCGAGGGGCAGAGCCGGGCCAGGTCGGCGGCGGCGAGCCGGACGCCGACCGGGTCGCCGGCCCAACGCGCCCCGGCCACCTTGCCCAGCGCGGCGATCAACTCCTCCAGGCGCGGCTCGTCGGCGGGCTGGCAGAGCACCGGCAGGTCGATCCGGCGACGCCACTCCGGCACCGCCCAGAGCAGCCGGGCGGGCGCGGTGACGGGGAGCCCGAACGCCCAGTCGGCGGGCTGGCCGAGCCGGCGCACCCAGGAGCGGACGTCCCGGGCGGCCACCGAGACGTGCACCAGCCGGCCGTCGAACTCGGTCAGGTAGGCCCGGCGGGCGGCGTACGGGCCGGCGCGGTGGACCGGGGTCGCCGCGTCCGGCGATTGGGCGGGACGGTCGTCGTCGGTCGCGACGAGCACGTCCACGTCGACGTCGCTGTGTTCGGTGGCGGCCCGCCGGGCGTGGCTGCCCCGCAGCATGATCCCGACGACCGGCCGGTCCGCGGCATGGCGCAGGCGGGTGGCCCACTCGTCGAGGAACCCGGAATCGGGCAGCGAAGCGGGACTCACCGCGACATGGTGCCGGAAGTCCGATCTCCGGCGCAATGACCGTTGGCGGACCCGGTGTCCGGTGGTGAAGGCTTTCAGCCCAGTTTCTCCTCCGCCCGCCCGCGCGCGATTGATTCGCCGCCACAATTCACCTAGCGTTGATTTCATCGCTTGATGAATTCTTGGGAGGCGGCCATGGACGACGCGGTGGCGGTCCGTGACCTGGTGGTCGACCGGGGTGGACGGCGGGTGCTGCACGGCATCAGCTGCGCCGTGCCCCGGGGCCGGGTCACCGGGTTGCTGGGGCCCAGCGGCAGCGGAAAGACCACCCTGATGCGCGCCGTGGTCGGAGTGCAGACGGTCGGCGCCGGCACGGTCGCCGTGCTCGGCCGACCCGCCGGCTCGGCCGAACTGCGCCGCCGGGTCGGCTACCTGACGCAGGCGCCCAGCGTCTACGCCGACCTGACGGTCCGGGAGAACGCCCGCTACTTCGCCGTACTCCAGGGGCGGGGCCGGGCCGACGCCGACCGCGCGGTGACCGACGTCGGCCTGGCCTCGGCGGCCGACCAGCTCGTCGGCTCGCTCTCCGGCGGCCAGCGCAGCCGTGCCTCCCTGGCCTGCGTCCTGGTCGGCGAGCCGGAACTGGTCGTCCTCGACGAACCCACGGTCGGGCAGGACCCGGTGCTGCGGGCCGACCTGTGGGCCCGGTTCCACGCCATGGCCGCCGCCGGCACCACGCTGCTGGTCTCCAGCCACGTCATGGACGAGGCGGCCCGCTGCGACCGGCTGCTGCTGATTCGCGAAGGTCGACTGGTCGCCGACGACACCCCGGCCGCGATCCGCGCCGCCACCGGTGTGGACGACCTGGAGGAGGCGTTCCTGCGCCTGATCCGCGACGGCGAGCGGGAGGCGGGCTCGTG
Source organism: Micromonospora sp. NBS 11-29 (assembly GCF_002140155.1). Taxonomy (GTDB): domain Bacteria; phylum Actinomycetota; class Actinomycetes; order Mycobacteriales; family Micromonosporaceae; genus Micromonospora. The sequence continues at coordinate 96,545 of NZ_NAPR01000017.1, forward strand.
ACCGGGCGGATCCTGGCCGCCACGACCGCGCGGATCCTGCGCCAGCTCCGGCACGACCGGCGTACCGTGGCGCTGCTCGTCGTGGTGCCCAGCGTGCTGCTCGCCCTGGTCTATTTCATGTACGTCGACCAGCCCACCCCGCCGGGTGGCCCGAGCACGTTCGACCGGGTCGCGTTGATCATGCTGGGCTTCTTCCCGTTCATCATCATGTTCCTCGTGACCAGCATCGCCATGCTGCGCGAACGCACCTCCGGCACGTTGGAACGGCTGCTCACCACCCCGCTGGGCAAGCTCGACCTGCTCTTCGGCTACGGCATCGCGTTCGGCCTGGCCGGGGTGGCGCAGTCAAGCGTCGCGTCGCTGGTGGCCTACCTGGTGTTCGGGCTGGACACCGCCGGCAGCCCGTGGCTGGTCGTCCTGATCGCCGGCGTGAACGCGGTGCTCGCCGTGGCGCTCGGCCTGTTCTGCTCGGCGTTCGCCCGCACCGAGTTCCAGGCGGTGCAGTTCATGCCGGTGGTGGTCGCCCCGCAACTGCTGCTCTGCGGGCTGTTCGTGCCCCGCGGGCAGATGGCCGGCTGGCTCCAGGCGGTCAGCGACGCGCTGCCGCTGTCGTACGCGGTCGAGGCGCTCCAGGAGGTCGGCGCGCACCCCGAACCGACCGGCACCATGTGGCGCGACATCGCGATCGTGGCCGGGGCGGCGCTGGCGGCGCTGGTGCTGGCCGCCGCGACGCTGCGCCGGCGCAGCGGATGAGCCCGCGCCGCGACGCCGCCGAGCCGACCCGCTCGCGCCGCACCGGGCGGCGGCCCGGCAGCCCGGACACCCGGGAGGCGATCCTCGCCGCGGCCCGGGACGCGTTCGCCGAGCGGGGCTTCGACGCCACCACGATCCGGACCGTCGCCGCCGCCGCCGGGGTGGACCCGGCGCTGGTGCACCACTACTTCGGCACCAAGGAGGAGCTGTTCCGGGCCGCCATGGCGATCCCCGTCGACCCGGCCGAGCTGGTGCCGCGGGTGCTGGCCGGCGGCCGCGACGAGGTCGGCGAACGGCTGGTCCGCACGTTCCTGACCGTGTGGGACTCGCCGGTGGGCGCCGCCGCGGTGGCGCTGCTCCGCTCCGCGGTGAGCAACCAGTGGACCGCCCGCCTGCTGCGCGAGTTCCTGACCACCCAGATCCTGCGCCGGGTCGTCGACCAGCTCGACCTCGACCCGGCCGAGGTTCCGCTGCGGGGCGGTCTGGTGGCCACCCAGATCGCCGGCCTGGCCCTGATGCGGTACGTGATCCGCCTGGAACCGGTCGCGTCCGCCTCCCCGGACACGCTGGCCGCCACCGTCGGCCCGACCGTCCAGCGCTACCTCACCGGCCCGCTGGAGGCGAGCTGAGCGACGGGGATCGGCCGCCGTGGCAGAAGCTCCGAAACGGCCTACGAACTTGATGGCGTACATGCATCACCCGGCGTCCGTCGCCGCGACCGCCCTGAACCGGATACGCCATCAAGTTTGCAGGCCGACGAGAGGGCAACGTCTCCGACCGGAGACGACCGGGAAATCGCCCCGGTCAGCGGGTCTGCTCAAGCCAGGACGCGTAGAGCAGGGCGTAGACCGAGTCGGTGTCCCGGACCAGTTCGTCGTGCGGGCCACGCTGGACGATCCGGCCCCGGTCCACCACGATCACCTCGTCGGCCGCCTGCGCGGTGGAGAGCCGGTGGGCGATGGCGAGCGTGGTGCGCCCCCGGGTGACCGCGTCCAGCGTGCGCTGCAGGCGTACCTCGGTGGCCGGATCGACGGCGCTGGTCGCCTCGTCGAGCACCAGCAGGTCCGGGTCGGCCACGTACGCCCGGGCCAACGCCACGAGCTGCCGCTCACCGACGCTGAGCGCCTCGCCGCGCTCCCCCACCGGGGTGTCCAGCCCGGCCGGCAGACCGTCCAGCCAGTCGGCCAGGCCCAGCTCGGTGAAGGCGGCGGTGAGCCGCGCGTCGGTCAGGTCGGGCCGGGCGAAGCGGACGTTCTCCCCGACCGTGGCGTCGAACAGGAAACCGTCCTGCGGCACCATCNCAGCACCTCGCCCTCGGTCGGGTCCATCAGCCGGGTGAGCAGCTTCGCGAACGTGGTCTTGCCGCTGCCGGTCTCGCCCACCACGGCGACCCGGCTCTTCGCCGGGATGTCCAGCGTCACGTCGTGCAGCACCGGCGGACCGTCCGGGTAGGCGAACGTCACCCCGGCGAAGCGGACGTCGAGCGGGCCACCGGGCAGCTCCCGCCCCTGCGGGCCCGGGTCGGCCACGTCCGGCGCGACGTCCAGCACGTCGAGCACCCGACGCCAGCCGGCGATCGCGTTCTGCGCCTCGTTGAGCACCTCGGTGGCGATCTGCACCGGCTGGATGAAGAGCGTGACCAGGAACAGGAACGCGGTGAGCTGGCCGACCGACAGCGTCCGGTCGACGCCGAGGCTGACGCCGACCACCACCACGCCGGCCAGCGCCACGCCGGCGGCCAGCTCGCCGACCGAGCTGCCCATGATGCTGATCCGGATCGCCCGCTGCTGGGCCACCCGCTGACCGTCGATCGCCGCGTCCAACCGCCGGGCGGTGCGCCCGGCGATCCCGTACGCGCGGATCACCGGGGCGCCCACCACGCTCTCGCCGATCGCGCCGAGCAGCGTGCCGGTCCGCTGCCGGACCGTGCCGTACGCGCCGGCCAGCCGGCGCTGCAACTGCCGGATGACCAGCACCGCCGGCGCGAACGCGACGAGCACCACCAACGTCAACTGCCAGGAGTACGCGAGCATCACGGCGGTGGTGACCAGCAGCTGACCGAGGTTGACGATCAGGATCACGCCGCCCCACTGGAGGAACTGGGTGATCTGGTCGACGTCGCTGGTGACCCGGGAGACCAGCGAGCCGCGCCGCTCCGACTGCTGGTGCAGCATGGAGAGGTCGTGGACGTGCCGGAACGCGCGGGTGCGCACCCCGGCCAGGGCGGTCTCGCTGACCGTGAACAGCCGGCGCATCATGAGGTATCCGCAGGTGGTGGTGACCACCAGCACGGCGACGGTGGCGACCACCGTCAGCGAGATGACGTCCAGGTCGAGCCCGCCGACGATGCCGTGGTCGATGCCGCGCTGCACGGCCACCGGCACGGCCACCCGGCCGACCATGTAGACCAGCGCCAGCGCCAGCGTGCCGGCGAGCCCGGTGCGCAGCTCCGGGGAGAGCGCCAGCCCACGCCGCAGCGTCCCCCAGGTCGACTCGGTCGTGGTCGTACTGGCGCTCACCGGTCCACCTCCAGGCCGGAGGTCATCGGCGTGACCTCGTCGTACGTGTGCTCCTGCTCGCGCTCCTGCTCGGCCTGCTCGTACGCGGTGACCAGGTCGACGTAGCCGGGCACGGTGNCACCTCGTCGGCGAGCGCGATGGTGGCCCGCCGGTAGGCGACCACCAGGATCGACGCGGGCGCGCCACCATCGGCGGGGGCGCGCAGGCCGGCCAGGATGGCCGCCTCGACGCGCGGGTCGACGGCGCTGGTGGCGTCGTCGAGCACCAGCAGTCGGGGCCGCCCGGCGAGCGCCCGGGCCAGGGTGAGCCGTTGCCGCTGCCCGCCGGAGAGCGAGGTGCCGCGTTCGCCGACCATGGTGTCCAACCCGTCCGGCAGGGCGGCGACGAAGCCGTCCGCCTCGGCCAGCCGCAGCGCCGCCCAGACCTCGGCGTCGCCGATGCCCGGACGGTCGAGCGTGATGTTGGCCCGGACGGTGTCGTCGAAGACGAACGGGACCTGGGCCACCAGTGCCACCGTGGCGGCGAGCGAGGCGGCGGTCAGCTCACGCACGTCGACGCCGTCCAGGGTGACCCGGCCGGCGTGCGGGTCGACCAGGCGGACGGCCAGCGACGCGATGGTGGACTTGCCGGCGCCGGTCGGCCCGACCAGGGCGACCGTCTTCCCGGCCGGCACCGCGAACGTCACCGCGCCGAGCACCTGCGTGCCGGGCAGGTGCGCCTCGGCCGGCTCGTAGGAGAAGTGCACGTCGGTGAAGCCCAGCGTGGCCGGCGTCCGGGTGGCCGGGTCGAGCGTCACCTCGCCGTACGGCATCTCGCCGGTGGCGTCGAGGACCCGGCTGACCCGGTCCCAGCCGGCGACGCTGCGCGGCAGCTCGGCCAGCACCCAGCCGATGGCCCGCACCGGGAAGGCCAGCACGGTGAACAGGAACGCGACGCTGACCAGTTCGGTCACGGTGATCGCGCCCTGCCGCAGCCGGACCGCGCCGACCACCAGCACGGCGAGCGTGCCGAGGCTGGGCAGCGTCTCCAGCATCGGGTCGAAGACGCCGCGCAGCCGGCCGACGGAGATCAGCGCGTCGCGTAGGTCACCGGCGCGGGCGGCGAAGCGGGCCGTCTCCTGGGCCTCGCGGCCCATCGTCTTGACCACCAGCGCGCCGTCGAAGCTCTCGTGCGCGATGCCGCTGACCTCGGCCCGCAGCCGCTGGGCGCGGGCCTGCCGGGGCGCCATCCGGCGGGAGTAGACCACGTTGAGCGCGAACAGCGCCGGGAAGACGGCGAGGCCGACCAGGGCGAGCGCCCAGTCGGTGAGGAAGAGCGAGGCCACGGCGCCGACCAGCATCACCAGGGTGCCCACCGCGAACGGCAGCGGGGCGATCGGGTACCAGGCGGCCTCCACGTCGGAGTTGGCGTTGGACAGCAACGTGCCGGTGGAGTTGCGGTGGTGCCAGGACAGGGGCAGGTCCAGGTAGCGGCGGGTGACCCGGCGACGGTAGGCGGCCTGGAGCCGGAACTGCATGTAGCCGGCGCCGAGCCGCCGGCCGATGATGCCGACCACCCGCAGCACGCTGATCCCGAACAGCGCCGCCGCGGCGAGCGCGAGCGTGCCACGGGCGACCGAGCCCCGCTCGACCGCCGGCACCACCAGGTCGCCGACCACCGCGCCGACCACGTACGCGCTGGCGATCACGAGGAGGCCGAAGAGCACGCTGCCGGTGACCGCCACCGCGAAGATCCGTGGTTGTTCCCGGATCGCCCGGCCCAGCACCCGAAGCCCGCTGCCGAGCACGTCCCGACTTGTCCCGCCCGCCACGCCCGCCCCCGCCGTAAGCCGCAATTTTCTCCCCCATCCTTACCGCTCGCCGCCGGCTCCGCCGACCCGCCCGCATATGTCCGCCGTCACGTTCTCACGTACCCGCACCGGATCGCGGGTCCCGACCGTGCGGTTCGTCGCCGTCATGTCGGTGCGGCGCGCCGTCGCGCCCGGTACGGGCCTACGATCGAGCCATGCCGCGGTACGCCCGAGTGGAGCGCGAGGCGCTCGCCGACCTGATGCTGGAGCTGGGACCGGACGCGCCCACGGTCAACGAGGGGTGGACCACCCGCGACCTGGCGGCGCACCTGCTGGTGCGGGAGCGCCGGCCGGACGCGGCCGGCGGGATCCTGCTGCCCCCGCTGCGCGGTTACGGCGAGGCGGTCCGCCGGCGCGTCGCCGCCGGGCCGTACGCCGACCTGGTCGCCCGGGTCCGCCGCCCCCCGCTCTGGAGCCCGATGAGCAACCCGCTCACCGACGAGCTGGCCAACGGCATGGAGTTCTTCGTGCACCACGAGGACGTGCGCCGAGCCCGGTCGGGCTGGCGCCCGCGCGAGCTGCCGGCCGGTCAGCAGGAGGCGCTCTGGAAGCGGGTCGCCCTGCTGGCCCGGCTGGCACTGCGGCGCTTCCCGGCCGAGGTGCTGGTGCAGGCGCCCGGGCGTGGCGAGGTGCGGGTCGGGCGGGGCGGCGAGCGGCTGCGGGTGGTGGGCGCGCCGGGTGAGCTGGTCCTGTTCCTGACCGGGCGCCAGCGGGTCGCCCGGGTCCAGATCGACGGCCCGGCGGAGCGCGCCGACCGGTTGCGCACCGCGAAACTCGGCTTCTGACCAACCGTGCACGGACGGCCACCGTGGGTGGATAGTGCCGGTCCACTGATGAATGCCGATGGATTCTGCCGTACGCTCCTGCCCGTCGCCCGACCCCACGAGCGGCGGACAGGGGACACGGATGCGTGGCTTCGCGCTCGCGGCGCTGCACGAGCCGCCCTTTCCGGCGCGGCGGCATCCCGCCGTCGAGCGGGTCACCGCGGAGAGCGCCCACTGGGTGGGTGACCTGGGTCTGGTCCACGACCCGGCCGGGCGGCACCGGCTGGCCGGCGCGCACGCCGCCGAGTTGGCCGGCCGGGCCTGCCCGGAGGCGTCGCCGACCGGCCTGCGGCTGCTCACCGACCTGATCAACTGGCTGTTCGTGGTGGACGACGCCTGCGACGACGACGGCCTGGGCGCCGACCCGACCCGGCTGGCCCCGACCGTGGCGACGCTGCTGGCGGTCCTCGACCGGCACGGCGATCCGCACGCGCCCGCCCCGGCGGACGCCGGGCCGCTGGCGGTGGCGCTGGACGACCTGTGCCGGCGGGCCCGGGACGCGCACCGGCCCGCGCTGCTGCTGCGCCTGGTCGGGCAGTTACGGGAGTACCTGCTGGCGCTGCTCTGGGAGGCGGCCAACCGGGAGCATCGGCGGGTGCCCGGGGTGGCGGAGTACGTGCAGATGCGCCGGCACACCGGCGGCGTCCGACCCAGCTTCACGGTGACCGACCTGGCCCACCCGGCGCGCCCCGGTCCCGCCCGGCGGGCCGATCCGGCGCTGGCCGCGTTGGACGTCCTCGCCACCGACCTGGTCTGCTGGTGCAACGACCTGTTCTCCTACGGCAAGGAGCGCGACGCCGCACCGGCGACGCACAACCTGGTCACCACGATCGCCGGTGAGGACGGGCGGGACGAGGGTGCGGCGCTGCGCGCGGCGGCGGCCCGGTTCAACGCGGCCCTCGCGGCGTACGCGGAGCGGGACGCGGCGTTGTCCGCCGCGGCCGACGACGGGGTGCGCGCGTTCCTCGCCACCCGACGGGACTGGATCCGGGCCACCTATGACTGGTCCCGCGCCGCGGCCCGGTACGCCTGAACCGAGCGCCTACCCCCGACCCGATCAGCACTAGCCGCTGCCCGGGTGCAGGCAATACCCTTCGGTAACCGCAGATCGGCGTGACCCGTGTCACGTCCCTCCACCCCTGAAGGCGGCTACCACGATGGCTCTCGATGTACCGTACCGTTCCGTACCGGACATGTTCCTCAAGCGTGTGGCGGACTCCCCCGACCGGCACGCGTTCGCCCATCCCGCGCCGGACGACTCGGGCCCGGTCTGGCTGACGTGGGAGCAGGTCGGTCAGCGCGCGAAGGCGATCGCGGCGGGGCTGCACGGGCTCGGTGTGGGCCTGGAGGACCCGGTGGCGATCCTGGCGAACACCCGGCTGGAGTGGGTGCTGGCCGACTTCGGCGTCATGTGCGCCGGCGGGGCCACCACCACCGTCTACCCGACCACGGAGCCCGACGACGCGGTCTACATCCTCGCCGACTCCGGGTCGCGGGTGCTGTTCGCGGAGAACCCGGCCCAGGCGGCGAAGGTCTCCGGCGGCGAGTTGCCGGCGCTGACCCATGTGGTGCTCTTCGACGGCGCGGCCGACCCGGCCGCCGCCGTACCCCAGCTCACCCTGGCCGAGCTGGAGGAGCGTGGCGCCGCCGCGTTGGCCGCGGAGCCCGGCCTGGTCGACGGCCTGGTCGCCGGGATCGGCCCGGACCACCTGGCCACCCTGATCTACACCTCGGGCACCACGGGCCGGCCCAAGGGCGTGGAGCTGCTGCACGGCGGCTGGTGCTGGGAGGGCGTGGCGCAGGCCGAGCTGGGCCTGCTCCGCGTGGAGGACCTGCAGTATCTCTGGTTGCCGCTGTCCCACTCGTTCGGCAAGACGCTGCTCTGCGGCGCCACCCACGTCGGCCTGCCCACCTACGTCGACGGCCGGGTGGACAAGCTGGTCGACCTGCTCGGCGTGATCCGGCCGACGCTGATGTGCGGTGCCCCCCGGGTGTTCGAGAAGGTCTACAACAAGGCGGTCACCACCGCGCAGGGCGCCGGCGGCGCGAAGGCGAAGATCTTCGCCTGGGGCGTCGCGGTGGGCAAGGAGAAGGTCGCGCTGGAGCAGGCCGGCAAGCCGGTCCCGGCCGGGCTGCGGCTGAAGTACGCGCTCGCCGAGAAGCTGGTCTTCAGCAAGCTCCAGGCCCGGCTCGGCGGTCGGATGCGGGTGCTGGTCTCCGGCGCGGCGCCGCTGAGCAAGGAGATCGCCACCTTCTTCGCCGCCGCCAACCTGCCGATCTCGGAGGGGTACGGCCTGACCGAGACGAGCGCCGGCGCGTTCGTCAACCCGCCCGACGGGCTGAAGATCGGCAGCGTGGGCCGGGCCATGGGCGACCTGGAGTGCCGGATCGACACCGACGGCGAGATCCTGCTCCGCGGCCGCCCGGTCATGCGTGGCTACCACAACCTGCCGGAGGACACCGCCGAGGCGTTCGACGCCGACGGCTTCTTCCGCACCGGCGACATCGGCACCCTCGACGACGACGGCTACCTGCGCATCACCGACCGCAAGAAGGACCTGGTCAAGACGTCCGGCGGCAAGTACGTGGCACCGTCGCACATCGAGGGCATGTTCAAGGCGGTCTGCCCGTACACCTCCCAGGCGGTGGTGATCGGGCAGGCGCGCAACTACTGCACGATGCTGGTCACGTTGGACCCGGACGCGATCACCGCCTGGGCCGTCGGCACCGGACTGGAGGGGCGCGACTACACCGCGATCGTCACCTCGCCGCAGGCGCGGGAGATGGTCGAGGGCTACGTGGCCGAGTTGAACGCCAAGCTCAACCGCTGGGAGACGATCAAGAAGGTGACCATCCTGCCCCGCGACCTCACCATCGCCGACGGCGAGGTCACCCCGTCGCTCAAGATCAAGCGCCGCAGCGTGGAGACCAACTTCGCCGGCGAGATCGACAAGATGTACGAGGGCACGCTCGCCGAGCTGTAGCGCGCCCGGGACGCCGCCGGCCGTGCCCCACCGTCCCGGGGCACGGCCGGGCGGGTCTCAGGCGATGACGCTCGGTTCCCGCCACCGTGGACGGCTCGCCCGGTCCAGGTCGTAGCGGACCGCGGCGAGCCGCCCGACCGCCTCCACCAGCTCGGTGGCCGGCAGGGTGAAGGGCAGCCGGAGGAACCGCTCCAGCGTCCCGTCCAGGCCGAACCGGGGGCCCGGCGCCAGCCGGACGCCCACCTCCTCGGCCGCGCGGGCCAACGCGCTGGAGATCGGGCCGTCCAGCTCGGCCCAGAGCGTGACGCCACCACGCGGCACGGTGACCCGCCACTCGGGCAGCCGGTCGGCCAGCGCGGCGACCAGAGCGTCCCGCTGGACGGCGAGCTGGGCCCGACGGGCCGCGACGATGGTCGAAGCCTCGGCGAGCAGGTGCACCGCGACGAGCTGGTCGAGCACCGGGCTGGCCATGTCCACCCCGACCCGGGCCGCGGCCAGCCGCTGCACCTGGGGCGCGGAGGCGCGCACCCAGCCGATCCGCAGTCCACCCCAGTAGGGCTTGCTCATCCCGCCGATGCTGATCACCCGGGAGTGCCGGTCGAAGACCGCCACCGGCGGCGGCAGCGGGGTGCCGTCCAGCGGCAGGTCGACGAAGGACTCGTCCACCACCAGGTCGGTCCCGGCCGCGTGGGCCGCACCGACCAGCCGCTCGCGCAGGTCGGCCGCCATCAGGTGACCGGTCGGATTGTGGAACTCCGGGATCAGGTACGCGAGCTTCGGCCGGGTCTGCCGGAGGCTGCCGAGCAGCAGGTCGGTGTCCCAGCCGTCGTCGGAGAGACCGTGCGTGCCGATCCGCGCCCGGCGGGCGCCGAGCGCGGCGAGCGCGTTGGGGTAGGTGGGCGACTCCACCAGCACCCCGCCACCGGGCGACAGGGCCAGCCGCAGCACCAGGTCCAGCGCGTGCTGGGTGCCGCTGGTGACCATGATCTGCTCGGGACTGGTGGGCAGGCCACGCGCGGTGTACCCGCGGGCCACCGCCTCGCGCAGCTCGATGATGCCGGTCGGGTGGTAGCCGGCGCCGCCGAGATAACGGGGCAGGTCCTCGGTGGCCGCCCGGGCGGCCGGCACGAGCTGCGGCGGGGCGGACAGCGCGGCGACCCCGAGGTCGATCATCTCCCGGTCGTCGAGCGGCGTCCACAGGCCGGTGCTGGCCACCCGGTGGGTGCCCGGCAGCATGGTCCAGCTCCCGGCGCCGCGCCGGCTGGCCAGGTGGCCGCTTTCCCGCAGCTCCCGGTACGCGGCCGTGACGGTGGTCCGGCTGATCCGCAGCGCCTCGGCCAGTTCCCGCTCGGCCGGCAGGCGTACCCCGAGGGGGAGCCGGCCGTCGGCGAGCAGGCCTCGGACGGCGCCGGCCAGCGCGGCGTAGTCGGGGCTGCGCCGGCGGCCGGGAAGCCCATGCCACTGACCGAGAAGCCGCGCCAATTGGACGCCGCGAACCTGACTCGTCATGGCCACACCTCCGGAATTGGCTTGTTNGCACCGGCCGGCACGACGGCTCGTCCAGCTCTACGCCGGGCTCACGCTCTACGGGTTGAGCATGGCCCTGATGATCCGGTCCGGGCTCGGCCTCGACCCGTGGGACGTGTTCCACCAGGGGCTCGCCCGACAGACCGGCCTCTCCTTCGGCACGGTCACCATCGCCGTCGGCGCCCTGGTGCTGCTGCTCTGGATCCCGCTGCGGCAGCGGCCCGGCCTCGGCACCGTCAGCAACGTCCTGGTCATCGGGCTGGTCGTCGACGGCACCCTGGCCGTGCTGCCACCGGGCGAGGGCCTCCCGGTGCGCGCCGCGTTGCTGGTCGTCGGGATCGTCGCGAACGGCGCCGCCACCGGCCTCTACCTCGGCGCCGGGCTCGGCCCCGGGCCCCGCGACGGCCTGATGACCGGGTTCGTCGCCCGGCATCCCCGCTGGTCGCTGCGGCTGGTCCGCACCGCCATCGAGGTGACCGTGCTCAGCCTCGGCTGGTTGCTCGGCGGCACGGTCGGGCTCGGCACCGTGGCCTACGCGCTCGCCATCGGGCCGCTCGCCCAGCTGTTCATCCCGATCTTCGCACTGCCGACCCGGCCGCCGATTCCTACCCCGCGTGACGACAGCGGGGCCGACCGCGACCGTGCGAGCCGGCCCGCACGCCGCTGAGCTGCGACGACGTACGGCCGAAAAACCAGGTGTTTCCTCCGCCGTCGCGGGCGGGCATCATTCCTGCATGGGGGAGAACGGATGGCGTTGGAGCGACGCCTGGATCTTCGTCGCGTTGGTCATCGCGAGCGGCGCCGGCCGGCACCGCCGGGCCGCCGCCACACGCCGCCCCGAGGGGGTACGCCTCGCCGACGTCCTCTCCACCGCCGACCACCTCAACCAGGCCATCCCCGAACGCCACGAGGTCGAGGGGGCGGTCCGCCGGCTCGTCGGCGCCGGGCTGGTCAGCGTCGCCGACGGCTGGTTCCGGGTCACCCCGGACGGTGAACGGCTCTGGCGCACCCGGCCCAGCGCCGGACTGGGCACCACGGTCGACACCGTGCAGGGCGCGCTGACCCGCCGGCACCCGCCGGGTGAGTCCGAGTGGCACCTCGCCGAGGATGATCACGCGGCCGCCGTCCAGGAGTACGTGGTCCGCTCGATCCCGATGCCGCGCCGCTCCCCCGAGGGCCGCTCCGGCCGCCCGTGACCGCCGACCGGGCCGGTCCGACGTGACCGCGCCGGCCAGCCGGTCAGCGCACCGGGTGCCCGGCGCCGCGCAGCGCGTCCTTGACCTCGCCGACGGTCAACTCGCCGAAGTGGAAGACGCTGGCCGCGAGCACCGCGTCGGCGCCCGCGCCGATCGCCGGCGGGAAGTGCGCCACCGCGCCTGCGCCACCGCTGGCCACCACCGGCACGTCGACCACCTCGCGGACCGCCCGGATCAGCGGCAGGTCGAAGCCGGTCTTGGTGCCGTCGGCGTCCATCGAGTTGAGCAGGATCTCCCCCGCCCCCAACTCGGCGCCGCGCGCGGCCCACCCGACCGCGTCCAGGCCGGTGCCCCGCCGACCGCCGTGCGTCGTCACCTCGAAACCGCTCGGCGTCACCCCGGCGGGGGCGCGGCGCACGTCCAGCGAGAGCACCAGCACCTGCCGGCCGAACCGGTCGGCGATCTCGGCGATCAGCTCGGGCCGGGCGATGGCCGCGGTGTTCACCCCGATCTTGTCCGCACCGGCACGCAGCAGCGTGTCCACGTCCTCGACGCGGCGGATGCCGCCGCCCACGGTGAGCGGGATGAAGACCGACTCGGCAGTGCGGCGTACCACGTCGAGCATCGTGCCGCGATCACTTGACGAGGCGGTGACGTCGAGGAAGGTCAACTCGTCCGCGCCGGCCCGGTCGTACGCCGCCGCCAACTCCACCGGGTCGCCGGCGTCGCGCAGGTCGAGGAAGTTGACCCCCTTGACCACCCGCCCGGCGTCCACGTCCAGACACGGGATGACCCTTACCGCCACCGTCATGCCCCGAAGCCTAGCCAACGCGGGGGCGGCGGTGGCCGGCGTGTGAGGCCGGCCACCGC
>NZ_NAPR01000017.1:109076-141065 GCF_002140155.1 Micromonospora sp. NBS 11-29
CCGGCCACCTCCTGGACGAACTGCTGGCGCAGGTGCTCGTGGTCGCTGACGAGGAAGCCGCGCAGCGTCAGCCGCTTGCCGATCACCATCGCCAGGTTGCGCGGGGCGGCCGGCGGCTCGGTGGCGTTGTACTGGCCGATCATGCCGCAGATGGCGGCCCGGCCGTGCAGGTTCATCGCCCCGATCGCGGCCTCCAGGTGGTCACCGCCGACGTTGTCGAAGTACACGTCGACGCCGTCCGGGGCGGCGGCCTTGAGCTGCTCGTACACCGGCGCGTCGTGGTAGTCGAAGGCGGCGTCGAGCCCGAGCGCGGTGAGCCGCTCGACCTTCGCCCGGGAGCCGGCGCTGCCGATCACCCGGCCGGCGCCGCGCAGCTTCGCGATCTGCCCCACCACGCTGCCCACCGCGCCGGCCGCGCCGGAGACGAAGACCGTCTCGCCCGGCTTGAAGGCGGCCACGTCGAGCAGCCCGGCGTACGCGGTCAGGCCGGGCATGCCGAGTACGCCCAGGTAGGCGCTGACCGGGGCGAGACCCGGGTCGACCTTACGCACGGCCGTGGCGTCCACGAGCGCGTACTCGCGCCAGCCGAGCCCGTGCAGGACGATGTCGCCGGGCGAGACGCCCCCGCCCTCGCCGGCCACCACCTCACCGACCGCGCCGCCGTCGAGCGGGACGTCCAGGGCGAACGGTGGCGCGTACGACTTGACGTCGTTCATCCGCCCGCGCATGTACGGGTCGACCGACATGAACTGGTTGCGGACCACGAGCTGACCCGGCCCCGGCGTCGGCACCTCGGTGGTGACCAGCCGGAAGTTGTCGGCGGTCGGCCAGCCCTGCGGGCGGGAGGCCAGGTGGACCTCCCGGTTGGCGCCGCTCATCGGGTTTCCCGGACGGTCAGGGTGACCTCGATGTTGCCCCGGGTCGCGTTCGAGTAGGGGCAGACCTGGTGGGCCGCGTCGACCAGTTGCTCGGCGGCCGAGCGCTCGACGGCGGGCAGGTCCACCACCAGCGTGACGGTCAGGCCGAAGCCACCGCTGCCGTTCGGGCCGATGCCCACCTCGGCCTCGACCACCGAGCCGGAGACGTCCGCCTTGGTCCGGCGGGCGACCGCGCGCAGCGCGGAGTGGAAGCAGGCCGCGTAGCCGGCGGCGAAGAGCTGCTCCGGGTTGGCCGCGCCGCCGGCACCACCCATCTCCTTCGGCACGGCGAGGTCCAGCTCGACGGTGCCGTCGGAGGTGCGGACGTGGCCGTCGCGACCGTCGCCGGTGGCCCGGGCGGACGCGGTGTAGAGCACCTGCATGTCACTGCTCCTTCTGTCGGTGGATCGTCTCGGTGACCCGGGTCAGGGTGTCGCGCAGGGCGACCAGTTCGGCCTCGGTGAGACCGGTGGCCACGGCCACCCGCATCGGCACCTCGTCCATCCGCTCCCGCAGGGCCCGACCCCGGGCGGTGAGGCGCACCTCGACCCGGCGCTCGTCGGCAGCCGAGCGGCTACGCGCCACCAGGCCGGCTGCCTCCAACCGCTTGAGCAGCGGGGAGAGCGTGCCGGAGTCGAGCCGCAGCCGCGCGCCGAGCGCGGAGACCGTGGGAGCCTCGTCCCCGCGTTCCCAGAGCACCAGCAGCACCAGATACTGCGGGTAGGTCAGGCCGTGCTCGTCGAGGATGGGCCGGTAGACGTCGGTCAGGGCACGCGACGCCGCGTAGAGGGCGAAGCACACCTGCCGACGCAGCACCAGATCATCACTCACCCACAAAACCATAGCGCCCAACCCAATTGTGCACAACTCATCGCCCCGCACCCCGCCGGTGGCCGTCGATCATGAAGTTGGCGGCAACGATCCGGACATCCGGCACCGTCAACTTCATGATCAACGGGGGCAGGCGGGGTGGGAGTGGTCAGGGGGTGGGGAGGTACGCCTCCAGCTCGATCTCGACCAGGTGCTCCGGGTCGACCAGGCCGGCCACCACCACCATGGTCGCGACCGGGCGCACCGCGCCGAACACGGCATTGTGCGCCCGGCCCACCTCGTCGACGTAGAGCCGGTCGGTCACGTACATCCGGGTGCGCACCACGTCGGTCGGGTGGGCGCCCACCTCGGCCAGCGCGTCCAGGCCGATCCGGATCGCCTGTGCGGTCTGCGCCGCCGCGTCCCCCGCGTGGGCCACCCGCCCGTCCACGGTGGACGTGCAACCGGCGGTGATCGCCAGGGCGCCGGCCCGGACCACCCGCGAGTAGCCGTAGACCGACTCCCAGGGGCCGCCCGAACCGAGCCGGGTCACCACCGCGTCGTCCGCCGGCGGCTCGCCCACCGCGACGGTCACGCGCCGGCCCGCAACGTGGCGAGCGCCTCCGCGACGGTGAACGCGCCGGCGTAGAGCGCCTTACCGGCGATCACGCCCTCCACCCCGACCGGCTCCAGCGTGGCCAGCGCCCGCAGGTCGTCCAGCGCGGAGACGCCACCGGAGGCGATCACCGGGGCGTCGGTGCGGGCACACACCTCGCGCAGCAGGTCCAGGTTGGGCCCGCGCATCGTGCCGTCCTTGGTGATGTCCGTGACGACGTACCGGGCCGCGCCCGCGGCGTCCAACCGGGCCAGCACCTCGTAGAGGTCACCGCCGTCGCGGGTCCAGCCACGCGCCGACAGGGTACGGCCGCGCACGTCCAGCCCGATCGCCACCCGGTCGCCGTACTCGCCGCAGATCCGGTCGCACCACTCGGGGTCCTCCAGCGCGGCGGTGCCGATGTTGACCCGGGCCGCCCCGGTGCCCAGCGCCGCCCGCAGCGACTCGTCGTCGCGGATGCCGCCGGACAACTCCACCTTGACGTCGAGCTTGCCGACCACCTCGGCGAGCAGCTCGGCGTTCGAGCCCCGCCCGAACGCGGCGTCCAGGTCGACCAGGTGGATCCACTCGGCGCCGTCGGACTGCCAGGCCAGGGCCGCCTCCAACGGGTCGCCGTACGCGGTCTCACTGCCGGCGGCGCCCTGCACGAGCCGGACGGCCTGGCCGTCGGCGACGTCCACGGCGGGCAACAGGGTGAGGCTCAAGCTTCTCTCCTCGCAATCCTCAACGACGGCCCAGCGCGATCACCACGATCGCCGGCAGGACCAGCAGCAACAACACGACCAACGCCAGACGCAGCGCGAGGTCGTCGACGAGATACCAGATGCCGGCCACCGCGACGGCGGTGAGCAGCACGATCGCCGCCCGCTCGCCGCGACTGCGCCGGCTGAGCCGACCGGTGCGACCCCGCCGCAACCGCGGCGTCAACCGGCGTACCCAGGCTCGGCGCCGCTGGCGGCGGGCCACCCGGCGGGTACGCGCGGCACGCTCCCGCTCCTGCTCGGCCTCACGGACCGCCCGGCGGCGGGCCCGCTCCTTACTCAAGTGTGCCGAGCCAGTTGCGCAGGAGCGCCGCGCCGGTCTCGGCCGACTTCTCCGGGTGGAACTGGGCGGCCGACAGCGCGCCCCGCTCCACCGCGGCGACGAAGTCCCCGCCGTGGTGCGCGGTGGTCACGGACGCCCCGGCGGCGGCCAGCGCCCCGGGATCGGTGACCCCGTAGGAGTGGACGAAGTAGAACCGGGCGTCGGCCGGCAGGCCGGCGAAGAGCACCGAGCCGTCCGGGGCGTGCACGGTGTTCCAGCCCATGTGCGGCAGCCGCGGCGCGGGCAGCCGGGTCACCCCGTCGGGCAGCAGCCCGAGCCCCTTGGTGACCACGCCGTGCTCCTCGCCGTGGCCGAAGAGCACCTGCATGCCCACGCAGATGCCGAGCACCGGCCGACCGGCGGCGACCCGCTCGGCGATGACCGGGCCGGCGCCCGACTCCTCGATCCCGGCCATGCACGCGGCGAACGCGCCGACGCCCGGCACCACCAGGCCGTCCGCGGCCGCGACGGCGGCCAGGTCGGCGGTCACCGTCACCTCGGCGCCGGCCCGCTCCAGCGCGCGCTCGGCCGACCGCAGGTTGCCCGAACCGTAGTCGAGCACCACCACCCGCCGGGACATCAGCTCTCCCCCGGCAGCAGCCAGAGCACACCACCGGCGGTGGCCAGCAGGGCCAGCAGACCGGTGACCACCACGGCAGCGCGGGCGGCGCCCTGCTTGTGCAGCGACCACGCCCCGCCGACCAGCACCCCGCCCAGGAGCAGCAGCAGCGTCGGCAACACCTTCATGAGCGGTGCCGCCCTTCAATCGCGACTGCGGGACTCCGCTGCGCTGCGTTCCTCGCGCTCATNAGAGCCGCCCTTCATTCGCGACTGCGGGACTCCGCTGCGCTGCGTTCCTCGCGCTCATTAGAGAGCGCCCTTCGTGGACGGCACCACGCCGGCGTTGCGCGGGTCGATCGCGGTGGCCTCGCGCAGCGCGCGGGAGACCGCCTTGAACTGGGCCTCGACCACATGGTGCGCGTCCGGGTGGCCGCCCGGCCGGGCCGCCCGCAGCACGTCGACGTGCAGCGTGACCCGGGCCGACTGGCCGAAGGACTCCCAGATGTGCCGGGTCATGCTGGTCGGATAGACCGGCCCGATGTACGGGGACAGCGCCGGCTCGTCGTGCACCACATAGGGCCGGCCGGAGAGGTCGACGGCGGCCCGCACCAGCACCTCGTCCATCGGGACGGTGGCCGAGCCGTACCGTCGGATGCCGGCCTTGTCGCCCAGCGCCCGGTCGAACGCCGCGCCCAGCGCGAGCGCGGTGTCCTCCATCGTGTGGTGCGCGTCGATCTCCAGGTCGCCGACGGTGTGCACGGTCAGGTCGAAGCCGCCGTGCCGGGCGATCTGGTTCAGCATGTGGTCGTAGAAGCCGACGCCGGTGGAGATGTCGGCCTTGCCGGTGCCGTCGAGGTCGATCTCGACCAGCACCTTGGTCTCGTTGGTGACCCGCTCGATCCGGGCGGTGCGGCTCATGACAACTGCTCCATTGCGGTGAGGAAGGCATCGGTCTCGGCCGGCGTACCGGCGGTCACCCGCAGCCAGCCGGGCAGGCCGACGTCGCGGACCAGCACCCCGGCGTCGAGCAGGGTACGCCAGGCGTCGCCCTGGTCCCCCTCGACGGCGAAGAGCACGAAGTTCGCGTCGCTGTCGGCCACCCGGTGCCCTCGGGTGCGCAGCTCGGCGACGATCCGGTCGCGCTGCTCCATGATCGCGGCGACGGTGCCGAGCAGCGCGTCCCGGTGGGCCAGCGCCGCGCGGGCGGCGGCCTGGGTGAGCGCGGAGAGGTGGTAGGGCAGGCGGACGAGCTGCACCGCCGCCACCACCGCCGGGTCGGCGGCCAGGTAGCCCAGCCGGCCGCCGGCGAACCCGAACGCCTTGCTCATGGTGCGGGTCACCACTAGCCGCGGGTGGCCGGGCAGCACGGCGAGCGCGCTGCGGGTGCCGGGCCGGGCGAACTCGGCGTACGCCTCGTCCACCACCACCATCCCGGGTGCCTCGTCGAGCACGGCGGCGACCACGGCCGGGTCGAGCGCGGTGCCGGTCGGGTTGTTCGGTGAGCAGAGGAAGACCACGTCCGGCCGGTGCGCCCGCACCTGGGCGACCGCGTCGGCGGCGGTGAGGCCGAAGTCGGCGCCCCGGACGCCCGGGACCCAGCCGGTGCCGGTGCCGAGCGCCAGCAGCGGGTGCATGGAGTACGCCGGGGTGAAGCCGAGCGCGGTGCGCCCCGGACCGCCGAACGCCTGGAGGAGCTGCTGCTGGATCTCGTTGGAGCCGTTGGCCGCCCACACGTGGTCGACGGTGAGCCCGTGCCCCAGGTAGGCGGCCAGGTCGGCGCGCAGCGCCACGGCGTCCCGGTCCGGGTAGCGGTTGAGGTCACGCAACTCGGCCGTGACGGCCTTGCCGATCGCCTCGACCACCGGCTCCGGCACCGGGTAGGAGTTCTCGTTGGTGTTCAACCGCACCGCCACGTCGAGCTGCGGTGCGCCGTACGGGCTGCGTCCCCGCAGGTCGTCGCGGATCGGCAGGTCGTCGAGGGTGGTCACGCGCC
Organism: Micromonospora sp. NBS 11-29; assembly: GCF_002140155.1. Classification (GTDB taxonomy): domain Bacteria; phylum Actinomycetota; class Actinomycetes; order Mycobacteriales; family Micromonosporaceae; genus Micromonospora. The sequence continues at coordinate 115,057 of NZ_NAPR01000017.1, forward strand.
ACCACCGCCGGGGAACCGGACGCTGACCGCCTGGCCGTGCGCCGGCAGGTCCTCCACGCCGGCCAGCGTGACCATGTGCGGGGCCACCTCGCGCAGCGCCTCCTGGGTGTATTCGACCAGGTGGACGCCGCGCAGGAAGGACTGCACGGACAGCCCGGACGAGTGCCGGGCGCAGCCACCGGTGGGCAGCACGTGGTTGGAGCCGGCGCAGTAGTCCCCGAGCGACACCGGCGACCAGGCGCCCACGAAGATCGCCCCGGCGTTGCGTACCCGCAGCGCCCACTCGCGGGCGTTTTCGGTCTGGATCTCCAGGTGCTCGGCCGCGTACGCGTCCACCACCCGCAGGCCCGCCGCCAGGTCGTCGACGAGGACCACCCCGCTCTGCTCGCCGCGCAGCGCGGTGCCGATCCGCTCGGCGTGCTTGGCGGCCGGCACCTGCCGGGCCAGCTCGGCGTCGACCGCGTCGGCCAGCTCGATCGACGGGGTGACCAGCACGCTCGCCGCGAGCGGGTCGTGCTCGGCCTGGCTGATCAGGTCGGCGGCGACGTGCGCCGGGTCGGCGGTGTGGTCGGCCAGGACGGCGATCTCGGTCGGGCCGGCCTCGGCGTCGATGCCGACCACGCCGCGCAGCAGCCGCTTGGCCGCGGTGACCCAGATGTTGCCCGGCCCGGTGATCATGTCGACCGGGTCGCACCGCTCGTCGCCGGCCGGGTCGACGGTCGCGCCGTACGCCAGCATCGCCACCGCCTGGGCGCCGCCGACGGCGTACACCTCGTCGACGCCGAGAAGCGCGCAGGCGGCGAGGACCCGGCGGTCGGGCAGGCCGTCGTTGTCCTTCTGCGGCGGGCTCGCCACCACCAGCGAGCGGACCCCGGCCGCCTGGGCGGGGACGACGTTCATCACCACGGTCGACGGGTACATGGCCAGGCCGCCGGGCACGTAGAGGCCGACCCGGTCGACCGGGACCCAGCGCTCGGTCACCGTGCCGCCGGGCACCACCTGAGTGGTGTGGTCGGTGCGGCGCTGGTCGGCGTGGACCCGGCGGGCCCGACTGATCGACTCCAGCAGCGCGGCGCGGACCTGCGGGTCCAGCTCGTCCTCGGCGGCGCGGATCACCTCGACCGGCACCCGCAGGCGCTCCGGCGAGACTCCGTCGAACCGCTCGCTGGCCTCCCGGATCGCCGGGTACCCATGCTCCCGGACCGCCTCGACGAGGCCACGGATGCGCTCGACCGCCACGGAGACGTCGAGCTGGGCACGGGGCAGCAGGCGGCGCGGGTCGCGTGCCCCGCCGCGCAGGTCGATCCGAGTCAGCACGCCTGCGAGTCTAGGCCGCCGCCGGGCGGACCGGCCGGGGCCGCCCGCACGCCGGGACGGTGAGCCGGGACACGCCGACCGGGCGCGATGGAGATACGCTCGATCACGTGAGCGCACGGCTGCCGGTGTTCCCGCTCGGGACCGTCCTCTTCCCCGGGCTGGTCCTTCCGCTGCACATCTTCGAGGAACGCTACCGAGATCTGGTGCGTCACCTGGTCGGGCTCCCCGAGGGCGCACCCCGCGAGTTCGGCGTGGTGGCGATCCGGGCCGGCTGGGAGGTCGCGCCGACCGGGCCGCCGGGGCGCTCCGGGCTGGCCGGCGGCGAGGTCACCCTGCACGAGGTCGGCTGCACCGCCGAGCTGCGGCAGGTGACCGAGCTGGCCGAGGGCGGGTTCGACATCGTCACGGTGGGCCGGCGACGGTTCCGCGTGGTCGACGTCGACGATGCCGCCGAGCCCTACCTGACCGCCGAGGTGGAGTGGCTGCCCGAGCCGGCCGGCGCGGACGAGGTCGCCGACGCGCTGGCGGCCCGGGTGATCGCGGTGTTCCGGCACTACCTCGGCCTGATCCGGCCGGACCAGGAGGAGATCTCCGAGCAGCTACCGGAGGATCCGACCGTGCTGTCGCACCTGGTCGCCGCGACCGCCGCGCTGACCGTCGCCGACCGGCAGCAGTTGCTCGCCATCGACGACACCCCCGGCCGGCTCCGCGCCGAGCTGCGCCTGCTCAACCGCGAGACGGCGCTGCTGCGTCAGGTCCGGGCGGTGCCGGTGCCGCTCAGCGAGCTGGCCGGTCTCCCGGCGCCGAACTGATCCCGGGCGGCTCGTCGCCGCCGGCGGCCGGCGGGGGCGGCGAGGCGCCACCGGGGTCCGGCGCGGCCGGCCCGTCCCCGCCGGAAACCGACGGAGACGGCCAGACCTCGGCGGAGCCCGGCGCGGTCCACTCGCCGCCGCTGGAGGGCAGGGACGGCCAGGCGCCGCCGCCCGTGCCCGGCGGAGGCGGCCAGGCGGCGCCGGGCTCCGGCTCCGGGCGCAGCGACGGCCACCGCGACCAGCCGGCCAGCAGCGTGTACGTGACGGCCGCGCCGAACGCCGCGAGCAGCAGGTTGCCGTGCGGCACGGGCAGCGGGCCGTACCAGTCGAGGCCGCCGGCGCGCAGGTCGGCGGGCTTGGTGAACGCCGCTCCCGGCGGGGCGGTGTCCAACAGCCGCTGGAACGTGGCCAGCCCGATCCGGCGGCCGACCTGCCAGGCCACCACGGCCGCGCCGAGGCCGCCCAGCGTCACCGCGAGCAGGCCCCCGGGGCCGCGCCGGCGACGCAGCAGCAGCCACAGGGCGACGGCGGCGAGCACCCCGAAGCCGAGCGTGAGGAGGCTGAACCAGCCGTCGGCCGCGATCGGCTGCTCCGGCTGCGGAACGGCGTAGACCGCACCGTCCGGCGTCTGCCGCACCGGCGTGGCCGGCGCTGCCCAGGCCCAGACCAGCCCCAACGGCGCGCCGAGCACGCTGAGCAGCGCCGCCAGGCCCAGCGCGGTCGCCACCGCCCGGCCGACCGCGCGCCGCCCGGGAAGCGCGACCCCGAACATCCCGCCCGCGCGCGGGTTCACCCCGGGCGCGGCGAGCGCCCCCACGCCCGCCGGGGCAAGCGGAGCCGCCCCCGCGGCGGCCGACGGGTTCGCGGCGGACGGGTTCGCGGCGGACGGGTTCGCGGCGGACGGGTTCGNCCGGCCGCGGCGAGCGGGTCCACGACCGGCGCGGCAATCGGATCCACGACCGGCGCGGCGAACGGATTCACGACCGGGGCGACGAGCGGGTCCGCGACCGGAGCGACGAGCGGGTCCGCGCCGGGCGCCGGGAACGGGGTGCCGGCGGACGCCGGCGGGCCGGCCGCTCCGGTGGGTGGTTGCCCGGCCGCCGGCCGGGCGCTGCCGGGCGGCGACACGTCGTGCGCCGGCCGGTCGGTCGGCCCGCCGGGACGCGCGTCGGCCCGCTCGGGCTCAGGGGTGTCCGGACTCACCCGGTGATCCTCTCAGGCCCGCGCCCGGCGTGGGGCGGTGGTGGGCGGTCAGCGCGCGAACGGCTCCAGCATCACCGCGGCCGCCTTGAGCCAGGCGTCGCGGGTCTCCGCCTGGAGCTGGTGGTACTCGATCGAGGAGCCGGTCTCCAGCGCCGGGTCGTAGGGCACCACGGCGACCGCCCGGGTGCGGGTGGCGAAGTGCCGTTCCAGGTCCTCCTGGAGGGAGGTGCGCCCCGGGGTGGGGCAGGAGATCAGCGTGACCGCGTTGTCGGCCAGCTCGCCCATGCCCACCTCGTGCAGCAGGTCGAGCATCCAGTCCGCGCTGAACGCGGCGTCCTCGCGGGGCACGGTGGTCACCACGAGCTGGTCGGCGGCCTGCATGACGGTCCGCCAGTTCGGGCTCTCCACGTTGTTGCCGGTGTCCACGCAGATCACGTCGTGGGTGCGGCGCAGCAGCTCCAGCACCCGCTTGACGGTGAACTGGTCGAGTCGCTGGGCGAAGCGGGGACTCTCCTCGCCGGCCAGCACGTCGTACGAGCCGTCGGAGGCGTGCCGCAGGTAGTCGTCGAGGTGGGACAGCAGCGTGTTGCCGTCAAGGATCTCGATCTGCGCCAGGTCGTGGATCAGGTGCCGGATGGTGCGGGCGTGCCGGGCGCTGCCGGCGCGCAGGCCGAGCGTGCCCCGCAGCTCGTTGTCGTCCCAGGCGAGCACGCCACGCCCGCGCACGCTGCCCACGGTGGCGGCGGCAAGCACCGTCGCGGTGGTCTTGTGCACCCCGCCCTTGGGATTGGCGAACGCGAGCACCCGGGGGGTGCCCAGCTCCCGGCGGAGCACCCCGGTCGCCCGCTCCAGTTCCGGGTCCGGCTCCGGGGCGCGCCACTGCGCCGGCGTCGGCTCGACCCGGCCCCCACGGGCCTCGACCGGCCGCCGGGGGGCGGGCACCACCGGCTCCGGCACGGGCGGCGTCACCGGCCGGTAGCGGCCCCGGTCGAGCAGGGCGTAGCGGGACTCCGCCGGAGGCGGTGCGGGTCGGTAGCCGCCGTCGAGCAGGGAGTAGCGCGGATCGACCGGGGCCTCGGCCCGCCCACGCGCCTCGGGCCGGGCCGGTTCGGCCCGCCAGGACGGCTCGGCCGGCGGCTCGGCGGGGTAGGACGGGTCGCCGCGCCAGGTCGGCTCGGCGCGGGGCTCCGGGGCGTAGGACGGCCCGGCCCGCCAGGTCGCCTCCGGCGCCGGCTCGGGGTCGGTGCGATAGGCCGGCTCGGGGTCCGTGCGGTACGCCGGTTCCGGGTCGGCGCGGTACGCAGGTTCCGCCCGGTACGCCGGTTCGCCGTCGTAGCGTGGGTCGGCGCGGAAGGCGGGGTCGACCCGGAACGTGGCCTCGGCCCGGTAGCCGGGCTCGGTGCCGTACGACCCGTCGGCGGCACGCCCGACGGCGGCGGCGCGGCCGCTCCACCCGGCGGCCTGACCGCGTCGGGGCAGCGGATCAGGGGGTGGCGCCGGGTGCTCCTCGGCACGCCGGTCGGCGTCGGGGTGTTCCGCGCCGCGACCGCCGAGCCGGGCCCGGTCGAGCAGCGCCCGCCACCGCGGTGCCGGCTCACCCTGCCGACCCCAGCCGGTCTCGCTGCCGTCCAAGGATTCGCCCTCCCCCAGCCCATCGATCTCCGCCTGACAGGCTACGAACGAAACCCTATTCGGACCACTCCCCGCGCCGCACATCGCCCGGCGGGTCCGTTCACCGGGGCGATCGCGCCGGGACCGCGCGGCGGGGTGTCTCAGGAGGTGGGAGTGGGGGTGGGTGGCCCGGACCCGGCGACCGGCGGGCGGCCGGCCGGTGAAGGTCCGCTCACCGTCGGTGCGGCTTCCGACGAATCGCCCATTCCGCTACCCGGGACCGGGCCGGTGTCGGTCGGCGGCCGGGCCACGTCACGCTGCTCCGGCAGCGGCGGGGTGAACACGGTGCGGTCCAGTCGGACCACCTCCGGTGCCGGGTCCACCACCCGCACGCCGGGGCGGCCGGCGAGGGCACGCAGCGTGTCCGGGGCCCCTCGCACCACGGCGGCGTAGACGCAGGCGCACCCGGCCCGGTAGCCGGCCGCCTCTCGGGACGCGACGGCGGCGCCGTCGTCGTACCCCCGGCGCAGCTCGGGATCGGCGGTGGCCGCCGGGGCGATGGCCCGGGCCCGGTAGTCGGCCGCCTCCCGGTCCTTGCGGTCGGCGACCGCCGCCATCGCGCCGGTCACGTCCTCGGGCAGGCGCCGGGCGGCGATCCGGACGATCTCGGTCTGCCGGTCCGGCAGCGGCACCCGCGCGAGCACCGCCGAGACCGGCACGCCGGCCAGCACGGCCGCCACCCGGTCGGGCGCGAGGTAGGCCGCGAACGCGACCAGGGCGTAGCCGTCGGGCGCGTCCAGCCGGGCGAGTTCGTCACCGGCCGCCCGCAGGTACGGCGGGACCGGCGCGCCGTCGGCCACCCCCACCCGGGTCACCTCGCCGACCGTGCGGTCGCCCACCGGCCGGTCCCGCCGGTGCGCGACGGCGACCACCAGCACCACCAGCGCGCAGCCGAGGGCGAGCCAGGTCAGCGCGGCGGAACGGGACCGGCCGGGCGGCGCGGCGTCGTCGGTCACGGTCAGTCGCGCAGGATCTCCAGCGCCCGGGCCAGGTCGTCCGGGTACTCGCTGACGAACGTGACCTCGTCCCCGGTGCCGGGATGCCGGAAGCTCAACGAGCGGGCGTGCAACCACTGCCGGGACAGCCCGAGCCGGGCCGACAGGGTCGGGTCGGCGCCGTAGGTCAGGTCGCCCACGCAGGGGTGCCGCAGGGTCGACAGGTGCACCCGGATCTGGTGCGTACGCCCGGTCTCCAGCCGCACGTCGAGCAGGCTGGCCGAGGGGAACGCCTCCAGCGTGTCGTAGTGGGTGATGCTCGGCTTGCCGCCGGAAACCACCGCCCACCGGTAGTCGTGGTGCGGGTGCCGGTCGATCGGCGCGTCGATGGTGCCGCGCAGCGGGTCGGGGTGGCCCTGCACCACGGCGTGGTAGCGCTTCTCCACCTCGCGGACCTTGAAGGCCCGCTTCAACGCGGTGTACGCCCGCTCGCTCTTGGCCACCACCATCACCCCGGTGGTGCCGACGTCGAGCCGGTGCACCACACCCTGCCGCTCGGCGGCCCCGCTGGTGGAGATCCGGTGACCGATGCCGGCCAGCCCACCGATCACGGTCGGGCCGGTCCAGCCGGGGCTCGGGTGCGCCGCCACCCCGACCGGCTTGTCGACCACCACGATGTCGTCGTCGGCATGCACCACGGTCAGGCCGGGCACCGCCTGCGGGATCACGGTCGGCGGGGCGGCCGGCGCGGGCAGCGTGACCTCCAGCCAGGCACCGGCCTTCACCTTGTGCGAGTTGGCCCGGACCACGCCGTCGACGAGCGCGTCCCCGGCGTCCACCAGCGCCGCCGCGGCGGTGCGGGACAACCCGAACAGCCGGGACACGGCCTGGTCCAGCCGCATGCCGTCGAGCCCGTCCGGGACCGGCAGGGACCGGTGGTCGCCGCCGGTGGCGTACGCGGTGGTCACGCGCGCTCCTTCTGGTCGGCCGGGACGTCGTCGCCGGCGGTGTCGGAGGCGGCCCGGGAGCCGTCGCGCTGCCGGCCGGTCAGCTCCAGGAAGACCGCCAGCACCACGCCGCAGACCAGCGAGCTGTCGGCCAGGTTGAACACCGGCCAGACCTGACCGTACGGGTCGAACAGGCTGATCATGTCGACCACGTGCCCGACGAAGTGCCCCGGCGCCCGGAAGATCCGGTCGGTGAGGTTGCCCAGCGCCCCGCCCAGCACCAGGCCCAGCGACACCGCCCAGGGCAGGGAGCGCAGCCGCAGCGCCATCCAGGCGATCCACCCGATCACGCCCAGGGTGATCAGGGGGAAGACCCAGGTGTGGTCGGAGCCGATGCTCCAGGCGGCGCCGCTGTTGCGGGTGAGGGTGAGGTAGACGGCGCCGCCGAGCAGCGACACCGGCTCCCGGCCGGTCAGCTCGGCGAGCGCGAGCTGCTTCGTGCCCAGGTCCGCGAGGAGCGAGGCCAGGGACACGCCCAGCAGCAGGCCGACCGCCCTGCGGCGGGGCGTGCCGGCGTCCGGGACGGTGGTGTCGGACCCGGCGGGCGGTGCTGCGGTCATCTGCTCCCCATCGACGCTCGCGACGGTGGCGGTCACCGTCTGCCGTTCGGCCGCCGGGGAACGGACGTCAGCGCCGCTCCTCCAGCTGCTTGCAGCTCACGCAGAGGGTGGCCGACGGGAACGCGGCGAGCCGCTCCACCGGGATCGGGTTGCCGCACCGCTCGCACCAGCCGTAGCCACCCTCGTCGAGGCGCTCCAGGGCGCGCTCGACCTGCGTGATCCGCTCCTTGATGCTGTTGGCGAGTGAGATCTCCTGCTCGCGCTCGAACGTCTTGGTGCCGGTGTCGGCCTGGTCGTCCCCGGCCGAGTCGGTCAGCCGGTCGCGCTGCAGCTCGGTGATCTCGCTCAACGTCTGATCGTACTCGGCGGTCAGCTCGTCCCGCCGGGCCGCCAACGCGGCCCGGATCTTCTCGGTCTCCGCCGCGCTGCGGGTGGCCTTCGCCACCGGCTTACGGCCGGCGGTCCGGGTCTCGGCTGGCTTCGCCATCGTCAGCTCCCTCAGCCGCGTGGGCGCGGCGGTCAGCGGTGCGTGGGCAGGGGCCATCGGCGCCGGCGTCCCCCGCGTACGGAACGGGCGCACGGCGACCCGCCGCACACTCCGGAGGTTGGCAAGAATACGGAACGTACAGGCGTCCGACAACGTGCCGCACCGTGGTCCCGATATTCCGCCCCGCACTGCCATCAATCGGGGCAAAGGGAACGCTAGCAGATCAGCCCGTGCGATCCTCCCCGTACTCCCCAAACCACCGGGCCAACCGGCCCCGCCGGCTCACCGCGCGCAGCCGGCGCTCCGCCTCGTCCCGCACCCCGGCGGTGGCCACGATGAGCAGGCTGTCCCCCACCTTGAGCCGGGTGTCCGGGCCGGGCACGAAGCCGACCCCGTCCCGCAGCACCAGCGTGACCGCGGCCCCCACCGGCAGCCGCAGCTCGTCGACGTGCACCCCGGCCAGGCGGGAGCCCGACGGCACCTCCACCTGGAGCAGGTCCGCCCGCATCCGCTCCAGCGGCGCGGTCTCCAGCAGGATCTCGCTCGCCTCCGCCGGTGCGGTCACCCCCAGCCGGCGGGCGGCCGGGGCCAGCGTGCCGGCCTGGAGCAACGTGAAGATCACCACCAGCACGAACACCGCGTCGAAGAGTTGGTCCGCGCCCGGCACCCGCAGCGAGAGCGGAATGGTGGCCAGCACGATCGGCACCGCACCGCGCAACCCGGCCCAGGAGAGGAAGAGCTGCTCCCGCCCGGAGACCCGGAACGGCAGCGCCGAGACCGCCACCGACAGCGGCCGGGCGAACAGCAACAGGGCCAACCCGGTGATCACCGCCGGCAGCACCGCATCGCCGAGCCGACCCGGCGAGACCAGCAGACCGAGCAGCACGAACAGGCCGATCTGGGCCAGCCAGGCCAACCCGTCGGCGAAGCCGAGGATCGCCTGCCGGTGCGGCAGACGGGAATTGCCGAGCAGCACCCCGGCCACGTAGACGGCCAGGAAGCCCGAGGCGTGCAGCGCCGACCCGGCCGCGTACGCCAGCACGGTGAAGCCGACGACCGCGATCGGGTAGAGGCCAGCCGACGGCAACGCGGCGCGGCGCAGCGCGTACCGCCCGGCCAGGCCCGCGCCCACCCCCACCGCGGCGCCGGCACCCAACTCGTAGCCGAGCAGCAGCACCTCGTACCACCAGGGGTGGGCCTCCTCCACCCCGGCCCGGGACAGCAGCAGCACCAGGAGGACCACCGGGGCGTCGTTCATCCCGGACTCGGCCTCCAGCGTGGCCACCAGGCGCGGCGGCAGACGCAACCGGCGCAGGGTGGCGAACACGGCCGCGGCGTCGGTGGAGGAGAGCACCGCGCCGTAGAGCAGCGCCAGCCGCCAGTCCAGGCCCAGCAGCAAATGCACCACCAGGCCGACCGCCGCGATGCTGACCACCACGCCGACGGTGGAGAGCACGGCGGCCAGCCCGAGCACCGGCCGCAGCGTGCTCCACCGGGCGCTCAGGCCCCCCTCGGCGATGATCACGATGAGCGCGCAGAAGCCGAGCACCCGGGTCAGCTCGACGTCGTCGAAGCGGATGCCCAGCCCGGCCTCGCCGATGAGCACCCCGAGCGCCAGGTAGACCAGCAGGCTGGGCACGCCGAGCCGGGTGGAGAACCGCACCGCGCCCACCGCGACCAGCAGGACGGCCGCGCCCACCAGCAGCGCGAGGTTCAGCCCCGGGGTCATCGTCGACCGGCCCGCCGGATCCTCATCCGACGCTGCCGTCGCGCAGCCGACGCAGCACCTCGGGCAGCCCGGCGGCCGGACGCTCGACCAGGAAGAGCTTGTCCCGGCTGGCGGCGCCCGCACGCAGCGACACCGCCGCCGGCCGGACCCCGAGCGCGTCGGCCAGCGCCCGCCGGGCGGCCTCGGTGGCCCGGCCGTCCACCGCCGGCGGGTGCACGGCGACGACCAGGGCGGGGCCGAGCGGCCCGTCGAACCGGCCGCCCACCCGGGTACGGGCCGCGCCCGGCTTCACGCGCACCGCGACGGTGAGCGGAGTGTCCGCGATCGCCATGGTCAGCGCGGCCGGGCTTCGGTGAGCAGGGTGGTGGCGGCGGCGCAGTGGGCACAGGGGGTGAACCCGAGCCCGACCGCCTCGGCCACCGGCAGCGACTCGTCGGTCCGACCCACCAGGTGGGGGCAGTCGGGCAGGTGGAACCGGGGTTGGCCGTCGACCACCCGGACCTCGTCGGGGAGCCGCACCAGCCGGGCGACCTGCCCGGCGGTGAGGAACTCGGCCGAGGGTTCCCCGTCGAACGGACCACCCGCCGCGGGCGAGGTGGGCTCGGACGCTTCCGCCGCGGCGGGGGCGTCGCGCGGCGCCGGCGGCGAGTACGGCTCACCGCCCGGCGGGTACGCGCCGGCCACCGGCGCGTCCGCGTCGAAGCGCGGGTCGTCGAAGGGCCGGTCGTCGTGACGCGGGCCGTCATAGGGCCGGTCGTCGAAGGGCCGCTCGTCGTGGGGCGGGTCGTCGAAGGGCGGGTCGTCCGGCTCGGTCACCGGCGACCCGGGCGGTTGCCGCCACCCGGGTCCACCGGCACCGGCCGTGGACGTGTGGTGCGGGACCGGGCTCATCGGCTCGTCCGGAAACGGGCCGGTGGGTGCGGTCCGGGGACGCGGCTCGGCCGCCCGGTGCGCCTGGGCCCGCGTGGCGGCCGCCTGGCGGGCGAACGCGACGAAGGCGACGGCGGACAGGAGGCTGGCCGCGATCGAGACGATCAGCAGCGGGCTGGAGCCACCGACCAGCCCGACCACCAGCAGGACGACCGCGACGAGGATGAGCAGGATGCTGGCGGCTATCACAGCTCACCCCCGGCCGCGTCGTGTCGGTCTGGGCGGTCGGTGGCCGTCACCGGGACGGCCACCGACCAGGGATCAGCGGCCGGACTCGAGCGAGCCGGCGCGGCCACCGCCGTAGGAGCCGGCGAGACCGGCGGCGGCGAGGCCGTTGTTGCCGCCGGCGGCGCGGGTGCCCTCGGAGCGGTTCATCTCGACCTCGAGGCCCTGGCCGCGACCGTCGAGGTCACGGAGCTGGCTCTCCAGGTACGCCTTGAGGCGGGTGCGGTACTCCCGCTCGAACTGCTTGAGCTCCTCGATGTGCTTCTGCAGCGCGGTGCGCTTGGCGTCCAGGCCGCCCATGGCCTCCTGGTGCCGCTGCCGGGCGTCCCGCTCCAGGGCGTCGGCCTTGGCCCGCGCCTCGCGGGTGACCTCCTCGGCCTTGGAACGGGCCTCGGAGAGCAGGCTGTCGGCCTCGCGCCGGGCGTCGGAGACGTGGTCGTCGGCGGTGCGCTGGGCCATCATCAGCACCCGCAGCGCCTGCTGCTCGCCGTCCCCGGTCACGCCGGCCGGTCCACCCTGGGCACGGACCTGCTCCAGCTCGGCCTGCATCGCCCGGGCCGCCTGCTCGGCGGCCGCCTTGTCGCGCTGCACCCGGTCGAGCTGGGTCTTGACGTCGTTGAGCTCCGCCGCGAGGCGGGCGTCGCCGCCGGGGCCGGCGGGAGCGCCACCCCGACCGCCGCGCTCCACCTGGGCGCGCAGCTCGTTGTTCTCCTCGATCAGACGGGCCAGCTCGCGCTCGACCTCGTCCAGGAAGGCGTCGACCTCCTCCTCGTCATACCCCCGCTTGCCGATCGGCGGCTTTTTGAAGGCGACGTTGTGAACGTCGGCCGGGGTCAGCGGCATCGAAACTCCTCGGGTCAGTTGCGGCCGCGAAAGCGCGCTGGTCAGGCGAACGCCAGGATCAGGCGCTGTAACACGAACTCCATCAGCACGAACAGGATAACCAGGAGCACAAGGGAGGCCAGGTCGATGCTCACGGTACCAATTCGCAGAGGTGGGATCACACGCCTCAACGCTCGCAGGGGCGGATCAGTGACGCTCCACACGACTTCCAGTCCGGCCGATGCGCCCCGTCCCGGCTGCCAGCGACGGCCGTAGGCCAGCACCGCCCCGAGGACGAATCGAGCCAACAGGACAAGCAGGAAGAAGTACAGCAGCAGGTAGAGCACCTGGAACAGGATCGACAACACGGCAGGCGACGTCCCTCGGTCGTGCGGGCTAGCTCAGGCTGAAAAAGCCGCCCTCAGCGATCTTGGCCTTGTCCTCCGCGGTGACCTGGACGTTGGCCGGTGAGAGCAGGAACACCCGGTTGGTCACGCGCTCGATCGTACCGCGCAGGCCAAACGCGAGCCCGGCGGCGAAGTCGACCAGTCGGCGGGCGTCCGCCTCGTCCATCTCGGTGAGGTTGATGATCACCGGCACCCCGTCCCGGAAGTGCTCGCCGATGGTCCGCGCCTCGCGGTAGGTCGTCGGGTGCAGCGTGGTGATCTGGTAGCGCTGCTCGTCCTCCGGGGCCACCGCCCGCTCACGCGGCTGGGCCTGCGGCGCGAGGGCGAGATTGTCCCGGGTGTGGTAGGCCAACGCACCGGTGCTCTCGCCGGCGCCGGACCGGGTGATCGACCGGACACTGGCCCGGTCGGCGCGCTCGGTGCGCTCGGGACGTTCTGGGCGCTCCGCCTCGGACCGGTCGGTGTCGACCCCGCGGCTCGCGGCGCGCTCGGTCAGCCGGCCACGGTCGCCGACCCGGCTCCTGGGCGTCGGCGGCTCGTCGGACTCCTCGTCGTCGTCGGCGAACTCCTCGGCGTACCGGCTCGACCGGTAGCGCGAGTCCCGGTAGCTGCTCTTGTCGTAGCCGCCGTCCTCGTACGCCCGCTCGTCGTCCTCCTCGACGAGACCGAGCCAGACCCCCGCCTTGCGCAGTGCACCCATCCCCGCGCCCTTCCGTCCGCCATGCGGCACGCGCCCCCGTGCCGTGTCGCTTGATCACGAGTGGACGATCATGCCCACCGGACCGGATCGGCAATCCCCTGGTGAGCGGTTCGCGGTCCGCCCGCCACGGCCCCCGGCTACGGGAACGCCGTCCTGAACAACACTGATGTAATTTGCTTCCGTCGGGGTCAGGCTACCCCAGCGTGGGACGCATGCCGAGCAACGCGCTGCCGACGCGGACATGTGTCGCGCCATGAGCGACGGCGCTCTCCAGGTCGCCACTCATCCCCGCCGACAGCAGCGACGCGCCCGGATGGTCGGCCCGCAGCCGCGCCGCGACCTCGGCCAGCCGGGCGAACGCGCGGTCCGGCTCCCAGCCCAGCGGCGCCACCGCCATCAGGCCGGCCAACCGCAGCCCGCGCGCGCCGGCCACCGCCGCGGCCACCGGATCGAGCCCCCGCTCCGGGTCGGCCGCGCCCGGCAACGCCCCACCCCGGGCCGGGTCGCCGTCGACGCTCACCTGCACCAGCACGTCCAACGGCCGGTCCCGGGCACCGGAGGCCGCGGCGTCCAGCGCGGCGGCCAGCCGGGCGCTGTCCACCGACTGGACCACGTCGGCGTACCGGATGACCGAGCGGGCCTTGTTGCGCTGCAACTGGCCGATGAAGTGCCAGCGCGGCGCGGCCCCGGCGGCGGCCACCGCCGCCGCCTTCGGCGCCGCCTCCTGGTCACGGTTCTCGCCCACGTCGGCCACGCCGAGCCCGGCCAACGCGAGCACGTCGGCCGCCGGATACGTCTTGGTGACCGCGACCAGGGTGACCTCGTCCCGGCCGCGACCGGCCGCCGCGCAGGCGTCGGCGATGCGGGCCCGGATCCGGGCCAGGCCGGCCGCGAGTTCGGCGCGACGCTCGGGTCGCACCGCGAGGGGTGAATCCGTCATCGGCGCGGCTCAGGACCCGTTCTTGAGGAAGTCGGGCACGTCGACGTCGTCGAAGAGCACCCGGCGCGTCGGCTGCTGGGGTGCCGGCATGGTGGGCGGGCTCACCGGCGTGTTCGGCTGGGTGGGTGGGTTCTGGTTGCTCTTGCGCGGCGGCTCGACCGCCTTGTACGCCGGCGTGCCGCCGTCGAAGCCGGCCGCGATCACGGTCACCCGCACCTCGTCGCCGAGCGCGTCGTCGATGACCGCCCCGAAGATGATGTTGGCGTCCGGGTGGGCCGCGTCGGTGACCAGCTGCGCCGCGTCGTTGATCTCGAACAGGCCGAGGTCCGAGCCGCCGGCGATGGAGAGCAGCACGCCCCGCGCGCCGTCCATGCTCTGCTCCAGCAGCGGGCTGGAGATGGCCGCCTCGGCCGCCTCGACGGCGCGGTTCTCGCCCCGCGCGCTGCCGATGCCCATGAGCGCGCTGCCGGCGCCGCTCATCACGCTCTTCACGTCGGCGAAGTCCAGGTTGATCAGGCCCGGCGTGGTGATCAGGTCGGTGATGCCCTGGACACCGGAGAGCAACACCTGGTCGGCGGTGCGGAAGGCGTCCATCATCGAGATGTTGCGGTCACCGAGGGCGAGCAGCCGGTCGTTCGGGATCACGATCAGGGTGTCGCACTGGTTGCGCAGCTCCTCGATGCCGGCCTCGGCCTGCACCTGCCGGCGCTTGCCCTCGAACGAGAAGGGCCGGGTGACCACGCCGATGGTGAGCGCGCCGAGCTTACGGGCGATGTTCGCCACGACGGGCGCGCCACCGGTGCCGGTGCCGCCGCCCTCACCGCAGGTGACGAAGACCATGTCGGCGCCCTTGAGCACCTCCTCGATCTCGTCGCGGTGGTCCTCGGCGGCGTTCTTGCCAACGTCCGGGTTGGCGCCGGCGCCCAGCCCCCGGGTCAGTTCCCGCCCGACGTCGAGCTTGACGTCGGCGTCGCTCATCAGCAGCGCCTGCGCGTCGGTGTTGATCGCGATGAACTCGACGCCCTTGAGCCCAACCTCGATCATCCGGTTGACGGCGTTCACGCCGCCGCCCCCGATGCCGACGACCTTGATGACCGCCAGGTAGTTGTGCGGAGGTGTCATCTCCGGTCCTTTCCCTTCGAGATTGGCATGGGCCGACCCCACACGGCTTGGCCGGACCAGCGGCGGAGCATCACCCCGCACCCTCTTCCGACGGCTGAACCCTCACCCTCTACTAGAGGCTTAGAGCTATGTCAACCACTGATCTCTTCGGGGCAACGTATGCGCCGCCGCGCCAGGAGCCAAGGACCGCTCCGGCGTGTCGCCGACCGAGCGACCGGCGACACACGCCGGTCACTGAGCCGCGGGTCACTGGAACGTGACCACGTCCGGGGCGCTGACGTCGATCCGGTCGGCGTCGCGGGGCAACAGCGCGGTGGCCACCGCGGACTTGTCCGGGCCACGCGAGGCGTCGCCCCAGAAGACCGTACGGTCGCCGCGCAGCAGCAGCGTGATCCGGGCCAGCCCGGCCACGTCCACCGCGACCAGCTCGGCGCGCAGCTTCGGACCCAGCGCGGCGAGCACCGCCAGCCCCGCCCGGGTGCCCGGGTCGTCGGGGCCGGGCCGGGCCACCCGGACCAGCGGCAACCCGTCGGGCGCCCGGTCCAGGCGCTGGAACACCACGCCGGTGGCGTCGACGACGGCGACGCCGTCGCCCTGCGGCACCGCCGCCACCGGCACCCGCTCCACCACCCGGATCACCAGCGTCCCCGGCCAGTCCCGGGCCACCGTGGCCGACGCCACCGGCGGGAGCGTGCCGACCCGCCGGGCCGTCGCGGCCAGGTCCACCCGGGCCAGTGGCGCGTCGTCCGCCACCGCCGCCGCGTCGCGGACCTCCACCGCCGTGACCAGCCGCGCGCCGACCACCCGCACCTCGCGAACGCCGAACAGCCCGGTGCCGAGCACCGTCCAGGCGACCAGGCCGGCGACCGCGACCACCGAGACCGCTACCACCCAGGGCAGCGCGGCCCGCATCCGCCGCTGCCGGGCCCGGGCCATGAAACGACGGGTGGACGGCGGCACGGCGTCCGCGCCGGCCCGCACCAGCTGCCACCGCCGAACCGGGCTGCGCCGCGCCGCCCCGCCGTCCTGGCCGGAGGTGCGGCCGCGGGCCGGGCCCGGGCTCATCCGGCCGGGGCCGCCGCGCCGTCCGGGTCGACGCCGGCAGCGAGGGCCGGGGCGCCGCCGGTGCGCGCCAGCAGGGCGTCCAGAAGTTGATCGCCCATCAGCGAGATCGGTGGCGCGCCCATGGTCACCACGACGTCGCCGGCGCGGGCCCGCCGGGCCACCTCGGCCGGCACGTCGTCCCACGCCTCGACGAAGACCTTCCGCTCCGCCGGCAGCGGCACCGCCGCGATCAACGCGGCCGAGCCCTCACCCGGGTTGCGCAGCTCGCCCGGGCCGAAGACCTCCAGCAGCACCAACTCGTCCGCGATTCCGAGGGCGGCGGCGATCTCCGCCTGGAGGTCGCGGGTGCGGTAGAGCCGGTAGGGCTGGAAGACCACGATCAACCGCCCGTCGCCGGCCACCTCGCGCAGCGTCTGCAACGCCAGCGTCATCGAGGTCGGGTGGTAGGCGTACTCGTCGTAGACCAGCACGCCGTCGGCGACACCCTTGCGCTCGAAGCGCCGCCGCACGCCGGGGAACGCGCCGAGCGCGGCCTCCGCCGCCGCCACCGGCAGTTCCAGCAGGTACGCGGCGAGCACCGCCGCGGCGCTGTTGAGCGCCATGTGCCGGCCGGGCATCGACAGCCGGATCTCGCCCAGCGACCGGCCCTGCACCTCGGCCAGGTAACGCACCCCCTGCGCCGAGGAGACGACGTCGCTCATCCGCAGGTCGGCGTCGTCGGACTCGCCGTACGTCCACACCCGGCGACCCTCCGACCGCAGCGTCTCGGCCAACCGCCGGCCGCCCGCGTCGTCGGCGCAGGTGACGACGAAGCCGTCCGGGTCGGTGAGGCGGGCGAACTCGGCGAACGCCGCCTCCAGGGTGGCCAGATCGCCGTAGGTGTTGAGGTGGTCCGCCTCGACGTTCGTGATGATCGACAGGTAGGGGCGGTAGATCAGGAAGGACCGGTCGCTCTCGTCCGCCTCGACCACGAAGTGCTCGCCGGTGCCGTGGTGCGCGCCGGAACCGACCTCGGAGATCTCGCCACCGATGACGAAGGAGGGGTCGGCGCCGGCCTGCTGGAGGACCATGGTCACCATCGACGTGGTGGAGGTCTTGCCGTGGGTGCCGGCCACCGCCACCGTACGGCGGCCGGTCATCGCGGCGGCGAGCGCCTCGGAGCGGTGCAGCACGCGCAGGCCCCGGCGGCGCGCCTCGACCATCTCCAGGTGGTCCTGCGGAATGGCCGAGGAGTAGACGACGGTGTCGACCCCGTCGAGGTTGGCCGCCTCGTGGGTCATGTGGATGGTCCCGCCCAGCGCCCGCAGACCGGCCAGGGACGGCCACTCCCGCAGTTCGCTCCCGGACACCGGCAGGCCGCGGGTGAGGAAGAGCCGGGCCAACCCGGCCATCCCCACCCCGCCCACCCCGATCAGGTGGATCCGGCCCAGGTCCTCCGCGGTCATGGTGCCGGCGGGGGTGAACTGCGCGGTGTTCATGCCAGGTACCTTCCCGTCGCGGTGCCGCCCATCAGCGGGCCACCGCCTCGTAGACGAAGTTCAGCAGCGCCACGTCGCCGTCCCGGCGGCCGTAGGCGGCTGCGGCGTGGCTCATCGCGTAGAGCCGCTGCGGGTCCCGGATCAGCGGGATCACCGTGCGCTCCACCCAGGACGGCGTCACCTCGGCGTCGTCGACAAGCAGCCCGCCGCCGGCCTCCACCACGGGCAGCGCGTTGCGCTTCTGCTCCTGGTTGCTGTGCGGATAGGGCACGTAGACCGTGGGCAGGCCGATCGCAGCCACCTCGGCGCAGGTCATCGCGCCACCGCGACCCAGCATGAGGTCGGCCGCCGCGTAGCCCAGCTCCATCTCGGACAGGTAGGGCAGCGTCACGTACGGCACCGGCAGGTCGGTGGGGACGGAGACCGGCTCGTTGCGGGCGCCGATCACGTGCAGCACCTGCACGCCGTTGCGGGCCAGCTCCTTCGCGGCGCCGGAGACGGCCAGGTTGATCGAGCGGGCGCCCTGCGAGCCGCCGGCCACGAAGAGCACCGGCAGGTCGGGGCGGAGCCCGAAGTGGGCGCGGGCCGCGTCGCGCAGCGCCGCCCGGTCCAGGCCGGCGATGCCGCGGCGCAGCGGCACCCCGACCACCCGCGCGTCGCGCAGCGCCTCGGCCTGCGCCGGCTGGTGCGGGAAGCCCACCGCGACGTTCTTGGTGAACTTCATGCCCATCCTGTTCGCCACGCCCGGTGGCACGTTCACCTCGTGGATGACGATCGGCAGGTCACGCCGCCACGCGGCCAGGTAGCCGGGCACCGAGACGTACCCGCCGAAGCCGACCACCACGTCGGCCTGCACCTCGTCGATCACCTTGCCCGCGGCGCGGGCCGCCTTCCACATCCGGTCCGGGGTGCGCACCAGGCTCATGTTGACCGATCGGGGAAGCTGGTAGGCCGGGATCTGCCGCAGGTCGTAGCCGGCCGGCGGGATCAGCTCGTTCTCCAGGCCCTTCGGTGTGCCCAGGCAGGTGATCCGGACGCTCGGGTCGTGTCGGCGCAGGCAGTCGGCGAAGGCGAGCAGCGGGTAGATGTGCCCGCCCGTACCCCCTCCGCAGAGCACCACCGAACGCAGCGGACCCATCAGCGTCTCCTCTCGCTCGCCGCGCCGGTGCGCGCCCGGTCGGGCCGGGCGCCGCGGGCCGCGGCCTGGTCGTCCTGCCGACGCTGGCGGGACCGGGGCACGGGCCCACGATCCGCCGGGGGCGGCGCCGGTCGGCGACGCCGGCCGGGAAGCGGCGGCAACGGGGCCCACACTAGTCGGACCCATCGGGCCGGCGGACGGGCGTGCAGCGCCCGGGCCGCATCCGGTTCGGCGCGGGCGAACGAGGCGAGCATGCCGATCGCGGCCAGCGTCACCACCAGGGCGCTGCCGCCGTCGGAGATGAACGGCAGGGGTACGCCGGTCAGCGGCAGCAGACCGGTGACCCCACCGATGTTGATCACGGCCTGGCCGACCAGCCAGGCGGTCACCCCGGCGGCGGCCAGCCGGCGGAACGGGTCCTCCACCCGGCGGGCGATCCGCATCCCGGTGTAGGCCAGCACGGCGAACAGCACCAGGATCACGGTGCAGCCCACCACGCCCAGCTCCTCGGCGACAATGGCGAAGATGAAGTCGTTGTGCGCCTCGGGCAGCCAGCCGTACTTGAAGCTGCTCTGCCCCAGGCCGACGCCGAACCAGCCGCCGTTGCCGATCGCGTACCGGGCCTGGATGAGCTGGTAACAGTTCTCCAACTGCTCGTCGAAGCAGGTCTTCGGGGACGGCGGGTCCAGCCACATGGTCAGCCGGCCCAACCGGTAGTTGTCGGCGTCCCGGGAACCGGAGCCGGCGCCGAGCGAGGCCACCGCGACCAGCAGGCCGATGCCGAGCAGGCCGAGCGCGGAGAGCGAGGCGAAGACCCGGCTCCGCACGCCGGCCGCCCAGAGCAGGCCCACCACCAGCGCCACCAGACAGAGCATGCTGCCCAGGTCGTTGAAGCCGACCAGCACGAAGAGGAGGCCGACCACCGGGAACAGCGGGGTGGCCAGCTCCCGCCACCAGCCCAGCGCGGCGCCCTTGCGGGCCAGTACGTGCGCGCCCCACAGCACCAGCGCGAACTTGGCCACCTCGGCCGGCTGGAGCGAGATCGGGCCGAGGGAGAGCGAGAGGAGTTCGCCCTTGAGCGGACCGATCGACTCCACCCCGAACAGCGATTCCAGCGCGACCAGCAGGTTGAGCAGGAGCAGCAGCGCCACCGCCACGCCGAGCGCGGGACGGCTCACCGCCCGGAACGTGCTTGCGGGCAGCCGCTGGCAGGCCCAGAACGCCGCGACGCCGATCACCGCGAACACGGTCTGCTTGGTCAGCGAGGCCGAGGCGTTGCCGTCCAGGACGTAGTCCCGCACGCTGGTCGCGGAGAAGACCATGGTGAGGCCGATCAGCAGCAGCAGGCCGGCGCTGGAGAGCAGCAGGTAGTAGGAGGCCAGCGGCCGGGCCAGCAGCCCACGCAGCGCGGCCAGGCCACCGGCGGGATCCCACCCCCCGGCGGCCGGCGGATCGGCCGGTGGCGTGGCCGCGGGCGCACGACGGGCCGGCGGATCGCTGGTGACCTGGATGTCTCGTCCCTCCCCCACCCGCTCATCATGGCCGCTCGACCCGCCCGCCCGTGGCGCAACCGCCCCGCTCGGCGTGTCGAATCTGAAGGAAGGACCCCCTTTTAACAGACGTCTGTTAAAAGGGGGCCCTTCCCAGCACCTAGCTGACCGCGGCGAGGAACTCGCTGTAGAACAGCCCCAGCGCGATCGCCACCCCGATGCCGGCGATGATCCAGAACCGCACCACGATGTTGACCTCGCTCCAGCCGGCCAACTCGAAGTGGTGCTGCAACGGCGACATCCGGAACACCCGCTTGCCGGTGGTACGGAACGAGATGATCTGGATGACCACGGACATCGTGATGATCACGAACAGGCCGCCCAGGATCGGCAGCAGCAGGATGGTCCGGGTGGACATCGCCATGCCGGCGATCAGGCCGCCCAGCCCGAGCGCGCCGGTGTCGCCCATGAAGATCCGGGCCGGCGAGGTGTTCCACCAGAGGAAGCCCACACACGCCCCGGCCGCCGCGCCGGCGATCAGCGCGATCTCCAGCGGATCGCGCACCGTGTAGCAGTACGCCTCGGTGTAGTTCGGGTCCGCACACCAGTGCCGGTACTGCCAGAACGCGATCAGCCCGTACGCCGCGAGCACCATCACCGAAGCGCCGGTGGCCAGACCGTCCAGGCCGTCGGTGAGGTTGACGCCGTTGGTCGCCGCCATCACCACCATGATGATGACGATCACCGCACCGATCTTGCTGATTTCCAGCGCCGGGATGTCCCGGATGAAGCTCAGCGTGCTGCTGCCGACGGTCTCGGTGTTGGTCGCGTTGCCGCTGGGGTCGGTCATGCTCGACGGGAAGTAGAGCGCCACCACGCCGAAGGCCGCGCCGACCAGGATCTGGCCGGCCAGCTTGCCCCGCTTGTTGAGGCCGCCGCTGTGCCGCCTGCGGATCTTGAGGAAGTCGTCGATGAAGCCGACCGCGCCGGAGAACACCATCAGCCCCAGCAGCACCAGCGCCGTGATGGTCGGCTCGACCTGCGCGATCTGCGCGTCCGGCAGCGTGGTCAGGGCCAGGTGCCCGGCGACGTACGCGATGACGGTGGCCAGGATGAAGACCACGCCGCCCATCGTCGGCGTGCCCTTCTTGCCCTCGTTGCTGGCGAGCCCGAGGTTCGATCGGATCGGTTGACCGGCCTTGAGCCGGGTGAAGTACTTGATCGCGATCGGGGTGCAGAACAGCGAGATGAGGAACGCGACCCCGACGGCCACGATGACCGCCCTCATGCGGCGCCGCCCTCCGTCGTACCCTGGGCGTCCGCGCGCAGCGCGTCGGCCACGTCCCAGGTCCGGTACCGGGAGCCCTTCACCAGGACCACGTCCGATGGACGCAGCTCGCTCCGCAGCACCTCGACGGCCGCCGCCTGATCGGTGAGCAGCACCGACTCTCCTCCCCAGTTGCCTACCGCTGTCGCGCCCTCGTGGATCGGCGCCGCCGGCTCGCCCACCACGAGCAGCCGGTCCACTCCCAGTTCGGCCGCGAGCCGGCCGACCTGCTGATGCCCCTGAAGTTCAAAGTCGCCCAACTCGGCCATGTAGCCGAGCACCGCGACGGTACGCCCCTCACCCCGCATGCTGGCCAACGCGCGCAGCGCCACCCCGGTGGAGGCCGGGTTGGCGTTGTACGAGTCGTCGATCACGGTCACCCCGTCGGGGCGCTCGAACACGTCCATCCGCCGGGTGGAGACCAGGCCCAGCTCCCCCAGGGCCGCCGCCAGCTCGGCCAGGGGCAGGCCCAGCTCGCGGGCGACCGCCGCGGCGGCCAGCGAGTTCGACACCTGGTGCCGGCCGGTCAGACCGAGCCGCACCGGCGCGCTTCCCTCCGGCGTGACCAGCGTGTACGAGGGCCGGCCCCGGCCGTCCAGCGTCACGTCCACCGCGCGCACGTCGGCCTGCTCGGACTCGCCGTAGCGGACCACCCGGGCCCGGGTCCGCGTCGCCATCGCCTCGACCCGGTGGTCGTCGGCGTTGAGCACCGCAAGCCCGTCGGCGGGCAGCGCCTCGACCAGTTCCCCCTTGGCCAGCGCGATGGTCTCCACCGAGCCGAACTCGCCGAGGTGGGCCACCCCGACGTTGAGGACCACCGAGATCCGCGGCGGCACCACGTCGCACAGGTAGCGGACGTGGCCCACCCCGCGGGCGCCCTTCTCCATCACCAGGTAGCGGGTCTCCGGCGTCGCCTGCAACGCGGTGTACGGATGCCCCAGCTCGTTGTTGAACGAGCCGGGCGGTGCCACGGTCGGGCCGAGCCGCACCGCGAGCTGGGCGATCAGGTCCTTGGTGGTGGTCTTGCCGGAGGAACCGGTCAACCCGATCACGGTCAGGCCGGGCAGCCGGTCGACCACGGCTCGGGCCAGCCGTCCCATCGCGTCCAACGCGTCGTCGACCAGCACCATCGGCACACCCGGCACCGCACGGGTGCCGAGCACCGCGACCGCGCCGGCGTCCACCGCGCCGGCCGCGTAGTCGTGGCCGTCCACCTTCTCACCTCCGAACGCGACGAAGAGGCCGCCGGGGGTGACCTTGCGGGAGTCGAACTCCACCGTGCCGGTGACCCGGGCGTCCGGGTCGGCGGCGGTCAGCCGACCGCCGACCGCGGCGGCCACCTCGGCCAGCGTCAGCGGGATCATCGCTGCCCCACCAGGTCGCCGAAGCGGGCCCGCAGCGCCGCCGCCAGCTCCACCCGGTCGTCGAACGGCAGCACCTCGCCGCCGATCTCCTGGCCGCGTTCCTGGCCCTTGCCCAGCACCGCCACCACGTCACCCGGTTCCGCCACCCGAACCGCCTCCTCGATCGCCGCCCGCCGGCCGGGCACCTCGATGATCCGCGCCGGTGCGGCCGCGGCGTACGCGCCGGCCAGCACCTCGGCGCGGATCCCGGCCGGGTCCTCGGTACGCGGGTTGTCGTCGGTCACCAGCACCACGTCGGCGCCCCGCGCGGCCGCGCCGCCCATCACCGGTCGCTTGCCCCGGTCCCGGTCACCGCCGGCGCCCAGCACGCAGACCAGCCGCCCGCCGGTCAGGCCGCGCAACGCCGTCAGCACCGCCTCGATGGCGTTGGCCTTGTGCGCGTAGTCGACCACCCCGCGCACCGGCGCGTCGCCGCTGACCAGCTCCAGCCGGCCGGGCACCCCGCCGCAGGCGGCCACGCCGCGCGCCGCGACGGCCGGGTCGACGCCGGCCGCGACCAGCACGGCGACGGCCAGCAGCGCGTTCGCCACGTTGTGCCGGCCGGGCAGCGCCACACCGGTGGGCAACGTGGTCCCGTCCGGGCCGTGCAGCGTGAAGCGCTGCGCGTACCCCTCGCCGTCGATCCGGTCGGCCCACCAGGTCGCCGACGGGTCGCCGGCCGCCGAGTAGGTCACCGTGGCCGGCTTGTACAGCGGGCGCAGCGCCGGGTCGTCGTGGTTGAGCACCTCGACCCGGCAGCGCCCGTCGAACAGGCGGGCCTTGGCGGCGAAGTAGTCCGCCTCGTCGGCGTGGAAGTCCAGATGGTCGGAGCCGAAGTTGGTGTAGCCGCCGACGTCGAACTTCACGCCGCCGACCCGGCCCATCGCCAGGGCGTGGCTGGACACCTCCATCACCACGGCGTCCACTCCCCGCTCCCGGGCGACCGCGAGCATGGCGTGCAGGTCGGTGGCCTCCGGGGTGGTCCGGACGCTGTCCACCACCAGGTCGCCGAGGCGGGTCTCCACGGTGCCGATCAGGCCGGTGACGTGCCCGGCGGCACGCAGCCCGGACTCGATCAGGTAGCTGGTGGAGGTCTTGCCGGCGGTGCCGGTCACCCCGATCAGGGTCAGGCCGGCGGTCGGGTCGCCGTAGACCGTGGCGGCCACCTCGCCGAGCACGCCCCGGGGGTCGTCGACGACCAGCACGGGCAGGCCCGCGCCCTCGGCCAGCGGCACGCCGGCCGGATCGGTCAGCACGGCCACCGCGCCGGCGGCGGCCGCGGCGGTGGCGAACTCCGCGCCGTGCCGGCGGGCACCGGGCAGGGCGGCGTACAGGTCGCCGGGGCGGACCTCCTGGCTGGCGTGGGTGACGCCGGTGACGGCCAGCTCGGCGGCCCCCTCCGGCGGGTTCGATGCCAGTCGGGCGGCGAGGTCGCCGAGCCGGACCGGAAGCACGGTGGCGGGACGTGGATTGCCGGGCACGGCGTCAGACCCTACCCGGTCGTCCGGTTCCGACCGCACAGCCGCCCCGGTGGTTCGTCGCCACTCACCGATGATGTCCCGCCGTGCCCGCTCAGCGCGGAAAGACCTCGAACTTCGGCGACTTGTCGGTCCGCGACGGCGGCACCCGGTAGTGCCGGAGCGTGAAGCCCATCATCTCCCGGAACGCCGGCGCGGCGACCGCACCGCCCCCGCCGCCGGGGCTCCAGACGAAGACCGCGACCACGTAGCGCGGCTTCTCCGCCGGGGCCATCCCGATGAACGAACCGACCTCACCGGGCTGCTGCTTGCCGTTGTCGTATCGCAGACCGGTGCCGGTCTTGCCGGCCACCCGGTAGCCCGGCACGGCGGCGGCCAGGCCGGTGGCCTGCCCGTCCGGGCCGTCGACCGTGGTGACCGCCTCCAGCATCCGGCGCAGCGCCGCCGCGTTCGCCGGGCTGAGCACCGAGTGGGTGGTCGGTGCGGCGGTCGGCGTCCGGGTGCCGTCCGACCCGATCGTCTCCTTGATCAGGTGCGGCTGCACGTACGTCCCGTTGTTGGCGATGGCGTTGTACGCGGCGGCCATCTGCAGCGGCGTCGCGTCCACGCTGTGCCCGATCGGCACCGACCCGTACGCCGAGCCGCTCCACTTGTCGGCCGGGAGCAGCCGCCCGGGGGCCTCACCCGGCAGGCCCTCGCCGGTCGGCTGGCCCAGCCCGAACCGCTTCTGGTAGTCGATCAGCCGATCCGGGCCCAGCTTGTCGGCGACCGCGATGGTGCCGACGTTCGACGAGAACGCCAGCATGCCGGGGATGCTCAGGGTGCGGCCGTCCACCGGGTGGGTGTCGGAGAACTCGACCCCGCCCCGGACCACCGTGTTCGGCACCGGGAGCGCGGTGTCCGGCGTGATCACGCCCTCCTGGAGTGCCGCGCCGAAGGTGATCGCCTTGTGGATCGAGCCCGGGTCCACCACGAAGCTGGTCGCCACGTCGTCCCGGTCGGCCGGCGAGGTGACCTTCGTCGGGTCGGCCACGTCGTACGTCGGCTGGCTGGCCTGGGCCAGCACCTCGCCGGTGGGGACGTCCATGATCACGGCGGCGGCGACGCTGCCCTTGACCCGGGCCACCTGCTTGGACAGGATCCGCTGGGTCATGAACTGGAGGTCCCGGTCGAGCGTGAGCTTCAGCGAGCTGCCCGGCCGGGGCTGGGTGGTGCTGCTGTAGCCGCCCGGAATGGGTGCGGCCAGGTCGCCCAGGCCCACCTCGTAGGTCCGCTTGCCGGCCGCGCCGCGCAGCACGTCGTCGTACTTCGCCTCCAGCCCCTCCAGGCCGTTCATGTCCTGGCTGACGAAGCCGAGCAGGTTGGCGGCGAGGTCACCGCCGGGCACCTCGCGCCGCTCGTCCCGGTGCACGTTGATGCCGGCCAGGTCCAGCGCCATGATCTGTTTGGCGGTGCCGATCTCGACGCCCCGGGCCAGGTAGACGAACTGGGTCTCGCGGTCGGTGCCGGGCCGCTTGCGCTTGCGCATCTTGTCGGCCAGCTCCGATTCCGGCACGGCGAGCAGCGGCGAGAGCGCCCGCGCGGTGGCGAACCGGTCCTTGACCCGGGTCGGGTCGGCGAAGACGTACCGAGCCTCCACGCTGTGTGCCAGCGGCTCGCCGGTGCGGTCGAGGATGGCGCCGCGCGGGGCCGGCAGCTCGACCACCGCGAGCCGGTTGGGCAGGCCGCCGTCGGCGTACGCCGGGCTGTCCACGGTCTGGAGG
>NZ_NAPR01000017.1:141171-152847 GCF_002140155.1 Micromonospora sp. NBS 11-29
TCGCCCGGCGGCCGGCCCGGGCGCTCTCACCGGCCGTCGCCGGCTCCCGGCGGCCGGCCCGCCCGGCCCGGCCACCGTCGAGCACCTGCAACGCCGGCCGGAACGGGTCGCCCGACCGGTTCCCGCCCCGTGGGGTACGCCGTTGCTCGGCGCCGCCCTCCCGGATGGTCCGCCCGCGCGGGGTGTACGCGCGGGCGTCGGAGATGCCGCCGACGCCCGGTTCCCGTGGTTCGACCCCGCGCGACGAGCCGCGCCNCCTCCGTTGCCCTGCTGGCCGGCGCCGGCCGACACGCCCTCGCCGGGGTGCGGCACCCCGATCGTGCGCCCGTCCGGCAGCCGGATGTAGGCCGGGTCCTCCGACTCGACCAGGCCCAGCTTGCGGGCGTTCGCGGTCAGGTTGCCCGGCGCCTCCTGCTCGGCGATCTCCTTCTTCAGCTCCTGCTCGTCCACGTCGAGCTTGGCCTGCTGCTGCTCGAGCTTCTCCAGCCGGAACGCGTTCTCGTTGATCTTGGTGTTGACCGCCAGGATGCCCAGCACCCCGCTGACCACGAGCACCAGGATCAGCCCGACGAAGGGCGCCCGGGGCACCCGGATCGGCGGTGGCGGGGCGACCCGCAGCCGCGGCGCCGCCGCCTCGGTGGTCCGGGTGCGCTCGGCCGGCCGCAGCGCGGCGGTGCCCTGGGTGGGGAAGTCGCGCGCCCCCCGGGCGCGAGTCCCCTCCCGGCGGTCCGCCGCCGTCGTCGTGTCCCGCGTGGTGCGCTGCGCCGTGGTCCGGCCCCCCGACCGCGGTGCGCGCTGCCCGACGGCCCCCCGGCCGTCGCGCTTCTCGACGTTCATGTCCCCTCCCCCTCCTCGTCCGTCCCGGTCCCCGGTTGGTGCATCGCCTTCACCCGGCGGCGGTACCGTTCGCGGTCGGTCCGCCCCTGCCCGATCTCCTCCGGGTCGAGCCGCTCCGCGGCCCGCAGCCGCACCGAGGCGGCCCGCGGGTTCGCGGCCACCTCCGCCTCCCCGGGCAGTTCCGCGCCCCGGCTCAGCAGCCGGAACGTCGGACCCGACCCGGGCAGTTCGACCGGGAGGTCGACCGGGCCCTTGCTGCGAACCCGGTCGGCGAGCGCCTGCTTGGTGAGCCGGTCCTCCAGCGAGTGGTAGGACAGGACCACCATGCGNGTTCTCTGTTTACCTCGATCCGTAAAGCCTGAAACGTTCTCTTTGCCGGGTGTCCGCCGGTTCGCCGCGCCGGAGCCGGGATGCTGTCCCGAACCAGCTCGGCCAGGCGGGCCGAGGACGTGATCCGGGCCCGCTCCCGCTCCCGGATGATCGCCGAGGCGATCTTCCCGGCGAACTTCTCCTCGCCGTACACCCGCAGCAGGCGGGCCAGCTCCGGATGCGAGTAGGTGTTGACCACCTCCTCGGCGGTCGTCCCCCGGGTCTGGTCCATCCGCATGTCCAGCGGCGCGTCCTGCGCGTAGGCGAACCCGCGGTCGGGCGCGTCCAGTTGCAGCGACGAGACGCCGAGATCGAACAGCACGCCGTCGATCGCCGGGTAGCCCAGCCGGTCGAGCACCTCGGGCAGCTCGTCGTAGACGGCGTGCTCCAGGTGGACCCGATCGGCGAACCGGGCCAGGCGGACCCGCGCGTGGGCGAGCGCCTCGGTGTCCCGGTCGAGGCCGATCAGCACCGTGCCCGGATGGGCCGTCAGCACCGCCTCGGCGTGCCCGGCCAGGCCGAGCGTGGCGTCGACGTGCACGGTCCGGCCGGGGCGGCCCAGGGCGGGGGCCAGCAGCTCGAGACACCGCTCGAGCAGCACCGGCACATGCGTGCCGCGTAGCTCCCCCATGTCGACCCCCACTGCTCGAAACCCGTTTCCGTCCGTGTGTCCGTCGTCGCGACGACGCCTCGTCATACCGCCAGATCCCCATCCGCTCCCCGCCCGCCGGAGGCCGCGGCCCTCCGTCTCGGATCGTGCGCCTGGCACCGGGGAAGGGGTGCCAGGAACTCGAAAGCGGCTGGAGATCTCGCCGTACGTGGGGCGCCGTCACGCCCTACAGACCGCCGGGCAGCACCCCCTCCTCGATGTCGGCGAAGTCGTCTTCGCTCTCCGCGAGGTAGGTCTCCCAGGCCGCCCGGTCCCAGATCTCCACCCGGGTGCTCGCCCCGATCACCACCAGCTCCCGGTCGAGGGCCGCGTACGACCGCAGGTGCCCGGGAATCGTGACCCGCCCCTGCTTGTCCGGCACCTCGTCGTGCGCGCTGGCGAAGAAGACCCGGCTGTAGGCCCGGGCCGCCTTGCTGGTCATCGGCTGCGCGCGCAACTGGTCGGCGATCCGCTGGAACTCGGGCATCGGGAAGACGTAGAGGCAGCGCTCCTGCCCTTTGGTGATCACGACACCCCCCGCCAGCTCGTCCCGGAACTTGGCCGGCAGGATCAACCGGCCTTTGTCGTCCAGGCGCGGAGTGTGGGTGCCGAGGAACATCGGCCCAAACCCCCTCGCCCTGAGCGGCGTTCGCGGCGCCGCTGACCCCCCGGGCCGGTGTGGCCCTCCCGGCCTCACCATCGCGCCCCACTCTACTCCACTTCCCTCCACCTGCAACCAGAATTGCCTGGTCGGCGTGGCGTTTCGGCGCGCAAAACCGCACGTCAGCGCGGGTGGAGCGGAGTGGAGGGGGTGAGCGGCCCCGGCGGGCGTCCGCTACCCGACATCGACCGTCGCCGTCCGGCCGGGCGCGCTCCGACCGTCCGCCGGGCGTCCCCGGCCGAACGGTTCGCCGTCGGCGGCGATCTGGCGGCGACCGTGGTCCGGTAACCTCGCTCGGGTGACGGACGCGAAGATGCCCTTGCGGGCAAAGGTGGCCAGCTCCGTGTCGCGCACCGCCGCGGCGCTGTCGCGGGCCGCGGGCCGTGGCGACGGCTCGGTGATCGGCGGCTGGATCGGCCTCAAGATCGACCCTGACCTGCTCGCCCACCTCTCGGCCGGGCGCGCCATCGCCCTGGTGTCCGGCACCAACGGCAAGACCACCACCACCCGGCTCACCACCGCGGCGGTCGGCGTGCTGGGCCGGGTCGCCTCCAACGCCTTCGGCGCCAACATGCCGACCGGGCACACCTCGGCGTTGGCCAAGGCCGGCAGCACGCCCTACGCGGTGCTGGAGGTGGACGAGCACTACCTCGCCCAGGTGCTTGAGGCGACCGAGCCGCATGTGGTGGCGCTGCTCAACCTCTCCCGCGACCAGCTCGACCGGGCCAAGGAGGTCGCCATGATGGCGCAGCTCTGGCGGGCCGCCCTGGTCCGCCACCCGGACGTGCGGGTGGTCGCCAACGCCGACGACCCGATGGTGGTCTGGGCCGCCTCCCCGCCCGCCGACCCGGCCCAGGGCCACCACCCGCCGCACGTCACCTGGTTCAGCGCCGGCCAGCGCTGGCACGACGACTCGTGGGTCTGCCCCGAGTGCGGCTCCACCATCCGGCGCGTCGGTGAGCAGTGGTGGTGCACCGGTTGCCCGCTGCGCCGCCCCGAGCCGCAGTGGACGGTCGACGACGACGGGGTGCTCGACCCCACCGGCGCCTGGCACAAGATCCAGCTCCAGCTTCCCGGCAAGGTCAACCTCGGCAACGCGGCCACCGCCCTGGCGGTCGCCGCCGAGTTCGGCGTACGCCCGGTGGACGCGGTGTCCCGGCTCGGCACGGTCACCTCGGTCGCCGGCCGCTACGCCCAGGTCGACCGGGACGGACGCAACATCCGACTGCTGCTGGCCAAGAACCCGGCGAGCTGGCTGGAGGCGTTCGACATGGCCGACGTCGCGCCGACCCTGCTCTCCATCAACGCGCGCGACCCCGACGGGCTGGACACGTCGTGGCTGTTCGACGTCGACTTCTCCCCGCTCGCCGGCCGACAGGTGCTGATCACCGGTGACCGGGCGTACGACCTGGCCGTGCGGCTGGACGTCAACGGGGTGCCGTTCCGGCACGTCCGCACGTTCGACGAGGCGGTCCGGGCGGTGCCGCCGGGCCGGCTGGAGGTCATCGCCAACTACACCGCCTTCCAGGACATCCGAGCGGAGCTGGACCGTGTCAACTGAGAGCCTGCGCATCGTCTGGATCTATCCCGACCTGCTGTCCACCTACGGTGACCGCGGCAACATGCTGATCCTGGCCCGGCGGGCCCAGTTGCGCGGCATGCCGGTCGAGGTGCTGGAGGTCCGCTCCGACCAGCGGCTGCCCGCCACCGCCGACATCTACCTGATCGGTGGTGGGGAGGACGGCCCGCAGGCGTTGGGCGCCCAGCGCCTGCTCGCCGACGGCGGCCTGCACCGGGCGGTGGCCCAGGGTTCGGTGGTGTTCGGCGTCTGCGCCGGCTACCAGTTGCTCGGCACCTCGTTCTTCGCCAAGGGCACCCGGTGCGCCGGCCTGGAACTGCTCGACCTCTCCTCCGACCGCGGCCCGACCCGGGCGGTGGGCGAGCTGGCCGGCGAGGTCGACCCGCGACTGGGCATCCCGCACCTGACCGGGTTCGAGAACCACGGTGGGCGCACCCACCTCGGCCCCGGCGTGGCGCCGCTGGCCCGGGTCACCACCGGCGTCGGCAACGACGGTGCCACCGAGGGGGCCTGGCGGGGCAAGCTGCTCGGCACGTATTCGCACGGCCCGGCGCTGGCCCGCAACCCCGACCTGGCCGACCTGCTGCTGCGCTGGGCGACCGGCGTCCACCAGCTCCCCCCGCTCGACGACACCTGGGCCGACCGGCTCCGGTCGGAGCGCCGCGCCGCGGTGGCGGCCGCCGCCCGGGCATGACCGGCGCCGCCCGGCCGGGGCGGCGACCGGTGGCCCGCCGGCTCGTCGGGTTGCTGCGGCAACCGTCGGCGCGCCGGTTCGGGCTGCTGCTCCTGCTGCTCGCCGGGTTCGGCGCCACGTTGCTGCTGGCACCCCGGCCGGACCCGGCCGAGCTGCCCCGGCTCGCCGACACGCTCGGCGGCTACGCCCCGGTCGCGGCCGTGGTCGGCGGCGCGCTGCTGCTGGTGGCCCTGGTGCCCCGCACGTTCGTCACGCTGGCCGCGGGCGCGATCTTCGGCCCGGTGCAGGGCGCCGCGTACGCGCTCGGCGCGGCACTGCTCGCGGCGGCGCTCGGCTTCGCGGTCGGCCGGATGCTGGGCCGCGAGTTCGTCGCCGAGCGGGTACGCGGCCGGCTGGCCCGGCTCGACGGCTGGTTCGCCCGGCAGAGCGTGTTCGGGGTGATCACCGTCCGGTTGCTGCCGATCGCCGGGTTCGGGCTGGTCAGCTACGGCTACGGCACCACCGCGGCCCGGGTGCTGCCGTTCCTGGCCGGCAGTGTGATCGCCTCCGCGCCGACCGCCATCGGCTACGCCGCGATCGGCGCGGCGGTGACCAGCCCCGGTTCGATCAACTGGTACGCGGCCGCGCCGGCCAGCCTCGGCCTGATCGCCAGCGTGCTGATCATCCACCGCTGGTGGCGGGCGGAACGGCAACGCCGGCTCGGCCCGAGCTGACCTGCCGGGCGCCGGCGAGGCTGACATGTCCGGTGCCGGCGAGGCTGACCTGCCCGGCGCCGGCGAGACGCTGCCCGGCGGGTTGATCGCCGATCACTGACCCACGGCGCGCTGAGCTACCGGGCGGGGGTGACCAGGCCGGCCTCGTAGGCGGCGATCACCAGGTGCACCCGGTCCCGGGCGGCCAGCTTGGTGAAGAGGCGGGCCACGTGCGCCTTCGCGGTGGCCGGGCTGATCACGAGCTGAGTCGCGATCTCCGCGTTGGACAGGCCGCGGGCGACCAGCACGAGCACCTCCCGCTCCCGTTCGGTGACACCGGGCAGGGCACGGGGACGGGGTGCCCGGTCGGGCCGGCGGGCGAACTCGGCGATGAGCCGCCGGGTCACCCCCGGCGCGATCAGCGCGTCGCCGGCCGCTACCACCCGCACCGCGCCGAGGATCTCCTCCAGCGCCATGTCCTTGACCAGGAAGCCGCTCGCTCCGGCGCGCAACGCCGCGTGCACGTGCTCGTCGTCGTCGAACGTGGTGAGCACGAGGACGCGGGTCGGTCCGCCGGCCGCGACGATCTCCCGGGTCGCCGCGATCCCGTCAGTGCCGGGCATCCGCAGGTCCATCAGCACCACGTCGGGCAGGAGTTCCCGGGCCGACCGCACCGCCTCCGCACCGGTGCCGGCCTCGCCGACCACCACCAGGTCGACCGCGTCGGCCATCAGCACCCGCAGCCCGGCCCGGACCAGCGGCTGGTCGTCGACGAGGAGGACGCGGATCGTCACGCCGGACCCGCCGGACCCGCAGCGACCACCGGGCCGGCCGCGCCCGTCGGCAGCACGGCGGCCACCCGGAAGCCGCCCTCCGGCCGCGGCCCGGCCTCGAACCGGCCGCCGAGCAACAGGGCCCGCTCCCGCATGCCGACGATCCCGTGCCCCGGGCCGCCGAGCGGGCCGCCGTGGCCGCCGTCCACCACCTCGACGCGCACGCCGTCCGGCGCCTGCCGCACCGTCACCCGGCACGTCGGAACCCGGGCATGCCGTACCACGTTGGTCAGCGCCTCCTGCACGATCCGGTAGGCGGCCAACTCCACCTCGGCGGGCAGCGGACCCGGCTCGCCGTCGACGGTGAGCGTGACCCGTACCCCGGCGTCGCCCGCGGCCTCGACCAGCCGGTCCAGGTCGGCCAGTCCGGGCGTCGGGTCCAACGATGCCGCCGCGCCGTCGGGGCGGCGCAGCGCGCCGAGGGTACGCCGCAGCCCGGCCAGCGTCTCCCGGCTGGTGAGCTCGATGGTGGTGAGCGCGGCACGGGCCTGCGCGGGCTGGCTGTCGAGCACCCGCGCGCCGACGCCGGCCTGAATGGCGATCACGCCGATGCTGTGCGCGACCACGTCGTGCAGCTCCCGGGCGATGCGCAGCCGTTCGGCGGTGACCGCCTCGGCGGCGGCGTGCGCGCGCACCTGCTCGGCGTGCCGGCGGCGGGCGCGCATCGAGTTGCCGACCACCCACGCGGCGAGCACGGCCGGCACCGAGACGGCGGCCCGGCCCACCGGGTCGCTGGCCAGGTTCACGAAGGCCGCGGCGAGCTGGATCAGCAGAACCATGACGGCCGCGGGCACCGACACCCGCCACCGCGCCCGGGCCGCTGCCACTCCGAGCATCACGTCGATGGTGAGGAACTGGAGGTACCAGAGCCCGGCCAGGTAGCCGTCCTCCCACCCGTTCGTCATGACGGTGACCGCCGACGCCCCGGCGAGCATCAGACCGACGGCGAGCAGCGGACGACGGTGCAGCAGGCCGACCGGCAGGAGCACCGCCAGGAGGGGCGCGAGGTAGCGCGCCGGACCGCCCGTGGCGGTGGTCGACGCGAACAGCACCACCGGGGGCAGCAGCGCGACCGCGGACCAGACCAGCACCGTCCGCGTCCGCCGGGCACGGGTGTCCGGGACGACGACCTCCATGGGCCCCACCGTAGCCAGCCACCGGCCGTCCGGTCATCGGCCGGCGGGCGTACGCCCGGGGGCGGAGCCCCGACGGTCCGGTGTGGCCGCCGGCACNGAGCCGGCGGCCGGAACACGGAAGCGTCGACGCCATGATCGAGCTCAGGAACCTCACCAAACGGTACGGCGGGAGCACCGCCGTCGACCGCCTCACCCTCACCGTCCGACCCGGACACGTCACCGGCTTCCTCGGCCCGAACGGCGCCGGCAAGTCCACCACGCTCCGGCTCGTCGTCGGCCTGCACCGGCCGACCAGCGGCGTCGCCCTGGTGGACGGGCGGCCGTTCGCCGACCGGCCGCGCGGGCTGCGGCACGCCGGCGCGCTGCTGGACGCCGGTGACGTGCACGGCGGGCGGAGCGCGCGGGCGCACCTGACGGCGCTGGCCCGCAGCAACGGGATCCCCCGCTCCCGGGTGGGTGAGGTGCTGGACCAGGTCGGCCTGACCGAGGTGGCGCGGCGCCGGATCGGCGGATTCTCGCTCGGCATGCGGCAGCGACTCGGGATCGCCGGCGCGCTGCTCGGCGACCCGCCGGTGCTGCTCTTCGACGAGCCGTTCAACGGCCTGGACCCGCACGGGGTGCGCTGGGTGCGGGGACTGTTCCGCCGGCTCGCCGACGAGGGCCGGACCGTGCTGGTCTCCAGCCACCTGATGAGCGAGATGGAGCAGACCGTGGACCACCTCGTGATCATCGGGCGTGGGCGACTGCTCGTCGACGAGAGCCTCGCAGCCTTCGCCGGGGCGAACTCCGGCGCCGCCTCGCTGGAGGAGGCGTTCATGGACCTCACCGCCGACCGACTCGACTACACCGCCGGAGGCCGATGATGGACGCCCGGTTCCGCGACCTGCTCGCCGCCGAGTGGACCAAGCTGTGGTCGCTGCGCTCCACGTACGGGTCGATGGCGCTGATCACGGTGTCGACCGTGCTGTTCAGCGTCCGCGCCGCCGTCGCCGACCACCACAACTGGCCGGG
This sequence comes from Micromonospora sp. NBS 11-29, assembly GCF_002140155.1. Classification (GTDB taxonomy): domain Bacteria; phylum Actinomycetota; class Actinomycetes; order Mycobacteriales; family Micromonosporaceae; genus Micromonospora. Next base: position 149,633 of record NZ_NAPR01000017.1, read on the forward strand.
CTACGCCGCCGAACGCCGGGCCGCGTTCGACCCGATCCACGACGCGTTCCCGGAGGAGGGCTGGCTGTTCGTCATGCTCGCGGCCGGGGCGGTGGGCGCGTTGATGATCGCCGGTGAGTACGCCAGCGGCCAGATCCGCACCACGCTGATCGCGGTGCCGGACCGCCGCGCCGTGGTGGGCGCCAAGGTGGTGGTGCTGGCCGGCGTCATGCTGGTGGTCGGCGCGATCGCCGCCGCGACGTCGTTCGGGGTGTCCCAGGCGATCCTCGCCGACCTTGGCGCCGGCGCGTCGATCGGCGAACCCGGCGCGCTGCGCGCCGTCGCGGCGTCGACGCTGCTGCTGCCGGTCTGCGCGCTGATCGGGTTCGGTGTCGGCGCCCTGGTGCGGCACACCGCGCCGGCCGTCGTGGTCACCACGACGCTGCTGCTGCTCGCCCCGCTGGCCTTCGACATCACCAACCGGTGGACCGCCGCGGTCCACAACGCGCTGCCGGTCCCGGCCTGGGAACGACTCGTCGGCAACCCGTACGTGCTGCCGAACCTGCACGTGGCGACCGTGCCGGGCGCCTGGGCGGTGTTCGCCGTCTGGCCGGTGGTGGCCGCGCTGCTCGCCGCGATCGTCGTGCACCGCCGCGAACCATGACCGGTGGCGGGCGCGCCCCGCAGGACGCGCCCGCCACCCGGCTCAGGCGACGACCGAGACCATCCGGCCCGCCACCACGATCACCTTGCGCGGCTCCCGGCCGGCCAGCGCGCCGGCGACCGCCTCCAGCGCCGCCGCGCGGACCGTGTCCTCCGGCGCGTCGACCGGCACCTCGACGCGGCCCCGGACCTTGCCGTTGACCTGCACCGGGTAGGTCACCGACTCGGCGACCAGCAGCGCCGGGTCGGCCACCGGGAAGTCCGCGTACGTCAGCGAGGTGTCGTGACCCAGCCGGCGCCACAGCTCCTCGGCGATGTGCGGGGCGAACGGGGCGACCATCAGCACCAGCGGCTCGGCCACCTCACGCGGCGTCTCGGCCAGCCGGGTCAGGCCGTTGGTCAGCTCGATCAGCTTGGCGATCGCGGTGTTGAACCGGATGGCCTCCATGTCGCCGCGGACCCCGTCGACCACCCGGTGCAGCAGCCGCCGGGTCGCGTCGTCGGCGGGGGCGTCGGTGACCCGGGACTCGCCGGTCCGCTCGTCGACCACGGTGCGCCAGACCCGCTGCAGGAACCGGTAGGAGCCGACCACCGCCCGGGTCTCCCACGGGCGGGACACCTCCAGCGGACCCATCGACATCTCGTACACCCGGAACGTGTCGGCGCCGTACGCCGCGCACATCTCGTCCGGGGTGACCACGTTCTTCAGCGACTTGCCCATCTTGCCGTACTCGCGCCGAACCTCGGTCTCGCCGTGGAACCACCGGCCGTCGACCTCGACGACCTCCTCGGCCGGCACGTAGGCGCCGCGCGGGTCGGTGAACGCGTACGCCTGGATGTAGCCCTGGTTGAACAGGCGGCGGAACGGCTCGAACGACGAGACGTGCCCCAGGTCGAACAGCACCTTGTGCCAGAAGCGGGCGTACAGCAGGTGCAGCACGGCGTGCTCGGCCCCGCCGACGTACAGGTCGGTTCCCCCGCAGTCAGGTCGGCCGCGGTCTCCGGTGTCTCGAGGCCCCATCCAGTACGCCTCGTTCTCCGGGTCGGCGAAGCGCTCGGCGTTGGTCGGGTCCAGGTAGCGCAGCTCGTACCAGCAGGAGCCGGCCCACTGCGGCATCACGTTGGTCTCCCGGGTGTAGCGCTTGGGCCCGTCACCCAGGTCCAGCTCCACCTCCACCCAGTCGCGCCGACGCGACAGCGGGGTCTCCGGGTTGCTCTGCGCGTCCTCCGGGTCGAACGTCTTCGGCGAGAAGTCGTCCACCTCGGGCAGCTCGACCGGCAGCATCGACTCGGGCAGCGCGATCGGCGCCCCGGACTCGTCGTACACGATCGGGAACGGCTCGCCCCAGTACCGCTGGCGGGAGAACAGCCAGTCGCGCAGCCGCCAGGTGACCGCGCCCGCACCGTGCCCGTTCGCCTCCAGCCACTCGATGATCCGCGCCTTGGCCTCGGCCACCCCCAGGCCGTCCAGGTCGACGCCGCGCTCCGGGGCGGCGCTGTTCACCGCCGGGCCGTCCCCGGTGAACGCCTTGCCGTCGAAGCCCTCCGGCGGCGCCACGGTGCGCACGATCGGCAGGTCGAAGACCTCGGCGAAGGCCCAGTCCCGCTCGTCCTGGGCGGGCACCGCCATGATCGCCCCGGTGCCGTAGCCGGCCAGCACGTAGTCGGCGATGAAGATCGGAATCTGCCCGCCGGTGGCCGGGTTGGTCGCGTACGCGCCGACGAAGACGCCGGTCTTCTCCTTGCTCTCCGCCTGCCGCTCCACGTCCGTCTTGGCCGCGGCGGCCTTCCGGTACGCCTCGACGGCCTCGCGCGGGCTGCCGTGCCCACCGGTCCAGGCGTCCCGCGTCCCCTCCGGCCAGGCGGCCGGCACCAGTACGTCGACCAGCTCGTGCTCGGGCGCCAGCACCATGTAGGTGGCCCCGAAGATGGTGTCCGGCCGGGTCGTGAACACCCGCACCGCGGCGGCGTCGGTGGGGAAGTCGATGTGCGCGCCGGTGGAGCGGCCGATCCAGTTGCGCTGCATCAGCTTGATCGGCTCGGGCCAGTCCAGCGTGTCCAGGTCGTCCAGCAGCCGGTCACCGTACGCGGTGATCCGCATCATCCACTGCTTCAGGTTCCGCTTGAAGACCGGGAAGTTGCCCCGCTCGGAGCGGCCGTCGGCGGTGACCTCCTCGTTGGCCAGCACGGTGCCCAGCCCCGGGCACCAGTTCACCGGCGCCTCCGAGACGTACGCCAGCCGGTGGTCGTCGACGATCCGCCGGCGCTCGGCGACGGTCAGCTCGGCCCACGGACGTCCGTCCGGGGTGGGCCGCGTGCCGCCCTCGAATTCGGCGATCAGCTCGGCGACCGGCCGGGCCCGGCGGGCGTCCGCGTCGTACCAGGAGTTGAAGACCTGCAGGAAGATCCACTGCGTCCAGCGGTAGAAGTCGGTGTCGATGGTCGCGACCGAGCGCCGCTCGTCGTGGCCCAGCCCCAGCCGGCGTAGCTGCGCCTTGTACCGCTCGATGTTCGCCACCGTGGTGGTCCGGGGGTGGGTGCCGGTCTGCACCGCGTACTGCTCGGCGGGCAGG
>NZ_NAPR01000017.1:152883-169217 GCF_002140155.1 Micromonospora sp. NBS 11-29
GCGGGCGTAGCAGTCGGTGCCGATGTAGCCCAGCGGGTGGCCGACGTGCAGGCCGGCGCCCGACGGATAGGGGAACATGTCCAGCACGTACAGCTTCTCGGCGCCGGCGCGCGGGTGGCCGGCGTCGGNNCTCGATCTCGTCGGCCAGGGCGGCGGTGTAGCGGAACGGGGGAATGTCGGTGGCCGGTGCGGCTGCCTCACTCATGGCGTCTCCTCGGCGCGGGTCTCATCGGGTGGTGGAGGTCTGCTGCGGGCACAAAAAAGCCCCTCGCACAGGAGGGGCGGCCGTGCTGTCGCGCGCGTTCAGCGGATCAGCACGGCTCGGTAAGAAGCAGGAACACTCCGGCCATGCACGGCAGTGTACCCCTGTCCCCCATCCGGCGAATGTTCGGGGCGTAACCGACCGACCACCTGCGGGGGTCGGCGATCACGGCAAACATGGTTAGCCTGAGAGGCCAGTGAGATTTCTGCGGCAGACGAGGCTCGGCGTCGCGAACCCTACGGCGGGTCCAGGTGCTCTATACAGAGCTGCCGTCCAGCGACGAGGAGGAGGCCCGTGACACAACAGACCTGGGACGAGGTGGGCGGTCTGCTGCCGCACGACGAGTTCCGTGCCGCCAGCGAGGCCATCGTGTCCAACATCGAGCAGGTCATCGAGGGCAAGACGGCCACCGTCCGGCTCGCCCTGGCGGTGCTGCTCGCCGAGGGCCACCTGCTCATCGAGGACGTGCCCGGCGTCGGCAAGACCAAGCTCGCCAAGGCGATGGCCCGGTCCATCGACTGCTCGGTCCGCCGGATCCAGTTCACCCCCGACCTCCTGCCCAGCGACGTCACCGGCGTCAGCGTCTACAACCAGGAAACCCACGACTTCGAGTTCCGTCCGGGCGCGGTCTTCGCCAACCTGGTCGTCGGCGACGAGATCAACCGGGCCTCGCCGAAGACCCAGTCGGCCCTGCTCGAGTGCATGGAGGAACGGCAGGTCACGGTCGACGGGGTGACCTACCAGCTCCAGACCCCGTTCATGGTGATCGCGACGCAGAACCCGATCGAGATGGAGGGGACCTACCCGCTGCCCGAGGCGCAGCGCGACCGGTTCACCGCCCGCATCGCGATGGGCTACCCGGACCCGAGCGCCGAGCTGGCCATGCTCGACGGGCACGGCGCCACCGACCCGCTGCCGGCGCTGCGGCCGGTCTCCGACGCGGCCACCGTGCGCCGACTGATCGGCCACGTCCGCCAGGTGCACGTCGCCGACGCCGTCAAGCAGTACGCGATCGACCTGGTGACGGCCACCCGCGAGGCGCCCGACCTGCGACTCGGCGCGTCCCCGCGGGCCACCCTGCAACTGCTGCGCACCGCCCGCGCGGTGGCCGCCCTGGAGGGCCGCGACTACGTCCTGCCGGACGACCTCCAGGCCCTCGCGGTGCCGGTGCTGGCGCACCGGATCATCCCGACCGCGGACGCGCAACTGGCCCGGCGCACCACCGACGCGATCGTCGCCGACCTGGTGCACCGTCTGCCGCTGCCGCACGACCGGCAGCGCTCCCCGTACGACACCCGGCCCGGTGGCGGCAACGGTCGTGGGCCGTTCGAGCCGCGGAGGCCCTGACGTGCGCGACGGCCTGCGCGGGCTGACCACCCGCGGCCGTTCCTTCCTGGCCGCCGCGGCGGCCGCCGCGATCTCCGCCCTCATCCTCGGCGAGAAGGACCTGCTCCGGGTGGCCGTCCTGCTCGGCGTCCTGCCGCTGCTCGCGGCCGCGTACGTCGGGCGCAGCCGGTACAAGCTGGCCTGCAACCGCTCGCTCGAACCGCACCGGGCGCCGGTCGGGGCCAGCTCCCGGGTGGTGCTGCGGCTGCAGAATCTGTCCCGGCTGCCCACCGGCACGCTGCTGCTGGAGGACCGGTTGCCCTATGCGCTGGGCAGCCGGCCCCGGGTGGTGCTGGAGCGGCTCGGCGCGCACCAGGCCAGCTCGGTGGCGTACACGGTCCGCGCCGACGTGCGCGGCCGCTACGAGGTGGGTCCGCTGGTGATCCGGCTGACCGACCCGTTCGGGCTGTGCGAGCTGACCCGGGCCTTCCCCAGCACCGACCATCTCACCGTGATCCCGCAGGTCACCCCCCTGCCCCCGGTGCGGTTGCCCGGGGAGTACGCCGGCAGCGGCGACAGCCGGGCCCGGTCGGTGGCGGTGCACGGCGAGGACGACGCCGCCACCCGGGAGTACCGGATGGGTGACGACCTGCGCCGGGTGCACTGGAAGTCGACCGCCCGCACCGGTGAGCTGATGGTGCGCCGCGAGGAGCAGCCCTGGGAGAGCCGGGCCACCGTGGTGCTGGACACCCGCGCCGTCGGTCACCGGGGCGAGGGCCCGACGGCCAGCTTCGAGTGGGCGGTCTCGGCGGCCGCCAGCATCGCCGTGCACCTGCGCCAGGCCGGCTACAAGTTGCGTCTGGTCACCGGCAACGGCGTCGACGTCGGCGCCACCGAGGCCGGCGGCGAGGGCCTGCTCCTCGACCACCTCGCCGAGGTCCACCTGGACCGGCGCGGCGAGATCACCACGCTGGTGCAGCAGGTGCGGCAGCGGGCCGACGGCGGGTTGATCATCGCGCTGCTCGGCACGCTCGGTCCCGCCGAGGCGGAGCTGCTGGCCGGGCTGCGCGGCAACGGCGCGACCTGCGTGGCGTTCCTGCTCGACAGCAACACCTGGCTGAACCTGCCGCCGAAGGCGCGGGCCGAGGCGGAACGGGCCCACGGCAGCGCCGCGCTCGCCCTGCTGCAGAGCGGCTGGCGGGTGATCGGCGTGGAACACGGCAACCGGCTGCCGGCGCTCTGGCCGCAGGCCGCCCGCGGCTCCCAGGGTTTCGCCCTGCGGGCGGCGCTGGCCGAGACCGTCGCCGGAGGCATGCGATGACCGGAAGGGTGGTCCTGTGACCCCGCACCGCAACATCGGCTTCGTCGCCGCGGCGGCGACCCTGCTGGCGGCGGCGCCGCTGTCGGCCATCTTCGAACGCTGGACGTGGCTGGTCCAGGCGGCCATCGTGGTCGCCGTGGTGGCCGGGGCGGCGGCGCTGAGCCGGCTGGGCCGGGCCCCGCTGTGGGGCCAGGTGCTGGCCATGCTGGCCGGGCTGACCCTGGGTCTGACGTGGGTCTTCCCGGGCGGCACCGAGGTGTTCGCGTTCGTGCCCACGCCGGCCACGTTCGCGCACTTCGGCGACCTGCTCACGTCCTCGGTCGACGACATGCGCTCGTACGGCGTCGAGGTGCCCGACGTCGACTCGCTGCTCTTCCTCGCCGTGCTCGGCATCGGTGCGGTGGCCGTGGTGGTGGACGTGCTCGCGGTCGGGCTGCGCCGGCCGGCGCTGACCGGGCTGCCCATGCTGGCGATCTACTCGGTGCCGGTCGCGGTCTACGTGGACAGCGTCCCCGCCACCCCGTTCGTGGTGGGTGCCGTCGGCTACCTGTGGCTGCTGGTCACCGACAACGTCGACCGGGTACGCCGGTTCGGTCGCCGGTTCACCGGCGAGGGCCGCGACGTCGACGTGTGGGAGGCGTCCCCGCTGGCCGCGGCCGGCCGGCGGCTGGCCGTGGTCGGGGTGGCCGTGGCGGTGGCGCTGCCGCTGGCCGTGCCCGGGATGACCGGTGGACTGATGAACAACGTCGGCGCCGGCACCGGTGAGGGCCCCGGGCGGCCCGGCCAGGGTGGCAGTCCGGGCCGGGTCGACCTGTTCGCCGCGCTCAGCGGCCAGCTCAACCAGAACGAGCGGTACGACATGGTCAAGGTCACCACCAACGAGCCGGACCCGTTCTACCTGCGCCTCGGCGTGGTGGACGAGCTGCGCCCCGGCGGCTTCCAGGCCCGGGTGCCCACCGGGCGACCGGTCACCCGTAACCTGCCCGACCCGGNACGAAGAACCTGAACATGCCGCTGATGCCGGTCTACGCGGAACCGGTGCGGACCGAGGACCTCAGCGGCAACTGGCTGTACGACCCGAACCAGCAGGTCGTCTTCTCCAACCGGGAGAACGCCCGCGGCAAGCGTTACTCGTTCGACTACGTACGGTCGACGTTCAGCCCGTCGGCGCTGCGCGCCGCGCCGTCCCTGCCCTCGGACAGCGCGGTCCTGCGCCAGCAGACCGTCACCCCGTCCGTCCCGGCGGTCGACCGGCTGGTCGAACGGCTCGTCGCGGGCCAGGAGAACGACTACGACAAGGTCCGTGCGATCTACGAGTACTTCTCAGTGGAGAACGGCTTCACCTACTCGCTCTCCACCCGCGAGGGCAGCAGCGGGGAGGACATCACCAACTTTCTCGCCACCAAGGTCGGCTACTGCCAGCAGTACGCCGCCGCCATGGCCTGGCTGGCCCGAGCCGCCGGGGTCCCGGCCCGGGTGGCGGTCGGGTTCACCAACGGCAGCAACTCCGACGGCGACACGTACGTGCTGACCAACCAGAACCTGCACGCCTGGACCGAGATCTACTTCGCCGGCATCGGCTGGGTGCCGTTCGACGCCACCCCGGCGGCGAGCATCCCGGGCTCGGTCCGGTCCACCTGGGCGCCGGACACCGACGCCCCGGAGGAGGCCGCACCCGCACCCGGCAGCAGCGTCGCACCGGGCGAGGCCGACCCGTCGGCGGGCCCGCAGGAGGCGGACCGTCTCGACAAGGACGCCGACCAGGGTCTGGCGGTCGGCGACAACGGGCCGACCCGGGAGAACCCGGTCTGGCCCTGGTGGCTGGGCGGGGCGCTCGCCCTGCTGGCGCTGCTCGCCGTGCCGGCCCTGCGCCGCTCGGCGCTGCGCCGCAGGCGGCGGGTCCACGCCACCGCGCCGGCGGCCACCGCGCTGCCCGTACCCGGCCAGCGGGGCGGTGCCTCCGAGATCGTGGTCGAGGTGGACGCCGAGGCGGCCCGCGCGGACGCGCACGCCGCCTGGGACGAACTGCTGGACACGTTGGTCGACTTCCATGTGCCGGTGGACCGGACGGAGACCCCGCGGGCGACCGCCGAACGGCTGGGCCGGGAGGCGCTGGCCGAGGAGTCCGGCGCGGTGACCGGGGTACGGCTGCTGGGCCGGGCCGAGGAGCGGGCCCGCTACGCCCGTGACCCGCTGACCGGCGCGGAGCTGCACCCGGCGCTGCGCACGGTACGGGCAGCTCTCGCGGCTCGGGCGAGCCGGCGCACCCGGCTGCGCGCCGCGGTGCTCCCACCGTCGGTGTTGGCACGCTGGCAGACCGCCGTGGCCGAGCGCTCGGTCCGCCTGGTCACCACGACCGGGCAGGCCCGGCAGCGGCTGCTGCGGTGGAATCCACGTCGCCTGCTGGCAGGCCGCCCGGCCCGCTGACCCCCTCACTCCGCCGGCTCGCGCCTCTGCCGGGGCACCAGCCGCTCCGAGATCTTGGTGTGGAGTGGCCCCTCCAGGGGCCACCTCGTACCAAGATCTCGAACCTTGCCGTCCTCGACGCGCCAGAAAAGTCGACCAGCGGTGAGATCCACGCCAGTTCGCCGAAGTGGCGCCTTCCCGATAGGACGATGCCGCCACTTCACCGAACTGGCGACGCGCCACCGCTCACCCATCCACCCACGCGGAAGCGGGCGTGGGCGTGGGCGTGATGGAACCAGCGACCTCGCCGGCGTGGTCCGGCGAGAGCCCCGGTCAGAGGCGGGGCGTGGTCAGCGGTGCCCTTCCGGGCGCTGCCGCCAACGATCCTCCATCCGGTCGAGGAAGGAACCCCGACGGCCACTGCGGCCACGGGGACGACGCCGGCTCGTCGTGCCGCCGACCACGTGCAGGTCGGGCGACTGGGATCTGCGGTGCGACTGCGCCGCGAAGATCAATGAGGCCAGCATGACGACGAAACCCGCCACGGCCACCGCGGGAATCTTGATCACGGCACCGTAGATCAACAGGGCCAGACCAGCGACGACCACGCCGGCAGCGACGAGCACGCGACGCCGCGCGTGAAAACGCGGGTCGCTGGCGCGCACGGCCGAGGCGAACTTGGGGTCCTCGGCAAGCGACCGCTCGATCTGCTCGAACAGCCGCTGCTCGTGCTCCGAGAGCGGCACGGCACTCCTCCCCGGTCACGTTGGTCGGCCCGGGCGGGCCGACAGACCGTGGCAGCCAACCGGCTGCTTACCCGCAAGTCTACGAGGGGGCTCGCGCGTCGGAAAGCGGGACGACCTACGGTCGGGTCGGTTTTTCAACTCGTTTCGGATCTTGGCGGCGGAGAAGGCTCGCCGGGCCTATGACGGACCGCCCGAATCGGGCAGCGGCGGCGTCCGCCGCGGCCTCCGCCTCGCGCCAGCCACGCTCCGGCGCACCCAGGGTGAGCTGCCGTGGCGTCTCCTCCGCGGCGGCAAGCCCCTCCATCCGTACGCCGACCAGGCGGACCGCCTCGCCGGTGGCGAGAGCGACCCAGAGCGCCCAGGCCGTGTCGAACATCTCCCGGGCGGTGTCGGTCGGCACGGTGAGGGTGCGGGAGCGACTGATGGTGCGGAAGTCGGCGAACCGGACCTTCAGCGACACCGTGCGACCCACCTGCCCGGCCGCCCGCAGCCGGGCGCCGGCCTTGTCGGCGAGGGCGAGCAGGGCCCGCCGGATCTCGGTCGGGTCGGTGACGTCGGTGTCGAAGGTGACCTCCGCGCCGATCGACTTCTCGACGTGCTCCGGGGAGACCCCGCGCGGGTCCCGCCCCCAGGCCAGCTCGTGCAGGTGGGTGGCGGACGCCTCGCCCACCGCCCGGCGCAGCAGGCCGGCCGGCGCCTCGGCGAGGTCGCGCACGGTGCGCAGCCCGAGCCGGCGCAACGCCTCCGCCGAGCGCTCCCCCACGCCCCACAGCGCGGACACCGGCAGCGGGTGCAGGAACTCCAGCACCTTGTCGGCGGGCACCACGAGCAGGCCGTCCGGCTTGGCCCGGGTGGAACCGAGCTTGGCCACGAACTTGCTCGGCCCCACCCCGACCGAGCAGGTCAGGTGCTGCTCCTCGGCCACCCGTCGGCGGATCAGCGCGGCGATGGCCGCCGGCGGGCCGAACAGCCGGCGGGCACCGGCCACGTCGAGGAAGGCCTCGTCCAGCGAGAGCGGCTCGACCAGGGGCGTCACCTCACGGAAGATGCGCATGACCGCTCGGGACGCCTCCGAGTAGGCGCCGAAGTCGGGCGGCAGGTAGACCGCGCCCGGGCAGAGCGCCCGGGCCCGTGCGGTGGGCATCGCGCTGCGGACGCCGTATCGCCGGGCCTCGTAGCTGGCCGAGCTGACCACCCCGCGCGCCCCGACGCCACCCACCACCACCGGGCGGCCGCGCAGCTCGGGCCGGCGACGCACCTCGACCGAGGCGAAGAACGCGTCCATGTCGACGTGCAGGATGGGGCAGCCGGTGTCGTCGGCGTCCGGCCCGAAGCGCGGGTCATCGCCGCCCCGGGGCAACGACTGGCTGCGGCCCATGCCCCGAAGGCTAACCCCCAGGTCCGACAGAAGCGCCCGGTCAGCCCCGGAGCACCAGCAGCGGGACGGTCATCTCGGCGGCGGTGTCCGCGCCGTGGTACGCCACCAGCCGCGACGCCATCGGCGGCTCCGAGCGGGTGGCGACCACCGCGTACGTGTCCCGGCAGACCACCACCACGTCGCCGATCCGCCTCAGGTGCGCCTCGGGCACCGGGCCGAACCAGCCGGTGGCGACCGCCTCCGCCCGGGTCAGCACGTCGGCCGCCCCGCCCAGCACGGTCGACCAGGCAGCCACCACGTCGGCCTCGGCGCCCGGCTCGACGTGCAGGTAACGGACCCGGGGCTCGCCGGCCACCACCCGGATCCCGGCCCGCAGCCGAGGGTCGGTGTCCAGGTCGAAGCGGTGCCCGGCCGGCACGTCGAGCTGGCCGTGGTCGGCGGTGACCAGCAGCGCGGCGTCCGGCGGCAGCCCGTCGACCAGGCGGGCCAGCAGCGCGTCCACCTCGGCGGCGGCCGACCGCCAGGGCGCGGAGTCGACCCCGCTGAGGTGCCCGTGCCGGTCCAGGTCGGGGTGGTAGCCGGAGACCAGGGTGGGCCCGGCGCCGGCGGCCAGCGCGGCCAGCATCCGGGCGGCGAGCGCGTCGACACCGGCCGCGCCCCGGTAGTCGCCGCCCCGGTTGGCGGCCAGGGTCAGGCCGCTGCCGGCGAACTCGGGTCGGCTGACCACGGTGACCGCCACCCCGGCGGTGCGGGCCCGCTGGTACCAGGTGGGGATCGGCTGCCAGCGCGACGGGTCGGGGTCGCCGGCCCAGTCGACGTGGGTCAGCACCCGGTCGGTGTCGGGCACCCGGACGGTGAAGCCGAGCACGCCGTGCGCGCCCGACGCGACGCCGGTGCCGAGGCCGACCAGGCTGGTCGGGGTGGTGGAGGGAAAGCCGGCGGTGAGCGGCAACCCGGCGGTGGCGGCCAGCCCGGCCAGCGTCGGCGCGTACGGGGCGGCGGTGGGGATCTGGTGCCAGCCGAGCCCGTCGACCAGCAGCACGGCGATCCGGCGTACCCCGGCCAGCCGGGGCGTCAGGTCGAGCAGGTCGACCGCGCCGGGCACACCGAGCAGCGCCAGCGCGCTGGGCAGCACGTCGATCAGGCTGCCGCCGCCGTAGCGGGGCGCCACCCGGTCGAGCGGGCCGGTCATGCCGGGCGGCGGGCGAACAGGTGCAGTTGGGCGGCCAGGTCCCGGTACGGCGGCTTCGCCGCCAAGGCGTACTCCAGCTCCAGGAGGGCGGCCGACTGACCGTCGGCCACGGCGGCCGGGAGCAGGTCGGCGAGCACGCGTACCCCGTGGGTCTCCTCGACGGCGAGCCCGGCGGCGGTGAGCAGGGCGGCGGCGGTCCCGGCGTCGTAGCGGCGGCGCAGGGTGTCCCGGCCACCGGCGGTGCCGTTCGGGTCCGCGGCGAGGGCGGCGGCGGCGTCCAACTGCCCGTTGATCGCCCGGGCGAGCACGGCGGCGGGGCGCGCGGCGACCAGCACGCTGGCCGCGCCACCCGGTCGCAGCGCGCCGGCCAGGGCCGCGATCACCGGCCCGGGTTCGTCGACCACCTCCAGGACGGAGTGGCAGAGCACCAGGTCCACGGTGGCCGGCTCGACCAGGCCGGCGAGCGCGTCGGCGTCGCCCTGCGTCGCGCGTACCCGATCGGCGACCCCGGCCTCGGCGGCCCGGCGGGTCAGCGCGGCGAGCGCGTCGGGGCTGGCGTCGACCACGGTGACCCGGTGGCCGGCCTCGGCGAGCGGGACGGCGAAGCCGCCCGTCCCGCCGCCGACGTCGAGCACGGAGAGCCGCTCGCCGGCCCGCCGGTCCAACTCGGCCCGGAGCACCGCCCAGATCACGGCGGTGCGGGGGGTGAGGGTTCGGGTCTGCTCCACGAGGGGAGCCTAACCATGGAGGTCAGGACTCGCCGCCGCCGGCCGGGTCCTCCTCGGCGCGGGAGCGCTGGGCGTTGGCCACGGGGCCGTCGGTCACCTGGTGTTCCCGGGGCTCGATCTCGTGGGTGGGCGCCCACCCGGCGCCGAGGCGGGTCCGTCGGGCGTTGGCCACGCCACCGGGGTACGTGCTGTGAAAGGTCATCGGTTCTTCCCCCATACCCGGGTGAGCCGCTCTGCCCACCCGTGCCCGGGAGTCTCCCGTGTCCGGCCCTCGGAAACCGTAATGTGGATCACTCCACTCACCGGAAATCCCGGGAGGCCGGCGTGACGGGCGGCTCGATCGCGTCCAGCCGGTCCGCGGTGAGGTTCGTGACACCCTCGTGCCGCTGCAACCGGCCCCGCACCACAAGTGCTCCGCTGGTGCGGGCGACTCGACGGTAGCGCTGCCACAGCCCCGGGGAGCAAGTGACATTCAGCATGCCGGTCTCGTCCTCCAGGTTGAGGAACGTGACGCCGCCGGCGGTCGCCGGCCGCTGCCGGTGGGTGACGATCCCGCCGACTCGGATCCGCTGCCCGGGCGGCACCTGACCGAGTCGGGCGATCGGCACCGCGCCCAGCGCGTCGAGCCGGTCCCGGATGAACCGGGCGGGGTGGCTCTCCGGGGACAGGCCGGTGGCCCAGACGTCGGCGACCAGCCGGTCCACCGCCGCCATGCCGGGCAGCGTGGGCGGGTCCACGCCGGTCACCGTGCCGGGGAGCCGGCCGGGCCGGTCCTGGGCCGCCGCGCCGGCGGCCCAGAGGGCCTGCCGCCGGGTCAGCCCGAAGCAGGCGAACGCGTCCGCGGTGGCCAGCGCCTCCAGCTGCGCGGCGGTGAGACCGACGCGGCGGGCCAGATCCGGCATGTCCCGGTACGGCCCGTGCGCGGCCCGCTCCGTCTCGATCCGCTCGGCCGCGTCCTCGCCGAGGGTACGGACGCTGCCCAGCCCCATCCGGACCGCCGGCCCGTCCAACCCCCAGGCGTGCGGCGGCTCCCCGGGCAGGCTGCCCCACCGGGTCTCCGGCGTCGACTCCAGCACCGCCCTGGCGCCGCTGGCGTTGATGTCCGGCCGGCGCACCTCCACGCCGTGCCGGCGGGCGTCCTCGGTGAGCGTCTGCGGCGAGTAGAAGCCCATCGGCTGGGCGTTGAGCAGCGCGGCCAGGAACGGGCCCGGGTGGTAGCGCTTGAGCCACGAGCTGGCGTAGACCAGATAGGCGAAGCTCATCGCGTGGCTCTCCGGGAAGCCGTAGCTGGCGAACGCGGTGAGCTTGCGGTAGACGTCGTCGGCCAGCTCGCCGGTGATGCCCCGCTCGGCCATCCCGGCGTAGAGCCGGTCGGCGATCCGCGCCATCCGCTCCACCGAGCGTTTCGCACCCATCGCCCGGCGTAGCTGATCCGCCCCGGCCGCGTCGAACCCGGCCAGGTCGATGGCGAGCTGCATGAGCTGTTCCTGGAACAGCGGCACGCCGAGCGTCTTCTCCAACGCGTTGCGCATCAACGGATGCGCGTACGTCACCGGCTCCTGGCCGTTCTTGCGCCGGATGTACGGGTGCACCGAGCCGCCCTGGATCGGGCCGGGCCGGATCAGCGCCACCTCCACCACCAGGTCGTAGAACTCACGGGGCTTGAGCCGGGGCAGGGTGGCCATCTGGGCCCGGCTCTCCACCTGGAACACCCCGACCGAGTCGGCCCGGCAGAGCATGTCGTAGACCTCGGGGTCGTCCAGCGTCATCCCGCCCAGGTCCAGGCTCATCCCGATCATGTCGTAGCCGTAGTGCAGCGCCGACAACATGCCGAGCCCGAGCAGGTCGAACTTGACCAGGCCGACGGCGGCGCAGTCGTCCTTGTCCCACTGGAGCACGCTGCGGCCGGGCATCCGGCCCCACTCCACCGGGCAGACCTCGATCACCGGCCGGTCGCAGATCACCATGCCGCCGGAGTGGATGCCCAGGTGCCGGGGAAACGTCTGCAGCTCGTTGGCGTACGCGACCACCTGCTCGGGGATGTCCGCCACGTCGACCGGGGCGACCGAGCCCCACCGGTCGATCTGCTTGCTCCAGGCGTCCTGCTGGCCGGGCGAGAAGCCGAACGCCTTGGCCACGTCCCGCACCGCCGACCGCGGCCGGTACGAGATGACGTTGGCGACCTGGGCGGTGTGCTCCCGACCGTAGCGGGCGTAGACGTGCTGGATCACCTCCTCCCGGCGGTCGGACTCGATGTCCACGTCGATGTCGGGCGGCCCGTCCCGCTCCGGGGCCAGGAAGCGCTCGAACAGCAGCCGGTGCCGGACCGCGTCCACGTTGGTGATGCGCAGCGCGTAGCAGACCGCCGAGTTGGCCGCCGAGCCCCGCCCCTGGCAGTAGATGTCCTGCTCGCGGCAGAACGTGACGATGTCGTAGACCACCAGGAAGTAGCCGGGGAAACCCAGCTCGTCGATCATCCGCAGTTCGTGCTCCAGCTGCGCGTACGCCTCCGGGTGCGCCTGGGGCGGGCCGTAGCGCTCCCGGGCGCCGTCCATGGTCAGCTTGCGCAGCCAGCTCATCTCGGTGTGCCCGGCCGGCACCGGGTACGCCGGCAACTGCGGCGCGACCAGGTGCAGGTCGAACGCGAGTTCCGCGCCGAACTCGGCGGCCCGCGCCACCGCACCCGGGTACGCGGCGAACCGCGCCGCCATCTCCGCGCCGCTGCGCAGGTGGGCCGTGGCCGCGGCGGGCAGCCAGCCGTCGATCTCGTCGAGGCTGCGCCGGGCCCGCACCGCGGCCAGGGTGGTGGCCAGCCGACGCCGCCCCGGGGTGGCGTAGTGCACGTTGTTGGTGGCCACGGTGGGCAGCCCGGCCGCGGCGGCCAGCTCGGCCAGCGCGTCGTTGCGGTCGGCGTCGACCGGATGCCCGTGGTCGGTCAGCTCCACCGCCACCGTCTCCGCGCCGAACAGGGCGGTGAGCCGGTCCAGCTCCCGGGCCGCCGCCTCGACCCCCTCGGTGAGCAGCGCGCCGGGCACATGCCCCTTGCGGCAGCCGGTGAGCACCAGCACGTGGTCGCGCAGCTCGGCGGCGATCTCCTCCAGCTCGCCGTAGACCGGGCGGCCCTTCTCCCCGCCGCGCAACTGGGCCCGGGAGATGGTGGCGGCGAGGCGCGCGTACCCCTCGTGCCCGTGCGCGAGCACCAGCAGGTGCCGGCCGAGCGGGTCGGGCTCGCCGTTCTGCGGACCGGGCAGCCCGAGGGAGAGCTCCGCGCCGAAGATCGTCGGCAACCGCAGCGCACGGGCCGCCTCGGCGAAGCGCACCACGCCGTAGAAGCCGTCGTGGTCGGTGACGGCCAGCGCGGTGAGCCCCAACCGGGCCGCCTCCTCGGCCATCTCCTCCGGGTGGCTGGCCCCGTCGAGGAAGCTGAAGTTGGAGTGCGCGTGCAGCTCCGCGTAGGGCACGGTGCCGTCCGGGCGCGCCAGCTCCGGCGGCCGGTATTCCGGGCGCTTGCGGCTCCAGGCCGGGGCGTCGCCGCCGTCGCCGTCGACCGCGAGCGGGTCCGCCACGTGCAGGTGCCGCTCGCTCTTGGCCCGCCCGTCCTTGGCCCGCCCGTCCTTGACCCGCCCGGAGAGCACCTGCTCCAGCTTCGACCAGGGCATCTTCGGGTTGTGAAAGCTCACCCCACGCTCCCTCGCCCGCTGCCTGCCGAGATCTTGGAAGATGCCGGCCCCCCGGAGGGCCACAAGCTTCCAAGATCTCCCGTGCCGACCAGACGCATCGTCCGAAGGCCGGCCCACGATTGCCTACAAACTTGATGGCACGGACGAGTCACGGCGACAGCGACGGCAGGCACGGCAGCAGCCGGGCGCCGCGATCCGTTTACGCCATCAAGTTCGTAGCCTCCGGCGAGCGGAAGTCGACGCGGCACGTCGGCCCGCCACCGGGCCGGGGCGGGCCGCTCAGTCATAGATCGCCTCCACCAGCCACTGCCCGCCCTCGACGGCGAGCAGCAGGGCCGAGCCGTCGACCAGGCAGACCTGGAACCGGGCCCGACGGCGGACCTCGGCCGGCGCCCACCAGCGTTCGTCCACCGGCCACGGGCCAACCCATCCGGAGATCTCGGCCGGCCGGCCGGTGCCCACGGTCACCCGGGCCGGCGGCGCGCTGACCGCCAGCCGGGCGCTCACCATGACCGGTTCCCCCGCCGCGTCGTGCACCTCGGCGGCCAGCGGGGTGGAGAGCACCACGGCCGGCGCCGGTGGCGGGATCCGGCCCGGCCACGGCGGCTCGGGCACCGCCCCGCCCCGGCCGGCCCGGCGGCCCCCGGCCCGCGCCACCACCACCCCACCACCCGAGCCGGCAGCCGCAACCGGCACGACCGGCAACTGAGCGGGCGCGACCACCGGAGCCGGCGCGACCGACACGGGCGCGACCGGAGCCGAGACTGCCGGCGGAGACACTTCCGGGACCGACACGGTCGACGGACCCGACCCGACGGACGAAGCCGGCGCGGCGGATGGACATGGCAGGACAGCGGCGACCGGCGGCGACACGGCCCCGACGGGCGGCAGGGGCAACGGGGGCGGTGGACCGGGGCGGGCGGGCACCCGCTCGTCGCCCCACGGGACCAGGCGTACCTGGTCGGCCGGGGAACGCCCGCCGCCGAGGACGGCGGTGACCACCGCCTCGGGCCCGAGGATGCCCTGCACCCGGCTCAACGCGCGGTGCGCCCGATCCCGCTCCGCGCCGGTCTCCCCCCACAGCCCGGGTTGCAGGCCGGCCTGGGCGAGCACCCCGTCCGGCACCAGCCGCAGCCGGATGATGCCGGCGGTCGGACGGGCCGGGCGGGCCCCGCCCCGGCCGCTGCTCCCGGAGAGCCAGCCGTCGAGCTGCCAGCGGACCCGGTCGGCGATGGCGGCCGCGGTGAGCAGACCGTCGTGCCGCCAGACCCGGTGCAGTTCCTGCCCGTGCGCGGTGACCGCCTCGATGCCGAGTCGGGTGCAGGCCAGCCCGTACGCGGAAAGTCGCTCGTGCAGCCGCTCAGCCAGCGTCCGGGCGGCGAACGCGGCGGCGTCGACCCGTTCGATCGGCTCGTCGTGGTCGGCGGTGACGGTCAGGTCGGCGGGCGGCTGCCGGACCGCGAGCGGCCGGTCGTCCCGCCCGGCGGCGAGCCGATGTGCCAGCGCCCCGTCGAAGCCGAACCGGGCCAGCACGTCCCCGGCCGGCAGCGCGGCGAAGTCGCCGAGGGTCCGGACGCCGAGCCGGCGCAGCAGGTCGGCCAGGGCGGGCCGGCCGAGCGCCTCGACCGGGCGGCCGGACAGGAACCCGGCGGTGTCGCCGGGGGGCACGATCCGCCCCTCCCGGGCGGCCAACCCGGCCGCGAAGACGCCGTCGGCGATGCCGACCTGGCTCTCCACCGCGCAGCTCTGGGCCACGTGCTCGACGATCCGCTCGGCCGCCGCCTCCTCGCCGCCCAGGTAGCGGCTCGGCCCCCGGGCTGCTGTCACGCAGGCGCCGGGCCGGATCACCTCGACGCCGGCGACCACCTCCTCGACGGCGGCGACCACCGGCTCGAACGCCCGCGCGTCCCGGCCGGGATCGTGGTCGAGGACGGTCAGGTGCGGGCAGCGTCCCTGCGCCTCCCGCCGGCGCAGGCCGCGCCGGATCCCCTCGGCGCGGGCCCGCTCGGAACAGGCGACCACCCGGTTGGCGTGCAGCACCGCGACCGGCCCGGTGGCGGGCACACCGTCGACGATCTCGGCGGCGAGGACCGGCCAGTCCGGGCACCAGAGCAGCAGGGCGCGTGGCGGGACACCGGTCACGGGCGCACCTCGGTCCGTCGCCCGCCCGCGGCCACCACGCGCAGCCGCCGGGGTGGGGCAACGGGCGGGACGCCGGGCCCGGCCGAGCGGGGGATCACCCGGGTCGCCTCGTCACCGGGCAACCACACCTTGACCTCCTTGGGCCGGGCGGCCGCGCCCCGGCCGCGGGCCGAGACGGTCACCTCGCGGCGACGCAGCCGCCCACGGCCCGAGCCCAGCCCCTGCCAGACGCCGCGGACCACCTGGAGCGTCACGTCCGCGCCGTCCCACCGGCCGTACGGGACCAGCACGCTGCCACGCTGCCGGGCCCGGGCGGCCAGCCGGGTGGAGACCGACGCGGAGATCGTGGCCGGCACG
Organism: Micromonospora sp. NBS 11-29; assembly: GCF_002140155.1. Classification (GTDB taxonomy): domain Bacteria; phylum Actinomycetota; class Actinomycetes; order Mycobacteriales; family Micromonosporaceae; genus Micromonospora. The sequence goes on from NZ_NAPR01000017.1 coordinate 168,422, forward strand.
GCGGTGACCACCACGTCGACCCCGTCGATGAGCGCGGCGACCACCGTGGGCCACTCCGGCCCGGGGTCGGGCACCAGGGCGAGCCGGTCCAGGGCGATCCCGGCCTCGGCCGCCGCGCCGGCCCCGAAGGTGGGTACGCCGACCACGGCGCACCACGAACCGGCCCGGGACGCCTCGGCGAGCAGCGCCAGGACCAGCGAGGTGGTGCCGCTGTGCCGGGGCTGGCCGGTGCCGACCGCCACGGTGCTGCCGCGCCGCAGCCCCCGGTTGGGCAGCAGTCCGGTCAGCTCGGCCCGGACGGGCAGCACCCGGTGGCCGCCGGCCGGATCGGGCGCGCTGGCCGGCCGGACCAGCTCGGCCAGGGCGGCGGAGCCGACCACCATGCGGCCCGCCATTCGGACCAACCCCCCGTCGTGTTTCGTCACGGGCCCCGCCCGTGGATGGTGCTGTGGATCGTGTGGTGCGGCACGCGTGTGCCGTTGGGAGCGGCGCCCGGCCGCCCGGGGTCCCGCCGGTGGCGGCCGGGCGCCACGACTNGCAGCCGGTGCGGAGCGTCGAGCGTCGGTTGGTGTGCCCGGCCCAGCGCGGTCTCCACCACGGTCACGAACTGCTCGGCGGCGCGGAGCAGGTCGTCGGCCTCCCGGGCGGTGACCACCCGGGGGATGCCGGCCTCGGCGGCGGCCCGCTTGCCCGCGCCGGCGGCGAAGTAGGTGGCCCACTCGTCCATCTCGGGGGCGACGGTGGCGAGCAGCACCCAGACGCTGGTGATCCGGTTGCGGCGGGGGGGGGGGGGGGG
>NZ_NAPR01000017.1:169223-238107 GCF_002140155.1 Micromonospora sp. NBS 11-29
ACCGGAGGCCGTCGGGACCGGTGCGGGCGGCCTCGGCCAACCCCGCACGCGCCACCACGAGCAGTTGGGCGGGGGTGCGGTGCGGCAGCACGTGCGCGGGCACCGTGGGTGCCGGGGCCGGACTGGTCGGCATGGTTTCTCCTCCGCGTGATGGCCGGGGCGGGCGGTCGCGCGACGGGGAAAACCGTCGCCCGGTCGCCCGGAGCGGTCGGTGCGGAGGAAGACGCACCAGTGGTGGCGGCCGGCCGGGTGTGGACGCTTCCCCACACCACACCCGGCCGGCGTACCGGCGGGTCCGTCGCCCGCCGCCCGGGGGNTGTCCGAGGCCCGGTGCGGCCCGCGGAGCCGCACCTTCCGGAAGCTGGTGCCGCGAAACACCGCTACCGGAGCGTGGAACGGATGCGCGACCCGATCGCACTCGACTTGGATCGCACTCGACGTGGATCGAACTCGAATCGAATCGAACACTCGTTCTAACTACCCTGACAGTACACCTCCACACCGACGAAAACGCAACGTGTGACGCGCCCACGACCACCCCGCCCCACGCGCCCCCACCGGATCGCCCGGGGGCGGCAGACTGACGCGCATGGCTGACAAGGACGACCCGAAGACGGCACTGCGCCACTATCTCCAGGCGTGCCGCGACGACCTGATCTGGAAGCTCGACGGGGTGGGTGAACGCGACGCCCGACTGCCCCGCACCCCGACCGGCACCAACCTGCTGGGCATCATCAAGCACTGCCTCAACGTCGAGGCCGGCTACTTCGGGCCCACCTTCGGCCGCGAGTTCCCGACGCCCGAGGAGCTGGTCCCCCTCGCCGCACAGGAGGACGACCCCCAGGCGGACTGGTACGCCCGGGCGGACGAGACGAAGGACGGGCTGATCGACCTCTACCGACGCGTCGGGGCCTTCGCCGACGAGACGATCGCCCAACTGCCGCTCGACGCCCCCGGACGGGTTCCGTGGTGGGGTCCGGACGCCCCGGACGTCACCCTGCACCAAATCGTCGTGCACGTGATCTACGACCTCGCCCGCCATGCGGGGCAGGCCGACATCCTGCGCGAACAGCACGACGGGGCGATCGGCTGGCAGCGGGGGAACACCAGCCTCCCGCCGGGCCAGGACTGGCCGGCGTACGTCGCCAGGCTGACCGGGCTCGCCGACCGGTTCCGGTAGCCGGCCCGGCGGGAGGCGACGTGGGGTGGTGCGGGCCGGGTGGGCGCGGCGGGAGAGAATGACCGGCATGCAGCCACACCCGAACGTGCAGGCGGTGCAGCGGGCCCTCGACGACGCGGGGGCGCGGGACGGGTCCGGCGACGCCAGCGCCGTTCGCCTGCTGCCCGAGGCGGTGCACACCGCCGCCGCGGCGGCCGGGGCGCTCGGCGTCGACGTCGGCGCCATCGCCAACTCGCTGGTCTTCGACGCGGACGACGCGCCGCTGCTGGTGCTCACCTCCGGCGCGCACCGGGTGGACACCGCCGGGCTGGCCGCCACGCTGGGCGTGACCCACCTGCGCCGGGCCACCCCGGACTTCGTCAAACGGCACACCGGCCAGGTGATCGGCGGGGTCGCCCCGGTCGGCCACCCCGGGCCGCTGCGCACCCTGGTCGACACCGCCCTCGCCGGGTACGACGAGATCTGGGCGGCCGGCGGGGTGCCGCAGGCGGTGTTCCCCACCACGTACGCGGAGCTGCTGCGGATCACCGGCGGCGCACCGACCGAGGTGGCGTGAACCCCGAACTCGTCACGCTGCACGTCTGGCGTGTCCCCCGTCGGGCCGTACCCGGAGCACTCGCCCGGATGGCCACCCACCCGGCGCGGCTGCGCCGGGCGCCCGGTGTCCGCTTCGCCAAGCTGCTCGGCACCGGGACCGGGACCGGCTTCGGCCCGGGCGACGCCGACCTGACCCGGTGGGCCGCGCTGGTGGTCTGGGACTCCCCCGCCGCGGCGGCCGGCTTCGACGCCTTCCCGGTCGCCCGCTCCTGGGCGCGGATTGCCCGCGCCGCCGTGCGGGTGGAGCTGCGCCCGCTGACCAGCCGGGGCCGGTGGTCCGGCCGGGAGCCGTTCGGCACGCCGGCCGGCGGGCGGAGCACCGGGCCGGTGCTGGCGCTGACCCGGGCCCGGCTGCGGGCCCGCCGGGCGGCCACGTTCTGGCGGGCCGTCCCGCCGGNCTCGCCCGGTTCGGCGTCGGCGAGGCGCCGCTGGGCTGGCAGGGCACGGTGAGCGTGTGGCGTGACCCGGCGGACCTGGTCGCGTTCGCGTACCGTTCCCCCGAGCACCGCGCCGCGATCACCCGCACCCCCACCGAGGGCTGGTACGCGGAGGAACTGTTCGCGCGGTTCGCGGTGGGCGACGTGATCGGCGACCGTACGGTGCTCGGCTGGGTCGCCGCCGAGGGCGACCCCGACTCGGCGAGAGGGAACGCATGAGGCTGGTGCGGTGGACGCCGGACGACCTGGTCCGGCGGTTGGACGACGTGGTGGCCGTCTACGGGGAGGCGATGGGTTACCGCGCCGACCTGCTGGAGGCCCGACGTGGCTACATCGCCACCCACTCCCGCCGACCCGGCTTCCGCGCCGTCGCCAGCCTGACCAGCGAGGGGCACCTGGCCGGATTCGGCTACGGCTATCTCGGCGCCAGCGGCCAGTGGTGGCACGACCAGGTGCTGCGGGCACTGGACGGAGAGGCCCGGCAGCGCTGGCTGACCCACCCGTTCGAGGTGGTCGAGCTGCACGTCCGGCCGCCCGCGCAGGGGCACGGCCTGGGCACCCGTCAGCTCCGCGCGCTGCTCACCATGGCCGAGGGCGACACCACCCTGCTCTCCACGCCGGAGGCCGACGAGCGGACGTCGCGCGCCTGGCGGCTCTACCGCCGGTTCGGCTTCGTCGACGTCCTGCGTCACTTCCACTTCCCCGGCGACGAGCGCCCGTTCGGCGTGCTCGGGCGGGACCTGCCGCTGCCCGCGCCCGAGCCGGACGGGTCATGAGCGCGAGGACCGAGCCGGGCCGGCGCGCCCCGAGGGAGTGGCTACCCTGGGCGCTGCTGGCCGTGCTGGTCCTCGCGCAGATCTGCTACCCGCTCACCGGCGGCGCGACCCGGGCCGGGCTGACCGTGGCCACGGTGGTGCTGGGTTGGCTGCTCTCCGTCGGCCACGCGCTGCTCACCCGGGGTCCCCGGGCCGCGCTCGCGCTGGTCGCGGTCGCCACCGGCGGCGGCTTCGCGGTGGAGGCGCTCGGCGTGGCCACCGGGTTCCCGTTCGGCAGCTACGACTACTCCGGCGAGCTGGGCCCGAAGCTGGCCGGCGTGCCGCTGGTCATCCCGCTCGCCTGGACCTGGATGGCCTGGCCGGCGTGGCTGACCGCGGTCCGGCTCACCCAGGTGGTGTTAAGAAGGGGCCCCGCCTATACCGGAGGCGTTAACAAGGGGCCCCGCCTTACGCGGGTTGCGCTGGCGGCGGTGGGGCTCGCCGCGTGGGATCTGTTCCTCGATCCGCAGATGGTGGCCGAGGGGTACTGGACCTGGCGCGACGCCTCCCCGGCGCTGCCCGGGCTGCCCGGCATCCCGGTCAGCAACTACCTCGGTTGGCTGGGCTTCGCGGTGCTGCTGGCCGCCGCGCTGCGCCCGCTCGCCGGCCCGGCCGCCGACCGGGTCGACCGCCGCGACGCCCCGATGTTCGCGCTCTACCTCTGGACGTACGCCTCCAGCGTGCTGGCGCACGCGGTCTTCCTCCGGCTGCCGGCGTCCGCGCTGTGGGGTGCCGCCGGCATGGCGGTGGCCGCGGTGCCGCTGGCGGTGGTGCTGTGGCGGGACCGCCGGGACCGGGCCGCCACCCCGGAGCCCACCCCGCGCGTCGACACGCCAGCATGACCGCCGCCCTCGCGCTGGCCGTCGCCGTCGCCGCGCTCACCGGGCACACGCTGGTCAACGCCGTCGCCTGGCTGCGCCGCCCCACCGCCGGGCCGGCCGAGGTCACCGAGGCGGTGGCGGTGCTGCTGCCGCTGCGCGACGAGGCCGACCGGGTCACCCCGTGCCTGCGCGCCCTGCTCGCCCAGCGCGGCGTGCCCGGGTTACGGATCGTGGTGCTCGACGACGGCTCGACCGACGGCACCGCCGGCGTGGTCCGCGCGGTGGCCGACGCCGATCCCCGGGTCACGCTGCTGACCGGCGTCGCCCCGCCGCCCGGCTGGCTGGGCAAGCCGCACGCCTGTTGGCAGCTCGCCACCCGCGCCGACCCGGCCCCGACCGTGCTGGCCTTCGTCGACGCCGACGTGGTGCTCGGCCCGTACGCGGTCGCGGCGGCGGTGACCGAGTTGCGCGCGGCGGACGCGACGCTGCTGTCGCCGTACCCCCGGATCGTGGTGCGGACGGCGGCGGACCGGCTGGTGCAGCCGCTGTTGCAGTGGTTGTGGCTGACGTTCCTGCCGCTGCGCGCGATGGAACGCTCGCGACGGCCCTCCCTCGCCGCGGCGGGCGGACAGTTCCTGGTCGTGGACCGGGCCGGTTACCTGCGGGCCGGTGGGCACGCGGCGGTGGCCGACAAGGTGCTGGAGGACATCGAGCTGGCGCGGGCGGTGAAGCGCGCCGGCGGCCGGATCGCGCTGGCCGACGGCTCCCGGCTGGCCGCCTGCCGGATGTACGAGAGCTGGCCGGAGCTGCGGGACGGCTACACCAAGTCGCTGTGGGCCTCGTTCGGGCATCCGACAGCCGCGGCGGCCGTGCTGGCGCTGCTGTTCGCGCTCTACGTGGCGCCGCCGCTGCTGACCCTGGGCGCGCTGGTGGCCGGCGCGCCGGCGGTGGCCGGGGTGGCGTTCGCCGCCTACCTGGCCGGCGTCGCGGGACGCGTGGTCAGCGCCCGCGCCACCGGCGGCCGGGCCTGGCCCGACGCGCTGGCGCACCCCGTGTCGGTCGTGGTCCTCGGTTGGCTGACCGTCCGGTCGTACCATCTGCGGAAGCGACGCCGGCTCACCTGGCGGGGTCGCCCGGTCACCTAGGAGGGGCACCCCATGGCGCGCATCGTGGTCATCGGCGCCGGTGTGGGCGGGCTCGCCACCGCCGCCCGGCTCGCGGTCACCGGGCACGAGGTCACCGTCCTGGAACGGTTCGGCACGGTCGGCGGCAAGCTCGGCCGGTGGGCGCACCACACCCCGGAGGGGTCGTGGCGGTTCGACACCGGGCCGAGCCTGGTCACCCTGCCGCAGGTCTTCGCCGACCTGTTCGAGGCCACCGGCGCGAAACTCGACGAATACCTCGACCTGGTCCCGCTCGACCCGATCGTGCGGCACGTCTTCCCCGACGGTGGTCCCACCCTGGACTCCTGTGCCGACCCGGACGAGTTCGCCGCCCGGATCGGCGCCGCGTTCGGTGACCGGTCCGCCGCCGACTGGCAGCGCCTGTGGCGCCGCGCCGAGCGGGTGTGGGGTGCCTCGCACCGGGACATCCTGCGCCGCACCGTGGACTCCCCGCGCGACCTGGCGGCGCTGGCCTGGCGGCTGGGCGACCTCGCCGCCATCGGTCCCGGCCGCACCCTGCGCGGGCTGGGCCGGTCGTACCTGTCCGACCCGCGGCTGCGGATGCTGCTCGACCGGTACGCCACGTACACCGGCGCCGACCCGCGCCGCGCGCCGGCCGCGCTGGTCGCCGTCCCCTACGCCGAACTGGCGTACGGCGGCTGGTACCTGCGCGGCGGNTCCGCACCGATGCGACGGTCACCCGCATCGACGCCGCCGGCGGCCGGGTGCACGGGGTACGCGTCGCCGGGTCGGCCGCGCCGGTCCCCGCCGACGTGGTGGTGGCCAACGTCGACGCGCTCACCGTCTACCGGGACCTGCTGCCGGACCCGCGCCGGCTGGCCGCGCTCACCGACCGCAGCCTCGCCGGTTTCGTGCTGCTGCTGGGCGTACGCGGCGACTCCGGGCTGGCCCACCACAGTGTCTTCTTCCCCGGCGACTACGACGCCGAGTTCGACGCCGTCTTCGGCGACCCCGGTCGCGGGGTGCGGGCCCGCCCGGCGGCCGACCCGACCGTGTTCGTCACCGCCGCCGACGACCCGGCGGTCCGCCCGCACGGCCACGAGGCGTGGTTCGTGCTGGTCAACGCGCCCCGCCACGGCACCGCCGCGGACGCGGTGGACTGGCGGCGGCCGGGGCTGGCCGAGGCGTACGCGGACCGGATCCTCGACGTGCTGGCCGAGCGGGGCGTGGACGTGCGGGACCGGCTGGTGTTCCGGGAGGTGCGCACGCCCGCCGACCTGCACGCGTCCACGGGCGCGCCGGGCGGGGCGATCTACGGCACCGCGGGCGGGTTGCTGCGCCCGGCCAACCGGGGCCCGGCGGCCGGCCTGTGGCTGGTCGGCGGCTCCACCCACCCCGGTGGCGGCCTGCCCATGGTGACCCTCTCCGCGGAGATCGTCGCCACCGCCGTCGGGCCTGCGTGGTAAGGCGGGGGCCCCGCTTAACGTTTTCGGTAGAGGCGGGGCCCCCGCTTAACACCCGCGGCGGCGGGTCAGCCGGCGTCGACGAGAGCGCGGCGGACCGCGGAGAGCAACTGGCCGAGACCGAACCCGGCCAGCAGCACCCACACCGTGGTGGCCATGGTGATCGTGCCGGCGGTCAGGTCGACGTCGACCAGCCCGGTGAGCCCGGCGACCAGCAGCCCGACCAGGGCCACGCAGACCCGGGTCGGTCGCTCCCCCACGGTCACCGCGCCGATCTCCCGCATCCCGGCCGAGACGGACCGGGCCCGCACGTACTCGTGCAACCAGGCCAGGCCACCGGCCGCGACGACCAGCGCGCCGGGCGCGCCGAGCAGCCAGAACGCGATCAGCCAGGCCACCTCGCCCAGCCGGTCGGCGACCGAGTCGTAGACGTAGCCGAGCCGGGTGGTGCGGTTGGTGGCCACCGCCACCGCGCCGTCGACGCTGTCCGCCACGGCGGCCAGCAGCACGAACAACGCGCCCAGGAACGGCCCGTCGCCGGCCCGGCCCACCACCAGGGGTACGCAGAAGCAGAGCAGCACCCCGACCACGGTCACCGCGGTCGGGCCGACCCGCAGCCGACCCAGGACGAAGCCCACGTGGTACGCGAAGCGCAGCCAGGCGCGTACCACGGGCGCGGCCGCGCGGGGATCGAAGCCGCCGTGCAGCCGCGCCCACGCGGTCGCGTACTGGTCCCAGTTCAGCTGTGTGCCCACCACGGATCAACCGTAGAAGGGTGCTCCGGGTGTCGTGTGGCGGGTGGTCACACCCGCGCGTCGGCGCGTAGACGCTGCCAGACCTCGCGGGTGGCGGTGGACCGGTTGAGCGTGATGAAGTGGATCCCCGGCACGCCCTCGTCCAGCAGCTTCGCGCACATCTCGCCGGCCTGCTCGACGCCGAGCCGGTGGACCGCCTCCGGATCGTCGGCCACCCGCTCGAACCGCTCGGCCAGCGCCCGCGGGAACGGCGCGCCGGAGAGCTGCACCGAGCGCTCGATGGTGCCGATCTGGGTCACCGGCATCACCCCGGCGAGGATCGGGGTGTCGCAGCCGGCGGCCGCGACCCGGTCGCGCAACCGCAGGTAGTCGTCGGCGTCGAAGAACATCTGGGTGACGGCGAACTCCGCGCCGGCCCGGNGTACGGGAAGGCGGCCACCCCGACGCAGAAGTCGCCGCTGTGCCGGACCAGCCGGACCAGGTCCTCGGCGTACCGCACGCCCTCCGGGTGGACGACCCACTCGCCGCCCGGGTCGCCGGGCGGGTCACCCCGCACGGCCAGCACGTTGCGCACCCCGACCGAGGCCAGCCGGCCGATCACATGCCGCAGCTCGGCGACGGAGTGGTTGACCGCGGTGAGGTGCGCCATCGGCAGCAGGGTGGTCTCGGTGGCGATCCGCTCGGTCACCGCGACCGTGGTGTCCCGGGTCGAGCCGCCCGCGCCGTAGGTGATCGAGACGAACGAGGGACGCAGCGGCTCCAGCTCGCGGATGGCCTGCCAGAGCAGCTTCTCCCCGGCGGCGGTCTTGGGTGGGAAGAACTCGAAGGAGAAGGTCGGCCGGCCGTCACGGACCAACTCCCCGATGGCCGGTTGGGAGTTGGGAAGGACCGAGGGAAGACCGAGCGCCACGGACCGACTGTAGCCGGATCGGGACTCCGGGCCGAGAACTTCCCAGCCCGCGAGCACGCCACGGGGGCAGCGTCGTACCCCGGGGGTAGAAACGACGGCAGCGCGGTGGGGCGGGCGACCGGCCCCGGGGGCCCGCGCGGGGGCCGACACGACGGCGACGCGGCGGTGCGACACGGCCGGGCGTCGCCACCACGCCGACTCCCGGAGGACCCGATGGACCCGTCCCCGCCGGCCGTGTCCCGCCTGCTCGGGCCGCTCCTGGCCGAGCTGCGGACCGCCCGCGGCTGGAGTCAGCAGCGGATCGCCGCCGAGCTGTGCGCCGCCGCCGGCGTGCCCACGCTCACCCGACACGAGGTGTCCCGCTGGGAACGCCAGGTCCGGCTGCCCGGCGACTTCTGGTCCGCCTGGCTGGCGGCCGTGCTGGAGGTACCGGTCGAGCTGATCGCCGACGCGACCGCACGCAGCCGCCGACGCCGGCGGGGGCCGTTGGCCGCCGGGACGGGACGCGCAGCCGGCAGAGGGCGAGGGCCGCTGGCCGCCGACTCCACCGGGGCGGAATACGCAGCCGCCAGGCGGCGAGGGCCGCTGGCCGCCGACTCCACCGGGGCGGAACACGCAGCCGCCAGGCGGCGGGGCGGACGGTCGCCCGAGCCGCCCGCCCGGCGCCGTCCGGAGCTGCCCCCGGCCACCCGCCGGTCGCGCCCGGCGTCCACGATCGGGCGGCAGCGAGCGCCCGGCGTGCCGCGCGGCACGCCGGGGCGGCGGCACNGGTGACCCACGCTGCTCCCGTCTCCCCCGTCGACCGCGCCGGCCTGCGCCAGCGGATCGACAAGGCGCTCACCGAGTTCCTCGCCGGCAAGCGCGGTTGGCTGACCGCCGTCGACGACGGCCTGCTCCCCGTGGCCGAGGCGATCGAGGCGTTCGTGCTGGGCGGCGGGAAGCGGCTGCGTCCGGCCTTCGGTTACTGGGGCTACCGGGGCGCCGGCGGGGTCGACTCCGACCAGATCGTCGCCGCCCTGGCCGCGCTGGAGTTCGTACAGGCCAGCGCGCTGATCCACGACGACCTGATGGACCGGTCGGACACCCGGCGGGGCGAGCCGGCGGTGCACCGGCGGTTCGCCGCCCGGCACCGCGCAGCCGGGTGGGGTGGTGACGCGGGCTCGTTCGGCGACGCCGCGGCGATCCTGCTGGGCGACCTGTGCCTGGTCTGGTCCGACGAGGTGCTGCACTCCGCCGGGCTGGCGCCGGCGACGGTGGCCCGGGCCCGGCCGGTCTTCGACGAGATGCGCACCGAGGTGACCGTCGGGCAGTACCTGGACGTGCTCACCCAGGCCACCGGGGACACCTCGCTCGACCGGGCCGGCAAGGTCGCCCGGTACAAGTCGGCGAAGTACACCGTCGAGCGTCCGCTGCTGCTGGGGGCGGCGTTGGCCGGCGCACCGGCTGAGGTGCACGCGGCCTACTCGGCGTACGGGCTGCCGTTGGGCGAGGCGTTCCAGCTCCGCGACGACGTGCTGGGGGTCTTCGGCGACCCGACGCGCACCGGCAAACCGGCCGGCGACGACCTGCGCGAGGGCAAGCGGACCTATCTGGTGGCGGCGGCTCTGGAGACGCTCGACCCGACCGGGCGGGAGGCGTTGCTGGGCGGGCTCGGCGTACCGGACCTGGACGCCGCCGGGGTGAGCCGGCTGCGCGAGCTGATCACCACGAGCGGCGCGCTGGAGCGCACCGAGCGCCGGATCGCCGCACTGACCGAGGGCGCGCTGGCCGCCCTCAGCGCCGTCGACCTGGACACCGAGGCCCGCCAGGCCCTGGTCGACCTGGCCATCGCCGCCACCCGCCGCACCGACTGACCCCCACCCCGCACACCCCCACCCCACCGCCCCACCCGCCCAGCCCCGTTGATCATGAAGTTGACGGCGGAGTTGATCTCTTATCGTGCCGCCAACTTCATGATCGACGGAGTGACGGTGGGGCGGGGTGGGTCAGAAGGCTACGGCCTGGGCTCGCCGTTTGACCTCGCGGGCCTGGTCGCCGGCGAGCGCGGTGGCCGGGGTGCCGGGGAGGGTCGGGTCCTCCCGGTAGAGCCAGCGCAGCGCCTCCTCGTCGTCGTACCCGGCGTCGGCGAGCAGGTTGAGCACGCCGGGCAGATGCTTGAGCACGGTGTGGTTGGCCACCAGCTCGGCGGGGATCCGGCGGACGCCGTCGCGGCGCACCGCGAGCAGCTCCCGGTCCCGGATCATCTGGTGCACCTTGCTGATCGACAGGTCGAGGCGCTCGGCCACGTCCGGCAGCGTCAGCCAACCGGCCGGATCGGTCGGTCCGGGCAGGTCGGCGCCGGTCTCGGCGGGTACGGAATCGGTCACCCGACCACCCTGCCATGTGTCCGCGGCTCCCGGCGCACGGCACCCCCGGGCCGCCCGCCGAGCGAGGTGGTCCCTTCCTGTCCCACCCCGGCGGTAACATCCTGTGCAAGGTTCACCGTTCCGACACATAGACTGCCTGCCGATGGACACACAGGTCGCCGACACGTTGCTGGGCTCGCTGATCGACGGGCGCTACCGCATTCGCGGTCGCGTCGCTCGTGGCGGCATGGCGACCGTGTACACCGCCACCGACGAGCGCCTGGAGCGCACTGTGGCGGTCAAAATCATTCACCCGACCCAGGCGCCGCAGGCCCGGGCCCGGATGGCCGGCTTCGTCGAACGTTTCACCGACGAGGCGAAGACCATCGCCCGGCTCACCCACCCGAACGTGGTCGCGGTCTACGACCAGGGCATCCACGCCAACCTGCCCTACCTGGTGATGGAGTACGTCCGCGGCCGCACGCTGCGCGACGTGCTCGCCGAGCGGCGCCGGCTGCACCCCGACGAGGCGCTCGCCATCGCGGAGCAGATGCTCGCCGCGATCGCCGCCGCGCACCGGGCCGGCCTCGTGCACCGCGACGTCAAACCGGAGAACGTGCTGGTCGCCGAGGCACCCACCGGCGGCACCGGCAACCTGGTCGACAGCGTGGTCAAGGTGGCCGACTTCGGGCTGGCCCGGGCCGTCGAGGCGAGCGCCGAGGAGGAGAACGGCAACCAGCTGATGGCGACCGTGGCCTACGTAGCGCCGGAGCTGGTCACCCAGGGGCACGCCGACGCGCGCACCGACGTCTACTCCGCCGGCATCGTGCTGTTCGAGATGCTGACCGGCCGGGTGCCCTACGACGGCGACCGCCCGGTGGAGGTCGCCTGGCAGCACGTCGACCGCGACGTGCCGGCCCCCTCCACCCTGGTGCCGGCGCTGCCGCCGGTCCTCGACGCGCTGGTCGCCCACGCCACCCGGCGTGACCCGGCGGCCCGTCCGGCCGACGCCGGCGCGCTGCTGACCGAGGTGCAGGCGGCCCGCGAGGAGGTGGGCAACCCGCACGCGCACACCACCGTGCTACGGCAGCTCGGCGACGACACGGCGGTGCTGAGCCAGCCGACCCAGGTGGTCGCCGCGGTCCGGCCGGCCGAGCGTCCGGCCTGGGCCCGCCTGCCCGAGAGCGGTGGGCAGCGTCCGCACCGGCGCCGGGCCGCCGAGGAGCCGGAGAGCCTGGGCACCCGGCTGGCCGCTCTGCGTACCCGGATCATGGGCTCGCCGCGCGGCCGGCTGGCCGTCGCCGCGGCGGTCGTGGTGCTCGGCCTGATGGCCGCCGTCGGTGGTTGGTGGTTCGGGGTGGGCCGCTACACGGTCGCACCGCAACTGGTGAGCCTGACGAAGGCCGAGGCGGAGGCGCAGGCCCAGCGCGGCGGTTTCACGCTGCGCTACGCCGACCCCCGGCACGACGAGAAGGTGCCGAAGGACACGGTGCTCGGGCAGGCGCCCGGCACGGCCGCCCGGATCGTCAAGGGCGGCACCATCACGCTAACCCTGTCGCTCGGCCCGGAGCGGTTGCCCGTGCCGGACGTGGTGGGCAAGGACTTCGAGCTGGCCCAGACCGAGCTGACCGACGCCAAGCTGGTGGCGGCCAAGGGCCCCTCCCGTTACGACGACGCGCTGCCGGCCGGGGTGGTGCTGGCCACCGACCCGAAGGTGGGCACGGTGGTCAAGCCCGGGGCGAAGGTGACGCTGATCCTCAGCAAGGGCCGCGCGCCGGTGAGCGTGCCGAACCTGGTCGGCAAGAACCTCAACGAGGCGCGGACCATTCTCGGGAAGCTCGGGCTGACCGCGGAGGAGAACTTCAAGGACTCCGACAAACCGAAGGACGAGATCCTCGGCCAGAGCCCGGCCGACGGCACCGGCGTGGAGCGGGGCACCACGGTCAAGCTGGAGATCAGCAAGGGCCCGCCCCAGGTGGCCGTTCCCGGGGTGGTCGGCATGCCCTGTCAGCAGGCCAAGCAGACGCTGGAGAGCCAGGGCTTCCCGGTCAACGTCCAGCTCAACCCGAACGGCGTGGCCCGGTTGCAGAACCCGGCCGCGAACACCCCGGTTCCACCGGGCACGTCGATCACGGTGACCTGCCTGTGAGCCCGGTGGACGCGGCCGGCGGGCGCCGCTGGGTGGGCTCGCACACCCCCACCTCGGGCGGGCTGGCCCGGGCGGCCCTGCCGTACGCCGAGGCGGCGGCCTCCGAGGCGGTGCAGGTCTACGTCTCCAACTCGCGCGGCTGGGCACTGCCGCCGGGCGACCCGGCACAGGACGTGCTGTTCCGCGACGGCTGCGGCGAGCGTGGCCTGCCGGTGTTCATCCACGCCTCGCTACTGGTCAACCTCGGCTCTCCCACGCCGGCCACGGTCACCCGGTCGGCGGAGACGCTGGCCCACGCGCTGCGGCGCGGCCGGGCCATCGGCGCCGAGGGGGTGGTGTTCCACGCCGGCAGTTCGGTCGACGCCGGGCATGCGGAGGCCGCCCTGCGGCAGGTGCGGGAGTCGCTGCTTCCGCTGCTCGACGAGACCTCGGCGACCGGTGGCCCGATGCTGCTGGTCGAGCCGAGCGCCGGGGGCGGCCGGTCGCTGGCCTCCCGGGTGGAGCACCTCGGCCCCTACCTCGACGCGGTCGACCGGCACCCCATGCTGGGCGTCTGCTTCGACACCTGCCACGCCTGGGCCGCCGGGCACGACCTGGCCGCCGAGGGCGGCATGACCGCCACGTTGGACACGCTGGTCGCCACCGTGGGCGCCGGCCGGCTGCGGCTGGTGCACGCCAACGACTCGAAGGACCTGTGCGGCTCCACCCGGGACCGGCACGAGAACATCGGCAAGGGCAGCATCGGCGAGCCGGCGTTCGCCGAGCTGATGCGCCACCCGGCGACCGCCGGGGTGCCGGTGCTGGTGGAGACCCCGACCGAGAAGCACGTCGGCCACGCCGCCGACATCGCCACCCTCAAACGCCTCCACCCCTGACGCAGACCCGACCCCGACCCCGGGCCCCGGGCCCCGGCCGTTGATCATGAAGTTGACCGCGCGAATTGTCCGGTTCGATGCCGCCAACTTCATGATCAACGCGGTCGGGAGCGGGGTGGGGGTGGGGTGGGGGGTGGGGGTGGGGGTCAGGCTCGGAGGAGGGTGGTGAGGATCTCGGCGGCGCGGTCGGCTTGGGCGTCGGTGACGTCCAGGTGGGTGACCAGCCGGGCGGTACGCGGGCCGAGCACCGACATCAGCAGGCCCTGCTCGCGGGCGGCCGCCGCGAGGGCGTGCGCGTCGAGCGGGTGCTTGGTCAGGTCGATCGGGACGATGTTGGTTCGCACCCCGGTCGCCAGCACCCCGTGCGGGGCGACCGCCTCCGCCAGCCGGGCCGCCTTCGCGTGGTCCTCGACGAGTCGCTCGACGTGGTGCGCCAGCGCGTACCGGCCGGCGGCGGCCAGGATGCCCACCTGCCGCATCCCGCCACCCATCCGCTTGCGCAGGAACCGGGCCCGGGCGATCTTCTCCGCGCTGCCCACCACCAGCGAACCGACCGGCGCGCCGAGGCCCTTGGAGAGGCAGACCGACAGCGTGTCGAACAACGCGCCGTACTCGGCCAGCGGCACCCCGTCGGCGACGTGCGCGTGCCAGATCCGGGCGCCGTCGCAGTGCAGCGCGAGCCCGTGCTCGTCGGTGACCTCCCGCAGCCGGCGCAGCGTCGACAGCGGGATCACCCCGCCGCCGCCGCGGTTGTGCGTCTGCTCCACCGCGACCGCCCGGGTCGGCACCGCGAAGTAGCCGTCCGGCCGGATCATCCCGACGACCACGTCGGGGTCGATCTCCGCGCCCACCGCCGGCCAGGTCCGTGACGAGATTCCGGCGTACGCGGCCGCGGCCCCGATCTCGTACGTGACCACGTGCGCGTCGGCGTCGCAGAGCAGTTCGTCACCGGGCGGGACGAGGAGCTGGAGGGCGAGCTGGTTGGCCATCGAACCGGTCGGGGCGAACAGCGCCGCCTCGTGCCCGAACCGGGCGGCCACCTCGGCCTCCAGTGCGGTGACGGTGGGGTCCTCGCCGTAGACGTCGTCGCCCACCTCGGCGGCGGCCATGGCCTCCCGCATCCCCGGCGTCGGCCGGGTCACGGTGTCCGAACGAAGATCGATCACACTATCCACGGGGCTCACTCCTCGCGTCAGCCACGGAGCATCTCCGCGACCAGGAAGGCCAGCTCCAGCGACTGCTGGGTGTTGAGTCGGGGGTCGCAGGCGGTCTCGTACCGGTCGGGCAGGTCGAGGTCCTCGATGCCCTGGGCGCCGCCGAGGCACTCGGTGACGTCCTCGCCGGTCAGCTCGACGTGCAGGCCGCCCGGGTGGGTCTCCAGGCCGCGGTGCACCTCGAAGTAGCCGAGCACCTCGTCGACGATCCGGTCGAAGTGCCGGGTCTTGTAGCCGTTGGAGGACTCGTGGGTGTTGCCGTGCATCGGGTCGCACTGCCAGACGACCTTGGCGCCGGCGGCGGTCACCTTGGCCACGATCGGCGGCAGCGCGTCCCGGACCCGGTGGTTGCCCATCCGGCTGATCAGCGTGAGCCGGCCGGGGATGTTGTCCGGGTTGAGCTTCTCGCACAGCTCGATCGCCTCGTCGGGCGACGTGCCGGGGCCGAGCTTGACCCCGATCGGGTTGGCGATCCGGGAGATGAAGTCGATGTGCGCGCCGTCGATCTGCCGGGTCCGCTCGCCGATCCAGAGGAAGTGCCCGGACAGGCCGTACGCCTTGCGGTTGGAGATCCGAGTCAGCGCCCGGTCGTACTCCAGCGCCAGCGCCTCGTGGGAGCAGTAGAGCGTGACCGTGCGCAGCGCGTCGTCGTCGGTCATCCCGCAGGCGCGGATGAAGGCCAGTGCCCGGTCGATCTCCCGGGCGATCGCCTCGTAGCGTTCCCCGGCGGGTGACCGCCGGACGAAGTCCTTGTTCCAGTCGTGCACCGCGTGCAGGTCGGCCAGCCCGCCGGCCAGGTACGCCCGGAGCATGTTCATCGCGGCGGCCGAGTTGGCGTACGCCCGGATCATGCGCTGCGGGTCGGCGACCCGCGCCTCCGGCGTGGCCTCCAGCGAGTTGATCATGTCGCCGCGGTAGGCCGGCAGGCCGCGCGCGTCGGTGGGCAGGGACCGGGGCTTGGTGTACTGGCCGGCGACCCGGGACACCTTGATCACCGGCAGCGACGCGCCGTAGGTGAGCACGATCGCCATCTGCAGCAGGGTGCGGGCGTTGGCCAGCAGGTGGCTCTCGGTGTTGTCGGCGAACGTCTCGGCGCAGTCCCCGCCCTGGAGCAGGAACGCCTTGCCCTCGCAGACCAGTGCCAGCCGCCGTCGCAACTGGTCGACCTCGTAGGGCGCGACCACCGAGGGGACCGTGTCCAGCACGGTGCACACCTCGGCGACCTGCGCCGGGTCGGTCCAGGGCGGGGTCTGCGCACGCGGCAGCTCCCGCCAGCGGTCGAGGCCGAGGGCCGCGTCCTCGGCGGAGTCGGCGGTCGGGCGGCTGGTCTGGAGACCGGTGCTGCCCACGTCGGGGTGACTGAGCTGGTGCCACTCATGGCGCATGGGAGAAAGCGTACGGCGACCCGAGCGGTCACTCGCCGCCGAGGGGGATGGTTCCGGTCACTGGGAGGGCATCGGCGGGGCCGGCTCGCCCGGCGGTGGCCCGGTCGGATCAGGGGTCGGCTCGGCCTCGGGGTTGACGGGCACCTCGCCCGAGATGCACCAGTCCGCCCCGCTGCGGGTGACGGTGAACAGCAGCGACCGGGCGGCCGTACGCGAGCCGGCGGCGACCGTGATCGTGGCGCTGACCTCCTGGCCGTGCGGCCCGGAGCGGACGCCGGTGATGGTCGCCTGCGGCACCGTGAAGTGGTCGGCGAAGTCGCCGTTCAAGCCGGTGGCGGCGGTGTCGAAGGCCGAGTGCATGGGCTCGCAGAGCTGGCTGCGGCCGGCGGCGACATCGCGGGCGGCCAGCGCGTCCAGGTACGCCTGGACCCGCTCGCGGCTCTTCGCCGCGGCCTCCTGCGCCGGTGCCCGACCGGTGGGTGTGGCGGTGCCGCCGGCCCCGGGGGCGCCGCAGCCGGCCAGACCGACCGGCAGGAGCGTGAGCAGGGCGAACGCGGCGACCCGCCCTCGGTGTGCGCGACTCATCGACCCCTCCTCCTCGCCCGCGGACCCGTCGAGCGGCGAGTCTGACACACCGGCCGGCACCACGCCCACTTCTGCCTTCCCGGGGACGGCACACGGGCGGGGAGGGGCCGGTGCGGCCCCTCCNGCCGAGACCGCCCTTGATGGCGCTGATCAGCTCACCGTTGCTGGTGTCTCCGGAGAGCTCCCAGAAGAACGCGCCACCGAGGCCCTGGGTGTTGGCGTAGCTCATCTTCCCGCCGATGGTGGACGGGGTGTCGTAGCTCCACCAGTTGCTGCCGCACTTGGCGTACGCGGTGCCGCCGACGGTGCCGGTGGCCGGGCAGGTGTTCTTGAGGACCTTGTAGTCCTCGATGCCCGCCTCGTAGGTGCCCGGGGCGGCGCCGGTGGCGGTGCCGCCGGGTGCGGCCTGGGTCACGCCGGTCCAGCCGCGTCCGTAGAAGCCGATGCCGAGCAGCAGCTTGTTGGACGGCACGCCCTTGGACTTCAGCTTCTGGATCGCCGCGTCGGACCAGAAGCCCTGCTGCGGGATGCCCGAGTACGAGTAGAGCGGCGAGTGCGGTGCGGTCGGCCCCTGGGCCGCGAACGCGCCGAAGTAGTCGTACGTCATCGGCATCAGCCAGTTGAGGTTCGACGCCGCGCCGGCGTAGTCGGTCGCGTCGATCTTGCCGCCGTTGCTGCCGTCGGCGGTGATCGCCGCGGTGACCAGAGCCGAGGAGCCGAACTTGCTGCGCAGCGCGGAGATCACGTTCTTGAACGCGTTCGGGCCGCTGGTGTCACAGGTGAGGCCGCAGGCGTTCGGGTACTCCCAGTCGACGTCGATGCCGTCGAAGACGTCCGCCCAGCGCGGGTCCTCGACCAGCGAGTAGCACGAGTCGGCGAACGCGGCCGGGTTCTGCGCGGCCTGGGTGAAGCCGCCCGACCAGGTCCAACCGCCGAAGGACCAGATGACCTTCAGGTTCGGGTACATCTTCTTGAGCTTGCGGAGCTGGTTGAAGCTGCCGCGCAGCGGCTGGTCCCAGGTGTCGGCCACCCCGTCGACGCTGTCCGCCGCGGTGTACGCCTTGTCGTAGTCGGCGTAGCTGTCACCGATGCTGCACCGTCCGCCGGTGGTGTTGCCGAAGGCGTACAGGATGTGGGTCAGCTTCGCGGCCGAGCCGCTGGTGTGGATGTTCTTGACGTGGTAGTTGCGGCCGTAGACGCCCCACTCGGCGAAGTAGNCGGCGGCTTCGTGGTGGGCGGCGCCGTCGTGGTCGGCGGCTTGGTGGTCGGCGCGGTGGTGGTCGGCGGGGCGGTCGTCGGGGTGCTGCCACCGGCGCAGGCACCGCCGTTGACCGTGCAGTTCGACGGGCCCTGGTACGCGCCGGCGCCGTTGTAGCCCCAGCTGAAGCTGGCGCCCGGGGCGAGCGGCCCGGCCCAGCTCTTGTTGACCGCGACGTAGTGGTTGCCGCTGCGGGTCACGTCGGCGTCCCAGAAGCTGCTGATCGTGGTGCCGGAGGGCAGGTCGAACTCGAGGCGCCAACTGCTCACGCTCGCCCCGGTGCCGTTGGTGACGGTCACACGCGTTTCGTGACCGGTCCCCCAGTCCTGCACCTTGGTGAACGTGGCGGTGACGCTGCCGGCGGCCGACGCGGTGGTCATGGGCACCGCGGCGACCGCGAGCGCGACCACGGCGCCGGTGGCCCACAGGGCCCGGCGGAGCGATCTCTTCATACGGCGTCTCCCCAATAGTTAGGAAACTTTCCAGATTGGTTGCTGAGACGCTACTCACGCCGTCATCAGTTCGTCAAGATGCAGATGCTTCGATTTCGCGGGTGGCGCGCGACGACCGGGCCAGGGCCGTAGCCTCGTCGCATGACCGTTTTCGACGCGCAGATCGACGCCCTCACCGGCGGCCCGGCCGATCTCGGCCGCTACCGCGGCCGCGCCCTGCTGGTGGTCAACGTGGCCTCCCGCTGCGGCCTCACCCCGCAGTACGCGGGCCTGCAGGCGCTCGCCGACGCGTACGCCGACCGGGGGTTGACCGTGCTCGGCGTGCCGTGCAACCAGTTCGCCGGCCAGGAGCCGGGCAGCGCCACGGAGATCGAGGAATTCTGCCGGGTGGACTACGGCGTGACGTTCCCACTGACGGAGAAGGTCGACGTCAACGGCCCGGGTCGGCACCCGCTCTACGCCGCGTTGGTGTCCGCTGCGGACGCCGAGGGGCACACCGGCGACGTGCGCTGGAACTTCGAGAAGTTCCTCGTCGCGCCGGACGGCACGGTGGCGGCCCGGTTCGCCCCGCAGGTCACGCCCGACGATCCCGAGCTACGCGCGGCGATCGAGAAGGTCCTGCCGGCCTGAGCGCACGGCGCAGCGGCGTGCCTCCGGGCGAGGAGGCACGCCGCTGGCGGTTCGNCCGGCGGCGGACCGGAAGACCGGGTAGTAGCCGCCGGACTGTCCCGCGGCCGTCGGGTGGTACGACTTGGTCAGGTTCAGCACGTTCAACGCGTGCAGCCACTTCTCCCCGTAGCTGCACAGCTGGTGGCCGACGAAGGCGGACCGGACGTCGGCGAACGTGAAGCCGGCGGAGGTGGCGGCCGTCCGGGTGATGTCGTCGAGCAGGTTGATGCCCTCGTTGATCTTCGCCCGGGAGGTGGCGGTCAGCCCGACACAGACGGTGCCGAGCTGGTAGAAGACCGGGTAGCCGACGACCACGACGCGGGNTGGTTGCGGGCCACGCTCATGGCCGAGTTCACGGCCGCCACGCACTGCGTCTCACCCTGGAGCACACAGGTGCTCATGATGTTGGCGAAGCCGACGTCGTTGCCGCCGATCGTGACGCTGACCAGCGTCGTGGTCGAGGAGAGCGCGGAGAGCTGGTTGTTGATGACGTCCGAGGTGGTGGCGCCGGAGCAGGCCACCGAACGGTACGAGGCCGGTCGGATGTTGGCGTTGTAGAGCGCCGGGTAGGCGTTCGTGCTGCGTAGGCAGTTGCCGCTCTCGGAGGTGTAGCTGTCGGCGCCGACGCCGGAGGCGTACGAGTCGCCGAGCGCGACGTACCGGTCGGACGGGGATGCCTGCGCGGGCGCGGCGGCCAGGGTCAGCGTGACCCCGATCGACGCGGCCAGGGACAGGGCGAGGGTGGCAAGACGGGATCTCCGCACGTCGCACTCCAGGGGATGGGAAGTGGTGGTGGGAGATTGATACCAATGAGATCACCAAACATGGAAGATCACCGATTGGCGGTCCCTGCTCATAACGACTTGTGCCTACAAATTGGTGCCAGGCCAGCGCGGCTGAATGAAGGATTTCGCCAAGGCGAACAACCCATCGACCCGGTCGGGAATTCCGCCGGGTGCCGATCGGGTTGGCACCGACATGACGACTGTGGGACTGATCGGCAGCGGCAACATCGGCGGCACGGTGGCACGGCTCGCGGTGGACGCCGGCCACCAGGTGGTACTCAGCAACTCACGGGGGCCGGAGACGCTCCAGGACCTGGTGACCGAGCTGGGCCCTCGCGCCCGCGCGGCCACCGCCCAGGAGGCGGCGACCGCCGGCGACCTGGTGGTCGTCACGATCCCGCTGCGGGCCTACCGGGAGGTGCCGGCCGCACCGCTCGCCGGAAAGGTCGTGATCGACACGAACAACTACTACCCCGAGCGCGACGGGAACGTCCCGGAGCTGGACGACGAGTCCACCACCACCAGCGAACTGCTCCAGCGACACCTGCCGGACTCGCACGTGGTGAAGGGCTTCAACAACATCTACTTCGCCCATCTGCGCGTCCTCGGCCGCCCGGCCGGCGCGGCGGACCGCACCGCCCTGCCGATCGCCGGTGACGACGCGGCGGCCAAGGCCACCGTCACCGCGTTCCTCGACTCGCTGGGCTACGACGCCGTCGACGTCGGGCCGCTCGCCGAGGGCTGGCGGTTCCAGCGCGACACGTCGGCGTACGCCGGCATCTACGCCACCGACGGCGACTGGGAACGGCCGGCGTCGGTCGACGCGCAGCGGTTGCGGGCCGCTCTCGCGCAGGCCCGCCGCTACGCGGACGCCTGACCCCCGACACCCGGCGGCCGGTCCGTCCGGCCGCCGGGTCCGCACCGGTGGAAAACCGGTGGGTACGGGCCGGCTCGAACCGACGGGGGCGGGCCGGCCCGGATCGGGCTGGACGGCGGCTGGTCAGACCGGGCGGCGGCCGGCGAAGCCGCACTCGACCCGGTGGTACCAGCGGACGTCGGTGTCCCCCTCCAGCCAGCACCAGAGCACCGCCCGGCCGTCGCGCTCACCGGGGAAGTCGAGCAGCACCGGGGCGATCCCCTTGACCTCGATGCCGTGCTGGTGGAACTCCTCCACCACGGTGTGCAGTTGGGCTTCCAGGCCCTTGACCTCGGCGAGCCCGCCGAGCACGCTGACGCCGTGGTCGGCCAGGTCGACCCGCAGCTCGGCGAGGTCGGCCCGGAGCCGGATCAGCTCGTCGACGCGCGGCCGCAGGGTGGCCACCAGGTATCGCGCCTGGGCGAGAGTGAACACCGGGCCAGTATGCGGCACGACGTCGCGCTCGGTGTTCCGGTACCGCGGCAGTGCCATCGCCACCCGGCCCCGGCAAGCGGTGGTACGAAGCCCGGCTGCGACCATCGACGAGCGGTCACTCGTTCGACTGATCCTCCGACAGCCGCCGGCCACGCCGAATCGCTTCGTCGTAGACGCCCATGTCGATCGCATCCGCCGTCAACTCGTCCAACGCCTCACGGCGCGTTCTCGATCGGTGTTCCCCAACACCGGCAAGCCTGGTCAGGCACAGGGTGGCGGGCGGCGCCCGGTGGGCCAGCTCGACGAGGTCGATGTCCGCGACCTCGGCATCGTCACGAATTCCAACACACCTCTAGACAACCTGTAAGGAATCTCTCTGGTTTCATCAGATGACCGGCAGGTGGATGCGCTCGGCCGGCACCCCGGCGGCGAGCAGCCGCAGCCGCGACCCGGCGACCATCGGCGGCGGCCCGCACAGATAGACCTCCTGGCCGGGCCGGTGATGGTCGAGCGCCACGGTGAGCGCGTCGCCCCGCTCCCCCGGCTCGGCAAGCGGATCGTGCGAGAACGCCGGCACCAGCGTCAGCCAGTCGTGCGCGCACTGGAGCTTGTCGAGGCTGATCGCGTCGTAGAGGTCGGCGAAGGCGCGAGCGCCGACGACCATGGTCACCCGCCGCCCGGCCGGCGCCGAGGCGACCTGCTCGACCAGGGCGCGCAGCGGCGCGAGCCCGGTGCCCCCGGCCACCAGCAGCAGGTCCGCCCGCGACGCGGGGTCGAGACACAGCCCGACGTCGCGTGGCGGGCCGAGCCAGAGCCGGTCGCCGGGGCGTACCTCTTGGACCAGGGCGCGGGAGACGGCGGCGACCGCCCGGACGTGCAGTTCGATCGTGCCGTCCGGGCGTGGGGCGTTGGCCGGCGAAAACCAACGCCACCGGCCGGGCCACCGCTGCGTGCAGACCGGCACCGCCGCACCCGGCCGGACCGGCAGGCGCCGCTCGGGGCGTACCGTCAGGCTGGCGACGCCCTCGGCGTCGCGCTGGTGGTCGACGACCTGGGCCGGCTGCCAGGCCGGGCCGTCGCCAGCCCGCGCGGCGGCCCGGGTCACCGCTGCCGATGCCCGCCGGGCGGCCTCCGCCCACGCCGCCGCCAGCTCCGGCGTCCCGGGCGCGTGCCGGGCGACGGTGGCGGTGAGCGCGGCCTCGACGGTGGCCCGGTGCGGCAGCAGGCGATAGCGGCGGTAGGCATGGCCGAGTACGGCCAGCAGCGCCGCCCGGCCGGCCGGGTCGTCGCCGCCGGAGGCCAGCCGCCCCAGCGCGGCGAGGAACACGATCGCCTCCCGCTGCGGGCAGCGCTCCTCGACCGCGCGCCAGAAGTCCTCGGCCGCCGCGTCGGCGTACCGCAACACGATGGACCACGACGCGGCCAGGGCGGCGGTCACGCGCCGGCCTCGTCCGCGAAGGCCCGCCGGGCCGCGTCCACCGCACCGGCCGGCACGTCGAGCGCCCACAGCACCCCGGCCAGGTAGTCGACCACGCGGCGGTGCTGCTCCTCGGTCAGGCCCAGGCCGCGCCACGCGCCGGCCGCCGGCCCGCCGAGCGCCACCGTGAGGGTCAGCGCGAGATGCCCGGCGAGCCGGGCCCGATCAACCCCGATGAGGTACGGCGCCAGCTCGGCGTCCGCCGCCACCAGCCGCAGCCACCGAGCCACCACGTCGCGCGCCCCCGCCGGCCCGAGCGCGTCAATGGGGTACGGCCCGAGCCCGCTCACGCCCACCGCCAGGTGCCCAGCATCGCCACCATGGAGAGTCCTTTCGTCGATTTCGCGAAGTGGAGCGGCACCGGGGCGGGCGGGGACGGCGGGCGCACTGTCGGCAGCGCCCGCCGGAGCCCAGCACCCGCCCNGGCCATGGGGACAGGTTCGCGGTACGCCACAGCCAGCGTCATGACTGCCGACACATGGGCGATACGCACGCCGGGCAAGTGCGGTTCTTCGATATGCGCGCGGCGTATGACGAGTGCTCACACAGCGAGTTGAATGGATAGGCTCAGCGCAGCCCACGACGGACGGAGACGCCCGACCATGGCGAAATCGCCGGGACGTGACGCAAGCTGCCCCCGCTGCGGCGGATGGCTCGCCCGCGACAACACCAGCGGGCGCTGTGGACCCTGCCAGGCCGCCGAACGGGACCGCGTTGCCTCACCACCTGCTCTGCCCAACTCCTTCTGGGACCACGGGCCCATCCGGCAAGCGTTGGCCGAGCGTCACGTGGGCCGCACCATCCGGGCTTACCGATGCCACCCGTACCACGGCCGTCATCCACTGCCGCAGGAGACCGTGGCCCGCTGGCTCGGGCTCTCTCAGGCTCAACTCAGCCGAATCGAGAACGGCCCCGCGATCGTTCATCTTGACCGCCTGGCCCACTGGGCGCAGCTCCTACAGATCCCCGCTCGCCTGCTGTGGTTCGCGTTGCCCGAAGGCCATGAAAGTGGCAGAGCCGTCAGCTTCGCCGAGGTGGGAAAGCCGATCCTGAGGCCAGCAGGAGATCAATCCCTGCACTTCGTCCGGTCACTCCGACTGGCCGACCGCCGAGTCGGCGGGGGCCATCTGTACGCCACTGTGAGGGCTTATCTTGCGGACACGATCGCCGGACCAGTAGCCGGTGGCGCAAGCCCACCAGAAAAGACAGCATTCGCTGCTGTCGCCTCGCTCAACGAGATGGCCGGGTGGATGGCACACGACTCCGGGGCCGCGGAGCCGGCCCGCCAACACCTCGGCAACGCCCTGATCCTGGCAGGCAGGAGCGACGACCATCAACTGGTGGCGCAGGTGCACGCAGGGCTGAGTCATCTCGCCAACCACTGCGGCGACGCACACGGAGCGTTGTCCCACGCCCGGAACGGACTGGAGCATCTTCGGCAGGCTCCGTCGCACGGTCGGCTCCACGCCCGGCTCCTGGCGTTGCAGGCACGCGGTCTCGCCATCGCCGGCCAGCCGGTCGAAGCCACTCGAACGCTCGCCGACGCGGAAACATCGATGCACGGGCCGGTCGCGATGGCATCGGAATGGTTGAGCCCTTTCGACGTGACCTCGTTCGCCATCGAGGCAGCACGCTGCTTCCTTCGCGTCGGTGATCTGTCCGAGTCCCAGCGCCGGCTGCGAGCGGCCCTGGCCGTCAGCCCGGCCGATCGGGTCAGAAGCCGCGCGCTGGCTCAGCTCATGCTGGTCACGGTGTTGCTCGGCAGGGGTCAGATCGAGGAGGCGTGCGCCGTGACCCATGAGGTCATGGACGAGATCGCCAGTCTCGGATCAGGTGTGATCATCGATCAGCTACGACACGCTTCGGTACTCTTCACGTCTTACGCAACGGCATGCGCCGTGGTCCCGCCGCTCCTCGACCGCCTCCGCGACACGATTCGCGAACGGTCATGGATCGGCGCGGTGGGTGCGCTACAGGCAGGAGCAGCCGGTGACGGACAACCCGGATGATCGCCCACTCTACGAGCGGGATCCGGTTGCATGGCAGGCACACCTGGCGGAGGGAAACGCGAAGCAGGCCCGCAAGCGGGTTGGCGCAGACGTCCTGATCAGGGACGAGCAAGGCAAGGTGCTGCTCGTCAACCCCCGGTACAAACCGGACTGGGACCTTCCCGGCGGCATGGTGGAGGCCAACGAGCGACCCGATGAGGCCGCCGAACGAGAGCTACACGAGGAACTCGGTTTTCGACTGACGGTAGGAAGGCTGCTGGTCGTCGACTGGGTAGCTCCGCATGGCCCGTGGGACGACAGCCTCATGTTCATCTTCGACGGCGGCGTGATTCGTAGCGACGAAGCAGAAGCATTGCGACTGACCGACAGCGAACTACTGGCGTATCGGATGAGTTCGCATGACGAAGCGAAGCTGATGCTCCGTCCGCATGTCTGGCAACGAGTCGCAAACGCCGTCGCAGCGGTCACGCTCGGCGCATGTCGATATCTTGTCAACGGCGAGTCTCATCCGGAAGACGCCCGTTCACCCCAGGGCGACGGATCGGCGTAAGCCGTCTGGTCACGACTTGAGCAGGCTGACCACGCCCGCCGAACACGAAGTCGGAGATCCGACTCCTCCTCACCAGCTCGGCATCGGCAGCTTGTTAAGCGGGGGCCCCGCCTCTACCGAATGCGTTAAGCGGGGGCCCCGCCTTACACCTGGGCCGCCAGTTCGCGGGCGCGGTCGCGGGCGGCCTCCAGCGCCGCGAGCATCGCCGCGCGTACCCCATGGTTTTCCAGCTCGCGCACGGCGGAGATGGTGGTGCCGGCGGGCGAGGTGACCGCCTCGCGGAGCTTCACCGGGTGTTCGCCGGAGTCGCGCAGCATCACCGCCGACCCGATCGCCGTCTGCACGATCAGCTCGTGCGCCACCTGGCGCGGCAGGCCGAGCAGGATGCCGGCGTCGATCATGGCCTCGACCAGCAGGTAGAAGTAGGCCGGGCCGGAGCCGGAGAGCGCGGTGACCGCGTCCTGCTGCGACTCGGGCACCCGGACGGTGGCGCCGAGCGGGGAGAACATCTCCTCGGCCAGGGCCAGGTGCTCGCCGGTGGCGTGCGGGCCGGGCGAGATGGCGCTCATCGCCTGGTCGACCAGCGCCGGGGTGTTGGTCATCACCCGCACCACCGGGGTGCCCTCGGGCAGCCGGCGGTTGAAGAAGCTGGTGGGCAGGCCGGCGCAGAGCGAGATGACCAGCTTGTCGGCCGGGACCTTCGGGCCGATCTCGTCGAGCAACGCGGCGGCGTCCTGCGGCTTGACGGAGACGGCCAGCACGTCGGCCTCGTCGACCGCGGTCGGGTTGTCCACCACCCGGACGCCGTAGCGGGCAGTCAGCTCCTCGGCGCGGGCGGGCCGCCGGGCGGTGGCGAGCAGCCGCTCCACCGGCCAGCCGGAGCGGAGCAGCCCGGAGAGCATCAGCTCGCCGATCTTGCCCGCGCCGATCACCGCGACCGTGTGCCCGCCCACCGCGCCTCCTCGTCCAACTCCGACGACTGTTAAAAGGGGGCCCCGCCTATGCAGAAGGCGTTAAGCGGGGCCCCCTCCTTACACCTCAGCTGCCGAAGAAGACTTCGGCCTCCTCGTACCGCTCCAGCGGCACGGTCTTCAGCTCACGGGTGGCCTCGGCCAGCGGGACGCGGACGATGTCCGTGCTCTGCATCGCGACCATCTTGCCCCAGTCGCCCTCGTGCACGGCGTCGATGGCCTGGAGGCCGAGCCGGGTGGCGAGCACCCGGTCGAACGCGGTCGGGGTGCCGCCGCGCTGGATGTGGCCGAGCACCACGGTGCGGGCCTCCTTGCCGGTCTTCGCCTCAAGCTGCTCGGCGAGCCACTGGCCGATGCCGCCGAGGCGGACGTGGCCGAAGGAGTCGAGCTCCTGGTTGTGCAGCACCATCTGGCCGTCCAGCGGCTGCGCGCCCTCGGCGACCACGACGATCGGGGCGTACTGGTGCTGGAAGCGCTTCTCGACGTAGCCGGCGACCTGCTCGACGTCGAACTGCCGCTCCGGCAGCAGGATCACGTTGGCGCCACCGGCGAGACCGGCGTGCAGTGCGATCCAGCCGGCGTGCCGGCCCATCACCTCGACGACCAGCGTGCGGTGGTGGCTCTCGGCGGTGGTGTGCAGCCGGTCGATCGCCTCCATCGCGATGTTGACCGCGGTGTCGAAGCCGAACGTGTAGTCGGTGGCGCCGAGGTCGTTGTCGATCGTCTTCGGCACGCCGACCACGTTGACGCCCAGCTCGTGGAGCTTGGTGGCGACGCCCAGGGTGTCCTCGCCGCCGATCGCGATCAGCGCGTCCACGCCCTGCGCGGCCAGGTTCTCCTTGATCCGCTCCACGCCGTTCTCGATCTTGAACGGGTTGGTCCGCGAGGAGCCGAGGATGGTGCCGCCGCGCGGCAGGATCCCGCGCACCTCCGCGATGCCCAGCGGCCGGGTCAGACCCTCCAGCGGGCCCTTCCAGCCGTCGCGGAAGCCCACGAACTCGTGACCGTAGGTGGCGACGCCCTTGCGCACCACTGCCCGAATCACCGCGTTGAGACCGGGGCAGTCGCCGCCGCCGGTGAGCACGCCGATACGCATGATCCGCTCATCCTCCTGAAGCATCGGGTGAAGCCCGGATAAGCCCCAGGATATGTGTCAGATCAGACATTCGGCGCCGTTGCCGGCCCGGGGCGGGCCGTCAGTGCGAACTGTAGTCGGCGCGGGTGTACGCCGGCACCGCACCCCGGCCCGTCCCGCCCACCGGCCCGGCTACCGGTCAGTAGCCCACCTCGTGGTTCTCCCCCAGCTTCGGTGGCTTCCCGGTCACCGCCGCCTTGGCGAAACCGAGCAGGTTGACCACCGTGCTGCCGGGCGAGTCCCAGTACTCCGCCGAGCCGGCGTGCACCTTGATCAGGGTGATCCCCGGCGTCTGGAGGCCGTCCGGGAACCACGCCTTGAGCAGCGGGTTCCACAGCTCCTTCGCGCGGGCGGCGTCCCACTCCTCCTGGGCGGTGCCGGCCACCGACACCCAGGCGTTGTGCCGCTGGTCCGAGAAGCCCACGTTGACCTGCGGGTTCACCCGGATCTGGCGGACCTTGGCGGAGTCGGCGTAGGCGAAGAACCACAGGTCGCCGTCGAAGTCCGCCTCCTGCAACCCCATCGGCCGGCTGACCAGGCGGCCGTCCACGGCGGTGGTGGTGAGCAGACAGATCCGGGCGTCCCGGATCAGCTCGGTGACCTTACGACGGGCGTCGGCGGCGCTGGGCGGCTCGTTGCTCATGGACCCTCCTCGGATCGGCGTGGATGCCGCTCCCGTGCCCAGGGCAGAACGGGTCAAACCTGCACCGGGATCACCGCGCGGTCATCGCACGGTCATCGCCCGCCAGCGGGCCAGGTTGTGCCGGGCGTCGACCAACGCGTCGTGCCGGTCGGCCTCGGCGTCCGGCAGCCGGGGCCGACCCCGGTCGTCCCAGAGCTGGCGCAGCTCCTTGGTGAACCGGGGGATCTCCCGGGGCAGCGCCGGCATCGCCCCCCAGAGCTGGGCCAGCACCACATGGTCGTACGCGGCGTACCAGGCCCAGAGTTCCAACTGCTCGCCCGGGCGGTCCCGCACCGGCGCCAGCAGGAACTCGTGCAGGTCGTCCCGGATCCGCTCACGCGAGCGCCAGGCCCGGTCGGCCGGCGAGGGGAGCTTGTCCAGCACGTTGCGCCGCACCCAGGGCACCGCCCGGGAGTCGTCGAACTCGGTGGAGACCGCGTAGAACTCGCGGCCGTACTCGTCGACGACGCCGATCGACACCAGGTCGACGGTGCGNTCGCCCATCGCCCCCGCGGTCCCTCCGGCGGGGCGTCCGCCGAGGTCGACGCGGTTCCCGCCACCGGCCGGGCATGGTCACGGAAGTGTCTCCGGGGGTGTACAGCACGCGACGGGAGCGTCATGATCTGATGTGTACCGCCGTCGGGCGCCGTCCGGTTGAGCTGCCTCGTACCGGGACTGACAGCTTCACCCGGTGTGCGAGTTGTGACTTTCGACGGGGAGGGGTTGAGCCGTGGAGTCTCGTCTGCCGGAGCCGGGTGACGCGCTCACGGGCGTCGAGATGTTCGCCGGGCTGGAGCCGGAGGTGCGGCAGCGGGTCATCGCCGCCGCCGTGCCGCGCACCTACCGCAAGGGGCAGCTCCTCTTCGTCGAGAACGATCCCGGCGAGTCGCTGATCGTGCTGCGCCGCGGCGCCGTGGCGGTGTTCCGCACCGCGCCCACCGGTGAGCGCGCCGTGCTGTCGGTGATCCGCCCGCCGGACGTGCTGGGCGAGGTCTCCCTGCTGGACGCCTCCACCCGGTCGGCCTCGGCCGAGGCGATCGAGGACTGCTCGGCCCTGGCGCTGTCCCGGCCCGCCTTCATGGAGCTGGTGCACTCCAACCCGCGCATCCTCGACGCGGTGATGCGCTCGCTCGGCCAGTTGATCCGCCGGCTCACCGAGCAGAACGCCGACCACGTCTTCCTCGACCTGCCCGGGCGGGTGGCCAAGACGCTGGTCCGGCTGGCCGGCGAGAGCCAGGCTCCGATGATCACGATCGAGCTCAACCAGAGTCAGCTCGCCGAGATGGCCGGCGGCTCGCGGCAGAGCGTCAACCAGGCGATCGGCTCGTTCGCCAGCCGAGGCTGGCTGCGTACCGAAGGGCGTCGCATCGTGGTCACGGACGTGGCCGCGTTGCGCCGCCGCGCCGGGATGAGCGACCGCTGACCGGCGGGGCCGGTGGCGTCGCCACCGNGCGCTCGGGCCGGGCCCGATCTTCTCCGGCTCGGTCTTCTTGTTCGGGGTCGTCGTGGTGGTCGGGGTCTCGGTCGATCCGGGCTGTTCCACCATGCCTTTTTCCTCCAGTTCGGCGAGGGTGACGGCGTCCACGTCGACCGTGTCGCCGGAGGCCCACACCGTCCCTCGTGGATCGGTCCATGAGACGGACAGCCGGACCTGCACGGCGAATCTCCCTGTCGGCGGGACTACCTGCTAGGGGAGACTAGACCCGGCCGAACAGTCGTGATGTCCCGCCGACCCGTCGGGTACCCGACTACCCGGCCACGCGGGACACTGGGCACCTCATGCGTACGGAGCCGGACATCGACCTCACCTGTGGACATTGCTCACGGAGCGCAGGGCCGGACGACCGCTTCTGCGGCGGGTGCGGTCGGCCGCTCGCGTTGGCCTGCCCGGGCTGCGGCCACGCCAACGACGCCGGGGCCAACTTCTGCACCAACTGCGGCCAGCCGCTGCGCGACCACGCGGTCGCCGTGCAGGAGGACCGTCGACAGGTGAGCGTGCTCTTCATCGACATCGCCGACTTCACCACGTACGCCGAACGCGCCGACCCGGAGCAGGCCCGCGGGCTCCAGCAGGTCTACTTCGCCACGGTCCGCCGCCTGGTGCACCAGTACGGCGGCGTGGTCGAGAAGTACATCGGCGACGCGGTGATGGCGCTGTTCGGCGCGCCGGTGGCGACCGACAACGACGCGCTGCGCTGCGTACGCGCCGGGTTGGAGCTGCAACGGAGTCTGGCCCGGCAGCCGGCCGGGCCGCACCCGCCGCTCGGTTTCCGGGTCGGCATCGCCACCGGCGAGGCCCTGGTCGACCTGGCCGCGGCGCGCGACGGCGGCCAGGCCTTCGTCACCGGCGACGTGGTCAACACCGCCAGCCGGTTGCAGGGGCTCGCCCCGGTCGGCGGCGTGGTGGTCGACGAGAGCACCTGGGCGGCCACCCGGCGGGAGATGGAGTACGCCGACCGGCCGCCGGTGACGTTGCGCGGCCGGTCCGCGGTGAGCCGGATCTGGCTGGCGGTCCAGGCCCGGCCGCGGCCCGACGGGCAGGGCGCCGAGCTGACCCCGATGGTCAACCGCGACCACGAGCGGGGGCTGCTGGTCAGCGCGTTGCACCGCACCGTCACCGAGCGCACCTCGCAACTGCTGACCGTCTTCGGCCCGGCCGGGGTGGGCAAGAGCCGGCTGCTGCGGGAGCTGGCCCGGCACGCGGCGAACCTGCCCGGGGCCCGGATCACCTGGCTGACCGGTCAGTGCCCCCCGTTCGGCGAGAACGTCACCTACGCCGCCCTGGCCGACATCGTGCGGAGCTGGGCCGGCGTGACCGCCACCGACGACCCGGCCGCCACCCGGGAGCGCCTGCGCGAGCGGCTGGGCCGGCTGGCCGACCCGCACGCGATCCGGCTGGCCGAGGCGCTGGGCCCGCTGGTCGGCGTCTCCGGCGAGCGGCTCACCTCGGCCGAGACCGAGGCGGCGTGGCGGCGTCTCCTGCTCGCGCTGGCCGCGACCGGCCCCACCGTGCTCGTCTTCGAGGACATGCACTGGGCCGACGAGGCGATGCTCTCCTTCGTCGAGCAGCTCGGCGCGGCGGCCCGCAACGTGCCGCTGCTGGTGGTCGCGACCGCCCGGCCGGAGCTGCGCGAGCGGCACCCGGCGTGGACCGGCACGATCAGCGGCGCGATGTCCATCTCGGTGCCCCCGATGCACGACGGGGACATCGACACCCTCTACTCGCTGCTGCTCGGCCAGGCCACGCTGCCCAGCGAGTCCCGCGCGCCGCTGATCGAGTTCGCCGACGGCAACCCGCTCTACGCCCAGGAGTACGCCCGGATGCTGCTCGACGGCGGGCTGGTCGAGCGCCCGGCCGGTGCGGTGCGGCTCGACCCGGCCGGCGGCGGGATGCCGCGTACCGTCCAGGCGGTCATCGCCAACCGGCTGGACCTGCTCGACGCGGCCGACCGCGCGGTTCTCCAGGCCGCCTCGGTGGTCGGCGTGCAGTTCTGGGCCGCGCCGGTGGCCCTGGCCCTGGGCCGGCCGGTGGAGTGGGTGGAGCGGGCGTTGCACCGCCTGCAACGGCGCGACCTCGTCCTGGAGCTGGCCACCTCGACCATGCCCGGCAAGCCCGAGTACCGATTCCGGCACGTCCTGGTGCGCGACGTCTGCTATCAACGCCTGCCCCGGGCCGAGCGCGTCACCCGGCACCAGCGCACCGCCGACTGGCTGGAGCAGCTCGCCGACGGCCGGCTGCACGACCTGGCCGAGGTCCTGGCGAACCATCGGTGGGCGGCGCACGAGATCGCCCGGACGGTCGGGCTCGACCCGACCCCGTACGCCGCCGCCACCCGGTCCGCGCTGCACCGGGCCGCCCGCCGGGCCTACGACCTGCACGCGCTGGAGACCGCGGCGACGCTGGTGGACCGCGCGCTCAGCGTGGAGTACGGGCCGGACCCGGCGCTGGAGCTGTTCCACGCCGAGTTGGCGTTCTACGCCGACCGCGACGGCTTCCTCGTCGACGGGGGGACGGACCTGCTCACCGCCCTGGCCGGGCGGCTGGCCGACGCCGGTGACCTGCCCGGCGCGGCGAAGGCCTGGCGGTTGCTCTCCACCGCGGCCTGGGCGCGCGCGGACCGGTCGGAGACGCTGCGCTGCCTGGACCGGGCGATCCGGCTGCACGCCACGCTGCCGGACTCCGAGGACAAGGTCGGCGCGCTGCTGGAGCGGGCGCGGGCGCACATGCTCGACGCCGAGACGGAGCCGGCCTGCGCCGCCGCCCGCAGCGCCGCCGAGCTGGCCGAGCGGCTGGAGCTGCGCGAGGCGCGGGCCAACGCGCGCATCACCCTGGCGGTGGCCCGCTACCAGGCCGGCGTCGAGGAGGCGTACGCCGAGCTGGCCGAGGTCACCGAGGAGTGTCGGGTGGAGCGGCTCACCAGCCGCCGTCGGGCGGTGCACAACCTCGCCTGGGTGTTGCAGGAGGAGGGCGACCTGGCCGGCTCGGCCCGGCTGGTCGACGAGCAGCGCTCGCTGGACCTGGCCGGCGAGCACGGCCTGACGGTCACCTTCAGCGACCAGTGGACCCGGTCGTACTACAGCGGGGACTGGACGGCGGCGCTGCGGATGGCCGAGGGGGCCACCCGGCGACCGACCGACGAGTGGGACATGCACATCGTGGCGATCTCCGGTTGGATCCGGGCGCTCGGCGACGGCCCGGCCGCCGACGACGGGCCGGACCTGGTGGACCAGGCGCTGGTCGCCGCCCGGCGCAGCGGTTTCCACCGGGTGCTGCGCTCGACCCTGGCCCACGCCGCGCTCTGCCGGGCGGTGCAGGGCCGCCGGGACGAGTCGCTGGCGTTGCTCGCCGAGCTGGACGAGGACTGGCGGCGGACCCGGATGATCCCGTTCGCCGAGTGGGTGCCGGCGGTGGGTCACGTCGCCGGCCTGCTCGGCGGCGACGCCGCGGTCCTGGTGCGTGACCTGCTGGGCCGTGCGCCGCGCGCGACCCGCTGGGCCCGTGCGGCCGGCCGGTCGGCGGACGCGGCGCTGGCCCGGCACGACGGCGACGCGGCCCGCGCGGGCCGGCTGTTCACCACCGCGGCGGCGGGGTACGCGGAGATGACCGACGTCACCGACCAGGTCATCGCGGCCGCGCTGGCGGTGGGGCCGCTGTCCGAGGCGGACCCGCCGGCTGCGGCGGCGACGCTGGCCCGGGTGCGCGCGTTCGCGGACCGGCACGGCGCCGTGGGCCTGCTCCGGATCGCAAAGGATGCGCGAAATCCGACATAGGGGCCCGGTCGCGACCTGCACCGGGCCGCTCACTTCGTACGCCGCGCCACAACGCACTCCCGGAACCGGGCTCCGGCGTGTCAGGATTCAGGGCACGACGTCAGGCCGCGGCGAAGGGGGTGTCCGGTGGCAGGGGGCGGGGCCCGCCGAGGGCGGCGGGACAACGGGCTCGACGCGGCCGAGTACGCGGTCGCGGGCGACGTGGATCCGCGCGTCGGTGAGCACCTGCTCGACGTGCTGGCCGCCGGCGGCATCGCGGCCTACCTCCAGCCCTCCTCCGACCTGAACCCGGTGACCCGCACCACCATCGTGCCGGCCCGACCGGTCGACCGGCTCTACGTGGACCGGTCCCACCTGACGACCGCCCGCGACTACCTCACCCAGCTCGCCGACGAGGGGCCCGGCGATCCGCCCCGCCGCGACGAGCCGGACATCGAGGCCGAGTGGGCCCGGATCGTGGCCGGTTTCCACACCGCGCCGAGCGCCGGCAGCCACCCCTGGCCGGCCGCCGAGGACGTCGACGACCCGGCCACCCCGGGCGGGGCCGCCGCCGGCCGCGCGGAGGAGCCGGCCGGCCCGACCGCCACCGACGTGCGCCGACTGCCCTACGCGGCGGACGTCTCCGGCATCTCGGTCAGCCGCGACCGGCACGACGAGCCTTCGCTGCTGGACGGGCTGGACACGTTCGGCACCGGCCTGCCGGACGATCCGGACGAGCACTACACCCCGCCTCCGCCGCCGCCGCTGCCCCACTTCTCGAAGTACGCGGTGCTGGGCGTGCTCTGCATCGTGCTCGGCTTCCTGTTCTTCCTCTCCCCCACCGTGCTGTCGCTGGTCGACCCGTCGGTGGTGACCCTGCTCGGCTTCACCGGCATCCTGGCCGGCTTCGTGATGCTCATCTGGCGGCTGCGGCCGGGCGACCGCGACGAGCACGACCCGGACGACGGCGCGGTGGTCTGAGGCGGGCGACTGCCCGGATCGCGGGACGCGGTACGCCCCGCGCCGATGGCGTAACAAGGGTGTAACTTACGGTCAGTAGGAATTATCGCAACGTCACGTCCCGCACCGGCTGTCCGGTTCGCGTTTCCCCTCCGGTCGCCGGCACCCCTGCTGAGCGGAATGCCTGAGATGCGACAGAGCCCCCTCGTGGTGGTGGCCAACCGCCTCCCCATCGACGACAGTGTGGCGCCCGACGGCGCCTTCGAGTGGCGCCGCAGCCCGGGCGGCCTGGTGAGCGCCCTGCACCCCCTGCTCCGGCACACGCCCGCCACCTGGGTCGGCTGGGCCGGCGGGACCGGTCCGGCCCCCGACCTGCCCGACCTCGACGGGGTCCGGATGCACAGCGTCCCCCTCAGCGACGAGGACTTCCGCGACCACTACGAGGGCTTCGCCAACGCCACCCTCTGGCCGCTCTACCACGACGCAGTCGAGCAGCCCGAATACCATCGCCGCTGGTGGGAGGCGTACCAGCGGGTCAACCGGCGGTTCGCCGAGGCCGCCGCCGAGGTGGCCGAGCCGGGCGGCCTGGTCTGGGTGCAGGACTACCACCTCCAGCTCGTGCCCGGCCTGCTCCGCGACCTGCGCCCCGACCTGCGGATCGGCTTCTTCCTGCATGTGCCGTTCCCGCCGCCGGAGCTGTTCATGCAGCTGCCCCGCCGCGCCGAACTGCTGCGCGGGATGCTCGGCGCCGACCTGATCGGCTTCCAGCGGGCCCAGGCCGCGCACAACTTCGCCCAGCTCGCCACCAAGGTGCTCGGCCTGTCCGCCACCGACCGGCGGATCGGCGTCGACGACCGGGTGGTGCGCATCGGCGCGTTCCCGGTCGCCATCGACACCGCCGAGATGGCCGCGCTCGCCGCCCGGCCCGAGGTCGCCGAGCGGGCCCGCCGCCTGCGGCAGGATCTCGGCCAGCCGGAGAAGGTCATCCTCAGCGTCGACCGGATGGACTACACCAAGGGCATCGAGCAACGGCTCAAGGCCTACCGCGAGCTGCTGGCCAGCGGCGACGTCAAGGTCCGGGACACCGTGCTGGTGCAGGTGGCGGTGCCCAGCCGGGACCGGGTGGCGCAGTACCAAATCCTCCGCGACCGGGTGGAGCACCAGGTCGGCCGGATCAACGGCGAGTTCGGGCGGGTCGGCGAGCCGGCGATCCACTACCTCACCCAGCCCTTCGACCGGGCCGAGCTGGTCGCGCTCTACCGGGTCGCCGACGTGATGGCGGTGACCCCGCTGCGCGACGGGATGAACCTGGTGGCCAAGGAGTACGTCGCGGCCCGGGTCGACGGCACCGGCGCGCTGCTGCTCAGCGAGTTCGCCGGCGCGGCCGCCGAACTGGCGCAGGCGTACCAGGTCAACCCGCACGACCTGGACGGGCTCAAGCAGGGGCTGCTCGCCGCGCTGCGGGCCGGCCCGGAGGACGTCGCGGCCCGGATGCACGCGATGCGGGAGCACCTCGTCCACAACGACATCCACGCCTGGGCGGCGTCCTACCTGAGCGCGCTGGAGGAGAGCGGTTCGCTGTTCGGCCGCCGCGCCGCCCCCCGCTGAGCCGACGCCCGGCGCTCACCCCCCGGTGGGCGCCGGGTCCTTGTCCAGCCAGTCCAGGATCGCGTCGATCGGCTCCCGCCAACGGGCGTCGAGCATCAGGTCGTGCCCCATGCCGGGGAAGAGCAACGGCGCCGAGGCGTACCGGCGGGCCGCCCGGGTCAGCGCGCTCGCCGGCAGCACCCGGTCGTCGGGGCTGCCCAGCACCAGCACCGGCGGGCGGCCCACGGCCGGCTCCGGCCCCCGGCCGGTGAGTAGCTGCCACTGCGCGCGCCGACCGGCCCGACCCAGCCGGGCCGCGTACCGGCGGGCGTCGGCGTCGGGCAGCTCCCGGCTGAACAACTGCCGCCGGTGCAGCCGCAGGCCGGCGCCGAAGACCGCCGGCAGCGTACCGGCCGGGTTGCGGCGCAGCGCCGCGCCGAACGTCGCCCACCCGCCGAGCACCGGCGCCACCAGCACCGCGGCCCGCGCCGGGTAGCGGGCCATCGCGTGCGTCACCACCCGGGCGCCGGCGCCGTGCCCCACCAGCACCGCCTGCCGCGGCAGGCTCGCCGCCACCTGCGTCACGTCATGGGTGTACGCGCGCAGCGTCGCCTCCGGCACCGGTTCGCTGTCGCCGTGCCCGCGCAGGCTCAGCGCGTACGCCGGGAAACCGCGACCGGCGGCGTGGCCGAGCCAGTGTTCGGCGAACGCCCACGCCCCGTGGCCGAAGCCGGGCACGAACAGCAGCGGCGGCTTCGCCTCCTCCCGCTCGGGCGCGGCGGCCAGCACCTCGCGGCGCGCCGGCCGCTCCGGCCGGGCCCACTCCCAGGTGCGCATCACCCGCACGGCACTCATTTGGTGTCCTCCAGCTCGTGCAGTGCCCGCTGCAACGCGCGCAGGTAGTCGGCGTGCCCGACCTCGAACCAGTGCCGGGTGCTGTCCTTGACCTTCGCCGAGTACCGCTCGCCGAGGCCGGCGCGGACCCGGCGGTCGAACGCGGCGGCCCGCTCCGGGTGGGCGAGGCGCAGGGTGAGCAGCCGGGCGAAGAGCACGCTCTGCCAGTGCGAGATGGTGAAGATGCCGGAGTCGGGCTGCACCAGGCCGACCACGGCCAGCGTCGGATGCCCGGCGGTGAACGCGTTCAACCACAGCCGCGGCCGCCCCGAGCCGTCCTCGTCGCCGAGCACCCGGCCGGTCATGAACTCGAAGCGCGGCAGGTAGCCGGTGGCGAAGACGACCAGCTCCGGGTCGATCCGCCGGCCGTCGGTCAGCTCGACCGTGCGGTCGTGGAACCGGGCCACGTCCGGCACCGGGGTGATCTCGCCGTGCCCGACGTAGTAGACGAGCTGGCTGTTGGCGATCGGGTGCGTCTCGTAGACCCGGTGGTCGGGTTTCGGCAGGCCGAACCGGGTCAGGTCGCCGACGGTCAGCCGCAGCGTCCAGTGGTAGAGCCACTGCCGCACCCGCAGCGGCACCCGCAGCGCCAGCAGCGTGTCGTTGACCTGGTCGGCCGGGCGACCGAGGACGTACTTCGGGGCGTACCAGTAGCCGCGCCGGGTGGAGTGCCAACAGTGCGACGCCTGCTGGGCCGCCTCGACCGCGATGTCGCAGCCGGTGTTGCCGGCGCCCACCACCAGCACCCGCTTGCCGCGCAACTGCGCCGGGTCCTTGTAGGACGAGGCGTGCATGACCTCGCCGCGGAACTCCTCCAGCCCCTCGTAGCGGGGCAGCTTGGGCGACCAGTTGTGCCCGTTGGCCAGCACCACGGCGGCGTACCGGGAGGTGCGTTCCGGGCCGTAGCCGCCGGTGCTGCGGGTGGTCACGTCCCACCGGTCGCCCTCGGCCGGCTCGACCCGGACCACCTCGGTGCCGAACCAGACGTGCTGCCGCAGGTCGAAGTGGTCGGCGTAGCGCTCGAAGTAGGACAGGAGCTGGCTGTGGTGCGGGTAGTCCGGCCAGTCGTCCGGCATCGGGAAGTCCGGGAACTGGGTGAACGGCCGGGACGAGATGAGGTGCGTGCTGGCGTACACCGGGCTGCGGTCATGTCGCCAGTTCCACGCGCCGCCGACGCCGGTCTCGCGCTCGTAGCAGTCGACGCCGAACCCGGCCTCGCGGAGGTTCTTCACGGCGGTCAGACCGCTGGCGCCGGCGCCGACGACGCAGACCGTGTCACCCCGGTCGGAGACCGGACGGTCGTCGCGGCGCGGGGTGGCCGTGGGATCCGGGTCGGGGCGGCCGAGGTCGGTGGAGGAGGACACCGGGACATCTCCTTTGTGCCGCACGCGTGCGGGGTCGGTGCGAAATC
Source organism: Micromonospora sp. NBS 11-29 (assembly GCF_002140155.1). GTDB lineage: Bacteria > Actinomycetota > Actinomycetes > Mycobacteriales > Micromonosporaceae > Micromonospora. The sequence goes on from NZ_NAPR01000017.1 coordinate 207,320, forward strand.
CTGCCGAGAATGCCCGCCGTTGTCCAGCCGTCCGGGCCGCCGCCGTGCCCTCGAATGACGTTCCTGACGGTGGGTCACCACCCGCCCCATTCACTGAGCGTGATGGCAGGGCCGCGCGGCAGCCGTACCCGATTTCCGCCCTTTGCTCTGCAGCCACGGACGCAGCGCGGCCGCGAGCTGGGCGACCATCGTGGTCCCCGGCGGGCCGCGGCTGGCCCCAGCGATCACGCCGGGTAGCTGATGCGTATGGGGCTGCAGAGCAAAGGCGCCGACGGGCGGTTGTTCCTCCCGTCGACACCTCACTCTCCGTCAGGGACCGTCGTACGGGTCGACGGTGATCCCGGTGGACCGCCGTGCGCCGACCGCCGACGGCGCCGGTCCGGCCGGCAGCACGGCCCAGCCGGCGGCGAGATCAGGCGGTGGCGGGGTCGGCGGCGGGCAGCAGCAGGTCGACCAGGACCGGGAAGTGGTCGCTGGCCCGGCGGGTGCGCGGCGTGTCCACCACGTCGTAGTCGACCACCGTGATCCGCGGATCGACGAAGAGCGCGTCGATGCGGCGGCGCGGGTCGGCGCAGGAGAACGTGTGCCGGTCGGCCCGGTCCGCGGCCACGGCGGTGTCGGTCAGCCCCTCGGCCACCGCCCGCCAGGCCGGCCCGTCCGGCCCCTCGTTGAGGTCCGCGCCGGCCACCACGGGCAGCGTGGCCGCGGCCAGCTCCCGCCGGAACGCCGCCGCCTGGGCGGGTCGCTCCGCCGGATCGGTGGACAGGTGCGAGCCGGCCAGCAGGAAGTCGACCCCGCCCACCCGGCACTGCGCGTACGCGGCACCGCGCAGGTGCCGGCCGGGAGTCAGCGGATAGCGCTGGCAGTGGGTCGCGGTGACCCGCACCCGCAGGCTGGTCAGCAGTACGTTGCCCAGCGACGGCAGGCCGCCGGCGGCGACCACCAGGCCGAACGAGTCGGCCAGCGTGGCGCACTTCTGCCGCCACCGGAACCGGCGCGGCCCCTCCTGCACGATCACCACGTCCGGTGCGGCCTCGCGCACCACCTCGGCCAGTGCGGCGGTGTCGTCGCGCTGGCTGTGCACGTTGTACGACACCACCCGCAGCGGCACACCCGGGCCCGGCACGTCAGATCCGCCGAGCCAGGTCGGCGGCGCCGATCACGCCGGCGGTGTTGCCCAGCTCGGCCGGGCGCACCTGCGCCACGGGCAGGCGGCTGCGCTGGGCCAACGCGTCGGCGAACGACCGCCGGGTCGGGCCGAGCAGCAGGTCACCGGCGTCGACCACGCCGCCGCCGACCACCAGCACCTGCGGGTCGAGGATCTGCGCCATGTCCGCGAGGCTGGTGCCGAGCCAGCGACCGACCTGGGCGAACGCCTCGGTGGAGACCGGGTCGCCGCCCTTGGCCGCGGCGGTCACCATCGGGCCGGTGATCGCCTCGGCCTCGCCGTCGGCCAGATGCAGCAACGCGGTCGCCCGGTGCGGCTCCTGCCGGGCGGCGGCCCGGGCGAAGCGGACCAGGGCGCTGCCGCTGGCGTACTGCTCGATGCAGCCCAGTCGGCCGCAACCGCACTGGTGGCCGTCCGGCACGGTGAGCATGTGACCCAACTCGGCGGCGATGCCGTGGGCGCCACGGACCAACTCGCCGCCGAGGACGATGCCGCCACCGACGCCGGTGCCGATGGTGAACATGACCATCGAGTCGTCGGCGTCGCGGGCGGCGCCGTAGCGGAACTCCGCCCAGGCGGCCACGTTCCCGTCGTTCTCCACGATCACCGGCAGGCCGGTGGCGTTGCTGACGTAGTCGCGCAGCGGCTCGTCCCGCCAGGCCAGGTTCGGGGCGAAGAGCACGGTGGAGCGGGAGGCGTCGATCCAGCCGGCCGCGCCGATGCCGACGGCCCCGATGGTGCGGCCGGCGACCAGCTCGGTGACCACCTCGATGATGACGTCGCGGGTCTTGGCCACGTCGTCGGCGGGGGTGTTCCGGCGCGTCTGCACGAGTACCGTGCCGGTGTCGTCCACGACACCGGCGGCCACCTTCGTGCCACCGACGTCGACTCCGATGGTCAGCGTCACCGCTGCCACTCCCCTCTGCTGTGCTGCCCGGGCAGCGGCCGAACCGGCCGCGCTGCCGGGATGTCCGGTGGTCAGGCCCCGTCGCCTGGCTCGTCCCGCCCGGCGGCGTCGGTCGCGTCCTCCCCGCGGGTGGCGGTGGACCAGACATCCTGCTCGGGTACCGGCTGAGAATCATGCCCGGTACGGGTCGCCTCGCGCCACACATGATCCCCCGAGCCGGTCGGCGCGGGGCCGTCCGGCTCGGTCGGCGCGTGCGGCTCGGTCGGGGCGAACGCGCGCAGCACGCTGGCCACCCCGGCCGCCAGGTCGCCCGCGCCGGTGGCGAGCCGCTCGGCGAATTCCGGACTCGGGTCGCGCAGAGCGGCGATACCGCGACAGACCGGGCAGACGCAGCATTCCGCCGAACCGGTGGCGAAACCGGCGGGCGACGTCGGCGTGCCCGGACCTCGGCGGCCCGACCCGGCATCGCCCGGCGTGTGACCGAGGACACCCGAGAGGATCCCACCGAGCGGACCCCAGGGACCCGCGCCGGACGACGCGGCGGAGAGCCGCGCGGTGGCCAGCAGCGTGGCGACGAGGCGCTCGGCCTCTTCCCGGGCCGAACCCGGATCAGTGGTGCCCATGGTTCGGCTCCTCTACCCGGCGCTTGAGCTGCTTCAACGCCGCATCCATGATCATTTTTTCGGCCTTGCGGCGGAACATGCCGAGCATCGCCACCGACAGCTCCACCTCCAGCGTGTACGTCACCGTGGTGGTCCCGTCCGGGTTGCCGACCAGGTCGTAGGACCCTCGCTGGGACCGCTGCATCGTCGACGGCGCGACCAGGTGCCACTCGATCCGGGAGATGTCCTCGGCGTACTCGTAGGCCAGCACGTACTCGTCGGTCAGGACGCCCGCGTCCAGGGTGAACCGGACCTGGCTGGCGTAGCCGTCCTCGTACTCCTCGATCACCTCGGCCCGCCGCACCGCCTCGGTCCACTCCGGGTAGCGGGGGAAGTCGCAGATGACCGCCGCCACCCGCTCCGGTGACGCGCCGACGATGATCGACTGGGTGGAGGAGTCCGCCATGTGGGGAGGCTACCCGGCCAGCGGCCGGACCGTGCCGCTCCACCCACCTGGGCGGCCGGGTAGGTTTCGACTGAGCCGACCAGGCCGGCCCGGCGCCGGTGCGAGCACGAGGGAGTGCAGGTGCGCGAGTTCTCCGTTCCGCCGATCGTCACCGTCGGCGACGCGGCCAACCTGACCGACCCGGTCTGGGACAACGCCGAAGTCGCCCCGGACACCGTGCAGTTCGTCCGGCCCGCCGGTGAGGCGGGGTCGACGGCCCGGGCCGAGGTGACCTGCCGGCAGTTCCGCGACGAGGTCGTCGCGCTGGCCCGGGGCCTGGTCGCGGCCGGCGTCTCGCAGGGCGACCGGGTCGGCCTGATGAGCCGCACCCGCTACGAGTGGACGCTGTTCGACTACGCGATCTGGGCCACCGGCGCGGTCACCGTGCCGATCTACGAGACCTCCAGCGCCGAGCAGGCCGCCTGGATCCTCGGCGACTCCGGCGCCGTGGCCGTGGTGGTGGAGGACACCGCGCACGCGACCCTGGTCGCCGGCGTCCGGGACCGGCTGCCCGAGCTGCGCGAGGTCTGGCAGATCGAGCTGGGCGCGGTGGACGAGCTGGTCACCGCCGGCGGGGCGGTCGACCCGGCCGAGGTCGAGGTGCGCCGCTCGATGCTCAAGGCCGACGACCTCGCCACGATCATCTACACCAGCGGCACCACCGGTCGGCCGAAGGGCTGCGTGCTGACCCACCGCAACATCTACGCCGACATCGCCAACGCGGTGCCGGTGCTGCCGAACCTGTTCCGCGAGGGCGCCTCGACCCTGCTCTTCCTGCCGCTGGCACACGCGTTCGCCCGGCTCATCCAGGTCGGCGTGGTCCAGGCCCGGGCCACCATGGCGCACTGCGCGGACACCACCAACCTGGTCGGCGAGTTGCAGGCGTTCAAGCCCACGTTCGTGCTCTCCGTACCCCGGGTCTTCGAGAAGGTCTACAACGGCGCGCGGCAGAAGGCCGAGGTCGACGGGAAGGGCAAGATCTTCGACCGGGCGGAGAAGGTCGCCATCGCCTGGAGCGAGGCGCAGGACCTGCCCGGCGGGCCCGGGCTGGCGCTGCGCGCCCAGCACGCGCTCTTCGACCGGTTGGTCTACGGCAAGCTGCGCGCGGCGCTGGGCGGCCGGTGCCGCGACGCCATCTCCGGCGGCGCGCCGCTCGGCGCCCGGCTCGGCCACTTCTTCCGCGGCGTCGGGGTGACCGTCTCCGAGGGATACGGCCTCACCGAGACCTCGCCGGCCGCCGCCGCCAACCTGCCCACCGGCAGCCGGATCGGCACGGTCGGCCGGCCGCTGCCCGGCGTCACCGTCCGGATCGACGACGACGGCGAGATCCTGATCTCCGGGGACATCGTCTTCCAGGGGTACTGGCACAACGACGAGGCCACCGCCGAGGCGCTCACCACCGACGGCTGGTTCCGCACCGGCGACCTGGGCCGGCTCGACGAGGACGGCTACCTCAGCATCACCGGCCGGAAGAAGGAGATCATCGTGACCGCCGCCGGCAAGAACGTCGCCCCGGCGGTGCTGGAGGACCAGGTGCGGGCGCACCCGCTCATCAGCCAGTGCGTGGTGGTCGGCGACCGCCGGCCGTTCATCGCGGCGCTGGTCACCCTCGACGAGGAGGCGCTGCCGAAGTGGCTGGCCGGGCACGGGCGCCCGGAGACCACCACCGCGGGCGAACTGCGGGACGACGAGGCGCTGCGGGCCGAGGTGCAGACCGCGATCGACCAGGCCAACCAGTTGGTCTCCAAGGCCGAGGCGATCAAGGTGTTCCGGATCCTGCCGCAGGACTTCACCGAGGCGACCGGCGAGCTGACCCCCTCGCTGAAGGTCAAGCGGCAGGTCGTGCAGAAGACGTACGCCACGGAGATCGCGGAGATCTACGAGCGCTGACTACCATCCGTCAGGTGCCCGCCTCCACAACCGGCCAGCCGCAGACGCAGACCCTCGCGGTCGCGGCCCGCGCGGTCCTCCTCGCGCTGGTCGCCGCCCTGACCCTGTTCGCCACCCGGGACGCCACCCAACTCTGGGGCATCCTCCTGCTCGGCGTGGCCGGGCTGCCCGCCGTGCTCGCCCCGCAACATCCGCTGCTCGCCCCGATCAGCCGTTTCGCCGAGGTGGTGGTGCTCGGGCTGACCGCCAGCCAGGTCGCCGCCGACACCCACCTCACCGGCGTCACCGGTGGGCTGGGCGCCTCGGCGGTGCTGCCGTACCTCGCCGTGCCGGTCACCGTGACCGCGCTGCGCCGCCGGTTCTCCGAGGGCGCCGCGCTGCTCGTCGTGGCGGCGGCGACGCTGCTGGCCAGCGCCGCCTTCACCGAGGTGGGCGGCGAGCCGCAGCTCGGCCAGCTCGGCTACCTCGCGGTCTGCGCCCAGTGGCTGATCCTGGCCGGGCTCGGCCTCTACACCGCCGGCACGCTCCAGCGGGTGATGCGGGTCCGCAGCGAGGGCAAACCCCAGCCGTACGCCGAGGCGACCCGCCTGCTCACCCAGCTCCGTACGGTCGCCCGCCAGCTCCCCGGCGCCACGCTCGACCCGGGCGGCATCTCCGAGCACCTGCTGGAGGAGCTGCGGGTGGTGGCGAAGACCGACCGGGGCGCGGTGCTCTCCGCCAGCGGCGGCGGCCGGCTGGTGGTGCTCGCCCAGATCGGCGCGGACCGGGTCGACTGGGAGACCACGCTCGACGCCGACTCGGCCATCGCCGACGCCTGGGCCAGCCAGCAGCCGACCGTCTCGGCCCGCTCGCAGGCCCGCTCCCGGCACACCGGGGAGGTGTCCGCGCTGATCGTGCCGCTGGTGGCCGGCGTGCGCACGGTCGGCCTGGTGGTGATCGAGGCGGACACCGCCGGCGCGTACCCGCCGCCGGTGGTGTCCCGGGTGACGGCGCTGACCGGTCCGGCGGCGCTGCGGTTGGAGGCGGCGCTGCTCTTCGACGAGGTGCGGTCGCTGGCCACCAACGAGGAGCGGCAGCGACTGGCCCGGGAGATCCACGACGGGGTCGCCCAGGAGCTGGTCATGGTCGGGTACGGCATCGACAACGCGCTGGCCACCGTGCACGACGACGCCGAGGAGACCGCCGACTCGCTGCGGACGCTGCGCCAGGAGGTCACCCGGGTGATCCAGGAGCTGCGGCTCAGCCTCTTCGAGCTGCGCAGCGAGGTGGACCGGCACGGTGGGCTGGCCGCCGCCATCGCCGAGTACGCCCGTACCGTCGGCGCCTCCGGCGGCCTACGGGTGCACCTGTCCCTGGACGAGTCCACCGCCCGGCTCCCCGCCGCCACCGAGGCCGAGTTGCTGCGCATCGCCCAGGAGGCGGTGACCAACGCGCGCAAGCACGCCGGGGCGTCGAACCTGTGGGTCACGTGTGAGGTCGATCCCCCGTACGCGCGGATCGAAGTGTCGGATGACGGTCACGGCATCGGTGACCAGCGTCCGGAGGGGCACTATGGTCTTGCGATCATGGCGGAGAGGGCGGAACGTATCCGGGGCCGGTTGGAGATCAGGCCGCGGCAACCCAGCGGCACGACAGTGGCGGTGGTACTCGGTTCGTCGCCTCGGCGCGGTAAGGTGCGCGGCAGCGCCGCAGCAGCAGAAGGGGAGTAACCCGAGGATGACCACTAGCCCGACACCGGCTACCCGGACCAAGGTCCTCCTTGTCGACGATCATGACCTGATCCGCAAGGGGCTGCGGCACGCCTTCGAGCGGGACCGGCAGTTCGAGGTCGTGGGCGAGGCCGCGACGGCCGCGGAGGGCGTGCGCCAGGCCGGCGCGCTCCAGCCGGACGTCGTGATCATGGATCTGCGGCTGCCCGACGGCAGCGGCCTCGAGGCCACCCGCGCGCTGCGCAAGTCCAGCGCGTCGATGGGCATCGTGGTGCTGACCATGTACGCCGGCGACGACCAGCTCTTCGGCGCCCTGGAGGCGGGTGCGAGCGCGTTCGTGCCGAAGACCGCCCCGGCCGACGAGGTGGTGGCCGCCGCCCGGCACGCCGCCTCCTCCCCCAGCGCGTTCACCGCGGCCGACCTGGCCGAGGCGATGAAGCGCCGGCTGGCACCGTCCGGCCCGCAGCTCTCCCCCCGCGAGGGCCAGGTGCTGCGGCTGCTCGCCGACGGCATGAGCGTGGCCGGCATCGCCAAGCAGCTCTTCGTCAGCGAGTCCACCGCCAAGACCCACATCTCGAAGCTCTACGAGAAGCTGGGCGCGGCCAACCGGGCCCAGGCGCTGATGACGGCGCTGCGGTTGGGGCTGCTGGAGGCCCCGGACGCGCCGAAGTTCTGACATCCGTCGCCGCAGAGGCCCCCGTCCGCACCCCGGACGCGGGCCTCTCCGGCATTCCGGGCGCGGGTGACCGCGTACCGTGAGGGGCCGGACGCGCAGCGACGGCCCCCTTTGCACCGCGACGGCGGGCGGGCAGAATACCCGGGTGATCCGCGCGGCGTGGCGCCCGCGCATCGCCGACACCCAAGGGGCAGGGACATGCAGCGGCCGGACTGGGCACCCGAGACCATCGACATCGAGCGCCCGAGCGTGGCCCGCATGTACGACTACTACCTGGGCGGCTCGCACAACTTCGCGGCCGACCGCGCCGCCGCGCGGGCGATGGTGGAGGCGGTGCCGGAGGCCCCGCTGATGGCCCAGGCGAACCGGGCCTTCCTCCGCCGGGCGGTGCACTACCTGACCGCGGCCGGGGTCCGCCAGTTCCTCGACATCGGCTCCGGCATCCCGACCGTGGGCAACGTGCACGAGATCGCCCAGCGGATCGACCCGGAGTCACGGGTGGTCTACGTCGACGTGGACCCGGTGGCGGTGGCGCACAGCCAGGAGATCCTGGCCGGCAACGAACGGGCCGCCGTGGTGCGCGAGGACCTGCGCAACCCGGAGGCGATCCTGCGGCACCCCGAGGTCACCCGGCTGCTCGACTTCACCGAGCCGGTCGCGGTGATGATCGTGGCGGTGCTGCACTTCCTGCCCGACTCCGACCGCCCGGAGGACATCCTCCGGACGCTGCGGGCGGCGCTGGTACCCGGCAGCCACCTGGTGCTCTCCCAGGCCAGCGACGACGGCCGGGCCGGCACCGGCGAGCGGGCCGAGGCGGAGCGGGTCTACCGGCGCACCGACAGCCAGCTCTGGATCCGCAGTCGGGCCGAGCTGACCGCGCTCTTCGCCGGCTTCGACCTCGTCGACCCGGGGGTGGTGTGGGTGCCGCAGTGGCGGCCGGACGCCCCCGACCAGGCGGAGGAGGCCGAACGGGCGGTCTTCATCGGCGGGGTCGGGCGGCTCGGTGGGTGACGACCCGGCCGCCACCGGCCGCACCCGGCCCGGCGCCTTCGCCCGGGCCTGGGCCAAGGCGGTCTCCGGCACCAGCTACCTGCCGATGACCCAGGCCCAGCTGGAGGAGATGCTGCAACGGCTCACCGATCGGCTGGCGCAGGCGCTACGCGCCGACCCGTTCGACCTGCGGATCGGCCAGCAGGTGGGCGCGGAGCTGGTCCGGTCGCACATCGCCTCCGCGGAGGGGCTGGGCCGCACCGTCGAGGTGATCCAGCTCCGCCTGGTGCGCGACCTAGACCTGGTCGTCGACGACGTCGAGGACCGGATGGCCCGGCTGCTCGCCACCGTCGCCACCGGGTACGCCCGCGCCCTGCGCGACCGCACGCTCGACGAGCAGGAGTCCATCCGGCGGGCCGCCATGACGGCCCGGGCGCAGGCCGAACGGGCGCTGCGCGACAGCGAGGCCCGGTTCCGGCACCAGGCCACCCACGACCCGCTCACCGACCTACCGAACCGCACCCTGTTCACCGAGCGGCTGACCGCCGCGATCACCACCCCGGGCCGGGGGGCCGACCGGATCGGCGTCTGCTTCCTCGACCTGGACCGCTTCAAGGTGGTCAACGACTCCCTCGGCCACCAGGTCGGCGACTCGCTGCTGGTGGCGGTGGCGCAGCGGCTGCGTCAGGCGCTCGGCGAGCACCTGGTGGCCCGCCTCGGCGGCGACGAGTTCGTGATCCTGGTGGAACGCACCGCCGGCACCGACGACGCGGTGAAGGTCGCCGAGGCGGCGCTGGACGCGGTGCGCGAGCCGGCGCTCGTCGACGGGCACGAGCTGGCCGTGTCCGCCAGCATCGGCATCGTGGAGCGGCCGGTGGCCGGCACCTCGCCGCTGGAGCTGATGCGCGCCGCGGACAGCACCCTGCACTGGGCGAAGGCCGCCGGCGGGGCCCGCTGGTCGTTGTTCGACGCCGAGCGCAACCGCCGGGAGCTGGCCCGGTACGCGCTCTCCGCGGCCATCCCCACCGCCCTGGACCGCGGCGAGTTCTACCTCGACTACCAGCCGTTGACGTCGCTGCGCGACGGCCGGGTGCTCGGCATGGAGGCGCTGGTCCGCTGGCGGCACCCCGAGCTGGGGGTGCTCCGGCCGGACAGCTTCATCCCGCTGGCCGAGGAGACCGGCCTGATCGTCCGGCTCGGCAGTTGGGTGCTGGCCGAGGCGTGCCGCGAGGCGGGCACCTGGTCGGCGGCCGGCGGTGACGCCCCGTTCGTCAGCGTCAACCTGGCCGTCCGCCAGCTCCACCGGCCCGACCTGGTGCCCGAGGTGCGGGGCGTGCTCGGCCGCACCGGCCTGCCGCCGGAACGGCTGCAACTGGAGATCACCGAGAGCACCATGATGAGCACCGTGGTCGAGCCGGTGCGCGCCCTGCGGGTGCTCGGCGACCTCGGCGTCCGGGTGGCCATCGACGACTTCGGCACCGGCTACTGCAACCTGGCCTACCTGCGGGACCTGCCGGTGAACGAGCTGAAGGTGGCCGGCGAGTTCGTGACCGGCCTGCGGACCCCGACCGGCGAGCCGGGCGGCGGCACCGACGAGCGGATCCTCGCCTCGCTGGTCTCGCTGGCGCACGCCCTCGACCTCACCGTCACCGCCGAGGGGGTGGAGACGGCCGACCAGGCGGACCGGCTGCGCGCCATCGGCTGCGACGCCGGGCAGGGCTGGCACTTCGGCCGCCCCGGCCCCGCCACCGCCCACATGGGGACGTAAGGAAGGGGCCCCGGTTAACGCCTCCGGTATAGGAGGGGCCCCCGCTTAACACCTGGGACCGCGCAGGGGACGCGGCGGCGTGCGCGGGGCGCGGGGCGTCAGCTCGGGGGGCGGCGGGCGTCCGAACCGTCCAGGTAGGCCAGCACGGCCAGCACCCGCCGGTTGTCGTCGCCGGACGGCGGCATCCGCAGCTTGCTGAAGATGTTGTTGATGTGCTTGTCGACAGCCTTCCCGGTGACGAAGAGCCGGGCGGCGATGGCGGCGTTCGACCGGCCCTCGGCCATCAGCCCGAGCACCTCCCGCTCTCGCGCGGTCAGCTCACCCAGCGGCTCGGCGCCGGCCCGGCGGGCCAGCAACTGGGCCACCACCTCCGGGTCCATCACGGTGCCGCCGGCCGCGACCCGGCGCACCGCGTCGACGAACTGATCCACATGCGACACCCGGTCCTTGAGCAGGTAGCCGACTCCACCGCGCCGATCGGCGAGCAGCTCCCGGGCATAGAGCTGCTCGACGTGCTGGGACAGCACGAGCACCGGCAGCCCGGGCAGCTCGGCACGGGCCCGCACGGCCGCCTGCAACCCCTCGTCGGTGAACGTCGGCGGCAGGCGTACGTCGATCACCGCGACGTCCGGCCGATGCGCGGTCAACGCGGGCAGCACCGACGGCCCGTTGTCGACGGCCGCCACCACCTGGCAGTCGAACGCCTCCAGAATCCGGGTCAGCCCGTCCCGGAGGAGGGCGAGATCCTCGGCGATGACAACTCGCACGGCAGCTCCATGCAGATGACGGTGGGCCCGCCGGCCGGACTGGTCACCGTCATCGTGCCATCGAACGCGGCCAGCCGGCGGCCCGTACCCGCCAGTCCGCCGCCCGCCGCCGGCGTCGCGCCACCCCGGCCGTCGTCGCCGACGACCACGGTCAGCCGCCCGGCCGTGTGTCGCAACGTGACCCACGCCCGGGTCGCTCCGCTGTGCTTGCCCACGTTCGCCAGCGCCTCGGCGACCGCGAAGTAGGCCGCCGACTCGACCGGCGCGACCGGCCGGCCCGGCAGGTCGACGGTGACCTCCACCGGCAACGGCACGGCCAACGCCAGCGCCCGTACCGCGCCGGGCAGGCCGCGCTCGGCGAGCACCGGCGGGTGGATGCCGCGGACCAGGCCGCGCAGCTCGGCCAGGGCCTGGCCGCTGGTCTCCCGGGCCTCGGCGAGCAGCCGGCGGACCGCCTCCGGGTCGTCGCCCACCAGCTGCTCGGCCAGGCCGATGCTCATGCTCAACGCGACCAACCGGGCCTGGGCGCCGTCGTGCAGGTCCCGTTCGATGCGGCGCAGCTCGGCGGCCTGCGCGTCCACCGCCTCGGCCCGGGTGACGGTGAGCTGCCGCACCCGCAACGCCAACGCGGCGCCGCGGGTCGGCGGCAGGAAGAAGCCGGCGAACCGTACGTGCAGCCAGACCAGCCAGCGCCCGCTGGCCACGCCGACGGCGAGCAGCAGCGCGCCGATCGGAAAGCAGAGCAGGGCCTGGAAGGTGTTGTCGATCGGCCAGAACGGACCGTAGCCATACCGGACGCCCGCGGTGTGCAGCACCATCGGCAGCCCGACCAGCCCCTCCAGGGCGTACGCCGGCAGGGCGAATGCGACCAGGCAGACCGCGCCGGTGACCGCGCCCGGCAGCAGCCAGGCCAGGTCCCGCCAGGTCGCCGGGTCGGACACCACCCAGCGGAACCGCCGCCAGGTGCCGAACTGGGCCCCGGCCGGCGCGGGGAGGTAGGGCGCGGCCAGCTCCACGCCACCCCAGCGGGCCAGCCGGCGGTGCAGCCCGGTGCAGAGCCGGACCCCAGCGGTGACCACCGGAAAGAGCGCGAACCCGACGCCGAAGGCCGGAATCAGGGCCAGCGCGACCACGGACAGCACGAACAGCGCCACGTGCGTGCCGAGCGACAGCAGCGCGACCAGCAGCCCTTGGGCGACGGTGACCACACCGGGCCGCAGCCAGGTCCGAACAGGTACGCGTGCCGAGGCGTCCACGGTCGTCATTCTCCGACACCCGGGACCTCGGATTCGGTGGTGCTGGCACCACCGCGCCCGTCCCCCGGTCAGCGGGCGGCGCGCTCGACGGTCAGCCGGCGAGCAGGGCGGCCATCCGCTCGGCCTGGGTCTCCCAGCGCCACTCCCGCTCGACCCAGGCCCGGCCGGCGGCGCCGAACTGGCGGGCCAGGTCCCGGTCGGCGAGCAGGGTGGCCACCCGGTCGGCGAGCTGGGCGACGTCACGGCCCCGGACGACGTATCCGGTCTCCCCCTCGCGCACGGCGTCCGGTGCGCCACCGGAGTCGCCGGCCACCACCGGCAGGCCGGTCGCGCTCGCCTCCAGGTAGACGATGCCGAGGCCCTCCACGTCCAGGCCCCGGTTGCGGGTGCGGCAGGGCATCGCGTAGACGTCACCGGCCGCGTAGTGCGCGGGCAACTCGGCCGCGGGCACCGAGCCGGTGAACACCACGTCGCGCTCCACCCCGGTCTGCCGGGCGAGCTTCGCCAGCGTCGCCCGGTGGGGCCCGCCGCCGACCACCAGCAGCGCGGCGTCCGGCACCCGGCGGCGGATCTCGGGCAGCGCCCGGATCAGCGTGTCCTGTCCCTTGCGCGGCACCAGCCGCGACACGCAGACCACCACCGGCCGGTCGGCCAACCCGAGCCGCAGCCGGACCCCTGCACCGTCGACGTCGGGGTGGTAGGTGTCCACGTCGACGCCGGGCGCGAGCCGGCGCAGCTCGGTCAGCCCGTCCAGCACCCGGGCCAACCGGACCCGGGTGTACTCGCCGAGGTAGGTGGTCACGTCCACCCCCCGGCCGATCCGGCGCAGCGCCGACCGGGCGCCGGGCAGCGCGGCCCAGCCGACCTCGTGCCCGTGGGTGAGCGCCACCGCCCGCCGAATCCCGGCCCGCCGGCGCAACCCCGCCGCGAGCAACCCCAGCGGGGCCGCCGCGCCGAACCACACCGTGTCGCAGTCGTACGCCCGGGCCAGCCGGGCCGCCCGCCGGGCCACCAGCGGGGTGGGCAGCAGCACCTTGGTGCGCTCCCGGACCACCTCGAACGGCTGGTCGGCGTCGAACTTCTCCGCCCCCCGCCAGCTCGACGCGTACACCACCACCGAGCCCGGCGGCTGGCGCACCGCGAGGTTGTGCACGAAGGACTGGATGCCGCCGGGGCGCGGCGGGAAGTCGTTGGTGATCAGCAAGGTGCGACTCATCGGCCGGACTCCCTGGCGTAGGCGCGGGCGGCGGCCATCCGCTCCACGGTGGACGGGTGCGACGCCGACCACAGGTATTCCCAGCGCGGCGGATCGGGGTCGGCCAGGTTGACCCCGGCCAGCCGGCGCTGCATCGCCTCGAAGGTCGCCGGGTCGTCGGTGAGCGCCAACGCGTGCGCGTCGGCCCGCGCCTCGACCCGGCGGGAGACCAGCGCCTGCACCGGTGTGGAGAGCAGACCGGCCACCGTGACCAGCGCGATCAGCAGCGGGAACGCGCGGGGTTGGGCGATCGAGTCGACGCCGGCCAGGCGCAGCAACGGCGACCAGGAGCCGACCAGGTAGAGGGCCACCACCGCGGCGGCGGCGCCGAGCGCGCCGATCAGGGTGCCGGTCCACACGTCCCGGTCCTTCGCGTGCCCCAACTCGTGCGCGACCACACTGGTCACCTCCGCCGGCTCCGCCTCGCGCAGCAGGGTGTCGTAGACCACCACCCGCCGGGTCGGCCCGAGCCCGGAGACGTAGGCGTTGACCGCCCGGGTCCGCCGGGACGCGTCGGCGACCAGCACGTCGCGCACCGGGACGCCGTCCCGGGCGGCCATGCTGGTCAGTTCGGTACGCAGCGGGCCCGGCTCCATCGGGGTGAACCGGTTGAACACGGGCTCCACCAGCACCGGCAGCACGAACGACAGGACCATCACCAGGACGGCGGCCCCGGCCGCGCCGAACGCCCACCACCAGCGTGGGGCGAGCCGGACCACCGCGTAGAAGCCCAGCAGGACCAACGCGCCGAGGACCGCGCTGACCGCGTACGACTTGAGCAGGTCGACCGCCCAGCCGCCCCAGCCCTGGGTGTTCAGCCCGTAGCGGACCAGCACGGTGTGCCGCCACGCCGAGAACGGGAGTGTGAGCAGGTCGGCGAGGAGCAGGACGACCAGCCCGCCCAGCACCGCCTGGGCCACCCAGTGCCCGCCGAACGGCCGGCCGGCCGCCTCGACGAGCCGCCCGCCGAGCGGGGTGAGCCCGAGCAGCAGCGCCACCGCCAGCCCGACCACGATCGCGGACCAGCCGGCCGGGCGCAGCGCGCCGTGCAGGGCCCGGCCCCGGGCCACCTGATCGACCGGGAGCACCCGCAACGCCGCGAGCTGGTCGGCCCGGGGCGCCGGTGGCCGGCCCCATGGCACCAGCAACGCCACGGCCACGACCAGCGCGACCGCCAACCCGGCCAGGGTCAGCACCGCCCAGCCGCGCGGGGTCACCGCCGTACCCCGCCGTCGTGGCCCGTCCGCGTCATGCCGATCCTCTCCCGTCGTGACCGCCCATCCTATTGCCCGGCCCGGCCGGGACCGCTCCGGTGCCGACCCGCCCGGCGGCAGGGGCCGCGACGGGCTCAGGCCCCGGCCGGGACCGCTCCGGTGCCGACCTGCCCGGCGGCAGGGGCCGCGACGGGCTCAGGCCACCCGGCGGCGGGCGGCGCGGCGGGGTGCGGGTGCGGGTGCGGGTGCGGCCGTCGGTGTCAGCACCTCCACGTCGAAGCCGGCTCGGGCGAAGACCTCGATCGCGCGGTGCTCGGCCGGACCCAGGTCGGNCCGCGATTGCCGCAGTCGTCGCAGTCGATGAGCATGAACGCCTCCTGACACGGTCGCCGGTGGCGCTCGGGGAAGGGACCACCACCGTCGGTCACCGAAAGGCTAGGCGGCGGGTACGACAGAACCGGACAACGAGGCCGCAGCCACCCCGAAAACGATCATCCAGCCACCACTACGCCGAAGTGGCGCGATCAGACCGCGCTCGACCCCACCACTTCGCCGAAGTGGCGTCGATCAAGCGCGACGCGCGTGAGGTGGCGTCGATCAGGCGCGACGCGCGTCAGGACCGGGACAGGCGGCGCAGCAGGGAGTCGGCGCCGAGCGGGTACGCCCCGTGCCGGCGCACCCCGTCGGCGACCTCGCGGTCGGAGGAGACCACCACCACCGGCCGACCGGCCGGCTCGGCGCGGACCAGCCGGCGGATCAGCTCGTCGGCGGTCTCACCCTTGCGGGAGAAGAGCACCCGCACGCCGCGGGGCGCCGGCGGCAGCCCGTGAATGCGTTCCGCGCCGTCGAAGACGACGGTGACCTCGTCCCCGGTCTGCGCGGCGATCCCGCCCAACCCGGTGATCAGGCGCTTGCGCTGCTGTTCCAGGGACATCTCACCGAAGCCGCGCTTGGTGACGTTGTAACCGTCCACCACCAGGTGCGCCCGGGGCAGGGCGAGGAGCTGGTCGAGGCGGGCCGGATCGTCGGTGTCCCGGGCGCGCGTCGCGGCGCCGGCCGGCGCCGCGCCCGGCTGGTCGGCGAACGCGTCGGCGACGAAGTCGGCCGGCAGCGTGTCCACCGGGTCGAGGGCGAGCTCGCGGCGCAGCCCCACGGCCGCCTGACCGATCGTCTCCAGCAGCAGCCACAACCGCGCGTCGTCGACCGACCGGGCCTCCTTGGCGCTGGCCCGGGCCACCCCGGCGGCTGCCTCCGCCTCGGCCAGCCGGGCCCGGGCGCGGCGCAGCTCGGCGTCCGCGTCGGCCGCCGCGCGGGCCGCCCGGCCCCGTTCGGTGGCCAGCAGCTCGGCGGCCTTGCGCTCCCGGGCCTGGGTCTCCCGCAGGGTACGGGTGAGCTGGCGGGCCTCCTCGCGGAGCTGACCCAGCTCCTCCCGGACCCGGGCCAGTTCGTCGCGGAGTTTCTCGGCCTCGACCCGGGCCACCGCCCGGTCGTGCTCGGCCCGGGTGGCCCGCTGCTCGGCCTCGCGGACCAGCTCGGCCACGACCGCGCTGTCCGCCTCGGCACGCACCGCCTCGCCGCTGGCCTCGATCAGCTCCCGCCAGCCCCGGGGCCGGGCCAGGTAGGCCAGCGCGGCCACCTCGACCGGGTCGGCGGCGGCCGGCGCCGTGCCCTCCACCACCGCCGCGCCGAGATCACCGGCGTCGACCAGCACCCGGGCACTGACCCGCTGGCGGAACAGCGGGTCGGCGGTGAGCTGCGCGGCGATCACCGGGGCGCCGAGCCGGGCACGGCGGTTGGGGGCGAACTTCGCGACCCGTCGCAGCGGCACCGGCACCTCGTCGGCGGGCAGGCCGGGCAGCACCGTGGCGGTGAGCGTGACGATCCGCTGCCGGACCGGCTCGGGGAGCGCGGGCTCGGGCTCCACGGTCGGGAGGTCCTCACCGGTTTCGGGCACGCCGACCACCGGCTCCTCCGCGGAGGAGCGGTCGTCGTGCGGCTCGGTGAGGGGCATGAGGCAAGTCTCCCACCCCGAACGGGCCCACCGCCCGGTGAGTGAGCTGATCTCTCATCGTACCCATCGCGGTGACGGACGGGGCCTGTGTGACCGGAGTGTCGGACCGTGCCGTTACCGTCCGGCGGGTGACGGGAGCGGAGTACGTCCAGGAGGCGCTGGCCGGTCTGGACCGGGCGGCGGGCGGCGGGGTCGACCCCGCGCTGCCGCTCTACGCGACCACCTTCGTGGTGGTCGATCTGGAGACCACCGGCGGCGCGCCGGACGGCGGCGGGATCACCGAGATCGGCGCGGTGAAGGTCCGCGGCGGCGAGGAGCTGGGTGTGCTCGCCACGCTGGTCAACCCGGGCGTGCCGATCCCGCCGTTCATCACCGTGCTGACCGGGATCACCCAGGCCATGCTGCTCCCCGCCCCGCCGATCGAGCAGGTGCTGCCGAGCTTCCTGGAGTTCGTCGCCGATGCCGTGCTGGTCGCCCACAACGCCCCCTACGACGTGGGCTTCCTCAAGGCCGCCTGCGCGAAGCACGGCTACCGCTGGCCCAACCCGCGGGTGCTGGACACCGCCGCGCTGGCCCGCCGGGTGCTCACCCGCGACGAGGTGCCCAACCGCAAGCTGGGCACCCTCGCCGCCTACTTCCGCACCGCCACCCAACCCACCCACCGGGCGCTCGACGACGCCAAGGCCACGGTCGACGTGCTGCACGGGCTGATCGGCCGCCTGGGCGGACACCGGGTCGACACGGTCGGNTCGCCGACGGGCTGCCGAAGGTGCCCGGGGTCTACATCTTCCGGGCCGCCGACGACCGGCCGCTCTACGTCGGCACCTCCCGCGACATCGCCACCCGGGTCCGCAGCTACTTCACCGCCGCCGAGAAGCGGGCCCGCATCTCCGAGATGCTGGCCGCCGCCGAGCGGGTGGAGGCGGTCGAGTGCGCCCACTCGCTGGAGGCCGAGGTACGCGAGCTGCGGCTGATCGCGGCGCACGCGCCGCCGTACAATCGGCGGTCGAAATATCCGGAACGCCAGGTCTGGCTGAAGCTCACCGACGAGGCGTACCCCCGGTTGTCGGTGGTGCGCGACCTCGCGCCCACCGACTCGGCCTACCTCGGTCCGTTCCGGTCCAAGCAGGCCGCCGAGCTGGCCGCCGCCGGCTTCCACGACGCGGTGCCGCTGCGCCAGTGCACGCACCGGCTCTCCCGCCGCACCACCATGCCGGCCTGCGCGCTGGCCGAGCTGGGTCGCTGCCCGGCGCCCTGCGAGCACCGGATCACCCCGGAGGAGTACGAGCACCGCGCCGCCAGCCCGTTCCGCACCGCCACCCGCGACGATCCCGGGCCGGTGGTCGACGCCCTGCTCGCCCGGATCGAGGCGCTCTCCAGCGCCCAGCGCTACGAGGAGGCCGCGGTGGTCCGGGGGCGACTGGTCGCGGTGCTGCGCGCGGCGCTCCGGATGCAGCGCCTGGCCGCGCTGACCGGGATCACCGAGCTGGCCGCCGCCCGACCGGCCGCCCGGGGCGGCTGGGAGCTGGCGCTGGTCCGGCACGGCCGGCTGGCCGGGGCCGGCGTGTCGCCGCCGGGTGTCCATCCGCGACCGACGATCGCGGCGATCCGGGCCACCGCCGAGACGGTGCTGCCCGGGCACGGCCCGGTGCCGGCCGCCACCGCCGAGGAGACCGAACGGATCCTGTCCTGGTTGGAACGACCGGAGACCCGGCTGGTCGAGACGACCGACGGTTGGACGTCGCCGGTCGCCGGCGCGGGCCGCTTCCGCGACCTGCTGACGAAGGCGGAGAACGGCGGATCCCACCAACTCTCGACCGAACGCTCATGACCAAGTGTCCGATCGGACTACGTCGGCTCCCTTAGGCTGTTGAAGGAGTGCAGCAGTGCCCGATTCGCGGGTCTGCTCCCGGCCGCCGCTTTCCGGCGGCCGTGGGCCGGGGTGAGGAGGTGTCCCAGGTGGACGTCGACGCCGGACACGGCGCCGCCCTGGGTGGCGCCCTTCCGACCCCGGGGGAGTCACCGCTCACCCGCCGCCTGCGCTCCCTGCTCACCTGGCCCGCCGCCGACGGCGACCCGGTCACCACGCTGGTCCGCGCCCACCGTGGCATCCATCCCAGCGCCGACGCCTCGGTGCTGCGCCGGGCGTACACGATCGCGGAGAACATGCACCGCGGCCAGTTCCGCAAGAGCGGCGAGCCGTACATCACCCACCCGTTCGCGGTCGCGCAGATCTGCGCCGATCTCGGCATGGACACCACCACACTGGTCGCCGCGCTGCTGCACGACACCGTGGAGGACACCCGCTACACGCTCCAGGCACTCCAGGAGGACTTCGGCCGCGAGGTGGCCCACCTGGTCGACGGGGTGACCAAGTTCGACAAGGCGTTCTACGGCAAGGCCGCCGAGGCGGAGACCGTACGCAAGATGATCGTGGCGGCCGGCAAGGACGTCCGGGTGCTGATCATCAAGCTGGCCGACCGGCTGCACAACATGCGCACGCTCGGGGTCCGCTCCGCCGCGTCCCGGGAGCGGATCGCCCGCAAGACGCTGGAGGTGCTGGTCCCGCTCTGCGACCGGCTGGGCATCCAGACCCTCAAGCGCGATCTGGACGACGTGGTGCTGCTGCACCTGCAGCCCGAGGAGCACGCGCGCATCGCCCGGTTCGTGCACGACCGGCCGGGCTGGGACGCCTACCTCGCCGACGTGGTGTCCCGCACCCGGGTGGCGCTGCGCCGCAACCGGGTGGACGCCGAGGTCTCCCCCCGGCCGAGGCACCTCTACTCGATCTGGAAGGACACCGTCGCCGGCGACCACGCCACCCCGTACGACCTGCCCCGCATCGCCATCGTGGTGGACGGTCCGGCGACCGACTGCTACGCCGCGCTCGGCGCCGTGCACGGCCTCTGGCGGCCGGTGCCGGGCCGCTTCAAGGACTTCATCGCCTCGCCGAAGAACAACCTCTACCGGTCGCTGCACACCAGCGTCTGCGGCCCCCAGGACCGCACCGTGGAGGTGCTGATCCGCACCACCGAGATGCACCGCTCCGCGGAGTACGGCGTGGCCGCCCACTACCGCTTCCCGCGGGCAGCCGGCCGGGCCGCCGACCGGGCGGACGAGCTGGCCTGGCTGCGCCGGGTGCTCGACTGGGAGCAGGACACGGTCGATCCGACCCAGTTCATGGCGTCGCTGCGCTGCGACCTGGCCGAGGCGCAGATCCAGGTCGTCGCCGACGGACGCCAGGTGGTGCTGCCGGCCGGCGCCACCCCGGTCGACCTCGCGTACGAGCTGGGCACCGAACGCGGCGACCACTGCCTCGCCGCGCGGATCAACGGCCGACTGGCCCCCCTCTCCTCCGAACTGGAGGAGGGCGACGTGGTGGAGATCTTCACCGAGAGCGACGCGGAGAGCGGCTTCGAGGCGGCCGCCGCCCCCCGCGGGCCGCGTCGGGAGTGGCTGGGCTTCGTCAAGTCCCCGCACGCCCAGATGCAGATCAACCGGTGGTTCGCCGACCACACCGAGCCGGGCATCTCGATCGCCGACAAGGTCCGCCTCGGCCGGGCCTCCGTCGGTCTGGCGTTGCGCACGTACAACCGGGGCCTGGCCAGCGACCTGCCGCTGCTGCGGCTCTCCGAGGAACTGGGCTACCCCGACCTGGAGACGCTGCTGGTGGCGGTCTTCGACCGGACGGTCGAGCCGGACGCGGTGGTGCGCCAGCTCATCGACCTCGTCGACCACCGGAAGTAGCTGAAGGTGCCTCACCCGCGCGCGTCCGGCGGCCACTAGCCTGGACGCATGATCCCCCGCGCGCGTGCCACCGGTCGGGCCCTCGGCTACCAGATCTTCTACCGGCTGCCGGTCCCGCTGCGGCGGCGACTGGTCCGGCTGGCCGTACCGAAGTACATCGTCGGCGCGGTGACTCTGGTCCGGGACGCGGAAGCCACCGGTGCGGGGCGGCTCCTGCTGCTGCGCCAGCCGCCGGGCTACAGCTGGACCCTGCCGGCCGGGCTGCTGCAACGCGGCGAGGCGCCGGTGGTCGGTGCCGCCCGCGAGCTGTACGAGGAGTCCGGCATCCGCCTCTCCCCCGACGCGCTGCGCCCCGCGGTGCCGAACGCGGTGGTGCACGCCAAGGGCTGGGTGGACGTGGTCTTCGAGGCGGAGGTGCCGGCGTCGCGCACGGAGCTGACCGTGGACGGGGCCGAGGTCTTCGAAGCCGCCTGGCATCCGCTGGACGACCTGCCCCGACTCAGCCGCGCCACCGCCAACCTGCTGGGCTACTACGGCATCGGCCCGCGCGCCGGCGAGGTCCCGCCGGCGACACCCCCGGCCGCGTGACCACCTCCGGCGGCGGATCGGCGACAAGCGGCGGGCCGGTCACGGGCGGCGAGGTGTGCGCGGTGGTGCTGGCGGCCGGCGCGGGCACCCGGCTGCGGCCGCTCACCGAACGGGTGCCCAAGGCGCTCTGCCCGGTCGGCAACGTGCCGCTGCTCGACCGGGCCCTGGCGCGGCTGGCCGGGCTCGGCCTGGCAGGCCCGGAGCGGGTCGCCGTGAACGCCTGCTACCTGGGCGAGCAGGTGGTCGACCGGGTCGGTCGGCGGGCGCACCTGTCGGTCGAGCCCGGCGATCCGCTGGGCACCGCCGGCGGCCTGGGGCGACTGCGGGACTGGATCGCCGGACGGGGGGTGCTGGTCGGCAACGCCGACGCGTACCTGGCCGACCCGCAGGTCCCCCCCGGCCCGGACATCGCCGCGCTGCTCGACGGGTGGGACGGGCGGAGCGTACGGCTGCTCGGACAGCCGGCGGACGACCCGGCCGCCCCCGGCACCTTCGCCGGCCACCTCTTCGTCGGGTTCTCGCTGCTGCCCTGGCGGCTGGTCCGGAACCTGCCGGCCACGTTCGGCGACCTGGTCCGGGCGGTGTGGCGACCGGCGGAGGCGGCCGGCGCGCTGACCGTGGTCCCCTACCGGGGCACCTTCTACGACACCGGCACGCCGGCCGACTACCTGGCCGCCAACCTGCACGCCGCGGGCCCGGACGGGCTGGTCGACGCGTCCGCCGAGGTGGACGGCCGGGTCACCCGTTCGGTGGTCGGCGCGGGGGCCCGCGTGCACGGTGTGGTCGACCGGTCGGTGATCTGGCCCGGCGCGACCGTCACAGCCGGGGAACGTCTCGACGCGGTGATCCGGGCCGGCGCCGACCTCACCGTCCCGGCCGCGCGGTGACCGCGCCGGGCTCTAGCATGGGCGTCGTCGCCGACGAACGGAGAAACGTCCCGTGATCACCGCGATCGTGCTGATCGACTGCGCCACCGACTCCATTCCCGAGGTGGCCGAGGCCCTGGCCGACCTGCCCGGCGTCAGCGAGGTCTACTCGGTGGCCGGGCACGTCGACCTGATCGCCATGGTCCGGGTCCGCGAGTTCGAGCAGATCGCCCAGGTCATCGCCGGCCGCATCTCGAAGGTGCCCGGCGTGCTCAACACCGAGTCGCACATCGCGTTCCGCGCCTACTCGCAGCACGACCTGGAGGAGGCGTTCGCGATCGGGCTGGCCGCCGCCGACTGAAGACGCGCGGGTGGCCGGCCCGCCCCGGGTGGGACGGGCCGGCCACCGTCGGCCGTGCGCTGCGTCAGCTCTGCGCGGGCGCCGGGGCCTCCGTGGCGCCCGGACCGGGCTGCTCGGTCGCGGTGCCGCCCGGAGCCGGCGACTCGGTGCCCGGAGCCGGTGCTTCGGTGCCGCCCGGAGCCGGCGACGTGGTGCCGCCCGGGCTGGCCGAGCCGGTCGTCTGCGGAACCGGGACGCCCAGCGTCTGCGCCAGGGCCACCAACGCGTCGTAGTGCGCCTGGAGGACCGGCAGCGCGTCCTGGGCGAGCTGCACCACCGACTGCTCGGAGCCCTGCGAGATCTCCGTCTGGGTGGCCTGGATCGCCTGGACGTGGCCGGCGAGCTCGGCGGTCACCCAGGCCTTGTCGAACTCGGCCCCGTTGAGCTTGTTCAGCCGGTCGAGGACCTTCTGCTGGTCGGCGGTCGGGTCGGCCGGCAACTGCACGTTGAGCTGCTGGGCGGTCGACTGCACCGTCTGGTCCAGCTGGGTGTGGTCCGTCACGAACATCTTGCCCAGGTCCTTGACCTGCTGGTTCTGGCCCTTCTGCTGGGCCAGGTTACCGGCGGTGATCTCGAACAGGTTGACCTGGTGCACCGCCTGCAGGTACTGGGTGTCCTGCGTCGACGGCTGCGCCGCGGCCTGCGCTGCGGCGGCGGGCGCCAGCCCCACGACCACCAGCGCGGCCAGCAGACCCAGGCGTTTGATTCCCAACATGCGTTCCTCCCCCATGAGACGTCGGACCGCACGGATACCCGGCTGGCCAGGGTTATTCCTCCGGTCTCACCCGTCCGGGCAGCAGCCCACGCCGACCGCGCGCGGGGCAGCCGGGTGTTAAGAGGGGGCCCCTCCTATACCGGAGGCGTTAAGAAGGTGCCCTTCCTTACCCGAAACGGCGTGGCGCCCGCCGGAAGGTCCGGCGGGCNGCGCTCCGGCCGGGGCTCGACCGGCGGGTGCCCCGGCGAGACCGGCGCCTCGGCCGGCTTCTCGATCGGGTAGAAGAAGCCCCGGATGGCCGGGCCGAGGGCACCGAGCCGGTTCATCTTCTTCGGCACCACCCAGCCGACGTAGTCCAGCGCCGGCGCGTGGCCGTCGTGCCCGTCGGCCGAGGTCAGCGGCTGGTGGACCTCGACGAACCGACCGTCGGGCAGCCGCTTGATGATGCCGGTCTCCACACCGTGGGCCAGCACCTCCCGGTCGTGCTGCTGGAGGCCCAGGCAGATCCGGTAGGTGAGGTAGTAGGCCAGCGGCGGCACGACCAGCAGGCCGACCCGGCCGGCCCAGGTCATCGCGTTCAAACTGATGTGGAACTTGTCGGCGATGACGTCGTTGGCGCCGGAGAGGGTCAGCACGAGGTAGAAGGCCACCGCCATCGCGCCCGCCGCGGTCCGGGCCGGAACGTCCCGGGGCCGCTGGAGCAGGTTGTGGTGCTTGCGGTCCTTGAGGTGCCGCGCCTCCATGAACGGATAGAACAGCGAGATCATCACGAGGATGCCCGGAAGCACGACCGTAGGCCAGAACAGCGGCGGAATGACGTATCCGTCGCCGATCGGGATGCTGATCTCCCAACCCGGCATGAGTCGGGTCGAGCCGTCGAGGAACATGACATACCAGTCGGGCTGGCTGGCCGCCGAGACCACCCACGCCTCGTACGGGCCGAAGTACCAGATCGGGTTGATCTGGAAGAGGCCACCCATCAGCGCGACCACGCCGAAGACGACCATGAAGAAGCCGCCCTGCTTGAGCGCGTAGCGCGGGAACATCCGCTCGCCGACCACGTTCTCGTTGGTCCGGCCGGGGCCGGGCCACTGGGTGTGCTTCTGCTTGAACACCAGGCCCAGGTGCACGCTGATCAGCGCCACCAGCAGGCCCGGGATGAGCAGGACGTGGGCGATGAAGAAGCGGCTGATGATGATCGTGCCGGGGAACTCCCCGCCGAAGATCGACGAGCTGACCCAGGACCCGATCACCGGGATCGACAGGATGATCGCCGAGGCGATCCGCAGGCCGGTGCCGGAGAGGCCGTCGTCCGGCAGCGAGTAGCCGGTGAAGCCGGCCAGGAAGCCGACCCAGAAGAGCAGCGAGCCGATGATCCAGTTGGTCTCACGCGGCTTGCGGAACGCGCCGGTGAAGAAGACCCGGAGCATGTGCACCACGATCGCGGCCATGAACAGCAGCGCCGACCAGTGGTGCATCTGCCGCATGATCAGACCACCCCGGACATCGAACGAGATGTCCAGGCTGGAGGCGTACGCGGCCGACATCGGGGTGCCCCGCAGCGGCGCGTAGCTGCCGTCGTAGGTCACCTCGGTCATCGCCGGCTCGTAGAAGAAGGTCAGGAACACGCCGGTCAGCAGCAGGATCACGAACGAGAAGAGCGCGATCTCACCGAGCAGGAACGACCAGTGGTCGGGGAAGACCTTGTTCAGCAGCTTGCGCAGCGGCGTGGCCACCTGGAAGCGGTCGTCCACCGCCCCGGCGCTCTTGGCCGGCAACGCGGCCGGATCGAACTTTCGGCGCTTCATGGCCGCTCCCAGAAGTCGGGACCGATGGTTTCGGTGTAGTCGGACCTCGCCACGAAGAAGCCCTCCTCGTCCACCTCGATCGGCAGCTGCGGCAGCCGCCGGTTCGCCGGGCCGAAGATCGGCTTGGCGTTGTCGGTGATGAGGAACTGCGACTGGTGGCAGGGGCAGAGCAGCCGGTTGGTCTGCTGCTCGTAGAGGCTGGCCGGGCAACCGGCGTGCGTGCAGATCTTGGAGAAGGCGACGTAGTTGCCCCACATGTAGTCGCCGTGGCCGATCTGCTCGTTGGCCGCCCGCGACCGCTGCGCGTCGTCCTCACGCAGGTGGATGAGCAGGGTCGGCGAGTCGGCGTGCCGGTTGCTGACGCCGCCCTCGATGCCCGGGAACACGGTGAGCTGGCCGCCGACGCTGACGTCCGCCGGGCGGATCGGGCGGCCGTCCTCGCGGATCAGTCGGATCTTCTCGCCGCCCTCGGCCGGGTGGAAGCCGGTGGTGAACATCTGGTTGTTCTTGTGCGGCTGCTCGATCAGACCACCGATCAGCGGCGCCGCGGCCACCGCACCGACCGGCGCCAGGCCGGCGAGCAGCGAGATGCCGAGCAGCGGGCGCCGCTTCACCCCCAGCTCGTCGGCCAGGTAGAGCATGGTCTCGCCGGTGATCTTGCGATCCTCCGGGTTGTCGACCTGGTCGTGCCGGTCCTGGATCGAGACCTCCTTGGGCAACAGCTTCTTGCCCCAGGTCAGGATGCCGAAGCCGACGCCGAGCAGCGCCACGCCGAGGGTCAGGCCGAGCAGCGGGGTGTAGAGCTTGTCGCCGCCCCGACCGGCCTCCCACTGCCACGGCCACCAGATGTAGACCACCAGGAAGGCGGTGGCGGCGAGGCCGGTCAGCAGGAACATCAGGGCGACCGTACGGGTCAGCCGGCGCTCGGCCTTGCTGCCCGGGACGACCTGCTCCTCGTAGTGGACGATCTCGATGTCGTCCCGCCGGGCGCCCTCCTGGACGATCTCGAACCGGGAGAGCCGGGGGTCGTTCACGTCGAGCGGCTCCACGCCCCGCGGGGCCTGGTGCTCGGTGTGGGTGCTCATGCCGTCACCTCGCTACGGGTGGCGCCGGTGGCCGGCACCAGGGCAATGGTACAGGTGTTCGGCCGGGTCACGACTTGCCCGCAATCCACAGGCTCGCGAAGACCAGTGCCACGATGCCGACCAGGAAGATCGCCAGACCCTCGGTCGACGGGCCGTACCGGCCCAGGTTGAAACCGCCCTGGTCCTGGTCGTGCTTCAGGGTCTCCTGGATGTAGGCGATGATGTCCGCCTTCTCCTCCGGCGTGATCTGGTTGTCGCCGAACACCGGCATGTTCTGCGGGCCGCTCAGCATGGCGGCGTAGATCTGCCGGTCGCTGGCCGGCCGCAGGCTCGGCGCGTACTTGCCGGAGGAGAGGGCACCGCCGCCGCCGCCGAACGCGTGGCACTGCGAGCAGTTGATCCGGAACAGCTCGCCGCCGGTGGACATGTTGGCGCCCTCACGCAGGTTGCCCGAGGGCACCTGCGGGCCGCCGCCGAGTTCCTGGATGTACTGGCCGAGCTGGCGCACCTGCTCGTCGGTGAACTGCGGAGGCTTGCGCATGGCCTGGGCCTCCTGCCGGGCCATCGGCATGCGGCCGCTGCCGACCTGGAACTCCACCGAGGCCGACCCGACCCCGATCAGGCTCGGTCCCCGTCCTTCGACGCCCTGGGCGTTGCGACCGTGACAGGTCACACAGCTCACGTCGAACAGCGCCTTGCCCTCGTTGCCGGCGGCGGTCAGCGGCGGGTTGTCCTGCGCCTGGACGCCCGGGGCGAAGACGGTGTAGGCGCCGCCGGCCAGCATCAGCGCGGCGAACAGCCGGACCGCGGCACCCAGCCGGCGGCGGCCCCTGCTGCGCGCCACGGGCCGCCCGCGCAGCCGCGCGAGCAGACCGCGTCGGCGGTCGTTGTCAGAAGTCATGACCTGTGTCCTTAACCGGTTGGACCTTGTCTCAGGGGACGGAGCAGCGGCGCGGTTCGTGACGCGCCAAGATCACTGAAGCCAGTAGATCATGCCGTAGAGCCCGATCCAGACGACGTCGACGAAGTGCCAGTAGTAGGACACGACGATCGCCGAGGTCGCCTGGGCCGGGGTGAACCGGCCCATGGTCGTGCGGACCATGAAGATGATGAAGGCGACCAGACCGCCGGTCACGTGCAGACCGTGGAAGCCGGTGGTGAGGTAGAACATCGACCCGTAACCGTCTTCATTGATCTTGACGCCCTCGTGCACCAGGGTCCGGTACTCGTTCGCCTGGCCGAGCACGAAGATCAGACCCATCACGAAGGTGATCGTGAACCACCGGCGCAGGGCGTGGACGTCGCCCTTCTCGGCCGCGAAGACACCGAGCTGGCAGGTCACCGAGGAGAGCACCAGGATCACCGTGAAGGTGGTCGCATACGGGATGTTCAGGACCTCGGTGTGCTTCTCCCACTGCTCCGGCGCCGCCGCGCGGATCGAGAAGTACATCGCGAACAGCGCCGCGAAGAACATGAGTTCGCTGGAGAGCCACACGATCGTCCCGACACTGACCATGTTCGGCCGCGTCAGGGAGTGGATCCGGCTCTTGTCAATGGCTGGGGCCGCAGTCACGCGGTCATTATTGCCCTTGACCGGGACCGACGATCAGCGGGGTGGCAAACCAGTGGCCCGCGTGGCCCGATCGTGGTCGTCCGCTTCGCCTGACCTACCCTGAAAAGCGTGCTGCACGTCGATCAGATTCCGGCGACGCTGGCGGCGGGCGGAGAGGCCCCGCCGCCGTTCACCGTGGCCCGGGTGCTCACCGAGACCCGGCTGGACAGCTGGCTCACGCTGGGCCTGGTGCTCGCCGCCGGCCTCTACCTCTACGGGGTGCACCGGCTGCGGCTGCGCGGCGACCGCTGGCCGGTGATCCGTACCGTGGCGTTCCTCGGCCCCGGCCTCGGCGGCATCGCCGTGGTCACGGTCAGCGGGCTCGGCGCCTACGACACCGCCCTGATCTCGGTGCACATGGTGCAGCACATGGTGCTGTCGATGATCGCACCGATCTTCCTGGCCCTGGGCGCCCCGGTGACGCTGGCGCTGCGCACGCTGCCGGTGCGGCCCCGCAAACGGCTGCTCGCGATCGTGCACAGCCGGGTCGCCCGCGTCTACAGCTTCCCGCTGGTGGCGTTCGCCATCTTCGTGGTGAACCCGTTCGCGCTCTACTTCACCGGCCTCTACGAGATCACCCTGCGCAACGAGCTGGCGCACGAGCTGGTCCACGCGCACTTCATCATGACCGGCTGCGTCTTCTTCTGGCCGCTGCTCGGCCTGGACCCGCTGCCCGGGCGCTGGCCGTACCCGGCCCGCGCGCTGCTCATGCTGCTCTCCGTGCCGTTCCACACCGTGCTCGGGCTCACCATCATGCAGAGCACCACGCTGCTCGGCGGCGACTGGTACCCGTCGTTGAACCTGGCCTGGTCCGACCCGCGCAACGACCAGGTCGTCGCCGGCGGCATCCTGTGGGCGGGCGGTGAGTTCGTCAGCGTCACCATGCTGGCCGTGCTGGTCGTGCAGTGGATCAGACAGTCCGAGCGCGAGGCCCGCCGGCTGGACCGCGAGCTGGACCGCCAGGAGGCCCGCGAGCGCGCGGCCGAGGCGGGCGCCGGGGCCGGGACCGGGCCCACCGGCCGAATGTGACGCCCGCTACGATCAGCGGGCAGCTACGAAGTGGGAGCCACGTCACGATGAGCGATCGTCTTTGCACCGTCCTGCTCTACAGCGACGACCCGAAGGTCCGGGACCGGATGCGGCTCGCCGTCGGCACCCGACCGGCACCCGGGATCGAGATCGAGTTCGTCGAGGCCGCCGACTACGCCGGTTGCGTCCGGCTGGTCGACGACTACGAGATCGACCTGCTCCTGCTCGACGGCGAGGCGAGCCCGGGCGGCGGCATCGGCATCGCCCGGCAGATCAAGGACGACCGGGACGACGCGCCGCCGACCTGCGTGGTGCTGGCCCGCGCCGCCGACCGTTGGCTGGCCGCGTACGCCGAGGTCGACGCCACGCTCACCCACCCGCTCGACCCGGTGACCGCCGGCACCACCGTGGCCGAGCTGCTGCGGCGCACCCACGCCGCGGCCTGACCCACCCCGCGGCGTCACGGCGACGCGGCCGTGACGCGCCCCCCACCGCTTCACTCACGCCGCTCGGGAGGCCCGCCTTGGGCGAACGGACCTGGCCGCTTCTGCTCAACGCGCTGCTGCGCGGCGAGGAGCTCTCCACCGCCGACACCGCCTGGGCGATGGGCGAGATCATGGCCGGCTCGGCCACCCCGGCGCAGATCGCCGGCTTCGCCGTCGCGCTGCGCACCAAGGGCGAGACGCCGGCCGAGCTGGGCGGCCTGGTCGAGGCGATGCTGACCAACGCGGTGCCGGTGCACCTGCCCGAGGAGGTACGCGCCACCGCCCTGGACGTGGTCGGCACCGGTGGCGACCTGGCCCACACCGTCAACATCTCCACCATGGCGGCGCTGGTGGTGGCCGGAGCCGGGGTCCGTGTGGTCAAGCACGGCAACCGGGCCGCCTCCTCCTCCTGCGGCACCGCGGACGTGCTGGAGCAACTCGGCGTACCCCTGGACCTGGCGCCGGAGCAGGTGGCCCGCTGCGTCACCGAGGCCGGCATCGGCTTCTGCTTCGCCGCCCGGTTCCACCCCGGCATGCGCCACACCGGCCCGGTCCGACGTGAGATCGGCGTACCCACCGCGTTCAACTTCCTCGGCCCGCTGACCAACCCGGCGCGACCCCGCGCGGGCGCGGTCGGCTGCTTCGACCGGCGGATGGCCCCGGTGATGGCCGCCGTCTTCGCCGCCCGCGGCGACTCGGCGGTCGTGTTGCGCGGCGAGGACGGGCTGGACGAGTTCAGCACCGGCGCGCCGACCCGCGTCTGGGTGGCCCAGCAGGGCGCCGTCAGGGAGATCCTGCTGGACGCGACGGACCTCGGGGTGCCCCGGGCCACCCTCGCCGACCTGCGGGGCGGAGACGCGGTCCACAACGCCGACGTGGTCCGGCGGCTGCTGGCCGGCGAGACCGGCCCGGTCCGGGACGCGGTGCTGGTCAACGCCGCGGTCGCGCTGGCCACCCAGGGCCCTCTCGACGGCGACCTGCACGAGACGTTGCGGGCCAACCTGGACCGGGCCGCCGAGTCGGTCGACTCCGGCGCCGCCGCAGCCGTGCTGGACCGCTGGCTGGCGGTCGCCCGCGCCGCCTGACCGGATGCGTGTCGTACCCGCGTGCCAAACTACAGGGGAGTAATTTTCCGTTTTCTCCCCGCCGCGGCGGGCACCGGAGCGAGAGGAGACGCCCGTGTCGGACCACGAACTCCACTGCGACACCTGCGAGGGCGTCGTGCTGTTCGAGGCGCCGCCCTGCGGCGACGGGCACGGCGTCGACTGCCCGGAGCTGATCTGCACCGGCTGCGGCTCCGCCGTGCTGCTCGCCCCGGTCGCATCCCGCCCGGCCCGCCGGCGGGCGCCGCGCACCTCCCACCGTCACGCCGCCTGACAGCGCTCGCGCCTCTCTCGCCTGACACCGCTCCGTCCCGGTCGACACCGACGCCCGCCCCCTCACCCGGCCACGGCGGGCAGGCGAGCGGCGAGACTGACACCAGTTCGCCGAGGTGGTNAATTCGGACAGTCGGTACCGTCAACTTCATGATCAACGGGGCGAGGCAGGGCGAGGGGTGGGAGAGCAGCAGGCCCGCGGCCCCGGGAGGGGGCGCGCGGGCCTGCGGAAAGAACGGGTGGGTCAGTGCTCGGCGGTGCGGCGGGTGCCGGAGTAGTACTCGAAGAGCAGCCCGCAGGTGGCGAAGACCACCGCGACCAGGCCCAGGCCGACCAGCCAGAACTGCCAGAACACGAGG
>NZ_NAPR01000017.1:238116-287459 GCF_002140155.1 Micromonospora sp. NBS 11-29
GCTGAAGAAGCCGATCTCACCGGCGCCGTCGGCGATCTCGCCGTCCGCCCGGTCCTCCGGGCGCAGGTCGATGCGGCGGGACACGAACCAGAAGAAGCCGCCGCACATCGAGCAGAGCAGGAACGACAGCAGCAGCGCCACGGTGCCGACCCACTCGACCCGGCCGTCGCTGTCGGCGTACGTCCACGCGCCGTAGAGGATGGTGGCGCCGAAGAGGAACGCGGCGATGGTCAGGAAGATCTTCCACTCGGTCTTCATGCCGGACCCCTCAGCTTCCCGCGTCGGACGGGTTGAAGTTGGCGGTGTTGCGCCGCGTGTCGAAGGGCTTCGTCGTGCTGGCGTACTCGTCCTCGCCGATCGCCTTGAGCGCGTCCTGGGTCGAGTTGCCGGCCTTCTTCGCGGCCAGGAACTGCTCGTACTTCTCCGGGGAGACGACCCGCAGCTCGAAGTTCATGAAGGCGTGGTAGCTGCCGCACAGCTCGGCGCAGCGGCCGACGAACGCGCCCTCCTGGTCGATGCTGGAGACCTCGAACGTGTTGCGGATGCTGCCCGGCATGACGTCGCGCTTGAACAGCAGCTCCGGCACCCAGAACGAGTGGATGACGTCGCGGCTCTGCTCCTCGAACCGGATCGACCGGCCGCTCGGCAACACCAGCACCGGGATGACCTCGCTGGTGCCCAGCACCGAGGCGACGGTGTTGGCGTCCCGGCCCTGGCCGTCGCGGTAGTTGAACTGCCAGTTCCACTTGAAGGCGACGACCTCGACGGTGACGTCCGGGTTCTTCGTCTCCTTGACCACGTCGGTCTGCACGACCGCCGTGTAGTAGAAGAGCACGGAGACGATGAGGATCGGCGCGATGGTGTAGAGGAACTCCATCGGCAGGTTGTAGCGGGTCTGCACCGGCAGCTCGTTGCCGCGCTTGCGGTAGCGGATCACGCACCAGAAGATCAGGCCCCAGACGAAGAANACTCGGGGGTGATGCCGCCCTGCGGCCAGCCGAAGCCGCCGAACGTCTTGCCGACATCACAGCCGGTGAGCGTGACCAGCAGCGTCGCCGCGCCGAGACCGAGCCCGGCGAGTCGACCAGCACCACGCCGGCGCCCACCGGCCCCCGGGGAGGCGCTGTGCCGTACGGCCGACGGCCGTACCTCCGAACTCCTTGCGACCACCTGGTCCTGCCTCCCTAGCGCGCCGCGGCGATTGCTTTCCCTGACACCGACGGCAAAGGCGTCACCGACGGTCGCAGATTACTCGACCATGGCAGGCCGGACCGTGTTGGGGTCACTGTCCGCCCCCATCGGGGAGATCTTGGGCGTACCCGGGCGATAGCGTGGGACATCATGAGCGCATCCCCGGTCTACCTGGACGCGGCGACCGCCGCTCCGCTCCATCCGGTCGCGCGGCAGGCGATGCTGGCCGCGCTGGAGGACGGCTGGGCGGACCCGGCCCGGCTCTACGCGCCGGCCCGCCGGGCCCGCCAGCTCCTCGACGCCGCCCGGGAGGCCGCCGCGCAGACGCTCGGCGTCCGCGCCGACGAGCTGTCCTTCACCCCCAGCGGTACGACCGCGGCGCATGCCGCCGTACTCGGTGGCCTGGTCGGGCGGCGGCGGGCCGGTACGACGCTAGCGCACTCGGCGATCGAGCACTCGGCGGTGCTGCACGCCGCGCAGCGGCACATGGCCGCCGGTGGCGACGCGGTGTCCGTACCCGTGGACCGGCTCGGCCGGCTGGACCTGGACGCCTGGGCGGCGGCGGTGGCCGCGCCCGGTGTGGCCCTGGCCGCGTTGATCGGGGCCAGTCACGAGGTGGGCACCGTGCAGCCGGTGCCGGCCGCGGCGGAGTTGTGCGCCGAGGCGGGGGTGCCGCTGTACGTGGACGCGGCGCAGCTCGTCGGCCGGGCGCCACTGCCGGCGGGCTGGTCGGTGCTGACCGCCAGCGCGCACAAGTGGGGCGGCCCACCCGGCGTCGGCCTGCTGGTGGTGCGCAAGGGCACCCGGTGGGAGTCGCCCTACCCGGCCGACGAGCGGGAGTCGGGGCGTACCCCCGGGGTGGTGAACCTGCCGGCGGTGGTGGCGGCGGCGGCGAGCCTGCGCGCGGCGGCGGCCGACGCGGCGACGGAGGCGGCCCGGCTGACGCCGCTGGTGGACCGGATCCGGGCCCGGGTGGCGGCGGAGGTACCGGACGTGGAGGTGGTCGGCGACCCGGTGGACCGGCTGCCGCACCTGGTGACGTTCTCCTGCCTGTACGTCGACGGGGAGGCGCTGCTGCACGCGCTGGACCGGCGGGGGTTCGCGGTCTCGTCCGGTTCGTCCTGCACGTCCTCGACGGTGCGCCCGTCGCATGTGCTGGCCGCGATGGGGGTGTTGTCGCACGGCAACGTGCGGGTGTCGCTGCACCGGGACATCACCGAGGCGGACGTGGAGCGGTTCCTGGCCGAGCTGCCCGGGATCGTCGCGGACCTCCGCGCGCAGGCGGGGGTGACCGGGCTGTGAGCGAGCCGGACGAGATCCTCGACTGCCGGGGTCAGCGTTGCCCGCTGCCGGTGATCAACCTGGCCCGCCGGGTGCCCGCGCTGCCGGCCGGCACGGTGGTGCGGGTGCTCGCCGACGACCCGGCGGCGGCCGTGGACATCCCGGCCTGGTGCCGGATGCGCCGCCACGAGTTCCTCGCCGCTCACCCGGCCGCCGGCCCCGCCTACGACGTCCGCGTGTAAGGAGGGGCCCCTTGTTAACGCCTCCGGTATAGAAGGGGCCCCTTCTCACCGCCGACGGACGGCGGCGGCTCAGCGCAGGTAGGCGAGGATGCCGGGGAGCGGGTCGGTGGCCACGGCGGTGTCGACCACCAGGCGCGGCCCGATCAGCGGTTCGTACTCGGCGCGGCGGCGCAGCGTCTGTGCCCAGGTCGCCTGGTCGTCGGGCGGCCGGGCCTCGACCCGACGCCGGTGCTCGGCCTCGTCGCCGCAGTGCACCTCGATCAACCGCAGCGAAACGCCGGCCCGTTCGCCAGGTCGTGCCAGAGGCCACGGGCGCTGGCGACCGGGTTCACCGCGTCGACGACCACGCTCAACCCCAGGCCGAGCTGCACCTCGGCCAGGCCGGCGACCGCGCCGTACGCGGCCATTGCGGGCACGTCGCCGGCGAGGCCGTAGCGGCCCAGCGCCCGCTCGACCGGGTCGACCGGCAGGACCGGGGCGCGCAGCGCCGCGCCGACCCGGACGGCCAGGGTGGTCTTGCCCACACCGGGTAGCCCGGCGAAGGCGACCAGCAGCGGCCCGCCGCCGCCGGACGAGGCCCCGACGCCGTACGCGGCAGGGCCGCCGGTCACAGCAGGTGCGGCCGGACGTCCTCGGCGGCCGCGTCGCCGTACGACTCGGCGAGCCGCTTCACGAACAGGTCGCGGCGGACCTCGTACTCCTGGCCGCCGTAGTTCTCCAGCACCAGGGTGGCCAGCAGGCAGCCGACCTGGGCGGCGCGCTCCAGCTCGACGCCCCAGTCGAGCGCGGCGAAGAAGCCGGCCCGGAAGCCGTCGCCGACACCGGTCGGGTCGACGGCCTGCGCCTCCCGCGCGACCGGCACCCGGATGGCGCCGATCTCCCGACCGACGATCTCGACGCCCTGCTTGCCCAGCGTGGTGACGCGCACCTTCACCCGGTCCAGCAGTTGCTCGTCGGTCAGCCCGGCCTTGCTCAGCAGCAGCGACTTCTCGTACTCGTTGGTCATGAGGTATTCGGCGCCGTCGATCAGGCCGAGCACGTCCGCGCCGTCCATCCGGGCGAGCTGCTGCGACGGGTCGGCGACGAAGGCGTACCCCCGGTCGCGGCACTCGGCGGAGTGCCGGACCATCGCGGCCGGGTCGTTGGCGCTGACCAGCACCAGGTCGAGGCCGCCGAGGCGCTTCGCCACCGGGGCCAGCTCGATGTTGCGGGCCTCGCTCATCGCGCCGGCGTAGAAGGACGCGATCTGGCACAGGTCGGTGTCGGTGGTGCAGACGAAGCGGGCGGTGTGGGCCACCTCGCTGACGTGCACCGAGTCGCAGTCGACGCCGTGGCGCTCCAGCCAGGAGCGGTAGTCGGCGAAGTCGGCGCCGACCGCGCCGAGCAGCACCGGCCGCAGCCCGAGCTGGGCCATGCCGAAGGCGATGTTCGCCGCGGTGCCGCCGCGCCGGAGCACCAGCTCGTCGACGAGGAAGGACAGCGAGACCTTGTCGAGCTGGTCGGCGATGAGTTGGTCCGCGAAGCGGCCCGGGAAGCTCATCAGGTGGTCGGTCGCGATCGAGCCGGTCACGGCGATCTTCATGTCTACCCTCGCGGTCGGGAGCACGGCGCGGTCAGCCTACCGGGCGTCCGGACCGCCCGGGCGTCGGTCGGTGACCATCTGGTCGCCCCTCGCGCATCCGGACCTCACCGACCGGGTACGACAAAACGGCGGGACCACCCCGCAAGGGAGGTCNTCAGCTGAAGGAGTCGCCGCAGGCGCAGGAGTTGCCGGCGTTCGGGTTGTCGATGGTGAAGCCCTGGGCGTCGATCCGGTCGGCGAAGTCGATGGTGGCGCCGGTCAGGTAGGGGGCGCTCATCCGGTCGACGACGACCTCGACACCGCCGAAGTCGGTGACGACGTCACCGTCGAGCGACCGCTCGTCGAAGAAGAGCTGGTATCGCAGGCCGGAGCAGCCACCCGGCTGCACCGCGACCCGGAGCCGCAGGTCGTCGCGGCCCTCCTGCTCGATCAGGGCCTTGACCTTCTGCGCCGCGACGTCGGTGAGGACGACGGTGCTGGGGGCCTGCGTGGCCTCGGTCGACTCGGTCTGCGCTGGCGTGGTCACGTGGAAGTCTCCCTGCGCGGTATGAGGTCCGGACGTACTGGCCAACGCCACACGTCCGCCAGTATTCCCGGTGGTCCGCCTCCGATCGTACGCCGCGGCCGGCACCGTCACCGGGCGACGTGACCAGCGGAACGGGTCAGCGGCTCCACTGGCCGGCCAGCCGGGCGCCGAGCGCCCGCAGTCCCTCGGCGGGTCGCCCCATGGCCGCCGCCACTCCCCCGCGCTCCTCGCCGCCGAAGTGCTCGACCAGGCTGTACGCCTCGGTCACGCCGGCCGCGGCGGCCTCCCGACGCCCGGTGCTCACCCGTCCCGCCAGCACCACGCACGGCACACCGCGGTCCCGGGCGGCCCCGGCGACGCCGGCGACCACCTTTCCGCGCAGCGACNGTCCAGGCCGACCGCCCGGGTGACCAGTCCGATGCCCGAGGAGCACCGGCCACCCAGGGCGAGCACGGCCGCGCCGAGGCCGCCGGCCGCGCCGCCGCCGGGCAGCGCGCCGAGCCCGGCCGGGCAGCCCGGCAGCCGCTGCTCCAGGACGGCCGCCCAGCGTTCCAGCGCGGCGTCGAGCAGCAGCACGTCCGCCCGGTCGGCGCCCTTCTGCGGGCCGAAGACGCTGCTCGCGCCGTGCAGGCCGAGCAGCGGGTTGTCCACGTCGGTGGCGGCGACCAGCGTCACGCCGCGCAGCCGGGGCTCACCGTCGAGCCCGGCCACCGCGCCGAGCGCCGCCCCGCCGTACGGCAGCGCCCGGCCGGCTTCGTCGAGGGCGGTGACGCCGAGCGGCACGAGCATCCCGGCGCCACCGTCGTTGGTGGCCGAGCCGCCCAGCCCGATCACCACGGTCCGCGCACCCGCCTCGACCGCGGCGGCCACCAGCAGGCCCAGCCCGTACGAGGTGGTGGCCTTCGGGTCGCGCTCGGCGTCGGCGAGCAGGTGCAGGCCGCACGCCTGGGCGCTCTCCAGGTACGCCACGCCGTCGTCGGTGAGGAGGATCTCACCCGCGGCGGGACGGCCGAGCGGGTCGACCGTGGGCACCGGCAGCCGACGCCCGCCGAGGGCCTCGGCGAGCACGGCGACGAACCCCGGCCCGCCGTCGGCCAGCGGTCGGAGCAGCAGTTCGTCGCCGGGCGCGACGTCGCGCCAGCCCTCGGCCACCGCGGCGGCGACCTCCGGGGCCGACAGCGTTCCGGCGAACTTGTCCGGGCAGAGGAGCACGCGCATGCCGAGCAGTGTGGCAGGCCACATCAGCGGCGGCCGCGCGGCGGCCGGGCTGTGGGACCATGGGGGCGTGACGTCGACCTGGGTTGAGCCCTCCAACACCGCCACTGCGCTGCTGCTCCTCGGCCGCGGCAGCGACCCCGCCACCGAGCGTGGNCGGCGGCGGCGAAGGCCGCGCTCGGCACGAAGGTGTTCGTGCTGGGCCACCACTACCAGCGCGACGAGGTGATCCAGTTCGCCGACGTGACCGGCGACTCGTTCAAGCTGGCCCGGGAGGCGGCGGCCCGCCCCGACGCGGAGTTCATCGTCTTCTGCGGCGTGCACTTCATGGCCGAGAGCGCCGACATCCTCACCTCGGACGCGCAGCGGGTGATCCTGCCCGACCTGGCGGCCGGCTGCTCGATGGCCGACATGGCGGTGCTGTCGCAGGTCGAGGCCGCCTGGGACGCGCTGACCGACCTGGGTGTCGCGGCGGAGACCGTCCCGGTGACGTACATGAACTCCTCCGCCGACATCAAGGGTTTCGTCGGTCGGCAGGGCGGCGTGGTCTGCACCTCGTCGAACGCGAAGCGCGCCCTGGACTGGGCGTTCGAGCAGGGCCGCAAGGTGCTGTTCCTGCCCGACCAGCACCTGGGCCGTAACACGGCGGTGCTGGAGATGGGCTTCTCGCTGGACGACTGCGTGCTCTGGGACCCGCACAAGCCGAACGGCGGCCTCACCCCGGAGCGGCTGCGCGACGCGAAGATGATCCTGTGGCGCGGGCACTGCTCGGTGCACGGCCGCTTCACGCTGGAGAGCGTGGACGACGTGCGGGCCCGGGTGCCCGGCGTCAACGTGCTGGTGCACCCGGAGTGCCGGCACGAGGTGGTCACCGCCGCCGACCTGGTGGGCTCGACCGAGTTCATCATCAAGACAATCGAGGCGGCGCCGGCCGGTTCGGCGTGGGCGGTGGGCACCGAGCTGAACCTGGTCCGCCGGCTCGCGCTGGCCCNAACCGGATCGACCTGCCGCACCTGGTCTGGGCGCTGGAGGAGCTGGTCGCCGGCCGCGTGGTCAACCAGATCACGGTCGACCCGGAGACCGCCCGGCACGCCCGGGCGGCGCTGGACAAGATGCTGGCCCTGCCGGGGTCCTGATCACCGTCGGTGACCTTGCTGGCACGGAAACGCACCGGAAACCCCGGTTCGTTCCCTCGTTGGCGATGTGACCGATTCCATTCTCGTCACGGAGGGCTATGCTGCCGGGGCGACGACACGCGGTCCGTTTTCCGATGACCGCGATCCGGGTAGCCATGGACACCGTGGCCCCAACTTCTTACACGGCAGCACCCAACGCGCTGGAGGTTGCGTTGACCGACGACGTCCTGGTCGTACACGGAGGCACTCCGCTGGAAGGGCGGATCCGCGTCCGCGGCGCGAAGAACCTGGTGTCCAAGGCGATGGTGGCCGCTCTGCTCGGCGACACACCCAGCCGGCTGTTCGACGTGCCGCGGATCCGCGACGTCGAGGTGGTCCGCGGGCTGCTCGGCCTGCACGGGGTGAAGGTGACCGACGGCACCGAGGACGGTGAGCTGGTCTTCGACCCCTCGAACGTCGAGAGCGCCAGCACCGACCAGATCAACGTGCACGCCGGGTCGAGCCGGATCCCGATCCTGTTCTGCGGCCCGCTGCTGCACCGGCTCGGCCACGCCTTCATCCCCGACCTGGGTGGCTGCCACATCGGCCCGCGCCCGATCGACTTCCACCTCCAGGCGCTGCGCGAGTTCGGCGCGACGGTCGACAAGACCCCGGAGGGGCTGCACCTGTCCGCGCCGAACGGGCTGCACGGCACCAAGTTCGCCCTGCCGTACCCGAGCGTCGGCGCCACCGAGCAGGTGCTGCTCACCGCGGTGATGGCCGAGGGCGTCACGGAACTGCGCAACGCGGCGGTCGAGCCGGAGATCATCGACCTGATCTGCATCCTGCAGAAGATGGGCGCGATCATCAAGGTGCACACCGACCGGGTGATCGAGATCCAGGGTGTGAAGAAGCTGCACGGCTACACCCACCGGCCGATCCCGGACCGGATCGAGGCGGCGAGCTGGGCGGCGGCGGCGCTGGCCACCCGTGGTCACGTCGAGGTGCTGGGCGCCCAGCAGGCCGACATGATGACCTTCCTGAACATCTTCCGCTCGGTCGGCGGCGAGTACGAGGTCACCGACGCCCGGCCGCCGAAGCTCGGCGACCCGGGCCAGGAGGGCGGCATCCGGTTCTGGCACCCGGGCGGTGAGCTGAACGCGGTGGCGCTGGAGACCGACGTGCACCCCGGCTTCATGACCGACTGGCAGCAGCCGCTGGTGGTCGCGCTCACCCAGGCCCGGGGCCTGTCGATCGTCCACGAGACGGTCTACGAGCAGCGGCTCGGCTACACCGAGGCGCTGAACACGATGGGCGCCAACATCCAGGTCTACCGGGACTGCCTCGGCGGCACGCCGTGCCGCTTCGGCCGGCGCAACTTCAAGCACTCGGCGGTGATCGCCGGCCCGAGCAAGCTGCACGCGGCCGACCTGGTCATCCCGGACCTGCGGGCCGGGTTCAGCCACCTCATCGCGGCGCTCGCCGCCGAGGGCACCTCCCGGGTGTACGGGGTCGACCTGATCAACCGGGGCTACGAGGACTTCGAGGCCAAGCTGGCCGACCTCGGCGCGCACGTCGAGCGTCCCTGATCGCACCGCTCTCCGAGCCCGGCGCACCGCGATGTGCGCCGGGCTCGCGCGTTTGGCTACCCTTGCCGACGTGCCGTCGCTGTTTCGCCGCAAGCCCGCCGACCTCGTCGAGGAGTCCGTCACCCCGGTGACGACCGACGAGGAGTCCGCCGCCGCCCGCCCCCGGGGTTACACGCCCAGCAAGAAGGAGCTCGGGCAGACCACCCCGAAGCGCCCGGCGGCCGGTCGCCGCCCGGCCGCGCCGGCCCGTCCCCTGACCAAGGAGGAGGCCCGGGAGCAGCGCCGCGTGGCGCGAGCCGAGTCCGCGGCCGAGTTCCGCCGCGAGGGCGGCCCGCGTGACCGGGGCCCGGAGCGGCTGCTGGCCCGCAACGTGGTCGACTCCCGGCGTACGGTCGGCACCTGGTTCTTCGGCGGTGCGCTGATCGTGCTGGTCGGCTCCAACCAGGCCATGCCGCAGATCGTGCGACTGCTCTCCAACGTGCTCTGGGGCGCGCTGGCCCTCGGCGTGCTGGTCGACTCGGTGCTGATCACCCGGAAGATCAAGAAGCTGGTCCGGGAGCGGTTCCCGAAGAGCACCGAACGCCTCGGTTCGCTCTACTTCTACGCGATCATGCGGTCGATCACGTTCCGCAAGATGCGCGCCCCCGCCCCCCGGGTGGCCATCGGCGAGAAGATCTAAGTGTTAAGCGGGGCCCCTTCCTATACGCCAGGCGTTAACAGGGGGCCCTTCCTTTCATAGAGGCGGGCGACGACCGCCTCGATGTCCGGCTCGACGATGGAGATGTCGCGGAGTGTGGCCACGCCGGCCAGGGCGGCCACCACCTCGGCCACGCTCGCCGACTCCAGCGCGAACACCAGCCGGCGTCCGTCCGCCTCCACCCGCTGCACCGGCGCGCCGGGCAGCACCGGCGGTTCGGGGAGCGCGGCGTCCAGCTCGGCGACCACCATCCGGCGTGAGCCGTACCGGCGGTGCAACTCGGCGATCGAACCGTCGTGCACCACCCGCCCGTGGTCGATCACCACCAGCCGCCGGCAGAGCCGCTCGATGTCGGCCAGGTCGTGCGTGGTGAGCACCAGTGTGATGTCGCCGGCCCGGCCCAACTCGGCCAGGAAACCGCGGACCGCCTGCTTGCTGACCACGTCCAGCCCGATCGTCGGCTCGTCGAGGAACAGCACCTCCGGGCCGTGCAGCAGCGCGGCGGTCAGCTCGCCGCGCATCCGCTGCCCGAGGGAGAGCTGCCGGACCGGGGTGTCCAGGAACCCGTCCAGGTCGAGCAGATCCCGGCAGCGGGCCAGCCGGGCGGCGTGCGCGCCGGCCGGCACCCGGTAGACGTGCCGCAGCAGGCCGAACGAGTCCCGCAGCGGCAGATCCCACCAGAGCTGGGAGCGCTGCCCGAACACCACGCCGATGCGCAACGCCAGCCGGGTCCGGTCGGCGACCGGGCGCAACCCGCACACCCGTGCCACCCCGGCCGAGGGCATCAGCACACCGGTGAGCATCTTCAGCGTGGTCGACTTCCCGGCCCCGTTCGGGCCGATGTAGCCCAGCATCTCGCCGCGCTCCACCCGCAGGTCGACCCCGTCGACCGCGGTCACCGTCCGTTTCTCCCGCCGCAGCCGCCCGGCCCGCACCCGGACCGTGAATTCCTTGCGCAACCCGTCCATCTCGATGACGCTCATGACCCCGTACTCCGGTAGTGACGGATCCCGACCCGCCAGGCCAGGGCGGCGACCGACGCCGCGACCAGCGCGACACCCGGCGAGACCCAGCCCACCCAGGGTGGCAGGCCCAGCGGATCGGCGCGGCCCAGCAGCGCCAGCGCCGGGTGGTAACTGACGAACGCGAACCCCATCCCGTACGCGAACAACGCGCGGAACCAGCCGCCGTAGACGGTGATCGGGTACGAGGTGAAGTCGCGCCCGCCGTAGGTCACCGAGTTGGCCAACTCGCCCGAGTCGACCCAGTAGAACGACACCGTGGCGGTGGTGACGAAGACCGAGGCGAAGAAGACCACCGCGGCCGGCGGGACGACCACGGCCAACGCGACCCGGCCCGGCGTCCAGTCGATCCCGGCCGAGGCGAGCGCGTACAGCAGCACGGCCAGCCCGAACACCGCCCGGGACAGTTTGCGCAGCGGCACGTCCATCAGCAGCAACTGGGGCAGCGCGGCGAGCGGGCGCACCAGCACGGCGTCGAAGAGGCCGGTGCGGACGTACCGGGGCAGCCGTTCGATGTTGCCGACCAGCAGGTCGGCGGTGGCGAACCCGGACGACGACAGCCCGACCACGACGAGCGTCTCGCGCAGCGTGAACCCGCCCAGCTCGCGGGTGACCCCGAAGATCACCAGGACGGTGACCACGTCGAACACGGTCGCGCCCACGTTGCCGACCAGGTCGACCACGAACGACGTGCGGTAGGACGCCTGCGCACGCGCCTGCGCGCCGAGCAGCGACCGGTACGCCCGCAGCGCGCTGCCGCCCTCAGCCACCCTGCACCACCAGGCGACGTTCGGCGCGGCGCTGCACCAGCCGGCAGAGCGCCAGCAGCAGCACCGCCCAGCCGCACTGGATCCCGACCAGGCCCAGACCGGTCGACATCGGCTCCCGCTCGACCAGCACGTCCAGCGGGACCTGGAGGATGCTGGGGAACGGCGTGCCGTACCGCAGGGTCGACTCCAGCCAGCCGGGGAGGAAGCCGAGCGGGAAGTAGAGACCGGCCAGCACGCCCGACCCCAGCGTCCAGAGGATCATCGGGCCCCGGACGTCCTGCAACCAGTACGCGGTGGCGTTGACCAGGTACCGGCAGCCGAAGCAGATCACCACGGCGAGCAGCACGGAGAGCACGAACAGCGGCACCGTGGCCCACTGCCGGGGCAGGTAGACGGCGAAGAAGAACGGGCCGATCACCAGCGGGGGCACCAGCCGGGCCAGCGCGGCGAACCCGGCCCGGCCGACGTCGGCGGCGAGGTAGCTGGTCACCGGGTGCACCGGCCGCAGCAGGTCGGCGGCCACCTCGCCGGTGCGGATCCGGTCGGCCAGCTCGGTCCAGCCCCAGATGGCGATGACCGCCAGCAGCCCCTGCCCGGCCCAGACGAACGTGGCGAGCTGGGCCCGGTCGTAGCCGGCCACGGTGCCGGCCGCACCGGTGGCGGCGAGGAAGATGTAGCAGCGCAGGAAGCCGAAGACGGTGTTGGTGACGACGCCCGCCACGGCGGCCTGGCGGTAGGTGGCGTGACGACGAAAGCCGGCAGCCACTATCGCGCCGAATGTCCGAAACCATGGGGTAACGTGTGCGTCCGTGGGTGGTGCCACAGTGGCGGTGACCGAGCCCACGCCGCTACCCTCCTTCCGCAGCCAGACGTGCCGGACCGGGCGACTCTACCGGCGCGTTCGACGCCCAGCGCGACAATTTCCAACGAGGTGACACCGCCGTGAACGAGCGACGCGAGCCGGTTCCCGGGCCGCGCCGCGCGACCGGCGGGGGGGGNAGCGGCTGGGGCAGCTGGCGCGAGCCGGCGGAACCGGCCTGGGCCGCCGAGCCGACCCACGAGTGGGAGCCGCAGTTCCCCGGGCAGCGCTACCCCGGTGACATCGGCCTCGAACACCTGACACCACCGCCGCGACGGACCGTGGTCGGGCGTGCCGAGGTACGGCCGGTGAGCCCCGCTCCCGACGACATGCACCCGATCAGCCCGGCCGGGCCGCACCACGTCGGATCGCACCCGGTCAGCCCCGCCGGATCGCACCCGGTCAGCCCCGCCGGATCGCACCCGGTCAGCCCCGCCGGGGCGTACCCGGTCAGCCCCGCGCCCGGCGGCGGCAGGTACCCGGTCAGCCCGGCGAGCCCGCACGGCACGTACCCGGTCAGCGCCGCGCCGGCCGGCGGGGCGTACCCGGTCAGTCCCGCCGGTCCGGATGCGTCGGGAGCGCGGTACCCGGTCGGCCCGCCCGAGCGGCGCGGGTCCGGTCCGGGCAGTTCCCCCGGTCCGGACGGCCGGCGCGCGTCGTTCCCGGTGAGCCCCGACGGTCCGGACCGGACGCGGGACGACCGGCGCGGGTATCCGTCCGGGCCCGGCCCGGACGGTCGGCGCCCCTGGCCCGAGCAGCGGCCCGGCTCCGAGCCGTCGCCCGAGCGTCTCGACCAGCGCTGGACCCGGCCCGGCGCGTCCCCACACCGCCCGGCTCCGCCCGCGTCCGAGCCCGGATGGATGCCGGAGCCGAACGAGGCCCCGCGTGCCGAGCCGGGCTGGTCCGAACGGCGCCGACCGCTGGACGGTCGCGGCGCCGCCCCGGACGGGCGGTGGGGTCCGGCAGCCGACCCACGGCGGGACCGTACCTCCGACGGGCGTCACGAGCGCTCGCTCGACGGGCACCGCGGCTTCCCGGACGAGCGCCGACCCCCGTCCTACGACCCGCGGCGCGACGCCGCGCACGCCGGCCCGCACGACACCGTGCATGACGGCCGGCGCGACACCGGTCCCGGTCGGCCCGCCGGCTGGGCCGTGCCCCCGCCGGAGCACGACGCCGCCGCCCGTGACGGTCGGCGTGACCCGGTCCGTCCCACCACGGACCGGCGCGAGCCGACCGGCGGCCGATGGGACGACGGCGCGGGACGCCGGGACGTCGCCGCGTACACCGAGGCCCCGCACCGGGCCCCCGAGGACGGGCATCGCCCACACCGGACCGAACCCGACCGGTACGGTGCCGCGCGTCCCGCCGCTGACCAGCGGTGGGACGGCGCGCGCCCGCCGGTCGAGCGGGTGCGCCCCCAGCAGGGCGAGTGGCCGGTCATCGAGCCCCGGCCGCGCGTCGAGCCCGCCGCGTACCGGCCGGACGATCGACACCGCCCGCCCGTGGAGCGGCCGGTGCCGCCCGGGTATCCGGTGCCACCGGCCGACGGCGTGCGCCCGGACGGCCGTCGCCCCGGCCAGGATGGTCCCGGCCGCCCCGAGCCACGGGACATCCGGCCGGCCGCCGCCGAGCAGGCCGAATCCCGCTACGCCCGC
Source organism: Micromonospora sp. NBS 11-29 (assembly GCF_002140155.1). Classification (GTDB taxonomy): domain Bacteria; phylum Actinomycetota; class Actinomycetes; order Mycobacteriales; family Micromonosporaceae; genus Micromonospora. The sequence goes on from NZ_NAPR01000017.1 coordinate 251,864, forward strand.
CCCACGGACCCACGCGACACCCGACCGCCCGGCACTGTGGCCCGCCCCGAGCAGCCCGGCACTGTGGCCCGCCCCGAGCCGGGGCGGGCGCGACCGGAGCCGGCGGGCCGGCGGNCGGCGTCCCGCGGGATCAGTGGAGGGCCCGGCCGGACGAACACGGGCCCACCCGCGCCGCCGACGCCCGAGGCGCGGCACCGGTCGAGCCGGCAGCCCGTACCCGTCCCGACGACGGCCGGCCTCGTTCCGCCCCGGCGCGGCCGGATCAGGCGCCGGTCGCACCGAGCAGCCCCGGGGAACGGCCGACCCCGCCCCGGGCCGACGACGCCCCGGCCCGGCCGGTACCACCGGTGCGACGGCCGGACGAGCCGTACCGGGCGACGACACCGGCGCCGGGCCGGTACGACGACAGCCGCCGTCCGAGCGCCGAGCCCGACCGGCGGCTGTCCGGCGACCCGATGCCACCGGCACCCGTCCGCGACGCCCCCGTGTCCGGTACGCCCGCTCCCTCGTTGCCCGTGGCCGGTACACCCGCTTCCTCGACCCCCGTGTCCGGCGTGCCCGCAGCGTCGACACCGGACTCCGGCACGCCCACCCGCTCGACACCGCTCACCGGCGCGCCCGCGCCGTCGTCATCCCGTCCCAGCGCGGCCGGCCCGTCGACGCCGGCACCCGTCCCGCCGACGCACGTCCCGCCGACGCACGTCCCGCCGACGCACGTCCCTGATCTGCCCGCACCCGCAACGCCCGTCTCGGGTGCGCCGGTCCCCGGGGCGCCCGCGCCCGCAGCGATGCTTCCGGACGGCGCAGACCGAAGGGGCCGAAGCGACGACGTCAACGGGCCACCGCCGCCGCAGGTCCGTCCCGAGGATCACCAGGGTCCGCGTACCGTTCGACGACCGGAGCGGACCGCGACCGACGCGCCGGCCGACGGGCAGTCGACGCGGGCCACGGACGATCGGCCGGGCGACCAACGGGCAGAGCGGGTCGAAACCGGTCGACCGGCGGATGAGACAGGTCGGACGCCTCAGATCGCGGACTCCGGCGCGGAAGCGTGGTTCCGGCCGAGCCGACCGGCGGTGGCCGTGCAGCGGGACACCGACGAGCCGGCCGCCGGGGCGGACGCGGCGGTCGACCGTCCCACGAAGACGGTGTCGGAGTCCTCGGCCGACGTCGGCCGAGCCGGTGCGGCCCGACCGGTCGAGGCCGGTGCCCGACCCGACGACCCGACCGATTCGACGGATGCGGTCGAGGTCGCCCCGCGCGACCCCGCCCCGCCCGTCGATCCGTCCGCTGCCGGCGATCCGGTCGACGAGAGCCCCGCCGGCCGATCCTCGGCCGCGGAACCCCCGGCCGGTCCCTCCGGCCCGTCCGAGCCCGAACACCCGGCCGGTCCCTCCGGGGCCAACCACCCGTCGGGCGGCCGGACGTCCGGCGCCGGCGACCGCGTAGCGGTGGTGCGGGCCGAGGCCGGCGAGGACACCTGGGCGACCGGTCGCCCGGCGGGCGACGCGGACCGGGCCGCTCCCGACACCGGTGTCGGCCCGTCGCTTGCCGGCGCCGGGATGGTGCCGGCCGGCGCTGCGGCGGTCCCCGGCACGCGCCCGCCGGCCGAGGCCCGGACACCGACCTCGACCGAGGCACCGGCACCCACGCCGATCCCCGTCGACGCCCTGACACAGGCATCCGCACCGGTCGACGACACGGCACCGGCGTGGACGCAGGTCGAGACACCGACCGAAACCGCGACCCCGACACGAGACGAGGCCGCAACCGCGCCCCAGGCACCGGCCGAGGCACCCGCACCTGCGCGGGACGAGGCTCCGAAGCCGCCGTCCACACCGGCACCGTCCGCCAGGCCTCTCGTAGCGGTACAAGCCCCGGCCGAGGCGGAGGCACAAGCAGCCGAGGCGGAGGCACAAGCATCGGCATCATCGCCGGCCGAGGTCCGGCCCTCGGCACTGGCCGGCGCGTGGCAGGCCACCACGAGCACGCCCCAGCCGACCCACCCGCGGCAGGCCCCCACGAGCACGCCTCAGCCGGTCGACGCGCGGCCACCAGCGGCGGCCCGGACGACGTCCACTGCGGCAGCCGCTCCCACCCCCGACGCCGGCACCGTCGGTCCCTCCCGCCCCGTCGGGCCGGGGTCGGACGCCGGTCCGACGCCACCCGCCGTCATCGCGCCACCCGACGCCGCAACTGACTCCGACACCGACACGAAGGCACACCACACCGTCGCGCCCGCCCCCGAGAACACCGCCTACCCCGGTACCGGAACGAGGACGCACCACCCCGACGCGGAGACACACCACCTCACGACCCGCGACGGGCGGACGCCCGAGGTGGCCGCGTCGCCGGACGCCGTGGAGTCGACGGCGGCGCCCGACCACGCGGAACCGGGACCGGATCACGCACCCACGCCCGACCCCCCGGCAGCGGGACCGCTGCACGCACCCACGTCCGACCGGACCGACCGGGCAGCGGAGCACGCATCCACCGACACCGCTCGTGCCGACGACACCGAGGTCGGGGCCGACGACACCGAGGTCGGGGCCGACGACGCTGAAATCAGGGCCGACGACACCGAGGCCGGGGCCGACGACACCGAGGCCGGGGCCGACGACACCGAGGTCGAGGCCGACGACAGCGAGGTCGGGAAGGACACCGGGGAACGGGACGGGACCGACGAGGAGCCAGCGGAACCGGAGCAGGCCGACGCCCCGGCGAGAACGGAGCCGACCGGTGACGCCGGCGTCGACGGGTCGGCGGCGGCGCGTACCCCCGACCCGGGGTCGGAGGCCGAGGCCCCCGCGGAGCCGGCGCGGCCGGTGGACCCGGAGCAGGCCCTGGCCGCCGTCGGCTGGCGGCTGCACCCGGTGACGCTGCGCGAGGAGGCGCCCGACCCGGTGGAGCTGCGGCGGATCCGGGACGGCCTCACCGGCAAGCTCGACACCGCGCTGGACAACCGCAGCCGGGCCCGGCTGCTCCGCCTGCGTGCGGTGGCCTCCCGGGTGGTCGGTGACCTGGACGACGCGGTCGCCGCNCCGGCTCTTCGCCGAGGCCAACTCGCCGGAGCTGCCCGACCGGCTGCGCGCGTTGCTGCACGAGCACGCCGGGCGCTCCTGCTACGACCAGGGCCGGTTGACCGAGGCGTGCCTGCACTTCGAGCGGGCGCTGGACCTGCGCAGGGGCGAGGACGCGCAGCTCAACGCCCGGACCGAGGTCGCCTTGGACGCGGTCGCCACGCGGGCGGGCAGCGACGGCTTCGGCCCGCGGCCGCGCGGCCGGGAGGAGGTGCTCGGCAACCCGCGGTACCCGGTGGCGACGTTCGACGAGGAGCAGGGGCTCTGGGGGTACGCGGACGCCGACGGCGAGCTGATCATCGCGCACCGGTACGCCGAGGTGCAGCCGTTCCGCGAGGGTCTGGCCTGGGTACGCCGACCGGAGGCGTCCCGCTGGGCGTTGATCGACAGCACCGGCGCGGCGCTGATCGAGGCGAACAACGGCTACCGGGCGGTGGGCGGCTTCGCGGAGGGGCTGTCCTGGGTGTCCATGGACGGCAAGGGCCGGTGGATGGCCGTCGACCGGATGAACATCGTGCAGGTCCCACCCGGGTACGAGGACGTCCGGCCGTTCCGCAACGGCCTGGCCGCGGTCCGGCAGAACGGCGGTTGGGGGGCGGTGGACCGGGCCGGGGAGGTCGTGGTGCCGACCCGCTACCACGCGCTCGTCACGCCGCTGGCCGATGGTCGACGGCTGGACGGTTTCACCTCGGACGGGCTGGCGGTGGTCGAGCTGGCCGGCCGCCGGGGCGTGGTGGACCGTGCCGGGCGGGTGTTGGTGACGCCCGCGTACCCGATGTTGGTGATCCATCCGGTCGCGTTCCTGGTCACCGTCGAGTCGGGCCGCTGGGGCGCGCTGGACCGGCGCGGTGAGCCGCTGATCGACCCGGTGCACCCGGGCCGCGCCGAGGTGGTCGCCGAGATCGACCGGCTGCTGGCCGACGCGAGCCCGGTGCTCTGAGCGCCGGGGCGGGCACGCGGTTAGGGTCGGGGGATGGAATTCCGTCACCTGGGCCGTTCCGGCCTGATGGTCAGCGAGATCTCGTACGGCAACTGGATCACCCACGGCTCGCAGGTCGAGGAGGAGGCCGCCGTCGCCTGCGTGCGCGCCGCCCTCGACAGCGGCATCACCACCTTCGACACCGCCGACGTGTACGCCGGCACCCGGGCCGAGTCGGTGCTCGGCCGGGCGCTCAAGGGCGAGCGCCGCGAGGGGCTGGAGATCTTCACCAAGGTCTACTGGCCGACCGGCCCGGGCCGCAACGACCGCGGCCTGTCCCGCAAGCACATCATGGAGTCGATCGACGGCTCGCTGCGTCGCCTGCAGACCGACCACGTCGACCTGTACCAGGCCCACCGTTATGACTTCAGCACCCCGCTGGAGGAGACCATGGAGGCGTTCGCCGACGTCGTGCACGCCGGCAAGGCGCACTACATCGGCGTCTCCGAGTGGACCGCGTCGCAGTTGCGCGAGGCGCACGCACTCGCCCGCGAGCTGCGCATCCCGCTGATCTCCAACCAGCCGCAGTATTCGATGCTGTGGCGGGTCATCGAGACCGAGGTGATCCCGGCCAGCGAGGAACTGGGCGTCAGCCAGATCGTCTGGTCGCCGATCGCGCAGGGCGTGCTTTCCGGGAAATACCTGCCCGGTCAGCCGCCGCCGGCCGGCTCCCGCGCCACCGACGAGAAGTCCGGCGCGAACTTCATCGCCCGGTTCCTCAACGACGAGGTGCTCACCCGGGTGCAGCGGCTCAAGCCGCTCGCCGAGCAGGCCGGGCTGACCATGCCGCAGCTCGCCGTCGCCTGGGTGTTGCAGAACCCGAACGTGGCCTCGGCGATCGTCGGCGCGTCGCGGCCCGAGCAGGTGCACGACAACGTGAAGGCGGCGGGCGTGAAGCTCGACGCCGGCCTGCTCAAGGCGATCGACGAGATCGTCGAGCCGGTGACCGAGCGGGACCCGGCGAAGACCGAGAGCCCGGCGCAGCGTCCGTGACGCCCACCGTTTCCCGGGCCGGCACGCCGCCGGCCCGGGAACGGACCGGTCAGCCCTGCCAGAAGCGGATCAGGTAGAGACCCAGGCGGTAGAGGTCCGGCGGGAGGCCGATCGCGTCGCCGACCGCGAAGACCCCGCCGAAGAACGCGCCGCCGATGCGCGGGCTCCAGAGCAACGCGAAGAGCAGAATGAATCCGTACGGGGCGAAGAGGTCGTACATCCGCCGGTAGGCGGGGCTGAGCCAGGGCTGGATCATGTTGCCGCCGTCCAGGCCCGGCACCGGCAGCAGGTTGAGCACGCTGGCCATGAGCTGGAGGAACGCGAGCAGGCCGAGGCCGGCCCAGAACTCCAGCGGGCCGCCCAGCGCCGGCCCCCAGGTCACGGCCGCCACCAGCAGCAGCGTGAACAGCACGTTGGTGGCCGGCCCGGCCAGGCTGACCAGGGTGTGCCGCAGCCGGCCGGGAATGGCGTGCCGGTCCACCCAGACCGCGCCGCCGGGCAGGCCGATGCCGCCGAGCAGCACCACCACCACGGGCAGCACGATCGACAGCAGCGGGCTGGTGTACTTCAGCGGGTTGAGCGTCAGGTAGCCCCGGTGGGCGATGTCCCGGTCACCGGCCCGGTACGCGGTCACGGCGTGCGCGTACTCGTGCAGGCAGAGCGAGACCAGCCAGCCGGAGACCACGAAGAGGAACACGTCGAACCGCACGTTGCCGAAGCGGTTCCAGGTCATCGCCCCGCCCGCGACGAAGAGCGCGACCAGGGCGAGGAAGATCGGACTGGGCCGGAACGCCGCCCGGGGCACGCCGAGGACCAGCGGATCACCCGGGCGGTCGTGGCCGGTCATCCGGTCGGCTGCTCCAGGCTCATCCGGTATTCCACCCGGTCGTCCTCGACCAGCACGACGGTGGTGACGCCGGACGTCGCGAGCTCCCGCCAGGTCTGGCCGATCCACGACTCGGCGTCCGCCTGGTTTGGGAACGACTCAGCCGGCCCCTCGACCGCGTCGCCGTTCGTGCCCTCGTATCGCCAGCTCCACGCCATGCCGCGTCTCCCCTCGCCGCCGTAGCCCCACAGGGCCGGAAAACCCCCGCAAGCCTAGTCGCCCCGCCCCGTTCCCCGCCCCCTCCCGGCGATCTTGCAGTTGCGGCCCCGGCAGACCGCGCATTTCCGGCGCCCCGGGGGCCACAACTGCATGATCGACGCGGCATGGGAGAAGGGGGGTGGGGCGGGGGGACATGGGCGGGGGCGGGGTGGGAGAACTAAGGTACGGGCATGTCCGTTGACGGGTGGCACACCCTCCTGGTGCTCGGCGGTATCCGCTCCGGCAAGTCCGAGTTCGCCGAGTCGCTGGTCGCCGACGCGCCCATGGTCCGCTACGTGGCCACCGCCCCGGCCGGGGACCCGGAGGACACCGAGTGGGCGATCCGCCTCGCCGCGCACCGGGCCCGCCGGCCGGGGAGCTGGACCACCGAGGAGACCGCCGCGGATCCGGGCCGGCTGGCCGAGGTGATCGCCACCGCCGGCCCGAACGACACGCTGCTCGTGGACGACCTGGGCGGCTGGGTGACCGTGCTGCTCGACCCGGTCCACCAGCCGGCCGACGACACCGCCACCATCGCCGAGCTGGCCGCGGCGGTGCGGGCCAGCACCGCACGGCTGGTGCTGGTCAGCCCGGAGGTGGGGCTGTCGCTGGTGCCCACCACGCCGCTGGGCCGGGCGTTCACCGACGCGCTGGGCGCGACCAACCGGGCGGTCGCCGACGCCTGCGACGCGGTCGCGCTCGTGGTGGCCGGGCAGACCGCCTGGCTCAAGCCGGCCGTCACGCCGCTCCCGGGCCAGGCCACGCCGACCTCTCCGCCGGCGGCCACGACCGCAGCCCACCCGACCACCGACGCCGGGGCACAGGCGACCAGCCCCGCCGGAACGCACGAGGCCAGCCCCGCCGGCCCGACCTGGCGGACCGGCGGCCCCGGGGTCGACGAGGTGGCGCTGCCCGAGGTGTCCACCCCGACCGAGGCGCCGGCGGCCGCCCAGGCGGCGGGCGGAACGGCCGGCGCGGGCGACTGGGCGGCCCCCACCATGGCGCTGCCGATGATCGCCACCGGGCTGGTCATCCAGCCGGGCATGGAACTGCCGATGCCGGACGACTACACGGGTCCGCAGGCGGTCGACCGGCTGGCCACGCTCGACCTGCCCGGCGCCGGTCTGGGCGTGCTGGAGCAGGTGGTCGGCTTCGCCGCCGCCACCCAGGGCACCTCGACCCCCCGCCCGTGGGAGACCGTCCGGGTGCTGCTGCTGCACGGCGACCACACGGGCGGCGCGTCGGCGGGCGCGGCGCCCGGCGAGTCGGCCCGCCGGGCCCGGCAGGCCCGCGCCGGCCGGGGCGCGCTGGCCCGGCTGGCCGCCGAGAACCGCGCCAGCCTCCAGGTCGTCGAGGCGCCCACCTCGGCGCCGTTCGAGGCCGGTCCGGCGCTGCCGGTGGACCAGGTCGAGGCGGCGCTGCGCTACGGCTGGCGGCTCGCCGAGCAGGCCGCCGACGCGGGCGTACAACTGCTGGTGCTGGCGGCCTGCGGGGCCGGCGCCGAGGCGGCCGCCGCGGCGGTGCTGGCGGCCACCGCCGGCGCGGAACCGCCGGCGGTGCTCGGTCGGGTGGTCACCGAGCAGGGCGAGATCGACGACAACGCCTGGATGATCCGTTGCGCGGCCGTGCGGGACGCCCTGCACCGCACCCGGCAGTCCCCCCGGGAGGCCGTCGACGTCCTGGCCGAGCTGGGTGGCGGCGACATCGCGATGGCCACCGGCGTGCTGCTCGGCGCCACCGCCCGGCGGGTCCCGGTGCTGCTGGACGGGCCGGTCGGCACCGCCGCCGGCATGGTCAGCCGCGACCTGGCCGGGCAGGCCCGGCACTGGTGCCTGCTGCCCGACCACGGCGGCCGTCCCGGGGTGCGGCTCGCCGCCGACGTGCTCGGCCTGACTCCGCTGCTGGACCTGCGCCTGGACCTGGGCGAGGGGGCGACCGCGCTGGCCGCGCTGCCGCTGCTGCGCTCGGCGCTGGCGCTCGCCGCCACCCTGCCGGTGCACCCGTCGCTCGGCGGCGACACCGAGGACGAGAGCTTCGCCGAGCCCGAGCCGGCCGGTCCGGGGCCGGCCGCCCCGACGGACGACCCGGGGTACGCCGCGCCGGAGTTCGCCGAGCCGGAGCCGGCCGGGCCGGGGCCGACCACGATCGGATCCGACGAGCCGGTCTTCCCCGGCCGACGTGCCGACTGAGGTCCGGCTCGCCGACGGCCTCCGGCTGGCGCTGACCACGTTCACCACCGCGCCGGTGCGCGCCGGCCGGGTGGACCGGGCCACGGCCGGCACCGCGATGGCGCTGGCCCCGGCGGTCGGCGCGCTGCTCGGCGCGGTGCTCGGGGCGGCGCTGCTGCTGCTCGGGGCGCTCGCCCCACCGCTGGTCGCCGCCGGGGTCACGGTCGGGCTGGGGGCGTTGCTCACCCGGGGCCTGCACCTGGACGGGCTGGCCGACACCGTGGACGCGCTCGGCTCGTACCGTCGTGGGCCGGCAGCGTTGGAGATCATGAAGCAGCCGGACGTCGGCCCGTTCGGGGTGGTCGCGCTGGTGGTCGTACTCCTGCTCCAGACCTCGGTGCTCGCGGAGCTGAGCGGACGGGACGCGCCGGCGGCGCTGGCCGGGGTGGTCGCGGCCACCGCGGCCGGGCGACTGGCCGCCGCGCTGGCCTGCCGGCGCGGGGTGCCGGCGGCCCGGCCGGAAGGGCTGGGCGCGCTGGTCGCCGGCACGGTGGGGTGGGGCGCGCTGACCGTCGGCGCGCTCGCCGTGGCGCTGCTGGCCACGCCCGCGGTGCCGGGCCGCCCGTGGCAGGGACCGCTCGCCGTGCTCGGCGCGCTCGCCGTCGCGGCCGGGCTGCTGCGACACGCGGTACGCCGCTTCGGCGGCGTCACCGGCGACGTGCTCGGTGCCCTGGTGGAGACCGTCACCACGCTGTCCTACCTGGGACTGGTGCTGACCGGCTGATCGTCGCCCGGTCGGGCAGGTAGCGTTCGGGGTGGCGCACCGGGTCGAGGGAGAGGGCAGCATGCTCATCACGGACGACTTCCTTCCCGTGCCGGTACCCGAGTCGCTCGACGCGACCTACCTGGTGCCGATGACGGGGCTGCCCCGGGTGAGCCCGAAGACCGCGGTGGAGGGGCTGGCCGGCCGGCTCTCCGCGCCGGTGTACGGGCTGGCGAAGCAGATGCTGGACAGCCCGTTGATGAGCGTCGACACCCGCACGGTCGACGAGTTCCCGGCGCTGCCGCCGGACCTGCTCACCGCGTTCGGCGCCACCGACGAGCAGCTCGCCCGGCTGGCCGCCGCCACCCACCTGGTGGTGGTCCAGGCCGAGTACCGGCCGGGCTGGCCGCCCGCGCACGAGTGGGCGGCCCGAGCCGTCGCCGCGGCGGTCGCCGAGACGGCCGGCGGGGACGTGGTGGACGTCTTCGGGCTCCAGTTCCTCGACCCGGCGACCGCGCTGCGCTCGCTCCCCGACGAGCATGGCCGGATCCGGCTGGTCGACTGGGTGCTGGTGCCCTACTCCTCGCACGCCGACGGGCTCTGGTTCACCACCAAGGGGCTGCGCCGCTTCGGGCTGCTGGAGTTGCAGGCCCAGGGCGTGCCGGACCACCTCACCCGGGCCTGGGGCGCGGTGATGACCGGGGCGGCGCGACGGCTGCTGCGGGACTGGACCGAAGGGCTGGCCGGCGAGGAGGTGCCGGCGTTCGTGCAGCTCCCGGTCCTGGCCACGGTGACCGGGCACGACATCGCGGTCGCGTACGGCAACCCGGAGCAGCACGGCGCGACGGCCCCGGTGCTGCTGCGCCTTGAGCTGGACCCGGCCACCGACCCGGACGCCGACTCGTTCCTGAGCCTCAACCCGCCGCCCGGGCATCCCGGGCCGCCGGGCCGCTACTTCGCCGCCGCCTGCGCGACGCTGTTCAACGGCATCCAGCCCGACGTCCGGTACACCCGCACGGGTGACGCGATGAGCCGGGCGGTGGAGACCGCCCGGGCCGCGCTCGGTGACATCCGGGCCCGTTTCCTGGCCGGCCGGCTGCCGACGGAGAGCCAGCTCGTGGTCAAGTACGGCCTGCCCGGCGACGACGGCCCCGAGTACGTCTGGGCCGGGGTGACCTCGTGGGACGCCCCGGAACGGATCGTCGGCGCGAGCGCCAGCGACTCCGACAGCGACCCGAGCGTCCGGATCGGCTCGCCGGTGGTGGTCGAGGCGTCCGAGGTGGTCGACTGGGCCGTGCTGGACGGCGCCGGCATCATCGAGGGCGGCTGGACCCAGGCGGTGCTGGACGCGGGCGAGCGCCAGCGGGAGGACTGACGCCCGTCCGGGTCAGCGGACGGAGGGCTGGACGAAGGGTGGCTTCGTCAGGCGCATCCGGGCGCGCCGGCCGCGGATGTCCACCGCCAGCTCCTCGCCGTCGGGCAGCTTCGGGTCGGTGTCGACCAGCGCCAGCGCGATGCCGTGCTTGAGCGTCGGGCTGAACGTGCCGCTGGTGACGACGCCGACCCGGCGGTCCCCGGCGTACACGGCCATGCCGGGGCGCGGGATGGCCCGGTCGACGGCGGCGAGGCCGCGCAGCGTACGGGCCGGGCCGGCGGCCTTCTCGGCGCGCAGCACGTCCCGGCCCCAGAAGGCCGGCTTGTCCCAGCCCACCGCCCAGCCGGAGCGGCCCTGCACCGGGGTGATCTCCGGGGAGAGGTCCTGCCCGTGCAGCGGGTACCCCATCTCGGTGCGCAGCGTGTCCCGGGCGGCCAGGCCGCAGGCGCGCACGTCGTCGGCGGCGGCGAGGATCGCGTCCCAGACGGCGACCGCGTGGGCGGCCGGCACGACCAGTTCGTATCCCAGCTCGCCGGTGTAGCCGGTGCGGCAGACGGTCAGCTCGACCCCGGCCAGCGTGGCGGTGGAGAAGCTCATGTAGTCGTGCCCGGTGGGCAGGCCGAGCGCGCCGAGCAGCTCCGCCGAGCCGGGCCCCTGGACCGCGAGCACCGCGTACGCCTCGTGCTCGTCGGTGACGGTGACGCCGTCGGGCGCGGCGGCCCGCAGGCGGCGGGCCACCTCGGCGGTGTTCGCGGCGTTGGGCACCAGGAAGACGTGGTCGTCGGCGTGCAGGTAGGCGATGATGTCGTCCACCACGCCGCCGGTGGCGTCGTCGCAGCAGAGCGTGTACTGCGCCTTGCCGGGCGCGATCCGGCCCAGGTCGTTGGTGAGGCAGGCGTTGACGAGGTCGGCGGCGCCCGGCCCGGTCACCCGGACCTTGCCCAGGTGCGACACGTCGAAGACGCCCACCCCGGTACGCACCGCGGTGTGCTCCTTGAGCACGCCGCCGCCGGCGTACTCCAGCGGCATCTGCCAGCCGGAGAAGGGGGCGAACTTCGCGCCGAGCGCGGCGTGTCGCTCGTGCAGTGGGGAGCGGCGCAGCCGGGTCTCGGCGGCGGCGGAGGTCACCTCGGTCATGGGTGGCAACTTACCGGCCGGGACCATGGTGGTTAGCATCGGCGGGATCCTGTCGACACGTATCGGCGGGACAGCCACGCCTCCCGGCGGGTAGGTTGCCGCCGGAGAGACCTTCACCGCCGGTACGCGACGACGCGGCCGGCCCGGCCCGCCCGGAGTAGCTTTCGTGACATCGCCCCGCACCACCCTCAGCCTGGTCGACACCGATCCCGCCGAACTCGCCGTGGACGCGATCGTGATCGGCGTGCACAGCCAGACCACCGAGGCCGGCACCGGCGCGTCCGCCGACGCCCTGCTGCTGGCCAGCGGCGCGGAGAGCATCGCCGCCGCGTTCGACGGGAAGCTGACCGAGACGCTGGCGCTGCTCGGCGCGACCGGCGGTCCGGGCGAGGTGATCAAGCTGGCCACGTTGGGCACGGTCACCGCCCCGCTGGTCACCGTCGTCGGTCTGGGCCCGGAGCCGTCCGGCGCCGCCCCCGCCCCGGAGGCCCTGCGCCGGGCCGCCGGCGCCGCGGTCCGGGCGCTGGCCGGCGCGCCGCGGGTCGCCCTCGCGCTGCCGCTGCCCGACGACGCCGACGCCCCGGCCGCGCTGCGCGCGGTCGCCGAGGGCGCGCTGCTCGGCGGCTACCGGTTCGCCGGCTACAAGACCAAGCCGCAGCCGGCCCGGCGGGAGCCGGTGGCCGAGGTGCTGGTCGCGGTGCCGGACGCCGCCGACGCGACCGCCCAGGCCGAGATCGCCCGGGCGCAGGCGGTGGCCGGCGCGGTGCGGACCAGCCGGGACTGGGTCAACACCGCCCCCAACGAGCTGCGCCCGCCGGTGTTCGCCGACGCCGTGGCGACCGCCGCCCGGGAGGCCGGGCTGGAGGTCGAGGTGCTCGACGAGGCGGCGCTGGCGGCCGGCGGCTACGGCGGCATCCTCGCCGTCGGGCAGGGCTCGGAGGCCCCGCCGCGGCTGGTGAAGTTGACGTACACGCCGGCCGGTGGCGGCAACGGCAAGCGGGTCGCGCTGGTCGGCAAGGGCATCACGTTCGACACCGGCGGCATCTCGATCAAGCCGGCGCAGGGCATGTGGGAGATGAAGTCCGACATGGCCGGCGCGGCGGCGGTCGGCGCGGCCATGCTGGCGGTGGCGGCGCTCAAGCCGGCCGTCACGGTCACCGGGTACCTGCCGATGGCGGAGAACATGCCGTCGGGCACCAGCTACCGGCCGGGCGACGTGATCAGCATGTTCAACGGCAAGAAGGTGGAGGTGCTCAACACCGACGCCGAGGGCCGGATGATCCTGGCCGACGCCATGGCCCGGGCCTGCGCCGACGGCGCCGACTACCTGTTCGAGACCTCGACGCTGACCGGCGGTCAGGTGATCGCGCTGGGCAAGCGGATCGCCGGCGTGATGGGCACCGAGGAGCTGTGCGAGCGGGTCCGGGTGGCCGGCGACGCGACCGGCGAGCCGGCCTGGCCGATGCCGCTGCCGGACGACGTGCGCAAGGGCATGGAGTCCGACGTCGCCGACATCTCCCAGGTCAACGCCGGCATGGACCGGGCCGGGCACATGCTCCAGGGCGGCGTGTTCCTGCGCGAGTTCGTCACCGACGACGTGGCGTGGGCGCACATCGACATCGCCGGCCCCGGCTACCACTCGGGCGAGGCGACCGGCTACTGGACCAAGGGCGGCACCGGCGTACCCGTCCGCACGCTGGTCCACCTGGTCGAGGACGTCGCCACCAACGGCTGAGGTGCAAGGAGGGCCCCCGCTTAACGCATTCCGCATAGGCGGGGGCCCCTGTTAACACCGCTTCAGAACAGCTCGGGGCGGCGCTTGCGGCGCTCGTTGTAGTCGCGCATCCGCTGCGGATAGCCCATCAGGCGCACGTCGTAGATGGGGATGGCGGTCCGGTGCGCCCAACGGCGGGCGTCCTCCGGGCTGCCGACGCGCCGCCGGGTCCACTCGCCGTCGTCAGCGATCAGCATCACCGTGGTCTCGGTGACCGTCGTCCGCGGTTCCAGGTATGCCTCGACGCCCCGTCGGGTGCGGACGAAGTTCTCGAGGTGGTCCAGATCGGCGCGGTCGGCGGCCCGGTCCCGGCTCACCGCGGCCGCCTGCTTGCGTCGTCGGAACAGCGCCACCGGACCCACTCCTCCCCCGAACGTCATCGAAGACGATGCCAAGGGTACGTGTCTCCGACGTGTCGTTGGGCACCTCACTACGCGCCCGCCGCCCGGTGGTGACAAGATGACCGAGGTGGGGTGTGCCTGTTACCCCGCCGTAACCCCCGATGCAGTGACGCGACCTGGGAGTTGGATGTGAGCGAGCCGAACGACACGACCTTCGACATCGTCATCCTCGGAGGTGGTAGCGGCGGCTACGCGGCGGCGCTGCGTGCCGCCCAACTCGACCTTTCCGTCGCGCTCATCGAGAAGGGCAAGCTCGGCGGGACCTGCCTGCACAACGGTTGCATCCCGACCAAGGCGCTGCTGCACGCCGCCGAGATCGCCGACCAGACCCGCGAGTCGGAGCAGTTCGGCGTGAAGGCCGAGCTGGTCGGCATCGACATGGCGGCGGTCAACTCGTACAAGGACGGCGTGATCTCCCGCCTCTACAAGGGCCTCCAGGGTCTGGTGGGCAGCGCCAAGAAGATCACCTTCGTGGCGGGCGCCGGCAAGCTGGTCGGCAAGAACGTCGTCGAGGTCGACGGCAAGCGCTACACCGGCCGCAACGTCGTCCTGGCCTCCGGCTCGTACGCGAAGAGCCTGCCCGGCCTGGAGGTCGACGGCGAGCGGATCATCACCAGCGACCACGCGCTGACCCTGGACCGCGTCCCGGCGTCGGCGATCGTGCTCGGCGGCGGTGTCATCGGCGTCGAGTTCGCCAGCGTCTGGAAGTCCTTCGGCGTCGACGTGACCATCGTCGAGGCGCTGCCCCGCCTGGTCGCGGCCGAGGACGAGGAGTCGTCGAAGGCGCTGGAGCGGGCGTTCCGCAAGCGGAAGATCAACTTCAAGGTCGGCAAGCCGTTCGAGAAGGTCGAGAAGACCGACAACGGCGTCAAGCTGACCATTCAGGGCGGCGACACGGTCGAGGCCGAGCTGCTGCTGGTCGCCGTCGGTCGCGGTCCGAACACCGCCAACCTCGGGTACGAGGAGCAGGGCGTCAAGCTGGACCGCGGCTACGTGCTGACCGACGAGCGGCTGCGCACCAACGTGCCGAACGTCTACGCGGTCGGCGACATCGTGCCCGGCCTCCAGCTCGCGCACCGCGGCTTCCAGCAGGGCATCTTCGTCGCCGAGGAGATCGCCGGGAAGACCCCCGCCGTGATCGACGAGGCCGGCATCCCGCGCGTCACCTACTGCGACCCGGAGCTGGCCTCGGTCGGCCTGACCGAGGCGAAGGCCAAGGAGCAGTACGGCGCCGACAAGATCAAGACCTACAACTACCCGCTGGGTGGCAACGGCAAGAGCCAGATCCTCAAGACCACCGGCCACGTGAAGCTGGTCCGGGTGGACGACGGCCCGGTGGTCGGCGTGCACATGGTCGGCGCCCGGGTGGGTGAGCTGATCGGCGAGGCCCAGCTCATCTACAACTGGGAGGCCTACCCGGCCGAGGTGGCGCAGCTCGTGCACGCCCACCCGACCCAGAACGAGGCCCTGGGCGAGGCGCACCTGGCCCTCGCCGGCAAGCCGCTGCACGCGCACAACTGACACGACAACCGCGGCGTCCGGCGACGGGCGATGATCCCACCAGGGGAACGAAGGAGTCTGGAGAACATGCCGGTATCGGTCACCATGCCCCGGCTCGGCGAGAGCGTCACCGAGGGCACCGTCACGCGCTGGCTCAAGCAGGAGGGCGAGACCGTCGAGGTCGACGAGCCGCTGCTTGAGGTGTCGACCGACAAGGTCGACACCGAGATCCCGTCGCCCGCGGCGGGGGTGCTGAGCCGGATCGTCGTCGGCGAGGACGAGACCGCCGAGGTCGGCAGCGAGCTGGCGGTCATCGCCGGTGAGGGCGAGGACGCGGGCGAGGCCCCGCAGCAGGACGCCGAGCCGGCCACCGAGCCGACGGCCGCCGCCGAGGGCACCGGTCCGGAGCCGGAGCAGGCCGCGCAGGCCGCCGCGCAGCCCGAGGCCGAGGCCGAGCAGCCGGCCGTCGAGGAGCCGGCCCAGCCCGCCGCGTCGTCCGGCGAGGGCACCCCGGTGACCATGCCGGCCCTGGGTGAGAGCGTCACCGAGGGTACGGTGACCCGTTGGCTCAAGCAGGTCGGCGAGACCGTCGAGGTGGACGAGCCGCTACTGGAGGTCTCCACCGACAAGGTGGACACGGAGATCCCGTCGCCGGTCGCCGGGACCGTGCTGGAGATCAAGGTCGCCGAGGACGAGACCGCCGAGGTCGGCGGCGTACTGGCGATCGTGGGTGCGGCCGGCGCCGCGAAGGCCGAGGCGAAGCCGGAGCCGGAGCCGAAGGCCGAGGCCAAGCCTGAGGCCAAGCCCGAGCCGAAGGCCGAGGCCAAGCCGGAAGCGAAGCCGGAGCCGAAGGTCGAGGAGCCGACCCCGGGCCTGTCCTACAACGAGCCTTCCGCCGAGGCGGAGCAGGCCGCCCAGCCGGCCAAGGCCGAGCAGGCCGCCCAGCCGTCCGCGCCGACCACCCCGCCGCAGCGCCCGACCGCCCCGGCGCAGGGCGGCGGCGAGGAGGCCGCCGGGTACGTGACGCCGCTGGTCCGTAAGCTCGCCGCCGAGCACGGCGTCGACCTGGGGTCGCTCAGCGGCACCGGCGTCGGTGGCCGGATCCGCAAGCAGGACGTGCTGGAGGCGGCCGAGAAGGCCAAGGCCGCCCAGGCCGCACCGGCCCAGCCGGCCGCCGCCGAGCCCGCCGCCAAGGCCCCGGCCCAGCCGGCCGCGAAGCCGCAGCCGAGCAGCAAGCGGGGCACCACGGAGAAGCTGCCACGGATCCGGGCGACCATCGCCAAGCGGATGCAGCAGTCGCTGCACGAGACGGCGCAGCTCACCACCGTCGTCGAGGTCGACGTCACCAAGGTCGCCAAGCTGCGGGCCCGGGCCAAGGACTCGTTCCAGGCCAAGCACGGCGTGAAGCTGTCCTTCCTGCCGTTCTTCGCGCTCGCGGCCATCGAGGCGCTCCAGACCTACCCGATCGTTCAGGCCAGCATGGACCTGGACGGCGGCACGATCACCTACCCGGCCGCCGAGCACCTCGGCATCGCCGTGGACACCGAGCGCGGCCTGCTCGTGCCGGTCATCCACAACGCCGGTGACCTGAACATGGGCGGCATCGCCAAGCGGATCGCCGATCTGGCCGAGCGCACCCGGGCCAACAAGATCACCCCGGACGAGATGGCCGGCGCGACCTTCACGCTGACCAACACCGGCAGCCGGGGCGCGCTCTTCGACACCCCGATCGTGCCGTCGCCGCAGTCGGCGATGCTCGGCACGGGTGCCGTGGTGAAGCGTCCGGTCGTGGTCAACGACCCGGAGCTGGGCGAGGTCATCGCGGTCCGGTCGATGGTGTACCTGGCCATGTCGTACGACCACCGGCTGATCGACGGCGCCGACGCCGCCCGCTTCCTGACCGCGGTCAAGGAGCGGCTGGAGAGCGGCAACTTCGAGGCCGAACTCGGCCTCTGACGTTCGACACCCCAGGGGTGCCCGGCGGCTGCCGGGCACCCCTGGGGTCGTTTGCGGGTCAGTCGCGCAGGTGGTCCTCGGAGACCGTCCACAGCAGTTCGGCGGCCTCCGGGTCCCGGGCGTACGGGGCGTATCCGGTGCGGGTGCCCGGCTGGTTCACCCCGGCCTCCTGGCAGTCCTCGAAGTACCGGCCGCCGACGCCGGCCACCAGCGGCGAGGCCGCGACCAGCACGGAGGTGGCCGCCCCCTGCTCGGGCGTCTTCCAGTACGCCGCTCCCCCGCCGCTCTGCGTACGCATCCGCTCCAGTTCCTCGTCGCTGATGTAGCGCTGGAGGTTGGTCCGGATCGCGCCCGGCATCAGCGCGTTGACGTGGATCCCGTCGTCGGCCCACCGCCGGGTCGCCTCGACCGCGAAGAGCACGTTCGCGGTCTTGGCCTGCCCGTACGCCTGCCACGGGTCGTACGGCCGCTGCCGGAAGTGCAGGTCGTCGAAGACCACGGGCGAGCGCAGGTGAGCCGCCGAACTGACCGAGACGACCCGCGCGCCCCCGGCCGCGGCGAGCGCCGGGTGCAGTCCGGTGGCCAGGGCGAAGTGCCCGAGGTGGTTGGTCGCGAACTGCATCTCCCAGCCCTGCTCGGTGCGCATCTCGGGCGAGGCCATGATCCCGGCGTTGTTGACCAGCATGTGCAGCGGGCCGTCCCAGGTGCGGACGAAGGCCGCCACCGAGTCGAGGTCGGCGAGGTCGAGCGGAGCGACCAGGATCCGGTCGTTGCCGGTGGTGCCGGTGATGTCGTCGGCGGCGCGCCGCCCGGCGTCCGGGTTGCGGACCGCGAGGGTGACGTCCGCCCCGGCGGAGGCGAGCGCGCGGGCGGTCTCGACGCCGATACCGGAGGCGCCGCCGGTGACGACGGCCCGCCGGCCGGTCAGGTCGAGGTCGCGGACCACCTCCAGGGCAGTCGTCTCGCGGGAGAACGGGGTGGTGACGGGAGTGCTGGTGGTCATGATCCATCCTTGTCGGCGGCGGAGCGGACCGGTGTCCGCCCGCTACGATGAGAAGCGGAGGACCCTCCGTTAATACCGAGCCTAACCGGAGCATCCTCCGGTTGCCACTCCGGCCGGACGCGTGCCCCGG
Source organism: Micromonospora sp. NBS 11-29 (assembly GCF_002140155.1). Lineage (GTDB taxonomy): Bacteria > Actinomycetota > Actinomycetes > Mycobacteriales > Micromonosporaceae > Micromonospora. The sequence continues at coordinate 270,207 of NZ_NAPR01000017.1, forward strand.
TCGAGCCGAGGAGGAGCCGTGCCCGACCGACCGCTGCGCGCCGATGCGCTGCGTAACCGGCAGCGACTGCTCGACGCCGCAGTCCAGGCGTTTTCCCGGGTAGGCGCCGAGGTAACGCTGGATCGGGTGGCCAAGGAGGCCGGAGTCGGCATCGGCACCCTCTACCGCCACTTTCCGACCCGCGAGGCATTGATCGAGGCGGCCTACCGCAACGAGCTGGCGAAGCTCTGCGACGCCGGGCCGGAACTGCTGGCCGACCGACCCGCCGAGGCGGCGCTGCGCGCGTGGATGGACCGGTTCGTCGACTACCTCGCCACCAAGCGGGGCATGGCGGACGCGCTGCGACTGGCCATCGCCTCCGGCGCGAACCCGTACGCGCACAGCCGGGACCGGCTGCTCGCCGCCCTGGACGACCTGCTGGCGGCCGGCGTCGCCGCCGGCACCGTACGCGCCGACGTGACCGCCGCCGACGTGCTCGCGAGCCTGAGCGGCGTCTCCCTGGTGGCCGGCGAGCCGGACCAACGCGACCAGGCGGGCCGCCTGCTCGACCTGCTGATGGACGGGCTGCGTCACCGGCAGGGCTGATCACGCGTACGGTCCACGTCGTTCCGGCCCGGCGCGGACCGCGCCCTGACACACTCGGCCGGTGGGCGGGTACGGGCGGCGTGGGCGCCTCGGGCCGGCGGTGCCGGTGGCGCCCGGCGCCCGGGTGGACCGGTTCGAGGTCTTCTTCGACCTGGTCTTCGTCTTCTCGTTCTTCATCATCACCCGGGCCACCGCGCTCCAGGTGAACGGCGGCGCGCTGCTGCACGCCCTGCTGGTCCTCGCCGTGCTCTGGTGGTCGTGGGTGGTGCACAGCGTGGTGGCCACCCGGATCCGGCTCGGCGAGGGCTTCGTCCCGGTGCTGATGACGATCGGCATGGCGGCGCTGTTCACGTTCGCGCTGTCGCTGCCGAGCGCGTTCCGGGACACCCGCGGCAACGACGCCGGGCCGCTGGTCGCGGCGATCAGCTACACCGTCCTCCGGCTGATGCATCTGCTGCTCTACTGGCACGCCGTGCGGGACAGCCCGCAGGAGCGTCGACAGTTGAGCCGGTTCGCGCCGGAGGTCGTCGGCAGCACGGTGCTGCTGCTCGCCGCCGCGCTGCTGCCGTCGAAGATCGACGGCCTCGGCTCCTCGGCGGTGATCCGGGACGGGTTGTGGGTGGCGGTGGTCCTGCTCCAGTACGGCACCGGGCTGCTCGCCGGCAGTTGGGGCTGGGTCGTCACCTCGGCGGAGCACTGGACCGAGCGGTACGACCTCATCCTGATCATCGCGCTGGGCGAGTCGGTCATCTCGGTCGGGGTGGGCAGCAACCTGCTCGGGCAGCCGCCCACCTGGCCGGCCGTGGCGGCGGCGGTGCTCGGCATCTTCTTCACCGCCGCGCTCTGGTGGGCGCACTACGACATGGTCGGACCGGCCGCCCGGATCGCCCTGCACGCGGCGAAGGACGGGCCACGGGTGGCGCTGGCCCGGGACGCGTACGCGTACCTGTTCCTGCCGATGATCGCGGGCATCATCGTGTTCGCGCTCGGCGCCGAGATGATCGTGCACGACATCGCCGACCCGGCCGTGCCGCCGCACGAGCGGGCGTACGGCTCGGACGTGCCGCTGCTCTTCGGCGGGGTGATCTGCTATCTCTGCGGCAACATGCTGTTCCAGTGGCGCGCCCTGCGCACGGTGAGCTGGACCCGGGTCGGCACGGTGGCGCTGCTCGGCGCGGCCATCCCACTCGCACAGCGGATGCCGGGCCTCGCCGCGCTGGCCCTGCTGACCGTGATCACGGTGGGTATGGTGGCCGCCGAGGTGGTCGTCTTCGACGAGGGCCGGCGGGCGCTGCGCAAACTCATCTTCGAGGAGCGGACCAGCCACGAGGCGCACGAGGCGGCGTGGCGGGCCCGCTGGAACGCCCGGCCCGACGAGAGCGGGTGAGCGCGGCGCGTGAACCGGTCGGACGCGTCCTGCGTGGAACACCTCGGNCCGCCGGCGCGGCCGGCACCTGGCAGCTCGGCGACCGGACCGTCAACCGGATCGGCCTCGGCGCGATGCGCCTGACTGCGAACGCCGACGGCAGCCCGAGCGACCGGGACCGGGCCGTCGCCGTGCTGCGCCGCGCGGTCGAGCTGGGCGTCAACCACATCGACACGGCGTCGTTCTACTTCTCGCCGCTGCGCTCGGCGAACGAGCTGATCAACCGGGCGCTGTCGCCGTACCCGGAGGACCTGGTCATCGTGACCAAGGTCGGGCCGGGCAAGGACCCGTCCGGCCGGTGGTTGCCGGCGGCCCGGCCGGACGAGCTCCGCGGTCAGGTCGAGGAGAACCTGCGCCAGCTCGGCCGGGACCACCTCGACGTGGTCAACCTGCGGGTGCACGGCCCGGAGCCGCTGGCCGAGCACTTCGGCGCGCTCGCCGAACTGGTCGACGCCGGGCTGATCCGGCACCTCGGCGTCTCGGCGGTACGCCCGCACCAGGTCGCCGAGGCGCGCACGATCGCCCCGGTGGTCTGCGTGCAGAACTCGTACGGCCTCGGCTACCGCCGGAGCAACGACGAGCTGATCCGGGACTGCGCCGCCCACGGCACCGCGTTCGTGCCGTTCTTCTCCATCGCCGCCAGCGGGCGGGAGGCCGGCGCGACCGGCGAGGAGCACCCCGAGGTACGCGCGGTGGCACAGGAGCGCGGCGTCAGCCCGGCCCAGGTGCGGCTGGCCTGGACGCTGAGCCGGGGCCCGAACGTGCTCGCCATCCCTGGCACCGGCGATCCGGCGCACCTGGAGCAGAACGTCGCCGCCGGCGCGCTCCGCCTCTCCGCCGCCGAACTGGCCCGCCTCGACGCGGTGTGAGGTGTTGAGCGGGGCCCCTCCTCACCCCTTCGGCCCTCGGCAGAAGGGTGCGGTGGGGAGCGGGGTGAGGCCGGAGACTGGGCCGATGGCGACCTTCTCCGTACAGGCCCGGCCCACCGACGCGGCGAGCTGGGCCGAACTGGCCCGCACCGTCGAGGCAGCCGGCTTCGACGCGCTCTCCGCCGCCGACCACCCGGGTTTCGGCCCGTCCCCCTTCGTGTCGCTCGCCGCCGCGGCGGCGGTGACCGGCACGTTGGGCCTCGGCTCGTACGTGTCGAACGCCGGCATCCGGGAACCGCTCCTGCTCGCCACCGACGTGGCCACGCTGGACGTGGTCTCCGGCGGCCGGGCGCGGCTCGGCCTGGGCGCCGGCCACACGCCGGGCGAGTGGCGGGCCGTCGGGCGCGAGCGCCCGGACGTCGCCGGCCGGGTCCGCCGCTGCGTCGCGGTGGCCGAGGCGGTACGCGCGCTGCTGGCCGGCGACGAGGTCACCGTGGACACGCCGGACCTGGCCGCGTACGCTGCCCGCCTCGACGAACCGCGACCGGTCCAGGACCGGATCCCCCTCACCCTGGGCACGGCCAATTCGACGCTGCTGCGCTGGGCCGGCGCGCACGCCGACGTGGTCGGCCTGACCGGCTTCGGCCGTACCCTGGCCGACGGCCACCGGCACGAGGCGCGGTGGCGGGCCGACCAGATCGAGGCGCAGCTCGCCCATGTGGTGGCCGGCGCGGCCGGCCGGGACACGCCGCCGGTCCTGGAGGCGCTGGTCCAGCACGTCGCCGTCACCGACGACGCCGAGGCCGCCGCGGCGCCGATCGCCGCCCGCCTCGATCTCACCGTCACCGAGCTCCTGGCCACCCCGTTCGTGCTGATCGGCACCGCCGACGAGATCGCGACGGCCGTCGCCACGCACGAGCGCCGCTGGGGCGTCACCCGCTTCGTGGTACGCGCCGACGCCGTCGACGCGATCGCGCCACTCCTGCCGCGGATGGCCGAAACGGGTCGACTTCGAGCGCACTCCAAGTAGGACACTGGGGCCATGACGACGACACGACGACTGGGCCGCAGCGGCATCGAGGTCAGCGCCATCGGGATGGGCTGCTGGGCGATCGGCGGCCCGCTCTGGGCCGGTGAGCAGCCGCTCGGCTGGGGCGAGGTGGACGACGACGAGTCGATCCGCACCGTCCACCGGGCGCTGGACCTGGGCGCGACCCTCTTCGACACCTCCAGCAACTATGGCGCGGGGCACAGCGAGCGGGTGCTCGGCCGCGCGCTCGCCGGCCGCCGCGACCGGGCGGTGATCGCCACCAAGTTCGGCTACCCCACTGACGAGGCGACCCGGCAGGCCGCCGGCGAGGACGGCACTCCCGACTATGCGCGGCGCAGCCTGGAGGGCTCGCTGCGCCGGCTCGGCACCGACCATGCCGACCTCTACCAACTGCACCTGGGCGGGCTGCCGGTGCCGCAGGCGCTGGACCTCGTGGACACGTTGGAGGGCCTGGTCACCGAGGGCAAGATCCGGGCGTACGGCTGGAGCACCGACGATCCGGCGGCGGCGCGGGCGTTCGCCGAGGCGGGCCCGCACTGCGCGGCGATCCAGCACGACCAGTCGGTGCTGCGGGACAACGCCGCGATGCTCGCGGTCTGTGAGGAGTTCGACCTGGCCAGCCTCAACCGGGGGCCGCTGGCGATGGGCCTGCTCACCGCCAAGTACCAGGACGCGCCGGCCGCCCGGGGCGGCGACGACGTGCGCGGCGTGGCACCCGAGTGGCTGACCTGGTTCACCGACGGCGTCCCGCGCGCCGACTGGGCCGACCGGGTGGCCCAGGTCCGCGAGGCGCTCACCGCCGACGGCCGCACGCTCGCCCAGGGCGCGCTGGGCTGGCTGCTCGCCCGCAGCCCGCAGACGCTGCCGATCCCAGGCTGCCGGACGGTCGGCCAGGCCGAGGAGAACATCGGCACCCTGGCGTACGGGCCGCTGCCCGAAGCGTCGTTCGCCGAGGTGGAACGCCTCCTGGCCGACCTGCGCACCGCCCCGGCGACCGCCTGAGCGCTGCGTCGACATGACGTAGCGGGACATCACTAGCAAGGTGTCGCGGTCGCGGTCGAGGCTGCGGCCGCCACACCGGCGTCCGGGGTCACGCGGATCGGCCGACCTCGCGACTAAGCTCTGATCATGCTGACTCGGCTGGAGGNATCGCTGGCGCGAACGGGATGGGGAAATCGAACGTATTCGACGCGATAGAGTTTCTGTCCTACCTGGCGACCGACTCCCTGGCTCGGGCCGCGCAGCGAGTACGGGGAACATCCGACGCCGTAGGCAGCGACCCTCGGGATCTCTTCTGGGACGGCTATCGGCAGGACGAGCACCGCATCCGGATCGCCGCGGAAATGATCGTGCCGAGCGAAGTCGAAGATGAACTCGGCGAACAGGCTCGCCCCGAGGCAACGTTCCTTCGTTACGAGGTGACGCTCGGCTACGGGCCAACGCGCGGTGAACATGGTGGAGGGCGGCTCCATCTGCTGCGTGAGGACCTACGTCAGGTCGAAAGTCCGAAGGCACGACTCGGTTTCGCAGCCGACGACGCCTTCCTCGACTCGATCATTCTGAGCAGCGAGAGAGATCCCGTCTATCTTTCCACCGACCGACGTGGTACGCAGGCCGTCTTCATCAACAGTCATGAGGGCGGGCACACCGTGGAAAAATCACGGTCTCCCGGCCGCGCCGCGCGCACGGTGCTCAGCACTACGATCACCGCCGAAAACCCGACCATCCTCGCAGCGCGTCACGAGATGCAGCGGTGGCGCCGGCTGGCATTGGAACCGTCGGCGTTACGATCGCCGGACGGCGAGACCAGTCCGGAGAGAATGAGTTCGCGTGGGCGCCACCTTCCGAGCACGCTGTACCGGGTGGCGCATGCGCCAGACTGGTCGGGCGACCCGGAGCGGATCTATGCCCGGGTCGCGGGCCGTTTGTCGGACCTCACCGGGCTCGCCGTCGAGGCGCTCGATGTCGAGTTCGACGACGTGCGCCAGACATTCACCCTCTTCCTGCAGGAAAGGGGAGGACTTCGTCTCCCTGCGCGCGCCCTCTCCGAGGGCACTCTCCGCTTCCTGGCGCTTTGCGTGCTGCTGGAGGATTCGGAGTTCAACGGACTCGTTTGCATGGAGGAACCGGAGAACGGGATTCATCCAGCGAACCTGCCCGCAATGGTGCAACTTGTCGGCGACCTCGCCGTCGATCCGACGGATTCACCGAGTGCGACCAATCCCTTCCGACAGGTGATCATCAACACGCACTCGCCGGGCGTCGTCCAGCTTTGCGACCCGAGCGACCTCCTATTGGCGCAACTCCGACCACGCTCACTGCCCGGACGGGGAATCGTGCGATCACTCGCACTCCTGCCGTACCGGAGCTCCTGGCGTGCCCAGCCGGGGCGTTCCACATTCTCGGAGGCCGACGTGGTGGCCTACCTGACCAATCCTCCGTCGGCTCAGCTGCACATTCCTCCAGGTCTGTCGGCATGAGCAGCCGGGTCTTCTCCGGGCTGTTCATCGCCGAAGGCAGCTCCGACCAACCCTTGGCAGAGCACATCCAGTTGCTGTTCTACGAGCGTGGGGTGGAGCTGACTCTCAGCTCCCCGGAGTTCGAACGGCTGCCGTCCCGGGTCTCGAAGGACGTCGGGTCCCGGATGGCTGCGGGCTTGGCGTTGACACACGGCCCGGTCGACCTGATCGTGGTGCACCGGGACGCTGACAACGCCGGCTACCCGGCGCGTCTGCAGGAGATCACCAAGGCCCACGCCGCCACCTCACGCGATGCGGCGCTGATCCCGGTGATACCCGTACGGATGACGGAGGCCTGGCTGCTGCTCGATGAGGCCGCGATTCGGCAGGTCGCCGGAAATCCCCGAGGACGGACAAACCTAGGCCTCCCGAAGGTCCACGAGGTGGAATCGATCAGGGACCCTAAAACGCGGCTGGCGGACTGCATTCTCCGCGCGGCCGACGAGACGGGGAGACGCCGCGACGTCGTCAAGGCACGGTTCAACGAACATCGTCGTCAACTTCTGGCTCGACTGGAGCTGTCCGGTCCGCTCTGCCGACTGGAGAGCTGGAATCGGCTCACACACGACGTCGACCAGGTGGTGAAGGGCTGGAAGTAGATGCGTGACGAGTGAGTGACTCCGCTCAAGGCATCCGGATCGCGCCGCGTACTCGAAGATGTGAGCATGCGGATCCTCATGGCCGGCGCGTCCGGCTTCCTCGGCACCCGACTGGTCGACCGGCTCACCGCGGACGGCCACCAGGTCACCCGCCTGGTCCGCCGCCCGCCGCGCGTCCCGGACGAGCGGCAGTGGAATCCGTCCGCCGCGCAGCTCGACCCGCAGGTGGTCGCGGACGCCGACGCGGTGGTCAACCTGGCCGGCGCGGGGGTGGGCGACAAGCGCTGGAACGACGACTACCGAAAGCTGATCCGGACCAGCCGGGTGGACAGCACCACCACGCTCGCCATCACGATCGCCGGCCTGCCCGCCGGGGACCGGCCGGCGGCGCTGCTGAACTCGTCCGCGGTCGGCTGGTACGGCAACACCGGCGACCGGACGGTGGAGGAGGACGCGCCGGCCGGTGAGGGGTTCCTCGCCGACGTCTGCCGGGTCTGGGAGGCGGCGACCCGACCGGCCGAGGACGCCGGGGTACGGGTGGTGCGGCTGCGTACCGGCCTGCCGCTGCACCGCGACGGCGGCCTGCTCAAGCCGCAGCTCCTGCCGTTCCGGCTGGGCGTCGGCGGCAAGCTGGGCAGCGGTCGGCAGTGGCTGCCGTGGATCTCCATGCCGGACTGGCTGGACGCGGTGGGCTTCCTGCTGGCCCGCGAGGATGTGGCCGGGCCGGTCAACGTGGTCGGCCCGGCGCCGGTCACCAACGCCGAGTTCACCCGGGAGCTGGCCCGGCAACTGCACCGGCCGGCGATCATGCCGATCCCGGCGCTGGCTTTGAAGGTCGCCCTGGGTGGGTTCGCCCAGGAGGCGCTCACCAGCACCCGGGTGCTGCCGGCCGTCCTCGGCAAGGCCGGCTTCACCTGGTCCCACCCGGACCTGCCGAGCGCGCTGCGCGCCGCCCTCGACGGGTGAGGGCGGNCTCTACCGGAGGCGTTAACAGGGGGCCCTTCCTTGCAGGTGTCAGCAGTTGACGACCCAGTAGTTGGGGGCGGTCTGCTTCAGCGTGGTGGAGTAGAAGGTGTTGTAGAGGCCCATCCGCTGGCCGCTGCCCAGCGCGTACGCATAGCCGCCGGACTGGTAGGCGCGGCCGGCGGCGACGTGCGCGTAGTTGCTGGCCGTGACGCAGACCGGCGCGGTGGTCGGCGACGCGGTCGGGGTGGGCGACGCGGTCGGCCTGGGCGTCGCGGTCGCCGTCGGGGTCGGGCTGGGCGCGACGCCGCCGCCGAGGCCGAAGAAGAGCGCGTCGCGGTACGTCGAGCAGATGGTGTCCAGGAAGTACGCCCCGGCGGTGCCGCACTGGTCGGCCGCCGAGCCCGGGTCGACCGGGGTGCCGTGGCCCATGCCGGCGACCCGGTAGAGACGTACCTGGTCGTTGCCGTAGACCTCCAGGCTGGTGCCGCCCGGCAGCGACGAGGTGCTGGTCGGGGTCGCCGACACGCCCAGCACGTTGGTCCACTGGTCCCGTGACTCGGTCGCGTTGACCACGTTGACCGTGTAGTCGCTGGTGCCGTGCCAGACGGCCACCTTCGGCCGCCGGCCGGAGTAGCCGGCGTACGCGTTGCGGACCAGGTCGCCCCACTGCGCCGGGGTCTTGTCCACGCCCGGGTTCATGCAGCTGTAGGCGCTGGTCGTGCTGGTGGCGCAGCGGTACGGGACACCGGCGATGATCGAGCCGGCGGCGAACACGTCCGGGTAGGTGGCGAGCATGACCGAGCTCATCGCGCCGCCGGCGGAGAGGCCGCTGACGTAGACCCGGCTGGCGTCGGTGCCGTAGGTCGTCCTGGCGTGGTCGACCATCTGCTTGATCGACAGCGCTTCGCCCTGGCCCCGGGCGGTGTCGCCGGTCTCGAACCAGTTGAAGCAGGAGGTGCTGTTGTTGCTCGACGGCTGCTGCGGCACGATCAGCGCGAACTTCCACTGGTCGGCGTACTTCTGCCAACCGGAGTTGGTGAAGTAGGTGGCGGCGTTCTGGGCGCAGCCGTGCAGCAGCACCACGGCCGGCGCGTTGGCGGGCAGGCCGTCCGGGCGGTAGGCGTACATGGTCAGGTTGCCGGGGTTCGAGCCGAATCCGGTGACCTGGGTCAGCGAGGCGGCCTGCGCGGGCAGCGCGGCGACCAGGACGCCGGCCGCGGCCAGCACGACCCCGGCCGCCGCCCCGGCGAGGCGGGTGATGAGGGATGAGGAGCGGGACACGGGGACCTCCCGATCATGGAATGTGAACTGAATCACTCTCCGAGTTGCCGAGACGTTACGGCCGTGTTTCGCCCCTCGGAATGGGTGCTGGTCACACATTCACGGTCCGGGCGGTGTGCCCTGGTCCGGTTGGTAACGTCCGCTGCGTGCCGTCCTCCCCGTCCCCGGTCACCCGCGACCGTCGCGCCGATCTGCTGGTGACGCTCGCGGCGGTGGCGCTGGCGCTCTGGGTGACCAGCGGGATGTGGCGGGACCCGAACACCCGCACGATCACCGTCAACTCCAGCGACCAGGCGCTGTTCGAGTGGCTGCTGGCCTTCGGCGGGCACGCGCTCACGCACGGCCAGAACCCGCTCTTCACCCACCTGATCAACGTTCCGGACGGGGTGAACCTCGCGGTCAACACCTCGATCACCGTGTACGCGGCGGTGTTCGCGCCGCTGACGTACCTGATCGGGCCGCCGGCGACGTTCCTGGTGATCCTCACGCTCAACCTGGCCGCCACCGCGGTGGCCTGGTACTGGCTGCTCAGCCGGCACCTGGTCGGCAGTCGGCTGGCCGCCGGGGTGGGCGCGCTGTTCATCGCCTACTGCCCGGCGATGGTGTCGCATGCCAACGCGCACCTGAACTGGACCGCCGGCTGGCTGGTGCCGCTGCTGATCTGGGGCGTGTTCCGGCTGGCCCGGCCCGGCCCGGCCCACCGCGCGGTCCTCGGCGGGGTCGTGCTCGGCCTGCTGGTGGCGGTGGCGTTCTCGATCGCCGCCGAAGGGCTCTTCTTCACCGCCCTGGCGCTCGCCGCGTTCCTGCTGCTCTGGGCGCTGCACCCGGCCCGTCGCGCGGAGGTGCGGGCGGTGCTCCCGCGCGTGCTGGCCGGGCTCGGGGTGACCGCGTTGGTGGCCGGCGCGCTGCTGGCGTACCCGCTCTGGCTGCACTTCGCCGGGCCGCAACGGTTCCACGGCACCGGGTTCGACCCGCTGATCCACTCCGAGGACATCGCCGCGTACGGGTCCTATCCGCGCCGGTCGCTCGCCGGCTGGGCCGGGTTCGGCACCTCACTGGCCCCGAACCCGACCGAGGAGAACTCGTTCTTCGGGGTTCCGCTGCTGCTGCTCGCGGTCGCCTGCTTCGCGCTGCTGTGGCGGCGCGCGGACCGGGCGTTCCGGGCCACCCTGCTGGCGCTCGGCGTGACCGCCGTGGTCTTCGCGGTGCTCTCCTGGGGGCCGACCGTCAAATGGAACGGCCGGCGTACCGACCAGCTCCTGCCGTTCGGCGTCCTGGACAACCTGCCGGTGATCAACGCGGCGTTGCCGTCCCGGCTGGCGCTGGTCGTCGCGCCGGTGATCGGCCTGCTGCTGGCGTACGCGATCGACGCGCTGCGCGCCCGGCCGCCCCGACGGCGGGCGAGCGGCGCGGCCTGGGTCGTCGGGTTCGTCGCCGCGCTGCTGCCGCTGCTGCCCACCCCGCTGCTCACCAGCGTCCGCGAGCCGGTCCCGGTCTTCATCACCGGCGGGGCCTGGAAGCGCTACGTCCCGCCCGACGGGGTGCTCACCCCGCTGCCGCTGACCGTCGACGTCTACCCGGACGGGCAGCGGTGGCAGGCGTACGCGCTCGCCCACCGGCAGGGTGAGTTCCGCATCCCGGCCGGCTTCTTCCTCGGCCCCGGCGGGCCGGACGGCCGGGGCCGGATCGGCCCGGTGCCGCGCACCTTCGACTCGCTGATGGACCAGGCCGGCCGGACCGGGCTGGTGCCGATCGTCACCGAGGGCAGCATCGAGGAGTCCCGGGCCGACCTGCGGTACTGGGGGGTGCGGGCGGTGGTGCTGGCCGACCGGGTGCACGGCGCCAAGTTCGACGTGGACGAGGAGGCGCTGCGGCGCACCGCCACCGCCCTGCTCGGCCCGCCCGAGCGGGTCGAGGACGTCTGGCTGTGGCGGGTGCCGGCGGCGTGACCTCTGCCGTGCGACGGTCCGGAGTGACGCGACGAGCGTCACGAGGGGACGACCCGACCGGCCGGACTAGGCTGGAGCGGTGAGCGTGACGACTTCCGAGCCGACCGCCGTGCGCGCCGGCCGGCTCGACTACCAGGCCGCCTGGGACGAGCAGCGCCGGCTGCACGAGGCCGTGGCGGCCGGCGAGCGTGGCGACACGGTGCTGCTGCTGGAGCATCCCAGCGTCTACACCGCCGGCAAGCGCACCGAGCCGTGGGACCGGCCGATGGACGGCACGCCGGTGGTGGACGTGGACCGCGGCGGCAAGATCACCTGGCACGGTCCGGGGCAGCTCGTCGGCTACCCGATCGTCCGCCTGCCCGACCCGGTCGACGTGGTGGCGTACGTCCGGCGCACCGAGCAGTTGCTGATCGACGTCTGCGCCGAGTTCGGGCTCGCCGCCGGCCGGGTCGAGGGACGCAGCGGCGTCTGGGTCCCGGAAGACGACCGTGGCCCGGCGCGCAAGGTGGCCGCCATCGGCATCCGGGTCGCCCGTGGTGTGACGCTGCACGGCTTCTCCGTCAACTGCGACTGCGACCTGGGCTTCTTCGACCGGATCGTGCCCTGCGGCATCCGCGACGCCGGGGTCACGTCGCTCACCGCCGAGCTGGGCCGGCCGGTGACGGTCACCGACGTGCTGCCGGTCGTCGAGCGGCACCTGCCCACCCTGACCCGCGTCTGACCCGGGTCGCGGAAGGATCAATAGATAGTCATTGATATTTACTGTCGCGAATGCGACGCTGGGGATGGAAGCGCTCCCACACCCATCCTATGCGCCGAAGGAGGACGTAACCGTGCGTTCCCACCACCAAACCGACCGGTCGCGATCAGCCGTCCGCCGCCCCGTCCGCGCGCTCGTCATGGCGCTCGCCCTGCTGGCCGGCATCCTGGCCGTGCCCGGCGCGGCCCAGGCACACGGCACGATCGTCAGCCCGGCCACCCGCGCCTACAAGTGCTGGCAGACCTGGGGCAGCCAACACACCAACCCGGCCATGCAGCAGCAGGACCCCATGTGCTGGCAGGCGTTCCAGGCCAACGCCGACACCATGTGGAACTGGATGAGCGCGCTGCGCGACGGCCTCGGCGGGCAGTTCCAGGCCCGCACCCCGGACGGGCAGCTCTGCAGCAACGCCCTGTCCCGCAACGACAGCCTGAACCGGCCCGGGGCGTGGAAGACCAGCAACATCGGTCGCAACTTCTCGGTCCAGCTCTACGACCAGGCCAGCCACGGCGCGGACTACTTCAAGGTCTACGTGAGCAAGCAGGGGTTCAACCCGACCACCCAGACCCTCGGGTGGAGCAACCTCGACTTCATCACGCAGACCGGCCGGTACGCGCCGTCGCAGAACATCAGCTTCAACGTCTCGACCTCCGGCTACACCGGACACCACATCCTGTTCGTGATCTGGCAGGCGTCCCACCTCGACCAGGCGTACATGTGGTGCAGTGACGTCAACTTCACCTGATCCGAGGCGCACCGCTCCGGGCCCGGGACGCACTCGTCCCGGGCCCGGGCTCGTCCCCCTCAGGGAGTGAGGCGGTGCAGGTCGCGCGGGAAGGCGGTCACCTCCCGGACGTTCGCCGCGCCGATCAACCGGGCCACGAACCGCTCCAGCCCGATCGCGAACCCGCCGTGCGGCGGCATGCCGTGCCGGAACGCGTCCACGTACCCGGCGTACGGCTCGACCGGCTCGCACCGCGCCGCCAGCGCGGCCAGGTAGTCGGCGTGCCGGTGCAGCCGCTGCCCGCCGGTGACCAGTTCCATGCCCCGGAACAGCAGGTCAAACCCGTTCGAGTACGCCGGGCGGGCCGGGTCCGGGTGGGTGTAGAAGGGCCGCTTCGCCATCGGGTACCCGGTGACGAACAGGAAGTCGCTGCCGTACTCGGCCCGCGCCCACTCCCCCAGCGCCCGCTCGTGCGCGGGCGCCAGGTCCGGCTCGCCGGCCGGCGCACCGGCGATTGCCAGCGCGTCGGTGAAGTGCACCGCCGGGATCTCGGCGGGCACCGCCGGCACCGTCACCCCGAGCGTGTCCAGCGCGCCGCCGGCCCGGTCCGCGACGCCCGCCAGCATTCCGGCGACGGTGTCGCGCAGCACCGCCATCACGTCCCGGTGATCGGTCACGAAGCCCAACTCGACGTCGAGCGAGGTGTACTGGGCCAGGTGGCGGACGGTGTCGTGCGGCTCGGCCCGGAACACCGGCCCCACCTCGTAGACCCGCTCGAAGACGCCCACCATGAGCTGCTTGTAGAACTGCGGCGACTGGGCCAGGTAGGCGGGCCGGCCGAACCAGTCCAGCGCGAAGACGTTCGCGCCGCTCTCGGTGGACGAGCCGACCACCTTCGGGGTGTGCACCTCGACGAAGCGCCGCCGGTCGAGCGTGGCCCGGAAGCCGGCCACCGCCGCCGCCGAGATCCGCAGCGCGGCGGAGCGGGTGGGATGGCGCAACGCGGTCGACGCGTGGTCGAGCTGGGTGGGCAGGCTCGCGGCGAGCACCGGCCGGTACAGGTCGAACGGTGGCGGCACGGCGGGCGGGCCGAGCGGTCGTACCGTCGGCTCGACGACCTCGACCCCGGCGGGCGCGGTGGGGTTCGCGACCACGGTGCCGACCACCTCGACGACGGTCTCCTCGGTGAGCGCCTCGACCTGCGCGCGCACGTCGGGCGCGGCGACCACGACCTGCGCGAGCCCGGCGGCGTCCCGGACGATCAGGAAGGCCACCGACTTGAGCAGCCGGCGGCGGTGGACCCAGCCGGCGAGCCGTACGCTCGCGCCGACGTGGGCGGGGAGTTGGGTGGACAGGATGCGTTGCACGGTGGCTACCTCCTTGTTCAAATCGCAACGCGATCCCCAGGGAGGTGTGGGCGAGCGGGAAACCTCGCGGTGCCACCACACCTTCGCCCCCGCCGGAGCGGGAGCCTCGTTCGTCGCCTTTTCACCGGGGCCGGCCGGGCGGGTTCTACTGGGCGCGGGTGTTAACAAGGGGCCCCGCCTCTACCGGAGGCGTTAACAGGGGGCCCTTCCTAACACCGCCACCGCCGAAATGTGACGAGGTTTTTTGGCCTCTCGTGTCCGGTGTCACAGCGGTTCCGGCGTGACCGCCGTCGCCCGACGTTCATCGACCGTCGCCGACCGGCGTAGGCTCGGTTTCGTGACGATCGAGCAAACCGCGCCGACGACTGAGCAGCCAGCGCGCACCGCGACGGTCGCCCCTGAGGGGCGGCGGATGCTGCGGATCGAGGCGCGCAACGCCGAGACGCCGATCGAGCGTAAACCGCCGTGGATCAAGGTCAAGGCCAAGATGGGCCCGGAGTACACCCAACTGCGCGGGCTCGTCTCGCGCGAGGGGCTGCACACCGTGTGCCAGGAGGCCGGCTGCCCCAACATCTACGAGTGCTGGGAGGACCGGGAGGCCACCTTCCTCATCGGTGGCGACCAGTGCACCCGGCGCTGCGACTTCTGCCAGATCGACACCGGCAAACCGGCCGAGTTCGACGCCGACGAGCCGCGTCGCGTCGCCGAGTCGGTCGCCGCGATGGGCCTGCGCTACGCGACCATCACCGGCGTGGCCCGTGACGACCTGCCCGACGGTGGCGCCTGGCTCTACGCCGAGACGGTCCGGCAGATCCACGCGTTGCAGTCCGGCTGCGGCGTCGAGCTGCTGATCCCCGACTTCAACGCGGTGCCCGAGCAGCTCGCCGAGGTCTTCGGCGCGCGCCCGGAGGTGCTCGCGCACAACGTCGAGACGGTGCCGCGCATCTTCAAGCGGATCCGCCCGGCGTTCCGCTACGAGCGCTCGCTCGACGTCATCCGCCAGGCGCGCGCGGACGGGCTGGTCACCAAGAGCAACCTCATCCTCGGCATGGGCGAGGAGCGCGCCGAGATCTCCCAGGCGCTGCGCGACCTGCACGAGGCCGGCTGCGAGCTGATCACCATCACGCAGTACCTCCGCCCGTCCCCTCGGCACCACCCGGTCACCCGCTGGGTCAAGCCGGAGGAGTTCGTCGAGCTGCGCGAGGAGGCCGAGGAGATCGGCTTCGCCGGCGTGATGAGCGGGCCACTGGTCCGCTCGTCGTACCGCGCCGGGCGGCTCTACCAGCAGGCGCTCGCCGCCCGCGACGGGGTCGCCGTCGCGGGCTGAGGCTCGCGCGTCGCCAGATCGCCGAACTGGTGTCATCGAACCGGACCGGACCCCGCCACCTCGCCGAAACGGCGTCGATACCCCGTCCGACGCCGTGCCCGACCACGGAACCGGTGGCCACGGATCAACCGCTTGTGCGGCGCCCACTAGACTCTGCGACATGGCAAAGCCCCAGGAGAAGGTCTCGTTCGGCCAGCGGCTGAAGCAGATCGGGATGGTGTTCAAGTTCACCGCCAAGCAGGACAAGTGGTTCGCGCCACTGGCCGCGGCGGCGGTGCTGATCCCGCTCGCGCTCACCGTGGTCGCGGTGATCGCCTGGGGCTGGATCTGGCTGCCGATCGGCATCCTGCTCGCGTTGCTCGCCCTGCTGGTCGTGCTCAACCTGCGCTCCAACAAGGCGATGATGAACGCGGCCGAGGGGCAGCCCGGCGCGGCGGCGCAGATCATGGAGAGCATGCGCGGCGACTGGCGGGTCACCCCGGCGGTCAGCTCGACCACCCAGATGGACATGATCCACCTGGTGGTGGGCCGGCCCGGGGTGATCCTGCTGGCCGAGGGGAACCCGCAGCGCATCCGGGGTCTGCTCGGCCAGGAGAAGCGCCGGCTGGCCAAGGTGATCGGCACCGCGCCGCTGCACGACTACGTGATCGGGCAGGGCGAGGGCGAGTTGCCGGTCCGCAAGCTGCGCATGACGCTGATGCGGCTGCCCCGCAGCCTCACCCCGAAGGACGTCAACGCGCTCGACAAGCGGCTCAAGGCGCTGACCGCACGGCCGCAGATGCCCAAGGGCGCGGTCCCGAAGAACATGCGGCCGCCGCGCGGCGCGTTCCGGCAGACCCGGGGTCGCTGACCCTCGACGTACGCCGAGAAGGAGCCGGTCCCGCGTGGGGGCGGCTCCTTCTGCGTGGGCGGGTCAGCGCCGGGTCGCGTCGGTGACGACCGCGCCGGTGAGCCGGTCGTGCAGGCCGCGCCGGTGGTGGTCCATGATCAGGGCGGGCACCACGAGGGCGAGCAGGAGGCCCCGCAGCAGCGCCCGGGCCAGCCCGATCCGACCGCCGTCGGTCCAGGCGACGACGCGCAGCCGGGTCAGGTACATGCCGGGGGTCTGGGCGAAGAGGCCGAGGAAGAAGCCGTACTCCAGGATCAGCACCAGCACCGGGGGCCAGCCGTCGCGGACCGGGTCGGCGAAGGACCGGGCGACCATCAGGCAGAGCACCCAGTCGATGACCAGCGCGCCGAAGCGGCGGCCGAGGCCGGGGGGCGTGAAGGTGGGGTCGGTGGCGGGCGGCACCGGCGTGGCGGCGGTATCGGTCACAGCGGTCAGGGTAGCGCCGGACCGGCACCTGGCGAAAAATACGACAGATGCCGTCAATCGCTCACAGAGCGCGCGGGCATGACGCTCCGCGAGCGACGTAACACGGCGGAAACAGAAGAGACATGGCCGGGCAACCCCCCGGCCATAGCGTCGCCAGGAGCCAGCCACCGACGTGGACCTGCCAGGAGGACGTGTGTTCGCCAATCCCGAGGAACTCCTGCGATACCTCAAGAACGAGGACGTGAAGTTCGTCGACGTACGTTTCTGTGACCTGCCCGGCGTGATGCNGTCGTCCATCCGCGGCTTCCAGGCCATCCACGAGTCGGACATGCTCCTGCTCCCCGACGTGGCCACCGCGTTCGTCGACCCGTTCCGGGCACAGAAGACCGTCGCGATCAACTTCTTCATCCACGACCCGTTCACCCGCGAGGCCTACTCCCGGGACCCGCGCAACGTGGCCAAGAAGGCCGAGGCCTACCTCGCCGCCAGCGGCATCGCCGACACCGCCTACTTCG
>NZ_NAPR01000017.1:287504-287743 GCF_002140155.1 Micromonospora sp. NBS 11-29
GGTGCCCCCGGTCGACCACTACGCCGACCTGCGCGACTCCATCGTGCGGCGGCTGGTGGACACCGGCTTCACCGTCGAGCGCTCGCACCACGAGGTCGGCACCGCCGGCCAGTCGGAGATCAACTACAAGTTCTCGACGCTGCTGCACGCCGCCGACCAGCTCCAGCTCTTCAAGTACATCGTGAAGAACGAGGCGTGGGCGAACGGCAAGACGGCCACGTTCATGCCCAAGCCGCTCT
>NZ_NAPR01000017.1:287924-309067 GCF_002140155.1 Micromonospora sp. NBS 11-29
GCCGGGCTCGCTGCCGGCCGTGCTCGACTCGCTGGAGGCCGACCACGACTACCTGCTCGACGGCGGCGTGTTCACCCCGGACCTGATCTCCACCTGGGTGGACTGGAAGCGGGCCAACGAGGTCGACCCGGTGCGCCTGCGCCCGACCCCGCACGAGTTCGCGATGTACTTCGACTGCTGAGCACGCTCGTCAGCACCGGCCGGGCCGGCTCCGCGATGGCGGAGCNGCGCGCAGCACGGCGGCGCACCAGGGCCCGGACGCCGGCCGCCGCGACCCCCACCACCAGCACGGTCGTCAGCACCGCGCCGGGCGCCTTGGTGAAGCGAGCCAGGTTCGTGCCGTCGGGCAGCGTGAGCACCGAGGCCAGCGCGGCGGGCGCCACGAACCAGACCGTCCGGGCCAGCGGCACCGCCGACACCGCGAGCAGGGCCAGCGGCCAGACCGCGTACCAGGGGTGGAAGACCGGGGCGAGCAGCACGGTGGCGGCCAGCGCCAGGCCGGCGCCGAGCAGCGCCACCCGGGGCCGGGTGTCGGCGTGGCGGCGCAACGCTGTCCACGCCCGCCACCAGAGCGCCACCAGCAGCCCGGCCAGCAGCACCAACGCGACCGTCCGAGCCACCGGCACGGCGTGCGGCCGGCGACCGGCGAGCGCACCGGCGTAGTCGACCACGAAACCGACCGCGGTCGGCGGGGAGGTCCACTGCTGCGAGTCACCGCTGCTACCGATCCCGCCCACCCAGCCCGGCCCGAGACCGGTGGCGAGCGAGACGACCAGCAGGGTGCCGAGGACCGCCACGGTCAGCCGGCCACCGTCGCGCAGCAGCGCCCGCCAGGTGTGCCGGCCGGGCACGGCGGCGAGCGCCGCGAACGGGAGCACCACCACGGCGACCGCCTTCACCGCGACCGCCAGGCCCAGCAGCACCCCGGCCGCCACCAGCGCGCCCGCCGCGCTCGGTCGGCGGACCAGCACCAGCAGCCCGGCCAGGACCAGGCCGAGCGCGAGCGCGTCGTTGTGCGCGCCGGCGATCAGGTGCACCCCGACCAGCGGGCAGGCCAGCACCAGCCAGGCCGTCCGGCGGGTGGGCACCCCGGCGGCCCGGGCCAGGCCGGGCAGGCAGTACGCGGCCAGCAGCACCCCGGCCACCGCGAGCAGCCGGAACAGCACGAGCGCCCCGACCAGGCCACCGCCGGCGAGCACCGCCAGCCCGGCCAGCAGCACGAAGAACGGCCCGTACGGCGCCGGGGTGTCCCGCCAGATCGGCGACACCGAGTCGACCCACGGGCAGCCGGCCTCGGCGACCCCCACCCGGTACGGGCTGTCCCCCCGCGTCCAGGTCCAGCCCTGGCAGACGTACGAGTAGACGTCCCGGCTGCCCAGCGGCGGCGCGGCCAGCAGCGGCAGCGCCCACAGCCCGGCGGTCCGACACGCCCACCGGCCCGACGGGGCGCCCCACCGCAGCGACCACCAGGCGCCCACCAGCAGCACCGTCCCCACCAACCAGCAGCCGAGCGCCGCCGGCCCGTGCGGGGCCTGCCAGAGACCGGCGAGCGTGGTACGCGGCGGGGCGTCGGGCAGCGCCCCGCCCAGCCAGCCGGCGGCGGTGAGCAGGAGCGCCCCGGCGAGACCGGCGTACCGGGCGAGCGGAGCGGCGACCGGCCGCACCGGCGCGTCGGGCTCGCTCACCGGCGCTCTCCTCAGTCGGCTCCTCGCGCGGCGGGGACCGGCCGGCGGGCCGCCCGAACCGACCGTACCAACCGGACCGCCACCACGATCACCAACAGCGTCATCAGCGGCGCCCCGGGCATCTTGGTGTAGCGCGGCAGGCCGGTGCCGTCGGGCAGGATGAGGAACGACGCCACCAGCGCGACCACGACGTACCACCGGTCCCGCACCGGGGCGGTCGCGGCGAGCACGGCCAGCGGCCACGTCCAGTACCAGGGGTGGACCACCGGCGAGAGCGCCACCGTCAGGGCCAGCGCCAGGCCGGCGTAGTAGAGCGGATCACGGGTGCGGGCCCGCCACCAGAGCCACACCAGCAACCCGGCGAGGAGCACCACGGCGATCCCTCGGGTCACCGGCAGCGCGTCGACGTGCAGGCCGAACGGCGCCACGACGTACCCGACGGTCTGGCCCACCGCCGTCGGCGGTGAGGTCCAGGCGACCGCGGCGCCGCCCTGCGACAGGCCGCCGACCCAGCCGAAGTCCAGGCCGCCGGCGACGGTCGCGCCGACGACGGCGGCCACCGCGCCGCCGACCACCCACCCGCCGTCGCGCAGCAGCGTCCGGATCCGGTACGGCCCGACCATCGCCGCCAGCGCGGCGAACGGCACCACGACCAGGGCGGTCACCTTGATCGCCACGGCCACGCCGAGCAGCACCCCGCCCGCCAGCAACGGACCGGGACGACCCGGCCGGGACGCCACCACCGCCAGCCCGGCGACCAGCGCGCCGACCATCAACGCGTCGTTGTGCGGCCCGCCGATCAGGTGCACCGCGACCAGCGGGCAGGCCAGCGCCAGCCACACCGCCCGCTCGGCCGGTACGCCGCAGCGGCGGGCCAGCACCGGCACCGCCCACGCCGTCAGCGCCACCCCGACCAGGGCGAGCAGCCGGAACAGCACGATGCTGGCGGTCAGCGAGCCGGTCGCCTTCACCACCAGACCGGCGACGACCACGAAGAGCGGGCCGTACGGGGCCGGCGTGTCCCGCCAGATGTAGGAGACGGTGTCCAACCACGGGCAGGGCAGGGCGGAGACCCCCTGCTCGTACGGGCTGATCCCGGCCGCGTAGCTGGCGCCCTGGCACGCGTACGCGTAGACGTCCCGACTGCCGAAGGGCGGCGCGAGCAGCAGCGGTGTCAGCCAGAGCCCGGCGGTGACCAGCGCCCACCGCACGGACGGCACCCGGTCCCGCAGCGACCACCACGCCCAGGCCAGCAGCGCGGTGCCGACCAGCCAGGCCAGGACGACCAGCGGGCCGTGCGGCCCCTGCCAGATCTTCACCGGGTTGGTCCGCAGCGGGGCGTCGGCCCGGGCGCCCCCGAGCAGGGCGGCCAGTGCGAGCAGCAGGGCGCCGGCCAGGCCGGTCCAGCGTGACAGGTGGTGGGACACGCCCGCCATGCTGCCAGCCCGGCCCGCCCCACCCGCCGTCAGGATCAACTCACGCGCTCAGCAGTGGTGTCGCGGGACCAGACCGCTGGAGATCGCGAACTCACCCGGGGCGCGCACCCGGACCTCGGTCCACCCGTCCGGCCCGGGTCGCAGGCACCCGCCCGGCCCGGCCAGGGAGAGCCAGCGCGACCATCGGACGCGCACCGGCACGTCACCGGCCCGGTCCACGGTGAACCGCACCCGGGCCTGGTCCGAGGCGACCAACGCGCCCGGCGCGGCCACCAGCGGTGTCGGGTCGGACACCTCGTACAGCCGCCAGTTCGCGTCCCGCCACACCTCGCGCAGGTAGGGCTGACCGGCGAGCACCAGGTCGGCCTCGTCGCGCCCCCACCGGTCCGGCGGCGCGTCGGGCGCGACCGCGACGTACCGGACCGCGGTGCGGCGCAGCCAGTCCGCGTACGCCTGCGGGGTGAGGCCGTCGGCGTAGAAGAGCGCGTTGCGGTCGGTGTCGACCTGCCGTTCCCAGCCGCGCGCCAGCGGGACCGTCGGCGGCAGGTACGCCGACTCCCAGTGGTCGCGCAGCGGCACCACCTCGACCCGGCCCACCGGCTGCCGGCGGGCCAGTTCCTCGGCGAGCGGGCGGTGGAACCCGGCGGCGCTCTCCGGCGGCCCGGCGCGGGTCACGTCGCCGACCATGACCGGGTTCTGCCACCAGAGGGTGGCGGCGAGCAGGCCGGCCAGCCACCGGCCGGGCAGCGGAGCGTACCCGGCGAGCAGCGGCAGCGTGAACAGCATCGGCAGGCGCAGCGCGTTCGAGCCGACCGGGCTGGGCAGGTAGTAGGCGCCGACCAGCAGCAGCACGGTGAGCACCGCGCCGATCCGCAGGGCCCGGCGTCGCCGGGGCAGCACGGCGAACGCCAGCACCGCCAACGCCACGTTGTCCCGCATCGACGCCGCCGAGTAGGGCTGGGTGCCGCCGTTGCCGAACAGCACGGCCATCGGCGCGAGCGCGAGCGCCGGCGCGAGGCAGAGCACCAGGCTCTCGGCCAGCGGACGGTCCGCCCGCCAGCCGAACGCCACCGGCCGGCCCGGCCCGTCGCCCGGGCGCAGCGCGGCCAGCAGCAGCGCCGCGCCGGCCAGCCCGGTGAAGAGCCCGGCGACCGGGCTGGCCCAGGTGGCGGCGGCGGCGAGCAGGGCGGCCAGGGTCAACCGCGCCCACCGGGCGGGCCGCTCGGCGCCGACCGCGCAGAGCGCGAACAACCCGAACGTGAGACCGACGGCGAAGGTGACCCGGCCGCTGGCCAGGTTGCCGACCAGCACCACCGCGCCGAGCACCCCGGCCAGCACCGGCCGGCGGGCCCGGTGCCGGACGAACAGCCAGCCCAGCGCCGCCGCACCCGACACGGCGGCCAGCGCGCCCAAGGGCCGCACCCCGAGCCACGCGCCCAGCCGGGCGGTGAACAGGCTGTAGCCGTACTGGTTCACGCCGGCGTACCAGCCGAGGTCGATCGGCGTGCCGCCGTGCCGGGCGACGAAGTCGGCGCGGGCGACCTGCGCGGCCAGGTCCGTGCCCATCGGCGGGGCGAGCAGGAACGCCACCGAGAGCAGCGCCGCGACCGCGACCGCCGGCAGCCAGCCGGGCAGCGGACGGCGGCCGACCCACCCGGCGGTCCCGGCCGACGCCGGCCGGTCGCGCACGTCAGGCACCGAGGACCCGCTCCATCGCGGCGCGGGCGCGGCGGGCGGTGCGCAGGTATCCGTCGAGGAACTCGCCGGCGTCGTCGTGGCCGAGCAGGCGCACCACGCCGGCCAACTCCACGCCGTGCCGGGGAAGCTGGTCGCCGGCTCGACCGCGGACCAGCATCAACGCGTCGCGGACCTGGGCGGCGAGCGTCCAGCCGGCGGCCAGCTCGGCCGCGTCGTCGGGGTCGAGCAGGCCGGCCTCGCGGGCGGCGGCGAGCGCGTCGAGGGTACGGGTGCCGCGCAGCGCCGGCAGCCGGCCGGCGTGCCGGAGCTGGAGCAGTTGCGCCGCCCACTCGACGTCGGCGAGCCCGCCCCGGCCCAGCTTCGTGTGGGTGGCCGGGTCGGCGCCCCGGGGCAGCCGCTCGGTCTCCACCCGCGCCTTGATCCGGCGAATCTCCACGGTCTGCTCGCGGGTCAGCCCGTCGGCCGGGTAGCGCACCGGCTCGATCATCGCCTCGAACTCCGCGCCCAGGTCGGCGTCGCCGCAGACGAACCGGGCCCGCAGCAGCGCCTGCGCCTCCCACACCTTCGACCAGCGCGCGTAGTACTGGGCGTACGCGCCGAGGCTGCGGACCAGCGGACCCTGCCGGCCCTCCGGTCGCAGGTCGGCGTCGACGCCGAGCGGCGGGTCGGGGGCGGGCGCGGACAACAGCCGGCGCAGCTCCTCGGCGATCGCGTGCGCGGCGGCGCTGGCCTCGCTCTCCGCCACGCCCGGCGGCGGGTCGTGGACGAAGAGCACGTCGGCGTCGGAGAGGTAGTTGGACTCGTACCCGCCGAGGCGGCCCATGCCGATCACGGCGAACCGCAGGCCCGGCGGCCCGGGCTGGGCGGCCCGGGCGGCGCGCAGCGCGGCGGTCAACGTGGCGTCGGTGACGTGGGACAGGGCGGCGCCGACCGCGCTCACGTCCACCACCGTGGGCCGGCGTGCCCCACCGCCCACCGGGCGCGGCGTGAGCGGGGCGAGCGCCCCGGCGCGGCTGAGCACGTCGGCGGCGGCGATCCGGACCAGCTCGCGGCGGCGCAGCGCGCGGACCGCCCGGGTGGCCTCCACCGGGTCGTCGTGCCGGGCGGCCGCCGCGACGAAGCCCTCGACCAGGGTCTGCAGGGGACGCGGGGTCAGCTCGCTGTCCTCGGCCAGCAGCCGCAGCGCCTCCGGCTCGCGGGCCAGCAGGTCGGCGGCGTACCGGGAGGAGGAGAGCACCCGGGCCAGCCGGCGCGCGACCGGGCCGGAGTCGCGCAGCAGGCGTAGATACCACGGGGTGCTGCCGAGCTTGTCCGAGACCTGCCGGTAGTTGAGCAGCCCCCGGTCGGGCTCGGGGGCGTCGGCGAACTCGTCGAGCAGCACCGGCAGCAGCGTGCGCTGGATGGCGGCGGTGCGGCTGACCCCGCCGGTGAGCGCCTCAAGGTGCCGCAGCGCGCCGGCCGGGTCGGCGAAACCGAGCACCTCCAGCCGGTGCCGGGCCGCCTGCGGGGTGAGCCGCAGCCCCTCCGCCGGCACCCGGGCCACCGACTCCAGCAGCGGCCGGTAGAGCAGTTTGGCGTGCAGCCGGCGTACCTCGGTGGCGTGGGTGACCCAGTCGGCGCGGAACCCCTCGACGGCGCTGCGGCCCGGCGTGGCCGCGTAGCCGAGCGCGGCGGCGAGCCATCGCAACGCGGCCGGCTCGGTCGGCACGGTGTGCGTCCGGCGCAGGCCCTGGAGCTGGAGCCGGTGCTCGACGGCGCGCAGGAAGCGGTAGCCGCGCAGCAGCGCCTCGCCGTCGGCACGGCCGACGTAGCCGCCGGTGACCAACGCCCGCAGTGCCGGGACGGTGCCCGGCACCCGCAGCGCCTCGTCGCCGCGACCGTGCACGAGCTGGAGGAGCTGGACGGCGAACTCGATGTCGCGCAGCCCGCCCGGCCCGCGCTTGATCTCGCGTTCCAGCTCCCTCGGCGGCACGTTGTCGAGGATCTTTCGGCGCATGGCGCGGACGTCCTCGACCGCTTCCGGCCGCTCGGCGGCGGTCCAGACCAGCGGGGCGAGCGCCGTGATCCACTCCCGGGCCAACTCCAGGTCGCCGGCCGCCGGACGGGCCTTGAGCAGCGCCTGGAACTCCCAGGTGCGGGCCCAGCGGCGGTAGTAGGCCAGGTGGCTGGCGAGCGTGCGGACCAGCGGACCCCGGTTGCCCTCGGGCCGCAACGCGGCGTCGACCGGCCAGGCGACCAGCCCGCAGATGTGGATCAGCCGGGTGGCGACCTGGGTGGCGGCGGTCAGGTCGTCGTCGCCGGCGGCCACGAAGATGACGTCGACGTCGGAGACGTAGTTCAGCTCGTCGCCCCCGCACTTGCCCATCGCCACCACCGCCAGCCGGGGCCGGGGCGTGCCCTCGGGCAGCTCGTCGAGGGCGATGTCGTAGGCGGTGGCGAGGGTGGCGTCGGCGAGCCCGGAGAGCGCCGCCATGGTCTGCTCCAGGCCGCGCCCGCCGGTCAGGTCGGCCGCCGCGATCCGCANCGCGCCGGTGAGCGTGGTCAGCTTGGCGGCGGCGGCCAGGTCGAGCCGCCCGTCGGCGGTCGGCGCGAGCCCGTCCGGCTCGGTGGCCAGCACCGCCCACTGCCCCGGGTTGGCCACGAGGTGGTCGCCGAGCGCCGAGGAGGCCCCGAGCACCGCGACCAGCCGGCGACGCAGGCCGGGGTCGTGCGCCAGGCCGTCCAGGACCGCGGTCTCGTCGCCGTGACGCCGCTCGGCCTCGACCAGCCGGTGGAGCTGACGTAGTGCCAGGTCCGGGTCGGCGGCGCGGGACAACGCGGTGAGCAGTTCGGCGGCGCGCTCGTCGACCGGCTCCTGCACGTCCGGCCGCCACAGGGCGAGCCCGTCCGGGCCGAGCAGGTCGACGGCGCGGGTGGCGCCGTCGCCCTCGGCGAAGCCGTAGCGCGCCAGGCGCCCGTGGGCCGGCCGGGTCATCTCACGCCCCGAGCAGCGGGAGGTTGCGGCGGGTGCGGTCGTCGTCGAGGTCGCCGAGGGCGAGCGCGGCGAACCGGATCGCGAACGGCTGCCAGGCCTCCTCGACGTCGGCCATCACCCGGTCGCAGGCGGCCACCACCAGCTCCGGGTCGTAACCCAGCTCGGCCAGCGTGACCGAGTCGCGGGACCAGTCGGCGATCATCTCGGTGTCGCACTCGATGTGGAACTGCAACCCCCAGGCCCGGTCGCCGAGGCGGAACGCCTGGTGCGGATAGCGGGTGGAGGCGGCGAGCAGCGTCGCGCCGTGCGGCAGCTCGGTGATCTCGTCGGCGTGCCACTGGAGCACGTCCGGCATCAACGGCACGTACCGGAAGAGCGGATCGTGCTCGGCGGCGTCGCGCCGGCCCACCACGCTCGGCCCGACCTCCGGGCCGGACGGGCTGCGCTCGACCCGGCCGGCGTGCGCGGTGGCGAGCAACTGCGCCCCCAGGCAGATCGCCAACGTGGGCACCCGCCCCCGGACCGCCTTGCGCAGCAGCCCCTCCAGCGCCGGAAACCAGGGCGCGCCGGGGCCGGCGTCGGGCAGCGGGTAGGCCTGCTGGTCGCCGCCGAGCACCACCAGCGCGGCATAGCCGGTCAGGTCGCCGGGGAGCGCGTCGCCGGCGTGCGGGCGCAGGACGTGCAGCTCCAGGCCCCCCTCGGTGAGCCACTCCCCCAGTCGGCGGAGGTCGTCGGTCGGGTCGTTCTCGATCACCAGCGCGGTCGCCACGACGTCGAGGCTAGTCGGTACGCCCGACACCGTACGGTCCGGCTCGGCCGCACTAGGCTCGCCGTCGTGCCCACCGACGACTGCCTGCGCCCACCGGCCCTGCGTCCCGGCGACGCGGTGATGTTGGTGTCGCCGTCCGGACCGACCCGTCCCGAACGGGTGGCCCGCGGCATCGAGCTGCTCACCGGCTGGGGGCTGCGGCCGGTGCCCGCGCCGAACGCGTACGCCCGGCGGGGTTACCTGGCTGGTGACGACGCGCTGCGGGCCGCGGACCTGAACGCCGCGTTCGCCGACCCGGAGATCCGCGGGGTGATCTGCACCCGGGGCGGCTACGGCGCGCAGCGGGTGGTCGACTCGATCGACATGGTGGCGGTACGCCGCGACCCGAAGGTGGTGGCCGGGTTCTCCGACATCACCGCGTTGCAGTTCGCGCTCTGGCGGGGCGCCCGCCTGGCCGGGGTGCACGGTCCGGGCGCCGCTTGGCGGGACGAGCGCACCCCGCTGCGCTCGGCCGAGTCGCTGCACGCCGCGTTGACGACCACCGAGCCGGTGACCGTGGCGGCGGTCGAGGCGGAGGAGACGTACCCGGTGCGGGTGCCCGGACGCGCCGAGGGCCGGCTGATCGGCGGCAACCTGTGCCTGATCACCGCGTCCATCGGCACCCCGGACATGCCCGACCTGACCGGGGCGATCCTGCTGGTCGAGGAGGTGCAGGAGCCGCCGTACAAGATCGACCGGATGCTCACCCACCTGCGCCGCTGCGGCGCGCTGGACGGCATCGCCGGGGTGGCGGTCGGCCAGTTCACCGACTGCGCCGACGGCTGGGACACCACGGTCTGCGAGGTACTCACCGACCGCCTGGGCACCCTGGGCGTGCCCATCCTGGGCGGCCTCCCCATCGGCCACGGCCCGAACCAGCTCACCGTCCCCATCAACACCCCCGCCGTCCTCAACACCACCACCGGCACCCTGACCATCACCCCCGCCGTCCGGGCCTCTCCGCGTTGACCATGAAGTTGGCGGCAGCGTAGAGATCCACAACTGCCGCCAACTTCATGATCGACGGGATGAACGGGGGGCGCGGGTGGGATTGCCAGGTGGCTGACAGGTTCGGCATGGGTTTTACCCAGGGTCGGCGGTCACTGTCGGTCACGTCACGCATCCCACCGAACAGGAGAACCGCATGATCCGCACGACGAGGAAGCACCTGCTGGTCGGCCNGACGGCGGCCCGAGCCCGTCCCCGAGTGTCAGCACCGACCGGGGCGCCGAGCGCCACGCGGACCGGCAGGCCGCGTTCGCCGAGGCGCTCGCCGACGAGCTGGGTGTGCCGGCCGACAAGGTCACCGCGGCGCTGGAGAAGCTGCGCGAGCAGCGGCAGGCCGACCGGCCGGAACGCCCCACGCCGCCGTCGGCGCAGGACCGGCAGGCCGCCCTGAAGGAGCGGCTGGCCCAGGCCGTCAAGGACGGCAAGCTGACCCAGGAGCAGGCCGACGCGGTGCTCAAGGCCGCCGAGGCCGGCGTGTTCCCGGGCCGGGCCGGCGGGTTCCCCGGCCACCAGGGCTGGCACGGCAAGGCCGACCAGGGCAGCAAGGCCGACCAGGGCGGCAACTGACCCGGTGGCCCCGTCACCCCTCGCCGGTCGCACCTCCCTCCCGACCGGCCCCGGCGGGGCCACCCACCCCTGATCCCCGGCGGGGTGGCGGCGGCCGGCACGTCCNCCTTGCCCGCCGCTGCTTCACTGTGCTCGGTCACCACCAGCGCGCCGACGGTGGACGGGGCACCAGATGGACCTGATCTTCGGCAGCATCGAGCGGGCCTTCGACCTGCTCCGGCAACGCGTGCCGTGGCTCGGGCTGCTGCTCGCGACGCTCGGCTGGCTGGCCGCCACGGCAGCCTTCGTCTGGTACACCCGACTGGGCTCGTCCGGTGAGGCGTCGCAGGCCGTGCAGTGGTCGTCGATCGCCTTCCTCGTGTCCCCGCCCCTCCTACTGCTGCTGATCGTCGGCATCCGCGGGATCGCCGGCGTACCCCCGGTGGCGTGGCCGCTGGGCTTCACGTCCCTGACGGTGGTCAGCGTCGTGTTCGGGGTCGTCTACGCGGGCAGCCGCCACAGCGGCGGGTACGGCTGGGTGGCCTCGCTGTGGAGCTTCCTCTACGTCCAGATGTTCGCGGTCGTCGTCGCCAGCGTCGACGAGCTGGTGCGACGGCGACGCCACGGTCCGGGCGGCCACCGGCACCCCGACGACGAACGCCGCGCCCGCCGCCGCCTGCTCCAGGTGAAGCTGCTGACCGCCGCCGTCGGCCTGGTCGTCGTCCTGCGCCACCTCCGGCCGGACGGCTTCCTCGACCGGCTCGGTGAGACCGGTGACCTGCCCCTCGGCGACTCCGGCGTACGGGTCGCCGACATCGCCGTCCTGCTCGTCCCGCTGCTGGGGCTGGCGCTGTTCGTCCGGCACCGCTGGACGGCCCGGGTGGCCGCGCTCGCCACCGCCCTCACCGTCGCGCTCGCGCTGTTCGCGCTGCCCGCGCGGCAGCGCGCCGACACCGCACTGCAGTACTGGTGGCTGGTCACCACGGTGCTCTACCTGCTGCTCAAGGCCGCCAACCGGCCGTACTGGGCGGCGTGGCCGCGCCCGGCCCCCGCCCCACCCGAAATCCCACCTGCCCAGGCCACGCGGCCGGACCGCACCGCCGCCGACCTCGGGTGGATCGCCGCCTCCGTGCTGGTGACCGTCCTGTCCTGTTGCGGCGCGGGTTAGCCCCGAGGGTTCGGGTGCGGTTGTCGTCGTCAGGGCGACCACAACCGCACCCAAAGCGCGCTCAGCCCTCGGCCGGTGGGGTGAAGACGCCGAGCAGGTTGCCGGACGGGTCACGCAGTCGGGCGTGGGTCAGGCCGGTCGGGGCGGTCACCGGCGACGCGACCACCGTGCCGCCGGCCGCCTCGGCCCGCCGGCAGGTCTCCGCCACGTCCGCCACCTGGGCGTAGAAGATCGCGTAGTTGTCGGCGTCGGAGTCGGTGCCCCGGATCGCGCCGCCGATCCCCCGCTCACCGCCGGCCGCCGTCTGCCGGTACGACCGGCCGGGGCCGCCCTGCTCCTCGAAGCTCCAGCCGAACAGGTCGGCGTAGAACCGCTGCGCTTCGTCCGGCCGGTCGGAGCCGATCTCGAACCAGGTCACCGGCGTGCTGGACATGCTGTCTCCTCACCGCGCCGGCCGGTCGGCCGGCGTCGTCAGGAACCAGCGTCGGGGGTGTCCGCGACAGCGTCCTGTCGGTGTTTCGACGGCAGATTCGCCGGGTCGTTGACCAGCGGAACCAGCCGGCGCACCAGGTCAGGCCGCCGCTCGCCGTACTGCCGGACGAAGCCCTGGACATACGACGGCGCGACCAGCACCGTCGCCACCCCGGTCTCGTGCAGCCGAACGAGCACGTCCGGGATGACCTCATCCGCTATGACGTAGTCCGGCGTGGGCCCCTTCGTGACCTCCTCGACGACTGCGGCGAGTCGCTGGTCCACCCCCCGATCTGCGCCGAGAACCCGGTGCACGCAACGCATCATCGTCGACGTGACCTCCCGACAGTCGGAGAGGCCGAGCCGGCGCACGGCCTCCACCACCTCCACCACCACCTCGGCGGATGCCTCGTCGTCGCCGGCCACCCGGTCGAGCAGCAGGCGCACGAAGGCGATCCGGTCCCATCTGGGGAGCACGTCCTCAGCGCGCTCGGCCAGGAACACACAGCGCAGGTACACCCGCCGCCGCTCCTCCTGCGACGCCGACCGCAACGGCAGCAGCCACGCCTCCAGCAGCGCGTGCGCGGCGGACGAGGAGCCGCCCGATTTCGGCCCGTCGATCACGGCCAGTGCCGTGGCCAGCTTGTCGAACATCGGCTCCAACGCACCGGCCAGCACCGCCCCGTCGACGTCACAGGCGAGGTGGGCGGCGCGGCGGACCCGGGTCAGCAGCTCGGCCGGCAGGCCGACGGGTGACCCCGGCGGCAGGCCGAGCGCCCACAGCGGGTCGGCGTCCGGCGGCACCGCGAGCAGCCCGTAACCCAGCCGCAGTCGGACGTCCCGGTCCGGCCCCGACCCGAGCCGGTCCAGGGACAGCAGATCGCTGAGCCCCTGCCACTCCTCCGGTGACAGTTGGGAGCGCCACAACCCCACCTGGGCCCGCCACTCGGCCACCGGGTCCTCCGGGAACAGCGTCCGGCCGTCGGTCTCCCCCGCCGCCGCCAGGATCAACAGCAACAGGTTCGCCGTGTACGCGGCGCACCGGGCGGGCTCCCGCAGGCGACGGGGGCGGTAGTCGTCGAAGCGGCGGCTGCCGGTCGCGTAGGGCGCGGCCCGGAACAACCGCACCAGCAGATCGGCCCAGGCCGCGCGGTCGGGATCGGCGCGCAGCCTCTCCTCGATGAAGCCGAGCACGGTGACCCGGCTGCTGAGCACCGCGTACGAGAGCAGGGCGTGCAGCAGGTGGTCCTCGACCGGCTCGGCGGTCAGCGTGAGGCTGGCCGCGCCGCGCCGCCTGACCAGGTCGTCGACCACCTGCACGGTGAGTCGGGCCACCAGGTACTCGCCGAACGTGGCGTGCAGGAACTCGTACGTCTCGCGGTGCCGCGTCTCGTCACCGGCCCGGGCGCGGTGGATGAAGAAGAACCGGCCCAGCACCACCTCGGCCGGGGCCAGCGGGGCGCGCAGCCCGTCGCGTCGACCCGACGCCGACCCGCCGAACGGCAGCGCGGCCAGGTCGGCGTCCAGGTCGGCGGCGCTCACCCACTGCGCGCCCCGGTTGAACATCGCGAAGGCCACCACGGCCAACCGGCACAGCTCCTCCTCGACCGCCCGGTCCAGCTCCGGCTCGGGCAGGCCGGCGCGTTGCTTGACCACCTCCCGCCGGGCGAAGCGGCGCAGCAGCCGCTCGTACAGCTCGCCACGGCGCAGTTCGCCGGCCTGGCGCAGGTCGCGCCCCTCGGCGTCGTAGAGGGCCAGCATCAGCAGCAGCAGCGGCTGCTCGGCGAGCTCCCGGTGCGACAGCACCGTGGCCGGGTCGAGCGGCCGGGCACCCGGCACCCGGAACGCCGCGGCGTTGACCCGGTTCCAGGTCCGCACCCAGGCGTCGACGCGGCTCTCGTCGAACGGTTCCAGCCGCACCGCGACCGTGCCGGGCGGCGGCTGGGCGCGGTCGGCAACGCTGGTCCGGCTGGTCACCACCACCGCCACCGGTCGACCCTGGTCGGCCTCCCGCCGTTGGAACTCGGCCACCCGCCGCAGGTAGTCGGTCTGGCTGACGCCGGTGGCCTGTAACAGCTCGTCGAAACCGTCGAGCAGCACCACCGGCAGCGCGTCGCCGGCCGAGCGGGACAGCGCCGGCCACTCGACGCGTTCGCCGGTGTCCTGCCGCACCGCCTGCTCGATCTGCTCCTGGATGTCGCCGGCCGCGTAGACGTCGCGGAGCACCACCCGGACCACCAGGAAGTCGGCGGCGGGCAGTCGGGCGGCGACGACCCGGGTGAGCACCGACTTGCCCGAGCCGGGCTGCCCGAGCACCAGCAACGGTGCCCGGACCGCCCCGGACGAGGTGAAGTGCACGACCAGCGCCTGCCACAGGTCGTCGCGGTCCGGCCGGTCGGCCCACCAGCTCTCGTCGCTGGGCCGCGCGGCGGCGTCCAGGTCGGCGATCCGGCACAGCGGCGGCACGTACGCCTCACCGAGCGTCGGCACGGTCAGCCCGGCCGGCACGTCGCCGGAGGCGATGATCGGCCGGGCCAGCTCGGCGGTGTACGCGGCGGCGAGGCCGGCCCGCCGCCCGTCCGGAGCCGACCCGGTGGACAGCTCGGCCAGGGCCCGGTGCAGGTCGGCCAGGCCCAACGACAGCCGGCGGACCTCGACCCGGGTGGCCTCGTGCTCGTGCAGGCCGATCCAGAAGGACACCTCGGGGAAGTCCACGGCGAGCCGGTGCAGCAGGGCGACGTACCGGTCGACGGCGGCGGCGGGCAGACCGGCGAGGGCCCGCTCGGTGGCCCGCCAGCCCGCGTCGGTGAGTTCGTCGCCGGCTCTCAGCCCGCCGAGGAAGAACAGGAACCGCAGCTCCACCTGCGCGTACCAGTC
Source organism: Micromonospora sp. NBS 11-29 (assembly GCF_002140155.1). Classification (GTDB taxonomy): domain Bacteria; phylum Actinomycetota; class Actinomycetes; order Mycobacteriales; family Micromonosporaceae; genus Micromonospora. The sequence continues at coordinate 302,596 of NZ_NAPR01000017.1, forward strand.
GACGAGCGCCGACCGCAGCGCCGGCTGGGGCAGGTGCGGGCCGGGCACCGGCGCGACGGTGGCGAACAGCGCGTGGGTGAGGTCGTCGGCGATGTGCTGGACGCTCGCCAGATGTAGCTGGTCGGCCCGGTCGATCGCCAGCTCCCCGAGGTCGAACGGCAGGTCGAGGCCGTCGAGCGCCTCGAAGCACGCGGTCACCGCGATCACCGCGTGCGCCGCCTCCAGGNCAACTCGTGGCCGAGCCGGACGAACTCGGCCTTGGCGTCGAAGAGGCCGAGCAGCGCCGGCACCGGCACCGACGCGGCCAGCAGCGCGCCCCCGGTCAGCTTGTCGAACCAGTCGACGACCTTGCTCTTCTCGCCGCCGAGCAGGCGGACGGCGTCGGCGTAGCTGAGCGTGTCGGGCACGCGCGTTCCTCCCCGGGGACGGCAGACCCACCAGGATCGCGGACGCGGGCAACCGCCCGCAGTCGGGTTTCAGACCAGGCTGAGCGGGCGCACCCGGTCGGGCGGCAGGTCGAGGTCGCCGGGGTGCAGCTCGCGGGTCACCGGCTCGGCCAGCGGGTGCACCGAGCGGATCCGGTCGGTGCGGAAGCAACGCACGCCGTCGCGCAGCCGGCACCAGGCGACCAGGTACCAGTGCGTCGAGTTGCCCAGGTAGGCCAGCGGCTCCACGTCCCGCAGCGAATCGGTGCCGTCGCGGTCGGCGTACCCCAGGCGCAGCACCCGCCCGGCGGCGACCGCACCGGCGACGGCGGCCGGGACGGGCGTGCCCGGCCCGTCGCCGACCAGGTGCACCCGGCCGGCGAGCCGGTGCGCCTCGACCACCGCGACGGTCGGCATCACCGCGACCAGCTTGCGCAGCGCGGCCCCGGCAGCCGGGGCGAACGGAGAGCCGCCCAGCCGGTGCAGCGCGACGGCCATCGCCACCGCCTCGGCCGGCGTCAGGTTGACCGGCGGCAGCGTGCGCGCCCGGTCGACCACGTAACCGCCGGTGCGGCCCGGCTCGGCCCAGATCGGCACGCCGGCGCCCTGGAGTGCGGTGATGTCGCGCTCGACCGTGCGGGTGCTGACCTCGAAGCGCCGGGCCAGCCAGCGTGCGCTGCGCGGGCGCGGCGACACCGCGCGCAACTCCTCCACCAGGGCGTCGAGACGGTCGGTGCGGTTCACCCCCGGACGCTAACCCGGGGGTACGACAGCCGTCAGGCGATGCAGGCGCAGACGATCAGCGCGGCGCCGAAGTGGGTGGCGGCGCTGACCCGGGCCGCCGGATGCGGTTCGTCGGCGGCGATGACGTCGCCGAGGCGGCCGGGGGTGAGCAGGTCGAGCACCAGGAACGCCAGCGCCATCACCAGCAGGCCGACCAGCCCGAAGACCACCGTGGAGGCCAGGCCCTTGGTGAACGAGCTGTAGCTGGTCAGCACCGCGGTGAAGACGATGCCGGCGATGCCGAGCTGGTTGGCGGCGAGCAGCAGCGCGGCGTTGCCGTTGCGGCGGACCCAGATCAGCTCGCGCAGCCGGCCCGGGGTGAGCAGGTCGACCAGCAGGAAGCCGGCGGCCATCAACCCCACCCCGACGACCCCGAACACGATGCTCTGCCACGCCCCGTCGAGCAGGTCTCCCAGCACCGAACGCCCTCCCCGGCCTCGCCCGCCCGGCGCGGATGCCGGTGCGGTGCCGCAGACGATAGCGGCACCGCACCAACCCGATCTAGAGCGAGAGGTAGCGCTGGCGCTCGTAGGGGGTGACCTCGCGGCGGTACTGCTCCCACTCGGCCCGCTTGTTGCGCAGGAAGAAGTCGAAGACGTGCTCACCGAGCACCTCGGCGACCAGCTCCGAACCGGCCATCACGTCGATCGCCTCGGACAGGTTCTCCGGCAACGCCTCGTAGCCCATCGCGCGGCGCTCGGCGCTGCTCAACGACCAGACGTCGTCCTCCGCGCCCGGGGGCAGCTCGTAGCCCTCCTCGATGCCCTTCAGGCCGGCGCCGAGCATCACCGCGAACGCGAGGTAGGGGTTGGTCGCCGAGTCCAGCGACCGGACCTCCACCCGGNACCCCAGCAGACGTACGCCGGGCTCTCGGTGATGCGGTCCGGCAGCGCCTGCGGGAACAGCCGCTTGTAGGAGTTGACCCACTGGTTGGTGACCGCGGTGTACTCCCGGGCGTGGGTGAGCAGCCCGGCGATGAAGGACTTGGCGACCTTGGACAGCTTCATCGGGTCGCCCGCGTCGTGGAAGGCGTTGCGCTCGCCCTCGAACAGCGACAGGTGGGTGTGCATGCCGTTGCCCGGCTGGTCGGTGAACGGCTTCGGCATGAAGCTGGCCTGCACCCCGGTGGAGAGCGCCACCTCCTTCACGACGTGCCGGAACGTCATGATGTTGTCGGCGGTGGTGAGCGCGTCGGCGTAGCGCAGGTCGATCTCCTGCTGGCCGGGGGCCACCTCGTGGTGGCTGAACTCCACCGAGATGCCGATCCGTTCCAGTGCCAGCACCGCCTGGCGGCGGAAGTCACGCGCCACCGCGTGCGTGGTGTGCTCGAAGTAGCCGCCGGTGTCCACCGGGGTGGGCACCGAGCCGTCCTGCGGACCGTTCTCCAGCAGGAAGAACTCGATCTCCGGGTGGGTGTAGAAGGTGAAGCCCTTGTCGGCCGCGCGGGAGAGCATCCGGCGCAGCACATGCCTCGGGTCGGCCCAGGAGGGGCTGCCGTCGGGCAGCAGGATGTCGCAGAACATCCGCGCGCTCTCGCCGCTGACCCCGCCCTCGAACGGGAACACCTGGAACGTGGTCGGATCGGGCATGGCCACCATGTCCGACTCGAAGACCCGGGCGAACCCCTCGATCGCGGAGCCGTCGAAGCCGATGCCCTCCTCGAAGGCCGACTCCAGCTCCGCCGGGGCCACCGAGACGCTCTTCAGCGTGCCGAGCACGTCGGTGAACCACAGCCGGACGAAACGGATGTCCCGCTCCTCCAGCGTACGGAGGACGAACTCCTGCTGACGGTCCACATCCACCCCTCGTGACACATACGTCCTGCACCGATCGGGCCGGACCGGCTGACCGCCCAGTCTCCATCGGCCCCGTTACGCAGACGTTACGCCCTAACCTGGCGCTGCGCCCCGCCGTGTCCCGCAGCGGGAGACGCCGGCCCGTGGTGGCGGGCGTCTCGCCCGGCCGACCGGATTCACGCGGGACGACTGGGGAAGGATGGGGACATGCCCACCCTGCGTCTCGCCCTGTGCCAGGTCAACCCGACGGTCGGCGACCTCACCGGCAACGCCGACCGGGTCCGCGAGTGGACCCGGAAGGCCGCCGACTCCGGCGCCCAACTCGTCCTCTTCCCGGAGCTGATGGTGACCGGTTACCCGGTCGAGGACCTGGTCTTCCGCCGGTCCTTCGTCGCCGCGTCCCGGGCCGCGCTGCACCGGCTCGCCGCCGACCTGGCCGCCGACGGCCTCGGTGACCTGCCGGTCCTGGTCGGCTACCTGGACGCGGACGGGCCGCCGCAGGTCAGCGCCGACGCCGAGCCGGGCCGGGGGGCCCGCAACGCGGCGGCGCTGCTGCACCGCGGCGAGGTGGCCGCCACCTACTTCAAGCACCACCTGCCCAACTACGGGGTGTTCGACGAGGACCGCTACTTCGTCCCCGGCGACACGCTGACCGTGGTGCGGATCGGCGAGGTGGACGCGGCGCTGACCATCTGCGAGGACCTGTGGCAGGCCGGCGGCCCGTTCGCGGTCGCCCGGCAGGCCGGCGTCGGGCTGGTGCTCAGCATCAACGGCTCGCCGTACGAGCTGAACAAGGACGACGCCCGGCTGCCGCTGGTACGCCGCCGCGCCGCCGAGGCGGGCGCCGCCATCGCGTACGTCAACATGGTCGGCGGTCAGGACGAGCTGGTCTACGACGGCGACTCGCTGATCGTCGACGCCGACGGGACGCTGCTGGCCCGCGCGCCGCAGTTCGTGGAGCACCTGCTCGTGCACGACGTGGAGCTGCCGGCCGCGCCGGCGGCGACCGGTGGCGCGACCGACCTGGCCGACGGGATGCGGCTGGTCCGCCACGAGGTGCCCGCCGTCCCGCCCGCGCCGACCGGGCCGGCGGCGACCGGCGGGATCATCGAGNGTGGCAGGCGCTGGTGCTGGGGCTGCGCGACTACGTCGACAAGAACCGCTTCCCGTCGGTGGTGCTGGGCCTCTCCGGCGGCATCGACTCGGCGGTGGTGGCGGCGCTCGCGGTGGACGCGCTCGGCCCGCGGCGGGTCGTCGGCGTTTCGATGCCCAGCCAGCACTCCTCCGAGCACTCCCGCAGCGACGCGGAGGACCTGGCCAAGCGCACCGGCCTGGACTACCGGATCGAGCCGATCCAGCCCATGGTGGACACCTACCTGGCCAACATGTCGCTGTCCGGGGTGGCGGTGGAGAACCTGCAGGCCCGGGTACGCGGCGTGATCCTGATGGCGCTGTCGAACCAGGAGGGCCACCTGGTGCTCACCACCGGCAACAAGAGCGAGCTGGCGGTCGGCTACTCGACCCTCTACGGCGACTCGGTGGGCGGCTACAACCCGATCAAGGACGTGTGGAAGACGCTGGTCTGGCGGTTGGCGAAGTGGCGCAACGCGGAGGCGGCGCGGCGCGGCGAGACGCCGCCGATCCCGGAGAACTCGATCGGCAAGCCGCCGTCGGCCGAGCTGAGCCCCGGCCAGCTCGACAGCGACACGCTGCCCGACTACGACGTGCTCGACCCGATCCTGATCGGCTACGTCGACGGCGACCTGGGCCGGGACGGCCTGGTCGAGTCCGGCCACGACCCGGCGGTGGTGGACAAGGTGCTGCGGATGGTGGATACCGCCGAGTACAAGCGGCGGCAGTCCGCGCCCGGCACCAAGATCTCCATGAAGGCGTTCGGGCGGGACCGGCGACTGCCGATCACCAACCGCTGGCGCGAGGACGGCTGAGCGCTCCCCGGCCCGCCGGGGAGGGAGTGACATCCTCCACTGCGACCTGCCCCCGCCCGCCGTCCGGTGCGACGATCGGGGGGAACCCGGGGACCGCGTGCGCGGCCTCGAGGAAGGAGATCGTCATGGTGGAGTCCACCCCGACCGAGGTGACCGCCCTGTACGGCGGGCCGGCCACCCGGCGGGTCCGCACCCGCGACCTGATCGCCGCCAAGGAGCGCGGCGAGCGGTGGGCCATGCTCACCTCGTACGACCAGTACACGGCCGCGATCTTCGACCAGGCCGGGATCCCGGTGCTGCTGGTCGGCGACTCGGCGGCGAACAACGTCTTCGGCTACGAGACCACGCTGCCGGTCACCGCCGAGGACCTGCTGCCGCTGGTCCGCGCCGTGGTGCGGGCCACGAGGCACTCGCTGGTCGTCGGCGACCTGCCGTTCGGCTCGTACGAGGAGGGACCGGCGCAGGCGTTGCGCACCGCGGTGCGGTTCATGAAGGAGGGCGGCTGCCACGCGGTGAAGCTGGAGGGCGGCCGGCGCTGCGCCGCCCAGATCGAGGCGATCGTCGGCGCCGGCATCCCGGTGATGGCGCACATCGGCTTCACCCCGCAGAGCGAGCACACGCTCGGCGGCTACCGGGTGCAGGGCCGCGGCGACACCGCCGAGGAGGTGCTCGCCGACGCCCGCGCGGTGGCCGAGGCGGGCGCGTTCGCGGTGGTGCTGGAGATGGTGCCCGGCGAGGTGGCCAAGCGGGTCACCGGCGAGCTGCGCATCCCCACCGTCGGCATCGGCGCCGGCCCGGACACCGACGGGCAGGTGCTGGTCTGGCAGGACATGGCCGGGCTGCGCACCGGGCGCGCGCCGCGCTTCGTGAAGCGCTACGCCGACCTGGCCGGCGCGTTGACCGACGCCACCCGCCGGTTCGCCGACGAGGTACGCGACGGCGAGTTCCCCGCCCCCGAACACACCTTCTGAGGTGTAAGGAGGGGCCCCCTTTTAACGGATTCGGTAGAGGAAGGGGCCCCGCTTAACACCGGCGTGTTAAGCGGGGCCCCTTCCTAACCCACTCCGGGAGCGCGCAGCGCTGAGCCGGGTCAGGCGCGCTCGAACGCGACCCGGCGCTCGGTCGGGTCGGCGACCGTCAGCCGGACCCGCACGCGCTCGCCGAGCGGCAGCTCGCCGGTGCAGCGGGCCCGCACCGGCGGCTCGTCCAGCGCGACCGTGCCGCCGGGCGGCCGGCCGGGGCGGCCGTTGCCCGCCGGCCGGGGCTCGTCCACGTCCAGCACCGCCGCGTCGAACGTCTCCCCCACCCGGTGCGCCAGCAGCACCGCCTCGGCCAGCTCCACCGCGCCCCGGGTGGCCGCGCCCGCGGCCCGGTCGGTCGCGGCCATCACCTCCGGCAGCTTCGGCAGCGCGTCCCGGACGTGCGCGGGCACCTCACGGCCCGCGTGCAGGGCCAGGCAGACCTCCGTGGCGTAGCGGTCGGCGAGCCGCCGCAACGGCGCCGTGACGTGCGCGTACGCGGC
>NZ_NAPR01000017.1:309090-309200 GCF_002140155.1 Micromonospora sp. NBS 11-29
TGCTCCGGCTGCTCGGGCGGCGTGCCGTCGAAAGCGGTGTACGCGGCCCCGCGCATCAGCTCGGCGGCCTGGTCGACGAACGCGGCGGCGCGGGGCTGCGACGCGTCCAG
>NZ_NAPR01000017.1:309239-337222 GCF_002140155.1 Micromonospora sp. NBS 11-29
CGGCGGCCAGCCGCAGCCGCTGCACCGCCTCCGGCCGGGGGCGCGGCATCGTCCGCAGCAGGCCGATCCGACCGGCGAGCATGATGTCGGCGGCGGCCATGCCGGTCAGCAGCGAGATCTGCGCGTTGTGCTCCTCCATCGGGCCGGGACCGCGCAGCACCAGCCGCCAGCCGTCGCCGTCGGGCTCGACGTCCTGCTCGGGCAGCGGCAGGTTGATCGCNTCGGCTCGGGCAGCCGGTCGGCGTCGGCGTCGCGTTGCACCCCGCCGTAGTCGAGTTTCGCGCGGCTGCGTACCCGGGCCCGTTCCAGGCTGACCGCGACGGTGCCGCCGTCGGCGTCGAGGTCGATGGTCCAGAGCACGGCGGCCCGGTCGACGTCGGGCAGCAGGCTGGCCGCGCCCTCGCTGAGCGTGTGCGGGTGCAGCGGCACGTTGCCGTCGGGCAGGTAGACCGTCTGCCCCCGACGCCAGGTCTCCGCGTCCAGTTCACCGCCGGGGCGGACGTGGGTGAGGACGTCGGCGATCGCGTACCGGACGCGGTAGCCGCCACCGGGCCGGCGGGCGAGGTGCATCGCCTGGTCGAGGTCGCGCGACGTGGCCGGGTCGACCGTGACCAGCGGGACGTCGGTGCGGTCGGCGACGGCCGGCAGCGGCGCGACGGCCGCCGCGTCGGCCTCGCGCTGCGCCGCGGGCGGGAAGCTCTCGGGCAGCCCCAGCTCGCGGCGCAGCGCGCCGAAGTCGATGCGGGGCGCGAGTACGCGTCGGATCACCACGCGGTCAATCCTGACAGCGTCCCGCGGGTTCCGCCCATCGGCACGTCGGTGCCACGCATCCGATCGACGCGCTCGACCGGTGAGCCGCACACCTCGCCCCGGCCCGAGGTGTGCGGCGATGAGGCGTACCCATGTCCCGGCCCGGACCGGCGCGGGCGGTGTGCGGTGGCGTCAGGCGCGGCGGGCCGGTGCCTTGCGGGCGGTGGTCTTGCGGGCGGTGGTCTTGCGCGCGGTGGTCGTCTTGCGGGCCGGTGCCTTCTTGGCCGCGGTGGTCTTCTTCGCGGTGGTGGTCTTGCGGGCGGGCGCCTTCTTCGCCGCCGCCTTCTTGCCGGCGGTGGGACGCGTCGAGGCGGTGGTCTTCTTGGCCGGCGCCTTCTTCGCGGCGGTGGTCTTCGCCGTGGTGGTCTTGCGGGCCGGTGCCTTCTTCGCCGCGGTGGTCTTCTTCGCCGCGGGCGCCTTCTTCGCGGCGGGCGCCTTCTTCGCGGCGGGCGCCTTCTTCGCGGCGGGTGCCTTCTTCGCCGCCGGTGCCTTCTTCGCCGCCGTGGTCTTCTTGGCGGGCGGGGCCTTCTTCGCCGGGGCCTTCTTCGCCGCCGTCTTGCTGGCGGTGGCCTTCTTGGCGGGCGCCTTCTTGGCCGTGTCCCGGGTGGCCGGCGCGGTCCGGCCGGCGGCCTTGCCGGCGGTGGTCTTCCGGGCGGTCGTCCCGGTGGTGGCCGGGGCCTTCCGCGCCGCCGACACGACCTTGCGGGCGGCGGTCTTCTTCGCGACCGCCTTCTTCGCCGGCGTCCGTCCGGCGCCAGCGCCGGAGGCGTTCGGCGACGCCTTGGTGACCGTCGTCGTCCGACCCGGGGCGGTCCTCCTCACGGTCGTCCGTTTCGCGGCCGGGCGGGTGGCCTGCTGTGCTTCGGCCATCTCGGTTCCCTTTCCTGGGGACGTGCTCCCGCCCTCGCGGGAGNGCGGCCCTCCCCGGCCCAACGGGCGTCCTCGGCCTCCCACGCTTCGTTACGCTCCCGCACCTTCTGCAGGGCGTTCTCCGCGTCGGCGGCTGAGGCATACGGTCCGAGAACGTGCTTCGCGGGGCACACGTCGGCATCGGTCTCGACCCGGTGGTGTCGCGTGCACCAGAAGTAGTGCCCGCCACGTCCGTCGTCGCTCATGCGATCACTGTGCACCGGGAACCGCCCGGCCGCCACCGGAACGCCACAAATAGTCGTCGCCTTTCCACATTAGACCTGGTCGGGCCGGCTGCGACGGGGAACGACGGAAGACCGGCCCCACCGCCTCGCCGCGCGGCTCACCCGGCATGGGTACGCCGTCCTCGTCGGTCGGCCGGGCTGCTGACGCCCGGCGGACGGGTGCTCACCGGGGTGAGCCGAGCGGACCGAGACCGGTACGACGAGGAGGCCGGACGGGCGTCTTCTCCAGGCCGGTCTAGCAGGGGATTGCCTGATCGGCCATCGGTCGGCGAGTCCCACTTACGGGACCGGCGGGCGGGCGGCGCGGGCCGGCCAGGTAGATCATCAGTCGTCGAGGTGCAGGTCGGGGCTCCTTATGCGAGCCTCGACGGAGCATATTCGCGGGAGGCGCCCGCTGTCAGCCCGCTCCCACCCGAGCGGCCGCCGGCGCGTCCCGTCAGGATTGGGGAGAGGCACCGTGGGCAACCTTGACATCGCGCTGAAGAACGCGATGAGCATCGACGGCGCGATCGGCGTCGCACTCGTCGACTACACCAGTGGCATGACCCTCGGTGTGGCTGGGGGCAACGGGGAGGTCGACCTGACCGTCGCCGCCGCCGGCAACACCGACGTGGTCCGGGCCAAGCTGCGCACCATCGAGATGCTGAACCTCAACGACGAGATCGAGGACATCCTCATCACGCTCGGCAGCCAGTACCACCTGATCCGGCCGCTGAGCAACCGCACCGGCAAGGGCCTGTTCCTCTACCTCATGGTCAGCAAGAGCCGGGCCAACCTCGCGATGGCCCGGCACCAGTTGCGTGCGATCGAGGAGAGCCTGGAACTGTGAGCCGGGTGGACGATCTCCCCCGCCGTACCCCCGCCCAGGCCGGCGCCCTGCCGCCGCCGCGCGCCCTGCCGCCCTCGCTGGCCGGCAACCCGACGCTGCCGTACCCGGCCATCGGCCAGGAGTTGGCGGCGCTGCGGCTACAGATCCCCGGCGTGCACGGCTGCGTCCTCGGCGGCGTCGACGGCCTCCTCGTCACGCACAACCTGCAGAACGGCGTGGACCCGCACGACCTGGCCGCGCTCGCCGCGACCATGTTCGGGCTGGGCCGCCAGGTCGGGTACCGACTGGACCAGGGCGACTTCCAGCAGTCCACCGTCCGCAACGCGAACGGCTACCTCAGCGTGTACGCGATCAGCCCGCAGGCCCTGCTCGCGGTGGTCGGCACGGACAGCATCAACGTGGCGCGGCTGCACCTGCACGCCCCGACGACCGCCGCCCGCCTCGCCGACCTGCTGGACGGGGTCACGCCGACCGGCTCCTGACCCGATGCTTGGTCGCGCCGGTCCTGCTCCGGCGCGGCCGGCGCGGCGTCGCGGGACCGTCGGCGGCTGTGTTCGTGTCGCCGCCTACGAAGTTGATGGCAGAAACGACTCACCTGTGCGTAGGGGTGTGGCCAGCGCGCAGCACCAAGCCGCATGGTTTGTCGTGGCCGTCTCACCTTTGCCGAACATCTCGGACGAGCTTCGCGCCGACATGAGCCGCCTCAGGTCCCGGTGCGATCCCATGGCGCATGAGCGGCCGCCGCTGCGGACGCTGTTATCGACGAGCATCCCAAGGTCGTGTCGCGGTCGCCGAGAACAAGCTCCAACTACCAACGGACGTGCGCACCACGGAAGACTCCGACGCACCGGGACTGACCGGTCAGGGCCCGGTGCAACCTAGTCCAGGTCCCCGCGCCTGGCGGCGATCCAGGCCTCTACGTCCTCAGCGAGCCAGACATTGCCCATCTGAAGCGTGGCAACCGGCTCAGGGAAATCGCGCCTGCTGGTGATCTGGTAGACGCGCTGTCGGGAGACGCCGCCGAGCATGGTTCGGATCTCACCCGAACCCACCAACCGCAGCTTCCTGCCCATGACGCTGACGCTAGGCAACCGTCGACTAGGCGTGCGTAAAGTTGATAGAGGCCTAGTCGATGGTGGGCCTAGTTGCTTACTCTTTGCACATGACTAGGATGAAGTGGTTCCAGCGCCCGGATCACCCGATCGACTACGTGTCCGGCGAGCCATCCCGAGCAACACTTGGCGCAGCGACGCAGAGGTGGACCGGCCGAGGGACCGACCCCGCCCCGGTAGAGACTCCAAGGACCAAACCCGGCGTTTGGCGGTCAGTGGCAGCCCTCAAGCGCTTCCACCAGAGGTGAGCCATGCCGGTTCCCGAGCGTCAGCCAGAGCCCCCGTTTGCCGTCCTGATGGCTGGCTACGTCGTTGACTTCCACCATCGTTCAGCCTGCTCGAAGTGCGCTGATGACGGATGCCCTCGCCTGGCAGCGGCCGGCGAGACCCTACGCGCCTGGCGAGACAGGAAGAGCCGACGTGAAGGCCGGTGACCTTCTACATCTGACGCACGCAGCAAGCCCTCAGTTCGTACAGCCGATCTTCTTCCGCATCATCAAGGTTCGTACCGATCTTCACCCCNAATTCGCAGAGAGTTGTTCGTACTTAAATCGGGGGTTAGATTCCTGAACAAAGAAGCCCGGCGCCCCACTACACCACCATCCAGGCTCCGAGCTGGTGAGCGACGGTCGAATTGACCTGCATCAGACTGAGATCCGCATCCCGTCGGTCGTCACACGGACGGGTCCCAGGCGGCGAGCTGATCGAAGACACGTCGGTCGCCTTCGAACGTCAGCGAATCTAACGGTATGCGGCCGTAGAAGAACAGGACCAGGTCGCTGGCCGCGCCCCGGGCGAAGCGGGGAACCTGTGCCCCGTCGCGAGAAAGCCGAAGACGCCAGGATCGACCCTCGGTGGCGTGGTAATCGACGACGACGGGGGTGTGTGGCCAGGCGACCGTGGTCGCACAGAGGTCGGAGTGCCCCGGGTACGAAGCAAATCGTCGAAGGTGGCCCGCCTGTATAGCACCCCGACCATCGACGCCCCACACAGAACCAGCTCAGAGCCCTTGATCAGGTCTCCGAGCTGGTGGGCGACGGACGAGTCGACCTGTACGCCGGATTTTGTGCCCGGCTCGCCCGAAGGCGCGCCGGCGGCGGCCATCCATCTCGGCCTGCCGTTGCCGGCAGGCTCCAGCGGCCTACCCGCAGACATCGGGCGGGCCGCCCTCAAGCGTCTGCGCGGGTCGTCATCTTGCGGTGACGACCCTTTCTTGGCCTTGCTCCGGGTGGGGTTTACCGAGCCACCCCGGTCACCCGGGGTGCTGGTGGGCTCTTACCCCACCGTTTCACCCTTACCGTCCCGTGATGGGCCGGCGGTCTGTTTTCTGTGGCACTGTCCCGCGGGTCACCCCGGGTTGCCGTTAGCAACCACCCTGCCCTGTGGAGTCCGGACGTTCCTCGGCGACGGGCCGGGGCCCGCCGACGCGACCGCCCGGTCGACTCGTCCGTCGCGCCCCCATCCTAACGACTTCCCCGGTGCAGTCATGCGTGGCGGTTGTCGTATCCGACCCCGGCCCCGGGGAGCGACGCGCTGACCGGCCGGGCGGGGTGGCGTCCCCCGCTGGTGCCGGGGCGATCCGCCGGGTTCGTCCGTCCGGGCAGCCGTTCCGCTTTCGGGCGTACCCTGCCGTTTTCGGCCTGGCCCGCGGCGGCGGTCGACCGGACCGCGCGCCTCACCGCCCTGGGGTACGGCGGGCCGGGGTTCTACCCGAACGCGCACGGTGTGTTCCGCCATCATGATGCCGCGCCGGCCGCCGTGCCCGCGACCTGCGTCCACCTGGCGGTTCGGCGCCGGCGAACTGGCCCTGCACCTGACCGAGACGGCGGAGCGGGTGGTCCGCACGGCCGGCGGCGATGTTCGGCGGCGGGCTGCGCGGGTAACCGAGCCCATGCCCAGCGCTGAACCACAGCGGTGGCGCCGGATCTGGGCCACGAACCGGCAGCGGCTGCCGAACAACCTGCTCGTGGCGGCGCAGGCGGGGCTGGCCGCCACGTTGTCGTGGGTGGCGTCCCGTGAACTGCTGCACAACCCGCAGCCGACCTTCGCTCCGGTCGCCGCCGTGGGTGTGGTCGCCGCCGCGCTGGGCAACCGTTTCCGCCGGGCCATCGAACTGGTCGTCGGCGTGCTGCTCGGCATCGCGATCGGCGACCTGCTCATCGTCCTGCTCGGCACCGGAGCGCTCCAGACCGGCCTGGTCGTCTTCCTGGCCGTGGCCGCGGCGGCGGTCCTGCGCGGCAGCGGAGCGCTCCTGGTGCAGGCCGGCGCCACCGCCGCGTTGGTCGCCACGCTCACCCCGACCACACCCGACCTGGAGCTGCCCCGGACCGTGAACGCGCTGGCCGGCGCGCTCATCGGCCTGTTCGTGGTGCTGGTGCTGGCACCGCTGCACCCGCTGCGGGCGGTCCGCCGGGTGGCCGATCCCGCGCTGGACCACTTCGCCCGCGAGATGACCGCCGCGGCGGAGGCGCTCGCCCGGGCCGACGCCGAGCGGGCCGAGGAGGTGTTGGACCGGATGCGCGACGCCGAGCCGGAACTCGACCACCTGCTGGAGGTCGTCGGCGCGGCGGAAGAGGTGACGCGGCTCTCCCCGCCCCGGTGGCGGCGACGCCGGGTGGTGCACGCCTACCGCGACGGCGTCGAGCACATGGAGCGGGCGTTCCGCAACAGCCGCGGCCTGGTCCGCCGGATCAACACGACGCTTCAGGACGGCGAACCGGTGCCGCCGGAACTACCGGCCGGCGTCGAACGTTTCGGCGAGGCCGTCCGGCTGCTGAACCGGGACTTTCTCGCCGCCCGGGAGCCGGTGCGGGCGCGGGAACGGGCCCTCGACGCGGTCCGCGAGGGCGGCCGGGCCTACCGGCGGGGCCTGGGCTTCTCCGGCGCCATCGTGGCGTCCCAACTCCGGGCCGTCGCGAGCGACCTGCTCCGCGCCACCGGGCTGCCCCGGGAGGAGGCCCGCCGCCTGGTCCGGCAGGCAGCCGGCGGGTGACGCGGCGCGTCCCACCCGGGGCGTACTAGCCTCGGGGGATCATGGACCTCTCCGACGTCGCGCTCCTGCTCGCCGCCGGTCTCGCCGCGGGCACGGTCAACGCGGTGGCCGGCGGCGGCTCCCTGATCACGTTCCCCGCGCTGATCGCCACCGGGCTGCCGCCGGTGGCGGCGAACGTCTCGAACTCGGTGGCGGTCTTCCCCGGGTACGTGGCCGCCGTCGCGGGCAGCCGGATGGACCTGCCGCGCGGGCGGGCGCTGTGGTCGCTGCTGCCCACCGCGGCGGTCGGCACGGTGATCGGGTGCGTGCTGCTGCTGTCCACCCCGGCCCGCGCGTTCGAACTGGTGGTGCCGTTCCTGGTGCTCGCCGCCACGGCCGTGCTGGCGTTCCAGGACCCGCTGCGCCGGCTGGTCGGCCACCCGGCCCGGCTGAGCCCGCGCCGCCGTACCCTCACCGTGCAGGCCATGGTCGCGCTCGGCACGGTGTACGGCGGCTACTTCGGCGCGGCCCTCGGGGTGATGCTGGTGGCCGGGCTGGCCCTGGTGCTGGACGCCACGATGGCCCGGGTGACCGCGGTGAAGAACCTGCTCTCGGCCGTGGTGGGGCTGACCACGCTGGTGGTGTTCGCGTTGTTCGGCCCGGTGCACTGGGTGGCCGTCGCGGTGGTCGCGCCGGCCACCCTGGTCGGTGGGTACGCGGGCGCCCGGCTGGCCCGCCGGTTGCCCGGGATGGTGCTGAAGACGGTCATCGTGCTGTTCGGCACGGCGATCGGCCTCTACCTGCTGTGGCGCGCGTTGACCTGACGGCCGGTCAGTACGCCTCCCCGACCGGCTCCTCCGGGGCGTGCTCGGCGGTGCGGGCGGCCCGGTTCCAGATCACCCGCTCGCCGTAGCCGGCGGCCATCAGGTGGCCGAAGGCCAGGTAGACCAGCACGCCGACGGCGAGCACGCCGAAGCCGACCCAGAACGGCAGCGCCAGCCCGTGCTCGGCGAGCTTGCCGGAGATGATCGGGGCCGGCGCGGCGGCCCCCCAGCGGACCAGGTTGAACGCGCCGGTGGCGACGCGACGGTCGGCGGAGCCGAGGCCGAGCGCCAGGTCGGTGAGGTTGGCGTTGGCCAGACCCATGAACAGGCCGGCGACGACCAGCACGACCAGCGACATGGCGGTGCCGGTGGAGGTGGCGAACAGCACCATGCAGGCCAGCAGGCCGAGAACGGCCACGCCGACGGTCTGCACCGCGCCGATCCGGTGCGCCAGCCGGTGCCCGACCAGCAGGATGCCGGCGGCCAGGCCGAGGCCCCAGCCGGTGAACGCCAGGCCCAGCGGGATGACGTCGAGGCCCAGGTAGAGCGGCGTGTAGCCGAGGACCACGAAGAAGACGAAGTTGTAGGCGGCGGTGACCACGCAGAGCGTGACGAACGCCGGTCTGTGGTAGGTGGCGAGGATCTGCCCGACGCGTACCGGGGTCTGCTTGGTGGCGGGTTCGCGCAGCTTGCGCGCGGCGACGGCGAGCGCGAGCACCATGAACACGCCGCAGACGAAGAACGGCAGCCGCCAGCTCACCTCGCCGAGCAGGCCGCCGATCAGCGGGCCGACGGCGAAGCCGAGGCCGAGCGCGGTCTCGAAGAGGCCGACCACCCACTCCCGGTCGTGGGCCAGGTTGACCAGCACCACCATGGCGGTGGCGAAGAACATCGCGTTGCCCAGCCCCCAGACGCCGCGCAGCACCGAGAGCTGGACGATGTCGTTGCTGAACGAGGCGCCGATGGCGGCCAGGCCGACCACCGAGACGCCGGTGATCAGCACCGGTTTGAAGCCGAACCGCCCGCTGGCCAGGGTGGCCGGGATCATGCCGACGGCCATCACCGCGATGTACGCGGTGAAGAGCAACTCGACCTGCCACGCGGTGACGCCGATCGCCTCGCCGATGGCGGGCAGGATCGGGTCGACCACGGCGATGCCGGCGATGGCGAGGAACGCCACCAGCATGGTGGCGTAGATGGCACTGCGGTTGGGCTCGGATCGCCGATCCACTCCGCAACCTCCCAGATAGCTGTATGGTACAGGTAATTTCCTTGTATCATACAGCTATGAGCGACGACGTCCACGCGCACGAAGTCACCCTCGGCCGGATCGAGACCGAGGTCGCGTTGTTGATGCGGCTGGGCGAGGCCACCCGGCGCGGCACCGGCACGATGGAGCACCGGCTGCTCGACCGCGCCGCGTACGTGATCCTGCGGCACCTCGACGACGCCGGCCCGCAGAACGTCTCGGCGCTCGCCGCGCGGCTCAACCTGGACGGGTCCACGGTCACCCGGCAGGTCTCCGCGCTCCAGCGGGACGGGCTGATCGCGCGTACCCCCGACCCGGCCGACGGACGCGGCACGGTGATCTCCGCGACGCCGGCCGGGCTCCAACGGATGGCGGCGGTGCGGGCCGCCCGCACCCGCCTGTACGGCGAGATGCTGGCCGCCTGGTCCGAGACGGACCGCGACACCCTGGCAGACCTGCTGCACCGCCTCAACGAGGCGCTGGACGCGCGCAACCGTCGCCGCTGAGGCGGTTGTTAAGAGGGGCCCCCTCCTCTGCAGAATGCGTTAAGAGGGGGCCCCTCCTTCTATGCCACCGGTTCCGGCGCGGAGTCGGCGCGTTCGGCGGAGGCCCGCGGCGTCCCCTCGTCGGCGAGGTAGTCGTCGGGGGTGGTGCCGTCGGGGCCGTCGGCCACCTTCGCCGCCCGCAGCACCAGCGTGCCCAGCGCGGCCACCACCAGGTTCACCGCCACCGCGACGATCCCCACGTAGATCGTCTTCCTGGTGTCGAAGCCGAACTCGGAGAGCGGGAACGCCGAGCCGGCGAAGTGCTGCTTGCCGGTCACCGGGTTGCCGACCTGGTAGAGCATCCACATGCCCAGGCCCATGCCGGCCGCCCAGCCGGCGATCAGCGCGCCCCGGTGGAACCAGCGGGTGTAGAGGCCCAGCGCCACCGCCGGCAGCGTCTGGAGGATGATCACGCCGCCGATGAGCTGGAGGTCGATGGAGAACTGCGGGTCGAGGAAGACGATGCAGGCCACCGCGCCGACCTTCACCACCAGCGAGGTGATCTTCGAGACGTTGGCCTCCTGCGCCGGGGTGGCGTCCCGCTTCAGGTACTCCTTGTAGATGTTGCGGGTGAACAGGTTCGCCGCCGCGATCGACATGATCGCCGCCGGCACCAGCGCGCCGATGCCGATGGCCGCGTACGCCACGCCCGCGAACCAGTCCGGGAACTGCTGGTCGAACAGCAGCGGCACCACCGTGTTGCCGTCGACGCTGCCCTCCTTCGCGCCGGGCAGCGGCTTCACGTTCGCCGCGATGGCCATGTAGCCGAGCAGCGCGATCAACCCGAGCAGCAGGCTGTACGCCGGCAGCGCGGACATGTTCCGCTTGATCACGTCCCGGTTCCGGCTGGCCAGCACGCCGGTGATGCTGTGCGGGTAGAGGAACAGCGCCAGCGCCGAGCCGAGCGCCAGCGTCACGTACTGGAGCTGGTTGTTGGCGTTGAGCAGGATGCCGTCGCCGGGTGCGGGTGACGCCTGGAACTTCGCGTCCGCGGCGTCAAAGATGCTCCCCCAGCCGCCCAGCTTGTGCGGCAGGTAGACGACCGCGACCAGGATCACCACGTAGATCAGCGAGTCCTTGACGAAGGCGATCAGCGCCGGCGCCCGCAGCCCGGACTGGTAGGTGTAGGCCGCCAGGATCGCGAACGCGATGATGATCGGCAGGTGCCGGGCCAGCGCGCTGTCCCCGGTCACGCCCATGGTCTTGAGCACCGCCTCGATGCCGACCAGTTGCAGCGCGATGTACGGCATGGTGGCGACGATCCCGGTGATCGCGACCAGCAGCGCCAGCACCGGCGAGCCGAACCGGTTACGCACGAAGTCGGCCGGGGTGACGAAGCCGTGCCGGTGCGACACCGACCAGAGCCGGCACAGCACCAGGAACACGATCGGGTAGACCACGATCGTGTACGGCACGGCGAAGAAGCCGGCCGCGCCGGCCCCGAAGATCAGCGCCGGCACCGCCACGAACGTGTACGCGGTGTAGAGGTCACCGCCGACCAGGAACCAGGTGATCCAGCCGCCGAAGCTGCGCCCGCCCAGCCCCCACTCGTCGAGGTGGGCCATGTCCTGCGGCCTGCGCCACCGGGCCGCCACGAAACCCATGGCGCTGACCAGCAGGAACAGCACGGAGAAGACGATGATCTCGGTGAGGTGGTCGCGCCACATCAGTGGTCACCCCGCTTCTTCGTCATCCGGTAGACAAGCGTGGTGGTGCCGACGCCCAGCAGGATCCAGGCCAGTTGCAGCCAGTAGAAGCGCGGGAACCCGAACAGCCGGGGCGAGTCGGCGTTGAAGAGGGCCGGGATCAGCGGCACCACGATCGGGACGAAGAGCAACCAGTTCCACGGGCTCTTGTCCTTCGCCCTGGATCGCGCCGTCTCCAGCGCCTCCGGTTCCGGTGTGGCCATTGACAACCTCCGGCGAGTCGTAGCGGGCCTTGTGACCGCCGGAGGCTACGACCCGGCGAGCGGGGCGGGCATCGATCGGAGGACGCCGATTCGCCGAGCGGCCGCCGGGGTGCGCCGAACGGCCACCGGCCCCGGGGCGGCCGCTCGGGCCGGGCGGTCAGAGACCGGAGAGGTGGGCGGTGTCGTTGACCGAGCGGACCGCGACGCCGCCGTCCGGGTAGAGGTCGAGCACCGAGATCCCGGCGGTGTCCAGGTAGAGCCGGTGCAGGAACGCGTCCCCGGCGGCCAGCGCGTCGCGCAGCACCAGCTTGATCGGCGAGACGTGCGAGACGACCACCACGGTCTCCCCCGGGTACGCCGACCGCAGCCGGTCCACCGCCCGCCCGGTCCGGGCGGCGACCGCCTCGAACGACTCACCCCGGGGCGGCGCGACCCGGGGCGAGCCGAGCCACGCGTCCAGCTCACCCGCCCAGCCGTCGCGCACCTCGGCGAACGTGCGCCCCTCCCAGATGCCGAAGTCGCACTCGATCAGGTCGTCGTCGGGGCGTACCGGCGGGTTGCCGACCCGGGCGGCGATCGCCTCGGCGGTGGCCGTGCAGCGGGACAGCGGCGAGCTGACCACGGCCGCGACCGACGGCGCCAGCTCGGCCACCCGGGCCGCGGTGGCCCGGGCCTGGGCCCGGCCCCGGTCGGTCAGCGGCACGTCGCCCCGGCCGGAGTAGCGCTTCTGCACGGTGCGCTCGGTCTCGCCGTGCCGCACCAGGATCAGCCGGGTGGCCTCCTCGGTCGGGCGGGGCTCCCAGGAGGCCGGCGTGGTGGCCGGGTCGGTGCCGGTGGCCTTCGCGGTGGCGGCGCGGGCCGCCACCTCACGCGCCGCCGCGCGGGCCGCCGAGTCGGGGCCGGCGACCTGGCGCGGCGGTTCCGCGGTACGCGGCTGCGCGACCGTCGCAGGGCGGCCCGCGGCGGCGTCCATGGCGGCGTTGGCCAGGGCGTCGGCGTGCCTGTTGCGCTCCCGGGGAATCCAGGTGAACCGGACCGCGGTGAACCGGCCGACCAGCCCGGCGGCCTGGGCGGCGAGCGGACGCAGCCCGGGGTGCTTGATCTGCCAGCGGCCGCACATCTGCTCGACCACCAGCTTAGAGTCCATCCGCGCCTCGACCTCGGTCGCGCCCAGCTCGGCGGCGGCCTCCAGCCCGGCGATCAGGCCCCGGTATTCGGCCACGTTGTTGGTCGCCGTGCCAATCGCCGCCGAACGCTCGGCCAGCACCTCGCCGGTCTCCGGGTCCCGGACCACCGCGCCGTAGCCGGCCGGCCCCGGGTTGCCCCGGGACCCGCCGTCGGCCTCGATCAGCACCGTACGCACCGCCACGACGGCTACAGCCCCGACTCGTTGGTCCGAACCATGATCCGGCGGCACTCCTCGCAGCGGACCACGTCGTCCGGGTCGGCCTTGCGGATGCGGGCCAGGTCGGCGCCGGACAGGTCCAGCCGGCAACCGCCGCAGCGGCCGCCGGTCAGCAGCGCGGCGCCCAGGCCGGTGTCCTCGCGGATCTTGTCGTAGAGGGTGACCAGCTCCGCCGGGAGGTCACCGGCGAGCGGCTGGCGGGAGGTCCGCTTGAACTCCTCCTCCTTGGCGATCTCGGCGAGCGCGTCGTCGCGGCGCTGCTCGGTCGCGGCCCGGCGCTCCCGGGCATCGGCGAGACGCCCCTCGATGCCGTCGAGCACGCCCTGCGCGGTCTCCCGCTGCTCCATCAGCTCCAGCTCGGCGTCCTCCAGGTCGCTCTGCCGGCGGTTCAGCGAGACCAGCTCGTGCTGGAGCGCCTCCAGCTCCCGGGCCGGGCCGCTGCCCGAGGCCAGCCGGGCCTCGTCCTTGCTCTTGCGCGCCCGCACCTGGTCGACGTCCTTCTCCAGCCGGGCGATGTCCCGGTCCAGGTCGTCGACGGCCACCTGGGCCCGGACCCGCTCGTCCTCCAGCGCCGACAACTCGCGTGCCAGCGCCTCCAGCTCGGCCCGTTCCGGCAGGCTCCGGCGGCGGTGCGCGAGCTGGGCGAGCGTGGTGTCGATCGCCTGCAGGTCGAGCAGGCGACGCTGCACCTTCGGGTCAGCCTTCACGGTCGGGGCTCCTTGTCGTCCGGTCGGGGCGCGGCGGCGTGCACGGTCCAGGGGTCGGTGTCCAGGTCGGACACCAGGGTCTCGACGCCCAGCTCGTCGGCGAGGTGGGCGGCCAGGTCGTCCAGCCACGGCCGTTCGGTCGCCCAGTGTGCGGCGTCCAGCAACGCCGGGCCACCGGCGGCGAGATGCTCACCGGCCGGGTGGTGGCGCAGGTCCGCGGTGAGGAACGCGTCCACCCCGGCCGCGGCCGCCTCGCCCAGGAAGCCGTCCCCCGAACCGCCGCTGACGGCGAGGGTACGAACCATACGCCCGGGATCGCCCGCGGCGCGAACGCCCCAGGCGGTGACGGGGAGCACGGCGGCGGCCAACCGGGTCAGCTCGGCCAGGGTGATCGGGGTGGGCAGCTCGCCGATGCGTCCGATGCCCCGGCCCGGCCCGTCGGCGGGCGAACCGGGGCGGGGTGGGTGCAGCGGACGCAGGTCGGTCAGCGCGAACCGGGCGGCGAGCGCGTCGGAGACCCCGGGCGCGGCCACGTCGGCGTTGGTGTGCGCCACGTACAGGGCGACGTCGGCCTTGATCAGCCGGTGCACGATCCGCCCCTTGTACGTGGTCGCGGCCACCGAGGAGACGCCCCGCAGCAGCAGCGGGTGGTGGGCGATGATCATGTCCGCGCCGGCGGCCAGCGCCTCGTCCACCGTCTCCGGGACCACGTCCACCACGCAGGCGACCCGGCGTACCGGGTGGTCGGGCTCGCCCAGCACCAGGCCGACCCGGTCCCACTCCTGCGCCCAGGCGGGCGGGTAGCGGCGGTCCAGGGCGGCCACCACGGCGGCGACGGTGGGCGGCGATCCGGTTGTGCTCACGGCCGGCCAGCTTACCGGCGTCCGGCGGCGCACACGTCCACGGCGGTTAAGCGGGGCCCCCTGTACTACCGAATGCGTTAACCAGGGGCCCGTGCTTCAAGGCGGCCAGGCCGACCTCCCAGGGGAAGGCGTCCGCGTGCCGCTCGCCCGTCCCGGGCGGGTGCAGGCGCACCACCTGCTCGCCGAAGACCACCCGGATCCCCCACTCGGCGAGCCGGGCCAGGCTGGCCCGGAACGCCGGGTGCCCGGCCATCGCCTCGTTCGTGTAGGGGACGGCCGCGATCGGCACCCCGAGCCCCTGCGCCTCGACCAGCAGGCCGAGCGCCAGGGTGTCGGTGATGCCCGCCGCCCACTTGTTGACGGTGTTCACCGTCGCCGGGCAGACCAGCATGGCGTCGGCCGGCGGCAGCACGTCCGGGTCGTCCGGGTTCTTGTAGTGCGTACGGACCGGGTGCCCGGTCTGCCGCGCCAGCGCCGCCCGGTCGGCGAACTTCGCGCCGTCCGGCGTGGTGACCACGCACACCGCCCAGCCGTCGGCCTGGGCGAGGTCGACCAGCCGGCCGACGCGCCGGGCCAACGGCGAACCGCAGGCGATGACGTAGAGCACCCGACGGCGCCCGTCGATGGTGTGCGGACCGCTCATCCGATCCGGCCCGCGCTCATACTCCGACTCCCATCTGCTCAGCCAACTCCGCGATCGGCGCGGGCGGCGCACCCCGGGTGCGACGGAGCACGTCCGACATCACCTCGTGGGCGATCGGCCGGCACCGGATCTCGGAGGGCGCGAGCCGGTCGCCCTGCAACAGCATGTCGCCGGCGCTGGCGACGTCGCCCATCTGGGTGTACCCGCGGGCCAGGTCGAGCAGGTGGTGTGCGCGCCGCTCGGGCAGCAACGCGTTGAACTTGGACTCGACCAGCCCGAGGTGGGTCTCCACCGCCCGGCCGCCGTCGCCCAGCTCGACCGCCGCGGCGGCGCGGTGCAGCTCCAGGTTGGTCGGGCCGAACGAGGTCCAGTAGTAGTTGTGGTCGCCGCCGAGCAGGGCGGCCGCCTCAGCGGCACCGTTGATCAGGTCGTCCACGGTCGCCGAGTCACCGAGCCTGGCCGCGGCCATCGCACCCTGGAGCAGCAGGATGCCGTAGACGGAGAGACGTTCGGGCCGGAGGTCGTTCTCGCCGCCGGGAGCGAGCCGGTTGGCGATCCGTACGTTGAGTTCGAGCGCCGGCCGGGGGCGGCCCATCGCCACGAGGGCGTTGCAGACCCGGGTGGTGGCGATGCCGGCGAGCAGCGGGTCGTCGGCGCGCTGCGCCACCGCCATCGAACGGTCGGCGGCCAGCCAGGCCAGGTCGCACTCGCCCAGCTTGCGCAGCACCGAGGAGGCGATCTGGTAGACCTGGCCGAGCAGGTGGGCGGCCTCGCGGGCCTGGTCACCGCCGCCGTAGCAGGCGTCGGCGGCCTGGGCGTCGCGCAGCAGCTTCGGCAGTGCCCGGGTGAGCATGCCGTAGCGGCCGTACTGGTAGGTGAGCCAGGCGTGGTTGACCGCCTTGCGCATGTCGACCAGGGGCGGTGGCTGGGGCGCCGCGTCGAAGTAGGCGCTCATCGCGTCGTAACGCTCCAGGGCGGCCCGGATCTCCTCCACCTCGACCTGGTCGATGCAGTTGAGCGCGTCGCTGCGCCGCTCCGGGTCCCGGCCGTGCAGCAACTGCACGTCGATGCGGAGGATGTCGGCGATCTCGTAGAGCACGGAGAACTTGTCCAGCCGGCGTACGCCGCGCTCCACCTTGTCCACCCAGCTCTTGGACTTGCCGAGCCGGTCGGCGAACACCTGTTGGGACATCTTGCGGCGGCTCCGCCAGTACGCCACCCGCCGGCCTATGGGCAGTTCGTCCATCTTTGCCTCCCCTGCCGGCGCTTGGCCCCACCACCCTGTCCATCAGGTTTTCCCTGGTCGCACAGGGTGTGCGTCAGCCGTCCAGCTAGTTCTCGTAGTTTTCGTGCAAGTTGCACCGGCCGTTCGTCAACTCAACGATCGTGGGTTACGGCAGTGACGGTCCTCGACGTGTGACGGGTGGACGGTTCGGCGGGGCGAGAGGGGATGGCACACATGTGGGGCAACGTCCGACCGCGCGTCGCTCACCTGTCGTCGCTGGAGCGGGTCCGGCTGCGGCGCGTCGCCGTGCGGTACGCGCTGCACGGCTGGCCGGTCACACCCGGCGCCTGCCTGGCCAACCGGCGTTTCGTCTGCGGCCGGGCCGGCTGTCCCACCGTGGGCTGCCACCCGGCGCTGGAGAACTGGGAGCACGCGGCCAGCGCCGACCCGGCCCGGGTGGCCACCTGGTGGCGCAGCCGACCACACGGCCTGCTGCTGCCCACCGGACGGGCGTTCGACGTGCTGGAGGTCGCCGCCCACCTGGGGCGACGGGTGCTGGACACGGTCGCTGCCCACCCGGCCGGCTTCGGCGTACGCGGCCCGGTGCTGGTCACCCCGACCGGCCGGTGGATGTTCCTGGTCCGGACCGGCGACCCGCTGCGACCCGAGCTGGAACACTGCTTCCACGTGGTACGGCACGGCCCCGGCTCGTGGATCCCGGCCCCGCCGACCCGGCTGCCCGAGGGCACGGTGCGCTGGGCGGTCGCCCCCGAGCAGGCCCGCTGGCAACTCCCCGACTCGTACCTGGTGCAGAACGCGCTGATCGGGGCGCTGCGGGCGGCCGGCGTCACGCTCACCCAGGAGTTGCTTCCGGGACACCTCCCGCTGCCCCGCCGGGGGCGCTGAGCGACGGCTGTCCGACAGCGACCTCCCCGGCACCGGGCTCGTTGTGCCTGCCGAGGGCGCACACGCGCCAGAGCGGGGGTTGAGCATGTCCAGGGACGACGCGGCCCGCCACACCGGCGGCACCGAACCACCACCACGACACCCCCACCGCCCACGCCCATGGCCCTCCACCCACCCTCGGGGCGCCCGCCCCCGCCACCCACGACCCCCCACCCCCCGCCCCGCCACCCTCCACCGCCCCCTCCGCTGACCCCCACCCCNCCGTTGATCATGAAGTTAGCGGTGCGACACGCCGAGGCGAGGCCCGGTCAACTTCATGATCAACGGGATGGGTGACGGGGGAGGGTTCGGGAGTGGAACAGGTGGGACTGGTCGGTTATCGCGGCGTGTTGCCAAGGGGACGGCAGGTGGTCCAGCCAGGTGATGCCGGTGGGGGTGCCCATGGCCACCGCGGCGGTGGCGTAGGCGTCCGCCTCGCCCAGGTCGGGGCCGACCACGGTGACCGAGCGCAGGCCGACCGCGGGTGTGCCCCGGCGCGGGTCGACGACGTGGTGACCGCGCTCGTACACCCCGGAGGTGGCCACCGCCAGGTCGGTGCCGGCCAGCACCAGGCAGGTGGCCGTCGGGTCCCACGGATGCCGCACCCCGATCCGCCACGGCTCACCGTCGGCGGCGTGGCCGCGCACCCGCACGTCGCCGCCGGCGTTGACGCAGTGGTTCGGGGCGCCGGCCGCCAGCAGCCGGTCCGAGGCGACCTGCGCCGCCCACCCCTTGACGTAGCCGGACGGGTCCAGCCGCCCGGTCGCGTACGCGTCGAAGAAGCCGTCCGTGGCGGTCCACAGGTCGGCGCAGCGCTCCAGCACGGCCCGCAGGTCGTCGGATGCCTCGGCCAGCCGCAGCTCGCCCCGGTCCAGCCGGCACACCTCGCTGTCGTCCCGGTACGTGCTGAACCGCGCGTCCACCTCACGCATCCAGTCGAACGTGCGCTCGGCCAGTTCGTGCAGGGCTTCGGCGGGCAGGTCGTCGGCCAGGTCGAGGCTGATCGCCGTACCCATGATGTGTTCGACCCGGCGCAGGCCGGGCCGACCGGCGGCGGCCAAGCGGTCAGGCCTTGTCGAGTGCGCCCTGGAGCGACTGCTTGTAGGCGGTGCTGGTGTAGGTGGCGCCGGAGACGGTGTTCACATTCGCGCTCTGCTTCTCCACCACCTCGCCGGAACTGCCGCTGTAGCGGGCCTGCACGTCGTCGGCGAGCCGCCCCGGCTGTCCCCCGACCGGCAGGTCCAGCCCTCTGACGTCGACGATGCGGTTGCCGCTCAGCGTGATCTGCACCCGCACCTGGTGCTCTTTGGGACCACTACCGGTGGACGCGTAGGTGACGGTCGGCCCGGTGACCGTGCGCGTGGTGGGCTTCGGCGCCTTCGTGGTGGTCCTCGGCGCGGCCGGCGCGGTACTGGTCCGGTCGCCGCCCCGGCTGGCCGGCTTCCGATCCGGCTTCGCCGAGGGCGAGGCCTTGGCTGAGGCCGAGGCCGAGGCCGGAGCCTTGGCCGAGGCGCTGGGCGCGGCGGTCACGCCGTCGGGCGCGGGTGTGCCGCCGGGGGCGACCGGGGCCTGCGCGGCCGGCACGTCACCGGCGGTGGCCGGCCCGGCGCCCGGGCCGCCCTTGAGCACCACCAGCGCGGTGGTGCCGGCGGCCAGGCCAGTGATCGCGAGGAGCGCGCGACGCATGGAGGGTGCCTCTCTTACAACTCGAACGCGGTGAGGTGGATCTGGCGGCGGGGCACGCCGGCCGCCCGCAACACCTTGACGGACTCGTCGACCAGGCCGCCGGGCCCGCACAGGTAGACGTCGCGACGGGCCAGGTCGGGCACCAGCCGGCGCAGCCCGTCGGGGTTCATCACCTGGCGGGGGCCGGGGTCGTCGCGGCGGCCGATGACGTACCAGACCGAGGTCTGCCGGGCCTGGGCGAGCCAGTCCAGCTCCCGGTGCAGCAGCACGTCGGCGGGGGTACGCGCGCGGTAGATCAGCGCCGCGCCCGGCGGCAACTCCTCCAGCATCGCCCGCAGCGGCGCGATGCCGCTGCCGCCGGCGATGAGCAGGGCACGCTCCCGGGTCCGGTGCGCGGCGGTGAACGTGCCGGACGGGCCCTGGGCCCACACCCGGGTACCCGGGGTGAGGTCCCGCAGCTCGGCGGTGTGCCCGCCGACGACCTTGACGGTGAGCCGCAGCCAGCGGCCGTTGCCGGCGGCGGAGAGCGAGAACGGGTGCGACTGCCACCAGCAGCCGGGGTTGAGGAAACGCCAGCGGAAGTACTGCCCGCCGAGCAGGTCGATCTGGTTGAGCCGGGCCCCGGTCAGGTAGATCGAGATGGTGTCCGGGCTCTCCGCCACCACGTCGGCCACCCGCAGCCGGTGCCGCAGGTTGAACACCAGCGGCTTGACCCCCCGGCCCCACAGCAGCGCGGCCACCACCAGCAGGTACGCGGCGATCCAGCCGGTGCGCACCGGGCCGGATTCGTAGAGCTGGGCGCCGTTGCTGAACTGGTGCGCGTAGCCGAGCAGCAGGGTGAGATAGCTGGTCAGGTGCAGCGCGTACCAGAGTTCGTAGGGCAACCGGCGGCGCACGCCGCGCACCGCGGTCAGCCCGACCGCCACCAGGACGCCGGCGGCGACGAACGCGGAGAGCATGTCCTCGTAGTCGGTCAGCAGCGTGGCGACCTCGCCGAACACCGAGTTGCGCTCCTGCCGGGCGTAGCCCACCACCAGCAGCGACATGTGCGCCAGCACCGCCACCAGCAGCGTCGCGCCGACGTCCCGGTGCAGCCGGGAGATCCGCTCCCCGCCGAGCGTGCGTTCCAGCACGCCGAGCCGGCTCATCATCAGCACCTGCACCAGCAGCAGGTAGCCGGCGATCAGGCCGGTGACCCGGCCACCGGCGGTGAGCACGTCGGCGGTGTCGGCCAGCGAACCGGCCGGGGTGTCCAGCCACCACGGCACGACGGCGGCCACCAGACCGAGCCAGAACACCGCCGCCAGCGTCCGCCGGCCGCCGGGTCCGCGCCGCGGCCGACCCGGGGGTACGGGGGCAGCCGGACGGCCGCCGTACGGGGCGGGATGCCCGGTACGACGGCCGGCGGCGTCAGTGTCCTGGTAGGTCACGCGTACATCTTGATCGGGGTGAACTTCTGTCGGGGGAAGACCTTGTCCACCTGGGCGGCGGTCAGGCCGAAACGCCCCTGGGCCACCGAGCCGTAGACGTTGAACATGTTGTTGTACTCCGGCACGTCGCCGCTGTCCAACTTGTCCAGACCGTTCCAGGTGCCGAGCAGCGAGCTGGCGAGCTTGCGCCCGGACAGCACGGTGACCACACCGCCGTGGCCGTGGTCGGTGCCGCCGCTGTTCGAGGCGACCCGCCGGCCGAACTCGCTGGACACCATGACGGTCACGTCCGCCGCCTGGTCGCCCAGGTCGGTGAAGAACGCCGCCATCGCGTTGGCCAGCTCGTTGAGCCGCCGCCAGAGCTGGCCGCCCTCGCTGGTGCCCTGGTTCTCGTGGGTGTCGTAGCCGCCCATGCCGACGGTCGCCACCCGCACGTTCGCCCCGCCCTTGATGAGCTGGGCGAGCTGCTGGAACGCGTTGCCGACGCCCTCGTACTTGACGCCCTCGGCGGCGGCGTACGGCTTCGCGGCGAGCTTCTGGGCGGTGGACAGCGCGCCCATCCCCTCGATGACCGCCTCCTCCACCGGGTGGTTGATCCCGGTGAACAGGCCGCGGATCGCCTTCTCGGTGGCCGCGCGGTACTTGTCGTCGCCGTTGAGCCGCAGCTCACCGACGTTGTTGAGGGAGATCGCGCCGTTCACGCCGACCAGCGAGCGGGGCAGCGTGCTGCCGATCCCGACGCTGCGGAACGCGGTGCCCTTGCCGAGCGCGTCGACCAGGCTGTCCAGCCAGCCCCGGCCGCCCGTCTCGCCGGGCAGGCCGCCCAGGTTGCAGGCGTCGGCGGCCTGGAAGTGGCTGCGCGACAGCCGCGGGTCGGAGACCGCCGGCACGAACCCGAGCTGGCCGGCCTTCAGCCACTTCTCCAGCGGGGCGAACGCGCTGGTCAGCTTGAAACCGCGGGCCAGGGCCAGGGAGTCGTTGCCGAGCAGCAGGTCCGGGCGGGCCTTGTTGAGCACCGGGTCGCTGGCCGGCGCGACCAGACTCAGCCCGTCCAGCCCGCCGTAGAGGAAGACGTGGATCAGCGTGCCGGTCTTGGTCGCCGCGAACGATGCCGAGGTGGTGACGAACTGGGCGGTCGCCAGCGCGGTCGCGGTGGCCGCGGCGCCGGCCACGAAGGTACGCCGGGTGACGCCCCGGCCGTCCTGCTGGGCCTCCTCGACCTCCTCCAGCCGGCGGTACCGGTCGGCCTCGGCGGCGTTCTCGGCCGCGACGATGTCCGCCTCGGCGCGCAGCAGTGCCTCGGCCGGGTTGTCGGCCAGCCGTCGCACATCGGGGCATTCGGGGTGCAGGGGGTACGGGTTCACGGTCATCTCCATCGAATGCCTCACCGGAGGTGGTGCTGGGGGGACGCGAGGATCGTCCGCGCGACCGCGGCGATGGCCCCGTTGAAGGTGGCGTCGACCTTGGCGCCCTCGGACACCCCGGCCACGGCGAGCACGAGCTTCTTCTCCCGGGCGGACAGCTTCTGGTGCACCAGCTTCACCGCCAGCGCGTCCACGTACGCCCCGGCGGTCGTCGGCGGCTTCGCCACCAGCTTCTCCGGCTTGACGTAGGTGAACTGCTTGCGCCAGCCGCCGAGCAGGTCACCGGCCTCGTTCCAGCCGTCGACCATGGTGCCGGCCGACGTCCACGCCAGGTAGACGTCGGCGTAACCGTCCGGCGTGGGCTTGCCCATCGGGTACTGGCCCAGCTCGCGCATCTTGTCCTGGACCTGCCGCAGCCCCTGGGCGAACGGCGTGCGCCGCTTGTCGCCCTCGAACCCGGCCGTCGCGTCCGGCCCGACCCCGAGCGACCGGTACGTGGCCACCAGGTACTCCATCGGACGGCGCACCTTCTGCCCGACCGCCGCCCAGAACTCCGAGGAGCTGAACAGCGTGGCCAGCACCGGCCGGATGTTGCCCTTGTTGGTGGTGTACGCCTTGGCCAGCCGGTCCACGACCGACTTCGGCGGGGTGTCGGAGACGAACCGGGTGGCCAGGTTCTGGGCCACGTACTTCGCCGTCGACGGGTGCAGCGCGATGTACCGGATGTACGAGTCGATGACCTTGTCGGCGACCTTCGGGTCGTTCGAGTCGTTGGCGTGGCTGAACCCGAGGATCTTCACCTTGCCGACGTAGTGCCGGTCGCCGAAGAACATGTACTTGCCGTCGGCGACGCCCCGCCCGGTCTGGAGCATGGCGGCCTGACGCACGTCCTTCTCGGTGTAGCCGCCGTCGACGCCGACCGAGTACAGCTCCAGGTTCTCCCGGGCGAGGTTCTCGTTGATCGCGTCCTTGCGCGAGTCCACCTGGTTCAGGTAGAGCAGCAGCGCCGGGTGCTTGTTCGCGGCCACCAGCATGTCCGGGTAGCTGCCCAGCGCGTGCTTGCGGATGACGTCCCGGTCGAACGCGTTGCGGTAGACCTCACCGCCGTCGAAGTCGGCCGCGACGTGCAGGAAGTCGTTCCAGAAGTCGACCATCACCTCGAAGAGCTGGCGGTCGGACCAGATCTGCCGGGCGATGGTGGCGTCCACCGTCTCCCGGGCCGGGTCGACGCCGCGCTCGTTGAGCTGCTCGCGCTGGTCGCGGAGCTGGGTCGGGCTGAGCTTCAGCGACGGCAGCTCGGCCAGCTTCAGCTCGGCCTTCGTCGGGGCGATCTTCTCCGGCTCCAACTGCTGGCGCAGCCAGTCGTCGATGCCGAGCCGCTTGATGTCGGCGATCACCTTCGGCGTCGGGCCGAACGTGGTCCGGCTGGCCAGGTGCCGGATCGGGTCCTTGGCGAGCACCGTCTTCACGGTCACCTCGGTCGCCTCGGCGGCGGCCGCCGGGCTGCCGAAGAGCCGGCCGCCGGCCGGGGCGTTGCGCTTGAGCGCCGCACCCGCCCGCGAACCCATGTAGCTCTCGTTCTGCTCGGTGTAGGTCCGCACCGTGCTGGGCTGCTGGCCGCTGGGCCGGGCCTGGGTGCCGTCGGTGGTCACCGTGCCGGTCGCGTCACCGGCCGCCGGGGCATCCGAGAACAGGCCGCGGAGCTGCGGGGAAAGCGCGAAGGCGGCCCCACCGGC
Organism: Micromonospora sp. NBS 11-29; assembly: GCF_002140155.1. Classification (GTDB taxonomy): domain Bacteria; phylum Actinomycetota; class Actinomycetes; order Mycobacteriales; family Micromonosporaceae; genus Micromonospora. Next base: position 332,647 of record NZ_NAPR01000017.1, read on the forward strand.
AACCACCGCGGCGCCGCCGATCGTGGCGAGGGCGCGACGCCGGCCACGGTTCGGCGCGTTCTCGCCGTCGTCGTCCAGGTTGGGCAGTCCCGGTCCGGGCGGCGGCGCGTACCCACCGGCGGGCTGGGCGTAGCTCCCGTGCGGCTGGGCGTACCCACCGCCGGGCTGGGCGTACCCGCCCTGAGGCTGGGCGTACCCGCCGGGCTGGCCGTAGCCGCCGTGCGGCGCGTGGTCGGCGGGGGCGAAGCCGTTCGGGCCGACCCACTGCGGGCCCGGCGCGGGCTGCGGCGCCGGGGCGGGGTGACCGCCGGCGTACGGTGCGGCGGAGTCCAGGTCGCGGTACCCGTCCGGATGGGGGTGCTGGTATCCGTCCCAGCCGCGGTCGTCCCGGGGTCGACGCGGTGGCACGTTCAGGTCGGCCATGTACCTATCCCGTTTTCTTCGAGCGCCGGCACGCCGGCCACCCGGGGGTTGGGTGGCGAGAGGGCGGCGACGGTTGCCGGAGAGTTGCTACGGGAAAGTAGCCATGGCTACGCGGCCACTCAAGACGCGCCGAACACGCCGGTGAGCGCACTTAAGACGGTGCTCATGACCGCAACCGGGCACCCGGCGCCCCAGCCACCTCCCGGAGGCGTCCCGAGCAGGGCGGACCCGGGCGCCGACCGCCCGTACGCGAGGTTTCGGCCCGCCGCGACACCGCCGGACACGTTCGACACCTCAGGCAAATTTAAGGTACGGATAAGCCTGCGCTGAGGTGTCGCCCCGGCTGCCCGGATCGCGAAACCGGCAGCAGCGACGGCGCGTGACCCCCCTCGGATCCGGGTATGCCGCCGAACCGCTGAAGCCGTGAGGGGAAGGGCAGCGCCATGCTCAGCCAAGAGGATCAGCGCAGGTTCGAACAGATCNCAGGGGCCGCCGGGGCCGGTACCTGATGCTGTTGACGATCGTGCTGTGGGCCTCGCTGCCGGCGATGACCGTGCTGGCCGGTCGGTTGGCCGGGGCGGTCTGCGCGGTGGTGCTGGTCGCCAACGCGGCCCTGATGTGGCGCTTCCGCCGCCGCCTCACCTGAGCGCAAGGAAGGGCCCCCCGTTAACGCCTCCGGTAGAGGCGGGGCCCCTTGTTAACTCGCTCCTTCGCCGTGGAACTCCTGGTACGCGCGGCGCAGACGTTCGGCCAGGCCCGGGCCGCCGATCTCGACGCCGGGTGGGCCGAGCTGCCGCAGCAGCAGCTCCGGGTCGGTGGCCAGGGTGGGCGGCCGGTCGGGCAACGCCACCGGGGACACCCAGAACCGGTCGAGTTCGTCGTCCGGCGTGACCGCCGGCAGTCCGGCCAGCACCCGCCCGGCACCGGCGACCGGCATCCCGGCCGCCGAGCCCGCCGGACCAGCAGGGCCGGCCGGCTCCGACAGGTCTGCCGAGCCAGGCAGGACCGCAGGGCCCGCCGGGGCGGCGGGGCCGGCTCCGGCGCCGCCGGGGTGGACGCCGCGCAGCGTACGCAGGCGGGCGAGCAGATCGCCCCGGGCCCGGCCGCGCCAGTGCAGGAGCTGGAACGGATCGGCGTCGAACGCCTCGGCGAGCAGGTAGAACGTGGCGGCCAGGTGTTTGCACGGCACCGCGAAGTCGGGGCAGCCGCACCGCTGGTCCAACTCGTCGATCTCGGCCGGGAACAGCGGCGCGTCCGCCGCGGCGAACAGCTCCTCCAGCTCCGCCGGCAGGTCACCGGCGAGCAGCCGGGCGCTGAAGAACGCCTGCCCGGCCAACTCCGCCTCGATCCGCCGCCACACCTTCTCCGGGTACGCGGCCAGCCCGATCCGCACCGCGTACGGCTTCGGCCGGGATCCCTGTACGTCGGCGGTGACGCGTCCGGGCGAGACGTCCAGCCGGAGCACCTGGCCCCGGCGTGCGTACGCCCGTCCCCGGGTGAGCCGGGAGCCGAGCGCGAACGACTCCAACACCTCCACGAAGCGCCGGGACCACCAGGACTGCCCGATCGCGCCCCGGGTGCTGCGCGCCCGCAGTCCACCCTCGACCCGTACCGGCGGTCCGTATTCGTCAAAACCGGGACTCACTCGACCACCGCCCCGGGCTCCAACGTGAACAGCTCGCGCAGCGTCTCGGTGGACAGCTCGGTGACCCACTGCTCGCCGCTGCCCACCACCGAACGGGCCAGGGCACGCTTGTCGGCGATCATCGCGGCCACCTTCTCCTCGACCGTGCCGGCGCAGACGAACTTGCGTACCTGCACCCGCCGCCGCTGGCCGATGCGGAACGCCCGGTCGGTGGCCTGGTCCTCGACGGCCGGGTTCCACCACCGGTCCACGTGCACGACGTGGTTGGCCGCGGTCAGCGTCAGGCCGGTGCCGCCGGCCTTGAGCGAGAGCACGAACAGCGGCGGGCCGTCCGGCGTCTGGAACCGCGCCACCATGGCGTCCCGCTCGGCCTTGCCGACGCCGCCGTGCAAAAACGACACCTCCCGACCGGTACGCGCCGACAGGTGCCCCCGCAGCATCGCGCCGAACTCGGCGTACTGGGTGAACAGCAGCGCCTTCTCCCCCGCCGCGAGCACCTCGTCGACGATCTCGTCGAGGCGTTCCAGCTTGCCGGAGCGGCCGGGCAGCGCGGAGCCGTCGTGCAGCAGGTGGGCGGGATGGTTGCAGACCTGCTTGAGCCGGCTCATGGTGGCCAGCACCAACCCCCGGCGCTCGATCCCGTCACTGGACTCGATCTTCGCCATCATGTCGTCCACCACCGCCCGGTAGAGCGCGGCCTGCTCGGCGGTGAGGTTGCAGAGCACCTCCATCTCCAGTTTCTCCGGCAGGTCGGTGATGATCGTCGGGTCGGTCTTGAGCCGGCGCAGCACGAACGGGCCGGTGATCCGCCGCAGCCGCTCGGCCACCTCGGCGTCGCCGTGGCGCTCGATCGGCTCGGCGAACCGCTTGCGGAACACCGCGGCCGGGCCGAGCAGTCCCGGGTTGGCGAACTGCATGATCGACCAGAGGTCGGCGAGGCGGTTCTCCACCGGCGTACCCGTGACCGCGACCCGGTGCCGCGCGGGCAGCGACCGGACCGCCTCGGCCTGGCGGGTGGCGGCGNGTCGAACGCGTCCCGGGCGGCCACCGAATAGGTGGTGAGCACCAGCTCCGCCGCCTGCACGGCGGCGGTGAACTCCTCGCCCCGGGCCCGCTCGGCGCCGTGGTGCACGTGCACCCGCAGGTCGGGGGCGAACGTCGCGGCCTCCCGCTGCCAGTTGCCGACCAGCGACATCGGGCAGACCAGCAGCGTCGGCCCGGCCTCCGGCGGGTCGCCGGCGAGCAGCGCGAGCAACTGCACGGTCTTGCCCAGCCCCATGTCGTCGGCGAGGATCCCGCCCAGCCCGAGCGACTGGAGGAACGCCAGCCAGGCCAGCCCGCGCCGCTGGTAGGGGCGCAGCGTGCCGACGAAACCCGGCGGCGGGTCGGCCGGGGTGAGCCGCCGCTCCGCCTCGCCGGCCAGCAGTTCGCCGAGCGCCCCGTCGGCGACCACGTCCAGTACCGGCAGCTCACCGGCCTGGTCGTCGCCGGAGAGCCCCATCCGCAGCAGGTCCGCCACGGTCAGCTCGCCCGAGGAGCGCAGCAGCCGCAGCCCGGCCTCCAGCCGTTGCGGGTCCAGCTCGACCCAGCGGCCACGCAGCCGGACCAGCGGCGACTTCAGGTCGGCCAGCGACGCCAGCTCCTCGGCGGTCAGCGGCTGGTCGCCGAGGGCCACCTCCCAGCGGTAGTCGACCAGCGCGTCCAACCCCAGCGTGCCGGCGGTGGTGGCGACCGCGCCGGGCGCGGCCCGGCTGCGCGCCCGCAGCCGGGCGCCCAGGCGCGACGAGGAGCGCCGCCACCAGGACGGCAGCAACACCCCGAAACCGGCCGCATGCAGCACCGGCGCCCCCTCGCGCAGGAACCGGTGCGCGCCGTCGGCGTCCAGCTCCATGCCCTCGGGTACGGCGGTACGCAGCGCGGCGTCCACCTCCGGCCAGAGCCGGCTGGCCCGGCCCAGCTCGGCCAGCAGGGTCTCCTGGGGCTCCACGCCGCGGGCGGCGAGCGCGGGCGCGGGTCGCTGCCAGATGTGCCCGGCGTCGACCACCAACCCCGGCTCGTCGGCCGGGTGCAGGCCGAACTCCACCCGCCAGGCCCCGCCCTCGACCAACTCGGCGACCGGGTCGACGGCCGGCTCGACCAGGCGGAACGTGGCCCGTACCGCGCCACCGGCGGCGTCCCGCTGCCAGGCGTCCAGCTCGGTACGCAGCGTCGCCAGCGCGGCCGGCTCGGCGGTGAACGCCCGGTCCGGGCCGGTGAGCGCGGCCAGCCAGCCCGGCACCGGCCCGCCGGGGCGCATCCCCCGGTGCAGCCGGGTGTCCGCCAGGGCCACCCGCGCGGCGGCGTCGACCAGCGCGTCCAACGCGTCGGCCACCAACTCACCCGCCTCGAACCCCTCGGCCCGACCGGCCGCCCCGCTCCAGCCCTCCGCCGCCGCCGGCTGACCCGCCGGGCGCGGCCCGGCCGCCGCCTGATCCGCCCGGCGCGGCCCGGTCGCCGCCACATCGGCCC
>NZ_NAPR01000017.1:337234-348742 GCF_002140155.1 Micromonospora sp. NBS 11-29
CTTCGGGTGCGGATGTTGTCGCCTGGGCGACCACAGGTGCACCCGAAGACGCCGGCCGCCAGTCGCGGGCGGCGCGGGCCGCCGGGGGCAGGGCCAGCGCCAGGTCACGCGCCCAGGCCGCGTCGGTGCCGGTGAGCAGTGGCCGCCAGAGCGCCAGCGCGCCGGCCTCGTCCGTCGCCGGTGACCTCCGCCGCCGGGATCCCGGCCCGGCCGAGTGATAAGAGGGGGCCCCGCCTCTACCGGAGGCGTTAACAGGGGGCCCCTCCTTACCGCCGAGGGTGGGGAGGAGTCGGCCGCGGGTGACCAGGTCGGCGGCGAAGTCGGCCAGTTCGGCCAGGTGGCGCAGGCCCGCCCCGACCGGGCCGGGCCAACCCGCGCGCAGCAGCGCGTACGCGTCGTCCGGGGCGTACCCGAGGGCGGGCGCCCGCCAGCCGGCGCGGGTGAGCGGGCCGCGGACCGGGTCCCCGACGGCGGCCCGGGCCAGCTCCGGCGAGTCCACCGGCGAGCCGGCCCGGGTGGGCAGCCCGAGCAGGACGGAGATCGGCCGGCCCGGGGTCCCGCCGAGCGCGGCCGTCAGCGTGGCGTGGTCGGCGGCGAAGGGATGCGGCCGTTCGCGCGGGGCGCGGCCGGGGCGGCGCGGCGCGCGGGCCGGCAGCGTGCTGTCCTCGGCCCACACGGCGAGCCCGGCGCCGGGCAGCCACAGCCCGTGGATGACCAGCACACGTTCCCCCTCGACGACGCCCGGGGCCAGGATAGGCGGCCGGACGCGGATATCGTCGGCGCCATGACCGACCTTCTGGTGATCGGCGGGTTGGGCGTGGACGTCCGGGCCCGCGTGCCCGCGTTGCCGCTGCCCGCCGCCGACTCGCTGACCGTGCCCCCGGTCGAGCTGCGGATCGGCAACACCGGCGCCGGGGTGGCGCTGGCCGCCCACGCGCTGGGCCTGCGGGTGACGCTGGTCGACGTGCTGGGCGCCGACCCGGCCGGCGACGTGGTCCGGGCGGCGCTGGCCCGCACCTCGGTGCGGACCGTGCTGGTCGACACGCCCGCCGGCACCCGCCGCTCGGTCAACCTGGTCGACCCGGGCGGCCGCCGGATGTCGCTCTACGACCCCCGGCCCTGGCCTGGGCCGGGGACGCCGTTCGCCGACGCGGAGCTGGCCGCGCTGGTCGCCGAGGCGGCGCACGTACACGTCTCGATCATGGATTGGGCCCGGGACGCGCTGCCGGTGCTGCGCGCCGCGGCGGCCCTCTCCACCGACCTGCACGACTGGAACGGCGAGAACGACTACCACCGCCCGTTCGCCGAGGTCGCCGACCTGGTCTTCGTCAGCGACGTGAAGCTGGGTGAGCGGGCCGGGAAGGCGGCGGCCGCGCTCATGCCGCGCACCGTGCTGGTCACCGGCGGGGCGGCCGGCGCGACGCTGCACGCCCCGGACACGCCGCCGGCCCGCGTGCCGGCGGCCACCCCGCCCGGACCGGTGGTGGACACCAACGGGGCCGGCGACGCCTTCGCGGCCGGCCTGATCGCCGCCCGACTGCGCGGGGCCACGCCGCTCGACGCGGCCCGCTACGCCGCCCGGGTCGCCGCCGCCGCGTGCACCCACGACGGGATGGAGTATCCCCCCGGGCTGCTGCCCCGCGACTGACCGTCAGATCGCGCCGGTCTCGCCGTCGGTCAGCTCGCGCAGGATGTCGGCGTGCCCGGCGTGCCGGGCGGTCTCCTCGATCAGGTGCACCAGCACCCAGCGCAGCGACACCTCGCCGAGCTGCGCGTGCGGCACCACGTGGTCGAGGTCGAAGCGGGCCGCGACGGCCCGGGAGCGGACGCAGGCCGTCTCGTACGCCGCGGCGAGCGCGGCGACGGTGTCGTCGGGGCCGAGCGTGAAGCTGGCGTCGGCGTCGGCCTGGGAGGTGAGGTAGACGTCGCCCGGCTCCGAGGCGAACAGCCGGACGAACCAGTTCGTCTCGACCACGGTGAGGTGTTTGAGCAGCCCGGCCAGGGTGGTGAGGGAGGGCACCAGCCGCCGGGCGGCGTCGGCGTCGGCGAGACCGCGCGCCTTGCGCAGCACGGTGGCGCGGTGGAAGTCGAGGAACGCGTCGAGGACCGCCCGCTCGTCGCCCGTGCGGGCGAGGACCGGACCGAGTGTCGGGTCGATCGTCGGGGTCGCCATGACCGGACACTAGTCGCCGGAACGGTCGGCCCGCTGCCCCGCTATCCGCTGCGCGCACCCGCGCGCCGGGGCAGGATGGGCGCATGGCTTCCACGGTGCACATCCCCCTGGTGGGCGGCACGGCCGACGGCGAGCGCGTCACGGTCGAGCTGGACAGCAACGGTCGTCCGCCGCTGACCCACCACCACCTCGGGCCGGGCGGGTTGGCGGAGGCGCAGATCTACGAGTTGCAGTCGGGCGAGGGGCCGGACGACGAGGAGTGGGTCTACACCTGGCGCGGTCCGGCGGTCTGACCGCGCCACCTCAGCCGGCCGGGGCCAGCGTGCGGGCCCGGATGCTCTCCAGCACGCTGCGGGTCACATGCGAGGTGCCCCGTGCCTGCTCGCAGACCTCGGCGACCCGGCGTGCGGTCGCGTCGGCCCGGACTGTGCGCTCGTCCCACAGCCGGTCCACCTCGGCCAGCAGCGGACCCTCCACCTCCCGTTCCATGCCGCGCAGCGCCGGCACGCCGAGCCGCTGGGCCAGGTCGAAGACCTTGCCGGCGTACGGCAGTGGCAGGAACGGCGTGTTCATCATGGCGGCGAAGATCAGGAAGTGCAGTCGCATGCCGACCGCGAGGTCGAAGTGGCGCATCAGGCCGAGGACCTGCGCCGGACGGTAGTCGCCGTGCAGGATGCGCCCCCGGTCGGCGGCGATCATGTGGGACAGCACACCGTGCGAGTGCCGGATGTCGTCGCGCTCCATCGGCACGAAGAGCACGTACGCGTCGATCCGGTGCACCAGGAAGTCGCCGATCTGGGCGAGCAACCGGTGGTAGCCGTCGACGTCGAGGCGTTCCGCGGCCCGGCCCGGCTCCCGCACGCTCAACCCGACCAGCCGGGAACCGGCCGGCACGCCCTCCTCGCGCAGCCACTGCGCCGGGAACTCCTCGGGCTTGAGCAGGAAGGCCGGGTCACCGGTGACGGTGATCGGGTTGACCAGGCCGGCCTCCTCCAACACCATTCGCGACTCCTGGTCCCGGACGGTCACCTCGACGGCCTGCGCCAGCGTCTCGCGCACCATGGCGGTGTCTACCGCGTCGGTCAGCGGCCCGACCCCGACCGCGTACGTGAGCAGCGGCAGGCCCCGCTCCTGGGCGACCCGGACCACCCGAAGGTAGCGGCGGGCCTCCTTGTCGTACAGGATTCCGCCGCCACCCAGGACGAGCAGGTCGAGCTGGTGGAGCACCTGGGACGAGTCGACCCGGCTGACGCCCTCCCACGGCACCGCCTCGACGTCGGGGTGCGCCAGCGCGGTGTGCGCCGGGTTCCGGGAGAACACGATGATCCGGGCATCCGGCTCGTGTAGCCGCAAATCGGCCAGAAGACCCGTGAGGATCGCCTCGTCGCCGAGGTTGCGGCCGCCGTACGAGCCGAGCACGCCGATGGTCAGTCCGGTGCCGTCCCGCATCCGCTGCTCCTTCCCGGGGCGTCGCGGTGGCGTTCCCGCTGTCACCGGTGCCGTAACCCCCCGCCGGGCGGTAAGGAGGGGCCCCCGGTTAACGCATCCGGTAGAGGCGGGGCCCCCGCTTAACACCGAGGTGCGCCGAAAGCTGGTTGCCCGGGCGGGGAGGCGACGCGCACGGTGGGGCGGTGACCAGTCGACCGAAGACCCGTATCCGGTGGCGCGATCTGCCCGCCCACGTCCGTACCGCGGTCGAGGACATCCTCGGCGACCGGGTGGTGGCGGCCGAGTCACAACCCGGCGGCTACTCCCCCGGCACCGCCGACCGGGTCCGCACCGCGCGCGGCGGGCGGGCCTTCGTCAAGGCGGTCAGCCCGGCGCAGAACGACCGCAGCCCCGGCATGCACCGGGACGAGGCCCGGATCGCCGCCGCCCTGCCCGCCGCCGCGCCGACGCCCACGCTGCTCGGCAGCCACGACGACGGCGACTGGATCACGCTCGTCTTCGCCGACGTCGAGGGCCGGCACCCGGTCACGCCGTGGGACGCCGGGGAGCTGGCCGCCGTGCTGTCCACGCTGGAGACGATGGCCGCGACGCTCACCCCGGCCCCCGCCGCCGCGACCACCACCGCGGCCGAGACGCTCGCGGCGAACTTCGACGCGTGGCGGCGGCTCTCCGCCGACCCGCCGGCCGACCTCGACCCGTGGGCCCGCGCCCACCTGCCCGAGCTGCGCGCCGCCGCCGACCGGGGGGTCGCCGCGCTGACCGGCGACACCCTCTGCCACCTCGACGTCCGCGCCGACAACCTGCTGCTCGGCCCCGACGGTACGGTCACCGTCGTCGACTGGCCCTGGGCCTGCCGCGGGCCGGCCTGGCTGGACACGCTGCTCACCGTGATCAACGTGCAGGTGTACGGCGGCCACGACCCGGACGCGCTGCTGGCCACCCGGCCGCTCACCGCCCACGTCGACCCGGCCGACCTGACCGGCGTGCTGGCCGGCTTCACCGGCTTCTTCCTCGACGCCGCCCGCCAGCCCCCGCCGCCCGGCATCCCCACCGTGCGGGCGTTCCAGCGTCTCCAGGGCGACGCGCTGCTGCCGTGGCTCGCCCGCCGCCTGGGCGGATGAGTCAAAACCGCTTCGTGTACGCGACGAAAGCGCGCCAGGAGGCCGGAGCGAAGGTGAGCGCGGGCCCGGAGCGGTCCTTGCTGTCCCGCACGCCGACGACGCCGGGCAGATTGTCGGCCACCTCGACGCACGAGCCACCGTTCGAGCCAGAGCGGGTCGACGTGCGCCAGCGCGCACCCGTCAGATCCATGCCCCCTCCCCTCCCCGTCGATCATGGACTTACGGCCCCGCGAGGGCCCGACTTGTCCCATCTGCCGGGGCAACAACTGCAAGATCGACCCGCGCGGGCGGGCGGGGCGGGCGGGGCGGGGCGGGGCTAGGACGGGGTGAGGGGGGTCAGGGGGTTGGTCAGTAAGGGGGTGAAGGCCAGGTCGGCGGCGCCGATCAAGGTGGCGTCGTAGCCTAGGGCGGAGACGCGCAGTTGGGCCTTGTCGCGGGAGACGGGCAGGACGTTGGCGGCGATCCGGCGGCGTACCTGGGCCGCCGCGCCCGGAAACACCTCGGTGAGCGTCCCCCCGAAGATCACCACGCCGGGGTTGAACAGGTTGATCAGGTTCGCCACGCCGATGCCGAGCCAGTCACCGATGCGGCGCAGCGCCTCGCGGGCGGCGTCGTCTCCCCGGGCCGCGTCGGCGACCACGGCCCGGACGGCGTCACGTCCCCGCTGGTCGGCCGGGCGGCCGGCCTCGTCGAGCAGCGCCCGCTCACCGACCTCGGCCTCCAGGCAGCCACGGGAGCCGCAGCCGCAGGGCCGCCCCTGGTACGGGTTGACCAGCATGTGCCCGACCTCGGAACCGTACCCACCGTCGCCGTCGAGCAGGTCCCCGCCAACGACGATGCCGCCGCCGACACCGACGTCGCCGTGCAGGTAGATCACGTTCTGCGCGTCGACCCCGGCGCCACGCTGGTGCTCGGCCATCGCGCCGAGGTGCGCCTCGTTGCCGACCAGGACCGGGAGACCCAGGTCCAGCCGCCGGGCCAGCTCCGCGCCGAACGCCTGGTCCACCCAGCCCATGTCCGGTCCGAAGCGGACCATCCCGTCGCCGGGCCGGATCATGCCGCAGTAGGACGCGCCGATGCCCACGCACACCGACGTCGGCGGCGCGTCGTGGTGCAGCGCCCGCCCGAAGTCGGCGAGCACGGACACCACAGAGTCGAGGTCGGCTCCCGCCCGGGGCCGGGTCGCCTCCAGGCGTGCCGAGATCGTTCCGCCCAGGCCGACACGGGCGGCCACGAGCCGGTCCACCGCGATGTCGAAGGCGAGGACGTGGACGGCCGCCGACTCGGGCCGGACCACGAAGGACGGACGCCCGGCCCGGCCGCTGCCGGTGGGGGGCACCTCGCGGACCAGACCGGCCGCCGCGAGTTCCGCCGTGAGCGCCATGACCGTGCTGCGGTTGACGCCCATCCATTCGGCCAGTTCCACGCGGGAGGCCGGCCCGCCGAGGTGGACCCGTCGGAGCAGCGCACCGAGGTTGCGTCGACGGCTGTCGCCCGGCACATGCCGGTCCGCGGCCAGGTCCTTCAGCATCGACCACCCCGTCAACTGCCACACGGCTCCCCACCCGAGGATAGGTGGCGCACCGCGACCGCAGCCACCGCCGCGCCCGTTCAGCCGGGGGCGCGGGCGGGGTGGGTGAGGAAGGGCAGCACCGCCGCCGGCAGGGCGGGCGATGTGACCACGTCGTCGTGGGTCAGGCCGGGCAGCACGGCCAGCCGGGACATCGGCCGGTCGCCGCCCACGTCCCCCCGGCCGCCGCCGAGCAGGCCGAAGAACTCCGCCATGTGGCGCACCGGGATCGCGTCGGCGTCCGCGAAGACCAGCAGCACCGGCATCGGCAGCGCGGCCACCTCGGCCGACCAGTCGTAGTCGCGGCGCAGCAGCTCACCGCTGCGGGCCCAGAGCACCGGCCAGTCCTGCGGCCGGGGCGCGAGCCGCGCGTACCGCTCGTACGCCGGGGTGCCGCGCATCCGCTCGGCGGCGCGTGCGTCGTGCGCGGACATCGCGGCCAGCGCACCCGGGTGCCAACCCCGCCGCCGGCACGGCGTGGAGACCAGGACCAGGCGGCGGACCAGCGCGGGGTGTTGGATCGCGGTACGCAGGGCCACCCCGCCGCCGAGCGAGTAGCCGAGCAGGTCGGCCTCGGGCAGGTCGAGGTGACGCAGCAGGGCGGCCACGTCGTCGGCCAGCGACTCGTAGCGCAGCGGCCGGTCCACGTCGGCGGTGCGGCCGTGCCCCTGAAGGTCGACCGCGATCAGCCGCCGGCGGGTGGCCAGCGCGGGGCGCACCGGCGCGAACGTCTCGGTCGACCCGTAGGAGCCGTGCAGCAGCACCAGCGGCCGGCCGGCGCCGTGCTCCTCGTACCAGATCCGCAGCCCGCGCAGATCCGCGTGGCTCACCGGGCGTCGCGGGGGCGGGCCCGCAGGTGGGCGCGCTCGCCCTGGCTGCCGAAGAGGCTGAGGAACTCCACCCCCTCGTCGTCGGCGCGGCCGAACCAGTGCGGCACCCGGGTGTCGAACTCGGCCGCCTCGCCGGGGGCGAGCACTAGGTCGTGCTCGCCGAGCAGCAGACGCAGCCGCCCGTTGAGCACGTAGACCCACTCGTACCCCTCATGGGTCTTGGGTTCGGGCTCGGCCCGGCCGCCGGCCGGGATGATCAGCTTGTACGCCTGGATGCCGCCGGGACGTCGGGTGAGCGGCAGCATGGTCATGCCGTGCGCGGCGACCGGCCGCAGGTGGATGCGGGGGTCGCCGGTCGGCGGCGCCCCGACCAGCTCGTCCAGCGTGACGCCGTGCGCCCGGGCCAGCGGGAGCAGCAGTTCCAGCGTGGGCCGGCGGCCACCGGACTCCAGCCGGGACAGCGTGCTCACCGAGATGCCGGTGGCGGCGGAGAGGTCGGCGAGCGTGGTCTCCCGCTCGCGCCGCAGCGCGCGCAGCCGGGGGCCGACCGCGTCGAGGGCCTGGTCCAGGTCGTCAGCCATGCCGCCAGTTTGCCACAACGGCAACAAGGTTTGCGCGATCCTGGGCCGGCGCCCGAGGCGCGTCGCCGCGAATCCGCCCTAACCTGACAATTCCTCCCCTAGGGTGGGATGCGCAGGAGGCAGCCGAAACCGGGGGGCGACGTGGAGAGCTATCCGGCGATCGAGGATCACGGGCTCATCGGCGACCTGCAGACCGCCGCGCTGGTGACCTGCGACGGGACGATCGACTGGTTCTGCGCGCCCCGGTTCGACTCGCCGAGCATCTTCGCCGCCCTGCTCGACAAGAACAAGGGCGGGTACTTCCGGATCGCCCCGCACGAGACCCGGTACGTCACCAAGCAGCTCTACCTGCCCGGCACGCCGATCCTGATCACGCGCTTCATCAGCGCGGACGGCGTCGCCGAGGTGATGGACTTCATGCCGGTCACCGGCGAGCGGGCCACCGACGCGCACCGCCTGGTCCGCATGGTCAACATGGTCCGGGGCAGCATGCGGTTCAAAGTGGAGTGCCGGCCCCGGTTCGACTACGCCCGGGAGAAGCACCAGCTCGAACGCCACCCGAACGGGTACGTCTTCCGGGGCCGGACGGAGACGCTCACCTTCAGCCCGGTCGATCCGGTGCGGCAGCTCCTGTCCCGGGGTGGAGACGTCCGCATGGAGGACGGCGACCTCATCGTGTACGGCGACCTCAGCGAGGGCGACACCGGCGGCGTGATCCTGGAGACGGCCGGCACCGAGCCGCGGATCATCTCGGGGGAAGAGGTCCAGGCCATGTTCGAGTGGACCCGGGACTACTGGCGGCGCTGGGTGGAACGCTCCCGCTACACCGGTCGCTGGCGGGAGATGGTCGAGCGGTCCGCCATCACGCTCAAGCTCATGACGTACGCGCCGACCGGCGCGATGATCGCCGCGCCCACCGCCGCCCTGCCCGAGCTGGTCGGCGGCACCCGCAACTGGGACTACCGCTACACCTGGGTACGCGACACGTCGTTCTCCGTGCACGCGCTGCTCGGGCTCGGGTTCACCGACGAGGTCAGCCGGTACATGGACTGGCTGGACGAACGTATCCGGGAGGCCGGCGACCACCAGGACCCCCTGAAGATCATGTACCGGGTGGACGGCTCCTCCGACCTGCACGAGGAGGTGCTCGACCACCTGGAGGGCTACCGGGGCTCCAGCCCGGTGCGCATCGGCAACGGCGCGGCCGACCAGCTCCAGCTCGACATCCACGGCGAGGCGCTCTACGCCATGCACCTCGCCGACGAACAGGGCATCCGGGTGTCGCACCAGGTGTGGAAGAGCACCGTCCGGATGGTCGACTGGCTGTGCCACAACTGGGACCAGCGCGACGCCGGCATCTGGGAGAGCCGCCACCATCCCCGCAACTACACCTTCGGCCGGGTGATGTCCTGGGTCGCGCTGGACCGCGCCATCCGGCTGGCCACGCGCACCGGCCGCCCCGGGGACATGAACTGCTGGATCGAGCAACGCAACCGGATCTACGACCAGGTCATGGCCCGCGGCTACCACCGGGAGCGCCACAGCTTCGTGCAGGCGTACGACGAGAACGTGCTGGACGCCGCGCTGCTGGCCATGCCGTCGGTCGGCTTCATCACGCCCAGCGACCCGCTCTGGCGCTCCACCCTGGAATCGATCGAACGCGACCTCGTCTCCGACAGCCTGGTCCACCGGTACGACCCGGTCAACTCCCCCGACGGCCTCCCCGGCCACGAGGGCACGTTCAACATGTGCACGTTCTGGTACGTCGAGGCGCTGGCCCGCACCGGACGCCTCGACGACGCCCGGCTCACCTTCGAGAAGATGTTCACCTTCAGCAACCACCTCGGCCTGTACGCCGAGGAGATCGCCGCGACCGGCGAGCAGATCGGCAACTACCCCCAGGCGTTCAGCCACCTCTCCCTGATCAACTCCGCCCTGGCCCTGAACGAACTCCTGGACGTCCAGGCCGACGCCCGCCGCCGCCAGTAGCGTGTGCGCCCCGTTACCGGGCGCTTGATCGACTCCATTCCGCCGTAGTGGCGGTATCAGGCAGCTCCGATGCCGCCACTCCGGCGTACTGGTGTCGATCATTCCCGATGTGGGCACCAGAGCGGGGTGGCGGAGGAACGGGGGCCCGGCGCGCAGCCGGTGGTGTTGTTCGCGTCCCGGTGGTGGCCGGCGGTGCTCGTACCGCTCGGGCTGCTCACCCTGACGATCGGGATCGGCTTCCGGCTGCACGCCGCTTCCCTCATCGTCTACATCGGGATGACCGCCGCCACCGTCGTCTCGGCCTGGCTGCACCGGGACGGCGCGCTACTCGCCGACGACACCGGGCTGCTGGTCCGACATCGGGGCACTGTCACCCGGAGCTACCGGTGGTCCGAGATCCACCAGGCCGGGCTCGCCCGTCCCGGCTTCGGCCGGCTCGCGCTCGCCGTGTACCCGGACGGCGGCCGGTGGGACGTGCCCGGCCCGAACAGCGCGGTCATGGTCGGGCAGGTGTGGCTGTGGCGGCAGCCCGACCCGGAGAGCCGAGAACGGATCGAGGCAGCGCTGCGCGACCACGGCGTCGACATCGTCGATCCCCTCCCCTAATGCCTTGTCGATAGGGCGACGACCTGGGACGCTCCGGCGATGATCGACAAGCCGGGTGTGGACGAACGGCTCCTGACTGCCGAGGTGGCCATCGCCTGGGCCGTGGACGTCGCCGACCTCGTGTTCCTCCCGGTCGGGCTGGACGGGCAGGCGTGGGCCTACCGGGTGGACACGTCCGACGGCGGGCGGTGGTTCCTGAAGCTGCGCCGCGGCGGGTTCGCCCCGGCCGCCGTTCGGCTGCCTGTCTTCCTCCGCGCGCACGGCGTCCGGCAGGTGGTGGCGCCGGTGGACCTGGCTGGTGGCGGAACCGCCCACCGGTTCGGTGAGTACCAACTCCTGCTCTACCCGTACTGCGACGGCCGCAGCCTCTGGGGTCGCGGTCTCACCGACCGCCAGTGGATCGAGTACGGCGAGTTCCTCGCCCACCTGCACGCGGTCCCGCCCAGCCCCGAGATCGCCGCCGTCCTGCCGGTCGAGACCTACCGGTCGCGGGCCGGGCAGCGGCTGCGGACGCTGGGCGGGCAGGCCGCGACGAGCGCGACCCTCGGCGCGTTCTGGCACCGGTACGGCGATCCGCTGCACCGGCTGGCGGAGACGGTCGACGAGCTGGCCGCGAGCATGCCGCCGGCCCCGCACGTCATCTGCCACGCCGACATCCACCCCGGCAACCTGATCGCCGACGGCGACGGCCCGCTGCACGTGGTGGACTGGGACGCGCCGATCCGCGCGCCGCGCGAGCGGGATCTGATGTTCGTGCACAGCCGGGACTTCGGCGACCACCCGATCGACGCGCGCCGCGCGGCGCTCTTCCGCGAGGGGTACGGGCCGGTGGAGCCGGAGCCGACGTTGCTGAGCTACTACCGCGCCGAGCGGCACCTCGACGACGTCGCCGCGTTCCTCGCCGGCATCCTCGACCGGCAGGCGAGTGAAGGGTCCCGGGCGAACGACATGCACTGGCTCACCCGCATCGCCGAGACCGTCGCCGACCCGGGCTACACGCCCTGAACTGTGCTGGTGGGTGGTGGCGCGGCAGATTTCGAACCTGCGACCCCTCGCTTGTTAGTTCTGGGCGCTCCGTCCGGCGTGGTCCGTTAACGTCTGCGACCTCGGGCAGCTGTCCGTGATCAGCCGCCGGCTGAGGTTCCCCCGGTAGCTCGGAGGCTTTCGATCATGCTCTGATGGAGCTGAA
>NZ_NAPR01000018.1:0-863 GCF_002140155.1 Micromonospora sp. NBS 11-29
ACGCGCTCTACGACCCGGACGCCGACCGGGCCGGCACCTCCACCACCCGGCACGGTGGATTCCTCGCCGACGCCGGCCACTTCGACCCGGCGTTCTTTGGCATCAGCCCCCGCGAGGCCCTGGCCATGGACCCGCAGCAGCGGCTGCTGCTGGNNGCCGCCCGCGCCGGCACCGCCACCGGCGTCTTCGTCGGCGCCGCCTCCTCCGGCTACGCCGCCACCGGCGTCGAAGGGCTCGACGGCCACCTGCTCACCGGCACCGCCGGCAGCGTCGCCTCCGGCCGCCTCGCCTACACGTACGGCCTGGAAGGGCCGGCCGTCACCGTCGACACCGCCTGCTCCTCGTCCCTGGTGGCGCTGCACCTCGCCGCGCAGGCGCTGCGGGCCGGCGAGTGCGACATGGCGCTCGCCGGCGGCGTCGCGCTGATGGCCACGCCGGGCATGTTCTCCGAGTTCTCCCGGCAGGGCGGGCTGGCCCCCGACGGCCGGTGCAAGGCGTTCGCCGCCGGCGCGGACGGCACCGGCTGGGGCGAGGGCGTCGGCGTGCTGCTGGTGCAGCGTCTCTCCGACGCCCAGCGCGACGGCCGGCGGATCCTCGCCGTGGTACGCGGCACGGCGGTCAACTCCGACGGCGCGTCCAACGGCTTGACCGCGCCGAACGGCCCGTCGCAGCAGCGCGTCATCCGGGCCGCGCTGGCCAACGCGCGGCTGTCCCCGGCCGACGTGGACGTGGTGGAGGCGCACGGCACCGGCACCACGTTGGGTGACCCGATCGAGGCGCAGGCGTTGCTGGCCACGTACGGGCAGGAGCGCCAGACGCCGCTGCTGCTCGGGTCGATCAAGTCGAACATCGGGCACACCCAG
>NZ_NAPR01000018.1:894-4273 GCF_002140155.1 Micromonospora sp. NBS 11-29
ATCCTCGCGATGCGGCACGGCCTCGTGCCGGCGACGCTGCACGTCGACGAACCGTCCCCGCACATCGACTGGACCACCGGCGCGGTCACCCTGGTGACCGAGGCCACGCCCTGGCCGGCCGCCGACCGGCCGCGCCGCGCCGCGGTGTCCTCGTTCGGCATCTCCGGCACCAACGCCCACGCGGTCATCGAGGCCGCCCCCGCCGCGCCGCACCACGCCGCCCCCGCCACCGACGCCGACCCCGCCCCCGCCACCGGCGTCGGACTGGTCAGCGCCGACGCCGTGCCGCTGCTGCTGTCCGCCCGCACCGCCCGCGCCCTGCCCGCCCAGGCCACGCGGCTGCGTGACCACCTCGACGCCCACCCCGACCTGGACCTGGTCGACGTCGGCTGGTCGCTCGCCGCCGGCCGCGCCCACCACCCGTACCGGCAGGTCACCGTGGCCGCCGGCCGCGCCGCCGCGCTCGCCGCGCTCACCGCCGCCGCGCCACCGGCCAACCCCGCCGACGGTACGCCGAAGGTCGTCTTCGTCTTCCCCGGCCAGGGCTCCCAGTGGCAGGGCATGGCGCTCGACCTGCTCGACACCTCCCCGGTCTTCCGCGACCGGATGCGCGAGTGCGCCACCGAGCTGGCCGGCCTCGTCGACTGGTCGCCCGAGGACGTGCTGCGCGGCGCACCGGACGCACCGCCGCTGGACCGGGTCGACGTGGTCCAGCCGCTGCTGTTCGCCGTGATGGTCTCCCTCGCCGAGGTGTGGCGTGCCTGCGGCGTACGCCCCGACGCCGTGGTCGGCCACTCCCAGGGCGAGATCGCCGCCGCCTGCGTGGCCGGCGCGCTCACCCTCCCCGACGCGCTGCGGCTCGTCGTGGCCCGCAGCCGCGGCCTGCTCGCCATCTCCGGGCGGGGCGGGATGGTCTCCGTGCCGCTCTCCGCCGCCGACACCGCCGACCTCATCGCGCCCTGGGGCGACCGCCTCGGCGTCGCCGCGCTCAACGGTCCCACCGCCACCGTCGTCTCCGGCGACGCGGACGCCGTCGACGAGCTGCTCGCCACCGCCGCCGACCGCGACCTGCGGGCCCGCCGGATCGCCGTCGACTACGCCTCCCACTGCGCGCACGTCGACGCGGTCCGCGACGACCTGGCCGCCGCGCTCGGCACGATCACGCCGCGCCCCAGCCGGGTCGCCTTCCACTCCACCGTCACCGGCGAGCCGGTCGACACCACCGACCTCGACGCCGACTACTGGTTCCGCAACCTGCGCGAACCGGTGCGCCTCGCCCCGGTCGTGGACGCGCTGATCGACGCCGGTTACCGGGCGTTCGTCGAGGTCAGCCCGCACCCGGTGCTCAAGGTCGCGGTGCAGGACGCGCTGGAGGGGGCCACCGCCGGGTCGCCCGGCGTCGTGGTCGGCTCGCTGCGCCGCGACGAGCACGGCCCCCGCGAGCTGCTCACCGCGCTGGGCGGTCTGCACACCGCCGGCGTACCGGTGGACTGGGCGGCCGTCTTCGCCGGCTCCGACGCCAGCCGGGTCGACCTGCCCACCTACGCGTTCGCGCGGGAGCGGTTCTGGCCCGAGCCGGGCACCGCGCACGGCGGCGACGTCACCGGCGCCGGCCTCGGCGCGGCCGGGCACCCGCTGCTCGGCGCGGCGGTGCGGCTGGCCGACGCCGACGAGGTGGTGCTGACCGGCCGGCTCTCCCTCTCCGCGCAGCCGTGGCTGGCCGAGCACGTCGTCGCCGGCTCCGTGCTGCTGCCCGGCACCGCGCTGGTGGAGCTGGTGGTCCGGGCCGGCGACGAGGCCGACGCCCCCCGGGTACGCGAACTGACGCTGCTCGCCCCGCTGGCCCTGCCGGACACCGGGGGACTGCGGGTGCAGGTGCGCGTCGGCGCGTCCGACGACACCGGCGCCCGTCCGGTCACCGTGCACGCCCAACCGGACGGCGCGACCGACGCCGGGTGGACGCGGCACGCCGAAGGCGTGCTGGAGCCGGCCACCGCCGACGAGCCGACGCTCGACGCGTGGCCGCCCACGGACGCGTCCGAGGTGGACCTCACCGGCTGGTACGACACGCTCGCCGGGCACGGCCTGGCGTACGGGCCGGTGTTCCGGGGGCTGCGCCGGGCGTGGACCGGCGACGACACCGTCTACGCCGAGGTGGCCCTGCCGGAGGGGCCGGCCGACCGCGCCGGCCGGTTCGAGGTGCACCCGGCGCTGCTCGACGCCGCGCTGCACCCGATCGGCCTGCTGCCCGGCGGGGACGCGACGCCCGGCCCCCGGGTGCCGTTCACGTTCGAAGGCGTGCAGGTGCACGCCGGCGGCGCGGCCGTGCTGCGGGTGCGGGTGCGCCGTACCGGGTCGGCGGTGCGGCTCGTCGCGGCCGACGAGACCGGTGCGCCCGTGGTCTCGGTGGACTCGCTGGTGCTCAAGGAACTGGGCGGGGCCGCCGCGCCGGCCGCCGCCGACCGGTCCGTCCTCGAGGTGGCCTGGCCGGTCCGGGACGCCCTGCCCGCGACCGGGTCCACGACCTGGGCGGTCCTGACCGACGCCGGGACGGCACCCGGCGCGGCGTACCCCGACGTGGCCGCGCTGGCGGCGGCCGTCGAGGCCGGCGCACCGACCCCCGGGGCGGTGCTGCTGCCGATCCACCCCGAACCGGCCGGCGACGCGGCGGACGGCGCGGTCCGGCCCGAACCGGCCGGCGACGCGGCGGTCGACGCGGACCGGATCGGGGCGGCCGACGACGTGCCGGGACGGGTGCGGTCGGCGACGGTGGCGGTGCTGGCGTCCGTGCGGGCGTGGCTGGCCGCCGACGTGCTCTCGGACACGCGGCTGGTGGTGACGACCCGGGGCGCGGTGGCGGCGCGCGACGGCGACCGCGTCACCGACCTGGCCGGCGCGGCGGTGTGGGGGCTGCTGCGCTCGGCCCAGTCCGAGCACCCCGACCGGATCGTCCTGGCCGACCTGGACCGGGAGCCCGACGCCGACGCGCTCGCGCTGCTCGCCGCCGTCCCGGCCGGCGAACAGGTCGCGCTGCGCGGCGACGACGTGCTCACCCCCCGCGTGGTCCGCCCGGCCGGTGACCGGCTCACCCCGGCGACCGCGCTGTGGCACGTCGCGGCCGTCGACCCCGGCACCATCGACGGCGTCGGGCTGCGGCCCGTCGACCCGGCGCCGCTCGGCGCCGGTGAGGTGCGGGTGGCGGTGCGGGCGGCGGGGGTGAACTTCCGGGATGTGTTGATCGCGCTCGGGATGTACCCGGATTCGTCGGCGGTGATGGGCAGTGAGGGCGCCGGCATCGTGGTGGAGGTCGGCCCGGGTGTGTCGGGGTTGACGCCGGGTGATCGGGTGTTCGGGTTGTTCGAGCCGGGTTTCGGTCCGC
>NZ_NAPR01000018.1:4414-8556 GCF_002140155.1 Micromonospora sp. NBS 11-29
CTGCGGGGGCTGGGTGTGGCGCAGGAGCGGATCGCGTCGTCGCGGACCACGGAGTTCGAGGCGGCGTTCGCGCAGGCATCCAGCGGCGCGGGCGTGGACGTGGTGCTCGACGCGTTGGCCGGTGAGTTCGTGGACGCGTCGCTGCGGTNCGGCCGAGCACCCCGGCGTCACCTACCGGGCGTTCGAACTCAACTCCGCCGGCGGCGAGCGCATCGGCGAGATGCTGACCGAACTGCTCGACCTGTTCGAGCGCGGCGCGTTGCGGCCGCTGCCGGTGCGCACCTGGGACGTGCGGCAGGCCCGAACCGCGTTGCGGCACCTGAGTCAGGCCCGGCACGTCGGCAAGGTGGTGCTGACCGTGCCGACACCGGCCGACCCGGACCGCACCACGCTGGTCACCGGCGCCAGCGGCACCCTCGCCGGCCTGCTGGCCCGCCACCTCGTCGCCACCGGCCAGTCCCGCAACCTGCTGCTGGCCGCCCGCCGCGCCCCGGCCGACGACCCGGCGTACGCGGCGCTGGTCGACGAGCTGACCGACGCCGGGGCGGCCGTACGGGCCGTCGCCGTCGACCTGACGGACCGGTCGGCGGTCGCCGCGCTGCTGGACGGCGTCGACCTGACCGCCGTCTACCACTGCGCCGGCACCATCGCCGACGCCACCATCACCTCCCTCGACGCGGACGCGGTGCAGCGGGTGATGCGACCGAAGGTGGACGCCGCGTGGGCGCTGCACCAGGCCACCGCGCATCGGGACCTGTCGGCGTTCGTGCTGTTCTCCTCGATCGCGGCGACGCNCCCACCGCCGCGCCCACGGGCTGCCCGCCAGCAGCCTCGCCTGGGGACTCTGGGCCACCACCAGCACGATGACCGCCCACCTCGACGACGGCGAGCACCGGCGGGCCATCCGGGCCGGCAGCGCCCCGCTCACCGACGCCGAAGGGCTCGCCCTGCTCGACGCGGCCCACCGGCACGGCGGCGCGCACACCGTACTCATGAACGTGCCGGCCGCGCCCGACCCGGCCCGCGTGCCGGCGCTGCTGCGTGACCTGATCCGCCCGGCCCGGCGGCGGGCCGCCACGCGTGCCGGGACGGACCTCTCCCTCGCCGAGCGGCTCGCCGCGCTCAGCCCCGCCGCCCGGCGCGGCCAGCTCCTCGACCTGGTCGCCGCCAGCGTCGCCGCGGTGCTCGGGCACCGCTCCGCCGACGGCGTCGACCCGCAGCGGCCGTTCAAGGAACTCGGCTTCGACTCGCTGACCTCGGTCGAGCTGCGCAACCGGCTCGCCGCCGCCANACTGCGGCTGCCCGCCACCGTCGCGTTCGACCACCCCACCCCGGTGGTGCTCGCCGACCACCTCGACCGGGAGATCGGCGGCCGGGCCGCCCCCGCCGACGCGCCGGCCGCCACCGTGACCACCGCCGTCGACGAGCCGATCGCCGTCGTCGGCATGGCCTGCCGCTTCCCCGGCGACGTCCGCACCCCCGAGGACCTGTGGAACCTGGTCACCGCCGGGGCCGACGTCATCGCGCCGTTCCCCACCGACCGGGGGTGGGACCTGGCCGACCTGGGCGACAGCGACGACCGGCCCGCCCCCCGGCACGGCGGTTTCCTCTACGACGCCGCCGACTTCGACGCCGCGTTCTTCGGCATCAACCCCCGCGAGGCGCTCGCCATGGACCCGCAGCAGCGGCTGCTGCTGGAAACCTCCTGGGAGGCGCTGGAACGCGCCGGCATCGACCCGCTCACCGTCCGCGGCAGCAGCACCGGCGTCTACGTCGGCCTGATCTACCACGACTACGCCGGCACCGCGGTCGGCGGCGGCGACGAACTCGACGGGTACGTCGGCAACGGCAGCGCCGGCAGCGTCGCCTCCGGCCGCATCTCCTACCTGCTCGGCCTGGAGGGCCCGGCCGTCACCGTCGACACCGCCTGCTCCTCCTCCCTGGTCGCGCTGCACCTGGCCGCCCAGGCGCTGCGCCAGCAGGAGTGCGGGCTCGCGCTGGCCGGCGGCGTGACCGTCATGTCCACCCCCGGCATGCTCGCCGAGTTCGCCCACCAGCGGGGCCTGTCACCCGACGGGCGGTGCAAGGCGTTCGGCGCCGGCGCCGACGGCACCGGCTTCGCCGAGGGCGTCGGCATGCTGCTGCTGGAACGCCTCTCCGACGCCCGCCGCCACGGCCACCCCGTCCTGGCGGTGCTGCGCGGCAGCGCGGTCAACCAGGACGGCGCCAGCAGCGGGCTCACCGCACCCAACGGCCCCTCGCAGCAGCGGGTCATCCGGGCCGCGCTGGCCAACGCCCGGCTGTCCCCGGCCGACGTGGACGTGGTCGAGGCGCACGGCACCGGCACCGCCCTCGGTGACCCGATCGAGGCGCAGGCGCTACTCGCCACGTACGGGCAGGACCGGGATCAGCCGCTGCTGCTCGGCTCGGTCAAGTCGAACATCGGCCACACCCAGGCCGCCGCCNGTGATCAAGATGGTCCTCGCCATGCGGCACGGGACCGTGCCGCCGACGCTGCACGCCGACGAACCGTCCCCGCACGTCGACTGGACCACCGGCGCGGTCACTTTGGCCACCGCCACCGCGCCCTGGCCGGCGGTCGACCGGCCGCGCCGCGCCGCCGTGTCCTCGTTCGGCATCTCCGGCACCAACGTGCACGCCATCCTGGAACAGGCCCCCGAGCCGGCCCCCGCACCGACCACGCCCGCCCGCGTCACCGCCGACCTCGGCACCCCGTGCGTGCTCTCCGCCCGCACCCCCGACGCGCTGCGCGCCCAGGCCGACCGGCTGGCCGCCTGGGTCGAGGCGAACCCGGCCGTGCCGCTGCCCGACCTCGGTCACGCGCTCGCCACCGGGCGCTCCGCGTTCGAGCACCGGGCCGTCCTGCTGCCCCGCGACCGCACCGGCCTGCTCACCGGCCTGGCCGCCGTCGCCGCCGGCCAGCCGTCCTCCACCGTCGTGCAGGGCACCGCGCGCACCGGCCGGCTCGCCGTCCTCTTCTCCGGCCAGGGCGCGCAGCGCACCGGCATGGGCCGCGAGGCGTACCGGGCGTTCCCGGTCTTCGCCGCCGCGCTCGACGAGGTCTGCGGCCGCCTCGACCCGCTGCTGCCGCGACCGCTGCGCCCGGTGCTCTTCGCCCCCGAGGGCGCCCCCGAGGCGGCGCTGCTGGACCGCACCGAGTTCACCCAGCCGGCGCTGTTCGCCGTCGAGGTGGCGCTGTTCCGCCTGGTCGAGTCGTTCGGCGTCACCCCCGACCTGGTCGGCGGCCACTCGGTCGGCGAGATCACCGCCGCGTACGTGGCCGGCGTGCTCTCCCTGCCCGACGCGTGCGCCCTGGTCGCCGCGCGCGGGCGGCTCATGCAGGCGCTGCCCGACGGCGGCGGGATGCTCGCCGTCGCCGCGCCCGAGGACGAGGTGACCGCCGCGCTCGCCGGATACGCCGACCGGGTCGGCGTCGCCGCCGTCAACGGCCCGGCCGCCGTGGTCGTCTCCGGCGCGTCGGACGCCCTCGACCACCTCGACCGCCACTGGCGGGAGCGGGGCGTACGCACCCGCCGGCTGCGGGTCAGCCACGCGTTCCACAGCCCGCTCATGGCGCCGATGCTGGACGATTTCCGGGCCGTCGTCGACGGGCTCACCCTCGAACCCCCCACGCTGCCGGTGCTGTCCAACCTGACCGGTCGGATCGCCGAGCCGGACGAGCTGCGCGACCCCGACTACTGGGTGCGGCACGTCCGCGAGGCGGTCCGCTTCGCCGACGGGATCACCCACCTGCGGCAGCGCCACGTCGGCACGTACCTGGAGGTCGGGCCGGACGGGGTGCTGGCCGGGATGATCCGGGACTGCCTCGGCGACGACGCCGGACCGGTGGTCGTACCGACGTTGCGCGCCGGACGGACCGAGGCGGCCGCGCTGCTCGGCGCGCTCGCCGAGGCGTACGCCGGCGGGACGCCGGTGGACTGGACGCCGCTGACCGGCGGCGGCGCGCCGGTCGACCTGCCCACGTACCCGTTCCAGCGGCAGCGTTTCTGGCCGGACGCCGTCGCCTGGCGCACCGGCGACCTGTCCGGCGCCGGGCTGGCCGCGCCCGGGCACCCGCTGCTCGGCGCCGCGGTGCGGCTGGCCGGGGCCGACGAGCTGGT
>NZ_NAPR01000018.1:8577-9428 GCF_002140155.1 Micromonospora sp. NBS 11-29
CCGGCGCGGTGCTGGTGCCCGGCACCGCCCTGGTGGAACTGGTGGTGCGCGCCGGCGACGAGGTCGCCACCCCCCGGGTACGCGACCTCACCGTCGTCGCCCCGCTGCCGCTGCCCGCCACCGGCGGCGTCCGGGTCCAGGTGCGCGTCGGCGCCGCCGACGCCACCGGCAGCCGGGACGCCGCCCTGTACGCCCAACCGGACGACGACCCGGACGCCGAGTGGGTCCGGCACGCCGAGGCGGTCCTCGAACCCGCCGCCGCCGAGGAACCCACGCTCACCGCCTGGCCGCCCGCCGACGTCACCGAGACCGACCTGACCGGCTGGTACGAGACCCTCGTCGGGCACGGCCTGACGTACGGCCCGACGTTCCAGGGCCTGCGCCGGGTCTGGACCGGCCACGACGAGGTGTACGCCGAGGTGGCGCTCCCCGACACCGGCGTGGCCGGGTTCGCGGTGCACCCGGCGCTGTTGGACGCGGCGCTGCACCCGATCGGCCTGCTGCCGGGCGGCGACCCGGCGACCGGGCCGCGCGTGCCGTTCGCGTTCGAGGGCGTGCAGGTGCACGCCACCGGCGCCCGGCTGCTGCGGGTACGGCTGACCCGCGCCGGCTCCGGGGTGCGGCTGGTGGCGGTGGACCCCACCGGCACGCCGGTGGTGTCGATCGACTCCCTGGTCCTGCGCGAGCTGGCCGGCGTGCCCGGCACGGGCGCGGCCGTGCGGTCGCGGTACGCGGTCACCTGGCCGGTCGAGGAGATCAGCCCGACCGACACGGACCTGGCCTGGGCGGCGCTCGCCCCGGCCCGGCCGGACGACGCCGTCCCGCCGCAGCCGCGCGGCGCGGCGCGGAAG
>NZ_NAPR01000018.1:9460-9629 GCF_002140155.1 Micromonospora sp. NBS 11-29
CGCCGGAGTTCCCGGACGTCGCGGCGCTGGTGTCGGCCGTGGCGGCCGGCGCACCCGCCCCGGACGCGGTCCTGCTGCCGGTCGACGCCGGTGCCGGCGGTGACCTGCCGGGCCGGGTGCGGTCGGCGGCGGCCACCGTGCTGGCGGCCGTGCAGGCGTGGCTGGGCGG
>NZ_NAPR01000018.1:9668-10214 GCF_002140155.1 Micromonospora sp. NBS 11-29
CGGTGAGCACCGGCGACGACGACCGGGCGGTCGACCCGGCCGGCGCGGCGGTGTGGGGGCTGCTGCGCTCGGCGCAGTCCGAGCACCCCGACCGGATCGTGCTCGCCGACACCGACACCCCGCTCGACCGCCGGGCGCTGGGCGTGCTGGCCGCCGTCGCGGCGCAGCCGTCCACCGTGGGCGGTCAGCTCGCGCTGCGCGGCGACCGGGTGTGCGTACCCCGGCTGGTGCGCTCGGCGGGGGCGGAGCTGACGCCGCCGACGGCGGACGCCTGGCACGTCGCCGCCGCGCGGCCCGGCACGCTCGACGGCGTCGAGATCGTCCCGGCCGTGCCGACGCCGCTCGGCGCCGGTGAGGTGCGGGTGGCGGTGCGCGCGGCGGGGGTGAACTTCCGTGATGTGTTGATCGCGTTGGGGATGTACCCGGATTCGTCGGCGGTGATGGGTAGTGAGGGTGCGGGGGTGGTGGTGGAGGTCGGCCCGGACGTTTCCGGGTTGACGCCGGGTGATCGGGTGTTCGGGTTGTTCGAGCCGGGTTTCGGTCCGC
>NZ_NAPR01000018.1:10263-10364 GCF_002140155.1 Micromonospora sp. NBS 11-29
AGCGTCGGTGCCGGTGGTGTTCCTGACCGCCTGGTATGCGTTGCGCGACCTGGCGGATCTGCGGGCCGGTGAGTCGGTGCTGATCCACTCGGGTGCGGGTG
>NZ_NAPR01000018.1:10423-11096 GCF_002140155.1 Micromonospora sp. NBS 11-29
CGACGTTGCGTGGGTTGGGTGTGGCGCAGGAGCGGATCGCGTCGTCGCGGACCACGGAGTTCGAGGCGGTGTTCGCGCAGGCATCCGGTGGCGCGGGTGTGGATGTGGTGCTCGACGCGCTCGCCGGTGAGTTCGTGGACGCGTCGCTGCGGCTGCTGCCGCGCGGCGGCCGGTTCGTCGAGATGGGCAAGACTGACCTGCGGGACCCGGCGGCGGTGGCCCGGGAACACCCGGGCGTGGCGTACCGGTCGTTCGACCTGAACGAGGCCGGCGGTGAGCGCATCGGCGAGATGCTGGCGGAGCTGCTGGACCTGTTCGAGCGCGGCGCGTTGCGGCCGCTGCCGGTGCGGGCGTGGGACGTGCGGCAGGCCCGCACGGCGTTGCGGCACCTGAGTCAGGCGCGGCACGTCGGCAAGGTGGTGCTGANGACCGGTCAAGCCCGCAACCTGCTTCTCGCGGCCCGTCGTGCTCCGGCCGACGATCCGGCGTACGCGGCGCTGGTCGACGAGCTGACCGATGCCGGGGCGCGGGTGCGGGCCGTCGCAGTGGACCTGGGTGCCGGGGTCGCAGACCTGTTGGACGGCATCGACCTGATTGCCGTGTACCACTGCGCCGGGGTGGTGGCCGACGCGACCATCGCGTCGCTGGACGTGGACGCCGTCGACCGGGTGAT
>NZ_NAPR01000018.1:11238-11860 GCF_002140155.1 Micromonospora sp. NBS 11-29
CCGCATCGGCATGACCGGGCTCACCGCCGCCGAAGGCACCGCGCTGCTCGACGCCGCCGTCACCGGAGCGCCCGCCGCCGTGGTCGCCGCGCGGCTGCGGATCACCGGCGACCCCGCGCACCTCCCGCCGCTGCTGCGGCTTCTCGCCCCCACCGGCGGCCGGCGGCAGGCACGCGCCGCCGACGGCACCGGCGCCGGCTGGGCCGAGCGGCTGGCCGGGCTCGCCCCGGATGAGGCCCGGGAGCTGCTGGTCGAGCTGGTCCGGGCGCAGGCGGCAGCCGTGCTCGGGCACGCCTCGGCGCAGGCCGTACCGGCCGGCCGGGCGTTCTCCGNCTGCGACTGTCCGCCACGCTCGTGTTCGACTACCCCACCCCGGAACGCCTCGCCGAGCACCTGCACGAGCACCTTGGTCACCGGCCGGCCGCCGCCACCGCCACCCGCGCCACCGCCGCCGAGGACGACGACCCCATCGCCATCATCGGCATGGCCTGCCGACTGCCCGGCGGGGTCACCAACCCGGAGCAACTGTGGGACCTCGTGTCCACCGGCGGCGACGGGATCGCCGAGTTCCCCACCGACCGGGGCTGGGACCTGGACGCGCTCTACGACCCGGACGCCGACC
>NZ_NAPR01000018.1:11893-12778 GCF_002140155.1 Micromonospora sp. NBS 11-29
CGCGACCGCACCACGACCACCGGTGTCTTCGCCGGCCTGATCCACCACGACTACGCCGGCCGGCTCGACGCCGCCGAGGAACTGGAGGGCTACCTGGTCAACGGCACCGCCGGCAGCGTCGCCTCCGGCCGGGTCGCGTACGTCTTCGGCCTCGAAGGACCCGCGGTCACCGTCGACACCGCCTGCTCCTCGTCGCTGGTCGCGCTGCACCTCGCCGCCCAGGCGCTGCGGGCGGGGGAGTGCGACCTCGCGCTCGCGGGCGGGGTCACCGTGATGGCCACGCCGAGCGCGTTCGTCGGCTTCTCCCGCCAGCGCGGACTCGCCCCCGACGGCCGGTGCAAGTCCTTCGCCGCGTCCGCCGACGGCACGAGCTGGGGTGAGGGCGTGGGCATGCTGCTCGTCGAGCGGCTGAGCGACGCCCGCCGGCGCGGCCACCGGGTCCTCGCCGTGGTGCGGGGCACGGCGGTGAATCAGGATGGTGCGTCGAACGGTTTGACGGCGCCGAATGGTCCGTCGCAGCAGCGGGTGATCCGGCAGGCTCTGGCGAATGCGGGTCTGTCGACCGCCGACGTGGACGCGGTCGAGGCGCACGGCACGGGTACGACGTTGGGTGACCCGATCGAGGCGCAGGCGCTGCTGGCGACCTATGGGCAGGACCGGTCGACGCCGCTGCTGCTCGGGTCCGTGAAGTCGAACATCGGGCACACCCAGGCCGCCGCCGGCGTGGCCGGGANGATGCGGCACGGGATCGTGCCGGCGACGTTGCATGTGGATGAGCCGTCTCCGCACATCGATTGGAGTGCCGGTGCGGTGGCGTTGGCGACTGAGGGGACGCCGTGGCCGGATCTGGATCGGCCGCGTCGGGCGGCGGTGTCGTCGTTCGGT
>NZ_NAPR01000019.1:0-3264 GCF_002140155.1 Micromonospora sp. NBS 11-29
GCGCGGTGGCACCGGCCCGGCCGGGCTGCCCGCCGCCGGCCTCGACGCGGTCGACCACCCGCTGCTGCACGCCGTGGCCGACCTGCCCGGCGACGACGGGCTGCTGTTCACCGGCCGGATCTCCCTGGCCACCCATCCCTGGCTGGCCGACCACGCCGTGCTCGGCACCGTCCTGCTCCCCGGCACCGCCCTGGTCGAACTGGCCTCCTGGAGCGGACGCGCCGTCGACACCGCCCACGTCACCGAACTGGTCCTGGAAGCGCCGCTGGTCGTCCCGCCCACCGGCGGCGTCGACCTGCGCGTCCGCGTCGGCGCCGCCGACGGCGACGGCAGCCGGCCGGTCGCCATCCACTCCCACGTCGACGACGACGGCGAAACGTCGGGCGGCGGCCGGACCTGGCAGCGGCACGCCACCGGCCTGCTCGCCCCCACCCGGCCGGTCACCGTCACCGCCGGCGGCGCCTGGCCGCCCGCCGACGCCGAACCGATCCCGCTGGACACGCTCTACCCGCACCTCACCGAGCAGGGCTACGGCTACGGGCCGGTGTTCCAGGCGCTGCGCGCCGCCTGGCGCAGCGGCGACCACCTGCTCGCCGAGGTGGCACTCGACGCCGACGCGCCGACCGACCCGTTCACCCTGCACCCGGCGCTGCTCGACGCCGCCCTGCACACCATCGGCGCCGACGCGCTGCACCGCGCCACCACGGCCCCGACCGCCACCGCCGCACCGGCCACCGCCGGTGGTTCCGCGACCGCCGGTTCCGCGCCCGGCCAGGACCCGACCGCCGCACCGGCCGCCGGACCCGGGCTGCCGTTCTCCTGGACCGGCCTGGCGATCCACCCCACCCGGGCCCGCGAGCTGCGGGTCCGGCTCACCCCGACCGAGGGCGCGGTCGCCGCCGCCGTCACCGACACCGGCGGCACGCCGGTCGCCTCCCTCGACGCGCTCGTGCTGCGCCCGATCAGCGCCGACCAGCTCGACACCGCCCGCCGGGCCGCCGCCCGGTCGCTGCACCGCCTCGACTGGACCACCCCCGAGGCGGGCAGCGGGCGCGCCNCCGGGACCTGGACGACCTGGTCGCGGCCGTGACCGGCGGCGCCGCCCGGCCGGACGCGGTGATCGCCACCTGCCTCGGGCAGCGCGCCGACGAACCCGACCCGGCCCGCGCCGCGCACCTGGTCAGCCACGACACGCTGGCGCTGGCGCAGAACTGGCTCACCCGCGACCCGCTCGCCGGGACCCCGCTGGTCGTGGTCACCCGAGGGGCGGTCGCGGTCGACGCCGACGACCGGCCCACCGACCTGCCCGCCGCCACCGCCTGGGGGCTGATCCGCTCCGCCCAGTCCGAGAACCCGGGCCGGTTCGTGCTGCTCGACCTCGACGACGACCCCCGCTCCACGGTGGCGCTGCCGGCCGCGGTGGGCGCCGGCGAGCCGCAGCTCGCGCTGCGCGCCGGCCAACTCCGGGTACCCCGGCTGGTCCGCCTCGGCCCGCCGCCGGAGCGGCCCGAACCGGACCTGTCCGCCGGCACCGTCCTGGTCACCGGCGCGACCGGCGCGCTCGGCCGGCTCGTCGCCCGCCACCTGGTCACCCGGCACGACGTGCCGCGGCTGCTGCTGGTCAGCCGCAGCGGCCCGGACGCGCCCGGCGCGGCCGACCTGGTCGCCGAGCTGACCGCGCTCGGCGCGGATGCGCAGGTCGTCGCCGCCGACGTCACCGACCGGGACGCGCTCGCCGTGCTGCTCGACGAGATCCCCGCCGACCGGCCGCTGGTCGGCGTGGTGCACGCCGCCGGCATCCTCGACGACGGCGTGCTGCCCGCGCTGACCCCGGCCCGGTTCGACACCGTCCTCGCGCCGAAGGTCGACGCCGCCTGGCACCTGCACGAGCTGACCGAGAAACTCGACCTCGCCGCGTTCGTGCTGTTCTCCTCCGCCGCCGGGCTGTTCGGCGGCCCCGGCCAGGCCAACCACGCCGCCGCGAACGCCTTCCTCGACGCGCTCGCCCACCACCGCCGGGCGCGCGGGCTCGCCGTCACGTCCATGGCCTGGGGGCCGTGGGCCAACCCGGACGGGCCCGGCGGGCCGCAGGGGCACGTCGACGAGGAGCGGATGAGCCGGGCCGGCTTCCGTCCGCTCGGCCCGGACGAGGGCATGGCGCTGTTCAGCGAGGGCCTGCGCCACGACGAGCCGGCGATCGCGCCGGTCAGCCTGGACCACGCGGTGCTCGGCCGCTTCGGCCCCGCGCTGCCCCGCCTGCTGCACGGCCTGGTGCGTACCGCCGGCGCCGGACCCGCGGCGAGCCCGACCGGCGACGCGGCGGCGCTGCGCGACACGCTCGCCGCCACCGCCGAGGCGGACCGCGACCGGGTGCTGTCCGACCTGGTCCGCACGCACGCGGCGGCGGTCCTCGGCTACGCCTCGATCCGCGACGTGGACGCCGACAAGGGCTTCGTCGAGCTGGGCTTCGACTCGCTGACCGCGGTGGAGTTCCGCAACCGGCTCAGCGCCGCCACCGGCCTGCGCCTGCCGTCCACCCTGATCTACGACCGGCCCACCACCGCCGCCATGGTCACCCACCTGCGCGGCGCGCTGCTCGCCGAGCGGAGCACCTCCGCGCTGTCCGTGCTCGGCGAGCTGAACAAGCTGGAGGGCGCGATGCGCGCCATCGCCGCCGACGACACCGACCGCGCCGCCGTCGCCGCCCGGCTGCGGGAACTGCTCTCGCTCTGGACGTACGCCGAGGGCGGCGCCGACGACCCCGACGCGGGCGACGGCAACCTCAGCTCCGCCAGCGCCGAGGAGCTGTTCCACCTGCTCGACGACGAACTCGGAACCGCCTGAGATGCCCCGGACCTCTGATCCCGATACGGAGCGCCCCGATGCCCACTGAGGCAGAGTTCCTCGACTACCTTCGACGCGCCACGACCGACCTGCGCGAGGCGCGGCGGCGGGTACGCGAGGTGGAGGCCAAGGACCGCGAGCCGATGGCCATCGTCGGCATGGCCTGCCGCTACCCGGGTGGCGTGCACGGCCCGGACGCGTTGTGGCAGCTCGTCGCCGACGGCCGCGACGGGGTGGGCGACTTCCCCACCGACCGGGGCTGGGACCTGGAGCGGCTCTTCTCCGTCGACCCGGACAACCCCGGCACCTCCTACACCGACAAGGGCGGCTTCCTCTACGAGGCCACCGCGTTCGACCCCGCCTTCTTCGGCATCTCGCCCCGCGAGGCGCTCGCCATGGACCCGCAGCAGCGGCTGCTGC
>NZ_NAPR01000019.1:3292-3390 GCF_002140155.1 Micromonospora sp. NBS 11-29
GCACCTGGGAGGCGTTCGAGTCCGCCGGCCTGGACCCGCACCGGCTGCGCGGCAGCCGCACCGGCGTGTTCGCCGGCGTCATGTACCACGACTACGCC
>NZ_NAPR01000019.1:3418-4212 GCF_002140155.1 Micromonospora sp. NBS 11-29
GCGGGTGGTGGACCTGCCCGAGGGCGTGGAGGGCTACCTCGGCACCGGCAACTCCGGCAGCGTCGTGTCCGGGCGGGTCGCGTACACGTTCGGGTTGGAAGGCCCGGCCGTCACCATCGACACCGCCTGCTCGTCGTCGCTGGTCGCCGTGCACCTCGCCGTGCAGGCGCTGCGCCAGCGCGACTGCGACCTGGCCCTGGCCGGCGGCGTCACCGTCCTGTCCACCCCCGGCGTCTTCGCCGAGTTCTCCCGCCAGCGCGGCCTGGCCGCCGACGGCCGGTGCAAGTCGTTCGCCNGCCGCGGACGGCACCGGCTGGGCCGAGGGCGTCGGGATGCTGCTGCTGCAACGGCTCTCCGACGCGCAACGCGACGGCCGGCACATCCACGGCGTCATCCGGGGCAGCGCGGTCAACCAGGACGGCGCGAGCAGCGGCCTCACCACCCCCAACGGCCCCAGCCAGGAACGGGTGATCCGGCAGGCCCTCGCCAACGCCCGGCTGTCCCCGGCGGACGTGGACGTGGTGGAGGCGCACGGCACGGGCACCACGCTCGGTGACCCGATCGAGGCGCAGGCGT
Organism: Micromonospora sp. NBS 11-29; assembly: GCF_002140155.1. Taxonomy (GTDB): domain Bacteria; phylum Actinomycetota; class Actinomycetes; order Mycobacteriales; family Micromonosporaceae; genus Micromonospora. Next base: position 3,995 of record NZ_NAPR01000019.1, read on the forward strand.
TGCTGGCCACGTACGGGCAGGACCGGGCGGGTGACCNCTGTGGTTGGGGTCGGTGAAGTCGAACCTGGGCCACACCCAGGCGGCCGCCGGCGCTGCCGGGATCATCAAGATGGTCCAGGCCATGCGGCACGGGGTGCTGCCGCGCACCCTGCATGTCGACGCACCGTCGCCGCACATCGACTGGTCGGCCGGTGCGGTCGAGTTGTTGACCGAGGCCC
>NZ_NAPR01000019.1:4245-6895 GCF_002140155.1 Micromonospora sp. NBS 11-29
ATCAGCGGCACCAACGCCCACGTCATCGTCGAGGCGCCGCCGGCCGTCGAGGAACCCGAGCCCACCCCCGGCACCCCGCCGCCGCTGGCGCCGGTGCTGCTCTCCGCGCGTACCCCCGACGCGCTCGCCGCGCAGGCCCGCCGCTGGGCCGACCACGTCGCCGCCGACCCCGACGCCCGTCCGGTCGACCTCGCCGCCGCCTCCCGGCACCGCGCCGGGCTGGACGCGCGGGCCGTGGTCCTGGCCGCCGACCGCGACGACCTGCTCGCCGGGCTGCGCGCCCTCGCCGACGGCGAACCCGCGCCGCAGGTGGTCACCGGCGCCGCCGGGCCGCGCGGCCGGGTCGCGTTCCTCTTCTCCGGGCAGGGCGCGCAACGCGCCGGCATGGGCCGCGACCTGTACGACACGTTCCCCGTCTTCGCCGCCGCGCTGGACGAGGTCTGCGCGCACCTGGACCCGCTGCTGCCGCAACCGCTCAAGCCGGTGCTGTTCGGCGACGGCGACCTGCTCGACCAGACCCGGTTCACCCAGGCCGGCCTGTTCGCCGTCGAGGTGGCGCTGGACCGCCTCGCCCGCTCGTTCGGGCTCGTCCCGGACCTCCTGGTCGGCCACTCGATCGGCGAACTGGCCGCCGCCCACGTCGCGGGCGTGCTGTCGCTGCCCGACGCGTGCGCGCTGGTCGCCGCCCGGGGCCGGCTCATGCAGGCGCTGCCCGCCGGGGGCGCCATGCTCGCCGTCGCCGCCGGCGAGGCGGACGTGACCGCGTCGCTGGCCGGCGTCGCCGGACGGCTCGACGTCGCCGCCGTCAACGGCCCCGCCGCCATGGTCGTCTCCGGCGACGCCGAGGCGGTCGACGCGCTCGCCGCGCACTGGACCGACCGGGGTACGCCGACGCACCGGCTGCGGGTCAGCCACGCCTTCCACAGCGCGCTCATGGAGCCGATGCTCGCCGAGTTCGCCGAGGTCGCCGCCGGTCTCGCCTACGCCCCGCCCACCGTGCCGGTCGTGTCGAACCTGACCGGCCGGATCGCCGAGCCGCACGAGATCACCACCGCCGACTACTGGGTGCGACACGTCCGGGAGTCGGTGCGCTTCGCCGACGCGGTCGACCGGCTCGCCGAGGCCGGCGTCGGCACGTACGTCGAACTGGGCCCCAGCGGCGTGCTCACCGCCATGGCCGAGAGCGCCCTCGCCGACCCGACGGCCGCGCTGGTGCCGCTGGTGCGCAAGGACCGCCCCGAGCCGCGCGGCGTGCTGGAGGCGCTGGCCCGGCTGCACACCGAGGGGCTGACCGTCGACTGGGACGCCCTGCTCGCCGGTGCCGGCGCCCGCCGTGTCGACCTGCCCACGTACGCGTTCCAGCACGAACGCTACTGGCTGGAGCCGGTCGGCCGGCTCGCCGACGTCTCCGGCGCCGGCCTCGGCGCGGCCGGGCACCCGCTGCTCGGCGCCGCCGTCTCCGTCGCCGGCGAGGACATGGTGCTGCTCACCGGCCGACTGGCCGTCGCCACCCACCCCTGGCTCGCCGACCATGTGGTCGGCGACGTGGTGGTGCTGCCCGGCGCCGCGCTGGTCGAGTTGGTCGTGCGCGCCGGTGACGAGGTCGGCGTCTCCCGACTGCGGGAGCTGGCCATCGCCGCGCCGCTGGTGCTGCCCGCGTCCGGCGGGATGCGGGTGCAGGTGCGGGTCGGCCCGGCCGACGAGGTGGGCGCCCGCGCGGTGACCGTGCACGCCCAGGCCGAGGACGACCCGGAGGCCGGCTGGGTACGCCACGCCGAGGGCGTCCTCGAACCCGCCGACGCCGATGAACCGGGGCTGCCGATCTGGCCACCGACCACCGCCACCGAGGTCGACCTCGACGGCTGGTACGCCACCCTCGCCGGGCACGGCCTCGCCTACGGGCCGGCGTTCCGGGGCCTGCGCCGGGCCTGGACCGGCGACGGCGAGGTGTACGCCGAGGTCGCGCTGCCCGAGGAGGTCGCCGACGGCGCGACCGGCTTCGCCGTGCACCCGGCGCTGCTGGACGCCGCGCTGCACCCGATCGGGCTGCTGCTCGCCGCCGACGGCGGGGGCCCGCGCGTGCCGTTCGCGTTCGAGGGTGTGCAGGTGCACGCCGCCGGCGCCACCGCGCTGCGGGTCCGGTTGACCCGCGACGGCGGCACGGTGCGGTTGGTCGCCGCCGACGACGCCGGCGCCCCGGTCGTGTCGGTGGACACGCTGGTCCTGCGCGAGATGACCGGTCCGGCCGCTCCCGGTGTGGCGGCCCGCTCCCTGTTCGAGCTGCGCTGGCAGCACGAACCGGTCCCGTCCGTCGACGACCTGACCGGCTGGGCGGCGCTCGGCGCGCCCGTCGGCGGGCTGCCCGCGTACCCCGACGTGGCGGCCGCCGCGTCGGCGATCCCCGGGGTGCTGGTGCTGCCGGTGGTCGGGCCGGTCGGTGCGGATGTGCCGGCGGTGGTCCGGGCGGCCGCGTCGGATGTGCTCGCGGTGGTGCAGGCGTGGTTGGCGGCGGAGCCGCTGGTGGATTCGCGGCTGGTGGTGGTGACGCGGGGTGCGGTGGCCGCGACCGACGCGGACCGGATCGTGGATCTGGCCGGTGCGGCGGTGTGGGGGTTGTTGCGGTCGGCGCAGTCGGAGCATCCGGAGCGGA
>NZ_NAPR01000019.1:6917-7432 GCF_002140155.1 Micromonospora sp. NBS 11-29
TCTGGACCGGGATGTCGACGCCGAGGTGTTGTCGGTGTTGGCGGGTGTGCTGGCGGACCTGCCGGCTACCGGCGGGCAGGTGGCGGTGCGCGACGCTCTGGTGTGGACGCCGCGTCTGGTGCGCGCGGCGCTCCCGTCGACCGGCGCCGCCGTGTCCCCGACGGCCGGCGCTGTCGCCGCGGCCGGCGACCCGGTGGCGCCGGGTGGTGTTGGTGACGGCACGGTGCTGGTGACCGGTGGGACCGGGTCGTTGGGTGCGTTGGTGGCGGAGCATCTGGTGACCGCGCACGGGGTGCGGTCGCTGGTGCTGGTGTCGCGGCAGGGTCCGGCCGCGCCCGGCGCGGACGTGCTCGTCGAGCGTCTGACCGGGCTCGGCGCGTCGGCGTCGGTGGTGGCCTGCGACGTGACCGACCGGGGTCAGGTGGCGCGGCTGGTCGGCGGCGTCGAGGGCCGGTTGGCGGGGGTGGTGCACACCGCCGGTGTGTTGGACGACGGTGTGGTGTCCGCGATCAGCC
>NZ_NAPR01000019.1:7444-8043 GCF_002140155.1 Micromonospora sp. NBS 11-29
CGTGCTCGCCCCGAAGGCCACGGCCGCGTGGTGGTTGCACGAGGCGACCCGGGGCCTCGACCTGGATCTGTTCGTGTTGTTCTCGTCCGTCGCGGGTGTGCTCGGCTCACCCGGTCAGGCCGCGTACGCCGCCGCGAACGCGACGCTCGACGCGTTGGCGGCGTACCGCCGGCAGGACGGGCTGCCGGCGGTGTCCCTGGCCTGGGGCATGTGGGACACCGACGGGATGGCCGCGTCCCAGTCCGACGTCGACCGGGCCCGCTCCAGCCGCTCCGGTCTCGCCGCCATGAGCCCGCGGGTGGGCCTGGAACTGTTAGACGCCGCGCTGACCGCCGGACGGGCCACGCTCGTGCCGGCCGTCATCGACGTGCCCGCGATGCGCACCCAGATCGTCGGCGGCCGGGTACCGTCCCTGCTGCGGGTGCTGCTCGGCCCGGTCACCACCCGCCGCCAGGCCGGCCGGGGCAACTGGGCGGACCGACTCGCCGGGCTCGACCCGCAGGAGGCCCGGGACCAGGTCGACGCGCTGATCCGCGGCCTCGTCGCGCAGGTGCTCGGGCACGGCGGCGCGGACGCGGTGCCCGCCGACCGGGCGTTCC
>NZ_NAPR01000002.1:0-5509 GCF_002140155.1 Micromonospora sp. NBS 11-29
GATGCGTACGCGCAGTGGGAGAAGCAGGCCACCGACCTCGTCACCCAACACTGGACCAAGTGAGACGAGCGCCGGCCGGCACCCCGACAGGGGTGCCGGCCGGAAGTGCCTTTCGAGGCAATCACGAAGCGTGCCGGTCTTTCCGCCGCGCGTGAGGCTGGGGACAATCGGATGATGGATCACCCCCGTGAGCTCACCGTCGTCGAGGCGCCCCGGGTCTGGGACCGGCCGATCGTCTCCGTACCGGTGCTGATCTGCCTCTCCCTGGTCGGTGGTCAGCTGCCGTCCTTCTCGACCGCGGCGAACCTCTACATCCTCGGCACCGGCGGGGGATTGATCTGGGTGGGTCTGAGCAACCGCGTGCCCCGGCGTCCGGCACCGCGCCGGCTGCCGTCGGCCGCGTTGTGGTGGTTGCTGCCGGCCACCGTCTTCGGCGTCTTGGAGGGGGCGACCTTCGTGCTGTCCGTGGGCGACGAGTTCCCCACGTTCTCCCGACTGGCCGATCCGCTGCTCGAAGATCACCTGGTCCGTTCGGCGGCCTGGTTCGCTTGGCTGGCCGCGTTCTGGGGACTGGTCCGTCGATGATGCGGTTGCTGGCGATCGGCGGCTTCCTGGCCGCGCTGCTGCTGTTCGCGGCCATCGAGTGGGCCGCTCGTCGGGAGGGTTCGCGGGTCCCGTCCCTGGCCGAAGTCTGCGCCTTCGTCATGCGGTACGAGGTGGGCCCCGTGCCGGTCGGCCGGATCGGCCTGTTCGGCTTCTGGTGGTGGCTGGGTTGGCACTTCCTGGCCCGCTGACGGACCGCTGACACCTCGCTGAGACGCGGCACCATTGCCTGCGAGGCGCCGTCATGTCCTGTCCGCATCGCGGGAACAGTGGGCAGCATCTGGAAAGTGAACGTTAATTTGGGTGGGAGGCTGGCGCTTTCGCGGCGCTGGTCACGGGCGGTGGTGCCACACCCGGCGTCGCCTCCCTCCAGGGTCAGACCGACCCGGGCTCATGCCGCCAGGCGAGCCGCTCCGGTGATCCCGGACCGCTGCCGGCGGTCAGCAGGCCGACGACTCCCGGTCGCGGCGCGACGGTCGTCGCGTCGACCCGGAGCGCCGGGCGCCCGTAGGGCCGCCGTGCCTCGGTGGTCCGCACCCTGGAAGGACTTCTCTCATGCCGAGCAAGCGCAAGCCGCAGACCGAGACCACCACCACCGACGAGGCGCGCGAGCAGATGCGCCGTGCACTGCAGACCTCGATGGACACCCGTCAGTGACACTGACCGCCCGGCGGTGACGCCGGCCGGGCCGGGCCTACACACGACCAGCCCGCCGCCGACGTCACCGCCGCCCCGGTCCCGAGATCGCACCGGTCGCCAACTCCAGCGCCGGCCTGCCGCCAGGCCGACGCCAGGCCGGCGGGATCCAGCCGCGCCCGCTCGTCCCATGGCCCACCCGAGCCTCCACGCGCCTGCTCGCTGGCGTTTTTATCCAGGCCTCTTACCTGCCCTGGCCGGCCGGCCATTCCGCGCCGCGTCGCCGTCGCTGGCCCGCGGATCCGCCGCGCCTGATCGCCGTTTCCCTGACCTGGCCGTTGGTCAGGCTGCACATGGTCGCCGTTTCCCTTGATCCGGGGCGTTCATGCCGGCCGTACACGGGTGCCGTTCACCCTGGCCCGGGCCGTTGCCGTCCGCACATGGTTGCGTGGGCCGTTGAGCCGACCGCACATCGGTGTCGTCCCCCTGGCCCGGCCCGTGGATCCGGTTTGCCGTTCCACCTGCCCTGCCCTGGCCGGGCCGGTCGGGCTGTCGGGGGAAGCCGGCCCGCCGCACCTCGGACGATGACGCCGCCGCCACTCGACGCGACCAGCCTGGTCGATGGGGCGGCGGGTACACCTTCCCGGCCGCCCCGAGAACTGCCCGACGCCGGGGCCAGGCTCACGCCACCACCACCGCCCTCCCGGCCGCTACCGCAAGCAGCAGGTTGGTTAATAGGGGCCCCCTCCTCTACCGAATGCGTTAACAAGGTGCCCTTCCTTCCGGCGGTAAGTGGTGGGCGGGGTTGTGTTCCTTACGGGGGCATGTGAGGATCGTCGGCGATGAGCACGACCGTCGCCCCCGCTCCCGCCGCCTCACCACGGCGGATCGCCGCCCTCGCGCTGCCCGCCTTGGTGGTGCTGGCCGCCGAGCCGCTCTACGTCCTCGTCGACACCGCGGTGGTCGGTCACCTGGGCCGGGTGCCGCTCGCCGCGCTCGCCGTCGGCGGCACGGTCATGACGTTGACCGCGTGGATCGGCACCGTCGTCGCGTACGGCACCACGGGGCGCTCGGCCCGCCGCTTCGGGGCGGGGGACCGGGCCGCGGCGGTGGCCGAGGGCGTGCAGGCGTCCTGGCTCGCGTTGACCGCCGGCCTGCTGGTGGCGGTCGCCATCGGGATCGGTGGGGGCCCGCTGGCGCGTACCCTCGTCGGTGGTCCCGGCGAGGTGGCCGACGCCGCCGCCGGTTGGCTGCGGATCGCGGCGCTCGGCGCCCCCGGCCTGCTGCTCGCCGCCGCCGGCAACGGCTGGCTGCGGGGGGTCCAGGACACCCGTCGGCCGTTGCTGTTCGTCCTCGGCCCCAACGTGCTCTCCGCGTTGCTCTGCCCGCTGCTGGTCTACCCGGCCGGGCTCGGTCTGGTCGGCTCGGCGGTGGCGAACGCGGTGGCGCAGACGCTCTCCGGCGTCCTGTTCGCGTCGGCGCTGGTGCGCGAGCGGGTCTCCCTGCGGCCCCGGCCCCGCACCATCGGCCAGCAGCTCGCGCTCAGCCGCGACCTGCTGATCCGGGGGGTCGCGTTCCAGGCCAGCTTCCTGTCGGCGACGGCGGTCGCGGCCCGCTTCGGCGCCGCGGCGGTGGGCGCGCACCAGATCGCCGTACAGCTCTGGTTCTTCACCGCGCTGGTGCTCGACGCCCTGGCGATCGCCGCGCAGTCGCTGGTCGGGGCCGCGCTCGGCGCCGGCGACGCGGCCGGCGCGCGGTTCCTGGCCCGCCGCGTCGCCCTGCTCGGCGGGCTGTGCGGGGTGGCCTTCGCGGTGCTGATCGCCGCCGGCGCCGGCCTGGTGCCGTCGTGGTTCAGCTCCGATCCGCAGGTACGCGAGCAGGCGATGGTGGCCTGGCCCTGGTTCGTGGCGCTCCAGCCGATCGGCGGGGTGGTGTTCGCCCTCGACGGGGTGCTGATCGGCGCCGGCGACGTGCGCTACCTGCGCAACCTCACCATCGTGGCGGCGCTGGGCGGGTTCCTGCCGGCGATCTGGCTGGCCTACGGGCTCGACCTCGGGCTGGGCGGGATCTGGGCCGGGCTGACGCTGTTCGTGGTGCTGCGGCTGGTCGCGCTGCTGCTGCGGCTGCGCTCGGGTGCCTGGGCGGTGGTCGGCGCGGTCCGCTGACGACGGTCAGCAGGGCTGGAACGAACCGGGCCCGCCCATCCACGGCTCCACCACGAAGAAGCCTTCGCCCAGGCGGGCGCAGTCGACGTTGTTCGTGCTCGCCTGCGCCGAGACGAGCCAGAGGCCGCGTTGCGCCGCGGGCAGCCCCGTCGACCGGGGGACGTCCCAGACGACCCGGTCGCGGATGGTGGCGATCCCGGCCCGGCCGGGGGTCGTCCGGGGCACGTCGAAGGCGTACATCCAGGTGTGCTCGGTGGTGATCCGCAGGACCGGTGTGCCGTCCTCGCCGGTGACGGTCCGGTAGCGCATCTCGCCGCGGACCCGGATCTCGTCCGCGCGGTCCTGCGAGCCGATCCGGGTGGCGTAGTTCAGGAAGGACGGGCTGTCGAAGTCGGCCCGTAGTTGTGCGCGGGCGGCGGGCGCCAGCAACGCCAGGAACGGCTCCGTGTCGCCGAGGATCATGGAGAGGTCGAGCCGGGCCTGGATCAGCGCGGGCCGGACCTTGGCCAGCGCGGCAGCCACCTCGCGGGCGGTGAACGGCGGTCGCGCCGTGGCCGGCGGCGCGACGACGCCGGCCTCGCCGACCGCGAAGTCCGCGCCCAGGGTGCCCGCGAAGAGGTCGCGCGGCTCGCCCACCCGGCTGAGCGGGACCGGCGACGGGGTGGGGGAGACCGACGGAGCCGCGGTGCCGGCGCGGACCCGGTCGACGACGACCCGGCCGAGGACGACCGTGCCGCCGACAAGCGCCAGCGCCAGCACCACCACCAGCGCGACGTGGCGCGTGCCGCGCTGCCGGGACCAGACCATGCGGAAGCGTTCGGCCCGGGTCAGCGGCGCGTCCGCGTCCGCGCCGGTCATCCAGCTCGGCAACCGGATCTCGTCGCCCCGGGCGGCGACGGCGTACGGGTCCGGCGGGGTGGTCCGGGGTTCGGTCATGAGGCGTTCCAGGGGATGCGGGGGCGGGCGACGCGTGATCATCGCACCCGGACGCCGGTCGTGCCGCCCCGTCGCCGTGCCGGGTCAGATCCGCTGGTGTGTGATCGCCCACGCGAGGTAGAGCGTGCCGACGACGAGCAGGGTCGCGGTCACGGCGACGAACACGAACGACCCGATCGCGGCGGCCGCCGGGTGTCGCTCGCTAAACCGGGTCCGGCCCTGCCAGGCCCAGATCCGGCGGCGCGTCGCCGCCAGCGGCGGGACGCGGTCGACGAGGTCGGACAGGCGGCGGCCGAGGGTACGGCGGGGCGGTTCCGGGTTGCGCATCCAGTCCGGCAGGTCGACCCGGGCGCGGTGCGGTGGTGCGGGCCTGGCGTCGCTCATCGGTGGCTCCTGTCGTTCGTGGAGGGCGGGTCAGCAGGTGTCCGGCAGGTCGACGGTCTTGTCCGGGTCGAAGACCGCGTCCGGGTCCGGATCGGCGGGGCCGCCGAACGAGGGCTTGCCGAGCGCGAGCAGCCCCTTCTCCAGCGCGGCGCAGTCGATGTTCGAGGCGTAGGAATCGGCCTTCTCGATCCACAGCCCGACGGAGCCGGCGGTCACGTCGGCCGGGTGCGGCGTGCTCCACACCACCGTGTCGTGGACCACCACGACGCCGTCGCCCGGCGTGGTGCTCGCGGTGGGGAAGGCGTACGCCCAGACGAAGTTCGTGGTCACCTCCAGGATGCGGATGCCGTCCCGGTCCTTCGTCGCCCGGTAGCTGATCCGGCCCTTGACCCGGGGCTGGTCGGCGGTGAGCCGGGCGCCGGGGGCGAGCCGGGTGGCGTAGGAGCTCGCCTCGCCGTGGGGAAAGTCGTCGCGCAGGCCGGCCCGGGCGTCCGGGGCGAACTGGCGGACCAGCCGCTCCGGGCTCTTCGCGGCGAAGAACGCGCGGTCCAGTCGCGCGGTCAGCAGGGCCTTGCGGACCCGGGCCAGTGTGTCGGTCACCTGCTTCTCGGTGAACGGGCCGGTCCGCTTGGCCCGGGGCAGCGCGATCCCGGCCGTACCCGCCGGGAAGTCGGCGGCCGGGGTGCCGTCGAACGGCCCGGTGGCCGGTGGCGGCGACGCCGAGCTGACGGCCTGCTCGCCGCTCGGCGGGCTGATCGTCGGGTACGCCGCCGGGGTCGCCCGCC
>NZ_NAPR01000002.1:5520-36715 GCF_002140155.1 Micromonospora sp. NBS 11-29
AGCACCGCGACCGCGCCGCCGAGCAGCTTGGCCGAGTGTCGGGCCAGGCCGATCCGCCAGCGGTCGGCCGGGCCGGGCTCGGCGTCCGGTGCGGGCCGGCGGAGCCACTCGGGGACCGGACCGAGGGCGCCCTCGGTCGGCCGGTCGGCGGGGTGGGGCTCGGGGGCGGAGCGGTGATCGGTCATCAGACTTTCCGGGCAGCCGGGTCGAGGAGGCACGATCGTGACAGCCGGGTGAGCGGGGCGGTATCCCCCGCCGGGCCGGTCGTCGCCGTCTGGCAGGCTTGGCGGTCGTGAGCACAGACGGTCTGATCGTGGTGGACAAGCCCGGTGGCATGACCTCGCACGACGTGGTGGCCCGCATCCGGCGGCTGGCCCGGACCCGCCGGGTGGGGCACGGCGGCACGCTGGACCCGATGGCCACCGGCGTGCTGGTGATCGGCGTCGGGCGGGCGACCCGGCTGCTCACCTACGTGATCGGCGCGGGCAAGAGCTACGCCGCCACGATCCGGCTCGGCCAGTCGACCGTCACCGACGACGCGGAGGGCGACGTCATCGCGACCACGCCGGTCGCCGGCGTCACCGACGAGGCGGTCCGGGCCGCGCTGGCGGCGCTCACCGGCGAGATCGACCAGGTGCCGAGCGCGGTCAGCGCCATCAAGGTCAACGGGGAGCGGGCGTACAAGCGGGTCCGCGACGGGGAGGCGGTCGAGCTGCCGGCCCGCCGGGTCACCGTCTCCCGGCTGGACGTGCTCGCCGTCCGCCGGGACGCCCCGGACGTGGTGGACGTGGACGTGGACGTGACCTGCTCGTCCGGGACGTACATCCGGGCCATCGCGCGGGACGCGGGCCTGGCGCTCGGCGTCGGCGGGCACCTCACCGCGCTGCGCCGTACCGCGGTCGGCGGGTTCACCCTGGCCGAGGCGGCCGCCCTGGCCCGGCTGGAGGAGACCGCGCCGGAGGTGGTGAACCTGCCGCTGGACGCCGCCGCGCAGCGGTTCTTCCCGCGCCGGGACGCCACCGAGGCGGAGGCCCGGACACTGTCGCACGGCGGGCCGCTGGCCCCGGTCGGCATCGCCGGGCCGTACGCGGTCTTCGACCCGGCGGGCGGGCTGATCGCTATCGTCAGCGAGCGGGACGGGCGGGCCCGCGCGGAGATCGTGCTGGCCCCGGCCTGACGGCGCGCGGACGGACAGGGGAGGAGCGGCATGCAGCGGTGGCGGGGGTACGAGGCGGCGCCCGGCGGTTGGGGACGGTCGGTGGTCACCATCGGCGTCTTCGACGGGGTGCACCAGGGGCACCAGGCCACCATCGGGCACGCCGTGGCGCGGGCCCGGGAACTGGGTGTCCGGTCGGTGGTGGTGACGTTCGACCCGCACCCGGCCGAGGTGGTGCGCCCCGGGTCGCACCCGGCGGTGCTCACCGAGCCGGCCCGCAAGGCGGAGCTGATCGAGGCGCTCGGCGTGGACGTGCTCTGCGTGGTGCCGTTCACCGCCGAGTTCTCCCGGCTGCCGGCCGAGGCGTTCGTGCACGACATCCTGGTCGAGCACCTGCACGCCGCGCTGGTGGTGGTCGGCGGCAACTTCCGGTTCGGGCACCGGGCGGCCGGTGACGTGGCGCTGCTGGAGCGGCTCGGCCGCACCTTCGGCTTCGGGGTGGAGGGCGCTCCGCTGGTCGCCGAGGCGGGCACGGTCTTCTCCTCCACGTACATCCGGTCCTGCGTCGACGCGGGCGACGTGCGCGCGGCGGCGGTGGCGCTGGGTCGCCCGCACCGGGTCGAGGGCGTGGTGGTCCGCGGCGACCAGCGCGGGCGCGAGCTGGGTTACCCGACCGCCAACCTGCTGACCCACCGGTACGCGGCGGTGCCCGCCGACGGGGTGTACGCGGCGCGGCTGATCCGGCGCGGCGGCGAGCCGCTGGTGGCGGCGGTCTCGATCGGCACGAACCCGACGTTCTCCGGCCGGGAGCGCCGGGTGGAGGCGTACGCGCTGGACTTCACCGGCGACCTGTACGGCGAGCGGCTGGCCCTGGACTTCGTGGCGCACCTGCGTGAGCAGCGGACGTACGACGCGATCGAGCCGCTGGTCGCCCAGATCGCCGAGGACGTGGAACGCACCCGCCGGGCGGTGTCCTGACCGCACGCCAGCCGCTTCGGGCCGGGGCTGGTAGGCTGACGGGGACGTCGGCTGACCGACGGGGGCCTCGCGTGCCTGCACGACGCCGCGGGTGCGAGGAACCGGTCCGTTGCACCGGTCACCACGACCGCTCCGGACCTCATCGAACCACCCATCGAAACAGGGAGAACATGGCGCTCGACCAGGAAGCCAAGGCCAAGATCCGCCAGGAGTACGCGACCGCCGAGGGCGACACCGGTTCGCCGGAGGTGCAGGTCGCGGTCCTGACCAAGCGGATCGCGGAGCTGACCGAGCACCTGAAGGTGCACAAGCACGACCACCACAGCCGCCGTGGGCTGCTGCTGCTGGTCGGCCGGCGCCGTCGGCTGCTCAACTACGTCCAGAAGAAGGACATCAACCGCTACCGGTCGCTCATCGAGCGGCTCGGCCTGCGCCGATGACGTGACGGGGGAGTGGCCACCCGGCCGCTCCCCCGCTGCCGTACCACCGAAGAACCCGGCCGCGCGACGACCCGTGAGGGAGCCGGTCAGCACCGGTCTCCGGTAGTGGCCCCCGGGAATCCCGGCAGCGATGCCGGCCCACCCGGGCGCTTCGATCGAAGACCGGCCGCCTGAGCAGTTCCCGTGTCGTCGGCCGACGACGCGAAGGAGCACCACAGCACATGACCGAGACCAACCTCGGCACCGAATCCCGTACCGCCGTGATCGACAACGGATCGTTCGGCACCCGTGAGATCACCTTCTCCACCGGCCGACTGGCCCGGCAGGCCGCCGGCTCCGTCGTCGCCCAGCTCGGCGAGACGGTCGTCCTCTCCGCCACCACCGCCGGCAAGCAGCCGCGCGAGTCGTTCGACTTCTTCCCGCTGACCGTCGACGTCGAGGAGCGGATGTACGCCGCGGGCCGCATCCCCGGCTCGTTCTTCCGCCGCGAGGGCCGGCCCAGCGAGGACGCGATCCTCACCTGCCGGCTGATCGACCGGCCGCTGCGCCCGTCGTTCGTCAAGGGCCTGCGCAACGAGGTCCAGGTCGTCGAGACCATCCTCGCGCTCGACCCGCAGCACCCGTACGACGTGGTGGCCATCAACGCCGCCTCCATGTCGACCAAGCTCTCCGGCCTGCCGTTCTCCGGCCCGATCGGGGCGACCCGGGTCGCCCACGTCGAGGGCCAGTGGGTCGCCTTCCCGACGCTGGAGGAGCTGGAGCGCGCCACCTTCGACATGGTCGTGGCCGGCCGCACCCTGGCCGACGGCGAGGTCGCGATCATGATGGTCGAGGCCGAGGCCACCCCGCACGCGGTGACCCTGATCTCGGGCGGCGCCGCCGCGCCGACCGAGGAGATCGTGGCCAGCGGCCTGGAGGCCGCCAAGCCGGCCATCCGCGAGCTGTGCCGGGCGCAGAGCGAGCTGGCCGAGGTCGCCGCCAAGCCGGTCGCCGAGTTCCCGATCTTCCTGGACTACCAGGATGACGCGTACGAGGCGGTGGCCGGCGTGGCCCGGGCCGAGGTCGCCGAGGCGCTGAAGATCGCCGGCAAGGCCGACCGCGAGGAGGCCCTGGACCGGATCAAGGCCAAGGTCGCCGAGGAGCTGACCGGCCGCTTCGAGGGCCGCGAGAAGGAGCTCTCCGCCGCGTTCCGTTCGCTGACCAAGTCCGAGGTCCGCAACCGGGTGCTGCGCGAGCAGGTCCGCATCGACGGCCGCGGCACGCGGGACATCCGCCCGCTGACCGCCGAGGTCGGCGTGCTGCCCCGGGTGCACGGCTCGGCGCTGTTCGAGCGCGGCGAGACCCAGATCCTGGGCGTCACCACGCTGAACATGCTGCGCATGGAGCAGATGGTGGACACGCTGTCCCCGGAGAACCGCAAGCGCTACATGCACAACTACAACTTCCCGCCGTACTCGACCGGTGAGACCGGCCGGGTCGGCTCGCCGAAGCGGCGCGAGATCGGCCACGGCGCGCTGGCCGAGCGGGCGCTGATCCCGGTGCTGCCGTCGCGGGAGGAGTTCCCGTACGCCATCCGGCAGGTCTCCGAGGCGCTGGGCTCCAACGGCTCCACCTCGATGGGTTCGGTCTGCGCCTCGACGCTGGGTCTGCTCTCGGCCGGTGTGCCACTGAAGGCGCCGGTCGCCGGCATCGCCATGGGCCTCATCTCCGACGAGGTCGACGGCAAGACCGAGTACGTGACGCTGACCGACATCCTCGGCGCCGAGGACGCGTTCGGCGACATGGACTTCAAGGTCGCCGGCACCCGGGACTTCGTCACCGCGCTCCAGCTCGACACCAAGCTCGACGGCATCCCGTCGGATGTGCTGGCCGCCGCGCTCCAGCAGGCGCACGAGGCCCGGCAGACCATCCTCGACGTGATGCAGCGGGCCATCGAGTCGCCGGCCGAGATGTCGGACTACGCGCCCCGGGTCACCACCGTCAAGATCCCGGTCGACAAGATCGGCATGGTGATCGGCCCGAAGGGCCAGACCATCAACGCCATCCAGGACGAGACCGGCGCCGAGATCTCCATCGAGGACGACGGCACCATCTACGTCGGCGCGACGAACGGCCCGGCGGCACAGGCCGCGGTGGACCGGATCAACGGCATCGCCAACCCGACCCTGCCGAAGGTGGGGGAGCGGTTCCTCGGCACGGTGGTGAAGACCGCCGCGTTCGGTGCCTTCATCTCGCTGCTGCCGGGCCGCGACGGCCTGCTGCACATCTCCAAGGTGGGCGACGGCAAGCGGGTCGAGAAGGTCGAGGACTTCCTCAACGTCGGCGACAAGGTCGAGGTCGAGATCGCCGACATCGACGCCCGCGGCAAGATCTACCTGGACAAGATCCGTCCGGAGGGCGCCGAGGCCCCGGCCGCCGGTGAGGCCGCCGGTGGCGAGCGTCCGGCCGGCCGCGACCGCGGCGGCGACCGTGGCCCGCGCGGTGACCGTGGTGGCGAGCGTGGCGGCGACCGTGGCGACCGCGGCGGCGACCGTGGTGGCGAGCGTCGCTCGGAGGGTGGCGAGGGCGGCGACCGCCCGCGCCGCCGCACCCGGCACAGCTGATCGACCGACCGGCCCGGGTGACGTTCAGCGTCGCCCGGGCCGGCCCACGGCTCCAGGTCGCACGGCGGGCTGGAGCCGTCGTTCGTCTGACCCCACCCTTCGTGGCACGGAGAGCAGGTAAGTCGTGAGTTCGTCTTCCCCGGCGGCGGGACGGGCGGTCACCCGTACCCTCAGCGACGATCCGCTCGGCGGCACGGTCCGCCGGACCGTGCTCCCCAGCGGTCTGCGGGTGCTCACCGAGGCGATCCCGACGATGCGCAGCGTGTCGTTCGGCATCTGGGTGGCGGTCGGCTCCCGGGACGAGACCGGCACCCAGGCCGGGGCCGCGCACTTCCTGGAGCACCTGCTCTTCAAGGGCACCAGGAAGCGCAGCGCGCTGGAGATCTCGTCCGAGATCGAGGCGGTGGGCGGCGAGACCAACGCGTTCACCACGAAGGAATACACCTGCTACTACGCCCGGGTGCTGGACGAGGACCTGCCGCTGGCCATCGACGTGATGTGCGACGCGGTCGCCGACTCGGTGCTGGCCGCCGCGGACGTGGAGACCGAGCGCGGCGTCATCCTCGAAGAGATCGCCATGCACGACGACGAACCCGGCGACGAGGTGCACGACCTGTTCGCCCGCGCGATCTACGGCGACCATCCGCTGGGTCGGCTGATCTCCGGCACCGAGGAGACGGTCACGCCGATGACCCGGCGGCAGATCCAGGGCTTCTACCGCAGCCGGTACACCGCGCCGCAGATCGTCATCGCCGCCGCCGGCAACCTCGACCACGCCGCCGTGGTCAAGCTGGTCCGGCAGGCGCTGGGCGGCACCCCGCTGGACACCGACCCGGCCGCGCCGGCGCCGCACCGCGCGACGACCCCGGCGGTACGCACACAGCCCGCCACCACGCTCGTCGAGCCGAAGGAGACCGAGCAGGCGCACGTCCTGCTCGGCTGTCCCGCGATCGACCGTACCGACGAGCGGCGCTTCGCCCTGGGCGTGCTGAACAACGTGCTCGGCGGCGGCATGTCCAGCCGGCTGTTCCAGGAGATCCGGGAGCAGCGCGGCCTCGCGTACTCGGTCTACTCCTACGCCAGCCAGTACGCCGACAGCGGCGTCTTCGCCGTCTACGCCGGCTGCGCGCCGGGCAAGGTGGACGAGGTGCTGGACCTGACCCGCGCGGAGCTGGCCCGGGTGGCCGCCGAGGGGATCACCGAGGCGGAGCTGGCCCGGGGCAAGGGGATGAGCAAGGGCTCGTTCGTGCTCGGGCTGGAGGACACCGGCTCCCGGATGAGCCGGCTGGCCAAGGGGGAGCTGCTCTACGGTAACCTGATGCCGGTGGACGAGCTGCTGGCCCGGGTGGACGCGGTGACCCTGGCGGACGTGAACGGCCTCGCCGCGGAGCTGCTGGGCCGGCCGATGTCGCTGGCCGTGGTCGGCCCGTTCGACTCCGGCGCGTTCACCGCCTGAGCCGGACCGCCACAGCGCACCACCCCGGCTGGGATAGGTTGTGGCCCGTGACTGAGCAGCAGAGGAACGCGGCCCGGGTCGGTGTGCTGGGTGCCCGGGGCCGGATGGGCATGGAGGTCTGCAAGGCGGTCGACGCCGCCGCCGACCTGGAGCTGGTCGCGGCCGTCGACCAGGGCGACGACCTGACCGAGGTCGCCGACGCCGGCGCCGGGGTGGTCGTCGACTTCACCACCCCCGACGCGGTCATGGACAACCTGCGGTGGTGCGTCGAGCGGGGCGTCCACGCCGTCGTCGGCACCACCGGCTTCACCGAGCAGCGGCTCGCCCAGGTGCGCGACTGGCTGGCCGACCGGCCCGGGGTGGGCGTGGTGATCGCCCCCAACTTCGGCATCGGCGCGGTTTTGATGATGCAGTTCGCGGCCCGCGCGGCCCGGCACTTCGAGTCGGTCGAGATCATCGAGCAGCACCATCCGCGCAAGCTGGACGCGCCGAGCGGCACCGCCACCCACACGGCCCGGCTGATCGCGGCGGCCCGCGCCGAGGCCGGTCTCGGCGCCGCGCCGGACGCCACCCGCGACGAGGTGCCCGGCGCCCGCGGCGCCGACATCGACGGGGTACGCGTGCACGCGGTCCGCGCCACCGGCCTGGTCGCCCACCAGGAGGTGCTGTTCGGCACCACCGGCGAGACGCTGACCATCCGGCACGACTCGTACGACCGGGCCTCGTTCATGCCCGGGGTGCTGCTGGCGGTGCGGCAGGTGGCCCACCGGCCGGGCCTCACCGTCGGCTTGGACGCCCTGCTCGACTGACCGCCGGAAAGGAGGGGCCCCCTGTTAACGCCTTCCGCATAGCAGGGGCCCCTTCTTAACACCCGTGAGCTGGCGGCGGCCCGGGGCGGTAGGTGCCGGCGGACCTGACACCGGGTCGGTGAAATCGATGGTCGGCGCGCGGAGTCGAACCTAGGCTGACCGCCATGATCGACTCTGGAGCGCGTGACCGCCTCGGCCGCCGGGTGACCCTGCGGCCGGTGGGCGACGACAACTGGCGGCCGGTGGCCGACGTGGCCCCGCGCGACGACCAGCGCGCCTTCGTCGCCGCGCTGGCCGCCCGCTACCTGCTGCTGTCCACGCGTTCGGACGTCTGGAACTCGCTCGCCGTGTACGCCGACGACACCGTGGTGGGGCATGTGATGTGGGGCGTGGACGACGACGGCTCCCGCTGGATCGGCGGCATGGTCATCGACGCCGCCGAGCAGGGCCGGGGGTTGGGTCGCGCCACGGTGCGCACGCTGGCCGGTTGGCTGGCCGAGGCGGGGCGGCCGATCCGGCTGAGCTACCACCCGGACAACACCGCTGCCGCCGCGCTCTACACCTCACTCGGCTTCCGCCCCACGGGCGCGACGGAGGACGACGAACTGGTGGCCGAACTCCACCCCGCCTGATCCCGCCCTCCTCCCGCCCTTCCACCAGCGCTCCTGCACACCGAGGTCCTGCCGAACCTGTCGGTGACCAAGGAGTTCGTGTCGGGGACCGACGCGTGGTCCGACCCGCACTCCTTGATCACCGCCGCCGAGCGCCGGCCCTCCCGTCAGAGGTGGGACCGGGGCCGGGAACTCATCGCCCGGCGGGCGGATTCCCGTCCACCGGGACGGCCACATGCAGCCGGAGCTGGGGCACCAGCATGTCGTCCACGTCCAGCGCCCGGGTCGCGCCGTCCGGCTCCCAGCCGGTCGAGCCGAGGAACGCGCGGGTCGCCGCGTCCGCGTCGAACGCCCACGCCAGCGCGCGGGTGAAGCCGTCGGTACGCCAGTGGTCCACCGCGGCGGCGAGCAGTCGGCTGCCGTGCCCGCGCCGGCCCCAGCGCGGCTCGACCAGCATGTCGGTCACGGCCGCGACCTGCGGCGTGAGCGCGTCGGCGGGCTCCTCGGGGGCGAGCGCCTCGGCGTCGGCCGGACCGGAGGCGAGGAACCCCACCAGATAGGATTGCGCCGCCTGTTCGACGGCGACCAGCACCCGGTGCGCGCCCGAGGGCGGCTCCTGCACCGCCGCGCCCCACCGCCGGGCGAGGTACGCCTCGTCCAGGTTGTCGAGCACGTGCCGGGGCAGGATCCGGCGGTACGCGGTCCGCCAGGTCGCGAGCTGGATGCGGGCGATCTCGCCGGCGTCGGAGGGGCGCGCCGGGCGGACGTAGCCATCAGCCATGGGACGTGAGCCTACGCAGGGTGGGGAGGGTGACGGTGGCGCAGGGTGCCGGGCGGACGATCGCGCAGGCCGTCGCCGTGGTGGCGCTCGCCGCGGCGGTCACCGTGTTCCTCTCCGTGGCGGCGGTGCGGCACGGCTTCTTCGATCTTCAGGTCTACCACGGCGCGCTCACGTACTGGGCGCGTGACGGCGGGGAGATCTACGACTACCTGCGGCCCAACACGCAGTACGGCTTCACCTACCCGCCCTTCGCCGCGCTGGTCATGCTGCCCATGGCGTACCTGCCGTGGGCGGCGGCGATCGTGGTGAGCGTGGCCGCGACGGTGCTGGCCAGCGCCGTGGTGATCTGGTGGCTGCTGGACCCGGTGGCCCGCCGCTCCGGCTGGACCCGCTGGTTCACGCTCGCGGTCGCGCTCTGCCTGGCCGCCGCGTACGAGCCGATGCGCGAGACGGTCAACTTCGGCCAGGTCAACATGCTGCTGCTGTTCCTGGTGGCGGTGGACCTGCTGCGGCTGCTGCCGGCCGGCAACCGGTGGGCCGGCGTGGGCATCGGACTGGCCACCGCGATCAAGCTGACCCCGGGCATCTTCCTCGTCTACCTGCTGGTCACCGGCCGCTGGCGGGCCGCTGCGACGGCGGTCGGCTCCGCCACCGTCGCCACGCTGGTGGCCGCCGTCCTGTTCCCGGACGCCTCGCGGGAGTTCTGGACCGAGGCGTTGTGGAACACCGACCGGGTGGGCGAGCTGGCGTTCGTCTCCAACCAGTCGCTGCGCGGGGTGGTGGCCCGGCTCGACCCGGAGCACCCGAGCACGATCATCTGGCTGTTGCTCGTACTCCTCACGCTCGTGGTCTGGGGCTGGCGGTCGCGGGCGGCGGCCGCCGTCGGCGACCAGGCCACCGGCCTGGCCCTGACCGGCGCGGTGATGTGCCTGGTCAGCCCGGTGACCTGGGTGCACCATCTGGTCTGGCTGCTGCCGGGTCTGATCCTGCTGGTCGACGGTGGCATGGCGGCGCCCGCGCGCAGCCGCCGACGCCGTCTGATGTTGGCCGCCGCGCTGCTCGGGTACGCGCTGCTGTGCAGCCGGATCGTCTGGTCCTGGGAGAAGGACTTCACCGGGGTGGACGGCTTCCTGGGCAGCAACACCTACGTGTGGATCAGCCTGGCGCTGCTGCTCGGGCTGCCGATCCGCCGTGGGGCGACGCCGGCCCGCCCCGAGCAGCCGTCCGTCCCGCTCGACCCGACCGGTTCAGCTCCCGGTGCGGCCGGTGTAGCGCAGCTCGCGGAGCAGGACCGGGGCGCGTCCGCCGGGCAGCGGCACCGGATAGGTCGACTCCTCGCCGTCCGGTGAGTGCCCGGCCCGCTCGTAGAAGCGGCGGGCCCGGGCGTTGTCGGCGAGCACCCAGAGCCGGTAGCCGGCCCAGCCACGCTCGGCCAGGCCGGCCCGGGCCGCCGCGAGCAGCGCCGCCGCCGTGCCCGAGCCCCAGTGCGCGGGTTCCAGGTAGATCGCCACCAGCTCCCCGTGCGCCGGGTCGAGGTCGCCGCGGTCCTGGTTGTTTCGGTACGGCCCGAACGTGGTGAAGCCGACGACCGCGCCGTCGACCTCGGCGACGAGCGTGGTGAACGGGTGCTCCGGGTCGGCGGTGCCGAGGTCGCGGCGGCGTTGCGCCCAGGCGGCCGGGTTCAGCCGGCGCAGCACGTCGGGGGGCATGATCCCGGCGTATCCGGCCTGCCAGCCGTGGATGTGCACCCGGGCGATCGCGTCGGCGTCGTCCGGTTCCTCCCGGCGGATGGTGCACACCCGTGTAGTTCTATGCCCCGCCGGGCGACCGGTCCAGCCGCCGCTCCGGGTGCGTCGTACCCGTGGATTAGGGTCGCCGACGATGGCCGCACCGGAATCACTCTCCCTCGCCCAGGCCCGCCGGGTCGCCCTGGCCGCCCAGGGCTTCGCCGACCCGCCGCCCACCGGCGTGCCCACCCGGCGGCACCTGCGGCGGGTGCTCGACCGGGTCGGGCTGATCCAGATGGACTCGGTCAACGTGTTGCAGCGGGCGCACTACCTGCCGCTCTACAGCCGGCTCGGGCCCTACCCGACCGCCCTGCTCGACACCGCGGCCTACCGCCGCCCCCGGGAGCTGTTCGAATACTGGGCGCACGAGGCGTCGTTGGTGCCGGTGGGGCTGCACCCGGTGCTGCGCTGGCGGATGGCCAAGGCGCGGGACGAGGCGTGGGGCGGGATGCGCCGGATCGCGCAGGAGCAGCCCGAGCTGGTGGCGTGGGTCCGCGACGAGGTGGCCGCCCGGGGGCCGCTCACCGCCGCCGAGATCGAGCACGACGCGCCCCGGGAGACCGGGAACTGGGGCTGGAACTGGTCCACCGTGAAGCGGGCGCTGGAGTTCCTGTTCTGGTCCGGCGAGGTGACCGCCGCCGACCGCACGAACTCCTTCGCCCGCCGCTACGACCTGCCCGAGCGGGTGCTGCCCGCCGCCGTGCTGGACGCGCCCACCCCCACCGCGCCCGAGGCGCACCGCGCCCTGGTCGCGATCGCCGCCCGCTCACTCGGTGTGGCCGCCGAGCCGGAACTGCGCGACTACTTCCGGCTACCGGTCGCCGGGGCCCGCCAGGCGGTCGCCGAGCTGGTCGAGGCGGGCGAGTTGATCCCGGTCACGGTCCAGGGCTGGCGGCTGCCGGCCTACCTGCACGTCGACGCCCGGCTGCCCCGCTGGGTGCGCGGCAACACGCTGGTCAGCCCGTTCGACCCGCTGGTCTGGGAGCGGGGCCGCACCGAGCGGCTGTTCGACTTCAGCTACCGGATCGAGATCTACGTGCCGGCCCCGCAGCGCGTCCACGGCTACTACGTGCTGCCGTTCCGGCAGGGCGAGCGCTTCACCGCCCGGGTCGACCTGAAGGCCGACCGGCGGGCTGGCGTGCTGCTGGTGCCGGCCGCCTGGGTCGAGCCGGGCGCCGACCCGGGGGAGACCGCGGTGGCGCTCGCCGCCGAGCTGTACCGGCTCGCCGGTTGGCTGGGCCTGGACGCGGTCGCCCCGCCGGCCGCCGGCGACCTGGCCGCTCCGCTGGCCGCCGCCCTGGTGGGCGTGGCGGGTGTACGGTGAGCGCGTGACGAGCGTTGACCGGCCTGCCACCGCGCCCGACCCGCACGCCGGGACGCCCGGGCACGCCGGTCTCCCCGCGCCCGCCGAGCCGCACGCGCACGCTGAAGCGTCGTGGCCGGCCTACCAGCCGGTCGAGCCGGACCGGTTCACCCGGATGGTGCTGCGCCTGCACGCCCGCGCCCCGCGCTGGGCGGTGCCGCTGGCGGCATTGGGCTGCGTCGTCCTCGGCATGGCGTACGCGCTGATCAGCGACCCCACCCAGAGCGACCCGGACGCCCGGCCGACCTGTCTGCTCAAGCTCACCACCGGGCTGGACTGCCCGGGCTGCGGCGGCACCCGAGCCCTCTGGTTCGTGCTGCACGGCGACCTGCCGGCCGCGGCCCGGCACCACTTCCTCTTCGTTTTCGCGCTGCCGTTCCTGGCCTGGCTCTTCGTCTCCTGGGCCGGTAACCGGGCGTTCGGCTGGCGGCTGCCCGAGCCGAACTTCAGCCCCAAGGTGATCGGCGGTTTCCTGGCCGCCTGGGCGGTCTTCTCGATCGTCCGGAACCTGCCCTGGGCCCCGTTCCCCTCGCTCTACGTCTGACCCACCGACGCGGCCACGCGCTGCCCGGCCGGCGGAAGTCCGCCCTCGCCAGCCTTTCGAGCTGAGTCGGCGGTGACATCAACGCGGTGCGCTGTCAGCGGTCGTCCCACGGTCGCCAGCCCGGGCAAAGGTGAGATGCCCCCGCCGCCGCCAACTTCATGATCGTCGGTGTCGGTCTGGTCTGGTGCGGTTCCGAGAATGATGTTCCACTGGCTGGAATCGTGAAGATCTTGGTACGAAAGTGCCGCCAGAGGGCCGTTTTTGTACCAAGATCTCGGACCAGCCCTGCCGTTGCCCGACCCTGATTGCCCGGCGGCGAGATCCACGCTAGTTCGCCGAAGTGGCGCCTTCCCGACGGAGGGATGCCGCTACGTCACCGAACTGGCGGCGCCGCCGGCTCACCCATCGCATTCGTCGCTGCCAAATCTCATGGGCGCGGGCGGGAGCGGTGCGGCGTGGGCGGCAGCGTGCCCGATTTCCGGGGCGGGTGGGGGGCCAACTACAGTGCCAGGAATGCCGGAGATGGTGCAGCCCCAGGTCAAGCTGATCGCGTGGACGCAGTTCCAGGCGCCGGACGAGGTGCCGTGGTCGACCGACGCCGACGGTGGGCAGGCGCTCGCCGAGTTCGCCGGCCGGGCCTGCTACCAGAGCTGGACGAAGCCGAACCCGGCCACCGCGACCAACGCCGGCTACCTGGCGCACATCCTCGACGTGGGCCACCTGAGCGTGCTGGAGCACGGGTCGGTGAGCTTCTACTTCAGCGGGGTCTCCCGGTCGTTCACCCACGAGCTGATCCGGCACCGGCACTTCTCCTACTCCCAGCTCTCCCAGCGCTACGTGCCCGAGCGGGACGCGGCGATGGTCGAGCCGGCGGTGATCGCCGAGGACCCGGAGCTGCACAAGAAGTTCGTCGAGGCGTCCGAGGCGGCGGTGCGGGCGTACACCGAGTTGTTGGAAGGGCTGGAGGCCCGCTTCACCGACGAGCCCAACCCGACGCTGCGCCGCAAGCAGGCCCGGCAGGCGGCCCGGGCGGTGCTGCCGAACGCCACCGAGACCCGGATCGTGGTGACCGGAAACTACCGGGCCTGGCGGCACTTCGTGAAGATGCGCGCCACCGAGCACGCCGACGTGGAGATCCGCGAGCTGGCCGTGGAGTGCCTGCGACAGCTCAAGGGCGTCGCGCCGAACGTCTTCGCCGACTTCGTGATCTCCACGTTGCCGGACGGCACCGAGGTGGCGGCGTCGCCGCACGCCGAGTGACTCGTCGCCCTTCGCCGCCGGGCCACCGGCGGACGTCCGCTAGGTTGTGAACATGACGCACGACCACCCTGCCACCCCGGACCGGGGACCGTCGCGCCCGTTCGGGCGAGTGCTCACCGCCATGGTGACCCCGTTCACCCCCGACGGCGCGCTCGACCTCGACGGCGCCGCCCGCCTGGCCCGGCACCTCGTCGACGAGCAGGGCAACGACGCGCTGGTGCTCAACGGCACCACCGGCGAGTCGCCGACCACCACCGACGCGGAGAAGGGGTCGCTGATCCGCGCCGTCGTCGAGGCGGTCGGCGACCGGGCCCGCATCGTCGCCGGGGTGGGCACCAACGACACCCGGCACACCGTCGAGCTGGCGGAGCAGGCCGAGAAGGCCGGCGCGCACGGCCTGCTCGTGGTCACCCCCTACTACAACAAGCCGCCGCAGGCCGGGCTGTTGCGCCACTTCACCGCCGTCGCGGACGCCACCGGCCTGCCGGTGATGCTCTACGACATCCCGCACCGCTCCGGCGTCGCGATCGCCACCGACACGCTGGTCCGGCTCGCCGAGCACGGCCGGATCGTCGCGGTCAAGGACGCCAAGGGCGACCTCACCGCCACGTCCTGGGTGTTGGCCCGCAGCAACCTCGCGTTCTACAGCGGCGAGGACGCGCTCACCCTGCCGCTGCTGTCGGTCGGCGCGGTGGGCGTGGTCGGCACCTCGACGCACTTCGTCGGCGCCCGGACCCAGCAGATGATCGGGGCGTTCGAGGCCGGCGACAACGCCGGTGCGCTCGCCCTGCACCAGCGGCTGCTGCCGATCTACACCGGAATCTTCCGCACCCAGGGCACGATCCTGGTCAAGGCGGGTCTGGCGGCC
This sequence comes from Micromonospora sp. NBS 11-29, assembly GCF_002140155.1. Classification (GTDB taxonomy): domain Bacteria; phylum Actinomycetota; class Actinomycetes; order Mycobacteriales; family Micromonosporaceae; genus Micromonospora. The sequence continues at coordinate 20,177 of NZ_NAPR01000002.1, forward strand.
CAGGGCCTGCCGGCCGGCCCGGTGCGACCGCCGCTGGTGGAGGCCACCGGCGACGAACTGGCCCAGCTGCGCGCCGACTGCGCCGCGGCGGGCCTGTCCCTACCCGAATGATCCAACGACACGACGGACGCCGCGCGACGGCGTCGCAGAATGAGGTGACGCGTGACCGAGGCGCACATCGAGGCTGAGCTGCCCCCGCCGCTGCCGGAGGGCGGCCTGCGCATCATCCCGCTGGGCGGACTCGGCGCCATCGGCCGGAACATGACCGTCTTCGAGTACGACGGCAAGTTGCTGATCGTCGACTGCGGGGTGCTCTTCCCGGACGTGGAGCAGCCGGGCGTGGACCTGATCCTGCCCGACTTCGGCCCGATCCTGGACCGGCTGGCCGACGTGCAGGCGATCGTGCTCACCCACGGTCACGAGGACCACATCGGCGCGGTGCCGTACCTGCTCGCCCACAAGCCGGACATCCCGCTGGTCGGCTCCCAGTTCACGCTGGCGCTGGTCGAGGCGAAGCTGGCCGAGCGGCGGATCCAGCCGTACACGTTGACCGTGCGGGAGGGCGGCCGGGAGCGGCTCGGCCCGTTCGAGTGCGAGTTCTTCGCGGTGAACCACTCGATCCCGGACGCACTCGCGGTGGCCATCCGCACCCCGGCCGGCCTGGTGCTGCACACCGGTGACTTCAAGATGGACCAGCTTCCGCTGGACGGGCGGATCACCGACCTGGCCGGCTTCGCCCGGCTCGGCGCGGAGGGCGTCGACCTGCTGCTCTCCGACTCCACCAACGCGGAGATCCCCGGTTTCGTCACGCCGGAGCGGGAGATCGGTCCGGTGCTCGACTCGATCTTCGCGAAGGCCAAGGGGCGGATCATCGTCGCCTCGTTCGCCTCGCACGTGCACCGGGTGCAGCAGGTCTTCGACTCGGCGGCCGAGCACGGCCGCAAGGTGGCGCTGATCGGCCGGTCCATGGTCCGCAACATGGGCATCGCCCGCGACCTGGGCCTGCTCAACATCCCGGCCGGGCTGGTGGTCGGCATCGAGGAGGCCACCAACCTGCCGCCCGAGCAGATCGTGCTGATGTCCACCGGCTCGCAGGGCGAGCCGATNCACATCACCATCGCGCCGGGCGACACCGTGGTGCTGGCCTCGTCGCTGGTGCCCGGCAACGAGACCTCGGTCTACCGGGTGATCAACCGGTTGGCCCGGGCCGGCGCCGTGGTGGTGCACAAGGACGTGGCCAAGGTGCACGTCTCCGGCCACGCCCCGGCCGGCGAGCTGCTCTACCTGCTCAACGTCGTCCGCCCCAGCAACCTGATGCCGGTGCACGGCGAGTGGCGGCACCTGCGCGCGCACGCCCGCCTCGGCATCGAGTCCGGCGTCGCGCCGGACCGGGTGGTGCTCTGCGAGGACGGCGACGTGGTCGACCTGGTCGAGGGCCGGGCCAGCCTGGTCGGGCGGGTGAAGAGCCGGTACGTCTACGTCGACGGTCTCGCCGTCGGTGACGTCAGCGAGTCGCTGCTGACCGAGCGCCGGATCCTCGGCGACGGCGGGTTCATCGCGACCACCGTGGTGGTCGACTCGGTCACCGGCAAGGTGGTCGCCGGCCCGACCGTCTCGGCGAAGGGCTTCTCCGAGGACCCGGCCGCGTTCAACCCGGTGATCCCGCTGGTCACCGAGGCCCTGAACCGGGCCGCCGCGGACGGCATCACCGACCCGCACCAACTCCAGCAGATCGTCCGCCGCACGGTGGGGCGCTGGGTCAACGACGCGTACCGTCGTCGCCCGATGATCGTGCCGACCGTCGTCGAGGTCTGACCCGAGGAGTTCGCGCGCCGGCCCACCGTCCGCGGTGGGCCGGCGCCGTCGCGTTCCGGGTACGCCCCGACACGCCGCGTCAAAACCATGCGTCGGCGTTCAACCGATCGGCGCCCGTCTCCGTACTCCCGGTTGGTCGGCGTGCCCCTGCGCCGGTCGGGAGGAGCGTGGCGGATGGACCGCGGACGGATGACAGCCATCGGCGTACTGGTGGTGGCGGCCGGACTGACGGCGTCGGTGACCCTGCCGTCGTTCGCCGGTGAGGAACCCCGGCGGGCCGCGCCCGCGGCCGACGGCGTCGCCCCGGAGGTCCTGGACGCGCTGGGCCGCGACCTCTCCCTCACCCGTGACCAGGCGGTACGCCGGTTGCGCACCGAACGGTGGGCCGCCGCCACGGTCACCAGGCTGCGCACCGAACTCGGCGCCGGCTACGGCGGTAGCTGGCTCGGCGCCGACGGCGCCACGCTCAACGTGGCGGTCACCGACGCGGCCGGGGCGGCGCGGGTCGAGGCGGCGGGCGCGGTGCCGAAGCGGGTCGCGCGCGGTGTCGCGGAGCTGGACGCGGTGAAGACCCGACTCGACGCGGCCGGCGCCGACGCGAGCCCGGACATCGCCGGCTGGTACGTCGACGTGGCCGGCAACTCCGTGACGGTGGTCGCCCGGCCCGGCGCGGAGGCCGCCGGCCGCCGGTTCGCCTCGGCCGCCGGGACGGGTGACGCCACGGTCCGGGTGCGTACCGCCGACGAGGCCCCCCGCCCGTTGTTCGACGTGCGGGGCGGCGACGCGTTCTTCATCAACGACGCCGGGCGCTGCTCGGTCGGGTTCTCGGTGGTCGGCGGCTTCGTCACCGCCGGGCACTGCGGCCGGCCGGGGGACCGCACCACCGGGTCGAACCGGGTCGCCCAGGGCACGTTCTCCGCGTCCTCGTTCCCCGGCGACGACTGGGCCGTGGTGAAGGTCAACGGCGACTGGACGCCGCAGGGCGTGGTGAACGACTTCAACGGCGGCACGGTGCCGGTGAACGGCTCCACCGAGGCGCCGGTCGGCGCGTCGATCTGCCGTTCCGGCTCCACCACCGGCACCCGGTGCGGCGTGGTCCAGGCCAAGAACGCCACGGTCAACTATCCGGAGGGCACGGTCACCGGGCTGACCCGCACCGACGTCTGCGCTGAGCCGGGTGACTCCGGCGGCGCGTGGCTCTCCGGTGACCAGGCGCAGGGTGTCACCTCCGGCGGCTCCGGCGACTGCACCCGGGGCGGGGTCACGTTCTTCCAGCCGGTCAACGAGATCCTCCAGCGCAACAACCTGACGCTGGTCACCGCCGGCGACCAGCCGGCCCCGGCGGACCCGCCGGCCGGGGGCGGCCAGACCGCGCCGCCGGCCAGTACGCCGCCCGCACCGCCGGCCACCGACACCGGGTGCACCGGCCAGGTGAACCGGACCGGCCGGATCGTCGCCGGGCGGGCCCAGGTGCAGCCGGACGGCCGCTTCTTCCGGGTGGCCGGCGGCGCGCAGGAGGCCTGCGTCGCCGCACCCGCCGGCGTCCGGGTGGCGCTGGAGCTGCAACGCTTCACCGGTGGTGCGTTCCGCACCGTGGCCCGCGCCGGCAGCGCCGACGGCGTGGCCCGGCTGACCGCCGACACCCCGGCCGGCGCGTACCGCTACCGCGTGGTCGGGCTGGCCGGCTCCGGCGGGTACACGCTGGCGTTCTCCGCCCGCTGACCGCAGCCGGCCCCGGGACCGCGGCCCCCGATCCACCACCGCCCGGTGGGTCGGGGGCCGCGCCGTATCCGCCGAGGTCAGGGCAGCGCGGCGACCGCGTCGGCGTACGCCGTGCCGGTGCGGATCGCGGCGGCGATCAGCACGGCCAACTGGGCCGGTGCCACCCCGCAGGCCAGGTCCGTGGTGACGCCGGCGGCCAGCACCAGCGTCCCGTCGCCGGGCTCGTGCACGTAGGCGGCGGGCAGCAGCCGGTCGTGGTTCCAGGCGTTGCAGAACGCGTACGCCTCGGCCCGCCGGTCGGCCGGCAGCCGGCGCTCCGCGACCACCCGGGCGTGCAGCACCTCGCCCTGCCGGCCCAGCCGGCGGAACTGGATCGTCGCCTCGCCCCACCGCCCGGCCAGGGTGCCGTCCGGCTCCACCGTGTACGGCTCACCCCGGGCGGCCAGGGCGGTGGTGAGCAGATCGGCGTCGAGCGGGGCCGGCTCGTCCGGCCCGGGTTCCGCCGGATCGGCGGTCGCCTCGTCGTCGAACTCGCTCTCCAGCGGCAGCGGCACCGGCGCGGCGAGCGGCCGTTCGGCCAGCCAGGAGGCGATCCGACCGGACTGGTGCCCGGTGCCGTTGCGGGCGTCGAAGCTGCCCGCCAGCGCGGTGGCCAGCGCCTGCAACTGCGCGCCGAGCGTGGCCACGTCCACCTCGGCCGCCGGCCGGGAACCGTGCCCGGGGCGGTGGACCCGCCGCCCACCGAGGCCCGACTCGGCGGCCAGCCCGCAGAGCAGCGCGCCGGCGGCGGCGAACTCCATCGCGGACAGGTCGTCCGCCGGCCGGTCCAGCCGGGGCAGTTGCTCGGTCAGCACCTCCAGCCCCCGGTGCAGGTGCCCGCCCAGCGCGCAGAACCGCAGGTGCGCGGCGAGCAGCGGGAACGCGGCCCACTCCCGACGGTGCCGGCGGTACGCGCGGACGTGCGCCCGGGCCGCCTCCACCACCGCGCCGGTGCGCAGCCACGGCAGCAGCCCCGCCGCGAGCGCGCGTTCGGGCTGGTCGGTGCAGCCCGCCACGTCGACCGGTCCCGGCCCCAGCGCCGCCAGCGCGGCGGCCGGATCGCCCCACCCGGCCAGCAGTTCGGCCCGGCGGGCCGGGGCGCAGCCCGGACAGCCGCCCACCGGGTCCGCCGCGTCCCCGGCCGACCAGCATTCGTACGCCCGCCGGGCGGCCGGCTCGTCGCCGAGGTGGTCGGCGAGCNGCCACCGGGCCGGCGTCCGCCCCCAGCTCCTCGGCGAGCGCGTCCACCAGGGACCGGGCCTCGACCAGCGGCACCCGGGGGGTGCCGAAGAACGCCTCCACCGCCTGCCGCCGATGTCGACGCAGCCGGGTCAGCTCGTCCGGGTGGGCGTCGAGCAGCCCGGGGTGCCGGGCCAGCGTGGCGCCCAGCCGCCGGACCGGCTCCACCGTCCGCCACCGCTCACCCCGGTGCAGGTACGACTCGATGAGCGCGTACCGCGCCGACAGCGCGGTGCGCGGGTCGCCGGTGGCGTCGGCCCGGACGGCGATCCGCTCCAGCTCGGCGCAGCGCTCCTCGCCGTCGGGCCGGTCCCGGGCGTCGGCGAGCGCGGCGGCGAGCCCCCGGTCGCGGGCCGTGGTCACCGGACCGACCCGCCGGGCAGGTCGGCGACGGCGGCGGCGAGCTGGCAGCCGGTGGTCACGCCACCGTCGACGAGCCGGTCGAGCTGGTGCGGGGTCACGCCGCGCTCCAGGTCGGTGGTGACCTCGCCGCAGACCTGGACCTGCCCGTCGTCGGCGACGTGCACGTACGCCTTGGGCCAGAGCCGGTCGTGGTTCCAGGTGTTGCAGAAGGCGTGCAGCTCGGCCACCCGTCCGATGTCGAACCGGTGCGCGGCGACGGTGCGGATCTGGAGCAGCTCGCCGGCCGCGCCCCGGCGGTGGAACCAGATCAGGCTGCGTTCCCAACGACCGACCATCGCGCCGTCGGGCTCCCGTGCCACGGCATACCCCCGGTGGGTCAGCACGGCGGCGATCAGCTCGTCGGTCAGCGGACGCAGCGCCTGCGGTGGCCCGGCCAGGGGTCCGTCCGGGCCGTCCTCGATCTCCGGCGACGCCATCGGGCATCCCTTCTGAGGCGAATAACACAAACGACGGTCCGATCCGCGCTGCGACGCGCGGACACGACCCGGAAAAGCGGCGTTCCACCGGGTGTCGCCGTTACCGTGACTCTATGGCGGGCCGTACCTCTCAGGCGAGCCGGCGGCGCGGCGCGTCGCCGCGTGGCACCACGAACAACCGTGCGCGCCAACCGGCGAAGAAGGCGGCGCGCAAGCCGGTGCGGCGTCGGCCGGCCGCCGGGCCGGCCCCGGCCGCGTTCGTCGGCCGCGCCGTCGGTGCGGTGTGGATGGGGCTGGCGCACACGGTCGGCTGGGGGTTCCGGGCCGCCGGCCGGCAGGCCGCGTCCACCCGCGAGCTCGACCCGGAGCACCGCCGCGACGGCGCCGGCCTGCTCCTGTTCGGCCTGGCCATCCTGAGCGCGGTGGGCATCTGGGGCGGAGGCGCCGGGCCGGTGGGCCGGCACCTGGCCGACACCGTGCGCCTCTTCGTCGGGGCGATCTCCATCGTGCTGCCGGTGCTGTTCATGGTCGGCGCGTGGCGGTTCATGCGCACGCCCGCCGACCCGGAGCACCGCGGGCGCGGCCTGGTCGGCTGGGGGTCCATGCTGCTGGCCACCGCCGCGATGCTGCACATCGGGCAGAACCCGGTCGACGAGGTGCAGCGCGACTTCGCGGGCGGCCTGCTCGGCGCCGGCGTGGGCAACCTGCTGGAGTCGGCGGTGACCGCCTGGGTGGCCATGCCGCTGCTGCTCCTGCTGCTGGTGTTCGGCCTGCTGGTGGTGACCGCGACCCCGATCAACAAGATCCCGGAGCGGCTCGGGCTGCGCGCCGACCCGGACGCGCCCGAGGGCGTCGAGGACGAGGTCGAGGAGGAGGAGGTCGCGGCGCCGCCGAAGCCGGCACGCAAGCGGCCGGCGAAGCGGCTGCCGCCACCGGTGGACCCGATGGAGCCGCTGGACCCGGACGACGAACTGGCCGGCGTCGACCTCCAGGACACCATCGTGCTTCCGCGCAAGCTGCTGCCGAAGGTGCCGGCGAACCGCAAGCAGGCCGAACCGCCGGAGCACTCGCCGCTGCCCACCCGCGCCGAGCAGCTCGCGCTCACCGGGCTGGCCGGTGACTACACGCTGCCGCCGGCGAACATCCTGGGCAGCGGGGCCGCGCCGAAGACCCGCAGCAAGGCCAACGACGAGGTGATCGCGGCGCTCACCGGCGTCTTCGACCAGTTCGGGGTGGACGCGGCGGTCACCGGCTTCACCCGCGGCCCGACCGTCACCCGCTACGAGGTCGAGCTGGGGCCCGGGGTCAAGGTCGAGCGGATCACCCAGCTCTCCCGCAACATCGCGTACGCGGTGAAGTCCCCGGACGTGCGGATCCTCAGCCCGATCCCGGGCAAGAGCGCGGTCGGTGTGGAGATTCCGAACTCCGACCCGGAGAACGTGTCGCTCGGCGACGTGCTGCGTTCGCGCGCCGCGACCAGCGACCACCACCCGATGGTGGTGGCGCTCGGCAAGGACATCGAGGGCGGCTACGTGGTGGCCAACCTGGCGAAGATGCCGCACATCCTGGTGGCGGGTGCCACCGGGGCCGGCAAGGCCCTGGCCCTCGATACTCCGATCGCCACCCCCACGGGTTGGTCAACGATGGGGGACCTGCGCGTAGGCGACCAGGTGTTCGACGAGATGGGCCGACCCTGCAAGGTGGTCGCGGCGACGCCAGTCATGCACGGGCGGCCCTGCTACGAGGTGGAGTTCTCCGACGGCACCGTCATAGTCGCGGACGCGGAGCACCAGTGGCGCACCACGACGAGGGCCGGCCGTACTCAGCGCAGTCACCGCTGGAAGGACGGCAGCTACTGGGCAGAGGACGACCGCAAGCGGGTGGCCCGTCGGGTTGGGGAGGTGCTGAGCGAGCCGGACCGGCCGGCATCCAGCGGCGAGGTGGTCTCGGACCTCGGCGACCAGTTCCGCAACGTCCTCTACCAAGTGCTGCGTCCGATCCCGGCCGTAGCACCTGTGGCTCGACGTCAGTATGAGCGCGGTGGCCGCCAGATCACCCGATGGGTGAAGACCTACTCCCGCCACCGCATGTGCGGGTCACTGTCCCAGCAGGTTCTCGCTCCCGGTCGTTCTACCAGCCGTCAGGTCCACGATGCGACGCCGGTGACGACCCGACAGATCGCCGAGAGCCTACGCGTCGGGCCTCGTGGTGAGTGGACGAACCATGCCATCGACGTTGCCCAGCCGTTGGTCTGCCCCGAGGCGGAGCTGCCTATCGGGCCGTACACGCTGGGCTGCTGGTTAGGGGACGGGACCACCGGAGCGGCCAGCATCACGAGCGCGGACGAAGAGATCCTCGACGAGATCAGGCTGGAGGGCTACGAGGTCCTCAAGCAACCTGCCGGAAAGCTCCACTACACCATTTCCAACCGGCAGGAACGCAAGCGTCGGATCCTGGAGGCACTGCGCCTGGTGGAGCAGGGTGTGAGCGGAGTGCCCGCCATGCCGTACCGCACGATGCGAGCCTTGTTTCGAGAGATCGGTGACAAGCACATTCCCCGCGCCTATCAGCGTGGATCCGAGAGCCAGAGGCGAGCGGTTCTGGCCGGGATCCTGGACACCGACGGCACGGTATCGAAGCGCGGAGGGGTGGAACTGGCTCTCACGTCCGAGCGGCTCGCGAATGACGTGCTCGAGCTGATTCTCGGTCTGGGTTACCAGGCGACCTTGACGACCAGACCCGTCAGGGGTCGGTCCTCGGCGAGTTCGACCTGCTACCGGATCCGCTTCACCCCGTCGGACCGGGTGTTCCGGCTTACCCGGAAGGCCAGCCGGCAGGTTACGCGGAATCGTCCCAGCACGACCAGGCGATACATCGTCGACGTGCGGCCGGTGTCCTCCGTGGCAGTGCGCTGTATCCAGGTGGACAGCCCCAGCCATCTGTTCCTGGCCGGTAGGACTCTGGTCCCGACCCATAATTCGAGCCTGCTCAACTCACTCCTGGTATCGATCCTCACCCGAGCGACTCCCGATGAAGTGCGTCTTCTGCTGGTGGATCCCAAGCGGGTGGAACTGACCAGCTACGAGGGCATCCCGCACCTGGTCACGCCGATCGTGACCAACCCGAAGAAGGCCGCCGACTCGCTGGAGTGGGTCGTCCGCGAGATGGACATGCGCTACGACGACCTCGCCGCCAACGGGGTCCGGCACATCGACGACTTCAACCGCAAGGTGCGCAACGGCGAGATCACCGCCCCGCCGGGCAGCGAGCGGGAGATGCGGCCCTATCCGTACCTGCTGGTGATCGTGGACGAGTTGGCCGACCTGATGATGGTCGCGCCGCGCGACGTGGAGGACTCGGTCGTCCGGATCACCCAGCTCGCCCGCGCCGCCGGCATCCACCTGGTGCTGGCCACCCAGCGCCCGTCGGTGGACGTGGTCACCGGCCTGATCAAGGCGAACGTGCCGTCCCGGCTCGCGTTCGCCACCTCGTCGCTGGCCGACTCCCGGGTCATCCTGGACCAGCCCGGCGCGGAGAAGCTGCTCGGCCGCGGTGACGGTCTGTTCCTGCCGATGGGCGCGTCGAAGCCGGTGCGGATCCAGGGCGCCTGGGTGACCGAGCGCGAGATCGCCGACGTGGTCAAGTTCTGCAAGGACCAGCGCGAGCCGGAGTTCCGCCCGGACGTGCTCGCCCCCGCGCAGGACAGCAAGAAGAAGATCGACGAGGACATCGGCGACGACCTCGACCTGCTCGTGCAGGCGATCGAGCTGGTGGTGACCTCGCAGTTCGGCTCGACCTCGATGCTCCAGCGCAAGCTGCGGGTCGGCTTCGCCAAGGCGGGCCGGCTGATGGACCTGATGGAGACCAGGGGCGTGGTCGGCCCGTCCGAGGGGTCCAAGGCGCGGGACGTGCTGGTCAAGCCGGACGAGCTGGAGGAGGTCCTGGCCGGCCTGCGCGGCGACGGGTGACGCGAAAGGGCCCGCCGGTGCTCCGGCGGGCCCTTCGGCGTCGCGGTGACGTCAGTTGGTGTAGATCACGTAGCCGATGATCATGCCGAGCACGGCGCCCGCCACGCTGGCGGCGGCGGCGTACCAGCCGAGCGGCTTGTCGCCGAGCACCGCGCCGACGATGCCGAGCACGAGGCCGACCAGGCCGAACAGCGGCGGCAGGAAGAAGATCGCGATGACCGCGAAGACGAACGCGAGAATGGTGCAGACGCGGGCCGCGCTGGTGCGCGGGCGGGCGGGGGCGTGGACGTCGGCCATGGGTTCCTCCGTGTGTGATCTCTTCCGTTGACCTGCGGATCACCTACCCAGAGGGCCGGGCCGTCCAAACCGGAGGCTCAGTGGAAGAGCTTCAGCCCGACCACGCCGGCGACCACGAGCAGCAGGCAGGCGATCCGGGGCAGGTTGGCCGGCTCGCCCAGGGCCAGCATCCCCACGGCGGCGGTGCCGACCGCGCCGATCCCGACCCACACCGCGTAGCCGGTGCCGACCGGAATGTCGCGCAACGCGTACGCCAGGCCGGCCATGCTGGCGACCAGCGCGCCGGCGAAGACGGCGGCCGGCAGCGGGCGGGTGAAGCCGGCGCTGCGGTCAAGGGCGATCGCCCACACGGTCTCCAGCAGTCCGGAGATCACCAGCACGATCCAGGCCATGGTTGTCACCTCTGACGGGCGGGCCCGGCGCGGTCGAGCCGGGCGGCGGTCGGTTCACGCGGGACGTCTTGGCCTGACCGGGTACGCCCACCACTCGTCCGGGGCGGCACACCGGCCGCCGTGCCCGACGCTAGCACCGACCGGTCGCGCCGAGAGCGTTGGTGACGAACCCCACCTCGGCTGGAGTTCACGCGAACTTCAGGTTGCAGGATGGGGGCATGACGCTGCTCTTCTCCGACGAGGACGTCGCGGCGACCGTGGACGCGCCGCTCGCCGTGACCGCCATGCGGGACGCGCTGCTGGCCGCGTACGCCGGCCGGCTGATCGCTCCGCCCCGGGCGTCCGCGTCGCTCGGGGCGGGACGGATGGTGCTCACCGCCGGCCACCTCACCGGCGAGTGGTACGGCTTCCGCTCGTACGACACGTTCGGGCACCCGGAGAGCGGACAACTCGTCGTGCTGCACGACGCCACCACCGGGGCGGTACGCGCCATCGCCGTCGGCGGGGAGCTGGGCTCGCGGCGTACCGGGGGACTGGGTGGCGTGGCCGTGGACGCGCTTGCCCGCCCGGACGCCGCCACGCTCGGCGTGATCGGATCCGGGCGCCAGGCGTGGACCCAGGTGTGGGCCGCAGCGGCGGTCCGGCCGCTGCGCGAGGTGACCGTGCACAGCCGCTCGGTTGCCCGGCGGGAGGCGTTCGCCGCCCGGGTCCGGGCCGAGCTGGGCGTGCCGGCCCGCGCCGTCGGCTCCGCCGCCGAGGCGGTGCGTGACCGTGATCTCGTGGTGATCGCCACCACCAGCACCGCGCCGGTGCTCGCCGCCGCCGACCTGGCCCCCAGCACCCACGTCAACGCGGTCGGCTTCAAGCAGGTCGACCGGCACGAGTTCGGCACCGACCTGCTCGACGCCGCCGACCTGCTGGTCACCGACTCGCCCGGGCAGGCCGCCGCGTACGCGCCGCCGATGCTCGCCGCCGTCGAGCCGTACGCGGGCCGGCTGCGCGACCTGGGCGCGGTGCTGGCCGGTGCGGTCCCCGCCCGGACCGGCGCGGACCAGATCTCGGTCTTCTGCTCCACCGGCCTGGCCGGCACCGAGGTGTTCCTCCTGGACCGCCTCGCCCGCACGCTCACCCCGGCGCGGTGAGAAGGGAANTGGTGTCTGATGCCTCCTCTCCGCGCCGGGTGGCGCTGCTGACGTTGGGCTGCGCTCGCAACGAGGTCGACTCGGAGGAGCTGGCCGCCCGGCTGCACGCCGACGGTTGGCAGGTGACCACCGACGGCGAGGGCGCCGACGTGGTGGTCGTGAACACCTGCGGCTTCGTGGAGAAGGCCAAGCAGGACTCGATCCAGACGCTGCTGGCCGCCGCCGACACCGGCGCCAAGGTGGTCGCCGCCGGCTGCATGGCCGAGCGGTACGGCCGTGAGCTGGCCGACAGTCTCCCCGAGGCGCAGGCGGTGCTGAGTTTCGACGACTATCCGGACATCGCCGCCCGACTCGACGCGGTGGTCGCCGGCGAGTCGATCGACGCGCACACCCCGCGCGACCGGCGTGAGCTGCTCCCGCTGACCCCGGTGAAGCGCCGCGAGACGGCGGTGTCGCTGCCCGGGCACGGCACCCCGACCCGGGTCGCGCCGGAGACCGACGCGCACACCCCGGCGCACCTGCGGCAGGTGCTGCGGCACCGGCTCGACACCGGCCCGGTGGCCTCACTGAAGCTGGCCAGCGGCTGCGACCGGCGCTGCGCGTTCTGCGCCATCCCGGCGTTCCGCGGCGCGTTCGTCTCGCGTACCCCGGACGAGCTGCTCGCCGAGGCCGAGTGGCTGGCCAGGACCGGCGTCCGCGAGCTGGTGCTGGTCAGCGAGAACTCCACGTCCTACGGCAAGGACCTGGGCGACCCGCGCGCGTTGGAGAAGCTGCTGCCGCAGCTCGCCGCGATCGACGGGATCGTCCGGGTGCGGGCCAGCTACCTCCAGCCCGCCGAGACCCGGCCCGGCCTGGTCGAGGTGATCGCCACCACGCCCGGCGTGGCGGCGTACTTCGACCTGTCCTTCCAGCACTCCAGCGAGCCGGTGCTGCGCCGGATGCGCCGGTTCGGCTCCACCGAGCGGTTCCTGGAGCTGCTGGGCTCCGCCCGGGCGCTGGCCCCGGAGGCGGGCGCGCGGAGCAACTTCATCGTCGGCTTCCCCGGCGAGACCCGCCACGACGTGGCCGAGCTGGTGGAGTTCCTGACCGAGGCGCGGCTCGACGCGATCGGCATGTTCGACTACAGCGACGAGGACGGCACCGAGGCCGCCGGACTGCCCGGCAAGGTCTCCGCCGCCACCGTCAAGCGACGGTACGACCGGCTCAGCGCGCTCGCCGACGAACTCTGCTCGCAGCGCGCCGAGGAACGGCTCGGCTCGACCGTGGAGGTGCTGGTGGACTCCGTCGCCGACGGCGTGGTCGAGGGGCGGGCCGCCCACCAGGCGCCCGAGGTCGACGGTTCGACCACGCTGGTCGCGCCGGACGGCGGCGGCATCGATCTGACCGCGCTCCGCCCGGGTGACCTGGTCCGGGCCACCGTGACGGCGACCGAGGGGGTCGACCTGGTGGCCGTTCCGGATGAGATGATCTCGGCGGCGCCCGGCGCGACACGGTGACGGCGGGCCCGGACGGAGCGGGGAAGCCACGTGGGGCGGTGCCGGACATGACCGGAGCGGATCCGTCGGTGGCGTCCCCCGTGCCACTGCTCAACGCCGCCAACCTGCTGACCGCGACGCGGCTGGTGCTGGTGCCGGTGTTCGCAGCCACCGTGGTCGCCTCCGGGATGAGCCACGCCGGCTGGCGTACGGCGGCCTGCGTGATCTTCGTGGTGGCCTCGGCGACGGACCTGGTCGACGGCTGGATCGCCCGCCGGTTCGGGCTGGTCACCTCGGTGGGCAAGGTCGCCGACCCGATCGCCGACAAGGCGCTGACCGGGGCCGCCCTGGTGCTCCTCTCCTGGTACGACCGGCTGCCCTGGTGGGTGACCGTGGTGATCCTGGTGCGGGAGCTGGGCATCACCGCGCTGCGCTTCTGGGTGATCCGGCACGGGGTGATCGCGGCCAGCCGGGGCGGTAAGGCCAAGACGGCGTTGCAGATCCTGGCGATCACCTGGTATCTCTGGCCGATGCCGGACGCGCTGGCCCCGGTCGGCCCCTGGATCATGGGCGCCGCCGTGGTGGTCACGGTGCTCACCGGTTTCGACTACGTCGCCCAGGCGCTGCGGCTGCGTCGTCCCGCGCGTTGAACCGGACGGCGGACGAGTAAGCCGTCGCGACGCGGGAAGAGATGGCGGGCATGAGCGACACCGACGCGAGACACCAACGACCCGCCGGCAGCCCGGCGGCCTCCGTGGTGCACCGCCTGCACGAGTGCGGCCAGACGCTGGCCACGGTCGAGTCGCTGACCGGCGGGCTGCTCGCCGCCGCGATCGTCGAGATCGCCGGGGTCAGTTCGATCTACCGGGGTGGCCTGGTGGTCTACGCCACCGAACTCAAGGCGACGCTGGCCGGCGTACCCGAGGATCTGCTGTCGGCGCGCGGGCCGGTCGACCCGGACGTGGCCGCCGCCCTCGCCGAGGGCGGGCGGCGGCGCTGTGACACGGACTGGTGCCTGGCCACCACCGGCGTGGCCGGGCCGGAGCCCCAGGACGGCAAGCCGGTCGGCCTGGTCTACGTGGCGGTCGCCGGCCCCGACGGNCGGTGATCGAGGCGCTGCGGCTGCTCGCCGAGCGGATCCAGGACGTGCAGGACGCGCAGGAGGCCGAGGACGCCGAGGCGGGCGATCCGGCGGGAGCCGGCCGGCGATGAGCGTCCGCGCCGCCGACGCGCCCGGCCGCGGGGTCGCCGCCCCGGGGTCCTCCACCGGATTGGGGAGCCGGGGTGGGATGTCGTCGTGGCGGTCAACGGGTACGGTTGCGGGAAGGCTTCGGCGGGCGACGCCGGTGCCGGGGCGACGACCCGGCGCGGTGCGACCGGCCGGGGATTCTGGTTCCCGTCCAGGGGGAGGTGCGATGGTCCTGCTACGCCGGGTGATCGGTGACGCACTGCGGGCACGTCGGCAGGGGCAGCACCGCACCCTTCGCGAGGTTTCGTCCGCCGCCAACGTCAGCCTGGGCTACCTGTCCGAGATCGAGCGCGGCCACAAGGAGCCTTCCAGCGAGCTGCTGGCCGCGATCTGTGACGCGCTCGGCGCCCGCCTGTCGGAGCTGCTGCGCGAGGTCAGCGACACGGTCGCGCTGGCCGAGCAGATGCCCGGGGTGCTGGTGCCGGTGGCCGACGAGACGGTCGAGCCGACGACGGTGGCCCCGACCGCCGTGCGCAAGACGACCAACCGGGGCGTCCGGCAGGTCACCTCCGACGGCGCGGTGGCGGTCCAGGTCCGGCAGGACTCCCCGCTCAAGGCGACGCTGCGCAGCACCCGCGTGCGCCCCGCCGAGCGGGACGTGGTCTGCGCCGCCTGACCTGCCCCTCGGTCCTGGGCGGCACTGGCGGCGGCGTCGTAGTGTTGATCAGGATCGTACGGGTGCCGGAGTGGCGTCCGACTGGGACGATGTAGACGCGACGCTACTGAGGGGACGAGGCGGAGATGGCGAACCCGTTCGTCAAGGGTTGGAAGTACCTGATGGCGCTCTTCGGCGCGAAGATCGACGAGCACGCCGATCCGAAGGTGCAGATCCAGCAGGCCGTCGAGGAGGCGCAGCGGCAGCACCAGGCGCTGGTGCAGCAGGCGGCGGCGGTGATCGGCAACCAGCGCCAGCTGGAGATGAAGCTGTCCCGGCAGATGACCGAGGTGGAGCAGCTCCAGGGCAACGCGCGGCAGGCGCTCGCGCTGGCCGACCAGGCCCGGGGCAAGGGTGACGAGACCGAGGCCGGGCGCTACGAGCAGACCGCCCAGTTGCTCGCCACCCAGCTCGTCTCCGGCGAGCAGGCGCTGGAAGACCTCAAGACGCTGCACGACCAGGCGCTCGGCGCCGCCGCGCAGGCCCGCAAGGCGGTCGAGAACAACTCGATGATCCTCCAGCAGAAGCTCGCCGAGCGCACCAAGCTGCTCAGCCAGCTCGAACAGGCCAAGATGCAGGAGAGCGTCGCCCGGTCCCTGGAGTCGATGTCCTCGCTGACCGCACCCGCCAGCACGCCGTCGTTGGACGAGGTACGGGACCGCATCGAGCGCCGCTACGCCACCGCGATGGGCCGGGCCGAGCTGGCCGGCAACTCGGTCGAGGGGCGCATGCTTGAGGTTCAGAAGGCGACGCTCGACTCGGCCGGGTCGGCCAGACTGGAGCAGATCCGGTCGAGTATGGCCGGCGAGCAGCTCGGCGGCCGGCAGGAGCGCCCCGCGGTGGGGCAGCCGNCCGTGGCACCGGGGAGAGCACCACCGGCTGACGGGACGGGGAGAGCGGATGGCGGACGAGCGGGCGCGACACTTCCGGCGGCTGGGCAAGCTGCGGCGTTCGGCCCGGCGCTGGAGCGTCCTGGCCGGCGGGCTCGGCGGGGCGGCCGCGGTGCTGACCCCGTACGCCGGGCTGGGCCTGCCGGACGCGGCCTGGGTCGGCGCCGCGGGCAGCGCGATCGCGGTGGCCGCCTGGCGTTGGATCGACCACCGGGCCCTCGCCGCCGTGCCGCCCCCGCCGGCGCTCGACCCGGCCGAGGCCGCGGCCCGCTCCCGGGCCCGGCTGGTCGCGGCCGTCGAGCGGCTGCCCGTGGGCCCGGGCGTCGTCGCCGAGGTACGCCGGGTGCGCTCCCGCCTCGCGCTGCGCGGCACCGCCGCCGCCGAGCCGTGGGCCCGGCTGGACCGGGCCGCGCTCACCCTGGCCGGGTTGACCGGCCGACTGACCGGGCTGGCCGAGCCGGCGATCCGGGAGGCCGCCGAGGCGGACAGCTCCCTGCGCGACCTGGCCACCCGGGTGGCCGGCGTGGAACGCGCGCTGAAACTGGCCCCCCATGGGCCGCTCGCCGAGGTGCACGCGACGCTGGTCGCCCAGCTCAACGAGGGGGTGGCCGCCTACGAGCGGCTGGTGGTGGCCGCCGCCGGCTACGTGGCCGAGAACGCCCGCCCGGACACCGCCCACCCCGCCGCCGCGCGCCTCACCGAGGCCACCGACCTGCTGCACGGCGTAGCCTCCGCCCTGGCCGAACTCCGCACCCCCCTCAGAACCCCCTGACACCCCCCCGCCCCGCCCCCCTGCCCCCCGCCCCGCCCCGCCCCC
>NZ_NAPR01000002.1:36746-48640 GCF_002140155.1 Micromonospora sp. NBS 11-29
GCCAGCCGGGGCCGGGGCCTGGGCCGGGGTGGGGGTGGGGTCAGGTGGGGGTGGTGATGGTGGTGGGGAGGGACCAGGGGGAGGCGCCGACGGCGTTGGTGGTGCGGATCCGGTAGTGGTAGGTGGTGGCGCGGGACAGGCCGGTGTCGGTGAAGCCGCGGGTGGTGACGCGGAACGTGACCGGCTCCCGGGTGAAGGCGGCGTCGGTGGCGCGGTGCACGACGAAGCCGCCGCCCGGTCCCGCCGGCATCTCCGCCGACCAGGTCAGTGTCACCGTGAGGGCGTCCGGGGCAGGCTCGGTCAAGGCGGGCGTTCCGGTGGTGGCGACCACGCCGGTGGGCGCGACCGGGCGGGGCGGAGTGGTCGCCGTGGCCACCGTTGACCAGGGCGACGCCGCACCGAGGTACGTGGTGCGTACCCGGTAGTAGTACGTCGTCTCCGGGGCCACGGCCGGGTCCAGGTGGGCCTCGCCGACGGCGATCGCCGTGGTGCCCGGCCCGCTGGTGAACGTCGGGTTCGTCGCCCGCTGCACGTCCACCCCGGTGGCGAACGAGTGGTTCGCCCAGCGCAGCGCCACCCGCAGCGGCGCGGCCGGCTGCACCGCCGCGGTCAGCCGGGCCGGTGCGGCCAGCCGGACCGAGGCCGGCGCGCTGTTCGACCAGGCCGAGCAGCTCACCGCGTTCTCGGCGCGGATCCGGTAGTGGTAGGTGACGCCGGGGGTGACGGTCGCGTCGAGGTACCGGGTCGCGGTGGCGGCCACGGTGATCTCGGTCAGCCCGGCCGTGAAGGCGCCGTCGGTGGCGCGTTGCAGCCGGTGGCTGGTGGCCGGCGGGTGGTTGCCGTTGCCGGTCCAGGCCAGCCCGATCGCGGGCAGCACGGTGGCCGAGCCGGGTGCCGGGGTCGCGGTCAGCCCGGTTGGTGCCCGGGGCGCCACCCGCAGCACCAGCGGCCGGCTCATGCCCTGGTCGCGCAGCCCCGCCGAGCGGGTCTGCCAGCGGTACTCCCAGCCGAGATTGACCACCTGGTTGACCACGACCGCGGGCCGGCCGTCGACCGGGCTGACCGGGCTGGCGTCCAGCCGCACGCCGGCCGGTCGGGTCGGGTCGAGCAGCCGTACGCTGTCGCCGATCTTGAAGGGCAGGGCGGGCGGGACGGGGCGCAACGCCACCACCACGTCCTCCCGGGGGTTCACCCGGACGGTGTCCTTCCAGCCCAGTTCGCCCGGGTCCGGTGGGCGCAGCGTGCCGTCCCAGCCGACGCGGTTGACCAACTGCACGTCGCATCCCTCGACGTGTACCGGGTGGGTGCGGGCCGCGTCGCCCACGATCCGCCAGAGCTGGGTGCCGTCCGCGGGCGCGCCCACCGGCACGGTCGGGTCGGTCGCGTACACCACCTCGGTGGCCGGGTCGGTCGGGCCGAGCGGGAGGGTGGCCGGAGCGAGCGTGCCGGTGGCCGGATGGCCGACGCCGAGCCGCCCCACCGACCGGCCGTGTCGGGGCTCGAACGCCTGCCCGACCGACTTCACCGCCACCGGCAGCGTGACCGGGGCGCTCGCACCCCCCGGGGTGAACGTGACCGAGACGGCCCGCGCGGGGACCAGCGTGGGGCGGGCGGTGCGGGTGCCGAACGCGGCGTCGTACGCCGGTTGCGGCACGATCGGCGGCGGCTGGCTCGCCGCGTACGCGCCGGGCAGCGCGGCGGCGAGCCGCCGCAGGTCGTAGCGCGCCGCCGGGGCGCCGGCCACCCGGAACTGGAGCAGGGTACGGGTGTTCGGGCCGTAGCCGGGCAGCGTCGGCGGCAGCCCGCCCACGGCGGTGCGGTCCGGCGCGCCGGCGTGGTGGTCGTAGCGGGTGTCGAACCGGGGCAGCGGCGCCGGGCCGTCGTTGTAGAGGATCAGCGTGCCGCCCGGCGGCACGGCGGAGAAGTCCACCACCACGTCGGCACGCTCGCCGGGGGCGAGCAGCAACGTGTGCCCGTCCACGTTGAGCACGGTCGGGTCCTGCCGGTCGTAGCGGTAGCCCACCGGCCGGTTGGTCAGCACCACCGGGGCCGGAAGCAGGCCACCCTCGTTGCCGATCTGGATCATCTCCGGGCCGGCGGCGGCCGGGTCGGGCACGCCGCCGTCCCGCCCGTCCACCGGCCAGTACGCCGGCCGTCCCGACGCCCGGACCGCCTCCCCCATCGGCACCTCACCGGCGTGCGGATCGGCCGGGCCGCCGTCCGCGGACCACATCGGCCCGTCCGAGGCGGCCCGGTAGAGCTGGAGGTTCAGCGTCCGGTCCGCGCAGGCGTTGAGGATCCGGAACCGGTACGCCCGCGGCGCGACCTCCAGGTACGGGTAGGCCACGCCGTTGACCAGCGGCGTGTCCCCGTACGCCTCGGGCACCGCCGACGGGTGCGGCACGCCCGGGATCAGCGGCGGCTCGTCCGGTTCGGTGACCGGGTCGTGGTACGGGTTCGGCACCGGCGCGACCCACGGGCTGGCCCCGCCGTCCGGGTCGTGGGTCCACGGCCCGTAGTCCCAGCGCCCGGTCGGGCTGCGGCCGCTGATCCGGTACGGGTTCTGCCGGGGCTGGTAGACGTGCGGGTGCCAGAGGCTGCCCTTGGCGCCCCAGCGGTCCCGGTCCCAGGTCGGGTCCTGCGCGGCGAGCTGGGCGTCGTCGGGCACGAACGTCTTGTCCTCGATCACCAGTGGGAGCTGGTCGGCGGGGAGCACACCGTCGGCCACCAGTCGTTCCTCGGCCGGGTCGGTGAGCAGGTAGAGGGCGACCTGCCCGGAGTAGACGGTGAGCCGGGACAGACCGAGCGTGTTGTCGTGCAGCCACATCAGCCGGCCGCTCTGGTCGTTCGGAAAGTACAGCGTGGTGGCGCCCGCGCCGGGCACCGGCATGTCCGGCACCGGCGTCACCCCCACCCCCGTCGGGTACGGGGTGATCTCGCCGGCCGGGGTCACCCACTGCCACGGGTTGCCGGCGCTGATCCACGCCGTCCGCGCCCCGGAGAGGTGTGGCACGGCCCGGTTCTGCGGGTACGGCGCGAGACCGCCCAGCGGCCCGGTGCCGGCCCCGTCGACCGTCTCGTCCACCGGCAGGAACAGTTCGCCGGCCCGCCCGGTGGGGAGCTGGTTGATGAACTTGATCCGTACCGGCCGGCCCCGCCGGGCCACGATCACCGGACCGAGGTGCCAGGGGCGATCGGGTGGGCTGACCGTGTTGTGGCCGGACGCGTCGGTGCCCAGGTTGAGCTGACGGTAGCCACGCAGCCGGGTGGCCGGCAGGTCACGGTGCAGGCGTTGGGCGTACTCCTGGAGACCGATCTCGTAGTAGTCGCAGCCCGGCCAGGTGATGGTGTCCGGCACCGCGACCGGCAGGCGGGCGCCGAGGCCGGCGGTGGCCGGCTGCCCGGGCACCGGCAGCGGGTCGACGAACTTGCGGAGACCGGTGCCGGGCACCGGCCGGCCGTCCGGGTCGAGCACGGGCAGCGGGCTGCCGGCCGTGTTACCCACCGGGCCGAACAGGCGCGGCGCGGCGTCCGGGTCGAGACTGGCCGGCTCGGCCGCCCCCGCCGGCTCGGCGTCCCTGATGGGCTCGGCGGCCTGGCCTGGTCCGGTGTTCCTGGCTGGTCCGGTGTTCCTGGCTGGTCCGATGGTCCTGGCTGGTTCGGCGTTCCTGGCTGGTCCGGTGTTCCTGGCTGGTTCGACGTTCCTGGCTGGTCCGACGGCCCTGGCTGGTTCGGCGGGCTCGGCTGGCTCAGCGGGTTCGGCGGTCCTGGCGGCGTCGGCCACCTCCGGCGCGGTCCGTTCGACGAACCCGGCGGCCTCGGTGGGCTCGGCCGGGTCCTCGTCGGCGGCGCGGGCGGTGGGGACGGTGGGCGCGGTCTCCTCGGCGACCGTGGCGGTCCGGTCCGGCCGTCCGGGCCGAAGTCGGCGGAACAGCACCATGGCTCTCCCCGGGATCGGGCGCGGCGGCCGTCACCCCGGCGTGGCGGGCGTACGCGCTGCTGACGATCGGTGAGCGGTCAATCGCAGCATGCGACGCCGGAAGGCGCGAGGGAAGTACCCAATCGTCCGTATCTTGACGGATCTTCAAGGGTTCGTGGAAGTTCCGCGTCGCTCGCATTCCGGCTGGCAGACCGGGCACCAGTAGGTGACCCGATCGCCCAGCTCGTCCTTGCGGATCGCCGTCCCGCAGCGCCGGCACGGCTGGGCCCGACGGCCGTAGACGTAACTGGTCCCGCCCCGCCGCAACACCCCGGTGGTGCTCTGCGTCCAGCGGCCCCGGTTCGCCGCGAGCAGCCGCTGGGCCAGCGCGACCGTGCCGGCCAGATCCGGCACCGCACCCACCGGCGTCCACGGCGACACGCCGCGCAGGAAGAGCACCTCGCACTTGTAGAGGTTGCCCACCCCGGCCAGGTTGCGCTGGTCGAGCAGCGCCTCACCGATACTCTGGTCGGGGTGCGCGGCCAGTCGGCGGACCGCCTCGTCCGGGTCCCAGTCCGGGCCGAGCAGGTCCGGGCCGAGGTGCCCGAGGAGCGACTCCTCCTCGGCGGTCGGGATCAACGCCAGTTCGTGCAGGTGGTATCCGACCGCGACCGCGCCGGGAGACCGGAGCACCACCCGGATCAGGTGCGCCGGCCGGCCGGCCCACCGCTCACCCGGCGCGTACGCCCGCCAGGCGCCGTCCATCCGCAGGTGCGAGTGCAGCGTCCAGTCCCGGCGGGAGGCGGCGGCGTCCCTGCCGGTGGGGGCGGTGAGGCGCAGCAGCAGGTGCTTGCCGCGGCTGGCCGACTCACGCACGGTCCAGCCGGTCAGGTCGGTGGCGGCGAGTTGCGGCACGCGGAAGTCCGAACCGGTGAGTCGGGCCCCGGCCAGGGCACGTTGCAGGACGCGGGCGGTGTTCCAGACGGTGTCGCCTTCGGGCACCCCGCCATTGTCCCCGGCCGTGCCGGCCACCGCGCCACACCCGGCGCCGCGTCGGGAGGGGTTCCGCGCCGCCGGCGGTCGCCGTCGCCCAGCCCGCCTCACTCAGTCGGCGGCCACCGTCACCACGTCGCCCGGGCGGGCAGTGAGCAGGTCGACGGCACGGCCGGAGTGCACGGCCACGGCCACCAGCCCGGCCGAGTCGACGTACACCACCAGACCGCCGGGTGCCGCGTCGCCGAACGTGCGGCCGTGCACGGCCGGGTGCCCGGCCACCCGTACCCGGGCCGGCAGCCCGTCGAGCAGCGCGCCGGGCGCGGCGAGCTGCACGTTGCCGAAGTGATCGACGGTCAGCACCTCGGCGTGGAACCCGGTGGCGTCGGCGCGTACCACCGGCTCCGGCAGCCGGACCAGGGTGGCCGGGTCGACGGCGGGCCCGGCCTCGGCCAGCGGCAGGCCCACCGCCAGCCGGGCGGCCACCGGCACGAACACGTCCCGCCCGTGGAACGTGCGGGAGACCACCGGGGCCAGCCACGCCGGGTTGGTCAGCTCCACCGCCGCCGTCACGCCGCCGAGCGCCTCCGCCGCCGCGACCAGCAGACCGTTGTCCGGGCCGACCAGATGCCCACCGGGCGTGGCCAGCGCGACGCCCCGGCGCTCGGTGCCGACGCCGGGATCGACCACGGCGACGTGCACCCCGGTCGGCAGGTACGGGACGGTCTGCGCGAGCACCGTCGCGCCGCGCCGAACGTCGGCCGCCGGCACCAGGTGCGTCACGTCGATCACCCGGGCGGTCGGGGCGAGCCGGGCGAGCACGCCGTGACACGCGGCCACGAACCCGTCCGAGAGCCCGTAGTCGGTGGTCAGCGAGACGCAGGGCGTCGTGCCGGGGTCGCCTCGCCCGGTGCCGTCCGGTCCGGCCGGGCGGCTCGTCACCGGGCCGCCCGGATGAGCGGCCGCGCCCGGCGCAGCTCGCCGGGCGCACCGGACCGACCCGCGCCGGTCACCGATGTCGGCAGCTCGCGCCGGTCGTCGTGGACCGCCACGGTGGCGTGGTCGTCGTACGCGGGTATCGAGGCCATCCGCCCTCCTCGCCAAATCCCGTTACCCCCGGCAACCCTAACGAGAAGCGGCCCCGCTCTTCGAGATCTTGGTACGGGGACGCCCCCGGAGAGGCGGTCCCGTACCAAGATCGCGTGGTCGGGGGTCAGCCGCGTAGGCGTAGGCCCCGGGGGGTGGCCCGGAAGCCGGCGGCGGTGAGCGCGTCGCGCAGCGGCGAGGAGTGCACCGCCTCGCCGTCGGCGCGCTCGACCGAGATCGCGCCGAGCGCGCCGGAGTGCACCGCGTCGGCAAGCGCCTTGCCGGCCGCGCCCAGCGTGTCGTTGTCGTCGGTGAACGAGAGGATCGTCCGCCCGCCCCGCTCGACGTAGAGCACCAGATCACCGCCGACCAGCACCACCAACGCGCCCGCCTTGCGCCCGGCCCGGTGGCCGGTGGCCGGTGCCGTCCCGTCGCCCGAGTCGACCACGCGCTCGGGCCAGGGCAGCGCCCCGCCGTACGGATTCGCCGGATCGGTGGCGGCCAGCACCACGGTCGGCCCGGCCCGGTCCCGGCTGTCGTCGGCGAGCGCGCGGATCCGGTCCACCGCGCCGGGCACCGCGAACTGGGCCGCCCCCAGCCCTTCCACGAAGTAGCCCCGTCGCGCCGCCCCGCGCTCCTCCAGCGCGGACAGCACCGGATAGACCGCCGCGAAGCCGCCGGTCACCTGCTCGGCCATGACCACGCCCCGGGTCACCACGCCGTGCCGTTCCAGCAGCAGGTCGGCCAGGGCGGCGGCCCGGCGGGTCGGGTCGAGGTCGCGTTCGGGCAGCCGGGACCAGCGGCCGGCCATGGTCGGCGGGCCGCCACGGCTGGGCAGCGCCACCCGACCGGGGCGGCGGTAGCGGGTGCGCGGCGCGGCCGGCCGGGACCGGTGCGCCCCGCCCGCGCCGAGCGCGGCCCGCAGCGGGGCGAGCGTGTCGTTGGTGAGGTGGCCGGCCCAGACCAGGTCCCACACCGCGCCCGACAGGGCGGCGTCGTCGGTGGCGCCGACCCGGTCGGAGAGCGAACGGAAGAAGAGCGCCTGCCCGCCGGCGAGCGCGTCGAGCACCGCCTCGTGCAGCGGGGTGAGCGTCAGCGCGTCGTCCGGCGGTGGCAGCAGCAGCGGCGCCACGTCGGCGTACGCCAGCGTCACCCACCCGTCGCCGCCGGAGATCGCCCCGGCGCCGGCCCAGACCACCTCGCCGCCGGCGCACAGCTCGTCGAGCTGGGCGGGTGAATAGTCGGCGACGCGGGCGGGCAGCACCAGCCGCTCCAGCGCGGACGCCGGCACGGTCGCGCCCTGCAACTGCTCGACGGTGGCGGCGACCGCCTCGACGCCCCGGGCCGACGAGCCGACCTGCTGCCAGCGGGGCAGGAACGCCGCCAGTGCCCGGGGCGGCACCGGCTCGATCTCCCGGCGCAGCGCCGCGAGGGAGCGGCGGCGCAGCAGGCGCAGCACCTCGGCGTCGCACCACTGGGTGCCGACGCTGTCCGGCGCGAACTCGCCGGAGACCACCCGCCCGGTCGCGGCGAGCCGCCGCAGCGTCTGCTCGACCACGAACACCCCGAGGCCGAACCGGGCCGCGCAGGTGGCCGCCGCGAACGGACCGTGGGTGCGGGCGTACCGGGCGACCAGGTCGCCGAGCGGATC
Source organism: Micromonospora sp. NBS 11-29 (assembly GCF_002140155.1). GTDB lineage: Bacteria > Actinomycetota > Actinomycetes > Mycobacteriales > Micromonosporaceae > Micromonospora. The sequence continues at coordinate 44,396 of NZ_NAPR01000002.1, forward strand.
GGCCACCGGTGTCAGGTAGGCCTCGGCCACCCCGACGGGCAGTGCCACGCCGAGCGCGTCGCGCAGCCGGGCCGCGTCCTCGACGATCACCCAGCGGTCCTCGCCGGCGATGCGGACCCGCAGCACCCGCCGGGCCGCCGCCAGCTCCACCGGCCAGGACTCCGGGACCCCCCGCTCGGCCAGCTCGGCGGTGCTCAGGTCGCCGACCACGCGCAGCAGCTCGACCACGTCCTCGGCGTCGCGGGGCCGCCGCTGCTCGGTGCGCCAACGCAGCTGACGCTCGCTCTCGGCGAGCACCGCCGGATCGAGCAACTCCCGCAGGTCGACCCGGCCGAGCAGCTCACCGAGCAACCCGGAGTCGAGCGCCAGCGCGGCGGCACGCCGTTCGGCCAGGGGAGCGTCGCCCTCGTAGAGGAACGCGCCGACGTACCCGAAGAGCAGCGACCGGGCGAACGGGGAGGGACGCTCGGACTCCACCTCCACCAGCCGGACCTTGCGGGCGGCCAGGTCACGCATCAGCTCGGCCAGGGCCGGCTGGTCGAACACGTCCTGGAGGCATTCCCGGGCGGCTTCGAGGGTGACCGGGAAGTCGGCGTACTCCCGGGCCACGTCGAGGAGCTGCGCGGCGCGTTGGCGCTGCTGCCAGAGCGGCTGCCGGCGGCGCGGGTCACGGCGGGGCAGCAGCAGCGACCGGGCCGCGCACTCGCGGAACCGCGAAGCGAACAACGCCGAGGTGCCGACCGACTCCTCGACCAGTTGGGCGACCTCGTCCGGCTCGAACACCACCACGTCGGCGCCGGGTGGCTCCTCGGCGGTGTCCGGCAGCCGCACCACGATGCCGTCGTCGGAGGGCATCACCTGGGCGTCCACGCCGTAGCGCTCGGCCAGCCGGCGACCGATGGCGAGCGCCCACGGACCGTTGACGCGGGTGCCGAGCACCGAGTGCACGGCGAGCCGCCAGTCGCCCAGCTCGTCGCGGAACCGTTCGACCACCACCGTCCGGTCGTCCGGCAGCGAGCGGGTCGCCGCCTTCTGCTCGCGCAGGTAGGTCATCAGGTTGCCGGCGGCCCAGTCGTCCAGCCCGCCGGCACGCAGCGTCGCCACCGCGTCGGCGTCGGACTGCCGCAGCAGCGCGCGGACCCGGGCGCCGATCGCCCGCCCCAGCTCGACCGGGCGGCCGAGCTGGTCGCCCTTCCAGAACGGCATCCGGGCGGCCTGGCCCGGGGCGGGGGAGACCAGCACCCGGTCGGGGGTGATCTCCTCGATCCGCCACGACGACGAGCCGAGCAGGAACACGTCGCCCACCCGGGACTCGTAGACCATCTCCTCGTCCAGCTCGCCGACCCGGGCCGCCCGCTCGGCCCCGGCCAGGAAGACCCCGAACAGGCCCCGGTCGGGGATGGTGCCGCCACTGGTCACGGCGAGCCGCTGGGCGCCGGGCCGACCGGTCAGCACGTCGGTGGCCCGGTCCCAGACCAGTCGGGGCCGCAACTCGGCGAACGCGGTGGACGGGTAGCGACCGGAGAGCATGTCGAGCACCGCGTGCAGCGCCGAGTCGGGCAGCTCGGCGAAGGGTGCCGCCCGCCGGACCAGCACCGCCAGGTCACCGAGGTGCCACGGCTCCAGCGCCACCATCGCGACGATCTGCTGGGCGAGCACGTCGAGCGGGTTGCGGGGGTAGTGCAGCTCCTCGATCGCCCCCACGCCCATCCGCTCGGCGACCACCGTGCAGGACAGCAGGTCGCCGCGGTGCTTGGGGAAGACCACGCCTCGGGAGACCGCGCCGACCTGGTGCCCGGCCCGGCCCACCCGTTGCAGCCCGGCCGCGACGCTCGGCGGCGCCTCGATCTGCACCACCAGGTCGACCGCGCCCATGTCGATGCCCAGCTCCAGGCTGGACGTGGCGACCACGGCGGGGAGCTGGCCGGACTTCAGCGCCTCCTCGATGTGCTTGCGCTCCTCGCGGGAGACACTGCCGTGGTGCGCCCGGGCGATCACCGGTGGCGCCCCGGCCGCCGCGCCGGACTGCGCCATCACCTCGGCCGGCTGGCGCGGCGCCCGCAGTGGCCCCACCGGCCCGCCGAACGCGTCCGATCCGCGTCGCCCAGCACGACCGGCGCCGTCCGCCGCACCGCCGTCACGGAAACCCCCGTCTCCAGGCCCGCCGTCGCTGGCCACAAGGTCACGACCGGCTTCCGGCCCGCCGTCGGCCGGGCCGTCGTCCCGGTCCAACAGCTCGGATACGCGCACCGGGTCCCCGCCTCGGGCCGTGCGGCTGCCCGCCGGGGCGGTCGCCGCCTCCAACTCCTCGGCGGCCAGCTCGTTGAGCCGGGCGCAGAGGCGCTCCGCGCTGCGGCGGGAGTTGGTGAAGACGATGGTGGACCGATGCGCGCGGATCAGCGCGAACACCCGCTCCTCGACCGCCGGCCAGATCGAGGGGCGGCGTGGGCCGAGCCCGCCCAACTCGTCCTCCGGTGGCTCCTGCTCGTCGAGGCGGGTCATGTCCTCCACCGGGACCTGCACGCTGACCTCGATGGTCTTGTCGGCGGGCGGCTGCACCACGTCGACCGCCCCGGCCCCGCCGAGGAAGCGGGCGCAGACGTCGATCGGTCGCACCGTGGCGGAGAGCCCGATGCGTTGGGCCGGTCGGTCGAGCAGCGCGTCGAGGCGTTCCAGGGAGAGCGCGAGGTGGGCGCCGCGCTTGGTGCCGGCCACCGCGTGCACCTCGTCGACGATCACCGTGTCCACCCCGCGCAGTGAGTCGCGGGCGGCGGAGGTGAGCAGCAGGAACAGCGACTCGGGCGTGGTGATGAGGATGTCTGGCGGGGTGCGGGCGAAGGCCCGCCGCTCGTCGGCCGGGGTGTCCCCGGTGCGCATGCCGACGGTGATGTCGGGCGGCGCGAGGTCGAGCCGGGTGGCGGCCTGGCGGATGCCGATCAGCGGCGCGCGCAGGTTGCGCTCCACGTCGACGGCGAGCGCCTTGAGCGGGCTGACGTAGAGCACCCGGCAGCGCCGCCGGGGGTCGGCCGCTGGCGGCTCCTTGGCCAATCGGTCGAGCGACCAGAGGAACGCCGCGAGGGTCTTGCCGGAGCCGGTCGGCGCGACCACCAGGGCGTTGCGCCCGGCGGCGACCGAGCGCCAGGCCCCCGCCTGGGCGGGGGTGGGCGCGGCGAACGCCGCGGTGAACCACTCTCGGGTCGCCGCACCGAACTCCGTCAGCACCCCCTCTGCGGGGGTCACCTCGTCCGCCACGCCCACCATCCTGCCCCGCCGGTGTGACATTCCACCGGTGCCGGGACGCTTCTGTCCCAGGGAGGCGATCGAAACGACGAATCAGCAGATTTATCCGTTAAGTCTTACTTAACTGCTTGCTTGCAGCGCGCAACATAAAGTAACTTCACTCGCGACGTAGCGTGGGGCGGAGGCGTGGATGACCGTCGAGGAGCGAGGCTTCCAGCCGGGGACCGACGTGCTCATCCGCAAGGTCGACAGTCGGCTGGCCGCGCTCCGCGTCGGTCTCCACGGCCCGGAGCTCGAACTGGCCGAGGAGCTGGCCCGCCGCCTGCGGGAGCTGGTCGTGGCCACCGCCCGCTCCAGCGCCGCCGACCGCGCCGTCGTCCGGGCCGCCGTGCACTACTTCGTCCTACGCCGGGAGAGCCGCGACGCCCGGCTGCCCGTCCGCTCGCTCGCGACCGCCGAACGCGTGATCGACAAGGCGGTCCGTCACCTCGGCCACCCCTCGCCAGCAGGGCAGATCCGCCGAGACCCGGCCCCGCTCGGCTGACCCCTACCGCACCCCCGGTCCGCGTGCCCCCGGCCTGGGCCTGGGCGTGCCCTGGGTCCGGCGTGCCTTCGCCTCGGGCGTGCCTCGGGCTCGGGCGTGCCTCCGGTTCGGGCTTGCCTTCGGGCTGGGCGTGCCTCGGGCTCGGGCGTGCCTCGGGCTGGGCGTGCCTCGGGCTGGGCGTGCCTCGGGCTCGGGGGTGTCCTCCGGGCTGGGCGTGCCTCCGGTTCGGGCGTGCTCCCGGCGGGGCGTGCCCTCGGTCCGGCGCGTCCCCCGGCGCACCACCCTCCCGGCCCGGCGCGGATCCCGCTCCTGGCGGGTCGGCACCTCGCCGACGGGCAGGCAGGCCACCGGTTCGGGGATGTGGCGAGGTCGGGCCGGCCCGGATGTGGCCATGTCGGGGAAGTGGTGGGGCGGGATGCGGGTTCGGGGATGTGGCGGGGTCGGGGGGCCGCGATGCGGCC
>NZ_NAPR01000002.1:48698-54509 GCF_002140155.1 Micromonospora sp. NBS 11-29
TGATCACCGGGCGGGGTGGGTTTCCGGAAAACGGCCCGGTCGGGTGGGGAAGTGGCGTCTGATCGGTCGTGCCCCCAGCGTGCCCCGGCGCGCTGTCCCCACGACCGGGAGTGCGCGTGCTCGTCCTGCTGATCCTGCACCTGGTGGCGGCGCTGCTCGCCCCGCCGCTGGTCCGCAGGTGGGGTCCGCGCGCGTGCCTGCTGCTCGCGCTCGCCCCGGCCGCCACGGCCGGCTGGGCGGTGGCGCACACCGGGGCGGTACGCGACGGCGGCGCGGTGGTCGAGACGTACCCCTGGGTCTCGCAGCTCAGTCTCGACCTGGCGCTGCGGGTCACCACGTTGTCCTGGCTGATGCTGCTGCTGGTCGGTGGCGTCGGCGCGCTCGTGCTGGTCTACTCCGCCCGCTACTTCCCGGCCGGGTCGGTCGGCCTGGCCCGGTTCGCCGCCGTCATGGTCGCCTTCGCCGGTGCGATGCTCGGCCTGGTCGTCTCCGACGACCTGTTGCTGCTCTACGTCTTCTGGGAGTTGACCACGGTCTTCTCCTACCTGCTGATCGGGCACAGCACCGAGCGCCGGTCCAGCCGGTGGGCCGCCGCCCAGGCGCTGACCGTCACCACGCTGGGCGGGCTGGCCATGCTGGTCGGGTTCCTGCTGCTCGGCCACCGCGCCGGGGACTACCGGTGGTCGGCGATCCTCGCCGCGCCGCTGCCCGGCGGCGGTTACCTGATCGTCGCGGTGCTGCTGATCCTCGCCGGCGCGTTGACCAAGTCCGCGGTGTTCCCCTTCAACGGCTGGCTGCCGGTGGCGATGGCGGCGCCCNCGTCGGACTGCTCGGCCCGGCGCTCGCGCCGGTCGGGCCGTGGCGGCCGGTCACCGTGGTCGCCGGCCTGGTCACGCTGGTCGTCGGCGGGTGGGCGGCGCTGCGCCAGACCGACCTGAAGCTGCTGCTGGCGTACGGGACGGTCAGTCAGCTCGGGCTGCTCGCGGTGGCGCTCGGCGCGGGCACCCCGCAGGCGGCCCTGGCCGGGGTGGCCATGCTGGCGGCGCACGCGTTGTTCAAGGCGGCGCTCTTCCTCGTCGTCGGCATCCTCGACCACCAGGCCGGCAGCCGGGACCTGCGGGACCTGTCCGGGGTGGGCCGCCGCGCGCCGGTGCTGGCCACGGTCGCCGCGCTTGCCGCCGCCTCGATGGCCGGCGTGCCGCCGCTGCTCGGGTTCGTGGGCAAGGAGGGGGTGCTCGCCGCGTTCACCGACCGCCCGCTGGTGTTGGCGGCGCTGGTCGCCGGCAGCGCGCTGACGGTCGCCTACAGCATCCGGTTCCTCTGGGGCGGGTTCGGCACCCGGCCGGGCACCCCGGACGTCGAGCTGGCCCGGCCGCCCGCCGCGATGCTCGTACCCCCGGCTCTGCTCGCCGTGGCCGGGCTGGTCGCCGGGCTCACCGTCGGGTGGCTCGGCGGCCTGCTCGAACCGTACGCCGAGCTGTTCGGCCCGGTCGAGGAGCACCTGGCGCTCTGGCACGGACCCACCGTGGCGCTCGGCCTCTCCGCCCTGGTGCTGGCCGGCGGCGCGGTGCTGCACCTGGTCCGCGGCCCGCTCACGCCCGCGCTGGCCCGGCTGCGCTCGCCGATCTCCGGCAACCAGGGGTACGAGTGGGTGACCCACCGGTTCGACCGGTTCGCCATCGACGTCACCGGCGCCACCCAGCGCGGCTCGCTGCCGCAGTACCTGGGCACCGTGCTGGTCACCCTGGTGCTCGTGCCGGGCGGGGCGATGGTGGCCACCGCGCCCTGGCGGGTCGCGCTGACGCCCTGGGACACCCCGGCGCAACTGGTGGTCTGCGTGGTGCTCGCGGTCGCCGCGGTGCTCGCGGTCGGCGCCCGCCGCCGGCTCACCGCGATGCTGCTGGTCGGGGTGACCGGCTACGGCACGGCGATGATGTTCGTCCTGTACGGCGCGCCGGACCTGGCGCTCACCCAGTTCCTGGTGGAGACCGCCACCATCGCCGTGTTCGTGCTGGTGCTGCGCCGCCTGCCGGAGCGCTTCTCGGCCCGTCCGTTGCGCCGCAGCCGCTGGGTGCGGCGGGGGATCGGGGTCGCCGCCGGGCTGGTGACGGCCGGTCTGGCGCTGACCGCGGCCGGGGCCCGGCGGGCGCCGTCGATCTCCGCGGCCTTCCCCGACCTCGCCCTGACCGAGGGGTACGGCCGCAACGTCGTCAACGTGACCCTCGTCGACATCCGGGCCTGGGACACGATGGGTGAGATCTCGGTGCTCGTGGTGACCGCGACCGGGGTGGCCAGCCTGATTTTCGAGCGCTCCCGCACCGGGCCGCGCCCGCGCCGCCCCCGCGCGCCCGTGTTGCCCGCCGCCGACCGGGGCACGGTCTGGCTGCGTGGCGGGCAGACGCTTCCGGAGCCGCGGCGTTCCATCGTGTTCGAGGTGGTCACCCGGGTGATCTTCCACACGGTGCTGCTCTTCTCGCTGTTCCTGCTCTTCTCCGGGCACAACGCCCCCGGTGGCGGGTTCGCCGGCGGGCTCGTCGCCGGCCTCGCCCTGATCCTGCGCTACCTCGCCGGCGGGCGGTACGAGCTGGCCGAGGCGGCGCCGGTCGGCGCTGGCACGGTGCTCGGCGCGGGCCTGGCCATCGCGGTCGGCAGCGGGGTGCTCGGCCTGGTGCTCGCCGGTGAGGTGCTGCAGAGCGTCAAGGTCGACCTGTGGCTCCCGCTGGTCGGCCACTTCTACCTGGTCACGTCGCTCATCTTCGACATCGGCGTCTACCTGGTGGTGGTCGGGCTGCTGCTGGACATCCTGCGCAGCCTCGGCGCCGAGGTGGACCGGCACGTCGAGGCCGCCGGTGAGCCGGGTCGCGGGCTGACCGTCCAGCGCGAGGGACCACCAACATGACGCGGGGCGCGCACGGGCCGACGCTGGTGCTGGTGCTGGCGGTCGGGGTGCTCGTCGCCACCGGCGTCACGCTGCTGCTGGAACGCAGCCTCACCCGGATCCTGCTCGGCATCATCCTGCTCGGCAACGGGGTGAACCTGCTCATCCTGCTCGGTGGCCGGTCCGGTGCCGCGCCGCTGTTCGGCACGGCGCCGGCCGCCGCGATGAGCGACGCGCTGCCGCAGGCCATGGTGCTCACCGCCGTGGTGATCACGTTCGGGCTGACCGCCTTCCTGCTCGCGGTCGCCTACCGGAGCTGGTACACCAGCGGCGACGACGAGGTGCAGGACGACCTGGAGGACCGGCAGATCATCCGGCTCGCCGAACACGACGAGCTGGCCGCCGCGGACCTCGGCGGCGAGGGGCCGGACGGCGACCCGGAGCAGGTCGACCCGGAGCCGGCCCGCCGTCGGCTGCGCCGGGACGAGACGACATGAATTCGCTGACGCCGCTGCCGGTGGTGGTGCCGCTGCTCGGCGCGGCGCTCACGTTGATCCTGACCGGGCGGCCCCGGTTGCAGCGGTCGATCAGCGTGCTCTGCCTGTCCACCGTGCTGGTGGTCGCGGCGGTGCTGCTGGTCGAGGCGTACCGGAACGGGCCGGTGGTGGTGCGGGTGGGCGGCTGGCCACCGCCGGTCGGCATCGTGCTGGTGGCCGACCAGTTGGCGGCGCTGCTGCTGGTGGTCTCCGCCGCGGTGACGCTCTGCGTGCTGCTCTACTCGATCGGGCAGGGCCGGGGGGAGATCGGTGAGACCGCGCCGGTCAGCATCTTCCACCCGACCTACCTGGTGCTGACCGCCGGCGTGACCAACGCCTTCCTGGCCGGGGACCTGTTCAACCTTTTCGTCGGCTTCGAGATCCTGCTGGCCGCGAGCTTCGTGCTGATCACGCTGGGCGGCACCGAGACGCGACTGCGCACCGGCTCCACGTACGTGGTGGTCAGCATCCTGTCGTCGCTGATCTTCCTGTCCGCCGTGGGACTGGTCTACGCGGCCACCGGCACGTTGAACATGGCGCAGCTCGCCGGCCGCCTGGACGCGCTGCCGGACGGCGTACGCCTGGCCCTCCAGCTCACGCTGCTGCTCGCGTTCGGCATCAAGGCGGCGGTCTTCCCGGTCTCGGCCTGGTTGCCGGACAGCTACCCGACCGCGCCCGCGCCGGTCACCGCCGTCTTCGCCGGCCTNCACCGACACGCTGCTCTTCCCCGGCGGCCAGGTCGCCGGCCTGCTGATGGTGGTGGCCGGCCTGACCATGGTGGTCGGCATCCTCGGCGCGGTGGCCCAGTCGGATGTGAAGCGGCTCTTCTCCTTCACCCTGGTCAGCCACATCGGCTACATGATCTTCGGGGTGGCGCTGGGCAGCCTCGCCGGCCTGTCCGGGGCGATCTTCTACGTGGTGCACCACATCACCGTCCAGACCACGCTCTTCCTGGTCGCCGGCCTGATCGAGGAGCGGACCGGCAGCACCGACCTGCGCCGGCTCGGCGGCCTGGCGCGCATCGCACCGGTGCTCGGCGTGCTCTTCTTCGTCCCGGCGATGAACCTGGCCGGCATCCCGCCGTTCTCCGGGTTCCTCGGCAAGCTCGGTCTGCTGCAGGCCGGTGTGGCGGCCGGCGGCGCGCTGCCCGCCGTGTTGGTCGGCGCCGGGGCGCTGACCAGTCTGCTAACCCTCTACGTCGCGTCCCGGGTGTGGAACATCGCGTTCTGGCGGGCCCCGCAGACGACCACCCCTCCGGCCACCCGGCTGCCCGTGCTGATGGTCGGGGCCACCACCGCGCTGGTGACGATCGGTGTGCTGCTCACCCTGGCGGCCGGGCCGCTGTTCCAGGTGACCGCCGACGCCGCCACCGACCTGCGCCAGCGCACCCCGTACGTGCGGGCCGTCCTGCCCCGGGAGGTGCCGTGACCGACGACCTGCCCCCGGGCCGCGGCGCCGTCGGAGAGCCGCCGGAGGGCGCGTCGCCGGCCGCGCCGGCACCCGACCCGCCCGCGCCGAGGGTGGGCCGGGGCGGACGGTGGCGCGACCAGGCCGTCGCGCTCGGCTGGCTGGTCGTGGCATGGTTCCTGCTCTGGGGCGACGTGTCCGTGGGCAACCTGCTCACCGGCCTGGCGGTCGGCGCGGCCGTGCTGTTCTTCTTCCCGCTGCCGCCGGTCACCTTCGGCGGCCGGTTACGTCCCGGTCCGCTGCTGGTGCTCGCGGCCACGTTCACCGCGGAACTGGTCAGCGCCAGCCTGCACGTCGCCGCCGTGGCGTTGCGCGTCGGCTACCGTCCGCGCGGCGCGATCATCGCGGTGCCGTTGCGGGTCCGCACCGACCTCAACCTGGCGCTCACCGCCGAGGTGATCTCGCTGGTGCCGGGCACCCTGATCCTCGACGTGGACCGGGCGCGGGGCGTGCTCTACGTGCACGTGCTCGACGTGCGCCGGCCCGAGGACCTGACCGGCAGCCGCGACCGCGTGCGCGCCGTCGAGCGGCGCATCGTCCGCGCCGTGGGCTCTCCCGCCGAGGTACGCCAGCTCGACCTCGAACCCGTCGAACGGAGGAACCACCCATGACCGCCCTGCTCGCCCTCACGTTGACCGTGCTGCTCTCGGCCACCGCGCTGCTCGCACTGACCCGGATCTACCGGGGCCCGTCCCTGCTCGACCGGATCATCGGCGCCGACCTGCTGCTGGCGGCCATGCTCGGCGCGGTGGGCGCGGAGGCCGGGGTGAACCGGCACCCCGCCACGCTGCCCGTGCTGGTGGTGCTCTCCCTGCTCGGCTACATCGGTTCGGTCTCCCTGGTCCGCTTCGCCGTCCGGACCGAATCGTGAGCGTGAGGAGTGAGCCGGGTTTGCGAGCCCCGCAGTCGCGAACGGAAGGAGGTCCAGCG
>NZ_NAPR01000002.1:54528-78002 GCF_002140155.1 Micromonospora sp. NBS 11-29
CGCGAGGAGTGAGCCGGGTTTGCGAGCCCCGCAGTCGCGAACGGAAGGAGGTCCAGCGNNTGCGGTGGCGGACTGGGTGGGTGGGTTCCTGCTGCTGGCCGGCGCGTCGCTGAGCCTGGTCGCCGGCATCGGCCTGGTGCGCTTCCCGGACACGCTGGACCGGATGCACGCCGCGACCAAGCCGCAGGTGCTCGGCGTGCTGCTGCTCCTGGCCGGGTTGGCGCTGCGCCTGCGTACCCCGATGGATCTGGGCATGCTCGTGCTGGTGGCGATCTTCCAGCTCTCCACCGCGCCGGTCGCCGCGCAGATGATCGGGCGGGCCGCCTACCGGTCCGGCCGCATCGACCGGAGCCGGCTGGACGTGGACGAGCTGGCCGAACGTTGAACCGGACGAGCGGCGGGGTTCCGGGCACCTCCAGCGGACGTCCAGCGAGCACCGATAAAATGGCCCACATGATCGACTCTCCTGCCCCGGAGGGCAGCAGTAGCCGGCCGGGTCGTACCCGGCATCTCCCCGACCCGACGACCCCGGGAGCCCTGAACCTCCCGTGCTGATCCTCGTCGGTCTCCTTCTCATCATCGTGCTCACCGCCGCCACCGGTTACTTCGTGGCGCAGGAGTTCGGTTACGTCGCCGTCGACCGCGGCAAGCTCAAGCAGCTCGCCGACGACGGGGACCGCGCCGCCGCCCGCGCCCTGGAGGTGACCGGACGGCTCTCCTTCATGCTCTCCGGCGCCCAGCTCGGCATCACCGTGACCGCCCTGCTTGTCGGTTACGCCGCCGAGCCGTACCTGGGCGCCGGGCTGGCCGAGCTGCTCGGCGTCGCCGGTGTGTCCAGCGCGGTGGCGCTGCCGCTGTCGGTGGTGCTGGCCCTGGTCATCGCCACCGTGGTGCAGATGGTCCTGGGCGAGCTGGCCCCGAAGAACCTGGCCATCGCCCGGGCCGTGCCGCTCGCCCGGGCGCTGTCCCGGTCGACCCTGATCTACCTGCGGATCGCCGGCCCGGCGATCACGCTCTTCGACCGGGCCGCCGTGCGGCTGCTCCGCCGCGTCGGCATCGAGCCGATCGAGGAGCTGCCCAGCGGCGCCACCCCGGAGGACCTGGAACAGATCATCGCCGAGTCCCGCGAGGAGGGGCACCTCGACGCGGAGATGTCCGACCTGCTCGACCGGGGGCTCGACTTCCGTGAGCTGACCGCCGGGGAGGCCATGGTGCCCCGGGTCGACGTGCACACCGTACGGGCCGACGAGCCGGTCAGCCGGGTGGTCGAGATGCTCGACACCGGCCACTCGCGGTTCCCGGTGCGCGGCGCCGAGGGCGTCGACGACCTGATCGGCGTGGTCGGCATCGCCGACGTGCTGGGCGTGCCGCCGGCCGAGCGGTCGACCACCCGGATCGACGCGGTCGCCGTACCCCCGTTGCTGGTGCCGGAGACGCTGCCGCTGCCGACGGTGCTGGACCGGCTCCGCTCCGGGCACCGGCAGCTCGCCTGCGTGGTCGACGAGTACGGCGGGTTCGCCGGCGTGATCACGCTGGAGGATCTGGCCGAGGAGCTGGTCGGTCCGATCCGCGACGAGGACGACCCGCCGGACCGGGCACCGGCCCGGCAGGAGGACGGCTCCTGGGTGGTGCCGGCGCGCTGGCGGATCGACGAGGTCGCCGACAGCACCGGCATCGAGCTGCCCGAGGCGCCCGAGTACGACACGCTCTCCGGCCTGGTGATGCGGGAGTTGGGTCGGGTGCCCGAGGTCGGCGACCGACTGGAGATCGCGTCCGCCGGTGACGGCGACGAGCCGGCGGCCGGGTCCCGGGTGCTGGTCGAGGTGCTGGCCGTGGACCGGCACGTCGCCGACTCGGTGCGGCTGCGGCCGACCGCCGGCGTGTCCGGGGAGGGTGCGGCATGAGCCCCGGGTTCGCGCTCATCTTCTCCGGGGTGCTGCTGGCGCTCAACGGGTTCTTCGTGGCGGCCGAGTTCGCGCTGGTCGCCGCCAAGCGATACCGGCTGGAGCAGTCGGCGGCCCACGGTGGCCGGGCGGCCCGCGCGGCGCTGGACGGCGTCCGCGAGCTGAGCCTCATGCTGGCCGGCGCCCAGCTCGGCATCACGCTGTGCACGCTGGGCCTCGGCGCGTTGGCCGAGCCGGCCATCGAGCACCTGCTCAGCCCGCTGCTGCACGCGGTGGGCCTGCCCGACGCCGCCAGCCACGTCGTGGCCCTGGTGTTCGCGCTGGGCCTGGTGACGTTCCTGCACCTGGTGGTCGGCGAGATGGCGCCGAAGTCCTGGGCGATCACCGACGCGGAGCGCTCGGCGATGCTGCTGGCGCTGCCGTTCCGGGCCTTCGCCCGGATCGCCCGACCGGTGCTCTCCCTGCTCAACGGGCTGGCCAACGTGATGCTGCGGCTGGTCGGCGTGCAGCAGCAGGACCAGCTCGCCCAGGTGCACGGCCCGGACGAGCTGCGCATCCTGCTGGAGCAGTCCCGTGAGCACGGGCTGCTCGGCGCGGAGCAGCACCAGCTCCTGACCAGCATGCTGGAGTTGCAGGGCACCACCGTGGCCCAGGTGATGGAGCCGTTCGAGCGGATCGTCACGGTGGGCCGCGACGACACCGCCGAGCGGATCGAGCACGTCTCCCGGGACAGCGGCCGGTCCCGCCTCGCGGTGGTGGACAGCGGCGGCGAGGTGTGCGGCCTGGTCCACGTACGGGAGGCGGTGCGCGCGGTCACCACCGGCCGACCGGCGACCGCCGGGGAGCTGATGACCGCCGCGTTCACGCTGCCCGCCGAGGCTTCGGTGACCGAGGCGGTGGCCGCGATGCGGGGCCGGCAGGCCCAGCTCGCGCTGGTGCGCAACGGCGGCGGGCCGACCCGGCCGATCGGTTTCGTCGCGCTGGAGGACCTGTTGGAGGAGGTCATCGGCGAGTTCGACGACGAGACCGACCCGGTGCCGCGGGGCCGCCGGATGCGCTGATCGCTTCCTGATCGACACCGGTTCGGCGAGGTGGCGGTGTCCGGGCAACCGGGACACCGCCACCTCNNNCACGCCCGGCTGCCCGGCTCGCGCATGGCCCGGCGGGCAGCGGGAATGCCGCCGGCATGCGGTTGACCGGGGTGTCCCGGGAGTCCTTCTGGACCGGGCTCTCGGTGCGCACCACGCTGACCAATCCGAGCACCCGGCCCGGACTGCGGCTGCCGGGACGGGTGACGCTCGCCGCCGGGGCCGCCGACGTCGCGGTCCGGCATCTGCGGCTCGGACTGGTCGCCCAGGTCGAGCCGGAGGACCCGGGCTCGCCGCGCCGGCTCGTGCAGTACCACCGATGGCCGATCGCGGGTCGCTTCGTGGTGCCGGCCGGGCGGCGGCGGGCGGTCGACTTCGCCGTGCCGCTGCCGTGGGAGACGCCGGTGACCACGTTCGGCGGGGTGCCGTTGATGAGCCTGCGCACCGGGCTGCGGACCGAGGTGTCGGTCGACCCGGACCTGGACCAGGGGGAGATGGTGCCGGTCCTGGTCCACCCCCTGCCGGCCCAGCAGCACCTGTTCGCCGCGCTGGACACGCTCGGCTTCGTGATCCGGCAGGCGGGGCTCCAGCAGGGCCGCCTGCCCGGCGTGGACCAGACGCTGCCGTTCCAGCAACGGTTCGGGTTCTGGGCCGCGCCGCTCTACGCGGGGCCGATGACCGAGCTTGAGGTGATCATGCTGACCGACTCCGCCGGCATGGAGGTGCTGTTCTGGCTGGACCGGCGGCTCTCCCTCGCCGGGGTGACCCACCAGAGCATTAGCCGGTTCCGGGTCTGGCACGCCGGCACCGGGCAGCGGGACTGGGTGGCCACGGTGGACGGCTGGCTGCGGCACGCCATCGACCGGCACGCCGCGGCCGCCGCGCACGCCGACTGGTCGGCGCGGATCCGCGAGTCGGCGCACGTCAGCCGCCATCCCGACCGCCCCGTCGCACCGGGCGGCGGCTCCGACGGCGCGGCCGGCAGCGGAAGCGTCGGCGGCGGCGGAGGCGGCGGNGCGTGCCGTGCGGGCGGCCACTCCTCCGACAACATCGAGTAGAGCGCGGACTGACGCCAGGTGCCGTCGGCGCGACGCCGGTTGGACCGCAGCGTCCCCTCCCGCACCGCGCCGAGCCGCTCGATGGCCCGTTGGGACCGCTCGTTGAGCGTGCTGGTCTGCCACGTGACCCGGACCGCGTTCAACTCCTCGAAGGCGTGGGTGAGCAGCAGGAGCTTCGCCTCCGTGTTGATGCCGGTGCGCCACCACGGTCGGCCGAGCTGGGTGGAGCCGATCTCCACCGCCCGCAGGTCGGCGTCCGGCTCGTGGTAGGAGGTGGTGCCCACCACCGACCCGGTCGCCGCACAGCGCTGCACCCATGCCGTCCGGACGCCCCGCTGCCCGGCGTCGAGGGCGGCGCGGATCAGGTCGGCCATCCCGTCCACGGTCGTGGGGCGTGGGCTGCCGACGTACCGCCAGACCTCCTCGTCGTCGAGGGCGGCGTGCAACTCCTCGGCGTGCGAGAGGTCCAGCGGCTCCAGCACGACGTGCTCGCCGCGCAGCACCACCGGCGTGAGCCACGGCGACCGCACCGGCCGCAGGTACGCCGGCAGCGGCGCGGTGACCCCGTCGGCCGGCTCGGGGCGCCCCGGCGTGAGCCGCAGCGGCAGCACCCCGGCCCAGTACGGCAGGTGCTCGTCGGCCGGTTCGTCGTTGACCCCGCCGNTCCGTACCGAGACCTCGCGCAGCGGCAGCGCCAGCACCGCCGTCTCGGCCAGCTCACGGCGGTTCGGTGGCCGGCTGTCGGCGGAGCGGCCGACGGCCACCTTCTCGACCAGCGCGGTCAGCACGGCGGCCTTCTCCCGCGCGTCGGTGACCAGCCGGGCGGTGCCGTGCGCGACCAGGGACCGGTAGTTGGCGCTGTGGTGGAACTGGGAGCGGGCGTAGACCAGCCCGTCCAGGTGGGTGACCGCGACGCAGACCGGCAGCCCGGCCTCGCCCCGGGCGGCCAGCAGCGGCCGGCTGCCGGTCGACCCGTGCAGGTAGAGCGTGTCGTCGACGCGGACGTGCAGGGTGGGCAGGACCCGCGGCTCGCCGTCCACGACGAAGGCCATCGCGCAGTGGTACGCCTCGTCGAGCAGCGCGTGGGCGGTGGCGCGGTCGTAGTGCATCCGGTCCCGGGTGCGGGTGGCGGTGGTGCGTGCGGTCGGGGGGTACATGCGACATCCCACCTTTGTTCTAGTACAATCCCTGAATTGTGGCAGCACGTTATCAGATCAGCGGTTCCACGTCGGCCGCCATTTCGGCGAGCGTGGAATCCGGCATCCGCGCCGGCGACCTCGCCCCGGGCGACCCGCTGCCCGCCGTCCGGGCGCTCGCCGGCGAGCTGGGCGTCAGCCCGGCCACCGTCGCGAAGGCGTACCAGGTGCTTCGGCAGCGGGGCCTGGTCGCGACCGCCGGCCGGCACGGCACCCGGGTCCGCCCCCGCCCGCCGGTCGCCGCCCGCCGCGCCGCGCTGCTGCCCCCGCCACGGCCCGGCGTCCGTGACCTCTCCGGCGGCCAACCCGACCCCCGGCTGCTGCCCCCACTCGGGCCGCACCTGGCCGCACTCGCCGCCGACATCGGGCCCCCCACCGGGTACGCGAGCGTCGCCGTCCTGCCCGAACTGGCCGCCGTCGCCCGGGACCGGCTGGCCGCGGACGGGGTGCCCGCCACCGAGCTGACCGTCACCGGCGGCGCGTTGGACGGCATCGAGCGGCTGCTCGCCGCCCACCTGCGCCCCGGCGACGCGGTGGCGGTGGAAGACCCGGGCTGGGCCAACCTGCTCGACCTGGTCGCCGCGCTCGGGCTGCGCGCGGTCGGGGTGCCGGTCGACGACGAGGGCCCGTCCGAGCCCGGGGTCCGCGCGGCGCTGGCCGCCGGGGTCCGCGCGCTGATCGTGACCAGCCGGGCCCAGAACCCGACCGGGGCGGCCGTCTCCGCCGACCGGGCGGCGGCCCTGCGTACGCTGCTCGCCGGCCGGGCCGACCTGCTGCTGATCGAGGACGACCACGCCGCCGAACTGGCCCGCGTACCCCTGCACCCGCTCGCCGGGGTGACCCCGGCGTGGGCCTTCGTCCGGTCGGTGAGCAAGCCCTACGGGCCCGACCTGCGACTCGCCGTGCTCGCCGGAGACGAGGCGACGGTGGCCCGGGTGGCCGGCCGGGCACGGGTCGGCGCCGGTTGGGTCTCCACCGTGCTGCAACGCCTCGTGCTGTCGCTCTGGCGCGACCCGGCCACCGGTGACCTGGTGCGGCGCGCGGCGGGCAGCTACGACCGGCGGCGCGACGGGCTGGTGGCCGCGCTCGCCGCGCGGGGTGTCGCCGCATCCGGGCGGACCGGCATCAACGTCTGGGTGCCGGTGCCCGACGAGACGGTCGCGGTGACCGTCCTGCGCGACGCCGGCTGGTCGGTCGCCCCCGGCGGCCTCTACCGGATCGCCGCCACCCCCGCCGTCCGGATCACCGTCAGCCCGCTCGACGAGCCCGACCTGCCCGCACTCGCCGACGCCCTCACCCGCCCCGTGGAAGGAGGGGCCCCCTATTAACGCCTCCGGTATAGGAAGGGCCCCCGCTTAACACCCGACGAGCACGGCGGGCCGCTTCGCGTGGGTGGCGACGCACCGGGTAGAACGGTCGGCATGGCCGAAACCGACAGCGCACCCGGAGCGCAGGAGTTCATCCCGCCGCAGGCGGACACCATCGACGAGCTGCGCGCCGCGGCGGCCGGCTGCCAGGGCTGCGAGCTGCACCGGGACGCGACACAGACGGTCTTCGGCCGGGGCGACGAGCACGCCCGGATGGTCTTCGTCGGCGAGCAGCCCGGCGACGTCGAGGACCAGAAGGGGCTGCCGTTCGTCGGCCCGGCCGGCCGGCTGCTGCGCCGGGCCGTCGACGACGCCGGTCTCGACCCCGCGCAGATCTACCTCACGAACGCGGTCAAGCACTTTCGCTTCGAACGTCGCGGCCAGCGGCGCATCCACCAGACCCCGGACCGGGTGCACATCACCGCCTGCCGGCCCTGGCTGGTCGCCGAGTTCGCCCGGCTGCACCCGGAGATCGTGGTGGTGCTCGGCGCCACCGCCGCCAAGGCCCTGCTCGGCCCGACGTTCCGGGTGACCCGGCAGCGGGGCGAGTTGCTGCCCTGGCCGGCCGCCGCGCAACACCCGGAGGACTTCGCGCGGGTGCCGGTGGACCGGACCGGCACTGTCGCCGACGCGCCGACCACCCGGCTGCTCGCGACCATCCACCCGTCCGCCGTGCTACGTGCCGACAACCAGGACATCGCGTACGGGAGCCTGGTCGCCGACCTCAAGGTGGCCGCCGGTGCATTGAGCTGAGTCAGGGCGGACGCTGATCCTCGACCGCGCCGGCCCGTGCACGTCCCTGCTGCCCACCCCGGCCGGTCCTCCGACGCTGGCTGGAGCGCCATGGATGTCTGGAGCGGCCTGAGACACCCATAGCGTTCCACCCGCGGGCCGGGNGCGCGGAGGCACCCGCCGGGTGTGGGCGGATGACGTCGGCGCGGTCACGGACGCCAGGTGCCGCCCAGCGGCGGGCAGAGCCGCCGTTTCCGTGATTGCCGGCCCGCTGAGCGGGACGTCAGTCGCGGTTCTGCCAGGTGCAGAGGCAGACGCGGTTGCCGTCCGGGTCGGCGAGCACCCAGAAGTTCGGCGCCGCCTCGTCGCTGACCAGCGTGCCGCCGGCCGCCAACGCCGCCTCGATGCGCGATGCGACCTCGGCCGGATCCACCCAGACGTCCGGGTGCCAGCGCTGCCGGGGCTCGTCCCGGCCGGACCGCTGGAACCAGATCGTGGGCAGCACGCCGTCGGGGTCGCGTACCTCGTCGTCAGGGCCGGCGGGCCGCGTCCAGGCCAGGACCGCCCGCCAGAACGGCGCGACCGCCGCGTGCTCCGGGCTGTCCAGCGCGAGTTCCAGCCGGGACAGCCCGGCCGGCGACGGCGACAGGCCGGCGTCGGCGGCGAGCGCCGAGATCGTCCGGGCCAGCCGCAGGTCACGGCCGGTGACTCCGCCCGCGTCGTGCGACCAGAGCCGCACGTCCACGAAGGTGTAGCGCAGGTCCAGGTCGGGATGATGGTCGACCCGCTCGGCCTCCGCGCCGACTGCGGCCACCAGGGCCAGACCGGCGGCGAAATCGGGGGTACGGATGCGCGTGTGCAACGCCCCCAGCAGGTACGTCCACCCGTCCAGCCCGGCGTCGGCGATCTGTGCTCCGGTCAGCGTGCCCATCCCGCCATCCTCCACACCGGATTGCCCGCTCGTTCCCGGGGGTACCGCCCCGGCATGGCCGCCGACCGATTTCGCCTCTCCGTGACACAGCTCGGCTCACCCGGGCCGTACGTGGCGTTCATGCTCTTCGCGACGCTCCTCTGGCTGCCGCTGCGGCTCTGGGAGGAGCGGCACGGCTCCGCGCTGGTCGCGGTCGTCCGCGCCGGCCTGGGCGGGGTGATCTGGGGGATCCTCTTCACCTTCGTGATGAGCCGGTGGGGCACGAGCCACCGCACGGTCGCCGACGCGGAACGCGCCGCCGTCTGGCGGCTCACCGAGGTCGCGTTGCGTCGCGGCGAGCCGCCCGCCGACGAGGCGGAGCGGGCGGCGGTCACCGACGACCTGCCCGCGGTACGCCGGGGAGCGCTCTGGGGGGCCGGCGTGGGCACGCTGTTCCTCGGCGTGTTGATCGTGCTCGCCGTGCACGTCGGGTGGGAGACCAGCGCGATCGGGTTCGGGGTCATCCTGGTCGCGATGCTGGCCGAAGCCGCCCGTACCCGGCACCGGGAGCGCCGGCTGCGGGCGCGGCTGTGCTGACCGGGTGAGCGGTGCCAGACTGGCCGCCATGGAGCAGCACCTCTACCAGCCCGTCCACGACGAGTTCCGGGACCTGTGCCGCCGGTTCCTGGCCCGGGAGGCGGTCCCGCACCACGAGCGCTGGGAGGCCGACGGGATCGTCGACCGCGAGGTGTGGCGCAAGGCGGGCGCGGCCGGGCTGCTCGGCCCCGACGTCGACCCGGCGTACGGCGGCGGCGGTCAGCGCGACTTCCGGTTCAACGCGGTCCTCGACGAGGAGATCGTCGCGGCCGGTTGCACCGGGCTGGGGTTCGGGTTGCACAACGACGTGGTCGCGCCGTACCTGACCGAGCTGACCACCGACGAGCAGCGCGCGCGGTGGCTGCCGGGCTTCTGCTCCGGCGACCTGGTCACCGCGATCGCGATGAGCGAGCCGGGCGCGGGCAGCGACCTGGCCGGCATCCGCACCAGCGCGGTCCGCGACGGCGACACCCTGGTGCTCAACGGCCAGAAGACGTTCATCACCAACGGCGAGTTGGCCGACCTCGTGCTGGTGGTGGTCAAGACCGCGCCGGAGCAGGGCGCGCACGGGGTGAGCCTGGTGGCGGTGGAGAGCGGCACGCCGGGCTTCACCCGGGGCCGCCGGCTGGCCAAGGTCGGCCTGAAGGCCAACGACACCGCCGAGTTGTTCTTCGACGACTGCCGGGTGCCGGCGGAGAACCTGATCGGCACCGAGAACCACGGCTTCTACCATCTGATGGCCAACCTGCCCCGGGAGCGGCTGAGCATCGCGGTCGCCGCGGTGGCGGCCGGCGAGAAGCTGCTCGCGCTGACGTTGGAGTACGCCCGCTCCCGGGAGGCGTTCGGCCGGCCGATCGGAGCGTTCCAACACAACCGGTTCCTCCTGGCCGAGCTGGACACCGAGGTCACCATCGCGCGGACGTTCGTGAACCACTGCGTCGCGGAGTTCGACGCGGGCCGGCTCTCGGTGACCGACGCGGCGAAGGCCAAGTGGTGGACCACCGAGTTGCAGACCAAGGTGGCCGACCGGTGCGTGCAGCTGCACGGCGGCTACGGCTTCATGCTGGAGCACCCGGTGGCGAAGGCGTGGCTGGACAGCCGGGTGCAGACCATCTACGGCGGCACCACCGAGATCATGAAGGAGATCATCGGTCGGGGGCTGGGCCTGTGAACGCCACGTCCACCGGCCTGACCGCACCGGCCCCGGCCCGGCTCGACGTCGCCGGCATCCAGCGGCGTACCGTCCGGCTGCTCTGCCTCACCCAGATCATCGGCGGCATCGGCGTCACCATCGGCATCTCGGTCGGCGCGCTGCTCGCCGCCCGGGTCGCCGGCACCGCCCTGGCCGGGCTGGCACAGAGCGCCGGCGTGGTCGGCGCGGCACTGCTCGCCGTGCCGGTGACCCGGCTGATGACGGCCCGCGGGCGGCGTCCCGGCCTGGTCTGCGCGTACCTGGTCGGTGCGGTCGGCGGCGTGCTGGTGACGGTCGCCGCCGTGACCCACCTGGTGCCGTTGCTCTTCCTCGGCATGCTGCTGTTCGGCGGCGGCACGGCGGCCAACCTCCAGTCCCGCTACACGGCCGTCGACCTGGCCGAGCCGGCCCGCCGGGGCCGCCAGTTGTCGCTGGTCGTGTGGGCCACCACCATCGGCTCGGTGGCGGCGCCGAACTTCGCCGCGCTCGCCGACGACACCACCCGGGGCTGGGGCCTGCCGGCGCTGGCCGGCCCGTTCGCGTTCAGCGCCGTCGCGTTCGTGCTGGCTGCCGCCGTACTCCTGGTCCTGCTCCGGCCCGACCCGCTGCTCACCGCGCGCCGGCTGGCGGCGGCCGTGGCGGGCGGCCCCGACGCGGCGGTCACCCGCNTACGCGGCCGGCCGGCCGCCCGCCTCGGCGTCGCCGCGGTCGCGGTGGGGCACCTGGTGATGGTCGCGGTGATGTCGATGACCCCGGTGTACCTCGACGAGTGGCACTCCGACGCGGACGTGCTGGGCGTGGTCGGCGTCGTGCTCAGCCTGCACATCGCCGGGATGTACGCGCTCTCGCCGGTGACCGGTTGGCTCACCGACCGGCTGGGCCGGCGGCCGGTGATCCTGGGTGGGACGGCGATGCTGCTGGCCGCGTGCGCGGTCGCCGGCACCGCCGGGCACCACACACCGCCGCTCTCGGTGGGGCTGGTGCTGCTCGGGCTGGGCTGGTCGGGCACCATGGTGGCGGGCTCGACGCTGCTGTCGGAGTCGGTGCCCGCCGCCGACCGGCCGGCGGTCCAGGGCCTGTCCGACCTGCTCATGGGGCTGGCCGGGGCGGGCGCGGCGGCGGCGAGCGGGTTCGTCATGCGGGCCGTGGGGTACCCGACGCTCACCCTGTTGGCGGCGATCGCGCTGGTGCCGCTGGTGGCGCTGGCGCTGCGGCGTCCCGGCGGGGACGCCCTCGACGAGGAGGACTGAACAGGTGCGGCTGACCGACTTCTGGACGCGGCTGGAGGAGGCGTTCGGGCCGGGCTACGCGGCCAGCATCGCCAGCGACCAGGTGCTGTCGCAGCTCGGCGGGCGGACCGTCGAGCAGGCGCTCGCGGCCGGTGAGGAAACGCACGTGGTGTGGCGCGCGGTGGTGGCCGCGTATCCCGACCGGGTGCCCGCGCGACTACGCTGAGCAGCCTTTTCGCCGGTTCCGCGTGTCGCTTGCCCAGTCGTACACCTGTTCGGCTATTGTCCACAGCGGGGTGCTTGTCCACAGCTCACGGCCCGTCGGCTGGTTTTCTGTCGGACCCAGCGCCTAGCGTGTCCCGCGTGACGCGAAGCTCAGGAAAGACGCCGGCGAAGGCAGGGGTGGCAACGATGGCGGCAGGTCCTGACCGGGAGAAGGCGCTAGACCTTGCTCTCGCTCAGATCGACAAGCAGTTCGGCAAGGGTTCGGTGATGCGGCTGGGGGAGCGGCCCGTCGTGCNCGTCGAGATCTACGGTCCGGAGTCCAGCGGTAAGACCACGGTCGCGCTGCACGCGGTCGCCAACGCCCAGCGGGCCGGCGGCATCGCCGCGTTCATCGACGCCGAGCACGCGCTCGACCCGGAGTACGCGCGAGCCCTCGGCGTCGACACCGACGCCCTGCTGGTCTCCCAGCCGGACACCGGCGAGCAGGCGCTGGAGATCGCCGACATGCTGGTCCGGTCCGGTGCGATCGACATCATCGTGATCGACTCGGTCGCCGCGCTGGTGCCGCGTGCCGAGATCGAGGGCGAGATGGGCGACAGCCACGTGGGTCTCCAGGCCCGGCTGATGAGCCAGGCGCTGCGGAAGATCACCGGTGTGCTCAACAACACCGGCACCACCGCCATCTTCATCAACCAGCTCCGAGAGAAGATCGGCGTCATGTTCGGCAGTCCGGAGACCACCACCGGTGGCCGGGCGCTGAAGTTCTACGCCTCGGTCCGGCTCGACGTGCGGCGCATCGAGAGCCTCAAGGACGGCACCGACGTGGTCGGCAACCGCACCCGGGTCAAGGTCGTGAAGAACAAGGTCGCCGCGCCGTTCAAGCAGGCCGAGTTCGACATCATGTACGGCAAGGGCATCTCCCGCGAGGGCTCGCTGATCGACGTGGGCGTGGAGCAGGCGATCATCCGCAAGTCCGGCGCCTGGTACACCTACGACGGCGACCAGCTCGGCCAGGGCAAGGAGAAGGCGCGCGAGTTCCTCCGGGAGAACCCGGACGTGGCGGCCGAGATCGAGAAGAAGATCCTGGAGAAGCTCGGCGTCGGCACCGGTGGGGCCGGCGACGCCGCCGGTGGTCCGGAGCTGCCGCCGGTCGACTTCTGATCCGCGTGGCAGGACGACGTGCCCGTACGGGACGGGGCTGGGATGCCAGTCCGTCCCGTACGGGCGACGCCACCGGCACGCCGCCCCAGCCCCGCCGTGGGCGCCGTGCTCGCCCGGCGGAGCCCGAATCGGGGGAGACCCCGGCTCCGCCCCGCGACGAGGCCGAGGTGGCCCGCGAGATCTGTCTACGGCAGCTCGCGACGCGGCCGCGCACCCGTGCCGAGCTGGCCGGCGCGCTGGCCCGGCGGGGCATCTCCGAGGAGGTCGCCGAGCAGGTCCTCGACCGTTACGACGAGGTCGGCCTCGTGGACGACGCTGCCTTCGCCCGGGCCTGGGTGAGCAGCCGGCACACCGGCCGTGGGCTGGCTCGCCGGGCACTCGCCAACGAGTTGCGCCAGCGTGGCGTCGACGGCGAGGTGGCCGGTGCCGCCCTGGACGGGCTCGACGAGGAGACCGAGGCGGAGACCGCCCGGGTCCTGGTGGAGCGGAAGCTGCGCACCGCCCGGGGTGAGCCCGACGCGGTGTTCCGGCGTCTGGTCGGCATGCTGGCCCGCAAGGGCTACCCGGCCGGCGTGGCGATCCGGGCGGTGAAGGACGCACTCGCCGCGCAGAGCGCCGAGGCGGCCGAGTTCGCCGAGCACATCGACGCCGACGCGCTGGCCGACGCGGAAACGGACCTCGACCCCCGCCGGCTCGACTGACAGATGTGCGGCCGGTGCTGAACCAGTACGCCGATGTGGCGGTATCCAGCGCGCCGCAACCCGCCACGTCGGCGAACTGCCGTCGCTCGCCAGCCTCCACCCTCGGTCGGCGGTGCCGGACCGTGGCGAGTCGTGGTGGGCGGGACCATGGCTGAAGGGAGCACGTACCGATGTTGAAGGCGTGCCTGAACGGTGGGCGACGGCGCGACGAGCACGCCGCCGTGCCGCTCACCCCCGCCGAGTTGGCCGCCGACGCGACCCGCTGCGCGGCCGCCGGGGTGGCGGCGGTGCACGCCCACCCGCGCGACGACGCCGGCGACGAATCCCTCGACCCGGCCGTGATCGCGGCGGCGGTCACCGCGATCCGGGCCGCCCGCCCCGGCCTGCCGGTCGGGGTGAGCACCGGCGCCTGGATCGTCCCCGACCCGGCCGAGCGGGTGGCCGCCGTCCGCGCCTGGACGGTGCTGCCCGACTTCGCCTCGGTCAACGCCCACGAACCCGGTGCGGCTGCCGTCGCGGCGGCGCTGCACGACCGCGGCGTGATGGTCGAGGCCGGGATCTGGACGGAATCGGCGGTCGACGCCTGGCGTCGGTGGCCGGTGCCCACCGGGCGGGTGCTCGTCGAGTGCATGGCCGAACCGGCGGAGGCGGCCCTTGCCGAGGCGACCGCGATCCTCGCGGTGTTACCCGATGGGTGTCCGCCGGTGCTGCTGCACGGCGAAGGTCCGGCCACCTGGCCGGTGTTCGCGGAGGCGGTCCGTCGTGGGCTGCACACGCGGATCGGCTTGGAGGACACGCTCCTGCTGCCGGACGGCAGCCCGGCACCGGACAACGCCACCCTGGTCGCCGCCGCCCGCGACGTGGAGCGTCGATCATGAAGTTGGCGGTGCTGTCAGCCCGTGACACCACGGTCAACCTCATGATCGACGCCGAGGTGCCGTCCTTGCTCCCTCGGGAGTCGGCGCGGGGAGATCAGGGAGAGCGAGGTTTGGGCCTGTCTGCCCGGCATGTTCCCACCACTCTGTGACGGATCAACTTCTCTCCGTCCGGGTGGTTTGATCATGACTCCTTGACCGAACGGCCCCTCGCGACCTAGCCTCGCCATACAGGCTCACTTTGCCCGACCAGCGCAGGCTAAGCGCACAACATAGAACGCGTAACAGAACAGCATCACTTTGGCCAGCTTCACCGGCCCTTGACGGCAGCTCCGGACCCGTCCGGAGCGTCCGACAACTGCAACCGGCCGCCGGCGGTGCCCAACGAGGGGCAGCGCCGACGGAAAGCTGTCCGCAGCCAGCCGCTCCGGTCGGGCGTCCAGAGTCGCAGGCGCGTGCCTTTCGCGCGTGTCCTGCGGCGCCGACGTTCAGGGGAGGCGGCCATGGCGCGGCGGCACAGGTTCACCGGCGGTCTGCCACACGGTCCCGGCCGCTCCTGCGCGGCGCATGTCGGCGGCTCGGCGTACCGGGGCGAGGCCGCGGCATGAGCGCCTTCGACGTCGTCCTCCTCCTGGTCGTCCTGCTGCTCGTCGTGGTGGTGGTCGGCGCCGTGCTGTTCGGCGTGCGTACCCTCAAGCGGCTCAGCCTGGCGCCACCGCCGGAGGACCCGGCCTTCATCGCGGAGAAGGACCGGCAGGAGCAGTCCCTGGCCGCGCTGCGCACCGCCGCCGACGAGGCGAACAGCACCATCGACGTGGCGAAGTCGGCGGCCGCCGCGGCCCGCGCGGAGGCCGCCGCCGCGAAGGCGGAAGCGAAGGCCGCCCGGGCGGAGGCCCGGCGGGTGCTCGACGACGCCCGCGCCGAGGCCGACACCGTGCTGGAACGCGCGCACAAGCAGGCCGAGGCGGACGCCGAGCAGTTGCGCACCACCGCGCGGCGCAGCGGCGAGCGGGAGGTGGCGGTGCTCGCCGCCACCACCCGGGAGCAGGCCGCCGAGGTCGAGCGGCGGGCGGCCCGGATGGACGAGCGGGAACGGCTGCACACCGAGGAGGTGGAACGGCTGGCGGAGCGGGAGCGGCAGCTCACCGCCGCCACCGCGGCGCTCGCCGCCCGGGAGACCGCGCTGGCCGAACGGGAGCGGGCGCTGACCGAGGTGGAGGAGCAGCGTCGGCGCGAGCTGGAGCGGGTGGCCGGGCTGACCGCCGACGCGGCGCGTCTCGAACTGGTCGACTCGATCGAGGGGCAGGCCAAGCGCGAGGCCGCACTGCTGGTCCGGGAGATCGAGGCCGACGCGCGGGGCACCGCCGAACAGCGTGCCCGGCACATCGTGGTCGACGCCATCCAGCGGGTGGCCAGCGAGCAGACCGCAGAGAGCGTGGTCAGCGTGCTGCACCTGCCCGGCGACGAGATGAAGGGGCGGATCATCGGCCGGGAGGGGCGCAACATCCGCGCCTTCGAGTCGGTGACCGGCGTCAACCTGATCATCGACGACACGCCCGAGGCGGTGCTGCTCTCCTGCTTCGACCCGGTACGTCGGGAGGTCGGCCGGCTCACCCTGGAGAAGCTGGTGCTGGACGGGCGCATCCACCCGCACCGGATCGAGGAGGTCTACGACCTGGCCCGGCAGGAGGTGGAGGAGTTGTGCCACCGGTCCGCCGAGGACGCGCTGGTCGAGGTGGGCATCACCGAGATCCACCCGGAACTGGTGACGTTGCTGGGCCGGCTGCGCTACCGGACCTCGTACGGGCAGAACGTGCTCAAGCACCTGGTCGAGACCGCGCACATCGCCGGCATCATGGCCGCCGAACTGCGGCTGGACGTGCCGACCATCAAGCGCTGCGCGTTCCTGCACGACATCGGCAAGGCGCTCACCCACGAGGTGGAGGGCAGCCACGCCATCATCGGCGCGGACCTGGCCCGCAAGTACGGCGAGAACGAGGACGTGGTGCACGCCATCGAGGCGCACCACAACGAGGTTCCGCCGCAGACCATCGAGGCGGTCCTCACCCAGGCGTCGGACGCCTGCTCGGGTGGGCGGCCCGGGGCGCGGCGGGAGAGCCTTGAGGCGTACGTCAAGCGGTTGGAGCGGATCGAGGAGATCGCGGCCGGCAAGCTCGGCGTGGAGAAGGTCTTCGCGATGCAGGCGGGCCGGGAGATCCGGGTGATGGTCAAGCCGGACGACGTCGACGACATCGGCGCGGCGGTGCTGGCCCGGGACGTGGCCAAGCAGATCGAGGAGGAGCTGACCTACCCGGGTCAGATCCGGGTGACCGTGGTGCGCGAGTCCCGGGTCACCGAGATCGCCCGCTGACGCCGAGGCCAGGGCGACGTCGCCCGGAGGAGCGCCTCGATCTTCCCGTTCCCACCACGATGCGGATCGCCACGCGTGGGGGTGGGGGCCGCTGTTGACCCCCACCCCCACGCGTCGNTGGACACCGCTGTCCTCAGCCCTGTGGTTCGGTCACCGTGGTGTCGTCTCGCGGTGCCGTGGCCTGCTTCGGAATCCGGAATGCCCGTCGCCGGGTACGCCGGTCCAACCAGTTCGCCAGCGTGGTCAACATCGAGTTGATGACGATGTAGATCATCGCCACCACGATCGCGGCGGCGACCACGTTCCCGCGGTTCGCGGACAGGTCGTTGACGCCTCGCTGGAGCAGTTCGGGGAAGGCCACGATGTAGCCGAGCGCCGTGTCCTTGAGCAGCACCACGAGTTGGCTGACGATCACGGGCAGCATGGCTCGGGCCGCCTGCGGCACCAGGATCAGCTGCATGACCTGGCTCTTGCGCATGCCCACGGCGTAGGCGGCCTCGGCCTGCCCCGTGGGAATCGAGCGGATGCCGGCGCGGAACGCCTCGGCCAGCACCGACCCGTTGTAGAGGGTGAGGCCGATGACCACGGACCAGAAGGCGGACACCGGCCCCTGGATCAGGAACGGCACGCCGTAGAAGATGAAGAAGATCATGATCAGCAGCGGTACGGCGCGGAAGAACTCCACGATCGCCCCGGCCGGAATCCGGACCCACCTGTGGTCGGAGAGCCGGCCGACCGCGAACAGGATGCCGAAGGTCAGCGACAGCACCATGCCGGTGACGGCGGCGAGCAGGGTCTGCCGCAGGCCGGGCCAGATGAACTGGGTCCAGGTGGACGCCTCGGTGAAGGGCTTCCAGAGGTCGCCCTCCCACTGCCCGGCCTGGTCGAACTTGGCGTAGACCCACCACAGCAGGGCGGCAAGCCCGACGCCGAAGACGACGCTGAGCACCGCGTTGCGCACTCGCGCCCGGGGGCCCGGGTGGTCGTAGAGAACGGTGCTGGTGCTCATCAGCGCTTCACCGCCAGTCGGTTGGCCAGCCAGCCGAAGAAGTAGCCGGTCGGAATGAGGAGCGCGGCGAAGGTGCCGGCGAACACCAGGAAGATCGGGATCACGGCGTCGCCGTTGTCGTTGATGAGCTGCTTCATCACGCTGGACGCCTCGATCAGGCCGATCGTGCCGACGATCGTCGCGTTCTTGCACAGCGCGATGAGCACACTGCCCAGCGGGGCGACCACGGCCCGACCGGCCTGCGGGAGCACCACGATCCGGAGGGTCTGGAAGAAGGTCAACCCGATCGCGCGGGCCGCCTCCGCCTGACCGGGCGGGACGGTGTTGATCCCGGACCGGACCGCCTCGCAGACGAACGCGGCGGTGTAGACCGACAGACCGACCACGCCGAGCCAGTAGTTGTTCTGGTCGAGGTCGTCGGAGAGGGTCAGCCCGAGCGTGGTGAAGAGGCCGAAGTAGCAGAAGAAGATGATCAGCGTCAGCGGCGTGTTGCGGAAGATGTTGACCCAGGCCGCGCCGAAGCCCCGCAGCACCGGCACCGGGGAGACCCGGAAGGCGGCGAGGAGCACGCCGAGTACCAGCGCGAGGACCGCCGACGAGCCGGTCAGCTTGAGGATCCAGAGAAAGCCCGACAGGTACGCGTCGAGGTTGGTCGGATCAGCGAATACGTGCATGCGTCGACTCCCGGGGCACGTCGTCGGCGTCGTGACAGCCCAGGGCCGGCACCCCGTGGGATGCCGGCCCTGGAACAGGTCAGACGCTGCCGCAGTTGGTCAGCTTCGTGGTGTCCAGCTCGGGCGCGGCCTTGCCGCTCTTGCCCAGGGTCGCGTCCCAGGCGGCCTTGTACGAGCCGTCCGAGGCGGCGGTCTTGAGAATCTCGTTGACCTTCTCGCAGCCGTCCTTATCGTCCTTCTTCAGGCCGATGCCGTAGGGCTCGCTGGAGAAGGGCTTGCCGACCACCTTGAACTTGCCGGCGTACTGGGACTGCGCCGCATAGCCGGCCAGGATGATGTCGTCGGTGGTCACCGCGTCGATCTTGCCGCTCTCCAGCAGCGGCAGGCACTTCGAGTACGAGTCGAACTGCTGGAGCTTGGCCTTCGGGTGCTCGGTCTGAATCCGCTTGGCGGGGGTCGAGCCGGTGACCGAGCAGACCGTCTTGCCGTCGAGCGCCTCCGGGCCGGCCAGCGTGGAGTCGGCCTTGACCAGCAGGTCCTGGCCGGCGATGAAGTACGGCCCAGCGAAGTTGATCTTCTGCTTGCGCTCGTCGTTGATGGTGTAGGTCGCCACCACCAGGTCGACGGTGCCCTGCTGGATGAAGGGCTCGCGGTTGGCCGAGACGGTGGTCTTCCACTCGATGTTGTTCGCGTCCACGCCCAGGCCCTTGGCCACGATCTTGGCGATCTCGACGTCGAATCCCTCGTACTGGCTGCCGGTCTGGATGCCGAGGCCGGGCTGGTCGGCCTTCACGCCGATGACCAGCTTCTTCTGGCTCTGCGCCTTGCCGACGATTCCCTTGGCCCCGCCGCTGCCGGAGCCGCCGCCGTCCCCGTCGCCGCCGCAGGCGCTCATGCCGAGTGCCAAGGTTGCCGCCGCGGCCACCGCCGCCACGCGCTTGTAACGCATACACATCTCCTTCTACGACGGAGCCGCCGGGAGCGGCCCCACTACGGACGCTCAGTGCGTGAGGATCTTGGAGAGGAAGTCCTTGGCCCGCTCGCTGCGCGGGTTCGCGAAGAACTCGGCCGGCGGCGCGTCCTCGACGAGCTTGCCGTCGGCCATGAAGATGACCCGGTTGGCGGCGTGCCGGGCGAAGCCCATCTCGTGCGTCACCACCACCATGGTCATGCCGTCGCGGGCCAGCGACGTCATCACGTCGAGCACCTCGCCGACCATCTCCGGGTCGAGGGCGCTGGTCGGCTCGTCGAAGAGCATCGCCTTGGGCTGCATGGCCAGCGCGCGGGCGATCGCCGCCCGCTGCTGCTGGCCGCCGGAGAGCTGGGCCGGGTACTTGTCCGCCTGGTTGGCGATGCCGACGCGGTCGAGCAGGGCCAGGCCGCGCTCGCGGGCGGCGGCCGGCTTCTCCTTGCGTACCTTGACCGGCCCGAGCGTGACGTTCTCCAGGATGGTCTTGTGCGCGAAGAGGTTGAACGACTGGAACACCATGCCGACCTCGCTGCGCAGCTTCGCCAGCGGCTTGCCCTCGGCGGGCAGCGCCTGCCCGTCGAAGGTGATGGTGCCGTTGTCGATCGGCTCCAGGCGGTTGATGGTGCGGCACAGCGTCGACTTGCCGGAGCCGGACGGGCCGATCACCACGACCACCTCGCCCCGACCGACGGAGAGGGACACGTCGTCGAGGACGTGCAGTGGGCCGAACCACTTGTTGACCCCGTCGAGCACGATCAGCGGGTCGCCCGTCGTCACGTCGTCCACCGTCCCTGTCGTCCGTGCCGGAACCGGGGGTCGGTCGACCCTCCGGTTGGGCAACTGTAGGCGGGGTGATGTGGCAGAACGCAAGCCGGATGGTCACGGAGCGGTAACACCATTCGCCGACGGGGCGGTGCGTCCGATTTCCGTCACCGGCGGCGGTGTCCGAGTGGCGGGGCGGCCCGGTCGCGCAGATCATAGGGTGATGACCGACGCGTTCCGGCTGACCGATCATGCCCGTGGCGGCGGCTGTGCCTGCAAGATCCCGCCCGGCGAGCTGGAGGCGATGGTCGCGGGCCTCGGTCCCAGCGCCGGCACCGCCGACCTGCTGGTCGGCCTGGAGAACGGCGACGACGCCGCGGTGGTCCGGCTGGACGAGCGGACCGGCCTGGTGACCACCGCCGACTTCTTCACCCCGGTGGTCGACGACGCGTACGACTGGGGCCGGATCGCCGCCGCCAACGCGCTCTCCGACGTGTACGCGATGGGCGGCACCCCGCTGGTCGCGCTGAACCTGCTCTGCTGGCCGCGCGAGGTGCTGCCGCTGGAGCTGGCCCGCGAGGTGCTGCGCGGCGGGCAGGACGTGGCGAACGAGGCCGGCTGTCACCTGGCCGGCGGGCACAGCGTCGACGACGACGGCCCGAAGTACGGTCTCGCGGTCACCGGGGTGGTCCGCCCGGAGGAGCTGATCACGCTGGACGCCGGCCGCGCCGGGCTGCCGCTGTCGCTGACCAAGCCGCTCGGCGTCGGCGTGCTCAACACCCGGCACAAGCAGACCGGGGAGCGGTTCACCGAGGCGGTCGAGTCGATGGCCCGGCTCAACCGGGACGCGGCCCGCGCCGCGGTGGCCGCCGGCGTCCGCTGCGGCACCGACGTGACCGGCTTCGGCCTGCTCGGGCACGCGTCGAAGCTGGCCCGGGCCAGTCGGCTCACCGTCGCGATCGACGCCGCCGCGGTGCCGTACCTTCCAGGCGCGCGGGAGGCGCTGCGTGACGGGTACGTCAGCGGCGGCACCCGGCGCAACCTGGACTGGGTGACGCCGTGGACCGACTTCGGCGGCGCCGACGAGGCCGAGCGGCTGTTGTTGGCCGACGCGCAGACCTCGGGCGGGCTGCTGGTCGCGGGCGAGGTGCCGGGCGGCACGGTGATCGGCGAGCTGCTGCCCGCCTCGGAGCACCTGATCCGGCTCCGCTGACCCGCCGCGTGGCGTGCTGCGGACACGGCACGATACCCGATAAACTGTCATCTTCCCGCTACTCAGGGCAACGTCGCCCAGGGAAATTTTGCCCGGAATGGTCACAGACCGGTAACTTGCCCCCGGCTGCGGTCAAATGCCCCCCACCATCGTGAGTGAGGCCCGATCCGGAGGCCGGTGGACGAGCACGGCGAGGAGGCGGCATGACCGAGCTGTGGAACTGGAGAATCGACGGCGGCGCGCCGGTGGAGGTCTATCCGGCGCTGGCCGAGGCGCTCGGCCGGGTGGTGATGCCCCTGGCCGTCGCCGACCCGGTCCGGCTCCCCGCGTACGCGGTGGTCTGCGACGTGTGGGAGGCGCCCGGGGCGTACGGCACCGTGGTCGACTGTTACGGCGTGCCCGAACGCCTGCCCGAGCTGCCCGCCATCGCGGCGCTGGCCCGGGTCCTGGGCCGCAACTGCCTGATGCGCGACGACACGCTCGACGCCGGGCGGCACCTGCTCGTCGCCCCGGACGGCACCATCCGGCCGGTGCATTTCGACGTGGTCGAGACCGACGACGGTGAGGTGCTCAGCGACCAGCGGCTCTGCACCCTGGCCGATCCCGGCTGCCGCGGCTGGTCGCGGTGCCACCGTTCCCGGTGGGCGCCGGACTCGGTCGCGCCGGCGCTCGCCGCCGCCTGACCGCCGACGGCACCACCCGGCTCCGTCCGGATACGCTGTCCGGGTCATGACTACCGCACCCGCGGGCGGCCCGCGCACCTACCAGGTGCGCACGTACGGCTGCCAGATGAACGTGCACGACTCCGAGCGCATCTCCGGGCTCCTGGAGGATGCCGGCTACGTGCGCGCCGCCGAGGCCGACGATCAGCCCGACGTGGTGGTGTTCAACACCTGCGCCGTGCGGGAGAACGCCGACAACCGGCTCTACGGCAACCTGGGCCATCTGCGCCCCGTCAAGGCGAAGCACCCCGGCATGCAGATCGCGGTCGGTGGCTGCCTGGCCCAGAAGGACCGCGGCGAGATCGTCCGTAGGGCGCCCTGGGTGGACGTGGTCTTCGGCACGCACAACATCGGCTCGCTGCCGGCGCTGCTGGACCGCTCCCGGCACAACACGGCCGCCGAGGTCGAGATCCTCGAATCGCTGGAGGTCTTCCCCTCCACGCTGCCGACCCGCCGCGAGTCGACGTACGCCGGTTGGGTCTCCATCTCGGTCGGTTGCAACAACACCTGCACGTTCTGCATCGTGCCCTCGCTGCGGGGCAAGGAGAAGGACCGCCGCCCCGGCGACGTCCTCTCCGAGGTGCGCGCGCTGGTCGACTCCGGCGTGCTGGAGGTGACCCTGCTCGGGCAGAACGTCAACTCCTACGGCGTGGAGTTCGGCGACCGGTACGCGTTCGGCAAGCTGCTGCGCGCCTGCGGGGACATCGACGGGCTGGAGCGGGTGCGGTTCACCAGCCCGCACCCGAAGGACTTCACCGACGACGTCATCGCCGCGATGGCCGAGACGCCCAACGTGTGCCACTCGCTGCACATGCCGTTGCAGTCCGGCTCCGACGACGTGCTGCGGGCGATGCGTCGCTCGTACCGGTCGGAGAAGTACCTCGGCATCATCTCGAAGGTCCGGGCGGCGATGCCGGACGCGGCGATCACCACGGACATCATCGTCGGTTTCCCCGGCGAGACCGAGGCCGACTTCGCCCGGACCCTCGACGTGGTCCGGGAGGCTCGGTTCTCCTCGGCGTTCACGTTCCAGTACTCGAAGCGCCCCGGCACCCCGGCCGCGACGATGGACGGGCAGCTGCCCAAGCAGGTCGTGCAGGAGCGGTACGAACGGTTGATCGCCTGCGTCGAGGAGATCACCTGGGCGGAGAACCGCAAGCTGGTCGGGGAGACCGTCGAGGTGCTGGTGGCCGTCGGCGAGGGGCGCAAGGACGAGCGCACCGGCCGGATGTCCGGTCGGGCCCGCGACGGCCGGCTGGTGCACTTCGCGACCGGCGAACTGGCCGGGCGGATCCGACCCGGCGACATCGTGCACACCGTCGTCACGTACGCCGCCCCGCACCACCTCAACGCCGACGGGGCGCCGCTGGCGCACCGGCGTACCCGGGCCGGTGACGCGGCCGAGGCGGGGCGTGCTCCGCGTACGCCCGGGGTGCTGCTCGGCCTGCCGACGGTCGGCGCGCCGACCGTGCCGCCCGCCCCCACCACCGGCGGTTGCGCCGTCCGCTGACCCCGCCC
>NZ_NAPR01000002.1:78047-97305 GCF_002140155.1 Micromonospora sp. NBS 11-29
TGGCGGCGGTGCCGTTGGCGGTGAAGCCGACGGTCACCGAGGCCCCGGCCGCCAGCGACGACGCCCAGGTCGGCGCGGCGGCCGTGACCGTGGTGCCGGACTGCGTGACCGTGGCGTTCCAGCCGCTGGCCAGCGTCACCCCGGCCGGCCAGGTCCAGGTGACCGACCACGGGTTCACCGCGGCGGTGCCGGTGTTCTTCACGGTCAGCTCGCCCTGGAAACCGCCGGCCCACGCGTTGACCTGCTTGTAGCTGGCGGTGCAGCCGCCGCTGGGCGCCGGCGTGGTCGGGTTCGGCCCGGGCGTGGTTGGGTTCGGCGTCGGGGAGCCGGTGCCGGTGCCGGTGGGCGTCGGGTTCGGGTTGCCGCTGCCGGACGGCGGGATCAGGTAGGGCTGGAGGATGGCCTGCTTGGCCTGGTTGACCGTGGTCCAGTCGTCGTTGGCGATGCCGCCGGTGTCACCCGAGTTCGGGTTCCACGACCAGTAGGTGAAGGACATCCCGTTGACCCCGGTGCCGGTGTAGGCCATCAGGTTCTCCAGCCAGATCTTGTCCTTCGGGTCCTGGAGCGTGGTGCCGAACTCGCCCATCATGATCGGCGCGATGTTCTGCTTGTAGAGGTAGCCCCAGTACTTGTCCCAGATCGCCGGCATGTTCGCCGGGTAGCTGGGGTCGTCGAACCACGCCTGGCGGTAGACCGAGGTGGCGTACTCGTGCGGCGAGTAGACCAGCCGGTTCGCCACGTTCAGCCGCACCGGGAACTGCCCGGCCTTGGACAGGTTGCCGCCCCACCAGCCGCAGTCCTCGTCGTTGCTGGGGTCGTTGTCCCAGACGTTCGACAGGCCGCCGCTCGGGCAGCTCACGCCCTCCACGAAGATCAGCCAGTTCGGCTGCACGCCGAGGATGGCGTTGCCGGCCCGCTCGGCGGCGAGCCGCCAGTCGCGGGTGGTGTCGCCGCAGCCCCAGCAGGCGCCGGTCGCGGCCGGGTTGGTGCCCTCGGCGTGCGGCTCGTTGTGCAGGTCGGCGCCGATCACGGTGGGGTTGTTGGCGTACCGCTGGGCCATCGTCTTCCAGTCGTTGATCCAGGTCGCCTCGGAGACGCCCGAGGTGTACCAGAGCGGCGACTGCCCGGCCGACGTCGGCCGGTGCCGGTCCAGGATGACCCGCATCCCCTTGCTGCCCGCGTAGCCGATGACCTTGTCCAGGATCTGCAGCGGGGAGAGCCCGATCAGGTCCGGGTTGACGAAGTCGTTGATCCCGGTCGCGGTCGCGCCGGGCTTGATCGAGTCGTTCGAGTACGGGATGCGCAGCGTGTTGTAGCCCAGCCGGGCCATGGTGTCGAGCTGGCCGCGCCAGGGGTTGCTCGACCACAGGCCGTGGAACGTCTTGTTGTCGGTCTCCATGCCGAACCAGTTGATGCCGGTCAGCCGGACGGTGGCGCCCGTGCTGTCGACGATCTTGTTGCCGCTGGTGTGCAGGTAGCCGGTGCCGGTGCCGCCGG
Source organism: Micromonospora sp. NBS 11-29 (assembly GCF_002140155.1). Taxonomy (GTDB): domain Bacteria; phylum Actinomycetota; class Actinomycetes; order Mycobacteriales; family Micromonosporaceae; genus Micromonospora. Next base: position 79,545 of record NZ_NAPR01000002.1, read on the forward strand.
CAGCGGCGGCGGCCGGGGTGGTGCTGACGGCGGCGGCGACGAGGATGCCGGCCGCGGCGGTGGCGAGCGCCGTCAGGGCGCCGCCGAGGGCGGTGCGTCGGTGCATGGAAGCTCCACTTCGGATGCCCGCGCCGCATGGGCGCCGCGGGCGGCAGGACCAGGAGGCACGGCCCGCTCGTCATCGAGTACGCGCACAGCGCGCGTCGGGCCGGTCACGTGGACGGCCACTCGCGGAAGTCGTGCCGGCCACGGTCAACGGCCTGATCAGCCGTCGATGCCCTCGCGCCGGTGTCGGAACCTGGCTCCGTCGCTCATTCTGATCAGCCCGCCTCGATGCGTCAACCCGGCCGGCCGGTGCCCGGACACGCGGGAGCCCCCGGACCGATCGATCCGGGGGCTCCGTCGTGCGTGCGTCAGCCGGCCTGCTCGGCGAGCTGGAGGAACTGCCGCTTGGACGCCAGCGCCTGCTCGGCCTCCTTGATCCGGCGGGCGTCGCCGGCGGCCTGCGCCCGGGTCAGCCGCTCCTCGGCCTCGGCGACCTGGGAGCGCATCTGGGCCAGCAGCGGGTTGTCCTCCTTGGAGGTGCGCCGCCACGCCGAGTCCATCACCTCACGGACCTTCTCGTCCACGGCCCGCAGCCGGCGCTCCAGCCCGGCGGCCGCCTCGCGGGGCACCCGACCGGCTTCGTGCCACTGCGCCTGGATGTCGCGCAGCCTCGCCTGGGCGCCCTTCGGGTCGGCGTCGACGTCGAGCGCCTCGGCCTCGGCCAGCAGTGCCTGCTTGCGTTCCAGGTTGCCGCGCTGCTCGTTGTCCCGCGCGGAGAAGACCTCGCTGCGTCGGGTGAAGAACTCGTCCTGCGCGGCCCGGAAGCGTTCCCAGAGCTTCTGCTCGGACTCCTTGGCGGCGCGCGGCGCGGCCTTCCACTGGGCCATCAGGTCCTTGAGCTGGCCGGCGGTGACGCCCCAGTCGGTGGACTCCTTGAGCTTCTCGGCCTCGGCGACCAGCTCCTCCTTGACCGTCTGCGCCTGCTTGCGCTGCTGGTCCAGGGAGGCGAAGTGGGCGCCCCGTCGGCGGGTGAAGCCGTCGCGGGCGGCGGCGAACCGCTTCCACAGCTCACCGTCGGCCTTCTTGTCGACGCCGCGGATCGTCTTCCACTCGTCGAGGATCTCCTTGAGCCGGTCGCCGGCGGTCTTCCAGCCGGTCGACTCGGCGGCCAGCTTCTCGGCCTCCTCGACCAGGGCGGTCTTGCGGGCCAGCGCCTCGCCCCGGGCGGCCTCACGGGCGGCCTTGGCCTCGCCGGCCTTCTCCTCGGCGACCGTGGCCAGCTTGTCCAGCCGGGCGGCCAGGGCGTCGATGTCGCCGACGACGTGCGCCTCGGCCAGCGACCCGCGGATCCGCCGGATCGTGGTCAGCGATCCGCCGGCGTCGGCCGCGCCCGAGTTGAGCCGGGCCTCGGTCAGATCCACCTCGGTCACCAGGTCGGCGTAGCGTCGGGCGAAGTGGGCGAGCCCTTCCTCCGGGGCCCCCGCCTGCCAGGATCCGACCACTCGCTCGCCCTCGGCGGTCTTGACGTAGACGGTGCCGTCCTCGTCCACCCGTCCGAAGGAAGTCCAGTCGCTCATGTGCCCATCCTCGATCTCCCGGCGTCGACGGGACAGCCCCCTCGATCGCCGCCACGGCGCAGCAAACTTTCTCCCGGCATTGTCACAGGTCCGCCCCCGTCCGTGTCGAGCGCCTGTCGTCGACCGTGACCATACGGTGTCGTACGCCCGCGATGACCGGATCGGCGCGGGGACGCACCGGGGGACACCGATAGGTTGGAGCCGTGCCCCTGGTCGCCGCCGCCGTCTGCCCCCACCCGCCGCTGATCGTGCCCGAGCTGGCCGGCGCTGCCGCGCCCGAGCTGGACGACCTGCGTGCCGCCGCCGACGCGGCGGTCACCCGGCTGCTCGCCGCCGGCCCCGAGGCGATCCTGCTGGTCGGTGGCGGCCCGGCCACCGTCCGGTTCGGCGCGTCCGAGCACGGCTCACTGCGGCCGTACGGGCTGGACCGGCACGTGCGGCTCTGGAAGGTCAACTGCGCCGGCGGCGACCGGCTGCCGCTGAGCCTGACCGTCGGCGCCTGGCTGCTCAACCGCTCCCGCACCGAGCTGCCCCGGCTGGCCCGGTCGGTGGCCGTCGACGCCACCCCGGCCGAGGCCGCCGAGCTGGGCGCGACGCTGATCGCGGACGACGACCCCCGGTGCGCCCTGCTGGTGCTCGGCGACGGGTCGGCCTGCCGGGGCGTTACGGCGCCGGGGTACGACGACCCGCGCGCCGGGGCGTACGACGAGGGGGTCGCCGCGGCCCTGGCCGACGCGGACGTCGAAGCCCTGCGCGGCCTGGACCCGGTGCTCTCCGCCGAGCTGCGGGTCGCCGGGCGGGCGGCGTGGCAGGTGCTGGCCGGCGCGGTCCGCGCGGCCGGCGGCAACTGGCGCGGCGAGCTGGGTTACCACCGCGCGCCCTACGGCGTCGCCTACTTCGTGGCGAACTGGGAGCAGGCGTGAGCGCGCCGACCGGGACGGTGGTCGCGGTGGTCGGGCCGACGGCGGCCGGGAAGTCGGCGTTGAGCATCGCGCTGGCGCACGCGCTCGACGGCGAGGTGGTCAACGCCGACTCGATGCAGCTCTACCGGGGGATGGACGTCGGCACGGCGAAGCTGACCCCGGCCGAGCGGGAGGGCGTGCCGCACCACCTGCTGGACATCTGGGCGGTGACCGAGCCGGCCAGCGTCGCGGAGTACCAGAAGCTGGCCCGGGGGGCGGTCGACGACATCCTCGCCCGGGGGCGTGTGCCGCTGCTGGTCGGCGGTTCGGGGCTCTACGTGCGGGCGGTGCTGGAGCGGTTCGAGTTTCCCGGCACCGACCCGGCGCTGCGGGAACGGCTGGAGGCGGAGCTGGCCGCGGTCGGCCCGGGGCCGCTGCACGCCCGGTTGGCCGAGGCGGACCCGGAGGCGGCGGCCGGCATCCTGCCCACCAACGGCCGGCGGATCGTGCGGGCGCTGGAGGTGATCGAGCTGACCGGGGCGCCGTTCACGGCGTCGCTGCCCGCCCCCGTGCCGTACTACCCGTCGGTGCAGCTCGGGGTCGACCTCGACACCGCCCGGCTCGACGAGCGGATCGCGCTGCGGGTGGACCGGATGTGGGCCGACGGCCTGGTCGACGAGGTGCGCGCGCTGATCGGCGAGGGGCTGCCCGAGGGGCGGACGGCCAGCCGGGCGCTTGGCTACCAGCAGGTGCTGCGCTTCCTGACCGGCGAGATTACCGAGACCGGGGCGTACGAGGAGACGATCCGGGCCACCCGGCGTTTCGTCCGCCGGCAGCGCTCCTGGTTCCGGCGCGACCCGCGGGTGCACTGGCTCGACTCGGCCGACCCCGGCCTCGTCGACATGGCGCTGGGTGTGGTCGCCGGGCATCGGGAATGATGGGACCGTGGAGTTCACCAAGGGGCACGGCACCGGCAACGACTTCGTCCTCCTGCCCGACCCGGACGGCGCGCTCGATCTGACCCCCGGTCTGGTCGCCGCGCTCTGCGACCGGCGGCGCGGGCTCGGCGGTGACGGCGTGCTGCGCGTGGTCCGGGCCGCCAAGCACCCGGAGGGTGCCGCGCTGGCCGACGAGGCCGAGTGGTTCATGGACTACTGGAACTCCGACGGCTCGTTCGCCGAGATGTGCGGCAACGGCGCCCGGGTGTTCGTGCGCTACCTGCTGGAGAATTCGTTGGCCGCCCCGTCGGGCGGGACGCTGCCGATCGCCACCCGGGCCGGTCTGGTGCGGGCCCGGGTCGAGGGCGCCGACGTGGCGGTCGAGATGCGCCGCCCCCGGGTCCACGAGGCGGCCACCGCGACGCTGGGTGGCCTCACCCTGACCGGCGCGGCGGTGGACGTCGGCAATCCGCACCTGGTCTGCGCGCTGCCCGCCGCGCTGGACCTGACCGGCCTGGACCTCACCCGCGCCCCCGAGGTCGACGCGACGGTCTTCCCGACCGGGGTCAACGTCGAGTTCACCACGCCCGGCGAGCCGATCGACGGCGTCGACGGGCATGTGCTGATGCGGGTCCACGAGCGGGGCTCGGCCGAGACGCTCTCCTGCGGCACCGGGGCCTGCGCGGTCGCGGCGGTGGCGCTGCGCGACGCCGGCCGGGAGGACGGCACGGTGGTGGTGGACGTCCCGGGCGGCCGCCTCACGGTCACGGTGACCGCCGACTCCTGCTGGCTCGCCGGCCCCGCCGTCCTGGTCGCCACCGGCACCTTGACTCCCAGCGCGCTGCGCCCCTGACCGTCCCCGGCCGGATCCGGCGCCTCCCGGCCCTGCGCCTCCGCACGCTCCGGTCTCCCACCCTCCGCTCGCGTGTGGGCCGGCGGTCACGTTGTGTGACGGTCTGGCCGGGCGGAAGGCGGAAGAGCGATATACCCGGTAGTCATAATAATGACTCCTAGGTATATCGCTCTTCGGTTGAGTGTTCTTCCGACCACGACACGCCGGCCCCGCCCGCTTCACTGCGGCATGTCGCGGCATTTGCGTGGCCGGACGAGGGCGGATGGACTGGTCCAGGGGAATGAGGCTCGGGTCAGGGGGTGGCGCTGGCGCTGGCGGCGACCTCGGGCAGGTCGGCGGGGCCCGGGTCGGCGGCCGGCGGCGGCGTCGCGGCCGGGTTCTGGGCGGCGGCGCGCACCGCGGCGGCCACCGCGGGGGCGACCCGGGCGTCGAACACGCTGGGCACGATCACCGTCGGGTTGATCTTGTCTTCGCCGACCACGTCGGCGATGGCGCGGGCCGCCGCGATCGCCATCTCCTCGGTGAACTCCTCGGCGTGCGCGTCGAGCATGCCGCGGAACACGCCCGGGAAGGCGAGCACGTTGTTGATCTGGTTGGGCTGGTCCGAGCGGCCGGTGGCCACCACGGCGGCGTACTTGCGCGCCTCGCGCGGGTCCACCTCCGGGTCCGGGTTGGCCAGCGCGAAGACGATCGCGTCCTTGGCCATCGCGGCCACGTCCTCGCCGGTGAGCAGGTTCGGCGCGCTCACCCCGATGAACACGTCCGCGCCACGAACCGCCCCGGCCAGGTCACCGGAGTAGTCCTCCCGGTTGGTGTTCTCCGCCAGCCACTGCCAGGCCGGGTTGAGGTCGGTCAGCCCGCGGTGCAGCGCGCCCTGCCGGTCGTACGCGATGATGTCGCCCACGCCCTGACGCAGCAGCAGCTTCATGATCGCGGTGCCGGCCGCGCCGGCGCCCGAGACCACGACCCGGACGTCCGCGAGCTGCTTGCCCACGACGCGCAGCGCGTTGGTGAGCGCGGCCAGCACGCAGATCGCGGTGCCGTGCTGATCGTCGTGGAAGACCGGGATGTCCAGCGCCTCGCGCAGTCGGGCCTCGATCTCGAAGCAGCGCGGCGCGGCGATGTCCTCCAGGTTGATCCCGCCGTAGGCCGGCGCGATGGCCTTGACGATCGCCACGATCTCGTCGGTGTCCTGGGTGTCCAGCACCACCGGCCAGGCGTCGACCTTGCCGAACCGCTTGAACAGCGCCGCCTTGCCCTCCATCACCGGCAGCGAGGCGGCCGGCCCGAGGTTGCCCAGCCCGAGCACGGCCGAGCCGTCGCTGACCACGGCGACCGTGTTGCGCTTGATGGTGAGCCGGCGGGCGTCGGCCGGGTTCTCGGCGATCGCCATGCAGACCCGGGCCACCCCCGGGGTGTACGCGCGGGACAGCTCGTCGCGGGTGCGCAGCGCGACCTTCGGGGTCACCTCGATCTTGCCACCGAGGTGCAGCAGGAACGTCCGGTCGGACACCTTGCGCACGTCCACCCCGTCGAGCGCGGTGAGCGCGTCGACGACCTGGTCGGCGTGACCGGCGTCGGCGGTGTCGCAGGTGAGGTCGACGATCACGTTCGTCGGATCGGAGTCGACCACGTCCAGCGCGGTGACGATGGCGCCGGCCTCGCCCGCCGCGGTGGTCAACCGGCCGATGGAGGAGGCGTCGGCGGGCACCGCGATCCGGATGGTGATCGAGAATCCGGCACTCGGCAGTCGGGTGATGGCCACGAGAAACACTCCTCCGTCGACGCTGAGCGGCTCGACTGGCATTTCTACCCGCTCGGGCCGGTGGGCCGGCATCCGGCCCCACTACCGGTGGGTAGCGCCACGGACGCACGGGCATAACCCGGGTGCGCCCGGCGTTGTCACATGTCAGGATTGCTGTCACGCGCCGAAAATGCTCGGCGATGCACATTACGGACAGGAGACGCGGTTTGCGCGAGCAGGAGACCTTCCATCCCTACACGGACGACGAGCTCGACGCCACCACCGGCGAATACGAGCTGTCGGAGCGGCAGGCGCTGCGGCGGGTCCCTGGCCTCTCCACCGAACTCACCGACATCACCGAGGTCGAGTACCGCCAGCTCCGGCTGGAGCGGGTCGTCCTGGTGGGGGTCTGGACCGAGGGGACCCAGTCCGACGCCGACAACAGCCTCACCGAGCTGGCGGCGCTGGCCGAGACGGCCGGCTCCCAGGTGCTGGAGGGGCTGATCCAACGCCGCAACCGGCCCGACCCGGCCACCTACATCGGGCGGGGCAAGGTCGACGACCTGAGCGCGGTGGTGCTCTCCACCGGCGCCGACACGGTCATCTGCGACGGTGAGCTGTCCCCGTCGCAGCTGCGCAACCTGGAGCAGCGCACCAAGGTGAAGGTGGTCGACCGCACCGCCCTGATCCTCGACATCTTCGCCCAGCACGCCAAGAGCAAGGAGGGCCGGGCGCAGGTCGAGCTGGCCCAGCTCGAATACCTGCTGCCGCGCCTGCGCGGCTGGGGCGAGACGCTCTCCCGGCAGACCGGTGGTAGCGGTCGCGGTGGCGGCGCCGGCGGCGGCGTGGGCGTGCGTGGTCCCGGTGAAACCAAGCTGGAAACCGACCGGCGCCGCATCCGGCACCGCATCGCACGGCTGCGCCGCGAGATCAAGAGCATGGCCACGGTACGCCAGACGAAGCGCGCCCGGCGGTCCCGTAACGCGGTGCCGGCGGTGGCCATCGCCGGCTACACCAACGCCGGCAAGTCCAGCCTGCTCAACCGCCTGACCGGGGCCGGTGTGCTGGTCGAGGACGCGTTGTTCGCCACGCTGGACCCGACCACGCGCCGGGCCACCACGTCCGACGGGCGGCTCTACACGCTCTCCGACACGGTCGGGTTCGTGCGGCACCTGCCGCACCAGATCGTCGAGGCGTTCCGCTCGACGCTGGAGGAGGTCGCCGACGCCGACCTGGTGGTGCACGTGGTCGACGGCACCCATCCCGATCCGGAGGAGCAGGTCCGGGCGGTCCGCGAGGTGCTCGCCGAGGTGGGTGCCGACCGCCTGCCGGAGCTGCTGGCGGTGAACAAGACCGACGCCAGCGACGAGGAGACGATGCTGCGGCTCAAGCGGCTCTGGCCGGAGGCCGTGTTCGTCTCCGCGCGAAGTGGGCGTGGCATCGACGAGCTGCGCGAGGCGATCGAGCACCGGCTGCCCCGACCGGCCGTCGAGGTGCGCGCGGTGCTTCCGTACGACCGGGGTGACCTGGTGGCCCGGGTGCACCGGCAGGGCGAGGTGCTCAGCACTGCGCACCTGCCCGAGGGCACGTTGCTGCACGTACGGGTGAGCCAGGCGCTCGCCGCCGAGCTGGCCCCGTACCGCTCGGGCGACCGGCTCACCGACGAGGAGCGGGTGGGCGCCGGGCGGTGAGCCATCCGGCGTCACCCGCCGGAAACCCCGGCCGTGCGACACTGAGCGCCATGCGGCACGTTGTCTCCTCGGTCACGCTCGCGCTCGGCCTGGTCGGCGCGATCGTGGCGCCGGCCGGGCCGGCCCTGGCGGCTCCCGTCGCGGCCCCCGTGCTGGCCGCGGCTCCCAAGAAGAAGTGCACGGTCACCGACGACCGTCTCCGGGAGTTGTCCGGCCTGATCGCCACCGGCGACGGCTACGTCGTCGTCAACGACGGCTCCGACGACCCCGACCGCAAGCGGGTCTTCTTCCTCGACGCCAAGTGCAAGGTCGACAAGGAGGTCCGATACTCCGGCGACGGGCCGTTCGACACCGAGGACCTGGCCCTCGGGCCGGACAAGAAGACGCTCTGGATCGCCGACACCGGCGACAACGTGGAGAAGAAGACCCGGCGCGAGCGGGTCGCGGTCTGGACGATGCCGTTGAGCGGGTCGAAGCAGCCGGTGCTGCACCGGCTCAGCTACCCCGGCAAGGAGCCGCACGACGCCGAGGCGCTGCTCGTCGGTGACGACAACCTGCCGCTGGTGATCACGAAGGACCTCTCCGGCAAGTCGGAGATCTTCACCCCGACGGCGAAGCTGAAGGCCGGCGGCGACACCGAGCCGGTTCCGATGAAGAAGGTCGGCGAGGTCACGCTGCCCCGGACGAACACCGAGAACAAGCTCGGCGGCCCGGGGCGTGCGCTGGTCACCGGCGCGGCACGCTCGCCCGACGGTGCCCGGGTGGTGCTCCGCACGTACGCGGACGCGTTCGAGTTCGACGTGGCCGGCGGCGACCTGGTCAAGGCGCTGACCACCGGTAAGCCCCGCGTCACCCCGCTGGCCGACCCGTTCGGTGAGGCCATCTCCTACACCCCGGACGGCAAGTCCTTCGTTACCGTCTCCGACGGTGGCTCGCTGGACGAAGCGGACCCGATCGACATCCTCGGCTACACGCCGGCCAGCACCGGGGTGGAGGCGCTGCCCAACGGCGGCAAGGCCGAGACGAAAGCGGCGGCGCAGAAGTCCTGGCTCGAAGGGCTCTCGCTCGACGAGATCACGTACCTGATCGCCGCGGTCGGAGTGTTGGGCGCGCTCCTGGTCGGCGCGGGCGTGTTCGGCATCCTGCGGTCCCGGCGCCGGCCGACGCCCGCCGAGCCGGCCGACGAGCCCGAGCACAGCGGCGAGTTCCCGGTGAACAGCGCCCTTCCGCCCGACAACCGGTCCGAGACCCCGGCGCGTGGCGGCGTGTACGGCGGCGGTGGTCAGGGCGGTGGCGTCTACGGCGGTGCCGCGAACGGCGACCGTCCGGCGGCGGCCGGCGGGGTGTACGGCGGTGCCCGGCCCCAGGGCGGCGCCGTCTACGGCGGTGCGGCCCAGGGCGCGGCCCGGCCGCCGGTCGGCGCTCCCCAGGGCGGTGGCGCCTCCCAGGGCGGTGGCGGTCCCCGGGGCGGCGGTGGTCGTCCGCAGGGCGGTGGCGGTCCCCAGGGCGGCGGTGGCCGTCCGCAGGGCGGCGGTCGGCCCCAGGGCGGTGGCCGCCCGCCGGCCGGCGGCGGTCAGGGTGGCGGTCGACCGCAGGGCGGTGGCGGCCGGGGTGGCGCCCGGCCCCAGGACGGTGGCGGCGCACGGCCCCAGGACGGCGGCGGTCGGCCCCCGACCGGCGGCGGTCAGGGCGGTGGCGTCTACGGCGGGGGTGCCGTCAGCGGCGGCGGTGCCGGCCAGCGCGGTGGCCAGGGCGGCGGCGTCTACGGCGGCAGGGGCCAGGGCGGCGGCGCGGGTCCGACCGGCCGGGGCGGTGCCCCGGGCGGGACCGGACACCGTGGGCAGCCGGCCGGTGGTGGGCGGCGGGGTGACGGTGGCCGGGCGGAACCGCCGCGGCGCGAGCCGGGCCCCCGGGATCCGCGCGGCGGCCGCCGCGACGACGCCCAAGGGCAGTACGGGCCGGTCTCCGGTGGCCGGGAGTACCGAGGCGACCGCTACTGACGCACGACGACGAACAGCGGGGGTGACCGGCGACGGTCACCCCCGCTGCCGTGTGTGGGTCAGATCCGCCGCAGCACCGCGACCACGCGGCCCATGATGGTGGCGTCGTCGCCGGGGATCGGGTCGAACGCCGGGTTCTGCGGCATCAGCCAGACGTGCCCGTCGCGACGCCGGTAGGTCTTCACCGTCGCCTCGCCGTCGAGCATCGCCGCCACGATGTCGCCGACCTCGGCGTTGGGCTGCTGCCGCACGACCACCCAGTCGCCGTCGCAGATCGCGGCGTCGAGCATCGAGTCGCCCTTGACCTGGAGCATGAAGACGTCGCCCTCACCGACCAGCTCACGGGGCAGGGGGAAGATGTCCTCCACGGCCTGCTCGGCGAGGATCGGCCCACCGGCGGCGATCCGGCCCAGCATCGGCACGTACGCCGGGGCGGGGCGTTGCGCGCGGGCGGCCTCGTCGTCGACGTCGCTCGGTGCCCGCACGTCGACGGCGCGCGGACGGTTCGGGTCGCGGCGCAGGAAACCCTTCTTCTCCAGCTCTTTGAGCTGGTAGGCGACGCTGGACGGGGAGACCAGGCCGACCGCCTCGCCGATCTCGCGCACGCTCGGCGGGTAGCCGTGGCGCTCCACCCAGGTGCGGATGAACTCCAGGATGCGGCGCTGCCGGGCGGTGAGGTCGACCGTCGCCGGGTCGGGGAAGCTGCTGACCACCGGTGTGACCGGGCGCACCCCGGGCTGGGCGGCCCGGCTGCGCGCGGTGCGGGGGCGACGGGTCGCCGGCGGACCCGCCCCGTCGATCGGCTGCGGGTTCTTCTGCCGGCTGGCCCGGTCCTCGGTCACGTCCGTCCCTCCCTGGTCGGCGCTGCGTGCCTCGTCGGCTCGTGGAGCGTGTGCTCCGACCGTATAGGTGAGTTCGGCCATTTTCAAACATCTGTACGACCTGACGGCGTGTCACCGTGAAATCCCGGATCCGCCGGACGGGTCAGAGTGGAGCCGGTGCGAACAACTCCTCCAGCCAACCCGGGACGGCGGCGGCGTACGCGGCGCGCGTCGGGTCGGTGGCCGGCAGGGCCCGCCGCCAGGAGAGCGAGCGGCTGACCGTGGTCACGGTCGTCGCCAGCGCCGCCGCCTCCCGCAGATCGGCCCGGTCGTACCGGTCGGTCCACGCCTCCAGGTAGGCGTCCCGCAGCCGGAGCAGCACCGCATCCCCGGCGGGCAGCTCGAAGGCGTGCCCGACCGAGCGCAGCGTCACCAGCAGGGTCCCGAACGGGTGGGCGAGGGACGCGTCCCCCCAGTCGAAGAAGCGTGGGCCGTCGGTGGCGACGAAGATGTTCCCGTCGTGCAGGTCGTCGTGCTGCACGGTGGGCTCGACCCCGAGGTCGGCGAGCCGTCGGCAGTCCCGCGCGTACCGGTCGGCGTGACCGCGCAGCCGGGCGTGCATCTCCGGCGTGAGGCCGTCCTCCGTGCCGAGCAGCAGCGAGTCGGTGTCGTCCAGCAGGTGGACGAACAGGCCCGGCAGCACCTCGGGCCGGTGGTCGGGCAGGCCGAGGGCGAGCAGTTCGTCGGCGTGCGCGGCGCTCACCCGCTGGAGATCGGCGTACGCGGGCAGGATCAGCTCCCAGCGCCCCGGATCGGGCGCGACGGCCAGCACGTCGCGCAGGGTGCGGCCACCGTCGGGCAGCAGCGACCAGCCCCGGTCGGCGTCCACCGCCAGCGGGTCCGGCACGCGGCCGGGCGCCAGCCGGGACAGCGCCGCCAACAGGCCGGCCTCGTACCGGGTGCCGTCGCTGTTGGCCTTGAACCAGGCGTCACCGTCGTCGGTGGGCACGCGCCACACCAGGGACCACGGGCGTACGCGCTCCTCCACCGGCCCGGTGACCCGCCGGCCGTACCGGCCGAGCTGGTCCGTCACCCACTGCGAGGCGGATTCCCGCCACCCCGGCGCGTCCCACCCGGCGCCCACCATGTCTGCGTTCACGCCGGCAACCTAGCCCGGCGCGCGCCGCTGGGCGAGATGATTTCCGGCGGCGTGACCGGGGACGGCGCGCGCCGTTGGGCTCTTCGGCGGCGTCGTGGCCGACGTGATTCTGATGACGCGCCGGACACGCCGGTCAACTTGACCTCGCTAGGGGGACGGCATACGGTCGACCCCTAGATGTAGTAGTCACATGGGCGTAAGTAGCCTACAGGTTGGGTTCAACTACCGAACGCACTCCCGCATCGCGCACTCGGCGACGGTCGTCGAAGGATGGCTGCGCCGTGTCGACGCGTGCCCGGGGGTCGGTAGCTGTGCCCGTGGTCGATGAGGAGGTCGGGCGATGCGGTGTCCGTACTGCCGGCACGCCGACTCCCGGGTGGTCGACTCGCGGGAGGCCGACGACGGCCAGCTCATCCGGCGGCGGCGGTCCTGCCCGGAGTGCGGCAAGCGGTTCACCACCGTCGAGGAGGCGGTGCTCGCGGTGGTCAAGCGCAGCGGGGTGACCGAGCCGTTCAGCCGCACGAAGATCATCGGTGGGGTGCGCAAGGCGTGCCAGGGGCGGCCGGTCGACGACGACTCGATCGCGCTCCTGGCACAGAAGGTCGAGGAGACCGTCCGCGCCAAGGGGGCGGCGGAGATTCCCAGCCACGAGGTGGGTCTGGTCATCCTCGGCCCGTTGCGCGACCTCGACGAGGTGGCCTACCTGCGGTTCGCCAGCGTCTACCGGTCCTTCGACTCGCTCGCCGACTTCGAGCGGGAGATCGAGACGCTGCGGGAGGCCGCACGAGCCCGTGAGGGCACCAGCGCTCAGGCGGTCGACGCCGCCGGCGCGATCAGCTGACATTTCTGATTTCCGACAGTGTGACCAGGCGCGGTGGGTGACCGTGCCGATGAGGGGGCGAGGGCGTGACAACCAGCAAGTCACGGAACAAGGCCGGGGCGGGGCTGAAGATCGAACGCGTCTGGACGACCGAGGGGGTGCACCCCTACGACGAGGTCNCGAGCAGCGCGGGGTGGAGTTCCCCGAGTCCTGGTCGGTCAACGCGGCCAACATCGTGACCACGAAGTACTTCCGGGGCGCGGTGGGGACCCCGCAGCGGGAGTGGTCGCTCAAGCAGCTCATCGACCGGGTGGTGGAGACCTACCGCACCGCGGGTGAGGAGTACGGCTACTTCGCCTCCCCGGCCGACGCCGAGGTGTTCGCGCACGAGCTGACCTGGATGCTGCTGCACCAGGTGTTCAGCTTCAACTCGCCGGTCTGGTTCAACGTCGGCACGCCGTCGCCGCAGCAGGTCTCAGCGTGCTTCATCCTGGCCGTCGACGACTCGATGGACTCGATCCTCGACTGGTACAAGGAGGAGGGGCGGATCTTCCAGGGCGGCTCCGGCGCCGGGGTCAACCTGTCCCGCATCCGCTCCTCCAAGGAACTGCTCTCCTCCGGCGGCACCGCCTCCGGCCCGGTCAGCTTCATGCGCGGCGCGGACGCCTCCGCCGGCACCATCAAGTCCGGTGGCGCCACCCGGCGCGCGGCCAAGATGGTCATCCTCGACGTGGACCACCCGGACATCGAGGAGTTCGTGGCGACCAAGGCGCGCGAGGAGGACAAGATCCGCGCGCTGCGCGACGCCGGTTTCGACATGGATCTGGGCGGCGCGGACATCGTCAGCGTGCAGTACCAGAACGCCAACAACTCGGTCCGCGTCTCCGACGAGTTCATGACCGCGGTGGAGAACAACGGCGGCTTCGACCTGCGCGGCCGGCTCGACGGGCAGACCATCGAGACGATCGACGCCAAGAAGCTGTTCCACACCATCTCCCAGGCCGCCTGGGAGTGCGCCGACCCGGGCCTGCAGTACGACGACACCATCAACGACTGGCACACCTGCCCGGAGACCGGGCGGATCACCGCGTCGAACCCGTGCTCGGAATACCTGCACCTGGACAACTCCTCGTGCAACCTGGCCTCGCTGAACCTGATGAAGTTCCTCCGCGCCGACGGCGGCTTCGAGGTGGAGAAGTTCGTCCGGTCGGTCGAGTTCGTCATCACCGCGATGGACATCTCGATCTGCTTCGCCGACTTCCCGACCGAGAAGATCGGCGAGACCACCCGCGCCTACCGGCAGCTCGGCATCGGGTACGCCAACCTGGGCGCCCTGCTGATGGCCTCCGGCCTGCCCTACGACTCGGACCAGGGGCGGGAGGTGTCCGCGGCGATCACCTCGCTGATGACCGGCACCGCCTACCGCCGCTCCGCCGAGCTGGCCGGCATCGTCGGCGCGTACGACGGCTACGCCCGCAACGCCGAGCCGCACAAGCGGGTCATGCGCAAGCACGCCGCCGCCAACGACAGCATCAAGCCGACCGGCACCGTGGCCACCGCCGTGCAGCGCGAGGCGACCAAGCAGTGGACGCTCGGCAACAAGCTCGGCGACAAGTTCGGCTGGCGCAACTCGCAGGCGAGCGTCCTCGCCCCGACCGGCACCATCGGCCTGATGATGGACTGCGACACCACCGGCGTCGAGCCGGACCTGGCGCTGGTCAAGTTCAAGAAGCTGGTCGGCGGCGGCTCGATGCAGATCGTCAACCAGACCGTGCCGCGCGCCCTGCGCAGCCTCGGCTACCCCGAGGAGCAGGTCGAGGCGATCGTCGAGCACATCGCCGACCACGGGCACGTGGTGGACGCGCCCGGCCTGAAGCCGGAGCACTACCCGGTCTTCGACTGCGCCATGGGTGAGCGGTCCATCGCGCCGATGGGCCACGTGCGGATGATGGCGGCCGTCCAACCGTTCATCTCCGGCGCCATCTCCAAGACGGTCAACATGCCGGAGCAGGCGACCGTGGCCGACGTCGAGAAGATCTACTTCGAGGGCTGGAAGCTCGGCCTGAAGGCGCTGGCGATCTACCGGGACAACTGCAAGGTGGGCCAGCCGCTGTCGGTGGCCAAGCCGAACAAGGCCGTCGTCGAGGCGGCCGTGGAGGCCGCGGTCGAGGCCGCCGTCGCCGAGAAGGTCGTGGAGAAGGTCGTCGAGTACCGCCCGGTGCGCAAGCGGCTGCCGAAGAAGCGCCCGTCCCAGACGGTCTCCTTCTCGGTCGGCGGCGCGGAGGGCTACCTCACCGCCTCGTCCTACCCGGACGACGGCCTCGGCGAGGTCTTCCTGAAGATGTCGAAGCAGGGCTCGACCCTGGCCGGCGTGATGGACGCCTTCTCGGTGGCCATCTCCATCGGTCTCCAGTACGGCGTCCCGCTGGAGACGTACGTCAGCAAGTTCACCAACATGCGCTTCGAGCCGGCCGGTATGACCGACGACTCGGACGTGCGGATGGCCGCCTCGGTGATGGACTACATCTTCCGTCGCCTGGCGCTTGACTTCCTGCCGTACGAGCGCCGCGCGGAGCTGGGCATCTTCACCGCCAAGGAGCGGGCCGCCCAGCTCCGGGCCGAGGCGGAGGCGGAGGCGAGCGGTGCGGACCTCACCGCGATGGCCGCCTCCGCCCCGGTCGAGGCACCCGAGACGAAGACCGGCCCGATCGCCCAACCGGCGCAGGAGATGGCCGACGTTGCGGCCGTCAAGCCCGCGCCGTCGGTGGGTTCCAGCACCGAACTGCTGGAGGCCGTGATCGGCAAGGCCGCGGACGCGCCGCTCTGCTTCACCTGCGGCACCAAGATGCGGCCGGCCGGAAGCTGCTACGTCTGCGAGGGCTGCGGCTCCACCAGCGGCTGCAGCTGAGTCAAGTCTCACCAATAGGCGACGGACTCTCGCCTCTAGGCGATTCGGTTCTCGCGAAATAGGCGACGACATGTAGGAGGTGCGGAGACCTGCTAATAGGTCTCCGNCTCTTGCCAGCGGCAGCGCTCCTCGGTCTTCCGATGAATCGGACTCCCTTACCTCCGGAGCAAGCATGTCTCTATATCTGCCTGACCTCGACCCCGCGACCCGCGAATACATGCTCCGCGAGTTCAATAGTGAACAGGCGGGATCGCCGTTCCTACCGCCCACGCTGAGCGCACAAGGTCGGACCCTGTGGCCGACCATGATGCGCAACGCCATCGAGTTTGGCGACGACGACACCCTAATCAATGACCTGCTCAGTACGCCTGGCATGTTCAGTCCGCAGGAGGCGTACACGCGAAACGGTGTGCCCCGCACCCGGAAGGTCAACCTTCGACAGGTCGCCGAGCGGCTTGGGACCAGCGAGTTCAACACCTGGTATGTCCGAGGGCTCGCCGCGCGCTTCATCGTTGAAGGCATCAGCCACGTCATGATTTACCGGGCCGCCGAGCCGAAGCGGGCGGTGGCTGGTTGTACCCAGCACGAAGGGAGCATCGTGTCGGTCCAGGAGGTCTACGACGGTCACCGTGCTCGCTACTGGCCTGCCGAAGATCCGAATGCCTTCTCGATCCCCTTCCAGCCCGGTTGTCACCACAGCATCGGTCGGGTCGCGTAGCGCAGGACGCCGCCTGGGCGAAACGGAGTAGCGGACACACAGAGGGTGGGAATCATGGCTCTCACCTTCTGTGTGTCGGCGGACGGGTCAGACATCGAAAGTGAAGGCATTGCGGTCGAGTCGGGTAACAAGTCACCACCCGGGTGAACAAGCGAAGGCGTAACCGGCTCCCGGATTGGCAGGAGACAGCCGTCCGTGAGCTGGCTCGGTCATGCCGCCCACCAGACGATCTTCAATTCCTCGACCGGCCCGGCTCAACGACCTCGGGCTTGTCCGTGCCCGCGTCCGGCTGCGAACCGGCGACCTGCCCCGCGCTCCCACGGTCTCCCTCTGCGAGAGCAGGAAAGTCCCTCAGGTGGATCGGCCCCAGCCGACCGTTGCTGCCGCTCGACGAGGTCGACCACGCTCGGTTCCTTAGCTACCTGCACCTCCTGCAAGCAAAACGGGGAGATGGCGGTGTCCACCGGCCGCCGACCCCACCACGTCCGGCGAACCGGCGGCTTCGGGACGGACGAGCACGCCGGGAGCTGGCATGCTCGGGCGATGAGCACGGCCGACATCTATCAGGCGTTCGCCGCACGCGAGGCGCGCGGCGTGTCCCCGGCATACGAGCGCCTGTCGCGGGCCGTGGCCCACGACCCGGAGCTGCTCGCGTCGCTCGACACGCTCCCGCCGGCCAAGCGCCAGCCGAATCTGCTCTTCGGCGTGGTGCGGCTGCGCGGCGGCCCGGTCGACGACCCGGCGGCGTTCCGCGCGCACGTGCTGGCGCACTGGCCGGAGATCGCCGCGCAGATGCGGGTCCGGGCGACCCAGACGAACGAGGCCGGCCGCTGCGCGGTGCTGCTGCCGGTGCTCGCCGCGTTGCCGCAGCCGCTGGCGCTGCTGGAGGTGGGCGCCTCCGCCGGGTTGTGTCTCTACCCCGACCGGTACGCCTACCGCTACGGCGACCAGCGGGTCGGCGACGGCGAGCCGGTGCTCGACTGCACCCTGACCGGCGCCGCCCCACCGGCCCGGCGGCCGGAGGTGGTGTGGCGGGCGGGCCTGGACGTGCACCCGCTGGACGTCACCGACCCGGCCGACCTGGCCTGGCTAGACGCGCTGATCTGGCCGGAGCACCAGCACCGCCGGGACCGGCTGCGCGCGGCGGCGGCGGTGGCGGTGACCGACCCGCCGGTGCTGGTCCGGGGCGACCTGGTCGACGACCTGCCGGCGCTGGCGGCCCGGGCCCCGGCCGGCGCGACGCTGGTGGTCTTCCACAGCTCGGTGCTCTACCAGGTGCCGCCGGCCCGCCGCGCGGCCTTCACCGACCTGGTGCGTACGCTGCCCGGCCACTGGCTCGCCAACGAGGACCCGGCCGTGCTGCCGCCCGCGGAACTGCCCGACCCGCCGAACGACGGCTTCCACAACGTGCTCGCCCTCGACGGCCGCCCCCTGGCCTGGACCCGCGGCCACGGCCAGGCCCTAACCTGCTTCAACCCACCCACTCCCACCCCTCCCTGACCCGTCGATCATGAAGTTGACGGCACGACACGCCAGTGCGGCGACCGCCAACTTCATGATCGACGCGGCGGGGGCAACGGGGTGG
>NZ_NAPR01000002.1:97319-99773 GCF_002140155.1 Micromonospora sp. NBS 11-29
CGGATGCGGGTCGTGTTGGGGTGGGGGGTGCCGCTGCTCTGGGGTGTGGTGGCCGGCTGGTGGACACCACGCGGCCCCGGCACGGTGGGCACGGCGCTCGCCTCCGTCGCGGTGAGCCTCGCCGTGGGCCTCGCCACCGGCTGGCTGAGCCGTTCCCGGTGGGCCATGCTCGTCGCGCCGGTGTTCTTCGCGCTCGCCGTCGAGCTGGTCCGGCTACGCCTGCGCGGGCCCACCGTCGACCGTCCCCACCTGACCGGCCTCGGCGTCGCGGCGCTGCTCGCCGGCCGGGGCGTGCACGGGCTGCTCGCGCCGCTGCCGCTGCTGGTCGGCGCCGCCTACGGCGCCGGCCTGGCCCGCCGCCTCGACGCCGTGCCGCCGCGCCGGCCGGTGCCCCGCCGGCTGGGCCGGGTCGGCGTCGGCCTGCTCGCCGCGCTGCTCGCGCTGGTCACCGCCGGCGCGGCGGTGCCGGGCCGCACCGACCCGATCCCCGGCGGAATCGCCCGGTTCGACACCGTTCACTCCGCCGGGCGCGACCTGGGCCTGCTGATCCGGGGCACGGACCCACGCGCCCCCGTGCTGCTGGTGGTGCCCGGCCCACCCGGCGGCTCGGAAGTCGGCGCGGTCCGCCGTCACCTGTCCGCCCTGGAACAGCACTTCGTGGTCGCGGTCTGGGACCGGGCCGGTGCCCCACACTCCTGGTCGGGGTTCCGCGCCCCGGCCGACTGGAGCCTCGACGACGAGGTCGACGATCTGGTCGCGGTCGCCCGTCACCTGCGCGAGCGGCTCGGCCGGCACCGGATCCACCTGGTCGCGCACTCCGGCGGCACCACCGTGGGCCTGCTCGCCGTGCGACGGCACCCCGAGCTGTTCGCCACCTATGTGGGCGTCGGGCAGGTGGTCAGCCTGCGCGAGGCCGACCGCAGCCAGTACGCCGACACGATCGCCTGGGCCCGCCGCACCGGCCGGACGGCGCTCGCCGACCGGATGACCGCCCAGGGTCCGCCGCCCTACCGCGACGTCTGGGCGTACGAGGCGTTGCTGACCAACGAGGCCGGGGCGTTCCCGGTCGACCGGTCCGGCGCGAGCGAGGACGAGACCGGCTCGGTCGGCAACCTGGGTGTGCCGGAATACAGTCCACTGGAGAAGGTGCACGTCTTCGGCTTCCTCGACGGCTGGGACGTGCTCTACCCCCGGTTGCAGGAACTCGACTTCCGGCGCGACGTGCGGCAGCTCGCCGTGCCGGCCTACTTCGTCGACGGCGCGCAGGAGGTGCCGGGCCGACTGCNATCCCGCGCGCCGGGCACCGGTCGCTGTTCGAGCGGCCCGGCGAGTTCGTGACCCACCTGGAGCGGATCCGCACCGAGAACGGCCCGACCGCGAACTAGAGTCACCGGGCGTGACCGAACCGAGCTGGCTCACCGAGACCCGCGCCGCCTACGACACCGTGGCCGTGGACTACGCGCGCCTGCTGCCCGAGGTGGTGGAACCGCCGCTGGACCGGGCCGTGCTGACCGCGTTCGCCGAGACGGTCGGGCCCGGCCGACCGGTGCTGGAGGTCGGCTGCGGCACCGGCCGGGTCACCGCCCACCTGCGCCGCCTCGGGCTCGACATCGCCGGCGTGGACCTGTCGCCCGGCATGGTGGCGGTGGCCCGCCGGACCCACCCGGAGCTGCGCTTCGACGTCGGCTCGATGACGGACCTGACCGCGCCGGACGCGTCCCTGGCCGGGCTGGTCTCCTGGTACTCGATCATCCACCTGCCGCCGGAGCTGCTGCCCGAGGTGTTCACCGGCTTCCACCGGGTGCTCGCCCCGGGCGGCCACCTGCTGCTCGCCGTGAAGGCCGGCGACCGGCTCGACCGGCGGGAGCAGGCGTACGGCCACACCGTCGCCCTCGACGTGCACTGGCTGCCACCGGAGCGGCTGACCGCGCAGCTCACCGCCGCCGGGCTACCCGTGCGGGCCACGCTGGTCCGCGAACCGATCGGCGCCGAGCGCCAGCGGCAGGCGTTCCTGCTCGCCCGTCGGCCTGACCCGGTCCGACAGCGTCGGCGTGGCCGTGCGCGACGGGAGGCACCAGCGTGAGCATCGCCCTGTTCACCCTCGGCGGGACCATCGCCATGGCCGGGGCCGACGGCGGGGGAGTGGTCACCCGCCTCACCGGCGCCGACCTCACCACCGCCGTACCCGGGCTCGCCGACATCCCGCTCGACGTGCGCGACGTCGAGGCGGTGCCCAGCGCCGCGCTCGCGTACCGGCAGATCCTCGACCTGGTGGACGCGGCGGCCGAGGCGGTCGACGGCGGGGCGACCGGCGCGGTCGTCACCCAGGGCACCGACACGCTGGAGGAGTGCGCGTGGCTGGCCGACCTGGTCTGGCCGCACGCGGCGCCGCTGGTGTTCACCGGCGCGATGCGCAACCCCATTCTCGCCGGCCCGGACGGGCCGGCGAACCTC
>NZ_NAPR01000002.1:99793-101184 GCF_002140155.1 Micromonospora sp. NBS 11-29
CTCAACGACGAGATCCACGCCGCGCGGTTCGTCCGCAAGACCCACAGCACGAGTACGGCGACTTTCGCCTCGCCCAACGCCGGGCCGCTCGGGCACGTGGTCGAGGGGCGGGTACGGGTGCTCACCCGGCCGCCCCGGTACCCGCCGCTGCCGGCGGTGGACCGTGACCGGCTCCCCCCNGCTGCACACGGTCACGCTCGACGACGACGTGTCGCTGCTCGACGCGCTCGTCGCCGGCCGGGACGGGCTGGTGGTGGCCGGATTCGGGGTGGGGCACGTTCCGCCCGCGTTCGCTCCGGCGCTGGGCGCGCTGGCCCGGCGGATGCCGGTGGTGCTGACGTCGCGGACCGGTGCCGGCTCGGTGCTGCGGGACACCTACGGCGCGGTCGGCTCGGAACGGGACCTGCGGCGACGCGGGCTGATCGACGGCGGGCTGCTCGACCCGTACAAGGCGAAGGTGCTGCTGCGGCTGCTGCTCGCCGCTGACGGCGACCGCGCGGCGATCAGCGAGGCGTTCGGGCGGCACGGCTGACGGGTGGTGTTAAGCGGGGCCCCCGCCTATGCGGAAAACGTTAAGCGGGGGCCCCTCCTTACACTTCGGCGGTGAGTGACGAGCTGGCGGACCGGCCGCTGACCCAGCCGCACCCGTCGCGGCTGCCGCCGACGCACCCCGGGCGGGAGGGGATCCTGGCCGCGCACGCCGCCGCCCTGGCCGCCGGGGAGGCCGGCTATCTCGACCCGGGAACCGGGCTGTTCGTGCTCAGCGCCGGTTTCCTCGCCCGCCGCGGCACCTGCTGCGGGCGAGGATGCCGCCACTGTCCGTACGTGGACGACTGAGGACTTTCGTCCCCGCCGCGCGACCCGTACGGTGTCCGACGGAACCGCGACGGGCCGGACCCGCCGCCGACCGCGGAGGTCTTCCCGTGCGCGCCCGATCCTGGCTTGCCGCCTCGGCCGTCCTGCTCGCCACCGGCTGCGCCGACGACGCCCCTCGGGTCGCCGTGCCGGCGGCCCCGCCACCACCGGCCGAGGTCACCGCGGCCTCCTCCGGTGGGGCGTGCCGGCTGCTCGACTTCGCGGTGATCGCCGCGCACACCGGGGGGACATTCGACGTGGCCGCGGCCACCGACCGGGGCGACACGCACACCTGCGTGGTCCGCGCCCAGGGGGCCGTCCTGCCGGAACTGACGCTTGCCGTCACCGACACCTCGATCGACGCGGCGACGTTCACGGCCGACGTGCAGCCGCGTGGGGCGACGAAGGTGTCCAAGCTCGGCACCATCGCCTACCGGCGGACGCTGCCGAGGACCGCGGACGCCGGCCCGGTCGCCGAGGTGGGCTGGCTGGCCACCGAGGACCGGCTGGCCAGCCTCCGCTGGACCAGCCCCGCG
>NZ_NAPR01000002.1:101194-105624 GCF_002140155.1 Micromonospora sp. NBS 11-29
CGCCACGGCCGAGGTGGAGGAGGCGACCGGGAAACTGGTCGCGCTGGCCAAGGTGATCGACACCCGGCAGTTGTGAGCCCGGTCGCGGCCCGGTCAGCGGGCCGCGACGAACACCCGGGAGGCCACCTCGCGGGGCAGCCGCACCCGGTCACCCGACCGGTCGATGGAGACCCCGTCGCGCTCCTGCGCCACGGTCACGGTCGCGCCCGGATCGACGCCCGCCGCGTGCAGTTGCCGCAGGACGTCGGCGTCGGTCTGCACGCTCTCGCAGATCCGGCGCACCACCACCGGCCCGGACAGGCCGGGGAAGGCGAGGTTGCGCTCGCCCTCGACGGCCTCGGCCAGCGGCTGGCCCGGGTCGCCCAGCTCCTCCAGCCCCGGGATCGGGTTGCCGTAGGGCGAGCGGGTCGGGCGGTTGAGCAGGTCGTAGACCCGCTGCTCCACCGCGTCGCTCATCACGTGCTCCCAGCGGCAGGCCTCCTCGTGGGCCTCCTCGTAGGGCATCCCGATCACGTTGACCAGCAGCAACTCGGCCAGCCGGTGCTTGCGCATCACCGACACCGCCGTGTTGCGGCCCTGCGCGGTGAGGGTCAGGTGCCGGTCGCCCTCGACGGTGAGCAGCCCGTCGCGTTCCATCCGGGCGACGGTCTGGCTGACGGTCGGGCCGCTCTGCCTCAGCCGCTCGGCGATGCGGGCACGCAGCGGCGGCACACCCTCCTCCTCGAGTTCGAGGATGGTGCGCAGATACATCTCGGTAGTGTCTACCAGGTCGTGCTTCACGTCAGCGGCCTCCCGGCGTCCGATGCTACCCGTAACCACCGACGTCGACCGCAGGCGAACCGCGAGGTCGGTGCCCCGATGGTGTTGACTGGGTCGCATGTCCGGAACCGTTGACCTGCTGGTCGAACCCGATCGGCTCGCCGCCGAGCTCGACCGCGCCGACCCGCCCGTCCTGCTCGACGTCCGCTGGCGGCTGACCGGCCCGCCCGGCCGCGACGATCACACCGCCGGCCACCTGCCGGGCGCGGTCTTCGTCGACCTGGACACCGAGCTGTGCGGGCCGCCGGGCACCGCCGGCCGTCACCCGTTGCCCGAGCCGGCGGCGTTGCAGGGCACGCTGCGGGCCGCCGGCGTCCGCGCCGGTCATCCCGTGGTGGTGTACGACGGCGGCGACGGGATGTCCGCCGCCCGGGCCTGGTGGACGCTGCGGTGGGCGGGGCACCGGGCGGTGCGGGTGCTGCACGGCGGGTATCCGGCCTGGACCGCGGCCGGGTTGCCGGTGGACACCGCGGCGCCGACCCCGACCCCCGGTGACGTGACGGTCGTACCGGGCGGACTGCCGGTGCTCGACGCCGGGCAGGCCGCCCGGCTCGCCGCCGCCGACGCCGGGGTGCTGCTCGATGTGCGGGCCGCGCCGCGCTACCGGGGCGAGGCCGAGCCGGTCGACCCGGTCGCCGGGCACGTCCCGGGCGCGGTCAACCTGCCCGCACCGGAGTACGTCACGCGGGGCCGGTTTCCCGCCGCCGAGGCGCTGCGGGAGCGCTTCGCCGCCGCCGGGGTGCGGGGGGACGCGCCGGTCGGGGCGTACTGCGGTTCGGGGGTGACCGCCGCGCAGACGGTGCTGGCGTTGCACCTGGCCGGGCGTCCGGACGCCGCCCTGTACGTCGGCTCGTGGAGCGGGTGGGTGGCCGACCCGGACCGTCCGGTGGCGACGGGCGGCCCGTCCGGCCGGTGAACGCGCTGCTGGTGGGCGCGTCCGGGGTCGCGTGGGACGATGGCCGCATGGCCGACGACACGGTGGTGGTGTGGGACGAGGCCCTGCTCGCCTACGACCTGGGTGATCATCCGCTGGATCCGGTGCGGGTCGAGCTGACCATGGCGC
This sequence comes from Micromonospora sp. NBS 11-29, assembly GCF_002140155.1. Lineage (GTDB taxonomy): Bacteria > Actinomycetota > Actinomycetes > Mycobacteriales > Micromonosporaceae > Micromonospora. The sequence continues at coordinate 103,077 of NZ_NAPR01000002.1, forward strand.
TCGCCCGCGAGTTGGGCGTGCTCGACCGGCCCGGGGTGCGGCTGGTGAAGCCGGAGCCGGCCGACGACGCGTTGCTCACCCGGGTGCACGACCCGGCCTACCTGGACGCGGTCCGGGCCGCGCCGCGCGACCCGCTCTTCGCCGGCTTCGGCCTGGGCACCTCGGACAATCCGGTCTTCGACGGGATGCACGAGTCCAGCGCGCTGATCGTCGGGGCGAGCGTGGCCGCCGCCGAGGCGGTCTGGCGCGGTGAGGCCCGGCGCGCGGTCAACGTGGCCGGTGGCCTGCACCACGCGATGCCGGCCCGGGCGGCCGGCTTCTGCGTCTACAACGATCCGGCGGTGGCCATCGCCCGCCTGCTCGACCTGGGCGCGGAGCGGATCGCGTACGTGGACGTGGACGTGCACCACGGCGATGGGGTGCAGGAGGTCTTCTACCGGGACCCGCGGGTGCTCACGGTCAGCCTGCACGAGAGCCCGCTCGCGCTCTTCCCCGGCACCGGGTTCCCGGACGAGACCGGTGGGCCGGGTGCGGAGGGCACGGCGGTCAACGTGCCGCTGCCGCCGGGGGTCGGCGACGCCGGTTGGCAGCGGGCGTTCCACGCGGTGGTGCCGTCGGTGCTGCGCGCGTTCCGGCCGCAGCTTTTGGTGACCCAGTGCGGGGCGGACGGGCACCGCGCGGACCCGCTGGCCGACCTGCACCTGTCCGTGGATGGGCAGCGGGCCACCTACCTGGCGTTGCGGGCGCTCGCCGACGAGCTGTGCGACGGCCGTTGGGTGGCCACCGGGGGCGGCGGGTACGCGCTGGTCGAGGTGGTGCCCCGGGCGTGGACGCACCTGCTCGCGGTGGCCACCGGCGAGCCGCTCGACCCGGCCCGGCTCACGCCGCCGGGCTGGCGTGAGCTGGCCGGGCGGCGGCGGCCGGGGCACGACGTCCCGCTGCGGATGACCGACGACGTGGACCCGTCCTTTCAGCCGTGGCAGCCCAGCGGTGAGCCGAACGCGGTGGACCGGGCCGTCGCGGCGACCCGCAAGGCGGTCTTCCCGTTGCTGGGGCTCGACCCGCACGATCCGCGCGACTGAGCCCGTGGGTGGCGAGGACCGGCCGGTGACGCCACCGGTGGACGTGTTGCTCAGCGACGGTACGACCGGGCAACTGCGGCAGATCCGCCCGGACGACGCGGCGGCGATCGTGGCGATGCACGCCCGCTTCTCCGAGCGCACCCGTTACCTGCGGTACTTCTCGCCGTACCCGCGTATCCCGGAGCGGGACCTGAGGCGTTTCGTCACCGTCGACCACCGCGACCGGGAGGCGTTCGTGGTGCTGGCCGGTGAGCGGATCGTGGCCGTCGGCCGGTACGAGCGGCTCGGTCCGGCGTCGCCGGAGGCCGAGGTGGCGTTTGTGGTGGAGGACGCCTACCAGGGGCGGGGCATCGGTTCGGTGCTGCTGGAGCACCTGGCCGACGCGGCCGGCCGGCACGGCATCGTGCGGTTCGTCGCCGAGGTGCTGCCGGCGAACGGGACGATGCTGCGGGTCTTCGCCGACTTCGGCTACCAGGTCCAGCGGCAGTACGCCGACGGCGTGGTGCACCTCAGTTTCCCGATCGCGGCGACGGAGGCGACGCTCGCGGTGCAGCGGGGTCGGGAGCACCGCACCGAGGCGCGGTCGATCGCCCGGCTGCTCGCCCCGCGGGGCGTCGCCGTCTACGGCGCCAGCACCACCGGGCAGGGCGTCGGCGCGGCGCTGCTCGGGCATCTGCGCGACGGCGGGTACGCGGGCGCGATCGTGCCGGTGCATCCGAGCGCGGCGACGGTGGCCGGGCTGCCCGCGTACCGGTCGGCGGTCGACGCCGGGGCGGACGTGGACCTGGCGGTGGTGGCGGTCGCGCCGGAGGCGGTGACCGAGGTGGTCCGGGACGCGGCCCGGGCCGGCGCGCACGGGCTGGTGGTGGTCTCGGCCGGGTTCGCCGAGTCCGGTCCGGCCGGCGCGGCGGCGCAGCGCGCCCTGGTCCGTGCCGCGCACCTGGCCGGGATGCGGGTGGTCGGCCCGAACTGTCTCGGCGTCGCCAACACCGACCCGGCGGTACGCCTCAACGCCACGCTCGCTCCGGTGCTGCCCGCCGCGGGGCGGGTCGGCGTGTTCAGTCAGTCCGGCGCGTTCGGGGTGGCGTTGCTGGCCGAGGCGTCCCGGCGCGGGCTGGGGCTGTCCAGTTTCGTCTCGGCCGGCAACCGGGCCGACGTGTCCGGCAACGACCTGTTGCAGTACTGGCAGGACGACCCGGGCACCGACGTGATCACGCTCTACCTGGAGACGTTCGGCAATCCGCGCAAGTTCGCCCGGCTGGCCCGGCGGATCGGGCGCACCAAGCCGGTGGTGGCGTTGGCGTCGCTGGCCCGGCCGCCGGGCGTGGGGGAGGCCCCGGCGTTGGACGCGGCGGCGGTGAGCGCGCTCTTCGCGCAGTCCGGCGTGATCCGGGTGGACACCGTGTCCGAGTTGCTCGACGTGGGCGTGCTGCTGGCGCACCAGCCGTTGCCGGCCGGTCGGCGGG
>NZ_NAPR01000002.1:105666-106625 GCF_002140155.1 Micromonospora sp. NBS 11-29
GGGCAGGGCCTGGCGGTCGCGTCGGGGTACCCGCACGACGTGGGGCCGAGCGCCGGCGCGGACGCGTACGCCGCCGCGCTTGCCGCCGCGGTGGCCGACGAGCGGGTGGACGCCGTGGTGGCGGTCTTCGCGCCGCCGCTGCCCGGTCAGCTCGCCGACCCGGCGGCGGACTTCGCGGNGGACGGGTGCCGGCCGGGGTGCCGGCGTACCCGAGCGTGGAGGAGGCGGTGCGGGCGTTGGCCCGGGTCAGCGGGTACGCGGACTGGCTGCGGCGGCCCCCGGGGGTGCTGCCGGAACTGGCCGACGTGGACCGGGCGGCGGGGCACGCCGCGCTGGGGCCGGACGGGGCGGACACGGCGGCGCTGCTGCGTGCGTACGGGATCGACGTGGTGGGGTCGGTGCCGGCCGGTTCGGTCGACGAGGTGGTGGCGGCGGGGGAGCGGCTCGGCTGGCCGGTGGCGCTCAAGGCCGCCGNACCTGACCGACGCCGTCGCGCTGCGCCGCGCGTACGCCGAGATGGCTCCGGTGTTCGGCGCGGAGGTGCTGGTCCAGCCGATGGTCGCGCCGGGCGTGGCGTGCGTGGTGGAGCTGGTGGAGGATCCGGCGTTCGGGCCGGTGGTCGGGTTCGGGTTGGGTGGGGTGGCGACCGAGCTGCTCGGTGACCGGGCCTGGCGGGCGGTGCCGTTGACCGACCGGGACGCCGCCGAGCTGGTCGACGAGCCGCGGGCCGCGCCGCTGCTGCGCGGGCACCGGGGCGCGGCCCCGGTGGATCGGGCGGCCCTGGTGGATCTGCTGCTGCGGGTGGGTCGGCTGGCCGACGAGCAGCCCCGGGTGCGGTCGCTCACGTTGAACCCGGTGCTGGCCCGCCCGGACGGCCTCTCGGTGCTGCACGCGACCGTCCGCACCGGCGCGGATTCGCCGCGCCCCGACACCGGCCCCCGCCGCTTGTAAGGCGGGGG
>NZ_NAPR01000002.1:106651-107222 GCF_002140155.1 Micromonospora sp. NBS 11-29
TAACCAGAACCGGTCCCGGCGAACCGCCGGGGCCGGAACGCGGGCCGGGGGTCAGCAGGCGTACGCCTCCAGGCGGTTGGCCCGCTCGGGGTCGCGCAGCTTGAGCAGCGTCACCTTCTCGATCTGCCGGATCCGCTCCCGGGACAGGCCGAACTCGCGGNCACCGCCTGCTCCCGCTGGGACAGGGTGGCGAGCACGATGCGCACCTCGTTGCGCAGTTCGCCGTTGGTGGCGGCGTCACCGGGCTCGGTACGCGGGTCCACCGCGGCGACGAAGTCACCGAGCGCGCTCTCGCCGTCCTCGCCGACCGCCTGGTCCAGGCTCACCGGCTCCCGGTCGTAGGAGATCAGCTCGATCACCTGGAACTCGGGGATCTCCAGCGCCCGGGCCACCTCGCTGACGGTGGGTTCGCGGCCCAGCGTCACCGACAGCTCGCGGCGTACCCGGACCATCCGGTTGACCTGCTCGACCATGTGCACCGGGATGCGGATGGTGCGGGCCTGGTCGGCCATGGCGCGGGTGATGGCCTGGCGGATCCACCAGGTGGCGTACGTGGAGAACTTGTAGCCCT
>NZ_NAPR01000002.1:107233-146889 GCF_002140155.1 Micromonospora sp. NBS 11-29
TGGTCCTTGGCGGCGCGGCCCTCGGCCACGATCAGCGCCAGGTCGGCCCGCAGTTCGGCGGAGACGGGGGTGCAGGCGCCGAGCTTCTCCTCGGCGAAGAGGCCGGCCTCGATCCGCTTGCTCAGCTCGACCTCCTGCGCCGCGGTGAGCAGCTTGGTGCGGCCGATGCCGTTCAGGTACGCCCGGACCAGGTCGGTGGAGACGCCGCGCTCGTCGGTGGCGTCCAGGTCGGTGAGGGTGACGTCCATGTCCTGGTGCTCGATCATCTGCTGCGTCATCTCTGTTCTCCCCGTGTCCCCTACGTGCCCGTACCGGCTCGCGCCCCCCGGCGCGGTGGTTGCCGATGACAACCAGCTTGGCGGTCGGGGCGTGAGACGGGAGTGAGGCGATCGGGGACCCGACAGGAATCCGAGCGGAACTCCGGCAGTGTTTGCCCGGTCCGGTTACCGTGCCAGCGACCGGCCGACGGGGCCGGCACGGAACCGGCGATCGGAGTATGTGGTGGTCTTCAAGCGGCTCATGCAGGCGATGGGAGTGGGCGGACCGTCGGTGGAGACGGTGCTGGCCAACCCGAACTGCCGCCCCGGTGGCCAGCTGGAGGGCCGGATCCAGGTGGTCGGCGGCGACCACCCGGTGGACGTGAGCTGGGTCTCGCTGGGCCTGCTGACCCGGGTCGAGGTGGAGAGCGGTGACTCGGAGTACAACACCAACCAGGAGTTCGCCCGGGCCCAGGTCACCGGCGCGTTCCGGCTGGATCCGGGGCAGCGCTACGACGTGCCGTTCCGGTTCGCGGTGCCCTGGGAGACGCCGCTCACCGACCTGTACGGCCAGCACCTGCACGGCATGACCATGGGGCTGCGTACCGAGCTGGAGGTGGCCCGCGCGGTGGACTCCGGCGACCTGGACGCGGTCGCGGTGCATCCGCTGCCGGCCCAGGAACGCCTGCTGGAGGCGTTGCTGCGGCTGGGCTTCCGCTTCGCCCGGGCCGACGTCGAGCGTGGGCACATCTATGGCGTACGCCAGCAGTTGCCCTTCTACCAGGAGATCGAGTTCTACCCGGCGCCCCAGTACGCGGGCGCGATGAACCAGCTCGAGGTCACCTTCGTCACCGATCCGCACCAGATGCAGGTGGTGCTGGAGCTGGACAAGCGTGGTGGTCTGTTCACCGAGGGCCGGGACGCGTTCGGCCGGTTCACGGTGGAGCACGCCACCGCGGACCGCACCGACTGGGCGGCCCAGCTCGACGGTTGGCTGCGCCAGTCGCTGTCCCGCCGCGGCCTGTTCTTCTAGAGCTCCAGCATCAGGGTGCGGGGGCCGACGTTGACGCTCTCCACCCGCATGTGGGTGCGGAAGCGCCCGGTCTGGACCTTCGCTCCGCGGGCGCGCAGCTCCGCCACCACGGCCTCGACCAGGGGCTCGGCGACGTCCGCCGGGGCGGCGGCGGTCCAGCTCGGCCGCCGCCCCTTGCGGGCGTCCCCGTAGAGCGTGAACTGGCTGACCACCAGCAGCGGCGCCCCGGTGTCGGCGGCGCTGCGGTCGTCGTCGAGGATGCGCAGCTCGTGCAGCTTGCGGGCCATGGTGGCGGCCACCTGCGCGGTGTCGGTGTGGGTGACGCCGAGCAGCACCAGCAGCCCGTCGCCGATCTCACCGACCACCGTGCCGTCGACGGTGACGGCGGCCCGGTCGACGGTCTGCACCAGCGCCCGCATCAGTCGGTCACCGGCTCGATCAGGCCACGCTCGACCAGGTGCGCCACGATCGGGCCGGCCGCCTCGGCCAGCTCGTCCGGTGCCACGTCATGCGCGGCGGCGAGCAGGGCGAGCTGGTCGCGCAGCGGCAGCCGGCCGTCCGCGCCGCCGACCAGGGCGAGCACCAGCGGGTCGATCTCCTCGGACCAGCGCAACCCGCGCGGCATGGCCAGGACCTGCCGGTCGACCGCCCAGCCGTCGTCGCCCATGGTGGCCTCCTGGCGCAGTTGCAGCCCGTCGGCGGCCCGGTAGCGGGCGGCGAGCAGGCCGTCGTCGTCCCGGGCGCGCAGCCAGTCCTGCCGGTCGAACCACTCGCCGATCCGGTCGCCGAGCGGCTGCTCCACCCGCTGGCGCAGGTCCTCGACCCGGACGACCGGCTGGTCGTGGCCGGCGCGGCGCAGCGAGACGATGCCGAAGCCGACCGCCTCGACCTTGTGCGCGTCGAACCAGTCCAGCCACGCCTCCATCCGGCGCGGGTCGGCGCTCTCCCCGACGTCGGTCAGCCACAGGTTGACGTACGCCATCGGGTCGGCCACCTCGCGCTGGATCACCCAGGCGTCCAGCCCGGTGCCGGCGAACCAGCCGGTGACCCGTTCGGCCCAGTCCTCGCCGGTGACGTGCACCCAGTTCGCCAGGTACTGCATGGTGCCGCCGTCGGTGAGCAGGTGCGGCGCGGCGGCGGCCAGCTCCGCGCCGATCGCGTCGCCGACCCGTCCCGAGTCGCGGTAGACGTGCGTGGTGGTGCCGGGGCCGACGACGAACGGCGGGTTGCTGACCACCAGGTCGAAGCGGCGCCCGGCGACCGGCGCGACCATGTCGCCGCGCAGCAGCTCCCAGTCCTGCCCGTTGAGGGCGGCGGTGGTGGCGGCGAAGCGCAGCGCCCGCTCGGAGACGTCGGTGGCGGTGACCCGACGGGCGTGGGTGCCCAGGTGCAGCGCCTGCACGCCGGAGCCGGTGCCGAGGTCCAGCGCGGTGTCCACGGTCGGCCGCACGGCCGCGCCGATCAGCGTCTGGGTGGCCCCGCCGATGCCCAGTACGTGTTCGGCGTGCAGCGGGCGGCCGGGCCGGGCGCTGGCCGGCACGTCGGCGAGCACCCACCAGTCGTCGCCGTACGGCTCCAGGTCCACCCCGGCGCGCAGGCCGTCGTCGTGCCGCTCGACGATCCCCCCGGCCAGCNCTGGTCGCAGATGAATACCCGGATCAGCGTGGCCAGCCGGTCCCGGTCCTCGGTGGCGCGCAGCGCGGCCCGGTAGTCGTTGCGGGCGACCCCACCGGTGGCCGACGAGCCGAGCCGTTCGGCGATCCCGTTGGCGGTGAAGCGGGCCAGCGTCAGCGCGGTGCGCAGCGCGTCGACCCCGGTGGGGGAGAGCAGCATGTCGTGACGGTTCACATGGTCATCCTGCCTGGCCCGCCCCCCGTTGCGGCACGCACCCGCCGGTTCCGGTCGTCAACGGTATTACCCAGCAGCTATCTCTTTCATGAACATCGATCTATGGCTAGCATTCCCCCAACACCCGTCGATGGGCGGCCCGCCGGCCACGAAACCGGCCCGCCCGGTAGGGAGCCAGACGATGCCCGACGTGTCCGTTTCCCGGCGTCGCGCGCTGCGTGCGCTCGCCGTCACGGCCGCCGCCGCGGCCCTCACCGCCGCCGCCTCCACCCCCGCCCTCGCCGCGCCGACCGGCCAGATCCGGTACGACGGCGCCGCCGACGCCATCAGCGGCAGCTACCTGGTCGTGCTCAAGGGCGACGCGGTCGGCACCGCGAACAGCCGCACCGCCCGTACCGCCGTGCCGGAGCGCGCCGCCGGCCTGGCCAAGCGCTACGGCGGCAGCGTCGGCACGGTGTGGAGCGCCGCCCTCACCGGCTACAGCGCCAAGATGAGCGTCGGGCAGGCGCGCCGGCTGGCCGCCGACTCCTCCGTCGCGTACGTCGAGCAGGACCGCCGGGTGACCGCCCAGGGCACCCAGACCGGCGCCACCTGGGGGCTGGACCGGATCGACCAGCGCAACCTGCCGCTCAACAGCACCTACACCTACCCGAACACCGCCACCAACGTGCGGGCCTACATCATCGACACCGGCATCCGGACCACGCACAGCCAGTTCGGCGGCCGGGCCACCTGGGGCACCAACACGGTGGACAGCAACAACACCGACTGCAACGGCCACGGTACGCACGTCGCCGGCACGGTCGGCGGCAGCACGTACGGCGTGGCCAAGGGCGTACGCCTGATCGCGGTCAAGGTGCTCAACTGCTCCGGCAGCGGCAGCACCACCGGCGTGGTCAACGGCGTCAACTGGGTCACCTCGAACGCGGTGAAGCCGGCCGTGGCCAACATGAGCCTCGGCGGCGGCGTCAGCACCGCGCTGGACAACGCGGTGGCCAACTCGATCAGCTCCGGCATCACGTACGCGCTGGCGGCCGGCAACTCCAACGCCAACGCCTGCAACTCCTCGCCGGCCCGGGTCGCCTCGGCGATCACGGTGGGCGCCACCACCAGCACCGACGCCCGTTCGTCGTTCTCGAACTACGGCTCCTGCGTGGACATCTTCGCGCCGGGCACGTCGATCACGTCGTCGTGGAACAGCAGCGACAGCGCGACCAACACGATCAGCGGCACCTCGATGGCCTCCCCGCACGTGGCGGGCGCGGCGGCGCTGGTGCTGGGGGCGAACCCGTCGTACACCCCGGCGCAGGTGGCCAGCTACCTGACCAGCAACGCCACCACCGGCAAGGTGACCAGCCCGGGCTCGGGCTCGCCGAACCGGCTGCTCTTCGTGGTGAACTGACGCTCACCTGAGCCGCGCGGCCCGGTGGACCCGGTGGGGTCCCCCGGGCNCGACCGGCGGCCGGGGCGGCAGGATGGGGGCATGACGCTCTCCCTGCCCATCGACCCGCAGGCCAACGAGCTGCTGGCGCGCAGTCCGCTGGCGCTGCTCCTCGGCATGGTGCTGGACCAGCAGGTGCCGATGGAGAAGGCGTTCTCCTCCCCGTACGTGCTGGCGCAGCGGCTCGGCCACGAGCCGGACGCCGGGGAGTTGGCCGGGTACGACCCCGACGCGCTGGTGGCGCTGTTCGCCCGGCCGCCGGCCCTGCACCGCTTCCCCAAGGCGATGGCGGCCCGCACGCAGGAGGTCTGCCGGGCGCTGGTGGAGCGCTACGACGGGGACCCGGCCCGGCTCTGGGCGGACGTGACCGACGGCCGGGATCTGCTGCGCCGGGTCGGTGAGCTGCCCGGCTTCGGGCGGCAGAAGGCGCAGATCTTCGTGGCGCTGCTCGGCAAGCGGTTCGGGGTCACCCCGACGGGTTGGCGTGAGGCGGCCGGCGACTACGGCGACGCGGAGGCGTACCGGTCGGTGGCCGACGTGACCGGCCCGGAGTCGCTGCGGCGGGTCCGCGAGTTCAAGCAGCGGATGAAGGCGGAGGCGAAGGCCGCGAAGGGCTGACCGTGAGCGAGCAACGGGGCGGGGCGCTGCTGCGCACGGCGGACAGCTCGGAGCGGGCGACCTTCCTGGAGCTCTTCTTCGACCTGGTCTTCGTGTTCGCGCTGACCCGGGTGTCGCAGCGGCTGATCACCGACACCGCCGGCTCCGGCGTGGCGGCGATGGCGGCTGGGGTCGGGCGTACGCTGCTGCTCTTCCTGGTCCTCTGGCACGTATGGACGATCACCACCTGGGTGACCAGCCGGTACGAGCCGAATCGGGTCGTCATCCAGGTGCTCGTGATGGGCACCACGTTCGGCGGCCTGGTGCTGGGGGTGACGCTGCCCCGGGCGCTGGAGGAGCGGGCGCTTCCGTTCGCGCTCGCGTACGTGGTGGTGATGGTCGGCCGGCCGCTGGTGATCGCGGCGGCGCTGCGCGGCCACCCACGGCGGATGGTCCCGCTGCGGCTGGCCGCCTGGGCCGGCATCAGTGCGCCGCTCTGGGGGGCCGGCGTGCTGATGCCCGGGGCGCGCCTGCCGCTGTGGGTGGCGGCGCTGGCGGTGGACTACCTTGGCGCGTACCGGGGCTGGCCGCTGCCCCGGCTCGGCAGCTCCCGCATCCGAAGCTGGCTGGTCGCCGGGGAACACCTGGCCGAACGCTACCAGCAGATCTTCCTCATCGCGCTCGGCGAGTCGGTCCTGGTGATCGGGGTGGTCTACAGCGGCGAGCGGTTCTCCCGGCAGAGCGCCGCCGCCTTCATGCTCGGGTTCCTGGTCACCGCCCTGCTCTGGCGGATCTACTTCTACCGGGCCGGGTTTCTGCTCGCCGAGGCGCTGCGCCGGGCCGGCTCCCCGGGCCTGCTGGCCGAGTCGGCCGCGCGGACGCACCTGTTCATGGTGCTCGGGGTGCTCGCCGCCGCGGTCGGCTACGAGCTGGTCATCGCCCACCCGTTCGACCCGGCCGAGCCGCGCTGGCTGGTCTTCGTGGTGGGCGGCCCGGCGCTCTTCCTGGCCGCCCGGTCCCGCTTCGAGTACGAGATCTTCGGCCGGGTGTCCCGCTCCCGGCTGGCCGGGCTGCTGGCCCTGGTGCTGCTCGCACCCGTGCTGACGACCGGCTCGGCGCTGCTGGCGCTGGGCGCGGTGGCGGGCGTGCTGGCCCTGGTCGCGCTCGCCGACGCCTGGCGCGCCCGTGGACAGCCGCCGGAATCCTCCGCCTCGCCGGTCGGGCGGGAGGCCTTCGGCGAGGCCGGTCCTGAGGCGTGAAGGGGGATGCTCAGGCGGCGGTCGGGCGGGAGAGCGAGGCCAGGGCGCGGCGCACGTCGGCCAGCGAGACCGTGGCCGAGTCGTCCAGGTCGGCCAGGCCGGCCTCGATCCACTGCCGCATCAGCGTGGTCACCCCGATGCCGCGCGCCTCGGCCGCGGCCCGGACCCGGTCGTACGTCTCCAGCGGCAGGCGCACCGACCGGCTCACCATCGGCACGTCGGTGTCGGGGGTGGGCAGCTCGGCCGGCGACGTCTCGTCGATCAGGTCGGCGAACGCGTCGCCGCCGGTGTGGAACCGCTTGGTCGCCTCGTCACGGTGCATCGTGACCGCCTCCTCGTCGGCGTGACCTCCGCACCGCCTCGTCGTAGCGCTTGGCCTCGACGTCGGTCAGCTCGCGGGCGGAGAGGATGTCCCAGTCGTTGTCGGTGCCGTCGGCCTCGGCCAGCAGCACGGCGAGGCGCCGGCCCCGGTGGTCGGTCGCGTAGACCACCATGACGTCGTCCCCGAGGTGCCGGATGACCCGACGGTTGCTGTGCAGGGCCTCCCAGACTTCCCCCGGCGTGACGTCGTAGACCCGCAGGTTGGCCAGCGCCTCGTCGGTGAAGCTGAACCGGTTGGCCACGAGGGCGAGCGTACCACGCGCGTAACACGTCCACGGATTGTCGCCGATCGGCCCTGCGGAGTGACAGGATGGGGCGTATCCCCTCGTAGGAGGTCCGTGGTGAAGCATCAGGCGTACCAGCCGATCCTGATCACCGACGCCTCGCGCAGCCAGGACGACCAGCTCACCAGCCGGCAGAAGCGCTACGTGCTGATGATGGGCATCCGCGTCGCCTGTCTGGTGGCGGGCGCGATCCTGGTCGGCGTGAAGGCCCCGCTGCTCTGGCTGTGGTTGCCGCTGTGCGTGCTCGGCATGGTGCTCATCCCCTGGCTCGCGGTGCTCCTGGCCAACGACCGCCCGCCCAAGGAGGAGCACCGGCTGGCCGCCCGCTTCCAGCCCCGCAGCCGCGACGAGACGCCGCCGATGGCGCTGTCCGCCGAGGAGCGTCCGCACAAGGTCATCGACGCCGAACCCTGACCGGCCCGGGATCACTCTGCGTGACACCGGGCCGGAGGGGTCGCCGACAGACCTTGCTCCGAGCCCGACACGCCGCATCCGGCCATGGGGCCACCCGCCCGCCGCCGTTCAGGCCCCCGGGCGGGCGCCGACCGTGGTCACGGCCAGCGCACCGAGGTCGCCGGCCCGGGCCAGCGCCGCGCGGGGATCGGCCCCGGCCAGCCAGGCGGTGAGCAGGCCGGCCGCGAACGCGTCCCCCGCGCCGGTGACGTCCACCACCGCCACCCCGGGCGCCGGCGCGGTCTCCACCCGGCCGCCGCGCTCCACCCAGACCGCGCCGGCCGCGCCGCGCTTCACCACCACCCGGTGCGCCACCGAGGTCAACGCCCGCGCCTGCGCCGCCGGGTCCAGGCCACCGGCCAGCACCGTCGCCTCGTCCGTGTTGACCAGCAGCAGGTCGACATCGCGTACCCAGGTCAGGAACGACCCGCCGACGCGCCGCAACGGCGCCGCGGAGGCCGCGTCGACGCTGATGGTCAGCCCGCGCTCGCGGGCGACGGCCAACGCGCGCAGGCCCGCGCCGCGCGACCCGACGTCCAACAGGGTGTACGCGGACAGGTGCAGGTGCCCGACGTCGGGCGCTGCGGCGACGGCGGCGTCGACGTGCCGGGCGGTCAGCCGCAGGTTCGCGCCGCGCTGGCTCACCATGGTGCGCTCCCCGGCGTGAGTGAGCACGATCACCGTGCCGGTCGGGTAGCCCTCGTGCCGCTCCACCGCGCAGTCCACGCCGATCCGGGTCAGCTCGGCGACCCGGTCCCGGCCGGTCTCGTCGTCGCCCACAGCGGCCACCAGCGTCACAGCCGCGCCCTGGCCGGCCAGCCAGGCCGCGGTGTTGGCCGCCTGCCCGCCGCCGCTGAACCGGATCCCGGCCGCGGTGTCCGAGCCGGTCGCGAGCGGGCCGGCCAGCACCGCGACCACGTCCGTGATGACGTCGCCGACCACGACGATGCGGGGGACGGCGCTCACGCTGAGCCGCTGATGCGGCGGGACGCCGCGGCGACCGCGATCCGGGCCGCCAGGTCGGCGTTGCGCAGGATGATCCGGACGTTCACCGCCAGGCTGGCCCCCTCGGTGGCGGCGTGGAAGTGGGCCAGCAGGAACGGGGTCACCGCCTTGCCGGTGATGCCCTCGCGGGCCAGCGCGGCCAACCCCTCGGCGAGGGTGCGGTCGTGCAGGGCCGGATCGAGCTGCTCGTCGACCGGCAGCGGATTGGCCACGATCAGCCCGCCTCGGTGCACGCCCTGCGCCGCCCGGGCGGCCAGCACGTCGGCCACCCGCTCCGGCGAGTCCACCGACCAGTCGAGGTCGAAGCCGGTGTCGGTGAGATAGAAGCCTGGGAAGCGGCGGGTGCGGTAACCCACCACACCCACCCCGAGCGTCTCCAGCCGCTCCAGGGTCGCGCCCACGTCCAGGATCGACTTCACCCCGGCGCACACCACCGCGATCGGGGTACGGGCCAGCGTGACCAGGTCGGCCGACTCGTCGAACGTCTGCGCCGCCTCCCGGTGCACCCCGCCGAGCCCGCCGGTGGCGAACACGTCGATCCCGGCCGCCGCCGCCACCGCGCTGGTGGCCGCGACCGTGGTGGCGCCGTCCGCGCCGGTGGCCGCCGCCGGCGCCAGGTCGCGCACCGAGAGCTTGCTCACGCCGTCGACCGTGGCGAGCCGGGTGAGTTGGGCGTCGTCCAGACCCACCCGCAGCTCGCCGGCGACCATGCCGATGGTGGCCGGCGTCGCGCCCGCGTCCCGGACCGCCTGTTCGATCTGCCGGGCCACGCGCAGGTTATCCGGGCGGGGCAGCCCGTGCGAGACGATGGTGCTCTCCAGCGCCACGACCGGGCGTCCGTCACGGAGAGCATCGGCCACCTCACCACCGAGGCTGATGCGAAAGTTGGTCACTTCCGCTACGGTACGGGCCGCCTGCCGGCCGGCCTGCGGTGGACCCTTCCCGGCCGGCCTGCGAGACTGGAAGGCCGGAGGTGGGGACGTGAGCACTGAGATTCTCGAACGCCCGGAACAGAAGGACGCCGACACCGGCCCCGAGATGTTCCACTACGTGCGCAAGGACAAGATCGCCGAGAGCGCGGTCATGGGCACGTACGTCATCGCCTTGTGCGGCGAGACGTTCCCGGTGACGAAGGCCGCTAAGCCCGGGTCGCCGGTCTGCCCGAAGTGCAAGGAGATCTACGACTCCTGGGGCGAGTGACCACGGGCGGCTCCGCCGCCCGTCCACGTACCCTGCGGCGGTGACCACCTCCACCGCCCTGCTCCTCGCCGACCTCACCGGCGTGGCGGTCTTCGCCGCCTCCGGGGCCTCCGCGGCGGTGGCGAAGCGGCTCGACCTGTTCGGGGTGGTCTTCGTCGGCGTGGTCGCCGCCCTCGGCGGCGGCATCTTCCGCGACCTGGTCATCGACGAGGCGCCCCCACTCGCGTTCGCCGACTGGCGGTACGCGGTCACCGCGGCGCTCGTCGCCGCCGCCGTGTTCCGGCTGCACCCCCAGCTCGCCCGGCTACGCACCACCGTGCTGGTGCTCGACGCGGCCGGGCTGGCGCTGTTCACCGTCACCGGCACGCTCAAGGCCCTCGACGCGCTCGTGCCAGCCGTCGGCGCCTGCATGATCGGGGTGCTCACCGCGATCGGCGGTGGCCTCGGCCGGGACCTGCTCACCGGCGAGATCCCGGTGGTGCTGCGGCGAGAGATCTACGCCGTGGCCGCGCTCGCCGGTTCGATCATGGTGGCGCTGCTGTCGGCGTACGGGCAGGCCACCGCGTTGCCGCTGACCGCTGCCGCGGTCGTCGTCTTCGGGCTGCGCCTGATCTCCCTGCGCCGTCGCTGGTCGGCCCCGGTCGCGACGTTTCGCCCGCCGCGCACCGGCGCCCCCGGATCGCGGCCGTAGCGCCGTCGCATCCCCCGGGCTGCTGGAGGTGACAAGCGTGGCGTCGGGTGGGGGGTGACGGCCCCGCTGGTTATGCTGGGTCGGCCTTCGCGGCACGGATGCGCGAGGGCGTTTTCATGGGCGGCGGCACCCGTGGCCCTCGGTCGGGGTGCGCCCCTGTCCGTCGCCGAGAGGAGCTGCCCGTGCCACCGCGGTTGCCGGTGCTCGACACGTTCCCGCCCCTGCGTGCCTGGCAGCGCAAGGCGATGGTGGAATACCTGCGTCGCCGGGCCGAGGACTTCACCGCGGTCGCCACCCCCGGCGCCGGCAAGACCACGTTCGCCCTCCGGATCGCCGCCGAGCTGCTCGCCGACGGCACCGTCGAGGCGGTCACCGTGGTCGCGCCGACCGAGCACCTGAAGACCCAGTGGGCGCAGGCCGCGGCCCGGGTCGGCATCCAGCTCGACGCCGCGTTCCGCAACGCCGACCTGCACTCGGCCGCCGACTTCCACGGCGCGGTGGTCACGTACGCGCAGGTCGGCATGGCGCCGCAGGTGCACCGGCGGCGCACCATGACCCGGCGGACGCTGGTGATCCTGGACGAGATCCATCACGCCGGCGACGCCCGTACCTGGGGTGACGGCGTCAAGGCGGCGTTCGAGCCCGCGGTACGCCGGCTGATGCTCACCGGTACGCCGTTCCGCTCCGACGACAACCCGATCCCGTTCATCAGCTACGAGCGGGGCGGGGACGGGCTGCTGCGCTCGCGTGCCGACTCCGTCTACGGCTACTCCGACGCGCTGCGCGACGGCGTGGTCCGGCCGGTGCTGTTCCTGGCCTACTCGGGGGAGACCCGGTGGCGCACCAACGCCGGCGACGAGCTGGCCGCCCGCCTCGGCGAGCCGATGACCCAGGACCTGATCGCCCAGGCGTGGCGGACCGCGCTGGACCCGGCCGGCGACTGGATGCCGCAGGTGCTGCGCGCCGCGGACGCCCGGTTGAGCGTGCTGCGGGCCAACGGCATGCCCGACGCGGGTGGCCTGGTCATCGCCAGCGACCAGCAGGTGGCCCGCGCGTACGCCAAGCTGCTGGAGCAGGTGACCGGCGAGAAGGCCGCCGTGGTGCTCTCCGACGACCAGGGCGCGTCCGCGCGGATCGCGACGTTCGCGGCGTCCGAGCAGCGTTGGCTGGTCGCGGTGCGGATGGTGTCCGAGGGCGTCGACATCCCCCGGCTGGCCGTCGGGGTGTACGCGACCAGCGCCAGCACCCCGCTCTACTTCGCGCAGGCGATCGGCCGGTTCGTCCGGGCCCGCCGCCCCGGCGAGACCGCGTCGGTGTTCCTGCCCAGCGTGCCGCACCTGCTCGGGCTGGCCAGCGAGATGGAGGTCGAGCGGGACCACATGCTCGGCAAGCCCAAGGACCGCGACGGCTTCGAGGACGACCTGCTGGAGCGTGCCCAACGGGACGACGGGGCCAGCGGCGAGCTGGAAAAGCGGTTCGCCGCGCTCTCCGCGACCGCCGAACTGGACCAGGTGATCTTCGACGGCGCGTCGTTCGGCACCGCCGCCCAGGCCGGCACGCCGGAGGAGGAGGAATACCTCGGCCTGCCCGGTCTGCTCACCGCCGACCAGGTCTCGCTGCTGCTGACCAAGCGGCAGGCCGAGCAGCTCGCCGCGCAGAAGCGTCGGGCGGCCCTGCGGACCGCTGAGCCGGCCGCTGCCGCCCCCGCGGCGGCGCCCCCTCCGATGAGCGCGGCGCAGCGTCGGGTGGCCCTGCGGCGGCAACTGAACGCCCTGGTGGCCGCGCGGCACCACCGCACCGGCCAGCCGCACGGCAAGATCCACGCCGAGTTGCGCCGGATCTGCGGCGGCCCGCCCAGCGCCCAGGCGACGATCGAGCAGCTCGAGGAGCGCATCGCCACCGTGCAGACCCTGTAAGGAAGGGCCCCTTCTTAACGCATTTGGTATAGGCGGGGCCCCCTCTTAACACCCTGGCCCCGGCCCCGGGACGCGAAAACCGACCGGAGACACCCCGTCTGGGTGCCTCCGGTCGGTTATGTCGCGTACGGGTTGTTGTCGGACCTCAGTTCGCCATCAGATCGGCGCCACGCCAGCTGAACTCCGGGTCCGACGCGTACCGCACGGTGATCTTCACGAGATCCTCCGCGTACTTGTTCGCGTGGTGCCCACAGAACACCAGCTCGCTCCCACCCGAAAGGGTGATCCGGAGCTTGCCGGCAGCATTGCAGCGGTCGCACCGTTCATCGGCGGCCGGGGGGCTCACCGTCTCGGGCGGCGGCGTGAGGGTCGGGGTCATCGCCTTCCTCCTCTGGTCGTCACCGATGAACACTCTCTTCGGTTGCTCACCTATCGTGCAACACCCATCTCGGGCCCTGCCTTCCCTGTGTGCCCGCGGGGGACCGAGGTCACACCTGGCGTGGAAGACAGTGTGCCGTGCACCAAGGGTGCCACGTCAACGATCACAAACAGGNGGTTGACGTGTGCGGTCAGTCCAGGTAGTCGCGGAGCACCTGGGAACGCGAGGGGTGCCGCAACTTGGACATGGTCTTGGATTCGATCTGTCGGATGCGCTCCCGGGTCACGCCGTACACCTGGCCGATCTCGTCCAGGGTGCGCGGTTGGCCGTCGGTGAGCCCGAAACGTAGGCGTACCACGCCCGCCTCGCGCTCGGACAACGTCTGCAGGACCTGCTGGAGCTGGTCCTGCAGCAGTGAGAACGACACCGCGTCGACCGCGACGACGGCCTCGGAGTCCTCGATGAAGTCGCCGAGCTGGCTGTCGCCCTCGTCGCCGATGGTCTGGTCGAGCGAGATGGGCTCCCGGGCGTACTGCTGGATCTCCAGCACCTTCTCCGGTGTGATGTCCATCTCCTTGGCCAGCTCCTCCGGGGTGGGCTCGCGGCCCAGGTCCTGGAGCAGCTCCCGCTGGATCCGGCCGAGCTTGTTGATCACCTCGACCATGTGCACCGGGATGCGGATGGTGCGGGCCTGGTCGGCCATGGCTCGGGTGATGGCCTGGCGGATCCACCAGGTGGCGTACGTGGAGAACTTGTAGCCCTNCAGCGAGACCACCAGTCGGAGGTTCGCCTCCAGCAGGTGGTTCTTGGCCCGCTCACCGTCCCGGGAGATCCACATCAGGTCGCGCTGCAGGTCGCGGACCAGCTTCTCCTCGCCCTCGTCGGCGGCGCGCAGCCGCTCGGCGGCGTAGAGGCCGGCCTCGATCCGCTTGGCGAGCTCGACCTCCTGCTCGGCGTTGAGCAGCGGCACCTTGCCGATCTGCTTGAGGTAGGCCCGGACCGAGTCGGCGGAGGCGGTCAGCTCGGCGTCTCGACGCGCCTGCTTGAGCGCCTCGGACTCCTCGTCGTCCCACTCGAAGTCGTTGTCGGTGGCGGAGCTGGCGGCGTCCGCCTCCGCGGCCTGGGCCAGCTCGGCCGGCTCCTCGACCACGACGTCCTCGATCTCGGCAGCCAGCGCCTCCGGATCGACCTCGCCCTCGGCGTCGGCCTTGCCCGGCTTCGCCGCGGCCGTCTTGGCGGCCACGGTGGCCTTGGTGGCCCGGGTCGTCTTGGTGGCCTTCGCCGGGGCGGCGGCCTTGGCGGCCACGTCGGCGGTGGTGCCGGCAGCCTTGCGCGCCGTCGCCTTCCGCGGGGCCGGGGCCGGGGACTCCTCGGCGGCGGGCGCCTGCTTCGGGGCGGGCGCGGCGGCCTTCTTGGTGGTCTTGGCGGTGGTGGCCCGGGAGGCCGGGGTGGCGGACCGGGCCGCGGCGACCCGGCGACGGGTGCTCGCGGAGCCGTCCACGACCACCGTCACGCCCGCCTCGGAGAGCGCACGGAGGATCTTCTTGGCCTGGGCCGGGGTCACCTCAGCGGACTCGACGGTGCGCGCGAGCTGGGCCGACGTGAGCTGGCCGCCAGCGCTCTGCGCGTGGGCGATCAGGGTGTCGGTGAGCGAGCGAACGTCGGCGCCGGTCTGGCGGGGTTCTGTCACGAATGACCTTCCGGAGGCGAAGAGCGAGCACGGCCGGGTCGTCCGGCGGAGCACGAACGGCCGTGCCGGGCGAGTCGTTGAGGGCCCCCGTGTCCCGGGCCGTCCGGTCGCTGGCGGTCCGTGGCGCGTGGGCAGGGTGAATTGTAACGCCGTCTGCCGCGATCATCCTGCGCCGCACGGCGTACCCGTGGTGTGGACCGCCGATTGGGCGCAGATGTGGACTTTGTAAGGATGATACCCGCGCGCGAACCGGGCGGTCCCGATCGCGCGGGAAGGGGACGAACATGATCACCTCGGCGCCCACGCCGCGGGAACTGCTCACCATCGCCGTCGAGGTGGCCCGGGACGCCGCCGCCACCGCACACCGCATGCGCGCCGAGGGGGTGTCGGTGGCGGCGACCAAGAGCACGGTGACCGACGTGGTCACCGCCGCCGACCGGGCGGTGGAACGGCAGGTGCTGGCCGCGCTGCGGGACCGGCGGCCCGGCGACGCGGTGCTGGGGGAGGAGTACGGCGCGGGGGAGACCGGGCCGGTCGCCGCGGACGGGGTGCGCTGGATCGTCGATCCCATCGACGGCACCGTCAACTACCTCTACGGGCTGCCCTACTGCGCCGTCTCGCTCGCCGCCGAGGTGGCCGGCGAGGTCGTCGCCGGGGTGGTGCGCAACGTGGCCACCGGCGAGGAGTGGACCGCCACCGCGGGCGGCGGGGCCTGGCGGGACGGGCAGCGACTGCGCTGCTCCGCCGGCATCGACCTGGGGCAGGCGCTGGTCGCCACCGGCTTCGGCTACGACGCCGGCCGCCGGACGCACCAGGCCCGGGTGGTCGCCGAGCTGATCGCGCATGTGCGCGACATCCGCCGGATGGGCGCCGCCGCGCTCGACCTCTGCCTGGCCGCCGAGGGGCGGGTGGACGCCTACTACGAGAAGGGGTTGGCCGCCTGGGACCTGGCCGCGGGCGGGCTGGTCGCCCGGGAGGCCGGGCTGCTGGTGACCGGGCTGTCCGGTCGGCCCGCCGGCCCCGACCTGGTGCTCGCCGCGCCGCCGGCATTGCACGGGCCGCTGCACGCGCGGCTCGTCGACCTGGACGCCGACGGGGGCCCCTGACCCACCCGGCCCCCGGGGGGTACGCGACAGGGCGGCCTCCCGACCGGGGAGACCGCCCTGCTGTCGTCACCGGGCCGGGTGGACCGGCCCGCCGGTCACTTCTCGATCGGCATCGGACAGGTCTCGGCCGGGGCCTCGGGCGGGCCCAGGTCGCCGAGCGACTGGTTCACCTCGGTGGTGGTGGCCAACTGCTGGAACCCGTTGCCGAGGACCACGTCGACGGTGTCGTCCTTGCGGTTCGGGTCGAAGTTGCGGACGGCGTTGTTGAGGAAATAGGCCCGCAGCAGGTGCGCCGAGCCCACGCCCTTGGGGCCGAAGCGGAGCACCGCCACGCCGTCGAACGCCTTCTTCTCGTTGCCCACCTTCTTGACCTGGAACTTGCGGTTGCGGAAGTCGTCCGCGACGCTGCCGGCCCGGCCGGGCTCGTCGGTGGCGTTGTAGACGTTGATCCGCACGTCCTTCTGCTCGCGCAGCCGCAGGTCGACCAGCGGCCAGCCGTCCGGGCAACTGGCGGCCGTGCCGGCGTTGCTCTGGCTGTCGCGAAGAACGGCGACGATCACGAAGACCAGGGCGGTGACCGCCAGCAGTCCGACGACAACGAGTGCCCGCACTCGCGCAAAACTCATCCTGGGCGCTCCCCCGGACAGTGGTTGGGTGGCGGCGGCCGCCGCGGTGGGGCCACGTCTGTCGGCCGTCCAGTACGCCGCTGAGGTTAACCCTTGTCCGGCTCTCGCGTGGAAACAGTCCGACATGCCGGCGCGCCACTGGGGGAACGGGTAGGACTACCCCTATCTTCGTGTCGCCTGAGTCACATTGGGAACAACTTCGGCCGCAGGGGCGTACATCTCTCCCGCGAGGGCGGTATACATGCCTCGCCCGATGGGGGGGTAAGGTTCCGCGCTCGCCGGGGGTTCCCTCCGGCGAACCCGGCCTGACCGGTCGTCGGGTCGGGTGCCCGACAGAGACGGTGGCCGGTCAGGGGAACCGAAACGGCGTCGTCCGGCGTTACAACCGGCAGCGACCATATCGATATTGGAGAGTGAAACCGATGGCCACCGACTACGACGCCCCGCGTCGCGACGAGGTCGACCTCGGCGAGGACAGCCTGGAAGAGCTCAAGGCCCGGCGGGTCGACTCACAGTCGGGCGCCGTGGACGTCGACGAGGCCGAGGTGGCCGAGAGCTTCGAGCTGCCCGGCGCCGACCTGGCCGACGAGGAGCTCACGGTCAAGGTCCTCCCGATGCAGCAGGACGAGTTCCGGTGCGCCCGCTGCTTCCTGGTCCACCACCGCAGCCAGTTGGCGGTCGAGCGCAACGGCGACCTGATCTGCCGCGAGTGCGTCTGATCCCGACCGGGGACACCGGCGGCGGCCTCCTCGACGGGGCCGCCGCTGTTCGAGCCACCGTGCGCCGGTGGCCGGAAGCTGCTTGACTCGTAGCGGTGGCGTGCCGCGCCGCCGTGGAGCAGGAGGGCGGACGGGTGAGCGAGCGCAGCGAGCGGACCGGCGAGGCCGATTCGACTCCGGCCCGAGCGGCGGGAGCGACGCCGACCGGCCCGTCGTCCGGTGACGGTCCGGCGACCCGCCGGGCCGGTGGGGACGCGTCGGCCGACGCCGCCCGTGCGGACGTCGACCCGTCCGGCGACGGTCCGAGGTCCCGCCCGGTCGGCGGGGACTCGCCGCCCGACGCCGCCCGTACGGACGCCGGCCCGTCCGGCCGGGACTCGGTGGAGTCGACCGCCGGCTCCGACCGGGACGCCGAGTTGGGGGCCACGGTCGCCGCCCTGACCGCCGACGACATCGCGCCGGCCCGCCGCCGGCAACTGCTGGTGCGGCTGGTCGGGCAGGCCCGCGCCCGCGGCCTCACCGACCTGTTCAAGCCCCGGGCGGCGCTGCGCTGGATGACCGACACCGTCGCCGAGGTCGCGCCGCATGTGCCGATCCGGGATCTGGCCACGCTCCGGCAGCATTTCCCCGGGCTGGACGACGACGCGCTCGCCGACCGGCTGGTCCGCAACGCCTCCCGGGCCACCGCCGGGATCGGCGCGGCCGGTGGCGGGGTCGCCGCGGTCGAGTGGGCGGTCACGCCCACCCTGCTCTCCGCCCCGGTGCTGCTGGCCGCCGAGACGGTGGCGGTGGTGGCGGTCGAGCTGAAGCTGATCGGCGAGCTGCACGAACTGCACCGGATGCCGCTGCCCGGCGGCGGCACCGCCCGCGCCGTCGCGCTGGTGCAGTCCTGGGCCGGCCAGCGGGGGATCAACCCGATGATGCCCGGCGTCGGGGTGAGCGCGGTGCTGGGCACCGCCGCCCGCCGGGAGTTGCGGGACAGCCTGCTGCGCCGGTTCGGCCGTAACCTGACCACGCTCGGGCCGTTCCTGACCGGGGCCGCCGTGGCCGGCTACCTGAACCGGCGGGCCACCCGCGCGCTCGGCGAGCAACTCCGCAAGGATCTCCGGCACACCGCCCGCCGCCTACCCGGCAAGTCGACCTGACGGCCCCCGGCCCAGGCCCGGTGCCGAACGGCCTGGCCGAGCGCCGGTTCGGGGAAGTGGCGTTATCTGGTCTGTGTTGAGGCAGCCGTTTCGGCGTAGTGGTGTTGATCACGAGCCACCTTCGGGCCGCGGACGTGCGGCAGTGGGCGGTCAGGTGGCGTCGCGGGCGGCCAGCAGGGCGGCTGCCAGCTCCACCGGGTGCCGGGTGCTCACCACCCAGAACGGGGTGGGGTCCGCCGGGTCGTCCAGCACCACCTGGACCGCGCCACCGATCCACGGGCGCTGCACCACGAAGGCGAGCGGGTCCGCGCCGACGCCGAGCACCTCGCGCCGGCCGGCCGCGTCCAGTGGCACCACGTCCGCGACGTACCGCACCGGGAGGTGGGCGTCGTCGACCCGCAGCTCGCCGTCGCCGACGCGGACCCGGATCCGGCCCAGCCACCACAGGGCGGCCGCGGCGGCGGGCACCAGCAGCAGGAACGGCAGCCAGGCCCGGAGGCCGGTGGCGCCCAGCCAGAGCTCGGCGGCGAGCAGCCCGGCCCCGGCCAGCCCGACCGGCCAGGCCCACCAGGGCAGCCCGAGGCGCTCCGCGTAGGGCGCGGGGATGGCCGGCGATGACGACTGACGCACTCTGCGAGGGTACGGCGCACGACCGGCCGGGCAACCGGCAGGATGGCAGGGGCACCCCGCTCGCACCGGACGGAAGAGGATGACCGTGACAGATGTCGTACCCGTGGCCGTGCGGCTGCTGGACCCGGAGCTGCCGCTGCCGGCGTACGCCCATCCCGGCGACGCCGGCGCGGACCTGGTGGCCGCCGCGGACGTGGAGTTGCCGCCGGGCGGCCGGGCCCTGGTGCCCACCGGCGTGGCGGTGGCGCTGCCGGAGGGTTACGTGGGCCTGGTCCACCCCCGATCGGGGCTGGCCGCCAGGCTCGGCGTGACGGTGCTCAACGCGCCCGGTACGGTCGACGCCGGCTACCGGGGTGAGATCCTGGTCAACCTGATCAATCATGATCGGGAGACGTCGGCCACGATCAGCCGGGGCGACCGGATCGCGCAGCTCGTGGTCCAGCGGGTCGCCCGGGCCGAGTTCCGGCCGGTGGTGGAGCTGCCCGCGTCCCGGCGCGGTGCCGGCGGGCACGGCTCCACCGGTGGACACGCCGGGCTGGTCCCGGTTCGGGCCGGCGGGCAGAGCGAAGAGGTGGCAGGGTGAGTGCGAACAGCGGAGGGTGGGCGCAGTGATCTTCTCCCGGAAGCGGGCCGACGAGGCGCGGCACGCGCGTGACAACGGGGTCCTCGACGCCGAGGAGACCCCGGCGGCGCCGGCCCGCGGCCCGTACGACGTCAGCGAGGCGCCCGACGCGCCCCGGCTCGACCTGGGCAGCCTCCAGATCCCGGCGGTGCCGGACGTGGAGGTGCGGGTGCAGGCCGACCCGCAGGGCGTGATCCAGCAGGTGGTGCTGGTGCACGGGCAGAACGCGCTGCAACTCGGTGTCTTCGCCGCGCCCCGTTCCGAGGGCATCTGGGACGAGGTGCGCGAGGAGATCCGCCAGTCGCTGTTCAACGACGGTGCCACGGCCCAGGAGGTCGAGGGGGAGCGCGGCACCGAGCTGCACGCCCGGGTGCGTACCCCCGACGGCCCGACCGAGCTGCGGTTCGTCGGCGTCGACGGTCCGCGCTGGATGGTGCGCGGCGTCTTCCAGGGCCAGGCGGCGAGCGACCCGGACGCCGCCGGCCCGCTCGCGGCCTGCCTCGACGGCCTGGTCGTCGACCGGGGCCAGGAGGCCAAGCCGGTGCGTGAGCCGCTGCCGCTGCGGCTGCCCCGCGAGGTCGCCGAGCAGCAGGCCGGCGAGGGGCAGCAGGAGGTCTGAGCCACCGCGTCGGGCCCGGTCCCGTCGGCCCGCACGCCGGCGGCGCCGGGCCCGTCGCGCGTGCGCCCCGGCGCAGGTCCCGTCGGCGGCCCCGATCGGCGTACGCTGGCGGGACGGTTCCGCCACCCGCGGGGCCCCGGGTGGAGAGGGTGACGCGGAGGTCATGACGACCGACCAGGGCCGGGTGTCGCTGCGGCGGCTCCTGCGACGGCTCACCGCGAGCGAGGCCGAGATCGAGGCGCAGGAGTTGCGCCGGGAGAGCGCCCAGTCCGGCGGCACGCCGACCCACCAGTGCAACCGGGGTCAGGTGGTGTCGGTGGCCGGGCGGCTGCGCACCGTGGTCTACACGCCCCGCACCAACCTGCCCACGCTGGAGGCGGACCTCTACGACGGCAACGACGTGGTCACCCTGGTGTGGCTGGGCCGGCGACACATCGCCGGGATCGAGCCGGGCCGGCACGTCACCGCCCGCGGCCGGGTGGCCGTGCGGGACGACCGCAAGGTGATCTACAACCCGTACTACGAGCTGGAGTCGCCGAAGTGACGACCGGACAACAGCACACCGAGCCGGAGCTCGGCCCGGAGGGCGAGGAACGGCTGCCCACCATCGCCGAGCAGATGGCCGACCAGCTCGGCGGCTGGCGCGGGCTGGTGGAGTCGAGCATCCCGGTGGTGGTCTTCGTGATCGCCAACGTGCTGGGCGAGCTGCGTCCGGCGGTGATCGCGGCCGTCGTGGTGGCGCTGCTGATCGCCGGGCTGCGGCTGGCTCAGCGCCGGCCGGTGCGGCACGCGATCAACGGGCTGTTCGGCATCGGTGTCGGCGCGCTGTTCGCCCTGCGCAGCGGCGACGCGCGCGACTTCTACCTGCCCGGCATCCTCTACGGCATCGGGTACGGCGTGGCGCTGCTGCTCTCGGCCGTGTTCCGGCAGCCGCTGGTCGGGTGGCTCTGGTCGGTGCTGGTCGCCAAGGGGCGCTCCGACTGGCGGCACGACCCCCGGCTGGTGCGCACCTTCACCCAGCTCACCGTGCTCTGGGGCGTGGTGTGGCTGGCCAAGGTCGGCGTGCAGGCCGGGCTCTACCTGGCCCACCAGGACACCGCGCTCGGCGTCGCCCGGCTCGCCCTGGGCTACCCGCCGTACGCGCTGCTGCTGCTGATCACCGTCTGGGTGGTGCGGCGGGTCACCCGGGAGGGCGCGCCCGCCTCCGCGCTGCCGGGGGCCTGAGCCCCGCCGGCCGTCAGGTGCGGTCGCGGTTGCGTTCGATGCTCTCCGGGCCGAGGATCACCGCGCGCACCTCGTCCTCCACGGCGGCGGTGCACACGAAGACCAGCTCGTCGCCGGCCTCGATCGGGTCGTCCGGGGTGGGCACCAGCACCCGCTTGCCGCGCAGGATCGCCACCAGCGCCGCGTCCCGGGGGATCGGCACCGCGTGGATCGGCTGCCCGACGTAGGGCGCGGTCGGCGGCAGCGTGATCTCCACCAGGTTCGCCTCGCCCTGCCGGAACGTCATCAGCCGCACCAGGTCGCCGACCGTGACCGCCTCCTCGACCAGCGCCGCCATCACCCGCGGCTTGCTGACCGCGACGTCCACGCCCCACTGCTCGGTGAAGAGCCACTCGTTCTCCGCCCGGTTGACCCGGGCCACCACCCGGGGCACCGCGAACTCGGTCTTGGCCAGCAGCGAGACGACCAGGTTGACCTTGTCGTCACCGGTGGCCGCCACCACCACGTCGCAGCCGGACAGGTTGGCCTCGTCCAGGCTGGCCAGCTCGCACGCGTCGGCGAGCACCCAGTCGGCGGCCGGCACCCGGTCGGGCCGCAGCATCCGGGGCTGCCGCTCGATCAGCATCACCTGGTGGCCGTTGTCGATCAGCTCCTGGGCGATCGAGCGGCCCACGTTGCCGGCGCCGGCGATGGCGATCCGCATGGCTCAGTGCCCCCCTTCCGGCGGCGCCGCCGCCACCGAGGTGACCGAGGCGGTGATGTTGTCGGTCACCAGCATGAAGACCTGGTCGCCCTCCTGCACCACGCTGGAGGCGGTGGGCAGGGTGCCGATCCCGAACCGGGTCAGGTAGGCGACCCGGGCGCCGGCCGCCTCCTCCAGGTGCCGCAGCGGCCGGCCGATCCAGTCCTTGTGCACCGGCACCTCGATGATCGACACGGTGCTGGTCAGGTCGCGGAAGATCTCCACATTGCCCTCGGGAACCAGGTGGCGCAGCATCCGGTCGGCGGTCCACCGGACGGTCGCCACGGTCGGGATGCCGAGGCGTTCGTAGACCTGGGCGCGTCGCTGGTCGTAGATGCGGGCCGCGACCCGGGACACGCCGAACGTCTCCCGGGCCAACCGGGCGGAGATGATGTTCGAGTTGTCGCCGCTGGAGACCGCCGCGAACGCGTCGGCCCGTTCGATGCCGGCCTGGCGCAGCACCTCGCCGTCGAAGCCGGCGCCGGTGACCGTGATGCCGGCGAAGTCGGGCCCGAGACGGCGGAAGGCGTCCGCGTCCTGGTCGATCACCGCCACCGAGTGCCCCCGGGACTCCAGGCTGTGGGCCAGGGTCGACCCGACCCGACCGCAGCCCATGATCACGACATGCACGGTGTCCGCTCCTCCCACGGTGCCGCCCGCCGACCCGTCGTCTGCGAGCCTGCCACGTCCCCGCCCCGGACGGGGCACCGACGGTACCGCGCGGGCGCGCACGGGGGTGATCGGCCACCCCGTGGTCCCGCGCCGGGTGGCCGTACGCTTGGCCGTTGTGGCCCGACCCACCTCGCTGCTGAAGCGACTCCTCCTCGGTCGACCGTTCCGGTCCGACCGTCTCCAGCACACCCTGCTGCCGAAGCGCATCGCGCTGCCGGTCTTCGCCTCCGACGCGCTCTCCAGCGTGGCGTACGCGCCGGACGAGATCCTGTTGACGCTCTCCATCGCCGGGGCCTCGGCGTTCCTCTTCTCGCCGTGGATCGCCCTCGCGGTCGTCGTGGTGATGCTCACCGTGGTGGCGAGCTACCGGCAGAACGTGCACGCGTACCCGTCCGGCGGCGGCGACTACGAGGTGGCCACCGTCAACCTCGGCCCGCGGGCCGGGCTCGCCGTGGCCAGCGCGTTGCTGGTCGACTACGTGCTCACCGTCGCGGTGTCGGTCTCCTCCGGGGTGGCCAACCTCGGCTCGGTGGTGCCGTTCGTGGCCACCCACAAGGTGCTCATCGCGGTCAGCGCGGTGGTGCTGCTCACCGCGATCAACCTGCGCGGCCTGCGCGAGTCGGGGACCGCGTTCGCGATCCCCACCTACGGCTTCGTCATCGTCATCGGCGGCATGCTGCTGACCGGGCTGGTCCGGGTGTTCGTGCTCGGCCAGGACCTGCGCGCCCCCAGCGCCGGTCTGGAGATCCACGCCGAGCACAGCGTGACCGGGTTCGCGCTGGTCTTCCTGCTACTGCGCACGTTCTCCTCCGGCTGCGCCGCGCTCACCGGCGTCGAGGCGATCTCCAACGGCGTACCCGCGTTCAAGTCGCCGAAGTCGAAGAACGCGGCGACCACGCTGCTGTTGCTCGGCGGCATCTCGGTCGCGATGCTGGTCGGCATCGTCTGGTTGGCCCGGCTCACCCACCTCCAGTTCGTCGAGGACCCGCGGACGCAGATCGTGGACGGCCCGGCCGGGTACGTGCAGAAGACGGTCACCGCCCAGCTCGGCGAGACCGTGTTCGGCAGCGGCTCGGTGCTGCTCTACGTGGTCGCCGGGATGACCGCGCTGATCCTGTTCCTGGCCGCGAACACCGCGTTCAACGGCTTCCCGGTGCTCGGCTCGATCCTGGCGCAGGACCGCTACCTGCCCCGCCAGCTGCACACCCGGGGCGACCGGCTGGCGTTCTCCAACGGCATCGTCTTCCTCGCCGTCTTCGCGGTGGTGCTGATCGTCGGCTTCCAGGCCGAGGTGACCCGGCTCATCCAGCTCTACATCGTCGGCGTGTTCGTCTCGTTCACGCTCTCCCAGGCCGGCATGATCCGGCACTGGAACCGGCACCTGCGCAACGAGCGTGACCCGGAGGCGCGGCGGCGGATGGTCCGCTCCCGGGCGATCAACGCGTTCGGCATGGCCATGACCGGCGTGGTGCTGATCATCGTGCTGGTCACCAAGTTCCTGCTCGGCGCCTGGATCGCGATCGTCGCGATGGCGGTGATGTACGTGATCATGCTCGGCATCCGTCGCCACTACGACCGGATCGCCGCCGAGCTGGAGCCGACCGAGCAGCGGGGTGTGCTGCCCGCCCGCAACCACGCCATCGTGCTGGTCAGCAAGCTGCACAAGCCCACCCTGCGGGCCGTCGCGTACGCCCGCGCCACCCGGCCGGACACGCTCACCGCGGTCACCGTCAACGTGGACGAGAAGGACACCCGCGACCTTCAGGCCGACTGGGAGCGGCGCGAGCTGCCGGTGCCGCTGACCGTGATCGACTCCCCGTACCGGGAGATCACCCGGCCGATCCTCAACTTCGTGGCCTCGGTCCGCCGCGAGTCACCCCGCGACGTGGTCACCGTCTTCATTCCCGAGTACGTGGTGGGTCGCTGGTGGGAGAACCTGCTGCACAACCAGAGCGCGCTACGGCTGAAGGGCCGGCTGCTCTTCGAACCGGGGGTGATGGTGACCAGCGTGCCCTGGCAGCTCGCGTCCACCGCCAGCAAGAACCTGGACCGTCTCGACGCCACGCTCAGCCGCGGCCCGGCGCGCGGCCCCCGGGTGGCACCGCAGAGCACACTGCCGCCCCCCGTCGCCTCCGCCTCCGCCGCCTCCGCCTCCGACGACGAGCCGGGCGGGCGGTCATGAGCGCGAGGAGTGAGCCGGTGTTGCGAGCCCCGCAGTCGCGAAGGAAGGTGACGCCGTGAGCGCCCCGGAGCGCCCCGGGCTGGAGGAGGCCGAGCGGGTCGAGCTGACCGTCGACGCGGTCGCACCGGGCGGGCACTGCGTGGCCCGGGTCGGCGGCCAGGTGGTCTTCGTCCGACACGCGCTGCCCGGCGAGCGGGTGGTGGCCGAGGTGACCGAGCTGCATCGGGGCTTCGCCCGCGCCGACGCGGTGGAGATCCTGACCCCGTCACCGGACCGGGTCATCCCGCCCTGCCCGTACGCCCGGCCGGGTGCGTGCGGCGGCTGTGACCTTCAGCACGCCGACCCGGCCGCCCAGCTCGACTGGAAGCTCGCCGTGGTGCGCGAGCAGCTCACCCGGCTGGGCAAGCTCACCGAGGCGCAGGTGGACGCGCTCGGCGTCCGGGTCGAGGCGCTGCCCGGCGGGCCGCTGGGTTGGCGCTCCCGGGTCCGCTACGCGGTCGACGCCGCCGGCCGGGCCGGGCTGCTCAAGCACCGCTCGCACGAGGTGGTGCCGATCGACCGCTGCCTGATCGCGCACCCGTCGATCCAGGAGCTGCCCGTGCTCCCGCCGACCGGGGCGCGCTGGCCGGACGCGGACGCGGTGGAGACGGTCGCCAGCACCGGCGGGGACGTGGCCGTGGTCGCGTACGCCGACGGGGTGGGCACGTCGGTGCGCGGGCCAGCGGACGTCCGGGAGACGGCCGCCGGGCGGTCCTTCACGCTGCCTGCCGCCGGTTTCTGGCAGGTGCACCCGGCGGCGGCGGACACCCTGGTCGGCGCCGTGGTCGACCTGCTCGACCCGCGGCCCGGCGAGAGCGCCTGGGATCTGTACGGCGGCGCCGGGCTGTTCGGCGCCGCGCTCGCCGCCCGGGTCGACGGGGCCCGGGTGACCGTGGTCGAGTCCGCCCCGGACGGGGTGGCGGCGGCCCGGCGGAACCTGGCCGACCTGCCCGCCGTCGAGGTGGTCGCGGCGCGGGTGGAGACCGCGCTGGCCCGCCGCCGGATCACCGGCCCGGTCGACCTGGTGGTGCTCGACCCGCCGCGCTCCGGCGCGGGCGCGGCGGTGGTGCGCGGTGTGGTGGCCGCCGGGCCGCGCGCGGTGGCGTACGTGGCGTGCGACCCGGCCGCCTTCGCCCGGGACGTGCGCACGTTCGCCGAGGCCGGCTGGCGGCTGGCCGCGCTGCGCGGGTTCGACCTGTTCCCGATGACCCAGCACGTCGAGCTGGTCGGCCTCTTCCTGCCCCCGGCGTGTTAAGAAGGGGCCCTTCCTCTACCGGATCCGTTAACAGGGGGCCCTTCCTTGCGCATCGTGGGGTTGATGTCGGGGACGTCGTACGACGGGGTGGACGTCGCCGCGGGCGAGTTCACGCTCGACGGGGAGACGTTGCGACTGCGGCCGCTCGGGCACCGCGAGCTGACCTACCCGGACGACCTGCGGGAGCGGATCGGCGCGCTGCTGCCGCCGGCGGCCACCACAATCGAGGCGGTGTGCCGGCTGGACAACCGCCTCGGTGAGGTGTTCGCCGAGGCGGCGGCCGTCGGCGTCGAGCTGGCCGGGGGCGCCGTCGACGCGGTCGTGTCGCCCGGGCAGACCGTCTTCCACTGGGTCGACGGGGGGCGGGTGCGCGGCACGCTCCAGCTCGGCGCCCCGGCCCGGGTGGCCGCCCGGGTCGGCGTACCGGTGCTGCACGACCTGCGCTCGGCGGACGTGGCCGCCGGCGGTCAGGGCGCGCCGCTGGTCCCGGCGTTCGACGCGCTGCTGCTCGCCCCGGCTGCCACCCCGCGGGCCGCGCTGAACCTGGGTGGGATCGCGAACCTCACCGTGGTCGCGCCCGGGGCCCCGACCGTCGGGTACGACGTGGGCCCGGCCAACGCGCTGCTGGACGCCGCCGCCCGGCGCTTCCTCGGCCGGCCGTGCGACGTCGACGGCGAGCGCGCCGCGGCGGGGCGGGTGCACGAGGCGCTGCTGGCCCGGCTGCTCGCCGAGCCCTACTACGCCGCGCCGCCGCCCAAGTCCACCGGCAAGGAGCTGTTCCACGGCGGCTACCTGGACGCGGCGCTGGCCGACCTGGGTGAGCCGGTGCCCGCCGACGACGTGTTGGCCACGCTCACCGAGCTGACCGCCCGCACCGTCGCCGACGCCTGCGACCGGCACCGGGTGACCGAGGTGGTCGCCGCCGGCGGGGGAGTGCGTAATCCCACAATCCGGGCGCGGCTGGCCGCGCTCGGCGCCGGCCGCTGGCGGCTGCGGACGACCGACGAGCTGGGCGTGCCGGCCCAGGCCAAGGAGGCGTACGCGTTCGCGTTGCTGGGCTGGCTGAGCTGGCACGGGCTGCCCGGCGCGGTGCCCTCGGTGACCGGCGCGAACCGGGCCGCCGTGCTCGGCTCCTGGACCCCGTCCGGCCCGCCGTTCGGGGTGTCCCGCCCGACGTCGCCGCGCCGGTTGGTGGTCGTCCGCTGATCCACGGCTCGGCGGCGGACTGTGGCGCGGCCGATAGACTCTCCGGTCATGAGTGTTGAAGAGGGCACGGCCAACCACGGTCGGCTGCTGGGCGCCGTCCGGGGGCCGCAGGACGTGAAGCGGATG
Source organism: Micromonospora sp. NBS 11-29 (assembly GCF_002140155.1). Lineage (GTDB taxonomy): Bacteria > Actinomycetota > Actinomycetes > Mycobacteriales > Micromonosporaceae > Micromonospora. The sequence continues at coordinate 134,581 of NZ_NAPR01000002.1, forward strand.
ACCGCCGAGCAGCTGGACATCCTCGCCGCCGAGATCCGTGACTTCCTGATCGCGAAGGTCTCCCGCACCGGCGGGCACATCGGCCCCAACCTGGGGGTGGTCGAGCTGACGCTGGCCATGCACCGGGTCTTCGACTCCCCACGCGACCGGCTCCTCTTCGACACCGGTCACCAGGCGTACGTGCACAAGATCCTCACCGGCCGGCAGGAGGGCTTCGACAAGCTCCGCCAGCGCGGCGGCCTCTCCGGGTACCCCAGCCAGGCGGAGAGCGAGCACGACCTGGTGGAGAACTCGCACGCCTCGACCGCCCTGTCCTACGCCGACGGGCTGGCCAAGGCGTACGCGTTGCGCGGCGAGAAGCGCTCCGTGGTGGCGGTGGTCGGCGACGGCGCGCTCACCGGCGGCATGTGCTGGGAGGCGTTGAACAACATCGCCACCGCCGGCAACCCGCTGATCATCGTGGTCAACGACAACGGCCGCTCCTACTCGCCCACCATCGGCGGCCTGGCCGACCACCTGTCGTCGCTGCGGCTCAACCCCGGGTACGAGAAGGTGCTCGACACCGTCAAGGACGCGCTCGGCAACACCCCGTTCGTCGGCAAGCCGATGTTCGAGGTGCTGCACGCGGTCAAGAAGGGCATCAAGGACGCGGTCGCCCCGCAGGCCATGTTCGAGGATCTCGGCATCAAATACGTGGGCCCGGTCGACGGCCACGACGTGCCGGCGGTCGAGGCGGCGCTGCGGGCGGCGAAGAACTTCGGCGGCCCGGTGATCGTGCACGCGGTCACCCGCAAGGGCTACGGCTACCGACCCGCCGAGGACGACGAGGCCGACTGCCTGCACGGCCCCGGCGGCGCGTTCGACGTGGAGACCGGTCAGCTCGTCGCCGCGCCGTCGGTGAAGTGGACCCACGTCTTCGCCAACGAGCTGGTGACCATCGCCGACGAGCGGCCCGACGTGGTCGGCATCACCGCCGCCATGGCCGAGCCCACCGGCATCGCCACGCTGGCCCGCAAGTACCCGGAGCGGGTCTACGACGTGGGCATCGCCGAGCAGCACGCGGCCACCTCCGCCGCCGGCCTCGCCATGGGCGGCCTGCACCCGGTGGTCGCTGTCTACGCCACGTTCCTCAACCGCGCCTTCGACCAGGTCCTGCTGGACGTGGCGATGCACCGGCTGCCGGTCACGTTCGTGCTGGACCGGGCCGGCATCACCGGCCCGGACGGGCCCAGCCACTACGGCATCTGGGACATGTCGGTCTTCGGCGTGGTGCCCGGCCTGCGGATCGCCGCGCCCCGCGACTCGGCCACGCTGCGCGAGGAGCTGCGTGAGGCGATCGCCGTCGACGACGGCCCGACCATCCTGCGCTTCCCGACCGGCACCGTCGCCGCCGACCTGCCGGCCGTGCGCCGGGTCGGCCCGGTCGACGTGCTGGCCGAGTCGGCGCGTACCGACGTGCTGCTGGTCGCGGTCGGCTCCTTCGGCGCCCTGGGCATGGAGGTCGCCGCCCGGGTCGCCGAGCAGGGCTACGGCGTGACCGTGGTCGACCCGCGCTGGGTCCGGCCGATCCCGGCCGAACTGGTCGAGCTGGCCGCCGGGCACCGCCTCGTGGTCACCGTCGAGGACGGCGTACGGGTCGGCGGCGTCGGCTCGGCGCTCGCCCAGGCGATGCGGGACGCCGACGTCCGCGTACCCATGCGGGACCTGGGCGTGCCGGCCGACTGGCACCCGCACGGCACCCGCGCGCAGATCCTGGCCGACCTGGGGCTGACCGCGCAGGACGTGGCGCGCGACGTCACCGGCTGGATCTCCGGCCTGGACGCCGCCCCGGTCGACCCGGCCACCGACGGGGCCCGGGCGCAGAACTGACCCTCGGTTCACGGCACGGGCGGTCCCGCTTCCGCGGGGCCGCCCTCGTCCGTCCGGGAGGCCCTGTTCCGGGGTGCGTTCGAGGCCGCTGTCAGCCTTGTTCCGGTGCTCTGGCTGGGCTGGACGGGCCTCCGTTCCGGGTGCTCTGGCTGGGTCGGACGGCCGCTGTCAGCCCTGTTCCGGGTTGTTTCGCCGACTCGGAGCGGCCGGCTGTGCTGACCCGTTCGGCGGGGCCGACGCCAGCCTTGTCGTGGGCCGTTGCGGCCGGCACCCTCCCTGTTTCGCGGCCGCCCCCGCTGGGTCGCAGAGGCCGACGCCAGCTCGCCGAAGTGGCGGCATCGAGCCACGGGGATGCCACCACTTCGGCGATGTGGAGTGGATCATGGGATGGAAGCACCGGCCGGCCCAGATCGCCCCACCGCTCCGAAAACCCCACCGGAACGCCGACCCCGTCCCGGTGTCCGTCACCACCCCACCCGCCCGTGCGACTCCACCGCCCCCACCCAGCCCCCGCCCCGACTCGCCCCTGCCTCGGCCCGCTCCTGCCCCGGCCCCGCCTCGGCCCGCTCCTGCCCCGACCTCGGCCCGCTCCGCGATCTTGGAGTTGTGGTTCCCGTAAAGTTCGTTTTGTTCTGATATCGGAGGCGCCACAACTCCAAGATCGACGGTCTGGGGTTCGCCCCGCCCATCCTCGATCCCGCGTCTCACGGAACTCGGCCGCGCGCCTGTCGCCCTTCCCGCCACGCTCGGCGCGACCAGCACGCGGGGGATCGGCGATCTTGGAGCTGCGGCCCATCGGATGCCCCGAATGCCCTGTTCGCCTGGGCAGCAACTGCAAGATCGACGTCGGAGGGGGAGGGGCGGGGCCCGCGGCTCGACTGCGCCGACGCCGGAACAGGCGCAGCTCACCGAGCACGAGTCGTCAGCGGGGGGAGGAGAGGGAGCGGTACCAGGTCTTCTCGGTGCCGGCCAGGCTGAACGTCTGCCTGGCGTCGGTCTGCTCGACCACCACGAGGCCCGGGCGGTCGACCAGGCGGGTGGTGCCGGGCGGGGCGGCGAACGAGGCGTCCCGGGTGCGCCAGGTCAGCACCGCGAGCGGCTGCCCGGCCACCGGCAGGTGGTACGCCTGGAGCGTGGTGGACCGGTCGGCGGGGGAGACCACCGGGGTGCCGCCGTCGGCCGGGCGGTAGAGCACGGCGGTCATCGTGCCGCTCGGGCTGTCCCAGGTGAGCTGCTCCAACTCGCCTGGATCACCGCCGCCGAGCGCCACCTCGCCGAGCGAGCGCGTGGCGATCTTCGCCATCGGCCAGGACTCGGGGGTGGCGCGGGGAGCCGCACGGTCGCCGATGCGGCGCGGCAGGCTGCCGAACGGGCCCCGCTCACCGGCCAGGACGCAGGTGTCCAGCCCGGTCAGGGCGCGTCGGCCGGCGCCGGTCTCGTCCCGCACCAGCGGGTAGCGGGGCGCCTCGGTGTCCGTACCCAGGTCGAGGACGCGGTCCGCGGCCCGGCCGCGCGGCAGCGACGGCGTGGGGCGCAGCGTCGCGGTCAGCTCGACGGCCCGGCAGGCCGGCACGGCGACCGGCTCGGTCACGCCGTCGGCGCCGGTCACCAGCTTGCCGTCGGGGCCGAGCAGCCGTTCGACCCGGGCCGAGGTGAGGTAGCGGCGGCCGGTGGGCTGCCGCACCGGCAGCACGTCGGAGTAGACCAGGTAGCCGGGGTCGGTGTACTCAGTGGCGTGGGACACCCGCCAGCGTTGCCCGTCCCGGTCGAGTTGCAGCAGCCACGAGGCGCCGTCGCCGGGCACGTCGGCGGCGACCAGCGCCAGCGGCGTGGCGCCGCCGACCTGGCCGGAGAAGAGGATGCCGGAGGAGGGGACGTGGGCCCGGTCGTCAACCGGGGAGCGCCACTCGCGTACCGCCTCGGTGATCGCGGCGGTCGCGGCGCTGTCCCGGGCCAGGCTGCCGCGCGGCGGCCAGACCGCCAACGAGCCGTCCAGGCTGTCGTACCCGACCCGCAGGTCCGCCGGCTGCCGGTCGGCGACCGGCCCGCATCCGGCGGTGGCCAGCAGCAGCGCCGCCAGCGCGGTGCCCGTCGTAGCGCCTCGGCGGGCTGAAACCACCCTGAGTCCCCTCGCCGGTCGTCGGTCGGAAGCCCACATGGTACGAGACGACCGGTCGCCGGCCGCGCCCGGTTCACCGTTTCGGCCGCAGGTTCGTCGCGGAACGTGACGGGCGATTCGGGTACCAATATCCGGCTCCGGTAGACTCCGCCGACTGTGACGCCTGCCGAGACCCGCGGCGCCTTGGCGCCCGCCGCCGACGCCCCGACGGGCCCCCGCTCCGTCACCCTCGACCCGCCTGCGGCCGTCCGGCCCGAGCCACCGGCGGCCCGCCCCACCGCCGACGTCGCGGCGGCGACGCGGCCCAGGTGGCGGTGGCGGTGGACGCGCCGCCGCATCGACCTCGTCGTGTACGCCGGTTTCCTGCTCGCCGCGGTCTGGGTGACCAGCGGCATCTGGGCCGACCCGGCGGGCCGGGTGGCCGCGCTCTACAGCAGCGACCCGGCGCAGGTGCAGTTCTTCCTCGCCCACTCGGTGCGGGTGGTGCTGCACGGGGAGTTCCCGTTCTTCACCGAGCAGTTCAACTATCCCGACGGGGTCAACCTGATGGCGAACACCGCCATCCTGGCGCTCGGCATCCCGATGGTGCCGGTGACCCTCCTGTTCGGACCGGCGGTCTCCTTCGTCACCCTGGTCACGCTCGGCCTGGCCGGCACCGCCGCCGCCTGGTACCGGGTGCTCTCCGCGCACCTGGTCCGGCATCGGCCGGCCGCCGCGGTCGGCGCCTGGTTCTGCGGGTTCTCGCCGGCCATGCTGTCGCACGCCAACTGGCATCCGAACATCATCAGCCAGTTCCTGCTGCCGTTCATCGTCTGGCGGGTGCTGGTGCTCACCCGGTCGGCCCGGCCGGTCCGCGACGGCGTGCTGCTCGCCCTGCTGGTCGTCGTGCAGGCGTTCATCAACGAGGAGATCCTGCTCTTCACCGCGCTGGCGCTGGGCGTGTTCCTGCTCGCCGTGCTGGTGCAGCAGCGGGACCGGTGGGCCGCCGCGTGGCGTCCGCTCGGCGTCGGGCTGGCGGTCTGCGCGGTGCTCGCCGGCGCGCTGCTGGCGTACCCGCTCTGGGTGCAGTTCGCCGGGCCGATGGCGTACCACGGGCTCAGCGACGCGGTGCGCGACTACGGCAACGACATCGCCGCGTTCTTCGCCCCCGGCTCGCCCACGTTCGGCGGCAACGAGCGGGCCAACGTCAACCTCGCCCCGAACTACTCGGAGGAGAACGCGTTCTTCGGCTGGAGCCTGTCGCTGCTGGCGGTGGGCATCGTGGTGTGGCTGCGCCGGGACGTGGTGGTGCGGGCGCTCGCCGCGACCGGGCTGTTCTTCGCCGTGCTCTCCCTCGGCGAGCGGATCTCCTGGTGGGACCGGGAGCTGGGGGCCGGGCCGTGGGAGCTGCTGGTGCGGCTGCCGCTGCTCGACGCCGTGGTGCCGACCCGTTTCGGCCTGATCACCAGCGTGACGGTGGCGGTCCTGCTGGCGTACGCGGTGCGCAGCGCCTGGGTGCTGCGCGGCGTGGACCGGCGTACCGCCCGGACGTTGACCGCCGCCGGTCTGGTGTTCGCGCTGCTGCCGATCGCGCCGATGCCGTTGCGGGTCACCGACCGCCCGCCGGTGCCGGAGTTCATCACCGCCGACCGGTGGCGGCAGTACGTCGGGCCGGAGCAGACGCTGGTCTCCGTGCCGGTGCCGGCGATGGGCAACACCGACCCGATGCGCTGGGCGGCCAGCACCACCGACCTGGCCTTCAAGATCCCCGGCGGCTACTTCCTCGCCCCGCGCAACGGCGTCACCGGCGACCCGGGTCGCTTCGGCGGCCGGCCCAGCGGCATCGGGAGCGCGCTCGCGGAGGTGGCGTCCACCGGCCGTACGCCGAAGCTCGACGACCGGCAGCGCCGCCGGTTCCTGGACGAGCTGCGGCACTGGAACGCGGCCGTGGTGGTGCTGCCACTGAACGAGCAGAACGCCGAGCCGCTGCGCCGCACCGTCGAGCAGTTGGTCGGGCCCGGCCGGCAGGAGTTGGACGTGTGGCTCTGGGACGTCCGGACGCTGACCGGCCGCACCGCCTGAGACGAGCCCCTAGACCCGGTCCCGGACGTCCCACACCCACACGTCGTCGACCCGCTGCGGGGGGCCGAGCAGCGCGGTCATCAGGTCGCGCAGCACCGCCTCGCGCGGGTTCGCGCCGAGCACCACCACCGACGCCCGCCAGAAGCGCAGGTCCTCCTCGGCCTGCCGGCGGTTCTCCGCGGTTATCTCCGGGACCTCGTCGGCGTCCATGGTGGCGTAGATCAGCGTGCTGGTCGGTCGGTTCGGGGCCCCGAAGACGCCCTCACCGAGCTGGTTCGGGCCGATGAAGTAGCCGCCCGGGATCGGGAACTCCTGCCCGGTCAGCGCGCTCCAGCGCAGCGTCGGCAGCCCGTGCACGTTGCTCGGGATCGGCACCGGCACCAGGGTCCGGCCCGCCGGCACGTACGGCCGCCAGCCGCCCGAGGTGATGAAGTGCGGCGGCGGGTCGATCCGTTGCGCCGGCAGCGGGCGCGGGAACAGCGGCAGCAGGGCGGCCACGATCGCGGCGTACCCGACCAGGCGCAGCACCCGCCGGCGTGACCCGTCGGCGGCCGCGGCGGTCGGTGCGTCGTCGGCGGTGGCGTCGTCGGCGCCGGTACGGGGCGTGGGCACCGGCGGTCGGCCGTCCCGGGTCAGGGCGTCCCAGGCCAGGGCCAGCAGCACCCCGACCGCGGCGACCACGATCAGGCTCAACCGGGTCGGCATCATCATCTCGACCAGCGGCAGATCGTCCGGCACGTACGCCCACGGACCGTCGACGTCGGTCTCCGCCCCGTCGAAGCGCACCTTCGGCCCGAGCGAGGCGACCGTGAAGACGACCGCCAGCACGGCCACGATCCGGGCCGGCACCGACCGGCGGACCAGCAGCGCCAACGCGACCAGCCCGACCAGCACCAGCGGCCAGCCGAACCAGGTGTTCTGCTCGGTCAGCCCGATCGTCTTCTCCACCGCCTCGTCCCCGGCGGCGGTGTCCCGGGCGAAGGTGACGAAGGCCACCAGGTCCTCGCCCCAGTTGTGGAAGACGCCGCCCTGCAACCCCCGGTAGGCCTGCGGGCCGTTGAACTGGTACCAGATCGGGTACGCGGTGAGCAGCAGCGCCAGCCCACCGCCGACGGAGATCGCGGCCAGGAACGTGCCGGCCCGCTCGCGCGCCACCCGGGGCCGCTGCACCACGTACGCCACCACGACGACCAGGCAGGCCATCGCGGTGAGCAGCAGCATCTCCTCGTTGATGAAGATCTGGTACGCCACCAGCAGCCCGAGCGCCACCCCGTTGCGCCGCCAGCGGCCCGGCTCGCCGAGACGCAGCACCCGGACCACGATCAGCGGGAGCAGGAAGTTCGACACGAAGTTCGGCTGCCCGTTGGCGTGGTGCACGATGCCCGGGGCGAAGCCGAGGAACGCACCGCCGACGAAGGCGGCCCCGCGGGAGCGGACCAGGTGCCGGGAGAGCGCCCAGTACGACGTGGCGGCGGTCGCCGACAACGCGGCGCCGAGGTAGAGCGCGTACATCACCTGCGGGCCGAGCAGCAGGGTCAGCGGCGCCAGCGGCAGCGTCACCCCGAGCAGCGAGGTGTTCGCCATCATGTTCACCCCGTCCGGCGCGTTCTGCCGGGCGGTGAACAGCGGGTTCTCCAGATGTCGCACCGAGTACGCGCCGTGCGCGAAGAGCCATTCGAACCAGCTGTGGTCGGTCGGCAGGTGCGAGGACACCCGGTGCTGCACGTCGCCCCAGTAGTTGAGGCAGACGAGAACCCCGAGCAACGCATAGGCTCCGATGGCCAGCAGGTCGGCGCGGGCCGGTCGGCGACGGGGCCGACGCGGCGGATCCGCCCCGTCGGTGTCGTCGACCTGGAGGGACGAGGGATTCAGCGAAGGGTCCACCACCGGCACAGCCACGACGGGCCATCGTACAGGCGAAGTGGTGGCGAACCGGTCACGGCCGGGTGACGGTACGGCGGCACGGAAAGGGGTGGTCGTGGCCGTCATCGACCTGGGTGAGCTGCGGGACGACCAGCCGGCGCCGGGTGCGCCGGGGCGGGCGCCGCGTGCGGTGGGCCGGCCGTTACGCGTGCTGGTGGTGCTGCTGGTGGCGCTGGTCACGCTCGCGTCCGCGGCGCCACCGACGCGTCTCGCCGGGTGGACGGTCCCGGGCGGCGTCGGGGCGGCCGCGTTCGTCGTCGGCGACCGGGTGTACGTGGTCCGGCCGCTGGACTGGCGGCCGGGCGCGTTGCGGGAGGTCGTCGCCTACCGGAACGGGCGGGAACGGTGGCGGAGCCGGCTGCCCGGTCCGGGTGACGTCGTCTCGGTGTGGGAGATGGGCGACCGGGTGCTGACCGCCGGGCCGAACGGCCCCGACCAGAGTTGGCAGACGGCGGCCTACGAGACGGCCACCGGCCGGCTGAGCTGGCGGCAGTCCGCGCTCGGCTACCCGGCCGGCGACGCGCTCCTGCTCCAACCGACGAGCGATTCGGGTCCGCAGCAGGTGCGCCGGGTGGCGGTGGCCGACGGCCGTACCCTGTGGACCGCGCCCCCGGATCAGGAACTGCGGTTCGTCCTCGGACCGTCCGGGGTGGAGCGGCTGCTGGTGGTGCCGGAGGCCGGCGAGACCGTGGTGCTGGACGCGGCCACCGGCGACCGGATCGCCGCCCGCGACCTGCATCCGGGCGAACCGCCCACGCAGCGGCAGGTCCTGACCGCCGGTGACCTGGTGCTGGAGATCCGCAGGGACGCCGTGGCGGCCTACCAGGGCGAGACGCTCCGGTCGCGGTGGACCGCCGAGCTGCCGTCGCTGGACGGCGTGGAGACCTGCGGTGACCTGCTCTGCGCCGGCCGGCAGACCGGCGGCGTGTGGGCGCTCGACCCGGCCACCGGGGCGGTCCGGTGGGCCACCGACCGGTGGTTCGGCGTGGTACGCGCGGACGGTGGACGGCTGCTCGTGGATGCCGGTGACAGCGCCGGCCCCCACCTGGCGGTGCTGGACGGAGACGACGGGCGGCGGGTCGCCGACCTCGCCGGTTGGACGGTGGTGTCACCGCACGAGGTCGACGACCGGCTGTTTCTGACCCGGCCGTTGGGGCGCGGGCGGCTGCTCCTCGCCGAGCTTGACCTGCCCGGCGGGCGGCTTCCGGTCCGGGGCGTGCTGTCCGGTGTGGACTGCGCCGCCGGCCGGGCGCTGGTGGTGTGCCGGGACCGCGACGGCGACTTCGCGGTGCGGCGGTTGCCGTGAGCGCGGTCATCGACCTGGGCGAGATGCGGCACGGCGGGGACGGCGACGAACCGCTGCCCGCGCCGCCCCGGCCGCCGGGGCGGATCGCCCGGGTGGTGGCGCTGGGCTGCCTGGTGCTGCTCGCGGTGACCGGCGCGTCCGCGCCGGACCGCCGGCCGGTGCCGGTGCGGGTGCCCGCGCCGCAGGGGGCCGCCTTCGTGGTCCTCGCCGACCGGCTGATGGTGGCCGACGGGCCGGGCACGGTCGGTCGGGGCGGCCGGGTGGTCGCCGGGCACCGGCTGCCCGACGGGGAGCCGCTCTGGCGGTTCACCCTGCCCGCCGGTGACCATGTGCTCGGGTTGGACATCGCGGCCGGCGGGCTGCTGGTCACGAGCAGCCCGGCCGGAGCCGGCGACACGATCTCCACGCTGCTCGACCCGGACACCGGCGCGTCGCGCTGGCGGCGACCCGGCTACCCGGTCGCCACCGCCGCCGGCGGGCTGCTGCTGGAGAGCCCCCGGGCGGCCGGCGCGGGCAGCGTGCTGGCCGTCGACCCGGGCACCGGGGCGGTGCGGTGGACGCTCCCGATACCCGCCCAGGGGGTGGCCTACCGGACGGACGGCCACGGCGTGACCCAGCTCGTGCTGGTGTCGCCGGACGGCCGGGTGTCCGTGCACGACGCGGCCACCGGCGCGCTCACGCACGCCGGGCGGGTGCCGGCCGCGCCGGACGGCGTCTCCTACCGGTACGCGCAGGTGGTGGCGAACCTGCTGCTGGTCGACGGCGCCCCCGGCACGGTCACCGCGTACGGGCTGGACCGGCTCGACGCCCGCTGGACCGTGCCGGTGCAGGAGCGCGCCGGGCTCTGGTTCACCGACTGCGCCGGCATGATCTGCCTGCGCGACCAGGTCGGCGGCGCGCGGACGCTCGACCCGGCCACCGGGCGGCCGGCGTGGGCCGACGAGCGGTGGCTCGGCACGGCCCCGGTCGACGGCCGCCTGCTCGCGGCCACGCCCGGGACCGGTCTGGAGCTGAACCGGTGGGTGCTGGAGCCGACGACCGGGCGGGTGCTCGGCCGCCTCGGGCGCTGGCGTCTCACCGGGGCGGTCCGCGAGCCCGGCGCGCTGCTCGGGCTGCGTCACCTCACCGGGGACCGGACGCTGGTCGGCGCGCTGGACGTCCCGGCCGTGGAGGCGCGGGCCCGCGCGGTCCTGCCCGGCTCGTGGGACGCGTGCGTCGACTCGGGCACCGTGCTGGTGTGCCTGCGCCCGGCCGGCGGGCTGACGATCTGGCCGGTCGGCCGTTGATCACCAGTTGGGCTGGGTGGGCGCCGGGGGCAGCGGCACCGACTCCGGGCGCAGCACGTAGGTGATCCCGCCGCCGCCGGCCTGCCAGGCCACCTCGAACGGGGCGCGGGGCACGGTCCGGCGGACCCGCTCGTCGTCCGGGGCGTACGGGTCGTTGAGCACCGGGTCACCGTCGGCGGTGAAGCCGGCCAGCACGACGAGGTGTCCGCGGGTGTCGTAGTCCAGGCCGGGCACCTGCCCGGCGGTGAAGGCCGTCGAGATGACCAGCGGGATGCCGGCGGCCACGAACCGTTCCGCCTCGGTCAGCGAGCGCAGCCGGGTGACGAAGGCGTCCACCCCGTGCGTCGCCGCGTACGCGGTGTTGAACGGCCAGTTCCCCGCCCCGGCGTACGCGTGGTCGTAGCAGTGCCGGGCGGCGTGCACCACCGCTGGGCGGGGGCCGGGCGGATCCACCCAGGCGTACCGCTCCGGGGTGGGACCGGCGCCCCAGAAGTCGAGCACCATGGACACGCAGGTGGGGCTGCACCAGGAGTCCCCGCCGCCGCCCCAGCGGGTCTCCCCGGCGGCGTGCAGCCGTTGGGCGTAGCGCGGCACGTCCAGGACCCGGCCCCACGCGCCGGTCGGCTCCGCGCCGGTCGTCCCGGCGTCCGGCGTGGCGGGACGGCCGGGATCGGGAGCCGGGTCGGCGGAGGCGACCACGCCCACCGTGCGCAGCACCGGGCGGGTCGAGTCGGTCGGGTGGTCGGCCGGGCGGAGCAGCGTCACCCGGACCTGCCAGCCGGTGGCCGTCGCGCCGGTCAGCCGGAGCGTGTCGGCCGCCACCCGGCCCCGGTCGTCGGACTGTCCGGGCACCGACGAGCGGTGCACCGCGCCGTCGTCGGCCGCCCACCGGCCCAGCTCGTACCAGCCGGTGGTGGGCGCCCCGGCGGCCCAGCCGCGCAGGTCCACCCGCAGCCAGCAGCCCGGCGGGGTGTCGGCGGTCCAGGAGGGCACCAGCTCGGCGGCGGCGAAGCCGACCGGCACCACGGGCGAGGTCCAGCTCCCCGCGGCGTACTCGGCGGTGGCGCCGGAGTGCGGGTCGGTGTGCGTGAGCCGCCCGGCCGTCGCCTCGGGCACCAGCCCGTCCGGGCCGGCGGCGAGTCCGTCGGCGTGGCCCAGGTCGCGGTCCACCGGAAAGCGGAAGCGCCGGTACGCGACGTTCCGGCCGGGGTCGGGGGCGGTCATCGCGGCTCCGCTCGGCTCGGGCCCGGCCGGTGCCGGGGCGTTGTCGGTCACTGCCGGCGAGCATCGCGTACCCGAAGATTTTCTGCAACGGCGGCGCGTGCCGGCCCGGTTGTCCCCCGCCAGTAGGTTGTGGGAGGTCACGAGGTGGGAGGCCGGGATGCGGGTACTGGTGGTCGAGGACGAGCGCAACCTCGCCGACGCGATCGCGCGCGGGCTGCGCAAGCGCGGCATGGCGGTGGACGTCGCCTACGACGGGAACGCCGGGCACGAGGCGGCGTTCGTGACCCGCTACGACGTGGTGGTGCTGGACCGGGACCTGCCCGGCGTGCACGGCGACCGGATCTGCGCCGACCTGGCCGCCTCCGGCGCGCTGACCCGGGTGTTGATGCTGACCGCGAGCGGCACGGTCGCCGACCGGGTGGAGGGCCTGCAACTCGGCGCCGACGACTACCTCGCCAAGCCGTTCGCCTTCGACGAGCTGGTGGCCCGGGTGCAGGCGCTGGGCCGGCGGGCCACCCCCG
>NZ_NAPR01000002.1:146902-157232 GCF_002140155.1 Micromonospora sp. NBS 11-29
CTGCTGCGGGCGCGCGGCGCGGTGGTCTCCAGCGAGGAGCTGCTGGAACGCGTCTGGGACGCGAACACCGACCCGTTCACCACCATCGTCCGGGTCACCGTGATGACCCTGCGCAAGAAGCTCGGCGACCCGCCGCTGATCGACACCGTGGTCGGCGCGGGCTACCGGATCGAGGCATCCTGATGGGTACGCGGCGGCTACGGCCGACGCTGCGGCTGCGGCTCACGCTGCTCAACGGCGTGCTGCTGGTCGGCGCCGGGGCGATCCTGGTGCTGCTGGCCTGGCTGCTGGTCCGCGACGCGCTGCGCCCCACCGACGAGCTGCTGCCCGGCACCACGGTGGTGCTCACCGACGGCCGCACCCTGGACGCCGGGCAGTGGCAGCAGCGACTGGTCGACGCCGCGTCGCGCGAGCTGCTGCTCAAGGGCCTGCTGGCGTTGCTGGCGATCAGCGTCGTCGGCGTCGCCGGGGCGTACCTGGTGGCCGGCCGCGCCCTGCGCCCGCTGCACCAGGTCACCGCCACCGCCCGCCGGCTCGGCGAGGCCACGCTCAACGAGCGGATCGGCTGGTCCGGCGCGGACGACGAGGTGGCCGAGCTGGCCGAGACGTTCGACGCGATGCTGGACCGGATCACCGCCGCGTTCGAGGCGCAGAAGCGGTTCGTCGCCAACGCCTCGCACGAGCTGCGCACACCGCTGGCGGTGATGCGTACCGAGATCGACGTGACGCTCAGCGACGACGACGCCGACCTGGCCGAGTACCGGCGGATGGCCGGCGTGGTGCGGGAGGCCTCGGAACGGGCCAACGGCCTGGTCGACGCGCTGCTGGTGCTGGCCAGCAGCGAGGCGCAGACCGGCCGGCGGCTGGCCCGCCGCGCCGAGTGCGACCTCGCCGTGGGCACCGCCAACGCGCTCTCCGCGGTGGCCCGCGAGGTCGAGCGGATCGGCCTGAAGGTGCACACCTCGCTGCGTCCCGCGCCGGTGGTCGGCGACCCGGGGCTGCTCGACCGGCTGNGGTGCGTACCGGCACCGACGGGCAGCGGTCCTGGCTGGTGGTGGGGAACACCGGCTTCGAGGTCGCCCCCGCCGACGTGCCGGGGCTGTTCGAGCCGTTCCGGCGCGGCGGGCAGGAACGCACCGGGGCGCGCGGCTCCGGCCTCGGCCTGTCCATCGTGCGGGCGGTCTGCGACGCGCACGGCGGCACGGTGAAGGCGGTTCCCCAGCCCGGCGGCGGCCTGGAGGTCACCGTCACCCTCCCGTCCGCCGACCCGCCGGCGGCCACCTGACCGCCGATCCGCGCCGCCCGGCCGTACACCCGGCCCCACCTGATCGTGCGGCGCGGACCGGCTGTCCCGCGCGGTCGGCCAGGGTGGACGGTCGTGGCGACGCGGTGGTCGGCCAGAAAGGTCGCCCGGCGCTGGACGGCGGTGCGGCCGTGGCCCAGGGTGAGCGGTGCGACACGCCTCACCGCCCACTCAGGAGCTGCCCGTGACCCACCCCTCGGCCCCGCGCCGCCGCGCCCTCGCGGCGCTCGCCGCCGTCGTGCTCACCGCGGCCGGCCTGGCCCCGGCCGCGCCCGCCGGCGCCGCGCCCGACCACACAACCGTGGTCAAGGCCACCCCCGCCACCGCCTCGCCGAACATCCAGGACGGCACCGTCGACGCGATCCACGACGCCGGCACGAAGATCATCGTGGCCGGCTCGTTCACCCGGGTGCAGAACCGCGGGGTCGCCGTCGACATCACCCGCAACTACCTGCTCGCCTTCGACAAGGCCACCGGCACCGTCGACACGGCGTTCGCGCCGACGGTCGACAACGAGGTGTACGCCGTCGTCGCCGGCCCCACCCCCGGCACGGTCTTCGTCGCCGGCAAGTTCAACACCGTCAACGGGGTGACCCGGCGCAAGGTGGCGCTGCTCAACGTCGCCACCGGGGCGCTGGTCACCAGCTTCGCCGGCCCCGCGTTCAACGGGCTGGTCAACGACATCGCCCTGGTCGGCAACCGGCTGCTGGTCGGCGGCATCTTCACCACCGCCGGCAACACCACCCCGCGCGGCGGGCTGGCCTCGCTGAACGCCAGCACCGGCGCGGTGGACGGCTACCTCACCACGACGCTGACCGAGCACCACAACTACGACGGCGTGAGCGGCTCCAACGCCGGGGTCGGCGCGGAAAAGCTGGCGGTCTCCCCGGACGGCACCACCCTCGTGGTGATCGGCAACTTCAAGAAGGCCGACGACGTGGTGCACGACCAGATCGTCAAGCTGGACCTGGGCGCCGGCGCCGCCACCGTGGCCGACTGGAACACCAGTCGCTACACGCCGCGCTGCGCGTGGTGGGCGTTCGACTCGTACATGCGGGACATCGCGTTCGCCCCGGACGGCAGCTACTTCGTGGTGGTCACCACCGGCTCGCCGAACGGCGGCACGCTCTGCGACGCCGCGGCCCGGTGGGAGACCGCCGCGACCGGCACCGAACAGCAACCGACCTGGATCGACTACACCGGCGGCGACACGTTCCTGTCCGTCGCCGTCAGCGAGCGGGCAATCTACGTCGGCGGTCACTTCCGCTGGCTGAACAACAGCTTCGGCGGCGACAACGCCCAGGCCGGCGCGGTCGGCCGGGCCAGCATCGCCGCGCTCGACCCGCGTACCGGCCTGCCGCTGTCCTGGAACCCGGGCCGGCACCCGCGCGGCATCGGCGCCTCCGAGCTGCTGGTCACCCCGGCCGGGCTCTGGGTCGGCGGCGACACCTCGTGGATCGGCAACTTCCAGTACCGCCGCGAGCGGATCGCGTTCTTCCCGCTGGCCGGCGGCCTGGCCCCGCATCCGACCACCTCGGCCACCCTGCCGGGCACCGTGTACCAGGCCGGCGTGCCGAAGCCGACGAACGTGCTCTACCGGGTCAACGCCGGCGGGTCGGCGGTCGCCGCCACCGACGGCGGCCCGGACTGGGCGGCCGACGACGGCGGCAACCCCAGCCCGTACCACAACGGCGGCAACAACGCCGCCGGCTTCGGCGCGGTCGGATCCCTGGACAGCACCGTGCCGGCCGGCACGCCGTCCGCGATCTACGACAGCGAACGGTACGACCCGGGCGGCGCGCCGGAGATGACCTGGCAGTTCCCGGTGCCCGCCGGCACCGAGGTGCGGGTGCGGCTCTACCTGGCCAACCGGTACGACGGCACCGCCGCCACCGGGTCGCGCGTCTTCGACGTGGCCCTGGAGGACGCCGTCGTCCTCGACGACCTCGACCTGTCCGCCAGCGTCGGGCACAACGTCGGCACGATGCGGGAGTTCACCGTGGTCAGCGACGGCAGCGTCGACCTGGAGTTCCGCCACGTGGTGGAGAACCCGCTGGTGAACGGCGTCGAGATCGTCAAGACCGGCCCGCCGCCCCCCGGCACCGGTGACGAGGTGCGGGCCCGGTCGTACGACGGGACGACGACGGTCGGCGCGGCGGCCCCGGTGGCGAACCCGGACGGCACGCTCTGGTCCACCGCGCGCGGCGCGTTCTGGGTCGGCGGCACGCTGTTCTACGGGATGGACGGCGCGCTGTGGCGGCGCACGTTCAACGGCACCACGTTCGGCACCCCGGCCCTGGTCGACCCGTACCACGACGCCTACTGGGACACCGTGGTCACCGACTCCGGCCCGACCGGCCAGACGTACGTCGGAGCGACCACCGGCTTCTACGCCGAGATCCCGAACGTGACCGGCATGTTCCACTCCGACGGGCGGCTCTACTACACGCTCGCCGGGCAGGCCGGCCTGTTCTGGCGCTGGTTCACCCCGGACAGCGGCACGGTCGGCGCGGACCGGTTCACGGTGACCGGGTCGGGTGGCCTGGCCGACGCCGGTGCCGTCTTCGTCGCCGGTGGCACGCTCTACAAGGTGAACCGGGCGACCGGCGACCTGTCGGCCACCGACTGGGCGAACGGAGCCCCGACGGCGACGTTCACGGTGCGCAGCGGCCCGGCCGTCGACGGCACCGACTGGCGCGCCAAGGCCGTCTTCCTCGGCCCGTGAGGTAAGGCGGGGCCCCCTCTTAACGTTTTCGGTAGAGGAGGGGGCCCGCTTAACACCCACAGGAGGAAGCACCGTGACTGCACTGATCCACTGCGTGACCGTCGAGTCCGACGACCCGTACGCCCTGGCCGGCTGGTGGGCCCGGGTGCTCGACCGCGAGCTGGGCGACGACGACTTCCCGGGCGACCCGGAAGCGGTTCTCGCCGCGCCCGGGGGCCACGGCCCTGACCTGCTCTTCGTCGAGGTGGGCGAGCGGCACGGCAAGGGCGCGTTCCACCTCGACCTGCACCCGGCCGAGGGNACCGGCGCCGGCCGGACGGCACCGGCTGGGTGGTGCTCGCCGACCCGGAGGGCAACGAGTTCTGCGTCTGCCGCGGCCCGGCGGAACGCGCCGCGTCGGCCTGACCCGGAAAGCCGATCGCGGTGGCCGCACCGTCCGGAACGGACCGCGCGACCACCGCGATCGGGGNGGGCTGGCCACGCCGCGCGGCAGGAACCGCCGGCCGGTCACCCGCTCGGAGGTGCCGGTGCGGTCCAGGTACGGCGTGACGCCGCCCAGGTGGAACGGCCAACCGGCGCCGAGGATCATGCACAGGTCGATGTCCTGCGCCTCGGCGACGACCCCCTCGTCGAGCATGAGCCGGATCTCCTGCGCCAGCGCGTCCAGCGCGTTCTGCCGGACCTGCTCGGCGGTGAGCGGCTGGTCGCCGACCACGAGCAGCTTCGCGACCTCGTCGTTGATCTGGTCGTCGACCACGATCGGCTGGCCCGAGTCGGCGATCCGCTTGAGGTTCTCGCTGACGTCGAACCGCTGCGGGAATGCGGCGTGCAGGGTGCCGCCGACGTGGTACGCCACGGCCGGTCCGACGAGCTGGAGCAGCGCGAGCGGACGCATGGGCAGGCCCAGCGGGTCCAGCGCGCTGTTCGCCACGTCCAGCGGCGTGCCGGCGTCGACGGCGGCGAAGACGGTGCCCAGGAAGCGGGTCAGCAGCCGGTTCACCACGAACGCCGGGGCGTCCTTCACCAGCACCGACGACTTCTTGAGCTGCTTGCTCACCGCGAACGCGGTCGCCAGCGTGGCGTCGTCGGTCCGCTCACCACGGACGATCTCCAGCAGCGGCAGCACCGCGACCGGGTTGAAGAAGTGGAAACCGACGACCCGCTCCGGGTGCTCCAGGTCGGCGGCCATCTCGGTGATCGACAGCGAACTGGTGTTGGTGGCGAGCACCGCCTCCGGCGTGACGATCTTCTCCAGCTCGGCCCAGACCTGCCTCTTGACCGACAGGTCCTCGAAGACGGCCTCGATGACGAAGTCGGCGTCGGCGAACACGGACTTGTCGACCGAGCCGGAGACCAGGCCGTAGAGCTTGGCCGCCGTACCCTTGTCCATCCGGCCCTTGCTGACGGCCTTCTCGATCTGGGTGTGCACGTAACCCACACCCTTGTCCACCCGGGACTGATCAAGGTCGGTCATGACGACCGGCACCTGCAACCGGCGGGCGAACAGCAGCGCGAGCTGGCTGGCCATCAGACCGGCGCCGACGATGCCGACCTTGGTGACCGGCCGGGCCAGGCCCTTGTCCGGTGCGCCGGCCGGGCGCTTGGCCCGCCGTTGCACCAGGTCGAAGGCGTACAAGCCGCTGCGCAGCTCCTCGGAGAAGACCAGGTCGGCCAGGGCCTCGTCCTCCGCGGCGGTGCCGGTGGCGAAGTCGGCGTCCTTCGCCGTCTCCAGCAGGTCCAGGGCACGGTACGCGGCCGGGACCGCGCCGTGCAGCCGCGCATTGAGGGTCTGCCGGGCGAAGTAGAGCACGCCCGCCCACATGTCCTTGTCGACCTCCGGGCGTGTCACGGTGACGTCGCCCCGGACCACGCCGGCGGCCCATTCGAGGGACCGTTCCAGGAAGTCGGCCGGCTCCAGCAGCACGTCCGCGATGCCCATCTCGGCGGCCTGCTTCGGCTTGAGCATCCTGTTCTGGGTCAGCGGGTTCTGCAGGATCACCTGCGTCGCCGCCGGGATGCCGATCAGGTTCGGCAGTAGCTGGGTGCCGCCCCAGCCGGGCACCAGGCCGAGCGAGACCTCGGGCAGCGCCAGGGCGGTCGCGCCCGCGGACAGCGTCCGGTAGTGGCAGTGCAGCGCCAGCTCCAGGCCGCCGCCCATGGCCGCGCCGTTGACGAACGCGAAGGTGGGCACGTCGCTGTCCTTCAGCCGGGCGAAGACCCGGTGACCGAGCCGCCCGATCTCCAGCGCCTGCTCCCGGTCCGCGAGCGCCGGCAGGCTGGTGAGATCCGCGCCCACACAGAAGATGTACGGCTTGCCGGTGACCGCGACGAACGCCGGCTCGGCCGCGAGGGCCGCGGTGATCGCCTCGTCCAGGCTGGTCAGACCGCCCGGGCCGAAGCTGTTCGGCTTGGTGTGGTCGAAGCCGTTGTCCAGCGTGATCAGGGCGGCGGGTCGGTCCAGCCCCGGTACGTTCACCTGGCGCAGCAGTGCCTTGGTGACCACCTCGTCGGGTGCCTTCACTTGTCCCCCTCCCAGTGCGGGTTCTCCCAGATCACGGTGCCGCCCATGCCGATGCCGATGCACATGGCGGTGAGGCCGTAGCGGACCTCGGGGTGCTCGGCGAACTGCCGGGCGAGTTGGGTCATCAGCCGGACGCCGGAGGACGCGAGCGGGTGACCGATGGCGATCGCGCCGCCCCACGGGTTGACCCGCGGGTCGTCGTCGGCGATGCCGAAGTGGTCGAGGAACGCGAGCACCTGCACCGCGAACGCCTCGTTCAGCTCGAACAGGCCGATGTCGTCGATGCCCAGGCCGGCGATGCGCAGCGCCTTCTCGGTGGAGGGGATCGGGCCGACGCCCATCACCTCGGGCTCGACGCCGACGAAGGCGTACGACACCAGCCGCATGCCGACCGGCAGGCCCAGCTCGCGGGCGGTCTCCTCGGCGACCAGCAGCGCCGCGGTGGCGCCGTCGTTCAGGCCGGCCGCGTTGCCCGCGGTGACCTTGCCGTGCGGGCGGAACGGGGTCTTCAGCGAGGCCAGCTTCTCCATCGAGGTGTCCCGTGGGGCCTCGTCGACGGTCGCCAGGCCCCAGCCGCCCTCGTCGTCGCGGATCGCGACCGGCACCAGGTCACCCTGGAGCTTGCCGTTCGCGTACGCCTTGGCGGTCTTCTGCTGCGAGGCGAGCGCGAACGCGTCGGTGCGCTCCTTGGTGACGTGCGGGACGCGGTCGTGCAGGTTCTCCGCGGTGGCGCCCATCACCAGCGCGGACGGGTCGACCAGCTTCTCCGCGACGATCCGCGGGTTCGGGTCGACGCCCTCGCCCATCGGGTGGCGGCCCATGTGCTCGACGCCGCCGGCGATGGCCACGTCGTACGCGCCCATGGCGATGCCGCCGGCCACGGTGGTGACGGCGGTCATCGCGCCGGCGCACATGCGGTCGATGGCGAAGCCGGGCACGGTCTTGGGCAGGCCGGCCAGCAGGGCGGCGGTGCGGCCGATGGTCAGCCCCTGGTCGCCGATCTGGGTGGTGGCGGCGACGGCCACCTCCTCCACCTTCTCCGGCGGCAGCTGCGGATTGCGGCGCATCAGCTCACGGATGCAGCGGATCACCAGGTCGTCGGCGCGGGTGTTGGCGTACATCCCACCCGCCTTGCCGAACGGGGTGCGGACGCCGTCGACGAAGACGACGTCCCGAACTTCACGGGGCACTTGGAGCCTCCCTCGCAGGGCCATTTCCCCGCATGCTACTCGTCAGTAACCAACCGCGTCACCACTCCCGCTGTGGCCCACCCCACACGCGTCACGGGGTGGGCGTGCGCAGGGCCCGGGTGAGGGCGGGCAGGAGCAGGGCGAGCTGCCACTCGCGGGCACCCAGGGTCCGCAGCGTCTCCGCGACCGTCTCGTCGGTGATCTCCTCCGGCGGCTGCCAGGCCAGCCGGCGGACCGAGTCCGGGGAGATCAGGTTCTCCGCCGGCAGCCGGTGCGCCCCGGCCGTGCCGACCACCACCTCCCGGCAGCGGGCCAGCCGGCCCGCCGCGACCGGGTCACGCTCCGCCCACCGGTGCGGCGGGGGGGGGGNTCCACCACCGGGCTCACCGGCAGCGCGTCGTCCGGCAGTTGGCGTGCGTCGTCCAACGCCGCCAACCAGGTACGCGCCAGCCGGCGCACCGAGCGACCGCCGAACCCGGGGAGCGTGAGCAGCGTCTTCTCGTCCTTCGGATCCAGCTCGGCGGCGGCCACGATGGCCGAGTCGGGCAGCACCCGGCCCGGGGCGGCGTCCCGCCGGGCGGCGATCTGGTCCCGCGCGTACCAGAGGGCGCGGACCCGGGCCTGCGCGCGGGCCCCGCGTACCCGATGGATGCCGGACGTGCGCCGCCACGGTTCGGCGCGGACCCGGGGCGGACGGGCGCCGTTACGCACCAGCGCGGCGAACTCCTCCGCCGCCCAACCGGACTTGCCCTGCCGGTCGAGCTCGGAGTCGAGCGCGTCGCGCAGGTCGACCAGCAGCTCCACGTCCAGCGCGGCGTACGTCAGCCAGGACTCCGGCAGCGGCCGACTGGACCAGTCCGCGGCGGAGTGGTGCTTCTCCAGGCTGAAGCCGAGCAGCTGTTCGGTCAGCGCGGCCAGGCCGACCCGCTCGAACCCGGCCAGCCGGGCGGCCAGTTCGGTGTCGAACAGCCGCCGTGGACGCAGCCCCACCTCGGCCAGACAGGCCAGGTCCTGGCTGGCGGCGTGCAGCACCCACTCGGCCTCGGCGATCGCCGCGTCGAGGGCGGACAGGTCGGGCAGCGGCAGCGGGTCGACCAGCGCGGTGCCCGCGCCCTGCCGGCGTAGCTGCACGAGGTAGGCCCGCTGGCTGTAGCGGTATCCGGAGGCACGCTCGGCGTCCAGGGCCACCGGGCCGGTGCCCGCCGCGAAACGGGCCACGACCTCGTCCAGCTCGGCCGGGGTGGCCACCGGTGCGGGCGTGCCGTCGCGTGGGGCGGTCAGCGGGACGGCTGCGCCCGCGTCGGTGTCGGTCCCCGCGCCCGCCGGCTCCGGCACGGCCGACGACGGATGCGGAGACATCTCTTCCGTACGGCTTTCGGCGGTCCGACGGCGCAGGGGTGGTTCGTCGGTCACCTGGCAACCCTAGTAGGCCGGACGATCCGGTGTGCGCAGCCGGTCGGACGCGTGTCGGCCAGAGGTCGGCCAGGTGTCCGGAAGGTGTCGGGTTGCATGGGCGTGAGAGGGTCGGAAAGTGGGGAAGACAAACCCCGTTTCCGCCGGTACGGTCCATCGGGCCGTGAACGCGTGTGTGCCGGCCGCGGCGGCCGGGGGAGTCGGCGGAGCCGACCGGGGAGGACGGACGATCATGGCAGGCGGGTACGGAACCGGGGACGGTGTTCCGGGTCAGACCGACGACGGGACGACGGACCGACCGGGGCCGCTGCCGCCGCGCATCGCACCACCCGGCGGAACGCCCCCGTACCCCGCGACGCCCGCCGGCCGCGCGGCCAGCGGTCCCGACCCGGCCTGGGGCGGCGCCGCCGGATACCCGGCCCGGCCGCCGGCCCCCGCGCCGCCCCCCTACCCGGCGTCGACGGTCCACCCTGGGGCGACGCCCTATCCGGGTTCGGCGGTTTACCCCGGGTCGGCGCCGCACCATGGATCGGCGTCCTCCCCGGCTTCGGCGGCTCACCCCGCGTCGGCCCAGCCGTCCGGTGCCGGCTACCCGGCTCCGGGAGCCTTCGGTGCGGCGTACCCGGGCCAGACCGACCTCGCCGGCCCGCCGGCCCGTGCGGCGTCGCCGGTCGTGCCGACCCAGCCGACCTCCGGCCCGGCCCGTCCCGGCTCGTCGCACGCCGCGCCGCCGGTGTCCGGTCCGGCCACCTCGGGGTACGAGACCTATGGGCCGGTCGTGTCCGGTCCGGCCGCCTCGGGGCACGGGGCCTTCGGGCCGCCGGTGTCGGGCCCGGCGACGCCGGGGCACGGGGCCTTCGGGCCGTCGTACCCGACACCGCCGGCCGGCTTCGGCGCGCCGTCGCCCACCGAGCGGCCCGGCCGGCGCAGCCGGCTGCCACTGGTGGCGCTGGTCCTGGCCGGGGTGCTGGCCGTGGTCACGGGCCTCCAGGCGTACCAGATCCACCGGCTCGACGACCGACTCGCCGCCGCCGACCGACGGCTGGCCGAGACCCAGGGGGCGGACGCCCGCCGGCTTGACGGGCTGGAGCAGCGCGCCGGGAGCCTGGAGAAGCAGGNNNNCCGGCGCCGCGTTCAACCCGGAGGCGGTGGCGAGTGCCGTGCTGCCCAGCGTGTTC
>NZ_NAPR01000002.1:157237-171373 GCF_002140155.1 Micromonospora sp. NBS 11-29
CGCGTCCGGGCCGGCCAGTTCACCGGTACGGCGTTCGCCATCGGCAAGCCGCCGGCCGGCGGCGGCACCACCCTGCTCACCAACTTCCACGTGGTGGAGTCGGTCGTGGCGGCCGGCGAACGCAAGGTCTTCCTGGAACGCACCGACCAGCGCTTCGAGGCGACCATCATCGCCACCGACAAGGACAAGGACCTCGCGCAGTTGCGGACCACGGCGAAGTTCGGCGGGCTCGTCGCCGCGCGTACGCCGGTCAAGTCCGGCCAGCAGATCGTGGTGGTGGGCGCACCACTCGGGTTGCAGGACAGCGTGACCACGGGCGTGGTGAGCGCGTTCCGCGAGGACGAGGGGGGCTCCGGCCCGGTGATCCAGTTCGACGCGCCGATCAACCCCGGCAACTCCGGCGGACCCGTGATCAACGGCTCCAAGGAGGTCGTCGGCATCGCCACGGCCAAGGCCCGCGACGCCGAGGGCATCGGCCTGGCGGTGCCCATCAAGACCGCCTGCGACCGGTTCTCACTCTGCTGACGGGCGGCCCGCGCTCGCACCGGTGCGGCCGGACCACCCCCACCTCGACCCCGGCTCCCGGCCACCCCGCGGGGCCAGCACACCTGGAGGAACGACATGTCCCAGCCACCGACCGACGGCCAGCCGCCGGGCGGCACGGTCTACGGCAACCAGTACGGGAGCGGGCCCACGCCCCCGCCGTACGGCCCGGCCCAGCCCGACCCCACCCTGCCCCAGCAGCCCGTGTCGGGCGCTCACGTGCCCGGTCAGCCCACATCCGGCGCGTACGGCCCCGGTCAGCCCGCCTCCGGGGCCTACGGTCCTGGTCAGCCCGCTCCCTACGGTTCCGGTCAGTCCGCCCCTGGCGGGTACGGTCCCGGTCAGTCCGCTCCCGGCCAGCCGGGGCCGGGTGGCTACGTGCCCGGTGCCGCGCCGGTCCCGCCGACGTCGGCGCCACCGGTCTCCGGCGCCGGCTACCCGCCGATGTCGGCCCCGCCCGTCTCCGGCCTCGGTTACGAGCCGCAGCCGCTGTCCGGTCCGCCCGGTCCGCCGTACGGGCCGGCCGGAGCGCCGTACGGGCCGCCGGGTGCGCCGGCCGGTGGCGGTCGACGGCGGACCACGCTCGTCCTGGCCCTCGTCGCCGGGCTCCTTCTCGTCCTCGGCGGCGTGATGACCGGCCTCTACGTCACCACCAACGGCAAGCTGGACAAGGCCGAGCGGCAGGTGAGCCAGCGTGACGGCACCATCTCGGCGAACCAGCGGGAGTTGGAGAAGGTCCGGGGCGAGTTGAAGGCGGTCCAGGAGCGGCTGGCCGACACCGAGCAGGACCTGACCGGTACCAAGAACGACCGGGACGAGCAGGCCCGGCAGAAGAAGGTCATCGCGAACTGCCTGGACAAGCTGACCACCGCCATCACGGCGGCGTCACGCGGTGACAAGGCCGGCTTCGAGGCGGCCAACAAGGGCCTCGACAAGATCTGCGACGAGGCCGAGAACTACCTCTGACCCACCCCCACCCCCCTGACCCCCCACCCGGTCGATCATGAAGTTGGCGGCGATGTGGATCTCCATATTCGCCGCCAACTTCATGATCGAACAGCGCCTGGGTGGGGTGGGGTGGGTTAGGCGGCGCCGGCGGGGCGGCGGGTGGGTAGGGCGGTGACGCCGGGCGGGGGCAGGCCGGCCGTCGAGGCGAGCAGGGCGCACCAGCCGAGCAGGTGCGGGCCGAGGTCGGCGCGCAGCGGCGTCCAGGAGGCGCGGATCTCGATGTCGCCGGCGGCCGGGGGCCCGGCCAGCTCGCCGAACCGGGTGGAGAGCGTCTGGGTGACCGTGCCGCCGATCGCCCGGTGCCCGGCGCCCTGCGCGTCCAGCGCGTCGGTCAGCCAGGTCCAACCCACGCCGGGCAGCAGCGGGTCGCTGGCCAGGTCGACCTCCAGTTCGGCGGTGACGTACGTGACCAGCCGCAGCGTGCCCTGCCACGCCTCGTGTCCGGCGGGGTCGTGCAGCAGGATCAGCCGGCCGCTGGCCACCTCGTCGTCGTCGCGCATGACGGCGGCGGACAGCGCGAACGCGTACGGGGCCAGGCGCTGCGGGGCGCCGACCTCCTCCAGCACGATCTCCGGCCGGGGTGTCGCCGACCGCAACCCCGCGACCGCGCGAGCGAACGTTTCCGGGAGCGCGATCGGGGGGGCCATGCCGGCAGCCTATGCCGCTCCCGCCGCGCCGTGTGCGATGGCGCGCCGGGCGCGTCGCGGTGTGAGAAGGGGCGCCTTCTCTACCGGAGGCGTTAACAGGGGGCCCTTCCTACTGCGTCACAAATGCGTACGGTGAGCGCGGGCGGTGGTGGGGGCCGTGGCACGATTGCCGCGATGACCACCGACACCACGGGCACTGCCGCCCGAGACGGAGAACCCCGCCGGGGCGGGCCGGCCGACTCGCCCTTCGTGCGCGCCTGCCGGCGTCAGCCGGTCCCACACACCCCGGTCTGGTTCATGCGCCAGGCCGGCCGGTCGCTGCCGGAGTACCGCGAGATCCGGGCCAGCGTGCCGATGCTGGAGTCGTGCCGCCGGCCCGAGCTGGTCACCGAGATCACCCTCCAGCCGGTCCGCCGGCACGGGGTGGACGCGGCGATCCTGTTCAGCGACATCGTGGTGCCGGTGGCGGCCGCCGGGATCGACCTGGACATCGTGCCCGGCACCGGGCCGGTGGTGGCCGAGCCGGTGCGTACCGCCGCCGACGTCGAGCGGATCGCCCGGATCGGTCGCGACGAGGTGTCCTACGTGGACGAGGCGGTCCGGTTGCTCGTCGCCGAGCTGGGCGACACCCCGCTGATCGGCTTCGCCGGCGCACCGTTCACGCTGGCCAGCTACCTGGTCGAGGGCGGGCCGTCGCGGACCCACGCGAAGACCAAGGCGCTGATGTACGGCGACCCCGAACTGTGGCACGCGCTCTGCGCCCGGCTGGCCGAGGTGACGTCGTCGTTCCTGCGGGTGCAGATCGAGGCGGGCGTCTCGGCGGTGCAGCTCTTCGACTCCTGGGCCGGCGCGCTCTCCGAGGCCGACTACCGCCGCTTCGTGCTGCCCCACTCGGCGTCCGTGCTGGGTGGGCTGGCGGACGGCGGGGTGCCGCGGATCCACTTCGGGGTGGGCACCGGTGAGCTGCTCGCCGCGATGGGTGAGGCCGGCGCCGACGTGGTCGGCGTGGACTGGCGCACGCCGCTGGACGTCGCCACCGGCCGGATCGGGCCGGACAAGGCGGTGCAGGGCAACCTCGACCCGACCGTCCTGCTCGCCCCGTGGCCGGTGGTGGAGGCCGAGGTGCGGCGCATCGTCGAGCAGGGCCGGGCCGCCCCCGGCCACGTGTTCAACCTCGGGCACGGTGTCCTGCCGGAGACCGACCCCGACGTGCTGACCCGGGTGGTCGCGCTGGTGCACGAGCTGTCCGCGCGACCGGCCCGCCAGGGCTAGCCGTGTCGCGGCCGTGGCGGGTGGCGATCGTCGGTGGCGGGATCACCGGGCTGGCCGCCGCCGTCCGGTTGCGCGACCGCGCGCCCGCCGGCACCGAGATCACCGTGTACGAGCAGTCCGGCCGCCTCGGCGGCAAGCTGCGCACCGGTGAGCTGGCCGGCGGACCGGTCGAGTTCGGGGCGGAGTCGTTCCTGATGCGCGACCCGGCCGGCGGGGAGTCGGCGGCGGTCACGCTGGCCCGCCGGCTCGACCTGGACGCCTCGATCGTGCACCCGAGCGTCGGGCAGGCCGCCCTGCTGGTCGACGGCGGGCTGCGCCCGGTGCCGGGCGGCACGCTGGTCGGCGTACCCGGGGATCTGGACAAGGTGGCGACGGTGGCGCGGCCGGCGGCGGACGCCGACCGGGACGCCGGCCGCCCGCTGCTGGCTGCGGGGGAGGACCTGGCGGTCGGTCGGCTGGTCCGGGACCGGCTCGGCGACGCGGTGGTGGACCGGCTGGTCGACCCGATGCTCGGCGGCGTCTACGCCGGCCGGGCCGACGACCTGTCCCTGGTCACCACCATGCCGGCGCTGGCCCGCGCGGCGCGCACCGAACACACGCTGGTCGGCGCGGTACGCGCGGCGCAGGCCGCCGCGCCGCGCGCGCCCGGCGCCCCGGTCTTCGGCACCCTGGCCGGCGGGCTGAGCACCCTGGTGGAGGCGGCGGCGGAGGCGAGTGGGGCGACGATCCGCCGGGACGCGGCGGTGCGGGAACTGGCCCGGACCCCGACCGGCTGGCGGCTCACCGTCGGGCCGACCCGGGACGCCGAGCACGTCGTGGCCGACGCGGTGCTGCTGGCGGTGCCGGCCCGGCCGGCGGCCCGGCTGCTCGCCGGTCCGGCGTCGGAGGTGGCGGGGACCGTCGGCGCGCTCGACTACGCCAGCGTCGCGCTGGTCACGCTCGCCCTGCCCGCACCGGAACTGCCGGAGCTGTCCGGTTTCCTGGTGCCGGCCGGCGAGGGCCTGCTGATCAAGGCGGCCACGTTCTTCACCACCAAGTGGGGGCACCTGCGCCGGCCCGACGGGCTGGCGCTGGTGCGTGCGTCGGTGGGTCGCTACGGCGACGAGACCGCGCTCCAGCTCACCGACGACGACCTGGCCGACACCGTGCGCCGGGAGTTGTCGACGGTGCTCGGCACGGCGCTGCCCGAGCCGGTGGCCCGGCACGTGCAACGGTGGGGTGGGGCGCTGCCGCAGTACGCCCCGGGGCACGCCGACCGGGTGGCGGCGGTCCGGACGGCGCTGCGCGCGGCCCACCCGACGCTGGCCCTGGCCGGGGCCGGCTACGACGGCGTCGGCATTCCGGTCTGCGTCCGCTCCGGCGAGACGGCGGCCGAAGAGATCATCACGGCACTGGGAGGATCGGCATGACCGAGCAGACCAACGCGGCGCGGCTGCGGGAACTCAACGACACCATCCGCTACACCATGTGGTCGGTGTACCGGGCCAGCAGCCCGCTGCCGTCGCTGCGGGAGAACGTCGTCGACGAGGTCGAGTCGCTCTTCGCGGAGCTGGCCGGCAAGGATGTGACGGTCCGGGGCACGTACGACGTGGCCGGGCTGCGCGCCGACGCGGACCTGATGATCTGGTGGCACTCGTCGTCCAGCGACGCGCTCCAGGACGCGTACCTGCGGTTCCGCCGTACCACGCTGGGCCGGGCGCTCACCCCGGTCTGGTCGCAGATGGCGCTGCACCGCCCGGCGGAGTTCAACAAGAGCCACATCCCGGCGTTCCTGGCCGACGAGCAGCCGCGCGGCTACCTCTGCGTCTACCCGTTCGTCCGGTCCTACGAGTGGTACCTGCTGCCCGACGCCGAGCGCCGGGAGTTGCTGGCCGAGCACGGGAAGATGGCCCGGGGCTACCCGGACGTGCGGGCCAACACGGTCGCCTCGTTCGCGCTCGGCGACTACGAGTGGATGCTCGCCTTCGAGGCCGACGAGCTGCACCGGATCGTGGACCTGATGCGCGACCTGCGGGCCTCCGGCGCCCGCCGGCACGTCCGTGAGGAGATCCCCTTCTACACCGGCCGCCGCCGCCCCATCGCCGACCTGGTCGCCTGCCTCGTGTGAAAGGCGGGGGCCCCGCTTAACGCTTTCGGTAGAGGCGGGGGCCCCGCTTAACAACACGTGTTAAGCGGGGCCCCCTCCTATCAAGCGGTCAAGCGGTCAGGCGGTCGTCGTGCAGGAGAGGATCCCCGGCACCGGGTTGGTGCCGGTGGACGTGCCGGTGAAGCCGAACGAGGTGCTCGCCCCCGGCGCCAGCGCGCCGTTGTAGGCCACGTTGCGGGCCGTCACCAGCGTCCCGCTCGTGCTCACCGTGGCGTTCCACGCCGAGCTGACCTGCTGGCCGTTCTGGTAGTTCCAGCTCACCGACCAGCCGCGGATCGCCGAGCCGCCGCCGTTGGTCACCTTCACCTCGGCCTGGAACCCGCCGCCCCACTGACCGGTGATCTGGTAGGTGGCGGTGCAGCCGCCGGCCGGGTTCGGCGTCGTCGGGCCGCCGGTGGGCGTCGTCGTCGGGCGGGTGGTGGGCGACGTGGTCGGGCTGGTCGTCGGCGACGCGGTCGGGGACGTCGTCGGCGACGTCGTCGGGGACGGGCCGCTGCCGCCGAAGTCCACGTCGCTGCACAGGTAGTACGACTGGTCCAGGTGGCTGGCCTGCCAGATGGTGTAGACGATGTGCCGGCCGGTGCGGCCCGGCGCGTTCGCCGGCACCTGGATCGACACGCCCGACGTCTCCGGCGTCCACTGGCTGGCCGGGGTGTTGCCGATCTGGCCGACCTGCTCCAGGTCGCTCCAGCGCAGCGGCGTGGTCAGCGCGTTGAAGCCCTGCTTGGTGACGTACACCCGGATGTAGTCGGCGCCGTGGCTGGCCTGGTCGTACAGCTTGATCCGGAAGTTGTTCGAGATCGACGAGGTCTTCCACGCGCCGACCGTGTCGAGGGAGTTGTAGCGGCCGTTGGAGGTGCGTCCGCCGCTGCAGAGCTGGCCGTCCGGGATGGCGCCCTGGTGGTTGCCGGCCACGCCCTCGCGGAACAGGCCGTTCCAGTTCCACATGGCGCTCGGGTCGGACTGCCAGGCCTGCCAGCACATCGGGTCCTGGGTGGCCATCGCCGGGTTCTGGAAGTCGCTGCCCCAGCGCTGCCAGCAGCCGTAGTTGCGCGACGCCGGGTCGATGACGGACCCGTGCGCCGAGGCCGGGCCGGAGAACGCGGTGGTGAGCAGCGCCGCGACGACCGTGCAGACGCCGAGGATCGCCGCCGCGAGCGGAACGCGTCGGCGGGTTGGACTGGACATGTGAAGCCTCCGGGTGGGTGTCGGTGCACGACGCCCGGACTGTCGGAAGTTGCCCTCTCCCGCGTGGCGGCTCGTCCGCACGCTGCCACAGAAAACGACCAGCGTCAATTAGTTTGGATTCCGGCGCATCGGCGTGTGCGGGATGCCGTCGTCGAGGTAGCCGGGCCCGCTGACCGCGAAGCCGTGCCCGGCGTAGAAGCCGACCAGGTGCGACTGCGCCTCCAGCACACACGGCCCGTCACCCACCAGAGCCAGCGCCTCGGTCATCAGCGCGCCGGCCAGGCCGGCGCCGCGCGCCGCCGGCGCCACCACCACCCGGCCGATCCGCGCCTCGCCGCCCGCGTCGGCCAGGATCCGCAGGTACGCCACGACGGCGCCGTCGCGGGTCAGCCAGAGGTGCCGGGTGCCGGGCTCGACGTCCCGGCCGTCGAGTTCCGGGTACGGGCAGGACTGCTCGACCACGAACACGTCGATGCGCAGCCGGAGCAGGTCGTGGAAGGTGCGGGCGTCCAGCTCGGCGAAGCCGGCCAGGTGTGACTCGACGGGCATCCCGCCAGGTTAGGTCGTCCCCGGATCGGGCCGGTCGGCCGGGCGGGGTGGCCTCAGGCGGGTCGCGCGCCGACCGCGTCGCGGATCTCGGCGCCCTGCTCGCCCTCCACCGCGCGGGCGCAGTGGGCGCAGCAGAAGAAACGGCCGGAGACCTCGACGCCGTGGCCGACGATCTTGATTTGGCAGTGCTCGCAGATCGGCGCCATCTTGTGCACGGCGCACTCGAAGCAGTCGAACGTGTGCCGCGCCCCGTCGACCGTGCGCACCTCGAACGCCATCCAGTAGTCGTTGCCGCAGACCTCGCACGCCGCCATTACCGAACCCCCCGAAAACGGACCTGTCATCCCAGGGTGGTGCAGCGGATCCGTCGGCGCGGCCGGAACCGGCGAACCCGGTCCGGCCCGACGGCGTGTCGCTGCCGGCGTGTCGCGCGTTGTCCCCGGTGATGGCACGACAGCCCGGGAGGTTCCGTGATCAAGCGCAGCAAACTCTTCGGCAACCAGACCCGGGTGACCTTCTGCCTGCCCCGGGACACCCCGGCCGGGCCGGTCAGCGTGGTCGGCTCCTTCAACGGCTGGGAGCCCGGCCGGCACGAGCTGACGGCCCGGCGTGACGGCACCCGCACCGTGACCGTCCGGCTCGGCCCGGGTGAGTACCGCTTCCGCTACCTGGCCGCCGGCGGGGTGTGGCTGGACGACGAGACCGCCGACCTCGTCGACGAGGCCGGCGGTCTGCTGCGCCTGTAGGACCGCGCTCGTCAGCCGCCGTTCGGCTCCAGCCGGACCGAGATCGAGTTGACGCAGTGCCGGGTGTCCTTCGGGGTGAAGCCCTCACCCTCGAAGACGTGCCCCAGGTGGCTGTCGCAGCGGGCGCAGCGGATCTCCGTCCGCCGCATGCCGAGCGTGTTGTCGGGGATCTCCTTGACCGCACCCGGGATGGCGTCGTCGAAGCTGGGCCAGCCGCAGTGCGAGTCGAATTTGTCGTCGCTGCGGAACAGTTCGGCCCCGCAGGCCCGGCAGTGGTAGACGCCCGGGGTCTTGGTGTCGACGTACTCACCGGCCCAGGGGGCCTCGGTGCCGGCCTCGCGGAGCACCCGGAACTCCTCCGGGCTCAGTCGGACCCGCCACTCGTCCTCGGTGCGGGGCAGTTCGTTGTCGGAAAGACTCACCCCGCAACGGTACGTCGACTGTCGGTGCCATCGCATATGGTCGCGTGATGGCGGGCAGGAGTGCGGTCGAGGAGATCGAGGTCGCCGGGCGGGCGGTGCGGCTGAGCAGCCCGGATCGGGTGATCTTCCCGCAGCGCGGCTTCACCAAGTCGGACGTCTTCCACTACTACCTGGCGGTCGGCGACGGGATCATGCGTGCCCTGCGGGACCGGCCCACCACCCTGCAACGCTTCCCCGAGGGCATCGGGGGGGAGATGTTCTTCTCCAAACGGGTGCCGACGCGCGGCGTACCCCCGTGGGTCCGCACGGCGGAGATCAGCTTCCCCAGCGGCCGCACGGCCGACGAGCTGTGCCCGGCCGACCTGGCGCATGTGGCCTGGGCGGCGCAGATGGGCACGATCGTGTTTCACCCGTGGCCGGTGCGCGCCGCCGACACCGACCGCCCGGACGAGCTGCGCGTCGACCTCGATCCGCAACCCGGCACCGACTTCGCCGACGCGGTGACCGCCGCCGGTGAGCTGCGCGGCCTGCTCGACGAGCTGGGCGTGCCCGGCTGGCCGAAGACCTCCGGCGGCCGGGGCGTGCACGTCTACCTGCGCATCCAACCGCGCTGGACGTTCGTCGAGGTGCGCCGCGCCACCATCGCGCTGGCCCGGGAGCTGGAGCGTCGCCGGCCCGAGCTGGTCACCACCGCGTGGTGGAAGGAGGAGCGGGGCCGCCGGGTCTTCGTCGACTTCAACCAGACCGCGCGGGACCGCACCATCGCCTGCGCGTACTCGCTGCGGGCCAACGCGCGGGCGACCGTCTCCACCCCGGTCGACTGGGACGAGCTGACCCGCATCGACCCGGACGACTTCCACCTGGGCACGGTGCCGGCCCGGCTCGCCGAGCGGGGCGACCCGCACGCTGGCGTCGACGACGCCCCGTGGGACATCACGCCGCTGCTGGAATGGGCCGACCGGGACGCCGCCGACGGCCTGGGCGACCTGCCGTACCCGCCGGAATACCCGAAGATGCCGGGCGAGCCGAAACGCGTCCAGCCCTCCAAGGACCGCGACCGCCCGAAACCCTCCTGACCGGCCCAGACGTCGCGAGGCGTCGGTCGGCCCGCCGGGTCCCGGGTCGCGACCAATCCCTGGGCCGATCGTGACCAGGCCGTCGCCCGGTCGGTCTCGGGCACGCCGGCCGGGTCATCCGGCGGTGAGGAGTGCCCGGATGGACGCCTGGATGTGCTTCGGGCGGCGGTAGAGATCCGTGGCGGTGTAGACGCGCAGACGCCAGCCGTGCTCCGCCAACCAGTTCAGCCGGGAGCGGTCGTGGTGCAGGCGGTCCGGGTCGAGGTGGGAGCGGCCGTCGTACTCGACGCCGATCCGTTCCCGCCGATAGCCCAGGTCGAGCCGGTAGAGCGGCACCCCGTCGTCGTCGGGGACCCACAGTTGCGGTTCCGGCACAGGTAGGCCGGCGTCGACCAGCAACAAACGCAGTTGGCTCTCCTGCCGGCACTCCGCGCGTGGATCGGCCAGCTCGGCCAGGCGGCCTGCCTGGCGTACGCCCCGCAGCCCGGCGTGCGACCTGAGCTCCGCCCGCAGGTCCGCACGGCGGCAGGCACCCACCCGCAGGCAGAGATCCAGCACCGGCAGGGCATCGGCCCGGCGTAGCACCCGGGCCAGGTCGACGGCGCAGCGGGCGGCCGGCGCACACGGCACCCCGGCGACGACCACCACGTCGTCGACCGGCAGGACCGACTGGTGCACGGCCACGCCCCGGATTCTCGGCGCCGCGCTGCCCGCCGGCACGATCACATGCACCCGGTCGGCGGGCGCCGCTGCGAACCGGTGCAGCCGGGCGCCGGTGTGGAAGCCCGCCACCGTGCCGGGCGGCAGTCGACGGAACAGTGCCCGTAGCCGTGCCATCTCGTCGTCGGCGTATCCGTAGACACCTCGGGAGAGCCGCCCGATCCGCCCCGCCTCGACCCGGTGCCGCACCGCCCCACGACTCAACCCCGCCGCCCGTAACTCCCCGTACCGCCACATCCGCCCACCCTCCCGCCCCGCCCGCCCCGCCGTCCGCCCCTGTGGACAACCCCCCTTCTGCGTCGATCTTGGAGTTGTGGCACCTCATAAAAGCCCCTCATGGGATGTTCCAGGCACCACAAGTCCAAGATCGACGAAGCGGGCGAGGCGGGCGGGGGTGGGGCGGGNCGCGAACCTTTTCTTCGGGCTGGTGGGTCTTCCTGGTCATCGGCACGCGGGCCGGGGAAGGGACGTCGTCGGATGAAGCTGGTGTGGAGGCGGGCGGTCGAGGCCCGTGGGCTGCTGCTCGCCGCGGCAGTCGCGGCGCTCGTCGCGGTCGGGCTGGTCACCGGGCTCTCCGACTACAACCGCCGGGCGGTCGAGGCGGGGGCCCGCGCGGTGCTCGACGCCGCCCCGGCGGAGGAGCGCAGCCTGCTGGTCAGCGGTTCCGGCGGCGCGGACGCCGCGGCGTTCGCCGAGCGGGACCGGGCGGTCCGGGCGCAGTTCGCCGACGGGCTGGGCGGGGCGCCGGTCACCGTCGCCGCCGCCCGCTACGGCACCGGGCGGGAGCTGACCGGTGACGTCGGGGCCGCCCGCACGGACGACGACCCGATGTTCGCCACCCTCGCCGCCCTGGACGACCTGCCGGCCCGCGCCGAGTTGACCGCCGGGGCGTGGCCGACGCCCGGTGGCGCACCGTTGCAGGTGACGGTCCCGGAGAAGGTCGCCGCCCGGCTCGGCCTGGAGGTCGGGGAACGGGTGCCGCTGTACGACCGGGGCGCGGAACGGGCCGGCGCGGTGGTGGTCGTCGGCACCTGGCGACCCCGGGACGCGTCCGACCCGTACTGGCGGCTCGCCCCGGGCCTCGGCGACGGCCAGGGCGACGCGGCGGTCACCTCGTACGGGCCGTTCGCGCTGGACCCGGCCGACTTCACGCGTACCTTCCCGGGGTCCACGTCGGCGGCCTGGCTGGTCGCCCCCGACCTGGTGGCGGTGGAGCCGGGCCGGTTGTCCTCCGTCACCACCGCGCTGGCCGACGTCACCGAGCGGCTGCCCGAGGCCACCGGCCTGGGTTCCTCCGTCCAGCAGGTCGGCCACCTGGGTCGGCTGGTCGACCGGCTCGGCCGGGCCGACCTGGTGGGCCGGTCCGCCCTGCTCACCCCGCTGCTGCTGATCGTGGTGCTCGGCGGGTACGCGCTGGTGCTGGTCGCCGCGCTGCTCAACGAGGACCGGCGGGCGCAGACCGCGCTGCTGCGCGCCCGGGGCGCCGCACGTGGGCAGCTCGCCGGGCTCGCCGTACGCGAAGCGACCCTGGTGGTGGCGCCGGCCGTGCTGCTGGCCCCGGCGCTGACCGGACAGGCGGTACGACATCTCGGCGCGGACCTGCGGCTCACCGACGGCGGCGCGGCCCGGGTCTGGCTGATCGCGGTCGGCGCCGCGGTCGGCTGCCTGCTGGCCATGGTGCTGCCTGCCCTGCGCCGGGCCGGCACCTACGTGGCCGACATGGCGGCCCGGTCCCGTCCCAGCCGGGGCGCGGCCGTGCAACGGGCCAGCGTCGACCTGGCCCTGGTGGGGCTGGCCGTGCTCGCCTGGACCCAGCTACGCCAGTACTCCTCACCGCTGGCCGGCGCGAACGGCAGCCTCGGCATCGACCCGCTGCTCGCCGCCGCCCCCACCGTCGGCGTGCTGGCCGGCGGCGTGATCGCGCTGCGGCTGCTGCCCCCGGCCACCCGGCTCACCGAACGCCTCGTCGACCGGCGACCGTGGAACGCCACCATGTTCGGCATGTGGCAGGCCGGCCGTCGCCCGCACGCCGGGCCGGTGCTGCTGCTCGCCCTCGCCGTCGGCGGCAGCACCCTGGCCTGGTCGCTGATGGCCTCCTGGGAACGTTCGCAACGGGACCAGGCCCGGCACACCGTCGGCGCCGACCTGCGGCTGACCGAGCGGGACGGCACCGCCCCCGACGACCGGGCCGCCCGGCTGGCCGCCGTCCCCGGGGTGGACCGGGTGCTGCCGGCCTGGCGGGACGACGTACGGCTCGGCCGGGACGCCCGCCCGGCGACCGTGGTGGGGCTGGACGCGGCCGCCGCGCACGGGATGATCCGGCTCGACGACGCCGACGGCGGCACGCCCACCGCCGCGCTGCTGGACCGGTTGGTCGACGGTCGGGGCGCGCCCGTCGGTGGCGTCCTGCCGGTCGGGTCGCGGACCCTGGCCGGCACCGTCCGCACCCCGGTGGCGACGTCCTTCGGTACGCCGACGGTGGTGGTGACCGCGTTCTTTACCACCGACGCGGGCGGCGCCTGGCGGGTGCGGCTGGCCGAGGCCGGCGGTGACGGCCGTCCGGTGCGTTTCTCCGTCCCCCTGCCCGACGCCGGCGGCGTGCCGCTGCGGCTGGTCGGCTTCGAGGCTGACGGTGGTGACGCGATCGGCTCCTCCTACCGGCTGCGCCTGGACGGGCTGCGGCTCACCGACGCCGCCGGTGTCGCGCTGCCGCTGCCGGTCAGCGGGGCCTGGAAGGTGGTCGATCCGGGTCAGGGGCCGCGCGGCTCCGCGCTGGCCACCCCGGAGGGCGTCGACGGGGTGCAGAGTTTCGAGGTGCCCGAGGGCCTGTTGCAGTACGCCCGCACGCCGTCGTCCCGGTTCGCCGTGGTGCCCGGCGGCGACGACCCGCCGGTGCCGGTGCTGATCACGCCGGGGGTGGCCGCCGCGTTGAGCGTGGGCACCGGCGACACGGTGACGCTGTCGCTCGGCGAGGTGACGCTGGAGGTGAAGGTGGTCGGTCAGGTCGCCGCGATCCCCGGCACCGCGGGCGACGGGGTGCTCCTCGACCTGCCCGCCGCCACCAACCAACTCATCGAGCGGCGCGGCGGGGTCCGTCCGGTGGCCGAGTGGTGGCTGCGCACCGGGCCCGGCGGACACACCGCCGCGGTGGACGCCCTCGCCACGCTCGGCGGCACCGTCCTGCACGACCGGCGGCAGGTGGCCGCGGAGGCCGCCCGGGACCCGTACTGGCGGGGTGCCCGCACCGGGCTGCTCGCCGCCGCGCTCGGGTCCGTGCTGCTCGCGCTGGTCGGCCTGGCCGTCGACGTCTGGGCCACGACCCGACGTCGGCTTACCGAGTTCGCCGTGTTCCGCACGCTCGGCGCGACCACCCGCCTGCTGGCCCGCGCCTACCTGGCCGAGCAGACGTTCCTGGCCGTCATCGGGATCGGCGTCGGGCTGTTGGTCGGCGCCGTCGTCGCGGCGACCATGGTGCCGCTGGTGATCCTCACCCCGGCCGCCGGCCGACCGGTGCCCGAGGCGGTCTTCACGGTGCCCTGGCCGCCGGTCGGGCTGACCGCCGTCGGGCTGCTGCTCGCCGCGCTCGGCTTCGCCGCCCTCATCACCACCGGCATCCGTCAGCGGGTCGCCGCCGCGCAGCTCCGGACCGAAGGGTCAGCACATTGAGCGCGAGGAGTGCAGCGAAGCGGAGCCCCGCAGTCGCGAAGGGANGGTGAGCGCGAGGAGTGCAGCGAAGCGGAGCCCCGCAGTCGCGAAGGGAAGGCCAGCACATTGAGCGCGAGGAGTGCAGCGAAGCGGAGCCCCGCAGTCGCGAAGGGA
>NZ_NAPR01000002.1:171390-183169 GCF_002140155.1 Micromonospora sp. NBS 11-29
ATTGAGCGCGAGGAGTGCAGCGCAGCGGGTCCGGGCGTACGCGGGTCAGTTCCTGCTGCTCGCGGTCCTGACCGTGGTGACCGCGTTGCTGATCAGCGGTGTGCCCCGGGTCGCCGACCGGCTCACCGGGCAGGGGTTGCGCGAGTACGTCGCCGGGCAGCCGGCGGCCCGGCGGGACCTCACGTACGCGCTGCCGCCGGCCAGCGTCCCGGCGGGTGACCAGCCGGTCGTCGCCGGCCAGGCGGCCCAGCTCGACGCGATCTCCGACCGGATGCCCGGCGTGGTGCGGGACGCGATCGGGCCGCGTTGGTTCGTCGCGGAGAGCACTCCGGGCCGGCTGCGTGGCCCGACGCTCGCCCCGGACCGGGGCCTGATCGACGTGGTCCTGCGCAGCGGCTCCGGACTGCGGGAGGCGGCGACCCTGACCGGCGGGCGGTGGCCGGAACGCGGCACCGGGGCGGCGGTTGAGGTGGCGCTCGCCGACTCGGTGGCCGCGAGCCTCGGCGTCGCCCCGGGCGACCGGTTCCGCCTGTCGCTGCCGGACCCGGACGACCCGACCGGCGGCGCGCTGATGTCCCGTCCGGTCGAGTTGGTGGGGGTGTGGCGTCCGAACGACCCCGGTGCCGGCGTCTGGGACGCGCTGCCGTCGATGCTGCGGCTCACCCCGCCCGAGGGCGACGGTGACCCGTTCGTGGCGGTCGCGTACGCGGCCGACGCCGGTGTGGACGCCGCCGCCGCGATCGGCTGGCCGGTCGGCTTCGGCTGGCGCTACCGCATCGCCCCGGACCGGCTCGAACCCGGCCGGCTCGACGAGCTGATCGCCGGCGTCGACGGGCTGGAACGCGCCCGCCCCGCCCCGGTGACGCTCACCCAGGGCGTCGACATCGCGCTGCGCCGCTTCGCCGACGCGCTCGCCGCCGCCCGTACCCTGCTCGCCGTCATCGCGGCCGGGCTGCTCGCCACGCTTGCCGGCCTGGCCCTGCTGGCCGCCCGGCTGGCCGCCCGCCGCCGCCGCGCCGAGTTCCACCTGATCCGGGCCCGGGGCGGTTCGACCGGCGACGTGCTGCGCCGGGGCCTGGCCGAGTCGGTGCTGGTGCTGCCCGCCGCGGCGGGGGTCGGCTGGCTGGTCGGCGGCCTGCTGCCCGGCACCGGGACGTCGGCGGGCTGGGTGCTGCTCGCGGCGCTGCTGGCCACCCTGCTCCCACCGTTGGCCGCGCTCGCCGTCGGCCGGCAGTCCGCCGGCCGGTCCGACCTCGGCGGTCGCTCGCCGGCGATCCGGCTTACCGTCGAGGTGGCCGTGCTCGGGGTCGCCGTGCTCGGGGCGTTCCTGCTGCGTCGGCGTGGGCTCACCCCGGGGTCGGTGGATCCGCTGCTGGTGTCCGTGCCGGTGCTGCTGGCGGTGGCCGCGGCGATGCTGGCGCTGCGTGCGTACCCCTGGCCGTTGCGGCTGCTCAGCCGGGCCGCGGCGCGGGCGCGGGGGAGCGTGGCGTTCCTCGGCGTCGCCCGCGCCGGCCGGGCGGCCAGCACCGGACCGCTGGTCGTGGTGGTGCTGGCCGTCGCCACGGCCGCGTTCTGCGGAGTGGTGGCGACCGGCATCGAGACCGGCCGGGACGCCGCCGCCGCCCGGACGGTGCCCGGGGACGTGCTGGTCCGCGGCGAGCGGTTCGCGCCGGACACGGCCGCGCAGCTCGCGGCGCTGCCGGGCGTGCGTGCGGTGGCCCCGTTGCTGACTGTCGCGGCCGAGCGCCCGTACGCCGACCGCGCCGGCCACCTGACCCGGATCCGGGAACTCCGGGTGCTGCTGGTCGACGGGGAGCGCTTCGCCGAGGTGGCCCGCCGCGCCGGCGTACCGGTGACCGTGCCCGATCCGCTGCTGGCCGGCGGCGACGGCAGCAGCCCGCTGCCGGCGTTGGTCTCCCCGGCGGTGGCCGAGGAACTGCAGCGGGCCGGGCTGGCGGACGCGCAGGGGCGCCGCCCCGCCTGGCNGCACTGGTCGACGGCGACGTACGCCGGTTCGTGGTGCTGCCCTGGCCGACGCTGCCGGCGGGCGTCCCGCACCCGCTCGCGCCCACCGGCTTCGTGCTGGCCGGGCCCGGAGCGGACCCGGTCGAGGTGAGCCGGGTCGCGGTCGAGGGCCAGCGCCGCCACCTGCGGATCGGGTCGGTGGAGACCGGCGACAAGGCGCGGGCCCCGGAGGTGACCAGCCGGTCCGCGGTCCGGGCCGAGTTGGGCGGCAGCGGCGTGAACGGGCTGCTGGTGTTCGGCTTCGCGCTGGGCGCCGGGGGAGGCGCGGCGCTGGGCCTGCTCGGGCTCGCGTTCGCGGTGCTCGCCGACGCCCGGTCCCGGGGGCAGGTGCTCTCCCGGCTGCGCACCATGGGCCTGTCCCGCCGGCAGTGGCGCGGGTTGCTGCTGGTCGAGCTGACCCCGCTGGTGCTGGTGTCGGTGCTGACCGGCGCGGTGGTCGGCGCGCTGCTGCCGCTGCTGCTCACCCCGGTGCTCGGCCTGCCCGCGTTCACCGGCGGGGTGGCCGTGCGCCCCCGGTTCGAACCCGGCCTGGTGGCCGGGGTGTCGGCCCTGGCCCTGCTGGCCCTCGGCTTCGCGATCACCGTGGAGGCCGTGAACAACCGCCGGATGCGCCTCGGTGAGGCGCTGCGGCTCGGAGAGGAGAGCTGATGACCGCGACAGCTTCCGGCCGTCCGGGCTCGGCGCGTCTGACGCCGCGCCACGACCCCGGACAGCCGACGACCGCCGTGCCGGACCTGGCCGCCCTGCAACAGCGCGCGGCGGAGCGCGCCGCCGAACGGGCCGGCGGGCGCGACCGGCTGCGCGGGCACATCGTCTGCGACGGCCTGGTGCGCATCTTCAAGACCGAGGGGGTCGAGGTCGTCGCCCTCCAGGGTCTCGACCTGGTGATCGACCGGGGCGAGCTGGTCGCGATCGTGGGCGCCTCCGGCTCCGGCAAGTCCACCCTGCTCAACGTCCTGTCCGGCCTGGACACCCCGACCGCCGGCATCGCCCGGGTCGCCGACTACGACCTGCTCGCACTCTCGAACCGGCGGCGGCTGGCGTACCGGCGGGAGATGGTCGGCTTCATCTGGCAGCAGACCGGCCGCAACCTGCTGCCGTACCTGACGGCGGTGGAGAACGTCGAGCTGCCGATGAAGCTGGCCGGGCGGCGCGGCGGCCGGCGGGAGCGGGCGCGCCGCCTGCTCGACCTGGTCGGGGTCGGCCACTGCGCGGACCGTCGGCCGGGCCGGATGAGCGGCGGCGAGCAGCAGCGGTGCGCGGTGGCCGTCGCGGTCGCCAACGACCCGGAGATCCTCTTCGCCGACGAGCCGACCGGCGAGCTGGACGAGGCGACCGGCGCGGAGGTCTTCGCCGCGCTGCGCACGATCAACGCCGAGCTGGGGGTGACCATCGTGGTGGTCACCCACGACCACGCCGTGGCCGACCAGGTCCGCCGCACCGTCGCGATCCGCGACGGCCGGACCGCCTCCGAGGTACGCCGGACCGCGCGGACCACCGCCGACGGCGGCACGGAGCTGGTCAGCGAGGAGTACGCGGTGCTGGACCGGACCGGCCGGATGCAGTTGCCGGCGCCGTTCGTGGAGGCGCTGTCGCTGCGTGACCGGGTCCGGCTGACCCTGGAACCCGACCGCGTCGAGGTGCGTCCCGGCGACCGGGCGCACGCCGAGGAGAGTGAGTGATGACCGACCGGGCCGTGGTGTCGTCGGTGACGGGCGTGGCGGACGTGGTGCGGGTCGAGGGGGTGAGTCGCACGTTCGGCCGGGGGGAGCACGCCGTGCACGCCGTGCGGGACGTCTCGTTCACCGCCGGGCGCGGTGAGCTGGTCGCCGTGCGGGGCCGGTCCGGCGCCGGCAAGACCACACTGCTGAACCTGATCGGTGGCTTGGACCGGCCGGACGCCGGGCGGATCGAGGTGGCCGGGCACGAGGTGACCTCGGCGGGGGAGCGGGAGCTGCTGGCGCTGCGCCGGGGCACCGTCGGCTTCGTCTTCCAGACCTTCGGCCTGGTGCCGATCCTGTCCGCCGCGGAGAACGTCGGGGTGCCGCTGCGCCTGGCGAAGGTGCCGGCGGCCCAGCGGGAGCAGCGGGTGGCGGTGCTGCTGGAGCTGGTCGGGCTGGGCGGGCACGCGGCGCAGCGGCCGTACGAGCTGTCCGGCGGGCAGCAGCAGCGGGTGGCGTTGGCGCGGGCGCTGGCGAACGAGCCGGACCTGTTGATCGCCGACGAGCCGACCGGCCAGCTCGACTCCGAAACCGGGCGCGCGATCATGGACCTGCTCCGTGCCGTGGTGCACGCCCGCGGGATGACCGCCCTGGTCGCCACGCACGACCCGGCGCTGATCGAGCTGGCCGATCGGACCCTCGTCCTGCGGGACGGGCGGTTGGCGACCGACTGAGGCCGACGGCACGTTCGGTTGCCGCTACAGCGACAGCTTCATGCCCTCGTGGCTGGCCACGAAGCCCAGGTCGCGATAGAACCGGTGCGCGTCGGCGCGGCGCTTGTCGGTGGTGAGCTGCACCAGCGCGCAGCCACGCTCCCGGGCCCGGTCGATCACCCAACCCATCATCGCCCGGCCCAGCCCGCGACCGCGCAGGTCGGAGCGGACCCGCACCGACTCGACCAGCGACCGCTCGGCGCCGTGCCGGCCCAACCCCGGGATGTACGTGATCTGGAGGCAGCCGACCGGCTCACCGCCGGCGTCGGCGACGATCAGGTGGTTGCGCGGGTCCGCGTCGAGCGTGGCGAAGGCCCGCTCGTACGCCTCGTCGACCTCGGGCCGGTCGCGGGTGCGCCCCAACTCGTCGTCGGCGAGCAGGGCGAGCACGGCGGGCAGGTCCGCCCGGGTGGCCTCACGGAAGATCACGTCGGTCATCCGGGGAGCCTGGCACGAGTGTTCAGCAGCCGTCCAGCCAGCTCCGCAGCGCCCACCACCAGTGCACGGTCTCCGGCACGGTGCACCGTGCACCCTCCTCGACCGGTGGCCCGCCGGTCACCTCGCGGAGCCGGCGCAGCCGGTAGCGCACCGTGTTCGGATGTACGTGCAACGCGGCGGCGGTCTGGTCGAGCCGCTGGCCGTGGTCCAACCAGGAGAGCGCGGTGGCGGCCAGCTCCCGGTGGAACTCGTCGGCCGGGTCGAGCGCGCCGAGCAGCGCGCCGCGCAGCAGTTCGGCCAGGGCCGGCTGGGCGGCCAGCGCGGTCTCCCCGGCCAGGTCGGTCACCCGGCGTAGGCCGCGCAGCCGCCGGTGTGCCGCGGTGCGCAGCGCCGCCAGGCAGAGCGCGTACATGGTCGGGACCCGCTCCAACGGCTGGGCCGGCGCCACCAGCGCCAGCAGGTCGGCCGGCGCGCTGCCGGGCAGCCGGGGCAGCAGGCCGGCCAACCGGTCCTCGACGGCGCCGAGCAGGCCGCCGTGCCGGGTGAACTGCCGGTGCAGCGTGTGCGCCCGCACCGGGTCGGGGTGGGCGGCGACCAGGCAGTGGTAGCGCCCGTCCGGGCGGAGGCCGAACCGGGCCAGCTCCGCCGGTGGGGCGCCGGCCGGGCCGTCGAGCAGCAGCCGGCGCAGCAGGCGGGCCCGGGCGGCCGCGCCGGTGCCGGCCAGCTCCCGCTCGGCTGCCCGGTGCCCGTCCACCACCGCCCGCTCCACCGCCGCCGCGTACCGGCCGATGGTGAGCAGTCCCTCCAGCAGCACCTCGTCGGGAACGCCGGCGGTGCGGCCGTGCCGGACCACCAGCTCCACCGCCCGGTCCCGGCCAGCCTGTACGCCGCGCAGCAGGCCGGCGACGGAGATGCCCTGCGCCGCCCGGTCGGCGCCCAGCCGGCGGGCCTCGGTGAAGTCGCGTCCGCCGGGATCCTCGTGGCGTTCCAGCGCGCCGAGGCCGCTGGTGAGCAGCAGGACGACCTGACGGCGCACCTCGCCGACGGGGAGGCGGGCCACCTCCGGCGAGTTCGCGCGGGCGGCCCCCGCCACCTCGTCGACGGCGGCCGTGTCGGCGGCCAGGCCGCGCAGCAGCGCGCCGAACGTGGGGGCGTCTGGGGTCCGGGTCATCGGCGCGCGCCGCCTCCCGTTGTCGTCCCGCCACAACCGGACCGGTGGGGCGTTGGCGCTCGATCCCTAGTGGGGACGACCGGCCGGTTGCTCTCCTGGTTGTTACCGCAAGGTAACACCGAATGGGGCACCGAGGAACGTCGATGTCCTAACGGCTGTCAGGAGGCGTCCATGACCCCCGTGCCACCCCGACCGTCCCGAACCCGGCGCCGCGCCGTCCTCGCCGCGCTGGCCGCCCTCGCGCTCGCCGTGCCGAGCCCGCTCGCGGCGACGCCCACGCCCGCCGCCGCGGCCGCCACCCTCCAGGAGGTGATGTTCGTCGGCAACAACTGGGACGGCACCGTCGACGTCATCCGCTCCCGCGGCGACTACGCCAAGCTCGGGCGGATCAACGTGATCCCGGACCGGACGACGCGGCTGCGGGAGATCTACCTCAACCCGATCCGGCTGGCGTTCTTCCTCGGCATCCGGTCCGGCCCCGGTGAGGGGCACGACCAGCTCGTCGACGACATGTACACCACCCCGGACGGCACCGCCCTGGTCGTGTCCCGGCCCAGCTTCGCCGACGTCGTCTCGATCGACCTGGCCACCGGCGCGGTCCGCTGGCGGTTCCCGGTCTCCGGCTACCGCTCCGACCACATGGCCGTCTCGCCCGACGGCACCCGGGTCGCGGTCTCCGCCTCCACCTCGAACACCGTGCACGTACTGGACATCCGCACCGGGGCGCAGCTCGGGTCGTTCGGCACCGGCGACAAGCCGCACGAGAACGTCTTCACCCGCGACGGCCGGCTGTGGAACATGTCCATCGGCGAGGTCGACACCGACCTGGACGCGCCCTGGCTGGACTGGACCAAGGGCGACCGGAGGATCACCGTCGCCGACGCCGGCACGTACCAGGTGGTCAAGGTCATCGACATGCGCGACCGCCTGGACGCCGCCGGCTACCGGGACCTCTCCGACGCGGTCCGCCCGGCGGTCTTCACCCCGGACGGCGGCAAGCTCTACTTCCAGGTCTCCTTCTTCAACGGGCTGGTCGAGTACGACGTGGCCGCCGACCGGGTCACCCGGGTCGCCACGCTGCCGAAGAACCCGGCCACCAACGAGGACCGCACCACCTGGGTGAACGACTCGCGGCACCACGGCCTGTCGGTGAGCCCCGACGGCGCCCGGCTCTGCGTCGCCGGCACCATGGACGACTACGTGACCGTGGTGGACCGGGCCACGCTGCGCGAGGGCACGCTGGTGCCGGCCAGCAAGCCCTACTGGGCCACGGTCAGCGGCGACGGCCGGGACTGCGTGATCTCCGAATCCGGCGCGGACCAGGTCACCGCGATCAACTTCGCCACCGGGCAGAAGGTGACCAGCGTCGCGGTCGGCGACCACCCGCAGCGGGTCCGCGTCGGGCACCTGCCGCAGGGCTGGACGCCGCCGCCGGCCGGCTGACCGGCCGCCGCACCGTCACCGGGCGGGGCAGCGCAGCCCCTCCCGGGGGACGGTGAGCGAGATCAGGTACGCGTCGACGGCCGCCGTCACGCACGCGGTCTGCGGGTAGGCGGTGTGCCCCTCGCCCTCCCAGGTGAGCACCCGGCCGACGCCCAGCATCGAGGCCAGCGCGGCGGTCTGCTCGTAGGGCGTGGCCGGGTCGCCGGTGGTGCCGACCACCAGGATCGGCGGCGCACCGTCGGCCCGGCCGGTCGGGTACGGGTCGCGCGCGCCCGGCCACTCGACGCAGCCGAGCATCCCCACCGCCAGCGCCGGGCCGAACAGCGGGTACGTCTGCCGCCACCGCGACTGCAACGCCCGGACCTGCTCCCGGGTCGGCTTCTCCGTCTCGTCCGCGCAGTTGACCGCCATGTTGGCGTCGAACAGGTTGGAGTAGTGCCCGTCGTCCTCGCGTCCGGCGTACGCGTCGGCGAGCTTGAACNGATCACCGCGTAGAAGACCCACCCGGCGGTGGCCTCCCGGCCGTCCCGGCCGCGCACCGGGGAGGCGTTCGCCTTGTCGAGGGCGGCGGTGACCGCTGCGCGGGCGTCCGGCGCGATCGGGCAG
This sequence comes from Micromonospora sp. NBS 11-29, assembly GCF_002140155.1. GTDB lineage: Bacteria > Actinomycetota > Actinomycetes > Mycobacteriales > Micromonosporaceae > Micromonospora. The sequence goes on from NZ_NAPR01000002.1 coordinate 179,508, forward strand.
CGGCCGGCGTTCGCCGCGCACCAGCGGGAGAAGTTGTCGAACGCGCGCTCAAAGCCCTTGGCCTGGCTCTCCGACCCGGCGATCAGCTGCTGCCTCGGGTCGACCGCGCCGTCGAGCACCAGTGCCCGCACCCGCTGCGGATAGAGCTGGGCGTAGGTGGCGCCGAGCAGGGTGCCGTAGGAGTAGCCGAGGTAGGTCAGCTTGTCGTCGCCGACCGCCGCGCGGACCGCGTCCATGTCCCGCGCGGCCTGCTCGGTGCCGTAGAGCGGGAGCTGGTCGCCGTACTTCGCGCCGCACCGCGCGCCGATCCGCCGGTTGAGGTCGACGAGGCCGTCGAAGGAGGCTTGGCTCTCCGGGTCGGGGTCGTAGCCGAAGCTGGCGTCCAGCTCGGTGTCGGAGATGCACTTGACCGGACTGGACCGGGCCACCCCGCGCGGGTCGAAGCCGACGATGTCGAACCGGTCGGTGATCGCCGTGGGCAGGCCGCCGAACGCGGGGCCGAAGGAGAGGTAGACCGCGGTGTCCACGCCGGAGGCACCCGGGCCGCCCGGGTTCAGCACCAGCGACCCGATCCGGTCGCGCTGTTTGGTCGAGCGGATCCGGATCAACGCGATCTCGAACGTCTCGCCGGTGCCGGGCCCGGCGGTCGCGCCGGTGGCCGCCCCGGTGCCCCAGTTGCGGGGCACGGCGATCCGGGCGCACTCGTAGCGCATGTCGGCCGCGCCACGGCCGACCAGCTCGTCGGGCACCTCCGGGCAGTCCCGCCAGGAGGGCGCGGTGCCGGGCGGAGCCGCCTCGACCTCGCTCTCGGCGCGAGGGGCGAACGCCGGCAGGGTGCAACCTGCGGTGAGCACCACCGCCGCGACGAGGGCGGCCAGGATGGGCCGGAACCGGCGGGTCCGGTCGGGCGAGCGGGTCACGTGGCCGCCTTCCATGCTCGTATCGACGGCCAGGCTACGCCGGGCCGCGGGCGTCGCTCACCGTCGCCGCCGGGTCACCGCGCAGCACCTCGTCGACGTCGTAGCGGATCGGGCGGTCGAGCTGGTCGTAGCCGCAGGAACGCGGGTCGCGGTCGGGCCGCCAGCGCAGGAACCGGGCGGTGTGCCGCAGCCGGTCGCCCTCCATCGCGTCGTAGGCCACCTCCACCACCAGCTCGGGGCGCAGCGGCTCCCACTCCAGGTTCTTGCCGCCGGTCCACCGGCTCACCCCGCCCGGGATGCGCTGGCCGCGCTCGTGGTCGCCGTGCACCCACGGGTGCTCGCCGCCGACGTCGCGGTAGGGCTCCAACTCGTCGAGCAGCTCCTTGCGACGGGCCATGGTGAACGAGGAGCTGACGCCGATGTGGTGCAGCACCCCGTCGTCGTAGAGGCCGAGCAGCAGCGAGCCGACCACCGGACCGGACTTGTGCCAGCGGAAGCCGGCCACCACCACGTCGGCGGTGCGCGCGTGCTTGACCTTGGACATCAGCCGCTTGCCCGGCTCGTACGGCAGGTCGGCCGGCTTGACGATGAGCCCGTCCAGGCCGGCGCCCTCGAACACCTCGAACCAGCGCCGGGCCGTCTCCGGGTCGGTGGTCACCTGGGTCACGTGCACCGGCGGCCGGACCCCGGCCAGGGCCCGCTCCAGCCGCTCCCGGCGCTGCGGGTAGGGCCGGTCGGTGAGCAGCTCGTCGTCGAGCGCGAGCAGGTCGAACGCGACGAAGTCGGCCGGCGTGGTCTCGGCGAGCAGCTTCACCCGGGAGGCGGCCGGATGGATCCGCTGGGCCAGCAGCTCGAAGTCGAGTCGTGGCTGACCCTCGGGGCCGTCCCGGCGGATCACGATCAGCTCGCCGTCGACCGCGCACCGGGGCGGAAGCTGGCGACGGGCCTGCTCGACCACCTCGGGGAAGTAGCGGGTCATCGACTTGCCGCCGCGGCTGGCCAGCTCGACCTCGTCGCCGTCGCGGAAGACGATGCAGCGGAAGCCGTCCCACTTCGGCTCGTAGGTCAGGCCGGGGTCGGTGGGCAACTCGGCCACGCTCTTGGCCAGCATCGGCTCGACCGGCGGGTTGATCGGCAGGTCCACGGCGACCAGTCAACCAGACCCCACCGACGCTCGTGAGGCAGATCACCGCCGGTCCCGGGGCGGCGTGTCCTCGCCCGGACCCGTTCGTCACCGCCGACCGGATGGTGAAACCGCAGGTCGGAGCTACCGTCGCGGCGTGCCGGAGTGGAGTTGCGGATGCTGCGGTCGCTGGCGGGTCAGCGTGGAGCTGATCCGCGGGCGATACCGCTACCGGCTGGCGCACCGCTATCCGCCGGAGCACGGCGGCGGCGCGAACGTCGTCGGCGAGGTGGGCTCCGTGGCCGAGCTGGAACGCCTGCTCCGGCGGTACGCCCCGGTCGGCCTGGCCGACCTCCGCGAAGCCGCCTGAGGTCCGCCCGCCGCGTTCGGGCGGCTCCAGCCCTCATCCGGGCGTGCCTCGCCGACGGTCCCAAACCATGTCCCCGGGATTGGCATCACGCGGCGTAGCCTGACCCGACCGGTCCGGGGGAGGAGACAGAATGCGGTTCGTCGAGTCCGTCGAGATCGCCGCCGACGTCGAGCGCGTCTGGGCGGTCCAGACCGACGTGGAGCGCTGGCCCGAGTGGACGCCCTCGGTCACCGCCGCCCGCCGGCTGGAGCCCGGACCGCTGGCCCTCGGCTCGACCGCCCGGCTGACGCAGCCCCGGCTACGCCCGGCGGTCTGGCGGGTCACCGAGATCCACCCGCCCCACGCCTTCGTCTGGGAGTCCGCGAGCCCCGGCGTGCGCAGCCGCNGGGCGCACCCGTGCCGAGCTGGCGCTCGTGCAGACCGGACCGCTGGCCGGGCTGGTCGGGCTGCTCGGCGGCGCGACCATGCGCCGCTACCTGCGGCAGGAGGCGGACGGGCTCAGGCGCCGGTGCGAGCGGGAGTGACCTTCTCCAGCACCGCCAGGCGGTTGCCGTTCTCGTCCGACCGGTGCGCCACCACCCGGTAGCCGCGCCGCGCGTACAACCCCAGGTTCTCCGTGCTCTCCGCGCCGGTGAACAGCGCGAACCGCGCCACCCGGCCGGCGCACGCCTGCTCGACCGCGGTGAGCAGCCGCCCGCCGATGCCGCGCCCCTGCTGGTCCGGGGCGACGGAGAGCCGGCCGACATGGGCGGTGTCGCCCTCCACGCGCGCCCGCACCGAACCGACCAGGCGGGCNCCAGCGTCTCGGTCAGCGGGGGTAGGAACACGTCGCGGTAGCGCTGCGCCTCCACCAGGTAGGCGGCGCGCTGCACGGTGAGGATCTCACCGGCGTCCGCGACGACGGCGGGGGCGACGGTCACGTCATCGGTCACCCGCTCAGCCCACCACATCCACGTCGGGCGGTCGTACCCTGGCGGGGTGTCCCCACGCGAGGAGAGGCGGCCGACGTGCCCGAGCTGACGTACCCCGAGGTGGGCGCGACCCGCGACGGCGACCTGCCGGCCGGCTACCACCACCTGCGCCACCGGGTCCGGCTGCCGGACGGCGCGTTCGCGGCCGCGGCGGACGCGGTGCTCGGCTGGCGGTTGCACCGCGCCGCCGGCGTGGTGATGCGCGCGGACGCGCCGCGCGCCGCCGAAGGGGTGCGGGTCACGCCGGGGCTCGGCGTCGGCCCGGCGCGGGTCTGGGG
>NZ_NAPR01000002.1:183186-194826 GCF_002140155.1 Micromonospora sp. NBS 11-29
GCACGCTGCCCGGGCACCCGGAAATAGGCGAGGAGGCGTTCCTGGTCACCCGACGCCCGGACGGGACCTGGTTCGAGGTGACCGCGTTCAGCCGGCCGGCGCTCTGGTACGTGCGCGCCGCCGGGCCGGTCACCCGCGGCTTCCAGCGGGCGTACGCGTGGTGGCTGGGGCGGACGCTGCGCCGGCTGGTGGCTCAGTAACGGGCGAAGGAGCGGATCGGGGCGCGCGGGCCGTACTTCGGTGCCTGGATGCCGGCGGCCTCCAGCAGCATGCACACCCGGCCCCGGTGCCCGGCGAACGGCGCCAGCAGCGCCAGCATCCGGGCGTCGTCGCCGCGTGGCTCCCCGGCCAGCGCCCAGGCCACCGTGTTCGGCACGTGGTAGTCGCCGACGCTGACCGCGTCCGGGTCGCCGTACGCGATCCGCACCACCTCGGCGGCGGTCCACGGCCCGATGCCGGGGATCGCGGTGAGCCGGCGGGTGGCCTCGGCGGCGTCGGCGCAGCGTTCCAGCCGGTCCGCGACGGCGGCGGCGCGGCGCAGCGTGTCGNACCCAGTACGGGGTGGCGGCCACCGCGGCCGGAACGGGCGGCAGCAGCAGCGGTTGCAGCGGGCCCGGCGCCGGCTCGCGGAAGTGCCGCACGGTCGCCGCGTACGCCCGGTAGGCCTCCTTGCCGGTGACCTTCTGCTCGAAGACGGCCCGCAGCAGGCGGGGGAAGACCTGGCCGGTGGCGGGCATCCGCAGCCCGTGGTGCTCGTGGGCCAGCCGGGCCACCAGCGGGTGCGCGGCGGCCAGCGCGGCGAACCCGGTCAGGTCGTCGCGCAGCCCGGCCACCCGGTCGGCACGCTCCACCACCCAGGCCGCGCCCGGACCGTACCCCTCGGCGAGCAGCTCGCCGGCCGCCGGGCGCAGCGCCAGCGTGGCCGGTCCGTCCGGGGTGCGGGTGGCCCACCAGAAGGTGCCGGCGGCGATCCGCGCGCACGGGTCGTACGGGCTGAAGGTCAACGCCCGCACCGAGGCGGCCAGCCGGTAACCGACCGGCGGACGCAGCGTGCGGCGGGCGGGGGGGNCCCGCGGGTGCCCGTGCCGGGAGGCGGGGCGATGCCGGTGCGCCCCACCTCCCGGGTCCACGACGGTGACCGGCCCCGCCGTCGGCGGCGGCCGGTCACCGGGTCCGCACCGGTCAGTACGAGTAGTCCGAGCCGCCGCCCGAGCTGCCCGAGTCACCCGCTGCCGGCGGGGCGACCGGCTTCGGCGTGCCGGTCGGCAGGCAGGTCAGGTTCTTCTTGCCGTTCGGGTCGACGACGAACCAGGTGCCGCCGACGCCCTGGCCCTTCCACTGGCCCGGCTTCTTGTCCCCGATGTAGCGGTAGACCGGCCAGCCGCCGATGGTGATCTGGCGGGTGCCGTCCTGCCGGGTGACCGTGCCGACCTTGTCGTCGGAGACGCCCTGGAGCTGCGGGTTCCCGTCGGTCAGCGCCGGCGGCCAGACGTCGGCGCACTTGCCCACGCAGTTGGACTGCGGCGGGTTCGCGGTGTCCTTGTCGAACCGGTACAGCACCCAGCCGTCCTGGTCGGTGACCACCTTGCCCATCCGGGGCAGGCTCTTGCCGACCAGTTCGTCGGTGAGCTTCACGTCGGACGGGGGCGCCGGGTCGGCGGCGGGTGCCTCGGGGGTGGCCGACGCCTCCGGTTCGGCCGCCGCGGTGGGCTCGGCCGCGGCGACGGCGACCGGCTCGGCCGCGCCCGAGTTCGCCCCGTTGTAGCCTGCGGGGGCGCAGGCCGTAAGTGCGACCATCGCGCTCGCGACGATGACGGTCGTCCGCATGTGGTGTGCCACGTGCCCTCCTCGTTTCTGACAGTTCGCCCAGTAGTACGGGCGGCGGTGCTGTCAAGGTTGAAGCGAGAAGGGTGGTCCATTTCACAGTGGATCCGTTGAACCGTTCCGCCCTGCCGCCCGTGCGGGGCACCCGAAGGCATCCGGCGGAGACGACACGACGGCGCCGGGCGGTCTCGCCGCCCGGCGCCGTCGGCGCGGGNCAGCGGGCTGGCCACCCCGTTGACGTCGACCGACTGCACCTGGACCTTCTCGATGTCGCCGAGCGGGGCCGAGGTGGACGCGCTCAACACCAGCGAGAGCGGATTCTGGTTGGTGCCGTAACCACCGCCCGGCACCGACCAGGTGCCCACCACCTCGCTGGTGGCGTTCTTGCGCACCACCAGCAGCCGGCAGGTGCGCGGCCCCGGCAGTCGGCTGAGCAGCACGTTGATCTGCGTGCCGTACTCCTTCTTCGCCAACCACATCGTGGTCTTCACGCCGGTGCCCGAGTCGGTCGCCTCGTGCGGGTCGCCCTCGAACTCCTTGTCGCCGCCGATGCCGTCGCCCGAAGGCCCCGGGGTCGGCGACGACGGCGCGGTCGGCGCGACCGGCGTCGGCCCGGCCTGCCGCACCGGCGCCGGATCGTCGAAGAACACCCCCGCCGCGCCGGCGCTCACGCCGCCGAACACCACCACGGCCGCGGCGGTGGCCAGCCACTGCCGAACCCGGGTACGCCGGCGGTCCCGCCGCACCGCCACGAGCGTCCGGTCCAGCAGCGCCGGATCGGTGTGGGTCTGCTCCAGCGCGGCCATCGCCTCGCCGTCGATGCCGGAGAGCAGCCCCACCACCGGGACCATCGTCTCCAGTTCCGCCGCGCACGCCCAGCAGGTGGCCAGGTGCTCCTCGAACCGCTCCGCGTCCTGCGCGTCGAGCACGCCGAGCGCGTACGCGGCGACGTCCATGTGGTCCGCCCGGCTCATTCCGTCACCCCCCTCTCCTGCAGAGCCGTGCGCAGCGCGCGCAGCGCGTAGTAGACCCGCGACTTCGCGGTGCCGAGCGGAAGGCCCAGCTCCTCCGCCGCCTCGGGCACGGTACGACCCCGGAAGTACGTCGCCACCAGGATCTCCCGGTGCGACTGGCTCAGCGTACGCAGCGCGTCCGCCACGGTCATCGTGCGCAGCACCCGGTCGGTGCTGTCCGCCTCGGCGAACGCGGTCAGGTCCCGGTCGTACGTCTCCGCCGGCCGGGCCTGCTCGCTGCGGTGCTCGTCGATCGCGATCCGCCGGGCCACCGTCACCAGCCAGGGCCGCAGCGAGCCCTGACCGCCCTGCACGCCGAGGCGGTGCGCGTTGCGCCAGGCCCGCAGCAGCGTCTCCTGCACGATGTCCTCGGCGCGTTGCCGGTCCCCGCCGGTCAGCCGCATCACGAACATCAGCAGCGGGCCGGCGTGCTCCGCGTAGAGCAACCGGATCAGCTGGTCGGAGTGGCTGGCCTCGGCGGAGGTCGCCTGATGGCGTCCGGGAGCGGGTCGCGGCGGCACCGGGTCATTCTGGCGATCGGCGCCACGGGCGTCGACCCCCCGGGTCGAACGCGACGCGCGCGAGTGTGGCTGCGCCCGGGCGAACATCCACTCGGGCCTCGCCACCTCGCCGTGCCAGCCGGCCGCCACCGCATGCATGCAGACCTCCGGTGTCCCATGACGTCAGCCGGCCCCCCACGGGCATGGCCGCCCGGTGATACGCAGCGGCCCGCCGAACGGATCAACGTCGGACCGAAAAAATTCCCGGCGGCGGTGGAGTGGAGTCGACGGCGTCCGCGTCCGAGACCACCGGCACGCCGCCGGCGAACCGGTCCAGCTCCGCGCCGGCGACCACCCGGCCGGGGAACCAGTCGCCGGCCGCGCGCCGGGTCAGCTCCGGCACCGGCGGCTCCACCCGGGACGCCACCAGCACCAGGTTGCCGTACCGCCGGCCGCGCAGCACCGCCGCGTCGCCCACCAGGCAGGCCCGGGGCAGCACGGTACGCACGGTGGCGACCTGCCCTCGGGCGTGCCGCAGCGGCGGGCCGTCGGCGACGTTCGCCAGGTAGCAGCCGTCCGGCGCCAGCACCCGGGCCACCTCGGCGGCGTACTCCACCGAGGTTAGGTGCGCGGGGGTGCGGGCGCCGGCGAAGACGTCCGCCACGATCACGTCGTACGCGCCGTCCCGGCTCGACGCCAGCGTGGCGCGGGCGTCGGCCACCCGTACCCGCAGCCGGGGGTCGGCGGGCCAGGGCAGCTCCCGGCGGACCAGCTCCACCAGCGCGCCGTCCACCTCGGACACCCGCTGGGTGGACCCGGGCCGGGTGGCCTGCACGTACCGGGGCAGGGTGAGCGCGCCGCCGCCCAAATGCAGCACCCGCAGCGGAACACCGGGCGGCGCGACCAGGTCGAGCGCGGCCGCCAGCCGACGGACGTACTCGAACTCCAGATGGGTCGGGTCGGCGAGGTCCACATGGGACTGCGGGGCCCCGTCCAGCAGCAGCGTCCAGGAGCCCGGGCGGTCGCGGTCCGGCACCAGCTCGGCCCGCCCGGTGTCGACGTCGGTCGCCATGCGGTCGGTGTCGCGTCGCCGGCCCATCAGCGCCGGATCCCGCGCGCCGCCGTGGTGAGCACCCGGTGCAGCAGCCGCGCGTCGCCGAGCATCCCGCGCAGCCGGCGTTCCAGGCCGGCGATCGGCACCAGGTTCTGCGGGGCGCGCGGGTCCTTGTACGGGGTGGACGCGAACCGGGGGAGCGTGACCAGCGACAGGTCGGCCAGCGCGATCGCCTCCGGCACGGTCAGGTCGGCCGAGCACTCCATCCGCACGATGCCCGCCCAGGGCGCCCCGGCGGTCACCGGCAGGCGCAGATACCACGACCAGCCGCCCCACGCGGTGCCCAGCCGGAACACCGGGCAGCGCTGGCCCGACGCCAGCCCGGTCACCACGGCGGTGAGCCGGGCGTCCAGGTACTGGCTGTGCTGGGTCTTGATGTAGCCGAGCGTGCGCGGCAGGTTCCGTCGGCTGCGCAACGGCCCGTCCACCACCAGCAGGTCGCCGTCGGTGCGCACCGCGTCGGAGACGGCCACCTCCAACGCGGTGAGCGGGGCCTGCACGGCGGCCGGCAGCTTGCTCAGCTCGCCGGTGCCGGAGACCCGGTGCACCGGGTAACGGACCGTGCCGGCCACCACGTCCTGCGCCGACGGGCTGGCCGTGAACAGCCCCCGGCCGACCCGGGCGCCGGCCAGTTCGGCGGCGCCCCGGTCCAGGTCGCAGCGGACCACCCCGGCCGCGTACGAGGCGGCGACGCCGGGGAACGAGCCGCCGTCCTCCTCGGCCGTCCAGACGCTGGCGTCGATCCGGCGCACCCCGTCGACCAGCAGCACCACGTCCGGCGCGGTCACGTCGCGTCGGACGTCGATCGCCCGCCAGTCGGTGGCCGGCACCTCGACGTCGGCGTCCACCTGGGCGCTGCTCGGCGCGGCCGGCCCGGCCCCGCCCGCCGCCTCGAACGACGCCCCGTACGCCGGGTCCCACGAGTCGACGAAGAAACGCGCGCCCGTTCGCGACGGCCCGGTCACGCGACGCCCCTCACCGGCCGGTCCGCTCGATGCGGGCCGTTCGCGCGTCCTTGCGGACCTCGTAGCGGACCGGGATCCGCTCGGCCAGGGCCGGGACGTGGGTGACCACGCCGACCATCCGGTCGCCCCGGGCGGCCAGGTTCTCCAGCGTGGCCGCGACCGTGTCCAGCGTCGCCGCGTCCAGCGTGCCGAAGCCCTCGTCCAGCACGATCGACTCCAGGCTCGCCGCGCTCGTCGACATGCCGGCGAGCTGCTCCGACAGCGCCAGCGCCAGCGCCAGCGACGCCTGGAACGTCTCCCCGCCCGACAGCGTCCGCACCCCGCGTCGCAGCCCGGCGTCGTGGTGGTCGACCACGAAGAACTCGCCCTTGTCGTGCATCAGGTCGTACTGCCCGCCGGACAGCTCCCGCAGGATCCGCGACGCGCCGTCGACCAGCAGGTCCAGCGCCTCGGTGAGCAGCCAGCGTTCGAAGTTGTTGGCCCGCAGGTGCCCGGCGAGCGCGCGGGCCACCCGCGCCTGGCGTTCGTGACCGGCCCGCTGCTCGCGCAGCCCGGCGGCCTGCTCGCGGCGCTCGGTCAGCCGGCGTAGCTCCGCCTCGGCCCGCTCCACCGCCACCGCGACGTCGCGTAGCGGGTCGTCCGGGGGATCCAGCCCGGCGGCGGTGAACAACGCGCCGATCGCCTCGGCCGCCCCGGCCACCGCCCGCTCCGCCTCCTCGACCGACGCGGCCAGCCCGTCCCGGTCGGCGCGGCGCCGGTCGGCCTGCTCGCCCGCCCAGCCGGCGAGCGCCGTCCACGCCGCGGCCACGTCGTCCCGGTCGGCGGCCGGCGGCCCGAACCGGGCCAGCCCGTCCCGGGCCGCGTCGAAGTCACGCCACGCCCGGCGCAGCCGGTCCTGCGCGCCGTCGAGCGTGCCCCGCGCCCGCCGGGCGGCCTCCCGACCGGCCCGCACCGCGCCCGCCGCCTCGTCCAACGCGGCGCGGAGCCGGGCGTGCTCGGCCAGCGACCCCCGCAACGCGTCCGGCGCGGGAGCGTCGGCGAGCTGCCCCTCCAGCTCGGCCAGCCGCGCACCGAGCCCGTCGTGCTCGGCCCGGGCGCGCAGCAGCACCCGGTCCAGCTCACGGGCGGCGGCGTCGCGCTCGGTCACCACCCGCTTGGCGGCCTCGCTGGCCGTCCGCGCCGCCTTGCCGGCCGCGATCGCCCGGGTCACCGCCGAGCCCGTCGGCACCGCCGGCACGGTCGTCACCACCTGCTCGCAGACCGGGCAGGGCGCGCCGTCGACCAGGTGCGCCCGCAGCGCCATCGCCTGGTCGGCGGCCTTCGCCTCCTCGTGCGCCCGGAACGCCGCCTCCAGCTCGACCTCGGCCCGTTCCGCGTCGGCCCGCGCCGACGCCAGCGCCGCGACCGCCGTCTCGTGCTCGGTCCGCGCCGCGTCGACCGCCGCGCGGACCGTCGCCGCCTCGCCGGTCAACCGCTCCCGGTCGGCGTACGCCCGCAGGTGCAGGCGCAGCGTGCTCTCGTCGCCGGCCGCCGCCAGCTCGCCGCGCAGCTTCTCCTCCCGTTCCTCGGCCAGAGCGACCGTCGCGGTCGCCTCGTCCGCGGCCACCCGGGCGGCGGTCACCGCCCGGGCCAGCTCCGCGGTGCCGTCCGGCGACCGGACCGAGGCGAGCACACCCAGCTCGGCGTCGAGGGCGGCCAGCGCCGCGGCCCGCTCGCCCGCCGTGGCCCGGGCCCGCTCCAGTTCGGGTACGGCCGCCGCGACCGCCCCGGCCAGCTCGCGCACCGCCTCGACCCGGCCCCGCGCCTCGGCCAGCCGGTCGTCGTCGACGTCGGCGAGGCCGGCGAGCATCTTGTCGACGGTCTCCAGCTTCGCCTCGGCCTGCCCGGCGCGTTCGACCGCCTTCTTCTGCACCTCCTCGTAGACGCCGAGACCGAGCAGGTTGACCAGGATCTGCTGGCGGGTGGCCGGCTTGGCGTGCAGGAAGTCGGCGAACTGCCCCTGGGGCAGCACCACGCAGGAGGTGAACTGCTCGTAGGGCAGCCCGACCGCGTCCAGCACCGCCCGTTCCATCTCGGCCGGGGTGCCGGCCACCACGTCGCCCAGGTCGTCCGGGCTGAGCCCGGTGTCGAGCTTGGTGACGTCGAAGCCGGGCGGCATGAGCTGGAGCCCGGCGTTGGCCGTCTTCACCGTGCCCCGCCCGTCGCGTCGGACCACCCGGGTGGCGACGTACCGGTCACCGGCCGACTCGAAGACCAGCCGGACCCGCGCCTCGGTGGCCGACGGCGCCAGCGCGTTCGCCAGCCCTCGCGTCCCGCCCCAGCGCGGCACCGTGCCGTAGAGCGCGAAGCAGATCGCGTCGAGCACCGTGGACTTGCCCGAGCCGGTCGGCCCGACCAGCGCGAAGAAGTCGGCGTCGGTGAAGTCGACGGTGGTCTCCTCGCGGAAGACGGTGAAACCGGCCATGTCCAGCCGCATCGGCCGCATCAGTGATCCACCTCCTCGAGCAGTTCGTCGAAGAGTTCCCGGACGTCCTCGTCGGCGTGCCCACGGCTGCCCAGGTAGTCGGCGAACAGTTCACGCGGCGACCGGCCGGCCCGCTGGGCGGTGCGGGTGCCGCTGCCCGGCGCCGGCACCAGCTCCGGGTCGATCCGGATCTCCAACGCCCGGGGCAGCAGCTCCTGCACCTCCTCGCGCAGCCCGGCCCGGGGCTGCTCCCGGACGTAGACGCGCAGCCAGCCGTCCGGCGGCTCGATCTCGGCGAGCTGCGCGAGCGTGCCGCGCACCGTGCGCAGTGGCACCGCGCCGGGCACCGGCACCTCCCGGACACGCGCGGCGGTGGTCGCGGTCACCTCCACCAGGGTCACCGAGCCCACGTTCTCCTGCTCGCCGAAGTCGACCGCGAGCGGGCTACCGCTGTAGCGGATCGGGCACGGGCCGATCACCCGCTGGGACCGGTGCAGGTGGCCCAGGGCCACGTAGTGCGCGTTGCCCGGGAAGACGGTGGCCGGCACCGCGTAGCCGAGCACGGTGTGCGCGTCGCGTTCCCCGCCACCGGTGCTCGCCCCGACCACGGTGAGGTGGGCCGTGACCAGGTGCACCCGGTCCGGTTCGGTGAACCCCTCGGCCAGTTTGGCGAGCACCCGGCCGAGGTGGTCGGCGTAGGTCTGGTTGGCCTCGGCCGGGGTGAGCGTGTACATCTCCACCGCGCGCACGGCGTAGCGCTGGGACAGGAACGGCAGCGCGGCGACCTGCCAGCGCTCACCGTCGCGGGTCACCCCGTCGACGACGTGCTCGGCCGGGTTCTCCCGGACGCTGCCGCGCAGCGTGATCCCGGCGGCGTCGGCCCACGGCCGCAGCGCGTCGAGCGCCGCGCCGTTGTCGTGGTTGCCGCCGATCACCACCACGTCGGCGCCGGTGCGGCGCAACGCGGTCAGCGCCCGGGTGACCAGCCGGGTCGCCTCCGGCGTGGGCGCGGCCGTGTCGTAGAGGTCGCCGGCGACGATCACCAGGTCGGGCCGCTCGTCCCGGGCGATGTCGATCACCTGGGCGAGGACCTGCGTGTGCTCCTCGGCGCGGGACTGCCCCTTGAGGACCTTGCCGACGTGCCAGTCGGAGGTGTGCAGGATCTTCATGCTGGGTGCCGCCCTAGAACGGGATGTCGTCGTCGGAGGAGCCGGAGCCGACCACCGCGAACGGGTCGGCCGCCTGGGTGATCGACCGTAGCGTCTCCGACGGGGCGCGGCCCGCCTCGGAGACCCGGGTGGCCCAGGCGGGGAACGGGAACTCCAGGCAGAGCGGCACCGGGATGTCGGGCTGGTTGACGAACATGGTGCCCGGCTTGGCCAGCAGCGCCCGCTGCCGCTGGGCGGGTGGGAGGAAGCCGTACTCCGGGCGGGACGCCTCGGCCGGGTCGAGCCGGCCGACCACCCGGATCGCCGAGTTGGTGACGATCCGCCGTTCCACCTCGCTGGCGGTCTGCTGCGCGCCGACCAGGATCACGCCCAGCGAGCGGCCCCGCTCGGCGATGTCGAGCAGCACCTCCTTGATCGGGGAGGAGCCCTCGCGCGGGGCGTACTTGTTCAGCTCGTCGAGCACGACGAAGAGCAACGGCTTGGCGGTGCCGGCCTTCTCCTTGCGCTCGAACTCGCTCTTGAGCGTCACGCCGACCACGAAGCGCTGCGCGCGGTCCGGCAGGTTGTGCAGGTCGACCACGGTGACCTGGGCGCTCTCCGCGGTGTTGATCGAGTGTGGCCGCCGGGTGGCCAGGTCACCGCGGATCAGCCGGCCCAGGTCCTTCTTGCTGCCGATCAGCCGCCGGGCGAACGCGTTGACCGTGCCCAGCCCGACCGCGCTGCCGGCCCAGTCGCCCCGCGTCTCGTCGTCGTTGAGCTGCTCGACGACGTGGTCGACCAGGTCGGCGTAGGAGCCGAGGCGCACCCCGTCGATGCTCACCCCGCCGTCGGCGGGCTGCGCGTAGCGGGCCAGGTGGGCGGCGACCGAGTGGACCACCATGGTGTACTGCTGGCGTTCGTCGTCGGCGTCGGCGAACACGTAGGGCAGGAGCCGGTCGGCGCAGAACTCGGTCAGCGTCCAGTAGAAGCTGTCCACGCCGGTGAGCCGGCTGCTCACGTCCGGCGTGCCGGAGGAGTCGCCGACCCGGGGCGGGGCGTAGACCCGGACGTCCGGGAACGCGCCGGCGTCGAGACCGAGCTTCGCGTACGCCGCGCGGGTCGGGTCGTCGAGCCGGCTGTTCGGGTGGTCGAGGAAGAGCAGATCCTCGCCCTTGACGTTGAAGATCAGCGCCTTGGCGTTCACCGCGTCGCCGCCCAGCACCCCGGAACGGAACACCGAGTAGAGCAGGAACGTGGCGAAGCTGGTCTTGGTCGCGACGCCGGAGATGCCGGAGATCGAGACGTGCGCGCCCCGGGTGCCGTCGAGGAAGTCGGCGTTGAGGTAGACCGGCACGCCGTCGCGGCCCATCCCCATCGGGATCCGTCGCTCCATCCGGTCGAAGTGCAGCGCGCGGGCCCGCGCGTCGCCCTCGGCCCGGTGCACCACCGCGCCCGGGGTGGGCGGGACGTAGAACTCCGGGTCGACCCGGGTGGTGGTGACCTCGGCCGCCTCCTGCACCTGCGCGGGCAGCGTGCCGTCGGCGATGGCGAAGACGTCGGAGTCGAACTGCGCCCCCTCGTGCCGGGCGCGCACCTGGGTGACCACGCCGGCGATGGTCACCGGCTCGCGGTCGGGCAGCTCGCGCCGGGTCACCACCACGTCGTCGAGTTGCAGGTAGCTCCCCGGGGCGACGGCGGTCCAGAAGGNTCGAGCTGGTCGTCGGTCATCGGCGGTCTCCGGTCGGCTGGTCGTCGGGTTGGCGGCGCACGCCCTGCATCCTGCCCGAGGGATGCGACAGGTTGCCACGCGACGCGTCGGACGCCACGCGGTCGGTCGCCCAGCGGATCGGACCGGCCACGGCGCGTACGAGACGATCCCAATGACGGTCACCCCTCTCCGAGCGGGTGCGGGTGGCATCCAAAGACCTGATTGCCGCCCCGGCGACGCGCTGAGTACGTTTCGCTCTCGAAAGATGACGCAGAGCGATGCGTCTCCTCGCCCACACGACAGGAGAAACACCGTGCGTGCACGCACCGTACGAGCCGTCGTCGCGCTCGCGTCGGGCCTCGCGGCCAGCGCGATGGCGGTCACTCCGGCACAGGCGATCCCGGTCGAGCCGCCGTGCCCGATCGGTGACGACGGCTGTGGCGGAGGATCGGAGCCGCCCCCGCCCGGTGGGGGAGGCGGCACCCCGCCCGCCCCGGCCTACACCCTGCAGGGCGTCATCGATCTGGAGAAGTACGGCCACGAGGGCTCGTGGCCGTACCGGGTCGGCGGCGTCAAGGTCCGCGCCTACTCCCGGTTCGCCAACGCCGGCAACAACCGCGTCGACGCCGACTACATCAACGTCCGGTGCTACGCCAACGACGCCTACGGCCACTCCACCACGGACTACGACTCGGAGAACGGCGGGGCACTCGTCGACGTGACCTTCTGGTCCCCGGTCAACCCGGTGACCGGCGTCCTGCCGCAGTTCCGCACGATCACCGTCACCTGCGCCCACCACGCCACGAACAACGGCGTCAACTACGACACCACCAGCACCCGGCAGTTCGTCGTACCCGAGTGATCCACCCTGCCCCGGGGGCGGTCCGAGCCCGGACCGCCCCCG
>NZ_NAPR01000002.1:194834-205159 GCF_002140155.1 Micromonospora sp. NBS 11-29
CCGGCGGGTGGCGGCTCGCCCGGATCGCGGGCGTAGCGCAGCATCAGCGTCCCGTCGTCGGCGGCCAGCACATGGCGCAGCGGCAGGTGGCGCGGCGCGCTCGCGGCCCCGGCGGTGATCCGGCCGGCGCCCGCGCCGGCGAGCACCGGCGCGACGGTCAGGCAGAGTTCGTCGACCAGATCGGCCTCGGTGAGCGCGCCGAACAGGTGCGGCCCGCCCTCACAGAGCACCTGGGCCAGCCCTCGGCGGCGCAGCTCGGCCAGGCCGGCGGCCAGGTCGACGCGGTCGGCGCCGCAGCGGACCAGATCGGCCACCGAGGTCAGCCCGGCCGGCGGTTCGGCGTCGGCGTGGGTGAGCACCAGCGGCCGGACCGGGGCGTCGGCGAAGCAGCCCTGGGCCGGGTCGAGGTCGAGCGAGCCGGAGACCACCACCAGCGTCGGGAACTCGGGCAGCCCTCGCTCCCGGCGCCAGGCCCGGCGCTCGGCGCCCAACCGGAGCGCGCGGTAGCCCTCGTGGCGCAGCGTGCCGGCCGCGACCAGCAGGCCGTCGCAGAGCATCCGGAGCAGCCCGAAGACCCGCTTGTCCGGCTCGCCGGAAAGCCCGGCGGAGTAGCCGTCCAGGGTCACCGCGCCGTCCGCGCTGGCGACGAAGTTCACCCGCAGGTGCGCCCGCGCCGCGCGGCCGTAGAGCGCGGTGAGCTGCGGGTCGGTCAGCGCGCCGGTGGCGGGCGCGGGCCAGATCCGCCCGATCGGGGTTCCGACGCTCATTCGCCGGCCGGACCGGTGACCGGCGGGGTGGGTTCGGGGGTACGGTGCTGGCAGTCGCACCACTTCCGGCCAGGACAGTCGTCGTGCCGCCGCTCCCGGCAGGCTCGGCAGATCATGCGGGCAGCCTATGCCGAGGAAGGACGGGACCGCGTGCCGCGTCAGATCTTCCAGCTGATGGTGTCCGTCACCGGGGTCCGGCCGTCGGTCTGGCGGCGGGTGCTGGTGCCCGGCGGCTACACGTTGGACCGGCTGCACCGGGTGATCCAGCACGCGATCGGCTGGCGCGACTGTCACCTGCACGCGTTCGAGATCGGCGCACGGCAGTACGGCGAGCCCGACCCGGACGGTGAGCCGGCGCTGCGGGACGAGCTGGACGTCCGGCTGGACGCGGTGGTGGGTAAGGGCGACCGGTTCCGCTACACCTACGACTTCGGCGACTGGTGGGAGCACGACCTGGTGGTCGAGGACGTCTGTGCCGCCGTACCGGACGCGCGTTACCCGGTCTGCCTCGACGGCGAGCGGGCCGCCCCGCCGGAGGGGGTGGGCGGCCCGGCCGGCCACGCCGTCCTGCGGGCCGCGCTCGCCGACCCCACGCATCCGGAACACGAGGCCATGCGGGACTGGGCCGGTCCGGCGTACGACCCGGACGCGTTCTCCGCCGACCGCGCCACCACGCTTCTGCGTCGCTGCTGCTGACCGCGCTCCCGGCACGGGGGTTGCGGCCACCGGGGTAACGAAATGGGAACGCTCCCACCGGCCTATTGACACCCCTGTTACCTGCCGGCAATCTCATGGGAGCGCTCCCGCGAGTGGCGTGGATCTCCTTCCTGCCCCCTCCGGCCCGCGCGACACGCACCCCCCACCACACAGAACTCGCCTCACCACCGAAAGAGGGGTCTTGGATGAGCGTCCCAATCCACCGTCGGCGGTTCGCGGCCATCGCGCTCGCGTCCGTCATGGTGCTTGCCACCGCCACCGCCTGCGGCGACGACGACTCGTCGGGCGGCGGTGACAGCGACGGCCCGGTCACCCTGGTCGTCGACGTCTTCGGCGATCAGGGCTTCGGCTACGAGGAGCTGTACAAGCAGTACGAGGCCGAGCACACCAACGTGAAGATCCAGGAGCGGGGCAAGGGCCTCGGTCTCGGTGACTACAACACCCGCCTCACCCAGCAGATCACTGCCGGGTCCGGCGCCGGTGACGTGGTGGCCCTGGAAGAGGGCACCATCGTGCAGTTCTACGCCCAGGCCGACAAGTTCGTGAACCTGGCCGACCACGGTGCGAACGACCTCAAGGGCAACTTCCTGCCGTGGAAGTGGGAGCAGGGCACCACCCCCGACGGCAAGGTGCTGGGCCTCGGCACCGACGTCGGCTCGATGGCGCTGTGCTACCGCAGCGACCTGTTCAAGGCCGCCGGCCTGCCGACCGACCGCGAGCAGGTCGGCGCGCTCTGGCCGACCTGGGACGAGTTCATCGCCACCGGCCAGAAGTTCGCCGCCGCCGACAAGAAGCACAAGTTCGTCGACTCGGCGACCAACTTCTACAACGTCGTGCTGATGCAGATCGCGGGCCAGGGCACCGGCTACACCTACTACGACAAGAGCAACAAGCTGGTCATCGACCAGAACGCGGACGTGCAGGCCGCCTACCAGCTCACCACCAAGATGATCGGCGCGGGGCTGTCGAACAACCTCCAGTCGTTCTCCAACGAGTGGAACGCCGGGTTCAAGAACGGCACCTTCGCCACCATCGCCTGCCCGGCGTGGATGACCGGTGTGATCAAGGGCCAGGCCGGCGACGCGGCGGCCGGCAAGTGGGACATCGCCAAGGCCCCCGGCGCGGGCGGCAACTGGGGCGGCTCCTTCCTGGGCGTGCCGAAGTCGAGCAAGCACCAGAAGGAGGCCGCTGAGCTGGCCAAGTTCCTGACCAGCGCGAAGGGTCAGATCGGCGCGTACAAGGCGGTCGGCAACCTGCCGTCGAACCCGCAGGCGCTCACCGACCCGGCCGTGGCCGACTCGACCAACGACTACTTCAGCAAGGCCCCGGTCGGCAAGATCTTCGCCGCCGGCGCCACCGACCTGAAGCCGGTCTACCTCGGCCCGAAGAACAACGCGGTCCGCACCGCCGTGGAGAACACGCTGCGCGCCGTGGAGCAGGGCAAGCCCGCCGACGCGCAGTGGCAGGCGGCCCTGAAGAACGGTGCGGCCGCCGGCAAGTGACCGGATGAGCCGCCCGCNCCGGCGTCGCCCGCGTAGGGGGTGCGCCGGCCGAGGAGAAGGACTCCTTATGAGCCTCGACCTGCACGCCACGGCGCCGCCTGAGCGCGGCCCGTCGCGCGTCACCCGTACCGCGCAGCGTCGCGCCGCCTCCGCTACCCGGCTGGACCTGAAGTACTCGCCGTACCTGTACGTCCTGCCGTTCTTCCTGATCTTCGCCGTGTTCAGCGCGTACCCGATCGCGTACACGGTCTGGATCGCCCTGACCGACCGGTCCCCGCTGAACTCGACGATCTCCTTCGTCGGGCTGGACAACTTCGTCGAACTGATCACCGACGACCCGCAGTTCTGGAACGCGGTGGTGAACACGTTCGGCATGTTCGTGCTCTCCACCGTGCCCCAGCTGATGCTGGCGCTGGTGCTGGCCAACGCGCTGAACCGGAAGCTGCGCGCGCAGACCTTCTTCCGGATGGCCATCGCGATGCCGATCATCACCTCGACCGCGGTGGTCGCGCTGATCTTCTCGATGATCTACGCCAAGGACTTCGGCCTGGTCAACTGGCTGCTCGACAGCGTCGGCCTGGACCCGATCGACTGGCGGGCGAACCGCTTCGCCTCCTGGTTCGCCATCTCCACCATGGTCGACTGGCGCTGGATCGGCTACAACGCGCTGATCTACCTGGCCGCCATGCAGTCGATCAGCAAGGACATGTACGAGGCCGCGGCGCTGGACGGGGCCTCCCGGCGGCGTCAGTTCTGGTCGATCACGGTCCCGCAGCTTCGCCCCACGATCATCTTCACGCTGATCATCTCGACCATCGGCGGGCTTCAGCTCTTCACCGAGCCGCTGCTGTTCACCAGCGGCTCGGNGGGGCAGTTCCAGACCATCACGATGTATCTGCTCGACGTGATGAACCAACGTTTCCGGTGGGGTTACGCCGGGGCGGTCGCGCTCGTGCTCTTCGTGCTCATCGCGCTGATGTCGGCGATCAACTACCTGCTGGCCCGACGCATCAGCTCCGACAAGTGAGGTGACGAGATGACGACCACCACGCTTCGCCCACCCACCCGGCCGAGCGCGCCGGCCAAGGCCACCCACCGGGCCGAGCGGCTCTGGAAGGCCAGCCCGCTCACCTGGGTCGGCCTGGTCTTCGGCGTGCTCCTGTCGCTGTTCCCGTTCTACTGGATGATCGTGATCGCCTCCCGGACGAACGACGCGGCCAACTCCTGGCCGCCGCCGTTCCTGCCCGGCGGCAAGCTCGGCGAGAACATCGAGCGGGTGCTGGCCAACGGCGACGCCAACATCGTCAAGGGCCTGCTGAACTCGTTCCTGGTCTCCGGCACGATCACCATCGCCACCGTGTTCTTCGGCTCGCTGGCCGGCTTCGCCTTCGCCAAGCTCCGCTTCCGTGGCAAGAACGCGCTGCTGCTGATCATCCTCGCCTCGATGATGGTGCCGATCCAGCTCGGCGTGCTCCCGCTCTACATCCTGATGGCGAAGCTCGACTGGCTGAACACCATGCCGTCGGTGACCGTGCCGTTCCTCATCGGCGGCTTCGGGATCTTCATGATGCGCCAGTACGCCGAGCAGGCGGTACCGAACGAGCTGATCGAGGCCGCCCGGGTGGACGGCTGCTCCACCTGGCGGGTGTACTGGCACGTCGTGGCGCCCGCGCTGCGGCCCGCCGCCGCGGTGCTCGGCCTGCTCACGTTCATGGAACAGTGGAACCAGTTCTTCTGGCCGTTCGTGGTGCTGGCCGACCCGTCCAACCCCACCGTCCAGATCTCGCTGCGCAGCCTCAACACCGCCTACTTCGCCGACAACTCGCAGATCTTCGCCGGTACGTTGATCGCGACCCTGCCCCTGTTCGTCGTGTTCGTTCTGTTCGGCCGCCAGATCATCGGCGGCATCATGGAAGGCGCCGTCAAGTCGTGAGCAACCCTGCCAGCCCGCCCGCCGTCGGCGTCCTCGACGAGGGCCCGGCCCTGACCTTCCCGCCCGACTTCCTCTGGGGCGCGGCCACCGCCGCGTACCAGATCGAGGGCGCCGCGGCGGTGGGTGGCCGTACGCCGTCGATCTGGGACACCTTCAGCCACACCGAGGGTCGGACGGTGGCCGGGCACACCGGCGACGTGGCGTGCGACCACTACCACCGGATGCCGGACGACGTACGGCTGATGGCCGACCTGGGCCTGCGGTCCTACCGCTTCTCCGTCTCCTGGCCCCGGGTGCAGCCCGGCGGCAGCGGGGCGGTCAACCAGGAGGGGATGGACTTCTACCGCCGGCTGATCGACGAGCTGCTCGGGCACGGCATCGAGCCCTGGCTGACGCTCTACCACTGGGATCTGCCCCAGCCCCTGGAGGACGCCGGCGGCTGGCCGGCCCGGGACACCGCCGGCCGCTTCGCCGAGTACGCCCACCTGGTCGCCGAGGCGCTCGGTGACCGGGTGAAGTACTTCACCACGCTGAACGAGCCGTGGTGCTCGGCGTTCCTCGGCTACGGCTCCGGCGTGCACGCGCCGGGCCGCTCAGACGGTGCGGACGCGGTCCGGGCCGGGCACCACCTGATGCTCGGTCACGGCCTGGCCGTGCAGGCGGTGCGGGCGTCCCGCCCGGAGGCGGAACTGGGCATCACGGTGAACCTCTACCCGGTCACCCCGGCCACTCAGTCGGCGGCCGACGCCGACGCGGCCCGTCGCATCGACGCGCTGGCCAACCGGTTCTTCCTCGACCCGGTGCTGCGCGGCGAGTACCCGGCGGACCTCGTCGCCGACCTGCGCGGGGTCACCGACCTCGGGCACGTCCGCGACGGCGACCTGGCGACCATCTCCACGCCGCTGGACATGGTCGGGATCAACTACTACAGCCGGCACGTGGTCGCCGCGCCGGTCGAGGGAGCGGAGCCGGAGCCCTACTGGCGGGCGCCGTCCTGCTGGCCGGGCAGCGAGGACGTGCGGTTCGTCACCCGCGGCGTGCCGGTCACCGACATGAACTGGGAGATCGACGCCCCGGGCCTGGTGGAGACGCTGGAGCGGGTCCACCGGGAATACACCGACCTGCCGCTCTACGTCACCGAGAACGGCTCCGCGTTCGTCGACACGCTCGTCGACGGCCGGGTGGACGACCCGGACAGGTTGGCCTATTTCGCCGCGCACCTGCGCGCGTCCCATGCGGCGATCGAGGCCGGGGTGCCGCTGAAGGGCTACTTCGCCTGGTCACTGATGGACAACTTCGAGTGGGCCTGGGGCTACACGAAGCGGTTCGGCATGGTCTATGTCGACTACGACAGCCAGGCCCGGATCGCGAAGTCCAGCGCCAGGTGGTACGCCGACGTGATCCGACGTAACGGCCTGGCCGCACAATAAGCTGGGCCAGCCAGTAACGGGCGGGCCCCNGGCCCGCCCGACCGTCGGAGGAGCACAGACGATGACAACGCAGCGCACCCGCTCGCTCGGGCGCCCGACCCTCGACGCGGTCGCGGCCCGCGCCGGCGTCGGGCGCGGCACGGTCTCCCGCGTGGTCAACGGCTCGCCGCAGGTCAGCCCGGAGGCCCGGGCCGCCGTCCAGCAGGCCATCGCCGAGCTGGGCTACGTGCCCAACCGGGCCGCCCGGGCGCTGGTCACCCAGCGGACCGACTCGGTGGCCCTGGTCGTCTCCGAGTCGGGGGAGCGGGTCTTCACCGAGCCCTTCTTCGCGGCCATCGTCCGGGGCGTCAGCTCCGGCCTGGTGGAGACGCCCATGCAGCTCTGGCTGGCCATGGTGCAGTCGCCGATCGAGCGGGAACGGGTCGAGCACCACCTGACCAACCAGCATGTGGACGGCGTACTGCTGCTCTCCCTGCACGACGCCGACCCGCTGCCCACGCTGCTGGAGGAACGCGGCCTGCCCGCCGTGCTCGGCGGCCGACCGGCCCGGATGCTGCACCCGAACGCCCAGCCGGCGTGGTTCGTCGACGTGGACAACGTCGGCGGCGCGCGGCAGGCGGTCGAGCACCTGTTCACCCAGGGGCGGCGGCGGATCGCCACCATCGCCGGCCCGCAGGACATGGGCGCCGGTCTGGCCCGGCTCTCCGGCTACCAGGAGGCCGTGCGGGCCGCCGGGGGCAGGGTCGACCCGGGCATGATCGCGTACGCGGACTTCAGCGAGGGCAGCGGCACCGCCGCGATGCGCCGGCTGCTGGGCACCTGCCCGGAGCTGGACGCCGTCTTCGTCGCCTCCGACCTGATGGCCTTCGGCGCGTTGCGCGCGCTGCGCGAGGCCGGCCGGCGGGTGCCCGAGGACGTGGCGGTGATCGGCTTCGACGACGCACCGATCGCCCGCCAGGCCGAGCCGCCGCTGACCACGGTGTTCCAGCCGGTCGAGGAGATGGGCCGGCAGATGGCCCGGCTGCTGGTCTCCCGGATCCGCGGCGACGAGGTGCGTTCCCCGCACGTCCTGCTGGACACCCAGCTCATCCACCGCGCCTCCGCCTGACCTCACCCACCCGAGACCACGGGGTGGGTCAGGACCAGCGGCGGAGTTCGCGGCGGGCCAGGGAGGCGCGATGGACCTCGTCGGGGCCGTCGGCGAGGCGTAGCGTGCGGGCCTGGGCCCAGAGCGCGGCGAGTGGGGTGTCCTGGCTGACGCCGGCCCCGCCGTACGCCTGGATCGCCTTGTCGATCACCCACTCGGCCATCGCCGGCGTGGCGATCTTGATGGCCTGGATCTCGGTGTGCGCCCCCCGGTTGCCGACGGTGTCCATCAGCCAGGCGGTCTTGAGCACCAGCAGCCGGGCCTGCTCGATCCGGACCCGGGACTCGGCGATCCACTCCCGCACCACGCCCTGCTCGGCGAGCGGACGGCCGAACGCGACCCGGTCGAGGGCCCGGCGGCAGAGCAGTTCCAGGGCGCGCTCGGCCATGCCGACCAGGCGCATGCAGTGGTGGATCCGGCCCGGGCCCAGCCGGGCCTGGGCGATGGCGAAACCGGCGCCCTCCGCCCCAACGAGGTTCTCCGCCGGCACCCGGACGCCGGTGAAGTCGATCTCCGCGTGCCCGCCGTGCGGGGCGTCGGAGTAGCCGAAGACCGTCATCCCGCGGCGTACGGTCACGCCGGGGGTGTCCCGGGGGACCAGGATCATGCTCTGCTGGCGGTGCCGGTCGGCGTCCGGGTCGGTCTTGCCCATCACGATGAAGATCTCGCAGCGCGGGTCCATCGCCCCGGACGACCACCACTTACGGCCGTCGACCACGTAGTGGTCGCCCTCGCGGGTGATCCGGGTGGCGATGTTCGTGGCGTCCGACGAGGCGACCTCCGGCTCGGTCATGCAGAACGCGGAGCGGATCTCGCCGGCAAGCAGCGGCGCGAGCCAGCGTTCCCGCTGCGCGTCCGAGCCGAACTCGGCAAGCAGTTCCATGTTGCCGGTGTCCGGCGCGGCGCAGTTCAGCGCCTCCGGGGCCAGGTGCGGACTGCGCCCGGTCAGCTCGGCCAGCGGCGCGTACTGGAGGTTGGTCAGCCCGGCGCCGTAGCGCTCGTCCGGCAGGAACAGGTTCCACAGGCCCCGCGCCCGGGCCTGCGCCTTCAGTTCGTCGAGCACCGGCGGGCGGGCCCACGGGTCGTCGGCGGCCAGCACCTGCTCGTGGTGCACCGGCTCGGCCGGGTACACGCACTCGGTGAGGAACGCCTCCAGCCGCTGGCGCAGCTCGACCGTCCGGGAGTCGTACGCGAACTCCATCTACCTCTCCCTCACCGCGTGCAGACCGTGCGTGACCAGCGGCGCCACCATGTCGCCGATCCGGTCGAAGCCCTCGCCGAGCGTCTGCCCGAGGGTGTGCCGGTAGTGGATGCCCTCGCAGATCACCGCCAGCTTGAAACAGCCGAGCGCCACATGCCAGTGCAGCGGCCCGACGTCGACGTCGCTGCGGCCGGCGTAGCGGTCGATCAGCTCGGCCCCGGTGGGGAAGCCGGCCCGGGGGCCGATGCCGTCGGCCACCGGGTTGCCCTCGGCGTGCTCGCTGTCGCCCAGCACGTCCCAGTAGGTGAGCAGCAGGCCGAGATCGGCCAGCGGGTCGCCCAGCGTGGCCATCTCCCAGTCGAGCACGGCCCGCACCGCCACCGGGTCGACGGTGGCGAGCAGGTTGTCCAGCCGGTAGTCGCCGTGCACGATCCGGCCGGCGTTCGCGCCCTCCGGCACGCTGTCGGCCAGCGCGTCGCGCAGCTCGTCGATGCCGGGCAGGGCGCGGCTGCGGGAGCGGTCGAGCTGGCCGGCCCAGCGGCGTACCTGCCGGGCCAGGTAGCCGTCCGGGCGGCCGAAGTCGGCCAGCCCGACCTCGGCCGGCTCCACCCGGTGCAGCGTGGCGAGCGTGTCCATCATCGCCATGGCGAGGTCGTGCCGCGCCGCGGCGGTGAGCGCGTCGGTCTGCGCCCGCCGCCGGTAGACCTCGCCGTCGACCTTCGCCATCAGGTAGAACGGGGCGCCGATGACGTCCGGGTCCGGGCAGAGCAGCAGCGCCTCGGGCACCGGCACGCCGGTCGGGGCG
This sequence comes from Micromonospora sp. NBS 11-29, assembly GCF_002140155.1. GTDB lineage: Bacteria > Actinomycetota > Actinomycetes > Mycobacteriales > Micromonosporaceae > Micromonospora. The sequence continues at coordinate 204,337 of NZ_NAPR01000002.1, forward strand.
AGCGCCGAGATCACCCGGTGCTCGCGGGCCATGTCGTGCGCGGTCGCCAGCACATGCCCGAGCGGCGGCCGGCGGAGCACCACCTCGCGGTCCCCGGCCCGCAGCAGGTAGGTCAGGTTGGACTTCCCGCCGGCGATCAGCCGCGCCGACAGCGGTCCGGCCAGCTCCGGCCGGTGCGTGGCCAGGTGGGCGGCGAGCCGGTCGAGGTCGAGCCCGCGCGGGGCCGACCCGGCCTCCGGCCGGGCGGCGTCGGCGGCCGGATCGGTCATCCGGATAGTTGATGGCAGCTCAGCATTGTTGTCAAGGTCGGACTTTGCCGGCGGGACATGGCGCTGCAACAGGGACGAAATGGTCAACCGGCAGGCTGGAACCAGCCTGCCGGCCCCGCGCCGGCCCGCCGAGCGGAGGGGATCAGACATGCTGCTGAGAGTTCGGGTGACCCTACCGGACCGACCGGGCACGCTCGGCCAGGTGGCCCGGACACTCGGCGTCTCCGGGGCCGACATCGTGCAGGTGGTGGTCCTGGAGCGGCTCGGCGGGCGGGCGGTGGACGACTTCACGGTGGTCTGGCCGGGCGCGGCGCGGGTGGAACGGCTGCTCGCCGGGCTGGCCGCGATCCCCGGCGTCAAGGTGGACGGCGTGTGGCGGGCGATCGGCGCACCGACCACCACCGGCCAGGACGCGGAGCTGCTCGCCCAGGTGGCGGCCAACCCGACCGACGGGGTGGCCACGCTCGTCGACGCCGTACCCGGGCTGCTCGCCGCGGACTGGGCGGTGGCCGCCGTCGTGCCGCTGGACTGGGCCTCCCGGGTCGGCGGGGGCG
>NZ_NAPR01000002.1:205199-212411 GCF_002140155.1 Micromonospora sp. NBS 11-29
CGGGCACGCGAGCTGGCGGGCCCCGGCGCCGCCCCGGCTGCCCGAGGTCACCCCGCTGCGGGCCCGCGCCATGACCAGCCCGGAGGGACACCACTACGCGGTGGCGCCGTTCGGCCGGGCGGGCCTCGTGCTGGTGGTCGCCCGCGACCACAGCGAGCCGCTCTGCGCGGCCGGGTTCCACTCCACCGAGGTGGACCGGCTCGCCCAGCTCGTGCGCGCCAGCGCGGTGATCCTCGGCGACCGGCTGGACCTGGTGGGCGCACCACCGGTGACCACCATCACCTGACCGGCGGCACCGCGTCACCCCGGAGCAACGGGGGCGCAACAGGCGGCCGGCATCGTCGGTGGTGAGGAAGGGAGACAACCATGGCGCTGTGGCGGATCCGAGCCACCGTGGACGACCGGCCGGGCTACCTGTCGGTGCTCACGGCGAGCCTCGCGTTGCGCGGGGTCAACATCCTCACCGTGCACGTGCACACCACCGAGGCCGGCGCGGTCGACGACTTCCTGGTCGACGCGCCGGAGCACGTCACCGAGGCGGAGTTGCGGGCCGCCGTGGAGCGGGGCCGGGGCCGGGAGTGCTGGGTCGCGCGCAGCGAGGCGCGCGGGCTGGCCGACGAACCGACCCGGGTCCTCGGCCTGGCGACCCGGCTGGTCCGGGACCCGGAGACGGTCGGGGCGACGCTACGGACCCTGCTCGGCGCCGACGCGGTGACCTGGCGTCCGACGCCCGCCGCCGTGCCGGGGGGCGTCGGCGGCACCACCATGCTGCTCGCCGACCCGGCGGGCGGCGGCTACGAGCTGTGCCGCCGGGACCCGAGCTTCACCCCGGCCGAGTACGCCCGGGCGCAGGCGCTCGTCGAGCTGGCGACGACGCTGGCCCGCCGCGACGCCGACCGGATCACCCTGGTGCTGCCCGACGGCGCCGAGGTGTCGGTGCGGTCGGCCACCGCGGAGGACGTGCCGGCCGTGCTCGACCTGCACACCGGCTGCTCGGAACGGAGCCGGCGACGGCGCTACCTGGGCGGGGCGGCACAGCCGTCGTCGGCCCGACTGCGCCGGCTGCTGGAACCGGCCCGGGGGTCGACGCTGCTCGCCACGACCGGCTCCGACGGGGCGGCGGAGTCGGTCGTGGCAATGGCCAACCTGCTCGGCGAGGGGGACGAGGCCGAGGCGGCGCTGCTGGTCCGCGACGACTGGCAGCGCCGGGGCCTCGGCTCGGCGCTGCTGCGCCGTCTGCTCGGCCACGCCGACCGGGCCGGCTACGCCGCCGTGCTGCTGCACACGCAGGCCGAGAACACACCGATGCTGCGTACGCTGCGCCGGCTGGACCGGCCGGCGGCCATGGAGCGCGACGGCGGCGTGCTGACCGCGACCGTGCCGCTGGCCACGCTCCCGCTGCCGCGCACCGGGGCGGGCGTGCCGGCGCAGCGATCGGGATGACCGACGGCCACCCGGTCGGGCCCTGCGGCGTGTCTCAATGGCGCGACACGCCGACGGGAACGGCCGACGGCCGAAACCGGCGCCACCACGGCGCCACCCTGACCGACCTCCGATGCGGGGGACGGTGACACGGCGGGGCCCCCGGTGCGGGGGCCCCGTCCGTGTCCGGCGGACCGCTGCGGCTCAGGTGGCCGGGTAGCTGCTGTAGTCGGGGAAGTTGCCGTACAGTCGCCCGTCGCCGCCCACGGTGACCGCCTGGACCAGCAGATCGCCGCCGACGAACGCGCCCTTCCAGGACGCGCCCCGGCCGCCGAACGGCTCGTCCCGGTCGCCCCGGGAGCGGGGCTTGTTGATGCCCACCTTGAACGCCTGGAGGTCCACCGCCAGCTTGCCGGCCAGCTCCTCGTCGTCGCACGCGAGCGACGCGACCAGCGCGCCGTTGGAGGCGTTCATCGCGGCCAGCAGCTCGTCGGTGGTGTCCACCACGACGATGGTGTCCACCGGGCCGAACGGCTCGGCGTGCATGAGGCGGGACCGGCCGGGTGGGGCCAGCAGCACGGCGGGGGCCACGTACGCCGAGGTGTCCTGCCCGTCGAGGAAGGGCGCCCGGTCGAGCTTGCCCCGGTGCAGCGGCACGGCGCCGCCGCGGACCGCCTCGTCGACCTTGCGCCGCAGCTCGTCGGCCTTGGCGGCGCTGATCAGCGGCCCGAAGTCCAGCTCGGGCAGCGGGTCGCCGGCCGACCAGTCGTCGCCGACCGCGAGCGGGTGGCCGAACCGGATCGAGCGGACGACCGGCAGGTACATGTCGAGGAACTCGTCGACCAGATCCCGCTGGACCACGAACCGGGGGTACGCGGTGCAGCGCTGCTTGCCGTACTCGAAGCCCTTGCGCAGGTGCGCGGCGAGCATGTCCCACTGGGAGAAGTCCCAGATGCCCCAGGCGTTGAGGCCCTCCTGCTCGATGAAGTGCCGCTTGTCGGAGTCGAGCAGCGCGGCGGCGACCTTGCCGCCGTTGGAGCGCCCGCCGACGAACGCCACCGCGCCGATCTCCGGGGCGCGCACGAGCACCTCGGACAGCTCCTCGCCGCTGCCGGAGAGCAGCGTGGCGGGCAGCCCGGCGCGGCGCATCAGCGCGTGCGCGACGGTGAGGCACACCGCGCCGCCCTGGGACGGGGTCTTGGCGATCACCGCGTTGCCGGCCAGGAGCTGCACCAGCTCGGCGTGCACCAGCACGCTCATCGGGTAGTTCCAGGAGGCGATGTTGCTGACCGGGCCGGGCAGCGGCTCGCGGCCGTCGGCGAGCATCCGTTCGATCTCGCCGACGTACCAGCGCACGCCGTCGAGCGCGCGGTCCACGTCGGCGCAGGCGAGCCGCCACGGCTTGCCGATCTCCCAGACCAGCAGCAGGGCGAGCAGGTCGCGGTGGGCGGTGAGCGCGTCGAGCGCGTCGGTGACGCGGGCCGTGCGCTCGGCGAGCGGGGTCCGGGCCCACTGCCGGTGTGCCACGGCGGCGTGGGCCACCGCGCCGCGCGCCGCGTCGGCGTCGAGCCGGGGCAGCGAGATCAGCACGGTGTTGTCGACCGGGGTGCGGACCGGGGCCGGCGTGCCGAGCGCCCGCCACTCGCCCTCGACGAGGTTGTGCAGGACGGCGGTGCCGTCGGGCGCCGTGCCGAAGGCCTCCGGCGTGGCGGCCAGCGCGCGGGCCAGCGTGTCGGACCAGGAGGTGCCGTCGGCGAGTCTGAGAGCCATCGCGATCTCCTCAGGTTGTCCGGGGGAGCGGCGGCGTCGATGGCACCGCTGGATGTGGCGTACTGTCCCGCGCCCGTCGCGGAGCGGGCAACAGTACGTTCGTATGCCAGGATGCGACGCGCCGGTGACGGTGGTCTTCGATCCTCCTTCGGGATGAGCGGGCCCATGCTGAGCAGGTCGACCTTGATCCTACTCATCGGCGTGTTTCGATGGCGTGACATTTCTCCGGCCCGGCTGGCGTCGGGTGCGCCCGGGGTGCCCGTCTTCCCAATCCGCGTGTCCGAGATTACATTGTCGAACATCCATGGGAGCGCTCCCGCGCCTCCGTGGTCCACCCCACCACCACCGCCGCACGGCGGCCTGCCGGCACCGTCCCCGCCGGGCCGCCGTGCGGCACCCTCCACAGGAGTTCGCCATGCCCCGACCGACCCCGCCGCCGCGTGGTGGCCCGTCCCGCCGGCTGCTCGTCGCCGGCGCCGCGCTGGTGGCCGCGCTGGCCGCCGCCGTGCCGCTGCCGGCCGCCGCCGCGCNAGGCCGCCGCGGCCACGTTCAACTACGCCGAGGCGTTGCAGAAGTCGCTGTTCTTCTACGAGGCCCAGCAGTCCGGGAAGAAGCCGAGCTGGAACCGGGTGTCCTGGCGCGGCGACTCGGCGCTCACCGACGGCTCCGACGTCGGCCTCGACCTCACCGGTGGCTGGTACGACGCCGGCGACCACGTGAAGTTCGGCTTCCCGATGGCGTTCAGCGCCACCATGCTGGCCTGGGGCGCGGTCGAGTACCGGGACGGCTACGTCGCCTCCGGTCAGCTCACCCACCTGCTGAACAACCTGCGCTTCGTCAACGACTACTTCGTCAAGGCGCACCCCGCTGCCAACGTGCTCTACGGCCAGATCGGCAAGGGCGACGACGACCACAAGTGGTGGGGCCCGGCCGAGGTGCTGCCGATGGCGCGGCCCGCGTACAAGATCGATGCGAGCTGCGGCGGCGCGGACCTGGCCGGCGAGACGGCGGCCGCGATGGCCGCGTCGTCCATGGTGTTCCGTCCCACCGACGCCGCCTACGCGGACAAGCTGCTCGGCCACGCCAAGCAGCTCTACACGTTCGCCGACACGGTGCGGAAGTCCTACAGCGAGTGCATCACCGACGCGGCCTCGTTCTACAAGTCGTGGAGCGGCTACCAGGACGAGCTGGTCTGGGGGGCGATCTGGCTCTACCGCGCCACCGGCGACGCGACCTACCTGGCCAAGGCGGAGAGCGAGTACGACAAGCTCGGCACCGAGCCGCAGTCCACCACCCGCTCCTACAAGTGGACGATCGCCTGGGACAACAAGCAGTTCGGCGCGTACGTGCTGCTGGCGAACCTGACCGGCAAGCAGAAGTACGTCGACGACGCGAACCGCTGGCTGGACTACTGGACCGTGGGCGTCAACGGGCAGAAGGTGCCGTACTCGCCCGGCGGGATGGCGGTGCTCGACTCCTGGGGCGCGTTGCGCTACGCCGCGAACACGTCGTTCGCCGCGCTGGTGTACAGCGACAAGACCACCGACGCGACCCGCAAGGCCCGCTACCACGACTTCGCAGTCCGGCAGGTCAACTACGCGCTCGGCGACAACCCGCGCAACTCCAGCTACATGATCGGGTTCGGGACCAACGCGCCGAAGAACCCGCACCACCGCACCGCGCACGGCTCCTGGTGGGACAGCCAGACCGTGCCCGTCGAGACCCGGCACGTGCTCTACGGCGCGCTGGTCGGCGGCCCGTCGTCGGCCAACGACGCGTACAGCGACAGCCGCTCCGACTACGTGATGAACGAGGTGGCCACCGACTACAACGCCGGTTTCACCTCCGCGCTGGCCCGGCTGACGGGCGAGTACGGCGGCAGCCCGCGCGCCGGCTTCCCGGTCGCCGAGACGCCGGACATGGACGAGCTGACCGTGGAGACCACGGTGATGCAGGCCGAGCCGAGGGCCACCGGGCTCAAGGCGATCATCTACAACAAGTCGGCGTTCCCGGCCCGCGCGCTGACCACCGGAAAGTTCCGGTACTACTTCCGCCCCGACGGCACCGGCCCGGTCACCGTGACCCCCGGCTACACCCAGGGCTGCCCGTCGCCGTCCACGGCCAAGCAGTTCAGCGGCGACATCTGGTACGTGGAGGTCGACTGCACCGGCTACACCATCGCGCCGGCCGGGCAGTCGCAGCACCGGATGGAGGTGCAGTTCAAGATCGGCGTGCCGGAGGGCGGCACCTGGGACCCGACGAACGACCCGTCGTACCAGGCCACCGCCGGGCCGAACCGGAAGGTGCCGCTCTACTCCGGCGGCGTGCGGGTCTGGGGCGACGAGCCCGGCCCGGCCACCCCGGACACCACCGCGCCGAGCGTCCCCGGCACCCCGGTCGCGTCCGCCGTCACCGCCACCGGCCTCACCCTGACCTGGCCCGCCTCCACCGACACCGGTGGCAGCGGCCTGGCCGGGTACGAGGTCACCCGCACCTCGACCGGGAGCGACCCGGTCGTCACCGCGGCCACCGGCGCCACGCTCGCGGTCACCGGGCTCACGCCCGAGCGGACGTACTCGTTCACCGTGCGCGCGCTCGACGGCGCCGGCAACCGGTCGGCGGCGTCGGCGGCGGTGACCGTCACCACGCCGGCCGCCCCGGCGCCGGACACCACCGCGCCGACCGCGCCCGGCACGCCGACGGCCTCGGCGGTCGGCCCGACCGGACTCACGCTGACCTGGGGCCCGGCCACCGACGCGGTCGGCGTCACCGGCTACCGCGTCTACCGGGGCGGGACCGTCCTGGTCGGCTCCACCGCCGGCACCACGCTGGCGGTGACCGGGCTGACCGCCTCCACCACGTACACCTTCACGGTGGTCGCGGTGGACGCGGCCGGCAACGTCTCGCCCGCCTCGCCCGGCGTCACGGTCACCACCACGGCCGCGCCGTCCGGCGGCGGCTGCGCGGTGACCTGGACGGCGAACACGTGGGACACCGGGTTCACCGCGAACGTCACCATCACCAACACCGGCACCACGGCGCTCACCGGCTGGACGCTCGCCTTCACGTTCCCGAACGCCGGGCAGAAGGTCGGGCAGGGCTGGTCGGCGAACGTCACCCAGACCGGCACGGCGGTCACCGCGTCGAACCTGGCCTACAACGGGGCGTTGGCGGCGGGGGCGTCGACGAGCTTCGGCTTCAACGGCACCCACACCGGCGCCAACCCGAAGCCCACCGCCTTCACCCTCAACGGGGGCGCCTGCACCGTCTCCTGAGGCGCCGATCCGGCGGGCGTGGTCGGTCACCGTACCGGGGTGACCGGCCACGTCGCGCCGTCGTCCGCGTCGACGGGCGGCAAAACCGTACCGAAACTTTTCCGAAACATATTGTTCGATCGGATGCTCGGATGAAAGCATCGGCAACGTTCAATATGACAACCCAGACGTCCAGTCGTCCCCGCCCAGACGGCTCGGGTGTTGGCCAGCAAGGAGGCCAGAGTGGCAATGAGCCCATTCATTTCCCGCGGCGGGTACCGGCGGCGGCGATCGCCCGCCGTCCGAGCGGTGCTCGCCGGCGCGGTCAGCGTCGTGACAGTGGCCGCGGTCGCGGTCATGATGCCGTCGGCGAACGCCGCGGCGACCACGCTGGGTGCGGCGGCCGCGCAGTCGGGCCGATACTTCGGCACCGCCATCGCGGCGGGCCGGCTCGGCGACTCGACGTACAGCACGATCGCCGGGCGTGAGTTCAACATGATCACGGCCGAGAACGAGATGAAGCCGGACGCGACGGAGCCGAACCAGAACCAGTTCAACTTCAACTCCGGTGACCAGATCTACAACTGGGCGACCCAGCGTGGGCTGAAGGTGCGTGGGCACACGCTGGCCTGGCACGCGCAGCAGCCGGCCTGGATGCAGCGCCTGAGCGGCAGCTCGCTGCGCACCGCGATGATCAACCACATCAACGGCGTGATGGCCCACTACAAGGGCAAGCTCGCCGCGTGGGACGTGGTGAACGAGGCGT
>NZ_NAPR01000002.1:212430-212504 GCF_002140155.1 Micromonospora sp. NBS 11-29
CGACCCGAATGTGAAGCTCTGCTACAACGACTACAACATTGAGAACTGGTCGTACGGCAAGACGCAGGGCGTCT
>NZ_NAPR01000002.1:212650-212720 GCF_002140155.1 Micromonospora sp. NBS 11-29
ATCAACGTGCCGCGGTGCATCGGCATCACGGTGTGGGGCGTGCGGGACAGCGACTCGTGGCGCTCCAACG
>NZ_NAPR01000002.1:212735-224957 GCF_002140155.1 Micromonospora sp. NBS 11-29
CCCCGACCTCGGGCCCGACCTCCGGGCCGACCACGGGTCCGCCGCCGAGCGGCGGCAACGGCCGGATCGTCGGGGTGCAGTCGGGCCGCTGTCTCGACGTGCCCAACTCCACGCAGACCAACGGCACCCGGGTCCAGCTCTACGACTGCAACGGCCAGTCGAACCAGCAGTGGACGTACACCGCCAGCAAGCAGTTGATGGTCTACGGCAGCAAGTGCCTCGACGCGAACGGCGCGGGCACCGCGAACGGCACCGGAGTCATCATCTACGACTGCAACGGTCAGTCGAACCAGCAGTGGAACGTCAACTCCAACGGCACCATCTCGGGCGTGCAGTCCGGTCGCTGCCTGGACGTCTGGGGCACCGGCAACGGCCAGCAGGTCCAGCTCTACGACTGCCACGGGCAGACCAACCAGCAGTGGCGGACCGACTTCGGTGGCGGCACCTCGCCGACGCCGACCACGTCCCCGACCACGTCCCCGACCTCCACGCCGCCGCCGAACGGCTGCGCGCTGCCGTCGACCTACCGTTGGTCGTCCACCGGCGCGCTGGCGAGCCCGAAGAACGGCTGGGTCTCGGTCAAGGACTTCACCAACGTCGTCTACAACGGCAAGCACCTGGTCTACGCGTCCAACGTCAACAGCAGCGGCCAGTACGGCTCGATGAACTTCGGCCTGTTCACGAACTGGTCCGACATGGCCTCGGCCAGCCAGACCGGAATGAGCCAGGGCACGGTGGCGCCCACGCTGCTCTACTTCGCCCCGAAGAACATCTGGGTGCTGGCGTACCAGTGGGGACCGACCTCGTTCAGCTACAAGACGTCGAGCGACCCGACCAACGCCAACGGCTGGTCCTCGGCGCAGACGCTGTCCACCGCCACCCTCCCGGACGCCCCGTACGGTGTGATCGACCAGACGCTCATCGGCGACGACCAGAACATGTACCTCTTCTTCGCCGGGGACAACGGCAAGATCTACCGGTCGAGCATGTCGATCGGGAACTTCCCGGGCAGCTTCGGATCGAGCTACACGACGGTCATGACCGACTCGACCAACAACCTGTTCGAGGGCGTCGAGGTCTACAAGGTGCAGGGCCAGAACCAGTACCTGATGCTCGTCGAGGCGATCGGAAGCCAGGGGCAACGCTACTTCCGGTCGTTCACGTCCTCCAGCCTGGGTGGCTCGTGGACCCCGCAGGCCACCAGCGAGAGCAACCCCTTCGCGGGCAAGGCCAACAGCGGCGCCACCTGGACCAACGACATCAGCCACGGTGACCTGGTGCGCACCAACCCCGACCAGACCAAGACCGTGGACGCCTGCAACCTGCAGCTCCTGTACCAGGGCAAGGACCCCAACGCGGGCGGCGACTACAACCTGCTGCCGTGGCGGCCGGGTGTGCTGACCCTGCAACGCTAGAACCTGCTCCGAACACGAGGGCGTGTCCGGCACCACACGGTGCCGGGCACGCCCTCCCGGCTCAGTCGGCCAGGTCCTCGGCGAGCAGGTCCATCAGCAGCGCGTCGTGCCAGCGCCCGTCGGCACCGCGCTCGTAGCGGCGCATGATGCCCACCGGACGGAACCCCACCTTCGCGTACGCCCGGATCGCGGCCGTGTTCGCCGCCGCCGGATCGATGGTGAACCGGTGGTGGCCGTACTCGTCGACCAGGTGCCGGGCCAGCGTGCGCACGGCGTCCCCGCCCAGCCCGGAGCCGCGTGCCGCCGGGTCGAGGAAGATGTCCAGGCTGGCGTGGCGGTAGTCCGGGTCGGTCTCGGCGTACCACTGGATCGCGCCGACCAGCCGACCGGAGTGCTCGATCACGTAGACGCCCAGGGCCTCGTCCGCCAGGTCGGCGCGGACCGCCCCGGCCAGGTCGTCCCCGCCGCGCCACCAGCGCCGCACCTCCGGGGTGGCCCGGATCGTGGCCAGCGCGTCCACATCCGCGTCCGTCGCCGGCCGCAGCGTCACCGCCCGCCCCCGCAGCACCTCAGCCCCGCCGCTCGCCGTGCTCGACGCAGACCGCCGACCAACCGGCCGGCACGACCTGCACCTTCATCCGCCGCCGGCAGGACGCGCACCAGCGCGGCGGCTCCAGCGCCCGGGCCGCCGCGCACGCCGCGTGCGGCCCCGCGGCCACCGACTCGCCGCACCGGTCACACCAGCGCGGNCCAGCTTCGTCACGGTCGCCTCACAGGGTCGCGGAGAGCGCCTTCACCGGCATCTTCAGGTCGTCCAGCAGCTTCAGGTCGTCGGTCGCCGGGCGGCCCAACGTGGTCAGGTAGTTGCCGACGATGACCGCGTTGATGCCGCCGAGCAGGCCGTCGCGGGTGCCGAGGTCGCCGAGGGTGAGTTCGCGGCCGCCCGCGTACCGCAGGATGGTGCGCGGCATGGCCAGCCGGAACGCGGCGATGGCCCGCAGCGCGTCCTTGCCCTCGACCACCGGCCGGTCACCAAGCGGGGTGCCCGGGCGCGGGTTGAGGAAGTTCAGCGGCACCTCGTGCGGGTCCAGCTCGGCGAGCTGGGCGGCGAACTCGGCCCGCTGCTCCACCGTCTCGCCCAGCCCGAGGATGCCGCCGCAGCAGACCTCCATGCCGGAGTCGCGGACCATCCGCAGCGTCTCCCAGCGCTCCTCCCAGGAGTGCGTGGTGACCACGTTCGGGAAGTAGGAGCGGCAGGTCTCCAGGTTGTGGTTGTAGCGGTGCACGCCCATCTCGACCAGCTCGTCGACCTGCTCCTGGGTCAGCATGCCGAGCGAGGCGGCGACCTGGATGTCGACCGCCGCCCGGATGGCGGCGACGCCCTCGCGCATCTGCGTCATCAGCCGGGCGTCCGGGCCGCGGACGGCGGCCACGATGCAGAACTCCGTCGCCCCGGTCGCCGCGGTCTGCTTCGCGGCCTCGACCAGCGCCCGGATGTCCAGCCAGACCGACCGGACGGGCGAGGTGAACAGGCCGGACTGGGAGCAGAAGTGGCAGTCCTCCGGGCAGCCGCCGGTCTTCAGCGAGACGATGCCCTCGACCTCGACCTCGGGGCCGCACCAGCGCATCCGGACCTCGTGGGCGAGCTGGAGGGCGGCGGGCAGGTGCTCGTCGGGCAGGTTGAGCACCGCGAGGATGCCGGCCTGGTCGAGGCCGACGCCGTTGCCCAGCACCCGGGTCCGGGCCTGGTCGAGGATCTCTGGCATGGCTCGTAACCTAACAGGCCGCGCAGACGCCGGGGAACCGCTGTTGGCGGGCCGGCGAGCCGGCACCGCGCCACGCCGGGGCCGGCCGGCCGGGTGGTAACTTCGCCCGGCGGAAGCGCCCGGGCGGGCGCGGGCTCGACGGGAGGGACGGCGCGGTGGCGGACTGGCTGGCGGCCCTGGACCGCGACGCCGAACGGCGGGCCGAGGCGGGGCTGACCCGCACGCTGCGTCCGCGTGCTGCCGACGACGCCGTGGTCGACCTGGCCGGCAACGACTACCTGGGCCTGGCCGCCCACCCGGAGGTCACCGCCGCCGCCGCGACGGCCCTGTCCCGGTACGGCCTGGGCGCCACCGGGTCGCGCCTGGTGCGCGGCTCCACCGACCTGCACCACGCGCTCGAGGACGAGCTGGCCGGCTGGCTCGGCGTCGACCGGGCGCTGGTCTTCTCCTCCGGCTACCTGGCCAACCTCGCCGCCGTCCGGGGCCTGACCCAGCCGCGTACGCTGCTCGTCTCCGACGCCCACAACCACGCCTCGCTGATCGACGGCTGCCGGATCTCGCGCGCCGAGACGCTGGTGACGCCGCACGCGGACGTGGCCGCGGTGGCCGACGCGCTGGCCGCCGCGCCGGGCCGCCCGGCCGTGGTGGTGACCGAGTCGGTCTTCTCCGTCGACGGCGACCTCGCCCCGCTCGTGGAGCTGCACGCGGTGGCCCGCCGGCACGGCGCGCTGCTGCTCGTCGACGACGCGCACGCGCTCGGTGTCACCGGCCCGGCCGGTGCCGGCGGGGTGGCCGCCGCCGGGCTGGCCGGCGAGCCCGACGTGGTGGTGACGGCGACGCTGTCCAAGGCGCTCGGCGGGGCCGGCGGCGTGGTCGCCGGGCCGGCGGAGTTCGTCCGGCACCTGGTGGAGACCGGCCGCACGTTCATCTTCGACACCGCGCCGCCACCGGCGGTGGTGGCCGGGGTGCACGCCGCGGTGCGGCTGGCCCGGGCCGGCGACGCGCTGCGCGCCGAGCTGGCCGACCGGGTCGCGCTCGCGGTGCGCCGGCTGGGCGCGGCCGGGCTGTCCGTCTCCGCGCCCGACGCGGCGGTGGTCTCGGTCACCGCGCCGGGGCCGGAGGCGGCGACCGCCTGGGCGGCCGCGTGCCGGGAGCGGGGCGTCGCGGTCGGCTGCTTCCGCCCGCCGTCCACGCCCGACGGCCGTTCCCGGCTGCGGCTGACCGTCGGCGCCGGGGTGGACCGGGCGGACTTCGCACGGGCCCTGGACGTGATCGTGGAGTGTGCGCGGGAGGGTTCATGAGTGACGGCTGGACCGGAGCGGTGCTGGTGACCGGCACCGACACCGAGGTCGGCAAGACCGTGGTGACCGCGGCCGTCGCCGCCGCCGCGCAGGCGGCCGGCCTGCGGGTCGCGGTGGTCAAGCCGGGCCAGACCGGTACGGCCACCGGTGAGCCCGGCGACGTCGACGCGGTGAACCGGCTGGCCGCCCCGCTCACCGGTCGGACGCTGGTCAGCTACCCGGACCCGCTCGCCCCGCTGGCCGCGGCCCGGGTCGCCGAGCTGCCGCCGCTGGAGCTCTACAGCGCGGTCGACGCGATCCGCGAGGAGACCGACAAGCACGACCTGGTGCTGGTCGAGGGCGCCGGGGGGCTGCTCGTACCGATGGGGGTGCGCCCGTCCGGCGAGCCCTGGACGGTGGCCGACCTGGCGGTGTCGCTGGGCGCGCCGGCCGTGGTGGTGGCGCGGGCCGGGCTGGGCACGCTCAACCACACCGCGTTGACGTTGGAGGCGCTCGAGCGGCGGGCCGTCCCGGCCGGTGTGGTGATCGGCGCCTGGCCGGCCGAGGCCGAGCTGGTGCACTGGCTCAACCTGTCCGAGCTGGTGCCGAACCTGCTCGGCGCGCTGCCGGCCGGCGCCGGTGGGATGGACCCGGGCGTCTTCCGCCGCTCCGCCCCAGGCTGGCTGACCCCCGCGTTGTACGGCGTCCTGGACGACTGGCGCACCTGGGCCGAGCAGGAGTAAGGAAGGGCACCTTCTTAACGCCTCCGGTAGAGGCGGGGCCCCTTATTAACAGCGCAAGGCGTCAGCGGCGGGCGCCGGGCGGGTTCGGGTCCAGCTCCCACACCCGGGTGTGCTTCACCCGGACGCTCTCCAGCGCCTCGGGCACCGGCACCTCGTACCCGGCCAGCTCGTGGAAGCGCTCGCGGGGCAGGAACGCCCGGTCCGGGTCGCCGACCAGCACCCGCGCGCCGGAGCGGGCCGCCCGGAGCAGGAAGCGCAGCATCCGCCGGGCCATCGCCTCGCTGTAGAAGACGTCACCGGCGAGCACCACCTCCGCGTCCCCGGCGTCGGAGTCGAGGACGTCGGCCAGTTCGGCGTCGACGCGTACCCCGTTGGCCTCGGCATTGAGCGCGACCGCCGCGACGGCCCGCTCGTCCACCTCGACCGCCCGGACGGCGGCCGCGCCGGCCCGGGCGGCGGCGATGGCGACCAGGCCGGAGCCGGCGGCCAGGTCGAGCACCCGGCGGTCGGCGACCAGCTCCGGGTGGTCGGTCACGTACCGGGCGAGCGCCTGCCCGCCGGCCCAGGCGAACGCCCAGAACGGCGGCGGTTGGGCGCTGTGGAACTCACCCTCGGTCAGCTCCCAGAGGCCGATCGGCTCGTCGGCCTGGTGCAGCCGCACCTCGGGGACGAAGGCGACCGGGGCGAGGCGGGCGTGCAGCCGGACGAACGCGGCGGACAGTTCGGACACGCGGTGATTGTGGCCCACGGTCGATCCCGGGCGTGTCGCCGGGCCACCGTGACCGGTTCACCACGGTCGGTGAAAAGGCACCCCGATGTTGACGTTGGATGCGAACACGCCCGTCTACCGGCGGGCGGGGCGCGCTCCTAGCGTTGCGGGTGGACACGAGCGAGCTGAGGAGGCGTGGTGGGCGGGTGGCGGCACGCGCTGCGGATCGGGCTGGTGATGACCGCCCTGGCCGGGACCGGGTACGGCGGGGCCGTGCCGGCGCGGGCCGCGGCGGCCTTCTCCACGGAGCTGAGCGGCCTGCCGGACGAGTTCACCGGCGGCAACCGGGTGGAGACGCTCTCCGCGGTGGTGTCCCGGTCCGACCCGGGCGCCCGCTCCGAGTGCGTCAAGGTGCGCTGGTCGATGCTGCTGCGGGTGCAGGGTCTGCGGCTGGACCAGGTCAAGATGGACCGGGTGGAGGAGACCGGCTCGTTCCCGCTGGAGATCCGCGCCGAGGGGGACACCGCCCGCCTGACCGACCGGGAGTTGGACCCGGGGGTGCTCTGCCCGGGTCGCACCGTCACCGCCCGCTACCGGGTGGCCTTCGCCGAGGACGTCGGACGCGGTCGGGTGAGCTTCGCCGCCGAGGCGTACGACCCGCAGGCGCGGCTGCTGGCCCGGCGGGCCNACCGCCGAGCCGACCGTTTCGCCCACGGGGGAGGCGGCCACCGAGGAGCCCACGCCGGAGGAGTCGACCGACGCCGAGCCGACCGAGGCGGCGGTGGTCGAGCCGCCACCGCCGGGCGCGGCCGGTCGGCCGGTCGCGGCCACCGGCGCCTTCGGTCCGGTGCAGGCCGCGTTCCTGCTCGGCGGGCTGCTGCTCTTCCTCGGCGCCGGCCTGCTGCTGCGGATGCGACGCCTGCTGCGCCCGGCCGGCGAGCCGGTGGCGGGCCTGCCGCCGCCGCTCACGCGGCGACAGACCCGGCGGCGCTGGCGCTGACCGCCGTCAGCCGGCGGCGGCCTCGACGAAGGCGGGCGTGCCGCCGGCGTCCCGCGGCGGGCGCAGCGACAGTACGGAGCCCAGGCCGGCGACCTCGGCCAGGTCGACGGTGAACTCGGCGGCCAGGGACCGGCGCAGGTACGCCAGCGAGGTGTCGTCGACCGGGGACATCTCCGGTGCGTCGGCCCCGGTGGCGACCAGGTGCACCTCACCGGCCAGCAGCAGCGACGAGTTGACGAACTGGCACAGCTCCGGCCAGAGCAGGTACCGCCAGAAGTCCACGCTGACCACCGCGTCGAGGCTGCCCGGCGGGATGGGCGGCGCGAGGCCGATCAGGTGGAAGTTGGTCGGCCCGACCGGGGCGGCGTAGTCGAAGGTCAGCGCCGAGTCGGGCAGCTTGGCGTCGGCGCTGCCGGTGCCCACCCAGAGCGTGCGGTCGCCGGGCAGCCGGTCGGCGAGATGCGCCACGGCGGGGCCGATCGCGCAGGTCGAACGCTCGACGCAGGCGCGGACCAGGGAGCGGTAGAGCATGATCCGCCGGACCGCCTCGGGGCCGACGATGACGCTCAGGAACTCCCACTCCAGGCAGGGGTAGACCGCGGTGATGGACCGGGTGTTGGCCATCATCTCCATCCAGTTGCGGCCCATGTTGCGGTGGTGCGGCAGGTGGACGACGCGCGCCTCGTCGTCGTACCCGAAGGCGGCGCCCTCCCGGTCGACCCGGTAGAACAGCTCGATGTCCTCCATGCCGTAGCTCAGCGCGAACTCCTCGCGGAAGCCGCCGGCCCGGTCGAACAGCTCGCGGGACAGCGAGATGTTGTGGGTGTAGGCGACCGTCCAGGCCACCTCGAGCCAGTCCCGCCGGTCGTCCGGCACGCCGGCGGGCGGGAACCGCATGTCGCCGCCGTGCGGTGAGAGGCGGGGGATCGCCGCGGGATCGTCGCGCAGCACGGCGCCCAGGTGGGCCAGGCCGATGTCGTCCCGGCGGCCGATCAGCACCTCCGGGTTGCCGGGGACGCGGTGGTGGGCCAGGTGCCGCTCCAGCAGGTCGGGCAGGGCCCAGGAATCGGCGTCGAGGAAGACCAGCAGGGGCGCGGTGGCGTGCCGGACGCCCTCGTTGCGGATCGCGGAACGGCCCCGGCGCTCGGCGGACTCCACCAGTCGCAGGCGCAGCCCGGCACCGGCGGCGAGCGCCTCCGGGTAGCCGTCCGGCGAGCCGCCGTCGCGTACCACGACGACCTCGAAGCGGTCCGGTGACAGCGTCTGGCGGGCCAGCGCCCGCAGGGTCAGCTCCAGACAGTGCGGGTCCTGGAAGGTCGGCATCACCACGCTCAGCTCGGGGGCGCCGGTGGTCTGCAACGACATGGAAGATCTCCGTTCGTCGGAGGGGCGGCGGGCAAGCGCCGCCGGGCCGCCGACGCGGCGGGGGTTGGTTGCGGGAACGCCGCGTGGCGCTCTCGGGATAACCCGACGATAACCGTACGCAAAGTTTTCCGTCACCGAAGGTAGGGGTCGATAGGGGTGACTGCCTTGACAAATCATCACCTCTTGTAAATGGGGGCGTCGGCTGCCACAGTCGGGTCACGAAGTCGACCGATCGGAGCCCGACGATGCGCATCGACACCGTCCCGTGGCGGGACACCCGCAAGCCGCTCTGGCCGCTCGCGCTGCTCGTACCGGCGCTGCCGTTCATGGCGTGGACGCTCTGGCACGCCACCGGCGCGGGCTGGGCCTGGTGGCTCACCCCGGCGGTGGTCTTCGGCGTCATCCCGGTGGTCGACCTGCTGATCGGCGACGACCGGGAGAACCCGCCCGAGGCGGCAGTGCCGGCGTTGCAGGCCGACGGCTACTACCGCTGGCTCACCTACCTCTACCTGCCCGCCCAGTACGCGGCGCTGGTGCTGTGCTGCGCGGTGTGGGCCGGCGGCCGGCTCTCCTGGCCGGCGGCGGCCGGCCTGGTCGCCACCGTCGGGGTGGTGGACGGGATCGCCATCAACACGGCCCACGAGCTGGGGCACAAGCGGGAACGCCTGGAGCGCTGGCTGTCCAGGATCGCCCTGGCCCCGACCGGGTACGGGCACTTCCACGTCGAGCACAACCGGGGGCACCACACCCGGGTCGCCACCTTCGAGGACCCGGCCAGCTCCCGGCTGGGGGAGACGTTCTGGGCGTTCTGGCCGCGTACCGTCTGGGGCAGCCTGCGCTCGGCCTGGCAGTTGGAGGCCGGTCGTCTGCGCCTGCGCGGCCGCAGCCCGTGGACCTGGCGCAACGACGTGCTCACCGCCTGGGCGATGACCGTGCTGCTCTACGCCGTGCTGGCGGTGGTGTTCGGTCCCGGTGTGCTCATCTTCCTCGGGCTTCAGGCGGTGGTCGGCTTCTCCCTGCTGGAGGCGGTCAACTACCTGGAGCACTACGGGCTGGCGCGGCAGCGCACCGCCGCCGGCCGCTACGAGAAGGTCGACCCACGGCACAGCTGGAACAGCGACCGGACCGTCACCAACGTCTTCCTCTTCCAGCTCCAACGGCACAGCGACCACCACGCCAACCCGTTGCGCCGCTACCAGACGCTGCGCAGTTTCGACGCCTCGCCGCAGTTGCCGGCCGGCTACGCCACCATGGTGGTCGTCGCGCTGCTGCCGCCGCTCTGGCACCGGATCATGGACCCCCGGGTCCTGGCCCACTACCAGGGCGACCGCTCCGCCGCGAACGTCCACCCCCGGGCGCGTTCCACCTCGACCGAGGGGAAGCCGGTCAGTCGAGGTGGCTGGGTTCCAGGCCGAGTTCACGGGCGGCGACGAGGCGGATCCACTCGGCGGTCTGCCGACGGGTGATCACGCGCTCGTGCACCGCCTGCTGGACCGCCAGGCCGTCCATGACGGCGCTGATCCGCCACGCGGCTCCGGCCGGGTCGGGGCAGTCGAAGGTGCCGTCGGCGACCCCGTCGGCGATCACCGCCGCCAGATCCTGCCGCCACCGCAGGTCGAGCCGGCGGGAGAGCTTCTCCAGCTCCGGGGNGGAGCGGACCACCGTGTCGAGGCGGGCGAGGTCCTGCTCCACGGCGTACGCGAAGGCCTGGGCGAGCAGCCGGTCCTTGGTGGCGAAGTGGTAGAAGACGAGCGCCTGGCTGACCCCGGCGGCCTCGGCGACGTCCGCCGTGCGGGTGTTGGCGAGCCCCCGTTCCGCGATGACCTCGCAGGCCGTGCGTAGCAGCGCGTCCAGGCGGATCTCGGCGGCACGTCTCGTCACATCGTTACGGTAACCCATCCGAATGACCACGAGCAGTAACCAATCCGGCCAGTCGGCGGTAGGACAGTCGGATGCCGGACACTCGCCCGTCGGCCAGGATTCCCAGGTGGGCGCGCTTGCGAGAGGCGTCGTCCGGCTACCACCCAGGCTCCTAGGAAGCTCTACGGGGCGCTCTGCCCCCGACCGACCCCGGAACGCGCGGACGGGGGGCCCGATTTGGCAACCGTTCCCGGGCTCGGCTAAAGTTCTCATCCGTCACCGGATAACACCGGGGGCGTGCGGACGTAGCGCAGCTGGTAGCGCATCACCTTGCCAAGGTGAGGGTCGCGGGTTNGAGATGCCGCCACGCGAGTCGGGGGCAACCTCGGTGGAGTGGCCGAGAGGCGAGGCAACGGCCTGCAAAGCCGTGTACACGGGTTCAAATCCCGTCTCCACCTCGGCAGTTGACGAGGGCGATTGGCGCAGTGGGAGCGCGCTTCCTTGACACGGAAGAGGTCACTGGTTCNAGCGAAAAAGGTCGTGTCGATCATTTCGACACGACCTTTTTCGTCCCGGCGGTGCCGGCGCGTCACGGGGTCCCGCGATCGGCCCGCCTGACCGAGACTGGGCGGGTGAACGAACAGCAGACCCGAGCCCAGCATTTCCGTTCCCTGCACCTGCCCGGAGAGCCGCTGATCCTGGTCAACGTCTGGGACGCGGCGAGCGCCCGGATCGTGGCCGCCGCCGGCGCCCACGCGATCGCCACCACCAGCGCCGGCGTCGCCTGGAGCCGCGGCGCGCCGGACGGCGACGCCCTCGGCCGGGACGCCGCGGTGGACGTGATCCGCCTGGTCGCCGCGGCGGTGCGGCTCCCGGTCACCGCCGACGTCGAGGCCGGGTACGGCGACACCCCGGATGACGTCGCCACCACCATCTCCGCGGTGCTCGCCGCCGGCGCGGTGGGGGTGAACGTGGAGGACGGCCGGCACGACGGCGGCGAGCCGCTGCGCCCGGTCGACGAGCAGTGCGCCCGGCTCGCCGCGGTCCGGTCCGCCGCCGACCGGGCCGGCGTCCCGCTGTACCTCAACGCTCGGGTGGACACGTTCCTGCGCCGGGCCGGCGGGGTCCCGGAGACGGTGGCGCGGGCCGAGGCCTACCTGGCGGCCGGCGCCGACGGCATCTTCGTGCCGGGGACGGTCGATCCCTCGACCGTGGCGGCGCTGGTGGCGGCGATCCCCGCGCCGCTGAACGTGATGGTCCGTGCGGGCGGCCCGCCGGTGGCCGAACTGGCCCGGCTCGGAGTGGCCCGGGTCAGCCTCGGGCCGACGGTGGCCGAGGCCGCGTACGCGGTGGCCCAGCGGGCGGCGGCGGAGGCGTTCGGCGCCGGGACGTACGACGCGGTGGCCGACGCGCTCGACTTCGGCACGTTGAACGCGCTGATGCGGGACTGACCCGGGGCGCGGCACGTCCCCGGACGCGTCGACGGGGGCGCCACGCGGCACCCCCGTCGGCCGGCACCCGGGGACCGATCAGCTCCGTCGTCCCCCGGTCGGTCGGGTCACAGCGGCGGGGCGACGTCCCGGCGCTCCTCGACCCGGCGGTACTCCACCGGCTGCTCGGCGGTGGTGACCACCGTGCGGCGCCGGCCCCAGACCAGCGTCGTCATGATCAGGCCGAGCACGCCGGCCGCCATCAGGATCCAACCGACGACGTCGAGGTCGACGCCGCCGACGTTGGCGTTCAGCGCGAACGTGAGGATCGCGCCGGCCGCGATCAGGAAGATGCTCGTACCGATACCCACGACAGCCTCCTTCAGGGGGGTGGTTGTGCTGTCGCCTTCCTCATTACCCGGGCGGCGAGCAGCGCAATCACCGCCCCGTCGCGACCCGGCGGGGGGCTGCCGCGCGGCGATCTTGGCATCGGGTAGACTTTCCCCCGTCGCCGACGCGAGCCGGCGACGACGCGGACGTAGCGCAGCTGGTAGCGCATCACCTTGCCAAGGTGAGGGTCGCGGGTTNCGAACTGCCCCGGGCGATTGGCGCAGTGGGAGCGCGCTTCCTTGACACGGAAGAGGTCACTGGTTC
>NZ_NAPR01000002.1:224985-226935 GCF_002140155.1 Micromonospora sp. NBS 11-29
GAAGGATCCCCCGCCGGCCGGTCGGCACCGGCCACATCGCTCACCCCGCCGCCCCAAGAGCCCGGCTCACATCCACCGTGCGGGTTATGGGCCGCCAGCCCGCTGTGTGTCAGGGTGAGGCCCGATACGCGGGGAGGCGGTCACATGTGGACGATCGGGCAGGGACGATGGCGGCGGACGGCCGCGCAACTGGGCGTGGCGACGGTCGTCGCGGCGGCCGGGGTGACGGTGGGGGCCGCGCCCGCGCAGGCCACCGCGAGCCGCACGGTGGCGTTCTGGAGCATGGACGAGCCGGCCTCGTCGAGCGTCCTGAAGGACAGCAGCGGCGGCGGCCGGCACGGTTTGGTCGGCGGTGAGGTGGTCACCGGCGCGCTCTACGCCGGTGCGACCGCGCACCGGTTCGCCACCCACCTGCCCGCCGACCAGGAGTACGTGCCGGGCCATGTGAACGTGGTGCCGCACAGCACCGACCTCAACCCGGACGCCGGGGACTTCTCGGTGACCATCCGCTACCGGACCACGTACTCGTTCGGCAACATCCTCCAGAAGGGACAGGGCGCCACCGTCGGCGGCTACTGGAAGCTGGAGGCCCCGGGCGGCAAGCCGCAGTGCCTGTTCCGCGGCGGCGACGGCGCGTCCCGATCCGGCTACAGCGACGTGTCGATCGCCGACGGGCAGTGGCACACGGTCACCTGCAACCGCACGTCGACGTACGTGGAGATGTACGTCGACGGGGTGCGGACCAGCCGGCTGAACGGGCCGACCGGCACCATCGCCAACTCCTGGCAGCTCTCCGTCGGTGGCAAGAGCCAATGCGACGGTACGAAGGTGACCTGCGACTACTTCGCCGGCGACATCGACTACGTGAAGATCCTCAAGGGTGCGGGCGGGCCGGCCAACCAGTCGCCCGTCGCCGACCTGGTGCCGACCTGCGCCGGCCTGGTGTGCACGTTCTCCGGCGCCGGCTCCACCGACGCCGACGGCGCGATCCAGGACCACCGCTGGGTCTTCGGCGACGGCGACACCGCCGGCACCGTCTCCGTGCCGACCACCTCCCACACGTACGCGGCGGCCGGCACCTACCCGGTCACCCTGACGGTCACTGACGACCGGGGCGCCACCGGAACCGTGACCGTCGACGTGACCGTCGCACCGGTGCCGGAGCGGATCTCCTTCGTCGGTCAGTCCACCGCGAACGCGAACTGGACCAGCCACACGGTGACCGTGCCGGCCGGCGTGCAGCCCGGCGACACGCTGCTGCTCCTGCTCAGCCAGAACACCCACGCCGGCACCGGCGAACCCACCGGGGTGACCGGCTGGACCCGCCTGGACCGGCTCGACGGGGGCTTCGCCACCACCACCGCCTGGTGGAAGACGGCGACCGCCGGGGACGCGGGCACGGCGGTCCAGGTCCCCTTGCAGAGCCAGGCCAAGGGCAACCTGGTGCTGGCCGCGTACCGGGGGGTCGCGCCGGTCGCACCGGTCGTCGTCCGGGCCACCGACCCGGCCGCCACCGCGACCCGGACCACCCCGTACGCGCCGGTCACGGCCGCACAGAGCTGGGCCGTGTCGTACTGGATGCACGGTGACGCGGCGTCCACCGTGCTCACCCCGCCGACCGGGGTCGCCGTCCGCAGCAACAGCTCGCAGACCGGTGGCGGCCGGGTCACCGGCCTGCTCGCCGACTCGGGGAGCAGCGTGCCGGTGGGCGCCTACGGTGGGCTCGCCGCGACGGGCGCGGCCGCCAGCACGACCACCACCACCTGGACGTTCATCCTCCCCCCAGCCCCCATGTAAGGAAGGGGCCCTTGTTAACGCCTCCGGTATAGGAGGGGCCCCTTCTTAACAGGCTGTCGAAGGCCGGCACCCTTTCTCGGGGTGCCGGCCTTCGGTGTGGGGGTCAGCTGTTCCAGTGTTGGGTGACGAGGTCGGTGGCCTGCTTCTCCCACT
>NZ_NAPR01000002.1:227090-227300 GCF_002140155.1 Micromonospora sp. NBS 11-29
GACTCGTGGCGATCGAGATGATCGCGGCCCGCTCCGGCATACCGGCCTTCTTCGTGGCGGCGATGATCGCCTTGGCGTTGGCGGTCTGCTCGTCGTTCAGGCTGATCGTCGACTGCTCACCCTGCACACTCACCGTGACCGGCCTACCGGCCGTGGCGGCGGGGGCGGTGTCGGCGTGCGCGGCGATCGGACCGGCGAACACACCACCGG
>NZ_NAPR01000002.1:227315-227422 GCF_002140155.1 Micromonospora sp. NBS 11-29
GAACGCCAGACCAGCAACACCCAGCACACTCCTACGCAGCATCGTGTTCATGACAGGCTCCATTCGGGGGAAGACACACGCACCCAATAGGGGATCGGCACGCGCGC
>NZ_NAPR01000002.1:227636-283862 GCF_002140155.1 Micromonospora sp. NBS 11-29
GTGACTGGAACAGCATGGGTGCATCCCGACCTCCCACACACCCATGACGTTCCACCCACGCTCCTCCCAGCCCGTGAGTGGAACGCCATGGGTGCATCCGGGCACGACCCCGGCGAGTCGGACGCCGCGTCAGGCAACCGGGCACCACAGGACGCACGCCTCCGACTGCCCGCGAGCGACACCGGGTGGCATGTGCGCCGGAGGAGGCTGGCTCCCCGCCGAGGAAGCACGGCGGGGCGCCCGCAGACAAGGGGGCTGCCGGCCGCTTCCCACACTCCCGAGCGCGCAGATCGAGCACCGCGTGAGACGGGCGGTCAGGCGCCCGTCGGGCATCCCCGGCGAACGGTTCTGCCCTGGGCAGATCTGCTCACCGTGAACAGGCCGGCCCGGACCGGTTACCGGAGGGCAGAGTGGGTTTCATGCGACTGCTGATGCTGGGTGGTACGGGTTTCGTCGGCGGGGCCGTGGTGGCCGAGGCGGTGCGCCGAGGCTGGTCGGTCACCGTGTTCAACCGCGGCGTGCACGGTGAGGTGCCCGCCGGCGTACACCGGTTGCGGGGTGACCGCACCGCGCCCGACGGGCTGGCCGCGCTCGCCGGCGGCGAGTGGGACCTGGTGGTGGACACCTGGGACGGCGCACCCCGCGCGGTGCGGGACGCGGCACGGGCCCTGGTCGGCGCGGTGCCGCACTACGTCTACGTCTCCAGCGGCTCGGTGTACGCGCCGCCGGTCCCGCTGGGCACCGGGGAGGAGGTGCCGACCGTGGTGGCCGACCCGGACGCGGACGACGGTGACTACGCGCGCAACAAGGCCGGCGGGGAGCGGGCCGCGGCGCAGGTGTTCGGCGGCCGGGCGTTGCTGGCGCGGGCCGGTCTGATCCTCGGGCCGGGGGAGGACATCGGGCGGCTGCCGTGGTGGCTGTACCGGGTCGCGCGGGGCGGGACGGTGCTGGCGCCGGGGCCGCGGGATCTCCCGATCCAGTACGTGGACGTCCGTGATCTGGCGATCTGGCTGCTCGACCGGGGTGCCGAGGGCGTCGGCGGGGCGTACAACGTGATTGGTCGCACCGGGCACGCGACGATGGGTGAGCTGCTCGATGCGGCGGTGGCGGCGACCGGGTCGGACGCGGCGTTGCGTTGGACGGACCCGGCGCCGATCCTGGCCGGTGACGTGGAGCCCTGGAACGACCTGCCGATCTGGGTGCCGCGCGGCCACGAGTACCGCTGGTTGCAGGAGCGGGACGTCGAGCGGGCGTACGCGGCGGGTCTGGTCTGTCGGCCGGTCGGCGAGACGGTCGCGGACACCTGGCGGTGGTTGCGCGAGGTGGGTGGCGTGCCGGAACGCGCGGGCCGGCCGGCGCGGGCGCCGGTGGGCCTGGCCCCGGAGCGGGAGGCGGCGCTGCTGGCCGGCCTCCCGGCCTGACGGCAGCGAACCGGCCCAGGACGCCGGCGGCCCGGGCCGGTGCGAAAGCGGCGCGGGCCCGTGCGGGAGCGGCCCGGGCCGGTGCGGGAGCGGGCCGGTACGGGGCGGATCGGGCCGGGAAGCCAGGGCGGGCCGGTGAGCCGGCAGCCCGGGCTGGGCAGCCGGCAAGCCGGGCTGGGGAGCAGCCGGGACGGTGCCGGCTGAGCCGGCGTGGGTCAGCGGGTCAGGCCGGGACGACCGGTAGGTCGAGCACCTCGTCGACCGCGCGGCGTGGGGTGGCGCGGCCGGGCTGACCGTAGCCGATCCGCATCACCATCTGCGGGGTGCCGAAGCGGCCCAGGGACAGCCGCAGCGCCTCCCGCGCACCGGGCACCTCGATCGGCTGGGAGAGCATCGACACGCCGAGGCCGGCGTCGGTGGCGGTCAGCAGCACCCGCTGCAACGCCTGGCCGGCGACGATCTGGTCGGTGCCGGTGTTGCCGGCCGAGCCGAGCACCGCCACCAGCGGCTCCGGTTCGAAGTCCCGGCCGGGGGCGCGGTCGCGGCCGCCGAAGCCGCGCTGGGGCAGCAGGTCCTGCGGTTCGCTCTGCGGCCCGCCGGCGGCGGCGGGCACCCCGTCGGGGGCCGGCTCCGAGCGGATCCACGCCATCCGCTCGGCCACGTACGCGGGGTCGCGCTCCAGCACCCGGTGTGCGCTGCGGGCGACCTCGGCGAACGCGGCGACCGCGCTGGTGCCGATGACCAGTTCCAGCCAGCTCTGCTCGGCCCGGGCCGCCTCGCCGAGACGCCAGCGGGCCTCGGCCGGCACCGGGTCCGGCCAGAACGGCGCGCGGTTGCTGAACCGGCGGCCGATCGCCGCGTACAGGCTCTGCTCGGTCGGGGTGGGGCGGCGCGGCACGTCGGGCGCCAGCCGGGCCACCACGTCCGGGTCGCCCGGGTACGGGCGCAGCCGGACGGTGGCCGGGGTGCCCGCCACGGCGAGCGCCAGCCGGAGGTTGAACAGCGCCGCCCCGCAGGCGAGCCGGGCGCCCCAGCCGGTCGGGTCGGTGGCGGGCAGCCGGCGCGACGGGTCGATCGCGATCTCGATCCCGTCGTCGTGCAGCCGGAACCGCCACGGCTGGGTGTTGTGCAGCGACGGCGCGCGTACCGCGTCGGCTACCGCGGCCCGTAGCTGCGCGACGGTGTATCCGGTCGTCATGGTCGTGCCCCCTCCGTGCGGTGCCGGGCTTCCGGTTCCTACGGTGCGTCGGCGGGATGTGCCGTGAGCAGGGCCGGAGGTCCCCACCTCGGGCATGTTCGGCAGGGGCAGGCCGGCCCGGGGCGGCACGGCGACGACGGGACCTTCGGCCCGTGCCGGGGCGCGGGGGAGCGGGTAGAAAGGACGGATGATCCGGGTGTTCCTGCTCGACGACCACGAGGTCGTCCGTCGTGGCCTGGCCGACCTGCTGACCGGCAGCGGCGACATCGAGGTGGTCGGTGAGTCCGGCCTGGCCCAGGAGGCGACGCGGCGGATTCCCGCCCTCCGCCCCGACGTGGCGATCCTCGACGCCCGACTGCCCGACGGCAACGGCATCGACGTCTGCCGGGACGTCCGCGCCGTGGACTCGTCGATCAAGGGGCTGATCCTCACCTCGTACGAGGACGACGAGGCGTTGTTCGCCGCGATCATGGCCGGCGCGGCCGGCTACGTGCTGAAGCAGATCCGCGGCACCGACCTGGTGGATGCGGTCCGCCGGGTGGCGGCCGGGCAGTCGCTGCTCGACCCGGCGATCACCACCCGGGTGTTGGAGCGCATCCGCAGCGGCGTGGAGCAGCCGCGGGAGCTGAAGTCGCTCACCGAGCAGGAGCGGCGGATCCTGGAGTACGTCGCCGAGGGGCTCACCAACCGCGAGATCGCGGGCCGGATGTTCCTGGCGGAGAAGACGGTGAAGAACTACGTCTCCAGCGTGTTGGCGAAGCTGGGCCTGGAGCGGCGGACCCAGGCGGCGGTGCTGGCCACCCGGCTGCTCGGCAAGACCCACTGACTCTCAACCGAGCGGGACGCTCCAGCGCACCTCGGTGCCGTGCGGCTCGACCCGGCCCAGCGTGAACTCGCCGCCCAGGCGCGCGGCCCGCTCGCGCAGGTTGACCAGGCCGCTTCGGGCCGCCTCCGGGTCGCAACCGATCCCGTCGTCGGTGACCGTGACCTCGACCTGGCCCGAGTCCACCCGCACCCGCACCGACACCCGGTCGGCGTGCGCGTGGCGTACCGCGTTGGAGAGGGCCTCGCGCAGCACGGCGGTGAGGTCGGGGCGCAGGTCGTCCGGGACGGCGCTGTCGATCGGGCCGACCAGTTCCAGGTCGGGGCGGCGGCCCAGCGACTCGGCGGCCACCTCGATCGCCTCGCGGATCTCGGTGCGCAGCGCCGCGCTCATCGGGGTGCGCAGCTCGAAGATGGTGCGGCGGATGTCGCGGATGGTGGCGTCCAGGTCGTCGACGGCCTGGTTGATCCGCTTGGCCGTCTCGGGCCGGGCGTTCATCGCCCCGCTCTGCAGTTGCAGGCCGGTGGCGAACAGTCGTTGGATGACCACGTCGTGCAGGTCGCGGGCGATCCGCTCGCGGTCCTCCAGGACCACCAGCAGTTCCCGTTCCTCCTGCCCGCGGGCTCGTTCCATGGCCAGCGCGGCCTGCCCGGCGAAGCTGGCGAGCAGGGCGAGGTCGTCGTCGGCGGCGGGGCCGTGGTCGGGCCGGTGGGCGATCACCAGGACGCCGTGCAGCGTGTCGGCGGCGGCGAGCGGGGAGATGACCGCGGGCCCGGCGACCACCGGGCGGGGCCAGGGCGCCGCCTCGGCGAGGTCGTCGACCTGTTCGTGCCGGCGTCGGGTGACCGCGCCGGCGAAGCTGGTCTCGTCGGCGGGCAGCACCGCGCCGACCAGTTCCCGGGCGGCCGGGTCGGCGCCGTCGACCACCTCGACGGTGAACTGCGCCTCGTCCTCGTCGTAGAGCAGCACCAGGGCCAGTTCCGCCTCGGCGACCTCGCGGGCGCGGCGGGCGACGAGCGACAGCGCGTCGGTGCGGCGCACCTCGCCGAGCAGCACGGACGTGATCTCGGCGGCGGCGGCCAGCCAGCGTTCGCGTCGGTGCGCGAGCGCGTAGAGGCGGGCGTTCTCGATCGCCACGCCGGCGGCGGCGGCGAGCGCCACCACGATCTCCTCGTCGTCCTCGGTGAACTCGGCGGCGCCCTGCTTCTCGGCCAGGTAGAGGTTGCCCCAGACGTGGTCACGGATGCGCACCGGCACGCCGAGGAAGCTGTGCATCGGCGGGTGGTTCGGCGGGAAGCCGTACGACCTCCGGTGCCGGGTGATGTCCGGCATGCGCAGCGGTTTCGGGTCGTCGATGAGCAGGCCGAGCACGCCCCGCCCGTGTGGCAGCTCGCCGATGCGCGCGTGCAGCTCGGGACCGATGCCGTGGACGATGAAGTCGTGCAGCAGCCGGTCGGGGCCGAGGACCCCGAGCGCGCCGTAGCGGGCGCCGGCCAGCTCGCACGCCGACTGCACGATCCGCTGGAGCGTGCTGCGCAGGTCGAGGTCGGAGCCGATGCCGACCACGGCGTCGAGCAGGGCCCGCAGCCGTTCCCGGCTGGTGACCACCTCGCCGACCCGGTCGAGCATCTCTTGCAGCAGCTCGTCGAGGCGTACCCGGGACAGTGGGGTCAAGCCGAGCGACGGCGTGACGTGCTCGTGCCGGGGGGTCGGTGCGGCGGCCACCGGGCGATGCTATCGCCCGGTGGCGCGCGGCGACGAGACCGTCAGGACAGCACGTCGCGTACGGCCGAGGTGTCGACGGTCTGCGCGGCGTCCAGCCGCGGTGTGTGCGGCGGGCCGGCGTGCGCCGGGTCGACCAGGCCGAGTCGCATGCTGAGGTACGGGTGGCCGAGCCCGGCCAGCGTCCGCCGGAGCACCTCGCGGGTGCCGTCGACCTCCACCACGCCGGACAGCGGCACCAGGGACACGCCGTGCCGGGTGGCTTCGAGCCAGGCGGCGGAGAGCGCCTCGCCGGCGCGTAGCCAGCTCAGTGGCTCGTCCTCGGCGCCCCAGAGGATGGCGTAGACGGCGGCCTTGTCGTGGCCGGGGCCGATCGGCAGCGAGCCGGGTGCGCCGAAGTCGCGGCCCGGCACGGTGGTCTGCGCCGCCTGGTCGGGCAGCACCTCCGGCGGTAGGCCGGTGCCGGTGCCGGCGCGGCTGGTCCAGTACGCCAGTTCCTCGCGCAGCTCCGGGCTGTCCGCCTCGACGGCGGCGGCCTGCTGGGCGGCGCCGGCCAGTTCGATCTTCTGCATGTCGTCGAGGAGTTGCAGGTTCACGCCCTCGCGGGTGGCGGCCCGGTCGATGTCGCCGAGCGCGGTGGTGGGGATCTGCTCGTCGCTGACCGGCCGCCGGTCGGTGTGCCGTACCCGCATGCACTGCACCGTCCGCATGGCGTCCGGGTCGGCGCCGGTGTGCCGCAGCCCGGTGATCCGGGCCAGCAGGTCGGGCTGGTGCGGGTCGGGCAGCCGTTCCACCACCGGGGTCCAGCCCTCGGCGGCCAGCGCCACCCGGGCGTGGTGCAGCGCGGCGCCGCAGCTCACCACCAGCAGCCGGCCTTCGGGGTCCATGGCGCTCAGGTGCCGTTCCCGGACCACCCGCAGCTCCAGCGCGTCGGGTAGGACTGTCCAGTGCCACGGCTGGGTGTTGTGCACCGAGGGGGCGTGGCCGGCCATTCCGGCGGCCTCCGCGAGCGCGGTGGTCAGCGGGCGACCGGTGGCCGGCGTCTCGTGGCTCATGTCACGACCTTTCCTGGTCTACCCATCGTGCCCCACGCCCGGGTCGCCCGGGTGGGGGTTGCCACTCCATCCTCGGGCATGCCCGGCCGGGCCCGCAGGGGTCCTTCGGCCCGTCGGATCATCCGATTCGCCCCACCCGCCCCGGTCCGGCGCTGAGACGATCCACTCGTGGGGACCGAACCACGCGAGTGCGTACCCGAACGGCCGGCCCGGCTGCGGCGGGCCGCCCTGGCCGAGTGGGGCCCGCTGGTGCTGCTCACCGTGGCCGTGCTGGCCGGGGCCGCGGCGTGGTTCGCCGGGGCGCGCGGCGCGGCCCGGCTGGTCTGGGCCGCGGTCACCGTGGTCGCCCTGGTCCCGGCCGCCTGGACCATGCTGCGGCAGTTGTGGCGCCGGCAGTTCGGGGTGGACGTCATCGCCGTGCTGGCCCTGCTCGGCGCGCTGCTGGTGCGGGAGTTCCTGGCCGGCGCGGTGATCGCCGTGATGGTCGCCACCGGGCGGGCGTTGGAGGAGTACGCCCGCCGCCGCGCCACCCGCGACCTGCGGGCGCTGCTGGAACGCGCCCCCCGGCAGGCCCGCCGCCGGACCGCCGACGGCGGGATCGAGGTCGTGCCGCTGGACCGGGTGGCCGCCGGTGACCGGCTGGTGGTCGGTCCCGGTGAGGTGGTGCCGGTGGACGGCGCCGTCGAGGACGCGGCGACGCTCGACGAGTCGGTGGTGACCGGGGAGTCGCAGTTGGTGAGCCGCGCGCCGGGCGAGCAGGTGGCCAGCGGCGTGGTCAACGCCGGCGCGGGCTTCGGGTTGCGCGCCGGGCGCAACGCGGCGGAGAGCACGTACGCCGGCATCGTCCGGCTGGCCGAGGAGGCGGGTGCCCGCAAGGCTCCGATGGTGCGGCTGGCCGACCGGTACGCGGCCGCGTTCGTGCCGTTCACGCTGCTGCTGGCCGGCCTGGCGTGGCTGCTGTCCGGCGAGTTCGTGCGGGCGGTGGCGGTGCTGGTGGTGGCCACCCCGTGCCCGCTGCTGCTGGCCACCCCGATCGCGGTGGTCTCCGGGCTGTCCCGGGTGGCCCGCCGGGGCGTGCTGGTCCGCGACGGCGGGTCGCTGGAGCAGCTCGGCCGCGCCCGTACCCTGCTGTTGGACAAGACCGGCACGCTCACCGCCGGCCGGCCGCGGGCCGCGGAGACCGTGGTGGCGCCGGGCGGCGACCGGGACGAGGTGCTGCGGCTGGCCGCCTCCGTCGAGCAGCTCTCGCCGCATGTGCTGGCCGCCGCGCTGGTGCGGCAGGCCCGCGAGCGGGGGGTGCCGTTGGCCGAGCCGACCGACGTCACCGAGGAGCCGGGGCGCGGCGTGACCGGGCGGGTGGACGGCCGCCTGGTCCGGGTCGGCCAGCTCGACGGCGAACCGCCGCCGTGGGCCGACCGGGCCCGGGAGCGGGCCGAGCTGGCCGGCCGCTCCACGGTCTGGGTCGCCGACGAGCGCGGCCCGCTCGGCGCGATCCTGCTGGAGGACCCGGTCCGCCCGGACGCCCGACGGACCGTGCGGCGGCTGCGCGAGGCCGGGCTGACCCGGCTGGTCATGGTCACCGGCGACCGGCCGCGCACCGCGCGGCAGGTCGCGCAGGTCGTCGGCGTGGACGACGTGATCGCGCGGTGTTCGCCGGGGGAGAAGGCCCATCGGGTACGCGAGGAGTCGGCGCGGGCGGTGACCGTGATGGTCGGCGACGGCGTCAACGACGCGCCGGCGCTGGCCGAGGCGCACGTCGGGGTGGCGATGGGCGCGACCGGGGCGACCGCCTCCGCCGACGTCGCCGACGCCGTGCTCACCGTGGACCGGCTGGACCGGCTCGCCGACGCCGTGGAGATCGCCCGGTACGCGCGCCGCATCGCGGTGCAGAGCGCCACCGTCGGCATGGGGCTGGCGGTGGTGGCGATGCTGGTGGCCGCCGCCGGCCGGCTGCCCCCGGTCGCCGGCGCGTTCCTCCAGGA
Organism: Micromonospora sp. NBS 11-29; assembly: GCF_002140155.1. GTDB lineage: Bacteria > Actinomycetota > Actinomycetes > Mycobacteriales > Micromonosporaceae > Micromonospora. Next base: position 235,838 of record NZ_NAPR01000002.1, read on the forward strand.
GGGCATCGACGTGCTGGTGATCCTCAACGCGTTGCGCGCCCTCGGCGGCGGACTGCGCCGCCGCGACGTCCCCCCGCACACCCGGGAACTGCTCGACCGGTACGCGGGCGAGCACGGCGGCGTCCGCGAGGTGCTGACCCGGCTGCGGGACACCGCCGACCTGGTGGCGACGCGTCCGGACGACCCGGCGTGCGGGCCGGCCCTGCGGGACGTGCACCGCCGCCTGACCGACGAGGTGCTGCCGCACGAGGCGGCCGAGGAACGGCAGCTCTACCCGGCCCTGGCCGGTCCGCTCGGCAGCGACGAGGCCACCTCGACGATGAGCCGCGCGCATGTGGAGATCGCCCGGCTGGTGGACCGTGTCGGCGGTCATCTCGCCGCCCAGCCGGACGGCCGGCTGCGCCGCGAGGAGGTGCCCGACCTGCTGGCGGCGCTCTACGGCCTGGACGCGGTGCTGCGTCTGCACCTGGCCCAGGAGGAGGAGGACTACTTCTCCCTCAACCCGGCCGAGCGTTAGGAGGGGGCCCCTGTTATGCAGAATGCGTTAACAGGGGGCCCCTCCTCTCACTCCCGGACGACGGCGACGGGGCAGTGGGCGTGCTGGATGAGCTGCTGGCTGACCGAGCCGAGCAGCATGCCCCGCAGGCCGCCCCGGCCCCGGCTGCCCACCACCACGAGCTGCGCCGCCCGGCTCGCCTCCACCAGCAGCGACGCCGCGCTGCCGGGTACCGCTGTGATCTCCACCGGCACGTCCGGGAAGGTCTCCCGCCACGGGGCCAGCTCCGCCTCGGCGGCGGCCAGCTCGGTCGCGGCGGTCGCCTCCGGGTCGAAGTCCGGCGGCGTCCACCGGTCGCCCGGCGGCTCCCACACCCGCAGCACCCGCAGCGGCACGTCCCGCTGGGCGGCCCGCTCGACGGCGAAACCGAGCGCCCGCAGCGCCGAGGGGGAACCGTCCGAGCCCAGCACCACCGGCCCGGACGTGGCGACCTGGCCGTCGCGGACCACCACCACCGGGCAGTGGGCGTGCGCGGTGACGGAGACCGCGGTGGAGCCGGTGAGCAGCCCACCGAAGCCACCGTGCCCCCGGCTGCCGAGCACCAGCATCCCCGCCTCGGCGGAGCGTTCCTGAAGCACCAGCGCGGGCGGACCGTCGAAGACCTCGCCGTGCACGGTGAGGCCGGGCCGGTCGGCGGCGGCGTCCGCCGCCGCCTTACGGACCAACTCCTCGACCTGCCGCCGGGCGTTCTCGTCCGGCCAGATGCCCGGAGCCACCCCGGGCCCGATCCAACCGGCCACGGTCAACCACTCGAAGACGTACGCCAGCCGCACCGGCCGGCCCGAGCGGCCCGCCTCGTCCAGTGCCCAGTTCAGGGCCACCGTCGCGTCGGCGGAGCCGTCGTAACCGACCAGAATCTCGTCACTCACTGTGCTTGCCTTCCGTTCGCGACTGCGGGGCTCGCAAGCTCACTCCTCGCACTCACTGGCCACTCCGTACAGCCGGGTCGCTCTCCCGGATCCACCGCCACTCGGCGACCCGGGGGTCGTCCTCGCCGTAGGTGCGGGTGTGGTCGCGGCAGGCCTGCCGGGTGTCCACCATCTCCTGGCGCAGGTGCGCGGCGCGCGAGCGCAGCTCCGGCACCCGGTCGATCACGTCGATGACCAGGTGGAACCGGTCCAGGTCGTTGAGCATCACCATGTCGAACGGCGTGGTGGTGGTGCCTTCCTCCTTGTAGCCGCGTACGTGCAGGTTCTCGTGGTTGGTCCGGCGGTAGGTGAGCCGGTGGATCAGCCACGGATAGCCGTGGTAGGCGAAGATGACCGGCTTGTCGCGGGTGAAGATGGTGTCGAACTCGTTGTCCGGCAGGCCGTGCGGGTGCTCCGACGGCGGTTGCAGGCGCATCAGGTCGACCACGTTGACCACCCGTACCCTCAGGTCGGGCAGGTGCCGGCGCAGCAGGTCGGCCGCGGCGAGGGTCTCCAGCGTCGGCACGTCGCCGGCGCAGGCGAGCACCACGTCCGGCTCGGCGCCGTCGTCGGTGCTGGCCCAGTCCCAGATGCCCAGGCCACGGCGGCAGTGCTGGATCGCCTCGTCCATGGTCAGCCAGTTCGGCGCCGGCTGCTTTCCGGCCACCACCACGTTGATGTAGTGCCGGCTGCGCAGGCAGTGGTCCATGGTGGAGAGCAGCGTGTTGGCGTCCGGCGGCAGATAGACGCGAACCACCTCGGCCTTCTTGTTGACCACGTGGTCGATGAAGCCGGGGTCCTGGTGCGAGAAGCCGTTGTGGTCCTGCCGCCAGACGTGGCTGGAGAGCAGGTAGTTCAGCGAGGCGATCGGCTCCCGCCAGGGGATGTGCCGGGTCACCTTGAGCCACTTGGCGTGCTGGTTGACCATCGAGTCGACGATGTGGATGAACGCCTCGTAGCTGGTGAAGATGCCGTGCCGGCCGGTGAGCAGGTAGCCCTCCAGCCAGCCTTCGCAGAGGTGTTCGGAGAGAACCTCCATGACCCGTCCGTCGGGGGAGAGGTGGTCGTCGCCCGGCTGCCGGCGGCCGACGAACGCGCGGTCGGTGACCTCGAACGCCGCGCCGAGCCGGTTCGAGGCGACCTCGTCCGGGCCGAACAGGCGGAACGTCTCCGGGTTGCGGGTGATCACGTCGCGGACCCAGGGGCCGAGCGTGCCGGTCGCCCCGGCGACCGTGGCGCCGGGTTCCTCGACGTCGACGCCGTAGTCGCGGAAGTCCGGCAGCTCCAGATTGCGCAGCAGCCTGCCGCCGTTGGCCACCGGGTTGGCGCTCATCCGCCGATCGCCGGTCGGTGGCAGCGCGGCCAGCTCGGCGACCGGTCCGCCGGTGGCGTCGAACAGTTCCTCCGGGCGGTAGCTGCGCAGCCAGCGTTCCAGCTCGGCCAGGTGCGCCGGATTGTCGCGGACCCCGGAGATCGGCACCTGGTGGGCGCGGAAGGTGCCCTCGACCTGCTTGCCGTCGACGTCCGCGGGCCCGGTCCAGCCCTTCGGCGTGCGCAGCACGATCATCGGCCAGCGGGGCCGTTCCACGTCGCCGCCGGAGCGGGCCCGGCGCTGGATGGCGGTGATCTCGTCGACCGCCCGGTCCAACGTCGCGGCGAGAAGCTGGTGCACCGTCACCGGGTCGTCGCCCTCCACCACGTACGGCTGGTAGCCGTAGCCCCGCATCAGGTCCAGCAGGTCCCCGGTGGGGATCCGGTCCAGCACGGTCGGGTTGGCGATCTTGTAGCCGTTGAGGTGCAGGACCGGCAGCACCGCACCGTCGCGCGCCGGGTTGAGGAACACGTTGGACAGCCAGCTCCCGGCCAGCGGGCCGGTCTCCGCCTCGCCGTCACCGATCACGCAGGCGACCAGCAGGTCCGGGTTGTCGAACGCGGCGCCGTAGGCGTGGCTCAGCGCGTACCCCAGCTCGCCGCCCTCGTGGATCGAACCCGGCACCTCCGGTGCCACATGGCTGGGGATGCCGCCGGGGAAGGAGAACTGGCGGAACAGCCGCTGCATGCCGCTCTCGTCGCGCGGGATGTGGTGGTACAGCTCGCTGTAGGTGCCCTCCAGCCAGGTGTTGGCGACCAGCGCGGGGCCGCCGTGGCCGGGGCCGGTGACAAAGATGGCGGACAGGTCCCGGTCGACGATGACGCGGTTGAGGTGCGTGTAGAGCAGGTTGAGACCGGGGCTGGTGCCCCAGTGGCCCAGCAGCCGGGGCTTGATGTGCTCGGGCCGCAGCGGCTCCCGGAGCAGCGGGTTGTCGAGCAGGTAGATCTGCCCGACGGTCAGGTAGTTCGCCGCGCGCCAGTAGGCGTCCAGCCGGCGCAGCTCGTCTTCGGTCAGGGGGCTGTGCAGGTCTACCGCGGTGTCCATGCTGCCTCGGCCTCTCGTGACTCGGCGCGTCTGCCACTCGGGGAGGGCCGTTCCCGCCCCGGCCGGTCCAGCCTCGCCCCCGGACGGGGGCCGCGGTCAGGGCCGTAGGTCCCGGGCCGGAGGGGCGTCATGACCCGCCCCCGGCGTGCGGGTCGACTCCCCGCACCACGATCAGCGGGGCGGGCGAGTGGTAGAGCAGGGACTGGCTGACCGCACCGAGGGTGGACCGCACCGGCCCGTCGCCGCGCGCCCCGACCAGCGCGAGCTGCGCCGAGCGGGACCGGTCGACCAGTACGGCGCCGGGATCGCCGCGTACGGTGTGGCACTCGGTGTGCACGCCCGGGTGCCGGGCGGCGTGCCGGCCGACCGCCTCCTCCAGCAGGCCATCGTCGCGGTCACGGCGGTCCGGCTCGACGACCCGGACGGCGAGCAGCCGGGCGCCCCGGCGTTCGGCGCAGTCGAAGGCGTACCCGAGCGTGGCGTGCGCGCCCGGCGAGCCGTCGAAGGCGACCAGCACCGGGCCGGGCGGGGCCGGCTCGGCGCGGCCGACCAGCACCGGGCAGGCCGCCCGGGAGGCCAGTTCGACCGCCGGCGCGTCGGCCGGCACGCAGGTCGCGCAGGTGGCCATGCCGCCGTCACCCAGGGCGACGAGGTACGCGGCGTCGGCGGCCCGCAGCAGCGCCTCGACCGGTGAGCCCTCGACGATCTCGCCGCTGACCGGCACCTCGGGCGCGGTCTCGGCGGCGATCCGGCCGGCCCGCTCCAGCAGGTCCTCCGCGTCGGTGCGGGTGCCGCCGGCCGGGGCGGGACCGCCGGTCGCGGCCCAGTTGAACGCGTGCAGCAGGTGCAGCGGCCGGTCGTGGGCGGCGGCTTCGCCGGCGGCCGTCCGGATCACCGCCAGGTCCTCCGTCGCCCGGCCGACGCCGACGACCACGGCGCCGTTGCGGGATGCCGCCATCCGGGCTCACCTCCCGACCGCGCTTTCCACCCACGGTAGTCGTGCGGCCGCGCCGGCCGGACCGGTCCGGCGGAACTGGGCGGGGGCGGGCGACTCGGCGTCGGGTGGGCCGGCGGGGTGCACACGCAGCACGACGGCGGTGGCGTTGTCCTCGCCGCCTTCGTCGAGGCTGGCGTCGAGCAGGGACTGGACGGCCCGTGCCGGGTCCCGTCGGACGGCGAGCAGGTCCCGCAGCCGGTGGTAGCCGATCTGGTCGCTCACGCCGTCGGTGCAGAGCAGCCAGGTGTCCCCGCGGCGCAACGGCACGGCGAGCAGGTCCGGCTCCGGCTGGTCGGGGTGGCCGACGTAGCGCAGGAGCTGGTAGCGGGCCCGGGTGGCCTCCGGCGAATCGGCCGGCCACCAGCCGTGCAGCAGGCCGAGCCAGGCCATGCTGTGGTCCACGGTGATCAGCTCCAGCAGGCCGTCGCGCAGCCGGTACGCCCGGGAGTCGCCGAGGTGCACCAGCCATGCCTGTTCGCCGTCGGGCTGGGCCACCATCGCGGTGAGTGTGCACCCGGTGATCCCGGTCCGGGTCGACGCGGCCCGGCGTACCCGTCGTTGGGTCTCGGCGGTGGCGGCGCGCAGGCCGGCGGCGTCGATCGCCGGCCACGCGGCGCGGACCTGCCCGACGAAGGTCTGGATGGTGGTCGCGCCGGCCAGTCGACTGCCCTCGCCCTGGCCCATGCCGTCGCAGATCACGGCCAGCGGCAGTTCCGGGTCGACGTGCAGCGCGTCGTAGTTGTCGGGATAGCGGTGCCCGACCACGGCACCCCCGGCGATCTCCAGGCTGAACCGCCCGGCGGTGAGCCGGCGGGCGGCCTCGACCGGCCGGTCCAGTGGACGGCGGCGGAACACCAACGGACAGTATCACCGGTTCAGGGGTAATTCGGGCAGTTCAGGCGTGTCTCCTGTCAACGGAGGTTGACAGGCGGGTGCTGTCAACCTACATTGACAGCATGAGTCAGGCAACGGAACTCGCGGCGGCGGCCGGCAGCACCGACCCCAAGGTCGGCCTGCGCGCGGTGCTCGCCCTGCGCCGGCTGCTCGAACGGCTGGAGGTGGTCCAGGTGGACAACGCCCGACGGCAGGGCTGGTCCTGGCAGGAGATCGCCGACGCCCTCGAGGTCAGCCGGCAGGCGGTCCACAAGAAGCACGCCGGGCGACCGGCGGTGCGCCAGAGTTGGGAGGCGTGATGTTCGAACGATTCACCGACCGGGCCCGTGCCGTGGTGCACCATGCGCTCGTCGAGGCCGAGGGGCGGCACCCGGTCGACACCGAGCACCTGCTGCTCGGCGTGCTGGCCGACGACGGCAACCTGGCGGTGCGGTTGCTCGCCGGCGGCGGCGTCGAGGCCGACGGGCTGCGGGCGGCGATCGCCCGTCACCGCGGCCAGGGCGTCGACGGGCTCGGCGCGGCGGACGCGGCAGCCCTACGCGAGATCGGCATCGACCTCGCCGCGATCGTGGCCCGGATCGAGGAGTCCTTCGGCCCCGACGCACTGCGCGAGGCGACCCCCCGGCCACGCCGGTGGTGGCGTCGCCGACCCGGCGGCGGCCGGTTCTCGCCCCGGGCCAGGAAGGCGTTGGAGCTGTCGCTGCGGGAGGCGCTGCGGCTGCGCCACCGGCACATCGGCACCGAACACATCCTGCTCGGCCTGCTCCGGGAGGGTGACGGCCTGGCGGCGCAGGTGCTGACCGAGGCCGGCGCGGACCTCGACGACCTGCGCCGCCGGGTCGAGACGACGCTACGCGAGGCGGCCTGACGCCCCGGCCGCGCCCAAACCTGTCTGCGATCCCCGCAACGCTCCTGCCCGCCGGGTCGCCGCCGCGCCCCGCGTCCTGCACACTGACGCCGTGGACGGTGCAGACGACAAGAGCCCGGTGACCGCCGAGAACCGGACCCCGCGCTCGGCCGTGGTGGTCAACCCGGTCAAGGTGGCCGACCTGGAGGAGTTCCGCCGGATCGTGGACGGCGCGCTCGACGCCGCCGGCTGGCCGGCGCCGACCTGGTACGAGACCACGGTCGAGGACCCCGGTCGGGGCCAGGCGGCGGAGGCGGTCGAGGCGGGCGCGGAGGTGGTCTTCGCCTGCGGCGGCGACGGCACCGTGATGGCCTGCGTCACCGCGCTCGCCGGCACCGACGTGGCCCTGGCCGTGCTGCCCCAGGGCACCGGCAACCTGCTCGCCGCCAACCTCGGTCTCTCCAACGACCTCGCCGCCGGGTTGCAGGTCGCGGTGGAACGCGGAATGCGCCGGCTCGACGTCGGCGTGGTCGGCGACCAGTGCTTCGCGGTGATGGCCGGGATGGGTTTCGACGCCCAGATGCTCGACTCGACGTCCGAGACCACCAAGAAGCGGATCGGCTGGCCGGCCTACCTGGTGGGCGCGGCCCGGCACCTGCGGGACCGGCCGATGCGGGTCTCGGTGCGCATCGACGGCCGGCCACGGCTGCGCCGCCGTGCCCGCTCCGTCCTGGTCGCCAACGTCGGCCGGCTCCAGGGCGGGGTGCGCCTGCTCACCGACGCCGAGCCGGACGACGGCTGGCTCGACGTCGCGGTGCTGACCCCGCACACGCTCGGCCACTGGCTCGCCATGGGCTGGGCGGTGGTGCGCCGCCGCGGCAGCGTGCCCCGGATGGAGGTGTTCCGGGCGCGCACCGTCGAGATCGCCAGCAACCGGGCGCAGCCCCGGCAGCTCGACGGCGACCTGATCGAGCCGGGCCGGTCGTTGACCGTCTCCATCCGGCCCGAATCGCTCTGGCTCTGCGTGCCGCGTCCCGCGGACGACCCCGACCTGGCGGTGGACGCGGAGGCGGCCGCCGAGCGCGGCGAGCACCTCATCGACGAGGCCCGCCGTGAGTAGCACCAAGCTCGTCCCCGAGACCCGGTTGATGACGCGGGACGAGCTCTCCGCCGACGACGCGTGGCGCACCCTGCGCCGGCACGGCGGCTGGCACCTGCTGCGGGACGCGTTCATCCGGTTCCGCTACGGCGACGGCTTCAGCCACTCCCGGGCGCTGGCGTTCCAGCTCTGCCTGGCCGTGGTGCCGTTCCTGATCGCGCTCACCGGCCTGATCACCGACCTCGGCGCGGACGAGGGCGGCAAGGTCGTCGCCGACACGGTGCTGGCGATCACACCGGGCCAGAGCGAAACCGTGGTGCAGGAGCTGCTGACCGACTCCGACCGCACCGAGGACGCCGGCGAGCTGGCACTGACCCTCGGCCTGCTCACCGGCCTGGTCGCGCTGACCACCACGATGGCCCAGATCGAGCGCGGCGCCAACCGGATCTACGGCGTCGAGCGGGACCGCCCCGCGTTCCCCAAGTACCTGCGCGCCACGGTCCTCGCGCTGGTCGCCGGCGTGCCCGCGCTGACCGGGTTCCTGATCCTGGTCGGCGGCGGCGCGATGGGCGACTCGGTGCGCCGGCACTACGAGTGGGGCGACCTCGCCACCGTCGTCTGGGACGTGGTCCGCTGGCCGCTCAGCCTCGGCCTGACCGTGCTCGCCGTCGCGGCGCTGTTCCGGCACGCGCCCCGACGCAAGCAACCCGGCCTGTCCTGGCTCTTCTTCGGCGCCGGCATCGCCATCGCGATCTGGTGGGTGGCCAGCCTGCTGCTCGCCGCGTACGTGAAGTACAGCGGCGGATTCGGCCAGACCTACGGCGCGTTGACCGGCATGATGGCCCTGTTGCTCTGGGCCAACCTCACCGGGATGGCGCTCNTTCGACACCGGCGACATGACCGCGCTCTGACGCCGCGCCGACGTGGCGTGTACGAAACACCCCGATCGGGTACACCGCGCCTCGCAGAAGAAGAGGGAGGTGCGGTGTGACCGAGGTCAGGGAAGCCGGTCGCCGGCCGCTCGGCCACTTCGCGGAGCGGAGCCTGGTCGGGCTGCTCGCGGTGGCCGGCGCGGGCGTCGCGTTCGGCGTGCTGCTCATGCTCGTCCGGTTCCGCTGGAGCCCGTTGCAACACGGCGACCACGAGGCGGCCGAGTGGTTCAACGACCTTGTGGCGCCGCACCACCCGCTGGTCACGGTGCTCCAGGCGATCACCGACCTGGGCGGCCGGCCGGTGCTGATCTGGCTGGTCACCATCGCCGTGGTGGGCCTGCTGATCCGCCGCCAGTCCCGGCTGGCGGTCTACCTGATCGTCACCGGCGTGGGCGGGCTGATCCTCGACCCGTCGCTCAAGGCGCTGGTGGGACGGCTCCGCCCGGTGGTGGACGTGCCGGTGGCCAGCGCACCCGGCAACAGCTTCCCCAGCGGGCACGCGCTCGGCTCGTTCGTCGCCTACGGCGCGTTGCTGCTGGTGTTCCTGCCGGCGATGCAGCCGCGTTGGCGCAAGCCGGCCATCGCCATCGCCGCCGTGCTGGTCTTCCTGGTCGGGCTGACCCGGATCGCGTTGGGCGTGCACTTCGTCTCGGACGTGCTCGGCGGCTGGCTGCTCGGCGCGGCCTGGCTGGGCGTCACGGCGTACGCCTTCCGGCTGTGGCGGCGCGAGCGCGGCCGGCCGGAGGTGCCGCTCACCGAGGGCCTGGAGCCGGAGGCGGGCCGGGAGATCGCCCCGGCGCCGGCCGAGGAGAAGGTGCTGGCCCACCCCCGCTCGGCGGTGGCCGAGCTGCTGGTCGGCTGGGTGATCGTCTTCGGCGCGTTGTACGCGTTCGGCATGTACGTCAGCTACCACGCCAAGGGCACGTTCTTCGACACGCTCGACACCGAGGTGCCGCGCTGGTTCGCCGCGCGCCACACCGACGCGCTCACCGACCTGAGCTGGTGGTGGAGCAAGTTCGGCGACACCCACGCCATCCTGCTGGTCTCGCTGGTGTTCTGCCCGCTGGTGCTGGCCGTGTGGCGGCGGTGGCGGCCGGTTCTCTTCGTGGTGCTGGCGATGTTCGGCGAGCTGAGCCTCTTCCTGGCCACCGCCCGGGTGGTGGAGCGGCCCCGCCCGCCGGTGGAGAACCTGGACGGGCAGATGCCCACCTCGTCGTTCCCGTCCGGGCACATCGCGGCGACCATCTGCCTCTGGGCCGCCATCGCGATCATCGTGCTGCCCCGCACCGACCGGTGGTGGCGGTGGCTGTTCGTGGCGATGGCCGTGATCATGCCGGTCGGGGTGGCCACCTCCCGGATGTACCGGGGCATGCACCACCCGACCGACTTCATGGGCGCGATCCTGCTCGGCACGCTCTGGCTGACGCTGCTCTGGTGGGTGATCCGGCCGAACGCCGACGTGGCCGAGGGCAACCAACCGGCGATCGAGTCGGAGCAGGTCGACGAGTTGGACGACGAGCTGGCCAAGGCCGGCCGGTCGGACTGACGCCGATGCTGCGGGTGATGACCTGGAACATCCGCACCGGCGGGCGGGACCGCGGCGGCACCGACCGCCGGGACCGGATCGTCTCGGTCGTCGCCGCCCAGCGCCCCGACGTGCTGGCCCTGCAGGAGTTGCGCGGGCTCGACGGCACGCTGGGCGGGCTGGCGGAGCGGACGGGGCTGACGGCCTACCTGGCGCGCTCCTGCTTCGGGCAGCCGGTGGCGGTGCTGGTCCGCCCGCCGCTGCGGGTGCTGCGCGCCGGGCGGGTACGCCGGCCGTTCCACCACGCCGCCGCCCGGGTCGAGGTGTCCACCGGGGCGGGGCCGCTCACCGTGTTCAGCACCCACCTGAACCCGTACTCGGGTGGGCGGCGGCGGATGGAGGCGGGCTGGTTGGCGGCGGCGGTACGGCGTACCGGGGGAGACCTGGCGCTGCTCGTCGGGGACCTGAACACGCTGGAGCCGGCCGTCGACCACACCGCCCGCCTCGCCGGGCTCGCCCCCGGATACCGGCGTCGGCACCTGCGCCGCGACGGCCGTACCGTGGACACCCGCGCGGTGGCGCGGCTGCTCGACGCCGGCCTGGTCGACCTCTGGTCGCGCGCGGGCGGTGACGAGCCCGGCGGCCTGACGGTGCCGACCCGGCACGGCGGCGCGGAGTTCGCCGGGATGCGGCTGGACTACCTGCTGGCCACCCCGGCGCTGGCCGACCGGGTCCGGGCGGTCCGGGTGGTGCGCGACGGCGACGCGGACGTCGCCTCGGACCACTACCCGGTCCTGGCCGAGCTGGACCTCCCGCCCGCCTAGACCAGGTCGGACACCACGATCGCGACGAAGATCAGGATGACGGCCTCGCTGATGATCCAGGAGTGCGCGTCGGCCCAGTCGCGGATCTTCGGCAGCAGCCGTTCCGCGCGCGTGCCGAGCAGCACGAGCGCGAGCAGCGGCAGCGCCAGCAGCAGCACGGTCAGCACTCCGAACGGCAGCAGGTGCCACCACGGCTTGTCGTGCCCGGCCAGGCTGCCGGCGACCGAGGCCATGGTGACCTCGTCGCTGGGCATGGCGAGGAAGAGCAGCACGCCCAGGCCGAAGGCGAACGTGGGCTTCGGGTCCTCCAGTTTGCGCATCCAGCCCGGCGGCTGGTTCCGCTTGCGCCTCAGGAACGTGATCACCGCGAGGATCAGCAGCAGCACCAGCACGATCCAGTCGATCAGGTGCCGGCTGCCGCTGTCCTTCGTGCCGCTGCCGGCGGTGTGCCGGACCACCCGGAACACGGCGTACCAGACGGTCAGGGGGATCAGGATGCCCAGCGCGGCACCCGTCAGGAAGGCCACCGAGCTGCGGCGCGGGTCGCGGCTGGCGGCCAGGAAGATCGCGCTGACCAGTTGCGGACCGGCGACCATGACGATGGCCAGCGGCAGCACCGTCAGCAGGTTCATGGCCTCATTCTGTTGCCGCCCGGTGCGGGGCGCGGCCGGTTCTAGAGGATCAGGTTGACCAGCACGGTCAACACCACCGAGGCCACGATCGAGACGAGGATCATCAGCAGGCAGCCGAGGCCACCGCCGGCGGGCCGGATCTCGGTGTTTCCGATGCGCATGGGGTGTCAGCTCCTCAGGGCCGGGGTGAGCAGGTCGTGGACGGCGTCGGCGACCGCGCCGGGTGCGGTGGTCACCACGTTGTGCGCCGCGCCCGGCACGGTCACCGTGCGGGCGTCGGGCACCAGCCGCGCGGCCTCCTGCCGCCAGCCGGCCGGCACGACCGGGTCCCGGGCTCCGGCCAGCACCAGCGTCGGCGCGGTCACCCGGGTCAGGTCCGCCTCGATCGCGTTGCGGACGGAGTGCGACAGCGTGGCGAACACCCGCCACGGGCGCGCGTCGAGGACGTCACGGAGCAGGATCGGCGCCTGCCACGGCGCCTCCCGCAGCGTGTCCACCAGCCACCGGCCGATCTGGCCGCGTCGGGAGCGGGCGGCCGGGTCGCTGGTCGGCCCGGCCAGCACCAGGGCGCGGACCAGGTCGGGGCGGCGGGCGGCGAGCGCCGCGGCCACCTCCGCGCCGAACGAGTGGCCGAGCAGGCAGACCGGACCCAACCGGTACGCGGCCAGCCAGTCGACCAGGAACGCGGCGTGCCCGGCCACGTCGTACGCGGTGCCGGGGCGCTCGGTCAGCCCGAAGCCGGGCAGGTCGGGCACGTACACCGGGTGGCGGGGCGCCAGGCTCGCCGCCAGCGGGGTGAGGTAGCGGTGCGACACGGCCAGGCCGTGCACGAGCACCACCGGCGCTGCGTCCCCGTGCGGGCCGGCGGACCGCCGGGTGTGCGTGCGCAGCCCGGCGACCGGCCGGAAGTCGCTGACCAGGCCGGCCGCCGGGCGGGGCGCGGCGAGCGCCTGGCGCAGCTCGCCCGGCCCGAAACCGGTCACAGCTCGCGCAGCCGGGGCAGCAGCTCCTCCTGGGCCCAGTCGAGGAACATCGGCTGGGTGTCGCCGCCCACCTGGACCAGCGCGACGTGGGTGAAGCCGGCGTCGACGAACTTCTTGAACGCCTCGACGTGCCGGTCGACGTCCGGGCCGCAGGAGATGCCCTCGGCCACGTCCTCCTCGCGGACGAACTGGGTGGCCGCGTCGAACGCCTCCGGGTTCGGCAGGTCGGCGTTGACCTTCCAGCCCAGCCCGAACCAGCGGAACTGGTCGTGCACGATCTTGCGGCACTCGTCCTCGTCCGGGCCGTAGCAGATGGCCACCTGCCCGTAGCGGGGGCGACCCGCGCCGCCGGCCTCCTCGTACATGTCGACCAGGTGCGACAGCGGGTCGGTGGCGATCATCGCGTCGGCGTACTCGGCGGCGAGCGTGGCTGACTGCCGGCCGGACGCGGCCACCGCCATCGGCACCGGACGCTCCGGCCGGTCCCAGAGGTACGCGTCGGGCACGTCGAAGTGGTTGCCGGAGAACGTGAGGGTCTCGCCGTTGAGCAGCGGCCGGATGATCTGGAGCGCCTCCTCGAACATCTCGTGCCGCTGCTGGACGTGCGGCCATCCGCCGACGACGTGCTCGTTAAGGTTCTCGCCGGCGCCGAGGCCGAGCGTGAACCGCCCGTCCGAGAGCACCCCGATGGTGCTGGCCTTCTGCGCCACCACCGCCGGGTGGTAGCGCCGGATCGGGCAGGTGACGAACGACAGCAGCTCGGGCCGGGTGGTGGCATGGGCGACCGCGCCGAGCACCGACCAGGCGTACGGGGAGTGCCCCTGCGACTCCAGCCAGGGGGAGTAGTGGTCGGACATGACCAGGTGGTCGAAGCCGGCGGCCTCGGCGCGTACGGCGTGGTCGACCAGTTCCTTCGGGCCGGCCTGCTCGCACATCAGGGTGTAGCCGACGTTGACCATGGCGCCTCTCCTTCCGGGTGGATCGTCCCCGGATACCCCACCGGGCGCGGGTCAACCCTCGATGTCCACTTCCCCTGGCCGGAACCCTTGACGGTAGAACAGCCGGGTGCCTACAGTCCGGCTTAACCGGTTCATGCCGGGAGGGCGCACCATCCTGTGGTGGGGATGACCGCCCCGGTGGCGGCCCGGTCGACACGGGCCGTCACCGGACTTAACCGGTTGACTGCTCTCGCTCATCGGCCTACGCTGATGCCGGCGTCCGCCGGGAGTCGGGCGGCGACTGTCGGGCCAGTCGCCACCAACCGTCGTCACCATCACCGCACCCCGCTCGGGCACGGGGAAGACCTCCCTTCTGAGGACAGCCATGAAGAAGATCCTTTCCGTCGCGGGCGCCGCCCTGCTGACGGCCCTGACCGCCGTGTTCGCCTTCGGGCAGCCGGCGCAAGCCGCCACCGGTTTCTCCGTCTCGAACGGCCGGCTCTACGACGCCAACGGCACCGAGTTCGTCATGCGCGGGGTCAACCACGCGCACACCTGGTACCCGCAGCAGACCAGTTCGTTCGCCAACATCAAGGCGCTCGGCGCCAACACCGTCCGGGTGGTGCTGGCCACCGGCGACCGCTGGACGAAGAACAGCGCCGCCGACGTGGCAAACGTGATCTCGCTGTGCAAGACCAACCGCCTCATCTGCGTGCTGGAGGCGCACGACACCACCGGGTACGGCGAGGACGGCGCCGCCACCACGCTGGCCAAGGCCACCGACTACTGGCTGAGCATCGCCGACGTGCTCAAGGGCCAGGAGAAGTACGTCATCGTCAACATCGGCAACGAGCCGTTCGGCAACCAGGGCTACAGCGCCTGGACCAACGACACCTCGAACGCGATCAAGCGCCTGCGCGCCGGTGGCCTCACCCACACGATCATGGTGGACGGGCCGAACTGGGGCCAGGACTGGTCCTTCACCATGCGCGACAACGCCGGCACCGTGTTCAACGCCGACCCGCAGCGCAACACCGTCTTCTCCATCCACATGTACGGCGTCTTCGACACCGCCGCGGAGATCACCGACTACCTGGGCCGGTTCCGCACCGCGGGGCTGCCCATCGTGGTCGGCGAGTTCGGCTTCAACCACTCCGACGGCAACCCCGACGAGGACACCATCATGTCCTACGCCCAGACCAACCGGATCGGCTACCTCGGCTGGTCGTGGAGCGGCAACGGCGGCGGCGTGGAATACCTCGACATGACCACCGGCTTCAACCCGGCCCAGCTCACGAGCTGGGGCCAGCGCATCTTCGCCGGGGCCAACGGCATCACCGCCACCTCCCGCGAGGCCTCGGTCTACGCCGGCAGCTCCCCGAGCCCGACGACCAGCCCCACCACCAGCCCGAGCCCGACCACCAGCCCCAGCCCGACCACGCCGCCGACCACCACGCCCCCGCCGGCCGGCGGCTGCACCGCCACCTACACCGTGACCAACTCCTGGCAGGGCGGCTTCCAGGGCGATGTGAAGGTGACCGCCGGTTCCGCCGCGATCACCGGCTGGACGGTGAAGTGGACGTTCGCCAACGGCCAGACCGTCAGCCAGGCGTGGAACGCCACCCTCAGCAACAGCGGGTCGGCGTACACCGCCCGCAACGTCGACTACAACGGCCGCCTCGGCGCCGGCGCCAGCACCAGCTTCGGCTTCATCGGCAACGGCAGCGTCGCCACGCCCGCGGTCACCTGCGCCGCGAGCTGACCACCGGTGGCCGGGTCCGCACGGACCCGGCCACCTCTCTCCGCTCTCTGACACACCCATTGCGTTCCACTCGCGGGCCAGGCGTGCCGGGGGTGGAACGCCATGGGTGTCTCCGACGCCCTGAAACACCCATGGCGTTCCACTCGCGGGCCAGAGGGGGCGTGGGTGGAACGGTATGGGTGTCAGGCGCCCGTCGAGCCGCCCGTGCCCGTCCCGCACACGGCGAAAGAGATCGGCGGCGGGGAGTTTCCGCGCGGGTCCCGCCCGCCGACGTACGACGCATTGCGGCTGAGTACGGGTCGGCCCGGCGCACCGTCGCGCGTGCCGTGGACACCCCAAGGCGCACGGCATCACCGGGGTCGGGAACGTACGTCGCAGAGCCGTAGCCCGGCGCCTGCCGTACGATCTGGCGCGCGGCGGACCGACCGGTCGGCGCGCGATCGTCGGGAGGGGAAGCGATGAGCACGCCGGGAACCAGGGGCCGACCGTCGGGGCTGGTGATCGGTTCGCTCGTGGCGATCTCCTTCGGCACCGTCTTCGTCCTGGTCAACAGCGGCGGTCTGCCCGCGCCGTGGCCGCTGGTGCTGCGGGTGGCGGGCCTGCTGGTGGCGGCGCTGCTCCTGGTCGGTCTCGTCCGGGCGGCCCGCCGGGAAGCGCCCGCCGCCGGGGCGGGGGAGGCGGCGGGGTTCATGGACCGCCGCTACTGGATCGTGGTGGCGCTGGAGGCGGTCGCGCTCTTCGGCGGCCTGGCCGTGATCAACAACGTGCTCGACCGGCCCGCCGTGGCGGTCGCCTGGGTCGCGGTGGTGGTCGGCGTGCACTTCTTCGGCCTGGCCGCGGTGTGGCGGATGCCGCGCTACCACTGGCTCGGCGCGGTGATGACCGCGCTCGGCGTGGCCGGCTTCCTCACCCACGCCTTCGGCGGCGACGCGGCAGCGGTCGGTCTGGTCTCCGGCGTCGGCTGCGGCGCGGCCCTCTTCGCCACGGTCGCCCTGGCCCTGCGCGACGCCACCTCCGCCCACCACCCGACGACGTGACCCCCGCATGACCCTTTGGGTGCGGTTGTCGTCGCCAGGGCAACCACAACCGCACCCAAAGCTCACCCTCAGACGGCGGTGACCTCCAGCAGCAGCGCCTGCTCCGGGTGCAGCGCGGGAAGTTGCAGGCCGACCGAGCCCAGCACCGACCCGGGCAGCGTCACCCCGCCACCCGCGCCCGACCCGGGCAGCGTCACGCCCGCACCCGCGCCCGACCCGGGCAAGGCGCCCGCCAGCCAGCCCGGTGGGGTCAGCTCCAGCGCGGCCGGTTCCGGCAGCCCGGCCGGCGGACCCACCCGGTAGCGCCGCGCCGGGTCCAGCCCCGGCAACCGCACCGCGCCCGGCACCTGCGCCACCGAGGTGGCGATCCGGCTGATCGCGTACACCGCCTGGGATTTGTCGTGGGCGACCACGCCGTGGGCCTGCACGGCCTCATCCGGGTGGTCGACCCGGACCACCCGCCCGCCGTGCAGCAGCGGGCGGAGCCGCTTGTGCAGCGCCACCCAGGCGGCGAGTTCGGCCCGCGTGGTCGCGTCGATGGCGGTGATGTCCCACTCGATGCCGTGGTGGCCGAAGAACGCCGTGATCGCCCGGAAGCCCAGGTCGTGTACGCGGCGCGTGGTGTGCGAGCGCTCCGGGCCGATGTGCGTGCCGATCAGCTCCGGTGGGAGCAGCAGGCCGGTCCAGCGTTGGATGGCGAGGCGTTCCAGCGCGTCGTTGCAGTCGCTGGCCCAGACCCGGTCGGTGCGGCGCAGGATCTCCAGGTCGACCCGGGCGCCGCCGGAGGAGCAGCTCTCGATCTCCAGGCCCGGGTGCCGGGCGCGCAACTCGTCCAGCAGCCGGTAGACCGCCACGGTCTGCGCGTGCACGCCGGGCCGGCCGGCGTGTCCGGCCTCGGTGAGGTCGCGGTTGTGGTCCCACTTCAGGTACGCGATGCCGTCGTGCTCGCGCAGCACCGCGTCGAGCCGGTCGAGCAGGTACGCGTACGCGTCCGGCTGGGCCAGGTCGAGCACCTGCTGGTGCCGCCACGCCGGCGGCAGCCGGCCCGGCGCCTGGAGCACCCAGTCGGGGTGGGTGCGGAACAGGTCGGAGTCGGGGTTGACCATCTCCGGTTCCACCCAGAGCCCGAACTGCATGCCGTGTGCGCGTACGTGGTCGATCAGCGGTTGCAGCCCGCCGGGCCAGACCTGCTCGTCGACCCACCAGTCGCCGAGCCCGGCCAGGTCGTGCCGCCGGCCGCGGAACCAGCCGTCGTCGAGGACGAACCGTTCCACGCCGACCTCGGCGGCGGCGTCGGCGAGCGCCCGCAACCGGTCCAGGTCGTGATCGAAGTAGACCGCCTCCCACACGTTGAGCGTCACCGGGCGCGGTGAGCGTGGATGACTCGGGCGGGCGCGCAGGTGGGTGTGCAGCACGTCGCTGAGCCCGTCCAGCCCGTCGGCCGACCAGGCCGCGTGGAGCAGCGGCGTGGCGTACTCCTCGCCCGGGTCGAGCACGACCTCACCGGGCGCGAGCAGCTCGCCGCCGCCGAGCGTGGCGTCGCCGGTGGGCCGGCGCTCGGCGACGGTGACATGGTCGCCGCTCCACGCGGTGTGCACCGCCCACACCTCGCCGTGCCGGAAGCCGAAGCCGGGCGTGCCGGCGACCAGCAGCAGCGTGGCGTCGTGCCCGGTGCGGCCGTGCCGCCCTTCGCGCACCCATGCGCCCATCGGCCACGGGTGCCGCTGCGGCGCGCGTTCCCGGCACCAGCGGCCGGTCAGGTCGAGCAGTTCGGTGGCGACCGCCGGCACCGGCAGCACCGGCGTCAGTTCCCGCAGCTCGTAGCGGCCGTCGCCGTCGTTGCGCAGCCGGTGCCGCAGCGTCAGCAACCCCCCCGGGTCCAGCGTGATCTCGACCGTCAGGCGCAACCCCGCGCCCGGGTCCGCCGCCCGCACGGTCACCCGCGCGGCCCCGCCCCCGTCGTGGTCCCGCTCCTCATCGGATACGCGCACCGCCTCCCCGCCCCAGGCCACGCGACTCGCGCCACGGCTTCCCGCAGCCTCGTCGTCACCCGGACCGGCCCCGGTCCGGGCGTCGTGTGGGCTGGCCTCGGGTCCGGTCGGCAGGTCGATCACGTCGACGCCGACCAGGCGGAACGCGCTGGACCAGTCCCGGCCCTCGCGGTGGCCGGCAAGCCCGGGCCGGCCGCTCCAGCCCGCGCTCGCCTCGGGCACCAGCGACAGGACGGTGGGCGCGTCGAAGCTGCTCGGCACCACCGGAGGCGTGGCGGCGTCGACCAGCGCGGACAGCTCCTCCGTGGACAGCGGCCCGAGGTCGGCGCCCCAGTGCGCGACCCGGGGCAGCCCCGGGCCGCGCGCGTCGAGCACCAGGCTGGTGGCTGCGCGGCGCAGGTGGACGATCGTCATCCCTTGGAGGCTCCCAGCGTCAGGCCCCGGACAAACTGCTTCTGCAGCAGGAAGAAGACCACCAGGGTGGGTACGGCGACCAGCACCGAGCCGGCCGAGACGAGGTTGTTGTCGGTGAAGAACTCGCCGCGCAGGTTGTTCAGCGAGCTGGTCACCGGGAACTTGTCGCCGGTGCGCATCAGCACGGTGGCCCAGAAGAACTCGTTGTAGATCCAGGTCACCTCCAGCGTCGCCAGCGCGGCCAGGGCCGGGCGGCACAGCGGCATGGTCACCTGCCAGTACTGCCGCCACACGCTCGCCCCGTCGACCATCGCGGCCTCGTACAGCTCGTGCGGCAGGGCCTTCATGTAGTTGCTCAGCACGAAGACGCAGAAGCCGCACTGGAACGCGACGTTGACCAGGATCAGCCCCCAGTAGCTGTCGTAGAGCAGCTCCGAGTCGCTCATCCAGGCCGGCAGCGGGATCTCGGTGAACATCCGGAACAGCGGGATCAGCAGGGACTGCTGGGGCAGCAGGTTCGCCGCGGTGAAGAGGCCGAGAAGCGCGATGTTCAGCTTCCAACTGAACCGGGCGATCACGAACGCCACGCACGAGGCGAGCAGGAGTGTGAGCAGCACCGCCGGGACGGTGATGTAGACCGAGTTGAGGAAGTGCTTGCCGAACTCGGCCGTGCGCCACGCGGTCACGTAGTTGTCGACGGTCCAGCCGCCGAGCGAGACGTAGCCGTTGACGGCGGTGTACTCGTAGGAGCGGAACGAGGTGAGCACCGCCCAGAGGATGGGGAACAGCCAGCCGACGGCGACCGTACCCAGGAAGAGGTGCAGGACCACCCGGGCCGGCCGTAGCGGCCGGCGGCGCCCGGGTGGGACGGCGGTGGTCATCGCTTCTCCTCCCGCATCACGGTCCAGAGGTAGAGGGTGATGAAGACCAGGGATACGGCCAGCATGATCGTCGCCAGGGCCGAGCCGAAGCCGATCCGGCTCGCCTCGCCGACCACGTTCTGGGTGACCAGGGCGGAGATGAGCTCCAACCCGTTACGGCCCTTGTTGATCACCCAGACCAGGTCGAACGCGCGCAGCGACTCGATCACGGTCACCACCAGCACGATGATGTTGATCGGCCGCATCACCGGGAAGACGACCCGGAAGAACGTCCTGGTCTCCGAGGCGCCGTCCACGGCGGCGGCCTCCCGCAGCGACGGGTCGACGCCCTTCAGGCCGGCGAGGTAGAGCAGCATGATGTAGCCGACGTGCCGCCAGCCGGCGGCGACCAGCACCGCCCAGATGTTGACGTTCGGGTCGCCGTACCAGTCGGTGTCGCCGCCGAAGACGCCGTTGAGCAGGCCCTGGTCCCGGCTGTAGATGAGCTGCCAGACGAAGCCGATCAGCGCCAGCGACAGCACCACCGGCAGGTAGAGCGCGGTCTGGTAGATCCGGCTGCCGCGCAGTTCCTTGTCGAGCAGGACGGCGAGGAACATGCCGAACGGTGTCGCCACGACGAACAGCGCGGCCAACCAGAGCAGGTTGTTCTGCACCGCCGGGACAAACGGCGGGTAGTTGGAGACCACGTCGTCGTAGTTCCTCCACCCGACCCAGTCGATCTCGCCGAGCGGGCCGATGCCGTCCCAGTCCGTGCCGGAGAGCAGCACGGTCGCCGCCGCCGGCAGCCAGACCAGGCCGACGACGAGCAGCAGGGGCACCAGCACCATCAGCGTGATCACCACGCGGTCGGTGCGGGACAGGAGCCGCACGATGTCCTCCCGGTGCGCCGTCAGCTGGTGAAGATGGACTTCTTCTGGTTCTCGATGCTGGTGAGCAGCCCGCCGATGTCCTTCGGGTCCTTGATGAACTGCTGGAGCGCCGGGATGATCACGGTGGAGGCGAAGTCCGGCCGGGTGTCCCGGTCGAGGAACTGGGCGATCTCGGTGGCCGAGCCGACCAGTTCGGCGGCCTTCTTCTGCAGGGCGGTGTAGCCGGCGGTGTCCGCGCCGGTGTTGGCGACCAGCGTGCTCGGGTCGTTCTTGACCGTGATGTCCGCGGCCTCCTTCGAGCCCAGGTACGTCAGCAGCTTGGTGGCCGCGTCCTTGGACTTCGGCTTGCGGGCCATCATGTAGCCGTCGATCGGGGCGTCCAGCGCCTTCGCGCCGATCGTGGAGTCGACCTCGGGGAACGTGAAGAAGTCCAGGTCCTCCAGGTCCGCGCCGCTGAACTGCTGGCCGACGAAGAGGCCGAGCAGGTACATGCCGCTCTTCTTCTGCTGCAACGACTGGGCGGCCTCCTGCCAGGTACGGCCCAACGCGTCCGGCTGGTGCAGGGGGAGCAGCCCGGCCCAGGTGTCGAAGACCTTTTTGACCTTGTCGGAGGTCCACGCCTCCTTGCCGGCCATCAGGTCGATGTGGAACTGGTAGCCGTTGATCCGCAGGTTGAGGATGTCGAACGTGCCCATCGCCGGCCAGCCGTCCTTGTCGGCGAAGGCGATCGGGGTCAACCCGTCCTTTTTCATCTGCGCGCCGAGCGCGGTGAACTGGTCCAGCGTCGTCGGCACCTGGTAGCCGCGCTGCTGCCAGACCGACTTGCGGTAGAAGACCGCCCACGGGTAGTACGACGCCGGCACGAAGTACTGCTTGCCGTCGTCGCCGGTGGACGCCTTCTTGAACGCGTCGGAGTAGCCGTCGAGCTTGCCCCACACGTCGCTGAGGTCGCCGGCGAGCCCCTTGGCCGCGAAGAACCGCATCCGGTAGCCGGCGAACCAGGTGAACACGTCGTCCGGCTTGCCCTGGAGATAGTTGTTGATGTTCTCCTGGAACGTGTTGTGGTCGACCGTGTTGATGTCGACGCTGGTCCCGGCGGACGTGGTGAAGCCGGCCGTCACCTTGGCGAGGACGTCCTTCGGCTTCGGGTCCGACTGGTTCGAGCCGAGCGAGACGCGCTTCGCGTCCGAGCCGGAACCGGAGTCGGAGTCGCCGCAGCCGGCGAGCAGGCCGGTGCCGAGCAGCGCGCCCGTGCCGGCCGCGCCGGCGAGCAGCGAGCGCCGGTTCAGGCCGGCGACGGACGGGGGTACGAGCCGGGCGAGGTACTCGGCCTGCGTACGGGGACGGGACATTGTGCCTCCTACATCGAAGAGGTGCGCTGCGAGATTCACCGAGAATCCACAAGTCCGAACAGAAACAGCCGGTGGCGGTTGAAGCTACCCCCTGTTTCGACGCTGTCAAGAGGGTGGATGAATGCCGACATCCCTGCTGTGGCAAGGAAGTGATGGGTAAACGTTGTAACGTCTATCGATGTTCAAAAGTGTTGACTTGGCTGCCGATCCGGGGGCACGCTCTGCTGTCATGCGGAACTGGCACGGCGAGGGCATCTGGTACGGCGCCGACTACAACCCGGAGCAGTGGCCCGAGACGGTGTGGGCGGAGGACGTCGAGCTGATGCGCCGCGCCGGGGTCAACCTCGTCTCGGTCGGCATCTTCTCCTGGGCCCTGCTGGAACCCGCCCCCGGTCGGCACGACTTCGGTTGGCTGGACCGGGTGCTCGACCTGCTGCACGCCGGCGGGATCAGCGTCGACCTGGCCACCGCCACCGCCAGCCCGCCGCCGTGGCTGGCGCACCGGCACCCGGAGACGCTGCCCCGCCGCGCCGACGGCACGGTGCTGTGGCCCGGCGGCCGGCAGGCGTACTGCCCCAGCTCGCCGGTGTTCCGGGAGCGCTCACTCGCGTTGGTCGAGGCGGTCGCCCGCCGGTACGCCGACCACCCGGCCGTCGTGCTCTGGCACGTCTCCAACGAGCTGGGCTGCCACAACGTGCACTGCTACTGCGACGTCAGCGCCGAGGCGTACCGCCGGTGGCTGCGTGAGCGCTACCGCGACCTGGACACGCTCAACACCGCCTGGGGCACCGCGTTCTGGAGCCAGCGCTACCACGACTGGGCCGAGATCAACCCGCCGCGCACCGCGCCGACCTTCGCCAACCCCACCCAGCAGCTCGACTTCCTGCGCTTCTCCTCCGACGAGCAGCGCGCCCAGCTCCGGGCCGAACGGGACCTGCTGAACCGGCTCGTCACCCAGCCGGTCACCACCAACTTCATGATCGGCGCCGGCATCAAACACCTGGACTACCACTCCTGGGCGTCCGACGTGGACGTGGTCGCCAACGACCACTACCTCAACGCCGCCGACCCGCGCCCGCACGTCGACCTGGCGCTCGCCGCCGACCACACCCGCGGCGTGGCCGGCGGCGCGCCGNNCCCCGGCCAGCTCCGCCGCAACAGCCTGGCCCACGTCGCGCGCGGCGCCGACGGGGTGCTCTTCTTCCAGTGGCGGGCCTCCCGGGCCGGCGCGGAGAAGTTCCACTCCGCGCTGGTGCCGCACGCCGGGCCGGACACCAAGGTGTTCCGCGAGGTCTGCCGGCTCGGCGCCGACCTGCGGGCGCTGGCCGAGGTACGCGGCAGCCGCGTCGACGCCGACGTCGCCGTGCTCTTCGACTACGAGGCGTGGTGGGGCGTGGAACTCGACTCCCACCCCAGCGTCGACGTCACCTACACCGACCGGCTGACCGCGCTGCACGCCGCGCTCTGGCGGGCCGGGATCACCGCCGACGTGGTGCACCCGTCGACCGACCTGTCGGGCTACCGGCTCGTCCTGGTGCCCACGCTCTACCTCACCCGTGACGCCGACGCCGCCGCCCTGCGCCGCTTCGTCGAGGCGGGTGGCACCGCCCTGGTCACCTACTTCAGCGGCATCGTCGACGAGCACGACCACATCCGGCTCGGCGGCTACCCGGGCGCGTTCCGCGACCTGCTCGGCGTACGCGTCGAGGAGTTCTTCCCGCTCCGCGCCCGCCAGCGGGTACGCCTCGACGACGGCGCCCGGGCCGACGTGTGGACCGAGTGGCTGCACGCGGAGGGCGCCGAGGTGCTCGCCGCGTACACCGACGGGCCCCTGCCCGGCGTGCCGGCGCTGACCCGGCACGCGGTCGGCGCGGGCGCCGCCTGGTACGTCGGCACCCGGCTCGACGACGCGGCCACCGACCGGCTGGTGGCCCGGCTGCTCGCCGAGGCCGACGTCCGCCCGCCGGTGCCCGCCCCGACCGGGGTGGAGGTGGTCCGTCGCCGCGACGCGGACCGGAGCTGGCTGTTCGTGGTCAACCACACCGAGGCGGACGCCCGGCTGCCGGTCACCGGCGTCGACCTGCTCACCGGCGAGCGGTGCGACGGCGAGCTGGTAGTGCCGGCGGGGGAGGTGGCGGTGGTCCGCGAGGAGGAGGTCGCATGCTCGCCCGACAACGGCAGAGCGCCATCCTGGAACTGATCCGCCAGCGCGGCGGCGTCCGGGTCAGCCACCTGGTGAGCCGCTTCGGCGTGTCGGACATGACGATCCGGCGTGACCTGGAGGTGCTGGCCGAACGCGGGCTGGTCGACAAGGTGCACGGCGGGGCCACCCTGGCCGGTCCCGGCTCGACCGAGGAACCCGGCTTCGCGGCCAAGTCGGCCCGCCAGCGGGCCGAGAAACAGGCCATCGTGGAGCGGGCCGCCGCGCTGGTCGAGCCCGGCATGGCCGTGGCGCTCTCCGCCGGCACCACCACCGCCGCGCTGGCCGCCCGGCTCGCCGGGGTACGCGGACTGACGGTGGTCACCAACTCGATCCCGGTCGCCGACGCGCTCTACCAGAACCCCCGCGCCGACCAGACCGTCGTGCTCACCGGCGGCATCCGTACCCCGTCCGACGCGCTGACCGGCCCGGTCGCCGAGGCGGCCATCGCCGCGCTCAACGTGGACCTGCTCTTCCTCGGCGTGCACGGGATGAGCCAGCGGACCGGCTTCACCACCCCCAACCTGCTGGAGGCGGCGGTGAACCGGCGGTTGATCGGGGCCGCCCGGCGGCTCGTGGTGCTCGCCGACCACACCAAGTGGGAGACCATCGGCATCGCCACCATCGCCCCGCTGGACGAGGCCGACGTGCTGATCACCGACGGCGGCCTGCCCCCGGACGCCCGCCGGCAACTCGCCGAGCAGGTGGGTGAACTGTTCATCGTGGACGAGGGATGAACTTCGGGCGTGCCTCACAGGCACTTCTCAGCGACACCGGTTAGGGTGCCCTGACCAAGCGTCCGACGGTCCATGTCGGAGCGCCGTCCCGCAGGAGTGACCGATGGTCTTCAAGAAGATGTTGAGCGCGTTCGGCGTCGGCGGCCCCAGCGTCGACACGGTGCTGACCAACCCCAACACCCGACCGGGTCTGGCCCTGGACGGGCACGTCAACCTGGTCGGCGGCGACGCCCCGGCGCGGATCGAGCACATCAGCGTCGGCCTGGTCACCCGGGTCGAGATCGAGGGCGGCGACAGCGAGTACGCCGGCATCATGGAGTTCCACCGGATGCCGGTCAGCGGCGCGCTCGAACTGGCCCCGAAGCAGCAGCTCGCCATCCCGTTCCAGATGCCGGTGCCGTGGGAGACCCCGGTCACCGACGTCTACGGCCAGCGGCTGCACGGCATGACCATGGGGCTGCGCACCGAGGTGGCGGTGGCGCGGGCGGTCGACAAGTCCGACCTGGACCAGGTGTCGGTGCACCCGCTGCCGATCCACGAGCGGATCCTCGACGCGTTCCAGACGCTGGGCTTCCGGTTCAAGCACGCCGACCTGGAGCGGGGCCACGTCTACGGCGTACCGCAGACGTTGCCGTTCTACCAGGAGATCGAGTTCTTCGCCGCGCCGCAGTACGCGCAGACGGTCAACGAGGTCGAGCTGACGTTCGTGACCAGCCAGCAGGGCGTCGAGGTGATCCTGGAGTGCGACAAGCGCGGCGGCTTCTTCAGCGCCGGGCAGGACGTCTACGGCCGATACTCCATCCCGCACAGCGACGCCGCCCGTACCGACTGGGCGCAGGTGGTCGACGGCTGGCTGCGGGAGACCACCTCGCGCTACGGCGGCCTGCGGGCCCAGGGCTACGGCGCCCCGCAGGGCCACTACGGCGCCCCCGGCCACTACGGTGCCCCGGGCCACGGCCACCACGGCGGGCGCGGTGTCGGCATGGGCGGCGTGGTGGCGGGCGCCGCGCTGGGCGTCGCCGGTGGCCTGGTCGCCGGCGAGCTGATCGAGGACGCGTTCGAGGGCGACGAGGGCGACTTCGGGGACTTCAGCGACGAGTGACGGCACGCGACGACGCCCCCGGGACGGATCCCGGGGGCGTCGCCGTTCACGTGGCCCGGCGCGTCAGCGCCGGCCTCGACGCTCCTGACCGGAGCGACGCGCGCTGCCTGCCTTGGACAGGCCCCGGCTGATCAGGTACGCGCCGGTCAGCGCGGTCAGATACCACCAGGCCTGATTCGGGTTGTTGATGTTCAGGCCGTTGGCAGTGGTACCCCGCCAGAACGCGGCGATCACGACGACCGCGGCGGCTGCGGCGTACACCCAGAACTCGGTGGTGAGGAACGCCTGCTTCGTCTCGGTACCGGGACTCGGCATCGGCTCCCGGTGACCGTCGTGCATCGACGGCATCGGACGCGTCGGCGACTCCTGCATGTCCGCCCGGTTCTGGACGTCCTGCATGGGCCGGTTGGCCGGCCTGGTGGATGCAGCTTGCGTGCTCATCTGGTCCTCCTCAGGATTTGATGAGTCGTTACCTGCACACCCTCGCCCCGCTGCCGCAGGTCGGCCACGGCACGGTTTCGCGCTCTGTGGCGGGGGCACCCTCCGTCTACCCGGCCCCCGAGACAAGGTAACCGCCGGATCCCGGCCGCATCCGGTCCCCGCCCCAGGCCCCCGGAACCGGACACACGACCCGGTAGCCGACACCCCCGTCGTTCCCGCCCCGGGCCGGTTTCAGCCCTGCGCCGTCGGGCACGCACCCGGGACACCCACATCAGAGCTGCGAGGTGGTTGACGTGCGCGAGGACGACATGCGGCAGGACGCCGCCCGGCGGGCCGAGCAGCGGGTCGCCGGCGGGGTGTACGGCGAGGGCGCGCTCGACGAGGTCACGGTGCCGCATACCGACGTGGAGCGGGTGCGGCAGGAACGGGACCCGGACGACCCGGCGGACGTGCCGGTCGACCCGAACGTGCTGCGCGACGGCGGACCGACCCGGGGCCAGGGCGCGGTGACCACGACCGGCGGTACGGCCGGCCCGGCCAGCGTGCGCCGGGTGGCCCGCCAGCCGGAACAGCACCCCGGCAAGGTGGCGCCGACCACCACCGGCGACGCCACCACCGGCGGGCTGAGCACCCCGGCCGGCGGTTCCACCAGTGACGCCTCGGCGACCGGCGCCCAGGTCGGCAACGTCACCGACGAGGGCGCCGACCCCGGCTGAGTGATGTTAATAGGGGCCCCCGCCTCTACCGAATGCGTTAACCGGGGGCCCCTCCTTACCTCCGGAGGATGCCGAGGCGCTGGGTGGCCCGGGTGAGTGCGACGTACAGGTCGCTGTGCCCACGCGGCGACTCGGCGACGATCCGGTCCGGGTCGACCACCAGCACCGAGTCGAACTCCAGCCCCTTGGCCTGCTCGGTGGTGAGCACCACCACCCGGTTCGCCAGCTCCGGTTGCTCGCCCACGGTCGCCTCGGGCAGCGCCGCGACGACGGCCGCTCCCAGCTCGGTGACCTGTCCGGTCGGCACGATCACGCCGAGCCGGCCGTCGGCCAGTCCGGCCGCCTCGCGGGCGGCCACCTCGACCAGTTCGGCGACGAGCGAGTCCGCCGGCACGGTCCGGTCCCAGGGCGGTACGCCGGTGGCGCGTACGGAGCGGGGTGGGCGCGACGCCGGGTCGATCCGGGCGAGCACGTCGGCGGCCACGGCCATGATCTCGGCCGGGGTGCGGTAGCTGACGGTCAGCTCCTCCAGCCGCCACCGGTCCGCCACGTACGGGCGCAGCGCCTCGCCCCACGACGGGGTGCCGGTCAGCGCGCCGGTCTGCGCCACGTCCCCGACGATCGTCATCGACCGGCTCGGGCAGCGGCGCATCAGCAGCCGCCAGGCCATCGGCGACAGTTCCTGCGCCTCGTCGACGATGACGTGCCCGAACGCCCAGGTCCGGTCCGCGGCGGCACGTTGCGCGGTGGTCAGGTGGTCGGACTCCTCCTGCCGTTCGGAGAGCCGGGCGGCGTCGATCAGGTCGGTCACGCCGAGGATCTCACCGCCGTCGGCCTCGTCCTCGACGTCGATCGAGCGGGAGCCGCGCCAGATCTCCAGCACGCCCTCGGCGTACTCGCGTTCCATCGCCCGGATCCGCTCACGGCGGGCGGCGGCGGCGCGTTCGTCCTCGCCGAGCAGTTCGGCGGCCTCGTCGAGCAGCGGCACGTCGGCCGGCGTCCAGCCGCCCGGCTCCCGGTGCAGCGCGGCCCGTTCGGCGTCGGTGAGCATCGGCGCGGCGGTGGCGATCCGCTCCGGCGAGGCGTACAGGTCGGCGAGCAGACGTTGCGGGGTGAGCACCGGCCACAGCTCGTCCAGCGTGGCCCGGATCTCCGGCTCCTCGTGCAGCTCCCGCCGGATCTCGGCCCGGTCCGCCTCGGAGAGCAGGTTGTCGCCGCCGAGCGGGTCGGCGCCGATCCGCTCGGCGACCTGGTCGGCGAGCGCGTGCACGATCTCGATGTCGAACCGCGCGCGGGCCAGGTTGTGCGGGCGGCCGCTGCGGCGGACCCGGTCGCGGGCCTGACGCACGGTCTCCGGGTCGAGCGTGAGCACCTCCCGCTGGGGCAGCTCGATGGTGATCGGTTCGTCCGGCACCCACTGCCGGTCCCGCACCGCCCCGGCGAGCACCTCGGCCAGCACGGCACGGCCCTTGAGCGCGGCGGTGGCGGCCGGTTCGACGCGCCGGGCGTGCACGCCGGGGAACAGGTCGGCCTGGGTACGCAGCAGCACACCGGTCTCGGCCAGCGCCGGCAGCACCTGGGAGATGTAGCGCAGGAAGGTGGCGTTCGGGCCGACCAGCAGCACGCCCCGGGTGGCGAGCTGCTGGCGGTGGGTGTAGAGCAGGTACGCGGCCCGGTGCAGCGCCACCGCCGTCTTGCCGGTGCCCGGCCNCTGCACCACCATCACGCCCGGCAGGTCGGCGCGGATGATCCGGTCCTGCTCGGCCTGGATCGTCTCGACGATGTCGCGCATCCGCCCGGTGCGCCCGGCGTTGAGCGCGGCCAGCAGCGACGCCTCCCCGGTGACCTCCTCGTGCGCGGTGGGCGAGGCGGCGGTGATGTCGAGCACCTCGTCGTTGAGGCCGGTGACCTTGCGGTCGCGGGTGCGCAGGTGCCGACGTCGGCGTACGCCCTGCGGGTTGGCGGCGGTGGCCAGGTAGAACGCGCGGGCGGCGGGTGCGCGCCAGTCCATCAGCAGCGGGTCGTAGTCGCCGGACGTGTCGAAGATGCCGATCCGGCCGATGTAGCGGGTGGCGCCGTCGTCGCCGTCGAGGCGGCCGAAGCAGAGGCCGGACTCGACCGCGGAGAACTGCTCGACCTGGTCGGCGTACATCGCCACGGTGGTGTCACGCTGCGAGCGTGCCTGTTGGGTGCCGCCGGTGTGGCGCAGTTCCTCGTCGAGCCGGCGGGCGGCCTGTTCACGCAGGCCATCCAGCCGGTCGTAGAGCATCGAGACGTACTCCTGCTCGCGCCCGATCTCGTCGTCCTGGCGCAGGTCACCCGCCACGTCGGAGTGCGTTGACAAGCCGGCTCCTCATTGACTAAAATTGCCGCAAGAATGGCATTCGAATGCCATTCTTTTTTGTGTCTGAACTGAGAAAGATAGCGCGTCGCCCGCCTCCCGACCAAGCCCGGACACGGCTCCCCCCCNGGCCTGGTAGAGCCGCTCCGGCGTGACCAGCCCGGCGACCACCCGCCCGTCGTCGGTCAGCAGCACGCTGAACAGCTTGCCGCTCAACAGCCGGCCGCTGCCCCAGTCGCCGCTGACCTTCGGCAGGTCGCCGAGCACCTTGGCCAGCATGTCCGCGTCCGGCGCGTCCGCGCCGGCCTTCGCACCGCCGGCCTTGGCCGCGTCGCCGAGCGAGGCGACCACCACCGTGGTCCAGCCGGTGCCGACGGTACGCACGTCCGGCCGTGCCGCGTCCGCCCCGCCGGGCTTCGAGCCGGGCGTCTTCCCGGGCGCCCTGCCGGCCGGGCCGGGTCGCGCGTCGGCCGGCGCCTCGGTGACCTTCACGCCCGGCGGCGGGTTGAACCGGAACTGGTCGGCGTCCGGGGTGCGGAAGTCGACCTGGGTGAACGCCACCTCGAACGCCGGCTCGTCCTGGCCGTCGGCGAGGACCTCGAAGCGCAGCGGCACATGCTCCTTGGCGTCCAGCGCGATCCGCACCTGGTGCACCAGCGACGCCTTGTCCCGCGGCGTGAGCACCAGCTCGTACGCGTCCCGCCCGGCCACCGTGGCCGACCGGCCGACGGTCACCGCGGTGGTCGGGTCGATCGCGGCCAGCGCCTGCTGGGCGGCGTCGGCCGGGGTGGCCGGCGCGGACGGCAGCTCCCTGCCGTCGGCCGGCAGCTTCCGGTGGACGGCGGTGTTCTCCCGGCTGTTCCAGGCCCAGACGTCGCGCCCGTCCCGCAGGATGTCCTGCTCGCCGAGCGTGTCGACCAGGGCGATCCGCTGCCGGTCCTCGCCGCCATACCAGACGCGCAGCGTGTGCGTGCCGGCGACCAGACCGGCCAGCCCGTTGCCGGTCGCCTTGCCGGCCAGCGCGGCGATCGGCGGCAGGCCGAGGTCGGCGCGCTGCACCACGGTGCCGGAGAGCCCGTCCAGGCGGGACGTACGCAGGTCTTCCAGGAGCTGGGCGGCGCTGCGCGGCGGCAGCGCCGGGTCGGCGGCGGCGAACGTGCCGACGGCGGCACCGCCCCCGATCACGGCGACCCCCGCGGTCACCGGGACCAGCCAGCGCAGCACGGCGCGGTTCTTCATCACGGACATAGTGTGCACCTCCTGCGCTCCATGCTGCGCGATCGTCGCTGTGACGACGCTGAGGAGATCCCCTACGGGTGACCCGGTGGTGGCACCCTGGACCGGTGCGGTTGCTGGTGGTGGAGGACGAGACGCGGCTCGCCGCGGCGCTGCGGCGGGGCCTGTCGGCGGAGGGTTTCGTGGTGGACGTGGCGGCCACCGGCCCGGCCGGGCTGGAGGCGGCCCGGCACGGCGACTACGACGCCATGGTCCTGGACGTGATGCTGCCCGGCCTCTCCGGTTACGAGGTGGTACGCCGGCTGCGCGCCGAGCAGCGCTGGCTGCCGGTNNGCGCCGACGACTACCTCACCAAACCCTTCTCGTACGTGGTGCTGCTGGCCCGGCTGCGGGCGCTGCTGCGTCGGGGCGCACCCCGGCGGCCGACCGTGCTCACGGTCGGTGACCTGCGGCTGGATCCGGCCCGGCGACGGGTCACCCGGGCCGACGCCGAGGTGGTGCTGACCAGCCGGGAGTACGCGCTGCTCGACTACCTGATGCGCCGCCCCGGCGAGGTGGTGTCGAAGACCGAGCTGCTGGACCACGTCTGGGACGCCTCGGTGGACACCGCCCCGAACGCGGTGGAGGTCTACGTCGGATACCTGCGCCGCAAGATCGGCCGGGAGCGGTTGGAGACGATCCGGGGCGCCGGCTACCGGCTGGCCACGTGACCCGGCCACGGCTCGGTCTGCGGGCCCGGCTGCTCGTCCTGGGCGTGTTCGGGCTGGTGCTCGGGTTCGCGCTCGGCGGCGCGCTGCTGCTCGGCGCGCTCGGCTGGACGTTGCAGCGTTCGGTCGACGCGGAGGCGCTGCGCACCGCCGACGCGGTGGCGCTGCTCACCGCCGAGGACGCGCTGCCCGATCCGCTGCCGGTGGCCGGTGGGCAACTGCGCGTGCAGGTGGTGGACGCGCGCGGCCGGATCCGGGCCGCCTCGATCGACGCGGATCGCCTCGTGCCGATGCTGGGCCCGGACCGGCTGCGGCCCGGGCAGCGGCAGCGGCTGGTGGTGGACGGGCAGCGGGTCGGCCTGTCCGGGCCGGTCCGGGTGGTGACCGTGCCGGCCGGCACGCCGGCGGAGCCGCGTACGGTGCTGGTCGCAAAGTCGCTGTCGGACGTGCGACACAGCCTGCATGTGGTGCGCAACCTGCTGCTGGTCGGCTTCCCGCTGCTGGTGGCCGGCCTGGCGGTGGTGGCGTGGCGGGTGGTGGGCGCGA
This sequence comes from Micromonospora sp. NBS 11-29, assembly GCF_002140155.1. Taxonomy (GTDB): domain Bacteria; phylum Actinomycetota; class Actinomycetes; order Mycobacteriales; family Micromonosporaceae; genus Micromonospora. The sequence goes on from NZ_NAPR01000002.1 coordinate 267,721, forward strand.
CGCTGCGCCCGGTGGAGGAGCTGCGCAGCGGCGCCGCCGAGATCACCGGGCGGGCCGGGGCGGAGCGGCTGCCGGTGCCGGCCGGGCGGGACGAGATCCACCGGCTGGCGGTGACCCTCAACGACATGCTGGACCGGCTGGCCGCGTCCCGGGACCGGCAGCGGGCGTTCGTCGCCGACGCCGCGCACGAGCTGCGCAGCCCGCTGACCAACATCCGGACGGAGCTGGAGGTGGCCCGGCGTCTCGGCGACGCCACCGACTGGCCGGCGGTGGCCGACGACCTGCTCGCCGACACCGAGCGACTGGCCCGCCTCATCGACGACCTGCTGCTGCTGGCCCGCCTCGACGAGCAGGCGCCGGCCGATNTGGGCCCGGTGGAGCTGGGCGAGCTGCTGCGCGGGGTGGCCGCCCGCTGTCCGTCCCCGCCGGTGCGGTGGACGCCGTCGGCCGGGACGTGGTGGATCGAGGGCGATCCGGGGGAGCTGCGCCGGGTCCTGGTCAACCTGGTGGAGAACGCGATGCGGCACGCGCACGCCGAGGTGCGGCTGGCGGTGACCGGCCCGACGCTGGTGGGGGAGCGGGCGTACCACCTGGTCACGGTGACCGACGACGGGCCGGGCATCCCGGCGGCGGACCGGGAGCGGGTGTTCGCCCGGTTCACCCGGCTGGACGACGCGCGGGCCCGCGACGCCGGTGGCGCGGGCCTCGGCCTGGCCATCGTGCGCGAGCTGGTACGCCGCGCCGGCGGCACGGTGGAGCTGACCGACGCCGCCCCGGATGCGGCCGCGCCGGCTCAAGCCGGGCCGGTCGGTGCCGGGCCGGTCGGTGCCTTGCCGGTCAAGGCCGGGCCGGGTCTGCGGGTGACGGTGCGGCTGCCCGCGCTCGTCGAAACCGATCCGGAGTGACCGGTCAGCGGCGTCGCTTGGTGCAGACCGGGCCGGTGCGGGCGACCCGGTCGGTGGACCAGACCAGCGCCACGGTGAAGCAGTAGTCGGTGGTGCGGTCGAGCCCGTAGGCGATGTATTCGGCCGAGCCGGCCGGCAGCGTCTCGAACGTGTGCTGCGGCTGCCCGGCCCGGCCTCCGGCGATCACCACCGGGCCTTCCGCGCCGGCCGGGTACGTCCAGCTCAGCACGATGTTGTCGCGCCGGTCGGTGAGGGTGAGCCGGCCCGGCGGGGTGCCCGGGGAGGCGGGCGGCGGCGCCTTCGGGGTGGGCCGGGCCGAGGTGGGCGGGGCGCTCGACGACGCGGCCGGGGTGTCGCCGGTGCCGCCCACCTTGGACACTCCGGCGATCACCGCGATGGTGCCGAGCAGCAGCGCTACCACCACCCCGAGCACCGCCAGCGGCAACCAGGGCCGTTCGCGCCGGGGGGCGACGGGCGGCCGGGGCACGTGCACCGGCAGGTAACGCGACGGCGCCTCGGGCGCGGGGGCCGGCGGCACCCGGCGTACGCCCGCGGGCGCGTCCTCGGTGAGCCCGACCACGCTCGGCGGCAACGCGTCCGGGCCCGAACGCCAGCGCTGGTCGGTCGGCCCGTCCGGGCCGGACCGCCAGGGTCGGTCGGCGGGCTGGTCCGGGCCGGACCGCCACGGCTGGTCGGTCGGCTCCTCGGGGCCCGGCCGCCAGGGTCGGTCGGCAGGCTCGTCCGGGCCCGGCCGCCAGGGTTGGTCGGCCGGTTCGTCCGGCGGCCACGGGTAGTCGTCGAACGTCTCGCCGCCGGCCTCCGGCGGGGTGCGGGGCGTCGGCACGTGCGCGGCGTCGGCGGCCCGGTCCCGCGGCTGGTAGAGCGGCGTCTCGACCGGGTCGTCGAGCGCGGGCGGCGTGTAGGGCGGCAGGTCGGGCGGCCCCTCGGCGGGCGGTGGGACCCGGGCGGCGGGCACCACCGGTGTCTCCCGGGCGGGCGGCTCGGGCGCGGCGCAGACGTGGTCGGGGTCGGCGGCGGCCCGGGCCAGGCCGGCGACCTGCACGGCGAGCGGGTCGTCCACGGCCAGGTGCTGGCGGCACAGGTCCTCGGCGAGCGCCAGGTGCTCGTGGGCGTCGGCGTACCGGCCGCAGTCGCGTTCCATCGCGCCGAGCTTGGCCAGCATCTTGATGCCGTTGGGATGGTCGTCGCCGTAGACCTCGCGGTGCAGCTCCCAGGCGTCGGCGAGGCGGTCGCGGGCCACGTCGCACTGGCCGCGGGCGTACTCCACCGTGGCCAGGTCGGCGTGCGCGGCCAGCACCCGCTGCGACTCGGGCCCGTCCTGGGCGGTCAGCTCGATGATGACGTCGGAGTAGAGCCGGGCGGCCCGGGCGTCGCTGCCGACCCGGTGCAGCACCGCGGCCAGGGTGGCGGCGGCGGTGACGGTGTGCTCGTCGGAACGCCCGTACAGCCGGGTGTTGGCGGCGTACGCGAACGCGGCCCAGCCGCGGGCGGCGTGTGGCTCGCCGAGCGCCACGAGCAGCCGGGCCTGGAGCCCGGCCGCCTCGGCCAGCTCGGGGGAGGCGTTGGCGGGGCGCGGATCGGCGTCGCTGAGCGCGTCGGCGAGCAACCGTTGCGCGCCGGTGAGGTCGCCTTCGGACACCAGTTGGTGCGCCTGGAGGGTCAGGTCAGCGAAGCCGGAGGACACGCCCCATCGTGCGCATTCGGCGACGTTATGTACAACCCCCGGAGTGGATCAGTTTGGCGTCGATCCGGTCAGGTGGTCGGCGAGCGTCTCGCTGATCCGGCGGAGCTGGTCGACCTGGGCGGGGCTGAGCGCGTCGAACAGGTGCCGGCGTACCCCCTCGACGTGGCCGGGGGCGGCGGCGGCCAGGGTGGCGAAGCCGTCCTCGGTGAGCACGGCGAGCTGGCCGCGCCGGTCGGTGGGGCAGTCCTCCCGGCGGATCCAGCCGGCGGCCTCCAGCCGGGCGGCGGCGTGCGAGAGCCGGCTGCGGGAGGAACCGGTGGCGTCGGCCAGCTCGCTCATCCGCAGCCGCCGGTCGGGGGCCTCGGAGAGGCGGACCAGGATCTCGTAGTAGGCATGCGGCATCCCGGCGTCGCGTTGCAGCTCGCGGTCGAGCGTGTCCATCAGCGCGCGGGAGGCGGCCAGGAACGCCCGCCAGGTCCGCTGCTCGTCGGGGTCCAACCACCGGGTCATGACGCCCATCATAGCGCCAATGGTTGAACGCTCAACAAAATCGGGGTACGGTCGGTGTCATGGGAATCCACCGGCTCAACCATGCCGTCCTCTACGTCAGTGACCTGGAGCGCAGCGTCGCCTTCTACCGCGACGTNTCCAGGCGCCCGACTCCACCAACGACCACGACCTCGGGCTGTTCGAGGTCGGCGCGGCGGCCGGGGCGTCCCAGGCCGGCCGGGCCACCGTCGGCCTCTACCACCTCGCCTGGGAGCTGGACACGCTCGACGAGCTGGGTGCCACCGCCGAGCGGCTGGCCGCCGCCGGCGCCCTGGTCGGCACGTCCGACCACGGCACCACCAAGAGCCTCTACGGCCGCGACCCGGACGGGCTGGAGTTCGAGATCGTCTGGATCGTCCCCGCCGACCTGCTGGACGACGCCGCGCTCGCCGCGCGCAAGCGGATCGGCCGGCTCGACCTCGACCGCGAACGGCAGCGCTACGGCGGCCAGACCCGTGGCGGCGTGGGCATCTCCGTCCCGGCCTGAGCGGGGTGCCCGGCCGGGCCGGTCGCGCGGTGCGGTAGAAACGGCACCATGCCGACCGATGCCGTCCTGCGCGAGCTGCTCGTCCGCCAGCTCGATTACTGGCTGCCCGCGGCGCTGCACCGTGCCCGGCGGGCCACGCTCGCCCTCGCGTACGCCGGGGGTGACGCGACCGGCGCGGAGGCGGCGCTGCGTGTGGTGGCCGGATTCGCCGACCGGCTGCGCGGGCGGCGACTGACCGTGCTGGTGGTGGCCGACGGCGGCCCGGAGCTGGCGACCCGGCTCGGCGCGGCCGAGGCCGCCCTGCCGGCCGACACGGCCGTGCACGTGGTGCCCGGCCGGCCGGACCGGCTGCCGGTGGCGCTGAAGGCGGCCGGTGCGGCGGGTGCGCCGCTGCTCACCGTGGTCGACGGCGCCGAGCCCGACCCGGCCCTGCTGGCCGCCGCCGTGTCCGGTCGCCCGGCCGAGCTGCTGCTGCTCACCGCGCCCGGCCGCGCGCTGCGCCCGGCGCTGACCGCCGCCGGCTTCCCGCTGGTCGCCGAGGTCGAGCTGGTGCCCGGCGGGGACGCGCCGGCCCGCCTGCTCGGGTACGCCACCGGCTCCGACCGCGGCCTGGAGGCGATGAAGGAGGCGCTCTGGGCGCTCGACGGGGACGCCGGGGTGCGATACCGCGACCCGGCCGACCCGACGGGCCGGGTGCTCGACGTCGGCCCCGACCCGGAGCTCGACCCGCTGGGCCGCGAGCTGCTGGCCGAGTTGGGCCGCGTCGGCCCGCGTACGGTGACCGAGCTGCGCCGCTTCGCCGCCACCGCCACCATCTACCGGGCCGCCGACGCGAACCGGGCGCTCGCGCCGCTGCTCGCCGCCGGCGCGGTCATCCGCGACCCGGAGCACGGCCGCCTCGGCGGGGACGTGGTGATCCGCGCGTCGACCGCCGGATCGCCGGCCTGACGTCGGAACGAACGAGCGGGGTGCCGGCGAACCGCCGNTGTCCTGCTTCCAGGAGAGCGGCCCCGGAAGGTCCACGCGGTGGGCGCGGGTGTTCGAGTTCCAGGACCAGCGGCCGATCTTGATGCTCCACGAGGAGAACCCGTTCTGGGTGAAGTGGAGGATCAGCGGGCCGTACTTCTTGCGCTTGCGGAACTGGACGCCCATCGGGGGTACCTCCCTCATCTCCCTGCCTCTGCGACATCGAACATGCCCGGTTCGGCGATTCGCGAAACCCGGTCGGGTCCGCTCTGGACGGTGGGCGTACCGCCCGGCACAATCTCTATCCAACGGGTAGGTATTAAGGAGCGATAAATGCTGGTGGAGGCGGTTGGTAACAAAGCCAGCGACGAAAGTCTCAATGACTGGAAGAGCGTTGACCGGCGGGAAGAGCGGTCGGCAGCATGAGGGCATGTCGCAGCGGGACGAGCTCCTCCTCACCGCTCGTGTGCACGTCGACCTGGTCCGGCACGCGAGCGCGCTCTGTTGAGCCCAGCGCTCGTCCAGCTCGCCGCTCCCGCGCGGGCCCCCTCCTCGACGTCACGACCGCCTGAGAGGACCGCCCATGTCCCGGACCCTCCATCTCAACGCCTTCCTGATGGGTGTCGGCCACCACGAGGCCGCCTGGCGACACCCGTACACCGACCCGACCCGCCTGGCCGACGTGCGGCACTTCCAGGAGCTGGCCCGCATCGCCGAGCGGGGCACGCTCGACTCGGTCTTCCTCGCCGACGGGCTGGCCGTCGGCCCCGCCGTGCGACACAACATCCAGGCCGTCTTCGAGCCACTGACGCTGCTCGCCGCGCTGGCCACCGCCACCGAGCACATCGGCCTGATCGCCACCGCCTCCACCACCTACACCGAGCCGTACCACCTGGCCCGCGCGTTCGCCTCGCTCGACCACCTCAGCGGCGGACGGGCCGGCTGGAACATCGTCACCTCGGCCCAGGCCCGGGAGGCGCGCAACTTCAACCTCGACGACCACCCGGCGCACGCCGACCGCTACCGCCGCGCCGCCGAGTACGTCGACGTGGCGATCAAGCTCTGGGACAGCTGGGAGGACGACGCGCTGGTCCTCGACCCCGCCGCCGGCGTGTTCGCCGACACCGACCGGGTGCACGAGATCGCACACCACGGCGAGCGGTTCCGGGTGGCCGGGCCACTCAACACCCCCCGCCCGCCGCAGGGCCGGCCGCTGCTGGTGCAGGCCGGCTCCTCGCTGGACGGCATCGCGTTCGCCGCCCGCCACGCCGACGCCGTCTTCACCGCCCAGCAGACGCTCACCGACGGCCAGGCGTTCTACACCGCACTCAAGCGGACCACCGCCGACGCCGGCCGCGACCCGGAACTGATCAAGGTGCTTCCCGGTATCGCGCCGGTGATCGGGGGTACCGAGAGCGAGGCCCGTGCCCTCGCCGACGAACTGGAGGCGCTGATCGTGCCCGAGCACGCCCTCGCCCAACTCTCCGGCATGACCGGGCTCGACCTCACCGGCCTGCCGCTGGACGGCCCGCTGCCCGACCTGCCCGACGCCGCCGCCGTGCAGGCCCACCGGAGCCGCTACCAACTCGTGGTCGACCTGGCCCGGCGGGAACGGCTCACCCTCCGGCAACTCATCGGCCGGCTCGGCGGCGGGCGCGGGCACCGCGTCGTGGTCGGCACCCCGGAACAGATCGCCGACCAGATCGAGCTCTGGTTCACCCAGGGCGCCGCCGACGGATTCAACGTCATGCCACCGCTGTTACCCCACGGACTGGAGGCCTTCGTGGACCACGTCGTACCCCTGCTGCGCCGGCGCGGGCTGTTCCGGTCCGCCTACACCGGGCGCACCCTGCGCGAGCACTACGGCCTGCCCCGACCGGCCAGCGTCTACGCCACACGAGAGCTGGTGGCGTCGTGACCACCGTGGACCGGCCCGGTGCCGGCACCATCGAGCTGCGCCCGGTCGACGTCGACTCGTTCCGCGGCCTGCTGCGCCGCCAGGCCTCCACGGTCACCGTGGTGACCACGCCCGGCCTGCACGGCGGTCGGCTCCTGCCCACGCTGCCCCCGGCCGGCTTCACCGCCACCTCGTTCACCTCGGTGTCGCTGGATCCGCCGCTGGTCTCGGTCTGCCTCGGCCGCGCGTCGTCGAGCTGGCCGACCATCGCGCACGCCGAGCACATGGCGGTGCACCTGCTCGCCGCCGACCAGCAGGAGATCGCCCAGATCTTCGCCACCAGCGGCATCGACCGGTTCACCGCCCACCCGGGCTGGACCACCGGGCCGTTCGGGGTGCCGCTGATCGGTGACGCACATGCCGTGCTGCTGTGCCGGGTGGTCCGCCGGATCACCGCCGACGACCACACCATCGTGGTCGGGGAGCCGCTCGCGCTCGGCGCCGGCGAGGACGGCGACCCGCTGCTGCACCACCGCGGTAGCTGCACCACCACCGTCGACGACCGGACCGACCCGTGGTGACCAGCACCACCGAGGAACTGCTCGCGCTCGACCGGGCCGCCCAGGACCTGCTGTTCCGGGCGGCCCGCACGGCCAACGCGTTCACCGACGAACCGGTCGACGACGCGCAGGTCCGGGCCGTGCACGACCTGATCCGGTACGGCCCGACCGCGATGAACGCCCAGCCGCTGCGGGTGCTGCTGCTGCGCTCCCCGGAGGCGCGGGCGAGGCTGCTGCCCTACGTCAGCGCCGGCAACCGGGACAAGACGGCCACCGCGCCGCTGACCGCGGTGCTCGCCGCCGACGTGGACTGGCACGACCGGCTACCCGAGCTGTTCCCGCACCGCGCGGGCGCGCGGGACTGGTTCGCCGGGGACCCGGCCGGCCGCGAGGTCCAGGCCCGGTTCAACGCCGCGCTCCAGATCGGCTACCTGGTGATCGGGGTACGCGCCGCCGGGCTGGCCGCCGGCCCGATGGCCGGGTTCGACCCGGCCGGGGTGGAACGCGAGTTCTTCCCCGACGGGCGGCACCGGGCGCTGCTGCTGATGAACATCGGCCGCCCGGCGGTGGACGCCTGGCGGGAACGGCTGCCGAGGCTGCCGTACGAAGACGTGGTCACCGAGCTGTGACCGGCCGGGTCAGCGCGGCTCCCACGCGTCCGGCTGGGCGGTCAACCGGCGTACATGGGCCGGCAGCCGGCCGCTGACCAGCTCGTCCAGGCTCACCTCGTCGACCACCCGCCGCACCGACGCGCGCACGGCCACCCAGAGCCGGGGCAGGTTCTCCGCCGCCCCCTCGTACCGGGTCTCCTCGGGACGCAGCCCGCGTACCCCGGCCAGGGGGCCGTCGACGGCGCGCAACACCTGCCCGATGGTGACGTCGCGCGGCGGCCGGGCCAGGGTGTAGCCGCCCTCGGCGCCGCGTTGGGCCCGGACGATCCCGGACCGCCGCAGGTCGGCCAGGACCGCTTCGAGGAACTTGCGGGGCATGTCCTGCTCCGCCGCGATGGCCTGGGTGGACAGCAGGGTGGGGTACGCGATGGCCAGGCTCAGGGCCGCCCGGACCGCGTAGTCGCCGCGCGCGGAGATCTGCACCCTGCCATCATGCCCGGCCGGCAGGGGTGGGGGAGTCGGTGGGCGGACGTTGTCGCACCGGACGCAGGGGCAGCGGCTGTTCCCGGGCCGCCCGGAAGACCCCCGGGCTCACCCCGACCTCGCGGGTGAAGAAGCGGCCGAAGTTGGTCGGCTCGGGAAAACCGAGCCCCCGGCCGATCCGGGCGATCGGCTCGTCGGTGGCGGCGAGCAGGCGGCGGGCCTGCAACGCCACCCGCTCGTCGATGACCTGCTTGGCGCTGCGGCCGGTCACCGCCAGACAGGCCCGGGTCAGGGTACGCACCGAGCAGCCGAGCCGGGCGGCGTAGTCCTCCACCCGGCGGGTGTGCCGGTAGTCGCGTTCCACCTCCCGGCACAGCCGCCGGAACGTCTCCGTCTCGGCCCGCGGCCCGTCCCCGTGGTGCGGCAGCAGGCTCAACCGCAGCAGCAGCACGGCGAGCTGGTGACGCAGCAGCGCCGCCGCGGCGGGCACCAGCGCGTGTCGGTCGGCGTCCACCGCCAACTGGGTCACCTCGCCGATCACCGCGTCCTGGTCCTCGCCGGCGAGCTGACGGTGGGTCGGCACCGCGCCCGGGTCGACGTCGAGGCCGCGCAGCGCGTCCGGCCCCCAGCTCACCACCGTGGCGTCGAGCTGCGGCCCGAGGCAGCGCAGCGCCTGACCGGCCCGGCCGCGCACCAGCGTGCCCGGCCGGCAGGGCAACGCCCGGAAGTCCAGTTCGGCCGTGCCGTGGCCGTGGGTGACCAGGATCAGCAGGTCACGGTCGAGGAGGACCGGACGGGGCCAGCCGGGTACGGTGGGCAGGTCGTCGAGCACACCGGTGACGATCCCGTCGGTGCCGAGGCGGGGCTCCGCCAGGCCGGTGCGGGTGGCCGGGGAGGGCGGACCGGTGGTGACCATCATCCCGACGGTAACCGGCCCGGCAGCAGCTTGCACCTCGACGGTTGCACCCCGCGCGGGCGCCCTTGTCGGCACGCCCTGGCGGCGGTTAGGTTACCGATCGGTAGCGCGCGGACCGGCCGACCGGCCCGCGGGACGGCGATGGGATGGGCATGACGGATCTGTTCTCGGTCGACGGCAAGACGGTCCTGGTCACCGGCGGTTCCCGGGGGATCGGGCTGATGATCGCGCGCGGATTCGTGCGGGCCGGCGCCACGGTCGTCATCTCCTCGCGCAAGGCCGACGTGTGCGAGTCGGTCGCCGCGGAACTCTCCGCCGAGGGGCACTGCGAGGCCATTCCGGCCGACCTGGGCAGCGACGAGGGCGCGCTGGCGCTGGCCGAGGCCGTGCGGCAGCGCCACGACCGGCTGCACGTCCTGGTCAACAACGCGGGCGCGACGTGGGGTGCGCCGCTGGAGGCGTACCCGGAGGGCGCCTTCGACAAGCTCTGGGCGGTCAACGTCAAGGCCGTGTTCCGGCTCACCACCGCGCTGCTGCCGGAGCTACGCGCCGCCGCCGACGCCGACGACCCGGCCCGTGTGATCAACATCGGGTCGATCGACGGGATCCGGGTGCCCTGGATGGAGGTGTACGCCTACTCCGCCACCAAGGCGGCCGTGCACATGCTCACCCGCAGCCTGGCCCACCAGCTCGCCGGCGAGGCGATCACAGTCAACGCGATCGCGCCGGGGCCGTTCGAGAGCAAGATGATGGCGTTCGCGCTCGACGACCCGGAGTCGCGGGCCGCGATCGAGCAGCAGGTGCCGCTGGGCCGGATCGGGCGACCGGAGGACATGGCGGGCACCGCGATCTACCTCGCGTCGCGCGCCGGCGCGTACCTGACCGGAGCGGTGATCCCGGTCGACGGCGGGATCACCACGCACGGCTGAGGCCGTACCCCCGGGGTCGGACGGGCCGGGGCCGCGCGGACCGGCGAGGTCCGCGCGGCCCCGGATGTCGGGCGGGGTCAGCGCCCGGCGAGCAACCGGTTCACCGCGGTGTCGACGTCCAGGTGCTCGGCCTCCCGGCCGCGCGGGACGACGACGTAGGTCCGGCGCAGGAAGCGCACCAGCACGCTGCGCGGAACCTCGAACAGGGCGTTGCCGTCCGGGGACGACAGCGCCAGCGCGACGAAGTCGCCGCGCGGGGTGGCCCACGGCCAGACCCGCACATCACCGATGCCGGCCGGCTCGTCGAGCCCGGTGACCAGCAGTTCGCGAGCGAACGACCAGCTCACCGCCTCGCCACCGGCGGATTCGGCGTGGAACAGGACATGGACCGCATACGGGTCAGCAGGGTCGTAACGCAGGCTGGCACGCACCGGCAAGGCGGTGGCGTCAGGCGCGACGAGCCTTAGCGACGTCTCGACCTCAACGGTCGTCGGTCGGATGACACTCATGGACGTTCTCCCCCCGGCACCGCGTGCGGAACGCGCGTGTCCCGCTTTTCCCATACTCAGGTGCTGCTCCTGGCTACGCTCCGCCATACGCTGACTTCACCCAGTGGTGGGAAGGGGGTCGGAAAGCCTTCGAGAACGTGAATACCCGTGTAGGATTTCCGGTCCACCCACTCCGTCGTCCCCGCCCGGCAACGGGTGGTTCAGTCGTCGACTACTCCGGTAACGTCCGGTGCTCGGCAGGAGTGACGGTCCCGGGCGACACTGGGGGTGGAAATGGTCCGGAAGGCGGGGGTGCGAGGTGCCGGTTGACGGGCGCGCGCGCGACGCTCTGCTGGATCGGCGGCGACGGGGCTGGCACGGACGCGTGCACACCACGCTCGACCTCATCCGCGCCAACCCCACCGGCCGCATCGCCCTCAAGATATTCATCGGCATCCTCGGCGCGATCGTGGTCACCGTCGGCATCGTGCTCATCCCGCTGCCCGGCCCCGGGTGGCTGCTCGTCATCGCCGGCCTCGGCGTCTGGGCGGTCGAGTTCCACTGGGCCCGCCGGCTGCTGGCGTTCACCCGCCGGCACGTCAACGCCTGGACGCGTTGGGCGACCAGCCGCTCACTGGGCGTACGCTTCCTGCTGGGCGCGGTCGGGTTGGCCTTCGTCTCCGTGGTGGTGTGGCTGTCGCTGAAGTACAGCCTCGGCATCGACGTGGTGGCGCGGGCGATGCACTACCTCACGACGCACTGAGGGCCGGTTTTTGGTCCGGGGCCGTGATCCGGTAGAGTCATGGGCGCTGAGGGCGATTAGCTCAGCGGGAGAGCGCTTCGTTCACACCGAAGAGGTCACTGGTTCGATCCCAGTATCGCCCACCGTAAATGTATGCAGGTCAGAAGCCCGTCGCCGGAACTACCGGTAACGGGCTTCGCCGCTGTTACCCCTTAGACTGGGAGCAGATTGGGAGCATGGCGCTCCCGCCCTATGGTTGCCTGGCAGCCCCTTCGGCCCTCGGCGGGCGTTCGCCGGCGTCCGCTCGCTCGGATCGATTAGTGGTGAACTCCACGCGCGACGAGCTTGGACACATCTCCTGCGATCCGCAGCGACTGCAGTCCCGGCAGCTGGCCGGAGTGCCCTCAAAGGCGTGAGGAGGACCTGCGGGTCGCCGGTCACAGCAGCTCGAACGGCGGAGCACTCTCTCTCGTGGGGAGGTCAGAACGCCAAGGGCGGTGCGCGAGATATGCCGCGCATGAGGGCGTTGGCCGTAAACGCCTTACCCCACAAGGCAACGCGGCAGAGGCCTCAGCGTCGGCCAGAAGAACCGGCGACGCGTCCGCCGGATCCGAGGGGCTACCGGCCGAGTCCTGCGTCCTATGGACGACCATAGGCCGCTGACCGTGAGCAGCTGGACCTGACTGGTAGCAACGGCAGAGCCAGGCGCTCCTGCCCCCTCGCGGCCCCCACTGGCGCGACGTTCACCCCCGATGGACCCTGCAGCGATGCCGCCGCCTGACACGCAGCCTTCGCCATCGCCGGCCGCCACCTCGCCGACGCCGCGCACACCGGACGATGTCAACGCCGGCTGAAATTTGGTTCTGGCACACATTCTGTGATTGATCTTGTTGTTCGCTCATGGGGTGGTCAGGACGCGTTTGCGGAGGAGGTCGAGGTTCGCCCGGCCATACATCTGTCGCTTGATCGTCTTGATGCGGTTGACCTGGCCCTCGACCGGGCCTGAGCTCCAGGGCTGAGCGAGGCCGGCGACGACGGGCGTCACGGTCGCCGGCCAGGCCGGCGGCGAAGCCGCGGAGTTCGGGGTATCCGGCGTGGCGGGCTCGGTCGATCCAGGCGTCAAGGTGCTGCCCGGTGCCCTGATGGCGGACCAGCGCGGCGAACCCGCGGGCGAGGCCGGCGACGGTGTCGAGGTCCGGGCAGCGGCGGCGGGCGTCGGCGAGATCAGCGCGGTCGTCGTCGGTGAGTTTGTGGCCGGGTCGCATGCTCCAGGCGGTGATCCGCCGGGCCGACGGCACCCGGACTGCGGTCGAAGGGGCAGGCCGGATGCGGTTGATGGCGAGCCAGCCCCGCAGCACCCGCAAGCTGCCGTGATAGCCGTGGGCCACGATCTCGGCGTGCAGCACGGCTGTCTGGTAAACGCCGTCGGTGAGGCGTTGGCGCAGGTAGGGGTGGAACGGGGCGAGGACGCTGGGTCGGCTGCTGGCGTTCGGGCCAATCAACGCCTCGGCGGTGGCGGCATGGGCGTACTTGCGGGCGGTTCTGACGTTCATGTCGAGGCGGCGGGCGGTCGCACTGATCGACAGCCCTTCGGCACGCACAGCATGTACGGCCGCGTGGCGTTGGCGGGTGTTCGCCGCCCGACGTCCCGCCCTGACCGGCTCGTCGGTCGACGCGGCCAAGGCGGGAGTCGAGTCGGTGTGCTCCCGTAGGCATCGGCGGTGTCCACGGATGATTTTCTCGAGGGTGTCGCTGAGGTTCTTGAGCAGGTGTCATCTGTCGGCGATCTGGATCGCGTCAGGTGCTCCCTTGCGGGCGCCCTCGGCATAGCTGCCGCCTCGGTCGCGGCAGATAATTTGAACGCCAGGATGGTCGCGCAGCCAGGCGGCGAGGACGTCGGCGGTGCGGTCGGGCAGAACGTCGATCGGTCGGCGGGTATGCATGTCGAGCAGCACCGTCGCATATCGGTGCCCACGACGGCGGGCGAAGTCGTCCACGCCCAGAACCGTCGGCGTCATCGGCGACGGATCGGGCATCCTCCGAATCATCCGGATCAACGTCATCCGTGACACCGCCAGCCGCTGCGCCAACCGGCTGCCCGCCCGGCCGCCCAGCGCCACCGCGACGGCTTCCAAGTCGCTTGCTGCCAAAACGGTGTTACGGGCATGCCGCCGCGTCAGACCCGGCACTTGCTCGACGAACGTCCGCCGCTGGCAGCTGCTCTCGCCGCAAGCGAATCGGCGGACTGTCAATGCGACCAGCACCTCATGGCCACCCAACCTGACATCGGCCAGCCGCCGCACATAGCGACCATGCACTGTGGCCGACCAGGTGCCGCAGGCGACACACCGTGCCTGCACCGTCTGTGTCGTCGCGTTGATCCTGACCCCGGCGGCCCGAACCACCACCGCTTCCAGCCGCAGGTCCGTCAGGTGCGGCAGCAACGCCGAAATGATCTCCACCTGGGCACCCAACCCGAACTACCGGCGAGCAGAACTCACAAAATGTGTGCCAGAGCCCGTAATCCTGACCTCGGAAAACTCGGCACTTCGCCAAGTCCTAGCAATATGCTCGTCGGGTGTCTGTCAATTACGTCGTGGCGGCGCAGCCGGTGGACCATGGTTCCATTCGTCCACTCGGTCGATCACCGTCTCCTGCTGCGACTGGCCCTGGTTGGACCGGGCGACGCTCAGGCGTTGCCGGCGGATGGCTTTGTAGCCCCGATGAGCTGGCCCTCAGGCTGCGGGTGGGGTTTGCTCCCGCAGCCGCTTTGGAGCTGCGACCTGCTGTCAACGCCGGCTGAGCTTTCAGGCGGAGCCGACATCCCCGTTGATGACGAGATGGGCGCCGTCGCTCAGTCGCCCTCACTGTCCGTACCCTCGGGTACAGCAGCAAGCCCGCCCAGGTCTTCAAACCGTCGGTTGGCCAGCTCGGTAAGCCGCTGCAACTGCCTACGCAGGCTGAGCCGCAGTCCTGTGTTTTGAAGACTCCGCTCTGAGATCCTGCTGCTAAGTCTGGCGGCGACGGCCGCCCGTCTGGCGATCCTGAGATCAGGATGCCCGAGGCGGGCGCGGGTTTCGGCAGACAAGACATCGAAACGCACGCTGGCCGGCACGCTGGGAACGTTGGCTACGGCTGGCACACGTTTTTCGTTGAAAAGCGTTTCCGAGAACCGTTGCTCGACTGCGTACTCGAGCGCGGCTACGAAGTCTCTAGCCNTAGTGGATCTAATACGCCCATTGCGACGGCATCCGTCCGCTGGTTTGTCAGGTGGCGCCTAATTCGAGTGCTGACGCCCTCGGTTGTCTTCCCCACATACATGGCGATGCCGTCGAAATCATAGAGGGCGTAAACGCCGTAGCTGCCTGAACCGACCCTCCTGTCGCCGATTTGCCAGTCATGTCTCCGGTTTCGATGTCCCGCTCGCAGTTCAATGCCACGGGCCATTTCTTCTCTTTTGGCCTCCGTTGCGGCCAGTTCTGCGAGAGCCTCCCCCAGGCTAGATCGAACCGGCTTTAGGTCAGCTTTGCACTGTTTGAGGCCCCGGCGAGGCGCGGGAGCGGCCAAGATTTTATTCAGGCGCTCCAGCCCCTCAGCTTCCACAGCCCTTAGGCCTGATACCTCTTCAGTCAGCTCATAGATGAGGTGGTCCAACTCGTCCACTGTCTGGTCAAGAGCCCTGAGGGCTGCTGCGTCCTGGTCAAGCGTCAGGTTCAGCCCATCTGCGAATAATTGGTAGAACTCGTGAATATCGGGCGTATCGGTGTCGTAGTGCGGCTGCGGGACCAGTCCGGGCATGGCTTCAGAGGTTAGCGCTCGGTGGGTGGCTAGTAGAGGAGGGGTGGCTGGCGCGCCTAGGGTGATGACCGCGGCGGACCGCCCCTAGAGATCAGTCCTCTTCGCTAGACTTATCTAGCGAAGAGGCGGGCGACGCCCCTGCTGATCCCAAAACGTTACGCACAATAAGAGCGGCCTGCTCAACCCGAACGTGTTCCCAGACTCGGACGACCGTCCATCCAGCCTGATCAAGCGCTCGCCGGCACCGCCATCGTTACGTTCGTCGTCTTCGTCCGGCTCGTTAGGTGCGAACGGCATCAGGCAGACTGAAATCTGGCGCTGCCCGCGTCGCAGGCTTGCTTCCCCCGCCGCTGCACTTCAATGCCTGACGCTGGTTGGTGTGAAACTACAGCGAGAGCACCTCCTCGGGCCTCCGTGAGGTGACCGCCTCCTCGTAGCCGCTCGCAAGGTCACTGAGGAATGCCTCCAGGTCGCCGCCGTGGCTATCCATGGCCATGCGGCGCACCTCTTCAGCGAGCCGGCGTCCGTCGATCAGCACGATAGGGTACTGGTCCTCCACCATCTCTTCCTGTGCGTTACGGCTGTAATCGCTGGTAGTGACATAGACACCGATCCAGCCGCGCCGCAGGCGGGCCACCACACGGGCAAGCTCCTCAGCGCTCACTGACTTGTCGAGGCGACACTTGGCCTGCCCTAGGACAACGAGCGAAGTTAGCGCGCTCTCGCTGCCCACATCCAGCCGCCCAACGAAATCCACACCCCTGTCGCCGCTTCCTCGTGTCAGCCAGCCCTCGTGATAAACGGCTCCTTGGCCGCGAAAGACCCTGGCGGCGACCCGAGCGGCCAGTAGCTCGAACCGGTGTTGCCGTCCTTGATAGAAGTCGTAGATGCGCCCGAGAATTTGAGCCTCAACACTGCCGCGATCGGGTTGCTGGTCGCCCTTGGAGCGAACGCGTAAGGTCGCGACCTTGCGACGGAGGCGAGGCAGCAACGGGTCGCCGTGCTCGACCCAGCGCAACCAGGATCGCGGGGCGTGACGGTGCGTTTCCTGAGAGCGCGTTTGGTTTGTGGGTGGGTCGGGTGTGCCGCACAGTGGGTCCGGTCGA
>NZ_NAPR01000020.1:0-23759 GCF_002140155.1 Micromonospora sp. NBS 11-29
CCCCCCTTCCCCCGCCCTCACCCCCGTGATCAAGGAGTTTGCGTCGTCACGGAGACGGCCGGTGACGCAAGCTCCTTGATCAACGCTGGGGGTGGGATGGGCCGTCAGGGCAGGGGGACCGGCGGACCGTCGCCGGCCAGTCGGAAGGACTCCGGGCCCACCGGTTCCACCAGGCCGTCGGTGACCAGACCGGCCAGTGCCCTCGCCCGCTGCACGTCGTCGTGCCAGACCTGGTCCAGCCGCTGGTGCGGCACCGGGCCGGTGGTGTCCCGGAGCACCGCGAGGAGCAGGCCGCGTACCTGACGGTCGGTGCCGGCGTAGCGCTGCGGACGGCGGGTCGGCCCGGCCGGGGCGGCCTGCCCGGAGGCCCGCCAGGCGCAGGTGGCTTCGACCGGGCAGACCGCGCAGCGGGGCGCGCGGGCGGTGCAGACGACCGCACCGAGTTCCATGAACGCCGCGCTGGCCAGGGCGGCGGCAGCCGGTTCGACGGGCAGCAGTTCCTCGGTGGCGACCAGGTCGGCGGGACGGGTGGTCGGCCCGGCGTCGGGTTCACCGGCCACCGCCCGGCACACCACGCGCCGGACGTTGGTGTCCACCACCGGGTGCCGTTGCCCGTACGCGAATGCCGCCACCGCCCGCGCCGTGTACGTGCCGACGCCGGGCAGCGCCAGCAGTTGGTCCAGACGGTCGGGCACGACGCCGCCGTGCCGTTCCACGACGGCCACCGCGCACTCGCGTAGGCGTACCGCCCGGCGGGGGTAGCCGAGTCGGCCCCACATCCGGATCGCCTCGGCCGGGGTGTCCTCGGCCAGCGCACGCGGCTCCGGCCAGCGGGCCAGCCACGCCTCCCAGGCGGGCACCACCCGGGCCACCGGCGTCTGCTGGAGCATGACCTCGCTGACCAGGATCGCCCAGGCGCCGACGTCGGGCTTGCGCCACGGCAGGTCGCGGGCGTTGCGCTCGTACCACCGGCTGACCAGGGTGGCGAAGGTGGGTTCTGACATGGCGTTGCCGATGATGTCACGGCCGGCTTTCCCGTAGCTTGGGCGGGCCGGGTGGGCCGACGGATCGGATCACGGGTGGCGGGGCAGAATGTCCGGATGAACGAGCTCGCGATCACCGTCATCGGCCGGGACCGGCCGGGCATCGTCGCCGACGTCGCGGAGGTCCTCGCCCGGCTCGGCGCGAACCTCACCGACTCGACGATGACCCGGCTGCGGGGGCACTTCGCGATGACCCTGATCTGCGTGGGCCCGGCCGCCGCCGACGTCGAGGCCGCGCTGGCCCCGCTCGCCGCCGACGGGCACCTGCTGGCCACCGTACGCGCGGTCACGCCGGACGGCGGCAGCTCGCCCACCGGTGAGCCGTACGTGCTGGCGGTGCATGGCGCCGACCGGATGGGCATCGTCGCGGCGATGACCCGGGTGCTGGCCGACGCCGGCGGCAACGTGACGGATCTGAGCACCCGGCTGACCGGCTCGCTCTACGTGGCGGTCGCCGAGGTCGAGTTGCCGTCGGGCAGCTCGGACGAGGTCGCCGGCCGGCTCACCCGCGCCGCGGCGGAGCTGGGGGTGGGCGTCAGCCTCCGCCCGGCGGACACGGACGTGCTGTGACCTCCCAGGGGTACGCCGGCCTGGGCGGCTGGACACCGGAGAAGCTGGGCGTCCCCGGCGAGGTGCGCCCGGTGGTCACCGCCCCTGAGCCGGTGCTGAGCCGGCCCGGCCCGGAGGTGGACCCGACCTCGGCCGAGGTGGTGCGGCTCGCTGCCGACCTGGTGGCCACCATGCGGGTCTCGCCGGGCTGCGTGGGCCTGGCGGCACCGCAGGTCGGGGTGGGTGCCCAGGTGTTCGCGGTGGATGTGACCGGGCACCCGAAGGCGGTCACCGTGCACGGCACGTTCGTGCTCTGCAACGCCCGGGTGGTGGAGGCGACCCGGTGGAAGGCCGGCCGGGAGGGCTGCATGTCGGTGCCCGATCTGACCGGTGACGTGAAGCGGGCGAGCCGTCTGGTGGTGGAGGGGATGCTGCCGGGCAGCGGCGAAGCGGTGCGGCTGGTTACTGACGGTTTCGAGGCGCGTGCGCTCCAGCACGAGATCGATCATTGTGCGGGGTTGCTCTTTCTGGACCGGGTCGCCGGCGCGCACGCGGTCTACCAGCGTCAGGTCTACCTCTGACGGTGAAATACACCCATCCACAGTGGACGTCGGAGGTGGCGCGGGGAGTGGTCCTCGGCGCGTCGGACCGGCGCACCGCGCGTGACGCCGCTACGGTAGGCGCATCATGCGTCTGACGGTCGGCCCCCTGCCCCCTGCCGTGTACTGGCGGCGTCGTGTCGTCGTGCTCGGCGCGGGGCTGCTCTTCCTGATTGTCCTGCTCTATTCCTGCACCGGCCCGGGCCGTAACACCGGCGCGCCCGGCGACGGGCCGTCGCCGAGTGGTTCGGTCCCGGGCCCGTCCGGTTCGGTGTTGACCCCGCAGTCGGGCAGCCCGTCGCCCAGCCCGGGGGCCTCCGGGGGCACCGACGGCGGCGGCACGAACAGCGGCGGCGGAACGAGCGCCGACGGCGGCGGCACGTCCAGCGGCGGTGGCACGAGCACCGGCGGTGGGACGAACACCGACGGCGGCACGGGCGACGGTGGCGCGTCGGGGGCCGTCTCAGGCGACGGCACCTGCACTGACTCGGAGTTGCAGGTGACGCCGGTCGCGGTGCCGGCCAGCGCCCAGCGGGGCACCGTGGTCACGCTGCGCCTCAAAATCAAGAACGTCTCGAACCGTACGTGCAGCCGGGACGTCGGCGCCGACCTCCAGGAGCTCTACGTCAAGGCCGGTGCGAACCGGGTCTGGTCCTCGGACACCTGCGGGACCGGCAAGGGCTCGGACGTGCAGTCGTTCACGCCGAACTTCGAGCGCGCCTACGAGTTGGGCTGGAACGGGCGGGACGCCACCCGCTGCGCCGCCGGCCTGGCCGCCGGCCCGTACGCTCCGGTCGGCACGTACCAGGTCTTCGCCCGGGTCGGCACCAAGATCAGCGAGCCGGTGAAGCTGATCGTCACCGACTGAGGCGGAGTCAGACGTACCGCTCCAGGATGGATGCCTCGGCGAGCCGGGACAGGCCCTCGCGAACCCCGCGGGCGCGGGCGTCGCCCACCCCCTCGACCGCCTGGAGATCTTCCACGGTGGCGCCGAGCAGCCGCTGGAGGCTGCCGAAGTGCACCACCAGCCGGTCGACCACGGCCACCGGCAGTCGGGGCACCTTGGCCAGCAGGCGGAAGCCGCGCGGGCTGACCGCCGCGTCGAGCGCGTCGGAGGCGGACGGGTAGCCGATGGCCTTGGCCACCGCCACCAGGTCGATCAGCTCGGTGGCGCTGAGCAGGTCCAGCTCGACAAGTGCCTCGTCGAGCGTGCGCGACTTGCGGCCGACCGGCAGGTAGTCGCGGATGACCAGGGTGCGGTCGGCGTCCACGCCGGCCATCAGCTCGTCGAGCTGGAGCGCCAGCAGGCGGCCGTCGGTGCCCAGCTCCACCACGTAGCCGGCGATCTCGTCGGCGATCCGCCGGACCATCTCCAGCCGCTGCACCACAGCCACCGCGTCACGGACAGTGACCAGGTCTTCGATCTCCAGCGCGGAGAGCGTGCCGGAGACCTCGTCCAGCCGGAGCTTGTAGCGCTCCAGCGTGGCGAGGGCCTGGTTGGCCCGGGACAGGATCGCCGCCGAGTCGTCCAGCACATGCCGCTGGCCGTTGACGTAGAGGCTGATGATCCGCATCGACTGGCTGACCGAGATGACCGGGTAGCCGGTCTGGCGGGCGACCCGCTCGGCGGTGCGGTGGCGGGTGCCGGACTCCTCGGTGGGGATGGACGGGTCGGGCATCAGGTGCACGCCGGCCTGGACGATCCGGGTGCCGTCGCTGGAGAGCACCACTGCGCCGTCCATCTTGCACAGCTCGCGCACCCGGGTGGCGGAGAACTCGACGTCCATCGGGAAGCCGCCGGTGCAGATCTGCTCGACCACCTTGTCGTAGCCGAGCACGATCAGCGCACCGGTGCGGCCGCGCAGGATCCGCTCCAGGCCGTCGCGGAGCGCGGTGCCCGGGGCCATGAGGGCGAGGTTGGCCCGCAGCGGGTCACCGCCGGCCCCGCCGACGCTCCCGGTGACGCTCACGCTGATGGCACGGGCGGGGTTGCCGCTCACGGCGCCGGTGCGGGCGTGCGGCGTCGCCGTTGCGGGCTTGGTGGCATCGCGGTCGATCGGCACGGGCACAGTCTACGGACTGCGGTGCGGTGGGTGCTCTCGTGGTTACTGTGATGTGTCACGATGTCCGGCTCCGCCGGTCGCCGACTGGCTGCGCGACCTGTCCCGAAACGCCCCACCACTCCCGCCCCTCGGTCACCGACCGTCACTCCGCGGACGCGCGGGCGGCAGCCTGGAGGGCGGCCCGCACGTCCGTGACCTCGATCACGCGCATGTTCTCCGGTGCGACACCGCTGCTCCCGGGCCCGCACCCGGGCGGCACCAGGGCCAGCCGGAAGCCCAGCCGGGCGGCCTCGGCCAGCCGGCGGGGGACCGCACCGACCCGCCGCACCTCGCCGGTGAGCCCGACCTCGCCGATGGCGACCAGGTGCGGGTTGAGCGCGAGATTGAGCCCGCCGGAGGCCACCGCGAGCGCCACGGCCAGGTCGGCCGCCGGCTCGACCACCCGGATGCCGCCGACCGTGGCGGCGAAGACCTCCCGGTCGTGCAGGGTCAGCCGCTCGGTGCGGCGCTGGAGCACCGCGAGAACCATGGCCAGGCGGGCGCCGTCGAGCCCGGAGACGGTGCGGCGGGGTGAGCCGGCGACCGTGGCCCCGATCAGCGCCTGCACCTCGGTGACCAGGGCCCGGCGCCCCTCCATGGCGACCGTCACGCAGGTGCCCGGCACCGGCTCGGAGTAGCGGGTCAGGAACAGGCCGGACGGGTCGGCCAGGCTGCTGATGCCGCCCTCGTGCATCTCGAAGCAGCCCACCTCGTCGGCCGCGCCGAACCGGTTCTTCACGCCGCGCACCATGCGCAGCGAGGAGTGCTTGTCGCCCTCGAAGTGGAGCACCACGTCGACCAGGTGTTCCAGCACCCGGGGGCCGGCCACCTGGCCGTCCTTGGTGACGTGCCCCACCAGCACGGTGGCGATCCCGCGCTCCTTGGCGACCGCCACCAGGGCCGCGGTGACCGCACGCACCTGGGTCACGCCGCCGGGCACGCCCTCGGTGCCGGTGGTGGAGATGGTCTGCACCGAGTCGAGCACCAGCAGCCCCGGCTTGACCGCGTCGAGGTGCCCGAGCACCGCCGACAGGTCGCTCTCGGCGGCCAGGTAGAGCTGGTCGTGCAGGGTGCCCATCCGCTCGGCGCGCAGCCGCACCTGGCTGACCGACTCCTCGCCGCTGACCACCAGCGACGGGCTGCCGGAACCGGCGGCCCACTGCTGGGCCACGTCGAGCAGCAGGGTGGACTTGCCGACGCCGGGCTCGCCGGCCAGCAGCACCACGGCGCCGGGGACCAGCCCGCCGCCGAGCACCCGGTCGAGCTCGCTGACGCCGGTGGGCCGGGCCCGGGCGGGTGCGGCGCTGATGGTGGCGATCGGCCGGGCCGGCTCGGCGGGCATCCGGGAGCTGACCACCCGGCCGGAGACCAGCGGACCGGTGACCGTGCACTCGACCACCGAGCCCCACTCGCCGCACTCGGGGCACCGGCCGACCCACTTGGGCGGCTGGTGACCGCAGGCGTCGCACTCGTAGGCCGGGCGGGGTTCGCGGGCGGCGGCGCGACCGCGACCGGCGCCGGCACGGGGAGAGGTCGATCGGGGCGTGGTCACCACCGGACGCTAACCGGACGGTACGACGAAAGCCCACCCGAAACGGCGACACCGCCGCGTGGCGCTGGCCACGGCGGCGGTGCCGGCGGTACGGGTACGACGTCAGCCGTGGCTGCCACCCTCGACGCCGCCCTGCTCACCGCTGTGCTCACGCGGGTTGACGACCGCGGAGGGCTGCGCCGGCGGGGTCAGCGGGATGCCGATCGGCGCCGGCGTCCGGATCACCTTGCCGTCGCCGAAGTCGAAGGTCAGGTTGACCTGCTGGCCCACGAGCAGCTTCTGGCTCAGGCCGATGAGCTGGAGGAACCTCGGGTTGCCGCTGTTCAACTGCGCGTAGCCGAGCGCCGGGATCTCGATCCGCGCCGGCTGGCCGGCGGGCGCCGACCCGGTCTCCGACGGCGACGGGCTGGCCGAGCCGGACTCGCCGGCCGACGGCGAGGCGGGCACCTCGAGCGACTGGCTGGGCGAGGCGCTCGGGTCGGTGGCGGTGGGCGACGCCGAGGCCGGCTCGGTCGGTGAGCCGGTCGGGGTGGCCCCCTCGGCGGACCCGCCGCCGGCGAGCCGGATGTCCCGGGCGCTGTCGGTGGTGACGGTCACGGTCACCGGGGCCTGGCTGTCGTTGTAGATCACCACGTTGAGCGGCGCGTCCGCGCCTGCCTCGTAGCCCTGCGGACCGGGGGACTGCACGTAGAGACCGCGCACCTTGTAGAGGTTGTCGGAGGTCTGGACGTTGACGCCCTGCACCGACGGGATCTTGTTGGCGGTCTCGGCGATCTGCCCGGCGCCGCACCCGGACAGCAGCAGGCTCGCCGCCGCCGTGCCGGCCAGCAGCAGGGCCGGCCCCCGGGAACCCCTGATCGAGCGCGTCACGTCGGTCCTCCTCGTCACGATCCCCGCCCGGTCGACCGCCGGGCACGGGGTGGCCATACCCGCGCAGACCGGGTCCCAGGGTAGTTGGAGCTGATCGAGGCCCGCACGGGGACCCGGCAATGCCACCCCGGGCGGGGGCCGCTCAGACCACCCGGCCGCTCGCCACCAGCAGCACCACATCGATGAGCGCGACCACCAGCACCGCCCGGAACGCGGTCACCGGCCGGTCGCCGGTCGCGGCGCGCCCCGCGTACCAGCCGAGGGCCGGCACCGCGACGGCGGCCGCGACCGCCGACAGGCCGGTCCACGACGGCGGCCCGGGCGGGCCGAAGACCAGGGCGACGGTGGCCGCGAGGAGCAGCCCGGCGGCGGCCAGCCGACTGCCCGTCGGGCCGAGTCGGTGCGGCAGCCCGCGCACCCCGGTCCGGGCGTCGTCGGCCAGGTCGGGCAGGACGTTCGCGAAGTGCGCCCCGGCGCCCAGCAGCGCCGCGGCGGCGACCAGCCAGGCCGGCGGCGCGGGCGCGCCCGGCAGGGCCAGCACCACGAAGGCGGGCAACGCGCCGAACGACACCGCGTAGGGCAGCACCGACACCGCCGTCGACTTCAACGGCCGGTTGTAGAGCAGCGCGGAGACCAGCCCGAGGGTGGCGCAGACGGCCGCGGCCGGGCCGCCGGCCAGCGCCAACAGCGGCGTGGCGACGGCGGCCACCGCGGTGGCCCGGGCCAGCGTCGACCGCGCCACCGCGCCGGTGGTCACCGGCTTGTCGGTACGCCCCACCGCGGCGTCCCGGTCGGCGTCGATCAGGTCGTTGCTCCAGCCGACCGCGAGCTGGCTGGCCAGCACCGTGAGCGCCACCGCGGCGACCCGGGCGGCGGAGTGCCCGACGCCGGCGGCGAGCAGCGCGGCGACCACGACGACCGCCGCCGCCGGCTCCGGATGGCTCGCCCTGACCAGCCCTAACACCCGCGTCGACATAAGGGAAGTCTGGTCGTTACCGGGGAGTCGTGCCACGCTCGGTCCATGCCAGATGTGTCCCCGGTGTCCATTCCGTACCGGATGCTGCCACCGAACGACCCCCGGCAGTACGACGACCTGGCGGGCGAGTGGTGGCGGCCGGACGGCGCCTTCGCCATGCTGCACTGGCTGGCCCGGGCCCGCGCGGCCCTGGTGCCGCCGGCGTCCACCCGGGACGACCTGCTGGTCGACCTCGGCTGCGGTGCCGGGCTGCTGGCCCCGCACCTGGCCGGCAAGGGCTACCGGCACGTCGGGGTGGACCTGACCCGCTCCGCGCTCGACCAGGCCGCCGCGCACGGCGTGACCGTGCTCCAGGGCGATGCCACGGCGGTGCCGCTGGCCGACGGCTGCGCCGCCGTGGTCTCCGCCGGTGAGCTGCTGGAACATGTGCCGGACTGGCGGCGGGCGGTGGCCGAGGCGTGCCGGCTGTTGCGGCCCGGTGGGCTGCTGGTGCTCGACACGCTCAACGACACCCTGCTGGCCCGGCTGGTCGCGGTGGAGCTGGGGGAACGGTTGCCCACCGTGCCGCGGGGCATCCACGACCCACGGTTGTTCGTGGACGCCCGCGCGCTGGTCGCCGAGTGTGCCCGGCACGGCGTGGCGTTGCGGGTGCGCGGGCTCCGCCCGGAGCTGGGCGGCACGCTGGCCTGGTTGCTGCGCCGGTGGCGGGGCGGCGACCGTCCGGCCCGGACGGAGCCCCGCATCGTGCCCACCCGGTCCACCGCCGTGCTCTACCAGGGCCGGGGGCGCCGCAGCGGGTAGCCGGGGCCACCCGGGGTAAAGGGACGCCGAGAAGGGGGCGACATGACTGTGCACGCGCTGGAGGCGGCCCGCCGGTTGGCGCCGCGACTGGCCGCCCGCGCGGCCGCGCACGACCGGGACGGCTCGTTCCCGGTGGACGACTTCGCCGACCTCCGGGAGGCCGGCCTGTTCGGGCTGATGGTGCCGCGCGAGCTGGGTGGCGTCGGCGCCGGCTTCGCCGAGTACGCGGCGGTCGCCACCGAGTTGGCGCGGGGCAACGGCGCCACCGCACTGGTGTTCAACATGCACGCCTCGGTGACCGGGGCGTTGGGCGCGGTCACCGAGGAACTGGCCGAGGCGCTCGGCGTACCCGACGAGGCCCTGGCCGCCCGGGACCGGTTGCTGCGCGCGGCGGCCGACGGCGCGTGGTACGCGGTGGCGATGAGCGAACGCGGCGCCGGCGCCCGGTTGTCGCAGCTCAGCACCGTCTACGAGCCGGTCGACGGCGGGTGGCACATCAAGGGCAGCAAGACGTTCTGCTCCGGCGCGGGCCACCCGGACGGCTACCTGGTGGCCGCGCGCAGCGCCGCCGACCAGTCCGTGGTCTCGCAGTTCCTGGTCCCGGCCGGCGCGGGGATCACGGTCGAACCCACCTGGGACTCGCTCGGCATGCGGGCCACCTCCTCGCACGACCTGCACCTGGACGTGACCGTCCCGGCCGACCGGTTGCTCGGCGGCGTGGAGGGGCTGGCGCTGGTGGTGGCCCAGCTCATGCCGCACTGGCTGGTGGCGAGCTACGCGGCCGTCTACGTCGGGGTGGCCCGGGCCGCGATCGACGCCGCCGCCGAGCACCTGAACGCGCGGAACCTGGCCGGTCTGCCGGCGGTCCGGGCCCGGCTGGGCCGGGCGGACGCGGCCACCGCCGCCGCCGAGCTGGTGGTCGCCGAGGCGGCCCGCCGGGTCGACGAGTTCCCCGGCGACGCGGAGACGAACCGCTGGGTGTGGCGCGCGAAGCTGCTGGCCGGGACCACCGCCGCCGAGGTGGCGGCGTCCATGCTGGAGGCGGCCGGCACGTCGGCGTCCCGGCGGGGCCATCCGCTGGAGCGGCTCTACCGGGACGCCCGCTGCGGATCGCTGCACCCGGCCACGTCCGACGTGTGTGCCGACTGGCTCGGCATCGCCGCGCTCGGCGGTGACCCGGACCGTGACGGGGCGTCCCCTCGTTGGTGAGCGCGAGGAATTCTGACGGGATCCGAGAGGTGGGGCACGTGGGCGTACCGGTGATCGCGGGTCTGGGTACGGCGCAACCGCCGGCCGCCGCGCAGGACGAGCTGTGGACGGGCTTCTTCGAGCGGCACTTCTCCGGAACCACCCGTGCGCTGGCGGAGAAGATCTTCGCCAACGCTGGGGTGACGCGCCGGCAGGCGGCGGTGAACCCGCTGTTGGAGGACGTCTCGGAGTGGCCCACCGAGCGTCGGATGCGCCGCTACCAGGTCGAGGCGCTGCCGCTCGGCAAGGAGGCGGTCAGTCGCGCGCTCACCGCCGCCGGCCTGGACGCCGGCGACGTCGGGCTGTTCGTGGTCTGCTCCTGCACCGGCTACGCCACCCCCGGCCTGGACATCCTGCTCGCCCGTGACCTCGGCATGGCCCCGGACACCCAGCGCATGTTCGTCGGGCACATGGGCTGCTACGCGGCCCTGCCCGGGCTCGGCGCGGCGAGCGACTTCGTCACCGCCCGGGGACGGCCCGCGCTGCTGCTCTGCGCGGAACTGACCAGCCTGCACATCCAGCCGCCGGGCGCCCGGGTGGACACCCAGCAGATCGTCTCGCACGCGCTGTTCTCGGACGCCGCGGTCGCCGCCGTGGTCGTGCCCGGCGGCCGGGGGTACGCGTTGCGCGAGCTGACCTCGGTCACCGACACCTCCACCGCCGACCACATGACCTGGGACGTCACCGACACCGGCTTCCGGATGGGGCTGTCGCCGAAGGTGCCCAAGGTGCTCTCCCGGTATGTGTGTGACCTGGTGGACGGCCTGCTGGCCCGGCACGGGTGCGAGCGGTCCGACGTGGACGGCTGGGCGGTGCACCCGGGTGGCCCCCGGATCCTGAACGTGGTGGAACGCGAGCTGGCCCTGCCGCCCACGGCGCTGGCGGCATCCCGGGAGACGTTGGCCGAGCACGGCAACTGTTCGTCCCCGACGGTGCTGCTGATCCTGGACCGGCTGTGCCGGACCCGGCCGGCCCCGCCGAGGCGGGTGGTGATGCTCGCCTTCGGGCCGGGGCTGACCCTCTACGCGGCCCTGTTGGAGCGCACCCCCTGACGACGGGTCGCCCGGGGACACGTCGGGTCGATACGCTGCCCGACATGGCCTCGGAGGAGCGGATCCGGCGGGCGCTGCTGACCGGGCTGACCGTGCTGGCGCTGGCGGTCGGCGGTTGGTGGTGGCGCTCGGCGATGCCCGACCTCGGTCCGGTCGGGTCCGGTCCCGGCTCCGGGTCGGCGGATCCGGCCCCGTTCACGCCGGAGTCCGACCCGTTCGCGGACCGCGCGGCACGGGTCCGGGTGGTCGACCCGGCGACCGGGGACGTGTCGTCCGGTGGGCGACCGGGCCTGGCGGTGGTCGAACGGGAGCCGGCCCGCTCCGACCTGCTCTGGCACGACGGTTCCCACCTGCGTGCGGGGGCCGGCGTCGAGCGGCAGACCAGCTCCGCCCCCGGCGCTCGCCACCTGCTCACCGTGGCCTGCCGTGGCCCCGGCCCGCTGACGGTGTCCTGGTCGGGCGCGGCGGACGACGGGGCGCAGTTGCTGGTCGACTGCGGCGGGCCGGCGGTGTTCCAGCCGCTCGTCGCCACCGGCGGGCCGGTGGTCGTCCGGTTCACGGCGGGCGAGCGGCAGTTGGACCTGGACGCCGGGCTGGCCGGGCTCTACTGAACCGGGTTCAGGTGCCCAGCCGGGCCAGTTCCTCGCGGTAGTCGCTGGCGGGGCCCAGCTCCGGCACCACCCGGACCAGGGTGCCTCGCCGGTCCACCAGCAGCGCGGCGGCGGTGCCCGGGTGGGGGGAGAGGCGCAGGTAGGAACGCAGCCCGCCGGCCGGGTCACCGAGGGGGCGTACCCCGGGGACGGTGACGGGACCGGCGCTGCGGCCCTCGGTCACGGTGACCACGGTGACCCCGGCGGGCGCGGTGGCCGCCGCCGCGCCGACCTGGTCGACGCAGGTGCAGGCGTCGGTCAGGATGATCATGGCGGGGAGCAGGCTGCGCAGTGGCACCGGGCCGTCGGGGCCGGCCAGGTCGAGCGCGGGCAGGGGGCCGACCACCAGCGGGGTGGCCGTGGTCCGGGGCAGCACGGTCGGCGCGCCGGAGCGGGTGGACCGTGGCCAGGTGACGGCGGCCAGGCCGGCGAGCGTGACCAGCACCGAGACCAGCAGCGCCAGCACGGGCAGCCCGAGCCGGGCCGGGCCCGGGCGGGGGCCGTGCCGCCGGTGGCGGCGCAGCTCGCGGCGGATCTGCCGGGCCTCGTCGGCGAGCATCGAGGCGTCGTCGGGGACGACCACCCGGCCCCACTCGGGGGGCAGCCCGGGCAGCCCGTCCGGCGGCCCCTGGCCGTCAGCGTCAGGCACGCCCATCGGACCCCCAGAAACGTCTCGGTGAGCGGACGTCGCGTCCACCCCCCAGCCTCCCGCACCGGCCGTCGTATGGCCACACCTGGGCGCGGGTGGAGTTCCGGCGCTACCATGGAAGAAGCGCATCGCCCTAGATCCAGCCGCTCCCACCACCCTTACCGGGTAGTCA
This sequence comes from Micromonospora sp. NBS 11-29, assembly GCF_002140155.1. Taxonomy (GTDB): domain Bacteria; phylum Actinomycetota; class Actinomycetes; order Mycobacteriales; family Micromonosporaceae; genus Micromonospora. The sequence goes on from NZ_NAPR01000020.1 coordinate 12,264, forward strand.
TCCGCTCATCACGGAGCGTGTTCAAACCACCGGTTTGACCGCCTGTCAAGCCGAAGAAATACCTCTCACAGGGCCCCTGAGCTGCGCCAACGGTCAGGACAGCGGTGAGACATCGGTGCCTGAGCGTGTTACCCTAGACACAGCGAAAGGGGTTTCGAACCTATGGTTTTCAGTGTCGGCGAGACCGTTGTTTACCCCCACCACGGGGCCGCACTCATCGAGGCAATCGAGACTCGGGTCATCAAGGGNTGCCCGCCGAGAACGCCGAGATCGTGGGTGTGCGCGAGGTGGTCGGCGAAGAGGGCCTCGGCAAGGTCTTCGACGTGCTCCGTGCACCGCACACCGAGGAGCCCACCAACTGGTCGCGGCGTTACAAGGCGAATCTGGAGAAGTTGGCCTCCGGCAACCCGCTGAAGGTGGCCGAGGTCGTCCGCGACCTGTGGCGCCGGGAGCGGGAGCGGGGCCTGTCGGCGGGCGAGAAGCGGATGCTCGCCAAGGCCCGTGACATCCTCGTGGGCGAGGTCGCGCTGGCCGAGAAGAGCACCAAGGACGAGGCCGAGACGCTGCTCGACAAGGTGCTGACCGAGGCCTGATCCGCACCTCTGCCTCTACCCGTACCGCAGCGAACGAATCCGAGGACCGCGACGTGACCGCGCAGCTCAATCCGCGCGGTGACGTCGCGGTCCTCGTTCCTGCGGCCGGTGCCGGGGTACGCCTCGGCCCCGGCGCGCCCAAGGCGCTCCGGCCGCTTGCCGGCGAGCCGCTGCTGGTGCACGCCGTTCGCCGGATCGCCGCGGCGCGCTCGGTGCACACGATCGTGGTGGCCGCGCCGGCCGCCGACGTCGAGTCGGTGCGGGCGATGCTCGTGCCGGTGGCCCCGGTGACCGTGATCCCGGGCGGCGCCGAGCGTCAGGCGTCCGTCGCGGCGGCCCTCGCCGCCGTTCCCACCGGCCCGGAGATCGTCCTGGTGCACGACGCGGCCCGGGCGCTCACCCCGCCCGACCTGGTCGAGTCCGTGGCCGAGGCGGTCCGTGGCGGGCACGATGCGGTGATCCCGGTGCTGCCCGTGGTCGACACCATCAAGGAGGTCGACGCCACCGAGCGGGTGCTCGGCACGGTCGACCGGGCCGCCCTGCGGGCGGTGCAGACGCCGCAGGGCTTCCGGCGGTCGGTGCTGACCGCCGCGCACCGGGCAGCCGGCGACCCGCTCACCGACGACGCCGGTCTGGTGGAGAAGCAGGGCGTTGCGGTGGTCTGCGTACCCGGGTCGGAGTTGGCCCTGAAGATCACCCGCCCGTTCGACCTGGCCCTGGCCGAGCACCTCCTGACCCTCGGCGCCTGACCGGACGCCCTTCAACGGTTGATCAAGGAGTTGGCGTCGCGGCCACGCGCTGAAGGTGACACGAACTCCTTGGTCAACTCGACCGGTCGGGCGACGCGTACCCTCGGGTCATGATCGTTCCTCGGGTGGCCGTCGGCACCGACGTGCACGCGTTCGCGGCCGGGCGGCCCTGCTGGGTCGCCGGCCTGCACTGGCCCGGCCAGGACGGCCTGGCCGGCCACTCGGACGCCGACGTGGTCGCGCACGCCGCCTGCAACGCGCTGCTCTCCGCCGCCGGCCTCGGCGACCTGGGCGCGAACTTCGGGGTCGACCAGCCGGAGTGGGCGGGCGCCTCCGGGGTGGCGTTGCTGACCGAGAGCGCGCGGCGGGTACGGGCGGCCGGCCTCGCGATCGGCAACGTGTCCGTCCAGGTGGTCGGCAACCGGCCCAAGATCGGGCCGCGCCGGGAGGAGGCGCAGCGGGTGCTCTCCGAGGCGGTCGGCGCGTCGGTCACGGTGTCCGCCGCGACCACCGACGGGCTGGGGTTCACCGGGCGCGGCGAAGGGCTGGCCGGGATTGCGGTGGCGCTGGTGTACGAGGCGCCGGCGGGTTGACCCGTGCCGGGAGGCTGGGCGACGGCGGATACGCTCGCCGGGATGCCGAGTGACGCCGCCCCCGACCAGTCCGCCGCTGACGGCCACCTTCAGCGCGCCCACCTCCTCGCCGAGTTGGGCCGTTACGACGAGGGCATCGGCGAACTCACCGCGTTGATCGCGACCGAGCCCGCACACCTGGGCGCGTTGACCATGCTGGCCCGGATGCAGCTCGCCGCCCGCCGTCCCGCCGAGGCGCTGGCGGGGGCCGAGGCGGCGCTGGCGGCGGCCCCCGGCGACGTGCCGGCGCTCGTGGTGCGCGGGCTCGCGCTGCTCGACCTGGAGCGGTGGACGGCCGCCGCGAGCACCGGGGACGAGATCCTGGCGCTCGGCCCCACCGACGCGTACGCGCAGCGCAGTGCCGCCGCGATCCTCTCCGCCTCGCGTAACGGGCAGCCGGCGCTGGACGCGGCCTGGCGGGGNCTGTTCGACCTGGCCGAACGGGCCTACCGCGAGGCGTTGCGGCTGGACCCGGAGCTGGCCGGGGCGGGGCAGGAGCCGGGCGTGGCCCGGCTGGAGCGGCGCCGCTACGCGGAGACGCTGGAACACCTGACCGAGGTGGCCGACATCTCGCCGGCCGGCCCCGATCCGATGCGGGTCGCCGACGCCGACCTGCGCCGGCTGGTACTCTCCGCCGCCGGCTGGTCGCTGGTGCTCGCCGTGCTGGTCGCCGCGCTGGCTCCGGCCGCGCCGGGCGCGTCCCGGCTGCTCGCGGTGCTGGCCGCGGTCGGCGTCGGGGTGCTGGCGGGCCTGCCCCTGGCCCGGTCGCCGGGCGTGCGGGAGGCGATGGCCCGCGGCCTGGCCCCGGCCGTCTACGCGACGGCCGCCGCGCCGCTGCTGCTGGCGGTGTACGCGCTGGCCGGCGGCCCGTGGCCGCTGGTGGGCACGATCACGGCCACGGTGGTCGCCGGGTTCACGGTGCTCCGCCGCGGGTAGGAAGGTCCGATGCTCACCGTCAACGCCTACGCGGCGACGTCCGCGACGGATCCGCTCACGCCGACCACCATCGAGCGGCGGGACCTCGGACCGGAAGACGTCCTCATCGACATCAGGTTCGCCGGCATCTGCCACTCCGACATCCACACCGCGCGCAGCGAGTGGGGCCCGACCACCTACCCGATCGTGGTCGGCCACGAGATCGCCGGCGTGGTGCGGGAGGTCGGCTCCGCGGTGACGAAGTTCGCCGTCGGCGACCGGGTCGGTGTCGGCTGCATGGTCGACTCCTGCCGGGAGTGCGACAGCTGCCGCCAGGGCCTGGAGCAGTACTGCCTCAGGGGCAACATCGGCACGTACGGCGGGGTGGGCCGGGACGGCAAGCCGACCCAGGGCGGCTACGCGCAGGCCATCGTGGTCACCGAGGACTTCGTGCTGCGGATTCCGGACGGCATCGAGCTGGACGCCGCCGCGCCGCTGCTCTGCGCCGGCATCACCACGTACTCGCCGCTGCGGCACTGGAACGCCGGGCCGGGCAAGCGGGTGGCCGTGATCGGCATGGGCGGTCTGGGGCACATGGCCGTCAAGCTGGCCCACGCCATGGGCGCCGAGGTGACCGTGCTGTCCCAGTCGTTGAAGAAGCGGGAGGACGGGCTGCGGCTCGGCGCCGACCACTACTTCGCCACCTCGGACGAAGAGGTGTTCACGGAGCTGGCCGGCTCGTTCGATCTGATCGTGAACACGGTCAGCGCGGTGATCGACATGGACGCCTACCTGGGGCTGCTGGCCGTGGACGGCACGCTCGTCAACGTGGGCGCGCCGGAACACCCGCTGTCGGTGCGCGCGTTCTCGTTGATTCCGGCGCGGCGGTCGTTCGCCGGCTCCAGCATCGGTGGCATCGCGGAGACCCAGGAGATGCTCGACTTCTGCGCCGAGCACGGGTTGGGCGCGGAGATCGAGGTGATCGGAGCCGAGAAGATCAACGAGGCGTACGAGCGGGTGCTCGCCTCCGACGTGCGCTACCGCTTCGTGATCGACGCGTCCACGTTCTGACGACCTGCGGTGGTGGGGGCCGCGCCCGCGCGGCCCCCACCGGCGTACGTCAGGGCTTGCGGGCCCAGGTCCAGGCGTAGCCGTCGTCCTCGCAGGCGGTGCCCGCGTCGCAGAGGTCCAGCGGGCGGAACGTGTCCACCATGACGGCCAGCTCGTCGAAGAAGTCCGCCCCGATCGAGCGTTCGGCGGCGCCCGGCTGGGGGCCGTGGGTGAAGCCGGACGGGTGCAGCGAGATCGAGCCCTGCTCGATGCCGGAGCCGCGCCGGGCCTCGTAGTTGCCGCCGGTGTAGAACAGCATCTCGTCGGAGTCGACGTTGTGGTGGTGGTACGGCACCGGGATGGCGGCCGGGTGGTAGTCCACCTTGCGCGGCACGAACGAGCAGATCACGAAGTTCGGGCCCGAGAACGTCTGGTGGACCGGCGGCGGCTGGTGGATCCGCCCGGTGATCGGCTCGAAGTCGTGGATGGAGAACGCCCACGGGTACATGTGCCCGTCCCAGCCGACCACGTCGAACGGGTGGTTGGCATAGACGTACTTCGTCCAACCGCGCCGGTGCCTGACCAGCACCTCCACCTCCTCGCCGTCGACGAGCAGCGGGGTGCCCGGTCCCCGGACGTCGCGCTCGCAGTAGGGCGCGTGCTCCAGGAACTGCCCGCGTACGGAGAGGTAGCGCTTGGGCGGGCCGATGTGTCCGGTCGCCTCGACGGCGAGCAGCCGGGTCGGCTCGTCGCCGGTCGGCACCAGCCGGTGGATGGTCGAGGTGGGGATGACGACGTAGTCGCCGGCGACCGCGTCGAGCACGCCGAACGGCGACTCCACCCGCATCGACCCCGACTCCAGGTAGAGGCAGTGGTCGCCGGTGGCGTCGCGGAACAGCGGCGAGGGCCGGTCGGCCAGCACGTACGCGATTCGGACGTCGTCGTTGGCGAGCAGGTATTGCCGGCCGAGCACCGGATCCGCACCGGTGCCGTCGAGCTTGTGGGTGCGCAGGTGGCGCGGCTTGAGCGGCAGGTTCGGCACCCGGGTGACGGTGGGCGGCGCGAACTCCTCCGCGGCGAGGATCGCGGTCGGCGCGTGGCGGTGGTAGAGCAGCGACGAGTCGGAGGAGAAGCCCTCCTGGCCGACCAGCTCCTCCGTGTAGAGCGTGCCGTCGGGCTGGCGGAACTGGGTGTGGCGCTTGCGGGGCACCTCGCCCACGCTGCGGTAGTACGGCATCTCGCCTCCCGTTATGTCCCGTTGTCCGGCCGGCTGCGTCCGATAATCGGACGCTGTTGTCCGTTCCTCGTAGCGTCCCGTACATTCTTGTCTCGTGTCAACGCAGGTGCCCCGCCTCTTCGCCGGCCTGGTGGACGACGCCGCGGTCTTCCCGCCCGGCAACGCCGCGCTGCCCGACGCGGTGACCGCGCACCGCGGGCACCGCGCGGCCTGGTACGCCGCACTGGTCGGCCCGCTGCTGCTGCCCGCCTCGGCGGTGCAGGCCGGCGCGCTGCACGGCCTGGCCGACCCGGGTCTCGTCATCGGGCTGATCGGTGACACCGGCCTCGACCAGCTACCCGCCGCGCTGTCGGCGCTGACGCCCGACGGCGTCACCGCCCGGCAGGTCGAGGCGCCGGTCGCCAAGCGGGGCGAGGACCCGCAGCCGGGCGTGGCCGAGCTGGTCGCGCTCGCCGGCCGGCTCGACGGCACCGCCGTCTACGCCGAGGTCCCGCTGACGTTCGGGCTGATGGGCGCGCTGGACGCGCTCGCCGGTGCGCGGGCCGGCGGGCTGCCGGTGGCGGCCAAGTTCCGCACCGGCGGGCTCGCCGCCGAGCTGTTCCCCACCCCCGTCGAGCTGGCCGCGGTGATCTGCGGCTGCCGGGACCGGGACCTGCCGTTCAAGCTCACCGCCGGGCTGCACCACGCGATCCGGCACCGCGACCCGGAGACCGGCTTCACCCATCACGGCTTCGTCAACGTGCTGGCCGCCACGCTGGCCGCGGTGGACGGCGTCGAGGTGGACGGCGTCGCCGAGCTGCTGGCCGCCACCGATCCGGTGCGCGTGGTCGAGTCGGCCCGGGCCGGGCGCGAGGCGGAGCGCCCGCTCTGGGTCGGGTACGGCTCGTGCAGCATCCCCGAACCACTGACCGATCTGATCCGGCTGGGGCTGGTGAACGGAGGATTCAACTCATGAGCTGGGTTGACGGGGCGGTGGGGTCGCCGTACGGGGTGACGAACCTGCCGTACGGCGTGTTCCGGCACGACGACCGCGAGCCGCGGATCGGTGTCCGCATCGGCGACCTCGTGCTGGACCTGGCCGGCGCCGAGGCGGCCGGTCTGGTGCTGGCCGGCGGCGCGCTGGGCCGGCACACGCTGAACGCCTTCCTGGCGCTCGGCCGGCCGCAGTGGACCGCCGTCCGGGCGCGGATCATCGAGCTGCTCACCGACCCGGCGCACCGGCCGGCGGTGGAGCCGCTGCTCGTGGGCGTGCGCGAGGTCGAGCTGCTGCTGCCGTTCGAGGTGGCGGACTACGTCGACTTCTACTCGTCGGAGCACCACGCCGCGAACGTCGGGCAGATCTTCCGGCCCGGTCAGCCGCCGCTGCTGCCGAACTGGAAGCACGTGCCGATCGGCTACCACGGTCGGGCCGGGACGGTGGTCGTCTCCGGTACCCCGGTGGTCCGCCCCACCGGGCAGCGCGCCAGCGCGCAGGGCCCCACCACCGGCGCCTCCGTACGCCTGGACATCGAGGCCGAGGTCGGTTTCGTGGTCGGCGTGCCGAGCCGGCTCGGCGACCGGGTGCCGACGGCCGACTTCGCCGACCACATCTTCGGTGTGGTGCTGGTCAACGACTGGTCGGCCCGGGACATCCAGGCCTGGGAGTACCAGCCGCTCGGCCCGTTCCTCGGCAAGTCCTTCGCCACCTCCGTCTCCGGCTGGGTCACGCCGCTGGAGGCGCTGGCCCACGCGTTCGTCCCCGCACCCGACCAGGACCCGCCGGTGCAGGACTACCTGCGCGACAGCCCGCGCCTCGGGCTGGACCTGACGCTGGCGGTGGAATGGAACGGCGAGCGGGTTGCCGAGCCGCCGTTCGCCACCATGTACTGGACCCCGGCGCAGCAACTCGCCCACCTCACCGTCAACGGGGCGTCGCTGCGCACCGGTGACCTCTACGCCTCCGGCACCGTCTCCGGCCCTCAGCGCGGCCAGGTCGGCTCGTTCCTGGAGCTGACCTGGGGCGGGGCCGAGCCGGTGAAGTTCGCCGACGGCAGTGAGCGGACCTTCCTGGCCGACGGCGACACGGTGACCATCACCGCCACGGCACCCGGCCCGGACGGCACCACCATCGCCCTCGGCGAGGTCACCGGGACGGTCCTGCCGGCCCGCTGAGCCGAGCTTCCCCGACGACGGCCCCGGTCGCACCCACTGTGCGACCGGNGCGTGTACCCCGGCGATGCCGAGCCGGGGCGCACCGAATCGGAAGAAGCCGAGTCGGAGAACAGGAAGGACCCCGCATGACCGAGCTGACCGGCGCCGTCTGGCGTACCAGCAGCCGCTCCAACGATCAGGGCCTCTGCGTCGAGGTGGCCACCAACGTGGTCACCGCGCACGGCGTGGTGGGCGTACGCGACTCGAAGGACCCGGAGGGCCCGGCGCTGGCCGTGAGCCCGCCGGGCTGGGCCGCGTTCGTCACCGCGCTGCGCGGTGACGCGTTCCGCGGCTGACGGTTCCCACCCCGGTGNGGAAATGTCACCGCAGGGGTCCCCCATCGCGGTGACGGCCCGTACCGTGGACGACACGGGAGGTGCCCATGTCGACGGTGACCGTTTCCGCCTTCATCGAAGCGCAGGACGCCGATTTGTGGCGCCTGCTGACCGACCTCCCGTCCCGCGCCGACTGGCTCTCCGCGGTGGGCGCGGTCGAGGTGCTCACCGCCGGTGGGTTCGGGCCCGGCACCGCCTGGCGGGAGACCCGGGTCTGGCCGGACGGCGGGGCCGAGCCGGAGGGGTTTGAGGTGGTCGAGGCGGTCGCACCGGGCCGGCTGGTGCTCGGTTCGCGCGGGGCCGGCGTCGACTACCGGATCACCTGGACGCTGCGCACGGTCGAGCGCCGGCGGCGCGGCTGCACCGAGGTCACGGTCGAGCAGCAGGCGGTGCCCACCCGGCCGTACGGTCGGGTGCTGGCGCTGATTCTCGGCGGCCTGGCCGCACGGGCGGTGGAGGGCGCGCTCCGGCGTGACCTGGCCGACCTGGCCCTCGCCGCCGACCCCACCCGATCCGCCGAGGCTGCCTGAGCCCCTCCGGCCGCCCGCTGCCGTCGCGTCGCCGCCCGGTGTCGCCTTCTGGGTGCGTTTGTGGTCGCCTGGGCAACCACAAACGCACCCAAAGCTTGCGGAAGCCGGGAGCTGGGTGAGCGGATCCGGCCGGTAGGGTGCCGGGTCGGAGGTGGCGGATGGCGAAGGCCGGCGGGCGGCGGGCCGTGGTGGCGCTGGTGGTGGTGCTGGCCGTCGCGGCGTCGGTCGCCGTGGTCGCCCGGGTGCTGGCCCCCGCCGAGGTCGAGACCGTGGCCCGGGAGCCGTACCCGGCGGCGCCCGCACCGACCGCTCAGGTGATCGGGCGGCTGCCGGTGGCGCCGCTGGTCGTGGACGGCCGGCTCCGCGTCTATGCCGGCACCCGTCAGGTGTACGCGGACCAGCCGGTCACCGGGCGGCACCGGGTCACCCCGTTCTGGTCCTACCGCCGCTGGCCGGCGACGGTGGTCGGGGTGCTCGCCGAGGGCACCACCGTGGTCAGCCGCTGGTCCGACGGGAAGCTGGTGGCGCTGGACGCGCGTACCGGCGGGGTGGCCTGGCGGGCCGACGGCCCGGAGCCGGGCGCGGTGCCGGAGCCCCGCCGCACCTTCGCCGACCCGGTCTGGGATCCGGTCGGCCTGCACGTCGCACGCACCGCCGACGGCCGGTCCGTGCTGCTCGCCGCCGGTCCGGGCCGGATCGGCGGGTACGCCCTGGCCGACGGTCGCCGGCTCTGGCGCACCGACGTCGACCGGGGCTGCCGGTCGGACGTGGGCACCACGGCGAGCGGTGAGCTGGTCGGGGTGGACCGCTGCGCCGGGCCGGTCGCGGTCGAGCTGCGGGACGCGGCGACCGGTGTGGTCCGGACCAGGTGGCGACCGCCGGACGCGCCGGAGGGCCTCGTGGTCACGCCGGTCGGCTGCCGCGACGGGCGCTCCGGCTGTCGCGGGCTGCGCACAGCCGGCCCGGGGGGCGAGGGCAGCCGGGGTTGGCTGGTGACGGACCCCGGCGAGCCGACCGCCGCGCCCGGCCTGGACGGCCCGGAGTCGGTGCTGGACGGCGAGCGGGTGGTGGACACCTCCGGTGCGGTGGTGACCGGGCGGTCCCCGCGTACCGGCGAGGAGCTGTGGCGCCGGACCGACATCCACCCGGCCCGGGTGCTCGCGGTCGAGCCGGGGCGGGTGCACCTGCTGACCGACCGGCGGGAGCTGGTCACGCTGGACCCGCTCACCGGCGCGTCCCGGTCGCAGTTCGTACTCACCGTCGGGCGGGACGGGATCGCTTGGCGGCCGGGCCGCGCCTACGCGGTGGACGGCTACGTCGCGGTGGAACGCTTGCGCGAGCGTGCCCGCCCGCCCGACGACGACCAGGCCTACTTCCTGATGGCCGAGCCGGTGCTGCTGGCCGCCACCTAACGTCGACCGGTGGTGAGAGGGGCCCCTTCTCGACGCCAGGCGTCAAGAAGGGGCCCCTGCTTCGGTCTCAGCCCAGCGCCCCCTCGGCGACCACCAGGAACGCGTCGTTCTCCGCCGGCGTACCGACCGTGACCCGCACCCCGTCCCCCGGGAACGGCCGGACGATGACCCCACGCGCCTCGCACGCCTTGCCGAAGTCCACCGCCCGCTCACCCAACGGCAGCCAGACGAAGTTGGCCTGGCTCTCCGGCACGTCCGGGACGAACTTGCGCAGCGCCTCGGTCACCCGGTCCCGCTCGGCCACCACCAGCGCGCACCGCCGCTGCACCTCGTCGGCCTGCGCCAGCGCGGCCAGCGCGCCGGCCTGGGCGGCCATGCTCGTGGAGAACGGGGTGACCACCTTGCGCACGGCGGCGGCCACCGCCGGCGCGGCGACCAGCCAGCCGATCCGCAGGCCGGCCAGGCCCCACGCCTTGGAGAGGGTGCGCAGCACCGCCACGTTCGGCCGGTCCAGGTAGCCGAGGCCGTCCGGCACCTCCGGGTCGGTGACGAACTCGCGGTACGCCTCGTCGATCACCACGAGCACGTCGTCCGGCATCGCGTCGAGGAAGCGGTCCAGCTCGGCGCGGCGCACTGCCGTACCGGTGGGGTTGTTCGGGTTGCAGACCAGCACCATCCGGGTCCGGTCGGTCACCGCGGCCGCCATCGCGTCCAGGTCGTGCCCGTGCCCGGCGTCGTTTGGCACCCGCACGCTGGTCGCGCCGCTGGTCGCCGCGATGATCGGGTACGCCTCGAAGGAGCGCCACGAGTAGAGCAGCTCGTCACCGGGCAGGCAGGTGGCGCGTACCAGGTGCTCGGCCAGCGCCACCGATCCGCAGCCGGTGGCGATCCGGTCGGCGTCCACGCCGTACCGCTCGGCGAGGGCCTGGCGCAGCGCCACCACGCCCATGTCCGGGTAGCGGTGGGAGCCCGCCACCGCCTCGGCGACCGCCTCCACCACGCCGGGCAGCGGGCCGTAGGGCACCTCGTTGCTGGCCAGCTTGATCGCCTCGGGCAGGCCCAGCTCCCGGGCCAGGTCGGCGGGGCTGCGCCCGGGCACGTAGTTGGGCAGCGCGTCCAGGTCGGCGCGGGTGAGCCGCGGCGCGGGCTGGTGACGTCCGGTGTCGGTCATGGGGTGTCTCCCGGGGGGTCGGCGCGGTCGCGCGGGGCGGTACGGGGGTCGGGCCGGTCACGGGGGAGTTGGACCACCACGGTCTGCGCCCGTTTGTCGTGCAGGGCCTGGCGCAGCGGTTGGTCGAACAGCGGCGAGACGGCGACGACGAACTGGAACAGCAGGCCGAGTCCGCAGCAGTACCAGAGCAGCGTGGGCAGCCCGAGCGTGCTCCAGCGCCGGGNACCAGCCGCTTGCCGAAGGTCTGCCCGCGCGCGGCCATCGACGGCACCTCGTACGCGTACCAGAGCGCGGTGGCGATCACCAGGATGGCGAGTTGGAGCGCGCCGGCCTGGTCGTCGATCTGGGGCAGGCCCTCGGTGGAGGTGTCCCCGTTCAACGCCCGGCGCCACGACTCGCGCAGGTACGGCGAGACGGCCTCGAAGTAGCGCCACACGAACCAGCCGTTGACCAGGGCGTTGAGCAGGAACACCACGCCCAGGTCGATCAGGCGGGCNGCCGACCCGGCCACCCCGGCGGCCACCCCGGCTGGCCCGGCCACGCGCCGGCCTGCCCCGGACCCGGCTGTCCCGGCCCGGCCTGCCCCGGCTGGCCCGGCCACGGTGCGGACTGGCCGGGCTGTCCTGGCCAGGGCGCGGCCGGACCCGGCGGCCCGGATGCGCCGGCCGGCGGGTACGGCCCG
>NZ_NAPR01000020.1:23793-62962 GCF_002140155.1 Micromonospora sp. NBS 11-29
CGGTCGGCGGTGGGGCCGGTGCCCGGCGTCGCGGGGGCCGGTTCGGGCTCGGCGGGCGGTGGGCCGTCGGGCGGGGTGACGTCGATCGGGATCGGCGCACCGACCCAGCCTTCGCCGTCCCACCACCGGCGGGTCTCCGGATCGGCCGGGTCGACGTGCCAGCCAGGTTCGACACTCACTGCGGTGCCTTGTGCGCGTTCACGGTGCAACCTTAACGACGACGGTGCCGGCCGCCTTGTCGTGCAGGCACTGCTGCCAGGGCTTGTCCCAGAGTTGCCAGAATCCGTCGAGGTAGTTCAGGAACGGTACGAGCGACCCGGCGACGAACTCGACCAGGTACCGCTTGCCCAGCGCGGCCCGGGTCAGCGGCGCGTCCGGCCGGAGCGGGACGATCCGCAGCTTCATCACCTTCTTGCCGAGCGTCTGGCCGGTCCGGCGGGCGTACTCGACGTGATAGAGCCAGTAGAAGACGAGCACGAGCAGGAACAGCCCCAGCTCGGCCAGGAGCACCGGCACGAAGAACTCGCTGAAGATCACCGACGGGTCGGGCTCGGCCACGGTTCCGTCCGGGCCGGGCGCCGGGATGCGGTCGATCATCCGGATCACCAGCCAGACGAGGACCGGCGCGAAGAGCACCAGCGCCACCGCGCTGGCGACCGCCGTGTCGATCAGCCAGGCCACCAGCCGGTCGCCGAAGTTGGCCAGCGGCTGACCGCTGGGCGCGAGGGTCGGTGGCACGAACCCGGGGTGCGGGGCGTACCCCGGGGGTGGCGGCGGATAGCCGGGCGGGCCGGCGTACGTCGGCGGGGTGTGCGGGGTGGGCGGCGCGAAGCCGCCGCCCACNACGCCGACAGTGTCACAGATTGCCGCGCTTCTCCTGCTCGCGCTCGATCGCCTCGAACAGGGCCTTGAAGTTGCCCTTGCCGAAGCCGAGGGAGCCGTGCCGCTCGATCAGCTCGAAGAAGACGGTGGGGCGGTCCTGCACCGGCTTGGTGAAGATCTGGAGCAGGTAGCCGTCCTCGTCCCGGTCCACCAGGATCTTGCGGGACTGCAACTCCTCGATCGGCACCCGGACCTTGCCGATGCGGGCGCGCAGCTCCGGGTCCTCGTAGTAGGAGTCCGGCGTGTCCAGGAACTCCACGCCGGCCGCCCGCATGGCGTCCACGCTGGCCAGGATGTCGTTGGTGGCCACCGCGATGTGCTGGGCGCCGGGGCCCTGGTAGAACTCCAGGTACTCGTCGATCTGCGACTTCTTCCGGGCCACCGCCGGCTCGTTCAGCGGGAACTTCACCTTGCGGGTGCCGCTGGCCACCACCTTGCTCATCAGCGCCGAGTAGTCGGTGGCGATGTCGTCGCCGATGAACTCGNGCCCAGCTCCACGTTGCCGACGACGTGGTCGACGGCCTGGAAGAAGCGCTTCGGCTGGAGGCCGGCGTCGATCATCGGCTGCCGGTCCACGATCGGGGCGCGGGCGACGAAGCCGGGCAGGAACGGCCCGGTGTAGCGGGACCGGTCGACCAGGGTGTGCCGGGTGTCCCCGTACGCGGCGATGGACGCCATCCGGACCGTGCCGTGCTCGTCGCTGACGTCGTGCGGCTCCAGCAGGCCGGTCGCGCCCTGCGCGGTGGCGTGCGCGTACGCGGCGTCCACGTCCGGCACCTCCAGCGCGATGTCGGAGATGCCGTCGCTGTGCCGGGCGACGTGCGCCTCGCCGTCCGCGCCGGGGCGGACCACGCCGGTCAGCACGAACCGGGCGGAGCCGCTGGTCAGCACGTACTGGGCGTGGTCCCGGTAGCCCTGCTCCGGCCCCCGGTAGGCGACACAGGTCATGCCGTACGCGGTGGAGTAGTAGTGCGCCGCCTGCTTGGCGTTGCCGACCAGGAAGTGCAGGTGGTCGAGGCCCCTGACCGGGAACGGGTCCCGGCTGATGTCGTGGGCGACGGCGCCGACGAGAACGTCGGCGTCGGTCTCCTCGGTCAACCTGGGTCGGTCGATCGCCTGGGTCATGGTGGCCTCCCTCGCGTACCGGCCGGCCTCGTGGGCCGCCGTGGTCTGTTCCTCAGGCGAGGATCTCCGGGCGGGCCGGCAGTGGGCAATAGTTGGCGATAATGCTGGTCAGGTTGCGCATTCGGTACTGTCAGACACCATGAACGCTGGTCAGGATGTACAGCTCGACGAGCTGGATGCCAAGCTGCTCGCACTACTCGCCGAGGAGCCCCGGATCGGGATGCTGGAGTGCTCCCGGCGGCTCGGCGTGGCCCGGGGCACCGTCCAGGCGCGGCTCGACAAGCTGATCGGCCGAGGCGTGGTGGGCGGGTTCGGGCCGGACATCTCGCCGGCCGCGATCGGCTTCGGGGTGACCAGCTTCGTCACCCTGGAGATCAGTCAACGGCACGGCCACGACCAGGTCACCGCGCACCTGGCCGCCATCCCCGAGGTGCTGGAGGCGCACACCATCACCGGCTCCAGCGACCTGTTGTGCCGGATCGTGGCCCGGTCGAACGCCGACCTCCAACGGGTCATCGACCAGATCGTCGCCTCGGAGGGCATCCGACGCGCCTCCACGATCATCGCGCTTGCCGAGCAGATCCCGTACCGCACGCTGCCGCTGGTCCGCTCCGCCGCCCGGGGCGAAGGAAGGGCACCCTGTTAACGCCTCCGGTATAGGAGGGGGCCCCTCCTAACATCCGTGGGCGCGCAAGAAGCGACGCGACACGCCCCGCGCGGAACCCGGCGCAGCGGTGATCGTCGCTACCGTGTCCGTGTGAAGGGCCTAGGCGGACGCGGCTGGTTGCTGCTCGGGCTCATCACCGTGGTCGTGCTCGCCGCCACCGGCGTCTGGAACCCCTTCCCCGGGCTCTGGGACTGGGTCGACCGCAGCTCGCCGATCTCCGAGCCGGACGTGGCGTGGCAGCAGCGCATCGACGGCACCCCGCGCAGCGTCACCATCGCCGGCGACACCGTGATCGTCGAGCAGCGCACCCGCACCGAGGCGCGCAACCTCGCCGACGGCACCCAGCTCTGGGAGCGCAAGGCCGACNCGACAAAGGGTACGAGGTGCTCGACCCGGTGACCGGCGTGACCCGGCGTCGCGACGATCGCGCGGTGGCCGTCTGGACGTATCGCAACCTGCTGCTGGACGCGTACTGCGTGCAGGCCACCGACTGCACGCTGCGGGCCTGGGAGCCGCGCGGCAACGCTCCGCTGTGGAGCGCGTTCCTGCCCGGGGTGCACAGCGGTCTGCTGGCCGACAACCCGGAGCTGCTCGGCACCCGGCGGCTGGGTGCGACCCGGATCGACGGCGGGGTGGCCGGAGCGGAGTCGGTCCCGCCGCTGCTCGGCTTCCCGGTCGACGGGCGGGTGCATGTGGTCGACACCGCCACCGGCCGGGTGCTGCAAAACGTCCAGCCGGGCCGGGAGGAACGGCTGGCGGTGATCGGCGGTCGCCTGCTGCGCATCGCGGCCACCTCCCGCGACGGGAGCTGCTACTTCGTCATCACCGCGGTCGACCCGGCCACCGGCCAGCAGGTGTGGCGGCGTGCCGGGGTCAACCTGCGTACCGCCGACGCGGCCGGCTGCGCGCAGCGCAAGGACCCGCAGGGCGCCCGTAACGTGCTCGTCGGGGTGGCGCCGGACGGCCGGGAGGCGGTGCTCGACGGCTACGACGGCCGGTTGCTCCAGCTCGGCGCGGAGGGCGAGAAGCTGCTCGCCGTCGACGACCGGTACGCGGTGGTGCGCAGCGCCGACAAGGCATCGCTGCTGGGCCGCGAGCTGTCGGCGGGCCGGACCCGGTGGACCAGACCCGCGGGCGGCCGGAGCGGCGCGGCGCTCACCCCGTACGCGGCGGTGCTCACGGCGGACGAGCCGTCCCGGCTGATCGCGGTCGAGCCGCGCACGGGCCGGGTGCTGGCCGAGCTGCGCACCCCGGCGAACGCCCTGGCGGTCGGCCCGAACGGCATGGTCATCGGGGAGGGGCGGGAAATCGGGTACGTCCGCTGGGGCGCCGGTGCGGCCGGCACGCCGCCACCGGTCGGCGGGTCGGTGCCGGACCAGGGCGCGGTGCCGGTGCCGGACCCGGGTGACACCTGGCGTCCGCCGGGCGGCCGGGGCGACTGCGGGCCGAAGAAGGAACTCTGCGCCAACGGTGGGTGACGCCGGGTGAGAGCGGCGTCCCACGACCCACCGGCGGGTGTCACCGATCGATCGCTCTGCCCTAGGCTTTTCGCTCATGAGCAGTGCCGCCGCCTTCTCGTACGCACCCCTGCTGCCGACCGGTCCCGACCAGACGGAATACCGCCTGGTCACCGACGAGGGCGTGGACGTCGTCAACGGCCCGGGTGGCCGTCGCTTCCTCACCGTGGAGCCCACCGCGCTGACCGCGTTGACCGCCGAGGCGATGCATGACATCGCCCACTTCCTGCGCCCGGCCCACCTGGCCCAGCTCCGGTCGATCATCGACGATCCGGCGGCCTCGCCGAACGACCGTTTCGTCGCGCTGGACCTGCTGCGCAACGCCAACATCGCGGCCGGCGGTGTGCTGCCGATGTGCCAGGACACCGGCACCGCGATCGTGATGGGCAAGCGTGGCCGGCATGTGCTCACCGACGGCGCCGACGCGGAGGCGATCTCGCGCGGCGTCTACCAGGCGTACACCCGGCTCAACCTGCGCTACTCCCAGCTCGCCCCGCTGACCATGTGGGACGAGCGGAACACCGGCAGCAACCTGCCGGCCCAGGTGGAGCTCTACGCCGAGGACCCGGACGGCCACCCGGACGCGTACAAGTTCCTCTTCATGGCCAAGGGCGGCGGCTCGGCCAACAAGTCCTACCTGTACCAGGAGACGAAGGCGCTGTTGAATCCGACGCGGATGATGCAGTTCCTGGAGGAGAAGCTGCGGCTGATCGGCACCGCCGCGTGCCCGCCGTACCACCTGGCGATCGTCATCGGCGGCACCTCCGCGGAGTACGCGTTGAAGACCGCCAAGTACGCCTCCGCGAAATACCTGGACGCGCTGCCGACGCAGGGTTCGATGAGCGCGCACGGCTTCCGCGACCTGGAGCTGGAGGCCGAGGTGCTGGAGTTGACCCGTAACTTCGGCATCGGGGCGCAGTTCGGCGGGCGCTACTTCTGCCACGACGTGCGGGTGGTCCGGCTGCCCCGGCACGGTGCCTCCTGCCCGGTGGCGATCGCGGTCTCCTGCTCCGCCGACCGGCAGGCGGTCGCCAAGATCACCCCGTCGGGCGTGTGGCTGGAGCGGCTGGAGACCGACCCGGCCCGCTTCCTGCCCGACGTCACCGACGAGACGCTGGACACCGAGCAGGTCGTCCGCGTCGACCTGAACCGGCCGATGGCCGAGATCCGCGCCGAGTTGTCGAAATACCCGGTGAAGACGCGCCTGTCGCTGACCGGCCCGCTGGTCGTCGCCCGGGACATCGCGCACGCGAAGATCGCCGAGCGGCTGGACGCCGGTGAGCCGATGCCGCAATATCTTCGCGACCACGCGGTCTACTACGCCGGCCCGGCGAAGACCCCCGAGGGCTACGCGTCGGGTTCGTTCGGCCCCACCACCGCCGGCCGGATGGACGCCTACGTGGAGCAGTTCCAGGCCGCCGGCGGCTCGATGGTGATGCTGGCCAAGGGCAACCGGTCCACTCAGGTCACCCGTTCCTGCGGCACGTACGGCGGGTTCTACCTCGGCTCGATCGGCGGTCCGGCCGCCCGCCTGGCGCAGGACTGCATCAAGCACGTCGAGGTGCTCGAATACGCCGAGCTGGGCATGGAGGCGGTCTGGAAGATCGAGGTCGAGGACTTCCCCGCCTTCATCGTCGTCGACGACAAGGGCAACGACTTCTTCGCCGAGGTCACCAAGCCGGTGCTCACCGTCGGCCGACGCTGACCCCGACATACGCGAGGGGCGCCCGGGATGTTCCCGGGTGCCCCTCGGTGCGTCTGCCGTGCATCGACATCGGTGCGATCACCCGGCCGCACGGCCGGGTGATCGCACCGCCCCCGTCGGATGCCGTACCGACAACCTGGGTACGAGTCTGGGCGTCGTCGCTGTCGATCCGCTATCAGATCACTATCGCCTCGACGCGTCGTTCGGTGATCGCCGGGCTACGCTGCTGGAAGTTGCACGCGGCGTACGGGGGCGCAGATGCGGTTCGGGATCCTGGGGTCTCTGCGGGTGGGCGGCGGCGAAGCCACCGTCACCGCGGGACGGGACCGGGCCGTGCTCGCCATGCTGCTGCTGCGGGCCGGTCGGGTGGTGCCGTTCGACGAGCTGGTCGACGCGGTCTGGGAGGAACGCCCGCCGGCCACCGCCCGGGCCCAGCTCCAGATCTGCGTGTCGCGGCTGCGCCAACGCTTCGTGCCGCTGGGCCTGCCCGCCGACACCATCGTCACCGACCCGGCCGGGTACGGCATCCGGGTCGAGCCGGACGACCTCGACGCCGCGGTGTTCGCCCGTACCGTGGAGACCGCCCGCGCCGAGGCGACCGCCGGTCGCGCGGCCGACGCCCGCCGGCACTACCGCGACGCCCTGGCCCTCTGGCGTGGCCCGGCCCTGGCCGGGATCGCCGCCCGGAGCGTACGGCGGCGCGCGCAGACGCTCGACGAGCAGCGGCTCGCGGTGCTGGAGGAGTGCGTCGACGTCGAGTTGCGGCTGGGCCGGGCCGTCGACCTGATCGACGAGCTGGCCGAGAACGTCGAACGCAACCCGCTGCGGGAGCGGCTGCGCGGGCAGTTGATGCTGGCCCTGTCCGCGGTCGGCCGTCAGGCGGACGCGCTCGCCGTCTACCGCGAGGGCCGGCGGATCTACGCCGAGGAGCTGGGCATCGAGCCGGGCGCGGCGCTCCAGGAGCTGCACCAGCGGGTGCTGACCGGTGACCCGGCGCTCGGCGGGTCGGAGAGTTGCCCCGCCACGCCGGTGCGGGCGCTGCCCCGGGCGATAAGCGACTTCACCGGACGGCAGCAGACCGTGGCCCGGCTGGTCAAGGAGATCGCCGAGGAGGGCGCCCGGGTCCAGCTCATCGACGGCATGCCCGGTAGTGGCAAGACCACCCTGGCGGTGCATGTGGCCGGCGCGTTGGCCGACCGGTTTCCCGACGCCCAGCTCTTCGTCGACCTGCACGGGCACAGCCAGCGCACACCGGTGAGCAGCGCGGCGGCGGTGGAGACGCTGTTGCAGCAGCTCGGCGTGCCGCCCATGCGCATCCCGGTCGACCTGGACGGCCGGCTGGCGGTGTGGCGCAACGAGTTGGCCGGTCGGCGGGCGGTGGTGGTGCTCGACAACGCGGCCAGCGCCGCCCAGGTGGCGCCGCTGCTGCCCAACGGGCCGGAGAACCTGGTCCTGGTCACGAGTCGCCGACGACTGGTCGGCCTGGACGACGGGCGGCCGTTCTCGCTCCCGGTCCTGGACCCGGACGAGGCGGTCGAGATGCTCGGCCGGGTGGTCGGGGTGGAGCGGCTGGGCGCTGAGCCCACGGCCGCGGCGGAGGTCGTCCGTCGGTGCGGCTACCTGCCGCTGGCGATCCGGCTCGCCGGGGCCCGGCTGGCGCATCGACCAGGGTGGCGGGTGTCCGATCTGGCGGCGCGACTCGCCTCGCGGCCGGACACGCTGGCCGAGTTCACCGCCGGGGAGCGCTCGGTCGGCCAGGCGTTCGCCCTGTCGTACGCGCAGGTGTCGCCCCCGGCCCAGCGCCTGTTCTGGCTGCTCGGGTTGCAGCCCGAGGGCCGGTTCGACGGTGGTGTGGCCGCGGCGTTGGCGGACCTGCCGTTGATCGAGGCGCAGGACCTGCTCGACGAGTTGGTCGACGCGCATCTCGTCGAGGAGGCGGTGTCGGGGCAGTACCGCCTGCACGACCTGCTACGCGAGTACGCCGGGGTGCTGCTGGCCGATCCGGCGCGCGCCGCCGCCCGGCGGGCCGCGCTGGTCCGCCTGCTCGACCACCACCTGTACGCCGCGGTCGAGCTGGCCCGGGAGATCGAGCCGTTGTCCGGCATCGACGATCTCTACCGCCTGCCCGCCACGGCCCGTCCCGACCTGCTCGCCGTCAACCAGGAGCGCGGCCGGGCGTGGTTCGAGGAGAACCGGACCACGCTCGGCGCCCTGGTCCGCCTGGCCGAGAGCGAGAAGTTCCTGCGGCACTGTTGGCAGCTCGCGGGCGCCACCTGGTTCCTCGACTTCCATGACGGCCACCTCGACGAGCTGGTCGAGACGCAGACGATCGCGTTGCGGGCGGCACGGCAGTTGTGCGACGAGGACGCCGAGGCGTTCACCGCCAACCGGCTCGCCGCGACGTACAACCGGTTGGCCCGGTTCGACGAGGCGACCCGCCTGATGGCGGCCGTGGTGGACCGGTGCCGGCGGCTCGGCCTGCGGCGCGAGACGGTCCGTCACCTCATCAACCAGGCCGCCGCGCACTGCAGCATGAACGAGTACCGGCGCGGCCTGGAATGCCTCGACGAGGCGCTGGATCTGGTGGCGCTCCCGCACGACCTGGAATCACGGGCGCTGCCCCTGCTCAACAACCGGTCTCTCGCGCTGCTCTTCCTCGGCCGCTGCGACGAGGCGCTCCGGGACGCGCAGGAGCACCTCTTCCTGGCCCGTCGCCGGGGCGACCAGTGGCACACGGCCAACGCCGTCGGCCATCTCGGGATGATCCGGCGCCGGATGGGTGACCGGCGGCACGCCCGCCGGTTGCTGGAGGCGGCGATCAAGCTCAAACGGAAGAACGGGAACCGGGCCGGCGAAGGTGAGCTGCTCAACGAGATCGGCGGGCTGGACCGCGAGGAGGGGCGACCGGACCGGGCCGCCACCCGGCACCGTGACGCGCTCGCCGCAATGATCGACGCCGGGGACCGGATCGGGCAGTACGCCTCGCGCAACCTGCTGGCCCGCGCCTTCCTCGACCAGGGCGACGCGGCCGGCGCGTTGGAGTTGCATCGCCGCGTGCTCGACCAGGCGACCGCGCTGGGCGCGCGCTTCGAGCAGGCCCGGGCGCTGGACGGCATGGCCCGGTGCCTGCGCGACACGGACGCCGACCAGGCCCGCCGGTACGCCGCCCGGGCGCTGACGTTGTTCCGTCAGGTCGAGTCGCCGGAGCAGCGGGCGACCGAGGAGTTGCTGGCCGGGCTGGCCTGAGCCGCCGCCGCTTTCCCCTGCACATGGGCGACGGGCGCGGCAGGATGGTACGCGTGACGACTCCAGAGGCGACCGGATACCGGATCGAACGCGACTCGATGGGCGAGGTGGAGGTGCCCGCCGAGGCGCTGTGGCGGGCGCAGACCCAGCGCGCGGTGCAGAACTTCCCGATCTCCGGGCGTGGGCTCGAACCGGCCCAGATCAAGGCCCTGGCGCAGATCAAGGGCGCGGCCGCCCAGGTCAACGGCGAGCTGGGGGTGATCGACGCGGACGTGGCGGAGGCGATCGCCACCGCCGCTGCGCACGTCGCCGCCGGCGGCTACGACGACCAGTTCCCGGTGGACGTGTTCCAGACCGGCTCCGGCACGTCGTCCAACATGAACACCAACGAGGTGATCGCGTCGCTGGCGAGCCGGGAGCTGGGCCGCGACGTCCACCCGAACGACCACGTCAACGCGTCGCAGTCCAGCAACGACGTGTTCCCGACGTCCATCCACCTGGCCGCCACCCAGTTCGTGGTGGAGGATCTGCTTCCCTCGTTGACGCAGCTCGCCATGGCGTTGGAGGCGAAGGCCGCCGAGTTCGAGACCGTGGTCAAGGCCGGGCGTACCCACCTGATGGACGCCACCCCGGTCACGCTGGGGCAGGAGTTCGGTGGTTATGCCGCGCAGGTCCGCTACGGCGTGGAGCGGCTGGAGATGGCGCTGCCCCGGCTGGGCGAGCTGCCGCTCGGCGGCACCGCGGTGGGCACCGGCATCAACACGCCGCTCGGCTTCGCGGGCAAGGTGATCGGGCGGCTGCGGGACTCGACCGGCCTGCCGCTCTCCGAGGCGCGCAACCACTTCGAGGCGCAGGGGGCGCGGGACGCGCTGGTGGAGACGTCGGGTCAGCTCCGCACCGTCGCGGTCGGCCTCTACAAGATCGCCAACGACGTACGGTGGATGGGCTCGGGCCCGCGCGCCGGCCTGCGTGAGCTGCGCATCCCCGATCTCCAGCCCGGCTCGTCGATCATGCCGGGCAAGGTGAACCCGGTGGTGGCCGAGGCGATGCGGCAGGTCTGCGCCCAGGTGATCGGCAACGACGCGGCGGTGGCCTTCGCCGGCTCGCAGGGCGACTTCGAGCTGAACGTGATGCTCCCGGTCATGGGCCGCAACCTGCTGGAGTCGATCAAGCTGATCGCCGCGTCGAGCCGGCTGTTCGCCGAGCGCCTGGTGGCCGGCCTGGTCGCGGACGCCGAGGTCTGCCTGGCGTACGCGGAAGGGTCGCCGTCGATCGTCACCCCGCTCAACCGTCACCTCGGGTACGACGAGGCCGCCTCGATCGCGAAGGAGGCGCTGGCCAAGCAGGTCTCCATCCGCGAGGTGGTGATCTCGCGGGGCCACGTCGAGTCGGGCAAGCTCACCGAGACCCAGTTGGACGAGGCGCTGGACCTGCTCCGGATGACGCACCCCTGATCAGGGCATCGCCCGACGGCGGGCCCAGCCGAGAAAACGGTGGTAGAGGACGGCGGGGTCGAGCCGGTCGTGCGGGTGAAGCCGGTGCAGGTCGGCGGTCGCCTCGTAGAGCACGCCGCAGAGATAGACGCTGAGCCCGACCGGGTCGGCCGCGTACTCGCCGACCAGGGTGAGGCGCGCGGTCGCGCACGGCCAGGGCGTGCCGCAGGTCCGGCAGAGCCAGAGCGGGCGCAGGGGTAGGTGTGGCGGGTCGGATGAGGGCATGCGCGGTCCCTTTCGAGCTGAGTCGTTGGTGACGTGGCCGCCCCGGCCGGTGTGGGACCGCCCGGCCGGGGGAGCGGGCGGTCCCACCACGACGCCCTACTCGGGGGAATGGAGCGTTCGCGTCGCCTTCACAGTCTGCTGACCATGTGACTACGCTCGGAAGGCTTTGTGCGTGCTACGCGAGGCATGCTGCGGCGGGTCGCCCAGCCGCTGGCGTGGCGTCGGAGTCGATCAGCGCGGCGCTGGAGGGCGGCTGGATGGCGGACGGGCAGATGACGGCGGCGGCCTTCCTGGTCACTGAGCTGCGTCGGGCACGGGTACGACGCGGCTGGAGCCAGGAGGAGCTGGCCCGGGCGGTCAACTACTCGGCGTCGATGGTCAGCGCGGTGGAGTTGGGCCATCAGCCGCCCACCGCGAAGTATGTAGAGCTGGTCGACCAGGCGCTCGACACCGGCGGTCTCTTCGGTCGGATGCTCACCGAGCTGGTCAGCCGGGACCGTGCTCAGCCCTGGCTGCGAGGCCGGGGCGAGATCGTCGCGCAGTCGCGGGTGCTGCGCTGGTACGAGCCGCTGTACGTGCCCGGCCTGCTCCAGACCGAGGCGTATGCCCGCGCGGTGTTCGAGGCGGGTGGCGTGCTCGACCCGGACGTCGTCGAACGCCGGTTGGCCGAGCGGATGGAGGGGCAGCGCCTCCTCTATGACGAGCAGCCGCCACGGCTGTGGGCGGTGCTGGACGAGGCCGCGCTGCGCCGGCAGGTCGGCACCCGCAAGACGATGTGCGATCAGGCGACGCATCTGGCGCGGATCGCTACCGAGCACCCTCGGGTCCGGTTGCACGTCGTTCCCAGGTCTGCACAGGAGTATCCAGGGCTCGGCGGCCCGTTCATTCTGGCGACCCTGCGGGAGGGGACCGACCTGGCTTTCATGGCCACCCTGACGGGCGGTCAGGAGGTTGATCAACCAGCGGATCTGGGCCATTTGCAACGAGTCTGGGAAGCTATCCTCAGCGAGGCGTTGCCTCCGCAGGAGTCCATCGAGTTCGTGAGGGAGGTGTCGGAGTCGTGGATCTGAGCGGCGCCACCTGGCGCAAGAGCCGCCGGAGTGCGCAGAGCAACGACTGCGTCGAGGTCGCTGTCGACCTGCCGGGCGTGGTCGGAGTGCGGGACAGCAAGGACCCGGCCGGGCCGGTGCTCACCTTCGACCCGTACCCCTGGCGGGTTTTCCTGGCCGCGCCACCACAGCGGTAATCGCCTCGCCCAGGCGCGGGGAGGGCGGGATGATCAGTACGCCGCCATCCCTGGCTCGGCCGCTGGGCCGCGGGTCAAAGATCGATACCAGTTCGGTGAAGTGGTGGCATCCGTGCCGAACGGATGCCACCACTTCGCCGAGATGGCGTCCGACCACCCCGACCACCCTGACCACGGGGTGCGTCAGGAAGGGGACGCTGATCTGCGCGCCCGGTAGGCGCTGACGGCGGCGCGATTGCCGCATCCGGCGTCGCAGAAGCGTCGGGACCGGTTCTTCGACAGGTCGACCAGCACGTTTTCGCAGTCGGGGTGGTCGCAGTGCCGCAGCCGGCTCAGCTCGTCCATCCGGACCAGGTCGGCCACGGCCATCGCGGCTTCGACCGCCATCCGGGTGGCCAGCGGCGCGTCGCGGGGCACGGCGTGCAGATGGTACGGCTGGTCGTCGTGCCGGATGAGCTGCGGCAACGCCCGTGACTCGTGGAGCAGCCCGTTGACGATCCCGACCACCTCGTCGGTGTCGGCGTACCAGATCCGGCGCAGCCGGGGCCGCAGCGCGCGGACCTGGCGCAGTTCGTCGTCGGTGTGCTCGTGCCGGCCGCTCCACCCGTAGGTGGTGAAGAACCGGTCGAGCGCGGCCACGTCGGGCAGTTCCTCCCGGCCCGGGGCGGCGGTGTTCACCAGCGCGATGGTGGCGAGGAGCGCACATTCGGTGTCATGGGCAAAAAGCAACTTGACTCCTGTCGGTTGACCCCCCTAGCGTCATCAGCGTAACGCCTTTCACTGATGACCAGGAGTCCCACATGCGTGAACGGTCCGGTGCCGGACTCGGCCTGGCTCTGCTCTCCGCGCTCACGTTCGCCACCTCGGGCACGTTCGCCCGCCCGCTGATCACCGGTGAGTGGTCCGCGGTGGCGGTGGTGATCGCCCGGGTGGGCATCGCCGCGCTGGTGCTGGCCGTGCCCGCCCTGCTGGCACTGCGCGGCCGGTGGCCGGTGCTGCGTCGCAACGCGCTCACCGTGCTGCTTTTCGGGCTGCTCGGCGTGGCCCTGGCCCAGGCGTGCTTCTTCAACGCGGTCCGTCTCCTGCCGGTCGGCGTGGCGCTCCTGCTGGAATACCTCGGCATCGTGCTGGTGGTCGGCTGGATGTGGTTGGTCCACGGGCAGCGTCCCCGGTTCCTGACCGTGGCCGGCTCGCTCGCCGCCCTGTGCGGGCTGGTGTTCGTCCTCGACCTCACCGGCGCCGGCCGCCTCGACCCGGTGGGCGTGCTCTGGGGGCTCGGCGCCGGCATCGGGCTGGCCGGCTACTTCGTCATCGCCGGCCGCCTCGACGCCGAACTGCCCTCGGTGGTGGTCGCCAGCGGTGGCATGGCCGTCGGTGCCCTGGTGCTGCTCCTGCTCGGTGCGGTCGGTGCGCTTCCACTGGCCGCCGGCACCGCCGACGTCAGCTTCGCCGGGCACCAGATGAGTTGGCTGGTGCCGATCATCGGGCTGTCGCTGATCGCCGCCGTGGTCGCGTACCTGACCGGTGTCGCCGGGACACGGCTGCTCGGCGCCCGGCTCTCCGCCTTCGTGGGGCTGACCGAGGTGATGTTCGCGGTGCTGATCGCCTGGCTGGTGCTGAGCGAGCTGCCGAGCGCGATCCAACTGGTCGGCGGGGCGTTCATCGTCGGCGGCGTCGCCCTCGTCCGGCTGGACGAACTGCGGGCCGGCCCCGAGCCGACGCCACCGGCGGCCCCGGCCGAGCCGGCGCTGGGCGTGCAGGTATGAGCGCCCACCGCACCGCCGTCGTCTTCGACGCCGACGAGACCCTGATCGACCTGCGCCCGGCGGTCACCGGTGCGCTGGCGACCGTACTCGAAGAGATGCGGCGGCGGACCCCGGCGGCGGCCGATGTGTCGCTCGCGGACCTGGAGGGAGACTGGGGTGCGGTCTTCGGCGCGCTCAGCGCCGCCCCGGTGCGGGAGATTCGGCAGGCCGCGCTGGCCCGGTCGCTGGCCCGGGCCGGGCTGGACGCCACCTGGACGAGTTCGTGGCGCTGTTCTTCGCCCGCCGCTTCGCCCTGAGCCGGCCGTTCCCGGACGCGCTGCCCGCGCTCGCGGCGTTGCGCCCGCGTCACCTGCTCGGCTTCGCCACCAACGGCAACAGCCGGACCGAACGCTGCGGCCTCATCGGACAGTTCGCCTTCGAGCTGTACGCGCACGAGGACGGCCTGCCGAAGAAACCGTCGCCGGCGTTCTTCGCCGCCGTGGTGGCCGCCGCCGGGCTGCCCGCCGCGCGGATCGTCCACGTCGGCGACTCGCCCGAACACGACGTGGTCGCCGCCCAGCGGGCCGGGATGCGGGCGGTCTGGCTGAACCGGCGCGGGCTGCCCCGCCCGTCCGGTCTCCAACCGGACGCCGAGGTGTCCACGCTGGCCGCGTTGCCGGAGGTCCTGGCCGTGTTGAGGCGTGCGAATGCCTGATTGCGGCCTATTCCGGGCGTGCATCTGGCGAAACCCGCTCCCGTGATGTGGGATGACTGCCACGTCCCTCAACGAGAGGATCTGATGTGGTGAGCAAGCGCTTCACCGTCGGCGCGGTCGCGGCTGCGGCCTCGCTGGCACTCACGGTGACCGGCCTGGGCGTTCCGGCGACCGCCGCGCCGTCGGACACCCGGACCTTCACCGTGTTGGCGGAGAGCGGCGTCTCCAGCGACGCCGCGATCGCCGCGATCACCGCGGCCGGCGGCACCGTCGTCTCCCGCACCGACGACGTGGGACTCTTCCAGGTGACCAGCGACCGGGCGGACTTCGCCAGCCGCGCCACCGCCGCCGGCGCACTGCTCGGCGCGGCCGAGGAGAAGGCCATCGGCCGCAAGCCGAAGCTGGACCGGGTCGAGCAGGAGCACCTGCTGGCCGCCGTCGCGTCCAAGGGCAAGGCCGCCAAGGGCAACGCCAAGAAGCTGGACCCGCTGGACGACAAGCTCTGGGGTCTGGACATGATCCGGGCCGACCAGGCCCGCAAGATCGAGCCGGGTGACCGCCGGGTGACCGTCGGCGTCCTGGACACCGGCGTCGACGCCAGCCAGCCCGACCTGGCACCGAACTTCAACTGGGCGCTCTCGCGCAACTTCGCCCCGGACATCCCCGACGTCGACGGCCCGTGCGAGGTGGCGAGCTGCCTCGACCCGGTCGGCACCGACGACGGCGGGCACGGCACGCACGTCGCCGGCACCATCGGCGCCGCCGCCAACGGTTTCGGCCTCTCCGGCGTGGCCCCGAAGATCTCCCTGGTGGAGCTGAAGGGTGGCCAGGACAGCGGCTACTTCTTCCTCAACCCGGTGGTCAACGCCCTGGTCCACGCCGGCCGCTCCGGGCTGGACGTGGTCAACATGTCCTTCTACGTCGACCCGTGGCTCTACAACTGCGCCGCCAACCCGGCCGACTCGCCGGAGGCGCAGGCCGAGCAGCGGACCATCATCGAGGCCATGAAGCGGGCGCTGACCTTCGCCCACCGCAAGGGCGTCACGCTGGTCGGCGCGCTCGGCAACAACCACGAGGACCTGGGCAACCCGCGCACCGACGTGAGCAGCCCGGACTACGGCGACACCGCGCCCTACCCGCGTCCGATCGACAACGCGAGCTGCTGGGACCTGCCCACCGAGGGCCCGCATGTGATCAGCGTGTCGTCGGTCGGCCCGTCCGGCAAGAAGGCCGACTACTCGAACTACGGCACCGAGCAGACCGCGGTGGCGGCCCCGGGCGGCTGGTTCCGGGACGGCTTCGGCACCGACACGTACCGCACCGACGCCAACATGATCCTCTCCACGTACCCGAAGAAGGTGCTCCAGGAGGAGGGGTCGGTCGACGAGGACGGCAACGTCGTCGCCGGCTTCGAGAACTCGGTGTTCAAGCAGTGCACCGCCAAGGGGGAGTGTGGCTACTACACCTACCTCCAGGGCACCTCGATGGCGTCCCCGCACGCCGCGGGTGTGGCCGCGCTGATCGTCAGCAAGTGGGGCAAGAAGCAGGGCCGGGACGGCTACGGCATGTCGCCGGACCTGGTCGAGCAGCACCTCTACCGCACTGCGGCCGAGCACGCCTGCCCGGAGCCGCGGCTCCAGACCTACACCAACGAGGGTAGGGACGCCGAGTTCGACGCGTACTGCGCCGGCTCGCTCAACTTCAACGGGTTCTACGGATACGGCATCGTCGACGCCTACGCGGCGGTCAAGACCCCGCTGAAGCCCAACGCGCGGCCGTAGCCGCTCCGCACCACCGAGAAGCCCGGGCGACACGCGTCGCTCGGGCTTCTCCGTGTCGGTGAATGCGCACCGTGGTCTTCCCATCGAACGCTGTCCGGTTGGCGTGATTTGGCGTTTCCCCAGCTCAAACCACCTTCTCTGGTCCAAAGGTCCCTTCCCTCCGCGACGATGTTCGGCTTGACTCATTACTGAGAGTGATCATTGGCCGCCGACGGTGCTGCTGTGACGGCCCTCGGGGAGGAGAAGAGACATGTCCGAGGAGACCATCCGCAAGACTGCCCTCCCGAAGCAGAGCGGGGCCGAGGCGGCGTTGGCCGCGGCGCCGCCGGACTACTTCGGGTTCACGCCGAACTACGCGAACAGCCCGCTGCCGACCGTCGTCGGTGGCGTGGTGCAGCCCGGCACCGGCATGCGCAAGTTCGTCGACACGCTGCCCGGCATCGGCCCCACCAAGGCGAACGACCTGGGCAACTATCTGCCGATCGCGTACCCCGACCTCCTCACCTATCCGGGATGCGACTACTACGAGATCGGGATCCAGCAGTATTCGCAGCAGTTCCACAAGGACCTGCCGGCCACCCGCCTGCGCGGTTACAAGCAGCTCAACAACGGCACCGACGCCAACGGGCACAACACCGTGGCGCCACCGCCCCGCCCCTACCACGGCGGCCCGATCATCTACGCCCGGCGGAACCGGCCGATCCGGATCAAGCTGGTCAACCAGCTTCCCACCGGCGCGGCCGGGAACCTCTTCCTGCCCGTCGACATCACGCTCACCGGGGCCGGCACCGGCCCGTTGAACAACACCGAGCTGTACAAGCAGAACCGGACCGTGATGCATCTGCACGGTTCGGAGACGCAGTGGATCAGCGACGGCACCCCGTTGCAGTGGTTCACCCCGGCCGGCGAGGTCACGTCCTATCCGAAGGGAGCCAGCTACGCGATCGTGCCGGACATGCCCGACCCGGGCGCGGGCGCGGTCACGCTCTACTTCCCGATGCAGCAGAGCGCCCGGATGATGTGGTTCCACGACCACACCGAGGGGACCACCCACCTCACTCCGTACAGCGGACAGCTCGGGATGCTGCTGCTCCAGGACCCGGTGGAGCGGCAACTGGTGACCGACGGGGTCATCCCCGCCGAGGAGATCCCGCTGATGATCCAGGACAAGACGTTCGTGCCGGACCCGGCGCAACTCGCCGCCGAGGATCCGACCTGGGACACCGCCAACTGGGGCGGCAAGGGCAGCCTGTGGATGCCGCACGTCTACATGCCCAACCAGAACCCGTACAACGCGGCCGGCGCGAACCCGATGGGCCGCTGGGACTACGGACCCTGGTTCTGGCCGCCGTACACCGGCATCCAGCAGGGACCGGTGCCCAACCCGTACTACGACCCGGTCACCCGGCCCTGGGAACCCCCGGTCCAGCCCGGAACGCCGCTGCCCACCATCACGCCCGAGGCGTTCATGGACACCCCGGTGGTGAACGGCTGCGCCTACCCGACGCTCCAGGTCCAGCCGAAGGCGTACCGGTTCCGCATCCTCAACGCGTGCAACGACCGGGCGCTCAACCTCCAGCTCTACCACGCCGCCTCGAACGGGACGATGTGGAAGCCCGACGGCACGTTGAACGACGGCGCGGCCGGCGAGGTGCCGATGGTGGAGGCGTGCCCGAACCCGGACTTCCCGCCGACCTGGCCCACGGACGGACGCGAGGGCGGCGTGCCCGACCCGAACGCGGTCGGCCCCGACTGGATCCAGATCGGCAACGAGGGCGGGCTCCTGCCGCAGGTCGCGATCATCCCGCCGCAGCCGATCAACTACGAGTACGACCGGCGCTCGATCACCGTGCTCAACGTCTCCGACCACTCGCTGCTGATCGGACCGGCCGAACGCGCGGACGTGATCGTTGACTTCTCCACGGTCGCGCCCGGCTCGACGCTCATCCTCTACAACGACGCCCCGGCACCGATGCCCGCCTACGACACCCGCTACGACTACTACACCGGGGACCCGGACCAGACCGACGCCGGCGGCGCGCCCACCACCCAACCCGGCTACGGCCCGAACACCCGGACCATCATGCAGATCCGCGTCGCGGGCACCCCGGCCACGCCGTTCGACCTCGCCCGCCTGCGGACCCGACTGCCCCAGGCGTACGCGCAGAGCCAGCCGAAGCCGATCGTGCCGGAGGAGGCGTACAACGCGGCCTTCGGGACCAACTACACCAACCACTACGTGGCGATCCAGGACACCACCATCACCTACGTCCCGGTGGGCGGCACCACGCCGGTCACCCTCGACCTGCAGCCCAAGGCGATCGTCGAGGACTTCGACCCGATCTACGGCCGCGCGTTGCCGACCCTCGGTGTCGAACTGCCCAAGACCAGCGTNACATGTCCAACCTGGCCACCCCGGTCGGCTCGGCCGGTGACGGCACCCAGATCTGGAAGGTCACCCACAACGGGGTCGACACCCACTTCGTCCACTTCCACTACTTCAACGTGCAGTTGATCAACCGGGTCGGTTGGGACGGCGCCTACAAGCCGCCGGACGCCAACGAGGTCGGTTGGAAGGAGACGGTGCGGATGAACCCGCTGGAGGACTGCATCGTCGCCATGCGGCCCGCCCTGCCCGCCAACCTGCCGTTCAAGATCGGCGACAGCGTGCGGCTGCTCGACCCGACCCAGGTCCCCGGCACCACCAACGGCTTCGCCCAGATCGATCCGCAGACCGGTGCCCCGGCCACCGTCACCAACGTGCCCTACAACTTCGGTTGGGAGTACGTCTGGCACTGCCACATGGTCGACCACGAGGACCTCGACATGATGCGGCCGATGGTGATCCGAGTCTCGCCGGCACCGCCGACCAACCTCACCGCCACCCCCCAGGGCGGGCCGACGGTCCAACCGGCGATCGTGCTCAACTGGACCAACCCGGCCGGCCTGCCGGCCGCCACCCAGGTGGTCGTGCAGCGCTCGAACAACTCCGCGTTCACCGTCGGTCTCACCACCTTCACCGTCGCGGCCGGGGCGACCAGCTTCACCGACTCGACCGTGCAGATGGCAACCACCTACTTCTACCGGGTGCGGCGGGAGAACAGCGCGAGCTATTCCAGCTGGTCGAACACCGCGTCGGCACTGGTCCCCCTGAACGGGCCCACGAACCTGACCGCCACCCAACCGAGCGGCACGCCGGTGCGCGTCGCCCTGACCTGGGTCAACCGGTCTTACTCCGCCTCGGTGCAGTTCCAGCGCGCGACCGACGCCGCCTTCACCACCGGGCTGATCTCGCTCATGCTGGCCGCCAACACGAGCAGCTACACCGACGCCGGCGTCGTGGCCGGCACCACCTACTACTACCGGGTGCGCACGATCTATCTCGGCAACGGCTCGCCCTGGTCGAACACCGCGACGATCACCGTCGGCGCGCCGCCGGCCGTCCCGACGAACCTCGCCGGCACCGCGGTGGCCGTGTCCGGCGGCACGGCGACCGTGAACCTCACCTGGCAGGAGAGTGCCACGAGCGTGGTCACCAGCTTCGTGCTCCAGCGGGCCACCAATGTGGCGTTCACCGCCAACCTGGCCTCGTTCACCCTGGCCGGAACCGCCCGCAGCTACAGCGACACCGGGCGGGCCCGGTCGACCACCTACTACTACCGGATCCAGGCCGTGAACTCGGCCGGCAGTTCGGCGTTCAGCGGCACCATCGCCGTGACCACGCCGGCCTGACGCAACCGGTGGGCGGCGCCCGGGACTCCCGGGCGCCGCTGACCATGGTCTCGCCCGGTTCGTTGTGAACCGCTGCGTCGTGTCTCGCCTGGTTCGCTGGGCGTCGCCGGGTCGTGTTCTCGCCTGGTTCGCTGTGCCGTATCTCGTGCCGCATGTTCGCCGTCGGATGGCGCCGCGTCCGCCGCGGTCGCTCGACCGCCGGCTGCGCGAGGTGGATGGCCCCGCCGTGCCGTCGCCTGGCCCTGCTCTCCCGGCTGCGGAGCGAGGGGTGACGGTCACGGCCGCCAGCCCCGGGCGACCAGTGCGGCACGGATCTCCCGAACCAGGGCCGGGAACTCCTTGAGCAGGCGGCGGCCGGTCACATGCAGCACCAGCCAGCCGGCTTCGACGAACTGGTTGAGCCGACGCCGGTCGAGGTGCATCCGGTCGGGGTCGGCATGCCACTGGCCGTCGTACTCGACGGCGACCCGGAACTCCGGCCAGGCCAGGTCGGGATGCAGGACGAGACCGGCCGGCACGCGTATCGGGTGCTGAGCCACCGGCCGCGGCAGACCGGCGA
Source organism: Micromonospora sp. NBS 11-29 (assembly GCF_002140155.1). Lineage (GTDB taxonomy): Bacteria > Actinomycetota > Actinomycetes > Mycobacteriales > Micromonosporaceae > Micromonospora. Next base: position 44,432 of record NZ_NAPR01000020.1, read on the forward strand.
GCATGAGCCGTACCCGCAGGTGGGACTCGGGCGGTGACTGGGCACAGCCGTCGGTCAGACCGAACACCCAGGACGCCCGCCGGCCGCCCGGTCGGCCGGCGTTCCGAGCCGCCTCGGTGGTCAGCGCGGCCTGGTTGACCGAACCGGTGCGCAGCAGCCCGTCGATGATGCCGACCGCGCGCACGGGATCGGCCCAGACCGCCGTCTCCCAGGCACAGGCGGCGGGTGCGGTGCGTGGTGGCGGCCCGGCCCGACCGAGTGGGCTCAGGCCCGGTGGCGTGGTCAGCGCCAGCGGCGCGCTCCGGCCCGGTGTCCTCGGCAGGTCTGGTGCCCTGGCCGGTACGGGCTGCGAACCGGATGGGCTCGCCGAGCCGACCGGCCGTGGTGGGGAACGTCGATCCGGCGGACGCCTCAGCTCCGCCGCGTCAGGTGGGCGAACGGTCGGCAGCGGCCCGCCGGCGCCACCCGGGGTGATCGTGATCGTACGCGTCGGCATGGTCGTGCTGGTCGCCGCAGCGGTGTTTCCTGGTGCGGTGCCAGGGTGGCCCGGTGAGGCGGTGGCTCTCGGAGTGGTGGTGCGGGGGCCCCTGGGGGTGCTGGACACCGGGGCGTGGTGCACGCGGACACCGGGGTGGGAGTCGGCCCGGACCAAGGCGGGCAGCAGGACGTGCACGTCGTCGGTGAAGTCGGCGGCATGCTGCACTCCGTGCAGGTAGGCCGCCGACGGTCCGGCGATCAACGTGCCCGGAGGCATGCGGAGCAGCACGGCCCGGCAGGCCAGCTCGTGGTCGCGGTCGAGGCGGGCGTCGGCGTAGACGTCGTGCCGGAGCCTGATCCAGGACGCGCCCCGGAGGTGGTGCCGTGCGAGAAACCCGCGCCGGACCGCTTCCGAGCCACGGAAGACCTGCCAGGCCAACTGCGGCGGGCGATGAGGGTGAGGTGGCATGCGACAAGCGTGGAGGCCCGGAAGTACCCGCCGAAACCCCTGTGGACAACCACCGCTGAGTCCGTAGGACGGCCCTGTGGACAACCTTCATGAGATGCCGTCGGTGTGCTAGGTACCCGACTCTCGCCGAGGTCCGGCTCGTCGTCCGGGTCACGTCCGCAGGGCGGGCGGCGATGATCGACACCGTTTCGGCGAGATGAAGTGGTCCACGCGGCCGCGATACCGCCACTTCGCCGAGCCGGTGGGCGGCGGCGGGGCTGAGGGCCACCGGGGGCGCGGCACGGATGCGAGCCGGGGCAGATGGGAGGACCTCGTCACGCGGATAACGGGCATGGCGTCGGACGGGTGCCACCACCTCGCCGGAAGTGACCGTGGACGGTCGCGGCTTCTGCGACGTGGGCGAACGCCGGGTGGTCCGCGCTTCGTCGCATGGGGCGAGTTCGGCCCGGCCGGGCGTCGCTACTTCGCCAAGCTGGGTGTATACGGCCCGGCGGATGCCGCCACTTCGCCGCGCTGGGTGTATACGGCCCGGGCGGATGCCGCCACTTCGCCGAGCCGGGTGCGTGGGGGTCCGGGGGTGCGCGATTTCGCCGAACGAGCGTGTGGCATCGAGGAGTGTCGCCACTGCGGGGGAGTGGACCGTCGCATCGAAGGGCGTCGCCGCTTCGCCGAAGTGGGCGGTCGTGGCGCGGGCGGATGCCGCCACTTCGCCGCGCCGGCTTCGGGCCGAGCGGCCGAGTGGCCGGAGGGGCCGAGCGGTCGAGCGGTCGAGCGGCCGAGTGGCCGAGTGGTCGAGTGGCCGGAGGGGCCGAGCGGTCGAGCGGCCGAGCGGCCGAGCGGCCGAGTGGCCGAGTGGCCGAGCGGTCGAGTGGCCGAGGGGTCGAGCGGTCGAGTGGCCGAGCGGCCGAGCGATCGAGCGGCCGAGCGGCCGAGTACATGTGATCGGCCTGAGGCGGGACGGGTGATACGCCGCCAGTACGGCGAAATGGTGATGTCCGCATGGCTCCGATACGGCCACTTCGCCGAACTTGCGCTACTCGCGCCAGCGGAGACCGGGTGGTCGGGCCGAGTCGAACGGCCGAGGTGAGGCAGATGCCCGGGACTGGCCGGGCATGGAGCGGGCCGGTGGCTGCGGCGTTCGGCGGGCGGACGGGGCAGGCCGGTGGCCGTGGGGTGCGGCGCGGTGGATGAGGTGCGCGGTGGGTGAACGGGTGGGCGGACACGGGGAGGTGGTGATCGAGGGTGCCGCGCGAGAGGCTGGGCGGGCGCGGGTGGGCGAAAACGCCACTGGGGCGGGACCGGGTCAGGAGAGTGCGGCGGCCACCGCCTCGGCGGCGGCGGTGACCTGGGCGCCGACCTCGGTCACGTCGAGCGGGGTCAGGGAGACCACGCCGACGCTGCCCTCCAACCCGGGTACGCCGAGCACCGGCGCGGCCACCCCGTACGCGCCGGACTGGAGTTCGCCGCTGGTGCCGACCGGACCGGGGTCGCCGGTCCGGCCGGCGAGGACGGCCCGGCCGGCCGCGCCCCGCTCCAGCGGGTGTCGGGAACCCGTCCGGTACGCCACGTGGAAGGCGGTCCAACTCGGCTCGACCACGGCCAGCGCGACGCCCTCGCCGCCCTCGACCACGGTCAGGTGGGCGGTCGCCCCGGTGCGTTCGGCGAGCCGGCGCAGCGCGGGCAGCGCTCCCTCGGCGAGCAGCGGCTGGGCGCGGCGGGCCAGGTGCAGCACGCCCACGCCGAGCCGCAGCCGGCCCTCGCCGTCGCGGCGGATCATGCCGTGCGCGGTCAGCGCGCCGACCAGCCGGTAGACCGCCGCCCGGCCGATGCCCAGCCGGTGCGCGGCCTCGGTGACGGTCAGCCCGCCGGGCGCGTCCGCGACGAGGTGCAGCAGGCGCAGGCCCCGGTCCAGGGTCTGCGCGGTCTCTCCCGGGCGCGCCGCCGTGTCCACAGCACGCAGCGTACGACCCGGCTCGGGCCAACCGGGAAATGTGGGGAGGGCTACCCTTGTGAGGTGACGCTACGCCTGTATGACACCGCCACCCGATCGGTGCGGGACTTCGTCCCGCGGGAAGCCGGCAAGGTGGGGGTCTACCTGTGTGGTCTCACGCTCCAGGCCCCGCCGCACATCGGCCACCTTCGCTCCGGCGTCAACTACGACGTGCTGCGTCGCTGGCTGACCGGCAACGGGTTCGAGGTCATGTTCATCCGCAACGTGACCGACATCGACGACAAGGTCCTGGCCAAGGCCATCGAGCTGGGGCAGCCGTTCTGGTCGATCGCGTACGCGAACGAGCAGATCCTCGCCGCCTCCTACCGGGCGTTGAACGTGCTCCCGCCGACCTACGAGCCGCGCGCCACCGGGCACATTCCGGAGATGCACGAGCTGATCGCCCGCCTGATCGAGACCGGGCACGCCTACCCGGCCACCGACGGCTCCGGCGACGTCTACTTCGACGTGGCCTCCTGGCCGGCGTACGGTTCGCTGTCCGGGCAGTCCCCGGCCGACATGCAGCCCGCCGGGGACGCCCCCGAGCGGTGCAAGCGCGACCCGCGCGACTTCGCGCTCTGGAAGGGCGCCAAGCCGGACGAGCCGGCCGACGCCTCGTGGCCGTCGCCGTGGGGTCGCGGCCGGCCCGGCTGGCACATCGAGTGCTCGGCGATGTGCTGGCGTTACCTGGGCGCCGAGTTCGACATCCACGGCGGTGGGCTCGACCTGACGTTTCCGCACCACGAGAACGAGATCGCCCAGTCGCAGGCCGCCGACCTGCCGTTCGCCCGCTACTGGGTGCACCACGGCCTGCTCGGCATCGGCGGCACGAAGATGGGCAAGTCGCTGGGCAACACGCTCGACCTCGACTACGTGGCGTCGCTCGGGGTGCGCCCGGTGGAACTGCGCTACTACTACGTCGCCGCGCACTACCGGTCCCGCATCGACTACTCCGAGGACGCGCTGCGCGAGGCCGCTGTGGCGTACCGGAGGGTTGAGGGCTTCGTGCAGCGGGCGGCCGAGCGGGTCGGCGCGGGCCGGCCCGGCGACGTGCCGGGCGGGTTCGTGGCGGCGATGGACGACGATCTGAACACGTCGGCGGCGCTGGCGGTGCTGCACGAGGTGGTCCGGGACGGCAACACGGCGCTGACCGCCGGCGACGATGTGACCGTCCGCACGACGCTCGCCGCCACTCGGGGGATGCTGGATATTCTCGGCGTCGACCCCCTGGACCCGGTCTGGACCGGCGGTGACCGCACGGACGACCTGCGCGGCGTGGTGGACTCGCTGGTCGCGCTCGCCCTGGAGCAGCGCGCCCAGGCCCGCGGCCGCAAGGACTGGGCCGCCGCCGACGCGGTCCGCGACCAGCTCAAGCAGGCCGGCGTGGTCGTCGAGGACACCCCCCAGGGCCCGCGTTGGACTATTGGAGAGCAGGACTGATGGCCGGCAACTCGCAGCGCCGTGGCCGGCGACTGACGCCGAAGGCAGGCGCCCCCAAGGGCACCGGTGGCAAGAACAAGGACTCCCTCGCCGGGCGGGGTCGCACCCTGCCCGCCGACGAGCGCCCCTGGCACAAGGCGTACTCGGGCACTGAGAAGCTGCCCCAGCGCACCGCCTGGAAGCAGGACAAGGAGCGCCGCGCCGCCGCCGAGGAGGGCCGCGCGCCCAAGATCGGTCAGCCCGGCAGCAAGGACACCACCTGGGGCAGGGGCGGCGGCCGGGGCGCCCCGACCGCGAAGGGCCGCAGCGGCGGCAAGCCGGGTGCCCGGTCCGGTCCCCGGGTCGCCCCCGGCCGCAAGTCGAACCCGGCGAAGGACAGCCCGGAGCTGCTGGTCGGGCGGAACCCGGTGCTGGAGTCGCTGCGCGCCCAGGTGCCGGCCACCGCGCTTTACACCGCGATGGGTATCGACGTCGACGACCGGGTCAAGGAGATCGTCCGCACGGCCGCCGACCGGGGCATCGCGATCCTTGAGGTGGGCCGCGCCGAGCTGGACCGGATGACCGGCGGGGNGACCTGGTCACCGCCGCGCTGGAGCAGGCCGCCCCGCTGCTGGTCGCGCTGGACGGGGTCACCGACCCGCGCAACCTCGGCGCGGTGATCCGGTCAGCCGCCGCGTTCGGCGCGCAGGGTGTCTTCGTACCCGAGCGGCGTGCCGCCGGGATCACCGCGACCGCCTGGCGGACCAGCGCCGGCGCGGCCGCGCGGGTGCCGGTCGCCCAGGTCACCAACCTCACCCGGTCGCTCAAGGCGTGCAAGGAGGCCGGCTTCGTCGTGGTCGGCCTGGACGCCGACGGACAGACCGACCTGTACGACCTGGAAGCGGCGGTCGGCCCGCTGGTCGTGGTGGTCGGCTCGGAGGGGCGCGGGTTGTCCCGTCTGGTCGGGGAAACCTGCGACCTGACCGTCAGCATCCCGATGGTCTCCGACGTGGAGTCGCTCAACGCCAGCGTCGCCGCGGCGGTCACGCTCGCCGAGGTCGCCCGCCGCCGCGCCGTCGAGGCGTAACGCAGGCACGCGAGAAGGGGCGGTCCGCCGTGGCGGGCCGNGTCAGATCCGCTTGCCGGTGGCAGCGTTGAAGACGTGGCTACGGCCGGTACGCGGCTTGACGAACACGGTGTCGCCCATGTTCGGCATGCTGCGCCGGTCGGTGCGGACCACGAACCGCTCGTTGTGCCCCTCCAGCGCGGCGTGGCCGTAGACGTTGGCGTCGGAGCCCAGGTCCTCGACCAGCTCGACCACGACCGGCATACCGCCCTCGGACGGGCTGACCAGGTCGCAGTCCTCCGGCCGGAAGCCGACGGTGACCTTGCCCTCGCCGCCCTCGGCGCGGGCCGCCTGGATCTGCTCGCGGGTCAGCGGCACGATCATCTCGGCGAACGCGCCGCCCTGGTCGGTCAGCTTCACCGTCTTGATGTTCATGGCCGGGGAGCCCATGAAGCCGGCGACGAAGACGTTGGCCGGGGTGTCGTAGAGCGCCCGCGGGGTGTCCACCTGCTGGAGCACGCCGTCCAGCATGACCGCCACCCGGTGACCCATGGTCATGGCCTCGACCTGGTCGTGGGTGACGTAGACCGTGGTGACGCCGAGCTTCGCCTGGAGCGAGGCGATCTGGGTACGGGTCTGCACGCGCAGCTTGGCGTCGAGGTTCGACAGCGGCTCGTCCATGAGGAAGACCTGCGGCTCGCGGACGATCGCGCGGCCCATGGCGACACGCTGACGCTGACCACCGGAGAGCGCCTTCGGCTTGCGGCTGAGGAACTCCTCCAACTGGAGCAGCCCGGCCGCCTCCTTGACCCGCCGGTCGATCTCCGCCTTCGAGGTCTTGCGCAGCTTGAGGGCGAACGCCATGTTCTCGTACACCGTCATGTGCGGGTAGAGCGCGTAGTTCTGGAAGACCATCGCGATGTCGCGGGCCTTCGGCGGGAGGTGGGTGACGTCCCGGTCGTCGATGTAGATCGCGCCGTCGTCGACGTCCTCCAGGCCGGCGAGCATCCGCAGGCTGGTGGACTTGCCGCAGCCGGACGGGCCGACCAGGACGAGGAACTCCCCGTCGCCGATCTGGAGGTCGAGCTGGTTGACGGCGGGGCGCTCGGTGCCCGGGTAGATCCGGGACGCCTTCGCGTAGGTGACCGTAGCCATGATGGTGCGCTTCCTTTCACCGGCAGGAACGTGCCGGACGATCCGAGTGAAGGAGCGACCGGCACCCAGGGTGCCGGCCCCGACGGGGCGTCGTCCGGGCAGCCGAGGCCGTCCGGAGTGTCGTCCGTGTCACTGCACCGTAAACGCCTTTCACGTTCGTGCCAAGACGGGGAGCAGCGGGTGGGACGCTCGACATGGGCAAATCGGTCAGTGAGGCACTGGGAGGTATCAATCTCCCCGGCGTCGCGGCACTCCGTGACGATCCGTAGGCATCATCGATTGAGAAACTGACGTTTTCCGTGCTCGGAAGCCCTGCCAGGCGGGATTTTCGGTGGCCAGTCGCTATGCTGACCCCGTCACATGCGCCCCTGTAGCTCAGCTGGCCAGAGCACTCGCCTTGTAAGCGAGATGTCGCCGGTTCGATCCCGGCCGGGGGCTCCAAATTTACATCAGACGTTTCGGGTCGCCCGGCCCGGCCTGGCCGGATGCCGACAGCGTCGGCGGACGCGCAGGCCGCCGACCAGGCTCACCGGAACGCCTGATGTATTCCGGACCGACGGCCGGCGCGGGTCCTCAGGCGTTGGTGCTCNGCCCTTGACGATCAGGTAGACGCCGAGTGAGAACTCCCACACCGCGATGGGAAGCGCCGCGATCGCGGTCACCGGCGACAGCCGGTCCCAGTGGCCGAACAGCGCACCGACGTCGGAGACGACGAGCAGGGGCGCCCCGACCAGGCCGAGCACCGGGAGGACCCGCGGGACGAGGCGCGACTGGTAGAGCAGGGAACCCAGCAACAGCGCGTTCACGGCCGGAAGGAAACCTTGACTGAGCAGGAACACCGAGTCGTAGAGAGCGACCAGCGCCTGGCCGGTGACCACCGTGTCGGCACCGGCTCCGTCCCGCCGCAGGGCCACCACGGTGAGGAGGCTCGCGACGCCGACGAAGATGCCGGCGGCTTCGAGCACCCGGGCGGCGAGGAAACCCAGCGCTCGGGCCTCGTCCTGCCGCTTGAGCACCGGGTACAGCACGACGGCGGTGCCGATGCAGGCGAGCGCGACGATCACTTCCAGGACGCCGCCGGCGACGACCGGGGCTTCCGACGCGGTGCCCGTGAGGTAGCCCGCGTCGCGTACCGGGTCGTACAGCGCGACGGTGGGGATCGAGGCGAAGGTGAGCACGTAGCAGCCGCCCGCGAGCAGCGAGGTCTTCCGCAAAGAGTCCATCTGGGGCCCTCCCGTGGCTGTCGTTCAATCGACGGTGGTCATGTCGTTACCCTGCTGGGCAACCGGGCGGCGGCGGATCGGCCGCTCAGGCAGTCCTCAACGGCGACCGAACTGGGAGGGGTGACAGGGTGTTAACAGGGGCCCCTTCCTATGCAGAATGCGTTAACAAGGTGCCCCTCCTTATGTCGAACCGGGCGATGCTGCGGGCCCGGGACGCAATGGACCGGGCGTACGCGCAGCCGCTGGACATCGCCGCGCTCGCCCGGCTCGCGCACGTCTCCGAGGCGCACTTCATCCGCACCTTCCGGGCCACCTTCGGCGAGACACCGCACCGCTACCTGCAACGCCGCCGGATCGAGCGGGCCATGTGGATGCTGCTGGAGACCGACCGGGACGTCACGGAGATCTGCCTCGCCGTCGGCTTCGCCAGCCTCGGCACGTTCAGCCGGACGTTCCGGCAGATCGTCGGGGAGTCACCGAGCGGCTTCCGGCGGCATCGGTCCGCCCTCACGAACGTGCCGAGCTGCTTCACCAAGTCCTGGAGCAGACCCAGCAGTTTCGGATAAGCGGCAGCAGGGATACCTGTTCTAGCGTCCGTGGCATGACGATGACTTCGATCTCCCGCTCCCAGATCTACGTGCTCGACCAGGACGAGGCCCTCGACTTCTACGTCGGGAAGTTGGGCATGGAGGTGAACACCGACCAGGATCTCGGCTTCATGCGTTGGCTCACGGTCAACGTGCCGGGCGACGCCGGTCGGGAGATCCTGCTGGAGAGGCCGGGTCCGCCGGCCCTGGACCCGAAGACCGCCGAGCAGGTCCGGGACCTGCTCACCAAGGGCGCCGCCGGCGGCTTCCTGTTCCTCACCACCGACGACGCGCACCAGACGTACGCGGATCTGGTCGCGAAGGGGGTGGAGGTGACCGATGAGCCGACCGACCGGCCGTACGGGATCGACTTCGGCATCCGCGACCCGTTCGGCAACCGGATCCGGATCGGTCAGATGCACCCGCGGGAGCAGTGGGCGCAGGGCTGACCACGGGGCGGCGGGGAACGGGGGCGGCCGGCTAGGGTCGGCCTCCCCGATCCCGCTGAGGTGACGATGGCGACCCGTCTGCTGTTCCTGGCCCGGCACGGCGAGCAGGATCGGGCGGAGGAGGAGGGGAACACCGGCCTTTCCGCGCGGGGCCGGCGGCAGGCGACGCTGCTCGGCGAGCGACTGCGCGGGGCGCGGATCGACGCGGTGCACCACGGGCCGCTGGCCCGGGCGGCGGAGACCGCGGCGCTGGTCGCCGCCGCGCTGCCCGGTGTCCCGGTACGCGTCGACGACCGGGCCGGGGACCATCTGCCGCACGACACCGACCCGACCGGCCTGCCGGAGCGGCACGCGGCGTTCCTCGCCCAATTCAGCGAGCGGGAGCGCCGGAAGGGTCCGCGCGTGACGGCGGCGGCGGTGGCCCGGTTCGCCACCGCCCCCGCCGAGGGCGACGTCCGTGAGCTGGTCGTCACGCACAACTTCCTGGTGGCCTGGCTGGTGCGGCACGCGTTGGAGGCGCCGGCGCGCCGCTGGATCGGGCTGAACCACGCCAACTGCGCGTTGACCGTGATCCGGTTCAGCGACGTCGGCCCGCCGACGGTGCTCGCGGTGAACGACGCGGCGCACCTGCCGCCCGAGCTGCGCGCCACCGGCCTGCCGGACGACTACCGCTTCTGAAGGACGCGTGCCGGGCCGCACCGGGCGGCGGGCCAGGACCGGGCGGCGGGCCGCACCGGGCGGCGGGCCCGGCTGGCCGCGGCACCCGTGCGGCGCGCGGTTCGGGTCAGCCGGTGGCGCGGGTGAGCAGGCCGACCACCTCGGCGGTGGCGGCCGGCGGGGTGCCCTGCGGCGGGCAGTCGACGTAGGAGCTGGTGGTCGGGCCGATGGTGAGCCGGTAGCTGAACGCGTCGGCGCACATGGTCGCCGGCACGGTGACGGTGGCCTCGGCGGTCAGTCGGGGGTCCGCGGCGAGCCGACGTAGCCGGTCGAGGTCCGTCTCGGTGAGCTTGCCGTCCCGGGCGGCGCCGGCCCGGTCGGTCTTCGTCCAGCGGCCGTCCGGCCGCACCGTGATCGTGTCGGTCAGGCCGACGATGCCGCCGGAACGCACGAGCACCACGTCGACGCCGGGCAGCGGGGTGACGGCCGGGCCGACCGGCGTCGGCGAGGCGGGCCGGGCGCAGCCGGCGAGCGGGGTGAGGAGGGCGGCGACGGCGGCCNATCGGACGCATGACGGGGCCACCCGGTTCCGGATCACCGCGCCCCCTCATCCGTTCGGTCAGTGTCTCGGACGGGAAACCGCCAGCCTCTTTCATGCCCTTCGATGTCTCAGCTATATCTACAGCAGTGACTACCCCCGTCACAACTTCCTTCCAGGAGGGCACGTGAAAAGAACCGTCGCCGTCGTCAGCGCAGCGCTGCTCACCAGCGGCGTGCTGACCTGCGTCACCACCTCGGCGCAAGCGGCAGCGCCCAACGCCCCCAGCCCCGAACCCGCCGCCGCGGCCCGGGCAGACAGCCTGCTCCGTGCCAACCCCGGCGCCGTCCAGGGTGCCAGCGGGGAGGCGTACCAGGCCGTCCGCACCAAGGTGGACCCCTCCGGGGCCGCACACACCCGTTACTCCCGGACCTACCAGGGCCTGCGGGTCTACGGCGGTGACTTCGTCGTGCACACCGCACCGAACGGCACCCTGACCGGCACGTCGGTCGGCCTGTCCGCCCCGCTCACCCTGGGCACCACCGCGAAGGTCGGCGCGGACGCGGCGAAGGCCAGCGCACGCAAGACGTTCTCCGGCAGCCTCACCTCGGTCGGCGCCCCCGAGCTGTTCGTCGACGCCAGCAGCGGCAAGGGCCGGCTGGCCTGGGAGACGGTCGCCACCGGCTGGAAGGCGGACAAGCAGACGCCGTCGAAGCTGCACGTGGTCACCGACGCGACCACCGGCAAGGTGATCGGCTCGTACGACGAGATCGAGTCGGTGATCGGCAGCGGCCAGGGCATCTACACCGGCACGGTCAGCATCGACACGACGCTCTCCGGCAGCACCTACCAGCTGATCGACCCGTCGCACGGCAACGGCCGCACCTGCGACATGAACAACGGCACCTCCACCTGCACCACGTTCACCGACGCGGACAACGTGTGGGGCAACGGCACCAACTCGAACCGGCAGTCGGCCGCCGTGGACGCCCACTTCGGCGCCGCGAAGACGTTCGACTACTTCAAGGACACGCACGGCCGCAACGGCATCTTCGGCAACGGGCAGGGCGTGCCGAGCCGGGTGCACTACGGCAACAACTACGTCAACGCGTTCTGGGACGGCGCCCAGATGACCTACGGCGACGGGTCGAGCAACTCCCGGCCGCTGGTCTCGCTGGACGTGGCCGGGCACGAGATGAGCCACGGCGTCACCGAGGCGCTGTCCGGCCTGGTCTACTCCGGTGAGTCCGGTGGCCTGAACGAGGCCACCAGCGACATCTTCGGCAACATGGTGGAGTTCTTCGCCGCCGCGCCGAGCGACCCGGGCGACTACCAGGTCGGTGAGAAGATCAACATCAACGGCAACGGTACGCCGCTGCGCTACATGTACAACCCGTCGCTGGACGGCTCGTCCGACTCCTGCTGGTCCACCAGCACGAAGAACAAGGACGTGCACTACTCCTCCGGTGTGGCCAACCACTTCTTCTTCAACCTCGCCGAGGGCACCGGCGCCACCGCGTACGGCACCTCGCCGGTCTGCGGCTCGGCCCCGGCGGTGACCGGCATCGGCCGCGCCAAGGCGGAGAAGATCTGGTACCGGGCGCTCGACGTGTACTTCACCTCGAACACCCAGTACGTGAGCACCAGCAACCCGGCGAACACCGCCCGCGCGTACACCCTTCGGGCGGCCACCGACCTGTACGGCAACTGCTCCACCGAGTACAAGACCGTCCAGGCGGCGTGGACCGCGGTGAACGTGGCCGGCAGCGACGCGCCGTGCAGCTCCACCGGCAACGACTTCTCCGTCTCGCTCTCCCCGACCGCCGGCTCGGTGACCCAGGGTGGTTCCGTCTCCGCCACCGTCGCCACCGCCACCACCAACGGGGCCGCGCAGACCGTGACGTTCTCCGCGTCCGGCCTGCCGACCGGCGCCACCGCGTCGTTCAGCCCCGCCTCGGTGACCTCGGGCGCCTCGTCCACGCTCACCATCGCCACCAGCGCGAGCACCCCGACCGGCACGTACTCGGTGACGGTCACCGGTAGCGCGGCGTCGGGCACGAAGTCCGCCACGTACTCGTTGACGGTCACCGGCACCGGCGGCGGCTGCACCGGCGCCGGCCAGAAGCTCGCCAACCCGGGCTTCGAGTCCGGCAACACCGGCTGGACCACCACCTCCGGCGTGATCGGCCAGTACGGCTCGCAGGGCCAGCCGACCCACGGCGGCACCTGGAACGCCTGGTTGAACGGCTACGGCAGCACGCGTACCGACACGCTGGCGCAGTCGGTGAGCCTGCCGTCGGGCTGCTCGACCTACAACTTCAGCTTCTGGCTGCACATCGACTCGGCGGAGAGCACGACGAGCGTGCAGTACGACAAGCTGAACGTGCAGGTGCTGAACTCCTCCGGCACCGTGCTGGCGACGCTGGCGACCTACTCGAACCTGAACAAGGCCACCGGCTACACCCAGCGTTCGTTCTCCCTGGCCTCGTACGCCGGGCAGACCGTCACGCTGAAGTTCACCGGCACCGAGGACGCCTCCCTGCAGACGTCCTTCGTGGTCGACGACACCGCGCTCGACGTCTCCTGACCTGACCGCCGGACACCGGGGCCCGGCGGCCACCCCACGCGGGTGGTCGCCGGGCCCCGCCGCTACGGTCGGGGCATGTCGGACGCGGAGTTGACCGTCACGATCGACGGCCCGGTGGCGACCGTGGTGATCCGGAACCCGGCCCGCCGCAACGCTATGACCCCGGCCATGTGGCGGCGGCTCCCGGTGCTGCTCGACGGCCTGGAGGCCGACCCGACGGTACGCGCGCTGGTGCTCACCGGCGCGGGCGGCACGTTCTGCGCCGGCGCCGACCTCGGCGACCTGGACGGACTGGTGTCGGCCGGCGACGCCAGCATCGCGGTGGCCGCCGAGGAACGGCTCGCCGCGTTCGGCCGGCCCACCGTGGCCGCGATCGAGGGCGCCTGCGTGGGTGGCGGCTGTCAACTCGCGGTCGCCTGCGACCTGCGCCTCGCCGCGGCGGACGCCCGCTTCGGCGTACCCCCGGCCCGGCTCGGCCTGGTCTATCCCGCGCCGACGACCCGCCGGCTGGCCGGCCTGGTCGGGCCGTCCGCGGCCAAGCACCTGCTCTTCACCGGCGACCTGGTCGACGCCGACCGGGCGCTGCGGATCGGCCTGGTCGACGAGGTGTTGCCGGCGGACGCGCTCGCCGACCGGGTGGCGGCGCTGACCGCCACGATCGCCGAGCGGTCCCGGCTCACCGTGGCCGCCGCCAAGGAGATCGTCGACGGCCGCGCCGATGCCGACCGGATCGCCTGGTGGCACGCGCAGGTGCGGGAGAGCGGCGAGGCCCGCGAGGGGGTGGCGGCGACCAACGAGCGCCGGCCGCCGCGCTTCGGCTGGACCCCGCCGGCCTGATCGTCGTTTGACCGGCGCCGCCCTCCGGGTACGGCGTGAGCGTCGAACGGGGGGCCACGATGGACGGTGTGGAGCAGCGTGAGATCCGGCGCGGACGTCGACGGTTCCGAGGGCTCATGCTCAGTGTGGGGCTGGTGTTCGGTGTGCTTGGCTTCCTGCTCGCCCGGCAGTTGGCTGTTCGGGACGGATCGTCCAGGTGGGAGGCGCGTGCGCCGGAGGTGGCCCAGTTCGTCGGAGTCGTGGTCGTCGTCCTCGGCGCGTTGATCGAGGTCGGTGCCATCGTGTGGGCCGTCCGGTGGGGGCGGATCCGGGCCGGTCGTGAGTCCCCGATGTGGGCTTTGGGCATGCGGAAGCGGTCCCGGCTGGTCAAGCGGGTACGGCGCGGCGACATCGGGTCCGACGACGACCTGCCGACGCTCACCGTCGTCGCCCGCCAGATGGTGGCCGGCGGCTGGTGGGCCGTCCTCGCGGCCGGGCTGGTGCTGGTGAACCTCGGTCAGGCGCTGATCCGCGTGACCTCGATCGGGTTCGTGGTCCTCTTCGGGCTGGTGGCGGCGCTGTTTGCGCTGGCCGCCTGGCAGGTCCACCGGGACGCTCGTCGGGCAGCGACGTTCCTGCGCCAGCATCCAGCCGAGCCGCACGGCGCGCTGCGCTAGATCTTGGAAAATTTCGGCCCCGCTGAGGGCCATTTCCTTCCAAGATCTCTCGCATGCGGCGGTTCGTCCTGTTGACCGGTGGCCTGCTGACGTTGAACCTCGGCCAGGCGTTGGCGAGTCTCACCCCGATCTGGCTGGGTCTGATCGGCATCCTGGCGGTGACGTTCGGCATCGTCTGCTGGCAGATCCCCCGGGGACGCGCGCCGGGCCGAGGCGTTCCTGCGGGCCCACCCGATCTGAGCGATCCCCGGGCCGGGCAGGCACCAGTTCGGGGATGTGGTGGCATTCCGAGGCCGAGACCTCGCCACTTCGGCGTAGTGGAGTCGACCATCCGGTCCCGGCCGTCCGAGGGACCTACTCGTCGTCGGTCGGTCGAGGCTGTCGGTGCTCGGCTGCGGACCGGCCCGACTGGAGTTGGCCGCGCAGTACGCCGGCGAACCGAGGTGGCTGGCCGTCGACATGGCCGAGCTGCTGCACGAGGCGATCGCCGACCTGACCCGGCTGAATGCCGAGCCGCCGGCCGGCGTGGCGATGTACGGCAGGTTCCTCGGCTGGGTGCGGCACCTGGCCGTGAACCGGGCACGCAATGCCGGCCACTTCGGGACCGCCCCCCGATCGCCGCGTCCCACGCGCCCCTAGATCTTGGTACGAGAGAGGGTCGCCCGGAAGGGTAATCGCCACCAGTTCGGTGAAGTGGCGGCATCAGAGCTGGCCGGATACCGCCACTTCGCCGAGCTGGCGTCCAGCCACCCGTCCAGCCACCCGGCCGCTCACACGGTCAGCTCGGGGACGGGGCCGGCGGGCGCCGCGCCGGGGCGTACCCCCGGCACCACCCCCTGTGCCCGCCGGCCGTCCGTCACCGCGCCAGCGCGGCCCAGCTCGGGGTGGCCGGCTCCCGCCGCAGCGGCATGCCCGCCTCGGCCGGGGTCCGGTCGCCCTTGCGCTGGTTACACGCGTAGCAGGCGGCGGTGGTGTTCCCCCAGGTGTTCCGGCCGCCGCGCGAGCGGGGCAGGACGTGGTCGACCGTGCTGGCCGGGCCGTCACAGTAGGCGCAGCGCCGGCCGTCGCGCGCCAGCACCCCGCCCCGGGACCAGGCCGGGCCGGCGCGGAACCGCCAGCGCGTCACCACGTACCGGACGAGGCGGACCACCCGCGGCAGCGGGAAGACGCCGATCAGCCGGTCCGGCTCGGCCTCGTGGATCTCGGCGACCCGGCGGCACAGCATCCGGATCGCATGCTGGACGGTGACCCGGTGCAGCGGGCCGAGGTCGGCGTTGACGACGAGGACGACGTCCACCGGGTTCTCCTTTCAGAAATGAAAAGCGCCGCCCGGTCCACGGGGACCGGGCGGCGCGACCTGGGCGCGTGGGCGCGCCTCAGTCGAGCCTTCCAGCCCATGGGCCGCCGGAGCCGAACAGCCACGACGGCATCGTGGTGGCGGATCGCAGCGACATGGAACGCTCCCGGAGCGGTGGTTGACCTTGTGCGCTCACGGTAGATCCGCACCGGAAACGCGGGCAACGTATTTCGATCCGCCCTCGGACGGCACCCGTTGCCGGCCGGCCCGCGCGGCCCGGCGGGCGGCGGTGAGCGGCCGGTCGATCCGGGCGCTCATCTGCACCACCAGCTCGCTCTCCAGCAGCGGCCGGTTCACCTCGGCGGCCACCGACAGCGTCGGGGTGGAGATCGACCGCCAGATCGCGATGAGCCCGGCGCCGAGGCCGACCAGCGCCACCGCCGCCCGGGTGGTGGGGGAGCCGGCCGCCGCCGCGGCGCTGACCCCGACCACCGCCAGGAGCACCACCAGCAGCGGCGCCAGCACCGGCCAGAAGATGCCCCGGGCCGCCTGCACCACCAGCTTCCGGTCCCGGATGATCACGTTCCGGGCCACCACCGCCCAGTTCTCCTCGTCCAGCAGGTCACGCGGGTGCAGGCCGCCGGTGAGCACGTCCTGCCACAGGTCGCCCTGGTTGCGCAGCTCGCGGGCCAGTTCGGCGAGGCCGGCCTCGGCCGGGTCGCCGGCCGTGGCCCGACCGACGGCGGTGGCCCAGGCGGCCAGGGAGCGGCGCACCACCGCCGCCGAGTACGGGGGCAGCACGCTGGCCAGCTCGTCCAGCCACCGGCTGAGCTGGACGTGCCGCCCGCCGAACCGCCGGACCAGCTCGGCGGCGTCGCCACGGCGGACCGTGTCGGCGAGGGAGCGGCCCAGCCGGTACGCCAACCCGATCCGGTGGTTGGTTGCCATCGTCCAGCGCAGCACGTCGACGTTCAGCTCGTCGAGGGCGAACAGCAGCGGCTCGCGATCTGCCCCGGTGGCACGCCGGGCGCCGGCGGTGGATGGTGCCGCGTGTCCGGCCGGGGTCAGCGGGGCGATCTGGATCAGGGCGACGTCCACGCCGTCCAGGTACATGCCGAGCCGGTGCCGTCCCGGCAACTCGGTCAGGTTGGACAGCTTCGCCGGGGCGGTCGCCGGTGGGTCGGCCCGCCCGGTCAGGTCGGCGGTCTGCGCGTGGTGGTAGGCGTCCGCCATGGACCAGCCGAGCCGCAGCGCGGTGACCACGGCCGCCCGCTCGTCCTGGCGTTGTTCCGCCCGCATCGCGGTGCCCAGTGCCCGACCTCCCATCTCACGGTCGAGCGTAATGCGCATTATGACCGCTTATCGGCGGTTCGCGCCAGCAGGCCACGGGGACGGATCGAACGCACCGGCTCGGCCGCCGCCCCCTCGGCGCGCAGGATGTGGTTCGCCGCGATGATCCCGGTCGACGCCGAACGCTCCATCAACGCGCTCGGAAACTCGACACGGATCCCGTCGCCGGCCAGATACAGGCCCGCCGCGTCGGTGCGTACCCCCGGACGGCCGGCGTGGCTGCCCGGGGTGAACGCCGGGGCCTGCGCCTCGACCCGGGCGCGCAACTCGCGTACCCGAAGGTCGGCTGCCTCCGGCCAGAGCGTGGTCAACTCCCGCAGCATCCGCGCGGCCAGCTCGTCGGCCGGCACGCCCGGCTCGCAGGCGTACGCGTGCAGCTCCACCACCGAACCGCCGGTGCGCGCAGCCCAGCGGCGCGGCTCGTCCTCCAGCCGGTGGTAGAGCGTCACCGAGTCCAACGTGGGCTGACGGGACACGCCACTGAACACCGCCCGCTCCGGACCCACGTCCCCGTCCATCCAGTAACGCGCCACCGCGTACGGTGGGCCGGGCCGACCGAACGCGGGCATCCGCGCCACCAGCTCGGGTGCCGCCGCGACCAGGCCGGGGGAGGCGGCGACCAGCGCGGCGAGAGCCGGCGGGTCGACGGCGAGCACCACATGCCCGGCCACCCAGGTCTCCCCGTCCGCGCCGGTCACCCGCCAGCCGTCCGGCGTCCGGTCCAGCCGGGCGGCCGGCGTGCCGGTCAGCACCCGGCCGCCGTGCTTCTCGACGTGCCGGGTCAGCGGCGCCCAGATGGCCGTCGCGTAGTCCCGGTCCGGGCAGTCGAAGGCCAGCCCCTCCGGATTGCCGAGCAGGTAGAAATGGAACTGGGCGATCATCTCGGCGGCCGACATCTCCGCCTCGTGGTTGAAGAACGAGTGCGAGAAGACCTCGAAGAGCATCGCCCGGGCCCGGTCCGGCAGCCGCAGCGACGTCAGCAACTCGTCGGCGGTCCGCTCGTCGAACTCCGCGTAGGTGCGCACCGGATCGTAGGTGAGCAGCGGCAACGCGGCGTCCCGGTCCATCGCGCGCAGGTCCGCCAGGCGCAGGCTCGGGCTGCGCAGCAGCAGCGCCAGCAGGTTGGCCGGCGGAGCCGGCGGCAACTTCCCGAACTCCTCGGTCGGCCAGTCGGCGGACAGGATCGGGTAGCCCGGCACCGGCTTCAGGAAGCCCAGCGTCGGATCGGCCCGGCGCAGGATCGAACGCCAGTTGCCGTACTGCCGGAAGAACGCGTGAAATCCGTGCTCGTTGACCTGGACGCCGTCCGGCAGCTCCTCCGGCCACGCGCCGAGCCGGCCGCCCAGGTGTGGCGCGGCCTCCAGCACGGTCACCGCCACGCCGCGCTCGGCCAGCACCACCGCCGCCGACATGCCGGCGATGCCACCGCCCACCACCAGCGCCGACGCCGGTCGCGGCACCCGGGGGGCGCCACCGCCGCCCGGGTCCACCACATGCTCGCGTACGCCGATGAGCCGGCCCACCATCTGCGACAGCCCCACGCCCCACCCTCCGCTCCCCAGTCCCCCCATCCTGCCCCAGGTGTAAGGAGGGGGNCCCCGCTTAACGCATTCGGTAGAGGAAGGGCCCCCGCTTAACAGCCGCGGGGTCCGCGCGCCGGCTGCGGATGCCGCGGGACTCGCGCGTCGGCTGCGGTGTTAAGCGGGGCCCCCTCCTCTACCGGAGGCGTTAAGCGGGGCCCCCTCCTTTCACGGGAGGCAGAGGCGGGGGGGGG
>NZ_NAPR01000020.1:62978-89588 GCF_002140155.1 Micromonospora sp. NBS 11-29
GCCAGACGTACTCCAGGTCGGGCGGGGTTCCGGGGAACTGGGGGGCGTAGTGGGTGGGGTCCTTGCGCAGCAGCGAGGAGCGGTGGCTGCGGTGCAGGTCGTCGAGGCCCAGCCAGGGCGGGAGGTCGCCGGTGGCGGCCAGCTCGTCCTGGGTCCGGATCACGGTGATGCCGCAGGCGGCGGCGAGGTCGGTGGCGAGCGTGGCGGCGCAGGTGTCGGCCCGGCCCGGCTCGCACCACACCGCGCACATGTCCAGCCCGTACCGGGTCAGCGCCTCCTCGTACCCGGCCCACATCTTCACCGCCGGGTGGTTGCGCCAGCCGTAGTCCGGCCGGGTCAGGCCGCGCAGCACCTGGATGGCCTCCACGCGCTGTTTGCCCAGCCGCTTCTGGTCCAGCGCCCGGGCGCTGGCCAGGAAATCCGGGTACGGCAGGAACGTCTGCATGCCGGTGCTCTACCCGTACCCGGCGGCCCCATGCGCTCATGATCGTGGGGCTGCGCCCGTCGCGAGCGGCTGACTACGATCCGGGCATGGCCGAGCCCCTGCGTGACCGTGCGCGCCGCGCGACACCGCTGCGGCACCTGTGGGGCAACGACGAGGGACCTCACTACGTGGTCTGCGGCTCCGACCCGTTGGCCTACTGGGTGGTGCGGGCGTTGCTCGCCACCGACCCAGCCGCCGGCCAGGTCCGGGTGACGCTGCTGGTCCCGGAGCGCCGCCGATCCGACGGTCCGGACGGGCGGGACGTGCCCGGGGTACGCGTCGTCCGGGCGGACCGGCTCGACGAGGCCGCGTTCCGTCGGGCCGGGCTGGCCGGTGCGGACGGGCTGGCCCTGCTGCACCAGGACGACGTGGGCAACATGCACGCGGCGCTCTGCGCGCAGGAGGTCGAGTCCAGGCTGCGCCTGGTGGTGCGGATGTACAACACCAGCCTGGCCAACGGGCTGCGGCAGCTCTTCCCCGACTCGGCGGTGCTCTCCGACGCCTCGATGGCCGCCCCCGCGTTCGTCGCCGCCGCGCTCGGCGAAGTGGCCCCCACCCACTTCCGGCACGCCGGCCGCACGCTCTACGTGGCCCGCCGCACCGATGTACGCCCGCAGGACGTGGTCTGCGGCCTGGCGGTCACCTCGGACCCGGAGCTGGTCCGGGTGCTGCCCGCCGACGAGGCGGCGGCCGACGTGGTGCTGGCCGAGGCGACCGGCCGCCCGGCCGGCACCGAGCTGGCCGCCCGCCGGCTGGTCCGGGCCCGACGGCGCCGGCAGCCGGTGGAGGTGCTGCTGCGGGCCGTGCGCAGCTTCGCCACCCGAAAGATCGGCATCGCGGTGCTGGTGCTACTCGGGGTGATCGCGGTGCTGGGCTGGCTGAACGCCCGGGCCGCCGGCGTCGACTGGGGCGAGGCGCTCTACCTGACCCTGGTCACCACGCTGAGCGGTCAGGACCCGGACGTCAACAAGCCGGCCGCCGCCCAGGTCATGCAGGTGGTGCTGAACCTGGCCGGGCTGGCGCTGATTCCGCTGATCACGGCCGTCGTGGTCGACGGCATCGTCAACGCCCGGCTGGCCCTGCACGCCGGACGGATCCAACCGGACCGCTCCGGGCATGTGGTGGTGGTCGGGCTGGGCAACATCGGCAGCCGGGTGATGGCCCAGCTCCACGACTTCGGCGTCGAGGTGGTGGCGATCGACAAGAACCCGGAGGCGCGTGGCGCGTCGCTGGCGCACCGGCTGGGCGTGCCGCTGATCGTCGGCGACGCCGGCCTGGAGGAGACGCTGCGATCGGCCTCGGTCGACACCTGTCAGGCGCTGGTGGTGGTCTCCACCGACGACGGGGCGAACCTGCGCGCCGCGCTGATCGCCCGTTCCCTCGGCCCCGACCTGAGGGTGGTGCTGCGGCTGTTCGACGGCGACTTCGCCGAGCGGATCCAGCAGGCGTTCGGTATCGGCATCTCGCGCAGCGTGTCCTACCTGGCCGCGCCGTCCTTCGCGGCGGCCCTGCTGGACCGCGCGGTGATCGCCACCATCCCGGTCGACCGGCACGCGCTGCTGGTCACCGAGGTGCCGGTGGTGGCCGGTTCGCCGCTGGACGGTCGGCCGCTCGGCGCGGTCGCCCGCCCCGGCGAGGTGCGCCTGCTCGCGTACACCCGGACCGGGCAGAAGGCGGACTGGGCGTTCGACCCGCGCATGGTGGTGCGGGCCGGCGACCGGTTGACCGTGGTAGCCCGACGGGCGGGGCTGACCGCCCTGCTGCGGGAGACCACACCGGGGCCGCCGGCCGCGCCGGCACCCCGCCAACCGAAAGGCTGACCCGATGCTGGGACCAGCAGACTTCTAGCCCTCGCCCTCCTCGGTGAGGTCGGGGCGGTGCTCCGCGATCCAGCGCTCGACGTCCTCAGCGAGCCATACCTTGCCCTGCGCCAGATCGGCGACGGCTTCGGGGAAGGTGCGTCGCAGGGTCAGTTCGTAGACGCGTTGCCGACTGATGCCGCCCAGGCGTACGCGAATCTCATGGGTACCCATCAGTCGAAGCTTCGCCACGACCCGACGCTAGGCACGCGGGTACCAGTCTCGCGTCAAGCCTGTCATTGGTACCTGACGGAGGGACTTGACGTGTGACCGGCGCTGCGCAACCCTGAGATGTGCGTTCACGCTCCGCACGGAAGCCCACGCCTTCCGATCTGATTCACCATCGCCGGCGCTGGTCGTTGCGCTGCGTCTGCGGGCTGCGCTGGCGCGCGTGCCCGGACCGCCGCCGCCTGCCGCCACCGGCCGAACCCAGGCCGGCCGATGAGGGGCGGCCTGGGTGACCCTCCACAGCCCACAGCGCCCGTCCTGGTTGTGTGCGGCGTGCGGACGGTCCTACCCATGCCTGGCCGCGTTGGCAACCCTCGCGGCGGGGGACCTGTTGACGGCGCAGGTCTACCTCGCGGGCCTCTTCGTCAGCGCCGTGGACGATCTCCCAGCGGTCCCGGTGGCCGACCTCTACGCCCGGTTCCTGCTCGCCGTGCCGGTCCGGTGGTCGGAGCGTCGGGCCTGACGACGCAGGTTTCCTACCGGCGGACGGCGTACCAGAGTGCGCCGAGGGCGAGCACCCCGAACCCGGCGAGCACGCTCGGCAGCGGCAGGCTGACCGCGAGCACCAGGCAACCCACCAGCCCCAGCGCGGCGAGCAGCCGCCTGTCCCGACCGAGCGTGAGCGCAGCGGCGTTGGTGATCGCGTAGTAGACGAGCACGGTGCAACTGGAGAAGCCGATCGCGCCCCGCACGTCGGCCAGCGACACCACCACGATCACCACGGCGGCCACGGCCAGTTCGGCCCGGTGCGGCACCCGGTGGCGGGGGTGCACGGCCGCCAGCGCGCCGGGCAGGTCGCGGCGGCGGGCCATCGCCAGCGTGGTGCGGCCGACGCCGGCGACCAGCGACAGCAGCACCCCGGTCACCGCGACGGCCGCCCCCAACCGGACCAGCCAGGCCAGCCCGGGCCGGCCGGCTGCGGTCACCACCTCGACCAGCGGCGCCGGTGCGGCGGCCAGCCGGTCGGTGCCGAGCACGCCGAGGGCGACCACCGCCAGCGTCAGGTAGATCGCCAGCACCGCGCCGAGCGCCAGCGGCACCGCGCGTGGGATGGTGCGCTCCGGGTCGCGTACCTCCTCGCCCAGGGTGGCGATCCGCGCGTACCCGGCGAAGGCGAAGAAGAGCAGGCCGGCGGCGGTGAGCACGCCGCGCGTGCCGATGTCGGCCGGGCCGGTGAGCCGGTCGGCCGCGACGTGCGGCGCGCCGGTCACCGCCACCGCCGCGAGCACGGTGAGCACCACCGCGACCAGCACCCGGGTGGCGGTCGCGGTCTTACCGATGCCGCGCAGGTTCACCGCGGTCACCGCCACCACCGCGAGGACCGCGACGAGCCGCGCCCGGCCCGGCCACAGGTACGCCCCGATCGTCAACGCCATCGCCGCGCAGCTCGCCGTCTTGCCGACCACGAACCCCCAGCCGGCGACGAAGCCGGCGAACGGGTGCAGCCGTTCCCGGCCGTAGACGTAGGTGCCGCCGGACTCCGGGTAGCGGGCGGCGAGCCGGGCCGAGCTGGTGGCGTTGCAGAACGCGATGAAGCCGGCGAGCGCGAGCGCGACCAGCAGCCCGACGCCGCCGGCCGCCGACGCGGCCGGGGCGAAGACCACGAAGACGCCCGCGCCGAGCATCGAGCCCAGACCGATGACGACCGCATCGGGTACGCCGAGTCGCCGCGCCAACCGTTCCACACCGGCAGCCTATGGGCCCGGAGTGAACGGCCGGTGCCGCCGGCACCGATCGGCCGTCGGCACGGGCCGCTCAGCGCGGCGCGGACCAGTCGACCGGTCGCGTCCAGCCGCCCGCGCGCCCGGGCAGCGGCAGGTCGTCCCAGGGGACCCGGTGCAGCAGCCGGTCCAGCAGCAGCCCGAGCAGCAGCCCGGCGACCGAGTCGGTGAGCCAGTGCCAGCCCAGGTAGACGGTGGTGCAGAAGACCACCGCCGGGGGCACCACCCGGACCACGGTGACCAGCCGGGGCGGCATCGTGCGACCGACCGTGCGCAGCAGCGGGGCCAGCAGCAGGGCGAGCACGCCGTACCAGACGATCCCGTTGGCCACATGCCCCGACGGGTACGACTGGGCGAAGCGCACCGGTAGTTCGTGCTGGAACAGCGGCAGCGTCTGCTCGGGCGACAAGAACGGCTCCTTCACGCTGGCGCTCGGCGCCGGGCGGGCCGTCCACACCTTCAGCGGACCGATCGTGAAGAACGTGAGCACGAACGCGGCCACCGGCGGGAGCACCGGTCGCACCGAGCGCAGCCGCACCGCCAGCAGCAGGCCCAGCCCGGCCGCCAGCAGCGTCAGCGGAGTGCCCTGACCGAGCAGGTTGAACGCCATCGCCAGCCACCGGGCGGCGGTTGGGCGGTGTGCGGCCGACCAGTCGGCGACGGCCCGGTCCAGCCCGAAGAGGTGGCCCGCGGCGAGCGCCACGGTCAGCGCCACCAGGGCGGCGAGCAGCAGCCCGTCGCACCACCACCCGGCCGGTCGGACGGGCCGCAGGCGCAGGTCTCCGCGTACCCCTGAGGTCTGGCGCACGCGACCACGCTACCGGCCGCCGAGGACGGCCGGGCCGTGCGGGCATCGGCGGTTGTGTGCCCAACCACGAAGGGGAGCGCGGCGCGGGGGTCACCGGTCACACTGGTGGCCGTGCGGATCACTTCGGCCCTCGTCGACCCGGCGCTGCTCGACCTCCCCTGGTCGACCCCGCTGGAGCAGTGNTCGTCCGGCTCGGCGGGTACGTCTACGCGGTGAAGGAGACCGGCGAGCGGGTCGCCGAGCGCGAGTACGACCTGCTGCGGGCGCTGGAGCGGATCGACTTCCCCTCGGTGGAGGCGATCGCGATCGTGGCCGACCGGCAGACCGACGACGGTGAGCCGCTCGACCCGGTGCTGATCACCCGGCACCTCCAGTTCTCCCTGCCCTATCGGGCGCTGTTCTCCAACACGCTGCGCCCGGAGACGATGAACCGGCTGCTGGACGCGCTGGCCGCGCTGATCGTCCGGATGCACCTGACCGGCTTCTTCTGGGGCGACTGCTCACTGTCGAACACGTTGTTCCGGCGGGACGCGGGCGCGTTCGCCGCCTACCTGGTGGACGCGGAGACCGGGGCGCTGCACCCGACGCTCTCCAACGGCCAGCGCGGCGAGGACCTGGAGATCGCCCGGGTCAACATCTTCGGTGAGGCGCTCGACCTCCAGGCCGCCGGCCTGCTGCACGAGTCGATCGACCCGGAGGTGGTCTGCGAGGAGGTGGTGCGGCGCTACGAGCGGCTCTGGCACGAGATCACCTACGAGCAGCAGGTCGAGCGCGCCGCCCGGCACGACATCGAGGGCCGCATCCGCCGCCTCAACGAGCTGGGCTTCGACGTCGCCGAGGTCGCCATGTCGACCGTGGACAACGGGCGTTACCTGGTGCGGCCCAAGGTGGTCGACGCCGGCTACCACACCCGACGCCTGCTGCGGCTCACCGGCCTCGACGCGGAGGAGAACCAGGCCCGCAAGCTCCTCAACGACCTGGACGCCTACCGACTGGAGAGCGACCTGACCGACGAGCAGCAGGCGGCGCACCGCTGGCTCACCGAGGTCTTCGAGCCGGTGGTCCGGGCGGTCCCGGCGCACCTGCGCCGCAAGCTGGAGCCGCAGGAGCTGTTCGCCCAGATCATCGAGCACAAGTGGCTGCTCTCCGAGCGGGCCGGCCGGGACGTCGGGATGCGCCGGGCCGTGCACTCCTACCTGGCGGACGTGCTGGTGCACCGACCGGACGAGCAGGCCGTGCTCGGCGTCGAGGTTCCCACCGCCGGCTGACCGGCCCGGCTCACTCCACCCACTCGCCGCCGCGCATCACCCGGACCACGTTCAGGTCGTCGTCGAGCACCACCAGGTCGGCGCGCAGCCCGGTCCGCAGCGCGCCCACCTGGTCGCCGAGGCCGAGCGCGCGGGCCGGGGTGGTGGACACCATGCGGGCGGCGTCCGGCAGCGCGATGCCCGCGCCGACCGCGTGCCGCAGGGCGGCGTCCATGGTGAGCGTGCTGCCGGCGATCGCGCCGTCCCGGCTGAGCCGGGCCACGCCGTCGGCCACGGTGACCCCCTGGCCGCCCAGCTCGTACTCGCCGTCGGCCATCCCGGCGGCGGCCATCGCGTCGGTGATCAGCGCGGCCCGGTCCGGGCCGGTCACCGAGGTGGCGAAGCCGAGCATGCCGTCGTGCAGGTGCACGCCGTCGGCGACCAGCTCGCAGACCACGTTCGGGGCCTCCAGCAGTGCCACCACCGGGCCGGGCTCGCGGTGGTGCAGCGGACGCATCCCGTTGAACAGGTGGGTGCCGACGGTCGCGCCGGCGGCCACCGCCGCGCGGGTCTGCGCCCAGGTGGCGTCCGTGTGCCCGACCGCCGCGACCACGCCGTTCGCCACCAGCAACTCGATCGCCTCGGTCGCGCCCGCCCGCTCCGGGGCGAGGGTGACCATCCGCACCGCGCCGCCGCCCAGCTCGACCAGCTCGGTCAGTTCCTCGGTGGACGGGTCGCGGAGGAACTCCGGGTTCTGCGCGCCGCAGCGGTCGGCGGACAGGTACGGGCCCTCGAAGTGGATCCCGGCGAGCACGCCCGCCTCGACCAGCGGGCGGAACGCGGCGGTGGCGTCGCGCATCAGCGCGAACGGGGAGCTGACCAGGCTGGCCACCAGCGTGGTGGTGCCGTGCCCGAGGTGGAACGCGGCGGCCTGCCGGGCCGAGGCGGGGTCGCCGGTGGTGAACGTGTGGCCGCCGCCGCCGTGGGTGTGCATGTCCACGAAGCCCGGCAGGATCCAGTGCCCGTCGTGCACCGACGGGTAGTCGGCGACCGCGCTGATCCGGCCGTCCCGGACCTCCACACAGCCCTGCCGGATCACGCCGGTCGGGGTCACCACCTTGCCGGTCACGCGCCGGGTCATCGACTCTCCTTCGCCAGGGTGTCCAGGGCCAGCAGGGCGGCGCCGAGGCAGCCGGCCTCGTCACCGAGGGCGGCCGCGACCAGGCGCGGTTCGCGGTGGAAGGTCAGCCGTTCGCGCAGCGCGGTGCGCAGCGGGTCGAACAGCCGGGGACCGGCCTGGGCCAGCCCGCCGCCGATCACCACGGTCGCCACGTCGTAGAGCGCCTGCCCGGTGGCGAGGCCGTCGGCGAGGGCCTCCACCGCCTCCCGCCACACGTCGCCGGCGAGCTGGTCGCCGGCCGCCGCCCGGTCGGCCACGTCGGCCGCGGTGGCCGGTGCGCCGGCGAGTTCGGTGTACCGGCGGCCGATCGCCGAGGCCGAGGCCAGCGCCTCCAGGCAGCCGGCCCGGCCGCAGCCGCAGCGCGGACCGCCGGGGCGTACCAGGATGTGGCCGATCTCCCCGGCGGCGCCGTGCGCGCCGGCGGCGGCCGACCCGTCGACCACATGCGCGGCGGCGATGCCGGTGCCGATCGCGACGAAGAGCACATGGCCGGCGTCCCGGCCGGCGCCGAGCCGGGCCTCGGCCAGACCGCCGACGCGCACGTCGTGGCCGAGCGCCGCGGGCAGGCCGAGCCGCGTTCGCGCCAGCTCCCGCAGCGGTACGTCCCGGAAGCCCACGTTCGCCGACCAGACCGCCACCCCGTGGGCCTCGTCGACCACCCCGGGTACGGCGATGCCGCAGGCCACCGGCGTCTGGCCGGCGGCGCGGGCCTTGCCGGCCAGCCCTTCGGCCACGTCGAGGATCGTGCCGACCACGGCGTCCGGCCCGCGATGCGCGGCGGTGGCGTGCCGTTCGGCGTGCACGGTCGTGCCGTCCGGCCGGACCAGGGCGCACTTCATCCCGGTGCCGCCCACGTCCAGCGCGACGACGACCTCGTCGCGGGCCGTCACGCCGTCTGCCGGCTGGGCATGCGCTCACGGCCCTCGCTGCGCTCGGTGCGTTCGCTCATGCTGTGCCANNNNCAGCACCACGGACCGGCTCAGGTGGCGGGGTGCGTCGGGGTCGAGGCCGCGGCTGGTGGCGAGCGCGACCGCGAAGCGTTGGGCGAGGATCAGGTCGGCCATCGGGTCGACCGGGTTGCGGCCGGCCGCCCAGCTCGTGAGCACCGTGCGGCAGCCGTGCGTGCGGCTGTGCACGAATGCGGCCCCGGTGGCGGCCACGTCCTCCGCCAGCCCGTCCGGGATGTCGCCGAACGCCCAGACCAGCCGGCCCGGGGCGGCGACCGAGATGGGGCCGTGCCGGTAGTCCATGGCCGGGTACGCCTCGGCCCAGAACGTGGCCGCCTCGCGGCACTTCAGCGCGGCCTCCTGGGCCAGCCCGACCGTCCAGCCGCGACCGAGGAAGGTGACCTGCTCGATGCGGGCCGGGTCGATCGGCAGCGGGGCCCGGACGGCGACCTCGGCGTCGGCGGCCAGCCGGCCGACGTCCTCGCCGAGGTGGGCGCGGAGCAGGGCGAGCGCGGTGGTGGCGAAACGGGTCTGGACGACCGAGCGTTCGTCGGCGAACGGCATCGCGACGGTGGCGTCGGCCAGCTCGACGGCGGGCGAGTGCGGGTCGCCCACCAGGACGGTGGTGGGAACCTGCCCGCGCAGCGCGGCGAGCAGGTCGAGCACCTCCGTGGTGGTGCCGGACCGGGTGATCGCGATGAGCCGGTCGTAGCGGCGGCCGGTGGGGAACTCGCTCGCCTGGAAGGCGTCGGTCTCGCCCTGGCCGGCGGCCTCGCGCAGCCCGGCGTACGCCGCCGCCATGAACCACGACGTGCCGCAACCGACGACGGCGACCCGCTCGCCGGGGCGCGGCAGGTGCTCGGCGACGCTCGGGGCGAGCCGGGCCGCCTCCCGCCAGCAGTCGGGCTGGCTCGCGATCTCCGCGTGCACGTACGCCATGACAACTCCTCGCCAGGGGAGACTTTGCGCAATACGGCGCGATACGGCCGTCTTTCGCGCGTCATTCTGCGCGAACCAGGTCGGCTGTGGCAACTGTCCCTCCGTTCGCGCACGACAGAGTTTTGCGTCGGCATAGTTTCGCGCACTAGTGTGCACGCAAACAATCACCGTTCGTGCAAAGTCAGGGGAGGCCCCCGCGGTGGACCGCTACGCGCGTTGGAACGCGTTGCTCGAAATGCTGACCGACAGTGGTCGGGTCAGCGTCGAAGAGGCGGCCGAGCGGCTGGACGTCTCCCAGGCCACCATCCGGCGGGACTTCGACCAGCTCGCCCAGCAGCAGATGATCACGCGGACCCGGGGTGGCGCGGTCGCCAACGGCGTCTCCTACGACCTGCCGCTGCGCTACAAGACCGCCAAGCACTCGGCGGAGAAGCAGCGGATCGGCGCCGCCGCCGCCGCGCTGGTCTCCCCGGGCACCGTGGTCGGCCTCAACGGCGGCACCACCAGCACCGAGGTGGCCCGCGCCCTGGCGGTCCGCCCGGACCTCAACACCAACGCCGAGGGCGCCCAGCTCACCGTGGTCACCAATGCGCTGAACATCGCCAACGAGCTGCTGGTGCGCTCGCGGATGAAGGTGGTGGTGGCCGGCGGCGTGGTCCGGCCCAAGTCGTTCGAGCTGGTCGGCCCGCTGGGCGGGGCGCTGCTGCGCGAGGTGACCCTCGACGTCGCGTTGCTGGGCGTGGACGCCATCGACCCGCAGCTCGGCGCCGCCGCGCACCACGAGGGCGAGGCGGCGATGAACAGCCTCATGGTGGCCCGCGCCAAGCGCGTCGTGGTCATCGCGGACTCGTCCAAGCTGGGCGGGCACGCGTTCGCCCGGATCTGCCCGGTGGACCGGGTGGAGACGCTGGTGACCGACTCCGGCGCCGCTCCCGCGACGGTCCAGGCGTTCCGCGACGCCGGCGTCCACGTCGTCACCGCGTAAGGAGGGGGCCCCGGTTAACGCCTCCGGTATAGGAGGGGCCCCCGCTTAACACCCCGTAGGTGCATACCCGGTATTGCCAATGGATGCATACCGCGTATGGTGTGGCGGTCACTTACCTATCGGGGGAGGTCAGCTGTGTCGGCTGTCCTGGAGATCGAAGGTCTCCGCAAGACGTACCGGAGTCGGAAACGCGGGGTCCGCCACGCGCTCGACGGCTTCGACATGCAGGTGGAGGCCGGCCAGGTGCACGGCTTCCTCGGCCCGAACGGCTCGGGCAAGACCACCACGCTGCGTACGCTGCTCGGGCTGATCCAGCCCAACGGCGGCCGGATGGCCATCCTCGGTCAGGAGCTGCCGCGGGCGCTGCCGGCGGTCGCCGGCAGCGTCGGCGCCATCGTGGAGAGCCCGCAGTTCTTCCCGCACTTCTCCGCGCGGGACACCCTGGGCCTGCTCGCCCGGGCCGGCGAGCTGCCGGCCCGGCGGGTCGACGAGGTGCTGGAGCTGGTCGGGCTGCGCGACCGGGCCGGGGAGCGGGTGAAGACGTACTCCCTCGGCATGAAGCAGCGGCTGGCCGTCGCCTCCGCGTTGCTCAAGAACCCGAAGCTGCTCATCCTGGACGAGCCGGCCAACGGCCTCGACCCCGGCGGCATCCGGGAGATGCGCCGGCTGATGCGCGAGCTGGCCGAATCCGGGATGACCGTGGTGCTCTCCAGCCACATCCTCGGCGAGATCCAGCTCATCTGCGACTCGGTCACCATCATCTCGCTCGGCCGGCGGGTCGCGTACGGGCCGGTCGACGAGGTGCTCGCGGCGCACTCCCAGAACGCCGTCCGGGTACGCCTGGAGGCGGTCACCGACCTGCCCCAGGCCGCGGAGACGCTGACCCGGTCCGGGATCCGCGTCGCCGCCACCGAGGCCGACCACCTGATGCTGGCCGGCGTGGACAAGCCGGCCGTGGTCAGCCGGCTCCTCGCCGAGCAGGGCCTCTACGTCAGCGAACTCACCCCGGTCGCGGTCGACCTGGAGAGCGTCTTCCTCGAACTGACCGCCACCGCGCCGGTCCCCGGCCAGCACCGTCAGGTCGATCAGTCCGCCAAGGTCGACCAGACCGGCACCGCAGGAGGTTGGGGCGCATGAGCCTGTTCGTCACCGAGCTGCGCCGGCTGGCCAAGCGCCGGCTCACCCGGCTCCTGCTCGTCCTGCTGCTGGTCGGGCTCGCCACCGTGGCCACCGCGTTCAGCTTCTCCAGCCACAAGCTCTCCCCGGCGGCCGTGGCCGCGGCGCAGGCCGAGTCCGACGCGCAGTACCGGCAGTCGGTCCAGGACTGGAAGCGCACCGTGGCCGACTGCGAGGCCGCCCAGGCCCGCGGCGAGCAGACCGAGGAACGGTTCGGTCCGAACTGCGGCAAGGACTACCAGCCGCAGCCGGACATGTTCGACCCGAAGTGGAACCTGCCCTACCAGTTCGACTTCCGGGCCGAGTTCCCCACGTTCATCGCCGTCTTCGCCGGTGCCGTGGCGCTCTTCGCGTTCATCGTCGGCGCGTCCTTCGTGGGCGCCGAGTGGAACACCGGCGGGATGATGAACCTGCTGCTCTGGCGGCCGAGACGGCTCGCCGTGCTGGGTACCAAGCTGGCCGCACTGCTGACCACCGTGCTCGGGGTGGGCGTCGTGCTCGGCGCGCTCTGGACCGCCGCGTTCTGGCTGATCGGCACGTCCCGTGGCACCACCGCCAAGATGACCGCCGGGGCGTGGCGCTCGATCGGGCTGGACGGGCTACGGGCGCTGGCGCTGGTGCTCGTGGTGGGCGCGGTCGCCTTCGCGCTCGCCTCGCTGGGCCGGCACACCGCGATGGCGCTGGGGGCGGCGGTGGCGCTGTTCGCGATCAGCGAGGTCGGGATCCGGATCGCGGTCGGGGTGCTGTCGGTGCCGTTCGGCGACCGCTACGTGCTCTCCACGTACGCCCAGTCGTGGTTCCTCAAGCAGGCGGAGCTGTTCGACTACGACACCTGCGAGTTCGCCCGGGGAGCCTGCGAACCGGCCAGGTACGTGGTCACCTGGCAGCAGTCGGCGTTGGTGTTCGGCATCGGCGCCGTCGCGGCCCTGGTCGCCGCGTTCTGGACCATGCGCCGGCGCGACATCTCCTGACCCTCGTCCGCGCCGCCGGCCGAGCGGGTGGCAGCCGTCCGCGTCTGGACGCTGCCCNCCGGCGGCCGCCGCCCATCGAGCCCATACAGCGCGACACCAGTACGCGGAACCGGCGGCATCGAGCGTGCTGGAAGTCGCCACTTCCCCGAACTGGTGGCGGGCGATGCGGCCGGCGACGGCCCTGGTTACGCTGGGTCCCCCGGCCGGGGCCCCGTGCGCGCCGGTCACCCGCTGTCGGAGAGGAGCGCCGTGTCCGCCGACGCCACGGAACGGACCGCCGACCGCCCCGACCCGTCGGGGCCGACAGAGGGTACGCGCCGGACGCCCCGCGTCGCCGTACCCCCACCCCGCACCGCACTGCCGACGGAGTCCGCGCCGCCCATGGAGTCCGCGCGGCCGATGGAGTCCGCGCCGCCCACGGAGTCCGCGCCGACCGCGCAGGCCACCCGGCCGGGTCGGTCAGGGGCGCTGGCCGAGCCCGCTCTTCCCGTCGGCGAAGCCCCGCCCGAGCCGGGCGACGCCGTCGCCTCCGAGCCGGCCGGTGGGCTCACCGAGCGGGAACGGCGGATCCTCGCCTTCGAGTCCAGGTGGTGGAAGCACGCCGGCGCCAAGGAGCAGGCCATCCGGGACACGTTCGGGCTTTCCGCGACCCGCTACTACCAGTTGCTCANCTGCGCCGGCTCCGCTCGTCCCGGGCCCGCAACCGGCGGCGCTGAGCCGCCTCACCTCTCGTACGTGCGCAGCCCGTTGCCGATGGCGAAGAAGGTCGGTGCCCACTCGCCGATGAAGATGCCCCACCGGTCCGCCCGCGCCACGCCGGCACGCTCCAGGTGCTTGGAGAGGAACCAGCTCGTGAACGAGAGCCCGATGCTGACGAACCCGGCAAGGTAGGCATGTTCCGCCCGGACCCCCGACTCGTGCAACCGCTCCAACATTTGCGAACCCCCCGTCACCGGGTCCGACCCGGTCGCTCTCGACGCTACCGGTTGCGTCGACGCGTCGACTGCGAGTTGCCAGGATGTTCCGCGGGTCGAGGGNGATGGGTGCACCGGACCGCCGGTACGCGACCGGTAGCCGACCGGCCCGCCCGGCCGGGGAGGCGCCGACGATGCGGGTGTGCTCCGCCTCCGACCCGGCACCGGGTCGGTTGGAGAACGAGGACGTCGTCTTCCGGTTCGGCCCGCTCGTCGGCGTCCTCGACGGGGCCACCGTGCCGGAGGGCTTCGACACCGGGTGCGTGCACGGCCCCGCCTGGTACGTCCGGCACCTGGCCGCCCGGATCGGCCTGGCGGTCGCCGCCCGGCCCGCGGCCACGCTGATGAGCAGCCTGGCAGCGGCGATCCTGGCGGTGCGGGCCGACCACGACGGCGCGTGCGACCTGGACCACCCGGGCACCCCGTCGTCCACCGTCTGCCTGCTGCGGGAGGGCGGTGACCAGGTCGACTACCTGGTGCTCTGCGACAGTCCGCTGGTGCTCGACACCGACGGCGGGATCGACGTGGTCGACGACGACCGGCTGGAGACGGCGCTGGCCGACCTGCGCCGGCTCGCCGCCGCGCTGCCCGACGGCGAGACCGACCCGGTGACGCGGTTCCGGCGTGCGGTCACCGTGCAGCGGACGCGGATGAATCGCACCCACGGCTACTGGGCGGCGGCCGGTGACCCGGATGCGGCCTACCACGCGCTGACCGGGACGGTCCCGCTGCGCGGTCCGGGCGCGCTGCGCCGGGCGGTGCTGCTCAGCGACGGTGCGTCCTGCGCGGTGGAACAGTTCGGCCTCTTCGACTGGGCCGGGTTGGTGGAGGTGGTGACCGTCGAGGGGCCGGCGGGGCTGATCGACCGGGTCCGCGCGGCCGAACGGAACCATCCGGACCGGCTGCGCCGGCGTAAGCGCACCGACGACGCCTCGGTGGTGCTCTGCGAGTTCCCGCGGACGTGAGGTGAGCACGCTCACGCCGGATCGAACCGGTCGGATGACAACGGAGCGTGAGGCGGGAACACCCCGGGGGGTACGACCGGCCGACCCGCTCCGCCGTACCGGCAATCAGTTCCCAAAGGGGTGGACGTGCGCCGGACCGGCCGGCAGACTCCGCCTCGTGACGGGTGCGGTCAGGCTGGAGCAGGTGGACGAACGGAACCTGGAGCCGTTGCTCTCCGTAGCGGCGGCCGAGGCGGAGCCGGAGGATGTCATGCCTCCGGTGGACGCGCCCGCAGGCTGGTCACTGGCTCGCCGTGACGCCTTCCGCGAGTTCCACCGGGCAAGTTTCGGCGGCCTCGGCGGCCCGACCCGCACCCAGATGTACGCGATCGTGGCCGGCGGCGAGGTGGTCGGCATGGTGCGGATGACCCTCCGTGACGAGCCGGGGACGGTGGAGACCGGGATGTGGCTCGGCCGGTCCGCCCGGGGGCGGGGTCTGGGCGCGGCGGCGTTGCGGGAGTTGCTGCACGCGGCGGCGGCGGCCGGAATGCGTACCGTCGTCGCCGACACCACTCCGGCCAACACCGGCGCGATATCCGTCCTTCGTAAATGTGGTGCGGAATTGCGGGAAGAGGGCGGCAAGCTGCACGCCCGAATGTGTCTTGATTCGGCTCTGCCGGCGCACTGAATCCGGTCCCCGCCCGACCCGCACAGCTCACGTTCTCCCTGCTCGAATGGGCAGTTTCGCCCCTGCTGCGACGCCTTTCCCGTTCCGCTGAGGAAATGTTTCGGGAATAGGGCGACGGGTACTGCCGGCCAGGTCCGCTGATGCGGGACACCGGTCGCAGGCACCTTTGCGCTGATCCTCGGCAGTTGTTTTTCCGGGGCCTGCTCGTCCATGAGGTGTCCCTTCCGCCGGGGAGCGAAGGAGAACTGATGAAGAGCGGAGCTCGGATCGCTTTGGCGGTCGGTTTCGGGTATGTCCTGGGACGTCGTAAAAAGATGCGGACCGCCCTCACGCTGGCCGCCGCGGTGGCCGCCGGTCGGGCCAGCCAGCAGCCGGGCGGCCTGAAGGGAATGGCCGGCGGCCTGCTCGGGGGCAGCCCGCAGTTGGGCACCCTCGGCAAGCTCGGTGCCCCGTTGCTCACCGCAGGCAAGGCCGCGGCGACCGCCGCCGC
Organism: Micromonospora sp. NBS 11-29; assembly: GCF_002140155.1. Lineage (GTDB taxonomy): Bacteria > Actinomycetota > Actinomycetes > Mycobacteriales > Micromonosporaceae > Micromonospora. The sequence goes on from NZ_NAPR01000020.1 coordinate 78,620, forward strand.
CGGGAGCGGCATCGACGCGGTCAGCGGCAAGCTGCGCGGCGGTGCCGACGCGCTGCGCCGCAGGTCGCCGGGTTCGTCCGGGGAGCAGCCGGACAACGCTTCGGGTTCGGCGCCGGACGAGGAGCAGGAACTCGACGAGCAGCCCAGGGCCCGGGGCGACCAGGGCCGGGGCGACCAGGGCCGGGACGAGAGCCGGGACGACCAGGGCGGCGACGAGGACTTCGACGACGAGGACCGCGACGACGAGGACCAGGACGACCAGGGCCGCGACGACGAGGACCAGGACGACNTGACCAGGGCCGGGATGACCAGGGCCGAGATGACCAGGGCCGGGACGAGCGGCCGGCGCCCGTGCGTCGGCGGCGGGGGCGATGACCATGGCCAGCAGCCTCACCGACAAGGCCCGAGACCAGCTCGGCGGCGAGCTGCGCAACCTCGCATCCGCGATCGGGGAGCGGGCCGTGCGGGTGGTGACCGAGCGGGTCACCGGCGCCACCGGGCGGCTCAGCGAGTACGCCCAGCAGGGCGGCGGATCCGGCCTGGTGGCCGCGGCCACCGGCGCGAAGAAGCTCGCCGACGGCCAGTCCCCGATGAAGGCCATGTTCCATGCCGGCCTGGCCGGCGGTAAGGAGAAGTTGATGTCGGCGTTCGGCGGCGGCGGCAAGGGTGGCAAGGGCGGCAAGAAGCAGAAGGTCACCAACATCGTCGAGACCATCGAGGTCGGCGTGCCGGTCCGGGTGGCGTACAACCAGTGGACGACGTTCGGCGACTTCCCGAGCTTCATGAAGAAGGTCGAGCAGGCCGAGAACGACTCCGACGAGAAGATGACCTGGAAGGCGCAGGTCTTCTGGTCGCACCGGAGTTGGGAGTCGACCATCGTCCGGCAGATCCCGGACCGTCTGATCCACTGGCGGTCGAAGGGCGAGAAGGGTGCCGTCGACGGCACGGTCAGCTTCCACGAGGTCGGCTCCGAGCTGACGAGAATCCTGGTGGTGCTGGAGTACCACCCGCAGGGTCTGTTCGAGCACACCGGCAACCTGTGGCGCGCCCAGGGGCGCCGGGCGCGGCTGGAGCTGAAGCACTTCGTCCGGCATGTGATGACCCAGACCGTGCTCGACCCCGATTCCGTCGAGGGCTGGCGGGGTGAGATCGAAGACTCCCAGGTGGTCAAGGACCACGAGACCGCGCTCCGCGAGGAGCAGGAGGCCCGCGAGCAGGAGGAGCAGGGTCGGGGCGAGCAGGAGGAGCAGGGCCGGGGCGGAAGGCCGAAGGGGCGCGAGGAAGAGCCGGAGGAGGAGCCGGAGGAGGAACGGCCCGCCGGGCGCGACCGGCGTCGGCCGCCGCAGCGCCGTCGCCCCGCCGAGGACGAGGAGTACGACGACTACGACTCCGGTGACGACTTCGACGACGAGGAGTACGAGGAGGAGCCGCGCCGCCGGCAGCCCGAGCGGGCCCGCCGCCCGCAGCGCGAGGACCGGGACCGCCGCGAGGACCGGGGCTCCCGTGCGGACCGGGACCGCGATGAGGACCCCGACCGCGATGAGAACCAGGGGTCCCGCGGGGACCGGGGGCGCCGGGAAGACGAGGGNGCCGGGAGGACCGGGGCTCCCGTGAGGACCGGGGTCGCCGTGAGGAGCGGGGTCCGCGTGCTCCCGAGTCGCCTCGCCGGCCGGTCGTCCGGCGGCGTCGCGAGGAGCGTGGCGAATGACCATGGCGACCAGCGGCCGGTCCGGTGGTGCCCTGGAGCGCACCGGTGGTGGCGGTGGTGGTGGCGGCGGCACTCTCGCCGACGTCGTGGAGACCATCCTCGACAAGGGCGTGGTGATCGACGCCCAGATCTCGGTCGCCGTGGTCGGTATCCAGCTTCTGGAGATCAACGCCCGGATCGTGATCGCCAGCGTCGAGACGTATTTGCGGTTCGCCGAGGCGGTCGACCGGCTGAGCATCACGCCCAAGGGCACCAAGGGGCTGCCCGACATGGTGGGCGACGCCGCCGGCGCGGCCACCAAGGGTAAGGCCGTGGCCGGTCTCGGCAAGGCCGCGCAGGAGATCACCGGCGCGGTGACCGACTCGTTGCGGGACCGCGGTGACGACCGGGAACGGTCCCGCCGCCGGGACAGGGAGCGCTGAGATGGAGCAGGAGACGGGCCTGTTCGTCTACGGGATCGTACCGTCCGACGTGGAGCCGACCCCCGACGCCGAGGGGGTCGGCGACCCGCCGGGCGAGGTCGCGGCGATCCGGCACGGCGACCTGGCGGCGCTGGTCAGCGAGGTCGCGCTGGATGAGCCGATGGGCCGCCCGGCGGACCTCAGCGCGTACGAGCGGCTGCTGGACGGCACCGCGGAGGTGGCGCCGGTCCTGCCGGTGCGGTTCGGCACGGTGGTGACCGGCGAGGACGGGGTGTACGACCTGCTGGAGGCGCACCACGACCGGTTCGCGGCCGCCCTGGACGAGTTCGAGGACCGGATCCAGTACACGGTGCACGGCCGCTTCGACGAGCAGGAGTTCATCGGCGAGCTGCTGGCCCAGAACCGTTCCGCCGCCGCGCTCGCCGATCAGGTACGCGGGCGGTCGGAGGCGGAGAGCCGGGAGCAGCGGATCCGGCTCGGCGAGATGATCAGCCAGGCGGTGGAGCTGCGCCGGGAGGCGGAGAACCGCGCCATGATCGACGCGGTCGACCGGTTCGCGGCGGCGAACACGCCCCGTCGCCCCAGCCACGAGCTGGACGCGGTGAACGTCGCCTTCCTGGTCGGCGCCGACCAGGAGGACGAGTTCGTCCGGGCGGTGGAGGAGTTCGCCGAACAGCGCCGGGACCTGATGCGGATGCGGCTGATCGGCCCGCTCGCCCCGTACGACTTCGTCAGCGCACACCAACTGGTGGAGTGAGCCGTGGACATCCTCTGGGGACTGCTGACCCTGCCGTACGCCCCGGTGCGCGGGCTCACCAGCATAGTCAAGGTGATCGCCCGCGAGGCGGAGTCGCAGCAGTACAACCCGGTCAACATCCGACGCGAGCTGGAGGAGCTGGACCGGGCGGCGGCAGCCGGTGACATCACGCCCGAGGAACGCGACCGGGGCCAGCAGCGCGTGCTGGACCGGCTGAATCCGTCCGCCGGTCGTACCGCGTCCCGGGAGGCAGGTGGCAGCCAGCCGTCCGCCCGCCGACGGGCCGTCCGCCGGCGCAGTGACCAGCAGCGTGGGGCGAGGGAGAAGAGATGACGTCGACACGGATCCGGGGCGACGGGAACCGCGAGCGGCCCGGCGGGGGCGAGGACCGCTACCTCGACGAGCACGACGAGGAGGCGATCAGCGCGGCCGAGGCGGCCCGGGAGGGGCTGCACCAGGTCGTCGCGCTCACCGGCAAGGACCCGCTCGGGGTCACCTCGATCCAGCCCACCGACGACGGTTGGCTGGTCGGTGTGGAGATGGTCGAGGACCACCGCATCCCCGCGTCGACCGACCTGCTCGGTCTCTACGAGGTGGAGCTGGACATGACCGGGGTCCTGCTGGGCTACCGGCGAACGCGCCGCTACCAGCGGGGCAAGGGGGACGGGGGCTGAGATGACCACAGCGCGGCCACCGTCGGTGGTGCAGAACACCGGCCAGGTGATGGGTGCCGGGCACGAGCCGGCGAACCTCGGCGACATCCTGGAACGGGTCCTCGACCGGGGCATCGTCATCGCCGGCGACATCCGGGTCAGCCTGCTCGACATCGAGCTGCTGACGTTGAAGCTGCGGCTGGTCATCGCCTCCGTGGACACCGCGCGGCAGATCGGCATCGACTGGTGGGAGCACGACCCGTGGCTGAGTTCCCGGGCCCGCCCGCCGGTCGAGCCGGGGCCGCGCGACCCCGAGGAGGTCGAGGCGTCCCGGCGGCCGCGGGTCGCCGCCCGGTCCGCCGGGAAGGAGCGGGATGAGTACGACGACTGAGCCCACCGGCACCGGCGTCTGGCTGCACGCGGTGGTCGCCGAGGGCCCGGCGGACCGCACCGGGATCACCGGGGTCGCCGGCACACCCGTCCGCACCGTCACCGGTCCCGGCCTGGCCGCCGTGGTGGCCGACGCCCCGTTGACCGAGTACGGCGAGGAGGCGCTGCGTCGCAACCTGGAGGACCTGGGCTGGCTGGAGCGGGCCGCCCGGGCGCACCACGCGGTGGTCGACGCGCTCTCCCGGACCGGCGCGGTCGTGCCGGCCCGGCTCGCCACGGTCTACCGCGACGACGACCGGGTGGCCGCGATGCTGGCCGAGCGGCACGACGAGCTGGTCGGCACGCTCACCCGGCTCACCGGCCGGCAGGAGTGGGGCGTGAAGGGGTACGTGGTGCCCGGCGGCACCCCGCGCGTCACGGAACCCACCGGCGTGGGCGGGGCGGGAGCGGCGTACCTGCGGCGGCGCAGGGCCCAGCTCACCGCCCGGGAGGAGGGGCAACGGATCGCCGCCGACGCGGCGGCTGCCGTGCACACCGCGCTCGCCGGGTACGCGGTCTCCGCCCGCCGGCACGCCCCGCAGGACCGGCGGCTCTCCGGCGCGCCCACCACCATGGTGCTCAACGGCGCGTACCTGGTCGAACGCGCCGGGCTGGACGGGTTCTCCGCGCTGGCGGGCGAGCTGGCCGACCGGCACCCGGAGCTCAGGCTGGAGCTGACCGGCCCGTGGCCGCCGTACTCCTTCGTGGCGGAACCGACGGCGGAGCCGGCATGGGCGTGACGGTGCTGGCGCCGAGCAGCGTCGACGACCCGTCGGCCTTCCGGCAGGTGGCTCTGGTGGACCTGCTCGACCGGGTGCTCGCGACCGGCGTGGTGGTCACCGGCGACATCACGCTGGCCATCGCCGACATCGACCTGATCCGGATCTCGTTGCGCGCACTGGTCGCGTCCGTCGGCGCGCTCGCCCCACCCGAGCCGGCCCTCGGTCCGGCGTTCCCGCCCGTCCCGGCGGAAACGCCGTGACCGGGCGTCCCAGCGGCCCGGCCGGCGCAGGCCGGGCCGGCGCAGACGGCGCTGCGGGCCGTTCCGGCGAAGATGCCATGGCTGGGCGGGACGAGGCGTCCGCCCTGGCGGCGGCGCTGGGCGAGTCGTCGTGGCAGGCGCCCCGGGTGCGTCCGCTGGACCGCCGACTCGCGGTGGACGAGAACTCGGTCGAGCGCGGGCTGGCGAGCCTGGTGCTCACCGTCGTCGAGCTGCTCCGCCAGCTGATGGAACGGCAGGCGCTGCGCCGGGTCGACCTGGGCGACCTCACCGACGAGCAGATCGAGCGCCTCGGCGCCACGCTGATGGCGTTGGAGGAGCAGATGACCCAGCTGAGAGAGCACTTCGGCCTGACACCCGAGGACCTCAACCTGAACCTGGGCCCCCTGGGCCCACTCCTCCCCACCGACTGACCACCCACCCCCGAGACCGCTCCCGTCGATCATGAAGTTGGCGGCAGAATCGGAGATCTACAACTTCATGATCAACGATGCTGGGTGGCGGCGTAGGACTCCAGGTGGGCCAGTTGGGCGGGGTTCAGGGAGGGACGTACGCGGGTGCGGGCCGTCGCCATGTGCGCAGCGGTGACCGTGTTCGCGGTCAGGGACTCGCGCATCGCGGCCAGGGCCGCCTCCCGGACCAGCGCGGTGCAGTCGGCCGCGGAGAAACCGTCCAGCCCCGCGCCGAGCGCGTCCAGGTCGACGTCCGGCGCGAGCGGCACGTTCCGGGCCGCGGCCCGCAGGATCTCCGCGCGGGCCGGGCCGTCCGGCGGGGGTACGTAGACCAGCCGCTCCAGCCGGCCGGGGCGCAGCAGCGCCGGGTCGATCAGCTCCGGCCGGTTCGTCGCGCCGACCACCACCACGTTGCGCAGCGACTCCACCCCGTCCAGTTCGGTGAGCAGCGCGGCGACCACCCGGTCGGTGGTGCCCCCGTCGGTGGCCTGGCCGCGTACCGGCGCGAGCGCGTCCACCTCGTCCAGGAAGACCAGGGTGGGGGCCGCCTCCCGGGCCCGGCGGAACAGCTCGCGGACCGCCCGTTCGCTCTCGCCCACCCACTTGGAGAGCAGTTCGGCGCCCTTCACCGACAGCACGTTCGCCCGGCCCGAGCCGGCCAGCGCGGTGACCAGGTAGGTCTTGCCGCAGCCGGGCGGCCCGTAGAGCAGCACCCCGCGCGGTGGTGTGACGCCCAGCCGGGCGAAGGTGTCCGGGTAGGTCAGCGGCCAGAGCACCGACTCGGTCAGCGTCTGCTTGACGTCGTGCAGTCCGCCGACGTCGTCGAGCGTCACCGACGCCAGTTCGAGGGTGGACGCGGCCATCGTGGTCGGCCGGACCACCTCCAGGGCGGCGGTGAAGTCGGCCATCGCCACGGTCGGCGTCTCCGCCGACTTCTGCCGCAGCGCCGCCCGCACCCCGGCCTCCCGCACCAGCGCGGCCAGGTCCGCGGCGACGAAACCGGGGGTACGCGCCGCCACCTCGTCCAGCCGGACGTCACCGGCCAGCGGCACCTGCCGGGTGAGCACGGTCAACTGCTCCCGGCGCAGCGCCGGGTCGGGCAGCGGCACGGCGATCCGCAGGGCGAGCAGGTCCGGCCCGCGCAGGGCGGGATCCACCGCCTCGGGTCGGGCGCTGGTGCAGACCACCGCCGCGCCGGCGCGTACGGTCTCGGCGACCACCTGCCGGAACACGGTGGCCAGCGGGCCCGGCTCGTCGGCCGGGGCGATCGCCTCCACGTCGGTGACCAGCAGCACGGCCGGTCCGCCGGCGCGTACCGCCGAGGCGGCCGCACGCAGCCGGTGGGCCGCCGCGTCGTTGGTGAGCGCGGCCAGCTCCGGCGCCCAGAGCGGGCGGACGCGCGCGCCGACGCGGGCGGCGACGGCGCGGACCAGCGCCGACTTGCCCGAGCCTGCGGGGCCCTCGACCATCACCCCGAGCGAGACCGTGGTGCCGAGCCGGCCCAGCACCTCCCGGTGGTGGAAGCCCAGGTCCAGCAGCTCGGTCAGCTCCTCGGCCTGGGCCCGCAGGCCGGGCAGCTCGTCCACGTCGGGCGCGTCCTCCGGACCGAGCAGGCCGTCCCCCGGTGACGTCGCCTCGGACGCCCCCGGCCCGTCCCAACGGGCCGAACCACCGGGACCGGCTGAACCACCGGGACCGGCTGAACCACCGGGACCGGTCGAACCACCGGGACCGGTCGAGCCGGCGGGACCGGTCGAACCGGCGGGGGGGNGGGTGGTCGCGCCGTGTTCCCAACCCACCACCGTGTCCATGGTGACCAGCGCTCCGGTGGCCGGCTCGGCCGACACGACGGTGAGCAGCGTGCTGGTCCACGCGTACCCGACGGAACTGGCGAGGCTGCGCCGCGCGGCCTCGACCAGGCCGCGCACGGCGGCGTCCGGGAGCACGTCCTGCGGTAGCAGCGAGACGTCGTCACCGGCGGTGACCACCTTGCCCAGCAGAGCGAGCCGCAGCATCTCCGGCGGCACCGCGGCCGTCACTGCCGCCGGGCCGGCCAGCGTGACCCGCCGCGCCGGGGTGCAGGGGAGCCGGCTGACGGTCACCTGACCGCCGGCCCGCAGGCCGAGGTTGCCCAGCAGCAGGTCGTCGGCATGGAGCAGGACGTTGCTGGTGCCCGGCTCGGCGGCGGCCGCGATGCCGGCGGTCACCCGGCGACCGGCGAGCCGCACCGGGTCGCCGGGCCGCAGCGCCAGCGCGGTCAGCACCTCGGGGTGCAGGCGTACGACGCCGCGTCTGGCGTCCAGCGCGGCCGGCCGCAGGCTCGCGGTCAGGGTCAGGTCGGGTTCCGCCACCCGCCGACAGTATCCGTCGCCGCCCGGGCGCGCCGAGGTCAGCGCGGGCCGGAGTCGTCCAGCAGGAAGGGGTCGCGCCGGATCATCTCGGCGAGCCGGGCCGCCGGGTCGCCCTCCAGCGGGTCGTGGCCGGGCGCGGGCACCGTCCGCACCGACATCGGCAGGGCCGGCGGCGGCACCGGCGGCCCCACCGTCACCTCCGGGCCCGCCCAGGAGATGCGCAACGGGTACGCGTGCTCGCCCAACTCCACCCGCAGCGCCACGGCGAGCCCGGGGTGCTCGGCGACCACCCGCCGGACCGCCTCGGCCACCTCCTCGACCGGGTCCCGCCGGGGCGGCGTCCCGCCACCACGCAGCCGGTACGCGCCGTGCCCGGCCCGGTCCCGTGTCGGCTCCGGTGCCGGCCCGCCATCGGGCGTACCCCGTTCGATGTCGGCGGGCAGTGGGGCCCGGCGGCGCAGCGCCTCCTCGCGCCGCGCCAGCCGGGCCAGTGTCTCGTCCAGATCACCTCTCATCGCGTCCACCCCTTCGCAGACACGGGCCGAACCGACGGCCGGTTCAGCCCTTCCGGGTTCGGGTCGCCCGGTCCAGCGCCCGGTCCAGGACGACCAGCAGCGCGTCCCGTACGGAAAGCCGGTCCCGGGCGTCGAACTGCACCAGCGGCACATGCTCGGCGATCGCCAGCGCCCAGCGGATCGACGGCAGGTCCAGGGCCAGCCGCCCGTCGAAGGCGTTGACGCCGACGGCGAACGGCAGCCCGGCCCGCTCGAAGAAGTCGATCGCCGGATAGCAGTCGTCGAGCCGGGCGCTGTCCACCACCACCAGCGCGCCGAGCGCCCCCCGGGCCAGGTCGTCCCACATGAAGCCGAACCGGGCCTGGCCGGGCGTACCGAAGAGGTAGAGCTTGAGGCTGCGGTCGATGGTCACGCAGCCGAAGTCCATGGCCACCGTGGTGGTGGTCTTCCCGGCCACCCCGCCCGGGTCGTCGACGCCGATCCCGGCGCTGGTCATCTCCGCCTCGGTGGTCAGCGGCGCGATCTCGGAGATCGCGCCCACCGTGGTGGTCTTGCCGACGCCGAAACCACCGGCGATCAGGATCTTCACCGGGACCGGCGGCCGGGGCGCGGGCACCCGGCTGACGATCGGCGCCGGCTCGCCCGGCTCCCCCGGCGGCCGGTACGGCAGCGGCGGCCCGGCCGGCGGGGGTGGCGTGGCCCGGCCGATCAGCGGCGCCGGGCCNCGAGGACGGCCCGCCCAGGGCCGCGGCCGGCCATTCAGGAGATCGCACGGAGTCCATCTATCACTCGCAGGATGATGTCGGGATCGAGGGCGTCGTCGACGTCCGCGACGTGCACGTCGAGGTGACCGGCGGCACGTAGGTCGCCGACCAGCACCCTAGTCACCCCGAACTGCATCCGGGTGCGGGCGGAGATCTCGGCGACCGAGACCGGCTCGACGCAGATCGCGACGATCGCCGCCAACTCCGGTGCCAGGCGGGCGGTGACCGCCCACGAGCCGCTGCCCGGGCGGGCGGTCACCTGCGTCTCCAGGCTGATCGCCGGGTCGCCGTCCACCCGCCCGGCGGTGAGCACGAACGGGCGTGGGCCGGGCGGCTCCCCGTCGTCCGCGTCCGGGCCGGGGCCGGGAGCGGACGCGCGCAGGAAGGGGCGGATCCGTATGCCGGGTTCCGGCTCCGGGTCCCCACCGGCGGCCCCCGGGTTCATTGTTGGACGGAGTTCTTCAGCTCGGCGATCAGGCGGGGACTCAGGGCACCGCCGGCACGGCCGGCGAACAGCGTCATCTCGTACGCGACGGTGCCCAGGTTGGCCGACCGGTCGGCGACCACGCCGAGGACCGAGCCGCTGCTGATGGCGCTGATCAGCAGGTAGCCATCGGCCATGTCGACGATCACCCGGTTGAGCGCGCCCAGCGCGTACCAGCTCGCGGCGCCCCCGGCGAGGCTGGTCATGCCGGAGACGACGGCGGCGAGCCGCTCGGCGTTGGACCGGTCCTTGATCGCGGACATGGCCATCAGCAGCCCGTCCGAGGAGACCGCGATCGCCTCCATCACCCCGGCCGTGCTGGAGGTGAACGAGTCGAGCAGCCAGTTGAAGGTGCGCGCCTCGGGGCTGAGGTCGCCGGTTGTGCTCTGGTCGACGTTGTCGTGCAGGTACGGGCTGGTCACCGTGATGGATCCTCTTCATAGCGGCGATCGGGACTGACTTCGCGCAGAGCACGGGCGACGCCCGCCTCGAACTCGATGATGCGGTTGCGGACCTCGACGGGGTCGCCGGGGTCGGAGCTGGTCGGCGGCGCGGGTGGCACCGGGGATACGGCCAGGTTCGCCCCGGGCACCCGCCGGCTGAGCCGGGGTCGCTCCGGCGTCGGCGGGGCCGGGGTGACGTCGTCCTCGGCCCGGCGTACCCCGTCCTGGAACGCCTCGACCAGGGCCCGGACCATCGCCGGGTCGGCGGGGACGCCGATCAGCGGCCCGGTCGCCGGTCCGGCCGGTCCGGTCGGCGGCCCGACGGGCCGGCTCGGCGGTCCGGGCGGCAGGTTCGCTCCGGGCACCCGCTGCCGGATGGGCGACCGGGTCCCGGCCAGGCCGGGACGTCCGGCGGGCGGGCCGACCTGACCCGGCCCGACGGGTGGCGGCGGGCCGATCCGGCCGGGTCCGGCGGGCGGTGGCGGGCTGACCGGACCCGGTCCGGTAGGCGGCGGTGGGCCGATCCGGCCCGGTCCGACGGGTGGCGGCGGGCCGATCCGCCCTGGTCCGGTGGATGGCGGCGGGCCGATCCGGCCCGGTCCGGCGGGCGGGGTGCCGGCCGGGGTCGGCGGCGGGCCGGCGGGTGGCGGGGTGCGGACGGGCAGCGGGGTGTGGACGGGCGGTGGGGTGCGGACCGGAAGGCCGGACGGCGGCGCGGCGGGGCCGGTCGTCGGCCCGGTGGCCGGGGGAGCGGCCGGTGCCGGGCCGACGACCGGTGTCGGCGGGGCGGTGCTCGACGGGTACCCGCCCGGCGGCGGGGCGGCGTGCCGCGCCGCGGGCGGTGTGGCGACCGCGGGTGGCGGCGCGACCGCGGGTGGCCAGCCGGCCGGCGGCTCGTCGGCGAGGAGGTGCAGGTCGTCGAAGGACGGGCCGGCGACCGCCGGAGCCGCCGCCGGGTCGGTCACCGCCGGGTCCGCCGCAGCGGCGGGGT
>NZ_NAPR01000020.1:89610-164316 GCF_002140155.1 Micromonospora sp. NBS 11-29
CCGAACGCGTTCCACGACTCGCCGAGGGCGAGGCTGCGGGTGGCCCGGCTCAGCAGCTCCGCGTCGAAGCCGGCCGGCAGGGCCTCGGCCGGCCGTGAGGTGGACGGTGCGGCGGGTACGGGTTCCGGAGCCCGCTCGACGGGCGGCACGGTCGCCCGCGCCACGCCGGCGTCGGCCGGCTCCGCCCGGCGGATCACCAGGGAGGCGGCCGGGATCTCCACGGCGGCGGTTACCCCGCCGCCGCCGGTCGCGGCCAGCCGGACGGTCCAGCCGTGCCGGCGGGCCAGCCGCCCCACCACGAAGAGCCCGAGCACCTCGGTCGGCGCGAGGTCGAGCCGCTCCCGCCGGGTGAGCCGGGCGTTCTCCTCGGTGAGCCGTTCCGCGGTGAGGCCGATGCCGTGGTCCACCACGGTCAGCCGGGCGCCGTCGTCGGTCAGCTCGCCGGCCACCACCACCCGGGTGTGCGGCGGCGAGAAGGAGGTCGCGTTCTCCATCAGCTCGGCCAGCGCCAGCACCAGGTCACCGACGATGGCGGGCGCCGCCGAGAGGCCGGGCGGCACCTGCACGTCGACCCGGGTGTAGTCCTCGATCTCGCCGAGCGCGAGCCGGACCACGTCGGCCAGCGGGACCGGCGCGACGTGGCCGTCCGAGCCGGTGGCGCCGGAGAGCACCACCAGGCTGCCGGCGTTACGGCGCAGCCGGCTGGAGATGTGGTCCAGCCGGTAGAGGTGCTCCAGCCGGCCCGGGTCGGCCTCCTGCCGTTCCAACCGGTCGATGAGGGCGATCTGACGGCCGACCAGGTTCTGCGTACGCCGGCCGACGTGGCCGAACATCTGGGCCACGTTGCGTCGGCCGACGACCTGCCGCTCCACCAGCCGGGCGGCGGTGTGCTGCACCCGCTCGAACGCACGCGCCAGGTCGCCGATCTCGTCGCGGGCGCCGACGTCCACCGGGTCGAGACGTACCGGCGGCACCGATTCGGTCTCGTCGTCGGCCACCCGGGTCAGCTCCGCCTCGGCGACCCGGGCGACGCGCTCGGCGGAGCGGGTGAGCCGACTCAGCGGCCGGGACACCGTACGGGCCACCGTCATGCTCAGCACCACCACCAGGAGCAGGACCACGGCGGCGGCCACGGCGACCAGCCAGGCCGTGGTCAGCGCGTCCCGCTCCTCGGTACGGGTCTCCGCGATGACGTCCGCGACGACCTTCTTCTCCACGAACTGGCCCAACGTGATCATCGAGCGGACCGAGGGGAAGAGCGTGTCCAGGGTCAGGGGGGCGATCGCCTTGACCGGGTTCTGGACGCTGTCGACGAGGAAGGTCGGGCTGGTCCGCGCGGCCACCGCCGCGTCGTCCAGCAGGGCCACCTTGAGCTGCTCCGGCGTGATCAGCTTGCGGAACCGGTTGTTGTCCACGTCGAGCGCCGCCATGCAGGCGATGAACGAGCCGGACACGCGCGGGTCGCCGGTCGCCTTGACCAGCACGATCAGGGTGGCACACGAGCTGAGCGACTCGTCGGTGCGCAGCAGCGCGTCGAGCGCCAGCACCTGCCGCCCGGCCGCGGTGTCGGTGTCCACCTGGAACGGCAGCCGCAGCGCGTCGATCAGGTCGGTGTCGACGGCGGCGAAGCTGGTGAGGATCTGCTCCGGGGTGGCCCGGCCGGCGAGCACCGCGGTCCGGACGTCGGCCAGTCGGCGTACCCCGTCGAGGGCCTTGCCGACCGGCGCCGGCAGCGGCTCGGCGCGCAGGTCGGCGACCTGGTCGTCGGCGGTGGCGGACTTCTGGATCAGCTCCGTGCGGGTCACCCGCCCGAGCAGCAGCCCGACCGAGAGCAGGCGTTCCTGTTGGAGATTCTGGACCAGGCTGCCGATCCGGCTGGCGACGCGGACGGTCTCGGCGGTGTCGGCGGCCCGCTCGGCGGCGGCCACCCGGTCGAGCACCACCGGCACGGCCAGTCCCACCATGCTGAGCAGCGGAATGATCACCAGCAGGGCGAGCTTGCCCCGGATCCGCAACCTACCGAGCAGCATCGAACGGTCCCCACCCCTCGGTGTCGACGCCCCGGCCCACCGGGACCGGTCGGCGGTCGACGCCCCGGGGGACCACCGACGGGTCCGCGTGCGCCGTCGCGGGCTGTCCGGGGCCGGCCGGCGGGCGGTGCGCCTCGGTGGCCCGGCTCCGGTGCAGCGCCACGGTCAAGCCGATGAGCAGCGCCACCGCCACCCCGGCCGCGACCCGGGCCAGCAGCCGGTCCCGGTCCAGTGCGTCCAGCCGCTCCCGGAGCAGCGTGTCGAGCTGGTCGAGGATGACCGTGCGGAGCTGCTTGGCGGCGGCCTGCGCGGCGAGCCCGGCACGGCTGAGCTGGTCGGTGCTCGGCGTGGCCCGCGCGGCGCCCGGGGCGGAGAACGCGGTGAACGCCTCCAGGGAACGCTGGTAGGTGTCCAGCGGAGTGAGCACGTTGGCGCCCAGGTCGGTGCTCTCCGAGCTGTCCACCGCCGCCCGCAGGTCGGCCACCAGGTCGTTGGCGGGACCGAACGCGGACACCCGCAGCTCGGCCAGCTCGACGCCGGTCTGCACGCGCTGGGCGGCGGGCCGGGCGGGGGCCAGCCGGACCAGGTCGGCGAGCCGGCCGGCCAGCACCATCGCGGTGGGCAGGTCGCCACCGATGCCGTCCTGGAGGAAGAACGAGTCGGAGCGGGGATCGCGGATCAGGCCGGAACTTTCCCGTACCTTCCGGTAGAGGGCCAGCAGCAGGTCGTTGGCCTCGCCGTACGCCCGGTAGGCGGCCTCGGGGTCGCCGAGCCCGCGGTCCGGCAGCCCCTCCAGCTTCGCCCGCAGCCCGGCCCAGCGCTCGTGGCTGCGCAGTTCCTCGCCGACGGCGCTGTCCACCTCCGCCACCTGCTCGATGGCGGCGTTGAGCGCCGTTCGGGAGACCGGCGCCCCGTTGACCGCGGTGGACTGCGCCTCCACCAGGGCGTCGGTCACCGGNGGGCGACGACACGCCCCGGTACGGAGGGCCGCCGACGGACCCGCGGCGCGGGGACTGTCATGGTCTGTCTCCTCCGGCGACGGCGGGGCTGTCGGTGCCGGAAGGTCGCCGTACGCAGTCCCGTGCACCGGACCGGAAAAGTAGTCGAACCGGACGGCGCAGGAGCATCGGTCGTCGAGTCGGCTTCGCGTCTGTTCGGCCGGAATGACGCATCGTCGCGACGTTGAACACGCAGCGTCCGATCGGATCGTCGAGACGTGACTTCGACGATGATTTGCGCCTGTAGATGTGAATGCACGGGATCCGAACACGTCCCGCTGGGACGCTCTGGACCTGCCACGGATGACGGACGGCCCGCACCGAACGGCGCAACCGGACGGACGTACGGCGGATCTCAGGGAACGCTCAGCCGACGGGCCGTAGCGTGTGCCGCATGAGATCACCCGTCGCGCGGGCCCGGCGCGCCCTGGCCGGCCGTCCGCGCCGGATCGTCGCCGCCGTGGCGGTGGTCGTCCTGGTCGCCGCCGCCCTGGTCTGGGCGGTCCGACCGCAGCACCCGGACTTCCGGACCGAGTCGGCGGTGGTGACCGTCCGCTCCGGCCCGGCCGGGAACGAGCCGGTCGACCTGGACACCACGCTCTACCTGCCCGGCGACGCCTCCGAGGCCAACCGGGTGCCGGCGGTGCTGCTGGCGCACGGGTTCGGCGGCACCAAGGAGTCGGTGCGCTCCGACGCGGAGGACCTGGTGGCCCGGGGTTACGCGGTACTCACCTGGACCGCGCGGGGCTTCGGCCGCAGCGGCGGCCAGATCCACCTGGACAGCCCAGACTACGAGGTGCGGGACGCGCAGCGCCTGCTGGACCGGCTCGCCGCCCGCCCGGAGGTGCGCCTCGACTCCGCCGGCGATCCGCGGGTCGGCGTGGTCGGCGGCTCGTACGGCGGCGGCCTGGCCCTGCTGCTCGCGGCGCAGGACCAGCGGGTCGACGCGATCGTGCCGATGATCACCTGGAACGACCTGTCCCGCGCGTTCCTGCCGGAGAGCACCGGCAAGCCGCCCACCGAGGGTGTGTTCAAGAAGGGCTGGGCCGGCATCTTCTTCGGCGGCGGCGGCAACGCCGGCTCCGGCCCGGCCGGACTGTCCGGTGCGACCGCCGCCGTGCCGGAGGGCGCGCCCGCGTCGGCCGGTCCCGCGAGCCCGCGGCCGGGCGCCGGGCCGGGCAGCGGGTCCGGCCGGGCGCCGGGCGGTGCCGCCGACCCGTCCTGCGGTCGGTTCGCCGCCGACGTCTGCGCCGCGTACCTGCGCATCGCCACCACCGGCCGGGCCGACGCGGCGGCGGTCGAACTGCTCCGCCGCTCCTCGCCGGCCGGCGTGCTGGACCGGATCACGGCGCCCACCCTGCTGGTGCAGGGCGAGGCGGACACGCTCTTCCCGCTCACCGAGGCGGACGCCAACGCCCGCGGCATCGCCGCCGCCGGCACGCCGGTCCGGGTCGCCTGGTTCACCGGCGGCCACGACGGCGGGGCCGGGCCGACGTCCGACTCCGACCGGGTGAAGTTCCTGACCGCGCAGTGGCTCGACCACTACCTGGAGGGCGAGGGCGCGGCGCCAGGCGACACGTTCACGTTCTCCCGGATCGCCGGCTTCGACGCGCTCGACCGGGGGCTGGTCGCCACCGGCTACCGCACCGACGACTACCCGGGCGTGACCGGCCAGGACCGCCGCGAGGTGGCGTTGACCGGGCCGGCGCAGCCGGTCGCCGTTCCGCCGAACGGCAACCCGGCGGCGATCTCCGCGGTGCCGTTCGCCGGCGCGCTCGGCTCGCTGCTGGACGGCGTGGCCGGCGACATCCCCGGCCAGCACGCCCGCTTCGAGTCCGCGCCGCTGGACGACCCGGTGGACGTGGTGGGTGCGCCGACCGTACGCATCCGGGCCGCCTCCGCCACCGGCGAGGCGGTGCTCTTCGTCAAGCTCTACGACGTCGACCCGCAGGGCGCGTCGACGCTGCCGTCCGGCCTGGTCGCGCCGGTGCGCCTGACCGGACTGCCGGCCACGCTCGACGCCGCGGCGCCGGTGACCGTCACGCTGCCGGCGATCGTCCGGCGGGTCGAGGCCGGGCACCGGCTGCGGCTCGTGGTGGCGACCTCGGACCAGGCGTACGCCACGCCGGCCGACCCGGCGGTGCACACCGTGGCGCTCGCCGACGGCCCGCTGGCGCTGCCCACCGTCGACGCCGAGCCGATCCCCACCTCGGCCACGGTGTGGCGCTGGGTGCTCGTCGGTCTGCTCGCCGCGATCGTGGTCGGGCTCGTCGTGGTCGTCCTGCTCACCCGCCGCCGGCACCGTCGCCAGGACCGCTCGATCCACCCGGAGTACGCGGGCGTCCCGCTCGCCGTGCGCAACCTGCGCAAGGCGTACGCGGACGGCTTCGTCGCGGTCTCCGACGTCGACTTCGAGGTGCACCCCGGCCAGGTGGTCGGCCTGCTCGGGCCGAACGGCGCCGGCAAGACCACCACCCTACGGGTGCTGATGGGGCTGACCCAGCCGACGGCCGGGGAGATCTACGTCTTCGGCCACCGGCTGGTGCCCGGCTCCCCGGTGCTCTCCCGGATCGGCGCGCTGGTCGAGGGGCCGGGTTTCCTGCCGCACCTGTCCGGGCTGGACAACCTCAAGGCGTACTGGCGGGCCACCGGGCGACCGTGGGCGGACGCGCACTTCGACGAGGCGTTGGAGATCGCCGGCCTGGGTGCCTCGGTGCACCGGCGGACGAAGAAGTACAGCCACGGGATGCGGCAGCGGCTCGCCATCGCCCAGGCCATGCTCGGCCTGCCCGAACTGCTGGTGCTCGACGAGCCGACGGACGGGCTCGACCCGCCGCAGATCGCCGAGATGCGCCGGGTGCTCCAGCGCTACGCCACCGACGGCCGCGCGGTGCTGGTCTCCAGCCACCTGCTCGCCGAGGTGGAGCAGACCTGTACGCACGCGGTGGTGGTGAACAAGGGGCGGATCGTGGCGTCCGGCCCGGTCGAGGAGATCGTCGGCGAGTCGCCCAGCGTGTTGTTCGACGTCAGCGATCCGGACGCGGCGCGTACCGTGCTCGACCGGCTCGACGGCGTCCGGGTGCTGCCCGACGGCGACGGCGGCCTGGTGGTCGACACCAACGGCACCGCCCGCAGCGAGGTGGTGGCCGAACTGGTCCGGGCCGGCATCGGGGTGGACCGGGTGGTGCCCCGGCGTCGCCTGGAGGACGCGTTCCTCGCCCTGGTCGGCGACAACTCTCGGGGAAGCGGGGACCGGTGATGGCGGATTCTTCGACGGCGTCGACGTCGGGTGGGGCGGCGGTCGGCTACCGGCCATCGGCCACCCTGCCGTTCGGGGCGGAGTTCCGGCGGCAGGCGTCGCGGCGGCGTACCCAGCTCGGGCTGGGGTTCATGGTGCTGCTGCCGCTGATCATCCTGGTGGCGTTCCAGTTCGAGTCCGGCGGCGACGACGGCGGCGGGCGGGGCGAGTTCGCCAGCCTGGCCGACCTGGCCACCTCGGGCGGGCTCAACTTCACCCTGTTCTCGATCCTGGTCTCGGCGTCGTTCCTGCTGGTCGTGGTGGTGGCGCTGTTCTGCGGCGACACGGTGGCCAGCGAGGCGAGCTGGGGCAGCCTGCGCTACCTGCTGGCGGTGCCGGTGCCCCGGGCCCGGCTGTTGGCGGTGAAGCTGCTGGTCGCGCTCGCGTACTCCGGGTTGGCGCTGCTGCTGCTCGCGGGCACCGCGCTGCTCGCCGGCACGCTGCGCTACGGCTGGGAGCCGCTGAGCAGTCAGGTCTCCGCCGAGCTGGCCCCGGCCGACGGGTTGCTGCGGCTGCTCGGGGTGCTCGGCTACCTGGCGGTGGTGCTGCTGGTGGTGGCCGGCCTGGCGTTCCTGCTCTCGGTGACCACGGACGCCGCGCTGGGCGCGGTCGGCGGGGCGGTGCTGCTGTGGATCCTGTCCAGCATCCTGGACCAGATCACCGCGCTGGGCGGGCTGCGCGACCTGCTGCCGACCCACTACAGCAGCGCGTGGCTGGGGTTGCTGTCCACGCCGGTGCAGACCGACGACGTGGTGCGGGGCGCGATCTCGGCGATCGTCTACGCCACGCTCTTCTGGGGCCTGGCTTTCTGGCGCTTCACCCGCAAGGACATCACCAGCTGAGGCGTAAGGAGGGGGCCCCGCTTAACGCATTCGGTAGAGGAAGGGGCCCCTCTTAACCTCTTGCGCCCATATCATGGGAGCGTTCCCATGAGATTGTCCCGCTAGCAAAGAATTGATTACCTTCTATCCTGTCGAGCGCCATCCTGGACGGCGTCCCACTCTCGCCCAGGAGGTTTCCCATGGTTCCCGCACAGTTGAACGGCCCCGTGCTCTCCCTGTTCCGCATCGTCACCGGCGCGCTCTTCGTTTGCCACGGCCTGGCGTCGATCTTCGGCATATTCGGCGGCAACCCGGCCACCGGCGGGTCCGTCCCGGTCGGCACCTGGCCCGGCTGGTGGGCCGCGTTGATCCAGCTCGTCTGCGGCGTGCTGGTGCTCGTCGGACTGCTCACCCGACCCGCCGCGCTCCTCGCCTCCGGCTCGATGGCGTACGCGTACTTCGTGGTGCACCAGCCGAAGGACCTGCTGCCGATCGGCAACGGCGGCGAGCTGGCGGCGCTCTTCTGCTGGTCGTTCCTGCTGGTCGCGGTGCTCGGCCCCGGCACCTGGGCGCTCGACGCCCTGCTCTCCCGCCGCCGTGCCCCCGCCGAGGAGGACCTCGCCGCCGAGCGCGCCTCCGTCCCCGCCTGACGGCCCCCTCGCCCCTCGCCCGCTGAGATCTTGGTACGGGAGCGCCCCGCAGAGGGCGGCCCCGTACCAAGATCCGGCGCGGCAGGGGCCGCGATGCGCGGACTGGCGATCCTCCTCGGACAGCGTCGTCTCCCCGAAATCGATGGCGAGCACATGACCGAGTGAGCGGCGTAGCGCCGCGGCCTCGTCGACGCCGGTCAGGGTGGTGGGCAGGTGGATGATCCAATGCGGGTCACTCATGGCCCGGGCCGGACAAACTGCCGATGTACGACGGCCGACGTCAGGCCCTCCGTCATCGCGATAGTGCCGTTCCGGTGGGGCGCGTCGAGCAGGCAACCCGACATCGCCGTTCAGAGCGGGTTGTCGGGGACCACGACCGAGGAGGGCGGGCCGCTCGGCGTGGCCGGTTCCGTGGTCGGATCGGGATCGCGGCGTTTCCAGGCGCTGACCCCCAGCCGGCCGGTGTTGCCCAGGTCGATCGGCCCGTCCAGCTCCACCGGGTACGCGGGTCGGCCGGCCACCGGGGCGGCATCGAGTCGGGTGCCCTCGGTCGGCGTCGCGGTGGGGTCGGTGAACAGGTTGCGCCAGATCAGGGCGGCGCCGGCGTGTTCGCCGGGGCGCAGCACGAGCCGGGTGGGCGGGTCGTCGAAGCCGGAGGTGATCGGCTTGGCGCCGGGGATGATCCGCACCACGATCGGCTGCCCGTCGGCGTCGCGCAGGGCGACCGCCGGATAGCCGCGCAGCTCGTACGGTTGGTTGCCGCAGTTGACCAGGTCCAGGCCCATGGCCCGCAGCCCCATCGCGGCGCTCACCCCCAGGCCGGTGATCCGGATGCCCTCGGGGGTGCAGGCCGGGGTGGGTGACGCGGCGGGAGCATGCTCGGGTGACGTGGCCGGATCCGGCATGGGCGCGCAGGCGGTCGTCAGCGTCAGAGCCGCGAGGAGTACGGCCGGGGCCGCCGCGTTCCGCATCCGGCGATCATGTCACCCGAGCGTTGTGCGGGTTGGCCCACAGCGTGGGATCCCGGGGTGGCGCGGCGGTGAGCAGGGCATAGACTCGACCGCACAACTGCATACCTCATCCAGAGGGGCTGAGGGATACGGCCCGACGACGCCCCGGCAACCACCCGCACGCTCGATGACGAGCGACCTGCGGGCAGGTGCCAATTCCGTCCCCGCCGCACCCGGCGATGCGGGGAAAGATGAGAGGAATTTCCTCGACATGACGTCGACGCTTCCCGCCGTCTCCGGCATCGACACCACGCACAGCCCGGCCCGCGCCCTGGTCTGCCGTGCCTGTTCCGCGCGTTACCCGCTGGCCGCGCAGCACGCCTGCTACGAGTGTTTCGGCCCGCTGGAGGTCGACTACGACACCGCCGCTCTGGCCACCGTCACCCGCGAGCAGATCGAGGCCGGCCCGAACAGCATCTGGCGCTACGCCGCCCTGCTTCCGGCCGGCCAGGACCCGGCCACCCGGGTCACCCTCGACCCGGGGCTGACCCCGCTGGTGGCGGCCCCGCACCTCGCCGCCGNTCGTTCAAGGATCGGGTGGTCTCGGTGGCGCTGACCGCCGCCCGGGCGCTCGGCTTCACCCGCTACGCCTGCGCCTCCACCGGCAACCTGGCCAACTCGGTCGCCGCGCACGCGGCCCGCGCCGGCGTACCGTCGGTGGTCTTCATCCCCAGCGATCTGGAGCAGGGCAAGGTCGTCACCACCGCGGTCTACGGCGGCGACCTGGTCGCCATCGACGGCTCGTACGACGACGTGAACCGGCTCTGCGGCGAGCTGGTGGAGACCGACGAGTTCGAGGACACCGCGTTCGTCAACGTGAACGTCCGGCCGTACTACGCCGAGGGGTCGAAGACGCTGGGCTACGAGGTGGCCGAGCAGCTCGGCTGGCGGATTCCGGCGCAGGTGGTCATCCCGATGGCCAGCGGCGAGCTGCTCACCAAGATCGACAAGGCGTTCGCCGAGCTGGTGGAGATCGGGCTGGTCGAGGCGCCGGCCGACGGGTGGAAGGTGTTCGGCGCGCAGTCCGCCGGCTGCAACCCGATCGCCACCGCACTACACGACGGCAGCGACACCATCGTCCCGGTCAAGCCGACCGGCATCGCCAAGTCGCTGAACATCGGCGACCCGGCCGCCGGCCTCTACGCGCTGGAGGCGGTGCGCCGCACCGGCGGCTGGATGGAGTACGCCGACGACGACGAGATCCGCGCCGGCATCCGGCTGCTGGCCCGGACCACCGGCGTGTTCGCCGAGACCGCGGGCGGCGTGACGGTGGCGGTGCTGCGCAAGCTGGTCGAGTCGGGGAAGCTCGATCCGACCGCCGAGACGGTGGTCTTCAACACCGGCGAGGG
The DNA here is from genome assembly GCF_002140155.1 of Micromonospora sp. NBS 11-29. Lineage (GTDB taxonomy): Bacteria > Actinomycetota > Actinomycetes > Mycobacteriales > Micromonosporaceae > Micromonospora. The sequence goes on from NZ_NAPR01000020.1 coordinate 99,767, forward strand.
CTTGAAGACGCTGGACGCGGTCGCCGCCGAGTCCGGCCCCACCCACCGCATCAAGCCCAGCCTCCGCGCCGCCCGAGACGCCGGCCTCCTCTCCTGACAGACCTTTGGGTGCGTCTGTCGTCGCCCCAGCGACAACAGACGCACCCGAAGTCGCGCACCGCGGCGGGCGTCACCGCGGCGGCGGGGCACGGGCGGCTCGCGTGACGCGGCACGCCCGGGCGGGGGATCGGGGACCACCAGCGGGTGACGGGAAATGTACGGGGGGTGTTGGGAAAGTGGCGGCGAGGACTTGACGGCAGGAATCGGACGGCGCAAGATGCTCGGTGCGGGAGGGCATCCGCCGGAGACTTTTCTAAGTTTTGCGACCCAACGCCGGAGGCGTTGTGCGGACGTCCCTCCCGACCAACCTCGGACAGGGCCAGCGGAAAATCGCTGGCCCTGTCGCCGTTTCCGGCCCAGGCTCGCCCTCATGAGCCTGACCGTCACCCCGCTGGACTCCGCCGACACGCCGATGCTGGACGCGGTGCACCGGATCGCGAGCGCGGCGCAGGCCGTCGACGAGCCGGACCTGCCGCCGATCTGCCGGCGGCGGTTCGAGGGCCCGCTCGGGCACCCGATGCCCGGCATCGACACGCGCTGGGTGGTCGCCCGGCTCGACGGGGTGCCCGCCGGCTGGCTCCGGCTCTACCTGCACACGATCGACAACACCGAGAACGCCAGCGTCGAGCTGGTGGTGGATCCGGCGTACCGGCGTCGGGGGGTCGGCCGCGCGTTGCACGCGCACGGCGTACGTCTGCTCCGGGAGCACGGCGGCAAGCGGCTGGTGGGCTCCGCCGCCGCGCCGCTGCCCGGCGAGGAGGGCGGGGCGTTCCCCGGCGCGGCGTTCGCCGCCGCCACCGGCGCGAAGCCGGCCCTCGCCGACGTCCGCCGCCGGCTCGACGTGGCCGCGCTCGACCGGTCCCGGCCGGTCGCGCTGCTGGCCGACGCCCAGGTGGGAGCTCCCGGCTACCGTGCGGCGCACTGGCGCGACCACGTCCCCGGGGAGTACGCGGCGGACGCCGCCCGCCTGGAGAGCCGGCTGCTGCTCGACGCGCCGATGGGGGAGTTGGAGTGGGAGCCGGAGAAGATGGACGTGGAGCGGATCCGGGGCGTGGAACGCGCGCTCGACGGCCGTGGGGTGCGCCGCTACAACACCGGGGCGGTGCATGAGGCGTCCGGCCGGCTGGTCGGCTGGACCCAGCTCACCCTGGACGCGAGCAGCACCGAACACGCCTGGCAACAGATCACCATCGTCGATCCCGGCCACCGCGGCCACCGGCTCGGCCTGCTCTGCAAGGCCGGCAACCTGGGGTACGCGCTGGGCCACGAGCCGGCGCTGCGGCTCGTCGACACCTGGAACGCCACCGCCAACGCCCACATGATCGCGATCAACGAACAGCTCGGCTTCCGCCCCGTCGCCGGCTCGGTCGACTGGCAGTTGACCCTCTGAAGTTGTGACACGCCCCTACTGATCTGGTGCCTTCCTGTTGCATGATGGCGGGCATGACGGAGACCCCGCACCCCCTGTACGACAGGCACGCCGAGACCCTCGACCGGGCGCTGACCGCCATCACGGAGCGCGGGTACTGGTCGGCCTACCCCGAGTCGCCCAGCCCCCGGGTGTACGGCGAGACCGCCGCCGCCGACGGCAAGGCCGCCTTCGAGGCGTACCTGGGTGGCGACTTCCCGCTCGACCAGGCCGGTGACGGCACCACGGTCGCCACCGAGGCCAGCCCGTTCGGCGTGGCGCTGGACGTGCGCTACCCGCACGCCGGCGCCGATCAGCTCGTGGCTGCCGCGACCGCCGCGCTGCCGGCCTGGCGCGACGCCGGCCCGAAGGCCCGCGCCGGGGTCTGCCTGGAGATCCTCGACCGCCTCCACAAGAACGTGTTCGAGCTGGCCAACGCGGTGCAGTTCACCAGCGGCCAGGCGTTCGTGATGGCGTTCCAGGCCGGTGGCGCACACGCGCTGGACCGGGCGCTGGAGGCGGTCGCCTACGCGTACGCGGAGATGACCCGCCACCCGGGGACGGCCGGCTGGGAGAAGGCCGCCGGCAAGGGCGACCCGCTGCGGATGACCAAGACGTTCCATGTGGTGCCGCGCGGGGTGGCGCTTGTCGTCGGCTGCAACACGTTCCCGACCTGGAACTCGTACCCCGGGTTGTTCGCCTCGCTCGTCACCGGCAACCCGGTGGTGGTGAAGCCGCATCCGCGCGCGGTGCTGCCGCTGGCGATCACCGTGAAGTACGCCCGCCAGGTGCTCGCCGAGGCCGGCTTCGACCCGAACCTCGTGCAGCTCGCCCCCGAGGCGGCCGACGAGAAGCTCGCCTCGACGCTGGCCCTGCACCCGGCCGTCAAGATCGTCGACTTCACCGGTTCCACCGAGTACGGCGACTGGCTGGAGGCGAACGCCCGGCAGGCCGCCGTCTACACCGAGAAGGCCGGCCTGAACACGGTGGTGATCGACTCCACCGACGACTTCGCCGGGCTCTGCCGCAACCTGGGCTTCACGCTCACGCTCTACAGCGGCCAGATGTGCACCACCTCGCAGAACCTGCTGATCCCGCGCGACGGCATCGACACCGACCAGGGGCACAAGAGCTTCGACGAGGTGGCCGCCGGGATCGCCGGTGCGGTCGCCAAGCTGACCGCCGACCCGGCCCGGGGCGTGGAGCTGACCGGCGCGATCGTGAACGACGGGGTGCTGGAACGCCTTGACGAGGTCACCAAGGTCGGCGAGCCGGTGTTGGAGTCGCGCACCGTCGAGCACCCGTCGTTCCCGGGCGCGGTGGTGCGTACGCCGACCGTGGTGAAGCTGGACGCCGCCGACACCGCGACCTACGGGCGGGAGTGGTTCGGGCCGATCTCGTTCGCCATCGCGACCGACTCGACCGAGCACAGCCTGCGCATCCTGCGCGAGACGGTGGGGGAGAAGGGTGCGCTGACCGCGGCCGTCTACTCGACCGACGAGGCGGTGCTGGACGCGGCCGAGGCGGCGGCGGTGGACGCCGGGGTGCACCTGTCCTGCAACCTGACCGGTGGCGTGTTCGTCAACCAGTCGGCGGCGTTCTCCGACTTCCACGGCTCGGGCGCGAACCCGGCGGCCAACTCCGCCCTGACCGACGGCGCCTACGTGGCGAACCGCTTCCGCATCGTCCAGTCCCGCCGCCCCGCGTGAAAGGAGGGGCCCCTTCTTAACGCATTCGGTAGAGGAGGGGCCCCTTCTTAACCCCGCCGTCAGGCGGGGCGGCGCATCTGGAGTTCGCGCAGGGCGGGGATGCGGGGGTGCGGGACGCGTACCCCGGTGTCGGTGAAGCCCAGCTTCTGGTAGGCCCGGTAGGCACGGTCGTTGCCGACCACCACCTCCATCATCAACTCCGGTCGCCCGCAGGCCCGCGACCAGGCCGCCACCGCGTCCACCAGCGCGGCGAGCAGCCCGCTGCCGCGCCGGGCCGGGGTCACGTAGACCGCGTAGACCAGCGTCAGCGTCGGCTCGTCGGGGGCGACCGTGCCCCCGGCGTGGCCGACCAGCCGGCCGCCCGGGTCGGCGACGAACTGCGCGGTGTGGTCGCCCCGGGAGACCGCGGCGACCCGCGCGGCGAAGTCGGCGTGCGGTCGCGCGGCGGCCTCGGCCACGGTCTCCAGGAAGGCGAGCGGGCTGTCCGCCAGCATCTCCAATCGGAGCGCCCGCATCCGGGCGGTGTCCTCCGGGCGGAGCCGGCGGACGGTGGTCGGGGCGTGCGCGCTGGTCATGCCGCAATGCTTACCGGATCGCTTCGAAAGCGTGCGCGCAGGTGCCACCGGTGGCCCGGATTATGCCCGATTTGCGGTCGTGCGCCGTCGTCACTCCTCGTGTAGCGTGCGATTTCGGTCACCGATTCAGCGGCCGTCGCCGATCGCCGAAAACCGGTGTGCCACCGGTGCCGGTCCGCCGGTCTCCGGGTGTTGGAACGCCGCGCAGAGTGAGGAAGTGCACCGTGGCACAAGGCACCGTGAAGTGGTTCAACTCCGAAAAGGGCTACGGCTTCATCGCGGTCGACGGCGGGCAGGACGTCTTCGTCCACTTCTCCGCCATCGAGATGGACGGCTACAAGGCGCTCGACGACGGCCAGCGGGTCGAGTTCGAGATCGCCCAGGGCCAGAAGGGCCCGCAGGCCGAGCGGGTTCGCGTCATCGCCTGATCCCGGCCCGGCCGCCGCCGGTGGCCGAACCACCCGACCGGAGGGCTGCGGTGCCGCCCCGCACCGTGGAAGATCATGAGCCGTTCCAGCCATTGCCGCTGAGGAGGGCCCATGTCCGACCTGCCCCCACCGGGCCCCACCGAGCCGGAGTCCGGGACCCCGGACGAGTCGACCCGGCCCGCGTCCACGGCCCCCGGACCGGTGCCGGGGCAGCCGGAGCCATCCGGGCCGCCCGCCCACCCCGCCCAGCCGGGCTACGGCACCGACCTGTCCGGCCCGTCGGGTGCGGGCTCGCCGTCGCACCCCGGTTGGCCGGCCCCGCAGGCGGGCTGGACCTGGCCGGCCGCCAACGCGCCGGGCGTGGCGTACCCCGGTCACCCGATGCCCGGCGCGGCGTACCCCGCGCCGCCGTCGCCCGGCGGCCCCTACGGCTGGTTCCCGGGCCTCGACCCGAACGATCCGCTGGTCACCCCGCCGTACGCCGGTGTCGGTGGCTGGTTCGCGCGGTGTGCCGCAGCGGTACGGCGGAGCTGGCGGCAGCTCGTGCCGATCATGCTGCTCACCCAGGGGGTGCCGGCCGCGGTGATCTCCGTGCTGTCGCTCTTCCTCGTCCCCACCGCCGAGCCGGTGACCGGCCCGGACGGCGCACCGGTGCTGCCCGACGGCTACCTGGAGCACATCTTCGCCTTCTACGGCGTGGTCCTGCTGGCCGCGCTGCTCTTCGGCCCGGTGCAGTGCACCGGCTGGGCCGCCGGAACGTGGGTGGTCGCCCGGCAGGCGGCGGGCGCGCCGGCCGGTCTCGGCCCCGCCCTCCGGTACGGGCTGCGCCGCGCGCTCGGCCTCTGGGGCTGGACCGTCGTCGCCTCGCTGCTGATCACGGTGGGCGCCTGCCTCTGCCTGCTGCCCGGCGTCTACGTCGGGTTCGCGGTGGCGCTGTTCGGCCCGGTCTACCTGTTCGAGCGGCAGGAGCCGATCGGCCGGGCCTGGCGGATGTTCCACCAGCGCTTCGGCATGGTGCTGGGCCGGGTGGCGCTGGTGGGGTGTGCGCTTCTCGCGGCGACCGTGCTGGATCTGGTGATCAGTGGGATCAGCGGGGTGGTGTTCGGCACCGACCCGACGGCGACGCCCGGCACCACGGTCGGGGCGGTGGTGCTGGCGGTGCTGGGCGCGGCGTTGGCCGCCCCGGCCTACCTGGCGCAACTCGTCGGACTGGTCGTCGCGTACGCCGAGCAGCGGGCGCAGGAAGGGCCGGTGAACGCGGCCCGGCTGGCGGCGGAACTCGGCTGAGCGGGGCCGTCGTGCTTGCACTCGGCTAGGGAGAGTGCTAAACAAGTCATTGGCACTCGCGTACGGTGAGTGCCAGAAGGTCGGGGCGGTAGGGCCACGGCCGCGCCGATGCCCCAGGGGTGTCGGTGTGGCACGGGGCCGGTCGTCGCGGGCTGTCCGGCCCGACCGAGGAGACGTCGTCGTCGCCAGGTGGCGACGTCCCCAAGGTGCGTACACCAGACGGCCCATCCGGGCATCCGGGTGGCCCGTGAGTGTCCAGGAGGACAACGCCGTATGGCCAAGATGATCGCGTTCGACGAAGAGGCGCGCCGCGGCCTCGAGCGGGGCATGAACCAGCTCGCCGACGCCGTGAAGGTGACCCTCGGCCCCAAGGGCCGCAACGTCGTGCTCGAGAAGAAGTGGGGTGCCCCCACCATCACCAACGATGGTGTGAGCATCGCCAAGGAGATCGAGCTCGAGGACCCGTACGAGAAGATCGGCGCCGAGCTGGTCAAGGAGGTCGCGAAGAAGACCGACGACGTCGCCGGTGACGGCACGACGACGGCGACCGTCCTGGCCCAGGCCCTGGTCCGTGAGGGCCTGCGCAACGTGGCCGCCGGCGCCAACCCGATGGCCCTGAAGCGGGGCATCGAGGCCGCCGTCGCCAACGTCTCGGAGGAGCTGCTCAAGCTCGCCAAGGACGTGGAGACCAAGGAGCAGATCGCCTCCACCGCCTCCATCTCCGCCGCCGACACCAGCGTCGGCGAGATCATCGCCGAGGCGATGGACAAGGTGGGCAAGGAAGGCGTCATCACCGTCGAGGAGAGCAACACCTTCGGCCTGGAGCTTGAGCTCACCGAGGGCATGCGCTTCGACAAGGGGTACATCTCCGCCTACTTCATGACCGACCCGGAGCGTATGGAGGCCGTCTTCGACGACCCGTACATCCTGATCGTCAACAGCANAAGCCGCTGCTGATCATCGCCGAGGACCTGGAGGGCGAGGCCCTGGCCACCCTGGTGGTCAACAAGGTCCGGGGCACCTTCAAGTCGGTCGCCGTCAAGGCGCCGGGCTTCGGTGACCGCCGCAAGGCCATGCTGACCGACATCGCCATCCTCACCGGTGGCCAGGTCATCAGCGAGGAGGTCGGCCTGAAGCTGGACGCGACCGGCCTCGACATGCTGGGCCGCGCCCGCAAGGTCGTGGTGACCAAGGACGAGACCACCATCGTCGACGGCGCCGGTGACGCCGACCAGATCCAGGGCCGGGTCAACCAGATCCGTGCCGAGATCGACAAGAGCGACTCCGACTACGACCGGGAGAAGCTGCAGGAGCGTCTGGCCAAGCTGGCCGGCGGTGTTGCGGTGATCAAGGTCGGCGCGGCCACCGAGGTCGAGCTGAAGGAGCGCAAGNCCCGGGTGGTGGCGTCGCGCTGGTGCAGGCCGGCAAGACCGCCTTCGACAAGCTGGACCTGGCCGGCGACGAGGCGACCGGCGCGCAGATCGTCAAGATCGCNNTCGTCGAGCGGGTGCGCAACCTCGACCCGGGTCACGGCCTCAACGCCGCGACCGGCGAGTACGTCGACCTGCTGGCCGCGGGCATCATCGACCCGGCCAAGGTGACCCGTTCCGCGCTGCAGAACGCCGCCTCGATCGCCGCGCTGTTCCTCACCACCGAGGCCGTCGTGGCGGACAAGCCGGAGAAGACCCCGGCCGCCCCGGCGGGCCCGGGTGGCGGGGACATGGACTTCTGAGTCCAGCTCCACCAGTACGCCGAGAAGGGGCGGGCCGCGTCAGCGGCNAGCAGGAACACGCGTCCGATCCGGGCGCCGGCCGCGCCGGAGTAGAACGGCACCGGCCCCACCCAGCCGATCTGCGCCGAGGTGAGCCCGGCCGCGGCCTGGTCGCGCAGGCAGCGGCGCAGCAGCACGCCGCCGATCCCGGAGCCCTCGGCCGCCGGGGCGGTGCCCATCGGCCCGAACCAGCTCGGCCGCGCCGACCCGTACGCGGCGAAGCCCAGGATCTCGCCGTCCCGTTCGGCGAGGTGCGCGCCGGCGTCCGGGCGGCCCACCGAGCCGGCCAGTTCGGCGTCCCAGGTGCCGCCGAACGTGGTCCGGGCGAACGCGGCCAGCGCCGGCAGGTCCGCGGGCTCGGCCCGACGTACCGTCACGCCCCGCCCGGCCAGCCGTTGTTCGGCGGCCACGGTGGGCCGCAGCGCCGCCGATCCCTCGGTCAGCTCGGCGGTCATGTTCCAGGCCGTCCGGTCCTGCCGGTAGCCGAGCCGCAGCGCGGCGCAGACCGCCGGGGTGTAGCGGACGTCGACGCCGGGCCAGGCGTAGTGCGGTGGGTTGCCGGCGAGCAGCAGCTCGGTCGCGCCGAGCGCGGCGAACCGGGTCTCCGCGGCGGCCAGCAGCGCCGCGCCGATGCCCTGGCGGCGCTCCGTCGGGGCCACCGCGAGCAGGTCGACGTGGCCGAGCCGGGGATCGGTCGCCGACCGCGACCCGACCAGCACCCCGAGCAGGGTGTCGTCGCGCACCGCGCCGAGCCGCAGCACCGGCCGGTCGGCCTCGGCCCGGTCGGCCACCGAGGCCACCACGGCCGGCGCCTCGGCCGCGTCCTCCGGCAGGTCCAGCGACCGCCGGCAGAGCGCGACGACCTCCGGCAGGCGGTCGCGGCCCAGCTCCACGATCTCGACGTCCATGGCCGCCGACCCTAGGCCATTCCGGCAGGTTTGTTAACCGTTGCGGGCCGCCCGCACCGCCGCGTACGCGTCGACCAGGCCGGCGCCGACCGTGTCCCGGGTGCCGCCGCAGGACGCGCCGGCCGGAACAGTGGCCGGGGAGGCGGTCTCGGTGAGGATCCGCCGGGTCCGCTCCAGGTCCCCGACCAGCGCGGGATTGGCCGACCACATCAGCGCCACCACGCCGGCCACCTGGGGGGTGNCGCCGCGCCGGGGGCCACCAGGTCCGGCTTCGCGGCCGTCCCGGTCGGGCCCCGGCTGGAGAACTCGGTGAGCCGGCGGGCCCGGTCGACCGCGCCGACCGTGAACACGTCCGGGTACGGTGCCGGCGGGTCGGCGATGGAACCGCAGGCCGGGCCGGTGTTGCCGGCGGCGGCCACCACCAGGATGCCGGCCGCGGCCAGCGCGGCGGTCGCCGGGCGCAACGCCCCCGGGTCGCACCCCTCCAGCGGCGGGCAGCCCCACGAGTTGGTCAGCACGTCCGGCGCGCGGTGCGGCCGGCCGTCGGTCAGCGGGTTCCCGCCCGGCGGGAACGGGGCCAGCATGAACTGGAGGCAGTCGAGGTAGCGCGCCGGACTGCCGAGGTTGCGGTCCAGGTTGACGCAGCCGACCCAGCTCGCCCCGGGCGCCACCCCGATCCCGTCGCGGCCCACCGCGCTGCCCAGCGTGTGCGTGCCGTGGCCGCCCCGGTCGGCGGGCGCGCGGCGGTGCTCCCACGGGTCGTACCAGGAGTCGTCGCCGCCCCGGAAGCCGGCCGCCAGCGTCGGATGCCGGCCGTCGACGCCGGAGTCCGAGCTGCCCACCACCACGCCGGCGCCGGTGACGCCCAGCTCCGACCAGACCCGGTCCGCGCCGATCAGCGACACGTTCCAGGTGGGGCCGGTCGGCGCGGGGGCATCGCCGCGGGCCTCCGGAGCCGCCGCGGGCAGCGGGCGCAGGCGCTGGTCGACCAGGACCCGGGCCACCTCCGGGCGGCCGGAGAGCCAGGCCCGCACCGCCGGGCCGCCGTCCGTCTCGATCGCGTTGACCAGGTAGTACGGCGTCGGGTTCAGGCGCATCCGGGTCAGCGTGCGGCGCAGGTCGCCCTGGGTGCCCTCGGCGGTGGCGACCAGCCGCCGGTACACCTCGGCGGCCCGCGCGTCCCGGCCGGCCCGACCCGGCGCACCGGCCGGCAGGCCGCTCAGGTCGGCCTGCTCGCGCAGCACCACCAGCAGCCGCTCGCCGTACAGGCCCGGCTGGCCGGGGACGACGTACACCACCGCCACGGCGGCCAGCAGCGCCCCGGCGGCCAGCGCGGCCGCGCCGCGCCGGGGCGCGCCGGCGCGGGGCCGGGCGAGCAGCACGGCGTACCCGACGGCGAGCAGGACCGCGACGGCGAACGCGGCGCCGGTGCCGACCGCGACCCAGAACGGCACGTCGCGGGTGGCCGACAGCAGCAGCGTGATCTCCTCCGGGTCGGTGAAGGCCAGCGGCCCGGCCAGCGCCAGGCCGACCAGCCACCGCACCGCCGCCGGCCCGGCCGGCCGGCCGGCGTGCCGGGCAGCGGCCTCCAGCGCGCCCAGCACGAACCCGAGCGGTGGCAGCAGGAGCAGCCCGGGCAGTTGCGCGCCGGACTGCCCGGCGCCGGCCGCCAGCAGCGTCAGCGTGACGCCGGCCACCAGGCCTCCGACCAGCACCAGCCGGACCGGCCGGGGCGTCGGACCGGCGGCGAACGCGGCCCAGAACGCGGGCCCGAGCAGCGCCCCGGCGAGCACCCCGAGCGCGGCGGCGGCCAGCCCGGCGAGCAGCGTCTCCAGCGCCCCGCCCAGCGCGCCCACCCAGACCCAGGGCAGCAGCGACGCCAACCCGGCGGCGATCGCCAGCAGCGACACCGCGCCGGGCCGCCGACCCTCGCGCCCCACCGTCGGACCGTCACTCCCGGCCGCCGCCGCCAGGGCGTCCGACCCCGGGGGTACGGCATGGTGCGGGGCCTCGGGGTGGCCCGGCGGCGGTGCGGCGTGGCCGGGCGGGAACGGGGGCACGGCCCGGCCCGGCGTGGTGCCCGGGTTGGGCGGGCGGCGGCGGGCCAACCGGTCGGCGACGAACGCGATCAGCCCGACGGCCACCGCCAGCGCGGCCAGGTACGCCTCGTGGTGCACCGGCGGCAGCGCCCGCAGCAGGGTCCCCGCGCCGAGCGCCAGCGCCCCGACCGTCCAGGCGCGGCCGGTCGCCCGCAGCGCCGGGGAGTGGGGCACCAGCGCCAGCAGCAGCGTCGGCCCGCCGACCAGCAGCACGGTGAGCGTCGCGACCACCGGCCAGACCGCCACCACCCGGTCCGGCCCGGTGACCAGCACCACCTGGTCCACCAGCCAGCCGGTGACCTGGCCGGGCACGGTGACCAGCACGGCCCAGACCCCGGTCGCCACCGCCGCGACGACCGGCCACGGCCCGGCGTCGCGCGGCATCGGCGGTGGGACGGGCGGAGCGGGCGGGCCGGTCAGCATGGTCATCACGGTACGTCCGGGGCGTGTCGTCGTGGTGGTGGGGCGGCTACCGTGGACGGGTGCGCGACCCCAACGTGTCCCGATCCGTGGCCGGCCAGCTCTCCGCCGAGCGCCGCGCCGACGACCTGCGTCGGCTCCGCGCCGAACGGTTCGACGTGCTGATCATCGGGGGTGGGGTGACCGGGGCGGGCGCCGCGCTCGACGCCGCGTCCCGTGGCCTCAAGGTCGCCCTGGTGGAGGGGCGGGACTACGCCGCCGGCACGTCCAGCCGGTCCAGCAAGCTGATCCACGGGGGCCTGCGCTACCTGGAGCAGTTGGAGTTCCACCTGGTCCACGAGGCGCTGACCGAACGCGGCCTGCTCGCCACCCGGCTCGCCCCGCACCTGGTCCGCCCGGTGCCGATCCTGGTGCCGCTGCCGGCCGAGGGCGGGATGCGTGACCTGCCCCGGCGGTTCTTCCGCCGCTCCTACTACGGCCTCGGCGTGGCCGCGTACGACGTGTTCGCCGGGCTGCTCGGCGGTGGGCGCGGGATGCCGCTGCACCGGCACCTGACCCGCGAGGGCGCCCGCCGGGTCTTCCCCAGCCTGCGGCCGGACACGCTGGCCGGCGCGATCCGCTACTACGACGGCCAGGTCGACGACGCCCGCCTGGTGGTGACGCTGGCCCGCAGCGCGGCCAGCCTCGGCGCGACGGTGGTGAACAGCGCCCGGGCGGTCGNCCCGCCGGCTCACCGGACGCCGAGTTCGAGGTACGCGCCCGCACCGTGATCGCCGCCACCGGCGTGTGGAGCGACGACATGTCGCGGATGCTCAACGACGTCGGGCTCCGTCCCGGCCTGCGGGTGCGGGCCTCGAAGGGCGTGCACCTGGTGGTGCCGCGCTCGGCGATCGTCGGCGAGACCGGCCTGATCCTGCGCACCGCGACCAGCGTGCTCTTCGTCATCCCGTGGGGCGGCCACTGGATCATCGGCACCACCGACACCGACTGGCAGCTCGACCGGTCCCACCCGGCCGCCACCGCGAGCGACATCGACTACCTGCTGTCGCAGGTCAACACCGTGCTGGACCGGCCGCTGACCACCGCCGACATCGAGGGCGTCTACGCCGGGCTGCGCCCGCTGCTGTCCGGCGAGGCGGATTCCACCTCGAAGCTCTCCCGGGAGCACGCGGTGGTGGAGCCGATGCTCGGCCTGCTTCTGGTGGCCGGCGGGAAGTACACGACGTACCGGGTGATGGCCGCCGACGTGGTCGACCGCGCGGTGCACCGGCTCGGGTGGACCCGCCCGTCGCGCACCGCCGACCTGCCGCTGCTCGGCGCGGACGGGTACGCCGCCCTGTGGCGGGACCGGGCCGACCTGGCCCGCCGGCACGGGGTGGCGGTCGGGGTGGTCGAGCACCTGCTGGAGCGCTACGGCAACCTCACCCTCGACGTGCTCGCCCTGGTCGACGCCGACCCGCTGCTCGGGTCGCCGCTGGCCGGCGCGCCGGAATACCTCGCCGCCGAGGTGACGTACGCGGCCCGCGCCGAGGGCGCGCTGCACCTGGAGGACGTGCTCACCCGGCGTACCCGGATCTCCATCGAGACCAGCCACCGCGGCCTGGAGTCGGCGGAGCACGCCGCGGAGCTGATGGGCGCGGTGCTCGGCTGGGACGCGGCGGCCCGGGCCCGGGAGGTCGCCCACTACCGGGCGCGGGTGGAGGCGGAGCGGGAGTCGCAGCTCATGGCGGACGACATCGCGGCCGACGCGGCGCGGCTCGGCGCGCCCGACGTGCGCGGCTTCGCGGCCGACCGGGGCAGCGGGCTGCCGGCCGCACCCCGGTAGCACCCCTACCTGCCGATCGACGGGTAGTGCCCGCAACCTACGGAAGTGTAGGTTTCCGGCGTGCTTCGCCCCACCTGGTCGCGCATCCCCGCCGTCGGCGTCGGCGTGCTGCTGGTGACCGCCCTGACCGGCTGCTCACTCCTCAGCGGTGCCGGCACCGCGCCCGGTCCGCGGGGCGCGGCCACACCGACACCGGCCGGGAAACGAGTCACCCTGGTGCAGAAGCTCGGCGCGGACAGCCCGGTCCGCACGCTCGACGTGGACCCGACCGGTCGGTGGCAGTGCCGCGACTGCGCCGGCGACGGCGTCGACGCGACCGGCTCGCTGAACCCGGAACAGGCGCGGCGGCTCCAGCGGATGCTGGCGGATCCGGCGCTGGCCGGCGAAACCGATCAGGCCCGGCAGTACAAGCAGGGCTGTATCGGCGTGCTGACCTCGACGCTGCTCGTCCCGCCGGGGCTGACCGTCACCATCCAGGACTGCCCGGGCGAGCCGAGACCGCCGGTCGCGTACGACGTGCTCCTGTTGCTCACCCAGACCACGCCGGCCGACGACAAGGGCTGACTCAGAGCACCTTGCCCGGGTTGAGCAGCCCGGCCGGGTCCAGCGCCGCCTTGATCGCCTGGTGCACCCGTACGCCCACCGGGCCGATCTCCCGGGCCAGCCACTCCCGCTTGAGCAGCCCCACGCCGTGCTCCCCGGTGCAGGTGCCGCCCAGGTCCAGCCCGAGCCGCATGATCTCGTCGAAGGCCCGCCGGCCCCGGTCCAGGCTCGCCGGGTCGGCCCGGTCGACCACGATGTTGGGGTGCATGTTGCCGTCGCCGGCGTGCCCGACCACGCCGATCGGCACGTCGCAGGACTCGGCGATCCGGGCCACCCCGTCCAGCAGTTCGGCCAGCCGACCGCGAGGCACCGCCACGTCGTCGATGACCAGGCCGCCGTTGCCGCCGGGGAAGGTCTCCGCGGCGAACCGCTCCATCGCCGGGTGGGCCAGCCGTCGGGCCTGGAGCAGCGCGGCGGCCTCGGTCGCGTCGGTGGCCGCGTAGACCTCGTCGGCGCCGGCCGCGGTGCACACCTCGGCGAGCCGCGCCAGGTCGTCCGCGGCCCGCGCGCCGGTGTCCACCGCCGCCAGCAGCAGCGCCTCCGCGTCGGTGCGCAGCCCCATCGGCCGGTACGCCTCGATCGCCCGCAGGTGCGTCCGGTCCAGCAGCTCCAGCAGGCTCGGGGTGAGACCCCGGGCGGCGATGCCGGCCACCGCGTCACCGGCCGCCGCCGTGGTGGGGAAGACCGCGACCAGGGTCAGCGACGCCTCGGGTGCCGGGCGCAGCGCCACCGTCACCTCGGTGATCACGCCGAGCGTGCCCTCCGAGCCGACGAAGAGCCGGGTCAGGTCGTACCCGGCGACGCCCTTGGCGGTGCGCCGGCCGGTGCGCAGCACCTCGCCGGAGGCGAGCACCACCTCCAGGCCGAGCACGTACTCGGTGGTCACGCCGTACTTCACGCAGCACATGCCGCCGGCGTTGGTGGCCACGTTGCCGCCGATCGTGGACGACTCCCAGGAGCCGGGGTCCGGCGGATACCAGAGGCCGTGCGCCCGGACCGCCCCGCCCAGCGCCGCGTTGACCACGCCCGGCTGCACCACGGCGATCCGGCCGACCGGGTCGATCTCCCGGATCCGGTCCATCGCCACGGTGCTCAGCACCATCGCGCCGGCCACCGCGTTCGCCGCGCCGGCCAGCCCGGTCCGCGCACCCTGCGGCACCACGGGTACGCCGTGCCGGCCGGCCGCCCGCACCGCGGCCACCACCTCCTCGGTGTCCCGGGGGCGGACCACCACCAGCGGGGTGCCCGACCCGCACAGGTCGGCCTCGTCCCGCTCGTGCCCGGCCAACAGGTCCGGGTCGGTCAGCACAGCGGCCTCGCCGAGCGCGGTCCGCAGGTCGTCGAGGAGGGGATGGGCGGCCATGCCGGGAAGGCTACCGGCGTGGCCGTCGCCGGGCACCCGGGGATTGTGCGCAGGCGAGACGGGTAGTACCCGCCATGGCCCGGGACCGACGACCGCCGCTCCTGCGACGGCTGACGTCGCGCGCGGGTCGCGGTGACCCCCCGGAGAACGCCGCCCTCGCCGACGAGTTGCGCGAGCGCAGCCGGGCCACCCTGCACGACCGGGTGCACCGGGTGCGGACCGCGTTCGGCCTGGCCGTGCAGGCCGGGCTCGCGGCCGGGTTGGCGTACCTGATCGCGCACCGGGTGCTGCACAACCCGCAGCCGGTCTTCGCCCCGATCTCCGCGGTGGGCACGCTGGCCGCCTCGGTCGGCCAGCGGTTCCGGCGTACGGTCGAACTGATCGTCGGGGTGGCGATCGGCGTGCTCGTCGGCGACGTGCTGATCTACTTCCTCGGCACCGGCGCGTGGCAGCTCGCGCTGGTGGTGACCTCGGCCATCCTGCTGACCATCTTCGCCGGGGCCAGCGTGGCCGTCGTGATCCAGGCGGCGGCCACCGCGGTGCTGATCGTGACGCTCAGCCCGTCCACCGAGAATCTGGAGTTCCCCCGCTTCGTCGACGCGTTACTCGGCGGCACCATCGCGTTGCTGGTCACCGCCGTGCTGCTTCCGCTGAACCCGCTCCGGGTGATCAACCGGGCCGCGCGGCCGGCGCTGAACCTGCTGGCCGACCAGCTCGACACCTGCGCCCACGCGCTGCGCGAGCGGGACCGGGGCGCGGCGCAGCGGGCGCTGTTCCGGCTGCGGGAGAACAAGGACGAGCTGACCGCGCTCGGCGAGGCGATCGAGGGCGCCAAGGAGACCATCACCATCTCGCCGGCCCGCTGGCACCGGCGCAGCGAGCTGACCCACTACGCGGAGGCGGCGGACCCGATCGACCGGGCGATGCGCAACAGCGGCACGCTGATCCGCCGCACGGTCACCCTGATCGAGGACGAGGAGCCGATCCCGGCGCCGATGCCGGACGCGGTCGCCCACCTCGCCGAGTCGGTACGCCTGCTCCGGCACGAGTTCGCCGCCGGGGAGGAGCCGGACAAGGCCCGGCAGCGGACGCTGCGCGCGGTCAGCGAGGCCGGCCGGGCGTACCACGAGGGGGTCGGCTTCTCCGGCAGTGTGGTGGTCGCCCAGGTGCGGACCGCCGCCAGCGACCTGATGGTGGCCTCCGGCATCGACCAGGAGGACGCGAACCGCCTGGTCCGCCACGCCTTCGACGAACACCACCGCACCCCCGACTCCGCCCTCACCCCCCAACCCCCCACCGCCCCACCGGTCGGTTGACCGCCCTCCTCATGATCGACGGGCGCTTCCGGTTTGGTCCGGGGTGAGTGGGGCGCGGGTGGTTAGGCTGACCGCATGGCCGACAACCCGCCCGGTGGAGCACTGCCGCCGTCCGCGCCCACCGCCCCGCCGCCGGGGGGTCCGACGCCACGGATGCCGTTGCGGCGGCTCGGCTGGCGGCGCTTCCTGGTGCTGGCCGCGGTGGTGCTGCTGATCGCGGCCGGCGCGCTGTTCATGGTCTTCACGCTGGGCGAGAGCCTGGGCGCCGAGGCGTTGCTGGTCGGCGTGATCGCGGCGATCCTGCCGGTGCCGGTGCTGGTCTCCTGCTTCCTCTGGCTCGACCGCTACGAGCCCGAACCGCTGAAGTACCTGGTCTTCTGCTTCGCCTGGGGGGCGTTCGTCTCCACCGCCATCTCGCTGCTGGTCAACGAGACCGGCGCGAAGCTGTTCGAGGACTGGGGGCTGCCCGCCGCGCTGACCGCCGTGCTGGTCGCGCCGTTCATCGAGGAGTTGACCAAGGCGGCCGGCCCGATCCTGCTGCTGATCTTCCGGCGGCGGGAGTTCTCCGGGATCACCGACGGCCTGGTCTACTGCGGGCTCTCCGCGGTCGGGTTCGCCATGGTGGAGAACATCCTCTACCTGGGCGGTTACGGCTACCGCACCGGCGTGGAGGAGTACGGCCCGGCCACCGGCGCGCAACAGGTGATCGCGATCTTCATCGTGCGCATCCTGCTGTTCGGCTTCGCCCACCCGTTGTTCACCTCGATGACCGGCGTCGGGCTGGGCGTCGCCGCGCGTACCGCCGACCGGCGGGTGCGGATCCTCGCCCCGCTCGCGGGCCTGCTGGTGGCGATGATGCTGCACGGCACCTGGAACCTGATCCCCTCACTGGCGCAGGCCACCGGGCAGACGGTGATCGTGCTCTACGGCTACATCGGCGTGATGGTGCCGATCTTCTTCGCCATGGTGGGGCTGGCCGTCTGGCTGCGCGCCTGGGAGGGTCGGCTCACCGAGCGCACGTTGCCCGACTACGTCCGGGCCGGCTGGCTCACCCCGCCGGAGGTGGCCGCGTTGGGCAGCCTGGGCCGGCGACACGCGGCCCGCGCCTGGGCCCGACGGGTGGCCGGCGACGGCGGCGTCAAGGCGATGCGCGGCTACCAGTTCGCCGCGACCCGGCTGGCGTTGCTGCGCGACGGGATGCGCCGCGGCCTGGACCGCAAGCCCGCCGAGCGGGAATGGACGGCGCGGGAGGAACGGGAGCTGCTGGACGCGATCACCGCGTACCGTTCGTTCTTCGTCGGTCGTGACCCCCAGGCTCCGGTCGGAGTCTGGGATGGGCAGCGCTACCACCTGCGTTTCCCGGACGGCTCGCAGCGCGCGGTGGAGGCGCCGGACGAGCCGGTGGTGCCGATCCCGGTGGTGCTGGCCCCGCCGCCGCCCGCGCCCGGCTGGCACGACTCGCGCCCCTCCGTCCCCTGGCACCCGCATGGCTGAGTCGGGACGCCGAGAAGGTGTCAGGCGCGGTACGTCTCCAGCATGAGGTCGGTGTAGGCCGGCATCAGCTAAAGTTTGCCACGAAGCGGTGATTTGTCAGTGACTGGCAAACCGGGGTTTCGTGGCAAAGTTGCTGAGGTCAGCTCATCAGGCCGGTGAGGAAGTCGCCCAGACCCTGGGCGATCGCCACCAGCGCGGCCCCGATCCCCCGGAACAGCTGCGCGGCACCGTCGGGCCGGAACGCCATGAAGTAGATCAGGAACACGAGGAACCCCCAGGCGAGAATCCTCTTGATCACGATCGGCATGGTCCCTCCCCAGGGCGCACTGAGGTGCCTGGGCTTCCCGCCGGGCAGCGCCGCAAACAGCGCGGCGAGGCAGGGCTACAGGTAGAGACCGGTCGAGCCGGCGGCGGTCGTCTCCACCCGCTCGGCCGCCACGGCGTGCACGTCCCGCTCNCGTAGAGCACCCGGTCCCCGGCGACGACGGAGCGGACGTTCGGGCCCACGCCGACCGCGGTGGCCCAGGCCAGTCGTTTGCCGACCGCCGCGGTCGCCGGGATCACGATGCCGGCGGTGGAGCGGCGTTCCCCCTCGGCACCCTCGTTGCGCACCAGCACGCGGTCGTGCAGGAGGCGGATGGGCAGCCCGGCGTCGAGACTCTCATCGGGGGTCACGCGAAGACGCTACCGCGTGCCGGTCGGCGGCCCTCGCCGTGGTTGGCGGGTGCGGCGGTGGGGCAATGTGTGGCGGAGCCGCCCTAGGGTGGGGCGGATGGACGTATCCTGTCCCCCCTGTGACGTGGGTGGACGGAGCTTTTGCGGGAGGTGCGCTTGAGCCGCTTCGAGCGGATGCGCGGGCGGCTCCGCCGCGCGTACGAGTCGGGCCGGGAGTCGGCCCGGTCCCGCCGGGTCGACCCGGAGGCGGCGCCTGGGGAGGCGGGTGTGGCCTCGCCCACCTCGCCGGGTCCGGTGGCGTCCCCGGCGGCGACCGTGGTGGGCGCCGAGCCGCCCGCCCCGATGCACACCTCCACGGTGAGCCGCGACGACACCGAGGTGCCGCACGCCCTGCGGATCGCCGCCGCCTGGTGCTGGCGTCTGATCGTGATCGGCATCGTGACCTGGGCGCTCCTGCGGATCGTCGGCACGATCAGCATCGTGATCATCCCGCTGACCGTCGCGCTGCTGCTCTCGGCGTTGCTCGCCCCGGCGGTCGGCTGGCTGCTCAAGGCCCGGTTCCCCCGCTCGCTGGCGACCGGCGTGGTGCTGGTCGGTGGCCTGGCCGCGGTGGTCGGCACGCTGACGCTGGTGGTCAACGAGTTCATCCAGGGTGTGCCGGAGCTGAGCGAGAAGTCCTCCCAGGGCGTCCGGCAGATCCAGGACTGGCTCAAGACCGGCCCGCTGCACCTGTCCGACAGCCAACTCGACCGCTACATCAACGAGGCGCAGAACTGGATCAACGGCAACACCGAACGGTTCACCAGCGGCGCGCTCAGCACCGCCACCACGCTCGCCGAGGTGCTCACCGGCACCGTCCTGGTGCTCTTCGCGACGTTCTTCTTCCTCCGCGACGGCAACAACATCTGGCGGTTCCTGGTGCGCCTGCTGCCGGTCGCCGCGCGCTGGAAGGTCGACGACGCCGGCCGGGCGTCCTGGGCCACGCTCGGCGCCTACGTCCGGGCCACCGTGCTGGTCGCCTTCATCGACGCCGTGGGCATCGGCATCTTCCTGGTGATCTTCGACATCCCGTTCGCGTTCCCGCTGGCCGCGCTGGTCTTCCTGGGCGCGTTCATCCCGATCGTCGGCGCGTTCCTGTCCGGCGTGGTGGCCGTGCTGGTGGCGCTGGTCGACAGCGGCCCGGGAATCGCGCTGGTCATTCTCGCCGCGGTGGTCGGCGTGCAGCAGATCGAGGGCCACGTGCTCCAGCCGCTGATCATGGGCCGGGCGGTGGCCATCCACCCGCTCGCCGTGATCATCGGCATCGCCGCCGGCGTGGTGCTGGCCGGCATCGCCGGTGCGCTGGTCGCGGTGCCACTGATCGCCGTGCTCAACACCGCGGTCCGCCGGCTCGCCGCGCGTACCGTGCCGGACACCCCACCGGACGCGGTGGTGGTCGCCTCCCAGGCGCCCTGACCCGACCCGACCCGCCGACGCCCGCGTCACCCCGCTCCGGGGAGGCGCGGGCGTCAGCTCTTCGCCAGGCGCTCCAGCGCGCCCCGGGCCACCTCCGGGCGGGTGGTGTACCAGAACGGCGGCAGCGAGCGGCGCAGGAACGGGCCGTACCCGCGCGCCGTCTCCAACCGCGAGTCCAGCACCGCCACCACGCCCCGGTCGCCGGTGGCCCGGATCAGTCGCCCGACGCCCTGCGCCAGCCGCACCGCCGCGATCGGCACGCTGACCGCCGCGAAACCGGAGCCGCCGCCCGCGTCCACCGCCGCCGCGCGGGCCGCCGCGAGCGGCTCGTCCGGGCGGGGGAAGGGCAGCCGGTCGATCACCACGAGCTGGCAGGCGTCGCCCGGCACGTCCACCCCCTGCCAGAGCGACATCACCCCGAACAGGCAGCTCTCGCGCTCCTGGCGGAACCGGCGGACCAGCAGCGGCAGCGCCTCCTCGCCCTGCAACAGCACCGGCAGGTCGGTCCGCGCGCGGAGCAGCTCCGCGGCCTGCTGCGCGGCCCGTCGCGACGAGAAGAGCCCGAGGGTACGCCCACCGAGCGCGCCGACCAGCGCCAGCAGCTCCTCGCCGGCCGCCGTGGGCAGCCCGGAGACGCTGGGGCGGGGCAGGTGCGCGGCGACGTAGAGGATGCCCTGCCGGGCGTAGTCGAACGGCGAGCCGACGTCGAGCGAGCGCCAGCCGGGCCCCTCGGTGGCCGGAACCGTGCCGATTGCCGCCCGGCTGCCCTCGGTGCTCGCCACCAGGGCCGGGCCGGACCTGCCCTCAGTGCTCGCCACCGGGGCCGGGCCGGCGGTGCGACCGGCCGCGGTCGCGGTGGCCAGCGCGGCGGCGGCCGGCGACGGCGGGGCGGGCGGCGGCGCCTCCAGCCCCAGCGCCCGCGCCACCGTGTCGAAGCGCCCGCCCAGCGCCAGCGTCGCCGAGGTGGCGACCACGGTGCGTTCGTCGTAGAGGTGGGTGGCGAGCGTGCCGGCCACCGACAGCGGCGCCACCACCAGCGCCCGGCGGCTGCCGTTCTCCGGCTTCTCCACCCAGGCCACGTCGTGGTCACCCCCCTCCAGCAGCCGCTGGGCGGTGGTGGACAGCTCGTCCAGCACGGCCTTGGCCTGCTGCTTGCGGACCGGGTCGGGGTCGTCGGCCTTCACGTCGCCGATCGCCTCCAGCGCGGCCCGGGTCGCGGAGTCGAGCAGCGTGCACGCCTCCCGCAACGCCGGCGGCAGGCCGGCGGTGAGCCGGCCGGCCGGCGCCTCGGCCAGCCCCACGGCCAGCGCGTCACCGGCCTCGGTGAGCCGGTCGGCGACGTCCGGCCGGAGCAGCGGGCGGGCCCGCCGGGTGGACCGGTCGATCAGCTCGGGCACCAGCTCGGCCTGGGCCGCCGAGGAGACGCGGTCGGCCAGCTCGTGGGCCTCGTCCACCACCAGCAGCTTGTGCGGTGGCACGATGTGCCGCCCGGCGAGCATGTCGACGGCGAGCAGGCTGTGGTTGGTCACCACGATGTCGGCCTCGCGGGCGCGGGCCCGGGACGCCTCCGCGAAGCACTCCTGCCCGAACGGGCAGCGGCTCGCGCCGACGCACTCCCGGGCCGGCATCGAGACGCTGCGCCAGACCTGGTCGTCGACGCCCGGATCCAACTCGTCGCGGTCGCCGGTGGCGGTCTCCTCGGCCCAGTCACGCAGCCGCTGCACCTGCTTGCCCAGCCGGCCGGCCTCGCCGAGCCACTTCGTGGCGCCGGGGCGGGGCGCGTCGAAGAGCGCCTCGTCCGGCTCGTCCTCGACCGAGCTGTCCAGCCGGGCCAGGCACAGGTAGTGGTGGCGACCCTTGAGCACGGCGAAGGTGGGGCGGCGGCCGAGCACCGGCTCGACCGCGTCGGCCAGCCGGGGCAGGTCGTGCTCGACGAGCTGGGACTGCAACGCCAGGGTGGCGGTGGAGATCACCACCGGGCCGTCCACGGTCAGCGCCGGGGCGAGGTAGGCCAGGGACTTGCCGGTGCCGGTGCCGGCCTGCACCAGCAGGTGCTCGCCGGAGGCGATGCTCCGCTCGATCGCCTCGGCCATCTGCTGTTGGCCGGGTCGGGCCGCGCCGCCCGGGACCGCGCCCACCGCGGCGGCCAGCAGCTTCCCGCCGTCGGGACGGCCACTGCGGCGCTTCCTGGATGCGGCGGTGGCGGTGCGGGACGGAGTCACGGTGCGACCGTACCCGCCGGCACCGACGCCGGTCCCGCCGCTCCGGCGGCGTGGCGCGGCCGGCGGGTCGCGTCCGGTCACCTGTCGATCGCGTGGCGTGGCCGGAATCGGTTAGGGTGCGAGACATGCCGAGCGACGTGGTCCGCGTGATCTACCGCAAGTACGACGGCAGCGCCCACCGCGACTACCCGGCCCGCCGCCTGGCCGAGGACGACCTCGGCGTGTGGCTCGGCGTGCCGGCCGGCACCGAGTCCGTCTACCATGGTCGGCCCTCGGTCGAGCAGATCCCGTTCGTCCTGCTGGTGCCCCGTTCCGGCTGGTGGACGGGCATGTTCAACCCGCCGCCGCGCACCAGTGAGGTCTACTGCGACATCGCCACCCCGGCCCGGTGGGAGGGCGAGGAGACGGTCCATCTGATCGACCTCGACCTGGACGTGGTGCGCCGGCGCGAGACCGGCGTCGTCGAGCTGCGCGACGAGGACGAGTTCGCCGAGCACCGGGCCCGGTGGAACTACCCGGACGACCTGGTCGTCGAGGCCGAGGCGGCGGCCCGCTGGCTGCTCGGCGCGCTCGGCGACGGGAGCGAGCCGTTCGCCACCTCGTACCGGAAGTGGTTGGCCCTGGTGGTCTGAGCCGGGGCGAAGCGGATGTAGCGGATGTGTCGGACGCTCCGTACCCATGATCGGGCCCGGCGGGTGAAGATCAGGGAATGACTGGGGTGGTGAGGCCCGAGGGCGGGTCGATGCGGACGTTGTTGCGGGTGGGGCCGGGCGCGGTGGACCTGGCGGCGATCGATCCCCGCTCGACCCCGGGGCTGCCGGCGGCGGCCGGGCACGGTCCGGCGCGCAAGGAGTGGGCCCGGGGCCAGGTGGGGCTGCTCGGCGCGGAGCTGGCCCGGCAGCAGGAGATGCTGTACGCGACCGCGGGCGCGGCCGGCGCGGGGAGCGCCACCAGCGCGCCCAGCCAGGCCGGTGCGGATCTGGCCGAGGGTCGGCCGGGTCGGGTGCTGCTGGTGCTCCAGGCCATGGACTGCGGCGGCAAGGACGGCACGGTCAAGCGGGTGGCCGGCGCGATGAACCCGCTCGGGCTGCACATCCGCTCGTTCGGCCCGCCGACCGAGGAGGAACTGCGGCACGACTTCCTGTGGCGGATCCGGCGGGCGCTGCCGCCGCCCGGGTACGTGGGCGTGTTCAACCGCTCGCACTACGAGGACGTGCTCATCGCCCGGGTGGAGGGGCTGGTCGACGAGGACACCTGGCGCTCCCGGTACGCGCTCATCAACGACTTCGAGCGGGAGCTGGCCGAGCAGGCGGTCACCGTGGTCAAGGTCATGCTGCACATCTCCTACGCCGAGCAGGCCGAGCGGCTGATGGAGCGGCTCACCGACCCGACGAAGTACTGGAAGTACAACCCGAGCGACCTGGACACCCGGGCACGCTGGGACGACTACCACGCCGCGTACGCCGAGGCGCTGGAGCGTTGCAGCACGGATGCCGCGCCGTGGTTCGTGGTGCCGGCGGACCGTAAATGGTATCGGGACTGGGCGGTGGCCCACCTGCTGCGGGAGACGTTCGCCGGGTTGGATCTGGGGTATCCGCCTGCCGATTTCGACGTCGAACGGGAGCGTGGGCGGCTGCGTGACCAGGATGGAAAGCATCCAGGTGAACAGCAGGTGAACGAGCGGTGAATCGGGCCTGACCAGGGGTGGGCCGGTCGATGCCCGGTTCCACCGTGTCCCTAGCATGCCCAGAGCAGACGCCTCTCGTAGGCGGCGGCCACCCTTCCACCGACACGACGAGGTCCGTGCTGTGAAGTTTTCCTTCCGTCCCACCGAGGGCGCCTTCTACGAGCTCTTCACCAGGGCCGCGCAGAACCTGGTGAAAGGGACCGATCTGCTCAACGAGCTGGGCCTGCCCGGTGCCGACGTGCAGTCGATCAGCGAGCGGCTGACCGAGGTCGAGCACGACAGCGACCAGATCACGCACGACCTGTACAAGAAGATCAACTCCACCTTCATCACGCCGTTCGACCGTGAGGACATCTACCGGCTGGGCTCGCTGCTCGACGACGTGATGGACCACCTGGAGGCGGTCGGGAACCTGCTCTACCTGTACGGCCTGACCAAGCTGCCGTCGCTCCCGCGCGAGCTGCACGAGCTGGTCAACGTGCTCGACCAGCAGGCCAAGCTCACCGCCGAGGCGATGCCCCGGCTGAAGTCGATGAAGGATCTTGAGGACTACTGGATTGAGTGCAACCGGCTCGAGAACGACGGCGACCAGGCGTACCGGATGCTGCTGGTCCGCCTCTTCTCCGGTGAGTACGACGCGCTCACGGTGCTGAAGATGAAGGAGGTGGCCGACGAGCTGGAGGCCGCCTGCGACGCCTTCGAGCACGTCGCCAACACCGTCGAGACCATCGCGGTCAAGGAGTCCTGATCCCGTGACACCCGAACTCATCGCCGTGCTGGCGGTGATCGCGGTCGCCATGGCGTTCGACTACACGAACGGCTTCCATGACGCGGCCAACGCGATTGCCACCAGCATCTCCACCCGGGCGCTGACGCCCCGGATCGCCCTCGGGCTGGCCGCCGTCGGCAACTTCGTCGGCGCGCACTTCGGCGCCGGGGTCGCCAAGACGGTCGGCGACGGACTGGTCACGCTACCGACCGGGGTGGAGAGCCTCGGCGTGGTCTTCGCCGGCGTACTCGGCGCGATCGCCTGGAACCTGATCACCTGGTACTTCGGCCTGCCGTCCTCCTCCTCGCACGCCCTCTTCGGCGGCCTGGTCGGCGCGACCCTGTTCGCCGCCGACGGCATCGTCCAGTGGGGCAACATCGTGGAGAAGGTCCTCCTCCCGATGGTGCTCTCCCCGGTGGTCGGCCTGGTGCTCGGCTTCCTGGTGATGCTGGCGATCATGTGGCTGTTCCGGAAGGGGCAGCCGGGCAAGCTGAGCCGCGGTTTCCGCTGGGCGCAGACCGTGTCCGCGGCCGCCATGTCGGTCGGCCACGGCATGCAGGACGCCGCCAAAACCATGGGCATCATCGTGCTGGCGCTCTACACCGGCGGTTTCCAGGAGAGCAAGACGCACATCCCCGGCTGGGTGTTCTGGACCTCCGCCACGATGCTGGCGCTCGGCACGTACGCGGGCGGCTGGCGGATCATCCGGACGCTGGGCCGGAAGATCATTGACCTCGGCCCGGCGGAGGGCTTCGCGGCCGAGACCGTGGCCAGCGCGGTGCTCTACTTCAACGCGCTGGTGCTCAAGGCCCCCATCTCCACCACGCACACGATCACCTCGGCGATCATGGGCGTGGGCGCGACCAAACGGCTCTCCGCGGTGCGCTGGAACGTGGCCGGCAACATCGTGATCGCCTGGATCATCACGTTCCCGGCCGCCGCTGCCATCGCCTGCCTCGCGTACCTCCTGGTCCGCCCGCTGTTTTAAGGAAGGGCCCCCGCTTAACGCCTCCGGTATAGCAGGGGCCCCTTCTTAACGGGGCCCCTACTTACCCGTAGGAGACGCCGATCCGGGCCTTGATGTCGTCGATCAGGGTCATGACCTCCAGCGTGGCGGCGTGCGGCACCAGCGGGCTCTCGGTCAGCCCGGCCGCCAGGCAGCGCTGCACCTCGATCGCCTCGTACTGGTAGCCGCCGCCGGTCAGGTCGGCCGGGATGGTCTCCGGCTCGGCGTCGAGCCGGTGCAGCACCGCCGATCCCGGCCGGAAGAACGGCTCCGGCAGGTCGATCCGACCGGCGGTGCCGGTGATCGAGGCGGTGATCGCGGTCGCGCCGACCATGCCGCAGCTCAACGTGGCCACCGCTCCGGAGTCCCAACCCAGGACGATGCCGGTGTTCTCGTCCACCGCCTCCGGGCTCAACCGGGCCCACGCCTGCACATGCTGCGGCGGGCCGAGCACCAGGTGGGCCAGGCTCAGCGGGTAGACGCCGAGGTCCAGCAGCGAGCCCCCGCCCAGCGCACGGTTCCGCATCCGGTGCTCCGGCGGGAACGGCCCGGCCACCCCGAAGTCGGCCCGGACGTGGGTGACGTCACCGATCGCGCCGTCGGAGATCAGCTCCAGGACCCGCAGGATCAGCGGGTTCGTGCGCATCCACATGGCCTCCATGAAGAAGACCCCGCGGGCGCGTGCCGTCTCGACCAGCTCGGTGGTGGTGGGCAGGTCCAGCGTGCAGGGCTTCTCCACCAGCACGGCCTTGCCGCCGGCCAGGCAGGCGAGCGCCGCCTCGTGGTGCGCGGCGTGCGGCGTGGCCACGTAGATCGCGTCCAGGTCCGGGTCCGCGGCCAGCTCGGCCCAGGAGGCGTACGCTCGCGGCACGTCGTGCTGTTGTGCGAACTTCTCGGCGCTCTCCCGGGTACGCGATCCGACCGCCACCAGTTCGGCACCGGGCACCAGCCGCAGGTCGGCGGCGAAGCAGGCGGCGATGTGTCCGGTGGCCAGAATTCCCCAACGCGTCATGCCCGAACGCTATCCCGGCCCGTTACGCCGCCAGCAAGGTGATCCACCCGTCGGGATGGCAGGGCCTGGCCGGCCACTTCCGCGACCAGCGCGTGCCCATCGCTGCTGAGCCAGGTGCTGACGCTCGTGTCGGCCGAGACACCCTGCCCCGTCAGCGACAGCACACCGGCCCGCCGATGTGCACACGGAGCGTCATCGTTGCCGAGTGTGACGGTCCCTGGTCCGATCGGGGCGGGGGTGCTGCCCCTGGGGCAGGCACAATGGACATTTGCCGCCCTGGTCGCCGCCAGCGATGTTGCCCTGCGGCCGCCTTTGCTCTGCAGCCATGAACGCAGCGGTCATCGACGGTTGCGGTTGCGCGATTGGCTGCAGAGCAAAGGGGGTGGAAGGTCATCCATGTGGAAGAGGGCTCGGTTACGGACGGTGATGAACCGAGGGTCAGCTTCCGGGGATCGACCGCCGCGGCTGGGAGCAGGGAATCGCGGACATCGTGCCGGTCTGCCCCGTGCGGATCACCCGGCCCGGTTCCTCCACGGGATCCGGCCCGCACCGGTCTGCCGTACCCGGAACTAGGCTCGGGTCATGACGATCGACGGCTTCGCCGCACCCCCCGCCCTGGTGGAGCACGCCCGCCGGTTCCACGCCGAGGGCGGCGTGGCCGCGGTGCCCCGGGTCGCCGCCACCGTGCTGCTGCTCCGCCCGGCCGGCGGCGACGGCTTCGAGGTCTACCTGATCCGGCGGTTGGCGGCGATGACGTTCGGCGGGATGTACGCGTTCCCCGGCGGCGGGGTGGACCGCTCCGACTCGGAGGCGCACCTCGGCTGGGCCGGGCCGGGGCCGACGGGCTGGGGGGAACGGCTCCGGCTCGACGCGGCAGCCGCGCAGGCGGTGGTCTGCGCCGCTGCCCGCGAGGTCTTCGAGGAGGCGGGCGTGCTGCTGGCCGGCCCGGACGGCGGGACCGTGGTCGGCGACGTCAGCGGCGACGACTGGGAGGCCGCTCGGCAGGACCTGGTGGGCCGGCGTACCGGGTTCGCCGACCTGCTGGCCGGGCGCGGCCTCACGCTCCGGTCCGACCTGCTGCTGCCGTGGAGTCGGTGGATCACTCCCGAGTTCGAGCCGCGCCGCTTCGACACGTACTTCTTCGTCGCCCTGCTGCCCGAGGGGCAGCGGACCCGCGACGTGTCCGGCGAGGCCGACCACACGCTCTGGCTGCGCCCGGCGGACGCGCTGGCACGGGCGGAGGCGGGGGAACTGACCATGCTGCCGCCGACCATGGTCACGCTCGCCGAGGTCGCCGCCGGCGGCGACCTGAGCGGCGTGGCCCGCGCGGCGGCGCGGCGCGATCCGGGTACGCCGATCATGCCGCGAATCGCGGACCTGGACGGGCCCACGCCGCGCTTCCTGCTGAGCTGAGCGAGGTTGTTAAGAAGGGCCCCCTGTTATGCAGAATGCGTTAACCGGGGGCCCTTCCTTGCACCTCAGCCGAAGCGGCCGGTGATGTAGTCCTCGGTCTTCTTCTGGCTGGGGTTGCTGAAGATCTTCTGGGTGTTGTCGTACTCGATCAGGCGGCCCGGGTCGCCGGTCTTCTCGATCGAGAAGAAGGCGGTGCGGTCGGACACCCGCGCTGCCTGCTGCATGTTGTGCGTGACGATGATGATGGTGAACTTGTCCTTGAGCTGGAACATCAGGTCCTCGATGGCCAGCGTGGAGATCGGGTCCAGCGCGGAGCAGGGCTCGTCCATCAGCACCACCTGCGGCTCGACCGCGATCGTGCGCGCGATGCAGAGCCGCTGCTGCTGACCGCCGGAGAGACCGGCGCCGGGCTTGGCCAGCCGGTCCTTCACCTCGTCCCACAGGTTCGCCGAGCGGAGCGCCTTCTCGGCCGCCTCCTCCAGGATCGACTTGCGCCGGACGCCGTTGAGCTTCAGGCCGGCCACCACGTTCTCGAAGATGCTCATGGTGGGGAACGGGTTCGGCCGCTGGAAGACCATGCCGATCATCCGGCGGACCGCGGTGACGTCCACGTCGCGGTCGTAGACGTCCTGGCCGTCGATGGTCAGGTTGCCCTCGACCCGGGCGCCGGGCAGGACCTCGTGCATCCGGTTGATCGACCGCAGGAAGGTGGACTTGCCGCAGCCGGACGGGCCGATCAGGGCGGTCACCGTCTTCGGCTCGACGGTCAGGTTGATGTTCTCAATCGCCTTGAAACCGCCGTAGTAGGCGGTGACGTTGGCGGCTTCGACGCGCTTGGCCATGGTGGCGGTACCTCCGGGGTTCATCGGCCGAGCCGGTTTCGACGGGCCAGCAACTTCGCCGCGACGGTCAGCACGAGGACCAGGGCGACCAGGGTCAGCGCCGCGGTCCACGCCCGGGCCGGCGAGTACTTCGACGCCTCACCGGCCTGCTGGTAGACGAAGAGGGCCAGCGACGACTGGTTGTTCTCGAACGGGTTGAAGTTGATCGCCGCGCCGCCGCCGGCGACGAGCAGCACCGGCGCGGTCTCGCCGGCGGCCCGCGCGATGGCGAGCATGATGCCGGTGACGATGCCGGGCAGCGCGGTCGGCAGCACGACCCGCAGGATGGTCTTCCACTTCGCTACGCCGAGCGCGTACGCGCCCTCGCGCAGCGGCGCCGGCACGAGCCGGAGCATCTCCTCGGTGGAGCGGACCACGGTGGGCAGCATGAGCACGCTCAACGCCAGCGCGGCGGCGAAGCCGGAGAAGCCGGGTCGGCCGTCGTTGAACCACGGCGACACGATCAGCACCCAGAAGGCGAGCACGAACAGGCCGGTGACGATCGACGGGATGCCGGTCATCACGTCCACGAAGAAGCGGATGGCGAACGCGAACCGGCCCCGGCCGTACTCGACGATGTAGATCGCGCAGAGCACGCCGAGCGGCACCGTGATCAGGGTGGCGATGCCGACCTGTTCCAGCGTGCCGATGATCGCGTGGTAGGCGCCGCCGTTGGCGTCCCGCGCCCCGATGTTGTTCATCGAGGTGCCGAAGAAGTCGGCGTCCAGCCGCTCGGCGCCCTTGCTGACCAGCGTCCAGACCACCGAGGCGAGCGGCAGCACGGCCAGCACGAAGGCGGAGTGGATCAGCGCGCTCCAGAGCCGGTTGCGGGCCGAACGCCGGCCCTCCACCGCGTTCGCCGCGCCGAAGAGGCCGGCCAGGTAGAGCAGCACGGCGACGACCACGACCAGGACCGGGCCGCCGATGCCGGCGCCGTACACCAGGCCCGCCGCGAGCAGCAGCGCCGCGACGGCGATGACGGGCGCGGCGTACGCGGGGAGCCGCCGGGCCCGCAGCGTGGTCGGCTGGGCCGGCGGGCGTGCGCGGCGCGGGGTGAGAGTAGTGCTCATGCGGCCGACTCCGTGAACTCGCGCCGCCGGTAGATGATCGCCCGCGCCGTGATGTTGACGACCAGGGTGATCGCGAACAGCACCAGGCCGGAGGCGATCAGCGCGCCGCGGCCGGTGTCGTTCGCCTCGGCGAACCGGTTGGCGATGTTCGCGGCGATCGAGTTGCCGCCGCTCTGCAGGACGTTGAACGAGATGGCGTACGTCGAGCCGAGCGTCAACGCCAGCGCGATCGTCTCGCCGAGCNGACCGCGGTACGGACCATCTCCCAGCGGGTGGCGCCGAGCGCGAGCGCGGCCTCCTCGTTGGCGGTCGGGGTCTGCCGGAAGACCTCGCGGGAGAGCGAGGTGACGATCGGCAGCACCATGATCGCGAGGACCAGGGAGCCGAGCAGGATCGAGCTTCCGTACGGTCCCTCACCGAAGATCGGGATCCAGCCGAAGTACTTGTTCAGCCAGGCGGAGAGGTCGGCGACCGGGCCGGCGAAGTAGTCGCGGCCCCAGAGGCCGAAGACCACGCTCGGTACGGCGGCCAGCAGGTCGATCAGGAAGCCCAGGCCGTTGCCGAGCCGGCGCGGGGCGTAGTGCGACAGGTAGAGGGCGATGCCCAGTGCGACCGGCACCGCGATGAGCAGCGCCAGCAGCGAGCTGAGGACGGTGCCGAAGGCGAGCGCGCCGATGCCGAACTTCGGCGGGTTCTCGTTCGGGTACCAGCCCTCGAAGGTCCAGAACGACTCGGTGTTGGCCCGCAGCGCCGGCACGGCCTTGGCGATCAGGAAGATCGCGATGGCCGCGATGATCACCAGCACGGTGGTGCCGGCGGCCAGGGTCAGGCCGCGGAACGCCCGTTCCGCGCCGAAGGCCCGCGCCCGGGGCAGGGCCCCGCCGCCGCCCAGGCCGTCGTCGGACCGACCGGGAGATCCGGTGTGCTCGGCCACACGCGCCGAGGCACCGGCGGGCCGCTCGTGGCTCGTGGCCACGGGGGTCNGTCACCCATCTGCTCGCTCGCTTCGCGTTGAGGAGGTGTCGATCAGGGCGTCAGGCGAGGCTCTTGACGGCGGCCTCGACCTTGGTGCGGACCTCGTCGGGCAGCGGGGCGTAGCCCAGCTCGACCAACTCCTGCTGGCCCTCGGCGCTGGCGGCGTAGCCGAGCAGGCCCTTGACCAGCGGCAGCTTGTCGGCGGCGAGGCCCTTGCTGCAGACGATCTCGTAGGTCGCCAGGACGATCGGGTACGCCCCGGCCTCCTTGGTGTTGTAGTCGATCGACATCTTCAGGTCGTTGCCCTGGCCCTCGAACTTGGCCCCGGCGATGGTCTTGCCGGCCGACTCGGCGGTCAGCTCGGTGAACTCACCGTTGCCGTTCTTCACCTTGGCCGTCTTCAGGCCGGAGTTCTCGGCGTACGACCACTCGACGTAGCTGATGGTGCCGTCGGTGCTCTTGACCTTGCTGGCCACGCCGTCGGACTTCGCCGCGCCGACGCCGCCCGGGGCCTTCCACACCTTGGAGTTGCTCAGCGTCCAGTCCGCCTCGGCGGTCTTCGACAGGTACTTGGTGAAGTTGTCGGTGGTGCCCGACTCGTCGGAGCGGTGCACCGCCTGGATCGCGGTCGACGGCAGCTTCGCGTCCGGGTTGTCGGCCTTGATCGCGGCGTCGTCCCACTTGGTCACCTTGCCGGCGAAGATCTTCGCCAGGGTGGCCGGGCTGAACTGGAGGTTGTCCGCGCCACTGACGTTGTAGACGACCGCGACCGGGCCGATGACCATCGGCAGGTTGAGCGCCTGGCCGCCGGCGCACTTGGCGTCGGCCTGCGGCTGCTCCTCCGGCTTGAGCGCGGAGTCGGAGCCGGCGAAGTCGGCGGTGCCGGCGATGAACGCCTGGATGCCGGCGCCCGAGCCGCTCGGCTCGTAGTTGATCGTCGTGCCGGAGCATTTCTGCTGGTACGCCTTGATCCACTCAGCCATGGCGTTCTTCTGCGCGGAGGAGCCCTGCGCGTTCAGCGTGCCGGTGGCGCAGTCCGCGGCGGCGGCGGATCCGGAGGCGCCGGCGGCCGGCTCGTTGTTGTCCGAGCCGCAGGNAGCGAGACAGGCGATGGCGCCGTGCCGCTGGAGCTTCACTGGAGGGGTTTCCCTTCACGTCTTTGGTCAGGTCGCCCGGTGCGCCGGGGGCCGGCGCCGGTGGGGCTGACTCGAAAGTTAGAAGTGCCAGGTGGACGGTTCGCCGGTCGGAAGTGAACGCGGGATGAACACGTCCGGCCGGCGAGGTGGCCGTACGCTGAGGTGGGCCTGTCCATTTCGTGAACTGGCAGCCTGCTATCGCTTTTAGTGTGATTTATCCGGGCGGCCGTTATCGTGCCGAGTTCTCGGCGTGACACTCCCGTGATCGCGTTTCGAGGGCCGCCGCCCGGTCGTCAGCTCCGCTGATAGTTGACGTGCGCGGACCAGCGGGCGAAGCCCAGCCGCTCGTAGAGCGCCACCGCGCCGGTGTTGCTCTCGTCGACGTAGAGCATCACCCGGTCGAGCCCCCGCTGATCGCGCAGGTGGACCAGCCCGGCGGCGGTGAGCGCCCGGCCCAGCCCGCCACGGTGGACCGACGGGTCGACACCGAGCACGTAGACCTCGCCGATCCGGGCCGACCCGGGCCGCTCGTGCACCTTGGTCCAGTGGAAACCGAGCAGCCGGCCGCTGGCGGAGTCCACCGCGAGCAGGAAGCCGGCCGGGTCGAACCACGGCTCGGCGAGGCGTACACCCAGGTCGTCCCGGGTCCACCGGCCCTGCTCCGGATGCTGCGCGAACGCCGCGTTGTTGACCGCGAGCCAGGCCTCGTCGTCCTCGCCCGGCCGGAACGCGCGCAGTTCGACGCCCGCGGGCAGGCGGGGCTCGGGCAGCTCGGCGGTCAGCGGCCGGCGGAGCTGCCAGAGCACCCGGGCCCGGGTGAAGCCCAGGTCGACCGCGAGCGCGGCGGCCGACGGGTGGTCACCGTGCGCCCAGGCGCGCAGCGGCGCGGAGGTGGCGGCCAGCACGCCCCGGGCCAGCGCCCGACCGGTGCCCCGTCGCCGGTGCGCCGGGTGCACCACCAACTCCACGCCGACGCCCTCGGCCGGCGCGGTGGTGTCCAGGTGCGCGTACCCGGTCAGGGTGCCGTCGGCGGCGCGGGCGGTGAGGTGCACGGCCGGCGCACCGGGGTCGCGCAGCCGCAGCAGCACGTGTTCGTCGAGCGGGTCGGCGCCGTCCGTGTCGCCGGCGGCGCGGGCCAGCGCCAGCACCTCGGCGACCTCGGTCGCCGCCAGCCATTCGGCCCGGGTGACCCGGTCGGGCGGACCCGCTGGACCGGTCGTCGGCTCGGTGCTGCTCATCCGAGTCACGGTAGCGGCCGGCGGGCCACCGTTCGCGCCGGGCCAGCGCGCGGGTCGGTGGCGCTCGTCACGG
Organism: Micromonospora sp. NBS 11-29; assembly: GCF_002140155.1. Taxonomy (GTDB): domain Bacteria; phylum Actinomycetota; class Actinomycetes; order Mycobacteriales; family Micromonosporaceae; genus Micromonospora. Next base: position 132,684 of record NZ_NAPR01000020.1, read on the forward strand.
TGCGCCGGTCGGCATCGGTTCGAGCTGGAACCGAGCCAGCAGATCGGGGAGCAGTCGCTGCAACGCCGTGACGGTGCCGGAGCGGTCCCCACCCGCGTCGTGCATGAGCACGATCGCGCCCGGCCCGGTCTGCGCGCGGACGGTCGCCTCGATGACGGCCGGTCCCGGCGTCTTCCAGTCCGAGGGGTCGACGCTCCAGTGCAGCGGTACGAGGCCCAGCTCGGCGCAGATCGACGCGACCGGCCGGGTCCAGGCGCCGCCCGGTTGGCGGTAGTAGGCGATCCGGGCGTCCGGCGCGGCGGCCAGGATCGCGTCGTTGGTGCGCAGCAGGTCCGCCCGGATCGTCGCCGGGCTGCGCTTGCCGAGGTCGACGTCGTGCCGCCAGGAGTGGTTGCAGATGGTGTGCCCCTCGGCCACGATCGACCGGATCAGGTCGGGCTGGCTCTCGGCGTTCTCGCCGACGACGCAGAACGTGGCCTTCACGCCGTACTGGTCCAGCAGGGCGAGGACCTGCGGGGTCCACCGGGGGTCGGGGCCGTCGTCGAAGGTCAGCGCGACCCGGGCGGAGCCGGTGGCGGTCCGGGCGCCGTAGGGACCCGACTCGTCGGGCCCGCTCGGCGCCTCGCCGCCGCCGGGCCGGCCGGTGTCCGGCGTGGCGGGGACGTCGCTGCTCGGCGGCTGGTCGGCGTAGTGCGGCGCACCGGTGGAGGTGGCCACGCTGCCGTCCACCGGATGGCGCTCGGGCACCAGACTGCGGCCCAGCGCGAACGCCGAGGCCAGAATCCCGGCGATCACCGCGGCCGCGAGCCCGGTCGCGCGCAGCGCCCCGCCGGACATCAGCGGCACCGGCCGTTCGCCGCCCCCGTAATCACCGCACGCACCGCCGCCCCCTCTGCCCAACAATCCGGCAGTCAGGATATGACCGGCCTGACGGGCAAAAGGGGCATACGGGAAAAGCTGCCCCGGTGGGGGAGGGTGTCGGTCAGACCGGCAGCGGGGCGGGCTCCGACTCCGGCAGCGAGCGCGACGGCGGCACGACGAACTTGTAGCCGACCTGGCGGACCGTGCCGATCATCGACTCGTACTCCGAGCCGAGCTTGGCGCGCAGCCGGCGGACGTGCACGTCGACCGTGCGGGTGCCGCCGAAGTAGTCGTAGCCCCACACCTCACGCAGGAGCTGATCCCGGGTGAACACCCGCCCCGGGTGCTGGGCGAGGAACTTCAACAGCTCGAACTCCTTGTAGGTGAGGTCGAGCGGCCGGCCCTTCAGCTTGGCGGCGTAGGTGTCCGGGTCGATGTTCAGCTCGCCGGCCCGGATCGAGCCGCCGGCGCCGGCGACGGCGTTGTTCAGCCGGCCCACCGCGAGCCGCAGCCGGGCCTCCACCTCGGCCGGGCCGGCCCCGGCCAGGATCACGTCGTCGACGCCCCAGTCGGCGTTCAACGCGATCAGGCCGGCCTCGGTGACGACCGCGACCAGCGGCACGCCGAGCCCGGTGGCGTGCAGCATCCGGCAGGTGGCACGCGCCTCGCTCAGCTCGGAGCGGGCGTCCACCAGCACGGCGTCCGGCGTGGGGCCGGCCACCAGTGTGCGGACGTCGCGGGGTGCGGTGCGGACCGAATGCGGCAGCAGGTCGAGCGCCGGCAACACCGCCGACGGCTCACCCGCCCGTGCGGTCACGAGCAGCAGGAGCTCCACGATCACCTCCGTCCCGGCGGCCCTTCGGCCGCGCGCGACCAGCAGCACGCCCGGGTGGGGGCGGCACTGTGAACTTGCGTGGGTCCCGGCGTCGCTGACGGGCGGGGTAACGGGTTGAGCCTAACCGATCGGTCCGCCGTGACCAGCGTGTCTTTTCCCGTTTGCCCCTTGCGCCCCGATCGCGGCGCAGGTTTTAACGTTGCCGAAACCGTGACCTCCGCGGAACCGCCCGGGTCTGGCACGATCGGGACGTGTTTCCCTCCACCTCGCGCGACACCGGCCGTGACCCGTGGGCCGACGGCCCGCCCGCCGGGCCGTCCGGCCCCGACCGTGGCCACCCGCCCGCCCCGCGCACCGGTCCCGCGGAGGAGGACGGGGAGCGGCGCGAGCGGACCGGCCCGCGCCGGCTCCGCAAGGGCGGCCCGGGCCGGCGGCCCGACGACGAGACGGACGAGCCGGACGAGGAGGACGTGCCGCCGGTGGAGTTCCGCCGGCCGCTGGCGCTGACCGTGGCGGGCTTCGCCACGCTGCTCGGCGTGGGCCTCGTGCTCGGGGCGCAGACCGCCGGCCCCGGACATCGGCTGCCCTTCGCGATCATCATCTTCGGCGTCCAACTGCTCTACGTGCTCGCCTGGACGATGGCCATGCGACCGCCCGCGCTGCTGGTCGTCGCGCTCGTCAGCGCCGGCACCGCGGCCATCGCCGACGTCGCCGCCGTGCAGTCGGACATCGCCGGCCTCGCCCCGCTCGGGTACGCCGCCGCCGCCGGCCTCCTGCTCGGCGTGCTCGGCCAGCTCGTCCGCCGGGTGGACCGGGTCCGGGTGACCGACTCGCTGGGCGGCACCCTGCTCATCGTGGTGGGGGTGGTCGCCTTCGCCTCGCTGATCGTGCTCAGCCGGGTCCCCAAGGGCACCCAGGCGATCACGGTCTGCCTCACCGCCGCCGGGGTGGCCCTGACCGTGGCGCGGCTGACCGACGCGGTGGCGCCGTGGCCCCGGCTCGCGCCACAGGTGCCGCGCGGCGCCGCCGGCGTGGTGGTGGGTGCCATGCTCGGCACGCTGACCAGCGCGGTGCTCGGCAGCTACCTGGTCGGCTTCACCCCGACCAGCGCCGCGCTGGTCGGGGTGGTCACCGCGGCCACCGCCGTGCTGGCCGACCTCGCCGTCGGGTACGCCGAGGCGGGCCGGATGATGGCCGGCGAGCCGCCGACCATGTGGGCCGCCCGGCACATGCAGGGGCCGCTGGGTGGCTTCGCGCTGGCCGCGCCGGCCGCGTACGCCATGTGCGTGCTCTTCCTCTGATCCGGTTGGGACAACCGCGCCCCGGGTAAGTACGGTTGCGCCCGCGAGGCGTGGTGAACGGTGGCGAGGACTGGAGGCGGCGTGGCAGAGGCGTACCCGGCGGAGGGCCGGCCCCGTCGCCGGGGCCGGAAGGTGCTGATCGGTTTCGTCGTCCTGCTGCTGGTGCTGGTCGGCCTCCTGGTCGTCGCCGACCGGGTGGCCGCGGGGGTCGCCGAGCGGGCGATCGCCGACCAGGTGCGGCAGGAGATCGCCAAGCAGGACGCGCAGTCCGCCGCCCCCCAGGTCGAAGTGGGCGGCTTCCCGTTCCTCAACCAGGTGCTCGCCGGCAAGTACGAGCGGATCTCGATCAAGCTCACCGACGTGCGGGGCGACGTGCAGGGCGACGCGGTCGAGTTGCCGCGGCTGGACGTGGACGCCCACGACGTCACCGCGTCGCTGGACACGCTCCGCTCCGGTCGGGGCGACGTGGTGGCCAAAAGCGTCGACGGGCGGGGCACCGTCACCTACGACAGCCTGGCGAAGCTGCTGGACCGGCCCGGCCTGACGCTCGGCGAGCGCGGCGGCAAGCTGGCCGTCACCGCCCCGGTGGACATCCTCGGCGTCAAGCTGACCGTGAACGGCACCGCCGACGTGACCGTGGCCGGTGGCAAGGTGGCGCTGCGCTTCAACGACCTCGCCGCCGACGGCCTGCCGAACGTGCCGCTGGCGCGGACCCTGCTGGCCAACTACGCCCGCGGCATCTCGGTCGACGTGCCGCTGCCGGAGCTGCCGTTCCAGCTCAACCTGCGCAAGGTCGAGCCCCGGCCGGAGGGCCTGGTGGTCACCGCGGACGCCGCCGACGTCCCCATCAACTCCGCCGGCTGACCCGTCAAGCTTCGCCGGCTGAGGGGTTTGTCTCGTCCCGGATGCTGGTCGGGTCGGTAGCGGGATCCTCACCTGCTGGTAGTCTCCTTCCCCATGGGGACCCTCCTCACCAAACGGCGCGCGGTCGACCTGTGCCGCGTGGCCACCTGCCTGTGTCGCCCCGCCATCTGACGGCGGGGCTGTCTCCGGCCGCCCAGCGGCCACCGGCAAAGAGGGTCCGTAACACCCCCTTGAAACGCCCGGCAGCGGCGCCGTCGCACGTACCCGTGATCCGTTCCTAGCTCTGGGTCCCGCGCGTGGTGCGACAACCACCGACTCCGATCTCCGCGCGCAGGCCACCACCCATCCTCACCAGGGAGTGATCTGATGAGTCGCGACACCGCACTCGTCTCGGCCGAGTGGGCCGAGAAGAACCTCGACGCCCCGGGCGTCGTCTTCGTCGAGGTCGACGAGGACACCTCGGCCTACGACACCGGCCACATCGCCGGNTCAACCAGGAGCAGTTCGCGGCGCTGCTGTCCGAGCGGGGCATCGGCAACGACGACACCGTCATCCTGTACGGCGGCAACAACAACTGGTTCGCCGCGTACGCGTACTGGTACTTCAAGCTGTACGGCCACCGTGACGTCAAGCTGCTCGACGGCGGCCGCAAGAAGTGGGAGCTGGACGCCCGTCCGCTCGTCACCGAGGCGGTCGAGCGCCCGAAGACGCAGTACGTGGCGCAGACGCCGGACATCTCGATCCGCGCGTTCCGCGACGAGGTGGTCGACGCCATCGGCACCAAGAACCTGGTCGACGTGCGCAGCCCCGACGAGTTCGCCGGTCGCCTGCTCGCCCCGGCCCACCTGCCGCAGGAGCAGGCCCAGCGCGCCGGGCACATCCCGACCGCGATCAGCGTGCCGTGGTCCAAGGCGGCGAACGAGGACGGCACGTTCAAGTCCGACGACGAGCTGCGCAAGATCTACGCCGACGCCGGGCTGGACGACGGCAAGGAGACGATCGCGTACTGCCGGATCGGCGAGCGTTCCTCGCACACCTGGTTCGTGCTCCAGGAGCTGCTCGGGCACCGCAACGTGAAGAACTACGACGGGTCCTGGACCGAGTACGGCTCGCTGGTCGGCGTGCCGGTGGCGCTCGGCGACGAGCCCGGGGAGGCGTGACCATGTCCACCGCTCCCATCGCGCCCAGCGCGGCCGGCTGCGCCGCCCCGGATCAGGCCGCGCCGCTCCCGGCCAGCCTGGACCTGGAGAAGGAAACCGTCATCACCGGCCAGGTGCTGGCCGAGTCCGGCGAGGCGGTGGCGGGCGCGTACGTCCGGCTGCTCGACTCGACGGGCGAGTTCACCGCCGAGGTGGTGACGTCCGCCGCCGGCCAGTTCCGGTTCTTCGCCGCGCCGGGTTCGTGGACGCTGCGGGCGCTCTCCCGGCACGGCAACGGCGACACCGCCGTCACGGCGACCCGAGGCATCAACGAGGTAACCATCACCGTCGCGGCGTAAGGAGGGGCCCCTTCTTAACGCCTCCGGTATAGGAAGGGCCCCCTCTTAACACCTCCGCACCGCGTGCGTCGGCTCGGGCCGGTTGCCCCGTTCAGGGGTGACCGGCCCNACGTGCAGCCGTCCGGGTGGTCGATCCGTCGGACGCAGCGCCGCCGCCGACCGAGTCGCCGGTCGCAGAAGACCTGGGTCCGACGCACCCTCCTCGGACACCGTCGTCTCGCCGAGCACCAGTTCCGGCAGGAACGCCAGCGACCGACCGATCGCACGGGCCAGCAGCCGCGCCGCCGGCAGGTCGTCGGCGGCCACGGTCAGGTGTACGACGTACCGCTCCCGCTCGGTCGCGGCGGTCACCGGTGCACCACCTGGGGATCGAACCGCTTCCACGATCCGCCTGGTGTTCGTGCGCCTTGAGGCGCTGGAAGTGATCGACCGGCATCAGGGCAAGGGTGTCTTCGTGACTGACCCGGCGACCTGGCTGCGCAAGCCGTGACGGAGGTCGCCCAGCGACAAGATCCACACCAGTTCGCCGAAGTGGCGCCTTCCTGGCAGGACGATGCCACCACTTCACCGAGCTGGCGACGCCGCCGCTCACCATCCCATCGGTCGAGAGCACGGTCCCGCTGGTCAGGACTCGCGTAGATCTTGGTGGAGTGCGTCGCCCCAGGCGGCTCCACCCGACCCCTGGACCGGGCTACCCCAGGTGAGAAGACGGCCCAGCTCCGAGCGTCGGGGTGACAGCCGCCGCTCCGGCGGGTGGGTGGGTCGGCGGGCCGTGACACCATGGCCCGGTGAGTGCCGTCCCGCCGGGGTACGCCCCGCCGTCCCGACCCGACCAGCAGACGTCCGGCCGGCGCCGGCAACGCTGGCTGGTGGCCGCCACGGTGGTGTGGGCCGTGCTGCTCGCCGGCCTGACCTGGTGGTCGGTGCGCAACGATCCGCCCACGGTCAAGGAACAGCGTTCGCTGAGTCAGGCCGGGCCGGTGGTCGACCGGGCGATCGGTGAGCTGACCGCCGCGATCGGTGCGGACGGGGTGCCGGCGCTGCTGCCGGACCGGCTGGAACGGGGCTGCCGGGTGACGCCGCTGGACGACGGCACGTCGCTGGAACGCGGCATCGAGGTGGCGATCGCCGACGGCGACGTCCGTGACGTGCTGCGTCGGGTGGCCGACCGGCTGCCGCCGCGGTGGCGGGCGGGCGTCTCGACGTACGACGGCGAGCCGCTGCTGCGCGCCGACGCCGGTGACTTCGTCGCGGTCGAGGGCCGATCCGGTGGGCCCGGGCGGGTGCTGCTCACCGCCGCCACCGGGTGCCGGCCGGCCGGCGCGGGCTACCGGGCGCCGACCGCCGACGCCGCCGGGGAGTCCGCCGTGCTGGCCCGCGCGCTGGGCCGCTGGGGCCGCGCCGCCGGGGCGATCCAGGTGCTGGCCGCGCCCTGCCCCGGCGGCGGGACCGCCCGCACGGTGCGCGGCGAGGCGTCCGCGGCGGCGGACCAGCCGCTGGCCGCCGCGTTCGGCGCGGGCGCCGCGCCGGTCGAGGACACCGCCGACCGGTACGCCCGGCCGGGTGACCCGGCGGTGCTGGCCGAGCGGGTCGACGAGCGGATCCGGGTGGCCGTCACCAGCCCCTGCCCGGCCTGACCCGGGCGGGGCCGGCCTGACGCGCCTGATCCAGGCCCGAGCTGGCCTGGACCGGGCCGAGTCGGCCCGAACGGCCGGGTCTTGCCTTGCGCGCAGTCGTGGGTCCATCCGACGCCGCCCCACGGGCTGCGTCGGCTGGGAGCCGCTCACGGGCTGCGTCGGCTGGGACCCGTCCACGGGCTGCGTCGGCTGGGAGCCGCTCACGGGCTGCGTCGGCTGGGACCCGCTCACGGGCTGCGTCGGCTGGGACCCGCTCACGGGCTGCGTCCGCCGAGGTGATCGCCGGGTCAGTCCGTGGGGACCGCGCCGGTCGGGCCGGACGCCTCGCCGGGGTCGGTGCCCGGCAGCGGTGGCTCGTGGTCGGTCCGGGCGCGGCCGAGGGCGTCGACCCGGCCCCAGGCGCCGGGGATGTTCAGCAGCTCGATCCGGCCCAGGCCGGCCGGCACGTACGGGTCGATGATCAGATGCTCGTCGTGCGGTTCGAGGCCGAGCATGACCCGGAGCAGGAGCAGCGGTGTCCCTGCCGACCAGGCCTGCGGGCTGCACGCCGTGGGGTACTCGACCGGGTAGCCGGTCAGCCGCCGGTCGTAGCCGGCGAACGCCTCCGGCAGGCGGCCGCCGAAGAACTTGCTGGCGTCCAGCAGCACCTGGCAGATGCGGCCGGCCTCCTCGCGTAGCCCGTACCGCCACAGCCCCCAGGCGATGAGCGAGTTGTCGAACGGCCAGACCGTGCCGACGTGGTAGCCCACCGGGTTGTAGCGGCCCTGTTCGGTGGCCAGGGTGCGGACTCCCCAGCCGGAGAAGAGCCGGGGCCCGAGCAGGTGCGCGGCGACCGTGGCGGCCCGGTCCTCGGGGACGATCCCACTCCACAGCAGGTGTCCCATGTTGGAGGCGAGGGCGTCGACCTGCTTGCCGTCGGCGTCCAGGGCCAGCGCGTAGTACTCCCGGTCGGCGATCCAGAAGTCGCGGTTGAATCGTTCCTTGAGCGCGGCCGCCTCCCGTTCCAGCCGGTCGGCCAGCGTCGGGTCGCGCCAGAACTTGCGGGCCATCCGCGCGCCGCGGATCTTCGCGTCGTACGCGTAGCCCTGGTGTTCGCAGACGGCCCGGGGGAAGCCGGGGAGCCGGCCGTCGGCGTACGAGATCGACTCTGGGGAGTCCTTCCAGCACTGGTTCGGCAGCCCGGTGTCGGAGTTGCGGCTCTGGTACCAGACGTAGCCGTTGCCCAGCAGGTCGGCGTAGCTGTCGATCCAGTCGAGTGCCGCCCGCGCCGCGAACTCCAGCCGCCGGACCAGCTTGGTGTCCCCGGTCCAGCGCTGGTACTCGTCGAGGAGGATGACGAAGAGCGGGGAGGAGTCCGCCGAACCGTAGTAGGGGGAGTGGGGCTGGTCCTCGAACCCGGCCGACTCGCCGTAGCGCAGCTCGTGCAGGATCTTGCCCGGTTCCTCGTCCCGGAAGTCGTCCAGCCGGCTGCCCTGGAGTCCGGCCAGCACGCCGAGGGTGGGCGGGATCACCGTGGGCAGGAAGGGCAGGGCCTGGAGCGCGGCGATCATGCTGTCCCGGCCGAACAGCGTCATGTACCAGGGCAGACCGGCGGCGAGCAGCGGCTGGCCCAGCGTGATCGAGTGGTAGCGCAGCGCGGCGAGGTCCTGCAGGCTGACGTGGTAGGCGGTGCTGAGCGGCTCACCGTCGCAGGCCAGTCGGGGCGCCTGGCGGATGAGTTCCTCCCGCTCCTGCCGGACGTCCGCCGCCGGCCGGTTCGCTTCGATCGGCAGGGATTCCCGGAAGTCCTTCCCGTACGCGCCGAGGATGTGCATCCGGACGCTGAACCGGGCCCGCCACTCGCCGTGCGGCCCGACCCAGGGGCGGAACGTCATCCCGTTCTGGTCCACCGTGACGTCGCCCTCGGTCTCGACGGAGATCACGGTCTCCCGGTGGAACGACTCCCGCCGGTAGACCAGGCGCAGTCTCCGCTCCTCGGTCAGCACCGTCGTCTCGCCGACCTTCAGCCGGTCGTGCTTGATGTCGAGCAGGTCCGCGAAGTCGCTGGCCATCTCGATCCGGATGGTCGGGACGACCTCCTCGCTGGAGTGGTTGAGCAGGGTCAGCGTCTCCGCGAGCTGACCGTCGATGGCGCGGTGCCGCAGCACGGAGAGCTTCGCGTCCGCGTAGTGGGTCGGCTCTCCCGGCACCAGGAAGTAGTGCGTCTGGAAGGTGCTCCGTTCGTCGATGGACAGGGCGTACAGCCGCTCGTCGTTGAGCGTGAGCACCCAGGTGGAGAGGAAGCGGGTGTCGAAGGAGAAGAGGCCGGTCGGGAACGTCAGCGAGTTCTCGATGTCGCCCCGGCGGTCGGTGACCATGAAGTTGTTTCCGTCGAGAATATGAATCAGGAAGGTCATTTCCGGTCACCGTGCCGCATCGCCAGCAGGCGGGGGTCGTGGCTGCCCGGCATGTCCGGGAAGAAGCGCCGGAAGGCCAGGAACAGGGCCACGTCGCCGCCGAAGGTGGTCTCGTTGCGCAGGACCGTGGCGATCGGGTTGCTCCGGCCGCTGGCGAGCTGCTCGAAGACCTCGCGCGGAAGCTGCCACACCGCGTCGGCGTCGACCATCTCGCGGGCCGCCTTCACCAGCCGCCCGGAGAACGTGACCAACCAGTGTTCGCTGATCCCGTCGTCGGTCAGGTCGACCCGGAGGGTGCCGGTCATCGGGCCGGGCATGGCCGCGGGTGCGCGCAGGCTCAGCGAGTTGAAGAAGGTCTCGGCGACGTTCGTCACCACCGCATCGTATGGACAAATGGGGCAGCTCGGGCGTGATCCGCGTCAGTAGACCAGGGCCTGCGCACCCTCGGTCATGATCTCCTCGACGAAGACCGCCGCTCCCGCGATCCGGACCCCCGGCACGACGTCACCCGGGCCGATGTCGCGCCGGGCGGCGCACTGGGTGCAGGCGGTCACCCGGCCGGTGGTCAGGACGACGTGCAGCAGCTCGCCCAGCGGCGCGGAGTGCGGCAGCTCGAACGTCTCCGCCCGCCCGGGGAGCGCGAACCAGGTCGACTCGCCGGTGAGCCAGAGCGACACGTCCACCCCGGCCGCGGCCGCGGTCGCGGCGACGGTGAACGCCTGGGCGCAACGCTCCGGAGCGTCCGCGCCTGCGGTGGCCTTGACGACAAGAGTGCGCGTCATGCCGCCCAGCATAGGATGGCCCGGATGGTTACCGAGATCGGGTTCGTCAGCCTGCTCGTCGCCGGTCTGGGCGCGCTCGCCGGTGGCCTCGTGTACGTCGCCGTCCGGATCGCAAGAGGTAAGTGGTGAACCTGTGAGTGACAATCCGCTTCAGCCCCCGTGGCTGAACGCGCCGCCGGTCGAGGAGTACCCGTTCGAGGAGAGCCACGATCTGCGTGTCGGCCCGAAGCTGCATCCGAGCCTGGACGGGCTGCTGCCGTACATCGGGGTGTGGCGCGGTCGGGGTCGGGGTGGTTACCCGACGATCGAGGACTTCGACTTCGGGCAGGAGATCCGGATCAGCCACGACGGCCGGCCGTTCCTGTTCTACGAGTCCCGGGCCTGGATCCTGGACGAGCAGAGCCGCCCGGTCCGCCCGGCCGGGCGCGAGGTGGGCTGGTGGCGTCCGGTGCTGGACGGTGACCGGGTCACCGACGAGATCGAGGCGCTGATGAGCGTGCCGACCGGCGTGATGGAGCTGCACATCGGCAAGCGCAAGGGCACCCAGATCGAGTTCGCCACCGACGCGGTCGTCCGCACGGCCACGGCGAAGGAGGTCACCGCCGGCGCCCGCCTGTTCGGCATCGTCGAGGGCGCGTTGCTCTACGCCCAGGAGATGGCCGCCGTGGGCCACCCGCTGAGCCCCCACCTCTCGGCCCGCCTGACCCGGGTAGCCGGCTGACCTCCCACCTCGACCGGGCCGGGGCCGGGGTCAGGGGAAGGCCAGGAGGGATTGCAGGTGGGGGGTTCGCGGGGAGCGGGGGCGGGGTAGTCCGTTCAGGGATGTGATCTCGGTCAGGCCGCGTAGGGAGCTGGTCAGCCAGATCGCCTCGGCCTCCTGCAGCTCGGTCGGGGTGGGCAGGTGCTCGCCGGCCGTCAGGCCCAGCTCGGGGGCACGGGTGAGCAGGTGCTGGGCGGTCACGCCGGGGAGCACCCCGGTCGCCGCCGCCGGCACCGTGAGCAGGCGGCCGGCGCGCAGCCACACCACGTTCGCGCTGGGCGCCTCCAGCACATAGCCGTCGGTGGAGACCCAGAGCACGTCGTCCACGCCGGCGCGCTGCGCCCAGCGGCGGGCGGCGGTGTTCGGCGCGTACGAGGTGGACTTCAGGCCGGTGGGCAGCCAGCCCAGCTCCGGACGGGAGCGGGCGGCCACCCCGAGCGGCAACGTGGCCACCGTCACCCCGTCCCGACGAGCCCGACGGGCGGCGGCCGGCACCTCGCCCAGCGTGGCGTAGACCGTCGGCTCGCCGCCGCCCTCCGGCCCGCGCGTGCAGACCAGCCGCAGCGCGCCCTCGGTCCCGACCGGCCAGCCGGCGCACACCGCGTCCAGCAGCTCCACCAGCGCGCCGACCGGGGGCAGCGGCAGGTCGATCGCCGTCGCGCCGGCCCGTAGCCGGGCCAGGTGGGCGTCGCGCAGCCAGGGACGGCCGGCGCGCAGGTGCAGGGTCTCGAAGAGGCCGTCGCCGTGCAGCACGCCCCGGTCGTCGCCGCGCAGCACCGGCTCGCCGGCCGGGACCAGTCCTCGGCCGAGCACCGCCACCCGGGTCGCCTCCACCGGCGCAGCGTAGCGGCGTACCCCGGCGGCGACCGGGACCGGCGCGGCGGCCGAACTATGATCGGAGGGTGTCCGACTCCTCCCTCGCGGAACTGCTCCGCTCGCGCGGGCTGCGGCTGACGGCGCAGCGGCAGCTGGTCCTCCAGGCCGTCCTGGATCTGGGGCACGCCACCCCCGAGCAGGTGCACACGGCGGTCCGCGAGGTGGCGGCCGGCGTCAACATCACCACCATCTACCGCACGCTGGAGCTGCTGGAACGGCTCGGCCTGGTGACGCACACCCACCTGTCGCACGGTTCGCCGACCTACCACGCGGCCGGCGAGCACCAACACGTGCACCTGGTGTGCCGGGAGTGCGGGGCGATCGACGAGATCTCCCCGGACATGCTCCGGCCGGTCGCCGACCAGCTCGCCGGGCAGCGCGGATTCCAGGTCGACATCGGGCACGTCGCGCTCTTCGGGGTCTGCGGCCGGTGCGCACAGGACGGGGACGAGAAATGATCGACATCGCGGGCGCGGTGACCACCGACGCCATCGACGAGCAGACCCGGGACCAGCCCGAGCCGGCCCACCGGGAGGCCGGCGTCGGGCCGGTGGCCGCGCACTACGGCGACCCGATGCGCGAGCAGCGCGTGCTGGCCACCGGGGTCGGCCTGGTCGACCGCTCGCACCGGGGCGTGGTCGCGGTGCCGGGCGAGGAACGGATCGGCTGGCTGCACACGCTGACCAGCCAGCACCTGGCCGCGCTGGCCCCGTGGCAGGGCACCGAACTGCTGGTGCTCTCCCCGCACGGGCACGTCGAGCAGCACGCGCTGGTCGTCGACGACGGCGAGACCACCTGGCTGGACACCGAGCCGGGCATGACCGGCGGCCTGCTGTCCTACCTGGAGCGGATGCGCTTCTTCAGCAAGGTCGACCCGCGCGACGCCACCGCCGACCACGCGCTGCTCTCACTGGTCGGGCCGGCGGCCGCCGACGCGCTCACCACGCTGGGCGTCACCGGGCTGGCCGCCCCCGACGTGGTCGCGGTGCCGGGTCCGAAGTTCCGTTCCGGTGAGCTGCCCGCGCGGCCCTCCGTGGTGTACGACGTCGCGCCGCTGCCCGCCGGCGGTTGGGCGCGACGGGTGGCGCTCGGCGTCGACCTGCTGGTGCCCCGCCCGGCCATGGCCGACGTGGTGGCCGGGCTGCGGGGGGCCGGCGTGCCGGTGGCCGGGCTGTGGGCGTACGAGGCGACCCGGGTGGCCGCCCGCCGGGCCCGGGCCGGGGTGGACACCGACCACCGCACCATCCCGGCCGAGGTGGACCTGATCGCCCCGGCCGTGCACCTCGACAAGGGCTGCTATCGGGGGCAGGAGACGGTGGCCCGGGTGCACAACCTGGGCAAGCCGCCGCGTCGGCTGGTGCTGCTGCACCTGGACGGCGTGACCACCGACCAGCCGCCCGCCGCCGGTACGCCGGTGACGCTGGACGGCCGGACCGTCGGTTTCGTCGGCACCGCGGTGCACCACTTCGAGCTGGGTCAGATCGCGCTCGCCGTGCTCAAGCGCACCACCCCCGACGACGCCCGTCTGATGGTGGCCGACTCCGCCGCCGCCATCGACCGGTAAGGAAGGGCCCCCTGTTAACGCCTCCGGTAGAGGAAGGGCCCCTGCTTAACACGTCGCTCGCGGGAAGACTTGCGGTGGGCGGGGGTCTAGGATCCCGGGGCATGACGACTGGGACGTTGATCACGGTGGCCCCGACCGGCGCGGAGTCGGCGAAGGCGGAGGTGCCGGCGCTGCCGGTGACGCTCGACGAGCTGCTGTCGACCGCCAAGGAGTGCGAGGCGCTCGGCGCGGCCGTGATCCACGTCCACATCCGTGACGACGCGGCCCGGCCCACGCTCGACCAGGGGCGGTTGCGGGAAACCGTGACGGCGCTGCGGGAGAGCACCGACCTGATCGTGCAGCTCTCCTCCGGTGGCGCGGTGACCGACCCGGAGGCGGACCGGCTCGCCGTTCTCGACGCCGGGCCGGACATGGCCTCCTGCACCATGGGCACGGTCAACTTCGGCGACGACGTGTTCCTCAACCGCTGGGAGTTCATCGTCGACCTGCACACCCGGATGCAGGAGCGGGGCGTGGTCCCCGAGTACGAGATCTTCGAGCTGGGCCACCTCGCCGCGTTGCAGCGGCTGCTCGGCAAGTATGGCCTGCCGCACGGCGGGCACGTCCACGTCGACTTCGTGATGGGCGTGCCGGGCGGCATGCCGGGCACCACCGCCACCCTGGTCGCCGCCGAGCAGATGCTGCGCGACCTGCCGGCGGGCACCACGTTCTCGGCCACCGGCATCGGGCGCACCAGCATCCCGGTGATGTTGGCCTCGCTCTCGGCCGGCGGTCACCTGCGGGTCGGCATGGAGGACACGGCCACCTACGCGAAGGGTCGCCCGGTCGAGTCCAACATGCAGCTCGTCGCGCGGGCGGTCGGCTTCGCCCAGCTCGCCCAGCGTCCCCCGCTGGCCACCGCCGAGGCCCGCACGCTGCTCGGCCTGTAAGCGGCGGCACGTCCTGCACCCCTGTACGGCGGCGGACGACGTCGCAGGTCACCCCCGTGCCGAGGGGGACAGCCCCGTCGGTACCGTCCAACCTGTGGGAAAGACGTACGAGGGCGGCGTGCCGCTCGCCGAGGTGGTCCGGTCCGGGTTCGTGGAGGGCGTCCACCGTGGGTCCGTGGTGGTGCTCGACGGCGGCGGTACGCCGGTCGCCGGGGCGGGTGACGTCACCTCGCCGATCTTCCCGCGCTCGTCGAACAAGCCGATGCAGGCGATCGGCATGCTCCGGGCCGGGTTGCCGCTGACCGACCCGGCCGACGTGGCGCTGGTCGCGGCGAGCCACGCGGGCGAGGAGTTCCACGTCGAGCGGGTCACCGCGCTGCTGCGGGGCGCCGGCCTGCCCGGGGAGGCGCTGCGCTGCCCGCCGGAACTGCCGGTCGGCGAGGCCGCCCGGGAGGCCGTGCTGCGGGCCGGGGGCGGTCCCTCCCGGGTGCTGATGAACTGCTCGGGCAAGCACGCCGGCATGCTGCTCACCTGCCTGGCCGCCGGCTGGCCGCTGGACGGCTACTGGCGACCGGAGCATCCGCTCCAGCAGCGGCTGACCGCCGCGGTGGAGGAGTTCGCCGGGGAGCGGGCGGCGGCGGTCGGCGTGGACGGCTGCGGCGCACCGGTGCTCGCCGTCTCGTTGACCGGGCTGGCGCGGGCCTTCCTGCGACTGGTCACCGCCGAGCCGGGCACCGTGGAGCGGACCGTGGCGGACGCGATGCGGGCGTACCCGGAACTGGTCGGTGGCACCCAGGCCGACGACACCCGGCTGATGCGCGGCGTACCCGGGTTGTTGGCCAAGGTCGGTGCGGAGGGCGTGATCGCGGCGGCGGTCCCGGGCGTCGGCGCCGTCGCCCTGAAGATCGACGACGGCGCGGGCCGTCCCCGGATGCCGGTCCTGACGTCCGCCCTGGCCCGGCTCGGGCTGCGCGCCCCGATCCTGACCGAGTACGCCGAGGTGCCCCTCCTCGGCGGCGGCCTCCCGGTGGGCGCCGTCCGCCCCACCCCGGCGATCTTGCACTTGCGGCCCCCGGACCGTCCGTGATGCGCGGTTTGCCCGGGCGGCAAGTGCAAGATCGACAGGGGTGTGGGGTTCAGGGGAGGAAGGTGAGGAGGGCGGTGGTGACGGGGGTGGGGTGTTCCAGGGGGAGCAGGTGGGCGGCGTCGGGGACGTCGGGGAGGCGTACTCCCTGAGGGGCCTCGGCGGCGATGCGGTCGGCCAGGCGGCGGATGTCCGCGAGGTCGTGGGCGCCGGCCGTGGTCAGCACCGGGATGCGCAGCTCGCCCAGCCGGTCGAGGGCCGGCGGGGCCAGTTCGCCCACCTCGNGGCCCGGAGGTCCATCTCCTCGGCGAACCGGATCAGCTCCGGGTCGACGTCGGCCGGCTCGCGGGTCGGACCGACCACCCAGAACCGCACCTCACCGGCGGCGGTGGCCGCGAGGTCCGCCGGGTCCACGTCGCCGACCAGGTCCTCCCAGAGCTGTTCGGTCTCCTCGGACCACTCGTGGCCGGAGACCGGCGCGCCGAGGAGCGCCAGCGCGCTGACCCGCTCCGGGTACGCCAGTGCGGTGTCCACCGCGATCCGGCCGCCGAGCGAGCAGCCGACCAGCGCGGCCCGCTCGACGCCCAGCGCGTCGAGCAACCCGACCACGTCGTCGTGGTGGGTGAACGGAGCCGGCGGAAGCTCCGACTCGCCGTAGCCGCGCAGGTCGGGGGCGATCACCCGGTGCCGGGTGGCGAGCGCGGGGACCTGCTCCCGCCACATCCGGCGGTCCGCGATGCCGGCGTGCAGCAGCACCACGACGCTGCCGGCGCCGGCCTCGTCGTACGCCAGCCGGGTGCCGTTGATATCGATCTTGGTCACGGGGGGACGGTACGGACCGGACACCGGGTACGCAACCGCCCGATGGTGACCTCGCTAACTCTGGCTAGCGTTNCCTTCCCGATGTCGGCGGGTTCATTCGCGACCTGCGGCGCAACGCGAAGATCTCGCTGCGTCAGCTCGCCGAGCAGGCGGGCGTCAGCAATCCCTACCTGAGTCAGATCGAGCGCGGGCTGCGCAAGCCGAGCGCCGAGGTGCTCCAGCAGCTCGCCAGCGCGCTGCGCGTCTCCACCCCGGCCATGTACCTACGGGCCGGGCTGCTGGACGACAAGGAGGGCCAGGGCGTGCTCGCGGCGATCGCGGTCGACCCCGAGCTGACCATGGCCCAGAAGCAGTCGCTGACCCAGATCTACGAGACGTTCCGTCGGGAGAACGCCCGCCTGGCCGAGGCGACCGGCGCGACCCAGCCGGCCGAGCCCGCCGAGCCGGCGGCCGCGTCGCCGGCCCCCGCCACCGTCGCGCCGGCCGCCACCGGCCCCGTGACCCCGGAGGGCACGCCGACTGAGGCGGTCCTCGAATCGGTCGCCGTCACCGAGGCGGGCCCCGCGCCCGCCCCGACCACCACCGCCGCCGAGCGTACGACCGCCCGCCGGGCGGCCCGGAAGGCCGCCGGTGCGGCCGAGGAGGAGAAGTCATGACCCAGCCCAGGACCAACCGCGTCCCCGCACCGCTCTACGCCGCCGCCGGCGCCGGCGAGCTGGCCCTGGAGCAGCTCCGCAAGCTGCCCGGCGTGGTCGGCGTGCTCGGCACCCGGGTCGTCGCCGACCTCGGTGGCAAGGCCGTGCTCACCGGCTTCGAGCTGCGCCAGAAGGCGACCGAGACGCTGAAGACCGCCAACCTGACCGCGACCGGGCTGCGCGAGCGGGCCGCCGCGACCGACCTCGACCAGCTCCGCGAGGCGGCCAACCTGGACAAGCTCCGCGAGGCGGCCACCCGCAACGCCGCCGTGGTGGTGGCCGGCGCGTACGCCGCGCAGGAGCGCGCCCTGGCCGCGTACACCGAGCTGGTCGCCCGGGGTGAGCGGGTCGTCGGCGCCGGCGTGCTGGAGGCCGCCGAGACGGTGAACGCCGACATCGAGGCGACCGAGGCCGCCCCGACCGCCGACACCCCGAAGGCCGAGGCGCCCAGCCCGGTCGAGGTGGCCGAGGCGGTGGCCGCCAAGCCGGCCGCCGTGAAGCGGACCCGGGCCGCCAAGGCGACCACCACCGAGCCGGCCACGCCGTCGGCGAAGCTGCCGAAGGCCACGAAGCGGACCCGCCCCGCCGCCGAGTGACCCGACTCTCCACCGCGACCCCGGACAGCGTCTTCTCGGACGTTTCCGGGGTCTCGGCATAAACTTGCCGACATGGTCTACGCCGCGCCGATCTTCGCCTTCGAAGTCCGCTCCGTGATCCAGCTGATCCTGCTCGTCTTCGCCCTGGTCATCCAGGGTGTGGCCCTGGTGCACGCGATCACCCAGCGCGGCGACGGCTTCGCCGCGATCGGCACGCTGCCCAAGGGCGGCTGGGTCGCCATCCTGGCCGTGTGCCTGCTGCTCACCCTGCTGGGCTTCGGCCCGATCAGCCTCTTCGGACTGGTCGGCATCGCGGCCGGGCTCATCTACCTGCTCGACGTGCGACCCGGCCTGCGGGACCTGCACGACGGCCGAGGGTCCTGGTGAGAGGTTTCCGCTGGCCTCCTCCGCCCGACGGCGGTCCCCGCAGCTGGGGCCCCGGCCCCGGTGCGCCGCGCACCGGGCGGCCGGCGCTGCCGGAGCCGGAGACGGAACTCGTCGCGACCCCGCACGGGGTGAGCCTGGAACGGCTGGTCACCGGTGCCGGTGACCCGGTCACCGTGTTCGCCCACGGGCTGGGCAACGGCATCGCCACCACCCGCCCGTTCGGCAGTGGCGTCACCGGCCGGCGGGTCTTCTTCCAGTTCCGCGGGCACGGGCGCTCCGACTCCCCACCCGGCCGGTGGACCTACCTCGACCTCGCCCGTGACCTGCGGGCGGTCGCCGACCTGGGCGGCGCGACCCGGGCGTTCGGCGCCAGCCTCGGCGCGGGCGCGCTGTGCCGGCTGCTGGCCGAGAGCCCGGAACGCTTCGAGAAACTCGTCTTCTTCCTCCCCGCCGTGCTCGACACGCCGCGCGGCGACGAGGCCCGCACCCGGCTCACCGGCCTGCTCGACGCGGTGGCCGACGGCGACGCCTCGGCGCTGGCCGACGTGGTGTCGCTGGAGCTGCCCCCGTCGGTCCGCAACACCCCGGCCGGCTGGTCCTACCTGCGGCAACGGCTCGACCAACTGCTGCGCGACGGGCTCGCCCCGGGGCTGGCCGGGCTGCCCGAGCAGGCCCCCCTGACCGACGCCGGCGTGCTCGCCGCGGTCACCGCGCCGGCGCTGGTGATCGGGTGCGTGGGCGACGAGCTGCATCCGGTCGCCGTCGCCGAGCGGCTGGCCGCCGCGCTGCCCACGGCCACCCTGCATGTGTACGACCGTCCGGGCTTCCTCTGGACCGAACGCGCCGACCTGCGGGAGCGCGTCTCGACGTTCCTGAACGGGTAACGTCGCCCCACATGGGCGTCACACACCACGGCCGTACGCACCGCCTCGACCTCGCCGACCCCACGCTGCGCGAATGGACGTGCCGGGTGCTGGCGGCCGATCCCGAGCAGGGCATCGTGCTGGACCGGTCGGCGTTCTACCCGGGCGGCGGCGGGCAGCCACCGGATCACGGGGTGCTGCTCTGGCAGGGCGTGCAGACCCGGATCGTCGGCACCCGCAAGAGCGACGACCTCTGGCTGATCCCGGCCGAGGGGGACCCGGTGCCGCCGGTCGGCACCGACGTCACCGGCGCGCTGGAGGACACCCGGCGCACCATGCTGATGCGTACCCACTCCGGGCTGCATGTGCTCTGCGGCGTGGTGTTCCGCGACTTCGGCGCGCTGGTCACCGGCGGCAACATGGAGCCGGGGGAGGCCCGGATGGACTTCAACCTCCCCGAGGTGCCGCCGGACTTCAAGGCCCACCTGGAGGAGCTGGTCAACGCCGAGGTGGCCGCCGACCGCTCGGTCGCCGTACGGGTGCTGCCGCGCGCCGAGGCGCTGGCCCTGCCGGACATCATCCGTACCCAGTCCAACCTGA
This sequence comes from Micromonospora sp. NBS 11-29, assembly GCF_002140155.1. GTDB lineage: Bacteria > Actinomycetota > Actinomycetes > Mycobacteriales > Micromonosporaceae > Micromonospora. The sequence goes on from NZ_NAPR01000020.1 coordinate 152,034, forward strand.
TCCCACCGGCCGAGCAGGAGGTGCGGATCGTCGACATCGTCGGGCTGGACGTGCAGGCCGACGGTGGCACCCACGTCGCCTCCACCGCCCAGATCGGCAAGGTCCAGGTGGTCAAGGTGGAGAGCAAGGGCCGGGCCAACCGCCGGGTGCGCGTGCGCCTCTCGAACTGAAAAAGAAACCGGACGTCGGCTGTCAGGTATCGGTGACACGGTGGCCCCATGAATTCACCACTGACCGGAAAGGTGGCGCTCGTCGCGGGCGCGACCCGCGGCGCCGGCCGGCAGATCGCCGTCCAACTCGGCGCCGCCGGAGCCACCGTCTACGCCACCGGCCGCACCACCCGGGCCCGCCGCTCGGAGATGGACCGGCCGGAGACCATCGAGGAAACCGCCGAGCTGGTCACCGCCGCCGGCGGCACCGGCGTCGCGGTCGCGGTCGACCACCTCGACCCCGAGCAGGTACGCCGCCTGGTCGACCGGATCGACGCCGAGCAGGGCCGCCTCGACGTGCTGGTCAACGACGTCTGGGGCGGCGACCCGCTGATCACCTGGGAGAAGCCGGTCTGGGAGCAGCCGCTCGACGCCGGCTTCCGCATGCTGCGGCTGGCCGTGGACACCCACATCATCACCAGCCACTTCGCGCTGCCGTTGCTGATCCGCAAGCCCGGCGGGCTGGTCGTCGAGATCGGCGACGGCACGAAGGCGTACAACGACACCACGTACCGCCTGTCCGTCTTCTACGACCTGGCGAAGGTCTCGGTGAACCGGCTCGGCTTCAGCCAGGCGCACGAGCTGGCCCCGCACGGCTGCACCGCGGTCGCGCTCACCCCCGGCTGGCTGCGCTCCGAGGCGATGCTGGAGCACTTCGGCGTGACGGAGGCCAACTGGCGCGACGGCGCGAAGACCGAGCCGCACTTCGTCATGTCGGAGACGCCGGCGTTCGTCGGACGCGCGGTCGCCGCGCTGGCCGCCGACCCGGACCGGGCCCGCTGGAACGGTCAGTCGCTGGACAGCGGCGGCCTGGCCCAGGAGTACGGCTTCACCGACCTCGACGGCACCCGCCCGCACTGGGCCCGCTACCACGACGAGGTGGTCGCGCCCGGCAAGCCGGCCGACGACACCGGCTACCGCTGACCGGCGCCGTCCGGCGCGTCGTCGGTGTAGAGCGCCACCGCCCGGCGGGCCGCCTCGGCGAACCGGGCCCGCAGCTCCGGCGGCGCGAGCACCTCCACCTCCGGGCCGAGCGCCAGCAGTTGGGCGTACGCGACGTCGACCGACTCGACGGGCAGCCGGAGCACCAGCCGGCCCTGCCCGTCGGGCCGGTCGGCCGCGGCGACCGCCTCGGAATAGACGAACGGGGCGTCCACCAGGCGCCGCAGCAGCCGCAGGCCGGCCGGCCCGAGCCGCACCGTGACCCGCTCCCGCAGCATGTCCCGCAGGAACGCGCCGGCCTGCTCCCGCCAGTACGCCCCGAGGTCGAAGCGCTCGTCCCGGTCGAAGCCCGTCGCGCTGACCTTGACGTCGACCACCCGGTCCACCCGGTACGTCCGCCAGGCGTCGCCGACCCGGCCGATCAGATACCAGACCCCGTTCTTGAGCACCAGCCCGTACGGCGCGAGCGTGCGGGTCACCTGCCGTTCCCCGCGCCGGTAGCGCAGCTCGACCATCCGGTCCCGCCACACCGCGCCGGCCAGTTCGGCCAGCCGGGGCGGCGGGGCGGTCTCCCGGAACCAGCCCGGCACGTCCAGATGGAACCGCTGCCCGGTACGGGCCGGCGCGTCCCGCAGGCTCGGCGGCAGCGCGGCCAGCACCTTCAACTCGGCGGCGGCCACCGCGTCGGCGAGCCCCATGTCGCCGGCCGGCCCCGGCAGCCCGGCCAGGAACAGCGCCTCCGCCTCGTCGCGACTCAGCCCGGTGAGCCGGGTCCGGTAGCCGCCGAGCAGCCGGTAGCCGCCCGCCCGGCCCCGGTCCGCGTAGACGGGCACGCCGGCCGCGGAAAGCGCGAGCACGTCGCGGTAGACGGTGCGCTCGGACACCTCCAGCTCGCGGGCCAACTCGGCACCCGTCATCGTCTCCCGGGACTGGAGCAGCAGCACCAACGAGATCAGCCGCGACGCACGCACCCCCCCATTGTGTAAGGAAGGGGCCCCGCTTAACGCATTCGGTATAGGCGGGGGCCCCGCTTAACACCTTCGGCGCCGTGCACGGGCCCACTAGGCTGTGCCGTCGTGAACGCCTCCCGTACCGTCGCGCCCGTCACCGGCGCCCTCACCCGCTTCCTCGGCGGCGCCGGCCTGCTCCTGCGCGGACTCGGCATGTACGTCCGCAGCCCCAAGCTGATGCTGCTCGGCGTCGTGCCGGCGCTGATCTCCGGCGTGCTCTACGTGGCCCTCTTCGCCGCGCTGCTGTACTTCGTGGACGATCTGGCCGCCTGGCTCACCCCGTTCGCCGACGACTGGTCGTCGACCGCGCGCGGGCTGCTCCGGGTCGCCGCCGGGCTGGCCGTCGTCGGGCTGGCCGGGCTGCTCGGCGTGCTCACCTTCACCGCCGTCACGCTGGTCGTCGGCGACCCGTTCTACGAGGCCATCTCCGAGCGGGTGGAGGACCGGCTCGGCGGCACCCCCGGCAAGGTGGACGTGCCGTTCTGGGCCTCGCTGCGGCGCAGCGTCGCCGACTCGGTGCGCCTGGTGGCCGTCTCCGCGCTGATCGGCGTACCCCTTTTCGCGGCCGGTTTCATCCCGCTGGTGGGCCAGACGGTGGTGCCGGTGGTCGGCGCTCTGGTGGGTGGTTGGTTCCTGGCGCTGGAGCTGGTCGGGGCGCCGTTCTACCGACGCGGGATGCGGCTGCCGGACCGGCGGGCGCGGCTGCGGGCGGACCGGCCGACCGCGCTGGGCTTCGGGGTGGCGGTCTTCCTGTGTTTCCTGATCCCGCTCGGTGCGGTGCTGGTGATGCCGGCCGCCGTCGCCGGGGCCGCCCTGCTGGCCCGCCGATCGCTCGGCCAGCACGTCGAGGAGCGATGAGATGGACACGGTCCTGATCGAGGGCGACATCACCGCCCAGCCGGTCGACGCGATCGTCAACGCGGCGAACTCGTCGCTGCTCGGCGGCGGGGGAGTGGACGGCGCGATCCACCGGCGCGGCGGGCCGGCGATCCTGGCCGAGTGCCGGGCGTTGCGCGCCTCCCGGTACGGGCGGGGGCTGCCCACCGGGCAGGCGGTCGCCACCACCGCGGGTGACCTGCCGGCGCGTTGGGTGGTGCACACCGTGGGGCCGGTCTTCTCGCCGCGCGAGGACCGCTCGGCGCTGCTGCGTGACTGCTACGCGAACAGCCTGCGGGTCGCCGACGAGCTGGGCGCGACCCGGATCGCGTTCCCGCTGATCTCCGCCGGGATCTACGGCTGGCCGGTCGAGGACGCGGTCGCCCGGGCGCTGACCGTGCTGCACGCGGCCACCCCGGCGCACCTCGTCGAGGCCCGGCTGGTGCTGTTCGGCCCCGACACGTACGCGACCGCGGTACGGGTCGCCGCCGGTTTGCGCTAGAGCGTGCGGCGGCACGACCACTGGCTGTCCACCGGCCGGTAGCCGAGCCGGGCGTTGATCGCCAGCATCGGCGCGTTCGCCTCGTCGTTCGAGGTGTACGCGGTGCGTACCCCGCGCGCCGCCGCCCGGTGCAACGCGGCCTGCTTGGTCAGCCGGCCCAACCCCCGTCCCCGGTACGCCGGCAGCGTGCCGGTGTAGTCCGACCACATCCGGTCGCCGTCGCGTTTCACCAGGCTCAACGCGGCCAGTTCGCCGTCGACCTCGGCGACCGTGCTCGCCTCCCGGTCCAGCCCGAGATTCTCCCAGCACTCGTGACGCCAGAGGTCGTAGTCGAGCGCGTCGACCGGCACGTCGCCGGGCTCGTCCCGGGCCGACTCGGCGTCCACCCGGTGGATCCGGCGCGGGTCGAGCCCGGCGGCGGGGAGCAGCCGTACGCCGGGTGGTGGCTCCGGCATCGGCGGGGCGGGCCGCAGGTCGAGCGTGGAGTAGCGCAGCTCCCGACTGGGCGTGAAGCCGTGCCGTCGCGCGAACGGCAGGGACTCGGCGCGGGCGTGGCCGAGCACCCGGGTCGAACCGAGCGCCCGGACGTGGTCGAGTGCGGTGTCGAGCAGCGTGGCGCCGATGCCCCGGCGACGGTGTGCCGGGTGGACGTGCAGGGTGGCGATCTCACCCACCCCGGGCGTCGAGGTCTGCGTGTTGCGGTACGCCGACACCCAGCCGACCACCCGCCCGTCCGCCTCGGCGACCCACGCCTGCCAGTCCTCGCCGGGCGGCGGCTCGGCGATCATCCGGCGGGTCGAGGCGACGCCCCGGACCAGGTACGGAAAGACCAGCGTACGCAGCGCCACCACGTCGGGCGCATCCTCGACACGGGCGGGACGGATCACGGCTCGACTCACCCGCGCGACGCTAGCCATCGCGCGCCGGTCACGCGAGCGGTTAATAAGGGGCCCCGCCTATACCGAATGCGTTAACAGGGTCCCCCTCCTTACCCCGAAGCGCGGAGGATGAGCTCGGTGGGGAGCAGCAGCGCCTGTTCGACGTGCTCGCCGGCGGCGATGCGCAGCAACTGGCGGGTCATCGCCCGACCCAGGTCCACGATCGGCTGCCGCACGGTGGTCAGCGGCGGTTCGGTGTATGCGGCCGTCTCGATGTCGTCGAACCCGATCACCGCGACGTCCTCGGGCACCCGCCGGCCGGCCTCGCGCAGCGCACGCAGGGCCGCGTGCGCCATCAGGTCGGAGGCGGCGAAGATCGCGTCCAGGCCCGGGTCGGCGGCGAGCAGCTCACGCGTCGCGGCGGTGCCGGACTCCCGGGTGAAGTCGCCGTACGCGACCAGCTCGGGCAGCCCGGCGGCGGTGACCGTGCTCCGGTAGCCGATCAGCCGTTCGATGCCGGCCACCATGTCCTGCGGCCCGGCGATGGTGGCGATGCGCCGCCGGCCGTCGGTGATCAGGTGCCGGACCGCGGTGGCCACGCCGCCCTCATGGTCCACGTCGACGTACGGCACGTCGGCGCCGTCGAGCGGCCGGCCGCTGCACACCACCGGGATGCCGAGCTCAGCGAGCCGGCCGGGCAGCGGGTCCTCGCCGTGCAGCGAGGCGAAGAGCACCCCGTCGACGTGCCGCCCGGTGGTGTACCGCTCGACCCGTTCGTGCCCGGCCGGCGAGCCGGCCAGCATCAGCACGAGCTGCTTGTCCGCCGCCTCCAGCTCCAGCGCGGCCCCGCGGATGATGCCGGGGAAGACCTGGTCGTCGGAGAAGACCCGGGTGGCCGCCTCGGGCAGCACCAGCGCCACCGAGTCGGTGCGCTGGGTGACCAGGCTGCGGGCGGCGAGGTTCGGGACGTACCCGAGTTCCTCGACCGCCCGGCGCACCGCCTGCTGGATCGGCTCGGCGACGGTGGTGGAGCCGTTCACCACCCGGGAGACCGTCGCCCGGGACACGCCGGCCCGCCGGGCCACCGCCTCCAGGGTCGGCCGCTGTGCCGTCGTCATCCCCGTAACCACCACCTCGTCACAGCCCGTTCCGGGCGATCACCTCCTGGTACCAGCGGGCGCTCTGCTTGGGTGTGCGCCGCTGGGTCAGGTAGTCGACGTGGACGATCCCGAACCGCTTCCGGTAACCCTCGGCCCATTCGAAGTTGTCCAGCAACGACCATACGAGATAGCCGCGTAGGTCGACCCCGCGGGCGATGGCCTCCCGCGCGGCGCGCAGGTGCCCGTCGAGGTAGGCGGTCCGGTCGGCGTCGGCCACCCGGCCCGTGGAGTCCCGCGCGGTGTCCGGGAACGCCGCGCCGTTCTCGGTGATCAGCAGCGGCAGCCCCGGATGGTCGGCCGCCACCCGTTCCAACAGCCGGGTCAGCCCGGCCGGCTCGATCGACCAGCCCATGTCGGTGACCGGGCCGGTCGCCGGCAGGAACTCGACCGTGCCGGCCGTTCCCGGGTACGCGTCGCTGCCCGCGCCGCCGGCCCGCCCGGCCACGTAGGTGGGCGAGTAGTAGTTCAGGCCGAGCACGTCCAGCGGCGCGGCGATCACCTTCTCGTCGCCGTCGCGGACGAAGTCCGTCGGCACGATCCGGCTGACGTGCGCGAGCACGTCCGCCGGGTAGCCGGCGCCGGTCAGCGGGTCCAGGAAGATCCGGTTGTGCAGCCCGTCGACCAGCCGGACCGCCTCGGCGTCCGTGGTGCTGCCGGCGTCCGCCGGCTGCACGTCGGCCAGGTTGAGCGTGATCCCGAGCGTCTGGGTGCCGGCCGCGCGCAGCGCCCGCGCGGCCAGGCCGTGGCCGAGCAGAAGATGGTGTACGGCCCGGAAGGCGTCCCCGGCGTCACGGCGGCCGGGCGCGTGCACCCCGTTGCCGTAGCCGAGGTACGCCGAGCACCACGGTTCGTTCAGCGTGGTCCAGGTGCGGACCCGGTCACCGAGGCGGCGGTGCACGGCGAGCGCGTACTCGGCGAAGTGCTCGGCGGTCTCCCGGACCGTCCAGCCGCCCCGGTCCTCCAGCGCCTGCGGCAGGTCCCAGTGGTAGAGCGTGACGATCGGGTCGATGCCGGCGGCCAGCAGCGCGTCGGTCAGCCGGTCGTAGAAGTCCAGCCCGCGCGGTTCGACCGGGCCGACGCCGTCCGGCTGGATGCGGGGCCAGGACACCGAGAACCGGTACGCCCGCAGCCCCAGCTCGGCCATCAACGCGACGTCGTCGGCGTACCGGTGGTAGTGGTCGCAGGCCACGTCGCCGGTGTGGCCGGAATGCACCGTCCCCGGCGTACGGCTGAAGGTGTCCCAGATCGACGGGCCGCGACCGTCCTCGCGGGCGGCGCCCTCGATCTGGTACGCGGCGGTGGCCGCCCCCCAGACGAACCCCTCCGGGAATCCCGAGTCGGTCATGCCTTCACCGCACCTTCCATGATCCCGCCGATGATCTGGCGACCGAACAGGACGAACACCAGCAGCAGCGGCAGCGTGGCGATGGCCGTGCCGGTGAACACCTGCGACATGTCCTGGTAGTACCCGTCGGAGAGGGCCCGCAGCGACAACTGGACGGTCGGGTTCTCCGGGTCGTTGAGCACCGCGTACGGCCAGAGGAAGTCGTTCCAGGTGGTCATGAACGTGAGCAGGCCGAGTACGGCGGCGGCCGGGCGCAGCGCGGGCAGCACCACGTTCCAGTAGACCCGGGCGGTGTTGCAGCCGTCCATCCGGGCCGCCTCGATCAGCTCGGTGCTGACCGCCTGGCCGGCGTACTGGCGCATCATGAACACGCCGAAGCCGGTGACCAGCGCCGGCACGATGACGGCGGGCAGCCGGTCGTTCCAGTTCAGCTTCGTCATCAGCAGGTAGAGCGGGATCACGCCGAGCTGGGTGGGCACCATCATGGTGGCGACGATGACCAGCAGCAGCGCGTTGCGGCCGCGGAATCGCAGCTTGGCGAACGCGAACCCGGCCAGGGTGGAGAAGAAGACCACCGAGACGGTGACCGTGACGGCCACGATCGCCGAGTTGATCAGACCGGCGAGGAAGTACGCGTCGGTGTTGTCGAAGAGCCGGGCGATGTTGGCGCCGAGGTTGCCGCCGGGTGTCAGCGGCGGCGGGACCTGTCCCATCGCGTCGCTGGTGCGGCTGGCCACCACGAACATCCAGTAGATCGGGAAGATCGACAGCACGGCCGAGAGGGTCAGGGCCAGGTAGGTGAGCCGGCCGGCCGACCAGAGGCGGGTCATCGGGAGACCTCCTTGCGGGAACCGCCGCCGAGCCTGCGCAGGAGCAGGACGTTGATCGCCGCGACCACCGCGATCAGCGCGAAGAGCAGCCAGGCGATGGCCGAGCCGTAGCCGAAGTTGTAGTGCGGCGCAAAGGCGTTCTCGAACATGTACATGGTCACGGTCTGCGACTCCCGCAGCGGCCCGCCGCGGATGGCGTTGGTGCCGGAGTTGAACATCCGCGGCTCGGTGAAGAGCTGGAGGCCGCCGATGGTGGAGATGATGACCGCGAAGATGATGGTCGGCTTGAGCAGCGGCACGGTGATGGACCAGAACTGCCGGGCCCGGCCGGCGCCGTCGATCGCCGCCGACTCGTACAGGTCGCGCGGGATGGCCTGCATGGCGGCCAGGAAGATCAGCGCGTTGTAGCCGGTCCACCGCCAGTCGACCATGGTGGAGATGGCGACCCAGGCGGCGAAGCGGTTCGCCTTCCAGTCGATCGCGCTCACCCCGACGTGGTCGAGCAGCCAGTTGATCATGCCGAACTCACGGCCGAACAGCACCGCGAAGACGATCGCCACCGCGGCGGTGGAGGTGACATTCGGCACCAGCACCGCCATCCGCCAGCCGGTACGGGCGCGGAGCTGGCGGTTGAGCAGGTTGGCCAGCCAGAGCGCGGCCAGCAGCTGCGGGACGGTGGAGATGACGAAGATGCCCAGCGTGTTGACCACGGAGTGCCAGAAGTCCGGGTCGGCGAGGAGCTGGCTGTAGTTGTCGAACCCGATGAACGGGTGCTCGGCGCCGAGCAGGTCCCAGTCGTGCAGCGAGACCCAGAACGTGTAGCCCAGCGGGTACGCCCCGAAGACGCCGAAGAGCAGGAAGAACGGGGCGATGTAGAGGTACGGCGAATACTTCGTGTCCAACCGGCTGAGCCGGGTGCCCCGGTCGGGGCGGGTGGAGCGGGGGGCCGGTGCGACCGGCGGGCGGGCGTCGAGGTGGACGGCCATGACCCGGTACTCCTTTCCGCCGTGCGGGCGGCACCCGTCGCCGGGGCCGCCCGCACGCGCTGCTCGGGCTACTTGGCGGCGGCCTTCTCGGCGTTGGCGACCGCGTCGGTCCAGCCCTGCTGCGGGGAGCGCTTGCCCAGCTCCACGGTGCGCACGGCGTTCTCCACCTCGGTGCGGACGGCCTGGTTCTTCGGGCCCATGTAGACCGGCTTCAGGTTCTTGGCGCCCTCGGCGAAGATCTTGCCGACCGGGGCCTCGGAGAAGTAGGAGTTCTTCGAGTCGAGGATCGCCGGGTCGGCCAGCGCCTGCGGGGACGACGGCAGCGGGCCCTTGAGTTTGAACGCGCCGATGTGGCCCTTGGCGCTGGTCAGGAACTTGGCCAGCTCGATCGCCTCGGCCTGGTGCTTGCTCTGCTTCGGCACGGCGAGGAACGAGCCGCCCCAGTTGCCGCCGTCGCCGGGGATCCGGGCGATGTCCCACTTGCCCTTGGCGGCCGGGCCGGCGTTGCCCTCGATCACCCCGGTCATCCACGCTGGGCAGGCGATGGTGGCGAACTTCGACTGCTTGAACGCGGAGACCCACTCCTCCGACCAGGAGCCGTACTTGCCGGAGAGGCCGGAGTCGATGATGTCCATCGTGGTGTCGTACGCCTGCCGTACCGCCGGGTTGCTGCCCACGACGAGCTTGTTGTCGGTGTCGTAGTAGCTGTAGCCGCTGGTGTTGCCGGCGGTCTGGAGCAGGATGGTGTTGAACGTGTTGGTCGCGGCGTCCAGGAACGCGGCGCCGGTCTTCTTCGCGGTGAACTGCTCACCGACCTTGACGTAGTCCGGCCAGGTGGGCCAGAGCTTGGACACGGCCTCCCGGTCGGTGGGCAGGCCGGCCTTGGCGAACAGGTCGGTGCGGTAGCACATCGCCATGCCGCCGACGTCGGTGCCGAGGCCGATGAGCTGCTTGCCGTCGGCGGTGAGCCCCTGGTTCCACTTCCAGTCGAGGAAGTTGCCCTTGAGGTCGGCCGCGCCGTGGTCGAGCAGGTTGACGAAGTTCTGCGGGTTGGCCTTGTACTCGACCAGCAGCCCCTCCTCGATGGCGACCACGTCGCCGGCGCCCTTGCCCGCGGCGAGCCACTGGGTGAGCTTCGGCGAGTACTCGTCGAGGTTGCTGCCGGTGCCCCGCTCGACGATCTTCACGCCGGGGTGGCTGGCCATGTACTCCTGGTAGAGATCCGCGTAGCCGAACTGGCCGAACACGTCGACGGTGAGCGTGACCTGTCCGTCGGCGGCGGACTCGTCGTCGCCGCCGCAGCCGGTGGTGCCGAGCAGCGCGGTGGCGGCGACCAGGGCCACCGCCGCCAGTCGACGGCGCGTGAAGGTGAACATGCGTGTCCTGACCTCTCGGGTCGTGATAACGGGTGGTGGAAGGCGGTTCCGGTACTAAGAGAGCGCTCTCACGACAGCCTGGCGGGTGGTCCGGGACGCTGTCAAGAGAGCGCTCTCACGGTGCCCGAAAAAAGCGGAGAGGGGTACTCGTCACCCCTCTCCGCTTTTCCGCTGCTCTGTCAGCCGGGAGTCAGCCCACCCGGAGCCCGTCGAGCAGACCGTGGTCGCCGGCCACGCCCAGCGCGTCGAAACTGATCCGGCCCATCAGCGCCAGCAGCAGGTCGCTCGCCGTACCGGTCACCTGCGCCCGGGCCCGATGGTCGTCGTGGTCGAGGATCGTCGCGGTGTCCAACAGCGCGACACCCTCGCCCCGCAGACGCAGGTACCACTCCTGGGCGGCGTCCGTCGCGGTCAACTGCACCACGCCGTGCCACTGGCCGGGCCTGACCCGCCGGCCCGCCGGCAGCCAGGTGTCCAGCACCTCGCTCACCCCGTCGGCCGCCAGCTTCGACTCGATCGGATCACCCGCACCGATGGCGAGCTGGGCGTCCCACCGGTGCACCGCGGTCTCGTGCGCCAGCCGGCGGGGCCAGAAACCGGCCTTCTTCGGCTGCGGCGCGAAGTTCCACGCCGGGGCCTCCGGATCCGCCCCGTCCAGGACCGCGCTGATCCGCTCGAACTCCTGCGCGTACCACCGGGCCGGGCTGAGACCGGCCGGCGGCTCCGGGTCGTGCCGCTCCGGACGGCTGGTGGTGCCGGCCGCCAGCACCGTGCCCGCCCACACGTAGACCCGGGTCAGGTGGTGGGCGAGATCGGTGACCGTCCAGCCGGGACAGGACAGCACCGGTGTCTCGGGAGGCGCCTCCGCCACCGCCGCGGCGAACGCGGGACCCTCCGCCCGCAACGCGCCGATCCAGAAGTCCTTCGTGTGGTGCAGTCTGCTCATCGCCATCCTCCCGGGGGGGACCCGGCTACCAGTGGGTGCCGCGGCTACCCCTCAGCCTAGGGTGAAAGGCGTGTCAGACGTCTACGCCGAACCGACGACCGCCGCCGGGCCTGTCGACCCGGGCACCCTGGCGCGTTACACCACGCTACGCCTCGGCGGCCCGGCCGGCCGGCTGGAGGTCGCCGCCGACGCCGCCGAGATCGTCCGGAAGGTGCGGGAGGCCGAGGCCCGCGAGCAGGCCGTGCTGGTGCTCGCCGGCGGCAGCAACGTGGTGATCGGCGACCAGGGCTTCCCGGGCACCGTCGTGCTCGTCCGCTCCCGAGGGTTCCAGGTCGTCGCCACCGACGGCGACACCGTCACGGTACGGGTGGCCGCCGGCGAGCCGTGGGACGACCTCGTCGCCGCCACCGTCGAACGCGGCTGGGCGGGACTGGAATGCCTCTCCGGCATCCCCGGCTCGGCCGGCGCGACCCCGATCCAGAACGTCGGCGCGTACGGCCAGGAGGTGGCCGAGACGATCGTCGCCGTCGAGGCGTACGACCGCACCCACCGCGAGGTGGTCCGGATCGCGGCGGCGGACTGCCGGTTCACCTACCGGGGCAGCATCTTCAAGTACAGCGACCGCTGGGTGGTGCTCTCCGTCGACTTCCAACTCACCCGCTCCCCGCTCTCCGGCCCGGTCCGCTACGCCGAACTGGCCCGCGCGCTCGGCGTCGAGGTCGGCGACCGGGTGCCGCTGGCCGACGCCCGGACCACGGTGCGCCGACTGCGCGCCGGCAAGGGCATGGTGCTCGACCCGGCCGACCCGGACACTTGGTCGGTCGGCTCGTTCTTCACCAACCCCGTGCTGGACCGCGACGCGTACGAGCTGCTCCGGGAACGCGCCGCCGACCTCGGCGAGCCACCGCACTGGCCGGGCGCCGGTGACGTGGTGAAGGTCAGCGCGGCCTGGCTGATCGACAAGGCCGGCTTCGGCAAGGGCTACGCCGGCCCGGAGGGCGTCGCCATCTCCAGCAAGCACACGCTGGCGCTGACCAACCGGTCCGGCACGGCCAGCACCGCCGCCCTTGTGACCCTGGCCCGGGAGATCCGCGACGGCGTCCACGCCCGCTTCGGGGTCCCCCTCCACCCCGAACCCGTCCTCGTCAACTGCACCATCTGACCCGCCGCCCGCCGCCTGCCGCCCGCTGCCCGCTGCCCGCCGCCTGCCGCCCGCTGCCCGC
>NZ_NAPR01000020.1:164342-166496 GCF_002140155.1 Micromonospora sp. NBS 11-29
CGTTACCTTTTTGATCGTCCCCAGCCGGGGACCCTCGGTCGCCCGGCCCGGTATGACTTCCTGCCCCTGTCGTTTGCATGATCCGGGGGGTGTTGTCGCCGGGTCGGGTGGCGTCGGCGGACCGCTGATAGGGACACGGCCACCCGTGTTGGGGTAGGTCTCTTCGTAACGTGGCTGCCGGCAGTCCGACGCCTGAACCAGCGGCCGAGACCCACGGAGCGATGCGTGGAGGCGGGTGTGGTGCACGACGGATACGGCGTCTACCTCGGCTTGGACGTCGGCAAAGGTGATCACCACGCGGTCGGGCTGGCACCGGACGGCAAGCGGCTGCATGACGCGCCGTTGCCGAATACCGAGGCCAGGCTGCGGCAGTTGTTCGACAAGCTGGCCCGTCACGGCACTGTGTTGGTGGTGGTCGACCAGCCGGCCTCGATCGGCGCCCTGCCGGTCGCGGTGGCCAGGGCATGTGGTCATCAGGTGGCCTACCTGCCCGGACTGGCGATGCGTCGCATTGCTGACCTGCACCCGGGCACGGCGAAGACCGACGCCCGCGACGCCTACGTCATCGCCGACGCCGCCCGCACCCTGCGCCGAGTCGACGTCGGTGACGAAGCCCTGGCCGAGCTGGAGGTCCTGGTCGGCTTCGACGACGACCTCGCGGGTGAAGCCACCCGCATCTCGAACCGAATCCGGGGACTGCTCACCCAGATCCACCCTGCCCTGGAACGCGTCCTCGGCCCGAAAGTCCACCACAAGGCGGTCCTGGAATTGCTGTCGCGCTGCGGCGGACCTGCAGGACTTCGCAAAGCCGGCCGCCGCAAACTGCTGTCCATCGCCGCCGTCCACGCACCCCGCATGGGCGAACGCCTCGTCGACCAGATCATGACCGCACTCGACGAGCAGACCGTCACCGTTCCCGGCACCAGCGCAGCAGAGACGATCCTGCCTCGCCTCGCCGACAGCCTCCGCGACACCCTGCGACAACGCGACCAGGTCGCCGGCGAGGTCGAGAGGATGCTTGATGCGCACCCTCTCGCCCCGGTCCTGACCTCGATGCCCGGCATCGGCGTCAGGACCGCAGCCCGGATACTGCTCGAAGTCGGCGACGGCACCGCCTTCCCCACACCCGGCCACCTCGCCGCCTACGCCGGCCTCGCACCGGTCACCCGACGCTCCGGCAGCAGCATCCGCGGCGAACACCCACCCCGAGGCGGCAACAAGAACCTCAAACGCGCGTTCTTCCTCGCCGCGTTCGCCGCCCTCGCTGACCCCGTCAGCCGCACCTACTACGACCGCAAGCGAGCCGAAGGCAAACGCCACAACGCCGCCCTCATCTGCCTCGCCCGACGCCGCTGCGACGTCCTATACGCCATGCTCCGCGACAAAATCCCCTACCAACCCCGCCCAGCCACGCCGATCGCGGCTTGACGAAACCCATAGGGACACCCCCCGCCCCCCGCCCGCCGACCCGCTGCCTCGCCGCCCGCCGCCGGCTCGCCCGTCCCGCTGCCTCGCCCATCCCGTCGCCCGCCGCCTCGCCCGTCCCGCCCAGCTCCGTCGCCCGCCACCCCGTCGACCCGCTACCTCGCCCCCCGCTGCCTCGCCCGTCCCGCCCGGGGTCAGCGAGNGACGGGGAGCTGCCTCGTCGAGCGCCTGCCTCGCTGACCCGCTGCCTCGTCGAGCCTTGCCTCGCTGATCCGTTGGCTCGTTGCCATGTGCGCGCAGGTCAGCCTGCCTGCCGCCTCGTGCCTCGCTTGCCTGCTCGGCCCAGCCGCCCGGCTCAGCCTGCCGGTGCGGCGCGATGCAGCACATTTCGCTTTCCATATTGATCCACTCCAGGTCGCCGAAGTGGCGGTATGGGATGCGATGCGATGGCACCACATCGGCGATGGGGTGTGGATCAATGCGGGCGGAATCATGGACGCGACATCGCCTTGTGGTCGGCAGCCCGGCTGAGCAGCGGCCGATCTCTCCGCTGAGAGCGGAGGTGGCCGAGATCCACGCTCCCTAGTTCATTATCCGAGATCGATGTTCCGGAATCTGACAAGCACGAAGATCTTGGTATGAAAGTGCCCCTATGGGGGCCGTTTCGTACCAAGATCTCGCAGCCGCAGCCGCAGCCGCAGCCGCAGCCGCAGCCGCAGCCGCAGCCGC
>NZ_NAPR01000020.1:166503-170612 GCF_002140155.1 Micromonospora sp. NBS 11-29
CACGCTGCGCAGCCAGCGCTGGCGCGGGCCGAACGGGGCGTAGCCGGCGGCCGACCGCCAGGCGTGGGTCAGTGCGTCGAGCAGGTCGTGTACGCGTTCACCGGGCACGTTGCGGTGGATCAGCGCCTTCGGCAGCCGCTCGGCCAGACTTGCCGGGCTCTCCAGCGTGGTCAGCTTCGCGGCCAGCGTGAGTGTGCGCGGGCCGGTGGCGTCCAGCAGCACCCAGGCGCCGAGCCGCCCCAACTCGTCGCAGGTGCCCTCGACCAGCAGCCCGCCGGGGGCCAACCGCCCGGTGACGGTGCGCCAGGCGTCGGGGACCTCGTCCTCGTCGTACTGGCGTAGCACGTTGAACGCCCGCACCAGCGCGGGACGCAACCCGGCCAGTTCGAAGCCGCCCCGGGTGAAGGTGAGGCCGGGCGGGTCGGCGGCCGGCTGGGCGGCGGCCACGCGTACCGGATCGATCTCCAGCCCGACCACCCGGACGTCGGCGCGGACCCCGGCGGCGAGCCGGGCCCGCAGCTCGACCGGGGTGACCGGGGTGGCGCCGTAGCCGAGGTCCACCACGAGTGGGTCGGCGGCGGCGCGGAGCGCGTCGCCGCAGGTCCCGACGATCCAGTTGTCCACCCGCCGGAGCCGGTTCGGATTCGTCGTCCCCCGGGTGACGACCCCGAGCGGCCGGTCCATCAGTGCCTCCCCGTTCGCGACTGCGGGGCTCGCAAACCCGGCTCACTCCTCGCGCTTCACGCTAGACNNGCACCTTGTGCTGGGCGGCCTGGGCCAGCGGGCGGACCACGAGCTGGTCCACGTTGACGTGGTGCGGGCGGGTGGCGCACCAGGCGACGCAGTCGGCGACGTCGTCGGCGACCAGCGGCTCGGGCACCCCGGCGTAGACCGCCGCCGCGCGGTCGGCGTCGCCGTCGAACCGGACCAGGCCGAACTCCTCGGTCTTCACCATGCCCGGGTCGATCTCGACCACCCGGACCGGTCGGCCGGACAGCTCCAGCCGGAGCGTGCCGGCGATCGCGGTCTGCGCGTGCTTGGCCGCCGTGTAGCCGCCGCCGCCCTCGTAGACGACGTGCCCGGCGGTCGAGCTGACGATCACCACGGTGCCGGCGCCGGAGCGTTCCAGCGCGGGCAGCAGCGCCTTGGTGACCCGCAGCGTGCCGAGCACGTTGACGTCGTACATCCATTGCCAGTCGCCCACGTCCGCGGTCTCGACCGGGTCCAGGCCGCGTGCCCCGCCGGCGTTGTTCACCAGCAGGGTGACCGGCCCGGCGGCGGCGTCCGCCGCGGCGGCCAGGCCGGCCACCGACTCGTCCGAGGTCACGTCGCACGCAACGGCGGTCGCCGTCCCACCGGCCGACTCGATCTCGGCGACCAGCGCGGCCAGCCGGTCGGTACGCCGCGCGGCGGCCAGCACGTGGAAACCCTCGGNGCGACTGGGGTCATCGGGCCATTCTCCCCCGCCGTCCCGTTGCGCGCGGCGATGAGGTCCGTCACGCCCGGGAACCCGCGGCAGGTATTTCCGAACCCCGATGGGGAAGATGACATCCGGCGTACGGGTTGACCGAGGAGCGCCGGTCGTGCGGGACGGCATCAACCGTGACAGAGGGAGCGGACGTGGCGGAGTTGCACACCGGTGTCGGTCGTCAGCGAGGTGCCCTGCCGTGGCCCCGGCCCCGGCGCATCGCCACCCTCTCGGTGCACACATCGCCGCTGCACCAGCCGGGTACCGGTGACGCGGGTGGCATGAACGTGTACATCCTGGAGGTCGCCCGGCGGCTGGCCGAGGCCGACGTCGAGGTGGAGATCTTCACCCGAGCCACCTCCGGTGACCTGCCCCCGGTGGTCGAGATGGCGCCCGGGGTGAGCGTCCGGCACGTCACCGCCGGGCCGCTGGAGGGGCTGACCAAGGAGGAGTTGCCCGGCCAGCTCTGCGCCTTCACCGCCGGCGTGCTGCGCGCCGAGGCGGCCCGCGCGCCCGGCCACTACGACCTGATCCACTCGCACTACTGGCTCTCCGGGCAGGTCGGCTGGCTGGCCAAGGAGCGTTGGGGCGTGCCGCTGGTGCACACCGCGCACACCCTCGCCAAGGTCAAGAACGCCCGGCTCGCCGCCGGGGACCGACCCGAGCCGAAGGCCCGGGNGTGGAGGCCCGCGACCTGCTCGACCGGTACGCGGCCGAGCCCGGCCGGGTGGCCGTGGTGGAGCCCGGCGTCGACCTGGACCGGTTCCGCCCCGCACCGGGCGACCGGGCGGCCGCGACCCGGGCCGCCCGCCGCCGCCTGGGGTTGCCGGTCGACGGGTACGTGGTCGCGTTCGTCGGCCGGATCCAGCCGCTCAAGGCGCCGGACGTGCTGGTCCGCGCGGTCGCCGCGCTGCGCGAACGGGACCCCGCGCTCGCCGGCGAGCTGACCGTGGTGATCTGCGGCGGTCCCAGCGGCAGCGGTCTGGAGCGGCCCACCGCGCTGATCGAGCTGGCCCGCTCGCTCGGCGTGGCCGACCGGGTGCGTTTCCTCCCCCCGCAGACCGGCGAGGACCTGCCCGCGCTCTACCGCGCCGCCGATCTGGTCGCCGTGCCGTCGCACAACGAGTCGTTCGGGCTGGTCGCGCTGGAGGCGCAGGCATGCGGCACGCCGGTGCTGGCCGCCGCCGTGGGCGGCCTGGTCACCGCCGTACGCGACGGGGTCAGCGGGGTGCTCATCGACGGGCACGACCCGGTCGACTGGGCGCGGGCCCTGGCCCGCCTGCTGCCCGACCGGGCGCGCCGGGCCGCCCTGGCCCGCGGCGCCGAACGGCACGCCCGGGACTTCTCCTGGCACCGGACCGTGTCCGGGCTGCTCGCGGTCTACGGGGAGGCGATCACCGAGCACCGTGCCCGGCTGGCCGGCCGGCTCGGCGACCCCGCGCTCGCCTGCTCCTGGTGACCGGCCGTCGCCGCCGGGCAGTCGCCGCCGGGCGACCGTAGAGTGGGTGCGATGAGCCGCAGGAGTGAGGTCGCCGCGCTGATCGAGACCGTCTGCGCCGAGCGTGAGCTGGAGTGGGAGTCCACCGGCGAGATGGCGTACGCGGTGACCCTGCCGGGCACGCACAAGCTCAAGACGATCTGCAACCTGATCGTCGGTGAGCACGCGCTGCGGGTCGAGGCGTTCGTGATGCGCCAGCCCGACGAGCGTCGCGAGGAGCTGTGGGCCTGGCTGTTGCAGCGCAACGCCCGGATGTACGCGGTCTCGTTCTCCATCGACGCGGTCGGCGACGTCTACCTGACCGGCCGGGTCAACCTGGCCGGGATCGACGCCGACGAGCTGGACCGGCTGCTCGGCTCCGTGCTGACGTACGCCGACGAGTCGTTCGACGGCATGTTGGAGATCGGCTTCGGCACCGCGATCCGCCGGGAGTGGGAGTGGCGGGTGAAGCGGGGCGAGTCGACCGCCAACCTGGCCGCGTTCGCCCACCTCGTCGAACCCTCGACATCGGCGGGTCCGGCCGCCGGAGGTTCGGAACCCTCCTGACGGGTATGCCGCACCGCGCGGTGCGGAGCACTGGGACCCACCGCGGGCCGAGGACGGACTGTCGAGGAGCGTGTCCCATGGCTCAGCGCAACAGCTCAGGTCGCGGCACGACTGCGACCCGCACCAAGCGGCAAACCGGCAACCAGACACCCAACACTCCGAAGGTGTCGGAGTCCGACATCTCCCGGATGAAGGCCGACGACATCCGCGGCCAGCTCCGCCGGCGCGGGGTCTCCGGCATCTCCGCGCTGCGCAAGCCGGAGCTGGTGAAGACCCTGGAGCGGACCATCCGGGCGGAGAAGCGCGGTGGCGCGGCCCGGCGGAGCACCGGCCCGGCCGGCCGGCCCGCCGCGGCGAAGAAGGCCGCCGCGAAGAAGACCACGGCCCGCCGGAAGGCGACGTCGCCGGCCAAGGCCGCGCCGGCCGCACGCGCCACCGGCGCCAGGGCCAAGGCCACGGGTACGCGCAAGGCGGCCCCGTCGCGGGCGAAGTCGACTCCGTCCCGGGCTGCGAAGTCGGCTCCCTCGCGGGCGAAGTCGACTCCGTCGAGGGCGAAGGCGGCCCCGTCGAGGGCGAAGGCGGCCCCGTCGAGGGCGA
>NZ_NAPR01000020.1:170636-178136 GCF_002140155.1 Micromonospora sp. NBS 11-29
CGGGCGAAGGCGGCCCCGTCGCGGGCGAAGGCGGCCCCGTCGCGGGCTGCGAAGTCGACTTCCTCGCGGGCGAAGTCGGCCCCGTCGCGGGCGAAGGCTGCCCCGTCGCGGTCGAAGGCTGCGCCGTCGCGGTCGAAGGCTGCGCCGTCGCGGTCGANCAGGGCGAAGGCTGCCCCGTCACGGGCAACGGCTGCTCCCTCGCCGGCGAAGGCGACTCCGTCGGGAACCGGGGGCGCTCCGTCGCGGGCCAAGGTCGCTCCGTCGCGGACGACGGCGGCGCCGGTCCGGAAGTCGGCGCTGTCCGGGTCGGCGACGGCACTGACGCAGGGACCCGCGTCCAGCCGGTCGATCGGGTCCTCGCAGATCATCGCCTCGCTGTCGGATCGTCCGGAGCGTCCCGGTCGTAGCCTGGTGACCCGCAACCACGAGGTGATCCAGCGCTGGGCGCGGGCCCGGGGCGCGATCCCGGCCACCATCGCCGGCACCGAGCGGGGCGACCGGCTCGGTGTGCTGACCTTCGACATGCCCGGCTATCGGGAGAGCAGCCGGATGCGGCCGGTCAGTTGGGAGGAGTGGTTCCACACCTTCGACTCGCGGCGGTTGAACCTGATCTATCAGGAGCAGCTTCGGGACGGCCGGCAGAGCAACTTCTTCCGGACGGAGAACCCGAATCGCGAGGACGGCTGAGGTTTACCGGAATGGTCGGCGGGAACCCGACGTTGGCCACCGGCGAGGACCACAGCAGGTCAGCCGGATTCCCGACACGGGTGCTGTGACGGGTAAGACAGCGAATCCGGGTTGAATCGAGAATCCGGGCGAACTAACTTTATTGCACCGCGTCCCGCTTGTTTTCGTTCGGGGGAGCGGCGGATCGATCAGGTCCGCGCAAGCGAGACGCGAGGATCGGGTGGAGCACACCGTTGGGGGACGGTGCCGCCCGTGGAACCGGCGGCGCGAGCGGGCGACGCTTACGGGGGTGAGTGTCGCCCGCCGCCGCCGGGCGTACGGTACGNGGGCGCTCTGCCGTTCCCGGTCGTCAGCGCGGAAGTCGAAGTTTCTCCGGTGGCCTGCGCGTGGCCCGCAGCGCGGCGACCCGGCGTTCCCGGTGCGGCCCGGCGAGCAGGTGCCCAACGGCGGCGAGCAGGCCCAGGCCGCCCACCACGAGCCAGTGCCGCTCACCGAGGCGTTCCAGACTGACCCCGCCGAGCGCCGGCGCCACGAAGGACGCCGCCGGGAACGTCAGGTAGAACACCGACTGGTAGCGGGCCCGCAGTTCGGGCGGGGCCAGGTCGGCGTTGATCTGCGCGTTGGGCGGCGCGGCGAGCATCTGCCCGGCGGTCCAGACCACCGCGGCACCGAGGTAGAGCGGCAGGCCGTCGGCGACGGTCAGCGTGCCGAACCCGATCGCCATCAGGCCGGTGGAGACGGCCAGCACGCTCGACGACCGGTACGGCTCGATCAGCCGGGGCACGAAGAGCTGCCCGACCACGATCAGCGCCCCGCCGAGCGCCACCACTAGCCCGTACGCCGACGGGCGCAGGCCGTCCGCGCGCATCGCCAGCGGCATGATCGTCGAGGTCTGCATGGTCAGCACGGCCAGCAGGAAGGTCAGCCCGACGAAGACGAGGAAGGTGCGGTCGGTCAACGCGGTGTGCAGCCCGGGCCGTCGCCCCACCAGCGTCCGGGGTGTGACGGCCGGCCGGCGGTCCAGCGTCTCCGGCACCTTGAGCGCGATGACCACGGCCGCCGCCAGGGTGGCCGCGGCGTCGACCAGGAACAGCGCCAGGAAGCTCGCCTCGGCCAGCACCCCGGCCAGCAGCGAGGCGACCGCCATGCCCAGGTTGAACGCCCAGAACTGGAGGTTGAACGCGCGGGACCGGCGGGCCTCCGGCACCACGTCGACGATGGCGGCCACGAACGCCGGGCCCGGCATCGAGTGCACCACCCCGACCAGCGTGGCCAGCGCGGCGATGACCGCCAGGTGCCGGCTGAACGCCAGCGCCGCCATCAGCCCGGCCGCCGCGAGGTGGGCGGCGAGCAGCGTGGCCCGTCGTCCCCACCGGTCGGCGAGGACGCCGCCGAGCAGCGTGCCGGCCGCGCCGCCGATCCCGTACGCGCCCACGACCAGCCCGGCCAGCGACGGCGAGGCGCCCCGCGCGGCGGTCAGGTAGAGCGAGAGGAACAGCAGCGCGAACGCGCCGGCCCGGTTGATCAGGAGGCCGGACCAGAGGTACCAGAAGGTGGCGGGCAACCCGCCGGCCGTGTCGTCCCACCAGCGCCGCAGGCCGCGCACCCGTCCTCCAGTAAGGTTTCCTAACCGATATCCCGGGCTACGGTATCCGTCGCTCGGCGGCGGCTGCGGTCGGCGTACTCAGGAACCGACGCGGACCGGCGCGGCGGGCGACGTGGCCGCGGCCTCGCCCGCCTCGGGGGCCGGGGTGCGGGCCAGCGTGACCGGGGTGACCGCGGCGCCGGCGGCGCGGAGCCGGGTGGCGCGTCGCTCCCGGGCCGGACCGGAGACCAGGTGGGCGACCGCCGTCACCACGCCGATCCCGGCGCAGGCCAGCCAGAGCGCGGTGTTGCCGGCCTGCTCCCGGAGCAGACCGCCGAGGACCGGCGCCAAGGCCCCGGCGAGCTGCCAGGAGAGGGAGAAGACGCCCTGGTAGCGGCCGCGCAGCGCGGCCGGCGACAGCTCGGCGATCAGGGTGGCGTTGGACGGCGAGTTGAGCATCTCGCCGAGGGTCCAGATCAGCACGGTGAGGCCGTAGAGCCAGATCGTGTCCGCGAAGGCGGTGAGCCCGAACCCGACGCCCATCACCAGCGCGGCCAGCGCCAGCACGTGCGACCGGCTCCGTCCCCTGATGAGCCGGGGCACGAAGAGTTGCCCGACCACGATGAGCACCCCGTTGAGCGCGATCNCGAGATGTGCTGGAGGAAGACCAGCGCGGCGAACAGGTTGAGCGCCACGAAACCGAGGAACACCCGGTCGGTGAGGATGGTCCGCAGCGCGCCGGCCTTGTCGACCACGCCGGGCACCCGGGTTTCGCGGACCCGGGTTTCGCGAACCCGGGTGAAGATGACCAGGGCGGTGACCAGCGTGGTGACCGCGTCGACCAGGAAGAGCAGCAGGTAGCCGGACCGGGCGGCGAGCCCGGCCAGGACGGCGGCGCAGGCGAACCCCAGGTTGATCGCCCAGTAGTTCAGCGAGAACGCGCGGAGGCGGTCCTTCTCCGGCACGACGTCGACCATCATCGCGCCGAAGNCCAGAGCGGTCGGGCCAGGCCGAGCGCGACCATCATGGTGGCCGCGCCGAGGTGCGCGGTGAGCAGCGTGGGCCGCCGGCCCCAGCGGTCGGCCAGGGTGCCGCCGACCGTCGTGCCGACCGCGCCCCCGACGCCCCAGAGCCCGATCACCAGGCCGGCCTGCGAGGCCGAGAACTCTCGTTCCTGAGTGAGGTAGATGGCGAGGAAGACCAGGACGAACGAGCCGAGGCGGTTGATCAGGGTGCCGGTCCAGAGGTACCAGAAGGGCCGCGGTAGGCCGCCCGCCGTCTCCCGGAGCCAGCCCCGTACCGTCCGCATCGCGTCGTCCCCCGTTGGTAATGACTGATCAATCTCAGATGCCTTACAACCTAGTGGCCTGCCGGAACGCCGGGCATCCGCATTTCCACGTGGTGGTCGTCACCACCGGTCGCCGCGTGTCCGTTCGGCCGGTACGGCAGGATGATCCGCATGACTGCGAGCGAAGGGCCCACCGTCGGGACGCTGGTCCTGCTGCGGCACGGCGAGAGCGACTGGAACGCCAAGAACCTCTTCACCGGCTGGGTGGACGTCGACCTGACCGCCAAGGGCGAAACCGAGGCGCGGCGCGGCGGTGAGCTGCTCCGCGAGCACGACCTGCTGCCGGACGTGGTGCACACCAGCCTGCTGCGCCGGGCGATCCGCACCGCCGAGCTGGCGCTGAACGCCGCCGACCGGCACTGGATCGCGGTGCGCCGGTCGTGGCGGCTCAACGAGCGCCACTACGGCGCCCTCCAGGGCAAGGACAAGAAGCAGACCCTCGACGAGTACGGCGAGGAGCAGTTCATGCTCTGGCGCCGGTCGTACGACACGCCGCCGCCCCCGATCGACGACGCCGACGAGTGGTCGCAGGTCGGCGACCCCCGGTACGCGCTGCTGCCGACCGAGCTGATGCCGCGCACCGAATGCCTCAAGGACGTCGTCGAGCGGATGCTGCCCTACTGGTACGACTCGATCGTGCCGGACATCCTCGCCGGCCGGACGGTGCTGGTGGCGGCGCACGGCAACTCGCTGCGCGCGTTGGTCAAGCACCTCGACCAGATCTCCGACGAGGCGATCGCCAAGCTCAACATCCCCACCGGCATCCCGCTGCGCTACGACCTGGACGCCGACCTGCGTCCCCAGGTGCTGGGCGGCACCTACCTGGACCCCGAGGCCGCCAAGGCGGCCGCCGCCGCCGTAGCCAACCAGGGCCGCTGATGTAAGGCGGGGCCCCCGCTTAACGCCTCTGGTAGAGGAGGGGCCCCTTCTTAACACTCCCCTGTTAAGAAGGGGCCCCTCCTTCCCCCCTGGTGGGTCAGGCGGAGGGGGAACCGGTGATCAGGTAGACCACGTGCTCGCCGGCGTTCACCGCGTGGTCGGCGAAGCGCTCGTAGAAGCGGCCCAGCAGCGTCGCGTCGATCGCGGTCTCGACGCCGTACGGCCAGTCGTCGCCGAGCAGCACGGCGAAGAGGCTCTTGTGCAGGTCGTCCATCGCGTCGTCGTCCCGGTCCAGTTCCGCGGCGACGTCGGCGTCGGGCTTGGCCAGCACGGCGCCGATCTTCTCGGCCATCCGGTCGGCGATGCCGGCCATGTCGGTGAAGACCGGCCGCAGTTCGGCCGGCACCGCCGGGGATGGGTGCCGACGCAGCGCGGTCTTCGCCACATGGTCGGCCAGGTCGCCCATCCGCTCCAGGTCGGCGGCCACGTGCAGAGCGGTGATCATGGCGCGCAGGTCGGAGGCGACCGGCGCCTGGCGGGCCAGCAGGTCGCAGACCCGCTCCTCGACGTGCCGGTACAGCTCGTCGATCTCGGCGTCCCGCGAGATCACCGCCTCGGCCGCGGCACGGTCCGCGGTGAGCAACGCCTTGGTGGCCTGCCGCATGGCCGCGCGCACCGCCTCGGCCATGTCCACCAGCAGTTGGCTGACAATCTGCAGGTCGGCCCGGAACTCGTCGCGCATCGTCACTTCCTGGGGTCGGAGGCCGTCACCCCACATGGGTACGGCGTGAGCAGGTGCGCGCCCCACGGTAGGTCGGGCGGCCGGCACCAGGGTGAACGCGGATGAACGACGCGGGACCCGCGGGTGAACATTCCCGGAAGCGAGAGTGATTCGTACCTTTTCGTCCGATCGTTGGGTTAACAATGACCCTACGATCGCCGGGTGGAATGGGCGGTGGCCATCGCGGTGGCCGTGGCGCTGGCGACCGGGCTGGTCGCCGGGTCACTGCTGCCCGGCTCCGTTCAAGAATGGCGACGTCGGTGGGCGTCGCGGGGCGGCGGGACCACCCGCCGTGACGCAGGGAGGCCGACGATTCCGGACGAAGCGCAGGGGGGCCTATCCGGGCTCGGCCGNCGGTGCTGGTGAACCCGGCGGCCCGGGCGATGGGTCTGCTCCGTACCGGGGCCACGCCGGGCTCGATCGCGGCGCACCCGTTGATCCGTACCCTCGCCGGGCAGGTGCGACGCACGGGCGTGCGTCGCGAGATCGAGCTCGACCTGCCCCGGGGCCGCGACAGCGCCGGGGAGAATCCGCTCGGTGTGCACCTGCGGGCCATGGGGCTCGGTGCCGGCTACATCTCCGTCGAGGCGGTCGACGTCACCGAGTCGCACCGCCTGGCCCGGGTACGCCGGGACTTCGTGGCCAACGTCAGCCACGAGTTGAAGACCCCGATCGGCGCGCTCCAACTGCTCGCCGAGGCGCTGGTGGACGCCACCGAGCCGGCCGGCGACGGCGCGCCCGACCTGTCCGAGGACCTGGTCGCCGCGCGGCGGTTCGCCGAGCGGATCCAACACGAGTCGACCCGGCTCGGCCGGCTGGTGCAGGAGTTGCTGGAGCTGACCCGGCTCCAGGGCGCCGAGCCGCAGCCCGCCCCCGAGCCGGTCTCGCTGGACTGGGTGCTCGCCGAGGTGGTCGACCGGACCAGGACCACGGCCGCCGCCCGTCGGGTGGAGATCACCGTCGGCGGCCAGCGGGGCCTGACCGCGTACGGGAGTGACAACCAGCTCGCCACCGCGGTGGCGAACCTGGTGGAGAACGCGATCAACTACTCGGGCGAGGACACCACGGTCCGGGTGACCGCGCGGACCACCGACGAGCATGTCGAGATCGCCGTCGCCGACCAGGGCATCGGCATCGCCCCGAACGAGGTCGACCGGATCTTCGAGCGCTTCTACCGCGCCGACCAGGCCCGCTCCCGCTCGACCGGCGGCACCGGTCTGGGACTGGCCATCGTCAAACACATCGCCAGCAACCATGGCGGCCGGGTGGATGTGTCGAGCACCCTTGGTGGGGGGTCGACGTTCNCCGCGTACTGGTGGTCGAGGACGAGGAATCGTTCTCCGACGCCCTGTCCTACATGCTGCGCAAGGAGGGATTCGAGGTCTCCGTCGCCGCGACGGGCACCTCCGCCCTCACCGAGTTCGACCGGACCGGCGCGGACATCGTGCTGCTCGACCTGATGCTGCCGGAGATGTCGGGTACCGAGGTCTGCCGCCAGCTCCGCCAGCGTTCCCACGTCCCGATCATCATGGTCACCGCGCGGGACAGCGAGATCGACAAGGTGGTCGGCCTGGAGATCGGGGCCGACGACTACGTGACCAAGCCGTACTCGCCGCGTGAGCTGGTCGCCCGGATCCGGGCGGTGCTGCGCCGCAAGAGCACCGAGGCCAACGAGACGGGCGCGCCGACGCTGACCGCCGGGCCGGTCCGGATGGACATCGAGCGGCACGTGGTGACCGTCGACGGCGCCGGCGTGCAGCTTCCGCTCAAGGAGTTCGAGCTGCTGGAGCTGCTGCTGCGCAACGCCGGCCGGGTGCTCACCCGGGGCCAGCTCATCGACCGGGTCTGGGGCGCCGACTACGTGGGCGACACCAAGACGCTGGACGTGCACGTGAAGCGGTTGCGCTCCAAGATCGAGCCGGAGCCGTCCGCGCCGCGCTACATCGTCACCGTACGAGGTCTGGGCTACAAGTTCGAGCCGTGACCAGTGCCGCCGGTGCTGGTGCACGCGCCCTGGTCCGTGCTTCCGGCGCCCCGGCGAAAGGCTGGCGACCTGCGCGAGGCCAGTTCGGGGAAGTGGTGGCATCCGGTGCGCCCCGATACCGCCACTTCGGCGTACTGCTGTGTCGACCATTCGGCGCGAACCGGACGATCGCCGTCCCCGGCGGCGGTGCGCCTCGCTCCGGGCTTCGTGGCGGAGCACGAGGGGGCGATCGTCCG
>NZ_NAPR01000021.1:0-166 GCF_002140155.1 Micromonospora sp. NBS 11-29
AGGGTGTGGGAGAGTAGGACACCGCCGGACAAACATTCTGTTGAGGGCCACCCCCTATGGGGGTGGCCCTCAACTGCATTCCCGGCAGGCCACCCCTTCGCGCCCAGAATCCCAGCAGACCGAGGCGAAGCACGTTGCTGGGTCACTGAGCGCGGGCAGGCCACCC
>NZ_NAPR01000021.1:254-140632 GCF_002140155.1 Micromonospora sp. NBS 11-29
GTTCGGGGAAACGGCGTGATCAGCGGCGCTGGATGCGCCCACATCGGCGAACCGGCAAACCGACCCACCGCGTCGCGGAACGGGTGCCCGCCGACGAGAAGGGCGGGCAGGGTGAAGGAGGCTGAACCGCCCGGAATCACCACGGCCGACCCGCCCCGTCTCGTACCGTCGAGCCGGGACCGCCCCGCGCGTCCCCCGCCGTGGGGCGGACTCGGAAACGTGACGTGGCGTACGCCCGGTCCACGATCGGGACGGACCGGACGGGGTACAGGAGTGGGCATGGAGATCGGAATCATCGGGTCGGGGCACATCGGGGGCACCCTCACCCGTCGTCTGAGTTCACTCGGCCACGGCGTCGCGGTGACGAACTCCCGCGGCGCGGAGAGCCTGACCGACCTCGCCACCGAGGCGGGGGCGCGGGCGGCCGACCTGGAGGAGGCGGTCCAGGGCGCCGAGCTGGTGGTCATCGCGATCCCGCTCAAGGCGGTGCCGGAGCTGCCCGCGGCGCTCTTCGACGGCAAGCTGGTCGTCGACGCGAACAACTACTATCCGGAGCGCGACGGCGACATCCCGGAGCTGACGGATCGCAGCCTCAGCTCCAGCCGGTGGACCGCCGACCATCTCAAGGGTGCCCGGGTGGTAAAGGTGTTCAACACCATCCAGGCGGCGCATCTAATGGACGAGGGGAAGCCGGCCGGTACGCCGGGTCGGATCGGCCTGCCGGTGGCTGGCGACGACGAGGAGGCCAAGCGGATCGTCATGGGGCTGGTGGACGAACTGGGATTCGACCCGGTCGATGCCGGCACGCTGGACGAGAGCTGGCGGCAACAGCCGGACACCCCGGTGTACGGCACCGACCGCGACGCGGACGGCGTGCGGGAGGGGTTGGCCACGGCTCGGCCGTGACGAGGACGTGTGCGAAGGCAGCAAGAGGCCCCGCTGGTGGTGAGCCGGCGGGGCCTCTCCGTGTCCGGGGGATCAGGCGTCGGGATCCGGGGCGCAGATGAAGCGCGGCTCGGGGTCGTAGCGCCAACTGAACTTCTCCCGCTTGACCACCTTGCCGTCCTTCTTCATGACGCGGTAGGCGTCCTGCGCGAACCCCACGCTGCCGACCGCGGCGATGCAGTCGGGGCCGGGCTTGAGGTAGACGGTCTTCGGCTGGGTGATGTTGCGGCGCGGTCCGTACTCGGTCTTCACGCTGTCGTAGATCTTGGTGCTCCAGATCGACACGGTGATCGTGCTGCTCGTGTACGAGGTGTCGATGAGGACGCCGTACGGCGTGTTGTTGCGGAACTTGAAGTCGAGCTGCGGCCAGTAGATGGTCGACTCGATCACCGCCGGGTAGCGGCTGAAGTAGAACGAGTGTGGCTTGTGCTCGACGTCCTGAAGGCCGGCGTAGTAGGTGGCGTTGAACATCGTGGTGGTGAACTGCGAGACGCCGCCGCCCACACCCGGCACCAACTTGCCGCCCACGATCGTCGGCGCGTCCTGGTAGCCCTGGTCGTAGCCGCGCTCGCCGGTGTGGGCGTTCAGCGAGAACGTCTCTCCCGGCTTCACGAGCGTGCCGTCGACCTCCTTCGCCGCCTGGACGATGTTCTGGCTGCGCGGGGAGGAGAGGCCGCCGGTGAACTGGGTGGTGAAACTGGAGACCCGCTCCTTGATGCCCAGGCCGGCGAGCGCGGCCTCGGTCAGTTCCGGTGCGGCCGGCTTGAGTTCGGCGGTCACGGTGCGGCCGGTGGCGTTCGGCAGCACTGCGAGCAGGGCCGGGCCGAGCGCGGCGGCGTCGACCTGGCGGCCGGCCCGGCTGGGCACCACCTTCGGCTTGCCGCCGCTGATGGTGAGCCCAGCGTCGCGCGGTGCCACTTCGAGTTTCGTCAGCTTGTCGCCGAGCGCGGCACGCAGTCGCTTGACGTCGACGCGGGGGGTGACGGTGCCGGCGTCGTCGGTGGAGAAGCGCAGCGACCGGGCGATGGCGGCGGGCGGGATGGTGACGGAGCCACCGTCGGTGGTGAGCGTGACGGGCGCGGCGACGGCCGGTCGGGCCAGCTCGGCGACGAGTCGGTCCACCTCCGCACGGGTGGTCGCCGGCCACTTCTCGACCAGCGGCACGGTGATCGGGCGGGCGGCGAGCCAGCCTGCGGTGATCTCCTCCGTCGCGGCGGTGGTGTCCACGGTCAGCGCTGGCTTCGGGTAGACCGGCTTCGGGGTGGTGCCGGTCCAGATGATGGCCGGCATGGTCATCTCGCGGCCCTGGTCGCCCATCGCCGTGCGGAGCGCGGCTTCCAGTCGCGCCGGGTCGACCGTCACCACCGGATCGACGGTGCGGGAGCCGACCAGGCGGCTCACCGCGTGCGCGTCGGCGGCGGCCGCGGCTGCGACCGTGGCGTCGACGTCGATCGCCAACCCGAGGTCGGCCGGCTTCAGCTCGGCCTTCCGGGTGCCCACGGTCAGTGCGATCGGGGCGTTGAGCGTGGCGGCGCGGCGTTCGAGTTCGGCGCGGAGTGCCCGGGCCGCGTCGGCCTTGCTCCGCCCGCCGAGTTCGGTGCCGAGCACGGTGGTGCCGCGGGGCACGTCGCCGGCGTACGCGTAGGCGCCGACGCCGATCCCGGCGGCGAGCACGGCGGCGGTGATCCCGCCGGCCAGCAGCAGCCGGGTGCGCCGGGTTCGCGCCGGCTTCTCCGGACCCGTGGGCGGTGTGGCGACCGGCTCCAGCTCGACCCCGGGCCAGCTCACCGCGGCCACCTTGATGGTGGGTCGGTCGTCGGCGTCCGGCATCTTCTCGCCGTTCATCGTCACTGCAACCTCGATCGGAAGGACACGCACGGGGACCGCTTCCCCCGCGGGAGACACCTACGGTAACCAACGCTCGGGCCGGTCGGGAGCCTCCGGCCGGGCTGCGGCTCCGAGGGCGGAACCGGTGCCGGCGTACGGCGGTGGCTGGCTGGACCGGCGGCCCGGCCTGACCGGTCGGATGATCGGTGGTCCACCCTCAGCGGCCTGCCAGCTCCCCGTTATCGAACTGTGATGTTTGCCGGCTTTGGCTACCACAGGTGAAACCTCCCGGTGATCCTGTCGTAATGGCGCTGGTTTGCCCCGACCTCCTTGCCGTCGGGAAGTTAACCGTTGGTAACCACGACCGATCTTGATATCACCCGCCGTGTTACCCGTCAGTAGCAAGGGGGTTGTGAGGTGCGTCGCTTCGCGAGAGCATCCAATCCGCGACCGCGCGGACCGTCCGGCACGACGACACCCGCGCCGCACCGCAGCTTCCCGTCCCGCGTCGCGTCCCGCGTCCGGCGACGCACCCCCCGTCGAGGAGGACCTTGTGAGTGAATCGGAGAACCACCAGCCCGGTGGCGGCACCCGCTGGCGGCGCTTCGCCGCGATGATGGTGCCGGCGACGGTCGTGGCCGGCGGCATCGTGCTGGGCATGGCCAACGGCGCCATCGCGGCCTCGTTCGCCGTGTCGGGCCAGACCTTCAAGGTCGGCGCCACCAAGCTGGAGGGCACCGGTTTCAAGCAGTACGGCGGCCTCGCCGAGGAGAAGAACGGCACCCAGCACCCGGTGGCCGTCTCCGAGATCGCCGACGCCAAGCTCTACGACCTCTGCCAGTCGGTCAACGCCAGCATCCCGGGCGTACCGATCGTGCTCACCATCAACGCCGGTGGCGGCGGCAAGCCGGCGACCGCGACCAACCTGCTGATCGACATGGACTCGCTCGAGGGCGACGCCACGTTCGAGAACATCCAGATCGGCCGCGACGCCAACGAGCTCAACCCGAAGAAGGGCCAGCCGGGTTCCTTCGGGCAGAGCGCCGACACGGTGACCATCACGAAGCTCCAGCAGGTGGCCCGCTCCACCAGCGCCGGCGTCTTCACCCTCAACGGCCTGAAGCTGAAGGTCAACGTGGGCAAGGACGCCAAGGAATGCTTCTGATCTGACGTCGAGGCCCGCGGAGGGCGCCCTCCGCGNCAGGAGGAGTACGTGACAACCGCCGAAACGCAGCAGGCCCGGCCCGGTCGGCTCGGCCAGGCGTGGCGTGGCTTCCGCCGGTGGCGCCGGGCACGGCCGTTCTGGGGCGGTCTCCTCACCGCCCTGGCCGGCCTGGAGATCTTCGCCACCACGCAGATGAGCCTGAACGGCCTGACCTTCCAGATGGGGCCGACCGGCTTCCTGTCCTGGCTCATCCCGACCATCCTCGTGGCCTGCGGCATGCTGCTCTGGTTCAGCCCGGCCCAGCGCCTGTTCTACGCGGTGGTCGCCTCCATCACGGCGCTGTACTCGCTGATCGGCGTCAACCTCGGCGGCTTCTTCATCGGCCTGCTGCTGGGCATGGTCGGCGGCGCGCTCGGCTTCGCCTGGGTGCCCCGTACGCGACCGGACGCCCGCGCGACCACGGCGGACCCGGTCGTCGAGCCGGTACCGGAGCCGGTCGGTGAGCCGGAGCCGGCGCTGGTCGACGAGCTGCTGCCCCGGCAGCGGGAGGAGGACATCACGGGCGTCCTCACCGACACGCTGCCGGAACCGCGCAATCCGCTGCGGGAGTCGGCACCCACCGAGCCGGACGCGCCGCGCGGCCCGGGGCACCCGCCCCGGGCGTACACGATCCTGCTGGTCCTCGCGGTCTCCGCGGCCGGGCTGGTGGCGGTCCGGGACCAGCGGCCGGCGGTCGCCGCCCCGGCGGCCTGCCCGACCGCCTCGGCGCCGGCCCCGCGCCCGTCCACCTCGAAGACCGCCTCGGCGTCCCCGTCGGCCAGCCCGAGCACCACCGCCCCGGCCGAGCCGACCGAACCGACCCAGGACGCGGACGGCAACCTGCTGACCGACCTCGTCGACGGCATCACCGACCTGTTCACCGGCGGCGACGACGAGGAGAAGAAGGCGGAACCGTCGCCGTCGCCCTCGTCGGAGGCGCCCGCCCCCGCCCGTAGCGGGACCGCCACACCGGCGCCCAGCGGCAGCGCGAAGCCGTCCCCCACGGCGAAGCCGGACGCCGACTGCGGCGACGACGGCCCGGCCCCGACCAAGCCGAAGCCGGTCGAGGAGGGCAAGCCGCTGCCCAGGCTGGCCGCCGACCCCGACCAGCCGCTCGTCGCCGATCCGCCCTCCCGACTCACCGGCTCCAAGGTCACCATGACCGGGCTGCGCTTCGAGGGCGTCGTCGACCTGCCCACCCACAAGGGCACGCTGAAGTGCCTGAAGTTCACCATGAAGAGGGCGGTCACGGACGACTTCACGCTGCTGGCCAGCGGCCCGGCGGGTAAGAAGCAGCGGTACGTCACCAACCAGCTCACGGTCGAGGGCGACGTCGCGTTCTACGCCACCCGGTTCGTCGGGCACCTGCTCGGCATCAAGATCACGTTGACGCCGGACCTGCCCTTCCCGGACGGCATCCCGATCACGTCGCCGCTCCCGATCACCTTCGACGACCCGGTGATGGAGCTGGCGTACGAGAACTCGAAGTCGCTCACCGCGAAGCCGGTGCTCCGGGTCGACCTGGCCTGACCACGGCGCCGAGACGGCCGGGAGTCGGAGGTCCCTCCGGCTCCCGGCCGTCGCCGTCCTCAGATCCGCGCCAGCGCCCGGCGCAGCGGGTCGAGGCCCAGCGCGCCCAGGTCGAGCGCCTGGCGGTGGAACTCCTTCAGGTCGAAGTCGGCGCCCTTGCGGGCCTTCGCCTCCTCGCGTGCCTGCAACCAGATCCGCTCGCCCACCTTGTAGGAGGGGGCCTGCCCGGGCCAGCCCAGGTAGCGGTTCAGCTCGAAGCGCAGGGTCTCGTCCGGCACCCGGCAGTGCGCCCGCATGAACTCCCAGCCCAGCTCCGGCGTCCACCGCTCGCCCGGGTGGAAGCCGAATGGATTGTCCGCCGGGATCTCCAGCTCCAGGTGCATGCCGATGTCGACGATCACCCGGGCGGCCCGCAGTGCCTGACCGTCGAGCATGCCGAGCCGGTCACCCGGGTCGGCCAGGTAGCCCAGCTCGTCCATCAACCGCTCGGAGTAGAGCGCCCACCCCTCACCGTGCCCGGACACCCAGCAGAGCAACCGCTGCCACCGGTTGAGCAGGTCGGTCCGGACGGCGGTCTGCGCGACCTGGAGGTGGTGGCCCGGCACGCCCTCGTGGTAGACGGTGGTCACCTCGCGCCAGGTGGAGAACTCGGTGATGCCCGGCGGCACCGCCCACCACATCCGCCCCGGTCGGGAGAAGTCCTCGCTCGGGCCGGTGTAGTAGATGGCGCCGTCGCTGGTCGGCGCGAGGCGGCACTCGATCCGACGGACCTGCTCCGGGATGTCGAAGTGGGTGCCGTGCAACTCGCTGATCGCCCGGTCGGCGAGCGCCTGCATCCAGTCGCGGAACGCCTCCTTGCCCCGGACGGTCCGCGCGGGGTCGGCGTCGAGCGCGCGGACGGCCTCGTCGACGGTGGCACCCGGGCCGGCGATCTGCCCGGCGACGGTCCGCATCTCGGCCTCCAGGCGGGCCAACTCCGCGAAACCCCAGGCGTACGTCTCGTCCAGGTCGACCTTCGCGCCGAGGAAGTACTGGGAGGCCAGTTCGTACCGCTCCCGGCCGGCGGCCTGCTTCGGCCGCCCCACCGGCGCCAGCTCGGTGCGGAGGAACTGCCCGAACTCGGCGGTCGCCGCGGTCGCGGCGGCGGCGCCCCGACGCAGCTCGGCGCCGAGCGTGCCGTCCGCGTCCAGGCGCTCGACCAGGCCGTGGAAGAAGTTGTCGCCGTTCGGGTCGACCCAGCCGTCGCACTGCTTGGCCACCTCGACGAGCTGCGCCCGGGAACTCACCCGGCCGGCGGCGGCGGACTCGCGCAACGTGCGCTTGTAGCCCTCCAACGTCGACGCGAAGCGGTTGAGCCGGGCGGCCACATCGGCCTGCGCCTGCTCGCCGTCGGTCGGCATCAGGTCGAAGACCATCCGGACCTCGTGCAGCCCGCTCTCGATGACGCTGACCTCGCTGGTGGTCTCGCCGGTTTCGTAGCGGGCGAGTTCCAGACCGAGGCGTTCCTGCATCGCCTCCTTGGCGGTCCGCTCCGCCTCGGTCTCCGGCTCGGTCACGTCCAGCTCGCCGAGCGTGCGCCGGGTCAGGTCGGCGCGGGCCGCGTAGCCGTCGGGCGAGAGGTCGTCGAGCTGGTCGTCGTAGCCGGCGATGCCGACGTAGGTGGCACCGGTCGGGGTCAGCGGGGCCCATTCGGCCACGTAGCGGTTCGCGAGGTCATCGATTCGTCCCACGGGGCGACCCTACGTGACCGGGTGGCCCCGGTGTCGACCGTGTTTGTCGTGTTCAGGGCAGCAACTGGGCCGGATCGACGTCGATCGGGAACGGCAGGTCCAGCGTGAGCCGCTGGCCACCGACCACCTCCGCCGTGCGCACGTAGCCGCCGTCATGAAGGGTGAGGAACTCGATCCCGACGTGCCGGATCTGGCGGGCGATCTGGACCCGCATGAAGTACGGCACCCCGGCTTCGGCGCAGCGCCGAGGCTTGTCCACGAAGTCCTGACGGCGGCTGCCCGGCGACACGAACTCGACCGCCATGGTGCACAGCCGCACCGGGATCCAGCGGTCCTCCTGGTCGGTCTCGGGCAGCGTGTGCAGGACGGTGATGTCGGGCTGGATCCACCGGTCGGGGGTGAAGGTCAGGTTCACCTGCCCGAAGATGTAGTAGCCGGCCTCCTTCGCCGCGGGCTTGAGCAGATGGATCAGCTCACCTTCGGCGTAGCTGTTGGTGCCGGTCTCGGCGGGGGTCATGACCAGCCTTCCGTCGATGCACTCGTAGCGCGCATTCGGCAGCTCGCGCAACGGGAGGTAACGATCGGCGAGTCGGGTGGTCCACATGCCGTCGAAATCGACGAGCGGATCGAAACGCAGCGGTGCGGCCATCGACTTGTCACCTCCTCGACGGGTCAACGGCTCCACTGTAAGGCGGTTGCTGTGGTGGTCGACACGGCTGACCGGATCTCAGCCCCGGGCGCCCGTCCACTTCAGCAGGCGGTCGGCCGTCCAGGTGTTGACCACCCGGTTCGCCGGTACGCCGCAGAGGGCGGCCCGCTCGCAGCCGAAACGCTGCCAGTCGAGTTGCCCGGGGGCGTGCGCGTCGGTGTCGATCGCGAACCGGCAGCCGGCCTCCAGGGCCCGGCGGATCAGCCGCTTCGGCGGGTCCTGCCGCTCCGGCCGGGAGTTGATCTCGACAGCCACGTCGTGCTCCGCGCAGGCGGCGAAGACGGCGTCCGGGTCGAAGTCGCTCTCCTTGCGGGTACGCGCCCGGTGCCCCCGGTCACCCGGCCCGGTCACGCCCGCCGGGCGGGACGAGACCATCCGGCCGGTGCAGTGACCGAGGATGTCCAGGTGCGGGTTGGCGATCGCGGTCACCATTCGGCGGGTCATCTTCGCCCGGTCGTCGTTCAGGCCGCTGTGCACCGAGCCGACCACCACGTCCAGCCGGGCCAGCAGCTCGTCGGTCTGGTCGAGCGAGCCGTCGGCGAGGATGTCGACCTCGATGCCGGTGAGGATGCGGAAGCCCGTCGGCAGCGCCTCGTTGACGGCGGCGACGTGGTCGAGCTGGCGCCGCAGCCGGTCCGCGGTGAGGCCCCGGGCCACCTTGAGCCGCGGCGAGTGGTCGGTGAGCACCAGGTACTCGTGGCCCAGCTCGACCGCCGCCAGCGCCATCTCCTCGATCGGCGAGCCGCCGTCGGACCAGTCCGAGTGGGTGTGGCAGTCGCCGCGCAGCGCGTCCCGCAGCTTCGCCGCCTCCTCGCCCAGGTCGGTGCCCTCGGTGGCCAGCAGGCGACGCAGGTAGACCGGCTCCTCGCCGGCCAGCGACTCGGCCACGCAGCGGGCGGTCACGTCGCCGACACCGGCCAACTCGGTCAGCTTGCCGGTGCGCGCCCGCTCGGTCACCTCACCGGCCGGCAGCGCGCCCAGCGCGTCGGCCGCCGACCGGAACGCCCGGACCCGGTAGGTGGCCTCGTTCGCCCGTTCCAGCAGGAACGCGATCCGGCGCAGGTCGGCGATGGGATCCCGGGCAGTCATGCCCTGGAACCTACGCGCTCCCGACGCCCGTCGTGCGCCCCCGTGTCGCGAGTCGGTCAGCCGGCCGCGCCGGAACGACCCGGCGACGTCGGGCAGCCGTGCCGGCGCTGCCAGGTGGTGACCTCGGCGGCCGGGGACCGGTTGCCGCCCTTGCGCCACGAGTTCAGGTAGGGCGCCGGCCAGACCACGCCCCGGCGGATCCACCAGTCGTCCCTGCCGGTGCACTTCGGGGAGAGCCCGAAGTGCAGGTGGCACACGTTGTTCGCGTTGCCGGTGCGGCCCACCTCGCCGAGCTGCTGGCCGGCGCGGACGCGGACGCCGGCGTCGACACCGGCGGTGATCGCGCGCAGGTGGGAGCCGTAGTACCGCACGCCGTCGTCGCCGAGCAGCGAGACGGAGAGCCCGCCGTTGTACGGTCCGAGCGGCCCGCGCTTGTCGAACCGGTCCACCCGGCTCACCTCCAGGACCACGCCGTCGGTGACGGCCACCACCGGCTCTCCGCAGTTCGCGAACAGGTCGGTGCCCGGGTAACCACCGTGCGTCGGGTGGTAGTCGACGTTGCCGGCCCGGACCGGGAAGACGCGCCGTACCTCGGTGTGGGTGGGCGCCGGGGCGGATGCCGACGGCGTCGGGTCGGCCGGTTCGGTGGGCTGGGCCGCGGTCACCATCGGGCTCGGGTCCCGCCAGGCGTCGGCGGGGGGCGCGGCCGGCCGGCCGCACCCGGCGGCCAGCGCCGCGACGAGCAGCAGGACCGGGTACGCCGCACGCGCGCGGCGGCCGATCGATGGCGAGCGCATCCGGTCATCCTGGCAGACCACTACGGTAGGGACGAACGCCGAGACCGGGTCACACCATCCGGTGACTGTGCGTGATGTCGGGTGGTGGTCCGAGGGAAGGGGCCGGTAGTGGCGAACGGGTGGCAGGGTGGCCCCGACGGGCCCGGGCCGGGGGCGTTGCGTCCGCCGCCGCGTACCCCCTCCGGGCTCTTCCCGTCCGGCGGCCCGTTGCGGCCCAGCTACCGCGAGCCGCACCCGGTCGGCGGCGCCGGCGTCGCGCTCGGCGCGGTGGCCACGTTCGCCTGGCTGCTGCTGTTCGGGCTGGTCGGCCGCGATGTGCCCGGCTACGCCTGGTGGACGGTGCTCGCCGGTGGGGTGGCCTGGGCGGTCGCCGCGGTGCTGGTCCGGCTCGGCGACCGCGGCGTGGCGACCGGGGTGGCGATCGTCACCTCGGGCGGCTGGAGCATCGCCGCGGCGGTGGTCGCGGTGCGTTGGGCGCAGACCGGCGACTGGCCGCTCTGGTGACCTCAGGTGCCGGTTTCGCTGCGTAGCGAAGAGCATCTTGACGTACGCGCGGTGACGGGTCACGCTCGCGGTATGGCCTGGACCACACCGCCTCGGCTCGACCCCGAGCGGAGCCGACGTCGCCTGCAACTCCTCGCCGAGTTGGCCGGCGCCCGTGCGGTTCAACTGCGGGAACGCCCCCGACGGGCGCGCAGTGAACGCCTGCGCGAGCTGATCGCCACCCGCCGCCGCGTCGCCGGCTGACCGAACTTTCTCCAGGAACGGCCGGCCCCTTACGGGGCGTTGACCGGTCGCCCGCCGACCCGACCGGTTAACGTGCTTCGCGTGACGTGTCGGCGTGCTGCCGAGGCCAATTTGGGGGGACCGTGTCGTACTTCGCTGCTGCCGTGGCGCGCGTCGAGGGCGGCTGGACCGCCGACGAGGTGAGCCTGCGGGGCGTCACCGACATCGAGGAGGTCGCCGACCGGCTGCGCGACGTCGAGCCGGACGCCGACCTCTCCCTGCTCTTCGTCGAGGCGGACGACACGTACCTGGTGATCCTGCGCTTGGACGAGGGGGAGGACCTGCGGGTCTTCGGCTCCGACTCGGCGTACGCGGAGGAGTCCCGGCTGGGTGCGTTGCTGGTGGGCGACCTGAAGACCTCGGTCACCGGGCTGGAGGAGGTCGACGAGCCGCGCCCGTCCGGCGGCGACGACGAGACCGAGCAGCCGGCCGTGGACCCGGAGGCCGACCCGGTGGGCGACGCCGACCTCCTCGCCGACCTGGGCATTCCGGCGCAGAAGCTGCTCGCGCTCTGCGCCCACGAGGGCAACATGCCGGCCGACGTCACCGCCGAGATCTGCCAGGTGCTCGGCTGCGTGGACGAGGTCGAGGAGTTGCGTGAGGTCTGAGCCCGGCGAGGCCGTGACACCCGGCGCCGCCGAGCCGGCCGACGCCACCGACCCGGCGCTGGAGACGGTGGGACCGCCGCGACCCGGCCCCGGGGTCAACGCCGGACTGGCCGACCCGGGCCCGGTCGGTCGCCGGCAGCGGCACGAGCTGTGGATGCGGCGGGCGCTGGAGGTCGCGGTGACCGGCCCGGACGAGGCGTCGACCGACGCCGACGACGTGCCGGTCGGCGCGGTGCTCTACGGCCCCGACGGCGCCGAGTTGGCGATCGGGCGCAACGAGCGGGAGCTGACCGGCGACCCGACCGCGCACGCCGAGGTGCTGGCGCTGCGCCGGGCCGCGCAGCGGCTGGGCCGGTGGCGGCTGGACGGCTGCACGCTGGTGGTGACGTTGGAGCCGTGCGTCATGTGCGCCGGGGCGATCGCGCTGGCCCGGGTGCCGACCGTGGTGTTCGGGGCCTGGGAGCCGAAGACCGGCGCGGTCGGGTCGCTCTGGGACGTGCTGCGCGACCGCCGCCTCCCGCACCGCCCCGAAGTCTACGGCGGCGTCCTCGAACTGGAGAGCGCAACGTTGCTCCGCGCGTTCTTCCGGTAAGGAGGGGCCCCCTCTTAACGCATCCGGTAGAGGAGGGGCCCCTTGTTAACACGCCGCCGCCCCCGGCACCGGGCGGTGGCGGGGGCGGACGGTGCAGACGCGTCAGTCAGGCGGTGATGGTGTCGAGGGCGATCTCGACCATCTGCCCGAAGGTCTGCTCACGCTCCTGCGACGTGGTCTTCTCACCGGTCTTGATGTGGTCGCTGACGGTCAGGATGGTCAGCGCACGGGCCTTGAACCGGGCCGCGATCGTGTAGAGCGCCGCCGACTCCATCTCCACCGCCAGCACGCCGTAGTCGGCGAGCGTGTCGTACAGGTCCGGCCGGTCGGTGTAGAAGGCGTCCGCGGCCAGGATCGGGCCGACCCGCATGCTGATGCCGCGCCGCTCGGCCACCTCGACCGAGGTACGCAGCAGCCCGAAGTCGGCGACCGGGGCGTAGTCGATCAGCCCGTCGAAGCGCATCCGGTTCATGTTCGAGTCGGTGGACGAGCCGATCGCCGCCACCACGTCCCGCAGTCGCAGGTCCTCGGTGAGGGCGCCGCAGGAACCGACCCGGATCAGCGACTTCACGCCGTACTCATTGATCAGTTCGTGGGCGTAGATGGAGGCCGACGGCATGCCCATGCCGGAGCCCTGGACGGAGACGTCCACGCCGTTCCACCGGCCGGTGAAGCCCAACATGCCGCGCACCGTCGTGTAGCAGCGGGCCTCCTCCAGGTAGGTCTCCGCGATCCACTTGGCCCGCAGCGGGTCGCCCGGCATCAGGACCCGCTCGGCGATCTCTCCCGGCTCAGCGCCGATGTGCGTACTCATGGCAAAGATCCTGCCAGGCCGGCCGGCGGGATACCGGTTCGGCGTCCGGACGGCCGGTCCTGTACCCTCGTCGGCGGTGGCGTGTCCGAGTGGCCTAAGGAGCACGCCTCGAAAGCGTGTGAGGGTTTACGCCCTCCGCGGGTTCAAATCCCGCCGCCACCGCTCGTGAACAGCGAGAACGCCCGGTCGATCCGCGAGGATCGCACCGGGCGTTCTCCGTTTCAGGAGTCGGCGCAGCGGCCGAACTCGGTCACCTCGAAACAGTCCGGAATCAAGAGGTTGTGGGCCCACTGGACGGCTCCCAGCAGCGTTCCGTAGCCGAACACCACGAGCGTGGCGGTCACCGGCAACAACGCGTAGACGCCGGTCGGAGCGGTGTCCGGGCCCACCGTCAAGATGACCAGCACCACCCAGAACGCCAGGGGCATCACCGATACGACGATGCCGAGGACGCCCATCCGGTGCAGTTGGCGTCGTCGCGTCCGATCGTTCATCAGGCTGCCGAGGAGCCGGACGTCTCGCGTGACGACAGCTGGCGAGAGCACTATCGAGACGAAGAGAAGTGTCGAGACCCAGGCCCGGCGGTGCGGCCCCCGGCCGGCCCGCCGCACCTGCTCGATCCGCCTGGTGGTGCTGCTGAGCCGGTGCCAGGACCCGGCAACCAGCCAGGGCGTCAGCGCGGGGACCAGGATGAGCGCCACGGTGAACAGCTCGTCCTCGAAGGTCGGGATCCACTGGTTCGGCACGACGTTGTCGAGGAACGGCACGAGGAGCGCCGCGAGCAACGGCAGCGCCGCCACCCCCGGGACGATCCGGCCTTCGACCGGCCGGCCCCGGTCGCCGCGGGCGACGTACGGCGGAATGCGCTGGAAGTGTTCTGCGGGATGCGGCGCGTTACGTTGCCGATCGCAGGTGTACAGCCACCAGGTCCGCAGGAGGAAGGCGGCGAAGAACCAGACGGACAGGGCGATCAGGTACGCGTCGCCGTCCGCGAAGCGGACGTACCCGAAGGCGATGCCCAGCAGGAGCAGGGGTGGCCCGGCCAGGATGAGCAGATCGATCGGCCACTCCCTCGGTGGGCGGGCCCGCAGGCTGCCGAACACGGCCCGTTCCCGCGTGTAGGCCCCCACCGACTTGTCGACGAACCAGCCTGCGGCCGTGTCCCGTACGCCCCACTCGGTCTGGTCGGCGAGGCACAGGAGTTGCCGCTTCAGGCGGAAGGCCGGCACGAGCATCCGGGTGACCAGGTAGGCGACGAGGATCACCGTGGCCAGGAGGAAGATCCCCGTCGGGATCTTCATCTCCATGGTCTTCTCGGCGACGTCGACGGACGTGGCGGGGCTGCCGCTGAGGGTCTTCGCGATCAGGTGAAGGGCCTCGCGCGTCAGGCGTTCCTCCTCCGGCTTCACCGGGTCGACGTCCGGCAACCACACGATCTTGGCGAACAGTTCCTCGAAGACGTTCGACTTCACCACGAGGATCTGCGCGCACACGAGCGCGAGCACCACGTAGACGAGCGCGGCGACCAGGTGGCGGGGGAGGCGGAGCGACCGGCGGTAGAGGCCGCACAGGTCACGATCCCGGCGCATGGCGTCGTCGAGGGTGCCCAGGGCTTCCCGGGCGTTGAAACGACGTTCCAACGCGCCGAGGCTGCGGTCGATGTGCCGGCTGAGGTAGAAGCGGGTCAGCAGCGTCGGCCGGGGAAGCGGCAGGGACCACCACACGCACGGCCGGCTCCGGGTCAACACCGCCGGCCGCAGCGTCGCCGCGCCGACGCGGGCGCGGTCGTAACTGCGCAGCAGACCGGCGATCGAGGCGGGGTCGTCGGCCGTCTCGTCCGGAGCCACGGCGGCCTCCCTCAACACGATCGACGACCGGCGACGCGGTGGCCGCATGACCGGCGGGCGAGTACCCGGCCTGCCCGCCGGCAAACCGGTGCGGGAGTCCGCCGTCAGCAGGGGCCGTAGCCCTCGTCGAAGAGGCGGCGGGCCCAGTCCGCGTACCCGGCGATGATCTTCCGGACGGTGACGCCGTCGTGCAGGAACAGGTACGCGCGGTCGCCGTCGCGGGCGAGCAGCCCGGCGAAGCGGTGGCTGCCGGGCGGCGCCGGCAGCGGGCTGACCCCGGGGTACGCGGCGCGTACCGCGGTGACCGGGGTGCCGGCGCTGATCCCCTCCGGTGTGCTCATCGGGTCGTCGAGCCAGAGCAGGACGAGCCGGTCGTCGACGAAGATCGGGCTGACCGAGCCGTGGCCGGCCAGCGTCGGCCCGCAGGCCTCCTCGTCGGTACGCAGCAGGCCGCGCCGGGTCAGGTCCTCCTCGGTCGCGCCGAACTCCGCGTTGCGCAGGCCGCTCAGGCTGACCACCTCGGCGGCGCCGACCGGCCGGGCCGGTATGTCCGGCCCCTGTGGACGGACGCCGCTCCCGGCGACGGAAGCGGCAGTGAGCAGTGCGGCGATAAAGCCGAATTGTCGTAATTTCATGCGATCCCCCAGTCCCCAACGGGACCGGGGCGAAGAGGTTGCTGGTGCGGGCCGGATTGGCGCGATTCCCATTCCTCGGCCAACTCGTCCCAGTAGTCGGCGGACAGCCCGCGCCGGCCGTGCGCCAGCCAACCGGCCGTGTCGCGCTCCAGGTGCAGGCCCAGCTCGGCGAACGGGTCGAGCCACGCACCCGGCTCGACACCCAGCCGGGCCAACGCGGTGTTGATCGGCCATTCGGTGCGAGGCCGGTCCAGCGCGCCGTCGTAGCGCGGCCCCCAGCTCACCTCGCCGCCCAACCAGACCACCGCCGCCTGATGGCCCAGCCCGCCCGCGAACTCCGCCTCCAGGTACGCCACCGGACCGCCCCTCGACCAGCGGGCCAGCAGCTCCGCCAGCGGCGGCGAGAGGACCAGCTCGAACGGACGCTCGGCGCACGGCTCGTCGGCGGCGAAGTCCGGCAGGCCGCCGGTCAGCTCCTCGACGAGCTGCGGGGTGACCGGCAGCAGCGCGAAGTCCTGGCGGAGCGCGGCGAGCACCGCGTGGTCCAGGTCGGCGGTCTGCTCGCGCAGCAGCTCGACGTCGGCGACCACGGCGCTGAGCTGGTAACTCATCCGGTCCTCTCGGCATCCACCGGCTGTGGCGGGAACATCACACCACAGCCGGTGGATGAGGGCGTGGCGAAGCACGCGCATCACCGAGGATCAGGGGGCCGGACCGCGACGGCCGGCCCCCTGCCGGTCAGGTCGTCACCACGCGGACATGTCGGGGAGCTGGTCGATCGAGATGGTCCTCGGGTTGGCCATCGCGGTACGCCACAGCCCGGCCACGTCCTTGCCGCTGCCGTTCCAGTCCCGCGACGCCCAGACCACGTAGTACGGCCACGCCGGGTCGGAGTTGGGGTTGAGCGGGCTGAACGTCTCCGCCACGCCGGTGGTCTTGGCTCCGCTGACCGCCTTCGTGGTGGCGAAGTCGCTGCTGCT
The DNA here is from genome assembly GCF_002140155.1 of Micromonospora sp. NBS 11-29. GTDB lineage: Bacteria > Actinomycetota > Actinomycetes > Mycobacteriales > Micromonosporaceae > Micromonospora. Next base: position 16,348 of record NZ_NAPR01000021.1, read on the forward strand.
CTGGAAGTAGTCCGAGGTGACCAGGTCGACGTAGCCGTCACCCGGGTACCAGGACGCCAGCGAGGTGCCCTGGCCGCTGGCCATCCCGTTGAACACCCAGACGATGTTGTGCGCGCCGGCGAGCTGCGCCCGCTGGTAGATCAGCCGCCAGAGCTGCTTGTACGCGTCCTGGCCCTTCTTCGCCCACCACATGTAGTTGTTGTTCGCCTCGTGCAACGGGCGGAACAGCACCGGCACGCCGGCGTCGCCCATCTTCTTCAACTCCCGCACCACCAGGTCGATGTCCTGGTAGAGCTTCGACGACGGGTTGGACAGGTCGGGCTGGAAGTCGCACGGCGCGGAGTAGTTGCCGCCGCGCGGGCAGTACCAGTGCCACTGGAACGCCACGATGCCCTTGCGCGCCTTCGCCCAGTCGATGACCTGCTGGGTCTGGATGCTGCCCCGGGTGTACTCCATGAAGTCGAACGCCACGATCGCCGGGTAGCGGCCGGTCAACTGCTGCACCTTGTCCGCGTCCGGCAGGTCGGTCTGGCCGCTGACGTAGGTGTGCGTGCGCAGGTAGCAGATCAGGTTGCGGGCCTTCGAGTTCGCCTGCGGGTCGGCCGGGGCCTGGCCGCAGTCCGGGCCCGGCGGGGTGGGCGGCTTCACCGCGTACACCTCGAACTCGTAGAGCGAGTAACCCCAGGCGGTGCCGCGCGCGGTGCCGGACATCCGCACGTACCGGCCGCTCGCGCCGGCCGGCGTCACGTCGTCGGTGCCGCCGTCGCCCGTCGTGGTGCTGAACACCGGGGTCCAGGTGGTGCCGTCCGTCGAGGTCTGGATCTGGTACGCCTTGCCGTAGGCGGCCTCCCAGCGCAGCCGCACCGTGTTGATCGGGTACGTGGCGCCCAGGTCGACCTGGAACCACTGCGGGTCGGCGTAGAGGCTGGACCAGCGGGTGCCGCCGTTGCCGTCAACCGCCTGGGCGGCGGCGTTCGGGCTCTCCGTCGACGAGGCGGTGACCGGCCGGTTCAACGCCAGGTTGCCGGTGGGGGTGGTGGTCGGGTTCGGGTCCACCGTAGGGCTCGGGCTCGGGCTTGCGGTCGGGCTCGGCGTCGGGCTCCCGGTCGGGCTGGGCGGCGTGGTGTCGCCGCAGCTCGCGCCGTTGAGCGTGAACGCGGTGGGAGTCGGGTTCGACCCGGTGTAGGTGACGTTGAAGCCGAAGCCGACCGTGCCGCCGGCCGGGATGCTCGCGTTGTAGGAGACATTGGTGGCGGTGGCGTTCGCGCCGGACTGCGTCTTCGTCGCGTTCCAGATGTCGCCGATCACCTGGTTGCCGGAGAACGTCCAGCCCAGCGTCCAGCCGGTGACGGCGGCGCCGGTGTTGGTGATCGTGACGTTGGTGGTGGCACCGCCGCCCCAGACGTTGGTGACCTGCCAGGTGACCGAGCAGGCGCCGGCGGCGGCCTGGGCGGGTGGTGTGGTGACGACGAGGGCGGTGGCCAGGGCGGTGACGGCTGCCGCCGCCCCGGCCAGGCACGCCCGCGTGCGGGTGCGTTGGATCATGAGGAACTCCCGTACGGGTGGTGGTTGCGGGGAGCCCTCGCCGCCCGGACGGGTCGGACCACGGCTGCCCTTCCGGCGGCCGACCCGGCGAGGTTGTTTCAGAATGGTCCACTTAACCGGTTAACTATGTCAAGCCATGGATCCTCCTTGATGTGCAGACAGACTCAATGAACCGGTCAAGAACCCGTCCTTGGTCGACAACGACAACATGCGAGATCAGGCGACCGCAGAGACGAGGAAGGGCCGGCCCACTGGGCCGGCCCTGTCGTTCGTGCTGCTCGAGCGAGCGGAGGATACGAGATTCGAACTCGTGAGGGTGTAAACCCAACACGCTTTCCAAGCGTGCGCCCTAGGCCTCTAGGCGAATCCTCCGCGAGCCAGGATACAGGTCCCACGGCGACGGGCCACCCCACCCTCCCGGAAGATCCACACGGCTTCGGGTAGGCTTGGCGGCACCTCCCGTGCGGCGGTACCTCGTGAACCTCCCCAGGGCCGGAAGGCAGCAAGGATAAGCGAGCTCTGCCGGGTGCACGGGAGGCCTTTCTTTTCTCCCCTGCCGCCGGTTCGGCGAGGTGGAGGTGTCCCGGCCCCTCCGATGCCGCAACGTCGGCGAGCTGGAGTGGATCAAGGCACCTGGATCAAGGCGCGATGCGGGCCGAGTCACGGGGTGGTGGGTGGTCACCGGGGGCCGACCGGCGCAGAATGGCTCGGTCGAGAGGAGGCGGGACGGGTGGCACTGGCCCTTTACCGCAAGTACCGGCCCCGTACGTTCGCCGAGGTCATCGGCCAGGAACACGTCACCGAGCCGTTGTCGCAGGCGCTGCGCAGCGGCCGGCTGAACCACGCGTACCTCTTCTCCGGCCCCCGTGGCTGCGGCAAGACGTCCAGCGCCCGGATCCTGGCCCGCTCGCTCAACTGCGAGCAGGGGCCGACGCCCGAGCCGTGCGGGCAGTGCGAGTCGTGCCGGTCGTTGGCCACCGACGGCGCCGGCTCGATCGACGTCATCGAGATCGACGCGGCCAGCCACGGTGGTGTCGACGACGCCCGCGAGCTGCGCGAGAAGGCGTTCTTCGCGCCGGCCCACAGCCGTTTCAAGATCTACGTCATCGACGAGGCGCACATGGTCTCGTCGGCCGGCTTCAACGCCCTGCTCAAGCTGGTCGAGGAGCCCCCGGAGTACGTCAAGTTCATCTTCGCCACCACCGAGCCGGAGAAGGTCCTCGGCACGATCAAGTCGCGGACCCACCACTACCCGTTCCGGCTGATCCCGCCGAAGGTGCTCAGGCCCTACCTGGAGCAGCTGACCGAGGCCGAGGGCGTCAAGGTCGAGCCGGCGGTCTTCCCGCTGGTGGTGCGCGCCGGTGGCGGCAGCGCCCGGGACAGCCTCTCCGTGCTCGACCAGCTCATCGCCGGNACTCCGCGCTGATCGACGAGATGTGCGACGCGCTGGCCGCCGGGGACGGCGCGGCCGCGTACGCGACGGTCGACCGGGTCGCGGAGGCCGGGCACGACCCGCGTCGCTTCGCCTCCGACCTGCTGGAACGGCTGCGTGACCTGATCGTGCTCCAGCAGGTGCCGGACGCCGCCGCCAAGGGCCTCATCGACGGCCCGGCCGATCAGATCGAGCGGATGGCCGCCCAGGCCCAGCGGCTCGGCCCGGCCACGCTGTCCCGCTGCGCCGACATCGTGCACAACGGCCTGGTGGAGATGCGCGGCACCACCGCGCCCCGGCTGCTGCTGGAGCTGATCTGCGCCCGGATGCTCCTGCCCGGCATCGACGACGCGTCCGGCGCCCTGCTCCAGCGCCTGGAGCGGATGGAACGCCGGCTCACCCTGGGCGGCACCGAGCCGCCCACCACCCAGACCCAGGAGGTACGCCCGGCCGCTCCCGCCCCGGGCGCGGCTGCCGCCGCGGTCCACCCGGACACCGCCGGCACGCCGGCGGCTGCCGGTGCCCCGACCGGCGCGGCCGCCGCCCGCGCCGCTGCCGCCGCGGCAGCGGGCTCCCGCGGTGCCGCGACCGGTCCCCGTCCCGCCCCGGCCGGTGCGGCCGCCGGATCCGGCCCGGCCGTCATGGCGTCCGGCCCGCGTTCCGCCTCGGCGGTGACGGAACCGACCGCCGCCTCGAACGACGGAATGCGCCCCGGCGCGGACACCGGATCTCGTTCGGGCCCGGAAACCGGGGCTCATCGCGGTCCGGACAGTGCGGTCCCCCCCGCCCCGGACGCTGGGACCCGCCCCGGCGCCCAGAACGGTCTCCCCGGGTCGACGGCCTCCGAGCGGGTCGCCGTCGACCCGACGGCTCCCGGCCCGGTCGCTGCCTCGCCGGCTTCCGGCCCGGCCGCCGCGCCCGCCCGTCGCCCGGTACCGCCGTCCGCGGTGATGCCCGACCCGGCCACGCCCGAGCCGCCCCGCCCGGGGGCGGGCAACCCCGGCGCGCTCGACGCGGTCGCGGTGCGCCGGGTCTGGCCCGAGGTGGTCGGCAAGGTGAACCGGAGCAACAAGCGGATCGCCGCCCTGATGCGTGATGCGGTGGTGCGGGACCTGGACGGTGACACGCTGGTGCTGACCGTGAAGTCGACGGTGCTGGCGAAGATGATGGCGGACCACGCGGCCGTGCTGACCGACGCGCTCTACGAGGAGTTCGGCGGTCGCTGGCAGATCCGCTGCGAGGTGGCCGGCGAGCGCGGCGCCGCCTCGCTCGGTGGGCCGTCCCGCCCGTCCGGAGCGGGCCGCGCGCAGGCCGACGCCGCACCGGTCCGCAGCCCGTCCGACAGCGCCCCGGCCCGTTCGGCGGTCGCCCCGACGGGGCAGGCGTCCGGCACCGCGCCCGGTCGCCCGGACCCCGGAGCGGCGGGCACCGCTCACGGCCGTCCGGACTTCGATGCGACCGACGCGGGTCGCGTCAGCCCGGATGCGGGCACGGCTGACGCCGGTTACGGACGCTCGTTCTCCGGTGCGGCCGGCACCGTTCACGCACGCGCCGACGGCGGGGCCTCGGATCTCTCCCACTCGGCCGCGGTCGACGCCGGGCCGGCGGACTCGGGTGGCGTCGGGCCCTCGACATCCACGGCGTCCGGCGGGACCCAGGGACAGCCAGCGTCCACCCCAGCCATCGGGAACCGAGGAGCCGGGGTACAGGCGAGCCGGGCCGGGGGCGATGCCGGCTCACCCGGCGGCGCCTCCCGGCCGGCATCGGCCGGTCCGGTCGCGCCAGCCGACGAGGAGGACTGGCCGGAGCCGGTCCGGCCCGGTGGCGCGGCGGCCGGTTCGGCCTCGGCGGCGAGCACCGGCGACGGGGAGGACTGGCCGGCGGCGGCACGTCCGGGCGGGGGCACGGCGACCGCGACCGCGGCTGTGGTCGTACCCGCGCCGGCCGCGCCCGCGACGGTGCCGGCTGCGGCCGGTGGGCCTCCGAGGTCGGCGGCGGGTGGGCCGAAGAACAGCGCGATCGCGGCGGCGCGTGCGGCTGCGGCGGCGGCCGCGGCGGGCGGTGGTCCCGGCAAGGGGCCGCGTGCGGCCCAGTCGGCGCGGCAGACGGCGGACGCCGAGTGGGCCGGCGAGCCGCCCTACGACCCGGATTTCGACGGGCCGCTCCGGCCCGGTCAGCGGCCGGCGACGCCGGCGACTCCCGCCTACGAGGGCTTCGACCCGGGCGATGAGCCGTTGGACGAGGTCGTCGACGAGCGGACCGCCCGGCAGTCCAGCGAGGAGCAGGCGGTGGCGTTGCTGCGTGAGGCGTTCGGGGCCGAGAAGATCAACGAGGTGGACGCGCGCTGAGCGCGGGTCGACCGCGATTCAGCGGCGCCGTCGCCCGACTAGGCTGGGCGCGGCCGAGCAGACGAGTGGAAGAAGGAGCGGTCCGTGCGCCCAGGTGGACAGCCGAACATGCAGCAGATGCTGAAGCAGGCGCAGAAGATGCAGCAGCAGATCGCCAAGGCCCAGGCCGAGCTGGCCGAGGCGGAGCTGACCGGCACCGCGGGCGGCGGACTGGTCACCGCCACCGTCGCCGGCAGCGGTGAGCTGAAGGCGATCAAGATCGACCCGAAGGCGGTCGACCCGGAGGACGTGGAGACGCTGGAGGACCTGGTCGTCGCGGCCGTGCACAACGCCGCCGAGGCGGCTCGGGAGCTGACCGAGAAGAAGATGGGCCCGGTCGCGGGCGGCATGGGCGGCCTCGGCCTGCCCGGGTTCTGAGCCGGCAGATGTACGAGGGTGCCATCCAGGATCTGATCGACGAGCTGGGCCGGCTGCCGGGCGTGGGCCCGAAGAGCGCCCAGCGGATCGCGTTCCACGTCCTGTCGGCCGATCCGGCCGACGTGAACCGGCTGGCCGGCGCGCTGCGCAAGGTCAAGGACCTGGTCCGGTTCTGCACGACCTGTTACAACGTGGCCGAGTCGGAGCAGTGCCGGATCTGCCGCGACCCACGGCGTACCGACGAGGTGCTCTGTGTGGTCGAGGAGCCGAAGGACGTGGTGGCGATCGAGCGGACCGGCGAGTTCCGCGGGCGCTACCACGTGCTCGGCGGCGCGATCAATCCGCTGGAGGGCATCGGCCCCGACAACCTGCGGATCCGTGAGCTGATGACCCGTCTCGGCAGCGGTACGGTCCGCGAGCTGATCCTGGCCACCGACCCGAACACCGAGGGCGAGGCGACGGCGACCTATCTGGCGCTGCTGGTCAAGCCGATGGGGATCGCGGTGACCCGGCTGGCCAGCGGCCTGCCGGTCGGCGGTGACCTGGAGTACGCCGACGAGATCACGCTCGGCCGCGCGTTCGAGGGTCGCCGGGCGGTCTGAGGCATCCGGCCTCGAGGGTGACCGTTTCCGCCACCCTCGGGGCCGGTCGGTCCCGCACCGACGACCGTTCACGAGGAAGCCTCGTAAGGTGTCGGCTTGATAGCGATTGCCCCTCGCCCGTTCCTCTTCTGTGTGACATGCCATAACCTCCCGCTGACGGACTGAGTCACAGCTCGGGCGTGTACACATGCGCATGACAGAGGTGAGAGATGCAGGCGAGCAGGCTGAAAACGGCCGTGGCCCTCGCGGCCGTGGCCGCCCTGGCGGTCGGTGCGTCCGGCTGCGCCAAGAGCGACCGCGACGAGGACGGTGGTGGGGACGCCAAGACCGGCGGCACCTTCGTCTTCGCCGGAGCCGGGGACCCGAAGAACTTCGACCCGATCTTCAACGACGACGGTGAGTCGTTCCGGCCGATCCGCCAGATGTACGACACCCTCGTGCAGAACAAGCCCGGCACCGCCGAGCTGCAGGGTGCCCTGGCGGAGAGCTGGGAGCACGACCCGGAGGGCAAGGTCTGGACCTTCAAGCTCCGCAAGGGCGTGAAGTTCCACGATGGCACCGACTTCAACGCCGCCGCGGTCTGCTTCAACTTCGACCGCTGGTTCAACATGAAGGGCGCCGCCGCCCAGTCGCAGATGATCTACTACTCGGACGTCTTCGGCGGCTTCGCCAAGAACGAGGCCGAGGGTGTCGGCGACCCGGTCTACAACAAGTGCGAGGCGAAGGACGACGGCACCGCCGTCGTCACGATGAACCAGTACAAGGGTGCCTTCCCGGGTGCCTTCGCATTGACCGCGCTCTCCATCGCCAGCCCCGACGCGCTGAAGAAGTACGACGCCGACGCGGTCAAGCAGAACGGTGACTCGTTCGAGTACAGCGCGTTCGCCAACGAGCACCCGGTCGGCACCGGCCCGTTCAAGTTCGTCGGCTGGGACAAGGCCAAGGGTGAGATCACCCTGGATCGGAACCCCGACTACTGGGGCGAGAAGGCCAAGGTCGACAAGCTCGTCATCAAGATCATCAAGGACGAGAACACCCGCAAGCAGGAGCTGCGGGCGGGCACCGTCCAGGGCATCGACTTCCCGGCTCCGGCCGACCGCAAGGCGCTGTCGGGCGAGGGGTACCAGGTCCTCGACCGTCCGGCCTTCAACATCCTCTACCTCGGCTTCAACCAGAAGAACCCGAAGCTGAAGGACCTGAAGGTGCGGCAGGCGATCGCGTACGCGCTCAACCGCCAGCAGCTCGTCCAGACCAAGGGCCCGGGTGGCACCAAGGTCGCCGACGAGTTCATGCCGGACACCGTGCTCGGCTACGCGCAGGATGTGCAGAAGTACGAGTACAGCGTGGACAAGGCCAAGCAGCTGCTCAAGGAGGCGGGCGCGGAGAACCTGACGCTCAACTTCTACTACCCCACCGACGTCTCCCGGCCGTACATGCCGAACCCGCAGGAGATCTTCACCGTCCTCGCCAACGACCTGCAGGCCGTGGGCATCAAGGTCAACGGTGTGGCCCGCCCGTGGAACGGTGGCTACAAGGACGACGTGCAGCAGTTCGGCAAGCACGACCTGCACCTGCTCGGCTGGACCGGTGACTACAACGACCCGGGCAACTTCGTCGGCACGTTCTTCGGCCGGGGCAAGGTCGAGTTCGGCGACCAGGCCATGACCGAGATGTTCGAGGCCATCGGCAAGGCCGACAGCACGGTCGACGAGGCCGGCAAGAAGACCGCCTGGGAGCAGGTCAACCGCGACATCGCCGCCAAGTGGCTGCCGGCCGTGCCGGTCTGGCACGCCCCGCCGGCCATCGTGGTCACCAAGGACGTCAAGGGTCTCGTCGCCAGCCCGCTGACCGACGAGCGGTTCAACACCGTCAGCGTCGGCTGACGCGTCACCCACCGCTGACGCCCCACGCGGAATCGGCCCGGGCCGGGCTCTCTCTCCCGGCCCGGNGTGTGTGAGAGATGTTGCGAGTCATAGTCCGCCGCCTGCTGCAGCTGGTGGTGACCCTGATAGGGCTGTCCGCGCTGGTCTTCGTCTGGCTGCGGAACCTCCCCGGCGGCCCGGTGGAGGCGCTGCTCGGTGAGCGGGCCACGCCGGAGCGGCGTGCCCTGCTGACCAAGGCCCTCGGCTACGACCAGCCGATCCTGGTGCAGTACGCCAAGTTCATGCAGCGGCTGCTGACCGGCGACTTCGGCAACTCGATCCGAAGCGGCGACCCGGTCACCGAGGTCATCGGCCGGGCCTTCCCGGCCACCGTCGAACTCGCCGCCGCCGCGATGATCATCGCGATCGGCCTGGGCGTGCCGCTCGGCTACCTCGCCGCCCGCCACCGTGGCCGGCTGCTCGACAACCTGAGCATCGGCGGCACCCTGCTCGGCATCTCCATCCCGATCTTCTTCCTCGGCTATCTGCTCAAGGACGTCTTCACCCAGAACATGCACTGGTTCCCGCCGTCCGGCCGGATCAGCACCGGGGTGGACAACACCGACGTCACCGGCTTCTTCGTGCTGGACGGGCTGCTCACCCGGGAGTTCGACGCCACCGGCGACGCGCTGTGGCACCTGATCCTGCCGGCGATCACCCTGGCCACCATCCCGCTCGCGGTCATCGTCCGGATCACCCGGGCCAGCGTGCTCGACGTGCTCAACGAGGACTACGTCCGCACCGCCGAGGCGAAGGGCCTGCGTCACAAGACCATCCGGGGCCGGCACATCCTGCGCAACGGCCTGCTGCCGGTGGTCACCACCATCGGCCTGCAGACCGGCGCGTTGCTCTCCGGCGCGGTGCTCACCGAGCGGGTCTACAACTGGGGCGGCCTCGGCACGTTGATCTACGACTCGATCAGCGGCGGCCGCGACTACCCGGTGCTCCAGGCGCTGATCCTGCTGGCCGCGCTGGTCTTCGTGTTGGTCAACCTTCTGGTCGACCTCTCCTACGCCTTCATCGACCCGAGGGTGCGTGTGCGATGAGCGATCCGATCATCCAGCCCATGGTGGGCCCCCAGCGTGAGAGCGTGGATCCCTCGTCGGTCACGGAGAAGCGCGAGGGCACCCTGCCCCGCGGCATCGACCGGCTCGGCGAGCGCAAACGCGCCCGGTTGGAGCAGTTGGCCCAGGCCACCGCCGACCAGGGCGGCGTGAGCCTGGTCCGGGACGCACTGCGTCGGCTGCGCCGCAACCCGACCGCGATGGTCGGCGCGGGCATCGTGGCGCTCTTCGTCCTGGTCGCGATCTTCGCACCGCTGCTCGCGCCGCACGACCCCGCGCAGCGCTTCGACGAGCTGACGAAGAACCTGACCGTTGACAGCATCCCCGGGGCCAGCAGCGAGTTCCCGCTCGGCTCCGACCCGCTCGGCCGGGACTTCCTCTCCCGGATGATCCACGGCAGCCGCCAGACGCTCTTCGTCGGCGTGCTCGCCACGCTGATCGGACTGATCCTGGGCGTCCTGGTGGGCGCGCTCGCCGGCGCGTTCGGCGGCTGGGTCGACAACATCCTGATGCGCTTCACCGACGTGATGCTGGCCCTGCCGGCCCTGCTGCTGGCGATCAGCCTGGTCGCCCTGGCCAGCCGGTCCAGCCAGTGGACGGTCATCTTCGCGGTGGCCATCGTCAACGTACCGATCTTCGCCCGGCTGCTGCGCGGTTCGATGCTCGCCCAACGGGAGAGCGACCATGTGCTGGCCGCCCGCGCGCTCGGCGTCAAGCGGGGGGCGATCGTGCTGCGGCACATGCTGCCCAACGCCATGACGGCGGTGATCGTGCAGGCCACGCTGACGCTCTCCACCGCGATCCTGGAGGCCGCGTCGCTGTCCTTCCTCGGCCTCGGTGACCCCGACATCAACCGCGCCGAGTGGGGCCTGATGCTCGGCGTGGACGGTCAGCGGTACTTCGAGGTCCGGCCGGAGCTGGCCTACTTCCCGGCCCTCGCGATCATCGTGGTCGCGCTCGGCTTCACGCTGCTGGGCGAGGGCATGCGCGAGGCGATCGACCCGAAGAGCCGGCGGTGACGGCGATGTGCACGACCAAGGACCAGCACGGTGAGGACGTGACCCGATGAGCCTGCTCGACGTACGCGACCTGAGCGTCGTGTTCCAGCGCCGCGGTGAGCGACCGTTCACCGCCGTCGACAAGGTCAGCTTCAGCGTGGAGCCGGGACAGACGGTCGGCCTGGTCGGTGAGTCCGGCTGCGGCAAGAGCGTCACCAGCCTGGCGATCATGGGGTTGCTGCCGCGGCGCGGCAACAAGGTCACCGGCGAGGTGAACTTCGACGGCGCCGACCTGTTGAAGCTGCGTCCGGAGGACCTGCGGGACCGACGCGGCCGGGACATCGGCATGATCTTCCAGGACCCGCTCTCCTCGTTGAACCCGGTCATCCCGATCGGCACCCAGGTGGCCGAGGTGCTCGAACGGCATCGCGGGATGGACCGGAAGGTCGCGTTGAAGGAGGCCCGGGAGCTGCTCGACGCGGTCGGCATCCCGGACCCGACGCGGCGGTTGAAGGAATACCCGCACCAGATCTCCGGCGGGATGCGGCAACGCGCTCTGATCGCCATCGCGCNACCATCCAGGCGCAGATCCTCACCCTGCTCAAGCAGCTCGTGGACGAGACCGGCACCGCGCTGATCATGATCACGCACGACCTGGGCGTGGTGGCCGGGCTCTGCGACACGGTGAACGTGCTCTACGGCGGCAAGATCGTGGAGCGGGCGGAGCGGCACGAGCTGTTCGCCCGGCCCCGGCACCCGTACACGCACGGGCTGCTCAGCTCCGTGCCGAGGCTCGACTCGCCCCGGGGCGAGCGGCTGCACGCCATCCGTGGCTCGGTGGCCGACAACATCCCGTGGACCGAGGGCTGCGCGTTCGCCCCCCGGTGCGACAACGTGGTGGACGCCTGCCTGGACGGGACGCCGCCGCTGGAACCCACCGCGAACGGCGGCGACCTGCGCTGCAACAACCCCGTTTCCGAGGAGGTGGCGGTCCCGTGACCGAGTCGACCGAGCGGACCGGACCACTCGTCGAACTGCGCGACGTCAAGGTCCACTTTCCGATCAAGAGCGGCGTGCTCTTCGACCGGACCATCGGGCACGTCTACGCCGTCGACGGCGTCTCGCTCAGCATCAACCGGGGTGAGACGTACGGGCTGGTGGGTGAGTCCGGCTGCGGCAAGTCCACCCTGGGCCGGGGCCTGCTGCGGTTGGTCGAGCCGACCGACGGCGAGATCGTCTTCGACGGCACCGACCTGCGTGCGCTCAAGGACGAGCCGATGCGCCGGATCCGCCGCCGCATCCAGATGATCTTCCAGGATCCGCTGTCCAGCCTCGACCCCCGGCAGTCGGTCGAGTCGCTGCTGGTCGAGGGCCTCAAGGCACACGACCTGGCGAAGGACAAGGCGGCCGTCGGCAAGCGGCTCCGGGAGGCGCTCGCCGCGGTCGGGCTGCCCGCCTCGGCACTGAGCAAGTATCCGCACGAGTTCTCCGGCGGCCAGCGCCAGCGCATCGGCATCGCCCGCGCGCTGGTGCTCGAACCGGACCTGATCGTCGCCGACGAACCGGTGTCCGCGCTGGACGTGTCGATCCAGGCCCAGGTGCTCAACCTGCTCGACGAGTTGCAGGAGGAGCGCGGCCTCACGTACCTGATCATCGCGCACGACCTGGCGGTGGTCCGGCACATCGCCGACACGGTCGGGGTGATGTACCTCGGCGGTCTGGTGGAGGAGGCGTCCAGCGACGACCTCTACCGGGAGCCGATGCACCCGTACACGAAGGCGCTCATGTCGGCGGTGCCGGTGCCCGACCCGCAGGTCGAGGACCGTCGGGAGCGGATCCTGCTCGCCGGCGACCTGCCGTCACCGGCGAACCCGCCGGCCGGTTGCCGGTTCCACACCCGCTGCCCGTGGGCCCAGCCCACCCGCTGCGCCGACGAGCGGCCCGCGCTGCGCGAGGTGCTCGACGGGCACCGGGTCGCCTGCCACTACGCCGAGGACATCGCCGCCGGCCGGATCCGGCCGCACGAGGTGGAACCGGAGCTGGTCCGGCCGAGCGACGGCACGGCGCCGGGCGACACCGGCGAACTCATCCCGACCCCGTGAACCGAGGACGCGTCGGCCCCACCCGGGGCCGACGCGTCCGGCGGATCAGCCCTCGGGGCGGTTGAGCAGGCCCACCGCGACCGTGTGCACGGCCTCCACCGCGGCCGGCTCGGCCAGCGGCGCGCTGCCGCCGGTCACCGCGTACCACTCGTCGGCGTCCCTGTACTGCACCCGCAGCGTGACCCGGCCGTCGGCGTGCTCGGTGCGCAGCGTCAGGTCACCGGTCACCACGCCGACCTCGTCGGTCATCACCCCGCCGGGACCGGCGGTGATGTCGGCGGTCCGGGTCGCCGGGCCGGTCGACGCGTCCGGCGCACCGGGTGCCGCACCGGCGGGCGCTGCCGGCGCCGCGTCCGCGGACATGCCCGCCCCGGAGACGTCGGCGGGCGCCGGCTGCCGGCCGTCCGCGGTCATCCCCGCCGAGGCCGCACCGGCCGGGGTGGGGTCAGCTTCCGCGGCGTCCTCGCCGGTGGCGTCCGGCGTCCGGTCCGGGGCCGGTGCGCCGTCCGCCCCGGTCACGGCTTGCTCGCCCATGTGCAGCCCTCCAGCATGTCGGTGAGGGCGGCCTTCTCGGCAGTGGTCACCGTCAGCCGCCAGTGGTGCTTGACCGTCACCCAGTCCGCCGCGTACTGGCACCAGTACGACCGGTTCGCGGGCTTCCACTGGGACGGGTCCTGGTCACCCTTTGCCCGGTTCGAGCGTGCGGAAACCGCGATGAGCTGCGGCCGGGTCAGATCGTTGGCGAAGTCGCCGCGCTTCGAGTCGTCCCACTCGTCCGCGCCGGAGCGCCAGGCGTTGGCCAGCGGCACGGTGTGGTCGATGTCCACGTCCGACGGGTCGGTCAGCGCCACCGAGTCGTAGACGCTCTCCCACCGCCCGCCGACCACGTTGCAGCCGGAGAGCTTGATGCCCTCACCGTCGCGCTGCAACACGCTGTCGCGGACGTCGCAGTTCTTGCCGGTGTCCCGCCAGTGCGGGAAACGGGACCGGCTGTAGCCCTTCATCGACCCGGCGGCGGCCACGGTCAGCTGGCCGAGCTGCTGGTTCACGTTCCCAGCCGCGCTCGGCGGCGCGTCCGGCTCGGTGACCGAGGGGTCACAGCCGGCCGCGCCGAGGGCGAGCACCGCGGTGAGCGCGGCGGTCAGCCCGGCTCGGGCTCCTGATCTCGTACGCACAGACGACACCTCTCCAGCTTGCGGGCTCGGGGCGAGTCCGCACAGTACCCGGCGGCGGTTTCTCTGATTCGTGGCGTCGACCGCGGCGCTACGGGCAGAGTGGACAACCGTGACCGCACCCGCTCCCGTCGCGCTGCGTACCGGCTCCGCCGCCGGCCGCGGCACCCTGCTCGCCGCGATCCTCGCCTCCGGCATGGTGTTCCTGGACAGCACCGTGGTCAATGTGGCGCTGCCGCGCCTCGGCGCCGAACTGGACGCCACCGTCGCCGGTCTCCAGTGGACCGTGAACGGCTACCTGCTGATGCTGGCCGCGTTCGTACTGCTCGGTGGCGCGCTGGGCGACCGGTTCGGCCGGCGCCGGGTCTTCCTGCTCGGGGTGGTCTGGTTCGCGGTGGCGTCGCTGCTCTGCGGGCTCGCCCAGGGCACCGGCTGGCTGATCGCCGCCCGGTTCCTCCAGGGCGCGGGCGGGGCGCTGCTCACCCCCGGCTCGCTCTCCGTGCTCCNTCCGGAGTGTCCACCGCGCTCGGGCCGCTGGTCGGCGGCTGGCTGATCGACACGCTCTCCTGGCGGTGGATCTTCTTCGTCAACCTGCCGCTGGCCGTGGGCGTGGTGCTCGCCGCGATGCGCTGGGTGCCGGAGAGCCGGGACGAGGCGGTCTCGCGTACCGGAGGAGGTCGTGGATTCGACGTGGTCGGCGCGGTGCTCGGCGCGCTGGCGCTCGGCGGCGTCACGTACGCGCTCATCGACGCCCCGGCGCAGGGCGCCTCCCCGGCGGTGCTGGGCGCGGCGGTGGTCGGCGTCGTCGCCGTGGCCGTGTTCGTGCTGGTCGAACGGCGGCGCGGGGACACCGCGATGCTGCCCACCGGGCTTTTCTCCAGCCGACTCTTCGCCGTGCTCAACGTCTTCACCGTGGTGGTGTACGCGGCGCTGGGCGGGTTCACCTTCTTCCTCGCCGTCTACCTGCAGAACGTGGTGGGCTGGTCGGCGCTGCTCACCGGCCTGGCCACGGTGCCGATGACGCTGCTGCTGCTGGTCGGCTCGCCCCGGGCGGGCGCGCTGTCGGCCCGGATCGGCCCGCGGCTGCCGCTCACCGTCGGCCCGGTCATCGCCGCGATCGGCCTGCTGCTGCTGCGCCGGGTCGGCCCGGGCGCCTCCTACTGGACGGACGTGCTGCCGGGCGTGGCGCTGTTCGGCGCCGGCCTCACGCTGGTGGTCGCGCCGCTGACCACGTCCGTGCTGGGTGCGGTGTCGGACCGGTTCGCCGGGGTGGCGAGCGGTTTCAACAACGCCGCGTCCAGGGCCGGTGGCCTGCTCGCGGTGGCCGCGCTGCCGCTGCTGGTCGGGCTCTCCGGCACCGGGTACGAGCAGAAGGGCGCGCTGGCCGACGCGTACCGGGGCGCGCTGCTGTGGTGCGCGTGCCTGCTGCTGGCCGGCGCCCTGCTCGCCGCCCTCCTCATCCACCGCCCGAGGGTGAAAGGCGGGGGCCCTTCTTAACGCTTTCGGTAGAGGAGGGGCCCCCTATTAACACACCGCAGGGCTCGCGCCGAGGGTGCGTGTTAAGCGGGGCCCCTTCCTATGCAAAAAGCGTTAAGAAGGGGCCCCGCCTTACACACCTCAGGTGCGGGTGCGGTTGACGGCGCTGGTGACCGCCTTGATCGAGGCGGTGACGATGTTGGCGTCCGTGCCGACGCCCCACACCGTGCGGCCGTCCACCTCGCACTCCACGTACGCGGCGGCCTGCGCGTCGCCGCCGGAGGAGAGGGCGTGCTCGTGGTAGTCGAGCACCCGTACCGCCACGCCCAGCGACTGCAACGCGTTGACGTACGCGTCGATGGGGCCGTTGCCGACGGCGGTGAGTGGCCGGATCTCGCCGCCGAAGCCGACCCGGGCGTCGATCTCGACCTTGCCGTCGACGGTGCCGATGGTGTAGCCGGCCAGCGTGACGGCCGGGTCCACCTGGTGGTCGACCAGGTAGTTGCGGGCGAAGATCTCCCACATGGCGCCCGGCTCGACCTCGCCACCGTCGTGGTCGGTGACGGCCTGCACCACGCCGGAGAACTCGATCTGGAGGCGGCGCGGCAGGTCGAGCTGGTGCTCGGACTTCATGATGTACGCGACGCCGCCCTTGCCGGACTGCGAGTTGACCCGGATGACTGCCTCGTAGGTGCGGCCCAGGTCCTTGGGGTCGATCGGCAGGTAGGGCACGGCCCAGGTGAACTCGTCGACCGGCACACCGGCCGCCGCCGCGTCGGTGTGCAGCGCGTCGAAGCCCTTCTTGATCGCGTCCTGGTGGGAGCCGGAGAACGCGGTGTAGACCAGGTCGCCCGCGTACGGGTGGCGCTCGTGCACCGGGAGCTGGTTGCAGTACTCGACCGCGCGCTTGACCTCGTCGATGTTCGAGAAGTCGATCATCGGGTCGATGCCCTGGGAGAAGAGGTTCAGGCCGAGCGTGACCAGGTCGACGTTGCCGGTGCGCTCGCCGTTGCCGAACAGGCAGCCCTCGATCCGGTCGGCGCCGGCCAGCAGGCCCAGTTCGGCGGCGGCCACGCCGGTGCCCCGGTCGTTGTGCGGGTGCAGGCTGAGCGACAGGCTGTCCCGTCGGGGCAGGTGCCGGTGCATCCACTCGATCGAGTCGGCGTAGACGTTCGGCATCGCCATCTCGACGGTGGCCGGCAGGTTGACGATCAGCTTCCGGTCCGGGGTGGGGTCGACCACCTCGATCACCGCGGAGCAGACCTCCAGCGCGTACTCCAGCTCGGTGCCCGTGTACGACTCCGGCGAGTACTCGTAGTGGATGTCGGTGTCCGGGGTGTGGATCTCGGCGTACTTCTGGCAGAGCCGGGCGCCCTGGGTGGCGATGTCGGTGATGCCGTCGCGGTCCAGGCCGAAGACCACCCGGCGCTGGAGCGTGGAGGTCGAGTTGTAGAAGTGCACGATGGCTCGGTGGGCGCCGCGCAGCGACTCGAAGGTCCGCTCGATCAGGTGCTCCCGGCACTGGGTCAGCACCTGGATGGTGACGTCCTCGGGGATCAGGTCCTGCTCGATGAGCTGCCGCACGAAGTCGTAGTCGGTCTGGCTGGCCGACGGGAAGCCGACCTCGATCTCCTTGTAGCCCATCTGCACCAGGAGCTGGAACATCCGGCGCTTGCGCTCCGGCGACATCGGGTCGATGAGCGCCTGGTTGCCGTCACGGAGGTCCACCGCGCACCAGCGGGGCGCGGCCTCGACGCGGCGGGTGGGCCAGGTGCGGTCGGGCAGCTCGACCTGGAACTGCCGGTCGTACGGGAGGTAACGGTGCACCGGCATGCGGCTGGGACGCTGCTGGGCGAACGGATCGGTGACAGGTTGAGCCATTTCGGAGTGCTCCCTGGAACATGTGGCGTCAGCAGATCGGAAGGTGTCGGCGGGGTGCCGGGCGACGGTGCGCGGCGGTGCCGAGGAGGGGTTCGGATGTGCTGGACGGCGCGAATCAACTCCGCGACGAGGTGCCGGCCGGTCAGGCCTCGTCGCGGCAGCCAAGGAGGAGGAGCGCCTGCCACATGATGACGTCACACTACGTGGTGGGACGGGCGGTGGGAAGGCCGGTCCGGACTATGGGACCCGGTTCACCCGTCAGCGCAGCAGCAGTGCGGCCAGGGGGCGTCGGCGGCGCAGGCCGGTCTCCCGGGCGTACAGGTCCGCGGGGAGCGTGGCCGGGTCGCCGAGCCGGCCGATCGCGGCCACCACCAGCGGACGGACGTCGCCGGGCAGGTCCAGTTCGGTGGCGAGGCGGGCCCGGTCGAGGCGGGTGAGCTGACGGACGTGCAGACCGAGCGCGGTGGCCTGCACGGTGAGGTGGGCGACCGCCTGGCCCAGGTCGTACGCGCTGCGTTCCGGCTCGCCACCGGCGTGCGCGGCGAGCAGCAGGACGGCGGCGTGCCGGGCCCAGCCCTGGTCGCCCTCGGGCAGGCCGACCATGATGCGCTTCCAGGTCTCGTCCTGTCGGTGCCCGACCGCGAACCGCCATGGTTGGGCGTTGCCGGCCGAGGGGGCCCAGCGGGCCGCCTCCAGCAGTGCGGCCACCTCCTCGGCGGTCAGCTCCGCGTCGGGGTCGAACGCGCGCGGGCTCCAGCGGAAGGCGAGCAGCGGGGTCAGATCGGTCATGGGTATATCGTCCCCCGATGCCGGTTTTGTCGGTGAAGTGGGGCGGCAATAATGTGGTCAAGGGCACCCGTAACGGGCAGAGGGTTATGACGGTTCGGGCGTGGGCGCGTCCCGTCCCACCGGCTCACCCTCGGTCACCGCGCCGGCCAGCTCGACCGTCGCCGGTGCCCGGCCGGGCTCCCCGACCAGCATGAGGGTGCCGAAGGCGGCGCGGACCGCCACCGGGGTGCCGTCCTCCCGGAAGCAGTAGACCCCCACGTCCAAGGGCGCGTTCAGCGAGGCCGAGGTCGAGTCGACCGCGTAGCACCGGCCGGTGACACCGGGCAGCGCCGAGGCGGGGGAGACCGCGAGTGGCGCCCGCCGGTCGGTGAGCACCTCCAGCCAGTCGGTGAACGGGTGCTGCACCCGGGGATCCAGCCGGCGGGGCACCGCGTCGTCCGCGTCGCCGAGACGTACGCAGCCGGCCGGCTGCGTCCAGCCGGCCGAGGGCAGCGCGCACTGGAAGAGCCCGTCCGAGGTGGCGGCGAGCGAGACGTCCACCGTGCCGTCCCGCCCCCAGCCGGGCACGTCGACCCGCCAGCTTCCGTCGTTCGCGCTGGTCACCGCGACCGGGCGGGCGGTGCCCCGGCCGGGCGCGAAGGTGTACGTGGCGGTGAGGTGCCGATCCTGCGCGGCGGCGGCCAGCCCGGCCAGCTCGTCCCGGGCGGCGTCGACCTGCACCGGCACCGGATCGTCGGTGCCGGTCGGGGACACACCCGTCGGGCCGTCGGCGCAGGCGGCCAGCATCGCCGGCAGGGTGAGCGCGAGTACGCCGGCCAGCCGCCGGGCCGCGCGTCGATGAGCGTGCACCAGGCCATTCTGCGCTGCCGTGGCGGCTCCGGTCAGCCCGCCGTACGGTTGTACTGGTTGGCGTGCCGCCTGCTCCGCCGGGCCGGTGAGCCGTCCCACCTCGGGCCGGATGGTGGGATCACCCGACCCGGCCGCGCGGGCCGCCCGATACCCTGAGGAGGTCTGACACGCGCGCCGCCGGACCACCGACCCGGCGGCGTCGGCACGCTCAGGGTCATCGCTGGGAGGGGAGCGCACCGTCGTGGCACTCGTGGTGCAGAAGTACGGCGGGTCCTCCGTCGCCAACGCCGAGCGGATCAAGCGGGTGGCCGAACGCATCGTGGGGGCCCGCAAGGCGGGCGACGACGTGGTCGTGGTGGTCTCCGCCATGGGCGACACCACCGACGAGCTGCTCGACCTGGCCAACCAGGTCAGTCCGCTGCCGCCCGGCCGCGAGCTGGACATGCTCCTCACCGCCGGAGAGCGGATCTCCATGGCGCTGCTCGCCATGGCCATCCACAACCAGGGGTACGAAGCTCGCTCGTTCACCGGTTCGCAGGCCGGCGTGATCACCACCTCGGTGCACGGCCGGGCGCGGATCATCGACGTGACCCCGGGGCGGCTCAAGGGCGCGCTGGACGAGGGCGCGGTGGTCATCGTCGCCGGCTTCCAGGGCGTCTCGCAGGACACCAAGGACGTCACCACGCTCGGCCGGGGCGGCTCGGACACCACCGCCGTGGCGCTCGCCGCCGCGCTCCACGCGGACGTCTGCGAGATCTACACCGACGTGGACGGCATCTTCACCGCCGACCCGCGGATCGTGCCCAACGCCCGGCACATCAGGCAGATCACCTACGAGGAGACGTTGGAGCTGGCCGCCTGCGGCGCGAAGGTGCTGCACCTGCGCAGCGTCGAGTACGCCCGGCGCGCGGGGTTGCCGATCCACGTCCGTTCGTCATACTCGACCAACACCGGCACGATGGTCACCGGATCGATGGAGGACCTTGCTGTGGAACAGGCACTGATCACCGGCGTCGCCCACGACCGCAGCGAAGCGAAGATCACCATTGTCGGGGTGCCCGACGAGCCGGGCGCCGCCGCCCGGATCTTCGACACCGTCGCCGGCGCCGAGATCAACATCGACATGATCGTGCAGAACGTGTCGACCGAGGGCACCGGCCGCACCGACATCTCGTTCACGCTGCCGAAGGCCGACGGCCCGACCGCGATGGCCGCGCTCAACAAGATCCAGGAAGCGGTCAAGTTCAAGGGCCTGCTCTACGACGACCACGTCGGCAAGGTCTCCCTGATCGGCGCCGGGATGCGCTCCCACCCGGGCGTCGCCGCCGGCTTCTTCGCCGCGCTCGGCACCGCCGGCGTCAACATCGAAATGATCTCCACCTCCGAGATCCGGGTCTCCGTGGTCTGCCGCGACACCGACCTGGACAAGGCGGTCAAGGCCATCCACGACGCCTTCGAGCTGGGTGGTGACACCGAAGCCGTCGTCTACGCCGGCACCGGGCGGTAACGCCGATGGCGTCGCTGCCCACCCTCGCCGTGGTCGGGGCGACCGGTGCCGTGGGCACCGTGATGTGCCAGATCCTCTCCTCCCGTCGCAACGTGTGGGGCGAGATCCGGCTGATCGCCTCCGAGCGCTCGGTCGGCCGGCGGGTGCCGTGCCGGGGCGAGGAGCTGACCGTCCGGGCCCTCACCGCCGACGCGTTCGACGGCGTCGACGTGGCGATGTTCGACGTGCCGGACGCCGTCTCGGCCGAGTGGGCACCGGTCGCGGTGGCGCGCGGCGCGGTGGTGGTGGACAACTCCGGCGCGTTCCGGATGGACCGGGACGTCCCGCTGGTGGTGCCCGAGATCAACCCCGATCAGGTACGCGACCGGCCGAGGGGGATCATCGCCAACGCCAACTGCACCACCCTGGCGATGATCGTGGCGATCGCCCCACTGCACCGGGAGTACGGCCTGCGTGAGCTGGTGCTCGCCTCCTACCAGGCGGTCTCCGGGGCGGGGCAGGCCGGCGTGGACACGCTGCACCTCCAGCTCGGCAAGGTCGCCGGGGACCGCATGCTCGGCTCCCGCGCCGGTGACGTGCGCCAGGCGGTCGGCGACGAGTTGGGCCCGTTCCCGGCGCCGCTGGCGCTCAACGTGGTGCCCTGGGCGGGTTCGCTGGCCGACGGCGGCTGGTCCTCCGAGGAGTTGAAGCTGCGCAACGAGTCGCGCAAGATCCTCGGGCTGCCCGACCTCAAGGTCTCCGCCACCTGCGTACGGGTGCCGGTGGTGACCGGGCACTCGGTCGCCGTGCACGCGGTCTTCGCCACCGAGGTGGCCGCCGAGGGCGCCCGCGAGGTGCTGCGCAACGCCCCAGGCGTGATCCTGGTCGACGACCCGGCCGCCGGGGAGTTCCCGATGCCGATCGACGCGGCCGGCACCGACCCGTCCTGGGTCGGCCGGATCCGTCGCGCGGTCGACGACCCTCGCGCCCTCGACCTCTTCGTGACCGGCGACAACCTCCGCAAGGGCGCCGCCCTGAACACCGCCCAGATCGCCGAACTCCTGGCCAAGGAACTGACCCGCTGACCCACCCCGTCCCCCAGCCGCGTCGATCTTGCACTTGCCGCCCCGGCAAACCGTGCATATGCCGCATCACATGGGCCGAAAGTGCAAGATCAACGGGCGGGGGCGGGTTGGGCGGCGGAGAGGTGGACGCCGTCTCGGCCGTGGCGCTTCACCGCGTAGAGGGCCTGGTCGGCTCGGTGCAGGGTGCGTTCGGGGGACTCGCCGGGGCGGGGCAGGGCGATGCCGACGCTGATCGTCCGGCCTAGGCGGCGGGCCGCCTCGGTCAGCCGCTCGGCGATCCCGACCGCCTCCTCCGGACGGCTCACCTCGATCACCGCGACGAACTCGTCACCGCCGGTCCGGTACAGCTCGTCGCCCTGCCGCAGCGCGCCCTCCAGCGCCCGGGCCAGCCCCACCAGCAGGCGGTCGCCGGCCTGGTGGCCGTACGTGTCGTTGACGGTCTTGAATCCGTCGACGTCGATCGCCAACAGCGCGGTACGCCCCGGCGTCACCCGGGCGATCCGCTGCCCGAACGGGCCGGTGTGCCGTAGCCCGGTGAGCGGGTCCGAGCTGGCCTGCTCGCGCAGCCGCGCCAGCGTACGCAGCCGGTCGAGGCAGGTCCACGCCTGCCCGGCCAGCAACTCGATCAGGTTGACCGTGGTGGGGTCGGGTCGCAGCAGCCGTTCGTCGGCGACCAGCAGCACGCCACCGTCGGACGGCGTACCGACCGGCACCGCCACCAGCGTGCGCGCCCCGGCCCGGGTCAGCGGCAGGTACTCCTCGGTCGGCGGATGCCCCGCCTCGCCCAGCGTGTACGCCGAGCCGTACCGGTGGGCGCGGTCGATCATCCGGGCCAGCGCGCCCGGACCAGCGTCGGCCAGCTCGGCCCGGATCCGGGCCTCCAGTTCTCCCGGCGTGACGGTGGGCGCGCCCAGCCGCGGCCCACGCGGGCCGGTGAGCACCACCACGGCGGCGGAGAGCTCCGACACGTCGAGGGCCGCGACGATGGCGGCGGTCATCAGGTCCCAGTCGGTCGGGGCGGCGGTGAACGTGGCGGCGTGCCGGAGCAGCTTCTCGCTGCGGCTCTCGGCCGGCGGCCCGCCGAGCGCGGCGATCCGGGCGCCGAGCCGGTCGGCCAGCCGCTCGGCGGTCTCCCGCCACCGGCCGAGCGCGACCGGGTCGCTCCACTGGAGGTCGAGCACGCCGATCGGGTGGCCGGCCGGGTCGCGTACCGGCACGCAGAGTTCCACGGTGACGTCCGGCCGGACCGGCAGGTAGTCGGGGTCGGCGGTGACGTCGGGCACGGCGGCGGTCTCGCCGGAGGCGTAGACCCGCCGGACGACCGACGGTTCCGGCCGGTGCCGGGCCGGCGGGGCGCCGTCGGCCGTCGCCGGCACATGGGAGAAGACCTGCCAGGCGCCGGTGGCCGCGACGCACCGGAGGCGGTCGTGGACCCGCAGCAGGACCGTGGCGGTGGCCGGGGTGTGCCGGGCGAGCGCGGCGACGGTCGACTGGCACGCCTCGGGCACGGTCGACGCCGTGGGAAGGCGCACCGTGACGTCGCGCAGAACTCGCTCGTGATCCACGTCGTTCCTGCTCGCAGGGGGTCGGGGCGCGATCAAGAGTACTCAGCGCGGCCGGCCACGACCTTCGTACACATGTGCTATCCACAGGCTGTGGACACCGCCTGTGGGCTGCGCGGCACCGGCCGGCGGCGCTAGCGTGAAGGTCCCGGGCCCGAGGAGGCGCCGATGCTCATCGCCCAGCTCAGCGATCCGCATGTGACCACCGGTCCGCTCGCCGCCGAGCCGGCCGCCGGGCTGCACCGGGCGCTCGGCACGGTGCTCGCCCTGCGCCCCCGGCCGGAGTGCGTCGTGATCACCGGTGATCTCACCGGCAACGGCCGGCCGGACGAATACCTCGCCCTCCGCGAGATCGTCGGCCGGTTCCCGTTGCCGGTCCACCTGGCCATCGGCAACCACGACGACCGCGAGTCGCTGCTCGACACGTTCGGCGGCACCCCCCACCTGGCCGGTGGGTTCTCGGCGCACTACCACGTCGACCACCCGGACGCCACGCTGGTCGTGCTCGACTCGCTCACCCCGGGCGGTTCCGGCGGGCGGCTCGGTGACGAGCAGCTCGACTGGCTCGACGGGGTGCTCGCCGGCCGGCCGGAAGCGCCCGCCGTCGTGTGCCTGCACCATCCGCCGGTCGCGGTGGGCCTTCCGGCCGCCGACGCGATCGGGCTCGCCGACGCCGACGCGCTCGCCGCCGTCCTCGGCCGGCACCCCCATGTCGTACGCGTCGCCGCGGGTCACCTGCACCGCGCGGTGACCAGCGCGTTCGCCGGCACCGTGTTGACCGTCGCGCCGAGCACCTGGGTGCAGGCGAGCCTGACCTTGACCGAGGACGAGCAGGTCGGGTGGGTCGCCGAGCCGACCGCGTTCCTGCTGCACCGGGTGGCCGACGGCGGCTGCGTCACCCACACCGTCCAGGTCAGCCACGCCGCCGGGAAGACCTGCGGGTTCTGACGGCGGCACCGGTGCGGCTCCTCTGGTACGTCGCCTACGGGTCGAACCTGCACGCCGCACGGCTCGACTGGTACCTGCGCGGGGGACGCCCACCCGGCGGGCTGCGCACGTACCCCGGTTGTCGGGACTGCCGACCGCCGCACCGGACGGTGGCGGTGTCGATCCCCGGCGGGGTCTACTTCGCCGGCGAGTCGCGGGCCTGGACCGGCGGCATGGCCTTCTACGACCCGGGGTTGCCCGGTCGGGCGGCGGCCCGCGGCTACCTGGTCACGGTCGAGCAGTTCGCGGACATCGCGGCCCAGGAGATGTACCGTCCGCCCGGCGCGGACCTGGCCGGCATCCTCGCAGCGGCCGGGAGCGGCCGGGCCACGCTCGGGCCGGGCCGCTACGAGACGCTGCTGCGGGTCGGTGAGCGCGACGGCCTGCCGATGCTCACGTTCACCGCGCCGCACCGGGCGGTCGAGGTGCCCTGGGCCCGGCCGGCGCCGGTCTATCTGGCCATGCTGGCGCGCGGGCTACGGGAGGCGCACGGCTGGGACGTCCCGCGAACCGTCGACTATCTGGCGGGCCGGCCCGGCGTCGCCGGACGGTGGAGCCGGGCGGCGCTCCGGGCGCTCGTCGCCGCCGCCCATGGTGGGCCCGCAGAACCGCCCTCCGGCGCTCGGGTCGAGTTCGGACAGTCCTCCCGAAATGCCGGACCGTCGGGCACGATTGGCCGTTCGGCCGTCGATGGATAGCCCGGCGGGAGTTTTTCCGAGGTAGAAGGTTGCCAGGGCAATGTTTTCCGCGTGACATGAGCGTCGACGTCGGCTCCCTGGTCCCTGGGGGCCGACGTCCTCCTGATCCGACCTCGCACGCTTGCGCCGTGCGGTAATTCACCTGACCGCCATGTCGGACTCGTCGGTCAGACCGGTACGGGTCGTTCGGCCCATCCAGGATTCCTCACGCCACCCAGGTCGACCCGCGGGCCGGTGGATGAGAAGCTACCCCCGACGGGGCGGCGTTCCCCCGAGTGCCGCCTTCCGCGATCGACCCCTGTCACGGCACGGATCAGGGTCGCCGGGCGAACCATCGTCCGGACAACCACGCGCCGGTTTCTCACGAGGAGTTCCATGTCCGTCCCCGGGATGCGCCGCCGGGCCGCCGTCGGCCTGGCCGCACTCGCCGCGACCGCCTTCACCGCGGTCACCGTCACCCCCGACCAAGCCGAGGCCCGTCCGAAGCCGATCGACGTCCAGCTGCTCGCGATCAACGACTTCCACGGCAACCTGGAGCCGCCGACCGGCTCCAGCGGCACCATCGACGGTCAGCCGGCCGGTGGCGCGGAATACCTGGCCAGCCACCTGAAGGCCATGCGTGCGGCGGCCCAGCAGCAGGGCAAGGGCACCGTCACGGTCGCCGCGGGTGACCTGATCGGCGCCTCGCCGCTGCTCTCCGCCGCGTTCCACGACGAGCCCACCATCGAGGAGATGAACCTCGCCGGGCTGGAGTTCGCCAGCGTCGGCAACCACGAGTTCGACGAGGGCGCGACCGAGCTGCTGCGCATGCAGCGCGGCGGCTGCCACCCGGTCGACGGTTGCGCCGACGGCACGCCGTTCAAGGGCGCGAAGTTCACCTACCTCTCGGCGAACGCGTTCAAGACCTCGACCGGCCTGCCGCTGATGCAGCCGTTCGGCATCAAGATCGTCAAGGGCGTGCCGATCGGCTTCATCGGGATGACCCTGGAGGGCACCCCGAACATCGTCAGCCAGCAGGGCGTCGCCGGGCTGCGCTTCACCGACGAGGCCGACACCGCCAACAAGTACGCCAAGATCCTGAAGCTGCTCGGCGTCAAGAGCATCGTCGTGCTGCTGCACGAGGGTGGCGTGCAGAACGGCGGCGGCATCAACGACTGCACCGGCTTCAGCGGCCCGATCGTCGACATCGCCAACCGGATGGACCCGTCCATCGACGCGATCGTCAGCGGGCACAGCCACGCCGCGTACAACTGCAACATCAACGGCAAGCTCGTCACCAGCGCCAGCTCGTTCGGCCGCCTGGTCACCGACATCAACCTGAAGATCGACCCGCGGACCCGGGACGTGGTCAGCGCGTCGGCCAACAACGTCGTGGTCACCCGGACCGTCGAGAAGGACCCGGCCTCGACCGAGCTGATCAACCGGTACAAGACCGCGCTCGGCCCGGTGGCCGACCGGGTGGTCGGCGAGACCACCGAGGCGATCACCAAGACCCAGGAGAACCTGTACCAGACCGGGGTCGACGCCAACGGCAAGCCGACGTACCAGACCGGTGAGTCGCCGCTGGGCAACCTGATCGCCGACGCGCAGCTCGCCGCGACCGACAACGAGCAGAACGCCGTCGCCGCGTTCATGAACCCCGGCGGGGTACGCGCCGACGTCGACGCCGGCCCGGTCACCTACGCCGAGGCGTTCACCGTGCAGCCGTTCGCCAACAACCTGGTCACGCTGGACCTGACCGGCGCGCAGCTCTACTGCATGCTGGAGCAGCAGTTCACCGTGGCCCGGGTGCTCTACGCGTCGTCGACCGTGCACTACGTCGTCGACGTCAACGGCACCACCGCGCCGGTCGGCACGCCGTGCGCCGGCACCCGGGTGGTCCGGGGCAGCCTCACCATCAACGGCACCCCGGTGACCGACACCGCGACCTACCGGGTCACGGTGAACAACTTCCTCTCCGGCGGTGGCGACGGCTTCAGTGTCCTGCCCGGCGGCACCAACGCGGTGACCGGTCAGATCGACCTGGACGCCTTCACCGCGTACCTGACCGCGAAGTCGCCGGTGTCCGCGCCGGCGCTGGACCGGATCCAGACCACCGCGGAGGTCCCCGCCGCCTGACGGCGAAGCATTGAGGACGGGCCCCGGAGCGTTGCTCCGGGGCCCGTTCGCGTCATCCCGGCCGGGACCACGCCCGGCACCCGGTCTGCCATGCTGGCCCGGTGACCACGACCTGGCGTCATCTGCCCGCCCCGGCCCGCGAGATCGCCCTGACCGCCACCGATGCGGTCGCCGCCGCCCGGGCGCGGGACGCCGACGCGTACGCGCCGGCCGTGGAACGGCTCGCCGCCGCCGACCGGGCCGGGCTGGTGCTCGGCGGCGTGGTCCGGCTGCTGCTGGAGGAGGGACACCCGGACGGGCTGGACGGCGACGACGTA
This sequence comes from Micromonospora sp. NBS 11-29, assembly GCF_002140155.1. Classification (GTDB taxonomy): domain Bacteria; phylum Actinomycetota; class Actinomycetes; order Mycobacteriales; family Micromonosporaceae; genus Micromonospora. The sequence continues at coordinate 43,198 of NZ_NAPR01000021.1, forward strand.
CGCCAGGTGTTGGTGCACTGCGCCCGGTCGGCCGCGACGTGGTGGCCGGAGGTCGACCCGCATGTGCTGCTGGTGCTGCTGGCCGGCGCGCTCGGCGTCTACGACCCGGGCGACGACGAGAGCCCGCCGGAGCCGGCGGCGGTCGCCCGGCACGCCCCGCTGCTCGTCGCCGACCTGCTGGCGGTCACCGGGCGTCCGTTCGCCGACTACCTGAGCGCGGCGTTCGCCGAGGTCGCCCGCACCGAGCTGCACGACTGACCGGCCGGGCGGCTCACGGGCTCGCGGCGGCGTCTCCGGTCACGGGCTGGCGGCCAGGAAGACGAACGCGGCGAGCAGCACCAGGTGCACCCCGCCCTGGAGCACGGTCGCCCGCCCCGGCACCACGGTGAGCACGCCGGTCACCGCGGTCAGCGCGAGCAGCGCCATCTGCGTGCCACCCAGGCCCAGCAGCAGCGGGCCGTCCAGCCAGATCGAGGCGACCGCGATGGCCGGGATGGTCAGGCCGATGCTGGCCATGGCCGAGCCGAGCGCGAGGTTCAGGCTGATCTGCACCCGGTCCCGCCGGGCCGCCCGCGCGGCGGCCAGCGTCTCCGGCGCCAGCACCAGCAGGGCGATGACCACACCGACGAACGCCTGCGGCAGGTTGGCCGCCTGCACGGCGGTCTCGATCGCCGGGGAGATCGTCTTCGCGTCGCCGACCACCGCCACCAGCGCCACGATCAGCAGCGCCAAACTGGCCAGCGCGGTACGCGTGGACGGCGGTTCGGCGTGCCCGTCGCCGTCCCGATCCTCCGCCATGATGCTGCCCTCCTGGGTGACCGGGAGGAAGTAGTCACGGTGCCGGCCGGTCTGCACCATCACGAACAGCAGGTAGAGCGCGAGCGAGGCGACCGCCGCGAAGGCGAGCTGGGCGGGGGAGAACTCCGGACCGGGCCGGGCGGTGGTGAACGTCGGCACCACCAGGCTGAGCGTGGCGAGCGTGGCCACGGTGGCCAGCGCCCCGCCGGTGCCCTCCGGGTTGAACACCGCCACCTGGCGGCGCAACGCACCGAGCAGCAGGGCCAGGCCGAGGATGCCGTTACAGGTGATCATCACGGCGGCGAAGACGGTGTCCCGCGCCAGCGCCTGCGTCTTGTCACCGCCGCTGATCATCAGGGTGACGATCAGACCGACCTCGATCACGGTGACCGCGACCGCCAGCACCAGCGATCCGAACGGCTCACCCACCTTGTGCGCCACCACCTCGGCGTGGTGGACGGCCGCCAGCACGGCGACCGCGAGCAGCGCGGCCACCACGAAGATGAGCACGCCGGGCAGCTCCCGCCCCCAGGTGACCACGAGCAGGAGTACGGCGACGAGCGGGACGACGGTGGTCCAATCGGTCAGGCGGGATCGGATCATCGCTGGCATGCGTCAACCATGCCAGGTGATTCGATCAACCGCCCCTGACCGGTCACCTCGGCGCGAGTTTCACCCGGCCTGCTCGACGACCGAGTCGCCTCGGGTCGGGCCGGTAGCTGATCGCCGACGACTGGCAGACCCCGGACCCACCGGATCGGACAGCAGGCCGGGCAGATCGCCGAGGGTGGCGATCGTGGGCCCGCCCCAGCCCGGATCGGTGTCCTTGTGCTCCGTGGTCCGGAGCACGGTCATGCCGACCGTCGCCGCACCGGCCAGCTCGCCGTCCGCGCCGTCCCCCACATAGACGCACTCCGCCGGCGCGGCACCCAGCCGATCCGTGGCCGTACGGTAGATCGCCGGGTCGGGCTTCGCCAGCCCGACGTCGCAGGAGAAGACCACGACGTCGAAGCGGGGGGCGAGCGGACTCCGCGGCCATGCCTCGGCGGTCTCGGAGGTCGCGTTGCTGATGAGGGCGAGCGGGTGCCCGGCGGCGCGCATCACGTCGAGCACCTCCAGGGTGGCGGCCGAGACGCCGTCCAACGCCCGGCGGGCCAGGGCGCGACGGTGTGCGGCGGCCCGGGTCACCTGCTCGTCGGTCGGTGTGCCGCCGAGACGCCCGGCGAGGATGCGGACGGTCTGCTCCACGTCCCACCGGACCAGCCGGTCACGCCACGTCGAGTGGTAGGCGGCCACCAGCGCGGCCGGATCGACCCCCACCACGAGCGCCATCTCCCCGACCACCCGGTCACGCTCCTCGTCCGCCCCATCAAGCAGGGTGTGGAGGAGATCGAAGATCACCGGGCGCGACATGCCGGGAGCCTACTGGGCGGTCTGCTGAGGGTCGCTCCGGTCCGGTGCAGTCGGCTCGGTTGATGTACTCCACAGCCGTACTTCCCCGGCTGATCGGAGCACATCACGGGCGGCAGCGGTCACCGCACAGTCGCAGGTGCGGCAGATCGGGCAGCGGCCGTCGGGCCCCGGCCGGTGATCGCGCAAAATCCATCGGGCGGTGAGGATCAGCCGGTTGCAGATCTGGGCCAGGGAGAGGAACGGCGCCGTCATCCTCACCCCACCCCGAGAGCGGCGGCGAGATGGATCAGCATCGTCGGCGCGGTGGGATCGTGCACGACCTGAGCGAGTACGTCCCGACCCGCCGGACGGTGCCGGAGTTCAGCCGGCGCGACCCGGTGAGCCTCCATCAGCGCCCGGCCGGCGCTGATCGCATCGTCGGCGTGGAGGTGGGCGCGGGCGACATCGAGCAGGTGCGCGGCGCGGTGCTCAGCGGGCAACCACTGCCAGCCGTCGCGCCGGACCGCCGTGTCGTGCCAGGCCACCGCGTCGACGGTGTCGCCCAGTTCCACGGCTGCGGCGCTGCGGGCCAGGTCGACGGCGGTGGGTCCGAAGCCGGTGCGATGGTGGTCGTGGCCGTCGTCGACGCGGGCGGCCAGTGTCGCGGCCTCGTCGAGCAGGTCGGCTGCGGTGCGCGTGTCGCCGTGACGGGCGGCGGCCAGGGCAGCCTGAATGAGCAGCGTGCCACAGAGAGACAGCTCCGGGGGCAGGCCGAACTCGACCACCGGCGGGGCGATCCGGTACGCGGCAGCCAGCATGACCGACTTCGCCACCCGGGTCTGCCCATGGGCGCGGAGCACCTGACCGAGCTGCACCGCTGCGGCGGCCACCAGGGTCCGGTCGCCGGTAGCGGCGTTCATCGCCCGGTCGACGGCCAACCACGCCACGTCCGGGTCGCCGAGCTTGACCAGCAGGGACGCGGTGATCCGGTACGCCTCCACCAGCGGCATCCGACCCGCCGCCGGCTCACCGGCGAAGGTACGTTCGGCGTCGGCCAACAGACTCGGCAGCAGTTCGGTCACCTGCGGATACCGGGCGTGCTGAAACGCCATCCACGCGTGCGCGACCTTCTGGGCCATCTGGTCGACCGGCAACACCGGCCGACGAACCGCGCACCTGCCGAGCGGAATGTCGTACCGGGACAGCGCCACCCGGACACGCTCCATGCCCTCGCCACGATCGGCGACCTCGGCGCGCTGACTGTCCCGTCCCAGCAGTACCGCCGTGTCGATGCGCAGAACGGCGGCGATGTCCTGGAGAGTCGACACCTTGTCCAGGGACCGGACGCCCCGCTCGACCTTGTCCACCCAGCTCTTCGACTTGCCCAACCGGTCAGCGAACACCTGCTGGGAGAGCTTCCGCCGCACCCGCCAGTACGCCACCCGACGCCCGACCGGCAACAGGTCAACGCTGTCCACGACGCCACCGCCGATCCGGTACCGCCCGTGTCGTCTCCTCGGCCGGGAGCCGGTCCGCCTCGGCCTGCGCGAGGATCCGCTGTCGTGCCGCTTCCCGTTCCGCCTGCTGGATCTGCTCGCCCTTGGATTGGTCCGGAACGTCGCCGCTCATTCCCGCCTCCACCGTTAGAGGGGGCGCGGCGACATTGCTCTCGGGAGGACCGACGCCGCCGCGCCCGGCTAGCGACGCGACCAAGCCCGGTCGTCGCACCGGACCGCACTGACCACGTCCGGTATCTACTCTTGTGATCCCACGACTACGCTCGGAAGTGGCTCGATGCTTTCAGGACCTTTCACGGGGGCTCCGATGGATGACCTCGGCGCACAACTGAGGCAGGCTCGTACTGAGGCAGGCGTGACGCTCGCCTCCATCGCGGCCCGTACCAGCTACTCGGCTTCGCACCTGAGCAACGTCGAGTCGGGACGCCGGACCGCGACGCCGGACATCGTGCTCGCCTACGCGCGAGCGTTGGGAGACCCGGACGTGAGACGCAGGCACCTTCTCCAAGCCGCCACCATCGGCCCGATCGCCGCCAACGAGCTGATCCGATCCGGCTTCACCGCCGCTCTAGCCGGCCGACGGGACAGCGAAGACCGCTGGCGCGACCGGGTCGAGCAGTACGGCCGCGACTACATGGAGATCGGCGCGGACAGCCTTCAGACCAGGCTTGCCAGCGACCTCGTCGTCCTGCAACAGCAACTCGACTCCCCGACCATGTGGGCGACCGCCGCCCGCGCACTCACCACCTACGGCAAGACCACCAAGGACCCGACCGAGGCGATCGGCTGGTACGACACCGCCCGGATTGCCGCCGACCGCTCCGGCGACCTCGCTGTCCGGGTCTGGGTACGCGGCCGGGCCGCCATCGCCCTGGCCTACGAAGGCGCGGCTCTACCCGTCGCTAAGCGGTACGCCGACGAGGCCATCGCCCTGTCCGACCGTCCTTCGCTCGGCCGCCTCCAGGCGCTGATGGCCCGCGCACACGTCGCCGCCGGACGAGGCGACATCGGCGGAGCCATCACGGCCGACGAGGACGCACGACGGATCTTCGACCAGACCGCCTCCCCAGACGGTGAAATCTCCGATGCCGCCGTACCCGCCTGGCGTATGGCCACCTTCCGGTCGATGCTCTACGCCCGACTTGGCATGGTCGGCCCCGGCGAGCAGGCCCAGACCGACGCCGACCGACTCCGACCGCCCTCACTGACCCGGTTCGCCACCCACATCGAGCTGCACCGAGCCCTCATGATGGCCAAGTCAGGGGACCGATCCGGGGGACTTGCCTATGCCCGACGAGCATGGGCAACTCTGCCAGCAGACCGCCGATCACAAACTCTCGGACTGGTGCTGCAAGAAGTGGAGAGAGCGGCACGCAAGCCAGCCTGACACCCGCTGCGGAAAAGTGGCCTGACGTAGTAGCGATAGTGATCGAGAACCGTACCGCGTGGTCATTGCTGTCGAGAGCCGTTCCGCCGGCCGCCCTGCGGCAGCCAGCCGTATGCACTTGCGCCTGCGCGTTGGCAGGATCGGATGCAGATGGATACGGCGGCTAGCCGACGGAAAACCTGGCGACGGGCAGGTAGTCAACCATGTGATCACGAAGAACACGAGCGGGAGTACCACCTGGGTTCGGACACTGGAGAGGATGTCTGCATCGCCTGTGGTGCCACCTGGGCCCGCGGCTAGCGCTACCAGTCATTAACTACAGGTAGGGTCCAGTCGGCCGGCCTCGTCGTCGCGCCGGCCACGCGTTGTCACCTAGGTAGACGTCGGTCACCAGCGGTCGTCGTTGGTCGCTCGCGATCGGCCTCCGACCGCTTAGACCTGTTCCTCGTTGGATCTCGGGGAGCCGGCGCGCCTCGTGCCGCTCTGACTCATACATTAAGCGCGACTGCGAGCGCCTCTCCAATAACTCGCCCAAGGAGGGGTGGCACAGCGTTGCCGATCTGCTTCGCTACCTGATTGCGGGTATTTGGAGCGAAGAGAAAAGAGTCGTCAAACGACTGGAGTCGAGCACCCTCGCGCGGCGTAAGTGCTCGATGCTGAGTCGGATGAATACATTTATTCGACGCCGGGTGGACGAAGTTCACGGTGATAGTCGGTGATGGTTCGTCTGCCTCTAGTCGCGAATAGCAGCTCGAGAACCCGCTGGTGATAAGGTGCGTGGGAATGTACGAGATATTCGGCCCGGCGTGTCGAATAATTTCCATCATCTTCTCGGTGTGGCGAGTTGAGGCATGCCACGTCAACTCAAACGCATCGACTCGACGCTCCTTTTGGTAAACCGTTCTCGCCGGCGCTACGTATTGAGTCGCTGTTTCGCCGCTCTCGACCGGTGGAAGGTCATCAATCGCATCTGCAACGGTAAGTGCTGGCGGCAGCGGCGCAGCGCCTTGGTCAAGCAGCGTGGGCTCGGAGGGAATCAACATCCGAGAAGAATCTTTAAAGCCAATCGTGCGGAAGCGGCCTGCATGAGTTGGCTTCGGCCAACGAAACTGTATGCCAGGCTGAGTGCCGATCAGGATTAACCGCTCGCGCTTCTGGGGAACGCCGAAGTGGGCTGCGTTGAGAATCTTCCAATCTGTCTGGTAGTTGAGCCTGCCAAAGGTATCCTCGACTGCCTCTAGGTCGAGTCCGTTGTTATGGGTCGCCAAGCCTACGACGTTCTCAAATACGAATGCGAGCGGCCGCCAATAGCCAACGTGCGCAGCAAATTCTTCGAATAGATTATTGCGCGGGTCATCGAAGTTGGCGGACCGGTTGGGGCGGATTGAGGAGAAGCCCTGGCAAGGTGGTCCGCCAATGATGACGTCGATATCGCCGCGCCGTAATCCCAATCGCTTCGCAATTTCGGGCCGCGACGTCTTGCGAATATCCCCAGGGATTCCTAACGCCTTAGGNGTAATGGCCTGAATTCTCGAATCCCTTTGAGAACCCGCCGGTTCCACAGAAAAGGTCCATGACCTTCAAGCGCATAGAACGCCCCTCCATGACAGTCGCTGATCCGGTGGAGACTATAGTCTCGTAGTCACCGCATGTTCAATCACCTAGGTTCGTGCGCGTGCCGGCTGATCATGTACCTCCGCCCAACCTAGCGGCTGCGACCGCGCGGGCGGTCGCAGAACTGAGGCGAGCGGCAAGCCTGACGATGGAGGACCTCGCGGACCTGGCGGGTCTCCACCGGACTAGTGTCGGGTTGGTTGAGCGCGGCGAGCGGTCTCTTACGATCGACTCCGCCGCAAGGCTCGCGGGCGCCCTTGGGATGCGGCTCAGCGACCTAGTTGCCCACGCTGAGCGCTCACTAGCGGCTCGGGAGTCAGGCGGTGTCGTCACTGCACAGGCTGGCGCGACAATCGTGGAACGCAGGCCGAAGCGGATTGTTGATCCGAGACTAGTCGGTCGCGAGGCGGAGCTGCGCCACGTCACCGGCCTGGGCGTCGACGCGATTCTCTCTGCCATTGAATCGACGTACGAGACGCTCGATCTGATTGACGATGAACTAATTAGTAGGAGTTCGCCGCCTATCTCGGGCCTGGTGGAGCTGGCAAACCTCTCGTCGATGATCGGCAACTTGCTAGGTGCAGGGGTTGCTGCTGGGTCTGCTGGCGCGTATGTGAGAAACCGACCGCACTCCTTTCCTGATCTTGTTCCCCAGCGAACGGGGCTTCCCGACCTCGAAGTTAAGACTGCCTTGGAGTCTAACTCGCCAAAAGGGCACTTGCCGAAACCGGGCACATATCTCACTTTTAGGTACGTGCTGGGGCGGAGGGACGGAACATTTAGTCGCGGCCGTGAGGGTCGAGGCGATACTGTGTGGGTCTGGGAGGTCAGGGCAGGAGTCTTGACCGAGTCAGATTTTGCGATAAGTAACACGCCTGGCGACTCTGGCAAAACTGCGGTGATCAGGGGGCCATCCTTTCAAAGCATGGCACGCGTGTTTTACGATCCTCGATTTCTCCCATACGCCCGACGTTCAGGACCATACGGTGACGATCCGCTGCGGTTGTGAGGCTGCGGCCCTAAATAGGGAGCCACAGGGCCCTGACTCGCCGCGCTGAGGCGTGACGTGGCATCCCGTCTGACGGCGGCCCACCCTCCACGGCTTCGGGCCGCCGCCGGGGTCTATCGGCGACCCACGGTCCGTGAGTGGTGGCGGTGGGAGCCATCCCGCCTTCGCGGCGGCCATCTCGGAGCCGGAGCGCCCCCGGAGGCGCAGTAACCTACACCCCGCCACCTGCCGACGGACCCGGCATGCGCTCCCCACGCCGCGCGGCCCGCTGGCCGCTCGGCCCGGCCGGCCTCCGGCCCACCACCCCACCGGGCAGCGGCCTGTCGTCGTCCCGGCGGCCGGCAGCTTGCTTCGCGGCTATTTCAGTCGCCTAGGCGCAAGGGACCGTCCGCGGTAGGTCTTCCGCTTCGCTCGTCAGCGGTCGGGCGAAGGCGCTCCCACTGCGGGTCGTAACAAACTAGCCCGCGATCTGCCGCTATGTGCGCGGCCTCGGTCGACACCTCCTCGCACATGCTGTACCGCACGGTGAAGTAGACGAACGGCCCCGACGCCTCGTCCATCAGGGGACCAGCGGACCAAGGGCTTACGTCGTACTCGTCGTCAGGCATGTCAACCCACCGCTCAAGCAATGCAAGGACGTAGGCGCGGATCGCCGGGGTCGGTGGCAGTTCCTCACCCTCCATGTACTCGGCGTAGAGCTGGTTATAGACCTCGCCAGCAGCACCGTCGTCGGCCGGCAGATCTCCCTCCCAGACCGCCAAGTCGTAACTCATGTAGGCAGTCTGCACGCCCTGCCCGATGCGGCGGTAGGCACGGGCGCTGACGTCTCCGCTTTACAAGCTTTGTGCGTACCATCCACTGGCGTCCGTGAGCGGCTGCACCCTCGCGTCATCTTGCAGGTGCTCCGGCACGCCGAGGTGTCGGTCACGATGGAGATCTACTCGCAGGTGTCCTCGGCGCCACCCGCGACGCCCTCAAGCGCCTGGGGAGAGCCTGCGGTGACCGCCACTGCGGTAAGGAAACACTTGAGGGCACATCCATGGATCGGATGTGCCCTCATACCTCTGGTCGGGGTGGCCGGATTCGAACCGACGACCTCTTCGTCCCGAACGAAGCGCGCTACCAAGCTGCGCCACACCCCGAGGCGTGCCGACAAATAGTAGCCCACCCGCCTCCGTGGTCAAACTCGGTACCCCCTGCTGCTGGATCTTGGTGCGGGGCCGATCCCCGGAGGGCGGCCCCGCACCAGGATCAGCGGGAGATCAGCGTCAGGATGCTTGCCTCCGGTCGGCAGGCGAAGCGGACCGGGGCGGTGGGGTGGGTGCCGAGACCGGCGGAGACGTGCAGCCACGAGTCCGAGCCGGGCCAGCGGTGCAGGCCGCGCGCCATCGACCGGGGGAGCCCGCAGTTGGTCACCAGCGCGCCGTATCCGGGCACGCAGACCTGGCCTCCGTGGGTGTGCCCGGCCAGCAGCAGTCCGAAGCCGTCGGCGGCCATCCGGTCCAGCAGCGCCGGTTCCGGGGAGTGGGTCAGGGCGATGGACAGTGCGGCGCTGGCGTCGACCGGCCCGGCCACCAGGTCGTAGTCGTCGCGCTCGACGTGCGGGTCGTCCACGCCCGCCAACTCGACCTCGCGCCCGCCGGCCTTGATCGTGGTCCGCGCGTTGTTCAGGTCCGCCCAGCCTGCGCCGGTGAGGATGCCGCGCAGTTCCTCGTACGGCAGGGGCGCGCCCTCGACGTACTCCCGGTTCGGCAGGAAGTAGGTGAACGGGTTCTTCAGGACCGGGCCGGTGTAGTCGTTCGAGCCGAAGACGAAGGCGCCGGGCAGGTCGAGCAGCGGTTGGAGGGCCCGCAGCACGCCGGGCACCGCCTCCGGGTCGGCCATGTTGTCGCCGGTCACCACCACGAGGTCCGGGTCGAGCGCGGCCAGCGAGGCCACCCAGTCCTGCTTGCGCCGCTGGCCGGGCATCATGTGCAGGTCCGACAGGTGGAGCAGGCGCAGCGGTTCGGCGTCGGTCGGGAGCACCGGCACGTCGTACCGCCGGAGGGTGAACAGGTTGCGCTCGACGAGCGACGCGTACGCCAGGGTGGCCGCGCCGGCGGCGGCGGTTCCGGCCGCGAGCCGGAATAGTGTGCGCTTTCGCATGCCCTTCAGGGTAGTTTCACCTTCCATGAGCACGCTGAAGGACCGCCTCACCGCCGACATGCGCACCGCCCTCAAGGCTCGCGACGCGCTGACCACCTCCACGCTGCGGATGGCCCTCGCGGCCGTCGGCAACGCCGAGGTCGCCGGCCGGGAGAAGCGCGAACTCAGCGACGACGAGGTGCTCGCGGTGCTGACCAAGGAGGCGAAGAAGCGGCGCGAGGCGGCCGCGGCCTTTGCCGACGCCGGGCGGGCCGACCAGGCCGGCAAGGAGACCGCCGAGGGCGAGGTGCTGGAGCGCTACCTGCCGAAGCAGCTCTCCGACGAGGAGCTGGCGGGGCTGGTCTCGGGGGCGCTCGCCGCGGGCGGTTTCACCGGCAAGGCGCAGATGGGCCCGGCCATGAAGGCGGCCCAGGCCGCGGTGGCGGGCCGGGCCGAGGGGGGCCGGGTCGCCGCCGAGGTACGCCGTCAGCTCGGCCTCTGATCCTTCTCGACGAACGCGACGGGCGGGCACCCATCGGGGTGCCCGCCNGGCGTCCGCCCCGGCCCGGCGGGTTGCCCGGGCCGCCCGCCCCGGCGGAGTTGCCCGGTTTCGGTGCGCCCTGGCCGGAGCTGACCTCAATCAGGACCACGCCGCCCTTGATGGTGCGTCCGTCCGGGCTGGTGCCGGCCGCGGTGCCGGCGGGGCACTCCGATGGCACCTTGTTGCTGGAGACCGTCGGTTCGAAGCCGGCCCCGCGCAGCCGCGACTTGGCGGTGTCGATGGATTCGCACTTCACCCCGGGGATCGAGCGCTGGTCGCCCATGACGATCTTGCCGCTCGGCGGGGTGAAGTTCTTCCGCTCCTTGCCCTTCATGGCGTCCCGCAGCGTCTCGTAGACGGCCGGGTTGATGCCGGTGGGCTCGTTGTGGCCCATCTGCTGGGTGGTCTGTGCCCAGTCCGGGTCGGCCATGATGCCGGCCACCGCGTACTGCTTGGTCATCGCGACCAGGGCGGAGGTCTTCTCGCCGTCGGTGGTGCCGGACTTGCCGGCCACGGGCGCCTTGACGATGCCGTGGACGTTGCCAGCGGTGGGGACGCCGCACTTGGAGGTGGAGGAGCGGTCGCCGAGCGGGCAGCGGGCGGCGTCCACGGCGGCGCGCGCCACCTCGACGCTGATCCGCTGCTCGCAGTGCGGGTTGGCGATGTCGAGCTTCTCGCCGTCCGGCCCGCGGATCTCCTGCACCGGGATCGGCTCGCAGTACTTCCCGTCGGCGGCCAACGTGGCGTACGCGTTGGCCAGCTCCAGCGGGGTGGTCTGGGAGACGCCGAGGCTGAACGCGCCCCAACTGTGCGCGTTGGCCGCGAGCTTGGCGTCCTCCGAGGAGCGGAAGCCGATGCCCAGCTTCTGTGCCGCCTTCACCACGTTCTCCGCGCCCACCCGCTGCTGGAGGTCGATGAAGAACGTGTTCACCGAGAAGCCGAAGCCGCTCCACATGGTGTGCATGCCGGCCATCGCGGGGTTGGCGTTCTTCGGGCAGTATTTGTTCGTGCCCGGGCACGCGGCCGGCGAGTTGAACTCGACCGGATAGTCGGACTTGAACTCATTCGCGGCATTGATCGAGTAGCTGAGCGGGTAGCCCTTCTCCAGCGCGGCCACCACCGTGAAGATCTTGAAGGTCGAGCCGGCCTGGTAGCCGGAGATGCCCGGGCCGCCGGTGACCAGCGGGTTCACCGTGTTGGGGTAGTTGCCCCGGATCTTCTTCTTGGCCTTCTTCGGGTCGCTGGCGAGCTTGTTCTGCGGCTTGTTCGGATCATCGATCTTGAAGTTCCGGTTGACCGCCACGGCCCGGACCCGACCGGTGCCCGGCTCGACCACGGCCACCATCCGGGCCGCCTTGCTGCTCTCGCTCAGGTGGTTGCGGACGGCCTTGTCGGCGGCCTTCTGCGCCTGCACGTCGAGGCTGGTGACGATGGTGTAGCCGCCGCTCTTCAACCGCCGCTCGCGGTCGTACGAGGTGCCGCCGAACGTCTCCTGCTGGAGCCACCAGCGGTAGAAGTAGTCGCAGAAGAAGCCCCAGGAGCGGGTGTTGCTCTGCACGCAGCCGTTCGGGGTGCGCTTGTCCGGGACCTTGAGCTTGATCTTCTTGGCGGCGTCCGCCTCGGCCTGGGTGATCGCGCCGATCTGCACCATGTTCTGGATGACGTAGTCGCGCCGGCCGACCGCCTCCGGGTAACCGTCCTTGGTGGTCGGGTCGAACGAGGTCGGCGCCTTCACCAGGCCGGCGAGCATCGCCGACTCCTGGATGTCGAGCTTGGCCGGCGGTTTGTTGAAGTAGACCTGGCTGGCGGCGTAGACGCCGTACGCGCCGTTGCCGAACGCGGCGATGTTCAGGTAGCGCTCCAGGATCTCGTCCTTGGAGAGCTCCTTGTCGATCTGGAGCGCGAGGCTCATCTCGCGCAGCTTGCGGGCGCTGGTGTCCTCGGTGGCGGCGACGACGTCGGCCGGGTGGGTGGCCGAGTAGGAGATGGCCAGCCGGACGTACTGCATGGTGAGCGTCGACGCGCCCTGCCGGGAGGAGCCGGCGGACTGGTTGTTGACGAACGCCCGGGCCACCCCGTTGAGGTCGACGCCGTTGTGCTTGTAGAAGTCGTGGTCCTCGGCCGCGATGATGGCCTTGCGCATGTACGGCGAGATGTCCTTGAGCTTGACGTCCTTGCGGTTCTCGTCGTACATCGTGGCCAGCGGCGTCTTGCCGTCGGACGCGAGCAGGTAGGTGATCTGCGGGGCGCGGGCCACCGTCAGCTCCTTGGGCAACGCGCCGAATGTCTCGGAGCCCGCCTTGGCGGCCAGTCCGGACATCGCCACCGCGGGGAAGGCCGCCGCGGCGACGACCACGCCGGCCAGCAGGCCACAGATCAGCAGCGATGCGGCGTTGGTAAAGATGTTGTGGTCACGTTTCCGCATCCAGGTCACCTCGACAGGGTACGCGAGCAGGGATCGGCGGGCGCGCGGGGAACTTTCCCCATTTCCATCCCGCGCCGGCCTCGTTGTGCTAAACGCACGAGCCCTGGTACCGGGTTGCGCTAGATCCGCAAAGGCTCCGCCGAACTCCGGTGGCGACATGGCGTTTTTCAGTACCGGGGCGGGGTAGACGGCGGGCGAACGCCCGGGAAGCCGGGACTGTCCGGAATGATGGATTTCGCCGACAACGTTGCGTAATCGTCCGACTACCCAGCATGATGGTGTCGGTGATCGCAGTCACGCGTCGTTCGTGCCGCCCTGGGGAGGCCGGCCGGACGACCGGGGGGAAGTTTCGAGGCTGCGCGCGAAGTCGGTAGGTACTGCAAGGGGGGACGTGTACAGATGGGCATGATCACTGACTGGCCGTCGCTGGCGGCGTGTCAGAACGGGGACCCGGACGCGTTGTTCGTACAGGGCGCCGAACAGAACGTGGCGAAGAGGATCTGCCGGAGCTGCCCAGTTCGGTACGAGTGCCTGGCCGACGCGCTCGACAACCGGATCGAGTTCGGCGTGTGGGGCGGCATGACCGAACGCGAACGCCGCGCACTGCTGCGTCGCCATCCACAGGTGACCAGCTGGCGCAAGATGTTCGAGGCGGCCATGCGCAAGAACGCCAAGGAGAAGGCCGGCAAGGACAAGATCCTGGTCACCACCGCCACCTGACCGTCGGGCCCGGCCGGCGGCGGTCACCGCCGGCCGATCGCCTCGCCGATCGTCCGCAGCCCGTCGACGTCGTGCACGTCGGCGGGCTGCGCCGTCACCGACACCGTCGGCACCGCCGGGAACGCCTCGGTGAACCGGGCCGCCACCCGCTGCTCGCGTACCGCCTGCTGGGCCAGCGTGGCGTGCGCGCGCAGCACCTCGACGGTGCCCTCGTGCCCGCCCTCGGCCGCCAGCCGCCGGGCGGCGGCCAGGCTGCGCTCTGCGGACAACTCCGGCGCCGCCGGCCGGTGCACCCGGTTGAGCACCAGCCCGGCGAGCGGCATCCGCTCGGCACGCAGCCGGCCCGCGAAGTAGGCGGCCTCCCGGACCGCGTCCGGCTCCGGCGCCGCGACCAGCAGGAACGCCGTCTCCCGGGCCTGGAGGATCCGGTACGTCTGCTCGGCCCGCTGCCGGAACCCGCCGAACATCGAGTCGAGCGCGGCGACGAAGCCGGACAGGTCGGTGAGCAACTGCGCGCCGATCACCTTCTGCACCACCTTGGAGAACATCCCGAAGCTCGCCGTGACCAGGCTGAACATGCTCCGCCCGCCGCTGCGGGCCGGGGCGAGCAGGAGTCGCAGCATCCGGCCGTCGAGGAACCGGGACAGGCGGGCCGGCGCGTCGAGGAAGTCGAGCGCGGAGCGGGACGGCGGGGTGTCCACCACGATCAGGTCCCACTCGCCCCGGGCGTGCAACTGGCCCAGCTTCTCCATCGCCATGTATTCCTGCGTGCCGGCGAAGGTGGAGCTCATGGCCTGGTAGAAGGGGTTGGCGAAGATCTCCGCCGCCTTGGCCGGGTCGGTGTGCTGGAGCACCACGTCGTCGAACGTGCGCTTCATGTCGAGCATCATGGCGTGCAGCTCGCCGCCGCTTTCCTCCACGTCGATGCCCTTGACCTGGCGGGGCGTGTTGTCCAGCTCGGTCAGCCCGAGCGACTGGGCCAGCCGGCGGGCCGGGTCGATGGTGAGCACCACCGTGCGTCGGCCGTGCCGCTCGGCCGCGCGCAGCGCCAACGCCGCTGCGGTGGTCGTCTTGCCCACGCCGCCGGCCCCGCAGCAGACCACGATCCGCACGCCGGGGTCGGCGAGGATCTGGTCCACGTCCAGCGGAGGCGCCGCGTCTTCGGAAGGCACCAATCGAGCGTATCGGTCCCGAGGGTCACTCTGCTCCGTGCCGGCCGCAGGTGTGAGTCAATCCGCCCGGACGAGCGTCTCGGCCAGCGTCCCCAGCCCCGCGCGGTCCACCCCGTCGGGCAGCAGCGGCAACTCGGTCAGGGGCAGCCCCAGCTCCACCAGGTCACCCCGGAGGGAGTCCTCCAGCTCACGGCGTACCCGCTGGTCGCGCGCCTCCTCGGCGAGGCCCGACACGGTCCGGGCGTCGGTGGGCAGGCCGGCGGCGGCCAACCCCCGCTTCAGCTCGGCCGCGGTCACCGCGCGACCGGCCGGCACCGGCGGGCGGACGCCGTTGACGATCACCCGCCCGGCCGGGAACCCGAGCTGGGCCAGCTCGGCGACCGCGTCGAGCGTCTCCTGGACCGGCATCTCCTCCAGCAGCGTCACCACGTGCACGGCCGTCATCGGCGAGCGGAGCAGCGCGGAGACCCCCTCGCTCTGGGTCTTGATCGGGCCGACCTTGGCCAGCCGGGCGGTCTCCGCCGTGACGTTGAGGAAGCGGGCGATCCGCCCCGTCGGTGGGGCGTCCAGCACCACCGCGTCGTACGTCCGGCGCGATCCGCTGGTGCGCGTGGTCGCCTCCTTCACCTTGCCGGTGAGCAGCACGTCCCGCAGGCCCGGGGCGATCGTGGTGGCGAAGTCGATCGCACCGAGCTTGCGCAGCGCCCGGCCGGCCGCGCCGAGCTTGTAGAACATGTCCAGGTATTCGAGGAGCGCCTCCTCGGCGTCGACCGCCAGCGCCCGCACCTCACCGCCGCCGGGGGCGTCGGCGAGGTGCCGCTCCTCGTACGGCAGCGGGTCGGTGTCGAAGAGCTGCGCGATGCCCTGCCGGCCCTCCACCTCGACCAGCAGGGTGCGCCGGCCGCCGGTGGCCAGCCCGAGGGCCAGCGCGGCGGCCACGCTCGTCTTTCCCGTGCCGCCCTTGCCGGTCACCACGTGCAGGCGGGCCGGCCATCTGCCGGCGGACTCGGCCGGCTGCTCACTCGCTGCCNGTCTTCCGCACCACGGTGAAACGCAGCTCCTGGTCGGCGACCTTCTCGTCGGCGGTGGTCATGGTGACCCTGGTGGAGACCGTGGCCCGGTCCCCGGTCTGGTTGTCGACCGTCGGGTTGGTCCAGCGGAACCGGGGGTTCTGGTACTGCCCGGCGTACTTCTGCACCTCGGTCACCTTGGCGGCGATCTTCTCCTCGTCGCGGGCCGCGGAGCAGACGAACGTGGCCGCCTTCTCGACGTTCCGCTCCTGGTAGACGGCCTTGAGGAAGCCGTCCACCGCGACCTGGGGCTCCTTCGCGCCCCGGCCGTCCTCGCTGTTGCGCAGGGCGAGGAACGCGGCCGTGCCGCCGCCACCGCAAAGCAGGACGGCCGCGGCCAGCACGATCGAGGCGATCAGCAGGGTGGGACGCTTACGTGGCAGCCCTCCGGGCGGGTACGGCGGATGGCCGGGCGGCGGCGTCGCCCCCGGCGGCTGGACGGCCCCGGGCGGCTGGACGGGACCGGACGGCGGCATGGCCATGCCGGGTGCCGGGTGCGGGTTCGGGTCGCCGGGCATGCCGGTGGCGCCACCGGCGGGCGGTTGGGTCATCTGTGTCCCCCGGGTTGCGGCGTACCCGTCGCCGCCCCAGGCGACGGACACGGGGTCGAGGTGGCGGGCGAGCGACGACGCGCACCCAGTCCGGAAGGGTATCGGTCGGCGGGCCGGTTGCCAGCCCCGCACGGACGGGTACCGAGCGCAAAACCGCCGTCGCCTTCCGGACCAGTCTTGTGTCAAATATGTGACTCAACGTAACCAGTCGTGCGCGTCCCGTTGTCGGAACGGGTGCCGAATCCTTACGTTCGTCGCGACGCGGTGGCCGGACCGGGGGATCCCGAGCCGCACGACGGTGTTTGTGAGCAGGTACGACGCCCGGAGGCAGCGGATGCGCGACGCGGAGAACATTCCCCGAGCTCAATTTCCCCCCGGCGACCGGGTCAGACGGCCCGGCGACGCCGACGGTCCCGGCGCCGGCACGCCGTTCAACGAGCGGTCGTACCGGCCGGCGGCCGAGGTGGTCCGCACACTGGTCCGGCCCGGCGGTCGGGGCCGGGACGACGACGAACCCGGCTACGTCATCCACCTGCCGGTGCGGGTGCCCGACCTGGCGGCGGCCGTGGCGCTCGCCGGCATCGTGGCCACGTCGCTGGGCTTCCTGGCCGAACTGGACGCGGGCGAGACGACGGTCTCCACCGCCGACGACCAGAACAACCGGCACCGCGTCTTCTGCGACCTGCTGCTGCCCGACCGCAGTCGCTGCCCGCAGCGCTACGAGCACCAGGGGGCGTGCGGCGAGCCGCCCGCGCCGGAGCAGCGTCCCGCGTCCGGCTGAGGGCGGCGGACCGTAGGCTGTGCCTGACCGAAGTCCAAGTCAGGCAAGGGAGCCCTCCTCCGATGCAGAAGTGGGAATACGCCACGGTGCCGCTGCTGGTCCACGCGACCAAGCAGATCCTCGACAACTGGGGCGAGGACGGTTGGGAGCTGGTCTCCGTGGTGCCCGGCCCCAACCCGGAGCAGCTCGTCGCGTACCTGAAGCGCCCGAAGGGCTGACCTTATGAGCAACGGACCGCACGCGAAGCTCGCCGAACTCGGTCTCGAACTGCCCGAGGTGGTGCCGCCGGTGGCCAGCTACGTGCCGGCCGTCCAGTCGGGGCAGCACGTCTACGTCTCCGGTCAGCTCCCGATGGCCGACGGCAAGCTGCTCGCCACCGGCAAGGTCGGCAGCGGTGTCTCCGCCGAGCAGGCCAAGGACCTGGCGCAACGGTGCGCGTTGAACGCGCTCGCCGCGATCGACGCGCTGGTCGGGCTGGAGAACGTGGTCAAGATCGTGAAGCTGACCGGCTTCGTGGCCAGCGCACCGGGCTTCACCGGTCAGCCCGGCGTGATCAACGGTGCCTCCGACCTGTTCGGCACCGTGTTCGGGGAGGCCGGTCGGCACGCCCGCAGCGCCGTCGGCGTCGCCGAGCTCCCCCTCGACGCCCCCGTCGAGGTCGAGGTCATCGCCGAGGTCGCCTGACGCTCCGTTGCCGCGATCTTGCAGATTCCGCCCCGGCACAAGCCCCGAACGAGGACAAACCCGGGGCCGGAACTGCAAGATCGCGGGGAGTGGGGCGGGGGGTCGTACGATCGCTGCCATGGGTGGGCGTGTGGGCGGGGTCGCGGGGGCGCTCGCGGAGGGACTGCCGGGGTGGGTTTCGGTGCTGCTTGCGCCCAACCCGGGGGTGATGACGCTCGACGGAACGAATACCTGGGTGCTGCGGGCCGGGCCGGACGCGCCGGCCGTGGTGGTCGACCCGGGGCCGGCCGACGAGGGGCACCTGGCCGCGATCACCGCCCACGGGCCGGTCGGGCTGGTGCTGATCACGCACGGGCACCCGGACCACACCGAGGGCGCGCCCCGACTGCGGGAGCTGCTCGGCGGCACGCCGGTGCTCGCCGCCGACCCGGCGCACACCGCCGGCGGCGCGCCGCTCACCGCCGACAGCGCGTTCGACGTGGGCCTCGACATCCGGCTGCTGCCCACCCCCGGGCACACCGCCGACTCGGTCTGCTTCCTCGTCGAGCACGACGACGAGCGGGTCGTGCTGACCGGCGACACCATCCTCGGCCGGGGCACCACGGTGGTCGCCCACCCGGACGGGCACCTCGGGGACTACCTGTCGAGCCTGGAACTGCTCTCGACGTACCGTGGGGTCCGGGCGCTGCCGGGACACGGCCCGGCGCTGGCCGACTGCGGTGTGGCGGCGGAGTCCTACCTGGCCCACCGGCGGGCCCGGCTCGACCAGGTGCGCGCCGCGGTGGCCGCGGGCGCCACCACCGCGCCCGAGGTGGTCGCCGTGGTCTACGCCGACGTGGACCGGTCGCTGTGGTGGGCCGCCGAATGGTCGGTGCGCGCCCAACTCGAATACCTCGGGGTGGAGCAGCCGTGACCTGCCCGGTGTGCGGGACCGTCGCCGTGCCCGGCGCGCGGTTCTGCCACAACTGCGGCGCGGCGCTGCCGGCCGCCGCCACGCTGCCCGCCGCCGAACGCCGGGTCGTCACCGTGCTCTTCGGCGACCTGTCCGACTTCACCTCCTGGTCGGAGGACCTGGACCCGGAACGGGTCGGCGCGGTCACCGACCGGGTGCTGGCCGCCCTTGCCGGCGCGGTCAAGACGTTCGGCGGGCACGTCGACAAGCTCACCGGCGACGGGATCATGGCGGTCTTCGGTGCGCCGGTGGCGCACGAGGACGACGCCGAACGGGCGGTCCGGGCGGCGCTGTCCATGCAGCGGGCCGTCCGCCGGGTGCTCGACGACGAGCGGGGCGGCGGAGCGCCACTGGGACTGCGGGTCGGGCTCAACACCGGCGACGTCATCGCCGGCATCCAGGCGGCGATCGAATACACCGTCATCGGCGACACGGTGAACACCGCGGCCCGGTTCTCCGACGCCGCCGCCGTCGGTGCCGTCTACGCGGGCGCCCGGACCTCCGCCGCGACCCGGCACGTAGCCTCCTGGCGGGCGCTGCGACCACTGCGGCTCAAGGGCAAGCGCGAGCCGGTCGAGGCGTACGAGCTGCTGGGTCTGCTGGACGCGCCGGGCACCCGGTCGGGTCTCGGCGACGAGGCGCCCTTCGTGGGCCGGGAGACCGAGATCGGGCGGGTCGCCGGTCGGCTCGCCGAGGTGATCGACCGGGGTGAGCCCCGGGTGCTGCTGATGACCGCCGAGGCGGGCATCGGCAAGTCCCGGTTCGCCGCCGAGGTGGAACGCCTCGCCGCCGGCTACGACGTCGGCCCCGGCCGGTACGCGGCGCACACCGGTGCCCGGGTGCTCTCGGTCCGCTGCGCCGCGTTCGGCGAGCGGCGCCGGCTGGCCCCCCTGGCCGACCTGGTCCGGGCGGCGGTCGGCCTGCCCGGCGACGCGGCGACCGCGCTCACCCGGCCGGCCGTCGAGGAGCGGCTGCGCCGGCTCGGCCAGCGCCTCGCCCGGCTGCCCGGCGACCCGCCCCCGATTGCCGTCGACCAGCTCCTGGCCCTGCTCGGGTACGCCGAGCTGCCGCCCACCACGGAGAGCGGCGAGTGGAGCGCGGCCACCGGCCCGCCGGACGCCGATGCCGTGCCGAACGCGGTCGCGGACCTGCTCAGCGCGCTCGCCGGCGAGGCGCCGCTGGTGATCGTGGTGGACGACCTGCACGACGCCACCGCCGAGACGGTCAAGGCGCTCGCGCTGACCCTCAACCGGCTCGTCGGGCCGGTGCTGGTGCTGCTGCTCGGCCGCCCCGAACTGGTCCGGACCGCCGGCGCGCTGACCCGGCTCGCGGACGCCGAGGTGCACGCGTTGCCGCCGCTGCGCGGCGCGGACGCCTCCCGGCTGCTCACCAGCTACCTGGCCGGTGGCCGCCTGCCGCAGGCCGACGCGGACCGGTTGCTCGCCACCGCCCAGGGCAACGCGTTCTACCTGGCCGAACTCGTCACCCTGCTGATGGAGCGCGGGGCACTCACCGCCGGGCCGGGGCGCGACGCGGACGTCGGGTGGCGGCTCGCCCCCGGCTCGCTGGGCAGCCGGCTGCTCTCCCGGGACCTGGCCGCGGTGCTCGCGGCGCGCATCGACGCGCTGCCGCCGGACGCCCGCTCCGTGCTGCGCGACGCCGCGGTGGTCGGCGACACCGTGCCCGAGGGCGCGCTGGAGGCGCTGCGCGAACAGCGGGTCGGGCGGGACGGCCGGCCCGCCGCGGTGGCCGCGGTCGAGTGGGACAGGGCCGTCGAGGAACTGCTGCAACGCCGCATGCTGCACCGCACCCGCACCGGGTTCGCCTTCGCCACGCCGCTGATGCGCGAGGCCGCGTACGCCGGGGTGAGCAAGGCCGAACTGGCCGATCGGCACGCCGCGCTGGCCCGCTGGGCCGCGCCGGAGAGCGTCGGCGGGACGGGCACCCCGAGGGGCGCGTTCACCGAGGCGGCCCGGGACGACTTCGTCGCCGGGCACGTCGAGTGGGCGACCCGGCTCGCCGACGCGGTGAAGCTCCGTCCGGACGCGCCGGCCCGGGCGGTCGCCGGCCTGGGCGTGGCCGCGCTGGGCCGGGCCGCCCGCCGCTCGCTGCGCCTCGGGGAGCCGGCGCTGGCCGTCGAGTACGCCGAACGCATCGCCGACCTGGCCCGGGACGGGGTGCCCCCGGCCGACCGGGTGGTGCACGCCCGGGCGCTGCTCCAGATCGGCCGCCCGGCCGACGCGCTCGCCTCCGCCGAGAAGATCGCCGCGAACGCCGGCGAACCGGCCACCCGGATCGCCGCGCTGCTGCTGGCCGGGCAGGCCCAGCAGACCTTGGGCGACGTCGAGCGGGCCGAGCGCAGCTACTCCGAGGCGTTGCAGGTGGCCACCGACGCCGGTCTGCCGACCCTGCGGGGCTCGGCCATGCGCCGGCTCGGCATGGCCGACTTCGTCGCCGGCCGACTCGGGCAGGCGAGCAGCCGGCTGGCCGCCTCCTACCAGGTCAGCCTGGCCGCGAAGGATCCGCGCGGGCAGGCGTGGTCGTTGCAGAACCTGGCCTGGGTCACCACCACCCGGGGTGACTTCGCCGGCACCGATGCGGTGCTCGGCCGGGCCGCCCGGCTCTTCGCCGAACTGAAGGACCCGTACGGCCGGGCCTGGTTGCGCGGCACCACCGCGTTCGCCCGGCTGCTCGCCGGCCGGTTACGGGAGGCGCGCCGACTGGCCCGGATCTTCCTGCCGTTCGGGGAGCGGGTCGGCGAGGCGTGGGCGGTGGGCACGCTGCGCGCGGTCGAGGCGTACGCCGCCGCCGAACTGGGTGACCTGGCCGAGGCGGACCGGGCGGCGCGTCGGGCGTACCGGGACTTCGCCGAGGTGGGAGACGACTGGGGGCAGGGCTTCGCGCTGGTGGTACGCGGCGTGGTGGCGCGCGGGCTGGGCGAGCCGGAACACGCCGCCGACCTGTTCGGCGACGCGCTCGCGTACGCCGCCCGCACCACGCACCCGCTGCTCACCGGCATGGCCGGCACGCTGCGCGGCTTCGTCGCGCTGGACATGGGCGACTGCGAGACCGCCGAACGGGAGGCCCGGTCGGTGCTGACCACCGTGGAACCGCACAACCCGCAGGCGCCCGCCCAGGTCGCGCCGCGGGTGCTGCTCGCCATGGCCCGGGTCGCCGCCGGCGACCCGGGGACCGCGGTGGGGCTGCTCGCCCCGGTGGCCACCGGCGCGGCCGACGCGCCGTCGCTGCTGTTCTCCCGCCGGCAGACGATGGCCCGGTACGCCGGCGCGCTGCTCGCCCACGGCCAGCGTGAACAGGCGTTGGACTGGGCGCAGCGGGCGCTCGCCGCCCCGGCCGAGGACGTCCGCAGCCAGGTGGTGTCGCGGCTGGTGCTGGCCGAGGCGCTGGCCGCCGGTGGCCGCCCGGCGGAGGCGCTGAGCAGCGCCGAGGAGGCGGTACGCCTCGCGTACGCCACCGAGCAGCGCAGCGAGCGGGCCGCCGCGGACGCGCTGCGGGTGCGGCTCGCCGCCGGCTGATCACCCCTGTTCTGCCGGTTTCGGGGATGTGCTCCGCCGTTGGGCCGGTTAGCGTGGTGCGGCCGGCGCGTATCGCCGGAGGAGCTTCCTGGGGAGGAACGATGAGGCTGCCGCGCTCCGGCGCCGGCTGGACGATCGCGGTCTTCGGGCTCCTGGCGTTGCTGCTCGGCGCACTGGGTCTGATCTGGCCGGAGACGCAGCTACGCCTGCTCGGCTTCGAGGTGCCGGCCGAGCGCGCCCCGGGCGACTACACCGGCACGTTCCTCACCGCCTCCTCGATGGCCTCGTTCAACATGGGGGTCTACTACCTGCTCGCCGTCGCCACCGAGTGGCGGCCGTTCTACCGGTTCACGGTCTGGTTCCGGCTGGTCACGTTCACCGTGTTCACCATCGCGGTGCTCTCCGACGTGGCACCGGACCGGTTCTTCGCAGTCGCCGTGTGGGAGGGCCTCGGTGCGGTCGCGACCGCCGCCGGCCTGTGGTGGGACGCCCGCCGAGCTGCGCAACCGACCGGGTCGGACGGGTCCGTCCCGGTGCCGGCCTCCGACGCGGCGCGCTGACCGCCCGGCACCGTTGGGTATTTTCGAGCCGTGACCGACACCCCGCCCGGCGCCGTCCGGCTGCCCATCGTGCCCGGTCTGACCGATCTGGAGGTCTTCGCCCGGGGTGGTTACGCCACCGTCTACCGGGCCACCCAGATCTCGGTCGGCCGCGAGGTGGCGGTCAAGGTCGAGAACCGGACGCTGGACAGCGAACGCGACCAGGCCCGTTTCCTGCGTGAGGCCCGCGCGGCCGGGCGGATGTCGTCACACCCGCACGTGGTCGACCTCTTCGACGTCGGGGTCACCGTCGACCAGCACCCCTACCTCATCATGGAGCTCTGCGACGGCTCGTACGCGGAGCGGATGCGCACCTCGCCGTTGGACGCGCTGGAGACCCGCGACCTCGGCGTGAAGATCGCCGACGCGTTGGCACACTCGCACGCGGCCGGCGTCCTGCACCGCGACGTCAAACCGGCCAACATCCTGCACTCCGAGTTCAACTCGGCGGTCCTGGCCGACTTCGGCCTGGCGGTGCTGGCGGAGGCGCGCGACGCCTCCGTCACGCTGGAGGTGCTCACCCCCGCGTACGCGCCACCGGAGATGTTCAGCCACAGCCCGCCCAGCCCGGCCGTCGACGTCTACGCGCTCTGCGCCACCCTCTACGCGGTGATGCACGGCCGCCCGCCGCGCTGGCAGTCCGAGCGCAATCCGAGCCTGGTCACCGTGCTGGAGATGTTCCAAAAGCCGATCCCCGGCCTGCCCGGGGTGCCCGACGAGTTGATCGACGTACTCCGCCTGGGCATGTCCAACGACCCGGGCGAGCGACCCTCCGCGGTCGAGCTGCGTGGCCTGCTCGCCGCGCTCCCGCTCGACCCCGGCGCCCCGGTGGGCGGCATGCCGTTCGTGCCTCCGGTCGGCGGCCCGGGCGGCACCGGCCGCACCGGCGGGCCGAGCCCGCGGCCGCCCNGGAGCCGCCGGTGGCCGAGGCGCTGGTTCCTCGGCGGGGCCGGGGTGCTCGCGCTGGCCGCCTCGGCCGCCGGTGGCGCCTGGATGGCCGGTGGTCAGCCGCCACCGGTGTCCCCGACCACGGTGGCCACCGGCACGGTCGAGGCCGGGGCGACACCGCAGCCCGGGTGCGCGTCCGCCGACGTCCGGCTCCCGGCCGGTGCCCGCTGCGCGCCCGAGTTGGAGTGCTACGGCCCGGTACGCCTGCGCCGCGAGCGCGCCGAGGCGAGCCGGGTGCCGTGCGACGGCCAGCACACCTGGGAGACCTACGCCGCGGGTGACCTGCCGGCCGGGCTCACCGGTGCGCGGCACGACGCCGTCGCGGTCGACCCGGCCGTCCGTAAGGTCTGCAACGTCGCCACGTTCCGGCTGGTCAGCGGCGTCACCTCGGCGAGCGGGTGGAACCTGGAGGTGCTGCCGCCGGGCGCCGCCGAGCCGGGCGGCACCTACCGCTGCCTGGCCGGGCGGGGCGTGAACGGGCTCGCCAGCCCCACCCTCACCGGTCACTGACCCCGTTCACCGGGCCCCGCTGCCGCACCGCCCTCGGGTCGAGCGTGTCCAACGTGTCGGCGTCCACCACGCCGGCCGGGCGCAGGTCGCGCACCGCCCGGGGGTCGAGTGCCTCCAACGTGTCCGCGTCGACCGGATGACCTCCCGGGGCGCGCAGGTTCCGCACCGCCCGCGGGTCGATGGTCGCCAGCGTGTCGGCGTCCGCTCCGTACCCGGGAGCGGGGACCGGCCAGTCCTCGGCCGGCGCGGGGGCGCCGCCGACGGACTGCCGGGCGGCGGTGACCGTCACCGCGGCGATCATGCCGAGCACGACGCAGACCATGACCAGCACGACCGACAGGATGCCGGGCGGTCGCCACATCGCCAGCGTCGCCACCGCCGCCACCGTCGCCACGCACGCGACGACGGCCTTCGCCCGCGCATCGGGCTTCCGGAACGAACTCACCCGACAAGCATGGCCCAGCGCGTCGGCCTGTCAACCGTCGGCCCGGGACGGTTTCCCGTCAACCGGTCTCCACATCGGAGATCCGAAAAGTGTCGATCGAGAAAACTTCGTTACATCACCGGATCTTTTCACCTTTGCCGGCTCCCTCGGCCGTCGCCGATCCCTAGAGTGGGTCGGCACGCCGACGGACCCCCCGGGGNGCCGACCGCTACCCTGGGTGCTCCGCCGTCGTGTCCACGAACGAGGTGCCCGATGTCCGAGGTGTTCTCCCGTCGCCGGCTCCGTTCCCTCGCCACCACGCTGGCCGTGGCGCTGATGCTGACGCTGGCCGCCGCGGCCGGCTGTGACAACCACCGGGAACCCCCGCTGCCCTCGGTCCTCGACAAGCTGCACGAGTCCCACGTCGACGGCCAGGCGAAACTCAAGATCGGGGTGTCCGAGACCGAGCCGCTGATGGGCGAGCTGCGCAACGGCGTGCACGTCGGCTTCGACGTCGAGATCGCCCGCTACATCGCCACGTCGCTCGGCTTCGGAGGCGAGCAGCGCATCCAGTGGGTCGCGCTCGCCACCGAGGAACGCATCCCCGCGCTCCAGAGCGGCACCGTCGACATGGTGGTGTCCAGCTTCTCCATGACCGAGGAACGCGAGAAGCTCGTCCGGTTCGCCGGGCCGTACCTCGTGACGCAGCAGGAGGCGATGGTGCCGACGCGGCTGCGCGACCAGGTCCGCACCATCGAGGACCTGCGCCGGCCGGGACTGAAGGTCTGCACCAGCGGCGGCTCCACCACCGAGGCGGAACTGGAGAAGCACCAGGTCCAGACGTACGTGGTGAAGACGGTGGGCGACTGCGTGCAGGGCATCCGCAAGGGGCGCTACGACGTGGTCAGCTCCGACGAGACCATCCTGGCCGGCTACCGCTCCCAGTACCCGACCGAGTTCGAGATCGTCGACCTGCCGTTCGGCACCAGCGAACTGCTCGGCGTCGGGGTGCCGATCGGTGACCCGGCGCTGCGCGACCTCGTCGCGTTCTTCCTGCAGAAGAGTTACCTGGAGGGGCGGGCCCGGGGCAGCAGCCCCTGGCTGAGCGCGTACAACCGGACGATCGGGCCGTGGCTCAAGCCGGACCCGGACAAGTCCCAGCCCCAGCCGCTGGACGTGCCGAAGCTGGTCGACTTCGACGACAAGGCACCCCGGTGACGACCGCACCGGCGGCCCCGCCGGACAGCACCCCGGCGGGCAGCACCCCGGCGGTCCGGACCGGGCCGCCGCCGGCCGACCCGGCCGAGCGCCGGGCGCGGGCCACCCAGTCCTTCTGGACCGCGGTGGTCGGCGTGCCGGCGGTCTTCTCGGTGCTCCGGCTCGGCGTCGAGGCGGGCGGCGAGTTGCAGACCACGCTGCTGCTGGTGTCCAACGTGGGCACGGTGAACCTGCTCGCCGGTTTCCTGACCACCGCCGCCGCGCTGCTCTCCACCGCCCTGGTCGCGGTCTTCGCACTCGGCGCGGTGCTGCGGGTCAGCGTGGAGCGGATGCCACCGGGAATCCGCCGGCCGCTCTTCGCCCGCTGGGTGGACATCACACCCGCCTGGTTCGCCGTGGCCAGCTTCCTGCTCGCGCTGGTCACCTGGCGGCTGCTCTACCTGCCGCTGCTGCTGCCGGCGTTCGTGGCCGCGTTCCAGCTCGACCCGGGCCGGCTGCACGAGAAACGGGTGCCGCGCATCCTGCTGCTCGCCGTCGGCTTCGCCGGATACCTCTGGCTGCTCGGTCCCACCGTGCTCGACGCCGGCCGGCAGGGGGAGGTGCTCGCCGTGGTGCTGCTGGTCGTACCCCCGGTGCTGGCCCTGTTCGTGACCGGGCCGCTGCCGGCGGCGGTGACCCGACCGCTCGCCTCGGTCACCGAGGCGGCGGTGCTGGCCATGCTGGTCTGGGCCGCGCTGCCGGTGATCAGCACGCCGGTGCTGCCGCTGACCGTGACCACCGTCGAGTCGGCGCCCGGCGTCACCGAGGACATCCGCGGCCACGTCGTCACGGTGGACGACGTCAGCATGGTGCTGCTCCAGGAACGCGGCGGCGTCCGCTACGTGCCGGTCGACCAGGTACGCGCGCAGGTGCTCTGCCCGAGCGAGGAGGAGCTGCCCCGGCGGCAGCTACGGGTGCGCGACTTCCACGTCGAGGACTCGTTGCTGGAGGGGCTCGGCCGCCGGGTCCGCCCGGTCTACCGCATCGACGCCGCCTGCCGCACCGTCACCTGACTCACGCGAGGCCGGCGGCTCAGTAGGACTTGTCCTGGTGCAGGACATGTTGGGCGACGAAGTTGAGGATCATCTCGCGGCTGACCGGGGCGATCCGGCCGGCCCGCACCGCGCCGAGCAGCGTCGCCACGCCGTACTCGGTGGTCATGCCGGCACCCCCGAGCGCCTGGACGGCGGTGTCGACGGCGAGCGCGGCGGCCTCGCCGGCCGCGTACTTGGCCATGTTGCCGGAGACGCCCGCCTCCAGGTCGCGTCCGGCGTCGTAGAGCGTGGCCGCCTTGTAGATCATCAGTCGGGCCAGCTCCACCTGCACGGCCGCGTGCGCGAGCGGGTGCGCCACGCCCTGGTGCGAGCCGATCGACCGCCCGCCCCACACCTTGCGGGTGGCGGTGTAGGCGGACGCCTTCTCGATCGCGTACCGGCCGGTGCCGGCACTCATCGCGGCGACCGTGATGCGCTCCGGGTTGAGCCCGGCGAACAGCGCCGGCAGCCCGGCGTCGAGCGACTGGCCGACCAGCGCGTCGGCGGGCAGGCGGACGTCGTCGAGGTAGAGCAGGAACTGGTTCTCCGGGGACACGATCTCCATTTCCAGTCTGGATTTCTCCAGGCCGGGCGCGTCGGTCGGCACGATGAACAACGCCGGCTTCAGCTTCCCGGTGTCCTCGGTCCGGGCCACCACCAGGATGTGCCCGGCCTCGTCCACGCCGGAGATGTAGACCTTGCGGCCGGTGAGCAGCCAGTCGTCGCCGTCGCGGCGGGCCACCGTGCCGAGGCGGTGGAAGTTCGAGCCCGCGTCCGGCTCGGTGATCGCGAAGACGATCTTCTGGGAGCCGTCGGCGAGGCCGGGCAGGTGCCGTTTGCGCTGCTCCTCCGTACCGTGCTTGTTGATCACCGTGGCGGCGATGGCGGGGGAGACCACGAGCAGCAGCAGCGGGCAGCCCGCCGCGGCCAGTTCCTCGCAGACCAGCGCCAGTTCGGTGATGCCGCCGCCCCCGCCGCCGTACTCGGTGGGGATGTTGACGCCGAGGTAGCCCAGCCGGCCGGCCTCGTGCCACAGCTCGGTGGTGTGCTCTCCGGCCTTGGCCTTGCGCACGAAGTAGTCGTGGCCGTACTTGCGGCCCAACGCGCGTACGGCGTCGCGGAGCTGGTCCTGCTCTTCGGTGAGGTCGACGTTCATCGCGGGTCCTCCTCGGGGTCCACCACGGCCAGCACGGCACCCGTCTCCACCTGACCGCCGGGCGCGACCGGCAGCTTCGCCACCACGCCGTCGGCCGGGGCGAGCACGGGGTGTTCGAGCTTCATCGCTTCCAGCGTCAGCAGCAGGTCACCGGCGGCGACCCGCTGACCGACCTCGACATGCACCCGGGTCACCGCGCCGGGCAGCGGCGCGAGCAGCGACCCGGCCGCCGGCTCCACCGTGGGCAGGGGCAGCCGCGGCAGCTCGGTGAGGCTCGCCGCCCCGTCCGGGCCGTCCACGAAGACCGACGACCCCACCCGGTGTACGCGGAACGCGCGCCGCACCCCGTCGACGTCGAGCACCACCCGATCCGGCGCGGCGCTCACCAGCTCCACCGGTGGGGTGTCGGTGTTAAGCGGGGCCCCCGCCTCTACCGAATCCGTTAAGCGGGGCCCCCGCCTTTCCCACTCGGCGAGTGCGCCGGTGCGGGTGAGGCGGTAGCGGATCTCGATGTCGGTGAAGCGGGTGACCTGCGGGACGGCGGGCACGTTGCGCCAGCCGGACGGCAGCCCGGCCAGCACCGGCGCGGCGGCCCGGCGCGCGGCCGCACCCGCCAGCGCCGCCGCGAGCGCGACCACCGGGAGCTGGTCGGCGGGCAGCAGTGGGGTGAAGACCTCGGGGTGCCGGTCCAGGAAGCCGGTGTCCACGTCGGCGGCGGCGAACTCCGGGCTGCGCAACACCCGGACCAGCAGGTCCCGGTTGGTGGCCACGCCGTGCAGCTCGGCCCGGGCCAGCGCGCCGGCCAGGGCGCGGGCCGCCTCGGCACGGGTGGGCGCCCAGGTCACCAGCTTGGCCAGCATCGAGTCGTAGTGCACGCTCACCGTCGAGCCGTCCACCACGCCGGAGTCCAGGCGCAGCCCGCGCGTCGGCCCGAACTCGGCGTCGACGCCGGGGATCGCGAACCGGTGCAGCGTGCCGGTGGCCGGACGGAAGCCCTCGGCCGGTTCCTCGGCGCAGAGGCGCACCTCGATGGCGTGCCCGTCGGCGGGCGGTGTGGTGGTGACCGGCAGCGGCTCGCCCTCGGCGACCAGCAGTTGCAGCCGGACCAGGTCCAGGCCGGTGGTCAGCTCGGTGACCGGGTGTTCCACCTGGAGGCGGGTGTTCATCTCCAGGAAGTGGACCTGCCCGTCCGGTGCGAGCAGGAACTCCACCGTGCCGGCGCCCACGTAGTCGACCGCCCGCCCGGCCGCCACCGCCGCCTCGTGCAGCCGCATCCGCACCCCGTCGGGGAGCACGCCGGGCGCCTCCTCGACGATCTTCTGGTGGCGGCGCTGGATCGAGCAGTCACGCACCCCGAGCGCCACCACCGTGCCGTGGGTGTCACCGAAGATCTGCACCTCGACGTGCCGACCGCGCTCGACGTACCGCTCGATGAAGACCGTGCCGTCACCGAACGCCGCCGCCGCCTCGCGGCGCGCGCCCGCGACGGCCTCGGCCAGCCCGGCCGCGTCGCGGACGACCCGCATGCCCCGGCCGCCGCCGCCCGCGGCGGCCTTCACCAGCACCGGGAAGTCGGTGACCTGGTCGGCGTCGGTCCAGGTCGGCAGCATCGGCACGCCCGCGTCGGCGAGCAGCGCCTTGGCGGCCATCTTGTCGCCCATCGCGGCGATCGCCTTGGCCGGCGGCCCGACCCAGGTCAGACCGGCGTCGGTCACCGCGGCGGCGAACTCGGCGTTCTCGGCGAGGAAGCCGTAGCCGGGGTGGACGGCGTCCGCGCCGGAGCGCCGGGCCGCGTCGAGGATCGCCCCGATGCGCAGGTACGTCTCGGCCGGCGCGTTCCCCGGCAGCCGGACCGCCCGGTCGGCCTCGGCCACGAACGGCGCGTCGGCGTCCGCGTCGGAGTGCACGGCCACGGTCTGCACGCCGAGCGCCCGGCAGGTGGCGAAGACCCGGCGGGCGATCTCCCCCCGGTTGGCCACGAGAAGCGTGTTGATCATAGCCCTGCCCTCACATCCGGAAGACGCCGAAACCGTCGGCGCCCTTCACCGGTCCGTTGTGGATCGCCGACAGGCACAGCCCGAGGACGGTACGGGTGTCGCGGGGGTCGATCACCCCGTCGTCGTAGAGCCTCCCGGAGAGGAACAGCGCCCCGGACTGCGACTCGATCTGCTGCTCGACCATCATCCGCATGGCGGCGTCGGAGTCCTCGTCGTAGTCCCGTCCCCGGGCGGCGGCCGCCTGCCGGGCCACGATCGACAGCACACCGGCGAGCTGCGCCGGCCCCATCACCGCCGACTTCGCGTTCGGCCAGGTGAACAGGAACCTCGGCTCGTACGCCCGGCCGCACATGCCGTAGTTGCCGGCGCCGTAGGAGGCGCCCAGGTTCACCGTCAGGTGCGGCACGGTCGAGTTCGACACCGCGTTGATCATCAGCGCGCCGTGCTTGATGATGCCGCGCTGCTCGTACTCGGTGCCGACCATGTAACCGGTGGTGTTCTGGAGGAAGACCAGCGGCGTGTCGGCCGCGTTGGCGAGCTGGATGAACTGGGTCGCCTTCTGCGCCTCCTCGCTGAACAGCACCCCCCGGGCGTTCGCCAGCACGCCCACCGGCCAGCCGTGCAGCTCGCCCCAACCGGTGACCAGGGCGGTGCCGTAGGCGGGCTTGAACTCGTCGAACGCGCTGTCGTCCAACACCCGGACCAGCACCTCGCGCGGGTCGAACGGCACCTTCAGGTCGGCGCTGGCGATGCCGAGCAGCTCCTCCGGGTCGTACCGGGGTGGTCGGGGGGACCGGGTGCGCGGTGGCGGGCCCTGCTTGCGCCAGTTGAGCCGGCGGACGCACTGCCGGGCCAGCCGGATGCCGTCCCGCTCGTCCTCGGCGAGGAAGTCGGCGAGACCCGACGTCGAGGCGTGCATCGCCGCCCCGCCCAGCGACTCGTCGTCGGTGACCTCGCCGGTCGCCATCCGCACCAGCGGCGGCCCGGCCAGGTAGACCTGCGACCGGTCCCGGATCATGATGGTGAAGTTCGACATGCCGGGCACGTACGCGCCGCCGGCGGTGGCGTTGCCGAACACCACGCTGACCGTGGGGATCTTCGCCGCGGAGAGCCGGGTCAGGTCGCGGAACACCCGCCCGCCGGGAATGAAGATCTCCGCCTGGCTGGGCAGGTCCGCGCCGGCGGACTCGACCAGGTTCACCATCGGCAGCCGGTTGGCCAACGCGATCTCGCCTGCCCGGCGGGTCTTCGCCAGCGACCACGGGTTGACCGCGCCGCCCCGTACCGTCGGGTCGTTCGCCACGACCAGGCACTCCACGCCCTCGACCACGCCGATGCCGGTCACGGTGCTCGCACCCACCGGGAAGTCCGTGCCGTACGCGGCCACCGGCGACAGCTCCAGGAACGGGCTGTCCGGGTCCAGCAGCAGCTCGATGCGTTCCCGGGGGAGCAGCTTGCCGCGCCCGTGGTGCCGGGTCACGTACTTCTCGCCGCCGCCGGCCCGCGCCTGGTCCAGCGCCGCCTCCAGCTCGGCAAGGCGCTCCAGCAGCGCCTCCCGGTTGGCCTGGAACACGGCGGAGGTGGTGTCGAGGGTGCTCTGGAGGACAGTCACAGGCCCATGCCCTTCGCGATGATCTCGTTCATGATCTCGGTGGTGCCGCCGCCGATGCCGAGGATGCGGGCGTCCCGGTAGTGCCGCTCCACCTCGGCGTCGCGCAGGTAGCCGAAGCCGCCGTGCAGTTGCAGCGCGGCGTCGACGACGTGGTCGCAGGCGGCCACCGCCACGTTCTTCGCCATCGCCACCTCGGTCACCACCGGCTGCTTCGCGGCCACCCGCTCGGCCACCTCGTGCACGTACACGCGGGCCGCCTCGGCGCGGGTGTGCATCTCGGCCAGCCGGTGCCGGACGAGCTGCCGACCGGCGAGCGGGCGGCCGAACGTGGACCGGTCCCGGCACCACCGCACCGCCAGGTCGACACAGCGCTGGGCGGTCGCGTACGCCTGCGTGGCCAGCGACAGCCGCTCGGTGGCGAACTGCTGCATGATGGCGAGGAACGCGGTGTCCTCCGGGCCGACCCGGTTCGCCACCGGCACCCGGACGTCGGTGAAGGACAGCTCGGCGGTGTCCGAGCAGTGCCAGCCCAGTTTCTCCAGCCGCCGGCCCACGGTGAACCCGGGCGTGCCCTTGTCGATCACCAGCAGGCTCAGCGAGCCCGAGCCGGGGAAGTCGGTGCAGACCGCGGTGGTCACGAAGTCCGCCCGGACGCCGCTGGTGACGTACGTCTTCGAGCCGTTCACCACGTAGTGGTCGCCGTCGCGTACCGCGCAGGTGCGGATGGCGGCCACGTCGGAGCCGCCGTCCGGTTCGGTGATCGCCAGCGCGCCGATCATGGTCCCGGCCAGGGTCGNGCGATGCCGTGCGTGAACAGCGCCGCGACCAGCCCGGACGAGCCGCCCGAGCGGATGATCTCCTCGGTGACCACGATCGAGTCGAGCAGGTCGCCCCCGCTGCCGCCGACCGACTCGGGGAAGCCGATGCCGAGCAGGCCGAGCTTCGCGGCGGTCCCGTGCAGCGACCGGGGGACCTCGCCGGCCCGCTCCCAGTCGGCCAGGTGCGGCAGCACCTCCCGGGTGACGAAGGCGCGGGTCAGCTCGCGGAGCTGCCGGCGCTCGGGGGTGTCGACGATGGTCATGCGGGCACCTCCGCCGGCAGGTCGACCACCCGCGCGCGGAGCAGCTCGCCGAGCGCCTTGGCCTGCGGGTCGAACCGGGTGGACGCGGCCACACCCGGCCCGAGCAGCCCTCGGATCACGAAGTTGACCGCGCGCAGGTTCGGCAGCTCGTGGCGCTCCACGGTCAACGTCGCGGTCTCCGGCAGCAGGTCCGCCAGTCGTTCGACGGTGAGCCAGGTGCGCAGCCAGGGCCAGGTGGCGTCCGTACGGGCCCAGACGCCCAGGTTGGCGTCGCCGCCCTTGTCGCCCGAGCGCGCCCCCACCACCTCACCCAGCGCCCCCCGCCGGGTGGGATGCAAGGCGGGGCCCCCGCTTAACGCATTCGGTAGAGGCGGGGGCCCCGCCAATCGCCTCGTGACGGGCGGCGGCGGGATCGGTACGCGCTCGCCGGAGGGGAGCACCGCCGTGTGCGACACCGCGTCCTGCGGGACGGTGTCGGCGGTGAACACGCCGTACGGCGTCGCGTCGCCGGGCAGCGTGGTCAACGTGCAGCCCGGGTAGGAGGCGAGCGCCAGCTCCACCGCGGCGGCCGAGAACGCGCGCCCGGCCCGCGCCTTGTCGCCGTCACGCAGGTGTACGTGCAGCAGCGCGCTCGCCGCCTCGGTGTCGCCGACGTCCGGGTGGTCGGTGCGGGCCAGCGTGAACTCCAGCCCCGCCGGGCCGACTGCCGCCTCGACCTGGCCCCGGACCAGGGCTGCCTTGGCCGGGATGTCCAGCCCGCACAGCACGAACGTCATCGAGTTGCGGAAGCCGCCCAGGTTGTTGACGCCCACCTTGAGCGTGGCCGGCGGCGGCGTGCCGCGCACCCCGGACACCCGGACCCGGTCCGGACCGGCCTGCTCCAGCCGTACCGTGTCCAGCCGGGCCACCACGTCCGGCCCGAGGTAGTCCGGCCCACCGACCTCGTACAGCAGTTGCGCGGTGACCGTCTCGACGGTGACCGCGCCGCCGGTGCCGGGGTGCTTGGTGAGCACGGACGAGCCGTCCGGGTGCAGCTCGGCGATCGGGAAGCCGGGCCGGTGGCCGCCGTCGGGCAGTTCGGTGAAGAAGCTGAAGTTGCCGCCGGTGACCTGCGCCCCGCACTCGATCAGGTGCCCGGCCACCGTCGCCCCGGCCAGCGCGTCGAGGTCGTCCCGGGTCCAGCCGAAGCGGGCGATCGCCGGCCCGACCGTCAGCGACGCGTCGGTGACCCGCCCGGTGACCACCACGTCCGCGCCCGCGTCGAGGCAGGCGGCGATCCCGAACGCACCCAGGTACGCGTTCGCGGTCAGCGCGTCCGGCCGCGGGAGCGCGTCGCCCTCGACGTACCCGACCCGCACGTCGAGGCCGAGCCGCGCGGCGAGTGACCGGACGGCGTCGGCCAGGCCGGCCGGGTTCAGGCCGCCGGCGTTGGTGACCAGCGTGACCCCGCGCTCCAGCGCGGTGCCGAGCACGCCCTCCAGTTGCCGCAGGAACGTCTTCGCGTAGCCGAGTGAAGGGTCGCGCATCCGGTCCCGACCGAGGATCAGCATGGTCAGCTCGGCCAGGTAGTCGCCGGTCAGCACGTCCAGCTCACCGCCGTCGAGCATCTCCCGCCAGGCGACGAAGCGGTCGCCGTAGAAGCCGGACGCGTTGCCGACCCGCAGCGCGCTCATGCCGGCCCGCCGCGTCCGGCCGGCTCCCGCTTGCCGCCGGGCGGCCCGGCGAACGCCTGGGCCACGTCCAGCCACTCGTCGGCGACCGGCCCGGCGGCGACCAGGGCCAGGTCGGACCGGTGCCGGCGCTGCGTCACCAACAGGCAGAAGTCGAGCGCCGGGCCGGTCACCCGGTCGGCCGCTTCCGCCGGCCCGAAGCCCCAGACGTCACCGCCCGTGGGCGCGGTCAGCTCCACCCGCACCGGCGCCGTGGGCACCGCACGGCCGTGGGCCGCGAAGCCGTGCCCGAGGGTACGGAAGCCGAGGTGCGCGACGTGCCGCAGCCGCCCGGTCGGGGTACGCCGGACGTCGAGCGCCTCGGCCACGTCCTCCCCGTGCGCCCAGGTCTCCATGAGCCGGGCGGTGGCCATCGAGGCGGGCGACATGCTCGTGCCGTACCAGGGCATCTTCCGCCCGGGCGGGACGGCGGCGAGCGCCCCGGCGAGCGCCGACCGGCCGGCCCNGGAAGGCCCGGGTGCCGTCCTCGACCAGGCGGGACGGGTCCGGCGCGGCGGTGATCGAGGCGAAGAACGCCGACTCGTCGGTGGCCGCCAGGTGCGCGACGTGGTCGGTCCAGGCCAGGTGCGCGATCTGGTGGGCGACCGTCCAGCCCTCGGCCGGTGTCGGCCGGTCCCATTCCGCCGGTGGCAGCTCCGTGACGAGCGCGTCGAGCTGCTCAGACTCGGCGGCCAGGTCCGCGAGCAGTGCTGTCAGGTCGACCATGGTGCCTCCGGGCGGGGGATCAGTGCCGTGCGCCCTCCGGCGAGAGCAGCGCGGCGAGCTGGCGCTTCCAGGTGTGCAGCAGGGCGACGCGGCGGGTCGAGTCGTCGCTGAGCAGGTTGGCCACTCCGAGGCCGCGCAGCAGGTCGAGCGTGGCCTGCACGGCCTCGCGTACGCCGGGTCGGCGCTCGTCCACGCCGAGCAGCTCGACCGTGAGCCGGTGCATCTCACGGCCGACCCGGGCCTCCAGCGGGACCAGCGCGTCGCGCAGTTCGGCGTCGGTGCGGGCGGCCACCCACAGCTCCAACGCGGCGACGAAGAGCGGGCCGGTGAACGCGGCGGCGAGCAGGTCGACGACCCCGTCGAGCCGGTCCGGCCCGGCGGGCAGGGCCGCCGCCTCGGTGCGCAGCTCCGCCGCCCGGCGCTCGGTCAGGTGGGTGACGGCGGCGGTGACCAGCGCCGCCCTGGTCGGGTAGTGGTGCAGTTGGGCGCCCCGGGAGACGCCGGCCCGGGTCGCCACCACCGTCGTGGTGGTGCCGGACCAGCCGTGCTCGACCAGGCACTCGACGGTCGCCTCCAGCAGCCGGGCCTGGGTGGCGCGGCTGCGTTGCTGCTGGGGGACGCGCACCGACCCAGCCTGCCGCCCCCAAAACAAACAGTCAAGCCTGACTTTTTGTAAGGAGGGGGACCTGCTTAACGCATTCGGTAGAGGAAGGGGCCCCGCTTAACACCCGTCAGCGTCAGCGGCCGTCGCGGGGCGCGAAGACGGTCAGCGCGTCGACGTCGGAGTGGCGGGAGCGGACGTACTCGTCGGCCCAGGCCGCCGCGTCGGGGAAGGCGGACCCGGCGGCGATCCGGGCGCACGCGACGTCCACGTCGAACGCCGTCCGGCGCAATTGCACGCCCGGACCGAGCAGGGCCCACCAGGCGCCCGCGCCCCCGTACGGCATGCCGACGCTGCCCGGGTTGACCACCAGGCGGCGGTCGACCAGCCGGGCGAACGGCATGTGGGTGTGCCCGCAGACGACGGTGGCGACCTCGGCGGGGAGGCCGGCGAAGACCTCGGCCCAGCGGTCCAGCCGCGAGTCGACCAGCACGACCTCCTCGTCGTCGCGGGGCGTCGCGTGGCAGAACAGCACCTGGCCGAGACCGGCGACCCGCAGCGTGACGTGTGGCGGCAGCGCGGCCAGTCGGGCCACCTGGTCGTCGCGGAGCTGCCCGGCGGCCCAGTTCGAGACCTCGATCGGCGACGGCTTTCCGGCCCGCGCCTCGACCAGCTCCCGGTCGGCGTTCCCGCCGACCCAGCGGGCGCGGTCACCGAGCGCGGCCAACCGGTCCAGCACCTCGACCGGCTGCGGGCCGGCCGCGAGGTCACCGGTGAGCACGATCAGGTCGGCGGCGGCCACGTCCGGCTCGGCCAGGACGGCCTCCAGCGCCGGCAGCACACCGTGGATGTCGGAGAGGACGGCGACACGTTCGAGCATCGCCCCAGCCTGCGCGGCCCGCGCCGCCGGTGCCAGGAATTCTGCGCTCGGCAGACGGCAGCCCGCTGGTCGGCCCGAGGACTGCGGGGCGGTACCGGAACGGACCGGCCCGGCCGCACAGGGGCGGTCCGGGCCGGGACGGATCGGTGCCGGGAAAAGCCCGGCGAGAGGTCGTCAGACGCGCGCGCGGCGGGCCAGGCGCTCCGGGTCGAGGATGATGATGCTCTTGCCGTCCAGTCGCAGCCAGCCGCGCGAGGCGAAGTCGGCGAGCGCCTTGTTGACGGTCTCCCGGGAGGCGCCGACGAGCTGCGCGATCTCCTCCTGGGTGAGGTCGTGGGTCACCCGCAGCACGCCGCCGTCGCGGGTGCCGAACCGGCCGGCCATCTGGAGCAGGTTCTTGGCGACCCGGCCCGGGACGTCGGTGAAGATCAGGTCGGCCAGCGAGTCGTTGGTCCGGCGCAGCCGGCGGGCCAGCACCCGCAGCAACTGCTCGGCGATCTCGGGACGGTTGTTCAGCCACGGGCGCAGGGCCTGCTTGCGCAGCCGGACCAGTCGGGTGTCGGTGACCGCCGTGGCCGTCGCCGTACGCGGGCCGGGGTCGAAGAGGGACAGCTCGCCCACCATGTCCGACGGGCCCATCACGGCGATCAGGTTCTGCCGGCCGTCCGCCGCGCGGCGACCCACCTTGATCTTGCCGGACAGCAGGATGTAGAGGCTGTCGCCGGGCTCGCCCTCGTTGAAGACGACCTCGCCCTTGCGGACCTCGATCGTCTCCATCTCCTTGGCGAGCGCCTCGGCAGCCTCCGGGTCGACCCCCTGGAAGATCCCGCTGCGGGCCAGTACCTCGTCCATCGCGCACCTCCG
Source organism: Micromonospora sp. NBS 11-29 (assembly GCF_002140155.1). Taxonomy (GTDB): domain Bacteria; phylum Actinomycetota; class Actinomycetes; order Mycobacteriales; family Micromonosporaceae; genus Micromonospora. The sequence continues at coordinate 80,869 of NZ_NAPR01000021.1, forward strand.
CCTGCGCGTGCCGTCCGTCGGCCCGGGTCCGCCGTCCGCTGATCCCTCGCGCGCCGCCAGTCTAGGCGCACATGAGCAGGAATCAGAGGTGCACCCCTGGATCCCGCCCTCCGGCCCGCACCGACGTCACCCCCTCCCACCTGTGATCGTAGGGTGACCGGCGTGCTGGGTGAGCCGTTCCTGACCAGCCGGCGGGAGGCCGGTTGGGACATTCCGCTGCTGATCTGGCGGGCCGAAGTGCCGCTGCTGGCGGTCGGCTCCGCCCCGCTCGGCGGGGGGATCGGCGTGCGCCGGTGGGTGGTGAACGCGACCGTGCCGATGTCGTACGACCGGGACGACCCCGCCGCCCACCTGGCCGAACTGGCCCGCGACCATGACCTGGACGGTCCCGGGGTCGGGCTGTTGACCGGCGTGGACGTGACCGAGGTGGTGCGCCGGGCCGACGGTGGCGTCCGGGTCTGGGCGACCGTCGGGCTGGGCACCCCGGTGTGGGCCGCCGCGCCCGCGCCCGAGGTGCCGGCCCAGCGCGTCGGCACGGTCAACATCGTCGGGTACGTGCCCGCCCGGCTCTCCGACGCCGCCCTGGTCAACGCGGTGGCCACGGCCACCGAGGCGAAGGCGCAGGCGATCTGGGAGCTGGGGTTGCCGGCCACCGGCACCGCCACCGACGCGGTGACCGTGCTCTGCCCGGCCGACGGCGAGCCGGCCCCCTACGGCGGCCCCCGCTCCACCTGGGGCGCCCCGCTGGCCCGGGCCGTGCACGCCGCCGTGCGGGCCGGTGGCGTCGACACCGTCGTACCCTGGTCCGACCGGCGGGCGGGCTGACGTGGGCCGCCGGGTATTCCGACCGATCGGCCCTCGTCGCGACGATCGCCGGACGGTAGCGTCGCCGACGATGTACGCTCCCGCCCCCTCTGTGCCCCGTTCCCGCCGCACCGCCGGTCCCGCGCCGCGCCGCGCCGTCCGCGGCCCGCGACTCGCCGCGCTCGCCGCGCTCGCCGCCGTCCTGTTCGCCGCCGGTTGCGGGGACTCCGGCGGCGGCGACGGCCCGCTCTGGCAGTCCGGGCAGGGTGGCGGAGCGACCAGCTCGGCGGAGCCCCCTACGGGCGAGCAGCCGTCAGGGTCCGGTGACGCGACCGGGCCGTCGATCTCGCTGACCGCGACCGGTGACGTGATCATGGGGAACGCCCCGGACCGGCTGCCCCCCAACGGCGGCAAGGGCTTCTTCGACGACGTCAAGTCGGCGCTCAAGGGCGACCTGGTGATGGGCAACCTGGAGGAACCGCTCACCGACGACACGGGCGCCGGCAAGTGCGGCCCGGCGCCGAAGAACTGCTACCAGTTCCGGGCGCCGCCCGCTTACGCGGCACACCTGCGCTCGGCCGGGTTCCAGCTGCTCAACCAGGCCAACAACCATGGCAACGACTACGGTCAGCAGGGCTACGAGAACACGCAGTCCGCGCTGGAGGCGCACGGGCTCAAGCACACGGGTGCGCCGGGCGAGATCACCGTGCTCGACGTCAAGGGCGTCAAGGTCGCTGTGGTGGGCTTCTCGTCGTACCCCTGGTCGAACAGCCTCATCGACACCGACGCCGCCAAGCAGGTCATCGAGATGGCCAAGGGGCAGGCCCAGCTCGTGGTGGTGCAGGTGCACATGGGCGCCGAGGGGGCCGACCGCACCCGGGTGAAGCCGGGCACCGAGATGTACGTCGGCGAGAACCGGGGCGACCCGATGCGCTTCTCCCGGGCGGTCATCGACGCCGGCGCCGACCTGGTGATCGGGCACGGCCCGCATGTGCTGCGGGGGATGGAGTTCTACCAGGGCCGGCTGATCGCCTACAGCCTGGGCAACTTCGCCGGTGGCGGCAAGTCGCTGAACAGCGCCGGCCGGCTCGGGTGGGGCGGCGTGCTCAAGGTGTCGCTCACCGCCGAGGGTCGCTTCGTCGGCGGCACGTTCACCTCGACCGTCATGAACGGCGTCGGCCGGCCGTCGGTCGACCAGCAGGACCGTGGTCTCGGGCTGGTCCGCGAGGTGACCGGCGCGGACTTCCCGAAGACCGGCGCGAAGATCGACGCGGCTGGCAAGATCAGCGCGCCGGCGGGTGGCTGAGCACACGCCGCCCGCGTCGACCCGTCGCAGCGTCGGCCCCGCGACGTAGGCTGGCCGGCGTGACCACGCGCTCCCCCGAGACCGATCTCGGCCGTACGCGTCGCGCCCGCCGCATCGGCCGGGTGCTGACCGAGACCCACCCCGACGCGCACTGTGAGCTCGACCATGCCAACGCCCTGGAGCTGGCCGTCGCCACGATCCTGTCCGCCCAGTGCACCGACAAGAAGGTCAACGAGGTCACACCGAAGCTCTTCGCCCGCTACCGCAGCGCCGCCGACTACGCCGGGGCGGACCGCGCCGAGCTGGAGGAGCTGATCCGGCCGACCGGGTTCTACCGCAACAAGACCAGCTCACTGATCAACCTGGGCCGGGCGCTCTGCGAGCGGTACGACGGCGAGGTGCCCGGCAAGCTGGCCGACCTGGTCACCCTGCCGGGGATCGGGCGCAAGACGGCGAACGTCATCCTCGGCAACGCGTTCGACGTCCCCGGCATCACCGTCGACACCCACTTCCAGCGGCTGGTGCAGCGGTGGCAGCTGACCACCGAGACCGACCCGGTCAAGATCGAGCACGCGATCGGCGCGCTCTTCCCCCGGCGCGACTGGACCATGCTGTCGCACCGGATCATCTTCCACGGCCGTCGGGTCTGCCACGCCCGCAAGCCGGCCTGCGGCGCGTGCACGCTGGCGAAGCTCTGCCCCGCCTACGGCACCGGGCCGACCGAGCCGGCCGCCGCGGCCAAACTGCTGAAGGGCCCCCGCGCACGGGACCTGGCGGCGGCCGTCGGCCTCGACCCCGACCTGGTGCCGCAGCAGGCGACCGTGGCGGACGTGCCGTGACCCGCCGGCTCGCGTACCTGCTCGTTCCGCTGCTGCTGGCGGCGGCGGGGTGCACCGCGGCCACCGAGGAGCCGCCCGGCCCGCCACCGGCCACCCGGGCCGAACGCCCGTCGCCGTTCGCCGACTGCGCCCCGCTGACCGTCGCGCCGGCCTCGGCCGCGCCCGCACCCGGCGACACCACCGGCGACCCGCTGCCCGACCTGGCGCTCAACTGCTTCACCGGCGGCGCGCCGGTGAAGCTGCGCGACGTCAGGGGCCCGGCCGTGATCAACGTGTGGGCGTCCTGGTGCGGGCCGTGCCGCAAGGAGCTGCCCGCCTTCCAGCGGCTCAGCGAGCGGGCCGACGGCCGGTTCCAGGTGATCGGCGTGAACAGCCGGGACAGCCGCGGCGGCGCGCAGTCCCTCGGCGAGGACTTCGGCGTCGGCTTTCCGATGCTGGTCGACCAGGGCAACGCGTTCGAACGCGCGCTCGAACGCAACGCGTTCCCGCTGACCGTGCTGGTCGACTCCGACGGCCGGATCCGGCACGTCGAGGGCACCGGCGCGCTGGACGACGCCCGCCTCGCGGCGCTCGTCCGAGCCCACCTCGGGGTTCGGGTATGACCCGACGGCCACCGGCATGGCTCGACCCGCTGCTGGGCCGGCTCGGCACCGCGCGGGCGGAGGACTTCACCCGCCTCACNGGCCGGGAGAGCGCGGTGCTGGTGCTGCTCGGCGAGGACCCCGGCGTCGGGCCGGACATGCTGGTCCTCCAGCGCGCCGCCACGCTGCGCAACCACGCCGGTCAGCCGGCCTTTCCCGGCGGCGCCGCCGATCCGGAGGACGCCGACGCCCGCGCCACCGCGCTGCGCGAGGCGAACGAGGAGGTCGGCCTCGACCCGGGCAGCGTCACCGTGCTCGCCGAGCTGCCCCGGCTCTGGATCCCGGTCAGCGACTTCGTGGTCACCCCGGTGCTCGCCTGGTGGCACGACCCGCACCCGGTGCACCCCCGCGAGCCGGCCGAGGTCGCGCACGTCGCCCGGCTGCCGGTCGCCGAGCTGGTCGACCCGGAGAACCGCATGCGGGTACGCCATCCCAGCGGCTGGACCGGCCCGGCCTTCTCGGTGCGCGGCATGCTGGTGTGGGGCTTCACGGCCGGCGTGATCGACCGGCTGCTGGAGCTGGGCGGCTGGGCCCGGCCCTGGCCGCGCTCCCGGGTGGTGGAGCTGCCGCCGGTCGGCGCCGCACCCGCCCCGTCGGCCGGCACCGACGCCGCCGACGAGAGCCCGGTGCGCTGATCACCCGGGCGCATTCTCAGGTCACGTTCAGCGAGCGCTGAGCCGCCCGTGAGCGCGCTGCCCGTACCCTTGGGGCGTGTCCGCCGTGGATCTCGTACTGCTCCTGCTCATGCTCGTGTTCGCGATCAGCGGATACCGCCAGGGCTTCGTCATCGGCGCGCTGTCGTTCTCCGGCTTCTTCCTGGGCGCGTTGCTCGGCCTCCAGGTCGGCCCGCTGATCGCCCAGCAGTTCGTGTCGAGCGGCACCCGGGTGCTGATCTCCCTGGTGGCGATCTTCGGGCTCGCCGTGCTGGGGCAGGCGTTGGCCGGCTGGCTCGGCTCCAACCTGCGCGCGGCCATCACCGGCCCGGCCGGCAAGAAGATCGACGACGTGGGCGGCGCGTTCATCTCGGTCATCGCGGTCATGCTGGTGGCCTGGCTGGTCGCGGTGCCGCTCGGCTCCTCGTCGGTGCCCTGGCTGGCCGCCTCCGTCAAGAACAGCGCGCTGCTCACCGTGGTGGACCGGGTGCTGCCCGACCGGGCCCAGGAACTCTCCACCGCCCTGCGGGACACCGTCGACACCAACGGGTTCCCCGACGTGTTCAACGGGCTGAACCGCACGACCGCCCGGCAGGTGTCCCCGCCCGACCCGGCGCTGGCCAACTCGCAGGTGGTGCAGAACAGCAGGCGGTCCGTGGTGAAGGTGCTCGGCTCCGCGCCGAGCTGCTCCCGCCGCATCGAGGGCTCCGGCTTCGTCTACGCCGACGACCGGGTGATGACCAACGCGCACGTGGTGGCCGGCACCCGCTCGGTCGCGGTGGAGCTGCGCGGCGAACGCTACGACGGCGAGGTGGTGGTCTACGACCCGGCACGGGACCTGGCCGTGCTGTACGTCCCCGGGCTGCCCGGGCCGTCACTGCGCTTCGCCGCCGGGGCCGCCGCCAGCGGCGCCGACGCGATCGTGCTCGGCTTCCCCCTGGACGGCCCGTACGATGCCCGCCCGGCCCGGGTGCGTGACGTCGACCGGATCACCGGGCCGGACATCTACTCGGCCGGTGACGTGACGCGGGAGATCTACACCATCCGGGCGCTGGTGCGCAGCGGCAACTCCGGCGGCCCGCTGGTCTCCTCGAACGGGCTGGTGCTCGGCGTGATCTTCGCGGCGGCCGCGGACGACCCGAACACCGGTTTCGCGGTGACCGCGGCCGAGGCGCGGTCGACGGCGCTGGCCGGCGCGGAGCGTACCCGGGGAGTGGCCACCGGCGACTGCACCTGAGCCGGCCGACGCCGGCCGCCCGGCGCGGCGGTCAGCCGCCCGCCGGAGCGGCCGCCGGCGCCACGTCGTCGCCCGGTCGGCTCAGCGGTAGCTTCGTCCGGCCCCAGGTGAGCGTGCGGTCGAGCACCGCCCGCGCCATGATCGCCACGCAGGTGCAGCCGTTGAGGAACGAGGCCACCACGTCGCTCGGGTGGTGCATGCCCCGGTACATCCGGGTCAGCGCCACGCCCAGCGGCACCAGCACCAGCAACGCCCACCAGGTGGCCTTGGCCGGGGTGCTGCGCGCCCGCAGCGCCAGCAGCAGGGCGAGACCGACGTAGAGCGCGGTCGCCGCCGACGTGTGCCCGGAGGGGAAACTCGACGTCGGCGGGGAGGCGTCCATACGCTCCACCATCGGGCGGTTCCGGTCGATCACCATGGTGGTGAAGAGGAAGATCAGCGCCTGCGCGCTGACCGCCGCGCAGAGGAAGAGCGGCTCCCGCCAGCGGTGCAGCACCAGCCGCAGCACGAGCGCCGCCAGCACGGTCACCACGACGATCATCTGGGTGCTGGCCAACGTGCTGAAGACCAGCGACACGTCGTTCCACCCCGCCGTCCGGTCGCCCGCCAGCTCGCGGTTGACCGCGTCCTCCACGGTGAACGGCCAGGTGTGCGCGAGCACGCGGGTGACCAGGAGACCCAGCCCCACCATGAGGGCGAAGAGAAGGACCAGCGGCAGCAGTACGCGCCGGGCGATCCGGACCACGACATCGGACATGAACCGCCCTTTACCCCGTCGGGCACGGCGTTACGCGCGTCTATCCATCCACCCCGGATCGGCCACCTCGGGCTCGACCCCCTCCCGCAGCGGGTTGGCCGGTCGGCGGCCGGTTCCGGTCCGCCAGGTGGCGAAACCGGCCGCGGTGGCCGCGACCACGGCACCGCCGAGCACCCATCCGCCCACTACGTCGCTGGTCCAGTGCACGCCCAGCGCGACCCGGCTGAGCCCGGTCACCACCGTGATCAGCGCCGCGGCGGTCCACAGTGCGACCCGTCGCGGGCGACTGTCCCGGGCGAACGGCAGGAAGACCAGCAGCAGCACCCCCGAGGCCAGTGCCGCGGTCAGCGCGTGCCCGGACGGGAAGGAGTAACCGGCCGCCCGTGCCACCGGTTCGAGCAGGTCCGGCCGGTCCCGGCCGACCAGCAGCTTGAGCAGCGCGCCGAGCAGTCCGCCGACCACCATCGTGGTGACCACCCAGATCGCCAGTCGCGGCGCACCACGCCGCACCAGCCAGACCACCACGACCGCGGCGGCCACCCGCAGCGGGCCGGGCCCCAGGACGTGGGTCCAGACGGTCATCACGTCGACCCAGGCCGGGTGGGCCAGGGCGTAGCCGTGGAACGCATCCGTGACCGACGCGTCCAGCCGCAGCAACGGTGGCCAGGCACCCAGCACCAGCAACGCGAGCAGGGCGAACGGCACCAGCACCAGGAAGGCCGCGGCGGCGGCCAGGGTGAGCCGGAGACCCAGCGAACGGTCGGGGTCGAGGCGGCGGCTCCGCCAGGACCGCTCGCGTTCGGCTGTCGTATCCGTGACGTTCATGTGTCGTTCACTACCCAGGTCGTGGCGTGGGCAGACCGGTCCCGTGACGGGCCCGGGTCGTCGCCGGTCAGTGGCGGGACCGCCGGAAGCGGCGCACCATCAGCGCGGTGCCGGTGACCAGGGCGACGAGCAGCGCCAGCCCCGTCCACAGCCGCTCGGGCGCGGAGACGTCGGCCTGGCCAGCCGGCCGAGCCGACCACCCGGTCGACTGCGGACGGCCGAACGCGTCGCCGCCCTGCCGCGCCGCCGCGGCCCGGGTGTCCCGCTCCGCGCCGGGTGCGGGCCCGAAGCCCACCACCCCGGGAGCGGTGTTGTCGTCGAGCGGGTTGCGCCCCACCGGTGCCACGTCGGCGGTGAGCGCCGCCACCGGATCGACCATGCCGTAGCCGAACCGGTCGTCCCGGCCGGTCGGGCCCAGATCGCGGGCGGTGCTGATCAGCCGGTTGACCACGTCGCCGGCCGGCATCCGCGGGTAGCGGGCCCGGACCAGGGCCGCCGTCGCCGCGACCAGCGGCGCGGCGAAGCTCGTCCCCTGCACCCGCCAGTAGCCACCCGGGGAGCGGGCCCCGTACAGCGCGGTGGCCGGCGCGCTGAGGATGGTCTCGTGGCCGGTGATCGAACCGGACCACAGGTTCTCGCTGTTGCGTTCCAGCCCGGTGACCGCCAGCACGCCCGGCTCCCGGGCCGGGTACCAGACGTCGGTGGTGGTCGAGGTGGCCAGGTTGCCGGTGCAGGCGACCACCACCACGTCCCGCGCGAAGGCGTAGTCGAGGGCCGCGGCCAGGGCCGGGCTGTCGCCACTGCCGCCCAGGGACAGGTTGACCACCCGGGCGCCGTTGTCGACCGCCCAACGCACGGCCTTCGCGATGATCAGGGCGTCGTCGTACCGGTTCTCCGCGTCCAGCACCCGGACCGGGAGGATCTTCGCGTCCGGGGCCAGCCCCACCACGCCACGCCCGTCGTCCGCCCGTCCGGCGATCAGCCCGGCGACCGTGGTGCCGTGACCGACCGGGTCCGGCTCGCGCGCCCCACCCGGCTCGACCAGATCGAGGCCGGGCAACACCTGCCCGGCGAGGTCGGGATGGGACGCGTCCACCCCGGAGTCGATCACCGCGACCACCACGCCGCGCCCGGTCGAGGTCCGCCAAGCGGTCTTCGCCCGCAGTTCCTTCAACTGCCACTGCTCGTCGCGGACCAGGTCGACGCGGAACGTGCCCGTCGGAGCCGACCAGAACGGTTCCCGGGCGGCGACGGAGGCGGCCCGCGCCGGCGGCGCCAGCGGACCGGCGGTGACGGCCAGCGCCGCCGCGGCGGCGAGCACCGCCCGCCCGGCGAGACGCCGGGACGGCACACCGGGAAGACCCCGCCGATCCCTGGTCACATTCCCCAGCCATTCCGTCGCGTCAGACACATGCTGCTCGGAGATTACCGGTTGTCCCGTCCGTCACGGGGCAACTCGACGAGTGTGGTCACCCGGGCGGAAGATGAGCCAACTGCACCAGCCGGACGCCCTCGCGGCGGGTGACCAGGCGGGCCCGGCCGGCGGGCAGCGGACCGGCCTTCACCTGACCGACGAGCGGCCCCTCCTCCGGGCCGCCCGACATCACCAGCCCGGCCGTCGACAACTCCCGCAACCGCTGGATGATCGGCTCGTACGCGGTCCGGCCCGCGCCGCCGGAGCGCCGGGCCAGCACCAGGTGCAGCCCGACGTCCCGGGCGTGCGGGAGGTGCTCCTCCAACGCGCGCAACGGGTTGGTCGGCCCACCGGCCACCAGGTCGTAGTCGTCCACCAGCACGAACAGCTCCGGCCCGGTCCACCACGACCGGGTACGCAACTCGGCCGGGGTCACCTCCGGGCCGGGCTGCCGCCCCTGGAGATAACCGGCCGCCGACTCGATCAACTCGGTGGTGTGCGGCGCGGCCGTGCCGTACCCGATCAGGTGTGCGCTCTCGATCGTGCCCATCAGGCTGCGCCGGTAGTCGACCAGGATCACCCGGGCCTGCTCCGGGGTGAACCGGCGGACGATCGAGGTGGCCAACGCGCGAAGGAACGAGGACTTGCCGCACTCCGCGTCGCCGAAGACCACGAAGTNATCGGAAACGCCAGCCCACTGGTCGCGGTCTGGTCCACCTCGGCGTACGGCAGCACCGGCGGGAGCAGCCGCACCCGGGGCGCCACCGGACCCGCCCAGCCGCCGGCCACCGCCTTGACCAGGTCGCCGGTCTCCGTGCCCACGGTGGAGAACCGGGGCTCGGCGGTGAGGAAGTGCAACCCACCGGCGGTGATCCCGCGCCCCGGCCGCTCCTCCGGCACGGTCGCCGCCAGCGCCCGCTTCACCACCACCGAGTCGGCCGGGTCGCCGAGGCGCAACTCCAGTCGGGAACCGAACAGGTCGCGGATCGCCGGCCGGAAGTCCGACCAGCGCAGCGCGCTCGCCACCACGTGCACCCCGTACGCCAGCCCCCGGGTGGCCAACTCGGTGACCAGCGGCTCCAGGTCCTCGTACTCGCCGCGCAGCGTGTTCCAACCGTCGACCACCAGGAACACGTCGCCGAACGGATCGGCGTCGGCGGGGCCGGCCGCCGGTGTCGCGGCCCGNCACCCCCGACTCGGCGAAGCGCCGCTCCCGCTCGGCGAGTAGGCCGGCGACCTCGCCGACGGTACGGCGCACGGCGGTGCCGTCGGTCCGACCGCTGACGCCGCCGACGTGCGGCAGGTCCCGCAGCGCGCCGAGCGTCCCGCCACCGAAGTCGAGGCAGTAGACCTGCACCTCGACCGGGGTGTGGGTGAGCGCCAGCGCGCAGACCAGCGTGCGCAGCAGGCCGGACCGGCCGCTGCGGGTGGTGCCGACCACCGCGACGTGCCCGGCCGCGCCGTCCAGGGCCAGCCAGAGCAGGTCCCGCCGCTGCTCGAACGGCTTGTCCACCACCGCCACCGGCACCTGCAACGCGCCGTGCAGCTCCGGGTTGGCCACGGTCAGCCCACGCGCCGCATCGGCGCCGACCGGGCCGAGCAGCTCGTCCAGGGCGGGCGAGACGTCCAGCGGGGGCAGCCACACCTGGTGCGCCGGCGGGCCCTGCCCGGCCAGCCGGTCGACCAGCAGGTCGAGCAGCGTCTCACCGCTCTCCTCGTCGGCCGGAAGGGCGGCCGGCGCGGCCGGCACGGGCACCCGGTGGGTGGAGAACGCGAGCACGCGCGGGTTGCCGCCGCCGGACGCGCCCGCTCGGCCGGACCGGCGACGGACCGCCCCGGACACGTACGCGGCCTTGAACCGGACCAGCGGGTCGGTGCCGGAACGCAGGTAGCCGTGCCCGGGGGAGCGGGGCAGCTCGTGCGCGTCCGGCACGCCGAGCACGGTGCGGGACTCCAGCGCCGAGAACGTGCGCAACCCGATCCGGTACGACAGGTGCGTGTCCAGTCCGCGCAGCCGACCCTCCTCCAGCCGCTGGCTGGCCAGCAGCAGGTGCACCCCCAGCGACCGGCCCAGCCGGCCGATCTGCACGAAGAGGTCGATGAAGTCGGGCTTGGCGGAGAGCAGCTCGGAGAACTCGTCGCAGATCAGCAGCAGCGACGGCAGCGGGGCCAGCGGACTGCCGGCCGCGCGGGCCCGCTCGTAGTCGCGCACGCTGGCGAAGGTGCCGGCCCGACGCAGCAGCTCCTGGCGGCGCATCAGCTCCCCGTTGATCGCGTCGACCATCCGGTCGACCAGGGACAGCGCGTCGGCCAGGTTGGTGATCACGGCGGCGGTGTGCGGCAGCCGCGCGAACGGCGCGAAGGTGGCCCCGCCCTTGAAGTCGACCAGCACGAAGTTGAGCTGCTCCGAGCTGTGCGTGGCGGCCAGACCGAGCACCAGCGTACGGAGCAGCTCCGACTTGCCCGAGCCGGTGGCGCCGATCAGCAGCCCGTGCGGGCCCATGCCGTCCAGCACCGACTCCTTCAGGTCGAGGTCGACCGCTCCGCCGTCGGCGCCCACCCCGATCGGCACCCGCAGCCGGTCCCGGGCGGCGCGGGGCGCCCAGCCCTGCTCCGCGGTGAAACCCGCCGGGTCGCCGAGACCGAGCAGCTCCGGCAGGCCCGGCTCGGCGCCGGGCGGCGCGTCCGGCCCGCGTACCGGGCCGGCCANCCGACGCCAGCGCGTCGGCGGTGCCCACCTCGGCGGGCCCCTCGACGGAGTGCGAGTGCAGCCGGCCGTCGACCAGGTCGAGCAGCAGGGCGTACCGGTCGAGCAGCCGGGGCGGCGGAGTGTCCAGGTCGAGCAGGGTGACCGCGTCGATGCCGCCGTCGCCGGCCAGGTCGGCGGCCCCGGTCAGGTCGCCCCCGTCGAGCACCACCACCACATGCGGCCCGTCGGTGGCCGCGCCGTGCGGACTGAACCGGGACCGGCTGCCGAGCACGTCGTCGAGGAGTCGTTCCAGGTCGGCGGCGGAGCTGGTGACCAGGCGCACCGGGCCGAGCGCGTCGGTGCGCGTCGGATGGTGGGCGTGCGGCAGCCACTTCACCCATTCCCACCGCTCCCGGCGCTCCGGCCCGGCGCAGACCGCGATCAGCAGTTCGTCCGGCGCGTGGAAGACGGCGAGCTGGATGAGCACCGCCCGGGCCAGCGCCTGGGCGGCGGGCGAGCCGGTGCCGCGTACCGCGCCGGCCGGGCCGCGGACGAAGACCCGGGCAAAGCTGCGCAACGACAGCGCCACCGGCAGGTCCGGCACCACCGAGTACGCGTCCAGGAAGCGCCGCAGCGCCCCGGCGGTCATCGGCTCCAGCTCCTCCAGCGGCCGGGTGAGCGGCGGGACCAGCGGGGTGGCGAGTGTCTGCGGCCCGACGCCGACCCGGACCACGGCGAAGTCCGGGTCGCCGGGTCGGCGCTCCCAGACCCGGTGGCTGTCCACCGTGGACCAGAGCCGGGCCGGTTCCGGGTGGCGGTAGGAGAGCCCGGACCGCTGGGCGGCGGCGGTCTGCCGGACCCGGCGGCGCAGCGTGGCCAGGTGCCGCAGATATTCCCGACGGGCGGCCATCAACTCGGACTTCTTCGGGCCGGCGGTGCCCCAGGTCGTCACCAGCATCGCCAGCGAGGAGAGCCCGAACATGCCCCCCACCGCGTACGAGTAGGGCCCGCCGCCCCGGCCGAACGACATCGCCATGGCCACCGTCCCGCCGACCATCGGCAGCACCAGCAGCGCCTGCTGCCAGCGCCCGCCGGCCGCGGTGGGGATCTCCGGCGGCGCCTCGACGGGCAGCTCGCCGGCCGGGATCTCCGGGGCCGGTCGGCGCGGCGGCCGCTTGATGACGACAGTGGACACGACCCGCCTCCCATGGCTCTCGGTAACCCGAGCCTGGCTCATCGTAGGTAAAGTCCTCTCGTCCGTCAGCCCACCGTTATGGAGATACGTCGATGACAAGCGGGCTCGCCCGGGTCACGATCAGCGCGCCCCGGCGACGGGTCGACGTGGCCCTGCCGGAGCAGGTCCCCCTGGCCGAGCTGCTGCCCGAGGTGCTCCGGCACGCCGGCGAAGGGCTGGCCGACGACGGCGAACGGCACGGCGGGTGGGTGCTGCGGCGCACCGACGGCGCGGTCCTGGCCACCGCCCAGGCGCTGCTGCCGCAGGGGGTCCGCGACGGTGAGGTGCTGCACCTCGTGCCGGCCCGCGCCGAGTGGCCCGAGCTGGAGTACGACGACGTGGTCGAGGCGATCGTCGACGGGGCCCGTCGCCGGGGCGCCGCCTGGTCGGCCGGGGCGACCCGGGTCGCCGCGTTGGCCGGCGCCGGCGTGCCGCTGGCCGTCGGGCTGGTCGCCGTCCTGTCCGCCGGCCCCGGGCAACGCGCGTGGCCGGTCGCCGCGGCGGTCGCCGTGATCCTGGTGCTCGCCGCAACCGCGGCCTCCCGGGCGTACGGGGACGGGCCGGTCGGCGCCACCCTCGGCGGGTACGCGCTGCCCTGGGCGGCGGCGGCCGGCGCGCTCGCGGTCGGCTCCGGCGATCCGGTCGGCCCGATCGCCGGCCTGCGGTGGGTCGGCGCCCCCGAACTCCTCGTCGGCTCGCTGGCGTTGCTGCTGGCGGCGGTGCTCGGCCTGCTCGGCGTGGCCAGCCGGTCCCGGGTCTTCGTGGCCGGCGTGACCGTCGGCCTGACCGGCGCGGCGGCCGCACTCGGCGCGTGGCCGCTGGACCCGGCCGGTACGGCGGCCCTGCTGCTCGCCGTCGGCGTGTTCGCGCTCGGTGGGCTGCCGTTGCTGGCCATCCGGGCCGGCCGGCTGCCGCTGCCGCCGCTCGCCCTGCCCACCCCCGCCGGGCTCCGGGACCTGCCCGACCGGGGGCGGGTGCACGCGGCCGTGGCCCGCGCCGAGGAGGCGCTGACCGGCATGCTGCTCGGGCACGCGGTGCTGGCCGCCGGTGCCGCCACGGTGCTCGTCGTCGCCGGTGGGGCCGCCGGACGGCTGCTGGTGGCCGTCGTCTCCGGGGTGCTGCTGCTGCGCTCCCGGCTCTTCGTGGCGGTACGGCACCGGGTGCCGGCGGTCACCGCTGGGCTGGCCGGGTTCGCCCTGCTCGGCGTGGTGCTCGCGGACCGGGCCGGGTCGGGCGGGCGGCTCGCGCTGGCCGTCGGCGGGCTCGGGCTGGCCCTGACGGCGGTCACCGCCGGTGCCACGTACGCCCGCCGGCCGGTCTCCCCGTACCTCGGACGGCTGGCCGACCTGACCGACACCGCGCTGGTGGTCGCGGTGGTCCCGGTGGCCTGCGCGGTGCTCGGCCTCTACGACCGGGCCCGCGACCTGCTCACCTGAACACGGCGAGGCCCGGGTCGCGTCGGCGACCCGGGCCCGGACGTCTCACCGTCAGTGCAGCGTCTCGCCGCGCTCCGCGGCCTCCTTGGCCCGACGGTACGACGCGACGATCTCCGCCTCCGCCTCGACCCGGCCCACCCAGGTGGCGCCCTCGACCGACTTGCCCGGCTCCAGGTCCTTGTAGACCTCGAAGAAGTGCTGGATCTCCAGTCGGTCGAATTCGCCCAGGTGGTGGATGTCGCGCAGGTGCTCCTGGCGCGGGTCCTCGTAGGGGACGCAGAGGACCTTGTCGTCGCCGCCCTTCTCGTCGGTCATCCGGAACATGCCGATGGTGCGGCAGCGGATCAGGCAGCCCGGGAACGTGGGCTCGGGCACCAGCACCAGCGCGTCCAGCGGGTCGCCGTCCTCGCCCAGGGTGCCCTCGATGAAGCCGTAGTCGGCCGGATACTGCGTGGAGGTGAAGAGGGTGCGGTCCAGCCGGATCCGGCCGGTCGCGTGGTCCACCTCGTACTTGTTGCGGTGACCCTTGGGGATCTCAACCGTGACGTCGAAATCCATGTTCCACGCTCCCTCGTCTGCCCACGCTGGCCAACGGAAACCAGCGGTCCGCCGCCCGCACGGGAGGAACGCCCCCCGCCGGCTCCGACCGCCGCATAGTGTTCGGACCGAAGTAGTGTCGCCCAGAGTGATTTCGAGCGGGGAGGAGGGGGCCGTGGGGAGGGAAGATTCACACTACCGCCCCGGGAGGGTTGACGGTCGTCCGTCCGCCGGATCCGGTTCCGGTTCCGGCGGTGCCACCGGGCGGGTGTCGGTCCCCGGTGCCAACCTCACCCACCGCCCGGGCATCGGCTCGGCCCCGCCCGGCCACACCGACGGCCGGGCGGCCCCGGGGAACTGGCCCGCCCCGATCCCGGTGAGCCCGCCGATGCCGCCGGCCGGCGTGACCCAGCCGCCGGCCTCCCCGCCGCCCCCCGCCCCGCCGCGTCGCCGGGGCCGGCTGCTCGCCGCGCTCGCCGGCGTGCTGGTGCTGGCCCTGGCCGTGGCCGGGCTGGCGGTGCTCCGTCCCGGCCCGGTCGCCGGCTGGCTGGGCAGCGAGGGCAGCAATCCCGGTGCCGCCGCCGCGCCGCCCGAGCCCGACCCGCCGGCGGTGCTCGCCGGCCCGGACGGCAACGCCCCGCTGCCGACCGAAGCCGGGATCCGCGCCGTCCTGGATCCGCTGGTGCGCGCCGCCGCGCTCGGCGACCGGGTGCACATGTCGGTGGCGGACGTGGCCACCGGCCAGGCGCTCTACGGCAGCGGGCCGGACACGCCCACCGTGCCCGCCTCGGTGACCAAGCTGGCCACCGGCGTCGCCGTGCTCGCGGCGCGCGGCCCGGCGTACCGGATTCCCACCCGGGCGGTGGCCGGCGCGAACCCGGGCGAGGTGGTCCTCGTCGGCGGCGGCGATCCCACCCTCGCCGTCGGCAAGGACGGCTTCTACCCGGGCGCGGCCCGGCTGGACGACCTGGCCGCCCAGGTACGCGGCGCGCTCGGTGGCACCGCACCGACCCGGGTGATCGTCGACTCGTCGCTGTTCAGCGGGCCGGCCTTCGAGCCGGGTTGGGACGCCGACATCCCCACCGGTGGGTTCGGCGCGGCGATCACCGCGCTGATGACCGACGGCGCCCGGAAGAACCCGGCCCAGGCGCGGCGTACCGCCGAGGAGACCAACCACGCCGCCGAGCGGGTCCCCCAGCCCGACCTCACCGCGGGCCGGCAGTTCGCGAAGCTCCTCGGGCTCACCGGGAGCGCCGCCCAGGTGACGAGGGGTGCCGCGCCGGCCGCCGGCGCGTCCGGGGCCGGTGCCTCCACGCCCGGCACCGAGCTGGGCAAGGTCGAGTCGCTACCGGTGATCCGGCTGGTCGACATCATGATCAGCGACAGCGACAACGTGATCGCCGAGGCGATGGCCCGCCAGGTGGCGCTGGCCAAGGGCAAGCCCGGGTCCTTCGCCGGTGGCGCGGCGGCCACCGACGAGGTGCTCGCCGGGCTCGGGCTGCCGGCCGAGGAGATCAGCCTCGCCGACGGCAGCGGCCTGTCCCGCACCAACCGGATCAGCCCGTCGCTGCTCACCGACCTGGTCACGCTCGCCGGGAACGGCAGCCACCCCGAGTTGGCCGCGATCTTCGGCGGCCTGCCGGTCGGCGGCTGGTCCGGCACGCTGGACGAGCGTTACCGCGTGGCGGCGACCCGGGCCGGCGCCGGTGTGGTCCGCGCCAAGACCGGCACGCTGAGCGGGGTGAACGCCATCGCCGGCACGGTGACCACCGCCGACGGCCGGCTGCTCACGTTCGCCGTGCTGACCGACCGGACCCAGGGCTCGCTGGACGACACCCGGCAGGCGCTCGACCGGATCACCTCCGCGCTGGCCGGCTGCGGCTGCCGCTGACCGACCGACGTCGATCGCCGGCGCGAGCCCGGGTAGGGGTGTCGCGGCGCGGGTACGGTGGGTTCATGGCGCAGTTCGTGGATTGGGATCTGGCCACCGCGACGGCGGGGGCGTTGAGCAAGTCGGGCCCCCGGGTGTCGTACGCCGAAGCCACCGAGGTGGTGAGCGACCTGCGCCGGCTGACCGAGGAGGCGGCCGGCCACGTCGCCGACTACACCGGTCTGCGGCCCCAGGTGGCCTACCCGCCGGTCCGCGTGGTCGACCGTCGCGACTGGGCGGCGGCCAACATCGCCGGGCTGCGTGAGGTCGTCAGCCCGCTGGTCGAGCGCCTCTCCGGGGACAAGCGGCCGGGCGCCCTCACCGAGGCGATCGGCTCGCGGCTCACCGGTGTGCAGNCGCCGGCGACCCCGGGCAACTGCTGCTGGTGGCCCCGAACATCGTCGAGGTCGAACGGAAGCTCGGCGCCGACCCGCGTGACTTCCGGATCTGGGTGTGCCTGCACGAGGTCACCCACCGGACCCAGTTCACCGCCGTGCCGTGGATGCGGGCGTACTTCCTCGGTGAGGTGCAGGCGTTCGTGGACGCCTCGCAGGGCGGCGAGCACCTGCTGGAGCGGCTGCGCCGCGGCGTGGCCACGCTCTCCGACGCGGTCAAGGACCCGGAGAGCCGGGCCAGCGTGCTCGACATCGTGCAGACCCCCGCGCAGCGCGCCGTGCTGGACCGGCTGACCGCGCTGATGACCCTGCTGGAGGGGCACGCCGAGTTCGTGATGGACGGCGTCGGCCCGCAGGTCGTCCCCAGCGTCGGGTCGATCCGGGCGGCGTTCAACCGCCGCCGGGAGTCCGGCAACCCGGTGGAGAAGGCGATCCGGCGGTTGCTCGGCGTCGAGGTCAAGATGCGCCAGTACGCCGAGGGCCGCAAGTTCGTGCACGGTGTGGTGGACCGGGTGGGCATGGCCGGCTTCAACAAGATCTTCTCCAGCCCGCTCACCCTGCCCCGGCTCGACGAGCTGGGCGACCCGGACGCCTGGGTGTCCCGCGTGCACGGGCCGGCCGGTGCCACCCCGGCCGCCGGCTGACCCGCCCGCGCCGGCCGTAGGGGCTGGTCGGGCCGCGGCGTCGACCAGCGGTCCGGCGCCGTCCGTCGCCGCCATCCGGCTCGCCGTACGCCGGCTGCTGACCGACCTGCCCACGGGCGGGCCGGTGCTGGTGGCCTGCTCCGGCGGGGCCGACTCGCTGGCGCTCGCCGCCGCCACCGCCTTCGTGGCACCCCGGCTCGGCCGCCCCGCCGGACTGGTGACCGTCGACCACGGCCTGCAACCCGGTTCGGCCGAGCGGGCCGACGGGGTCGCCGGCTGGGCCCGGCTGGCCGGGCTCGACCCGGTCGAGGTGGTTCCGGTCCGGGTGCACGGACGGCCCGGCGGCCCCGAGTCGGCCGCCCGTCAGGCCCGCTACGAGGCGTTGGTGGCGGTCGCCCGGCGGCACGACGCGGCCGGGGTGCTGCTCGGGCACACCCGGGACGACCAGGCCGAGACCGTGCTGCTCGCGCTCGCCCGGGGCGCCGGCCCGCGTGGCCTGTCCGGCATGCCGCAGCGGCGCGACCTGGACGGGGTGCCGCTGCTGCGCCCGCTGCTCGACGTCGGGCGGGCGGACACCCGGGCCGCGTGCGAGGCGCTCGGCCTCGACCCGTGGGCGGACCCGCACAACACCGACCCCGCGTACGCCCGCGCCCGGGTCCGGGCCGAGGCGCTGCCGGCGCTGGTCGAGGCGCTCGGGCCGGGCGTGGTGGCGAACCTGGCCCGGACCGCCCGCCTGCTCGCGGCCGACACCGCCGCGCTCGACGCGTCGGCCGACGCCGCGCTCGCCGAGGTGCGGGCGACCGGCGGTGGGCTCTCGGTCGACGGGCTGGCCGCGCTGCCGACCGCGGTGCGCACCCGGGTGCTGCACGCCTGGGCGCGCGAGCTGGGCGCCGCGCCGGCCGCCCTGTCCCACCGGCATGTGGCGGCCCTGGACGCCCTGGTCACCGCCTGGCACGGGCAGGGGCCGGTGCACCTGCCCGGCGGTCGTCCGGTACGCCGGTCAGCCGACCGCCTGGTCGGCTGACCGGAGCGGGCGCCTGGCTTCGCCAGGTCGGTGACGTGGTCGGGTCCGGGCTGTGTTGATCACACCCTTTCGGCGAGCTGGCGGGAGGGTGGCGCTCGGTCAGGCGTCGGCGCGTTCGCGGAAGGTGGCCCGGTAGGCCTGCGGCGTGGTGCCGACCCGGCGGGTGAAGTGGTGCCGCAGCGCCGCCGCGTCACCGAAGCCGGCCTGGTCGGCGACGCTCTCGACGGTGAGCCGGGTGTCCTCCAGCAACCGCCGGGCCAGCAGCACCCGCTGGTTGGTCAGCCAGTCGTGCGGCGTGGTGCCGGTCTCGGCCCGGAACCGGCGGGCGAACGTGCGGGAGGCCATGCCGGCCCGGGCGGCCAACTCGTCCACCGTGACGGTGCGGCCTAGATGACCCATCATCCACTCCAGCACCGGTTCGAGCGTGGGCGCCTCCGGGGCCCGGGGGATCGGCGCCTCGATGTACTGGGCCTGGCCGCCGTCCCGGTGCGGCGGTACCACCATCCGCCGGGCCAGCCGGGTGGCCACCGCCGAGCCGTGCTCCTGGCGTACCAGGTGCAGGCAGGCATCGATGCCGGCGGCGGTGCCGGCGCTGGTGAGCAGCCGGCCGTCCTGGACATAGAGCGAGTTGCACCGGACCCGGGCCGCCGGGTGGCGCTGCTGGAGGTCGTCGACGTACCGCCAGTGGGTGGTGCAGTCGCGCCCGTCGAGCAGCCCCGCCTCGCCCAGCACGAACGCGCCGGCGCAGACGCTGAGCACCCAGGCACCCCGGTCGGCGGCGCGGCGTAGCGCGGCCAGCACCGGCTCGGGCACCGGGGCTCCGTCGGCGTGCGCGGGCACCGCCACCAAATCGACGTCCGCCAGCGGAGCCAGGTCGGCGGTCGGGGTGACCAGGAAGCCGGAGCGGCTGCGTACCGGGCCGCCGTCGACGGTGCAGAGGTCGAACCGGTAGCTGGGGAAGCCGTCGGCGGTGCGGTCGGTGCCGAACACCTCGGCGAGCACACCGAGTTCGAACGCGGCGACCTCGGGCAGGGCGATGACGGCGACCGAGCGGAGCATGTGACGAGGGTAACCCGAGAACTGGCAGGAAATCGATGACCGGTGGCAATCCTGCCACTGTCCGGACCGGACGGCGGGCCGCAGACTTGGTGGTGTCCGGTGCGCACCGGCGGCGAAAACCCTCCGAACCAGGTGAAAGCGAGCGCCGCCATGACCGTTCTGTTGTTCCTGCTCTTCCTGCTCCTCCTCGTCGGCTCCAGCGCCCTCGGGCTCACCGCCGACACCCGCGACTCGGCCGACTGGAAGCCGACCGACGGCGGGCGTCGCTGGCACTCCCGTCCCTGCTGAGGTGATTCGTTCCGTTCGCGCCGTAGATTTCCGGCGGGACCGCGCCAAAAAGGGGCGGCCCCGCCGACGTCGGCCATCCGGCGTACGGCAGGCTAGGAGCATGGCTGACGGCTCCTGGTACGACGCCGACATCGACCACGTGATCATTTCCGAGGCGCAGATCCGCGAGAAGACCGCGGAACTGGCCAAGCAGGTCTCCGCGGACTACGCCCACGTCGACGACGGTCTGCTGCTCGTCTGCGTGCTCAAGGGCGCGGTCATGTTCATGGCCGACTTCGCCCGGGCGCTGGGCCGCCAGGGCCCGCCCGCCGAGCTGGACTTCATGGCCATCTCCTCGTACGGCCAGGGCACCACCTCCTCCGGCGTGGTCCGCATCCTCAAGGACCTGGACCGGGACATCGCCGGCCGGCACGTGGTGGTCGTCGAGGACATCGTCGACTCCGGCCTGACCCTCTCCTGGCTGCTGCGCTACCTGGAGTCGCGCTCCGCGGCCAGCGTCGAGGTGGTGGCGCTGTTCCGCAAGCCGGACGCGGTGAAGGTGCAGGTCCCGGTCAAGTACGTCGGCTTCGACATCCCGACCGAGTTCGTGGTGGGCTACGGTCTCGACTTCGGCGAGCGCTACCGCGAGCTGCCCTACGTCGGGGTGCTCAAGCCCGAGGTCTACGCGCGCGCCTGAGGCCCCGCGGGGTCGCCCGTCAGCGTACGTTCAGCGGGCTCTCAGCCTTTCGGTCTACGGTAGGGGCCGGTGACGTGGAGGCACCCTCCGCGCCGACCCTTCGAGCCGCCTGACCGTGCGGCCCGCGGGGTGGGTGACGGAGCTCCCCGGCCACGCCGGTGCAAGACCCTGGTTCGCCGTACGCGTAGGTGTGGGACCCGAAAGCTCCGACGTCGAATGTGCGCGACTGCGGGGCTCGCAAGCTCACTCCTCGCGCGCATCGAGAAGTCGAATGTGCGCGACTGCGGGGCTCGCAAGCTCACTCCTCGCGCGCACGGTGTACCGTCGAATGACCGTGGGTACGGTAGTTCGCGTACCCCGGGGGTCGGGCCGGCCCGCACGGCGGCCCCGGCCGCCGCCCGAGGCGGCGACACCATTCAGACGGTCAGGACGTCGATCAGGAGGATGCGGGCGTCTCGGCGCCCGACGACAGCATGGAACGTACGCGTTTCTTCCGCCGACCGGTGGTCTGGATCATCCTGGTCATCCTCGGCGCCGTTGTGCTCAGTCAACTGTTCACCGCTGGTCCCAGCTACCACCGGGTGGACACGTCCGTGGCGCTCGATCAGCTCAACAAGGGTGGCGTCGAGAAGGTCGTCTTCCAGGACAAGGAGCAGACGCTCCAGCTCGACCTGAGGGACAAGGCCAAGTTCGGCGACACCAACACCGACAAGATCGAGGCGCAGTTCCCCTACGAGGTCGGCGGCCAGGTCTGGAACCAGGTACGCGAGGCCGAGGCGGCGGACCGGATCACCGGCCCGGTCGACACCGAGGTGTCGTCGGACAGCATCTGGGTCAGCCTGCTGGTCAACCTGCTCCCCATCGCGCTGCTCGTGCTCCTGCTGCTGTTCTTCATGTCGCAGATGCAGGGTGGCGGCTCGCGGGTGCTCAACTTCGGCAAGTCCAAGGCGAAGATGATCACCAAGGACACGCCGAAGACCACCTTCGCGGACGTGGCGGGGGCGGACGAGGCCGTCGAGGAACTGCACGAGATCAAGGACTTCCTGCAGAACCCGGCGAAGTACCAGGCCCTGGGCGCCAAGATCCCGAAGGGCGTGCTGCTGTTCGGCCCGCCCGGTACCGGTAAGACGCTGCTGGCCCGCGCCGTGGCCGGCGAGGCCGGCGTGCCGTTCTACTCGATCTCGGGTTCCGACTTCGTGGAGATGTTCGTCGGTGTCGGCGCCAGCCGGGTCCGTGACCTCTTCGAGCAGGCCAAGTCGAACGCGCCGGCGATCGTCTTCGTGGACGAGATCGACGCGGTCGGCCGGCACCGTGGCGCCGGCATGGGCGGCGGCCACGACGAGCGGGAGCAGACGCTCAACCAGCTCCTGGTCGAGATGGACGGCTTCGACACCAAGGGCGGCGTCATCCTGATCGCCGCCACCAACCGGCCGGACATTCTCGACCCCGCGCTGCTGCGTCCGGGCCGGTTCGACCGGCAGATCCCGGTCGACGCCCCCGACATGGAGGGCCGCAAGGCCATCCTGCGGGTGCACGCCAAGGGCAAGCCGTTCACGCCCGACGTCGACCTCGACGCAGTCGCCCGGCGTACCCCCGGTTTCTCCGGCGCCGACCTGGCCAACGTGATCAACGAGTCCGCTCTGCTCACCGCGCGCAAGGAGCAGCGGGCGATCAGCAACGACTCGCTCGAGGAGTCGATCGACCGGGTCATCGCCGGGCCGCAGCGTCGGACCCGGGTGATGAGCGACCAGGAGAAGAAGATCACCGCGTACCACGAGGGTGGGCACGCGCTGGTCGCCTGGGCGCTGCCGCACGCCGCGCCGGTGCACAAGGTGACCATCCTGTCCCGTGGCCGCTCGCTGGGGCACACGCTGGTCCTCCCCACCGAGGACAAGTACACCCAGACCCGCGCCGAGATGATCGACACGCTGGCGTACGCGCTGGGCGGCCGGGCGGCCGAGGAACTCGTGTTCCACGAGCCGACCACCGGCGCCGGCAACGACATCGAGAAGGCCACCCAGCTGGCCCGCGCGATGATCACCCAGTACGGCATGAGCTCCAAGCTCGGCGCGATCAAGTACGGCACCAGCGGTGACGAGCCGTTCCTCGGCCGCAACATGGGGCACGAGCGGGACTACTCCGACACCGTCGCCGCCGAGATCGACGGCGAGATGCGCGCCTTGATCGAGCTGGCGCACGACGAGGCCTGGGAGATCCTGGTGGAGTACCGGGACGTCCTGGACAACATGGTCCTGGAGCTGATGGAGAAGGAAACTCTCTCCACCGCCGACATGGCCCGCATCTGCGCCCGGGTGGTCAAGCGCCCGCCGATGGCGCCGTACCACGGCTTCGGCAAGCGCCAGCCCTCGACCGAGCCGCCCGTGCTCACGCCGGCCGAGAAGGACGCGCTGCAGAAGCAGGCCACGGCCGACGGCATCTCGGTCGGCGGGGCCAGCAACAACTCGGACGGTACGCACTGAGCAGCGACCCGACGG
Organism: Micromonospora sp. NBS 11-29; assembly: GCF_002140155.1. Classification (GTDB taxonomy): domain Bacteria; phylum Actinomycetota; class Actinomycetes; order Mycobacteriales; family Micromonosporaceae; genus Micromonospora. The sequence continues at coordinate 103,752 of NZ_NAPR01000021.1, forward strand.
CCGGCTCCCCTGACCGGGAGCCGGCCGTTTCCGCGACCGAGCCCGACGGTGACGACGCGCTCGACTACGTGGCCGCGCGCCTGATCAGTGGCAAGCTGACCGGCGGCCCGGTGGAGGAGAGCGTCGACCTACCCCGGATCGAGAAGGCGGTCCGGGAGATCCTCATCGCGGTCGGCGAGAACCCCGACCGGGACGGCCTGCGGGAGACACCGGCCCGGGTCGCCCGTGCCTACGCCGAACTCTTCGCCGGTCTGCGGGTCGACCCGGCGCAGGTGCTGCGCACCACGTTCGAGGCCAACCACGAGGAACTGGTGCTCGTCCGGGACATCGACGTGATGAGCCTCTGCGAACACCACCTGCTGCCGTTCCGGGGCAGCGCGCACATCGGTTACATCCCCGGGCCGGACGGCCGGATCACCGGCCTGTCCAAGCTGGCCCGGCTGGTCGAGGTGTTCGCCCGGCGACCGCAGGTGCAGGAGCGGCTCACCTCGCAGATCGCCGACCTGCTGATGTCCAGCCTCGTCCCGCGCGGCGTCATCGTGGTGCTCGAATGCGAGCACATGTGCATGGCGATGCGCGGCATTCAGAAGTCCGGCGCCAAGACCATCACCTCGGCGGTCCGCGGCGGCCTCCAGAACGACGCCAAGTCCCGGGCCGAGGCGATGGCTCTGATCATGGCCCGCTGACCGCAATCCTCCCCGCCCGGAAGGCGCGGTACCCGACCTCAGCCGGACAGCATGGCCAGCAGCAGGCCGGCGGCGGTGAGGACCGCCGGGATCAGGCAGACCAACGCGCCGAACCGAGGCGTACGGTCCACCCGGTCGGCGGGGCGCGGACGGAAGAACCGCCCCACCGCGAGCCAGCCCAGCATGAACGCGACCGCCGGCAGCGGCAGCCCCACCACCAGCGCCAGCATGGTCACCGGACCGGCCCCGGCGACGGCGTGCAGGCCGAGTTGCAGCAGCGGCACCACGAGCGCCAGCGGCCCGTACACCAGCAGGTTGCGCGGCCGGGCCGGCCACCGGGCGAGCTGGGGCAGGCCCCGCGCGGCCAGGGTGTCGTCCGCCGCGTCCGCCCAGGCCCCGGCGGAGCGCAGGGCCGCCAGCACGGCCGTGGGTCCGCCCGCCATCGACCGGGCCGCCTCGGTCACCTCCGGCGGCGTCGGCGCCAGGGCGATGGCCGGTACGCCCAACTCGCGTAGCCGGGACTGCTGGGGCGCCAGCCGCTCACGTACCGCGGTCAGCTCCTCCCGGGCCGCCGCGACCGAACGGGCCTGCTCCCCGGCGGCGGTCGCCGCCGACCGGCGTACCCCGTCGAGCTGTCGCGCGGCCGCCACGTACTCCGCCCAGGCCGACTCGGCGGGGTCCACCAGGACGGTCGAATCGGCCGCCCGGGGGCCGGGCACCGACGTGCCGGTCTCGCTCATCCCGTGGCCTCCCGGTCATCGCCGAACGGCACGAACACCGTGCCCTGCTCCTCCGGGCCGTCCCAGAGCACCGCGCGGCCGGGCCGCGGCCGCCACCACACCGGCCGGTCGAACAGCCGCTCCAACCGGCCGCCCGGCACGTCGGTGACCGCCACGGCGGTGAGCTTGTCCAGCTCGCCCTCCGGGCCGGGCAGCCCGGCCAGCGGAGCCGACGTACGCCACCAGCCGAGCAGATGCCGACCGGCGGGCGGCCCCTCCATCAGTGCCGACCGCAGCAGTTCGGGCGGCAACTCGCCGGCGTCCGGCACGTCCAACCCGAACACCACCAGGTAGCCCGGATCGTCCGACTCCATGGCCGCCCGCAACCCGGCGGCGTCGACAATCTCCACCCGGTGCCGCCCGGCCAGCTCGGCGGCGAGCACACCGGCCAGCTCGGCCGACCCGTTCGCCAGCGGCGCCAGCACGAACCGTCCCGGGCCCGGATGCGCCGCCGCCGCGCTGCGGACCGCGGTGACCAGCAGCCGCTCGGCCTCCTCGTCCCGGCCCAGCACGGCCAGGTTGCGTCCGGCGGCCGGCCCGAGCGGCACGGCCACCGTGGTGCGGCCGACGTCCACCGCCCGGCCGAGCAACGCGGCCGGAGCGTGGGCCCGGCCGGCGAGCGCAGCCCGGTACCGCGGGTCGTNGGCCGCGCGGACCAGAGCCGCCGCCGCAGGTCGGCGAGGACCTGCGGATCCTCGTACGGGTCCGGGAAGCGGATCATCCGCTCGTGCCCCCGGGTCGCGCCACGCGGGCCGCCCAGCCCGCCGGCCGTGTTCACCACCGCGCTGCCCACCGGCAGGCCGGCCGCCGAGTCGTTGGTCGGCTCCAGCACCGCGGAACCGCCGGGCAACGCCACCCGGACCGGGAACTGGCCGAGCAACGGGTCACGGGGGCCGCCGATGCCCAGGTCGCCCTCGCCGGCCAGCACCAGGTGGATCCCGTACGACCGGGCGGTGCGGGCCAGCGCGTCCAGCCGGGCCAGCAGGTCGGTGGCGAGCCGGTCCTGGTCGCGCAGCAGCAGCGGAAAGTTGTCGATCACGCAGACGATCCGGGGCAGCCGCTGATGCTGGCGCAACTCGGCGTAGCGCTGCCCGCCGGCCCGCCGGGACGCCTCCTCGCGGCGGCGCAACTCCGTCTCCAGCTCGCCGAAGAGGGCCGCCACGTACTCCCGGTCGGCGGCCATCGCGGCGGCGCGGACCTGCGGCACCCAGCACCGGTCCCGTTCGGTCTGCAGGAACTCCACGAAGGACTCGCCGTCGCCGAGGTCGGCCAGGTAGAGCGCCAGCTCGTCCGGGCCGTACCGGGCGGCCAGCCCGAACAGCGCATCGGTGAGGAACGCCGACCGGCCGGCCCGGGACCGGCCGCTGACCAGCCAGTGCGGGGTCAGCTCGGCGAAGCCCAGGCTGACCGGGCGGCCGGCGGCGTCGCCGACCGTGGTGCTGAGCCCGTCGGCCGAGCCGGCCGTCCAGAGCCCCTCGGACGGCAGCAGGTCACCCAGGGCGAGCCGGGAACCGTCCTCGACCTGCCGGGCCAGCCGCCGGCACACCTCGGCCACCAACTCGACGGGCGGGTCGTCGTCCAGGAACACCGGCGAGTTCAACCCGCCCGGCGGTTCCGCGCCCGGGCTGCTGAACCCCGCTGCCGGCGGGTCACCGACCAACGCGTACGCGGTGCGAACCACCAGCGGGGTGGCCCGGGGCAGCGGGTCGACGCCCGGCCAGCCGGCCACCACCAGGTGCAGCCCGGCCCGCGGCCCCCGGTCGGCCAGGTCGGTGAGCCGGCCCAGGTCGGCCGGGGTCGTGCCGTCGGGCAGCGCGGCCACCACGAGCAGCAGCGTACGGTCGTGCCCGCGCTGCCGGGCCGCCCCGGCGGCCACCCACTGCTCCGCCTCCGCCAGCACCGTCCGCAGCCCGGCGACGTCCGTGGTGGGCGGCGGCAGCAGACCGGCGTCGGCGAGCGCCGCATACCCGGCGAAGGTGTCGCCCGGCCCGCCGTCGACCACCCGGGCCAGCAGCGCACCCGCCGGCGTCGCCGCGAAGAGACGCAGCAGCAGGGCCCGCAGCAACCCGGCCACCCGGGGATCCGCCGCGTCGGCGTCGACGCTGAGGTGACCGGTGCCGAACAGCGGCACCAGCGCGGGAAAGCGGGCGTCGTCCAATGGCGAGGCGGCACCGACCCGGACCCGGGCCGGCGGCCCGTCACCCGGAGGCGTTTCCGCCGCCAGCTCCTCCAGCGCCGCGCCGGCCCAACCGGGCGCCGCCCGCTCGGCCGCCGCCCGCAGGCGCTCGGCCAACTCGTACTGCCGGTGGTGGTCGGCGGGCGCGGGCCGGATCTCGTCCAGGATGCCCGCCGCCGCGGTCGCCGCGGCCTCGGCCCGGCGGTGCAGCGCGGCAGCCCGGCCGGCGCGTGCCTTCGGAGTCGCCACCGCGTCCACCTCTCTTCCCGAGGCCGACATCTTCCCCCCGAGCTGTGACGGTAACCCAGCCGGCAGCCCTCCACCGGGATGTCGGTCGGCGCGGTGAGCGGCACGCCGGTGAGCAGCCTCACCGAACCGCCGGTCGGCATCCGCCCGGCGGTTCGCCACGATCCGCCAGTTCTGAGGCATTGGGTACGCGGCCCGCAGCCGCTAGCCTCAGGAGGTGGAATCAGTGCAGCCCCCCGCCGGTTCCCAGGTCTCCCGCGTACCGGCGCAGCGGACCCCGCCGGAGCAGGTGGCGCCCCCCGCGCCGGCTCCGGTTCCGGCACGACCTCGACGTCCGCTGCGCACCGCGCTCACGATCGTCGCGGGGGTGCTGGCGTTGCTCTGCACCGGGGGCGCGGTGGTCGGGTTCGTGGTGTACGACCGGGCGACAGCCCCAGACCGCAGCGCCCCGGACGTCGTGGTGGACAACTACCTCCGGGCTCTCCTTGTGGACCGCAACGACACAAGGGCGCAGGAATTCACCTGTGCGTCCGAGGCTGATCTCGACGCGATCCGTAGGCTTCGTGCCGAAGTGGAGCAACGCGAGGCCAACTTCGACGNTCGGTGACTACGACATTGACTATTTCGAGCACAGCAGATGGACGGGCTCGAAGCAGTCGCCGAGAAGACTGGCAGTTCCGTGTGGTTGAGCGGGATAGCTGGCGAGTTTGCGGTAGCAACAAGATCAGTTAGTGGCGGTCACTCCAGCCAGAGCAGGTGGACCGGCACTTCCAGGGTGGTCGGGGCCTGACCGCGCCACGCCCAGCGGTACCACTCCAGCTCAGGGGCCACCCGAACGCAGATGTCGCCCTCCGCGCCTGAGTAGGTCTCGGTGACCGCGCGCAGGTCGCGCCGCTCGGCGCCGCCGTCCACATGCACCACGCGTCGTCCGGTCACCGCGTCCGCCTCGAACACGGGCGTGGGCGGCCGGCGGGTGGGTACGTCGAGCGAGACCAGCCGGATGCCCGACCCGGACGGACCGGCGGACGGCCGGCGATCGCCGACGGTCTCCACCCAGACCCGTTCCACCGGCACCAGCGGCGCGAACACCTCCACCTGCTCGGACTCGGCCCGATACCACTCGTGTTCCGGGATCACCGGCACATAGGTTCGGCTGCCCTGCACCACCCGCTCGTCGGCCCGCAGGTCGCCGCGCCAGCCGAGCCCGGGCAGGCCGACCAGCACCCGGCGACCGCGCAGCTCGGCGCCGGCGGTGGCGGCGACGATCTCGACCGGCCGAGGCGGCAGCGGGGCCCAGTCGGGGCGGTCCGCGAACGGGTCGGGCAACGGATTGCTCATGCGCGAGGCCTCACCCGGTCTCACCGAGGGGCGCGCCCCGCTCGCGCATGAACGGCACCGGGTTCGTGGCGCCGCTGCTGTACCGGTCGCCGTTGCGGTGCACCTCGAAGTGCAGGTGCGGGCCGGACGAGTTGCCGCTGGTGCCGGAGAGCCCGATCACCTCACCGGCCGTGACCTCCTGGCCCGGCCGGACGCGGGGGCGCTCGATCATGTGGCAGTACCGGGTGATGAACCCACCGGCGTGCAGGATGTCAACGAACCAGCCGCAACCGCCCTTGTTCGGCCAGCCGTCCCGGTCGCAGTCCCGCCGGCCCGCGAAGTCAGGGTCGCAGCGGGCGACCAGCACCCGGCCCGCCGACGCCGCGTGGATCGGGGTGCGCTTCTCCGCGGCCAGGTCCACGCCCTGGTGGCTCCTGCGGGCCGCGGTGCGGAATCCGGAGACCACCCCGCCGGGCAGCGGCGCGGTCCACCCGGAAGCGGCGATCCGGGCCCCGGCGGCGGCGTCGCAGACGGCCTTGCCGGCGATCTCCACGGTCCGGGCGGCTCCGCCGGCGAGGGCGTCGACGATCCGTCCGGCCAACTCCTCGTGCTTGGCGTAGGCGTCGGGGAACGCGCTGACCTGGACCCGTTGCGCCACCACCGTGAGCGGCCGCCGCTGCCAGTTCGGCACCTTGGCCATCTTCTGGTAGAACTTGCGAGCCGCGTACGAGGGCGTCATCCGCTGCTGGACGCTGCCCCAGCCGGGCCGCTGCTGGAACAGGCCCAGCGAATCGTGGTCCGCACCGACCCCTTCGTGCGGCAGGGCCAGCGACGCCGGCACGGTGCTGTTCGCCAGGTTGCGCAGCGCGGACTCCTGCATCGCCGTGGCCAGCGCGATCACCCAGCCGCGGGCGGGCAGCTTCATCTCCTGGCCGGTCTTGATGATGGCGGCGGCGTTGCGGAGTTGGCCCTCGCCGTACTCGGCGAAGTGCGGCAGGTCGCCGGTGAGCTCCACCCGGTAGGTGGGGTCGCAGCTCAGGCTGGCGAGCTTCGGGTCCTTCGGGTCGTCGTCCAGTTCGGCGAGGAGAAAAGCGCCGGCGCCGCCGACGCAGCAGAACAGGGTGAGTACGACGGTGACCGCGGTGGCCAGCACGCCCACCCGCAGCTTACGCCGGACCGCTCCGGGTCCCTCCGGCCCGGCGCTCACGGCCGCTCCCAGTCGACCGCGTCCACCAACCACGGTCCATCCGCCGCGACCAGGTCGAGCCGGAGTGTGCCGTTGTCCAGCGGCACCCGCGCCTCCACGTAGGACTCGGTGCGCGGGCGGAGCGCGGGCGGCCCGGTCGACCGCCGCGCGGGCACGGTCTCCGGGTCCGCGCCGGTCATCTTCTCCACCAGCGCGGGGGTGGAGAGCGGACGCAGCCGCGCCTGCCAGGCGTCGCCGGTGCTGCCCGGCCCGGTCAGCCACGCCGTGGTGAACCGGCCGGCGACCTGCTCCGGGGTGGGCTCGCCCGGTCGGACCCTCGGCGCGACCGCGGTCGGTGGGCTGGCCAGCACCCCGTCGTCCCCGGCCTCCGGATCGACCGAGGCGATCGGCTGGGTGGGACGGGTGGTCACGGCGGTGGTCGGTTCGGTGGGCCCGGAGACCAGCCGGGCCCCGCCGATCACCCCGAAGACCAGGACGGCGATCACCAACGCGACACCGAGTCGGGACCGCAGCACCCGGGTGAAGAGGAACTCCAACGCCCGCCGCACGGATGTCACCTGGCCTCGGAGCGGACCCGCGGCGCAGGTCGGGCCGGTGCGGCTGGGCGGTCCGCGGAGTCCGGCCGGTAGACCGCGTAGGAGGGGACCTCCTCCGGCACGTCCGGCTCGGTCCAGGTGGACGGTGCGCGGCGTGGCCGGGGCGCGGTGGTGGGATGGCTGTTGCGACGCTCGACCGGGGGTGCCTCGTCCGACCGTTCCCGTCCGTCCGGCCGTTCCCGCTCGATCGCGGTGGCGGTGTGCGCCGGATCCTCGTGTCGGGCCTCGGGCCGGAGGCTGCGCTGCTCGGCCGCGACGACGCGCCGCCGGCCGAGCGCCGGCTCGTTGGTGCCACCTGGCTCGGCGACGTCGAGCCGGGCGGCGACCCGCATGTCCCGGAAGAACCGCCGGTGCCAGGAGCCGGCCGAACTGACCGCCTCGCTGCTGTCCTTGCCGCCGAGCTGGGTGATCCGCCGGTACGGGCGGAGCAGGAGCCAGCCCACCACCCCGCAGAGCCAGACCAGGACCACCTGGAGCCAGCCGGGCAGGCTGGTCGTGTTCATGATCAGGTCGACGGCGAAGAGGTAGATGGCCGCGCCGGTGCCGAAGATGGCGACGTTGAACACGGCCGCCACGACGGCGTTCCCCAGCCGCCGGAGCCCGGCGCTGGCCGGGCGCAGCAGGCCCACCGTGCCGAGGATCGGCGCCGCGATCACCGCCCAGCGGAAGATCAGGAAGCCGAGGAGCACCAGCAGCGACGCGGTCAGGTCGAACATGGCGAAGAGGAGCGAGGCCAGCACCGCGATGAAGCCGGCCCCGACGCGGTCCATGTCCCGGACGCCCTGGAGGTACTCGTACGCCTCCGGGTCCTCCGACTTGATCTGGTCGGCCACCCGGGCCCACTGCTGCTGCTTGCCCTTGATCGTTGCCTCGCGGGTCGCCGGGTTCTGGCGGAGCTTCTCCGCCTCTTCCCAGGTCAGCGCCTTGGCGTCGTAGAGTGCCGGGCCGTACTTCTTGGCCGTCTCGCTGTCCGCCGAGCCGAGCACACCGCGTAGCCAGTTGCGGTAGAGCATGGTCTCGGTGGCGGTGTCGCTGGCTCGTACGGCGGGCGGGCGATGATCCTTGCAGGCCTCCGGATTCGGGTCGTCGCATTGGCCGGGAGGGGTGTCCTTTGCGGCGGGGCCGACCGCGTCGTGCACCACGCCCAGCGTGGTGATCAGGGTGCTGTCGGCGATGTTCGCGGACTTGACCGGCCAGGCGGCCAGTGCGGTCACCGCCACCATCACCAGGACCGCCCAGCCGGCCGTGGTCAGCGCGTTGCTCATGTCCGACTGGCGGGAGCGCCAGAGCAGGTAGAGACCGACCACGCAGATCGTGATGATGCCGAAGACGCTGAACACCTTCTGGTAGACCGCCTTGGTGGCCTGCTCCACCAGCGGATCGGCCCAGCGCCACATGGTCTGCGGGTCCCAGGCGCGCTCGCGCAGCGCGTTGGACGCCCCGATGATCGAGTCGGCGACCATGAACTCGACGTTGGCCATCATCGTGGTGACGCGATAGTCCGGGTGCAGCACCGAGGAGGCGCACCCACCGTCCACGTCGTACGTGACGTAGCTGTAGCCGGCGTACCCGTAGTCGCTGTACAGGCCCTTCGGACCGGGCTCCTTGGCGGAGTCGGGCCGGGACGCGAACCAACCGGCCAGGCCCGAGTCCGGCGCCGCCGGCACCGGTGGCTTGCGGCACTCGATCTGGTCCTCGCTGACCGCCTGGAGCCGGCCCACGCAGGCCCGGAAGTCGGCCTGCCACTCCTTGGTGCTGCACAGCTCGGCCCGCGCCTGCGTGACCGGAGCGGCCGCGTACGCGGGTGTGCCGCCCCCGATCACCGGCCAGGAGATCGTGGCCCCGGCCAGTACGCCGAGCGCGAGCAGGAGCGCTGCGATTCGTGCCCGGGCCCTCGCCATGTCACGCCTCCAGATCAGCCAGGACGGTCGGCAGTATCCCGGCGGCCTGGGCGACCGCGGCGGGGGTGGTGTCCAGGTGTTCCAGCAGCCCGTCGACGTACGACACGTCGACGCGGACCTTCTGCACGCGGCCGTCGACGTCGCGCATGACGAACTCGCGGAAGCCGAGCCGGGAGGCCGACCCGCTGTCGGCCTGGGAGAGCGAGGCGAGGGTGGCCTCGTATCCGTCGTCGACCGGCACGCGCAGCAGGCGTAACGCCTCGGAGGCGATCTCGCTGTCCTCGGCGATGCGGCCGACGAAGACGGTGGAGACCAGGTTCTGCACGTCGAGGCCGAGGATGTCCTTCGGGTTCTGCGAGGCGACCAGCGCGGCCAGGTTCCACTTCCGGGAGTCGCGGGCGAGCCGGACCAGGAACGACCGGCCGGAGCGCCACCCCTCCATGAAGTGCGCCTCGTCCAGGCCGACGAGCTTCCGGGAGGCCATCGAGCCGCCGTAGCAGCGGCGGACCGCCAGCCGGTGCGCGGTGTGCAGCATCGGCAGGGCCAGCGCCTCCTCGGCGGACCAGTACTCGCGCTCGATCTTGAGGTCGGGCAGCCGTAGCCCGGCCATGGTGATCACGGTGAGCGCGGCGTCGGCGCCGAGCAGCCCTTCCGGTGGCCGGCCGAAGAAGAGCATGGCCAGTGGCATCTCGGCGGTGTCGAGCAGCAGGTTCGCCAGCTCACGGCCGGAGTCGTCGTCGAGCCCCTGAAGGCAGGTGACCACGTCGTCCAGGGTGGAGGTCTCCTCGGCCGGCACCTGGCGCACCGCGTGCCGGAACAGCGTGGCGGTGGACGCTTCCCGGGCCACCTGCGGCGGCACCAGCATCATGCAGATGTCCTGCACCAGCATCCGGCGTTCGGCCCGGGCGTTGGAGACGGCGATCTCGAACTCCCGGTCGCCGGCCGCCCCGGCGCCGAACTCGCTGCGCAGCGGCGTGGGGATCAGCGCGTACGGCGCCAGGGTGCCCTGCTCGGAGCCGGTCAGGTTGAGCACCCGCGAGTACGGCGCCAGCTCGGGCATGGCGCAGAGCCGGGCCAGCGGGCCGGACGGGTCGAGCAGCGTCACCTGCACGCCGCGTCGCGCGGCCAGGTAGCCGAGCGCGCCGAGCAGCGTGGACTTGCCGCCGCCCGGCTCGGCGACGAAGACGGCGAGGCCGGAGCGCTCGCGTACCTCCATCGGGAAGTGCAGGTCGAGGAAGACCGGGCGGCGGCAGGTGCCGGCGGTCCGGCCGATCAGGTCGCCGCGCCGGTCGCCGACGGTGGACGCGGCCTGGGGCAGCGCGGCGGCGAGCAGGTTGACCGGCATCCGCCGGACGTAGCCGGTGTTGGCGATCGGTTCGCCGGGGATGAACTCGCGGGCCAGCCAGTCCTGGTTCTTCGGGTGCTGGAGCGAGATCCGCAGTTCCCGGGAGTAGAGCTGGATGAGCCGGCGGGCCCGTTCCAGGCACTCCTCGCGGGTGCGGCCACCGACGGCGATCCGGTGCCAGCCGTGCGCGCGGGCCGAGTCGACCGGCAGCCCGGTGGTCATCTCGTCGCCGATCACCAGCGCCCGCTTGGCCAGGCGTTCCAGTTCGGGCGGCGCGTCGATGCCGTGCTCGGCGTAGTCGAGCTGTTGGGAGCGGATCATCCGGAGTCGGTGTTCGAGGTTCCGGAAGGAGTCGTTGGGGCCGAGGATGTCGACCCGGGTGGACAGCTCCATCGGCCACGGCAGCCGCTCGTGGAAGTGCAGCCAGGGTTCGTGCCGCTCGGGGATCTCCAGCGGTTCCATCCGGCCGACCGCGAGCACGGCGACGTGCCGTTCCTCGCCGGTCATCCGGTTGACCAGCTTGACCGTCGAGCCGTACGGCGTGCGGTAGCGCTCGACCTGTTCGGTCATGGCGAGCAGGTCGCCGCGTTCCCACCGGCCGTTGGTGACCGGGGAGAGCACGCCGGGCGGCGCCATGCACAGCGCCACCGAGCGGTAGAGCAGCCACTCCAGCTCGGGCGCGGTGACCCGGCGGCCGCGCATGCCGAACGCGCCGAGCACCTCGTCGAACTGCTCGACGGTGCGGCCCAGCCGGCGGCGCTCGCCGTCGGCGGTGCCCCGCCCGAACGTCCGCAACAGGCGTTCGGTGAGCGAGTCGCCGAGCGACCGGCGGGCGAAGGTGACGCCGAGGTAGGTCTGGCCCTCGGCGTGGTTCACCGCCATCAGGTGCCGCTGGGCGGCGACCAGGTGGTCGGCCCAACCGGTGGTGCCAGACACGTCGGGCAGCGGGGCGGCGGTGTGCGCGTCGATGGTGCGGGCCCACTCGTCGGCCGGGAAGGGCCGGGTGGTGCGGCGCAGGTGCAGCCGGAACCCGGCCAGGCCGGCGTACTGCTCGGAGATCGCCGAGAGCAGCGCCTCGCGTTCCGCGTCCGGGCGGAACGCCCAGCGCACCTCGGGCAGCCAGTACCAGGCGGTGACCGTGTTGGGGGTGAAGGTGAGGTGACCGGCGATCTCGGTGATGGCCAGCTCGACCGACGGGTCCCGATCACCGAACTTGATCTTCGGGGCGCGGACCCGGACCGGCTTGGTCGGCTTGTCCCGGCGGTCGGCGGAGCGCTGCCGGGGCGGCGTCACCTCCCGGTGGGCCGGACGGCCGACCTCCCGGGCCGGCGCGGATGCCACCGGGCGCGGATCCGGCAGGTCGTGGCCCGGCTCCGGCCGGTCGACGCGGGGCGCGGGGTGGAGGGTCTCGGTGCGTGCCGGCGGCGGGGTGGCGGCAGGCTCACGGACCGGCTCGGGCTCGGCGGGGGGCCGGAGGGCGGGGAGCCGGTCACCGGCCTGCTGGGGCACCCGGTTGCGAGGCGCCGTGGGTGGCGGTTCGAGCGCGGGCGGTTCCACGGGCTCGGGCACGGCGTGCGCGGGCGTCGGGTGGGGCCGTCCCACGGCGCGTACGCCCGGTGTGCGTTCCCGGGCCGGTGGCGTCGGCTCGGCCGGTGGTGCCGGGTCGACCGGGGCGGTGTGCTGGTGCGGAATCGGCAGGGCGTCCCGGCCGACACCGCGACGGGGTGGGGCCACCACGGGCTCCACCGGTGGGGTGGGCGGGGTTGACCCGGCGGGGCGGCGGACCCGGGGCTGCGCGCCGCCGAACAGGTCGAGGAAGGGAGAGTCGATGTCGCCGTCGGGGCGTACCGGCTCGCGTGGTTCCCCGCCGCGTGGGGCGAGCGGGCGCGGCGGTTGGAAGACGCCCACCCGGCCGTGACCGGGACTGGTGACGAGTGCCGGGTCCAGCACGACCTCGTCCAGATCCTGGTCCGGCGGGTAGTCGAACGATCGCGCACGGTTACCGGGTGGGACGGCCGGACGCCCGGCCGGGGAACCCGGCGTGGAAGAGCGACTCATGCGACCGCCTCACCCGCGTCGTTCGCCTGCGCGATCGGTGTACGCCCGGTCATGCCAGTTCCTCCCGGATCCTGATCCGGCTCGCCACGAGGCGCGGGTCCCGCAGCTCGGCGGCCGGCTCCCGGGTGCGTCGCCAGTCGGTCAGCGCGGTCCGGATGACCATGCGCGCCGGCCGGTCCGGGTCGACGTACCGGAAGATGAACGAGGTCGTCACGATGGCGAGCGAGATCTCCCAGGCGGGGAAGAGCTCGACCTGCAGCGTGAACAACCAGTGGATGAACACGTAGAGGGGTACGAGCAGCATGAACAGGCCGTACTGGGCGTACGGCAGGTGGACGGGCAGGGTGTATCCGGGCGGCCCCAGGTAGACGAGGCGAGCCCGGTAGATGTCGTCGTCGGTGCGCAGCCGCATCGTCGCCCAACGCCCTACTCGAAGATGAGGTTGATCAGGTAGTCGCCGACGAAGAAGAGTGTGGCCGCGCCGGCGATGAAGGCCAGCCCGATGATGGCGATGGCCGAGCTGGTGAGGACCTTGGAGATCTCACCCCGGCTGGCCCGGCCGATGAAGATCACTCCGAGGACGGCGAGCAGGATCGGCGCGACCTTGCTGGCGAAGAAGGAGACGACGTTGTCGGTGTCGATGCCCTTCGGGGCCGGCTCGGCGAGTGGAGTCGACGCCAGGGTGTGGAGCGCGTGGTCGACGGCGGTCGACGCCGTTGCCATGAGCTCGGTGGCGATCACTGGAAACCTCCCCAAAGGTCGCGGCCGGCGGTGCCGCGGTGGTGCAGTTGGTCGAGCCTGGCGGGATGTGCTCGGCGGATCCGGCGTCGTTGACGCTGAGTCCGTCAACCACCACGTAGCGTGGTGAAGTTTGGGCGAATTCGTCCCGCTTCGGCCCTCCCTCCACGCTTCGCCATCTCGATGCTGGGCAATTCCAAAGCGTACGGGCCGGCCACCTTTGCGACAAGCCGCGAAGAGTCGACCCCGAACAACCCGGACGACCGATCGTACACCTGTTCCAATGTGCACGTCAGGGCCGTGAGGTTCCGGCTTGCCCGGTGGCCGGAAGCCCTGCCGGCGAACGGTACTGTCGGGTCCGTGACCGATCTGGTACGGGCGGAGGACCCGGTGGTGATGGGCGTCCTCAACGTCACGCCCGACTCCTTCTCCGACGGCGGCAGATACGCCGATCTGGACGCCGCCGTCGCACACGGGGTGCGACTGCGCGTCGCCGGTGCGGACCTGGTCGACGTCGGTGGCGAGTCCACCCGGCCCGGTGCCGACCGGGTCGACGCGGAGACCGAGACCGCCCGCGTGCTGCCGGTGGTCCGCGAGCTGCGCGCCGCCGGCATCCCGGTCAGCATCGACACCAGCCGGGCCCGGGTCGCCGAGGCCGTGCTCGCCGCCGGCGCGGACGTGGTCAACGACGTCTCCGGCGGCCTCGCCGACCCGGACATGGCGCGGGTGGTCCGCGACGCCGGTTGCCCCTGGGTGCTCATGCACTGGCGGGGCCATTCCCGCCAGATGCGTGACCTGGCCGCCTACACCGACGTGGTGGCCGACGTCCGGGCCGAGCTGACCCAGCGGGTCGACGCCGCGCTCGCCGCCGGCGTCGCCGCCGACCGGATCATCGTCGACCCGGGGCTCGGCTTCGCCAAGACCGCCGCGCACAACTGGGAACTCAGCGCGCGCCTGCCCGAACTGGTCGAGCTGGGCTTCCCGCTGTTGTTCGGCGCCAGCCGCAAGTCCTACCTGGGCCGGCTGCTCGCCGACCCGGCCGGCGATCCCCGCCCCACCGACGGGCGGGCGGCCGCGACGGTCGCGACCAGCGTGCTGGCCGTGGCCGCCGGCGCGTGGGGGGTACGCGTGCACGACGTCCGGGGCACCGCCGACGCGCTCGCCGTCTGGCGGGCCACCGGCAGCCCGCGGTTGGTGGCGGCGACCGGCCGCGCCGACGCCCGGAACGGGGGACCGCGATGACCGACCGGATCGAGCTGACCGGCCTGCGTGCGCACGGCCGGCACGGCGTCTACGACTTCGAGCGCGTCCAGGGGCAGGAGTTCGTGGTCGACGCGGTGCTCGAACTCGACCTGGGCCCGGCCGCCCGCTCGGACGAGGTGACCGACACCGTGCACTACGGCGAGCTGGCCGAGGGGCTGGTCGCGGTGATCACCGGCGAGCCGGTGAACCTGATCGAGACGCTCGCCGACCGGCTGCTCGCGATCTGCCTGGCCGCGCCGCGGGTCACCGCCGCGACGGTGACCGTGCACAAGCCGGAGGCCCCGATCCCGCACGCTTTCCGGGACGTGGCCGTCACCCTGCGGCGTACCCGGTGACCCGGGCCGTGCTGTCGATCGGCAGCAACCTGGGCGACCGGCTCGGCCACCTGCGCGGCGCGGTGGCGGCGCTCGGCGAGCGGGTGCTGCTGGTCTCCGGCGTCTACGAGACTCCACCGTGGGGAGACGCGGCGCAGCCCGCGTACCTGAACGCGGTGGTGATGGTCGCGGACCCGGCGGCGACGCCGGGTGACTGGCTGGCGCGGGCCCGGGCCGCGGAGGCGGCGGCCGGGCGCGTCCGCGACCCGGCCCGGCGGTACGGGCCGCGCACGCTGGACGTGGACGTGGTCGCGGTCTGGGACCCCGCCGGGCAGCCGGTGCTCAGCGACGACCCGGAGCTGACCCTGCCGCACCCCCGCGCCCACCTGCGCGCCTTCGTGCTGCGACCGTGGATCGACATCGAGCCGCACGGCCGGCTGCCCGGCCACGGCTGGCTGACCGATCTGCTCAACGCCGAACCGCTGGCCGCCGACGCCCTGGAACTGAGCCCGCGACCGGATCTGACGCTAGAGTCGGACGCATGAGCACGGCCAGGTCCCCGCAGGATCCCCACCGCTTCCGGATGGGTCCGACCCGGGTTTCCACGCTGGTGGTGGCCGGTCTGGCCGCCGCCGCGGTGGCCTGGCTGCTGATCAGCGGCTTCTACTACGACTTCGCCCCCGACCTGCCCTGGCTGCCGGTGATCACGCTGGCCGGGCTGGCGGTGCTGGAGGCCTACGCGGCGCTCAACACCCGGAGCCGGATCGAGCGGCGCCCCGGCCGGGAGCCGGTGAATCCGCTGCTGGTCGCCCGGTTCGTGGTGCTCGCCAAGGCGTCCGCGCTGGCCGGGGCCATCTTCGCCGGCTTCTACGCCGGGCTCACCGGCTGGCTCCTCGTGGAGCGGACCAACGCCGCGGTCGGCGACCGTCCCGCCGCGGTGGCCGGGCTGGTCGCTTCGCTGGCCCTGGTCGCGGCGGCGCTCTGGCTGGAGCGCTCGTGCCGGGTGCCCGAGCAGGAGGACGACGAGGACCGCGAGCCGGGCGATCGGGAGACGCCGCGCGGGCGCCGCTGAGCGGAGGCTTTCCCCCACCTCCGCCCGCCGGTACCGTCCCTGACGACCGGAGAGCGACGGCCGCCACCGGTCCGCCCGCGGAGTGGGCCGGACGCGGCCACCTGGGAGGCGCGGGCCAATGGGGTACGACGAGTCGGGCCGGACGACGCCACCGGAGACGTCGTCGGGCGTACCCGCCGCCGTGCTGGAGAACGTCTTCGACGACCCGTCCCACGGCGAGCCCGGCCGGGACCGGATCGCGGTGCACGTGGTCTGGGAGTTCCTGCTGCTGGCCGGGCTGGTCACGGTCACCTGGGCGCTCTGGCGGGAGGACGCGGACGCGTTGCGCGGCGAAGCGCTGAAGGCGCTGCTCGTCGACGTGGCCGGACTGGGTCTGCTCACGCTGGCCGCCGGTCTCAGCCTGCGGGCCGCGGCGGTCAACCTGGCGATCGGTCCGGTCGCGCTGGCCGCCGCGTTCCACTTCGCCGAGCAGGGCGACCGGGACATGCGCGAGGCGCTGCTCCCGGCCCTGGCGGTGGCGGCGGTCGCCGGGCTGGCACTCGCCCTGGCCGTGGTGGTGCTGCACGTACCGGGCTGGGCCGCGAGCCTGGCCGGTGCGGCCGGCGTGATCGTCCACCTGGAGCAGCGGACCGCCCCGGTCGCGGTGCAGGGCGACTACGATCCGCGGCGCAGCGCGCTCTACCTCTTCGTCGGCTTCGCCGCGGTGGCCGTCCTCGGTGGCCTCTTCGGCGCGATCAAACCGGTGCGCCGGCTGATCGGACGCTTCCGTCCGGTCGCCGACCCCGCCCGGCGACGCGGCGCGGTGGCGGCCACGGTGACCGGGCTGGCGCTCGTCGGCTCCACGGTCCTCGCGATGCTCGGCGGGTTGCTGATCGCCGCGAACGGGGACGGCCCGGTCCAGCCCGGCACCGGGCTGGACTGGACGGTGCTGGCGGTCGGCACGGTGCTGCTCGGCGGCACCAGCGCGTACGGCCGGCGCGGCGGCGTCTTCGGCGCCCTGCTCGCGGTCTGCCTGGTGATGGTGTTCCTGGCCTGGACCGTGGCGCACGAGTGGACGGTGAGCCGCTGGGCGGTGGGCGGGGTCGCCCTCGGCGCGGGGCTGGTGGTCACCCGGCTGGTCGAGACGTTCGGCCGACCTCGCCCGAGCACGCCCGGCGCGGGCACGCCCGGTCCGCTCCGGCCGGTCGGCGACGGCACGATCAGCGCCGGCTGGGCGATGACCCCGGCGCCCGAGCCGGCCGACACCTGGCCGTCGGTGCTGCCGACCCGTAACACCGACACGCCGGTGGACGCCTGGGAGGCGCCGCGCTGGCAGAACGAGCCGCGACGCTGGGACGCCGACGACCGCTGACGGCGGCCGGCGACGTCGCGTCCGGCGGGCCGGAGCTGATCTCGCCGGTTAGGCTCGGCGACATGACGGAGACTCCTGCCCCCGGCGGCCGTACCTTCGACGAACTCGACAAGCTCTCCACCGAGGAGCTGCGCGAGCAGGCGTTCCACCTGGCCCGGGAGCGTCACGACGTGGGGTTCTTCTGGTCGGTGCTGCGGCACCTGCCGAACGCCGACGAGGCCGCCGCCCTGGACGGCGCCCCGAACTCCATCGGGCCGACCCTGGACGAGGCCAACGCGCTGTGGCGCGAGCTGACCGGGCACGGTTACGAGGAGTCCGCGCCGCTGCTGCGCGCCGCCTTCATCGACTACCTGATGAAGCACTGACCCGGTGACCGCCCGCCGACCGACGGCGGTCGCGCGGCTACGCAGGTTTGCCCGGCGCGGCGGCCCGGGAACTGACCGTTCCATGGCCCTCACCAACCGCCCCCGCACCGTCCCCCGGTACGGCACGGCCGCCGGTACCGGCACGCTCGCCGCGTTCCTCCTCGTCGCGGTCGGCGGCAGTCCGATGTACGTCGGCTGGGCGCAGGAGCACACCGACCCGACCGGAGCCGGCGGCTGGTTCCTGCGGCTGCTGGCCTGGCCGGCCTGGCGGTGGCACGCCGACGAGGGCATGTTCGCCACCAATTTGCGGGCGATCCTGCTGATCGTGCTCGCCGCGGCGCTGCTCTACCTGCTGCCCGGTCCGCAGGTCGACCGGGTGGCGGCCTCGGGCAGCCAGTTCCTCTCCGGCTGGGGCGCGTACGCCCTGGCCGCCGGCCTGACCGCGTTGCTCGCCACCCTCCTCGGGCCGCACGGCACGCTCTTCGCCGCCTTCCAGGCCACGAGCACCGGCGTCACGTACGGCTTCTTCGCCGGCTGGATCGTCGGCCTGGCGAGCCTGGGCGGTCGGGCCTGACCCCGGTCGGCTCGGGTGGGCCTCAGTCCACCGCGCCCAGGGTCAGCACCCGGGTCCGGGCGAGCAGCCCGACCGGACGGCCCTCCTCGGTGACCACCGCGTGCTCGGCGCCGGAGGTGAGCAGCGCGCCCAGCGCGTCGTAGGCCGAGCCGCCGAGCGGCACGGTGGGCAGGCCGGTCGCGTCGTCGGCCGGCAGCGGGTCGAGCACCGCGCGGGTCACCGGGGTGACCGCCAGCCGCCGGATGCCCCGGTCGGCGCCGACGAACTCGCGGACGAACTCCGAGGCGGGCGAGCCCAGAAGCGCGGCGGGGCGGTCGTACTGCTGCAGGACGCCGCCCTCGGAGAGCACCGCGATCCGGTCGCCCAGCCGCACCGCCTCGTCGAGGTCGTGGGTGACCAGCACGATGGTCTTGCGAACCTCGGCCTGCAACCGCAGGAACTCCTCCTGCAACCGGGTCCGGACGATCGGGTCGACGGCTGAGAACGGCTCGTCCATCAGCAGCACCACCGGGTCGGCGGCGAGAGCGCGGGCGACCCCCACCCGCTGCCGCTGACCGCCGGACAGCTCCTGCGGGTAGCGCTTGCCGAACTGCGCCGGATCGAGGCCGACCAGCTCCAGCAGCTCGCCCACCCGGGCCCGGGTCCGCTCCCGCGACCAGCCCAGCAACCCCGGCACGGTGGCCACGTTGGCGGCGACGGTCTGGTGCGGGAAGAGGCCGACGTTCTGGATCACGTACCCGATGCGGCGGCGCAACGTCACCGGGTCGACCCGGGTTACGTCGTCGTCGCCGAGCAGGATCCGCCCGCCGGTCGGCTCGATCAGGCGGTTGACCATGCGCAGCACGGTGGACTTTCCGCAGCCGGACGGGCCGATCAGCACCACCAGCTCGCCGGCTGTGACCTCCAGGCTCAGCTCGCGGACCGCCTCGGTGCCGTCCGGGTAGCGCTTGCTGATGCGCTCCAGAGTGATCGAGGCGGCGCCGTGACCGACGGTGGCCCCCGGGGTAACGTCCACGTGTGCTCCTCCACCTGAGCTACCGGGCTGCCCCGGGTAATCCGTGGTTCTCCTGGCAGTACGTGCGGGACAACTCTGACACCATCCTCGCCGCGCTGCGGGAGCACACCTGGCTGACCGCCCGGGCCGTGCTGATCGCCGCGTTGGTGGCGCTGCCGCTCGCGGTGGCAGCGTACTGGTTCCGGTCGCTGTCCGCGTCCATCCTGGCGCTGACCGGGGTGCTCTACACGATCCCGTCGCTGGCGCTGTTCGCGTTCCTCGCGCCCTACCTCGGCATCGGCGCGGTGACCGTGCTCACAGTGGTGGTGCTGTACGCGTTGCTGGTCATCGTGCGCAACGCGTTGGCCGGCCTGAACCAGGTGCCGCCCGAGGTGCGGGAGGCCGCCGAGGGCATGGGGTACGGCCGCTGGGGCCGGCTGTTCCGGATCGAGCTGCCGCTGGCGCTGCCCGGCATCCTCACCGGCCTGAGGCTGGCGACCGTGTCGACGGTCGCCCTGGTCACGGTGGGAGTGGTGGTCGGCCGGGGTGGGCTCGGTCAGCTCATCTTCGCGGGCTTCCAGAACAACTTCTACAAGGCGCAGATCATGACCGGCACGGTGCTCTGCGTGCTGCTGGCGCTGGTGCTCGACCTGGTCCTGGCCGGGGTGGGCCGGCTGCTCACTCCTTGGCTGCGCGGGCGGGTCCGGTGAGCGCGAGGAGTGCAGCGCAGCGGAGCCCCGCAGTCGCGAGCGGAAGGTGGGCGCGGTGAGCGCGAGGAGTGCAGCGCAGCGGGGCCCCGCAGTCGCGAGCGGAAGGCAGGCTCAATGAACCCGGTGCAGCAGGCCGTGGTCTGGCTGAACGATCCCCTGAACTGGACCAACTCCGGCGGCGTGCTGGACCGGCTGGGCGAGCACCTGAGCATGTCCGCCCTGGCGGTGCTGCTCGGCTGCCTGGTGGCCTGGCCGATCGGCCTCTGGCTCGGGCACACCGGCCGGGGCGGCGGCCTGGTGCTGCTGGTCTCCAACGTCACCCTGGCGATCCCCACCCTGGCCCTGCTCACCATCCTGCCGTTGACCTTCCTCGGATTCGGCCGATCGTCCGTGGTGGTGGCGCTCGCGGTCTTCGCGGTGCCGCCGCTGCTCGCGAACGCGTACACCGGGGTGCGGCAGGCCGATCCGGAGGCCCGGGACGCCGCGCGCGGCATGGGGCTCTCCGGCGGGCAGGTGCTGCGGCGGGTGGAGTTGCCGCTCGCGGTGCCCTACCTGGCGGCCGGGTTCCGGACCGCGACCGTGCAGGTGGTGGCCACCGCCGCGCTGGCCTCCTTCGTCAACGGCGGTGGCCTGGGCCAGATCATCCGGGCCGGCTTCGGCTTGGACATCGCGGCTGGCGGCGGCCAGATCGTCGCCGGCGGTGTCCTGGTGGCCGGCCTGGCGCTGCTGGTCGAGGGCATGCTCGCGGTGGTGGAGCGGCTGGTCACGCCGCGCCCGCTGCGCCGCGTCCGGCGGCGGGCGAACCGCCGCGCGACCGCGGCCACCGCGGGCGGCTGATCCGTCCCCGGGCGGGCTCCGGCCGCGCGGGTGTGACGACGGTCACGCCCATGGGTGGCCCGAGGGTGACGATCGGATGACGAAACCCGCTCCGGATTTGTCGGTCGGGTCGTCCAGGATGTTGGGTGAACTCGCGGGCGCCAACCGGATGCCCGTCGGACACGCGGCCGGCCCGAGGGGGTCGCGCCGGGACACGGAAGGCGGGCAACTGATGCGCGCTCGTTCACGGCTGGCTGCGGGGGCCTTCGGCGCCCTCGCCGCGGCGAGTCTTCTCACCGGCTGCGGTGACGCCGGCTCGTCCGGCACCGACGCCCCGGAGGCGGGCGCTTCGGGGGCGGGCTGCGCCCCCGTCGCGGGTGACCAGTTGGTCGTCCTCACCGACGACAAGAAGTTGCAGAACACCGACAACGTCCTCCCCGCGATCAACGCCAAGGCGGCCACCCCGCCGCTGGTTGCCGCTCTGGACAAGGTCTCCGCGGCGCTCGACACCCCCAAGCTGATCCAGCTCAACCGGTCGGTCGACGTCGACCGGAAGACGCCTCAGGTGGCGGCGCAGGAGTTCGCCGAGGCCAACGGCGTGACCGGCGGGATCGGGAAGGGGCCGGGCGGCCAGGTGACGGTCGGCGCGGGCAACTTCAGCGAGAGCCAGACCGTGGCCGAGCTCTACAAGATCGCGCTCACCGCGGCCGGCTACCAGGTCAAGGTGCAGACCATCGGCAATCGCGAGCTCTACGAACCGGCCCTGGAGAAGGGGCAGATCCAGGTCGTCCCGGAGTACGCGGCCACCATGGCCGAATTCCTCAACACCAAGGCCAACGGCAAGGACGCGCAGCCGGTCTCCTCGCCGGAGCTGGCGAAGACGGTCTCGGCCCTGCAGGCCGAGGGTGACAAGGTCGGCCTGAAGTTCGGCCAGCCGTCGCAGGCGCAGGACCAGAACGCCTTCGCGGTCACCAAGGCGTTCGCGGAGAAGTACGCCGTGTCCACGCTCTCCGACCTGGCCGCCAAGTGCTCCGGTCAGGCCACCGTGCTGGCCGGTCCCCCGGAGTGCCCGCAACGGCCGAAGTGCCAGGCCGGTCTCGTCGAGATCTACGACTTCAAGGCCGGTTCGTTCAGCTCGCTGGACGCGGGTGGCCCGCAGACCAAGAACGCGCTGAAGACCGGTTCGGCCAGCGTCGGCCTGGTCTTCTCCTCCGACGCGGCGCTCGCCACGAGCTGACCCGTCGCCACCGGCCGGCCGCACCGGCCGGCCGGTGGCGGTGCGTACGGGCACGCGGGTCACCGAGGCGGGCATCCGACCGTGCCGACCCGTTCCCCTGCGGTGGAACTCTCGGTAGTCTGCTCACCCATGCCAGCCTCGGTCACTTCCGCCGACAAGCGCACCCCGACGCCGCTGACCGTCCTGTTCTGGGGCGGGGTCGGGTTGGCGCCCCTGGCGGCGCTGATTCTGCTGGTGGCGGACGGCAACGGCACGCTCCGGTTCGGTGCGGTGCTGGCGATCCTGGCCGTGGTGCTGATCGGCCTTTCCATCGCGCTGCGGGCCGAGAGCGGCGCCGCCGACGCCTCGTCGGAAGAGCTGCGCGAGGAGTTGGCGCAGCTGCGCCAGGAGTTGCGCGTCGAGATCGTGGCCGCCGCGCAGCGCGGCAATCAGGCGCTCGACCAGGCCCAGCGGGCAGAGAAGGCGGCTGCCGCCGTACGTCACCGGCTCGACGCCGCGGCCGCGGGCCTGGCCNGGCCGTGGCGGACGAGGAACGTCCGGGTGGACGGGCCCGGGTGCCGGTGGCCGGTGCGTACGAGCGGGTCCACCGACCGGCTGATCATGCGGCGGTACGGGCGCAGCCGACCGGCCATGACGAGGACGAGCCGAGCGGGTCGACGGGTGGCCGTCACGGGGCCGACCTGCCTCCGGCGGCCCGCCACGACAGCGAGCGACCCGGGTACGCC
Source organism: Micromonospora sp. NBS 11-29 (assembly GCF_002140155.1). Taxonomy (GTDB): domain Bacteria; phylum Actinomycetota; class Actinomycetes; order Mycobacteriales; family Micromonosporaceae; genus Micromonospora. The sequence goes on from NZ_NAPR01000021.1 coordinate 126,222, forward strand.
GACGAGGGCCGGGAGCGGCGTGCCCCGCACCTGGACCGCGACCGGGAGCGGCGTGACCCGCACGACGCCGCTCGCGACCGGTCCGGCGGCCATGGCACGGAGCGGGGTGCCGCCGGTGCCCACGGGTCGGCGCGGGTGCCCGAGTCGGGGGCCCGGCCGGTCGGGGTGGTCCACCACACCGAGACGGTGCACGTCACCACCCGGCACACCATCGTGGACGGTGGTGGCGATCCGGCCGGCCCCCGGTACGGCGGGTTCGCCGGCCGCTGGTCGCCCCCCGTGGAGGAACGGCCGCGGGGTGCGGAAGCGGCCGAGTACCGCGGCGCGGGACGCCACGAGCCGGGCCGGGACGAGCACGCGCGGTCCGGTTGGTCCGGTGCGGACGAGGACGGCTGGTCCGGTAGCCCACGGTCCGGTCTTGGCGCGGAGCGGGCGTGGCCCGACCCCCGGGACGAGGCTGAGGGCTTGCGGCCGGGTGCGCCGGGCGACGGGTCGTCCTGGGGCGGCGACGGGCGCGAGCATCCGTGGGCGGGTGTCGGCCGGGCCGCCGGTGGGGAGCAGGGTTGGGCGTCGCGCGAGGTGGACGACGGCTGGTCGTCGCATTCCGGAGGGGAGGCGGGCGAACGGCGGTCCTGGCCCGGTTCGGGGACCGAGCGTGTGGCCGGCACTCGTTCCCGGCCGGCGGGGCCGGGCCACCACGACGGCCCGGCAAACCGGCGCGACGCACCGGCACGCCTGGTGCCGGGCACCTGGACCGTGCAACCGGACGCCGACCTCCGGCCGGAGGAGCGTCCGGCACCGTCCTGGCGGCGCCCGGCCGAGCAGTACGGCCGCACTGAGCAGCCCGGCGAGGCGGACCAGTACGGCCGCGCGGACCAGTACGGCGGCATTGAGCAGCCCGGCGGGGCGGACCAGTACGGCCGGGCGGACCAGCACGGCCGCGCCGAGCAGTACGGTCGGGCGACGCCGGTCGGGCAGCATGGTCGCGCGGCGGTGCCGGTTGAGCCGGACGGTGACCAGTGGTCCGAGCTGCGCACCGGCAGTCGGTGGGCGGCGGTCCGCGACGACGGGCGGGGCCGGGAGCTGCGGATCGGTGAGCGGCGGGCGGCGGTGCACGCCGACGACGGCGGCACCGAGTACCGGGTCGAGGACCGGTGGGCCTCGGTTCGCGGTCCGGCGCGGCAGGATCCGTCACCCGGCGAGGGCTGGCCGGAGGAGCGGCAGGCCGCGTTGCCGGCCGGCGGGGTGCCGGTGCCGGACGAGTGGCGGCCGCCGGCCCAGCGCAGCGGCCAGCCGGAGTGGCGTCAGGCCGAGCCGGAGCGGCGGCAACCACGACCGGAGTGGCGGCAGCCGCAGTCGGAATGGCGGCAACCACAACCGGAGTGGCGGCAGCCGCAGTCGGAGCGGCGCGGGCCGGAACCCGGCGACCGCGACCGACCGCCCCGGGACGCCGGGAACCGCTGGCCCTGACCGGCCGGGCGGTCCGGCGTCACTTGTCGATGTCGCCGACCACGAAGAACATCGAGCCGAGGATGGCGATGAGGTCCGGCACCAGGCACCCGGGCAGCAGCGTCGACAGCGCCTGCACGTTCGCGTACGAGGCGGTGCGCAGCTTGAGCCGCCACGGCGTCTTCTCGCCCCGGGACACGAGGTAGTAGCCGTTGATGCCGAGCGGGTTCTCGGTCCACGCGTACGTGTGCCCCTCGGGCGCCTTGACCACCTTGGGCAGCCGGGTGTTCACCGGGCCGGAGATGCGGTCCACCCGGTCCAGGCACTGCTCGGCGAGGTCGAGTGAGACGTACACCTGGTCGAGCAGCACCTCGAACCGGGCGTGGCAGTCCCCGGCGGTCTTCGTCACCACCGGCACGTCGAGCTGGTCATAAGCCAGGTAGGGCTCGTCGCGGCGCAGGTCGAGGTCGAGCCCGGAGGCCCGGCCGACCGGCCCGGACGCGCCGAACGCGGCGGCGTCGGCGGCGGAGAGCACGCCGACGCCGACGGTGCGGGCCAGGAAGATCTCGTTGCGCCGGATCAGGTTGTCCAGGTCGGGCATGCGGCGGCGTACCTCGCCGATGGCGGCGCGGGCCCGGCCGGTCCAGCCGGCCGGCACCTCCTCCTTCAGGCCGCCCACCCGGTTGAACATGTAGTGGATCCGGCCGCCGGAGACCTCCTCCATCACCGCCTGGATGGTCTCCCGTTCCCGGAACGCGTAGAACATCGGCGTGATCGCGCCGATCTCCAGCGGGTAGGAGCCGAGGAACATCAGGTGGTTGAGCACCCGGTTCAGCTCGGCCAGCGCCATCCGCAGCCAGGTCGCGCGCTCGGGCACCTCCATGCCCATCAGCCGTTCGACCGCGAGCACCACGCCCAGCTCGTTGGAGAACGCGGACAGCCAGTCGTGCCGGTTGGCCAGCACGATGATCTGCCGGTAGTCGCGTACCTCGAAGAGCTTCTCCGCGCCCCGGTGCATGTAGCCGACGATCGGCTCGGCGGCGACCACCCGCTCCCCGTCGAGCACCAGGCGCAGCCGCAGCACGCCGTGCGTCGACGGGTGCTGCGGCCCGATGTTGAGCACCATGTCGGTGCCGAGCTGCTCACCGCCGGCCCCGGTGCCGACGGTCAGCTCGCGGAGGTCACCGGCGTCCGTGGTCATGCCCGTCATCGTGCCACGGGCGGGTCGAGGGCGACGCCGACCGGCTGCCACAGCCACAGGTGCCCGCCGAGGCCGGCCGGGTCGGTCAGCTCGGCCACCGCCGACGCCGCGGCCAGCCCCCGCAGGTAGCCGGCCGGGTCCCGACCGGCCAGGCTCAGCGGCGGTCGTCCGCCGTCGGCCCCGAGCGCCCGCAGCGCCTCCCGCTGCGAGACCAGGGTGTACGCACACCTGGCGACCCGCTCACCGGCGGAGGCGACCGAGTCCATGGCGACGTGCGCGGTCACGTCGCACGACCCGTCCGGCACCGGCGCCACCTGCCGCCCGTCCCGGTACCCGGTCAACGTCCCGTCCACCGGCCGCGCCTGGCGCAGATGCCCGTAGTCCACGGCCAGCGCCAGCCCTCGCTCGACCCGTCCCACCGCCCCCGCCCACGCCCGATCCCGCTCCCGCCCCACCTCGACCCGCCCCCCACCCCACCCCACCCCGACACCCCCNNNGCGCCCGACGCCAACTCCTTGATCAACGGGTTGGGGGTGGGCTGGGGGAGGGGCCACCAGCGGGTCAGCCAGGTGGTGTCGGCGGTGGAGAGTTCCGGGCCCGGGATCTCGTGGCCGGTGGTGGGGTCGATCAGGACGTAGCGCCAGCCCGTGGGGGTCATGGTGGCCACGTCGAGGGGGACGTTGTCCAGCCACTCGGTGGCCAGCAGCAGGCCGGTGACCGCCTCGGGAATCTCGGCCCGCCAGTCGATCTCCGGGGGCAGGTCGTCGGGACGGGCGGCCCGTTCGACCGCCACCGGGTGGAGTCGCGCGACCAGGTCGGGTGTGGCCTGCGCCAGCAGCGCGCGCAGCAGTTCGCCCCGACCGGCGCCCACGTCGACGACGTCCAGCCGGGCGGGCCGGCTCAGCGCCTCGTCCAGCGCGACGAGTTGCCGCACCAGGCAGCCGGCGAAGACCGGCGAGGCGTGCACGCTGGTGCGGAAGTGCGCGGCGGGGCCGGGGCCGGCGACGAAGAAGCCGTCCGGCCCGTAGAGCGCCCGTTCCATCGCGTCGCGCCAGCGCAGAGCGGGGTTCCCGGAGGTCACCGTGCCGACCCTAGCGGGCGGTCGGTGAAGGTTTTCACACCTTCTTGGTCCGGGTCGGTCACCCCGGCGCATACTTGCCATCGACCGGTACCCCCTTCGAGGACTGGATCGCTGCCATGAGCGCACCGCTGCGCCCGCGGGCCCATCGCGCCCCGCTCGCCTTCCCCCGTACCCTCACCGTCGGCGTGCTCGGCACCGGCCGGGTCGGCGCCGTGCTCGGCGCGTCCCTCGCCGCCGCCGGCCACCGGGTGGTCGCGGCATCCGGTTCGTCCGGCGCGTCGCGGGCCCGGCTGGCGTTGCTGCTGCCGCACACGCCGCACCGACCCGCGACCGACGTGGCGCGCGCCGCCACCGACCTGCTGATCGTCGCGGTTCCCGACGACGCGCTGGCCGGTGTGGTCGCCGACCTGGCCGCGAGCGGCGCGCTGCGCCCCGGCCAAGTGGTGGCGCACACGTCCGGCGCGCACGGGCTGGCCGTGCTGGCCCCGGCCGCCGAGGTCGGTGCCCGGCCGCTGGCGCTGCACCCGGCGATGACCTTCACCGGTACGCCGGACGACCTGTCCCGCCTGGCCGGCAGCTCCTACGGGGTGACCGCCCCGGCCGAGCTGCGCCCGTTCGCCGCCCGCCTGGTGGCCGACCTGGGCGGGGTGCCGGAGTGGGTGGGTGAGGTCGATCGGCCGCTCTACCATGCGGCGCTCGCGCACGGTGCCAACCACTTGGTGACCCTGGTCAACGACGCGGCCGACCGGCTGCGTGACGCCGGGGTGGACCGGCCGGAGAAGGTGCTCGCCCCGCTGCTGCGGGCCGCGCTGGAGAACGCGCTGCGGCTGGGCGACGACGCGCTGACCGGCCCGGTCTCCCGGGGCGACGCGGGGACCGTACGCCGGCACCTGGACCGGCTGGCCCGGACCGCGCCGGAATCCGTGCCGGCGTACCTGGCCCTGGCGCGACGGACGGCGGACCGCGCGGTCGCGGCGGGCCGGTTGCGCCCGGCGGACGCCGCGGCGCTGCGGGACGTGCTGGACGGGATGGAGGTTGCGGCGTGAGCGCGAGGAGTGCAGCGCAGCGGAGCCCCGCAGTCGCGAACGGAAGGCGGGCGCGGTGAGCGCGAGGAGTGCAGCGCGGCGGAGCCCCGCAGTCGCGAGCGGAAGGTGGGCGTGGTGAGCGCGAGGAGTGAGCCGGTCTTGCGAGCCCCGCAGTCGCGAACGGAAGGAGGTGCCTTCTGATGACCGAGGTGCTGCACACACGCAAGGAGCTGGCGGCGGCCCGGGAGGCGCTGACCGGCACGGTCGGCGTGGTGATGACCATGGGCGCGCTGCACGACGGGCACGAGACGCTGCTGCGGGCCGCCCGGGAGCGGGCCGACCACGTCGTGGTGACCGTGTTCGTGAACCCGCTCCAGTTCGGCCCGAACGAGGACTTCGACCGCTACCCACGCACCCTCGACGCGGACCTGGAGATCTGCCGGCGGGCCGGGGTGGACCTGGTCTTTGCGCCCTCGGTGACCGAGATGTACCCGGCGGGGCAGCCGGTGGTGCGGCTCGACCCGGGTCCGCTCGGCGCGGACCTGGAGGGGCTGAGTCGCCCCGGCTTCTTCCACGGCGTGCTCACCGTGGTGCTGAAGCTGCTCCAGCTCACCCGCCCCGACCTGGCCTTCTTCGGTGAGAAGGACTACCAGCAGCTCACCCTGGTCCGTCGGATGGTCAGTGACCTGGACGTGCCCACCGAGATCGTCGGCGTGCCGACTGTGCGGGAGCCGGACGGTCTGGCGCTGTCCAGCCGCAACCGGTACCTCTCCGCCGAGGAGCGGCGGGCCGCGTTGAGCCTCTCCGCCGCGCTGCGCGCCGGTGTCGCGGCGGCCGAGCGGGGCGACGACGCGGGCGCGGTGCTGGCCGCCGCGCACCGGGCCTTCGACTCGCCGGGCGCCCGCCTCGACTATCTGGTGCTCACCGACACCGACCTGGAGCCCGGTCCGGTCGGTGGGCCGGCCCGGCTGCTGATCGCCGCCTGGGTCGGTGCCACCCGGCTGATCGACAACGTGGCGATCCACCTCGCGCCGCGTCCCTGACCCCACCACGAATGCGGAAAGGCACCCCGATGCTCCGGACCATGCTCAAGTCGAAGATCCACCGGGCCACGGTGACCCAGGCCGACCTGCACTATGTGGGCTCGGTGACGGTCGACGAGGACCTGCTCGACGCGGCTGACCTGCTCCCCGGCGAGCAGGTCGCGATCGTGGACGTCACCAACGGGGCCCGACTGGAGACGTACGTGATCCCGGGCCGGCGGGGCAGCGGCGTGATCGGCATCAACGGTGCCGCCGCGCACCTGGTGCACCCCGGTGACCTGGTCATCCTCATCTCGTACGGGCAGATGGACGACGCCGAGGCACGCGCGTACCGCCCGAGGGTGGTGCACGTCGACGCCGACAACCGCATCGTCGACCTGACCGCCGACCCCACCACCGCCGCCCCCGGCACCGCCGGCACCCCCGTCCCGAACCCCCTGGCCGCCGCCCTGAACTGACCGCCCCTCCCCCTCCCTTCCCCCTCTCCCGCGATCTTGCGGTTTCGGCCCCTTGAATGTCTTGTTCGTCCTTTTTGTCGGGGCGATAAGTGCAAGATCGACGGTTGGGGTGGGCGGGGTGGAGAGGGGTAGGGGGAGCGCGGGCTGTCACCGGAAGGTCATTTTCGGCTACCCTGGGCGGGCCGTCGGAATCGACGGTCGTCGGGCTGGGGGAGGCGCGATGGGCCGTGCGATGCGCAGTCTCGTCGCCGCGGGAGTCGCGGCGGTGCTGCTGGCCGGGTGTGCCTCGTCGGGCGGGCTGGACGGGGACATCGGCGACGACTGGGGCGCCCTGCCGCCGGCCGGCCCGTTCACGCCGGCAGCCGAGGTCTGCCAGGTCGCCGACTTCACGCCGACCGTGAGCCTGGCCGCGTACGCGCCGGTGGGCTGCGACGTGCCGCACCGGGTGGAGACGGTGCACGTCGGGGCGTTCACCGCCGACCGGGCCGCCCCGCCAGCGCTCGACTCCCCCGAGTTGCGTACCGCGTTCGCCGAGTGCGACGTGCGGGCCCGAGGCTTCGTCGGCGACGACTGGCGGGCCGGGCGACTCCGGCTGGCCGTGGCGCTGCCCACCGGCACCGGATGGACGGCCGGCGCACGCTGGTTCCGGTGCGACCTGACCGAGCTGAACACGGTCGAGGCGGCGGCCACCGTGGTGACCCGGACGAGCAGCCTGCGCGACGCGCTCAAGGCACCGTCCCGCCTCCGCCTGGGCTGCCAGCGCACCGGGCAGGACCGGCGCCGGGTGCAGACGCTCGCCCCGGTCGACTGCGCGGTGCGACACGATGCCGAGTTCGCCGGCGTCTGGGCGGCGCCGGACCGCCCGTACCCGAAGAAGCCGGCGGACTGGGCCCCGCTCTACGCCGGCTGCTACGCCGTGGTCGCGCGCTGGGCCGGGGTGCCCGCCGACTCGACGTTGCGCTACCGCAGCGGCGTGGTGGTCCGTCCGCCCGGTGCCGGGCGCTGGGCGGTCGGCGACCGGGGAGTGCGCTGCTACCTGTGGCTGAGCGACCGCACGGTGACCGCCTCGCTGAAGGGTGCCGGGCCGGGCAAGCTGCCGGTCCGGACGAGGTAGCCGGAACCACTCGTCCCGCCCCCGCCACCCGGGACGAGGACGCTTCGGGTTGACTGTGCCCATGGACCTACCCACCGTCGACCTGCCGGCGTTGCCCCGGCTGCTCGCCGCGCCCGCGCCCGGTTGGGTGGAGACCACCGACGTGATCGTCGTCGGTTCCGGGGTCGCCGGGCTGACCGCCGCGCTGCACCTGCGCGAGGCCGGCCTGCACGTCACCGTCGTCACCAAGGTCGACATCGACGAGGGTTCGACCCGTTGGGCGCAGGGCGGCATCGCCGCGGTACTCGACCCGGCGGACAGCCCGGACGCGCACGCGTACGACACCGAGGTGGCCGGCGTCGGCCTCTGCGACCCGGCGGCGGTCCGGGCGTTGGTGCAGGAGGGCCCGGTCCGGCTGCGCGAGCTGATGCGGATCGGGGCGGAGTTCGACCGCAACCCGGACGGCTCGCTGATGCTCACCCGGGAGGGCGGCCACCGGGCCGACCGCATCGTGCACGCCGGTGGTGACGCCACCGGCGCGGAGGTGCAGCGCGCGCTGCACGCGGCGGTACGACGGGACCCCTGGATCCGGCTGGTCGAGCACGCCCTGGTGCTGGACCTGCTGCGCGCCCCCGGCGACGGCCCGGACGGGCTCGGCCCGGCCTGCGGGATCACGCTGCATGTGCTCGGCGAGGGCAGCGAGGACGGCGTCGGCGCGATCCTCGGCCGCGCGGTGGTGCTGGCCACCGGCGGGATGGGGCAGATCTTCGCGGCCACCACCAACCCGGCGGTCTCCACCGGCGACGGGGTCGCGCTGGCGTTGCGCGCCGGCGCGGCCGTCACCGACCTGGAGTTCGTCCAGTTCCATCCGACCGCGCTGATCGTGCCGGCCGGCGGCCCGGGCGCCGGGCTCGCGCAGCAGCCCCTGGTCTCCGAGGCACTGCGGGGCGAGGGCGCCCATCTGGTCGACGGCGACGGCAAGCGGTTCATGGTCGGCCAGCACGAGCTGGCCGAGCTGGCCCCCCGGGACGTGGTGGCCAAGGGCATCCACCGGGTGCTGCTCGCCTCCGGCGCCGATCACGTCTTCCTGGACGCCCGGCACCTGGGCGGCGAGTTCCTGACCCGGCGGTTCCCGACCATCGTGGCGTCCTGCCTGGCCATCGGGGTGGACCCGGCGACCGACCTGATCCCGGTCGCGCCGGCCGCCCACTACGCCTCCGGCGGCGTCCGGACCGACCTGCACGGCCGCACCTCCATCCCCGGCCTGTACGCCTGCGGCGAGGTGGCCTGCACCGGCGTGCACGGCGCCAACCGGCTGGCCAGCAACTCCCTGCTGGAGGGCCTGGTCTTCTCCCGTCGGATCGCCGAGGACATCGCCGCCGGGTTGCCCGAGCAGGCCCGGCCGGCGGAGACCGGCGCCTGGGTGGGCGGGGCGGGTTGGCTGGTGCCGGCGGCGGGCACGCCGGAGCTGCAACGGGCGATGACCCGGGGCGCGGGCGTACTCCGCTCCGCGCCGACGCTGGCCGCCACCGCCGCCGTCCTCACCGGGCTGGGATCGGCACGGGGCGTGCCGCGTACCGCCGACTGGGAGGCGACGAACCTGGTCACCGTGGCGTCGACGCTGGTCGCCGCCGCGTACGCCCGGCAGGAGACCCGGGGTTGCCACTGGCGGGAGGACTTCCCGACGGCCGACGACCGGTGGCTGGGCCACCTGGTGGCCGGGGTGGGCACGGACGGACGGCTGGTCGAGCGTTGGGTGGGCGCGAGGAGTGAGCCGACGCCGCGAGCCCCGCAGGCGGGAACAAAGGAGCAGACTTCATGATCGAGTCGACGGCGCGGGCGCTGCGGGACGGCGGCCTGGACCCGGAGCGGGTGCGGCAGATCGTCGTCGACGCGCTCGCCGAGGACCTGGGGCCGGACTTCCTCGACGTCACCAGCGTCGCCACCATCCCGGTCGAGCAGCGGGACACCGCCGACCTGGTGGCGCGCGAGGACGGGGTGGTGGCCGGGCTGCCGGTGGCCGCCGCGGTGTTCGAGCTGGTGGGCGACGTGACCGGCGCGGGGCGTACGGTCGAGGTGTCGTTGGTGGCCCACGACGGGCAGCGGGTGGCGCGCGGCGACGTGCTGGCCACCGTGACCGGGCCGACCCGGCTGCTGCTCACCGCCGAGCGGACGGCGCTCAACCTGGTGTCCCGGATGTCCGGGGTGGCGACCCACACCCGGGCCTGGGCGGACGCGCTGGCCGGCACGAAGGCGATGGTGCTCGACACCCGCAAGACCACGNGCGGATGGGCCTGCACGACGTCGCCATGATCAAGGACAACCACAAGGTGGCCGCGGGCGGGATCGCGGCAGCGTTCCGCCGGGTCCGGGAGGCGTTCCCGGACGTGCCCGTGCAGGTCGAGGTGGACACGCTCGCCGAGGCGGTGGAGGCGGTCGAGGCCGGGGCGGGCTTCCTGCTGTTGGACAACATGACCCCGGCGCAGTTACGCGAGGTCGTCGCGGTGGTGGGCGACCGGGCGGAGCTGGAGGCGACCGGCGGGCTGACCCTGCCGGTGGCGGCCGAGTACGGCGCGACCGGCGTCGACTTCCTCTCCGTCGGCGCGCTCACCCACTCGTCGCCGATCCTCGACATCGCCCTCGACCTACGCGACAGGTGACGGTCTAGGCTGCCGCTGTGCTGCTCTGCATCGACATCGGAAACACCAACACCGTGCTGGCGACCTTCGACGGTGACCGGCTGGTGCACTCGTGGCGGATCAAGACCGACGCCCGTTCCACCGCCGACGAGCTGGGCCTGATGTTCCGTGGGCTGCTGGCCGGTGACGCCGTGGAGATCACCGGGGTGGCGGCCTGCTCGACCGTGCCGGCCGCGCTGCGCTCGCTGCGCACCATGCTGGACCGCTACTACGCCGACCTGCCCAGCGTGATCGTCGAGCCCGGGGTCCGCACCGGGGTGCAGCTCGCCATCGACAACCCGAAGGAGGTGGGCGCGGACCGGGTGGTGAACACGCTGGCCGCGTACACGCTCTACGGGGGGCCGTCGATCGTGGTGGACTTCGGCACCACCACCAACTTCGACGTGATCAGCGGTCGGGGCGAGTTCCTCGGCGGGGCGTTCGCGCCGGGCATCGAGATCTCCTTCGACGCGCTGGCCGCCCGCGCCGCGCAGCTGCGGAAGGTGGAGGCGACCCGGCCGCGCTCGGTCATCGGCAAGAACACCGTGGAGTGCCTCCAGTCGGGTCTCTACTTCGGCTTCGCCGGCCAGGTGGACCGGATCGTCGAGCGGATGTCCGAGGAACTGGGCGAGGTGAAGGCGGTGATCGCCACCGGCGGCCTGGCCTCACTGGTGGTGGGGGAGTGCCGCACCATCACCCACCAGGAGCCGATGATCACCCTGATCGGCCTGCGAATGGTCTACGACCGCAACACGTGAAGGAAGGGCACCTTCTTAACGCCTCAGGTATAGGAAGGGGCCCCGCTTAACATCGGCGGGCCCGGAGCACGACCGTGCGGTACGGCAGCTCGACGGTGGCCCGGCCGGCCAGGTCGGGGTGGGTGGCGAACAGCTCCGTCAGCCCGCCGTCGACCCGCGCCCGATCGTCCGGGTCCGCGGTTAACCAGTAGGAGCGGGTGTGCAGCATGGCCACCAGCTCGTCCGGCGTCAGCGTGGTGACGTGCGCGAACTCGCCCACCTCGACCGGGGTGAAGGCGGGACCGAAGTCGGCGTACCGGTCGGTCACGTCGCCTGCGCCGTAGCCGAGATGGGCGATCCGGGTCAGTTCCGCCACCCAGCCGACTTCCTCGTCCCGGACGTTCCAGATCGGGGCGAACGTGCCGCCGGGACGCAGCACCCGGGCGGCCTCGGCGTGCGCCCGGTTCCGGTCGAACCAGTGGTAGGCCTGCCCGGCCAGCACCGCGTCCGCCGCGTCGTCCGGCACCGGCACCGACTCGGCGCTGCCGGCCAGCGCCGTCGTCCCCGGCGTGGCGACCGCCAGTTGCGCCCGCATCCCCGGATCCGGTTCGACGGGTACGACGTGGTGCCCGAGCCCTGACAGGCCCCGGGTGAGGATGCCGGTGCCGGCGCCGAGGTCCACCACCCGGGCCGGAGTCGGCAGCCCATCGAGCGCCCAGCGCAGCGCCGCCTCCGGGTAGCGAGGGCGGAACCGGTCGTACTCTGCGGCGGCGCTGCCGAACGAGAGCGCCGCAGTGGGGTCGGTCATGGCGGGCAGGTTATCCCGTAACGGTCGGCTCGCCGCTTGAGTACGCTCTTGGGCTGACCCCGACGATGTTCCCAAGGCCTGAGGAAGCGTGCCGTGACCGAGCAGAACGCCCTGCCCACTGACCCCGCCGACGACCTTCCCGAGCAGATGAAGGTCCGCCGGGAGAAGCGGGACCGGATGCTCGCCGAGGGCGTCGAGCCGTACCCGGTCGGTTTTCCCCGGACCACCACGCTGGCGCGACTCCGCGAGCGTTACGCCGACCTGCCCACCGACACCGCCACCGGCGACCGGGTGTCGGTCACCGGGCGGGTGATCTTCGTCCGTAACACCGGCAAGCTCTGCTTCGCCACCTTGCGCGACGGCGACGGCACCGAACTCCAGGCGATGCTCTCGCTGGACCGGGTCGGGGCGGACCGGTTGGCGGACTGGAAGCGCCTGGTGGATCTCGGCGACCACGTCGGGGTGACCGGTGAGGTGATCACCAGCCGGCGCGGCGAGCTTTCGGTGCTGGCCGACGAGTGGGCGGTCACCGCGAAGGCGTTGCGCCCGCTGCCGGTGGCGCACAAGCCGCTGAGCGAGGAGTCCCGGGTCCGCCAGCGCTACGTGGACCTGGTGGTCCGCCCGCAGGCCCGGCAGATGGTACGCACCCGCGCCACCGCGGTCCGCAGCCTACGGGACACCCTGCACGGGCAGGACTTCATCGAGGTCGAGACCCCGATGCTCCAGTTGCTGCACGGCGGTGCCGCTGCCCGCCCATTCGTGACCCACAGCAATGCGCTCGACACCGATCTGTATCTGCGAATCGCACCGGAACTGTTTCTCAAGCGCGCCGTCGTCGGTGGCGTCGATCGTGTCTTCGAGATCAACCGCAACTTCCGTAATGAGGGCATCGACTCGACGCACTCGCCGGAGTTTGCGATGCTGGAGGCCTACCAGGCGTACGGCGACTACGACACGATGGCCGAGCTGACCCGAAATCTCGTGCAGCAGGCCGCTGTCGCGGTCGCCGGCTCGACCGTGGTGACCCACGCCGACGGGCGTGAGTTCGACCTGGGCGGTGAGTGGCGTTCGGTGACGCTGTTCGGTGTTCTTTCCGAAGCGCTCGGTGAGGAGGTCACCGTCCGCACCGAAAGGTCACGCCTGGTCGAGTACGCGGACAAGGTCGGTCTCTCCGTCGACCCGAAGTGGGGGCCGGGCAAGCTGGCCGAGGAGTTGTTCGAGGAACTGGTGGTGCCGTCCCTGGAGGCGCCCACGTTCGTTCGGGACTATCCGGAGGAGACCAGTCCGCTCACCCGCGCGCACCGCAGCGAGCCGGGCCTGGCCGAGAAGTGGGACCTCTACGTGCTGGGATTCGAGCTGGGCACCGCGTACTCCGAGCTGGTCGACCCGGTCGTGCAGCGGGAGCGGCTGGTGGCGCAGGCGCAGCTCGCGGCGCGTGGCGACGACGAGGCCATGCGACTCGACGAGGACTTTCTCCGGGCGATGGAGTACGGAATGCCGCCGGCCGGTGGTATGGGAATGGGAATCGACCGGCTTCTCATGGCGCTGACCGGCCTGGGAATTCGGGAAACCATCCTCTTCCCCTTGGTCCGGCCCGAGTAGACCGGCCCAAAGCTTCTCCGGCTCGTTACCCCGTCCTATTGACGGGGCAAGCATCGGGCGGGTTATCGTGCTCTCAGTATTCGCAGGAGCGCAACCCTGCTCGAAAGGAATGTGGGACGTGGCCAAGCAGATCATTCACAAGCTGGTCGATGACCTGGACGGCGGGGACGCTGACGAGACTGTCAAGTTCGCGCTCGACGGGGTGCAGTACGAGATCGACCTCTCGGCCTCCAACGCTGAGAAATTGCGCGACGTATTCGCGCAGTACATCGCGCACGGCACGAAGGTCGGCCGCGGTGGAGTCGTCGTCGGCGGCCGGGCTGCTCGTGGCCGGGGCGGCGCGACCGCCGACCGGGAGCAGAACCGGGCCATCCGGGACTGGGCCAAGAAGGCGGGCAAGGACATCTCCGACCGGGGCCGGATCCCGCAGGAGATCGTGGACGAGTTCCACTCGAAGGCGGGGCACTGACGCCACCTCGCTACGAGCGACACGACGCCGGACCGGGTGCCTGTGCCTCCGGGCCGGCGTCGTCGTCTCCGCCCACCCGTGCCGGATGTCCGGTTCGGGGGCGGGCCCGGCCGGGATGAGGCCGCCGGGCGGGAAGAATCCGGCTCCCGGAGCAGTTGTCCACAGGCGGTGGAGAGTCCGTCCACAGGCTGTGGATGACCGGGACGGGTGTGTTCACCCCCGTCCGAGCCCCTCGACCGGGCCGTCTGCCGGTGGTCGAATTTCGCTCTGCGCGTACAGGCAGGGGTTCCGGAACACCTCCTGAGCGTGGACGGTTGGCAGAAACGACGTCGGAACGGTCATCCACGGGGTCGCACGACCTCAGCGGAGACGCTCCGCGGCGATAGAGTAAGGAGGCACGGACGCCCGTCCCGGACGTCCGCGCACCGGCCCCGCCGAGATCTGACCATCAAGGCGCACGGCATGTGAGGAGCACGAGGGCATGTTCGAGCGGTTCACCGACCGAGCGCGACGGGTTGTCGTCCTGGCCCAAGAAGAGGCCCGGATGCTCAACCACAACTACATCGGTACGGAGCACATCCTGCTGGNCGAGGGTGTCGCGGCGAAGGCCCTGGAGAGCCTCGGCATCTCCCTCGAGGGCGTCCGCCAGCAGGTTGAGGAGATCATCGGTCAGGGCCAGCAGGCGCCGAGCGGGCACATCCCGTTCACGCCGCGGGCCAAGAAGGTGCTGGAGCTGTCGCTGCGCGAGGCGCTGCAGCTCGGCCACA
>NZ_NAPR01000022.1:0-6758 GCF_002140155.1 Micromonospora sp. NBS 11-29
CCCACCCGTACCGGGCGGCGGCGTCGTCGGGCTCGGCGGCGGGGTGGTCGGGCTCCCCGGCGTCGTCGGCGGGGGCGTGTTGCTCCCACCGGCGTTCAACGCGTTGAGCACCGAGGTGTACGCGGCCTTCTTGTTTCCGGAGCAGTCGAAGAGCAGCGCGTTGTCCGAGCCGCGCCACGAGTCGCAGTCGCGCACGCCCCACACGGTGATGCCGGTGCAGCGCGACACCGCCAGGCAGGAGCGGGTGACCGTGCCGAAGATGTTCGCCTGGTTGCCGCCGGTCATCACGTCCAGCTCGGTGATCTGCACGTCCACGCCGAGGTCGGCGAAGCGCTGGAGGTTGGCCTGGTAGTCGCCGGGGATCGTGGTGCCCAGGTGCGACTGGAAGCCGACGCAGTCGATCGGCACGCCACGGGACTTGAAGTCCCGCACCATGTTGTAGATGCCGGTCGACTTCGCGTTGACCCCGTCGGTGTTGTAGTCGTTGTAGCACAGCTTCGCGCCCGGGTCGGCGGCCCGCGCGGCCCGGAAGGCCGCCTCGATCCAGTCGTTGCCGGTGCGCTGGAGGTTGGAGTCACGGCGTCCGCCGCTGCCCCCGTCGGCGAACGCCTCGTTCACCACGTCCCAGGCGTAGATCTGACCCTTGAAGTGGGTGGCCACCTGGGTGACGTGGTTGATCGCCGCGTTGCGCAACGCGCTGCCGGACAGGCCCTGCGCCCAGCTCGGCTGCTGGGCGTGCCAGAGCAGGGCGTGGCCGCGCACGCTCATCCCGTTCGCGCGGGCGTGGCTGACCAGCCGGTCCCCGCCGGTGTAGTTGAACCGTCCCTGCTGGGGCTCGGTGGCGTCCCACTTCATCTCGTTCTCAGCCACCACGGAGCTGAACTCGCGGTTGAGCACCGTCACGTACGTGTTGTCGGACAGCTTGTTGGTGGCGACCGCGGCGCCGAAGTAGCGGCCCTTCTCGGCCGCTGACGCGCGCAGCGTGGTGCCGGCGCTGGCGGTCGGCGCCAGCGCCACCGCCATGCCGGCGGCGAGCACGCCGGCCAACAGGCCGGTGGACAGCAAGGCTCTCGTGGGTCTCATGCAGGATTCCTCTTCCGGGTTGCAGCGGTGGTGATGCGACCAGCGCGGCTCGCCCGGAGAGCCTGCGGTGCGGTGTGCCCTGCCATCGACTGTGAGCGATAACATCGCGCCCGTCAAGTCCGGCCGGGGCGGCGCGGCCGCGCATCGTGTCGGAGCGGCCTGTTACGGTTCCGCCGCCCTTGCCGCAGCCGTACCGGAGGTTGGTGTGATCAACTCGCACGTCTCGTCGTTCGCCGGATTGCCGGTGCTGCCGTTCACACCGGGAATGGCGTTGCCGGAGGATCCGTCCGCGGTGGCGTGGCGACTGGAGGTCGAGGAGTTCGACGCCGACCCGGCCGAGTTCGCCGACCTGGTCCGCGCGATGCTCGACGAGGTGCCGGCCGAGGCGGTCCGGGCCGTGGTGGTGGGCGAGTGGGGCGAGGCCTACGAGCGTCCCCTGCCGGTCGACCTGCTGGTGGACGCCGCGTCGCGGTGGACCGGGCTGCGGGCGCTGTTCCTCGCCGACCTGGTCGGCGAGCAGTGCGAGATCTCCTGGCTGACCCACGGCGACGTCACTCCATTGCTGGCGGCGTTTCCGGCGCTTGAGGTGCTGTGGATCCGCGGCGCCCAGGGCCTGCGCCTGGAGCCGGTCCGGCACGCCGCGCTGCGCGAGCTGCGGTTCGAGTCCGGCGGCCTGCCGGCCGAGGTGGTACGGGCGGTCGCGGAGTGCGACCTGCCGGCGCTGCACCGCCTCGACCTGTGGTTCGGCGTCGCCGACTACGGCGGCGACGCCACCGTGGACGACCTGGCGACGCTGCTGGCCGGCGACCGGCTCCCGGCCTTGCGACACCTTGGGCTGTGCAACGCGCAGATCGCCGACGCGATCGCCGAGGCGGTGGCGCACGCGCCGGTCGTCGGCCGGCTGGAGGTCCTCGACCTGTCCATGGGCGTGCTCGGCGACACCGGCGCGGCGGCACTGCTGGCCGGTCAGCCGCTGACCCACCTGCGCCGGCTCGACCTGCACCACCACTTCCTGTCCGAGGAGGTGGCCGCGTCGGTGGTCGCCGCGCTGCCGGGCGTCGAGGTCGACGTCTCCGACCCGCAGAGCGCCGACAGCTACGACGGCGAGTTCTACTACTTCACCGCGGTCGGGGAGTGAGGGCGGCGGTGACATGCGGCTGACCGTCGTGGGCAACCCCGCCAACCGCCGGGTGGCGATGTTCACCCGGGCGGTACAGGACGCCGGCCTGCCCGCCCCCGACGTGCTGCCCTGGGCCGACGTGCTGACCGGGGCCGCGCCCCCGCCGGCCGGCGCGCTGGTGCGGGTGGACTCACCGGGCGAGGACCCGACCGTCGACCGGCTGCTGCGGGGCGCGTCCACGCCCGCCCGGCGCGGTGAGCTGGTCGGCCTGGCCGACGCGTACGCCGGTCTGGTCGCCGGCCTCGCCCGGGTCGCGGCCGGCGGCGCGGACCTGCTGAACGCACCCGCGGACGTCGCGGTGCTGTGTGACAAGCGGCGCTGCCACGCGGTGCTGGCGGCGGCCGACGTGCCGGTGCCGGCCGCGCTGCCGCCGGTCACCGGCTACGCCGCGTTGCGCGAGGCGATGAACGCGGCCGGTTGCCACCGTGTGTTCGTCAAGCCGGCGCACGGCTCGTCGGCCGCGGGGGTGCTCGCGCTCGCGGTCGGCCCGCGCGGCGTGCGGGCGGACACGACGGTGGAGCCCACGCCCGACGGGTTGTTCAACTCGCTGCGGGTGCGCCGGCACACCGACGAGGCGACGGTCGCCGCGATCGTCGACCGGCTGGCCCCGGACGGCCTGCACGTCGAACGGTGGCTGCCCAAGGCCGGCCTGCGCGACCGGGTGGTCGACGTGCGGGTGCTGGTGGTCGCCGGCCGGCCGACGCACGCGGTGGTCCGCGCCGCCCGAGGGCCGCTGACCAACCTGCACCTCGGCAACGCCCGGGGCGACCTCGCCGAGCTGCGGGCGGCGGCGGGGCCCACGACGTGGTCGGCGGCGATGGAGACGTGCGAACGGGTGGCCGCCTGCTTCCCCGGCTCGCTGCACGTCGGCGTCGACCTGATGTTCCTGGCCGGTTGGCGCCGGCACGCCGTCGCCGAGGTCAACGCGTTCGGCGACCTGCTGCCCGGCGTGCTGGCCGACGGCCGGGACGGCTACGCCGAGCAGGTGCACGCGCTGACCAGCGGCCGGTGGCGGCGGTGGCGGGCGGAGGTGGCCGGATGCGCGGCCTGATCGGCAGCCACGACCTGCTCCTGGTCACGCTGGACACGTTGCGCTACGACGTGGCCGCCGAGCTGGCCTCGGCGGGACGCACGCCCCGGCTCGCGCGGGCGCTGCCCGGCGGGCGGTGGGAACGGCGGCACTCCCCCGCCAGCTTCACCTACGCCGCCCACCACGCGTTCTTCGCCGGTTTCCTGCCCACCCCGACCACGCCCGGGCAGCACGAGCGGCGCTACGCGGCGGCGTTCCCGGGCAGCGAGACCGCCGGCGCCGACACCTGGGTGTTCGACGCGCCGGACCTGCCGACCGCGCTCGCCGCGGCCGGCTACCACACGCTCTGCCTGGGCGGCGTCGGCTTCTTCAACCGGCGCAGCCCGCTCGGGTCGGTGCTGCCCGACCTGTTCGCCGAGGCACACTGGGAACCGGAGTTCGGGGTCACGTCCCCCACCTGCCTGGACGCGCAGCTCGACCGGCTCGCCGAGGCGCTGACCCGGGTGCCGCCGGAAAGGCCGCTGTTCACCTTCCTCAACGTCGCCGCGCTGCACCAGCCCAACCGGCACCACCTGCCCGGCGCCGAGGTCGACAGCCGGGCCAGCCACGCCGCCGCCCTGGAGTACGTCGACGGGCGGGTCGACCGGTTGTTCCGGCTGGTGACCGGCCGGGGCCGGCCGGTGTTCACGATCGTCTGCTCCGATCACGGCACCGCCTACGGGGAGGACGGCCACACCGGCCACCGGATCGGCCACGACGTGGTGTGGACCGTCCCGTACGCCGATTTCGTCCTGTCCCCGGGAGCATGGTGACCAGCACCGATGTGAGCCTCGACGGCTCCGCCTACCAGCAGTACCTCTACGCCTATCCGCACAAGACGTCCTACCGGCCGCTGCGACCCCGGCCGCGCCTGGCCGACGTGTGGCGGGCCGAGGCGCGCGACGCGCTCTTCCTCTACCTGCATGTGCCGTTCTGTGAGATGCGGTGCGGCTTCTGCAACCTGTTCACCCGGGCCAACGCGCCGGCCGAGCAGGTCACCGCCTACCTGCGGCAGCTACGCCGGCAGGCCGGGCAGGTCGCCGAGGCGCTCGGCGACGACGCCGGGTTCGCCCGGGCGGCGTTCGGCGGCGGCACCCCGACCTACCTCACCGCCGACGAGTTGACCGAGCTGTTCGCCGTCGCCACCGACACGCTGGGGGCCCGCCTGCCGGGCGTACCGCTGTCGGTGGAGACGTCGCCCGCCACCGCGACGCCGGACCGGCTCCCNGTCCCGGGTGAGCATCGGCGTGCAGAGCTTCCTCGACGTCGAGGCGCGCGCCGCCGGCCGGCCGCAGCGCCGCGCCGAGGTGGAGGCGGCGCTGACCGCGATCCGCGACGCGCGGATCCCGGTGCTCAACATCGACCTGATCTACGGCATCGACGGGCAGACCGCCGACACGTGGCGGCAGAGCCTCGACGCGGCGCTGGCCTGGCGGCCGGAGGAGTTGTTCCTCTACCCGCTCTACGTCCGGCCGCTGACCGGCCTCGGCCGGCGCGCGCACGCCCGCGCCGACTGGGACGCCCAACGGCTCGCGCTCTACCGGCAGGCGGTGGAGACGCTCGGCGCGGCCGGCTACCGGCAGGAGTCGATGCGCCAGTTCCGCCGCGCCGACGCGCCGACGCCGGACGGTCCGGGCTACTGCTGCCAGGACGACGGCATGGTCGGGCTGGGCTGCGGCGCCCGCTCCTACACCACCGCGCTGCACTACTCGTTCGACTACGCGGTGAGCGTGACGCAGGTGCGCGCGGTCCTCGACGACTACCTGGCCCGCCCGGCCGGCGACTTCGCGTACGCCGAGTTCGGCTTCCACCTCGACGGCGCGGAGCAGCGCCGCCGCTGGCTGCTCACGTCGCTGCTACGCGCCGACGGGGTGGACGCCGACGCCTACCGGGCCCGCTTCGGACGCCCACCGGCCGACGACTTCCCGCAGCTCGGCCACCTCGTCGAGCGGGGCTGGGCGACCGACGGCGGGCTGCGGCTCACCGCCGCCGGGTTGGCCCGCTCCGACGCCGTCGGCCCGTGGCTCACCTCCGCCGAGGTCCGGCACGCGATGAGCGGGTACGCGTTGCGGTGAACCTGTCGATCCTCTACCGCGGGCCGTTGGCGAGCTGCAACTACGACTGTCCCTACTGTCCGTTCGCGAAGCGGCACGACCCACCGGAGCTGCTGCGGGCCGACCGGGCGGCGCTGGCCCGGTTCACCGACTGGGTCGCCGCGACCACCGACGCGCGGCTGTCGGTGCTGTTCACGCCGTGGGGCGAGGCGCTGACCCGGAGCTGGTACCGGGACGCGATGGTGTCGCTGTCGCACCTGCCGCATGTGGAGCGGGTGGTGGTGCAGACCAACCTGGCCGCCCGCGTCGACTGGCTGGCCGAGGCCGACGCCGGCGCGGCCGCGCTCTGGGCGACCTACCACCCGGGGCAGGTCGACCGGGCGCGGTTCCTGCGCCGCTGCACCCGCCTGACCGAGCTGGGCGTCCGCTACTCGGTCGGGGTGGTCGGCCTGCCGGAGCACCTGGACGAGGCGCGGGCGCTGCGCGCCGCGTTGCCGCCCACGGTCCACCTGTGGGTCAACGCCGCCGAGGGCCACCGATACAGCGCCGCCGAGGAGGCGACGTGGACCGCGCTGGACCCGCACTTCGGCTACAGCGTCCGCCCGCACCTGTCCCTCGGCCGCCCGTGCCACGCCGGGGAGACCGCCGTCTCGGTGGCGGGCGACGGCACGGTCCGTCGCTGCCACTTCATCCCCACCCCGATCGGCAACCTCTACGACGGGTCGTGGCGGGCCGCCCTGACGCCCCGGGCGTGCGGCAACGCCGTCTGCGACTGCCACATCGGGTACGTCCACCTGAAGCCGCTCGGCCTGCGTGACGTCTTCGCCGGCGGGGTGCTGGAGCGGATCCCGGCCGCCTGGCCGCCGCCGGCCTCGACGCCGCGCTGACGGTTGGGCGAAACAGCTCCTCCCATTGACAGACTGTTATGTTAACGCAAACATCTATGAGTGCCGCTTCACGAGGGCACCGGGAGCCCAGCACCTCACACCGCCGCCGGTCCAGGGCAGACCGGCGCTGCTCCGACTGGCTGACCGAGGGACGACAGGGCTGCTGTCGACACCCGCTACACATCATACGAATGATGTGAACGTTAACTTCCCTCGGTTGGTCATCGCCACCCCCACCCACGGACCGGGAGGCCCCTGTGCGACTCATGCACCATCCCCGCCGCCGGGCGACGTTGATCGCCGCCGCCACCACGCTCACCCTCACCACCGCCGGCCTCACCGCCACCCAACTGCCCGCCGCGGCCGCCACCGGCTGCGCGGTCACCTACACCGTCTCGTCGTCCTGGCCCGGCGGGTTCGGCGCGAACGTCACCGTCACCAACCTCGGCGACCCGCTCACCAGCTGGCGCCTGACCTGGACGTTC
>NZ_NAPR01000022.1:6778-8118 GCF_002140155.1 Micromonospora sp. NBS 11-29
CGCCGCCACCGGCAGCAACCCGTCACCGACCAGCTTCGCCCTCAACGGCACCACCTGCACCGGCGGCGTCACCACCCCACCCACCACGGCCCCGCCCACCACCACACCGCCGCCGACGACGCCGCCGGCCACCAACGCACCCTGTGACATCTACGCCGCCGGCGGCACCCCCTGCGTCGCCGCGCACAGCACCACCCGCGCGCTCTACCGCGCCTACACCGGCCGCCTCTACCAGGTGCGTCGCGCCTCCGACAACAGCACCCGCGACATCAACGCGCTCAGCGCCGGCGGGCCGGCCGACTCCGCCGTACAGGACTCCTTCTGCGCCAACACGAGCTGCCTGATCACGGTCATCTACGACCAGTCCGGCCGCGGCAACAACCTGACCCAGGCCCCGCCCGGCGGATTCCCCGGCCCCGCCCCGGGTGGGTACGACAATCTCGCCGACGCGAAGGCGGCACCGACGACGGTGCTCGGGCACCGAGCGTACGGGGTGTTCGTGGCGCCCGGCACCGGCTACCGGAACAACAGCACCAACGGCATCGCCAAGGGCGACCAGCCCGAAGGCATGTACGCCATCTTCGACGGCACCCACTACAACGGCGGCTGCTGCTTCGACTACGGCAACGCCGAGACCAACAGCCGGGACAACGGCAACGGCACCATGGAAGCCATCTACTTCGGCAACAACAAGGTCTGGGGCACCGGCACCGGCAGCGGCCCGTGGATCATGGCCGACCTCGAAAACGGCCTCTTCTCCGGCGTCAACCCCGGCTACAACGCCAACAACCCCTCGATCAGCCACCGCTACCTGACCGCCATCGTCAAGGGCGAACCGAACCACTGGGCCATCCGCGGCGGCAACGCCCAGTCCGGCGGCCTGTCCACCATCTACGACGGCAAACGCCCGAACGCCTCCGGCTACAACCCGATGAAGAAGGAGGGCGCCATCATCCTCGGCATCGGCGGCGACAACAGCCACGGCGCCGCCGGCACCTTCTACGAGGGCGTCATGACCTCCGGCTACCCCACCAACGCCACCGAGGACGCCGTCCAGGCCAACATCACCGCCGCCGGCTACCGCTGACGGCGCCTCCTCACGTTCGGAGATCTTCCATGACCCGTCCCTCTCGGTCACGGTGGGCGTCGATCGCCGCCGTCGCCGCGCTCACCCTCACCGCCGCCGGCCTCACCGGAACGCAGTTCGCGTCCGCGGCCGCCACCGGCTGTGCGGTCACCTACACCGTCTCGTCGTCCTGGCCCGGTGGCTTCGGCGCCAACGTCGCCGTCACCAACCTCGGCGACCCGCTCACCAGCTGGCGCCTGACCTGGACGTTCGC
>NZ_NAPR01000022.1:8144-8876 GCF_002140155.1 Micromonospora sp. NBS 11-29
ATCGTGGAACGGCAGCAACCCCGCACCCACCAGCTTCGCCCTCAACGGCACCACCTGCACCGGCGGCGTCAGCACCCCGCCCACCACGACCGCGCCGCCCACCAGCTCACCCACCTCAGAGCCACCGCCGCCGGCCGCCAACGGGCCCTGCGACATCTACGCCGCCGGCGGCACCCCCTGCGTCGCCGCGCACAGCACCACCCGTGCCCTGTTCCGCGCCTACACCGGCCGGCTCTACCAGGTGCGCCGCGCCTCCGACAACACCACCCGCGACATCACCACGACCAGCGCGGGCGGACCCGCGAACGCGGCCGCGCAGGACTCGTTCTGCGCCAACACCACCTGCGTCATCACCTGGATCTACGACCAGACGACGCGGGGCAACAACCTCGGCTACCAGGGCGCCGGCGGCATCGGCGGCGCGGTCCAGCCGGCCGTGGCGAACCGCGAGGCGATCACGGTCGGCGGCGCGAAGGCGTACTCGTTGTTCATCCCCGGCAACAGCAGCTACTGGCGCGACGGCCACCTGACCGGCATCCCGACCGGCTCCGCGCCGGAGGGCATGTACATGGTGACCAGCGGCACCCACGTCAACAGCGGCTGCTGCTTCGACTACGGCAACAGCGAGACCACCCGCCGGGCCGACGGGGCCGGGGCGATGGACGCGATCTACTTCGGCACGAGCTGCTGGTTCGGCGGCTGCTCCGGCAGCGGCCCCTGGGTGCAGGCCGA
>NZ_NAPR01000022.1:8912-9029 GCF_002140155.1 Micromonospora sp. NBS 11-29
ACCCCGGCGGCAGCCAGACCTGGAACCCGAACCAGCGCGCCTTCACCAGCAAGTTCGTGACCGCCACGCTGAAGAACAACGGCACCTCGCGGTTCGCCATCAAGGGCAGCAACGCCC
>NZ_NAPR01000022.1:9113-68429 GCF_002140155.1 Micromonospora sp. NBS 11-29
GCCCGGGCCACGGACGTCGGGCCGCACCGCACCCTTCTCAGCTTCGATGCCTGACCCGCACGCCGGGCGGGGGCCCGACGGGCGAACGGTAGGCTGCGGGGCGGTCGTCGGGACGTGGCGAAGGGAAGCGCGTGACAGGCGTGTCGGTTCGCGGGGCGGTTGCGGCCTGCGGGGGTCCGGAGTGAACGACGGGCTGCGTCCCGGTGACCCGGTCCGGCTCGGCGGATACGAGCTGCTCGGCCGGCTCGGCGAGGGCGGCATGGGCAGTGTCTTCCTGGCCCGGTCGCCGCAGGGCCGGCGGGTCGCGGTCAAGGTCGTCCGGTCGGAGCTGGCCCACGACGACGAGTTCCGGGGCCGGTTCCGCAGCGAGGTGAACCGGGCCCGCCAGGTGCCGCCGTTCTGCACCGCCGAGGTTCTCGACGCCGACCCCGACCACGACCCGCCGTACCTCGTGGTGGAGTACGTCGAGGGCCCCAGCCTGGTCCGGGTGATCCGGGAGCAGGGGCCGATGACGGCGGCGGGCGTGCACGGCATCGCCGTCGGGGTGGCCACCTCGCTCACCGCCATCCACGGCGCCGGGGTGATCCACCGGGATCTGAAGCCGGCGAACGTCCTGATCGCCCCCGGCGGGATCAAGGTCATCGACTTCGGCATCGCCCGCGCGTTCGAGGCGACCAGCCAGCACACCCGGACCAACCAGATGGTCGGCACCGTGGCGTACATGGCCCCGGAGCGGTTCGACACCGCGTCCGGCCGCCAGGTGGGCCCGGCCGCGGACATCTTCGCCTGGGGGGCCGTGGTCGCCTTCGCCGCGACCGGCCGCACCCCGTTCGAGGGTGAGTCCGCCACCGCCACCGCGATGCGGATCCTCACCCAGCCGCCGGACCTGGCGGGTCTCGGCGGACCGCTGCGCGACCTGGTGTCCCGGGCGCTGGCGAAGGAGCCCGCCGACCGGCCCACGGCCCGGGAACTGCTCGACGGTCTGTTGACCTCGGCCGCCCCGGCCGGGAGCACCGACCCGGCCGGGACCGCCGACCCGGGCGGGACCGCCGACCCGGGCGGGACCGTCGACGATGGCTCGGGGGGCGGAGGCGACGGCCACTCCGGGGCGACGAGCACCGGCCCGGCCGGCAAGCGGCGTCGGCGACTCATCGGGCTGGGGGCCGCCGCCGCGGTGGTCGCGGTGCTCGTGCCCGGCGTCCTGGTCGGTCAGCAACTGCTGCACGACCGGTCCGATGCGTCTCCCACCGGCGCCGGCACCACCGGCACGCCGACCACCGGCGCAGCGGCCACCGGCGGGCCGGCATCGCCGTCGGCGGCCACGTCCCCGTCGGGTACGCCGGGCGCGTCGCCGTCGACGGCGGCCGACCGGACCCGGGCGATGCTGGCGGGTCAGCGGCGGATCCTGCTGCACGTGGTGGAGATCGACCGTGACCTGTCGCTGCCGTTCGACGGTGAGGTCAAGGTCGGTGACGGGACCGGCAAGGACGCCCTGTTCGTGCTCGAACCGGTCGGTGTCGACTACATGATCAAATCGCTGAACCCGGAGATCGCGCACCGCCCCTGCCTCGGCGTCAAGCTCGACGCGGAGGGGTATGCCTTCCTGGTCGGCGCCGACTGCCAACCGGGCGTGGCCACCGTGTTCGGCATCTCCCGCGAGGGCAGGGACGACAAGGGCCGCACCTCCTACTCCGTGATCAGCGAGAAGTACGGCGTGGTGCAGTGGAGCCCCAGCCAGAAGAAGATCTACGTCGAGCACCTGGGCGACGCGCCCATCGCCACCACGTTCAGCCTCGTCGACCGCGGCGCGGCCTGAGCACGAATCCACCAACCCCATTGACATAGGGTGATGTGAACGCAAACATGGGCGGACAGCGGAAGTCCGTCCCCAGCGCGCCGCGGGGCCGCATGGTCGACGGTCGACTGCCCGGCGCCACACGGTCGCCGCCTCCCCACGCACGGGACGGCGGCAGCCTCCTTGCCGGGACCGGGCTGCCCGGCAGCGGGAGGTGACACGGTTCCTCGACCGCGTCACCTCCCGCCCGGTCAGGGCAGGAGTTCGACGTAGCCGCCGGAGCCGTGCACCCGGATCCGCTGCCCGTCCCGGATCAGCCGGGTGGCCCCCGGCACGTTCACCACCGCCGGCAGGCCGTACTCCCGGGCGATCACCGCGCCGTGCGTCATCTGGCCGCCCACCTCCGTCACCAGGCCCGCGACGGCGACGAACAGCGGCGTCCAACTGGGATCGGTGTGGGGCGTGACGAGGATGTCGCCCGGTTCGAGGTCGGCCCGGGCCAGGTCGAGCACGATCCGGGCCCGCCCCTCGACGGTCCCGGCGGAGACCGGCAGGCCGACCAGGGCGCCGGCCGGCACGTCGTCACGCCGGTACGCCCCGGCGACGGCCTCGCCGTCGGAGGTGAGCACCCGCGGCGGCGTGAGCGCCTGGTGTGCCCGGAACTCCTCGCGACGCCGGCGGACCAGCCGCTCGTCCACCCGATGCGTGCGCACGACCTCGCGGAACTCCTCGAAGGTCAGGAAGAACACGTCCTCCCGGTCGGTGAGCACCCGCGCATGCACCAGCCGGTCGGCCTCGGCCATCAACGCCTGCTTGTAGACGAGGTAGCGGCTGACGATGTCGTACTTCGGGTACTCGCGGTAGCCGATGAAGGTCCGGACCCGGTCGATCATCCGCCGGGTCTCGTCGGCCTTGGCCGGGCCGTCCGGCAGGGCGCCCAGCCGGTCGCACACCTCCCGGGCCTTGCGCTCGGCCTCCCGCCGCCCCTGCGCGAAGCGCCGCTGGGCGGCGCCCGGCTCGAAGGTGCGGACGTGGTCGAGGAGCAGGGGTAACAGGGTGCCGGGCCGCTCGCTCCACCGTGGTCGGGTGATGTCGATCTCGCCGACGCAACGCATGCCGTACCGGTCGAGGTAGGCCGCGACGGCGTCGCGCGCCTCGGCGCCGCCCGGCAGCGCGGGCAGCCGGTCCAGGAAGTCGTCGCCGTCCGCGTCGCGCAGGAACGCCACGACCTCGGGGTACGGGCGGATCACGTCGGCGACGTCGAGGAGTGCCAGCCCCATCTCGGAGGTGACGTTGCCGGGGGCGGAGAGCGTGAGCGTGTCGGCGGCGTTGCGTTCGCCCAGCCACTGGGCCAGCCTGTCGTTGAGCCACCAGGTGGCCTGCATCCCCGCCATGATCGCCTGGACGTTCAGCGGGTCGGTGAGGACCCGCTTGTGCTCCTCGAAGGCTTCCGTGGCCAGGAAGTCGAACAGCGCCGGCCCGGAGCGGGTCCGGATGTCGCGGCGCAGCGCGGCGATGCTGGCCCGGCTGCGCGCGATCAGCCCCGCCACGATCGCCGGATCCGTCTCGATCGACGCCACGGGCAGCCCGGCCGGCGCGCCGGCCGGACCGGTGTCCGGCCGCGTCGGCACGAAGTCCCCGCGGTCCAGAATCGTCTCCAGCGCGTCCCGGGTCAGCGGATCGGACCTGGTCATCAACTCCAGGAACCGGGCGCGACCGGCCGGCGTGGCCAGGTGGGCGGTGGCGTCGACGAACAGCCGCCCGCCGGCCTCGTGCATCGGCGTCATGGCGGTCAGCCGCCACATGGACAGCCCCAGCGGCTTCATCGCGTCGGTCATCATCTGCTGGTGCCCGACCGAGAGGTAGACGTGGTTCTCCCCATCGTCGACGGCCGGGACGGGGAACAGCGTGGTGATCGGCCGGCTCTGAAGGATCTGGAAGTCGTCGTCGACCAGGGCCCACTCGATGTCCTGCGGGCAGCCGAACCGCGCCTCGATCCGCCGGCCGAGCCGGACCAGCCGGAGCACCTGCGCGTCGGTCAGCGCCGGCTGTGCCTGCCGCGCCGGGTCGACCGCCCGCTCCCGGGTCCCGCCGCCCGGCACGGCGTACCCGGCCCGTTGCTTGACCGCGATCGTCCGGGTGACGACCGCGTCGTCGCGGACGGTGAACACGTCCGGCGTCACCAGGCCGGAGACCAGGGCCTCGCCGAGGCCGAAGCCGGCGTCGACGGTGGCGACCTTCCGGTTGCCGGTGACGGGATCGGCGGTGAACAGGACCCCGGCCGCGTCCGGGAGGACCATCCGCTGCACGACCACGGCCATGCGGACCGCGCGGTCGTCGATGCCGTGCCGCCGACGGTAGGTCACGGCCCGTTCGGTGAACAGCGACGCCCAGCACCGGCTGACGTGCCGGAGGACCTCGGCCGGACCCACCACGTTGAGGTAGGTGTCCTGCTGCCCGGCGAACGAGGCCGTCGGCTGGTCCTCGGCGGTCGCGCTGGACCGGACGGCGTAGGCGGCCTGGTCGCCCAGCCGGGCCAGCGCGCGGGTGACCGCCGCCGCGGCCGGTTCGGACACGGCGATGTCCGCGACGGCCTGACGGATCCGCGCGCTCTGCGTCCGGATCGCCTCCCGGTCGACGGGCCGCAGCCGGGAGAGCCGGTCGAGCGCGTCGCCGAGGCCCGGCGAGCCCGCCACGGCCTCCCGGTAGGCGTCCGTGGTCACGCAGAAGCCGACCGGTACGCGCACACCCTCGATCCGCGTCAACTCCCCCAGGTGCGCGGCCTTGCCACCGACGGCCGCACCCTGCTCCCGGTCGATCTCGTCCAGGCCCACCACGTACCGCTGCGCCACCGTCATGCTTCCCCGTTTCCCCAGCTCAACCGCGTCCGGCGGACGATTCTGCGGCACACCCGGGGTCTTGCGGCAAGACCCCGGGTGCGATATATGTTGAAGGTGGCAGGGGAAACCATTCCCTGCCTTTCTGCTGTCGGTGCGCGGCAACGACCCGCCGACGGCGCCGGCCTCGCGCCCCCGTACGCCGCAATTGTGGCAATCCCGACCACGCCCGGCGGCATGGCGGGGAGGTCGCCGGGGCAAGAAGGCCGAGAGCTAGTCTGGGAGCCGCCTGGGCGCATGGGTTGCCGCCGCTGCCCGGCCGGTCGCCCGGAGTGGCTGCGTGACCTCGATGACGGTTCTGGTGAAGGAGACTCGGGCGATGACCGGCGCTGGCACCGACCCGCGGACGCGAGCCGACGTGTTCGCCGTCGACGCCGAGGTCGGCCCGGACCTGGCCCGGGTCGACTGGTCGACCCACCCGCTGGGGCAGCCGCAGACCTGGCCGCAGAGCCTCCGGACCGCGGTGCGCATCCTGCTGTCCTCCCGGTTCCCGATGTGGATGGCCTGGGGCCCCGAGCTGACGTTCTTCTGCAACGCCGCCTACCGGCGCGACACCCTGGGCCGCAAGTACCCGTGGGCGTTGGGCCGGCCGGCGAACCAGGTGTGGGCGGAGATCTGGGCCGACATCGGCCCCCGCGTCGACACCGTGCTGCGCACCGGCGAGGCGACCTGGGACGAGGGGCTGCTGCTGTTCCTGGAGCGCTCCGACTACCGGGAGGAGACCTACCACACGTTCTCCTACAGCCCGTTGCGCGACGACGACGGCGCCCTGGTCGGGATGCTCTGCGTGGTCAGCGAGGAGACCGAGCGGGTCATCGGTGAGCGGCGGATGGCCACGCTGCGGGACCTCGGCTCGGACCCGAGCGTGATCCGCACCGAGCAGGAGACGCTCGCCTTCGCCAGCCGACAGTTGGGGCGCAACGAGCGGGACCTGCCGTTCACGCTGACGTACCTGTTCGACGACGACGGCGGCGCGCGGCTGGCCGAGGCGACCGGTGTCGACGCCGGCCATCCGGCGGCTCCGGCGGTGCTGTCGCTGCATGACCCCGACGCGGTCTGGCCGGCCAGGCCGCTCGCCGAGGGTGAGTTGGTGCGGGTGCCGCTCGACCGCGACGCGCACGCCGGCCTGCCGTCGGGGCCGTGGCCGGATCCGCCGACCGAGGCGCTGCTGGTGCCGCTGCGCCAGCAGGGCGCCGCGCCGTACGGTTTCCTGGTGGCCGGGCTCAACCGCTACCGGGCCCTGGACGACGGCTACCGCGGGTTCGTGGAGCTTGCCGCCGGGCATGTGGCGACCGGGATCGCCAGCGCCCGCAGCTACCAGGCCCAGCAGCGCCGCGCCGAGGAACTCGCCGAGCTGGACCGGGCCAAGACGGCGTTCTTCTCCAACGTCAGCCACGAGTTCCGCACGCCGCTGACGTTGATCATGGGGCCGGTGGACGAGCTGCGCGTCCGGTTGCGCGACGCGGACGAGCGGATCCGCGAGGAGCTGGAGGTCGTCCGCCGCAACGGGCTGCGCCTGGGCAAGCTGGTCAACAGCCTGCTCGACTTCTCCCGGATCGAGGCCGGCCGGATGCAGGCCCGCTACGAGCCGGTGGACCTGGCCGCGGTGACCGCCGACCTGGCCAGCGTGTTCCGCTCGGCGATCGAACGCGCCGGCCTCACCTTCGAGGTCGACTGCCCGCCCCTGCCCGAACCGGTGCACATCGACCCGGGGATGTGGGAGAAGGTGGTGCTGAACCTGCTCAGCAACGCCTTGAAGTTCACCTTCGACGGCACCATGCGGGTGGTGCTGCGCGCCGAGGACGGGCAGGCGGTCCTGCGGATCGCCGACACCGGCATCGGGGTGGCCGAGGACGAGATGCCCCGGCTGTTCGAGCGGTTCCACCGGATTGAGAACGCCCGCTCGCGCTCGGACGAGGGCAGCGGGATCGGCCTGGCCCTGGTGAAGGAGCTGATCGGGCTGCACGGGGGCACCATCACCGCGGCGAGCGCGGTCGGCGAGGGCACCACGTTCACGGTCCGGCTGCCGTTCGGCACCGCCCACCTGCCCGCCGACGCCATCGCACCGGCCGGCACCGCCCGGCTGTCGGTCTCCGCCGAGCCGTTCGTGCAGGAGGCGCTGCGCTGGCTGCCCGACGGGCCGGGCGCCGAGGTGGGCCGGGACGACCCGGCCCCGGTGCAGGGGCCGGTGCCGCCCCTGCCGGGGCAGCGCCCGGCGCGGGTCCTGGTCGCCGACGACAACGCCGACATGCGCGAGTACCTCACCCGGCTGCTGCGCTCCGCCGGGCACCGGGTGCGGGCGGTGCCCGACGGGCAGGCGGCGCTGGAGACCGCCCGGACGCAGACACCCGACCTCGTGGTCAGCGACGTGATGATGCCGCGGCTGGACGGCCTGCAACTGGTGGCCGCGCTGCGGTCCGACTCCCGCACGGCCGGCACGCCGGTGCTGCTGCTGTCCGCCCGCGCCGGGCAGGAGGCCTCGATCGAAGGGCTGGAGGCCGGCGCGGACGACTACCTGGTGAAGCCGTTCCCGGCCGCCGAACTGCTGGCCCGCGTGCGGGCGAACGTGGAGCTGGCCCGGCTGCGCAACCACCACGCCCGCTGGCGCACCGCGCTCGTCGACTCGTTGCAGGAGGCGTTCTTCGTCTGCGACGAGGGGGGCGCCGTCGTCGAGATCAACGCCGCGTTCACCGACATCCTCGGCTACGGTCCCGAGGGCCTGCCCTACCCGGCGATGCACCCGTGGTGGCCGGACCCGGAGGCCGAGCCGGAGGCGCACCGTCAGGTGTCCGCGGCGTTCTCGCTGCTGATCGGCGAGACGCAGGGCACCTACACCGTGCCGGTGACCCACCGCGACGGGCACCGGATCTGGATCGCGGCCGCGTTCAACCAGGTGGACGACCCGGACACCGGTCGGCGGGTCATCGTGGGCACCTTCCGGGACGTCACCGCCGAGCACTACGCCGTGCAGCGCGAGACCGCGCTGGCCGGGTTGAGCGTGCGCCTGTCCCAGGCCGACGACCTTGCCGACGCCCTGCACGGGGTGCTGGACGAGCTGCGCAAGCTGTGGCGGGCCACCGGCGTGCTGACCGCCGTCTTCGGCGACGCCGCCGAGCCCCACGTCACGGCGACGGATCCCGCGCTGCGCTGGGAGTCGCTGACCGACGAGCGGCGGCAGGCGCTGCGGGCGCTGCGGGACACGCCGCTGCTGACCCCGGTGGCGACGCCGGCACAGGGCGCCGGGATCGCGGTGGAGCACCCGGACGGCACCATGGCGATCTGGATCGACCTGGGCGAGAAGCGGCCCTTCACCGAGCAGGACCAGACGCTGCTGGCACTGCTCGCCGGCCACATCGGCCAGAGACTGCATCGGGTGCACCAGATCGACCAGCAGCGCGAGACCGCCCTGGCGCTGCAACGGGCCATCCTCGGCCCGGCACAGCTACCCGCCGGTTTCGCCGTGCGCTACTCCCCCGCCAGCCTCCCGCTCAAGGTCGGCGGCGACTGGTACGACACCGTCGAGCTACCGGACGGGCGGATCGGCATCGTGGTCGGCGACTGCGTCGGCCACGGCCTCCAGGCCGCCACCGTGATGGGGCAGCTCCGCAGCGCCTGCCGGGCCCTGCTGCTCCAGGACGCCAGCCCCGCGCAGACGCTGGTGGCGCTGGACCGGTTCGCCGCGCTGCTCCAGGGCGCCCCCTGCGCCACCGTCTTCTGCGGCGTCCTCGACCCGGCCACCGGCCGGCTGCGCTACTCCAGCGCCGGGCACCCGCCGGCCATCCTGGTGCACCCCGACGGCACACCCGAACTCCTGGAGCGGGGGCGTTCCCGGCCACTGGCCGTACGCCCCGGTCTGGAACGCCCGGAGGCGGAGGCGACCGTGCCGGCGCGGGCCACCCTGATGCTCTACACCGACGGCCTGGTGGAACGCCGCCGGCAGCCGCTGACCGCCGGCATCAGCCACGCCACCGCCGCCGTCCAGCAGGGCCGCGGCATCCCGGTCGAGGCCCTCGCCACCGAGGTGATGGAGCGGCTCACCCCGGAAGGCGGGTACGACGACGACGTGGCCCTTCTCCTCTACCGCCATCCCGGGCCGTTGGAGCTGGACTTCCCCGCCGAGTCGTCGCGCCTGGTCGAGGTGCGCACCGCGTTGCGCGGCTGGTTGGACCGGTGCGGGCTGACCCCGGCCCACGCGTACAACGTGCTGGTGGCCGCCGGGGAGGCGTGCGCCAACGCGATCGAGCACGGCCACCGGGACAGCCCCGGCGGCCGGATCCGGCTGCGGGCCGCCGCCACCGCGGACGACCTGCGGCTGAGCGTCACCGACAGCGGGCACTGGCGGGAGCAGGACCGGCCCTCCGGCTCGCACCGCGGCCGAGGGCTCGTGCTGATGCGCGCCCTCATGGACACCATCACCGTCACCCCGGGCGCGACCGGCACCACGGTCGACATGCAGGCAAGGATCATCCGATGAGCACGGCTCTGACCCTCACCACCGGCACCGGCCCGGACGGCGTACGTGTGCTGACCGTCGTCGGCGAGGTCGACCTGAGCAACGCGGCGTCGTTCGCCGCCGCGCTCGAGGATGCCGTACGACCGGACGGCGAGCCCCTGGTGGTGGACCTGACCGAGGTCGAATACCTGGACAGCGCCGGCCTGGCCGCGTTGTTCCCGCACGCCGAGCGCATCGCGCTGGTGGCCAGTCCGCTCCTGGAGCCTCTGCTCACCATCTCCGGGCTGGCCGACCTCACCACCGTCCGCAGCCGGTAGCGCCTGCGGGTCCCGCCCGCGTTCAGTTCCAGCAATATCGATGTTAACGTTAACTCAGCGCCGCACTTCGCAGCCCATTCATATGATGAATTCGGTGCTGGCATGGGAAAACGAGGCGGCCCGACCGTTGACGTTACCTGTTGGAAACGCTTAACGTCTGATGTCTCACCGATGTGAGCCTCCTCACCACCACCACCATGTTCGGAGGGATCGCCATGTCCCGTCCCCACCTCACCCGCCGCTCCCTGCTGGCCGCCGCCGGCGCGACCGGAGCCGCCGTCGCCGTCGGTGGCGTCCTCCGCCCTCGGCCCGCCCTCGCCGCCATCCCCGGCCCGTCCAGCTACACCGAGACGTGGGCGTCGGTCGGGCAGCACCCGGCCGCCGCGGAGTGGTTCCAGGACGCCAAGTTCGGCATCTACTTCCACTGGGGCGTGTTCAGCGTCCCGGCGTACGCCAACGAGTGGTACCCGCGCAACATGTACAACAACGGCTCGAACGAGAACAACCACCACCGCAGCACGTACGGCGACCCGTCGGTCTGGCCGTACCACAACTTCATCAACGGCGCGAACGACCGGTCGGGCCGGTTCGTGCAGTTCGCCCCGCGGCTGCGCTCGGCCGGCGGCAACTTCGACCCCAACGAGTGGGCGCAGTTGTTCGCCGACGCCGGGGCGCGCTTCGCCGGGCCGGTGGCCGAGCACCACGACGGCTTCTCCATGTGGAACAGCCAGGTCAACGAGTGGAACTCTGTCGCCCGCGGCCCCCGGCTGGACCTGCTGCGCCTGCACACCGACGCGATCCGGGCCCGCGGCCTCAAGGTCATGGTCGCCATGCACCACGCCTACAACTTCACCGGCTTCTACCAGTGGGTGCCGCAGCAGTCCGACGCCAGCCTGCGCAAGCTCTACGGACAGCTCGGCACCGCCGCGCAGGAGCAGCTCTGGTACGACAAGCTCCGCGAGGTCATCGACCAGGCCCAGCCGGACCTGATCTGGCAGGACTTCAACCTCACCCGGATCAGCGAGGCGCAGCGGCTGCGCTTCCTGGCCTACTACTACAACCGGGCCGTGGCGTGGAACAAGGAGGTCGTCGCCACGTACAAGGACGGGCTGGACCTCGGCGGCACGGTCTTCGACTACGAACGCGGCGGTCCCGCCGCCCTGCGCACCCCCTACTGGCTGACCGACGACAGCATCAGCAGTTCCAGCTGGTGCTACACGGTGGGGATCGGCTACTACTCGCTCAACCAGATGCTGCACTCGCTGCTCGACCGGGTCAGCAAGAACGGCAACATGGTGCTCAACATCGCGCCGATGGCCGACGGCACCATCCCCGGTGGACAGCGCACCGTCCTGCTCGCCATCGGCGACTACCTGCGCCGCTTCGGCGAGTCCGTCTACGCCACCCGGGCCTGGACCACTCACGGCGAGGGCCCGACCCAGATGGGTGGCGGCTCCTTCACCGAGCCGCGGGCCGGCACCGCCCGGGACATCCGGTTCACCCGCAGCAAGGACAACCGGGTGCTCTACGCCACCTTCCTCGGCTGGCCGGGCAGCACGGCCACCATCACCACGCTCGCGTCCAACCGGATCAACCTCGGCACCCTGACCGGCGTGCAACTGCTCGACTCCACCGCCGGCAGCTACGTCAACCTGCCGACCCGTACCCAGGACACCACCGGTCTGCGGATCACCATGCCGTCGGCCGGCGCCCCGTTCAGCGCGCCCGCGTACGTGGTGAAGCTGACCTTCAGCGGCCCGATCCCGACCCTGGGCGGCGGGTCGACCACCTGGCAGCGGATCACGAACGTGACCAACGGCCTGGCGCTGGACAGCGGCGGCAACGTCGCCTCCGGGTCGCCGTTGAAGCAGTGGAGCTGGGACGGCAGCACCAACCTCCAGTGGCAACTCGTCGACCTGGGCACCGGCTACCACCGGATCGTCAACCGGACCAACGGCATGGTCGTCGACGGCTTCGGCCAGACCACCAACGGCGCCGTCGCCCAGCAGGCGCCGTGGAACGGTGGCAACAGCCAACAGTGGCAGCTCACCGACCAGGGCAACGGGCGGTACCGGATCGCCAACCGGGCGACCGGCCTGGTGCTCGACGGTGGCGGCCAGGTCGCCTCCGGCTCCACGGTGAAGCAGTGGACCTGGGACGGCAGCACCAACCTGCTGTGGACGCTCGGCACCGTCTGACCTCGCTCACCCCCCGGATGTTGGAAGGAAGCACCATGACCCGTAGGGCTCTGCTGAGCGCGGGCCTGACGCTGATGCTCGGCGCGTCCGTCGTATCCACCGCCGGGTGCGGGGACCGCACGTCCGGCGGAACCGGGTCGGACGCACGCCCCCTCGTCGGCGTCGACTACCCGCGCTCCGACACCGACTTCTGGAACTCGTACATCAGGTACGTGCCCCAGGTCGCGGGCGAGCTGAACGTCGAGCTGAAGACCACCAACTCGCAGAACGACATCGCGAACCTCATCTCGAACGCCCAGACGTTCATGAGCCAGGGCGTCAAGGGGGTGGTGATGGCCCCGCAGGACACCGCCGCCATCGCACCGACCCTGAGCCAGCTCGACAGCAGGAAGATTCCCGTGGTCACCATCGACACCCGGCCGGACACGGGCAAGGTCTTCATGGTCGTCCGCGCCGACAACCGCTCGTACGGCACCAAGGCGTGCCAGTTCCTCGGCACGAAGCTCGGCGGCAAGGGCAAGGTGGTGATGCTCCAGGGCGGCCTCGACTCGATCAACGGTCGGGACCGCACCGAGGCGTTCGGGGAGTGCATGCGCACGCAGTACCCGGGCATCACCGTGTTCGGCGAGGCCACCGACTGGAAGGCCGACGTGGCGGCGACGAAGTTGCAGACCCGGTTCGCGTCCGACCCGGACGTCCGGGGCGTCTACATGCAGTCGTCGTTCGCGCTGTCGGGGACGTTGCAGATCCTCAAGCAGCGCGGCCTCCAGGTGCCGCCGACCGACCCGAAGCACGTCTTCGTGGTCTCCAACGACGGCATCCCGGAGGAGCTGGCGCACATCGGCAAGGGGCTGATCGACGCCACCGTCAGCCAGCCGGCCGACCTGTACGCCCGGTACGGGGTGGAGTACGCCAAGGCCGCGATCGAGGGCAGGACGTTCCAGCCCGGCCCCACCGACCACGGCAGCACCATCATCCAGGTCCGGGACGGGCTGCTGGAGGACCAGCTCCCGGCGCCGCTGGTGACCCTGGACGGCGCACCGGTCGCGGGCCAACCCACGCTCAAGTTCGACGACCGCTCGCTGTGGGGCAACAACGCATGAACGTCGCCCCGCAGGTCCCACCGGACGGGCCGGCCGGCGAGCGCCGGCCCGTCGTCGAGGCGGTGCACGTCACCAAGCGCTTCGGCTCGACGCTCGCCCTGTCCGACGCCGGCATCGTGGTCCGCCCCGGCGAGACGCACGCGCTGGTGGGGCGCAACGGCGCCGGCAAGTCCACCCTGGTCGGCGTCCTCACCGGCCTGCTGGCCCCGGACGACGGCGCGGTGGCGTTCGACGGGCGGCCCGCGCCGCCGCTGGGCGACCGCGACGCCTGGCGGCGGCGGGTGGCCTGCGTCTACCAGAAGTCCACGATCATCCCGACCCTGACCGTGGCGGAGAACCTGTTCCTGCACCGGCACGCGCGCGGCCGGGACGGCCTGATCCGCTGGTCGCGGCTGCGCCGCGAGGCGGAGCGGACGCTGGCGGAGTGGTCGGTCGAGGTCGACGTGCGCCAGCCCGCCTCGACGCTCTCGGTGGAGCAGCGGCAGTTCGTGGAGATCGCCCGGGCGCTCTCCTTCGGGGCCCGGTTCATCATCCTCGACGAGCCGACCGCGCAGCTCGACGGCGCGGGCATCAACCGGCTGTTCACCCGGATCCGGGACCTGCGCGCCCAGGGCGTGACCTTCCTGTTCATCAGCCACCACCTCCAGGAGATCTACGACATCTGCGACCAGGTGACGGTCTTCCGCGACGCCCGGCACATCCTCACCTCGCCGGTCGCCGAGCTGAGCCGACCGGCGCTGGTGGCGGCCATGACCGGCGAGGACGTGACCCTGCCCCGGGCCGACCACCGGCCGGTGCCGGCCGACGCGCCGGTGCTGCTGTCGGTGCGTGACCTGGTCACCGCGTCCGGCGCCGAGTTGACGCTCGCGGCGCGCTCCGGGGAGGTCGTGGGAATCGCCGGTGGTGGCGGCAGCGGCAAGGTCGAGGCCGCCGAGGCGATCGTCGGGCTGACCCGACCGGTCGGCGGGACGGTCACCGTGCGGGGGCGCACGCTGCGGCCGGGCAGCGTCCCCGACGCCCTCGACGCCGGGGTCGGGCTGGTGCCGCAGGACCGGCACCGGGAAGGGCTGGTGCCCGCGCTGTCCATCGCGGAGAACGTCACCATGACCGTGCCGGGACGCGTCACGCGGCACGGTCTGATCTCGCCGGCCCGGCGGGACACGCTGGCCCGGCGGACCATCGCCGACCTGGCGGTCAAGGCGGCCGGGCCGCACGTACCCGTCGCCGAGCTGTCCGGAGGCAACCAGCAGAAGGTGGTCCTGGGCCGGGCGCTGGCCAGCGACCCGACGGTGCTGGTCCTCATCACCCCGACCGCGGGGGTCGACGTGCGCTCCAAGCAGACCCTCCTCGGCGCCGTGGCGGAGGTACGCCGCCGTGGCGCCACCGTCCTGGTCGTCTCCGACGAGCTCGACGACCTGCGGATCTGCGACCGCGTGCTGGTCATGTTCCAGGGCCGGGTGGTCGGCGAGCTGGCGCACGGCTGGAGCGACAACGATCTGGTAGCCGCCATGGAAGGGGTGGACCTCCACCATGTCTGAGACGCTGTCCGCCGCCTCCCCACCCTCCGCCGCGCCACCGGCGCCGCCCCCGCCCTCGCCGCGGAGCCTGGCGCTGGCCCGACTGCGGGACCTGGCCCTGGTGCCGGCGATCGTCGCGGTCGCGATCGTCGGGTGGATCGTCAGTCCCGTGTTCCTCAGCTCCGACAACATCATCAACGTGCTGCAGAGCATGTCGGAGATCGCCATCGTGGTCCTCGCCGAGACCATCGTGTTGATCGCCGGCAAGATGGACCTGTCGCTGGAGTCGACCTTCGGCCTCGCGCCGGGCGTCGCGGCGTGGCTGACCGTCGACCCCGCGCTGACCCGCGGGCTCGGGCTCGACCTCCTGCCCGGCGCCTGGGCGGTGCCGGTGGTCCTGCTCGTCGGTGCGCTCGTCGGCGCCTTCAACGGCCTGCTCATCGTGCGCTTCGGCCTCAACGGGTTCATCGTCACCCTGGGCATGCTCATCGTGCTGCGCGGGTTGCTCACCGGTATCTCCGGCGGGCAGACCTTCTTCGCGCTGCCGGAGTCGATGACCTACCTGGGGTCGACCTCCTGGCTCGGCGTGCCGGCCTCGATCTGGGTGTCGCTGCTGCTGTTCGCCGCCGGGATCGTCGTCCTGGGCTTCACCCGCGCGGGGCGGGCGCTGTACGCGATCGGCGGCAACACCGACGCGGCCCGCGCCGCGGGCATCCGTACCGACCGGGTGCTGTGGATCGCCCTCGTCGTGGCCGGTGTGCTCGCCGCGCTCGCCGGCCTGCTGATCAGCGGTCGGCTCGCGGCGGTGCCCTCGGCCCAGGGCGACGGCGCGATCTTCCAGGTCTTCGCGGCCGCGGTGATCGGCGGCGTCAGTCTCAACGGCGGCAAGGGCAGCGTCTTCGGCGCCTTCACCGGCGTCCTGCTGCTCTTCATGATCATCAACGTGCTGACCCTGGCCGGGGTGCCCGCGCAGTGGACGAACTTCCTCAACGGCGCGGTCATCCTGGTGGCCCTGGTGGTCTCCCGCATCACCGGGGGCAGGGCGCAGACATGAAATTTCGACCCCCAGGAGTCCCGGTGACTGAGCGCGTCTCGTCCGTAGAAGCCATCGACGTCCGGTTCCCGACGTCCCGCCACCGCGACGGGTCGGACGCGATGAACCCGTTCCCCGACTACTCCGCCGCCTACGTGGTCCTGCGCACCTCGACCGGCGCGGAGGGGCACGGCCTGGTCTTCACCGTCGGACGCGGCACCGAGATCCAGGTCGCGGCGCTGCGGTCGCTGGCCCCGATGCTGGTCGGTGAGCCGGTCGAGCAACTCGTCGCCGACCCGGGCGCGCTCGCCCGCCGGCTCGTCGGCGACAGCCAGATCCGCTGGCTGGGCCCGGAGAAGGGGGTCGTGCACATGGCCGCCGGCGGCCTGGTCAACGCGGTGTGGGACCTCGCCGCCCGGCGGGCCGGTAAGCCGCTGTGGCGGCTGCTCGCCGACCTCACCCCGGAGCAGGTGGTGGCGCAGGTCGACTTCCGCTACCTGCGCGACGCGCTCACCGAGGACGACGCGCTGACCCTGCTGCGGGCCGGCCGCGACGGTCGCGCGGATCGGGAGGACCGCCTGCTGGCCGAGGGCTACCCGGCCTACACCACCACCCCGGGCTGGCTGGGCTACGACGACGACAAGCTGGCCCGGCTCTGCGCCGAGGCGGTCGACGCGGGGTTCCGGCTGATCAAGCTCAAGGTCGGGGCGGACCTGGCGGAGGACGTACGCCGGTTGGGCATCGCCCGGCGGGCCGTCGGGCCGGACGTACGCCTCGCGGTCGACGCCAACCAGGTCTGGGGGGTGCCCGACGCGATCCGGTGGATGCGCGAGCTGGCCCCCTTCGACCCGTACTGGATCGAGGAGCCGACCTCACCGGATGACGTGCTCGGGCACGCCGCCGTACGCCGGGCGCTGGCGCCGGTCAAGGTGGCCACCGGTGAGCACGCGCACAACGCGGTGATGTTCAAGCAGTTGTTGCAGGCCGGCGCCGTGGACGTGGTGCAGATCGACGCCTGCCGGGTCGCCGGGGTCAACGAGAACCTGGCCGTCCTGCTGCTCGCCGCGAAGTTCGGGGTGCCGGTCTGCCCGCACGCCGGCGGGGTGGGGCTGTGCGAGCTGGTGCAGCACCTGGCCATGTTCGACTTCCTCGCGCTCAGCGGCAGCACCGAGGACCGGGCCATCGAGTACGTCGACCACCTGCACGAGCACTTCGTCGATCCGGTGGTGGTCCGCGACGGCCGGTACCGGGCGCCGACCGCGCCCGGCATGGGCGCGGAGAT
Source organism: Micromonospora sp. NBS 11-29 (assembly GCF_002140155.1). Classification (GTDB taxonomy): domain Bacteria; phylum Actinomycetota; class Actinomycetes; order Mycobacteriales; family Micromonosporaceae; genus Micromonospora. The sequence continues at coordinate 25,709 of NZ_NAPR01000022.1, forward strand.
CGTCGCCGCCTCGCGGGCCGACTACCGGTTCCCGGACGGCACGCGGTGGACCGCCCCGGCGACCCCGGTCGGCGCGGCGCCGGCATGATCGTCGACGCGCACCACCACCTCTGGCGCCCGGAGCGCGGGTACACCTGGCTCGACGCGCCCGAACTGGCCGCCATCCGCCGTCCGTTCACCCCGGCGGACCTGACCGCCGAGCTGACCGCGTCCGGCGTGGACGGCTCCGTGCTGGTGGAGGGCGGACGCTGCCACCGCGACGAGGCGGCCGAGTTCCTCGGGTACGCCGCCGACACGCCGTCGATCCTCGGCGTGGTGGCCTGGCTCGACGTCGCCGCCGACGACGTGACCGCCACCGTCGCGCGTTACCGGGGAGTACGCGGCGGCGAGTTGCTGGTCGGGGTGCGCGCCCAGGTGCAGGCCGAGGCGGACCCCGACTACCTCGACCGGCCCGAGGTGCGGCGGGGCCTGGCCGAGGTCGCCGACGCCGGCCTCGTGTTCGACCTGGTGGTCCGGGCCGACCAGTTGCCGGCGGCGGCCCGGGCCGCGCGGGCGGTGCCGCAGCTGCGCCTCGTGCTCGACCATCTGGGCAAGCCCCGGATCGACCGGGGCGAGGCGGGGCTGCGGGGCTGGCGCGACGCGATCGCCGCCCTGGCCGCGAACCCGAACGTCGTCGGCAAGCTGTCCGGCCTGGTCACCGAGGCCCGGCCGGACTGGTCCCCGGCGGACCTGGCCCCGTTCGTCGAGGTCGCCGTGCAGGAGTTCGGCGCGGTTCGTCTGATGTTTGGCTCGGACTGGCCGGTCTGCCTGCTCCGGTCGGACTATCCCGGGGTGCGCCGGGCGCTGGCGGACGCGCTGCCCCCGCTGCCGGCACCGCAGCTACGGGAGATCTACGCCGGCACCGCCGTGCGGACCTACCGCCTGACCCGGCACGGGAAACCGCCGGCGTGACACCGGCGCGCCGGAGATCAGACGTCCGCCGCCTTGGCGGCGAGCACCGTACGCAACCACGCCTCGGAGGTGTTCACATGCATCAGCGCGCTGGCCTGGGCGAGCAGTTGGTCCCGCGACCGCAGGGCGAGGTAGATCGCGTGGTGCTCGTCGATCGTGGTGTGCGCGGCGTTGGCCTCGATCAGCCCGCGCCACACCCGGGCCCGCAGGGTGCGGCCGGACAGCCCGGCCAGCAGCGAGGTGAGCGTCTCGTTGCCGGTGCTCGCCACGACGGTGTGGTGGAAGGCGGTGTCGAAGCCGATCAGCTTCTCGGCGTCGTCGGCCGCCGCGCGCATGTCCTCCAGGATGCGGGCCAGTTCGTCGAGCTGGGTGTCGGTCATCCGCAGCGCCGCCAGTCCGGTGGCCACCGGCTCCAGCAGCCGGCGCACCTCCATGACCTCCAACAGCGTGTCGTCGCGCAGCAGCTCCACCGCGACGCCCAGGCCCTCCAGCAGCAGCCGGGGGGCGAGGCTGGTGACGTACGTGCCGTCACCGCGACGCACGTCCAGCACCCGCGCCGACTCCAACACCTTGACCGCTTCCCGGACCCCGCTGCGCGACAGACCCATCTGCGCCGCGAGCTGCGGCTCCGGTGGCAGCCGGGCGCCCGGGGGCAGCTCACCGCTGGAGATCATGCCGCGGATCCGCGCGATCGCGTCGTCGGTCAGTGCCATGTACGCCCCCTCCGGCCCGGCCCTGCGTGCGCGGTCGCCCCGACCGCGTCGCCGGCGGTGCGCACCGACGATCCTGACCACTATAGAGACATCGGACGTTTGCCGTGGTCACGGCCGGTACGCCGGGGCCCGGACGCCAGCCGGGAGACGGGCGCGTGACCGGCATGCGGTACCGCCCGCTCGGCCGCACCGGCCTGGACGTGTCGATGCTCGGCTACGGCGCCTCCCCGCTCGGCGGCGTGTTCGGCCCGGTCGACGAACGCGACGGCATCCGGGCCGTCCGCACCGCCCTCGACCTCGGCGTGAACATCATCGACGTCTCCCCGTACTACGGCGCCACGGTCGCCGAGACGGTGCTCGGTCGGGCGCTGCGCGGCGTCGACCGGTCCGGCTACGTCCTGGCCACGAAGGTCGGCCGGTACGGCGACGCGGCGTTCGACTTCTCCGCCGCCCGGGTCACGGCGAGCGTCGACGAGAGCCTGGCCCGGCTCGGCACCGACCACCTGGACCTCGTCCAGTGTCACGACATCGAGTTCGGCGACCTCGACCAGATCGTCGCCGAGACGCTGCCCGCGCTCGACCGCCTGCGCGAGGCGGGCAAGGTCCGTTTCCTCGGCGTCACCGGATATCCGCTGGGCGCGCTCGCCCGGGTCGCCACGGCGACGCCGGTGGACACCGTGCTGTCCTACTGCCGCTACACGCTGCTGGACCGGGCGTTGGCCGACCACGCACCCGACTTCGCCGCCCTCGGCACGGCGGTGATGAACGCGTCGCCCCTGGCCATGGGGTTGCTCTCGCGCGGCGGCGCGCCCGACTGGCACCCCGCGCCCGCGTCGGTGCGGCGGGCCGCCNAGGTGGCGCTCAGCTTCGCCGTCGCGCCGCCGGCGTTCGCCACCACCTTCGTCGGCTCCGCGAGCGCCGGCAACATGGCCCGCAACGTGCGCTGGGCGCTGTCGGAGACCGACCCCGACCTGCTGCGCGAGATCGACGTGCTGCTGGCGCCGGTGCGGGGTCACGCCTGGCCCAGCGGCCGTCCGGAGAACGACCTTCCACCGAAAGGACACGACGTGCGACGATCAGACAGCATCGGGGAGACTTCGTGAACCGCAGCGCGCACTACGTGGGCGACCGGACGTTCGTCGTCGAGGACACGCCGACTGTGCCGCCCGGCCCCGGCCAGGTCCGCATCGCGGTCGCCTTCACCGGCATCTGCGGCACCGACCTGCACATCGCCCACGGCGCGATGGACCAGCGGGTGACCGTGCCGGCGGTGCTCGGGCACGAGATGTCCGGCCGCGTGGCCGAACTCGGCCCGGACGTCGACGGTCACCGGGTCGGCGACCCGGTGACGGTGATGCCGCTGGACTGGTGCGGGCAGTGCCCGGCCTGCCGCACCGGCCACACCCACATCTGTCACCGGCTCACCTTCGTCGGCATCGACTCCCCCGGCTCGATGCAGCACTCGTGGACCGTCCCGGCGCGCATCGTGGTGCCGCTGCCGGCGGAGCTGCCCCTGTCGCGGGCCGCGCTGGTGGAGCCGACCGCGGTGGCGGTGCACGACGTCCGGCGGTCCCGACTCACCGCCGGCGAGCACGCGGTGGTCGTCGGCGCCGGCCCGGTGGGGCTGCTGATCGGCACGGTCGCCCGGGCCACCGGCGCCGCGGTGACGGTGCTGGAGATCGNGCGGGCGACGTCGAGCAGACGATCCGGGAGGCGACCGCCGGCGCCGGCGCCGACGTGGTGTTCGAGGTCTCCGGCTCGGCGACCGGCGTACGCCTGGCGACCGACCTGCTCGCGGTCCGCGGACGGCTGGTCGTGGTGGCGATCCACCCCACCCCCCGGCAGGTGGACCTGCACCGGGTCTTCTGGCGGGAGCTGGAGCTGATCGGGGTACGGGTGTACGAGCGCGACGACTACGCCGAGGCGGTGCGCCTGGTGCACGGCGGGCAGGTGCCCGCCGATCGGCTCATCTCCCGGATCGTGCCGCTGGCCGAGGTGACGCGGGCGTTCGAGGCGCTTGGTGACGGGGGCGACGTGAAGGTGCTCATCGACTGTGGGGGTGGCGCGTGAACCCGTTCGATCTCCGCGGCCGGCTGGCCGTGGTCACCGGCTGCCGGCGCGGCATCGGGTTGGCGATGGCGGAGGCCCTGGCCGCGGCCGGTGCCGACGTGGTCGGGGTGAGCGCCGCGCTGGAGGAGACCGGCAGCGTGGTGGCCGAGCGGGTGGCGGCGCACGGCCGCTCGTTCGTGCCGCGCCGCGCGGACCTGTCCGATCGCGCCGCCGTCCGCGACCTCGCCGGGTGGCTGCTCGCGCGTGGACCGGTCGACATCCTGGTCAACAACGCCGGCACGATCCGTCGCGCCCCGGCGGTCACGCACTCCGACGACGACTGGGACCACGTCCTGGAGGTCGACCTGACAGCCCCGTTCGTCCTGGCCCGGGAGATCGGCGGGGAGATGGTGCGGCGCGGCTCGGGAAAGATCATCTTCACCGCGTCGATGCTCAGCTTCCAGGGCGGGGTGACCGTGCCCGGGTACGCGGCGGCGAAGTCCGGCATCGCCGGGCTGACCCGGGCGCTGGCGAACGAGTGGGCGCCGCACGGGGTCAACGTCAACGCGATCGCACCCGGCTACATCGACACCGACAACACCCGGGCGCTGCGCGAGCAACCGGAGCGGAACCGGGCGATCCTGGACCGGATCCCGGCCGGACGCTGGGGGCGGCCGGACGACCTCGGCGGGGTCACCGTCTTCCTCGCCTCCGACGCCTCGGCGTACGTGCATGGAGCGGTGATCCCGGTCGACGGCGGCTGGCTGGCGCGCTGAGCCCGCCGACCGTCAGGCCTAGGGATGCCTGCGCCCGCCCCACGCGCCCTAGCATGGAAAGCATGCCACTGAAGATCGGTTACAAGGCGTCGGCCGAGCAGTTCGGCCCGCGCGAGCTCGTCGAGTACGCGGTCAGCGCGGAGGGCCACGGCCTCGACAGCGTCTGGATCAGCGACCACCTGCAGCCGTGGCGGCACGACGGCGGCCACGCGCCGTTCGCCCTGAGCTGGCTCAGCGCCGTCGGTGAGCGCACCGAGCGGGTGCAGCTCGGCACCAGCGTGCTGACCCCGACGTTCCGCTACAACCCGGCCGTGATGGCGCACGCGTTCGCCACCCTCGGGGTGCTGTACCCGGGCCGGATCGCGTTCGGCATCGGCACCGGGGAGGCGCTCAACGAGGTCGCGGTCGCGCGGATCACCTGGCCCGACTTCAAGGAGCGGTTCGCCCGCCTGCGCGAGGCCGTGGACCTGATCCGCCGGCTGTGGACGGAGGACCGCGTCACGTACGAGGGGCAGTACTACCAGACCACGAGCGTCTCGATCTACGACCGGCCCGAGGTGCCCGTCCCGATCTACATCGCCGCCGGCGGTCCCCTGATGGCCAAGTACGCCGGCCGCAAGGGTGACGGCTTCATCTGCACCAGCGGCAAGGGCATGGAGCTGTACACGGACAAGCTCCTGCCGGCCGTGGCGGCCGGAGCGGAGCAGGACGGGCGCGACCACCACGCGATCGACAAGATGATCGAGATCAAGCTCTCCTACGACGTCGACCCGGTCCGGGCGCTGGAGAACTGCCGGTTCTGGGCACCGTTGTCGCTCAGCCCCGAGCAGAAGGCCGGCTACGAGGACCCGGTCGAGATGGAGAAGGCCGCCGACCAGCTCCCGATCGAGGAGGTCGCCAAGCGCTGGATCGTCGCCTCCACCCCCGACGACGCGATCACCCAGATCAAGCAGTACGTCGACGCCGGCTTCGACCACCTGGTCTTCCACGGCCCCGGGCACGACCAGGAGCGGTTCCTCAGCGCCTTCGCCGAGCAGGTCCTGCCCGGCCTGCGCAGCCTCGGCTGACTGCCGGATCGCCACCGCACCCGCTGGGGGATGTTCACCCCGGCGGGCGCGTCGTGTCCAGGTGCCGCAGAAAGAAACGGACCGCGCTGTCGGCCTCGAACCGCGGCACCTCGTGGTGCCGGCCCGCGTTGGCGTGCAGCGTCTTCTCCGTCGAGGCGAACGCGCCGAACAGCTCGAACGCGGCCTCTCGCGTCATGTCCTCGTCGTCCCACTGCATGTCGAACTCGATCGGGACGGTGATCCGCCGGGCCGTCGCCACCAGGGTCTCCGGCCAGAACAGACCGAAGATCGCGGCCGTGATGCGCGGCTCGGCCGCCACCAGCGGCACACCGATCGCGGTGCCCAGGCTGATGCCGAAGTAGCCCACCGGGCCGTCGACGCCGATCTCCGGGAGCTGCTGGAGGGCGTCCAGGGTCGCCCGCCACTCGGGCACGGCCAACTCCGCCAGGTGCGCGCTGTACCGTCGGGCGACGGGACCCTCCGGCTCGCCCGCCTCCCTCGCCCGGCGCAGCGCGGCGACCTCCTGCTCGTCGTACGCCGTGCGGGGCCGGTCCCCGTGGCCGGGTGCGTCGAGGACGGCGACGTGGAATCCACCGTCGGTCACCAGGCGCCGGGCTCCGCCCACCATCGCCGGGTGCCGCTTGTGGTTGCCACCGGCGTGGCCCATCAGCACCAGCGGCGCCCGGCCGGTGCCGGAGGCCGGCGACCAGAGGACGCCGGGGACCTCGCCCACGACGAAGTCGCGCTCGATGACGCCGTTCGACGTCGACTCGGCGGTGAACCGCGGTGACGGCATCGCTGTCGCCTTCCAGGAGGGCTGTGACCCGGCCGCGCCGGGGGCGCCGCCGTCGGCGCCCCCGGCGAAACCGGCCCTAGGAGAGAAGTTCGACGACGGGGGCGAACTGCTCGATGAACAAGGCGTTCACGGTGAAGCCGGAGACGCCGAGGGTCTCGCGTCGGTGCAGCAGTTCGTCGGCCATCTGCCGCGGGGTGCCGCGCAGGATGCCCAGCGAGTCGCTGGCGGCGAGCTGCTGCGCGTCGGTCTTCAGGAGGCGGCTGACCCACTCCGGCGTCTCGTCGCCGATGACGAAGATCGGGGCGATGAACTCGATGTCGTCACCCCGGTCCCCGGCCCGCTCCCGGATGTCCGTGACCATCGAGATGATGTCCTCCCGGGTGGCGAACGGGCTCGCGGCGACCGTGACCATGTCGGCCCTGGCGCCGGCCAGGGCGCGGGCCTTGGGACCGCCGGCGGCGACGAGGATCGGGGTGTGGTGTCCCTCCCCGTCGAGGTCGCGCAACTCGTCGATCGTCTTCTCCACCGACGCCAGGCGTTCCTTGGCCGACGGGGTCGGGACGCCGAGCAGCTTCTCCGCCTCGGCGAGGACGAACGGGCGGCCGGACCCGATGCCGAGGTCGAATCGCCCACCGCTGAGCACCGACAGCGTGTGCGAGTCCCATGCCGCCATGCGCGGCGCGCGCAGCGGGGCGGCGAGCACCCACGTCCCCACCCGCAGCGTCGTGGTCGCCCCGGCCGCGAGGCCGAGGGCGGGGAACGGCGACGGCGACGTCATGACGTCCGCCATGAGCAGGCGCTGGAAGCCGAGGCTCTCGGCCTGCCTGGCCAAGCCCAGCCAGCTCTTCTCGTCCTGCGGCTCCGAGATCACGGAGAACTTGAACGCCTTGTCGGTCATGGGTGAGACCCCGTCCTTTCGTCGCGCGGACCCCATCGGGCGCAGAGCCCCTTCAACCCGCACTCAGGACGCTAGGAGGGCCGACGCCGCGGCGGCATCCCTCAGCTTGATAGACGCCCCGACGGTCGCCCCGACGCAGCGAGCGCCGCCGCCCGATCGGGCGGCGGCGCTCAGTGGTGCGGCGCGGGGCCTGACGTCAGCTGAAGTCCTTGACGTGGTCCTCGGCCCACTGGCGGAACGTGCGGGCCGGCACCCCGGTGGCCTCTTCGACGGCCTTGGTCACGACCGTCGGGTACGCCTGAAGGGCCCGCGTCAGCCGGACGAAGAACTCGGGGGTCGGCGGATCGGTGTCCTCCGGGGCCACCTCGACGGTCTCGATCGGCCGTCCGATGGCCTCCCCGATCGTCTGGATCTGCTCCTGCATCGTCAGGGCCTGCGGCCCGGTCAGCCAGTACGCCTGCCCCTCGTGCCCGGAGCCGGTCAGCGCCCGGACGCCCACGTCGGCGATGTCACGCTCGTGGATGACCGCGGAGCGGGCCTGCAGGAACGGGAGCCGCAGCGTCTCCCCCGACCGGATCCGCGGCGCCAGGGCGAGCTGGCGGGTGGCGAACGTGGTGGGCCGCAGGAAGGTCCACGCCATCCCGGACTTCTGCAGCGCGTCCTCGACCACGGCGTGCATGTGCGCGTTGCGGGTGTTGCGGGTGGCCTCCTCGACGACGGAGGCCGACGACAGCAGCACGACGTGCTCCACCCCGGCCGCCTGCGCCGCGGTGACGAACTCGGCGACGCCCTCCGGCTTGGCGTAGAGGAAGACCTTCTTCATGCCGTCGAGCGCCGGCGGCAGGGTCGCCGGGTCGTCGAGGTCGAGGCGGACCATCTCGACGCCGTCCGGCGGCTCGGTGCCCTCCACCGTGCGACTGGTTCCACGGACGGGGATTCCGGCAGCCCGGACCCCGGCCACCACGTGGCTGCCGACACTGCCGTACGCGCCGATGACAAGAACCGACATTGACCATCCCAAAGGGTTGAAAAGCATGGACTGGACGAAGCGACCCTACGGTCGGGCCTGCGCCACGGTCACCGGGCACACGGCCGGACCTCCGTGGACGGAGGAGACAGTCATGATCGACATACTCCCCCCACGGATGCGGGCGCGTCCTATTAGAACACGACGCCGGTCAGGACGTCGTGTCGCCACTCATTTACCGGATGCGAGAAAATTGCCACGGGAGGTTTGCGCGAGGCGACGCCACGCCGCTAATGTCGTACTCGGCCGTGACGTCGTCGCAAGGAGGTGAGACCCGTGAACGCAGTTACCCATGGGTGCTCCCCCATCTCGTCACGGGCCGGCGACTGACCTTCGGTGTCGCCGGGAGCGCCTGAGAACGAGGCACTCCCGGAAGGAGACTCCGATGGATGTGACACCTTCCCCATCCGGCCTGATCCATCGCTCGGCGACGATCACGCGGGTGGCGGAAAACCACTGGCACGCACTGGATGACGACATGGTGGTCGGCCGTGGACACACACGGAACCGGCCCGACGGGCGCTTGTTCGTCAGCATCGACGCCTGGCACGACGCGACCTTCGACCGCATCGCCGAGGCGATGGTGGCGGACCTGCCGGCACCGCTTTACACCGTGGTGGACGACGCGGACGTCGACCTGACAGCCTCCTGGCTGCGGGCCGGTTTCCGGGTCCGGCGCCGCGAGTGGGAATACTCCGTGCCGACCGACCCCCTCTTCACCGGCCTCGGCACCGTCCGGCCACCGTCGGACGTGACGATCGTGCCCGCCGGCCAGGCGGACGGAGTCCTGCTACGGGAGCTGGACCGCGCGATCCGGGACGAGGTCGAGGCGGACGTCGGGTGGCACTCGATGCCGGCTGAGGTGATCGCCACGCCCGGCGGCGACACCATCGGCGACGGATCGAAGTACGCCGTGGCCGCCGGGCCGCACGGCTACCTGGGTCTGATCCGGGTGGTGACGGTGATCCGGCCACGGATCGGGCTGGTCGCGGTACGGGCCGGCGAGCGGCGCCGGGGCATCGCGCGAGCGCTGCTGGCCCATGCGCTGGAGACGTTGCACGACGCGGGGCACGCCGCGGCCTGGGCCGAGGTCCAGGAGTCCAACCGGGCGGCCTCGGCACTGTTCAAGGGAATCGGAGCCCGACCGATGGGCAGCAACCTGGAGTTGGTGAGATGACGAGGGTCAGGAAAGGCGTCGAAGTCGAGGGCCGGGTCGTCGAGTGCCTGCGCAGCGCCATGTTCACCGTGGAACTGCAGAACGGGCACCGGGTGCTCACGCACGTCAGCGGCAAGATCCGTCAGAACTTCATCAAGATCTACCTGGAGGACCGCGTACTGGTCGAGCTCACGCCGTACGACCTGAAGCGGGGGCGGATCGTTTTCCGGTACCGCAACTGAACGATGTTTCCATGACGGCTTCGTAGCCTATCGCTGATCAGCGGCTTTGCGTGGTCGCCCTCGGGCGANGGGCGCCTCGTCATACCGTTCGCGGTCGCGGATCCGGACGCGATGACGCGGATTACGTCCCGGGTTCGCTCATCGGTGGTTGTCCCGCAGACGAACCGGCGCCGGCCGGGACCCGGTCGGCGCAGGCGCGGGCCGACCGACGCACGGGCGGGTCACGCGGCCCTGGCGGTCACACCGCCGGAATCATCGGCCCAGCGCATGATCGGCTCGCCGCGCACCACCCGGGCGGTGCCTTCGCCAGGTCCCCGTCGGTACGGGCGGCGGCGTGCCGGCGGAGCTGTCCCTAGTAGTGCCCGGCCACGTCCAGGCCCTCCCGCCCGACCAGCTGCTTCCACATGACCGCCAGCTCGATGCGCGACTTGGCGCCCACCTTCTGGAAGATCTTGCGGAGATGGAACGCGACGGTGTGCCGGGACAGGAACATCTTGCCGGCGACCTCGGCGTTCGTGAGTCCCCCGGCCACCAGCTCGGCGACCGCGTACTCGGTGTCGGTCAGGACGGGGATCCGGCTGCTGGGCCAGAATCTGGCGGAGGCCATGGAGGTGTCGTGCTGCCGCAGCTTGCTGCGGACCCGGGAGGAGTCGCGGGGGGAGCCGGCCTCCGCGTAGCAGTGCATGGCCGTCTCGTAGCGCGCGCACACGTCCCGGAAGTCGCCGGAGCTCTCGGACAGGAGATCGCCGATGTCCTCGTTGGCGGAGGCGCGCGCCCAGGTGTCGCAGGCGGCAGCGGAGGCCTGCTGGAGCAGGCCCAGGTCCTTTTCCAGCAGCGCCTCGAGATGCAGCGCCGTGGCCGTGATGGCGTCGATTCCCGGATTCTCCGCCGCGAGCACCGCCGCGGCACGCCGGGCCCGCTGGGCGGTCTCCCGGTCGTCGGCCCGCAGCAGGATCCGCACGAGGAAGGACGCCGCCGCCGGCTCGGACAGCAGCACCCCCCGGGTCGACGATTCGGATTCGAGCAGCCCACGGGCGAGGGGTACGGCGACCTCCCAGCCCTTCTCCGCCTCGGTGATCTGAACGACGAGCCACGCCGGGGAGTCCCACGGAAAGGTGTCCCGACCGAAGAGCACGTCGCGGCCCAGAAGCAGGTCCTCCATGAGCTGGTTGGCGTGATGACTCATCGCGGCCAGCTCACCTCGGCGCATCGTGATCGTCGCCCGGACCATGTTCCCGACCGAGGCCCAGGACGCGTAACGCGGGTCGTCGGCCACGACCATCCCCGTGTCGCACAGGCTGGCGGCCTCGTCGATGCGGCCCTCGCAGAGCGCGATCCTGGCGAGAACCAGCGCGGTCAACGCCCCGATGGCAGGGGTGCCACCGACCTCGGCGGCCTGGCGCACGGCGTGGCGGGCCTCGTCCAGCCGCCGGAGGCTGGTCAGCAGCAACGCGAGTTGCAGGCTGGCGAGCGCCGAGCAGCACTGCTTGCCCCGTCTGCATCGGGCCGTCGCCGCGGCTTCGGCCAACGAGACGGCGGAGACGACATCGCCCTCGAGCCACACCGAGCCGGCTGTGTGCAGGATTTCGAGATTGATGCAATTGTGCCTGGACAGGCATGGCGCGGGAACACCGAAAATGCCCAACTGAGCTCCCCGAAGTCTTCGAGTGCATTTCCAGGATAGTGCCTGACATTCCAGGAGGGATTAATGCCGCCGCATTACGGCATCACCCCCGTGACCATGGAAGACGATACCCCATGGTTGCAGCCTGTCAAAGGGAAGACCCGGACGGTATTGACTGATATTTATCAAGTTTGACGGTGGTCGCTACCAAGCCTGACAGGGCCGGATGACGGTTTTCTCGTCGCCGCCGGCCTCTGATCACCGGTGCGTAATTGCGGGGCGCGGCCAGCCGGGCGACAATCCACCAACTGTGACGCTCGGTGAGTTCCGTCATCGGCGCGGTCGGACGCCCGACGGCCGGACAAACTGTCAGGCCGGGTAGTTGCCTACGTCACCCATCGGTTGCCACCATGGCGCACGAGGCCGGGAACCGTCCCCGATCGGCCGTCGAGCGGCGACCGGGGACCGGGACACCACGCGGCCGCGTCGGGGTGCCCCTCGATCCGGCCGCCGTAACGATCACGGGATGGAGACTGTGGGCGGTTTCGACGTCCGCGCCGATTCTTCGGCTGATCGGCCGCGACGCGCGAGACTTTCCATCGACGACGGACGACGACGGGAATCCGGCTCGACCCACCTTGTCGGGGCACCGCCCGGCAATTTCTCCACCACGCCGACTGTCCGCCCATCAAATATCCGCAGCACCGCGTCGCCTTCTCCTCGCACCCGGCCGGGGATAGCACAGGCTCGGCGCACTACGATTGCGCCGGCAGGTTGTCACGAAAAAGAGAGGCTGAACAGGTGCGAATTCTCGGCATTTGCGGGTCGCTTCGTAAAGGGTCCTTCAACTCTCGGCTCCTGGCGGCCGTCCGGCCCCTGGCCCCGGACCCGATGACGATCGACGTCTTCGACCGGCTCGGTGATCTGCCGCTGTACAACGAGGATCTGGACTCCCGGGACGGCGGCCCGGCCGCGGTCCAGACGTGGCGCGACGCGGTCCGCCAGGCGGACGGCCTGCTCATCGTCACGCCGGAGTACAACAGCTCGATCCCCGGCGTACTGAAGAACGCGGTCGACTGGGTCTCCCGCCCGGTCCGGGACGCCGCACTGCACGGCAAGTGCGTGGTGACCATGGTGGCCACCACCGGGGGCGGCCTTGGCCGCAACGTGCTGACCGACCTCGGACGGGTGTTGCACGACTGCCACGCGCACGTGGTCAGCGGACCGTGGGTGGTGCTCACCGAGGCGCAGACCAAGCTCGTCGACGTCGAGGACGAGCAGGGCCAGTTCGTCCCGACCATCTCCGACCCGTTCACCACGCGGATCGCCAAGGTCCAACTGGCGGCGCTGGCCGCCGCGATCGACGGCGGCGCCGGTGAACACGCCGTGGCCCCGCTGCGCGCCTTCTTCGCGGCCATGCCGCCCCGACCTCCTCGTCGGTAGGCACGCCGTCGCTGATCACCGTGGCCGGGGCCAGGCCCCGCGCCGACTACCAACGCCGGGGATAGTGGGCGGCGCGACGCGGCACCTAATGTCCACAAAGGGTGGCAGACAGCGCTCCGCAACCAGCTTGGAGTCTTCCCATGAGTGACAGTGACTCGATCCTGTTGGAGGCGTACCAGCGATTCCACGAGACGGGACCGGAATGGGGCGGCCATGGCCTCAGCAACCATGGCCCGATGGCCGTCGAGGCCATGGTCCGACGCGGGTACGCCGACTCCGTGCGACGCTGGGTCGACAACTACACGCGACGCCTGGTGGAACCGCCGCGCGGGCTGGCCACCGTAACCGAGGACGACTGGCGGGAGGCGCTCGGCGACATCACGCGGGTGGCGGACTGGACGGCCTTCTTCCACCGCCAGCTCGCGGAGCGCCCCTGGCGCGAGGTGGTCACGCGATGGTGGCCCCGGCTGCTGCCCGGCATCGCCGGCGGCGCGACGCACGGCGTGATCCGGGTCGGCCATGTGGTCCACTCGTTGACCCTCGCCGAGGCGGAGAGCGGATCGCCGACCGAACCGGCCGGCCACGTCGACGACAATCCGCTCCTGGTCGAACTGTTCGACGCGCTCGGGTACTGGGCGGCGTGCTGGCGGCCGGTGCACGGCGATCCCTCGCACCGGTCCGGCTCGCTGACCGCGGCCGACGCCCTGGCCGCCGTACCGCCGGTCGCCGAACAGTCCCGGGGCGTGCCGTACCGGATCGCCCAGCTCCCGACCACCGAGGGGTGGCAGCCGGCGCTCGACGGGCTGCGGTCGGTGGACGACCCCGAGCAGGTGCCCACGCTGCTGACCCAGGTGATCGACGCCACGGTGGTCGACTACCTGCCACGCGGTCACGGCCAGCCGGTCATGCGGGTCCACGCCTCGACGGCGCCCGCCGCGGTGCTACGCGTGCTGCCCGTCCTGCCGCGCGAGCTGTGGGTGCCGAGCATGGACCTGGCGTGGCAGGCGGCCGCCGCCCTGCGCGCCGCGTGCCTGCCCCCGGCCGCCGATCCGGCGGATCTCGTCGCCCACGTCAAGGGGGTCACCACGCCCGAGGACGCCATGGCCCGGGCGGTCGAGCACGGGGACGAACACGTCATCAAATTCGTCGACATCGCCATGGACACGTTCACGCGCACCGGCGATCCGGATGCGCTGGCGGCGTCGAGCCGCTGCGTCGAACTCGTCACCCACGTGGAGACCGCGGGGCGTTCGAAGTTCGACGGGCGCGGATCCTCCAGCTAGCGGCGTCCACGAACGAACTCCGCCCGGTGCGCCCGTGCCACGGACGCACCGGGCGGAGTTCACTCTCCCGGCGTCAGCGGGATCGGCGGNAGAATCGGCTCGCCGGTGAACAGCCGCGCGTCGAACCCGTCCACGCCGGCGGCGACCGGCAGGTGGCGGGACGAGTGGAGCAGGGAGCCGATCCAGTGCTCCACCGCCACCCTGGTCCACCCCGCCGGGCAGGTCCCGCCGAGGACCGTCTCCCCGCTGCCGGTTCCGGCTCGCATCGCCGAGACGCCGGCCCGGACCACCGCCGCCGCCTCGTCACCGTTGAGCAGGCCGGGTGGGCGGCTGACGACGACGGGCACGGGGGCGGACGCGTGCGGGTTCGACCCGGACGACAGGGCACCGGGAGCCGGCGACAGGTGGACGCCGGTCTCCGGGTCGTAGTACCGGTGCTGGTGGTAGTGCAGGCCCGTCTCCCGGTCGTGGTACCGGCCGGGTCCTCGCCACGGGGTGGTCGCGTCGCCCGCGACGGAACCGTCGGGCGCGACCAGCTCGGTCGGCCTGCCGCCCTGACCGGCGACCACACAGTGGAAGTCCGCACCCGACACCTGGGTGAGCGGCACGCCGCAGTCACCCCCGTACTCCCAGGTGGTGACCTTCTCCGTGTCGCCGTCCAGGTCACGCTGCTCGACGAGCAGGGGCCCGGCCCAGGAGAACTGCGTCTCCCGCAGCAGCGCGCCGTCGGCGGCGAGATGACGCTTCCCGATGCGGCGGCCGAGGGGGTCGTACTGGTACCGCCATCTGGTCCCGTCGGGGAGGGTGACCGAGTAGAGGTGACTGTTGGCGTCCCAGGTGTAGCGCCAGGTCTCCGGATCGCCGGTGGCACCCGTCCGGGTCCGGGAGATGACCCGTCCCGCGGCGTCGTATCCGTAACGAACGTTCCCGGCCCGTGCCGTGAGGGTTCCGTTGATCTCCCGGGGACCCTGCGACGGCAGGTCCGGAACGCCGGCGGCCGGACCGGCGACGTCCACGAGGTTGCCCACGGGGTCGTACCGGTACCGCGCCGGGTGTCCCCCGCCCTCGCCGGTGACGATGGTCAGGCGCCCGGCGGCGTCACGCTGGAAGTTCCGGTCGCCGTCGAGCGCGTCCGTCGCGGTGGAGACGAACCCGTCCGGGCCGAAGGTGTACGCACGCTGCCGGAGCGGCCGCGCGGCGACCGGGCCCGTGAGGTCCTGGGCCACGAGGCGGCCGAGCTGGTCCCACCGTTGGGTGACGACGACGCCTCCGGGCAACTTCCGGGTGGTCTCGCGGCCGGCGGGGTCGTGGCCGAACCGCAGCTCCCGGCCGCCGACGGTGAGCGCCGACGGCATCCGGGCCGCGTCGTAGGCCCAGGCGGTGGCGGCACCGGACGGAGTCACCCGACCGGTGACGTTGCCGGCCGCGTCGTAGGTGAGGGTGACGGTGCGGCCGTTGCAGCTCTCGGAGACCACCCGTCCGAGCACGTCGCGGACGAGGACCAGGTCCACGTCGTCGTTCCACGCACGCAGGAGGCGGCCGGCCGGGTCCCAGTCGAACTTCGTCACCGTGCCGTCCGCGACGTGGTGCCACGCCAGCTTGCCGATCGGGTCGTACGCGAACGACGCCTCGTGGCCGCTGGCGTTCACCCGGTGCACGAGCTGCCCGGCGGCGTCGTACCAGTACTGCGTGGTGGAACCGTTGTAGTCGGTCTGCGCGCTCAGCCGGCCGACGGAGTCGTGCTCGTACCGCCACCTCAACCCGCCGTGGGTCACCACCGCCAGGCAGCGGCCGTCGTCGTACCCGAACTCGCTGAGCGCGCCGTCCGGCCAGGCGATCGACGCGAGCTGACCGCCCGGTGAGTACGTGTACGACGTGACCGCTCCCGTGGCCGAGGTCCGCCGCAGCAGATTCCGCTCGCCGTCCCAGGCCCAGGTCTCGGTCGACCCGTCCGGCAGCGTGCGCGAGACCGGGAGGCCCTCCGTCGTCCAGGTGCAGGACGTGGTCCCGCCGTCGGAACTCGTGATCCGCACGACCCGGCCGAGCTGGTCCCGCTCGTAGCGGACCGCCGCGCCGGTGGGTTCGGTGACGGCCACCGGCAGGCCGGTGGAGTCGCACGCCACCGTGGTGACCGTGCCGTTCGCGTCGGTCACCTCGGCGAGGTGGCCGCGGGCGTCGTACCCGCACCTGAGCACCGAGCCGTCGGGCGCCGTCAGCTCGGTGAGGTTGCCGTACTTGTCGAAGACCTGGAGCCAGACGCCGCCGTCCGGGCCGGTGATCCGGGCCGGGAGGTTGGCGTCGTCGACGTCGACTCGGGTCTCGCGACCGTCCGGGTTCGTCACCGCGACCAGGTTGCCGCGGTCGTCGTAGGCGTACCGGACGACCCGGCCGAGGGCGTCGATGTGAGCGGCGACGCGGCCCCGTTCGTCGTACTCCGTCCGCGCAGTCTTCCCGGTCGCGTCGGTGATCGCGGCGATCCGGGCGGACCCGGTGATCTCGTAGGTCGTGACCGCTCCGCCGGCGTTGGTCCAGCGGGTGACGCCGGGCTCGAAGGCGAGGGCGCCGAGCAGGACACCGTCGGGGCCGTCCACGCGGACGCACCGGCCTTCGTCGTCGAACATGTACCGGCGGGAGTGGCCGTTGCGGTCGGTTCGGCCGGTCACCCGGCCCGCGTCGTCGTAGGTGAAGCGCCGCGCCAGACCGGTCGAGTCGACGACGCCGGACAGGTTGCCGGCGCCGTCGTACTCGAACCGGCGCAGGGTGACGTCGGCCAGGCCGTCGCGTCCGGCGACGGTCAGCGCCGTGACCTGGTCGCCGGTGACCGACACCCGCAGGCGGTGACCGCCGGAGTGCGCGATGCCGAGCGGGCGACCGGCGCCGTCGTAGCTGAAGGTGATCTCGTGGCCCGCGCGGTCGGTCACCGAGGTCAGCGGGAGCTCGCCCGCCGCGTGTCCGGCCCGGTGCTCGAACTGCCAGGTGAGGCCGCGCTGCGGGTCGTTCACGGTGTAGGAACCGTCCGGGTTCTGCCGCAACGGCCATGCCGGGCCGCTCACCGGCAGGGCGGAGGCGCCGGCGTCGCCCCGGGGCCGCCAGCGCAGGACCTGCCCGTCGGCGAAGCTCGCCTCGATCTGCTCGCCGGTCACCCGCAGGCGCTGGTCGAGACTCGACATCCAGGACCTTCCGAACCACCGGCCCGCGCGCGGGGACGACCGGTGGCGGCGCTCGAAGACGAGCGGCAGGACGCCGGGCAGCATGACATCGGTCTCGGCCAGGACGACGTCGCCGGTCGCCACGTCCACGAGATCGTTGACGTCAGGCATAACAATTCTCTCCTGTCATCGGGGCGAAGTCTGACCCGCTGGACGGGACGACGACGTCAACTCCCGCAACGGCGGGAAGTCGTGCCAGGGATCCTGCAGGACCGCACGCCACGTCGGGCCGTGGCCCTTTCGCCGCAGCCGGAAGTAGACCGTTCGGCGCACGGTGTCGCTGGTGTTGTTGCCGCCGTTGTGGCCGAGAAGATAGTGCTTGAAGAACATGTCCCCCGGACGGCCGCGCACCTGTTCGCGCTCCGGAAGATCGACGGTGGGATAGGTGGTGAAGGCGTCGGGCCCGCGCTCGCGGAACAATTGCGCATGAGCCTCGTGGGTGCCCGGCCAGACGAACAGGTTACCGGCGTCGTCGGACGACTGGTCGGTCAGGAAGAAGCCGGCCAGCATGGTGAAAGTCCATGGCGGGTCGTCGGGTTTACGCCCCTTGCCACCGTCGATGTGCGGCTTTTCCCGGGCGTCCACGAACGGCGGGTAGGTCAGCGCGGTCTGCACCGTGTCGGGGAATTCCAGCGCGTCGGGCCCGATCAGTTGCTCGGCGAGCTGGACGGCCGCGGTGTCCTGCAACAACGCCGCGAGCACCGGGGCGTCCTCCAGTTCCTGGAACAGGTAACGCGTCCCGACGTGCCCGGCCGGTGTCGGCCGGGCGCTGACCAGCGCGTCGACCAGGCCGTTGGCCGCGGCGAGCAGATCCGGCGGCACCACGTCCGGGATCACGATGTAACCGCGCTCGACGAATTCTCCGAGTTGTGCACGAGTCAGCAGCCGTTTCGCGCTCGACACCGCCTGCCCGTCACCGTTGTTCGGCACTGCCACCACCCTTCTTCACGCCCGATTTCCGGGATGCACGGCTGATGCTAGGCCGGACGGAGAGGGGGCCTATATCCCTCGGGCTGACAGTCGCTCCCGCACGTTCAATGCTTGTCGACCTCGATGGGCAGCTTGTTGACGACGCGCGGGATCATCATGTCGCCCATGCCCCACTGGCCGGGCCTTTCCCCGGACGTCGCCCAGGGGTTCCGGAGGTCGGCGGGAGCGTCCTCGCGTACGCGGACGGTGCGGTAGCGATCCAGCAGAAGATTGAAGGCGATCTTCGCTTCCAGTCTCGCCAGCGGCGCGCCGATGCAGTGATGGATGCCTTTACCGAACGAGAGGTGCGGATTCGGTTTGCGGGCGATGTCGAACCGGTCGGGGTCGGCGAAGACCCGCCCGTCCCGGTTCGCGGTGGTCAGCCAGACCAGGACTGTCGCGCCGGCCGGGATCTGCTGGCCGCCGAGCTCGGTGTCCCTTGTGGTCTGCCGGGGCGAACGCGGGAACGGCGGCCGGAAGCGCACCGACTCCTCGATCGCGGCCGGGACCAGCGACCGGTCGGCCCGTAACCGGTCCCAGACGTGGGGGTTCTCGTCCAGCGCGAGCACCGTGTTGCCCAGGGCGGCGGTCGTGGTGTGGTGGCCCGCGACCAGCACGTTGAGCGCACCGAGCGCCTCCTCCTCGTCCAGCCGCCCCCCGTCTGCCTCGATCGTCAGGAGCCGGCTGACCAGGTCGTCGCCGGGGTCCTTGCGGCGGGCGCGGATGATCTCCCGCAGGTACAGGTCCAACTCGTGCTGCGGCCTCGCCTCCCGCAGCGCCGGCCCGTCGCCGTTCCCCGCGCCCCGCCCACCGGCCGACTTCGCCGGGTCCATCCTGCGCACCTCGACGATGGCGTCGGACAGCTTCTGGATGAACGCGTGGTCGCTGGCGGGAACGCCGAGCATCTCCGCCATGACCAGGAACGGCAACGGGTGGCCCAGGCCCTCGATGAAGTCCCACCGGTCGCCCCCGGCGTCCGCCGTGTCGAGCAGCTCGGTGGTCAACTCGACGATGCGCGGTTCCAGGTCGGCGACCATCTTCGGGGTGAAGGCCTTGCCGGCGACCCCGCGCAGCCGGCGGTGCTCCGGATCGTCCGCCCGCAGGAAGTTGCCCTTGAAGTCCTCCTGCCCGGGCGCCAGCGCGGCGACCTCCGAGGAGAAGGTCACCGGGTCGGTCTGCACCTGCTGGGCCTCGTGGTAGCCGAGGACGTGCCACGCCCGCATCTTCGGGTCGAAGTGCACGTCGCCCCGCGCCCGCAACACGTCGAGGTAGGCGAGAAGGCCAGCCAGGGTCACTTCGGACTGCGTCACGGCCATGTCGGCTCACATCTCCCACTCGGTACCGGCGATGATCGATGGGCATCACGTCGCGTCGGCCGGGATCGTCCGGACACCGCGCTCGGTGTCCCGCTGGCTCGCAGCCCGTCGAGGCGAGGCTAGGACCGGACCTCGGCACCCGGCATCCCGCACGCTGCTAGTCGTCGTACGCCGGCGACGACCGCCGGGCGCACCGTCAACCTGCGGGATGGTGCGCCCGTCCCCCGGCCGTCAGGCTTCCCGCATGGACGGCTTCGAGCTGTACGAACTGGGACGTACGCTGGCGCGGATCGGCGAGGACGCCATCCCGGCTCCCTCGGGATCGCGGCGGTTGGCTCCCGGTGCGCTCACCGTCATGACCGACGTGTTCGAGCACCCGGAGACGTCGGTCAGCGAGATCGCCGGCCGTACCGGCTTCTCGTCGAGCCGGGTCGCGGCCTTCCTGGCCACCCTGAGCGACCTCGGCGCGGTCACCACCGCGGCCGACCCGGAATTCCCCGGACGCAGGGTCGTCCGGCCGGTTCCCCGGCACGGCGCGGCCCCGGGCGTCGACGAGCAGCTCGCCACGGCGGCCGGGATCCAGGACCCCGGCCAGGTCAAGGATCTGATCGGCACGCTGGAGGAGTTGGCGCGTCGGTTGGCCGGGACCCTGTCGCCGGAACTCTTCGACTGGTACACCGCCGAGACACCGCCCTGCGACCTCGGCCACGGCTCACCCGTATCTGGACACGGCAGGCAGAGATGATGGGTACTTTCAATCCGTTCGCCTTCTTCCACTACGCCTCCCACGCCGAACTGGACAGCGCCGTGGCCTACCTGCGGGACTGCGTGGACGACCCCGAAGGGCAACGGCGGAGCGTGCCGACCCCCGGGGCCGAAACGTCGGAGGCCGGGCCCTGCGGACGCCCGATCGCACGGCTGCGCCGGCGCATCGGACGTGGCTGACGATCCGGCGTCGCCCGTCAGATGAAGTGTTCGACGTGCTCCTCGGCCCACTGCCGGAACGAGCGGGCCGGCGCCCCGGTGGTCTCCTCGACGGCGGAGGTCACGACGCACCGAGCCGTCAGCAGCTCGGTCATGTTCCGGACGTAGAACTCGGTCGGCTTCGGATCGGCGTCCTCCGGGGCCACCTCGACGACCTCGATGTGCCGCCCGAGCACCTCGCCGATCACCTCGATGTGCCGTCGCTGCGTCAGGGCCTCCGGCCCGGTCAGCCAGTACGCCTGGCCCTCGTGCCCGGCGTCGGTCAGGGCCCGGACCGCCACGTCGGCGAT
Organism: Micromonospora sp. NBS 11-29; assembly: GCF_002140155.1. GTDB lineage: Bacteria > Actinomycetota > Actinomycetes > Mycobacteriales > Micromonosporaceae > Micromonospora. The sequence continues at coordinate 46,502 of NZ_NAPR01000022.1, forward strand.
GTCGCGTTCGTGGATCGACGCGATGCGGACCTCCAGGAACGGGCCCCGCACGACGTCACCGGCCCGGATCGCCCCGACACAGCGGAGGTACTGGTTGGCGAACGTGGTCGGGCGCAGGAAGGTCCAGGCCATCCCGGACTCCCGCAACGCCTCCTCTACCGTGGCGTGCCTCTTCGAACTCACGCTGTGCCGGGTGGCCGGGTCGACCACGGAGGCCGACGACAGCAGGACGACGTGCTTCACCCGGGCCGTCCGCGCCGCGCTGACGAACGCGGCGATGCTCTCCGGCCTGGCGTACAGGAAGACCTTCTCCACGCCGTCGAGCGCCGCCGGCAGCGTCGCCGGATCGTCGAGATCGAGCCGGACCATCGCGGCGTCGTCGTCCGGTGTCCCGACGCTTCCCGCCGTACGGCTGGATCCGCGGACCGGAATTCCGGCCGATCGGAGCCCGGCCATCACATGGCCGCCGACGTTGCCCTTCGCGCCGATGACAAGGACAGACATGAATTCTCCAAGGGGGCCGAGGGTGGACGAAATCGCCACCAACCTAACGGGGTGGCGAGTAGGCCAGCATCCCTCAGCCTGACAGGCGGGGCATGCGGAAAGGCGACATTCCACGGTCTCGACGCATCGCCGCGCGGCCGGAATCGGGCCCGGTCCAATAGCCGTCGCTGTCAGACCGGGGGATATGGACGAGACCGAATTCGACCTAGCATCGGCTGCACGTCCTAAAAATCAAGATGTGACAGGAAGGGTGGCAGTTCGTGGCTGAGAACGACACGATCACCATTCGCGTTGACGACCGGATCGAGCAGGCCCTCGCCGCCCTGACCCGCGGCGGCGCCTCGCCCACGGCGGCGATCGAGCAGGCGATCCTGGAGTCGGCCCGGCGGGCCGCGCCCTCCGCCCCGACCGCGCCGAACAGCATCGACTCGCAGACGTTGAGCGTGCAGCGGAAGCTGACCCGCGAGCAGTTGCTGGAGTTCGCGGAACGTGGCTTCATCGTGATCCCGGACGTCATTCCGCCGGACATCCTGGCCGCCGCGAACGCGGCGGTCGACGAGCGACTCCGCGAGCATCCCCCCGCGGAAGGGCATGCCGGACCGCACTTCCTGTTCGGCAAGTGGGACGAGGAACCGGCCCTGGCGGCGCTGCTGCGCGACACCCCGGCCTTCGCGCTCGCCGAGGAGCTGACCGGGGACGGCGCCATGGAGTACCCGTGGCAGACGCAGGTCGCGCTGACCTACCCGCCGTACACCGACGACCGCGGCATGCCGCACATCGACGGCGGCATGACGCGCAAGGCCGACGACCCGCCCCGCACGTTCACGGTGCTCGCCGGCTTCTTCCTGACCGACCAGGACGACGAGGACTCCGGCAACCTGTTCGTCTGGCCGGGGACGCACCGCCAGCACGCGCAGTACTTCCGGGAGCGCGGACCCGACGCGTTCACCTCCTATCCGGACATCACGTTGCCCGAGCGGGTGCAGATCCGCGGCAAGGCGGGCGACATGCTGCTGAAGCACTACATGGTTGGTCACAACGTCGGCAACAACACCTCCGACAGGGTGCGCCGCACCGTCTATTTCCGGCTTCGGCGCCGGGGCCACGAGGCGACGTGGCGTGAGGTCCTGCAGGACCCGTGGCACGATTTCACGCCGCTGCGCCCGCTGGTTTCCGCGTTCGAGAAGAACGACGAGCCGGGCAGCTAGAAAAGGCGTGTCGAGATGCGCGCCGGCAGGTCGTCGGACCTGCCGGCACCGCGTTCCAAACACTTCGAAGGACGGCAATACATTGAATGATCTCCCGACATGAAGGCGATCGTGTATTCATCCACCGGCGACGCCGATGTCCTCCACCTGGTGGACCGGCCCGTTCCCGAACCGGGCCCCGGTGAGGTCCGGGTCCGCGTCGCCGTCTCGGGGGTGAACCACTCGGACTGGAAGGGCCGGCGGTTCGGACACCGCAACGGCGTCCTCATGTTCCCCGAGGTGATCCCGCACAACGACGGCAGCGGGGTGATCGACGCCGTCGGCGCGGGCGTCGAACCGGAGCGGGTCGGCCAGCGGGTGTGGGTGTGGGAGGCGGCCTACAAGCGGCCCCACGGCACGGCCGCCGAGTTCAGCATCGTCCCGTCCCGCCTCGCGGTGCCGCTGCCGGCGAACGCCTCGTTCGACACCGGCGCCTGCCTCGGCCTCTCCGCCGTCGCCGCCCACCGTTGCCTGATGACCGTGCAGAACGGCCCCGACCGGCTCGGCCCGGGCGCCCTCGACGGACGGACGGTGCTGGTCGCCGGGGGCGCCGGCGCCGTGGGTCATGCCGCGATCCAACTCGCCGCCTGGTCCGGGGCGACCGTGATCGCGACCGTCAGCAGCCCGGAGAAGGCGAAGCTGGCCCGCACGGCCGGTGCCGCGCACATCGTCGAGTACCGGTCGACCACCGTGGAGGCCGACATCCGGGCCGTCGCGCCGGGCGGCGTGGACCTCATCGTCGAGGTGGCGGCGACCAGGAACATCACCACCGCCATGCAGGTCCTGGCCCAGAACGCCACGGTCGCGGTGTACGGCACCGAGGGGGACCGCACGCTGGCCATCCCGGCCAAGAAGGCGATCGGGCGGAACCTGCGCTTCCAGTTCGTGCTCGTGATGACGCTGCCGGTGGCCGACAAGGACCTCGCGTCGGCCGACGTCACTCGGGCGGTGGCCGACGGCGCGTTCGCCGTGGGCGAGGAGGCCGGGCTGCCGATCCACCGGTTCCCGCTGCGACGCACCGGCGAGGCGCAGGACGCCGTCGAGGCCGGCGTCGTCGGCAGGGTCGTCGTCGACATCGACTAGGCGGCGGTCAGCGCGCGAAGGACACGCCGAGAGGGACGAACGATGTACGACAGCGACACGTACCTGCGGCGACTCGGGTACGACCCGACCGCCGGCCGGCCGGGCGCGGACCTGGCCACCATGGTCGCCCTGCACAAGCGACACATGGAGAACATCCCGTTCAACAGCGCGGGCTCGCTGGCCGTGCCCGCGCCGAGCGGCCGGCTGATCGACCTCGTGGACTTCGACGAGGACGCGACGTTCGACTCGGTGGTCGCGGCGGGCAACGGCGGTGGCTGCGTCCAGATGACCCGGCTCTTCCTCCGGCTGCTGCACGATCTCGGGTTCGACGCCGACCTGATCGGCGGCACCACGGCGGAGGGACGCCAGGCGTACGGCGTCGAGGTCGAGCACATGCTGATCCTGGCCCGGGTCGACGGTGGTTCCTGGCTGGTGGACGTCGGGTACGCCGGGCCCTCGTTCGTCGAGCCGCTGCGCCTCGACGGCGCCTCGGGTGAGCAGGTCCAGTACGGCTGCCGCTACCGCCTGGTCACCGAGGGGGACGGTGTGTCGCTGCGACGCCGCCCCCGGCTCGGCCGCTGGAGCACGGTCTACGAGTTCACGCCGAAGGTCCGTGACCGGTCGGACTGGGTGCCCGCCGAGGCGGCGATCAACGACGCTCTCGCGGCCGGCGGCGAGGGTGGCGGCCTCTACAGCCGGGCCGTCTCCGACGGCCAGGTGGTGCTGAAGGGTCGCCGCTACCTGACCGTGCGGGGCGGCATCGAGTCGGCCCGCACCGTCACCGACGACGGCGACTGGCACGCGTACCGCATCGCGATCCTGGCCGGCGACGTCGGCTGATCCGACAACGAGGAGGAAGCATGCGCCGACGGATTGCCCGGTCGGAGCGGATGTACGTCAGTGAGATCAGGACGCAGGCGCTGCAGATCTGCGTGGTGCGCGGCGGCGTCGACGCCGAACTCCTGGACGCGGCGTTCACCGCGGTCCTGGCCGAGGTGCCGGGGCTGCGCAGCCGCCTGGAGAAGGACGGCGACGACTTCTACCTCAGCCTGCTGGACCCGGACGAGCTGCCGCGCCTGCGCGTGCGGCCCCACGAGCCCGGCGCGCAGGTCGCGGAGTACAACAAGCCGCTGTACCTGGGCGGCCCGCTCGCCCGCGCCGTCCTGCTGACCGGCGCCGACGAGGACGTGGTGATGTTCGGCGTCGACCACGCGATCTGCGACGGCCGCAGCGCGACCGCGTTCTGCCGCCGGATCTGGCAGCGCTACATCGACATCCAGTCCGGAACCCACTCGACGCCGCCGGGCGGGCGGCAGGAGTGGCCGGCGCCGCTCGACGACTGGCTGCCGGCGCGCAGCGACGCCGAACTGGACGCGTACGTCCAGGAGCGGCTCCGCCGGGCGCAGGGCGCACCGGTGGCGTCCCTGCCGTTCCTGGGCGCCGGTTCCCCGCCGGTGCCGGCCGAGAGCCTGATGACCTCCCGCCGCCTCCGGCTGACCGAGTCGGAGACCGCCGGCCTGCTGGCCTTCGCCAAGGACGCCGGGGTGTCGGTGAACGGGCTGGTCGCCGCGGCCCTGCTGGCGGCCGTCCGCGCCGGGCTGCCGGACGAGGTCGAGGACCACCGGCTGTCCAGCTTCTGCACGGTCGACCTGCGCGACCAGGTCGCACCGGGCCTCAGCCACGAGACGATGGTGCCGATGGTCTCCTGGTACCGCGATCTGCTCGACGTGCCGACCGGCGTCGACCTGGTCAAGCTCGGCCACCGGTTCACCACCGGCCTGCGGGCCGGCATCGAGCGCGGCGACGCGGCACTGGAGATGCAGGCCCTGGACCGGCTGCTCGCCCACCCGCAGCTCTGGCCGGCCAGCCTGGTGCTCACCAACGTCGGCCGGATCGACGGCCCGCCGTCGCCGAAGGGGCTGGAGATCGTCGACATGACGAAGTTCCCGCTGTCCAGCCGGTGGGATCCGCAGCGCGGCGCGGGGCCGTTGCTCGCGTCACCGGCGACGATCTACGGCCGGTTCAGCCTCGAGATGCCGTACAGCACGCAGTGCTTCACCACGGCGCAGATGGACGCGATCCACGACCACGTCCGCGGCTCGCTCCTGAGCTGCGCCGATCGCGCGCCGAGCGCCCGCCGGTAGCACGTCCGGGCGGCCGGATCTCCTCCGGCCGCCCGGACATGCCCGGGTCAGAAGCGGACGGGCAGGCGCAGTGCGCCCAGCACCGGGGTCTTCAGGCGGATCGGCACCTCCCGCAGCGGCACGTCCAGGGCGAGCCCGGGCAGGCCGAGCGCCAGCGCGGTCAGCCCCTCGGCCAGCACGAGCCGGGCCAGCCGCTGTCCGACGCAGGCGTGCACGCCGTAGCCGAAGGCCAGATGAGCGGACGCGTCCCGGCTCAGGTCGAGCCGGTCGGGACAGCCGAACCTGGCCGGATCGCGGTTGGCGGCCGGCAGGGCGACCGTCACCGTCTCCCCCTCGCGGATCAGCTCCCCGCCCAGCTCCACGTCGGACAGGGCGGTGCGGAAGATCTGGAACTGGTTGACCGAGGTGTACCGCAGCAGCTCCTCGACCATCGCCTCGATGCCGCTCGCGCCCCCGGCCCGTGCGGCCGACCGCAGCGCGTCGAGCTGGTCGCCGTGGTGCAGGAGCGCCAGCAGCGACGACGCGAGGGCGCCCTCGCAGCTGGCGAAGCCCGCCGCGAACACGATCAGCATCATGTTGGTGATCTCGCGGTCGGTCAGTTCCGGATCGGCGGCCAGGCGCCCGATGACGTCGTCGCCCGGCTCGACCCGGGCCTTGCCCACCAGGTCCAGGAGGTAGAGGTAGGCGTTCGAGCCGGCCTCGCGTTCGCCGTCGAGGCCGACCCGGTCGTCGGTGGCGCTGTCGCTCAGCGCGGACAGCACCGCACTGCCGGCCGACGGGACGCCCATCACCTCGCACAGCACCCGCATCGAGAGCGGCCGGACGAACGTCGCCATCAGGTCGACCGGCGATCCGTGGGTCCGCACCTCGGCGAGCTGCTCGCCGGCCAGCTCGGCCACCCGCGGGCCGTACGCCGCGGTACGGCGGGCACTGAACTCGCTGCTGAGCAGGTTGCGGTAGCGGGTGTGCTCCGGCGGGTCCATGTGGATGAACCCACCCGGCACGATCGGCACGGACGGGAAGACCTCGCCCTTCTTCGTCACCGGGGCGTGGGTGTCGTGGAACCGGTGGCTGAACGCCTGGCTGCTGAGCACCTCCCGGGCGAGGTCGTGGCTGGTGGCCAGCCAGCCGACGTGACCGTCGGGGTACACCATCCGGGTCAGCGGCCGGGTGCGCACCAGTTCGGCGAGCACCGCCGGCGGATCGAACGGTTCGGTGCGGTCCCAATGCCGCAGGTACGAGATCGGCTCCGAGATTCCCTCAGTCATGCGGCGACATCCTCTGGTCGGGAGCGGGTTGCACCGGGTCGGACGACTGGTTCGCGGCCTGCGCGCGCAGCGCCTGCCGGTCCACCTTCCCGGCGGCGCTCAGCGGCAGGGCGGTCAGCAGCAACAGCCGCTCCGGGAACTTCCGCGGCTCCATCCCGGCCCCGGCCAGGTGGGCGGTCAGGTCGGCCAGGGTGAGCGCGGCGGAGGTGGCGACGCAGGCGCAGACCCGTTCGCCGTACAGCGGGTCGGGCACCGCCACGCAGGCGACGTCGCGGATCGCGGGGTGCGTGATCAACACCGACTCCACCTCGGCGGGACTGATGTTGAGGCCGCCGCGGATGACCACGTCCTTGCGGCGCCCGACGATGCGCAGCCGGCCCTGTTCGTCGATCGTGCCGAGATCGCCGGTGCGGGTCCAGCCGTCCGGGGTGCGCTGCGTGCGGTCCAGCTCGGGCGAGTTGACGTAGCTCATCGGCGACATCGGGCCGCGCGCGACGACCTCGCCGGTGGCGCCCGCCGGGAGCTCGGACCCGTCCGGGCCGGCGATGCGGATGTCCGCGACGGCGGGGTCGGGGCGGCCGACCGTGCCGTCGTAGCGGCCCAGGCCGCTGTTGCACGAGACGCCGTCGGCCGAGCCGTACAGCGAGACCACCGTGCAGCCCAACAGCTTCTCGGCGCGCCGAGCGGTGTCCTGGTCGAGCACGGACCCCCCGAGCACGGCGGCCTGCAGGGAGCTGAGGTCGGCGTCGTGGATCTCCGGGCAGTCCAGCAGCATGCGCAGCATCGTCGGCACGCCCAGCAGGTGGGTGGGGCGGGTCTCGGCGATGGTGCGCAGCGTCGCCGCGGCGTCGAAGGACGGCCTCAGCACGAGGGTGCCGCCCAGGGTCGCCAGGGTGACCGGCGTGCCGCTGGAGCCGAAGGCCGAGGCCAGCGGCACCAGGAACAGGTTGCGCATGGTGTCCGGTGATCCCCGGTGCAGGCCGGCCATCATGGCGCCCCGCCCGCCGGCCAGCGCGTTGTGCGAGTACAGGACCATCTTCGGTGCCGCCTCGGACCCCGAGGTGACCAGGATCCGGGCCGGACCGTCGGGATCCACCTCCCGCGGCACGAACTCGTCCGCGATGGCGGCGACGCCCAGGGCCTCGATCGGCACGCAGCCCGGCGTCCCGCCGGGGGCGCCGCCGGCGACGATGACGGTCCGCAGGCTCGGCAGGGCGTCGGCGTGCCGGCGGATGCGCTCCGCGCAGGGGTAACCGTGATGGTCGGCGACGGTGATCACGGCCACCGCCTCGGAGCGGCTCAGCAGGCTCACCGCGTCCCGGTCGCCCCGCCCGAGGGGGAACGGCAGGACGATGGCGCCCACCGCGGCGACGGCGAGGTCGACGGCGCACGCCAGCCGGGCGTTGGGCAGTTGGACCGCCACGACGTCGCCCGGCCCGACGTCGAGCTGCGCCAGCCCGCGGGCCAGCCGCCGGGCGGTCCGGTCGAGCTGGGCGTAGGTGACGGTCCCCCGGGCGTCCAGCACGGCCGGCGCCTGCGGGGCGCGTCGCACATGCGTGCGGAACAGGGAGTACAGGTCCCGGTCCGGGTAGTGGCCCGCGGCGGCCCAGGCCCGGCGCTGGTCGGCGGAGACGTGGTCGACGTACCGGGTGGAGGTGCGGTTCACGAGACCCTCCCTGGTCTGTGCCGGCTGAAGATCCATCCGCTCCCCTAGACCCGGGTGACGAGTCGGGTCAGTGCCGCCCGGGCGTCGGCCCGCAACTGGACCCGGTCGGGCTTGCCCCAGCCGGTCTTCGGCAGCTTCGCGCGGATCTCGATCAGGCTGGGGACGTGATGGTCGGACAACGTCTCGGCGACGTGGCGGCGTACCTCGTCGGGGTCCACGACGGCGCCGGGCTCCGGCACGACGGCGGCGTAGACGCGCTCGACCCGGTCGGCGTCCTCGATCCCGCACACCGCGGCCACCGACACGCCCGGAACCTGGACGAGGACCTTCTCCACCACCTCGGTGTGGATGATCAGCCCCTTGATCGTCATCATGTCCGCGAGCCGGCCGGTCACGTGCAGGTAGCCGCCGCCGTCGAGGTGACCGACGTCGCCGGTGCGCACCCAGCCGTCGCGCACGAGCGCCGCGGTCAGCTCCGGCTCGTGCCAGTAGCCGGCCGACGGCCAGCGCGGGACCGCGCAGATCTCGCCGACCTCGCCGGTGGCCCGCGCCGCGCCGGTCCGCGGGTCACGGATGCTCACCGCCGTGGGGTCGACCGGCCGGCCGACCGTGCCGGCGGCGGCCGGATCGCCGCGCTCGTCCGGGGTGAGCATGGTGAGCAGACCCGCCTCGGTGGTGCCGTAGATCTGGTGGAGCAGGGGACCGAACGCCTCCCGCGCCTCGCGCTCCCGGTGCGGCGGCACCGGACTGCCGCTGTAGACGATCTCGGTCAGGCTGGACAGGTCGGTGGCCGGCCGATCCGGATGCTCGGCGAGGGCGTACACGTGCGGGCCGCCGAGCATGAGCCGGTTGATCCGGTGCGCGGCGACGGCGCGCAGCACGGCTTCCGCGACGAAACCGGGGTGCAACACGACCACCCCTCCGCTGACGAGCGTGTCCTCCGCGGTGAAGACGTCGTAGTGGATGATCGGGGTGATCAGCAGGATGGTCGTCGGGCCGCCCCGGGCGATGGCCCCGGTCGGCAGGCACGGCGCCGCCGCGAGCATCCGGTTGCGGACCCCGAAGGTCCAGCAGACGCCGCTCCGTACGCCCTCCGCCAGCCTGATCTGCGTGATCACCGCGAGGTCGTCGTCGGTGAGGTCCGCGGCGGGACGCACCCCGTCGGCGGAACCGGCGGTGAGGTCCACGGTGCCGGGGCCCCCGGGGCCCAGGACGGCCAGGATCGGCCCGTCGGTCGCGTCCGGCAGCAGCGCGGACACCCGTTGCTCGCTGGCCGGGTCGACCGCCAGCATCCGCGCGCCGGCGTCGACACCGAGGAACCGCCGCAGCTCCACCTGCAACTCGTCGCCCGCCCGGGTCGGGTTCACCCAGCGCAGGTGCGCGGCGGCCGCGCCCACCAGATTCGCCGCCCACTGCAGGATCAGCGTGGCGGCGTTGTTCGGTTCGGTCACGATGCCGACCACGTCGCCGCGGCCCATGCCGTGCTCGCGCATCGCGCTCGCGGCCCGGCGGGTGGCGTCGGCCAGCTCCCCCGCGGTGTACGGGACGTCCCCGCTGACCAGGGCGACGCGCTCCGGATCGGCGTCGAAGTGGGTCAGCAACCGCTGAACGTAGTGCAGGTCCGTCGTACTCATCGGCCGGTTTCGCCTTCCTGTGGCGTGGGGAGAGGTCACCGCCGGGACCCCGGCCGCGCCAGCGCCCGGCAGGCGTCGGCCCGCAGCCGTACCCGGTCGGGTTTGCCCGGCCCGGTCACCGGCAGCTCCTGACGGACCTCGATCAGGCTGGGGACGTGGTTCTCGGACAGTGCCTCGGCGACCAGACGGCGCAGCTCCCCGAGGTCCACGGTGGCGCCCGGCACCGGCACGACGGCGGCGTAGATGTGCTCCACCCGGTTGGTGTCCTCGACCCCGCACACCACCGCCTGGGAGACGCCCGGCGCCTGACTGAGCACCTTCTCCACCGCCTCGGGGTGCACCCGCAGACCCTTCACCTTCATCATGTCCGCGATCCGGCCGGTCAGGTGCAGGTAGCCGTCCGCGTCCAGGTGGCCGACGTCGCCGGTACGGACCCAGCCGTCCCGCACCAGCGCCGCGGTCAGCTTCGGCTCGTGCCAGTAGCCGGCCGTGGGCCAGCGTGGGACCGCGCAGATCTCGCCGACCTCGCCGTCCGGCAGGGCCGCGCCGGTCTCCGGGTGCCGGATGCTCAGCGCCGCCGGGTTGACCGGCCGACCCACGGTGGCGCAGCGGGCGGGATCGTCGTGATCGTCCGGAGGGAGCATGGACAGCACGCCGGTCTCGGTCGTGCCGTACACCTGGATCAGCACCGGACCGAAGATCTCCCGGGCCTCGCGCAGCCGCTGCGGCGCGGCCGGGCTTCCCGTGTAGATCAGCTCGGTGAGGCTGGACAGGTCGGTGGCCGGCCGGTCGGGGTGCGTCGCGAGGGCGTACACCTGCGGGGTGCCGATGATCAGCCGGCCGACCCGGCGCTCGGCGACGGTGCGCAGCACCTCGGCCGCGTCGAACCCCAGGTGCAGGACGACCGTGCCGCCGGTGATGAGCGCGTCGTCGGCGCTGAACCCGCTCGAGTGGGTCAGCGGCGCGGTGATGAGGATGGTCGTCCGTCCACTGCGGCCGGACGCCGTGGCGACCATGTCGTTCTTGACGCCGAAGGTCCAGCAGACGCCCTTCGGCAGGCCGCTCGATCCGCTGGTCTGGGTGATCACCGCGAGGTCGTCGTCGGTGAGGTCCACGCGGGGCACGGCCTCCCCGTCGCACTCGGCGGTCAGGTCCACCGTGTCCGGGCCGCCGGGCCCGAGCATCGCGAGGACCGGCCGGTCGGCGTCGCCGGTCAGCAGATCACGCGCCCGCTGCTCGTGCGACGCGTCGACCGCCAGCATCCGGGCGCCCAGATCGGTGACGACGGCGCGCTGCAACTCCAGCCGCAGCTCGTCGTCCGGGATGACGGCGTTCATCCCCCGTACGTGCGCGGCGGTCGCCCCCACCAGGTTGGCCGCCCAGCGCAGGATCAGCGTGGCGGCCGTGTTCGGCTCGGTCAGGATGCACACGACGTCCCCGCGGGAGATGCCCTGGCGGCGGATCGCGACGGCCGCCCGGCGCACGGTGTCGGCGATCTCGCCCGCGGTGTGGGTGACACCACCACTGACTATCGCGGCGCGCTGCGGATCGGCGTCGAAACGGGTGAGCAACTGCTCGACATAATGCTCATGCGTCGTACTCATGACCCGGTTTTCGCCTTCCTTTCCGGGAATTGCGACGACCATCGCCGACCGCAGACCGCACGTTAACCGGCGGCCCACCCGACGCCCATCCCTCACATTGACAGCTCTTTTTTCCTCAGCCGGGCCGGATCAGTCCGCGGGGCGCAGCCAACGGTCGACACGGGCGCGCAGGCCGTCCGGGAAGACGTCCTTGCGCAGCAGGGCGTGCACGCCCTTGGGCGGCAGCGGGACGTCGACGTGGTGGATCTCGCTCTGGTCCGCGTACTGGGTGATCCGGAAGCTCGCCGCCATGCTGCACAGCGCGTACGCCTCGGCCCGGGTGACGCCGGACGCCTCGCTGAACCAGCCGATCAGGCCGCGCAGGCAGTCGAGCAGCGCGGCCTCCAGGCTGTCGGCCAGTCCGATGCCGATCCAGTGCGTGTCCGTCTCGGCCAGCGGGCGGGTGAGGTTCACGTTCTTGTGCAGGTCGTACCGCATCCGGAGGCGCTCGGCCGTGGACTTCAGGCCGGTCTGGTCGACCAGCCCGTCGCCCTGCAGGGCGTGGATGTCACCGAGCCAGATCCGCGCACCGGGCTTGGCCACCGGAAGGAACAGGGACGAGCCCACGGTGAGCTCCGGGAGCGCCAGGTTGCCGCCGTGCGCGCCGCCGACCAGCGCACTGGTCTGCCCGTCGCCGGCCGGCTCGACCGCGACGATGCCGGCGAACGGGTCGAGCGGCAGCGTGATCCCGTGGACGTAGTCGGCCCGGGTGCGGCTGTCGTCGAAGCGGAAGTCGTGGAAGTACGGCTCGTCGAAGTCGTACGGCAGAGCGCCGGCCCGGGTCGGGAAGGCGTTGCCGCCCCAGTCACCCAGTCGCAGCTCGGTCAGCCGGCACTCGACGACGTCGCCGGGCTCGGCGCCGGTCACCTCGACCGGGCCGACGATCTGGAACGGGCAGCCCGGGTACTCCCGGCGCAGTCGGGCCCGGTCGGCCGGCGTCATGCCGTACCGGAGCTGGTTGTGCCAGTTGGTCCAGGTGTCCGGGTAGAGGACGTCGTCGCCGGGCTCGATCTTGGCGGCCGGCGCCGCGTCCGGATCGAGAATTCCCGGCCGGACCGTGGCCGATGTGGACTGGACCGTATGCGTCGTCACGGATGCCACGCTAAGCAGCCGCCGACAAGGCGGGCAAGCAATTCCGGGCACCGCCGAAACAACTACCAACCTGACGGAGGGAAACGAATCCGGGTGGTCGTCTGTCAGTGTGAGGGATGCCCGGCCCCAACGGCCGCTCCTAGCCTCCGAATGCGGGCCGCCGGGCTTTCGTCCGTCGGTCTCCGCTTTTCGAGAGGACGAGTGACACCGTGCGCGCCGAACTGATCAGAGCCCTCCCGTCCGTGTTGCGGGAGCACCGGGACAGCTTCGGCCGGAAGGTCGCCTTCCAGGACGACCGGCGGAGCGTCACGTACGGCGAGTTGGAGGCCCGCACGCGGCGGCTCGCCGGCCACCTGGCGGCCCTCGGGGTGCGGCGTGGCGACCGCGTCATGATCTGCCTGCGCAACGGCGTCGAGATGATCGAGAGCTACCTCGCCGTCCTTCGTGCGGGCGCGGTCGGCGTTCCGGTGAACCCGACGTCGTCGGAGTCCGAACTGGACTGGCTCCGCTCCGACAGCGGGGCGGCGTTCGTGGTCACCGACCCGGCGCACGCGGCCGGGTTCCTGCGCTCGCCGTCCCCGGCCGCCGGCGTACACCTGCTGGTGACCGGCGACGCACCCGGGCATCCGGCGGTCCACGCCTTCGCGGAACTGGCCCGGACCGAACCGGCGGAACCGGCACGCGACGACCTCGGCCTGGACGAAATGGCCTGGATCTTCTACACCTCGGGGACCACCGGGCAGCCGAAGGGCGTGCTGTCCACCCAGCGCAACTGCCTGTACTCGGTCGCGGCCAGCTACGTGCCGATCCCGGGGCTGACGGCGGACGACCGCGTGCTCTGGCCGCTCCCCCTGTTCCACAGCCTCTCCCACATCGCGTGCCTGCTGTCGGTGACCGTGGTCGGCGCGACCGCCCGGCTCATGGACGCGCCGTCCGGTGACGAGTTCCTGGCGGCCGCCCGGGAGAGCGCGGCCACCTTCGTCGCCGGCGTCCCGACCACGTACCACCACCTGCTCGAGGCCCGCCGGCAGCGCCCGATCACGCTGCCCAGCCTGCGGATCGGGTTGGTCGGCGGCGCCGTGGCCGACGCCGCGCTGTGCCGGTCGTTCCGGGAGGAGTTCGGGGTCCCGCTGGTCGACGCGTACGGCAGCACCGAGACGTGCGGGGCGATCACCATGAACCCGCCGGACGGCGACCGCGTCGACGGTTCCTGCGGGCTCCCGGTGCCCGGGGTGGACGTCCGCATCACCGACCCGGAGACCGGCCGGGAGGTGCCGGTCGACGTCGAGGGCGAGGTGTGGGTACGCGGGCCGAACGTGACGTCCGGCTACCACGACCGGCCGGACGCGACCGCGGCGGCGTTCCGGGACGGCTGGTACCGCACCGGCGACCTCGCCCGCCGGGACGCCGCCGGCTACGTCACCATCCGCGGCCGGATCAGCGACCTGATCATCCGGGGCGGGGAGAACGTCCACCCGGAGGAGATCGAGGCGGTCCTGCGCGCCGCCGGAGGAGTCACCGACGCCGCGGTGGCCGGTCGGCCGCACGACGTGCTGGGTGAGGTGCCGGTGGCCTACGTCGTCCTCGACCGGCCCGGCGCCGAGGTGCGCGCCGTGATCGAGCGGTGCCGCCGGGAGCTGTCCCCGTTCAAGGTGCCCGACGAGGTGTACGAGGTGACCCGCGTCCCGCGGACCGCGTCGGGCAAGATCCAGCGCCGCCTGCTGGCCGACCGGCCGGCCGTGCTGCGCCACACCGCGACCGGACGGCACGACGGCGTCCTGCGCCTGGAGTGGACGCCCGCGCCGTCCGGTGACACCGCCGGCCCCCGGCCGGCGTCCTGCGCGTTCGTCGGGCCGGCGGCGGCCGGCCTCGCCGCGTCCGGGGTTCCCTGCACCCACCACGCCGATCTGGGCACGGCCGACGTCGCCGACATGACGGTGCTGGTCGCGCCCGGCACGCCGAGCCCCGGGGAGGTTCGACGGCTGGTCGACGACGTGGCGGCGTGGGCCGAGCGGACCGGGTCGGGGCGGCTGGTCGTGGTGACCCGTCGCGCGACGGCGACGTCGGCCGACCGGGAGCCGGCCGATCCCGCCCAGGCCATGCTGGCGGCCGCCACGGCCCGGGTGCTGGGGGCCCGGGCGATCCTGGTCGACCTCGACGAGCAGGCACCGGTCGACGCCGTGCCGTACGGGAACCTGCGCGACGAGCCGCGCTGGGCGCTGCGCGACGGCCGGCTCCTGGTCGCGCGGNCGGCGTGGTGGTGCTGACCGGCGCGGACACCGTACGGGGCGCCGCCGTGGCACACCATCTGGCGGCCGTCCGCCCGGACGTGCGACTCCTGCCGGTCACCAGCGCGCAGGAGGGACCGGCCGGCGTCGTCGACGCGGTGATCCTGGCCGACGGTGACCCGGAGCTGGCCCGCCGGCTCAGCGCCGTCGTCGACTCCGACCGGTCCCCGTTCATCGTGATCACCGACTCGCACGAGATGGCCGGGACGACGGCTCCCGGCCCGGCGGTCGCCGCGGCGGAGCGGGAGGCGGTGGTCCACGACCGCCGCCGACGGGGTCTTCGCGGCGCGTCGCTGGCCTGGTGCGAGACGGCCGACCCGTCCTGGTTGCGCGACGGACTGTCCGCGATCGACACGCTCCTCGCGATCCCGGCCCCGGCGCAGGTGCTCGCCCTGCGTCCGTCCCGGCCGGCGGCGGGGGCCGCGGTGCCCGCGCCGCTGCGGGGCCTCTTCCCGGCGCGGCTCGTCGCGGACGACCCCGACGGCACGGCGTCCGAGTTCCGGGCCGAGCTGGCCCGCCTGGACGGGCACGCGCGCCACGCGCTGCTCCAGTCCCTGGTCCGGGAGCAGACCGCGGCGGCGCTCGGCCGGTCCGGCGCCGCGGACGTCCCGGCCGACCGGGCGTTCCGGGATCTCGGGTGCTCCTCGGCCACGATCGTCGAACTACGGGCCAGGCTGACGGCCCGGACCGGCCTGGCGGTGCCGACCGGGGCGGCGTTCGACCATCCGACGCCACGCGCGCTGGCCGCGTACCTGCACGCCGAACTGGTCGGTGACACCGCCACCGACGTGACCGGGCGGGTGCCGTCGGCGAGCGACGAGCCGATCGCCGTCATCGGGATGGCCTGCCGGCTGCCGGGCGGGATCGCCGGGCCGGCGGACCTGTGGCGGCTGGTCAGCGAGGGCCGGGAGGCGTCCGGGCCGTTCCCGGACGACCGTGGCTGGGACCTGGCGCGGCTGTTCGACGCCGACCCGGGCCGCGCCGGCACCTCGTACGTCGACCGCGGCGGTTTCCTCGACGACGCGGCGGAGTTCGACGCCGGCTTCTTCGGCATCTCCCCGCGCGAGGCGACCGCCATGGACCCGCAGCAGCGCGTGCTGCTGGAGACCGCGTGGGAGGCGCTGGAGCACGCGGGCATCGACGTGTCCTCGTTGCGGGGCACCGACGCGGGGGTCTTCGCCGGCCTGATGGAGCAGGGCTACGGCGCCGGCGGTCCGGTGCCCGAGGAGTTGGAGGCGTTCCAGACCACCGGCACCGCGGGCAGCGTCGCGTCGGGGCGGGTCTCCTACCTGCTCGGTCTGCGCGGGCCGTCGATGACCGTCGACACGGCGTGCTCGTCCTCGCTGGTCGCCCTGCACCTGGCCGCGCACGCGCTGCGCCGCGACGAGTGCTCGCTGGCGTTGGCCGGCGGCGTCACGGTGATGGCCACCCCGCAGTCGTTCGTCGAGTTCTCCCGCCAGCGTGCGCTGGCCCCCGACGGCCAGTGCAAGTCCTACGCCTCGGCCGCCGACGGCACCGCGTGGGCGGAGGGCGCCGGGATGCTGGTCCTGGAACGCCTGAGCGACGCCCGCCGCAACGGACGCCGGATCCTCGCCGTGCTGCGCGGCTCGGCGGTGAACTCCGACGGGGCCTCCAACGGCCTCACCGCGCCGAGCGGTGAGGCGCAGCAGCGCGTCATCCGGCAGGCGCTGCGGGCCGCCGGGCTGGAACCGGACGCGGTCGACGCGGTGGAGGGACACGGGACCGGGACCGTCCTCGGCGACCCGATCGAGGCCGAGGCGTTGCTGGCCGCCTACGGGCGGAACCGCGACGCCGACCAGCCACTCTGGCTGGGCTCGCTCAAGTCGAACATCGGCCACACCCAGGCGGCGGCCGGCGTCGCCGGGGTGATCAAGATGGTCCAGGCCCTGCGGTACGGGGTGCTGCCCGCGACGCTGCACGTGGACGAGCCGAGCACGCGGGTCGACTGGTCGGCCGGCGCGGTCGCCCTGCTGACCGGGAGCAGGCCGTGGCCGGACCGGGGGCGACCGCGTCGCGCGGGAGTCTCCAGCTTCGGCCTGAGCGGTACGAACGCCCACGTGATCCTGGAGGAGGCACCCCGGCCGGCACCCGTCGCGCCGGCGGCGGCCCCGCCCCCGGTCGTGCCGCTGGTCCTGTCCGCCCGCGGTGCGGGTGCGCTCACCCGGCTGGCGGACCGGCTGGTCTGCCTCATCGAGGCCGCCGACGAGTCGTCGTGGGTCGACGTCGCCGTGGCGCTGGCCGCCCGGCGTACGGTGATGGACGAACGCGCGGTGGTGCTGGCCGGCTCGCGGGACCAGGCGCTGGCCGGCCTGCGCACCCTGGCCGCCGGCGAGGCGAGTCCGTTCGTGCTGCGCGGCACCGCCACGTCCGACGCGTCGTCCGGCGTCGTGCTGGTGTTCCCCGGGCAGGGCGCGCAGTGGACCGGGATGGGGCGTGACCTGCTCGCCGCCTCCCCCGAGTTCGCCGCCGTCGCGCGGGAGTGCGCCCGGCTGCTGACCGAGTGGGCGGACTGGTCGCTGATCGACGTGCTGCGCGGCGAAGCCGACCCGGAGCTGCTGGACCGCGTCGACGTCATCCAGGTGGCGAGCTTCGCGACGATGGCCGGGCTGGCCGCGGTCTGGGCGGCGGCGGGCGTCCGGCCGGACGCGGTGGTGGGCCACTCCCAGGGCGAGATCGCGGCGGCGTACGTCGCCGGGGCGCTCTCCCTGCACGACGCGATGCGGGTCGTCGTGGTCCGCAGCCGGATGATCGCCGAGACCCTGGCCGGCCGGGGCGGCATGGCGTCGGTACGCCTCGGGGCCGCCGAGGCGGCGACGCGGCTGGCGAGATGGCACGGCCGGATCCAGGTCGCCGCAGTGAACGGGCCGTCCTCGGTGGTCGTCTCCGGCGACGCGGAGGCGCTGACCGAGGCGTTGCGCGAACTGACCGCGTCCGGCGTCGACGTACGACGGGTGGCCGTCGACTACGCGTCGCACAGCGTCCACGTCGAGGCCCTCCGGGAGCGGCTGCCGGCGGCGCTGGACGGCCTGTCGCCGGCCGGGCCGACGGTGTCCTTCCACTCGACCGTGACCGCCGACCGGGTCGAGGACGCCCTGGACGGCGACTACTGGTACCGCAACCTGCGGCAGCCGGTCCGGTTCGGCCCCACGGTCGACCGCCTGATGGAGCAGGGCTTCGGGGCGTTCATCGAGGTCAGCTCGCATCCCGTGCTCGCCCAGCCGATCGCCGAGGCCGCACACGAGGCGAACCGGCCGGCGGTCGTCGCCGGTTCCCTGCGACGCGACGACGGCGGGATCGACCGCCTCGCGCGGTCGATGGCCGAGGTCTTCGTCGCCGGCGTCGCGGTGCACTGGCGCGGCCTGCTCCCGGCGGGCGACCGGACGGCCTGGGTGGACCTTCCGACCTACCCGTTCGAGCGGCAGCGGTTCTGGCGACGCCCGGCGGCGCCCGCCGACGCGTCCGGCCTGGGCCTGGAGGACGCCGGGCACCCGCTGCTGGGCGCCCTGGTGCGGCTGCCGGACCCCGGTGGCCTGGTCGCGACCGGGCGGTGGACCGCGGCGACGCTGCCCTGGGCGGCCGGGGACGACGTGCCGGACGCGGCCCTCGTCGAGCTGGCGCTGCGGGTCGGTGACCTGGCCGGCGCGCCGGTCGTCGAGGAGCTGACCGTCGACCGACCGGTGGTGTTGCCCGGCCACGGCGGTCTCGACGTCCGGATCGTCGTCGGGCCGCCGGACGCCGGCCACCGGCGGTCGCTGACGGTCCACTCGGGCACCTCCGGGCAGTGGACGCCGCACGCCACCGGCACCCTGGCGCCGGCGGCCGGAGCCGTACCCGCAGCCGCCGGCAACGCCTCGGCCGAGGTCACCCTCGACGCCGGGCGGCCGGACGCCGACCGCTACGGCATCCATCCGGCGCTGCTCGACGCGGCGGTCCGGAGCGTCCTGCCCCCCGGCCGGCGGGCGAGGACCTGGCGGGGCGTACGGCTGCTGGCCGCCGGGGCCGGCACCGTCGAGGTCCGGTCCACCCCGGCCGGGGACGGACCGGCCCTCCGCGTCGATCTGGCGGACCGGGCCGGGCAACCGGTGCTGGCGGTGGCCGAGCTGATCGCCGGGGAGCGCGCCTTCACCGCGGCCCTGTTCCGCCTGGACTGGGTCGACGTGGCGATGCCCGGTCCCGTCGCCGACGCACCGGCGACGCCGCTGGTCCACGAGGCGGACGTCGCGGCCGGCGACCCGCGTACGGCGGTCGTCGAGGTGCTCGGAGCGATCCAGGCGTTCCTCGCCCGGCCGGCCGAGGACGACACCCGGCTGGTGATCGTCACGCCGGACGACGACGACGTCGCCACCAGCGCCGTCTGGGGGCTGGTCCGCTCCGCCCAGGCGGAACATCCGGGTCGGCTGGTGCTGCTGGCGGCGGACCGGGCCGACCGGGCGACCGCCTCGGACGCCGCCGCCGCGTACGGCGACGAGCCGCAGCTTCGGCTACGCGACGGTCGCTGGCAGGCGCCCCGGCTGAGGCGGCTGGTCGCGGACACACCCCCGTCCCGGCCGCTCGACCCCGCCGGCACCGTGCTGATCACCGGCGGCACCGGAACGCTGGCCGCGGTGACCGCACGGCACCTCGTCACCGCGCACGGCGTCCGCCACCTGGTCCTGGCCGGCCGGCGCGGCCCGGCGGCCGACGGCGCCACGGCGTTGCGCGACGAGCTGACCGGGCTCGGCGCCACCGTCCGGCTGGTGGCCGCCGACGTGTCCGACCGCGACCAGGTGGCCGCCCTGCTGGCCGCCGTGCCCGAGGAGCAGCCGCTGACCGCGGTCGTGCACACCGCCGGGGTCCTCGACGACGCCGTGATCACCCGGCTCGACCCCGGCCGCGTCGACGCCGTGTTCGGCGCGAAGGTCGACGCGGCCCGCCACCTGGACGCCCTCACCCGGGACCTCGACCTCGCCGCCTTCGTCCTCTACTCCTCGGCGGCCGGTGTGCTCGGCAACCCGGGCCAGGGCAACTACGCCGCCGCGAACGCGGCCATGGACGCCGTGGCACGGCACCGGCGCCGGGCCGGGCGGGCGGCGGTCTCGATCGCCTGGGGCTACTGGGACCGGGCCAGCGGCCTGACCCGCCACCTCGGCCGGGCCGACCACCGCCGGAACCGGGACGGCGGCATGACCGGCCTGTCCGACCCGGACGGGATGGCGTTGCTCGACCGGTCCCTGGGCGTCGGCGACGCCACCGTCGTCGCGGCCGCGCTGGACCCGGCCACGCTGCCGGCGGCCGGCGACCCGAGGTTGTCGCCGGTGCTGCGCGACCTGTTCGCGGTCGACCGGGCCGGCGCGACCGCGGCACCGGCCGGCGCGACGGTGCGGGCCGCCGCCGGGGCGCCGGCCGCCCGGTCCCGCGGGCTCGGCGAGCTGCCCGAGGCCGAGCAGCTCGACGCCCTGGTCGACCTGATCCGCCGGCAGTCCGCGCTGGTCCTCGGGCACCCGGACAGCGACGCCATCCGGCTCGACCGGACGTTCAAGGACGCCGGCTTCGACTCGCTCACCGCCCTCGAACTGCGCAACCGGCTGGCCGCGGCGACCGGGCTGACCCTGTCCCCCGCGATGATCTTCGACCATCCGCGGCCCCGGTCGCTCGCGGCCCACCTGCGCGACCGGCTCGCCGGCCNCGGCGAGCCGATCGCCATCGTCGCGATGGCCTGCCGGTTTCCCGGCGGCGTCCGCAGCCCCGAGGACCTGTGGCGGCTCGTGGCCGACGAGACCGACGCGGTCACCGGGTTCCCCACCGACCGTGGCTGGGACGCCGACCGGCTGTTCGACCCCGACCCCGACCACCCCGGCACGACGTACGTCCGGCACGGGGCCTTCCTCGACGAGCCCGGCGCGTTCGACGCCGCCTTCTTCGGCATCTCGCCGCAGGAGGCGCTGGCGATGGACCCGCAGCAGCGGCTGGTCATGGAGACCTCGTGGGAACTGCTCGAACGAGCCGGCATCGATCCGCACGGCCTCGCCGGCCAGGACGTCGGCGTGTTCGTCGGGGTCAACAGCCACGACTGGACCGTACGCACGCATCACGCGCCCGCCGTGGAGGGCTTCCGGCTGACCGGCGGCTCGGGCAGCGTCGTCTCCGGGCGGGTGGCCTACCACCTGGGCCTGGAAGGTCCGGCCATCACGGTCGACACCGCCTGTTCGTCCTCGCTGGTGACCCTGCACCTGGCCGTGCAGGCGATCCGCAACGGCGAGTGCTCGATGGCGCTGGCGGGCGGCGTGATGGTGATGGGCTCGGTGGAGACCTTCGTCGAGTTCTCCCGGCAGCGGGGCCTCGCCCCCGACGGCCGCTGCAAGGCCTTCGCCGACGCGGCCGACGGCACCGGCTGGTCGGAGGGGGTCGGGCTGCTGCTGGTCGAGCCGCTGGCCCAGGCGCGGGCGCGGGGCCATCGGGTGCTGGCGCTGGTCCGCGGGACGGCGGTGAACTCCGACGGCGCCTCCAACGGCCTCACCGCGCCCAACGGCCCGGCGCAACAACGCGTGATCCGCCGGGCGCTCGCCGCGGCCGGCCTGCGCGGCGACGAGGTGGACTCCGTCGAGGGGCACGGCACCGGGACCACGCTGGGCGACCCCATCGAGGCGCAGGCGCTGATCGAGACGTACGGCCGGGACCGGCCGGCCGACCGGCCGCTGTGGCTCGGGTCGGTGAAGTCGAACATCGGCCACACCCAGGCCGCGGCCGGGGTCGCGGGTGTGATCAAGATGGTGCTGGCGATGCGGCACGGCGTCCTGCCCAGGACGCTGCACGTCGACCGACCGTCGACCCATGTGGACTGGTCGGCGGGTGCCGTCCGGCTGCTCACCGAACGCCGCGACTGGCACCGGGACGGACGACCGCGCCGGGCCGGCGTCTCCTCGTTCGGCATCGGCGGCACCAACGCGCACGTCATCCTGGAGGAGTTCGACCACGAACCCGGCCAGGAAGCTGACCGGGAGGTCACCGGGCCGGTCGACGGCCCGTACCTGCCGGTGCCGATCTCCGGTCGCAGCCCGGCCGCCCTGCGGGCCCAGGCCGGCCGGCTGGCGGACTTCGTCGCGGCGCGGCCGGACCTGCGGCCCGCCGACCTCACCCTCGCGCTGGCCACCGGCCGGGCGCAGCTCGACCACCGGGCCGTCCTGGTGGTACGCGACCGGGAGCGGCTGGCCGACGGTCTGCGGGCCCTGGCCGGCGGTGCCGCCCCGGCCATCGGCGGAAGCCCGGCCGACGGCAGGCTGGCGGTCCTGTTCACCGGGCAGGGCAGCCAGTGGCCCGGCATGGGCCGGGACCTCGCCGAGCGGTTCCCGGTCTTCGCCG
>NZ_NAPR01000022.1:68444-125465 GCF_002140155.1 Micromonospora sp. NBS 11-29
GCGCCGCTGTCCGACGTCGTCCTCGGCGCGTCGGCGATGGCCGAGGGCCGGCTGATCGACCAGACGATCTACACCCAGGCCGGCCTGTTCGCCCTGGAGACCGCGCTGTACCGGCTGTACGAGTCGTGGGGGCTGCGACCGGACCTGGTCGCCGGCCACTCCATCGGTGAGATCACCGCCGCCCACGTCAGCGGCGTGCTCGACCTGGCCGACGCCGGAAGGCTGGTCGCCGCCCGGGCCCGGCTGATGCAGGCGCTGCCGCCCGGCGGCGCCATGGTCGCCATCCAGGCGAGCGAGGCCGAGGTGACGCCGTCGCTGGTCGAGGCGCCCGGCGTGATCAACGTGGCGGCGGTCAACAGCGCCCGCTCGGTGGTGGTGTCCGGTGACGAGGTCGCGGTGCTGTGGGTGGCGAGCGACCTGGCGCAGTTCGGCCACAAGACCCGCCGGCTGGCGGTGAGCCACGCCTTCCACTCGCCGTTGATGCGGCCCATGCTCGCCGAGTTCCGGGAGGTGGCCGAGTCCCTGACGTACCGTCCCGGCCGGATCCCCGCCGTCTCCACGGTCACCGGTCGGCCGGACATTGGACAGCGGTTCGCCACCGCCGACTACTGGGTCGGGCAGGTCTGCGCGACGGTACGGTTCGGCGACGCGGTCGTCTCGGCACACGGCCAGGGCGTGACCACCTTCCTGGAGCTCGGGCCGGGCGGCGTGCTCACCGCGATGGCGTCCGAGAACGTGGACTCGCCGGCGGTGTCCTTCATCGCCACGCTGCGCGCGGACGGCGCGGAGGTCGTCGACACGGTGGCGGCCCTGGGTGAGCTGCACGTCCGCGGCGTGGCCCTGGACTGGCCCGCGATCGTCGGCCGGCCGGCCGGATCCGCCGCGACCCTCGCCAGCGAGCTGCCCACCTACGCGTTCCAGCACCGCCGGTACTGGCTCGACCCGGCGCCGTCCGGCGAGGTGGTCCCCGCGCTGCCCCCGGCCGACGACCGGCGGGACGGGCCGGAGAGCGTCGCCGCCCGGCTGACGGACCGGTCCCGGACCGAACGGGAACGGATCGCGCTCGACGTGGTCCGGGAGTCGGTGGCGGTGGTGCTGGGCTTCCAGCGGGTGGACCTCGACGCGATGGACGACGACCAGTCGTTCAAGAGCCTGGGCTTCGACTCGCTGGGCGGGGTGCGGCTGCGCAACCGGCTGCGCGACCTCACCGGCGTCGACCTGCCGGTGACGGCGGTCTTCGACCACCCGACGCCGCGGATCCTCGCCGCCCGCCTGGCGGACCAGGTGACAGGCGAGGCGGCCGAGGTGACCGTCCGGACCGCCGACGCCCCGGCCGACCCCGACGAGCCCATCGCGATCATCGGGATGGCCGTCCGGCTGCCCGGCGGCGTGGAGAGCCCGGACGACCTGTGGCGACTGGTCATCGAGGGACGCGACGCCATCTCCGGCTTCCCGACCGACCGGGGCTGGGACATCGACCGGCTCTACCACCCGGATCCCGCGCGTCCCGGGACCACCTACACCCGGTCGGGTGGCTTCCTCCACGACGCCGCCCAGTTCGACCCCGCGCTGTTCGGCATCTCCCCGCGCGAGGCGCTGGCCATGGACCCGCAGCAGCGGCTGCTCCTGGAGGCGTCCTGGGAGGCCATGGAACGCGCCGGCATCGACCCGCTGTCCGTCCGGGGCGAGGAGGTCGGCGTGTTCACCGGGATCGTGCACCACGACTACGCGACCCGGCTGACCCGGATTCCCGAGGACGTCCGGGGCTACGTCATGACCGGCACGTCGCCGAGCGTCGCCTCCGGCCGGATCGCGTACGTCTTCGGTTTCCAGGGGCCGGCGGTCACCCTGGACACCGCATGCTCGTCCTCGCTGGTCGCGATCCACCAGGCCGCACAGTCCCTGCGACGTGGCGAGTGCACGATGGCGATGGCGGGCGGAGCCACGGTGATGGCCAGCCCGGAGGCGTTCGTCGAGTTCTCCAGCCAGCGCGGCCTCTCCGCGGACGGCCGGTGCAAGGCGTTCTCGTCCACCGCCGACGGCACCGGCTGGTCGGAGGGCGTGGGCGTGGTGCTCCTGGAGCGGCTCTCGGTGGCCCGGCGACGCGGTCACCGGGTGCTGGCCACGGTACGGGGATCGGCGGTCAACTCAGACGGCGTGTCCAACGGGCTGACCGCCCCGAACGGCACGGCGCAGCAACGGGTGATCCGGCGGGCGCTCGCCTCGGCCGGGCTCGGTGCGGCGGACGTCGACGCGGTGGAGGCCCACGGGACCGGCACGGTCCTCGGCGACCCGATCGAGGCCGGCGCGTTGCTCGCCACGTACGGGAACGGCCGGGACCCGCAGCGGCCGCTCTGGCTCGGGTCCCTGAAGTCCAACGTCGGGCACACCCAGGCGGCCGCCGGCGTGGCCGGCGTGATCAAGATGGTGGAGGCGCTGCGGCACGGCGTGCTGCCGCCGACCATCAACGTCGAGGCTCCGACCGACCAGGTGGACTGGTCGGCCGGCACCGTGGCGCTGCTGACCGAGGCGCGGGACTGGCCGCGGACCGACCGGCCGCGCCGGGCCGGGGTGTCCGCGTTCGGGGCCAGCGGGACCAACGCGCACCTGATCCTCGAACAGGCCCCGCCCGAGGAGACCGCGGCCGCCCCGTCCGGGGAGCCGGCGTTCACCGCGAGCGTCGTACCGCTGGTGGTGACGGCCCGGAGCACCCGCTCGCTCGCCGCGCAGGCCGCCCGGCTGCGGGCGACCCTGGACGATCCCACGGCGCTGGCCGCGGTCGCCGACGCCCTGGTACGCGGCCGGGCGACGCTGCCGGAACGGGCGGTCGTGCTGGCCGGCTCGACGGACGAGGCACGGACCGGTCTGGCCGCTCTCGCCCGCGGTGAGACGGCCCCCAGTCTGACCACCGGCAGCGTGGCCGGTTCCGGGGCGCCCGGCCGGCTGGTTCTCGTCTTCCCCGGCCAGGGCTCGCAGTGGGCCGGCATGGGCCGCACCCTGTTGGACTCCTCGGCGGTCTTCCGGGACCGGATCGACGAGTGCGCGCGGGCGCTCGAACCCTGGGTGGACTGGTCGCTGACCGACGTCCTGCGCGGCGAGGCGGACGAGGACACCCTCGGCCGGGTGGACGTCATCCAGCCGGCGAGCTTCGCGATGATGGTCGGCCTGGCCGCCCTCTGGGAATCGGTCGGCGTACGACCCGACGCGGTGATCGGCCATTCCCAGGGCGAGATCGCGGCGGCGTGCGTCGCCGGCGCCCTGTCGCTGGTCGACGCGGCCCGCGTCGTCGCGGTACGCAGCCGGGCCATCGCGACCGTCCTGTCCGGCCACGGCGGCATGGCGTCGGTGATGCTGGGCGCCACCGAGGCGGCCGACCGGCTGGCCGCCTGGCACGACCGGCTCGAGGTGGCCGTGGTGAACGGTCCGTCCTCGGTCGTCGTCGCCGGCGACGCGGAGTCGCTCGCCGACGCGCTGGAATCGTTGACGCGCGACGGCGTGCGGACCCGCCCGGTGCCGGTGGACTACGCCTCGCACACCCGCCACGTCGAGCGGATCGAGGAGGTCCTGGTGCCGGCGCTGAGCGGGATCTTCGCCCGGTCGCCGCGCATCCCGTTCCACTCCACCGTGACCGGTGGCTGGATCGACGGCGACGACGTCCTCGGCGCGGAGTACTGGTATCAGAACCTGCGGCGGCCGGTCGGCTTCGGCCCGGCCGTGGCGCGTCTGATGGACCAGGGCTTCGGCGTGTTCCTGGAGGTCAGCTCCCATCCGGTCCTGGTGCAGCCGATGTCCGACGTCATCGACGACGCGGATCCGGCGGCGCCGTCGCGCGGCGCCGTGCGGCCGATGGTCACGGGCACGCTGCGCCGCGACGCCGACGGCCCGGCGAGTTTCCTCGCCTCGGCCGCCCGGCTCTTCACCGCCGGCGTGCCGGTCGACTGGAGCGCGGCCCTGCCGGCGCGCCGACCCGGATGGACGGGCGAGCTGCCCACCTACGCCTTCGACCGCCGGCACTTCTGGCTGACCGAGGCCGACGCGGACGACGACGAGCCGACCGGTCCGGCGGAGGACGCCGGCTTCTGGGCCGCGGTCGACGAGGCCGACCCGGCCGCTCTCGCCGCCCTGCTCGACCTGTCCGCCGACCAGAGCGCGGCCCTGGACGCGGTGCTGCCGGCCATCGCCGGGTGGCGGCGTACGCGGGCGGCCTGGTCGGCCTCGGCGCAGCTCCGGTACACGGTCGACTGGGTCCCGGCCCGGCGCGAGGCGCCGACCGTGCCCGCCGGTCGCTGGCTCGTCGTCACGCCGGCGTCCGGCGGCGCTAGCCACGACGGCCTGCTCGATCACCTGCGGGCCAACGGCCTCGACGCGGTGCCCTGTCCGGTGGCGGACGGCGAGGACCTGACCCGCCGTCTCACCTCGGTGCCGGCCGGCGACGAGGTGGCGGGGGTGCTGTCGCTGCTCGCGCTGCCGGACCGGACCGGGAGCGGCCGGGCCGACCCGGCGGCGCTCACCGCCTCGACGCTGGCCCTGATCCGGGCGCTCGTCACGGCCGGGATCACCGCCCCGCTCTGGTGCCTGACCCAGGGCGCGGTGAGCGTGGACGCCCGGGACGCCGCCGGTGCGGCCGAGGTGGCGCAGTCGGCGGTGTGGGGTCTGGGCCGGGCGGCCGCACTCGAACGCCCGGACCGCTGGGGCGGCCTGATCGACCTGCCGGTCGACCTCGACGGCCGGGCGGTACGGTCCCTGCTCGGCGTGCTGAGCGCCGCGTCCGGCGAGGACCAGCTGGCGATCCGGCGGTCCGGTGTCCTCGTCCGGCGTCTGCGGCGGGCTCCCGACGGGGCCGCGTCCGGCGGCGAGCGGCGCTGGCGGCCGCGGGGCACGGTCCTGGTCACCGGTGGGGCGGAGGGCCTCGGCCGGTACGTCTCGCGGTGGCTCGCGGGAGCCGGCGCGGAACGCCTGGTGGTCACCACCGACCGGCCCGGCGCGGCCGACGCCCTGCGCCACGAGTTGGCGGAGCTGGGCGGCGCCGTCGTCGTCGAGTCGTGTGCCGACGACGACCGGGACGCGCTCGCCGCCCTCGTCCTCGACCCGGGTCGACCGCTGACCGCGGTCGTCCACGCCGCCGACCTGTCCCTGAGCCTGCCGATCGACGAGACCGGCGACACGGAGATCGCCGAGGTCTTCCGGGCCAAGGTGGACACCGCGGTCTGGCTGGGCGAGCGCACGGCCGGGCTGCCGCTCGACGCGTTCGTCGTCTTCTCCTCGATCGCCGGCATCTGGGGTGGCGGTGGTCAGGCGGCCGCCGGAGCCGCGAACGCGGTCCTCGACGCGCTGGTACGACGCCTCCGCGCGGACGGCGTGCCGGCCCAGGCGATCGCCTGGGGTGCGCTGACCGAGGCGGGCACGGGGATGGACGAGGAGATGCTGGCGCAGCTACGGCGACGGGGCGTCGTCCCGATGACACCCGACACCGCGATGGCCGCCCTGGACCAGGTGGTCCAGGCGGACACGGAGTCGGTGGTGGTCGCCGACATGGACTGGCCCGCCTTCATCGTGCCGTTCACGTCGGCCCGGACCAGCCCGCTCTTCGACGACCTGCCGGAGGCGGCGGCGGCGATCGCGGCGGCGCAGCCCTCGGACGACTCCGCCGCGGGCACGTCGTCGCTCCTGACGTCGCTGCGCGCGGCCGGGGCGGCGGAACAGGACCGGATACTGCTCCGGCTGGTCCGCAGCCAGGCGTCCACCGTGCTCGGGCACTCGGGCGCCGACGGGATCGGTGCGGGCCAGGCGTTCCAGGAGGCCGGTTTCGACTCCCTGGCGGCGGTCAACTTCCGCAACGGCCTGATCACCGCCACCGGGTTGAAGCTGCCGGCGACGCTGATCTTCGACTGCCCGACCCCGCAGGCAGTCGTCGAGTACCTGCGCGCGGAACTGCTCGGCGCGCAGGACGACGGGGACGCCCGCGACGAGGACGTACGCCGGGTGCTGGCCACGGTGCCGTTCGAGCGGTTCAAGGAGGCCGGTGTCCTGGAGGCGCTGCTCGACCTGGCCGACGCCGAGGCGGGCGGGCCGGTGGCCGAGGCCCCGACGCCGGCAGACGACGACGACATCGACACCCTGGACGTCGGCAGCCTCATCGAACGGGCCCTCAGCTCCGGCAGCTGACCGGGCAGCACTCGGCTCCGGCGGAGCGCCGGAGCCGAGGTGTCGCCGGGGACCGGTGCCGTCCGAGGACCGGCGTCGTTGAGGACCGGTCAGGCGGCCTGCTCGATGAAGGCCACGCACGCCTGCCGGGTGTCCGGTCCGACGACCACCCGCCAGCCCGGCGGCACGTCGGCGAAGCCGGGCCAGAGCGAGAAGTGGCCCTCGTCGTTACGGAGTACCAGATAGTCGACGGATTCCACCTCGAACGGGTTCATCAGGGTCTCCTTCCAGGGGTGTCGGCAAACGGAGGACGGGCTCAGCGGGTGGCCGCCTCGGCCGCTGCCCGCTGAGCCCGTCCTCGGGTCCGGTCAGTACCGGCTGACCTCGATGGGCAGCTGGTTGACGCCGATCATCGCCCACGGGTTCCGCAGGTTGACCGGCACGTCGTCGCGGACACGGATGTCGCGGTAGCGATCCAGCAGCAGGCGCAGGGCGACCCGGACCTCCAGCCGCGCCAGCGGGGCGCCCAGGCAGAAGTGGATGCCCTTGCCGAAGGTCAGATGGGGGTTCGGGTCGCGGTGGATGTCGAACCGGTCCGGGTCGTCGAACACGCGGACGTCACGGTTCGCGGTGGTCATCCAGACCAGGACGAACGCGTCCTTCGGGATCTTCTGGCCGCCGATCTCGGTGTCCCTCGTCGCCTGCCGCCCGAGGCGGGGGAACGGCGGGCGGAAACGCATCGACTCCTCGATCGTGGCCGGGATCAGCGTCGGGTCCGCCCGCAGTTCGTCCCAGACCTCGGGGTTCTCGTGCAGCGCGAGGACCGTGTTGCCCAGGGTGGAGGTCGCGGTGACGTGTCCGGCCAGCAGCAGCAGGCCGAGGAAGCCGACGGTCTCCTCGTCGTCCATCCGCACGCCGTCGACCTCGACCGCGAGGAGCTTGCTGGTGAGGTCGTCGGCCGGCTTCTTGCGGCGCTCCCGCACGAACTCCAGCAGGTGCAGGTTCAACTCGCGCAGCAGCGGCGCGACGTTGTTGACCGCGCTCTCCCCCAGCGAGTCCAGCGACGCCTCCGGGTCGACGTTGTGCGTCTCGAAGAAGGTGTCGGAGAGCCGCCGGACGAACGCGCGGTCGGTGACCGGGATGCCGAGCATCTCGGCGATGACGATGAACGGCAGCGGGTAGCCCAGTTGCTCGATCAGGTCCCACCGGTTGCCGTTGGCGTCCGCGTCGTCGAGCAGTTGGTTGGTCACCTCGATGATCCGCGGTTCCAGCTCGGTGATCATCTTCGGGGTGAAGGCCCGGCTGACCAGACCGCGCAACCGCCGGTGCCCGGGATCGTCGGCACGGACGAAGTTGCCCTTCTTGAACAGGTCGAAGTCTTCCTGCTTGGGGGCCAGCGGAGCGACGTCGGACGAGTAGGTCTCCGCGTCGGCGAGCACGTTCTGCACGTCGTGGTAGCCGAGCACGTGCCACGCCTGGATCTTGTCGTCGTAATGCACGTCGCCGCGCGCCCGCAGCCCGTCGAGATAGGCGAGAAAATTGGACAGGGTCCGTTCGGACTGTTTCAAACTCATGGAACCCACTTCTCTCGTAGGGCCGACTCCCCGATATCCATCAGGCACCCTAGTTTCCGGGCGCGGGGCCGGGCATCCCTCGCATTGCTAGTCGTCGTCAATCGCCCTTTCGGCACGCTCCGAGAATGGGCCGCCGGCACCATCAGGAATCGCTGTCAGGGTGAGGGATGGTGACGATGACGCCGGGCTTCGTACGGTGAGCCGAACCGACGACAAGGAGCCGGCCAGTATGAGTGCCAGCCAGGTAGAAAGCTTCGACGCGCATTACGCCGGTACCCCGCTCTGGGACCTCGGCCGCCCTCAGGCGGCGATGCGCGAGCTCGCCGAGGCGGGCGCGTTCCGCGGCCGGGTGCTCGACGTCGGCTGCGGCACCGGCGAGCTCGCGCTCCTGGTGGCGGCGTCCGGGCTCCCGACCGTCGGCGTCGACGCGGCGCCGACGGCGATCCGGGCCGCCCGACGCAAGGCCGACGAGCGCGGCCTGCGGGTGCGCTTCGAGGTCGGCGACGCGCTCGACCTCGGCGCCCTCGGCGAGCAGTTCGACACCGTGCTCGACTCCTGCCTGTTCCACGCCTTCGACGAGACCGACCGGATCCGGTACGCCGCCAGCCTGGCCGGCGTGATGCCGTCGGGCGCTCGGTTGTTCCTGCTCTGCATCGGCGACCGCCACCAGCCGGGACCGGTCCGGGCGCCCCACGCCGGCATCCGCGCCCGGCGGGTGAGCGCGGAGGTGATCCGGGACACCTTCACGACCGGCTGGCGGATCGACTCGCTCGAATCGACGACCGTCGAGAACACCAGGGACAGCGAAGGGGCGCCGGGCTGGCTCGCGACGGTCACCCGGGTCTGACACCTTTCCCCGCCCGCGCCGTCATCGACGCTCGCACCGTGCGGCACATCGATGAGAAGGAGTAAGGCAGAGATGAGTCCGCGACCCGGGCCGACCTTTCCGGATTGGCCGCAGTTCGACGACACCGAACGCCGAGCACTCGACCGTGCGCTGAGCCAGGGTCAATGGTGGCGCATGGGCGGCAGCGAGGTGGACAGCTTCGAGCGCGAGTTCGCCGCCCACCACGGCGGCGGGCACGCCCTCGCCGTCACCAACGGCACGCACGCGCTGGAGGTCGCCCTCGAGGTGATGGGTGTGGGCCCGGGCACCGAGGTGATCGTGCCGGCGTTCACCTTCATCTCCTCGTCCCAGGCCGCGCAGCGGATCGGGGCCGTCGCCGTACCGGTGGACGTCGACCCGGACACCTACAACATCGACGTCGCCGCCACCGCCGCGGCGATCACGCCACGGACCCGGGTGATCATGCCGGTGCACATGGCGGGCCTGATGGCCGACCTGGACGCCCTGGACAAGCTCGCCTCCGACGCCGGCGCCCGGATCCTGCAGGACGCGGCGCACGCGCACGGCGCCCGGTGGCAGGGCCGGCGCGTGGGCGAGTTGGGGTCGATCGCGGCCTTCAGCTTCCAGAACGGCAAGCTGATGACCGCGGGCGAGGGCGGCGCGGTGCTGTTCGGAGACCCGGACGAGTACGAGAAGGCGTTCCTGCGCCACAGCTGCGGTCGCCCGCGCACCGACCGCCGGTACCACCACCAGGTGGCCGGCACCAACATGCGGATGAACGAGTTCTCGGCCGCCGTCCTGCGCGCCCAGCTCAGCCGCCTCGACAGCCAGATCGACGTACGGGAACAGCGGTGGGCGTACCTGTCGACGCTGCTCGCCCAGGTGCCCGGCGTCCGTCCGCAGGCCGGCGACCCACGAGCCGACCGGAATCCGCACTACATGGCGATGTTCCGGCTCCCGGGCTGGTCGGAGGAGCGGCGCAACCTGCTCGTCGACCGCCTGGTCGAGGCGGGTGTCCCCGCCTTCGCGGGCTTCCGGGCCATCTACCGCACCGCGGCGTTCTGGCAGGTCGGCGCGCCCGACGAGTCCGTCGACGCGATCGCCGCCCGGTGCCCCCACACGGAGGCGATCAGTCAGGACTGCGTCTGGCTGCACCATCGCACGCTGCTGGCGTCGGAGCAGGCGCTCGCCGAGACCGCCGCCATCGTGGCCGACGCCGTGGCCGCCGGATGAGGATCCGCACCGTACTGGTCGGGTTCGGGTGGTCCGGCCGGGAGATCTGGCTGCCCCGCCTGACGGCGAGCGACGACTACGAGGTGGTGGCCGCGGTCGACCCGGACCCGGGGCGGCGGGCGGCGTTCCACGCGGCGACCGGCCGCCCGGCCCTCGCCGACCTCGACGCGCTCCGGGCCGAGGACGCCGACCTCGCGTTGGTCGCGTCCCCCAACCACCTGCACGCCGCGATCGCGCGCCGCCTCCTCGACCGGGGCCTGGCCACCTTCGTGGAGAAGCCGGCCTGCCTCTCCACCGCCGAGGCGGACACGCTGGCCGAGTCCGAACGGGTGGGCGGCGCCCCGCTGCTGGCGGGCAGCGCCTGCGCGTACCGGGCCGACGTCCGGGAGATGGTGCGACTGGCCCGCGACCTCGGCCGGCTGCGTCACGTCGAGCTGGTGTGGAAACGGGCCCGGGGGGTGCCGCGGTCCCAGGGCTGGTTCACCAGCCGGGCGGAGGCCGGCGGCGGGGTGCTGGTGGACCTCGGCTGGCACCTGCTCGACGTGCTGGAGGCGATCGCCGGGCCGCTGACCTTCGACCGGGTCACCGCGTCCACCTCGCACGACCACGTCAACGACCCGCGCTGGACGGCGGCCTGGCGCCACGACCAGCCGCCGCCGGCGCTCACCGCCGACGTCGAGGACACCGTCCGCGGATTCCTGGTCAGCGGCAGCGGCCTGTCGGTCGGCCTGCACGCAAGCTGGGCGGCGCACTCGGCGGTGCACGACGTCACCGAGATCCGGGTCGACGGCAGCGACGGCTCCGCCACCCTCCGGACCACCTTCGGCTTCAGCCCCGACCATGAGAAGCGGCCCCGGCTCAGCGTGCTCCGGTGGGGCCGGACCGAGGACGTCGCGTTCCCGGCCGAGCCCATCGGAGCCGAGTACGCCCGCCAGCTCGACGACCTCCGGGACCGGCTCGCCGGGCGCCGGTCCTCGGTCNCGCGGGCGTACGCCGGATCATCGGCACGATCGAGGCGCTCTACCGGGCCGCGGCGGCACCGCCGCTGCCCACCGGACCGGTCACGACCGCGGCGGCGAGCTGATGGTGTCCACACCGACGCCCCGTGCGGTGATCTTCGACCTGGACGGCGTTCTGGTGGACAGCCACGAGGTGATGGGCCGGGCGTTCGCCGCGGCGTACGCGAAGGTGGTCGGCCCCGGGCCGGCGCCCTTCGCCGAGTACCAACGCCACCAGGGCCGCTACTTCCCGGAGATCATGCGGCTCATGGGCCTCCCGCTGGAGATGGAGGAGCCGTTCGTCCAGGAGAGCTACCGGCTGGCCGGCCAGGTGCCGGTGGTGGCCGGGGTGCCCGACCTGCTCCGGACGCTGCGGGCGCGCGGGTTCCGGCTCGCCGTGGCGACCGGGAAGGCCGGGCCGAGGGCACGCTCCCTGCTGACCACACTGGACCTGAGCCGGTACTTCCACCACGTCGTCGGCTCGGACGAGGTCGCCCACGCCAAACCCGCCCCCGACATCGTGCTGCGGGCGCTCGCCCTGCTGGGCGCGGATCCGGCCGGGGCGGTCATGGTCGGTGACGCCCCGGCCGACATCCACAGCGCCCGGGCGGCCGGGGTGACCGCCGTGGCGGCGACCTGGGCGACCGTGGACGAGGACGACCTGATCGCGGCTCGTCCGGATCTGGTCGTCCACTCCCCCGGCGACCTCCTGCCNATTTCGGTCCCGGGCCGGCGCTGACCGGCCCGGCTCTTGTCAAGCTGAGGGATGCCGTTCCGGTACCGCCGCTCATAACCTGCTCAAGGTGGCTCGAAAGGGTCGAACCATGGTTATGTGAAGGGAAGGTGACCATGCGGGACGTTCGAGTGCTCCTGCTGTACCCGCCGAACCAGTCACTGCCGGGCACGATGTGCAAACCGAACGGGTCACTGGCCTACCCCAGCCTGGCCGGCGCGCTCCGGCGGCACGGCACCGAGGTCGCCATCTACGACGCGTGCGTCGGCAACGGGACGGACTCGCTCGACGAGGTGTTCTACGGCTCCGCGACCGAGCTTCCCAGCGGACTCCTGCGCACCGGCGTGCCCGATGAGCGCATCCTCACCGACGCCGCCGGCTACGACGTCGTCGGCCTCACCTCGATCTTCACCGAGCAGGAGACGATGGTCCTGCGGACCGCGCGGCTGATCCGGGCGCACTTCCCGGACAAGGTGCTGGTCGCCGGCGGCGTCAACGCCCGCTCGCGGCTTCCGCAGTTCTTCGACGCCGGCTTCGACGTGGTGTGCCTGTCCGAGTCGGAGGAGACGATCATCCACATCGTCGAGGCGCTGCGCGCCTCGCGGCACACCGACTTCACCCACATCAACGGCATCGCGGTACGGGTGGACGGCGCGATCCGGATCAACCCGGTCCGCCCCGGTGAGGTGCGGATGGACCTCGACACGCTGCCGATCCCGGAGTGGCGCCTGCTTCCCAACGAACGCTACTGGACGATCGGCCGACCGCACGGCGGGGCGTTCGCTCCGGGTGACGACCTGCGCTACGCCTCGCTGATGACCTCACTAGGGTGCCCCTTCCACTGCTCGTACTGCCACATCGCCGGCGAGCAGGAGGACAGCGACAGCGGCTTCCTCGGCAGGTACCGCATCAAGTCCGACGACCGCGTGCTCGAAGAGCTCGAAGTGCTCAAGAGTCTCGGGGTCAAGCAGGTCTTCATCGAGGACGACTCGCTGCTCGCCGACCGCAAGCGTTCACTGCGGCTGCTCACCAAGATCCAGGACGCCGGTCTGGACATCCTGGACGTCAACGGCGTCAACGTGGTCCACCTGATGAAGCGGTGGAAGCCGGACCACGAGGTGCTCCAGGCCCTGGTGAACGCCGGCTTCACCGAACTCGTGCTGCCGTTCGAGTCCGGCAACCCGCGGATCCTCAAGAAGTACGCGAGCAACAAGCTGAACATCGTCAAGAACGACATCGAGGCCCTGATCGGCGCCTGCAAGGACTACGGCCTGCGGGTCGCGGGCAACTACATGCTCGGCTACCCGGACGAGACGCTCGACGAGATCCAGACGACAATCGACCTCGCCCGCCGGCACATCTCCTACGGCCTCGACGCGGCGAACTTCTTCCTCGTCATGCCGCTGCCCGGAACCCCGCTCTACGACATGGCCTGCCGGGACGGGCACCTGTCCGGTGACTTCAACCCGGACACGATGAACTGGACGCGCGCCAACATGAAGGGCACGCTCGTGCCCGCCGAGCAGTTGGAGGCGATGCGGGACCAGGCCTGGGACGAGATGAACTCGTCCGAGTTCAAGGCCTACAAGAAGACGATGGTGGCCGGGACGCCGAAGCTCTCGGTCGTGCCGGAAGGCGCCCACGAGAACGCATGAGGATCCTCTTCGGCGCCGCTCCCGGACCGGGCCACGTCCTGCCGCTGCTGCCACTCGCGGACGCGGCGGTCGCCGCCGGTCACGATGCCGCGTTCCTGACGGCCGACTCGATGACGCCGTATCTCGGCGGCCGACGCCTGCTCCCGGCCGGTCCGTCCGTCGAGGAGCTGATCGTGGTGAACCTCAAGCGGGCCGGCTCGGCGCGCACCCTCGGCCCGGGGGCGGCCGAACTGCTGGCCGGCACCCGGGTCGACCTGACCTGGGACGAGGCGCTTCGGCAGGCGCAGCGTCACGAGCCCGACCTGATCGTGAGCGAATGGTTCGACTTCGTGGCGCCGCTGCTGGCGGCCCGGCTCGGCGTGCCGTGGGCCGCCTACGCGAGCTCCGGCCCGTGGCCCGCCGAGTTCGCCGACCCGGCCCGCGAGCGAACCAGGGGGCAACACGCGTCCCGCTCCCTGACGCCGCGGGCCCGGATCGCGCTGCTCGACCCGTTCCCGGAATCTCTGCGCCTGCCGACCGACACCGCCCCGGAGCCCGGCCGGATCACGGTCCGTCCCGGCGGGGTCACCGTCGAGGTCACCGCGCAGCCGAGCCGCCCGGTCCCACCGCGCGTGCCGGGTCTGCCCCGGGCGCTGGTCACCCTGGGCACCAGCGTCGCCAACCCGTCGCTGGTCGCCGACCTGGCCCGGTCCGTCGACGACGCGGGCTTCGACGTCCTGGTCACCGCCGGCCCGGACCAGGTACGTCCGGGGCCCCGGGTCCACCCCGTCGGGTTCGCCCCGCTGCCCGAGCTGCTGCCCGGCGTCGACGTGGTGATCGGCTCCGCCGGCTCCGGAACCCTGCTGGCCACGCTCGCGGCCGGCGTGCCCAGCGTCCTGATGCCGGTGTTCGCCGATCAGCCGCCCAACGCGGCGCGGGCGGTGCACCGCGGGGCGGCCCGGATGATCGACGACCCGAACGACGTGGGCGTCGCGGCTCGCCGCGTCGTCGACGACCCGACCTACCGGCAGGCGGCACGGGAGGTGGCGCAGGAGGCCGCGGCCATGAACTCGCCGCGGCGGGCGCTCACCGAGTTGCTGACGTCGTGCCGCTGAGCGCACGACGCCAGAAGACCCCGGATCCGTCGATCGCCTGGATCTCGTCGTCGATGCCGTTGGCCTGGCGGAAGTCCGTCACCGCCCGGCGGCAGCCGTCGAGGACGTAGTCGTCGATGATGACGAACCCGCCGGGCACCACCTTCGGATACAGGTTGACCAGGGCGTCCATGGTGGACTCGTACCAGTCGCCGTCGAGCCGGAGCAGGGCCAGGCGATCGACCGGCGCCTTCGGCAGGGTGTCGGCGAACCAGCCGGGAAGGAACCGGACCTGCTCGTCGAGCAGGTCGTACCGGCGGAAGTTCTCCCGGACCTCGTCGAGGCTCACCGAGAGGAACTGGGCGTTGATGGCGGAGACCGCGCGTCCCACCATGCGCCCGTCGAACTGCCCCGGAGCCGGCAGCCCTTCGAACGAGTCCGCCACCCACACCGTACGGTCGGTGCACCCGTGCGCGGCGAGGAAGGCCCGCATGAAGATGCAGACGCCGCCACGCCAGGCCCCGGTCTCGATCACGTCGCCGGGAACCTCGTCGTCGAGGATCTGGTCGAGACACCGGTGCAGGTTGTCGAGTCGCCGGCGGCCGACCATGGTGTGCGCCGCGGTGGGCCAGTCCACGCCGTTCTCGCGGGCCTCGGCGTCGAAGTCGGCGCGGGGCATCCCGCCGCCCTGCACGCGCGGCTCCACCTTGTAGCGGACGCGGTCGAAGGACTGATCGCGATAGATGGTGTTGAGCAGCACCTTTTTCATGAGGTCCAGATAGAGTTCGACGCCTCGCCGGCTCTGCGCTTCCGCCATTTCCGCCACCTCGAATCGTTCTATCGTGGGTCGATTCCGAACCGGTACAGCCATTCCGGCCCGCATTCGTCGTTGACGCCTTTCTTGATGAAGGCGATGTTGTGGTACAGGTGCAGTTCGGTGACGTTCCGCTCGATTCCGCGACTGCTCCGTCGATGTTCCTGATGGTGCAGGTCGTCGATCAGCTCCTTGAGCATGCCGATCGTGGTCCGCTCGGCACCGGAGCCGTCGGGCGAGCCACCGAACTTCGCCCAGTACGACGTCTGCAGGTCTTCGATGACGTACAGCCCGCCGTCACGCAGGAGGGGGAACAGCGTACGGAAGGAGGTGAGCACGTGCCCGTTGATGTGGCTGCCGTCGTCGATGACGATGTCGAAGGGGCCGTGGTCGGCAGCCAGCCGGGACAGGAACTCGGGATCGTTCTGATCCCCGCGGAACGTGCGGATGCGGCTGCCGGTGACCTTCTTCTCGATGATGTCCACGCCGAACACCAGGCCACGGTGGAAGTACCGCTGCCACATGTGCAGCGAGCCGCCCTGATAGCCGGTGTCGCGGTAGCCACCGATCCCGATCTCCAGCAGCCGTACCGGCTCGTCCCGCCAGGGCTGCAGGTGGCGGGTGTAGTGCGGGGTGTACCAGTGGGTACTTCCCCATTTGTCGGAGCCGAAGCGTACCGCGAGGTCCTCGAGGGTCGGGGTCTGCCGGGCCCCCAGGAGGGCCTGGGTCGCACGTCCGACGAGCAGGAGCGGGTCGTCGGACGGCACGATGCGCGGCCGGCCACCGGCCGGCGGCTCCGGAAACTCCGGGAGCACGCGGTGGGTCCAGGCCGCGGCCTCCCGGAGGCGGCCGGGGGCGAACAGCATCCGCACCAGGTGGACCAGGGAGATGGTGATGCGCGCGTCGGCCGCGTCGGGCTCGCCCGGCGCGGTGGTCACCCCGGCCGGACCGAACACGAAGTGCGCGTCGCTGGACCGGTCCCGCCAGTCCACCCGGACGTGCAGGACGATCTCCCTGGGCAGGGTGATGGGCGTGCACCGGTCCGCCAACTCGGTGAACAGGCAGGCGGCGGTGTCCGGAAGACCGATCTGTTCCGCGGCGGCGACGACGTCCCGGTCGCTGCCGCCGGCGACGGCGACCAGAAGCTCGACGGCCTTGACGTGCTCGGAGTTCATGACGAAACCTCTTCGTAGGAGGGTGGCAGCCCGGGGAACGCGTCGACGAACTCGGGGAACCGGGCCGCGGTCTCGGTGGGACCCGGCATGCCGGCGATCTCCTCGGCCAGGGTCTTCGCCGCCTGTCCGGCGACGGGATCGGCCAGCAGGTCGCCGGCCGCCGCGGCGATCGCCTCGGCGGAGACGACGGCGCTGCCTCCGCCACGGTCCTCCACCCGTTCGACCCCCTCGGGCAGCAACCACCTCCCGGCCCCGACGGCGGACACCGCGTCGGCGTTGAGGAACCCGTCGAACCCGACGGGCAGCAGCAGCTGCGGCACCCCGGCCCCGGCCGCGCCGAGCATGGTCCCGGCGCCGCCGTGGTGCACGGCGAGGTCGACCAGGGGCAGCAGTTCGCCCTGTGGCACCCAGCGCTCGAAGTGCACGTTCCCCGGCAGCGGACCGAGATCAGCCACCGCGATACCGGGCCCGGCCGCCACCACGTCCACGTCCAGCGCCGAGAGTCCGTCGACGGCGGCGCGCAGGCCGGCCACCGTGCCCGCGACGGTGCCCAGCGTCAGGTAGACCAGCGGTCGTCGCCGCTCGGCGACGGCGATCTCCGGTAGCCGCCCGGGTTCGCTGAACGTCACCGGCCGCAGCAGCACCCGTTCCGCGGTGGCCAGGAACGAGGGATCCTGCAGCGAGGGCGGGTAGATGTCCAGGTACGGGTCGCCCAGGAGGTGTCCCGCCGGCAGCGTCACCCCGATCTCGGCGGCGACCGCCCGGAGGAGTTCCCCGCCCTCGCGCCGCCACCGGTCGTCGCGGTCGACCATGCCCGCCCGGCCACAGGAGTGACACAACGCGGGCACGCCCGTGCGACGCGCCGCCAGCCCTGCTCCCGGATTGCCCAGCTCGTAGACCACCAGGTCGGGTTGCTCCGCCCGCAGCACGGACAGCAGGTCGGCGGCCACCCGGCGAGGCAACACATCGTGGAAGGCCCGGACCGCACGATCGAGCCACTCCGGAAAGGAAAGCTCCCCGGTCCGTCCGCCCTTTCCCCCGGCCGCGGCGTCGAAGGCCTCCGGGATCGGCATTCCCGCCGGCACGACGCGGAAGCCGAGCCCCCGCAGCAGCGGGTGGAATCTCGGACCGGTCGCGTAGACGACGTCGTGCCCGGCCGCACGGCCGGCAAGGGCCAGCGGCAGCAACGGGAAGGTGTGACCGTATCCGGGAAGACTGGCGAAGACGATCTTCATGACGTCTCCGGGCCGCCATCTCCACCGTGGACAGTGGACGACGTCGCCAGCGTCACCAACTCCGGCACCAGGTCGGCCGGCGCGGGTTGGGAGGTGATCTCCGAGCGTAGGCGCTCGGCGGCCACGCGGCACTCCCCGTCGTCGAGCAACGCGACGACGTGATCCCTGATCCGCTCCACCGTGGTCTCGCTCTGCACCAGGTGACGCGCGGCGCCGCCGGCCGCGAACGCGTCGCCGACCGCCGTCTGGTCGGGGAGGCGGGTGACCGACAGCTGGGGCACTCCGTGGACGGCGGCGGTCAGCGCGGTCCCCACCCCGCCCTGGTGCACGACCGCCCGGCAGGTCGGCAACAGCACGTGCAGCGGCAGTGAGTCGGCCACCCGCACCCCGTCCGGCAGCGCGCCGAGAGCCGCGCGGGTGGCGGCCGAGAGCGTGAGGACGACGTCCACCCCCAGGCCGGTGACCGCCTCGATCGTCCGGCTCAACAGGTCGGTCACCGCGCCGGTGCCCAGGTGCACCGCGGAGGTGCCCCAGGTGACGCAGACCCGGGGCCGTTCCGGCGGCTCGACCAGCCACTCCGGTACCGCGCCGGGACCGTTGTAGGGGACGTACCGCACGGACAGGCGGGGCGCCGAGATCGTCCCCGACTTCCGGATGCTGGGCGGGCAGGGATCGATCCACACCGACGGGACGGGCCGAGGCGCGACGCCGTACCCCCGGAAGAGGTCGACGAACTCCGGCAACGGCGGCGGGTTGTCCCTGGGCACCAGCATCCCGGGGATGATCGGCATGCCCGTCCCGTGCGCGGCGGACGGCACGCCGAGCACCTCGGCGGCGACCGCGCCGGCGAAGGTGACGGACTCGTGCACGACCAGGTCCGGCCGCCAGCTCCGGGCGTACGTGACGAGGTCGTCCACCATCGCGTCGGCGACCTCGTACATCGTGAGCGCCATCCGGCGGACCAGGGCGCGCTGGGCGTCGCTCCAGTCGTTGCGGTCCGCCGGCCATCGCTCGTCCGCGTCGACCTCGCCCAGCCTGCCGTTGCGGGCCCGGTCGGCGATGTCGACGTCCTTCCCCACCGCCACCGCCGGGAGCCCGGTCGTGACGATGGTGTCGACGAGCGACGGCGGGCTGGCCACCCGGACCTCGTGCCCGGCGGCTCGCAGCGCCCAGGCCAGCGGCACCATCGGGTAGTAGTGCGACGGCCAGGCGAACGTCGCGAACAGGAAGCGCACGGGTGGTCTCCCAATCACTCGGAGGGCGCGAGTCGGTCGAGGAGGTGTCGGGTCAGCGCCGCCTGCGTCGGGTGGTTGAACACCGAGGCCGGGGTGAGCGAGGTGCCGGCGTGGCTGTTCAGCCGCCGCGTCAGGTCGAGGGCCATCAGGGAGTCCAGGCCGACCTCGAAGAAGCCACGGTCGGGCTCGACCGGCTCGTCGGGGCTCAGGCCGAGCACCTGGACCAACTGCGCCCGGACCAGGTCGGCCACCGTCTTCTCCCGCTCCGCGCCGACCTGCGACCGCAGCAGCTCCGTCCACCGGTCGGCCGGCTCCACGCCGGCCGCCGCCCGGTACGCCGACCGTCGCCGGGGCCGGACGAGCCCCCGCAGCAGCGGCGGGACCGGCCGGCCGGGTGCCGGTGCGCCCCACCTGCCGGGCCGCCCGGGTACCGGGAACCGCTCGGCCGTGTCGATCGCCGCCGACAGGGCCGACAAGCCCGCGTCGTCGTCGGACGCCACCATCGGCGCGCGGGCACCCCAACGGGTGGCCGCCGCCAGTGCGAGCCCGTCGGCCGCACCGGTGGCCGCCCGGTCGGCCGGGCCGGTCAGGCCCCCCGTGGTGGTGAGCACCGCGATCAGGGCCAGGTCCCGGTCCACGGTCAGCTCGGCCAGGTGCCGCAACGACTCGCTCCGGGCGTCGAGGACGGCGCCGAGCCGGTCCGGGTCCAGTTCCTCCAGCGGGGTGCGGTCGGCCATCCCGGCGGCGTGCACCACGCCGGTCAGCGGGTGCTCGGCCGGGATCCCGGCCAGCAGGCCGCGTACCGCGTCGGGGTCGGAGACGTCGCAGGCCACCACGGTCGTGGTGACGCCGAGCACGGCCAGCTCGTCGACCAGGGTCGACGCCCCGGGCGTGTCCGGGCCGCGCCGGCCCGCGAGGACCAGGCGGCGGACGCCATGGCGGGTGGCCAGGTGGCGGGCCACCCGGGAGCCGGTCCGGCCCGTACCGCCCACGATCAGGACGGAGCCGGCCGGGTCGAGCGGACGGGCCGCCGGTCCGGCTTCCGCGACGGCCACCAGCCGTGGGGTGAGGACGCGCCCGGACCGCACCACCGCCTGCGCGGCACCGGCGGTGAGCCCGGCCCCGGGGTCCGCGCCCGGTTCGACGTCGAGCAGGAGGAACCGGTCCGGGTGTTCGGCCTGGACGGCGGCGATCATCCCGCGTACGGCCGCGCCGGCCGGGTCGAGCACCGTGCCGGGCTCGACCGGCACCGCGTTGCGGGTCCGCACCACCAACCGGACACCGGCCAGGCCCGGCTCGTCCAGCCACGCCTGGGCGACCGCGAGCGCCCGCCGGCAGGCGGCCGCGGGCGGTTCGCCGGGTGGCACGTCGAGGACCGCGACCGCGCCGGCCAGGGCGGACGGGTCACCGCCCAGGTCGAGCACCGCGTCGTCGCCGTCCACCGCGACGATCCGCGGCGGGCCGGCGCCGTCCGGCCGGGCCNNGCCCAGACGATCCGCAGGGCGCCGTCGGGTCGGATCGGCCGGGGCTCGTCAGCCGGCCGCGGAACGATCCGGCCGGCCGTGAGCACCGGCCGGCCGCTCTCGTCGGCGGCGGTCAGCACGACGCCGTCCCCGGCCGGGCGCAGGTGGACGCGCACCGACGTGGCACCGGTCGCGTGCAACTCGACGTCGCGCCACCGGGCGGCGTTGCCGGAGATGCTGCCGGCGGCCCGGGCCGCGGCATCCAGGAGCAGCGGGTGGATGCCGAAGGCGGCCGCGTCCTGGGCAAGGTCGTCCGGCAGGGCCACCTCCGCGAAGGTCTCGTCCCCGCGCCGCCAGACCCCGCTTCCGTCATCGCGTCGCGCGCCGGCCGGGGGCCAGGCCGCTCCGTCGGAGTCCGCCGGGTCGGCGCCGGCCGGACCCCGGTCGAGCAGGCCGGTCGCGTGCAGGGTCCAGCCCGACCGGTCGCCACCGGCCGGCGCGGGCGCGGAGCGTACGGTCACCGGCCGCCGGCCGTCGCGATCCGTCCCGCCGACCAGGACCTGCACCGCGAGGGTCGCGCGCCGGTCCAGCCAGGCCGGCCCGACCACGTCCAGCTCCGCCAACCGGCCGCAGTCCAGCTCGTCACCGGCCCGGATGGCCAGCTCGACCCAGACCGAGACGGGCACCTCGACCGGACCCGTGCCCTCGGCCCGGCCGAGCCACGGCTGCTGGTGCGTGGACAACCGCCCCACGGCGAGCACGCCGTCGGCGTCGGGCAGGACGGTCACCGCGGTCAGCAGCGGATGCCCCGTCTCCTCGGCCGCCGCGACGACACCGGCGCCACCGCCCCGCAGCCAGTACCGGCGGTGCCGGAACGGGTGGGTGGGCAGGTCGCGGCAGAGCTCCCGCCACGCCGGCCCGACGTCCGGGACGGCCACCGACCAGTCGACCGGCAGCCCGAGGGCGAACGCCTCGGCCATCGCGGTCAGCACCTGCCGAACGCCGCCGTGATCGCGGCGCAGCGTGCCGATCACCCCGACCGGCCGGCCGGTGTCGGCGAGAACGTCGAGGATCGGCGACACCAGACCCGGGTGCGGGGACACCTCGACGACGGCCCGCACGTCGGCGGTCACCGCGCGGACGGCGTCTGCCAACTCGACCGTACGGCGCAGGTTGCGGAACCAGTAGGCGGCGTCGAGGACGTCATCCGGGCCGATCCACCGGCTCTCCACCGTGGAGTAGAACCGGCACGACTCGACCAGACCCCCCGCCGGACGCTCGCCGACCCCGTCGAGCTGGGCCAGCATCGGGCGCTCCAGTTCGTCCACCAGGAACGAGTGCGACGCATAGTCCGCGCGCAGCCGCCGGAACCAGATGCCCTGGTCCGCCGCGAAGGCCGCGAGCCGCTCGACGGCGTCGACCGCACCGGAGACGCCGACCATGGCGGGTCCGTTGACGGCAGCCAGTTCGAGTCGACCCTCGTACGCGCCGAGCAGTTCCTCCGCCCGTGCCCGGCCGACGCCCAGCATGAGCATCCCGCCGGTCGGCGGCAGCGCCGCGGCCAGCCGGGACCGCACCACGCAGATCCGCAGCGCGTCGTCCAGGGAGAGGACCCCCGCCACGCACGCGGCGGCCAGCTCGCCCTGCGACGACCCGAGGACCGTCTCGGGCCGGACCCCGGCCCGCGCCCAGAGCTGGGCGAGCCCGGTCATCATCACGAACGCGGCGGGCTGGACCACGTCGGTCCGGGAGAGGTC
The DNA here is from genome assembly GCF_002140155.1 of Micromonospora sp. NBS 11-29. Taxonomy (GTDB): domain Bacteria; phylum Actinomycetota; class Actinomycetes; order Mycobacteriales; family Micromonosporaceae; genus Micromonospora. Next base: position 90,381 of record NZ_NAPR01000022.1, read on the forward strand.
GCCACCGCCGAGCGCCTCCTTGAGCGTCCAGTCGCAGTCGTACTCGTCGAGCAGTTCCTGGCAGCGGCGCACCCACTCGCGGAACTCGGCCGAGGCGGCCAGCAGCTCCCGGCCCATCCCGGCCCATCCGCCGCCCTGGCCGGGGAAGACGAACACGGCGCCGGTGCCCGGCGAGGACCGTCCGGTGACCACGTCCGCCGCGGGCTCGCCGGCGGCCAGGTTCCGCAGCTTCCCGACCAGCTCGCCGTGGTCGGCCGCGAGCACGGTGGCCCGTTCCCGGTGCCGGGCGCGGCCGAACGCGAGCGCGGCGGCCAGTTCCGGCAGCGGGGGCCGGCGGTCCTCGACGGCGTCCGCCAGCCCGGCCGCGACCACGGCGAGGCGGCCCGGGTCGCCGGCCGACAGGACGAACGGCAGGGGGCCGGGCTCGACCGGGTCGGGCGCGGGGACCGGCGTACGCCGGGGCGCTTCCTCGACGATGACGTGGGCGTTGGTGCCGCTGGCCCCGAACGCGGAGACCCCGGCGCGGCGCGGCCGGTCCGGGTGGGCCGGCCACGGCTGGGCCTCGGTCAGCAGCCGGATGGTGCCGGCGGACCAGTCGACCTCGGGGGTCGGCGCGTCCGCGTGCAGCGTCGCCGGCAGCATCCCGTGCCGCAGCGCCAGCACCATCTTGATCACGCCGGCGACGCCGGCCGCCGCCTGGGTGTGACCGACGTTGCTCTTCACCGATCCCAGCCACAGCGGATCGGCGGTCCCGCGCCGGCCGTACGTGGCCTGGAGCGCCTGCGCCTCGATCGGGTCACCGAGCCGGGTGCCGGTGCCGTGCGCCTCGACGACGTCCACCTCGGCCGGCGAGAGCCCGGCGACCGCGAGGGCCCGCCGGATGACGCGCTGCTGCGCGAGCCCGTTCGGGGCGGTCAGCCCGTTGGAGGCACCGTCCTGATTGACCGCCGAGCCCCGGATCACCGCGCCCACCGTGCTGCCCCGCGCCTCGGCGTCCGCGAGCCGCTGCAGGAGCACCACGCCGACGCCCTCCGACCAACTGGTCCCGTCGGCCGACGCCGCGAACGCCTTGCATCGGCCGTCGACCGCGAGCCCGCCGGCCTTGGCGAACTCGACGTACGCGTTGGGCGTCGCCATGACCGTCACGCCGCCGACGACGGCGAGCGAGCACTCCCCGTTGCGTAGGGCCTGCATGGCGAGGTGCATCGCCACGAGGGACGACGAGCACGCCGTGTCGACCGACATCGCCGGGCCGGTGAAGCCGTACGCGTAGGACACCCGGCCGGACGCCACCGAGAGCGCCCCGCCGGTGACCCGGAGGCCGTCGGTCTCCGGGTCGCCGCCCTGCATCCCGTAGCCCTCGCCCATCACGCCGACGAAGACGCCGACGTCGGCGCCCCGGTACGCGGCCGGGTCGAGCCCCGCGTCCTCGAACGCCTCCCACACCACCTCCAGCAGCAGCCGCTGCTGGGGGTCCATGGCGGTCGCCTCGCGCGGGGAGATGCCGAAGAACCCGGCGTCGAACCCGGCCACGTCGTCGAGGAAGCCGCCGGCCTCCACCGGGATCGTGGACAGGTCCCAGCCACGGTCGTCCGGCACCGGCGTCCGGCCCTCACGGCGGGCGCTCATGAGGTCCCAGAACCCGCCCGGGCTGCGTACGCCGCCCGGCAGCCGGCAGCCCAGCCCGACCACCGCGACCGGTTCGGCCGGGTCTCCCGCCGCCACGGCGGCGGTGACCTCCACCGGTGCGTCCTCGCCGACGAGCCGCTCCCGGAGGAACCGGGCCAGCCGCACCGGCGTCGGGTGGTCGAAGACCAGCGTCGCGGGCATGGCGAACCCGGCCGCGGCACTGAGCCGGTTGCGCAGCTCGACCGCGCCCAGCGAGTCCATGCCGGCCGCCTGGAACGGGGTGTCCGGCGCGACGTCCTCCGCCGAGGCATGGCCCAGGACCAGCGCCACCCGGCTGCGGACCAGCGCCACGAGGATGCGCTCCTGCTCCGCCTCCGACCGGCCGGCCAGCGAGGCCGCCAGGTCACCGCCGTCGGCCGCCCGGCCCGCCCGGCGGCGCACGCGCACCAGGTCACGCAGCAACGGCTGGACCGCCGCGCCGGAGGCCGCGTCGGCCCGCGCGGCGGCCAGGTCGAGCTTGATCGGCACGAGGTGCGACTCACCGCTGTCGACCGCCGCGTCGAAGAGTGCGAGCCCTTCCTCGGGGCTCAGCGGCGACACCCCGGCGCGGCGCATCCGGGCCCGGTCCGCGTCCGCCAGGTTGCCGGTGATGCCGCCGTCCTGCGCCCACAGGCCCCAGGACAGCGACACGCCGTGGCGGCCGTCCGCGCGCCGGGCCGCCATGAGGCCGTCCAGGTAGGCGTTGGCGGCGGCGTAGTTGGCCTGCCCGGTCGAGCCGAGCAGCGCGGCGGCGGACGAGAAGGTGACGAACGCGGCGAGGTCGTGGTCGCGGGTCAGCTCCGCCAGGTGGCGGGCGGCGTCCGCCTTCGGGCCGAACACGGTGGCCAGCCGGTCCGGCGTCATCGCGTCGAGCAGCCCGTCGTCCAAGACGCCGGCGGTGTGCACGACGGCGGTCAGCGGGTGCTCGGGCGGGATCGTGGCGAGCAGCGCCGCCACGGCCGCCCGGTCCGCCACGTCGCAGCCGACGACCGACGTCTCGGCGCCCAGCCCGGCCAGTTCGGCCACCAACGCCTGCGCGCCGTCGGCCGCCGGGCCGCGCCGGCTGACCAGGAGCAGCCGCCGGACGCCGCGGGTGCGCACCAGGTGGCGCGCGACGAGAGCGCCGAGCGAACCGGTGCCTCCGGTGATCAGCACCGTGCCGTCGGGGTGCCAGGGGACGGGCTCGCCGGCCAGGTCGCCGGCCGCGGCGAGGCGGGGCACCCGGAGGCCGTCGGCCCGCGCCGCGAGCTGCGGTTCGCCGGAGTGCAGCGCGGCGGCGAGCGCCGCCTGGACGTCGAGGCCCGGTGCCACGTCGAGCAGCACGACGCCCGGCAGCTCGGCCTGGGCCGCGCGGACCAGGCCCCACACGGCGGCACCGGTCGGGTCGGTCCGGTCGTCGACGGCACCGGTGGTGCGCACGACCAGCCGGCCGTCCGCCGGGGCATGGCGTTGCCAGGCCTGGAGTACGGCGAGGACGCCGCCCAGCACCTCGGGGACCGGGCCGGCGGGCACGTCGTACACGGTGTCGCGCGTCGCGACGGCGGCGATGTCGCCGGCGCCGCCGAGGCGGACGGCGGCGGGTCGGGCGGCCTCGACCGCCGGGGTGGCCACGGGCTGCCACACCACCCGGAACATGGCGTCCGTGGCCGGGTGGGCGCCGATGTCCTCGGGCCGGACCGGTGACCGGCCGACCGATCGCGCGGTGATCACCGGCCGCCCGGTCTCGTCGGTGGCCCGCAGCGACCAGCGGTCGCCGGCCAGTCGGGCCAGGTGGGCCCGGAGCCGGCGTGCCCCGGTGGCGTGCAGCGCCACCGACTCCCACGGCGTCGCGACCGCCTCCGGGCCGGTCACCGCCCGGAGCACCGCGTCGAGCAGGGCCGGGTCGAGTCCGAACGCGTCGGGCTCCGCCTCGTCGGCCAGCGCGACCTCGACGAAGGTGTCCTCGCCGCGACGCCACAGCCCGGTCGGCTCCGCGCGTCCGGTGCTCTCCGGGTCGATGGCGACCTGCTCCGCGCCGGGCGGCGGCCACTGCCCGGACGGCACCGGCTCGGTGACGGCGCCGGCCTCCAGGGTGCCGTCCGCGCAGCGGATCCAGGCCGTTCCGGCGTCGGGCGCGGCGTAGACGGTGAACGGACGGCGGCCGTCGTTGTCGGCGCCCACCACGATCTCCAGCCGGACGGTCGTGTCGGGCGGGATCGGGAGCGGCGCCCGCAGGACGAGGCTGCCCAGCGCCCCGCAGCCGCGCTCGTCCCCCACCCGGACGGCGAGGTCGACGAGCGCGGCGGCCGGCAGCACCGCCACCCCGTGCAGCCGGTGCCCGGCGAGCCAGGGGTGGGTGGTGAGCGACAGCCGGGCCGTGCCGATCAGGCCGCCGGTGTCCGGCACGGGCACGATCGCCGCCAGCAGCGGGTGCGCGACGTCGACCTGTCCCAGGTCGGCGGCGTTCACCGCGCCGGCGGTCGAGGTGAGCCAGTAGTGCCGGCGGTCGAACGCGTAGGTCGGCAGCGGCGCGGCCGGGACCTCCGCGGGCACCAGCGGCTGCCAGTCCACCGGCACACCGCGGACGAACAGCGCGGCGAGCGCGCCGATCACGGTCTCCGGCTCGGCCTGTCCGTCCCGCAGCGCGGGCACGCACACCGGTTCGTACCCGGACCGCGACGCCGTCTCCAGGACCGAACCGGACAGGCCGGCGCCCGGCCCGAGTTCGACGAACAGCCGCCCACCCCGGTCCAGTGCGGCGCGGACGCCGTCGGCGAAGCGGACGGTGCGACGTACGTGGTCGACCCAGTGACCGGGGTCGGTCAGGTCGGCCCCGTCGGCGGCGACCACCGGAATCCGGGCCGGCCGCCAGACCACATCCGCGATCGCGGCCCGGAAATCGGCGAGCATCGGGTCCATCCGGGCCGAGTGGAACGCGTGCGACACGGACAGTCGGCGCACCTTGCGGCCCTGCTCCCGCAGCGCCCGCACGGCGGTTTCCACCGCGGCCTCGTCGCCGGAGAGCACGACCGAACCGGGGTCGTTCACCGCGGCGAGCGAGAGGTCCCCACCGAGGAACGGGCGGACCTCCTCCTCCGTCGCGGCCACCGCCGCCATCGCCCCGCCGGCCGGCAGCACCTGCATGAGGCGGCCGCGGGCGGCCACCACCGTCGCCGCGTCGTCGAGCGACAGCATGCCGGCCACGTGCGCCGCGGTGATCTCCCCGATCGAGTGCCCGAGCAGCAGGGCGGGTCGTACGCCCCACGACTCGACCAGCCGGAACAGCGCCGTCTCGACCGCGAACAACGCCGCCTGGGTGTAGACGGTCCGGTGCAGCGCCTCGGCCGCCGCGGCGCCCGGCTCCGCGAGGACCACGTCCCGCACGGACCGGTCCACGGCCCCGTCGAGCCGCGCGTCGAGCCGCGCGCACACCTCGTCGAAGGCGGCGGCGTAGACCGGGAACCGCTGGTGCAGGGCGCGGCCCATGCCGGCCCGCTGGGCGCCCTGGCCGGGGAACACGAAGACCACGGAGGCTCCGACGCCGGCCGTGACCGCGCCCAGCGCCGCGTTCGGACCGGGCTCACCGACCGCGATCGCGTCGAGCCCGGCGAGCAGGGCGTCCCGGTCGGCCGCGGCGACCACCGCCCGGTGCGAAAGCAGCGACCGGCCGGTGACGAGCGTCCGGGCCGCGCCGGCCAGCGGCGTCCCCTGATCGACGGCGCTCCGCAGCCGGTGCACCTGACCGGCGAGGGCGGCCGCGCTCTGGGCGGACAGGACGAACGGCAGGACCATCGGCGTGTCGTCCCGGTCCGGTTTCGGCGCGACCGGCTCGGTGACCTGTTCCAGGATCAGGTGGGCGTTCGTGCCGCTGATCCCGAACGACGAGATCCCGGCCCGTCGCGGCCGGTCGACCTCGGGCCAGTCCCGACCCTCGGTCAGCAGCGCCACGGCCCCCTCGGACCAGTCGACGTGCGGCGTGGGTTCGTCGACGAAGAGCGTGGGCGGCAACTGTCCGTGCCGGATCGCCTCCACCATCTTGATGATCGACGCGACGCCGGCCGCCGCCTGGGTGTGCCCGAGGTTGGACTTCACCGAGCCGAGCCACAGCGGCCGGTCGGCCGGTCGGCCACGGCCGTACGTGGCGAGGAGGGCCTGGGCCTCGCTCGGGTCACCGAGCGTGGTGCCGGTGCCGTGGGCCTCCACGGCGTCGACCTCGTCCGGACCGAGGCCGGACGCGGCCAGGGCGGCCCGGATGACCCGCTGCTGGGCCAGGCTGTTCGGCGCGGTCAGGCCGTTGGACGCGCCGTCCTGGTTGACCGCGGAACCACGCACGACGGCGAGCGGCCGGTGTCCCCTGCGCCGGGCGGTGGACAGTCGTTCCAGGACGACCACGCCGACACCCTCGGACAGCACGGTTCCGTCGGCGGCGGCGGAGAACGCCTTGATCCGGCCGTCGGCGGCCAGCCCCCGGGCCCGCGAGAATCCGGTCAGGCCGACCGGTGAGCCCATCACCGCGACGCCGCCGGCCAGCGCCATCTCGCACTCGCCCTGGCGCAGCGCCTGGGCCGCCAGGTGCACCGCCACCAGGGAGGACGAGCAGGCGGTGTCGACCGTCATGGCCGGGCCCTCGAGACCGAACACGTACGACACCCGGCCGGACGCCACGCTGCCGGCCGTCGCCGTGGTGGTGAAACCCTCGAACTCGGCCGGTACGCGCGCCAGGTCACCGAGGTAGTCGTGGATGGACATGCCGGTGTAGACGCCGACCGACGCGCCGCGCAGCGACGACGGGTCGACGCCCGCCGACTCCAGCGCCTCCCATGTGGTCTCCAGCAGCAGTCGTTGCTGCGGGTCCATCGCGGTCGCCTCGCGCGGCGAGATGCCGAACAGCGCCGCGTCGAAGTAGCCGGCGTCGTGCAGGAAGCCGCCCTGCCGGGCGTAGGTGGTGCCGGCCTCGTCGGGGTCGGTGCCCAGCAGGCGGTCCACGTCCCAGCCACGGTCGCCGGGGATCGGGGACATGCCGTCGCGGCCCTCGGCCACGAGGTCCCAGAACTCGGCCGGTGTGGTGACCCGGCCCGGCAGGCGGCACGCCATCCCGACGATGACCACCGGGTCGTCGGCGGCCGGGAGCGGACGCTCGGGAGCGCGCGGCGCGGGCGCGGTGTCGGCCGACCCCCGCACCTTCTCGACGAGGTGGGCGGCCAGCTGCCGGGGGGTCGGGTAGTCGAAGATCAGCGTGGCCGGCAGCTTGACCGCGGCCGCCGCGGTCAGCCGGTTGCGCAACTCGACCGCGGTCAGCGAGTCGAACCCGATGTCGCCGAACCGGCTGTCGTCGGAGGTGGCGTCGAGGTCGGCGATGCCGAGCACGGTCGCGATCTCGGTACGCACCAGCGCGAGGACCAGTTCGGCCTGCTCCTCGGCGGTGAGCCCGGCCAGCCGCCGGCCCAGCGCCCCGCCGGGTTCGTCGGCGCCGGCCAGCGCCGTGCGCCGGGCCGGCCGGACCAGCGACCGGAACAACGGCGGGACGACGCCGCCGGCNGCAGCGGCAGGCCGGCGCGGATGCCGGCGTCGAAGTCGGCCAACGCCTCGTCGGTCGACATCGGGCGGACGCCACCACGGCTCATCCGCGTCCGGTCGACGTCGGCCAGCGAGCCGGTCATCCCGGTCGCCGGGCTCCACAGCCCCCACGCCAGCGCCACCGCGGGCAGGCCGTCGGCGGCGCGTGCGGACACGACCGCCTCGGCGTACGCGTTCGCGGCCGCGTAGTTGCCCTGGCCGGCCGAGCCGAAGACGCTCGCGGCCGAGGAGAACACCGCGAAGACCTCGGGCGGGTCGTCCCGGGTCAGCTCGTCGAGCAGCCGCACCGCCGCCTTCGGCGCGAACACCCGGGCCAGGCGGTGCGGGTCGAGGCCGGTCACGACCGCGTCGTCCAGCACGCCGGCCGCGTGCACCACACCGGTGAGCCGGTGTTCGGCCGCGACGGCGGCCAGCAGCGCGGCGAGCGCGTCCCGGTCGGTCACGTCGCACGCGGCCACCTCGACCGTCGCGCCGAGGTCGGCCAGCTCGGCCACCAGCTCGGCCATCCCCTCGGCCGCGACGCCGCGGCGGCCGGCCAGGACCAGCCGCCGTACGCCGTGCCCGGTCACCAGGTGCCGGGCCAGCAACGCGCCGAGCACACCGGTGCCGCCGGTGATCAGCACCGTGCCGCCGGCGGCGAACCCGGTCGTCGCCGGCGGACCGGTCAGGACGGCGCGTCCCAGCCGGGGGGCCAGGACGGCGTCCGCGCGCACGGCGACCCGTTCCTCGCCGGCGGCCAGGCCGGCGGCAACCGCCCGGTCGCGGTCCCCGCCCGGCTCGACGTCGACCAGGACGATCCGGTCCGGATGCTCGGCCTGCGCACAACGCACCAGCCCCCAGACCGCGGCGCCGGCCGGATCCTCGACGCGGCCCGAGGCCGGGACCGCGCCGTGGGTCAGCACCACCAGCGGCACCGGGACGAGCGCCGGCTCCTCCAGCCAGGCCTGCACCACCCCGAGCACCCGATTCAGCAGCGGCAGCGGCTCGGCCTCGGCCGCGTCGACCGGCACGACGTCCAGGACGGCGGCGTCCGGACGGGGCTCGCCGAGCTCGTCGGCCAGCGCCAGCCGCACCACGTCGCCGGCGTGCTCGACGGCCCGGTAAGCCGGCGCCTCGGGCAGCGGCGGCAGGGTCAGCGGCGTCCAGTCGACCTGCCAGAGCGATTCCGGCGCGCGGCCGGCCGCCGGTCCACGCACGTCCGTGATCGGGAGCGAGACCAGGGACTCCATGGACAGCACCGGCGCGCCGGTGCCGTCGGCGGCGTCGAAGGACAACGCGTCCGGCCCGCAGGGCGCGACCCGGACCCGCAGCGCGACCGCGCCGCCGGCGTGCAGCCGGACCCCGTTCCAGGCGAACGGCAGGACGTTGCGGTCGTCCGCGCGCCGGTGGAAGGCGTTCGCGTGCAGGGCGGCGTCGAAGAGGGCCGGGTGGATGCCGAACCGGTCCACGTCGTCGCGCTGGTCGGCGGGCAGGGCCGCCTCGGCGAAGACCTCGTCACCGCGCCGCCACACGGCGGTCAGCCCGGCGAAGGCGGACCCGTACTGGTAGCCGCGTTCCGCCAGCCGCTCGTAGAAGTCGTCGACCGGCTCCGCGACGGCGCCCGGGGGCGGCCACGAGGCGAAGTCGACACCACTGCCCGCCGTCGTGTCGTACGCGTCGGAGAGCAGGCCGACGGCGTGCCGGGTCCACCCGCCGCCGGCCGGGGAGCTGTGCACCTCCACCCGGCGGCGGCCGGCGGCGTCCGGCGCGCCCACGGCGACCTGGAGGCTGACGGCCGCGTCCGCCGCGAGCACCAGCGGCGCCTCGATCACCAGTTCGTCGAGCACGCCGTAGCCCAACTCGTCGCCGACCTGGATCGCCAGGTCGACGTAGGCCGTGCCGGGAACCAGCACGTTGTCCTGGATCCGGTGGCCGGCCAGCCACGGGTGGGTCGCCAGCGACAACCGGGAGGTGCAGACCACGCCGTTGGTCTGCGGAAGTTCCACCACCGCCCCGAGCAGCGGGNGATCCAGAACCGCTGGTGGTCGAACGGGTAGGTGGGCAGCTCGACCCGGACCGCTCCGGCGCCCTCGGGCAGCAGGGCCCGCCACGTCACCGGTACGCCCCGGACGAACAGCTCGGCGGCCGAGGCGGCCAGTCGGGCGGACACGTCCGCGTCCCGCCGGATCGACCCGACCGCGACGACGTCGGCGTCCAGCTCGGCCGCGATCCCGGTGATCGACGGCACCAGCACCGGGTGCGCGCCCAGCTCGATGAAGACCCGGTGGTCGTCGGCGATCAGGGCCCGCACGGCCGGGTCGAAGAGCACCGGTTGACGCAGGTTGCGGTACCAGTACCCGGCGTCGAGCGCCTCGTCGTCGGAACGGCCGGGCTCGACCGTCGAGCGGAACGGGATCCGCGGCGCCGTGGACGTCACGGCCGCGAGGTCGGCCAGCAGGGCCGGCCGGATGGTCTCCACGAAGTGGCTGTGCGAGGCGTAGTCGACCGGGACCCGGCGGAACCGGACGTCGCCGTCCGCCAGCCGCGCGGCGAGTTCGTCCAGCGCGGCGCCCTCGCCGGCGACCACCACCGACGTGGGCCCGTTGAGCGCCGCCACCTGCAGCCGCTCACCCCACGGCTCGATCAGCTCGCGTACGGCGTCCTCGGCCAGCCCGACCGACGCCATCCCACCCCCGGGCGGCATCAGCTCGGCGATCACCTGGCTGCGCAACGTGACCACCTGTGCGGCGTCGGCCAGGGAGAGCGCGCCCGAGACGCAGGCGGCCGCGATCTCACCCTGCGAGTGGCCGACGACCGCGTCCGGGACCACGCCGAGCGACTCCCAGACCGCCGCCATGCCGAGCATCACCGCGAAGCACGCCGGTTGCACGACGTCGACGCGTTCGAGGTCGTTGGGGCTCTCGCCGCGCAGGACGTCGACGAGCGACCAGTCGACCCACGGCTCGAACGCCTTCTGGCACTCGGCGATGCGGGCGGCGAAGACCGGCGAGGTGTCCAGCAGCCGGCGGCCCATGCCGACCCACTGGGTGCCCTGGCCGGGGAAGACGAAGACGACCTTGCCGGGGCCGGTCGTGCCGGCCGACCCGGCGACCACCCCGGGCCCGGTCCGCCCCTCGGCCACCAGGCTGAGACCGGCGCGCAGCTCGTCGGGGGTGGTCGCGACCACCACCGCCCGGTGGCTCCGTACGGCCCGCCCGGTCGCCAGCGCGTGGGCGAGATCCCCCAGCGGCACGGCGTCGTCCACGGTGTCGCCGAGCCGGCGGCCGAGCGCGGCCAGCGCGGTCGCGGTCCGGGCCGTGACCACGAACGGGAGCGCCGTCTCCGGCGCGGTTGCGGTGGCCTCCCGGCCGGGGTCGGCGGCGGCGGGCGCCTCCTCCACGATCATGTGGACGTTGGTCCCGCTGGCGCCGAACGAGGAGATGCCGGCGCGGGCCGGGCGCCCGGTGTCGGGCCAGGCGCGGCCCTCGGTCAGCAGTTCGACGGTGCCGGGCGACCAGTCGACCTGCGGGGTCGGTGCGTCGACGTGCAGGGTGGCCGGCAGGTAGCGGTGGCGGAGCGACAGCACGGTCTTGATCAGCGCCGCCACGCCCGACGCGGCCTGGGTGTGACCGAGGACTGACTTGACCGAGCCGAGCAGGAGCGGCCGCTTCGGGTCACGACCGCGGCCGTACGTCGACAGCAGCGCCTGCGCCTCGATCGGGTCGCCCAGCACGGTGCCCGTGCCGTGGGCCTCCACGGCGTCGATGTCGTCGGGCGACAGCCCGGACGCCGCCAGCGCGGCGCGGATGACGCGCTGCTGCGCGGGCCCGCTCGGGGCGGTGAGGCCGTTCGAGGCGCCGTCCTGGTTGACCGCCGAGCCGCGGATCACGGCGAGTACCCGGTGCCCGTTGGCCTGCGCGTCGGAGAGGCGTTCGAGCAGCACGACGCCGACGCCCTCGGCCCAGCTGCTGCCGTCCGCCGCGGCGGCGAAGGACTTGATCCGGCCGTCGCGGGCGAGACCCCGTTGGCGGGCGAACCCGACGAATCCGCCCGGCGTGGACATCACGGTCGAACCACCGGCCAGCGCCATCGTGCACTCGCCCCGGCGCAGCGCCTGACTGGCCAGGTGGATCGCGACCAGCGACGAGGAGCACATCGTGTCGACCGTGACCGCGGCGCCCTCGATCCCGAGGCAGTACGCGACCCGGCCCGACGCGATGCCGCCGGCGCTGCCCAGCGCCCGTTCGAGGCTGAGGAAGCCCTCCGCGCCGGCCAGGTCGGGGGCGTAGTCCTGGTGCACCATGCCGGCGTAGACGCTGGTGACGGTGCCGCGAAGGCTGTCCGGGTCGATGCCGGCGCGTTCGATCGTCTCCCAGCAGACCTCCAGCAGCTGCCGCTGCTGCGGGTCCATCGCCGTCGCCTCCTGCGGCGAGATGCCGAAGAAGCGGGCGTCGAACTCGGCGGCGTCCCGCAGGAAGGCGCCCTGCTCGACGTACGTGGTGCCGGGGGTGTCCGGGTCCGGGTCGTACAGGTTGGCCAGGTCCCAGCCCCGGTCGTCCGGGAACGGGGTGTAGACGTCGACGCCCTCGGACACCACCCGCCAGAAGTCCTCCGGCCCGGCGACGCCGCCGGCGAAACGGCACCCGATCGAGACCACCGCGACGGGTTCCGAGGCCGCGGCGAGCAGCTGGGCGTTGCGCTGCTTCAGCCGGGCCGTTTCCTTGACCGATTCCCGCAGTGCCCGGACGAGGTCTGACTCGGAGGTACTCACGACGTCGACGCTATTGGCGGGCCCTGGCGGCCGGGATCCCTCAGCCTGACGGTGGCGGGCCCTCAGCCGGTCCGCAGCCGCACGCGGAGACCGTCGAGGAGCGCGGCGACCGCGCCCTCGGCGGCGGTGCCGTAGACGTGGAAGTCGGGTCGGATCAGCACGGACGCCGCTGCCCGGTCCCGCAGATAGGACAGATAGCCGCCGTCGACGTCGCGGACCTGCCCCGGCCCGGCGACCCGGTCGCCGGGCACGAGGTGGACGACGGCGGCACGCAGCTCGGCCAGGAAGGCGTGCTGGGCCTCGCCCCACGCGCCCGGCTCCTCGGTGGTGACCAGCACGAAGCCGGGCGGGACCAGGTCCTCGAACCGGCCGGTGACCCCGTCCCGAGCGATCCGGCCGGTGCCGATCACGTCGCCGCCGCCGGGGTGCAGCACTCCGGTGGTCAGCCGCGTCGCCTCCGGGGGCGTCGTCCGGCGGCCCCCACCGTTGGCCCGGATGGCCGCGTCGCGGTCGGCGGCGGCGGCCGGATCGGTCACGCAGATGACCCGGCCCAGCTTGACCGAGGCGAGCACCGCCTCCCGGGTGTGGCCGCGCCGTTCGAGCGTGTAACTGTCCAGCAGCCGCTCGTCCGCGCGGCCGTCGAGGACCAGGTCCAGTTTCCAGGCCAGGTTGCTGACGTCGCGGATGCCCGAGCACATGCCCTGCCCGGCGAACGGCGGCATCAGGTGGGCCGCGTCCCCGGCGAGGAGCACCCGGCCCTGCCGCCACTGCTGCGCCCACCGGGCGTGCGACCGGTAGACCCCGCTGCGCAGCAGCGTCGCCGTCCGGGGGGTGACGCCGTGCGGCGCCAACAGCCGCCACGCGGCCTCGACGTTGTCCAGTTCCGCGGCGGACTCCCCCGGCAGGCACATGAACTCCCAGCGCCGGCGGTCGGGTCCGCTGCCCACCAGCGTCGTGGGCCGGGCCGGGTCGCACAGCTGGATGTTGGTCGGCGCGAACTCCCGGGGCTCGTGCAGCGCGACGTCGCACAACAGCCACTCGAAGGAGAAGCCCAGGTCGGCCATTGGTACGGCGGCCAGCTCGCGGACGACGCTGTTGGCTCCGTCGCAGCCGACCACCCAGCCGGCGTGGAAGGTGTGGGTGACGCCGGCCCGGTCCTCGGCCACCACGGTGACGCCGTCCTCGGTCTGGCTGAGGTCGACCACGGTCAGACCCCGCCGGACCTCGACCCCCGGCTGGGCCGCCAGCGCGGCGCCGAGCAACCGCTCCAGCGCGGGCTGGTGCATCGTGTTGGCGTCCGGCCACCCGTACCGCCCGGTCTCGCTGAAGCCGATGTCCAGCAACACCTGCCCGTCCGCGCCGCGCCACTGGTAGCCGGTGGCGGGCACCGATATCCCGGGCAGGCCGGCGCCGACGCCCGCCGCCGCCAGCAGCCGGGCGGTCTCCCCGTCGAAGCTGGTGGCCCGCGGCAGCCCGAAGACCTCCGGATGCCGCTCGACGACGGTGACCCGCCGGCCCCGGCGGGCGAGCAGGGCGGCGAGCACGGCGCCGCTGGGTCCACAGCCGACCACGACGACGTCGGACGGTGGGGATGGAGAAGTCACGGAAACGGCCTCCTGCTCGACCGGTGGCGGCTGCGCGACCGTATCCGTCCGGCGCGCGGGGCCGTCATCGCTCACCCTGACGGCTCCGGCCGTGGCCCCGCACCGGCGACCACTGTCAACGCGAGGGATCCGGGCCGGTCGGCCCGCCACCTACCGTGGCCGAGGCCCCATCTGTCGGCCGCGTTCGCGAGCTGCATTGGAGATTCCCCGTTGCGGTGGTATGAGCACTACGTTCGCCAGATCCTCGGCCGGCTCGACGCCGATCCTGCCGCCGCCGTCGTGTTCCTCGGGGACGAGCCGTTCTCGGCCGCCCGCCTCGCCGACGCGACCCGGACGACGGCCGCGTGGATGCGCCGCGCCGGTGTCCGCCCGGGCGCCAAGGTCGCCGTGCTGACCAACCCGAACACGCCGGCCACCCTGGTCTACCGGTACGCGGTGAACCTCGTCGGCGGGACGGTGGTCCACCTGCGCGGCGTCAACGCCGCCGATCCACGGGACGATCTGGGGGTCCGGATCCAGGCGGAGATCCTGGCCGACCTGCGGCCGGTGGTGGTCGCGGTCGACGCGGACAACCTCGACCGCGCCCGCGCCCTGCGCGCCGCGACCGGATCGGACTTCGCGATCACCGCGCCCGGCCGGTTCGGCCCGGACGTCCTGGACATGACCCAGCCGGCCGACCCGCCGTTCGACGACGACACCGCCCAACGGCCGGAGACCGCCGTGGTCACCTTCACGAGCGGCTCGTCGGGCCGACCCAAGGGCGTGAGCTGGTCGTTCGCCGTCAAGAACGAGATGGCCGCCGCGGCGGCCGCCGGCCAGCCGGCGGTCTGTCTGATCAACGGCGCGCTGACCCACTCCAGCGGCTTCTCCGCCGACGACGCGATCATCGCCGGCGGCAGCGTCGTCCTGCACGACGGGTTCGACGCCGAGGCGGTGCTCCGGGCCGTCGAGCGGCACCGGGTCAACCGGATGGTCCTCGCCTCACCGCAGGTGTACGCCCTCACCGAGCATCCCGCGTTCGACGACGTCGACGTCAGCAGCCTGCGCGAGGTGTTCTACACCGGCAGCCCGGCCGCGCCGGACCGGCTGGCCGCCGCCGCCAAGGCCCTGGGCCCGGTGCTGTTCCAGGTGTACGGCAGCAGCGAGACCGGTCTGATCAGCCTGCTCACCCCGCAGGACCACACGGATCCCGACCTGCGCCGCACCGTCGGGCGGCCCCCGGCCAACGTACGGATCACCATCCGTGACCCGCAGGACCACGTCCGGATCCTCCCGACCGGCGAATCCGGCGAGATCTGCGTGGCAGGGCGCTGGATGATGAGCCACTACTGGAACGACCCGGAGCAGACCGCCCGCACCGTCCGCGACGGATGGGTGCACACCGGCGACGTCGGCCGGCTCGACGAAGCGGGTTACCTCACCTGGGAGGGCCGGCTCGACGGTGTCCTAAAGGCCCACGGCGTCCGCATCCACCCGGAGGCGGTGGAGCGCGCGCTGCTCGAACACGAGGACGTGGCCCAAGCCGCGGTCTTCGGCATCGAGGACGACGACCGCGTCGCGCTGGTCCACGCCGTGGTGACACCGGCGGCCGGGCGCGCACCCCGGCCGGAGGCCCTCCGGGCGTACGTCGCGGAGACGCTCGGCGACAGCCACGTCCCGGTCGAGGTCGAGGTCCGACCCGAGCTTCCCCTGCTGGGATCGGCGAAGCCGGATCGCGGCCTGCTGCGTCGGCAGGCGCGCAACGCCCGGCACTGGCAGTCCGCGCTGGCCGGCGTCGACCGGCCCGCCCGGCTGCGGGACATGCTCGGCGCCGCCACGACCGGCGCCTCCCGGCAGGAACGGCGGCTGGGGGTGGCGGCGACCGACGAGGTCCTGCACGCCGCGTGGGCGATCCTGCTGCACTCGCTGGGAGCCGGTTCCCCGGTGGTCTACGGCACCCGGGGAGGCGACGGCGGGGCCGGCGTCCGGCCGGTGCTGGTGGCCGTCGGGCCCGACGACTCGTTCCGCGCGGTCGCGGACCGGATCGGGCCGGCCCTGGCCGCAACGGCCGAACACGACCGGCTCGGACCGCGGGGGCACGCCGTGCTCGACGACGCCTACGGTTCGCTCTTCGACACCGTGCTCAGCATCGCCCGACCCGGGCAGCCGCGGCCCGACCCGGACCGGCCGCCCGTGGTCGAACTCCGGGTGGACCGGGCCGGTGACGCCCTCGCCCTGACGCTGGTCGCCGACCCGGAGCGGATCGGCGACGAACCCGCCGGGCGGATCCTGGACATGTTCGAACGCCTGCTCCGGGCGTTCCACGACGCGCCCGGGCAGCCGCTCGCCCGACTGGACCTCCTGGACGCCGCCACCCGCCGGCGGGTGCTGCGGGAGTGGAACGCGGTCCGGGAGGCGGAGCCCGCCGCGACGCTGGGCCGGATGTGGGAACGCGCGGTGGCCGCCCACGGCGGGCGTCCGGCTGCGGAGGAGGACGGCGTCGCCGTCTCCTACGCCGAGCTCGACCAACGTGCCGGGCACCTGGCGGCGACACTCGCCGCGACCGGCGCGGCGCCGGGCACCCGGATCGCCCTGGCGCTGCCCCGCTCGCTGGACCTGATCGTCGCGCTGCTGGCGACCGTACGGACCGGCGCCGCGTTCGTCCCGGTCGACCCGGGCTACCCCGCCGAGCGGATCGCGGACATGCTCGCGGACTGCGACCCCCTGGCGGTGGTCTGTGCGACCAGCTCCGACCTGCCGCTGACCCGTCCCTGGCCGCGCGTTCTGCTGGACGCGCCGGTGGCCCCCGAACGGACCGGCGAACTCCCCCGGGTCGCGCCCCGGCTGACCGACACGGCGTACATCATCTACACCTCCGGCACGACCGGCCGGCCCAAGGGGGTCGCGGTCACCCACACCGGGCTCGCGAACCTGGCCGCCACCAAGCGCGAGGGCCTGATGCTGGACGGCACCTCCCGGCTGCTCCAGTTCGCCTCGCCCAGCTTCGACGCGTTCGTCGCCGAGCTGGTGGGCGCGTTCACCGCGGGCGCGACGCTGGTCGTACCGCCGCCGGGGCCGCTGGCCGGCGACACCCTGACGGCGGTCCTGCGTGAACGGCGGATCACCCACGCGATCCTCCCGCCGGTTGCCCTGTCCAGCGTCGATCCGGAGGCGGTGCCCGGGCTCCGCGGCCTGATCAGCGCCGGCGAGGAGTGTCCGGCCGAGTTGGCGGCGCGGTGGTCGAAGGACCGGCGGATGGTCAACGCCTACGGGCCCACCGAGGTCACCGTCTGTGCCACCCAGAGCCGCCCGCTCACCGGCGGTGGTCGACCCCCGATCGGGCGGCCCGTCGCCGGTGCCCGCGTCTACGTGCTGGGCGCGGGCCTGCAGCCGGTGCCGCCGGGGTTCCGGGGCGAGCTCTACGTGGCGGGCCCGGGCGTGGCCCACGGCTACGTCGACCGGCCCGGACCGACCGCGGAACGGTTCGTGGCGGATCCGTTCGGCCCACCCGGCAGCCGGATGTACCGCACCGGCGACATCGCCTCCTGGCGCGGCGACGGGAACCTCGACTTCCACGGCCGGGCCGACGACCAGGTCAAGCTGCGCGGTTTCCGGATCGAGCCGCGCGAGGTCGCCGCAGTGCTCGAGGAACTGCCGGCGGTCGCCCGCGCCGTGGTCGGCGTACGGGAGGACGGCGACCGCCGGGCCCGGCTGGTCGCCTGGGTCGTGCCGGCCCGGACCGCGACGCCCACCCCGGACGACCTCCGCGAGCACGCCGCGAGCCGGCTGCCGGAGCACATGACCCCCACCCGGTACGTCCTCGTCGACGCGCTGCCGGTGACCCGCAACGGCAAGCTCGACCCGACCGCGCTCCCGGAGGCGGCCGAGCACGAGAGTGTCGTCCCGCCGGACCAGACCCCCGCGACCCGGTCCGAGCGGGTGCTGGCCGACCTCTTCCGTGAACTGCTGGGTGTCGACGGCGAGGTGGGCGTCGGCAGCAACTTCTTCGCGCTCGGTGGCGACAGCATGCTCGCCATCTCGCTGATCCGGCGTGCCCGCGAGGCGGGCCTGGCCCTCTCGCCCAAGGAGATCGTGAAGAACCCCACGGTCGGCGCCCTCGCCGCGGTGGCGACGTCGCTGCCGTCCCCGCCCGCGCAGTCCCCGCCCGAGGAAGGCCGCCGATGACCCGCCCCACCGTCAGTCCCGAGGACGTCGCCTCGCTGGACCTCACCGACCCGGTGCTGCACGCCGAGAACGAACTCTCCGAGGTCTGGCGCACGCTCCGCGAACAACGGCCGCACTACTGGCATCCGCCGACGGGCGACCGCCCCGGCTTCTGGGTCTTCACCCGCTACGCGGACGCCATGGAGATCTACCGCGACCGGAAGAACTACACCACCGAGGGTGGCAACATGCTGGAGACGCTCCTCACCGGGGGCGACTCGGCGGCCGGTTCGATGCTCGCGGTGACCGACGGCGACCGGCACACCCAGTTGCGCAACGTGCTGAACGCGGCGTTCTCCCCCCGCCGGCTCAAGAGCATCCGGGAGGCGATCCGGCGGACGATCGACGACCTCATCACGGCGGCGGTCGAGAAGGGCGAGTGCGACTTCGTCCACGACGTCGCGGCGAACATTCCGCTCGGCGCCATCTGCGGTCTGATGGACGTGCCCGAGTCGGACCGGCGGTACCTGCTGGGGCTCACCTCGCGCGCGTTCAGCTCCGACTACGCCGGCGCCCCGCCGGAGGAGAGCTGGCAGGCCAA
This sequence comes from Micromonospora sp. NBS 11-29, assembly GCF_002140155.1. Lineage (GTDB taxonomy): Bacteria > Actinomycetota > Actinomycetes > Mycobacteriales > Micromonosporaceae > Micromonospora. The sequence goes on from NZ_NAPR01000022.1 coordinate 108,703, forward strand.
GAGCGAGATCCTGCTCTACTTCGCCGACCTGGCCCAGACCCGGCGCGACAGCGACTCCGACGACGTGGTCAGCCTGCTGGCCAACTGCCACATCGGCGGTGAGCGACTCGGCGACGCCGACCTGATGTCGAACTGCTACGGGTTGATGATCGGCGGGGACGAGACCGGCCGGCACGCCATCTCCGGTGGGCTCCAGGCGCTGATCGAGTGGCCGGACCAGTGGCGCGCGCTCAAGGAGGGCACCGTCGGCCTCGACACCGCCGCCAACGAGGTCCTGCGCTGGAGTGTGCCGGCGATCCACAGCGGACGTAAGGTCACCGGCGACACCACGGTCGGCGGCCAGCCGGTCAAGAAGGGCGACATCGCCACCATCTGGATCTCGTCGACCAACCGGGATCCCGAGGCGTTCGGAGACCCGGACCGCTTCCGGCTCGACCGTCGGCCGAACAAGCACCTCACCTTCGCCTTCGGCACGCACATCTGCCTCGGGCACACGCTGGCCCGGCTCGAGGTGGAGGAGGTGCTCGACTCGCTGCGGACGCTCGTGTCGTCCGCCGAGCAGACCGGACCCGAGAAGTGGATCTACTCGAACGTCCTGAACGGCATGAGTCACCTGCCGGTCGCGCTGACGCCCGAGCGGGCATGAACCGCGTCGCCATCGTCACCGGGTCGGCCCGGGGCATCGGCGCCGCGGTGGCCGCCCGGCTGGTCGAGGACGGCATCGACGTCGCCGTCCTCGACATCGACCCGATGGCCGCCGAGAGCGCGGCCGCCCGCCTGGTCCGGGCCGGCGGTCGGGCCACGGCGGTCGGGGTCGACGTCAGCGACGCCGACTCGGTGCGCGGTGCGGTCGACGAGGTGGTCGACCGGCTGGGGGTGCCCGGCATCCTGGTCAACAACGCCGGCATCACCCGGGACAACCTGCTCTTCTACCTCTCGCCGACCGACTGGGACCTGGTCATCAACGTGAACCTGCGCGGCACGTTCCTGATGACCCACGCGGTCGCCGAGCACATGGCCAAGCTCGGCTGGGGCCGCGTGGTGAACCTGTCCAGCATCGCCGCGGCCGGCAACGTCGGCCAGGCCAACTACTCGGCGGCCAAGGCCGGCGTCGAGGGCCTGACCAGGACGCTGGCCCTGGAGCTGGGGCCGCTGAACGTCACGGTCAACGCCGTGGCGCCCGGCTATGTGGCCACCGAGATGACCGCGGCCCTGGCCGCCCAGGCCGGCCGTACGGTCGAGGAGCACCAGGCGCAGGTGGCGGCGACGATTCCGCTGCGCCGCGTCGGTCGGCCCGAGGACGTCGCCGACGTGGTGGCCTTCCTCGTCGGCGACCGGGCGTCGTACGTGTCCGGCCAGATCATCCACGTCGCCGGTGGACCGGTCCGCTGACCGGCGCGTCCGTCGAACACTGTCAAGCCGGGTAGTTGTCCGCCCACCGGGTGCTCCACCAGCATGGCTACCAGAGAGGAGGCCGCCCCCGTGTCCACTGTGCTGCTGCTCAACGGGCCCAATCTCGGGATCCTCGGCGACCGCGAGCCGGAGATCTACGGCCATCACACCGTGGACGACATCGCGAGGTCCGTCGCGGACGAGGTGGCCGGGGCCGGCTGGCAGGTCGTCCCGGTCCAGGACGACTGCGAGGGGGGCCTGGTGCGCACGGTGCACGCGCACCGCCGGTCGACCGTCGGGGCGATCGTGAACCCTGGCGCGTTGATGATGGCCGGGTGGAGCCTGCGCGACGCGCTCGCCGCCTACCCCGCGCCGTGGATCGAGGTGCACCTGAGCAACGTCTGGGCGCGCGAGCGGTTCCGTCACGAGTCGGTCCTGGCTCCGCTGGCCAGCGGCGTGGTCGTGGGGCTCGGCGCGTTCGGCTACCGCCTGGCGGCCCGGGCGCTGCTGGAGCTGTGCCACCCCGACCACGCCCGCCGGAGCTAGCCACCATGCCGGGCTCGTCCGCGCCGTTCGAGACGTGGCTGCGTCGCTTCCGCCCGGCCGCCAGCGCGACCTGGTCCCTCGTCTGCCTGCCGCACGCGGGCGGTTCGGCCAGCTTCTTCTTTCCGCTCGCGCGGGCGTTGGCTCCCGCGATCGACGTCCTGGCCGTGCAGTACCCGGGCCGGCAGGACCGCCGCCACGAGCCGGGCGTCGACAGCCTCCCGGAGCTGGCCGACCGGATCGTCGACGCGTTGCGGCACCTGGACGACCGGCCGTTCGCGCTCCTCGGGCACAGCATGGGCGCGTTGCTGGCGTACGAGGTCGCGCTGCGGCTGGCCGGCGCCGGGCTGCCCACGCCGTCGCACCTGTTCGCCTCCGGGCGCCGGGCGCCGTCCCGCTACCGGGACGACCGGTTCCACCTCTCCTCGGACGGGGACATGCTCGCCCACATCCGCCGGCTCGGCGGTCCGGGTGCGACGGCGCTCGACGACCCCGAGATCCGGGAGATGGTGCTTCCCGTCATCCGCGGCGACTACCGCGCGGTGGAGACGTACCGGCACGACCCGGCGGCCGTCCTGGACTGCCCGGTCACCGTGCTCACCGGCGACCGGGACGCGCTGGTGAGCGCCGAGGAGGCACACGCCTGGGCCGGTCACACCACCGGGCCGACCGACCTGGAGGTGCTGCCCGGCGGCCACTTCTACCTGTCCGACCGGACCGGAGAGGTCGCGGAGCTCCTTCGGCGCCGCCTCCTGGCCGCACACCGACCTGCGCGACCGCAAGCAGACGAGGGAGGAAGACGTTGACCATCCGGGTATGGGACTACCTGCCGGAGTACCACGACGAACGCGAGGAGGTCCTCGCCGCGGTGGCGCGGGTGTTCGAGTCCGGCCAGCTGATCCTGGGGCCGAGCGTGGCCGGGTTCGAGGCGGAGTTCGCGGCGTACCACGGCGTCGCCCACTGCTCCGGCGTCGACAACGGCACCAACGCGATCAAGCTGGCGTTGCAGGCGCTCGGGGTGGGTCCCGGCGACGAGGTGGTCACGGTCGCCAACACCGCCGCGCCGACCGTAGTCGCGATCGACGGTACGGGCGCGAAGCCGGTCTTCGTCGACGTGCGCGAGGACGACTTCCTGATGGACACCGACCAGCTCGCGGCCGTGCTCACCCCGCGCACCCGGGCGCTGGTCCCCGTGCACCTCTACGGCCAGTGCGTCGACATGGCGCCACTGCGCCGGCTGGGCGAGCAGCACGGGCTGGCGGTCCTGGAGGACTGCGCCCAGTCACACGGCGCACGCCACCACGGCCGGCTGGCCGGCACCCTGGGCGACGCCGCCGCGTTCTCGTTCTATCCCACGAAGGTGCTCGGCGCGTACGGCGACGGCGGCGCCGTCGTCACCGACGACGAGCACGTCGACCAGAACATGCGGCGGCTGCGCTACTACGGCATGGAGGACCGCTACTACGTCGAGCGGGTCCCCGGGCACAACAGCCGCCTCGACGAGGTCCAGGCCGAGATCCTGCGCGGCAAGCTGCGCCGGCTCGACGCGTACGTCGCGGGGCGCCGGGAGGTCGCGCGGCGCTACACCGAGGCGCTGGCGGACCTCGCCGGGCCCGGCGGGCTGGTGCTGCCGTCGGTGTCGCCCGGCAACGAGCACGTCTACTACCTGTACGTGGTCCGGCACCCCCGGCGCGACGAGATCATCGAGCGACTTCGCGCGTACGACGTCGCGCTCAACATCAGCTACCCCTGGCCGGTGCACACGATGGCCGGATTCGCGCACCTCGGCTACGCCAAGGGCTCGTTGCCGGTCACCGAGAAGCTGGCCGGCGAGGTGTTCTCGCTGCCGATGTACCCGTCGCTGTCGGCCGAGCGGCAGCAGACCGTGATCCGGGCCCTTCGTGACGTGCTGACCGGTCTCTGAGACAACCCATCCGTACGAAGGGAATGCAATGCCGCGTGAACTGGCGCCCGCCGTCTGCCGGGTGTGCGAAGGAAACGTCCACGAGTTCCTCGACCTCGGCCGTCAGCCGCTGTCCGACGCGTTCCGGGCGCCGGACGACGACACCGAGGAGTTCTTCTACCGGCTCGCGGTCGGGCAGTGCGAGAAGTGCACGATGGTGCAGCTCACCGAGGAGGTGCCGCGGGAGCGGATGTTCCACCAGGACTACCCGTACCACTCGTCCGGGTCGTCGGTGATGCGCGCGCACTTCGCGGACGTGGCGCGGCGGTTCCTCGCCACCGAGCTGTCCGGCCCGGAGGCGTTCATCGTCGAGATGGGCTGCAACGACGGTGTCATGCTGGGCACCATCCGCGAGGCCGGCGTACGCCATCTCGGCTTCGAGCCCTCCGGGGCGGTGGCCGAGGCGGCCCGGGCCGTGGGCGTGCGGGTGCGCACCGCGTTCTTCGAGGACTCGACGGCGGCGCAGGTCCGCGCGGAGGAGGGACCGGCCCAGGTCGTCTACGCCGCGAACACCATGTGCCACATCCCGTACCCGGACTCGATCTTCCGCGGCGTGGACGCGTTGCTGGCGCCCGACGGCGTGTTCGTGTTCGAGGATCCCTACCTCGGTGACGTGGTGGCGAAGACGTCGTTCGACCAGATCTACGACGAGCACTTCTTCCTGTTCAGCGCCCACTCGGTGCAGACCATGGCCGCGCACCACGGGTTCGAGCTCGTCGACGTGGAACGGCTGCCGGTGCACGGCGGCGAGGTCCGGTACACGCTCGCCCGGGCCGGGAGGCGCACGCCCACCCCCGCGGTCGCCGCCCTGCTGGCCGAGGAGGACGCCGCCGGGCTGTCCCGCCTGGAGACCCTGCGCGGCTTCGCGGCCGACGTCATGCGCATCCGCGACGACCTGGTGGCACTGCTGCGGCGGCTGCGCGCCGAGGGCGCCCGCGTGGTCGCCTACGGTGCGACGGCGAAGAGCGCCACCGTCACCAACTTCTGCGACATCGGGCCCGAACTCGTCTCCTTCGTGAGTGACAGCACGCCCGCCAAGCAGCACCGGGTGACGCCCGGCAAACACATTCCGGTACGCCCGCCGGCCGCGTTCCGCGACCCGTACCCGGACTACGCGCTGCTGTTCGCGTGGAACCACGCCGACGAGATCATGGCGAACGAGCAGGAGTTCCGGCGCTCCGGCGGCAAATGGATCAGCTACGTGCCGACCGTCCGGGTGAGCTGAGGAATCGAGGAAGCCATGCCTGAGAAGGACGCCGCGGTCGTCGAGGCGGAACCGGACGCGCCACCGACGGCGACGTCACCCGGCGAACTGGTCACCGCGACCACCGACCCGGGCCGGGAGCTGCTGGCCGTTCTGGCGCGGCACCTGCCCCGGATCAGGGCCGAGGCGATGCCGAACGACCGGGACGGCGTCTTCCCGGTCGAGACGTTCCGCGGCTTCGCCCGGGACGGGGTGCTGGGCGCGACCGTGCCCACCGAGCTGGGCGGGATGGGGGTCAGCCGCCTGTACGACGTGGCGGTCGCGCTGGCGCGGGTCGCCGAGGCGGACGCCTCGACCGCCCTGGCCCTGCACGCCCAGTTCAGTCGGGGGATCACGCTGACCTACGAGTGGCGGTACGGCCCGAAGCCGACCCAGGAACTGGCCGAGCGGCTGCTCCGCGCGATGGCCCGCGGCGAGGCCGTGATCTGCGGCGCGGTCAAGGACCACGGACGGGACGTCACCCGGCTGCGTCCCGACGGCACCGGGGGCTGGCTGCTGTCGGGGCGCAAGATGCTGGTGACGATGGCGCCGATCGGCACGCACTTCGTGGTGTCCGCCCAGGCTCCGGTGGACGGGGGTCCGACGCTGCTGTACGCCCCGATCGTGGCCCGGGACACCCCCGGCCTGTCCATCGTGGATGGTTGGAGCGGCCTCGGGATGCGGGCGTCCGGCACGCTCGACGTGGCGTTCGACGACTGCCCGGTGCCCGCCACCGACGTGCTGGAGCGGGGCAGCGTCGGCGCGCACAGCGACGCGGGTCTCGCCGGGCAGGCGGTCAGCTCCATCGCCATGCTGGGCATCTACGCCGGCGTCGCCCAGGCCGCCCGCGACGTCGCGGTGAGCACGGTCGCGCGGCGGGCGGCCCCTCCCCCGGCGGCGTCGCGCACCCTGTTCACCGACATCGAGGCGCGGCTGTACGCGCTCCGGGCCACCGCGGCGGCCGCGCTGGTCAACGTCGACGAACTGTCGCCGCGTCACGACATGGACCCGGACGAGCGCGGTCGCCGGATGATGACCCCGTTCCAGTGCGCCAAGATCATCGTCAACCAGCTCGCCGCCGAGGTGGTGGACGACTGCATCACCGTCGTCGGCGGGGCCACGTACGTGGCGGAGCACCCGCTGGCCCGGATGTACCGCGACGTGCGAGCCGGCCGGTTCATGCAGCCGTACACGTACGTCGACGGGGTCGACTACCTGAGCGCGCAGACGCTGGGCCTGGAGCACGACAACAACTACGTCAGCGTACGGGCGACGCGGCCGGCCGCCCAAGATCGACCCGATTGACAGCACAGGGCCGTCCTGTATCATCGGCGACAAGCCTCACAATTGACAAGCGTCTTATAGATGACAGTAGGGAAACAAATCTGACAAATGCGCGGACACCACTCACGCTCAATGGCGAACCGTCATAAGATGCCGATGACACGGGGGATCGAATTGTGTGAGTTGGGTTTTCCGCCACAAGCGTGCACGCCCGCTCACGACTGCATCAACCTCGAGATCCTGATGACGGCGGCGTCCGTGTGGCGCGGCGGCGACGTCCTTTCCGTACTCTCCGTCGCCAAGGCGGCCGCGACGGCCCGGTGCGAGCAGGGCACGCCCTGGTGTCCGTCGCTGGCGGGCATGCAACTCGCGCTCCTGCTGGCCAACGTCCGGCGCCTCGACCTGGCACGCCGCGTGGTCCGCCGGTCCGCGGCGGCCGTGCAGGACCCCGTCATCGACGCGATCGCGGCCGTGGTGAACGCCCGGATCGCGCTGTGCGAGGGACGGACCGCCGACGCCACGGAGCTGTGCGACCAGGGCATGAGACTGGCCGACGACCTCCGCCTGCTGTCGTGGGCGGGGGTCGGCAACGTCGTACGGGCGGTCACCGCCCTGCGGCGCGGCGAGCTGGTCACGATGTCCCAGCACGCCGACCAGCTCAAGGAGGACGTGCTCTTCGGCCGGGACGTCCTTCCGTGGAACTCACCCGCCTGGCTCATCGTGCAGGTCACCGAGGCGGACAAGGGCCGGGACGCAGCCGTGCCGCTCGCCCGCCAACTGCTGGAGTCCGCGGTGTCGACGCGGAGCCTGCTGCTCTCCGAGCCCACGTCGGCCTCCTTCCTCGTCCGCATGTTGTTGCGGGCGGACGATCGGAAGACGGCGGTCCGCGGGCGGCAGCACGCCGCGGCGCTCGCCGCCGAGAATCCCGGCATCGACGCGATCCGGGCGGCCGCCCTGCACGTCGACGGGCTGGTCGATCGGGACCCGCACCAGTTGGAGCAGGCCGCGGCGACCTACCGCGACCCCTGGGCACGCGCTTCGGCCAACGAGGACATCGGCAATCTGCTCGGCACCGGCGGCGGTGAGTGCGGCCGGGTGCGCTCGCACTACGAGCTGGCGATGCGGTACTACGACGTCGCGGGATCGCCGCGCGACTCGTCGCGGGTGCGCAGCAAGTTGCGGGGCCACGACATCGTCATGGCCGCACCCGGCTACTGGCCGCCCAGCCGGATCCCGATCCTGACGGACACCGAGTACGCGGTGGCCGAGCTGGTCGCCGGGGGCCTCACCAACCCCGAGGTGGCCGACCGGATGTTCCTGTCCCGGCACACCGTCGCCTTCCACCTCCGCAAGATCTTCCAGAAGATCGGGACCAAGTCCCGCATCGAGCTGGCGCTGCGGTGGAAGCAGCTCGGCGCGGCAGCCCGCAACGGCAGCTCGCCGCCGCCCGCCGGCCGGGTGGGTCCCGGTCAGGCCCACGACCGCGCCGCGACCGGATCGAGCGCGACGTAGCCGCGGTACGCCCCGAGCCGGTGGACGCGCACAATTTCCCCGTACCGACGGAAATGCCGGAGCCGCCGGCCGATTCCACGGTCGTGCGCGCCCGGTAGCAAATTCCACCCGGACTACTCATGTGGGTGATGCCTGCCCCTGGTGGCGCGGTCAAAACTGGTCGGGCGGTTGGTGCCGGCGCAAGCCGCTCACGCGACGGCCGAAGGGGAGAACATGACCGCGGTTTCGCCGCGTCCGAGGGACCACTCATACGACGTGACCACCGGCCCGGGCGTACGGCCGGAGGGCCCACTCGCCGCCCGGCTGGATGCGGCGTTGCGCAAGCCGGCGGCGCAGCAGCCGGTGTGGCCCGATCCCCGCCGGGCGCGGGCCGTGGTGGCCGAACTGAGCCGGGCGGAGCCGATCGTCGCGGCGGACGAGACCGCCCGGTTGGCCGGCGAGCTGGCCGCGGTCGCCCGGGGGGAGGCGTTCCTGCTCCAGGGTGGCGACTGCGCCGAGACGTTCGCCGGCGACACCGAGGCCCATCAGCGCGGGAACCTGCGGACGCTGGCCCACATGGCGGCGGCGCTCGTCCACCGGGCGGGGCTGCCCGTCGTCACGGTCGCCCGGATGGCCGGTCAGTACGCCAAGCCCCGCTCCCAGTCCGTCAACGCCCAGGGTCTGCCCGCCTACCGGGGCGACATGGTCAACTCGGTCGAGCCCACGCCCACCGCCCGGACCCCCGACCCGGCCCGGATGCTGCGGGCCCGCGCCGGCGCGGCCCGCAGCATGGGCGTGGTGCGGGAGTTCCACCGCGACGGCGAGATCTACGTCAGCCACGAGGCCCTCCTGCTGGACTACGAGCGCGCGCAGCTACGGGTGGACGACCGCGGCCCGGAGCCCCGCCTGTCCAGCGGCCTCGGGCACTTCCTGTGGATCGGCGAGCGCACCCGCCAGCTCGACGGCGCCCACATCGCCTTCGCGGAGCTGCTGTCCAATCCCATCGGCGTCAAGATCGGCCCGTCGACGACCCCGGAGCAGGCCGTCGAGTACGTGCGCCGGCTCGACCCCCACCGCGAGCCGGGGCGGGTCACGCTGGTCAGCCGCATGGGGCACGCCTGGGTCCGCGACGTGCTGCCGCCGATCGTGGAGAAGGTCACCGCCTCCGGCTCGTCGGTGATCTGGCAGTGCGACCCCATGCACGGCAACACCTACCTGTCGGCGAACGGCTACAAGACACGCGACGTCCGGCATGTGGTCGACGAGATCACCGGCTTCTTCGAGGTGCACCGGCGGCTGGGCACCCGTCCCGGCGGCATCCACGTCGAGGTGACGGGCGACGACGTGACGGAGTGCGTCGGCGGCGCCTCGGCCATCACCGAGGAGGACCTGCCGACCCGGTACGAGACGGCCTGTGACCCCCGCCTGAACGCGCGGCAGGGACTGGCCCTCGCGTTCGCCGTCGCGGAGCTGGTCGCCGCCTCCCGCACGTAGCACAGGCAACCGACACCAACGATCGAAGAGGTGCTATGAAGATCGTCTTCTCCAGCCTCGCCGGCTACGGCCACACCTACCCGATGCTGCCGCTGGCCATCGCGTGCCGGGAGGCAGGCCACGACGTCACCTACGCCACCGGCGTGCGGTTCCACCCCCTGATGAGGGAACTCGGATTCCGTACCGTCTCGGTCGGCATGCAGATCCGGGACGCCTTCCGCATCGCGTTCGAGGACCGCAGCGACCGGATCGGGGAGCTGCCGTGGAAGGAATGGGTCGGGCCCGCGATCCGGGCGTTCAGCGAGCTGCTGCCCCGCAGCTACGCCACCGACCTGCTGCCCGTGCTGCGAGCGGAGCAGGCCGACCTGGTGGTGTACGAGGCGGGCAACCCGGGGGCCGGGCTGGCGGCCCACCGCCTCAACATCCCGGCCGTCTGCCACTCCCACGCCCGGGCGGAGCCGACCGACCGGACGGACCCGTGGCGGCAGGTGGACATGCCGATGCTGCGTACCGTCGCCGCCGAGGTGGGCGTGGACGTGCCCGCGGGCGGGTACCTGCTCGGCGACCCGTACCTGGACATCTATCCGTCCTCGTTGCAGGAGGCCTCGTTCCTGGGCCGCCCGGAGCGGTCCCCGCTGCGCCCACTGCAGTTCAGCGAGCCCGGTGAGCTACCGCCGATCGCCCTGGCCCCGCGGAAACGGCCGTTGATCTACCTCACCCTCGGCACCGTGGTCGGCACGGCGCCCGCCCTGCGCGCCGCCGTACACGGGTTGTCGGCCCTGGACGCCGACGTGGTGGTGGCCACCGGGCCGAACCTGCCGACGGACCAGTTCGGCGCGCTGCCCGGCAACGTCCACCTTGAGGGCTGGGTGCCGCAGGGGGCGCTGATGCCGCTCGTCGACCTGGCCGTGCACCACGGCGGCGCGGCGACGACCCTCGGCGCGTCCGCCGCCGGCCTGCCCCAGTTGTTCCTGCCGCTCGCCTCGGACGGGTTCCTCAACGCCGGCGCGGTCACCGCCACCGGCGCCGGACGGCGGCTGCTGCCCGCCGGGGTCGAACGCCCGGACCAGCTCCGCGGCGCGGCCGTCGTCTCCGCCGAGAGCATCGCCGAGGCCGCCGCCGAGCTGCTGACCGACGCCGACGCCAGGCAGGCGGCCAAGGCCGTCGCCGAGGAGATCGCCGCCATGCCGAGCCCGGCCGAGGTGGCGAACCGGCTCGGGGCGATGCCGACATGAGGGCGCTCGTCCTGGCCGGCGGCAGCGGCAGCCGGCTGCACCCGTTGACGTCCTCGATGCCCAAGCAGCTCATTCCGGTCGCCAACGAGCCGGTTCTGCTGCACTGCCTGCGCAACATCCGGGCGATGGGCATCCGGGAGGTCGGCATCGTCGACGGTCGGCACGGCGACCAGATCCGGGCGGCTCTCGGGGACGGCTCGGCGTGGGACCTCGACCTCACGTACATCCGGCAGCACACCCCGGCCGGACTCGCGGACGGTGTCCGCCTCGCCGCCGGCTTCCTCGGCGACGAGGACTTCGTCCTCTATCTCGGCGACAACGTGGTGGTGGGCGACCTGGCCGGCGCGGCCGACGAGTTCCGGTCCAGCCGGGTGGCCGCGAAGCTGCTGCTGGCCAAGGTCGCCGATCCGAGCCGGTACGGCGTGGCCGACGTCGGGCCGGGCGGCGCCGTCCGTGCGGTGGTGGAGAAGTCCCCCACCCCGCCGAGCGACCTGGCGATCATGGGGGTCTACTTCTTCACCCGGGAGATCCACGCCGCGGTGCACCGGATCGGCCCCAGCCCGCGCGGCGAATTCGAGATCACCGACGCGATCCAGCACCTCATCGACACCGGTGCCGCCGTCACCGCGCAGACCTTCACCGGCCTGTGGAAGGACACCGGCACGGTCGAGGACATGCTCGACTGCAACCGCACCCTGCTCGACCTGCTGCGCCCGGGCGTCGCCGGCGCGGTCGACGCCGCCAGCGCCGTGCACGGCGACGTGACGGTGGAACGCGGCGCGCGGGTGAGCCGCTCGGTGCTGCGCGGCCCGCTCGTCGTCGCCGCCGGCGCCGTGGTCGAGGACAGCGAGATCGGCCCGTACGCCGCCATCGGGCCCGACTGCGAGGTGCGGGAGGCCGTCGTGCGGGACTCGATCCTGCTGGCCGGCGCCGTCGTCCGGGGACGGCCACCGGTCACCGGCCAGATCACCGACGGACGGCTGCGGGTCACCGCACCGGCCAACCCTTCGGCCCGGAGGAGTCCGGCATGACGATCGCGACGCGACTGGCGGCACGGGACGACACCCGGCTGCCCACCCGGCTCGCGCTTTCCCTGCGGGCCGTCACGACCGGCACGGACATGCGGACCCAGGACTTCGACGCCTGGCTGGCCGAACGCCAGCGGGCGCACCGCTTCGACGTCGGACGGGTGCCGCTCGACCGGATCGACGGCTGGTCGTCCGATCCGGAGACCGGCAACATCGTGCACCGCAGCGGCCGGTTCTTCAGCGTCGAGGGGCTGCGTGTCTCGATCGACGGCCGGGAATGGGAGCAGCCGATCATCGTGCAGCCCGAGGTGGGGATCCTCGGCATCCTGGCCAAGGAGTTCGACGGTGTCCTGCACTTCCTGATGCAGGCCAAGATGGAGCCCGGCAATCCCGGGCTGCTGCAACTCTCGCCGACCGTGCAGGCCACGCACAGCAACTACACCGGCGTGCACGAGGGCGCCGGCGTGCGCTACCTGGAACACTTCACCCGGCCGGACCGGGGCCGGGTGCTCGCCGACGTGCTCCAGTCGGAGCACGGTTCCTGGTTCCTGTGCAAGTCCAACCGCAACATGATCATCGAAACTCTCGACGACGTGCCGCCGCACGACGACTTCTGCTGGCTCACCCTCGGGCAGATCGGCAAGCTGCTGGAGCGCGACAACGTCGTGAACATGGACGCCCGCAGCGTCCTCGCCTGCGCCCCGACGGCGCCGGCGGAGGCGGGCGCGATGCGCTCCGACACCGACGTGCTGTCGTGGTTCACCAACGAGCGGGCCCGGCACGACGTACGGGCCCAGCGCATGCCGCTCGCCGAGGTGACCGACTGGGTGCGCACCGACCACGAGATCCGGCACGTCCAAAACCGGTACTTCCGGGTCGGCGGGGTTCGCGTCGAGGCCGGCAACCGGGAGGTGACCTCGTGGATGCAGCCGCTGTTCGAGCCGGTCGGCATGGGGGTCTGCGCGTTCCTGGTCCGCCGTTTCGGCGGGGTGCCGCACCTGCTGGTGCACGCCCGCGCCGAGGGCGGCCTGCTCGACACCGTCGAACTCGGGCCGACGGTGCAGTGCACCCTGGAGAACTACGCCCACCTGCCGGAACGGGAGCGACCGCCGTTCCTCGACCTGGTGCGCCGGGCCGGCGCCGACCGGATCCGGTACGCCGCGGTGCACTCCGACGAGGGCGGCCGGTTCCTCAACGCCGTCAGCCGGTACCTGCTGGTCGAGGCCGGCGAGGCCGAGGCGGGCACCGAACCCCCGCCCGGCTACGCCTGGATGACCCCGGGCCAGCTCAACTCGCTGGCCCGGCACGGCCACTACCTCAACATGCAGGCACGTACGCTGCTGGCGGTGGTCGGCCTGCGCACCGGCCTACTGTAGGGCGGCGGTGCGGGCGAACGCGTCGACACAGCGCCGCAGCGCGACGTCCAGCGGCACCCGGGGACGCCAGCCGGTGGCCGCTCGGAACCGCGACGAGTCGATCGCGACGCTGTGCATGTCGGTGTCGGTGGCGAGGTCGGGCGGCGGCACGCAGACGACGGGGACCGGCGGCCGTCCCAGACGGTCGCCGACCAGGTCGGCGACCGTCCGCAGCACGTCGCCCAGCGGCACACCACAGCCGGTGCCCAGCAGCCAGTGCCGACCGGCGAGCGCGTCCGCGTGGTCGATCCCGGCGACGAAGGCGTCCGCGGCGTCGTGTACGTACAGCAGGTCGCGCTCCACCGTACCGTCGTTCCAGAGGGTGAGTTCCTGGCCGACGAAGGCCCTGCGCACCATGGTGGAGACCACGCCGCGACCATTCAGGCTCCCCCGGGGACTGTCGCCGTAGACGGTCGGCAGCCGCAGGGAGACCCCGCGGACCCGCCCGGCGGCGGTGGCCGCCTTGAGCACCTGCTCCGCCGCGTGTTTCTGCCGGTCATAGGCGGTGGTGGGCCGGTCGGGCGCGCTCTCGTCGAGCGGCATCCGCTCCGGCAGGCCGGCCTGCGAGGTGGAACCGGCGAACAGGACCGGGGTCGGCCGGCCGCTCTCCCCCAGGATCTCGACGAGGTCCCGCATCACGCCGACGTTCACCCGTTCGACGTCCGGATCGTCGTCGGCCTCACGCCAGCCGGCCGTGTGCATCAGGAGGTGGACCACCGTGTCCGCGTCGGCCACCGCCGCCTCCAGCGCCGCGCGATCGGTGAGGTCGGCCGACGACACCTCGATGTCGGCCACCGCCCCGGGCGGCACCGACTGCGGGCGGCGGCCGGTGGTCCGCAGCCGGATCGGCCGCCGGGCGAGGGCCTCCACCACCGCGGCGCCGACGAAGCCCGAACCACCCAGCACCGCGACCAGCGGCCGGCCCCCGCCGGCGCTCACCGGGTCACCGGTTCGGCGCGGTACAGGGCCTGCCAGTAGTAGCTCCACGCGATCGCGCGGTCGCTCGCCACGCACTCCCACCGCTCACCGGGACGGTACGCGGACTCGAAGGCGGGCACCTTCTCCCGCACCGCCTCGCTGTCGTGGATGTCGATCACGTCGCGCAGCAGCCCGCTGGTCAACGCCAGCTCCACCACGGCGGTGCCCTGCGAGTGCCCGTCGAGCGTCTTGTCGAGGTACTTCCCGACCGGGTTGTTGACGTAGAAGTGCGCGCAGGTGGCATCGACGAGCGCGAGGTAGTCGCGCACGGTGCCGGGGCTCATCTCGGCGAACGAGTCGACGTTCACGCACAGGTCGAAGCGGTCGGCCCGCACCGTGTCGTCGATGTCGTCGATACCCAGGAAGCGGATCTTCGCGAACTGCTCCGGCTCCAGCACGGTGTGCAGGTACCGCTGGGCGAGGGCCAGGGTGTTCGGCAGGTCGACGATCGTGTAACCGGCGAGGTCGTAGTTGGACAGCATGGTGTGGCAGGTCCGGCCGTAGCCCGCCCCGATCTCCAGGATCCGGGCGCCGTCGAGGGTCACCTGTGTCGCGATGAAGTCGACCTCGTGCACGGCCTGCAGGTAGTCGAGGCACACCGGTTCACCGTGGCACCGTACCGAATAGGGGTCGCCGACCTCCCGGTTGCGCGTCCGCCGCAGCCGCTCCCGGTTCGTCGGGTCGAGCTGCATGCCGAGGAGGAAGGTGAGCGCCTTCAGGTACCGCACGCCGTTGGGCGCCGGGTTCCACAGCGCCAGCTTGAAGTTGACCCCGTTGGACTTGAATCCGGCGAGGTCGGCCACGGCCTCCTCGGTGATGTGCGCCTCGTTGATGTGCCGCCACTGCTCGCTCGGACCGTACCGCCGGTGCGCCTGCTGGACCTGCTCAGTCATGGCTTTTTCCTACACCCGCCGCGGGTGGGCCGAAAGCCAGTCGACTTGACAGTCGTGGACGCCGGCCCTCGACCACCGAGGCGATCGATTCGCGCCCGCCCGGCCGGAATCCGCTGGAGGAACGGGGCGGTCCACTCAGCACATCGGACGATACCCGCCCCCACAGAGATCGACTAGGATCGAATGGTTGTCCCACTCTCACGGGGAGATCCACTGTGACAGGTAACGTTTCTCGTCGCGCCGTCCTGGGCCTCGCCGCCGCGTCGGCGGTGGGCGTGGTGACGGGCGGCGTCGCCGAACCGAGCGGTTCCGCCGCCGGCGGCACCGGCCGGCGCGGTGGCGGCGGGCCGAGGTGGGAGTCGCTGAGCCGCCACCTCGACGGCGACCTCATCCTGCCGACGGACGCGCGTTACGGGCAGGCCCGCGAGCAGTCCCTCGCCCAGTTCGACAGCACCAATCCGATGGCGGTCGCGTACTGCGAGAGCGCCAAGGACGTCCGGACCGCCCTGGCCTTCGCGCACGACCACGCCGTGCACACCGTCCCGCGCAGCGGCGGGCACAGCTTCGGCGGCTATTCGACGACCACCGGCATGATCCTCGACGTCTCCCGGCTCAACCAGGTCACGATCAACAATGGGTACGTCACCATCGGCGCCGGCACCCAGCAGGTCGACGCGCTGGCCGCCCTGACCCCGCACGGGATGGCCCTGGCCAGTGGCATCTGCCCCACGGTGGGCGCGGGAGGCTACCTCCAGGGCGGCGGCATCGGGATGCAGACCCGCAAGTTCGGCATGGCCTGTGACCGGCTGGTCTCGGCCAAGGTGGTGCTGGCCGACCGGCGCGTCGTACGCACCTCGGCGCGGGAGCACCCCGACCTGTTCTGGGCGCTGCGCGGCAACGGCGGCGGCAACTACGGCGTCGTCACCAGCTACACGCTGCGGCCGGTGGAGCGCGACACCCTCATCGGTTACCGGCTGATCTGGCTGAACGACGCGGCTTCGGTGATCGAGAAGTGGCAGGACTGGGTGATCTCGGCGCCCAACGATCTGTCCTCGCTCCTGCTGACCCGGGTCCGGAACCCACCCACGCCGGAGACCGTGGTGATCATGTCGGGTGTCTGGTACGGCGCCATCGAGGATCTGGAGCGGCTCATCGACCAACTGGTCGGGGAGATCGGCGTGACCCCCTACACCCGCCAGGTCGCCCCGTCGTCCGTGCACGACATGATGATGTCGCTGTACGGCTGCACGACGCTCACCACCGCGCAGTGCCACCGGGTCGGCACCGGTCCCGACGCACGGGTGGCCCGCGCCATCCACTACCACACCCGGTCCCGGATGTACGACGCCGCGGTGCCCCGCGCCGACGTCGACGACCTCGTGGCCGTCCTGACCGATCCGGCCAACTCCACGCCCGCGCAGGACCGCATGCTCTACTTCGAGGCGCTCGGCGGGGCGGCGAACGAGCCGGCCCGCACGGACACCGCCTACGTGCACCGGACCACCAAGATCCTGGCCGGCTTCACCGGGCAGATGATCGACGCCAACTACACCAGCGACGACGTCGCGCTCACCGAGAGCTGGCTCGCGGACGGCTTCGCCGTGCTCGACCGGCATTCGCTGCGGGAGAGCTACCAGAACTTCTGGGACCCGTCGCTGCCGAACTGGCGCGCGGAGTACTACGCCGAGAACTACCCGCGGCTGGTGCGCGTCAAGCGTGACTACGACCGGCACGGGTTCTTCCGCTTCGCACGCAGCATCGGCTGACCCGGGGCGTGCCCGGCCGACCTGCCCGTCGGCCGGGC
>NZ_NAPR01000022.1:125526-141734 GCF_002140155.1 Micromonospora sp. NBS 11-29
CGACCGGTCGACCATCACCGAACGCGTCAGCTCGTCCGTCGTCAACGGTTCACCCAGACGGTCGCGGGTGACCACGACCGTCCGGAGAACCGCCCACTCGCCGTAGTCGCTCACCGGTGCGACGGCGACGCGACCCGCCGGTCGTGCTGCCTCACCGCAGCCCCGCCTCGTACGACAGGCGCTCGACAAGCTCGTCCACGTCCACCTGCAACCCCCGCGAGATGAACCAGGACGCCACGTTGCGGACGTCCCGGGCGAGGAACTCCACGCCCCGGGGGTTGGCGATCAGGTCGACGATCTGCGGCATGTCGATGACCACCAGGCGGTCGCCGTGCACCAGCGTGTTGTACGCCGAGAGGTCACCGTGGGCCACCTGGGCCCGGGCCATCACGCTGAGCGCGTCGGTCATCTGCCGCCACAGGTCCACGAGCCCGTCCGGGTCGGGGCGTGCCTGCGCCAGCCGCGGCGCGGCCTCGCCGGTCTCCCAGTCGCCGATGAACTCCAGCATCAGCTCGGTGCCGATGAGCTGCACCGGATAGGGCACCGAGATCGTGCCGCTCTCCTGGCCCACCTGCCAGAGCCGGGACAGCGCGCCGAACTCGGCCGCCGCCCACTCGCCGGCGATGAGCTCCTTGCCGAAGTTCGAGCGGTTGGCCATCGCCCGCATCTCGCGGGACCGGCGCACCCGGCGCCCGTCGAGGTAACCCGCGTCGCGGTGGAAGAGCCGGTGGTCGCCGTCGCGGTACCGCTTGGCCGCGAGCATGCTGATCTGATCGGTGCCGGGGATCTCGCGCCGGACCAGGAAGACGTCGGCTTCCTTGCCGGTCTTCAGGATGCCCAGCTCGGTGTCGACCGCGCGGTATTCGGTGCGCACCCAATCGGGGCGCGGCAGCGGGCCCTGGACGGCGCCGTCCCAGGTCGACCAGCGGTCACCGGTCTCGGGAAGGTCAGGCGCCTCGCTCAGGGCACGCCTGGGCCGTTCCCACTTTACGTAGTTGGAAGCGTCGTCGACGGCCTCGTGGGGGCCACGGCGTACGCCCCGCGGACGGTGAGGTTTGCGCTCCACTCGAGCGTCTCCTTGGAGAAGAAGGTTCCTTGAACCCGGACATGACGACGGACACGAACGTCCATGGTTTGCAAACCTCCTCATCTCGACAAGAAGCCTCGGACTCGAACGACGTCCACTCTTCCAGACCTCACCCCGCCGCCGCAACCGACTTGGCCTCCAGCCCCGGGCNCAGCTCCCGGCTGGCCGTCAGCGCCAGGTGTCGGTGGCGGTGCGGGTGCCGCCGGCCGGGGTGGTGAAGCTCCGGTTCGCGCCGGACTCCCAGCTCACCGTGCCGTCCGGGTTCTTCTTCACGTACTTGTACTCGATCGCGGTGTTCGGCGGCAGGTCGACCGTGGCCCGCCAGACCGGATAGGTGGCCGAGGAGAGCGCGACCGCGTTCGCCGGGTTCCAC
The DNA here is from genome assembly GCF_002140155.1 of Micromonospora sp. NBS 11-29. Lineage (GTDB taxonomy): Bacteria > Actinomycetota > Actinomycetes > Mycobacteriales > Micromonosporaceae > Micromonospora. Next base: position 126,987 of record NZ_NAPR01000022.1, read on the forward strand.
CCGCCCAGCGCCGCGACGTTGCCGACCAGGAAGACGTTCTGGCCGTAGGTGGTGGTCGCGGTGACCGCGAACGTCGAGGCGACCGCCGTCGAGACGGTGTCGCCGCGGAACGTCTCGCTCACCGCGTACGTGCCGGCGGCCGGCGTGGTGAAGCTCCGGTTCGCGCCGGACTCCCAGGTGACCGCGCCGGCTGCGGTGATCTTGACGAACTTGTACTCCACCGTGGTCGACCGGGGCAGGTCGACGGTCGCGCGGTAGGCGCCACCGCCCTGCGCGATCAGCTTGACGCCGTTGGCCGGCGTCCACGAGCCCAGCCCGGGCACGCTGCCGACGACGTACACGCCCTGGCCCGCGGCCGTGGTCGCGGCGACGGTGAACGTGGTGGCGACCCGGTCGGTGGGGCTGCCGGTCGGGCCGGCCGTCGGAGACGCGGTCGGCGATGCGGTGGGCGATGCGGTCGGCGACGCGGTGGGCGACGGGCTCGCGCCGGGGCGGGCACCGACGTGGAGCGCGACCGCGCCGTGGGCCGGGACGGTCACGGTGGCCCGGCCGCCGGCGACGGTCACCGTGCCGCCGGTGCAGCCGCCACCGGTGGCGCCACCGGTGATGACGTCGCAGTAGCGGCCGTCGGCGAGCCCGGTGGTGAACGTGGCGGTGGTGGCCGCGCCGGAGTCGTTGATGCCGATCCAGGCCCGGTCACCCCGGTGGAAGCCGATCACGTTGCTGTTCACGGCGGTGAAGTCCGCGACGGTTTTCACCGGTCGGGCCGCGTTGGCCCAGCCGACCATGCCCTTGACGCCGGTGCTCCGGGACAGGCAGTTCCAGGCCGCGCCGCAGACCGTGTCGGTGACCCGGCCGGTCCCGTCGCTCGGCGGGGACTGGTTGCGGTTGGACCAGGTGAAGCTGTCGTAGACCGACGGCTTGCCGTGCGGGTAGGCCAGCGCGAAGTAGGTGGCGAGCACGTAGTCGGCGCCGTCCTTGTAGGACAGCACGACACCGTCGCGCTCCAGGTCGTGGTTGGTCACCATGGCGAAGACGTTGGCGCTCGGGGCGTCGAGGTTCCAGCTCGCGACGTTCGCCAGCGTCGAGACGCTGCCCTGGAACGCCGAGCGGATGCCCTTGGCGTACGCGAAGTCGAGCACGTCACCGTTGCCGACGTACGCCCGGGCCTGCAACGCCGGGTTGCCGGCGCCGTCGAAGATCTCCTGGGCGACGTACGGTCGCCTGCCCTCGGCGACGGTGTTGTTCAGCTTGCCGAGGATCGCCGCGAAGTCGTCCTTGCGGACGTGCTTGACCGCGTCCACCCGGAAGCCGTCGACGCCGAGGCCGATCAGGTCGTTGAGATACCCGGCGATCCTGTTCCGCACGGCCTCCTTCTCCGTGTAGAGGTCGGAGAGGGAGAGCAGTTCGCAGCTGGTGACCTGGGCCTCGTTGTTCCAGTCGGTGATGCCGCCGGTGGTCGGGCAGTTGTCGCCGGGGCGGTGGAAGTCCCCGCTGCCGTAGGGCACCGCCGGGTAGTCGTAGCCGGAGAACGTGGTGCCGGCGTACCCACGGGTGCCGGCCGGGTTGTTGGTTCCGGCCATGTGGTTGACCACCGCGTCGACGTAGACCCGCACGCCGGCGGCGTGACAGGCGGTGACCATGGCGGCGAACTGCTGCCGGTTGCCGAACCGGCTGTCCAGCTTGTACGACACCGGCTGGTACACCTCGTACCAGGGGTGGGCGCCGTCGGCGCTGGTGGGCAGGCTGACCGACTCCTGCGGCGGCGCCACCTGCACCGCGCCGTACCCGGCGGGGCCGAGATGGTCGGTGCAGGCGGCGGCGACCGAGGTCCAGTTCCATTCCCAGAGGTTCGCCGTCACCTCGCTGTCGTTGAGCACGGCGGCGGCGCGGGCGGGGGTGGCGGTGGTGGTGGCAGCGGTGACGGCCGCCGCGCCGCCGGATGCGACCAGCGCGGCGGCGAGCAACAGGCGGGCGGCGCGGCCACCGGGGTGTGGCCTGACGGATTCCATGGCAGGGGAACCTCTTCCGACTTCGGGAAAGGGTGCGTGGGGGTGGACGGCCGTCCGGGTAGCGAACACGATGCGGGATGCATGAAAGTCTTTGCAAGACCTTGCGGCAAACTTTTCGCAACCCGCCGGCAACACGGCTGCATCCCTCGCCGAATGACCTGCGAAGATGTCTTCGTGGCCGCCCGAACCTGGTCACCCGTCAAACGGGACACCTTGACGCATCGGCATCCGGCTCGTAACTTCCGAGCAAGACTTCCAACGGTTGCACCAGTCATTTCACCGCTGGCCGCGCCCGTCAGTCACGTACGGTGACGGTGAGGCTGCGGCCACCCGGTGACCGGCGTCGGGTCCGGCCGACGCGACCGGAGGGGGAGGCGCCGTGCGAGGTCCGGGCGGCTTCGGCGTCCGCCGCTACGCCGTGGCCGGCGCGCCGCTGCTCTGCGACGCGCGGGACCACGGGCTGACCGGCGACGGCACGACCAACGACCAGCCGGCCCTGGCCACGCTCGTGGACCGGCTCGGCGACGCCTACGCGGCGGACGGCCGGGTACGGGTGATCTACTGCCCGCCCGGGGTCTACTCGATCCGCGATGCCGGCACCGCCTGGCGCAGCGGGGTGTCGCTGATGGGCGCCGGGCCAGGGGCGACCCGCTTCGTGCTGAGCAACGAGGGCAACCGGGCCCAACCGGTCCCGCTGGCCTTCCACACCGTCCAGCTGCACGGGGCGAGCCCGGAGCGCAGCCTGGCCTACTGCACGTTCACCGACTTCGAGATCGACGGCTCCGGCGTCGCGTCCGCCGAGTACAACCCGCTGGCCAAGGGGCTGGGGTTGCAGTACGTGACCGGAGGGCTGTTCCGCAATCTGTTCATCCACCACACCGCCGCCACCGGCTTCGGCTGCGACTTCCTCCAGGACACCCTGATCGAGACCGTCCGGGCCCTGGAGTGCGGCCGGATGGACAACGGGCTGGAGAAGGGCGGCGCCGGCATCGGCATCGGCATCGGCGGTTGGGGGTCGGTCGAGCGGCTGACGGTCGCCAACTGCGTCGCCGTCGGCAACGCGACCAACGGCATCTTCGTGGAGATGCAGCACGCCGACCGACCGCAACCGCGGGGAATCCGGATCATCGGCTGCCACGCCGAGGCGAACCGGTTCGGCATCTCCGACTGGGGCGCCAACGGGCTCATCGTGACCGCCTGCACCATGGTCGGCAACCTGGAGGCCGGCTTCCAGGTGTCGGCGAAGGGCACCACCGGCGTTCCGGGTCGGGGCGGCCTGCTCACCGACTGCCTCATCGACGGCAACCTGCGTGACGGGGTGAACATCGGCAACACCCAGGGCTCCTACACCGTGCGGGGCAACCGGATCACCGGCAACGGCCGCTACGGCTACCACCATGAGCACCTCGGCGACGACGACGGCGCGGTCGCCGGGGAGATCGTCATCGAGAGCAACGAGATCTGGGGCAACAGCCTCGACGGGATCCGGTTCGACCGCCCGCTGCGGGACGCCGTCATCATCAACAACCGGCTGCGCAACAACGGCCGGCAGTGCGCACCGGCCACCACCGGTGGTGGGGAGTCGGTCCGCTACACCGAGAACACCCTGGTCGACCAGCACGCCGGCTGGCCGGAGGACGGCCACCGGGGCAAGGTCGTCCGGGTCGGCGGACGCTTCGCCGTGGTCGCCAGCAACGACGAGACCACGCTCGTCCTGGCCCCCAACCGCCCGGGCATCGACAGCTCCTGGAGCGCCGACATGCCGTCACCGGGAACGCCCTACGAGCTGCCGGCGGCGCCGGCCGACCGGGCCGGCCTCACCCTGAACGCCACCTGCGACTCGGTCACCATCCGGGGCAACCTGATCCGGGACAGCGGCTCCGGCACCCAGACCGCCGGCATCTGGATCACCGAGCGCGGCAGTTGCCTGAACTGCCGGGTGGTGGAGAACGACCTCGACGGCAACGAGGTCGGGATCCGCACCGACACCCCCGCCCTGGGTGGGCACTGGGAACGCAACCACGGCAACCAATGAGACACCAGCGGCGCCCCGGGCGGGCCGGTCCGGGGCGCGACGACCGGTCCGAGCCGGAGGTGACGGGGTTCGTCCTGGCCCTGCTCGCCGGCATGGTGATCACCCTGATGACCCGCATGCAGCACGCCACCGAGAGCCTCGGCGTACGCCTCGTGCCGGCGCTGCTGCTCGGCGCGCTGCTCACCGGCGGCCAACTCTTCCACAGCATCCTGGACTCGATCATGATGTTCGCGGCGCTGACCAGCGGTCATGTGTCCTTCGGCTACCTCGACTGGCTCGGTGCCCTCGCCTGGTCCGTGCTGGGCAACCTGGTCGGCGGCGTCGGCCTGGTCACCGTCCTGCGGCTGGCCCGGGTGCCGCACGAACTCGCCGCGGCCCGGGCCGAGCAGCCCGNNNNCGCGCCCGGATGCCGCCTTCTCCCCGACCTGGTGTGGATCACGGCGGATGCTCGGCCCACCGAACGGACGAGCCCCGGTCGATCCGTGGTGGATCGGCCGGGGCTCGTCGATGTGCGGTCGATCAGGCCAGGTCGAACCGGTCCAGCTCCATCACCTTGGTCCACGCGGCGACGAAGTCGGTCACGAACTTCTCGCGCGCGTCCTCGCTGGCGTACACCTCGGCGAGGGCCCGCAGCTGGGAGTTGGAGCCGAAGATCAGGTCGACCGCGGTGGCGGTCCACTTCACCTGGTCGGTGGCGAGGTCCCGGATCTCGTAGACGTGCTCGTCGGACTCCGACGCCTTCCACCGGGTGCCCGGCGAGAGCAGGTTGGCGAAGAAGTCGTTGGTGAGCACGCCCGGCCGGTCGGTCAGCACGCCGTGCGACGCGCCACCGACGTTGTTGCCCAGCGCCCGCAGGCCGCCGACCAGGACGGTCATCTCCGGGGCGGTCAGGTTGAGCATGTACGCCCGGTCGATGAGCAGCACCTCCGGCTGGGTCTTCTCCCCCGGCCGCAGGTAGTTACGGAACCCGTCGGCACGCGGCTCCATGACCCGGAACGACTCGACATCGGTCTGCTCCTGCGTGGCGTCGGTGCGACCCGCCCGGAACGGCACGGTCACCTCGACACCGGCGTCCCGTGCGGCCTTCTCGACCGCAGCCGAGCCGGCCAGCACGATCAGGTCGGCGAGCGAGATCTGGGCGCCGCCGGCGGCGTTGAACTCCCGCTGGATGCCCTCCAACGTCGCCAGGACGGTGGCGAGCTGCTCGGGCTGGTTGACCTCCCAGTTGCGCTGCGGCTCCAGCCGGATCCGCGCGCCGTTGGCGCCACCGCGCTTGTCGGTGAAGCGGTAGCTCGCGGCCGAGGCCCAGGCGGTGGAGACGAGCTGGGCGGTGGAGAGGCCCGAGTCGAGCACCTTGGCCTTGAGGGCGGCGACGTCGGCGTCACCCACCAGCTCGTGCTCGACGGCCGGCACCGGGTCCTGCCAGAGCTGGGCCTCCGGCACCCACGGGCCGAGGAAGCGGCTGACCGGGCCCATGTCGCGGTGCAGCAGCTTGTACCACGCCTTGGCGAACGCCAGCGCGAACTCGTCCGGGTGCTCCAGGAAGCGGCGCGAGATCTTCTCGTACGCCGGGTCGACGCGCAGCGACAGGTCGGTCGTCAGCATCGTCGGCTTGTGCTTCTTCGACGGGTCGTGGGCGTCCGGGATGATCGCCTCGGCGTCCTTGGCCACCCACTGCTTGGCGCCACCGGGGCTGGTGGTCAGCTCCCACTCGTAGCCGAAGAGGATCTCGAAGAAGCGGTTGCTCCACTCGGTCGGCCGGTCGGTCCAGGTGACCTCCAGACCGCTGGTGATCGTGTCGCCGCCCTTGCCGCTGCCGTGGGTGCTCAGCCAGCCGAGGCCCTGCGCCTCCAGCGGGGCGCCCTCGGGCTCGGGGCCGACGTGGTTGTCGGCCACGCCGGCGCCGTGGGTCTTGCCGAACGTGTGGCCACCGGCGATGAGCGCGACGGTCTCCTCGTCGTTCATCGCCATCCGGCGGAAGGTCTCCCGGATGAAGTGCGCCGCCGCCAGCGGGTCGGCGCTGCCGCGCGGACCCTCCGGGTTGACGTAGATGAGGCCCATCTCGGTCGCGCCGACGCCGGCCGCCATCTCCTGCTCGGAGGTGTAGCGCTCGTCGCCGAGCCAGGTGTCCTCCGGACCCCAGAAGATCTCCTCGGGCTCCCAGACGTCCTGCCGGCCGAACCCGAAGCCGAAGGTCTTGAAGCCCATCGACTCCAGTGCGACATTGCCGGCCAGCACCAGCAGGTCGGCCCAGGAGATCTTCTGGCCGTACTTCTGCTTGACCGGCCAGAGCAGCCGGCGGGCCTTGTCCAGGTTGGCGTTGTCCGGCCAGCTGTTGAGCGGGGCGAAGCGCTGGCCGCCGTCGCCGGCGCCGCCGCGGCCGTCCTCGATCCGGTACGTGCCGGCCGCGTGCCAGCTCATCCGGATCATCAGGCCGCCGTAGTGGCCGAAGTCGGCCGGCCACCAGTCCTGCGAGGTGGTGAGCACACCGACGATGTCGCGCTTGAGCGCCTCGACGTCGAGCGTGGCGAACTCCCGGGCGTAGCTGAAGTCCGGGCCCAGCGGGTTGCCCTTGTCCGAGTGGGCGTGCAGCACCGACAGGTCGAGCTGGTTCGGCCACCAGTCGCGGTTGGTGCGCGGGCGTCCGCCGGTCTTCGGGGTCGGCGAGTCGATCGCCGGGTTCTCGCTCTCGCTGCCGTGCGCGGTCACCGAGTCGTGCGCGACCGGGCAGCCGGCCGCCTCCTTGGCGTCCACGCCCTGGGCGCTGGCGGGCGCGTTGTCCTGGGTGTCGCTCATCTGATTCCTTCCGAACTGGCGTTCACTGGGCGGTGCGATCGGTCGCGCAGTCGGGGCAGGTGCCCCAGTAGACGACCTCCGCCTCGTCGACCACGAAGCCGCGGTCGTCGGAGGCGGTGAGACAGGGGGCGTGACCGACGGCGCACTCGACGTCGGCGATCGCGCCGCACGAGCGGCACACGACGTGGTGGTGGTTGTCCCCCACCCGCGACTCGTAGCGGGCGGTGGCGCCGGCCGGCTGGATGCGGCGCACCAGGCCGGCGTCGGTCAGCGCCCGGAGCACGTCGTAGACCGCCTGGTGGGAGACCGTGGGCTGGTCCGCGCGGACCAGCGCGATCACGGTGTCGGTGTCGACGTGGGGATGGTCCCGCAGCGCGGCGAGCACCGCCAGCCGGGGCCGGGTCACGCGCAACGAGACCGCCCGGAGCTGGGTCTCGAAGTCGGGCGTCACCCGTCGAAGATAGTCCAGTCTTCTGGAATCAATCAAGTTTTTGCCGGGGTGTGTCGGCCGGCACACGCGGACGGTGGGGGCGCCGCGTCGCGGCGCCCCCACCCGGAGCAGGTCGGCTCAGCTGGCCGAGCAGCTCGCCGTCGGCGTGTTGTTGTTGCCGTTCTTGTAGAGCGTGATGCCGAAGTTGTTGCCGTTGCCGTTGGGGCGTGCGGTCAGCGTGCCGCTGGTGCCGCTGACGGAGGCGTTCCAGCTGTTCTGGAGGGTCTGCCCGCCCTGGGTCTGGATGTTGACGGTCCAGTTGCTGCTGCCGCTGACCGAGAACGTCACGTTGAACCGGTCGCTCCAGTCCTCGGCTCGACTGACGTTGACCGTGCAGCCGCCGTTGTTCGGCGGCGGGGTGGTCGGGTTGGTGCCGCCGGAGCCACCGACGGTGATGTTGGAGTTGCCGCTGCTCTGGTAGCCCTCGGTGGCCAGGATCTGGTAGTCGTGGTTGCCCAGGTTCATGCCGTAGCGGGACCACGCGCTGAAGTGGTTCCCGGCGGTGATCGTGCCGCCGACCCGCTTCGACTGCCGGACGCTCCAGTACTGGTAGAACGTCTTGTTGTCGCCCTCGATCGACGGCGCGTTGACCCGCTGGGTGCGGTAGATGTCGTACGTGCCGCCGTCCGAGCTGACCGAGCCCATGTAGCCGCTGCCCGGCGGGCGCCAACTGCCCCAGCTGTCGACGATGTAGTACTCGACCAGGGGATTGTGGGTCCAGCCGTACAACGTGAGGTAGGCGTTGCCGGACGGGTTGAAGCTGCCGGAGTAGGTGACCGTGCGGGCCGTGCCGGGGTTCCAGCCCTTGCCGGCGACGAAGTTGTTGATGCCGCTCCACTGGGTGCTGTACTGGCCGCCGTTCCCCATCGTCATGGAGACGTTGCCACTGTCCTTCCAGAAGGAGAAGAAGTAGCCGTTGTGGGTGCCGGTCTGGTTCGAGGTGACGGTCTGGTCGGCGTAGGCCGGACCCGACAGGACCGCCGTCGTGCCGGCGGCGACGAGCGCCACGGCGCAGGCGCCGCCGAGGAGCATCCTGAGGCGTCCGCGCCTGCGGCCGCCCGAGCGGACGGGGGCGTCGTTCATGGGCGTGTTCCCTCCCTGGTGGTGGCGGGCGCGCGGCCGACGGGTGGCAGCGCCACCGTCGACCGACGACATCGATCGCCATCGAGGCAGTTCGATGGCCACAGTATTGAAGTCACCGTTCATGGTGTCAACAATTTCCGGAAACATCATGGAAACAGGTGGCGGGCGCGCTGAGCCCGTCGGGATCACATCACCGCTGTTGAGCGACCAGGCGAAGCGCTTCGACAACCGGGGGCAAGGACCAACCGCCCACGCTCCGCCGGTATCATCGAAAGCTCGGCGGCGAAACTTCCGGAAACGTTACGACGCTTCGGGCGACGGCGGGTCGGTGGACGTGCTCGTCCCGCCGACCGTGTACCGGGCGAACAGGCCGCGCACCTGAAAGGGATAGCTCTCCAACGCGATGACGGGCATCCCGCCCTGCGCCTCGACCGCCTCCGGCCCCGACTCCCAGGCCATCAGCGTCAGCGTGAGCGGGTCGCCGACGACCTTCCCGTCGTCGCGCATCCGCCGGGTCTCCTCGGCCAGGTGGCAGAAGTACCGGGCGTGGGCGTGGATCGAGTCCTCGGGATCGAACGCCGAGGCCTCGCCGCTGTCGTCGTCGTCCTCGCCGAAACGGTCGAACACGTCGGGCGTCAACTGGGAGAGCCCCCGGCGGCCCTGCGGGCCCTCCCGGTCCGCGTCGAAGTCCGACGCGTACTCGATCTGCGCGGCGAGAATCACGGGGGTGAGCAGGTCGCAGGTGCGGGCGGCGGCCCGGATCGGCGCGACCAGGTCGTGGTCGGGCACGGCGTCCCCGTCGAACCGGCCGCGGCCGTCACCGCCGGCGAGTTCGACCAGGACGCTGCCGCCGGCGCCCGGACCGAGGGTGCTGGCCGGGTCCGGGGAGTACGACGTCATCTGCGAGCCGCTGAGCACGATGACGACCACCAGCACGATCAGGGCCAGCGCCGCCATCGCGGCCAGCGGGACCATCCCGACCACCGAGATGAGCAGCCAGGTGAGCTGCGTCGTGCCGAACCGGGTGAGGGACTGCTGCGCCTCGCGCGCCACCCGCGCCTTACCCATGGCCGTCACCCCGCCCGCCGCTGCCAGGCCGCCGCGGCCCGCTCGCTGATGGCGCGCACCTCGGCCCGGGCCGCCGCGCCGATCGGCCCCGCGTTCGGCTCCCGGTACCAGGGCCGCAACCGGATCACCGCGGGCCGCACGCCGGTCGCCAGCAGCAGGGCCGTCCCCTTCGGCAGGGCCCGGATCCGGTCCGCCGGCAGGACCTGCTCCTGCCGGTACGACACCGAGCGGGTGGAGCCGTCGCGGGAGTGCGACCAGCTCGGGGTGCGCACGTCGTGCTGGCCGACCAACCGGGCGATCTTGTCCACGAAGTCGGCGTCGTCCAGCCCGGCGCCCAGCAGCTTGACCGTGGCGGCGCTCCACAGCGCGTCCATCCCCGCCTCGCCCCAGACCCGTACCCCCTGGCGGTAGCTCTGCAGCAGCGTCACCACGCTGATGCCTCGCGAGCCGAGGTGGCTGTAGAGGTCGGGCAGGTCGGCGATGCGGCACACGTTGGCCGCCTCGTCCAGGATGGCGGTCATCGGCGGGTCGAGCCGGCCGCCGGTCCGCTCGGCGGCCACCACGGCGGCCCGGATCACCGCGTCCGCCAGCCCGGCGATCACCCCGGCGGCGGACCCGCCGCCGTCCTTGGAGAGCAGGTAGAGCGTGTCCCGGCTGAGCACGTGCTCGGCGGGGACGAACTCCGGGTACGCCGGGTCGGGGCTGACCCAGGCGAGGATCTCCGGGTCGAGCAGGCAGGCCACGCACTGCCGGGCGGTCTCGTAGATGCCGTCGCGAGTCTGGACCGCGCCGCGCACCGTGCCCTGGAGCTGGTCGGCCAGGGCGTCCATGTTGGCGTCGCGCAGCAGGTCGATCGGGGTACGGTCGCCCGGGTCGGCGAGCCAGCCCAGCATCTCCTCCACCGACGCGCCGCCGTGGGCGGCGGCGAGGAAGAGCGCGGTCAGCGTGTTCTGCGCCGCCGCGATCCAGAAGTCCCGCTTGGACGAGTCGTCGTTGACCGAGCTGACGAAGTGACCGGCGAGCCGCCGCGCGTCCTCGATGGTCCGGCAGCCGCCGAGCATGTCCCACCACATCGCCCGCTCGCTGTACGCGATGCCCTGCGGGTCGAACGTCCACACCCGGCCGGCCCGGGCCCGCTCCTGCCGGGTGACCGTGAAGACGTCCGACTTGTTCGAGGTCAGCAGCACCGCCCCCGGTGCGCGCAGCACCCGGGGGATGGCGATGCCGGTGGACTTGCCGGCACGCGGCGCCATCAGGTCGAGTTCCACGTCCTCGTACGAGGAGCGCAACTCCGGGCCGGCGGGCGCGAGGTCGCCGAGCAGGTTGCCGGTGTCGTCGGGACGCAGGCGGGCGACGTCCTTCAGCGAGGGGCGCAGTTCCCGGGCCCGCGCCTCGGCCGCCTTGCCCGTCATGGCCCGCAGGTCGTCGGCGCGGGCCAGGTTCCGCGATCCCCCCGCGCGACGGGCGACGGCGCGGATCGCGGCGATCACCGGCACGGCGGCGAGCGGGACGAGTGCGGCCGCGCCGCCGTACGCCAGAGCCGGCGGTGCGCCCGGCCAGACCTGCTCCGTGTCGCCGCCGAGCAGGCTCAGGTAGACCGCCACCGAGAAGGCGGGCGGCTGCCAGCCGTACCCGCCCAGGGCGGTGGCGAGCGTGCCGCCGAGCCACAGCAGGACGAAGGCGACGAGGTTGATCAGCGCGAGCACCGGGATCAGCCAGGCCAGGTAATCGCCGCCGCCCTCGCCGCGTCTCACCGGGCCCCCGTCACGGCCGCCGGGTCGCCGGCCGTGACGGCGCGCACCACCGCGGCCCGTTCGGCGAGCATCCGCTCCGCGTCGCCGTTGGCGATCCACCGGGTGTTCGTGTCGTGCAGGTGCCGCTCGGCGTCGGTGATCGCGACCCGGATCGGGATGCCGGGCCGGCCACCGACCTTGATCAGGAACCGGCCCCGGCCGGGCGGCTCCTCGTTGCCGCCGTCCTGGGCCCAGCCGGCCGGTGACGACCAGGACGACACCAGGTCGATCTCGCGCCGGGACAGCCCCACCACCCGGGCCAACTCCTCCATCTCGGCCCTCGGCAGGCCGGCGCAGGCGACCATGCCGGCGCGCTCGACGAAACCCCGCGCCTTGGCCTTGTCCGCCTCGCTGCCCAGCGCCTCGGCGTCCTTCAGGGTGTGGGTGATCTTCGCGTCGGCCAGGCCGAGTGAGCGGTTCAGACGGGTGAGCGCGTCGATCCGGTCGACGATGCCGGAGGCCGCCCGCAGCGGGCGCCACAGCTCGTCCAGCACGGTGAAGAACCAGCGCCGGGGTGCCAGTCCCGCGTCCGCCAACGCGTGCGAGGCGGACACCGTACCCAGACCGTCGGACCAGGCCGCGAGCATCGCGGCGGCGGTCAACTGGCCGTCCGCCTCGCCGATGCGGGAGATGTCGACGCAGACGGCGGTGGCGTCCGGATCGATCCGGGTGGCCGTCTCCGCCGCGAACGTGTCGCCGAGCGGGCCGTCCACGATGCCGAGCAGCGACCGGTGCAGCGGGTCGACGGCGTCGCGGTACCGGGACTCCTGACCCCGGTCCAGGGTGACCTGGCGTACCTGCGGCGGCCCCTCCTCCAGCACCGCCAACAGGTCCGGCAGCCGGCACGTCCGGCCCGGCGCGGTGCGCTCGCGCAGGTGGCGCAGGCAGGCGGAGAGCACCGACTGCTCGTGGTCGCTGATCGGCGCGCCGCGCACGATGGTGAGCAACGCGGCCACCATGTTCAGCACCCGGCCGTGGGACTCGGCGGCCAGGGCCGCACCGGCCTGCCCACCGATCCGCGCGGCGGCCGCGCCCATCGCGCCCGGGTCCAGCACGTTGAGCCCGCCGACGCCCCGGGCGATGGAGACGACCTGCCCGCCGAGCGCGCGGACGGTGTCCGCGTAGTCGGGCTTCAGGTCGCCGAGCACCAGCGGGACCACGCCCTGACCGGCCAGGCCGATCAGCATCCGGTTGATCAGGGTGGACTTGCCGAGGCCGGGCATGCCGAGCATGAACAGCGACGGGTTGGAGATGTAGCGCGCCCGGGTGAACCAGTTGAGCGGGTCGCCGCAGACGGTCGCGCCGGTGCTGATGTGCTGGCCGAGCGGGACCCCGGTCATCGGGGCGCCGGAGCCGGAGGCGAACGGCCAGAGCCCGCACGCCTGCACGGTGGTGGCCCGCCACATGGTCGGCGGGTCCAGCGTGGCCACCCGGCCACCGCCCACGCCGGGCGCGCCCCGGTGCGGCACCGCGGCGGCGTCGTCCTGCCGGGCCAGCCGCCGCCGGTACCGCTGCTCCGCCGCCTCCTCCGCGGCCCGCCGGCGGCGTGCCCGCCGCAACCCCCGCGGGGTCTGCTCACCGGTCTCGTCGGGTTCCCGGTCCTGCGCGTCGGCGGCCGGCACCACCAGGCCGGACATCGCGGTGACCGGGCCGGACGTCCGGCGGGGCCAACCCGCGCCGAGGTCCAGCACCCGGACGCCGTCCGTCCCGGTCGTCACAGCGCCTCCTGGAGGTCCTGCGGAACGATCGACTGCTCCCAGGGCAGGATGCCGACCGGCAGGGCGCAGGTGAACGCCGCGGCCTGCATCCGGTCCGCCGGTCGCATCGCGATCCGGGTCGCGCCGAGCAGGTTGCGCATCGTCACGTTCGCGTCGCGCACCTCGGCGGCCGAGTCGACGGTCACCGTCACCAGCATGGAGAACTCCACCAGGCCGGCGCCGGACGCCTCCTCCGCCGCGGTCTGCTCGGCCGCCTGGATCTCCGCGACCGCGCGCGCCCGGACCAGGCCCTTCGTCGAGTTCGCCATGAACTGGGCGGACCGGCGGTCCGACTCGACGATCCGGGCCGAGGTCGCCGGGTCGATCGGGCGGTAGACCAGTGCCACCCGCTTGCGGCGGATGCCGGCGGCCGGGTCGAGCAGGCTGCGCAGGATCCCCGAGCGGACCACGCCGCGCGGTGCCATGGTCAGCAGCCAACTCCGGGACACCCCGGAGTCGTGCTGGTACGAGGTGACCGTCTCCACCGCCGCGGCCGGCCCGGCGTCCTCCCACTCCAGCCCGGTGCGGCCGTGCCGGGCCCGCACGTCGAGCACCTCGGCCGCGGCGGCCGGGTCGTAGGCGACCCGTACGACCTCGGCGATCCGCTCCGCCGACAGCGGCTCCGCCGACCCCCCACCGGCGGAGACCAGCCCGTTGAGCACCCCCGGCAACCGCAACGCCAGGTCGGCGAGCATGGCGTCGTCGTCGCGACGGGCGCCACCCGGCGCCGAGTAGGTGAGCGCGAGGTACGTGTTCATCTCCGAGGACGCGTCCGGGTAGGTGCGCACCACCTCCTCCATCACCGCCCGGGCGGCGGGCGGCGCGTCCGGGGACAGCCGGCCCAGCACCTCGGTGGCGAGCCGGGTGCCGGGGTCCGGCGCGGTCTCCACCACCACCGACGCGCCGCGCAGCCCCGGCTCGTGGGCCAGCCGGGACAGCCACTCCCCCCACAGCGCCACCCAGGTGTCGACCTGGTCCGGGTCGACGAGTGAACCGCCGTCGGGCTCACAGCTCAGCACGATCGTGTACTGGTGCCGGTTGTGGTGGTGCAGCACGCCGAACGGCCGGTCGTACGGGTCGCGTCCCTCCAGCATGGTCACCCGGCTCAGCAGCCCCGGCGGGCGGAACCGCCCACCCGGCCGCCCCGAGAGCGGCCCGGAGACGTAGAGGTGCTGTCGTGCGGACCTGCGGCGCAGCCAGCCGACCCGGACGCCGGCGATCTGGAAGACGTTGCGGCCGTCCTGGGTGCGGATCGCCAGCGGCGCCAGCGTCAACGCGAACGGCAGCCCCACCACCAGGGCCGCGTCCAGCGAGACCATGGACGCGAGCAGGACCAGCACGAGACCGCCGAAGAGGCCGAAGGTCCCGATCAGGCCCAGCGAGCCGAGGCCGGCCTTGCGGGGGCGGCGCCAGTTGCCGTACGTGGGTGTCTTGATCTGGTCGATCGCGGTGCTCATGGTCGTCCTCCTGGGCCGGCCTAGTCTCGGTCGGATTCGGGCAGCGCGCCGCGCGCGATGCCGGCGGCATGACGGTGGGTGCCGACGACGGCGCCGGCACCCTTCTGGACGGTCCAGGCGGCGGCGCCGACAGCGCCGCTGACCACCCGGCCGGCCGTCGACACGGCGCGGCGCCCACCGCCACCGGCGGACCCGCCACCACCCGCCGCATCGCTGCCGGACGGAGGGCTGCTCGTGGGCGCCGGCTCGCTCGCCGG
>NZ_NAPR01000022.1:141752-202263 GCF_002140155.1 Micromonospora sp. NBS 11-29
TTCGACGCCACCGGCCGTCGACGCGCCGTCGGAGACCGAGGCGCTGTCGGCGGTGGACGCGCCGTCGGCCGTCGTCGCGCCGTCGGAGGTGGACGCGCCGTCGGCCGTCGACGCGCCGTCGGAGGTGGACGCGCCGTCCGCCGTCGAGGTCGATTTCGAGGCGCCGTCGGACTTCGACCCGCCGCCGCCCCTGGCCACCGCGCCGGAGGGTGAGCCGCGGCCCGCCGCCCGGGCCGCGCCGCCGCCGTGACCACCGCCGTGACCACCGCCGGCGATCCGCTTGGCCCCGCTCGCCACCGCGCCCGCCGCGGCGGCGCCGGCGGCCACGCCCGCGCCCACGCCGTCGGACGAGCCGAGCGCCGCCATGGCCGGCACGACCAGCCGCATCAGCGCGGGCAGCGCGACGGCGGCCATCAGCAGGATGGCGGCGCCGGCCAGCTTGTAGTGCTTGGCGTCGCCGTCGACCGAGCCGATCATCACCGCCCCGGAATACATGATCAGCCCGACCACCGGTTTGAACGCCAGCCAGGCCACCATCCAGGCGATGTGCTTGCGCCACCACCCGCCGCCCGACTCGGTCATCGACGCCGCGGCGGCCAGCGGCAGGGTGCCGGTGAGCAGCACCATCGCGCCGAGCCGCAGATACATCAGGATCACGTGGATGCAGCCGGCGACCAGCAGCAGCAACCCGATGATGATGAGCAGGAAGGCGGTGAGCCCGTCCGTGCCGCAGTTGGCGATCAGCTTGAGCTGCGCCTTGATGCCCTGGTCGTACAGGTGGTCGCTGTAGTGGTCGGCCTCGGTGGCGAGCAGGTTGAGCACGGTCCACGCGGCGCCCACGGTGAGCACCATGCGGACCAGGCCCAGCAGCGCCGTCCAGAGCGCCTGCCCCCGGCGCAGCAACGCCATCCGGAACGCCGCGGCCAGCAACGACGCCACCGCGATGGTCACCACCAACCAGTCGGTCTGCAGGTGGATCTGGTCGTTGATCTTCTTGTCGCCGAGCGTCGGCACGTCGCCGAGGTTGGCGAACAGCTCGACCGCCGCGCCCATGATGGCGCCGGCGATGTCGCTCAGGATGCCGTCGATGCCCCGCTCGAAGAAGCCGACGACCTGCCCGATCTCCCCGATGTAGACGGCGTCGCCGGTGGCGCACTCGGCCATCTCAGCGCTCCTTCCACAGCACGAAGCCGGCCAGCGACAGGACCGGGACGACCGGGCCGTAGAGACCGCCCGAGTTCAACGGCCGCAGCCGCCAGTCCACGCCGCTCCAGTCCGCGGTGTAGTCGACCGAGAAGTAGCGCGCCGTCGCCTGCCGGACCAGCACCCGGACCACGGCCGTACGGGGCGTGTAGCGCACCACCAGGAACCCGGCGAGCCGGTTGGAGGTCTGCGGCGGCCCGCCGTCCGTCAGCGACTCGCGCATCGCGTCGAAGTAGTCGCGCCCGAGCCCGGGCACCAACTGCTGCCGGCTGACCAACCGCCAGTCCGGCCCGCTCATCTGGCGGGAGATCGTGTGCACCGCCATCACCGCGCCCATCGGGGTGTGCGCGAAGCACCACCGCAGCGGCCCGGTCGTCCGCAACGGCCCCGCCGAGGCGGAGAACGGCGTCCGCGCGCCGTTGAGCGGCAGCCAGGTGATGTCGTCCGGCACCTCGGCCGGGATCGGCTGGGCGGTGTCCACGGTGCGGCAGCCCTGCGGCCGCGACCCGTCCGGCCCGAGCCCGCCGNCCCGGGATCGGCTCTCCCCGCCGCCGTAGACCACCGCCCCGGCGCCGGTGCAGAGCGCCAGCACGACGAAGGCAGCCGACACCTGCCACCGGCGGTGCCGCCAGTACGGCCCGTCCTCGGGCCCGGATGCGTGTCGCGGCCGCACGGTCAGTTGGCCTTCGTCTCGCCGCTGCCGCCGAAGACCCAGGTCACGATCGGGCCGGCGGTGGCGACCAGGATGCAGCCGCCCAGCACCACGCCGAGCCGGCTCATGTGCTCGGAGCTCTCACCCCGCTTGTGCGAGACGGCCATCACCGCGCCGGTGACCAGCACGCCGAGGACGCCCGCCGCGGTGCCCGCCCAGGCGACCAGGCCGAGCGCCTGTTCGACCTTCGTGGCGAGCGGACCGGGCACCACGTTCCCGCCGGTGTTCGGCTGCGGCACCCCGCCGCCGGTGCTGTCGCCGGTGCCGTCGCTCGGTGCGGGCGGGAGGCGGAGGCCGAACGGGATCCGCACCAGACCGCTGTAGTAGAGGTCGGAGAGGGTCATGGGTGCTCCTTCGAGGTCGAGAGGCCGACCGGCCGGCCGCCGGCCGGTCGGGTGGTCACTGGCTGAATCCGAGCGCACCGACGATCGGCCCGGCGGTGGTCGCGAGCAGACACGCCGCCATCACGAACGCGATCTGCCTGGTGTACTCGGGCCGCTCCTCCAGCGCGCCCCGGCGCAGCTGCGACGCCAGCGTCATGCCGGTCAGCAGCAGGCCGAGCACCGCCGCGCCGCTCACGCACCACGCCATCAGCGTGAGCAACTGCACGACCGGAGCGTCCGGGTCGTCGACGGCCACCTGGTACGGCGCGATCGACGGCGCGGTGAAGCTCTTCTTGTTGATCGCGTTCTCGCACTGGAACTTGCCCGCGAACAGCGCGCCCTTGAGCGAACACTTGTGCGACCCGGTGATCTCGACGTCGTCCTTGGTCCGCGAGTGGCCGCTCAGGTCGACGAGCATCTCGACGTCCATCCAGACCGTGTCGCCATCGGTGTACTCGGCGGTCAGGTCGAACGCGCCGTTCGTCGAGCCCTTCTTGCCGGAGCAGACCCGGTCGCCGCCCCCGGCCGGATAGGTCTTCACCGTGGTGGTGGTCTTCAGGCAGATCTTGTAGAGAAACGCGGCGCCGCTACCGTCCACCGTCACCGTGTAGGTGCCCGCCGCCGCCCGCGCCGCCGGCGCCGGCGCGAGCAGCGCCAGAGCCACGGCGACGACGGCCCACGCGGCCCGGCTCACCGCGACCCCCGCCCGGGCCGGGCCGCCACCACGGCGGCCAGGCGGTCCAGTTGGCGCGGTGCCCGCTTCGGTTCCGCGCCCACCCGGTACGACGGGATCCACGGCACCCGGTGCACCGGGGCGATCGAGCGCAGCAGCCGGATCCGGTTGAGCAGCGGCCCCGGCAGCCGGCCCGGGGAGTCGGCGATCAGCACCACGCCCACCAGCCGCATCCCGGCCGGGTGCCGGCCCTCCCGCATCGCGTTGAGCGCCCGGGAGACCGCCCGCAGGCCGTCGGAGTTGGTCCGCCCGACCAGCGCCACCCGGGCCGGCTCGCCGATCGCCGGGTCCGGCCACCGGCAGCCGATGTCGACGCCGCCGAGCAGGCGGGTCAGGGTGCTGGCGCCGGCCCCGCCGTGCGCGCCGATCCAGCCGATGCCCTCGTCCGAGAGGACGTCGGGCGGTCGGGACGCACGCTCGTCGCGGTCCCGCGGTCGCCGCAGCATCACCGGCTGGCTCATCGCCCGTCCCGCCTCCCCACCTGCTCGCCGTCGCGGTCACCGGCCGCGCCCCGGCGCCTCGGCGGCGCGGGCGGAGCGGTCGACGGCCGCTCTACGACGCGACCGCCCTCTCGGTTCAGCGCGGGTCCGAGGTTTTTTCCACCCGTCGCCGCCCGCGGAGAATTCGCGGGTCCGGCACGGCAACCGCCGGCCCGCACGACACGACAGGCCCGGGTGATCCGCACCCGGGCCCGTCGTCGTCCGGCCGGTCAGCGAGCCTCGCGCCAGTTCTGGTTGCTCTGGCTCGCGGCGCACTCCCAGATCTGCAACGGCGTGCCGTCGTCGGAGTTCCAGTCGCGCACGTCCAGGCACTTGCCGGAGTTCGGATTGCGCAGCAGGCCGCCCTCGGCGACCCAGACCTGCGCCGGCCCGCCGTTGCACCAGGCGAGCTGCACCGCGGCCGCGTTGTCCCGGGACGCCCACGCGACGTCCATGCACTTGTCCAGCACCTTCAGCGTGTCACCGGGGCCCCGGGTGAACCGCTGCGCCGGGGTGCCGTTGCAGTGCCAGAGCTGCAACCGCACCCCGTCGGTGGACTCGCCGTTCGGCACGTCGACGCACTTGTCCGCGTATCCGCGCAGCGCGAACCCGCCGGCGGGCCGGACGGTCCCGCGCTCGACCGGTGGGGCGCCGCCGCTGCGGAACGTCACCACCACCTCCCCGCAGCCCGGGCAGTTGTAGACGGTCTCGTTGCCGGCCACCCGGTCGTGGGTGGACCAGAGGTAGGCGCGCGGGCCGAACGGGAGCAGCGCGGCGGTGTAGGCGCTCTCCGCGTCCCGGTTCGGGTTGACGCAGTTGACGCGGTCGCCCCTGGCCGGGTCGCGGACGGCGTGCGCCTCCGGGCAGGCGGCGAGCATCTGCCCGGCGGAGCAGTCCCACCGCGCGCAGCTACCCGCCTTTTCCGACCGGGGGGCGCCGGGCGCGTCGATGGTGATCGTCGTGGACACCGCGTCGACGTAGCTGACGTTGTACCAGGGCGCGGCCGGATCGTTCCGGTCGACGTTGAACTCGGCCAGGCTCACCGGCTCCGCGCCCCGCTCGCACCGGTCGGCGAACGCGCCGCAGTCACCGACGAGGCAGCGGAACCCGCCGTGCGGGTCGCCGTCGCACCGCTGGCGGGCGAAGAACCGACCGCGCCAGTGACCCGGCTGGCCCGCGTCCGGGATGACGATCGTGCTCCGCTCGCCGGGACGCAGGACGGGCAGGCCGGTGATCGGCCGGGAGCCGTCCGCACTCTCCCCCGCGCCGATCCACAGCGTCTCCGTGGTGCCGTTGACGAACGTCACCCGCGCCCCGGCGGCGGCGCTCGCCGCGCCGCTTGGCACGCCCGCGACCAGCCCGAACGCGAGCAGCACCACGGCGAGCAGAGCCGATCTCCGCCGCGTTCCGCAGCCCGACCACGATCCGGTGTGCACAACCATGTAGCCCTCCCTTGGCCTGGTGGGGACGCGCCGCGTCCCCGAACGAGTGCGGCAGGCGCACGGCCACACGACGGCGCGCGGGGGCGTCCGGTTCAACCGGAGGTGAGGCGGATCGAGGTCTTCCGGTCAGCGGGAGATCGGCGCGGTGACCACCGAGGTGCCGTCGGGCAGGCCCACGCCGACGAAGGAGAGCTGGTCGACCGGCGGCGTCAGCTCGCCGGTCACCTCCTGCGGGCCGGTCGAAGCGGTCCAGTCCCGCACCGGGTGCGTGACACCGTCGCGGGTCACCGCGAAGAGCCGGTAGCGCAGGCCGGGGCGCAGCCCGGTCGCGGTGATCCGGATCGTGGAGCCCTGACCCTCGTGGGTGGTGATCGACACGGAGAGACCGACCCCCTGACCGGGGGCTTCCCCGGTCGCGGTCAGCACGAGGTCGTCGCGGCCACCGCCGCCGCCGACCGTGGCCACGATCCCGCCGGTGAGCACCGCGACCGCCAGTGCCACCGCCCCGGCCCAGAGCAGCAGCCGGCGACGCGGGGACAGGGCCGGCGACCGGTCACCGCCGGGCCGGGTGCCGCCGGGTCGGGTGCCACCGCCGGGAGCCGACGACGGCCCGGTCGAGCCACCGGGCCCCCGGCCGGGCCGCACCAGCCGGCGGCTCGTGGTCACCGGGCCGCCGTCCGGCGCGGACGCGCCGTCCGGGTCCGGCGACGATTCCGGTACGCGGACGGACGACGAACCCACGTCCGGCGCGGCCGGCTGACGGACGGCCGGCTCCGGCACGGCCGGCTCCGGCACGGCCGGCTCCGGCACGGCCGGCTCGATCGGTTCACGGACGGCCGGGCCGGCCGGCTCCGCAACGGTTGCCGCGACCGGCTCGGGGCCGGTGGGAGGCGAGGGTTCCGGGGCGGTCCCCGGCGGGAGGACGGTGGCCGGCGGGAGCGCGAACTCCGCCCAGTCGGCCTCGTCGAGACCGCCGAGCCCGCTGGTCACGCTGCCCAGGTCGGCGGCGGCGACGAGGCACTCGTCGCAGCCGGCGAGGTGCGCCTCGAAGGTGACGCGGTCGGCGTCGTCGAGCGCACCGAGCAGGTAGAGCGCCAGGGCCTCGTGCTCGGACGTGGGATTCACACCCCCGCTGCGCATCACGCCCCCTCCCGACCCGACCTCGGGTGCGCCGACCTCACGACCCGGATCACCGGACCGGTGCCGGGGATCGGACGGGGAACCGCTCGGACGCGTCATCAGGCCGACTCGATCGGGCCGATCGCCGCGTGCAGCGCCCGCACCGCGTAGTACGTCCGGGACTTTACCGTACCCTCGGGTATCCCCAGCCGCTCCGCCGCCTCCGCGACCGTGGCGCCCTTGTAGTACATCTCGATCAGGACGTCGCGGTGCTCCGGCTTGATCTGCCGCAGGGCCAGGCGGACGGTGTGGGCGCTGACCACCCGCTCCATCTCGTCCTCGGCCGTGGTGAGCCGGTTCAGGTCGGGCACCGCCACCTCGGCCGGGCGGGCCTGCCGGGCCCGGCCGGCGTCGACGGCCACATGCCGGGCGACGGTGTAGAGCCACGGGGCGATCCGACGCGGCTCCTCGGCCAACATCCCCAGGTTGCGCCAGGCCCGCAGGAAGGTCTCCTGCACCAGGTCCTCGGCCAGCTCCTGCCGGCCGAGGACGAGCCGGGTGACGAAGCGCAGCAGTGGTTCCCGGTACTGCTCGTGGATCCACCGCATCAGGCTCTCCGGGGAACCCTGGCCGACGGCCTCGCCCGGCGCTCCGGGATCCACCGTCTGAGGATCCACCGCCTCGTTGGGCACCGCCGACACAGAACGCCTCCCCCTGACGTGTGGGGCGCGCCCGCACGGTCGACCCGACGTGCCGACGCCGAGCCCCTCTGGAGGAGAAGGATAACCGTACTGATCGGACGGTGTCGTCGGACGGCGGACCGCGACCAGCGTGCCGGCGCTCATCGGGCCCGACCCGCGCGACGCGTGGCCGGCCGGCCCGGAGCCGGCGGCCGCGGCGCGGTAATGGTCGGCCCCGCGCCGGGCGGGTGGTGGCGAGTCGACATCGAGCGCTCCGATCGGCGGTCCGGCAGCCGCGGCGCGGTCCGTCCGACGGCGGCCACATTGACGGCCCGGCACGCCGGTCGGTTCAATGACGCCCGGACTGGAATCGGATCCGATTCCAGTCGGGTGAACCGAGGACGTCGCGCATCCGTCACGCCTGGCGACGTCATCACCGGAAGGAAGTCCCGTGACACCCGATCTTCCTGGCATCCGATCCCGGCTCGCCCGGATCCCGCGTCGTGTCGTCGCCGCCATCGCGGCCGGTCTCGCGGTGCTGTGCATGGTGGTCGCCTCCGTGAGCTGGGGCATCGCCACGGCCCGGGACGACAAGCTGACCGGCCGTAACGTCTCCGCCGAACATCTGACCGCGATCCGGGCGGCGGCCCGGTCCTGCCCCACGCTGACCCCGGCCCGCCTGGCCGGCCAGCTGATGACCGAGTCCGGCCTGGACGGACGCGTGAAGAAGACCACGTCGGGCGGGCGGGGCTTCGCCGGGCTGGACGACGGCAGGTGGAAGTCCTGGGCGCCGTGGCCCGGCGCGGACCGCACCGACACCGCCGCGAACATCCTCGCGCTGGCCCACCAGATGTGCGACCTCAGCGGGCAGCTCCGGCTCGCCGCCGTCCCCGGAGACCAGTGGCGACTGTCCCTGGCCGCGTTCCACACCGGGCTCGACCGGGTACGCGAGGCCAAGGGCGTGCCGTCCGGGGCGGTACGGTACGTCGACGACGTGAGCCGCTACGCGGCGTACTACGACGAGCTGGCCGCGTTCGGCGGCGCCGGCACCACCCGACCCGATCCGGAGCGCCGACAGCCCCGGGCGGTGCCGGCGGACTACGTACGCCTGGTGGTGCGGGCCGGATCGGTCTGCCCGGAGGTGCCGCCCGCGGCGGTGGCCGCGCAGCTCATGGCGCTGTCGGCGTTCGACCCGAACCTGCTGGGCGACGACGGCCGGCGTGGGATCGCCCAGTTCCTGCCCGAGGTGTGGCGGACGCACGGGCCGGCGGGCGCCTCACCGTGGGACCCGCAGGTCGCCGTGCCGGCGGCCGGCGCCGCGCTCTGCGCGCTGCGGCGGGACCTGGCCGGCCTCGACGGCGACCCGGGCCTGCTGGCGCTGGCCGCCTACCGCAACGGCCCCACCTCGATCCGGCAGACCGGTGGCGAGCTGGACGACGCGACGCAGGCGTTCCTGCGGCAGGTGCGGGAGTTCACCGACTTCTACGCGCTCGACGACCGACTGCGGGGCCCCTCGGCCCGTCCGAGCCCGTCCCCCGCGTCGCCGTCTCCCGCGCTGTCCCCGACGGCCGCGTCCCCCACACCCCGACCCAGCGCGTCGCCCTCGACCCGCCCACCCGCCGAGCCGACCAAGCCCGCCCCGCCGACGCGCCCGGCCGGGGCCANNNAGACCGGGCTGTGCGCCGGCGGCGGCGCCGGGGACGGCATCCCGGTCGTCCTGCGGCCGTGCCGGGAGGATCCCACGCAGTGGTGGACGTTCGCCTCCGACGGCAGCATCCGGGCGAACGGTCTCTGTCTGGACGTGGCGTGGGGCGAGAAGCGCGACGGCGCGCCGGTGCAGAGCGCCCGGTGCAGCGGCAATCCGGCCCAGAAGTGGAGATGGACCGAATACCGGGGCATCCGGTCCCTGTTCAACCCGGAGACCGACCGCTGCCTGGACGTCAACGGGCACGGCACGGGTGCGCCGCTGGTCGTCTGGATCTGTGTGTTCACCCCGAAGCAGACCTGGTCGCTGCGGTAGCCACGGGTTAGGCGGGGCCCCTTCTTAACAGACGTCTGTTAAGAAGGGGCCNAGCCGGCGTGCCCGCGGCGTCGCAGCCGGAAGACCAGGAAGCCGCCCGCGCCGAACAGCAGCGCGAAACCCAGGAGCACGGCGACCAGCGCGCCTCCGCCGCGGCCCGCCCGCGCGGCGGCCGGGGCCGGACCGTCCACCGACGGCGCCACCGAGGCCGCGGGATTGATCATGCCGGCGCCGTAGCGCGGGTCGCCCTCGGCCACCTGCCCGCCCACCGGGTCGGCGGTGTCGCGGATGCGCTTCTCGACCTGCGTGGCGGTGAGGCCGGGCTCGACGGCCCGGATCAACGCGGCCTCGCCGGCCACGAAGGCCACCGCGAGTTCGGTGCCGGTGTTGCCGACCACCTTTCCCCCGCCCACGCCGAGCGTCGCCACCTCGATGCCGGGGGCGACCACCTCGACCGAACCGTCGAGATACTTCTCCGCGAGCTGCCCGCCGGCCCCGNCGTGGCCTTGACCGGCGCGCCCGCCACCACCAGCACGTCGTGCGCCAGCGCGGTGGACAGCGCGGCCGCCACCGCCGGATCGGCAAGGTCGACGCGGGAGCCGAGCGCCACCACCTGCGCGCCGGTGCTGACCGCCACCTCGATGGCCGTGGCGGCGTCGGCCGGGCGGGCGTCGCCCGAGGAGCGGACCATCCGCACCGGCACGATCGTCGCGTCCGGGGCCAGCCCCACCGGGCTGCCGTCGACGCTGTCGTCGGCGGCGATGATGCCCGCCATCGCCGTACCGGAGCCGAGGCAGTCCTCGTCGCCCCGACCGTTGCCGACGGTGACGTCCGCGCCCACCGCGACCCGGCCGCTGAGCTGCTGGAGTCCGGCGTCGACGCCGGTGTCCACGACGGCGACCTTGACCCCGTTGCCCCGGGTGAGGGTCCACGCGCTGTCCGCCGCCATGCGCAGCTGCGCCCACTCCGACCGGCCGCTCGACGCGGTCCTGGCGGTGCACCTCACCGCCGGTCGGGCGCCGGTGGGCGAGCCGGCCGGGGTGGCGGTGGCGGTGGCGCGGGGACTCGGGCTGCCGTCCGGCCGTGGGCGCGGCGTGCCGGCCGGGGTGGGCGCGGCCGACGACCGGCGGGGTGTCGGCAACTGTCCGTACTCGACGCCCTGGCCGGCGGCATCCCATGGCAGCACCAGGTGCCACCCGGCCCGCAGCTCGGCCGGGTCGGTCAGCCGCTGCCCGTCCGGCTGGACCCGACCGGTGTTGAGCTGGTAGATCTCGGCGGATCGCTCGCCGCTGCCGAGGAAGCGCCGGGCGATCTCGGTGAGGTTCTCCGGCTGACCCTGGTAGCCCGCCGTCACCACGTAGTACTTCACGTACGGCTCGGTGTCCGGCGCGGCGGCCGCCGGCCGCGGCGCCGCCAGCATCGCGCACCCGACCATCACCACCACGAGCAGTCGAGCAAGGATGGAGTGCTTCGCCAGCACCGGGTACCCCTTCCGTCACCGCGGCCCAGACCGTCCGGCCGTCATCGTCTATTGCGGATCACGGCGGACTTCGTTCAAATCAATCTGAACTAGATTTCCATGGCGCTCGTCATGGAGACCGCCGAGGGTACCGGCCCTCGATGTCGGAGTACTGCGGCCGGCGGTGGGGCGTCGGTGGAAGGCGGGGACGGCGGTGACAGAGCTGACGCGCGCCGCCATCGTGGACGGGCGGGGAATCGACCGGGTGCCGAGCACCCGCCGCTTCGACCCGCGCCGGCACCGGCGGGGGGNGCTGGTGCACGGGCCCCGGGGCGGGCCGGCGCTGCCCACCGCGCCGGACCGCCCGCTCGACGCGCCAGCCGTGGCGGATCTGGTACGCCGCACCGGCGACGCCGCGGACGATGTGCGGATCCTCACCGACGACGGCGCCCGGCACACCGAGCTGTTCACCGAGGTCGCCGGGCTGCTCGGGCACGACGTACTGGTCAGCCCGGAGGGCGCGGACATCCGGCAGGTGCTGCCCGGCCGCACGACCGACGCCGACGACGGGCCGCTGCACGCGCTGCCGCTGGACCGGGTGACCCGCCAGCCGATGGACTGGCTGGTGTTGCAGCCACCGGACCTGGCCACACCGCTGCCCGGCTGGTTCGCGGTGGAGGACGGGTTGGTCCGGCCCCGGACCGGCGTGGTCAACCTGCCGCTGGCCACCGGGGTGGCGTTGGCCACCCGGGCGGACTTCGTGGCCCGGCGGGCCACCGCGCACCGGCTCGGCGCCACCGCGCCGGAGCTGGTCACCGTGTCGGTCACGGCCCGCTCCGGCGGCTTCCTGATCGGCGACTACAGCGGCACGCAGCAGGTGCGCGACGCCGGCCACCTGGCCGCGCTCCTCGGTGAGCTGCCGCTCTACGGCGCCGACCTGCGGCTGTGGCTCACCTGGCCGTCCGAGCCGGACGAGCAGGCGAAGCTGCGGGTGCAGGCCGCCGAGCTGGCCGAGACCACCGGCGCCACGGTCTGGACCCCGCCGCCGGGCGGCCGGGCGGAGCTGGTCGACGACCACCGCCACCTGCGTGCGCTCGACGCGGCCGGCGCGGTGGCGGCCTGGCAGGCCCACCGACCGAGGTACGCCGACGGCCCGCCGGCCGTGGACGCGACGCCCGACGGCCTGCTGGTGCCCCGCTCGTCACGGCAACGCATCGTGGTGGCCGACACCGGTTCGGACGACACCGAACCGGCGGGCACCGCGCCGGCCAGCACCGGAGCGCACGGCACCGAGGCCGACGGAAGAGAGTCCGACGGAGCAGAGGCCGACCGGCCGGCGCCCTCGGCCCGCCCCACGCTCGCCGCCGAGCACCGCCGCGCGGCCCGGCACGGCCCGCCCTGGCTGCGCCCCGGCCAGCAGGTCACGGTCACCGAGTTCGAGGCGTTCGTGCCGGTCGACGGCGAGCTGGAGCGGGCCGCCGCCGAGGGCGTACCCACGCCGGAGCTGTTCCTGGTCGCCCACCTCGACCCACGGTCCGCGCCGCACGGGGCCGATCTCCTACGGGTCCGGATATCCCCCGGCGGGGCGATCCCGGTGCCGGCGCTGCGCTCCCACGTTCCGGCCCGCCTGCAGTACCTGCTCGGTGCTCCGGACACCTACCTGCTGCCGGCTGGCCGGCTCGACCGGACCCGGGTGCGGGACGGTTTCCGGGCCGCCGGCGACGGCCGGCTGCGCCCCGTCGACGGGCTGGACGGCGGGTCGCTGCGGATCCGCGCCGCGCCTGCGGGCGCGTCCACCGGTGGGCTGCCGCACGACGTGAGCCGCTGGCCCGCGCACGGCACCCGGCGGGCGTACGCGCTGCTGCCGGAACGGGCGCGCGGCCTGGCCCCGGGCTGGCTGCCGCTGAGCCGGCGGCGGCCGGCGGTACGCGGCGGCCGGCTGTTGGTGGAGCTGCGGGTGCCGCGGAGCCGCACGGTCGACGTCGACGCCACCGCCGACGCGCTCGCCGCGCTGCCGCTGGTCGGCGGTCGTGCGGAGCGGCTGCGGGCGGCGGGGGTCGAGCTGATCCTCACCAGCCGCTCCTACGACCGGATCCAGGTGGACCGCGTCCACCGGGCCCGCGACGGGGTGTGGGAGGCGGTGTCCGGGGTCGCGGCGGGACCGCTGCCCGTGGTGCTGCGCGCCGTTCAGTCCGCGCCGGCCGCCGATGTGTCCGCGTCGAGCTGAAGCGACCAGCGGGCGGGCGGGACCGGGCCGAGCACCACCGGCACGCATCGCCCGCCGGTGGCGGCGGCGAGCCCGCGCGCCCCGGCCGGGGCCGGGCCGGCGGTGAACACCACGCCGGGCGCCGGCAGGTCGTCGCCCGGACCGGGCGGCTCGGGCAGGCCGGGCAGCCGGTCGCAGCCGTCCGGCGGCGTCTCGCCCAGCGCGTCCCCCACCACCGCGACGCCGACCCCGGCGGCGGTGAGCCCACCGACGAGGGCCGCGGCGGCCCGACGGCAGACCGCCACCGGGCCGACGAGCGTGAGCACGTCGGGCACCCGGGTGAGATCCACGTGCAGACGCCATGGCCCGCTGCGCCCCAGCACCAGCGGCAGCACGGCCGGCGGGGCCGCCTCCCCCGGCCCCAACCAGGCGTACGGCGACGCGCCCCGCCCGGCCGCGATCCCGACCAACCGGACCCGGGCCGGGCCGACGTCGGTGTCCAGATCGGCCGTGAGGTACGGCAGCTCGCCCGGGGCGGGCAGCGACGGCCGGGGCAGGTCGACCGGGGTCTCCGCTGGCCGGCCCTCCTCGGACCCGGGCTCGCCGGACCGGACATCGCCGCCCCGAGCGGGTCGGCCGGTCGGGGCGGGCGGCGCGGTCGGAGCCTCGGACGCCCGTTCCGCCCGCGACGGTGCGGTCGTCGCGCCCGCGACGGTGGCGTCGCTCACCGCGACCGGAGTCGTCGGCGGGCTGGTGGTCGATGTCGTCGCCGCATTCACCGCCGGTCCTCGCGGGGACTCCGCCGATCCCGGCGGAGATGCCGCCGGCCCCAGCGGTGGCGCCGCCGGCGCGGCGGGCCGGTCCGACCCGGCCTGTCCGGGGGCCGGCGTACGGGCGTTCGCCGCGTCGCCCGACGACGCGGGCGGCTCGGGCCGGGCGGTGTCGCCGGGGACGGGGGTGTGGTGTCGCTCGGGCGGCCACGGCCCGTCGTCGCCGGCCACGGTCAGGCCACGCGCGGAGCGGCCCGGGCGCAGCAGCACGATCGCCACCACCGCGAGCAGCACCGACAGGACGCCCGCGCCGACCCGGATCACCAGCGGGTCGAGGCCGCCCGGGGCGGTGGGCTCCCGCGGCCGGGACGCGGCGACCTCCGCGGTGGCCGGTGACCGGGGCGGGCCCGATGACACCCGGCTCGGCGCGGCCGAGGTGGGTGGCGGAGCGGCCGTCGTGAGTGGCGGAGCGGCCGTCGTGAGCGGTGGGACGGCCGAGGTGGAGGGCGGGAGTGACCGGGGGGCGGGCGGCGTCCGGGTGGCCGGTGGGGCGGAGCGGGTCCGGATCCGGGGCAGCGGACCGACGCGTACCCCCTGGCCCTTCGCATCCCGGGGCAGGACCAGCACCCAGCCCGGGTTCAGCGCGAGCCCGTCGGTGAACGTCCCGCCGTCCGGCTGGGCCCGGCCGGTGTTCAGGTCGACGATCTCCCGGTAGCGGTTGCCGTTGCCGAGCGTGCGCAAGGCGATGGCGTACAGGTACTCCCGTTGCCCGTCGACCGGCGGGCCGACCACGTAGTACCGACCGGTCTCCGCCGGCGCGGCGTGCGCCGGGCCGACGGGCGCCAGCCAGATCCCGACCAGCACCAGCACCGCCTGTACGGCCCGCCGCATCCGCACGCGTCGCCCTCCCCTGTCCTCCCCCCNGCTGTCCGGCTCACTACGGACCGGGCCGCCGGCGGTTCAACGATGATCGCGGCCGGATCGCGCGGGCCGCGTCACGGGGAGGTGGAGAACGCGCCGACCAGCGCGAGCCCGCCGCAGCAGAGCGGCACCATGGCGGCGAGCGCGACCAGCAGGATGCTGTAGTTCGACCACAGGCCGAACCGCGTCACGTCGGTGCCGTGGCCGTCGTGCACCCGGTTGCGCCAGCCGCCGAAGCGGAACGACAGGTGGTGCGCGGCGCCCGGCTGGGCCACCACCGACGTGGTGACGATCGGAACACCCAGGAAGTCGGTGTACCGGACGTCGTGCGGGCCGGCGGGGACCGCGATGTGCCAGGTGCCCTCACCGGGGATCGGCACCGGCCGGCGGTCGATCTTGAAGCGGCTGGTCGTCGGCACCGGGACCACGTACGGCCCGCGGTTCACCGAGACGACGAGCACGGCGTGGCCCGGCGGCGGGGCGATCGGATGCGGGTAGGCGGTCAGCGGGGCGCCGGGCATCGGCGGGTACGGCTGCGGGGGTAGGTAGGACACGGCTGCCGATTCTGGCACGGCCGCGCACCCGGCAGCCGATCACCTGGCAGTCGGGTGCGCTTCCGACGCGGACGCCGGCTCAGCCCGCGGCCGGCGCTCCGGCGTCGGCCAGCAGGCGCTGGCGCATCAGGAACTTGCGGACCTTGCCGGTGGGGCCCATCACCACGCCGTCGTCGGGCACGGTCACCACCCGGCGCAGCGTCGCGGCCACCGCCGGTCCGAGCGCCGCGCGGACCCGGTCGGTGCGGTCCAGCGCGGCGTCGGCGTCGTCGGCGAGCAGGAGCAGCACGTCGGTGACGGTGGTGCCGCCCTCGGCGGTCGCCACCACGGTGCAGTCCCGCACGTCCGGGCAGTGCTTCAGGATGCGTTCCTCGGACAGCGCCGTGTAGAGCCAGTTGCCGCCGCCCAGGTCGACCGCGTCGCTGGCCCGGTCGACGTGGTGGTAGTTGCCGTCGGCGTCGCGGTACATCAGGTCACCGGTGAGGTAGTACCCGTTCAGCCGGGTGCGGTAGGTGGTGACCGAGTCGTTCCAGTATCCGATCGCCAGCGTCGGCGACTTGAGGCCGACGTGCCCGACCTGCCCCTCGGGAACCTCCTCGCCGGTGGACACGTCGAGCAGGGCGATCTCGGCGAAGGGGTACGGCTTGCCGACGCAGCGGTCGTAGTGGTCGCTGCCGAGCCGGTGGGTGATCCGGAACGCGCCGTGCCCCATCTCGGTGGAGCCGAGCATGTCGACGAACTTCGAGCCGGGCGCGTCGACCAGGCCGTCGCGGGTCCAGGTGGGGTGGCTGCCGACGGCGACCAGCCGGCGGACGTGCGACTCGTGGGCGCAGTCGCCGGTGTTGAACCAGTTGCGCACCGAGCTGAGGTCACGGGTGGTGAGGTCGACGCGGGCCAGCTCGGACCAGGTCACCGCGAAGCCGAAGACGCCGGTGGGACGCCAGCGTTCGATGGCGTCCAGGATCGTCTCGGCGCTGCGCGCGAACGGGCCGCCCTGCGCGGACAGGCAGAGCAGTTGGTAGCCGTTGCAGAGCGCCTGGTTGAGCGTGATGATCCCGGCGGTGTGCGCGGCCGGGAGGGCGGACAGCTCCCGCACCTCGCCGTACGGGCGGGACTCGGTGAGCCGCACGGCGCGCACCGCGGCGAACAGGCCATGGTGGGAGTGGACGATGGCCGCCGGCACCCGGGTGGTGCCCGAGGAGTGGGTGATGACGACCGGGTCCTCGGGGTGGTGCCGGTAGTGCGGGGGCGCCTGCGCGGGGTCGCCGGTGCCGGTCTCCGCGGCGTCGCCGAGGATCTCCACGCCGAGGTCGTGCTCACGCAGCGCGGCGTGGTCGGCGTCGACGACGACACCGACGCCGCGCAGCCGCCGGATGAACTCGGCCGCCAGCTCGACCGGCATGTTGCCGTTCATCAGCGCGGGGATCGCGCCCAGCCAGGTGAGCGCCAGGAAGTTGAGGAACACGTCGGGCGCGGAGGTCACGTAGACCGCGACCGGGTCACGCCGGCCGACGCCCCGGCCGCGGAACCAGGCCGCCCGGGCGGCGACCCGCTCGGTGAGGGTGGCCAGCGACAGCGGCGTCCAGGCGGGGATCCCGTCGACGTCGACGTCGAAGGTCACCCGGGGCATCTCCGGGTCGGCCCCGTGCTCGGCCAGCCGGAGCAGCACGTTGCCCGCGCCCAGTTCCTGGTCGGCCGCCAGGGTGGCCCGGAAGTTGTCGGCACCCAACGAGTCGCCTCCTCATGTGACACGCTCACCGCCGCCGCGCTCCGGCGACCGCGCTGGGACACGATCAGGCTAGAGCGCCGGTCACGGCGAGACAATGGTCGATGTACCGGGGGTCAGGAAACCTCGCGGCCGAACAGGTGCGACGACCAGAAGAGACTGGCGGCGGCCAGCCCGATCATGATCAGCGCGCCCTGCCAGACCACGTTCTGGGTGATCTGGCCGGCGAACAGCGCCCGCATGCCGTCGGTGGCCCAGGCGAACGGGTTCCAGCGCGCGGCCCGCTGAATCCACATCGGCGCCAGGACCAGGGGGATGAGCACGCCGGCGAGCAGCGAGATCGGTTGGCCCACCGTGTTCACCAGCACGCCGAGGCTGTTCTCGTTGCGCACCAGCAGCGCGATGTCGTACGAGAGGGAGGTGCTCAGCAGCACCATCACACCCAGCAGCGCGTACGAGATCAGCAGGTTGGCCAGGTGCACCCGCAGGCCGAACGGCAGCGCCACGAGCGTGACGATGACCGCCTGCGTCACGTTGAGGCTCACGTGCATCAGCGCGCGGCCCAGCAGCAGGCCGGTGCGGCTCACCGGCGTCACCCGGCACCGGTCGATGATGCCCGCGCGCAGCGCGCTGAGCAGCCCGTAGCCGGCGAACAGCCCGCCGAACAGGCCCATGGCCACGAACAGGCCGGGCACGTAGATGCGGTAGGCGTCGGCGTAGGAGGAGGCGCCCCGGTCGACCATCACCACCTTGAGGAACGGGGCGAAGAGGATCAGGTAGGTGATCGGCTGGGCCAGGCTGAACGCGACCATCACCGGGTTGCGCACCATCAGCCCGGCCTCCTGCTGGAAGATCAGCCAGGTGTCACGGACGATTTTCACGGTCATTCCTCCAGCGATCGGCCGGTCTTGGCCAGGAACACGTCGTCGAGGCTGGGCCGGCGGGTCTCGATCGCGCCGGGCTCGATGCCCCGGTCGTACAGCGCCCGCATGATCTGCGGGATGGCCGTGGCGGCGCTGTCGACGTAGAGCCGCAGGGCGCCGTCGACCGGCTCCGCCGCGTGCACGTAGGGCGCCTCGGCGAGCAGCTTCGACGCGGCCGGCAGGTCGTCGCCGCTGCCGTCGGCGAGGTCGGTGGCGGCGAACTCGACCGTGACCACGTCGCCGGAGATCTCCCGTTTGAGGTCCGACGGGGTGCCCTCGGCCACGATCCGTCCGCCGTCGATGATGGACACCCGGTCGCACAGGCTGTCCGCCTCGTCCAGGTAGTGCGTGGTGAGGAAGATCGTCATGCCCTCCTCGCGCAGCCGCCGCACCTCCTGCCACATCCGGACCCGGCTGGGTGGGTCGAGCCCGGCGGTGGGCTCGTCCAGGAACATGACCTGCGGCGAGTGGATGACCCCGAGCGCGACGTCGAGCCGCCGACGCTGCCCACCGGAGTAGGTCTTGATCTTGCGGTCGGCGAAGTCGTCGAGTTGGAACGCCCGGATGGCCGCCACGGCGAGGTCCTGCGCCACGCTCTTCGACCGGCCGTGCATGCGGGCCTGGAGCACCAGATCGCGGCGCGCGGTGGAGTCGTCGTAGGTGCCGCTGGCCTGGGCCACGAACCCGATCCGCCGCCGCACCTGCGCGGGCGAGCGCAGCAGGTCGACGCCCGCGATCGTCGCCTCTCCCCCGCTGGGCTGGATCAGCGTGGCCAGCATCCGCAGCGTGGTGGACTTGCCCGCGCCGTTGGGGCCGAGGAAGCCGACGATCTCGCCGCGCCGCACCGCGAAGTCGACGCCGCGTACCGCCTCCACCGTGGTGGCGCCGCGACCGCGACCCACCCGGAAGGACTTGCGAAGGCCGGTGGCCTCGATCATCGAGCCTCCTCGTGCGGCGGCGACGCCGGGCCGGCCCGCATCGGCACCGTCCCTTCAGGACGGCGCACACGCGGGTGCGTCAGGTCAGGCTAGTGCGGCGCGGGGGCGTTGGACAACGGTCGATGTGTTTCGGTCCGGCCCGGCCGTTCGGCCGACGCGTCGGCCAGCGCGGCGAGGTGCGCGGCGGCCGCACCGGCGCCGCCGGCCGCGGCGAACGAGTCACCCACGCGACGCGCCGCCGCCCGGTACGCCGGGTCGTCGAGCACCGCGCTCACCGCTGCGGTCAACTCGGCCGGGGTCGACGCGTGGAAGGAGACCTCGACCCCGGCCCCGGCGCGGGTCACCTGCCGCGCCACGGCCGGCTGGTCGTGCCGGATCGGCGCGACCACCACCGGCACCCCGTGGGCCAGCGCCTCGGTGACCGTGCCCAGCCCGCCGTGCGACACCACGGCGTCCAACCTCGGCATCAGCTCCAGCACCGGCACCCGCGGCGCGACCAGCACATGCGCGGGCGGGTCGGGCACCAGGTCCGGCGGGGCGACGAGGACCACCTGCACCCGGTCGGCCAACGGCGCGGTCGCGGCCGTCACCCGCCGGTAGAAGTCACCCGCCAGGTGGTCGGCCATGGTCCCGACGGTCACCAGCACATGCCGGCGGGCCGGATCCCAGGCGTCCCAGGCGAAGCCGGGCGCGTGCGGACGCCGGCCCAGCGCCGGCCCGGTCAGCACGCACCGCGGCGGCAGCGCCGCCGGGCCGGTCAGCTCCGCGGTGGTCAGACCGATCACCAGGTACGGCGAGAAGCGCAGGTCGATCGTCTCGTCGACAGGCAGGTCCGTCAGCGCCCAGATCCGCGCCACCTGCGCCCGTACCCAGTCGGCGAACCCGGGCATCTCCTCGACCGGCGGGGTCAGCTCCAGCATGCCGACGCAGAAGGTCGCCCACGGCACCCCGTGCCGGTGCGCCGCCAGCGCGCCGGCCATCGCGTACTGGTCCACCACGACCACGTCGGGCCGGTGGTCCGCGACCGCCCGGTCGACGGTGTCGCGGATGAAGCGGTTGACCGGCAGCAGGTGCCCCTCCCAGAGGGTGCGCACCGAGCCGGTCCCGGACTCGCCGTCGCGCCGGTAGTGGCGCTTGCCCGTCGGGTAGAGCGTCGCGTCCGGGCCGATCAGCGGACGCAGGTCGCTGCGGGGCCCGCACCAGGCCACCTCGTGCCCGGCGGCCTGGAGCGCCTGCGCGATGGCGAGCGGGGCGTTCAGGTGGGAGGCCAACGGCAGCACGACGAACAGGAAGCGGGCCACGTCGATATGATGCCACGCGCGTTGACATCCACCGGCGTCGTTGGTGTGATCCTTTCCGTGACGGTGTGCGGATGACGGCGATCGACGCCGTCTCGGTGTTCCTGCCGCGCCGCCGCGTGCCGATCGAGAGCCTGGCCGGCGCGCTGCGCCTGAGCGAGATGCAGGTCCGGCTGTTCCGCCGGTTCCACGGGCTGACCGAGGTGCGCCGCGACCCCGAGCTGTCCCTGACCGACCTGCTGCGACACGCGGCCACCGGGCTCACCGCGCTGCGCGGCCGGGAGCACCGGGTGCGGTTCGTCCTGTACGCCCGGGCGTTCCCGGTGGTCGCGCCGTACCCGGTCAATCCCCTGCACGACGTCTGCCGCGCGCTCGGCCTGGGCCACGCGCTCGCGTTCACCGTGACGCAGCAGTCCTGCGCGAGCGCGCTGACCGCGATCGACGTGGCCGGCCGGCTGCTGGCCGCCGAACCGCACCGGCCCGGCCACGAACCGCTCGCCCTGATCCTGACCGGCGAGAAGGCATTCACCCGCGACGCCCAGTTCATCCCGGAGACCTCGGTGTTCAGCGAGGGGGCGTCGGCCTGCCTGGTCAGCGCCCACGGCCCGCGGGACCGGCTGCTCTCCTACGCCTGCGCGCAGCGGGGCGAGTTCGACGTCGCCGGTGGCGAGTCCCCGGCCCGGTTCCAGCGCGAGTACCGGCCCGCGCTGGCGGCGGTGATCGACCGGGCGCTGGCCGAGGCCGGCACCACGCTGGCGGACCTGCGGCTGGTGCTGCCGCACAACGTCAACCTGATGACCTGGAAGCGGCTGTGCAAGCTGATCGGGCTCCCGCTCGACCGGGTGCTGCTGGAGAACATCACCGAGACCGGCCACGTCTTCTGTGCGGACGCGTTCGCCAACTACCGCACCGCCCGCGACCGCGACCTGTTGGCCCCCGGTGACCGCTACCTCGTCGCGGCGGTCGGCGCCGGGGACGGGGCCACGTTCGCCGCCATGGTGTTCGAGCACTGACCGGCGCGACGGAGGAGACCACGATGGCGACCGGGCTGCACCTGATCCGGGCCGCACGCCGGGAGTTCGACGGCCCGGCCGCGCTGCTCGACGATCCCGTGCTGCGCGACCGGGCCGGCGAGTACCTGACGGACCTGACCCGCCCGTACGGCCTGCGGTTCGACCCGTCGGCGGCGGCGCGGGGCCAGTCCTACGGGGAGATGGCCGCCGAGCTGATCCGGGAACTCGTCGGCGCGGACGAACCGGTCGACCTGCTCGTGCTGGCGTTCGCCGTGCACGACATGCTGCCCGGCCGGGCCACCGCGGCGTACCTCAGTCACGTCTGCCCCGGCACGCCGATGTCCTTCGCGCTCTGCGACCAGGGCTCGGCGGCGCCGTTCACCGCGCTGCGGATCGCCCGCGACCACGCGGCGTCGGCCGGGTGCCGGCGGGCCCTGCTGCTCACCGTCGAGCAGTCCGTCCTGCCGTACGCCGCGGGGGTGGCCGCGCCGGAGCGGCACCGGGCCGTGGCGATGCTCTACGGCGACGCGCCGCCCGACGGCGGCGCCCGGGTGACCGCGGTCCGGCAGCACGCGGACGTCGACCCGGCCGACGTCGCCGCCCTGGCCGCGACCGAGCTGCGCGAGCTGGGGGCCGGGCAGCCGGACGTGGCGGTGGTGCTCGGCGCGGGCCTCGCCCCGGCCCGGCCCACGCCCGCCGGCGCTCCGCTGACGGTGGTGCCGCCGGGACAGCCGACCACCGGCCTGTGGTGGACCCTGCTGGACCAGCTCGGCGACGGCCCGGACCGGCCCCGGGCGGTGGTGGCCGCCGACTACGAGCCGGACCTGCGCTACCTGTGCCTGGTCAGGGCTGTTCGTCGTCCCCGCCTCGGGGCTGGTTCGGCCGACCTTCGGCCGCTCCTCCGTCATTGATCATGAGGTTAGCCCGGGTCCTCGCCTCACTTCTCGCCGCTGACTTCATGATCGCCGATCGGCCCGCTCGAGGCGGGGCGTCATGGGCTCGAAGGATGCGGCGGACGATGCACGGCGAGGGGTTACAGACGACGCATCAGATAACTCTGCGTGATGCGGTCCTCTGATTGGAAGTGGTGCGACACGTATACCCCCTAGTCATAATTATGACTAGGGGGTATATCGCTCGGACCGAGTTGAATACGCCGGCCCAACACGCGCGCATTACGCACCGGGCACGCGGCAGCCCGGCACGCGGGCACGCGGGCACCCCGGGCACTCGGGCACCCCGGGCACGATGGGCACGCGGACACGCGCAGGCGGGCATGTGGACACGGGGACGCGGCGTGCGGGTACGTGGGCATCGCGGCATGCGGGGCCGCGGGTGCCGTGGGACGCGTCGGGGGGTCTGCGTCTGGTGGCTGGCGGAGGGTACCGATGTGGGCGAGGTGCCGAGCGGCACCTCGGGGCTCGAAGGACTCAGAAGCCGTCGGTGAGCGCGGCACGGACGAAGGCGCAGAGCCGGTCGTTCGCCTCGTCGGAGCCGACCGTGATCCGGACGCCGGCACCCGGCAGCGCCATCACCAGGATCCCGGCCGCCCGGGCCCGCTCGGCGAACGCCGCCGCCCGCTCCCCCAGCGGCAGCCAGACGAAGTTCGCCTCGCTGGGTGCCACGGTGAGCCCGAGGTCGCGCAGCGCGTCGACCAGGCGGGCCCGCGACGCCACCAGGTCGGCGCACCGCCGGGTCAGCTCCGTGGTCACCTCCGGCGTCAGGCTCGCCACCGCCGCCGCCTGGGCGAGGGCGTTCGGGAAGAACACCGCGCCGGTCAGCGCCGCCGCCTGGGTCAGCCGGGGCGGCACCACGGCGTACCCGACCCGCAGGGCGGCCAGGCCGTACGCCTTCGAGAACGTCCGCAGGACACAGACGTTGTCGTACGCCCGGTAGAGGTCCATGCCGTCGGGCACGTCCGGGTCGGTGACGAACTCCCGGTACGCCTCGTCCACGATGACCGGCACGTCGGCCGGCACCCGGTCGAGGAACGCCTCGACCTCGGCGCGACGCAGCACCGCTCCGGTCGGGTTGTTGGGGTTGCACAGCAGCACGCACCGGGTCCGCTCGGTCACCGCGTCCGCCATCGCCGGCAGGTCGTGGTCGTACCCGCGCAACGGCACCGGCACCGCGCGGGCGCCCGCGTTCCGGATGATCAGCGGGTAGCCCTCGAACGACAGCGCCGCGTGCACGACCTCCGGTCGGGGCCCGAGCGACTGCACGAGGTGCTGGCACAGCCCGGCGGACCCGGGGCCCACCAGGATCGCCTCCGGTCCCACGTCGAGCCGCGCCGACAGCGCGGCCACCAGGGCCGACGAGGTGCGGTCCGGGTACCGCTGGAGGGCCGCCGCGCCGTCGGCGACGATCCGCCGGACGCCGGGCAGCGGCGGGTACGGCGTCTCGTTCATCGACAGGTCGGCCGGCGGGTGCGTGTCCACGGCGGTGGCAGGGGTCATCATCGCTCACTTCTCCGCCGGGGCCGGCGGGGACGGTACGTGGGCGTGCCGGTCGGTGAGCAGCCCGAACTGGTACAGCCGGTCGACCAGGGACAGGGGCCGGACGTTCGTGCCGGAGAGGTTCCCGGCGGTGAGCCCCAGCAGGCGGGGGTTGGCGGCGGTGCTGCGCATCATCCGCCCGCCCAGCAGCCTCGGCAGGCCCGACACGCTGGTGATCATGCGGGAGGCGTTGTGGCTGACGGTCGCGACGTGGTCGAGGCGGGGCCGACGCGCCGCCTCGAACGCCCGCAGCGCCCGGTCCACCACCGCCGGCTCCGCCGTGTCGCCCTCGGCGGCGAGCGTCGCGGCCAGCACCTCGGCGTCGCCGAGGGAGCTGTTCACGCCCTGCGCCGCCATCGGGTGCACCGCGTGCGCCGCCTCGCCGACCAGCGCGAGGCCCGGCACGGTCAGGCGGTCCGTCCGCAGCCGGTAGACCGCGAGGAGCTGGCGACGGTGCAGGCTCGCCCGGATCGCCGGACCCAGCGGCCGCACCGCCGGCACGTCGGCGAGCAGCCGGTCGCACCACGCGGTCAGGTCGACCCGGCCCCGGAACTCGTCCGGCGTCACCTGGACGTAGAGGCGGCACCGGCCACCGGGCAACGGGTAGACCAGGCACAGGCCCCGGTCGGTCCGGTAGGCCGACACCTCGTCGGCCACCTCGGCGTCGGCCACGTCGAAGGCCACCAGGCCGTGCGGGTACTCGCGGCGCTCGACCGTGACGCCGACCGCCCGGCGCAGCGGCGAGGACATGCCGTCCGCCGCGACCACCAGCGACGCGCGGACCTCCTGCTCGGACCCGCCGTCGGCGACCCGCACGCCGGTCACCCGCCCGTCGTCGCCGCGCACCACGCCGGTCACCCGGCTACCCCACCGGACCTCCACCGTGGCGGGCAGCCCGTCGGCGAGCACGCCGCGCAGGTCACCGTAGTCGGCGCAGAGGATCTGCCGGTACGCGCCGGGCAGGCCGGCGTAGTCCAGGCAGAGCAACGGCCGGCCGTACGCGTCGCGGATGGCCAGCCGCCCGACGGGCCGCGCGCCGGTGGCCCGCAGGGCGTCGAGGA
The DNA here is from genome assembly GCF_002140155.1 of Micromonospora sp. NBS 11-29. Taxonomy (GTDB): domain Bacteria; phylum Actinomycetota; class Actinomycetes; order Mycobacteriales; family Micromonosporaceae; genus Micromonospora. Next base: position 165,888 of record NZ_NAPR01000022.1, read on the forward strand.
CGCCCCAGCCGTCGAGGATGCGTACCGTCTCGGGTTGGAGGATCTCGCCCTTGGCGATCGACGCGGGAGCGCGCTGCCGGTCGAGCACCCGCACCCGCAGCCCGAGCGCGCCGAGGGCCCGCGCGCTGGCCAGACCGCCCGCGCCGGCGCCCACCACCACGACGTCGGGGCTCATCGGGCCACCGCCCCGGGGGCGACGTCACGCCCGGCGGCGGCCCGGCGGTAGTCGCCGAGCGCCCGCAACGCGACCGCCTGGGTGATCACCGCGTTCGGGTAGCGCATGTGGTGGCGGATGTAGTTGCACACCCGGGTCGCCGGCCAGACGCCGTCCGGCCCGGCGGCGGCCAGCAGCCAGGCGACGCCCCGGTCGACCGCGCCGGTGACCTCGGCGTCGCCGGTGGCCAGCAGGCCCTGTACGGCCCAGGCCGTCTCCTCGACCGACCCGGCGCTCCCGTCGCCCGGCCCCCACGACCCGTCCGGCAGTTGGGTGTCGCACAGCCACCGCACCGCGCGGCGGACCACCTCGTGCCGGGCGTGGCCGACGCGCGACAGCGCGCCCACCACCACGGCGGTGCCGGAGGTGTGGTCGCGGTACCAGAGGTTCTCGAACGTGCCGTCGGGCGCCGCCCGGGTCAGCAGCCAGGCCGCCGCCCGCGCGACCGCCGGGTGGTCGTGCGGGTGTCCGGCGTCGTGCAGGGCGAGGATCGCCTGGCTGGTGATGGCCGGGCAGGGGCCGTCGTTGGCGAGCTTGGTGTCGCGTACCCACAGGCTCCACGAGCCGCGGCTGTCCTGCCGGTCGACGAGCCACGCCAGGCCGGTGCGCAGGACCGGGTCCGTGTCGGCGTCGGGAAGGCCGGCGAGCGCGGACAGGATCTCGGCCGACTCCAGCGTCACCGGCCAGCCGCCCAGGTTGGAGTAGCTCCATCCGCCCGGCGGCACGTCCAGCACCTCGAACGCCGCCGTCTTCTGGGTGGCGTGGAAGACGTCGCGGGTGGCCCGCAGACGCGGGTCAGCGGCGTATCCGGCCGCGATCAGGCCGGTCACCGCGTACCCGGAGCGGGTGAGGTCCAGGTTCGTCACCGCGTCCCAGGCGCCGTCCGGGCGGACCGCCCGCCGCAGCCACCCGATGACCGCCTCGGCGATGTCCGGCGCCTCCCCGCTGCGGGCCAGGCCGAGCAGCACCAGCGCGGCGGGCCACGGGTCCTCGCTCAGCGCGCCAGTACGGCCCTCGTGGTCGAAGATCGCGCGCAGCAGACCCACCGCCACCGGGCGCGCCCGGCGCAGCGTGGCGCGGCGCAGCCGGCCGGTCGGCAGCAGGTCGGCCTGCATCAGGGCGAGGCCGACGAAGGGCGCGGTGCGGAACGACAGGCGCTGTCGGCGTACCCGGTCGAACAGGACGATCTCCAGGGGCAACCGGCGCAGCGGGCCGGCCTCGGCGGTCATCCCGGCCATGGTGAGGAGTTGGCGGCAGAGCAGGGAGATGGCCCGGTCGGTGACCGTGTCGACGCCGCCCATGGCGGCCAGCCGGGCGCGGCCGGCCGCGATCGTCTCGGCGCTGGCCGCCGGCGCGCTCATCGCGAGCGCGGCGACCGCGACGGCGGTGGGCACGACCTCGCTCTGAGCGCCCACCACCCCGCCCCAGCCGCCGTCGTCGTGCTGCTGCCGGCGCAGCCACCCGGCGCCGGCCTCGACGAGGTCGGCGCTGCCCACCGGGTCGGCGGCGTGCAACGCGGCCACCGCGCCCGCGGTGCCGAGCACCGACGCCGGCGGGTCGTCGCCGAAGACACCGTCGGGACGTTGCCGGCGCAGCAGCGCCTCGGCGCCGGCGGTGACCGCCTTCCCGACGGCCTCGTCGTGCACAGCGGTCATGGCGCGTCCTCCAGGGGAACCGGTCGGGGGGTGGCGAGCGCCAGGCCGGCGGTCGCCGGGCCGAGTTCGTGCCCGGCGCGCATGCCCCGCTGCGCCCACCAGGTCAGGGCGACCATCGGCAGGGCCAGCGCGAGCTGCACGCCCACGCCCAGGCCGAGCCCGACGACGGCGGAGGCCAGCACGACCCGCTCCACGACCAGGACGGAGTGGGCGCGCAACGCGACCACGACGGGCATGCCGGCGCGCTGCGCCACCAGCGGGGCCAGCGCGGCGACGCCGAGCACCAGCACGACCAGCAGCGTGGCCAGGTAGGTGAGCCGGGCGCCGCGGTCGGCCAGCAGGCCGGCGACGAGGGCGGCGCCGATGGTGACGGCGTAGAGCACCACCACGGTCCGGACCGCGAACGGTACGCCCCGGCGCACCGGCAGCGTCTCGTACCCGCCGGCCCGGTCGCCGTCGATGTCGCGCAGCGTCCCGACGAGGTTCGACATCGCGTCGTGCGACCAGAACGCGACGGTCAGCGCGAGCAGCACGGGCACCGCCGTTGACCGGCCCGGCGGGAGCCCGACGGCGAGCGCGCCGTAGAGCAGCGCGACCGCGCCGAGCGCGCCCCGGACCAGGTTGCCGGCGATGCCGCGCGCCTTGAGCCAACGGCTGTAGGCGACGATGCCGCCGGCCGCCAGCAGCGCCGCCGTCGTGGTGCCCCAGCCACCCAGCACGGCCAGGACCGCGAGCACGGCGAAGCAGGCGCAGCCGCAGCGCCACGCCGTCTCCGCCCGCAGCCGGCGGGACGGGATCGGCCGGTGTGGCTTGCTGCCGGCGTCCAGCTCGCGGTCGAACCAGTCGCCGAGGTAGTGGCCGCCGAGCCAGCCGGCGGTGGGCGCCGCCCAGGCCGCCAGCAGCAGCCACGGGTGATGCGGGCCGTCGACCACGGCCGCGCCGGCCAGGCCCACGAGCCCGACGTACCAGAGCGTGTAGGGCCGCCAGGTCTCCACGTGCGCCCGCAGGGCGCCGGCGGTGCTCACGCCATCTCGCTCGTCATCCAGGCCGCGATGCCGGCGAGCACGTTCGTGCTCGGAGAGGGGGCGAGCACGGCCAACTCGGCGAGGGCGCGCTCGGCGTGCGCCACCATCTGCCGGCGGGCGCTCTCCACCGCGTCGACCTCGTGCAGCAGCGCGGTGACCCACTCGACGTCGCCCGGGCCGGCGCCGCGCCGGTGCAGCACCGCCAGGAGTTCCACCCGGGACGTGTCGGTGGCCGCGTCGTAGGCCAGCAGCAGCGGCAGGGTCGGCCGGCCGTTGTTGAGGTCGCTGGTCGCCGGTTTGCCGGTCTGCTCCGGGGTGGCGAGGTAGGACAGCAGGTCGTCGCGGATCTGGAACGCCGTGCCGAGGTGCTCGCCGTAGCGGGCCAGGGCGGACGCCACGTCCGGGTCCGCGCCGCCGAGCAGGGCGCCGATCTGGCACACGGCGCGGAACAGGGACCCGGTCTTGAGACGGATCATCTCCGGGTACCACCGCGCGCCCGCGTCCAGGTCGCCGACGAGCTGGGCCTCCAGCACCTGCCCCCGGCACAGGTCCTGGCCCGCCTGGGCGAGCGCGGTGACGGCGGCCACGACCTGGGCGGGCGGGACCGCCGCGCCGCCGTCCACCATGGCCTGGAACGCGTGGAAGATGAGGTGGTCGCCGGCGACGATCGCGTTCGGGATCCCGAACGCGACCGGGACCGACGGTTTGCCTCGGCGCAGCGTGTCGGCGTCGATGATGTCGTCGTGCACGAGCGTCGCGACGTGCAGGTATTCCGTGCCGAGCGCGGCGGCGAGCACGTCGCGGGGATCACCGCCCACCGCCTCCGCCGCGTGCAGCGTCATCATCGGCCGCAGCATCTTGCCGGACGGCATCAGCGCGTAGCGGACGATGGTGCAGAGTTCGTCACTCGTCTCCGGCCACCGCCGGCCGAGTTCGGCGCTCAACAACCGACCCGATTCGCTGCGGGCGAGGTCGTCGATGAAGGCCGGATATCGCGTGAAACCAGTAACCGTCATGACGCGTCGACCCTTTCGCGAAGGCTCGGCTGGTCGCCACGCGAGACGTTACCGGTCGACCCTCCCGCGAACAACCATTGATAAATGCGCGCGGGCATGGGTCGAGGCGAATGCGGGGACGAGGTTCTTCGGCAAATTGGACAATGCGCAGAGAAAACCAGCCATCCACTCACGACCAGTCATATACATCAATGATCGGGCGCACGGGACGGCACGGACGCGCTCAGCCGCCGGCCCCGAACTCCATCAGGGTCAGGCCGTCCTCGCCGTGGTACGTGCGCCGCGGCGTCAGCCCCGCGGCGGCGGCCAGGGCGGCGTGCTCGGTCACCCCGCGCTCGCGGCCACCGACCAGCACCAGCATCTGCAGGTCGTACGAGGACAGGTGCGGTACGTGCGGCACGGTCGGCAGCACCTCGACCACCAGCACCCGGCCGGTGTCCCCGGCCGCCTCGGCGCACCGGCGCAGGATCGTCGTGGCGTGCGCGTCGCTCCAGTCGGTCAACGCGCGGGAGACCACGTAGACGTCGGCGCCGGCGGGCAGCGGGGCGAAGAAGTCCCCCACCACGACCTCGGTCCGGTCGGCGAGGCCGTGTTCGGCGAACGTGCGGGCCGCGGTCGCCACCGGCTCGTTGCGGTCGACGAGGGTGCCCCGCAGGTGCCGGTGTGCGCCCAACACCTCCCGCAGCAGGCCGCCGGAGCCGCCGCCGACGTCGACGACGTGCCCCACCTCGTGCCACGGGTAGAGCGACGCGACCTGCGGCGCGGTGAACCGCTGCTGGCTGAGCATCAGCGCGTCGAAGTAGGCCCGGTCGTCCGGGTGGCGGTCCAGGTCGGCCCAGAAGTCGTGCCCGTGCACCGCGCCGTAGCCGGGCCCGCCGGTGCGGATCGCGTGCGGCAGCCCGGCCCAGGCCCGGTCCATCCGGGCGCCGAGGCCGCCGAGATCCAGGTGGGCGCCGTGACCGCCGCCGTCCCGGTCGCAGAGCAGCTCGCCGACGTCGGTCAGCTCGAAGACGTCCGGCGGCTCCTCGACGAACACGCCCCGGTGACTCAGGTAGCGCAGCAGGCGGCCCAGCGCGGCGGCGTCGGCGTCGCACGCCTCGGCCAGCTCGTCCAGGCGGGTGACGCCGGCCGCGATCCGGTCCGGCACCCGCAGGGTCACCACCGTGCGGACGGCGAACGGCGTCGCCAGGTCGGTGAGCCGGTCCAGCCGTTCCGCCGCGTCAGCCTCGGTCGGGGCATCGATCACCACGGGTTCCTCCCCCACTCGACAGGACTCGAATGATCCCAACTCCGTGACGGCCGGGTCAACGACGGCGCTGGTGACGACATTCACGGACATGGAAGAATACGCGGACGATCGTGGCGCGCAGACCGGAGGGACCATCGATGACCACTTCCATCGCCGCCGAGGTCCGACTCGTCTCGGGCGCCCTGGGCGCCCAGGTCCGCGGCATCGACCTGAACACCCTGACCGACGAGGGCTTCGCGCTGATCCACCGGCTCCTGCTGGAGCACCAGGTGGTCTTCCTCGCCGGCCAGACCGGGCTGACGCCGCAGGCGCACGTCGCCTTCGGCCGCCGCTTCGGCGAGGTCGAGCTGCACCCCTACCTGCCCCGGTTGGAGGGGCACCCGGAGATCGTCGTGATCGACTCCACCGACGGCGGCAAGGTCGACGTCTGGCACACCGACATGACCTTCCACCAGAGCCCGCCGATCGCCTCCGTGCTGCACCTGATCGAGCTGCCGGAGGTCGGCGGCGACACGATGTGGACCAACCAGTACCGGGTCTACGAGGCGCTCTCCGCGCCCCTGCGGGACCTGCTCGACGGGCTGACCGCGATCCACGTCATCCGGATCGGCACCGAGTTCACCAGCCGCGCGGAACACCCGGTGGTGCGCGTGCACCCCGAGACCGGGCGCCGCTCGCTCTACGTCAACCGGCTCTTCACCTCGCACATCCCGCAGCTCACCCGCAACGAGAGCGACGCGCTGCTGGAATACCTGTTCGGCTTCTCCGAGAGCCCGCAGTTCACCTGCCGCTACCGCTGGCAGGCCGGGGACGTGGCGGTGTGGGACAACCGGGTCACCCAGCACTACGCGGTCAACGACTACGACGGCCTGCGGCGCGGGCAGCGCATCACCGTGCTCGGCGACCACCCGACCGGGGACGCGCCCCGCTGGCCGCACTACGCCCCGGCGCCGGGCGAGCGGTACTGGCCGGACCGGGTGAACGCGGTGGAGAGCTACTGAGCGACGGTCACCAGGTGACCGGGAACGAAGCGATGCCGCCGTTCATCCGGTCGTGCCGCCACGGGATCTCGTCGAGCGGCACCGCGGGCGCCAGCGCCGGCATCCGGGTCAGCAGCGCGTCGAGGGACAACTCCACCTGCATCCGGCCCAGCGCGGTGCCCAGGCAGAAGTGCGGGCCGAAGCCGAACGTCAGGTGGGGCACGCCCGGCGTCCGGTCGATGTCGAACACGTTGGGGTCGGGGAAGAAGCGCGGATCGCGGTTGCCGACCCACGGAATCGCCATCACGCACTCCCCGGCCCGCATCGCGACACCACCGAGGACCAGGTCCTCCCGGACCACCTGGACCCGGAACATGCTGCTGACCGCCGTGTAGCGCAGGATCTCGTCGGTCGCCGCGCCGACCTTCTCCGGCGCCGCGCGCAGCTTCGCCAACTGCTCCGGGTGCTGGAACAACGCGCGCAGGCCCGCGCTGGTGGAATTGATCTCCAACCCGCCGAGCAGCACCCCCATGGCCAGCTCCACCAGTTCGGCGTCCACGAGTTCGTGCGCGCCCTGCCCGTGCACCCACGCCGAGAGCAGGTCGTCGCCGGGCTCCGCCCGCTTGCGCGCCAACTGCCCGGCCAGGTACGCCCGCAGCTCCGCCTGGGCGCTGGCGGCGTCCGCGGAGCCGTACGCGGTCACCGAGTTCAGGCCCTCGATCCAGCCGTAGAAGCGGGGACGGTCGGCGGCCGGCACCCCGAGCACGTCGCAGACCACGAACACGGGCAGCGGCGCCACCAGGCCGGCGACCACGTCGGCCGGACGGGGGCCGGCGAGCATCTCGTCGACGAGCCCGTCCACCAGCCGTTGCACCCGGGGCCGGAACGACTCGATGCGTCGCGCGGTGAACGCCCGACTCGCCACCCGGCGCACCGTCGCGTGCGCCGGGCCGTCCATGTTCAGCTCACGCGGGCCGACCCCGTCCGGCGTCGAGGTCGCGCCCAGCGGCAGTCGGGAGAAGCGGGGGTCGGCCAGGACCGTGCAGCAGTCCTCGTAGGCGAGCACCAGCCAGGCCGCGCGCCCGTCCGGCAGCCGCACCCGGCTGACCGGGTCGGCGACGACCATCTCCAGCAGCTCCGCCGGCAGGTCACCGGTGAACGGCTCGAACGGATAGGGTCGCAGCCCGGAATTGACAGTCATGACGCCTACCACCTGCTGGTCGCGGCCCCGGTCGGGCACCGGGTAAGACTCCAGCATCCGTTAGCCCGCCGTCAATATCCATTCGCGACGTCGACGACCTTCCCCGTACGGACGTCCATCGCCTAGCATCGGTGCGCCAGGACTGCCGTCACGCGCGGATTGGTCGGATGTGACTGCGCCTTTGCGAATTCTGATGTCGACGTGGGGTTGGCGGTCGCATTTCTACAGCCTGGTCCCGCTCGGGTGGGCGCTCCAGGCGGCCGGCCACGAGGTGCGGGTAGCCAGCCATCCGTCCATGGTCACGGCGATCACCTCGGCCGGGCTGGCGGCCGTGCCGCTCGGCGACGACGTCGACTTCGCCACCGCGTTCGCGGGGCGGATCGGCGCGGTGGGCGCGCTGGACGGCGCCGACACCGGTTCGCCGGACGCCCTGGAGCCGGCGATCACCGCCGACGGTGGGGTGGTCCGGTTCGCCGACGCCCTCCTCGACGAGCTGGTCGCCTTCGGTCGGGCCTGGCGACCGGACCTGATGGTCTGGGAGCCGTTCAACCTGGCCGCCCCGGTGGCCGCCGCCGCGTTGGACGTGCCCGGCGTGCTGAACCTGTGGGGCCCGGACTCCTCGGTCACGCTCCGGCTGGATCCGGAGTCGGTGATCGGGCCGCTCGCCGCCCGCTTCGGGCTCTCCGCCGGGGACGTGGCGTTGCACGGCACGCTCACGCTCGATCCGGTGCCGCCGCCGATGCAGGTCCCGTCGACCCGCGCCGACCAGCCGGTGCGGTTCGTGCCGTACAACGGCACGGCGGTGGTGCCGCGCTGGCTGCACCGTCCGGCGAGCCGGCCGCGGGTGTGCGTCACGGCCGGCACCATGATGGCCGGCGTCGGGCTGGACGACCGGGCGGACCTGGCCCGGGTGATCCGCTCGGTGGCCGAACTGGACGTGGAGGTCGCCGTGGTGGTCGAGCCCCGCCAGCGGGAGGGGCTGGGACCGCTGCCGCCGAACGTCCGGCTGGCCGACGCGCCCCTGGCGATGCGTCTGGTGCTGCCGACGTGTGCCGCGATCGTGCAGCAGGGCGGCGCCGGCACCACGATGACCGCGCTCTGCCACGGGGTGCCGCAGCTCATCCTGCCTCGGGTCAGCGACCAGCACTTCAACGGCGAACGGCTGGCGGCCACCGGCGCGGGCACCTGGTTGACACCCGCGACGGCCGACGGCTCCGTGCTGCGCGACACGGTCGGCGCGCTGGTCGACGACGGCCGGTGGCGGGCCGCCGCCGCGGTGATGCGGGACCGGGTCCACGCGATGCCCAGCCCCGCCGAGGTGGTGCCGGCACTGGCCGCCCTGACCCGAGGCACCCGCACCTGACCACGAGGAGTCGCAGATGACGCAGCAGTCCCCCATTCCGTACCCGCTCGCGCCGGCTCCGACGATCTACCACCCCTCGCCGGACTACACGCGGCTGCGCGAGAGCTGCCCGGTGGCCCGCGTCGAGCTGCCGGACGGGATGTCGGCCTACCTGGCCACCCGGCACGCCGACGTCCGGCGGGTCTTCACCGACCAGCGGTTCAGCCGGGCCGCCGCGGCCGGCCCGAACCGCCCGACCCGGGAACTCGGCTCGCTCGCGGAGGACTCGCTGATCGGGATGGACCCACCCCGGCACACCACGATGCGCCGGGCGGTCTCGCACGCGTTCACCGTCCGCCGGGTGGAGGCGCTGCGCCCCACGGTGGCGGCGCTGGTCGACGACATGATCGACCGGATGGAGGCGGCCGGCCGGCCGGCCGACCTGATCACGCACGTCTCCGCTCCCCTGCCGATCTACGTGATCAGCAAGCTGTTCGGCATTCCCGAGCAGGACCAGCAGCGGGTACGGGAATGGTCCGACGCGCTGGTCGGCGACTGGGACGCCGACCCGGCGGGCCCACGGGCCGCGCTCGACGCCTTCGGCGAGATGATCGCCGAGCGCCGGCAGCGGCCCGGCGACGACCTGATGAGCGCGCTCATCGCCGCCTGGGACGAGCACGAGGACCTCACCGAGCAGGAACTCGTCTCGGTCACCGCCGGCATCTTCGTGGGCGGGCACGAGACCACCACCAACCAGCTCAACCTGTTCCTGCTGGTGCTCGCGCGGCACCCGGAGCAGCTCGCCGGCCTGCGCGGGGACGACCCGGTCGCGGTCGCCCGGGCGGTCGAGGAGCTGTCCCGCTTCATCCAGCTCGGCGACAACGGGGTGCTGCTGCCCCGGGTGACCACCGAGGAGGTGGAGCTGGGCGGGGTGTGCCTGCCGGCCGGCACCCCGGTGCTGCCGGCGATCGCCTCGGCCAACCGGGACGCGACGGTGTTCGACGGCGCGGACACGCTCGACCTGGGCCGCGCGCACAACCCGCACCTGGCGTTCGGCGCCGGTCCGCACCACTGCCTGGGCGCGGCGCTGGCGCGGATGGAGTTGCAGGAGGCGCTGGGCGCCCTGCTGCGCCGGCTGCCCGGGCTCCGGCTCGCGGTCGACGAGGCGGAGCTCAGGTTCAAGCCCGGACTGGTGGTGCGCAGCCTGGAGTCGCTGCCGGTGACCTGGGACGACCGGTGACCGACCGACGGGCGGTGGACGGCGGGCGACCGGTCAGCCGGTCGCCCCGGCGGTGACCCGGGTAGGCGCGTCGGCGTCGAACGCCGCCTCCACGGCCACCTCCTCCACGCCGCGCAACAGGCGTTCCACCTGCTCCTCGGTGAAGGAGGCGAAGTCGAAGATCACCTGGAGGAAGACCGTGTCCGGGTGGTCCTCGACGGTGATGAACGCCTGTTCGGGGAGGTGGTCCAGGGTGCCGTCCCAGACCAGGAATGTCTCGGCCGCCCTGCTCCGGATCGCCTCCGCGGTCACCTGCTCGCCCCGTACCCCGTCGTCGGCCGTCGTCCGGGTCGTCACCCGCCGGTCGTTGATCCGGCAGGTCACCCGGGCCGGGTAACCGCGTTCCGTGTCCAGCCGGGCCTCCAGCTCCCCGAGCTGCACCGGGTCGTAGTAGGCGTACTTCGCGGTGGCCATCGAGGCCCGGCGGGCGCGGGTGACCACCTCGTCCACGGTGGTGTCGGCGGTGTCCACGGTGAGCACGCCGTTCTGGCTGAGCGGGGCGATGGCCTCGGCCAGGCCGGGCCGGAACCGGTTGCCCACGATGAGCTTCGCGGTGAGCGGGCTGATCCCGGTGGCCCGACCGATCGCGACGGCGATGACCGCGAGCAGCACGCGCGACGTGTCCGTCCGGGTCCGCCGCGCGATGGCCCGCACCGCCAGGTACGCCGCCGGCGAGCTGAACCGGCCGTGCCAGAACCGCCGGCCCTGCCGGCCGCCGCCGGGGACGGGTTCACCGAACGTCAGCGGCGGAACGGTCCGCAGGTGCGACTCCCAGTGGCGTACGGCCAGATCGCTGACCCGACGCAGCGGCGGCGTCTGCTCCCGCCGCCCGAGGTCGAGGAGTTGGACGGTGCGCGGATCCGGGGCGCGGCGGGGTCCCAGGTCGACCACGCCGAGTTCGGCCAGCAGCAGGAACGTCGAGGTGCCGTCCACGACCAGGTGGTCGAAGGTCAGCACCCGGTGCACCAGGGCGCTCCGGTGCCGGATCACCGCCATCCGCACCGACCAGTCCCGGTGGAGGTCGTAGTGGGTCAGCAGGCGGGTGTGACTCAGCTCGTACGCGTACTTCGCCACGTCGGCCGGGTCGGCGTCGTCGGGGACGTCCACCACGTCGAGGGTGGTCTCGCCGGCGGCGGACACGACCTGGCACGGGCCGCCCCGGTCGTCGGTGCCGAGCCGCATCCGCAGGGCCGGGTGCCGCGTCATCAGTCCGGCCAGCTCCGCCGCGACCTGCTCGACCGTGGCACCCGCCGGCAGCGGGTTGAAGCCGCTGACGTTGTGCGTCCACCCGGTTTCCCGCATGTCCTGCATGATCGCCTTCTGGCCCCAGGTCAGCGGCGCGGTCCCGGCTCCCGGCCCGGCGAACGGGACGGGAACCTGCGTCAGGGTGCTCTGCCCGAACATCGGTCAATCAGAGCAACGGCATCGGCGCGTGTCAACGCGTCGAACGGCCGATACGCTTCCGTCCATGAGGGACACCGTCCGGATCTGGGTCGTTCCGGTCACGGTGGCGCCGGACGTGCTGGCCCGCTGCGGGGCGATGCTCGACGAGGCCGAGCGGGCCCGCGGCGCGCGGCTGCGCGTCGCGGCGCTGCGCGACCGGTTCACGGTCGCGCACGNCTGGCCGCCGGCGCCACGGTGGGCGTCGCGCCGCAGGAGCTGACCTGGCACCGGGGCCGGCACGGCAAGCCGGCGCTGACCGGCCGGTGGGCCGGGCTCCAGACGAGCCTGTCGTACTCCGGCGACCTCGTCGCGGTCGCGGTCAGTGAGGGGCGCGCGGTCGGTGTCGACATCCAGCACCCGTCGCCGGGGCGCGACCCGGTGCCGCTGGCCCGGCGGTTCTTCCATCCCGAGGAGGCGCGGCACGTCGCCGCCGGCACCGACCTCGGCGAGCGGGCCGCGCGGTTCACCCGGCTGTGGGCCCGCAAGGAGGCGGTGGTGAAGGCTGCCGGCGGCCGGCTCTGGCCCAACCTCGCGGTGCCGGTGCACCGCGGCGACGTCGTCCGCTGCGCCGATGCCGCGGGCGTGCACCGGCTGACGGACGTGGCCACCCCCGCCGCGTTCCGGGTGGCGGTCGCCCTGGCCGGAGACGCGCCGTACGCCGTGCAGTCGCGCACCGGCCTGCCCGAGCCGGAACCGCCGTCGGCGCACGCTCCGTGAAGACGGCGACACCCGTTGACACCCGCCGATGGCTTTGCTCTGATGGCTCCATGCTGGAGCGCATGATCGGTCCACGGGACCCCCGGTGCTAGAACACGACACGTCGACCGCCTCGCCGCTGCGCGAGCAGGTCGTCGTCAGCCTCACGGCGTTGCTGACCCGCATGCTCCGGGTGGAGGGGCCGATCACCGAGCAGACCCAGCTGATGGACGAGCTCGGCCTCAGTTCCTCGCTCGCGCTGGAGGTGCTGCTGGCGCTGGAGGACGAGCTGGAGATCCAGATCGACGTGGAGGATCTGGACGAGGACCAGATGGCCACGCTCGCCGATCTGGCCGACCACATCACCGACCACTCCACCCCCCGCTGAGCGTGACGACCATGGACCGGCCGAAGCTGAGCGTGGTGATCCCCGCGCACGAGAACGCCGCCCCGCTCGACGTGACCCTGCACTCGCTCGCCCGGCAGACCCTGCCCCGGGACGAGTTCGAGGTCATCGTCGGCGACGACGGCTCCCGGGTCCCGTTGGGCCCGGTGGTGGAGAAGTACGCCGACCGGCTGAACATCACCTGCGTGCGCAGCGAGCAGAACCGGGGACGCAGCGCGAACCGTAACTCGGCGGCGGCACACGCCCGCGCCGACACGGTCATGTTCCTGGACGCCGACACCGTGCCGCACCCGCTGCTGCTGGAGCGTCACCGGGACTACCACGCCGGCCGCGCCGGCCGGCCCGGGGTTCTGCTCGGCCAGCGGTACGACCTGGACTGGGCCGGCGCCGACGCGGTGCGTCGCGGTGAGCCGGTGACCCCGGCCATGCTGGACGCCGAACGCGGCGACCCCCGGCTGGAGGACACCGCCCACCCGCAGCGGATGCGCGACTTCCCGAGCGCCCCCTGGGTCCTCGGGCTGACCCACAACGCGTCGCTGGACATCGAGTCGTTCCGGCGGGTCGGCGGCTTCGACGAGGCGATGGTCAAGTGGGGCTTCGAGGACATGGAGTTCTTCTACCGGGTCTTCCACCTGCACGGCGCGTCGCCGGAGGTGTTCCGGCTCGACCCCGACGCGTTGTCGTACCATCTGCCGCACTTCCGCAAGACGTCCAGCGGGCTCGCCTCGATGGACAACATGAAATACCTGCTCCGCAAGCATCTGCGCTACGACGTCGAGGTGCTGTACGCGATCAACACGTTCGGCCGGTACATGGGCCGCATCCGGATGTACGGCCAGGCGATCGAGGCGTACCGGCGGGGTGGGCTGGGGCGGCCGGAGGTGCTGCCGGCCGCGCTGCGCGACGAGCTGGCCACGAGCCGGGCCCTGGTCGTCGGCAACGGCGTGTCCACACTGGATTTGGGTGCCGGATCGCACACCTTCGACCACGACGCGCCGCCGAGCGAGACGAACTCCCACCTGCTGGGCACCGTGCTCCAGCAGTTCAAGACCGGCGCGCTGGATGTGATCGTCAACGTCGACCTGTGGCGGTTCATGCTGCCGGAGGACCTGCCGGCGATCCTGACCCGGGGGCGGCTCAAGGCCGACCGGATCGAGCTGGTCGCCAGCCGGACCACGCTCGACCCGCGCTCACTGCTGCCGGTGCCCCTGCTCGCGGACGTCGACTACGCGGTCGACATGCTGAGTTCGCACTTCGCGCCCACGGTCACCACGTCCGACACCGCGACGGTGATCACGCTCCGCTGACCCCGCCCGGGGTCAGCGGGGCTCCGACCCCGGGTGGCCCAGCACCAGGCTGACGTTGTGGCCGCCGAAGCCGAACGAGTTGGACAGCACCGCGTCCACCGGCGTCGCGCGGGCCTGCTTGCGGATGTGGTCGAGGTCGCCGGCCGCCGGGTCCGGGTCGTCGAGGTTGTGCGTGGGCGGCAGCAGGCCACGCCGCAGCGCCTCGACGCCGATGGCCGCCTCGATCACGCCGGAGACGCCGAGCATGTGCCCGGTCACGCCCTTGGTCGAACTCAGCGGCGGGCAGTCGCCCCCGTAGACCTCGCGGAGCGCGGCCACCTCGGCGCCGTCGCCGGCCCGGGTGCTGGTGCCGTGCGCGTTGACGTACCCGATGTCGTCAGGGTGCAGCCCGGCGTCGCGGACGGCCATCCGCATGCACCGCGCCGCGCCGGCGCCGTCCGGGCGGGGGGTGGTGGGGTGGTGCGCGTCGTTGGTCGCGCCCCAGCCGAGCACGTCGGCGTGCCGCCGCGCGCGGCGNGCCCTCGCCGAGGACGAGACCGTTGCGGCGGCGGTCGAACGGCCGGCTCGCCGCGGTCGGGTCGGACCAGCCGTGGGCGAGCGCCCGGGCGTTGCCGAACGCGTCGACGAACGTCGGGAACAGCGGCGCCTCGGCGCACCCGGCCAGCACCACGTCCGCCTCGTCGGCGCGCAGGATGCGCAGCGCCTCCCCGACGGACTGCGCGCCGGCCGCGCAGGCCGTGCCGATCGACGAGGTGTAGCCGTGGATGCCGAACGCGATGGCGATGCGGGCCGCGCCCATGTTCGGCAGCACGCCGGGCAGCATGTAGGGGCTGACCCCGAACCGGCCCCGGTCGGCCCGTCGGAGCACCTGGTCGGCCAGGGTGGACAGCCCGCCGACGCCGGAGACGATGACGGCCACCCGGTAGGGGTCGACGTCCCGGCCGACCTGGATTCCGGCGTCGGCGAGCGCGTCCCCGGCGGCGCGCAACGCCATCACGATCGACCGGTCCACGACGCGGGACTCCGGGCCGGGCAGCACGCTGGCCGGGTCGATCGCCGGGCTGAACGCGGCGACCTCGACCACACCGTGGACCGGGTGCCCCTCGGGCGGTCGGGAGAGGCCGGACCGGCCGTCGCAGACCGCGTCGAACACCTCGGCGGCGGTCGCGCCGACCGGGCTCACCAGCCCGATGCCGGTGACCGTCACACTCTCGCGCACGCCGGCCCGCCCCTGGTGGTGGGCGTCAGTGGGCCGAGGCCGGCTGGATGCGCTGCGCCACCGTCCCGCAGAACTCGCCGACGGTCATCATGGCGAGCGACTCGGCCTCGTCGTCGTCGAACTTCACCCCGAACCGGTCCTCCACCCGCACCGCCAGCTCGGCGAGGCCGAGCGAGTCCACGTCGAGGCCGGCCGGACCGAAGACGGTGTCGTCGTCGACGTCGTCGACGTCGTACCTCATCTCGGTCAACGCGGCGAGAAGGAACGCGCGGATCTCATCGGTCATGTCCGGTGTTTCCCTTCCGGGGCTGGCGGCGCGCTCGACCTGCTCGGCGAGGCACGGAGGCATACTCCGAGTAGCATCGACCTTACTCGATCACCGGGGTTTGGCAAGGTCCGCGACGGTCAGCGTGGGGCCGGCGCGGGCGCGGCGACGCGCACCAGCAGCCGGTCGTACCCGCGCAGCATGAGCTGACGTCGTTCGCCGGGTTCCTCGGCCAGCGCCAATGCCGGGAAGCGGTCCAGCAGGCGGGGCAAGACCAGTCGTCCCTCCGCCCGGGCGAGGGCCGCCCCGAAGCAGTAGTGGGGGCCGGCGCTGAACGCCAGGTGACGGTTGTCCGCGCGGGACGGGTCGAACGAGTCCGGGTCGGCGAAGCGGCGCGGGTCCCGGTTCGCCGCGCCGGTCAGCACCACGACCGTCGCGCCTTCCGGCACCGGCAGGCCGGCGACCTCGCTGTCGCGCGCGGCGTACCGGACCGCGAAGTGCACCGGCGGCTCGTACCGCAGGATCTCCTCGACGTACGACGCGGCGAGCGACGGGTCGGCCCGCAGCGCGGCCAGAGCGTCGGGGCGCTCCAGGAGCAGGACCAGCCCGTTGCCGAGCAGGTTCGCGGTGGTGCGGAACCCGGCGTTGTACATGATGATCAGGTTGGCCAGCAGCTCGTCCTCGGTGAGCTGGTCCGGACTGCGGTCGCGGATCCGCACCAGGGCCGAGACGAAGTCCTCGCGCGGGGCCGCCCGGCGCGCGGCCAGCAGTTCGGTGAAGTACGCGAGCAGCTCCGTCGCGGCCTCGTTGGCGGCCCGGACCTCCCGCATCGAGCGGCGGCCGATCTCCAGCACCGCGTCGAACGTGCGGACCCGGGACGGGAACCAGGCGCGGTCCCGCTCCGGCACGCCCAGCAACTCGCCGACGACGTCGCTCGGCAGCCGCAGCGCGAGCTCGCCCATGAAGTCGGCCGGCCGTCCGGCCGCGCCCGCCTCGGCCAGCCCGTCGAGCAGCCCGTCGGCGATGCGTTGGATGGCCGGCTCCAGCGCGGCCACCCGGCGGGGGGTCAACGCCTGGGTGAACAGCTGGCGGACCCGGAGATGGTCGCCCTCCGGGGCGTTGAGCATGGACGCCTGGAGCGTCCGGATCACCGGGTGCGCGCGCCAGCGGGTGCCGGCCCGGTCCAGGTACTCGGCGCCGAGCACCCGGAAGACGGGATCGCGCAGCACCCGGTTGACCGCGTCGTATCCGTGCACCACCAACGCGTGCGGGTCGGCGGGGCGGAACGCGACCGCCTCCCCCATCTCGTGCAGCCGGGCGTAGAACGGGTACGGGTCGCGCCTCACCTCGTCGCCGAGCAGGTCGTCGAGGGAGATGGAGACACCCATGGCCGCTCCTCGTGGCTGCGCGGGCGGGGATCCCGTGACCATAGACTCACCGGCGCCGATGTGTCCATGGACCGGGTCAGCCCGCCCGTAGGGCGTCCCGTAAACGCGGGTAGCAAGCGGGTGTTATCGTTGATTCATGAGCGAAGCGGTCAGGAGCCGGTCGGACACCCGGGCGGCGATCGTCGACGCCGCCGCGTGGCTGTTGCACCACGGCGGGCCCGGCGCCGTGACGACCCGTGGTGTCGCGGAGCGGGCCGGCGTGCAGGCCCCCACCATCTACCGCCTCTTCGGCGACAAGGACGGCCTGCTGGAGGCGGTCGCGGAGCAGGTGCTGGCCACGTTCGTCGCGGACAAGCACGCCGCCGTGGCCGCCGCCACGGCCGCCGACGTCGACCCGCTCGACGACCTGCGGGCGAGCTGGCACCGACAGATCGAGTTCGGTCTCGCCAACCCGGCCGTGTTCCGGCTGTTGAACGACCCGGAGCGCGCATCCGACTCACCGGCCGCCCGCACCGGCCGACGCATCCTGCAGACACGCGTCCACCGGGTGGCGGCGGCCGGCCGGCTCCGGGTCCCCGAGCCGCACGCGGTCGACCTCATCCACGCCGCGGGCGTCGGAACCGTCCAGACCCTGCTGGCGACCCCGCCGGAGCGACGGGACCCCGCCCTGGCCGACGCGATGGTCGACGCCGTCCTGAGCCGGATCCTGACCGACGCCCCGGCCGAGGCGCCGGACGGCCCCCGCGCGACGGCCGTCGCCCTGCGGGCGCTCGCGCCGCGGCTGCGGATGCTCAGCGAGGCTGAGCGTCACCTGCTGACCGAGTGGCTCGACCGCATCACGGAGGTGCCCGGGAGGTAGCCGTCACGCCGGCGGTGCGCCGCAGCCCTCCGCACGTACCCCGGCGAGCATGTCGGCCGTAGTGTGCGCCCGCACGTCCGACGCCGCGCCGCCGGTGTGGCGCGCGACGACGGCCCGGACGTGACGTTCGGCGGGCTCGGCGAGGCCGTCGTAGACGGCCGCGAAAAGGTCCCGGGCCGCCTGCCTCGGCCAGCCGGCCGGCAGCAGCTCCAGCGGCAACTGCGGATCGAGCGTGGGAAACCGCCGGTACGTGTCCATCACCTCGGTGCGCGCCCGCACCGCCGCCGCGCCGTCGACCGTCGGTGTCCGCGACGCCAGCGGCGTCCACCGGCGCAGGAACTCCTCGTACTGCCCGCTGATGGCGGCGACGTCCCACGCCTCGATGGGCGCGCGTTCGCCGGCCGCCTCCAGCACCGCGTGCCGGCCCCGAAAGACCGTGACGGCGCCCAGGGTGAGCTGGGCCAGCCGCGCGCGGGCCGGCGGGGTCAGCACCTGCGGTGAGATCCACAGCCCGTCGTACAGCGGGGCGTAGCCGAGCCAGCGGAGCTGGCCGCGCAGCGCCCGCCGCTGCGCGCTGTGGTCCTGCGGCAACGAGAAGGTGATGATCGTCCAGCATCCGTCCCACGGCGTCGCGTTCGTCATGGAGGCGAGGATCCAGTGCCCGCCGGCGGAGAGGTCCGCGGCGACGGTGGGGCCGAGCCGGTAGGAGCTGTTGCGGCCCTGCCGGGTGCGTTCCAGCACGCCCCGGCGGGCCAGCCGGCTGATCGCGGTGCGGGCGCCGGCGCTGCTCACCCCGGCCTCCGCGAGCAACGCCACGATGGCGGCGGAGGGCAGCGCCGCCCGGGTACGCAGGGTGTAGTCCGCCAGGAGCGTCACCGCGACGCCCTGCGGCGCGGGACCGGCCTGACGCCGGGGCAGGCGCACCGAGGGCCCCCCGTCGTCGGGATAGATCTCCTCGATGTCGAAGGCGCTGGCCACGGGCACTCCGGACTCGGCTCGGGGACGGTGTCCCGACTGTAGACGGAGATCGTCAGCGCCACGCATTGTGAGGTGTCGATTGACACTTCTTGGACCGACGGGAACACTATGTGCTACCCGACACGGAGCCGGGCAGGGCGAACCATCCACGAACTCAGCACGCACAGCTGATCGAAGGAGTCTCCGTGAGAATCAGAGCGAAGATGCTGCTCGCCCTGGCCGCGACGCTGGCGGCGGCCGGCCTGGTCGTGCCCGCGATGCAGCCCGCGTACGCGGCCTCGCTGACCGAGGTGACCAGCTTCGGCGACAACCCCGGGCGGATGCGGATGCACGTCTACGTGCCGGACAACCGCCCGGCCCGGCCGGCGACCGTGGTGGCGATGCACGGCTGCGGCGGTTCCGGCCCCGGCTTCTATTCCGGCAGCGAGTTCGCCTCCCTGGCCGACCGCTACGGATACATCGTCATCTACCCCAGCGCGACCCAGCAGGCCGGCTTCGGCAACTGCTTCGACACCTGGTCCGACGCCGCGAAGCGCCGGGGCGGCGGCAGCGACCCGGTGTCGATCATCTCGATGATCCGCTGGGTCCAGCAGCAGTACGGCGGCGACCCCGACCGGGTGTACGCCACCGGCAGCTCGTCCGGCGGCATGATGACCAACCACATGCTGGCCCTCTACCCCGACGTCTTCAAGGCCGGCGCGGCGTTTATGGGCGTGCCGTACAACTGCTTCGCCAACGCGGCGGACTACCCGCCCGGCAGCAGCCAGTGCACCGGCGGCTCGATGAACCGCACCCCGCAGCAGTGGGGTGACGCGGTACGCCAGGCGTACCCGGGCTACTCCGGCCCCCGCCCGCGGGTGCAGCTCTGGCACGGCACCGCCGACACGCTCGTGCCGTACTCCCTGCTTCAGGAGACGATCGAGCAGTGGACGAACGTGTTCGGCCTCAGCCAGACGCCCACCTCCACCGACACGCCGCAGGCCAACTGGAACCGCCGCCGCTACGCCGACGCCGGCGGCACCGTCCAGGTCGAGGCGTACAGCGTCCAGGGCGCCGGGCACACCCTGCCGTCCGCCGGCATGGCCGCCGTCGCCCTCGCGTTCTTCGGCCTGACCGGCTCGACCAGCCCGACCACGTCCCCCAGCCCGACCACGTCACCGAGCCCCACCGTCTCGCCGAGCCCGACCATCTCCCCCAGCCCCACCACGCCGCCGCCGACCACGCCGCCGCCGGGCACCGGCGCCTGCCGGGTGAGCGTGGAGGTCAACGCCTGGAACAACGGGCTGACGGAGAACATCACCATCACCAACACCGGCGCCACCGCCGTCAGCGGCTGGTCCCTGGCGTTCACCCTGCCCGGCGGGCAGAGCATCACCTCCGGCTGGAACGCCACCTACTCCCCCGCAGCAGGCCAGGTGACCGCCCGCAACGTCGCCTACAACGCCGCCATCCCGGCCAACGGGTCGATCACCATCGGCTTCCAGGCCAGCCACACCGGCAACACCGCCAAGCCCGGCTCGTTCACCCTCAACGGGGCGTCCTGCACGCTCGCCTGACCGCACGCTCCGGGGACGGCCGCCGGGCCGTCCCCGGAGCACCGCACGCCGAGGTCAGGAACCGTCGCCCGGGTGCAGCAGGACCTTCGTCCAGCCCTGCTCGCGCCGGTCGAAGCGGGCGTACGCGTCGGGCGCCTGGTCCAGCGGCAGCTCGTGGGAGACGAGGAACGACGGCCGCGCCCGGCCGGCGATGATCAGGTCGCGCAGTTGCCGGTTGTAGCGCATGACCGGGCACTGACCGGTGCCCATCTGCTGACCCTTGGTGAAGAACGTGCCGTACTGCCAGCCGATGCGGCCCTGCCGTTCCTGCTCGTCGGGGCCGTTCGGGTCCTGCGGCACGTAGACCCCGACCACGCCGATCCCGCCGGTGGAGCGGACCACGTTGGTCAGGTTGTCCAGCACCAGCTCGGGGTGCTCCTCGCCGGTCGGGTCGTGGGCCTGGAACCCGACCGCCTCGACGCCGCAGTCCGCGCCGACGCCGTCCGTCGCGTCCATGATCTGCTGCACCGGGTCGCCGTCGGCGAAGTTGACCGGCACGGCGCCGATCTGCTCGGCCAGGGCGAGCCGGTCGGTCTCCTTGTCGACCACGAACACCCGGGCGGCACCCTTGATCAACGCGCTGTGGGCGGCCAGCAGCCCCACCGGGCCGGCGCCGAACACGGCGACCGTGTCGCCGGGGCGCTGCCCGGCCAGCTCCGTGCCGTGCCAGCCGGTGGGGAAGATGTCCGAGAGCATGGTGAAGTCATTCTCGTGGTCGGTGCCCGGCGGCAGTCGCAGCAGGTTGAAGTCGGCGTACGGCACCCGCAGGTACTCCGCCTGCCCGCCGTCGTACGGGCCCATGTTGGCGTAGCCGTACGCGGCGCCGTCCATCCCCTCCATCGGGTTCGTCCGCAGGCAGAAGCTGGTCCAGCCGTGCACGCAGTTGCGGCAGGTGCCGCAGGCGACGTTGAACGGCACCGACACCCGGTCGCCGACCCTGATCCGGGACACCGCGTCGCCGACGGCCTCCACCACCCCCATGTTCTCGTGCCCGAGGACCTTCCCTTCCTCCACCGAGGTGCGTCCCTCGTACATGTGCAGGTCCGATCCGCACACGTTGGTGGTGGTGATGCGCACGACCGCGTCGGTCGGCGCCTGGACGGTGGGGTCGGGCCGCTCCTCGACGGCGACCTCGTGGGGACCCCGGTACACGACAGCCTTCACGACGATCTCCCCGGCTTCAGAGGGTGGGTGCGCCTGTCACCCTCGCACCCGCTCGGCCCGGAGGTGCCGGAAGCCGGGAACCCGGCCCGAGGTTCACACCGCCGGGCTCACCTCCGAGACCGCGAAGTCGGCGACCCGCAGCGACGGCATCGCCATCCGGGTGAAGTAGTCCCCCCACTCCCGGGGCAGCGTGCGCTCCGTCGCGCCCACCTCCACCACCCGGTCGAGCAGCGCGACCGGGCTCTCGTTGAACCGGAAGTTCGGCAGCGCGGCCACCACCTCCCCGTCCTCCACCAGGTAGACCCCGTCCCGGGTCAGGCCGGTCAGCAGCAGCGTGCGCGGGTCCACGTCGCGCAGATACCACAGGCAGGTCAGCAGCAGCCCCCGCCGGGTGCCGGCGATCAGGTCGGCGAGCGGACGCGCGCCGGCCGGCCCGGCCAGCACCAGGTTGTCGACGAACGGGGTGACCGGCTGGCCGGTGCGGTCGGCCGAATGGCGGGTCTGCACCAGCCCCCGCAGCTCCCCGTCGACCATCCACCGGGTGGCGGCCAGCGGCAGGCCGTTGTCGAAGACGCTGCCCGCCGCACCGGAGGCGCGGGCCACCAGGAACGGCGCGCAGGCCAACCCCGGTGCGGCCGGATCACTGCCCAGGGTCAGCGGGGCCGAGGTGAGCCGGTCACCGATCCGGGTGCCGCCGTCGCGGCCGGCGAACACGGTCCGCCCGTCGAGGGCGTCAGCCGCGCCGGCGTTGAGGTAGAGGTGCAGCATCAGGTCGGCGACGCAGGCCGGCGGCAGCAGCACCTCGTACCGGCCGGGGGCCAGGGTGCGGCGGCGCGGCACCCGGTCCAGCCGGCCCCGCAGCCGCGCCGCCAGCGCCGGCAGGTCCCCGTCGGCCAGGTCGACGCCACCGGCCCCCGCCCAGGCCGAGGCCGCGCCGCCGCCGTCGCGGGCGGTCAGGTCCAGCACCGACGTCGGTTGGACGTGGCGCAGGCGCAGGCCGGTGGTGGAGGCCAGCCAGGTGGTCCCGGCCCGCTGCTCGGCGTACCCGTAGAGGGCGTGCCCGGCGGCGCGGGCGGCGGCGAACGCGTCGCCCAACCCGGCCGAGAAGCCACGCAGCCGCGCCACCGGCACCTCGGCGGCGGGATCACCCCACGACGGCGCCGGAGTGTCGGTCGCGACCACCAGCGGCGCGGCGTCCGGCGCCGGTTCGCCCGCGTCCGCGGTGCGCCGGGCCCGGGCCACCAGCTCGGTCAGGTCCCGGTCGGTGGGGGCGCCGCCCCGGCTGACCACGGCCGCCGCCGTGCCGGCCCCGGCGGGCGCGAAGGCGACCACGGTCAGCCGACGCTGCTCAGCCGTGCCCGAGGTGGTCAGCGCGTTGTCCGCCCACCGCAGGTGCGCCGTCGCGGTCTCGTCGACCACCACCAGCAGGTCACCGGCCCGACCGGCCCGGGCCAACACCCGTTCCGCCAGCTCCGCGCCGCTCACCGCGCCTCCTCCCCGGCCGTGTCCACCACCCGCACGCCCCGGAACACCGCGGTCGGTGCGCCGTGACTGGCCGCCGCCGCCTGCACCGGCTGGCCCTTGCCGCACAGGTCCGCGCCGAAGCAGTGGTAGGTGCCGGGGCCGCCGAGGGCCACCAGCGAACCCCAGAAGTCGGTGGTGTCGGCCTGGTACGCCACGCCGGAGAGCTGCTCGCCGAGGCGTCCGTGCCGGATCCGGTACGCGCGCTGCGCGGTGAACTGGAACCGCCGCCGCTGGGTGTCGATCGACCAACTGTCCGAGCCGACCAGGTAGATCCCGTCCGTCACGCCACCGATCAGGGCCGCCGTGTCCGGCCCGTCGGGCGTCGGGCGCAGCGAGACGTTCGGCAGCCGGGAGATCGGCACATGGGTCGCCGACTCAGCGTAGGCGCACCCGGTGGAGCGGGCCGAGCCGAGCCGGACCGCGGTGTGCCGGTCGGTCTGCAGGCCGCTCAACACCCCGTCGCGCACGAGCGTCCACGCGCCGACGGCCACCCCCTCGTCGTCCCAGCCCACCGTGGCCAGCCCGTACGGGTCGGTGCGGTCGGCGGTCACGGTCATCAGCTCGGAGCCGTACCGCAGGACGCCCACGTCGGCGGGCGTGACGAACGTCCCGCCCGCGTAACCGATCTCGTGGCCGAGCGCGCGGTCCGCCTCGGTGGCGTGCCCGACCGACTCGTGGATGGTCAGCCACAGGTGCGACGGGGCGGTGACCAGGTCGTAGCGGCCGGGGCGCACCGGGCGGGCGCGCAGCTTGCCGGCCAGGTGCTCGGGCATCTCGGCCAACTCCGCCGCCCAGTCCCAACCGGTGCCGTGCAGGTACTCCCAGCCGCGCCCGGTCGGCGGCCCGAGGGTGCGCAGGGTGGCCGTCGCCCCGTCGGCCACACCCACCGCGAGCACCTGCGGGTGCACCCGGACCCGCTGCTGGAGCAGGCTGGTGCCGGCCGTGTCGGCGTACCAGGTCGTCTCCCGCACGGCGCTCACCTTGGCCAGCACATGCCGCACGACCGGCGCGGCGAGCAGGCCCCGGCTCCAGTCGGCGAGCAGCGCCACCGCCTCGGCCTCGGGGACCGCGAACGGGTCCACCCGGCACCGCGAGGTCCACCGCCGGTCCGCGTACACCGGCTCCGGCGCCAGCTCGACCGGCTCCGCGCCCACCGCCCGGCAGACCCGCGCCACCTGCACCGCGCGCCCGACCGCGGCGACCGCGGCGGCCGGGTCCACCTCGGGCCCGGCGGCGAAGCCCCGCGCCCCACCGTGCAGCACGCCGACGCTCAGGCCCAGCTCGGTGTCGTCCTGGCTGCCGCGCAGGTGCGCGTCGTGCAGCAGCAGCCGGCGGGCGCGGTTGCGCACCACCCGCACCGCGGCGTGCCGCACGCCCAGCCGGCGGGCCTCGGCCAGCGCCGCGTCCGTGACCTCGGCCAGCGGCAACGCCAGGAACGACGGCTCCATCCCGCCGTCGGTGTCCACCGCGCCGGTCGTCGCCCTCACGCGCCGAACCGGTCGCTCATCGCGGCCAGGTGCTCGGGGGTGGTGCCGCAGCAGCCACCGGCGAGGGCCAGGGCGTACTCGTCGCGCCAGCGGGCCATCAGGTCACCGAACGCCTTCGGGTCCAGCGCCGCCGGCCCGTCGCCGGCCCGGCCCTCCAGATTCGGGTACGCCCCGATCGGGCCGGACACGGCCGCCCGCAACTCGCGCAGGCACACCTCCGTCCGGGCCGGGTCGGTGCAGTTGACCAGCACCGCCGCCGCGCCGTCCGCCACCACGGCCCGGGCGGCGTCGGCCAACGGCTCACCGGAGAGCAGCCGGGCGTCGTCGCCGCAGACGAAGCCGACCCAGGCGGTTCCGCCGGTGGCGAGCACCTCGGCCAGCGCGGCACGCGCCTCCCGGGCGGTGTTCATGGTCTCGACCAGCACCGTGTCGACGCCGGCCCGGGACAGTTCGGTGGCCAGCCAGCGGTGCTCGACACGCAGCGTGTCGTCGTCCGGCACCAGGTCCGGCCGGTACGCGTCGGCGACCGGCGCCATCGAGGCGACCACCCGGGTACGCGGGTTGCCGGCGGCGTTGCGGGCGGCCAGCGCCACACCGACCGCGGCGTGCACCATCCAGCCGAGCCCGGCGTCCTGCAACCCGGTGGCCTGCAGGGCCCGCAGGTTGCAGCGGAACGTGTTGGCGGTGACCACGTCCGCGCCGGCGGTGAGGAAGCGCTCGTGCACACCCCGCAGGACCCGCCGTCGCTCGTCGGAGAGCAGGGCGCGGGTCATCCACCAGGGCGGCGTCAGCGCGATGCCGTGGCGTTGCAGCTCGGTGGCCACTCCCCCGTCGAGCCGGATGGTCGTGTGTCCCATCGGTACCGTTCCTCCCCCGGGGCCGGTCACGCCGGTCCCGCCCGTAGCGCGTGCACGAGGTCCTCGACGAGGTCCGCCGGGTCCTCGATGCCCATCGACAGTCGTACGAGGTCGTCGGTGACGCCGAGCCGCAGCCGCGTCCGCCGGGGCACCGGCCGGTGCGTCATCGACGCCGGGCACTCGATGAGCGACCGGACCCCACCGAGGCTGACCGCCGCGGCGAACAGGCGTACCCGGTCCATCAGCTTCACCGGGTCGCCGCGGTAGGTGAAGGCGACCAGGGCGCCCGGCGCGCTCATCTGCCGGGCCGCCACCGCGTGCCCGGGGTGGCCGGGCCGGCCCGGGTAGTGCACCACCCCGACGGACGGCTCGGCCGCCAGCGCGTCGGCGATCCGCCGGGCGTTCTCCACCTGCCGGGCCACCCGCAGGGAGAGCGTCTTCAGGCCCCGGTGCACGAGGAAGCAGTCGGCCCCGCCGGGCGCGGTGCCGACGGTGGTCCGGTGCGCGGTCAGCCGCTCGTGCAGCTCCGGGTCGTCGTGGACCAGCGCGCCGCCGAGCACGTCGAGGTGCCCGGCGAGGAACTTGGTGGTGCTGTAGAGCGTCAGGTCCGCGCCGAGCCGCAGCGGCTGTTGCAGCGCCGGGCTGGCCAGCGTGTTGTCCACCAGCAGCCGGGCGCCGCGCCGGTGCGCGAGCCGGGCCGTCTCGGCGATGTCGGTGATCTTCAACAGCGGGTTGCTGGGCGACTCCACCCAGACCAGGTCCAGTCGCCGGCCGTCGTCGGCCAGCGCCCGGTCGCGCCGCTCCGGATCGGCCAGGTCGACCTGGTCGATCGTCACCCCCCGGCCCCGGACCAGGTCGAACAGGGTGTGCGTGCCGCCGTAGACGTCATCGCCGGCGACCACCCGCTGCCCCGGCGCGAGCAACGCCAGGGCGGCCTCCGCGGCGGCCTGCCCCGACGTGTACGCGGTGGCGAACCGGACATCCTCCAACGCGGCGAGGCACCGCTCCAACTGCTCGCGGGTCGGGTTCTCGCCCCGGCCGTAGAAGTAGCGCAGCGGCTCCTGGGCGGACCGCTCGTAGGTGACCGCCAGGTGCACCGGCGGCACCAGGTCACCGGTGCCGGGATGCGGTTCCTGTCCCTCGTGGACGAGTCGGGNAGCCGGGGCGGACCCCGGCCACGGCGTCGCGTACCCGCTCGACGTCCTCGACGGTGTTGTAGACGCCGAACGACAGCCGGACGGTGCCGAGCAGCCCCATGCCGTCGAGGAAGACGCTGGCGCAGTGCACGCCGCAGCGGGCGGCGATCCGGTGGCGGTCGAGCCGGCCACCGACGTCGTACGGGTGGATGCCGTCGACCACGAACGAGACGATGCCGCTGGGGTCGCCGGCCGGGTCGCCGACCACCCGGACCCGGTCGAGCGCGCCGAGCACGGTCACCGCGTGCCGGACCAGCGCGCGGTCGTGGGCCCGGATCGCCGCCCACCCGAGCCCGTCCAGGTAGGACAGGGCCGCGGCGAGCCCGACCGCGCCGGCGACGTCCGGCGTGCCGGCCTCGAAGCGGGGCGGCCCGGCGAGGTAGTGGACCGGCTCGTCGAGCGAGACGCCCTTCACCGTGCCGCCCCCGACCTGGTACGGCGGCAGCTCGGCGAGCAGGTCGCGGCGGCCGTACAGCACGCCGACCCCCATCGGGCCGTAGACCTTGTGCGCGGAGAAGCAGTAGAAGTCGGCGTCCAGCGCCCGGACGTCGACCGGCCGGTGCGGCACCGCCTGCGCGCCGTCGACCACCACCGGCACGCCGTGCCGGTGCGCGGCGGCGATCATCTCCCGGACCGGGTTGACGGTGCCGAGGACGTTGGACACGTGCGCCACCGCCGCCAGCCGGACCCGGGGGCCGAGCGCCGCGGCGAACGCCTCGGCCGCGACCCGGCCGTCGGCCTCGACCGGCACGGCGACCAGCTCCGCGCCGGTCTCCTCGCACAGCCGCCGCCACGGCAGCAGGTTGGAGTTGTGTTCCATGCCGGTGACCAGCACCCGGTCGCCGGAACCGACCAGCCGCCGGCCGAGCGTGGCGGCGAGCAGGTTCACCGCGTGGGTGGTGCCGGCGGTGAAGAGCACCTCGTCGGCGTGCTCGGCGTTGACCGCCCGGCGCACCGCCTCCCGGGCGGCCTCGAACCGGTCGGTGGAGGTGCGGCTGAGCCGGTAGTAGCCGCGCCCGACGTTGCTGTTCGCGGTCGTGTAGTAGTCGGTGACGGCGGCGAGGACGGCGGCCGGTTTCTGGGTGGTGGCCGCATTGTCGAGGTAGGCCAGCCCGGTCCCCTCGGTGCTGCGGAAGAAGGGGAAGTCGTCGCGGACGGTCGCCGGGAGCGTGGGCCGGTCGACGTCGCCCTGCCAGGTGGTGCCGGTCATGCGGTCTCCCCTCGGTCGAACAGGGTGCGGAACTCCTCGAACAGGTGCGCGTCGAGCCGGACCACCTTCTGCTCCGGGTAGGGCCGACGGCCGGGTGGGACGTGGCCGGGGTCGCCGGGCCGGCGGGGGCGGCCGTCCGGGCCGAGCAGGTGCGGGCCGTAGAAGAACCAGCAGATCTGCCCGATCTGCTCGGCGAACAGCACCGGGTGCACCTCCGGCGGATACATCCGCAGGTGGCTCCAGGTGGCCCGGAACTCCCCGCGCGGGCCGAAGCTGGCACCGAGCAGCACATGGCCGAAGAGGTCGTGCACGGCGCGGAACACGTCGTTGTGGGTGAGGACCACGCCGTCGACGGTCACCGGGCTGGGCTCGCGCATCGGGTGCGGGTCGGTGGCGGGCCCGGGGCCGTGGCCGTCCCGGGTCAGGTAGACCGCCAGGGTGCCGGTACGCCGGACCCGCTCGCGCAGGTCGGCGGAGTCGGCGTACGGCTGCCCGCGGCCCCGCCACGGCACCACGCGGACACCGGCGCGGACCGCCGCGTGGTACTGCGCGAGGTTCTCCGCCCGCAACCGTCGGTAACCGTCCAACGTGGTCCGGTCCGGTGGGCCGGTCGCCCGGTCGTACGCGGCGGCGATGCGCAGCCCCAGGTCCTCGCAGGCGGCGGCCGGCGGGGCGGTCGGATCGGGCTCGGCCGGGCCGTGCGCCGGCAACCACGGCCGGTCGGCCAGGTAACGCCGCGCGGCGTCGGCCAGGTCGAGCACCGCGTCCGACTCGCGCTCCGCCATCGCCGCCCCCGGGTGGATGTTCGCAGCCGGCACCATCGATCGGGATACTACCTGTTGTTCAAGCGCAGCACGAGAGCGTGATCGATGGAATGCGGCCGTCTCGCCTGGTGGCGACGGTTGCTGGACGCGCGCGACAGCGCAGTCGAGGAGAAGGCGGTGCGGAATCAGCTATCGCCGGGGCGGCCCGGCGTCAGCCGCGTCGGGTGGCCTTGGCGCGCGGGGTGGTCATCGGGCCGGTCTCCAGCCCGAGTAGCTCGCAGCAGCGCAGCACCGCCTCGGTGTCGCCCTCCAGCTTGAGCCGGCCCTGGATCATCGCGAGCAGCGGCGTGAGCCGGCCGGACCCGATCTGCACGAACGTGGCCGCGTCGGTGGTCGCGATCATCGTCGGCTGCTCCGCCTCGCCCCGCACCGGACGCGCCCGGCCGCCCCGCACCTGGAGGTGGAACGCCTCGTCGTCGACCCGGAACTGGTAGTCCTCGTCGAGGTCGGGCACCTGGTCCGGGCGGATCATCGCCTCCACCGCGAGGAAGCCCCAGTGCGGCCGGACCGTGTCCTCGGCGGACAGGTCGCCGACGAACTCCATCCCCCAGTGCGCCAACCCCAGCACCATCGGGCGCAACTGCTGCCCGACCTCGGTCAGCTCGTAGGCCAACCGGGACCCGGTGCCGCGCAGGTCGGTCTGGCGGACGACGCCCTTCTCGGTGAGGAAGCGCAGCCGCTCGGCGAGCAGGTTGGTGCCGACGCCCGGCAGGTCGCCGAGGAGTTCGCCGTAGCGCCGCGGACCCATCAGGAGCTCCCGCACGATCAGCAGGGTCCACCGCTCGCCCAGCACGTCGAGTGCGCTGGCGAGGCCGCAGTACTGGTGGTAGGCACGCTTGCCACCGGCCGACGAGGTCTCCACCTCACTACTGTATCGGATAGCGTGACTGTCCGACATCACCGCTGTGTCACGTTTGGTGACGGAGGGTCACCCCGCCTTGCGCTGGCCGAACAGCCCCTTCATCAGCACCGGCTTGGCGACCTCCTGGAAGTCCATCCCCGGGTCGAGTTCCCGCACCGTGCCCTCGATGACGAGCAGTGACAACAGCGGGAAGATCAGCTCCGGTGCCGCGTGCACACCGTAGCGACGTTGCAGGTCGAACATCTCCCCGGCGAACGCGATCAGGCTGAACTCCCGGGCCGGCAACCCGTGGCTGCGCTCCACCAGATCGGCCATCCGGGTCAGGAAGCCCGGCACGTCGGCGTCCGGCCGCAGCCCGGTGCCGCTGCGCACCACGATCTCGGCGCAGTACCGCCCCCGCCCGATGGACATGTTCATGAAGAACTCCGCGAAGAGCCGGCGCAGCTCCTCGGTGAGCTGGACGCTGAACCCGGCGTCGAGGACCACCACCTGCCCGCGGCGGGTGAAGTAGAGGTTGCCCGGGTGCATGTCGCAGTGCACGAAGCCGTCGACGAAGAGCATGTGGTAGATCGCGGTGAGCCCGGACGAGGCGAACCGGCGTTGCAGCGCCGGCGGACAGCGGCGGGCGGTGTCCACGTCCAGGTCCGGGATGAACTCCATCACGATGCAGCGCGGCCGGCACGCCGCCTCGTGCACCTTGGGCACCCACACGCGGGGCACGGTGGCCAGGTTGACGCGCAGCCGGCGCAGGTTGGCCGCCTCCCGGGTGAAGTCGAGCTGGCCGAGCACCGCGTCGGACATGTGCGCCATCACCTCGGTCACCGGCACGTCGCGGAAGACCGGCAGGCGGGCGGCGAGCGACGCGCCGGCTCGCATCAGGGCGAGGTCGAGCGTCATCAACCGCTCGACGCCGGGACGGCGCAGCTTCACCGCCACCTGCTCACCGGTGCGCAACCGACCCCGGTAGACGCAGGCCACGCTGCCACTGGCCACCGGGCACCGGTCCAGCTCCGCGAACAGCTCCGGCTCCTCTTCGCCGTACGCCTCGCGCAGCGCCCGCCGGGTGCCGGCCGGATCCAACGGCGCCACCGCGTCCTGGAGCACCGCCAACTCGTCGCAGAACGCGGGCGGCAGCAGGTCGCGCCGGGTGCCGAGCACCTGCCCGGCCTTGACGAACGTCGAGCCCAGCCGGGTCAGCAGCACCGTGGACCGCCGGTAGAGGTGCCGCCGGCCCGCCTCCCGCCCCCGCACCACGGCCAGCACCGCGCCGGTCACCAGCGCGGGAAGCAGGAACGCCACGGTGAGCGTCACCGTCCACACCGCGCGGGCCGCGAGCGCCACCGGCGTCGTCCTGACCATCGCCACTCACCTCCGCACCAGGCCGGGCACCTCGATCGCCCGGAGCTGGAGGGTGCCGTGGTCGCAGTACCAGATCCGGCTGCCGTCCCAGGTCACGCCGGTCGGGTTGCCCGCCACCGAGTAGGTCGCCACGTCCCGGCGCGCGTCCAGGTCGTAGACGTTGATCGCGGCGTTGACGTAGTCGGCGTACACCAGGAAGTTGTCCGAGACGGTGAGGCCGGCCGGGGCGTGCCGGACCGGGAAGGTGTCGATCAGCCCCATCCCGCGCGGGTCGCGCAGCTCCACCAGGCGCAGGTCCTCGTAGCCGAGCCAGAGCCCGTGCCGGGTGGCCTCCAGCCCGCGCAGCACGTTGCCGGGGCGGGGGTTGGCCAGCTCGGTGACCTCCTCGCCGGTGGTCGGGCTGAGCCCGCGCAGGCAACGCTGGGGGCCGCAGATCTGGAGGAGGTAGCCGTCGAGCGTGGTCAGGTCGGAGCAGACCTCCGGGCAGGGAATCCGGTGCTCGACCTGCCCGGTGTGCGGGTCCAGCGCCATGATCTGGTTGGACACCGCCTCGGAGAACCAGAGGAACTGCCCGAACCAGGTCAGCCCGCAGAGCTTGAAGGCACGGACCGGGATGTCGCGTACCGTGCCGGCCGCGAACGGCATCAGGGCCTCCCCGCGCGGACGACGCCGCAGTCGAGCCGCCAGTCGGTGGCCAGGCGCACCCCACCGCCGGAGCGGGGCCGACGCAGGTCCACCCGCAGTTCGTCGCCCTCGGCCACCCGGGTGTGCCGCAGCGGCCAGATCCACACCGCCCAGTTGCAGCCCGGGTACGAGGGGAAGTTCGACAGTTCCACGCCGTCGGCCAGGTCGGCGGTGAAGTAGCCCATCACGGCGTGCAGCGTCCCGGCGCGGACGATCGGCAGTCGTCGGCTGGACCGAGGCCGGGCGGAGCCGGCACGGCCCAGCGGCGAGTCGGCCACCGACGCCGGCTCGCTGAGCAGCCGCGGCGGCCGTTGGAAGAAGTGCAGGTGGGCCTGGGGTTCGACCAGCTCCTGTACGACGTCGAGGCGGTGCCCGAGGAAGTCCGGGCCCCACAGCCCCCACCCCTCGGCGTCGAACTCGATGGCCGCCAGCCGGGTCTCCAACCGGCGGGGCACCACCCGTCCGTCCGGGCGCAGCACCCGCCGGGCCACCAGGCCGAGCACCTCGGCCATCTCCTCCTCCGGGCCGAGGTTGCCCATCATCTCGGAGACCAGCACGTCGGCCGGACGGGGCAGGCGCAGCGTGCGCGCGTCGCCCACGACCAGGGTGAGCCGGTCCTTGAGGTCGTTGGCCTCGACGATCCGGGCGGCCACCTCGGCCATTCGCGGGTCGGCCTCGACGGCGTAGACGTGCCCGGCGCCGTGCCGCAGCGCGAGCAGCGACAGCACCAGCGTCCCGGCGCCGACGTCGACCACCACGTCGCCCGGGTCGACCGCCTGCTCCAAGGCCCGGTCGTAGGCGCGTAACCGGGGTGCGTCGGCGAGCATCGTCTGGTGCATGAGGAGCAGGCGCTGGTCCACAGAGTCCTCCCCGGTCACGGGCATCCCTCCCGGGGCTGAGGGGACCTGCCCCGGGAGGGATGCCGTCCGGACACCGGCGCTATCGGATTTTCTAGTCAACCCGCGAGCCGGCAGCCCGTCAAGGGGTCAGACGTTGACGGCCGCGTGCTCACCGACGTAGGCGTCGCGCATCACCAGGTTGACCCCGGTGAGGCGGGCCTTGGGCTCGTCGTCGGTGGTGACCAGCGCGGTGTCGCCGCCGTCGAGCTTCAGCTCGGTGCCGGTGGCCTCCATGTCGCGCAGCTTGCCGTTGATGTGCACGGCGTTCGTGGCGTACAGCGTCTGGTGCGGCGTGACCAGCTCGAACTCGGCGTCGATGTGCAGCTCGCTGGGGAACGCGACCCGGCTGAGGCTGTCCTCGTGGCCCTCGCCGAGCGTGCCGCCGGAGACCCGGGGCCAGCTCGCCCGCAGCATGACCCGGCCACCGAGCTCGGCGCAGTGCCCGACCACGGCCACCCGGGCGAGCTGGGCGAGGACGCCGGCGCCCTCGTCGTGCTTCTCCGGCCCGAACAGCAGCACCTCGGCGCCGCCGGCCTTCCGGTAGTCACCGGCGAGGTCGACCCGGACCGTCCGCCCNCGAGGTCTGCATGATCATGGACGGGTCGACCAGCATGGACATGCAGGGCCCGGCGCTCGGCGCGAAGAACAGGTTGGGCGTGATGCCCACCGGCTGGTTCTCGTCGTTCGCCGGGTACCACGCCTCCGGCAGCGTGGTGCCCTTGACCACGTTCGGGGCCTGGGCGACCTCGAACGGGCCGTCCCCGCGCGGCTTGCCCAGGTAGGGGCCGGTGAGGGGCTTCTTGAACGGCGGGACGTTGTCCACCACGCCGTAGATGTCGATCACGTTGCGGTGAGCCAGCCGCAGCGTGCTCGACTCCAGGATGCCGAACCGGCGGATGTAGAACTCCGCCGGGAAGTTCTTGCCCGGCACGATCTGCCGCACGTGACCGCTGTTGGGCAGGAACGGGTTGGACAGCACCTGGATGCGGTCGTCCAGCTCGTAGCTGAAGCCCTTGATGCCGACCTCCGGAGCGCTGATCAGCTCCGTCTCGAACTCCGCGTAGCCCTTGTCGTCCACCCGGTGCTCGAAGCCGGGCATCGGCCACTTGTTCAGCTGCACGAAGCCCGACAGGTTGATCGTCTCGCGTCGACCCGAGTAGTAGTCCTCGCCGAAGACCACCGTCGCGGCCGCGAGGATGTGCGGCCTGATCGGCTTCGGCTCCAGGTTCAACGACTCGTAGGTCTCCCGTACTCCACTCACCCTGACACCTCCGTAGGGCGTGACCGGTCACCGGGAGCAACCTGTCCCGGCCGGGGTCCGAGAACCGGACCTGCCTGAGGAAGCTATATGTTTTAATAGTAGAGTGTCAATCGCCCATCTCCGATATCTCACCCGCCGTCACAAGGCCCGGCATCCGTACCCGGGACGGGCCGGAGCGGACGCGGACGGCAGGCGACAGCGGCGGAGCGGGCACGGCGGGCGGGGGCGGGCTCAGCCCAACTCGGCACCCGTCGTCTCGGCCGCCAGCAACTCGGTGGAGAGGCGGCGCATCAGCCCCAGGCAGCGGTGCCGGCCCGAGGTCCCCCGCTCCGGTTGCAGGAGCGACTTCTCCTGCAACCGGTTCAGCACCCGGGCTACCTCGGCCGGATCGTGCAGGTAGGGGTCGGCCAGCCGCACCGCCCCGGCCAGGTCGAACACCGGGGGCAGGGCGGCGAGGCGGGCGAACAGCCAGCGCTCGGCGGGAGTGAGGGTGCGGACGCTGCGGTCCAGCACCGCCCGCAACGACGGCCGGCCGTCCTCCCCCGGTGGACGGAACCGGGCGAGCGGCCCGTCGAACCGGCTCAGCACGCCGTCCAGGGACTCGACGGCCAGGTGCGCCGCGGCGTACCCGAGGACCAGCGGCAGGCCGTCGGCGCGGCGGCAGATCCGCTCGACCAGCGCGACGTTGCCGCCGTCGACCTGGAACCCGGGCCGGACACGGGCCGCGTACCGACCGAAGAGGTCCACCGCCGGCGCCACCGGCGCGGCGAGGTCCGTGTCGCCGTCCGGCAGGGCGAGCGGCCACAGCCGCCGGATCACCTCGTACGGCAGGTTGAGCGGTTCGCGGGAGGCCACCAGCACGGCCGACCGGTGCTGCCCACGCAGCAGCGTGTCAGTCAGCAGGGCGCACGCGTCCACGAGGTGCTCGGCGTTGTCGAGCACCACCAGGACCCGCCGGACCTCGAACACCGAACGGTCCGACGACGGCCCGGCCAGCAGGTCGATCATCCGGGTCCGTAGCTGCGCCCGGTCCGCGACGCCGGCGACGTCCACCGTGACCACGCCGTCGACGAACCGGTTCCGCATCTCGCCGGCCACCTCGCGGACCAACGCCGACTTGCCGCACCCCGGCGGACCGACGACGGTGACCAGGCGATGCGTACGCACCAGCGACGCCACCGCCCGCACGTCGCGATCACGGTGCAGCAGGTCACCGGGCCAGCCCACGGCGGCCGGCGGGGGCATGGGCGTCCCGAGCCGGCCGGGTGGCGGCCAGCGTGGTTCGACCAACCGCCGGTACACCGCCTGGAGCGCCGGCCCCGGCTCGACGCCGAGCTCCCGCCGGAGCACGTCGCGGACGGCCGCGTACCGGCTCAGCGCCAGGGACCGCTGCCCGGTCCGCTCCAGCACGGTCAGATAGTGGGCCTGCACCTGCTCGTCGAGCGGCTCCCGGGCGGCGAGCTGGGCCGCCAGGTCGCGGACCTCGGCCGGGCTCCCGGTACGCAGACCGAGCGTCACGTAGTCCCGGGCGGCGTCGGACCAGCTCAACCGCAGTGCCTCCACCTCGACCGACTGTCGCAGCAGGGCGGTCAGCTCACTGAGCGCCGGGTCACGCCAGAGGTGCAGCGCGTGCCGGAACAGCCGTAGCGCCCGGCGGGGCTGCCCCTCGCCGAGGCGCTGCCGGGCCCGCCCGACCAGCTCGTGGAAGACGGCCAGGTCGACGGCCCGGGGGTCGACCCGCAGGGCGTACCCGGTCGGGGTGGACACGATGACGTTGGTCCGCGCCCGGGGCGGCGTCTCCGGCTCCAGGAGCTGGCGGAGCCGGGCGATGTACGTGTGCAGCAGTTCGCGGGCCCGCGCCGGCACCCGTTCACCCCAGACCGCCTCCTGGAGTTCGCTGACGGCGACGCCGTGGCCGGGCTGGAGCGCGAGCGCCGCGAAGACCGCCTTCTGCTTGGTGGGCCCCAGGTCCACCGGCGTGGTGCCGCGGCTCACCTGGAGCGGACCGAGGATCTTCAGACGCACCGTCGAATCCGCCACCAGGAACCGCCATTTCCCGCCGTCACCGGAGCCAGCACCGATCGTAATAATGCCACTACTCAGCGGCTACAAGGCCGTCCGGGCATCGATGTCGGAAGATGCGTCCGCCGTGCGTGCCGCGCTTCCGGTGGGGCTTCGCCACCGAGACGATCAGTTACTATCGAAAGTTATAGTGAATGCGTCGACTCGTAGACAGTGGGTGGTCCCATGTTCGAGCGGTTCACCGACCGAGCGCGACGGGTTGTCGTCCTGGCCCAGGAAGAGGCCCGGATGCTCAACCACAACTACATCGGTACGGAGCACATCCTGCTGGNTGAGGGTGTCGCGGCGAAGGCCCTGGAGAGCCTCGGCATCTCCCTGGAGGGCGTCCGTCAGCAGGTTGAGGAGATCATCGGTCAGGGTCAGCAGGCGCCGAGCGGGCACATCCCGTTCACGCCGCGGGCGAAGAAGGTGTTGGAGCTGTCGCTGCGTGAGGCGTTGCAGCTCGGCCACAACTACATCGGCACGGAGCACATCCTGCTCGGCCTGATCCGCGAGGGCGAGGGCGTGGCCGCGCAGGTGCTGGTGAAGCTCGGCGCCGACCTGAACCGGGTCCGCCAGCAGGTGATCCAGCTTCTCTCCGGCTACCAGGGCAAGGAGCCGGCTGCCGCGGGGGCCGCGCCGGGTGAGGCCGCGCCGTCGACCAGCCTCGTGCTGGACCAGTTCGGCCGGAACCTGACCCNTGAGCCCGGCGTCGGTAAGACCGCCGTGGTGGAGGGCCTGTCTCAGAAGATCATCAAGGGCGAGGTGCCCGAGACGCTGAAGGACAAGCAGCTCTACACCCTCGACCTGGGTGCGCTGGTGGCTGGTTCGCGTTACCGGGGTGATTTCGAGGAGCGCTTGAAGAAGGTGC
>NZ_NAPR01000023.1:0-30900 GCF_002140155.1 Micromonospora sp. NBS 11-29
CCGCCGGTACGCTCGGCGGCCGGCAGCTCCATCCCCTGGAGGTCGAGCAGAGCCATGTCGATTCACCTCCTTTCCTCGTCAGTCGGATCGGGTCTCCCCGGGGTGACCGGGGGGTCGGTGGCCGTTCAGTCCGCGCCCGCGACGCGGGTCGCGTCGGGCAGCGGGGTCAGGAACGGCAGGTGGAGCGGGTCGGCCGGCCGGGTCGTGGCGAGTGCGGCGAGCACCCCGGCGGTGCCGGTGGCGAGGTCCATGGAGAGCCGCAGCAACTGGTCACCGGGGAAGGCGGTCCGGTCCCGGTACGGCAGGGCGTGCCAGCCGAGCAGCCGGGCCTGCTCTCGGGCCGCGTCCCGCTCACCCCGCTCGGCGAGGTACGCGACGATCCCGGCGCGGCCGGCGAAGAGGCCGGACTGCGCGTAGAACGGGAAGTCGGCGCAGCGGCGGATCGCGGTGGCCTCGTCGCGCAGCTCGTCGTCGGGCCGGTGGTGGAGGTACCGGTCGAGCACCAGCCCGATGCCGACGCTCCCCTCGGCCAGGTAGGGCATGGTCCGCCAGCCCTCGTTGACCTCCAGGTGCCCGGCGTCGCGGCGGACGCAGCGGCGCAGGTCCTGCCGAAGCGCGGTGCGGGCGTGGTCGAGCAGGGCGTCGTCGCCGTGCCGCTCGTACCTTCGCAGCAGCATCAGCGCCACGCCCGCCCCGCCCCGGGTCAGCCCGGCGTACGGGTGTTTCCCGCCGCTGATCTCGGCGACCGAGTCGACGTCGCCGAGCCGGCCGACCACCACGTCGACGGCTTGGCGGGCGGCGTCGGCGTAGCGGCGTTCGCCGGTGAGCGCGGCGAAGTGGTCCAGGTTCAGCGCGATCCCGGACAGCCCGCCGGTCAGGTCGTCGCGCAGCTCGGTCCAGGGTTGGTCGAGGCAGAGGTCGAGCAGGCGCAGCGCCTCGTCCCGGTGGCCGAGCAGGTCCAGCACGTACGCGATGCCGTGCAGCCCGTCGTAGAGGCCGAGCCGGCTGCCGGAGGCGGGTTCGCGGACCCGGTCGATCAGCCACCGCTCGTGCGCCGGGTCGGTGCCGGCGCCGCTTTCGTGCAGCGCCCAGAGCACCCCGGCCGCGCCGTGGGCGAGACCGAGCCCGCCGTCGGCGCCGGCGAACTGGCGGATGTCACCGGGGAAGAGCCGGTCGTCGCGTTCCGGGGTGGCGCTGGCGGTGATCGCCGCGGCGAGCCGGTCGCGCAGGCCCGGCCAGTCGTCCGGGTCGACCGTGACGGCGTGCCGGATGTCCGCCGGGCGTCCGCCCACGATCACCTCGACCGTCTCGTCGAGCAGGTCGCGTGGCACCGGGAAGTTCTGGGCGATCACGTCGGCCAGGTGTGCCGCCTTGGCGGGCGCGAGNGGCCAGGGCGTACCGGTCGACCTCGGCGCCGGTGCGGTCGCGGGGCGCGGCGAACGCCTGGTTGCGCAGCGCGGGCCGGGTGGCCTCGGCGGCGTCGGTGGCGACCTCGAAGTCGATCAGCGTCACCGCGCCGTCGTCGCCGACCATGATGTTGAACATGTGCAGGTCGCCGTAGACGATGCCGTGCGCGTGGATCGCGGCGACGGCGTCGGCGACCTGGCGGTGCACGTCGAGCGCCCAACGGGTGTAGTCGGCCCGGTCGGCGTCGACGTGCACCAGCGGGTAGCGCTCGACGACGAGCTGGTTGAGCGGGCGACCCTCGACGAAGGCGAGGGCGAGGAACTCGTGCCCGCCGAAGCTGAACTCGTCGTGCACCCGGACGATGTGCGGCACGTCGGCCAGCCGGCGCAGCATTTCTGCCTCGCGCCGCAGCCGGGTCACCGCGTCGGTGCCGGTGGCGTCCAGCCCGGCGTGCGGGCGGGCCTCCTTGAGCACCACCCGCTGGTCGGTGCGCGTGTCGCGGGCCTCGTACAGGCCGCCGCCGTTGGAGAAGTGGATCACCTTCTCGATGCGGTACGGCAGGTCGGTGGTCTTCGCGCCGTTGCGGGCGGCCAGGTGCGGGGCGAGGAAGTCGGGCAGGGTGACCCACTCCGGGACGTGGAACACCGGGTCCCGCCGGTCGGGCACCAGGGTGCCGTCCGGGGCCTCGATCGCCGGCACGGTCTGCCCGTCGTCGGAGACGCAGTACCGGGCGGCGAATCCGCCGTAGCGCAGGTGCACCGGGCCGTCGCCGTAGCGCAGGTCGCTGAGGATGTACGGGCCGTGCTCCCCGTCGAGCAGGTCGGCGAGTTCCTTGGCCGTCAGCTCCAGCTCGGCGTCGTCGCGCGGGTAGACGGTGACGAACTTGCCGCTGGCGCCGCGCCGGGCGTACTTGCTGTTGCGCATGAGCAGCAGGCGGGGGCCGCGCAGGTGCTTGAACGGGATGCCCCGGGGCCGGCAGTAGCCCGCCACCCGGGCCAGCACGCGCTCCGCGTTGTCCAGCCGGGCCGAGACGTGGATCTTCCAGCCCTGCGCGGGGAGGGTCCCGCCGACCGGACCGTGGACCATCCAGTCGTCCTTGGCCTCGCACTCCCAGCCGGCCGGCACCGGGCCGGTGAGGTAGCCGTCCGCCTCGGCCGTGGTGCTGGCCAGCGAGTCGTAGAAGAGCGGATCGACCGCGCAGTACGAGTCGTACCGTTCGTCCATGTCGGTTGCCTCCACCGCCTGATCGGATGACGTCAATCCTGCGGATGGCGGAGGCGGAGGCACAGTGCGATGCGTCATGACCGGGCGGTGAATTTCGCATCCCGAAGTCGTGACAACAGCGGAGTTTGAACTCGCGAATAGCGTTTGACCAGTCGTGGAACGTACGATCGCGGTCGTTACATCGGGTCGCCGGTCGCGGCGGGCCGGTGCCGGCGGATCAGCCGCTGCCCGATGAAGGTCCGCCAGACCCGGTCGGCGACCGCCGGCTCGACGAGCCAGAGCCGGCGCTGCGCCTCGGTCAGGGTGAGCGGCACGGTGAAGAGATCCAGGAACAGCCGGCTGCTGCGGTTGAGCGCGAACACCTGGCCGTCGGTACGCCGGAACAGGTGGCGGCCGGCCGGCAGCTCACCGGTCCCGTCCTGGTCGTCCGAGCGGATCTGCCGGTACGCCTCCCGGAGCCGCTCGTCGTCGTGGTCGACGAAGCAGCCGTTGGCGAGGAACTCGGTCCGGTCGTCGGAGTCCAGCCGGACCCGGTCGTCGGCGAGCACGCTGCGCACCGCCGTGCCGTAACGGTCGTGGTAGAAGAACGTGTGCGGGGTGTCGGTGCTGCCCAGCCACGGACGGTGGAAGTGCCCGGGGTTCAGCCCGGCCTTGGCGCGGGCGACCTCGTCCCGCGCCGCCTCGGTCACCGGCTCGTCGTAGCGCAGGACCCGGACGATGTCCGAACCCTCCACCGGCCGCACGTTGGTGATGCCGAACCGCTCCGGCTCCTTGGCGACGATGGCGCCGGGGGTCAGCATGAAGTCGCCGAGCCCGCCGAGGGTCCACAGGTCCGGGTTGTCCCGCAGGAACGTGATGCTGTCCAACGCCTCCTCCCGGGTCTCGGTGGGGAAGCCGGTGAAGCCCATCATCTGCACGCCGATGTTGGCCTTGGTCATCGACGTCATGGTGCGGCGTACCTGCTCCGGCCGGGTGCCCTTGTCGATCAGGTCGAGGATGCGCTGGTTGCCGGACTCGAAGCCGACCGAGACGGCCACGCAGCCGCTGCGCCGCAACAGCTCGCAACGCTCGTCCGACCAGTACTTCTCCAGCCGGATCTCGGCGCCCCAGCGGAAGTCCAGCCCACGCTCGACGACCTGCTCGGCGAAGCGCAGGATGGTCGCGGGCGCGAGCACGTCCACCGAGAAGTAGATGAACTTGGCGAACTTCGACAGCTCGGTGACGTCCGCGATCATGGTGCCGACCGTGTCCTGCCGCCACGGGCTCGTCGGGCCGTCGGTGTTCAGGCCGTAGTCGCAGAACGTGCACTTGTTCCAGTAGCAGCCCCGGGTCGGCGAGTAGTAGACGAACCGCTCCGGGCTGAGGTAGAGGTCCCAGGGCAGGCCGGAGAAGTCCGGCACCGGCACCGCCGCCAGGCGCTCGTAGCGCAGCGGGAGCTGACGCTGACGGCCGTACCTCGGGTGCAGGCGAACGTTCGGGTGCCCGGCCGGCAGGGTCCCGGCCTCCACCGCGTCCAGGATGTCCGTGTACGCGCTCTCCCCCTCGCCGACCACGATCGCGTCGAAGTCGGC
The DNA here is from genome assembly GCF_002140155.1 of Micromonospora sp. NBS 11-29. Lineage (GTDB taxonomy): Bacteria > Actinomycetota > Actinomycetes > Mycobacteriales > Micromonosporaceae > Micromonospora. The sequence goes on from NZ_NAPR01000023.1 coordinate 4,203, forward strand.
CAGCACCTGGAAGACGTACTCCGGTCTGCTGGCGCACTTCCAGACGTCGGAGATCTCCGTGCCGCCCGCCACGAGGAAGACGTCCGGGCAGGCCCGCCGGACGAGCCGGGCGATCCAGAGCGCGAACGGAAGCTGCCACTGGTAGGTGACGCTGATCCCGATCACCTGATGCCCGCCGGCCGCCAGCCGGGGGATCAGCACGTCCTCGTAGTACGGCTGGAAGGGCCGGTTGAGCCGGCCGAGCACCGCCTCGTCGGTCAGCGCGGCCACCGAGCCGACCGAGACCATCGGCGGCGGGTGGAGCCGGAAGCCGGCGCGGAACTGCCCGGGGAACCCGACCGCGCCGAGCGCGTCCATCCAGGAGATCACGCCCTCGACGGCGTCCTGGTAGTGCGCGTAGTCGTAGAACAGCACCGGGTCCTGGAGCACGCCGATCGACCGGCGCAGCCGCTCCGGGTCGGGCTCGGGCAGGCCGAGCTGGTTCGCCCGGGCCATCAACGCGTCCGGGCCGCTGAGGTCGTCGGTCGTCGACCGGGTCAGCTCCCGTCGCAGCCACTCGTACGCCGACGGGGTGTACGAGTGGTGGAACGCCTCGATGTTGGCGTCGATGATCTCCGCCGGCCGGTGCCCCTGCGCCCGGGCGTACGAGTCGAGGTAGTTCAGGGAGTGGTATCCCGAGGTGGGATCGGTCAGCGGAGGGTAGACCAGTGCCGCCTTCACCGTGCCGCTCATCGAATCCTCCTCAACCGGCCCGGGCCGCCGAACCGGCCAGGCTCTTCGCGCGCGTGTCCCCGCCCACCGCCGGCAGTGCCGGGGCGCCGAACGCCTTGACGTACGCCACCAGCGGTTCCGCGGCGTACCGGAACGCCGCCAGGTCGACGAAGCCGCGATCCCACGCGGCCGCCTCCAGCCCGTCGACGGCGCAGCCCCACAGCCTCGCGAAGTGCGCGTCGACGACCTCCGTGCGGAAGTGCAGCCGCCCACCCGGGCGGCGGTCTCCCGCCGTACGCGGAACGAGCGTCTCGTTCAGCGCCGCCGCCGTCGCCGCGACCTGCCGGGCCGCGGCGAGCAGTGCGGGGGTACGCAGCGGCGCCGCGACCATCCACAGCGCCAGGCTGCGGTGCGGCGTGGTGCCGAAGGCCCGCACCAGCGTCCGCAGGACGGCCTCCCGGTCGTCGAGTCCGCGCTCGGCGTCGGTCAGCCAGTCCCACCCGCCGGGCGGGGCGGCGGTGAGTCCCCGCCGCCGGGCCACCTCGTGGGCGCGGTCCTGGACCGTCGGGTCGGCGGGGTCGACCCCGGCCAGCCCGGCCAGCACCCCGCGCCGATGCCAGGTCGGCACCTCGGGGTGCAGCAGCATCAGCACCGCGGCGGCGTCCCGGTCGCTGACCCACTGCCCACCGACCGACGCGCCGGCGAACCGCGCCCGCCAACTGTCGAGGAAGCGGGTGTGCAGGTTGTCGATCGGCTGGTCGCCGGCGTGCGCCGGGCACAGCTCGGGCGCGTTGCGCGCCGCCATCGTCAGCAGCAGCCGCGCGTCCGCGCCCTTCGCGTCGCCGGGGTCCCGGCGGTGCCAGGTCAGGAAGCGGTCCACCGCGTCGGCGGCCTCGGGTGGCGCGGTGCGCTCCAGCGCGCGGTACGACCGGCGCCGGAAGGGCAGGGCCCGGCCGAGCTCCAGCAGCATCGCCGCCTCGGCGGCGTCGAGCACGCCGGCGGCGACCGCGCGGCGCAGCGCGACCCGGATGTTCACCAGCGGCTCGCTCAACGTGCGGTGGCCCTCCTCGGCGGGCCCGTGCACCACCGCCACCTCGTCGTCGCCGGTGACGACGCCGTCGCGGTAGAGCCGGAACACCTCGCCCACGCCGCGCATCCCGAACGGCCACAGCTCGGCGGCGCGCAGCGCGCCCATGCTGGCGGCGCCGGCCACGGTCACGCCGCGGTCGAGCAGGTCGAGGAGTTCCCGGTGGCGTACCGGCGGGTGTTGCAGGAAGAAACCGTCGACGATGAGGACCCGGTCGCCGGCGGCGACGTCCAGGCGGAGCAGGTCGCCGTGCGCGACCGGTGGCAGCACCACCGCGTCGGGCAGCAGCCGACCGACCTCGGCGGCCGGCAGGCTCGGGCCGATGAAGACGACGTCAGTCACGCGGCACCCCCGGTCGGGTACTCAGGGCCCGCTCGTCGAACATGCGCAGGCCGGGGGCGAAGACCTTGCTGACCGCGATGCCGATGTCGTCGTGCGTCAGGTCGACGGCGAACGGCTCCACGCCGGTGATCCGCTGCACCCGCGACGCCACCTCGCGCAGCACCTGGGTCACGTCCCCGGTGGGCGGCGCGTCCCGGCGCACCGGCCGCCGGGGCCGGTCGACGGTGGGGGGCGGCACCGGCGGCCCGCCGACGTCGCGGTACGAGGTGGCGTCGATGTCGTCGCGGGCGCCGGAGACCATGACCAGCCGCGACTGGGCGGCCTCGGCCATGGCCCGGCCCACCGCGATCTCCGGGTCCACGTGGCAGCCGAAGCCGCCGAAGGTGACCGGCAGGTCCTCCGACCAGATCGAGGCGGCGTAGCAGGGCACGCCGACGACGTTGGTGATGTCGCAGACCTCCACCCAGCAGCCGGCCCGCAGCAGCGCCTCGTGCACGGTGCGGGTCATCGGGTTGGTGGCCGTGCCGGGGTCGGCGTAGGTGCGCTCGGCCAGCGGCGAGGTGCAGTACGGGGCGATGCAGTCCCGCTCGACGACCTCCAGCAGCGCGTGCAGGCTGGCCTCGGCGAAGGTGTTCCCCGTGGCCAGCCCGTTGCTGCTGGGGGTGAAGAGGGCGCGGTCCCAGCCACGTCGGACGGTGAAGTCGAGTTCGATGGTGGCGCGGGGCACCAGGCACCGCGCACCGGTCACCAGCCCGTGGCCGGCCACCCAGTCGAGTTCGACGGCCGGGGTCAGCGGCGACCGTTCCGCCAGATGCAGCCAGCGGACGTCGTACGGCAGGTCGAGCGCCTCGGCCGGGGACCGGGCCACGGTCCCCGGCCGGAGGTTCTCGGCGTGCCAGGACTCGATGCTCTCCATCACCGCGCCGACCCGGGCCTGTGCCGCCGTGGCGCCGGTGCCGACGCTCACCGCCATGGTGGCGCCGACCGGCCGGTAGGCGACGTGCACCGGCAGGCCGATCTCGTCGAGCCGGGTGATGTCGGCGACCCGGGTGATCCGGAACCGGTCGAGCATGCCGCCGACCCGGGCCCAGGTCTGCTCCACGGTCGCCGTCCGGTAGGTGCCGGATCGGAACGCGATGGTTTCGGTCGTGTCAGTCATCGAGGCTCCCGGCGCGGGTGGTGGGAACTCAGACGATGAGGACGGCGATGATGTTGACGTTGTTGTCCGCCACCGGCGCCACGCCACCGGCGACCGTCTCCAGCTCGGCCTCGGTCAGCTCGTTGAGGTCGACCAGCGGCACCTCGGGCACGTGCAGCACATGCCGGCCGGGCGTGCCGGACCAGTCGGCGACGATCTGCTCCTTGGTGTAGAGCGTGGCGGGCTGGGCGCGGTCGACCTCGACCGTGGCGCCGGGGGCGACCGGCAGGCCGGCGGCCGTGGCGTAGCCGGTCGGGTCGGCGAGGAGCCGTTGCAGTTCCTCGTCGCTGCGCCACACCGCGGTGACCAGCTCCGAGTACTTGGTCACGAATCTCGCACCGTATTCCTGGTCGTCGTTGCTCATCGTTCGGCCCTTTCTTCGTAACTGTTCGGCGGGGGTCGATTAATCGCTGTGGCGAGAACGCTAGAAATATCGGGGTTCGACAATCAAGGATTTCGTGCGGCTGCCACCAGAATGTGCCGCGCCGGCCGGTGGGCGGCAGACATCGGTGTCAGGTGCAGCAGCACGGGCAGCAGCAGGCGCAGCTGGAGTCCAGGCCGGCGACGACACTGTCCAACTCGTCCTCGGCCAGCTCCGTTTCGGCCACCGGCAGCAGCGACGGCACGAAGAGCACGAACGCGCCGGTGCTCTCCGCCAGCTCCCACGACTCGACCTGCACCTGAAGGTCCGGGTCGGCGTCGGCGACGTCCCGGACCACCCGGACCTGCACGTCTTCGGGCAGGTGGAGGCCGTAGCCGGCGAGGAACTCCCGCGGGTCGCTCTCGAGCGCCCGCTCCCGGACCGGATCGGCCCAGACGTCGGCGACCAGTCGGCTGTACGCGGCCACGAAGACCGCTCGATCGACGGGTGTCACACCCCTGCTCCCTTCGACGGCGGGCCACCGGCGGCGGCACCGCCGGCGGCGACCGGCAGCGCGGAAGTTCCGGCCGCCGGTTTCCGCCCATCCTGGGGCACCGGTCGGGCCGATCCGGGCAATGTCATCGAATGTGGCCGCGAAAAGGTCGCGCTGCGGCGAAAGCCGGGTAATTGGGAATCAGCGACGGGGCGACGGTTTGCGATTCTAGGTAATTACGCCACGGTAAACAAGTAGTAATTCCCCGCCTGTTCCCCGCGCGCTTTCGCACTTACGCTGCGTTCGTCGGACCGTTCACCGTGACAGCGGTCCGACGGCGCGGCGTGTGGCGTCACCGAGTGCTGCCGGAGGCAGGCGTGACCATCGACCAGGTGACGACGACGCCCGGCGGCCCGGCCGGGTACACCGTGGAGGAACTGGCCCGCAAGGTCGGGATGTCGCCGCGCAACATCCGCGCCCACCAGGCCCGACGGCTGCTGCCTCCGCCGGTGCGACACGGCCGGGCGGCGCTCTACGACGACTCCCACGTACGCCGGCTGGACGCGATCCTCGCCCTCCAGCGGCAGGGCTTCAACCTGGTCTCCATCGAGGCGATGCTCGGGGTGCGGGCCCGCGACGACGCGCCCGACACACTGACCGCGATGCTGCACCGGCTGACCGCCGACCGGCCCGCGCTGGCGCACGCGCTGACCCGGCACGGCGTGATCGGACGCGCCACCGACGGCAGCGTCCGCACCGTCCGGCCGCGCCCGCTGCGTGCCGCCCTGGAACTGCACCGGGTACGCGTGGGCACGGTGCCCGCGCTGCAGACCCTCAGCGAGGTGCTGGACAGCCTCCGACCGGTGGCCGACGAGCTGGTCGCCGCCGTCACCGCGCGGTTGCTGGCCCTCGCGCCCGAGCTGGCCCGCGGTGACGCCCGGTCGTCCTGGGCCGACCTCGACCGGGAGACCCTGCTGCTGACCCAGGGCGTGGTCAACGTGCTCACCGAGGCGTTCCGGCTCGCCGTGGAGAACCAGGCGGAGGCGCACGTCGCGGAGCTGCTGGAGAACCACCTCGACACGGACGTGTGCCTGGAGGACAGCGCGGTCATCGACAACGGCTGACCGGGCGTTAACCCGCCGCCGGCTGACCGTCCGGCTGCCGGTCCGGCGCCACCGGGTCGGCGGGCCCCGGCTCGGCCAGCAGTTGCCGCCGTGCCAACCGGTGGAACAGTCCGTCGTGCTGCGCCATCAGCTCGTCGTAGCTGCCCCGCTGGACGATCCGCCCGGCGTCGAGGACCACGATGGTGTCCGCCGCGCGGACGGTGGACAGCCGGTGGGCGATGACCACCCGGGTCGCGGCCAGGGTCGCGGTGCTCCGGGTGACCACCTCCTGGGTCCGGTTGTCCAGCGCGCTGGTCGCCTCGTCGAAGAAGATGATCCGGGGCCGGGGAGCAAGCGCGCGGGCGATCAGCACCCGCTGACGCTGCCCGACGGAGAGCGTCCCGCCGCCGAACGGCACCATCGTGCTCATGCCCATCGGCAGCGCCTCCAGGTCGTCGGCGAGCCCGGCCATCCGCGCCGCCTCCCAGACCTGGTCCAGCGGGAAGCTGCCGGCGCCGCAGATGTTGTCCCGGACCGAGCCGGCGAAGAGCTGACCGTCCTGTAGGACCACCCCGCACTGGCGGCGGACCGCGTGCACGTCGAGTTCGGCGAGGTCCTGGCCGTCGTAGAGCACCGCGCCCTGCTGCTGGCGCTCGAAGCCGAGCAGCAGCCGCAGCAGCGTGGACTTCCCGCAGCCGCTCGGCCCGACGACGGCGACGAACTCGCCCGGGCGAACGTGCAGGTCGAGGTCGACGAGCACCGGCGGCTCGTCCGGCTGGTAGGCGAAGGTGAGCCGGCGCAACGTGATCTCGCCGCGCAGCTCGCCCGGGTCGACCCGGTCCGGCCGTGCCTCGGGGTCGGCGCGCAGGATCTCCCGCAGGCTGCCCAGCCGCGACACCGCCGCGACCACCTCCACCCCGGCCGACACCAGCACCAGCAGCGCGCCGAGCAGCATCGCGAAGCCGACGTTGAGGACGAAGAAGTCGGCCGGCGTGACCCGGCCGGCGAGCGGTCCCATCAGCACGGCGAACAGGACCAGCTGGCCGGCGACCGGAAGCACGGTGGCGAACGCGACCACGCCCGACTGGCTCTGCCGCACCCGTTGCAGCGCCGCCCGGGCCGTCGCGGCCACCTCCGACCAGCGGGCGTGCGCCCGCGCCTCGGCGGCCGCCAGCTTGATCTTGACGATGCCGCCGAGCAACTGGTTGGTCATCATCGCCGCCCGGTGCTCGGCCGGCATCGCGGACCGCTGCCGGTGCACGATCAGCACCGCGAACGCGGCGAAGGCGAGCATGGTGACGACGACGATCCCCAGCCCCCACAGCCCGAGCACGGGCTCGACCACCAGGAGCAGCCCGAGGGTCACGGCGACGGTCGCCGCCGCCGAGACGGCCTGCGGCAGCAGCGCGCTCACCGCCTCGCCGACGAACGAGATGCCCAGCATCGAGTTGGCGATCTCGCCGCTGCTGCGACCGGTGAAGAAGCGGGCCGGCAGCCGCATCAACCGGTCCCAGACCGCCATCTGCGCGCCCGTCTGCAACCGGCCGTCCAACCGCAGCAGCCGCAGGTTCTGCACCACCCCGACCAGCACCGCGACCACCGCGGCCGCGAGCAGCAGCCCGAGGAAGCCGAACAGGCCGTCGACCTCGCCCCGCCGGGCCAGTTGACCGAGCACCTCGCCGGTGGCCAGCGGCACGCCGAGGCCCAGCAGCCCCGCGCAGGCGGCGGCGACCAGCAGGCCCCGCACGTCGTGCGCCGCGCCGACCAGCCCGGCCCGCAGCAGGTGCCGCATCCGGGCCACCGGCGGCAGCGGCGCCTGCACCTGGGTCGCCTCGGCGGCGAACGTCGCGGCCAGCCTCGCGTCGACCGGGCCGCGCGCGCGGGTGTCCGGGTCAACGTGGTGGTAGCGACCACGGCGGAACACCAGCGGCACCGCGAGGGCGCGCTCCGGGTCGTCGACGGCCCGCCACGCCACCAGTGGCCCCAGGTCCCGCCGCCACCACCGCCCGGGCAGCCGCACCTCGCGCAGGAACAGGCTGGAGGCCCGGGACACCGCGTGCACCGCCGCGCGGTCGTCCAGCGGCGTGCGGCTGCGGTCGGCCGGCTCGTTGACCGGGGTGCCCATTCCCTCGGTGACCACCCGGAGCACCGAGGCCGCCCGCCCGTACCGGTCGAAGCCGGGCTCCGCCTCGGGGACCGGCGTCGTCTCGCCCGCGCCGATCACCCCGATCGACCGGCGGGCCGCCGCGGCGAGCACCGCGGCGTCGATCTGCCGGCGCCGCGCCACGGCGTCCAGCAGGGCCGCGTCGGCCTCCTCGATGCGGGTCTCCACGATCCGCAGCAGCCGCGAGACGTGCTGGTCGACCGCCGCGCGCAGCTCACCGGTGACCAGCAGGTCCCAGCTCCCCTGGCTCTCCACCGCGCACGCCGACTCGGCCACCACCCAGTCCCGCTCGGCGACCAGCAGCAGCTCCCGCTCCCCCGACGTCTCCGCCGGCCCGCCGTCGTTGCGTCGCAGGTGCGCGCCGGCGCTGCGCAGCCACCAGGCGCCGCCGGTGGAGGTGAGCGCGCTGCCCGGCGCCAGCGAGACGATCTCGCGTCCGCTGAGCGTGGCCGCCTCCCGGGGCGCCTGCCCGCGGCGCGACGCGTCGGCGACGGCGACCAGCACCCGGTCCATCGCCGCGACCAGCTCCGCCGCGGCGGCGAGTATCCGCGACGACGCCTCGTCGTCCGCCACCTCGCCCCGCTGGGCGAATCGCTCCAGCAGGGACAGGTGGGGCCGGGGCAACCCGCGCAGCTCCGTGCCGGGCAGCGGCACGAGGATCAACTGCCAGGCGCCGATCGCGGTGGACGTCGGCACCAGCCCACCGGCGGGCAGCCGGGCCACATGGTGGCGACGCGACGGGTTCGCGCCGACCCGGCGCACCGCGAACAGGTCGGCCTCGCCGCCGGTCACCAGCCAGCCGGCCGCCGGGCCGTCCAGGCGGCACACCTGGCGTACGCCGTCGGCGCAGAAGCCGAGCAGGCCCGCGCCCGGAGGGTGCTCCACCGCGCCGCTCATCAGCGTCTCCTCGGATCGTCGTGGTCAGTGGTCCCGGACCAGGCGCGCGTACGCGCCGTCCGCGGCGACCAGTTGCTCGTGGGTGCCGCGCTCCACCTCCCGGCCACCGTCGAGCACGACGATCAGGTCGCAGTCGCGGACGGTGGACAGGCGGTGGGCGACGATCAGGCAGGTCGCCCCGCGCCGGCGCAGGTGCAGGTCGATCCGGCGTTCGGTCTCGGCGTCCAACGCGCTGGTGGCCTCGTCCAGCACCAGCACCCGCGGATTGCGCACGAGCGCGCGGGCGATCTCCAACCGCTGCCGCTGCCCGCCGGAGAAGTTGCGGGCGTTCTCCCGTACCGGACTGGCCAGGCCGCCCGGTCGGGCCGCGACCTCGTCGTAGAGGCAGGCGTCGGTCAGCGCGGTGACCACGTCGTCGTCGGCGACCGTGAGGTCCCACATGGTGACGTTGTCCCGGACGCTGCCCTCGAACAGCCGCTGGTCCTGGTCCACCATGGCGACGGTGGCCGCCCAGAGGCCGGCGTCGGCCCCGGACCGTTCCAGGCCGTCCACGGTCACCCGGCCGGTCCACGGCCGGTAGAGCCCGGCGACCAGCCGACCCACCGTCGACTTGCCGCTGCCCGAGCGCCCGACCAGCGCCACCCGGGCCCCCGGCGGCAGGTCCAGGCTGAAGTTCTCCAGCAGCGGACGGCCCAGCGGGTTGTAGCCGAAGGTCACCTCCTCGATGCGCAGGTGCCCCTCCATCGGCGTCAACGGCCGGTCGGGTCGCTCGTCGTCCGCCGGCAGCGGGTAGCGCTCCACGTCGCGAAGCCGGTTGAGGTCGGCGCTCATGTCCTGCAACCGCGAGCCGAGCGCGGTGAGGTTGCCCAACGGGCGGTTCATCGCGGCGGCCAGGCTCTGCATGCCGACCAGCACGCCGACGCTCATCGCCTCCGCCACCACCTGCCGGCTGCCCAGTCCCAGCAGCACCGCGGTGGTCCCCGAGGCCAGGAACGCGGGCAGGACGGAGAGCACCGCGGTGGGCACCCCCAGCCGCTGCTGGCGGGTGGCGACGGTGGCGGTACGCGCCGCGAACCGGGCCACGGCGCGCTCCTCCTCCCCGCCGGCCTTCACCGTCTCGATCATCTGGACCGTGGTGTACACGGTGGTCACCACCTTGCTCCGGTCCGCCTGGAGTCCGGCCACGGCGATCGACCGGGTCGAGGCGACGTAGCGCAGCACGCTGACGTTCAACCCCGCCAGGACCACCGCGCACAGCCCGAGCAGCAGGTCGTACTGGCAGAGCAGGGCCCCGTACGCCAGCACCAGCGCGGTGTCGATCACGGTGGTGGCCGCCCGCCGGGTGAGCACCTCGGCGACCACCTCGTTGCCGCGGACCCGCTGGCTGAGGTCGGCGGCCTGCCGCTGGTCGAAGAAGGTCGGCGGCAGTCGCAGCAGATGTCGGAAGAAGCGGGCGGCGCTGCCCAGTGCGAGCGCCGTCTCCGCCCGGACGGTCAGCCGTTGCTGGAGCAGGCTGGCCAGGAACGTCAGCCCGGTGGCCACCGCCACGGCGGCCACCAGGCCGGCGAACGCGGCCCGGTCCTCCTGGAGCAGCACCCGGTCGACGAAGATCTGGGCCATCACCGGGATGGTCAGACCGACCACCGCGATCAGCAGGCCGAGCAGCAGCATCTGCGCGATCGCCGAGCCGGGGCCGCGCCACCGCTGCGCCAGCGCCCGGAGCAGCCGGTAACGGGTGCCGCCCGGGCGGAACTCCGGGCCGGGCTCCATGGTGAGCACGACGCCGGTGAAGGCGCCGTCGAACTCCGCCCAGCTCACCGCGCGGGGACCGGTGGCCGGATCGTTGATGAAGACCTTGCGGCCGAGCCCCTCCAGCACCACGAAGTGCTCGAACCGCCAGAACAGCACCGCCGGCAGCGCCACCGTCGCCAGGCCGGGCAGGTCCATCTGGAAGCCCTTGGCCACCATCCCGTACCGGCGGGCGCCCTTGAGCACGGTGGCCGCGGTGGAGCCGTCCCGGCTCACCCCGCACACCCGGCGCAACTCCTCCAGGGGTACGTGCCGGCCGTGGTGGCCGAGCAGGATGCCGAGCGCGGCGGCGCCGCACTCCACCGCCTCCATCTGGATCAGGGTGGGTGTGCGGACCCGTCGGCGTCGGATCCGGGGGATCTCCGGCGCGCTCATCGCCGCAACAACCAGTCGATCGGGTGTTCCCGGTCCACCGTGAACCAGGCGGTGACCTCGCTGGCGGAGTTGAGCTGGAACGGCGGCGGGGACTTGGTCCACCGCAGGCCCCCCGGGGCCGCCGGGTCGGGTTGCAGCGCGACCGTGACCCGGACCACGCTGCCGTGGGCGAGCAGCCGCCGCACGTCCGGCCCGATGCCCAGGAACGCGCGCAGCGACGCCTCGGTCTCCGGGAACGCGCCGACCGTGGTCACCTGGCCGGCCAGGGTGCCGAACACGTTGCGCGGCGCCGCCGCGGCGGCCACCTCGACCGGAACGCCGGGTTGCAGCAGCGGCGCGGCGACGGCGGGGGCGTAGACGACGGCCTGCAACGCGTCGCCGGCGGCGTCGAGCCGTTCCAGGTCGGCCAGGTGCGTGCCCGGTGTGACGATCTCGCCCTCCGACACCAGCCAGGCGACGACGTACGCGTCTCCCGGCGCGGTCTCCACCCGTACCTTCCCGTCGGCGGTGCGCAGGCTGTAGAGCGGGGTGCCCTTGGGCACCCGCTGGTGCGGTGACGCCCACACCTTGGTGACCTGGCCGCCGTCGAGCGCGTCGAGGGCGGAGATCCCGTTGGAGTGGATCAGCACGCCGGCCGCCTCGACGGTCCGGGGCACCACCGTGCGCACCGACCAGACCCCCGCCGCGACCACCACGATGACCAGCGCGGCGGTGGCCAGCCAGTTCGGCACCGTGGTCAGCCGGACCGCCCGGTCCAGTTGCTCCGGCGCCTCCAACTGGCGCAGCGCCTGCCGCCGGAACTTCACGGCCGGTCCCCCGTCGCGGCCGGCACGTCGACGCGGCGGGAGCCGAGCAGGAAATCGGCCACGCTCGGCTCGACCAGCGGGTCGAGCCCGGACAACTCGGCGAAGGCCTGGGAGTCACCGGCGCCGAGGGCGCACGGCGCCAGCCCCATCGCGGTGGCGACCAGGTACATCTGCTGGGTCAGCACACCCGCGTCCTTGAGAATCATCGCGTAGCTCATCCCTTCGTACTTCCACATCAGCCGCTGGACCCGGGCGGTGACCACCAGGACCGTCTGCGGCGGGCGGGGCATGGCGCCGGCCGCCCGGGCGTACGCCAGCAGCCGGTCGGCGGCCGGCTCCCAGCCGGCGACCGGCTCCAGCCGGTGCCCGACGGCGTCGTAGTGGTAGAGCCCGGGGTCGAGCCCGGCGCAGCGCGCGACCAGCGGATAGATCTCCAGCTCGTGGATGCCGCCGCCGCCCGGGTACGGCCGGTGGCCCACCTCCTGCCCGCCGACCTCGCCGACGACGGTGGTGTGCTGCGACCGGTACAGGAACTCCGCCAGCCGCTCCACCGGCAGCGGGGAGGCGTCGTCGTGGTCGCGCACGCTACGCCGATCCGCGACGACCTGGCTGAACGCCGGGTCCCCCTTGGCGATCGTCGCGAGGTCCGGCAGCGGCAGCTCGACCGCCCGACCCCGGTCGTACGGGCGGCGCAGCGGTTGCGGGGCGAAACGCTCCCGCATCCGGTAGGTGCCGCCCACCGGCAGCGCGTGCCCGCCGGCCCGGGAACGCTGGTGCAGCCGCAGCTCCTCCGGCGACCAGTAGGCCAGCGGCGCGTCGTCCTGCTCCGCCTCGAACTCGGCGTCGGTGACCAGGATCCGGGCGGTGGCCAACTCGTCGAGCACCCGGCCGGCGGTCGCCGCCGCGACGCCGAGCGTACGGGCCACCGCGTCCGCACCGACGCCCGGCACGGCGGCGGCCAGCACCGCGCCGAGGGCCGGGTCGACGCAGCCGACCGTGAGCGTGCTCAACGACGACGCGGCCACCAGCATGCCCCGTTCGGGCTGGAGGGTGGCGAAGCGGGACAGCCGGTAGCGGACGCCGGGGGTGTGCGGGCGGCTCTCCGGCAGGCTGCCCCGACCCAGGCCGGTGGGCACCAGGTCGAGCAGCGGCCGGTCGTCGGCCTGGACGCGGCGCTCCAACCAGGAGTGGGCGAGCAACCGGCGCAACAGCAGTTGCGCCGGCAGCACCCGGCTCTCCCCCTCCAGGCCGCTGATCAGCCGGCTCACCTCGACGTCGCTGACCCAGTCGGCGGCGAGCCGCAGCAGCAGCGCCCGCCGGCCCATCCCGGGCTGCCCCAGGGTGAGCCGGAAGCGGGTCTGCCGCAGCGTCAGCGAGCCGTCCTCACCGGGCCGCAGCTCGGCGTCGCGGCGTAGCCGGTACGACTCCTGGACCGGCGGGCCGCCGCCGGAGCCGCTCACCACGGTGGTCATCTCCCCATCCCTCCCACGTTCCCCGGCTGGCCGGGGGCGGCGGCTAGAAGAACACGTTCAGCGGGTTGGCCGCCGTCTCGTCGACGGCCAGCGGGTCGCGGCCGAGGCGGGCCGGCGCGTCCCACAGCCGGCCCGGCCCGAGCCGCCGCCAGAAGTGCCGCAGCCCCGGGACTACGACCTTCACCACCGCCAGGTCCACGTCCGGGCGGGACTGGTCGACGACGATCACCTCCAGGCCGGCCCGCTCCGCCCGGCGTACGCACCGACGCACGTCGTCACCGACGTCGCCGGTGGTCAGCGTCGGGTGGTCCGCGGCGGTGCGGGGCGGCCGGGTGGGGTCCGGGGACAGCCAGGGTTGGTCGGCCACCCGCACCGTGCCGAACCAGCGCGCGGTGTCCGGGTCGTCGACGCCGTACCGGTTGCGCGCGGAGGTGGGGCCGGGAACGGCGGGCAGGAACTGGTTCACCTCGGTGAGCGCGCGGGTCAACGCGACCCGCGCGTCCAGGTGCGCGCCGAAGCCGACCAGGACGTCCTCCGGGCCGCCGTCGACCCGCCGGGACACCGCGGCGAACGCCGGTACGCCCAGGTCGGCGGTCAGGTCGAGGGCCCACAGCTCGCGGCGCAGGGCGGTGGCGTGATGGTCGACGCAGGCGGCGGTCCACGGGTCGCCGAACGAGGCGAGGTCCACCCCGGGCATCCGGGAACGGTGGTACCACCACAGGGCCACGCTGTCGCGCTCGACGAGTTCGCAGAAGCCCTGCAGGATCGCCTCGGACAGGTTGCCGCCGGCCGCGCAGCCGTTCGAGTCGGCCGAGCACACCCCCAGCCCGGTCAGCTCCGGATGCCCGTACCAGCAGTAGGCGGCGGGCAGCTCGCGCGGCGCCTGCCGGGTCAGTGACCAGCCGGTGGTCCAGTCCAGCTCCGCCTCGTCGGGCAGCGGACGCGGGACGCGGTGCAGGTGGCCCAGGCCGCGGTTGAGCCGCTCCCGGTCGGCGTACTGGCGGTCCGAGAACAGCAGCAGCTCCCGCAGGTGCACCGCGCGCTCCGGACCGAGCTGCCGGTACGTCGCCCGGTGCACCGGACGGTCGCCACGCCACACCCCGCAGTAGCGTTCCACCGCCTCCCCGACCGCGCTCATCCGGGCCTGGAGGTCGGTGCGGCCCTTGCCGCCGCTCTGCCCGCGCAGGTTGCGGCGCAGCGCGGCGAGCTGGCGGGGTTGGGCGAAGTTGTGCCCGGCGGAGTAGGTGTGGGTGACACCGTTGTCGGTCGCCTCCAGCGGGGTCAGCCGGCTCACCACGCCCAGGTAGCGGCTGACGTGGTGGGCGAGCGCGGCGTACGTCTCGGCGGGTTCCCGGGTGCGGGCGTCCCCGGCCCGGCTGGGCTGCGCGCCGCTCGGTGGCAGGTCGATCCGGGGGTCGGCCTTGCCCACCAGGTCCGGGTCGCCGCAAGCGGGGCACTGCGGCTGGCGTACGAGCTGGTGGCTCTCCGTGCTCAGGTCCCGGGTGTCCAGGGCGACCATCCGGCCGGTGAGGCGCGGCGACGTGCCCCGGACGGCGAGCACGGCGAGTTCGGCGGCGAGCAGCCCGGCCGCCGTGGTGGCCAGTCCGGGCAGCACCGCCCGGCCGGGCTGCGGCAGTCCGCCGCCCGGTTCCTGCCCACCCAGATACGCGGTGACCTGCTCGTTCTCCTGCCAGCGTTGGCGCAGGCAGGCCCAGCAGCCGGTCCGGCCGGGCACCAGGTGCGGGCCGAGGAGGACGACGTTGCCGTGCGGCCGGGCCAGGGTCCACGCGCGACCGGCGGCCAGATGACGGTCGTTGATCCGGGCCAGCCGGGGATCGAGCATGGACGACGGCAGCACCAGCACCTGGGCGTCGCCCGGGTCGGCGTCCGGCGCGTCCGGTCCGACCACCGTGGCGGCGAGCCCGAGCGCGCACAGCGCTGCGGCGGTCTCGGCCACGCCGGGCGACCCGAGGTCCACCACCACGACCGGCCCACCGGTCATCCACCGTCGCCCGGCCTCGGGTGGGACACCTCGGGCGTCCCAGCCGGCGGCCTCGGCCGGCGAGGTGCCCGCCGGACCGGACACCAGCAGGCCGTGGTCGCGCAGCCGGGCGAGGGCGGCGGCGACGGCGGTGACCGGGTGCCGGACGGCCAGCCGGGCCACCACGTCGGCCAGCGGCGCGGCGCCGTCGAGCTGATCGGCCAGCTCCGCCGCGACCGGGTCGTCGATGAGCAGGCTGCGCGTTTCCCCCAGCACCACGAGTGGACCGTCGGGCAGCCGTACCGGTAGGTAGTCCGATCGGAAGCGCGGACGCCACATGGTTCCTCCCGAGCCTGGTGGCCGGACCGCGGCACCGCCGGTCCGGCCGGCGATCACGGCTGCTGCCATCGTCGCGGTCGGGGACCGCCGGGCCCGAGTGATGCCACCGGTTTCTGCCGTCGGTGGCCCCCGTGGTCAGCCGGCGGTGACGGTCAGCGCGGTGTCGTTGAGCCCCAGCACCGAGGTGTTCACCGTCTGCGCCGGCACCAGCAGCAGGAAGGTCTCCACCCGGCTGACCCGGATCGACTTCCCGCTGACGGGCGCGCGGTGGCCGGTGGCGATCAGGTCCGGGCTCTGCGGCACCATCTGGACGGTGCCCGGTCCGTCGGGGGTGGAGCGGAGCGTGTCGGTGGCGTGGATGGTCAGGAAGACCAGCGTGCCGGTCGGCGCCGCGACCGCGCAGTCCGACCACTCCGCCCGGTCCATCGTCCGCCGCACCGTGGCCCCGACGCCGGCGAGCTGCTGCCCGTAGACCTCCCAGCCACCGGCGAACTGGCCGTCGAGCAGTGTGCTGGAGGCGACGAGGGATCGGTTGCCCGTGCTCGTCCCGATGCTGCGGGCGAACACCTCGGCGGCGAGGGCGCGGCGGCTGGTCTCGTCCGGGACGGCGCCACCCCGGGTGGCCGGCCGGCCGTCGATGCTCCGGGCGACCACCAGCGAGGGTTGGGTCACCTGCACGTTGTGGCTGAGCTTCCACTGGCCGTCGGCGCCGAGCACGAACTGGCTGACGTCGGTGGGGGCCAGCTCCGAGCCGGCCAGCCGGAGGGTGGCCGTGGCCAGGAAACAGGTCGGGTCGCCGGGCGGCACCGCGAAGACCGGGTTGACGTGCTGGAACGACGGCTGCGTACGCTGGTTGTACACGGCCCGGCGGACCGCGGCGATGCTGAGGTCCAACGAGGGCGAGCTCTCCTGCGCGCGCAGCCCCTCGACGTCGCCGGCCACCGAGGCGGCCGAGTCGGCCTGGTCGAAGGCGGTGAGCACCAGCGTGGCCCGCTCCCGACCGAAGGTGGCCGCCCCCGACGGCGCCGGAGTGGCCGCGTCCACCGGCTCGCCCCCACAGCCGCCCAGCACGAGCAGCGCCGTCACGGCGGCGAGGGCACGCGGGCTCCCGACGGATCCTCTGCCCAGCATCTCGTCCTCCATCCGCCACCGGTGCGCGGGAATCGCGCCCGGTGCAGTCGAGTATGTGAGCGGTCGTCGGGCCCCGCCGGTGGCGGCGCGGCCTCGTGCTGCCCGGCCCGCCGGCGTGACACGAAAAGACGTCACCCGGCCCGGTTCGCGGTCACCGATCGGTGGCGTCGAGCCGGGCGACCCAGGCGACCAGCCCCGACCGGGACGCCACACCCGCCTTGCGGTAGATCCGGGTCAGGTGCGCCTCCACCGTCCGGGGGCTGATGTTCAACTGCCGTCCGATCAGGCGGCTGGTGGCCCCGGTCGCGGCCAGGCGGGCGATGCGCCACTCCCGGTCGGTCAGCGCGGCCACCTCGTGCGGGCCGAGCGGCCGGGCCAGGCGCAGGCCGACCCGTTCCGTCCCGCACCATCCGGCCAGCTCCAGCGCCCGGCGGCGGGCCCGCGCGGCCGGGCCGGCCTGACCCGCGGCCTCGGCCGCCCGGGCCAGGGAGGCCAGCGCGAGGCTGCGCCGCAGCGCCATCCCGCCGGTGTGGAACAGGTCCGCCGCGGTCTCCAGGTGCGGCAGCGCCGCCTCGACCTCACCACGGGCGAGCAGCACCTCGCCGTACGCCGACGCGGCGAAACCCCGCTGCCCGGACAGGCCGGTCCGGTCCGCCCCGGCCGCCGCCAGTCGCGCCTGCCGCTCGGCGTCGGTCACCTCGCCGGAGGCGAGCGCGGCGGCGCAGAGCAGCTCGTGCCACATCGGCCGCAGGGTGCTCTGGAGGCGGCTCAGCCGGTCGTCGCCGCCGGCGGAGCGCACCAGCTCGACGCAGGTCGCCGGGTCGCCGGCCAGCAGGGCCGCGGTCGCCAGGGCGGTCGCCGCGGTACGCCCGCACCAGGTCGCCAGGTCGCTGGCGCTGTCCACGGCGCTGCGGGCCAGCGCCACCGCCCGGTCGTCGTCCCGGGGGCCGCCACGCCACGCCGTCGCCTCCGCCTCGAACGCGAGGGCGAAGCTGAGCAGGTCACGACTGCCGATGCGCCGGGCGACGATGCCCGCCTCGGTGGCCAACTCGATCGCCGTGGTCAGCTTGCCGCTGTGGTAGGCCACCTGGCTGCGGCCGAGCAGCAGTTGGCACAGTCCGTCGTCGCGGTGCGCGGCGCGTACCAGCGTCAGCCCCCGGTCGAGGTGCCGCACCGCGTCGGCCTGCCGTTCGAGGTACAGCGCGGTCAGGCCGAGCGCGGTCAGGCAGTCGGGATGGTCCCGCACGTCCCGGTCCGGCCGCGCGTCGACGATCCGGGCACCGGCGTCGAGCAGGCCCCGGGCGTCGTCGAGCGCGCCGTCGTGCACGGCGGCCAGGCCGCGTACGGCCAGCAGCCCGGCCCGGTCCAGGTCCCCGTCGCAGCCGTCGGTGCCGTCGGTGAGCGGGTCGGGCGGCCAGGTGGCCGGGCGGCCGGCCAGGATGCTGGCGGCGCCGATCTCGGTGGCGAGTCGGTAGCCGCCGGTGGGGCCGGCGGTCGCCGGCAGGGCGGCCAGTTCGCGTCGGCTGATCGCCGCCGCCTGCGCGTAGTTGCCGAGCAGGCGTTCCACCCGCGCCCAGAGCGCCACCGCCCGGGTCCGTCGTCCCTCCGCGTCGGCGGGGAACAGGGGCACGACCTCCTGGAGCAGGGCCCGGCTCTCGGCCAGATCGCCCGCCTCCCCGGTGATCCGGGCCAGCGCCAGCGACACGTCCCGGCGACGCCGCGTCGACCCGGCGGCCGGTCGCAGCGCCCGCAGCGCCAGCCGCAGCCAGTGGATGGCCAGGTCCGGTGTCTCGCGCCGGACCTCCTGCGCGGCCCCGTAGAGCACGTCGACGCAGCGATCGGCCCAGCGGCCGTCCGACCGGACGAGCAGGCGCTCGGCGTAACGGGCCCGGTCCGCGGGCGGCGCACCCAGCTCGACCAGCGCGGTGAGCGCCCGCGCGCACGCGTCGGCCCGCCACGCCGGGTCGGTGTCCTGGGCGACCGCCATCCGCAGCACCGGATGCCGCAGGGCGAACCGTCCGGTGCCGGGCACGCGACGGAGCAGATCGAGCCGGGCCAGCCGCCAGCCGGCCTCGACCGCCAGCGCCGTCGGTACCTGCGCGACCTCGGCGAGCAGGTCGGGCGTGACGGGCGTGTCGACCACCGCCGCGGCCCGCAGGCAGGCCAGCTCGACGGCCGGCAGACCCGCCCACTCGCGGCGCAGCACGGCCATCGCCGCGTCGGACAGCCGGGCGTCCCGGGGTTCCCGGGTCGAGGCGGGACCGCCCGGCAGCGCCGTCAGGTAACCGGGGTTGCCGCCGGTCAGGTCGTACCGGGCACGCAGCTCCGCCGGATCGACGCCGGGGTGCAGGAGCGCGACGTCGGCCAGGCTCAGGGGACGCAGCTCGATCCGGTCGCGCGTCAGCGACGCCGAATCGGCGTGCTCACCCGGCGGACCGAACGGCATCGGAGTCGCCGTCTGCCTCGGCCGGTAGACGAGCACGAGCAGCAGCGGGGCCGGCACCGGATACCGCAACAGGTGGGCGACCAGGCCGGCGGAGGCGGCGTCCGCCCAGTGCAGGTCGTCGAGGACCAGCGCGAGACCGTCCCGGGCGGCGAGACCGATCAGCCGGCGGGCCAACTGGTAGGTCCGGAACCGCCGGGCGTCCGACGCCAGTGGCGTCGGGGCGGACTCGGCCCAGTTCTCCCCGGCGCCGATGGACCGCCCCGCGCCGAGCCCGTGCCGGGGTGGCTGTCGCGCGGCGAAGGCGTGCCGGAACACGTGGAACGGGACCGCCCGCTCGTCCGGGGCGCAGATCCCGACCGCCGACGCGACGTCGGGGGCGTACCGCTCCAGCGCCTCGCGGACGAACCGGGTCTTGCCGATGCCCGGCTCCCCGACCACCTCGCAGACCACCTGCCGCCCGCGAGTCAGCGCGGCGGCCTGGGTCCGCCCGAACTGCGCCAACTGTGGTTGCCGCCCGACGAAGCCCGGGCCCGTCGGCGCATTTTCCAGCCCAGTCGTCATCACGCAGCGAAACGCTTTCCGGCAAACTCCAAAGGGGATTGCCGCACTATACCGGAGCGCCGTCGATTGCCGGAAATTCGATCTATATCCGCAGGTGAGGATGGGTGCGATCCGTTTCTCGGCACGATGTCCCCGAAGCCCGATAAATTGCCTCGGATGCCGCGATCCCGATTATTCGGCAGCCCTCGATGTCGGATTCGCCCGCCTACTGGAACGTGATGGTCGACGCCCAGCTCGGGCACACCGCCGCGAGCCGGACGACCACCTCACGCGCCGCCGGGCGGTGCCCGACCTCGGCCGGCGCCATCCGCTCCGCCCGGACCAGGACCTTCGCCGCGCCCTCGGCGTCACCCACCAGGAGGTACGCCCGCGCGGCGTCCACCAGGTGCGCGGCGCGCTGCTCCAGCGGCAGCCACCGCCACCCGTCCGCCTCGATCGCCGTCTCGTGCCGGGCGACCGCCTCGGCACCGTCGCCCCGCTCGACAGCGGCGGCGACCCGCGCCACGTCCACGGCCGCCGGCCCGAACGCGGTCCGGTGGTGGTCGTGCCCGTCGCCCACCCGCGCGGCCAACTCCGCCGCCTCGTCCAACAGCTCACCGGCCGCACGCCCGTCCCCGGCCCGCGCCGCCTGCACCAGCAGCGCCCCACACAACGACAACTCGCCGGGCGGACCGGAATCGAGATCACGCGGCGCGACCCGGTAGGCGGCGGCCAGCAGCACCGACCGCGCCCGCGCGGACGCCCGCAACACCGGACCGAGCTGGACCGCCGCGCAGGCACGCAGCACCGGATCCCCCGCCGCCGCCGACATCGCCCGGTCGGCGGCCAGCCACGCGAGGCTCGTCTCGTCCAGCTTGGTCAGCAACGCCGCCGCCACCCGGTACGCGTCCACCACCGCCGCCCGACCCACCTGCGGCTCCCGCGCCTGCGCGCGTTGAACTTCGGCCAGCAGCTCCGGGAGCTGCTCGACCACCTGCGGATAGCGGGCGTGCCGGTAGGTGTTCCACGCGTGCGCCACGGCCCGGTTCAACCCCTCCGGCGGCGCGTCGCGGCCGGCCGTCATCCCGTAGGTGGAGAGGGCAGCCCGGATACGCGCGACGCCCTCGGTGCGCTCGGCGGCCCCGGGGGGCCGCGCGTCGTCGCCGAGGAGGGTGGCCGCGTCGACCCGCAGCACCGCCGCGACCTCCCGGATCGTCGACACCCGCTCCAGCGACCGTACGCCGCGCTCGACCTTGTCCACCCAGCTCTTCGACTTGCCCAACCGGTCGGCCAACATCTGCTGCGACAGCTTGCGATGCGCCCGCAGGTAGGCGACGCGCCGGCCGATCGGAAGCCGCTCACCGGTCACGACGCCACCGCCGATCCGGCACCGCCCGGGTGGTGTCCGCCACCGGTGTTCGCTCCGCCTCGGCCTGCGCGATGATCCGTTGCCGCGCCGCCTCGCGCTCCGCGGCTTCCGCCTGCTCGCCTCGGTTGTCTCCCCGATCACGCCGATTGCCCATCAGTGCCCCCTTCGGAGAAGGGCACGGCGATGGGCCCACACCGTCGCGCCCGGAGGAGACGCGATCGGATCACCGCATCCCTGTGAGCGGGACGCTACGGAATGTGCACGGATCGGCTGGAACGCTTACGCACCACTACTGCGTCGTCAGACTCATGCGCTCGCACAGTCCGCGCAACTCCGGTGATGCCGGTCCCCGGCGCAGCAACGACCGCGCCGTTTCGCGGGCCGCGACCGATGAACGGGCATGTTGCGGGCCGGTGCGCTCGGCCGCGAGCAGCATCCGCACCGCCTCGCGATCCCGGCCGATCGCCTCGGCGGCACGCCCCATGTCGAGCCAGAAGTACACCTGCCGGACCGACGGCAGGCCGGTCAGGTCAACGCCCGCCGCCACACTCATGGCCGTTTCCGGCCGGCCGGTGTCGAGCAGGAACGCCATCCGCCACAGCGCCACGTTCCGTGGCCCCCAGGCGAGATCCCACCTGTCTGTCTCCCCGGTGTGCGCGGCGATCAGCGCAGCCTCGGCGAGATGGTCCTCGGCCGCGCCCCGGTCATGCAGGCCGACGAGGTGTAGTGCCCGCGCGAGGTGGAGAAATCCCAGCACGTCCAACGCGCTCTCCGTCGCACTACCCGCGAGGTCCGCCGCCGCCCCGTCGCACCATGCCCGCGCCGGCCGGTACGCCCCCGAGTAGGCGGACACCCGCGCCCGGTTGGCCGCGGCCACCCCGACCGCCACCGGATCGTCGAGCAGCCCGGCCGCCTCGGCGCACCGCTCCGCCGCCAGCCAGGCATGCGCCGGGTAGCTCACGTTCAGCAGGGCACCCATCGCCACGCCGTACACCGGCACCATCTCCGTCAGTGCCGCATGTCGATCTGGCAGGCTGTGCATCGCCGGGACCAGATCGACGAGCCGTCGCAGCGCCCCCGCGTAGTCGCACCGCCCGTACAGGTCCCGCACGAGCGCCGCCTCGCGGTGCACCTGCTCGACCGTGGCCGTCGCGTCGGACCGCGCGCCCATGGGCGTGTCCATCATGGCCCGCCACAACCGTTCGGCGTCGATGCGGGCGGCGTCGAGCTGCCGATCGGCCGGCGTGTACGCCTGCCCGGTCAGATCGGCCGCCGAGCACTCCAGCGCGGCGGCCAGGTCCACGATCATGTACCGGTCGGTGCGCTGCTGGCCACGCTCGATCCGCAACCAGGACGTGTGCGAGATACCGGCGCGGCTTGCCGCGTAGCGGATGCTCCAGCCACGCAGCTCACGGCGTGCTCGGATGCGATCACCGATCGACGGATCGGCGGGGATCGGGCGGCGAGGCATCAGCGGCGCTCCCATACGACGAGCGGCCCCGCCACGACTTGGCGGGCGGCTGCAACAGCAGACGGTACCCCGAATGTGGCCACAAGGGACACCACCCACACCGCGGTTCGGCGTGCCGGTCCCGATGAGATTCTTTGCCGACGGCAGACCGCCGACGCTGGGCTTTCCCCACATCGCCAGCGATGTGAGAAGGGGCCCCTTCTATACCTGAGGCGTTAAGAAGGGGCCCCGCCTTGCACTTAGTTGCGGGTGATGGTGAAGGTGCTGGTGGTGTTGCGGATGTCCTGGGCGTTGTCGGTCAGGCGGAGGTTGGTGAACGTGGCCGCGCCGACCGCCGGCCCCTGGTTCGCCTCGGGCATCTCGTTGACCCAGATGCCGATGCCGGACTTCGCGTCGAACGCGTCACCGCTGCGGCGCGCCCCGGAGATCGAGACGTTCGTGAGCACCGTGTCGGTGATCGGGTTCTCCGGCTGGCTGCCGGTGTACTTGGTCTGGAACATGATCCCGGAGTACGTCGGGTCGACGATGTCCACGTCGCTCACCCGGATGCCGCGGAACTCCTTGGACGCGGAGAACAACCACATCGCGGGGAACGTCTGCGCACCCCAGAAGTGCCCACCGGAGCGGATCAGCGAGATGTTCTCGAACCGGGTGGGCGGGCTCGCGCCGAACCCGACGAACGGGTAGCCGAAGTCCAGCGAGCTGATGGTGATGCCCGAGTACGTCAACTGGTCGGCGATGTAGAGGTTGCGGAAGATGTTGTCGTAGCCGCCGTACACGGCGAAGCCGGCGGCCCGCCAGGTCAGCGTGGCGGTCAGGTTCTCGAAGACGTTGCCGTGGTTGCCGCCGGAGCCGCCCTGGTCGGTGGCGGAGAACAACGCGAACGCGTCGTCACCGTTGGAGCGGCCCTCCGAGTTGGTGACCAGGGCGTTGGTGCTGCCGTTGGTCATGTTCACCGCGTCGGCGAAGGTGTTGCGGAACCGGCTGTCCCGGATGGTCAGCCGGTCGACGCTGACGCCCCAGTACGCGCAGACCGTGTGCTCGACCCAGACGCTGTCCAGGGTCAGGTTGTCCACGTCCTTCAGCTCGCCCCACACCTTGCCCGGACCGTCGATCCGGTTGGTGTAGTTGCCGAAGAACGCCAGGTGGGAGAAGCTCGACCCGCTGGCCGAGGACTCCACCCGGAAACCGGCGTCGGTGTTCTGCTGGTTGGCCGGCGTCTGGAACCGGGTGTACCACATGCCGGCGCCGACGACCTTGACCGCCTTGCCGTACACCTGGAGCTTCTGCGCCGTCTCGTACGTGCCGGCCGGCAGGTAGACGCCGATCAGCGTGCCGCTGGTGTCCATCCGTACCGCGTCCAGCGCGTTCTGCACGTCGGCGTGGCTGAACCCGGTGGGCACCTTGTAGCGGGTCGGGTCCGGGTTGGCGCGCGGCGACACCAGCTCGGTGTTGACGAAGTCGATCGCGTACGTGGTGCTGTTCGCCGGGTCCTTCTGGAGCCGGATCCGGCTGCCCGCCGGGACGGTGGAGTTGAGCAGCACGTTCGCCTCGTCGTAGAGGTGCCGGGGTGCGCCCGCGCTCGGCGAGTCGCTGGGTCCGGCCTCCGCGCCGTAGAGCCAGATGTGCTTCGAGGTGAGGCTGATCGGCTTGTGCAGCACCCCGTTGACGTAGACGTTGAGCGTCGAGTCGATCCCGCCGCCGCCCGGGGCGTCCGGGATGGAGAAGCGGGTGACCAGCGCGTTCGCGGCCGACTTGGTGGTCCACTCGACGTACGCGCCGGTGGTGTTGAGGGTGACCGCGCGTCGGCCGGACGCCTCACCGGCCAGGTCGCCGATGGTGCGGTTCGGCCCGATCACCTGCGCGCCGCCGCCGACGGAGCCGTCCTCGGCCTCGTACGCGTCGTAGCCCAGGTTGGCCCCGCGACCGACGAACAGCGCCCGGTCGCTGGTGTTGTTCTGCCGCTTCACCGGCAGCTCGTTGGCGTCGTCGGCGAGCACCACCCGGACGGTGTACCGGCCGTTGGCGGCGGTCCAGGTGCCGAGCGACACCGGGCCGGCGGTGGCCCCGGCGGCGATCGTGCCGGAGTACGAGCCGGTCAGCGTGCGGACCACGGAACCCGAGTCGTTGAGCACGGTGAGCGTGATGCCGTGCGACCCGCTCGCCGACGCGATCGTGCCCTGGTTGCGCAGCGTCACCGCGAAGCTGACCGTGGTGCCGGCGGCCGGCGTGCCCGGTGACCAGGTCACCGCGGAGGCGACCAGGTCGGAGCTGGCCACCGGGCTGACCGTCAACGCGGTCGGGTTGGTGTAGGAGTTGTTCGCCTCGTTCTGCTCGATCACCGTGTTCAACTCGTCGACCTTGGCGGTGAGCTGGTAGCTGCCGGCGTCACGCGCGCCGATGCTCGCCGAGACGGTGGTGGACGCGCCGGCCGCGAGCGCGCCGACGGCGGCGGTGCCGACCTTCGTCGTACCCAGGTAGAGGTTGACGGTGGTGGCGGCGGACGCGGCGGTGCCGGCGTTGCGCACGGTGGCGGACAGCGTGATCGTGTCGGTCTCCACCGGCGCGGACGGCGAGGCGGTGAGGGCGGTGACGGTGAGGTCCGGGTTGGCCGCCGGCACGCCGATCACCTGGAGTTCGGCGACCTGGCCATTGGACGAGCCGGAGTTCGCGGTGAACTGGAGCCGGACGTCCGCGGCGGTCGCCGAGACCGGGACGGTCACGGTGTTGCTGCTGTTCGGGTTGAAGGAGTACGTCGCGGAGCCGACCAGGCTGGTGAAGCCGGACGCGGACTGTTCCCGGCCGAGCACCTGGAACGTCTGGGTGCGCGCGCCCCACGCCGGGTCGGGGTTGAGCTTCACCACGACCGCGCTGATGCTGGCGTTGGCGCCCAGCGCGACGGTCAGCGTGCTCGGGTACGCGCCCGGCGCACCCTCCCAGTAGGTGGTGACGTCGTTGTCGACGGCGTTGGCCGCGTTGAACACGTGCACCACGGACGAGGCGGTGGCCGGCTTGCCGACCGCCAGGTTGGTGCCGCCGGTGCCGCTGCCGGTGCGGGTGACCGTGTTGCTGTTCGCCGACACGTTGCCGGCGGCGTCGCGCGCCCGGACGTGGTAGGAGACGGTGGCGCTGTCCGGCTGGCTGTCGGTGTACGTCAGCGTGGACCCGCTCACGGTGGTGCGCAGCGACCCGTTGGCGTAGACCTCGTAACCGGTCACGCCGACGTTGTCGGTGGACGCGGTCCAGGTCAGCCGGATCTGCCCGCTCGCCGGCTGGGTGTAGGCGAGGTTACCGGGGGCGGTCGGCGCGGTGGTGTCGCCGGTGCTGCCGGCACGGGTGACCGTGTTGCTGTTCGCCGACACGTTCCCGGCGGCGTCCCGGGCCCGCACGTAGTAGGCGACGGTGGTACCGGCCGGCTGGGTGTCGGTGTACGTCAGCGTGGTGCCGCCGACGCTGGTGCGCAGCACACCGTTGGCGTACACGTCGTAGCCGGTGACGCCGACGTTGTCGGTCGACGCGGTCCAGGTCAGCCGCACCTGGTCGGTGGCCGGCTGGGTGAACGCCAGGTTGCCCGGCGCGCTGGGGGCCTGGGTGTCACCGGTCGCCGGGCCGTAGATCTCCAGCTCGGCGAGCTGCCCGGCGGGCCAGGCGCTGTTCGCGGTGAACAGCAGCCGCAGGTAGCGGGTGGACGCGGTGGGCACGGTGACGCTCACCGTGTTGCCGCCGGCCGGGTCGAACGCGTACGACGCGGAGCCGACGAGCGTGCCGAACGTGGAGCCGTTGGTGCTGCCCTGCACGGTGAGCGTCTGGTTGCGCGCGCCCCAGCCGGTGGGCAGCCGCAGCACCAGCCGGTTGACGCTGGTGGCGGCGCCCAGGTCGGCCTGGATCCACTGCGGGAACGCGTTGTTCGGGCTCTCCCAGTAGGTGGCCGCGTTGCCGTCGTTGGCGTTGCTGGCGGCGTACACGTCGGAGTGACCGCTCTCGGTCATCGTCCTGCCGAGCGCCAGGTTGGTCGACGAGCTGGCGGTGCCGTACACCTCCAGCTCGGCGAGCTGCGCGGCGGCCCAGCCGGTGTTCGCGGTGATGGCCACGCGCAGGTAGCGGGCGTTGGTGGCGGTGAAACCGAGCGTCACCGCGTTGCCGGCGGCCGGGCTGAACGAGCGGGCGGCGGACGCGACGACCGTGGTGAAGCCGCTGCCGTCGGCGCTGGCCTGCACGGACAGCGTCTGGTTACGGGCCTCCCAGGCGGCCGGGAGCTTGAGCACCACCTGGTCGACGGCGCGGCTGGTGCCGAGGTCGACCTGCGCCCACTGGGGCAGCGCGCCGCTGCTCTCCCAGTAGCTGCCCTGGTTGCCGTCGGTCAGGTTGCCGGCCACGAACGAGCCGTTGACGCTGCTGGCGGTCGCGGGGCGGCCGGCGGNGCCGCCGGCGGCGAGGGCCGGTGGGGCCGGCGCCACGGTGACGGCCAGGCCGACCGCGGCGAGCACCGCGACGATTCTGGTACGGAGTCTGGACATGGTGGAGGGACACCTTCTTCCCGGGGGACGTGGAGAGGCGTTGCGGGGTGGGGGATGTGGTGCGGCGGGGACCCGGGCGGGTCCCC
>NZ_NAPR01000023.1:30911-75053 GCF_002140155.1 Micromonospora sp. NBS 11-29
AGCTGGCCGGCCGGCCAGCCGGTGTTGCCGGTGAAGGTCAGCCGCACGTAGCGGCGGTCACCGGCGGGCACCGCGATGGACACGCTGTTGCCGGACGCCGGGTCGAACGTGTAGCCGGCCGCCGCCTTGAGCGTGGTGAACGACGAGCCGTCGGTGGAGCCGAGCACCGCCACCGTCTGGTTGCGGGTCTGCCAGGCCGCCGACGGGGGCAGCTTCAGCACCACCCGGGCCACCGGGCGGGCGCTGCCCAGGTCGACGGTCACCGACTGCGGGAACGCGTTGTTGGCGCTCTCCCAGTAGGTGTTGGTGTTGCCGTCGACGACGTTGCCGGCGCCGTACACGTCGGCGTGGCTGGTCTCCGCGACCGGCCGGCCCGCCGCCAGGTTGCCGGTCGGCGGCGCGGTGGTCGGCGGCGGCGTGGTGGGCGGGGCGGTGGTGGGCGGCGGCGTGGTCGTGCCGCCGCCGTACACCTCCAGCTCGCTGAGCTGGGCCGCCGGCCAGCCGGTGTTGCCGGTGACGGTGACCCGGACGTACCGGCGGGCACCGGAGGGCAGCGCGATCGACACGCTGTTGCCGGCCGCCGGGTCGAAGACACGCCCCGTCGACGCGGCGAGCGTCGAGAACGACGAGCCGTCGGTGGAGCCGAGCACGGACAGCGTCTCGGTACGGCGTTCCCAGCCGGCCGGGAGCTTCAGCACCACCCGGTCGACCGTGCGCGACGCGCCCAGGTCGACGGTCAGCGACTGCGGGAACGCGTTGTTCGCGCTCTCCCAGTAGGTGGCCGCGTTGCCGTCGACCGCGTTGCCGGCCGCGTACGTCTGGTTGACGCTGGTGGCGGTCGCCGGCCGGCCCAGGGCCAGGTTCCCGCCGCTCGGCGGCGGCGTGGTCGGCGGGGCCGTGGTCGGCGGCGCGGTGGTCGGCGGGGCCGTGGTCGGGGGCACGCTGGTGGGCGGCGGGCTGGACGGCCCGTTGCCCCACTGCGGCTGCGGCCACGGCCCGCAGTACGGGGTGGCGGTGTACCAGCCGGAGTTGCCGGTGCCCTGGGTGATCTGGAAGCCGCTGCCGACGCAGTTGTGCATCGGGTTGGCCTGGGCGATGTTGGTGGCCCGCACGTTCGTGAAGCTCACCTGGCTGGGCGCCTGGACCTGGAGCGCGTACGTGCCCGCGCCGTCGATCCGGACGTTGGTGAAGCTGATCCCGCTGGTCTGCCCCTCGATCCAGTGCAGCGCCGCGTACGAGCTGTCCAGGATGTCGGTGTCGGTGACGTTGATCGCCGCGCCCTGGATCGGCTCGTTGAGCGCCGAGAACCAGATCGCGCCCACCCCGAACTGCCAGTTGTAGTCGGAGTTGCCGTTGCGGATCAGCGTGTTGCGGGCGACCGTGATGGTGCCGGCCACCGCCGTCGACCCGGTCACCCCGGGATAGCGGTTCGCGACGTGGATGCCGCCGCCGTTGGTCACCGAGTCGGCGGTCACGTTGTCGGCGATGGTGATGTTGCGTCCGCCGTAGGTGACCAGGTGGTTCGCCAGGATCGTCACACCGATGGTGTTGTGGGTGAACGAGTTGCCCACGTTCGGCACGCTCTGCGCCCACATGGCCAGCGCGTCGTCACCGGTGTTGCGGACGAACGTGTTCGTCACCGTCGAGTTGGTGACGCCCCAGTGGAAGTTCACCCCGTCCGCGGTCTGGTCGAGGATGCGGCTGTTGCGGATGGTGAAGTTGTCCATCGGGCCGTCCATCCAGGCGCCGACCTTGGTGTGCTGCAACCAGAGGTTGTCCACCACCGAGTTCGACATCGCGCCGCCGAGCGCGTTGACCTGGTCCTCGTCGACCCGCTCCCGGATGTCGCCGATGATGGCGAAGTCCCGCAGCGTGACGTTGCGGCTGGGCCCGCCGGCCTCGTGCGAGCGGATCTCACCGGAGTAGCCGCCGCCGGGCACGTACTTGCCGTAGATGCCGGCGGCCCGCTTGCGGTCGGTGGGGTGCCGGCCGCCGAGCACCGAGTACCACGGCCCGGCGCCGCGCAGCGTCACGCCGTCGACCACCACGTGGTCCCAGAGCGTGAACGTGCCGGACGGGATCCACACCGCCTTCCCCTGCGCCTTGCCGGCGTCCACGGCGGCCTGGAACTTCGCCGTCGAGTCGGTGGCGCCGGTCGGGTCCGCGCCGAAGTCGGTGACCACGTCCAGCACCCCGGACGGCTTGGCGATCGGCGACCCGACCAGCTCGAAGTCGGCCAGGTCGATGGTGAACGTGGGCGACTGCGCGGTCGAGGAGACCTGGAGGCGGATCTTCGTGCCGGCCGGGTAGGTGGTGCCGAACATCGCCCGGGTCTCGTCGTAGAAGTGGTGCGGGTTGGTATCGCCCGGGTTGTTGTTGAACGGGTAGCCGCCGTAGTACCAGCCGTACCGTGAGGTGACCGGAACGGCCTTGACCAGGCTGCCGTTGGCGCGCAGGTCGATGCTGGCGTCCCGGCCGGTGCCGGCGGCGCTGTCCGGCAGGCTGTAACGGAAGGTGACCGCGTTCGCCGGGGCGGCGAGCGTGAACTCGACGTACTCCCCGACCGCGTCGAGCGTGACCGCCTCCCGGCCGGACGCCTCGGACGGCAGCGTGCCGTAGCGCCGGTCGGGGCCGATCTTCGTGCCGTTGTGGGCGGCCTGCTCCGCCTCCTGCTCGCGGAACGGCACGGTGGCGCCGCGGCCGGTGATGTCGAACGGGGACAGCCCGGCGGCGTGCGCCGGGGTGGCGGTGGAGGTCAATGCCACGACGGTCAGTGTCGAGGCGGCGAGGGCGGCGGCGGACAGGGCCGCCAGCCCGGTTCTGCGGTGGCGGTGCGTGGTGCGGTGCTCGGCCATGCGGGGTGTGCTCCCTTTCGTCGGTGGCCAGGTCCCCCGTTTACGGCGGTGCTGTTCCTTCCTCCCCAGGTGCGGCGGCGGCCAGGACGGGCCGCCGGTCGTGATGCGGTGCGGTGACGCCGGCGGCGGGACGGATCCGCCGGCGCCGCCGCGGTTCAGGCCGGTCGGGTACGCAGCCAGACGGCGGTGTCCGGGGGCAGCCGGTCGTCGTCGAGCGGACCGCTGGCCAGCAGCGGCTTCTCGTGCGCGGGCAGCGGCACGGTCTCGTCGCCGAGGTTGACCAGGCAGGTGAACCCGGGTTCACGGGTGAACGCGAGCACCCGTCGCGGCGCGGGCAGCCAGGTCATCGCCCCGTCGCCGAGCGCCGGCTCGGCCCGGCGCAGCGCCAGCGCCGCCCGGTACAGCTCCAACATCGAGTGCGGGTCGCCGGTCTGGACGCCGACCGTGCGGTCCTTCCAGTCGGCCGGCTGCGGCAGCCAGGGCGCGGCGGTCGCGCCGTCCGGGCTGAACCCGAACGGCGGGTCGTCGCCCTGCCAGGGCAGCGGCACCCGGCAGCCGTCGCGGCCCGGGTCGACCCGCCCGGAGCGTTCCCACATCGGGTCCTGCCGCATCTCGTACGGGATGTCCTCGACCTCCCAGAGCCCCAACTCCTCGCCCTGGTAGACGTAGGCGGCGCCGGGCAGGGCGAGGGAGAGCAGCGCGGCGGCGCGGGCCCGGCGGGTGCCCAGTTCCAGGTCGGTGGGGATGCCCTCGCGCTTGGCCGCGAAGCTGAACGTGGTGTCCGCCCGGCCGTAGCGGGTGACGTGTCGGGTGACGTCGTGGTTGGACAGCACCCAGGTGGCCGGCGCGCCGACCGGCGCGTGCGCGGCCAGCGTCCCGTCGATGCTCTCCCGCAGCGCGGCGGCGTCCCACGCGCAGCCGAGGAAGTCGAAGTTGAACGCGGTGTGCAGCTCGTCCGGGCGCAGGTAGTTGGCGAACCGCTGCCGGTCCGGCAGCCACACCTCGCCGACCAGCGCCCGGCCGCCCGGGTAGCTGTCGGCGATCCGCCGCCAGGCGCGGTAGACGTCGTGCACGCCGTCCTGGTCGCGGAACGGGTGCGGCCGGTCCGGGTCGACCTCGGGCAGCGTGCCGTCCTTGACCAGCAGGCCGGCGGAGTCGATGCGGATGCCGTCCACCCCGCGGTCGAACCAGAACCGCAGCACGTCCTCGAACTCCGCGCGCACTCGAGGGTGGTCCCAGTTGAAGTCGGGCTGCTGCGGGGCGAACAGGTGCAGGTACCAGTCGCCGGGCGTGCCGTCCGGGTCGGTGGTGCGGGTCCAGGTCGGGCCGCCGAACTCGCCGGTCCAGTCCGTCGGGGGCAGTTCGCCGTTCGGGCCGCGTCCGGTGCGGAACCAGAACAGCTCCCGCTCGGGGGCGTCCGGGCCGCCGGCCAGCGCCGCCTGGAACCACGGGTGCGCGTCCGAGCAGTGGTTCGGCACCACGTCGACGATGGTCCGGATGCCCAGCGCGTGCGCCTCCGCGATCAGCGCCTCCACCTCGGCGAGGGTGCCGAAGACCGGGTCGATGTCGCGGTAGTCGGACACGTCGTAGCCGGCGTCGGCCATCGGGGACGGGTACCAGGGGCTGAACCAGATCGCGTCGACGCCGAGCGTGGCGAGGTGGTCCAGGCGGGACCGGATGCCGGCGACGTCGCCGATCCCGTCGCCGTTGCCGTCGGCGAAGCTACGCGGATAGACCTGGTAGATCACCGCGGAGCGCCACCACGGGCTGCTGTCGACGTTGGACACGGGCACCTGCTTTCTGCGGGTCGGTTCTGCTGCGGCGGGCTGCGGGCGGCGGCGCCCGGTCAGCCCTTGAGGCCGCCGGTGGTCAGGCCGGACATGATGTTCCGTTGGAAGATCAGGAACAACACGACGGTGGGGATCGCGGCGATCACCGACGCGGCGATCACCACGTTCTGCGGGGTGCCGCCGGCGAAGGCGTAGATGCCGACGCTGACCGTCCGCGTCTCCGGGGACGGCATGACCAGCTTCGGCCAGAGGAAGTCCTTCCACACCGCGGTCACCGCGAAGATCGCGACCACGCCGAGGATCGGGCGGGACATCGGCAGGACGATCGACCAGAGCGTGCGCAGCGGCGACGCGCCGTCCATCACGGCGGCCGACATCAGGTCCTCCGGGATCGAGTCGAAGAACCGTTTGAGCAGGAAGATGTTGAACGCGTTGGCGACCAGCGGCAGCCAGATCGCGAACGGTGAGTCGAGCAGGTTGACGTGCACGATCGGCAGGTCGATCACGGTCACGTACTGCGGGACGATGAGCACCATCGCCGGGATCATCAACGTCGCCAGCATCATGCCGAGGATCACGCCGCCCAGCACCGGGCGCAGCTTCGACAACGCGTACGCCGCGGCGGTGTCGAACACCAACTGGAACAGCACCGCGCCGGTGGCGTAGTAGAACGTGTTGAACAGCAGCTTGGCCAGGTCGAGGTTGGTCCAGGCGTCGACGTAGTTCTGCGGCTGCGGGTCGCGCGGGAACAGCGACGGTGGGGTCTGCGCGATCTCCTGGCCGCTCTTGAGCGCGCCGGTGACCATCCAGTAGAGCGGGCCGAGGAAGACCAGGGTGAACGTCACCACGACGAGGGTGAGCAGCACCCAGTAGAGGATCCGGCCGCGACCGCGACGAAGCTGGGCGTGGGAGATGAGGGTCCGGGTGGTGAGGTCGGCTGCCATGTCCTAGTCCTGTCTCGCGGTCAGTCGCACGTAGACGGCGGAGAACCCGGCCAGCACCACGAGCATGATCACCCCGAGCGCGGCGGCGCCGTTGAGGTCGTTCTGGAAGAACCCGTGCTGATAGATCAGGTACGCCACCGACGTCGCCGAGTCCTGGGTGCCGGCGCCGTTGGCCAGGATCAGCGGCTCGATGAAGAGCTGCATGGTGGCCACGATCTGGAGCATCGCCAGCAGCGCGAGGATCAGCCGGGTCTGCGGAACGGTGACGTGCACGATCCGCCGCCACACGCCGGCCCCGTCGATCTCGGCGGCCTCGTACAGCTCGCCGGGGATGTTCTGCAACGCGGCCAGGTAGATCAGCACCGCGCCGCCCATGTTCATCCAGGTGGAGGCGAGCACCATGGCCGGCATCGTCATCGTGGGCGACTGCATCCACTCGGACGTGGGCAGGCCCACCGCGGTGAGGATCGCGTTGAACAGCCCCGCCTCGCTCGGGTCGTACGCGTAGAACTTGAACAGGAACAGCGCGGACGCCGGCGGCAGCATCACCGGCAGGTAGACCAGCACCCGCAGGTAGCCCTTGGCGTGGCGCAGTTCGTTGAGCAGGATCGCCACGAAGAACGGCACGGCGTACCCGAGCACGAGCGCCAGACCGGTGAAGACGAACGTATTCTTCCAGGCGGTCCAGAAGCTCGGGTCGGCGATGATCCGGGTGTAGTTGTCCCAGCCCACCCAGGTGGTCTCGCCGCGCCGGGTGCGCTGGAAGCTCATCATCACGCCGCGCACCATCGGGTACCACGAGAAGACGGCGAAGCAGGCGACCGCGCCGATGAGGAACGTGTGCCCGGTCAGGTTGTCCCGTACCCTTCGGCCGAGTCCGGCCCGGCGCGCGGCGGAACGCTGCGGCGTCGGCGCGGGACGGCCGGGACGGCGGGTGACTCCCGGGGCGGTGGTGAGCGCCAAGGCGACTCCTGCGGTGGTCGGGGTGGGGGCCGGGCGGGGCCGGCCCCCACGCGGGTCGGATCAGCTACCGGCGGCCAGGAGCTGGTTGACCTTGTCCTCGGCGGTCTTGAGCAGCGTGTCGATGTTGGCGTTGGGATTGGTCAGCACCCCGGACATCGCGGAGTCGAGCACCGCGTAGATGGCCTGGGCGTTGCGCGGCTCACCCTTGATCGGCACCGGGTTCGCCTCGAAGACCGCGAAGTTGGTGGTGTCCACGTTCGCGTTGGCCTTGCGCAGCTCCAGTTCCTTCTTCTGCGCGTCGCTGCCGTTGGTGAACAGCAGCGGCTGGGGCAGGCCGACCGGGTAGTTCTGCGGCTTGGCCCGGACGTAGTCGAACTGGCCCTTGCCCGGGGTCAGCTTCTGGTAGGCGATCCACTTCAGGCCGGCCTTGACCTGCTCCGGGCTGAGGCCCTTCTTGAAGAAGTAGCCCTCGCCGCCACCGAGCGTCGCCTTGGCCGGGCCGTCCTGGCCGGGCAGCGGCCCCATCGCCCAGTCCTGGTACTTGCCCTGGAACTGGCTGACGATCGCCTGGGTGGCGTCGGGGGCGCCGATGAACATGCCGACCTTGCCGGCGCCGGCGTTGGTCAGCAGGTCACCCCACTGGAGGAGCTGGCGGCTGCCCATGCTGTTGTCGCCGTAGCGCATGTCCTTGAGGTTCTGCAGGACCTGCTTGCCCGTCGGGTTGTTGAAGTCGGCCTTCTTGCCGTCGGCGCTGAGCACCTGGCCGCCCTGGGAGTAGAGCAGCGAGGTGAAGTGCCAGCCGCCGGTGTTGCCGGCGCTGTACTCGGAGTATCCGGCGACGCCACCGCCGAGCGCGGAGATCTTCTTGGCCGCGGCGCGCACCTCGGGCCACGTCTTCGGCGGGTTGGCCGCGTCGAGCCCGGCGCGCTGGAACAGCGCCTTGTTGTAGATCAGGCCCATCGAGTAGTTCTTCACCGGTACGCCGTAGAGCTTGCCCGAGTCGGTGAAGACCTCCTTGAGCGCGGGGTCGACGCTGTCCCAGGTGGGGATCGTGTCCTTGGTGGCGTACTCGCTGATGTCCATCGCCTGACCGGAGTCCAGCACCTGCTGAAGGTCGGTCATGTAGCCGTAGAAGACGTCGGTGACGGTGCCGCCGGCCAGGCGGGCGGTGAAGTCCGGCGGGTTGTTGCACTGCTCGCCGACGCTGACGCTCTTGACGACGATGTCCGGGTTCTGCCGCTGGAACTCGGCGACGTCGTCGTTCCAGTTCTTCAGCAGCTCCTTCTGCGCGCCGACCGGCTGGCAGTCCACCGTGATGGTGACCTTGCCACCGGCGTCGCCGGAGTCGTCGCTCTTCGTGGAGCAGGCCGCGAGGCTGAGCCCGAGGCCGGCCGCCAGCGCCATGGCCGCGACCTTCCGATATTGCGGTACGGACATCTGTCCATCCCTTCGGGAACGGGTTATCGATGACCTTGATTGGGGTCAGGTGGAAGTGGAGTCAATGTAGCGACATGGACTCTTCACAGCAAGGTTTCGATCCGATGACGAAAGAACACGACTTCGCAACGGATGATCGCGACCAACCCGATCGACGGGTGGCCCCGCGCGGGCATGGCGATCTCGCCGGGCGTCACCCGGCCCGGTTTGTCCGCTTCGCGATTGCTCAGGCCGGAGGTCGACGCCGGTACGCCGATGTGGCGGGGTCAGGGCGAGCTGGACGCCGCCACAACCCCGAACTGGCGCCGCTAGGCGCGGGGAGCGGGCGCGGTGGAGCCCCGCACCACCAGCTCGGGTTCGAAGAGCAACTCGTCGTGCAGCACGCCGGCCCCCTCGATCTGGGTGACCAGCAGATCCACCGCGGCCTGCCCCATCGTCTCGATCGGCTGCCGCACCGTGGTCAGGGGCGGATCGGTGCAGGTCATGAACGCGGAGTCGTCGAAGCCGACCACCGAGATGTCGGCCGGCACCGCGCGCCCGAGCCGCCGGGCGGCCCGGATGGTGCCCAGCGCCAGCACGTCGCTGGCGCAGATGATGCCGGTCACCCCGCGTTCGACCAGCTTGGTGGCGGCCACCCGGGCGCCCTCCATGGAGAAGCTGGAGCGCTCCACACAGCTCGCGTCCTCGCCCCACCCGGCCACCTGGGCCATGGCGTCCAGCTTGCGCCGGGACGGCACATGGTCCTCGGGGCCGAGCACCATGCCGATCGTCTCGTGCCCGAGCGACCGCAGGTGCCCGTACGCCTGCTCGACGGCGACCGCGTCGTCGGTGGACACCCGCGGGAAGCCCAACTCCTCGACGCCGGCGTTGACCAGCACCACGGGCAGGCCCCGGTCGATCAGGCGTCGGTAGTGCTCGTGCGAGGCGTCGGCCAACGCGTACGAGCCGCCGGCGAAGATGACACCGCTGACCTGGTGGTCCAGGAGCATCTCCACGTAGCCGGACTCCGGCACGCCGCCGATCGTGCGGGCGCAGAGCGCCGGGGTGAAGCCACGCTGGGCGAGCGAACCGGTGACCACCTCGGCCAGCGCCGGGAAGATCGGGTTCTGCAGCTCCGGCAGGACCAGCCCGACCAGTCGGGCCCGCTCTCCGCGCAACTTCGTCGGCCGCTCGTAGCCGAGCACGTCGAGCGCGGTCAGCACCGCCGTGCGCGTCGACTCGGAGACGCCCCCGCGGCCGTTGAGCACCCGGCTCACGGTTGCCTCGCTGACACCCGCCTTGCGGGCCACCTCCGTCAAGCGCTTCGTCACGGCGGCAATCTTACGTCTGATTCTTGCAAGAACTGAACAGGGGATCGGCATCCTCCCGGTCATCTTCACGCGCAATCCGGCCGAAAGATTCGAGCAGCGCCTTGCTTGAAAGACGACAGAGGCCAGGAATAACATGAGGCACCTTGCTGGCGGGGCCCCCGTCCCGCGCCGAGGCCACCACCGTCCCCCTCCCCCGAGAAAGTGGGTGCTCCGATGCAGCGGAGCGTTCGACGCGCGACCGGCCGCCCGGCCGTGCCGCGGATCCTCGTCGCGGCGGCCACCACCGTCGCCCTGGTCGTACCGTCCGGAGCCGCCGCGTCGGCGGCCTCGACCCGCCCGCCGGTCACGGCGGTGACCCGGGCCGCCCTCGACCCGGCGCTGACGGCCGGCCGCGGCGCCACCGTCGACTACGTCGAGCAGGAGGCCGAGCACGCGCGCACCACCGGCACGGTCATCGGCCCCGACCGGTCCGCCTACACGCTCGCCGGCGAGGCGTCCGGCCGCCGGGCCGTACGACTGCTGCCCGGCCAGTACGTCGAGTTCACGCTTCCCCGAGCCAGCAACGCGCTGACGGTGCGCTACAGCATCCCGGACGCGCCGGGCGGCGGCGGCATCACCGCCCCGTTGCGCGTCGCCGTCGGGCGGGCGCCCGCCCGCACCATGACGCTCACCTCCCAGTACGCCTGGCTCTACAACCAGTACCCGTTCACCAACGACCCCGGCGCCGACCTGCTCCACCCGGACTGGTGGATCACCGAGTGCGCCTGCGTGCCGGCGGCCACCACGCCCGCGCCGGTCATCGACAAGCCGTTCCGGCCGCACCACTTCTACGACGAGCAGCGGCTGCTGCTCGGGCGCACCCACCGGGCCGGCGAGGTGGTCCGGTTGACCGCGCCGGCCGGCTCGAACGCCGCCTGGACCGTGATCGACCTGTTGGACGCGCACCTGATCGCCCCGCCCCGGGTGCTCCCCCGCTCGGTGAACGTGCTGGCCTTCGGCGCCGACCCCACCGGCCGGCGGGAGTCCGCGGACGCGTTCGACCGGGCCGTCGCGTACGCCCGGCGGGTGCACCGCCCGCTCTACCTACCGCCGGGCACCTTCCAGGTCAACCGGCACGTCGTCGTCGACGACGTGACCATCACCGGCGCCGGTAGCTGGTACACCGTGGTCAAGGGGCGCGAGGTCGCGCTCGACACCCCGGCCCCCGACGGCTCCCGGCACACCGGCGTCGGCTTCTACGGCCGCGACGCCGCCGACGGGGGCAGCCGCAACGTCCACCTCGCCGGCTTCGCGATCGAGGGCGACGTCCGGGAGCGGATCGACACCGACCAGGTCAACGCCATCGGCGGGGCGCTGAGCCACAGCACCATCGACGGCCTCTACCTGCACCACACCAAGGTGGGGATGTGGTTCGACGGGCCGATGACCGGACTGCGCGTCACCGACACCGTGATCGCCGACCAGATCGCCGACGGGCTCAACTTCCACACCGGCGTCACGCACTCCTCCGTCACCAACTCGGTGGTCCGCAACAGCGGCGACGACGCGCTGGCCATGTGGTCGCAGGGCACGGCCGACGCGGCCAACACGTTCGCGTACAACACCGTGCAGTCGCCGGTGCTGGCCAACGGCATCGCGCTCTACGGCGGCACCGACCTGACCGTCGCGCACAATCTGATCGCCGACCCGGTACGCGAGGGCAGCGCCATCCACGTCGGCTCCCGCTTCGGGGCCGAGCCGTTCGCCGGCCGGATCCGGATCACCGGNCGATCTGGTTCTACGCGCTGGACCGCAGCATCGATGCCGACATCCAGGTGGTCGGCGACACCTACCTGGACAGCACCTACAACGCCGTCATGCTGGTCAGCGACTGGCCGGTGAAGGACACCGTACGCATCGACGGGGTGACCTTCCGGCGCATCCGGGTCGACGGCACCGGCACCTCCGTGGTGAGCGCCCGAACCGCCGGCGGGGCGAGCTTCGCCGACGTCGACGCGCGCAACGTGGGCGCGGTCGGGGTGAACAACTGCGGCTCGTTCCACTTCACCCCGGCCGGGTCGGAATTCACCCTCACCGATCTCGGCGGCAACGACGGCGGGTGGCTGGCCCCGTGGCTGCCCAACACCATCACCTGCGACGACCGCCCGCCGGTGGTGCCGCCGCCCCCGCCGACGACCTGGTGACACCGACGCGGCCCCNGGCCCCACTCCGGTCGCCCCGCGCCTCGTCCCTGCCTGCGCCTCGTCCCCGCCTGCGACACACCCGCCCCGCGGCTCATCCCCACCCTGCTCAGCGCACCGATGCCCGCGTCGTCCTTCGAGGTTGCGGGTCCATCCCGCCGCGACGTCGTGGCACGGGCGCACCTCGTCGTGAGGCATCCGGCATCGCCCCCGTCCGCAGGGACGATCGATCACGGCGTGTGATGGCACGAGCGGGTACAGCCGGTCCGGCAGCGGTATACCAGCCAGTCATAAATATGACTGGCTGGTATACCGACGTGGAGCCTCCTCTGCGTCGGGCCGCGACACGCCGAACACACGTCGGTGGCGAGAACCCTCCCGAGCACCACGCTCCACACCATTTCGGCGAAGGTGCGGGATCGGCGCACCACGAATGCCACCACATCGGCGAACCGGCGACGCGAACGGACAGATGCGCGAACGAACAGATGTGCGGCGGGCGGGCCACGCACGGCGGCAGGGCGAGCGGGTGCCGACAACGCACATCGCCACCGGCCCGCGGCCGGTGGCGACGTGTGTCGAGTGTGCTTGCGGATCAGGCCTCGGTGAGCTGGCCCCGCAGCTTGGTCAGGGCGCGGGCGAGCAGGCGCGACACGTGCATCTGGGACACGCCGACCCGAGCGGCGATCTCGCTCTGGGTCAGGTTGCCGTAGAAGCGCAGCGTGAGGATCTTCTGCTCCCGCTCGTCGAGCGTGGCCAGCGCCGGGCCCAGCGAGGCGCGCAGCTCGGCCAACTCGTACTCGTTGTCCTCGGTGCCGAGGGTGTCGCCCAGCTCGGTGGCGCTGTCGCCGTCGCCGATCGGGGTCGAGAGCGAGACCGCGTTGTACGCGCGGGCACCCTCCAGGCCCTCCAGCACCTCTTCCTCGGTGACGGCGAGGTGGGCGGCGATGTCGGCGACGGTGGGCGCCCGGTTGAGGGTCTGGGTCAGCGTGCTGTTCGCCTCGGAGATGCGCAGCCGCAGCTCCTGGAGGCGGCGCGGGACCCGGATGTTCCAGGTGCGGTCGCGGAAGTGCCGCTTGATCTCGCCGAGGATGGTCGGGATGGCGAAGCCGGCGAAGTCGACGCCGCGGGAGGCGTCGAAGCGGTCCACCGCCTTGATCAGGCCCAGCGCGGCGGTCTGGGCGAGGTCACCGGCCGGCTCGCCCCGGCCGCTGTAGCGGGCGGCCAGGTGGTTCGCCAGCGGCAGCCACGCCTCGATGACCTGGTTGCGCAGGCCGGCCCGCTGCGGGTGGTCGGCCGGCAGCGCGGCGAGCGCGGTGATCAGCTCGCTGGCGCGGCTCTCCTCACCGGTCTGCGGCGCGCGGTGCACCTCGGTGACGGACGGTGCCATGGTCATCGTGGTCATGCTGCCCTTCCTGTCCTCGGAGAACGGGTGGCTTCCCACACCGGTCGTGCCAGCCACACTAGACCAAAGGGCACGGCCAAATCAACCGAACGGTTGATGGATGTTTCCCTCAAAGACGGACAAAAGGCCAAAGCAGCGATGTCAGCGGGGCAACAACGGCCGGTAGTCGGCGGCGGTCAGCGGCAGCGCCGACACGCTCCCGTCCGCGCGTGGGACCTCCAGCGGCTGCCCGTCGCGGCGGAACGCGACGCTGTCCACGTCGGGCCGTTGGGTGAGGCTGCACACGATCTGCCCGAAGGCGAGCACCTCGTCGTTGCGTCCGGTCTCCTCACCGGCCTGGCGTACGTCGACGGTGGCGACGGTGCCCCCGAGCGTCGCCCCCGCCACGGCCACCGTGCCCGGCAGCGCGGTGGCCAGCCCGCGGCTGCGCTCCGCGCGGTCCGGCCCGGCCAGCAGGTGCTGGAGGTGGGCGTCCACGCCCGGCAGGCCCTCCACCCTTCGGGTCGCCACCGCCAGTCCCTCGTCCCGGACGAAGCAGAACGGCTCGTCCACCCGCCCGTCCGGGTCGACGGTCGCCGTCCCGGCCGGCGTCGGGGACCGGCCGGGCGGCGGCTGCACCAGGCGGGGCTCGTCGTCGACCGGCACTCCGCAGCCAGCCAGCAGCACGACCGCCAGCGCCGCCACCGCCGGCAGGGCCGCCACCGGCCGGCGGGTCATCGGACCGCTCCGGGCAACTCGACCCGGAACCGGGCGCCCCGGTCCCGGTCCAGGGCCGCCGCCGTGCCGCCGTGCGCGGCGGCGTGCTGGGCCACCAGGGCGAGCCCGAGGCCGGTGCCGTCGGTGGCGGCCCGATCGTGCGCCGCCCGACCCCGGACGAACCGGTCGAAGATGGCCTCCCGGTCGGCCGGTGGCACGCCCGGACCGTCGTCGTCGACCTCCAGCACCCCGACGCCGTCCTCGGCGCCGAGGCGGACGGCGACCGGACCACCGCCGTAACGTTCGGCGTTCTCCAGCAGGTTGAGCAGGACCTGGGCGAGCCGGCGCCGGTCGACCCACCACCGGTGCGGGACCCCGGCCGGCACCTGCACCAGGCTCTCCGGCAGGGACCGCTCCCGGCAGGCGGACCGGGCCAGTTCGGCCACGTCGACCGTCTCCCGATGCGCGGGCTGCTCGGTGCGGGCCAGTTGGATCAGGTCGTCGACCAGGCGCTGGAACCGGGCCACCTCGTCGGCGACCAGGCCCGCCGCGGTGGCGGTGCGCTCGTCCTGGTGCTCCCTGCGGCGCTCGAGCACGCTCGCCGCGGCGGCCAGCGTCTGGAGCGGGGAGCGCAGTTCGTGGCTGACGTCGGCGGCGAAGCGCCGGTCCCGGTCGATCCGCCGCACCAGCTTGTCGACCATCTCGTTGAACGAGCTGGACAGGCGGGTGAGGTCCGGGTCGGTGGTGGGGTCCAGCCGGGTGGCGAAGTCGCCGGCCGCGATCCGCTCGGCCGCGTCGGCGACCGCGGTGAGCGGCCGGAGGCTGTGCCGGGTGGCATACCAGCCCAGTGCCGCGCCGGCTCCGGCGATCATGATGGCCACCGCGGTCAGCGCCAGGCCGACCACCTGGAACGTCTCCTCCACCTCGCGCAGCGAGGTCAGCTCGTAGTAGCCCAGCTCGCCAGGGAGCGGCACGCCCACCAGCAGGGTCGGCTGACCGTCGAGGCGGATCCGCTGCACGGCGGGCTGCCCGTCGGCGACCACGCGTTGCAGTTCCGCCGGNGCAGCGGGCGGCGGGCGCTGCCGGTGTCCAGCGAACGCAGCACCGCCACCACGTCCGGGGTGCCGGTGTCCAGGCCCGAGCGGACCACCGCGGCGTCGTAGTACGCGGCCCGGATCGCGGTGCGCTCGCGCTCGTCGAGCAGCGAGCGGCGGGTCAGGTCGTACGAGAAGAGGGCCATCAGGGCGGCGAGCAGCAGGGCGCCGACGGCGAACACGGCGGTGACCCGGGCGCGCAGTCCGGGACGGCTCATCGCTGGAGCTTGTAGCCGAGGCCCCGCAGCGTGACCAGGTGGCGGGGGTTCGCCGGGTCCGGCTCGATCTTCTGCCGCAGCCGGCCGACGTGCACGTCCACCAGCCGCTCGTCCCCGGTCTCGTAGCCCCAGACGCGGCTCAGCAACTGCTGGCGGGACAGCACCCGGCCGGCGTGCTCGGCCAGCTCGCAGAGCAGCCGGAACTCGGTCCGGGTCACCGGCACCGGCCGGCCCGAGCGGCGGACCTCGCCGGCTTCCGCGCTGATCTCCAGGTCACCGAAGAACTGGGCGGGCGCGGGCCCGGCCACGGTCACGGTCCGGACCCGCCGGCGCAGGGCCCGCAACCGGGCCGACAGTTCCTTGATCGCGACCGGCTTGACCACGTAGTCGTCGGCTCCGGCCTCCAGCGCCGCGACGATGTCGTGGGTGTCGTCGCGGGCGCTGATCACCACGACCGGGACGTCGTCGTCGCGCCGTAACTGCCGGATGCAGTCGAAGCCGTCGATTCCGGGCAGCATCAGGTCGACCAGCACGTAGTCGGCCGGCTGCTCGCGCTGCCGCCGCAGGCCCTCCTCGGCGGTCGCCGCCCCCCGGGCGTCGTAGCCCTCCTCCTCCAGGGCGAGTTGCAGCGCGAGCCGGATGCGGTCGTCGTCCTCGATCACCAGTACGGCCGTCATATGGGCATCATGACCGGCCGACCACGGGTCGCCCAATCCCGCCGGCCGATCGCGGTTTTTGTCACCGAACCGTCATACAACCGTCCGGTGACCTCCACGGTCGCCGCCCAGAGTGGTGGCCTGACCCGATCCCCGCCACGGAAGCGAACCGATGACCACCAGCCTGCCGTCCCCGCCGCCGGAGTCCGGCGTGCCGCACGTCCGGGTGGACATCACCGACGAGTTGGACCTCGCCGGGCTGCCGGAGGTCGCGCACGTCCTCGACCAGGTGTTGGCGCTGCGCCCCCGGGAGGTGACGATCGACCTCGCCGAGTGCCGGCACGTTGACGCCGCAGCCGTGGCGCT
Organism: Micromonospora sp. NBS 11-29; assembly: GCF_002140155.1. Taxonomy (GTDB): domain Bacteria; phylum Actinomycetota; class Actinomycetes; order Mycobacteriales; family Micromonosporaceae; genus Micromonospora. The sequence continues at coordinate 46,826 of NZ_NAPR01000023.1, forward strand.
GCTGCTGGACGTGCACCGTCGACTGACCCGGGGTGGCGCCACTCTCCTGCTGAGCAATCCGCACCCCCGGATCCGACGCATCCTGGCCACCGGGCTGGGCGCGGCCGTACCCATCGTCGACTCGCCCCGACCGGCCGCCCGGGGCCGGGCCCGGGTCGCGTCGACGCGGCGATGAGGAGACATCGGTGACCGGCAGCACGCTCGTCGGGGCCGTCGTCGTCGGCCTCATGGTCGGCGGGGTCGGCCGGCTCGCCGTACCCGGGCGCAAGGCCGCCCCGGTCTGGCTGACCCTCGCGCTCGGCGTGGCCGCCGCGCTGCTCGGCGCGATCGTGGTCGGGCTGGTCGACCGCCGTCCCGCCGCGTCGATGCTGCTGCCCCTGGTGGTGCAGGCCGGCTTCGCCGCCGTCGCGGTCGTGCTGGCGGTGCTGGCCGCGGGCCGACCGACGGCGGGTCGGCAGGCGTCCGGTGACCCGGCCGCCCGGCGAAAGGAGGAGGTGTGACGGTCGTACCGGCGGAACACCTGATGATGCTCATCTGCGACGGCTGCGGCGACAGCGTCACCGGCACGGGCGCCACCCTGCCGGACGCCGAGGTGGTGTGGACGCTGGTGTTCGAACACGACTGGGTCGGCTCCCCGTTCGCCTCCGGGCCGCACCACTGCCCCCGGTGCAGCGTCCGGGCGGCGGTCGCCGACGACGGTCTGGGCCTCGACGACCTGGAGCAGGTCGGCGGGGCGCNCGCTGCGTCCGGGACGACCGGGTGCTGGTCGACCTCGCCGGCCTGGAGGTGATCGACTCCGTCGGCCTCGGCCTGCTGGTCCGCGCGCACCAGGAGGCCCGGCGGGACGGCCGGCGGCTGTGCCTGGTGGCGCCGTCCCGGTTCGTGCTCACCGTGTTGCACACCATGCGGCTCGACGGCGTCTTCAGCGTCGTCGACGGCCGCACCCCGGCGTCGGGAGCCGCGCCCCGACCCGCGCTCGTGACCGAACAGAAGGAGCCCTCCCCGTGGTGACGCCCTGGCCGTACCCCGAGTTCCCGTTCACCGGCGGCGGCCCCGAGCCGGACGGCGCGGACGCGGCGCTCGCCTCCGCGGTGGCCCAGCGGTTGAGCGCCGACTGGACCACCCGCCGGCAGCAGATCACGGTCACCGTGCAGAACCGGGTGGTCATCCTCGCCGGGCTGGTCGCCGATCCGGAGACCCGCCGGGTCGCCGCCGAGCTGGCCTGGGACGTGCCGGGTGTGTTCGACGTCTGCAACGCGCTGCGGCTCTACGGCGGGCGGCGCGGCGGGCGCTGATCTTCGGCGCGGGCGGTTGCACCCATCGGCATCCGCCTCTACCCTCGGCGTGGGAGCGCTCCACAGGCTGCCACGTCGGGCTTTCCGGGCAGGTCAACGACGGGCACCGTCCGATCACCACCCATCAGATGGGACCTTCCCGCATGATCTCGATACCCCGTCCGTCCCGGCGGCACCTGCTCGTCGGCGGCGCCGTCGGCGCGCTCGCCCTGGCGGCCACCGCAGTGCTGCCGTCGACCAACGCGATGGCCGCGACCGGCTGCGCCGTCACCTACACCACCAACTCCTGGCAGGGCGGGTTCACCGCCAACGTGACGGTCAAGAACCTCGGCGACCCGGTGAGCAACTGGACGCTGGGCTTCACCTTCCCCGACGGCGGCCAGCGCGTGGTGCAGGGCTGGTCGGCCACCTGGCAGCAGAGTGGTTCCGCGGTCACCGCGCGCAGCGTGGACTACAACGGCTCACTGGGCACCGGCGCCAGCACCAGCATCGGCTTCAACGGCTCCTGGACCGGGTCGAACCCGAACCCGACCGCGTTCACGCTCAACGGCACCGCCTGCACCGGCGGCACCGGCACGCCGCCGCCCACCAGCACGCCGCCCACCTCTGCCCCGCCGACCACCCCGCCGCCGCCGACCGGCACCACGCCGGTGGCGATCAACGGCCAGTTGCGGGTCTGCGGGGTCAACCTCTGCAACCAGTACGGCAAGCCGATCCAGCTTCGCGGCATGAGCACGCACGGGTTGCAGTGGTTCGCCAACTGCTACCCGGACGCCTCACTCAACGCGCTGGCCAACGACTGGCAGGCCGACCTGCTGCGCATCGCGATGTACGTGCAGGAGCAGGGCTACGAGACCAACCCGACCGCCTTCACCAACCAGGTGAACGCGCTGGTCGACAAGGCCGAGGCCCGGGGCATGTACGCGCTGATCGACTTCCACACCCTGACCCCCGGCGACCCGACGTACAACCTGGACCGGGCCAAGACGTTCTTCGCGAACGTGGCGGCGCGCAACGCGGCCAAGAAGAACGTGATCTACGAGATCACCAATGAGCCCAACGGGGTGAGCTGGTCGACCATCCGGTCGTACGCCGAGCAGGTCATCCCGGTGATCCGGGCCAACGACCCGGACGCGGTGGTCATCGTCGGCACCCGGGGCTGGTCCTCGCTGGGCGTCTCCGACGGCGGCAACTCCGACGAGGTCGTGAACAACCCGGTCCGGGCGGACAACATCATGTACACGTTCCACTTCTACGCGGCGTCGCACAAGGACAACTACCGCAACGAGGTGCAGCGGGCCGCTGCCCGGCTGCCGCTGTTCGTCACCGAGTTCGGCACGGTCACCTACACCGGTGACGGCGCGGTCGACACGGCCAGCAGCAACGCCTGGCTCGACCTGCTCGACCGGTTGAAGATCAGCTACGCCAACTGGACGTACTCCGACGCGGCCGAGGGCAGCGCGGCGTTGCGGCCGGGCACCTGCGCGGCGGGCACCTTCACCGGGACCTCGGTGCTCACCGAGTCCGGCGCGTACATGCGCAACCGCATCCGCACCCCGGACAACTTCCCCACCTCCTGAGCGGGCGACCGGCGGCGGCCCTCCGGGTCGCCGCCGGTCAACCCTCGACCAGGCCGGCGCGTCGCCACAGCAGGCGGCCCGGTCCGGCGATCAGCCCCAACTCGCCGAGATGCTCGACGATCCGCCGGGCGGACCAGCACAGGGTCGCCCGCCAGTGCGGGTTGCCGCGGGCCGCGGCGACGCCGACCGCCGGCGGGATGCCGACCGCCGCGTACGCCCGGGGGTGCACCAGCCGGCGCGTGATCGAGTACGCGGCCCGCCCGATCACCAGCCGCGCGTAGCCCAGCGCGACCGGCCCGGCCGCCTCCACCTGACGGGCCAGCTCGGCCCGGGCGAACCGCACGTGCCGGGCCTCCTCCACCACATGGATCCGGGACACCATGCGGGTCAGCGGCTGCACCGACTCGTCGGCCATGGCCTCGCGTTGGAACGCGTCGAGGATCTCCTCGGCGATGAGGATGGACGCCCACATCTGCGGGCCGGTGGCGGTGGCCTTGAGCCAGCGACCGAGCAGGTGGTCGATCGGGTCGGCGCGGTAGACCGGGGTGCCCATCGCCTCGATGAGCCGGCCGAACATGATGGAGTGCCGGCACTCGTCGGCGACCTCGGTGAGCGCGTACTGGGCGTGCCGGCTGGTCGGGTCGGCGTCGTAGTAGTGCCGGATCAGCATCTGCATGAGGATCGTCTCGAACCACACCCCGGCGCTGGCCGCGCTGGCCACCTCGTGCCGGGTCAGCTCGATCCGCTGCGCCTCGGTCAGGCCGTCCCACAGCGACGTGCCGTAGAGGCTGCTGCGTCGCGCCGGCAGCCAGTACGCCCCGGGCACCGGCGGCGCCGACCAGTCGACCTCCACCATCGGGTCGTGGCTGGTGCGTACGGAGGCGTCGAGCAGACGGTCGGCGACCGCCTCCCGTGGGAATCCGGCCGGCGTCGGCTCCATGACCCCTCCGCACTGACGCAACGTCAAGATTGACGTAACTTCGAGTAACTGTTACGAGTAGTAGCATGCGACGCACCTCCACCGATGTCAATGCCGCCGACCCGCCACCGGAGCCGGCCCCGCGCACCGGCCGCCGCGACCGCTGGGCCGGCCACCGCGAGCAACGGCGGCAGGAGTTGATCGCCGCCGCCGTGCAGGCTCTGCTGCGGCACGGTCCGACCGTCGACATGGAGCAGGTGGCGGCCACCGCCGGGGTGAGCAAGCCGGTGCTCTACCGCTACTTCGCCGACAAGGCGCAACTCTGGCTGGCGGTCAGCGAGGTGGTGGCGGCCCGCGTGGTGGACACGATCGCGCCCGCGGTGGCGCAGGTCCGCGAGGAGCGGGCGCTGGTCGAGGCGACGATCGACGCGTACCTGGGTGTGGTGGAGTCCGAGCCGACGCTCTACCGTTTCCTCCTGCACGAGTCCGGCCATCCCGGCATCCAGCAGGTGGTCACCGGCACCAGCCGCCAGGTCGCCACCGGGCTGGCCCGGGTGATCGGCGACCGGCTGCGCGCGCTCGGCCTCGACGCCGGTCCCGCCGAGCCGTGGGCGTACGGGCTGGTCGGGTTCGTGCAGGCGGTCGGCGACTGGTGGACCACGCACGGGCAGCCGATCCGCCGGGAGGCGCTCACCGACTACCTGACCACGCTGCTGTGGAGCGGCATCGAAGGGGTCCGGCGCGGCGCGCCGACCTGCCGCCGGAGCTGACCCGCGCGCACGAGCGGATCGACCGGTGAGCTGGCAGGGTCCGGCCGAGATCGCCGGCACCCCGGTGCGGCTGCACGCCGACGGTCGGTGGGAGCCGGTCGACGGCCGCTACCACTGGGCCGGGCGGATCGAACCGGAGCCGAGGCTGGTGCGGCTGCTGCGCGCCGGCCGGCGCGACGTGGAGATCCGGATCGGCGAGCGGGTGGCCCGGGGCCGGCTCGGCGAGGTCGACCCGTGGGGCGGCGTGCGCATCACCGGCGTGGGCCCGCCGCCCTGGGGGTAGGGCGGAAGGATGACGACCGCCACCGTGCTGCTGGTCTTCGGTCGCGGCGTGGTCGCCGCCGACGACGGCTACCGGCTCACCACCGAGAGCGTCGCGCGCACCCGGGCCGCGGTCGCGTACGTCCGCGCCCACGCGGCCGCCTTCCGGCGCACCGCCGACGCGCGGGTGGTCTTCACCGGCGGCTGGCCGCACGGGCCCGCCGGTGCGCCCGGCCCGCCGCCGGAGTTCCGGGAGGGCGAGCTGATGCGGGCCCTCGCCCGCGCCGCGGGCCTCGACGCGTACGCCCGGTCGGTCGCCGAGACCCGCTCCCGCACCACGTTGCAGAACCTGGCGCACACCGTCCAGGACGGACTGCTCGGCGCGGCGGAGTTCACCCCCGCCCGCCCGTTGGGGCTGGTCTCCCACCCGTGGCACCTCCCCCGGATCCGCCTGCTCGCCGGTCGCGTCCTCGGGCTGGCCGGCGCGGCGCTGCTGGACGTGCCGGTGTCCGGCCCGGATCCGGTGCCGGCCCGACAGGAGCGGGCGGCCCGGGTCGCCTGCCGACTCGGCTATCTCGGTCTGCGTACCCCGGAGGCGCTCCTGCGGCGCGAACGGCGACTGACCCGCGCCGCGCACCGGGTCGGACGCCTCCTGGGCGGTCGCTGACCACGGTGGATTCGTGGCCCGCCCCGAGGGGTACGACGGATCGACCCGGCGGAGCCTGCCGGCGGGCGAAGCCACCCGGGAGGTCCCCCTTGATCGTGCTGGTGCCGGTGTACCGACCGGGTGACCGGCTGCCGCCGCTCGTCACCGACCTGACCGCCGCGCTGCCCGGGGCGTCCGTGCTGGTGGTCGACGACGGCAGCGGCCCGGCCGCCGCCGGCGTGCTCGCCGCGGCCCGCGACCGGGGGGCCACGGTGCTGCGCCGCCGGGTCAACCGGGGCAAGGGCGTGGTGCTGCGCACCGGCTTCCGGTACGCCACGAGCCACCGTCCCGGCGCGGACGTGGTGTGCGTGGACGCCGACGGGCAGCACCGGGTGGCCGACGTGGTCCGGGTGGCCGACCGGATGCGGGACACCGGCGCAGCGACCCTCGGTGTGCGCCGGTTCGACGGCGACGTGCCGGCGCGCAGCAGGTTCGGCAACGAGGCGACGCGCGCCGCGTTCCGGCTGGCCACCGGCCGGGACGTGCGGGACACCCAGACCGGGCTGCGGGCCTACCCGGCCGGGCTGATCGGCTGGCTCACCACGGTCCCCGGCGACCGCTTCGAGTACGAGATGAACGTGCTGCTGCACGCCGTGCGGGAGGGCCTGCCGGTCGAGCAGGTCGACATCGCCACCCACTACCACGCCGGCAACTCCGGGTCGCACTTCTCCGCGCTCGCCGACTCGGTGCGGATCTACCGGCCGTTGGTCGGCTTCGCGGCGCGCCGGCTGCTCTCGTTCGCGCCGGTCGAGCCCGACCGAGCCGACGTCGAGGTCACGTCGTCGCGTACCGCGGCGCGGATCACCTGAGCGGGCGCGGTCGTGACCGGGGACGGCCGGTCGCCCGGCCGTCCCCGGGACCGGTCAGGGGTAGCTGACCAGGTTCACCGGCACCGTGTTCGTGCCCTGGGCGGTGGCCCCGGTGTCGTTGATGACGTGGGTGATCGACCCGTTGCCGCCCAGCGAGACGGTCAGCAGGTTGTGGAACCGTACGCCGGACCGGGTCGGCGCCTCGAAACTGTGGTAGGCGGCGATGGTCGGGTCCACGTTGAAGTAGCAGTAGCTGCCCATTCCCCAGCCCTCGAACGTGGTGACCGCGTCGGCCACCTTGAACGCCGCGTAGCCGACCCGGGAGCCGTTCATCCAGGCCGCCGCGTTCGGTGGGTCGTACGGCAGCTCGTTCTGGAAGAAGATCGTCCGTCCGTTGTTCCCGTTCCAGATCACCTCGTGCTTCTGGTAGTGCTCGACGAAGAGCCCGAGCGCGGTGACGTAGTCGCCGTTGACGATCAGGCCGGTGTCGGCGGTGTTCACGGTCCAGCCGATGCCGGTGCCGTGGTCGCCCCGCCAGGCCCAGATGTGGTCGATCAACGCGTCGTCCTGGTTGACCACCAGGCTGGTGGTGGCCTTGCCGGCGTGCGCGCCCCCGATGCGGAAGAAGACGTCCTGGACGGAGGTGGGGTTGCCGGTGTGGCGCGCGGTCGACCCCGCCGGGCCGACCTGGAGCAGCACCGGCGAGTTCACCGCCCCGGCGTCGAACAGCAGCCCGGCCAGCCGGACCCCGTCGACGTCGGCGACCGTCATCGGCACCACGCCGTTCTGCGGCACCAGCGTCGGGTAGCCGATGCCGAGCACCACCGTGCCGGCCCGGTTGACCGCGATGGTCTGGTCGACCGCGTAGACGCCGGGGGTGAACAGCAGGTTCAACCCCTGGGCGAGCGCGGCGTTGATGGTGGCCGCCGAGTCGCCGGGCTTGGCGACGTAGAACTGGCTCAGCGGGATCGACGTGCCGGCGGTGGCACCGCCCAACCAGGACGCCCCGCTGGCGTTGGTCCGGGTGGACGGCACGAAGACCTGGTAGGCGCCGGCGCCGTCGAGGTAGAGGTAGGGCACGTCGCGGCTGACCGGGGTCTGCGCCAGCGTGGTGTACGGCGGGTTCGGGAAGCTGGTGGCGGGCGCCCCGACCACGCCGGAGTTGGTCACGTTCCACACCGCGTTGAGGTAGCCGCCGACGTTGCTGTCCCGGGTGTACCACTGCTGCTGCGAGTACGGCTGGACCACGCCGGTCACCCGGCTGTCCGCGATGTAGCCGCCGCTGGCCCAGCCGTAGCCGTTCGGGGCCAGGTTCAGGTCGCCCTGGATGTCCATCCGGCGGAACGGCGCGGCCTGCGACACCGCCCACCGGGTGAACCCGGCCGACGGGAAGATCTGCATGTTCGACGCCGACCGCCAGAAGTTCTGGGTGGCGTTGCCGTTGAACCAGCCGGCGTCCACCGTGACATCGCCGCGGATGCGCACGTCGCCGGGGTTCCGGCCGAGTCCCATGATCGAGGTGTAGAAGCCGATCTGCGCGTTGATGCCGGAGTAGTCGCCCGGCTTGAACATCAGCGCGTACCGCTGGGTGCCGAACTGGTTGGACTCCTGGGTGCGGAAGACGGCGTCGAGCTGGCTCTGGATGCTGGCGGCCGACATCGACGGGTCGAACGTGATCACGTTGGGGCCGAGCGGACCCCCGCCCGGGATCGTGCCGCCGCCGGTGGTGTGCACGCTGACCTCCCACAGCGAGTAGCCGTAGCTGGTGGCCCGCGCGGTGCCGTACACCCGCAGGTAGCGGCCCGAGCCGCTGACCGTGAGCGCGTCGGTGCCACCGTCGCCGCTGGTGGTGCTGTAGACGGAGGTCCAGGTGGCGCCGTCGGTCGAGGTCTGGATCTGGTACGCCCGGCCGTAGGCGGCCTCCCAGGTCAGCACCACCCGACAGATGCTCCGCACGACGCCCAGGTCGATCTGGAGCCACTGCGGGTCGGCGGCGGCGCTGGCCCAGCGCGTACCCGGGTTGCCGTCGACCGCCGCCGAGGCGGGGGTGCCAGCGTTCTCGGTCGAGGAGGCGGTGGCGGGCCGGCCCTGCGCCGCGTTGGTCGCGGTGTCGCAGCCGCTGCCGCCGCCGACCGTGCCGTACACCTGGAACTCCCAGAGCGAGTAGCCGTACCCGGTGGCCCGCGCGGTGCCGTACACCCGCACGTAGCGGCCGGTGCCGCTGACGGTCAGGTCGTCGGTGCCGCCGTCACCGTTGGTGGTGGCGAACACGGTGGTCCAGGTGGCCCCGTCGGTCGAGGTCTGCACCTGGTACGCCCGCGCGTACGCGCCCTCCCAGGCCAGGCTGACCCGGGACACGGTGGCGGTCGCGCCGAGGTCGACCTGGATCCACTGGGGGTCGGCGAAGGTGCTCGCCCAGCGGGTGCCGGTGTTGCCGTCGGTGGCGTTGGACGCCGGCGTGCCGGCGTTCTCGGTGGACGAGGCGGTGGTCGGCCGGCCCTGCGACAGCAGCGGGTCGGCGGCCCGGGCCGGGCCCGGCGGGGCGACCAGCGCCACGGCGGCGAGCAGGGCGGTCAACACGACGAGCAGCCGCCGGGCCGCTCGGCGGGGTGGGGACAGCGGGAACGGTACGGATGACATGGGCATCTCCGGGACGGGTGGAGTGCGAGGGCGTGACATGCGGTGGGCGGGTTCCGGTCGTGGCGCCGGTGCCCGCCCGTGCGGTGGACCTTCCCCGTAGGCAACGGCGAATGTCAATTCCCGGACGAGTGCCGAGGGGCTTTTTTCGCGCCTTGTGAAAAGTCCGGAACTAAGCGGGGGCAGTCGGCTCGGCCGCGCCCGTCCCCCATGTCGTCGGTAGGCTGTGCCAGGCTGGTCCGCGTGGCACACCGACCCCCGATCCTGCTGATCGACTCCCCCAGCCTCTACTTCCGCGCCTACTTCGGCATCCCCGAGTCGGCTGCGCGGACGGACGACGGCCAGCCGGTCAACGCCGTGCGCGGATTCCTCGACATGCTCGCCCAACTGGTCCGCACCCGCCGGCCCGACCGGATGCTGTGCGCGCTCGACCACGACTGGCGGCCGGCGTGGCGGGTGGAGCTGCTGCCGTCGTACAAGGCGCACCGGGTCGCGCCCGAGGGTGGGGAGGTCGTGCCGGACACGCTGTCCCCGCAGGTGCCGATGATCCTGGAGGTCCTCGACGCGCTCGGCATCCCCGCGGTCGGGGCCACCGGCTACGAGGCCGACGACGTGCTCGGCACGCTCGCGGTGACCCAGCCCGGCCCGGTCGAGGTGGTCTCCGGCGACCGCGACCTGTTCCAGCTCGTCGACGACGCCCACCCGGTGCGGCTGCTCTACGTCGGCCGGGGCGTCGCCAAGCTCGACGACTGCGACGACGCCGCGGTCCGGGCCCGCTACGGCGTGCCCGCCGACCGCTACGCCGACTTCGCCGCGCTGCGCGGCGACCCGAGTGACGGCCTGCCCGGGGTGCCCGGGGTCGGCGAGAAGACCGCCGCCCGGCTGATCGACCGCTACGGCGCGCTGGACGGCATCCTCGCCGCGTTGGACGACCCGGCCTCCGGCTTCGCCCCGGGGCTGCGGGCCAAGCTCGACGCCGCCCGCGACTACCTGGCCGTGGCGCCCAGGGTCGTCCGGGTCGCCACCGACGTGCCGCTGCCCGAGCTGGACCCGACGTTGCCGACGGCCCCCGCCGACCCCGACCGACTGCTCGACCTCGCGCACCGGTGGAACCTGGCCGGCTCGTGCCGGCGCCTGGTCGACGCGCTGGCCGCTCCCCGCGCCTGACCGGCCGCGGGCGCGGGGCGGACCACGTCTGCGTTTCGCCGAAACGGCGACATCCCGAGCCGGTCGACACCGCCACCTCGCCGAACTGGCGGGCCAGCCGTCGTGGGAACGGCCCTGCGCCCGCCAAGGCGGGTCAGCGGCGGGGGTCGATGTTCCGTCGGGACGGGAACTGCGCGCCGGGCTGCGCCAGCGTCGACCGGGCCCGGGAACCCAGCGCGTCCGCCGACGACTGCTGCGCCGCCGGGCGGGTCCGGGCGTCCACCGCGTCCGGCGCGGACTGGTCGGGCATCGACCGCGCCCGCAGGCCCACCGGGTCCGGCGCCGGGTCGGTGGTGGCCGTGGGCGACGCGGCGTCGAGCCGTGCGGCCACGTACGCCGCACCGGCGCGGTCGTCGTCGGACGGGGCGGCGAGCAGCGCGTAGACCAGCCCGACCACGCCGAAGACCACGGCCAGCACGATCGGCACCAGCAGGCTGCTCACCTCGGTGCCGGCGCTCGCGCCGCGAGTCTCGTGCAGGTGCACCGACAGCGCACTCATCCCGGTGAAGTGCATGCCGTTCACGGCGACGCCCATGACCAGCGCGGAGGCGATGATGGCGAGCCCGCGGCGGACGGTCATCGCCAGCCAGAGCGCCACCGTGGCGGCGACCACCGCGATGACGATGGAGAGCGCCACCCGCAGCGGGTCGTAGTCGAGCCGGCCGTCCAGCCGCATGGCGGCCATCCCGGTGTAGTGCATGGCGGCGACTCCGGCGCCGGTGAAGAACCCGCCGGCGATCAGCCGGGGCGCGGCGAGCCGGCCGGTGCCCACGATCGCCAGACCGATGCCGACCGCGCCCACCGCGATCGCGGTGCTGGCCGCGGTGAGCGGCACGTCGTAGCGGATCCGGGTGCCGCTGACGGCGAAGCCGAGCATGGCCATGAAGTGCATCGCCCAGATGGCCGTGCCGCCCAGCGCCCACGCCGCGAGCAGGCCCCACCAGGCGCGCTGGCCGGCGCCGGTGGCGCTGCGGATCCGCCCGGCGCAGACCAGCCCGAGCGCCGAACCGAGCACGGACAGCGCGTAGCTGAGCGCGGGTGTGATCCACCCGTACTCGAAGTGATTGATCTCGCCCACGGCGACCATCCTCGATCCGTTGCCGGCGCGTGAACCGGTCACGCCCCGGCAATGATCCGGCAGCCTGTGACCAGGCACAACACCGACCCCCCGGGTCTTCGGGGGGTGGCGTCCGACCGACCGAAAGTGATCGTCAGGCGGAGGCGTGGTAGGCCAGCACGCCCCGGTTGACGGCCGCGATCGCCTGTCGTGCGGTGCTCCGCAGTTCGGTCGAGGCGCCACCCGAGTCGGCGACCTGGCCGAGCAGGTCGACCACCTGCCGCGCCCACCGGACGAAGTCACCGGCCGGCATCTCGCCGTCGATCTGGTGCCCGCTGGCGAGCACCTTCGCCAGCGCCTCCCCACGCGCCCAGCGGTAGATCGGCCAGGCGAAGCCGAGATCCGGCTCCCGGGTGACGGCCAGGCCACGGGCCGCCTCGTCCGCCTCGATGTCGCTCCACAGCTTGAGCGTCTCGTCGACCGCGTCACCGACCGCGCCGCGCGGCAACGACGCCCGCTCGTCGACGTCCCGCCGGGCCTCGAAGACCACCACCGACACGGCGGCGGCCAGCTCGGCCGGGGACAGCCCGTCCCACACCCGGCGGCGCAGGCACTCGGCGACCAGCAGGTCGGCCTCGGTCCAGATCCGGGCCAGCATCCGGCCCGCGTCGGTGACCTCGCCGTCGGCGGCCAGGTAGCCGCGTGCGGTCAGCAGCGCGACGATCCGGTCGAACGTACGCGCCAGCGAGCCCGTGCGCCCGGACACCCGCTGGCGCAGCTCCTCGGTGTCGTGCTCCAGCCGGCGGCGGCGCTCCGCCCAGCGGGCGTGCTCCTCCCGGTCCGGGCAGGCGTGGCAGGGGTGACCGCGCAGCTCGACCCGGAGCTGGCTGAGCCGGTGGTCCTCCCCCACCGCCTGGCGGGACCGGCCGCCACGCCGGCCACCGTGCCGGTCCAGCCCGGTGCCGCTGACCGCGGCGGCCAGATCGCGTCGGGCCGCCGGGGAGCGGTGGTTGAAGTGCTTCGGCACCCGGATCCGGGTCAGCACCTCGGCCGGGGTGGTGAAGTCGCCCGGACTGACCCGCCCGGCCCAGCGGTCCTGGGTGAGCACCAGCGGGCGCGGCTCGCCGAATCCACCGGTGGCCGGGTCGAGCACCACGGCCAGGCCGGCGCGGCGCCCGGACGGCACCCGGATCACGTCGCCGACGCGTAGCCGCTCCAGCGAGGCGACGGCCGCCGCCTTGCGCTGGGTCTGCCCCTGCCGGGCGATGGCGCGCTCCCGGTCGGCGATCGCCACCCGCAGGGCGAAGTACTCGTCGAAGTCGCCCTGGTGGCAGGCGGCCTCCGCGCCGTACGCCTCGATCGTCTCGGTGTTGCGCTGCACCTGCCGGGCCAGGCCGACCACCGACCGGTCCGCCTGGAACTGGGCGAAGGACGACTCCAGCAGCGCCCGGGCCGGCTCCGCGCCGACGCTGCCGACCAGGTTGACGGCCATGTTGTAGGACGGCCGGAAGCTGGATCGCAGCGGGTAGGTGCGGGTGGAGGCGAGCCCGGCGACGTGGCGGGGGTCGGTCTCCGGCGACCAGACCACCACCGCGTGGCCCTCGACGTCGATGCCCCGGCGGCCGGCCCGGCCGGTGAGCTGGGTGTACTCACCCGGGGTGAGGTCGACGTGGGCCTCGCCGTTGAACTTGACCAGCCGTTCCAGCACCACGCAGCGGGCCGGCATGTTGATGCCCAGGGCCAGGGTCTCGGTGGCGAAGACCGCCTTGACCAGGCCGCGCACGAACAGCTCCTCGACGACCTCCTTGAACGCGGGGAGCATGCCGGCGTGGTGGGCGGCCAGCCCGCGCTCCAACCCGTCGAGCCACTCCCAGTAGCCCAGCACGGCCAGGTCCTCGCCGGGGATGACGGTGATCCGGGACTCGACCACCCGGCGGATCTCGGCGCGCTCCTCCGGGGAGGTCAGCCGCAGCCCGGCGGCGAGACACTGCTGGACGGCGGCCTGGCAGCCGGCCCGGCTGAAGATGAACAGGATCGCCGGGAGCAGGTTCTCCCGGTCGAGGCGGTCGACGATGTCGGGGCGCATCGGACCCCGCCAACGGGGGCCGCGCCGCCCGCCGCCCGGGCCGGCGCCGCGGCCCTCGCCCAGCTCCAGCCGGCGCATCGTGTCCCGGGTGTAGCGCAGCAGCTCGGGGTGGACGTCGTGCTTACGGGCCGCGTCGGCGTCGTGGAACAGGTCGAACATGCGCTTGCCGACCAGCATGTGCTGCCACAGCGGCACCGGACGGTGCTCGGAGACCACCACCGTGGTCTCGCCGCGCACGGTGACCAGCCAGTCGGCGAACTCCTCGGCGTTCGAGACGGTGGCCGACAGCGAGACCAGGGTGACCGACTCCGGCAGGTGGATGATCACCTCTTCCCAGACCCCGCCGCGGAACCGGTCGGCGAGGTAGTGCACCTCGTCCATCACCACGTAGGCCAGGCCCTCCAGCGTGGCCGAGCCGGCGTAGAGCATGTTGCGCAGCACCTCGGTGGTCATCACCACCACGGGCGCGTCGCCGTTGATCGCGTTGTCGCCGGTGAGCAGGCCGACCCGCTCGGCCCCGTAGCGGTCGACCAGGTCGTGGTATTTCTGGTTGGACAACGCCTTGATCGGCGTCGTGTAGAAGCACTTGCGCCGGGTGGTCGGCTGGTCGCCGCCCGCCGGCGTGCCGGCCAGCGCCAGGTGCACCGCGAACTCGCCGACCACGGTCTTACCGGCCCCGGTCGGCGCGCACACCAGCACGCCGCTGCCCCGCTCCAGGGCCTCGCACGCCTCGCGCTGGAAGTCGTCGAGATCGAACCCGAGCTCACGGGAGAATTCGTCCAGGGCCGGGAAGGCGGAGGCCTGCGCGGCCCGGCGGCGCGCCGCGGCGTACCGCTCGGCGGGGCTCGACATGAGGTCAAGATTAATCGGTACCACCGACGAGCACCGGTCAAGGCCGTGCGGCAGGGCGGTCGGAGGGGGTGGGTAGGGTGCACGACGTGCCGGACCGTACCGAACTGCCTCCCGCCTCGAGCGGCGCCGACGACGCCGTCCGCCCGAGCCCGTCCCGCCGGCCGGTGGAGGCGGTGCTCTTCGACTTCCACGGCACCCTCGCCCAGGTCGAGGAGCCGCTGGCCTGGGTGCTCGCCGCCGCGGCCGCCTGCGGGGTCGAGCTGGACCGGATCCGGGCCACCTCGCTGGCCGACCGGCTGCTCACCGCCGGCCGCGCGGGCGGACCGCTGCCGGCCCGGGTGCCGCCCCGGCTGGCCGAGCTGTGGGCCGACCGCGACCTCTACCCGCACGCCCACCGTGGCGCGTACACCGGGCTGGCCGAGACCGTCGACACGGGCATCGACGGGTTCGCCGACGCCCTCTACGAGCGGGTGCTGGTCCCCGAGGGCTGGCTGCCGTACCCGGACACCGCGCCGGTGCTCGGCGCGCTACGGGCCGCCGGGGTGAAGGTGGCCGTGGTCAGCAACATCGGCTTCGACCTGCGCCCGCTCTTCGCCGCCTGGGGCCTCGACGCGCTCGTCGACGCGTATGCCCTGTCGTACGAGGTGGGGCGCTGCAAGCCCGACCCGGGCATCTTCCTGCGGGCCTGCGGGATGCTCGGGGTCGACCCGGAGCACACGCTGATGGTGGGCGACACCCCGGCCGACGCCGGCGCGGTGGCGGCCGGGTGCGGGGTGCTGGTGCTGCCGTGCGCCGACGCCGGTCGACCGAACGGGCTGGGCGCGGTGCTCGACCTGGCCGGGGTCGGGTAGGCCACCGTGCCGCACCGGCTGACGTCAGGGGCATGAGCGGCCTCCGCTGCCGTGCGGCCCGCGCGCCGGGACGGCTCGGCGGGGTCGCGCTGGTGCTCGGCGGGGCGTTGTCGGCGCAGTTCGGCTCCGCGCTCGCCGCGCTGCTGTTCCCGCACACCGGGGTGGCCGGGGCGATCACGCTGCGGTTGACCATCGGCGCGCTGCTGATGCTCGCCGTGTGCCGGCCCCGGCTGCGCGGGTACGGGCGGGGTGACTGGGCGGCCGTGGTCGCGTTCGGGTTGGCGCTGGCCGGCATGAACTCGCTCTTCTACCAGGCGATCGAGCGGATCCCGCTGGGCCCGGCGGTGACGCTGGAGGTGCTCGGCCCGCTGGCGCTCTCGGTGGTCGGCGCACGCCGGGTCGCGGCCTGGTGCTGGGCCGGGCTGGCGCTGGCCGGCGTGGCCCTGCTCGGCCAGGGCGGGTTCGACCGGCTCGACCCGGCCGGCGTCGCGCTGGCGCTGGCGGCGGGCACGATGTGGGCCGCGTACATCGTCTGCTCGGCGCGGGTCGGCGCGCGTTTCCCCCGGGTGGACGGGCTGGCCCTGGCGCTCGCCGTGGCCGCGCTGGTCACCCTGCCGATCGGGCTGGTCGACGGGGGCAGTCGGCTGGCCCACCCGGCGGTCCTGGGGGTCGGCGCCGGGCTGGCCCTGCTCGCCTCGATGCTGCCGTACAGCCTGGAGCTGGCGGCGCTGCGCCGGCTTCCCACCGCGACGTTCGCGGTGCTGATGAGCCTCGGGCCGGCGATCGCCGCGCTGGCCGGCTGGCTGGTCCTCGACCAGACGCTGCACCCGGTCGAGGTGCTGGGCATCGGGCTGGTGGTCGCCGCGAGCGCCGGCGCGGTCCGCGCCGCCACGCCCCCGCCGTCGCCGGCCGTGGTCAGCGCAGCAGCCGCAGCGCCGACGGCACGGCGGTGACGGTCACCGGCAGGTCGAAGGCCCGCTCCCCGTCGGCGTAGCTGGTGATGCCCTCGGNGTGCCCCGGTAGAGCCGCGGCTTGACCCGCATCAGCGTGCGCCGGTCGAAGCGACCGCCCACCACCACGTCCAGCCGGCCGTCGGTCGGGTCCGCGCCCGGGCAGATCCGCATGCCGCCGCCGTAGCTCATCGTGTTGCCGACCGCGACCAGCACCGCGTCCACCTCCCGCGGCACCCCGTCGAGGGTCAGCCGGTAGCGGCGCGGTCGCAGCCGGGCCAGCTCGACCAGGATGGCCAGATCGTACCGGCGGGGGCCGCGCGGCCAGCGCATCCGGTTGGCCCGCTCGTTGACGATCGCGTCGAACCCGGCGGCCAGCACCGCGCCGAACCAGCGGCCCTCGCCGTCGGACCGGGACAGCCGGGCCAGGTCGACCCGGCGGGTCCGGCCGGCGGCCAGCGCCGCGGCGATCACGTCGACGGCCGCGAGCGGCTCGACCGGGAAGCCGGTGTCGGCCGCGAAGTCGTTGCCGGTGCCGGCCGGGACCGGCCCGAACGGCACGGCGGTGCCGGCGACCGCCTGCACCGCGCGGTGCACCGTGCCGTCCCCGCCGACCGCGACCAGCGCGCCGGCGCCGCCGGCCACCGCGGCGCGGCACGCCGCCTCCGCCTCCCCCGGGGTGCCCGCGGCCAGCAGCTCGACCGGGCGGCCGGCACCACCGAGGCGCTCCAGGATCCGGGGCAGCAGGCCGCGGTGTCGTCCCCGGCCGGCGGTCGGGTTGGCGAGCACGGCGACGGGGCCGGGCGGAACAGGCTCGGGCGCGGTCACGGCGAGCACGGTACGACACTCCGCGCGCGACCCACCAGGGTCACGCCGACCCGATCGCCCGCCGGGTCCAGCCGGTCAGCGCACCACCAGCCGCTTGCTCACCGAGGCGACGCCGTCGCCCTTGACCTTCAACGTCCAGTCCCCCGCCGAGCCGAGCGTCACCACCGTCTCGGCGGTGCCGTTCGGCTCCGCCTTCAACTCGGCCACCCGCTTGCCGTCGGGGTTGAGCACGTACAGCGTCCGCGCGCCGGCGGTCTTGTTCGTCACCTTCAACGAGATCTTCTCGCCCGGCTCGGCGATCAGCCCGTCGACGCCGGTGATCGTGTCCCCGGTCAGCTCGACGGCGACCGCCCGGTCGTACGCCGTCTCCGCCGCGGCGCTGGCCACGTTGCCGTCGTCGGAGACGGTGACCCGGGTCCGGAGCCCGTCGCCCTGCCGGCCGGGCTTGCAGGCCACCTCGTACGTGCCGGTGGCGAGCGTCGCGCGCAGCTCGCCGGTGCGGCCCGCCGGCACGTCGGCCACCTCGGCGATCACCTTGGAGAAGCCGTCGCCCTCCCGGCCGTAGACGTAGACCCCGGTGGCCTGCTGCCCCCGGTTGGTCACGGTGAAGGTGACCGTGCCCGGCGTGAACAGCGTGGTGGTGACCTCGCAACTGGTGTCGGTGGCGGTCACCGGCACCTGCTCGCCCGTGGGCGTGGGCTCGTCGTCGCCGCAGGCGGTGAGCGCGGTGGCGGCGCAGAGGACGGTCAGGACGGCGGCGGTACGGCTCTTCATCGGGTTCTCCGGAGCGGAGGTCAGCGCGCTGACCGGGACGGGGCACGGTCACCCCGGGCACAGTGCCCGGGGGACTCGGCGGAGTCAGGAGAGTCTAAGCGGGCACGCCGTCCCGGCAAGGCCCGAGGGCAGCCGAATGTCCGCTTCCATGCCGGCCGCCCGGACCGGCCGTCCGGGCGGCCGGCATGATGGGCCCATGCGGCTGGTCTCCCTGCTCCCCTCCGCCACCGAGATCGTCTACGCCCTGGGGCTCGGCGACGACCTGGTCGGGGTCACCTTCGAGTGCGAGGTGCCGTCGACGTACCGGTCCGGCGTGACCGTCGTGGTGGGTGGTCGCGACACCCGCGGCATGAGCCCCGGCGAGATCGACGCGTACGTCCGCGAGCGGCTCGCCGCCGGGGCCGACCTCTACACGCTGCACGCCGGCGCGCTGGCCGGACTCGACCCGGAGCTGATCCTCACCCAGGATCTCTGCCGGGTCTGCGCGCTGCCCTCGGGCCGGGTGGCCGACGCGGTCGACCATCTCGGCTGCCGGGCGGAGGTGCTGTCGCTCGACCCGTACACCCTGGACGACGTGCTGGGCACGATCCGCGCGGTCGGCGCGGCGGCCCGGGTGCCCGAGCGCGCGGAAGCCCTGGTGGACGGGCTGCGCGCCCGGCTCGCGGCGATCGGCGCGGCGGTGGCGGGCCGGCCCCGGCGGCGGGTCGCCGTCGTCGAGTGGGTGGACCCGCCNCGGCCACTGGATCCCGGATCTGGTCGACGTCGCCGGCGGCGAGCCGGTGGCCACCCATCCCGGCGCCCGGTCGTCGCCGACCACCTGGGCGGACCTGCGGGCGGCGGACCCGGAGGTGGTCCTGGTCGCGCCCTGCGGCTTCGGCCTGGACGGCGCCGCCGGCCAGGCCACCGAGGTCGTCGGGCACTTCCCCGGCGCGGAGGTGTGGGCCCTGGACGCGGACGGACTGATCGTGCGTGCCGGCCCGCGCCTGGTCGACGGCGCGGCGGCGATCGCCGCGATCCTGCACCCCGACGCCGTGCCCGCCGCCCCCACCGGCGCGGCCCGNGGGCCGGTGGCATCCCGGGCGGACCCGACACCGCCGGGTCGGCGTGCCGAACCGCCGGCGCACGCGCGAACGCCGCCCTCGTGCGGTGCGGGGCGGCGTTCACACGCGTCGGCAGCGGTCAGGTCATGTCGTCGTAGCGGCGTTCGATCGGCGCCGGTGCGGCGACCGGCTCGGGTGCCGTGACCGGGGCGGACGCCTCGATCCGCGCCCCCGCCGGGACCGGATCGGTCGACAGGTCCAGCGGTGACACCTCGTCGTCGGCGATGCCCGCGTAGACCTCCCGCCCACGCCCGCGGCGCCTGTCGTTGAGGTACGCCACGCCCACCGCGCCGAAGTAGAGCGCGGAGAGGCAGAACGCCAGCGCCGTCATGCCGAACGGGTCGGGCGTCGGCGTGACCACCGCGGAGAACGCGAAGAACACGAAGATCGCCACCCGCCACCAGCTCAGCAGCCGCTTGGCGCTGGCCAGCCCGACGAAGTTGAGCATCAGCACGATCAGCGGGAACTCGAACGCCACCCCGAACAGCAGAATCAGGTTGGTGACGAAGCTGATGTAGCGGGTGATGTCCAGCGTCGTGGTCACGTCGCCGCCGCCGGAGACGTCGAGCAGGAACTCCAGGCCCTTCGACGTGACCACGTAGGCCAGCGCCGCCCCGGCGGCGAACAGCGGGGCCGCCAGGGCGGTGAAGAGGTACGCGTACCGCCGCTCGTGTCGGTGCAGGCCGGGCGCGATGAACGCCCAGAGCTGGTAGAGCCAGATCGGCGCGGCGATGATCAGGCCGACCCAGAGGGCCACCTTCATCTGCAACAGGAACAGGTCGGCGGGGCCGAGCTGGACGAAGTTGCAGTCGCCGTTGATCAGCCGCGCCTTCGGCAGGTCGCAGTAGGGCTTCTGCAGGACGTGCAGCACCGGCCCGGACAACCAGACGCCGAAGCCGAAGCCGAGCAGGATCGCCACGGAGGCCCGGAACAGCCGGTTGCGCAACTCCCGGATGTGCTCGATGAGCGTCATCGAGCCGTCGGCCGCCCGCGCGAACGCGCTCGGGCCGCGCTTCTTCAACCCGAAGGCCACGGTGGTTGAGGCCCTCTCGGATCAGTTCTCGCGGACGCGGTGGACCGGATCGGCCGGCGGAGCGACCGGCTGCTGCGGCTGAGGGGCGTACTGCGGCTGACCCTGCGCGTACTGCTGCTGCTGGGGCGGGAGCGGCTGGTATGCGGCCTGCGCGTCGGCCTTCTCGGCCAGGTCACGGTCGTCGTCGTGCAGGCTCTTGGTCTCGGCCTTGATGATCCGCAGGGAGCGGCCCAGCGAGCGGGCCGCGTCGGGGAGCCGCTTCGCGCCGAAGAGCAGGATCAGCACGACCACGAGTACGGCGATGTGCCACGGCTTGAGGGCACCCATGGGAACTCCAGTCGCTGTGTGTCGGTGAGAGGTGGTTCGCCGCCCATCGTACGTGCGTCGCAGCGGCTTGCCACCCCCGCCAGGTCTGCTGGTGCGGGCCCGGTCGGTGAAGTCTCGACCAACCCGAAGCGTCCCGTCAACACCCGGTCCCCCGCGGCGCGCCGGTCACTCCCCCCGTCGGGCCTTGATCAGCGCGACCCGTTCCTGCGCGACGGCCGCCCGCTGCTGGAGCGCCTCGGCCCGCGCCTGCAACTGCTCGGCGGCGGACCGCAGCGACTCCGCCTCGCCGGCCCGGCGCTGCAACCCCAGGGCCGCGCGGCGCAGCCGGGGCAGCCGCGCCACCACCGGACGGACCGCCAGGGCCAGCACGACCAGCGCGAACACCACGACCGCGAGCACGATCCACATCACCACGGCGGTCAGCCTAACGGGTGACGCCGGTGGCCGCCGGGTCGGCGGCGCCGACCGGGGTGGCGTACGCGTCGAGCGCGGCGACCGCCTGGGCGCGGACCTGCTCGGCCAGCTCGGCCGGGGCCACCACGGTCACCTCCGGGCCCAGCCCGAGCACGAACCGCCGGGCCCAGCCGAGGTCGGTGACCCGCAGCGAGACCAGCCACTGCTCGCCGTCGGCCTCGACCCGCTCACACGGGTAGTATTCGGTGATCCACCGCTCTCCCCGCCCGATCCGCAGCGTGATCAACGGCAGGTCGGCCGAGGGCCGGAACACGCCGGCGCTGAGGTCGTGCGGGCGGGCCTGCGGCGGCACGACGGCCCGCTCCGGCAGCTCGGTCACCGCGTCGATCCGGTCGGCCCGGAACAACCGCACCGCCTCCGCGCGGCGGCACCACGCCTCCACGTACGCCCGGCCGCCGACCATCAGCATCCGCAGCGGGTCGATGGTGCGTTCGGTGGTCTCGTCCCGGGCCGGCGTGTAGTAGGTGATCCGCAGCGCCCGGCCCCGCTCGACCGCGGCGCGCAGCTCGCGCACCCGGGCGGTGTCGCCGGGCAACCGCACCTCCACCGGCGCGCCGGCCAGGTCGCCGGCCGCGCTCTCGATCTTGGCGAGCGCCCGCTCCACCGCCTCCCGGTTGGCCACCCCGGGCGTCTCCGCGAGCATCCGCAGCGCCACCACCAGCGCCAGCGCCTCGTCCGGGGTGAGCCGCAGCGGACGGTCGATACCGGCGTCGTAGGTGATGGTCACCCGGTCGCCGTCGAACGCCATGTCGATCAGGTCACCGGGGCCGTAACCGGGCAGCCCGCACACCCAGAGCAGCTCCAGGTCCTCCCGGAGCTGCCGCTCGGTCACACCGAGGTCGTGCGCCGCCTCGGCGATCTCGATGCCGGGGCGGGCCAGCAGGTAGGGCACCAGGTTGAGCAGCCGGGCCAACCGGTCGGCCGAGGTGCGGCCGGCGCGGGCCGCCGGCCCGGTCACCGGACACCCCCGGCCACCGCCAGCTCGTCGTGCCGGGCGGCGACCTCCTTCAACCGCTGGATGACCGCCTCCCGCACCTCCGGTGGCTCCAGCACCCGCACGTCCGGGCCGTACCCGACGATCTGGCCGGCCAGGAAGTCGGCGTCGGCGTACGGCAGCACCAACCGGTCGCCGTCCGGGCCGGCCTGGCTCTCCACCGCCCAACGGCGCAGCCCGGCGGCGCGGCCCGGCGCGGCCAGCACGGTCGCCCGGCCGGTCTGTTCCACCGGCCCGGACCACCGGGCGACGTGGCTGATCAGATCCACCCCGGCGGGCGGCGCGTAGGCCCCCGACGGCCCGGACGCCCGGACCGCGCCCACCACCCGGGAAAGCCGGAAGCACCGCGTCGCCGCCCGATCCAGGTCGTGGCCCACCACATACCACCGGCCGCGCCAGCAGACCACGCCCCACGGCTGCACCCGACGACGCGTCGGCGCGTCCCGGTCCGGCACGCGGTAGTCGAAGCCGACCTCCCGGCGGTCCCGCGCGGCGGCGGTCAACGGCGCGAACGCCGGGTCGACCGTGACCATCGGCTCCAACCCGAGGGTGGCCTGCGGGTCCACGTCGATGCCGGCGGCGCGCAGCTTCGCCAACCCCGACGACGCGGCGGCCGCCAGCCCGGCGTGCTGCCACAGCCGGGCGGCGATGCCCACCGCGGCGGCCTCGTCCGGCTCCAGTGGGATGTCGGGAAGCGCGTACTCCCGGTGGGCGATCCGGTAGCCCGGCTCGGCGTCGAAGACGCTGGCCGTGCCGGTCTCCAGCGGCACCCCCAACTCCCGCAGCTCGGCCTTGTCACGCTCGAACTTACGCTGGAACGCCTCATGGTCCTTGGCGTCGTCCGGGTCGTGCTCGTAGCCGGGCACGGTCGCGGCGATCTGCGCGGCAGTCAGGAAACGCCGCGTGGACAGCAGGCAGATCACCAGGTTGACCAGGCGTTCGGTACGGGTCCGGGACACGTACCGAACGCTAGCAGCCCGCGCCCTCGGCGCGGGCACCCGCGCGGGCGCGGCGCGCATCCGGCTCACCGCGCGGGCCACCGGCGCCGGTCATAGGGTGAGCCCATGGCGGACGCGGAGGTCAAGACCGAGAGCGTCGGCACCGTCGTGGTGGCCGGCGCGGCGAACCTCGCCATCGCGATCGCCAAGCTGGTCGCGGGCCTGCTCTCCGGCTCCGCGGCGATGCTCTCCGAGGCCGCCCACTCGGTGGCCGACACCACCACCGAGGTGCTGCTCTACCTGGCGCTGCGCCGCGGGGCACGCCCCGCCACCGCCCGGCACCCCTTCGGGTACGGCAAGGAGAGCTACGTCTGGGCGTTCCTCGCCGCGCTGTTCACGTTCGTGGCCGGCGCCGGCTTCGCCATCACCCACGGCGTCACCACGATTCTGGTGCACGAACACACCGGCAACTACCTGACCGCGTACGTGGTGCTGGCGGTCTCGTTCGCCATCGAGTCGGTGTCGCTGGCCCGGGCCGTACGCCAGGTGCGCGGCGAGTCCCGACGCTGGCGCACCACCCCCCGCCGCTACCTGCGGCTGACCGCCGACACCACGGTCAAGGCGGTCTTCCTGGAGGACAGCGCGGCGCTGATCGGCCTGCTCATCGCCGCCGCCGGGCTCACCCTGTCCCACCTCACCGGCGACGAACTGTACGACGGGATCGCCTCAATCCTCATCGGCGTGCTGCTGCTGGTGGTCGCCGCCGTCCTGGCCCACAGCAACATCTCGCTGCTGGTCGGCCGCGCCGTGTCCGAGCGCACGCACCAGCGGATCGAGCGGGAACTGGCCGCGGTGCCGACGGTGGACCGGATCGACACGCTGATGACCATGTTCCTCGGCCCGGCGGACATCCTGGTCGCCGCCAAGGTCGACTTCACCGACGACGCCACCGGCGCCGACATCGAAGCCGCCGCCGACGAGGCCGAACGCCGACTCACCGCGGAATTCCCGGAGATCGCGTACGTCTTCCTCGACCCGACCCGGTCGGGGGCCGGCGGCCGGACCGCCCGTACCACCCAGGACGAGCCGGGACGCCCGCTCGGCCAGGAGGCCTGACCCGCCCGCGACCCGACCCGCGGTCGGCCGATAGCGTGCCGGTCATGGTGCGATGGCGGGCCGGCACGGTCACGGCGGTACGACGACGGTGGGCCGGCGCCCTCGAACTCGACGTCGACCTGCCCGACGGCGCCCGGATGCGGGCCCTGGCCTACCCGGCGCTGGTCGGCGAGCCGGAACCCGGCGACCGGGTGCTGCTCAACGCCGGCGCCCTGCTGATGGGCCTCGGCACCGGCGGGGACGCCCNGCCGGCGACACCCGCGACGCCGGGCACCTGGTCAAGGCCCGCTACACCCCGCTGCAGCCGATCCTGCTCGGCGTGGACGAGGAGGCCTCCCCGCACCACGCGCGGCTGGCCGCCGCCGAGTCGGTCGACGGGATGCCGGTGGTCACCGCCGACCTGCACTCCGCGCTGCCGGCGATCCTGGCCGGCGTGCACGCCGACGCCCCCCGCGCCCGGGTCGCCTACGTGCTCACCGACGGTGGGGCGCTGCCCGCCTGGTTCTCCCGCACCCTCGCCGGGCTCGCCGGGCACCTCGCCGGCACGGTCAGCGTGGGTCAGGCGTTCGGCGGCGACCTGGAGGCCAGCACCCTGCACAGCGGGCTGCTCGCCGCCCGGCACGTGCTCGACGCCGACGTGACGATCGTCGCCCAGGGTCCCGGCAACCTCGGCACCGGCACCCGCTGGGGCTTCTCCGGCGTGGCCGTCGGCGAGGCCGTCAACGCCGTCGCCACGCTGGGCGGGCGCCCGATCGGATCGGTGCGGATCTCCGCCGCCGACCCCCGCCCCCGGCACCGTGGCGTCTCCCACCACAGCCTCACCGCGTACGGTCGGGTGGCGCTGGCCCCCGCGGAGCTGGTCGTGCCCGACGGCCTCGACCCCGACCTGGCCACGGCCGTGACGGCGGCGCTGGCACCCCTGGCCGACCGGCACCGGATCGTCACCGTGCCCACCGACGGCCTCGACGCGGCGCTGCGCGACACCCCGGTCGGACTGTCGACGATGGGCCGCGGCCTCGACGCCGACCACGCCTACTTCCTGGCCGCGGCCGCCGCCGGCCGGCACGCGGCCCGCCTGCTCGGCTGAACGCCGCCGGTCAGGCCGCCCCGTAGCCGTGCTCCACGATGCGCACGGCGGCCGTCGCGTACACCTGCGGGTCCTGCGGCGCCCACGTGCCCAGACCGTCCACGTACCGGTTGAACATGCAGAACGCGGCCGCGATCAGCACCGTGTCGTGGATCTCCAGGTCGGTCGCGCCCTGCGCCCGGGCCGCGTCCACCAGCGCGGTGGTCACCTCCCGGCCGTCGCGTCGCACCGCGGCGGCGATGTCCAGCAGCGCCCGTAGCTTCGCGCTCACCGGCGCCGACGACACGTCCCGCCGCACCTGATCCACCAGCGTCATCCCGGTCGGCAACTGGGCGGCGGCGAACGCCGAGTGCGCCGCGCAGCAGAACGTGCACTCGTTCAGGCCCGAGACGTACGCCGCGATCAGCTCCCGCTCGCCCGGGGTCAGCGTGGGATGCGGGGCCCGCAGCAGTTGCTCGGCCAGCGCGTTGAGCGGCTCGGCCGTCTCGGGACGGAACCGCATCGGCCCGTTGATGCCCGGGTGGGTCTTCTCGTCCAGACCAAGATCGATGTGTGCCATGACGGCGTCCTCCCTGCCCGCAACCGCCCGGCCCGGCCACCCGACATGCTCCGGCGGGCCGCGACGTCCCGCCCAAGATATCCGCGCCCGCCGATGGGCTCCATGCCCGACCACCAGAAGCGCAAGCTGGAAGACGTTGCCCCGGCCCGCCGCTCCTATCCTTTGGCTGTCCCGGCCCCGGACCCACCGACCCGGCACGCTTCCCCCCATCACCGCCGCGGCCCCGGGCCCGCCGCGGCCCCCGTAGCGGAAGGCGAGGCGCCATGTCCCTGCGACAGCTTCCCGAAACAGACCGTCGGCCGGGCATCCCGCCGCCCCACGCCGGACACCGCACCCGGGTCGTCCTGCTCAGCGTCGTGGCCGGCGTCCTGCTCGCCGTCCTGTGGTCGTTCGAACTGGTCGACAAGGTCATCGGCGACAACGTCGCGAACACCGTGCTCGGCCACGACGCCAAGGAGACCGCGATCACCGGCACCGCCGCCGGGCTGCTCTTCGCCTTCGTCTCCGGCTTCGCCGGTACGTTCACCGCCTGCAACATCGCCATGGCCGCCTCGGTCGGCCCACTGAGCCAGGCATCCGGCACCCACGCCACCGCCGCGCCGCTGCGGGCCCTGCTGCGCCCCGTCGGGTGGCTCGCCCTCGGCATGATCACGGTCTCGGCCGGCTACGGCGCCATCGGCGTCCTGCTCGGCGACCGACTCCCCCAACTCTCCACCGACGTGGTCGACGGCATGCCGGTGCGCCTCATCCAGTCGTCCGTCGTGTTCGGTGTGATCGGCCTGGCGCTGATCTACCTCGGACTCGCCACGATCGGCCTGCTCCCCGACATCTTCGCCCACCGGCCCTTCGCCCGGGTGGTCACCATGGGCGCGCTCGTCGGCGGATTCCTCATCGGACGCCCCTACCCGCTGTTCAACAAGCTGTTCCACTGGGCCGCCGACACCGGCAACCCGCTTTACGGCGCGCTCGCCTTCGCCCTCCAGTCGCTGGGCAACATCCTGCTCGTCATGCTGATCTTCACGGCCGTCGTCATAATCAGCCGGGGACGCTTCCTGAATTGGATGGCCGACCCCCGACGTGCCGCCGTGGTGACCGGCGCGCTGCTCATCGCGCTCGGCGTCTTCACCGTCGTCTACTGGGACGTACGCCTGCCCGCCCGCTTCGGCTTCGGCTGGTTCCCCACCATGCCCTACAACTGAACCGACCGGGCGCGACCCGTCGCGCCCGACTCAGCCGGCCAGGAAGACGAACGACAACCAACCGACCACGATCACCACCAACACCACCGCCAGCACCCAGGTCGGCACCCGGTGCTCGCCACGACGGTTCCGCTCGACCTCGGCGCGGATCTTCTCCCGGCGCCGGTCGATCCAGTTCAGCTTCTCGGTGCCGGAATCGCGGCCGGGAGAATCGGAAGTGTTCATGACCAGGCCAGCGTACCCGTGCTCCGGCCAACCGGAGCACGGGCCCGCCACCGGCCTCACATGCTGGCGATCAGCCGCTCCACCCGCTCGTCGTACGCCCGGAACGGGTCCTTGCACAGCACGGTGCGCTGCGCCTGGTCGTTGAGCTTCAGATGCACCCAGTCGACGGTGAAGTCGCGCCGCTTCTCCTGGGCATGCCGGATGAACTCACCGCGCAACCGCGCCCGGGTGGTCTGCGGCGGCGTCTCCTTCGCCTCGAAGATCTCCGGGTCGGTCGCCACCCGATCCACCTCGCCCCGCCGCTCCAACAGCCCGTACAGGCCCCGGCCGCGCCGCAGGTCGTGGTAGGCCAGATCCATCTGCGCCACCCGTGGATGCGACAGCGGCAGGTCGTGCTTGCGCTGGTAACGCTCGATCAACTTCAACTTGGCGACCCAGTCGATCTCGCGGGCCACCGGGTCCAGGTCGCCGGTCTCCACCGCGCGCAGCACCCGCGCCCACAACTCCACCACCCGCTTGGCGGTCTGGTCACCGCCCCGGCGCTCCACGAACTCCGTCGCCTTCGCCAGGTATTCCTGCTGGATCTCCAGCGCCGAGACCTCCTTGCCGGAGGCCAGCCGCACCTTGCGCCGCCCGGTGATGTCGTGCGACACCTCACGGATCGCCCGGATCGGGTTCTCCAATGTCAGGTCCCGCATCACCACGCCGGCCTCGATCATGCGCAGCACGATGTCCGCCGTGCCGACCTTCAGCAGCGTGGTGACCTCGTTCATGTTCGAGTCACCGACGATGACGTGCAGCCGACGGTAACGCTCCGCGTCCGCGTGCGGCTCGTCCCGGGTGTTGATGATCGGTCGGCTCCGGGTGGTCGCCGACGAGACACCCTCCCAGATGTGCTCGGCCCGCTGGGACAGGCAGTAGACCGCACCGCGCGGCGTCTGCAACACCTTGCCCGCCCCACAGATCAACTGCCGGGTCACCAGGAACGGAATCAGCACGTCGGCAAGCCGGCCGAACTCACCGTGCCGGGACACCAGATAGTTCTCATGGCACCCGTACGAGTTGCCCGCCGAATCGGTGTTGTTCTTGAACAGGTAGATCTCGCCCGCGATGCCCTCGTCGTGCAACCGCTTCTCCGCGTCGACGAGCAACCCCTCAAGGATCCGCTCGCCGGCCCGGTCGTGGGCCACCAGGTCGGTCACCGAGTCGCACTCGGGTGTCGCGTATTCCGGATGCGAGCCCACGTCCAGATAGAGGCGGGCGCCGTTGCGCAGGAACACATTGCTCGACCGGCCCCACGACACCACCCGCCGGAACAGGTACCGCGCGACCTCGTCGGGGGACAACCGGCGCTGCCCGCGATAGGTGCAGGTGACGCCGTACTCGGTCTCGAGGCCGAAGATTCGCCGCTCCATGATGAGACATTAGCCGCCCGAAGCCCGCAATGGGCACCGCAGACGTGCGCCGAGTCGTCGTCGGGTGTTACCGCCACGTCGTTTCCGCCACCCCGACGGTGGGTCCGCCGAGGTGGGCGGCGTACCCGGTGGACGGCCCGTCACCTCGCCGAACCGACGTCGGCCGACTCCTGCCGCCGG
>NZ_NAPR01000023.1:75098-75241 GCF_002140155.1 Micromonospora sp. NBS 11-29
GCCCGCAGGTGCCGGCACAGCGGGCCAGCGCCCAGGAGGCCGCCGGCCCGGTGCCAGCCACTTCGTCGGTTCGGCGATCGTCCCCACCACTCCGGCGGAATCGCATGATCGACCCCGTTTCGCCGAAGTGGCGGGGGGGGGGC
>NZ_NAPR01000023.1:75271-90971 GCF_002140155.1 Micromonospora sp. NBS 11-29
GGTGGCGCCGCAGTCTGGCGTCCGTCGTTTTTGATCTCGAACCAGCGTCGACAGGGCCCCGTGGGCGGTGAGCCCGCCGGGCAGCCCGCGGTGCCGCGGGGCGGCACCCTGGGGCGGCACCCTGGGGCCAGCCACTTCGCCGAAGTGGCGCCAACAGAGCGCCGTCGACCTCACCACGTCGGCGAACCGGCGTCGGCAGGCCACTTCGGCGGGGCCGGCCGGTGCGCGCGTGGACCGACGGGACCGGCGGCCGGCCGACGCGTCACTCGCCGGGCGTGGTCTCCTGGTTGCCCTCCAGGTCGGCGGACCCGGCCGACGTGGTCGGCTTCTTCGCCTCCTCCGTCGGCGTCGTCGGGGTCTTCGCCCGACCCGGCGCCGGCGCGACGTCCGCCTCCCCGTCGCCCTCCAGCAGCGCGGTCAGCGCCGCCCCGGTGACCCGACGGAACGTCCGACCCACCCGGGCCCGGTCCAGGACCGCCACCTCAAGCTGGTTCGCGGCGATCGTCCGGGCCGCCCCGCCCTCGCCGCCGACACTGCTCAACGCCTTCATCGCGGCGCGGACCGCCTCGGACAGCGACATCTCCGGCCGGTGCTCGTTCTTCAGCACCCCGGCGATCGCCTCGGACTGGCCGCCCATCGCCATCCGACCCGGCTCGTCGTTCACCGAGCCGTCGTACGTCACCCGGTAGAGCGAGTCGTCGTCCGCCGTGGCGCCCACCTCGGCCACGCAGATCTCCACCTCGAACGGCTTCGACTGCTCGGTGAAGATCGCGCCCAGCGTCTGCGCGTACGCGTTCGCCAGCGCCAGGCCGGTCACGTCCCGCCGGTCGTAGCTCAACCCGTTCAGGTCGGCCATCCGCACGCCCGCGCGCCGCAGGTTCTCGAACTCGTTGTAGCGGCCCACGGCGGCGAAGCCGATCCGGTCGTAGATCTCACTCACCTTGTGCAGCGTGCTGGACAGGTTCTCGGCGACGAAGAGCACCCCGCCGGCGTAGCTCAGGACCACCGCGCTGCGGCCCCGGGCGATGCCCTTGCGGGCCAGCTCGGAGCGGTCGCGCATGATCTGCTCGGGCGAGGCGTAGAACTGCATGGCCACGGCGGCGGTTCTCCTTCTTCGGGACTGCTGACTCGGTGGGCGGGTGAACGGCGTCAGCCGCCGGGGTTCTCCATCCGGCCGGACACCACGCCCTCGGCGATCGCCGCCGTCTCGGCGTCGGTCAGCCGGTGGGTGCCCTCGGCGGTCGCGGTCATCACCACCGGGTAGATCCGTCGGGTCAGGTCGGGGCCACCGGTGGCGGTGTCGTCGTCCGCCGCGTCGTAGAGCGCCTCGACGGCCAGCCGCGTCGCGTCGTCCACCGACAGGCCCGCCCGGAACCGCTTCTTCAACGCGGACTTGGCGAACAGCGAACCCGAGCCGATCGCGTCGTAGCCGGTCTCCTCGTACGGGCCGCCGGTGACGTCGAAGCTGAAGATCCGGCCGGCCCGGGCCGGGTCGCTCGCGGCCAGGTCGAAGCCGGCGAACAGCGGGATCACGGCCAGACCCTGCATCGCGGCGCCCAGGTTGCCGCGGATCATCGAGGCCAGCCGGTTGGCCTTGCCGTCGAGCGAGAGCATCGCGCCCTCGATCTTTTCGTAGTGCTCCAGCTCCACCTGGAACAGTCGCATCAGCTCGATGCCGATGCCGGCGGTGCCCGCGATGCCCACCAGCGAGTACGCGTCGGCCGGGTGCACCTTCTCGATGTCGCGCTGGGCGATGAGGTTGCCCATCGTGGCGCGGCGGTCGCCGGCCATCACCACGCCGCCGGCAGCCGAGATGGCCACGATGGTGGTCGCGTGCGGCGCCATGTCGGCGGCCATGCCGGGCGGCAGCGGCCGACGGCCCGGCAGCATCTCGGGGGCCACCCTGCTCAGGAACGTTGTGAAGGAGGACGTCCCCGCGTTGGTGAACACATCTGGAAGACGCCCGGATGGATCAAAACCCGCTGCCACGTGGTTCCTCTCAGGTACGTGATCGCCTCGGCCAGGCTGTCGAGGTTGTCCTTGAACTGGCCGAGACCACCGTTGCAGTTGAAGCAGAGTATCCCGCGCACCCATCCGGTGCGATGATCGTGGTCCAGGTGTTCCGGATCGGGGCGCCGACAGATCGCGCACACGCCGCCCTGCTCGGCCAGGAGCTCCTGGAACTCCTTCTCCCCGACCCCGTAACGACGACGCAGGTGGTACTCCCGACTGCCACCGTAGAGCCGCTGCTTGCTTTCATTGCCCCGTGCGATGTGGCAGGGCTTGCAGTAGCTGTGCCGTCCGCTCGCGTTCGTCGTTCGGGGGAAGTTGTCGACCGGCTTGATCTGCTCGCAGTCGGGGCACCACTTCAGGCCGTCCGTGACCGGCACGGCTGCCTTCCGCTGCGGCGCGATCCCGCGCTTCCGGCGACTCGCCTCCGAGCGGGCGGCCGCACAGGTCTTGCAGTAGAACGCCAGACCGTCTGGGCGCCGCCGGTTACGGTGAAACGCCGACGCCGGCAGCGACCGGCCACGCTGAGGACAAAGCTTGTCCGAGCCCTTCGGCAAATCGGACATACGGCTCATTGACCCCCTTTCTGTACATAGCCCCTCACGAATTCCTCTGCGTTCTCCTCCAGGACGGAGTCGATCTCGTCGAGCAGGTCGTCGACATCCTCGGTGATCTCGGCGTGCCGCTCGGCCACCTCGGGGTTGGCCTGCGCGGTGACCTCCTCGACCTCCTCGTGGGACTTGCCGGACTGGGTCTGCCCGCCCTCTTGGGTCGCCATGGTGGTGCCTCCTCCACGATCGCCTGCGATCAACTTACCTCGCCCAGGCGACGAAAGGCCCGTCGCGCGCCCGGATCCGGCACGCAACGGGCCTTCCGGCATCCGGGTCAGCCGCCGGTGAGCATCTCCAGCAGATCCTTGGCGCTCTCGCACCGGTCGAAGAGCTGCCCGACGTGCGCGCGGGTGCCCCGCTCGGGCTCCATCATCGGCACCCGGACCAGCGACTCCCGGCCCACGTCGAAGATGACCGAATCCCAGCTCGCGGCGACCACCTCGGAGGCGTACCGGTCGAGGCAGCGGCCCCGGAAGTAGGCCCGGGTGTCCTCCGGCGGCTCGGTCATCGCGGTGCGGGTCTGCTCGTCGGTGAGCAGCGTCTTCATCGAGCCGCGCTGCACCAGCCGGTGGTAGAGCCCCTTCTCCGGCCGTACGTCCGAGTATTGAAGGTCGACCAGTTGCAGCTTGTGCGAGCCCCAGCCGAGCTTCTCCCGCTCCCGGTAGCCCTCCAGCAGCCGCAGCTTCGCCACCCAGTCCAGCTCGCCCGCGCACTCGAACGCGTCGCGGCCGAGCCGGTCCAGCACGCTCTCCCAGCGGTCGAGGACGTCGGCGGTCTGCGCGTCCACGTCCTGGCCGTAACGGTCGTCCACGAAGGAACGGACCCGTTCGAGGTATGCCCACTGCACGTCGAGNGGCTGACCGCGCGCAGCTCGCCGACCGGGTCGGCGATGCCCAGGTCGGCGCCGAGCGCCTTCTCCTCGATCATGGCGAGGATCAGCGACGTGGTGCCGACCTTGAGGAACGTGGAGATCTCGGAGAGGTTGGCGTCGCCGATGATGACGTGCAGCCGGCGGTACTTGTCGGCGTCCGCGTGCGGCTCGTCGCGGGTGTTGATGATGGGCCGCTTGAGGGTGGTCTCCAGCCCCACCTCGACCTCGAAGAAGTCGGCACGCTGGGAGATCTGGAAGCCGCTCTGGCCGCCGTCCTGGCCGATGCCGACGCGGCCCGCGCCGCAGACGATCTGCCGGGTGACGAAGAACGGCGTCAGGTACGCCACGATGTCGGCGAACGGCGTCTGCCGGCGCATCAGGTAGTTCTCGTGCGCGCCGTAGCTGGCGCCCTTGTTGTCGGTGTTGTTCTTGTAGAGGTGGATCCGCTGGGTGCCCGGGATGGTGGCGGCCCGCCGCGCGGCCTCGGCCATCACCCGCTCCCCCGCCTTGTCCCACCGCACCACGTCGAGGGGGTTGGTCACCTCGGGGGTGGAGTATTCCGGGTGGGCGTGGTCGACGTAGAGGCGCGCTCCGTTGGTGAGTATGACGTTGGCCAGCCCGAGGTCCTCGTCGGCGAGCGCCTCGGCCGGGTCGTACGCGGCCCCGGAGTAGGTGAATCCGCGGGCGTCGCGCAGGGGCGACTCCTCTTCGTAGTCCCAGCGGGCCCGGCCGCCCCGGTTGAGTTCCGGTCGGGCTCCGTAGGCGTTGACCACCTGCGCGGAGGTGACCATCGGGTTGGCTCCGGCCTGACCCGGCACGGAGATGCCGTACTCGACCTCGGTGCCCATGATCCGTCTGACGCTCATCGACCTGCCGCTCCGCTCGCCGTCCCGGTCCCCGTCACGTCGAGCGTAGTCCGCGTCACGCGCCAAGGGGGCGTGGCGGCGCCGCGCGTACGGTGTGGCGGCCTTCGGTCCGGGCGCGCGGAGGCCCGTGGCGCTGCGCGCCACGGNGCTGGCGGTCTCGATGGACCGGCCGGCCTCGGTGCCCTTGCCGCCGGAGACGAGCGTGCGGATGTAGACGATCCGTTCGCCCTTCTTGCCGGAGATGCGGGCCCAGTCGTCCGGGTTGGTGGTGTTGGGCAGGTCCTCGTTCTCCCGGAACTCGTCGACGCAGGCGTCGAGCAGGTGCTGGAGCCGCAGCCCCTTGCGCCCGGAGGTGAGGAACTCCTTGATGGCCATCTTCTTGCCCCGGTCGACGATGTTCTGGATCATCGCACCGGAGTTGAAGTCCTTGAAGTAGAGGACTTCCTTGTCGCCGTTGGCGTAGGTGACCTCGAGGAAGCGGTTCTCCTCGGTCTCGGAGTACATCCGCAGGACCACCGCGTCGATCATCGCGGCGACGGTGGCCTGTGGGTCGCTGCCGTGTTCGGCCAGGTCATCGGCGTGCAGCGGCAGGCCGGCGAGGATGTACTTGGAGAAGATGTCCTTCGCCGCCTCGGCGTCCGGTCGCTCGATCTTGATCTTCACGTCGAGTCGGCCGGGGCGCAGGATCGCCGGGTCGATCATGTCTTCCCGGTTGGAGGCGCCGATGACGATGACGTTCTCCAGACCCTCCACACCGTCGATCTCGCTGAGCAGCTGCGGCACGATGGTGTTCTCCACGTCGGAGGAGACACCGGAGCCGCGGGTACGGAAGACGGAGTCCATCTCGTCGAAGAACACGATCACCGGGGTGCCTTCGCCGGCCTTCTCCCGGGCCCGCTGGAAGATCAACCGGATGTGCCGCTCGGTCTCGCCGACGTACTTGTTGAGCAGCTCGGGGCCCTTGATGTTGAGGAAGAAGCTGGTGTGACGCTCCTTCCCCTCGCGCTCGGCGATCTTCTTGGCGAGCGAGTTGGCCACCGCCTTGGCGATCAGCGTCTTGCCGCAGCCGGGCGGGCCGTAGAGCAGGATGCCCTTCGGCGGCCGGAGCTGGTGCTCGCGGAACAGGTCGGCGTGCAGGAAGGGCAGCTCCACCGCGTCGCGGATCTGCTCGATCTGCGCCTGGAGGCCGCCGATGTCCTCGTAGTTGACGTCGGGCACCTCCTCCAGGACCAGTTCCTCGACCTCGCTCTTCGGGATCCGCTCGTACGCGTACGCCGAGCGGGGCTCGATCATGAGCGAGTCACCGGCCCTGATCGCGCTGCCGATCAGGGTCTCGGCGAGGTGCACGATGCGTTCCTCGTCGGAGTGGGAGACCACCAGCGCCCGGTCACCCGGAGCGCCGTCGGGACCCGCGAGGATCTCCTTGAGCATCACCACCTCGCCGACCCGCTCGAAGCCGAACGCGTCGACGATGTTGAGCGCGTCGTTGAGCAGGACCTCCTGGCCTCGGCTCAACTCGTCGACCTCCAGCGAGGGCGAGACGGCGACGCGGAGCTTGCGTCCGCCGGTGAACACGTCCACCGTGCCGTCGTCGTGCTTCGCCAGGAAGACGCCGTAGCCGCTGGGCGGCTGTGCGAGGCGGTCGATCTCCTCCTTGAGCGTCACGATCTGCGCGCGAGCCTCTTTGAGGGTGCTCACGAGCCGCTCGTTGTTCTCGGTCAGCCGCGCCAACTGGGCCTGGGTGGCCGCCAGCCGCTCTTCGAGCTGCCGGGCGTGTCGGGGGCCTTCGGTCAACTTGCGCCGCACCAGAGCGAGCTCCTCTTGCAGGAACGCGACCTGCGTGGAGAGATCGTGGGCTTCCTTTTCCCACCGTGCGGCGCGCGAGTCCGCGTCGTCGCTGCGTGCCACGTCCCACCTCCCCGGGGGGCTTGAACGTTCTGAGCTAACACTAGCCGCTGTGAGCCCGATTCGGTCCTCCGCAACGCGCTCGACACCGAAGCTTGATCGCGAAGGGCTGGTCGGCGGGCGGGTACGGGCGTTCGGGTACCGTCGGAGCGTGGGACGGGAGAACATGGGGGGTGCTTCGTGACCGACGTCGCGACGGACCAGTTGCAGGTCTGGGTGGACCAGGATCTCTGCACGGGCGACGGGCTGTGCGTGCAGTACGCACCGGAGGTCTTCGAGTTCGACGTCGACGGCCTGGCGTACGTCAAGGGCCCGGACGGTGAGCTGCGGCAGGCTCCGGGCGCCCGGGTGGATGTGCCGGAGCACCTGCGCCTCGAGGTGATCGACTCCGCGAAGGAGTGCCCGGGTGAGTGCATCCACGTCGTCCGGGGCGGCGACGGCGTCGAGGTGGCCGGCCCGGAGGCCGAGGACTGAACGTGCGGTGGCGCGGGGCCGGGGTCGCCGTCCCCGGCCCTCGCCGTCGTCTCAGAGCATGGGACGGCCGACCACCGAGGCGACCAGCCGGGCGAATTCCTCCAACCGGGTGATCTGCCCGGCGCCGCCATCGTCGAGCGTCTTGCCGAAACGCAGCGCGTCGTGCCGGGGCGTACCGATCGCCTCGTCGCTCGGCGGCGCCTCGTCCAGCGAGCTGAGCAGCAGGTAGACGTCGATGCTGTCGACCCGGACCGATCCGCTGTCGGCGCGGGTGAGCCGACGCCGGCAACCGACCTCGGTGACGGTGGAGACCGGCACCACCCGCAGCGAGGAGGTCATCGCCCCGGGCGGCCCCTCCCCCGGCGGGACGTCCTCGCCGTGCCAGAGCACCAGCCGGCTGCCGTCGCAGACGACGACCTCCTGCCACACCCCGTTGACCTCGTTGACGAAGCGTTCCAGGGTGAAGCCGAGCACGGACGCCCCGCGCAGCACCCCGCCGAGCGCCTCCAGGGCGATGTCGGGGTCACGCAGGTAGGCGCGGGCGGCCGACTCCAGGTCGGTGTAGGGCGACCAGTCGGGAAAGACGGCGGGCAGTTCACCGTTGCCGTATTCGGGCTCGCTCACGCCACCCCCCGCCGGCCCGCGCCGCGCGCCCCGACCCACTCGCTCATGCCCACCGTCTTCACATGTCTCGGTGTCGTCCCCACGGGCACACATGATCCCCCGCGCCCGCTCGTGCGCGCGGCGGGGGTCAGGACCCCGCCGGTTCCTCCGCCGACCGGGCCGCCGCCGCGGCGCGCAGGGCGTCGCGGCGTTGCGCGTACGCCTCGGCGCCCTTGCTGGGCTTGCGTCGGCGCGGCGGGGCGGTGACGCCGGGGGCGAGCTTGCGCGCGGAGACCAGGAAGGCGGTGTGCGCGATCATGCGGTGGTCCGGCCGCACGGCCAGTCCCTCGGCGTGCCAGTCCCGGACCAGGGACTCCCAGGCGCGCGGCTCGGTCCAGCCGCCGCGCTCGCGCAGCGCCTCGACCAGCTCGGACAGCTGCGGGGTGGTGGCCACGTAGCCGATCAGCACGCCACCGGGGACGAGGGCCCGCTCGACCATGTCGAGCATCTCCCACGGGGTCAGCATGTCGAGGATGATCCGGTCGAACCCGGTTTCGGGGCATTCGGCGACGTCGCCGACGTGCAGCCGCCAGGCCGGGTGCGGGCCGTTGAAGAACGCCTCGACGTTGCGTCGGGCGATCTGCGCGAAGTCGTCGCGCACCTCGAAGGAGTGCAGCTCGCCCTCGGTGCCGACGGCCCGCAGCAGGGAGCAGGACAGCGCGCCGGAGCCGGCGCCGGCCTCCAGCACCTTGGCGCCGGGGAAGACGTCGCCCATGGCGACGATCTGCGCCGAGTCCTTCGGGTAGATCACCTGGGCGCCGCGCGGCATGGAGAGCACGTAGTCCGACAGCAGCGGCCGCAGCGCCAGGAAGGCGGTGCCGCCGCCGGCGGTGGTGACGACGCTGCCGTCGGGCAGGCCGATCAGCGTGTCGTGCTGGAGAATCCCCCGGTGGGTGTGGAACTCCTTGCCGGGCTCCAGCGTCACGGTGTGCATCCGGCCCTTGGGGTCGGTGAGCTGGACCCGGTCGCCGGGCCGGAACGGGCCCCGGTGGACGGGCGGCAACGCCGGGACGGTGGAGATGTCTGCGGTCACGTGTTCGTCTTCCGTTTGGGTTCGAGGAGCCGGGCGAGATCCGCGATGTGCAGCACGCCGACCACATCTTCGCCTGCCGTCACGAGGTACTGCGCGTCCGGGTGGGTGCGCACGGTCTCCAGCACCCGCTCGCCGTCCGCGTCGACCGGCAGGGTGGGCAGGGCGGCCAGGCCGCGGGCCACCTCGTCCACCGCGACCCACGGCCGCCGTTGCGGGGGTACGGCGGCGGCGCGGGCCGGGTCGACCAGGGCGACGGTGCGGCCGGCGGAGTCGACCACGCCGATCGCCGCGTCCGGGGTGCCCGTGGCGTCGCGGCGGCGCTGCGCCTCGGCCAGCGGGGTGCCGGTGGGCACCGGCAGCAGCGGCCGGGCCAACCGGGCCAGGTCGACCAGGGGCAGCCGGCGGCCGATGCGGGCCAGCCGGACGGACTGCCCGGCGCCGCGCCACAGCGTCACCGCGACCAGCAGCAGCAGCGGCAGGGCCAGCGGCGCGAGCGCGCGGCGCAGGGTGAGCGCCACCACCAGGGCCAGCGTGAGCAACGCGACGGCCCGGCCGACCCAGCCGGCCACCTCGGTGCCGCGGTGCCGGTCGCGGGTGAGCGCCCAGACCGCGGCGCGCAGCACCCGCCCGCCGTCCAGCGGCAGCCCGGGCAGGCTGTTGAAGATGGCCACCACCACGTTGCTGACCGCGAGCTGGAAGGCGAGCTGGTGGCCGAGCGTGCCGGTGGGCAGCGCCAGGGTGACCGCGACCGCGGCGGCGCCGAGCACGGCGGACACGGCCGGACCGGCCGACGAGATGAGCAGCTCGGCGCGGGGGCTGGGGGCGTCCCGGTCCATCTCGGTGTAGCCGCCGAGCAGTTCGAGGGTGATCCCCCGCACACCGATGCCGTACCGGCGGGCGGTCAGCGCGTGCCCCAACTCGTGCAGCAGCACGGAGCCGAGCAACGACACGACGAAGCCGAGACCGACCAGGTAGCCGCCGAGGGGGCCGAGGTCGAGCTGGCGGCGGGCCAGTGTCGCGTAGAGCACGGTGACCACGACGGTGAGCAGCAGCATCGAGGCGTCGGCCCGCAGCGGCACCCCGAAGACCCGGCCGAGGTTCAGCCCCGGCCGGCGCGGTGGTCGGGTCCGCTGCTGCACCGGCCCGATGCTACGTGAGCCGGTTCTGCGAGCCCCGCAGCGACGGCGCGCGGCGCCGATCATGGTCCGGTGCGTCGGCGGTGGACCTGTCACACGGGTGGCCTAACCTTCCGGGCATGACGGCGGAACCGGTGATCGACGGGCAGGGCGACCAGACGGCGACCGGGGTGCCGGCCACGGTGCGGGCGTCACTGTCGCCGTCGCGGGCGGCCGACTTCAAGACCTGCCCGCTGCTCTACCGGTTCCGCAGCATCGACCGGCTGCCCGAGCGTCCGACGGTCGAGCAGGCCCGGGGCACGTTGGTGCACGCCGTGCTGGAGCGGCTGTTCGACCTGCCGGCGCCGGCCCGCACCCCGGAGTCGGCCGGTGACCTGGTGGCCCCGCAGTGGGACCGGCTGGTCACCGAGGAGCCGGAGCTGGCGACGTTGTTCGCCGAGGGCGACGCGGCCGGGGTGGAGGGGTTCCTCCGTTCGGCGGCGGCGCTGTTGGAGGGCTATTTCGCGGTGGAGGATCCGCGCCGGCTGGAGCCGGCCGAGCGCGAGGCGTTGATCTCCGCGGTGGTTGACGACGAGTTGCTCATCCGGGGCTACCTCGACCGGCTCGACGTGGCCCCCGACGGCGCGCTGCGGGTGGTCGACTACAAGACCGGCGGGGCGCCGCGTGAGGCTTTCGAGGCGCGGGCGCTGTTCCAGCTCAAGTTCTACGCCCTGGTGCTGTGGCGCACCCGGGGTGTGGTGCCGCGGGTNAGGAGTTGCTGCGTTTCGAGCGCACGGTGGTGGCGTTGTGGCGGGCGATCGAGCAGGCCACCGTCCGGCAGGATTTCCGACCCCGGCCGAGCCGGCTCTGCGACTGGTGCAGTCATCAGGCGCTCTGTCCGACCTTCGGCGGCACGCCGCCGCCGTTCCCGGTGGCCGGCGCCGCGCCCGACCCGCTCGTGGACGCCCGCTCCCGCCCGGCGACGCCGGGTGCGGACGACTGACCCTCCTGCGCTCGGGGGCGCACCGGGCCGCGCCGTCGGGTCGCCGGTCGCCCCTGCGGACGGAAGGGCACGGCCCGGCGACGTCCGACCGGATCGGTCCCGGTCTGGTCGCCATGCGACAGCGGGTCGCCCTCTACGGTGAGATCCTGCGGATCGGACCGCGCCGGACCGTGCCGGGACCGGATGGGCTCGGACCGTGCCGGACCGGACCGTGCCGGGCCCGGCCGCCAGGCTGGTCCACCGGGACGCGGCTACCCGGGATGGACGCCCGGTCCGCCCAGACTTTCGGCCCGACCGCCGCCGCGCACGACGAGGGGACCCCATGACCGACGCCGCCGCGTCCCGACCGGTGCGGGTCCTGCTCGCCGACGACCAGCCGCTGCTGCGCACCGGGTTCCGGATGGTGCTCGGCGTCCAGGGTGACCTGGACATCGTGGGCGAGGCCGGCGACGGGGTGGAGGCGGTGGCGCTGTCGCGGCGGCTGCTGCCCGACGTGGTGCTGATGGACGTCCGGATGCCGCGGATGGACGGGGTGGCCGCCACCCGGGCGATCGTGGAGGCGCGGCTGCCGGTGCGGGTGCTGATCCTTACCGCGTTCGAGTCGGACGAGTACGTCGTCGGTGCGTTGCGCGCCGGGGCGAGTGGTTTCCTCACCAAGGACGTGCCGGCCGGGGACCTGGTCACGGCGATCCGAACGGTGGCGGCCGGGGAGGCGGTGGTGTCGCCGCGGGTCCTGCGCCGGCTGCTGGACCGGTTCGCCGACCTCCTGCCGGATCCGGCGGCTGTCCCGCCGCGGGCGCTCGACCCGCTGACCGAACGGGAGCGGGAGGTGCTGACCCATGTGGCGCGGGGACGGTCCAACGCCGAGATCGCCCGGGATCTGTCGGTCAGCGAAACCACCGTGAAGACCCACGTCGGGCATGTGCTGACCAAGCTGCGGCTGCGCGACCGGGTGCAGGCGGTGGTGCTGGCGTACGAGACGGGGTTGGTGCGGCCGGGAGAAACGGGTGGCGGCGCTCACGTACCGTGACCGGTGGTGGCGGTGCGGAGTTGACCTTGACGCGACGTGAGGTTCTACCGTCGGCGCCGCCGGCCGGTCGGGGATCACCCTGAGTCGGCCTGGGGGGCGACCCTCAGCAGAAGTTCGGCACGGATTCCGCCCGGGGTCGGAGGGATCCGCCGCCGGCGGCACCGAGGATGGGAACCGCCGCACCGACCAGCGGGGGCGGTGCGGATCAGCAGCCAGACGGAAGAGGTAGATGACGTGACCGCGACGGTTGGCCGGCAGGCGCAGGCCGCGGCCCGGGCGAACGACGTGTGGAAGGTGTACGGCAGCGGCGAGGCGCAGGTCATCGCGCTGCGGGGGGTGAGCGCCGAGTTCGAACGTGCCCGTTTCACCGCCATCATGGGCCCGTCCGGCTCGGGGAAGTCGACGTTGATGCACTGCCTCGCCGGTCTGGACTCGGTGACCCGGGGCACCGTGATG
Source organism: Micromonospora sp. NBS 11-29 (assembly GCF_002140155.1). Classification (GTDB taxonomy): domain Bacteria; phylum Actinomycetota; class Actinomycetes; order Mycobacteriales; family Micromonosporaceae; genus Micromonospora. Next base: position 87,309 of record NZ_NAPR01000023.1, read on the forward strand.
ATCGGCGACACGACGGTGACCGGGCTCAACGACTCGGGCCTGACGAAGCTGCGCCGGGACAAGGTGGGCTTCATCTTCCAGCAGTTCAACCTGCTGCCCACGCTCACCGCTCAGGAGAACATCCTGTTGCCCCTGTCGATCGCCGGGCGCAAGCCCGACCCGGCCTGGTACGACACCGTGATCGACACGGTCGGCCTGCGGGAACGGCTCGGGCACCGCCCGGCGCAGCTCTCCGGCGGCCAGCAGCAGCGGGTGGCGTGCGCCCGGGCGCTGGTGGCCCGCCCCGAGGTGATCTTCGCGGACGAGCCGACCGGCAACCTCGACTCCCGCTCCGGCGCCGAGGTGCTGAACTTCCTGCGCGCCTCGGTACGGGAGCACGGCCAGACGATCGTCATGGTCACCCACGACCCGACCGCGGCCGCGTACGCCGACCGGGTGGTGTTCCTCGCCGACGGGCAGATCGTGTCGGAGCTGATCGAGCCGACCGCGGAGACGGTGCTGGACACGATGAAGAAGCTGGACGCGCCGGTCGAGGTGGGCAACTGATGTTCCGGGCCACGCTGAAGAGCCTGCTGGCGCGCAAGCTGCGCCTGGTGTTGTCCGGTCTGGCGGTGGTGCTCGGCGTCATGTTCGTCTCGGGCGCGTTCGTGCTCACCGACNGAACGTCGCGGCGAAGCCGAAGGTCGCCCTCTCCCAGACCGAGGGTGAGCAGGTGGTTGCCCCGGTGCCGGCGTCGGTGGTGGACCGGGTGAAGGCGGTGCCGGGGGCGACGGACGTGCGCGGTGTGGTCGCCGCCGACGGCGCGCGCCTGATCGGCGGCAACGGCAAGGTGGTCACCTCGTTCGGGCCGCCGCAGCTGGGCGAGAACTGGCTGGGCGAGGGCGACCTGGTGACGCTGCGCGAGGGCCGCGGGCCGCAGGCCGACGACGAGATCGTGGTCAACGCCGCGCTGGCGAAGACTGCCGGCGTCCGGGTCGGTGACCGGGTCGGCGTGCTGACGCTGTCCCCAAAGAAGGAGTTCACCCTGGTCGGTGTGTTCGGCTACAGCGGTGGCCGGGACTCTGTCGGCGGGGTGAACGAGGTCGCCTTCACCACGCCGGTCGCGCAGCGGTTGATGCTCGGCAAGCCGGACGTGTTCTCCAACGTCACCGCGCGGGCCACCGGCGGGACCACCCCGGAGGCGCTGCGTGACGAGGTGGCCCGCGCGCTCGACGGCGGCTACGAGGTCAAGACCGGCGACCAGCTCGCCGACGACGCCTCCGCCGGGTTGAAGGAGGGGCTGTCCTTCTTCAACAAGATCCTGCTCGGCTTCGCCGCGGTGGCGTTGCTGGTCGGCACGTTCCTGATCCTCAACACCTTCTCGATCATCGTGGCGCAGCGCACCCGTGAGCTGGCGCTGATGCGGGCCATCGGCGCCAGCGGCCGGCAGGTCATCGGCTCGGTGGTGCTGGAGGCGATCGCGGTCGGCCTGGTCGCCTCGGTGCTCGGGCTCGCCGCCGGCATCGGGGTGGGCGCGCTGCTGGCGTACCTCTTCGGGAAGCTCGCCGGTGGTCTGACCCTGGCCGGGCTCGGCGTGCCGCCCGCGGCGGTGATCGGCGCGTTCGCGGTGGGTCTGCTGATCACGGTGGTCGCGGCGCTGTTGCCGGCGGTGCGCGCGGCGCGCATCCCGCCGATCGCCGCGATGCAGGACGTGGCCACGCCGGACCGGCCGCTGACGAAGGTGACCGTGGGCGGGGCGGTGGTCACCGGGATCGGGGCGGTGCTGCTCTTCCTCGGCCTGGGCGGGCATGCCGGCGACAGCACCCTGGCGACCATCCTCGGCGGTGTGTTGTTCGCGTTCATCGGGGTGGCGCTGTTGACCCCGGTGATCAGCCGGCCGGTGGTGGCGCTGCTCGGCGCGATCTTCTCCTGGTCGGTGCCGGGGAAGCTGGGCCGGCTCAACTCGGGCCGCAACCCGCGCCGGACGGCGATCACCGCCGCCGCGTTGATGGTGGGCATCGCGCTGGTGACCGGCGTGACCGTCATCCTGGACTCGGCGAAGGGCAGCATCAGCGCCCTCGCCGAGGACACCATCAAGGCCGAGCTGGTGATCTCCGGTAACACGTCCGGACCCCGGCCGGCGAGTTTCGACCCGGCGGTGCTGGAGAAGACCGCCGCGATTCCGGGGGTGCAGCTCGTCGACGGCGAGTACGGCGACATGGCCACCGTCGGCGGCAAGCGCACCTGGGTGGCGGCGTCGAGCAACGTGGCCGCGCTGGAGCGGATCTTCGGGGCGAAGGCCACGGCCGGCGACATCAGCCGGCTGGCCCCCGACCAGATGCTGCTCAGCTCGGACACGGCGAAGGATCGCAACCTGTCGGTCGGCTCGACCGTGCCGGTGCAGCTGTCCCGCGGCGACGCCCGCACATACACGGTCAGCGGCATCTACGAAAGCTCGCAGTTGACCAATCCGGTGATGCTGCCGGTGCAGGCAACGGTCGACTTCGCGAATCCGCAGCCCAGCCAGGGCTTCGTGCAGCTCGCCCCCGGCACCCCGGTCGGCGCGGTGCAGCCGCAGGTCGAGCGGCTGCTGGCGGACAGTCCCGAGGTGTCGGTGGCGGACCGGGCGGCGTTCATCGAGCAGCAGACCAGCCAGCTCGACACCCCGCTGCGGATGATCCAGATCCTGCTGGCGCTGGCGATCGTGATCGCGGTGCTGGGCATCGTCAACACCCTCGCCCTGTCGGTGCTGGAGCGGACCCGGGAGCTGGGTCTGCTGCGGGCGATCGGCCTGCGCCGGGCGCAGACCATGCGCATGATCACCGTCGAGGCGGTGGTGATCTCGGTCTTCGGCGCGCTGCTCGGCGTCGTCGTCGGCACCGGTCTCGGCGCGGCGGTGGTCCGGGCGCTGCGGGACGAGGGCATCACCGACCTGGTGCTGCCCTGGGGGCAGATGGTGACGTTCCTGGTCCTGGCCGCGATCGTCGGCGTGGTCGCCGCGGTGCTGCCGGCGATCCGCGCCGCCCGCATCAACGTGCTCGGCGCCATCGCTCACGACTGAGGTGCACGGAAGGGCACCTTCTTATCACCAGGCGATGAGAAGGTGCCCTTCCTAACGGCTGAGCAGGGCGGTGAGCAGCTCCAGGTCCGCCGCGGTGAGGCTCTGCACCTGGTGCACGCCGTCGGTCGGCGGCAGTGGCACCTCGGCCGGCACGGCCAGCACGGCGGCCCCGGCGGCCAGCGCGCTCGCCACCCCGGTCGGCGAGTCCTCGATCGCCACGCACCGCTCGATCGGCACGCCCAGCAGCTTCGCGGCGGTCAGGTACGGCTCCGGGTGCGGCTTGGCCGCGCCCACCTCGTCGCCGCAGACCACCGCGTCGAAGCTGTCCCGGCCCAACGTGTCCAGAGCGACCTCGACCAGCGGCCGGCCGCTGGAGGTGACCAGCGCGGTGGGGATGCCGGCGGCCCGTACCGCCCGCAGCAGCGCCAGCGCGCCGGGACGCCACTGCAGCCCGGTGCGGAACAGGTCGAGGATCCGCGCGCTGATCCAGTCGGCGCTGGCCTGCGGGTCCCGGTCCGGCTGGCCCAGGTCGTCGTGCACGATCCGCATCGAGTCGGCCATCGCGGTGCCGATGATCTCCCGACGGGCCGCGTCGGAGAGCGTGCCGCCGTAGACGGCGGCCA
>NZ_NAPR01000023.1:90978-124190 GCF_002140155.1 Micromonospora sp. NBS 11-29
CAACGCGACGTCCCACAGCTTCTCGCTGTCAACCAGGGTTCCGTCCATGTCGAAGAGCACGGCGGCGGGGTGTGTGCTGCTCAGCGGGGGCCTCCTTCGGTACGCGTACCCGCCGATCCTGCCACCCGGGCCCGGCCGGGCCGGCACCGTCCCCGCCGGGGGTGACCTGCGGCATCACCCGAGGCCGCAGGCCTTCAACGAGTTCTCGTAGCCGGCGAAGAACTTCTCGCTGCGCTGTTCGGCGGTGCCGTGCGCGCCCTCGGCGAACCAGGGCTGGTCCGGGTCGTCGCCGACCGCGAGCAGTCCTTCCCGGAACTCCTCCAGGTCGCCGTCGGCCAAGGTCAGCGTTCTGGCGCGCACGCTGTCACCCAGGTATGCGCCGGCCATGCAGTCGGCCTGCAGCTCCTGCTGGATGGTGAACTCGTAGCGGATGCCGAGCCGGGTCTGCACGCCGTGGGCGTACTCGTGGCCGAGCAGGTAGAACAGGAACGCGTCGCCGATCTGCCGGAACGCCGCCACCGACCAGTTCACGTCGTAGGCGATGAAGTCGCCGGCCGAGCAGTAGACCGCGTTGTTGCGCGGCAGGGCCTGCCCGCCGCAGGACACCTCGCCGGCCCGGGAGTACGGCACCACCCGCCGGATCGGTCGGAACCGCTCCCCGGAGGCGCGGAAGCGTTCCGTCCAGTACCGCTCGGCGCTGCCGACGGCGTCGGAGAAGTCCTGCTTGAACTCGGCGACGCTGGTGGTCCCGTCCGCCCGGGTGGTCGCCGCGTCCGGTGACGCCGGCCGGTCGCTGCGCTGTGGGGCGGGCTGCTGCGGCTCGCCCTGGTCGAGTCCGCCGGCCATGCAGCCGGCGGCCACCACCGCGGCCACCACCAGCCCGGCGAGCGGCCCGAACCGCCGCTGTCGCGCCCTGTCCCCCACGCCTACCTCCCGGCTGTCGAACCCGTGTGCCCGGGCAGTACCCCGGACCCACCGGCTCTCACGCATCGGCATGCGGAAACGTTCATCAGGTGTCGACCGCGGTGAACAGCAGCAGCGACCGCTCGGGGTCGACGTGCACCTCGACGCCGCCCGCGTCGGGGTCGACGCGACGCTGCCAGCGCACGCCGCCCGGCACGTACGCGGCCAGCGCCGGCCACACCTCGGGCGCCGCGCCGGTCACCGGCGTCCAGGCGAACCTGGTGGTCAGGGCGCGCGTGTCGGCCGGCGCGAGGCGCACCACCGCCTGGTAGCGCAGGTCGGTCGGGCCGGGCGCCCGGGAACAGGCGAAGCTCGGGTAGTCGACCTGCCAGTGGATCTCGGCGTACGCGCCGATGCCGGGCACGTCCTCGTCGGTCCACCGTCGGTCGGTGCGGACCTTCGCCTCCTCGACAACCACCCGCGCCGCGCAGTCACGCTCCTCGGTGTCCCCGGTGCGTGGCAGCCGGGACACCGCGCCGCAGCCGGCCAGCAGGGCGACGCCGAGCGCGGCGGTGAACGCGAGCAGCCATGGGCGTGGGGTCACGTCGGCAGGGTAACCGGCACCGGCCAGTGCACCGCCGAGGCCGGTCGTGGCCTAGTCCAGGCCGCGCATGATGTGCGGCTCACCGTCGTCGTCGCCGAAGCAGCGGTGCATCACCTGGGCGCGGGCCCACAGGTCGAGGCTGCTGGGCGGTCCGACCGGCGGCGGACCGAGCGGCGGGGCCAGCACGGGAACTGGGTCCGGCGGGACCTTCGACGTCACCTCGTCGGTCATGCTCCGCCCCTCTCGTCGTACCCATGCTCATCCACCGGCGTCTCCGCCGCGTCAACGGCGAGGGCGCGGCGTTGCCGGCTCCTACTCCGGGACGCTAGCCCGCCGCGGCGTCCGGCACAGCCGTATTCTCGACGTCGCCGCAGGTGGCGGCCGTTCGTCATCCGAAGTTAACGAAAGTTGATCTGGACCGTTACTTCCATCTCTGTCTATATGGGTGAGGCAACGCCACTCCCACCCGGATGGAGTCCCATGTCCCGTACCCTGCGCGCCACGGCCATCAGCCTCGCCGCCATCGTGGCCACCACCCTCGGCCTCGCCCAGCCCGCACCGGCGGCCGGCTACTCCGCGTCGCTCACCACCGCCGTCGCCGGCCTGACCGTCGCCACCGAGGTCCGCACCGGCTACAGCCGCGACCTGTTCCCGCACTGGATCGACGCCGACGGCGACGGCTGCCACACCCGCAACGAGGTGCTCTACGCCGAGGCCACCACGAAGCCCACCATCAGCGGCACCTGCACGCTCTCCGGCGGCCGCTGGTTCTCCTACTACGACAACGCCACCTGGAGCGCCACCGGCGACCTGGACATCGACCACATGGTCCCGCTCGCCGAGGCCTGGGACTCGGGCGCGCGGAGCTGGACCACCAGCCGCCGCCAGGCGTACGCGAACGACCTGGGCGACGCCCGCGCGCTCGCCGCGGTCACCGACAACGTCAACCAGGCCAAGGGCGACCAGGACCCGGCGACCTGGCTGCCGCCGTACGCGTCGGCCCGCTGCCGTTACGTCGGCGAGTGGGTGGCGGTGAAGATCCGCTGGCGGCTCACCGTGGACAGCGCGGAAAAGAGCGCGCTCACCAGCTGGGCGAACAACTGCCCGGCCACCACCATCTCGGTCACCTACGCCTACTGACACCCCGTGGCGCCCGGGCCGGTCCGGCCCGGGCGCGGCTGCGATGATGACCGGCGATGGGAGAGCACGAGGAGCTGACCACCGCGCGCCTGCGCCTGCGCCGCCCCACCCGTGCCGACGTCGACCTGCTCCACGCCCTGCACACCGATCCCCGGGCCTGCGCGCACAACCCCGCCGACCTGCTGCGCGACCGCGCCGAGGCGCAGGAGCGCTTCCGACGCTGGGACGGGCACTGGCAGCGGCACGGCTTCGGCTACTGGGTGGTGTGCCGCGACGACCGGCGGCTCGGCTTCTGTGGCCTGAAGGTGATGCGGCTGCACGAACGCGACGTGCTGAACCTGTTCTACCGCCTCGATCCGGCGGCGTGGGGTGCGGGCGTGGCCGGCGAGGCGGCGACCGCCGTCGTGCGCTGGGCCGCCGCGCACCGCCCCGGCGTCCCCGTGGCCGCCCGGATCCGCCCGGCCAACATCGCCTCCCGGCGGGTCGCGGAACGGGCCGGCCTACGCCGCGCCGCGCACCTCGACGTGACGGGTGAGGACGGCCCCGACCACATCTTCGTCACCGACGGTCCGCAGCCGGAAGACCGACCCTGACACACCTCGCACCAGGCGTCCCGCTGCCCGGCGTCACCGTCGCGCTGGCCGCGCTCGCCGGCCCGGCCTGGTGGTGGGCCGGACGCCGCCGGCTGCGCCTGCCGACCCACCGGCAAGATCGAAACGGTACGGTCGGACGCATGACGGTCGCCCGCTCCATCCTGCTGTTCCTGGTCGCCGCGCTGGCCGAGATCGGCGGCGCCTGGCTGGTCTGGCAGGGCTGGCGGGAGAACCGGGGGCTGCTCTGGATCGCCGGCGGGATCATCGCGCTCGGCGTCTACGGCTTCGTGGCCACGTTCCAGCCCGACCCGAACTTCGGCCGGATCCTCGCCGCCTACGGCGGCGTCTTCGTCGCCGGGTCACTCGCCTGGGGCATGCTCGTCGACAAGTTCCGGCCCGACCGCTACGACCTCGTCGGCGCGGCCATCTGCCTGGTCGGCGTCGCGATCATCATGTACGCGCCGCGGGCGAGCTGACCGGACCGGGTGCCCCCCTCATCTACCCTGGATGTCGCCCCGAACGTCGACAGTGGGGAGTTCCCGGTTGGACCCGCAACTGTATGACCTCGCCAACACCGCAAGCGCCACCCTCGTCGCCCTGCTGGCCACGGAGGCCTGGTCCACGACGAAGTCGTCGGTGGGAAACCTCTGGCGGCGTTTCCATCCGGAACGCGCGGCGGTCGTCGAAGCCGAACTGATCGACACCCGCGCGGACCTCGTCGCGGTCTCCAGCGCGGAGAACGCCGACCTTCAGGCCGACCTCTCCCGGCAGTGGCAGCACCGTCTTCTCCGCCTGCTGGCACGGGAACCGGAGGCGGCGGCCGAACTCCGACGGCTCCTCGACGAGGAGCTGACCCCGGCGCTGCGCGCCTCCGGACGGACCTGGCACGGCGACGTGACCCAGCGCGCGATGGCCAGCGGNGACGAGCCGGGACCCGCCGGGGCGGACCGGCTCGCCATGACCGCCGTCGCCCAGGACAACGCCCGGGTCTACCAGGTGGCGCAGGGCACCATCCACGTCGACGCCGGACCGGCACGCTCGGCCGCCCAACGGCTGGCGAGCATGCCGGTGCGCCAGTCGGTCGACCGGCTCACGGCGATGAGCCAGGACGATGCCGCGCAGGCCCTGGCGGACATGGACGAAGCGGCGGCCGTGCGACGCCTGGCCGCCATGCCCGCGGACCGGTGCGCGGGGCTCCTGGGCGGCATGGACGAAGGTCTGGCCGCGACACGGCTGCTCCTGCTTCCCCGCGAGACGATGCACCGCGTGCTGCTCGCCATGCCGGTTACGCAGGCCGCCGACCTGCTGGCGGAGGTCGCGCCGGACCGGGCGCGCGAGGCGCTTCGGGGCATGCCGTCGGCACGCTCGGCGACGGTGCTGGCCGAGATGCCCGACGACAAGCTGACCGCGATCCTGCTGACCGAACCGTGGACGAGCGTACGGACGCTGCTGCTCACTCTTCCACCCGCCCGGATCATGGCGCTGCGGGTGCCGGAGCTGGACGCGATGGCACGATCGACCGACACCGAGACGCGCAGGTGGGCCGGCGACGTGAAATCGGTGATCGCGCACGCCCCGAAGCGCATGGCCGCCGACCTGGCCGCCATGCCCACCGACCGTGCCACCGCCGAGCTGGACGCGCTGCCGGCCGACCGGGCCGCCGCGGTGATCGCCGAGACCGACGAGGCGCGCGCCGCCGAGCTGCTCTCGTCGGCGCCCACCGACCGGGTGGCCCGGATCCTCGGAGGTGAACTGTCCGACGGGGCGCGGTTCCTGGCGAAGATGCCCACCGAGCGGGTTTCCGAGGTGCTGGCGGAGCTTCCACCCGGACGGGCGGACCACCTGCTCGAAACGGTGCGGATCGGCCGGCTGCCACCGGCGGAAGCCGCAACGGCGCTACTCGCCTCCACACCCGCCACGATCACCGCACTGGAAGCCGGCCTCGGCACCCCCTGGCTGCTGTCGCTGCTCACCGTGCTGCCCCCGGAACGCGCGGCGGCGATCCTCAGCACCAGGATCCCGGCCTACTCCGTACCCCCCGCCGTCATCGCTGCCATCCAGGCGCTGCCCACGTCGCACCAGGCGACGGTGCTCGCCTGGCTGCCCGCCGACAAGGCCGCCCGGGTGGTCGCCCACCTCGACGACGAGCGGCTACGGCTGGTGCTGACCGAGATGCCGACCCGCTGGGCCACGGTCATCGTCGCCGCGGTCTCCCTCAGCCGCCGACGTGCCCTCCTGGCCAGCCTGCCGAAACACGTCCGGAACCCACTGGTGGACGCCGCGAAGGCCAACGGCACGGCCCTCTGAGCCGGCGACCGGATCGCGGCATGACCAGCCCGGGCCGGGCTACTTGGCGTTGAAGTAGTTGGCCTCCGGGTGGTGCACCACGATCGCGTCGGTGGCCTGCTCCGGCACGAGCTGGAACTCCTCCGACAACTGCACGCCGATCCGCTCCGCGCCCAGCAGGCTCACGATCTTCGCCCGGTCCTCCAGGTCCGGGCAGGCCGGATAGCCGAACGCGTACCGGCAGCCCCGGTAGTCGTTGCGCAGCAGCCCGGCTAGGTCGGCCGGATCGCCGTCGGCGACCGTACCCCCGCCAGGCAACACCAGCTCGGATCGGATGCGCCGGTGCCAGTACTCCGCCAGCGCCTCGGTGAGCTGCACCGACAGGCCGTGCACCTCCAGGTAGTCGCGGTACTCGTTCGCGGCGAACATCTTCGCGGTGTACTCGCTGATCGGCTGCCCCACGGTGACCAACTGCAACGCCACCACGTCGAGCTGCTCGCCCTTGGGCCGGAAGAAGTCCGCCAGGCACAGCCGGCGTTCCTGCCGCTGCCGGGGGAAGGAGAACCGGGCCCGTTCACTGTGCCCGTTCTCGTCCAGCACCACCAGGTCGTTGCCCTCCGAGTACGCCGGGAAGTAGCCGTACACCACGGCCGCCTCCAGCACCTTGTCGGCGATCAGCCGGTCCAGCCAGTAGCGCAGGCGCGGCCGGCCCTCGGTCTCCACCAACTCCTCGTACGACGGGCCCTGGCCACCCCGGGCGCCGCGCAGCCCCCACTGGCCCAGGAACGTGGCCCGCTCGTCGAGCAACGCCGCGTAGTCGGCCAGCGGCACGCCCTTGACCACCCGGGTGCCGAAGAACGGCGGGGCCGGCACGGCCACGTCCGACGCCACGTCGGAGCGGACCGAGGCGTCGTCCAGCTCGGGCAACGCGTCCCGCACCAGGGCCCGCTGCCGCTCCCGGCGCTCCCGGCGGGCCGCCAACGCGGCCTCCCGCTCCGGGTCGACCATCGGCGCGCCGCCCCGCTTCGCCGCCATCACGCGGTCCATCAGGGACAACCCCTCGAACGCGTCCCGCGCGTAGTGCACCTGGCCGGGATAGATCGACCGCAGGTCGTCCTCCACGTACGCCCGGGTCAGCGCCGCCCCGCCCAGCAGCACCGGCCAGCGCTCCGCGACGCCGCGCGAGGCCATCTCGGCCAGGTTCTCCTTCATGATGACCGTGCTCTTGACCAGCAGCCCGGACATGCCGATGGCGTCGGCCCGGTGCTCCTCGGCCGCGTCGAGGATCGCGGTGATCGGCTGCTTGATGCCGATGTTGACCACGTCGTAGCCGTTGTTGGACAGGATGATGTCGACCAGGTTCTTGCCGATGTCGTGCACGTCGCCCTTCACGGTCGCGAGCACGATCCGACCCTTCCCGTCGTCGTCCGCCTTCTCCATGTGCGGCTCCAGGTAGGCCACCGCGGTCTTCATCACCTCGGCGGACTGGAGCACGAACGGCAGCTGCATCTGGCCGGAGCCGAACAGCTCGCCGACCACCTTCATGCCGTCGAGCAGCAGGTCGTTGATGATGGACAGCGGCGTCCGACCCTCCGCCATCGCGGTGTCCAGGTCGGCCTCCAGGCCGTTGCGCTCCCCGTCGACGATCCGCCGCTTGAGCCGCTCGTCCAGCGGCAGCGCGGCCAGCTCCTCGGCCCGGGTGGCCCGCGCCGACGCCGCGTCCACGCCCTCGAAGACCTGGATGAACCGCTGCACCGGGTCGTAGCCCTCCCGGCGGCGGTCGTAGACCAGGTCGAGCGCCACCGTGCGCTGCTCGTCCGGGATCTTCGACATCGGCAGGATCTTGCTGGCGTGCACGATCGCCGAGGTCAGGCCGGCCTGGACGCACTCGTGCAGGAACACCGAGTTGAGCACCTGCCGCGCCGCCGGGTTGAGCCCGAAGGACACGTTGGAGATGCCGAGGGTGAAGTTGACGCCCGGCCACCGGGCGGTGATCTCCCGGATCGCCTCGATCGTCTCGATGCCGTCGCGGCGGGTCTCCTCCTGCCCGGTGGCGATCGGGAACGTCAGCGCGTCGATGAGGATGTCCTCCCGGCGCAGCCCCCACCGGCCGGTGAGGTCCTCGATGAGCCGCCCGGCGATGCGTACCTTCCACTCCGCCGTGCGGGCCTGGCCCTCCTCGTCGATCAGCATGGCGACCACGGCGGCGCCGTGCTCGGCGATCACCGGCATCACCCGGCCGTACCGGGAATCCGGGCCGTCGCCGTCCTCGAAGTTGACCGAGTTGACCACGCACCGGCCGCCGAGCATCTCCAGCCCGGCCTCGATCACCGCCGGCTCGGTCGAGTCGAGCATGACCGGCAGCGTGGAAGCGGTGGCGAACCGACCGGCCAACTCCCGCATGTCGATGGCGCCGTCGCGGCCGACGTAGTCCACGCACAGGTCCAGCAGGTGCGAGCCGTCCCGGGTCTGACTCCGGGCGGTCTCCACGCAGGCCTGCCAGTCGGCGGCGAGCATCGCCTCGCGGAACGCCTTCGAGCCGTTGGCGTTGGTCCGCTCCCCCACCATCAGGACGCTGGCGTCCTGGGCGAACGGCACGTGATGGTAGATCGAGGAGACGCCCGCCTCCGGCCTCGGCTCCCGGACCGCCGGCCGCCGCCCGCCGAGCCGCTCCACCAGCGCCCGGATGTGCTCCGGCGTGGTGCCGCAACAGCCGCCGATCAGGCCCACGCCGTAGTCGGTGACGAACTGGTCCAGCGCGTCGGCCATGTCCTGCGGCCCGAGCGGGAAGTAGGCGCCGTCGGCGGTCAGCACCGGCAGGCCGGCGTTCGGCATCACCGAGACCGGGATGCGCGAATGCTGCGACAGATAGCGCAGGTGCTCGCCCATCTCCGCCGGACCGGTGGAGCAGTTCAGCCCGATCAGGTCGACCCCGAGCGGCTCGATCGCGGTCAGGGCCGCGCCGATCTCGCTGCCGAGCAGCATGGTGCCGGTCGTCTCCACGGCCACCTGGCAGATGATCGGCACGTCCCGGCCGGCGGCGTCGCGGGCCCGCTTCGAGCCGACCACCGCGGCCTTGACCTGGAGCAGGTCCTGGCAGGTCTCGATGATCAGCCCGTCCGCCCCGCCGGCGATCAGACCGGCGGCGTTCTCCTGGTACGCGTCGCGCAGCGAGGCGTAGCTCGCGTGGCCCAGGGTGGGCAGCTTGGTGCCCGGCCCCATCGAGCCGAGCACGAACCGGGGCTGCTCCGGCGTCGCGTACGCGTCGGCGGCCTCCCGGGCGATCCGCGCGCCCGCCTCGGACAACTCACGGATGCGCTCGGCGATGCCGTACTCGGCGAGATTCGGCAGGTTGGCGCCGAACGTGTTGGTCTCGACGCAGTCCGCGCCGGCGGCGAGGTAGGCCTCGTGCACGCCGCGGACCACGTCCGGCCGGGTGACATTGAGGATCTCGTTGCAACCCTCAAGGCCGTCGAAGTCGTCCAGAGTGAGGTCGGCGGCCTGGAGCATGGTCCCCATCGCGCCGTCGGCGATCAGGATCCGGTCCGCCAGCAGGTCCCGCAACGAAGTAGACACAGAGCCAGATTAGTGCGCCGGAGAGCGACGAGGGCACCCCGACCGCGCCTTCCCACATAGTGTCGGCCGAATCACCGGGTGCCTTTCATCCGGTTCGACCGAGTGGTCCGGCTGGGCGACCGGCGCGGCCGACGGGCCGGCTCCGGCGGCGACACGTAGGCTGGCGGACGTGAAGGACATCAGGGATGCGACCGTGCGACGGGGCGGCGGCGCCGCCGCCGACGAGCAGGGTGAGGTGACGGCGTGACCGAGTTCGACGGGCTGCCGGTACTGCGCTCACCCGTCGCCATCGCGGCCTTCGAGGGCTGGAACGACGCCGCGGACGCCTCGACCGCCGCCGTGGAGCACCTGGAGCAGGTCTGGCAGTCCCGGCAGGTCACCGAGCTGGACCCGGAGGACTTCTACGACTTCCAGGTGAGCCGGCCGACCATCACCATGGCCGACGGGGAGACCCGGCGGGTCGAGTGGCCGACCACGCGCTTCATGGTGGCCAGCCCGGAGGGCACCGAACGGGACGTGGTGCTGATCCGCGGCATCGAGCCGAGCATGCGCTGGCGCACGTTCTGCGAGCAGGTGCTGGAGATCTGCCACAGCCTGGAGGTCGAACGGGTGGTGCTGCTCGGCGCGCTGCTGGCCGACGTGCCGTACACCCGGCCCCTGCCGATCAGCGGCAGCGCGTCGGACGCGGACGCGGCCAAGCGCTACCAGCTCACCCCCACCCGCTACGACGGCCCGACCGGCATCGTCGGGGTGCTGCACGACGCCTGCACCCGGGCCGAGGTCGACGCGGTGTCGTTCTGGGTGCACGTGCCGCACTACGCCAACAATCCGCCCTGCCCGAAGGCCACCCTGGCGCTGCTGCACCGGGTCGAGGAGGTGCTCGACCTGCCGGTGCCGATGGCCGACCTGGCCGAGGAGGCCGCCGAGTGGGAGCAGCGGGTGCGTAGCGCCGCCGAGCAGGACGCCGAGCTGGGTGAGTACGTCCGCGAGCTGGAGGAACGCGTCGGCGACGCCGGCATCACCCCGTTGACCGGGGACGAGATCGCCCAGGAGTTCGAGAAGTACCTGCGCCGGCGAGGCGGTTCCGCCGGGCCCACGGCCGGCTCCTGGTAGCGCACGTCGTCGAAAAAGGCCGGGTCCTCGTCGGATCCGGCCTTTTTCGGGTCCGGGNTCACACCCCTTACGGCATCCTAGGAACCTAGCTGTCATGAGGAGGCGGGCACATGCAGATCAACCCCGGCGCGGCCGAGTTCCCGCATCGGCAGATCGCCGCGCAGCTCAAGGCCCAGGTGCGCCGCGGCGACTGGGGGCCGGGTGAGCGGCTGCCGTCCATCCCGGCCATCGCCGAGATGTTCGGCGTGGCGAAGCAGACCGTGCAACGCGCCGTCGACCAACTGCGGGTCGAGGGCATCCTGATCACCAAACCCGGCTCCGGTACGTACGTCCGTGGCACCCGGCGTCGGCTCAACCGCCTCTCCCGGGGCCGGTACGGCGGCTTCCGCGGCTACCACACCGACCTGGCCGCCCGGTACCGCCAACAGCTCGTCTCGGTCGGCCGCGCCCCCGCCCCGCCGGAGGTCGCCGACGCGTTCGGGGTCGGCGACGGCACGGAGCTGCTCTGCCGGCGGCACCTGGTCCGCACCGACGATTCCCCGGTGGAGGTCGGCGCCTCCTGGTTCCTGCCCGCCGACACCGCCGGCACCTCGCTGGAACGCGCGGAGGCGTTCGGCCGTCCGCTCTACCAGGAGGCCGAGGAGGTCACCGGCCGGCGGTACGTCACCGCGACGGACACGATCAGCGCGCGGCAACCCAGCCGGGAGGAGGCGGAGATTCTCCAGATCCGTCCGGACACCCCCGTGCTGCACCTGCTGCACGTCGCGTACGACGAGCGGCGCAAGCCGATCGAGGTGGCCCAGGCCACCTGGCCCGGTCCGATGACGACGCTCACCGAGGAGTACAGGATCCCGGCCCCGTCCCCCGATCCGGACCCGGACCCGGGTCTCGTGCTCGGCTGATCCGGCCGGCTCACCTCAGCCCGACGGTGTTAAGAAGGGGCCCCGCCTCTACCAGAGACGTTAACAAGGTGCCCCGCCTTACAGGCGGATGCCGAGGAGGGCGTCTGCCGTGTCGGCGAACAGGCGCGGGGCGGTCGCGTCGGTGCCGTCACCGGCCAGCGTGCGCTCGGCCCAGGCGTCGGCCGCCGACAGGGCGCCGGGCGTGTCGAGGTCGTCGGCGAGGCGCTCGCGTACCCCGGTCAGCAGCGCCGCGCCCGACGGCCCGGCCGGCGCGGCGGCGGCCCGTCGCCAGCGGCCCAGCCGCTCCTGCGCCTGCTCGAGCAGCGCGTCGGTCCAGGACCGGTCGCTACGGTAGTGGCCGTCCAGCAGCGCCAACCGCACCGCCATCGGGTCGACCCGGTCGGCTCGCAGCCGGGAGACGAAGACCAGGTTCCCCTTGGACTTGGACATCTTCTCGCCGTTCAGGCCGATCATGCCGGCGTGTACGTAGTGGTCGGCGAACGGCGCCGCGCCGGTCAGCCGCTCGGCGTGCGCCGCGGAGCACTCGTGGTGCGGGAAGATCAGGTCGTTGCCGCCGCCCTGCACGCAGATCCGCTCGCCCAGCAGGTTCAACGCGATCACCGTGCACTCGATGTGCCAGCCGGGGCGGCCGGCGCCCAGCTCGCCGCCCGGCCAGGACGGCTCGCCCTCGCGGGCGCCCCGCCACAGCAGCGGGTCGAGCGGGTCACGCTTGCCGGCGCGGTCCGGGTCGCCGCCGCGCTCCGGGAAGATCTCCAACATCTCGTCGCGGGTCAGGTTCGACTCGTAGCCGAACGCGGGGGCGGCGGAGACGTCGAAGTAGACGTCGCCGGTGCCGTCGTCCAGCCGGTACGCCGCGCCGTCCTTGAGCAGCACGGCCACCTTCTCGGCGATGTCCGGGATCGACTCGACCGCGCCCACGTAGTGCGCCGGCGGGATGATCCGCAGTGCCTCCATGTCCTCGCGGAACAGCGCCGTCTCCCGCATGGCCAGGACCTTCCAGTCCTCGCCGTCGCGTTCGGCCCGCTCCAGCAGCGGGTCGTCGATGTCGGTGACGTTCTGCACGTACCGCACGGTCAGGCCGGCGTCGCGCCACATCCGCTGCACCAGATCGAACGTGATCATGGTGGCGGCGTGCCCGAGGTGGGTGGCGTCGTACGGGGTGATGCCACAGACATACATCGAGGCGACGCCGTCGGGTCGGCTGGGGTGCGAGCCCCGCCGCGCCGAGTCGTACAGCCTCAGTGCTGCGCTCTCGCCCGGCAGCCGTGGCACCTCGTGTCCCGCCCAAGACTCCATGACCGCCAGCCTAACGAGCCGTCAGGCACGCGGATGTCACCCGACGGGTGATCAACGCGACAGCGGCTCACATGGGTGGCCAGGGCATCGCCGGCCACTCCTCCGGGGGCAGCGGGAACCGCTCGGTCTCGCGCAGTCGCTCCACCCGGGACGCCAGCGCCGCGACCTCACCGATGGTGAGGTGGTCGGCCAGTTCCTCGCCGAGCGCGCCGCCGAGCTGACCGGCCAGCCCGTCGAGCATCTCCACCGCGTCCGGCGGGAGCGCCCGGCCGGCCCAGCCCCAGAGCACCGTCCGCAGCTTCTCCTCGACGTGGAAGCTGACCCCGTGGTCGACCCCGTAGATCCGGTCGTCCGGGCCGACGAGGACGTGCCCGCCTTTGCGGTCGGCGTTGTTGATCACCGCGTCGAGGACGGCCAGCCGGGCCAGCCGCGGGTCGTCGGCGTGGGCCAGCGCATACGCCGCCCCGTCGTCGTCGCGCGCCGCCGCGATCGGGAACCAGCGCGGCGGCACCGACTCGGCCGGCACGAACCCGACCAGCGGCTCGGCGTCGGCCGGCTCGTCGATCCAGAGCTGGCAGGAGCCGGGGCCGAACGGCCCGTCCCGCAGCACGGTCGGCGGCACCAGGTCCCACCCGGTGGCCCGGGAGACCAGGTAGGCGGCCACCTCCCGGCCGGCGAGCGTGCCGTCCGGGAAATCCCAGAGCGGGCGTTCGCCGCGCACCGGCTTGTAGACGCAGTGCCCGGTGACGTCACCGAGGGTGATGACGCCACGCAGCGTCGTGTTCGAGGCGTCGACCAGCCGCCCCTCCAGGGTCAGCTCACCGTCGGCGAGCAACCGCAGCGCCTCGGCACCGTCCTGTCGGGGTTGCAGTTCCGACGAGGTCACCGGTGATAGCCGTTGTGCCGGGGGCAGAGGTGACCGGCCGGGTCGAGCGGCTGGCCGCACAGGGGGCAGGGGGGCCGCCCGGCGTTGACCACCCGCTTGGCGCGTTCGATGAACTCGCGGGTCGCCTCGGGGGTCAACCGGACCCGGAGCCGGTCGAGGTCGTCGTCCGGCTCGTCCGGTTCCTCGTCGATCTCGACGTCGTCGTCGTCGGCGTCGCCCAGCTCGACCTCGACCTCCGCCTCCCCCACCGCGATCGCCTCGATCACCACGGTGGCGGTGTCCACGTCGAAGGCCAGGCCCAGCGTGCCGACCCGGAACTCCTCGTCCACCGGGGTGTCGAGCGGCTCGTTGTCGCCCAGCACCACCGGGGCCGCCTCCGGCAGCTTCACGCCGAACCGGCGCTGCGCCTCGGAGAGCAGCTCCTCGAGCTTCTCGGCGAGCAGCGACACCTGGACCTTCTCCAGCGCGACGCTGACCAGCCGGCCGCCACCGCGCGCCTGGAGGAAGAACGTGCGCTCCCCCGGCGGGCCGACCGTTCCGGCGACGAACCGCTCCGGCGGCTCGAAGGCGTGCACCTGGTGCGTCATAACTACGACCCTATCCGGAGCGCCGGAGCACCGTGCAGCCCACCGACGCCGAATCCGCCCACAGCGCAACCGCCCGGCCGGCCCGGTCCCGATGGACCCACCTCACCCGGCCGCCCCCGCGCCACCGCCGACCACCGCGTCCGACCCGGTGGCCCGCGCCGCCCGCCGGCGCCGCCGACGCGGCGGGACCAGCGCCNCGGTGTCGTTGAGCCGGACCAGGAACGGCCGCAGCGGCGTGTAGCGGATCGCCGTCACCGACGCCGGGTCGACCACGATCCGCTGAAAAAGATCCAGGTGTACGCCGAGCGCGTCTGCCACGATCGCCTTGATCACGTCACCGTGGCTGCACGCCAGCCAGACCGCCTCGGGACCGTGCTCGGCGGCGACCCGCGCGTCCCACGCCCGCACCGCGGCGACCGCCCGAGCGGACATCCCCGCCATCGACTCGCCCTCCGGGAAGACCGCGGCGCTCGGGTGCTGCTGGACCACCGGCCAGAGCGGCTCCTTCGCCAGCTTCTTCAGCGACTGCCCCTCCCAGGCGCCGTAGCCGCATTCGATCAGCCCCTCGTCGACCACCGGCTCCGCCGCGGGAAGCGCCAACTCCAGGGTCTGCCGGCAGCGGATGAGCGGGCTGGTCACCACCGCCGCGAGCGGCAGACCGGCGAGTCGCCCACCGACCGCCGTGGCCTGGGCCCGACCGGTGTCGTCCAGCTCGACCGGTTGCCGGCCGGCCAGGCCACCGTCGGCGTTCGCGGTGGTCCGGCCGTGTCGCAGAAGCAGAAGGGTCGCCACGCCCACCACCCTAGGTCGTGCCGTCTCCGACGGTCGCGCCCGCCACGTCGACCCGCACGCTGATCTTCCCCGCCTGCCCCGCTCGCCAGGAAAGGGCCCGTCGGACTGGCCGGACGCGCCACGCCAGTTCGGGGAAACGGCGACATCCGCCCCGCCCCGACACAACCGCTTCGGGGCACTGGAGACCTCCCATGTCCCTCACCGTGCCGCCGACCAGCCAGAGTCCCCCTCCCCCCACCCTGGGCGATATCCGGTTGACCATGAAGTTGGCGGCAGTGAACCGACCCATCCGCGCCGTCAACTTCATGGTCAACCAGGCCAGGGGTCCGGTCGGGCCAGGGAAACGGTTATATCGGGGTAAATGCCATGTCGCCGTTTCCCCGGGCTGGCGTCGATGATCACCCTGACGTCGCCAAACACCCCAGCAGCCAACAAACCGCCCACTGGGTTCGTGAGTTCGGCTGACGGTGGGGGTAACCCTGGTCGGGGAATGGGTGCGGGGGTGGGGGCGTTGTGTCGGGGGTACGGCCGAGCAGGTGAGCGTGGCGCACGCGCCCGCCACCGGCCCCGGGAATGATCGGGGGGTGCCGGTCGTTGTACCTGGTTCCGGCGGACACGACGTGGCCCCGCCCCGTGGCGTCGGACCCTTCCCCCGCAGTCCATGAGAGCGCCTGACGGCTGCTCGCGTACGCGCCGGGTCCCCTTCCGGCGTGGGCGTCGACCCCCGAACGGAGCCCACCATGAACACCATCCTGCGCAAGAGCATCCTCGGCATCGCCGGTCTGACCGTCGCCGGTGGCCTGGCCGCCGGCCCGCTGAACCATCAGGACGCCACTCCGACCGTGCGCGACGCCGCGGTGGCCGTGCAGGCCGACAAGCCCGACACCGCCACCCTGATCCCGCACGGCGTGCAGGGCGCGCAGTCCCGCATCGACCTGAACGACGAGCAGGTCGCCAACGCCCAGGCGATCATCGCCGCCACCAAGAAGGCGGGCATGGACGAGCGGGCCGCGGTCGTCTCGATCGCCACCAGCCTTCAGGAGTCGAAGCTGGAGAACCTGGGTCACCTCGGCGACCGCAACGACCACGACTCGCAGGGCCTGTTCCAGCAGCGCCCGTCCAGCGGCTGGGGCACGGTCGAGCAGATCACCGACCCCGAGTACGCCACCCTCGCCTTCCTCAAGGGCCTGAAGCAGGTCGACGGCTGGCAGGACATGCCGCTGACCCGGGCCGCCCAGACCGTGCAGGTCTCCGCGTACCCCGACCACTACGCCCAGTGGGAGCAGCAGGCCGCCGACATCGTGGCCGAGCACTGGACCAGCTGACCGCACGAAGGCCGGCACCCGTGAGGGGTGCCGGCCTTCGGCGTGCCGCAGGACGTCAGGTGGCGCTGATCGTGCCGGTCAGCAGCAGGCAGAGCACGAGCGAGCCGAGCGCCACCCGGTAGATGACGAACAGGTACAGCGTGTGGTGCGCGACGTACCGCAGCAGCCAGGCGATGGCCGCGTACCCGATGGCGAACGCGACCACGGTGGCGACCACCATCTGCGCCACACTCGGCGCGGCGGTGCCCGGCGCGGACGGTTCGAAGACGTCCGGGAGGCTGAACACGCCGGAGATCACCACGGCGGGGATGGCCAGGAGAAACGAGTAGCGCGCCGCGGTCTCCCGGGTGAGGTTGAGGAACAGCCCCACGGTCAGCGTGCCGCCGGAGCGGGAGACGCCCGGGATCAGCGCCATGGCCTGTCCCAGACCCATCGCCACGCCGTCGCGCATCCGGAAGTTCTCCAGCGTACGGGTCTGCCGCCCCCAGTACTCGGCGAACGCGAGCACCAGGGCGAAGAAGATCAGCGTGAAGGAGATCAGGTACAGGTTGCGGCCGGCGGTGCGGATCTGGTCCTTGAACAGCAGCCCGAGGAGCCCGATCGGGATGGTGCCGACGATCACGTACCAGCCCATCCGGTAGTCGAGGCTGGAGCGCACCGAGCGGTCGACCAGGCCGAGGCACCAGGTGCGGACGATCCGCCAGATGTCCTTGAAGAAATAGATGAGCACGGCGGCCTCGGTGCCGAGCTGGGTCACCGCGGTGAACGACGCGCCGGCGTCGCGGCCGAAGAAGATGGCCGAGGTGATCCGCAGGTGCCCCGACGAGGAGACCGGCAGGAATTCGGTGAGCCCCTGGACGACGCCCAGGACGATGGCCTCGACCCAGGTCACTCGCCCACTCCGGACAACTCGAGCGCCTCGGCGACGGTACGCAGCGTCTGCACGCCGCTGTCCCGGTCGGCCACGAACAGCGTCACGGACAGGGTGGTCACGCCCGCGGCGGCGTACTCCCGCATCCGCTCGGCGATGCGTTCCTTCGGGCCGAGCAGCGAGGTCCGGTCGATGAACTCCAGCGGCACCGCGGCGGCCGCGTCACGCTGCCGCTTGGCCAGGTAGAGGTCCTGCACCTCGCGGGCCGCGTCGCCGTAGCCCATCCGGGTGGCGAGCTGGTTGTAGAAGTTCTGCTGCCGGCTGCCCATCCCGCCCACGTAGAGCGCGGCGTACCAGCGGACCAGCTCGGCACAGGTGGCGACGTCGTCACCGACCACCACCGGCACGGACGGAACCACGTCGAAACCGGTCATCTCCCGGCCGGCCCGGGCCCGACCCGCGCGGACCGCGGCGAGCTGCTCGTCGGCGAACTCCGGGGCGTAGAAGACGGCCAGCCAACCGTCGGCGATCTCGCCGGCCAGTTCCAGGTTCTTCGGGCCGACGGCGGCCAGGTAGATCGGGATCTGTTCGCGTGGCGGGTGGAAGCCCAGTCGTAACGCCTTGCCGGGGCCGTCGGGCAGCGGCAGCGTGTAGTGCTCGCCGTCGTACGCCACCTGCTTGCGCGCCACCGCGAGCCGGACCACGTCCACGTACTCCCGGGTGCGGGCCAGCGGTTTGGCGAACCGCACCCCGTGCCAGCCCTCGGACACCTGCGGGCCGGAAACCCCCAGGCCGAGTCGGAACCGGCCGCCGGAGAGGGCGTCGATGGTGGCGGCGGTCATCGCGGTCGTCGCCGGGGTCCGGGCGGGGATCTGCATGACCGCCGAGCCCAGGTCGATCCGCTCCGTCCGCCCCGCCATCCAGGCCAGCATGCTCGGCGAGTCGGAGCCGTACGCCTCGGCGGCCCACACCACCGAGTAGCCGAGCCGGTCCGCCTCCTGGGCGAGGGCCAGGTGGTCGGCCGGTGTGCTCCACGCCGTCTGGTATCCGAGGCTGAGCCCGAGTCGCACTGATCCTCCCACCGTCCGCCGCACAGGTCGCATCAGGTTACGCAATGCGCGCGGCGGCACCGACGACCGGCTCGCCCGGAACACGTCACACCGGCGTGCGGTCGCGCGGGAAGTTGACTACGGCGAGGATATCCGTGACGCCGGCTTCGAAATAAGGTTCACGCATGCAACAGCGACCGCTCGGCCGAAGCGGGCTGGCGGTTTCGCGGCTCGCGCTCGGCACCATGACCTGGGGACGCGACACCGACGCGGACGACGCGGCCGCCCAGTTGAAGAGCTACCTCGACGCGGGTGGCAACCTCGTCGACACCGCCGACGTGTACGCCGACGGCGACGCCGAGTCGGTGATCGGTTCCCTGCTGGGCAGCCTGGTCGACCGCGACGAGCTGCTCATCGCCACCAAGGCGGGGCTGCGGCCGGGCAGCGGCCGCCGCCGGGACGGCTCCCGCGGGCACCTGCTGCGCACCCTGGAGGCCTCGCTGCGCCGGCTGGGCACCGACCACGTCGACCTGTGGCAGGTGCACGGGTACGACCCGGACACCCCGCTGGAGGAGACCCTGGGGGCGCTGGACCACGCCGTGTCCAGCGGGAAGGCCCGGTACGTCGGGGTGTCGAACTTCGCCGGCTGGCAGACCGCGCGGGCCGCCGCCTGGCAGGCCGCCTGGCCGGGGCGCGCCCCGGTGGTCGCCGCCCAGGTGGAGTACTCGCTGCTGGAGCGCGGCATCGAGCGTGAGGTGCTGCCGGCCTGCGCCGGGATGGGGCTGGGCGTGCTGCCCTGGTCGCCGCTGGGCCGGGGCGTGCTCACCGGCAAGTACCGCAACGGCCGCCCGGCGGACTCGCGGGCGGTGTCGCCGCACTTCGAACGCTTCGTCGCCACCTACCTGGAGCCGCGCTGCTCCAGCATCGTGGAGGCGGTCGCCATCGCCGCCGGCGGGCTCGGGGTGTCGCCGCTGGAGGTGGCGTTGGCCTGGGTCCGGGACCGGCCCGGCGTGACCGCGCCGATCCTCGGCGCCCGCACCGTCGGGCAACTGCTCGGCGCCCTCCAGGTGGAGCGGGTCACCCTGCCGGACGAGATCGTCACCGCGCTGGACGACGTCTCGGCGGTGCCGGTCGGCTACCCCGAGCGGGACGGCTGAGCATCCGGGGGGTGGCGGCGGGCCGGGAGGGCTGGGCAGCATAGGAGGCATGGACTACGAATACGCGCCCCTGCGGTTGCCCTCGAACGTCGACCGGTTGACCGCCGCGGCGCAGTTGGCGATCCAGGCGGAGTTCTCCGGCTGGGAGTTGGCCCGGGTGCGGCTCTACCGGGACGGCTCGCGGCAGGTGATGCTGCGGCGTCGCGTGGTGAACAAGCCGCAGCCCGGTTTGTCGTACTGACCGCCGGCCGCGCCCCGGGGCCACGCGTGGGAGCGCGGCCCCGGGGCGAACACGCCCTAGTGCGCGTGGTCGTGCTCCTCGTCGAGTTCCAGGAACGGGTGCTCGTCGAGCCGGCCGACCAGCCGGTCGTCGACGGCCGGCTGGAACGGGCCGACCGGGTCGTCGTCGTCGAACGACTCCAGGTCGACCGGCGTGCCGACCTCGCTGACCATGACCACGCCGTCGAGCGGCTCCAGCTCGGGCACGTCGAGGGCGGACAGCGATCCGTCGCCGCTCTGCAGCAGCTCCAGCACCGCCTCGCCGACCCCCTCCACCGGCGCCGGCTCGTCCTCCTCCGGGGTGCCCTCCCGGCGGGCCGCCTCGGCGGCGCGCAGCAGCGCGGCGACGCTGGGCACCCGGTAGTCGCGGCGCTGCCGCACCGAGATCACCCGCGGGTGCGGGTCGGTCGGCTCGCCGCCCTCGACCGCGCCGAAGCGCTCGTCGGCCTCGTCCGGGTCGATCGACTCCACGTCCCAGGGCGTGACCTCGCCGAACGCGTCGAGCAGCTGCTCGTCGTACGCGAACGAGGCGTTGTTCAACGCGACGTACGCCTGCCAGACGGCGTCGTCGTCGATCCGGCCCTGGGCGGCCCGGACCGCGGCCAGGTGGGCGCGGGCCGCGTCGATCACCTGCTCGAGGGCGGCGTCCAGCTCACCGTGCTGGTCGGTCATGTGAGGCAGTCCCTTCGCGATGGGGGGAGTTCCGCGCGGGCGGCGCCGCGGCGGGCGCGGTCAGCAGTTGCGGAGGAAGCGGTCCAGAACCCGCACGCCGAACTGTAGTCCGTCCAGCGGTACCCGCTCGTCGATGCCATGGAACAGGCCGGAGAAATTGAGGTCGGCGGGCAGCCGCAGCGGCGCGAAGCCGAAGCAGCGGATGCCGAGTTGGGAGAACGCCTTGGCGTCGGTGCCGCCGGAGAGCATGTACGGCACCGGGTGCGCGCCCGGGTCCTCGGCGCGCAGCGCGTCGGACATCTGCGCCACCAGGTCGCCGTCGAACGTGGTCTCCAGGGCCGGCTGGCGCTGGACGTACTCGATGGCGATGTCCGGGCCGACCAGCTCGCGCAGCTGCCGCTCCAGCTCCTCGCTCTGCCCGGGCAGGCTGCGGCAGTCGATGGTGGCGGTGGCCCGGCCGGGGATCACGTTGTCCTTGTAGCCGGCGGCCAGCCGGGTCGGGTTGGCGGTGTTGCGGACGGTGGCGCCGATGATGTTGGCGATCGGGCCGAGCTTGGCGATCGCGGTCTCCGGGTCGTCCGGGTCGATCTCGATGCCGAGCACGTCGGCGACCTCGGCCAGGAACGCCCGGACGGTGTCGGTCATCACCACCGGGAAGCGGTGCCGGCCGATCCGGGCCACCGCCTCGGCGAGCGCGGTCACCGCGTTGTCGTCGTGCACCATCGAGCCGTGGCCGGGTCGCCCGCGCGCGTGCAGGCGAAGCCAGTCGATGCCCTTCTCGGCGGTCTCGATCAGGTAGAGCCGGCGCTGCTCGTCGACCGAGTAGGAGAAGCCGCCCACCTCGCCGATCGCCTCGGTGCAGCCGTCGAAGAGCCCACGGTGACGCTGGGTGAGGAAGTGTGCCCCGTACTCGCTGCCGGCCTCCTCGTCGGCGGTGAAGGCGAGCACCACGTCGCGGCGGGGCCGCACACCGGCGCGCTGCCAGCCGCGGACCACGGCCAGCACCATGGCGTCGAAGTCCTTCATGTCGATCGCGCCGCGGCCCCACAGGTAGCCGTCGCGGATCTCGCCGGAGAACGGGTGCACCGACCACTCGTCCGGGTCGGCGGGCACCACGTCGAGGTGGCCGTGCACCAGCAGCGCGTCCCGGCCGGGCTCGGTGCCGGCGATGCGGGCCACCAGGTTCGCCCGGCCCGGCGCGGACTCGTGGATCTCGACGTCGACGCCGACGTCGGCGAGCTTCTCCGCGACGTACTCCGCGGCACGCCGCTCCCCCACGCTGGTGTCGTTGTCGCCGGTGTTGGTGGTGTCGATGCGCAGCAGGTCCCGGCAGAGGTCCACGACCTCGTCGGTGGGCTCGGGCGGGGCGGAGGTCGTCATCGCATCCTTATACCAGTCGACCGGCTCCCGACGACCGGCGGCG
Source organism: Micromonospora sp. NBS 11-29 (assembly GCF_002140155.1). Classification (GTDB taxonomy): domain Bacteria; phylum Actinomycetota; class Actinomycetes; order Mycobacteriales; family Micromonosporaceae; genus Micromonospora. Next base: position 112,454 of record NZ_NAPR01000023.1, read on the forward strand.
GTGCGGCCGGTTTCGCCGCGCGCGCGTTCGGGTACCGCCGGACCGCGCCGCACATCGACCAGGGCCATCACGAGGAGGGCACCATGACCGTCCCCCTGCCGCCGCTGCCGCCGGCCGCCGACGACGCGTACCGGCCGGGCGGGCGGAGCCTGGCCGACCTCGTGGACGCCGAGCACCGCGCCCTGCTGGAGCTGGCCGACCGGGTCACCGCGCCGACGCTGGACGCGGCCGGGCGCCGGGAGCTGCTGGACGTGCTCACCGCCGCGGTCTCCCGGCACCTCTCCGCCGAGGAGCAGTATCTCTTCCCGGCCGCCCGCGCCGCGGTGCCGGAGAGCGCCGAACTGGTCGGGCGGGAGATCGAGGCGGACGCCGGGCTGCTGACCGCGTTGAAGGCGTTGTCCGGTCCGGACGACCCGGGGGTCGCCGACGTGGCCGAGCGGGTACGCCGGCACGTCAGCCGGGTGACCGCGTTGGTCACGCCGCTGCGGGAGGTGGCCAGCGACGCCGAGCTGATCCGGCTGGGCAACCGGTGGGAGATCGCGGAGGAGGCGGCGCCCACCCGGCCGCACCCGGGCACCCCGGCCACCCCGCCCTGGAACAAGATCGTCGAGCCGGCGGTGGGGGTGCTGGACAAGGTGCGCGACGCGGTCACCGGACGGCGTACCCGACTGGCGGACCTGGAGCACCGCCGGGAGGCGTGAGCCGATCGCCCCTTCCCGCGCACCGGTCGGTGGTCCTACCGTCACCGTATGAACCTGGAGCTGCGACACCTGCGGGTGGTCTGCGCGATCGCCGAGACGGGGAGCGTCACCAAGGCGGCCTCCACGCTCGGTCTGGCCCAGCCGGCGCTGACCGCCCAGCTCCAGCGGATCGAGCGGATCCTCGGCGGTCCGCTGTTCGAGCGGGACCGCCGGGGCGCCCGACCGACCGCGCTGGGTGAGCTGGTGCTGGACCGGGCGCGGGTGCTGCTGCCGGCGATGAAGGGCCTCCAGGACGAGGCGGCCCGGCTGGCCGGCGCCGGCGACCCGCTGCGCCGTTACCGGTTCGGCGGGGTGAACAGCCCGATCCTGGGCCGGCTGGTGCACCGGCTGGGCGGCGAGCGCCCGGACGTGCAGATCTCGACCTACGCCTCCTGGTCGGTGGACGAACTGGCCCAGATGGTGGCCGGCGGCCGGCTCGACTTCGCGCTCACCGGGGTGTGCGGGGACGCGACGCCGTCGGCGGAGTTCGGGTTGAGTTGGCGGGAGGTGGCCGTCGATCCGGTCTTCGTGCTGCTGCCGCAGACCCATCCGCTGGCCGGCCGTAAGGAGATCGACCTGGTCGACCTGCGGCGCGAGACGTGGGTGGCCGCGCCGGGCGACGGCTGCTTCGGCGACTGCTTCGCCGCCGCCTGCGCCCGCGCCGGTTTCACCCCCCGCAAGGTGTACGAGGCGGACGTGCGGGCCGCGGAGGACCTGGTGGACGCGGGGACGGCGGTGGCGCTGTGCCAGGCCACCTTCCGCCCGGTCGCCGGTCTGGTCACCCGGCGGTTGGCCGGCACGCCGCTGCGGTGGCGGCTGCTGTTCGGCTGGCATCCGGAGACGCCGGCCGCGGTGGTGGCGGAGCCGGTGCTGGCCACCGCGGTGGCCGCGTACACCGACGCGCTGGCGCACCATCCGGACTATCTGGCCTGGCTGCTGGCGCATCCCGACTTCGGCGTGCAGCCCAGCGGCGTGGGCGGGGTGCGAACCGCCTGAACGCGGGTAACACCGGCGCATGACTGATCTGTATCCGGCCGCCGACCAGCGGGAGTTGCTGCGCCGCGCGGCCACCGCGCACACCGCCGCCGTGGCCGACCTGGAGGCGTTCCTGCGCCGGTTGCCGGAGGTGCCCGACCCGGCGGACATCGTGGAGTACGCCAACCTGCTCACCCGGGAGGAACGCGCCCGCGGGGAACGGCAGGCCGCCGCCGACGCGGCGGGCCTGGTCGTCCCCGGCACCGAGGCCGAGTAGGTCGCGGGCGCTCAGCGTTCGACCAGCACGTCGTGCCCGAGGTCGAGCAAGGCGTGCCGCCACCCGTCGTCGGCGTTGCCCCGGGGCGGCTTCTCCGCGGTCAGCGCGCGGATCCGGCTGATCGCGTCGCGCATCACCTCGATGTCCTCCGGGGTGAGGTCCACCTTGCGCTTGCGCAGCACGGCGAGGATCTGCCGGCCCGGCTCGGGCAGGTCCAGGTCGGGGCCGGGGCCGAACGCCTCCTCCCCCGACCCGCGGGTCAACAGCCACTGCCGTAGCTGCTCGGAGGGCACGTTCACCTCGGCGTGGAAGTCGTCCCAGATCACCTCGACCTCGGGGTCGAGTCGCGCCTCGCGTACCATCACGTCTCCTCTGCCGGCGGCCCGGACGGTCCCGGGTCGCCCTCGCTCGTCGGTGTCTGCGGGGTGAGGCCCTCCGGTGGCACCTGCACCCGGGACGGGTTGGCCGTGGGGGGCGCCTCGATCGGTTCGCCGGCGCCGGTGTCCTCCCCGGCCTCGTCGGGTTCGGTCATGTCCGCCCTCCGATCGTCGCGGCGACGGGCCGCCCGGCCGGTCGCGGGTGGGCCGTTGCGCGTTCAGCGGGGATGGGACGTGGTGGCGGCGGTGTAGCCGCGTTCGCCGGCGGACACGTCGAAGTGGAGCTGGTCGTCGCGGGCGCCGACGGTGACCTTCTGCCCGGGTGAGAGCTGGTTCTCCAGCAGCATCCGGGACAGCCGGTTGTCCACCTCGCGCTGGATCACCCGGCGCAGCGGGCGGGCGCCGAACTCCGGCTGGTAGCCGTGCTCGGCGAGCCAGTCGACGCCGGCGGCGCTGAACTCGACCTGGATGTCCTGGGCGTGCAGCCGGCGGCGGGTCTCCTCCAGCAGCAGGCCGGTGATCTGGCGGAGCTGCTCGGCCTCCAGCCGCTGGAAGATGATCACTTCGTCGATCCGGTTGAGGAACTCCGGGCGGAAGTTCTCCTGCAACCGGCGCATCAGCCGCTCCCGCAGCTCGGTGGACTCCTGCTCGCCCGGCTCGCCGGTGGCGAAGCCCACCGTGCGCTGGGCGCCGGTGATCAGCTCCGAACCGAGGTTGCTGGTCATGATCAGTACGGTGTTCTTGAAGTTCACCGTCCGGCCCTGGCTGTCGGTGAGCCGGCCGTCGTCGAGCACCTGGAGCAGGATGTTGAACACATCAGGGTGCGCCTTCTCGATCTCGTCGAGCAGCACCACCGCGTACGGGCGGCGGCGGACCGCCTCGGTGAGCTGGCCGGCCTCCTCGTAGCCGACGTAGCCGGGCGGGGCGCCGACCAGCCGGCTGATGGTGTGCCGCTCCTGGAACTCGCTCATGTCCACCCGGACCATCCGGTCCGCCTCGCCGAAGAGCGCCTCGGCGAGCGCGCGGGCCAGCTCGGTCTTGCCGACACCGGTGGGGCCGAGGAACAGGAAGCTGCCCATCGGCCGGTTCGGGTCGGCCAGGCCGGTACGCGAGCGGCGCACCGCCTCGGACACCGCGCCGACCGCGTCGTCCTGGCCGACCACCTTCTCGTGCAGGTGCCCCTCCAGGCGCAGCAGCCGGTCGCGTTCCTCCTCGGTGAGCTGGTTGACCGGGATGCCGGTGGCCCGGGACACCACCTCGGCGATCTCCTTCGGCCCGACCTCGGGCACCTGGTTGGCCCCGTCGTCGCCGCGGGCGCGGCGGATCTGGTCCTCCAGCTCGGCGAGCCGGTCGCGCAGCGAGGAGGCCCGTTCGTACCGCTCGTCGGCGACCGCCTGCTCCTTGTCCCGGCGTACCTCGTCGAGCTGCTGCTCCAGTTCGCGCACGTCGGAGGCGGGGGTGCGGGTGCGCAGCCGGACCCGCGCGCCGGCCTGGTCGATCAGGTCGATGGCCTTGTCCGGCAGGAACCGGTCGGTGACGTACCGGTCGGACAGCTCGGCGGCGGCGACCAACGCCTCGTCGGTGAACCGGACCTGGTGGTGGGCCTCGTAGCGGTCGCGCAGGCCGCGCAGGATGGCGATGGTGTCCTCGACGCCCGGCTCGGGCACCAGCACCGGCTGGAACCGGCGGGCCAGGGCGGCGTCCTTCTCGATGCTCTTGCGGTACTCGTCCAGCGTGGTCGCGCCGATCACCCGCAGCTCGCCGCGGGCGAGCGCCGGCTTGAGCATGTTGGACGCGTCCATCCCGCCCTCGCTGCCGGCGCCGCCGGCGCCGACCAGGGTGTGGATCTCGTCCAGGAAGATGATCAGTTCGTCCCGGTGGGCGCGGATCTCGTCGATCACCTTCTTCAGGCGTTCCTCGAAGTCACCGCGGTAGCGGGTGCCGGCGACCAGGCCGGACAGGTCGAGCTGGACGACCCGCTTGCCGATCAGGGTCTGCGGCACGTCGCCGTCGCAGATCCGCTCGGCCAGACCCTCCACGATGGCGGTCTTGCCGACGCCGGCCTCGCCGATCAGGACCGGGTTGTTCTTGGTCCGGCGGGACAGGATCTCCACCGCCTGCTCGATCTCGTCGGCCCGGCCGATCACCGGGTCGATCTGGTCCATCCGGGCCAGTTCGGTGAGGTCCTGCCCGTACTGGTCGAGGGTGGGGGTGCCCCGGTCCGGGCGTGGGCCGTTCGCCGCCCCGCGCTCGGCGCTGGCCGCCTGCAACGACTCGGGCTGGATCCGGCCGGCGGAGAGCATCCGGCCGGCGGGCGACTCCGGGTTCAGCGGCAGCGCCATCAGGATGTGCTCGGGGCCGATGTAGTTGGCGCCCATGGCCCGGGAGAGCTGGTGCGCGTCGAGCAGCGCCCGCTTGGCCGCGGGGGTGAGCGACAGGTTCGGCGGCACCTCGCCCCCGGGTGCGCCCTCGGCGCGTCCGCCGAGCGCGTTGACCAGCGCGTCCGGGTCGGCGCCGGCGCGGCGGATGAGGTCGCGCAGCGGCTCGCGCTGCAACGCCGCCCAGAGCAGGTGGTCGGTGTCGAGGTCGTTGCTGTGTTTCTGGGCCGCGCGCCGGGCCGCGTCGGCCAGCATCTCCCGGGCGTCGGCGGTCATCAGGCGGGTGATGTCGACCCGGTGCGCCGGTCGGCGTCCACCCTCGCCCCGGCCGAAGTACCGGGCCAGGAACTCGTCCCACGGGTCGTTGCCGAAGTCACCGGGTCCCATCATCTTCGTCCTCCGCAGTCGGTCGGCACGACCGGGGCGCGGCACCGCGCGGCACGGTCGGCGGTGGCTACCCGAGGGCCGGCGCGACAAACGCGACACCGATGGCAGGCTGGGGGCATGGAGAGCAGACCGTTGCTGGTCGTCGACGGCGCGAATGTGGTGGGCTCCCGGCCGGACGGCTGGTGGCGGGACCGGGCCGGTGCGGCCGCCCGGCTGCGCGACGCGCTGGCGCCGCTGGCCGACGCCGGCGTGCCGCCGGAGCTGCCGCCCCCGGTGCGGGTGGTGCTGGTGGTGGAGGGCGCGGCCCGGCACGTGCCGCCCGCGCCCGGAGTGGAGGTGGTGTCCGCGCCCCGATCCGGCGACGACACCGTGGTGGAGCTGGTCGCCGCCGCGACGGAGCGACGCCGGGTGGTGGTCACCGCCGACCGGGAGCTGCGCGACCGGGTGACCGCGCTGGGCGCGGAGGTACGCGGCCCGCGCTGGCTGGGCCGCTGATCGCCCACCAGTCCCGTTGACGGGACCGGCCGTTCCGCCGGCGGGACCGGCCGACCCCGCGTGGCGCAGTCTTCCCGCACGTCAGGGCCCTAATCGGACACCCGGGCAGGAACGCCGCGTGGGTGGATGTTCGCCCACCCGGTGGGATGGGTTGTAATGGAGATCTCCCTTGCCCCCAGGAGGTCCCCGTGGCGAGCGTCGCCGAGCTGAAGGCCGCCATCGATGTCGCTCTCCAGCAGATCGGTGACGGCCAGACAGCGGTGCAAGCCGCCGGCGAGAAGTTGGCCGAGGCGCAGCAGACCCTGGCCGGCGCGCTGGAGGGCAGCGGCCACGAGACGGTGGAGGCGGCCCAGGCCTCGCTGACCCAGGCCAGCCAGGAGCTGGAGGAGTGTCTCGCCGCGACGCTGGTGGCGGTGGAGCAGGCACAGCTCTACGTCGCGACGCTCTGAAGGGGCGGCCGTGTCCATCGTCGAGGACATCGGCGCGCAGGTCCGCGCCGCCGCCGAGGAGCTGCCGCTGGCGCAGCTCGCCGCCGCGCTGGAGAAGCTCGGCCAGGCCGAGGAACGGCTGCGCTGGGTGCGCCAGGAGTCGGCCGACCCGATGGGCGTGCCGGAGCTGACCGCCGCCACCGAGCACGCCGAGACCGCCGGCTACGCGCTGCGCGTGGCGCAGGAACAGCTCACCGCGTACCTGGCCGCGATCGGGCTGGCCGCCGACGGCGCCCCCACCCCGGCGCCGGGCGAGCGGCGGCCCCGGCACGACGCGCCGCGCGGCGACGCGCCGCCCACGCCGGGCGCGACGCCGGAGCCGGGCGAACAACCGGCGGTACGGCGGTGGTGGGCGGTCCGGGTGGCGGAGCTGACCGGCGGGCGCGAAGGCGCGCCGGAGGAGCCGGACGAGCGCGTCGACGACGCCCGCGAGCTGCTGCGCCGCGTCGTGGTCGGCATCCGCTCCGGTGACCGGGACCGGCTGCACCGCGACCTGCGCGGGGCGCACGCCGACGTCGGGCTGGGGCTGGCCGCCATCGCCCCGCCGATGATGCGCGAGCTGGCCGGTGAGCTGCTCGGCCACCCGCCCCGCGCGGAGGATCTGCCCCGGCTGCGCCGCGAGCTGGACGGCCGGGTCCGCGACCTGCTGCCCGGGCTGCCGCAGCCGGTGCTGGACACACTGCTCACCCGGGTCTGCCGGATGCCCCCGCCGCGCCGCGACGACGGGCAGGAGCAGCCGCACGCCGCCGATCCGGCGGTCACCGCCGGGGTGGTCACCGGCGTGCTGCTCGACCGCCTCGGCCGGGACCTGCCGAAGGACACCGACGAACGGGAGCCCGCCGGTGGCTGACGTCCGCACCCAACTGGTGACGCGGGTCCGGGGGATGCTCTCCGAGGCCATGGGCGCCACCCGTACCCGACTCGCCGACGCCGACGCCGAGCTGGCCGCCGGCCGGGCCCGACTGGACCGTACCCGGCGGGCCGCCGCGGCGGTGCCCGACCGGGTGGGCGCGGCGCGCGACCGGCGCCTTGCCGAGATCGACGCCCGGCACACCGCCCGCCTCGCCGAGCTGGCCCGCCGGGCCGCCGCCGCCGCGCAGCGGGAGGCGCCCGGCGCGGCGTCCGCGCCCTGGGACCGGTGGCAGCCCACGCCCGCCGGCCGGGCCGAGCCGCCGGGCACGGTCCGGATCGGCACGGTACGCATCCCCGGCGTCGAACCGGTGCCGGCGCTGGTCCCCCTGCTCGACGCCGGCCACGCGCACCTGGCCGGCGGCGACCGGGACGGCCTGGCCGCGGTGGTGCCCGCGTTGCTGCTGCGCTCCGTCGGCCGCGCCGACCCGGGCGGGGTACGGCTGCACGGGTACGACCCGGAGCACCTGGGCGGCGGCCTGGCCGGCTTCGCGCCGCTCGGCACCGCCGGCCTGCTCACCTTCGTCGGCCCGGGCGGCCTGGGCCGGCTGCTGGACGACCTGGTGGAGCAGATCCGCCGGATCAACGCCACCGTGCTGGCCGGCGAGTACGCCTCGGTGCGCGAGCTGGCCGCCGCCACCGGCCGGCGCCCGGAGCCGTGGCGGGTGGCGGTGCTGCTCGGCGGCGACGAGTTGTCCCGGCACGAGCGCGGCCAGCTCGACCGGGTGGTGCGCACCGGCGCCGCCTGCGGCGTGCACCTGGTGGTCCGCGGCATCGACCTGCCCGACGACCCGACCGTCACCCGGATCGTGGTCGAGGAGGACGACGCCCGGATCGCCGGGCTGCCGGTGGTGCTCGACCCCCCGCCGCCGCCCGCCCTGGTCACCGAGACCTGCCGGACGGTCGCCTCCCGGGTCGCCGCCGGGCCACCGCCGACGCCCTTCACCGACCTGCTCCCGCCGACCGACGAGTACTGGCGGGAGGACTCGGCGCACGGGCTCAGCGCACCGATCGGCGAGGGCCCGCACGGCCGGCCGGTGCTGCTCACCCTCGGCGACTACCCGCCGCACGCGTTGATCGGCGGGCCGTCCGGCACCGGCAAGACCAACCTGATCTTCGCCTGGATCGGTGCGCTCGCCGCCCGCTACTCCCCCGCCGAGCTGGAGTTCTACCTGCTCGACTTCAAGGAGGGGGTGTCCTTCGCCCGGTTCGCCCAGGGCCGGCGCGACCCGAGCTGGCTGCCGCACATGCGGCTGGTCGGCATCAACGTCAACACCGACCGCGAGTTCGGCCTGGCGCTGCTGCGGTTCCTCGCCGAGGAGCTGCGCCGGCGGGCCGACGCGGCGAAGAAGCACGAGGTCACCAAGCTGGCCGAGCTGCGCGCGGTGGACCCGGCCGGGCACTGGCCGCGGATCGTCGCGGTGGTCGACGAGTTCCAGGCGCTGCTCGCCGGCCGGGACGTGGTCGCCCGGGAGGCCGCCGACCTGCTGGAGGACCTGGCCCGGCGGGGCCGCTCGCAGGGCATCCACCTGGTGCTCGCCTCGCAGGACGTCCGTGGCATCGAGGCGCTGTGGGGGCGGCCCGCCCTGGTCGCCCAGTTCACCCTGCGGATCGCGCTGCCGAAGGCGCTGCGCATCCTGGCCGAGCGCAACGACGCGGCGCAGTCGCTGCCCCGCCACCACGCGGTGGTCAACGCCGAGTCGGGGCTGGCCGAGGGGAACGAGGTGGCCCGGATCCCGTCGGCGAGCGACTGGGAGACCTGGAGCGAGTTGCAGCACCGGCTGTGGCGGATGCGCCCGCAGGACGCCTCCCCGGCCCGACTCTTCGACGGCGACGCGATCCCCCGGCTGGCCGAGGCGCCGGACTTCCGCGCCCTGACCGCGCCGGAGCAGGGTATGCCCCGCAGCCCGGTGGCGCTGCTCGGCGAGATCATCGACGTGCAGGCCCGTTCGGCGTCGCTGCGGCTGCCCCGGGCCCCCGGCCGGAACCTGGCCGTGCTGGGCACCCGGGTGGACGAGGCGTGCGCGGTGCTCGACGCCGCCGCCCGCTCGCTGGCGCGGCAGTACCGCCCCGGCACCGCCCGATTCTCCATCGCCTGCCTCGACCCGGACGCCGACCCGGCGGCCCGCGCCCTCTACGAGGACCTGCCCGGCGACGCGTCCTGGTACGACGAGGAGACGGTGCCGGAGCTGATGGCCGAGGTGGGCGACGGGCTGAGCGCGCCAGGCACGCCGCGTACCCCGCACTTCCTGCTGCTGTACGCGGTGGACGCGGCGGCCGGCGCGCTGGCCGGCAAGGCCGGCACCCGGACCGGGCTGGAGCAGTTGCGCCGGATCCTGCACGACGGGCCGGAGCGGCGGATCCATGTGCTGGCCTGGTGGCGCGGGGTGGCCCGGATGCGGGCCGACCTGGGCGGCGCGGGCGCCCGCACGGACCAGATCGGGGCCTGGGTGGCGCTCGACGTGCAGGGCGCCGAGCTGGGCTCGTCGCTCTACCCGGGCAGTGGTGGGCCGGACTGGTACCCCCGCCCGTGGCGGGGTCTCTACTTCGACCGGGCGGTGCACCGCACCGGACAGGTGATCATCCCTTATGGTCCATCGCGATGAACGAGCCGGTCTCCACTGACACGTACACCGCCCAGATCCGCCGCCTCGCCGAGTTGACCGCCCGGGTGTCCGCGCAGCGGGCCGAGGCGCACGGCTGGTACGCCGAGCAGGTGGCCGCCGCCGAGCGGGCGGTGGCCGAGGCCGCCGAGCAGGTGCGCGCGGCCGAGGCGGAGGTGGCCGAGGCGCAGCGGATGGTGGACCGGGTGGACGGCGAGGTGACCCACCTGTGGGCGCAGCTGCGGGACCGGATCGGTGGTGGCCCTCGGCGGCTGGGTGATCCGCCGGGGCCGGTCCGTGACGCCGCCGGTGACCCGGTGCCACTGCTGCGCGGGGTACGTGAGCTGGTGCAGCGCACCGGCGCGCCGGGTGAGCTGCCCGGCTCGGTGAACCCGCTGCTGATCGCGTGCGGGATCGGCGGTGCGCTGGTGGCGTACGTGCTGGGGCTCGGGGCGCGGGCGTTGGGCGCCGGCTCGGGCGGCGACCTGGCGGTCGGCCTGCCGGTGCTGGCGCTGGTGGTGACGCTGCTCGGCCCGGTGGTCGGGCTGGCGCCGGCCCGGCTGCTGGCGGACCGCCGGCACGCGGTGCTGACGCCCCGCCCGATGATCCTGGTCGGCGCCACCGGCCTGGCGACGACCCTGCTCCTGCTGACGGTCACCTACACGAGCTGACCCCCGGCGCCACCGCAGGCCGTTGATCATGAGGTTGGCGGACGCGGTGACGGCGTGTCGCGCCGCAACTTCATGGTCATCGAGGTCAGGCGGGGGTCAGGACGGCCTCCTTTAGCAGGCGGCGGGTCAGGGTCAGGCGGTCGGCGTCGTCGTCGAGGCCGGGCAGGTCGCCGACCCGGGTGGGCTCGCCGGTGAGCAGGACGCGCAGCGCCGGCTCACAGGTGCCGGGCAGGGTGAGCGTGCGGTCGGGCAGACGCAGCCGGACCGTACCGTCGCCGGTCGGGGCGAGCTGCCAGTGCAGGCCGCCCCGGGCGGTGACCCGGCTGTCGGAGCCGAGCCGGGCCAGCGCGTCGGCCTGGGCCAGCGGCCGGATCGGCGCCGGCCGGGACGCCGGCCACACCCGGGAGCGCAGCCGCGCGGCCACCGCCGCCGGCTCGGCCCGCAGCAGCCAGTCGCGCAGCGCCTCGACGGTCTCGGTCAGCTCCGGCTCGATCGCGTCCGGGTCGGCCAGGTCGAGGCCGAACGGCAGGCCGGCACGCAGCCGGGCGTCCTCGGCGGCGAGGGCCAGCAGTTCCTCCACCACCGCGTACCGGGTCAGCGCCCGGATCCCCACGGTCAGGTGCAGCGAGCTGGACTCCTGCGCCTGGGCGCTGTGCAGCCAGCCACGCGGCAGGTAGAGCGCGTCGCCCGGTTCGAGCACCACGTCGAGCGCGGGTCGCCCGTCGGCGGTCGCGGAGACCTCGTCGGCCCGTCCGCCCCACGGCTGGCGCTCCAGCGGGTCGACCAGCACCGGCGGGTGGATCCGCCAGTGCTTGCGGCCGTCGACCTGGAGCACGAACACGTCGTGGGTGTCGTAGTGGGTGGCGAAACCCTGACTGCCGGCCGGGGTCAGGTAGGCGTTGATCTGCAACGGCTGGGCCAGCGCGGCGCCCAGGTCGCGGGCGAGGTCGACCAGCGCCGGCCAGGTGCGGTGCAGGCCCTGGAGCACCAGGGTCGCGCCGTCGGCGTAGAGCGCCAGGACCTTCTCGTCGAGCACCTGGTCGCCGATCTCGGCGCCGGCGCCACCGCCGCCGGTGTAGCGCGCCGCCGGCACGAGCTGGCCGTCCTTGGCCACCCGCAGGAACGGGGTACGCAGGCCGCGACGGCTGAGCAGCTCGTCGGCGTCGGCGGGGCTGAGCAGGTCGGTGAAGCCGTCCGGGTTGGGCAGGTCGGCGGCCCGGGACAGCAGCGGGCTGCGCCCCCAGTGGTCGGCGGCGAACTTGGCCGGATCGACGGCCACGCAGCGGGCCAACGCCGCGGCGGCGGAAGGCGGAACCGCCGGGCGGCCGTGGCCACCCGGCGGGTCGACGTGCGTCATGGTCATGCGTCAGGCGCTGCCGTCGGCGCCACCGTCGTGCTGACCCGGGGTCGCACCGCCGTCGGCCGGGCCCTCCGCGC
>NZ_NAPR01000023.1:124210-165142 GCF_002140155.1 Micromonospora sp. NBS 11-29
GCCACCGTCGGCCGGGCCCTCCGCGCCGCCGTCCGCGCCACCGTCGTGCTGACCCGCAGTCGCACCGCCGTCGGCCGGACCCTCCGGGCCGCTGCCGCCGCTGGTCTGGATGTCGTCGTCGTTCAATGCCATCGGTGCTCCCTCGGTGTGCCGCCCCGCGAAGATCCGGGGTCCGTGTGCAGCGGGTGGTACCCCACGCCCGATTGTCTCTAACCACACCGTAGACGCCCGGACGCGGACGCACCGACCGTTCCCGCCGGGAGGCGCCCGAGGGGACGGCTCAGGCGGTGAGCTGATCGAGCCCGCGCGGCAGGTTCGACGTCACGTCCTGCCACTCGCCCTGCGAGACGTGCCGGCGCAGGGTGTCCAGCACCACCCGCACCACCCGCTGTGGACCGCCCTCCACGTCGTACGGGAAGCCCTGACGCACCTCGTAGAGGAAGTCGTCGCGGTTGAGCCGGATCGGCACGTCCGCCGGCTGCCAGCCGTCGAAGTAGATGCCCCGCAGCAGCACCGGCAGTTGCTGGGCAAACTCCACGCTCTCCCCGACCGGCATCCGGTCGCGCAGCAGGTGCAGCACGGTGCGCAGCGCCGCGTAGGACTGGTTGCGCCGCTGCGCGGGCCAGCCGTACGCCGACTCGATCTCCTTGAGGATCACGTTCGTCTTGTCCAGCGAGGACTCGAACGCGGACATCAACTGCTCGGCCATCTGGCTCACCCCCGGGGGTCGGTCTCCCAGCGTCGGTCGTCGGCGCGTCGCGGCGGCCCGCTGGGCCCCCGCCACAGCCGGGTCGGACTGAACCGGCCGGGCCGTCCGCCCCGCCGCGGCACGTCGGCACCGCCGACCACGTGCAGGACGCCACCACGGCGTCGGTCCGCCACCACCCGTACCGTCATGACCCACCTCCTCGTCGCGGCGCGCGCGGGCCGCGCGCACCGTCCATGCTGCGCGGCGGGCGGGTGAGGTGTCCTCACCCGGTGTGGGTGAGGTGTGCTCAGCGCGCCAGCAGCTCGATCAGCGTGGTGGCGTTGCGTTGGGCGTGGTCGCGGTAGCAGTTGTTCATCAGCACATGGGTCTGCTCGGCCCGGTCGGCCAGCTCGCGCAGCTTCGGCGCCCAGTCGCGCAGCTCGCGGTCGGAGTAGTCGTAGCCGAACTTCTCGTGGATGTCGCGGCTGGTCCACTTCCCGCTGTGCCCATGGAACCGGACCACCGCGAGGTCCGCGGTGGCGGCCAGCACCGGGGGTACGGACGACGGGTGGCCCTGCGGCATGTCCACGCAGACGAACGGCAGTTCGTGCCGGCGCAGGAAGTCCAGGGTCTCGTCGGCGTTGTCGCCGGCGAACCAGGAGGCGTGCCGGAACTCGATGACCGGGCGTAGCGGGGCGCACCGCCGGGCCACCTCCAGCAGATACTGCTTGTTGTCCCGCGTGATCGTGAACCAGGGCGGGAACTGGAACAGCAGCGCGCCCAGCTTGCCCGCGTCGACGAGCGGATCCAGGGCGGACAGGAACCGGGTCCAGACCTCCTCGTACGCCTGCGCGGGCAGGTCGCCGGGGTAGACACTGCGCTTGTCCGTGTCCGGACGCAGGTCCTTGTAGAGCGCGGAGACCCGGGTGGGGTGGCCGGTCAGCAGGCTGAACGCCTTGACGTTGAAGGTGAATCCGGCCGGGGTGCGCTCGGCCCACAGCCGGGCGGTGCGCTCGGCCGGCGGCGAGTAGTAGGTGGCGTCCACCTCGACCAGCGGGAACCGCCGTGCGTAGTAGGACAGCCGCCGCTGCGGCGTGTCGGCGTCCGGCGGATACCAGCCGGAGTCGAGCAGGGTCCGGTCGGTCCACGAGGCGGTGCCCACCTTGATCTCACCCATGGGACCGACCGGCGACCCGGGCGGGGCTCAGGCGGCCCGCCGCTCCCGGTGCTGCTTGCAGGCCACGCAGGAGGTGGCGGCCGGGAAGATCTCCAGCCGCTCCACCGGGATCGGCGCGGTGCACCCCTCGCAGAAGCCGTAGGTGCCCTCGTCGAGACGGGCCAGGGCGCGCTCGAACTGGGCCCGCCGGTCCAGGATGGTGCGCAGCAACGACTGGGCGGTGTCCCGCTCGGCGGTCTTGGTGCCGCTGTCGGCCTGGTCGTCGCCGGCCGTGTCGCCGACCTCGACCAGCCGCAGCACCTGACTCTGCATGACGGTCTGGTCGTACTCCGCGGTCAGCTCGTCGTACCGCGACCGCAGGGACTGCCCGATCTGGTCGACCTCCGCCTGGGAACGGCCCGTGGCTGTCGTGTCCTGGACGAGCATCGCTGCCTGCCTTCCTACGGCCTCGTACCGGATCCTCCGGCGGCGCGCGCGGGAGGATCCGGTGCGAACGTGATGCGCGGGCGAGATCACCCGTGCGCTGTGAGCCGGGCGATTACCCCGCTGCCGGGCCGGCCAAACCGACCGTCTCCCGCACCGTGACGACGGGCCGGTCAGGCGGCCTCCACCAGGGCCGGGTGGCGCGGGTCGTCGACGCGGACCACCACGTCGGCGAAGGAGGCCGGGTCGACCTCCTCGGCGTAGCGGGCGAAGGCCGGCAGCGTCCACCGCGCCGCCGGGTCGGTGCGCCGCGCCAGGGCCGCCGGGGAGAGGACCAGGTGGACGGCGACGTCGAACGGCAGCGCGCCGCCGAGCAGCAGCGCGCCGCTGACCAGGACCACCCCACCGGGCGGCAGATCCCGGTACGCGGCCCGGCTGGCCCGGTCGGCGTCGGCGTCCCAGAGCGACGGCAGCAGCCGGCCGTCGCCGTCCGGGCCGGCCGGGTCGAGCACCTCACGGCGCAGTCCGGGCTCGTCGAGCCAGCCCTCGTAGTAGGCGTCGGGATTGGTGCGACCCTGCTCCAGGCGCACCGAGGCGGGACGGAGGAAGTCGGCGGCCCGGACGTGCAGCACCGGCCGTCCGGCGGCGCGCAGCGGGTCGACGAGCGCGGCGGCGAGGGCGTCCGGTTCGGCGGCCGGCGGCCCGTCGACGGCGACCCGCACCCGGCCGGGCGTCCCGGCGCGGGCGAGCCGGTCGGCCAGTTCGCGGACGAGTCGGTCGGGGCTGATCGGTCGGACGCGCATCCGACCATCCTGCCCGGCCCACGGCGCGGTTCACCACGGGATCGCGTTCGGGCGGTCGGGGCTCCGTCCGGCGCAACTCCCTCGCCCAGCCCGGGGAAACGGCGACATCCGGCACGCTCTGACATCACCACTTCGGCGAACCGGTGTCGATCACCTCAGCCGGTGCGGTCGATGGTCACCCGGGCGTCGTCGGCGAGCCGGTAGCCCACGCCGTAGACGGTGGTGACCAGTGGAACGTCGACCCCGACCTTGCCGCGCAGCCGGCGGACGTGCACGTCGACGGTGCGGACGCCGGCGTGCTCGTACCCCCAGACCGCGTTGAGCAGTTGCAGCCGGGTGAAGACCCGACGCGGGTGGGCGACCAGGTGCAGCAGCAGGTCGAACTCCAGCCGGGTCAGCGGCAACGGCTCCCCGTCGCGCAGCACCGACCGGGAGGAGGCCAGGATGTGCAGCGTCGGGATGGTCGCCGCGAGCGGACGGGCCGGGGCGCGACCGGCCGGGACCGGATCGGGCCGGCGCTCCGCCGGAACGCCGGTGGTGACCACCGCGTCGCCGCGTTCGAGCAGCTCGCGGGCGGCGTCGAGGAGCCGCCGGGCGGCCGGGGGGAGCGACTCCTCGCTGGCCAGTGGGATGTTCAGGGTGACCGTGAGCACCGCCGTGGCGGTGTTGGCGGGGCGACGCTGACCGCCCGGGGGACGGCCGGGGACCACGGGCTGGGACGTATGCCATCCGGCGCGCGGCGAAGCGGGGCTGACCGACATGGTCCTCCTTGGCTGGTCCGGGTATCTCCCCACGGCCCGGGACGCCGCTTCATCGATGCTTCCCGGCCGCTCTGCGAGGGTCAAGGGCGGCCGCGTTGCATGAATGTGACAATTGACGAACACATCGGAGCCGAGTGCTCGCTCTGCGTACGAGCCCCGTTGATTACAGCAGAGCATCGGACCGGAACGGAACGGGGGGTCCCCGGCCGGTTCACAATGGCGGGTGCGGCCGGGACGTGAACGCGGCGTACCCGGGNCCGGCCGTGGTCATCTCAGGCGTCCCGGTCCACCTCGATCGGGGCGTCGTCGGCCAGTCGGTAGCCGACGCCGTACACGGTGGTCACCAGCGGGGTGTCCGGCCCGAACTTGGCCCGCAGCCGACGCACGTGCACGTCCACCGTGCGCGCCACCGCGTGCTCGTAGCCCCAGACGTTGGCGAGCAGTTGCAGCCGGGTGAACACCCGGCGGGGGTTCTCGGCGAGGAACAGCAGCAGGTCGTACTCGATCCTGGTCAGCACGACCTCGGCGGCGCCGTGGCGGACCCGCCGGGTGCCGGTGAGGATGCGCACGCGGCCGGGGTCGACGGCGGGCGACGGCGGCGAGACCTCGACCGGCCGCGTGGCCGGGCGGCGCAGGTCGAGCACGGCCCGGGCGGCCCGGTGCTCGTCCGGGCGGACCAGCCCCTCCCCGGTGGCGGCGAGTTCGTCGAGCAGGTCGACGAGCCGGACCAGGCCGGGCGTCAGCGGGCCGGCGCCCAGGTCGAGCGTGATGGTCAGGGTCGGTGCGGTACGCGGCCGGGGCGGAACGGCCCGGTCGGTGCGGCCCGGTCGGGCCGGACGGGTGTTGAGGGCGACGACGGACATGGGAGCCTCCTGTGCGGGCGGTCGCCCCGCCCCGCCGGGTGCGGCGGGACGGTCAGCGGAGCGCGCGGCCGGCGGTGACCGGGGGCGCGGTGGACGAGGGTCGGGGCGGCGGGGTCGGGCCGAGGGTGGGCAGGCCGGCGATACGCCAGGCGGCGAACCCGCCGGCCACGTCGGTGGCGCGGTGCAGGCCGATGTCCTGCAGGGCGGCGGCGGCCAGCGACGAGGTGTAGCCCTCCTGGCAGAGGACGATCACCGGCACGTCGTAGTCGACGGCCTGCGGCAGCCGGGCCGCGCAGCGCGGGTCGAAACGCCATTCCAGCACGTTGCGCTCGACGACGAGCGCGCCCGGCACGGTGCCGTGGGCGGCCCGCTGGCCGGCCGGGCGGATGTCGACCATCAGCGCTCCGCCCCGGTACGCCAGGTGCGCCTGCTCGGGGTCGAGGCGGCGCAGCCGGGCACGGGCGGCGGCGAGGATCTCGTCGATGCCGCGGGAGCCGGGCGGTGGCACCGGACAACTCTCGGCGGGGGTGGGGGTCTGCGCCATCGTGGGGTCCTTCCGTTCGGCGGGGTCGGTGCGCGGGCGTCGGGTGGTTACCAGGCGACGCCGGCCTCGGCCACCTCGGCGATCCGGAGCCGCCCGGCGTCGAGGTGGTAGCGGGTCATCCGGCGCAGCGCGGGCCGGTAGACGTGCACACTGACCGCGGGCTGGTCGGAACGGTTGGTGACCTGGTGCACGTGCCGGGCGCCGAAGCGCCGGCCGGCACCGGGGCCGAGCTGGTGCGGGCGGAGCCGGCCGCCGCTGACGGTCTCCTCGGTGAGCACGCCGGCGACGACCAGGAACGCGCCGGCCGAACCGCCGTGGTCGTGCAGGTCGGTGCCCTGCCCGGGCAGCCAGCTCAACGCCCACACCTCGCGCTCGCCGTCGGCGGCGAGCCGGGCGTACCACCGTTCGGACCGGTCGAAACGCAACGGTACCGGCCAGACGGTCGGGTCGGCCCAGCGGGTGGCGACGGTGAGCAGGTCGGTCCGGGCGGTGCTGGTCATCGGCGGAAGGTCCTCACGGTGCGGAACGGATCGTGCCCCCACACTCTAGACTGTAAACCCTATAGGTTTAGTAGGTATTACCACATGCTGGGACTCCCTCGCTCGTCCATGACCGCCCTCCCGCGCCCGGCTGCGCAAGCTACCAGGCGCGGCCGACCCGGACGCCCTAACCTGGGCGGATGCCCGACGAACTGGACGCCGCCGCCATCGATTTCGCCCACCGGATGTTCGACCTGGCCCGCGCCGGCGCGACGGCGGAACTCGCGGCCAACGTGGACGCCGGACTGCCGGTGAACCTCACCAACGCCAAGGGCGACACCCTGCTGATCCTGGCCGCCTACCACGTCCGTCCGGAAACCGTCTCGGCACTGCTCGCCCGCGGCGCCGACCCGGCCCGGGTCAACGACCGGGGGCAGACCGCACTGGCCGCCGCCGTGTTCCGACAGGACGCGCCGACGGTCCGGGCGCTGCTCGACGCCGGCGCCGACCCGGACCACGGTGGCCCCTCGGCGGTCGAGACGGCCCGGTTCTTCAAGCTGCCCGAGATGCTCGCGCTGCTCGGCCGTGCCTGACCTGCGCTATACAGGGGCGGTGGAGGAACCCGTACCCGAGCGGATGCGCGCCGCCGCGACGGCGCTGCTGACGGCGCTCGACGAGCCGGCTCGCCGGCGTGCCCGGCACGACTTCGACGACGAGCCGGCCCGGCGGTGGCTGGAGTACCGGCCCCGGCCCCGGCCCGGCGTCACCCTCGCGGACCTCGACGTCCCGGCCCGCAAGGCCGCCCACCGGCTGCTCGCCACCGCGCTGAGTCCGGCCGCGTACGCGCAGGCCATGGCCGTGGTGGCGCTGGAGGAGGTGCTGGACCGGGCGGAGGGCTGGCGGCGCGGCCGGCACAGCGGCGACTACGGGGTGGCCGTCTTCGGCGACCCGGCGCACGACGACCGTTGGGCGTGGCGCTTCGAGGGGCACCACCTGTCGGTGAGCATGACCGTCGCCGACGACCGGGTCTCCCCCGCCCCGGTCTTCCTCGGCGCCAACCCGGCGACCGTCCGGCACGCCGGCCGCCCGGTCTCCCGGCCGCTCGGCCCGGAGGAGGACCTGGCCCGCGAGCTGCTCGACGCGCTCGGTCCCGGCGGGCGGGCCGCCGCGGTGATCGCCGACGAGGCACCGGCCGACATCATCAGCGCCACCCGGCCCACCGCGCCGGGCCGGCTCGACCCGCTGGGCGTACCCCGGGGTCGGCTCGGTCCGACCGGCCGGGCGCTGCTCGACCGGTTGGTCGCGCTCTACCTCGACCGGCTGCCGACTGAGCTGGCCGCCCGCGAGGCCACCCGGATCCACGGCGGCGAGCTGCACTTCGCCTGGGCCGGTCCGGTCGAGCCGGGCCGGCGGCACTACTACCGGGTGCAGGGCGACGACCTGCTGATCGAGTACGACAACACCACCGACGACGGCAACCACGCGCACACCGCGTTGCGCCGCCCGGCCGGCGACTTCGGCGCCGACGTGCTGGCCGCGCACCATGCCGCCGCGCATCGCCCCGGGCCGGTCAGCGGCGACGCGCCTCGATGAGGAACCGCCGGGCGTGGGCGACGAACCGACCCTCGGCCCGGATCCGCCGATCCAGCCGGCGCAGCGCGTCGCGGTGACGGTCGACCGTGAAGCCGGGCACGGTCCAGACCACCTTGCGCAGGAACCAGACCACCGCGCCGATGTCGTGGAAGACGGTGCGCAGCGTGGCCGTGCGCAGGTCCACCACGGTCAGCCCGGCGGCGTCGGCGGCCGCGACCGCCGCCTCCGGATGGCGGTGCGCCGGCGGCGGCAGGGGCCCGAGGACGGCTTCGCTGAGTTCCCGCACGGTCCCCGGACCGATCTGCTGGGACAGGTAGCCGCCCCCGGGGCGCAGCACCCGGGCCACCTCGTCCCACCAGGTGTGCACCGGGTGCCGGCTCACCACCAGGTCGAAGGTCGCGTCGCGGAACGGCAGTGGCGGCCGGTCGGCGACCCGCACCACGGACGCGCCGACCCGGCGGAGATTACGGCGGGCGACCGGCACGTTCGGCGGCCACGCCTCGGTGGCGACCAGCAGCGGCGGCGGCGTGGGCGCCTCGGCCAGCACCTCGCCGCCGCCGGTGTCGACGTCCAGCGCCGACCGGACGGTGGCCAGCCGGGCGCCGACCAACCGGGCGTAGCCCCACGGCGGGCGTTCCTCGGTGGCCCGCCCGGCCAGCCACGAGAAACCCCATCCCTCGACCGGCGCGGCCACGGCCTCGGCGACCAGCTCGTCGAATCCCCGGTCGATCGTCATGGGTGGAAGCCTGCCGCCGGGCGGCGGCGACCGGCAACGCGTTTTCCGCCGGCGGTCAGAACGTCCCGGGCCGGGCGATCTCGACGGTGGCGCCGGAGACCCCGTCGAAGGTCTCCAGCCCGGCCGGCTCGGCGCCGTGCCGGTCGAACTGCTGGATCAGCCGGGCGCCCAGGGCCACCCCGACCGCGCCGATGCCCAACGCGACCAGTTCGGTGGCGAGCTGGACGCCGGTCGCGCCCCGCTGCGGGGCGTGCGCCCGGATCAGGCAGGTGAGCAGGAACAGCCCCGCCATCACGGCGTTGACCAGGTTGAACGTCAGCACGGCCCGGCTGGTCCGGCCGGCCCGCACGTCCCACAGGTCGACCAGCCCGGCGACCGTCGCGAGCGCGGCGGCGACCAGCGCGGCGACCGCGGTCCAGTAACCCACCTCGCCGAGGAAGGCCGGACCGCCGACCACGTCGGCCAGGTCGAAGACCGCCGCGCTGACGAAGAGCCCGAACGGGAACGTCACCAGCATCGGTTGGATCGGGTGCCCCTGCACCCGCAGCCGGCTCTCCATCGCTTCCTCCCCACGTCGGCGCAGATCACCAGTCCAGGGTGCTACCCGAGGCCCGTGGAAGTGAAACGACTGTCGCTCAGTTGTCCCGAGGTCGGGAGACGGTGAGCACGAGCCGCTCGGCCACCTCGCGCAACGGAATGTCCAACGAGGAGGCGGCGCTGCGGAGCACGCCCAGGGCCTCCGGCGCGGGGCAGCCCCGCTGCGTCATGATCACCCCGACGGCCTGCCCGACCACGCCCTCGGCCAGCAGCCTGTCGTCGAGCTGCCGGGAGCGGGCGGCCGCCCGTTCCCGGTCACGGACCGCGGCGAGCAGGAGCCCGGCGTGCTCGGCCAGCAGCATCGCGGTGAGCTGGTGGCTCGGGGTGAGCGCCGCCGGCGACGCAGCGTACAGGTTGATCGCGCCGATGACCTGCTCGTCGACGTCCACCGGCGCGGAGATCACGCCGTGCACGCCGAGCGCCCGCGCCCGCGCGCCCCACACCGGCCAGCGCGCCTCCTCCGCCAGCCCGGCCGCGATGATCATCTCTCGGCGGTGGATGGCGGTCAGCGCCGGCGTGTCCGGGGCGTGCCGCAGGTCGTCCAGCTCGGCCCGGTGCGGGTCGGAGGCGGCCACGCCGGCGGGCTCGCCGGCGCGCAGCGCGGTGAAGCCGCAGCAGTCGATGCCGGGTACGGCGTCACGGGCGATCCGAACCAGCCGGTCCAGCGCCTCGTCGAACCCGGCCACGTTGATCAGGCCGGCGGTCAGCTCACGCAGCAGGGCGGCGGTCTCCAGCACGCCCAGGTCGTCGATCATGGGCTGGCGCATGTCGAGGTTCACCGGCCCACGGCCCGCACCGCCTCCGCGTTCGTCCACGCGGTGTCCATGCCCGGCGCCGTTGCCTGTCCCATGTCCGTCCCCTTCTCTGGTGGAGCCTCGGACTACTACCCTCGCAGACCAGGATCGAAACCGCGCAAAAGGGCCCCTTCCGGCCGTACCGGCCGGAGGGGGCCCGGGGATCCGCGTCAGCGCGACCCGGAGATCAGCCGGCGGCCCACCGACGCGATCAGTCGGTCCAGCTCCGAGCCGAACGGGTTGTCGTGCACGAGGTAGGTCCAGGTGGCGCTCGGCCGCACCAGCTTGGACGCGTCCGGCTCCCACCCCTCGTCGAACTCGGTCTCCTCGAACGTGGCGACCGTCCGGGTCTCGATCTCGGGCACCAGCGCGTTGAACGCCGGCACCGCGCTGCGGTGGAACTCGTCCAGCGGGTCGAGCCGGCCCAGCGCCCGCAGGTGCACGCCCTCGCGTACCTCGGACAGCTCGGCCAGGTGCTCGGCCCAGAGCCGGTCCAGGTGGTAGAGGGCGATCTTGCGGNCAGCAGCATCAGCGCGGCGATGTCGCTGGTCAGCAGCCGCTCGCGCCGCTCGGCCAGGGCCTTGCGCTGCTGCTCGATCACCTGGCTGTAACGCCAGGTGTTGCGGTGGATCTCGTGGTTGACGCCCTCGGCGACCCGCTGGGCGTGCTCGACCGCGTAGTCGACCTGCGGGTCGGTGACCAGGCCGTCGGCGTTCATCCGGGGCGACGCCGGCACGGTGTCGCCGGCGTGCCGGACGACCAGGTCGTCCTCCAGGCTGACGAAGAAGACCGACCCACCCGGGTCGCCCTGCCGCCCGGCCCGGCCGCGCAGCTGGTCGTCGACCCGACGGCTGTCGTGCCGGCCGCTGCCGATCACGTAGAGGCCACCCAGCTCGGCCACCCGCTCCCGGTCGGACTGGTCGCTGCCGCCGAGCCGGATGTCGACGCCCCGGCCGGCCATCTGGGTGGAGACCGTCACCGCGCCGTACGCGCCGGCCTCGGCGATGATCCCGGCCTCCTCGTCGTCGTTCTTGGCGTTGAGCACCACGCACGACACCCCGGCGGCCTCCAGCGCGGCGGCCAGCCCCTCGGACTCCTTGACGTCGAGCGTGCCCACCAGCACCGGCCGCCCCGCCTGGTGGCAGCGGGTGATCTCGTCGACCAGCGCCTCGTCCTTCTCGGCGCGGGTGGCGTAGATCCGGTCCGACTCGTCCTCCCGCACGCACGGGGTGTTCGGCGGGATCACCGCCACCTCGAGGTCGAAGAACTCACGGAGCTGGTCGCCGACGAGCACCGCGGTCGCGGTCATCCCGCAGACCGTCGGGTAGAGCGCGATGTACGCCTGCACGGTGACCGTGCCCAGCACCTCGCCCTCGGCCGTGGCGTCCAGCCCCTCCTTCGCCTCGACCGCGGCCTGCAACCCGTCCGGCCAGCGACGGCGCTGGGCGACCCGGCCGCGCATCTCGTCGATCAGCTCGACCGAGTCGTCCCGGACGATGTAGTCCACGTCGCGGTGCAGCAGGGCGTGCGCGTGCAGCGCCACGTTCACCGCGGAGAGCTGCCCGACGTGCTCGGCGTCGTACAGGTCGATGCCGCCGAGCTTGGCCTCGACGGTGGCCAGGCCGACCGAGGTGAAGGCGACGCTGCGGCCGTCCTCGGCGACCGTGTAGTGCTTGCCCTTGCGCAGGCCGCGCACCAGCGCGGCGGCGGCGTGCACCGGGTCCTGCTCGCCGGGAACCGCGCCGGCGAGCACCATCGGCACCCGCGCCTCGTCGATGAGGATCGAGTCGGCCTCGTCGACGATCGCGGTCTTCAGCGGCGGCTGCACCCGGTCGGCCAGATCGGTGGCGAGCTGGTCGCGGAGATAGTCGAAGCCGGCCTCGCTGACCGCGACGTAGGTGACGTCACAGCGGTACGCGGCGCGCCGCTCCTCGGGGGTGGACGCCTCGTTGACCCACCCGACGGTGAGCCCGAGCAGGGTGTAGACCGGCTCCATCCACTCGGCGTCGCGGCGGGCCAGGTAGTCGTTGACGGTGAGCACGTGCACCGGGCCGTTGCCGAGCCGGACGTGCCCGTACGCGGCGACGGTCGCGGTGAGCGTCTTGCCCTCACCGGTGGCCATCTCGGCGACCTTGCCGGAGAGCAGCGCCATCGCGCCGAGCAGCTGCACGTCGTAGGGACGCTGGTCGAGCCCGCGACGGGCCGCCTCGCGTCCGATCGCGCAGATCTCCGTATATCCCTCGGCCTTCCCGGCGGCCTCGGTCAGCTCGACGTCGGAGAGCTTCTCCAGCGCGGCCTCGCGGGCCTCGATCGCCGGCAGCAGCTTCTCCAGCGGGGCCAGGTCGACCGTCGTCCCCGGGCGCTGGAGGAATCGGCGGAACCTGGTCTTCAACCGTTGCGACACACCCATGAGCCGCAACGGTACGCGAACCGCAGCCGATTGTGACCCCCGCCCGGCCCGACCACTCCGACGCTCCCGCATCTCCCTCCGTCGATCATGAGGTTGGCGGCGACAAAACGGGCATCCGACGCTGCCAACCTCATGATCGACCAAAAGCGGCGGCGGTCAGCCGGTCAGGATCACCTGGAGTTCGGTGCGGCGGCGCTCGGCCAGGTCGGTGAGCAGGGTCGGGGCCTCGTCCAGCGGCGCCACGGCGGAGACGACGTGCTTGCGGACCAGGTCGCCGTACTGGCGCAGCAGCTCCACGGTCTCGGCGGAGAGCCGCTCGCGGTCCCAGGTCGGCGCCAGGCCACGCGGCACCCGGCCGATCTGCGCGCAGCGCACCGACAGCCCGTTGTGGTGGAACTCCTCGCCGAGCCGGACCGCGCCCGCGCCGCCCTGGTAGAAGGCCAGGTCGACCACCGTGCCCTGGGGCCGCAGCAGGCGCAGCGCGAGCTGCAACGCCCAGTCCTGGCCCCGGCACTGGAAGACCACGTCCGCGCCGCGGTCCCCGGCGGCGTGGTGCCACCGGGTCTTGAGCACCACGGCCGGGTCGTCGGCGTCCGGGTCGAGCGTCTCCAGGCCGAGCGCCTCGGCGACCGCCCGGCGGGCCGGGGTCGGGTCCACCACGACCACCGAGGCGGCACCGTGGCGACGGGCGAACAGCGCGGTGAGCAGCGCGACCACCCCGCTGCCGACCACCGCCACCCGCCGCCCGCGCACCCCGTCACCGAGCGTGCGGACGTCGGCGCCGCACAGGTCGGCGGCGGCGTGCAGCAGCCCGTTGGCGCAGATCGGGCCCATGTGCGCCACGTAGACGCCGAGCAGCGGGTCGAGGTCGTCGGGCAGCGGCACGAACCGCTCGGCGAGCGGGTCGGCGACCCAGCCGCTGCGGTGGCCGTACGTCATCGCGCCGACCGTGCCCACCGCGACCGCCGGGGTGCGGCTCTCCACCACGCGCCCGACCTGCATGTAGCCGAGCCGGGTCACCGGGTAGGGGGTGCTCGCCTCCCCTGGCTGGAACAGCCCGAGCGCGGCGTCCCAGGTGACGTGCAGGTACGGGTTGGTGCCCTTGACGTAGCTCAGCTCGGTGCCGGCGGAGACCCCGCTGTAGAGCGTCTGCACCCGGAACGTGCCCTCGCGCAGCTCGGGCGCGTCCTGCTCGACCAGCTCGACTCGGCCTGGTCCGGCGACCACCACCACCCGGTCACGCATCGACAGTCACCTGCGCGTCCGCGACCGGGGCGGTGAGCCGGGCCGCCGGGCCGGTCGGCAGCGCCACCGGCCGACCGGTACGCGCCGACTCGGCCACCGCGAGCGCCAGCCGCTGGGTGCGCAGCGCCTCGGCGTACGGGACGCGCACGTCGTCGCCGACGCCGCGGACCGCGTCGACGAAGGCCCGGTCGACGGCGACGCGGGCGGCGTCCGGGTCGGCGGGCAGGTGCCGTTCGCCGTCGGCGTCGCGGACCGTCAGGCCGTCCTCGGCCAACGACAGCGCCAGCCCGTCGGCGAGGATCTCCAGGCCGGCCCGGTGCTTCCAGGTGAGCACGCAGGCCGCGGCGAGCGTGCCGACGGCCCCGGACTCGAACCGCAGCGTGGCCGCGGTCACCGAGTCGATGTCCGCGCCGTCGACCGGGGGCGGGTTCCCGTCGCCGTACGCGGTCACCTCGGTGGCCTCACCGACCAGCAGTCGGACCAGGTCGAGCACGTGCGCGGCCTGCTCGACCACCGGGCCGCCGGAGCGGTCCCGCCGCGCCCACCACGCCACCGGCGGCACCTTGTCCAGCCAGGCGCCGTTGACCATACGCACCGGACGGTCGGCGAGCAGCCGCCGCGCCTCCTCCACCACGCGCAGGTAGCGCCAGTGGTGCCCGACGCCGGTGCGCAGCCCACGCTGCTCGACCAGCGCGGCGACCCGCTCGGCGGTCTCCAGGTCGACCGCCACCGGCTTCTCCACGAACATCGGCACGCCGGCGGCGACCACGGCCTCCTCCGCCGGGCCGTGCGCGAACGGCGGCACACACACGTACACGGCGTCCGGGCCGGCGGCGAGCAGCTCGTCGACGTCCCGGAAGACCCGTCCGCCGTACGCCCCGGCGAGCGCCCGCGCCGCCTCCGGCACGACGTCGGTCACGCCGAGCAGCTCCACGTCCTCGAAGGCGGTGAGCACGCGGGCGTGGCGTTGCGCCACCCCACCTGCCCCAATCAGCCCCACCCGGCACACGCGCATCCGACCGCCCTCTCACCGTCATCGACAGACCTGCGACAGCTCTCCCCCCGGCGAGGTCACGGCAAACGCGGCCGGGCGGGCGCAACGCAACGTTCATCCGCCGGGAACCGCCCGGTACGCACCTGGTGATCAAGTGGTCGGGAAGGATCCGGTTAGCGCAGGCCCGGCACTGGGAAAAACAGGAGTCTGCGTTTCCGCCAAAAATAAGGGGTGCCCGTGCGGGACAGAGATTCGATCGTGTCACCGGTGGTGGAGGCATGGGCCACGTACCGCACCAGCACGGCCGACGACTGGCCGGCGCATCGGCTGGTGCGGGCCAAGGGCGGACGTCGCGTCAGCGTGGTGCTGCCGGCGCGCAACGAGGAGGCCACGGTCGGCGCCATCGTGGCGACCGTCCGGGAACACCTGATGGACCGGGTGCCCCTGGTCGACGAGTTGATCGTGGTGGACTCCCGGTCCACCGACCGGACCGCCCAGGTGGCCCGCGCCGCGGGCGCCGAGGTGGTCGGCCAGGACGCGATGACGCGCGGGCTGCCGCAGCTCACCGGCAAGGGCGACGCGCTCTGGGCCGGTCTGGCCGCGGCCGAGGGGGACGTCGTCGCGTTCGTCGACGCCGACCTGCGCGAGTTCCGGCCGCACTTCGTCACCGGCCTGCTCGGGCCGCTGCTCACCGACCAGAGCGTGGAGTTCGTGAAGGGCTTCTACCACCGCCCGCTGGTCGGCGCGACCAGTGTCGAGCCCGACGGCGGCGGACGGGTGACCGAGCTGATGGCCCGGCCGCTGCTCAACCTGTTCTGGCCGGAGCTGGCCGGCTTCGTGCAGCCGCTGGCCGGCGAGTACGCCGGCCGCCGTGAGGTGCTGGAGCGGGTGCCGTTCGTCACCGGGTACGGCGTGGAGACGGCGATGCTGATCGACCTGTTGGAGCTGGTCGGGCTGGACGCGCTCGCCCAGGTCGACCTCGGCGAGCGCAAGCACCGGCACCAGGACACCGCCGCGCTGGGACGGATGTCGGCGCAGATCATGCTGACCGCCTGGTCCCGGCTGCAACGACGCGGCTGGGCGGCGCCCGGCACGATGCCGACGCCGCTGCTGACCCAGTTCCGCCGCGGTGGCTCGGAGGCGCTGCCGAACCTGGACCGGGAGATCGTCGTCAACGACGTCTCGGTCGAGGAGCGTCCGCCGCTGGCCCAACTGCGCGACCGGGTCCCCCACCGCCGGATCGCCGCGTGAGCGGGCACGAGGAGAGGGACGACACATGACGCTCACCGTGCTGATGAACGCCGGCCCGTGGCTGTCCGTGCCACCGCCCGGCTACGGCGGGATCGAGAACGTGGTGGCCACGCTGGTGCCGGAGCTGCGCCGGCTCGGCGTCCGGGTGGTGCTCGCGTCGGTGGAGAGCAGCACCCTGCCGGTCGACGAGAAGATCTCGGTCTTCCCGGACGGGCAGTTCCACGCGTTGCAGCGGCCGTACAACCAGGTCTGCGGCGTCTCGCAGGCGCACCTGGCCGGCGTGGTGCGGGCGCTGCACCGCCGCGACGACGTCGACCTGGTGCACGACCACGTGGAGGCGGTCGGGCTGGCCACCCTGGCCGCGATGGGCCCGGCCGCGCCGCCGGTGCTGCACACGCTGCACTGGGATCTGGCCAAGCACCCGGAGCTGTACGGCAACCTCGACGGCGGCGACCGGGTCCGGGTCAACGGGGTCTCCGCGTCGCAGCTGGCCCGCGCGCCGCTCGCGCTGCGGGAGCACTCGGTGGGACATGTGCACCTCTCCACCCCGCTCGCGGTCGACGCCGACCGTCGCCCGGCGACCCCGAAGGGCGAGCACGTGGTGATCCTCGGCCGGATCAACCCGGGCAAGGGGCAGGACCTGGGCGCCCGGCTCGCCCAGCAGGTCGGCTTCCCGCTGGTGCTGGCCGGTCCGGTCGGCCCGTACCACCGGCCGGAGGACCTCGCCGCAGCCGGCGACGAGGCCCGCCAGAACCCCGACGTGCGGTTCTTCCACGACCGGGTCGCCCCCCACATCGACGGCGACCTGGTGCGCTGGGTGGGCACGGTGGCCGGGCAGGAGCGCGACGACCTGGTCGCCTCGGCCCGTGCGTCGCTGTTCCCGCTGCGGTGGGAGGAGCCCGGCGGTACGGCGGTGGTGGAGTCGTTGTCGCTGGGCACACCGGTGGTGGCCACCGCCCGGGGGTGCCTGCCGGAGCTGATCGAGCACGGCCGCACCGGCCTGCTCACGGCCGACGAGGAGGAGCTGGGCGACCTCGTGCTCGCCGCCGGCCGGCTCGCACCCGACGAGTGCCGGCGGGTGGCGGCCGACCGGTTCACCCCGGCCCGGATGGCGCAGCGGTACGTGGAGTTGTACGACCGGGTCCGCCAGGGCGCGGCGCGGCCGTTGCAGCACGCCTGATCCGGTACGCCGTCGCCGGCCCGGTCCGCCACCCGCGGGCCGGGCCCGCGGTTTGTCGTGGGTGGGCCGGGGAATCCGTCGGTCCCCTGGTGGGCGAGGAGGGCGGCGTGACGAACTCGATGGCGCACTCCCGGGCGCGCCGCAATCCGGCCTCCGGCCGAGCGCCGGTGCGCCGGGTCGCCTCGGGGTTCGCCGTGCTCCTGCTGCTGATCGGCGCGCTGGGCTTCGTGCCGGGTGTCACCAGCTCGTACCCGGACCTGCGTCTCGCCGGCCCGGGCTCCGGCGCACGGCTGCTCGGACTGTTCCAGGTTTCGGTGCTGCACAACGTCGTGCACCTGGTCCTCGGCGTGGCCGGTCTGGCGCTGGCCCGCACGGTCGCCGGTGCCCGCGTGTTCCTGCTCGGCGCCGGCGCGGTCTACCTGGTGCTGTGGCTGCACGGCCTGGCAATCGACCGGCGCACCGACGCCAACGTGCTGGCGGTCGACCGCGCCGGTTCCTGGCTGCACCTGGTGCTGGGCGTCGCCATGCTGGCCTCCGGGCTGCTCGCCGGCCGTCGCGGTCACGCCCGCTGAGCCGGGCGGACGTCCGGTTTCGGTGGCCCGGGGCCCGGGTACGTCGGTAGCCTCCCCGACAAGTTTGGAAACGAGGGCCCGATGTCGACCCGGATCAGGTGCGAGGTCCGCGACGAGTCACCGGTCACCGTCGTACGGCTGGCCGGCGCGCTCGACCTGGGCACGACGCGCGTGGTGCACGAGGTGCTGGACCGGTGCCTCGCCGCGCAGCCGGACGCGCTGGTGGTCGACCTTGAGGAGACCCGGGTGACCGACCCGTTGGCGCTCTCCGTGTTCGCCGCCGCGGCCCGGCGGGCCGCCGACTGGCCGGCGGTGCCGATGGTGCTCTCCGCGCCGCCCCCGGAGGC
This sequence comes from Micromonospora sp. NBS 11-29, assembly GCF_002140155.1. Taxonomy (GTDB): domain Bacteria; phylum Actinomycetota; class Actinomycetes; order Mycobacteriales; family Micromonosporaceae; genus Micromonospora. The sequence goes on from NZ_NAPR01000023.1 coordinate 141,668, forward strand.
TGCGGCCTGGCTGGCCGAGACCACCGCCTGCCGGGTGGTGCCGGTGCGGCGGGACTGCGCCGAGGCGACGGCGCTGGCGGGCACGGCGGCGGCGCCGCGCCTGCGGGCACGGCTGGAGCCGGTCGCCGGGGCGTGCCGGCGGGCCCGGGAACTCGTCACCGAGGCGTGCGGCCGGTGGAACGTGCCGGAGCTGGCCGGCCCGGCCTCGCTGGTGCTCAGCGAGCTGGTCGGCAACGTGGTCCGGCACGCCGGCACGCCGATGCAGGTCACGTTGACGCTGCGCCGGCCGTACCTGCGGGTGGCGGTGATGGACGGCAGCCCGGCCGACGCGTGCGAGGCGACCGACCACGACCTGCGGGCGGAGGGTGGCCGCGGGTTGATGCTGGTGCGCGAGTTGACCCAGCGCTGGGGCAGCACGCCGGTCGGCGCCGGCAAGGTCGTCTGGGCCATGCTCCCGGCGAACTGACCGAAATCTGCACTCTCGCCTGGTTTCATGGCAGAGGGGTCGGGTACGCGCGCCCGTCCTGTCTGTCGTCACACGGGGTGAGATGCCATGCCCAAGCGGGTAGTCACGGAACCGACCCGGGACCGGGGGCCGGCGATCCTCGCGCCGGCCCACTTCGGCGGACACCCCGGCCCGGTCCGGGAGGCGACGAAGGGCAACTCGCTGTGGCGGCTGCTGCGCAGCACCGATGCCAAGGTGATCGGGCTGCTCTACCTGGGCACGTCGTTCGCCTACTTCATCATCGGCGGGTTCATGGCGATGCTCATCCGGGCGGAGCTGGCCCGCCCGGGGATGCAGTTGCTCTCCCCCGAGCAGTACAACCAGATGTTCACCATGCACGGCACGATCATGCTGCTGCTGTTCGCGACGCCGATGGTGTTCGGGTTCGGCAACTACCTGGTGCCGTTGCAGATCGGCGCCCCGGACGTGGCCTTCCCGAGGCTCAACGCGTTCGCCTACTGGCTGTACTTCTTCGGCGCGGCGCTGGTGATCGGCGGGTTCTTCACGCCGCAGGGCTCGGCGGACTTCGGCTGGACCGCCTACACGCCGCTGAGCACCGCCCAGCACTCCCCCGGCGTGGGCGCGAACCTGTGGGTGGTCGGCCTGGCCGTCTCCGGTCTGGGCACCATCCTCGGCGCGGTCAACCTGATCACCACGGTGCTCACCCTGCGGGCGCCCGGCATGACCATGTTCCGGATGCCGATCTTCACCTGGAACCTGCTGCTCACCAGCGTCCTGGTGATCTTCGTGTTCCCGCTGCTGGCCGCCGCGCTGTTCGCGCTCGCCTCGGACCGGATCCTGCACTCGCACGTCTATGATCCGACGACCGGCGGGCCGATGCTCTGGCAGCACCTGTTCTGGTTCTTCGGGCACCCCGAGGTCTACATCATCGCGCTGCCGTTCTTCGGCATCATCACCGAGATCATCCCGGTCTTCTCCCGCAAGCCGATCTTCGGCTACACCGGGCTGGTGCTGGCCACCATCGCCATCACCGTGCTGTCCATGACCGTCTGGGCGCACCACATGTTCGCCACCGGCCAGGTGCTGCTGCCGTTCTTCAGCATCCTGAGCTATCTCATCGCGGTGCCCACCGGGGTGAAGTTCTTCAACTGGATCGGCACGCTGTGGAAGGGGCAGATCACGTTCGAGACGCCGATGCTGTTCGCCCTCGGCTTCCTGGTCACGTTCCTGCTCGGCGGCCTGACGGGCGTGCTCCTGGCCAGTCCGCCGGTCGACTTCCACGTGCACGACACGTACTTCGTGGTGGCGCACTTCCACTACGTGCTGTTCGGCACCATCGTGTTCGCCGCGTTCGGTGGGCTCTACTTCTGGTTCCCGAAGATGACCGGCCGGCTGCTCGACGAGCGGCTCGGCAAGATGCACTTCTGGACCATGTTCCTCGGCTTCCACGCCACCTTCCTGGTGCAGCACTGGCTGGGTGCCGAGGGGATGCCCCGCCGGTACGCCGACTACCTGCCCGGCGACGGCTTCACCACGTTGAACATGATCTCCAGCATCGGCTCGTTCGTGCTCGGCGCTTCCACGCTGTTCCTGATCTGGAACATCTGGAAGTCGTGGCGCTACGGCGCGAAGGTCTCGGTGGACGACCCGTGGGGGTTCGGCAACTCGCTGGAGTGGGCCACCACCTGCCCGCCGCCGCTGCGCAACTTCGACCGGATGCCGCGCATCCGCTCCGAGCGGCCGGCCTTCGACGCCAAGTACGGCCCGCTCGTCTCCGACCTCGGCCGCGACCTGCCCCAGCGCACCACCAAGCCGCCCCAGGAGTTCGGCGAGGAATTCCACCACGTCACGCAGGAACCCGAGTCGCCGGCGGCCGAGGGCGCGCACGGTGCCCGCGAGGCGGTGGAGTACCAGCCCGCGCCGCAGTCCGGCGCACGGCCGGTCGAGGTGCCGGAGCCGGAGGAGATCCGCCGGCCCAGCTTCGAGGAGACCGACGAGCCGGAGGGGACGATCCTCGGCGCCGAGCGCGAGGACCAGCCGAACGACCGGTGGCGGCATCCGCGCGGCCCCGGCGACACCCCGGAGAACTGAAAGGAGGGGCCCCTTCTTAACGCATTCCGCATAGGAGGGGGCCCCGCTTAACACGCACCCGTGACAACAGGGCCGGCGTACGGTGGGGTCGGTCAGTCGGCGGCCGGCAGGCCGGCGGCGGCGAGCGAACGGCGCACCGCCGGCTGCACGCGGGTCAGCCGCAGCGGCACCCCGGTCCGGGCGGCGGCCTCCCGACCGGCCAGCAGCGCGGCGATGCCGCCGGCGTCGAAGCCGCCCGCGCCCACCAGGTCGACCACCACCTCGCGGGGCTGCCCGGTGACCGCCTCCAGCACGGCCCGACGGAGCTGGTCCGCGCCGGCGCGGTCGACCTCGCCGCCGACCTCGACGACCACCCGGTCACCGTTCTGCTTCACCGAGATCCGGGCCTTGGCCGGCTCGGTCTCGGCGGCGCCGTTCTGCCAGGGGGGCGGCGCGTCGGCGAGCATCGCCTGGCGCAGCCAGGTCAGCGCCCGGGACAGCAGCCGGGAGACGTGCATCTGCGAGATGCCGAACCGGGCCGCGATCTCCGCCTGGGTCTGGTTGCCGTAGAAGCGCATGGCCAGGATCCGCCGCTCCCGCCAGGGCAGCCGATGCAGCAGGCCGCTGACCGTGACCCGGTCGTCGACCGACTCCAACGCGTTGTCGGACTCGCCGACCAGGTCACCGAACTCGGCCGAACTCTCCCCGCCGACCGGCGCGTTGAGCGAGGCCGGGCTGTAGCCGGCGGCGGACTCCAGCGCGGCGAGGATCTCCTCCTCCGGCGTCTCCAGCCGCTCGGCCAGCTCGGCGACTGAGGGGGCCCGGGACAGCTCACTGGTCAGCGTGGCCGTGGCCTGCCCCACCTCGAGGATCAGGTCGCGCAACCGGCGCGGCACGTGCACGCCCCAGGTGCGGTCGCGGAAGTGTCGTTTGATCTCGCCGACGATGGTGATCGCCGCGTACGCGGTGAACGAGCCCCGCTCCGGGTCGTACCGGTCGACGGCGTTGACCAGGCCGAGGCGGGCCACCTGCTCCAGATCCTCCAGCGGTTCCCCGCGCCCCCGGTAGCGGCGGGCCAGCCGACCGGCGAACGGCAGCGCGAAGCGGACCAGGTCGTCCCGCGCCTCCTGCCGCCGCTCGGGTGGCAGCCCCTCGATCCGGGCCGCGTACGCGAGCGCCGCTGCGTCGAGGTCCTCCAGACCCCGATCGGTGGTCGGTGGGGTGGGTGTGGCGGTCTGTCCGAACATCCGCGCCTCCCTCGCCAAGGTCCCCCGCCCGGCCGGAACCGGTCGTGCGCGTGCCGAGGCGACGCGCCGGATGGGGACGTGGGGTTACGTGACGGATACGTCGGAAGCGGTGGCTGCCCACCGCTCGGCGTCGTGGGCCGTCCCGCGGCGAGCGTTCTTCCCGCTCCGTAGGTACTCAATCACGGACCGTTGGATCGCGAGGATGTTTCGGCAGGATGGGCGGGAGTCGCCGTCAGCAGACCAGCAGTCCCTGGTGGGCACCCGCGTCCCGGAGCGCGGCGAGGGCGTCGGCCATCCGCAGCGGCGGCGGTACGGGCAGGTCGCAGGGCTGGTTGCGCAACACCTCCGTGGCACGTCGGGTCGGCACCGGGGTGACCGGGTAGCCGCGGGCCGCACCCCGGTCCAGGGCCCGCCGGCGCCGCCCGAAACCGGCCACCGCCAGCCACTGGGGCAGGCCGGCGAGCGCCGGTGAGCGGAGTCCGGGCGGCTCGGGCAGCACGTCCACCGAGCTGAACGGCTCGCTGCCGGCGAGCCACCACTCGGCGGCCGCCNGCACCAGTAGGGCACCAGGCCAGCCCGTAGCACCTGTCCCGGGTCGAGCAGCCGGCCGCACTCCACCACCAGCCGGTCGCCGGTCTTGCCGGCCCGGCGCAGCCAGCGCCGGTACAGGTCGGCGGTGGCCGCGCTCAACGCGTCCGGCTGCGGCACGACCACCCGGTGCAACGGGTGCCCGTGCCGGTCGCCCCACTCCCGCGCGTCGTGCTCGAAACCGGACTCCACGCCGTGCTCGGCGAAGGCCGCCGACAGGGTGACCTCCGGGGCCGTCCACCGCGTCTCGTCACCGCCGGCCGCGCGGAGCACCTGGCGCAGCGCGTGGGCGTCCGGGTGGAAGTCGACCGGGTCGAGTCCGCTGGCCGGGCAACCGGCCTGGAAGCTGTGCCCGTCGCCGTCGTCCCGCACCGGCCACGTACGCGCGTCGTGCAACAGCAGCACCGGCGCCGCCGGCTCCAGCCGGTCGGCCAGGAACCGGGCGTACGCCCCGGGCAGCGCACGCCACCGCGCGGCGAGCACGACGGTGGCGCCGGCCGCCACACCTCGGCTGGCCGGGCAGTGCACCTGCCGTACGTGCAGCCGGGGGTTGCCGGCGAGCAGCCGGCCGGCCACCGCGGCGCCGTGGTCGAGCGCGGCGTCCGGGCGGTCCACCGCGCCCCGGCCCCACTGAGCGGCGAGTTCGAACCCGGCGGGCAGCCAGGGCACGCCGAGCGCCACCGCCAGGTGGGCCGCCGCGCCGTGCGGTGAGCCGAGCACCGCACCGGGCCAGCGCCGTTGCGGGTACTGATCGACGAACCAGCCGGCGACCTGCTCGGCGTCGACGCGGGCGACCTGGTCGGCGGTGAGCGCGGCCCGGCCGGCCGCTCGGCTCGCGGCGGCGCGGCGTACCGGCNGCAGTCGTCGCCGCGCAGCGCGCGGGCCGTCGCGGCGACCAGGAGCCGCGCGGCGCTGCCCGCCGCCACCACCCGGTCCGCCGGCACACCCGCGCTCGCGGCCGGCCCCGATGTCGTACGTTCGCTCACCACGCGGCCCGGCTTCCCGTCCCTCTGGGGTCTAAACGGGGCATCTCCCCACGGTGGGGACCAACGCCCGGTCGGGTGCGGGTTTGGGCCGGAGCGGGACGGGCACTGCAGCGCGCATGCCCGACGACGAGAGCACCCCGGCGGCCACCATCACCCCGTACCGGGACGGACCGCTGCTGGTGCGGGGCGACTTCGCGCTGGTCACGCCGGAGGGCGAGCGGATCGAGGCGCGTCCGGGCACGGTGGCGTTGTGCCGGTGCGGCAAGAGCGCGATCAAGCCGTTCTGCGACGGTACGCACAAGGTCGCCAACTTCCGCGCCGACTGAGCCGCGCGGCGGGCCTCAGGTGTTAAGCGGGGGCCCCGCCTATGCAGGAGGCGTTAACCGGGGGCCCCTCCTTACACCGCTCAGGCGGCGAGCAGGGCGCGGGCGGGTGGGCGCAGCGACGAGCGCCCGGCCGACCATGCGGTCAGCAGGTGCCCGGCGAAGAGGCGGTCCACCGCCAGCGCGGCGGCCGCTCCGAACAGCACGTCGGCGGCGAGCGCCGGCTCGGCGCGCACCAGGCCGCCGCACAGGTCGTACGCGGCGATCTGCTCGTGCACGGCGTCGGCCTCGACGTGCTCGTCGTAGAAGCGCGTGGCCGCCGCGTCGAAGCCGAGCCGGCGCAGCCCGTTGCCGTAGCGGCGGTTCGGCAGCGACGAGGTCATCTCGTACGCGGCCAGGTGCCCGAGCAGCGCCCCGCGCAGCCGCCGGTGCAGGCCGAACAGCGACATGAGGTTGTTGGTCGCCAGCGTCACCGCAGGCACCAGGTCCAGGTGGGCGGCGTAACCGGTGTCCAGGCCGAGCCGGGCCATCGTGGTGCGGAACAGCTCGGCGTGCATCCGGTCCAGCCGGCCGTTGCCGTACTCGTCCATCTGGATCTCGACCAGCGCCGCCTTCGCCGGCCCGCCGAGGCGGGGCAGCGCCCAGCTGTGCGGGTCGGCCTCGCGCAGGTGGTAGATCGAGCGGTGGGTGACGAACTCGCGGAACTGGTCGAGGTCGGCCCGGCGTTGGAGGGTGGCGGAGAGCGGCGGACCGTCGTCGGCGGCCACCACGTCGGTCAGTGCCGCCGGCAGCGCGGCCGGCAGCACCGCCGGCAGCGGCCCGACCAGCCGCCGCAGCGCCGCGACGAACGGACGCTCGGCCCGGGCCCGCAGGGCGAGCAGCGACGGCTCCCACTCCCACTCGTCGGCCACGCCCCACCACCCTCGGTAGTGCAGCTCGTAGCAGAGGAAGAGGGTGAGTTGGAGGTCCTCGTCGGTGAACGGGTCGGCCACCGGGTCGAGGCCGTCGCCGAGCCCGGCCGGCAGTTCGCCGGGCGCCCCGCGCAGCGCGGTGAGCAGCGCGGCGGAGACCGGCCCGCGTGCCGGCGGCAGCGGGGCGGGTCCGTAGCGACGGTCGGTGGTGACGGACATCTGACCTCCCGGGACGGCGTGCCAGCTCGCAGTGCCCCCCGCTGACCGGGCTAAACGAGGTCCTCGGTGGCGATGGCACCGGTCTGGATCACACGTTCGCGCACCCGGCGGGCGGCGTCCCCCTCGGCCACCAGGCCGCGCAGGTCGGCCAGGGCCGGCTCGGGCACGCCCAGCGGCACCGCCGGGTCCACGATCGCCTCCAGCACGCTGGGCCGGTCCGCGGCGAGCACCTCCTCCCAGGCGGGGCCGACGAGGTCCGGCCGGTCCACCCGGACGCCGTGCAGCCCGAGCAGGCGCGCCCAGCCGGCGTACGGCACGTCGGGCCGGCGACCGGCGGGTCCGGTCGGGGCACGCCCGCCGCCCACGCCGGACTGGTCCCGGTTGTTCAGCACCAGCACGACCAGCCGGGGGTCCGGCCAGTCGGTCCAGTGGTGGGCCACGGTGATCAGCTCGGCCAGGCCGTTGAGCTGCATCGCGCCGTCGCCGAGCAGCGCGAGCACCGGCTCGTCCGGGCGGGCCAGCTTCGCGGCGACCGCGTACGGCAGGGCGCAGCCCATCGAGCCGAGCGTGCCGCAGAGCCGGGCCTGCACCCCCGGCGGCAGGTCCAGGTGCCGGGCGTACCAGTAGACGACCGAGCCGACGTCGACCGCGACCGCGGCGCGCTGCGGCAGCCGGGCGGACAGCTCGCTGAGCACGAGTTGCGGGTTGACCGGCTCGGCCGGGGCGGCGGCGCGTTCGGCGGCCAGCGCCCGCCACCGGTCCACCGCGCTCTCCACCACGCCGCGCCACGGCGCGTTGGGTCGCTCGGGCAGCCGGGCCAGCAGCGCCCGCAGCGTCTCGGCGGCGTCGCCGACCAGCGGCACGTCCACCGGGTAGCGGGTGCCGATCCGCCCGCCGTCGATGTCGATCTGGACCGTGCGCACCTGCCCCGGCAGGGGGAACCAGTCGGTCCACGGGTCGTTCGTGCCGACCAGCAGCAAAGTGTCGCAGCCCCCCATGAGCTGCGCGGCGGCCGTGGTGCCGACCTCACCGAGCACCCCGGTGTGAAACGGCAGGCGTTCGTCCAGCACCGGCTTGCCGAGCAGCGACGTGGCCACGCCCGCGCCGAGGCGGTCGGCGAGCGCGACGATCTCGTCCGCCGCGCCGTGCGCCCCCTGACCGACCAGGACCGCCACCCGGTGACCGCCGCCGAGCAGCGAGGCGGCGGCGTCCAGGTCGGCGTCGTGCGGCAGCACCCGGGCCAGCGGCTCGCCGGGCGTCGCGGTGAGCACGCCGGTGGCCTGCGGCAGCAGGTCGGGCACGGCGGCCACCTGCAACGCGTACGGCAGCACCACGCAGGTGGGGCTGCGGGTGGCAGCCGCGGTGCGGAACGCCTGGTCCAGCAGCGCCGCTACGTGCTCCGGGGCGCGGCCGTAGCGGACGAACTGGTGACACACGTCGCCGAAGAGCCGACTCAGCCCGATCTCCTCGTGTGCCCCGCCGAGCGGGCCGCTGACGTCCTCCCCGATGATCGCCACCACCGGCTTGTGGTCGAGCTTCGCGTCGTACAGGCCGTTGAGCAGGTGCACCGCGCTGGGGCCCTGGGTGGCCAGGCACACCCCGATCCCGTCGGTGAACTTGGCGTGCCCGGTGGCCATGTAGGCGGCGGTCTCCTCGTGCCGGGCGGGGACGAACGCCGGGTCCCCGCCCGCCTCGTCGAGCGCGGTCACCAGCGGGGAGATCGCCGCGCCCGGGTAGCCGAAGGCCCGCGGCACCCGCCACGCCCGCAGGCGTTCGACCACCAGGTCGGCGACGGTACGGTCAGCCATCGCCCCGCCCCGGCGTGCCGGCGTCGACGTAGCGCAGCACCGCGCCGACGCCGTCGGTCAGCTCCGGCGCCTCCTCCGGCGCGAGCACGGTCAGGTCCGCGTCGGTGCCGATCAACGCGCGCAGCAGCGCGGCGTCGGCGCGTACCTTCTGCGGGTCGGCCACCGACATGTCCGCGAGCTGCGCGGGGTCGGTGGCGATCTCGGTCGGCTCCGGGCCGACCCACAGCTCGCCGTCGGCGGACGCGTCGTCGACGAGCAGCATGGTGTCGACCTGGTTGCGTTGCAGCGCGGCGACCACGGCGTCGAGGCCGGCGCCGACGTCCTCCTGCACGCCGAAGCGGTTCAGCGCGGCGGCGACGCGCCGGTCGGCGACCTCGGCGACGGTCTGCACGGTGACGTCGTCCATCAGGGTGTCCTCGGCGCCCCCGGCGCGCGAGCCGGCGTCGGTGCGGACCAGCACGTCCTGCCAGCGCTCGGGGAGCTGGGCGGCGATCATGCCGGTGGCCCGGATGTCCCCGGCCACCACGACCACGTCCGCGCCGACCCGCTCGGCCAGGTCGGCGGTGGCCGCGGCGGCGTCGCCGGCGTTGTGGTGCCACGCCTCCATCGCGGCGCGCTGGTAACGCGACTGCGACCACCCGCCCGGCTGCACCCGGCGCAGCTGCCGGCTCTGCCGGCCCGTCACCCGGGCCCGCCGGGGCACCCCGCCGGCGCTGACCGCCATCGCGTCCGCGCCGGTGCGGTCGGCCAGCACCCGCACCCAGGCCACCTGCTCGCCGCGCTGGGCGACCAGTGGCATGGTGTGCGGCAGCGCCGCCCAGGTGCCCAGGTCGCGCAGTGGCGGCGCGGAGAGGTACTCGGTGAGCACGACCCGGCCCCGGGAGGCGAACACCGCGATGCCGTAGTCGCCGGGCATCGGCTCGTGCCGGCGGACCACCTCCTCCACCGCCTCGACGGTGAGCTGGTCGGCGCCCTGGGCCAGCAGGTCACCCTTGAGCGCACGCCAGCGCAGGTCGACCTGGGGGCGCGCGTCGTGGGTGTCCCGGGAGGCGTCCAGGTAGACCGAGCACCAGGGCCCGGGACGATCGTAGAGCGGGCGCAGGAAGGACAGCTGCATGCTCGACCCCTTTCCGGCTCGGCCGCACGCATACCCGCAGGTCAGCTGAGTTCACCTGGTCGTGAGCCGGGCGTGACCGCCGTTCATTCACGTCGTTCGACCCGAAGGACCGATACCATCTGTGCACGGAACGGGACGCTCGGTGGAGAAAATGAACACGGATTCGAACATCCGACGCGCCGTCGGGCCGACGGAGCGCATCATCACCGGGCGGCTGGTCCGGTTGTCCGAGGGCTACGCCCGCGAGATGCGGGTGGCCCAGCCGGCGCTGGTCGCGGTGCTGACCGCGGCCGGGGTGGCCGGGCTGCTGCTCCGGGTGGTCCGGGCGCTGTTCAGCAGCGGCGGCGGGGGCGCGCGGCGCAGCTTCAAGGACCTGAAGAAGGGCCCGGAATATCTGGTCACCCCGGTCCGGGTGCGCGACCGCGCCGGCTGGCTGGTCGACGTGGAGATGCACGGGCATCTGCCGTTGAGCGCGCTGCACCAGGGCGACCACATCCAGCTCACGCTGCGCCCGCAGCGCGACGCGCAGTTGCCGCCCCGGATCGAGCGGATCGTCAACCTGACCACCGGGCAGTTGCTCACCCCGCGTACGGCGACGCTCTGGTCGCACCTGGGGCCGCCGCTGGTGTTGCAGGCGGTGCTCGGCGTGCTGGTGGTGCTCGGCGTGGCCGCCTGCTCCGCCCTGACGTGAAAGGAAGGGTCCCTTCTTAACGCCTCCGGTATAGGCGGGGCCCCCGGTTAACGCCCCGCCCCGGTGAGCGGACGCTCGGCGGGGGTGGGTGCGGGCGGGGTGAGCAGGCCGCGGCGGCGGGCCCAGCGCTCGAAGAGCACCGTGGCGAACGGCGGCACGGCGCTGGCCAGCGCCAGCCCGGTCGACACCAGCGACCAGCGGCAGCGCCGGGCCACCACGAGGACCAGCAGCCCGTACGCCACGAACAGCGCGCCGTGGATCGGGCCGAACACCTGCACGCCGATCTCGTTGCGCGGCGGTCCGTACTTGACCGCCATGCCGGCCAGCAACGCCGCCCAGGAGCACGCCTCGGCGACCGCCGCCACCACGAACGCCCGGATCCACCCGTCGCGCATCCACCACTCCTGACCTCGCCGGAAGCGGCCATGGTAGCCGGGTCGACACCGACCGGGCACGGAATGGGCCCGGCGTGCACTAACGGGGGGCGGCACGGGGTACAGAGGAGGTCAGGACCAACGGTGACAGGGTGGTGACCATGGGCGAGGACGTGGGCGTACGCGCCTTCAGCCGGGAGGATCGGGCCCGCTACCGGGACAAGGTACGACGATGCCTGGACGTCTTCGCCGCGATGCTGCGCGAGTCCCGGTTCGACGTGGAGCGGCCGATGACCGGGTTGGAGATCGAGCTGAACCTGGTCGACAAGCGCTCGGAGCCGGCCATGCGCAACGCGGATGTGCTGGCCGCGATCGCCGACCCGGCGTTCCAGACCGAGCTGGGCCAGTTCAACGTGGAGATCAACGTCGAGCCGCGCCGGCTCACCGGCACCGGCACGGCCCAGTTCGAGGACCACGTCCGGGCCAGCCTCAACGCCGCCGAGTCCAAGGCCCGCGCGGTCGGCGCGCACATGGTGATGATCGGCATCCTGCCGACGCTGCGCCCGGAGCACCTGACCGCCGAGACGCTCTCCGCCAACCCCCGGTACACGCTGCTCAACGAGCAGATCTTCGCCGCCCGCGGCGAGGACCTGCCGATCGCGATCAGCGGGGTGGAACGGCTGGCCACCACCGCCGACACCATCACGCCGGAGGCGGCCTGCACCAGCACCCAGTTCCACCTCCAGGTCAGCCCGGCGCAGTTCGCCGACTACTGGAACGCGGCCCAGGCGATCGCCGGCATCCAGGTGGCGTTGGGCGCGAACTCGCCGCTGTTCTTCGGCCGGGAGCTGTGGCGGGAGACCCGGGTGCCGCTGTTCCAGCAGGCCACCGACACCCGGGCGGAGGAGATAAAAGCCCAGGGGGTACGCCCACGGGTGTGGTTCGGGGAGCGCTGGATCACCTCGGTGTTCGACCTGTTCGAGGAGAACGTGCGCTACTTCCCGGCGCTGCTGCCGGTCTGCGACCCGGAGGACCCGGCGGCGACGCTGGCCAGCGGCGGCGTGCCCAAGCTCGCCGAGCTGCGCCTGCACAACGGCACCATCTACCGCTGGAACCGGCCGGTCTACGACGTGTGGCGCGGCCGTCCGCACCTGCGGGTGGAGAACCGGGTGCTGCCGGCCGGGCCGACCGTGCTGGACACGGTGGCGAACGGCGCGTTCTACTTCGGCCTGGTCCGGGCGCTGGCCGAGTCGGACCGTCCGCTCTGGTCGCAGATGTCGTTCAGCGCCGCCGAGGAGAACTTCCACTCCTGCGCCCGGCACGGCATCGACGCGCAGGTGTTCTGGCCGGGGCTGGGCTACCTGCCGGTGACCGAGCTGGTGCTGCGCCGGTTGTTGCCGATGGCACACCAGGGGCTGGACCGGTGGGGTCTGGACCCGGCGGAGCGCGACCGCCTGCTCGGCGTCATCGAGCAACGCTGCCTGACCGGTCGCAACGGGGCGACCTGGCAGGTGGAGACGCTGCACCGGCTGGAGTCCGCCGACCACCTGGACCGGCCGGAGGCGCTGCGCGAGGTGGTCCGCCACTACGTCGACCTGATGCACAGCAACCGCCCCGTGCACGAGTGGCCGATCCCCTGACCGGGGCTGTCCCCCGCCGCCGGGAGACCGCCTACGCGAGAGGCGTCAGCCGGCGACGACGGCGAACGTGAGCGCGCCCAGTGCGGCCATCGGCAGCGCCACGGCCGCGGCGAGCAGCCGGGGCCGGGTGGCGCGACCGACCAGCACGAGCACCAGCGCCGCGAGGCCGAGGTCGATGGCTACGTTCCACCACGCGCCGGGGTACCCGGAACGGGTCCGGCCGGCGAAGCGCAGCGCCTCCTCGACGAACACCGCCACCGGCAGCGCGGTCCCCNTCCGGCCAGCACGCCGGACGCCATCCAGAGCAGCGCGGTGGGCGCCCAGATCACGGCCAGGTCGTCGCCCTGGAGCCACGCCGCCGCCAGGTAGTAACTGGGCACGGCGACGACCAGCAGGACCGTGGCGGCCACGGCGGCCCGCAGCGCGCCCGAACGGACCCACCAGCCGAGCGCGAACGCGGCGACCGCCCAGGTGGCGGTGGAGTTGCCGAGTTCGGCGAACGGGTACGGCACCCGCGTGATCCAGACGAAGTCGAGGAATCCGAGCAGGAAACCGGCGACGGGGGTGACGGCTGTCAGGGAGCGACGTGTGGGCGGCATGGCGACGAGCATACTCAGTATGCAGGGAGGGGATCAGGCGGGGACGCACCGCCGCCGCAGCACCGCCGCGCCGGGCCCGGTCAGGTCGTCGCAGTAGGCGGCCCGCCCGGCCATCGCCATGGTCAGGGCCAGCGTGGTGCCGCTGACCAGCGGACCGGCCCCGGCGGTGAACGGCCCGTCGGTCGCCTCCACCCGCAGCCCCGCCACGGCGCTGTGCCCGGCGACCGTGAAGTCCCGCGCCGCGTAGAGCCGGGCGACCGGCGTGACGGCCTCAACCGGCGGCGTACGCGCCAGGCCGAGTGGACGCCGGATGTCCTGGGCGTGCACGACCACCTCACCGAGCCACGCCTCGGTCGGGCCGAACGTCGACGTGGTGCTGCCGACGATCCGCCGGAACCGGGCCAGGGTCTCCCCCGGGTCGACGCCCCGATGCTCGGCCAGCCGGCGGTCGTTGTGCAGGTCGAAGTCGAACCGGGCACCCAGCACGCTGGCCAGCCAGCGGACCCGGCCGAGGCTCGCCGCCGCGGTGAGGTGCGCGACCACCTCCTCCACCGTCCACCGGCCGCACAGCGAGCGCCGCGCCCACTGCGCCGCGTCCAGCCCGGCCAGGTCGTCGGCGAGCGCCGCCCGCTCGGCGTGCGCGAGCGACCACAGCTCGTCCTGGGTCAGGGTGTCGGACATGAAAACCTCCCGTGTCGGACCGTCCCCCGTCGGACCGGCCCCGGGCTGCGAACTCATCGCCGGCGTGTGGTGAGTCACCGGGTCACGCCGACCAGCGTCGCCAGGCGGGCCACGCCGGCCGGCGCCGGGTGGGCGCGGGCGATCTCCGCGACGACGGTACGCGCCACCGGCCGCAACCGGACCTCGGCCGGCGCGACGCGGTCCGCCTCCACCACCGCCCGCCCGGCCCCGCGAACGTCGCCCACCCGGAGGTACGCCCGCGCGGCGTCCAGCAGGTAGGCGGCCCGGAACTCGACCGGCAGCCGCCGCCACGCCTCCCCCCGGAGCACCTGCTCGTGCCGGTGCACCGCCTCCACGGCGTCACCGAATTCCACTGCCGCCACCACCCGGGCCAACTCGACGGCGGCCGGCCCGAACCCGGCCCGCTGCGACTCGTCCCCGGCCGTTCGCCGCGCGGCCACGTCGGCGGCCCGATCCAGCAACTCGTCCGCGCGACGGCACTCGCCGCAACCGGCGGCGGCGAGCGCGGCTTGAATCAGCAACGGTCCGTACGTCTCGGCCACCGGTCCGGCGGCCACCGTCACGGTCAAGGCCAACCGGTCCCGACCGGACGCCCGGAGCGCCTCCCCCACCGAGGCGACAGCCGTGGCCGTCAGGGACGGATCGCCCGTCGCCCCGGCCACCGCCCGATCCGCGGCCAGCCAACCCAGATCCGCCTCCCCCAGCTTGACCAGCACCGACGAGGCCACCCGGTACGCCTGCACGAGCAACTCCGGCCCGGCACCGCGCACTCCTCGGACGGCGTCGAGCAGCCCCGGCAGCAGACGCAGCGTCTGCGCGTAGTGGGCATGCTGGTAGGTCATCCAGGCGTACGTCACCTGCCGTCGCAGCTCCGCCGACGACCGGGTGCACTGACCGTCGTGGTAGGTGGCGAGCGCCGCGCGCACCGCGTCCACCCCGTCCGGCGCGCCCGTCGCCGGCAGCACCGGCGCGGCGAGCAGAACCGACGGTTCCACCCGCAACACGTCGGCGACCTCCTGGATCACCGGGTACCGGTCCAGCCGGCGCACACCCCGCTCCACCTTGTCCACCCAACTCTTCGACCTGCCCAGCCGGTCGGCGAGCATCTGCTGGGTCAGCCGGCGACGCACCCGCCACCGCGCCACCCGCCGCCCGATCGGCTCACCGGTCACGCCGCCACCCCCGATCCGGCACCGCCCGGGTGGTGTCCTCCACCGGTACGCGCTCCGCCTCGGCCTGCTCCAGCAGCCGCCGCCGCGCCGCCTCCCGCTCGGCCGCCTCGGCCCGCTCACCCCGATTCACCGTCGACTCGCCGCCGCCACGGGACCCCCTGCCGCCCATCGCCACCTCCGAGATCGGGGCGCGGCATGACCTCCGAGGCAGGATCCGCACCCAGCTCACGGCGTCCGCGACAGCATGGCCACGAACACCCTCGGCGACAGCGTGTGACGGAGAGTCAGCGCTCTCCAGATAGACAGGCCCGGCTAGTGTCCGCCAGGGTGTCCGCCATTCGCGACGGACAGATCGGCGGACAGTTCCAGGAACTCGATGACCGCCCGGGAGTCGCCAGCGACCAAGGCCAGCGCCTCACGCAAGCCCATCACCCGTTCGACCGCCCGCTGCGACCGTGCCCGACGCGCGAAGTCCAGTGCCCTACCCGCCGTGAGCGCCGCATGTTCCGCCTCTCCGGCCTGAAGCAGCGCCTGGGCCAGCCACGTCGTGTACAGCGACGTCTCGCGGGGAGAGTCATCCCCGTAGCGGGCGATCGCCCGCTCCAGGACCGGCACCGCCCGCAACGGCCGGCTCAACTCCGTCCACACCCGCCCCGTCATGATCTCGACCTCGTCCCGCGTCAGCCAGTACGCCCAGGACGGCGCCTCCTCGGGTCCGTGATCCGGATAGATGTCCTCCACCGCCCCGAGTGCACGCTCAGCGAGGCTCGCCTCCCCGAGTCGGGCATGTGCCCACGCCACCCGCTCCAGGAGCAGGGCTCGCCCGGTGGCCTCCGCGGCGTCCCGACCTCCGACATGCGCCGATCGGGCCAACGTGACGGCCGCACGCCGGTCACCGGCATTGGCTTCGAGATAGGACAGGCTGCTGAGGCAGTTCGCCGCCCCTGCGGCATCACCGCCCTCGTGCGCGGCGCGCATCCCGGCCAGGTGGTGACGGCGGGCCTCGGCGATGCGGCCCGAGTCCTCGGCGACGAAGCCCGCCAGTTGGCACAGGTCCGCGATGACGACCAGCAGGTCACCGCCCACCGGCTCGGAGTGGCTGCCCTCCCGCAGCAACGCGACGGTCTCGGCCAGTTCGGCGGTGACCATCGCATACGTCTCGCTGCCGCCGAGATGGTCGTCCAACCTCCGAAGCTGCCGGACCCGTTGCCTCACCCGCTCCACGGTGCTGTCACCGACGCGGCGCCCGGCGTCCAGTTCGTAGCGCTGCGGTGGGTCGGTGATCAACCACTGGTGCGCCAACTCGACGGCGTTCTCCGCCGTGGGAGTCTCCGTGACCAGAAGGTCGGCAAGCCGTGCCGGGTCGGGCCGACCAGGACGGTCGGAAACGGTGGTCCGCTGCTCGCGCGGGTCGGAGGCGCTGGCGAGAGCCGCCAGCCCGCCGCCGGCATCCAGCGCGTCATCAAGCCGTTGGGCGACCTCCGGACTCGGGGCTTTACGCCCACAGGCGAGGTCATGCAGATAGCTCTTGCTGTAATACGTCTGCGCGGCCAGGGTGCGGTAGCTGAGCTCACGAGCCCGCAGCAGGGCCTGGAGATGAAGGGCGAAGGCACCTGCGGGCATCGCGACTCCCTGAAGTGACCACGCGAGAGTATTCCGTCACTGACGGTACTCGTTGGTCCGGAACGCGGCTACCGACGTACCTTTTCAACGGCGACCCACGTCCGCGGGTCCCGGCAGTTGGCAGCAACGACGTGAGCGGTACGTGAGTCGTTTCTGAGGTCAGCTCGAAAGGCCGCCGCTGAAAGAAGCTCTCCTTCGGCGCCCTAGCAACTTGATGGCACGGACGGGTCGGGCCACCGTTCGGTGCGCCGAGCGTGAGTCGTTTCGGCCCTCAAGTTCCTAGCGGCGATGCCGAACCCTACTGACCGGCGCTGCCGGGCAGCGGGCGTACCGGCAACCGGCCGACCCCGACCCAGCCGACCCCGGGCCAGCCACCGCCACCGCCACCGACGAACGCTCCGCCACCGCCGCGCGGGTCTCAGAGCGAGGCGACCGCCGCGCTCTCGGCGGGCAGTTCGATGCCGTCGCGCATCACCGTGACGCCCTCCGACGAGGCGAGCAGCACCCGGCGCACCACCCCGGGCAGGTTGATCCGCTGCGGCCGGTCGGCCAGGTTGGCCACCACCAGGGTGTCGCCGCGCCGCATCACCAGGAACTGGTCGCCGTGGCGCACCTCGACCCGGTGCAGCCGGGGGTCGGCGAGGTCGGGGCACGACTTGCGCAACGCGATCAGCCGGCGGTGGAACTCGTACATCTCGCGGTGTTCGGGTTTGTCCAGCTCGGCCCAGTCCAGCCGGGACCGCAGGAACGTCTGCGGGTCCTGCGGGTCGGGCACGTCGTCGGTGGTCCACCCGTGCGCGGCGAACTCGCGCCGGCGGCCGGTGGCGACCGCGGTCGCCAGCTCCGGCTCCGGATGGCTGGTGAAGAACTGCCATGGCGTCGACGCGGCCCACTCCTCGCCCATGAACAGCATCGGGGTGAACGGCGCGGTCATCAGCAGCGTCGCGCCGACCCGGAGCATCCCGGCCGAGAGGGTGGCGGAGATCCGGTCGCCGGTGGCCCGGTTGCCGATCTGGTCGTGGTTCTGCAGGTAGGCCACGAACCGGTGGCCGGGCGTACGCTGCCGGTCCACCGGTCGGCCGTGGCTGCGGTTGCGGAAGCTGGACCAGGTGCCGGCGTGGAAGAACGCACCGGTCAGCACATCGGTGAGGNGTGCAGCGCGTGGTGAGCGTCGTCGTTCCACTGGGCGTGCAGGCCGTAGCCGCCGGCCTCCCGCGGGGTGATCAGCCGCGGGTCGTTCAGGTCGGACTCGGCGATCAGCGACAGCGGGCGGCCCAGCGCCGTGGACAGCGCCTCCACCTCGGTCGCGACCTCCTCCAGCCAGTGGGTGGCGCGGCCGTCGGGCATCGCGTGCACGGCGTCCAGTCGCAGGCCGTCGACGTGGTAGTCGCGCAGCCACATCCGCACGCTGTCGACGATGTAGCGGCGGACGCCGTCGGAGTGCGGGCCGTCCAGGTTGACCGTGCGGCCCCAGGTGTTGCTCAACTCCGTGAGGTACGGCGCGAACCGCGGCGCGTAGGCCCCGGAGGGCCCGAAATGGTTGTAGACGACGTCGAGGATCACCCCCAGCCCTCGGGCGTGAGCCGCGTCCACGAACCGTTTCAACCCGTCCGGGCCGCCGTAGGGCTCGTGCGGCGCGTA
Source organism: Micromonospora sp. NBS 11-29 (assembly GCF_002140155.1). Taxonomy (GTDB): domain Bacteria; phylum Actinomycetota; class Actinomycetes; order Mycobacteriales; family Micromonosporaceae; genus Micromonospora. The sequence goes on from NZ_NAPR01000023.1 coordinate 159,845, forward strand.
CCAGCAGACCCCGTCGTAACCCCAGTTGTGCTCGCCGTTGAACGCGTTGACCGGCAGCAGCTCGACCAGGTCGACGCCGAGCTCGACCAGGTGGTCGAGCCGGGCGATGGCCGCGTCGAACGTGCCCTCCGGGGTGAACGTGCCGATGTGCAGCTCGTAGAGGACGCTGCCGGGCAGTTGCCGGCCGGTCCACGCGGAGTCGGTCCAGTCGAACGCCGCGTGGTCGTAGCGGCGGCTCGGCCCGTGCACGCCCGCCGGCTGCCAGGCCGACCGGGGGTCGGGCAGGGCCTGCTCGTCGTCGTCGAGCAGGAACGCGTAGTCGGCGTCCGATGCGGCGTCCGGCACCTCCACCCGCCACCAGCCGTCCGGCCCGGAGCGCATCGCGTGGTCGGCGACGCCGGGCAGGCGCAGCCGCACCCGGGTGGCCTCGGGCGCCCACACCGTGAACTCGGTCATGCGGCGGCCTCCACAGGGTCGGCGGGTGCGAGGAGGGCGACGGGATAGGTGCCCAGCAGATCATCCAGGAGCACCGCACCCCCACTGTAGACCCGACCGGTGAACAGGTCGGTCACCGGATGAACGGGAAGTGACAGGGTCGTTCCCCGCCAGCCGCCGTCCCGCGCCAGCCGCAGCGGCAGCCGGGTCGCCACCGCGATCGCGCCGCCCCGGTCGAACGCCAGCGCGTGCACGCCGGCCGGGCCGTGCGCCGCCACCGGCCGGTAGCCGGTGAACAGCTCCGGCCGGTCGCGCNAGCGTGCGGGAGACCACGAGCAGCTTGGCCGCGCCGTCGGCGGCCACCGCCGGCTGCCAGCCGGCATCGAGCCGGGCGAGGGTCTCCCGGCGTACGGCGAAGTCGACCGGAAGACGGTTGTCCGGGTCGACGAGGGAGTTCTCCCACAGCTCGGTGCCCTGGTAGGTGTCCGGCACGCCGGGCATGGCGAGCTGCACCAGCTTCTGCCCGAGCGCGTTGGACCAGCCGGCCGGGGTGATCTCGGCGGCGAACGCGGTGATCTGGGCGTGCAGCTCCGGGTCGTCGTACATCCGGTCGACCAGGGCGTGCATCTCGTGCTCGAACGCCGGGTCGGGGTCGGCCCAGCTGGTGCTGACCGACGCCTCCCGGGCGGCCTTCTCGGCGTACCCGTGCAGCCGGTCCCGGTCGAGCGGCCAGGCCCCGACGGCGGTCTGCCAGAGCAGGTGGGCCAGCGCCGGGTCGGCCAGCGGCACCCGCGACATCCAGTCGGTGACCCGCTCGGCCCAGCGGCCGGGCAGCTCGCTCAGCACGGCCAGCCGGGCGCGCACGTCCTCACCGCGTTTGGTGTCGTGGGTGGAGAGCGTGGTCATGCTCGCCGGCCAGCGCACCTGGCGGGCGGCGGCGAAGCGGTGCAGCTCGGCCGGGGGCACGCCGAAGTGGGCCGGGCTGCCGCCGACCTCGTTGAGCGCGACGAACCGGCTCCACCGGTAGTAGGCGGTGTCCTCCACGCCCTTGGCCATCACCGCGCCGGTGAGCTGCGGGAACCGGGCGGCCAGCTCGTGGCCGGGGTCGCGCAGCCGGGCGGTGACCGCGTCCAGCACGCCGGTCAGGTCGGGGCGTCNCCGCGGTAGACCGGGAAGCACGCGGCCAACTCGGCGAGGGCGGCGCGGACCTGCTCGCCGGGCAGCTCGGGGACGAGCGCGGCGAGGCGGGTCAACTCGGTGGCGAGCAGCCGGGTGGCGGCTTCGAGCTTGGTGGTGTGGGTCAGGTCCTCCCAGGAGGTGTGCCGCCCGGTGATCCTCCCGTCCAGCGCGGTGAAGTCCGGTTCGGCGTCCGGGTCGACGAAGAGCCCGCTGACGGCGGCCAGGGCGTCGTAGCCGGTGGTGCCGTCGACCGGCCAGTCCGGCAGCTCCTCGCCGTACTCCAGGATCTTCTCCACCACCAGCCAGCGGTCCGGCGCGGCGGCGCGCAACCGGGCCAGGTAGCCGGCCGGGTCGCGCAGCCCGTCCGGGTGGTCGACCCGGATGCCGTCGACGTCCCCGGCGTCGACCCAGCGCAGGATCTCCGCGTGGGTGGCGTCGAAGACGGCGTCGTCCTCCACCCGCAGCCCGGCCAGGTCGGAGACGGCGAAGAACCGACGGTACGTCAGCTCGGCGTCGCCGCGCCGCCAGTTGACCAGCTCGTAGTGCTGCCGATCGTGCACCTCGCGGGGGGTCCCGTCGCCGGTGCCGTCGGCGACCGGGAAACGGTGCTCGTGGTAGCGCAGTTCCCCGTCGACCAGCTTCAGGTCGTCCAGCGCGTCCGGGGCGTCGGCCAGCACCGGCAGCAACAGTCGGCCGCGGTCCCAGTCGATGTCGAACCAGCCCGCGTACGCCGAGTCGCGCCCGGCGCGCAGCACGTCCCACCAGGCCGGGTTGGCCGCCGGCCGGGCCACTCCGGCGTGGTTGGGCACGATGTCCACGACCAGGCCCAGCCCGGCGGCGCGCAACGCCCGGACCAGCCGCTGCCGGCCGCCCTCGCCGCCCAGCTCGGGGTTGACCGCACGGTGGTCCACCACGTCGTAGCCGTGCTGCGAGCCGGGCGTGGCGGTGAGCAGCGGCGCGGTGTAGAGGTGGGTGACGCCGAGCGCGGCCAGGTAGTCGGTCAGCTCGGCGGTGGCGTCCAGGTCGAAGCCGGGGCGCACCTGGATCCGGTAGGTGGAGCGGGGGGTGTCGGGCATGGGTCAGGCCGTCCTCTCCAGGACCAGCAGCGAACGGTCCGGTACGCAGACCGTGCCGCCCGCCTCGACCAGGGTGGTCTTCTCCGGATCCGGCTCCGCGGTGCTGATCACCAGCTCCCAGCCCGGCCCGAACTCCGTGCCGGGCAGCGTGAAGTCCAACGGCGCGTCGTGCGCGTTGAACAGCAGCAGGAAGGAGCTGTCCCGGTGGCGCTGGCCGTACTGGCCGCGTTCCGGGATGCCGTCGCCGTTGACGAACAGGGCCACCGAGCGGCCGAAGTCGTTGCCCCAGTCCTCGCCGGTCATCTCCCGGCCGTCCGGGGTGTACCAGATCAGGTCGGGCAGGGCGGTGCCGGCGGCCCGGCCGCCCACCGGCAGCCCGGTGAAGAAGCGCCGCCGCTGGAACACCCGGTGCCGGGCCCGGAACGCGGTGAGCCGGCGGACGAACGCCAGCAGCTCCTCGTCGGCGCGGTCCCAGTCGACCCAGGCCAGTTCGCTGTCCTGGCAGTAGGCGTTGTTGTTGCCGCCCTGGGTACGGCCCAGCTCGTCGCCGTGCCCGAGCATCGGCACGCCCTGCGACAGGATCAGCGTGGCCAGGAAGTTGCGCCGCTGCCGCGCCCGCAGCTCCCGTACGCCCGGGTCGTCGGTCTCCCCCTCGACGCCGCAGTTCCACGACCGGTTGTGGCTCTCGCCGTCCCGGTTCTCCTCGCCGTTGGCCTCGTTGTGCTTGTCGTTGTACGACACCAGGTCGGTCAGCGTGAACCCGTCGTGACAGGTGACGAAGTTGATGCTGTGGAAGGGCCGGCGGCCGTCGTCCTGGTAGAGGTCGGCCGAGCCGGAGATGCGGGAGGCGAACTCGGCGAGCGTGGCCGGCTCGCCACGCCAGAAGTCACGTACGGTGTCGCGGTACTTGCCGTTCCACTCGGTCCACTGCGGCGGGAAGTTGCCCACCTGGTAGCCGCCCGGGCCGATGTCCCACGGCTCGGCGATCAGCTTCACCCGGCCGACCACCGGGTCCTGCTGCACCACCTCGAAGAAGGTGGAGAGGCGGTCCACCTCGTAGAACTCGCGGGCCAGCGTGGCGGCCAGGTCGAACCGGAAGCCGTCGACGTGCATCTCGGTGACCCAGTAGCGCAGCGAGTCCATGATCAGTTGCAGCGAGTGCGGGCTGCGCACGTTAAGGCTGTTGCCGGTGCCGGTGTAGTCGACGAAGTAACGCCGATCCTCCTCCGACAGCCGGTAGTAGCTCGGGGTGTCGATGCCCTTGAAGCTCAGCGACGGCCCGAGGTGGTTGCCCTCGGCGGTGTGGTTGTAGACCACGTCGAGGATGACCTCGATGCCGGCGGCGTGCAGCGCCTTGACCATGCCCCGGAACTCCTGCACCTGCTGACCGAGCCGGCCCAGCGCGGAGTAGCCGTGGTGCGGGGCGAAGAAGCCGATCGTGTTGTAGCCCCAGTAGTTGCGCAACCCCAGGTCGACCAGACGGTGGTCGTGCACGAACTCGTGCACCGGCATCAGCTCGACCGCGGTCACCCCGAGCCGCTTGAAGTGCTCGATCATCACCGGCGAGGCGATCGCCGCGTACGTGCCACGCAGCTCCTCCGGGATGTCGGGGTGGCGCATGGTCAGCCCGCGCACATGGGCCTCGTAGATCACCGAGTGGTGGTACGCGATGCGCGGCGGCTTGTCGTTGCCCCAGTCGAAGTACGGGTTCACCACCACCGACTTCGGCATGAACGGCGCCGAGTCGACGGTGTTCATCCGGTCCGGGTCGCCGCCCACCTCGTAGTCGTAGACCGCCGGGTCCCAGGAGACCTCGCCGTCGACCGCCTTCGCGTACGGGTCGAGCAGCAGCTTGTGCGGGTTGCACCGCACCCCGTTGGCCGGGTCCCACGGCCCGTGCACCCGGAAGCCGTACCGCTGGCCGGGCTCGACGCCCGGGATGTAGGCGTGCCAGACGTACGCGTCGACCTCGCGCAACTCGACCCGACGCTCGGTGCCGATGTCCCACTCGTCGAAGAGGCAGAGCTCGATCTTCTCCGCCACCTCGGAGAAGATCGCGAAGTTGGTGCCCATCCCGTCGTAGGTGGCGCCGAGGGGGTAGCTCTCGCCCGGCCAGACCTGCATGCTGCTCCTTCGGCCCATGATCGTTAACGCACCGGACGGGCGTCGGCCGGTGCGCACGCCGCTATTGCCCCGCCGTACGCAACGCCAATCCACCCGTTCGGACGGTAACCGACGACGATTGGGTGTCGTCCGTCACGATCGTCGTTTTCAAGATGCGGGTTCGCGCCCGATGCACTTTCCTGGACCGCGTGCCCGCGCCCGCGCGGGTACGCCCGCCGCTCGGCAACCCCACCACCGCCTCATCGCCGTCACCGACGCCGGCGTGTCCCACCCTGCATGGACGGAGATCGACACGTGACCACTCTGCGGGTCGGCGCGCAGCCCGCCACCGCGACGGACCGGCGCCACCGGCCCACCCTCACCTCCCGCCCGACCGTGCCGCCGCAGCCCGGCGCCGCGTCCCGCAACCGGCGCATCCTGATGCTGTCGTGGGAGTACCCGCCGGTGCTCGTCGGCGGCCTCGGCCGCCACGTGCACGCGCTCT
>NZ_NAPR01000023.1:165262-165383 GCF_002140155.1 Micromonospora sp. NBS 11-29
ATGACGCTGCGCGAGCACCTGGACGTGCCACTGGTCACCACCATCCACGCCACCGAAGCCGGCCGACACCAGGGCTGGCTGCCGGAGGAGATGAACCGCACCATCCACGGCGTCGAACACT
>NZ_NAPR01000023.1:165388-166222 GCF_002140155.1 Micromonospora sp. NBS 11-29
GCCGGCGAGTCCGGCCGGGTGATCGTCTGCTCCGGCTACATGCGCGACGAGGTGGGCGCGCTGTTCGGCGTGGACGCCGCCCGGGTCGACGTGGTCCCCAACGGCGTCGAGCCGCACCGGTGGCGGGTGCCCGCGTCGGCGGTCACCGCCGCCCGGACCCGCTTCGCCGCCGACGGCCCGCTGGTCACGTTCGCCGGCCGGCTGGTCTACGAGAAGGGCGTGCAGCACCTGCTGGCCGGGCTGCCCCGGCTGCGCGAGCGCCACCCCGGGCTGCGCGCGGTCATCGTCGGTGACGGGCCGTACCGGGCGGAACTGGAGGCCGAGGTGCACCGCCTCGGGCTGGGCGCCACGGTCAGCATGCCCGGCTTCCTCGGCGGCACCGACCTGCCCGCCGTGATGGCCGCCTCGGACTGCTTCGTGGTGCCCAGCATCTACGAGCCGTTCGGCATGGTCGCGCTGGAGGGCGCCGCGGCGGGCGCGCCGCTCGCGGTCTCGCGTACCGGCGGGCTGGCCGAGATCGTCGAGCCGGGCGTCACCGGGATGACGTTCGCGCCGCAGGACCCGCAGGGGCTCGCCGAGGCGGTGCACGCGGTGCTCGCCGACACCGACCGGGCCCGCGCCATGGCCCGCCGCGCCCGCGCCATGGTGCACGAGCAGTACGGCTGGTCGGCCATCGCGTCGCGCACCGCGTCCGCGTACGCCGCCGCGATCGCCGGCGACCCGGCGTTCACCGCGGCCCGGGCCGAGCAGCGGATGTCCGCCGGCAACCGTCTCCCGGCCCTCCCCGCCGGCAACCTCCTCACCGCCGCCGGTTTGCGGTAAGGCGGGGGGCCC
>NZ_NAPR01000023.1:166242-168190 GCF_002140155.1 Micromonospora sp. NBS 11-29
CCCCGCTTAACGCATTTGGTAGAGGCGGGGGCCCCGCTTAACAACCGCACCCGCCCGAGCACGCGAAAGGCCGCCGACCCGCACGGGTCGGCGGCCTCACTCGTCAACGGTGTTAAGCGGGGGCCCCGCCTATACCAGAAGCGTTAAGCGGGGCCCCCGCCTTACACCTCAGCGGTTGGCGGCGGGGAGGTACTCCCGCTCGGGGGCGCCGGTGTAGATCTGCCGCGGACGGCCGATCTTGGTCTCCGGGTCGTTGATCATCTCGCGCCACTGCGCGATCCAGCCGGGCAGCCGGCCCAGCGCGAACAGCACCGTGAACATCTTCGTCGGGAAGCCCATGGCCTTGTAGATCAGGCCGGTGTAGAAGTCCACGTTCGGGTAGAGCCGCCGCGAGACGAAGAAGTCGTCGGCCAGCGCGATCTCCTCCAACTGCACCGCGAGGTCCAGCAGCGGGTCCGGCTTGGCCATCCGGCCGAGCACGTCCTGGGCGGCCTTCTTCACGATCGCGGCGCGGGGGTCGTAGTTCTTGTAGACCCGGTGGCCGAAGCCCATCAGCTTCACGCCGTCCTGCTTGTCCTTCACCTTCTGCACGAAGGCGCGGACGTCCCCGCCGTCGGCCTGGATCTTCTGGAGCATCTCCAGCACGGCCTGGTTGGCGCCGCCGTGCAGCGGGCCGAAGAGCGCGTTCACGCCGGCCGAGACCGAGGCGAACAGGTTGGCGTTGCTGGAGCCGACCAGCCGCACGGTGGAGGTGGAGCAGTTCTGCTCGTGGTCGGCGTGCAGGATGAACAGCATGTCCAGCACCCGGGCGACCACCGGGTCGACCTCGTACTGCTCGGCCGGGACNGCAGCGGCTGGCCGATCGACTTCTTGTAGGCGTACGAGGCGATGGTGGGAACCTTCGCCATCAGCCGCACCGTGGACATCTCCACGTGCTCGGAGTCGAACGGGTCCAGGCTGTCCTGGTAGAAGGTCGAGATGGCGCTGACGGCCGAGGAGAGCACGGCCATCGGGTGCGCGTCGCGGGGGAAACCGTCGAAGAAGCGGCGCATCTCCTCGTGCAGCAGCGAGTGCCGCCGGATCCGCTCGCTGAACTCGGACAGCTCCGTCTGGCTCGGCAGTTCGCCGTAGATCAGCAGGTAGGAGACCTCCAGGAAGGAGGACTTCTCGGCCAGCTGGTCGATCGGGTAGCCGCGGTACCGCAGGATGCCCGCGTCACCGTCGATGTAGGTGATCGCGGACGAGCAGGACGCGGTGTTGACGAAACCGGGGTCGTATGTTGTCATCCCGGTTTCCTTGAGCAGCTTGCTCACCCCGATCCCGGCGGGGCCCTCGACCGCGGACTGCACCGGCATCGACAGCTGCCCACCGGGGTGGTCGAGCTTGACTTCCGTCATCTGTTCCTCGCTTCGCCGGCAAGATCTTCGTTGAATTGCCTTCGCTTCTACCGTAATCACGGTGTGGCGGACAACGCTCGGCATGGCTTCTCGGGTGAGGTATGCGTCACCTGTTTCCCGACTTGCCGGGTCGGAAACCGGCGGGTAACCGCGCGCGTCAGGAGAGAGTGAGTCGCCGCAGCGTCCCGCCGGCGCCCACCCGGTAGAGGTCCAGTCGGTTGGCGCCGGCGGCGAAGAGCCGGTCGTCGGGGAGGAACGCGGCGAACCGCCGACCGCCGGCGTCCGGTGGCACCACCGGCACGACCGCGCCGACCGTGCCGTTGACCGCGACCGCGAGCCGGGTGCCGTTCGGCACCGAATCGGGCACCGTGCCCCAGAGCAGCGCCGGCAGACCGCGCGCCGGGTCGACCGCGTCGAACGCGGACCGGTTCGCCACGGTGGCGGAGCCGGCGGTGGGCACCGCGCCGACCCGGGTGCCGACGAGCGGGTCCACCGGCGGCGGGGGCACCGGCGCGGGCGTCGGGCCGGTGATCGTCACCGGCTCCCCCGGG
>NZ_NAPR01000023.1:168213-186638 GCF_002140155.1 Micromonospora sp. NBS 11-29
CTTCGCCGACCGGCCGTCGAGCCGCCACGGCACCCGGATGTGGGTCTCGTCGGCGATCGTGGGCAGCAGGTCGACGTGTTCCCAGTTGCGGTCGTCCACCCGGCCGGTCCGCTGGCCGGGTTCCTTGACGAACATCGGCACCCAGGCGACCTCGTTGGCGGCGTGTTCGATGGCGCCCATCCCCCGGCCCTGCCAGTCCTGGCGGAAGCTCACCCCGTGGTCGGCGGTGACCAGCACCAGCGCGCGGTCGTAGAGGCCGGTGGCGCGCAGCGTGCGCAGTGTCTCGCCGATCAGCCGGTCGGTGTAGCCGAGTTGGGCCAGGTGCCGGGCGCGGGCCACGTCCACCCACCCGGCGCCGTCGTTGGGCAGGTCCTCCGGCGCGGCGTAGCGCGCCCCGGACGGCAGGTACGCCCACGGCGGGTGCGGCATCAGCAGGTGCAGGAAGTGCAGGGTGGGCCGGTCGGCGGGGCGCAGCCCGGCCAGGAACGAGGTGAACCGGGCCGGCTGGTTGTCGTCGAGGGTGTCCCAGCGGAACTTCGGGTCGTCGGGCACCGGCTCGGCGGCGTCCAGTCCGGCCTCGGCCGCGGTCTGCTCCCGGTAGGAGTCCTCCGGGTCGACCCGGCTGTCCACCGGCGCGGTGAGCCGGCGCAGCAGCTCGCCGCTCTCCCGGGCCAGCGCCCCGAAGCCCTGTGGCGGGCTGGCCGGCTGCTCGCAGCGGCTGGGTGGGCAGAGTCGGGTGATGCTCTCCTCGGCCTTGATCCGGTAGAGGCCGCCGAGTGCGGTGAAGAGGTTGTCCGGGTACTGCGAGTAGTGCGGGGCCACGGCCCGCTGCGGGTAGCGCCCGGTGAGCATCGCCGGCAGCGCGTAGGGCGTCCAGCCGCTGACCCCGGTGGCGTTGCGGTACCAGGTCGACCCGGCGGCCAGCGCGGCGAAGTTCGGGTAGCGGGTGGCGTCGATCCGCCCGTCCGGGCCGAGCAGGGACACCAGCGGCAGTTCGTCCAGCACGATCATGACCACCGGCGGGTGGGCGCCGGCGCCGGCCACCCCGGCCGCGCCGCCGTCGCCCCGGGGCAGCACCACCGCCGAGGCCGGCGACGCGAACAGGAACAGCCCGATGAAGACCACCGGGCCGATCGCGGCCACCCGCAGCACCCGACGCAGCGCCCGCCACCGCCGGTGCGCGGCCGCCGCAGCGACGCCCGCGCCGCCGGCCACCAGCAGCAGCGGTACGCCCCGAAGCGGCGTGAGGTGCCGGCCGACCTGGACCGCGAGCGCGGCCGACAGCAGTGCCACGAGCACGGTGTGCACCACGGTCCGGGTGACCCGACCGGCGAGCAGGGACAGCGCGCCGAGCGCCGCGAACGGCACCGTCGGCGCGAGCGCGATCAGGGCGACGAGGAGCAGCACGTCGCCCCGGGAGGCGCGGTGGAACAGGAAGAAGTCGGGACTGCGGCCGAGCACGTCCAGCAGCGGCTGGGTGACCACCAGCCCGACCAGCGCCACCACCTCCGCCAGCCGCGCCGACTCGGCCCGCCAGGTGCTGCGACGGCGGGGCCGGTCGACGCCGGTCGTACGCTCGCGCGGTGGTGCGAGGGTGTCCTCAGCCACCCACCACCACCTGGTAGAGCGTGCGGGTGCCGGACGGCAGCTCGACCCGGGCGACCACCCGCCCGTGCCGGGCCAGCAGCGTCTCGAACACCTCCCGCCGGTAGTCGGGAAAGAGGCCGTCCGGCTTGTTGGCGAGCAGCCGGCGGGCCATCGGGTCGTCCGGGTGGACGAACTCCACCACCAGGCTGCCGCCGGTCTCGGTGAATGCGGCGAGTTGGTCCAGCACCTCGGGCAGCGGCACGTTGCGGCCGATCGCCAGGTGGTGCACCACGGCCAGGGCGAGGACCAGGTCGGCGCGGGCCCGGTCGGCGAACGCGGCCCGCTCGACGCCGCGCCAGCCGCCGCCGGGCGACGGGTCGGCGAGGTCCGTGACCAGCGGCAGGATGCGCCGTTCCCCCTCGTCGCGCAGGGCGCGGTAGAGGGTGTCGACCACGGCCGGGTCCTGCTCGACGGCGACCACGTACGCGGCGTGCCGGGCGGCGATGCGGGCGTACCGGCCGTCGTTGGCGCCCAGGTCCAGCGCCGAGTCCGGCGCGGTGGCGCTCACCGCCCGGTCGACGAAGGCCTCCTTGACCTGCCGGTCCGGCACCGAGTACGCGCAGGTGCGCTGGTAGTCCGACCAGTGGCTGTCACCGGGGCGGTGGTCGAGCCGGCGGACCAGCCGGGTCAGCCCGCGTACCGTGGCCAGGGCCAGCTCGCGGGAGAACCCGGCGGCGCGTAGCTGGGCGCGGACGTCGCTGGTGCTGGCGCGGGAGTTGCGGGTCTGCATGGCGCGGTGCAGGTGCACATGGGTGGGCACGCCGGCCCGCCAGCGCCGGGCCCCGGCGAAGAGGCGGCGCATCTGGTCGGGCTCGACGCCGTCGATCCGGGACCGCAGGAACGGCTGGAAGTCCAGCCCGAGGTGGGCCTGGATCAGCAGCGGGTAGAGCAGGGTCTGGCAGAACTGCCGGTAACCGGTCCAGGGCTCGCCGTCGCGCAGCGCCTCGAACGAGCCGACGTCGATGAAGACCGGCCGTGCCCCGCGCCACTGCACGTTGTAGGCCGAGCCGTCCTTGGTGGTGAAGCCGGCCTCCAACGCGGCGCGCAGCACGTCCAGGTGCAGCAGCGCCGCGTCGCGCAGCATCGCGGACGACCACTCGTAGGGATGTGAGACGAACGGGATCCGCTCGTGCCGCAGCACCGCGGCCCAGGGCGCGTCGACCGGGGTCGGCACCAGTTCCTCGGTGCCGACGAGGTGCCCGGCGGTGACCAGTTCGCGGAAGAGGTCGGTGGCGGACAGCGCCCGCCAGTCACGGGCGGAGCGCTCGTCGAGGCCACGCAGCACCTCCCCGCCGCGGTGGAAGACCCGGTTGCCGGGGTCGCGGAAGGAACCGGGCTCGGCGCGGACGCCGGTGTGCGGGATCGTCATCCCGTCAGCCCTGGTCGGTGGGCTGGCGGCGGAACCGGGTCACCAGTCGACGCCAGTAGAGCTTGGCGGCCACGGCCATTCCGGCCACCCCGCCGACCACCGCCTGCACGATGAGGCTGCCGGATCCCGCGTCCAGGTAGGCCAGGTGCGTCACGGCTGCTTTCCTTCCCTCGCCGATTCATCGCTCTCTCAGCCGGTATGCGAGCTTCATGGCTCAATGCCGGACTTGTTCCCTACCGTACGCGTTCGGTCGGATGCGTGCGGGCACACCGGCCACTCCCCGCCCGTCCGATGCCCCGTCCGATCCGTTCAAGACGACCGACGCCGTCCGGGCCTACCGTGGCGGACATGACACCGCAGTTCGATCTCGTCGGGACCGTGGTCACCGACATGGCCCGCACCCTCGACTTCTACCGCCGGCTGGGACTGCCGGTCCCGGCCGGCGCCGAGACGGCACCGCACGTGGAAATCACCCTGCCGGGCGGCGTACGGCTGGCCTGGGACACCGTCGAGACGATCCGGAGCTTCCATCCCGGCTTCACGCCGCCGGCCGGCAGCCCTCGGATGAACCTGGCCTTCCGCTGCGCCGACCCGGCCGAGGTGGACCGCTGGTACGCCGACCTGACCGCCGCCGGCCATCACGGGGAACTGCCGCCGTGGGACGCCTTCTGGGGCCAGCGGTACGCGGTCCTGCACGACCCGGACGGCAACGGCGTCGACCTGTTCGCGCCCCTTCCGGCCCCCTGACCGCCGACGGCGCTTCGCCGGTCGCCCCGCTCAGGTGGCGGGCAGGGTGAGCAGGCGGGTCGGCGACACCCCGGCCAACTCACGCACATCGCGGGTGAGGTGGGCCTGGTCTGCGTACCCGCTGCGCGCGGCGACCTCGGCGAGCGGCACGCCGGTGCGGGTCAGGTCCAGCGCGCGGCGCATCCGCAGGATCCGGGCGAGCGTCTTCGGGCCGTACCCGAAGAGGACCTGGCTGCGCCGGTGCAGGGCGCGCGCGCCGAGGCCGACCTCGGCGGCGGTCGCGGCGACCGTCGCCCCGGCGGCCAGCGCGGTGGCCACCCGGACGCCGATCGGGTCCGGCCCACCGGCGGCCCGCAGCCGCGCGCACGCCACCTCCTCCAGGATGGCGGCGCCCGGCCAGCCCGCCACGGCCGGCCCGGCCGGCCCGGTCACCGACGCGGTCGGCCCACCCGGGTCGGCCATCGCCGCCTCGACCCGCTCGGCCAGCTCACCGGCGGCGCGGCCCCACAGGTCGCCCAGCGGAACACGACGGTTCCGCAGTTCCTCGGCGGGCACCCCGAACACGGCCGGGCCGACACCCGGCGGAAGCCGCAGCCCGATCCACCGCTCCCCCGCAATCGACCGCGACACCTGCGCGACGCGATCGGGGCCGGCCACCAGCAGCCCTGCCCGGCTGGACCAGAGCAGGTCCAGGCACCCGTCCGGCAGCACCCGGACAACTCCTTCGCGGTCGGAGACGCTGCCCCACACCACCGCTCCCCGAACCCGCGCCGCCCTCCGCTCCCGGTACACGCCCTCCACCCTGCCACCACCCGCCGTCGATCATGACGTTGGCGTTCCCCCGCCCGGCGTGTCGGGCCGCCAACCTCATGATCGACGAAGCCAGCGTCAGGGTCGGTGGTGCATGGCCAGGCGGAGCAGGAGGAAGCGCAGGGCGGTGGCGGCCAGGTTCGCCACCACCAGGACGGCCAGTTCGGCGGCTCGCGGTGGGGTCGTGAGCGCGTGCAGGACGGCCAGGGCACCGCTGGTCAGGGCCAGGCCGAGCGCGAACGCGAGCATCCCCTGGAGGTGGTGCCGCCCGGCGTGCCGCCGACCGGTGACGCCGAAGGTGAGCCGCCGGTTGGCCGCCGTGTTGGCCACCGCGGTCAGCAGCAGCGCCAGCAGGTTCGCCGGTTGCGCCCCGAGCGGACCACGGGCCGCCAGGAAGAGCAGCAGGTACGCGAGCGTGCTCGCCACCCCGACCGCGGCGAAGCGGGCGAGCTGGTCGGGTAGCCCGACCGGCACCGGCAACGGCTGCCGGCCGAGCTGGGCGCGCAGCCGGGCCAGCGGCAGCGCGCCGGTGAGCAGCGCGCGGCCCAGCCGCCCGATACCGCGCAGGTCGGCCAACGCGGTGGCGACGATGTCGACCCGGCTGTCCGGGTCGTCCACCCAGTCCACCGGCACCTCGTGGATCCGCAACCCGGCCCGCTGCGCGAGGACCAACAGTTCCGTGTCGAAGAACCAGCCGGTGTCCTGGACCAGCGGCAGCAGCTCGGCCGCCACGTCGGCGCGGATCGCCTTGAAGCCGCACTGCGCGTCGGAGAAGCGCACCGCGAGCGTGCCGCGCAGCAGCAGGTTGTAGCCCCGGGAGATCACTTCCCGCCGGGCGCCTCGGACCACCCGGCTGGCCCGCGCCAGCCGGGTGCCGATGGCCAGGTCGGAGTGGCCGGACAGGAGCGGGGCGACCAGCGGCAACAGCGCGGCCAGGTCGGTGGAGAGATCCACGTCCAGGTACGCGAGCACCGGCGCGGGCGACGCGGACCAGGCGGCCCGCAGCGCTCGGCCGCGCCCCTTCTCCGCCAGGTGCAGCACCCCCACCTCGGGCAGTTCGGCGGCGAGCGCCTCGGCCACCGCCAGGGTGCCGTCGGTGCTGGCGTTGTCGGCCACCGTGATCCGGAACGGGTACGGGAACTGCGCGCTCAGGTGCGCGTGCAGCCGCCGCACGCAGGGGCCGAGGTCGACCTCCTCGTCGTGCACCGGGACCACCACGTCCAGCACCGCGGTGGCGGCGGTGGGCCGGGCGTGCACCGCAGCCCGGGGCTCGGGCATCAGGGTCATGGTTCAGCCCTCACTGCTCAGGTCGTAGATGGTGACTCCGTCGACCGTGGTCGGGGTGAAGGTCTCGGCCACCCAGGCGGCGATCTGGGACGAGGCGCTGCTGCCGCCGTTGGCCCGGAACCCGCCACCGCCGATGAAGTAGTGGATCTTCCCGGCGGCGACGTACCGCTGGAACTGCTCGAGGGTCGGCGACGGATCGCTGCCGTTGAAGCCGCCGATCGCCATCACCGGCTCGCCGGTGGCGAGCTGGNTCGAGCCGACCGTGGCCGCGACCCAGGTGTGGTCCGACGCGTCGGTCTTGAGCAGCGCGGTCATCTCGGCGCTCGGCTCGCGGGCGTCGAGCAGTCCACCCATGCCACCGCCACGCTGACCACGACCCCCGTCCCGGCCCGCGCCACCGTTGCGGCCGGAGCCGCCGTCCTGGCCGGTGGGCATGCCCGGCGCCGGGCCGCCGCCCGGGAAGCCGGGGAACACGCCGTTCTGACCGGTGCCACCGTTCTGACCACCGGGGAGGCCGGGGAACGCGCCGTTCTGACCACCGGGGAAGCCGGGGAAGGCGCCGTTCTCACCACCGGGGAAGCCACCCCGGCCGCCCGGTCCGAAGCCGCCCGCCACGAACGGACCAGCGCTGGGGATCGCGCCCCTGTGGGGGGTCGCCGCGGTCTGAAGCGCATACGCCGCCGGCCCGGCCAGCGCCACCGCCACCGCCAGCGTCGCAACCCCCGCCACCCCCCATCCCCAACCCGCCCAACCCGCCCAACCCGCCCGGTCCGGGGTGACCAAGGAGTTCGCGTCGCCGGGGGCCGCGCCGTCCGACGCGAACCCCTTGATCACCGAGCCGTCGCGGAGGGCGAAAGCGTCCAGGAGGGCCAGGAGGAGGGCCGCCGTCAGGCCGGCGGCCAGGACCGTGGGGCGCAGCCAGGGGTACCAGTCGGAGCTGCGGTCGAGCAGGCGCCAGGACCACCAGGCGGTGACCGCGAGCGTGCCGGCCAGGACCAGCGTGGCGGCGTAGCCGCGCCACCGGCCGGACGTGGTCCGGGCCCGCCAGAGCAGGGTGGCCCCGATGCCGACCAACGCGCCGACGGCCGGCGCGAGGGCGACCGTGTAGTACGCGTGGAAGATGCCGGACATGAAGCTGAAGATCAGCCCGGTGACCAGCAGCCAGCCGCCCCAGAGCAGCAGGCCGGCCCGCCGCCGGTCGGTGCGCGCCGCCCGCCCGGCCAGCCACAGGCCGGCCACCAGCAGGATCAGCGCGGCCGGCAGCAGCCAGGAGATCTGCCCGCCGATCTCGGTGTCGAACATCCGCAACGGGCCGGTCTGCCCGGAGAACGGACCGCCCCCGCCCGGCCGGCCGCCACCGCCGACGCTGCCCACCTCGTCGCCGGTGATCCGGCCCAGGCCGTTGTAGCCGAACGTCAGCTCCAGGATGCTGTCGTGCTGCGAGCCACCGATGTACGGGCGGGCGCTCGCCGGCACCAGCTCCACGATCGCCACCCACCAGCCGGCGGAGACCAGCACGGCCAGCCCGGCCAGCAGCAGTTGGCGGATCCGTCGTCCGGGGCCGGTCGGCGCGGCCAGCAGGTAGACCCCGGCGAGGACCGGGATCACCAGGAACGCCTGGAGCATCTTGGTGAGGAAGCCGAAGCCGACCAGCACACCGGCCAGCGCGAGCCACCGGGTGCTTGCCGTCTCGACCGCCCGCACCGTGGCGTACGCGGCGGCCACCAGTAGGAACACCAGCAGCGCGTCCGGGTTGTCGAAGCGGAACATCAGCGTCGCCACCGGGGTGAGCGCGAGGACCGCGCCGGCGAGCAGCGCGGCCGCCGGGCCGTGCCAGCGACGCACCGACGCGTACAGCACGCCGACCGAGGCGACGCCGAGCAGCGCCTGCGGCACCAGGATCGACCAGCTGTTCAGGCCGAAGACCCGCACCGAGAGTGCCATCAGCCAGAGCGAGGCCGGCGTCTTGTCCACGGTGATCGAGTTGGCCGCGTCCGAGGAGCCGTAGAAGAACGCCTTCCAGCTCGCCGAGCCGGCCTGCGCCGCGGCGGCGTAGAACGCGTTGCCCCACCCGGAGGCCCCCAGGCCCCACAGGTAGAGCAGGCCGGTGGCCACCAGCAGGCCGAGCAGGGCCGGGCGGGCCCAGCGCGGGTCGCGGCCGGGCGGTCCGGCCGGCGGGTCCGCCGGCGTCGGCGTCGGCGTCGGCTGCGGTACGGGGTGGGCGGCCGGATCGGTCGCGGGCGGACCGGCCTGCGGGGCGGCCTCGGCCGGGCCGGTCGTGCGCCCGGTCGGCAGGCTCTCGGTTCTGTCCATGCCGACCAGCCTGGGAGAGGCCGCTGGCCGGCTCCCGTGAACGACCTATGCGTCCGCTGTGGATCGGGGCAGCCAGACGGTGAACGCGGTGCGGCCGGGTCGGCTGGTCACCTCCACCCGGCCGTGGTGCGCCTCCACCACGGCCGCGACGATGGCCAGACCCAGGCCGGTGCTGCCGTGCGCGCGGGAGCGGGAGCTGTCGCCGCGGGCGAACCGCTCGAACACCTCCGGTTGCAGGTCGGCCGGGATGCCCGGCCCGTCGTCGGTGACGCGGAGTTCGACGCCGTCCGGGACCGCGGCGAGGCCGGTGGTGACGGCGGTGCCGGCGGGGGTGTGCACCCGCGCGTTGGCCAGCAGGTTCGCCAGCACCTGGTGCAGCCGCTGGGGATCGCCGGTGACGGTGAGTGGCTCGTCGGGCAGGTCGAGCTGCCAGCGGTGCTCCGGCCCGGCCACGTGCGCGTCGCTGACCGCGTCGACCGCCATGGCGGTGAGGTCGACCGGCTCGGCGACGAGCGGGCGGCCGGAGTCCAGCCGGGCGAGCAGCAGCAGGTCGTCCACGAGGCGGGTCATCCGGGTGCTCTCCGACTCGACCCGGCGCAACGCGTGCGCCACGTCCGGCGGCACCTCCTGCCGGCCGCGTCGGGCCACCTCGGCGTAGCCGCGGATGGCGGCCAGCGGCGTACGCAGCTCGTGGCTGGCGTCGGCGACGAACTGGCGTACCCGGGTCTCGCTGGCCTGCCGGGCGGCGAGCGCGGCGGCGACGTGGCCCAGCATCCGGTTGAGCGCGCCGCCGACCTGCCCGACCTCGGTGCGGGGGTCGGTGTCGGCGGCCGGCACCCGGACCGACAGGGCCACCTCGCCCCGGTCCAGCGGCAGCTCGGTGACCCGGGCGGCGGTGGCGGCGACCCGGTCCAGCGGGCGCAGCGTGCGCCGCACGATGAGCGCGCCGAGACCGCCGGCGACGACCAGGCCCGCGCCGATCACGCCGACCTGGGCCACGATCATCGCCACCACGGTGTCGTCGGCCCGGGCCAGCGGGATCGCGAAGATCGCGGCGTCGCCGTCCGCCCCGGGCCGCGCCACCGCCCGGTAGTCGCCGTATCCACCCAGGCCGACCGTACGGGGTCGGCCGTCCGCGGGTTGCCGGGCCAGGGCGGCCACCTCGGCGGTGGGCATCGGCACGTCGCCGCTCTCGGTGCGGATGAAGGCGGTCCGGACCCGTCCGCCCTCCACCTTGACGGCGACCGATTTCGTCGGGAAGCCGGGTGGGGGGATCAGGTCCCGGCGGTCGCCGCCGATCGGGAACCGGAACTGGTCCACCTGCCGTCCGCGCCGTTCCGAGCCGGTGAGCTGCTCGTCGACCTGGCGGACCAGGAAGTGCCGCAGGGCGACCGTGGTCAGCCCGCCGACGCCGACGCTGACCACCGCCAGCAGCGCCACCACGGAGAGCACCAGGCGGCGGCGCAGCGACCAGCCGGCCAGCCGGCGACGCAGTCGTCCTCCGCCCGGGTCACTCCGCGGGCTTGAGGACATAGCCCGCCCCGCGCAACGTGTGGATCATGGGGGCGCGGCCCGCGTCGATCTTCTTGCGCAGGTACGAGATGTAGAGCTCGACCACGTTGGCTTGGCCGCCGAAGTCGTAGTTCCAGACCCGGTCGAGGATCTGGGCCTTGCTGAGCACCCGGCGGGGGTTGCGCATCAGGTAGCGCAGCAACTCGAACTCGGTGGCGGTGAGCGTGATCAGGTCGTCGCCGCGGCGCACCTCGTGGCTGTCCTCGTCGAGGCTGAGGTCGCCGACGGTGAGCACCGCCTCCTCCCGGGCGGCGACCGCGAAGCCGGAGCGGCGCAGCAGGGCGCGCAGCCGGGCGATCACCTCCTCCAGGCTGAACGGCTTGGTGACGTAGTCGTCGCCGCCGACGGTGAGCCCGGCGACCCGCTCCTCCACCGCGTCCCGGGCGGTCAGGAAGAGCACCGGCACGCTGGGCGACTGCTCGCGCAGGCGGCGCAGCACCTGGAAGCCGTCCAGGTCGGGCAGCATCACGTCGAGCACCACCGCGTCCGGCCGGAACTGCCGGGCCGCGCTGATCGCCGCCGTTCCGTCGGCGGCGGTGGTGACCCGCCAGCCCTCGTAGCGCAGGGCCATCGAGAGCAGGTCGGTCAGCGTCGACTCGTCGTCCACCACCAGCACCCGCACCGGCTCGCCGTCGGGTCGGCGCAGCTCGATCCGGCCCTGCGCGGCCTGCCCGTTCATGACCATGCTCCCCATCGTGGGCGCACCCGCTGTACCGGGACTGTCCCGATCCTGTGTACCAGCTGTGCGGGCGACGCGGGACCGGTTGGGCCTTCCCCGGCAGGCTACCCGGTGGTAACTTGCCGGCATGCCCATCGACGGTGGTCCCGCTGGCCGGTTGGCCGGCCGCGTGGTGCTGGTGACCGGCGCGGCCCGGGGCATCGGCGCGCACACCGCCCGCCTCGCCGCGGCCCGGGGCGCCCGACTGTCCCTGGTCGGGCTGGAGCCCGACCGGCTCGCCGCGCTCGCCGACGAGCTGGGCCCCGGGCACGTCTGGTTCGCCGCCGACGTCACCGACCAGGCCGCGTTGGCGGAGGCGGTTGACGGCACGGTCGCCGCGCTCGGCGGGATCGACGCGGTGGTGGCCAACGCCGGGGTGGCCAACCGGGGNNNTCGGGGTGATGCGCACGGCGGCGGCGACCGTGCCGGCGCTCGTCGACCGCGGCGGCTACCTGCTGATCGTCTCCTCGGCCGCCGCGTTCGCCGCGCTGCCGGGAATGGCCGCCTACTGCGCCTCCAAGGCGGGCGTGGAGCACTTCGGCACCGCGATCCGGCTGGAGCTGGCGCATCGCGGGGTGGCCGTGGGCACCGCGCACCCGTCCTGGGTGGACACCGACCTGGTGCGCGAGGCGCGGGCCGACCTGCCGGCGTTCGAGAGCGCGTTGACGAAGCTGCCCTGGCCGATGCGGCGCACCACCTCGGTGACCGAGTGCGCGGAGGCGTTCGTCCGGGCGATCGAGCGCCGCAGCCGCCGGGTGTACGTGCCGCGCGCGGTGGGCGCGGTGCAGGCGGTGCGGTCGCTGCTGGTCAGTCCGCTGGCCGACCGGCTGGTGGGGCGGACCGCCCGGGTGACCGTCCCGCTGATCGAGGAGCAGGCCCGGGCGCTGGGCCGGGGCTTCGGCGCGAGCACGCCACCGGGCCGGCCGTGAGCGCGGCGGAGGTGGTGTTCGAGCGGCGGGGCGCCGGGCCGGTACTGGTGCTGGTGCACGGCATCGGCCACCACTGGGGCGCCTGGCTGCCGGTGCTGGACCGGCTGGCCGAGGCGCACGACGTGATCGCCGTCGACCTGCCCGGCTTCGGCCGGTCCCCGGTGCCCGCCGGCGGCCTGCCCGCCGACATGCCCGGCCTGGTGACCGGGATGATCGAGCTGTTCGCCGCGCTCCGGCTGGAGCGGCCGCACGTCGCCGGCAACAGCCTCGGCGGCGCCATCGCCCTGGAGCTGGCCGCCGTCGGCGCGGTCGCCTCGGCCACCGCGCTGTCACCGGCCGGCTTCTGCACCGCACGCGAGCTGCGCTGGGCGCTCACCGTGCTCACCCTGCACCGCAACGCCGCCCGACTGCCCGAGCCGGTGCTTCGTCACCTGTTCGCGGCGCCGGCGCTGCGTGCGCTGGCGATGGGCATGATCATGGCCCGGCCGGGCCGGCTGGCGCCGGACGCCGCGTTGGCCGACGCCCGCGCGCTGCGCACCGCCCGCGCGTTCCGCGCGGTCGCCCGCGCCGGCCGGGGGTACGCGTTCGCCGGCGCGCCCACCGTGCCGGTGACGGTGGCCTGGGGCACCCGGGACCGGATCCTGCCCCACCGGCAGGCGGCGCTGGCCCGCACCCGGCTGCCCACCGCCCGGCACCTGGACCTGCCCGGGTGCGGGCATGTGCCGATGCACGACGACCCGGAGCTGGTCGCCTCGGTCATCCTCGACACCACCGGCGTCCGCCCGGCCTGAGTCTCACTCGGTCGCGCCGAACGGGTCGGTGCGCACGTACCGCATGGTCCAGCCGTCCGGGCCGGCGCGGTCGGCCCGCTCGTAGAGGTGGTCGGCCACGTCGTCGGCCGGCTCGTCCGGGTGCCCCAGGATCCACCGGTGCGGCGGCGCGCCGTCCGGCTCCGCCGGCAGATCCCGCACCAGGTCGTCGGCCGGCCCGCCGACGAACCGTACGCGCACCCGCCGCACGCCTCACCCTCCGTCCACATCGTCGGCACCCCTGGTCGTGAAGCTACCCCGCCCCGGCGCACGCCCTCGACGGTTTGCACAGCTCGGAGGCCGGGTAGCGGATCCGGGGGGACCGGACGAGGCGAGGGGTGGTCGATGAGGACGCTGGGCGGGCGGTACGAGCTCGAACAGCGAGCCGGCCTGGGTGGCATGTCGGAGGTCTGGCGCGCGCACGATCGCGTGCTGGACCGGATCGTCGCGGTGAAGGTGATCTCACCCAGCCTGCACGACGACGCCGTCGCGGCCGAGCGGATCCGGGCCGAGGCCCGCTCGGCGGCGCGACTGGTCCACCCGAACGTCGCCAGCGTGCACGACTTCGGCACCGCCACGTTGCCCGACGGGCGGCCGGTGCCGTACATCGTGATGGAGTTGGCCGAGGGCGAGACGCTCGCCGCGCACCTGCGTGCCGGCCCGCTGGACTGGCGCATCGCCGTGCGGGTCTGCGCCGAGGTGTGCGCCGCGCTGGCCGCCGCGCACGGGAACGGGATCGTGCACCGGGACGTGAAGCCGGCGAACGTGATCCTCACCCCGTACGGCGTGAAGGTGCTCGACTTCGGCATCGCCACCCCGGCCGGCGCGCCCGACCACACTCCGGAGGGGATCGTGGTGGGCACCCCGGCATACCTGGCGCCGGAACAGCTCGACCGCCAGCCCGCCACCCCGGCCGCCGACATGTACGCGCTCGGCGTGCTGCTCTACTACTGCCTCACCGGCCGACTGCCGTACGAGATCGGCAGCACCACCCAGTTGCTCGGCTCGCGACGCCGGCAGCCGCCCCAGCCCCTACCGGAGATCCCCGGCCTGCCGCCGGAGGTGGCGGAGCTGTGCCGGAGCTGCCTGGACGTCGACCCGGCGGCCCGGCCGACCAGCCCGATGGCCGCGCTGCTGCTGGCCGAGGCGGTGGACGCCCGGGTCTACGTGCCGATGACCGTCGTGCTGCCCCGGCAGCGGGCCGCCCAGGTGTCGCCCTGGACCGGCCGGGCCGCCGCCGAGGAGACCGAGGCGATGGCCGTGGACGGCGCTCCCAGCGGCCGGATCGGCTGAGCGTACTGCCGGCCCGCGCTCGGTTTCGCCGCCCCACGGCCGGGAACCCGGGCCGGTGAGTGACGGGAGGAACGCGATGCCGGATCCGAGTTCCTGGCTGGCCGAGACGGCCACGGCGACCGCGGCGGGCGGTCACGTACGCACCGACGACGGCGGTTTCTCCTCCGCCCTGGCGTCCCCGCTGGCGCCGCACTGCAGCGGCCTGACGCCGGAGCAGCTCCTGGCCGCCGCGTTCGCCTCCTGCCTGCACCACGCCGCGGTGGAGGCGGCCGGCGAGATCACCGACGAGGCGCACACGGTGCAGGTGACCGCGGAGGCGAAGCTGGGACGCGACGACGACGGGCGGTACCGGGCGGACGTGCACGCCGAGATCTCCTCGGCCGGGCTCACCCGGGAGCAGTTGGCCGACCTGGTCGCGTACGCCGATCGGCTCTGGCCCTTCTCCAGCGGCGACCCGAGCCGCCACCGGCTCACGGTGACCCCGGCCGAGAACGGCCGGCACTGAGCCGTCACCGGCGGAAGCCGCCGGTCACCGCACGGGTCGACGGTCGGGGTGCGGAGCATCCCGGCCGGCCCGATCGGACGACCCGACGTCTCGGGTCCGTGGCCGGGTCGCACCCGGCCGAACGGTGGAGGCCGGCGGGCGGCCGACGCCCACCTCCGGGACGTCCGGTTGGTCCTCCCAAACCCGCTATTGTGGATGTTCCGGTTAGGACCGGAAGAGGCAGTTGATGGTGCACTGACCGGGATGTCGGCCCGAAATCCGGCAAAGAGTGACGCATGCCACCAAGCGCGCCGATGGCAAGCGACGTGAAGCTTTCTAGCCTCGTCGGGTGCATCCCGATCATCCCGGCCACGAGCAGCCGCCCGCGAAGCGCCCGGTTCGCCGAACGATCGACCCGGCCTCGGCCGAACGGCGGGTGGGACGCCACCGGGCCCCGGCACCGCCCCGGCCCGGCCCGGCCCGCTCCGTTTCCGGCCGGATCGCGGTGGCGACCGGGGTCACCTGCTGCCTCGGTCTGGTCGGCGTGGCCGGCGTCGGCGAGGCCGGCCGGCCCCGCCCGCAGATGCGCGAGGCGCTCGCCGACCGGGCCGCCGAACAGCGCGCCTCCCGCGACTTCACCCGCGCCGCCCCGCCGGTCGCCGCGCCGCCGCGGACACCGGACGCCGCCCCGAGCCCGGCCGCCGCGCGCCCGAGCGCACCGAGGAAGGTCGTCCGCCCCGCGCGTCCGCGCCCCGTCGCCGGCCTGGACCAGCGGCAGACGGACAACGCGAAGGTCATCGTGGACGTCGGGCGGGAGATGGAACTGCCGCGTCGGGCCATGGTGGTGGCGGTGGCCACCGCCATGCAGGAGAGCGACCTGCACAACCTCGCCAGCGACGTGCTGCCGGCCTCCTTCGACCACCCGCACCAGGGCAGCGGCTCCGACCACGACTCGATCGGGCTGTTCCAGCAGCGCCCCAGCAGCGGTTGGGGCACGGTCGCTGAGATCATGCGCCCGGCGTACGCGGCGCGGGCGTTCTACACCGCGCTGTGCGACGTGCCCGGCTGGGCGACGATGAGCGTCACCGCCGCGGCCCAGGCGGTGCAGGTCTCCGCCTTTCCCGACGCGTACGCCAAGCACGAGAAGCGGGCCGCCACGGTGGTCGCGGCGCTGCTCTGAGACCGGCGACGCCGGGTCGCTAGGCGTGCTTGGGGAGCACGACCACCCGCCCGAAGAACTCGTCGATGCGGCGTACCACGTCGTTGAAGTCGTCCAGGTCGATCGGCTTGGTCACGTACGCGTTGGCCTGCAACGTGTAGCTGCTGACCACGTCGGTGTCGGCGTTGGAGGTGGTCAGCACCACGATCGGGATGGTCCGCAGGCTCTCGTCCCGCTTGACCTCGCCGAGCACCTGCCGCCCGTCCATCCGGGGCATGTTCAGGTCGAGCAGGATCACGTCCGGCCGCTGCGCCTCGGCGTGCCGGCCCTCCCGGCGGAGGAACTCCATCGCCTCCTCGCCGTCGGCGACCACGTCGATGACCTTCTCGACGTCCGACTCCTCAAGCGCTTCCTCGATCATCAGGACGTCGCCCGGGTCGTCGTCCACCACCAGGATGCGAACGGGGCTCGGACTGGGCTGACCCATGGGGCTACCTGCTTCGTCTCGGGAGGTGGGCGGCGGCCGCACGGCCGACCGCTGGCGGGGAAATCTAACCGATCAGGGGCTGGCCGACGCCGTCGGGTCGGCCGCGTCGAGATCGTGTCGCAGCACCTCGGCGAGCCCGGTCACCTGGAGCACCCGGGCCACCCGGCCGGTCGCCCCGGTGAGTCGCAACCAGCCGTCACCGGCGCCGGCGAGGTTGTCCCCCCGGACGAAGGCGGCGATGCCGGTCGAGTCGCAGAACGTCAGCTCGGTGAGGTCCAGCAGCAGCTCACGGCGCCCCTCGGCGAGCAACCGGTCGATCGCGGTGTTCAGCGCCGGGGCCGTGCTCAGGTCGAGTTCGCCGACGAGCCGGAGACAGGCGCCGCCCCCGTCCCGCTGGGCGTACGTGACGGTGAACGTCACCGTGGCCCCTCTCGCTCCGACCGCAGGCGAACCCTTGCAGTGCAGCAAGTATACGGGTCGTCCCGCGCCGCACCGGTCAGCGGCCCGCCGCCGCCGTGACCAGGCCCCCCACCACGGCGCGTCCCCGGTCGAGGAAACCGACCGCGCGGGGAAAGTCCCGCAGTTGCCGTCCATAGTGGTTGAGGGTCGCCCCGAGCGCGCCGGCCGGCACACCCCGGCTGACCAGGATCGCCACCAACCACTCGACGAACTCGGTGAACAGCGTCCCGTCGTCGACGTAGAGCGCGGCGGCCAGGAAGTCGACGATGTAGCCGAGGTCGCCGACGGTCGAGTCGAGCTGCGCCGAGGTGTAGTCGCGCACCCCCGGCACCCGCTCCCGCAGGTCGGCCAGGGCGCTGTCGATCAGCTCCCCACGCCGCTTGACCAGGCTGGCGTACTCGTCGTCGGCGAGATGGTCCAGCCGGGCGGCCGACACCGCGCGCAGCGCCCGCTCGTCGGCGACCAGGTCGGCAGCGGCCGGCGCGTCCGGCGCCCAGGACAGGCCCAGCGTGCGCGCCCACCGGCCGTCGACACCGAAGCCACGCCCACCCACCACCACCGGCACGTCGGAGCGGCGGCACGCCTCGACCATCCGGTGGGCGTGCGGCAGCCGCATCGGCAGCGCACAGGCCAGCGCCACCGCCTCGGCGTCGTACCGGTGCAGGTAGGAGACCAGATGCGCGGCCGGCACGCTGGCCCCCAGGAACACCACCTGCCAGCCCCGCAGCCGCAGCACCTCGGCCACCAGCCGGGCCGGCAACGCGTGCCACTCACCGTCCATGCAGGCCATCACGATCCGGCCGCGGGTCGGGCGCGGATCGGCGTACGCGGCCACCGCCGCCACCACCCGCTCGCTGATGTGGGTGGCGGCGTGCTCCTGGGCCACGCTCCACTCGTTGCGGGCCCACCGCTCCCCCACCTCGGCCTGCGCCGGGGCGACCAGGTCGAGCAGCACCCGCTCGGCCGGCGCGCCCGCCTCCAACAGCCCCCGGGCCACCGCCACCGCGGCCTGCTCGTCGGCCTCGGCCAGGCACTCCAGGTAGTCGGTGAAGACGTGCGCCGGGTCGGTCCCGGCGGTGGTCGCGGTCACGCGGGCAACTCCCTCGTCCGGGCGGCGTCGGTCGGCTCCGGCACGGCGTGCAGGTGCCGGGCGGTTCGGCCGGCCGGACCGGTGGCCCGCAGCGCCAGCACGGCGATGTCGTCGTGGTCACCGTGGGCGAGCCAGTCGCAGGTCACCTGCTCGACCCGCTCGGCCAGCGCCGCCGCCGGCATCCGGTGACAGCCGGTCACCGCGTGCAGCAGACGTTCGGCGCCGAACTGCTCGTCGCCGCGCCGCCCGCCCCGCGCCTCGGTCACCCCGTCGCTGTAGAGCAGGCACGTCTCGCCCGGCACCAGGTGCACGGTGGCCTCGCCGATCCGCGGATCCGGCACCACGCCGATCAACATGCCGCTCAACGGCACCACCTCGACCTCGCCGGACTCCCGCAGCACCAGCGGCGGCAGGTGGCCGCCGCCGGCCAGGGTCAGGGTCAGGCCGCCGTCGCGGTGCGGCCGGGCCACCCCGAGCACCATGGTCGCGAAGCGGCCCTGCCCGTGCGCCTGGGTGGTCTCCAGCAACGCGTCGTTGAGCAGCTTGAGCAGGCGTCCCGGCTGCGTCTCGACCCGGTGCAGGGCGTGCAGGCACTGGCGGAGCTGGCCGGTGAAGACGGCCGCCTCCACGCCCTTGCCCGACACGTCGCCGAGGAAGAAGACCGAACCGCCGTCCGCGAGCCGGTGCGAGCCGTAGAAGTCGCCGCCGATGCGCAGACCGGCCTGCGCCGGCCGGTACGCCGTGCCCCACTGCACGCCGCTCGCGGCCGCCGGCTCGATCGGCAGCAGGCTCGCCTGGAGCGTGTCGGCGACCTCGGCCTGGTCGCGGTAGAGCATGGCGGTGGTCAACGCCGCGCCGGCACGGGCCGCGAACGCGCGGACCAGGTCGACGTCGGCCTCGTCGTACCAGCGGCTGGCCCGGCGGGCCACCAGCAGCACCCCGACCGGGTCCTCCCGGCCGGGCAACGGCACCACCCGCGCGGTCGCGTCGGGCACGTCGAGACCGGGCAGCCAGCCCGCCTCGGCGGCCTGCTCGACCAGCCAGTCGAGCGTGTGCGGCTCGGTGCCGGCGAGACCGGCCTCGATCGCCGAGGGCAACGCCACGGCGGGCAGCACACCGCTGTCCACGGCGGGCACCTCGTCGTCGGCGCGTACCGCCCGCCACCAGCGGGCCCGGCCGGAGCGGGGGGCCAGCACCAGCACCGCGACGTCGGCGACCGTGGGCACGGCGAGCCGCGCCACGGCGGCCGCGG
>NZ_NAPR01000023.1:186652-188027 GCF_002140155.1 Micromonospora sp. NBS 11-29
GACCACGGCGAGGAACATCGAGCGGGCCCGCTCGGCGAGCAACGCGTCGGCCCGGCTGACGCTCTCGGTCACGTCCTCGACGTACCAGCAGCGCCGCGCGCGCGACAGCGGCACCGGTCGCAGCCGCAGCCGCCGCCCGTGGTGGGTGAACTCGGCCGGACCGTCACCGCCCAACGCCGTGACGCCGCTGGCCACGAGCACCTCGCCGGGCCGGACCTCGGGCACGAGCCGCTCCGCGACCGGGCTGACGTGCCGCACCACGCCGTCGGCGTCGCAGACGACGAGCCCTTCGCGGAAGTGCTCGACCACCTCGGACCAGTCGGGCACGGCGAGCCCCCGGTCGGGGGCAAGCGGCGGCAGGGCGGACGGCGTCGGGGCGGCGGACCGCGCCGGGACCCCCGGGGCGCTCGGCGTGGAGATCCGTCCGTCGCCCGGGTCGGAACCCCTGACGTCGGCAGCAGTCACCAGCTGAGCCCCACTCTCCTCGTCGACACGCGCGGGACGCCGAAAACGACGCCTGTGGTCAAATCTCTTCACCCCACCCTACGCCCGTGCGCCGGGACCGCCACCCCACGGCGTCGTGCGGGGTTACGGCGTCGAGCGGGCCGGCTGCGGAATTGTTACGATCCGAACGTGCCTGCCGGACCGGCAGCCTGCGGAAGGGCGTGATGGTGATTCCCCAACGGAGGAAGCCCGAGGCGACACCCCTCAGCATCTCCGTGGACCGCTCCGATCCGGCGGCCCCCGTCGTCCGCGTGGGCGGCGACCTCGCGTACGCCACCGCGGCGCCGCTGCGCGCCGAGATCGACCGCCTGCTCGCCGAGCGTCCCGCGACGCTCGTGCTCGACTTCGGCGACCTGCTCTTCCTCGACAGCACCGGCCTGTCGGTGATCGTGCACGCCTGGCGGGAGGGGCAGCACGTCGGCACCGCCACCGAACTCCGCGCCGTCCCGCGCTTCCTGCGGACCATCCTCGACATGACCGGCGTCACCGGCCTGCTGGCCCGCCCGCCGGNTGTTGACCATCGAGGTGGACCGGCTCGACGCCGGGTCCGCCCGGCTCCGGCTGGTCGGCGAGCTGGACTTCGACACCGCGCCGGACCTCGTCGAGGCCGCCGCCGAGCTGCGCCGCGACGGCCACCTGGAGTTGCAGCTCGACTTCGCGGGCGTGTCGCTCTGCGACTCCTCCGGCCTCAGCGCGCTGGTGATGATCCACCGTGCCGGGCGCGGCCCGGTCCACCTGCTCGACACCAACGGCCAGGTCAGACAACTGCTGGCCCGCACCGGCCTGGCCGAGCTGCTGGCCGCCCCGCCCCGCGCGGCGGCCGACGACGCCCGCGCGGCCGGCTGACCGAGGGCAGGGGTGGCCCCCGACC
>NZ_NAPR01000023.1:188036-193305 GCF_002140155.1 Micromonospora sp. NBS 11-29
CCGGGCGGCGCGGTGCGTTCTGCGCGGACGTGCCCGCGGGTGGGGGTTCGACGTCCTCGGGTGTGCCGGAGTCGGGCGTCAGGAACAGGTAACGGACGAAGTCCCCGGACGCGTCGTCGTCCGCTCCGGGCCACTGCCCGACGGCGTCGACGCCGATCACCTCGCGTCCGCCGCCGTCGTGATGCTCCAGCAGCGCCCAGAGGGTCACCGGGTAGCACCGGGTCGCATCCGGGCCGATCCGCCAGCGCGCGTACCAACCGGGACGAGCGGGGACGATCTCCACGATCCGTTTCATGACGACCTACCCTTCCGCGTGCGTCGGAAGTTTCCGGTCCACTTCGAATCCTGCGCCCCTCCCGGGTGAACGCCCCTCNCGGGAAGGCGACCGCCGCAAGCGCAACCGACCAGGAACGAGGTGCGAGATGCGCAAGCAGATGGAGGGCGACAACCAGCGCCGCCGGGCCCTCGCCCGCCAGGCCCGCGAGCAGGGGCGGCGGCCGAGCCAGACCGGCGCCAGCCTGAGCGCGTCCAAGCAGGTCACCTCGCTGGACCAGCGCGACCGGTCCGGCCCACCGCCGGCCGGGCGGCACAAGCCGGACAGCACGCGCGGCGGTCCCGCGCCGCCNCGCCCTCGCTGGGCTACCGGGATCTCGTCGACGACGTGAGCCGGCGTGCCGGCGTCGACTTCGCCGAGGCCAAGGTGGCGGCGGAGGCGACCGTGCTGGCCCTGGCATGGGCGCTGGACGAGGCCGAGCGGGAGCGGCTGCTCGACGCGGTGCCGGTGAAGCTGCACGACGTGGTGCCGGTGGACGGCATTCCGCGACGCCGCGACCTGCCGGGCTTCCTGGCCGAGGTCGGGCGACGCAGCCGGCTCACCCCGGAACAGGCGCGGTACCAGGCGGAGGCGACCCTGGCCGCGTTGGCCGACGCCGACGCGGACCTGGTCGAGTCGCTGCGCGTACCGGACGGTTTGCGGGACCTGCTCGCACCGGCCGAGTACGGCGGCGGTCTCGTGGGGGCGTCGTCCGCGACCCCGCCGCTGACCGAGCCCGAGTTGCGCGACGCCCTGGGCGCGCTGCCCTACTGGTCCAGCGACCGACGGTCGCTGGTGCGCACCATCGAGTTGCCCGGCGGCAACCTGGACCGGGTGCTCGACCGGCTCGACCGACTCAGGACCGAGGTCGGGCGCGGCCCGCAGATCGGCCGGCCGGACCCGGACAACGCGGTGCTCACCGTCCGGAGCCAGCAGGCCGACGGCGTGACCACCGCGGACGTCGACCTGGCCCACCGGGTCGACGACGCGATCGCCGACGCCGGCGCCGGCATGGCCGCCGGTTGAGCGACCGGGCGGGGTCCCGGGTCACGCCGGTGGCGGCCGGGGCCCCGCTCGACCCCGCACGGAGTACCGTGGCCCGCCGTGACGAGCGACGCCGAGACTCTGGAGATCGTCGTGGACCCGGGCCGGCCCACCGGCCGCACGTTGCTCGCAAACGGGGTGGAGCAGTCCTACGTGGACCTGGCCGACGCCCGGTACCTGCACTTCGAGTACGTCCGCCGGATCGCCGCGGTGATCGATCTGGCCGCGCCGCCGGGTCGTCCGCTGACCGCCCTGCACCTGGGCGGCGGGGCGCTCACCCTGCCGCGCTGGCTGGCCGCCACCCGGCCGGGCTCGACGCAACGGGTGGTCGAACGCGACCCCGGCGTGGTCGACCTGGTCCGCCGGGAGCTGCCGCCGACGCCGCCGGAGGTGACGGTGACGCTCGGTGACGCCCGGGACGCGGTCACCTCCGCGCCGCCCGGCGCGTACGACGTGGTGGTGGCCGACGTCTACCGGGCGGCCCGGATGCCGCCGCAGGTGGCGTCCGTCGAGTTCGCCGCCGAGGCGGCCCGGGTGCTCCGGCCGGCCGGCATCCACCTGGTCAATCTCACCGACCTGCCACCGCTGGCGCACACCCGCGCACAGGTGGCCACGCTGCGCGCGGTCTTCGCCGAGGTGTGCCTGATCGCCGACCGGCGGATGCTGCGCGGCCGACGGTACGGCAACGTGGTGCTCGCCGCCGCCGTCCGCCCGGGGCGGCTGCCGGTGACCCGGCTCGCCGCCCGGGCCGCCGGTGATCCGGTGTCCGGCGCCGTGCTGCACGGGCCGACGCTCGACGCGTTCGCCGGCGGCGCCCGCCCGGTCACCGACGCCGACCTGCGCTGAACGTCGGGTTTTCCCCCAGCCAGGGCGGGTAGCCGCGCCGGATGAGCGTCGCCGACGACCGGTCCACCGCCCGCCGGACGCTGATCGTGATCGGTCTCGTGCTCGTCACCGTGGTCGGGTTGACGTTGGTCTGGGCCACCCGCCGGGTACTGGTCTGGGCGCTGATCGCGGCGTTCCTCGCGGTGGCGCTCAAACCGCTGGTCGACCGGCTGGAACGGCGGGTGCACCGGCGGGCGACGGCCACGCTGCTGGTCTTCCTGGCCACCTTCGTGCTGCTCACCGCGCTGGGCGCGCTGATCGTGCTGCCGCTCGTGGGCGAGTTGGGCCGGTTCGCCGACCAGCTGCCCGACCTGGTGCACGAGGCCCAGGCCGGGCGAGGGCCGGTGGGCGAACTGCTGCGCCGCCTGCACCTGCTCCGATACGCCGAGCCGGGCCACCTGCGCCGGTACGGCTCCCGGCTCGGCGAGNCGTAGCCGCCCTGGTCACGGTGGTGGTGCTCGCGTACCTGATGGTCCTGGAGGCACCGCGGATCGTGGCGGCCACGCTGCGGCTGACCGGCGACGGCGCGGCGGAGCGGTTGCGGCGCATCGGGCGCGACACCTCCCGCATCGTCACCGGCTACCTGAGCGGCAACCTGCTGATCAGCCTGATCTGCGGCGGCCTGACCTTCGTCGTGCTCGCGCTGCTCGGCGTGCCGTTCGCCGCGGTCATCGCTCTGGTGGTGGCCGTGTTCGACCTGATCCCGCTGGTCGGCGCCACGCTCGGGGCGATCCTCGCGGCCGGTGCCGGCTTCCTGCACTC
Source organism: Micromonospora sp. NBS 11-29 (assembly GCF_002140155.1). Lineage (GTDB taxonomy): Bacteria > Actinomycetota > Actinomycetes > Mycobacteriales > Micromonosporaceae > Micromonospora. The sequence continues at coordinate 191,041 of NZ_NAPR01000023.1, forward strand.
CCCCGCCGCCGGCGTCGTGGTGCTGGTGTTCTTCGTGGTCTACCAGCAACTGGAGAACCATCTGCTCCAACCGGTCATCATGGCCCGCGCGGTGCGGCTTAGCCCGCTGACCGTGCTGCTCAGCGTGCTGCTGGCGGCCGAGCTGGCCGGCCTGGTCGGTGCCCTGCTGGCGATCCCGGCGGCCGGGGTCGCGCAGGTGCTGCTGCGTGAGTTCGTCCCGGCCGGACGGCAGATCGTGCCCGTCCCCGCCCGGGTCGACGGCGAGCCGAGGATCGAGCAGGCGCCGGCCGACGGCCCCGTCGGGCCGGATCGGCCGCCGGCCGGCGGCTGACCCGGCCTGCGGGATGATCGTCGGTCCCGGCGGACCGGTGATCGCGGGTCAGCCCCACGGACAGTGGCGGCGGATCGGCAGGGGTCAGACCCGGCGGACCAGTTCGGGTGACTCGCTCTCCAGCGGCACCGCGTTGGCCGGGACCAGACCGAGCTGCACCGCCGGCCGGGGCAGGGCCGCGTCGAGCGCCCAGTCCGCGGCGACCCGGGGACGGTTGCCCGGCATGGCCAGCAGGTGGTAGCCCCGGGTGACCACCTTGGCCGGCAGCCCGGACAGCGGCACGTGCAGCGGGTTGGCCGCCGCGTCCTTGCCGCCCAGGTCCACCACCCAGCCGAGGTCGTGGTGCCGGTACGACCTGCGGGTGCCCTGACCGTACGAGGCGGCGATGTTCTGCGCGGCCAGTTTGCCCTGCCGCTGGGCGTGCTGGGCGGTCATCGCACAGACCTGACCGGGACGGGTCGGGTCCGGGACGGCGGCGGCGTCGCCACAGGCGAACACCTCCGGGTAGCCGGGGACGTTGAGGTACTCGTCGACCACCAGGCGGCCCTTCTCGGTGCGCAGGCCCAACTCGGCCACGAACGGGTCGGGGCGGACCCCGACGCACCAGACCAGGCTGCACGTCGGCACGTACTCGCCGTCGGTGAGCATCACCCCGTCCGGGGTGGCCTCGGCGACCGAGGTGCCCATCCGCACGTCCACGCCGCGCCGGCGCAGCACCCGGTCGGCGGTGACGGACATCCGCCGGTCCAGCTCGGGCAGCACGCGGGGCGCGACGTCCAGCAGCATCCAGCGGGGTCGGACCCTCAGGTGCGGGCGCTGGGCCACCAGCCGGTCGGTGAACAACTGCCCGTGCGCGGCGACCTCCGTGCCGGTGTAGCCGGCACCGACCACCACGAACGTGGTACGCGCGCGCTGCTCGGCCCGGTCGTCGGCCAACTCGGCCAGCTCGACCTGCCGGACCACGTGATCGTGCAGGTAGAGCGCCTCGGGCAGGCCGCGGAAGCCGTGCGCGTACTCGGTCACCCCGGGGATGGGCAGCAGCTTGTTGACGCTGCCGACGCAGAGGATCAACCGGTCGTACGCGAGCTGCCCGTGGTCGCCCTCGGCGGAGCGGTAGCCGACCCAGCGGTTCTGCAGGTCGACCCGGTCCGCCTCGCCGACCACCACCCGGACGCCGTCGAGGGTGCCGGCGAGGGGCACGGAGATCCGGGTCGGCTCGACCACGCCGGCCGCGACCTCGGGTAGCAGCGGCAGGTAGAGGAAGTAGTCCGTCGTGTTCAACAGGACGATCTCGGCCCGGTCGCGGGCCAGCCGGCGCAACGTCTTGGCCGCGTGGTACCCGGCGAACCCGGCCCCCACGATCACCACACGTGGTTTCGTCATGTCTGCTGCCGTTCCCGGGCAGACCTGCGACAAACGTGCCGGGGATCCCCGTGCGCGGGTGGCGTGCGGTACGGCCGCCAGGCCGATGCCCGTCCCGGCTGGGCCGGACAGGGCACGCCGAGATGCGGCCCGGAAGCTCGTGATCGACACCGGTCCGCCGATCTGGCGGTGTCACGCTCGCCCGGATGCCGCCACATCACCGACCTGGCGGCTGGGCACCGGGTTGGGCGGTTTGTCGCATTCGCCGGGCTGGCGGTGGAGTGACCGGTGCCACCGCGCCGACGGAATCACCGCCCGGGGCACGGCGTTGTACATGGCTGACCCGCCCGACCCGATCCAGGGGCCGCCCGCAGGCAGCCCCGGTCGGAATGACCGGCCGCCAGCCGTCGTTACATCCCCCGAGCCGCGAGCGGCCATTCGCTGGCCCGGCCCGCGCCGGAATGTGCGGGCACCGGCCGTCGTTACACCCCCGGGCCACCCGAGCAGGCCACCGGCTGCCGGAGCCCCTCCACACTTCCCCCGCGCGGCATCCCCCGTGTCGCGTGATCCCC
>NZ_NAPR01000024.1:0-28208 GCF_002140155.1 Micromonospora sp. NBS 11-29
CACGCCCACCCTCACCGACCTGCCCACCTACCCCTTCCAACACCAGCCCTACTGGCTGCCGGAGTTGCCGTCGGGCGACGTCGTGTCGGCCGGGCAGGTGGCCGCGAGCCATCCGATGCTGGACGCGGTGGTCCGGGTCGCCGACGCCGACGAGGTGGTGTTCACCGGCCGGCTCTCGGCGCGCACGCACGCCTGGCTGACCGAGCACCAGCTCGGCGGCCGGGCGCTGGTGCCGGGCACCGCGTTGCTCGACATGGCCATCTGGGCCGGTGACGAGGTCGGCTGCTCCGGCGTCGCCGAGATGGTCGTCCTCACCCCGCTGGTCCTCCCCGTCACCGGCGGGGTCCGGGTCCAGGTCGTGGTGCGCGAGCCGCGGGACTCCGGGGACCGGCCGTTCGCGATCCACTCCTGCCGGGAGGACGACACGGGCGTCGAGGAGTGGACCTGTCACGCCACCGGTCGGCTGTCCTCGGTGGCCGCCGAGCCGGATTTCGAGCTGGTCCAGTGGCCCCCGGCCGGTGCCGAGCCGATGGCCACCGACGGTTTCTACGACCGGCTGGCCGATGGGGGCTACGTCTACGGCCCGGTGTTCCGCGGACTGCACACGTTGTGGCGTCGGGAGGGCTCCGCCGGCAGCGAGTTCTTCGCCGAGGTGGCCCTGCCGGAGCGCACCGACACCACCGGGTTCGGCATCCATCCGGCGCTGTTCGACGCCGCCATCCACCCGCGCGTGGTCGCTGCCATCGCCGACGCGGGCGACGACTTCACGCTGCTGCTCCCGTTCGCCTGGCACGGCATCAACCTCTACGCCACCGGCGCCTCCGCGCTGCGGGTCCGGGTCGTTCTCGGCGACGAGGCCGAGGGCGGCACCTCCTGCCAGGTGCAGCTCGCCGACGAGGCCGGCCGACCCGTCGCCGAGGTGCGGTCGGTGGAGGCCCGTCCGGTCGCCGACCAGCCAGCCGCGCGACCCGCGACGGCCGGTCAGTTGTTCGGCGTGGACTGGACGCCGGTCGAGGTGGCCCCCGCCGAACCCACCGGTGAGTGGGTCCTGCTCGGCGACCCGGACCGGACGCTCGGCGACCTGCCCGGGCGGCCGCGCCGGGCGACCCTGGCCGACGCCGCCGACGCCGACGTCCTGGTCGCCGTCCGCGCCGCGCCGACGGACGGCGACGTCGTCGAGTCGATGCACCACGAGGTCGCCGCGACGCTGGATCTGCTGCAGGGCTGGCTCGCCGACGACCGGCCGGGCCGCCTCCTGGTCCTCACGCGGGAGGCGGTGACGCCCGTGGACGGCGTCGCCACCGACCTGGTGGGCGCCGCGGTCTGGGGTCTGCTGCGGTCCGCGCAGGCGGAGCACCCGGGTCGGATCGTGCTGGCGGACGTCGACGACGATCCCGCCTCGCTCGCGGTGCTGCCCGCGGTGCTAACGGCGGGCCACGACCAGGTCGCGGTGCGGGCCGGCGTGGTGAACGTGCCGAGGCTGTCCGCGCGTACCGAGCCGGACAGCGAGGTGCAGCGCCCGGACCCGGACGGCACCGTCCTGGTCACCGGCGGCACGGGTGCGCTCGGTGCGCTGTTCGCCCGGCACCTGGTCACCGAGTACGGCGTGCGGCACCTGGTGCTGACCAGCCGCCGGGGTCCCGACGCCCCCGGCGCCGATGATCTGGCCCGTGACCTCACCGCGCTCGGCGCCACCGTCCGGATCGTGGCCTGCGACGTGGCCGAGCGGGCCGCGCTCGCGTCGGTGCTCGACTCGATCCAGGCGCCGCATCCGCTGACCGGCGTGGTGCACACCGCCGGCGTCATCGACGACGGCATCGTCANACTGACCCCCGACCGGGTCACCTCCGTGTTGAGCCCGAAGGCCGACGCCGCCTGGCACCTGCACGAGCTGACCAGCGACCAGCCGCTCGCGCTGTTCGTGCTCTTCTCCTCGCTGGCCGGCACGCTGGGCAACGCGGGCCAGGCCAACTACGCGGCGGCCAACCACTTCCTCGACGCGCTCGCCGGCTACCGTCGCGCCCGCGGCCTGCCGGCCGTGTCGCTGGGGTGGGGCCTCTGGTCGGTGGCGGGCGGCATGCAGGCCGCGGTCACCGACGACGGTTCCGGCGCGCTGCGCCGTTCGGGCCTGCGACCCCTGGATCCAGAGGCCGGGACGGCGCTGTTCGACCGGGCGCTGAGTGCCGGGGAGCCGGTGCTGCTGCCGGTCCACCTCGACCTGCGCGCCCTGCGGGCGGAGTCGGGCACGGTGCCGCCGATGCTGCGCGCCCTGGCCGGCCGCCCGTCCCGCCGGGTGGTCCGGCAGGGCGTCACCGACCAGCGTTCCCTGGCCGACCGGCTGGCGGCGCTGCCCGCACACGACCGCCTGGAACACGTCACCGACCTGGTCCGCGCCGAGGTGGCCGCCGTGCTGCGGTACGCACCGGGCGAGCGGGTCAACGAGAACGTGCCGCTGCGCGACCTGGGGTTCGATTCGCTGACCGCCGTCGAGCTGCGCAACCAGCTCTCCGAGGCCACCGGTCTGGTGCTGCCACCCGGCCTGGTCTTCGACTATCCGACCGTGACCGCGCTGGCCGGGCACCTGTTGTCCGAACTCGGCGGCGAACTGGCGACGACGACCGCCACCGTCGCCGCGGCGGTGCCGGGACCCGGCGGCGACCACGATCCCGTGGTCATCGTCGGGATGGCGTGCCGGTTCCCCGGCGGGGCGAGCACGCCGGAGCAGCTGTGGCGGGTGGTCGCCGACGAGGTGGACGCGATCTCCGACCTGCCCCGCGACCGAGGCTGGGACATCGACCGACTCTGGGATCCCGACCCGGACAAGCCCGGCACGTTCTACCCGCGGGCGGGTGGGTTCGTCTACGACGCCGCCGAGTTCGACGCCGGCTTCTTCGGCATCTCGCCCCGCGAGGCGCTCGCCCTGGATCCGCAGCAGCGGCTGCTGCTGGAGACGTCCTGGGAAGCGCTGGAGAGCGGCGGGATCGACCCGCAGACGTTGCGGGGCAGCGACACCGGCGTCTTCGCCGGGCTGACCGCGCAGGAGTACGGCAGTGGTGCCGACGGCTTGGAGAAGAGCGCCGAGGGCTACCTGCTGACCGGTTCCACGCCGTCCTTCGGCTCCGGCCGGATCTCCTACGTCCTCGGGCTCGAAGGTCCGACGATGTCCATCGACACCGCGTGCTCGTCTGCGCTGGTGGCACTGCACCTCGCCGCCAACGCGGTACGCAGCGGGGAGTGTGGCCTCGCCCTCGCGGGCGGCGCCACGGTGATGGCCCAGCCCATCGGGTTCATCGAGTTCTCCCGGCAGCGCACCCTGGCACCCGACAGCCGGTCCAAGGCGTTCGCCGAGGGCGCGGACGGCACCGGCTGGTCCGAGGGTGTCGGCGTGTTCGTGCTGGAGCGGCTCTCCGACGCCCGGCGCCACGGCCACCCGGTGCTCGCGGTCGTCCGGGGCAGTGCGGTCAACTCCGACGGCGCGTCGAACGGCCTCACCGCGCCGAGCGGCCCGTCCCAGCAGCGGGTCATCCGGCAGGCCCTGGCCAACGCCGGCATCACCCCGACCGAGGTGGACCTGCTCGAGGCGCACGGCACCGGAACCCGGCTCGGCGACCCGATCGAGGCGCAGGCGCTGCTGGCGACGTACGGCCGGGAACGTCCGGCGGACCGCCCGCTGCACCTGGGGTCCATCAAGTCGAACATCGGGCACACCCAGCACGCGGCCGGCGCCGGCGGACTGATCAAGGCGATCATGGCGATCCGGCACGGCCTGTTGCCGAAGACCCTGCACGCCGACCAGCCGACGACCGCCGTCGACTGGTCGTCGGGCGCACTTCGACTGCTGACCGAGGCCCGCGCGTGGCCGGAGGTCGACGGGCCGCGTCGGGCCGCGGTGTCCGCGTTCGGGATGAGCGGCACCAATGCCCACGTGATCCTGGAGCAGGCCCCCAAGGAGCCGGTCCGTACGTCCGCGCCGGACGAGGTGCGCCTTCCGGTGATCCCGTGGGTGCTGTCGGCCAAGTCGCCGCAGGCGCTGCGGGCACAGGCCGCCGGCCTGCTGTCCGTGCTGGCGGAGGAGACCGCGCCGCGCCCGCTGGACGTCGGCTTCACGCTGGCGGGCCGGTCGGTGTTCGACCACCGCGCGGTGCTGGTCACCGGCGGCGGATCCGCGGCGCTCGCCGGTCTGCGGCAGATCGCCGAGAGCGAGTCGCCGGCGGCCGGGGACGGCCGGACCGCGTACGTGTTCGGTGGCGACGGCGGCGGTGAGCTGCACGACGAGCTGCTCGCGGCGTCGCCGGTGTACGCGGGGGCGTTCGAGGAGACCGTGGCCCGGCTCGGCGACGTACCGGACGTGACCGTGGTCGCCGCCGAGGTGGCGCTGTTCCGCCTGCTGGAGGCCTGGGGCGTCGGTTTCGGCTGCGTGGCGGGCAGCGGGCTCGGCGAGGTCGCCGCCGCCTACGTCGCCGGCGCCCTTTCGCCGGCCGACGTCGCCCGGGTGCTGACGCAGGGGGAGCGGGCCGAGGTGGACCTCGGCGAGGGCCGGTTCCCGGTCGTCTCGCTGCGCACCGGCGGTCCGCTCGGCGCGGGTGACCCGATCGGCCTGGCGGGGTCCGCCGGGGCCGAGGCCGCCGCGCGGTGGATGGCCGAGCAGCGCGTGACCCGGTTCGCCGAGTCGGGTCGGCAACGGCTGCTGCCGACCTCGGTGCGACTGCGGGAGACCGGCCGGCCGGCGCTGCGCCGCGTGCTCGAGGCGGTCGGCGAGCTGTTCGTCGCCGGCGCGGCCGTCGACTGGACGGCGGTCTTCGTGAACACCGGCGCGGTCCGTACCCCGCTGCCCACCTATCCGTTCCAGCGCGAGCGGTACTGGGCCGCCTCCGGCGACAGCGGCCGGGCCGACGATGACCGGCGTACCACCGGGCACGCCCTGCTCGGCGTGGCGGTGGCGGTGGCGGGCCGGGACGAGTTGGTGTTCACCGGTCGGCTGTCGCTCGACACCGATCCCTGGCTGGCGGACCATGTTGTGGCGGACGTACCGGTGCTGTCCGGTGCGGCCCTGGTCGACCTGGTCGTCCGGGCCGGCGACTCGACCGCCTGCCCGGTGCTGACCGACCTCACGGTCACCGCCCCGCTCGTGGTGCCCGTTCAGGACGCCGTCGAGGTGCAGGTCGTCGTCGGCGCTCCCGGCGAGGCCGGCCGGCGGTCGGTGGGCGTCTACAGCCGGGCCGACGTCGTCGGCGAGAGCGACGTGCTGCGGGAGTGGACCAGTCACGCCACCGGGACGCTCGCGCCGGCCGCCCCGGACGACGCCGGTGACCCGGCGGCTGAGTTCGCCCAGTGGCCGCCGACCGGCGCCCGCGCCGTGGACTGGAGCTACGAGGACCTCGCGGCCACCGGCCACCGGTACGGCCCGGTGTTCCAGGGCCTACGGTCGGTGCTGCGCCGAGGGGACGAGTGGTTCGCCGAGGTCCGGTTGCCGGAACCGGCGACGACCGACCTCGGCCGGTTCGGCATCCACCCGGCACTGCTGGAAGCCGCCGTGCAGCCGCTGCTGATCGACGCCCCCGACGGCACGCCGGACGGTGCCGCCGCGATGCTGCCGCTGTCCTGGGAGGGCGTGGTCCTGCACGCCACCGAGGCGGCCGTGCTGCGGGTGCGCCTCTCCCCGGCCGGTGACGACGGGTTCCGGCTCGACGCGGTGGACGAGGCCGGACTGCCGGTCCTGACCGCCGGGGCGGTCCGGCTGCTCCCGGCGCGGCTGGCCACGGACGGCGCCCCGCCGCCCCCGCCGCCGGGCGCGGCATCGCTGTTCACCCTGCGGTGGGTGCCGGTGGAGCCGGTGGACGAGGAGGAACCGGAGAGCCTGCTGGCCCTGCTCGGCGACGGCGTCGGCGACCTCGCCGAGGTGGCGCCGTTGCGGTTCGGCGACGTCAAGGAGGCGGTGACCTCGTTCACGCCCTGGGACGTGCTGCTCCTCCGTCCTTCCGGGCCGGAGACGACCGGTGACCAGGTGGCCGCCGTGCACCGCGCGGTGGAGCAGGCCCTCGACGTGGCCCAGTCCTGGCTGGCCCAGGAGGACCTGCCGGATCAGCGCCTGGTCGTGGTGACCAGGCAGGCGGTGGCCGTCGCACCGGACGACGACGTCCTCGACCCGGCCGGCGCCGCCGTGCGGGGACTGCTGCGCTCGGCGCAGGCGGAGAATCCCGACCGGATCGTGCTCGTCGACCTGGACGACGATCCGGCCTCGGCTGATCTGCTCTTCACGGTGGCGCAGACCCGTGAGCCCGAGCTGGCGGTCCGGGCCGGCCGGTTGCTCGCGCCCCGGCTGGAGCCGTCGGACCTGGGCACGGGCGTTCCGCCGGTGCCGGCGAGCGGCGGCACGGTGCTGGTCACCGGTGCCGACGGGGCACTGGGCGCCCTGATCGCCCGGCATCTGGTCACCGCGTACGGTGTCGAGCACCTGCTCCTCACCCACCCGAGGGGGGCCGACCCGGCCGCCGCCCGGCTGCGGGACGACCTGACCGGTCTCGGCGCGACGGCGACGGTGGTCCCGTGCGACCTCGCCGACCGGGAGGCCGTGCGGGCGTTGCTCGCCGGCGTACCGGCGGAGCGCCCGTTGACCGGCGTCGTGCACACCGAGAACGTCCTGAACGACGGCGTGTTCACCGCGCTGACCCGCGAGCGGGTCGCCGACGTGCTGCGGCCCAAGGTGGACGGTGGGTGGCACCTGCACGAGCTGACCGCCGACGCCCCGCTCACGTTGTTCGTGCTGTTCTCGTCCGTGGTCGGCATGCTCGGCAGTCCCGGCCAGGCCAACTTCGCCTCGGCCAACGCCTGGCTGGACGCGCTGGCGGCGCGGCGACGGTCCGCGGGTCTGCCCGCGGTGTCGCTGGCCTGGGGCCGGATGGTCGAGGGGGGACAGGCGGGACTGCGCGTGATCGCCGGGGACGAGGCGTGTGAGCTGTTCGACGCCGCGCTCTCCACCGGGTACGCCGTGGTCGCCCCGGCCCCGCTCGACCTGGCCGCGCTGGCCCGCGACGCCGCCTCGGTCCCGACGATCCTGCGCGGGATGGTGCCGCGCGCCGCGCGCCGTCGGGCCGGCGCCGACCGGCCCGCTGACCGGTTCGCCGCGATGACGGTGGCCGAGGCCGAGGCGTACCTGCGCGGCCTGGTGCGGGCCGAGGCGGCGGCGGTGCTCGGTCACGCCACGCCGGAGAGCGTGCAGTGGGAGACGTCGTTCCGGGACGCGGGTTTCGACTCGCTCTCCGCCGTGCAACTGCGCAACCGCCTGGCCGAGCAGACCGGTCTCTCGCTGCCGACCACGCTCGTCTTCGACTACGCGTCGCCGGTGGCGTTGGTCGAGCACCTGCTGGAGCGGCTCGACCTGACCGACGGGGTCAGCCGGCAGGTCGCCCTGACCGAACTGGACAAGCTCGAGGCGGTCCTGATGGCCGTCCCGATCGACCAGGGGAACGACGGGTCACCGGGTGGCGCGGAGATCGCCGACCGGTTGGCCGCCATCCTCGCCCGCTGGAACAAGGCCTGGGCTCCCGCCCGGTCCGGCGAGGCCGGCGCCACGACCGGCGACGACCTGGCCGACGCGACCGAGAGCGAGGTCCTCGACTTCATCGACCGCGAACTCGGCCGGTCCTCCGCATATCCGAACCGCTGACCGTAAGGAGACATGGTGAACGCACCCGCCCGGTACACCGAGGCGTTCCTCACCGGAATGCTCGGCACCTTCGGCCTGGACGTCGAGTACGTCCGGGCGGAGAAGAACACCCTGTACCACCTGGACGGCGACGGCGCTGAGGTGCCGGTGCTGGACCTGCTCGGCGGCTGGGGCTCACTGATGCTCGGGCACAACCACCCGGAGATCGTGGCGTACGGCAAGAAGCTGCTCGACGACGGCTGGCCGGTGCACTCCCAGCACTCCGCCCACCCGTTGGCGGACCGGGTCGGTGCGGTGCTGAACGAGATCCTCGGGCGGGAGTTCCCCGGCACCGAGCCCTATTCGGTGATCTTCGCCAACACCGGGGCGGAGGCCGTCGAGGCGGCTGTCAAGCACTGCGAGTTCGACCGCGTCCTGCGGATGAAGAGCCTCTTCGAGGAGATCGAGTGGAACGCCCACGTGGCGGCGACCGCCGTCGCGTCCGGTGCGGCGTCGCTGCCGGACGACACGTCCCTCGTGCCGGGCGACGTGCCGGCGCCGACGACCGCTGAGGAGTTCGCGGCGCTGCTCGGCGCGGTGGCGCAGCACAACGTGTCGCGGGCGGGGGTCGCCCCGGTCTTCTTCGCGCTGGAGCGCGCGTTCCACGGCAAGCTCGTCGGCAGCACCCAGTTCACGTTCAACCAGGCGTTCCGCGGGGCGTTCACCGCGCTCGGGCCGCAGGTGCACTTCGTGTCGCCGGACGATGCGGAGGCGTTCGCGGCCGCCGCGGCCGAGCACCGGCTCACCGTGCTCGACGTACAGGTGGTCGACGGCAGGGTGACGCTCGTCGAGCGGGACTTCCCCGTCTTCGGCGGACTGATCGTGGAGCCGATCCAGGGTGAGGGCGGCATCCGCGAGCTGACCGCCGACTTCGTCACCCGGCTCCGGCAGATCTGCGACGAGATCGGCTGCCCGATCGTGGTGGACGAGATCCAGAGCGGGATGGGCCGGACGGGCAAGTTCTTCGCCGGGGCCCACATCGGGCTGGCCGGCGACCTCATCGTGCTGGGCAAGTCTCTCGGCGGCGGCATCGCCAAGAGCTCGGCGATGCTGGTGCGGCAGTCGCGCTACCGCCCGGAGTTCGAGCTCGTGCACAGCTCGACGTTCGCGAAGGACGGTTTCTCCACGGCCATCGCGCTGCGCACGCTGGAACTGCTCGAAGCGGAGGGGGGCGCTGCCTACGACCGGGCCGCCGAGCGGGGCGAGCGCGTGCTCGGCATGCTGCGTGAGCTGGCCGCCGAGTACCCCGACGTGGTGGCCGACGTCCGCGGCAGAGGGCTGCTCATCGGCTTGGAGTTCGCCGACCAGAGCAATGCCTCCTCGCCGGTCATCCGGGAGAAGGCGCAGGCCGGGCTGCTCGTCTTCCAACTCGGCAGCTATCTGCACCTGGTGCACCGGATCCGTACCGGTCCGACCGCGAGNACCAGATGCGCACCGGCCTTCGCCAGGTCTGCGAGATCCTGCGCAACCAGGACGCGTTGCCGCTGGTGGCTCCGCTGGCCGGCGTGTCGCCGCAGCAGTTGCCCCGCGCGGAGATCCGGGACTTCCGGCCCGCTGGGGCCGACGCGGCCACGTCGGCGGCGCCGGCCGCACCGGCGACCCGCAAGGTGGGCCTGGTCGCGTACCCGTTGACTCCGGACGCGTTGCGGGACCTCGACCCGTCACTGGCCGACCTGGGCGACGATCACCTGCTCGGCTACGCCCGGCGCAACGAGCTGCTGAAGGACCTGCCCACCGCGGCGCCCGTCCGCGTCGACTCGCCGGAGGGCACGTCGGTCGACGTCACCGTCTATCCCCTGCTGGTCACCCCGCAGCAGCTGCGGGAATACCAGGTCTCCGGGCAGACCTTCCTGATCGCGCTCGACCTCGACCGTCGGGTCCGCGCGGCCAGGGCGGACGGCTGCGACACGATCGGCCTCGGGTTCGGCCTGGGCGGGGTGAGCGGTCACGGTGCCGTCCTCCGGGTGCCCGGGGTGACGGTGACCGCGGGCAGCGCGCTTGCGGTCGGGTCCGCGCTCGCCACCGCGCGGCAGGCCGCACCCGGCGCGTCGACGTTGGCGGTGGTCGGCGGCGGCGGGCGCGTCGGCTCGGCCCTCGCCGCGCTCAGCGTGGGGGACGTCGAGAAGATCGTCCTGGTCGGGAGCGGGCGGCCGGATGCCGCCGAGCGGTTGCGGGCGGCGGAGCATCGGATCTACCAGGAGGCGCTGTCGTTGATCGCGGCCGGCGGCGAGCTGACCGGGATCGCGGCGGCGCTGGCTGCCGAGCCGCCCGTGGCACGGTGGCTGGCCGAGGGGCGCTCCGGGGAGCAGCCGAGCGCCGAGGCCGTCGCCGCGCACCTGCACGAGACCTACGGCAGCAGCCCGTTCGTCGTCGCGACCGACGACCTTCAGCCGGTACGCCAGGCCCAGCTGGTGTTCTCGGCCCATTCGAGCCCGGTTCCCGTGCTCGACGAAAAGTACCTGGCCGATGGTGCGGTGGTCTGTGACCTGTCCTTTTTCGGGACGGGCGCGGAATCCGCCAAAGTCACCTCCCGCGACGATTTACGGTACGTCCGCGGCGGGCTACTCTGCGTGCAAGACGGCAAATCGGTATTGTCGGATGTGAATGCCTGGCTTAGCCGTGGCGAACTGCTGGCAGGCGCGGTCGAGCCGATCGTCATCGCGTTGTCCGGCAGCGATGGAGCTGCGGACGGCGGTCCCCTTACTCGTCGGCGGGTGGACACCGTCGTCGACCTGGCAAGGCGGCACGGCTTCGAGCCGGTCGCCTCCTGACGACCGCCGGCACATGTTTGTCGGGCCATCACCCGATGGCCCGGTCCCACCAACAGAGGGTAAGTAAATGTCAGAATCGACGGATCTTGGGTCCACGGTGGCGGCGGGGGGCTCGCCCGACCGCAATTACGTCAACCGCTGGAAGATCTTGGCGGTCATCGGTATCGCCCAGCTGACGATCTTCCTGGACACCACAGTCGTCAACATCGCGCTCCCGTCCGCGCAGGCGGATCTCGGCTTCGGCGACGGGGACCGGCAGTGGGTCATCACCGCCTACGCGCTCGCCTTCGGCAGCCTGCTGCTGCTCGGCGGCCGGATCGTCGACCTCATCGGGGCCAAGCGGTCGCTCATCATCTCGATCGCCGGCTTCGGCATCATGTCCGTCCTGGGTGGCGCGGCCAACGGATTCGCCATGTTGATCACGGCTCGGGCGCTCCAGGGCGCCTTCGCCGCCCTCGTGGCACCCGCGGCGCTGTCGTTCCTTCTGACCGCGTTCAAGGATCCGAAGGAGCGGGTCAAGGCCTTCGGCGTCTACGGCGCACTCGGCAGCGGTGGGCTCACGCTCGGCCTGATCCTCGGCGGCGTGCTGACCGACTGGCTCGACTGGCGCTGGTGCCTGTACGTCAACGTGTTCTTCACCGCGGCCGTGTTCCTGGGTGCGTTGGCGACGATGCAGAACCAGCGGGCCGAGCAGCGTCCCGAGAAGCTCGACCTGCCGGGCACGATCACCGCTTCGGTGGGCCTGTTCTGCCTGGTCTACGGCTTCTCCAACGCGGCCGAGGGTGAGTGGGGCGACCCCGACGTCTGGGGCTTCCTGGTCGCGGCCGTGGTGCTGCTGGTGGTGTTCGTGATCCTCGAACAGCGCATCGCCAACCCGCTGCTGCCGATCCGGATCGTGCTGCACCGCAACCGGGCCAGCGCGTACCTGTCCATGTTCCTGCTGGGCATCGGCCTGTTCGTGCAGTTCCTGTTCCTGACCTACTTCCTGCAGCTGATCCTGGAGTTCTCGGCGATCCAGAGCGGTCTGGCGTTCCTGCCCATGATCGTGGGCATCGCCATCGGCGCGACCACCATCCCGCCGGCGCTGGAGCCGAAGCTGGGCGCGCGGATCCTGATCCCCGCCGGCCTGGTGCTGGCGGCAGGGGGCTCGTTCTGGCTCAGCCGCCTCTCCACCGACAGTTCCTACGTCGGCAGTGTCATGTTCCCGACCTTCATCGCGGGCATCGGCTTCGGGCTCGTGGTCGCGCTCGGTGCCGCGGTGGCCACGGTCGGGGTCCGGACTGAGGACGCGGGTGCGGCATCGGCGCTGGTCAACACCGTGCAGCAGGTGGGTGGCTCGATCGGCACCGCCCTGCTGAGCACCCTGGCGGTCACCGCTGCGGACAACTACATCAAGGGCAAGACCCCCGGCCCGCAGTTGGTCGCCGAGGCCGCCGTGGAGAGCTACACGACCGCGTTCTTCTGGGGCGCGGTGGTGTTCCTCATCGGTGCGGTCATCTGCGGCGTGATGTTCGACCGTCACGCCAAGGCGCAGGACGGGGAGGGCGGGCCGGTCATCGCCGGCTGATCCGTCCCGTCACGGGCTGATCCGTCCGTTCGCACGCTGACCGGCCGCCGGCTGGTACTGGTTCCCCGGTACCAGCCGGCGGTCGGTTTTTGGTTTCCGGAGCGCTGGTTTGCGTTGGCCGGAAGGGATTGACTCGACCGCGAGACGCGGTGCGGTGGAGCCCTCCCCGTCAGGGGTCGGCCTACGACCCAAACAAGGAGGAAGTCGTGACAGCACTGGCCAGTGAGCAGGAGGTCCAGTCGGCGGTCGATCCTGCCGAGCTGGTGGCGCGTGCCCGCGCGCTCGCTCCGCTGATCCGCGAGCACGCGGTGAAGACCGAGCAGGACCGCCGGCTCGCGGAGGAAGTCGTGGTCGCGTTGCGTGAGGCGGGGCTGTTCCGGCTCACCACGCCGACCCGGTTCGGCGGGTACGACCTGCGTATGCCGGACCTTGTGGAGATCATCTACGAGGTCGGCAAGGCGTGTGGGTCGGCCGGCTGGAACCTGTCCATCGACACGGCATCGACCCGGTTCGCGCTCAACGCGCTGCCCGAGACGGCGATCGCGGAGATGTTCGAGGGCAACCCCGACGCGTACGTCATCTCCACCGCCCACCTCACCACCACGAAGGCGTACCGCACCGAGGGCGGCTTCAAGGTGTCGGGCACGTTCCCGTGGAGCTCCGGCTGCGAGATCGCGGACTGGGCCTACATCCCCGTGGTGCACGTCTACGAGGGCGAGGAGCAGACCACCGACCTCGTCGGCGCGGTCGTCCCGATGAGCGACCTCAAGATCGAGCGGACCTGGCACTCGGCCGGCCTGGCCGGTTCGGGCACCCACACGGCGATCGCCGAGGACGTCTTCGTCCCGGACCGCCTGGCGGTGCCGTTCAGCCTCACCGACCTGGTCGGCGAGGACGAGCGGGACTCCATGCTCATCCAGGGCAGCCTGCAGTCGCTGGCCGCGATCGTGGGCGCGGCGCAGGGCGCGGTCGAGGTCACCCGGGAAATCCTCGCCAAGGGGCGGCCGATCACCTACGTCAACTACGCCGCGGCCTCCGACGCGCCGTCGGTGCAGATGGCGTTCGCCGAGGCCTCCCACCTCATCGAGACCGCCCGCCTGCACCTGTTCGAGGTGGCCAAGAAGCTCGACGGCGTGCCGGAGACGGCTCCGATGCCGTGGCTGGACCGGGCGCGGCTGCGCATGCACGAGAAGTCCGCCCAGGAGAAGTCGCGGGCCGGCGTGGAGAAGCTGCTGGACGCCGTCGGCGGCAGCGCCTTCGCCCTGTCCAACCCGTTGCAGCGTCTCTGGCGTGACATCTCGGTGATGAGCCGCCACAACGCCTTGAACGCGCCGATCATCCTCGAGGACTACGGCCGCGCGGTGCTCGACATCCACCCCTCGGTGACGCTGCTCTACTAGGGACTGTCTTCGCGGGGACTGGTCGGCCCTTCGGCGGGCCCGGACGACGGCCGGCGGCGTTGCCTTGCCGGATCGCCGCCCGGGCTCCGCCTCGGCTCGACCAGCCCCGCNCGGCCACCAAACGTGTCCGGACGAACCCGGGCCCGGCCGGGTCGCCACCCGGAATCCGCCTACGCTCGACCGTCCTGATCGATCGATCGCCGGGCGCGATCGGAGTCGACGCATCGGTGCCGCTCGGTGGTCGAATTGACGCGACCATCCAGCGACGGCGATGCGTCTTTCCGCTTTGGCATTCGTCCCCCTCATTCCGCGACTGGTGTCGGCCACCAGGATCGCCCACGCATTATGGGCCCGTGAGACAAGCCGTCCCGGCAGCCCGCGTTGTTGAGTGAGAACATGAGACAGATAGCCGTGGTCGGGTTGGCTTGTCGTCTACCCGGGGCCGACGACGGCCGGGCGTTCTGGCATTTGCTGCGAGACGGTGCCGATGCCGTCGACGAAGCTCCCGAGGGCCGGTGGAACGACGCCGAACTCCCGCATCGGCGCGGCGGATTCCTGGACGACATCGAACGCTTCGACGCGGCGTTCTTCGGCATCTCGCCGCGCGAGGCGGCTGCCATGGATCCGCAGCAGCGCCTGGTGCTCGAACTGGCCTGGGAGGCGCTCGAGGACGCGCGGATCGTCCCCGCGACGCTCGCCGGCGGCGACACCGGGGTGTTCGTCGGCGTCATGTGGGACGACTACGCCGCGCTCCAGGACCGGCTCGGCGTGCCCGGGATCGGCCGGCACACGATGACCGGCACCCGACGCGCCATCATCGCCAACCGGGTGTCATACCACCTCGGCCTGCGCGGGCCGAGCATCGCGGTGGACACCGCGCAGTCCTCCTCGCTTGTCGCGGTGCAGTTGGCGTGCGAGAGCCTGCGTCGGGGTGAGTGCTCGACGGCCATCGCCGGTGGCGTGAACCTCAACATCCTCGCCGAGACGACGCTCGGCGCGGTCCGCTTTGGCGGTCTCTCACCGGAGGGCCGGTGCCACACCTTCGACGCCGGGGCCGACGGCTTCGTGCGGGGTGAGGGCGGAGGGGTCGTCGTGCTCAAGCCGCTGGCCGACGCGCTCGCCGACGGGGACGACGTCTACTGCGTGATCGACGGCGGCGCCGTGAACAACGACGGCGCGGGGGAGGGCGAGCACAGCGGGCTCACCGTGCCGAGCGCGTCCGCGCAGGAGGAGGTCCTGCGGGAGGCGTACCGGCGGGCCGGCGTCGCACCGGCGGACGTGCAGTACGTGGAACTGCACGGCAGCGGCACGAAGGTCGGCGACCCGATCGAGGCCGCCGCGCTGGGTGCCGCCCTGGGCCGGGCCCGGCAGCCGGAGCAGTCACTGCGGGTGGGATCGGTCAAGACCAACATCGGCCACCTGGAGGGCGCCGGCGGCATCGCCGGGCTGCTGAAGGTGGCCCTGAGCATCCGGCACCGGCTGTTGCCGCCGAGCCTGCACTTCGTGTCGCCGCCGCCCGAGATCCCGCTGGAGGAACTCGGGCTGCGGGTGCAGACGGAGCTGACCGAGTGGCCGCATCCGGACCGGCCACTGGTGGCCGGCGTCAGCTCGTTCGGCATGGGTGGCACCAACTGTCACCTCGTGGTCACCGAGCCGCCGGCACCGGCCACCGCACCGGCCACCGCACCGGCCGACCGGTCCGCGACCGGTACGCCGGCCTGGCCGCTCGCCGGGCGTACCGTCGAGGCGCTGCGCGCCCAGGCGGCGCGGTTGGTGTCGTTCCTGGACGGCGACGACGTCCCGGCGGCCGACGTCGCCCTCTCCCTGGCCACCACCCGCACCGCCTTCCGGCACCGCGCCGTCGTCGTCGGTGCGGACGGCGCCGACCTGCGACAGCGACTTGCGCGATTCGCCGCCGGCGAGACCGTCGCCGGTGTGGTCGAGGGGCAGGCCACGGCGACCGGCAAGGTGGTGTTCGTCTTCCCCGGCCAGGGCGCGCAGTGGGCGGGTATGGCGGTCGGCCTGCTGGACGCCGTGCCGGAGTTCGCCGAGTCGATCCGGGAGTGTGAGGAGGCGTTCGCACCGCACGTCGACTGGTCGCTGCGTGAGGTGCTGCGGGACGCGGCCGCGCTGGAGCGGGTGGACGTCGTCCAGCCCGCGCTGTTCGCCGTCATGGTGTCGCTGGCCCGGCTGTGGCGGTCGTGCGGCGTCGAACCGGACGCGGTCGTCGGCCACAGCCAGGGCGAGATCGCCGCCGCCTGCGTCGCGGGTGCGCTGTCGCTCCGGGACGCCGCCCGGGTGGTGGCCCTGCGCAGCCAGGCTCTCCCGGAGTTGTCCGGCCGGGGCGGGATGCTCTCGGTGCTGCGGCCGGCCGCCGAGGTCCGGGAGCGGATCGCCGAGTGGGACGGCGCGATCTCCGTCGCGGCGGTCAACGGCCCCACGACGGTCGTGCTCTCCGGCGACCGGGACGCGCTCGACGAGCTGGTCGAGCGGTGGACGGCGGACGGCGTCGAGACGCGGCGGATCGCGGTCGACTACGCGTCGCACTCCGCCCACGTGGAGCTGATCCGGGACCGCCTGCACACCGTGCTGGACGGCCTCCGGCCGGTGTCCTCGTCGGTGCCGCTCTACTCGACCGTGACCGGCGGCCCGCTGGACACCGCCACGCTCGACGCCGGCTACTGGTACCGCAACCTGCGCCACACCGTCGAGTTGGAACAGGCGACCACCGCGTTGGTGCGCGACGGGCACACGGTGTTCGTCGAGTGCAGCCCGCATCCGGTCCTGCTTCCCGCGCTGCGGGACACGCTGGAGCAGGCCGGGGTCGAGGCCGGCGTGGTCACCGGTTCGCTGCGTCGCGACCAGGGCGGGCCGGAGCGGTTCCTCGCGTCCCTGGCCGAGCTGCACGTGCGCGGCGTCGAGGTGAACTGGTCGCGTGTGTGGAGCCTGCGGGGCGCCCGGACGGTGAGCCTGCCCACGTACGCCTTCCAGCGGGAGCGGCACTGGCTGACCGGCGCCCCCGCCCGTACCGCCGTGGCGCCGACCCCACCGGTCGACACCGCGCCGGAGACCCGGGTCGCCGCCCCGGCCGCCCCCGAGATGCTCGGGCTGGTGCGCTCCACCCTCGCGGTCGTGCTCGGTCACGCCGAAGCCGGCGCGGTCGATCCGAGCACGACCTTCAAGGACCTCGGCGTCGACTCGTTGTCCGCCGTCGAGCTGCGGGACCGGCTGACGGCGGCGACCGGGCTCACCCTGCCGGCCGGTGTGCTGTTCGGTCACCCGACCCCGGCGCGGCTCGCCGACCACCTGCGTACGCTTTCCTCGGGCGGCGTCGACGAGCCCGCCGGTGTCACCGTCGACGTCACCACCGACGAGCCGATCGCGATCGTCGGCATGGCCTGTCGGCTCCCCGGTGGCGTCGCCTCCCCGGAGGAACTGTGGCAGCTGGTGCTGGACGGCACCGACGCCATCTCCGACTTCCCGGACAACCGCGGTTGGGACCTCGACCGGCTCTACGACCCCGACCCGACCACGCCGGGCACCTCATCCACCCGGCGCGGGGGCTTCCTCCACGACGCCGACCAGTTCGACGCGGAGTTCTTCGGCATCTCGCCGCGCGAGGCGGCGGCCATGGACCCGCAGCAGCGGCTGCTGCTGGAGACGTCGTGGGAGGCGCTGGAACGGGCCGGCATCGACCCCGCCGGCCGCCGCGGTACGTCCGTGGGCGTCTTCGTCGGTGCCATGGCGCAGGACTACGGCCCGCGCCTGCACGCCGCGCACGCCGAGTCCGACGGCTACCGACTGACCGGGAGCACGATCAGCGTCGCGTCCGGCCGGATCGCCTACACCCTCGGCCTGCAGGGCCCCGCCGTCACGGTGGACACGGCGTGCTCGTCGTCGCTGGTGGCCCTGCACCTCGCCGCGCAGGCGCTGCGCGGCGGCGAGTGTTCCCTGGCGCTCGCGGGCGGCGTCGCGGTGATGTCCTCCCCGGGCATGTTCGTCGAGTTCAGCCGCCAGCGCGGGCTGGCCCCCGACGGCCGGTGCAAGGCGTTCTCCGCCGCCGCCGACGGCACCGGGTGGGCCGAGGGCGCGGGCATCGTCGTGCTGGAGCGGCTGTCGGACGCGCGGCGTCACGGGCACCGGGTGCTGGCCGTGGTACGCGGCAGCGCCATCAACCAGGACGGCGCCTCGAACGGGCTCACCGCGCCGAACGGGGTGGCCCAGGAGCGGGTGATCCGCCGGGCGCTCGCCGGCGCGCGGATGTCGACGGCCGACGTCGACGTGGTCGAGGCGCACGGGACCGGAACCACCCTCGGCGACCCGATCGAGGCCGAGGCGCTGGCAGCCACCTACGGCCGGGGCCGGGAGCCGGGTCGCCCGCTGCTGCTGGGCTCGCTGAAGTCCAACGTCGGCCACACCCAGGCCGCCGCCGGGGTCGCGGGCGTGATCAAGATGGTGCAGGCGTTGCGGCACGGCGTGGTGCCGCCGACGTTGCACGCCGAGGTGCCGAGCCCGCACGTCGACTGGACGGCCGGCGCCCTGGAACTGGTGACCGAGGCACAGCCGTGGCCGGACACCGGTCGGGCGCGCCGGGCGGCGGTCTCCTCGTTCGGGATCAGCGGCACCAACGCGCACCTGATCCTGGAGCAGGCGCCACCGTCCGCTCCCGAGCCGCGGACGGACCCCGCGCCGACCGGCCGGCCGCTGCCGTGGGTGCTCTCCGCCGCCGCCGAGGATGCCCTGACCACCCAGGCCACCGCCCTGCTGTCCTTCCTCGACGCGCGTCCGGCACTCGACGGGCCTCCCACTGCCGCTCTCGCGGACATCGGGGCCGCACTGGCCGCCGCCCGGTCCGGCCTGCCGCACCGGGCCGTGGTCGTCGGCGCCGACCTGCCCGCGCTGCGCGCCGGTCTGCGCTCGCTCGCCGCCGGCGCCGAGGCGCCCGGCGTGGTGCGTGGCACCGCCCGGGAGGCGGGCCCGGTGGTCTTCGTCTTCCCCGGGCAGGGCTCGCAGTGGGCGGGGATGGCGGTCGAACTGCTGGACGCCTTCCCGGTCTTCGCCGAGACGATGCGCGCCTGTGCCGACGCGCTCGCCCCGCATGTGGACTGGGACCTGTTCGAGGTGCTGGGCGACGGCGCCGCGCTGGAACGGGTGGACGTGGTGCAGCCCGCGCTGTTCGCGGTGATGGTGTCCCTGGCCGCCCTGTGGCGGTCCCACGGGATCGAACCGGACGCCGTCGTCGGGCACTCGCAGGGGGAGATCGCCGCCGCCTGCGTCGCGGGGGCGCTCGACCTGGCGGACGCGGCCAAGGTGGTCGCGTTGCGCAGCAAGGCCGTCCTGGCGCTCTCCGGCGCCGGCGGGATGATCTCGGTCGCGTTGTCCGAGGAAGAGGCAGCCGCCCGCCTGCGCCGCTGGGACGGCCGGCTCTCGGTGGCGGTCGTCAACGGTCCCGGAGCGGTCGTGGTCGCGGGTGACCTGGACGCGTTGGAGGAACTCGTCGCGGCGTGCGAGAGCGACCAGGTGCGCGTCAAGCGCCTCCCGGTGGACTACGCGTCGCACTCGGCGCAGGTGGAGCGGCTCGCGGACGAGTTGGCCACGGTGCTGACCGGGCTGAGCCCCCGACCGGCGACGATCCCGTTCTACTCGACGGTGACCGCCGGTCCGCTGGACACCCGGGCCCTCGACAGCGACTACTGGTACCGCAACCTGCGGGGGCAGGTCCGGTTCGCCGAGACCGTCGCCGTGCTGGCGGAGCGGGGGCACTCGGTCTTCGTCGAGGTCAGCCCGCATCCGGTGCTCAAGGCGGCGGTGGAGGACGTGGTGGAGCAGGCGGTCGCCGTCGGCTCCCTGCGCCGCGACGACGGCGGCCCGCTGCGCTTCCTGACGTCACTGGCCGAGGCGTACGTCGGCGGGGTCAGCCCGGACTGGTCGGCTGTCTTCCCCGGCGCCCGGCCGGCGGACATCCCCACGACGGTGTTCCGCCGACGGCGTTACTGGCTCGACCCCGCGCCGGCGGGCGACGCCACGGACGTGACCGCCGCGGGACTGGACGCGGCGGACCACCCGCTGCTCGGTGCCGTGGTGGAGCTGCCGGACTCCGGTGGCCTGGTGCTCACCGGGCAGTTGTCCCGACAGGCGCAGCCGTGGCTGACCGACCACGGCGTCGGCGACGTGGTGCTGGTGCCCGGCGCCCTCTTCGTCGAGCTGGCGATCCGGGCCGGCGACGAGGTGGGCTGTGCCGAGGTGGCGGAGCTCACCTGTGAGGTGCCGCTGCCACTGCCGCCGCAGGGCGGCGTCGCGGTGCGGGTCACCGTCGGCGAGCCGGACGCGCCCGGTCACCGCGAGATTGCGATCCACGCCCGCCCGGCGGACGGCTCGGGCGGGTGGACCCGGCACGCGAGCGGAGTGCTCACCCCGGGCCGGGCCGGTACGTTCGACCTGAGCGAGTGGCCGCCACCGGGTGCGGTGCCGGTGGAGTGGGACGGCGGCTACGACCGCTGGACCGCGCTCGGCTACCACTACGGCCCCTTCTTCCAGGGGCTGCGCTCCTGGTGGCGACGGGGCGTGGACATCTTCGCCGAGGTCGCGTTGCCGCCCGGCGCCGAGGCCGACGCGAGCCGGTTCGGGCTGCATCCCACGCTGCTGGACGCCGCCCTGCACCCCGCGGTCGCCGAGGGCGAGCAGTGCCGCCTGCCGTTCTCCTGGCAGGGCGTGTCGCTGTGGGCGACCGGGGCGTCCGCGCTGCGGGTGTGGATCTCACCGGACGGCGCCGACGGCTTCTCGGTGCGGCTCGCCGACGGCACCGGCGCCCCGGTCGCCGCCGTGGAGTCGCTGGTGCTGCGTCCGGTGCCGGCCGACGCGCCGATCGGCGGGCCGCCCGACGCCCTTTACCGGGTGGACTGGGTCGAGGCGAGCGCGCCGCGTACCACGGACGGCCCGCGGCCGTGGGCGGTGGTCGGCGACCGAGGGCTCGGCCTCGGCGTACCGGTGTACGCCGGGCTCGGCGCGTTGGCCGCCGCCGGCCCCGTGCCCGAGGTGGTGATCACCGAGCTGACCGGGGAGCCTACCTCGGACGGGGTGCACGCGCTCGCCGGTCGGGCGCTGCGACTGATCCAGGAGTGGCTCGCCGACGAGCGGTTCGCCGGGTCGCGCCTGATGCTCGTCACCCGGGAGGCGGCGGTCGTGGAGCCGGCCGGGGCGGACCTCGCCGGGGTGGCCGGCGCCGCGGTCTGGGGCATGGTGCGGACGGCGCAGCGTGAGCACCCGGACCGGTTCGTCGTGGTGGACCTCGACGAACCGGATCGGCAGGACGGCCCGGACGGCGCGGAAACCTCGGTCGCGGCCCTGCGGGCCGCGCTCGACACCGGGGAGCCGCAGGTCGCCGTCCGCAAGGGCCGGCCGTTGGTGCCCCGGCTCGCCCGGGTCACCGGCCCGCGGGCCACGCCACCGGACCTCGGCACGGGCACCGTGCTGGTCACCGGCGCCACCGGCACCCTCGGCGCGCTGTTCGCCCGGCACCTGGTCTCCCAATACGGGGTACGCCACCTGCTGCTGGCCAGCAGGCGCGGCCCGGACGCCCCGGGCGCGGCGGAACTCGCCGCCGAGTTGACCGCGCTCGGCGCGACGGTCACGGTGGCCGCCTGCGACACCGCCGACCGGGAGGCACTGGCCACGCTGCTCGGGTCGATCCCGACCGACCACCCGCTGACCGGGGTGGTGCACGCCGCCGGGCTGCTCGACGACAGCGTGCTGGAGGCGATGCGACCGGACCAGCTCGACCGGGTCCTGCGGCCCAAGGCCGACGCCGCGCTCCACCTGCACGAGCTGACCCGGGACCGCGATCTGGCGATGTTCGTGCTGTTCTCCTCGGTCGCCGGGATCCTCGGGTTGCCGGGGCAGGCCAACTACGCCGCCGCCAACGCCTTCCTCGACGCCGTCGCCCAGCACCGCGCCGCACGGGGCCTGCCGGCCGTCTCGCTCGCCTGGGGGCTGTGGGCACAGGCCAGCGGCATGACCGGCCACCTCGACGACGCGGACCTGGGTCGGATGCGGCGGGCCGGCCTGGCCCCGCTGTCCTCGACGGAGGGCCTCGCCCTCTTCGATGCCGCGGTCGCCGGCGGGGAGGCCCTGCTCGTACCGGCGCGGCTGGAACCGGCCGCGATCCGGGCGCTGGGCGCGGTGCCGGCGCTGCTGCGCGGGGTGGTCCGTGACCGCGTCCGCCGGGCGGAGGCCGCCGGCGGGCCGGCGGGCGGTACCGCGTCACTCGCCGAATCCCTGGCTCGGATGTCGGCCGCGGATCGCGCGGAGGCCCTGCTCGGCCTGGTCCGCGAGCACACCGCCACCGTGTTGGCGCACGGCGCATCAGACTCGGTGGACGTCGAGCGCACCTTCAAGGAACTCGGGTTCGACTCGCTGACCTCGGTCGACCTGCGCAACCGGCTGAGCGCGGCGACCGGGCTGCGGTTGCGGGCCACGCTCGTGTTCGACTACCCGACCCCGTCGGCGCTCGGCGCCCACCTCGCCGCCGTGCTCGGCCCGGCCGAGCCGTCGCCCGCCCCGGCCGAGCCGCCGGTGNGGCTGGCTCTGGACGAGCTCTTCGACCTCATCGACGGCGAACTCGGCACATCCTGACGGAGGCTCTGTGAACAACGAAGACAAGCTGGTCGAGTATCTCAAGCGGGTCACCGCCGAGCTGCAACAGACCAAGCAACGGCTGAAGGACACCGAGCAGGCCGGCCGGGAACCGATCGCGATCGTCGCCATGGCCTGTCGGTTCCCCGGCGACGTCGAGTCGCCGGAAGATTTGTGGCGGCTGCTGGACTCCGGCGGGGACGCGATCACCGACTTCCCCACCGACCGGGGCTGGGACCTGGATTCGCTGTACGACCCGGATCCCGACGCCGCCGGCCGCACCTACACCCGCCACGGCGGGTTCCTGCGCGGGGCGACCCGGTTCGACCCGGAGTTCTTCGGCATCTCGCCGCGCGAGGCGGTGGCGATGGACCCGCAGCAGCGGTTGCTCCTGGAGACCTCCTGGGAGGCGCTGGAACGGGCCGGGATCCGGCCGGCCGCGCTGCGTGGCGCCCGGGTCGGGGTGTTCGCCGGTGCGATGGCGCCGGACTACGGTCCCCGGCTGCACCAGGCCACCGGTGGCGCGGAGGCGCACCTGCTCACCGGCACCACGAACAGCGCCGCCTCGGGCCGCATCGCGTACACCTTCGGTTTCGAGGGGCCTGCGGTCACCGTCGACACGGCCTGCTCGTCCTCCCTGGTCGCGCTGCACCTGGCGGTGCAGTCGCTGCGTCGCGGCGAGTGCACGCTCGCGCTGGCCGGTGGCGCCACGGTGATGTCGTCGCCGGGCATGCTCGTCGCGTTCAGCCGCCAGCGTGGGTTGTCCCCGGACGGCCGGTGCAAGTCGTTCAGCGACGCGGCCGACGGCACCGGTTGGGCCGAGGGCGCCGGCATGCTGCTGGTGGAGCGGCTCTCGGACGCCCAGCGCCTCGGCCATCCGGTGCTCGCGGTGATCCGGGGCAGCGCGGTCAACCAGGACGGCGCGTCGAACGGGTTCACCGCGCCGAACGGGCCGTCGCAGCAGCGGGTGATCCGGCAGGCGCTGGAGGACGCCGGGCTCACTCCCGCGGACGTGGACGCGGTCGAGGCGCACGGCACGGGCACCAGCCTGGGCGACCCGATCGAGGCCCAGGCCATCATGGACACGTACGGGGTGGACCGCGACCGCCCGCTGTGGCTCGGCTCGCTCAAGTCCAACATCGGGCACACCCAGGCCGCAGCCGGCGTCGGCGGCGTGATCAAGACGGTGCTGGCCCTGCGGCACGGGGTCCTGCCGCAGACGCTGCACGTACGGACCCCGTCGTTGCATGTGGACTGGTCGGCCGGCCCGGTGAGCCTGCTGACCGACCGCCGGGAGTGGCCCGTGACGGACGGCGCCCCGCGTCGGGCGGCGGTGTCCTCCTTCGGGATCAGCGGCACCAACGCCCACCTCGTCCTGGAGCAGGCGCCGGAAGCCACGGTGCCCGAGCCGCCGGCACAGCGGTCGCTGCCGCTGGTGCCGCTGGCGCTGTCCGGTCGCACGCCCGAGGCGGTGGCCGGGCAGGCCGCACGGCTGCTGTCCGGCGGGGGCGCGTGGGACCCGCTGGACACCGCGTTCTCGCTCGCCACCACCCGGACGGCGTTCGAGCACCGGGCGGCGGTGGTGGCGGGGGACCGGGACGCGCTGGTGGCCGGCCTGAAGGCGATCGCCGACGGCGACACCGCGCCCGGCGTGGTGCGCGGGCTCGCCCGGCCGGGCCGGACCGCGTTCCTGTTCGCCGGTCAGGGCACCCAGCGGCCCGGCATGGGCCGGGAGTTGTACGCCGCGTTCCCGGTGTTCGCGGCCGCCCTCGACGAGGTGTGCGCCGGCTTCGACGGTCTGCTGGACCGCCCGTTGCGCGAGCAGTTGTTCGGGGGCACGGCGGCCGACGAGGCGGGGTCGCTGGACCGCACCGGATGGGCGCAGCCCGCGCTGTTCGCCGTCGAGGTGGCGCTGACGCGGCTGCTCACCTCCTGGGGGGTCCGGCCGGAGGTGCTGGCCGGGCACTCGATCGGCGAGCTGTCGGCGGCGTTCGTGGCGGGACTGTGGACACTGGAGGACGCCTGCCGCGTGGTGGCGGCCCGGGGCCGGCTGATGGAGCGGCTGCCCGAGGGCGGCGCGATGGTCTCCGTGCAGGCCACCGAGGCCGAGGTCGTCGAGGCCCTGGACGGCGACGGCGCCGGCATCGCCGCGGTCAACGGGCCGGCGTCGGTGGTCGTGTCGGGTGACGAGGACGCCGTGCTGCGGGTCGCCGAGCACTTCGCCGCCGCGGGCCGGCGCACCAAGCGGCTGCGGGTCAGCCACGCGTTCCACTCCGCCCGGATGGACCCGATGCTGGCGGCGTACCGCGAGGTCCTCGCCGACGTGGCGTTCCACGAGCCGGTCCTGCCGATCGTGTCGACGGTGACCGGCGAGCTGCTCACGGCCGACGTGGTGTGCACCCCCGAGTACTGGGTGCGCCAGGTCCGCGAGCCGGTACGGTTCGCGGACGCGGTGCGTCGCCTGCACGACGACGGGGTCACCCGGTTCGTCGGTGTCGACCCGGACGCCGGGGTGACCGCGATGGCCGAGGGCTGCTTCCCGGAGCAGGACGGCGCGCCGGTGATGGTGCCGGTGCTGCGCGCGGACCGCGCCGAGCCGGCCACCGCGCTGGCCGCCCTGGCCACCGCCTACGCCAACGGCATGGACGTGGACTGGCCCCAGGTGTTCGCGGGGACGGGCGCCCGGACGGTCGAGGTGCCGACCTACCCGTTCCGGCGGGACCGGTACTGGATGGACGTGCCGGCCGCGGCGGGCGATCTGAGAGCCGCCGGACTGACCGCCGGGGGGCATCCGCTGCTCGCCGCCGTCGTGGAACTGCCGGAGTCCGGCGTCACGGTGCTGACCGGTCGACTGTCGCCGGAGAGCACCCCCTGGCTCGCCGACCACGAGGTGCTGGGCCGGTTGATCGTGCCCGGCGCGGCCTTCGTGGAGTTGGTGCTGCGGGCCGGCCGTGAGGTCGGCTGCGAGCTGGTCGACGAGTTGACCGTGCACACCCCGCTGATGCTGGGGCAGCAGGACGGGGCCGCGGTGCGGGTCGTGGTCGAGCGCGCCGACGGGTCGGGGCGGCGCGCGGTGTCGGTCCACGCCCGCAGCGGGGACGGCGACTGGGCGCGGCACGCCGACGGCGTGCTGGCCGCCGGTGCCGCCCCGGCCGGGGAGTTCGAGGCCGCCGTGTGGCCGCCCGAGGGCGCGGAGGAGGTGCCGCTGGGTGACGTGTACGCCGACCTGCTCTCCCGGGGCTACGACTACGGCCCGGCGTTCCAGGGGCTGACCGCGCTGTGGCGCCACGGTGACGAGGTGTTCGCCGAGATCACCCCGGATCCCGCGGCGGTCGACCCGGACGGCTACGGGCTGCACCCGGCGTTGCTGGACGCGGCGCTGCATCCGGTCTGGTACGGGTCGTTCCTCGACGGCATGGACGGCGCCGTCCTGCCCTTCACCTGGTCGGGCGTCTCCCTGTCGGCGGTCGGCGCGTCCACGCTGCGGGTCCGGATGACGCCCGCGGGACCGGGTGCGGTGTCGATCCGGCTCGCCGACGTGACGGGCGCGCCGGTGGCCTCGATCGACGCCCTGGCCTTCCGGCCGGCGCCGGCAAGCGCCCTCGGTGCACCCGCGGAGGCGATGTTCCGGGTGGAATGGACGCCGGTGTCCGCCGGCCCGGAGTCGGCGGTGCGCTGGTCGCTGGCGGAGGGGACGGCGGACGTGCCGCCCGATCCGGGCGTGGTGTTCCTGCCCTGCCCGGCCGGCCCGGACGCCCGGCGGCTCACCGGCGCGGTGCTCGGCATCATGCAGGAGTGGCTGGCCGACGAGAAGTGCGCCTCCGGGACGCTGGTCCTGGTGACCCGGCAGGCGATCGCCGCCGGGTCGCGGGACACCGTCGACGGGCTCGACCAGGCGGGGGTGTGGGGGCTGGTGCGGTCGGCGCAGACCGAGCACCCGGGCCGGTTCGCCCTGCTGGACGTGGACACCGACGACGTGCCGTGGGACGCGCTCGCCCCGATGGTCGAGGTGGAGCCGCAGCTCGCGTTGCGGTCCGGCGGGACGCTGGCGCCCCGCCTGGTGCGGGCCGAGGCCGGCGACGGGTCGGTGCCGTCGGCGCCCTTCGGCACGGGCACGGTGCTCATCACCGGTGGGACCGGCACGCTCGGCGCCGTGGTGGCCCGGCACCTGGTCTCGACGCACGGCGTGCGACGCCTGCTTCTGGTCAGCCGCACGGGGGCCGCCTCCGAGCGGGGTACGGAGGTGGCGGCCGAACTGACCGCCCTCGGCGCCGAGGTGGTGCTCGCGGCCTGCGACACGGCCGACCGGGACGCGCTGTCGCGGCTGCTCGCCGCCGTACCGGCCGAGGCCCCGCTGACCGCCGTGGTGCACGCGGCCGGCCTCATCGACGACGGGGTGCTGACCGGGTTGACGCCGCAACGGCTCGACGCGGTGCTCGACCCCAAGATGGTCGCCGCGTGGCACCTGCACCAGTTGACCCGCGACCTAGACCTGTCGGCCTTCGTGCTGTTCTCCTCCATGTCCGGCCTGATCGGCCCCGCGGGCCAGGCGAACTACGCGGCGGGGAACGCCTACCTGGACGCCCTGGCCCAGCACCGCCGGGCCCAGGGGCTGCCGGCGGTGTCGCTGGCCTGGGGCATGTGGGCCGAGCGCAGCGCGATGACCGGGCACCTGACCGACGTGGACGTGGCCCGGCTGGCCCGTTCCGGCGTGATGCTGACCTCGACGGAGGAGGGCCTGGCCCTGCTGGACGTCGCTCTCGGGCTCGACGAACCGGTGCTGGTGCCGGTCGCGTTGGACCTGGCCTCGATCCGCGCCCAGGCGGAACTCCCGCCGATCATGCGTCGCCTGGCCGGCCGCCGGGCCACGCCGCGGGCGCCCCGGCAGGCGTTCGCCGGCACCGGCTCGGTCTCCGACCGGCTGGCCGCGATGCCGGAGGACGAGCGGCACGCCTTCCTGCTCGATCTGGTCTGCACGCAGATGGCCGAGGTGCTGGAGTACCCGGCCGGTCGGACGCTCGATCCGGAGCGCGCCTTCTCCGACCTCGGCGTCGACTCGGTGGCCGCGGTGGAACTCCGCAACCGGCTGAGTGCCGCGACGGGACTGCGGCTCGTGCAGACGCTGGTGTTCGACCACCCGACGGCGGCGGCCGTCGCCGACGAGCTGGTCCGTGAACTCGCGGCCCTCGGCTCCGCGCCGACCGGTAGCGTGCTCAGCGAGCTGGAGCGGGTCGAGTCCGCGCTGGCCCGCTCCACGCCGTCCGGCGAGGACGTGGACGAGATCGCCGAGCGTATCGAGAAGCTGCTGGTGCGGGTGCGCGCGTACCAGGACCCCGCGGACCGGCCGGTGGAGAAGATCGACGTGACCGGCGCGACCGACGAGGAGCTGTTCCAGTTCCTCGACGGCCACTGACCCACGTCGGCCCGTACGCCAGGAAGGGCCGGATGGTCTCGCGACCATCCGGCCCTTCCGGCCGTCCGACGCCTCCGTGCGGGGGGAACACGGGCGTCGTGCGACGCCTACCCGGCGCTGACCGGCGCCGGGAAGTAGCCGGCCTCGGTGAAGAACCCGGCGTACGTGCGGAACAGGTCCGCGTCGATCTCCGGGCAGGCGATGCCGGTGCCGGCCAGGGCGGCCTCCGTCGCGCTGACGTCCATCCGCATGTAGAGGGCCTCGCCGGCGGTCATGTAGCTCCGGAAGATGTCGATCACCGGGAAGAGGGCGTTGTCCCGGTCCGCGCGCACGGTGGCGACGAACTCGTCCCACGACACCTCGTCCAGCACATGGCCGGACTCCCGCAGCCGCTCGATCATCTCGGCGAAGCTGATCGCGACCGGGTTGAACAGGTGGAAGGTCCGGTTGTGGCCGGTGTGCGACAGCGCCACGACGGCCGCGCTGACGTAGTCCACCGGCACCATCGGGAACCACGCGTTCGCACCCACCGGCACCGTGCGCGCCTGGAGGCTGCCCTTCAGACTCAGCCAGACGAAGTCCCGGGTCTGGCAGGCNCGCGTTCCCGGGCCAGGCCGATGACCTTCTCGGCGACGTACTTGCTCTGCCGGTACCCGTTGGTCAGCAGCTCCGGCGGCCCGGTCGGGTCCTCCGGCGTCAGGCCGGCGCCGTCCGGACCCGG
>NZ_NAPR01000024.1:28221-31180 GCF_002140155.1 Micromonospora sp. NBS 11-29
CGGCGAGCCGGAGCGCCTCCTCGGTGCCGGTGACGTTGGCGGCCTTCAGCGACGAGTACGGGTGCAGCCAGTTGACGGTCGCCCCGGCGTGGTAGACCACGTCGACCTCGCGGGCGAGCCGGTCGAACTGCTCGGCGTCCAGCCCGAACCGGGGCGCGGCGAGGTCACCGGGGAGCACGCGGAGCCGGTCGTCGTCGACCTCGTCGCCGATGCCGTACCAGGTCAGGTTGGCCCGCAGCCGCTCGCGGGCGGACGCCTCGTCGGAACCCCGGACCAGGCAGTGCACCGTGGCGCTGGTCGAACGCATGAGGTCCCGCAGCAGGAACGCGCCCACGAAGCCGGTCGCGCCGGTCAGGAACACCTGCCCGGGATCGGTGACCACGGTGGTGACCTCCGAGGCCGCGACGATGTCGTCGGCGAGGCGCACCTCGGCGGCGAAGTCGACCCCGGACTGCGTCGGGCCGTCGCTGCGCCGGGCCAGCTCCGCGCTCAGGAACTCGACCANTCGGTCTCCAGCCGGTTACGCAGCTCGACCGCGGTCAGCGAGTCGAATCCCAGCGAGGTGAACGCGGTGGTGGCGTCGATGCCGTCGGTCCCGTGGTGCCCGAGAATCGCGGCCGCCGCCGTGCGCACCAGGTCGAGCAGGAACTCGCGCCGCCCGGCGTCGTCGAGCGTGGCGAGTCGGTCGGCGAGCACCCCGGCGTTCTCCGCCGCCGCGCTGACCGTGCGCCGGTTCGGCCGACGCACCAGCCCGCGCAGCAGGGGCATGACCGGACCGGGTTGCCGCTCGATCAGCGCGACGTCCAGGTGCATCGGCACCGTCGTCGCGTACGGGGAGGTGAGCGCCGCGTCGAACAGGTCGGAACCCTCCGCCGGTGAGATGGGCCGCAGGCCGGACTGCGTCGCCCGGTTCCAGTCCACCTCGGACAGGCGCGACGCCATGCCGTGCTGCTGGGCCCACGCGGCCCAGGCGAGCGAGTCGGCCGGCAGCCCGTGCGCCCGACGGTGCTGCGCGAGCGCGTCGAGGAACTGGTTGGCGGCCGAGTAGTTCGCCTGCCCGGGCGAGCCGACGACACCGGCGACGGAGGAGAAGAGCACGAAGAGCGACAGGTCGAGGTCGGCGGTCAGCTCGTGCAGGTGCAGCGCGACGTCGACCTTGGGCCGAAGCACGGAGGCGATCCGGTCGGGGGTGAGCGAGGTGACGATGCCGTCGTCGATGACGCCGGCGGTGTGCACCACGCCGGTCAGCGNGGCGGCGGGGATGTCGGCGAGCAGCCCCGCCACCGTCGCCCGGTCGGCGAGGTCACCGGCGACGACGCGGACGTGCGCGCCGAGCGCGGTCAGCTCGTCGACCAGTTCCGTGGCGCCCGGCGCGTCCGCGCCGCGGCGGCCGGCCAGCATCAGGTGCCGGACGCCGTACTCGGTGACCAGGTGCCGGGCGAAGAGGCCGCCCAGCGCGCCGGTTCCACCGGTGACCAGGACCGTGCCGTCCGGGTCGAGCGCCGGCCGGGCCACGGCCGCCGCGCGCACCCGGGCCAGCCGGGGTACGACCGCCCGGCCCTCCCGCAACGCCACCTGTTCGTGCCCCGACGCGATGGCGGCGGGCAGCCGTTCGGCGCTCGCGGGGCTCCCGTCGAGGTCGACGAGCGTGATCCGGCCGGGGTTCTCCGCCTGCGCCGACCGGACCAGCCCCCACACTCCGGCGGAGCCGAGCCGGACGTCTTCGCCGTCCCGGGTGGCGACCGCGTTCCGCGTCACCAGCACCAGCCGGGAGGTGCCGCAGGCCAGAGCGTCCTGCACCAGTTCGAGCGCCCGTACGGTCGTCCGGTGCGCCGCCTCGACGGTCGCCGCCTCGTCGTCGACCACGGCGACGAGGACGGAGCCGGCGGCGTCCGCGACGGTCCCGGCGACACGCGCGTGACCGTTCAACGGAGTGCCGCCGAGGGCCGCCCAGCCGTCCGGGGTCACGTCCTCCGGGTCCGGCAGCGGAACCGGCGACCAGGCGACGTGGAACAGCGAGTCGCCGGTCGATCCGGTGGGCCGCTCCACGGGCGCGACCGGGCGCCGGCGCAGGACCCGCACCTCGGCCACCGGCTCGCCGGCGTCGTCGGCCAGCCACAGGCCGAACGCGTCCTCGCCCTTGGGCCTGATCCGGACGCGCAGCGAGCGCGGACCGGTCGCGTGCAGGTGGAACCCGTGCCAGGACAGGCTCGCGACGTCCACCCCGGCGTCGAGCAGCGGGTGCAGGGCGGCGTCGAGCAGCGCGGGATGGATGCCGAACGTGTCCGGATCGGTCTCCTCGTCCAGCCGCACCGAGGCGAACAGTTCGTCGCCGCGTCGCCACAACGCGCGCAGCCCCTGGAACGTCGGCCCGTACGTGTATCCCTTCTCGCCGAGCCGTTCGTAGAAGCCGTCGAGCGTGGCCGGGGTCGCGTCGGGCGGCGGCCAGCTGTCCAGGGTGATCAGGGGCGCCGGGGCCGGCTCGGTGAGCAGACCGCTGGCGTGGACCTCCCAGGCGAGCGTGGGGTCGTCCCGGTCCGGGCGGGATGCGACGGTGAACTCCCGGTTCCCGTCGTCGCCGGCCGCGCCCACGGTCACCTGCACCTGGACGCCGCCCCGGTCCGGCACGGTCAGGGGTGCGGTGATCGTGAGATCGGCGATGCCCGAGCTGCCGACCTCGTCACCGGCCCGCAGCACGAGTTCCGCCAGGGCGGCCGAGGGCAGCGAGACGCCGCCGCCGATGCGGTGGTCGACGAGCCAGGGGTGGGTGTGCGCCGAGAGTCGGCCGGTGAACACCGCGCCGTCGCTGCCGGCGAGCCGGACGGCGGTGGTCAACACCGGGTGCCGAGGTGCGTTCAGGCCAGAACCGGCGTTGCCGCGACTGCCCGCCGTGGTGCTGTCGATCCAGTAGGGCTGGTGTTGGAAGGGGTAGGTGGGCAGGTCGGTGAGGGTGGGCGTG
>NZ_NAPR01000025.1:0-16577 GCF_002140155.1 Micromonospora sp. NBS 11-29
TCTACACCTGCAACGGCACCACCGCGCAGTCGTGGACGGTGACGCCGAACTCGACCGTGAAGGCGTTGGGCAAGTGTCTGGACGTCAACGGCGCGGCCAGCGCGGACGGTACGAAGATCCAGCTCTGGACCTGCAACGGCAGCGGGGCGCAGAACTGGTCGGCGCAGGCCGACGGGACGCTGCNNNTTGTCGGGCAAGTGCCTGGACGTGTCCGGCAACAACTCCGCCGACGGCACCCCGGTGCACCTGTGGACCTGCACCGGGGCCGCGAACCAGCGCTGGACCCTGCCCTGAGGTAGGCCATAGAGTGGGGGCGGCGACCGCGAGGTGGCCGGTGACCCGTCGGGAGGCGCAACCCGTCGGGTGCAGACGCTCACGCGTCCACCGGTGCCGGCGGGTCGCCGCCGCCCGGTCGCCCTCGCCCCGGTCCGTAACGGAATCCCCCATCACATGACAGGGGAGAAGGACAATGGCGCGACCCATCACGCTCTTCACCGGCCAGTGGGCCGATCTTCCGTTCGACGAGGTCTGCCGGCTCGCCGCCGAGTGGGGGTACGACGGCCTGGAGATCGCCTGCTGGGGCGACCACTTCGAGGTCGACAAGGCGCTCGCCGACGACTCCTACGTCAAGCGCAAGCGGGAGACCCTGGCCAAGCACAACCTCCAGGTCTTCACCATCTCCAACCACCTGGTCGGGCAGGCGGTCTGCGACCACCCGATCGACGAGCGGCACCAGGACATCCTGCCGGCGCGGATCTGGGGCGACGGCGAGCCGGAGGGGGTGCGCCGCCGGGCCGCCGAGGAGATGAAGGACACCGCGCGGGCGGCGGCGAAGCTCGGCGTACGGACCGTGGTCGGCTTCACCGGCTCGTCCATCTGGCACACGCTGGCGATGTTCCCGCCGGTGCCGCCGGCCATGATCGAACGCGGCTACCAGGACTTCGCCGACCGCTGGAACCCGATCCTCGACGTCTTCGACTCCGTCGGGGTGCGCTTCGCGCACGAGGTGCACCCCAGCGAGATCGCCTACGACTACTGGACCACCAAGCGGACGCTGGAGGCGATCGGGCACCGTGAGGCGTTCGGGCTGAACTGGGACCCGTCGCACTTCGTCTGGCAGGAGCTGGACCCGGTGAACTTCATCTTCGACTTCGCCGACCGGATCTACCACGTCGACTGCAAGGACGCGAAGGTCCGCACCGGTGACGGCCGGCGCGGCCGGCTCTCCTCCCACCTGCCCTGGGCCGACCTGCGACGCGGCTGGGACTTCGTCTCCACCGGCCACGGCGACGTGCCGTGGGAGGACTGCTTCCGGGCGTTGAACGCGATCGGCTACGACGGCCCGATCTCGATCGAGTGGGAGGACGCCGGCATGGACCGCCTGGTCGGCGCCCCGGAGGCGCTCCAGTTCGTCCGCCGCCTAGCCTTCGACGCCCCGACCGCGTCCTTCGACGCCGCCTTCAGCACCGCCCGCGACTGACCCCACCCCCGCTCCCGCGATCTTGCAGTTGCGGCCCGCCCATAACGGGCCTTCCCGACATCCGAGGGGCCGCAACTGCAAGATCGCCGGGGGTGGGCGGGGTCAGCGGGCGGCGAAGACCTGGTTGCTTACCAGGTGTGCCGCGCCTACCAGGGCGGACCGGTCGTCCAGGTCGGAGAGGACGATCGGCATGCTGCCGGTGGCCAGCGGCGTGGAGCGCCGGTAGACCACGGCCCGGATCTCGGCGAGCAGCACCGGCCCGAGGCCCGGCGCCGCGCCACCGATGATGACGATGGCCGGGTTGACGAAGCTGACCAGCTCGACCAGCACCTGCCCGAGCCGGCGGGCGGCATCGCGGACCAGCGTCTGCGCCGCCGGGTCGCCCTCGGCCGCCGCCGCGGCCACGTCGGCCACGGTCAGCTCGCCGGCCGCCGCGAGGCGGTCCGCCAGCACCGTCGAGCGCCCGGCGCGGGCGGCCGTCACCGCCTCCCGCACCAGGGCGGCATGCCCGCAGTACGCCTCGACGCAACCGGTGTTGCCGCAGCCGCAGAGCGGCCCGTCCTCGGTGAGCTGGAGGTGGCCGATGTCGCCGGCCCCGCTGGCCGCGCCCCGGTAGAGCGAGCCGCCGAGCACCAGGCCGCAGCCGACGGCGTCACCGAGCTTGACGTAGAGGAAGTCGTCGAACGGCCGGCCGGTGCCGGCGTGCCGCTCGCCGAGCGCCATCGCGTTCGCGTCGTTGTCGACCTGCACCGGGCAGCCCAGTTCGGCGGCGAGCGTGTCGCGTACCGGAAAATCGTGCCAGCCGGGCAGGGCCGGCGGGGAGACGGGCGTGCCGTCGCGGACCGCGACCGGCGCGGGCAGCGCCACCCCGACGCCGGTCAGCCGGGCCAGCCCGGCCTCGGCCCGCAGCTTGCCGAGCAGCTCGACCGCCCGGGCGACCACCACCTCGGGGCCGAGCCGGACGTCGGCGGGCTCGTCGTGCCGGGCGAGCAGGTGCAGTTCACCGTCGGTGAGCGCGACCCGCAGCCGGCCGTCGCCGACGAGTACCGCGCCGAAGCGCACCTGTGCGCCGATCCGCAGCAGGGACGAGCGCCGCCCGCCCCGGGACGCGGCCGGTCCCGCGACTTCCACCAGGCCCTGCGCGGTCAGTCGGTCCACCTCGGCGGCGAGGCGGGCCCGGGGCAACCCCAGGACGTCGACCAGTTCGACCCGGGACCGGGGGCCGTCGTCGCGCAGCAGGCGCAGCAGCCGCGCCTGGTCCGCGCTCTCCGGTCCGATCATCGGCATGTGATCACCCTCCCACCGGAGAATCTGCCACACCCGCGTCACAGCGGCGTGACGCGAGGGGAGGGCGGTGTCCGGGCGCACGGAAGCGGGCCGGTCACCCGAAGGCGACCGGCCCGCTGCCCGCTGTCAGAGGTTGCTGCTCGTGCTGGACGGCTTGGTGCCCGTGCCGGTCGCGCCGGTCGAGCCCGTGCCGTTGGCGCTGCTCCGGCCGCCGACGGCCGCCGGCGTGCCGGCGAACGGCTTGTCGGCCTCGGTCAGCCCCGGCTTGCTGCCGTTGCCGCTGGACAGCTTCTCGCCGATCTTGCTCTGCCCCAGCTTGTCCTTGCCCTCGGAGTAGAGCCGCGTCGCCTGGGCCTGCGCGACCCCGGCCGCCTCCTGGACGGTCGGGTGGTCGAGCACCTTACGCCCGCGCACCACCAGCTCCTCGTACTTCTCCCGGCCGGCACGGGCGCCCAGGACGAATCCCGCAGCCAGCCCGCCAAGAAACATGATCTTTCCGCGCATGGCGGCTCCTTCCGTACCTGAACTCTGTTGGCAGCTAACTACCCATCCTGCTCGTCACTCATGCCTCCCTGTGCCGAGTTGACGATTTGTCCCTAATCTGCGTCGCCGGTAACCCACTGGCGCACCACCGGCCGATGTCCTGTACGCTTGTCCCCGTCGCACGGCGCGGAGAGATCCGATCCGTTGCACGGTCCCCTGTAGCTCAATTGGCAGAGCAGCCGGCTGTTAACCGGCAGGTTATTGGTTCGAGTCCAATCGGGGGAGCTTCGCTCCACGCCACGCCCGTCGGCCACGCCGACGGGCGTTTCCCGTTCCGGTCCCGTACTCCCGCCCGGTTTCCGCCCGGACCGACGCTTCGACCGGCAGGATGGTCGCAGTCGACCTAGACTCCCCGCTGCGTCGATGTCCGCGTCGGTTTCGAGGGTGGTGGAGATGGCCGCTGGACGCAGCCGCTGGACCGCGACGCTGATCGCGGTGGCGGTGGTGCTCGGCTGGCTCGTCGTCGGCGGCATCGCCGGCCCCTACGCGGGCCGGCTCGGCGACGTCGCCACCAACGACAACGCCTCCTTCCTCCCCACCGACGCCGAGGCCACCCGCGCGCAGGACGAGGCCGGCCGCTTCGTCGACCGGGAGACCACCCCGGCCCTGGTCGTCTACGAGCGGGCCGCCGGCATCACCCCGGCCGACCAGCAACGGATCCGGGCCGACGTCGCCCGGTTCGCCCGGGTGCCGGGCGTGGTCGGCCCGCTGCCGCCACCGGTGGTCAGCCAGGACCGGCAGGCCGCCCAGGTGATCGTCCCGATCGACAGCGCCGAGGGCGAGGAGATCCGCCGCGTCGTCGACGAACTGCGCGCCATCGCCGGCCCGGACCGGGACGGGCTCACCGTCGACGTGGCCGGCCCGGCCGGACTGCTCGGCGACCTGATCGAGGTGTTCAGCGCGATCGACGGCCCGCTGCTGCTGGTCACCCTGATCGTGGTGCTGATCATCCTGCTGGTCGTCTACCGCAGCCCGGTGCTCTGGATCCTTCCGCTGCTGGCCGCCGGGATGTCGTACGCACTGGCCGCCGTCTTCGTCTACCTGCTCGCCAAGCACGACGTGGTCAAACTCAACGGGCAGGCGCAGGGCATCCTCACCGTGCTCGTCTTCGGCGCCGGCACCGACTACGCGCTGCTGCTCATCGCCCGCTACCGGGAGGAGTTGCACCGGCACGAGCGCCCCGGCGACGCGATGAAGGCCGCCTGGAAGGGCGCCGCCCCGGCCATCGTCGCCTCCGGGGCCACGGTCATCGTCAGCCTGCTCTGCCTGCTGCTGTCCAGCCTCAACTCCAACCGCGCGCTCGGCCCGGTGAGCGCCGTCGGCATCGCCGCGACGCTGCTGGTGATGCTCACCTTCCTGCCCGCCCTGCTGGTCCTCGGTGGCCGGTGGGCGTTCTGGCCCCGGCGGCCCCGGCACGACGACGCCGACCCCCGCACCGAACACGGCCTGTGGGGGCGGATCGCCGGCTTCGTGGCGCGCCGCGCGCGTACCGTCTGGATCGTCACCGCCGTGGTCCTGGCCGCCCTCGCGATCGGGGTGACCCAGCTCGGCGCCACCACCCTCGGCCAGTCCCAACTGTTCACCCAGCGCACCGACTCGGTGGCCGGTCAGGAGGTCATCGACCGGCACTTCCCGGCCGGCACCGGCAGCCCGGCCACCATCTTCACCGACCAGGCCGCCGCGCAGCGGGTCGCCCAGGTGGCGCAGGGCGTCAAGGGNACGCGCCGCCGAAGGTGGTCGACGGCCGGGTGCAGCTCAACGTCACGCTCGCCGACCCGCCCGACAGCAATGGCGCCGAACAGGCCATCCGCGACCTGCGCGTGGCGGTGCACGCGGTGCCCGACGCCGACGCGGTGGTCGGCGGCTTCACCGCCATCAACGTGGACACCGCCGACGCCTCCGTCCGCGACCGCAACGTGATCATCCCGGTGGTGCTGCTGGTCATCGCGGTCATCCTGGCGCTGCTGCTGCGCGCCCTGGTCGCCCCGGTGCTGCTGATCGCCACCGTGGTGCTGTCGTTCCTGGCCACGCTCGGCCTCTGCGCGCTGCTCTTCACGTACGTCTTCGACTTCCCCGGCGTCGACCAGTCGTTCCCGCTGTTCGCGTTCGTGTTCCTGGTCGCGCTCGGCATCGACTACAACATCTTCCTGATGAGCCGGGTCCGCGAGGAGTCGGTGCGCCGCGGCACCCGGGCCGGCGTGCTGGCCGGCCTGGCGGTCACCGGCGGCGTCATCACCTCCGCCGGCATCGTGCTCGCCGCCACGTTCTCCGCGCTCGCCGTGCTGCCGCTGGTGGTGCTGGTGGAACTGGGCGTCGCGGTCGCCGTCGGGGTGCTGCTCGACACCATCGTGGTCCGCTCGCTGCTGGTGCCCGCGCTCGCGTACGACATCGGTTCGAAGGTGTGGTGGCCCGGCCGGCTGGCCCGGTCCCACCGGGAGGAAACGGGGGTGGACCATGACTGACACCGACGTGGTCGTCGTCGGCGGCGGCCTGGCCGGTCTCGCCGCGGCGCGCCGGCTGCACCGCGCCGGCGTGTCCTGGCGGCTGCTGGAAGCCGGCGACCGGCTCGGCGGACGGGTCGCCACCGACGAGGTCGACGGGTTCAAACTGGACCGGGGCTTCCAGGTGCTCAACACCGCGTACCCCCGGCTCGGCACGCTGCTCGACCTCGACACCCTCGACCTGGGCTGGTTCACCTCCGGGGTGCTGGTGCGCCGCGGCGACCGGCTGGAACGGCTGGTCAACCCGCTGCGCGAGCCGGCCGGNGGCTGCGCCTCGCCGCACTCGCCACCGGCTGCGCCACCCTGCCCGTACCGAGGCTGCTCGCCGCGCCGGAAACCACCACCGAGACGGCGCTGCGCCGGGCCGGGCTCTCCGACGCGATCATCGAGGAACTGCTCCGGCCGTTCCTGAGCGGCGTGCTGCTCGACCGCGAGCTGGCCACCTCCAGCCACGTGCTCGCGGTCATCCTGCGCTCCTTCGCCCGGGGCCGCATCGGAGTGCCCGCCCGGGGCATGGGCGCGCTGCCCCAGGCCGTGGCCGCGCCGCTGCCCGC
This sequence comes from Micromonospora sp. NBS 11-29, assembly GCF_002140155.1. GTDB lineage: Bacteria > Actinomycetota > Actinomycetes > Mycobacteriales > Micromonosporaceae > Micromonospora. Next base: position 6,366 of record NZ_NAPR01000025.1, read on the forward strand.
CGGATCGATCGCCCTGCGGACCCCGGTCACCCGCGTCACGCCGGGCCGGGTCCGCACCGAGGCCGGCGAGATCACCTGCCGCGCCGTCGTGGTCGCCGCGGACCCGCCCGCCGCGGCCACGCTGCTGCCCACGCTCGATCGGGTACGCATGCACGCGTACACGACCTACTACCACCGCACCGAGACCGCGCCGCTGGACGAGCCGATCCTGCTGCTCGACGGCGACCGCCGGGAACTGGTCGCCAACACGGTGGTGCTCAGCCACGCCGCACCCACGTACGCGCCGGCCGGCCAGCATTTGGTGGCCACGTCCGTGGTCGGCCCGCAACCCCCGCCCGAACGCGTGATCCGGGGCGAGCTGGCCCGCCTCTACGGCCGGTCCACCGCCGACTGGACCCACCTCACCACCGTCGAAGTGCCCGACGCGCTACCGGCCGCCCCGCCGCCGCAGAGCCGGCTGCGCAAGCCGGTCGCGCTCGGCGACGGCCTCTTCGTGGCCGGCGACCACCGGGACAGCCCCTCCATCCAGGGCGCACTCGCCAGCGGATGGCGTACCGCCGGCGCGGTGCTGGACGAGCTGCGGGGCTGAGCCGGCGCTCCGCTGCGCGCTGTTATCCTCGCGTTGCCCATCGTGGGCGACTCGGCGGTGCCGTGGTCGGGACGGTGGTGGCCGGGGATCGATCGGCGGGTTACGATCCGGCGCGGTGACGGGGCGGTAGCTCAGCGGGTTAGAGCAGGGGACTCATAATCCCTCGGTCGCGGGTTCGAACCCCGCCCGCCCCACCAGCCGTTCTCCCTGGTCAGACATGCTGCCGACGACCCGAACGTACCGCGTCGAGGTCCGGACCGACGCTCGCAGTCCGCACTGAGTCCGCAGCAGCACGAGCCGCCGCCCGGTCGAGGCGGTCCGCCACCTGGTCGAGGTCGTCCTCAAACAGGTCCGCGTACACATCCAGCGTCATGGCCGCCGAGGCGTGCCCGAGCATCCGCTGCACCGCTTTGACGTTGGCGCCCTCAGCTACCGCGAGGCTGGCTGCCGTGTGCCGCAGCTCGTGCGGCGTCAGGCCGGTGAGCCCGATCGACTCCGCAGCCCGATCGAAGACGCGGCGACGGAAGTTGTTGTTGCGCAGCACCTCGCCGGCCGGGGAGGTGAACACCAGCTCGTCACCGGAGCGGCCGGCGATCTGCGCGGCGATCGGCTCGACCAGGAACCGGGGGAGCGGGACCGACCGCCGCTGATGCGTCTTCGGCGTACCGAACACCGCCCGGCCGTTCACCTCGGTCACCGACTCCGCCACCAACAGCCGGCGCTTCACCAGGTCCACCCGCCGCACGCGCAGCGCGGCCAGCTCGCCCCACCGCAACCCGGTGTAGGCCAGCACCCGAATGATCAGCCCGTGGGGCTCTGCCGCTGCCGCCAGCTCGCCCACCTGGCCGTGCGTCAGGAACACCTTCTCCGCGCGCCCGACGCGGGGGAGTCGCACACCTGACGCGACGTTGCGAGTCAGCCGACCATCCCGCACCGCGAGCGCCAGCAGCAGCGAGAACACCCGGTGAGCTTGCCGAACGGTGGACGGCGCAAGACCTGCCTGCGTCATGCGACGTACCCACTCGCCAACGTCGGCGTGCGTGACTGCCGAAAGCGGGACGCGTTCCCACACCGGGAGCACCTGCCGGCGCAGAAGACTGCCGTACCGCTGACGGGTTGACGGCTTGAGCTGCACCTGATTGGCGAACCACCGGGCGGCCCAGTCGCCAACGGTGACCCGCGAGAGAGCCGGATCGACCCACTCACCGCGGGCGAGTGCCGTCTTCATCGAGGCGTGCCACCGATCAGCGTCGACCTTGCGGTCAAAGTGCCGAGCGTGTTCCTTGCCGGCGGCATCCCGGTACCGGGCACGCCACTTCCCATTCGGCCGCTTGACCACGCTCATCGGTCTGCTGCCTCATCGAGCCAGGCCCGCACATCGGCCGGGTCATAGCGCAGATGACGGCCCACCTTCCGCGCACGCGGCCCGAGACGCCGATACCGCCACTGGTAGAGAGTGCTCACCGGCACGCCCAGGAACGTCGACACGTCCTCAGCCGTCCACAGCGGCTCGATGGTCCGGGTCTTCATGCTGCTCCTCCCTGAGCGGTGGCGGTTGCCGAAACGTCGGGCGGGCCGGCGGCGGCGCGTCTGGCGGCGTCGAGTTGAGCGCGCCATTGGATGCGTTCGGAGATGGCGCGTAAGACCCGGTGGCCGATGGGTGGGACGTCGGGGTCGGTGGGCTTGGCCAGTTCCCAGGCGTGGCGTTGCTCGCCGCCGGGCGGGGCGGTGTCGGCGTCGGTGGTGATGCCGAGGAGGGCTTTGACCCAGTCGCGGCGGTCGGCCCGGTGGTCGGTCAGGGTTTTTCCGGACCATTGGCGGGAGATGAGGACGCGTCGGCCGCCGATGCCGAGGGTGTCGCGTTTGTGGACCTTGTTCTTGCAGTTGCCGGGCTTCAACCCGGGCCGTGCCTTTTTCGGTTGGATGCCGTAGAGCAGCCAGTTCGCGCACCGCTCAGAGCACGGCGTGTGCCGCAGTTCCTGCCAGAGCCGTTCCAGGTGGGCGCGTTGCCGGCCGCTGGTGACGTCGTGGCAGTCGGCGGCTTGTTTGGTGAGGTACTTGGTGATGTAGCCGACGCACCGGTCAGCGTCCTTGGTGCCGGCGAGCACGCCCTTGGCGTCGATCTGGACACCGAAGCGGAGGACGTGGACGGGTTGCGCGTCGGGGTCGGCGTCGACCAGGTCCAGGGCGTCATCCCACGACGGCAGCAACCGGCCGGTGGTGGGGTCGGTGTAGCCGGCGGCGTCGGCGTCCCATCGCGGCGCCCGCCCAGGTTCGTAGACCAGCTCGTCAACGGCCGGCCACCAGACTTGGTGGTAGGTGGCGGCGGCGACCTGCCGGACGAGGGCGCGGGGGATGGTGCCGCGGATGGCGAAGTGCGCGTGTGGGGCGAGGCGGCGTTGCGGCTCGACTGCNCCAGGAGCCGGGGGAAGTGCACCGCGTCCCAGGCCGCGCGGCGGTAGTCGTAGGTGTCCGGGTCGACAGGTGTGCCGTCGGAGTGGACGCGGCCGTAGGAGCCGAGGGTGAGGGTGAGGAACATCGACGGCCGGAACACCGTGCCGGCATGGCCCTCGAAGGTGCGCCCGATGGTCCGGTTGTCCACGGGCAGCCGGGGAAGGTCGGGTGCGTCCTGGCGCCGCTTGGTGGAGCGGACCCGCCGCTTCCCGTCGCCGTCGTCCTGGCCCTCATCGGCGTGGGGTGGGGCGGGTCGGCCGCGCATGCCCTCGGTGGTGATCTCGGCTTCCAGTTCCCCGATGGCGTCATCGAGGTCGGCGACCTGATCCCACTGTGAGGAGCGGGCGGNTCGGTCGCCGGGCGGGGGCCGGGGTCGGGTTCGTCGTCACGGTGCCAGCCCTCGCGGATCTGCTGCTGGCGTAGCCGGCGTGCCCGTTTGGCGCAGGCGGGGCATTTGGCTTCCTGCGTGGCGCCGCACGGCAGGTCAATCACCTCGGTCTGCCCGGAGCCGAGATCGGTGCGGCGCAGGGACACGGGGCGGGTGCAGACGCCGTAGTCGGCGGCGAGGTCTTTGACGACGTCGACGGAGCGGGGCATGAGCATGCGGGCGGCCCGGGAGCCCGGCCTCGGAGTTGCCGCCGGGGTGGCGGGTTCGAGGCCGGGCAGCGTCGGAGTCAGGGTCATCGGCTCACCCCCAGAATCGGGGCGAGTTCCCGGGTGCGGACCAGCGGCCGGGGGTCGGCGGTGGCGTGGTCATCGCGCAGCGGGTCGAAGGCGACGACCCCGGCGTGGGTGGTCTTGGCCCGGTACATGGCAGCGTCGGCGTCGGCGAGAGCGGCGGCGAGGCCGGTGGGGCTGGCGGGGGCGAGGCCGATGCTGGCGGTCACTGACACCGTCACCCCGGAGGGCAGCCGGACGGGGGCGGCGATGGCGGCGGCGAGGTGACGGCACGCCGCGGCCGGGTCGGTGTCCAGGAGTAGCGCGGCGAATTCGTCTCCGCCGAGGCGGGCGGCGACACCGTGAACCGAGAGCAGACGCGCGGCGACAGCGGTGAGGACGACATCGCCTGCGGCGTGGCCGTGGGTGTCGTTGACGGGCTTGAAGCCGTCCAGGTCGACGACCACCACCCACGGCCGCAGCGGCGCGAGCTGTTCCCAGGCCTGGGCGAGGCCGGCGCGGTTGGCGAGGCCGGTGAGCGGGTCGCGCAGGGTGGAGCGGTGCAGCGCGGCCAGCTCGTAGCGCACGGCGTAGAGCCGGTACTGATCCCAGCAGAAGACGACGAGGCCGGCGACGAGGAGTAGGCCGGTGAGGAGGGCGTTGGTCATCGAGTCACCTCTCGGATCAGCGGGACGCCGTTGCGGCGGGTGAACGCGGACGGCGGCACCGGAGCCACCGGAACCGGAGGAGCAGGCGAGACGGGAGCGGGAACGGCCGGGTCGACGTCGACCAGGACGACGGGCTCAGGCACAACCGGCGCGGAAGCCGGCGGAACGGGCGGGGCCGGCGGGACGGTGGGAGCCGGCGGCGGCACCGGCCGGGCCGGGGCGGGCACGGGAGCCGGCGAGGTGGCCGCCGCCGGGGTGGTCAGCACGAGCTTGGACAGGCCCATGAACGCCAGCGCGGGCACGGCCGACAGCAGCCAGCCGGTGAGGCCGGGCTTGGCGACGGCGAGCTGCGCGGCCAGGGACAGGAGCACGGCGGCGACGAGCAGGAACAGCGGGTAGCCGACCGGGCCGCCGGTCCGCTTGCGGCGGCGGATGGTCAGCAACGCGGCGACGGGGACGAGTTCGGAGATGACGGCGTTGGCCCAGCCGAACCAGGCGCCGGTGCCGGGCGGGGAGTTGTCGAGGGTCCATTCCTTGACGTGGGTGAACGACGCCGCCCCGGCGAAGCCGGCAACGACCAGCAGGATCACGACCAGGACCAAGCCCTCCACACGGTCGGTGCGGGTCGCGGTGGGGTGGGGCTTCATGCGGCACCGTCCAGGACTTCGCCGTCGATGACCCGCAGTCGGCCGTAGGTGTGGGCCATGTCGCGGATCTCCGCGTCGGTCAGGTAGGAGAAGCGGACGCGCATCGGGGTGGGGTCGCCGTCGATGACCACGAACGCGACCCCGGGCAGGCTCTGCGGGATGCGGTCACAGAGTGCGCCCCGGTCGCGCATTCCCTCACCGAGCACCAGGTCGACTTGCGCTGCTTCGGCCAGGCGCAGGCCGATGCGGGTGGGGAACAGGTCCCGGAACGGCAGCACCTCCTTACGCGGATCCTGAATCGCGGCCACAACGTGGACGCCGACCGCCCGCCCTTGAGAGAGCAGGATCGACAGGGCGGCCTTGACGCGGTCCTTCAACTGCCGGTCAGTCAGATACGCGGTGAGGTTGGCCAGCTCGTCGATGACGACGACGATCAGCGGCTCATCCGGGGACGGCGTGTGCTGGCGGGTACGGCCGTACAGCTTCCCAGCGCGGTCCTTGGCGACCGTGGCGGCTTCCTCGATCAGCTCGACCATGGCCGGGTAGTCCTTGCGGGCGAAGCGGGCGAACATCGGCGCACCCATCCCCAACTCCATGCCGCCTTTCGGATCCAGGCCCCAGAGCTGCACGAGGCCGGAAGTGACGCCGGCAGCGAGGGAACGGACCAGCGACCAGATGACCGACCCCTTCCCCGCACCCGTCGCGCCCACGACGAGGACCTGCGTGCCGAACAGCCGAAGGTCGTAACCCTCACCGTCCTCACGCCGGCCGACCGGCAGAGCGGTGAACTCCGGCACCGCTGGCACCGGCAACGGACGCACCAGCTTGGCCAGGGGGTCACCGCGGAACAGGTGCAGCAGCACCACATCCGGCCGGACACCAGGCACCGCCTTGACCTGGCGGACGCCGAACGTGTGCGCCAGGCGTTCGGCGACCTTGGCGAAGTCGTCGGGAATCTGCCCGGTGACCATCCGCACCGTCACCACGTCCACCCCGCCCGAGCAGTGCACCTTGCGCAGCACCGGCAGCACCGTGTGCGAATCGAACGAGACGGCCAGCTTCGCCGTGACCATCGCGGCGTGCCAGTTGCGCCGGTACAACCACCGCCGGAAGCGGGACAGGACCGGGTACCAGCCAAAGCGCAGGAAGGATGGCCGATGTCCGTACCACCAGCCGGCAGCAGCCGACCCGATGCCGCCCACGGTCAGGGCGGGACCAGCCCACCCATACTCCGCATAGAGCCACGTCAAGCCGGTAGCCGGGGCGGTCACGTACCAGTACCGGCCGGCAAAGACCGTCATCCGGCCCACCGCCTTGGCGCCCCACCACGACAGCGCCAGCCACAGCGGGATACGAACGAACGGGGTCCGCACGTTCAGCGGAGCGGGATCGATCCGCTCACCACGGATCACGTTGACCAACGGCATCCCTCAGCCCTCCCCGACCGCAGCGGCAAACAGCGATGCCTGCCCCGGAGCGCCGGCACGACGGCGAACCACCCGGCGGCGCACCGGCAGCCGCGACGGACCGAGAGCGGCCAGGTTCACCGGCCCGAACTCCGGAGCGGGAACGTGACGGGTCATGGTCGGCAGCCACCGGCCCCGACCCAGGACGGCACGCAGGTCGACCCGGTCGGACACATGCGGGGCGATCAAGTCCGGGTCGAGGTGCCGCAGCTTCACCACCGTCCGCGCCAACGCGGCAGCAGCGGCGGCGATCTCGACCAACGCGGCCACGCGGACAGCGTCAGACGGGACAGTGGTATAGACCTCCCTGGCGACCCGGATGCCCGGACCGGCCAGGCGCATCACCGTGCGGCGGTGAGTCGTGCGACGAGGGGCGAGGCGCGGATTCCCGACGATGCGGGCAGCGTCAGCTAGCGTGGGCATCAGCCCAACTCCTTCCAAGGAGAACGGGTCAGGGCGCGGGGCGGGAGTCGACTTGGCGGAAGAGGCCCGCCCCGCGCTGATGAACATGGGTCAGAAGTGGAAGTCGCCGGTGATCGTGTCGACCTGCCGGCCGACGCGGGCGTTACCCGAGCGGACGTTGCGGATGGTGCCGGCCTGCTCGGTGGTGTTATCGGCTGGCGGCTTCGGGGTCTTGCTCGACCGGCCGCCAATGTGACCGGCCTGCACGGCGACGACGTCGTTACCGCTGGCCACGTTGCGCTTTCCCATGTCGTTGCTCCTTGACTGGTTGCCGTCAGCCGTTCTGACGGTCTCCGCGCGAGCGCCAACACCCACAGGCGGTGAACGCTCGACGGGGGCCGTCAGCCCAGAAGGTCAGCGAGCAGACTGCGATGGGCAGGGAACACCTCACCGCCGAAGACCGATGCCAGATGGCCCACCAGAGCCCGATAACTGTCTGCCGGCACCCACTCGGCCCGCGTCGCGTCGTCGGCCCCGGTGAGGCAGGGAAAATCGGCGTGGCGGGTCGTGGTCAGGTGGACGAGGGCGGGAACGGTGACCATCCACGCCTCATCACTCGCGCGCGGGTCCGGCACATACCGGGCCGGAAGCCCTCGCCAGGTCACCCCGTCCTCCGGGTACAGCAGCAGACCAGTTTCCTCGCCCAGCTCCCGCACAGCGGCTGCGGCCGGCGACTCTCCGGGCTCGACGTGCCCGCCGGGCAGCGCCCACCCATAGCCATCCGACCGCTCGACCATGACCAACCAGCGGCGTCCATGCTCATCGGTGGCGGTCACCACCGCATCGGCGCAAACCTGCTCACCCCAATGCCCCAGCTCGTTACGGCCGTACCGGATGCCCGTGGACTCGCACGGGTTCACCGGCCGACCGTCAACCACCGCGAACGGAATTACCGCGACCGCCTGACGAGCCGCCCAGTCGATCCGGGTCGGGTCGGTCTCCCGATCAGCCCATCCCTCCGCGACACCACGCCCCAGGACATCCGGATGCGTGAAAACACGACCACCCGCAGCGGGCAGACCATTCGATACCGTGGACACCAGCTCACTCCTTCCAAGAGGGATCGGGCGAACGCGCGGGGCGGGAATCGACTTGGCGGAAGAGGCCCGCCCCGCGCATCCGAAACTGATCAGGCCGCCTGCTTCGCGGCGGCGGGTTCGGTCATGGCGCCCGCGCGGATCGACCACGCCTGACGCGCCCGGCACTTCCCCGAGCCCTTGCACCGCTGGCTGTCGACGTACGGCGTCAACGTCACGTCCGAGAACAACACCGCCGCCGGATAGCCCGGGATCTTCGACGCCGGCGGAACCGGCTGCACCGGCGCGGCGATCTTCACCTTGACCTCCTTCGACCCGCCGAACTTCCCGGCCTCCGGGTCCAGGTCAAGAACCTTGACCACCCACAGCCGCTCACCCGTGTCCTTATCGCGGGCCTGGTCGTCGCCCTGGCCGCGCTTGTCGAAGTCCGTCACCGGCTCTACCCCGAGGCACAGCGCACCAGCGGGGAAGACGTAGTCGAACGGAACGGGAACCTTGATCGAGTTCGGGACAGCCATCTCGGCACTCCTTCTAGTCGCCGCCGGCCCTCTGCCGGTCCTGGCGGGTCCGAAGACCTATAGAGGACTGTAGGTGTTCCATGGCCAGTCATCAAGACCTCTATAGGACCAATGTTGCCGAGAGGTGGAGAGGGCATCGGCGCTACGGTGGTCAAGAGGGGTAGACCTCCATAGGACCGGCCCAGGATGGGGCAGACATGACCGATGACCTCGGTGCCAAGGCACCCAAGTACTTGCAGATCGCGGCCCAGCTACGCCGGGAAGTCCGCGAGGGCAAGTTCAAGCCGGACAACCGGCTTCCCGCTGAGACAGCTCTCGCAGAGCGCTTCCGGGTCAGCCCGATCACTCTCAGGAACGCCATCGGCGTACTCCGCGCCGAAGGACTGATCGAGTCCCGTCACGGCGTCGGCACGTTCGTGCGTGAGAGCCGGCGGCTGCACCGCCGATCCCGCGACCGCTATGGGCGAGCGCGCAAGGATCAGCGGCTGCTCACCTCGCACCTCCGGCACGAGATCGTCTTTGCCGGCCGCACACCAGTGCCCGCGCACATCGCCGAAGTCATGGACATCGAACCAGGCACTGAAATTGTGGTCCGCCGCCGCAACCTTTACGACCGGGAGACGGGCAAGCCCGAGGAGATCGGGGCCAGCTACATCCCGGCCGAGTTCGCCGCCGGCACCTACCTGGAGGAACCCACAGTGGTCCCGAAGGGCCTGTTCCTCTGCGTGGAAGACCTGAGCGGCAAGCGCTACACGACGGCACGAGATCAGTGGATGGCCCGCCTTCCCACCGCCGATGAAGCGGCAGCTCTCGCGCTGCCTATGGGTGCCCCGGTCATGCACGTCATCCACACGGCCAGAGCCGAAGACGGCAGCATCCTCGAAGTCTCAGAATCCGTATGGCCCGCCGACCGAATCATGGTCATCGACGACTACCAGGTAGAACCAACGGCCACCGAGCCCGAAGCGCCCTCCGAAGTCTGACAGGAGACGTCGTGTCATTCGCAGACCTTGCACCCGGGCAACACGCCAAGCACGTCCGTGACCACTGGTGGTGGCGGCCCGGATGGCGCGTCGGCCGGCGCTTCTACGCCTTCCATGTGACCTTCGAGGACCAACCCGAGCTGTACCGCCTGGCGGACTCGTACCGTTCCGCACTGGCCGCAGCTCCCGCCGCAACGCTCATCCCGGACGAGTGGCTACACCTCACCATGCAGGGCATCGGATTCACCGACGAAACCAGCGACGCGACACTGGGCGCAGTCATCGAGGAAGCGGGCAAGCAGCTCGCGCAACTACCCGCAGTCGCTGTCGAGTTCGGGGAGATCGTTGTGGCTGACGAGGCCATCGTCATGCCCGCGTTGCCCGACGAGCCTGTCCAACGGCTACGAGCCGCTACCCGGACCGCCATCGGGCACGTCATCGGTGAGGACCAGGTCCCCGAGGACCCCAGCCGGTACCGGCCTCATGTAAGCGTCGCCTACCTGACCACCGATGGCCCATCCGAGCCTTACGTTCAGGCGGTGCAGTCCGTGGCTCCTGAGCCCGCCACTGTCTCGATCAGCCATGTTGATTTGATCGAGATGCACCGGGACCGACGCATGTACGAATGGCAAGTCGTCGCTCGGATGCCGCTCGGCTAGCCCTGGCAGCCCTTGGCCGTGCGCGTTGCCGAATTCCGCTCTATCAGATCAAGGCGGCCCGCAAGCGGGCCG
>NZ_NAPR01000025.1:16606-46026 GCF_002140155.1 Micromonospora sp. NBS 11-29
CGAACCCCGGCCCTCCTCAGAGATCAGCCGGGAGCGGATCACCTCGCCGGGCACCACAAGGGCTACCAGCCTCCCCGGACGGGGCCAAGGTCGTTCGTCCGGTAGGGCGCTCCACCTTGTCCCCGTCCGNTCTACAACTGCCCGACGAGGAGATCCGCCCTGACCTGTCAGCTTCCAGCTTGCAGACCACCTGCAGCAGCCACCCGCAGAAGCGCCCGCCCCAGCAGAGCCGTATCCCTCTCGTCGTTCCACCTCACGGCCTCGACATGTCTGCTTCTCTCGCTGGCGTTATGACTTTCCACCTCGGGTGATAGGGGGGCGTTCGTGACGACGAGAGCCGGAACGCCGTGGCTATAACTCTCCGCCTGCCGCACACCGGACAGGGATAATCTGCCGCCTATGTACTTCACCTCAATGTTGACCAGCCCCGTTGCTGTCTGCGCCACGAGATCAGGACCACGGTCGTTTTTACCTCGCTCCACTGCTGCCCCCACAGTCTGAAGGGCTAGGGCAACCTTGGAGACATAGAGCTCTCGTCGGTAGCGAAGCGAGCGGAAGACTGCCGGCTCCAAAATTGAAGCCCCCTCAACGATCCCGGCTGCCACCTCTTGGTTCTCTTCATGTCGAGCCTGTTCAATTGCCCTTTCTACCCGACGACGACGACGTTCGAGCTCTACGCCGCTATCCGCGCCTCCGACCCGGATTAGTGGCGTGCCTTGTAGGCCCATCAACAGGAAGGCAGCACCGATGACCACGAGGACGGCGGATCCCGCCTGATTATCCGTCGTGAACACTGCCCAGCCGCCGCCACCCCCGGCGACAAGGCCCAATGCGGATGCACCCAGCCGCTCCCACCGGCCGAGAAGTTCTGGCTCGAACTGAGCGTCAATCGGTTCCTCGGACGAAGCCGACGAACCGTCGGCAGGGGGTTGCTCGGTCACGCGATCAGGCTAGGCGTTTTCCGCAAGCAGTCCGATGGTGTGCCTCGGCCTTCTCAGCGGCGACCGGTCCGCATTCAGTCCGCAAGAGGTCGACGGACCGTGGGGGAGTGGTGAGAGATGTTGAAAGGTGTTTTCGCTGGTAGGAGCCCACTCGACCAGGTCGCCGGATCGCCCATCTTGATCTCATAATCCCTCGGTCGCGGGTTCGAACCCCGCCCGCCCCACCCTGACTCTCCAGCAGAAACGGCCTCTCCGGAGTGGTCTCCGAGGGGCCGTTGCGCCCGTGTGGGGGATGCCGTGGGGACAGCCCAGCATCAGCGGCGCCGCTCCAGCGGCGGGGACGCCCTACACGTCGTTGGGCTGCTACCGTCACCAGCTCATGAGTCAGAGCGGATCCCAGGCGGCAGCCTTCTTTCGTGAGGTCGCTCGAAACCGAGTCGTCTGGTTCGTCCGCGATGACGCAGGCAGCCCTGCCCCCATTACCTCCGACGGCAAGCGGGCCGCTCCGTACTGGTCGACATTCGCTCGCGCCCAGCGGGCGGCCGAAATATGGGGACATGGCCTGCGGGCCGAGTCGATGTCGCTGGAGCAGTGGCAGAGCACGGAACTGCCGGACCTGGCAGGTGACGAGCTCCTTGTCGGCATCAATTGGACCGGAGCGCGGCTGGTTGGTTGGCAGTTCACCGTTGGTGAGGTCCGCAACCGCCTTGCCGTCGCGTTGACTGAACCGCCCAACGGCGACGACGGGTCGCCTCCCTGTCGGCTCCGCCTGAAAACTGGCGCTGGCCCTGAGAGCTTGGCCCAAGCGCGGACGGGCGAGGATGGCCAAGTGGATCTCCGCCCACCACTCGATCCCGTCCTGGTTGATCATGAAGTTGGCGTTGCTGATCCCCCGGATTCTCGCCGCTAACTTCATGATCGACGGGGCCATCCACGGGGGTGGGGGGAGCGGGTGGGTGGGTGTCTAGAGTTGGGGGGTGTGGGTGTGAAGGGTGGACGGTCTGGGGTGGGTACGGCTGGTCGGGTGCGGGCGGTCTGTCCGGGGAGCTTCGATCCCTTTACATCGGGGCATGCGGACGTGGTCCGGCGGGCGCGGGAGATCTTTGACGAGGTGGTGGTGCTCGTCGCGGTCAACAGCGGCAAGCAGCCCGGTGCTGGTGAGGAGGAGCGGGCGGCGGCTGTCCGGGCCGTCCTGCCGGTCGAGTGGACCTCCGTCACGGTGGTGGCCTGGGGCGGGTTGACGGCCGACTACTGCCGTCTCCACGACGTCGACGTGATCGTCCGGGGCGTGCGTAACACCACCGACCTGCAAGCCGAGGGCCGGCTCGCCGCGATGAACCAGTCGCTGGGCGTACCCACGGTTTTCCTGCCCGCGCAGCCGGAACTGGCGGCGGTGTCCTCGACCGTGGTCCGCGCTCGGCGATCCGGGGGCGCGTCCCGCTGAGGGGTTTGCGGTGACCGGTCAGGTCACGTAGCGTCAGCGGTCGTGAACACCGGACCGGCTCGACGCCATGCACGGATTGGCGATCCGGTGGAGGTCTGACCGCACGGCGGGTGCGGCACGCGCACCCTCCAGGCTCGGCACGTGGACCTCCCCGTGACCTGCGCACCGCAGGCCCCCATCCACGTCGAGCACCGTGAGGTCAACCATGTCAGTTTCGTTCAACCACACCATCATTGCCGCCCGCGACCGCCACGAGTCGGCCCGGTTCTTCCGTGAGCTGCTGGAACTGCCGGAGGCACCGTCCTGGGGGCTGTTCACCAACATCCAGCTCACCGACGGCGTGCTGCTCCAGTTCGCCGAGCCGCCGGTGGAGATCCAGATGCAGCACTACGCGCTCCTGATCGACGACGAGCTGTTCGACCGGGCGTACCGACGGCTGTGCGACCAGGGCGTCGAGCACTGGGCCGATCCGCAGATGCGACGCCCCGGTGAGGTCAACAACGAGCACGGCGGCCGAGGGGTTTACTTCAAGGACCCGTCGGGCCACGCCATCGAACTGATCACCCGCCCGTACCTGTAGGGCCTGATCCCGGGGGTGGACGGGCACGCCCGGCCGCCCCCGGAACCGCCCAACTACGGGAGCGCCGCGGTCACGTCCAGTTCGACCAGTTGCCCGGGAAAGCCCAACTGCGCGACGCCGAGCAGCGTGCTGGCGGTGGTGAACGCGTCCGCGAGCGGTGAGGCCAGGAACCGGCGCCACACCTGGGCGAGCACGGCCTGGTCGGTGCTGACGACGTAGATCACGGTGCGGACGACGTGTTCCGGGCCGGCGTCGACCGACCGGAGCGCGGCCAGCGCGTTCGCGGCGACCTGATCGACCTGGGCGTCGACGTCGCCGGGCCCCACCAGGGCGCCGTGCGCGTCCAACGGGCACTGGCCGGCGAGATAAGCGGTACGTCCGGCCGGAACGACGGTGACGTGGTGGTACCCGGGCGTGGCGTGCACGCCGTCGGGGTTGGAGCGGGCAATGGTCATGGTGCGCAGCATCCCGGACCCGTAGGCCGATGTCACCGGTTTTCGGCCGGCGCAGGGCACCGACCACATCGGTGGCACTCAGGTGACGGCTTCGACGTACGACGCCAGGTTGGCCAGCGAGGACGTGATCCCCGCCTCGTGCGCCGCTTGGTCGATGCCGGGCGGGACGCCCGTGGCGGTGACGGTGACGTCGGTCCCGTCGCCGTTGGGGGCCAGGTGCCAGGTCATGGCCATGGTGCCCGCGTACGCCGGGTCGTCGGCCTGGAACACTGCGGTCTGCACCACCCGTTCCGGCCGCACGAGTTCGGCGAACGTGATGTCGACGACGTCCGTCGCATCCGATGTCTTGCCCGGCTCGCCCGTGGGGTCCAGGTAGGTGAGCGCCATCCGGAACCCGCCGCCGGGCCGGGGGTCCCACCGCTCGATCCGCCCCCGCATGCCCTCCGGAGGCAGCCACGCCTCGACGGCACCCCGGTCGAGAAGCGCCTCGTAGACCACCGCCGGTGCCGCGGCGATCATCCTGCTGGCCCGGTCGATCCTGGTCACCGCGCCATTCTAGGAGCCGGCACCCGGCCGGAGTCGGAAGCGATCACGGAACATGCGACCGGAAGGCGTGTCCGACCGGACGGTCGATTCCGATCGCCGGCGCAGGGCTACGCTGCGGAGGCGTGACCGGTACGCTGCGGCGAATGCCGGTACGCGCGCACGACGAGGACCCCACGGACTCGCTGCTCGTCGACGACGACGACAACCCGCTGGCCCGGATGCGGCTCCGGGAGGACGACGGGCGGCCGGTGGCGGCCGATGTTCGGCCGTTGCCCCCAGTGGCGCTCGGCCGGCTCGCCGCGCAGGTGCGGCGGGACCTCACCGGGTACCGGCTGGAGACGTCCGACGAGGAGTTGGCGGCGGCGCTGGTGAGCACCGGTCTCGAACTACGCCGGGCCGCCACGGACATGCGGCACGACTTGGTCGACGTGCCCGAGCCGGTCCCGCTGGCGGAAGGCTGGTCGCTGGGCGGTCCGGGCTGGGACGACGACCTCGCCGCCGGGCTGGTCGCCGCGTACGGGCCGGGGCATCCGGACGGCTCGTGGCAGCCGAGCGACACCCGCGAGGTACGGGCCATGTTCGACACCGGGGCGCCGGTGCCGCCGCTGGTGCCCGCCTCGGCCCGGCTGGTCGACCCCGACGGCCGCAGCGCCGGTCACGTGCTGTGCGCCGGGCCGGTGCCGTGGACCGACGACGACTGCGCCTGGATCCTCAACCTCGGTGTCGCGCCCCGCGCGCAGCGGCGCGGGTTCGGTCGGGCGCTGCTGGTGCACGCGCTGCGCGGCGCCCGCGAGGCGGGGTTGCCGACCGTCGGCCTGTCGGTGGCCGACGGCAACCCGGCCCGCCACATGTACGACGCGGCCGGTTTCCGCCCACTCACCCGGGTGCTCTCGGTGCAGGTGGTGTGAGCCGGAACGCCCGTCGCGCGATGTGGGTCTTGGCGTCAGGCTCGTTGTAAAGCGGCTCGGCGGACACAGCCGTCCCCCTGCCGGCTCGGAGTTTGGTCGAGCCGGTGCCGGGATGTTGCCGGAGCACGTCGTCAACGTCGCCGGGGCTCGCTGCGGGCGTTGCTGGTGCGTATAGACGGCCATGTGCCCAGGCCGGCGGGACGGCAATTCGATCTTGTAATCCCTGAGTCGCGGGTTCGAACCCCGCCCGCCCCACCAGCCGCTCTCCCTGGTCGGCCAGGCTGGCGACGACCTGTGCGTACCGCGCCGAGGTCCGGCCACCGACCAAGGCAGACGGCAGGACAGGGCATGATGCTGGGATGACATTGGCCGAGATCTGGCCCGTGCGTCGTCTGCGGGTGACGACGTCCCTCCTTGAGCTGGCTGTACCGGCTGAGGACGAGCTTGCCGAACTGGCGATCCACGCGGCAGCCGGCATCTACGATCCGCAGAACCGCTTTCTGGCGCGTTCGCCCGTAGCGGGATGGGAGTCGGGACCGTCGCCCCAGGCCGAGCGGTCCTTCCTGCGGTACTACTGGGCCTCCCTGGCGGACTGGCGGCCGAACAGATGGAACCTGGTGATGGCTGTGAAGGTCGACGGCGCGCGCGTCGGGGTGCAGGAGATCGGCGCGCAGGACTTCGGGATCACCAAGACCGTTTCGACGGGGTCATGGATCGCGCGGCCGTTCCAGCGACGTGGTTACGGCAAGGAGATGCGGCGTGCCGTCCTGCACCTCGCGTTCGCCGGGCTGGGAGCGGATCGCGCCGAGTCCGCGGCCTGGGCCACCAATGCTCCGTCGCTGGGAGTCTCGTGGTCGCTTGGCTATCAGTCGAACGGCACCACGATCCGGGCTTTCGACGGCGCCCGCCAGGAGCAGATCAACCTGGTGCTCGCCCGCGAACGGTGGGAGAGCCACCGTGAGAACATCGCGATCCACGGACTCAGCGACGAGGTGCGTGAGCTGATGGACGTCAAGCGGCCCGTATCCCGCTGATGGCCGCTGCCCACGTCGCACCGTGCTCGAACCTCTAGATCGTCCCCTTGTGCACCCGCCTGTCGAAGAGGTGCCCGAAGAAGGCGGCCATGTACTGCGGATAGGTCGCCTCGTCGGGGACAGGCACCGCAGCACGGGTCCTTGGTGAATGCGGCGACTACCACCAGGCGCATCGCTCGCTGGGGCGTGGATGAGAGAGTGACACCGTGCGGGTGGGGATCCTCGGGCCGCTTGAGGTCCGTGACGGGGAGCACGTCGTCGACGTCGCCGGGGCGCGGCTGCGGGCGCTGCTGATCCGCCTCGCCCTGGACCCGGGGCGCCCGGTGAGCGTGTCGGCGCTGGCCGAGGCGCTCTGGGCGGACGCGCCGCCCGCCGACACCGCGAACGCCGTGCAGACGCTCGTGTCGCGGTTGCGCCGGGCCGTGCCCGGACTGAGGGTACGCAGCGGGCCGNGCTGGCCGGAGCGGGTCGGGTGGCGCTGCGGGACGGGGACGCGCAGCGGGCGCTGCCGATTCTGCGGGACGCGTTGGCGTTGTGGCGCGGCCCGGCGCTCGCCGAGGTCGCCGACGCGCCGTACGCGGGGGCCGCCTCGGCCCGGCTGGCGGAGCTGCGGCTCACCGCGCAGGAGGACCGGATCGAGGCGGAGTTGCGGACCGGCCGACCGGAGTTGCTGGTCGCCGAGCTGGACGAGCTGACCGCCGCGCACCCGCTGCGGGAGCGGCTGGCCGCGCTGCACCTGCGGACGCTGGCCGCCGCCGGGCGGCCCGCCGAGGCGCTGGCCGGGTACGAGCGGGTCCGGGCGCGGCTCGCCGACGAGCTGGGCGTGGACCCCTCGCCCGAACTGCGGGCCGCGCACCTGGCGCTGCTGCGCGGCGAGGTGGGCCCGCCGCCGGAGCCGGCCGTGCGGCGGGGGAACCTACGTGCCGCGTTGACCACGTTCGTCGGGCGGGACGAGGACCTGCGCCGGCTGACCGGGCTGCTCGCCGGCAACCGGCTGGTCACGTTGATCGGGCCGGGCGGGGCCGGTAAGACCCGGCTCGCCAGCGTCGCGGCGGGACGGTTGGCCGACGGCCTACCGGGCGGGACGTGGCTGGTCGAGCTGGCCCCGATCACCGACCCGGCGGACGTGCCCCGGGCCGTGCTGGACGCGCTCGGCCGGCGGGAGCGGGCGCGGGAGAACGCGCGGTCCACCTACCGCGACACGCTCGGTCGGCTGGTCGACGCGATCGGCACCAACGAGATGCTGATCGTGCTGGACAACTGCGAGCACGTGGTGGACGCTGCGGCCCGGCTCGCCGAGGAGGTGCTCGGCCGCTGTCCGGGGCTACGCGTGCTGGCCACCTCCCGGGAGCCGCTGGGCATCGTCGGTGAGGCGCTGGAGCCCGTACCGCCGTTGCGCCTGCCGCCGCCCGACGCGACACCGGGCGACGCGGTCGCGTACCCGTCGGTGCAGTTGCTGCGCGACCGGGCCGTGGCCGTGCGGGCCGGTTTCGCGGTGACCGGCGACAACGTCGCGGACGTGGTGGAGATCTGCCGCCGGCTGGACGGCCTGCCGCTCGCCATCGAGCTGGCTGCGGCGCGGCTGCGGACGCTCTCACCGCGACAGGTCGTGGCCGGCCTGGACGACCGGTTCCGGCTGCTGACCGGCGGCAGCCGGACCGCGCTGCCCCGGCACCGCACGTTGCGGGCGGTGGTGGACTGGAGCTGGGGGCTGCTCACCGACGACGAGCGCCGGCTGGCCGAGCGGCTCGCCGTCTTCCCCGCCTCGGTCACCGCNACCGCCGTCGCGCTGCTCGACGCGCTGGTCGACAAGTCGCTGCTCCAGGTGGTCGGCGACGGTCGCTTCCGGATGTTGGAGACGATCCGGGAGTACGGGCTGGAGCGGCTCGCCGCCGCCGGGGCCGCCGCACAGGCGCGGGCCGCCCACGCCGCGTACTTCCGGGACCTGGTCGCGACCGCGGAGCCGCACCTGCGCACCGCCGGTCAACTGCCCTGGCTGCGGCTGCTGTCGGCGGAGCGGGAGAACATCATCGGCGCGCTGCACTTCGCCTGCGACGCCGGTGACGCGGACACGGCGCTGCGGATCGGCGCGGGCCTGGCGCTGCCGCTGACCATCTGGGGCGACGACGGCGGGATCGGCGGTGACGTGCTGGCTCGCGCGCTGGCGCTGCCCGGGCCGGCACCGGCGGCGGAGCGGGCCGTGGTGCTCGCCATCCGCGTGGTCACGGAGATGTTCCACGCCGCCCGCGAACCGACCGACGAGCAGGTTGCCGAGCTGGCGGCCGGCGTGCGCGCGGCGGAGGGGACGGGCCATCCGATCGTGGCCCTGCTCGAACCGGCGCTGTCGATCTTCACCGACGACACCGCCGCCGGGATCGCGGCGGTCGACCGCGCGCGTGGCCACCCGGACCCGTGGACCGACGGGACCCTGCTGGCGATGCGCAGCCAGATCAGGGAGAACGACGGCGACGCCGAGGGCATGCTGCGCGACTCGACCCGGGCCATCGAGGAACTACGCGCCGTCGGCGAGCGGTGGAGCCTGTCGATGGTCCTGAGCCAGCACGCCGACGCGCTGACCAAACGCGGCGACTTCGCGGCGGCGACGGAGGCGCTGGAGGAGTCGACGCGGCTGGCCCGCGAACTCGACCCGGCCGCCGAGCCGGGTTTCCAACTGATCTGGCTGGCCGCCATCCGGGCCCGCTCCGGCGACGTGGCCGGCGCCAAGGCGGAGCTGCGCCGGTTCGTCGCCTCCCGGACGGCCGACCGGGACGGCCGGGACGCCGCGTTCGGGCTGATGATGCTCGGTGCCATCGCGCGGCAGGAGGGTTCGCTCGACGAGGCGCACGAGTGCCTCACCGAGGCGAAGCGTCGCCAGGAGGACGCACCGCTGCTCGCGCCGCAGTTCCGCGGGCTGCTGCTGACCGAGGCGGCGCACCTGGCGCTGGCCGGAGGTGACGTGGCGGGGGCGCGGGCATGCATGTCCGAGGCCATCGTCCGGGGGATCGCCGCCCGGGACATGCCGGTGGTCGCGATCATCACCGTCGGCTGGGTCGCGGTCGCCGAGGCGGAAGGCCGGTACGAGCGGGCCGCCGAACTGCTCGGCGTGTCCGACTCGCTGCGCGGCTGGCCGGACCGGTCCGACCCGGACGCGCAACGACTCGCCGAGCGGCTGCGGGCCGAGCTGGGCGACGACGGGTACGCCGCCGCGTACGCCCGGGGGCACGGCCTGAGCCGGGCCGACGCCCTCGCGTTCGTGGGCGGCGACCCGGCTCGCTGAGACGGTCAGGCGCGGCGCCGGTAGGCCCGGACGGCGAGCGGCGCGAACACCGCGATCAGGCCCACGGTCCAGAGCAGCGACCGGGTCACCGGCCCGGCCACCGGCCCGCCGACGACCAGGCCCCGGGTCGCGGACATCACGTCCGCCACCGGGTTCACCCCGACCCACCACTGCAACCAGCCGGGCAGCGTGTCGGTCGGCACCATCATGTTGGTGCCGAAGGTCAGCGGGAACAGCACCAGGAACGCGGTGCCCTGCACGGCGCTGGGGCTGCGCATCACCACGCCGAGCAGCACGCCGATCCAGCTCACCGCGAACGCGAACGCGATCGTCAGCAGGCAGGCCGCCAGCGTGGACAGCACGTCGGTGCCGATCCGGAAGCCGAGGGCGTAGCCGAACGCGAACAACACCACGATCGACACCACGAACCGGACCAGGTCGCCGACCACGGAGCCGACCAGCGGCGCGGACCGGGCGATCGGCAGGCTGCGGAACCGGTCGAAGACGCCCTTCTCGATGTCGGTGTTGAGGCTGACGCCGGTGGCGATGGACGCGAACAGCACGGTCTGCACCATGATCGCCGGGAGCAGGAACTCCAGGTACGCGTGCTGCGAGCCGGAGATCGCGCCACCCAGCAGGTAGACGAAGATCAGCACGAAGATGATCGGTTGGAGGGTCACGTCCAGCAGTTGCTCCGGGGTGCGCAGCGTCTTGATCAGGCTGCGTCCGGCGAGCGCGAGGCTGTGCCGGGCCAGCCCGAAGGGACGGCTGCCGGCCCGGGGCGGGGCGGTCCGGGTGGGCGTCGCCGCCGCGCGGGTGGTCGTGGTCATGCGGCTGCCACCTCCGTGGGTTCCTCGGCGCCGTGGCCGGTCAACGTGAAGAACACCTCGTCCAGGCTGGGCAGCCGCAGCGCCAGCTCGACCACCCCGATGCCGGCGTCGTCGAGCCGGCGTACCACCGAGGTGAACGTGGCGTCGCCCTCCACCGGCACGGTGAGCAGACCGGGCCGGGGCAGCTCGGGTTCGGCGCCGGTGCTGGCGCGCAGGATGTCGGCGACGTCGCCGATCCGCTCCGTCTCGGTCGGCCGGACCACGATGGTCTGGCTGCCGGCGATCCGCTTCAGCTCGGCCGGCGATCCGTGCGCGATCACCCGGCCGTGGTCGATCACCGAGATCTCGTCGGCCAGCGCGTCGGCCTCGTCCAGGTACTGCGTGGTGAGCAGCACGGTGGAGCCGTCGTCGACCAGCGAACGGACCACCCCCCACATCTCCTCCCGCTTGGCCGGGTCCAGGCCGGTCGTCGGCTCGTCCAGGTAGATCACCTCCGGGCGGCCGACCAGACTGGCGGCCAGGTCCAGCCGGCGGCGCATGCCACCGGAGTACGTCTTGGCCGGGCGCCCGGCCGCGTCGGTCAGGTCGAACCAGGCCAGCAGCTCCGCCGCGCGCGCCTTCGCGTCCCGCCGGCCCAGGTCGAGCAGCCGGCCGATCAACGTCAGGTTCTGCGTACCGGTCAGGTCCTCGTCGACCGAGGCGTACTGCCCGGTCAGCCCGATCAGCCGGCGTACCTCGGCGGCGTCACGGACCACGTCACGGCCACCGACGGTGGCCCGCCCCGCGTCGGGGCGCAACAGGGTGGCGAGGATCCGCACCGCCGTGGTCTTGCCGGCGCCGTTGGGCCCCAGCACCCCCAGCACGGTCCCCCGTCGTGCGGCGAGGTCGATCCCGGCCAGCGCGGTCGTCGTACCGAACCGCTTGACCAGGCCCTCCGCCTCGAATGCGTAACTCATGGCACCGACCATGGTGGTCGCCGCTGGCAGCCCGCGCACACGGCGCTGGCAGCGGCGCGCACAGCGGTTCTCACCCTAGGATGGCGGCATGAGCGCTGAGGCTGTCGGCATGCACATGCCCGCCGTCGTGACGCTCGACGACGTGGCGACGATGAACGCCACCGACCCGAACGGTCACCGCTACGAGACCAGCCCCGAGGGGGTCCTGTCGGTCATGCCGCCGCCCGACTCGGAGCACGCGATCATCGCGAGTCGCCTCTTCGCCTGGCTGATCATGGCGGGTTGGCCCGCCGAGCAGGTGCTCCAGGCGGTCGGCATCCGGGTGGCCGGGCCGACCGGCGACGGCGGCCGGATCCCCGACCTCACCGTGTGGCGGAAGCCGCCGGCCCGGGGTGTCTGGTCGACGGTGGCCGACCTCGTCCTCGCCGTCGAGATCGTCTCGCCCGGCTCGGAGGCGATGGACGCGGTGACCAAGGTCCGGGAGTACGCCTCGGCCGGCATCCCGCGCTACTGGGTGGTCGAGCGGGACACCCCGCAGACCGTCACGCTCCACGAGCTGACCGGCGACGGCCGGTACGCCGAACACGCCCGGATGCCGCTGGCCTGGCTGCTGCAGACCACGCCCGCCGACCACCTCGACGGATAACCCGGGCGTCGTCGGCGGCGGCCCCACGGGATCCATATGCTCGGGGCATGGAACTGCGGATCTTCACCGAACCCCAGCAGGGGGCCAGCTACGACCAACTGCTCGCCGTGGCCCGGCGCGCGGAGGAGACCGGCTTCGCCGCGTTCTTCCGCTCCGACCACTACCTGAAGATGGGGTCGGTGAGCGGTGACCCCGGCCCGACCGACGCCTGGACCACGCTGGCCGGTCTGGCCCGCGACACCACCCGGATCCGCCTCGGCACGCTGGTGAGCGCCGCGACGTTCCGGCTGCCCGGCCCGCTGGCGATCACCGTGGCGCAGGTCGACCAGATGAGCGGCGGCCGGGTCGAGCTGGGCATCGGCACCGGCTGGTACGCCGAGGAGCACAGCGCGTACGGGATCCCGTTCCCGCCGCTGCGGGAGCGGTTCGACCGGCTGGAGGAGCAGCTCGCGGTCATCACCGGCCTCTGGTCCACCCCGGCCGGGTCCACGTTCGACTTCCCCGGCACCTACTATCCGGTCAGCGACTCGCCGGCGCTGCCCAAGCCGGTGCAGCGGCCCCGCCCGCCGATCCTGCTCGGCGGCATGGGCCCGAAGCGCACGCCGCGCCTGGCCGCCCGGTACGCCGACGAGTTCAACCTGCCGTTCGCCTCGGTCGACGACACCAGGGCGCAGTTCCAGCGGGTCCGCGAGGCGTGCGCCGAGATCGACCGGGATCCGTCCACCATGACCTGGTCGAACGCGCTGGTGCTCTGCTGCGGCCGGAACGAGGCCGAGGTGGCCCGGCGGGCCGAGGCGATCGGCCGGGAGCCGGACGAGCTGCGCGCGAACGGGGCCGCCGGCACGCCCGCCGAGGTGGTCGACACGCTCGGCCGGTACGCCGAGGCCGGTAGCGGCCGGGTCTACCTCCAGGTGCTCGACCTGGCCGACCTGGACCACCTGGAGCTGGTCGCAGCCGAGGTGATGCCGCAGCTCTGACCCGGGCCGGCCGGCCCTCTGGTGGGGCGGGGGGTGGCTCGCCACTTCGGGGAAGTGGTGGCATCCGCGCGCTGTCGACCTGGCCATTTCGCCGAGCTGGTGTCGATCATGCATGGTCGGCGGGGTGTGCCCGCCATTTCGCCGAGCCGGTGTGGATGGCGTGCCGTGGGCGGGCGTGGCTCGCCATTTCGGGGAAGTGGTGGCATCCGCGCGCCGCCGATCCCGCCATTTCGCCGAGCTGGTGTCGATCAAGCCCGCCGGCACGGTGTCGCGCGTCGCGCGGGGTCGATCACGCGCGTCGCACGGTGTCCAGCCGGCCGTCCCGGTCGCTGTCCAGGTACGTCACGTCGGGCACACCGTCGCCGTCCAGGTCGACCTGAACCACGTCGGCCACGCCGTCGCCGTCGAGGTCGGTCACCACCTCGACCGAGCCGTCGAGGTGCCGGGTGACGATCGACCGGCCCACCCCGCCGCGCGGCGGCGGCCCCGGGTGGGGCACGGGGGCCGGCTCGGGCTCCGGCGTCGGCGCCGGCACGGGCGCGGTCCGGGTGGCCCGCCGCACGGCCCGGCCCGGTGAGCGGCCGGCCCCTGGCAGGCCCGGCCTGTCCTGGTCGAGGCCGGCCCCGGGTAGGTCCGGCCCGGGCGCGGTCTGGTCGGGGTCGACGCCGGTCGGGTCGATCTCCTCCTCCGACGGGTAGACATCGCCGCGGAGACTCGGGTCGCGGTAGCTGCTCATCCGCCCAGGGTTCCCGCTGCGACCCCGGCACAACCCTGCCCGCACCGGATAGCGGATGATGCAGCGCATGACCGACACCAACTGGGCCGGCAACGTCCGCTGGTCGGCGCGGGAGCGGCAACGGCCGACCTCGCTGGACGAGCTGCGCCGGCTGGTCGCCGGCGCGGACCGGATCCGGGCCGTCGGCACCGGTCACTCGTTCAACCGGCTCGGCGACACCGCCGGCACGCAGGTCACGCTCGCCGGCCTGCCACCCGCCGTCGCGCTCGACCCCGACCGCGGCACCGTCACGGTCGCCGCCGGGACGCGCTACGGCGACCTGGCCACCGCGCTGCACACCCGGGGGTACGCGCTGGCGAACCTCGCCTCGCTGCCGCACATCTCGGTCGCGGGCTCGGTCGCCACCGCCACCCACGGTTCCGGTGTCGGCAACCGCAACCTGGCCGCCGCCGTGGCCGCCGTGGAACTGGTCACCGCCGACGGCGACCTGCTCACCGTGGACCGCGCCGACCCGAGGTTCGCCGGGCTGGTGGTCAACCTGGGCGCGCTGGGCGTGGTCACCCGGCTCACGCTCGACGTGGTGCCCACGTTCGCGGTCCGGCAGTACGTCCGGTTCGGCCTGCCCCGGGCGGCGCTCGACGAGGCCCTCGGCGCGGCGTACAGCGTCAGCGTCTTCACGAGTTGGCGTTCGGAGCGTCTCGACCAGGTGTGGGTCAAGCAGCTCGCCGACCAGCCGCCGCCCCCGGCCGACTGGCTGGACACCGTGGCCGCCGACACGCCGCAGCACCCGGTGCCGGGCATGTCGCCGGAGCACTGCACCGCCCAGCTCGGCGAGGCCGGGCCGTGGCATGAGCGGCTGCCGCACTTCCGGCTCGGTTTCACCCCGAGCAGCGGTGACGAACTCCAGTCCGAGTGGCATGTGGCCCGCGCCGACGCGGCGACGGCGCTCGCCGCGCTCGACCCGGTCGCCGAGCGGATCGCCGCCGTGCTCCAGATCTGTGAGCTGCGTACGGTCGCCGCGGACGAGCTGTGGCTGAGCCCGAACTTCCGGCGGGACACGCTGGCGCTGCACTTCACCTGGGTCGGTGACCCGGTGGCGGTGGCGCCGGTGCTGGCCGAGGTGGAGCAGCGGCTCGCCCCGTTCGCGCCGCGCCCGCACTGGGGCAAGCTCTTCGACCGCGACCCGGCCGACGCGTACCCCCGGCACGCCGACTTCCGGGGGCTGCTGCGCGAGTTCGACCCGGCGGGGAAGTTCCGCACCGCGGAGCTGGACCGGTACTTCCCCCGCGACTGACCCCTCAGCGCCCGGCCGGGGCCTGCTGGCGCAGGCTGCCGCGCTGCACGGCGCGGCTGATGTCGCTCGGCGAGACGATCCCGACCAGGCGGTCGTCGGCCACCACCAGCGCCCGGCCGTCGGTGCACTCGTTGAGCCGGGGCAGCAGCTCGGTGAGCTGCTCGTCCGGGCGGGCGAGCACCAGCTCGTCGGCTCGGCAGGAGACCTCGGCCAGCGTGGTGGACGGGCGACGGTCGGCCGGGATTCCGCGTACCCGATCGAGGGTGACCAGGCCGACCGGCCGGCCGTCGGCGGTCAGCGGCAGCGTCGAGTGCCGGTACGCGAAGAGGTAGTGGTCGACGAAGTCGGCCACGGTCAGGTCACCGGACGCGGTCTGCGGCTGCGGGGTCATCACGTCGGCGACCCGGATGCCGCGCAGCGCGTCGCCCATCCGGGCCGCGCGTTCCTCCTGGCCGGCCGCGCCGATCAGGAACCAGCCGATGAGCGCCAGCCAGAGGCCGCCGAACCCGGCGCCGGCCAGGAACCGCCACAGCCCGAAGCCGATCAGCAGGATGCCCAGCACCCGCCCGGCGTTCGCGGCCACCACCGAGGCCCGGGTCCGGTCGCCGGTGGCCTTCCACACCGCCGCCCGCAGCAGCCGCCCGCCGTCCAGCGGCGCGGCCGGCAGCACGTTGAAGATCGCCAGCAGCACGTTGATGCCGGCCAGCCAGGACAGCGCGCCGAGCAGCAGCCCGTGCCCGCCGGCCAGGGCGACCGCCACCGCGATCGCGGCGAAGAACACGCCGATGACCAGGCTGACCAGCGGCCCGACGCCAGCGATGCGCAGCTCCGCGCCCGGGTCCTTCGCCTCGCCCTTCAGTTCGGCTACGCCGCCGAAGAGCCAGAGCGTGATCCCCTCGACCTCGATGCCGTTGCGCTTGGCCACCACCGCGTGCGACACCTCGTGGGCGAGCAGGCCGACGAAGAAGACCACCGCGGCGGCCAGGCCGGCGGCGACGTAGGCGACGGGGGAGTGACCCGGGTACGAGCGCGGGAACAGGCTGGCCGACAGCGCCCAGGCGATCAGCACGAAGATGACCAGGACACTCCAGTTGACGCCGACGGGTACGCCGGCGATCCGGCCGAGCCGGAAACTCGCCCTCATCGTCCCGTCATACCCGGTGCGCCTCACTCGTAACTGAGTATGCGCCGACTATGCTCAGAGTATGACGAGGCGTATCACCATCAGCCTGCCCGACGACGTCGCCGAGTATGTCGAGCGCTCGCAGGGCACGACGTCCGGCTTCATCGCCGATCTTCTGCGGCGGAGGATGCGGGCGGACGGCTTGCGGGCACGGTGGGCCGAGCACGGCTACGTGGTGACTGACGAGGACGTCGAGCGCGCGCGTCGTCGGCTGGCGAAACGGCCGCCGATCACCGACGAGCAGCACGACCGGAACATGCGGTGGCTGCGCCAGTTCGGCGACGACGAGCCGGCGACGGCCGCGTGAACGGCCTCGTCCTGGACACCTCCGCGCTGCTCGCCTACGCCTCGGGTGACAGCGTCGAGCCCGGTGCGCTGCTCACCCTCGCGCAGGAGGACCCGGAGCAGGAGGGGTGGATCCCCGCGCTCTGCCTGGGGCAGGCGCAGCTGCACGTCGCGGGGACCCCGGCGGCCAACCTGCTCGATCTGCTCATCGATGCCGACCGAGACATCCGGGTCGCGGTGTACGACGGGCCGACCAGTCGCCGGGTGGCCCGGGTCGCGGCGAGCGGCAAGGTGCCCCTCGACGTGGCCCACGCCGTCACCATCGCCGTTCTCTACCGCTGCTACCTGGTGACCCGCGACGTCGCGACGGTGGCTGCCGTAGCCCCACCCGACCTGGAGATCCTGGACATCGCCGACTCCTGGGGGTGACGGCCCGGCGCCCTGCCGCAAAGGCCATCAGGGGAGGCGGTCGACGACCACGAAGCTGGTGCCGGGCGCCAGCTCGGCGAGGAGCTTGCGCTGGGCGGAGCGGGTCAGCCGGATGCAGCCGTTGGTGACGTTCTCGCCCAGTGTGTCGTCGTCCTGCCAGGCATGCAGCCCGATGTGGGCGCCACGCAGCCCGGTCGGCACCGCGTCCGGGTCGTCGGGGACCGCGCCGAGGGCGAAGATGTCGACCCCGCCGTAGACGGCCTCCGGAGGTGGCGTACGGCCCAGGACGAAGGTGCGGCCGAGCGGGGTGAGCTGGCCGGGCATGCCCAGGCTGACCGGCCAGGTGTGGACCGCGCGCCCGTCGCGGAGCCAGGTGAGGCGGCGGGTGCGGCGCTCCACCACGATCTGGTCGCGCAGCACCACGGTGGTCCAGCCGCCCGCGGGCAGCCAGGCGATGGTGCGGTTGGCCGAGGGAAGCAGCACGGCGGTCCAGCCGGTCCGGCGTTCGACGATCGGCACGGTCAGCCGGACGTCGCTGATGGTGGGCGCGAGGTAGGCCAGCGGGCGGCCGCCGGGCGCGTCGTACGCGGCGACCTTGCGGTTGGGGCGCGCGCCCTCGCTCAGCGGCCGGGTGTCGGTCGGGGTCGGGTCGGCGGGGAAGCCGCGCGGCGCCGGGTCGTAGGTGACCACCGGCAGGCCGGCCGGCGCGGGCGCGGCGGGCGGCACGGATTCCCGCGGTGACGGCTCGGCGGGGGCCGGTGTGGTCGGACCGGCGACGATCGGCGTGGGCGGTGGGGCGCCGGTCAGCGCGTGGCCGATCAGCAGCGCGGTGGCCAGCAGCAACGGTACGCCGAGCGCGGCGAGGAGTCGGCTACGTCGCCGTTGCGCGAAGAACCGGTAGGACAGCACGAAATCGACTCTAACCGCACGAAAGCCCCCGCGCCGCCGAGTGCGGAACGGGGGCCTCCGATGCGGTGCGGTGCGGTCAGCTCAGCTTCGCCCCGACGTGGATGGCGATCGCGTCGTGCGCGTTGACCGTCGCGGCGAACCAGCCCGACGAGTCGACGGTGATCACCGGCCCGCTGCACGAGCCGTTGGTGAACGTGCCGTGGATGACGTCGCAGTAGCGCCCGGCCGGCAGGCCGGTGTAGTAGGACCGTCCGTTCACCGCCGAGTCCTCGTCGTTGATCGTCAGGAAGCCCTTGCCGGCCCGGCTGAACGCGATGTGCTGGTAGCCGTTGTCGTACCAGTTGGCGACCGCGGCGCCCTCGGTGGCGTTGCGGAAGCCGACCATGTTGGCGATGACCGGCCAGCGGTGCTCGCACTCCCAGCCGGAGTAGCAGGTGGTGTTGGTGATCCGGTTGCTGCCGTCCGAGGGCGGTCCCTGATCCTTGTTGCTGAACGTGAAGCTCGACATCACCGCCGGGGTGCCGTACGGCCAGGCCAGCATGAACGCGTTCGCCAGCCCGTACGTGCCACGGTCGCGGTAGGTGAGCACGCCGCCGTCGCGCTGGGTGTCGTGGTTGTCGGTGAAGACCACCGCCGACCCGCCCGGCAGGTAGCCCCAGGACTCGCCGAAGTTCTTCAGGTACGCCAGCCGCTCGCTGTTGAACATCCGGGCCAGGTCCTTGCCGTACCGGAACTCGTGCACGTCGCCGTTGCCGGTGTACTCGGTCGGCTGGACCGGCTCACCCGCGCCGTAGATGACCTCCTGCACCAGGTAGGCCGAGCGGGAGAGCTTGGCCTTGATCGCGGCGATGTCGGCGGCCGGCATGTGCTTGCTGCCGTCCAGCCGGAAGCCGTCGACGCCGAGCGAGAGCAGGTCGTTGAGGTACGTGGCCAGCCGGGTGCGGACGTAGTCCGACTCGGTCTTGAGGTCGGCGAGGTTGACCAGCTCGCAGTTCTGCACCTCGTACCGGTCGTTGTAGTTGGCGATGTCGTTGTTGCCGTTGCGACCGCAGTAGTGGAAGTCCGCCGAGGAGTAGGTGCCCGGGTAGTTGTAGTGCCCGTACGACGACCCGGCCCAGCCGGTGCCGCCGTTGTCCTGGCCGGACATGTGGTTGACCACGGCGTCGACGATCACCTTGACGCCGGCGTTGTGGCAGGTGTTCACCATGGACTGGAACTGGGCGCGGGTGCCCTTGCGGGACTCGATCCGGTAGCTGACCGGCTGGTAGGACACCCACCACGGGTTGCCGGTGACGTGCTCCTGCGGCGGGGACACCTGGACGTAGCCGTAGCCCTTGGGGCCGAGCGTGCTGGTGCACTCACTGGCCACCGAGGTCCAGTTCCACTCGAAGAGCTGGACGATGACCTTCTTGCTGCCGGGGGTGGAGGCGGCGGCCGGGGGTGCCGCCACGGTGGTCGGGACGAGCAGGCTCGCGGCGAGGCCCAGGGCGAGCGCCGCGGCACGGGGTCGGTGCATCAGGACTCCTGCGGGGGACGGGGGAGTGGGGCGTGGGGAGCCATCCAGTGCTGGCTTCTTGCAGCCAGAACTGAAATTTTCCGCAAGGTTACGAGCGTGTTGCAAGAAATGTCAACGCATCGGCATCCGTCGTCGCGTTCGGCGCTACACGCGCGCCCGGTCCGGACGGTTCGAGGAACCGGTCGAGAAATTCGCCACCGGAGGTGATCCGTCCGCGCCGTCCCTCCGTACCTGAGTGGGGAGCAGGGTCGGCCGGTGGGGGCGCCGCCGCGAGACGATCGAGGAGCAGATGGCCCGGGCACAGCAGAACGAGAAGGCGACGACCGTCCGGACCACCACCAGCAGCCGTGGTGTACGGACCGTGTCGAAGTCCGCGATGGTGGCACTCACCGCCTCCGCGCTCGGCCTCGCGTGGGCGGGTGTGGAGCTGGCTGGGGCCGGCGGCGTCATGTACTCGTACGGTTTCTTCTTCACCGAATTCTTCGCCGGGGTGGTCGCCCTGGTCTCGCTCAGCCTCACGGTGATGCTGGGGCTGCTCGCCACGGACCGGCTGGTGCTGCTCATCCGGCATCGGGTGCTGCTCCAGTCGGCGCACCGGGCCACCGGTGTGCTCGGCGTGGCCGGGCTGCTCTTCCACGTCATCACCAAAATCGCGATCGGCCGGGCCGGCCCCACCGACGCCGTGGTGCCGTTCATCGGCGGCAACGGCCTCTACGTCGGGCTGGGCACCGTCGCCGCGCTGCTGATGGTCGGCGTGCTCTGGACCGGCCTGATCCGGGTCCGGTTCGCCGGCGTCGGGCCGAAGTGGTTCTGGCGTGCGCTGCACTCGATGGCGTACGTGTCCTGGCCGTTCGCGCTCTTCCACGGCCTCAACGCGGGCCGGGCGGCGAAGAGCTGGGTGGTGCTCAGCTACCTCGCCTGCGTGCTGCTCGTGGTGATGGCGCTGCTGGTGCGTCTCTCCGTTTACCTCGGCAAGCGCAGCCGCGAGCAGCACCAGGCCGCCGCGCTCAACAAGGCGATGGCCGGCAAGGTCGAGGAGCGTACCGGCGTGTTCGCGGCGCTGAAGAGCAAGAAGACCGCCGGCAAGGAGAAGAGCGGCACCGGCAAGGGCCGCTGGGCCGAGGCCACCGCCGAGTGGACCGCGCCGGCCGGCACCGCCCGGCGGCGGGATCCCGAGCGGTTCGCCGTACCGGTGGTGCCGGAACCCGGGTCGCTGCGCGAGCCGGTCCGCGCCGCCGCCGCCCGACGGCGCGCCGAGGAGGAGCCGGCCGAGCCGGCCCGGCGCACGCGGACCCAGGAGGTCCCGCGCCGCGCCGCCCGCCGCCAGGACGAGGAGCGGGTGGCCACCACCGGGGTACGCGACGGCGAGCGCGAGCCGGTCCGCCGCGGCCGGGGCGACACCGGGGAGCTGGAGCCGGTCGGGGAACGGTCCCGCCGTCGTCGCCGGTCCCGCGTCGAGGAGGACGTCGTCGCCCCGTACTCCGCGCCGCCGGAGAGCGGCGGTCGCCACTCCGCGCCGCCGGACACCGGTGGCCGCCACTCGGCCCCGCCGGACAGCAGCCGGTACGCCACCGCGGCCGAGGTGGCCCGCTACTCGGCCCCGCCGCGCCCGAGCGACGAGCCGGAGGAGCCGTGGGACAGCCCCCGCCGTTGGGCGAGCGAGCCGATCTCCGCCGGCCCGATCTCGGCCGGCCCGATCTCCGGCACCCCGATCTCGGCGGAGCCGCGCAGCGGATCCGGGCGGCGCTACCGGGACGACGAGGACGTGCCGGAGGAGCCGGACTACTGGCGCCCACCGGCCCGCTACGCCGCCGACGACGCGTTCGTCGACGACACCCCCACGCTCGTCGACCTCGCCTCCCGCCGGGCCCTGCGGGCCACCCGGGACAGCCGCTCCGGCCGCCGCAAGAAGGCCGACGCGGACGCGGTCGACGGCGCGTACTGGGCCGGGTTGCGGGGTGAGGCCCGGTGACGCGGACGACCGTCCCGCCGGTCGCCTGCGTCGGCGAGCCCCGCCTCACCGCCGGGTTCGCCGAGTTCGGCCGGCTCGACCTGCTCGCCCACGAGGAGGTGCACGGCCCGATCGGCCCGATGGAACCGGCCGCGCTGCTCCGGCTCGCCGAGGCCATCGACCTGAAGGGCAAGGGCGGCGCGGGTTTCCCGTTCGCCCGCAAGCTGCGCGCGGTGCTGGAGTCCTGCGAGCGGCAGGACCTCGCCGCCGTGGTCGTGGTCAACGCCACCGAGGGGGAGCCGGCGAGCTGGAAGGACAAGGTGCTGCTCACCCGCGCCCCGCATCTCATCCTGGACGGCGCCGCACTGGCCGCGTTCGCGCTGGACGCGGAGGAGATCGTGATCGGGGTGGCCGACGACGACGTGGGACGGCCCTCGCTGACCGAGGCGTTGCAGGAGCGGCGGATGCCGGTGCCCACCACCATCGTCACCGTGCCGCACCGGTTCATCTCCGGTGAGGGCGGCGCGCTGGTCAACGGCATCAACGGCCTGCCGCACATCCCGCCCGGCACCAAGAAGCGCTCCAGCGACTCCGGCGTCGGCGGGCTGCCCACCCTGCTCTCCAACGCCGAGACGTACGCCCAGCTCGCCGTCGCCGCCCGGATCGGCCCGTACGAGTACGCGGCGCTCGGCACCGACGACGAGCCGGGCACCGTGCTGCTCACCGTCACCGGGTCGGCGAAGCGGCCGGCGGTGGTGGAGTGCGCGGCCGGCACCCCGCTGCGCGAGATCCTCGACCTGTGCGAGGTGCCACCCGGCCCGGGCATCCTGATGGGCGGCTACCACGGCAAGTGGATCACCGCCGAGGCGGCGGACCGGGCCGAGGTCTCCCGCAAGGGGCTCACCGCGGTCGGCGGCACGCTGGGCGCCGGCATCATCGTGCCGCTCGGCACCGACACCTGCCCGCTCGGCGAGGCCGCCCAGGTGGTCCGCTACCTGGCCGGTGAGTCCGCCGGTCAGTGCGGCCCGTGCAAGATGGGCCTGCCCGACCTGGCCCGCTCCGTCGACCTCGCGGTCTCCGGCAGCGCGCCGATCGAGCTGGTCCGGGCCGCGGCCGGCGACGTGAAGGGCCGGGGCGCGTGCAGCCACCCGGACGGCACCGCCCGCTTCGCGCTGTCCGCGATGGAGGTGTTCGCCGACGACCTGCGGCTGCACGCCACCGGCGAGGGCTGCGGCAAGCGGGTCAAGGGCACCATGGGCCTGCCCGGCGCGCCCGACGGCAACCCGCAGAAACTCACCCTGGACTGGTCCCGCTGTGACGGGCACGGGCTCTGCGCCCACGTCGTGCCGGACTTCATCCGGCTCGACGGCAACGGCTACCCGGCCTTCCCGCCCACCCCGGTGCCGACCTGGCTGCGCGAGGGCGCGCTCAAGGCGGTCAAGGTCTGCCCCGAACTCGCGCTCCGGCTGGTCAAGGCCGAGTAACCCCCGCCGTGCCGGTAAGGAGGGGCCCCCGGTTAACGCCTGCGGCATAGCAGGGGGCCCCGCTTAACAGCGAGGCTCTCGCGAGCAGCGCGGCTTTTCGCGCGTACGGTGATCAGCGAGTTGGAGTGAGTCGGTCGGTGCCGAGCTTGTCGCGCAGCACCTCGGGCACCACGACCGAGCCGTCGGGCTGCTGGCACTGCTCCAGGATTGCCGGGAACAGCCGGCTGGTGGCCAGCGCCGACCCGTTGAGCGTGTGCACGAACCGGGTCTGCTTGCCGCCCGGCTCGCGGTAGCGGATGGCCGCCCGACGGGCCTGGTAGTCGCCGGCCCAGGAGACCGACGACACCTCCTTGTACTTGCCGGTGCTCGGCATCCAGACCTCGATGTCGAGCGTCTTCTTCATCGAGGCGCTGGCGTCACCGGCCGCGAGCAGGCTGGTCTGGAAGTGCAGGCCGAGCTGGTCGACCAGGCCCTCGACGTGGCCCACCATCGCCGTCAGCGCCGCGTCGGCCTGCTCGGGCAGCGTGAACTGGAAGATC
Source organism: Micromonospora sp. NBS 11-29 (assembly GCF_002140155.1). Classification (GTDB taxonomy): domain Bacteria; phylum Actinomycetota; class Actinomycetes; order Mycobacteriales; family Micromonosporaceae; genus Micromonospora. The sequence continues at coordinate 39,527 of NZ_NAPR01000025.1, forward strand.
TCCACCTTGTTGAACTGGTGGCCGCGTACCGTGCCCCGCTCGTCGGAGTGCGAGCCGGCCGCCTCGCGCCGGTAGCACGGCGTGTAGGCGAACGCCTTGAGCGGCAGCTTCGACGTCTCCAGGATCTCGTCCTGGTACGCCCCGAGGATCGCGGTCTCCGATGTGGGCAGCAGGAACTGCCCGCGCGGCGCGGACTGCTTGTCCAGGTGGTAGACGTCGTCGTAGAACTTGGGGAACTGCCCGGCGGCGAAGCCGGCGGTGTCCAGCAGCAGGTGCGGCGGGAGAAGGAACTCGTAGCCGGCCTCGATGTTCCGCTCGATCAGCCAGTTGACCAGCGCCCACTCCAGCCGGGCGCCCAGGCCGGTGTACATCCAGAAGCCCGAGCCGCCGAGCTTGACGCCCCGCTCGTGGTCGACCAGGCCGAGCGCGCGACTCAGCTCCACATGGTCGCGTACCTTCTCGATGGCCGGGGCCGCGCCGAACGTCCGCACCACCCGGTTGGCCTCCTTGCCGCCGGCGACCACGTCGTCGGCGGGCAGGTTGGGCAGCTCGCTCATCGCCGAGCGCAGCCGGGACTGCACCTCGTCGAGCTGGGACTCCAGCTCCGCGAGCTGCTTGCGCTCGGCCTCCGGCGCGGACGGCTGCGGCGTGGTGCCGGACCGCTTCGCCTCCGCGTACGCCCGCGCCTCGGCCTTGCGGCGCTGCCGCTCGGCGTCGATCTCCGTGATCAGGGCGCGTCGCTCCTGGTCGAGCCGCTGGATGTCGTCCAGCGCCCGGGTGACCTCGGCGGGATCCAGACGCTTCGCCAGCGCGGTCGCCACCGCCTCGCGATCCTTCCGGATCAACTCCATGTCGAGCATGCTGCTCGTACGCCTCCGTCCAGGCAGTCAGGTGGGACCCCCAGATGCTACCGTCGCGGCCCCGCCGGGCCGGGCCGGGCTCTGCGGTCCGGATCCGATGCGCCCGCCTGACGTAACGGCGGGTGATGGGGATGCCGGTGGCGTGCGTTGTCGCGCTCAGTGACGTTCACGGTTGCCGCCTCTGGCCTCCGCTGCCTGGGCCGCCGCCTTCACCTGGGCTATCTCGTCGATGCGTCATCCGGCGGGCATGTCCCACCCACGCCTTTGCTCTGCAGCCACTGACGCAGCGGTGACGGTCCGTCATCCGATGCGTGGACGGCTGCAGAGCAAAGGCGACCGTGGGCCACCGAACGGGCCGCCCGGATGTGACGGAACGTCACCGGTCGATGTCGCCTACCCCGGCCACGGTCAGAGGCGTACCGGCATGAGAACGGAGAACGCGTGCGCGTCGTCGGCCCGCCGCACCGCCAGCGGGGCGATCGGCCCGTCCAGCTCCAGCACGAGCTGGCTGCCGCCGGCGTCCAGCGCGTCGAGCAGGTACTCCCGGTTCACCCCGACCCGCAGCCCGCCGTCCGGGTCCTCGGCGCCGGCCGGGTCGACCAGCCGCAGCTCGCCCCGGCCGTCGAGGCCGAGCGCGACCACCGGGTGCGCGACGCCGTCGTGCACCCGCTGGCACACGCGGACGTCGTCGGCGGTGAGCGCCGCGCGCAGCGCCGCGCCGTCCACCGGGATCCGGTACGCGGGCGCGTCGCCGACCCGCGCCCCCAGCAGCCGGCGGTGGTCCGGGAAGTCGTACGGCAGCGGCACGGCGGTCACCGGGCGGCCGGCGACCGAGACGGTGACCCGGTCCGGGGCGACGACCGCCTCCACGGTGCCCCCGTCGGCGCCCAGCAGGGCACGCAACTCGTCGACCGCCGCCACCGGCAGCAACGCCCGCACCGGCGGACCGTCGACCGTGGCCCCGAGGTGGGCCACCGCCAGCCGGTGCCGGTCGGTGGCGACCAGGTCCACGCCGTCCGGCTCGACGGCCAGCAGCACGCCGTGCAGGACGGGCAGCTCCGGGTCGGTGCCGACGGCGAACCGTACGGCGTCCACGGCGGCGGCGAGGTCGGTGCGGGACAACACGAGGCGGGTGGTCATGGTGGTCTCCTCCGGGTCGATCAGGCTACGGATCCGGGAGAGTTCGCGACGCGCGTCGACCAGGCCGTCCTCCAGCCGGCGCAGGTGCGCGTCCAGCAGCCGGTGCACCTCGGCCGGCCGGTGCCGGCACCGCAACGCCTCGGCGATACCCGACAGCGGCATGCCGACGCGTCGCAGCCCGGCCACCAGGCGGGCCGGGTCCACCTGGTCCCCGCTGTACCAGCGGTAACCGGTGACCGGGTCCACCCGGGCCGGCGCCAGCACGCCGGAGCGGTCGTAGAACCGCAGTGCGCTGACCGTCAGCCCGCTGGCCCTGGCCAGCTCGCCGATGCTGCGAAGCTCGCTCTCCACAGCCGTCATCCTGTGCCCTCCACCGGGTCGAGGGTCAACGCCCGAGATGTTAAGCGGGGCCCCCTCCTATACCGGAGGCGTTAACCGGGGGCCCCTCCTTACGCTTTGAGCGTGCGGAAGGTAAGGCCGGCGTGAACGAGGCGATCCAGCAGCGCGTCGCCCATCGCGGCCACCGGCGTGAGCTGACCGGCCGTCGCCGGCAGGTCGTCGAAGGCCAGGCAGAGCGCCGACTCGGCGAGCATCTTGGCGGTCTCGTCGTAGCCGGGGTCGCCGCCGGCCACCTCGGTCACCACCCGCCGCCCGCCGCCGGTGCCCACGAACCGCACCCGGAACCAGGACCTCGCCCGCTGCTCGGCGCTGGGCCCCTGCCCGGAGGCGAGCCGGCCGAGCAGCCAGCGCCGGGTCGGCGGCACCTTCACCAGCCCCACCACGCCGGCCAGGCACACGCCGGCGACCAGCACGGTGGGCAGCCGCTTCATCGCCGCGAAGTGCCGGTAGCGGAAGTCCGGGCCGTACTCCGGTCGGGCCGCCGCCGACCGGCGGACGATCTGCGGGTCGATGGTGGGCAGCGGCACCGCCCACTGGCCGAACTCACGGACCCGCCCGACCCGGCCGGGCACCGCCCGGACGCGCCGTCCCTCCGGTCGCGGTTCGACCGCCCGGCGGGCGCGGGCCGCCCGGCTCGCCTCGCCGGTGCGGGCGAACGCGGTCAACGCCGAGTGGTACGTCCCGGCGGAGAAGCGGCCGCCGGCCCGGACGTAGCCGTCCACCGTGACCGGCCCGTCGGTGGGGAGCTGCTTGACGGTGTACCAGACGCCCACGTCGTGCGGGATCGAGTCGAAGCCGCACGCGTGCACCAGGCGGGCCCCGGTGCGCGCCGCCTCGGCGTGGTGCCGCACGTACATCAGGTCGACGAACTCCGGCTCCCCGGTGATGTCGAGGTAGTCGGTGCCGGCGGCGGCGCAGGCGGCCACCAGCGGCTCACCGTGGTGCACGTACGGGCCGACCGTAGTGGCGACCACCCGGGCGCTCTCCGCCACGGCCCGCAGCGACTCCGCGTCGGTCACGTCCGCGGTGAGCAGGGGCAGGTCGGCCAGGCCGCTGTCGACGGCGGCCAGCCGGTCGCGTACGGCGGCCAGCCGGCCCGGGTTGCGTCCGGCGAGCGCCCAGCGCAACCGCTGCGGCGCGTGCCGGGCCAGGTACTCGGCGGTCAGCCCGCCGGTGAAGCCGGTGGCGCCGAACAGGACCAGGTCGTACGGACGGTCGGTGCGCATCCGCCGAGTCTGCCACCCGCCGGCCGGGATCACGGGGTGAAGACCACCCGGACGCAGCCGTCCACCCGGTCGCGGAACAACGCGTACCCGTCGGCGCCCCGCTCCAGCGGCAGCCGGTGGGTGGCGAGGTGCTCGGTGACCAGCTCGTCCCGGGCCATCCGGTCCAGCAGCTCCGGGATGGCCGCCGGCCCCCGCCGCCGGCCGCCGCGCACGGCCAGCCCCTTGTCCGTGACCGCGCCGAGCGGGAACCGGTCCACGAACGCCGTACCGCCGCCGAGCGTCACCACCGTGCCGCCCTTGCGGCACGCGTGCACCGCCTCGCGCAGCGCCACCCCGCCGTCCGGCTCGACCGCCGGCCACCGCGTCGGCCCGGCCGGCGGGCCCGCCGCGTCCACGCACACGTCCGGCCCCCGGCCGCCGCTGCGTTCCCGCAGCTCGGCGAGGACGTCCACGTACCGGTGGTTGAGCGCCTCGGCCCCGGTGTGCCGGGCGACCATGCGCAGCCGGTCGTCGTGCTCGTCGACCACGATCACCCGGTCCGCGCCGCGCGCCACGGCGGCTCCGGCGGTGAGCTGGCCGACCGCGCCGGCGCCCCAGACCGCCACCACGTCCCCCGGTACCACCCCGCCCAGCTCGGCGCCCTGCCATCCGGCCGGCGCGGCGGCCGAGGCGAAGACCGCCCGGTCGTCGTCGACCTGCTCGGGCACGGCGTACGCGCCCACGTCGGCGTAGGGCACCCGGACGAACTCGGCGTGGCCGCCGGCGAAGCCGCCGAGGCGGGCCGGCCGGCCGTAGCACCCGGCGGCGGGTTGCACCCATGGCGGCTCGGCGGTCACCCCGCTCGTTCCGTTGTCGCAGCAGTCCAGTAGCCCCGTCCGGCAGAACCAGCACGCCCCGCAGGCCACCGCCGCACCGACCACCACCCGATCGGCGATCCGGTGCCGGCGTACCTCCGGCCCGATCTCCACCACCTCGCCGAGGAACTCGTGCCCGAGCACCTCGCCGACGGTCGCCTCGGGCACCCGTCCGGCCAGCAGCGGCAGGTCGCCGCCGCTGGTCGCGCTGCGGCGCACCCGGACGATCATGTCGTGGGCGTTGCGCAGCTCCGGGTCGGGGACCTGGCGTACCGCCAGCGCGCCCGCGCCCTCCCAGCACAGCGCCCTCATCCGGCCGGCTCCGGCCGGTCCAGCGGCGAGCGGTCCGCCCGCAGCACCTCTCCGGTCTCCACGAGCTGCTTCGTCTCCCGCAGCACCTGCCGCAGGTACCGGCCGGGTTCGTCGCCGACGAGGTGCGCGGCGGGTCCCGGCAGCGTCGGTTCCCCACCCAGCGGCCGTACCGCCAGCTCGGTGCCGCGCCCACCGGGGGCGGCGCGGGCCCGGACCTCCACCGCGCCGTCGAGCCGGGACAGCGGCTCGGGCCACCGCCCGCCCGGGAGCACCTGCTCGGGCCGTTTGGCCACGGTCACCACCTGCCAGCGTCCGGGCCACGGGTCAGTGCCGGCCCGTGGTGGCCATCGGCGTACGAGGGCCCGCGCGCCGACCGCCGCCAGGGCGACCGCGCTCCCGGCCAGCCATCCCGTCCGCGCCACCCGCCCCTCCCCGCCTCGCCCCGACCCACCCGTGTCCCCTCCAGGGTCGGGCCGGTCCGGGTGACGCGGAGTCGCCCCGAAGGGGTGAACCGCGCCGGTCCGGGTAACCGCCGACCGCACCGACGGGGGGAGGCGCGGATGCCGGACGAGGCCGATCGGGTCGAGGCCGCCCCGGCGGGCGTCGCCGGGCCTGATCCGGTCGCCGCCGGGACGGCCGAGGTCGCCCCGGTGGGTGGCCCGCCGCTGCTGGCGTCCCGGCTGACGCCGCCCGTGCCGGCGGAGCCGGTGCTGCTGCGCCCCCGGTTGCTGGAGCGGCTGGAGCGGGGCGCGGCCGGACCGGTCACGCTGCTCCTCGCCCCGGCCGGTTGGGGCAAGACGACGTTGCTGTCCGGTTGGGCGCGGGTGGACCGGTCGGGTCCCGCGCCGGCCTGGGTGGCCGTGGCCGAGGGCGACACCACCGGGCGCCTCTGGGCGTACCTGGCGGCGGCGCTGCGCGCGGCCCTCGCGCATCGCCCGGACGAGGGCGTGCCGCCGGTCCCGGACGGCCCACCCCGGTCGGATCAGCTCGAAGCGCTCGCCGCCGCGCTCGCCACCCGGGAGCACCCGGTGCTGCTGGTGCTGGACGATCTGCACCGGGTGACCGACCCGGCGGCGCTGGCCGGGTTGGAGTTCCTGCTCCGCCACGGCGACGGTCGGCTGCGGCTGGTGGCCGGCGCGCGGCGTGAACCGCCGCTGCCCCTGCACCGGTGGCGGCTGGCCGGCGAGCTGACCGTGCTCGGCCCGGACGAGCTGGCGTTCACTCCCGACGAGGTGGCCGACCTGCTGGTCGCGCACGGGGTGCCGGTGCCGGCCGAGGCGGTGCCCGGGCTCGCCAGGCGGACCGCGGGCTGGCCGGCCGGGCTGCGCTTCGCGGCGTTGGCGCTGGCCGCCGCGTCGGATCCGGCACGCGCCGTGCGGCGGTTCGGCGGCGACCAGCCCGACGTCGCCGCGTACCTGCGCGACGAGGTGCTCGGGCCGCTGGATCCGGTGACCCGCGACGTGCTGCGCCGGGGCGCGGTGGCGGTCGCGGTCTGCGCCGACCTGGCGGTGGCGGTGACCGGGCGGGCCGACGCCGGACACCGGCTCGCCGAGGCGGCCCGGGAGGGCGGCTTCGTCCAGCAGGACGGCGGTAGCCCGCCCTGGTACCGGCCGCACCCGCTCCTGGCCGACCTGCTCCGCGACGAGCTGGGTCGGCTGCCCGCCGACGAGCTGCGCGAGCTGCACCGGCGGGCGGCCGGTTGGTTCGCC
>NZ_NAPR01000025.1:46052-74507 GCF_002140155.1 Micromonospora sp. NBS 11-29
GCCGAGGCGCTGCGGCACGCGTTGGCCGCCGGCGAATGGGACGACGCCACCGAGCTGCTGGTCACCCGCTGGCCGGACCTGGCACCGGACGAGCCGACCCGGACCGCCGCGCCGACCCCGCCGGCCCTGTCCGCCCTGCCGGCCCCGCCGGTCCTGTCCGCCCTGCCGACCCTGTCGGCCGAGGACGCCGCCGGAACCGCCGCGCCGGCTCCGCCGGAGCCGTCGGCCGAGGCGGTGCGTCGGGACCCCGAGCTGGCGTTGGCGGCCGCAGCCGAGCGGGCGTACGCCGGGGACCCGGACGCCGCGGCCGGCCAGCTCCGGCGGGCGGTCGCGCACGCCGGTGAGCTGCCGGCGCCGCGCCGGGACCGGTTCCGGCGGCTGGCCACCGCGATCGAGCTGAGCCTGGCCCGGCTCACCGGAAACCACGAGGAGGTACGCCGCGCCGCCGACCGCCTGCTCGCCACCCTCCCCGACGCCGCTCCCGCAGCCGGCGGGGTCGATCCGCGTGCGGGGGTGGACGCGGACGACGTGCGGGCGGTGGCCGGGGCGGCGCAGGGGCTGGTGGCGCTGGCCGCCGGGGAGCTGTCGGCGGCGGGTACGCGGTTCGCGGCGGCGCTCGCGGCGGCACGCCGGGTCGGGCGTCCGCGTACCGAATTGCTCTGCGCCAGCCGGACGGCGCTGCTGGAGGCGGCCCGGGGTGCGCTGCGCAGCGCCGAGGAGCACGCCCTCGCTGCCCTGGCGATGCCGCCCTGCCAGGGCTGGTCGTCCCGGTCGGACTGCGGCCACGCGTACCTGGCGTTGGCGCTGGTGGCCTGGCACCGGGACCGGCCGGCGGAGGCCGCGGCCCACCTGGCGCTCGCCGGGCCGGCCGGCGCGGAGCCGGGCGGGGCGGCCCTGGCCGCGCTCTGCCGGGCCGGGCTGCTGGCCGACGCCGGGGAGCCGGCGGCGGCGTTGCGCGTCCTGGCGGCGGCGCGTGCGGTGGCGCCCGGGCCGGAGCTGGGTGCGTGGCTCACCGCGGGTGAGGCCCAGCTCCGGGCCACGGTCGGCGACCGGGACGGTGCCCGCGCGCTGCTCGACGCGGCCGGTGACGGCGACCCGCCCGATCCGGCGCTGGCACTGGTGGCGGCGCGGTTGCGGCTGGGGGCCGGTGACGCCCGCGCGGCCGAGCGGACGCTGCCCGACTGGCGCGGTCCCGGGGCGCGGGACTGGCCGTTGCCGGTACGGCTGGACGCCGGGCTGCTCGACGCGGCGCTGGCCGGGGCCGGCGGTGACGTCCGGCGGGCCGGACGGCTGCTGGAGGAGGCGCTGGCGCTGGCCGAGCCGGAGGGCTGCCGGCGTGTCTTCGTCCGGGCCGAGCCGGGGGTCCGCGATCTGCTCGCCACGCATCTGGACGCCGGCACGGCGTACTGGGCGACGGTCCACGACCTGCTCCGCGACGTCGACGCGCGGCAGCAGATCGGGAACGGGCGGCAGCAGGCCGGCGACGCGCGGCAGTGGGTCGGCGGTGCGCCGGAGGGGCCGGCCGAGCCGCTGACCGAGCGGGAACTGACCATCCTGCGGTACCTGCAGAGCATCCTGTCCAACGTGGAGATCGCCGCCGAGTTGTCGCTGTCGGTCAACACGGTCAAGACGCACGTCCGCAACATCTACCGCAAGCTCGACGCGACCCGCCGGCGGGAGGCCGTCCGGCGGGCACGCGAGCTGCGGTTGATCTGACCCGGGTCAGGTGTCGGCGGCGGCGTCCACCACGGCCAGCAGCTCGGCCAGGTCGTAGCCGCCGTCGTGGCGGACCTCGTTGACGAAGAGCGTCGGAGTGCCGGTGACGCCGCTGCGGATCCCGCCCACGAAGTCCTGCCGGACCCGGTCGGCGTGGGCCTGCCGGCCCGCCTCCGCGCCGACCTCGTCGGGCGACAGGCCGATCTGCTCGACGCCGAGCGACAGGTGCACCGGGTCGAGCTGGTCCTGGTGCTCGAAGAGCCAGTCGTGCATCTCCCAGAACCGGCCCCGCGCGCCGGCCGCCTCGGCCGTCTCCGCCGCGTTCTCCGCGTACGGGTGGACGTTGGTGATCGGGAAGTGGCGGTACGCCAGCCGCACCACGTCGGCCCGCTGGCGCAGCAGCTCGGCCAGGTTCGGGTACGCGGCCCCGCAGAACCGGCACTGGAAATCGCCGTACTCGACGACCGTGACCGGGGCGTCGGCCGGCCCGCGGACGTGGTCCCGGTCGGACACCGGTACCCGCAGCCGGGCGGTGGTGACCTGCAACGGCGTGGTCATCGGCTCAGCCCGTTCGGCTCACTCATGCCGTCCACCCTGGCGAGCGACCGGGTGAGTCGTCCTCACCCGGGTCGGGTGGCATGGGAGCGCTTCCATCAATCCGTCGACCGGCGTACGCTGAGGGTCCCTCGGCTGCGGGAGCCAGCATGCCGACGGGGAGCCCGGGCAGCTCCCCGACGACGCACCAACCCCTGCTCCCCGTCCCCCTCAGGGCAACCGAGAGGACCGCCCCCATGCGCAGAAGTCTCGCCGGACTGGCCGCCGTCGCGCTGGCCGCCACGGCAGCGGCCGTCGTCGTGCCGCTCGTCGCCACCGGCGTACCCCCGGCCGCCGCCGCGGCCGTCGAGCCGTACACCTGGAAGAACGTCCGGATCGACGGCGGTGGCTTCGTCCCCGGCATCGTCTTCAACCCGACCGAGAAGAACCTGATCTACGCGCGGACCGACATCGGCGGGGCGTACCGCTGGGAGCAGGCGACCCGGTCGTGGACGCCGCTGCTGGACTGGGTCGGCGCGGATCGCTGGGGTTGGAACGGCGTGGTCAGCCTCGCCACCGACCCGGTGCAGACCAACCGGGTGTACGCGGCGGTCGGCATGTACACCAACGACTGGGACCCGAACAACGGGGCGATCCTGCGCTCGACCGACAAGGGCGCCACCTGGCAGGCCACCGCGCTGCCGTTCAAGAACGGCGGCAACATGCCCGGCCGGGGCATGGGGGAGCGGCTGGCGGTCGACCCGAACCGCAACAGCGTGCTCTACTACGGCGCCGAGGGCGGCAACGGGCTGTGGCGCAGCACCGACTACGGGGCGACCTGGGCGAAGGTCACCGCCTTCCCGAACGTCGGCAACTACCGGGCCGACCCGAACGACAGCACCGGCTACCAGAGCCAGAACCAGGGCCTGACCTGGGTGAGCTTCGACAAGAGCACCGGTACGGCCGGCGCCGCCACGAAGACGATCTACGTGGGTGTGGCGGACAAGCAGAACCCGGTCTACCGCAGCACCGACGCCGGCGTGACCTGGGAACGGATTCCCGGCCAGCCCACCGGCTACCTCGCCCACAAGGGCGTGGTGGACCCGGTCGGCGGCTTCCTCTACATCGCCACCAGCGACACCGGCGGGCCGTACGACGGCGGCAAGGGCGACGTGTGGAAGTTCAACCGGGCCACCGCCGCCTGGACGCGGATCAGCCCGGTCCCGTCGTCCAGCGGGGACGCCTACTTCGGCTACTCCGGGCTGACCATCGACCGCCAGCACCCGAACACGCTGATGGTCGCCACCCAGATCTCCTGGTGGCCGGACGCGATCTTCTGGCGCAGCACCGACGGCGGCGCGACCTGGACCCGGATCTGGGACTTCACCAGCTATCCGAACCGCAGCAAGAAGTACGCCATGGACGTCAGCTCGGTGCCGTGGCTGACGTTCGGCGCCAACCCGGCGCCGCCGGAGGAGACCCCGAAGCTGGGCTGGATGAACGAGTCGTTGGAGATCGACCCGTTCGACAGCGACCGGATGATGTACGGCACCGGCGCGACGATCTACGGCACCACCGGCCTGACGAAGTGGGACACCGGCGGCACGTTCACCATCACGCCGATGGTGAAGGGGCTGGAGGAGACCGCCGCGCTCGACCTGATCAGCCCGCCCACCGGGGCGCCGCTGATCAGCGGGCTCGGCGACATCGGCGGCTTCCGCCACACCGACCTCGACGCGGTCCCGCCGATGATGTTCACCCAGCCGGTCTTCACCAGCACCACCAGCCTCGACTACGCCGAGACCAAGCCGGCGGTCATGGTCCGGGCCGGCAACTTCACCGACTCCGACCGGCCCAACGACAGCCATGTGGCCTTCTCCACCGACGGCGGCGCGAACTGGTTCCAGGGCACCGAACCGGGCGGCGTCAACAACGGTGGGACGGTGGCCGCGTCCGCCGACGGCAGCCAGTTCGTCTGGTCGCCCGGTGACGCCGGGCAGCAGGTGATCCGCTCGGTCGGCTTCGGCAACTCGTGGACCGCCGCCACCGGCATCCCGGCCAACGCCGTCGTCGAGTCCGACCGGGTCAACCCGAACAAGTTCTACGGGTTCAGCGGCGGGAAGTTCTACGTCAGCACCAACGGCGGCGCGGCGTTCACCGCCACCGCGGCGACCGGGCTGCCCACCACCGGGGTGAAGTTCAAGGCGCTGCCCGGTGTCGAGGGCGACATCTGGCTGGCCGGCGAGGGGGGCCTCTGGCACTCCACCAACTCCGGCGCGAGCTTCACCAGGGCGGCCGGCGTGTCCACGGCGGTGAACGTCGGCTTCGGCAAGGCGGCGCCCGGGAAGACGTACCCGGCGTTGTTCACCGTCGGCACGGTCGACGGCACGCACGGGGTGTACCGCTCCGACGACGCCGGCGCGACCTGGGTGCGGATCAACGACGACAAGCACCAGTACGGCAACGCCGGCGAGGCGCTCACCGGTGACCCGCGCGTCTACGGGCGGGTCTACCTGGGCACCAACGGCCGGGGCGTCCTGGTGGCGGACCGCCTCGGCGGCACGCCCAGCCCGACGCCGACCTCGACCGGCCCGACGCCGACCTCGTCGCCGAGCCCCACCCCGACGCCCACGTCCCCCAGCCCGACCCCGACGTCGTCGCCGTCCCCGACCCCGACGCCCACGTCACCCGGCCCGACCCCGACCGGGCGTGGCTGCGCCGCCACGTACGCGGTGACGAACACCTGGCCGGGCGGCTTCCAGGGGGAGGTGACGGTGCGCAACTCGGGCACCGCGCCGATCGCCGGTTGGACGCTGACCTGGACCTTCCCCGACGGCCAGCGGATCGTCCAGCTCTGGAGCGGCTCCTACACCCAGAGCGGCGCGGTCGTCACGGTGACCGACGCCGGCTGGAACGGCCCCCTGGCCGTAAGCGCATCCACCACGTTCGGCTTCACCGCCACCACCTCGACCACCACCAACCGCCCCCCGACCACCATCTCCTGCACCCCCCGCTAGTCCCCCCACTCGGTCGATCATGAAGTTGACCGGCCCGGAGAACGCTCTCCCGCCCGTCAACTTCATGATCGCCGAGATCGGGGCACGATGAACGGTGGCCGTCCCCTGGGGAGGGGGCGGCCACCGGTCGGGTTTGGGTCAGCCGTCTTGGTTGGCGGGGGAGTTGGGGCGGTCGACGTCGACGAACTCGATCTCGTCGGTGTTCTGTTCCCGGCTGCCGGCGGCGCGGGCGGCGGTGCCGGCAGCCCAGCCGATGGCGGCACCGGCCAGGGTCGCCGCGATCAGCAGCGTCCAGGGCAGCGCGGGACGACGACCGGCGAGCGCGTCGAAGGCGAGGCTGGCCCGACGGCGTGCCTCGTCCGCGGCGGAGCCGACCAGGTCGGTGGCGTCGTCGGCCAGACCGGAGGAGTTGCGGCGCGCGACGCGGGTGGCGTCCCGCACGCTGTCACCGGCGGAGCCGACGGCGGAGAGCAGGTGCTGCCACGCCTGGTCCGCGACCCGCTCCGGCTTGCTCCGGCGGTCGATCAGACTGGATCCGAACATCGTGCTACCTCCTCCTTGGCGAAGCCCGTCGGCCAGTCGGACTTCGGCGTTCATCCGGCGCGTCACGGTTCACTCCTCCGGGCAGTGCCCAGCCCGTCGCCGCACCAAACCGGTTCGCCGAAGGCGGCGGGCCGGATCCCGTCGTACGCGCCGGGGGCGGGTGCGGCCATGGGGTGCGCGGAGCCGCTACCCTTGGTCGGCGGATCGGCTGGCCGACCCGGTCGTTCGGCCGGTCACGGATCCGCGTTGAAGTGGAAATTGGAACCCGGAAGTCCGGATTGAGTTCGCCCAGGTGTGCCCAGTCCGCGAATTGCTCATCCCGGGGGGTGGCGACCGGGGCTGTTGGAGGAATACTCTCGGTCGCGGCCCGCGTACTGATGAGGCGCCCGTAGGGGCGAGTGGAGGTGCTCGCGTGAGCCTGTCGATCGTGAAGTCGTTGCGGCCCGGTGGTGTCGTCCAGATCGCGCCCCGTGGGGAGATCGACGTCGACACCGCGTACGAGGTGCGGGAAGCCATCGCCGAGGTGCTCTCGAAGAGCCGTCCCGCCCGGATCGAGCTGAACATGCGGCTCGTCACGTTCATCGACTCCGTCGGCATCAGCGCGATGGTCGCCGGCTTCCAGACCTGCGAGGTCAGCAGCGTCAAGCTCATCGTCACCGAGCCCAGCCGCTTCGTGCACCGGCAGCTCTGGGTGACCGGTCTGCTCGGCCTCTTCGGTGCGCCGGAGCCGTGGTTCGCCGACGACGCTCCCGAGGTGCTCCCCGGCGCCTGAGTCGCCGCCCACGCCCCCCGCCGCCAGGGGGACCTTCGACCCGTTGCCAGTCCGGCTCCGGTACGGGACGATCGTCCGGACCCACGACGGCGAGGGGGACGGGTTGCAGAGCAGCGACAGCTTCAGCTACACCGTGCAGGCCCGGTGCAGCCGGGCGGACGCGGTGACCCTGCTCGGTGACCTGAGCCGGCAGGGCGAGCTGCACCCGCTGATCGTGCGCGTCCGCCAGGTGCCGTCCCGGCCGGGCGCGCTGGCCAGCTACGCGATCACCGATCGACTGGAACTCGGTCCGCTGCACTTCCCGGTGACCTACCAGGCGGACGTGCTGGTCGCGAACGAGGACGAGGTGGTCACCGTCGCCCGGCAGCAGCCCGCGACGACGGTCCGCAACCACACCCGGCTGCGGGACGAGCCGGACGGCGTGGTGCGGATCGACGTGGAGATCACGCTCACCGCGCCGGCGCCGCTGTTCGGCTACGCGTTCCGCCAGGCCAGGGCGGCCCATCTGGGCCTCGCCGCCCGCCTCGGCGCCACCCTGGAGGGGCGGCCGGCCTGAGCCGGCCCGCCCCCCACCGCGACGGGGTCAGTACACCGACAGGTGTACGTGGTTGGTGTGGTCGCTGGACGGGTCGCCGTTACCGCCGCTGTACGACTTCCAGCCGCTGCTGGGCAGCCAGATCTGCTTGAACCAGATCACGTAGAGCACGGCGAGCGGGTCGGCGTTGCGCACGAAGTACGCCGCCAGGTTGTTGCCGTACGTCCGGTCGCCGCCGCTGGCCACGCCGCCGAAGCCGTTCTTCTGCGCCGCGAAGTCGCAGGCCCGCCCCTTCGGGTGTTCGCCCGAGCCGCTCGGCCGGTGGCAGGAGACGTACCGGGTGAAGCCGGCGGCCTTGGCCTGTTGCAGCGCGTGCAGCGTGCGGGGGGTGATGCAGCCGCTGGCCGGCGTCGGGTCGTTGACGCTGCACGACTCCGCCGGCCACGAGCCGTCGGAGTTGCGTTTGGCCGGCTTCGCGTTCGCCGTGGAGGTGCCCCGGGCGCTGCTGCCGCTGCTGCCGCCGCCGCTGGTGCCGTCGTCGTCGTCGGCAGCGGCGGCGGCTCGCTTGTTCGCCGCCTCCAGCGCCCGCTCGGCCTGCTCCTTGCGCTTGCCCATCACGGTGACCTGCTTGCGCTGCTCGCGGATCTCGCCGTCGAGCGCGGCACGGGTGCGGACCGCCTCGTCCCGGGTGGCGATCAGCTCGCGCAGCGTGCGGTCCTCGTGCGCGGCGACCGTCTCCAGCGCCGCGGCCCGGTCCATGAAGCCTTCCGGGCTGGTGCTGCCGAGCAGCGCCGCGGCGGTGCCCATCCGGCCGGTGCGGTACGCCACCTCGGCGATTTCGCCGACCTTCGCGTCGCGCACGGTCAGTTCCGCGTCGATCGTCTTCAGGCGCTCGTTGAGCTGCTTCTGGCGGGTCACCGACCGGTTCAGCGCGGCCTTGGCCTCCAGCCAGCCCTTGCTGGCCGCGTCGAGCTGGGCGCGCAGCGTCGGCGTGCCGCCCTCGTCGTCGTCGCCGGGCGCGGCGGCGAGCAGACCGGTCGGAAGCGCCGCCGAGGCGGGGGAGACCGGTACGGTCGCGACGCCGAGGGCGAGCGTCGCGACGAGCAGGGCCGCCAACCGGGCGGCCGTCCGTCGGGCAGGTGCCACTGGGGGCATGTCCATGTGTCCTTCCGTCAACCGCCGACCGGGTTAGCTGACGGGTTCGGGACGGAAGATCCCTACCGCTGACGCGGATGCACCCCACGTACGTGGTTCCCCGGCTCGCCCCTGCGGGCGATTAGGCGACGGTCGCTCCGCGACGCCGGTGTGACGCCTGCGGTGTGGCCGCGACCGAGCCTACCGGCGCTGCCCGACGCCGGCTCCGTCGACCGGAGCCGGTTATCCGCTCAAAGCCGGCATCCGTCACAATAGCCACGCGGATTTAAGTTTGTCCTAACTACCACTCGGTCGGGCCACACGCCCCGGCGGACGCTCCGGGTTCGATCTGCAACGTGGCGTGATCGATCGAGAAGTCCTCGTGCAACGCGGCCCGGGCGGCGGCCAGCACGGTGGCGACCTCGGCGCCCGGATCGGTGGTCAGGTGCGCCGACGCCACCTCCATGCCCGAGGTGAGCGTCCAGACGTGCAGGTCGTGCACCTCCGCCACGCCCGGCACGGCGGTCAGCCGGTCGTGCACCGCGGTGACCTGGAGGTGCTCCGGGGCGGCCTGCACCAGGATGCGCACCGCGGCCCGGCCGAGCCGCCAGGTGCGGGGCAGGATGAACAGGCCGATCGCCACGGCGACCAGCGGGTCCACCCACCACCAGTCGGTGACGGTGAGGACCAGCGCGGCGGCGATCACCCCGAGCGAGCCGAGCAGGTCGCCGAGCACCTCCAGGTACGCGCCGCGCAGGTTGATGCTCTCCTGCGCCCCGGCCCGCAGCAGCGCGAAGGCGACCACGTTGGCGAGCAGCCCGAGCACGGCCACCACGAGCATCGGCCCGGCGAGCACCTCCGGCGGCTCGCCGAAGCGGCGTACCGCCTCGACCAGGACGTAGACCGCGACGGCGCCGAGCAGCACGGCGTTGGCCAGCGCGGCGAGCACCTCCAGCCGGTAGAGGCCGAACGTGCGCTGCGGGTCGGCCTCGGCCCGGCGGGTGGCGGTGATCGCCGCGAGCGCCATGCCGATGCCGAGCACATCGGTGAACATGTGCCCGGCGTCGGAGAGCAGCGCGAGCGAGCCGGTCGTCACGGCGGCCACCGCCTCGACCAGCATCAGCACGGTGAGCAGCGCGAACGCCGCCCAGAGCCGACCTCGATGGCGGTGCGCCGCGTTGGTCACCGCACCGCTGTGGTCATGACCTGCGCCCACGCACACACCCTCCCGCCCCGTGGCCCGGACAGGCTCAATCTATGCTCACATCGCTATGTGTGCAAGTGAGTGCGGTTCACCCCACCGGGTCGAGCGTGGTGAGGCGCTGAGTGGCCCGGGACAACGCCACGTAGAGCGTGCGCACCCCGGAACCCGGGTCGGCCCGGATCTCGCTCGGCGCGACCAGCACCACCCCGTCGTACTCCATGCCCTTCGCCTGGAGGCTGGTCACCACCTGGAGCCGCCCGCCGCCGAGGTCGCCCAGCCAGCCGGCCACCTCGTCCCGGCGCGGCACCGGCGTGATCACGCCGACCGTGCCCTCCACCTCGCCCAGCAGCGTCCGGGCCGCCTCGACGGTGGCCGCCGGCAGGTCGGCGGCGGGCACGGTGCGCTCGACCGGCGGCACGCCGGTGGACCGCACCGCGTCGGGCAACGTCAGGTCCGGATAGAGCCGGCGGATCTCCGCCGCCGCCACGGCGAAGATCTCCGCCGAGTTGCGGTAGTTGGTGGTCAGCTCGTAACGGTGCCGGGGGCGTCGCCCCAGCGCCTGGTCACGCGCCCGGTCCAACTCCTGCGGGTCGCCGGTCCAGGCGGTCTGCGCCGGATCGCCCACCACCGTCCACGACGCCAGCCGCCCGCGCCGCCCGACCATCCGCCACTGCATCGGCGAGACGTCCTGCGACTCGTCCACCACCACGTGCGCGTAGTCGCGGTAGTCCGTCGGCCGCTCCCGGGCCGCCGCCCGCGCGGCACGCTGTCGATCCGCGTACGTGCTCAGCTCGCGCACGCCGCCGGCGAGCCGGTACGGGTCCCGCTTCGGCCGCGCCCGCTGCACCGGCTTGCCGAGCAGCGCGTCCAGCTCGTCGAGCAGGGCGATGTCGGCGACGGTCAGCCCCTCGACGTCGAGCGTCCGGTACGCGTCGGTGAGCAGCCGGATCTCGGCCGAGGAGAGGATCCCGCCGGCGTAGCGGCGCAGCCGTTCGGGACGGGCGAGCCAGCCCAGCACATGACGCGGGTGCAGCCGGGGCCACCAGGCCTTGAGGAACTCCCGGAACTCCGGCCGTTCGATGATCTCGTCCTCGAACACGGGCTGCTCCGGCAGCCGGCCCACCCGCAGCCTGCGGGCCTGCGCGAAGAGCGCGGCCAGCACGGCGTCGAACGCCGCCCGGCGTACCTCGTTGCGGCGGGCGCCCCGGCTCAGCGTGCGGTCGCGCACCGCGTCCAGCGCCGGGCGCTCCAGCCGCAGCAGCTCGCCCCGGTAGAGCAGGCGCAGCTCGGCCGGGGAGTCCGGCACCGCGTCCCGGACGGCCCGCTCCAGCACCCGGCGCATCCGCAGCGAGCCCTTCACCGCCGCCACCGCCGGGGGGTCGGTCCGGGTCGCGGACAGGCCCGGGAAGAGCGAGCCGAGCGAGTGCAGCGTGGCCGTCTCCTCGCCGAGCGAGGGCAGCACCGACGCGATGTACTCGACGAACACACCCGAGGGGCCGACCACCAGGATGCCGCCGCCGGCGTAGCGGGACCGGTCGGAATAGAGCAGGTACGCGGCCCGGTGCAGCGCCACCGCCGTCTTGCCGGTGCCCGGCCNGGAGACGATCGTCACGCCGTTGCCGGGGGAGCGGATCGCCTCGTCCTGCTCGCGCTGGATGGTGGCGACGATGTCCCGCATTCCCCGACCGGTGGCCCGGGACAGCGTGGCCAGCAACGCCCCGTCGCCGACCACCGCCATGTCCGGCGGCGCGGCCTGCGGATCCAGCAGGTCGTCCTCGATCCGGGTCACCTTCTCGGCGGCGGACTGGATCGTGCGCCGGCGCACCACGCCGCGCGGCTCGGCGGGCGTGGCCTGGTAGAACGCGGCGGCGGCCGGGGCCCGCCAGNAGCGTCTGGGCGTCCGCCGCGCGCACACCGAGGCGGCCGACGTGCAGCACCTGGCCGGTCCGCAGGTCCAGCCGGCCGAAGACCAACCCCTCGTGCTCGGCGTCGAGCACGTGCCGGCGCTGGGCGGCGTGGAAGACCATCGCGTCCCGCTCGACCAGCGCGCCGAAGTTACCGACCCGGGCCAGCTGGTAGCCCTCCCGCTCGGCCTCGGCGGCGGACCGGCGCAGTTCGGCCAGCCGGGCGTACACCCGGTCGAGGTGCCGCTGCTCGGCGGCGATCTCCTGGTCCAGCGTGCTCTGGTCGGTCAACGCGGTGCTCCTGTGGTCGGACGGCACGACGGGCTGATCGAGGGTACGGGCCCCCGGCAACCACAGCGCCGGGGCATGCCGCCGACGTGGCCTACGTCGGCCCCGACCCTCCGCCGATCATGACGTTACCGGCACCGGATGTTCGGGTTCGTCCCCGCCAACCTCATGATCGCCGGGTCGGGAGCGAGGGCTCGGCGGCGGTCAGGACCTGGTCCAGCACCCCGGCCACCGCGTTGGTGACCTCGTCGGGGCGCTCCATCATCAGCATGTGGCCGGCGCCCGGGCAGACGGTCAGCTCGGCGGTGGGCAGCGCCGCCGCGATGGACTCGGCGCACGGCGGCGGGGTGAGCCGGTCCCGGTCGCCGACCAGCGCGGCGGCCGGCAGCCGGCCCAGGGCGGTCAGCGTCTCCAGCCGGTGCTGGGCGCCGATCGAGGCGCGGAACCCGCCGATCGAACGCAGTGTGGCCCGGGCCACCGCGGAGGTGACCAACCGGATGTCGGCCGGGTCGCACCGGTCGCCGAAGAGCATCCAGCGGATGCTCGGTCGCAGCGCCCGCAGCAACGCGTGCGGCGGTCGCCAGCCGCCGCAGCGGGCCAGCACCTCGGCGCCGGTGGTCTCGGCGAGGCGGATCAGCCGGGCGATCCGGGGCGAGAGCCCGTAGACCGTGTGCGTGTGCCCCTCGGCGGTGGTCGAGACGAAGACCAGCCCGGCGGTGCGGGCGGCGAACCGGTCGGGGTGGCGGTGGGCGTACTCCATCACGGTCATCCCGCCCATCGAGTGCCCGACCAGCACCACCGGCCCGGCCGGGGCGACCTCGTCGACCACCGCGGCCAGGTCGTCGCCGAGCTGGGCCAGCGTGGCGTCGCGCCGGGTCAGGCAGCTCGACCGGCCGTGCCCCCGCGCGTCGTAGGTGACCAGGCGCACCCGGTCGGCGAAGCGGTCCCGCAGGTGGGTGAGCTGGCGGTGCCAGCTACGCCCGTCCAGCGTCCAACCGTGCAGCAGCACCACGGTGACCTCGGCGTGCGCCGGCCCGGACACGGTGACGTGCAGGCGTACGTCGTCAGGAAGCCGCAGCTCCCGGTGCTCCGGCATGATCCACCTCCCCCGACGGGCGTGCCACCGGCAGTGACCCGGCGGTGACACCGGCGTTACCCACGACGGCACCACGGCAACCGGGGACGGTGCGGAGATTCGCCGTCCACGCCCGCGGCGTCGCGTCGGTGACCAGGCTGGATGGCATGCCGTCCACTCCCGCCGCCCGGACGCCGCGGGCCGCCCTGGCCGAACTGCTCGCCGGCAACCGCCGCTTCGTCAGCGGCCAGCCGGTGCACGGCCACGACGTGACGGCCGCCGCGGCGGTGGCGTCCGGCGACCAGCAGCCGTACGCGGTGGTGCTGGGCTGCATCGACTCCCGGGTGCCGCTGGAGGCGATCTTCGACCAGACCTTCGGTTCGATCTGCGTGATCCGCACCGGCGCGCATGTGCTGGACCGGGCGGTCTGCGGCTCGATCGAGTACGTGGTGGGGCAGCTGGGCGTACGGCTGGTGATGGTGCTCGGCCACGAACGGTGCGGCGCGGTCGGCTCGGCGGTCGACGCGCTGCGCACCGGACGGCGCCCCGGCGGTGCGCTGGCGTACGTGGTGGACCGGATCGTCCCGGCGGTGGCCGAGGTCGGCGTGGACGACCCGGCCGCCCACCCGCTGGCGGTCCGCCGGCACGTACGGCGCACGGTGGCCGCGTTACGCGCCGACGACCTGCTGGCCGCGCCGGTGGCCGCGGGGGAGGTGGCCGTGGTCGGCGCGCTCTACGACCTCGCCACCGGCGAGGTCACGCTGCTGCCGGAGGGGGAGACGCGAAACCGCCCGCCGGGGTGACCCCGGCGGGCGGTCGCGGTGGTGCGGGTCGAGGACGCTCAGCCCTCGAAGACACCGGCCTCGACGAGACGCTTCTCGGTGGCGTCCCAGCCGTGGTCCGGGTAGGACGCGGCCAGGCCGTTGATCTCGGCGCGGATCTTGGTGGCGTGGCCGGCGGAGGCCAGCGTCCGGATCTCCTCGACGAAGGCGTCCGAGTCGGTGCGCAGGTGCGCGGTCTTGCCGTTGGTCAGGTTGCGCACGTAGGCGTGCTTGCCGCCGTTGAGCGGGATCAGGTACTTGAACTCGCCCAGCACGCTGAGGGCGCCACCCTGGCCAGCCTGGCCGGCCCGGACTGACGCGCGCGCGGTCTTAGAGGTGTTGCTCGCCACGGAGGTACTCCTTGCAGACGTACGGTGGGGACGGGATCGTCCGGGGGCTGTGCGAGTGACGCCCGGGTGGGCGTCGGCCCGCGAAGACGTGCGGCGGCACAGAACCGCCCAGAGAACTGTACACGAACCCGACGCCTGGCTGGTCGTCGCGCCGTCACCGGAGACAACCGGGTCGCCCACCCGGGTATTTCCCGCCGCCCGACCCCGGCGAGTTTTCCGATTCGCTGGCGCACCACCTGTCACAACGGTCATCATGTGTGCCAGGGGCCACTCGGGTGACGAGGTCGTAGGGGAAGACGCACCTCGGCTCACCGGGAGGTCACCGTGCCAACGCGTGGCGTCGTATACGTCCACTCGACCCCGCTCGCCGTGTGCTCGCACGTCGAGTGGGCGATCGCGCGCGTCCTCGCCGCGCCGGTCAACCTGCACTGGACGGCGCAACCCGTCGATCCCGGCGCCCGCCGCGCCGAGTGCGGCTGGACCGGCAGCCCGGGGACGGGCGCCGAGCTGGCCGCTGCCCTCCGGCAGTGGCCCATGATCCGTTTCGAGGTGACCGAGGAACCCAGTCCCGGCGTCGACGGCGAGCGCTTCATGTACGTCCCCGGCCGGGGCCTGTTCCGGGCCACCGTGGGCGCCGCCGGCGACATCCAGCTCGGCGAGGACCGGCTGCGTGCCCTGATGGCCGCGGCCCGCGCCCCGGAGGCGCTCGCCCACGCCCTGGACAAGGCGCTCGGCACCGCCTGGGACGCCGAGTTGGAGCCCTACCGGTACGCCGGCGACGGCGCCCCGGTGACGCTGCTCACCCGGGTGGGGTGACGGCGGGTCGAGTTGCCCCGATACGGTGGGGCGCGTGTCGATTTCCTCGCGGCGCTTCGCCGTCGCGCTCGCCGCACTGACCGCGCTGGTCCTCTCCGGCTGCTCGGGCCCGCCCGACCGGCCCCGACCGGACCCGTCGACCCCGGCGCCGTCGTCGAGCGCGTCCCCGACCACCGCCCCGGCCGCGCCGGACCCCGCCGCCCGGGCGGCCGCCCTGGTCGCCACGCTGACCGACGAGGACCTGGTCGGGCAGGTGCTGATGCCGTACGCCTACGGCAGCTCGGCCACCGACGTCTCCGCCGGATCGGCCGCCGGCAACCGGGCCCTGGCCGGCGTCGACACGCCCGCCGAGATGGTGGCGAAGTACCGCCTCGGCGGCGTGATCCTGGTCGGCTTCAGCGCCGACGACCCGACCTCGGGCAACCAGGAGACCACGAACGTCGACAACCCGAAGCAGGTCCGCGCGCTCACCGACGGGCTGCGCGCCGCCGCCGGCAAACTGCCCGCCGGCGCGGCGCCCTTCCTGGTCGGCACCGACCAGGAGTACGGCGTGGTCACCCGGATCACCGACGGGGTGACCCAACTGCCCAGCCCGCTCGCCGCCGGCGCGGCCGGCAACCCGGCGCTGACCGAGGCCGCCTGGCGGGCCGCCGGGGCGGAACTGGCCGCGATGGGCGTCAACCTGGACTTCGCCCCGGTCGCCGACGTGCTGGCCACCCGCAGCACGGTGATCGGCTCCCGCTCCTTCGGCGCCGACCCGGCCATCGCGTCCCCACAGGTGGCCGGCGCGGTCCGCGGGCTCCAGGCCGAGGGCGTGGGCGCCGCGGTCAAGCACTTCCCCGGGCACGGGCTCAGCGCCGCCGACTCGCACACCGAGCTGCCGGTGGTCGGCCAGACCCGGGCCGTGCTGGACCGCACCGCGTTCCCGCCCTTCCGCGCCGGCATCGACGCCGGGGCCATGGCGGTGATGTCCGCCCACCTGGACGTCAAGGCCGTCGACCCGGGCACCCCGGCCACGTTCTCCCACAAGCTGCTCACCGACGTGCTCCGCGGCCAGCTCGGTTTCCAGGGCGTGGTGATCACCGACGGGATGAACATGGCCCCGGCGAAGAAGTGGTCGCCGGGGGAGGCGGCGGTCCGCGCGCTCAACGCCGGCAACGACCTCATCCTGATGACCCCGAACGTCACCCAGGCGTACGACGGGCTGCGCGCCGCGCTCAAGGACGGTTCGCTGCCCCGGGCCCGCCTGGTCGAGGCCGTCACCCGGGTGCTGACGATGAAGTTCCGGCTGGCCGACCGGCCGCAGCCGGCGCTGTCGACGCTGGACGGGGCCGACCACCGTAAGGCCGCCGCCGACCTGGCCGCCGCCGCGGTGACCATGCTGCGCGGCCGGTGCGACGGCAAGGTGACCGGGCCGGTCAGCGTCACCTCCTCCGGCGGCCGGGAGCGCACCCGGGCCCTGCTGACCGAGGCGCTCACCGCCGCCGGGGTGAAGGTGGTGCCCTCCGGCGGGACCGTGGTGCACCTCGTCGGGTACGGCGACGGCGCGAAGGACCTGCGTGCCGGCGCGGCCGTGACGGTGGCCATGGACACCCCGTACGTGCTGTCCGGGGCGAAGTCGCCGACGCTGCTGGCGACCTACTCGTCCACCCGGGCCTCGATGACCGCGCTGGCCGAGGTGCTCGCCGGCAAGGCCCGCCCGACCGGCCGCGCCCCGGTGCCGGTCCCCAACCTGCCCGCCACCGCCTGCGGCGGTTGAGGAAGGGCACCCGGTTAACGCCTCCGGTATAGGAGGGGCCCCTTCTTAACAGACGTCTGTTAAGAAGGGGCCCCTCCTTACATCACCTCAGGGGCGGGTGAAGACCAGCGCCACGTTGTGGCCGCCGAAGCCGAACGCGTTGTTCAGCGCGGCCGGGACCTCCAGGTGGCGGGCCTTGTGCGCGGCCACGTCCAGGCTCAGGCCGTCGTCCGGGTCGTCCAGGTTGATCGTCGGCGGCACGACACCGTCCCGGATGGACAGGATGGTGGCGATCGACTCCAGGGCACCGGCCGCGCCGAGCAGGTGCCCGGTCATCGACTTGGTGGCGGTGAGCAGCGGGTGGTCACCGATCGCCTGGCGCAGCGCGCCGATCTCCAGCATGTCGCCCACCGGGGTGGACGTGGCGTGCGCGTTAACGTGCACGATGTCCGTACGGGCGATGTCCGCGTCGGCGACCGCCTTGGCGATGGCCCGGATCGCGCCCTCACCCTCGGCGTGCGGCTGCACGATGTCGTACGCGTCCGAGGTGATCCCGGCGCCGGCCAGGCGCGCGTAGACGCGGGCGCCGCGGGCCGCGGCGTGGTCGGCGCGCTCCAGCACCACCACGCCCGCGCCCTCACCGAGGACGAAGCCGTCGCGGCCCTTGTCCCACGGCCGGGATGCCCTCTCCGGGTCGTCGTTGCGGGTCGACATGGCCCGCATCGACGCGAAACCGGCGATCGGCAGCGGGTGGATCACCGCCTCGGTGCCGCCGGCCACCACCACGTCGGCCCGGCCGGCGCGGATGATGTCCAGCCCGAGCGCGATCGCCTCCGCGCCGGTCGCGCAGGCGCTGGCCACCGAGTGCACCCCGGCCTTGGCGCCCAGCTCCAGCCCCACCCAGGCGGCCGGTCCGTTCGGCATCAGCATCGGCACGGTGTGCGGGGACACCCGCCGCGGGCCGGACGCCTCCAGGATGTCGTCCTGCGCGAGCAGGGTGGTGGCGCCGCCGATGCCGGAGCCGACGCTGACCGCCAGCCGCTCCGGATCCGGGCCGGCGTCGGCCAGCCCGGAGTCCGCCCATGCCTGGCGCGCGGCGATCAGGGCGATCGCCTCCGAGCGGTCCAGCCGACGCAGCTTCACCCGGTCGAGCACCTCGGCCGGGTCGACCGCGAGCTGCGCGGCGATCCGGACGGGCAGTTGCCCGGCCCACTCCTGGGTGAGTGCACTCACCCCGGAGCGGCCGGCGAGCATGGCGTCCCAGGTCGACGCGACGTCCCCGCCGAGNGACTCATGATCAGGACTGCGCCTCGATGTAGCTGACCGCGTCCCCGACGGTCTTCAGGTTCTGCACCTCGTTGTCCGGGATCTTGACGCCGAACTTCTCCTCGGCCGCCACCACGACCTCCACCATGGAGAGCGAGTCGACGTCGAGGTCGTCGGTGAAGGACTTCCCCTCGGCCACGTCGTCCGGGTTCACCCCGGCAACCTCTTCGAGGATCTCGGCGAGGCCGGCGGTGATCTCGTCACGGGTCATTGCGGTTGGTTCCTCTCATCACGGTTTTCTCGGTGGCCGGCGACGCCGACCACCGCACCTGGAGCGCGTTTCGCGCCCGAGGGGGTCTACTCAGGGGCAGCGCACGACCTGACCGGCGTAGGTCAGGCCGCCGCCGAAACCGAACAGCAGCACCGGGGCGCCCGAGGGAACCTCGCGTCGCTCCACCAGCTTCGACAGGGCCAGCGGGATGCTCGCCGCCGAGGTGTTGCCGGACTCGACGATGTCCTTGGCGATGATCACGTCCGGGATGTTCAGCCGCTTGGCGATGCCGTCGATGATCCGGGTGTTGGCCTGGTGCGGCACGAACGCGGCCAGCTCCGACGGATCCACCCCGGCGCGCTCGCACGCCTGCAACGCCAGCGGGGCCAGCGCAGTGGTGGCCCAGCGGAACACCGACTGCCCCTCCTGGGCGATGTACGGTCGCCAGCCCTCGATCCGGACCGCGTCGCCCTTCTCCGGAGCGGAACCCCACACCACCGGCCCGATCCCGGTCGGCTCGTCGTCGGCCGTCGCGGTGACCACCGCCGCTCCGGCGCCGTCGCCGAAGATGATGCAGGTCGACCGGTCGGTCCAGTCGGTGACGTCGGAGAGCTTCTCCGCGCCGATCACGAGCGCGTTGCGCGCCGCGCCGGCCCGGATGGCGTGGTCCACCGTGCCCAACGCGTACGCGAAGCCGGAGCAGGCGGTGTTCAGGTCGTACGCGGCCGGGGCGTTGATGCCCAGCTTGGCCGCGACCCGGCAGGCGACGTTCGGGCTGCGGTCCACGGACGTGCAGGTCGCCACCACGACGAGGTCGATGTCGGCGGCGGTCAGACCGGAGTTGGCCAGTGCCTTGCCGGCGGCGGCGGTCGCCATGTCGGCCACCGTCTCGTCGCCGGCGATCCGCCGGGTGGCGATGCCGACCCGGTCCCGGATCCACGCGTCGTTGGTGTCGACGAGCTGGGCGATCTCGTCGTTGGTGACCACGCGGGAGGGCTGGTAGTGCCCCATCGCGGCAATCCGGCTGCCGGCCATCAGTGCGATCCTCCGATGCGAACGAGGGGCTGGCCCGGTGCGACCGGGTCGTCGTGGTGCGCGAGCCACTCGATGAGCGGCCCGGTTTCGCGCGCGGTCACCTCGACCGGCCCCTGCCGGCCGGCGACGTGGCCGACGACCTGGCCGGCGTGCAGCTCGGCACCCTCGGCCAGGTCGGCCAGCGGGGTGAAGACGCCGACGGCCGGGGAGACCACCACCCGGAAGCGGGACGCCGGCGGGCGGGCGGCGGCGCCGCCGTGCCGGGCGATCAGGCTCCGCGCGGCGGGCAGGTCGTCGGGGGTGTTCAGGGTGACGATCTCCGGCGCCCCGTCGCCCTTGAGTTCCCGCTTCACCAGGCCGGCCAGGGTGCCGGCCGGCGGAAGCTCGACCACGCCGGTGACACCCAGGTCGGTCAGCGTGCGCATGCACAGGTCCCAGCGGACCGGCGCGGTCACCTGTCGGACCAGGCGCCGTACCGTCTCCCGGCCGTGCCCGACCGGCGCCCCGTCGAGGTTGGACAGGAGGACGCGGGTGGGGTCGGCCACGGTGACGCCGGCGGCCAGGGCGGCCAGCGCGGCCTCGGCCGGAGCCATGTACGGCGTGTGGAACGCGCCGGCCACCTTGAGCCGGATGACCCGGGCCCGGGCCGGCGGCTCGGCGGCGAGCTTCTCCAACGCGGCGACCTCGCCGGCGGCGACGATCTGACCGGCGCCGTTGCGGTTGGCCGGGTGCAGCCCGTGCGTCTGGAGCGCGGCGAGCACCTCGTCCGGGTCGCCGCCGAGCACGGCGACCATCCCGGTCGGCTCCAGCGCGCAGGCGGCGGCCATCTCCCGGCCGCGTACGCCGGCCAGGGTCACGGCCGCCTCGGCGGGCAGCACCCCGGCCAGGGCGGCGGCCCCCAGCTCACCCACGCTGTGCCCGGCGACCACCGCGACGTCGTGCAGGGGCAGGTGCTCGGCGGCGAGCAGCGCGGCGGCCACCAGCAGCGGCTGGGTACGGGCGGTGTCCCTGATCTCGTCCGCGTCCGCCTGGGCGCCGAGGTGGATCAGGTCGACGCCGGCCAACGCCGACCACCAGCGCAGGCGCGCCTCGGCACCGGCGAGGTCCAGCCAGGGGCCGAGGAAACCGGGCTTCTGCGAGCCCTGTCCAGGGGAGAGTACGGCGAGCACGTGTACGACTCTGACGGATAGTTGCGGGTCGCGCTGTAACGCACGGCACGAAACCGCACTAGAAGCTTTAGAGGAAACCTACAAAGATCGGCGACGATCATCGCCGCTCTGGGGCGTTTTGCGCCCAACTGGGCTAGCTGTCTGGGTCGGGACGGGTGTGACCGCGGGTACCACCGGGTCCAGCCGGCCGACCGTCAGTGCCACCTGGAGCGCGAACGCGTCCCTCGGCGCGAGCGGCGAGAAGCCGGTCACCTCGGCGATCCGTTTGAGTCGGTAACGCACCGTGTTCGGATGTACGAACAGCGACCGCGCGGCGCTCTCCAGCGTGCCGCCGGCGGCGAAGAACGCGTCCAACGTCTCCAGCAGTTCGCCGCCGGAGCGGGCCAGCGCCGCGTACACGTCGTGGCGCAACCGGCGACGGGCCTCGGCGTCGCCGGCCAACGCCCGCTCCGGCAGCAACTCGGCGGCGGCGACCGGGCACGGCGCGGTCGGCCAGGCCGGCGCGGCCCGGAACCCGGCGAGCGCGGCCCGCGCGGACTCGGTCGCCTCGTCCAGGCTGGGCACCGCCGGCCCGACCACCACCGGACCGTCGCCGAACGCGGTACGCAGCTTCTCCGTGGCCGTCAGCGGGTCGGCCGCGCCGCCCAGCACGATCACCAGGCGGTCGCCGTGTACGCCGCCGATCACCTCGACGCCGATCCGGCGGGCCTGCCGGTAGACGGTGTGCAGCACGGCCGCCACCTCGCCGCCGGGCGAGCGCCCCACGGCGACCGCCACCGG
The DNA here is from genome assembly GCF_002140155.1 of Micromonospora sp. NBS 11-29. Classification (GTDB taxonomy): domain Bacteria; phylum Actinomycetota; class Actinomycetes; order Mycobacteriales; family Micromonosporaceae; genus Micromonospora. The sequence goes on from NZ_NAPR01000025.1 coordinate 67,021, forward strand.
CGGCGCGTCCGACCAGCCCAGGGCGGCGGCCCGGCTGGCCAGCACGTCCGGCGAGTCACCACGCAGCAACGCGTCCACCAGCAGCGCCTGCAACCGGGCGTCCCAGGAGCCCCGGGTCTCCGCCGCCCGGGCGTAGACCCGCGCCGCGGCGAAGGCGATCTCCCGGGAGAAGCGCAGCACCGCCTCCCGCAGCGACTGCTCCTCGCCCGGCACGGCCAGCTCCGACACCTGCTCCTCGACGACCTCGATGGTCACCTTGATCAGCGCCACGGTCTGCTGGAGGGTGATCGACCGGGCGAGCGCCTGCGGCGCGGCGGCGAAGACCTCGTCCGACACCTCCTGGGTGCGGTCGGTCGCACCGCCGCCCTGACGCAGCCACTGCACCAGGGAGCGCACGCCGGCCTGGGCGACCAGCATGACCCAGGAACGCTGGTCGGCCGGCAGTTCCCGGAACCAGGGCAGCGTCTCGTCCATCCGGGCCACGCTGGCGGTGGCCAGGCCGCCCGCGGCCCGCTCGATGCGACGCAGCGTCGCCGACGTCTCCGTCCCGCCCGGTTCGCTCACCGCACCAGCCTGACATGCGTTGACCAGCGGATCCACCGTGAGGCCGACGGGCGGCGTGACCTCGGCCTGACGATCTCCACCGGTACGCGCTGACGATCTCGTCGGGCCGGGCCAGTACGGTGTCAGGGCGCGTCGGGGTGTTCCGCCCGACGCGCGACGGCGAGGGCGAGCGGTGAGGAGACCGGGATGGCGCACGGGGAGGCCGAGCACGGCTGCGCCCAGGACGAGCCCTGCCGGTCGGGTCACGAGCATCCCCGCCGGGCGGGCCTGACCCACGCGGGCGAGCCCACCGCCGGCCGGGTGCCCGAGCGCGCCGACGACGAGCCGCCGGTTCCGCGCCAGCGCGCCGAGCCGGCGCATCCGACCGTCGAGCCCGAGCCGGGTTCGAGCTGCCGCAGCGCCCTGTCCGGCTGGGCGGGTGCGCACCGGCACGGAGCGGTGCGTCCCCGCAGCCGCGCCACCCGCCGGGAGCGCCCGCCGCGCCGTTGGTGCTGACCCGGGCTCCCGCCCGGTGCTGATTCAGGGCTCAGCGGGTGCGGCGGCGCACCAGCAGCGCGATGCCGGCCAGCCCGACGGTGATGACCAGCACCACTCCGACGTTGAGCAGCAGCAGCCGTTGCAGTTCGCCGAGCGCGGTGTCCAGGTCCTGCCCGGGGTCGAGCGCCTCCTCCGGCAGGACGCGCTCGCCGCCACCGATGCCACCGGAGAGCGTGTCGAAGCGGGGCTCCAGCGGCACTCCGACGGCGCGCAACGTCTCGGACATGTTGAGGCGGCCGAAGAACCAGCCGGCCCGGGGGTGGCTCAGGTCGGGCTGCTTGGCCGGCCGGTAGACCCGAGGGCCCCCCTTGGCCAGCGGAAACAGGTCGTAGGTGTGCTTCGGGCTGTCGGCGACGAGCACCACCACCGTGTACTTCGGACCCAGGTCCTTGGCCGCCGGGCCGCGTAGCTGACCGGTCGTCCCGAGCCACTGGACCTGGTCGACGACCATGGTCACCTCGGCCGGGCGGGTGTCGGCTCGCAGTCGCAGCGGCTGGTCGAGCCGGTCGCCGGTGATGTCCACCCCGGCCGGGGCGAGCTTCGGTTTCGGCGCCGCCTGGGCCACCGCGGTGCCGGCGAGGGTCAGCGAGCACGCGAGCGCCACCACCGCCCCGCCCACGACCGTCAGCAGCCGTCTCACCTTCCGGACCATCGCCGCCTCCTCGCCCCGTTCGATGGCTGGCTTCCGCTGCCGGGCACACTGGACCCGCCCCACCTCAAAGACTCCGCAGAACGTCGCGTGGTCGCAGCAGGTGGGTGAGAATTTTGGAACTATCTGCGAGCTGAGACCGACCAACGAATGGCCGATGATCAGCGGCCGGATCTTACCCGGACGGAGGAGTTCATGGGGGACAGGGTCGCCCGTATGGCACGTACCTGGCTGACCGTGCTCGGAGTGGCGGCGGGGTTGTCGTTGCTGCCACCGGCCGCGCCGGCGGCCGCACACAACTCGCTGACCGGCAGCGATCCACAGAACGGGGCCCGGCTGGCCGCCGCGCCCAAGCGGATCGAGCTGCGGTTCCTCGCCACACCGAAGGCGGACACAACGAAGGTCACCGTCACCGGCCCGGACGACGTGGCCGCCACCGGCGGTGCGCCGACCTTCTCCGGCAAGCGGGTGAGCGTGCCGTTCACGCCGGGAGCGGCCGGGCTCTACATCGTGGCCTACCAGCTCGCATCCACCGACGGGCACCCGATCAAGGGAGAGATCCGGTTCACCCTGACCACCGGCACCCCCGCCGAACCGCCGTCGCCGAGCGTCGCCCCGACCACCGCGGCGCCCACCACGGCTGCGCCCGCGACCACCGCGGCGTCGCCGCCGGCCAGCCCGTCACCCGCCGCGGCGGCCGGCGACGACGACGGGGGTACGGGCTGGCTGTGGGCGACCGGCGCGATCGTGCTGCTGGCCGCGCTCGGCACCGGACTGCTGTTATACCGCCGAGCCACCCGCCGCTGAGCGCCCCGCCCAGTGACGCGCGTCGATCATGAAGTTGACGGTCGAGGGAGCGCTCCCCGATCCGGTCAACTTCATGATCGCGCGCCCGATCAGCCGGCGGAAAGGGGGTTCAGACCAGGCGTACGCGTGCGGCGCGTAGCCGGGTCAGGGTGCGGTCGCGGCCGAGCACCTCGAGGGACTCGAACAGGGGCAGCCCGACGGTGCGTCCGGTGACCGCGACCCGGACCGGCGCCTGCGCCTTGCCCAGCTTCAGCCCGCGCTCCGCGCCGACCGCCTCCAGCGTGGCCTTCAGCGACTCGGCGTCCCAGGGCTCCAACGCATCGAACGCGGTGATCGCGGCGTCGAGCAGGTCGGCCGCGCCCTCCTTCATCGCCTTCGCCCAGGCCGCCTCGTCGATCAGCGGGTCGGCCAGGAAGAGGAAGTCGACGTTCGGCACGATCTCGCTGAGCACCGCGATCCGGGTCTGCGCCAGCGGCGCCACCGCCGCGAACGCGGCCGGGTCGAACTCGGCCGGCTGCCACGGCGGCGGGGCGATGGTGTCGGTGCCGGTCAGCCACGGCTGGCAGGCGGCGACGAAGTCGTCGACCGGGAGCGCCCGAATGTACTCCCCGTTGAAGGCGCGCAGCTTCTTCTCGTCGAAGAACGCCGGCGACGGGTTGACCTCGTCGAGGCGGAACTCGTCCTCGATCACCGACCAGGGCACGATCTCCCGGTCGCCCGACGGCGCCCAGCCGAGCAGCATCAGGTAGTTGCGCATCGCGTCGGCGAGGTAGCCCTCGTCCCGGTACGCCTCCAGGGCGACCTTGTCGCGTCGCTTGGACAGCTTCTGCCGCTTCTCGTTGACCACCACCGGGACGTGCGCCCAGATCGGCGGCTTGACCCCGAGCGCGTCCCAGAGGAGCTGCTGCTTCGGGGTGTTGGGCAGGTGCTCCTCGGCCCGGATCACATGGGTGATCCCCATGGTCATGTCGTCGACCACGTTGGCCAGCAGGAACACCGGGGAGCCGTCGCCGCGGGCGATGACGAAGTCCTCGATCAGCTTGTTCTCGAACGTCGGCTCGCCGCGGATCAGGTCGACCACCACGGTCTCGCCCTCGTCCGGGGTGCGGAAGCGCAGCGCCCGGCCCTCGCCGGCCGGCAGGCCCCGGTCGCGGCAGAAGCCGTCGTAGCCGCGGTACTGCGAACCGGTACGCGCCTGCACGTCCTCGCGGGTGCAGTCGCAGTAGTACGCCCGGCCGCCCTCGTGCAGCCGCTGCGCGGCGGCGCGGTGCTCGCCGGCGTACGAGGACTGGAAGTAGGGGCCCTCGTAGCTGCCCCGGGCGATGCCGATCCAGTCGAGCGCGGAGAGAATGCCCTCGGTCCACTCGGGCCGGTTGCGGGCCGCGTCGGTGTCCTCGACGCGGAGCACGAACACCCCGCCCTGCTGCTTGGCGAAGATCCAGTTCTGCAGGGCCGAGCGGGCGCCGCCGACGTGGAACATTCCGGTCGGGGAGGGGGCGAAGCGTACACGTACCGTCACGCTCCCCAGCCTACGTCCGCCGGCCAGCGGTTAAGGAGGGGGCCCTTCTTAACGCATTCGGAGGTGGCGGGGCCCCCGCCTAACACGCGGCGAACAGCGGGGCGCTCACGGTACGGAGCGGATCTTCACCACCAGCGCGCTGCCGAGCAGCGTGACGACGGCGGTGACCGCGTACAGCGTGGGATAGCCGCCGAGGTGGACCACGATCGGGGCGGAGAGCGCGGGCCCCAGCACCTGCGGCGCGGAGTTCGCGATGTTGATCACCCCGAGGTCCTTGGCCCGGTCCGTGGCGGCGGGCAGCACCTGCGTGATCAACGCGGCGTCCACCGCCAGGTAGACCCCGTAGCCGGCGCCGAGCAGCAGCGCGGCCACGATCGCCATCGGCCAGACCGGCGCGACCGCCAGCAGCGTCGCCGCCACCGCCATGATCAGCCCGGAGGCGATCACGAAGACCTTGCGCCGGCCCGAGCGGTCGGAGAGCCGCCCGGACACCACGGCGGTGAGCATCATGCCCAGCGTGTAGAGCAGGATCAGCACCAGCAGCGAGCCCTCGGGGTCGGCCACCCGCACCCCGTCGGTGAGGAAGTAGAGCAGGTAGAGCGTGCCGAGCGCGTTGCCGGTCTGCACCAGGAAGCGGGTGAACCAGGCCCAGGCGAAGTCGGGGTGGCGGCGCGGGCTGATCCACATCGAGGACAGCAGCGCCCGCAGCCGCAGCGGTGGGCGGTGCTCCCGGGGCAGCGGGTCGTCCCGGGTGAGCAGCGCGAACGGCAGCGACAGCAGCAGCACCGCGAGCGCCATCGCCGCGTACCCGGCGGCGTTGCCGGTGACCACGGCGGTGACCAGCACCGCGCCGAGCACCAGGCCGAGCGCCTGCGGGATGCCCACCCAGCCGGAGACGCCGCCGCGCTGCGCCACCGGCACCCGGTCCGGGATCGCGGCGGTGAGACTGGCCAGCATCGCGTTGAAGCAGACCTGCGCGGCCACCCAGGCCACCGCCACCCCGGCGATGCTGTCCTGCCGGGCCAGCAGCACCAGGAAGGCCGCGCCGACCACCGCGCCGGTCGCGGTCCAGACGTGCCGGCGGCCGAGGTGCCGGTTGGCCAACCGCAGGGAGGTACGGTCCGACAGCGCGCCCGCGAGCGGGTTGGCCAGTACCGCGGCGAGCGCGCCGAGGCCAGTGACCACCGCCAGCATGGCCTCCTTGTCGCCCGGCGAGATCCGTTCGATCTGCTGCGGCAGCAGCACCTGGATCGGGGTGAAGAACGCCATCCAGACGCCCAGGTTGGCCGCGAAGATCAGCGCGATCCAGCTCCGCCGTACCGGCACGGTCGGTTCGGCGAGCGCCGCCGGCAGCGAGGCCGGCGTCGGGTCCACCGTGGTCATCGCCGGGTCAGGTCCCGGAACCAGGCGTACGACGACTTCGGGGTACGCCGCTGCGTGGCGTAGTCGACGTGCACCAGGCCGAACCGCTTGGTGAACCCCTCCGCCCACTCCCAGTTGTCCAGCAGCGACCAGACGAAGTACCCGGTCACCGGCACGCCCTCGGCCATCGCCTCGCGGACCGCGCGGACGTGCCCGTCCAAGTACGCGATCCGCTCCGGGTCGTCCACCCGGCCCTGCGCGTCCGGCGCGTCGTCGTAGGCGCAGCCGCTCTCGGTGACCTGGATCTCCGGCAGCGCGTCGCCGTAGCGTCGGTGGAGGTGGAGCAGCAGCTCGCGTAGCCCGTCCGGGGCCACCGGCCAGTCGAACGCGGTCCGGGCGTACCCGTCCAGCGGCACGATCTCGAACGGCAGCGGCGATCCTTCCTCGGGCGCCCGGATGCCGGTCGGGTTGTAGTAGTTCACGCCGAGCACGTCGATCGGCGCGGCGATGACGGCCAGGTCGCCGTCGCGGACCACGGCCGGGTCGACGCCGGGCGCGTCGGGATAGCCGAGGCCGAGCAGCGGGTCGGTGAAGAGGCGGTTGTGCAGCGCGTCGTACGCCTCGGTGGCGGCCCGGTCCGCGTCGGTGTCCCCGACCTGCCGCACCGGCGAGTAGTTGTTCGCGATCGCGACCGGGCTCGTGCTGCTGGCGCGCAGCGCGGCCACCGCGAGGCCGTGCCCGAGGAGCTGGTGGTGGGCCACCGGGAAGGCGTCGAAGAGGAGCATCCGGCCGGGCGCGTGGGTGCCGATGCCGTGCCCGAGGCTCATGTGGATGAACGGCTCGTTGAGCGTGATCCAGAGCTTCACCCGGTCGCCGAGGCGGGCGGCGGTCAGGTCGGCGTACTCGGCGAAGCGGGCGGCGGTGTCCCGGTTCAGCCAGCCGCCGGCGTCCTCCAGCGCCTGGGGCAGGTCCCAGTGGAAGAGCGTGGCGACCGGGTCCACACCGGCCGCGAGCAGGCCGTCCACCAGCCGGTCGTAGAAGTCCAGCCCGGCCGCGTTCGCCGGGCCGGCGCCGGTGGGTTGGATGCGCGGCCAGGCCACCGAGAACCGGTACGCGGACACGCCCAGCCCGGCGAGCAGCGCGGTGTCCTCGGCGTACCGATGGCGGTGGTCGCACGCCTCGTCGGCGGTGCTGCCGTCGACGATCCGGCCCGCTTCCTGGGCGAACGTGTCCCAGATGGACGGCCCGCGGCCGTCGGCGGCGGTCGCTCCCTCGATCTGGTACGCGGAGGTGGACACCCCCCAGCGGAAGCCGGCGGGAAACGCGGGCATCGGCGCGGTCGTCAAGGCACCCTCCCGAAACGTGAAGTGTGCTCGCACTCTAGGGCTCGGGTGGCCGTCGCGCCATAGGCCGACATGACTGGCCAGCGCAAGGGTTTTCGGCGTGTCTTTTCCGATCCCGTCCGCTTAAGTCCGATTTACGCATAGAGTGCCGAATATCGCGGATGTGATTTAAGTGGGGGAAAGACGCTCATGATCCTCGTGGAACGCAGCGCGCACGTGGCGGCGCCGATGGAAATGGTCTGGGACGTCGTGCAGCGGGCCGAGCAGCTACCGGCCTGGCTGGCGGGAGTCCGGGCGGCCGAGGTCCTCTCCGGGGAGGGATTCGGCCGGCGGCAACTCGTCCAGGCCGGACGCGGCGCCGCGCACGAGGCCGAAGTGATCGCCTATCAGGAACCGACCCTGATCGGCTGGCGCGAACGGGCCAAGGGCGCCGGCGCCCGGGCCGAGGCGCGCACCGAGATCTACGTCCAGCTGACCTCGGACGAGGAGGCCGGCGGCACCGTGGTACGGCTGATCGTCGTGCGGTGGCCCGCCGGACCCGTCAAGGCCGCCCTGTTGCGGCTCGGTCTGCGCCGGGTCGGCGCCGACCTGGAGGACTCGCTGGCCCGGCTGACCGACCTGGCCGCCGTCGGCTGACCGCGCCGAGTCCCGGCACCGACACGGGTCCGGCGTCCCCCGCCAGGAACGCCGGACCCCGCCTCCTCGC
>NZ_NAPR01000025.1:74552-81027 GCF_002140155.1 Micromonospora sp. NBS 11-29
GTGCGGGTTTTTAGCTGTCGCCGCCGGTCTCGCCGACCGGGGCGGCGGTGACGTCGTCCAGCGCGTACTTGCGGGCGGCGTCGGCCGGTACGTGGGGCGGGACCACGCCGCGCAGGGCGAGCTGCCGCAGCGTGGCGACCGCCACCGACTCCGCGTCGACGTGGAAGTGGCGGCGCAGCGCGTGCCGGGTGTCCGACATGCCGAAGCCGTCGGTGCCGAGCGAGGTGTAGTCACCCGGCACCCAGCGGGCGATCAGGTCCGGCACCGCGCGCATCCAGTCGCTGACCGCGACCTTCGGGCCGTCGGCGTCGGCCAGCTTCCGCTGGACGTACGGCACCCGCTGCTCCTCGCCCGGGTTCATCAGGTTGTGCTCCTCGCATTCCACCGCGTCGCGGCGCAGCTCGGTCCAGGACGTCACCGACCACACGTCGGCGGCCACGCCCCAGTCCTCGGCGAGGAGCTGCTGCGCCTTGAGCGCCCACTGCATGCCGGTGCCGGAGGCCAGGATGTTGGCCTTCGGCGCCTCCCCGTCGACCTGCGGGGCCGGCGAGTAGCGGTAGATGCCCTTGACGATGCCCTCGACGTCCACGCCCTCCGGCTCGGCCGGCTGGAAGATCGGCTCGTTGTAGATGGTGAGGTAGTAGAAGACATTCTCCTGCGCCTCGCCGTACATCCGGTGCAGGCCGTTCTCCACGATGTGCGCCAGCTCGTAGGCGAACGCCGCGTCGTACGCGACCACCGCCGGGTTGGTGGCGGCGAGCAGCAGCGAGTGGCCGTCCTCGTGCTGGAGGCCCTCGCCGTTGAGCGTGGTCCGGCCGGCGGTGGCGCCGAGCACGAAGCCGCGCGCCATCTGGTCGGCCGCCGCCCAGAACCCGTCGCCGGTGCGCTGGAACCCGAACATCGAGTAGAAGATGTACATCGGGATCATCGGCTCGCCGTGCGTGGCGTACGACGTGCCGGCGGCGGTGAACGAGGCGACCGAACCGGCCTCGTTGATCCCCTCGTGCAGGATCTGCCCGGTCGTCGACTCCTTGTACGACAGGAACAGCTCCCGGTCGACCGAGGTGTAGCGCTGGCCGTGCGGCGAGTAGATCTTCTGGGTCGGGAAGAGCGAGTCCATGCCGAAGGTGCGGGCCTCGTCCGGGATGATCGGCACCCAGCGCTTGCCGAACTCCTTGTCCTTCATGATGTCCTTGAGCAGGCGGACGAAGGCCATCGTGGTGGCGACCTTCTGCTTGCCCGACCCGCGCTTGACGTCGGAGAACCGCTCGCTGCCGGGGATCGCCAGCGTCTTGCGCTCGGTGGTGCGCGACGGCAGGAAGCCACCGAGCTGGCGACGCCGCTCCCGCAGGTATTCCATCTCGTCCGACTTCTCGTCCGGCGTGTAGTACGGCGGGAGGTAGGGGTTCTCCTCCAGCTGCTTGTCCGGGATGTCGAGGTAGAGCCGGTCGCGGAACAGCTTCAGGTCGTCCAGCGTCAGCTTCTTCATCTGGTGCGTGGCGTTGCGGCCCTCGAAGTGCGAGCCCAGCGTCCAGCCCTTGATGGTCTTGGCGAGGATCACCGTCGGCTGGCCGGTGTGCTCCATCGCCGCCTTGTAGGCCGCGTAGAGCTTGCGGTAGTCGTGGCCACCCCGCTTCAGGTTCCAGATCTCGTCGTCGGAGAGGTGCTCGACCATCTTGCGGGTCCGCGCGTCACGACCGAAGAAGTGCTCCCGCACGTACGCCCCGGACTCCGCCTTGTAGGTCTGGTAGTCACCGTCGGGCGTGGTGTTCATCAGGTTGACCAGCGCGCCGTCGGTGTCCGCCGCGAGCAGCGGGTCCCACTCCCGGCCCCAGACCACCTTGATGACGTTCCAGCCGGCGCCCCGGAAGAACGCCTCCAACTCCTGCATGACCTTGCCGTTGCCGCGGACCGGGCCGTCCAGCCGCTGGAGGTTGCAGTTGATCACGAAGGTGAGGTTGTCCAGCTCCTCGCGGGCGGCCACGCCGATCGCGCCGAGCGACTCGACCTCGTCCATCTCGCCGTCGCCGAGGAACGCCCAGACGTGCTGCTGGGAGGTGTCCTTGATGCCACGGTGGTGCAGGTAGCGGTTGAACCGCGCCTGGTAGATGGCGTTCAGCGGACCGAGCCCCATGGAGACGGTGGGGAACTCCCAGAAGTCCGGCATCAGCCGCGGGTGCGGGTACGACGGAAGCGCGCCGCCGGGGTGCGACAGCTCCTGCCGGAAGCCGTCGAGCTGGTCGGCGCTGAGCCGGCCCTCCAGGAACGCCCGCGCGTACATGCCGGGGGAGGCGTGACCCTGGTAGTAGATCTGGTCGCCGCCGCCCGGGTGCTCCTTGCCACGGAAGAAGTGGTTGAAGCCCACCTCGTAGAGCGACGCGGAGCTGGCGAACGTGGAGATGTGGCCGCCCACGCCGATCTCCGGGCGCTGCGCCCGGTGCACCAGCATGGCGGCGTTCCACCGGATGTACGCCCGCAGCCGCCGCTCGATGTGCTCGTCACCGGGGAACCACGGCTCCCGCTCCGGCGGGATGGTGTTGATGTAGTCGGTGGTGGTCAGCGACGGCACCCCGACCTGGCGCTCGCGGGNATGACACCGTCGAGCGACTCGACCCATTCGCTGGTCTCTTCAGGGTCGATGTCCGGAAGCTGGCTCGGCAGACCAGCGGTGATCACCGGGCGCTTGCGTTCCGTAGCCACAGGCGTTCCCTCGGTTCTGTGTGGGATAGGTCTCTAGCGCCATCCTGCCCCCTCGTGGCGCTCGTCGTCACGTCTGCCTCCCCCAGACGCGACGCTGAACACAGGTACCCGCCGGTAACTTTGTGCGATCACGCTGCCCGCGGGGCTTGGCGGCGGGGATCCGGCGGCTGCGGCAGAATGCGCCGTATGCGCAGCGAGGTGATCAGCGTCCGGACCGGATCCCGGCCGACCGTCCGGGACATCACGGCCGAGGCCGAGCGGTTCGTGGCCGGCGCGGGCGACGGCCTGCTGCACGTCTTCGTCCCGCACGCCACCGCCGGGCTGGCGATCATCGAGACCGGCGCCGGGTCCGACGACGACCTGCTCCGCGCGCTCGACGACCTGCTTCCCACCGACGATCGGTGGCGACACCGGCACGGCTCACCCGGGCACGGCCGCGACCATGTGCTGCCCGCGTTCGTGCCGCCGTACGCGACGCTGCCGGTGCTCGACGGGCGGCTCCAGCTCGGCACCTGGCAGTCGATCTGCCTGGTCGACCCGAACGGCGACAACCCGGACCGCCAGGTCCGCTTCTCGTTCCTGGCCGGCTGAGCCGGGCCGGGAGCGTCGCCCCCGGCCCGGCCCGGCGTCACGGACGCACCGTCTCCGTCTCCACCGTCTGCCGGCCCTGGTCGACCCCGGGCGCGGCGGTCCGCGCGGCCGCCGGCGGCCGGTCGTACGTCAGGTTCAACCCGGGGACGCGGTCCTCGATCACGAACGTGGCCCGGGTGTACGCCGGCGCGTCCGGCCGGCTCACGTACGGCAGCACGTCGAAGTTCGCGGTCAGCTCCTTCGGCGTGAGCGTGGTGCGGACGTAGCCGCGCAGGTTGTTCTGGAAGCGCAGGTGCGGGTTGAACGCCAGCCACGGGTGCGAGCCGGTGGGCGAGTCCGCGCCGTCCCCGGTCGAGGTGATCGAGGAGCAGACCAGCTCGCTGCCGACCGTGGGGGAGGTGGGGTCGGCGTAGTCCAGCTTCAGGTCGCTGGCCCAGTGCGCGTGCACGTCGCCGGTGAGCACGACCGGGTTGCGCACCCCGGCGGAGACCCAGCCCCGGGTGATCCGGTCCCGGGAGGCGACGTACCCGTCCCAGGCGTCCATGCTGGTGACCGTGAGCGGCCCGGCGTTGTTGTCCCGCTGGGCGAAGAAGACCTGCTGGCCGAGGAGGTCCCAGCGGGCCTCGGAGCGGCGGAACCCGTCCAGCAGCCACGCCTCCTGCTCCGCCCCGGTGATCGACCGGGCCGGGTCGTACGCCGCCTCACAGCTCTTGTACCCGTCGCCGCACGCCTGGTCGTCCCGGTACTGCCGGGTGTCGAGCATGTGGAACGTGGCCAGCCGGCCCCAACGCACCCGGCGGTAGAGCTGCATGTCGATGCCGCGCGGGATCGAGGTGCGGCGCAGCGGCATGTTCTCGTAGTACGCCTGGAACGCCGCCGCCCGCCGGGCGAGGAAGTCCGGGTCGGCGGCCTCGGGCACCTCGTCGGCCCAGTTGTTCTCCACCTCGTGGTCGTCGAAGACCACCACCCAGGGCGCGACCGCGTGCGCGGCCTGGAGGTCGGTGTCGGTCTTGTACTGGGCGTGCCGCTGCCGGTAGTTGGCCAGCGTCCGGGTCTCCGGCCCCTCGTGGTCACGCGGATTGCCGCCGGGCACGGTGTAGGTGTCCGGCGCGTACTCGTACTGGTAGTCGCCGAGATGCAGGATCAGCTCCGGCTCCGTCTCGGCCAGCCGCCGGTAGGCGGTGAAGTACCCGTGCTCGTACTGCGAGCAGGAGACGAAGCCCATGGCCAGCGCCGAGGGCATCGACCACGGCGGCGGCGCGGTGCGGGTGCGGCCCACCGGCGAGAGCCAACGCTCGGCGCGGAACCGGTAGAAGTACTCCCGGCCCGGCAGCAGCCCGCCCAGCTCGACGTGCACGCTGTGCGCCGACTCCGGCCGGGCCAGCCCGACGCCGCGCCGCACGACATGCCGGAAGCGCTCGTCGGCGGCCACCTCCCAGGCCACCGGCACCACCCGGGACGGCATGCCGCCCAGGCCGTCCTCGGCCAGCGGCTCGGGCGCCAGCCGGGTCCAGAGCACGAAGCCGTCGTGGTCGGGGTCGCCGGAGGCCACCCCGAGCGTGAACGGGTCGCGGCGCAGCGGGCCGGGCGACGCGGCGGCCGCGAGCGGCAGGCCACCGACCGCGCCGGCGGCACCGAGCGCCGCGCCGCTGAGCAGGATGGTACGTCGGGACAGGGTCACGATTTTCCTCCCCGGAATCCGGTTCGTCGACTCCGGGCAGCCTCACGGCCGCCGATGGCCGCCAGGTGACGCGCGGTCGACCGGACGGCACTTCCCGCCGAACAGCGGCCGGCGGATGAAATCGGGTGACGTCATCCGAGCAGTCGTCCCGGCCGGGTCGCTGCCTTGCGCCCGCATAGTGGAGCAGGTCAATTGTTGATTCGGCACGTACCATGGGGGTATGGCGCATCCCACCGTTCCCGTCGACGGCGACCGGGCCGACCTGGTGCGCCGGATCCTGCACCTGGCCGCCGCCGTGCGGCACCAGCAGGACCAGGGGATCGCCGCGCTGGGGCTCACTCCGGCGACCGCACGGGCCCTGCACGAGCTGGACCCGGACCGTCCGCTGCCCGCCCGCGACCTGGCCGAGCAGCTCGGCTGTGATCGGTCCAACGTCACCGGCCTGACCGACCGGTTGGAGCAGGCCGGGCTGGTGCAGCGCCGAACCGACCCGGTCGACCGGCGGCAGAAGACGCTCGTGGTCACCGACCGGGGCCGGCAGGTACGCGACCAGGTGCGGCAGGTCATGTCGGACTCCCGACTGCTCGACGGGCTCAGTACGCCGGAGTTGACCGCGTTGCGTGACCTGCTGCGGAAGACCTCCGACGGCGGCTGCCCGCCGCAGTGCGACGAGACCTGAGCACGCCCGGAAGCCCGGGAGGGCGACGTCGACGCCAGTTCGGGGAATTGGCGGCATTCGACGCGCCACGACCCCGCCACCTCGCCGTACCGGTGTCGACCAACATGGGCTGCCCAAGCTCCTGACGTGTCCGACTGGGCGAGCCGGGCCGGATTCGGTAATGCTGTCCGACGTGACCACCCCGCACGACCTCGACGACCGGATCCGGGCCGACCTGGCCGCACTCGGCGTACCCAGCCGACGGCGCGACCTCGCTGAACCGCTGCCCGGCGGGGCGCTGCCGGGCGATGGAGGGCCTGATGGTGGGACGCTGCCGGACGGTGGGGTGCTGACCGGGGCGCAGGCGCTGGCCATATTCGACGCGCAGGTCACCAGCCGGCTGCTCGACCTGGCCGGGCGCTGGCTGCGCGGCTTCGGCGAGGGGTACTACACGATCGGCTCGGCCGGCCACGAGGGCAACGCCGCCGTGGCCGCCGCGCTGCGGCCGACCGATCCCGCGCTGCTGCACTACCGCTCCGGCGCGTTCTACTGTCTCCGCGCCGCCCAGGCGGCCGGCGCCTTCCCGGCCGGTCCGCCGGCACCTGCCGAAGCCGCCCCGCCGACATCTGACCCAAGCGGCTCACCGGAACAGCTTCCGGGCGGTGGGTGGACGTCGCGCTCGGGGGATTCATCGGACACGGCGACGGACCGCATCGGGCCGGATGCCGCCACCCTCCCCGCGTCCCGGGAAGCGCGGTCCGACAGGCGGGAAGCGTCGAGATCTTGGTACGAAAGCGCCCCTGGAGGGGCCATTCCTTACCAAGATCTCGATCGGTCGAGCGAGG
>NZ_NAPR01000025.1:81063-87626 GCF_002140155.1 Micromonospora sp. NBS 11-29
CGGCGAGGCGGGTCGGCTGCCGAGTGGGGTCGGCGTGATCGTGGACTCGGACGGCGACGCGACTGTCGGCGTACCCGGTCTGCCGCCGCTGTCGCTCGACGACGCCTACGCGGCGGCGGCGCGTGACGTGCTGCGCGGGATGGTGGCCTCCGCCGCGGATCCGATCGCCGGGGGACGGCACAAGGTCTTCGGGCGGGCCGACCTCGCGGTCGTGCCGACCACCTCCACCATCGCCTCGCACCTGCCCCGGGCCGTGGGCCTGGGGTTGGCCCTGGAGCGGCTGCGCCGCAGCGGGCGGCGGGGCGACGGTGACCCGGCGGAGGTGGCGGCCTGGCCGGCGGACGCCGTGGTGGTCTGCTCCTTCGGCGACGCCTCGGTCAACCATGCGACGGCCGCGGCCGCGTTCAACACCGCCGGCTGGTACGACCACAGCGGGCTGCGGATCCCGGTGCTGTTCGTGTGCGAGGACAACGGGCTCGGCATCAGCGTCCGCTCGCCGCACGGGTGGGTGGCGACGACGCTGCGGTCGCGGCCCGGCATCCGCTACTTCGCCGCCGACGGCACGGACGTGGTCGAGACCTACCGGGTGGCGGCGGAGGCGGCGGCCTGGGTACGCCGGCACCGCCGGCCCGCCGTGCTGCACCTGGACACGGTACGGCTGATGGGGCACGCCGGGGCGGACGCGGAGACCGCGTACCGGAGTCCGGCGGAGATCGCCGCGGACGTGGCCCGGGATCCGCTGCTCGCCACCGCCCGGCGGCTGGTGGCGGCCGGGTACGCCAGCGGCGAGGAGCTGCTCGCCCGGTACGACGAGCGGGGCTGGCAGCTACGCCGGATCGCCGAGGAGGTGCTCGACGAGCCGAAGCTGGCCTCCCCGGTCGAGGTCGTCGCGGAGTTGGCGCCGCGCCGGCCGGCGCGGGTGGCCCGGATGGTGGCCGACTCGGCGGCGCGGGCGGTGGGGCCGGGCGCCGGGGCGCGGGCGGAGGCGTTCGGCGGCAAGCCGCCGGAGTTGACCGGGCCGCTGACGCTGGCGCAGAGCATCAACGCGGCGCTGGCCGACGGCATGCTCGACCACCCCCGGATGGCCGTGTTCGGCGAGGACGTGGCCGCCAAGGGCGGGGTGTACGGGGTGACCAAGGGGCTGCGGGACCGCTTCGGGGCGGCCCGGGTGTTCGACACGCTGCTCGACGAGACGTCGATCCTCGGGCTCGGGCTGGGCGCCGGGCTGGCCGGGATGCTGCCGGTGCCGGAGATCCAGTATCTGGCGTACCTGCACAACGCCGAGGACCAGCTCCGCGGCGAGGCGGCCACCATGCGTTTCTTCTCCCGGGGGGCGTTCCGCAACCCGATGGTGGTGCGGGTGGCCGGCCTGGCCTACCAGGAGGGCTTCGGCGGGCACTTCCACAACGACAACTCGCTGGCGGTGCTGCGCGACGTGCCGGGGCTGGTGATCGCGGTGCCGGCCCGGCCGGACGACGCCGCGCCGATGCTGCGTACCTGCCTGGCGGCGGCCCGGGCGGACGGTGCCGTCTGCGTCTTCCTGGAGCCGATCGCGCTCTACCACACCCGCGACCTGTACGCCGAGGGCGACGGCGAGTGGCTGGCCGAGTACGCCGAGCCGGCCGCCTGGGCGGACCGGCACGTACCGGTCGGCCGGGCCCGGGTGTACGGGATCGGCTCGGCCGACGACCTGACCATCATCACCTTCGGTAACGGGGTGCGGATGTCGTTGCGGGCCGCGGCCACGCTGGCCGACGAGGGCGTCGGCACCCGGGTGGTGGACCTGCGCTGGCTCGCCCCGCTGCCGGTGGCCGACATCATCCGGGAGGCCTCGGCGACCGGCCGGGTGCTGGTGGTGGACGAGACGCGGCGCACCGGCGGGGTGGGGGAGGGCGTGCTGGCCACGCTGGTCGACACCGGCTACGTCGGCGCGGCGCGACGAGTGGCCGCCCTTGACTCGTTTGTACCATTAGGTCCGGCTGCTCAGCAGGTGCTGGTCTCGGTGGAAGCCATTACCCAGGGTGCCCGTACGCTGCTGGCACGGTAAATTCCGTTCCACCCGGTGTGCCACTTGCGCCGTGAGCCGCAACTGTGTGGACTGGGCGCGACGGCGTCACCCGACGCCACGAGCAGGGATGAGACGAGGAGGCACGCGACAGTGAGCGCGACCGCTGGTCAGGCCGCCGACGGGGTACGCAGCCTGGCGGACCGGTTCGGGATCGAGCCGGGCATGGTCGTCATGGAGATGGGCTACGACGACGACGTCGACTCCGATCTCCGAGACGCCCTGACCGACCGCTGTGGGGATCTGGTCGACGAGGACACCGACGAGGTGGTCGACGCGGTTCTGGTCTGGCACCGCGACGGAGACGGTGATCTCTTCGAGGTGCTCGTCGACGCCCTCGGGCCGCTGGCGGACAACGGCGTGGTGTGGCTCCTGACGCCCAAGTCCGGCCGGGACGGCCACGTCGAGCCGAGCGAGGTCGCGGAGAGCGCGCAGACCGCCGGGCTCCAGCAGACCTCCACCATCAACGCCGGCCGCGACTGGAGTGGCGCCCGCCTCGTGCTGCGCCGCGGGTCGAAGACCAAGAAGTAGGAGAACGCATGCCCATCGAGGTTGGTGCCGAGGCGCCGGACTTCCTGCTCAAGGACCAGAACANGGCGAGCTGTGCGAGGTGCGGGACAACCTCAACGAGTACGTCAGCGACGACGTCCAGGTGCTGACCGTCAGCGTCGACTCGGTCTACGCCCACAAGATCTGGGCCGACCGGGAGGGCTTCCAGTTCCCGCTGCTGGCCGACTTCTGGCCGCACGGCGCGGTGGCCCAGGCGTACGGCGTCTTCAACGACGTCGCCGGCATCGCCAACCGGGGCACCTTCGTCATCGACAAGGCCGGCGTGGTCCGGTTCGCCGAGATGAACATGCCCGGCGAGGCGCGCGACCAGCAGGGCTGGCGCAAGGCGCTGGCGGAGGCCGTCGCCGCCTGAGATCCCACCCCAGACACGTTCGACCGGGCCGGAGGCCGGCAGGTAAGCTTGCCGCTCCGGCCCGCCGTACGGGCGTTCCGGGCGCGTAGCTCAGTGGGAGAGCACTCGCCTTACAAGCGAGGGGTCGCAGGTTCGAAACCTGCCGCGCCCACCACTCATCAGCAGCGAAAACCGCCCCAGGAAGATCACTCCCCAGGGCGGTGACAGCAACGGTGACAGCAGTAACGCTCAGGACAGCCGTCCGTCGAGCTTGCCGAGCGCCTGGCGCATGGCGTCGAGGTTGGTGTGTGAGTAGACCTTGAGGGTCAGTTTCACATCCGCGTGCCGGGCGATGGCCTGGACGACGTGCGGCGGGACGCCCAGCTCCATCAGCAGGGACACGACGGTGTGCCGCAGGTCGTGTAGCCGGACGTCCGGACAACCGGCCCGCTCCCGCAGCGCCGCGAAGTGGCGGTTCAGGTTGCGGGGCTCCATCGGGGTGCCGACCTCGGAGGGGAAGACCAGGCCGTGTTCCTGCCACACCTCGGCCAGCCGGGCGCGTTCCCGGCGCTGGCGCTCCTGATGGTCGAGCAGTACCAGCCAGGTCCAGTCGGGCAGAGGAAGGATGCTCTCCGACTCCTCGGTCTTGGTGTCTTGCAGGTGCAGCCCGGCGGCAGTCCGCTGGACGGTCTGACCGATCGCGGCAGTGCCGGCGTCCAGGTCCAGATCTGACCAGCGCAGCCCGAGCAGTTCCCCACGCCGGAGCCCGAGCGTGGCCGCCACGACGTAGAGCGGGTGCAACCGGTGGCCCTCGGTCGCGGCGAGCAGCTTGCGGACCTGCTCGACGCAGCAGCGTTGACGTGTTGTGGGCAGCCGGCAGCCGGCCGGGCCGCGCGGCCACGAGTCCGCGCGGCGAAGGGGAGTGCACGCCGGCCGCGTCGGCAAGCTGGAGGCAGTCGCGGGGCTGCGGTTAGAGCGCCTCCGGCGGGGGCGCTCCGGCTCCAGGACGGCCGGGGTTGCGTTGGCGGGTCGCGGTCCGTGGGTGGTTGCGGTAGGCCATCCCGCCTGCCATCGACCCGGGCAAGCCGAGCAGACCATCGCCCGACCCGCCAGCGTCCGAACGTGCGTCAAGGTCCGCTTGACGTGGCGGGCCGGGCGGCGGCCNTCCCAGGAGGGCGGGTCGATGGCAGACGGGATGAGTTGGAGCCCGGTGCGGTAGCCGGGAGATGCCCGCCTCGCATTAGAGCGCGACCGGCGGAAAGCCAGGCATGTATTGCCGGGCCAGAGATTGGAATTGAACCCTCATCACGTCGGCGAACAATTGAAATGAAAGCACCCTCTAGGCGGTCGCCAACTATTGCTCCATGCACGATGAACGGTTTAAGCTCCTCGGGTTGAGGCGGTACTTTCACGAGGATAAGGAAAGCCTGCGGCTCGACCTCCGCTATCGCAACTTCGAGCCCGTCGACCGGAGGGTAAATTCGCTGGTCAATTATCGACCTGTATCGGGCGGCAGTATTCCTGGAAACGTCGAGGACTGGCGTGATGCGAGATATCACCTCTTCGCCCTTCGTTCTTTTCGTTCGCATCCCCACAATGAGAATGCCGCCTCTTTCGGCGTTCGCGAACCTAGCAACGTCTTGGGCCAGCTCAACCTTGTCGGCCTCATTGCTGAGCAGGTATCCCTGCGACTTAACTTCCAGAGTCGCGGATTCCGGCTGGCCGATCAGCGCGCTGAACTTGCCCGAGCGTAGAAGAGCCCAGAGAGGTTCGAGCTGAGGGCTACCGCGACCTTCTAACGTGCGCATCAGCTCCGACATCTCATCTGCCAGTCGAAGGACCTGCCCAACAGTCCTGCCTCGACGATCAATGTCGACCCGGACATGCCAGATGCAATACTTGTCGAAGCCCTCAGGCTCAACTTCTCGAAGACGGGCGCGGTGTCTACCCAGTAGGTAGGCTATCGACGTAGTCACATCGCTGTCGTCTAGATCCGCCTCAAGATACAGACTCAGCTCTAAGGTGAGGGTGCGTGACTGCATGAGGTCGATATTGCAGTCCGCGTAAGGAACATAGTCCTCATATGCCAACTCTGATTCAACTTCTTTGAAATAGAGCGAGAGGGCACGAAAGTCGCGCCCGGACGTGCGCTCTCCGAGCAATCCGTAATCCTCGGCCGCCGCAATAAGTGCACGCCTAAGAGAAGCGAGGGAAACGTCCTCTACGGCCTCGCGCGGGGCGAGAAACTCGGCGGCGTCATTTAGCCGAATCGCGAAGCCGTCACTCGTCAGCAGCGCTGGGCTATGGGTTCGCCAATTGGGCACGTACCGAACCTGACTTAGTGGCACCGGTCCACGATCGCACGCCCACCGGACTTTGTCAGTCCTGCTACGCGGCCTGTGCGGCGACGCCGAGACGCCGCCAGGCCGTCAACGCGACCTGAGAGCGCGTTTCACATTGCTATCAGTCGGGTGTGTTGAAGGTGAGGCGTTGTTGGNTACTCGACCGGCTGGAGCACGTCGTCCAGCGCGACCCGTTCACCGGCCGGAGCTTCGCCAACTACGCTTTCGATCTGACGGTGCTCAGTCTGGCGGAGGAAGCAGAGGCCTTCGACTGGCGCTGGATTGACGACAGACGCAGCCCTGCGCTCTTACCTCAGAGCGCGTTTCACATTGCTATCAGTCGGGTGTGTTGAAGGTGAGGCGTTGTTGGNCGGGTGGCGGCTTCGCCTCGGGCAAGGCGGCGGAGCATGCCGCCGAGGGCGGCCCACCGAATCATGGCCTCGGACGTTGCGCGGTGGGTTTCGTAGTCGCGGGCCAGGCGGCGGTGCGCGGTGATCCAGGCCAGGGTCCGCTCCACGACCCAGCGGCGTGGGTGCACGACGAACCCTTTCTGGTCGGCGGGCTTACGGACGATCTCGACGGTAGTGCGCAGCAGGTCTCGGGCCCAGTCGACGAGGCGGCCGGCGAAGCCGGTGTCGGCGAAGACATGCCGGATCGGCGTGGCCGCGTAGGTGGCCAGTAGTGCGCCCTTGGCGCCGTCGCGGTCCTGCCAGGACGCGGCCAGGACCCAGACGGTGACCAGCAGACCAAGAGTGTCGGTGACGATGAACCGTTTCCGGCCGTTGATCTTCTTCCCGGCGTCGTAACCGCGGGAGTCCCGCGGCACGGTGTCAGCGCCTTTCACGCTCTGCGAGTCGATGATCCCCGCCGTGGGCTCGGGCTCCCGGCCGTGAGCCACCCGAATCTGCTCACGTAGCTCGGTCAGGATCCGCTCGGTCACACCCCGCCTGTTCAACCGGGCGAAGTGCGCGTACACGGTCTGCCACGGCGGAAAGTCCACCGGCAGGTACCGCCACGCGCAACCAGTGCGCACCACGTACAAGATCGCGCGATCACGGCCCGCCGGGGATGCTTCTCCGGTCTGCCCATCCACTGCGGGGACGGCAACATCGGCTCGATGATCTCCCACTCGGCGTCGGTCAGGTCAGACGGGTACCGCCGCACTCGATCCATACCCGTCTACCGACCCAGCTACATCCATCGACCGGACCCACTGTGCGGCACACCCGACCCACCCACAAACCAAACGCGCTCT
>NZ_NAPR01000003.1:0-4706 GCF_002140155.1 Micromonospora sp. NBS 11-29
CCTCGCCGAGACCGACACCGTCGACCTGCCCACCTACGCCTTCGACCACCAGCGGTACTGGCCCGCCCCGCCCCGCTTCCTCACCGAACGCGACGACGAACCCGACCCCGACCGCTGGCACTACCGGGTCACCTGGAACAGCCTGCCCGACCTGCCGCTGACCCGCCTCGGCGGCGCCTGGCTGGTCCCCGTACCCGTCGACCTGGCCGACGACCCGCTCGTCGCCGGTGTGCTCGCCGCGATCGGCAACGTCGGCGCGGACCCCGTACCCGTGCCCCTCGACCCGGCGGACGACCCGGCCGCGCTCGCCGACCGGCTGCGCGCCGCGCTGCCCACCGGCGGACCCGCCGCCGTGCTCTCCCTGCTCGGCCTCGACGGACGGCCCCACCCCGACCACCCGGCCACCACCCTCGGCGTCACCGGCACCGCCCACCTCGTCCAGGCGCTCGGCGCGCTCGGCGTGGAAGCGCCGCTCTGGTGCGCCACCCGCCGCGCCGTCACCACCGGCGACACCGACCCCGCTCCCGACCCGGCCGCCGCCGCCGTGTGGGGCCTCGGCCGGGCCGTCGCCCTGGAACACCCGGCCCGCTGGCGCGGCCTGGTCGACCTGCCCGACCACCTCGACGCCGGCACCGCCGCCCGGCTCGCCGCCGTGCTCGGCGCGGACGGCGGCGAGGACCAGATCGCCGTCCGCGACACCGGCGTGCACGTCCGCCGGCTCACCCGCGCCACCGACCTCGCCGCCGACGAGGTCCGGCTGCGCGACACCGTGCTGATCACCGGCGGCACCGGCGGGCTCGGCGGGCACCTGGCCCGCTGGGCCGCCCGCGCCGGCGCGGCGCACGTGCTGCTGGCCAGCCGCCGCGGCCCCGACGCCCCCGGCGCCGGCGACCTCGCCGCCGAGCTGACCGACCTCGGGGTACGCGTCACCGTCGCCCGCTGCGACGTCACCGACCCCGACCAGCTCGCCGCGCTGATCGCCGACCTGCCCGACGACGCGCCGCTGCGGGCCGTGCTGCACACCGCCGCCGTGCTCGACGACGGCATCGTGGACACCGTCACCCCGGCCCGCCTGCACACCGTCGCCGCGCCCAAAGCCGCCGCCGCCGACCACCTCGACGCGCTCACCCGCGACCACGAGCTGGACGCGTTCGTGCTCTTCTCCTCCGTCGCCGGCACCACCGGCAACGCCGGTCAGGGCGCGTACGGGGCGGCCAACGCCCACCTCGACGCGCTCGCACACCGCCGGCACGCCGACGGCCTCCCGGCGCTCTCCGTCGCCTGGGGCGCCTGGGCCGGCGCCGGCCTGCCCGCCGACAACGAACGTGCCCAGCAGCGACTGCGCCGCGGCGGCATGGTCGCCATGGACCCCGAACTCGCCGTCGCCGCGATGGCCCGGGCGCTGGGCGGCGACGAACCCACCACCGTCATCGCTGACGTCGACTGGGCCCGCTTCGCCCCCGCGTTCGCGCTGGTCCGGCCCAGTCCGCTGCTCGGTGACCTGCCCGAGGTCCGCGAGACGCTGCGACCCGCACAGACGCCCGCCCCGGCCGAACCCGCCGACGCGCCCGGGTCGGCGCTGGCCCGGCAGCTCGCCGGCCGCACCACCGCCGAGCGCACCGAGACGCTGCGGGACCTGGTCCGCCGCTGCGCGGCCACCGCGCTGGGCTACGGCTCCGCCGACGACGTCGGCGTCAACCGCCCGTTCCGCGACCTCGGCCTCGACTCGCTCACCGCGGTCGACCTGCGCAACCTCCTCGCCACCGCCACCGAGCTGCGGCTGCCCGCCACGCTCGCGTTCGACTATCCGAACCCGGCGGTCCTCGCCGGTCACCTCGACGAACTGCTCACCGGCGCCGACGCGGTGGTCACCGGGCCGACCGCCGTGGCGACCCCCGACGAGCCGCTGGCCGTGGTGGCGATGAGCTGCCGCTTCCCCGGCGGCGCCGACGACCCGGAGCGGCTGTGGCAACTGCTCGCCGCCGGCGGCGACGCCATCGGCGACTTCCCCACCGACCGGGGCTGGGACCTCGACCGGCTCTTCGACGCCGACCCCGCCGTCGAGGGCACCAGCTACGCCCGCCAGGGCGGCTTCCTGCCCGACGTCGCCGACTTCGACCCCGGCTTCTTCGGCATCAGCCCCCGCGAGGCGCTGGCCATGGACCCGCAGCAGCGGCTGCNCTCGTGGGAGGCGATCGAGCGGGCCGGCATCGACCCGCAGACGCTGCGCGGCACTCCCACCGGTGTCTTCGTCGGCACCAACTACCAGGACTACCGCAACCTGATGCTCACCGCCGAGGGCGCCGAGGGGCACCTGATGACCGGCAACGCCGGCAGCGTGCTCTCCGGCCGGGTGTCGTACACGCTCGGGTTGGAAGGGCCGGCCGTGTCCGTGGACACCGCCTGCTCCTCGTCGCTGGTGGCGTTGCACTGGGCCGGTCAGGCGCTGCGCGCCGCCGAGTGCTCCCTCGCCCTGGTCGCCGGCGTCACCGTGATGTCCACCCCCGGCGTGTTCGTCGGCTTCAGCCGGCAACGCGGGCTCGCCCCGGACAGCCGGGTCAAGGCGTTCGCCGCCGGCGCCGACGGCACCAGTTGGGGCGAGGGCGTCGGCGTGCTGCTGGTCGAGCGGCTCAGCGACGCCCGCCGCAACGGCCACCCGGTGCTCGCCGTGATCCGGGGCAGCGCGGTCAACCAGGACGGCGCGTCCAANACTCACCGCCCCCAACGGGCCCGCCCAGCAGCGGGTCATCCGGGCCGCCCTGGCCAACGCCCGGCTCGAAGCGGGCGACGTGGACGCGGTCGAGGCGCACGGCACCGGCACCCGTCTCGGCGACCCGATCGAGGCGCAGGCGCTGCTCGCCACGTACGGGCAGGGACGGCCGGACGACCAGCCGCTGCTGCTCGGCTCGATCAAGTCGAACATCGGCCACACCCAGGCCGCCGCCNGTGGCCGGCGTGATCAAGATGATCCTCGCGCTACGCCACGGCTACCTGCCGCCGACGCTGCACGTCGACGCGCCCAGCGACGAGGTGGACTGGAGCACCGGCTCGGTCGACCTGCTCACCGAGGGGCGGCCCTGGCCGCTGACCGGCCGGCCGCGCCGCGCCGCCGTCTCCTCCTTCGGCATCAGCGGCACCAACGCCCACACCATCCTCGAACAGGCACCCGAACCGCCGGCGCCGACCGGCGAACCGGTGGACCTGCCGGTGGTGCCGGTGCTGCTGTCCGCCCGTACCGCCGGGTCGCTGGCCGCCCAGGCCGAGCCGTGGGCCGACCGGCTCGCCGGGCCGGCGGCGCCCCCGCTGGTCGACGTCGGCTGGTCCGCCGCCGTGTCCCGGGCCGCCCTGGAACACCGCGCGGTCGTGCTCGCCACCGACCGCCGGTCGCTGCGCGCCGGGCTCCGCGCGCTCGCCACCGGCACCGACTCGCCGGCCCTGGTGACCGGCGCGGTGACCGCCCGACCCCGGGTCGCGTACCTCTTCTCCGGGCAGGGCGCGCAACGGCCCGGCATGGGTCGGGAGCTGGCCGCCGCGTACCCGGTCTACGCCGACGCGCTGGCGCAGGCGTGCGCCGCGCTGGACCCGTACCTGTCCCGGCCGTT
Organism: Micromonospora sp. NBS 11-29; assembly: GCF_002140155.1. GTDB lineage: Bacteria > Actinomycetota > Actinomycetes > Mycobacteriales > Micromonosporaceae > Micromonospora. The sequence goes on from NZ_NAPR01000003.1 coordinate 3,603, forward strand.
GCGCCCGCTGCTCGACGCCGACCCCGGCACCGACGAGGCGGCGCTGCTGGACCGCACCGAGTTCACCCAGCCGGCCCTGTTCGCCGTCGAGGTGGCGCTGTACCGGCTGCTCACCGCCTGGGGCCTGCGCCCGGACGCGGTCGCCGGGCACTCCATCGGGGAGTTCGCCGCCGCCCACGCCGCCGGGGTCCTCACCCTCGCCGACGCCGCCGAACTGGTCGCCACCCGGGGCCGGCTCATGCAGGCGCTGCCCGACGGCGGGGCGATGCTCGCGGTCGCCGCGAGCGAGGACGACGTGCGTCCCACGCTCGGCGACGGGGTCACCGTCGCCGCCGTCAACGGCCCGACGGCCGTGGTGGTCGCCGGGCCCGCCGACGCCGTCGCGCGGGTCGCCGCCGAGTGGACCGACCGGGGGGTACGCACCCGCCGGCTCGCCGTCAGCCACGCGTTCCACAGCCCGCTCATGGAACCGGTGCTCGACGAGCTGGCCGAGGTCGCCGCCCGGCTGCCGCACCACGCCCCGACCGTGCCGCTGATCTCCACCGTCACCGGCGCGCCCGTCGACGTGGCCGCCGTCGGCGCGCCCGGCTACTGGGTCCGGCACGCCCGCGACACCGTCCGCTTCGCCGACGCGCTCACCGCGCTGCGGGCGCACGGCTGCACCGCGTACCTCGAGGTGGGCCCGGACGGGGTGCTCACCGCGCTGGCCCGCGGCGTGCTGCCCGGCGACGTGCCGGTGCTGCCCACGCTGCGCCGGGACCGGCCGGAGCCGCACACCCTGCTGCGCGCCGTGGCCGGGCTGCACGTCCACGGCGTCTCCGTAGACTGGCCCGCGCTCTACGCCGACGCCGACCCGCAACCGGCCGACCTGCCCACCCACGTCTTCGACCGGCAGCGCTACTGGCCGCAGCCGCCGGCCTGGCTGACCGCGCCCGCCGACGTCGACACCGAGGTGGAACGCCGGTTCTGGGCGGCGGTCGAGGCGGAGGACCTGGACGGCCTGCTCACCGAGCTGGACGTGGCCCGGGACCAGCCGTTCGGCGCGGTGCTGCCGGCGCTGTCCGCGTGGCGACGCCGGGGCCGCGAACGCTCCCTGATCGACGG
>NZ_NAPR01000003.1:4718-7701 GCF_002140155.1 Micromonospora sp. NBS 11-29
CCGGGTCGGACCGCTGGCTGGTGCTGGTGCCCGCCGACCGGGCCGCCGAACCGGGCCTCACCGCCCTGGCGCGCGCGTTCGACCCGGCCGCCACCACCGTGCCGGTCGACACCGCCGCCGACCCCGACGAACTGGCCACCCGGCTGGCCGAGCTGGTCGCCGCCGCGACCGCCGACCGGCCACCGCACCTGCTGTCGCTGCTCGGGCTGGACGAGAACCCGCACGCCGAGCACCCGACGCTGCCGCGCGGACTGGCCGCCACCGTTCAGCTCCTCCAGGCGCTGACCGACCTCGACGCGCCGGCCCGGCTCTGGTGCGCCACCCGGGGCGCCGTCGGCGTCGGCGACGGCGACGCCCCCACCAGCGACCGGCAGGCGGCGCTCTGGGGACTCGGCCGGGTCGCCGCGCTGGAACAGCCCGGCCGCTGGGCCGGCCTGGTCGACCTGCCCGCCGACCTCGACGACGACACCGCCGGCCGGCTCGCCGCGCTGCTCACCACCACCACCACCGAGGACCAGCTCGCGCTGCGCGGCACCGGAACGTACGCCCGGCGGCTCGCCACCGCCGCCACCGAGGGTGAGCCCACGCCGTGGCAGCCGCGCGGCACCGTCCTGATCACCGGCGGCACCGGCGCCCTCGGCAGGCATGTGGCCCGCTGGGCGGCCGACGCCGGCGCCGAACGGATCGTGCTGACCAGCCGGCGCGGCGCCGACACCCCCGGCGCCGACGCGCTGCTGGCCGACCTGGCCGCGTCCGGCGTCGAGTGCCGGGTGGCCCGCGGCGACGCCGCCGACCGGGCGGCCATGACCGACCTGATCGCCGAGCTGCGCCGGGACGGGCCGCCGCTGCGCGCGGTGGTGCACGCCGCCGGGGTCAGCGAGGTGGTGCCGCTGGCCGACACCACGCTGGAAGACCTGGCGTACGTCATCGGCCCGAAGCTGGCCGGCGCGGAACTGCTCGACGAACTGCTCGACGGCGTCGACCTGGACGCGTTCGTGCTCTTCTCCTCGATCGCCGCCACCTGGGGCAGCGGCGGTCAGGGCGCGTACGCGGCCGGCAACGCCGCCCTGGACGCGCTCGCCGAACGGCGGCGGGCCCGTGGGCTGCCCGCCACCTCGGTGGCCTGGGGGCCGTGGACCGAGTCCGGCATGTTCGACGAGAACGCGCCGGAGCAGCTTCGCCGCCGTGGCCTGCGGGTGCTGCCGCCCGGCCCGGCGATGGCCGGGCTGCGGCACGCGCTCGCCGCCGGTGACACCTGCGTCACCATCGCCGACGTCGACTGGACCACGTTCCACCCGCTGTTCACCGCGCTGCGGCCCAGCCCGCTGCTGGCCGACCTGCCGGCGGTGCGGGCGCTCGCCGTCGCCGGGCCGGCCGCGACCGCCGAGCCGCAGGACCGGGACCGGCTCCCCCNAGGAACGGCGTGCGGCGCTGCTGGAACTGGTCCGCACCGACGCGGCCAAGGTGCTCGGGCACCCCTCGGTCGACGCGGTCGACCCGGAACGGGGCTTCCTCGACCTCGGCTTCGACTCGCTCACCGCGGTGGAGCTGCGTAACCTGCTCACCGCCGCGACCGGTCGGGACCTGTCCACCACCGTCGTCTTCGACTATCCGACGCCGTCCGGTCTCGCCGACCACCTGGCCGCCGAGCTGTTCCCCGACGACGGACCGGACGGCGGCGACGTGGCCGGCGGCGCCGACGAGGAGACCGTCCGCCGGGTGCTCGCGGCGATCCCGCTGGACCGGCTGCGGGAGGCGGGCCTGCTCGACCAACTGCTCCGCCTCGGCCACGACACCGCCGCGCCGCCGTCCGCCACCGCGACGCCGGACACGCCGGTGGCGGAGATCCGCGACCTCGACGTCGCCGGGCTGGTCCGGATGGCCCTCGAAGGATCCGACTCGTGACCCGGCCGGCCGCAGGGAGGGCCCGATGAGCGTCTCACTGGACGAGGTGGTCGGCGCGCTGCGCGCGTCCCTGCTCGACAACCAGAAGCTCAAGCAGCAGAACCAGCAGCTCACCGACCGGCTCACCGAACCGGTGGCGATCATCGGGATGAGCTGTCGGTTCCCCGGCGGCGTCCGCTCGCCCGAGCAGCTCTGGGAGCTGGTCGACGCGGGCCGCGACGCGATGGCGCCGTTTCCCGCCGACCGGGGCTGGGACCTCGACGCGCTCTACGACACCGACCCGGCCAGCCGGGGCACCTCCTACGTCCGCGACGGCGGTTTCCTGCCCGAGGCCGGGGACTTCGACCCGGCGTTCTTCGGCATCAGCCCGCGCGAGGCCCTGGCGATGGACCCGCAGCAGCGGCTGCNCGCCTGGGAGGCGTTCGAGTCCGCCGGGGTCGACCCCACCGCCCTGCGCGGCGCACCCACCGGCGTGTACGCGGCCACCAGCAGCCAGGGCGACTACGCCGCGCTGCTCACCGGCGTCGGCGGCGGCGTCGAGGGCTACCTCGGCACCGGCAGCGCCGCGGCCGTGGCCAGCGGCCGGATCTCGTACGCGCTGGGCCTGGAGGGACCGGCCGTCACCGTGGACACCGCCTGTTCCTCGTCGCTGGTCGCGCTGCACCTGGCCTGCCAGGCGCTGCGGCTGGGCGAGTGCACGCTAGCGCTGGCCGGCGGCGTGTCCGTGATGGCCACCCCGACCGTGTTCGTGGAGTTCTCCCGCCAGCGGGGCCTGTCCACCGACGGCCGCTGCAAGTCCTTCGCCGCCGCCGCCGACGGCACCGGCTGGTCCGAGGGCGTGGGGATGCTGCTGGTCGAACGGCTCAGCGACGCCCGCCGCCACGGCCACCCGGTGCTCGCCGTGGTGCGCGGCACCGCCGTCAACCAGGACGGCGCGAGCAGCGGGCTCACCGCGCCGAACGGGCCCGCCCAGCGCAAGGTCATCCGCGCCGCGCTGACCAACGCCGGGCTCACCGCCGCCGACGTGGACGTGGTGGAGGCGCACGGCACCGGCACCCGCCTCGGTGACCCGATCGAG
>NZ_NAPR01000003.1:7710-7792 GCF_002140155.1 Micromonospora sp. NBS 11-29
CGCCACGTACGGGCAGAACCGCCAGACGCCGCTGCTGCTCGGCTCGGTCAAGTCGAACATCGGCCACACCCAGGCCGCCGCC
>NZ_NAPR01000003.1:7839-86760 GCF_002140155.1 Micromonospora sp. NBS 11-29
ATCATCAAGATGGTGCTGGCCATGCGGCACGGCCGGCTCCCGGCCACGCTGCACGTCGACCGGCCCACCCCGCACGTCGACTGGTCGGCGGGCGCGGTGGAGCTGCTGACCGACGCGCGGCCGTGGCCGGCGGCCGGGCGCCCCCGCCGGGCCGGCGTCTCCGCGTTCGGCGTCAGCGGCACCAACGCCCACGCCGTGCTGGAGCAGGCCCCCGAGGACACCCCGCCGCCGGCCGCCGGCCGGCCCGCCCCGCCCGCGCCGTGGGTGGTCTCCGCCCGCTCCGCGCCGGCACTCGCCGGGCAGGCCCGCCGGCTGCTCGACCACCTCGACGCGCACCCCGGGCTGCGCCCGGCCGACGTGGCGTACTCGCTGCTCACCACGCGGGCGGCGCTGCCGCACCGGGCCGCGGTCACCGGCGACGACCCGGCGGCGCTGCGGGCCGGCCTGCGCGCGGTCGCCGAGGAGCGGCCCGCCCCCGGCGTGGTACGCGGCGTCGCCCGGCCCGCCGGCAAGCTCGCCGTCCTCTTCCCCGGGCAGGGCGCCCAACGCCCCGGCATGGGCGCCGAGCTGCACCGCCGGTTCCCGGTCTTCGCCGCCGCGTTCGACGAGGTTGCCGCGGAACTCGACCGGCACCTGAGCCGGCCGCTGCGCGAGGTGATGTTCGCCGGGCCGGACACACCCGAGGCGACGCTGCTCGACCGCACCGAGTTCACCCAGCCGGCGCTGTTCGCCTACCAGGTGGCCGCGTACCGGCTGGTCACCGCGCTCGGCCTGCGCCCGGCCCACCTGCTCGGCCACTCGGTCGGCGAGCTGGCCGCCGCGCACGTCGCCGGCGTGCTGTCGCTGCCGGACGCGGCCACCCTGGTGGCCGCGCGGGCCCGGCTCATGCAGGCGCTGCCGGCCGGCGGGGCGATGCTCGCGGTCCGCGCCTCCGCCGCCGAGGTGACGCCGCTGCTGGACGCCCGGCTGTCCCTGGCCGCGGTGAACGGCCCCGAGTCGGTGGTGCTCGCCGGCGACGAGGAGGCGGTGCGCGCCGCCGGCGAGCGGTTCGCCGCGCAGGGCCGCCGGACCCGCCGGCTGCGGGTGAGCCACGCCTTCCACTCGGCCCGGATGGACGACATGCTCGCCGAGTTCCGGGTGGTCGCCGAGAAACTCACCTGGCAGCCGCCGACCGTCCCGCTGGTGTCCGACCGCACCGGCCAGCCGCTCACCGCCGCGCAGGCCACCGACCCGGGCTACTGGGTCGAGCACGTCCGCGACACGGTGCGGTTCCACCCGGCCGTGACCACGCTGGCCGCCGCCGGCACCGGCACCTACCTGGAACTCGGCCCGGGCGCGGGGCTGACCGCCCTGGCCCGCGAGTGCGTGCCCGACGCCGAAGCCGCCGCGTTCGTCCCGACGAGCCGCGGCGAGCTGTCCGAACCGGCCGGGCTGCTGGCCGCGCTCGCCGCCGTGGACCTGCGCGGCGCCGCCGTACGCTGGCCCGCGCTCTTCGCCGACACCGACGCGACCCGGGTCGACCTGCCCACGTACGCGTTCGCCCACGAGCGGTTCTGGCCCGACCCGATCCGCTTCGACCTGGCCCCGCGCCCCGCCGACCCGGCGGACGGCGAGTTCTGGGCCACCGCCGAGAACGGCGACCCGGCCGCGCTGGCCGACCTGCTCGGCCTCGACGCCGACGCGACCGGCACGCTCGACCGCCTGCTGCCCGCGCTGGCCGGCTACCGTGACCGCCACCGCCGGGCGGCCGCCCTGGACGGGTTGCGCTACCGGGCCGGCTGGACGCCGGTCGAGCCGCCGGCCGGCGCCGCCCCGACCGGGCCGTGCCTGATCGTCGGCCCGCCCGGCGACCTGCTGACCGCGGTGTCCGACGCGGTACGCGCCGAAGGCCTGGACCCGGTGCCGGTGCCCGTGCCGCCCGGCGCCGACCCGGCCGCCGCGCTGCGTGACCGGCTCGGCCCGGACACCCCGGCCCGGGTGGTCGCGCTGCCGCCCGCCGGGACCGACCCGCGCGCACCGACGCCGCTGGGCGCTCTCGCCGGCACCGTCGCCCTGGTGCGGGTGCTCGCCGAGGCCGGCGTCACCGCGCCACTGTGGTGCGTCACCCGGGGCGCGGTCACCGTCGACGCGGACGACCCGGCGCCCGACCCGGCCGCCGCCGCGCTCTGGGGCCTCGGCCGGGTGCTGGCACTGGAACACCCCCGCCTCTGGGGCGGCCTGCTCGACCTGCCCGCCGGCCCGGCTGACCTGCCCGCCGGCCCGGTCGAGCCGCCGCCGGGCGAGGCCGACCTCGCTCTGCTGGCCCGGGTGGTGGCCGGTGACGGCGCCGAGGACCAGCTCGCCGTGCGTCCCGGCGGCCTGCGGGCCCGCCGGCTGGAACGCGCGCCGGCCGGCGTCGACCGACCGTGGCACCCCCGCGGCGCGGTGCTGGTGCACGGGGACGCCCCGGTCCGCCGCCCCCACCTGCTGCGCCGGCTCGCCGAGGCGGGCGTGACCCACCTGCTGCTCGTCGGGCCGCCCGCGCCGGACACCGCCGACCTGACTGGCGTCGACGTGACCACGGTGGACGGCCCGGACGCGCTGCCCGCCGCGCTGGCCGCGGCCGGCACGCCGGTGCGTACCGTGCTGCACGTCACCGACGCCGGCGGGGCCGGTGAGCCAGCCGCGGCGGCCGNGCCTCGACGCCGCCTGCGCCGGCCACCAGGTCGACGAGTTCCTGGTCTTCGTGTCCACGGCCGCCACCTGGGGCAGCGGCGGGGCGGCGGTCGGCGCGGCCACCGGCGCCGCGCTGGCCGCGCTGGCCGCCCGCCGTCGCGCTCAGGGCCGCCCGGCCACCGTGCTGGCCTGGACGCCGTGGCACGGTGAGGTGGCCGACCCGGAGCAGCTCCGCCGCCGGGGGATCCGTCCGCTGGACCCGGGCGTCGCCCTCGACGCGCTGGTCCGGGCCGCCACCGGCGCGGACGACGAGGTCGCCGTCGCGGACGTCGACTGGCCGGTGTTCGGGTCCGCGTTCACCGCCGTCCGGCCCGCCCCGCTGCTGCGCGGTGTGTCCGACGCCGAGGCGGTGACCGATGCCGCCGCGCCGGCCGGCGAGACCGACCCCGCGCGGGCGTTGCGGGACCGGCTGGCTGCGGTGCCCGCCGACGACCGGCGGCGGATCCTGCTGGACCTGGTTCGGGCGCAGGCGGCCACCGTGCTCGGGCACGCCGGGCCGGGCGCGGTCGAGCCGGACCGGGACTTCCTGGAGTTGGGCTTCGACTCGCTCACCGCGCTGGAGCTACGCGACGCGTTGCGCCAGGAGACCGGCGCGGAGCTGTCCGCCACGTTGCTCTTCGACCACCCCACGCCGGAGGCGCTGGCCGGACACCTGCTCGGCGCGATCCTCGGCGGCCAGGCCGCCGCCGCGCCGGCGGGCACCGCGACCCCGGAGGGCGCGGGCGGCCTGCTCGGCGGGCTGTTCCGCGAACCCAAGGCCCGCGCCGACGCGGCCGGCTACGCCGAGCTGCTGGTGAAGCTGGCCCAGTTCCGGCCCAGCTTCACCGGCCCGGCGGACCTCACCCGCCCGGCCGCGATCCTGCGACTGGCCGACGGGCCCGCCACCCCGGTGGTCTGCTGCTGCACCATGTCGCTGCTCTCCGGCGCGCACGAGTACGCCCGCCTCGCCGCCGGCCTGCGCGGCCGGCGCGACGTGTGGGCGCTGCCCAACCCCGGCTTCGGCGTCGGCGAGGAGCTGCCCGCCGACCTCGACGCGCTGCTGCGGGTGCACGTCGACACGGTGCTGCGCGCCGTCGGCCCGGGCGGGTTCGTGCTGGCCGGGCACTCCGGCGGCGCCATGGTGGCCAACCTGCTCGCCGCCGAGCTGGACCGGCGTGGCCGGGCGCCTGCCGCCGTGGTGCTGATGGACACCTACCCGCCCGGCAGCGAGGTGCTCGGCGGGTGGACGTCGCAGCTGCTCGACGGGATGGTCGAGCGGGACAGCGCGTACACCCCGATGGACGACCACCGGGCCACCGCGTGGGCCGGCTACCTGCCGCTGTTCCTCGACTGGCAACCCACGCCGATGGCCGCGCCGACGCTGCTCGTGCGCGCCGGTGAACCGCTGGGGGAGTGGACCGGGGAACCCGGCGGGTGGCGGTCGGTGTGGCCGTACCCGCACGAGACGCGGGACGCGGCCGGCGACCACTTCACCATGGTCGGCGAGCGCGGCCCGGAACTCGCCGTGACCGTGGACGACTGGCTCGCGGAGCGTGGGCTGTGAGCAGCGCGCCCCTTGCGCTGCCCCTAGCGCCCCCTATCGCGGCGACGGACAACTGTCCCACCAGCAACCAGGACGGGAGCATGACGACGTGGACGAGGCAGTGGTGGTGGACGGGCTGGTCAAGAGATACCGGCCCGAGATGCCGCCGGCGGTGGACGGACTGAGTTTCTCCGTCGCCGCGGGCGAGGTCTTCGGTCTGCTCGGGCCCAACGGCGCGGGCAAGACCACGACGATCGGGGTGCTGACGACCCGGGTGCGCGCCACCTCGGGCCGCGCCCTGGTCTGCGGCGCGGACGTGTCCCGCGCGCCGGCCGTGGCCCGGCAACTGCTCGCGGTGGTGCCGCAGCGGGTCAACCTGGACCGGGCGCTCACCGTCCGGCAGAACCTGCTGTTCCACTCGGCGTACCACCGGGTGTCCCGGGCCGAGCGGTCCCGGCGGGCCGACGAACTGCTCGACCAGATGGGGTTGACGCCCTTCGCCAAGGCGCGGACCGACTTCCTCTCCGGCGGCCTGGCCCAACGCACCATGATCGCGCGGGCGTTGATGCACGCCCCCCGGGTGCTCTTCCTGGACGAGCCGTCCGCCGGACTGGACCCGCAGTCCCGGTTGTTCGTGCACGACCGGATCGCCGAGCTGAAGCGCTCCGGCGTCACCGTCGTGGTGACCACGCACGACATGGAGGAGGCGGAGAAGCTCTGCGACCGGGTCGGCATCGTCGACCACGGCAAGCTGCTCACCCTGGACACGCCGGCCGCGTTGACCCGGACCCTGCCGGGCAGCAGCACGCTGACCCTGGTGGTCGCGCCGGGCGCGCCGGTCGAGGCGGTGCAGACCGCGCTGACCGACGTGCCGGACGTGGAGCGGGTGGAGCGGCTGCGCGCCGGCGGCGCGGCGGAACTGCCGATGTTCCCCGGCATGCCGCCGATGCCGGCCCCGGACGCCCCCGCCGACCCGGACGCGCCGCTGTCGTTCCGCGTCTACACCGCCGGCGCGCCGGCCAACGCCGTGCCGATGGCGTTGAAGGTCCTCACCGACCTCGGCTGCGAGGTCCGCGACCTCAGCGTCGGCCAGCCCAGCCTGGAGGACGTCTTCATCCACCTGACCGGAAGGGAACTTCGGTGACCGTCACCGCCCCCGCCGCGCCGGCCGTGCCGGCCGTCACCGCACCCCCGCCGGTACGCCTGCGCGACCAGCTCACCACCTTCCGGGCGGTGCTCTGGCGCGACATGTTCGTCACCACCCGCGAGGTGGGCGCCTTCCTGGCGCAGGTCTTCCTCCAGCCGCTGTTCATGCTGTTGATCTTCGGCAAGGTGCTCAAGGACCTCGGGTACGCCAGCGACGACTTCGGCAACGTGCTGCTGCCCGGCATCATCGCGCTCAACGCGTTCCTGATCGGGCTGGAGAACACCGCGCTGCCCATGGTGATGGACTTCTCCTTCACCCGGGAGATCGAGGACCGGCTGCTGTCGCCGATGTCGACCCCGCTGGTCGCCTTCGAGAAGATCGTCTTCGGGGGGATCCGCGGCCTCTTCGCCGGCCTGGTGCTCATCCCGGTCGGCATGCTGATCCTCGGCGTCACCTGGCCACTGTCCACGCTGCTGCCGGTGATGGGCGTGCTGGCGGCCGGCGCGCTGGTCGGCGCGGCGCTGGGCCTGACCTTCGGCACGCTGGTGCCGCCGCAGCGGATCCAGATCATGTTCACCGTGACGTTGACGCCGCTGATGTTCACCGGCGCCACCCAGTTCCCGCTGCGGGNGTCAGTGAGGGCACCCGGTCGCTGGTCGGCCCGGCCGGCGTGGAGTCGGTGCCGCTCTGGCTGGACCTGCTGGTACTCGCCGGGGTGTTCGTGGTCTTCACCGTCATCGGCATCCGCGGCTTCATGCGCCGGGCGATGGACTAGGAGGCCGGCCGCGATATGCGCACCGACGACGGACCGCTGCTGCTGGTCAGCTCCGGCAGCGCGGGGCTGTTCAACCCGCTGCTCACCCTGGCCGGCGAGCTGAAGCGCCGGGCCGTGCGGCCGGTCCGGTTCGCCTGCACCGACGAGCGTCGGGCCGAGATCGAGGCGCTGCCCGGCGACGGCGACGTGCGCTTCGTCTCCCTCGGACCGCCGAAGGTCGAGGTGCGCCCGGAGCACTGGGACGACGAGACACACCGCCGGATGTCCACCGGCTCGCGGGTGGTGAACTTCGCCAGCTACATCGACGCCTCCACCGACTTCGACCACCTGCACGAGCTCTACGAGCGTTGCCTGGTGGTGTTCGACGAGGTGCGCCCGGCGCTGGCGGTGGTGGACTCGTTCGCGTCGTTCGGCATGGACGCGGCCACCACCCGTGAGGTGCCGTTCGTCATCAGCGTCACGGTGCCGCCGTCGAACTTCCTCCAGGACAGCCTGCCGCCGTCGTACCCGATGTCGCTGTCCGGGCTGCCGCTGGCGATGAACCCCAGCCAGCGGGCGGCGAACGACCGCTACCGGGCGGCGCTGCTGGCGACGCTGACCGAGCCGGACCGGCTCGCGCGCAGCACCGCCGCCGCGCAGCGGCGCGCGGACGCCGGGATCAGCAACGCCGAGCTGCGCCCCTCGCAGTACGCCGAGGCCGCGCGGGCGCTGCTGGCGTACACCGTGTTCGGGCTGGAGTACCCGTTCGACACCGCGCCGGCGAAGCTGCGCACGGTGGGCTCGATGGTGCCCCGGGAGATCGTGCCGAGCCCGGCCGGCACCGACCTGCGGGCCTGGCTCGACGCCCACGAGTCGGTCGTCTACGTCGGCTTCGGCACCATCATGCGACCGACGGCCGCCCAGGTGGCCGCGCTGGTCGAGGTGGCCGCCCGGCTCGGCCCGGAACACCAGGTGCTGTGGAAGCTGCCCGCCGCCCGGCACGCGCTGCTGCCACCGGCCGACGAGCTGCCGGCCAACCTGCGGATCGAGTCGTGGCTGCCCTCGCAGGTGGAGGTGCTGGCGCATCCGCACGTACGGGTCTTCTTCAACCACGCCGCCGCCAACGCGATCCACGAGGCGGCCTGGTTCGGGGTGCCGCAGCTGGTGATGCCGTTCTGGTTCGACTGCTACGACGGGGCGGTGCGGGTGGTCGACGCCGGGGTGGCGCTGGCGGTCGAGCACGAGGACCCGCTGGACGTGGACGACGTCGTCGGTAAGCTGCGCCGGCTGCTCGCCGAGCCGTCCTTCACCGACCGCGCCGCCCGGTGGCGCGACTGCCTACGTCGGGCCGGCGGCGTGACCGCCGCCGCCGACCTCGTGCTGAGCTTGTAAGGAAGGGCCCCTTATTAACGCATCCGGTATAGGAAGGGCCCCTTGTTAACGCCTGGCGTGGCGGTGTTAACAAGGGGCCCTTCCTATCACCTCAGGCGGATGCGGTCTGGATCTCCTCGGCCAGCGGCTCGGCGTACGCGACCAGCCGCGCCGGCAGGTCGGAGCGCCGCTTGACGTCGAGCTTGCGGTAGACCCGGGTGAGGTGCTGCTCGACCGTGCTCACCGTGATGAACAGCTTGCTGGAGATCTGCCGGTTGGTGTGGCCCTGCGCGGCCAGCGCCGCCACCCGCCGCTCGGCCTCGCTCAGCCCGTCCTCCGGCTCCGGTGTCTCGGCCGGCGGGCCCACCGGCACGCTGCCCGGCTCACGCCGGACCAGCCGCTGCGCCAGCACCGACGCGCCGCAGTCCTGGGCGAGCTGGTACGCGCGGCGGACCAGCAGCCGCGCCTGCGCGGAGTCGCCCGCCCGCTGCAGCGTCTGCCCGGTGTCGCCGAGCGCGCGGACCAGCTCCAGCCGGTCGCCGCAGCCCTGGAGCAGGTTCACCGCCTCGGAGAGCAGCTTGCGCCGATGGTCCGGCGCGGTGGCGCCGGCGAGCAGCCGCAGCGTACGGCCGCGGGTGCGGTCGTCCACCCCGTGCGGCACCCGTAGCTGCTCCTGGAGCAGTTGGGTGGCGTGCGCCTTGTTGCCCACGGCGAGCTGCACCCGGGCCAGTTCGAGTCGCCACGGCACCAGCCCGGCCGTGTCCACGCCCCAGGCGCGCATCAGCTCGCCGCACCGGCGCAGGTCGGTGGTGGCCGCGTGGGCCCGGCCCAGCGCCAGGTGGTGACGTGCCCGGGCGGCCAGGTAGTGCAGGCCCAGCGGGGTGCGGAAGGCGCCGGCCGGCACGCTCTGTGCCAGCCATCGGTCGGCCTCGGCGTAGCGTCCCGACTCGGTGGCGGCGGCGATCAGCGTGGCGAGCGGACCCGCCGCGACGACCCCCCAGGCGGCCACCGGCAGGGCGTCNGGGCCTGCTGCTCGGCGACGGTCAGGTCGCCCAGGCGCAGCGCCGCCTCGGCGCGCAGGGCCCGCAGCACCGCCCGCCAGAGCGGGGCGTGCCGCACCGCCGGCCGGTCCAGCAGCGCCGTCGACCAGGCGGCCACCCGATCCGCGCGGCCGGCCCAGAGCAGGGTCAGCAGCGGCGCGGCCAGCAGCGGCAGCATCCCGTCCTCGCCGTGGTGCCGGTGCAGCAACTGCTCGGCGCCGGCGACCGGGTCGTGGTCCCCGGTCGGGGCCAGGGCCGCGCCGAGCAGGGTGAGCGCCTGCACCGGCGAGGAGCCGGCGGCCAGCAGCGCGCTCCGCGGCGTGCCGGGCGTCTCCCGTACGGCGGTCAGGTGTTCGGGGTGGGAGAGTCCCAGCAGAAGCTGCATCGCCCGCCGTCGCCCGGCGGTGGCCGGGTGGGTCTGCTCGTCGTCCGCGGCGCAACCCGCGATCGCCTCGTCGGCCTCCTCGGCCCGCCCCTGCCACAGCAGGTACGGCACGGCGGACAGGGCGGTGCNGCCAGCCGCCCGCCCGGGCGGCGCCGACCAGTTGGTCGAGCTGGCCGTTGACCGCCAGCGGGTTGACCTGCCAGCGGGCGCTGACCACCATCGCGGTGGTGGTGTCCCGCTGCTGGTCGTCCACGTCGGCCCGGCCGACCAGGCGCAGGCAGCCGGCGGCCACGTCGGGTCGACCGGCGGCGAGGGCCTGGGCCGCGGCGTCGTGCAGCACCGACACGGTCCAGCCGGCCTCCGCCCATCCGGCGGCGACCAGATGCTCGGCGACCGCGCCCGGCTCGGCGCCGTGCTCGTGCAGCACCTCGGCGGCCCGCCGGTGCAGGTGGTGCCGTTCGTCGACGGACATGTCGGCCAGGATGGACCGCCGGATCCGCGGGTGGCGCAGCCGGTCCTGGTCCAGCAGGCCGGTGGCGCGCAGCACCCGGACCATCGGCGCGACGGACTCCGGCACCACGTCGAGCAGGTGGCCGAGCAGTTCCGGTGGGCCCGGCCGGTCCAGCACCGCCAGCGCCTGGGCCACCCGGCGTACGCCCGGCTCGTGCCGGTATAGGCAGCCGAGCACGGCCTGGTCGAACGAGTCGCCAAGGATCACGTCCGGGGCCGGTTCCTCGTCCGTGCCGGTCGGTGGCCGCTCGTCGATCAGGGCCCGGGTGAGCAGTGGGTTGCCGCCGGTCATCCGCAGGCACCGCTCGGCGGTCTCCCGGGCGGCCGGCGCGACGTCGTCGTCGACGAGGCGGGCGATCGCCTCGACGGTCAGCGGCGGCAGGGTGATCCGGGTGAAGTGGGGTTGACTGAACAGTTCGGCCCGGAAGTGGGGGTGCGACGGGCGCAGGGTGCGTGCCTCGGCGAGCACCACCATGATCGGGGTGTGCCGCAGCCGCCGGGCGACGTAGAGCAGACAGTGCAGCGACGCCGGGTCGGCGTGGTGGACGTCGTCGACGGTCAGCACGAGCGGTCCCGACTCGGCGAGGTCGAGCAGCGTGTTGAACAGTCCGTGCAGCACCGGCGCCCACACCTGGTCGTCGCCGGCGGGGCCGTCCGGGGCGTCGTGTCCGGGCTCGCGCCGGGAGGGCGGCGCGTCGCGCAGCAGGTTCTGCACCCGCGCGCCGGCCTCGGGGTCCAGCCGGGCGCCCTGCAGGAGTTGGCCGAGCACTCCCAGGTGCAGGCCGCGTTCGGCGCGGGAAGCGGTCGCGCTGAGCACCCGGCCCCCGGCGCCGGCGGCCCAGTCGCCGAACGACTCCAGCACGCTCGTCTTGCCGCTGCCCACCGCGCCGGTGACGAGTGAGACGTGCCCTCGCCGCTGCCGTTCGCAGTTCCGGAAGGTCTCCCGGAGCAGGGTGAGTTGTTCCTCTCGCTGTACCAGCACGTGTCCTGTCAGCCCTTCTCGTCCGCGGTGCCGAAGCGGGGTCACCGCCGCCGGCACGCCGCTCCGTCCGGTGCCGCGGGCGGCCCCCTCACCACACCCCTCGATGACGCGGGAACAGGGGTGCAGCACTGGCCGCCGGGCCGGTCGGAGCCGTTCTTCCTTGACCAGAACGTCTCGTCGCCTGAAAATTTCCGACTGCAGGCGAGTCTGGCACCGGCTCTGGCGTGCGACAACGGTCGCGGGACCCCACCGTTTCGGCGGCAAACCTGCGGTGTCAACCGACGCTTAGGGGTTGCGCGGCTGACCGGAAGGGGGGCGGGGTCGGGCCGGGTGACGGACGGGTTTCGCCACGATGGACGGGAGGTGACGTCGATCGAGGTGATGAAAACACATCTCGGCTGGTCGCGCACGCCCGAGTGGCCGGTCGGGGTCGACCGGTGGGCGGATCGGCGTTGGCCGACCGGGTGGGCTCAGCGCTCGAAGCGGAGCCGGGCGGCCAGTTCGCTGCGGGAGTTGACGTCGAGCTTGCGGTAGATCCGGGTCAGGCGCTGCTCGATGGCGCTGACGGTGAGGAACATCCGCTCGGCGATCTCCCGGTTGGTGTGTCCCTGCGCGGCCAGCGCGGCGACCCGCGACTCGGCGTCGCTGAGACCGGTGAGCAGCACGGCGGAGTCGGCACCGGGGTCGGGCACGGCGGGCCGGCCGGTGGCGGGCCGACCGGTGGCGGTGGCCGGCCGCAGCACCGGGATCCCGCACTCCTCGGCGAGGTCCCGCGCGGCCCGGGACGTGCTGCGTGCCTGACGCAGATCACCGGCCTGCTGCTGGGCCTGGCTGAGATCGCCGAGGGCGTGCGCCAACTCGACCCGGGCGCCGCACTGGCGCAGCAGCCGGACGGCCTCGCGCAGGTGTCGGATCCGCTCCGGACCCCCGCGCAGGGCGGCGAGCACCCGCAGCGCCGCGCCGCGGTACCGCAGGTCGGTCGGGCGGAGTCGGTCCAACTCCTCCCGCACCAGCTTCTCGGCCTGCTGCGGGCGACCCAGCCGCAGCAGCGCCCGGGCCGATTCGGTACGCCAGGGAACCAGCGGCGCCAGGTCCAGTCGCCAGGCGGTCATCAGCTGCCCGCACAACTGGAAGTCGGCGAGTGCCGCCTCGGGCCTGCCGGTCGCGAGCGCGTGCAGCCCTCGGGCGTGCAGGTAGTGCAGCCCGAACGGCGATTCGAACAGGACCTGCGGCACCGGCGTACGCAGGCAGGCCGCCGCCTCCTCCCACTGTTCGAGCAACGTCAGCGTCAACAGTTGGATGGCCAGCGGTGCGCCGATGGCGACGCCCCAGCCCTTGGGAGACAGCCGGTGGAGCGCCGACTCGGCCAGTTCCCGGGCCCGGGGCAGGTCGCCGAGCCGGCAGACCGCCGTGGCGGCGACCGAGGCGAGCAGGGCGCGCGGCGTACGGTGCTGGCGCTCGGCGGCGATGCGGTCCAGCCGTTCGCACCAGTCGGCGGCCAAGTCCAGGCGGTCGGCGTAGATCATGGCGATCACCGCGCAGACGGCGCTCCACATGCTCGGCTCGTCGTCCAGCCGCAGCGTGCCGAGGGTGCGCTCGGCGTTCTCGACCGCGCCGAGGTCGCCGCGTTCGAGCACGGTGCCGAGCAGGAGCACCCCGCGCAGCCGGTGCCGGACCCGGGCCAGGACGAGCGGGTCCCGGGTGGTGCCCGGCGGGGTGGGCCCGTCGATCGGCAGTCCCGGGTAGAGGGTGATCATCCAGCCTTTGATGATGAACAGGTCGGCGGCCGAGTTCCCGTCCAGGTCGGTGCGTTCGCCGAGGTGGTGGATGAGGTCGAGGGCCCGGCCGATCTGGCCGTGCCAGAGCAGGTACTGGATGGCCCCGGCGGCCTGCCGGGTCCCGAGGTGTCCGGCGCGTACGGCGGTGGCGACGTCGAGCATGTGGGGGACGGCGCCCTGCGGGTCCAGCCGCCACTCGGCGCGGGCCAGGGCGGACCGGATCCGCGCCCGCAGGCACTCACCCGTGGCTTCCCGGTTGGCCCGACGCAGGTAGCGCAGTGCGGCGTCCACGTCGCCGTCGCTCAACGCCTGCCCACCCGCGTCGAGCAGGGTCTGCGCCATCCAGGGCTCGGTCAGTTCGTCGGTGGTCAGCAGGTGCGGGGCGACCCGGGACGGCGAGGCACCGTCGTCGTGCAGCAGGTGCGCGGCGGCGCGGTGCAGCCGGGCGCGTTCGGCCACGGTCATGCCGTCGAGCACCGCCCGGCGTACCGCCGGGTGCCGCAGCCCGTCGGCGGTGACGAGGCCACCGCTGGTGGACGCGTCGACCGCGTGCAGGTTCAGCGCGGAGGGCAGGTCGATCAGGTGCGGAACGGTCGGGCCGTGCAGTGGCTCGTCGGTCACCGCGAGCACCCGCGCGGTCTTCAGCACCAGGTGTTCACAGCGGTAGAGGCAGCTCAGCACCGCCTCCCGGAACGCCTCACCGGGCATCGGCGAGTCGGCGCCGGCGGGGTGGTCGTCGGCCAGGGCGTGCACCAGCAGCGGGTTGCCGCCGCTGACCAGGTACGCCTCGTCGGTGATGCGGCGCGCGACCGGCACGCCCAGCCGGTCGGCCAGGATCTGGTACGTCCCGTCCGCGGAGAGCAGGGGGAGCCGGACCCGGTGCAGCCGGGCCGGTTGGAGCAGTTCGGCGTAGGCGGTGGGGTGCCACGGCCGGGTGCGCGGCGCCTCGGTGAGCACGATCAGCACGGGCAGACCGGTGATCCGCCGGGCCAGGTGGTCGAGGCAGTGCAGGGACGGCGCGTCGGCGTGCTGGACGTCGTCGACCGCCACCACCACGGGGGCGCGTGTGGCGAGTTCCAGCAGCTCACCGCCGATCGCGGCGGTGAGGGGGGCGAGCGCTTCCTCGTCGACGGACTCGCTCCAGTGCAGTACGGCGCGGTCCAGCAGCCGGCCGACGCGGTCCCGGTCGTCGTCGGTCATGGTGGCACGGCGGACGATCTGCCGGATCACCTCCAGCGGGACGGTGCGTTCGCTGCGGGACGCGCTCGCGCCGAGGAAGGCGACCCCGGCTTCGGCGCACCGGTGGGCGAAGGAGCGCAGCAGGGTCGTCTTGCCGGCGCCGACCGGCCCGCTGATCAGGGTGATCGGATTCGAGACAGGGGTGGGGGCGTCCGGGCGGAGCAGATCGCCGAGCCGATCGGTCAGGACGTCGAGCTGCCGGTCCCGTTCGGCTGTCGTCATCGGGCGGGCCTCCGCCCGACCCCGGCCTGCGGGTGAGCGGGTCGCCGTGGTCTCCGGTGACACCCGACCCAGTCAGAGACCCACAAATCCTCGACCCATTCCATTGGCGAATACCGACAACGATGGTACGGCGTGGACGATTCATCGAACGTCGCACCCGGTCTTGTGCGCCTAATCCGCCTCGCTGCTGTCCCACTATTCGGGGCGGACCGGCACGGTCCGCCACGATCAATCCCGATTCATGGGGTGGAGTATGTCAGCCCGGCAATTGGGCGGCAAGTCGGAGGATGTAAAGGATGAGCAAACATGGCACCTCCCGGACGCCGGACGCCGGACGCCGCAACGGAAAGTCATCTGACTGATCCGGAACGTGACCGCCGCCGTCCCATCGGCCGTTTGGTAACGTTTTCCACGCTTGCCGGTAATGAGTGGGGACGAACGGGTCGGCGAGCGAGCGCGCGGATCTCCGGGAAACCGCCCGCTGTCGATGCTTGGGCGTAGGTGAGAGAGCGTTCTCCCTGTTCACCGGCGAATAGCGGGAGCGGGTGCCATCGGACCGACCGGTCGGGCCCGGCGCGTGGCTGATGGGCCGGTTTCCCGCCGATCGGCACACCGGCGTCCGGGTGGCGGCGGCCGGCGGCGGGCGGCAGGTGCATTGGCGGATTGTCACGTCGAGGCGTCGGTGCCGATTCCCACGCGCCGTCGAGCCGTTTCAGCCCCGCGTCCCACTTGCCCGTTTAGATCCGTCTGGAAGCGCTTTGCTGCAACTTGTAGTTAAAGAAGAAGAAATTCGCCGCGCGATGGTTCGTGAAACGGTGAACTTCGCGAGAGAAGTGCCGTAGGTAACTGTGCGGAAACGAATCGCAAATCACATTAGCCGGCGCCTGGGAGGCCCATTGCCGGCGGGCTCCACAATGATTAGCCCATCGATTATCACCCGGACGGGCCGGTTACCCGCCGGAACGTGATGATCAACAGGAGGTTTCCCCGTCCGTCGCGCGTCCTCCCGTCCACGACCTGCCGCTGCGGCCACACCCGCAGCTCGCGGGCGGGTTCGGCCGCGCCATAATCCGGGCACTGGTAGGGGTTGTCCACCCCCCGGCCGGCGGCCTAATTTCGGACTGTCCGCCGTTGCCTGCGGAGGACAATCCGCCGCACCGACGGGGAGAGCGGCCAAGGGCCGCGTACGCCCGGGACGTGAAGGGTTCGTGCGTGATCTGCCAACCACCGCCGAGATTCCGGGACCAGGTCGGATGAGGCTCCTGCCCGGGCTGCGGGGAACCGGGGCGGACCGCTCCGACGCGCTCCGGGTCGCCGACCGTACCCTCTCCGCCGAAGCACTGCTGGGTTGCGCCAACGCGGTCGCCGGCCGGATCCGTGGCGCGCGGGCGGTCGCGGTCGAGGCCGGGCCCAGCCTGGAGGCCATGGTGGGGATCGTGGGCGCGGTGCAGGCCGGTGTGCCGTTGGTGCCACTGCCCCCCGGCGCCGAGCCGGGCGAGTGCAGCCGGATCCTGCGCGAGTCCCGGGCCGACGTCGTACTCGGACGCGCCACCGCCGGCTGCGACCTGCCGGTCGTCCCGGTGGACCTGCGGCAGCGCTCCTGGACCACCCATCCCGAGCCGCCGCCGGCCGCCGACGCGGTGATCCTCTACACCGGCGGCGTCGGTGGGCTCTCCCGTGGCGTACGCATCTCGCATCGCGCCATCGCCGCCGACCTGGACCTGCTCGCCGCCGCATGGTGCTGGACCGCCGAGGACGTCCTGGTCCAGGGCGCGCCGCTGTTCCGGGCGTACGGGCTGGTGGTCGGGCTGCTCGGCGCGTTGCGCGTGGGCAGCCGCTTCGTCCACCTGGACCGGCACGCGACCGCCGGCCCGGCCGGCACCATCTACCTGGCGCTGCCCGAGCAGTGGGCGCGCATCGCCCGGGACACGGCGCGGGCGCGCACCCTGGCCGGGGCGCGCATGCTGGTCTCCGGCGACGCGCCGCTCGCCCCCGCGGTGGGGGAGCGGCTGCGGTTGCTCACCTCGCACCGCCCGGTGGACGGGTACGGCACCACCGAGACGCTCGTGGTGCTGACCGGTCCGGCCGGCGCCGCCGGCGCCGTGCTGCCCGGCGTGCAGACCCGGGTGCTCGGTCAGGACGGCCGGCCGGTGCCCGCCGACGGCGACTCGGTGGGCGAGTTGAGCGTGCGGAGCCCGACGCTGTTCAGCGGCTACGTCGACCGGCCCGGGTCGGCGCCGCCCGCCGACGGCTGGCACCCCACCGGGGACCTGGCCACCGTGGACCCGGCCGGCGGCCACCGGATCCTCGGCCGCGGCGGCACCCACGTGGTGCGCTGCGGCGGTCGCCCGGTGCCCGCCCACCAGGTCGAGGAGGTGCTGCTCACCCACCCCGGGGTGCACGAGGCGGCGGTGGTCGGCGCCCCGCACCGCACGCGCGGCGAGCAGGTCGTGGCATACGTCGTCGCGGCGGCCGGGCTCACCGCGCAGGCGCTCATCGACCATGTGGGCCGGTTGCTCTCGGCGGCGGCGCGTCCCCGACGGGTGCACTTCGTCGACGAACTGCCGCGCAGCGCGCAGGGGCGGGTCCGCAGGTCGCTGCTGATCCGACGCAGCGCGCACACCCCCCTGCGCGACCCCTGACGACGGGCCGCCGGCCGGACACACCGGTGCCGCACGCCCTAGCATCCCGGATGTGATCGAACGGATCCTGCCGCCGGCCGTGGTGGTGGAGGAGTGCTTCACCGACCCGGCCGGGCTGCGCCTGCACCCCGAGGAGGAGCGGGTCGTCGCCAACTCGGTGGCGAAACGCCGCCAGGAGTTCACCACCGTCCGGCACTGCGCCCGGCGGGCGCTGGCCCGGCTCGGCCTGCCGCCGGCGGCGATCCTGCCCGGCGTCCGCGGTGCGCCGTCCTGGCCGACCGGCGTCGTCGGCAGCATGACCCACTGCGACGGCTACCGGGGCGCCGTACTGGCCCGGGCCGGGGCGGTCGGCGGCGTCGGGGTGGACGCCGAACCACACGCGCCGCTGCCCGACGGGGTGCTGGACGCGATCGCCCTGCCCGCCGAGCGGGCCCGCATCGCGGCGTTGCGCGCCACCCACCCGGAGGTCTGCTGGGACCGGCTGCTGTTCAGCGCCAAGGAGTCGGTCTACAAGGCATGGTTCCCGCTGACCGGGCGTTGGCTGGACTTCGCCGAGGCGGACATCGTGGTCGACCCGGCCGGCACGTTCGCCGCCCGGCTGCTGGTGCCCGGGCCGCGCCTCGGCGGCGTGGAGCTGACCGGCTTCGACGGCCGGTTCCTGGTGGAGCGGGGGCTGGTGCTCACCGCGATCACCGTCCCGGCGCCGGAAGCCTAGGTCAACCGGCTCTTCTGCACCTTGCCCATGGCGTTGCGCGGCAGCGCGTCGACCAGCCGCACCTGCCGGGGCCGCTTGTGCACGGAGAGCTGCCGAGCCACGAAGTCGATCAGCTCGGCCTCGCCCAGCCCGTCGCCGACCACGTACGCGGTGACCTGCTGCCCCAGGTCGGGGTGGGGGGTGCCGACCACCGCCGCCTCCCGGACCCCGGGGTGGGCCAGCAACGCGTCCTCCACCTCACCCGCGCCGATCCGGTACCCACCGCTCTTGATCAGGTCGGTGGCCGCCCGGCCGACGATCCGGTGCCAGCCGTCCGGGCCGACGGTCGCCACGTCACCGGTGCGGAACCAGCCGTCCGCCGTCCGGGTGGCCGCGTCGGCGTCCGGCCGGTTCAGGTAGCCGTCGAAAAGCGTGTCGCCGCGCACCTGCAGCTCGCCCATCGCCTCGCCGTCGGCGGGCAGCGGTGCGCCCTGCTCGTCGACCACCCGGGTGCGCACGCCGGGCAACGGCACGCCCACGGTGCCCGGTCGTCGGGGCCCGTCCGCCCGGGCGCTGACGGTGATCAGCGTCTCGGTCATCCCGTACCGCTCGACCGGCCGGTGGCCGGTCAGCTCGGCGAGCGCGGCGAAGACCGGCTCGGGGAGCGCGGCGCTGCCCGACACCAGCAGGCGGGCCCCGCGCAGGGCCCGCGCCGCCGCCGGCTCCGCCGCGATCCGCGACCAGATCGTGGGTACGCCGAAGTAGAGCGAGCCGGCCGCGGCCGCGTACCGGTCGGGGCGGGGCCGGCCGACGTGGCGCAGCCGGCTGCCGATGCGCAGCGGGCCGAGCACGCCGAGCACCAGCCCGTGCACGTGGAACAGCGGCAGCCCGTGCGCCAGCACGTCGTCCGGTGTCCACGCCCAGGCGTCGGCGAGCCCGTCCAGGCAGGCGGCCACCGCGTCCCGGGACAGCACGGCGCCCTTCGGCGCACCCGTGGTGCCGCTGGTGTAGAGGATGAGCGCGGTGGCCGCCGGGTCGGGCTCGGGATGCCGGGTGTCCGAGCGCCGGGCCGGGTCGACGGGCACGACCGGTGGTCCGGCCGGAGCGTCGACCGGCCGGTCGCCGGTCGTCGCCAGCAGCACCTCAGCGCCGGAGTCGCGCAGGATGTGGTCGCGTTCCACCGGCCCGGCGTCCGGCGGCACGGGCACCACCGCGGCACCGGCCAGCAGGCCGCCGACCACGCCGACCACGGTTTCCAGGCTGGCCGTGGCGGGCACCGCCACCCGGGCCGCCCCGTTCAGGTCGTCGGCGACCGCGGCGGCCGCGCGGCGCAGCTCCGTCCAGGACATCGACCGCCCGTCGACCCGGATCGCGTCCGGACGCTCGTCGGTGGACTCGACGAGCCAGCTCAGCAGCGGCACGGGCGCCCCTCTCGCGTCGGGCCGTCGCCGGCCCGCGAGGCACGTCCGGCGTCCCGACCGTAACCGGGCCGTCGCACAGCGGCCACCCCTACCGCCGGGTACGGCGCGTCGCCGGCCGCCCCGACACGCCCGGTGACCGGCCGACACCCCTGGTGGGCGGCGACGCCCCCGATTCATCGGCCGTCGGGTTGAACCGGCCCCCGGTTGCCCGGATGATGGGGCGGCGTCGACCCGCGGGTGCGGGCGGCGCGTTCCCGCACCTGACGCCGCGACACCCCGAGGGCCCGGCGGCACCCGTACGTGACGGAGGAACCCGCCGATGCCGGTCATCGAGGTCGAACACCTGCACAAGAGATACGGCGACAAGGTGGCCGTCGACGACGTCTCCTTCACGGTCGAACAGGGCGAGATCTTCGGCGTGCTCGGCCGCAACGGCGCCGGCAAGACCACGACGGTCGAGTGTGTGCAGGGTCTGCGGCGGGCCGACCGCGGCACCGTGCGGGTGCTCGGCCTCGACCCGGTGCGTGACCGCACCGAGGTGCGCCAGCGGGTCGGTGCCCAGTTGCAGGAGAGCCAGCTCCCGGACAAGCTGCGGGTACGCGAGGCGCTCGACCTCTACCGGTCGTTCTACCGCAACCGCGCCGACATCGACGAGCTGCTGACCGACCTGGGCCTGGCCGAGCAGCGCAACACCGCGTTCCACAAGCTCTCCGGCGGTCAGAAGCAACGCCTGTCGGTGGCGTTGGCGCTGGTCGGCCGGCCGGAGATCGCCGTCCTCGACGAGCTGACCACCGGGCTGGACCCGAAGGGTCGGCGGGACACCTGGGACCTGGTCGAGCGGATCCGCGACCGGGGTGTGACGGTCGTGCTGGTGACCCACTTCATGGCCGAGGCGGAGCGGCTCTGCGACCGGCTCGCCCTGATCGACGCCGGCCGGGTGGTGGCCATCGACACGCCGTCCGGCCTGATGTCCCGGGTGGACGCCGAGCACCGGGTGCACTTCCGCCCGCTCGATGAGTTCGACGACGCGGTGCTGTCCGTCCTGCCCGAGGTCGGCTCGGTCCGGCGGGACGGCGACGAGGTCACCGTCACCGGTCCCGAGGAGGTGCTCCAGGCGGTGCTGTCGACGCTCGCCGAGCAGAAGATCCGCTATTCCGGCCTGCGGGTCGAGCAGCCCACCCTGGACGACGCCTTCGTCTCCCTCACCGGTCACCCCGGCACGCCGTCCGACGGAAGGTCATCGTGAACGCCCTGTCCAAGCTCGTCGCCGTCGAGGCCAAGCTGTTCCTGCGCGAGCCGGTCTCGCTGTTCTTCGTCTTCGCCCTGCCGCTGGGCCTGATGCTGGTGTTCGGGCTGCCGCAACGCGGCGCCGACCCGGGGGCGGCCACCGGGCAGCACGGCGAGCAGACGTTCCTGCCGTCGATCGCGTTGTCCCTGACCATCGGCATGCTCGCGCTGTTCACGCTCCCCATGGCGCTGGGCATCTACCGCGAACGCAAGGTGCTGCGGCGGTTGGCCACCACCCCGGTCAGCCCGGCGCTGCTGCTCATCGCCCAGGTCGTGGTCAACCTGGTCATGGGCGTGGCCGGCGCGGTGGTCACCGCGCTGGGCGTACGCCTGCTGCTGGACCAGCCGGCGCCGGCCAACGTCGCCGGTTTCGTGGTGGCGTTCCTGCTCGGGGTGGCCTGCCTGTTCGCGATCGGCCTGCTGATCGCGGCGCTCGCCCCGTCCGCGCGGTCGGCGCAGTCGATCGGGCCGACGCTGTTCTTCCCGCTGCTCTTCCTGGCCGGCGCCTGGCTGCCGCGCGACCAGATGCCCACGGTGCTGGCCCGGATCGGCGAGTACTCGCCGCTGGGCGCGACCGTGGACACCATCTCGGCGGCGTGGGCGGGGCAGAACCCCGCCGTGCCGCAGTTGCTGGTGCTGGCCGGCACCGCCGTCGTGGGCTGCCTGCTCGCCGCCCGTCTCTTCCGCTGGGAGTAGGCCCGACCAGCGGGTCCGGCAACGGGCGGCACTGGCCGCCGACAACAAACCCACCGCTGATGGTCAGGGGCGTAGCAGGTAGATCCGCCAGTTGGCGACGATGACCACATCGAGCGCTCCGGGTTCGGGGCCGAGCTGCTGGTCGAGCCGGGCAGCCATCGGTGAGCCGACCGGCGCGACCCAGACCGCGCCGGGATCGGCCGCCACTGCGCGGCGGTACAAGGGCAACCGGTCGAATCCTGGGCGTAGCTCGTCGTCGACGACTGCGCAGAGCACGTTCTCCCGGGTGGCGAAGGCAAGGCGGTTGCAGGTCCAGTAGCCACCGTGCACGCGCCGTATACCCAACTCGCGGAGGGTGGCGACGAGTGCGCGATGCTGCTTGGCCTCGGCGTGGGTGGCCGGCACGGTGCGGAACGCCGCGACGGTCGCCGCCCCGGCTGTGCCGAGGACTGCCGCTAGGACGGCGGTCGCCGCCACGCGAAGGATGCCGGCGGGCTGGCGGGCCATCCGCCACAGTGGCCAGAACAGGGCGGGGACGGCGACGGCGAGGCAAGAAAGGTATCGGGAGCTTTCCACCGGCGTCCGTGCGGCCGCGCTGCTGACGCCATATGCGACCAGAACCCCCGCCGATCCGGCTAGCAGCGCCAATCGTACCGCCGCCTGTACCCGCCGCTCTTCCCCGGCCGCGAGATGCGCGGATGTCGGGCGGTCGTCGTTGTCACGCTCGACCCACAAGGGTCCGGGAGCTGCGGCGAGTGCACCCGCCGCGGGCGCGGGGATCAGGGACGTGCGGTGTGACGCGGGCGGCTTCCACGTACGAAGGGTGCGCCAGGCGGCGGCTGCCGCGAGGAGCAACAGGATCGGGAAGGCGAGTGCCCACCAGAGCTGCCAGGTACCGCAGTGGCTCGGCGAGCAGAAGCCCATCCCGAGTGGCGGCCCCAACACCAGGCCGCCGTAGAGCCGCTCACCCCAGCCTGCCGGCGAATCACCACCGCTGGCGGCCATGACCGCGGCAATGGGGTTTCGGCCGTGCCGGAGGCTGTCCAGAAGCATCGGGGCTGCGCCGAGCAACAGCGCACCAGCTACAACCAGCCCCGCCTGGCCGGCAAACTCTCGCCGCCGTCGGACCACGAGCACCGTGCCGGTCGACAGGACGTACGGCAGCAGCAGCGGATCGACCCAGAGCATCAGCCCGGAGATCAGACCCCAGGTAGCCCACAGGGGCAGCCTCACGCCTGACCCACCGGCGCACAACCCAACGGTGAGCAGCGCGAGCGCCACTGCGGCCGGGTTCAGCTCGGGGTAGCCACCTGCGGCGATGAGCTGGTTTTTGATCACCCGATCCGAGCCGAACGCGAGGAAGCCGACGACCAGCAGGGCGAACCAGCGATCTCCGCCGAGCCGGCGGGTGAGCCGCCAGGACAGGACGAGGAACAGTGCGTACAGCGCGAGGGCGGGCAGCCGCAACGCCAGCACCGACGGCCCAGCCAGCGCGAACAGCGGCGCAGCCAGATACGCCTCGAGCGTGCCCATGTACGCCTGCCCATAGAACCAGACCGGGAAATCCTCCCCACGGGCAATATGAAGGGCGGCCAGTCCCATGGTGGCCTCGTCGCTGTTGGTGGGCGGGGCGTCGGCGAGCAACAGCATCAGCCGGTACCCGACAGCGGCCAGCCCGACAAGCAGGGCGAGCAGCACCGGCAGGCGGAGACGCCAGGGCGCATACGCGTCGGCGTCTCTGCGTGAGTC
Source organism: Micromonospora sp. NBS 11-29 (assembly GCF_002140155.1). Taxonomy (GTDB): domain Bacteria; phylum Actinomycetota; class Actinomycetes; order Mycobacteriales; family Micromonosporaceae; genus Micromonospora. The sequence goes on from NZ_NAPR01000003.1 coordinate 29,994, forward strand.
CCGGCGCACCTCGACGGTCATGTTTGTGATCATTGCACTCGGTGACGTCAACGAACTGAACGGCAGGCCCTAAGCGGGCCGCCCGGTAGGGGGCGGCTAAGGGTTCATCGGAAGTGTGAGCTGGATTACGTTCGGATCGCACGGCAGGTGGCGCGGCGAACGTGTCGCGCACCTGGCCAGGCGGAACGACGAGCGACGGAGGTCGTGCCATGACAGCTTCTTCCGATCCCGCCCCGACCGTTGCGCCGGTGACGGCGATGGGCGCGGATGCCATCGGCATCGTCGAGGCGGTGCTGGAAGGCGGGCCGGCGACGCTGCCGGTCGAGCTGCGCAGCCACCGGGTGTCCCCGGTGGAATCCAAGATCAAGGTACGCCACTACGGGGGCTACGAGCACTTCGAGCGGGACACCGTCGGGGCCGCGGACGACGCGCCCGCGGTGTTCCGCTGGACCGGCCGTACCCGGATAGCGGAGTGAACGAGAGGCGGTAGCGCGATGGGCGGCGGCGATCCGCGCGACGATGCGCACCTGACGGTGACCGACGTGGCCACGGTGACCGCGTTCTACGCGGAGGTCTTCGAGGCCCTGCCGGTGCAGCGGGAGTGTCTGCTGGACGGCCGGGTCCTGCACGCCGAGCTGCTGGTCGGCGGTCACCGGCTCACGGTCAGCGAGTGGTCCGACCGACCGGCCGACCCGGGCGGCCCACCCGCACCACTGGCGCTCACCCCGGCCGACCCGGACCTGCTGGTGCGGCGGGCGCTGGCCGCCGGCGCGACGATCGAGCCGACCGACGGCGGCCCGCCGACGGGCGTGGTGTTCCGGGACCCGGCCGGCCTGCGCTGGGCGGTGCCGGGGGCGTAGGCCGACAGACGACGAACGGCCCCGCCACCGACGAACGGTGGCGGGGCCGTTCCGCGTTCCGCGCGCGGTGCCGGTCAGCGCCGCAGCGTCGAGCCGAGGCCGCCGCCGCTGCGCCGCCGGTGCTGCCAGTAGAGTTCCCGCCGGGCGCCCTGGGGGAAGCCGGGCTGCCAGGGCTTGACCGGGCCGGCGGTGTGGAGGATCGCCGAGTCGCTGAGCTTGCCGCCGAACTCCGGCTCCCGCCGCCAGGCCATCAGGTCGTTCCACCGGTGCGACAGCCGAAGCCAGTTGCCGTGCACGGCGAAGTTGAGCGCGTCCTGGTCCGGGTAGCGGGACTCGTGCGCGTGCCGATGCAGGTACGCCAGCGACACCTCGGTGACCTCACACTCCTTCCACCGCGGGACGTCGATCAGCAGCACCCCGGAGTTGAAGTAGTGCGCGTACGGGTCGAGGTGGTCGTAGCCGGCCAGGCCGGGAATGCCGCCCATGTCCAGCAGGCGGCGGTTGAACGGGTCACGCACCCCGCCGAGCGGCACCCCGCCCATGTCCACGTCGAACAGCGGTCGCAGGCTGTTCACCACCAGCGTGTCGCAGTCCAGGTAGAGCAGCCGGCGCACGTCCGCCGGCAGCGCGGCCGGCACCAGCAGCCGCAGGTACATCGCCGGCGACAGGTACGCCATCAGCGGGTCGCTGCCCTTGGACAGGTTCACCTGGGTGGCGTCCACCCGCAGGTACTCCACCGTCGCCCGCGGCCCGGCGATCCGGGTCAGCGTGGCGCGGGCGCTCGCCGGCACGTCATCGGCGGCGACCAGCCAGTACCGGAGCTCCTCGCCCGGGTTCGACTCGGCGACGGTCGACATGACGACGGCGGCGTGCGCCGCGTACGTGTTGTCGAAGGTCAGGGTGAGGTCCACGGGTGCTCTCCTTCGCGGCGGTGCGTGAGCGCAACGTCCAGAAAAGTAGCCGCGGATTTGTCGGGCCGGCAAGGAATGCCAATTCGCTCAGGGGTTTGGCAAAAGAAACCCCTGAATATGCCCCTCACTTCAAACGAGATCGGCGGCGCCTGCCGTTCCCCTGACGCGGGCGGCGCTCAGAGCGGCTCGACGAGCCGGAAGCGTTCCAGCACCGCGAGGGTGTCGTCATCGACGGTGAACTCCGGATCGCCGAGCCATCCGCGATAGTCCGGGCCGTGCCAGTAGTCCTCGTGGCCGGTCCGCCAGGCGGCGACCGTCACGTGTCCTTCGCCCTCGTCCCGGGCGTGGTCGAGGTCCACGTCGCCGAGGCGGGCCACCCGGACCTCGACCAGTTCGATCACGGCCACCGGCCGGCCGGCGGAGTCGACCACCGCGAACCGGGCGCCGACCGTCGGCAGCGGCTCACCCTCGATGTCGTAGTCCTGCCGCAGCCCGGTGGTGCTGGTCTTGCTGCCGTCGAGCACGGCGGCGACCAGCCGGTCACGCAGCGGGCCGGGAAAGGCGAACTCGTAGGTTGGCAGCTCGGCGGTCATGCCGGGCAGCGTAGTCGCGGCAGTGCCGGAGCATCGGGTCACGCCCGGCCGGCTTCGGCATCCTGCGTACGCTGTCCCGGTACGCCGCCGCGACCGTGGAGAGCCCGATGACCAGCCCCGAAACCCGTACCGTCCGGGTCGCCCGGCCCGCCGACGTGGCCGCCCTGGTCGACCTGATCGAGTCGGCCTACCGGGGTGACCGCGCCCGGGCGGGCTGGACGCACGAGGCGGACCTGCTCGACGGGCAGCGCACCGACCCGGAGATGGTGGCCGCGGCGGTCACCGGCGACGACGGCGTGGTGCTGGTGGTGGAGCGCGACGGCGAGCTGCTCGCCTGCTGCCAGTTGGAGCGCCGCGACGACCACGCGTACTTCGGCATGTTCGCGGTCTCCCCGGCCCGGCAGGGCGGCGGCCTGGGCCGGGAGCTGCTGGCCGAGGCCGAGCGGTACGCCCGCGAGCGCTGGCACGCCGGTGAGCTGCGGATGACCGTGATCGTCCAGCGGGCGGACCTGATCGCCTGGTACGAGCGGCGTGGCTACGCCCGCACCGGCGAGTTGAGCCCGTTCCCCTACGGCGACGAGCGCTTCGGGGTGCCGCGCCGGCCGGACCTGGCGTTCGAGACGCTGCGCCGCAAGCTCGGTTGAACGCGCCTCACCCCGGCCGGTCGACGAGCGTGACCAGCTTCTTCGGGGCCAGCACGCAGTAGCTCTCGGTGAGCAGCTCGGCGACCTCGGCCCAGTCGGTCGCGTCGTCGAGCATCAGCCCGACCACGTCGGCGCCCCAGTCCGGCTTGAAGAAGTGCGGGCCGGCGGCGAGCAGCCCGGCGATCTCGTCGCCGGGGGAGCGGAACGTCAGCACGCAGATCGGCTCGTCGGTGGCGGCGGCCCGCGCGTACGCCACCTGGTGGTCGGGGTCGACGGTGAGCACATGGGCGAACGTGCGCTTGCGGACCCGCCAGCGGGTGCCCACCCAGGCCGCCTCCTCGTAGGTCTCCGGCAGGCCGAGGCAGATCGGCCGCAGGCGGTCGAGGTGGGCGGGCGGGACGTCCGCGGGACCGGTCATGCGCGCAGGCTAGCGCCCCCCACCGACATTCCCTGGTGGCCGGCGCGGCGTCCTTGCCGCGGCCGGCGCGGACGCCGATTGTCGTACCCGGGGAGTACGACCACAGCGATGAGTCCCGGCCCGGTGCGCGGTCAGACCCGGTGCAGCTTCGGACGAAGGATGAGGACACATGAGCGCAGTACGAGTACTCGTCGGCACGCGCAAGGGCGCGTTCACCCTGACGTCGGACGGCCGCCGCGGCGACTGGACGGTCGACGGCCCCCACTTCGGCGGTTGGGAGATCTACCACCTGACCGGTTCGCCGGTCGACCCGGATCGGCTCTACGCCTCCCAGTCCGGTGGCTGGTTCGGGCAGCTCATCCAGCGCTCGGACGACGGCGGCCGGAGCTGGACGACGGCCGGCAACGACTTCGCCTACGCCGGCGACGTCGGGGAGCACCTCTGGTTCGACGGCACCCCCCGCCCGTGGGAGTTCAAGCGCATCTGGCACCTCGAGCCGTCGCGGCACGACCCCGACACGCTGTACGCGGGCGCGGAGGACGCCGCCCTCTTCGTCTCCACCGACGGCGGTCAGAAGTGGTCGGAGCTGTCCGCCCTGCGCCAGCACCCGAGCGGCGGGGCCTGGCAGCCCGGCGCGGGCGGGATGTGCCTGCACACGATCATCCTGGATCCGGCGAACCGCGACCGGATCTTCGTCGCGATCTCCGCGGCCGGGGCGTTCCGCAGCGACGACGGCGGGGCGAGTTGGCTGCCGATCAACAAGGGCCTGCGCTCGGGGGAGATCCCGGACACCGACTCCGAGGTCGGCCACTGCGTGCACCGTCTCGCCCAGCACCCGTCCCGGCCGGACACGCTCTTCATGCAGAAGCACTGGGACGTGATGCGCAGCGACGACGCCGGTGGTAGCTGGCGGGAGGTCAGCGGCAACCTCCCGTCGGACTTCGGCTTCCCGATCGCGGTGCACGCGCACGAGCCGGAGACCATCTACGTGGTGCCGATCACCAGCGACTCGATGCACTACCCGCCGGAGGGCAGGCTGCGCGTCTACCGCAGCCGCACCGGCGGCGAGCACTGGGAGCCGCTGACCGAGGGCCTGCCGCAGTCGCACTGCTACGTCAACGTGCTGCGCGACGCGATGGCGGTCGACACGCTGGACCCGTGCGGCATCTACTTCGGCACCACCGGCGGTCAGGTCTACCACTCGGCGGACGGCGGTGACAGTTGGGCGCCGATCGTGCGGGACCTGCCGGCGGTGCTCTCCGTCGAGGTCCAGGTGCTGCCGTGATCCGGGTGGTGCTGCCGGCCCACCTGAAGACCCTGGCGCACGTCACCGGCGAGGTACGCGTCGAGGTGGCCGGGCCGCCCACCCAGCGCGAGGTGCTCGACGCGCTGGAGACCGCGTACCCGATGTTGCGGGGCACGATCCGTGACCGCCGCAGCGGCCAGCGCCGCGCGTTCGTCCGCTTCTACGCCTGCGAGCGGGACCTGTCCCACGAGCCGCCGGACGCGCCGCTGCCCGAGGAGGTGGTCGCCGGCCGGGAGCCGTTCATCGTGCTCGGCGCGATGGCCGGCGGCTGACGCCGGCCGTGGGAACCGTGCCCGGGGCGGGCGCGTCTGACGCTCCATGACAGGTCGCCGATCCCGCGCCGTCGGCTGGACGATGGTCGCCGCGCTGACGCTCGCCGGTTGCACCGCCCGACCACCCGCCCCGCCGCCGCGGGATCCGGGGGTGCCGGCCGGGGCGCTGCGGTTGGTCGCGTTCGACTCCTGCGACGAGGCGTTGCGCCAGCTCAGGGCCGCTACGAAGGCGTCGGTCGGTCCCTGGGGCCTGGGGCCGGACGGTGACATCGTGCCGCTCGCGGCCGCCGAGCGGGCCCCGGTCGGTGCCGTCGCCAAGGACGCGGGGGCCTCCCCGGCGGGCTTTTCCGGCACCACGGTGCACGAGGCCGGCGTGGACGAACCGGACCTGGTCAAGACCGACGGGCGGCGGATCGTCACGGTGGCCCGGGGTGTGCTCTCCGTGGTGGACCCGGCGAGCCGCCGCCTGACCGGCCGGCTGGTCCTCGACGCCACGGCGCGCGGCGGCGCGGCCAACCTGCTGCTGCACGGTGACCGCGCGCTCGTGCTGCTGCCGACGCGGTGGGACACCGCACCCTCCGTGCCGAAGGGGCGGGTGGCGCCGGCGGTCGCCGAGGCCCGGCTGGTCCTGGTCGACCTCGGCGGGGCTCCGACGGTCATCGGCGAGTACCGGATCGACGGCCGTCTGGTGGACGCGCGTCAGGTCGGGGCGACCGTCCGCGTGGTGGTCCGTTCCGCGCCCCGGCTGGCCTTCCCGCAGCCGGCCCGGGCCACCGACGCGCAGCGGATCGCCGCCAACCGGGCGGTCGTCGACCGGGCCACGCTCGACGACTGGCTGCCCCGCTACGAGGTGCGGGAAGGCGGCCGGAGGACCACCGGGCGGGTCGACTGCGGACGGGTCAGCCGGCCGGCCGGCTACTCCGGCGCCGCCCTGGTGAGCGTGCTCAGCTTCGACCTCGGCGCGAGCACCCTCGGCGCGGGCGACCCGGTCACCGTGGTGGCCGACGGCGAGACCGTCTACAGCAGCGGCCCGCGGCTCTACCTCGCCAACGACCGTCGGTGGCGGCCCCGGTCGGCCACCGGGTCGCCGGACGACACCACCGAGATCTACCAGTTCGACACCGCGGCGGGTACGCCGCGCTACGTCGCCGCCGGGTCCGTGCCCGGCTGGCTGGTCAACCAGTACGCGCTGTCGGAGTGGAACGGTCACCTGCGGGTGGCCACCACCACCGGTGACCCGTGGGCGGGCGGGCGGCGGTCCAGCTCCGGGGTGTACGTGCTGCGTGCCGACGGCGCGACGCTCACCCGGGTCGGCGCGGTCACCGGGCTGGGCCGGGGCGAGCGGATCTTCGCCGTGCGCTTCCTCGGCGGCACCGGGTACGTGGTGACGTTCCGGCAGACCGATCCGCTGTACACGGTGGACCTGCGGGACCCGGCCGCGCCCCGGGTGACCGGCGAGCTGAAGATCAACGGCTACTCGTCGTACCTGCACCCGGCCGGGGACGGCCGGCTGCTCGGGGTCGGGCAGGAGGCGACCGACCGGGGGCGGGTCCAGGGCACCCAGGTGTCGTTGTTCGACGTCGTCGACCCGACCCGGCCGACCCGGCTCGCCCAGCATCATGTGCCGCAGGGCTGGTCCGACGCGGAAGGGGACCCGCACGCGTTCCTCTACTGGGCGCCGGAGCGGCTGGTGGTGATCCCGGTGAACCGGCCCGGCGTGGCCACCGACCGGGCCGGCGCCGAGGGGACCCGGGGTGCGCCGGGCAGTGGGCTGCTGGCCCTGCGGGTCGGCGACGGCGGGTTCACCGTGGCCGGCACGGTCGAACACCCGCCGGCCCTGGCCGACGGGGCCGAGTGGACGCCGATCAACCGGTCGCTGGTGGTCGACGGTGTGCTCTGGACGGTCTCCGACGCCGGCCTGAAGGCGACCGCCCTGGCCGGCTGGCGGACGCTGGCCTGGGTGCCCACGACCTGACCGACGGGCTGCATCGACACCCGTCTGTTAAGGTCGGCGCGGTGAGGATCGTCGACGCCCGAACCATCGTGACCTGCCCCGGCCGCAACTTCGTCACCCTCAAGATCGTCACCGACGAGGGCGTCACCGGCGTCGGCGACGCCACGCTCAACGGCCGGGAGCTGGCCGTCGCGTCGTACCTGCGCGACCACGTCGTGCCGCTGCTGATCGGGCGCGACCCGGCCCGGATCGAGGACACCTGGCAATACCTCTACCAGGGGTCGTACTGGCGGCGCGGCCCGGTGACGATGAGCGCGATCGCCGCCGTGGACACCGCGCTCTGGGACATCAAGGGCAAGGTCGCCGGGCTGCCGGTCTACCAACTGCTCGGCGGCCGCTCCCGGGACGGTGTGACCGTCTACGGGCACGCCAACGGCGAGACCGTCGAGGAGGTGCTGACCGAGGTCGCCCGCTTCGTCGACCTCGGCTACCGCGCGGTGCGCGTGCAGAGCGGCGTGCCCGGCCTGCCCCGCACGTACGGCGTCAGCGCCGACAAGATGTTCTACGAACCCGCCGACGCGGCGCTGCCCAGCGAGACCACCTGGTCGACGGAGGCCTACCTGGCCCATGTGCCGGGCGTGTTCGCCCGGGTCCGCGACGAGTTCGGCCCCACCCTGCGGCTGCTGCACGACGTGCACCACCGGCTCACCCCGATCGAGGCCGCCCGGCTCGGCAAGAGCCTGGAACCGTACGCGCTGACCTGGATGGAGGATCCGGTGCCGGCGGACCTGCCGGAGGCGTTCCGGCTGATCCGGCAGCACACCACCACCCCGATCGCCGTCGGTGAGGTCTTCAGCAGCGTCTTCGACGCCGCCCAGCTCATCCGGGAACAGCTCATCGACTACATCCGGACCACGGTGGTCCACGCCGGCGGGCTCACCCACCTGCGACGCATCTTCGACCTGGCGGCGCTGCACCACGTCCGCAGCGGCTCGCACGGCGCCACCGACCTGTCCCCGGTCTGCATGGCCGCCGCGCTCCACCTCGACCTCGCCATCCCGAACTTCGGCCTCCAGGAGTACATGCGTCACACCGAGGCCACCGACGAGGTCTTCCCGCACGGCTACCACTTCGCCGACGGCTACCTGCACCCCGCCGAGACCCCCGGCCTCGGGGTGGACATCGACGAGGAGGCGGCGGCCCGCTTCCCGTACGCGCCCGCCTACCTGCCGGTCAACCGGCTGACCGACGGCACGGTGCACCCGTGGTGAGCGCGCCGGGTCAGTGGATGCGCCGCCCGCGCGCGTCCGGCACCCCCGACTTGCGGAAGAAGTACGCGTTGACCTGGTCCCGCCACTCGGTGGCACAGCGGAACTGCTCATCGAGCCGGTCGGCCACCCGCTCGTACACACCCGGGTCGAGCAGGCCGGCGAGCGTGCGCCACCGCTCGCGCATCGCCGCCACCTGCTCGACGCCGGCGAAGTGCGTGTCGTAGATGTGCTGGATCACGGTGCTGCCGCTGTGCAGGACGTGGTCGTAGGGGACATGGTGGAAGAAGAGCAGCAGCTCGTCCGGGCACCGCTCGCGTGACTCGTACCGCTCCGCCCACGGCGACGGGTACTGGCCGGTGAAGCCGGTCCCGGTGGCCCGGGTGCGGTCCACCCCGACGCCGTCGCGGTCGGCGAAGTGGTACGTGCCCCAGGCGGTGTACTCGTAGCCGTCCACGTCGGGCCCGTAGTGGTGCCCGGGTCGCACCATGAAACCCACACCCAGCGGCGCGGTGTAACGCTCGTAGGTGCGCCACGAGTCGTCCATGACCTCGTGCAGCGTCCGCCGCACCCGCTCCGGGTCGCCGCTCGTCGGCAGCCAGGTCAGCTCGATCCACTCGTCGAGGACCGTGGCGGGGTCCAGGCCGGGGTCCCAGGCGAGCCGGCCGAAGGCGTACAGGTTGGCCTGGGCCAGCGGGTGCCCGGTCCAGAACGGGTCGTCGCCGGTGTTGGCGACGCCGACCAGGCCGCCGCCCGTCGCCCCGGCGACCACGTCGGCGATCGTGCCGCGCCCCTCGCCCCGGGGCGCGAACCGCAGCACCTCGCTCCACCAGGGACCGAGCCAGCAGACGTGCCGCTGCTGGCCGGTGTACTCCTGGGTCACCTGCACCTCCACCGCCAGGCAGGTGGCCGGCATCGCCGCGAGCAGCGGCGACACCGGCTCGCGTACCTGGAAGTCCACCGGGCCGAACTTCACCTGGAGGACCACGCCGTCGGCGAACCGCCCGTCCAGGGGGACGAAGTGGTCGTGGGCGGCCCGGGCCCGGTCGGTCGTGCGGTCCCGCCAGTCCTGGTGGTGGTCGTAGACGAAGGCCCGCCAGTGCACCACGCCGCCGTGCGGGGCGAGCGCACCGGCGAGCAGGTTCGCGCCGTCGGCGTGGTCGCGCCCGTACGTGAACGGTCCGGGTTGACCCTCGGAGTCGGCCTTCACCAGATAGCCGCCGAAGTCCGGGATGCGCTCGTACACCCGCCGGGTGGCGCCGTCCCACCAGGCCCGCACCCGGTCGTCGCGCGGATCGGCGGTGGGCAGGCCACCGAGGACCACCGGGGCGGCGAACGTCACCGCCAGGTGCACCCGGACACCGTACGGGCGCAGCACGTCCGCGATCTCCGCCACGTCGTCCAGCCGGTCGGTCAGCAGCCGCGCCTCGGTGGCGTGCACGTTGACGTTGTTCACCGCGACCGCGTTGACCCCGCAGGCGGCGAGCAGCCGTCCGTAGTCGCGGATCCGGGCCACGTCCCGGCGGGCGACGCCGTCCCGCCAGAAGATCGAGCCGCCGGCATACCCCCGCTCGATCTGACCGGAGACCGGGTGCACGGCCACGTTGTCCCAGTGGTCGAGCATGCGCCGGGTCAGCGCCGGGGCGTCCCGCCGCGCCGGCCGGTCGACGCCGAAGGCCGCCGCGCCGAGCCGGACCACGTGGAACAGCCCGTACAGCAGCCCGGCCGGCGTGTCGGCCAGCACCACCGTCACGCCGGCCTGCCGGGCGGTCAGGAACCCCTCCGCGCCGAGGGACCCGTCGGTGCGCCCGTTCACCGCCGTCGTCGCGGCGAGGCGGACGGTCTCCGCCGTCGCGTTCGCCAGCGGCCCGGCGTCGCGCAGCGCGAGCACCAGGTCGGCGTCGACGTCCCAGGACGGGGAGCGCCACACCCGCCCGCCGTACCGGGCGCAGGCCCGCGTCACCTCGTCCAGCACGGTGTCCACGAGCAGGCCGTGGCCGTGCACCAGGACGCTGCGGGCGCCGATGGCCCGGAACGCCTCCGGCGGCAGCCAGGCGGCGTGCCAGGCCGGCTCGTCGACCCCGACCGACGCGGGGCAGCCGAGCGGTTCGATGCCGGTCACCGGCCCGCCCGCCGCGCCGGGTCCCCGATGTCCCCTGTGCTCATGCGGTGAACTCCTTCCGGATCACGCCGATCATCGGTTCGCCGATCCGCAGCAGCGCCAGCACGAAGACCACGGCCAGGAGTGCGAGCGCCGCCTCGGAGAAGACGGCGGTGACGCCGACGGCGGCGGCCAGCAGCAGGGCGTTGCCGACCGTGACGCCCGGCGTGCGCACCAGGAAGTACACGGCGAGGCGGGCCACGTCGCGGGTGCGGAAGGTGAACAGCGAGACGATCACCAGCGCGTTCGCCCCGGCCAGCACGACCCCCGCACCGACCAGCGCCAACGGCACCGCCCACCAGGACGGTACGGCCGCGGCGGGCAGGTGGGCGAGGTTCACCGCGACGACGGTCAGCCACAGCAGCGTCGGCCCCCACACCCGCAGCACGCCCGGCAGGTTGGCCCGGTAGGCCCGTCGGAACGCGCGGGCCGGCCGCAGGTCCGTCGGGTCGGGCCGCTGGTGGCGCAGGGTGTGCAGCGCGGCCGAGACGGCCGGGCCGACCGGCAGCAGGCAGAGCGCGACCAGCGGCAGGTTGCTGGCGTCGCGGTCGAGCAGCACCAGCGCGGCCAGCACGGGCACGGTGGTGAGCAGGAGGAACAGTTCGACGACGAGCAGGATGTGCACGGCCGCGGCGGCCCGCGACAGCAGCCCGTCGCCGAACTCCCGCCGGCGCTGCGCGGTGCCGTTCACGACTGCCCCGGCGGGTCCGCCGGCGCCGTGTCGTCGGGCCCGTCGAGCAGCCGGTCGTCGTCGCCCCACGGCGGCGTCTCGTCCACCACCGGGGTCAGCTCGACCAGGGTCACCTCGTGCCGGGCGAGGGTGAGGTCGACGTCGATCCGGCCGGCGGTGACCGGCAGGGCGCGGTGGGTCCGGGCCGGCTCGGCGGCCTCCCGCAACGCGTCGAGCTGCCGGGGCCGGGGGGAGTGCGGGCTGCCCATCTCCCGCCAGGCCGCCCGGACGTTGCCGGCGTCCTCGCTCACCGACGACCGGAGCTGGAACGCCGAGGTGGTGCCCGGCGGGCCGAGCGGGACCGACAGCGCCAGGGTGTGCCGCTCGGGTGTCGGCTCCCGCCCGGTGACGTCCACCGGGGCCCAGGCCAGCACTGCGACCCGGCCGTCCGGGTGACGGGTGACCAGGTGGTCCGGCCCGCGGGCGAGCACGTCGTCGCCGAGCCGGGCCATGAACGCGTACAGGTGGTAGGTGGGTTTCTTGAGCTGCCGGTGGGCGAGCAGGCCGAAGCCGCCGTGCAGCGGCGCGGTCGGCACCCCGACCTCCTCGAACACGTCGCTGAAGGTCCAGTACGAGAACGAGTCGACCAGGTCACCGCCGCCGGCCAGCACCGGGGCGAGGTAGGCGGCGTGGAACGCGGTGTCGTGGATCGGGTTGTCCGGCCGGTAGGAGGAGTTGAACTCGGTGATGTGCACCGGCAGGTCCGCGAGCGCGGTGCCGGCCAGGTGGCGGCGCGGCGCGGCGAACTGGTCCAGCAGCTCCGCCGCCGGGGCCAGGCTCTGCCGGGTGCCGAACGGCACCTGCCGGGCCGGCCCCGAGGTGTACGCGTGGCGGCTGACGAAGTCCACCGGCACGTCCCGCGCGGCGACGAACTCGGCGAACGGGGCCAACCACTCGTCCGCGCCGGGGGAGATGGCCGGGCCGCCCACCTGGAGTGCCGCGTCGACGTCCTTGACCGCGTGCGCCGACACCTCGTACAGGCGGTGGTAGGCGTCCCGGTCGGCGTCGCGCCAGAACGCGGTCAGGTTCGGTTCGTTCCACACCTCGATCGGCCAGCCGCGCACCTCGTCGAGGCCGTACCGGTCGACCAGGTGGGCCACCGTGGCCCGGACCAGGTCGGCCCATTCGGAATGGGAGCGCGGCGGGGTGACGTTGCCCCGCCACCAGAAGACGGTCTGGTCGCCGGAGGCGAGTTCCGAGGGCATGAAGCCCAGCTCCACGAAGGGCCGGATGCCCAGGTCGAGGTAGGCGTCGACGACCTGGTCGACGTACGTGAAGGCGTGCCGCACCCGGCGTTCGCCCCGGTGCTCGTACGGTCGGTGCACGCCGACGCCATCGCTGAGCAGCCCGTGGCCGCGGATGTGCCGGAAGCCGACGTCCCGCTGCACCAGCGCCAGCGAGTCCTGGTAGTCCCGGCGCAGGGCCAGGTCGAACCGCCCGGTGCCCACGCAGGTGCGCCAGGCGTCGGTCAGCCGGCCGGTGGGCCGGTCGTCCACGGTGATGCGCATCGCCGGTCAGCCGTGGTTCTTCCGGTACCGCTCGTACGCCTTGTTGACCAGATCGGTGTACGCCTGCGCGTTCTTGCCCTTCAGTTCGGTGACGTAGGCGTCCCACTCGCTCAGCGGGCGCTGGCCCAGGGCGAACTTGAGGGTGTTCTGCGTGACGTAGTCCTTCAGCGCCGTGGCCCACAGCGTGGTCTGCTCGCGCTCATCGTCGGTGAGCGGCGCGGGCGGCGGCGTCACCCAGGGCGCCGCCTGGCGGCCGTTCATCTCCCGCTGGAACTCCATCTCCTCGGGCGAGAAGAACGACTGCACCAGGTCCAGCTTGCCGCCGTAGGCGAACACGCCGTTGGCGAAGCCGAAGTCCTTCTGGAGGTGCTTGGTGCCCTTGGGGTTGAGCCCGACGATGTTCACGTCCGGGGCGAGCGTGCGCTTGCCAGCGCCGTCCCTGGTGTAGGTGGTGCCCTCGACGCCCCACTTGGCGAACTCCTGGCCGGCGTCGGAATACCAGAGCCAGTCGATGAACTGCATCATGGCCACGAAGTTTTTGCCCTCGCGGGCCTTGCTGGAGATCATCACGCCGTTCTCCAGGCGGCTCGCCGGGTTGACCGGGCCGGCCGGGCCGATCGGGAACATGATCTTTTTCAGCCGGGCGTTCGGGTTGATCTTCGCGATGTCCGGCCGGTAGTCGTTGACCAGGGTCTGCGCGTTGGTGCTGATCACGAACGACTTGCCGCTGGCGAGCTTCTGCCGGGCCTGGTCGTCGGTCTGGGTGAACGTCTCCGGGTCGAGCAGCCCCTCGGCGACCAGCTTGTGGAGGAACTCCACCACCTGCCGGTACTGCGGCGAGGCCGCGGTGAAGACGTACTTTCCGGCGCCGGAGTCCCAGCTCGTGGCGTGGTAGTTCCAGCCGGCGCCCCCGAGCCCGTACGACAGGGCGAGCATGTTCAGCAGGTTCCCGGCGGGGTTGGGCTTGCCGAACCGGTCGGAGAACGGATAGACGTCCGGGTGGGCCGCCTTCATCGCCTTGAGCATGGCGTACACCTCGTCCCAGGTGGTCGGGGACGCGATGTTCAACTGCTCCAGGATGTCGGTGCGCACCGCCAGCGTGTACTCCTGCCACGGCTTCTCGTGCAGGCCGGGCAGCAGGTAGAACTTGCCGTCCTCCTGCCGCAGCGTGTCCATCTCCGGCCCGAGGTTCCACTTCTCGATCTTGTCCTTGAAGTGCGGCATCAGGTCGAGGTAGTCGCTGACCGGCAGGATGGCGCCGGAGGAGACGTACGCGTCCTCCTGCGGGTGGTAGGTCTTCGGAATGATCAGCGGGGCGTCGCCGGAACCGACGAGCACGCTGCGCTTCTGCTCGTAGTCGCTGAGCGGGACCGCGACCGGGTCCAGCTTGACGTTGGTCCGCTTCGCCAACTCCGACCAGAACAGCCACTCCGGCTTGAGCGGGTAGTTCGGGTGGTTGTTGTAGAGGATCGAGAAGGTGACCGGCGCGGTGGCGGTGAACTGGTCGCCGACGCCGTACTTCTCCATCGCGCCGTCGCGGTTGCGGTCGAGGTCCTTCTTGTCGGGGGTGTCGTCGCCGCAGCCGGCCAGCGAGACGACGGCGGCCGCGCCGGTGGCGAACAGCACCTGGCGGCGGGACATCTGGACCATGGGGCTTCCTCTCGGTGGTGGGTGGTGGCGCGGGCGCGGCTATCCCTTCACGGAGCCGAGCAGGATTCCGGAGACGAAGTAGCGCTGGATGAAGGGATAGACCGCGAGGATCGGCAGGACCGTGAGCACGATGGTCACGGACTGGATGGTCGCGGCGGACTGCACGACGTCGTCGGCGCCGAGGCCGCCGCCGGTCTGGGTGGCGTCGGTCGCGCCCACGATGAGGTTGCGCAGGTAGACCGTCACCGGGAGCAGGTCCTGCCGGTCCATGTAGAGGAACGCGGCGAACCAGGAGTTCCAGAACGACACGGCGTAGAACAGCACCATCGTGGCGACCATCGCCTTGGACAGCGGCAGGACGACCCGCAGCAACGTCCCGTACGTGTCCAACCCGTCGACCGCGGCGGCCTCCTCCAACTCGACCGGCAGGCTCTCGAAGAACGCCTTCATGACCAGCAGGTTGAACACGTTGATGGCGTTGGGCAGCGCGATCGCCCAGACGGTGTTCTTCAGGCCCAGGCTGGTGACCAGGACGTAGTTGGGGATCAGCCCGCCGGTGAAGAACATGGTGAACACCGCGATCCCCACCAGCGCGGTCCGGCCCCGCAGGTGCCGTTTCGACAGCACGTACGCGTAGCAGGTGGTCAGCACGATGGAGACGATCGTGGCGACGACCGTGTAGACGACGGTGTTGCGGTAGCTGGTCCAGAACGCCGGGTCGGACGTCACCACCCGGTACGCGGTGAGGTTGAACCCGCGCGGCACCAGGTTGACCTTCCCGGCGACGATGTACGCGTTGTCGCTGAGCGAGCGGGCCACGATGGTGAGGAACGGGTACACCGTCACCACCACCACGCCGGTCAGGACGACGGCGTTGACCGCCTGGAAGATCCGGTAGCCGCGGCTGGGCCGCACCCCGCGCGCCCGGGTGGTCACCACAGGCTCGTTCCCACCGTGCGCCGGGAGATCGCGTTCGCCGACAGCACCAGCGTCAACCCGATCACGGCCTCGAACAGGCCGATCGCCGCGCCGTAGCTGAGGTTTCCGGAGACGATGCCCACCCGGTACAGATAGGTGGAGATCACGTCCGCGGTCGGATAGGTGAGCGGGTTGTAGAGCAGCAGGATCTTCTCGAAGCCGACGGCCATGAACGTGCCGATGTTGAGGATCAGCAGCGTCATCATGGTCGGCCGGATCCCGGGCAGCGTGACGTGCCAGGTCTGCCGCCACCGGTTGGCACCGTCGATCCGGGCCGCCTCGTACAGGTCACCGTCGATGGTGGTGAGCGCGGCGAGGTAGAGGATGGTGCCCCAGCCGACGGTCTGCCACACCTCGGACGAGACGTAGATCGACCGGAACCAGCCGGCCTCCTGGATGAACGGAACCGGCTCCGCGCCGACGGCGCCGATGAGCTGGTTCACCGTGCCGTCCACGGACACCAGTTGCATGACCATCGCGGCCACGATCACGATCGACAGGAAGTGCGGCAGGTAGGACACCGACTGCACGAACCGCTTGAGGACGCGGCTGCGGACCTCGTTGAGCAGCAACGCGAGCACGATCGGCAGCGGGAAGCAGAACAGCAGCGTCAGCGCGCCCAGCACCAGGGTGTTGGTGAAGACGTCCCAGAACGTGGGGTCGGTGAAGAACAGCCGGAAGTAGCGCAGCCCGGTCCAGTACTCGCCGAAGATGCTGCCGCCGGGCTGGAAGCGCCGGAACGCGATCACGTTGCCCAGCATCGGCAGGTAGCGGAAGACCAGGAAGAACAGCAGCGGCAGGACGGCCAGTGAGTAGAGCTGCCAGTCCCGGCGCAGGGCCCGACGCCAGGGGCGGCGGCGTCCTGCGGTCTGGGTCGTCATCCTCGCCCCCACCGTGGCCGTCGAAAACTTCCGGTAACGCTCCACAAGCTTTCCGGAAATTTATGGTGATCGCTAGAACAATGTCAAGGAGATCGATGCACCATCCCGCCCTGGAGGATCCATGCCCTTCGCCGACCTTCCTCTCGACCAGCTCCGGTGCTACCGGCCCGCCGTCGCCGAACCCGCCGACTTCGACCGGTTCTGGCGCACCACACTCGCCGCCGCGGCGGCCGCTCCGGTGCTCCTCGACGTCCGGCCCGAGCCCACCGACCTGCGGCTGGTGCAGTCGTGGGACGTGACGTACGCCGGCTTCGACGGCGAACCGGTGCGGGCCTGGTACACCCGCCCCACCGACGTGGCCGAGCCCCTGCCGGCGGTGGTGGAGTTCGCCGGCTACGGCCGCGGCCGGGGACTACCGGGTGAGCGGCTGACCTGGCCCGTCGCCGGCTACGCCCACCTGCTGATGGACAACCGGGGCCAGGGCGGGCTGTACGCCCCCGGCGACACCCCGGACCCGCACGGCGCGCCGGGCGGCCCGAGCCCCGCGACCCGGGGCATCCTGGATCCGGAGAGCTACCACTACCGCCGCCTGATCACCGACGCGGTCCGCGCGGTCGACGCCGCCCGCGCCCTGCCCGGGGTCGACGCGACCCGCGTCGTCGCGGCGGGCAACAGCCAGGGCGGCGGGCTCGCCCTCGCGGTGGCCGGCCTCGTCGACGACCTCGCCGCGCTGCTGGTCACCGCACCGTTCCTGTGCCACATGGCGCGGGGCGTGGCCCTCTCCGACGCCTCACCGTACGGCGAGATCGCCCGCTACCTGGCGGTGCACCGGGAGGCGGAGGAGGCGGTGTGGCACACGCTCTCCCACGTCGACGGGGTCGCCTTCGCCCGCCGGGCGAGCGCCCCGGCGCACTTCGGGATCGGCCTGCGCGACGACGTGTGCCCGCCGAGCACCGGCTTCGCCGCCTACAACCAGTACGGCGCCGCGACCGGCCGGCCGGTCGACCGGCAGATGCACACCTACCCGTTCAACGGTCACGAGGGCGGCGAGGCGGTCCACGTCCGGCGTCAACTGAGCTGGCTGGACGCCCTCCTCACCTAGAGCCGAACGGGCCGTCGGGGCCGAACGCCAGCGCGGCGAAGCGCTCGCCGATGCGGCGGTCCGCGACCGGGTCGGGGTGCAACTGGTCGGGCAGGGGCAGCTCGGCGAAGTCCGCCTCGCCGTAGAGCGCCAACCCGTCCAGGTAGTGCAGGTGCGGGTCCTCGGCGGCCCGCGCGGCCACGATCCGGGCCAGCTCGGCGCGGATCACCCGCAGGGTGAGCTTCCCGGCGGCCTGCTCGGCCGGGTCGCCGGTGGCCCGGAACTGCACCGTGCCGGTGCTGAAGTCGACGGCACCCGGGCCGGGCGTGTCCTCCTGGATCGGGCAGAGAATGGGCGACACGACCAGCAGTGGTGTGTCCGGGTGCCCGTCGCGCAGCGTGTCGAGGAAGCCGTGCACCGCCGGGGTGAACGCGCGCAGCCGCATCGCGTCGCTGTTCACCAGGTTGATGCCGATCTTCACGCTGATCAGGTCCGCCGGGGTGTCCCGCATCGCTCGCGCGGTGAACGGGTCGAGCAGCGCGCTGCCGCTGAACCCGAGGTTGACCAGCTCCACCCCGGCGAGACCGGCGGCGACCGCCGGCCAGGTGCCGGTGGGGCTCTCCGCGTCCGAGCCGTGGCTGATCGAGCTGCCGTGGTGCAGCCACACCCGCCGGCCCCGGTCGCCGAGCGGTTCGACCGGCGCGTCGGTGCGCAACGCCACCAGCTCGGTGATCTCCCGCTGCGGCAGCCAGATCTCCACCTCCTTGTCGGTGGCGGGCAGGTCGGCGAAGCGGACCGCGGCGACCGGCCCCAGCGCGGTGGTGGTCGCGCCGGTGGTCAGGTCGATGGTGAGCACCTTGCCGCCGCCGGCCGTGCCCTGCCCGGCGAGACGGCCGTCGACCAGCAGGTCGTAGCGGCCGTCCGGGCGCGGCGGCGCGCCCGGGTAGACCATCTTGGTGGCGAGCACGTCCAGCTCGACGGCGGTGGCCCGGGTGCGGAACACCAGCCGTACGCCCGAGGGCATCGCCTCCGCCGTCGCCACCTGCGGATCGGTGTTCTGCGCCCGGGCCCGCGCGGGCAGCCGGTGCGGCAGCACCCCGTGCGCGGTGCGTTCCAGGTCGAGCGCGCCGCGCAGCAGGTCGGGGGTGATCGGGGTGGTGATCGAGGCGGACGTCATGATCCGATCCTGCCCCGGTCGTCGGCCCGGCGGCCACCCGATTCGCCGCCGTCAGTCGGCCAGCACCAGCTCGACGTAGCGGGCGACCATGGTGGCGAGGACGCGGTCCGGGTCGGTCGCCCACACCTCGGCGTTGAAGATCTCCACCTCGGTGTCGCCGGTGTAGCCGGCCGCCTCCACGGCGCGGCGCAGCGGCGGGAAGTCGATGTGCCCGTCGCCCATCATGCCGCGGCCGAGCAGCACGTCGGCCGGCAGCGGGGTGAGGAAGTCACAGACCTGGAAGCTGGCGATGCGGGCCCCGGCGCGGGCGATCTGCCGCCACACGTCCGGGTCCCACCAGACGTGGAACGCGTCCACCACGACGCCGACCTGCGCCACCGGGAACGCCTCGGCCAGGTCGAGCGCCTGCCCGAGCGTGGACAGCACCGCCCGGTCGACGCAGTACATCGGGTGCAGCGGCTCCAGCGCCAGGCGCACGCCGCGCTCGCCCGCGTACGGGGCCAGTTCGGCCAGCGCGTCGGCGACCCGTCGCCGCGCGCCGGGCAGGTCGCGGGAGCCGGGCGGCAGGCCGCCGACGACCAGCACCAGGCAGTCGGTGCCGAGACCGGCGGCCTCGTCGATGGCGCGTCGGTTGTCGGCCAGCGCCTCGGCCCGCCCGGCGTCGTCGGCGGCGGTGAGGAACCCGCCCCGGCACAGCGACGACACCCGCAGCCCGGCGTCGGCGACGAGCTTCGCCGCGGCCGGCACCCCGATCTCGGCGACCGGCTCGCGCCACAGCCCGATCGCCGGGATACCGGCCCGCACGCAACCGTCGACCGCCTCCCGCACCGACCAGCGCTCGGTGGTGCGCTGGTTGAGCGAGAGCTTCGCCAGCCGGGGGTCGGCGGTCATCCGGTCACCCCCGCCACGGCCAGGTAGCCGCGCATCCGGTCGGCCGCCAGCTCCGGGTCGAGCAGCAGCCCGGCGGCGTCGGCCAGCCGGAACGCCTCGACCAGGTGCGGGACGCTGCGCCCGCCGTGCAGGCCGCCGACCATGGTGAAGCCGGGTTGCCGCCCGTTGAGCCAGGACAGGAACGCGATGCCGGTCTTGTAGTACGGCGTCGGCGGGGCGAACAGGTGCCGGGACAGCGGCACGGTCGGGTCGAGGACCGCCCGGAATCCGGCCGGGTCGCCGTCGTCGAGCCGGCGCAGCGCCGCCGACGCGGCCGGGGCGATGGCCGCGAACGCGCCGAGCAGCGCGTGGCTGGACCGGGTGCCGTCGCCGGCGATCAGCTCCGGGTAGTGGTAGTCGTCGCCGGTGTAGACCTTCACGGTCGGCGGCAGCAGCTCACGCAGCCGCACCTCCCGTCTAGCGTCCAGCAGGGAGACCTTCACCCCGTCGATCACGTCGGCGTGGGCGTGCACCAGCGCGACGAACGTGGTGGTGGCCTCGTCCAGGTCGGTCGAGCCCCAGTAGCCCGCCAGCGCCGGGTCGAACATGTCGCCGAGCCAGTGCAGCACCACCGGCGCGTCGGCGGACCGCAGCACCCGGTCGTAGACGCGCCGGTAGTCGTCGGCTCCGGCGGCGAGCGCGGCGAGCTGCCGGCTGGCCATCACCACCGCGACCGCGCCGCACCCCTGCACGAACGCGACCTGCTCGGCGTACGCGGCGGCGACCTCGTCGAGCGTGTCGGGCACGCCGGTGAGCTGGTCGGTGGCCGCCCCGGCGACGATGCGCCCACCGCAGGCGGCGGCCTCGGCGGCGCTGCGCCGGATCAGCTCCCGGGTGGCCGCCCAGTCCAGCCCCATGCCGCGCTGCGCGGTGTCCATCGCCTCGGCCACACCGAGCCCCCAGGACCAGAGGTCGCGCCGTACCGCGAGCGTGGCGTCCCAGTCCAGCCGCGCCGGAGCGCCGGGGGCGTTGTCCGCGTGCGGGTCGGCGACGACGTGCGCCGCCGCGTACGCGATCCGGCTGGTCGGTGGCGCGGACGGCCGCTGCCATCCGGCCGGCTCGCGCAGGGTCAGCGCCTCGGTGCCGCCGCCCGGGACGGGCAGGGTGATCCGTGCGGTCACCGGTCGATCTCCTCGATGGCGACCCGCCGGCCCTCGCGGGCGGAGCGCAACCCGGCCTCGGCGAGCTGCACGCCGCGCGCCCCGGCCAGGAAGTCCCACGGGAACGGCTCGTCGTCGACGACGTGCCGCAGGAACGCCTCCCACTGCACCTTGAAGCCGTTGTCGTAGTCGGCGTTGTCCGGCACGGTCTGCCACTGCGCCCGGAACGGCTCGGTGACCGGCAGGTCCGGGTTCCACACCGGCATCGGGGTGGTGCCTCGGTGCTGGATGCGGCACTCGCGCAGCCCGGCGACCGCGCTGCCGTGCGTGCCGTCGACCTGGAACTCGACCAGCTCGTCCCGGTACACCCGGACCGCCCAGGAGGAGTTGATCTGGGCGATGACACCGCCGGCCAGCTCGAAGATGCCGTACACCGCGTCGTCGGCGGTGGCCGGATAGGCGACACCGGCCTCGTCGACCCGCTCGGGGATGTGCGTGGCGGTGACCGCGGTGACGGCGGCGACCCGCCCGAAGATCTGCTCCAGCACGTAGTGCCAGTGCGGGAACATGTCGACGGTGATCCCGCCGCCGTCCTCGGCGCGGTAGTTCCAGCTCGGCCGCTGCGCGGCCTGCCAGTCGCCCTCGAACACCCAGTAGCCGAACTCGCCGCGCACCGACAGGATCCGGCCGAAGAAACCGCCGTCGACCAGCCGCTTGAGCTTGCGCAGCCCGGGCAGGAACAGCTTGTCCTGCACCACGCCGTGCTTGACGCCCTTGACGGCGGCGAGCCGGGCCAGCTCCAACGACCCGGCCAGCCCTTCGGCGAGCGGCTTCTCGGTGTAGACGTGCTTGCCGGCCTCGATCGCGGCCCGGACCGCCTTCTCCCGCTGCGCGGTCACCTGGGCGTCGAAGTAGACCTGGTGGGCGTCGTCGGCGAGCGCCGCGGCCAGGTCGGTGGTGTAGGACGTCAGCCCGTGCCGGGCGGCGATCTCGGCGAGCCGGGCCTCGTTGCGGCCCACCAGGGTCAGCTCCGGCCAGATGCGACTGCCGTCGCGGGCGGGCAGTCCACCCTGCTCGCGCAGGGCGAGCAGGGACCGGACGAGGTGCTGCCGGTATCCCATTCGCCCGGTCACGCCGTTGAGGATGATCCCGACCGTTGTGCGCTCCACGTGTGCCCCTCCCGGCCCTGAATGCGCTTTCAGTAAGCGCTTTCAGAATGTTACGGTAGCCACGCCCGCACACCGGGTCAAGACGTTCGGCGGGGGAGACACATCGATGCAGTCACGCACGCACGTGACGTTGGAGGACGTGGCCAGGGCGGCCGACGTCTCGCTGGCCACGGCCTCCCGGGCGCTCAACGGCATGCGGGTCACCCCGCAGCTGCGCGACCGCGTCCTCGCCGCCGCCGCGCGGCTCGCGTACACCCCGAACGCCCACGCCCGCGCGCTGGCCGGCGCCTCCCACCGCACCGTCGGCGTGATCTGCCACGACGTCACCGACCCCTACTTCGCCGCCGTCGCCGGCGGCGTCATGCGGGTCGCCGGCGCCAACGACCTCCTGGTCATGCTGGGCAGCACGTTCCGCGACCCGGAACGGGAGATCGCGTACGTGTCGATGCTGCGCGCCGAGCGCGCCCCGGCCATCCTGCTCATCGGCTCCGGCTTCGAGGACCCGCGCTGGGAGCGGGCCCTGGAGGCCGAGCTGAAGCCCTACCTCGACGGTGGCGGCCGGGTCGCCGTCGTCAGCCGGCACCGCAGCCTCAAGGTCGACAGCGTGCTGCCGGAGAACCGGGCCGGCGCCGCGGCCCTGGCCCGCGCGCTGCTCGGCCTGGGCCACCGCCGCTTCGCGGTGCTCGCCGGCCCCCGGGCGCTCACCACCGTCACCGACCGGTTCGGCGGCTTCCGCGACGAGCTGGCCGCCGCCGGTGTCACGCTCGACCCCGCCCAGGTGGTCGAGGGCCCGTTCACCCGCGACGGCGGCTACCAGGCCATGACCGCGCTGCTCACCCGCGGCCTCGACGCCACCTGCGTGTTCGCGCTGACCGACGTGATGGCCATCGGCGCCTGCGCGGCGCTGCGCGACCACGGGCTCGCCGTGCCCGATGACGTCTCCGTCGCCGGCTTCGACGACATCCCGATCGTCCGCGACCTCACCCCGGCGCTGAGCACCGTGGCGCTGCCGCTGCACCAGCTCGGCGAGAAGGCGATGGAGATGGCGCTGACCGAGAACACCGGCCGACGCCGGCGGATCCTGCGCATGAGCGGCGAGGTGGTGCTGCGCGGCAGCACCGCCAAAGTGGACGCGCGCTGACCCGCCGCCGCCCTGTCAGTAGGTCAGGTGGCGCAGGTAGCGGTAGCCGACGGCGGCGGTCTGCTGCGGGGTCACGTCGGGGGTGTCGTTCTCCACGATGTACTCCCGCACCGGATGGGCGCGGAAGATCCGCGCGAAGTCGATCGTCCCGGTGCCCAGGTCGGCCATGTCGCCGGTGGCCGGGTCGCGATCCTTGACGTGGTACTGCAGGACCCGCTGCGGCGCGGACCGGATCACGTCGAGCGTGAAGCCCTCCGGGTCCCGCGCACCGTCGCCCGAGGTGATGCCGCCGGTGACCGCCCAGTAGATGTCGATCTCCAGATGGACCAGCCGGGGGTCGAGTTCCTCGATCAACACGTCCCACGGCCGCCGGCCGTTGCCGAGGTCGGTGGTGAACTCGTGCGCGTGATTGTGGTAGCCGTACCGCAGGCCGGCCTGGCGCGCGGCGGCGGCCTCCACGTTCATCTGCTCCGCCCAGCGCTTCCAGTCGTCCTCACGCTCGGAATTCAGGTAGGGCACCACCAGGAACCGCTGGCCCAGCGTACGGGCGTTCTCGATCTTCTGAGCCAGCCCGGCGGCGTCGGCGGCGATCCCGTCGTGGCTGGAGCTGGCCCGGATGCCGATGCCGTCGAGGAAGCGGCGTAGCTGTCGCGCGGTGCGGCCGAAGTAGCCGAGCGCCAACTCCACCCTCGGATAGCCGATCCGGGCCAGGTGGGCCAGCGTCGCATCGTAGCCGGGGGAGCCGTTGAGCGCGTCGCGGACCGTCCAGAGCTGGAGGCTGATCAGCTCCTTCGGCACATGCCGCCGGCCGTGTGGGTGCCCGCCGCCGGCCTGGGCCGCGGTCGCGCCGAGCCCGGTCGCGCCGAGCCCCGCCGCCAGCCCGACGCCGGCCAGCGCCGCCAGCGAGCCGCGCAGCAGGTCGCGCCGGTCGAGGGACCGCCGTAGCGCGGCCTCGCCGTCGAATCCGTAGCACATGACGGTGCTCCTTTCGCCGGATGCTGCGCCGACGCTACAAAAGACATGTCGATACGTCTATGCCTTTCGGTGTGTCGGTACGGACTTTCGACGCCAATGGCGGAAAGTGCGGTCGGTCATGGCTGCTCGTCCTGACCGGCCGGTAGGTGGCGTGGATGGTCGCTGTCGAGCTGACAGCACGAACAACTCACGCGCGCACCCGGCGCCGTCGTCAGCGCACGACCAGCAGGTCCAACGCGTCCACCACCGGCCCGGTCTCGACGCGGGCGGCCCCGCGCAGGCGCGCGACGCCGGCGGCGTACTCCTCGTCGGTGATCAACTGGAGCGGCGTGTGCGCCTCCCGGCGCAGCTCGACCGCCGCTTCCCGCAGCGACGCCGCGGTGACCTGCGGAACCGGCTCGACCGTCGAGGTGGCGAAACCGGCCTCGGCGAACGCGGCCGAAACCTCGTCGACGCCGGGATAGGTGTCGAGCACGCGGACGGCCTCCGGGAAGTAGCGGAACAGCGTGATCCCCGCGTGCCGCCCGGCGAACGCCGACCGGATCAGCACTGGAGCGCCGGGCCGCACCACCCGGCGCAGCTCCCGCGCCGCGGCGGCCAGGTCCGGCACGTGGTGGATCACCGTGGACAGCCACGCCCCGTCGACGCTGCCGTTCCGGAGCGGAAGGTGTCCGGCGTCGCCGGCCAGGACCGGCCGGAACGTGGCGCGGGCGCGCATGGCCGCCGACGGCTCCACCGCTACGACGTCCAGGCCGGGGAACCAGGCGGTGAACGCTTGGGCCCAGCTTCCGGTGCCGGCGCCCAGGTCCAACAGGCGCCGACCCGGCCCGGGGACGAGGTGCCGGGCGACGGCGGCCCGCCAGGCGGTCAGCCCGTCGTCGGTGAGGTGGCGGGTCGCGGCGAACGCTTCC
This sequence comes from Micromonospora sp. NBS 11-29, assembly GCF_002140155.1. Taxonomy (GTDB): domain Bacteria; phylum Actinomycetota; class Actinomycetes; order Mycobacteriales; family Micromonosporaceae; genus Micromonospora. Next base: position 54,612 of record NZ_NAPR01000003.1, read on the forward strand.
GCGTCGGTGTCGTCGTACGCGATGCGAGCCATGCAGATGAGCCAACTACCAGGCGGAGTCGTCGTGCAAGGGCATGCGTCACCCTTCGTACACGGTCTCCAGACCTCGCCGCACCCGGACCAGCGACCTGAGCCAGTGTCGCGTCTCCGCGTCGGTGGAGTAGAGGATGGTGCCGCGCATCCCTCGGGTCAGCAGCACCTTGTAGGTGTTGCGGATCAGACGGTCGGCCTCAGCATCGTCGAGCGACTTACGGCTGCGGAAGGCCGGGTCCTTCGACTCCGTCCGCTGGGTGACCAGCCGTCCATCCCGAGCGACCAGGTCCGGTCCCAGGATCACGCCGGACCACTCGTACTCGAAGCCCTGCGCGGTGTACACGCACCCGACCTGCCCGAACCCGTCGGGGTCGGTGGCCCAGAACGCGCTGCCGGGAGCGTCGCCGACGCTGCGGTCGCTCTTGACGTTCCACGGCCGCGCCCAACTGCCGATCCGCACATCCCGCACCAGGGACTCGTCCGGTAGCGGATCGCTCCAGGGCCAGCAGTAGCCGGCCGACATGCGGGCCGTCTCCCCGGCAGCCTGCCTCGCGGCGAGGAACGTCTCCATCTCTTCCGGCGACTCGGCCAACCGCAGGTCGAAACGTCCGTCGCCGGTCCAAACGGAGGGCTGACCACCGTCGAGGCCGAGCAGGTCGAGGACCCATTCCTCGTACGCCTCACTGCCGCCGCACCGGAACTGGTCGTGCAGCGACACCACTTCGACGTCCAGGTTGAGTTGCTTCGCGTACGCGGAGATGACCTCGACGTTGCCCAGCTCGCCCGGCTTGACCACCTGGTGTTCGTCGAGCAGGAAGACCGGCACCCGGGCGGCGGCGATCAGCTCGTCGATCTGCGGGCGGGCCCGCTCCCGCTTCGCCTTGGGGGTGAACCGGTTGACCGACGTCTCGCGGATGCGGTGTGCCTCGTCGCAGATCAGCACGTCGAGGCCGTTGCGCTCGGCGGTCATGAAGCTGTTGAAGTAGCCGAAGAGGCTTTTCAGGCGGGTCGAGCCCTTGCCCGCGTAACGACGGAGCGTCTGCGTGAACGACCGTGAGCCGGTGGCGTGCATGACCGAACGTTGTTGCCGGGCGAGTTCACCGAGTACCGACAGTGCGATCACACTCTTGCCGCTGCCCGGCCCGCCCGAGACGACCACGACCGACTTGCGATCCGCGCTCCGCGAACGCTCCACGGCGTGCAGCACCAGTTCGTACGCCAATCGCTGCTCGCCCAGCAGCGTGAAGTGGGACCGTTCCTTCAGCTCCGCCGCCGCGTACGACAGCAGGTGCCTGCTCGGCCGGACCGAGCTGGTGAGGAAGCGGTCGGCGGCGGCCGCCCCGGACGTCGCAGCGAGGTGGCTGCGCAGGTAGTCGAGGAACTGACCCCGGCGCTGTTTGGTGAAGAGCCGGCTCTGCTCCGTCGGCCGCCGCAGAAGGAGGTCGGACACGTCTCGGTCGACCGCGTTGTGCAGGTATGCGGCACCGGCGATCGGGTTGCGGGCGTGCGCGAGCACGCCGAGGAAATCGGCGAGGTATTCGCAGTAGTCCGCGACCTGCACGCCGGGATGCAGCCGGGGGCCCGGGGCGTGCTCGACCAGGACGAGGCGGTCTGAGTCCTCGTACGACTCGGCTCGGGACCACTGCTTCAGCTCGACCACCACGTAGGAGTCCTCGCCGGTCCTCGGGTGTGTGCCGGCGAGGACCACGTCGATCCGCTTGCTGGTCAGCGGGAGTTGGTACTCCACCAGCATCTCGACCTGCCCGAGGCCGGCGTCCGCCAGGTCCTGCCCGAGCACGGGCAGGCTGCGCTCCCAGGACCGGCGTTCGGCTGGGCTCACATGATGTCCGATGTGCTCCGCGATCCGGTCGGCCAGGCCGCCGCCGGTCGCGTAGCGCAGTAGACCATCGGCGGAGGTGCGGAACGCTGACAAGACTTGCCCCCGGGCAGCACGAAGTGATCGTGCGCATGGGGGGCATGTCCGGCCGCGACCGGAAGCCCGTCGTTACGCGCCTGTACGGGTGGGACTGTAGCGAAGAGATCAACTCTCCGCACGCTCCGCTACCGCTTGGCTGCGGAGCCGCGGACCTTCTCGGCCGGATAGCGGACGGCGACCTCGGTCAACTTGGCCAGGGCCGCCTCCTCCAGATCGATGTCGAGGACGTCCGCCAACCGGGTCAGGTAGATCATGACGTCGCCGATCTCCGCCCGGACCCGGGCGCCAGCCTCGGCGTCGTCCATCACCGCACCCGCCTGCTCAGGCGTCAGCCACTGGAACTCGGCGACCAGCTCGCCGACCTCGCCGGCAAGCGCCATGACGAGATTCTTCGGCTTGTGGAACTGCTGCCAGTCACGTTCCTCGGCGAACGCTCGTACCCGAGCCGTCAGGTCGTTCATCCCCGCAGTCTGGCACGGGCGAGACGAACGACCTGACGGGAAGCGGCCTGTCACAGGGTCACGACGGCGTCCTTGGCGAGTGTGAAGAGACCGGCGTCGAAGGTGATCGTCTTCAGCTTTGTCCCCTTCGGTACGTCAAAGAAGACATTCGCCTTCACGGAGTTGCCGGGGTTGATCTCATCGAGGAAACCGCTGCCGTCCTTGTTCCCGTAGATGCCGGCCTCGCCATCGGCGCTGTACTTCCGGCCACTGGCATCCTGTGCCGTGATCGTTCCGTCAGCATGGAACAGGTGCGGGGACTTCGTCACGTTCTTCACCGTGATGGTGATCCGGCAGAAACTACCCTGCGCCTTCTGGTTCAGGAACGAATCACCGACCTGGCTGATCCCGCACTTCAGCCCGTTCACCGTGAACTCGAAGTCGCCGCCACGAACCTTGTCGCCGATCCCGTAGGCCTTGGGTCCGGCCACGGAGGGCTTTGACGGTGCTGCCTTGCCAGGAGGGGCTGCACTGCTTTCCGGCGCGACCGTGGAGGACGTCGTCGAGTCGGGTGAGCCTTTTGCCGCCTGCGCCTCCGCCACCTGGTTGGACGTCTTGTCGGTTGGTGCTGAATCCCCTGTGACGGCACCAACCACGCCCAGCCCGCAGCAGAGAGCGACCATGGCTCCCGCGCCGACAAGAACGGGGATCAGCCAGACCGGTCGACGGGGAGCCGTCGGTGCGGCGGAGGGCGGCATCATCGGAGGCGCGCCGACAAGCGGCGGTGGCCCCCCGGGTGGTGGCCCGTACGGTTGATTCTGGCTCGGTTGGCCAGGAAAGGTCATGATGAGATCCCCACAAGTCGCCTGCGACACCGTGCCGCGAGTCCCGTCGACGGTATTGGCCGTGCGGGCCTCGTAACCGGCCTTGTCAGGTTGGAGACAAGGGTCAGGGTCGGAACTGTCTTCATGGGCAGATCGCATTCCTGCGGAAGTGGCGGCGTGACCGCCGATCGGCCGGCTGGACAGCCGTGCTGATCACCCGATGCGAACCGGGAGGGCATCGCCTGCCGACTGCCGTGCCTCGTCCACGGGCAGACCGGCCTACCTCGTGTAGCAATGTGGAAGAACTCGCCAGGCGGAGCGGGGGAGGACATCGTCGCTGGCCCGGGTTGGCGTGCTGGAACGCCTACTTCGAGCCGTCTTGAAGGTCGGGGCGGTGGTCGCGGATCCACCGTTTTACGTCCTCGGTCAGCCAGATGCGGCCGACGGACAGCACTGCCACCGGATCGGGGAACGTCTTCGAGTTGGTGATCTGGTAGGCGCGCGTACGTGAGACGCCAAGCATGTTCTGCACCTCTTGGCTCGCCACCAGCGAAAGTATCTCCACGGGCAGAGGCCTACGGCCTCTGTCCCGTACTGCCGGCGACGAAGACGCCGATGCCCTGTCGGCCCTCCAGGACGCCCGACTCGATCAGGATGTCGATGGCCTTTCTGACGGTCACGCCCGAGGTGTCGTACTGCTCAGCAAGCTCCCTGGTCGTCGGCAGTTTGTCGCCGGGCTTGAGGAGTCCGGCATCGATCCGGTCCAGGATGTCCTGCCGGATTCTTCGCCACAGCGGCACGTACGGCACCATGCGCCGACTCCACCACAGCCAACACGACGTCATGCAACCTATGCCATGTTTAAAGTCTATAGCATGTTTGACTTGTTTAATTGTAAAGTGGCCCGAGGTGGATGGTCGTGGAAGGGCGCCGTCGAGGCGGCGGGGCCTGCCGTACCCGAAGAGATCGTGACCTCGCGGTGCGACGGTGCGGAGGTCTACCAGCGGGCCGAGCGGTCATTGGCGGCTGCGGCGCGCAACCAGCGTGTGGACCGCTATCGCCCGCGGGCGTCCCGCAGGCGGCCCGGCGGATCGTGCCGGGGGAGTGGTCCGGCCGAGGGGAGGCGTGCGGATGGCTGAGCTGGCGGGCTCGTCGGTGCCGCGCCGGGCGCTCGGGCGGACGGTGCGGGAGCTGCGCACCGAGGCACGGATGACGCTGGACGGCGCGGCGGCGGCGTTGGAGTGCAGCCGGCAGAAGGTGTGGCGGATCGAGAGCGGCCTCGGCGTGGTGCGCGGGGTCGACGTGCGAGCCATGTGCGAGCTGTACGACGCGCGGCCCGAACTGACCGCCGGACTCGTCGCCCTGGCCGGGGAGACGCGGGGAAAGGGTTGGTGGCACGCGTACGGCGAACCCGTACCCGAGTGGTTCGACCTCTACGGCGGCCTGGAGTCCGCCGCATGCCGGCTGCGCGAGCACGCCGGGGCGCTGGTCCCCGCACTGTTGCAGACCCGGGGGTACGCTGCCGCGACCCACCCGCCCCACCCCGACGCGACCGGCGAGGAGCGGGAACGGCTGCTCGAGGCGCGGCTGCGCCGGCAGGACCTGCTCCGGCGGCGGCTGCCCCGACCGCCCCGGTTCGAGGTGATGCTCTGCGAGGCGGTGCTGCTGCGGCAGGTGGGCGACATGGCGACCATGGCCGGGCAGCTCCGGCACCTGGCCGACGCGGGCCGGCTGCGGCACGTGTCGATCCGGGTGCTGCCGCTCGCCGCCGGTGGGCACGCCGGGGCGGTCGCCGGCCCGTTCGTGCTGCTGGACTTCCCGCCGGGGCTGCGCGTCGACCCCGACCCGCCGGTGGTCTACCGCGAGTCGTTGACCGGGGCGCTCTATCTCGACCGGCCGGCGGAGTGGGCCGCGTACGAGCGGGCCTGGGCCAGCCTGGATGCGCTGGCGCTGAGTGAGGAGGAGTCGCGCCGACTGATCCTCAAGACGGCCGAGGAGCTGCACCCCGGTTGAGAGGAGGAACCGCGAGCCCGTTGCTACCGGCCGATCCGGGCTCACAACGTCTGCTCGACCTCGCGCGTTTCCTCACGCACCAGGTAGTCGCTCGGATCCAGGCCGAGCGTCTTGCGGCGCTCCGAGGCCCAGTAGGCGGCGTTCGCCTCCTCGAACGACTCGGGCCCGTCGTAGGAGATCACCCAGATGTGCTGGCTGCGCGCGTGGTCCTTCCGCGAGNGATTTGTGCGGTTCTTGCCATGCCCGGCACCCTCATCGAGCTGTCAGCCGAGGTGGCTTCAGGGGTGCCACCGCGCGGGCGAAGAACTCGTCGAGCGGCTCACCATCGCGGTAGAGCGACTCGATGAACGCCTGGCAGCGCGCTGCCAGTTGCGGGTCGAGCCAACGCCGGGCCGCCGTCAGCACCCCGTCGGCGTCGTAGATGGCTTCGTACATGACCTCGGTGCCGAGGGTGTAGAGCTCCGGAAGGACGCCCTTCTTCTCGGCGGGGGCGATCGCTGCCGCGTCCACCACACGGGTCAGGCCGCCGTACTCGTGGCGCAGCCGCAGCACGTGCAGCTCCCACTGGAGGTAGGGCGTCAGCGGCTCGTCGACGATCCGCACCCGCCGGGTGGCGAAACCGCTGTCCTTGATGCGTCGGTAGTACTCCGCGAACTCGGCGCGGCGCCCTTGGAGGAGCTGTAGCGACTCCTCCCAGCGGCCGGCCGCGAAGGCGCGCCAACCCTCGTCCGTGGGCTCCTTGAAGGTCTGCTGCCGTTCCAGCTTCCAGAACCCGGGACCGGTCGTCCTCCAGAACCTGTCCTCGAAGTCAGCCCAGTAGTCCGTCAGGTCGAGTCGATTTGCGGAGTCCCCGCTGCGAAGTTCGAGCATCGGGAATGCCCTGGCCGGCTCCCCACGTCGTCCACTCAACTCGGCCTCCGGGTGGGAACTGCTCGGCGCTCGTCGTGCGGAACAACGAGTGACCTGAGCGTCGCCTGGCTGGCTGTCGACTATCCGACGCGGCAACCCTCTTCGCATGTTGCCCTCGGTCGCTTCGATCTGGTTGTCTTGCCGGCTCAAGGGCGGGTCCAAACGGGACGGGTGCGGGATGGTCACGGCGCAGGAAACCACTTTGCAGGCTCTGCTGGAGGGGGCGAAGCAGTATCACGTTCCCCTCTACCAGCGGACCTACTCGTGGACCGAGCTCCAACTGAAACGGATCTGGGACGACGTCTGCCAGCTCGCCAGGGACCGGGCCGAGCATCCGTCCGCCACCCATTTCATCGGCTCGCTGGTGCTCGCGCCGAGCCCGGCCATGGGTCCGGTCGGTGTCGCCGAATACCTCGTGGTGGACGGCCAGCAGCGGCTCACCACGCTGACCATCCTGCTCTGCGCCATCCGCGACCGCCGGGCCGAGCATGAGAGCGAGAAACACCGGCTGCGGCTCGACCAGCAGTACCTGACCAACCCGTTCGAGGAGCAGCGCTGGCTGAAGCTGGTCCCCACCCAGGCCGACCGGGACGCGTACGTGGCCTGCGTGAGGTCGACGCCGCAGGCCGGCGGCGACAACGCGGTGGGTCGGGCATACCGGTTCTTCGCCAAGGCGCTGGACGGCCTCGGCGCCGCCGAGGAACCGATCGCCATCGAGCGGATCGAGAGCGCCGTGATCACCGGGCTGGCGTTGGTGGCGATCACCGCCAAGCCAGGCGACAACGTCTACCGGATCTTCGAGTCGCTGAACAACACCGGGCTGACGCTCACCCAGGCCGACCTGCTGCGCAACTACATCTTCATGCGGCTGCCCAACCGGGGGCAGGCCGTCTACGAGTCGCTCTGGCTGCCGTTGCAGCAGCGGTTCACCCCGACGGAGCTGGTCCTGCTCTTCTGGCTCGACCTGGTCCATCGCGACCCGAAGGTCAAGCAGACCGACACGTACGCGAGCCAGCAGGCCCGCCTCGAGAAGCTACGGACCGAAGCGGACGTCGAAGCCGAGGTGCAGCGGTTCAGCCGGCTCGGCGCCCTGCTGCGGGTGATCCTGCACCCCGCCGAGGAGCACGACCCGGCCGTACGGCAGCGGTTGGAGCGCCTGAACGCGTGGGGCACCACCACCGTCTACCCGGTGCTGCTGCACCTGCTCGACCGGCGGGACCGGGGCACGGCGACCTCCGAGCAGATCGCCGCCGCGATGCTCTATCTGGAGAGCTTCTTCGTCCGGCGGCTGCTGATCGGCCGGAGCACGATGAACATCAACCGCATCCTGCTCGCCGTGGTCACCGAGATGGACCGGGACCTGCCGGTCCACGAGGCGGTGCGGCGATACCTGTCGACGGGCCGCAAATACTGGGCCGCCGACGCGAGCCTGCGAGTTCTGGTGCGGACCATCCCGTTCTATCTCAACGGCCGGGCCAGCCAGCGCAACCTGGTGCTGCGCTGGCTGGAGGAGTCCCACGGCAGCAAGGAGCCGGTGGCGCTGGAAAAGCTGACCATCGAGCACGTGCTGCCGCAGACCCTCAGCGACGAGTGGCGGCAGATGCTCGCCGCCGACCTCGACACCGACGAAACCCCCGACGAGGCGCACGACGGGCTCGTGCACACGCTGGGGAACCTGACCCTCACCGGCTACAACTCGGAGCTGAGCAACAAGCCGTTCGCCGCCAAGCGAATCGCCCTGGCGAAGAGTGGCATCCAGTTGAGCCGGGACATCGCCGACCGGCAGCGCTGGGGCTGCTCGGAGATCCTGGCGCGGGCGGACGCCCTCGCCGACCGGATCATCGCCATCTGGCCCGGTCCCACCGAGGAGACCGGCAACCAGTCCGACGTGCCCTGGGACGTGCTGGCGAAGGCGCTCGCCGAGCTGCCGGCCGGTTCGTGGACCACCTACGGCGACCTGGCCGCCCTGATCGGCACGGCCCCGCAGCCGGTGGGCAACCGGCTGGCCACCCACCCCACCTTGAACGCCCACCGGGTGCTCCAGGCGGGCGGGGTCGTCGCGGGCAACTTCAAGTGGCTCGAACCCGGCCGCACCGACGACCCGCGTGACGTGCTGCGCGCCGAGGGCGTGACGTTCGACCAGAACGGCCGCGCCGACCAGGCCCAGCGCCTCACCGTCGAGGAGTTGGCGCAGCTCGCCGGGGTGACGGCGCCCGACCTGCCCGAGCCGCGACGTCGCGCCACCGGCGACGTCGACCGCGCCGCACGGTTCATGGAACAACTCACCGCAGCCCAGACGCCGGCGGTCGCCACGGCCACCGCCGTCGTGCTCGACGCGTGGACCACCATGGGCGGGATCCTGGGCTACGGCGACGGCGACGAGACCTCCTGCTTCCTCCTTGCCCGGGGGAAGGAACACGAGTACGGCAACATCTGGCCGGTGACGCTCTATCCCAGCAGCGGGAAGTGCGAGGTCGTCTTCCAACACCTCAGCATCCGGACGCCGTTCGACGCGGTGGCCCTGCGGGAGGAGCTGCGGCAGCGGTTGAACCAGTTGCCGGGTGTCCAGATCGCCGCCGCCAAGCTCGCCCTGCGACCGGGCTTCCCGCTGACCGTCCTCGCCGACACCGACGCCCGCGAGGCGCTGCTCGACCATTTGCGCTGGTTCTACGGCCAGGCCCAGGTGCCCGCCTCGGACGAACTGGTCGTCGACTGACAGCCGCGTCAGGACCGCCCGTTGAGCAGCAGCTCGTAGACGGCGCGGTCCTTGCCCGGCCCCTTGAAGTTCGACGACACCTGCATCCCCTCGACCTCCCGGTCGCCGGGGACGTTGCGGAACCCGAGCGTGAGCCACGTTCCGTGCGCCGCCCGGTTCCCCGGCTCCGAGGTCAGGTAGAGCCGGCGGCACCCCCACCCCACCGCGCGGGCCCGCACCGAGTCGAGGAGCAGCCGGGCCACGCCCCGCCGACGGAAGTCGGGATGGACCACCACATCCTGCACGTAGACGTCGGTCGGGTCGTCCTGGCTGCGGAACGCGATCGCCGCGCCGGCCATGGTGCCCTCCGACACCGCCACCGGACACGTCGACGAGAAGAGCCGCGCGTACAGCCAGTACTCCGACGAGGTGCGCGGACGCACGTACGGCTCCCCGAGCGCCATCAACCGTTCCACGTCCCCGGTCGCCTCCGGCCGTAACGGGCTGACGATCACCATGCCTCCTCACCTCGGTTACCACCAGGATGGCCCAACACGACCCGGTCGCTACGGGCGACCGGGTCCACGACCAGTCGCGTTCCTGACTGACTACTTGATCCACTCCGCGGGTCTGGTTGGCTGGCCCGATTGCATCCCGCATGACCGGAGCGAACGCCCCGAAGGAGACCCATGAGCCAACCCCGCACCCTCGCCGAGATCGTGGCCGTGCTGGACGCGCCCGACTCGGTCGGCGATCTCCGTCGCTATTTTCACGGAGCCGATGGTGCGTCGTTCACCGGCGGCCAGTTCGACCTGCTCGGTGGCGGCGGCTCCCGCCCCGAGGTGGCGAACACCGTCACCGCCGAGGACCTGGTCGCGGTCGAGCTGCTCGGCGTGGCCATTCCCGCGCCCCAGCGGCTCGACCTGCTGCAAGGTCCGCTCGGCCGCAAGGTGTCAGCGGAACTGCTCGCGATCCCCACGGACGTCGAGTTGGGTGAGGACGACGCGCTCGCGTACGTCATCGGTGGTGGCCCGGCGGACGCCGCGTGGCATCTGTTGCGTGACACGCCCCGCATCGGCTGGGTCATCGCCGGCAAGCTGCTCGCCCGCAAGCGTCCGAAGCTCGTGCCGGTGTACGACGCCGTGGTGTCCTGCGCCTACGGCACGCGCAGCGGTTTCTGGGAATGGCTGCACGGCACGCTCCGCGAGGACGACGGCGCCCTGGCACGACGGCTCGACGCCCTGCACCGGGAGGCCGAACTGCCGGCCGGGGTCAGCCGGCTGCGGGTGCTCGACGTCGTGTTCTGGATGCGGCACCGACCTGACCACCGCGCCAGCGGCTGCCCCGGCCTGCGGCTGCCCGATCCCGTGGAGCGATGACATGCGCGAGATCACCATCCGCGTCGAGTGCGCGGACCCCAATCGCTACGCGGACATCGCCAATGCCGTCTGGGCGCAGATGAACGCGACCGGCTGCGACTTCAGTGTCACCCCGGACGACCAGGCCGACGCGGCCGCGCTCGACAGACGGTGGGACGACTACAGCGGCGTCTCGTGGGCGGCCGGCGGTCGGCGCGGCACGCCGCAGGCCGTCGCGGCCAAGGCGGCCCGGGCCGGCAAGCCGACGGCATGAGGAGCCGCCGGCAGCAGCCCAGGGTGGTGTGCTGCGTCAACTGCGGCGAGACCGTCCACGGCCGGGCGAACTCGCGCGGTCGCGGACCGGACATCGCGTGGTACGCCCACTGCCACCCCTGCGCCGCCCTCGTCGCGGACCAGATGGAGCGGCTCGACCAGCTGCCCGACGACAGCGGCGTGCAGCTCCACCGGTGCCGACGCTGTGGCACCGGCCGCGTCTGCCGCACCGGCTGGCGGACCCGCTGCCACATCTGCCTGGACGAGCGCTCGGCCGGCTACGCGCTCGCGGCCGGCGAACGCCTGCTCGCCCGCGTCCCGCACGAACCGGCCCTCGCGGCCCAGGTCCGCCGGTTCGCCGGCCTCACCGAAGAAGACCCCATTCCGGTACGCGCCGCCGCGGAGTTCCAGGCCGCCGTCGCTCTCGGCAGCGAACTCGACCGGCGTCGCCGGGACGGCTGGACCGACCTCGCCGGTGACGTCCACGGACTGCCGTGGTGCGGTGAGCGGACCGGACCCTCGTCCCACGGCACCTGGGGCGTCCACGACCGGTGCGGGCGCTGGCAGCAGCGCCGGGACCGGGCCTGCCCGCAGTGCCCGCCGGAGCCGGGCGACCGGTCGTTCGCCGCGTTGAGGGACACCCCCTACCTGCTCTACCTGGTCCGGCACCGTGGGCTGCTCAAGTTCGGGGTCGGTCGCCCGGCTCGGGTACGGGAGCACCTGCGCGCCGGCGCGGAACTGGTGAAGGTGGTCGAGGGGCGCCACGCCGACGTCATCGCCGCCGAGGCACGTCTGAAGCTGCTGACCACACCACTGCGGAAGTGGCGCAAGCGGCGGATGCCCGGATCGTTCGGGCGGGGAACCGAGGTGGTGCGCAAACGGGTGCAGATCCGGCTCGCCGACGTGCTGCCCGACGGCCGCGACGTCACCGACCTTTTCGGGGCGTCGACACGCCGGGCCGGTGCGACGTCGAGTGCGCGCAACCGGGAGAGCGGCTGACCATGGCTTACCTCACCATCGCCGAGCGGGTCATGCAGGAACTGCTACGCGCTCGGGCCCCGCTCGACGACGACGAACTCGCGCGACGGTTGGACGTGCGGCCGCGACAGACGATCAACCAGGCATGCCGCAGGCTTGAGCAGAGCCGCCGGCTCCGCCGGTACCCCGGGGCCCACGGCAAGATCGTGAACGAGCTCCGCGCCGAATCGGCGGACGCGCAGGTCGAGCAGGAGATCCTGCCGGAGCCGGCGGCGGGAGACAGCGCCACCCAGCGGCGTGCCGAAGGAGTCATGCTCGCCCTGCTGGGTGATCGACTCGGACGGAAGCTGCAGCCCCGCAGATTCGTGCTGCCTGATGGCGCGCGGGTCGAGGTCGACGGCGCAGACGAGGAGCTGACCGTCCTCGCCGAGGTGTGGGCGCACCAGGGGCCACCCAAAGCCGCGCAGAAGAACAAGGTGCTGGCGGACGCGATGCGGCTGCTGTTCGTCGCCTCGACGCTTCCCGCGCGGCCGCGCATGGTGCTCTGCCTGTCCGACGAGGACGCGGCCCGACACTTCACCACTGCCCGGTCCTGGGCGGCCAGTGCACTACGGAGCTTCACCATTCAGGTCGAGGTGGTCGAACTGCCGCCCGAGTTGAGGAGCGAGATCGTGGCCGCACAACAGCGCCAGTACCGGTGAACCGTGACCGCCTTGACCACCATCGGAAGCCAGGGTGACATGCGGTACGTCGCGCCGGTCGGCGATCCCTTGATCCTTCCAGTGCCGCCACGTCTGGCCAGTTGGAACGCGTCCGGGCATCCCGACCAGGTGAAGCTCGGGGAGTACCTCGCCGCTGCCGAGCGACTCGTCCGGCCGCGGCTCGACACGCTCGCCGGCCCGCTCGTGCTCAAGCTCGACGTCGGCCTACCTGCCGAGACGCCGTTGCTCGTCCATCACGATCTCGACAATTACCTGTTCCCACTGGCCTCGTACCTGGTCCGGAGGACGGGACGACAGTTCGTCAGCGCGTGGGCCACCAAGCAGACGGCGTCGACATCCTTTCTCCGGGTGGACCGGGCACAGCCGGTCCACGGTGACTTCGCTCCGGATCGCCACTTCACGGTCCGCACCACCGCATCGAGTCAGTCCGCCGGCTTCAAACAGCAGATCCACGACCAGCTCAGCAGCGCAGAACCGATTCCGGAGGGGCCGGTCTCACTGCACCTGACCTTCACCCTGGGTCCGGGCCGGAACTGGATGAACCTGTGGAAGCCGGCGATCGACGCGTTCGAACGTATTCTCGGCCGGGCCACACCGGAACGACCGTGGCACCCCCGAGACGACCGGATCGTCGAGTTGGGTCTGCACTCTCGGACTGACACGGCGTTGAGGCATGACGTCTCGATCGACATCGCCGCGACCGAAGCTGAGCGCCGACTGCCACCTCACCCCTGACCGGCCGCCGCCGGACGCTGGACTACCGCCCAGCACCGTTCGCCGAGACAGGAGAGAGCTTCTCCGGGGTCAGGGCAACAGTGTTGACGGTTCGGCCGTCCTCGTCGGCGAACTCCACTTCGTAGGCGAGTTCGGGCCGGTGGAACACGTGGACGATGGTGCCGACCGCTCCAGCCGGCAGCTTCTCCTGCGGCAGGGCATCCCTGAGTTGGACCAGGTCGTACAGATCCACGTTCGTCCTCACTTGGGTGGGAAGGAGATGGTGACCAGGCGCGGAGGAGACGTGGCCCCGGTTTCGAGGATCCACGCGGTCCGCACCAGGATAGTTCCGGTCGGGCCGGTCAGGGGCACGTCGACCGACCAGCGCTGGCCGTACTGGTCGGTCTTGCCGTGAATCGGCGACCCCTGCTGAACGCCGTCACGGATCTGCCGCTCGATCGTCATCGCATCCTCGGGTCCGAGGCCGGTGGCGGCGTTGATGACCCGATACTTGTTCCTGCCCACGGGATGTTCGGGGTTCATGGCGTAGCCCGTGATCTTTCGTGAGTCGATCTCCGGGTTGCTGAAGTCGGGGGCATCAGGATCGCGTGGCACCCGGGGCGGTTCCGCATTTCGCGACGGAGGTGGATCGGGCGGTTGGCGGTGCAGCCGACCCAAGCCCTGCCTGAGCCTCTCGATCAGCTCTCCGAGTCGCCGCACCTGCGGCATCAGCCGCCGCAGGCTCGCCAACAACCCGCGCAACAGCCGCGCGATCCGCGCCCCCCACGACGCCACCGTGGTGGTGACCTGCTCCACCACCAGCGGCGTCGCGAGCCCCGCCGTCGCCACCAGCTCGGCCGCGTACCCGATCAGGCGGGACACGCAGGCGGCGACGGCGTCGCGGACCAGTAGCCGCACGGCCGCGACCAGGCCGGCCGCGCCCTCGGTGATCGCGGCCATCGCCTCGGCGCCCTGGGCGAGCCCGGTGAGGGCCTGCTGCTGCTCGCCGGCCCAGCTCCGGTATCCGCTACCGGCGACCCCGGTCCAGCCGGCGACCTCGCCGCGTACGGCGTGGGCCAGCTCGGCGGCGTCCTCGCGCAGCGACGCGGCGACGGTACGCCAGGTCTGCGCGTGCGCGGTGATCTCGGCGGGGTCGCCGGCGAGCCAGTCCAGGGCCTCGCTGAGCGGCCGGACGTGCTCGATGAGCCAGGCGATGCCGTATTGCAGCAGGGCGCCGACGGGGTCGGAGACGAGGGCGAGCGCGTCGAGGCCGGCGCTGACCACGCCGAGGCTGCCGTCGATCCAGTCGCCGGTACGCACGCCCCGGGCGATGAGTTCGATGTCCTCGCAGATCCACACGCCCGCCCAGGTGCCGGGCCCGGTGTCCGCCGCGCCCGCGACCAGCGGGTTGGTGGTCACCGCCGGTGCCGTGACCGGTCGAGCAGGCGCGCGGCCCGATCGTCGGCGGCGCGGTAGCGCTCGGCGCTGGAGCGTACCCGGTCGGCGGTGTCGCGGACCGAGGCGGCGGCGGCGCCGACGCCGTCGACCAGGGTGCGTTGGAGGCCGTCGAGCAGGACCGGCATGACGGCGCAGAGCTGCCCGTACGCGTCGGCGCTCAACCGGACGTGCCGGGCAGCCTGCCCGGCGGTGTCGATGCTGTCGGCGCAGCGGTCGAGGTGGGCGGCGTGTGCGGTCAGGTCGTCCGGGTCGACCCGGAGGGGTTCACCGGCGGGCATCCGGCGGGCCCTGGCCGGGGTCGAGTCGCCGCCGGTGGCTCTCCACGATCGCCCGCGCGGCCGGGTCGTCCGCGCCCAGCGTGTCGATGGTCGCGTCGGTGAGCTGCCGCAGCAGGTCGGCGTGGGCGGCGCGGGTGGTCGTCATGATCTGCCGGGCGGTGTGTGCGGCGGAGTGCTGCCGGGTGCGTTCGTCCAGCCGAAGGTCGGTCAGCAGCCCCGACGGGTCGACGGTGACCTCGACCAGGCCGTCGGCGCTGCGGGCGGTGCCGGTCAGCGCCCGCGTGCGCTGCGCCAGCGCGGTCGCCCGCGCGGCCCGGGCGGCGAGCGTCGACTCCCACTCGTCGAGCCGGTGCGTCGCCGCGTCCAGCGCGGCCTCGTCCGCCCACATCGCGACCCTCCCCGGGGGACAGTGGTGAGCGCCACGCTACCAACCTCTCGCACTCAGTAGGGGCCCCGATGTCCGGCGAGGCGGACGATCGCCGCCACCGACCGGTCCACGTCGGCCTCCGTTGTGGTCGCGTTCGACACCGAGATCCGCATCAGCCGCCGCCCCCGCCACGTCGTCGGGCCCACCCAGCACGTCCCGTCGGCCTGCGTCGCGGCCACCACCCGGTCAGTGCGCGCGTCGTCGCCGAAGCCCACCAGGACCTGGTTGAGCACCACGTCGTTGACCACCTCGAACCCGGCCTCGGCCAGCCCGTCGGCGAACCGGCGGGCCAGCGCGCAGCACCGCTGCACCAGCGCGGCGACACCGTCGCGGCCCAGCTCCCGCAGCCCGGCCCAGACCGCGAAGCCACGGGCGCGCCGCGAGGACTCCGCGGTCAGGTCCGCGCCCGCCGGCACACCACCGGAACCCACGAGGTACGCGGCCGCGAACGCCATGGCCGCCGCGTGCGCGTCGGGTCGGGCGCAGAACGCGAACGCGGTGTCGTACGGCAGGTTCAGCCACTTGTGCCCGTCGCAGGCCCACGAGTCCGCCGCCTCGACGCCGTCCACCAGGTGCCGGGTGGCCGGGTTGGCGGCGGCCCACAGCCCGAACGCGCCGTCCACGTGCACCCAGCCGCCGTGCCGGTGGACCAGGTCGCACGCCCGCCGCAGCTCGTCGCAGGCGCCGGTGTTCACGTTGCCGGCCTGGAGGCAGACGACGGTGGGGCCGGGCCGGGCGTCGCGCAGCGCCGCCGCCAGCGCGTCGACGTCGATCGCGCCCTGCGGGCCGGCGGGCACCTCCCGCACCGCGTCGGTGCCGAGGCCGAGCAGGCGCAGCGAGCGGTCGATCGTGGCGTGGCGTTCGACGCCGGCGTACACCCGCACCGGCGGTGCGCCGGTCAGCCCGCGTCGTTCCACGTCCCAGCCGGCGTCGGCGAGCACCCGGTGCCGGGCGGCGGCGAGCCCGGCGGTGTTGGCCGCCTGCCCGCCGGTGACGAAGCCGACCGACGCCGACGCCGGGAGACCCAGCAGGTCCTTGAGCCAGGTCCCGGCGGCCGTCTCGGCGGCCACCGCGGCGGGCGAGGTGACGGCGTTGAACGCGATCTGGTCCCATCCGACGGCGAGCATGTCCGCGGCGGTGGCGGCCGGGGAGGCGCCACCCACCACGAAGCCGAAGTAGCGCGGGCCGGCGGTGGCGACCAGGCCGGGTTCGGCGGCGGCCACCAGCTCCGCCAGCACCCGCCCGGGCGGGGTCGGGGTGGCCGGCAGCGGGGCGGCGAACGCCCGGGCCAGCGCCGCCTGGTCGACCGGCACCCCGACCGGGCGGTCCGGCAGCGACCGCCGGTAGTCGGCCGCGTGGTCGGCGGCCCGCCGGAACAGCTCCTTCAGCTCGTCCATCGCCGCACCCTAGCCCCGGCCGCCGGTCATCCCGACCCGAGCGCGGCGTCGAGCCGGGCCAGGTGTTCGGCGACCGGTCCCACGGTGAGCATCCCGCTGCCGGCACCGGCCACCTCGTGGGCCGCCGGGGCGAGCGCGTCCCGGGCCCGGCGCGCGACGGCCCGGTCGTCGAGGGCGACCGCGGCCCGGCCGGTCAGGCACCACAGCGCCTCCATCAGCAGGTCGCGCGGCGGCGTCGGGGTGCGGCGCAGCGCGCCGGCCGCGTCCGCGCGCTGGCCGGCGGCGAGCAGGACCAGCGGGCGGGCCCACGGCGCGTACGGCCCCCAGTCGGTGTCGGCGGGCAGGTCGGCGGGCAGGTCGTGCCAGACCCGCAGGCAGAGCAGCGCCAGCGGCGGCAGGCCGTGCGCGACGCCGGGCATCCCGCAGTCGGCCAGCCGGGCCGCCGCCGCCCGGTAGGCCGCCTCCGCCTGCGGGTACGGCGCCCCGGCCGCGGCGGTCCGCACCGCCCGGTACCCGTCGGTGAACACGCCGACCAGCGGGCGTTCGTGCCGGGCGGCGAGCCGGTCGGCGGCGTCGGCGTGCCCGTCGGCGCCGGCGAGGTCGGCGAGCGCGCCGAGGGCCTGCACCCGGATCAGGTGCCCGAGGATCTCGACCGTGGCCAGGCCGTGCCGGGCGCCCACCTCGACCAGTTCCGCGCCGACCGCGTCCCGCTCCGCGGCCAGCCCGGCGCGGTGGAAGGTCTGCATGAACACGCCGTTGAGCGCCTGGGCCAGCAGCGCCGGGTCGGCGAGCCGCCGGGCGATCGCCTCCGCCTGACGGGCCGCCTCGGGTCCGCGCCCCGACGCGTCGCCGCGCGACTCGACCGCGACGGTGGCCAGCAGCCGGGCCCGGGTCGTCTCCGGCGCGTCCGGCCCGAGGCCGGCCAGCGCCCGCTCGGCTGCGGCCACCACGCGGGCCGCCTGCTCGGGGTCGTCCGAGCGGGTCCAGATCGCGGGTACGTCGTAGCCGCCGACCACCCGCGCGGTGAGGTCCGCATCGCCCAGTTGCTCGGCTGCGGAGATGGCGGCCAGGCGCTGGTCCCGGGCCGCCGCCAGGCCGCCCGGCCCGGTCACCGCGAGGCTGCGCAGCAGGCCGACGGTGGACTCGATCCGGGCCCGCGCGCCGGGCACCACGCTGCGCTCGTACGCGGCGGCGGTCTCCGCCCAGACCCGCGCCGGGTCGGTCGGCTCCGGGTCGGCCTGACGCAGCAGGTCGGTCTCCAGCCGGCGCAGCCGCGGGCCGGGGTCCAGCCCGAGCCGGTCGCGCAGCAGCTCACGGGCCCGGCGCAGCACCGCGAGCGCGTCGGCCTGCCGCCCGGCGTGGTAGAGCGCCAACGCCAGCAGCCGCCAGCCGTCCTCCCGCCACGGGTGCGCGGCCGCGTGGGCGTCGAGGTCCGGTACGGCGTCGGCGGCCCGGCCGAGCGCCAGCAGCGCCTCGGCCCGCCGCTCCACCGCGGTCAGCCGGAGCTGGTCGAGCCGGGCGCGTTCGGCGTCCGCCCACGGCCGGTCGACGCCGGCGTACCCGGGTCCACGCCACCAGCCCAGCGCCGCGTCGAGGCGGTCCAGCGTCGGGCGGGGAAGCGCGTCGGCGGCGCCGGTGACGGTGTCCTCGAAGCGCCAGGCGTCGACCGTGTCCGGGGCGGCGCGCAGCGCGTACCCCGGTCCGTCGGTGACCAGCAGCCGCGCCGGCTCGCGCGGTGGACGGTGCGGTTCCAGCCGGCGGCGCAGAGCCGCCACGAACGTGCGGACCGCGCCGACCGCGCCCGGCGGCGGGTCGTCCCACAGGTCGTCGACGAGGTGCCCGACCGGCACCACCCGGCCCCGGGCCACGATCAGCCGGGCCAGCACCGCCCGGTGCCGGGGCCCCTTCAGGTCGACCGCTCCACCGGAGTCGTCCCAGGCCGTGACCGGCCCGAGCACACCAAAGCTGACCTGCACCGACCCCTCCTCGACCCGGCCACCGTACCGCGCTCATCGGTTGCTCATCCGGCGTCGCCACGCTGGACCGGTACGACGACGAGAGAGGCACCGAGATGAGCACCGCAATCGCAGGGTTCGACTACCAGCGCGTCACCGTCGACGGGGGCGTGGCGCTGAACGTGGCCGTGGGCGGCTCCGGCAGCCCGGTCGTGCTGCTGCACGGCTTCCCGCAGACCCACCTCATGTGGCGGCACGTCGCCGCCGACCTGGCCGCCGACCACACCGTGATCTGCCCGGACCTGCGCGGCTACGGCGCCAGCGACAAGCCGGCCGCGGACACCGAGCAGACGTACGCGAAGCGGACCATGGCCGCCGACGTGGTGGCGCTGGCCCGCGCGCTCGGGCACGAGCGGTTCGCCCTCGCCGGGCACGACCGGGGCGCGCTGGTCGCGGTCCGGGCCGGGCTGGACCACCCGGACACGGTCACCCACCTGGCGTCGCTGGACGTGCTGCCCACCCTCGACATGTGGGACGTGCTGCACGGCGCGTCCGCGTCGGTGGCGTTCCACCTCTACCTGATGGCGCAGCCGCCCGGCCTGCCCGAGCGGATGATCTCGGCCAGCGCCGACGCGTTCTTCGGCCACTTCCTCGACGCCTGGGCCGGCGACCCGGCGGCGATGCCGGCGCCGGTGCGCGCCGAGTACCTGCGGGCGTCCCGGGAGGCGGTCGACTCGATCGTCGCCGACTACCGCGCCTCGGCCGGGATCGACGTGGCGCACGACCGGGCGGACCGGGACGCCGGCCGGCGGCTGGCCATGCCGGTCACCGTGATCCAGCAGGACTGGGGCGCGGCGCTCGGCTACGACGCGGCGGCGGTGTGGAGGGCGTGGGCCCCGGACCTGGAGCACCGCACCACCTCCGCCGGGCACTTCATGGCCGAGGAGGCACCGGCCGAGATCAGCGCCGCGCTGCGCGCGCTGCTGACGCGGTAGCGCTGCGCCGCGGGCCCGGACGGGCGCTCACTGCCCGGTGAGGACGACGAGCTGCCGGGTCGCCCGGGTCATCGCCACGTAGCGGTCCACCGCGCCGGTGATCCCGTCGCCGAACGCCGCCGGGTCGACGAGCACGACCAGGTCGAACTCCAGCCCCTTGGCCAACTCCGGGGTGAGCGACCGGACGCGGGGCGTCGCCGGGAACGCGGGGTCGCCGACGACGCACGCGGTGCCCTCGGGGTGGGCGGCGAGCCAGCCGTCCACCACCGCGCCCAGGTCCGCGCGGGCGCCGTGACGCACCGGCACGTCGCCGGTGCGGATCGAGGTCGGCACGTTCGCGTCCGGCAGCACCGCCCGGATGACCGGTTCGGCCGCCGCCATCACCGGGGCCGGGGTGCGGTAGTTGACGGTCAGCGAGGTCACCTCGACCCGGTCGAACCCGACCCGCTCCAGCCGTTCCCGCCACGACTCGGTGAACCCGTGCCGGGCCTGCGCCCGGTCGCCGACGACGGTGAAGCTGCGCGACGGGCAGCGCGCCAGCAGCATCTGCCACTGCGCGTCGGTCAGCTCCTGCGCCTCGTCCACCACGACGTGCGCGAACGGGCCGGCCAGCGCGTCCGGCTCGGCGACGGCCAGCGCGCTGGAGTCGACCAGGCTGGTCCGCATGTCCTCCCCACGCAGCATGGTCATCAGGCCCTCGCCGTCGTCGTAGGCGTGCGTCGCGATGAGCGCGTCAACGACCGTGTCCATCCGCTCCCGCTGCGCGGCGAGGACCGCCTCGTCGCGCCGCCGCCGGCGGGACGCCGCCGGGTCGCCGACGCGCTGCCGCGCGGCGTCGAGCAACGGCAGGTCGGCCACCGTCCAGGCCCGGGGGTCGGCGCGTCGCAGCGTACGGATCTCGTCCACGCTCAGCCAGGGGGCGCACCGGTGCAGGTAGGCCGGCACCGACCAGAGGTCCGCGACGACGTCGGTCGGGTCGAGCAGCGGCCACGCCCGTCCGAACGCGGCGACCAGGTCCCGGTGGCGCGCCAGCGACCGGCGTACGGCGGCCTCCGGCTCCTCGCCGTGGTAGCGCTCCAGCAGGGCGGTGAGCAGCTCCTCCCACACGTCGTCGCGCGCGTCGTTGTGCGGCGTGCCGGGCGTCGCGGCCTCGAACGCCCGGGCCCAGTCGTCGGCGCTGACCCGCAGCTCGGCGTCCTCGATGCCGACCCGCAGCCCGGTCGTCGGCGGTTCCTCGTAGAACCGGACCGCCGCGTCGACGGCCCGGACCAGGTCGGCGGACGCCTTCAGCCGGGCCACCGCCGGGTCGGTCTCGGCCGCCGCGGCGGTGCCCTCCGGGACGAGGTCGCGCAGCGTGCAGATCTGCACGTCCTCCTCGCCGAGGCTGGGCAGGACGTCGGCGACGTAGCTCAGGTACGGCTGGTGCGGGCCGACGAACAGCACCCCGCCCCGGCGCGCGCCGAGCCGCGGGTCGGCGTGCAGCAGGTACGCGGTGCGGTGCAGCGCGACGACGGTCTTGCCGGTGCCCGGTCCGCCGTCGACCACCAGCGCGCCCCGCGAACCCGCCCGGATGATCGCGTCCTGGTCGGCCTGGATGGTGCTCAGCACGTCCCGCATCCGGGCCGACCGGCTGGCGCCCAGGCTGGCGACTAACGCGGACTGGTCGTCGAGGGCGGCGTGCCCGGCCAGCCCGTCGGCGGTGAACACCTCGTCCCAGTAGTCGGTGATCCGGCCGTGGGTCCAGCGGTACCGGCGGCGGCTCGCCAGGCCCATCGGGTTGGCGTGGGTCGCGCCGAAGAACGGCTCGGCGGCGGGGGAGCGCCAGTCCACCAGCAGCCGGCCGCCCGCCCCGTCGGTGAGACCGAGTCGCCCGACGTACACCGGTTCGGCGCCGTCCGCGCCGACCATCCGGCCGAGGCAGAGGTCCAGCCCGTAGCGGCGCAGGGTCCGCACGCGGGCGGTCAGCCGCCGGATCTCCTGGTCGCGCTCGACGGCCTGGCGGCCCTTGCCGCCGGCGGCCCGGCGTGTGGTGTCGAGCCGGTCGGACAGCTCGGCGATCGAGCGTCGGAGGCTCTCCTCGATGGCCGTGAAGTGCCGCTCGTCGTCGGCGACGAGGCCGGGGTCGGCCTTCGCGCAGAGGCGCTCGGGGAGATCGAAGACGCTGGTGGTGGGCGGTTTCAACGGGGTCGGCTCCGATCTGCGGACACGCGGGGCCCTCCGCCTGTCGCGGCTCGTGGGTGCGTGGGGAATCGGTGTACGGGCGGCAATTCTGCGCCGTACCCCGGGTCTTGCCGCAAGACCGGGGGTGCGCTATATGTTGGTGGTGGCGGGAGGTCCCGCCGTTGCTGGGAGCGCGGGCGGCGAGGCCGACCCGGTGCGCAGCCTGGCCATCCTCGGGAGCACCCGGCAGCCGCCGAGGAATTCTCCCTTGAAATTCCTACCTGAGTGATAGGAAAATGATCGCGGTTCCCCTTTAGGGGTGGCGACCCCCTGGGACCCCGGCCGGCGGCCGGTTACCGTCTTCGCCGGGGGCCGCGGTGGCCGACCTCACCGAGCCCGGCGTCCATCACGGGAGGAACGTCATGTCCGAGCCCGCCGACACCCCGACCGACGCCGACGCGGACGGGCTCCGGACGCTGCTGCGGCACCAGGCCAGCACCGTCACCGTGGTCACCGCGGCGGGTCCGCCCGCTGTCGGCTTCACCGCCACGTCGTTCACCTCGGTGTCGTTGGCCCCGCCGATCGTCTCGTTCTGCCTGAACCTGGGCTCGTCGAGCTGGCCCACGGTGTCCCGCGCCCGGCACGTCGGGGTGCACCTGCTCGCGCACGGGCAGCACGAGCTGGCGCGGCGGTTCGCCACCAGCGGCATCGACCGCTTCGCCGGCCCGACCCGCTGGCAGCCGGGCCCGGAGGGCGTCCCGCTGCTCGACGACACGCTGGCCTGGCTGCTGTGCCGCGTGGTCGACCGGGTGACCGTCGGCGACCACGCCATCGTGCTCGCCGAACCAGAGCTGCTGCGCCATGCCGACGTCGGCTCGCCGCTGCTCTACCACCGGGGCGGTTACGCCGGCCTGGCCGGCGCGACCGACCCACCGGGCCGCCGCGCCGCCTGACCACCGCCGCCGTATTAAGATCCTTTGTGGAGGTTTCGTGCGTGCCATCGTCGCCGCCCCCGACGTCGAGCCGGGGTACCGGCTGGCCGACGTGCCCGATCCCGAGCCCGGGCCCGACGACATCCTGGTCGAGGTCGAGCACGTCGGGGTGAACCACGGGGAGGTGCGGTACGTGGGCGCCTGGCCGGCGGGCGCGATCCTCGGCCACGACGCCGTCGGTCGGGTGGTGCGTGCCGGCGCCACCGGCCCCCGCGTCGGCGACCGGGTCGTCGCGCTCGGCGCCGGGGCCTGGGCCCAGCGCGCGGTCTTCCCGCCGGACGCGGTGGCGACGCTGCCGCCGGACGCCGACGTCGCCCGCTTCGCCGCGCTGCCCACGGTCGGCCTCACCGCACTGCGGTCCCTGCGGGAGGCCGGCCCGCTCTCCGGTCGCCGGGTGCTGGTCACCGGCGCGTCCGGGGGAGTGGGTCGGGTCGCCGTGCAGCTCGCCCAGCACGGCGGCGCCCGGGTGGTCGCTGCCGTGGGCGCCGCCGAACGCGGCGCCGGGCTGGTCGAGCTGGGGGCGGACGAGGTCGTGGTCGGGCTCGGCGCGGTCACCGGGCCGGTCGACGTGGTGGTGGAGACCGTGGGCGGCGCGCACCTGGTGGACGCCTGGCGGCTGCTGGCGCCCGGCGGGACGCTGCTCAGCGTCGGCTGGGCGTCCGGGGAGCCGGCGACCTTCCCGGTCAACTCCACCTTCGCCCCGGGTGCGTCCCGCTCGCTGCGCTCGGTCGGCGACGTCTCCGCACCCGCGGCGGACCTCGCCGTCCTCGTCGGGATGGTCCGTGCCGGCGCGTTGGAGGTCCCGGTGGGCTGGCGTGGCTCCTGGCGCCGGCTCGACGAGGCGGCCGAGGCGCTGCTCGGCCGGCGGGTGCCGGGCAAGGTCCTGCTCGACGTGGACTGAGGGCACACCCGGTCCGCCCCGGCGTCACCGGTCCGTGGCCTGGGCCGCGGCGGCGTAGCGTCGGGCCAGGCGGGCGAAGGCGGCCCGTAGCTCGGGCGGCCCGACCACCTCGATGTCCGCGTCGTACCGGCCGAGCACGGCGGCCAGGCCAGGCCAGGACCAGCCGCCCAGCACCAGCCGGCAGCGGTCCGGCCTGAGTTCCTCGACCAGGCCGTCCCGGGTCCAGGTGGAGACCGTCCGGGCGGGCAGGTCGAGGATCACCTCCCCCCGGCAGGGCCAGTCGCCCGGGCCGGCCGCCCCGGCGAACCGGCCGGCGACGAAGGCCGCCACGTCACCGCCGGGCAGCTCCCGGGGCGTGAACCGGGGGCCGGTGGGCGTACGCGGGCTGATCCGGTCGACGCGGAACGTGCGCCAGTCGTCGCGGTCCAGGTCCCAGGCGACGAGATACCAGCGCCCGCCCCAGGTGACGAGGTGGTGCGGTTGCGTCCGGCGCGGCGGCGGCACGGCCTCGCCGGGCCCGGCGGTCGGCCCCGGCGGATAGTCGAAGCGCAGCTCCACCCGCGCGTGGACGGCGGCGCTGAGCGTCATCAGCAGGCTCGGCTCGACCCGCGGCCCGGTCGCGTCGCCGGCCCGGCCCACGGCGACGACCCGCAGGGCGTCCACCCGGTGCCGCAGCCGCGCCGGCATGACCTGCCGCACCGTGGTCAGCGCCCGCGCGGCGGCCTCCTCGATGCCGGTGACGCCGGTGGCGGCGGTCTGCAACGCCACGGTGAGCGCGACCGCCTGCTCGTCGTCGAACAGCAGCGGCGGCAGCGCCGAGCCGGCGCCCAACCGGTAGCCCCCGTCCGGGCCCTTGACGCTCTCGATCGGGTAGCCGAGCCCGCGCAGCCGGTCCACGTCGCGGCGCACGGTGCGGCCGCTGACTCCGAGCCGGTGCGCCAGCAGCGCGCCCGGCCAGTCGCGGCGGGCCTGGAGCAGGGACAGCAGGGACAGCAGGCGGGCGGAGGTCGTCGACATGTCCTGCATTCTGCCGACGGAAGCGGACACAACCTGACCGCTACGGGTGCGAGAGTCGACCCGTACCCGATCAGTGACCGGAAGGAACCCGATGACGATGACCGCCACGACCAACACCACCCTCGACGCCGAGCGGACCGACCTGCTCGCGGCGCTCGCCACCGCGCGGGCCACGCTGACGAACACGGTGCGCGGCCTCACCGACGCGCAGGCCGGCGAGCGTCCCACCGCCAGCGCGCTCTGCCTGGGCGGCATCCTGAAGCACGTGGCGTCCACCGAGGAGGCGTGGCTGCGGTTCGTGGTGGATGGTCCGGCGGCGATGAGCTTCGCCCTGCCCGACGGGGTGACGTGGGCGGACTTCATGGCCGGCACCGCCCGCGAGCTGCCCCGGTGGGCGATCGACCGGGAGCGTGACTTCCGGATGCTGCCCGAGGACATGCTGCCCGCCATCCTCGACCGGTACGCGCGGGTGGCCGCCCGCACCGAGGAGATCGTCGCCTCGGTCGACGACCTGTCGGCGACGCACCCGGTGCCGGAGGCGCCGTGGAACGAGCCGGGCGCGGTGAAGAGCGTCCGCGCGGTCCTGATCCACGTGATCGCCGAGACCACCCAGCACGCCGGGCACGCGGACATCCTGCGCGAGACCCTCGACGGGCAGACCACCACCTGAGCAGGCCGGCGGTACGGGTGGCGGCCGGGTCAGTCGGCGGTGACCGGGTCGCCGACCCGGATTTCGCCGGTGCCCACCGGGATCAGCCGGATGCCGAACCACGTCTTGCCGTCCTGCCGCCGGTGCCGGGCGAGCGTGCGGATCGGCTCCTTGCCGCTGGTGAGCGTCACCGGGTCGATCAGCGTGAGCTGGCAGCGGTCGCAGCGGGCGGCGAACCGGAAGTCGACCGCGCCGATCCGCAGCCGGGTCCAGCCGTCCTCGGCGAACGGCGCGACCGGCCCGTCGAGCACCACCGTGGGCCGGAACCGGGCCATCGGCAGCGGATCGGGTGCCAGCTCGCCCCGCTCGACGGCGCCCTCGGCGATCCAGTCCCGCAGCCGGCGCAGCGACGGCAGCGTGGTGGCCAGCAGCGGACCGGCGTCGGAGAGGTTGAGCGGGTCGCCAGGGCGGCCACCGTCGACGGCGGCGACCGGCCGGCGGCGCGGATCGTCCAGCCAGCCCAGCCGCACCGGGCGGTCCAGGCGCGCGGAGAGCCAGTCGTGGGCCGCATCGGTGGTGAGTCGCACCGTGTCCAGGCCGGACAGGGTGGTCGCGGCCGGCGGCCCGTCCACCGGCTCGGTGACGGTCAACCACCCGCCGTCGCGGTCGGTCAGCGTGACCGACCCGGGGCCGGGCGTCGCGGTCAGGCCGAGCATCCCCGGCGCGGTGGACGCGCTCAGCACGCCGCCGTCGGGTTGCAGGAGCACCCAGCGCCGGTCGTGGCGCAGCCCCCACGGCTCGACCGTGGCGCGGTCGACGTCGACGCCGCCGAGGGACTTGACCGGATGGACGTGCATCGAGGTGACCTGCATGGATGCGATCCTAGCCAAGCCGGGGGGTGGCCCGGTCGACGATCGCGCCCAGGTCGAGGCCGCCCGGCAGCGTCCCGTACGCCTGGCCGTGGTCGCCGCCGAGGCGGGAGGCGCAGAACGCGTCGGCGACCGCCGGGTGACCGTGGCGCACCAGCAGCGCGCCCTGGAGCACCAGCGCGAGCCGTTCGACCACGCGCCGGGCCCGCAGCTCCAGGTCGGTGTGGTCGGCCAGTTCGTCGCGCACCCGGCGGACGGCGGCGTCGAGGCGCGCGTCCGCGCCGGCCGCGGCGGCCACCTCCGCCTCGTACGCGGCCAGCACCTGCGGTTCCCGGGTGAGCGCGCGCAGCACGTCGAGCGCGGCGACGTTGCCGGAGCCCTCCCAGATCGAGTTCAGCGGCGACTCGCGGAACAGCCGGGGCATCCCCGACTCCTCGACGTAGCCGTTGCCGCCCAGGCACTCCAGCGCCTCGGCCGCGTGCCCCGGCCAACGTTTGCAGACCCAGTACTTGCCGACGGCCAGCGCGAGGCGCTTGAACGCGGTCTCACCGGCGTCGCCGCGCGCCGACCGGTCGGTGGCGCCGGCCAGCCGCATCATCAGCACGGTGGCGGCCTCGCTCTCCACGGCCAGGTCGGCCAGGACGTTGCGCATCAGCGGCTGGTCGACCAGGGGGCGGCCGAACGCCCGCCGGTGGGTGGCGTGGTGCACGGCCGTGGTGACCCCGTGGCGCATCCCGGCCGCCGCGCCGATCACGCAGTCCAGCCGGGTCAGGTTGACCATGTCGATGATGGTGCGCACGCCCCGGCCCTCGTCGCCGACGCGCCACGCCACCGTGTGCGCGTACTCGATCTCGGCGGAGGCGTTGGAGCGGTTGCCGAGCTTGTCCTTCAGGCGCATCAGCCGCAACGGGTTGCGGGTGCCGTCGGGCAGCACGCGGGGGACCAGGAAGCAGGTGAGGCCCGCCGGCGCCTGGGCGAGGGTGAGGAACAGGTCGCACATCGGCGCGGAGGTGAACCACTTGTGCCCGACGAGCCGGTAGCTGCCGTCCGGCTCGGTCCGGGCGGTGGTGGTGTTGGCCCGCACGTCCGAGCCGCCCTGCTTCTCGGTCATCGACATCCCGGCCAGCAGGCCGCGCTTGCCCTGCGGCGGGCGCAGCCCGAAGTCGTACTCGGTGGTGGTGAGCAGCGGCTCGTAGCGCGCGGCCAGCTCCGGGGCGTGCCGCAGCGCGGGCACCGCCGCGTAGGTCATCGAGATCGGGCAGCCGTGCCCGGCGTCGGGCCGCCAGACGTGGAAGCCGGCGGCGCGGGCGACGTGCGCGCCCGGCCGGTCGTCGGCCCACGGCGCGGCGTGCAGGCCGTGCCCCACGGCGGTGCGCATCAGCTCGTGCCAGGACGGATGGAACTCCACCTCGTCGATGCGGTGGCCGTAGCGGTCGTGGGTGCGCAGCACCGGCGGGTGCTCGTTGGCCAGCCGGCCGTGCTCGGCGGCCTGCTCGCCGCCGGCCAGCCGGCCGAGGTCGTGCAGCCCGGCGACGGCCCAACCGGCGCCCTCCCGGGCCAGGGCGTCCAGCAGCGCCGGGTCGTCGGCGGTGTCGTGGCCGACCAACGGGGGGACCTGGTTGACGACCTCGTGTGTGCTCACGGCGGGACTCCCAGCGCGGTGGAGGAAGGTGGTCAGGCCGGTGATGGTCGCACGTCGGCGTAGGATCGACCCCGATGACCTTCACCACCCGGCCGACGTTGCGCGGCACGTTCGGCATGGTCTCCTCGACGCACTGGCTGGCCAGCCAGTCCGCGATGGGCGTGCTGGAGCGGGGCGGCAACGCCTTCGACGCCGCGGTCGCCGCCGGGTTCGTGCTGCACATGGTCGAGCCGCACCTCAACGGACCCGCCGGGGAGGTGCCGGCGATCCTGGCCACCGCCGACGACCCGACCCCCCGGGTGCTCTGCGGCCAGGGGCCGGCCCCGGCCGGTGCCACCGTCGCGCACTTCCGCTCGCTCGGCCTGGACCTGGTGCCCGGCTCCGGCCCGCTCGCCGCGGTGGTGCCCGGCGCGGTGGACGCCTGGCTGCTGTTGCTGCGCGACCACGGCACCCGCACCCTCGACGAGGTGCTGGAACCGGCGATCGGCTATGCCGCCGCCGGCCACCCGCTGGTCGGCGCGGCCGGGCAGACCGTCGACCGGGTGCGGTCGCTGTTCGAGCGGCACTGGCCGACCTCCGCGCAACTCTGGCTGCGCCACGGCCGCCCACCCGCGCCGGGGGAGATGGTCACCAACCCGGCGTACGCGGACACGCTGCGCCGCCTCGTCCACGCGGGACGGGCCGCCGGGGCGGACCGGGTGGCGCAGATCGAGGCGGCCCGGCGTGCCTGGCGTGAGGGTTTCGTCGCCGAGGCGATCGACGCGTTCAGCCGCCGCCCGTTCCGGGATTCCAGCGGCCGGCCGCACGCCGGCCTGGTCACCGGCGACGACCTGGCCGGCTGGTCCGCCACCTGGGAGGAGCCGGTCACGCTCGACTGGCGCGGGCACACGGTGGCGAAGACCGGCTTCTGGGGCCAGGGCCCGGTGCTGTTGCAGGCGTTGGCGACGCTCGACGCGCTCGACGACCCCCGCGCGTTGGACCCGTCCGGCGTGGACGGCATCCACGCTCAGGCCGAGGCGCTCAAGCTGGCCTTCGCCGACCGCGAGGCGTGGTACGGCGACACCGACGTGCCGAGCGCGGCGCTGCTGTCGCCGGGCTACGCGCGGCAGCGGGCCGCGCTGATCGGTGACCGGGCCTCGACCGAGCTGCGCCCGGGCAGCCCGGCGGGTGTCCCGCCGCGGCTGCCGTCGCATCTGCGCGCCCACGTCGCCCGGTCGTCCGGCCCGCACGACCCGACGACCGGTGAGCCGACGCTACGGGCGGACGGCGTGACCCGCGGCGACACCTGTCACCTCGACGTGGTCGACCGGTGGGGCAACATCATCTCGGCCACGCCGAGCGGTGGCTGGTTGCAGAGTTCGCCCACCATTCCCGAGCTGGGCTTCCCGCTGGGCACCCGGTTGCAGATGTGCTGGCTGGAGGAGGGGCTCGCCTCGTCGCTGCGGCCGGGTCGCCGGCCGCGTACCACGCTGAGCCCGACGCTGGTGCTGCGCGACGGCGAGCCGGTCCTGGCCTGCGGCACGCCCGGCGGCGACCAGCAGGACCAGTGGCAGTTGCTGTTCCTGCTGCGTCACCTGGTCGGCGGGCAGGAGTTGCAGGAGGCGATCGACGCCCCGATGTGGCACACCACCAGCCTGCCGGCGTCGTTCTACCCGCGCGAGGTGGAGCCGGGCGTGCTGGTGCTGGAGGACCGCCTCGACCCGGACGTGCTGGCCGCGCTGCACGCGCGTGGCCACACCATCCACCGCTCCGACCCGTGGAGCCTGGGCCGCCTCTGCGCCGTGGCCCGCGACCCCACCACCGGCGTCCTGACGGCCGCAGCCAACCCCCGGGGCGCCCAGGGCTACGCCACCGGCCGCTGACCCGTCAGCCGTCGATTCTGGTGATGTTGCGGATCTTGTTGGCGGCGTCCAGTGCGGCCACCTTGTACGCCTCGGCCAAGGTCGGGTAGTTGAAGACCGCGTCGAGCAGGTAGTCGACGGTGCCGCCGCAGCCCATCACGGCCTGGCCGATGTGGATGATCTCGGTGGCGCCGGTGCCGAAGACGTGCACGCCGAGCAGTCGCCCGTCCTGCGGCGAGACGAGCAGTTTCAACATGCCGTACGAGTCGCCGACGATCTGCCCCCGGGCCAGTTCCCGGTAGCGGGCGATGCCCACCTCGAACGGGGTGGAGGCCTCGGTCAGCTCGTCCTCGGTCTTTCCGACGAAGCTGATCTCGGGGATGGTGTAGATGCCGATCGGTTGCAGGTCGGGCATGGCGCGGGCCGGTTCCCCGCAGGCGTGCTGCGCGGCCAGGCGACCCTGCTCCATCGAGGTGGAGGCCAGTGCCGGGAAGCCGATCACGTCGCCGACGGCGTAGATGTTGTCCACCGCGGTGCGGTAGTTGGCGTCGACCTGGATCCGGCCCCGGTGGTCGGCGGTGAGGCCGGCCGCCTCCAGCGCGAGGTCGTCGGTCTGGCCCTGCCGGCCGGCGGAGTACATGACCGTGTCGGCGACGATCTTCTTGCCGCTGCGCAGCACGCAGAGCGCGGCGGTGCGGTGCTTCTCCACCGACGCCACCTCCTCGCCGAAGCGGAACGTCACGGACAGGTCCCGCAGGTGGTACTTGAGCGACTCGACGATCTCCTCGTCGCAGAAGTCGAGCATCCGCTCGCGGCGCTCGACCACGGTCACCTTGGTGCCGAGCGCGGCGAACATCGACGCGTACTCCATGCCGATCACGCCGGCGCCGACCACGACCATGCTGCGCGGCACGGCCTGGAGGTTGATCACGCCGTCGGAGTCGACGATCGTCCGGTCGTCGAAGTCGACGCTGTCTGGGCGGGCCGGCCGGGTGCCGGCGGCGATGACCGCCTTGTCGAAGGTGACCCGGGTCTCCCGGCCGGAGCCGGCGTCGACCCAGACCGCGTGCGGGTCGGCGAACCGGCCGGTGCCGGTGATCATCGTGACGCGGTTGCGGGCGAGCTGGTTGCGGATGACGTCGGTCTGCCGGGTGATCACGTGCTGGGTGCGGGCGGCCAGGTCGGCGACCGTGATGTCCTCCTTGACCCGGTAGCTGCTGCCGTAGAGGTCGCGCTGGCTCAGCCCGGTCAGATAGAGGACGGCCTCGCGCAGCGTCTTGGACGGCACGGTGCCGGTGTTGATGCACACCCCGCCGAGCATGTCGCGGCGGTCGACGACGGCGACCCGCCGGCCCAGTTTGGCCGCGGCGATCGCCGCCTTCTGTCCACTCGGTCCGGAGCCCAGCACCAGGAGGTCGTAGTCGTACACGAGAGCCAGCCTCGCAAAATGCGCGACCCGGCGCCAGTCGTGGGGCCCCGCCGAACGGGCGGGGCCCCACGGTCTCAGCGGCCCTGGAGCGCCCGGACGTTGTCGCCGAACGTCCAGCCCTTCGAGCCGTCCCAGTTGATCGACCAGGTCATCAGGCCCTTCAGGCCCGGGACGGAGGCCCAGGCCTGGCTCACCAGGGACGGGCTCAGGTAGCCGCCCCCCGCGCCGGTCTGCGCCGGCAGACCCGGCACCTGCTTGTCGTAGGGGACCCGGATCGTGGTGCCCTGGATGGTGAGCCCGTTGTTCAGGCACTGCGTCTGCACGGTGAAGCCCTGCACCGTGCCGGCCGGGTACGAGTCGGCGGCGCAGCCGTACATCGAGCCGTTGTAGTACTGCATGTTCAGCCACCAGAGCCGGCCGTTGTCGGCGTACTTCTTGACGATCGGCAGGTACGCGCCCCAGATCGAACCGTAGGTGACGCTGCCGCCGGTGACGTACGCGGTCTCGGGCGCCATGGTGAGCCCGAAGCCGGCGGGCATCTGGGCCAGCACCCCGTCGATGATCCGGATCAGGTTGGCCTGCGACGGGGAGAGCTGGGTGATGTTCCCGCTGCCGGTGAGCCCGGTCTCGATGTCGATGTCGATGCCGTCGAAGTTGTGCCGCTTGAGGATCGGCACGACGGTGGCGACGAACCGGTCGGCGACCGCGGTCGAGCTGAGGTCGATGCCGGCGGTGGCGCCGCCGATGGACAGCAGCACGGTCAGCCCGGCGGCCTTGGCCTGGCACACCTGCGCCGGGGTCGGCACCTTGACGCCGGCGTCCATGCCGTCCTCCCAGAGCACGGTGCCGTCGGCGCGGATGACCGGGAACGCGGCGGTCACCACGTTGTACCCGTGCCCGGTGATCCGGGTGTCGGTGATCGGGATCCAGCCGAGCCCGGGGTGCACGCCGTTCGCCGCGCCGTCCCAGTTCTCCCAGTAGCCCTGCAGCACCTTGCCGGCGGGCCGGGACTTCAGCGCGCAGGTGCTGCCGCCCGGCGTGGTCGGGCTGGCGGTCGCGGTGGGGGTGGGCGTCGGCGTCCGGGTGGGGGACGCGGTGGGGGTGGGCGAGGGCGGCCGGGTGGTCGGGCTCGGTGACGGTGTGCCGCCGTCGCAGGCGCCGAGGTCGGTCCAGAGCGCCGGCACGGCGGCGGGCGTCCAGCCCGCGCCGACCGGCGGGGTGTGTGTGACCAGCGCCTGGTAGAGC
>NZ_NAPR01000003.1:86784-119487 GCF_002140155.1 Micromonospora sp. NBS 11-29
TAGCTGGCCCGGCTGCCGGCGGTCCAGGTGACGCCCTCCGCCCATGCCGGCGCGTTGCACGCCACCAGCGCGCTCGCGCTGCCGGCCGGCGTGGCGGACCAGCTCGTGGCCGGCAGGGCCACGGTGGTGGCGAGCAACGCGACGCCACCGAGCAGCGCGGTCATTCCGCGTCCGAGTCGCATGACATACCTCCTCGTCGATGCGCCGGAGATTATCAGTTAACTTTGTTAAATGTAAATGAGCAGTACTCTGTCACCACTTGGTTCATGACGTGAAAGCAGGTCGCCGACGGCGGCCGGGGGAAGGACGGCGGCGGACGTGGACGCCAGACGCACCACGGTGCGCGACATGCGCCGGGCCAACCGGTCGGTCCTGCTCACCCGGATCTGGTTGGACGGCCCGCTCAGCCGGCACGAGCTGGGTCAGTCCACCGCGCTGAGCCTGGCCAGCGTGAGCAACCTGGTCGGCGAGATGATCGCCGAGGGGCTGGTCGAGGAGGCCGGCTCGGTGGAGTCCGACGGCGGCCGGCCCCGGGTGCTGCTGCGCGTCGCCCCCGGCTACGGCTACCTGGTCGGCGCCGACGTCGGCGAGACCCGGGTGCAGGTCGAGCTCTTCGACCTGACCATGACCGCGCTGGCGAAGGCCGAGTATCCGATCGCGGCCGCCGAGCCCGACCCGCGGCAGGTCGCCGACCACCTGCTGCACGGCCTGTCCGCGGTGACCGAGCAGGCCGGCGTCGACCCGGCCGCGGTGCTCGGCTTCGGCGTCGCCGTCTCCGGCACGGTCGAGCGCACCGCCGACGCCGTGGTGCACGCGCAGACCCTCGGCTGGGACGGCGTGCCGCTCGGCGCGATGCTGCGCGCCGGCACCGACGTCCCGGTGCACGTCGACAACGGCGCGAAGACGCTCGGCCAGGCCGAGATGTGGTTCGGCGCCGGCCGGGGCGTCCGGCACGCGGTGGTCGCCCTGGTCGGCTCCGGCGTGGGCGCCTGCGTGGTCGCCGACGGCTCCGGCTACCGCGGCGCGCACAGCAGCGCCGGCGAGTGGGGGCACACGACCATCGTGTACGGGGGCCGGCGCTGCCGCTGCGGCAACCTCGGCTGCCTCGAGGCGTACGTCGGGGCGGAGGGGGTGCTCGACCGGTTCCGGCAGGCCAACCGGGGCCACCCGGCGGCCGGCGGGGACGAGGAGACCGCGTTCGGCGAGCTGCTGCGCGCCACCGGCCGCACCGCCGAGCAGGTGATCGACGAGACGATCGGCTACCTGGGCGCCGGGGTGGCGAACCTGGTCAACCTGTTCAACCCGGAACGGGTGGTGCTCGGCGGCTGGGCCGGGCTGGCCCTGGGCGAGCGGCACCTGCCGGCGATCCGCGAGGCCACCGCGCGGCACGCGCTGCGCCAGCCGTACGCCCAGACCTCGATCGAGCTGTGCCGGCTCGGACCGGACGCGGTCGCGATGGGCGCGGCCACCCTGCCGATGGCCCGGCTGCTGCGCGACGGCGGCGTGCCCCGCCAACCGGCGGCCCGCCCGGCCCCGGCGCGGCGGCCCCGGCACCGCTGACCGGCCGGCCCGAGGCTGCCGGGACCGGCCGGGCCGACATTGCCGGGATCGGCCGGGCCGGCGTCCTCGCCGGCCCGGCCGATCAGGTCAGGACGGCAGCGTCCACTTCTGGTTGGCGCCGCCGGTGCAACTCCAGAGCTGCGTCTTCGCCCCGTCGGCGGAGGTGTTGCCGGTGACGTCGAGGCACTTGTTCGCCTGCGGGTTCACCAGGTCCCGCCCGGCCGTCCAGGTCCACTGCTGCGCGGCGCTGCCGTTGCAGGTCCACAGCTGCACCTTGGTGCCGTCGGCGGTGCCGCCGTTGGCCGCGTCCAGGCACTTGCCGAGCGCCCGCAGCGTGCCGTCGGCGGCCCGGGTCCACCGCTGGTTCGTCCCGCCGGTGCAGCTCCAGATCTGCGCCGGGGTGCCGTCGGCGGTGGCGTTGTCGGTGACGTCCAGGCACTTGCCGCCGATGCCGGTGACCGGGCCGGTCGGCGCGGTGCCGCCGCCGGACGGGGTGCCGGACCAGGTGAACGTGGCGGTGGTGCGCGCCGGCAGCGTGTAGGTGAAGGACTGCCCGCCCCACACCACCCGTACCGACTGGGCCGACGTGCCGCCGTTGTGCGCGAGCAGCGCCTTGGTGCCGTCGGTGTTGCGGTAGGCCACGTTCTGCACGGTGCCGTTGGCGGTGGAGTCGATCCGGGTCGCGCCGGGGCGGACGAACTTGGTCAGGTGCCCGGTGGTGTAGTACTCGATCGTGTAGTCGACCTGGCCGGCCCGGGCGCCGCCCTCCTGCACGGTGATCAGGCCGGTGCAGGTGCCGCAGCCGCCGTTGTGCGGGCCCATGTTCTGGTTGAGCGCGAGGCTCCACTTCACCACGCTGCGGCTCCAGTTGCGCGCGTACGTGACGATGTCGGTCATGTCCTCGTTGTGCTGGTTGGTGATCCAGGTGCCGCCGGAGTGCTCGGTGCTGAACTGCGGCACCGCCGGATACTGGGCGCGCACCTGGCTGCCGACCGCCGGGTCACCGAAGTAGCCGTGCCAGGCGATGCCGCCGAACAGCGGGTCGTTGCGGACCCCCGCGTCGCCCAGCACCCCGGAGCCCAGGGTGGCGTAGTCGCCGTAGTTCCAGTCGTGCACCAGCACCTTGGTGTCCAGGCCGGCGGCCCGCAGCGCCGGGTAGACGAAGTTCTTCGTCAGCTCCGCCAGGCCGGAGGAGTTCCAGCTCATCCCCGGGTAGTCCATCGCGGTGGGGTTGCCGGACTGGCAGCAGTTCGGCTCGTTCTGCACCGACAGGTAGTCGACCCGCACGCCGCGGGCCGCGTACGCCTGGATGGTCTTGACCAGGTACTGCGCGTAGGTGCCGTAGTGCTCCCACTTCAGCCAGCCCATCTGGTCCATCCGGCCGTTGTCCTTCATCCAGCCGGGCGCGCTCCACGGCACCACCATCACCCGCAGCGACGGGTTGAGCTGGCGGGCCTGCGCGGTGAGCAGCTCGACATTGGTGTCGTAGCCGTTCGCGCCGAAGTCGTTCAAATCGCAGCAGGTGTCGTCGAGCGACACGTTGCCGGGGCGGGACAGGTCGGACGCGCCGATCGGGTTGCGCAGGAAGGACAGCCCGATGCCGTCGGTGGGGCTGAACAGCTTGCGCATCACCGTGTCCCGGGTGGCGGCGCTGACCGGCCCGCCGCGCAGCAGGTACGCGGTGGTGTCGGTGATGGACGCGCCGGCGCCCTCGAACGGCTGGTAGCGGGTGTTCTCGTCGACGGTGATGGTGTGCGTGGCGCCGGGGCTGGTGGCGGCGAAGGCCACTGCGCTCTGCTGCTGCAACCCCCGGGTGACGGTCCGGCCGCCGGCGTCGGAGGTGGTGGTGAGCCAGACGTTGACGGTCTCGCCGGCGGCCTGGGCCGGTGCGGCGTAGGCGGCGACGCCGGCGGTGAGGCAGAGCGTCAGGGCGACGCGGCCGGCGAGGCGGGGAACGGTGGTGGTGGACACGGATGCTCCTTCCACTGGATCGACATCCGCGGATGAGGAAACCCCGCCCCCCGGCTTATGTCAAGGCGTGAAAAAAGCGGTCGGACCGGGGTGGGGACGCGTCGGGACGGCCGCCCGGGAGAACCCCCGCGCGGCCGTCCCCGGCCGGTCCGGTCAGCGCTGCCCGCGCGCCCGCCGCACGGTGTCGCGGTACCACAGGGCGCTGCGCTTCGGCGTGCGACGCTGGGTGTCGTAGTCCACCCGGACGATGCCGAACCGCTTGTCGTAGCCGTACGCCCACTCGAAGTTGTCCAGCAGCGACCAGGCGAAGTAGCCGCGCACGTCCGCGCCCGCCTCGCGGGCCCGGGCCACCGCCCGCAGGTGCTCGGTCAGGTAGGCGACCCGGTCGTCGTCGGCCACGAACCCCTCCGCGTCCGGCTCGTCGTCGAACGCCGCACCGTTCTCGGTGATCACCATGGGCACGCCCGGGTAGTCGCGGTGCAGCCGGACCAGCAGGTCGGTGAAGGACTCCGGCACGATCTCCCAGTCCATCGCGGTGCGCGGCAGGTCCCGGCGGACCACCCGACGCACCGGCTTGCCGTCGTCGTCGCGTTCCCGGCCCTGCTCGTCCACGCCGGAGTGCAGCTGCCCGAAGTAGTAGTTGACCCCCAGCACGTCGATCGGGGTGGCGATGACCTCCAGGTCGCCGTCCTGCACCGGGATCTCCACGCCCTCCGCGGCCAGGTCGTCGATCACGTCCTGCGGGTACGAGCCGCGCAGCACCGGGTCCAGGTAGAGCCGGTTGCCCAGCCCGTCCGCCGCCCGCGCCGCGTCCCGGTCCGCCGCGCTGTCGGTCGCCGGGTCGGCGGTCGACAGGTTCACCGTCAGGCCCAGCTCGATCGGCGCCGTCGCCGCCGCCCGCAGCCGCTGGGTGGCCAGCCCGTGCCCGAGCAGCAGGTGGTGCGCGGCGGCGATGCCGTCGCCCAGGTTCCGCCGGCCCGGGGCGTGGTCGCCGTAGGCGTACCCGAGCATCGCCGAGCACCACGGCTCGTTCAGCGTGGTCCAGGTGCGCACCCGGTCGCCGAGCGCGGCGAAGACCAGCTCGGCGTAGTCGGCGAAGCGGTACGCGGTGTCCCGGTTCGGCCAGCCGCCCGCGTCCTCCAGCTCCTGCGGCAGGTCCCAGTGGTAGAGCGTCACCCACGGGTCGACGCCGCGGCCGAGCAGCTCGTCCACCAGCCGGTCGTAGAAGGCCAGCCCGGCCGCGTTGGCCGGGCCGCGCCCGCCCGGCTGCACCCGCGGCCACGCCACCGAGAACCGGTAGGTGTCCAGCCCCAGGTCGGCGATGAGCGCGACGTCCTGCGGCATCCGGTGGTAGTGGTCGCAGGCCACGTCGCCGTGGTCGCCGTTGGCCACCGCGCCGGGGACCCGGCAGAAGGTGTCCCAGATCGACGCGGTGCGGCCGTCGGCGGCCACCGCGCCCTCGATCTGGTACGACGACGTCGCCACCCCCCAGCGGAAGGTCGGCGGCAGGGTGTCGATCGGGTCGGCCTGACCGGCGCTGGGACGGCTGAGGTCGGTGTCCATGGTTCTCCTCGCGGTAGCGGGTGGGTCGGGCGGGTCAGCGGGGCAGGGGCGCGACGGCCGGGTGCAACCAGCAGGCGACGGCCCGCGTCGGGTCGTCCACGCCGGGCGGTCCCAGCACCGGCACCCGCTCGTCGCACGGCTCGAACGCCTTCGGGCAGCGCGGGTGGAACGCGCAGCCGGCCGGCATGGCGCGCAGGTCCGGCGGGGAGCCGGGGATGCCGGTCAGCTCACGGCGCGGCCCGTGCAACGCCGGGAAAGAGTTCAGCAACCCCTCGGTGTACGGGTGCAGCGGATCCCGGTACAGCCGGTCGGCGGGCGCCTCCTCGACGATCCGGCCGCCGTACATGATCGCGATCCGGTCGGAGAACTCCACCAGCAGCGACAGGTCGTGGGTGATGAACAGGACCGCGAAGCCGAGGCGTTCGCGCAGCTCGGCGAGCTGCCCGAGGATCTGCCGCTGCATCACCACGTCCAGCGCGGTGGTCGGCTCGTCCATGATGACCAGTTGCGGCTCCAGCGCCAGCGCCATGGCGATCATGACGCGTTGCCGCATGCCGCCGGAGAGCTGGTGCGGATAGCTGTCCAGCCGGTCGGCGGCGATGCCGACCAGGCGCAGCAGGTCCCGGGCGCGGGCCAGCCGGCTCGCCGCGCTGCCCTTCGGCTCGTGCGCCTTGATCACGTCGAGGAGCTGGGTGGAGACCTTGTGCACCGGGTTGAGCGAGTTCATCGCGCCCTGGAACACGATCGACGTCTCCGCCCAGCGGAACTCGCGCAACCGGGCCGGGCTGAGCGTCAGCACGTCCACCGGCGGGCCGTCGGCCGGGTGGTAGATGACCTGGCCGCCGCTGACCACGCCGGGCGGGGGCAGCAGCCGGGTCAGCCCGTACGCCAGGGTGGACTTGCCGCTGCCGCTCTCCCCGGCCAGGCCGAGCACCTCGCCGCGGTGCAGCGTCAGGTCGACGTCGCGGACCGCGTGCACCGCGTCCGCGCCGACCCCGTAGTCGACGCACAGCCCACGGATCTCCAGGACCTGGTCGCTCATGGGTTGACGTCCTCTCGGGTGTTCTCCGCCGCCCGCCGCATCGGCACGGGGGCCGCCTTCGGGGCCAGCACCGGGGTGAACCCGACCCGCATCCGGACGGTGCGGCCGTCCGCGGTGCGGATCCGGCCCTGGCCGCTGGTGCGCAGGCGGGGGCTGACGAACTCGTCGATGCCGAAGTTGATCAGGGCGAGTGCGGTGCCGAGCAGCGCGATGGCCAGCCCGGCCGGGACGAACCACCACCAGGCGCCCTGCGCGAGGGCCTGCTGGCCCTGCGCCCAGAACAGGATGGTGCCCCAGTTCCACGACGAGACCGAGGAGATCCCGATGAAGGCCAGGGTGATCTCCGACATGACCGCGAAGATCACGGTGCCGACGAAGCCGGAGGCGATGATCGCGGTCAGGTTGGGCAGGACCTCGAAGCCGATGATCCGCCAGGTCCGTTCCCCGGTGGCCCGCGCGGCCTCGACGTAGTCGCGGCGGCGCAGCGACAACGTCTGGGCGCGCAGCACCCGGGCGCCCCACGCCCACGAGGTGAGGCCGATGATCAACGCGACCAGTAGCTCACCGGCCTGGTCGACCAGCGACGCCACGATGATAATCAGCGGCAGCGCGGGGATCACCAGGAACACGTTGGACACCGCCGACAGGCTCTCGTCGGCCGCGCCGCCGAGATAGCCGGCGGTCACGCCGATCAGGATGGACAGGACCGTGGCCAGCACGCCGGCGATCAGGCCCACCACCATCACGCTGCGCGCACCGACCAGGATCTGGCTGAAGATGTCCTGCCCCAGGTGGGTGGTGCCGAACAGGTGCCGGGCCGAGGGCGCCTGGAGCACGTCGGCGCTGCGCGCGTCCGGGTCGTACGGCGCGATCCACGGCCCGATGACCGCCAGGAGCGCGTACACGCCGAGGACGACCAGGCCGGTGGCGGCCTTGGCGTTGGCGACGAAGCGGAACCGGCGTCGCCGGGCCCGGGCCGATGGCTGCGCCATCGCGCCCTGGCCGGGGATGACCTGCTCGATGCTGGACGGGGAAAGTGTCATCGCTCAGCTCTTTCGGGTCCGCGGGTCGAGGAGCAGGTACGCGACGTCGGCGAGCAGGTTCGCCACCAGCACCGAGATCGTGATGATGAGGAAGATGCCCTGCATGAGCGGGTAGTCCTTGCTGCCGACGGCCTGGAAGAGTTGGAATCCCAGGCCCGGGTAGGAGAAGACGATCTCCACCAGCAGCGTGCCGCCGACGATGAAGCCCAGCGACAACGCGAAGCCGGAGACGTTGGGCAGCAGCGCGTTGCGGGCGGCGTAGCTGAGCGCCACCCGGCGCTCGGAGAGCCCCTTGGCGTGCGCGACGGTGATGTAGTCCTCGCTGGAGACGGTGACCATCATGTTGCGCATGCTGAGGATCCAGCCGCTCATCGACGACACCAGGATCGTCGCCGCGGGCAGGATGCTGTGCTGCAGGGCGCTCGGGATGAAGTACGCGTCGAACGCCGGCACCAGCCCCGGCTCGTAGCCGCCCGAGGAGGGGAAGAAGCTGCCCGGGCCGGCGAACAGCGCGATCGCGACCAGGCCCAGCCAGAAGTAGGGGATCGAGGAGAGGAACGTGGTGGCGGGCAGCAGCCCGTCGATCCACGAGCCGCGCCGCCAGCCGGCGCCCACGCCGAGCGCGGTGCCGAGCAGGAAGCTGACGATCGTGGTGACGCCGACCAGGCCGACCGTCCACGGCAGGCTGTCGCCGATCACCTGCGACACCGGGGCCGGGAAGAACGTGAACGACAACCCCAGGTCGCCGTGCAGGAGCTGGCCCCAGTAGTCGACGTACTGCTCCCACAGGCTGCGGTCGGAGTCCAACCCGAACAGCACCCGCAGCGACGCGACCGCGTCGGCGCTGATCCGGCCCTGGTTGCGGGAGATCAGCGACTGCACCGGGTCACCCGGCACGATCCGCGGGATGAAGAAGTTGAGCGTGATCGCCGCCCAGGCGGTGAACAGGTAGAAGGCCACCCGTTGCAGCAGGAACCTCATCGGGCCGCCTCCCGCGCGGTGTCGGGCGCGGCCTCGGCGGCCGCGACGGTGGCCGGATCGAACAGCCAACACGCGGCCCAGTGGCCGGGCCGGTCGTCGACCGGGATCGGTGGCGGCAGGTCGGTGGTGCACCGCGGCATGGCCTGCGGGCAGCGCGGGTGGAACCGGCAGCCGGCCGGCGGGTGGATCAGGCTTGGCGGTTCCCCCTGGCCGCGTTCGGTCACCGCGGCGCCGTCGGCGCCCGCGCCGGTGATGCGCTCCGGGTCCGGCGCCGAGTCGATCAACAACCGGGTGTACGGGTGGGCCGGCCGCTGGGTGACCGTCTCGCTGTCCCCGCCCTCGACCATCCGTCCCGCGTACATGACGATCGTCTCGTCGGCGAAGTAGCGGGCCGAGGCGATGTCGTGGGTGATGTAGAGGATTGCCAGGTTCAGCCGGTCCTTGAGATCCTGGAGCAGGTTGAGCACGCCGAGGCGGATCGACACGTCCAGCATCGACACCGGCTCGTCGGCGAGCAGCACCTCCGGGTCGGCGCCGAGCGCCCGGGCGATCGCGACGCGTTGGCGCTGGCCGCCGGAGAGTTCGTGCGGGAACGCGTCGAGGTAGCGCTCCGGCGGGGTGAGGCTGACCCGGGTGAGCAGGTCCGCGAGGGCCTTCTCCAGGCCGTCGTCGCCGGTGCCGGCGTTGCCGTGGATGCGCAGCGACCGGGTGAGGTGGTAGCGGACCGTGTGCACCGGGTTCAGCGAGGCGAACGGGTCCTGGAGGATCAACTGCACCCGGCGCACGTACGCCCGGAACCGGCGGCCGCTGCGGACCCGGGTCGACGTGCCGTGCAGCCGGATGTCGCCGCCGGTACGCGGGTAGAGCTGGGCCAGCAGCCGGGCCACCGTGGACTTGCCGGAGCCGGACTCGCCGACCAGCGCGGTGACCCGGCCGCGGCGCAGCGCGATGGAGACGTCGTCGACGGCGTGCACCACCGTCGAGGTCCGGGAGAGGAGATCACGCAGCCGCCGGCGGACGGGGAAGTGCTTGGTCAGG
Source organism: Micromonospora sp. NBS 11-29 (assembly GCF_002140155.1). GTDB lineage: Bacteria > Actinomycetota > Actinomycetes > Mycobacteriales > Micromonosporaceae > Micromonospora. Next base: position 95,983 of record NZ_NAPR01000003.1, read on the forward strand.
CCGACGGCCTCCAGCACCACCTCGTCGGCCGGCGCCGGGGCGCTCTCGGTCGTCGTCATGCCGAATTCCTGTCTGGGGTTCTGCCGGGGTGAGGGGCGGGTGCCGCCGCCCCGGCCGGAGTCGACCGGCCGGGGCNTGAGGTGCAGCACCACGTCCAGCGCGTTGGGCTGGGTGGGCTGGAGCGCGCCGTACGGGTTCGAGTCGTCCGGCCAGCCGGTCCAGTTCTTCGTGCTGTACGCGCCACCGATGTTGTCCGCGCCGACCGGGATCATCGGCATCTGCTCGACGAAGATCTTCTGGAGCGTGCCGAGCGCGGCGGTGCGGGCGGCCTCGTCGGTCGCGGTGGCGTACGAGACCAGGGCGTCGGTCGCCGCCTTGTCGTTGAAGCGGCCGAAGTTACCGGCGGGCGAGGCGGTGCCGATCGGCTTGAGCACCCGACCGTCCATGACCGTGCGGTAGATGTCGTACGGCGTCGCGCCGCTCTCGGTCCACCGGAAGGTGGCCTCGAAGTTGCCCTGCTCCACGTTGCGGAACCAGGCGTCCTGGTTGGCCTTGTCGACGGTCGCGGCGATGCCGATCTTCGCCAGGTTGCCCTTCACGATCTCCAGGCTGGTCTGGTAGTCGGACCAGCCGGCCGGGTCGGTGAGCTTGATCGTGACCGGCTTGCCGGTCTTGTCCTTGAGCGTGGTGCCGTCGAGCTTGTAGCCGGCGCCGGTGAGCAGCGCCTTGGCGCCCTCGACGTCGACCTTGTGGTCCTGGCCCTTGTACTCGGCCGCGATGAACGAGTCGGCGGCCGGGCTGGGCAGGCCGGTCACGCTCTTGACCTCGGGGTGGAAGTAGCCGGCCGACGCGGTGGTGAAGATGTCCTTGCGGTCGACGACCATGTTCATCGCCTTGCGCAGCGTCGGGTCGTCGAACGGCTTCTTCGTGGTGTTCAGGTAGAGGCCGTGGATGCCCAGCACCGGCGGCGCCCACACCTTGTGGTTCTTCTGGTCCTTGGCCACGAACACGGCCTGGTAGTTGGGGATGAAGACGAAGCTCCACTCCGACTCGCCGTTGGCCAGCGCCGTGGTCTGCGCGCTGTTGTCGGTGTACGAGGTGAAGCGCAGCTCCTTCACCTTCGGCGCGTCCTGCCAGTAACCGCTGTCACGCACGGTCAGCGTGGTGGTGGCCGGGGTGAACGACTTCAGCGTGTACGGGCCGCTGCCGACCGGCTGCTTCACCGCGTCGGTGGTCGGGTCGGCGATCTTCTCCCAGAGGTGCTTGGGCACGATCGGCACCCGCCACAGCACCTTCTGCTGGTTGACGAACTGCGGGCTGGACATCGTGATCGTGACGTCGTTGCCGCTCGCGGTCGCGTCCGTGTACGGCACGCCCTGGTCGTTGAGCGCGGGGAACTTCTTCACCAGGTTGTAGGTGAAGGCGACGTCCTCGGCCGTGAGCTTCTGCCCGTCCGACCAGGTGGCGTTGTCGCGGATGGTCACCTTGACCGACTTGTAGTCCGCGGACCACTCGGCCTTGGTGGCCAGCCACGGCTTGAACGGCTCGGCCGGCTTGACCGGGTTCCACATCATCAGCGGCTCGTAGATCTGCCACCGGTAGCCCAGCGACGCCGCGGCCGAGGTGGTGAGGAACGGGTTGTTGTTCTCCGCCTGCGGCCCGTTGGGCATGCCGACGTTCAACACGGTCGCGGCCTGGCTGCTCTTCTTGTTCGCATTCGGGCTGTCGCCGCACGCGGCGACGGTGGCGACCATCGCGCCGGCCAGCGCGACGGCGAGGAGTTGCCTTCTTCTCATGGAGGGTCTCCCTCGGTGGTCCCGCGTTCTCTCGGGCGGGATGGGTGGATGGAGGGTGTGCGGTGGTGCCACCGGCGGACGTGGTGCCCGCCGGTGTGGTCGCCGGGGTGCGGCGGGGTGGTGGTCAGGTGACGCCGGTCGAGGCGCGGGCGGCGAAGCCGGTCGGGATGACGGTCGGGGTGTCCGGCAGCGGCGTGCCGGTGAGGTGGGCGATGAGCAGCCGGGCCGCCGCCGTGCCCATCTCCCGCAGCGGCTGGTGCACCGAACTCAACGGTGGGTGGGTGTGCCCGGCCAGCGGCAGGTCGTCGAAGCCGACCACCGCCACGTCCTGCGGCACGCGCCGGCCGGCGTCGCGCAGCGCCTGCAACGCGCCGGCCGCGGAGAGGTCGTTGTGGGCGAACACGGCGTCGAACGCCACGCCGTCGGCGAGCAGGCGCCGCACCGCCGCGCGCCCGCACTCGAAGGTGAAGTCGCCCTCCACCACCCGCCCCGGCTCGATCGGCGCGCCCGCGTCGGCGTAGCTCTCGGCGAAGCCGGCGAGCCGTTCCCGGGTGCAGCCGAACCGGCGCAGGCCGGTGATGACCAGCGGTCGCCGGCGCCCGAGCGCCAGCAGGTGCCGCGCGGCGGCGCGGGCACCCGCCTCGTTGGTGGTCCGCACCGACGGGAAGCCGGGCTGGTGGCCCCGGTCGTCGATGAGGATGACCGGCAGGCCGCGCCGGTGCAGGCCGGTGATGTAGTCCAGGGTCCCCTCGGGCTCGACCACGAGCAGACCGTCGAAGGACTTGGCGGACACCTGGGAGGCGAACCGCCGCATCGACTCGTCGCCGTGGGTGCAGGTGAACAGCAGCATCCCGTACCCCTCGGCCTCGACCGCGTCGGCCGCGCCCTGCAACACCTCGCCCATCCACGGCCAGGTCAGCGCCGGCACCAGCATGCCGACCACCCGGGTACGCCCACGGGCCAGGCCGACCGCGCGGGCGCTCGGCACGTACCCGAGGTCGCTGATCACCGCGCGCACCCGGTCGGCGGTGCGGATGTGCACCTCGCCCTTGCCGTTGAGCACCCGGGAGACCGTCGTCTTGCTCACCCCGGCGCGGGTGGCGACGTCGGCGATGGTGATCGGCACGTGACGCTCCCGGGTCGCAGGGATGAGAGGGATGTTTCGGAACCGGTTGCGGAAGCGGTTCCGTGGCAGTCAACCCAAGTGGCGCCGGTCACGTCAATAACGGCCAGGTAACAAACCATGCCTAAGTTTGAAACCTGAAAAAAGTGCCCGGACGGCAGGTGTGTCGATCAAGGTGGTGAGCAGCGTCAATGCGGCCGAAGTCGGCCGTTGAGGACGGCCGTGTCAGGCGCGTGCGTACACGTCGCCGGAGTTCGCCTCGTGCGGCAGCGCGCGCAGGTACGCCGCCACCTCGGCGGGCGGCCGCCAGTCGNAAGCCCGTGAAGCCGAGCGCGGCGAGCCGGCCCAGGCAGCGCTCGGCCAGGCCGCGGGCGATGGTGGTGAACTCGAACGACAGCGTCGGCACCGGACGGCTCAACCCGGCCAGCACGGCGTCCTCGAAGCCCTCCACGTCGATCTTCACGAACGCCGGCACGCCGAACGCGGCGACGAGCGCGTCCAGCGTGGTGCCGGCCACCTCGATCTCGCCGTCCCAGGTCTCGTCCGCCCAGCCGGCGGCGCCCCGGGCGGCCCGCACGAACCCGGGGGAGACGGTGGAGACCGTGGGATTGGCGGAGTTGACGTGCAGCCGCACCGGGGCGGTGGCCGGCGCGCAGGCCGCCTCGATCACCGTCACCGCGCCGTCCCCGGCGTGCAGCGCCCGCAGCGCCCGCACGCAGAGCGGCTGCGGCTCCACGGCCACCACCCGGGCACCGAGCCGGCGGAAGCTGCCCAGCCGGTCGCCCACGTGCGCGCCGACGTCGAAGACCAGGTCACCGGCGTGGACCAGGGGAGCGTAGAACGCGTCCATGGCCTCCTCGCGGGCCCGGTCACCGTGGTAGACCTCCAGCGACCGGCGCAGGCCCGACATCGCCGGATCCGCTTTGAGCGCCTCGACCACCGCGTCCCGACCCCCCACACCACCGACCGTAGTCACCGGTGGACGACCGTGGACCCGATTCCCGTCCCGCCACCACACCATCCTCCTAGGATGCCCAAAGGGGTGTGGGCGTTGTCACCCGACTCTGGACTGGGCCACCCCTGGTGGGGAGAAGGCAGTTCGGTTACTGAAGGTGACCGTAGCGGGAACGTGTGCCGCCCAGTTGGCGGTATACCCCACAGGCATAATTATGCCTGTGGGGCATACCGCGTCACCTCTTCATGTTCCGCTGGCTGCGACACGCGCGGGACGCCACGCGGCGGGCCGGAGGCATGGGCGTTGCGCTGGCCTGGCCCCGGCTGGGTGTGGCTCGCTCGTGGCCCAGCCCGGCGAGAGCCGCCTCAGGGGGTCTCGACGACCTCCTGGCCGAGCGGCCACAGTGCGGCCGGCACCAGCTTGAAGTTGGCCACGCCGAACGGGATGCCGATGATGGTCACGCAGAGCGCCACCCCGGCGAGGATGTGCGACAGGGCGAGCCACCAGCCGGCCAGCACCACCCAGAGCACGTTCGCCAGACCGGAGGCGACACCGGCGCCGGCTTCGGCACGAGGGTGCGGCCGAACGGCCAGAGCGCGTACGAGGCCAGCCGCAGCGAGGCGACGCCGAACGGAATGGTGACGACCAGCACGAAGCAGATCAGGGCGGCCACGCCGTAGCCCAGGGCCAGGACGAAGCCGCCGCCGAAGACGAGCCACAGCAGGTTCAGCAGAAAACGGATCACCACACCATGGTGGCCGCCCTCCGCAAGCCCGCCCACCGGCCGAGGGACGCGGAAGCCTGAGCGCGGCTCGCCTCCAAGCGAAGCCTCGGCCGTCGGAGCCACCACGACGGCCGATGGGATCGCCCCGCCGGCACCGCCTACCGCGCCCCGCCCTACCGGGAACCCTGCCCGTGGCCGACCGGCGCGACGGTACCCCGCTCCCCGCCGCCCCTGCCCCGCCGGGTCCGGCCCNGTCAGGTCGTCGACAGCAGCGCCGCCACCGCGTGGGCGGACGTCGGATGGGCGGTGAGCAGCGCCGAGGCGGCACCGCCCGGCGGCGTGCCCCCGTCGGCGGGGGACCGCCACGGGGCGTCGCAGCCGAGCAGCGCGGCCACCGCATCGAGAGCCTCCGGGTGGGCGGTCAGCAGGGCGTGCACCGGTCCCGCCTGGACCGCCGGCGCCGGCGACGCGGTGGGGCCGGCGACCCACGGTGGTGTCCAGCCGTCCAGTGCCGGCAGCGTGGCGGGGAAGGTGCGCTCGGCCTCCCGGACCAGCAGCGGCACCAGTTCCGGGCCGTGTGCACGCAGCGTGGTGATCAGGGTGGGCAGCCAGGGCAGCAGCACCGGGTCGGGCAGCCCGGCGAACGCGGCCGACATGGTCTCGACCACGAACGGGGCCAGCCCGGGCACCGGGTCGAGGGCGTGCACGAAGCCGGACAGGTACTGCGGGAACGCCGGCACCACCAGCGGGTTGGCCAGCAGTTCGGCGCAGCGTTCGCGGAGCCGGGCCAGGGGCAGCAGGCCGAGTTGGTGGCGGGCGGCCCAGAGCAGGGCCAGTTTCGCCGGCGCCTCGGGATGGGACTGGGCGAGGGCCAGTTCGAGCTGGGACCGGTCGCAGCCCAGCGACAGCGCGAGGCTCTCCATGCCGAACAGGAAGCCGAGCATCGCGCCGACCTGGCGAACGCCGGTCTCCTCGTCCACGAACGCGGTGGGCAGCAGCGTGCAGTAGTGGGCGTACCCGGTGGTGACGAACGCCTGGCACCAGGCCGGCAGCGTCGGTGCGGTGGTGCGGTGGTGGGCGAGCAGCCGGCGGATGCGGTGCAGCACCTCCGGCGCGTCGTCGACGGTGCGTTCGGCGGCGAGCAGCTCGACCGCCCGGGCGCCGAGTTCGTCGACCAGGCGTGGGCTGTTCAGCAGGCGGATGGCGTCCTCGACGGCGGCGAGCGCGCCGGCGGCGGTGGCGTCCGGGCCGCGGACGGCGCGGCGCAGCCGCTGCTCCAGCACCTGCTCGACGGTGACGCCCTCGTAGCCCAGCTCGATCAGGGCGCGTTGGTTGCGGCCGAGGGCGAGGTCCCAGCTCTCCTGGGTGGAGCGGTGGCCGAGGCGGCGCTCGCCCATGATCGGGCGGACCGCGTCGGCGGGGAGCAGGTGTCGCAGCATCCAGAGCAGGTCGGAGCAGGGTGCCAGCGCCGGGTCGGCGCTCAGGTCGAGCAGGGCCCGTTGCACGGTGCGTCGTTCCAGGTCGAGGCCGAGTGGGTGGAGCCGGTCGAGGACGTCGCGGGCCAGTGGCGGCAGGGAGTCGTATCCGACCTGGCCGATCCGGTCGCCGCCGAGCAGGATCTCGCAGAGCCGGCGGACGTCACGGCGGCCGGGCACCACGTCCTTCTCGATGCAGGTGACGGCGGCGTCGGCGAAGTCGTACGGGGTGGGTCGGGCCCGGTTGCGGAGGTTGGCCAGCAGGATCGAGGTCTCGAACACGGCGATGGCGTCGGCGGTGCTGGCCAGGTAGCCGTTGCGGCGGGCGAGCCGGACGATGTCGACGCACCAGCCGCGCAGCTCCGCCTCGTCCAGTTCGTCGAGCGCGGGTGGCGCGGCGAGGAACCCGGTGAGCCGGTCGGTGGTGGTGTCCGGCGGCGCGGTCGACGCGGTGGCGCGGCTGCGCCGGCCCTTCTTGCCGCCGGCCTGCCCGGCCAGCCGGTACGGGGTGAGCCGGGTGCGGCCGAGGGCGGCCGTCCAGTTGGCGGCGGCGATGGAGACGGTGCCGGGGGCGAGGCCGAACTGCGCCTCGATGGCGGAGTGGCTGGACGGGATGAGGCCGTAGCGCCAGCGGGTGCCGGTGCGGGGGCTGATTGCGAAGTCCGGTGCGGTGGAGTCGAGGCCGAACTGCTCGACGTGGCTGGCGGCGTGGTAGGCGCCGCAGACGTAGAGGCAGTCGGCCGGGTCCGTGCCGGTGGCGGCGAGGTGCTGGCGCATCCGGGTCCACATGTGACGTTCGCGGTCACAGTCGCGGTCGTCGCGGTCGGAGCGGCTGGGGCGCAGTCGCCGGAACAGGCTGCCGATGAGCACCATGACCTGGCGGTAGGTGTCGTGGTCGGCGTCGGCGAGGGGGCGTTCGACGTACTGGTCCCACCACTCCGACCAGTGCCGGACCTTGCCGTGGTGCAGCAGGTAGGCCTCCAGTTCGGCGAATCGGGGGCGCAGGTCGCCGATCTCGACGCCGACCGCGTCGCCGTGCAGCGCCGCGTCCTCGTCGGTGGCCGCGGGCGCCTCGCCGGCCGGCTCGTCGTGGCGTGGGGTCCACTGGAAGACGTGGTCGGTGGAGCGGTCGACCAGCACCAGCTCGACGCCCGGGGTGTCCAGGGCGTACGCGATGGCCTGGTATTCGGCGGAGGCCTCGGTGATCGGGGCGATGACGCTCAGCGGGCTCCACTCGGCGGGGAAGCCGTCGAGTTCGGTGGCGAACGCCTGCACCGCCACCGGCAGGCGGCAGTTGCGCAGCTCGTCGAGGAGGGGCCGCAGGTCCTCGCAGAGTTCCAGGTAGATGACCTTGGGTGGGCGGGTGCGCAGCCGTCGGGCCATCGCCAGGGCGGAGGCGGGGGAGTGGTGGCAGACCGGGAAGATCTCCAGTCGTTCGCGCAGCGCCCGGTCGACGTCGTCGACCATGCCGGCGAGGATGCCGGCGAGCGCGTCGGGGGAGTCGGCGAACGCGGCGGCGGCGTCGGTGAGCTGTTCGCGCAGCGCGCCGAAGAGGCCGGTGGGTGCGGGCGCGGTCACGACAGGGACGCGATCGCCTGGCGGCCGCCGTCGAGGAAGCCGTCCCAGTCGCCGCCGTCGGCCTTGGCGCGGGGCTCGACGACGCCGTGCAGGTATTTGTTGAGGATGGCCAGGTCTTCCGGGCTGCGTCGGGCGAGGGAGCCCATCAGCGATCCGGCGAGGGTCTGGGCGCGCAGGACGCGGTCGCCGAAGAACTGGCTGTGCAGGATGGCGTCCTCCAGCACGCCGATCTGCTCGGCGGTGGACAGCGCCGACTCCAGCTTCTCGTCGTCGCTGGTGGCGGCGGAGGCGGCGGCGCGCAGGTCGGCGAAGCTCTGCAGCAGGATGTCGAGCAGGGTGGGGGGCACGTCCAGCTCGATGCGGTGCCGGCGCAGCAGCTCCTCGGTGCGGAAGCGGACGATCTCGGCCTCGCTGCGCTTGTTGGTGACCACCGGGATGCGGACGAAGTTGAACCGTCGCTTGAGCGCGGAGGAGAGGTCGTTGACGCCGCGGTCGCGGCTGTTGGCGGTGGCGATGATCGAGAAGCCGGGTTTGGCGAAGACGATGTTGTCGTCGTTCAGCTCGGGGATGGAGACGTACTTCTCGGACAGGATCGAGATGAGCGCGTCCTGCACGTCGCTGGTGGAGCGGGTCAGCTCCTCGAACCGGCCGATGACGCCCTGTTCCATCGCGGTCATGATCGGGGAGGGGATCATCGACTCGCGGGACTGGCCGCGGGCGATGACCATGGAGACGTTCCAGGAGTATTTGATGTGGTCCTCGGTGGTGCCGGCGGTGCCCTGCACGACGAGGGTGGAGTTGCGGCAGATCGCGGCGGAGAGCAGCTCGGCGAGCCAGCTCTTGCCGGTGCCGGGGTCGCCGATGAGCAGTAGGCCCCGGTCGGAGGCGAGGGTGACGATGCTGCGTTCGACGAAGCTGCGGTCGCCGAACCACTTCTGCGGGATCTCCCGGTCGAGGCCGTCGGCGCGTTCGGAGCCGAGCACGAACAGCCGGACCATGCGGGGGCTGAGCCGCCAGGAGAACGGCTTGGGCCCGGTGTCGACCGATTCGAGCCAGGCCAGCTCGTCGGCGTACTTGACCTCGGCGGGGGCGCGGAGCATGTCGGACATGAGGGGTTTCTCCTAGGTGAGGAAGTTCTTCAGCTCGGTGACGAGCTTGCGGATGTGGCCGGAGATGACGGGGGTGCCGAGGTCCTTCAAGCGCTGCCGGAACCAGGGGTTGACGCTCTGGCTGCCGGAGCTGTTGACGGAACCGACCGGGATGAACTTCACCCCGGAGCGGTGCACGGCCTCGATGCCGTCGAACAGCGGCTGTGAGCGGTCGAACTCGTAGAAGTCGGAGATCCAGACCATGACGGTGTTGCGCGGCTCGACGATCTTGGGGCGGGCCAGGGCCATCGCGACCGGGCCGTCGTTGCCGCCGCCGAGGTTGGTGCGCAGCAGCACCTCGAACGGGTCGTGCACCCACGGGGTGAGGTCGAGCGCCCGGGTGTCGTACGCGATCAGGTGCACGTCGACCTTGGGCAGCCCGGCGAAGATGGACGCGAGGATGGTGCAGTTGACCATCGAGTCGACCATGGATCCGGACTGGTCGACCACCACGATCAGCCGGGACGGGGTGGTCCGGCGGGCGGTCTGCCGGTAGTAGAGCCGGTCGACGTAGAGGCGTTCGTCGTCCGGGCTCCAGTTGGTCAGGTTCTGCCAGATGGTGCGGTCGAGGTCGAGGTTGCGGTAGACCCGCTTGGGCGGCACCGAGCGGTCGACGGCGCCGACGGTGGCCTGCGCGACCTGGGTGCGCAGCACCTCGGCGACCTGCTCGACGTAGCGGCGGATCAGCGACTTGGCGTTGGCCAGCGCCACCCCGGACAGATTCGACTTGTCCCGCAGGAGCTGCTCGATCAGGGACATGCTCGGGGTGAGCCGGGCGGCCAGCGCCGGGTCGGCGAGCACCTCCCGCAGGCGCATCCGGCGGACCAGGTCGCCCTCGATGCCGGCGAGCGTGCCGCCCAGGCCGGTGCCGTCGCGGCGCAGTTCGCCGGGGGCGACGCCGCACGCCTGCTCCAGCCAGCCGGCATCGGCCTGCCAGCGGGCGAGCTGCCCGGCGCTGACCTCGCCGGCGCCGGTGGCGAAGATGTTGAGCAGCAGCTTGGACGCCAGCGCGGCACGGCGTACCTCGGCCTCGGCCGGGTGGAACGGCCCGGCGGTGGCCGGGGTGTCGTCGTCGGCGGTGAGCAGGCCGCGCAGCTCGTCGGCGAGCGCCGGGAAGCGCTGGACCACGTTGTCCACCGAGACGGCCGGGTCGAGCAGCGCGGCGGGCAGGCCGAGGTCGTCGACGACGGCGACGCTGGCGGACTCCAGCGCGGGCTGCTCGTCGGGGTGGAACAGGCGGGCGAGCAGACGCCAGTAGAGCACCTGGCGGCGGTTGGCGTGGGTGTGGTCGTCGGTCATCGGCGCAGCAGCCTTCCCGCGCGTTCGCGCAGCACGGCCACGGCGTCGCCGGCCTTCGCCTCGGCCTTGGCGACCTTGGCGTCGGTGACGCCGCACGCCCAGTCGCCGTTGTGCGCCTCGACGGGCTGTTTCTTGACGGTGGCCCGGACCGCGAGGGGTTGCAGCAGCCACCGGCCGTCGTCCCAGCGGAGCAGGCCGACGCAGGCGGTGGCGGAGGCGAGCAACGCCGGGGTGAGCGGCCCGGCCGCGGGCAGCCGGTCGACCGCCAGCGGGATCGCCCGGCTGCCGAGGTCGAACACGAGGGCGCCGTCGTCGTCGCGGATCGTGCGGCCCTCGACGAGGACCGGTTCGGCGATCGCGGCGGGGTGGCGCAGCAGCGGCGGGGTCGCGGCGGCGGTGGCGCCGGCGAGCAGCACCCGGGCGGTGGCGAACGGGTCGGCCGGCTCGTCGAGCGCGGCCCGCTCGTCGACCCAGTGCAGGTCGCCGCCGTGCGCGGGCAGGTCGGTGACGGTCACCGCCCGTCGTTCGGCCAGGGCCTTGAGCAGCACCGGGTACGCCTCCAGCAGCCGCCAGCCGGCCGGGCCGACGATGGTGGCGACCTTCGCCGTCGTCACGGTGACCCGGACCAGTCGGGCGGTGCCGCCGCCGGCCGGTTCGAGCAGGGCGTGCAGTTGGACCTGGAACGCGGTGTCGTGCTCGTGCACGTCGACGCCGAGCGGCAGCAACCGCCCGGACACCGGCTGCGGGGGCGCGGTCTCGGTGGCGGCGCCGGCGGCGAGCAGGACGGCCCGGGCCCACAGGTCGGCCCACCGGCGGGCCGGGACCTGAGGCAGCGCGGCCACCGGCAGGGCGGCGCGCAGCTCGGCGGCGAGACCGTCGAGCAGCACGGCAAGGCGGCGCAGGGCCGGCGCGGCGAGCGCGGCCTCCACCGGCGCGGCGGCGCCGGAGACCAGCTCGTGGTCGGCGCCGCGCCAGCCGGCGAGCGCCACCTCGTGCAGCCAGGCGCGCGCTCCGGCCGGCGCGGCGGAGGGGTCGGACGGCGACGCGGGCGTGGTCGCCCACGGGGTGCGGGATCGCCCGAGCGCGGTGTCGACCCGGTCGAGCAACGCGTCGTGAGCCGCGCCGAGCAGGGCCGCGCGGGCGCCGGCGAGCACCGCCAGGTGCTCCTGCGTGAGCGTGCCGGTCGTCGCGGCGCGGACCGCGTCGGCGGCCCGGTCGGACAGGGGCGTGCCGCCGACGGCGTCGGCCAGCGCGGCCCAGGCCGCGGCGTCGGCCTCGCCGACCCGGGCCAGTCCGTTCACGAGTGAGTCGTCGACGCCGTCGACGACGGCGAGCGTCTCGGCGAACCCCGGGATCGGCGCGTCGTCGAGCTGGGTGGCCTGGGCGGCGAGCATCAGCGCACCCCCGCCGTGGCCGGGAACCAGTGCAGCTCGGGCACCGGCGTGGTGCTGGCGGGGACCTCGAGGTAGGCCAGGTGGCGCAGGAAGCGGCTGAACACCATCGCCGCGGGGGCGGGTTCGTGTCGCGCCTCGGTGCGGGCCAGCAGGTCGGTGCCGCGGTCGGCGCCGTCGCCGTCGATGCGCAGGTAGCGGGCGACCTGCTCGACGCCGTACTGCAGCACGGCCTCGTCGGCGAGGGCGTACAGGTGCTTGCAGAGCAGGGTGCCGCGCAGGCCGCCGCAGGGCCGGTTGTTGTTGGTGCTGCAGTTGACCGCGTGGCTGCCGGCGGTCACCGAGGAGACGTACACCCGCTCCACGTCGGACCCGCTGGACACCACCCCCTGCAGCCGCCCGTCGGCCAGCTCCACGAAGGGCACCTTGGCCAGCTTGCGGGCCCGCGCGGGAGGTGCCACGCGCAGCACGCTCCGCCGTCGCCACGAGGCGTCCGTGGCTTCCGTCATGTTCCCGACCTCCCCGCCGGCGGCGGGGTCCGGGCACGCCGGAACGCCGTCGCCGGCCCGTGATCCGTGCCGCTGTGACGACAAGGATCATGGACCACCGGTACGACATCTCCGCGCGCTCCCACGCTCACCCAAACGACCGTTAAGCTTGGTGGTGTCCGCGCCACGACGGCGGACGACGGCTCACCACCACCCTTCACGGAGCTCATCGCGCTATGGACGTCGACCGGATCCTGCCCACCGACGAGGCCCACGACCTGCTGGACCTCGCCACCGAGCTCGCCGACCGGGAGCTGGCCCCCAGGGCCGCCGCTTTCGAACAACGCGCCGAGTTCCCCCGTGACGTGCTGCGGACGCTGGGCCGCGCCGGACTCCTCGGCCTGCCCTACGCCGAGGAGCACGGCGGCGCCGGCCAGCCCTACGAGGTCTACCTGCAGGTGCTGGAGATCCTGGCCGGCCGGTGGCTGGCGGTGGCCGAGGCGGTCAGCGTGCACACGCTGTCCTGCCACCCGCTGGCCCGCTTCGGCACCGACGAGCAGCGCAAGCTGCTGCCCGACATGATCGGCGGGGAACTGCTCGGGGCGTACTGCCTCTCCGAGCCGCAGGGCGGGTCGGACGCGGCGGCGCTGACCACGCGCGCCGTGCGCGACGGCGACGCGTACGTGGTGACCGGCACGAAGGCGTGGATCACCCACGCCCAGGTCGCGGACTTCTACAACATCTTCTGCCGCACCGGCGGGCCCGGCCCGAAGGGCATCTCCTGCCTGCTGGCCGACCGCGCCACGCCCGGCATCGCACCCCAGGCCGCCGAGCGCACCATGGGCCTGCACTCCTCGCCGGTGGCGCAGATCGCCTTCGACGACGCCCGGGTGCCGGCGGAGCGGCTGATCGGCGGCGAGGGCGCCGGCTTCACCATCGCCATGTCCGCGCTGGACTCCGGTCGCCTCGGCATCGCCGCCTGCGCGGTCGGCCTGGCCCAGGCCGCGCTCGACTACGCGGTCGACTACGCCCGGCAGCGCCGCCAGTTCGGCCAGGCGATCATCGACTTCCAGGGACTCGGCTTCGACCTCGCCGAGAACGCCACCCGGATCTCCGCCGCCCGGGCGCTCACGCTGGCCGCCGCGCGGCTGCGGGACGCCGACCGCCCGTACTCGATCGAGGCGGCGAAGGCGAAGCTGTTCGCGACCGACACGGCGATGCGGGTGACCACCGACGCGGTGCAGGTGCTCGGCGGCGCCGGCTACGTCACCGACCACCCGGTCGAGCGGTACATGCGGGAGGCCAAGGTGCTCCAGATCGTCGAGGGCACCAACCAGATCCAGCGGCTGGTCATCTCCCGCGCCCTCGCCCGGGGCTGACCCCCGCGCGCGTCACGACGGCGGGGCGGGTGCGGCGGGGGAGCGCTTTTGCGGGTAGGTTGCACCGCGTGGAGGAGATCGACCGCGCCATCGTCGCCGCCCTGACCGGGGACGGTCGGCTGTCGTACACGGACCTGGCCGAGCGGGTGGGCCTGTCGGTGTCCGCCGTGCACCAGCGGGTCCGGCGGCTGGAGCAGCGGGGCGTGCTCAAGGGGTACGCCGCGCGGGTCTCGTTCGAGGCGCTGGGCCTGCCGTTGACCGCGTTCGTGGCGATCCGGCCGTTCGACCCGTCGCAGCCCGACGACGCGCCGGAGCGGTTGGCCCACCTGCCGGAGATCGACTCCTGCTACTCGGTGGCGGGGGAGGATTTCTATCTCCTGCTCGTGCGCGTCGCCGGCCCGGCCGACCTGGAGCGGTTGTTGCAGGAGATCCGCACCGCCGCCAACGTCACCACCCGCACGACCGTGGTGCTCTCCACGCCCTACGAGCACCGGGTGCCGAGGGTCAGTGCCGAGGTGTCGGGTCGGGGCCGGTCCCGGTCGGCGGCCGACCCGGCAGGTTCCACCGCTGGATGACGCGCCGGCCGTGCTCGTGACCGAGCACGCTGAGCGTGGCGGTGTCCAGCCGTAGCAGCGCGCCGGCCGAGGGTGGCAGCCCGATCCACCGGGCCCCGAGCACCCGGAGGCTGTGCCCGTGGCCGACCAGGGCGACGGTGCCCCGCTCCAGCAGCGGGGCGACCCGGTCGAGCACCCGGTCGAGGCGGGCGCCCACCTGCTCGGGCGACTCGCCGCCGGGTCCGCCGTCGGTCCAGACGCTCCAGTCGGGGCGTTCCTCGTGGATGGCCGCGGTGGTGCGTCCCTCGTACTCGCCGTAGTGCCATTCGGCGAGGTCGGGGTCGGTGGCGTCGACGGTGAGCCCGGCCAGGTGGGCGGTGCGGGTGGCGCGTTGCCGGGGGCTGGACAGGACCCGGACGAAGCGTCGGCCGGCGAGTAGGGGAGCGAGCGCGCGGGCCTGTCGCTCCCCGTCGGGGGTCAGCTCCAGGTCGGTGTACGAGGTGTGCCGGTGGCTGGCGCTCCAGGTGGTCTCGCCGTGCCGGATCAGCAGGATCTCGTTCACCCGCCCAGTCAACCACGGCACCCGCCCAGTCAACCACGGTGCCCGCCGGTCCGCTCCTGACCTATTGTCCTAGGATGCCCTAGCGGACGTGCGGCCGCACACCCCGGTTTGCCGACGCCCACACCGGGGACGCGACAGGGGCAACGGGCAGCCTGACGAGGAGGGCGACATGAGCTTCACCGACAAGGCGAAGAGCAAGGCCCAGGAGATGAGCGGCATGGCCAAGGAGCGCATCGGCGACGTCACCGACAACGAGCGGTTGCGGGCCGAGGGCGCCAACGAGCAGAGCGCGGCGCGTACCCGCCAGGCCGGTCAGAACGTCAAGCAGGCCGGTCGCGACGTCAAGGACGCCGTCGAGAAGTGACCACGCGAAGGGCGGGCCACCAGAGTTCCGGTGGCCCGCCGTCGTGTGCCCGAGCGGGTCAGTCGTCGCGGTGGGTGTGCCACCAGTCCTGACCGGCTTCGGGCAGGGTGTCGATCGGGTCGTAGTAGGCGTACCGCTTGTCGAGTGCGGCCAGGTCGGCGGACTCGATCGAGGTGCGGTAGTTCTTGGTCCAGTAGGAGATGCCACGCTCCCGGTCGTAGTCGGTGAGCATGTGCACCCAGCGCTTGCCGACGAACGGGACGTCGCAGACGATGCGCGGGGTGGCGTAGCCGGGCAGGTAGCCCATGATGTCGTGCTGGAGCTGCTGGGCGTGCCACACCGGGACGCGCCAGTGCTCGGCGTTGGGGATCATGTCGCACATGTAGAAGTAGTACGGCAGGATGCCGGCTTCGCCCTGGAGGGCGAAGCAGAGGTCGAGCAGGTCGGCGCTGGTGGCGTTGACGCCGCGCATGAGCACACCCTGGTTGCGGACGTCGCGTACGCCGACGTCGAGGGCGGTCTGGGCGGCCCTGGCGACCAGCGGGGTCAACGACTGCGCGTGGTTGACGTGGGTGTGGATGGCCAGGTTGACGCCGCGGCGGGCGGCGGTGCGGGCGACGCGTTCGAGGCCCTCGACGACGTCGGGCTGCAGCCAGTGCTGGGGCAGTCCCATGAGGGCCTTGGTGGCGAGCCGGATGTCGCGGATGGTCTCGATCTCGAGCAGCCGCATCAGGTACGTCTCCAGGTTGCGCCAGGGGACGTTGGCGACGTCGCCGCCGGAGACGACCACGTCGCGTACGCCGGGGTGGGCCTTCAGGTAGGTGATGTGGGTGTCGTAGCGGTCGACGGGCTTGAGGGTGAGCTTGAGCTTGTCGACGGCGGGGGTGGAGTTGCCGACGAGGTCCATGCGGGTGCAGTGGCCGCAGTACTGGGGGCAGGTGGAGAGCAGCTCGGCGAGGACCTTGGTGGGATAGCGGTGGGTGAGGCCCTCGGCGACCCACATGTCGTGTTCGTGGAGGCTGTCGCGGCTGGCGTAGGGGTGTGAGGGCCAGTCGGCGCGGCGGTCGGAGGCGACCGGGATCATGTAGCGGCGCACCGGGTCGGCGAGCAGCGCCTCGGTGGTGACCGGNCGAGGGCCTTCTGGTCGGCCTCCAGGTCGGCGTAGAAGGTCTCGTCGACGCCGTCGCCGAGGACGGCGCGGAGCTGCTTGATGTTCTTGACGCAGTTGACCCGTTGCCACTGGGCGCTCTCCCACTGTTCGCGGGTGACGTGTCGCCAGCCGGGGAAGCGGGTCCAGTCGGGTTCGACCAGGGGGGCGCGCCGGTATTCGTAGGGTTGTCCGGCGGTGGGGAGGGCGACCGGCGTGGAGCGGGGCGTCGGGATCGTCTCCACCGGTTGGGTCTGGGTCACGGCCCCTCCTCGTCTGCGTGATCAACGATTGGGAAGGCTACTGGAAAATCTGCGGCGAAGAAATTAGTCTGCCGGAAGTTTTCCCGTGACGCGAGCCCTGACCGGGGGTTCGGGCGGTTGGGGCATTGGGGGTCGGCGTGACGTCACCGGTGGGACTGCACCGAGTCGTGGAACCGGCGGGGGTGCTGCCGCAGGCGGCCTGGCGTCTGGATGCCGACCCGCGGATCGCGGCGAACGAGGTGCGGATCCGGGTCGAGCGGCTGAACCTGGACGCGGCGAGTTTCCGGCAGTTGGCGGAGAAGCACGGCGGGGACGGGGAGAAGGTTCGCGCCGAGGTGCTGGAGATCGTCTCGGCGCGGGGGAAGATGCAGAACCCGGTGACCGGTTCGGGCGGGATGCTGATCGGCACGGTGGAGGAGGTGGGGCGCCGCTCGCCGCTGGGGCTGCGGCCGGGCGACCGGGTGGCGACGTTGGTGTCGTTGACGTTGACGCCGTTGACGATCTCCGACGGGTTGGCCCGGTGGGACGGGCGCAGCGAGCAGGTGCCGTGTGACGGGTACGCGATCCTGTTCGCCCGGTCGATCGCGGCGGTGCTGCCGGCGGACCTTCGGGCGGAGTTGTCCCTGGCGGTGCTGGACGTGTGCGGGGCGCCGGCGTTGACGTCGCGGGTGGTGGCGGAGCAGGTGGCGCGGCGGGTCCGGGAGGGTGGTCGGCGTCCGGTGTCGGTGGCGGTGATCGGCGGGGCGGGCAAGAGCGGTTCGTTGTCGCTGGTGGCGGCGCGGCGGGCGGGCGCGGGTCGTACCGTCGGGGTGGTGCCGGTGGCGGCGGAGCGGGACGCGCTGACGGCGGCCGGGTTGGCGGATGCGGTGGTGGTGGCGGACGCCCGGGATCCGGTGGGGTTGTCGACGGCGGTGACGACGGCGTTGGGGGTTCCGGCGGACGTGACGGTGGTGTGCGTGGACGTGCCGGGGTGTGAGCACGGTGCGGTGCTGGCCACGGCGGACGGCGGCACGGTGGTGTTCTTCTCGATGGCGACGAGTTTCGCGGCGGCGGCGTTGGGCGCGGAGGGTCTGGCGGCGGACGTGACGATGGTGGTGGGCAACGGGTACGTGCCGGGGCACGCGGAGTTGGCGTTGGAGTTGGTGCGTACCGAGCCGGGGGTGCGTGGTCTGTTCGAGGCGCGGCTGGCGGCAGACTGAGGCCATGATGAACCCCTCGACGTTGTATCGCGGTGGAGTGCTGCACTGTCCGGCTGAGCCGGGCGCGACGGCCTTGTTGGTGCGGGACGGGCGGATCGCCTGGTTGGGTGTGGATGCGGACGCGCCGGCGGCCGACCGGGTGGTGGAGTTGGGCGGGGCGTTGGTGACGCCGGCGTTCGTGGATGCGCATGTGCATGCGACGGACACGGGTCTGGTGCTGTCGGGCCTGGATCTGT
The DNA here is from genome assembly GCF_002140155.1 of Micromonospora sp. NBS 11-29. Lineage (GTDB taxonomy): Bacteria > Actinomycetota > Actinomycetes > Mycobacteriales > Micromonosporaceae > Micromonospora. Next base: position 113,664 of record NZ_NAPR01000003.1, read on the forward strand.
CGGCGGTGCGGTCGGCTGGTGGGTTGTTGGATGCGGTGTCGGCGTTCGTGGTGGGGTTGCCGGCGGACGCGGTGGTGCTGGGGCACGGTTGGGATGAGTCGTTCTGGGCGGAGCCGGTGTTGCCGGACGCGGCGGCGTTGGATCGGGCGGCGGGGGGTCGCCGGGTGTATCTGTCGCAGGCGTCGATCCATTCGGCGTTGGTGTCGGCGGCGTTGCTGGCGGCGTGTCCGGATGCGGTGGGGGCGGCGGGGTTCGATCCGTCGGGGTGGTTGCGGCGGGACGCGCATCATGTGGTGCGGGCGGCGGCGTTCGCGTCGGTGTCGCGGGCGCAGCGGGTGGCGGCGCAGCGGCGGGCGTTGGTGCATGCGGCGTCGTTGGGGATCGCGGCGGTGCACGAGTGCGGTGGTCCGGGGATCTCCGACGAGGAGGACTTCACGGGGCTGTTGGCGGTGTCGGGGGCCGGGGTGCCGGAGGTGTACGGGTACTGGGGTGAGTTGGCGGGTGCGGCGCGGGCGCGGGAGTTGGGTGCGGTGGGCGCCGGGGGTGACCTGTTCGCGGACGGGGCGTTGGGGTCGCGGACGGCGCATGTGTCGCAGGCGTACCTGGATGGTGAGCCGGGGGCGTGCGGGCACGGTTACGTGACGTCGGAGCAGGTGCGCGATCACCTGTTGGATTGCGCGGCGCATGGGATGCAGGGCGGGTTCCACGCGATCGGTGACGCGGCGATCGGCACGGTGTTGGAGGGGTTCACGCTGGCGGCGCGGTCGGTGGGGGTGGAGCGGTTGCGGGCGGCGCGGCACCGGGTGGAGCACGCGGAGATCATGAGTAAGCGGTTGATCGCGGGGTTCGTGGAGTTCGGGATCGTGGCGTCGATGCAGCCGGCGTTCGATCGGTTGTGGGGTGGTGCGGGTGGGATGTACGAGTCGCGGTTGGGGTTGTCGCGGTCGTTGGAGTCGAATCCGATGGGTGCGATGCACGGGGTGGGGGTGACGTTGGCGTTCGGGTCGGATTCGCCGGTGACGCCGTTGGATCCGTGGGGGTCGGTGCGGGCGGCGGCGGCGCATCACAACCGGTCGCAGCGGATGAGTGTGCGGGCGGCGTTCGCGGCGCACACGCGTGGTGGGTGGCGGGCGGTGCATCTGGACAACGAGGGGGTGTTGGCGTTGGGTGCGCCGGCGACGTTCGCGGTGTGGGAGTGCCCGGCGGGGGTGGAGCGGGGTCTGCCGGTGTTGCAGGCCGAGGATCCGGAGGTGCGGGGGGCGGATGATCCGACGCCGTTGCCGGTGTGTCGGGCGACGGTGTTGCGCGGTGACGTGATCCATGAACGGGGAGGCGTGTGGTGACGGGGAAGCTGGGGTTGGATGCGGTGGTGGTGGCGCGGGCGCGGGAGTTGGCGCGTCGGGCCGGGCAGCCGGTGGTGGATCTGGCGCGTAGCCACACGACGGTGTCGGTGGAGCGGGCGGTGTTGCGGTTGGCCGGGGTGTCGGGGGCGGATCCGGATGGCATTCCGTGGGTGAACCGTCTGGTGGACGCGGTGGTGGCGGATGTGGGGTTGGGGTACGGGGTGGCGGTGCCGGTGTTCGACGCGTTGGCGCGTGAGGGCGTCGCGGATGTGACGTTGTTGGCGCAGAAGGCGGCGGCCGGGTCGGTGCGGTTCGAGCTGCCGTCGGCGAAGGGCGCGGCGGCGGCGCGGCGGGCGTCGCGTCGGGCGGTGGCGGCGGGGATTCGGCGGATCGACCGGCGGCGTGTGGAGCGGGATCGGCTGGTGCAGCGGTTCGGGGATCCGAAGCAGCGGCCGTGGATCTATCTGATCGTGGCGACGGGGGACATCTACGAGGACATTCCGCAGGCGCAGGCGGCGGCGCGGGCGGGTGCGGACGTGATCGCGGTGATCCGGTCGACGGGGCAGTCGTTGTTGGACTACGTGCCGGAGGGCGCGACCCGGGAGGGGTTCGCGGGCACGTACGCGACGCAGGAGAACTTCCGGTTGATGCGGGCGGCGTTGGATGCCTCGTCGCGGGAGTTGGGCCGGTACGTGCGGTTGACGAACTACGCGTCGGGGTTGTGCATGCCGGAGATGGCGACGCTGGCCGGCTTGGAGCGGTTGGACATGATGCTCAACGACTCGATGTACGGGATCCTGTTCCGGGACATCAATCCGGTTCGGACGTTCGTGGATCAGCGGTTTTCGCGGCAGGTGCACGCGCGGGCGGGGATCGTCATCAACACCGGTGAGGACAACTACCTGACCACGGCGGATGCGGTGGACGAGGCGCACACGGTGACGGTGTCGCAGTTGTTGAACGAGTTCTTCGCGCATGAGGCGGGGTTGGCGGACCGGCAGTTGGGGTTGGGGCACGCGTTCGAGATCAACCCGGATGTGCCGGAGTCGTTGCGGCTGGAGTTGGCGCACGCGTTGTTGGCGCGGGAGTTGTTCCCGGACGCGCCGTTGAAGTGGATGCCGCCGACGAAGCACATGACCGGTGACGTGTTCCGGGGCAACCTGTTGGACGGGTTCTTCAACCTGGTGGGTGCGATGACGGGGCAGGGGATCCTGCTGGTGGGGATGATGACGGAGGCGGTGGTGACGCCGTGGTTGTCGGACCGGGACATCGCGTTGCAGAACGTGCGGTACGTGTTGGGTGCGGCGGGTGGGTTGCATGAGGATTTCGTGCCGGCGTCGGGTGGGTTCATCCAGCGGCGGGCGCATCGGGTGTTGGGTGAGGCGGTGGAGTTGCTGGAGCGCATCGGTGAGCAGTCGTTGTTGACGGCGATCGCGGAGGGCACGTTCGGGATCATGAAGCGGCCGGCGGACCGGGGGAAGGGCCGCGACGGGGTGGCGCGGCACGAGGACGGCTACTACAACCCGGCGACGGAGATCCTGGAGCAGCCGGCATGAGCGAACGCACCGAGCGCAGCGAGGGCCGTGAGGCCATGCCCGATAGGCCCGGCATGAGTGAGAAGACGATTGTGCGGCCGTATGGGGACACCACCGGTGACGGGATGGTGCAGGTGTCGTTCACGTTGCCGGTGCCGCATGACAAGCGGGCCGAGGGCGCGGCGGTGCAGTTGGCGAACCGGATGGGCATGGATCCGGCGATGTTGGTGCACGCCAAGCCGATCGGTGACGGGTTCACGTTCTTCGTGGTGTACGGGCGGGTGAATCACCTGGTGGACCTGGACAGGGTGCAGGTGGTGGAGCGGGACTTCCCGTTGTTGTCGGCGAAGGAGGTCAACGCGGTGGTGAAGCGGCGGTTGCGCCGCAAGCTGTCGGTGGTGGGGGCGTGCATCGGCACGGACGCGCACACGGTGGGCATCGATGCGATCTTGAATGTGAAGGGCATCGCGGGGGAGAAGGGCCTGGAGTACTACCGGGAGTTGACGGTGACGAACCTGGGTGCGCAGGTGAGTGTGCCGGAGTTGGTGGAGGCGGCGCGGCGGGAGCGGGCGGACGCGGTGTTGGTGTCGCAGGTGGTGACGCAGCGTGACGCGCATCTGCACAACACGCGGGAGATGTCGGCGGCGTTCCGGGAGGCGATGCCGGCGGGGCGGCGGCCGTTGCTGATCGTGGGTGGGCCGCGGTTCGACGAGACGATGACCACCGAGTTGGGGGTGGACCGGATCTTCGGTCGGGGTACCACCCCGGGTGAGGTGGCGAGTTATCTGGTGCATGCGTTGATCACGTCCAGGAAGGCGAATGCCGCATGAGCGATCCTCGGCTCGGGTTGACGGTCACCCACCGCCGGTATGTGCCGTACTCCCATGCCCACTATGCGGGGAACCTGGTCGACGGGGCGTACGCGTTGGGCCTGTTCGGTGACGTGGCCACGGAGGTGTGCATCCGCACCGACGGCGATGAGGGGTTGTTCGCGGGGTATTCGGATGTGCGGTTCACCGCGCCGATCCGGGCCGGTGACGTGGTGGAGGTGACGGCTCAGGTGAGCCGGGTGGGCACGCGTAGCCGGACGGTGGAGTTGAGTTGCGTGGTGGTGTGCCGGGGCCGTCCGGAGCGGGGTGACTCGGCGGCCGAGGTCCTCGACCCGCCGGTTGTGGCGGTCACCGCGACCGGCACGGTGGTCGTGCCGCCGGCACCGTGAGCGCGAGGAACGAGCCGGTCCTGCGAGCCTCGCAGTCGCGAACGGAAGTCGGGCCGGCGTGAGCACGGTGGTCTGCGCCGACGTCGGGTCGACGTACACGAAGGCGGCGGTGGTCGACCTCGACGGTGGTCGGCTGGTGGGCGCGGCGTCCGCGCCGACGACCGTCGGCACGGACGTGTGGCACGGCCTGGCCGACGCGGTCGGCGCGNCGGCCGGTGGGGGGTTGCGCCTGGCGGTGGTGGGTTACGAGCCGTTGGTGACCGCGCAGGCGGGCCGGCGGGTGGGTTTGTCGGCGGGGGCGGACGTGGTGCATGTGGCCGCCGGGCGGTTGGGTGCGGCGGAGGTGTCGGCGTTGCGGGCGGCCCGCCCGGACGTGGTGTTGCTGGTGGGCGGCACCGACGGTGGGGACGCGGAGACGGTGACGCACAACGCGACGCGGTTGGCGCGGGCCCGGTGGCGGGTGCCGGTGGTGTTGGCCGGCAACGTGGACGCCCGCGCCGGCCTGGTGGCGTTGCTGTCCGGGGCGGGGGTGCCGGTGACGGTGGCGGACAACGTGCTGCCGCGGATCGGGGTGTTGGCGCCGGCGTCGGCGCGGGCGGCGATCCGGGAGGTGTTCCTGCGGCACGTGATCGGTGGTAAGCGGTTGTCCCGGGGGGCGCGGTTCGGGCGGCTGGTTCGGGCGGCCACCCCGGACGCGGTGCTCACGGGTGTGGAGGTCTTCGCCGACACCGTGGGCGGGGACCTGGCGGTGGTCGACGTGGGGGGCGCCACCACCGACGTGTACTCGGTGTTGACGCCGGACGAACGTGCCGGCGGGCCGGGGCGGGAGGTGGCGGGGATGTTGTGGCGGGCCCGCACCGTGGAGGGGGATCTGGGGGTGCGGTGGTCGGCGCCGGGTGTGGTGCGGGCCGCCGCGCAGGAGCGGCTGCTGGGGGCGGGGGAGGAGGGGCCGCTGGCGGAGGCGGCGGCGGTGCGGTCCGCCGATCCGGGGTTCTTGCCCGCGGGTGACGTGGAGCGGGCCGTCGATCGGCGGATCGCGGCGTTGGCGGCGATGGTGGCGGTGCGGCGGCACGCCCGGGGTGCGGCGACGGGGGAACGTGCGGGCCGGGACCTGCGGGATGTGACGGTGCTGGTGGGTTCCGGTGGGGTGCTGCGCCATGGTGGTCCGGGTGATGCGGGGGCGGTGCTCGACGCGGTGCTCGGTGACCACGCCGGGGGGTGGGCGTTGCCGCGTGCCGCCCGGCCGGTGGTGGACGTGGACTACGTGTTGGCCGCCGCGGGTCTGCTCGCCGCCGACCATCGGGGTGCGGCGGCGGCGTTGCTGCGGCGGCATTTGGTCGCCTGACCGGTCCACCGATCGAGACGCGCCGACGCGACACGCCGTGGCGCAGCACACGACAGGCCGGGGCGGGTTGACAGCGCCGGGGGTGTACGCCGTACCGTCTTTGAGTCCTACCACGGGAAGCGGCTTTGTTCGTTTCGTCCCTTCGTCCGCTGGCCGAGCGACCGGAAGGTTGCGGCGGCCAGGTCCAGCGGGCGGGGGTCGGCGGGGCGGCGCGAACCGGCCGCGGTTACCGGTGTACGGGCAGGGTGGGAGGCACGGCCAGTAGACAACGGCCAGGCGGGGGCAGCCAGTCCACGTCCGGTCGGTCCGAAGGTCGACGCCGATCATTCTCGCCCCACCGGCCGGGAAGGGCCTGGGAGCATCGGGGCGCGGCGTAGGCCGC
>NZ_NAPR01000003.1:119493-123882 GCF_002140155.1 Micromonospora sp. NBS 11-29
GCGTCGACGCCACTCGGACTGCTCCTGTTCGGCGGCGACCTGTTCCTTCAACGCGGTGTGGCGTACCTGCCGACGCCAGGGGTCGGCCTCGCGGAGGCCGAGCAGCACCAGCGCGAAGCTGGCCGCCGCCAGCACCGCCAACGCGATCAGCGCCGGCAGTCGCCCGGCCCACGGCAGCCCCACCGCCAGCGCGAGCACCACCACGGTGGGTATCGCCGGCATGTGGTGTGTGGCCCGGACCCCCAACGCCAGCAGTCCGACGATGTAGATGATGACTCCGGCGAACAGCACCCGGCTGTCCAGGTCAGCCGCCCGGTGCAGCCACGGGTCGCGGTGGGGTTGAGCGATCCCGGCAAGGTACCGCTTGAGGCCGAGAGCGAACATGATGATGCCCGCGATCAGCGGTAGGTGAAGGTAGGCGTAGATGTCGCGGGCGAACGCCGTGCGTGCGCCGATGTCACGGGTGCCGTGCAGCCGTTGCTCCAGAGCGGGGGCCAGGCTGTCGAAGTACAACCACCACAGAGCGGCGATGACGGCGATACCGAGCACCGCCGCCGCGATCACGGGCCAGGTGACCGGCAGGCCAGGGCCCAACTTCGGCCCCAATCCCAACGAGATGACCGACTCGCCGAGCGCGATGAGCAGGATCAGCGCGTAGCGTTCCGCCCAGTGCGCGGCGGACACGACGGTCAGGCCGGCGTTGGGCGCTAGGCCGCCGGCGGTGTACTCGACGCCGATGGCGGTCAGCCACAGTCCCAGCGGCAGCCATTGCTCCCACGGCTGCTCAAGGGGGTGGGGCAGCAAGGCCGCAGCCGTGATCAGCGCGACGCTGCCCAGCGGCGGCAGGCCGATGCGTCGGGCGGCCCAACCGCGCTGGCCGCCGCGCATCAGCAGGACCAGCACCTGAGCGGCCCGGATGACCAGATAGCAGCCGGCGAGGACGACTGGGCCGGGTGGCCCGGCCGGCTGCCGCGCCGGGGCCGGGGCGAACGCCTCCGGCAGGGTCAGCGTCAGGACGAACAAGGCTGCCACGGTCACCGCGCCGACCAGCGGCATCACCCCCTGATCGGTGCGCACGACGTTGCCCAGGGCGGCGAAGGACACCCAGCACCACCACAGCAGCGACAGCAGAAGCAGCCCAGCCAGCAACGATCTGCCGCTCAGGGTTTCGGACAGGACATTGGTGACGTTGAGGAACGCGAACACGAAAACCAGGTCGTAGAACAGTTCCACGCGGGTGACGCGCGATCCGGGTGCGGTCGGCAGGATCCGACCGCGTCCTCGATCGGTGGTCATGCTGCCGAGCATGGCAGCGTCTGCACCGTGCCGGTGAGCGGTTGCCGAACCGGGTTGACCGGGGGTACGGGCCGGTAAACCGGATCTGCGGGGTAGCCTTCGGCCCGTGATCGTGGTGAGGTGCCGGTGACGACGCTCGACCGGGAACAGCCGCGTGCCGCCGACGGGGCACGCCCGTACCCCGGTGGGGGTGCCCTGCCGTTGAAGCTGGCCGTGCCGGCGGCCGTGCTGGCCGGGTTGGCGTTGCTGGTCGCGTTCCCCCCGTACGGGGTGTGGCCGCTCGCGCCGGTCGGGGTGGCGTTGCTGGCCGCGGCGGCGCACCGGCGGCGGTTGCGCGCCGGCGCCGGGTTGGGGTTCGTCGCCGGGGTGACGTTGTTCGCGCCGCTGCTGGAGTGGACCAACCTGCACACCGGCTACCTGCCGTGGGTGCTGCTGTCGCTGTCGCAGGCGGCGTTCCTGGCGTTGCTGGGCGCCGCGAGCGCCTGGGTGTCCCCGCTGGCCGACCGGTGGCGGGCGGGGTGGCCGCTGCTGACCGGTGTGCTGTGGGTGGGGCAGGAGGCGCTGCGTGACCGGGTGCCGTTCGGCGGGTTCCCGTGGGGGCGGTTGGCGTTCAGCCAGGACACGTCGCCGCTGCTGCGGCTGGCGGCGCTCGGCGGCGCCCCGCTGGTCACGTTCGCCGTCGCGGTGGCCGGGGGGATCCTGCTCGCCCTCGCCTGGCGGGACTGGCGTGGCGTGCCCGGGCGGTGGCGGCCGGTGGCCGGGCTGGCCGCCGCCCTGGTGGCGCTGCTGGCCGCCGGCGCGCTCGTCCCGGCGGGTGTGCGGGGGGCCGGTGACACGGTCACGGTGGCGATCGTGCAGGGCAACGTGCCGCGCCTCGGGTTGGATTTCAACGCCCAACGGCAGGCGGTGCTGAACAACCACGTCGAGGCCACCCTGGACCTCGCCGAGCGGGTCTCCCGGGGTGAGCAGCGCCGCCCCGACCTGGTGGTGTGGCCGGAGAATTCCAGCGACATCGACCCGCTGCGCAACCCGGGCGCCGGCTACCGGATCTCCCAGGCCGCCGACGCGATCGGCGCGCCGGTGCTGGTCGGGGCGGTGCTGCTGGGCCCGGGGCAGGGGCAGGTCCGCAACGCGGGTCTGCTGTGGCGTCCCGGCAGCGGCGCCGATCTGACCCAGTTGTACACGAAACGGCATCCGGTGCCGTTCGCCGAGTACGTGCCGTTGCGTTCCCTGGCCCGTAAGGTCAGNTGGACGCCGGCGCGGCCACCCTCGGTGACGTGATCTGTTTCGAGGTGGCCTACGACGGCATCGTCCGGGACACCGTCACCGGCGGCGCGCAGCTGCTGGTGGTGCAGACCAACAACGCCACGTTCGACGTGGCCGAGGCCCGCCAGCAGTTGGCGATGGTGCGGTTGCGTGCCGTGGAGCACGGGCGGGCCGCGTTGATGGCCTCCACGGTCGGGGTGTCCGGGTTCGTTTCCCCCGACGGGCGGGTAGACGGTGCGACCGGGTTCGACACCGCTGCCGTGGTGGTGCGGCAGATACGACTCGGGGACGGGCGTACCCCGGCCACCTGGGCCGGGGTGTGGCCGGAGGTGGCGCTCGTGGTGTTGGCGGTCGCGGCGCTGGCCGGCGCGGCCGTGCCGCGCCGCCGTCGGGGGGTCACCCCCGGCTGAGCCGACGGGAGGCGGTGCGACGGTGGGCGTGGCAGCCGACAGGGCGACGGTCGGCCATCCCGGGGTGGGGCGGGTCCTGGTGGTCATCCCCACCTACAACGAGGCCGAGAACGTGCGCCGTATCGTGGCGCGGGTCCGCGCGGCGGCGCCCGCGGTGGACGTCCTGGTCGCCGACGACAACAGCCCCGACGGCACCGGTGCCGTCGCCGACGCGTTGTCCGGCGCGGACCGGCAGGTGCACGTGTTGCACCGTCCGGGCAAGGATGGCCTCGGCGCGGCCTACCTGGCCGGTTTCGCGTGGGCGCGGCGGCGTGGCTACGACGCGGTGGTGGAGATGGACGCCGACGGTTCGCACGCCCCGGAGGACCTGCCGGCGTTGCTGGATGCCGCCCGGCACGCCGATGTGGTGATCGGCTCGCGGTGGACGCGCGGCGCGCGGGTGCTGAACTGGCCGTGGCGGCGGCTGCTGCTGTCGCGGGTGGGGAACCTGTACGCGCGGGTGGCGTTGGGCATGCCGGTCAGCGACGCCACCGGCGGGTACCGGGTGTACCGGTCGGCGGTGTTGGACGGCATCGACCTGGGTTCGGTGCGGTCGCAGGGGTACGCGTTCCAGGTGGAGCTGTCGCGGCTGGCGCACCGGGCGGGGGTGCGGATCGTGGAGGTGCCGATCACGTTCGCCGAGCGGGAGCACGGCGACAGCAAAATGAGCCCGCTGATCGTGGCGGAGGCGCTGTGGCGGGTCACCCGGTGGGGGGTGCGGGACCGTCGGGCGGCGGTGCGGGGCCGCCCGCACGCGTTGGCGCGGTGGCCGTGAGCGGCGGCGTGTCATGCTGGAGGGGCGTGAGGACACACCGGGCGGGGAAGGTGAGATGCGCCGAGGACTGAAGTTCGTACCACCGGCCCTGCTGCTGCTGACGCTGCTGGAGCTGGCCGTGTTCGTCCTGGTGGGCCGGGCCGTCGGGTTCGGCGCGGCGGTGCTGCTGGTGTTCGCGGCGTCGATGCTGGGGTTGGTGCTGCTGCGCCGCGAGGGCATGCGGGCGTGGCGGGCCTTCCGGNNTGGGTCTGCTGGGCGCCTTGCTGCTGGCGTTGCCCGGCCTGGTCAGCGCGGTGGTGGGGTTGCTGCTGCTGGTGCCGCCGCTGCGGCGGGTGGCCGGCGGTGGGGTGCGTCGGGCCACCGAGCGGCGGGTGTCGTCGATGGTCGCCGGTGACCTGTTCGGCCCGCGCCGGGTGCGGGTGTACCGGGGCGCGCCGCAGCCGACCCCGCCGCAGCCGACCGCGCCGCCGCCGGCCGCCGAGCCGGGCGCGGCCATCGAGGGCGAGATCGTCGACCGTTAGGGCTGTTTCCCGCAGCGAAACGCCCCCGGGGACGACCCCGGGGGCGTTTCGCGACGTTACGTGATGTTTCAGGCGCGGCCGC
>NZ_NAPR01000003.1:123889-126671 GCF_002140155.1 Micromonospora sp. NBS 11-29
TGCAGCCGCTCGGCGAGGATGTCCTCCAGCTCGGCGATGGAACGCCGCTCCAGCAGCATGTCCCAGTGGGTGCGCGGCGGCTTGGCCTTCTTCTGCTCCGGCTCGTTGCCGTCGACCAGACGGGCGACGCTGCCGTCGAACTTGCACTCCCAGGTCGTGGGGACCTCGGCGTCGACGGCGAACGGCACCTCGAACTGGTGTCCCTTGGCGCACAGGTACTCGCGGGTCTGACGCGGCGCGAGCTCCGTGTTGCGGTCGGATTCGTAGCTGACCGCGCCCAGCCGGCTACCGCGCAGCATACGCTCGCCCATGATCGACTTCCCCTCGTTCGTGGTGCTGGTCTCCAGGTGTAACGGCCTGTCACCGCCCGCCCATTCCCCACCCACGCCGGCGCGCAGCCGTACGGGGTCGGGAACATCAAGGGTAACCGGCCGCGACAGCCAACCGGATCGGTGGAGTGTTTCGCCGGCCAACGGGGATGTTACCGACCACGCGCGCCGGAGGTGACGATGAGCAGTGACGCGCCGGTCGGCGCCCGTGCACCCACCGGGAAGACCTTCTTCGGTCACCCCCGGGCGCTGTCCACCCTCTTCCTCACCGAGATGTGGGAACGGTTCAGCTTCTACGGCATGCGGGCCATCCTGGTGCTGTACCTGACCGCGGCGGTCGCCGACGGCGGCCTCGACCTCGGCGAGTCGAGCGCCAACGCCGTCTACGGCACCTACAACGCCATGGTGTACCTGATGGCGCTGCCCGGCGGCTGGGTGGCCGACCGGCTGATCGGCGCGCGACGCAGCGTCCTGTGGGGCGGTGTGGTGATCGCCGCCGGCCACTACGTGATGGCGGTGCCCACCGGGTGGAGCGTGTTCGCCGGCATGACGCTGATCGTGCTCGGCACCGGCCTGCTCAAACCCAACATCTCCACCATGGTCGGCGACCTGTACGAGCGGGACTCCCCACGCCGCGACGCCGGGTTCTCCATCTTCTACATGGGCATCAACCTCGGCGCGTTCATCGCCCCACTGATCACCGGGTTCCTCGGCGAGAAAATCAACTGGCATCTGGGGTTCGGCGCGGCCGCGATCGGCATGACCTTCGGCGTGGCGCAGTACGTGGCGGGGCGACGCAACCTGGGTGACGCGGGCGCCCGGCCGGCGGACCCGCTGCTGGGCGCCGACCGGCGGCGGGCGTTGACCCGCGTCGGCGTGGCCGCCGCGGTCCTGGTGGCGGTGCTGGTCGTGCTGCTGCTCACCGGCTGGTTCACCGTCGATGCGGTGGTCAACCTGCTCACCGTGGTGACCGTGCTGGTGACCGTCGGGTACTTCGCGCGGATCCTCACCGACCGGGAGATCAGCGGCACCGAACGCTCGCGGATGAAGGCGTACGTGTGGCTGTTCGTCTTCGCCGCCGCGTTCTGGCTGATCTACGACCAGGCCGGGTCGGTGCTGAACATCTTCGCCGCCGACCGCACCGACCGGAACGTGGCCGGGTTCACCTTCCCGGCGTCGTGGTTGCAGTCGGTGAACCCGATCCTGATCATCATCGGCGCGCCGCTGGCCGCGTGGCTGTGGCTGCGGCTGGGCCACCGGGTGTCCACGCCCACGAAGTTCGCCGTCGGTCTGGTCCTCAACGGCCTGTCGTTCGTGCTGATGGCCGCCGCCGCCCGGGCCGCCGTCGGCGGTGACCTGGTCTCACCGTGGTGGCTGGTCGCGGTGTACGCGATCCAGGTCGCCGGTGAGCTGTCGCTGAGCCCGGTGGGCCTGTCGGCCACCACGAAACTGGCCCCGGTCAAGTACGCCAGCCAGATGCTGGGCCTGTGGTTCCTCGCCACCGCCGTCGGCGACGCCATCGGCGGTCAGGTGGCCCGGCTGGCGCAGCACTGGTCGCAGCCGACGTACTTCCTCACCTTCGGGTTGGCCTCGGTGGTGCTGGGCCTGGCCGCGGTGATGTTCACCCGCCAGATCCGCGCCCTGATGGCCGGCATCCACTGACCGCCACTCACCGCTGGGGGGTGGGCGGCAACGGCAGCGGCAGGCCGGGCAGCCCGTCGATGCTGGTCGCGACGTGCTGCTTGCCGGCGAAGTACGCCGACAGCGACGCGTCGTCCTCCCGGGCGAAACGCCGCCCGTGCAGGTCCCGGTCGGTGTCGTAGGTCATCAGCGGCACCGCGTAGCCGCAGGTGTCGCGGATCAGGTCGGCGCGGACCACGATCACCGCCCGCAGCCCGTGCGGGTCGGGGTCGATGTCGGGGAAGTGCCGCAGCAGGTCGGGCCAGCGCGGGTCGTCGCGGAACACCGGCTCGCCGCGCCCGTGCACCCGCACGATGGTCGGCGGGCCCGCGAACGCGCACCACATCACCGTGACCCGCCCGTTCTCCCGCAGGTGGGCGATGGTCTCGGCGTTGCTGCCGGCGAAGTCGAGGTAGGCCACGGTGCGGTCGTCGAGCACCGCCAGGGCGCCGCGTAGACCCTTGGGGGACAGGTTGACGGTGCCGTCGCCGGACAGCGGGGCGGTGGCCACGAAGAACATCGGCTGCGCCTCGATGAACTCCCGCAGCCGGCCGTCGATGCGCTCGTAGGTCTTTCCCATGCCGACGATCCTCACCCGGGGCACCGGTTACGCGCCGCCCCGTCCCGACCCGTGGCGCGCGCCGAGGGACGCCAGTGCCCCGGCCAGGTCGCTGACCTGGTCGGCGAGCTGCCCGACGCGGCGTACGGCGGCGTCCCGGTCCGCCTCGGCGGCGGCCAGCCGGGCGGCCAGGTCCGCCGCCCGCGCCTCGGCC
>NZ_NAPR01000003.1:126679-127120 GCF_002140155.1 Micromonospora sp. NBS 11-29
GGTCGGCGGCGAGGGCCGCGTTGTCGGCGCGGGCCGCCTCCGCCTCGGCGCGGGCCGCGTCGGCGGCGGCGAGGGCGTCGGCGCGTTCGGCCCGCGCCCGGTCCCGCTCGGCTCGCGCCTGTCGCGCGGCGTCGGCCTGCGCGTCGGCCCGCTCGGCGGCGGCCCCCGCCGCCCGGCGTTCCTCGTCGGCCTGCGCGCGGGCGGCCTGCGCGTCGGCGCGGGCGGTGTCGGCCTCGGCGCGCAACCGCTGCGCCCGCTGCAGGGCCTCGGCGGCCGAACGGGTGGCCCGCTCGGCGTCGGCGCGGGCGGTGTCGCGTTCGGCGGTCAGTTCGGCGGCCCGCTGCCGTTCGCCGTCGCGTTCGGCGCGTACGGTGCGCAGCTCCTGGCGGGCCGCGTCGCGGTCCCGTTCGGCCTGCACCCGCAGCGCCGACGCCGCGCCCG
>NZ_NAPR01000003.1:127129-136548 GCF_002140155.1 Micromonospora sp. NBS 11-29
CGGCGTCCCGGGCGGTCTCGGCGGCCTCGGCCCGGTCCGCGGCGGTGGCGGCGGCCGCCTGCGCCTGGTCGGCGCGCTGCCGGGCGGTGTCCCGTTCGGCCTGCGCGGCCCGGGTGTCCTGCCGGTCCCGGGCGGCCGACGCGGCGGCGTCCTCGGCGTCGCGGCGGGCCTCGTCGCGTTCGGCGTGCGCGGCGGCGACCTGAGCGGCCGTCTCGGCGCGCAGCTCGGCGAGCTGCCGCTCCACGCCGGCCGGGGACAGCTCGGCGTGCAGCGCCTCGGTGAGGGTCTCCACGACCTGGTCGAGCCGGTCCACCGCCTCCCAGGTGCGGGCCACCTGCCCGGGCAGGCCGGGAGAGTTGCGGTGACGCATCCGCGAGTTGCGGGCGGCGCGCTGGCAGTTGCCGTCGTTGTCCCGGCAGTAGCGGAAGGGGCGGCCCGCGCCGGCGCGCTGCGGCACCTCGCGTCCACAGTGGGCGCAGGGACGGGTCTCGGTGGGGGGCTCGGCGTCCATCGGGGGCGAAGTCTAGTGGCCGGCGTCGGCGCGGGCCGCGCCGTCGAGGGTGTAGCGGCGTTGCAGCAGCACCGCGACCACCATCACCGCGGCGGGCAGCAGGCCGAAGCCGTAGCGCAGCGCCGCGAGGGCGTCGGGGGACTGGGTGACGGCCTCCCCGGCGTCGGAGGCGACGAAGCCGCCGGCGGCCAGGCACAACGCGTACGCGTAGGGGCCCAGCGCAGCGCCGGTGGCCTCGGTGGCGGTCCACACCCCGGTGTACGTGCCGGCCCGCGGCGCGCCGGCGGCGCGGATCACGTCGGGCAGCATCGAGAACGGCAGCAGTTGCAGCCCGGCGAACGCCACCCCGAGCACCGCCACGGCGGCGACCAGCACCGGCAACCCGGCCGGACGGCCGACCGCCAGCACCAGCGACCCGGCGGCGAACGCGGCCTGCGCGGCGAGCAGGGCGCGTTGCTTGCCGACCCGGGCGGCCAGTGCCAGCCAGGCCGGCGTGACCAGCAGCGCCGGCGCGACGAACGCGGCGACCAGCACGGTGGTGAGCCCGGCGCGGCCCAGCTCGTACTCGGCGTAGTAGGGCACCCCGGCCAACACCAGGTGGGTGGTGGTGGACATGGCCAGGTACGCGCCGGCCAGGACGCGGAACTGTCGGTCGCGCAGGCTCGCCGCCAGGGCCCGCCATCCGCCGGCGCCGTGCGGGGCCGTCGAGGTGGCCGCCGTGCGGCGCAGCCGGCCGACGCCGGCGACCCCGACCGCCATCGCGGCGAGCATGCCGACGGCCAGCACCACCGCCATCCGTAGGTAGCCGGCGCGGGTGGCGGCGTCCCCGCCGGCCAGCAGCGGCGCCAGCAGCCCGGAGACCAGGATGCCGAGCGTCAGCACGACCATCCGGAAGGCCATCAGCCGGGTCCGCTCGTGGTAGCCGATCCGCAGGTCCGCCGGGGTGGCCAGGTAGGGCACCTGGTAGGCGGCGAACAGCAGGTTGCCGGCGACGAAGAACACCGCCACCCAGGCCGCCGCGCTCGCGCCGGTCAGGTCCCCGGGCACCGCGAACAGCGCGGCGAACGCCACCGGCAACGCGCAGCCGGCTGCCAGCAGCCGGCGGCGGTGGCCCCGGCGGGCCTGCTCCACGTCGCAGCGGTGCCCGATCCACGGGTGCAGCAGCACGTCGGCGATCTTCGGCAGCAGCAGGGTCAGCCCGGCCAGCCACGGCGCGACCGCGAGGACGTCGGTGAGGAAGTAGAGCAGCAGCAGCCCCGGCACGGTGACCCACACGCCCATGCCCAGCGAGCCGGCGGCGAAGCCGACCAGCGGGCCGCGCGGCAGGGCGACGACATCGCGCCGCTGCTCCAGCCCGGTCATCGCCGCCTCCTGTTCCCGGGCACGCCGACCCCAATCCAACGGTTGCTGGATTGTAGGGGCAACAATGGCCGGATGACCATGCCCCGCCGCCGGCCGGGCCGGCCCCGCCGCGACGATCAGCGTCCGACCCGGGAACTGGTGCTCGCCGCCGCCACCGCGCTCTTCGCCGAGCGGGGCTTCGACGCGGTCAGCGTCCGCGACGTCGCCGCCGCGGCCGGCGTCGACGTGGCCACCGTCGCCCACCACACCGGCAACAAGGCGCAGCTCTACGACGCCTGCTTCGCGCGGGTCTCCGGCGCCGAGCGGGAGGTCCTCGAAGCGGCCGGGGAACGCGCGCGGGCCGCCCTGGCGGCCGGNCGTGCTGCGTGCGCTGCACGACCTGGTCGACGTGTTCGTCGACTTCCTGGAGGACCGGCCCGAGACGACCGCGCTGTGGCTGCGCCGCTGGCTGGAGCCGCACCGGCACGCCGAACTGGACCAGCGCTACGCCGCCCCGCTGTACGCGCAGGTCGAGGCGCTGCTCGCCGCCGCGGCCGAGGCCGGCACGCTGGTCGAGCCGGCCCCGCACGTGACCGTGCGCAGCCTGGTCTGGGCGGTGCACGGGCATGTGGTGGCGCTGGCCGCGCGCACCGGCTCGGAGGCCCGGGAACGCCGGGAGTTCCGGGCGTTCGTGCACCGGTTCCTCGACGGGCTCTATCCGCCGGCCGCCCCTTGACGGCGTCCCGCCCGCCAGGGACTATCCATCGGTCGTTGGATTAAGGGGGCGGGCATGGCGGCACCACCCAGGGTCGCGGTCGTCGGCGCCGGAGCGGCCGGACTGGCCACGCTCAAGGCGCTCGCCGACGCCGACGTGCCGGCGGTCGCGTACGACAGCGCCGACACCCCGGGCGGGCTCTGGGTCTACGGCGCGCCCGGCTCGCCCGCGTACCGGACGCTGCACCTCAACACCAGCCGCGGGCGCACCGAGTTCGCCGACCACCCGATGCCAGCCGACTGGCCCGACTACCCCGACCACACCCGTGTCGCCGGCTACCTCGACGACTACGCCGACCGGTTCGGCCTGCGCGACCATGTGCGGCTGGGGCACACCGTCGAACGGGTCACCCGCGCCGGCGACGGCTGGCGGGTCCGCGCGGTCGGCCCCGACGGGCCGGTCGAGGTCGACGTCGAGGCGGTGGTGGTCGCCAACGGGCACAACCGGACGCCGCGCCGGCCCGAGCCCTACCCGGGCGAGTGCGCCGCCGCGCAGATGCACAGCCACGACTACCGCGGCCCGGAGCAGCTCGCCGGCCGGCGCGTGCTGGTCGTCGGCGGCGGCAACTCGGCCATGGACATCGCCGTCGACGCCTCGTACACGGCCGACCGGACGCTGCTGTCGCTGCGTCGCGGCGTCTGGGTGGTGCCCAAGTACCTGCTCGGCCGCCCCTCGGACACGCTCAACGGCGCCCTGGCCCGCCGGCTGCCGTGGCGACTGCGGCAACGCATCAGCCAGACCATGCTCACCGCCACCGTCGGCCCGCCCGCCCGCTACGGGTTGCCCGCACCGGCGCACGGCTTCCTCCAGGACCATCCCACGCTCTCCGACGCGCTGCTGTCCCGCCTCACCCACGGCGACATCCACCCCCGGCCCGGCATCGCCGCGTTCGCCGGCGACCGGGTCGAGTTCACCGACGGCCGCGTCGACGAGGTCGACCTGGTCGTCTGGTGCACCGGCTACCGGGTGGAGGTGCCGTTCCTCGACGCCGATCTGCTCGGCGACGGCGCCGAGCGGCTGCCGCTGTACCGGCACGTCTTCCACCTGGACGCGCCCGGGTTGGCGTTCGTCGGGCTCATGCAGTCCACCGGCGCGGCGTTCCCGCTGCTGGAGGCGCAGGCCCGGCTGGTCGCCGCGCGCCTGGCCGGCACCTGGGCCCCACCGGAGCCGGCCCGCCAGGCCGCCGCCTGCCGCGCCGAGCTGCGCGCCGCCACCGCCCGGTGGGGGCAGCGCCGCCCGCACATGCGGGTGGACTTCGACGTCTACCTGACCGAGCTGCGCCGGGAGCTGGCCGCCGGGCGGCGCCGGGCCGGAGCGGCACGGTGAGCGCGCTGGCCGGACGGCGGGTGCTGGTCACCGGCGCGCGGGGCACGTTCGGGCGGCGCCTCGGCGACGCGTTGACCGCCGCCGGCGCACATGTGGTCGGGCTGGACCTGCGCGCCGACGCCGACGCCACGCCGCCGGTGCTCGGGGTCGACCTGACCGACCCGGCCGCCACGCCGACCGCGGTGGCCGCCGCCGTCGACCGGCTCGGCGGGTTGGACCTGCTGGTCAACAACGCCGGCGTCGGCGGGCCTGCCCCCGCCGAGCTGCCCCCCGACGAGGTGGTCCGCCGGCAGATCGAGGTCAACCTGCTCGCCGCCTGGCGGACCACGGCCGCCGCGCTGCCCGCCCTGGAGGCCGCCCGCGGGCGGGTGATCTTCGTGGCCAGCCGGATGGCGGTGCTGCCGCTGCCCTTGGCCGCCGCGTACGGGGTGAGCAAACGGGCGCTGGTCGCGTACGCCGACGCGCTGCGCCACGAGGTCGGCACGCACGTCGGCGTCAGCGTCGTCTACCCCAGCATGGTCGCCTCCCCGATCCACGACAGCACCGTGGCGGCCGGGCTGTCCCTGAACGGGGTGTCCCGCCCCGAACCGGTCGAGGGGGTCGTCGCGGCGATCCTGCGCGCCGCCGCCGCCCGCCGCGCGCCCCGCGACGTGGCCACCACCCGGCGCGGCCGGCTGGAGCTGGCGCTGGCCCGACACGCGCCGGCGCTGGCCGACCGGCTGGTGCGGCGTACCGTCGCCGGGCGCGTCGCCGCCGGTGACCTGGACGGCGCGGCGCTGGCCGCCGGGATGCTCCGGCGGCACCGGCAGCCGCGCGGGTAGCCTGCTCGCCATGCCCGTGTCGCCCTACATCGCCCGGCTGCGCCGGCACGTCGGCCACGACCTGCTCATGCTCTACGGGGTCAGCGGCGTGGTCACCGACACGGCCGGGCGGGTGCTGCTGGCCCGCCGCGGCGACAACGGCCGCTGGTCGGTGCCCGCCGGCACCGTCGACCCGGGCGAGCAGCCCGCCGACGCGCTGGTGCGTGAGGTCCGCGAGGAGACCGGCGTCGAGGTGACGATCGACCGGCTGGCCGGGGTGGCCACCCACCCGGTGGTCTACCCCAACGGCGACGCCTGCGAATACCTCAACGTCTGGTTCCGCTGCTCGGCGGTGGGCGGCACGCCCACCGCCGACGGCGACGAGTCCCTGGCGGTGGCCTGGTTCACCCCCGACGCGCTGCCCGACCTCGACGACTGGGCCCGGCTGCGCATCGGCACCGCGCTCACCGACGACGCCGCGCCCTGGTACGCGGCCCCCGGCGAGCACCACCCGGCCCTGCGCCAGCCCGACAACCTCTGATCAGCCGCTGGTGTCCCGTACGGTCAGCCGGGGCTCCAGCAGCGTCACCTCCGGCACCGGCTCGTCGCGCAGCCGCCGCATCAGCAACGTCACCGCCTGCCGGCCCACCTCCTCGGCCGGCACCGGCACGCACGTCAGCCCGGACGGCTCGGCCAGCTCGTCGGGGCAGATCGCGACCACCGACACGTCCTGCGGCACCCGGCGGCCCAGCAGCGGCAACGCGGCCAGCACCGGGCCGACCGCCGATTCGTTCTGCACCACCAGCCCGGTGACGTCGGGGTGCTCGGCCAGCAGCGCCGCCAGGTCCCGCCGCACCGCCGCCGGGCCCTCCTCGCAGGGCCGGGTCACCGCGTCGACGCCGAGCCGGCCGGCGGCGGCCACCACCCCGGCGCGGGTGCGGTGGGCGAAGCCGGTGCCCCGGTCGTAGACGGCGGCCGGGGCGCCGAGCAACGCGATCCGCCGGTGCCCGGCGGCGGCCAGGTGCTCCACGCACAGCTCCCCGGCCCGCCGGAAGTCCAGGTCGACGCAGGCCAGGCCGGTGCTGTCGGCGGGATGCCCGATCAGCACGCCGGGCAGCGCCAACTCGCGCAGCAGCGGCACCCGGGAGTCCTCCAGCTCCACGTCCATCAGCAGCACACCGTCGACGAGCGCGCTGCCGGCGATGCGGTGCAACCCGGCCGGGCCCTCGTCGGCGGTGACCAGCAGCACGTCATGGTCGTAGCGGCGGGCGGTGGTGACCACCGCGGTGGCGAACCGCATCACCACCGGCACCTGCATGCCGGTGCGCAACGGCAGCACCAGGGCGATCACGTTGGCCTTGCGGCTGGCCAACGCCCGCGCGCCGGCGTTCGGGTGGTAGCCCAGGGCGCGCACGCTGGCCAGCACCCGGCCCCGGGTGGTCGCCGAGATGGTGCGCTTGCCGCTGAGCACGTACGACACGGTGCTCGCGGCCACCCCGGCGTGGCGGGCCACGTCGGCGATGGTGACCTGCTCACCGGACCCCCGACCGGTCACCGGGCGACCCCCGAGCGGCCGGCCGTGGGCGCGGGCGCGGCGTCGCCGCCGGTCACCGTGAGCGCGCCGACCAGCCGCACGTCGCGGGCGGACCGGCCGACCAGCACCGAGTGGGTGGCGTCCTCCACCACCGGGGCCGCGCGGTCCGCGTCCCACCAGGCCAGATCGGCGGTACGCAGCCGCAACGTCACCCGGGCCGCGCACCCCGGGTCGAGGGTGACCCGGGCGAAGTCACGCAACTGCCGCAGCGGCTGCTTGACCCGGGAGCGCCGCTGCCGGGTGTAGAGCTGCACCACCTCGGTGCCCGGGTGGCGGCCCGTGTTGGTGATCTCGACGCTCACCTCCACCTCCTCGCCGGCGTGCGCCGTGGCGGTGCTCAACCGGAGGTCAGCGTAGTCGAACTCGGCGTAGCTGAGCCCGTGCCCGAACGGGTAGAGCGGCTCACCCCGGTGGTAGAGGTAGGTGGTGTCCGCGCCGATGACGTCGTAGTCGAGCAGGTCGGGCAGTTCGGCGGTGTCGGCGTACCAGGTCTGGGTGAGCCGGCCGCCCGGCTCCTGGTCGCCGAGCAGCACGTCGGCCAGCGCGTGGCCGTGCTCCTGCCCGCCGTGCGCGCTCCACAGCACCGCCGGCAGGTGCTCCTGCGCCCAGCCCACCGCGTACGGGTAGCTGCTGGTCACCGTCAGCACGGTACGCGGGTTCGCCGCGTGCACCGCACGCAGCAGCTCCCACTGGCCGGTCGGCAACTCCAGGTCGACGCGGTCCTCGGTCTCCCGGCCGTTGACCATCGGATGGTTGCCGAGCACCACCACCGCCACGTCGGCGGCGGCGGCCAGCGCGGCGGCCTCGGCGGCCCCGTCGACGAGCAGGTCCACGGTGAACACGACCGGGTCGCCGCCGGCGACGCTCAACCGTCCGTGCGGGCCCACGCCGACGGGCCGGTCGGTGGCCAGGTGGTGCAGCAGCGCCGTGCCGTCGGGGCGGTGCTGGAAGCGGAACGTCTCCCGGACCACCCAGCCGCCCGGGCCCGGACGGTCGACGACCAGCGCGCCGGCGTCGTCGGCGCCGACGTGGCCGCCGGTGCCGACCGCGCGCAACGCCACCACGCCCTGCCCCCAGTCGACCACGTCGAACTCGGCCGGCGCCGCGTCGGTCAGCGCGAGCAGCCCGTCGTCGTGGCTGACCGCCCGGCCGCCGGCGCGCAGCGTGATCCGGTCCGCGCCCGGGTGGGTGGTCACCTCGGGCAGCCGCCCGAGCAGCCCGGCGTACGGGCTGACCGCGTACGGCAGGGTGCCGCTGTACCAGTCGGTGAGCACGGCGTCGGCGAGCGGACCGAGCACGGCGACCCGCACGTCGGCGGGCAACGGGAGCAGCCCGTCGTTGCGCAGCAGCACCACCGACTGGCGGGCGGCCTCGCGGGCCAGTTCCCGGTGGGCGGGGCAGTTCACCACGTCGGCCGGCACGTCGGCGTACGGGTCGTGGCCGGGCGGGTCGAGGTCGCCCAGGCGCAGCCGCACCGACAGGATCCGCCGGACCGCCCGGTCCACGTCGGACTCGCCGATCAGCCCGCGGGCGAGCGCCTCGGTGAGCCGCGCGACGGTGGGCGCGGGGTCGGCGTCGTCCTCGGTGAAGCTGTCCACCCCGGCGCGTAACGCGGCGGCGAAGCCGGCCACGTGGTCGGGCAGGTGGCCCTGCACGCCGGCGATGTTGCCGACCGCCCCGGCGTCGCCGACCACCATCACCTCGTCGTCGGCCCAGCCGCGCAGCTCACCGTCGATGAGCGGGCTCAGGTGCGCCGGCACGCCGTCGACCAGGTTGTACGAGGCCATCACGGCGACCGCCGCGCCAGCGGCCAGGGGGGCGCGGAAGGCCGGCAGCTCGTACTCGTGCAGCACGCGCGGCGGCAGGTCGCTGGAGGTCGTCGCCCGGTCGGTCTCGTTGTTGTAGCCGAGGAAGTGCTTGAGCGTCGGCGCGGTGCGCAGCCGCACCGGGTGGTCCCCGCGTAACCCGGACGCGTAGGCGGTGGCCAGCCGGCCGGTCAACCACGGGTCCTCGGACCAGCCCTCCTCGTTGCGCCCCCAGCGGGGGTCGCGCAGCGGGTTGACCACCGGCGCCCACACGTTGAGCCCGACGCGCCGCGGGTCGGCCCGGTGCTTGGCCCGGACCTCGTCTGCGACGGCGGCGCCGACGGCCCGGATCAGCTCCGGGTTCCAGCTCGCGGCCAGGCCGATCGCCTGCGGGAAGACGGTGGCCTCGCCGAGCCAGGCGACGCCGTGCAGCGCCTCCGTGCCGGTGCGGAACGCCGGCAGGCCGAGGCGGGGTACCGGCGCCTGCCACTGGTGCAGCAGGCCGAGTTTCTCCGGCAGGGTCAGCCGGGCCAGCAGGTCGTCGAGACGGTGGGGTGGGCGGTCGGTCATGACGGGCGCCTCCGGTGGACGCGCGGTCGCCGTCACGGGTCGTCGAAGCGCTTCGACGACCGCGCCGGTGGACGGCGACGCGCACGCTGGGGAAAGGGGTGGTGGTCGGCCGGCGGGTCGGCCCGGAGCAATGGTGAAGCGCTTCGACAACCGCCGGAAAACACGCCGCCCCGGGCTGCCCGGACTCGGAAGCGGCGCTACCGAGGTTGGCACCCCCGGCCGGTGCGGTCAAGGGGTAACGCGGCGGGCAGGTGCCCGGCCTCCACGGTGGCCAGTGCGGCGGTCGCGCCCCCCAGCGCGCTGGCCGCCGACCCCAACGTGCTCGCTTCCAGCCGCGCACCGCCCGGCGGGGCGCCGGTGCCGGCGGCGAGTTCGGCGCGGGCGGCCGGCAGCAGCCACGGCGCGAGCGCCGCCAGGTGCCCGCCCACCACGACCACCTCCGGGTCGAGCAGGTCGGCCAGGACGGCCACCGCGTGCCCGAGCTGCCGACCGATCTCGGTGAGCCCGGCCCGCACCGGGTCGTCCCCGGCGCGGGCGAGGGCCTGGATCCGGTCGATCTCCGGCAGGTAGTCGGTGACCGGCCCGTCCACCGCCACGTCGGGCAGCAGCCGGCGCACCACGGCGTCCACGCCGGTCACCGCCGCGAGGCAGCCCCGCCGCCCGCACCGGCAGGCCGGCCCGTCGGGCCCCGCCACCC
>NZ_NAPR01000003.1:136560-150094 GCF_002140155.1 Micromonospora sp. NBS 11-29
GCAGCAGCCGGCCGCCGCTGACCAGGCCGGCGCCGACGGCCAGCCCACCGGTGAGGAACACCAGGTCGCCTGTGCCGGCGTACGGGCCGTGGCGCAGCTCGGCCGAGACGGCGAGGTTGGCGTCGGTGTCGACGCCGACGGGGAAGCCCGGGTCACGCAACGCGCGGCGCAGCTCGGCGGCGAGCGGCACGTCCCGCCAGCTGAGCGCCGGCGCCGCCGGCACCGCGCCGTCGGCGTCCACCAGACCGGGCACCCCGACGGTGAGACCGAGGACCGTGCGGCCCGCGCCGGTGACCCGGGTGCTCGCGCGGCGGGCCAGCGCGGCGAGCGCGCGTACGGTTTCGTCCGGGCCGGCGGTGGCGGCGGCGAACGCGCGTCGCCAGGTGAGCAGCCGCTCGCCGGCGAGGTCGGCGGCGACCACGACCAGCTCGTCGGCGCCGACCTGCAGGCCGAGACCGACGTAGCGGGAGCCGTCGAGGACGAGCATGGTGGCCGGCCGGCCCACCCGGTTCTCGGTCAGCCCGGTCTCGCGCAGCAGCCCGTGCTCGACCAGCTCGCCGACCAGGCTGGAGACGGTGGCCTTGTTCAGGCCGGTGCGCGCCGCGACGTCGGCGCGGGAGCAGGGGGCGTGCAGCCGGACGTGACGCAGCACCGCGGCCCGGTTGGCCACCCGCACGTCGCCGAGGTCGGCCGTCTGGAACGACCGGTCGATGCTGATCACGAACTGCCCGCCTCCTGCGCCGCGACCGTCGGGTTCGGCTAAAGCTTAAACTAAATCGGCGCGCCGCCCGCGTGGCGGTGCCCGTCGCCGAACCAGGGCTCGAACGGGGTCACCGGCACCGCTTCGCCGTCGAGCACGACCCGGCGCGGCGCGTCCGCCCCGACCACGCTGACCCGGCGGACGTCCAGCGGCCCGTCCACGCGTACCCGCAGGGTGTCGCCGTCGCAGGTGGCGGTGATGGTGGTGTCGCCGTCGGGGTCGTGCACCACGGCCACGCCGTCGGTGCCGCCCCAGGCGACCAGCGTGACGTCGCGGAACGGTCCCTCGGCGACGGTGGGCGCGGCCGCGACCACCGGGACCAGCGCGCCGTGTCGCACGTACAGCGGCAGCCGGTCGATCGGCACGTCCACCCGCAGGTGCCGGCCGCCGGCGTGGCGTTCACCGGTGGCCGCGTCGAGCCAGTCGTCGCCGGCCGGCAGGTAGACGGCGCGTTGCCCGGACGGGTCGAGCACCGGGGCCACCAGCAGGTCGACGCCGAGGCGGTACTGCAGGTCGGTGGCCCAGGCGGTCGGGTCCTGCGGGGTGTCGACCAGCAGCGCCCGCATCATCGGGGCACCGGTGCGGGCCGCGGCCACCGCCGCCGACCAGAGGTACGGCAACAGCCGGTAGCGCAGTCGCAGCGCCGCGACCGCATGCCGTTCCGCCTCGGGCGGGAAGTCCCAGGGCAGCCGGCTGGTGGTGCCGTGCAGGCGCACCAGCGGTGACAGCGCGCCGAACTGGGTCCAGCGCACGTACAGCTCGGGTTCGGGGGTGCCGTGGAACCCGCCGGTGTCGTGGCTCCAGAACGGCACCCCGGACAGGCCGTGGGACAGCCCGCCGCGCAGCGTGCTGGCCATTCCCGGCCAGGTGGCGTTGACGTCGCCGCTCCACTGCGCGCTGTGCCGCTGCCCGCCCAGGTACGACGAGCGTGCCCACACCGTACGGTGCCCGGCCGCCTCCTCGGTGACGTCGGCGACCACGTCGTTGAACAGCAGCGCGTACACGTTGTGCAACTCGACGCCGGTCATGCCGTTGTGCGCCACCGCGTCGGCGGGCACCCCCTCGGCGAAGTCGGTCTTGAACACGGCGACGCCCTGCGCCAGCAGCGGCCGCAGCAGGCCCTGGAACCAGCGCACCGCCGCCGGGTTGGTGAGGTCCACGATGGCGCAGACCGGGTAGCTGCCGTGCCAGGTGTCCGCGACGTACGTCGTGCCGTCCGGGCGGCGCAGGAAGTAGCCGGCGACCTCGGCCTCGGCGTAGAGCGGGCTGTCGGTCATCAGGTAGGGGTTCATCCACAGGCACACCCGGAAGCCCTGCTCGGCGAGGTCCTTGAGCATCCCGGCCGGCTCGGGGAACGCCTGCTCGTCCCAGCGCAGCTCCGACCAGCGCCCGGCGACCTGCCAGTAGCAGTCCAGGTGCAGCACGTCGCAGGGAATGTCCCGCTCGCGGATCAGCCGGGCCCGCTCCCGCACGCGTTGCTGGCTGTCCGGAAAGAACCCGGAGGAGATCCAGGCCCCGAACGCCCAGCGCGGCGGCAGGTACGGCCGCCCGGTCAGCGCGTCGAGCCGGTCGAGGACCTCCGCCGGGGTCGGGCCGGCCAGCACGTAGTAGTCGAGCAGGTCGTCCGGGACGAGGATCTGCACGCTGCTGTGGGTGCTGGCGCACACGTCGAACTGCACCGGCAGGCCGCTGTCGACCAGCACGCCGTAGCCGCGGTCGGACAGGTAGAACGGCACGTTCTTGTGCGACCGGTCGGACTCGCCGCCGAAGGCGTCGAAGTTCCACATCAGCGGGCGCTGGCCGCGCTTGTCCAGCGGGGTGAACTTCTCGCCGAAGCCGACGAACCGCTCGTCGCCGGGGGCGACGAAGCTCTCGTGCCAGGCCACCGGCTCACCGTCGACGGTGGAGCGGCCCAGCGGCAGGGTGCGCCGCCGGCCGCTGATGTCCCGGGTGCCGCCGTCGCCGGCCAGCAGCAGCCGCCCGTCCGCGGCGAGGAACCGCAGCCCCCACGGGTCGAGGCGGATCTCGGCGACCACCCCGCCGGCGTCCACCCGCGCGTACGCGTCGTCGACGGTGACCTCGGCCGGGTGCGGTCGCGGCCGGGTCAGGGCCAGCGCCCGGACGGAGCGGCCCCGCACGGACAGGTCGTCGGCGAGGCGTACCCGGACGATCCCGTCCCCGGCGGCCTCGACGCGCGCGACCAGCACCCGCCCGGAGGCGCAGGTGACGGCGAGCGTGACGCCGTGCGGGTCAGTCGTCGTCACCCGCGCCCGCACGACGTCGTCGGCGCCCTCCTCGCCGGGGGCACGGACCGGCAGGTCGGGCGGGTCGGCCACGAACGTCTCGTACGGAACCAGGGGCGGGCGGTACGGCATGGGCGTCTCCTCGCGGCGACACGGGCGGTCCCGCCAGTTTCTTTGGAACCACAACTAACTGTCAATGATCGGACCCGTTGACTTCGCTCCTCACCGCTCCCTACTTTGGCGGGGATGACAACTAAAGGGCTCTGGATCGACGGTCGGCTCCGGTACGGCGGGGATTGGAACCCGGAACAGTGGCCGCCCGAGGTGTGGCACGACGACGTCGCCCTGATGCGCGCCGCCGGCGTCGACCTGGTCACCGTCGGCGTGTTCGCCTGGTCCCGCCTGGAACCCGCCCCCGGCCGGTACACCCTCGACTGGCTCGACCGGGTGCTGGACCTGCTGCACGACAACGGCATCCAGGTCGCCCTGGCCACCCCCACCGCGTCGCCGCCGCCCTGGTTCACGTCGGCCCATCCCGGCGCGATGCCGGTCACCGCCGACGGGGTACGCCTGCACCACGGCAGCCGGGACACCTACTGCGCCGCCGCGCCCGCCTACCGCGCCGCGGCCCGCGGCATCGCCCAGGTGCTGGCCACCCGGTACGCCCACCACCCGGCGCTGGCACTCTGGCGCGTGCACAACGAGTACGGCACCACCTGCCACTGCGCGCACGCCGAGGCGGCGTTCCGCCGCTGGCTGCGCGAGCGCCACGGCAGCCTCGACGCGCTCAACGACGCCTGGGTGACCAGCTTCTGGGGCCAGCACTACGCCGACTGGGCGCAGGTCGGCGCGCCCCGCGCCACCCAGTACCTCGCCAACCCCGGCCAACTGCTCGACTTCCGCCGCTTCTGGTCCGACACCCTGCTGTGCGCGTACACCGAGCAACGGGACCTGCTGCGGGCGGCGAACCCGGCGGTGCCGATCACCACCAACTACGTGCTCGGCGACTGGGTGCCGGTGGACCACGCCCGCTGGGCGCGCGAGGTGGACCTGGTGGCCGTCGACCACTACCCGTCGCGCGTCGACGGCGGCGCGGAGGAACAGACCGCGCTCGCCGCCGACCTCGCCCGTGGCTGGGCCCGTCACGGCGCCGGCCGCCCCGCACCCTGGTTGCTGATGGAGAGCGCCCCCAACCAGATCCACGTCCCCGGCCGGATGCACACCAAGGAACCAGGACGGATGACCCGGCACAGCCTGGCCCACGTCGCCCGCGGCTCCGCCGGGGTGATGTTCTTCCAGTGGCGGGCGCCGGCCGGCGGCGCGGAACGGTTCCACTCCGCAGTGGTGTCGCACGCCGGCGCGGACACCCGGGTGTTCCGGGAGGCCACCCGCCTCGGCGCCGCGCTCGGCCGGCTCGCCGAGACCACGCCGGGCCGGGTGCAGGCCGCCGTCGCCATCGCGTACGACGCCGCCAGCGGCTGGGCGTTGCGCCACCCCGGGATGCCCCGCGACGGCCTCGACCACCCCGGCGAGGTGGCCGCCGCGCACCGCGCGCTCTGGCACGCCGGCATCACCACCGACCTCATCACCCCCGGCGACCCCCTCGACGGCTGCCGGCTGCTCGTGCTCCCCGCCCTCTACCTGGCCGCCGACGCCACCGTCGACTGGGTACGCCGGCACGTCCACGCCGGTGGACACCTGCTGGTCACCTGGCTCAGCGGCGTCGCCGACACCCACGCCCGGATCCGCCTCGGCGGCTACCCCGGCGCGTACCGGGACCTGCTCGGGGTGCGGGTGGAGGAGTTCCACCCACTCGCCGACGACGAGCGCGCGCCGCTGACCGGCGGCGGGACCGGCCGGATCTGGTCGGAGACGGTGCACCTGACCGGCGCCGAGACGGTCACCGGCTACCTCGGCGGCGTGCTCGACGGCCGTCCCGCGATCACCCGCCACCGGGTCGGTGACGCCCACACCTGGTACGTCTCCACCCGACCCGACCAGGACACCTACCGTCGGCTGCTCACCGATGCGGCCCGGCTGGCCGGCGTCGAGGCGACCTGCCCGGCCGCGCCGCCCGGCGTGGAGGCGGTCCGCCGCCGCGACGGCGACCAGAGCTGGCTGTTCCTGCTCAACCACACCGACCGGACCCAGCGGGTGCCGGCCACCGGGCACGAACTGCTCACCGGCGAACCGGTCACCGACGCGGTGACCGTGGCGCCCGGCGGCGTGGCGGTGCTGCGCGAAGCCCGGCGCTGACCCGCGCGACGCGATCCCGGGGATCCGGTCTCGCGGGCTCGGCGGTGACGCGCGACACTCGGCAGATGTCTGTCGTACTGACCGCCGCCGCCACGCCGACCGCGCCCGGGCTGCTGCTGCGGCCATGGCGCGACGGCGACACCGACGCGCTGCTGGAGGCCTACCGGGACCCGGTGCTGCGCGCCTGGACCAGGCTTCCGGTGACCACCCGCGCCGAGGCGCGCGCGTTCCTGCGCCGCGCCCGGCAGGGCTGGGCCGCCGGCCGCCGGTTCAGCTTCGCGGTGCTGGAGCCGACGCCGGCGGGGGAGTCGCTGGTGGCCTGCGTGGTGCTCAAGGAGGTCCGCCCGGGCCACCCGAGCGCCGAGGTCGGCTACTGGACGGCCGCCCCGGCCCGCGGCCGGGGCGTCGCGCCCCGGGCCGTCGACGCGGTCACCGGATGGGCGTGCACCCGGTTCGCCGCCGGTGGCCTGGCCTTCCTGGAGCTGCTCCACCAGGTCGACAACCCGGCCTCCTGCCGGGTGGCGGAGAAGAGCGGGTACGCCCTCGCCGAGGTGGTGCCGGCCCGCCCGCCGTTTCCCCGCGACGGCCACCGACACGTACGCCGGTTGCCCTGAGCCGTCACCGCCCGGCGGCGCCGAGCAGGCGCAGCAGCAGCCGTGGCTCGCCCGGCCACGCGTCGAGCAGCACCTGGCGGGGCACCTGCCGGCCGGCGTAGCGCAGCGCCAGCGCGACCACGACGATGTCGTCCAGCGGGCCGATCACCGGCAGGAACTCCGGGATCAGGTCGATCGGGCTGGCCAGCCAGAGCCCGGCGACGACGATCGCGATCCGGGCCCGTCGGGGCACCCGGGGATCGCGGCGCAGCCGCCGCACCGTGGTCAGACAGTCGGGCACGAACGCGGCCAGGTCACGCAGGATCCCCGGCGGCAGCCGCCGGGCCAGCAACACCAGCAGCGCCCAGCTCGCCACCAGGCACGCCACCGCCACCCCGAGGCCGACCAGCCAGTCCCGCACGCCACCCGCTCCCACCGGCGGAACACTACGCGCCGCCGGGGAACACCCCGGCGTCCCCGGACGCTGACCACCTCGGGTACGTGGTGCGTCCTCGGACGTCGACCGTCGTCGGAGTTGGCGGATACGGTAGGGAGCGGGAGGTGGCGGGGATGAACGGCTGGAATGCCACGGTCGAGGCGCAGATCCGCTCGGCCCAGGAACGCGGCGAGTTCGACAACCTGCCGGGCGCCGGCAAGCCGATCCCGGGCCGCGAGGTGCCCTACGACGAGAGCTGGTGGATCCGCAGCTTCCTGGAGCGCGAGCAGATCCCGCCCCACCTGATGCTGCCCACCCCGCTGCAGCTGCGCCGCCGCATCGAGCAGCTCCCCGCCGAGGTGCGCGACCTGCCGACCGAGGAGGCCGTGCGGTCGTACGTGGCCGGGCTCAACGCCGAGGTGCTGTCCTGGCTGCGCACCCCGACCGGCCCCCGCGTGGTGGTCCGCCCGGTCAACGTCGACGAGGCGGTACGCCGCTGGCGGGCCGACCGGCAGCGCGTCGCGGCCGTCCCGGCGCCGCCGGAGCCGCCCGCCGAGCCGGCGACCCGGGCTCGCCGCCGGTGGCGCTGGTGGCGTCGCTGACCTCGAAGGCGGGTCAAGGGGATTATTCTGTCCGCATGGACCTGGTTCGCTCCCTTCGCAGCTCAGGTAGGCACCACGAGGCCCGCCCTGGGCGCCGCGCGGTCGTGGCGAACCACCTGAGCGAGCTGAACGGCCCCACCAGCGGGATCGTCGAGCTGCCGCATCGTTTGTTTTGGCAGCCCGACCGACATGTCGACCTCGACCGACCCGGGCTGTTGGCCTGGATGTACGAGACGGTGCTGACGGAGGCCATTCGCATCGAGGAACTGCAGACCTGGCTGCACGGGCCGACCCTCACGCGCCTCTGGCCGGCGCTGTACCTACCTCGCGGTGTCCGCCGCGCCTGGGAGGAGCGCCACCCGGTGCTGCGCGCTCAGGGCATCGCCGCCTGATGCCGCTCATTTCGGATCCGTTTCACCATGACGTCGCCCGGATCGCCCTTGCCGCGGCCGCTCGCCACGGGTTCGCGCTGGCCGGCGGTCAAGCCCTGATCGCTCACGGCGTCGTCGCCCGGCCCACCGAGGACATCGACCTGTTCACCGATATCGACGGCGGCGTCGCAGCCGCCTCTGAGCCGGTCCTCACGGCCCTCGGCGATGCCGGTTTTCAGGTCGACGCCATCGCCGACCCGACCGAGTTGCATGAGGTCTTCTACGGGTTCGATCAGGACATGGTCGAGTTCGAGGTCCACCGCAACGAGCAGGCCGTCCGCGTACAGCTTGTCCGGTTCGCCCGCAGCAGTAGCC
The DNA here is from genome assembly GCF_002140155.1 of Micromonospora sp. NBS 11-29. Classification (GTDB taxonomy): domain Bacteria; phylum Actinomycetota; class Actinomycetes; order Mycobacteriales; family Micromonosporaceae; genus Micromonospora. The sequence goes on from NZ_NAPR01000003.1 coordinate 144,197, forward strand.
CTGTCGTCCTCGACATCGGCCCCGTCCTGCATCTCGACGATGTCATCGGCACCAAGGCTGCAGCCATGATCACCCGGGCTCAACCCCGTGACTACATCGACGTCGCAGCAATCCTCAGACGCTACAGCCGGAATGACGTGCTCGCCAGCGGTCGCCGCGCCGATCCTGATCTCACCGATGACGAGGTCCATGACGCGATCCGACGGCTCGATCGGTTACCCGACACGGTCTTCGCGCTTTACCGCCTGACCTCCGCGCAGATTGATGAGCTCCGCGGTGCCTTCGCCGAGTGGCCCAGAGCGTAGCCGTCCCGCCCGGTGCCGAATCATCCTCGTGCTTCCCGAGCGGCTCGGCTTAGGTCGACGTCCGGTCCGCGCGCGGCCTGCCAGGTCCAGGCGGTCCGTCGCGGCAGCTCACCCAGCGGGGCGCGGCCGGTCAGCCAGAGCAGCACCGGCGCCGGGTCACCGGCGGGCGCGTCGGGGAAGAGCCGCCGCACCACCCCGGCGCACAGCTCAGCCGGCGGCGACCAGCTCAGGTCGAGCCCTCGGGTCACGTCATGGGTGTGCAGCAGGATCTCGGCCACACCCATCGCGGCGAAGCCGGCCGGATCGCAGGGACCCCAGTGCCAGGCCCGGTCGTCCGGGTCGGCGGTGTCCACCACGGCGGCGAGCACCCCGGCGGCGGCTGCCGCCACGGACAGCACCTCGACCGGTGACGCGTCGGCGCGCACCCGCAGGTCGAACGGGAGATAGCCGTCGGCGGGGCGGCCGGCCACCTGGCCGGNAGGTCCCCGGCGCGGACCGTCCAGTCCCGGGCCGCCACCGGCAGCAGCACGGCCGTCATCGCCGCGGCGGCGCGGCGGACGTCCGTGCCGTTCACCGGCGTCGTACGCGCAGCACGCAGGTCAGCATCGGCAGGGTGAATTCGCCGTGCGCGGTCTCCGGCCGGCTCGCCAGGAACGCGCGGATCCGGCCGAGCGCGGCCGCGCGTTCCGCCTCCGGCATGACCAGCATCCCCGCCCGGGTGGCGAGGGTCGCCACCAGCGAGTCGGCGGTGCGTCGCTGCCCGTGCGGGAACTCGGCCTGCTCCGGCGAGCCGAACCGGGCCGGCGCGTCGGTCTTCGGCAGATGCATCCGGGCGGTTTCGACGCGCCAGGCGGCGGGCGTGTCCCGGGGGCCGACGGCCGCGCTGCCGCTGACCTCGGCCAACCCGGCGACCCAGTCGACCCGGTCGTCGAGGACGTTCCACAGGCCGGCCAGGACGCCGCCGGGGGCGAGGACCCGGGCGATCTCGGGGCCCGCGACGGCCATGTCGAACCAGTGCATGGCGTTGCCGGCGAGCACGGCGTCGACGGACGCGTCCGGCAGCGGGATCGCCTCGGCGCTGCCGGGCAGCGCGCGAATCCCCGGCAGCGCGCGCCGCAGCTCGGCCAGCATCGCCGGGTCCGGCTCGACCGCGGTGACGTCCGCGCATACGGCCGTCACCGTGGCGGTGAGTTTGCCGGTGCCGGCGCCGAGGTCGAGCACCCGGGGACCGGGCGCGGTGTGCAGGGCCCAGCGCACCGCGGCCTGGGCGTAGTCCGGGCGGTGTTCGGCGTATGCGGTCGCCGCCGCGCCGAACGACGACGAGTGCCGCAGCCGGCTGTCCGATGCCATCCGGTGTGCTCTCCCGTCCGCCTCAGCGTGCGCTGTCGCCGCCGGCCAGCGCCGCCATCAGGGGCAGCGGGTTGATGTAGTCGCGGTACGACACGATCTGGCCGTTCCGGACCCGGAACACCGCGATCACCGTCTGCGTGAACGGCGCGGCGGTCGCGACGACGGCGCCCACGGCCTCGTACTCCACGACGACCACCTCGGGATCGGTGGTCTCGTGGGTCACCACGGCGCGGTGCTCGTGGACGGTGATCAGCGTCCCGGCCGTCTCGGTGAGGTGCCGGCGGATCTCCTCGTGCCCCCGCACCCGCCCAGGAACGCCCGCGGGCCGGAACGGCCACTCGATGTATCCGTCCGGGGCCATTGACGCCACGAACGTGTCGATGTCCTGTTCGCGGCCGGCGCGCAGGACCCGCTCGACGACCTCCCGCGACGACGTCGCCACCGACACCTCCGAAGTTGGACCGGGCAGGACGGCACAACCGTAGTACCGATCACGCCCGACCGGCGCCCCCTACCCGGTCGCTGATTAACGAATTACCGGTTACATCAATCCTGCAAAGGGCAGGGCAAAAGCCGCGAATCGACGGTGCATCATAATGACAGTTCTTGTGCGTAAGGCTTTACGCTGGTGTACACGCGATCAGAACAAGCGGGTCCACGGTGCCTGACCGTCGCGACGAACGCGATGGCGTGCTCGTCCGCGGAGCACCGCGGTATCGGTTGACGTCGACGGCGAACTCGCCCACCTCGACACCGACGGCCACCAGCCACAGGCCGTCACCGGTTCGGGCGCGGGCGAAGCGACGCGGGGNGATGGTCAGACCCGCCGCCTGGTCCCACTCAGGATCACGGGAGCAGGATGGGCCAGCCCCCACAACCTCGTCGGACGACCGGGTTACCCGAGTCAGGGGCGATAGCCCGCCCTCGCGGCGGCCACCTCGGCGGCGCGCCGCTCGCGCCACCGTCGCTGAGCGTCGCCGTTGCAGCGCCGGCACACCTTCCGAAACCGACCGGTGGCGGGGTCGACCTCCCGGTCGTGCCCGTTACGACAGGTCGGTCGCTGGTGACGCTCCCGGCAGTTGTCGGCGTGGCTGAGCTGGCGCAGGTGGCTCGGCTCGATGCAGTCGGGGACACCGCAGTCGTGATGCACTTCGAGGTCCGGCCGGTAGCCGCCGACGAAGACCACGTACGCGGCGATGTGCGCCCACGCCCGGCCAGCGAGCTTCTGGTGCGCCCCGCGCCGGTCGCCGTAGCCGCGCACGACCAGGCAGCCCGAGGGCAGCCGCTGTGACCGGGCCAGCAGGTAGGCCCGCAGCGACTCCTCGGTGAAGTGCCGGGACAACCCGGTCACCTGCGACAGCATGGCGCGAGCATAGGACAGCCGGCGCGCCAGTCGGACATGCGTGCGGCCCCCGGTGGACGCCACCGGGTTACGGCCCCCACGCCTCGCGCCGCTGAAGGTGCCCGGGTTCCGGGTGGGCCTTCGACGCCGGGACGACGCTCATGACGCCGGGCAGGGGACGGCCGAGCCCGCGCGGGGTCAGCCTCGGGCGTCGGGGTCGGGGCCGAGCGCGTCCTCGGCGGCCCGGCCGCCGGTGCTCTCGTCGCCCTGCCGCAGCGAGCTGCGGGGCAGCACAGCCAGGTGCGCCGGGTCCTCGATCGGCTGGTCGGGCCAGTCGTCGGAGGTGCCGTCGGCCAGCCCGGCCCGGCGCAGCACCTCGACCAGCTCGTCGTGCGACAGCCGATCGGCCTGCGGGATCCCGGCACCGCGCGCCATCGACCGCAACGTCTTCAGGTCTTCGTTCGCGAATGTCTCGGCCATGTCCGGGCCTTCCCGTCGCGCCGGACGAGGAAACCTGTCTCAGGCCCGGGCGCCGCCGAGGCCGAGAAGCACGGCCAGGCCGAGCGCGCTGCGCGGCGCGTACGGGATCCGCCACAGTCCGCCGTGCGCCGCCGCGTACGCTTCGTCCCGCCACGGGTGGTCCTGCGCCGGCCCGCCGCCGGTGCGCAGGTCGTGCACGAGCAGCGCGGCCATCAGCGTGTTGCTGGTGGCCGGCTCGAACACCTCGACGCCGAAGCGGTGCGCGCCGGCGTACGCGGCGGCCAGCGCGCGGTTGCGCAGCACGGAGCGGGTGCGGGTGGGTGGCGCGACGGTGAACGACACCGTGGTGCCGGCGTCACGGGCGACCGCCGCGCGCCAGCGTTGCAGCCGTTTGGCCAGCGCGTAGTTCGGTCCCTGCTGGGGCACCAGGCTGTCGTTGATCCCCGGGTCGGCGTCGGGTGGGTAGTTGCGGCGCAGCAGCCGGCCGCCGGAGATCAGCCGCAGTGACCGGCGGGTCGCGCCCCGGGCGGCGTACCCGCGTTCGGCGTGCGCGACGGCCTCGCCGGGCACCGCGTACACGTCGGTGGGGGTGGCCAGGAACGCCAGCGCGGTGTCCGGGCGTTGCCGGGTCAGCTCGGCGGTGAGCGCGTCGACGGCGGTGGCCACCCGCACGTTGGTGGCGCCGTCGGCGTAGACGTAGTTGCCCAGCACGAGCCGGCCGTCGAGGCCGGCCAGCCAGCGCGTGACCTGCGGCAGCCGGTGCAGCAGGTCCGCGCCGGCGGCGGTGAGCGCCGCGTCGTCGTCGCCGGCGTCGGACGGCACCGGCAGGTGCAGCCGGCCGCCGTGGCGTCGTGCGGTGTGCAGCACCCGCCGCCAGATCTCCGGGCGGGGCAGGTCGAGCGCGACCACGTCGCCGCCCCAGCGCAGCACCGACGGCAGCGGGCCCATCTCGGCACCCGCGCCGAGCACCACGATCCGCTGGTCGCGCAGGTCCAGCCAGTCGGGGTTGGCCAGCACCGCGCCGACCGCCTCGGCGCAACTGGGCTCGATCACGCCCGCGTGCGCCCAGGCGTCGAGGCGGCGGCGCAGGTCGTCGCCGCGCAGGCGTTGCCCCCGGTACGGCAGGGACAGCTCCCGATCCACCGGCCCGGTCCCGGTGACGGTGGCGGTCCGCAGTGGCGGTTGCGGGTCGGTCGAGGTGAGCGCCGCGTCGAGCGGGATGTCGACGCCGCCGCCGGGTGGGGCGTACCGCATGCGGCTGTGCAGCGCGGCGAGCCCGTCGCGGGCGATGGTGAGCGCGGCGGCGCGGGAGAGCAGGCCGGCTTCGACCAGGCGGCGGAAGTGGGTGAGGTAGCCGCGCCGCCAGTCGGTTTCGTGCTCGGCGGAGCGGGCGCCCACCGGGTCGACCGCGCGCAGCGCGTCGGCGACCACGGCGCGGCCCAGCGCGGTCGTGCTGCGCCGGCCGTCCGCGGTCGCGGGGAACACCACCCCGGTCGGGCCGTCCACGGTCCACCTCCTGCTCGGCAGTTGTGGGGCCACTCTGCCGCACCGGCGGCCGCGGCGCGCGTCGAGGGGGCCGCTCAGCGGTGGGCGGGTCGGCGCTGCGGGCGGGGACGGTCACGCTCGGGGTCGACGCCGACCTGCACGGCGAAGGCCGGGTCGACGGCGAGCAGCGGCCGGGGGCCGAACAGCGCCATGGCGGTCAGCAGCGTGTCGGTGTCCCGGCCTGCCCAGGTGGGGCGGCGCTCCGGGTCCAGGTCGGCGTGCTCGCGTCGCAGCTTCCGCAGCAGGCGGCGGGCGGCGGCCCCGGTCTCCGGCACCTCGGTCAGCCACCAGCCGCCCAGCGCGGTGGCCAGGCAGCACAGCAGCAGCCCGGCGACCGAGGCGGGGCCGCCGGCGGACCGTTCCTCGACGGCGCTGTCCACCAGCCGGGTCACGCCGACGGCGGCGACCGCGAACAGGGGAAGGGTGCCCAGCGCGATGCGCCGCCGCTGCGCCGGGGTGAGCAGCCAGCCGTCGCGGACCAGCCGGCCGACCATCCGCCGTAGCGCCCGCGCGACGTCGGGGTCGGCCAGGACCGCGGCCCAGGTCTGCGGCCGGCGCAGCGCGGTGTGCAGGGCGCGCACCAGCGCGGCCGGTCGGGGCGGCGGTGGGCCGTCGGCGTGCAGGACGGCGAGTTCGCCGACGGTCACCCCGCCGGCGCGGCGCAGCGCGGCCACACCGACCTGGCAGGCCAGCAGCGCCCGGTCGGTGAGGTACGCCAGTTCGACCCGGTCGGGTGTCGCGCCGCGGGTCCGGCGGCCGGTCGACTCGCGTACCGCCAGGGCGACCGCGACGGCCACGACGACCGCGCCCAGGTAGTCGAGGAGGAAGATCGGCCCGCTGACACCCCAGAGCATGGCGACAAGTATGCGGGTCGGG
>NZ_NAPR01000003.1:150120-160241 GCF_002140155.1 Micromonospora sp. NBS 11-29
CGGGTCTGGCCGATCGTCGAGGCGGTCGTCACCGCCGGGGACACCTTCGTCTACGACCCGGCGTGGCCGGCCGAGGTGGCGCGCGAGGTGTGGATGGAGCGCCCGCCGGGGCGTACCTCGGTGGCGGTGGACCACGACGGCGCGGTGCTCGGCACCGCCAAGATGGGCGCCAACCGGCCCGGGCCGGGGTCGCATGTGGCGACGGCGAGCTTCATGGTCGCCGCCGACGCCCGGGGTCGCGGCGTCGGCCGGGCGCTGTGCGAGGACGCGTTGGACTGGGCCCGCCGGCAGGGCTTCGCCGCGATGCAGTTCAACGCCGTGGCGGAGACCAACACGGCGGCCGTGGCGCTCTACCGTCAGCTCGGCTTCACCGTGGTCGGCACCGTGCCCGAGGCGTTCGCCCACCCGACGCGCGGTCGGGTCGGCCTGCACGTCATGCACCTGTTCCTGTGACCGCTCCGGCGCACGACTGACCGCACCGGCGTGCGACGTCGCCGGTGCGGCTTGACGGCGTCTCGCCGTCGCGCTAAAACAGAAATCGAGAACTTGAGTCACCGAGACTCAACTTGAGAACCTGGGTCAGGAGAACCGAGGAGGCAGTGCCATGTTGATGCGTACCGACCCGTTCCGCGAGATCGACCGGATCGCCGAGCAGTTCTTCGGCACCACCGCCCGACCGGCGATGATGCACCTGGACGCCTACCGCGACGGCGACCACTTCTACGCCGCCTTCGACCTGCCCGGCGTCGACCCGGACAGCATCGACTGCACCGTCGAGCGCAACGTGCTGACCGTCCGCGCCGAGCGGCGCCGTCCCACCGGCGAGAACGTCGAACTGGTCGCCGCCGAACGGCCGATGGGCACCTTCACCCGGCAGTTGTTCCTGGGCGACACGCTCGACACCGACCGGCTGGAGGCCGGCTACGACAACGGGGTGCTGACGCTGCGCATCCCGGTCGCCGAGCGCGCCAAGCCGCGCCGGATCTCGGTCACCACGGCGACCGAGGGCAACGGCCACCGGCAGCTCACCACCGCCTGACCGGCCCGGCGCGGGGGAGAGGCCGGCGCGTCGGTCTCTCCCCGCGCCACCGGAGCGGGAATCCGGTCAGGCGCGCCTCGTCGCGAAACACCCCGCCGGCTGAGAACCTTTCTCACATGCTGCGTCCCGAGGTGTTGCCCCGCGCTCGTCTTGTCCGGCCCGGCGCAGGGCCGGCCGACTTCACCGAGGCGTGGTTGCGCAACCGGCGGCTGTCCGAGCACACCCGCGACGCGTACCGGCGCGACGTCACCGGCTGGCTGCGCTGGTGCGCGGAGCACGCGATCGACCCGCTGCGGGTCACCTTCCTCGACGTCAACGCCTACGGCCGGGAGCTGGAGTCCCGACCGGCCGGCCGCGACGGGCGCCCCCTCACCCCGGCCACCGTGGCCCGCCGGCTGTCCGCGCTGTCGAGCTGGTACGACTTCCTGGCCAAGCTGGGTGCGGTGCCGGCGAACCCGGTCGCCGCGGCGGACCGGCCCCGGGTGGACCGGGACCACTCCGCCACCATCGGGCTCAGCCCGGAGGAGGTCGACGCGCTGCTCGCCGCCGCCGAAGCCGACGCCGGCCCGACCGCCGCCCGCAACCGGGCGGCCGTCGCGCTCCTGGCCGACCTGGGGCTGCGCGTCGGCGAACTGGTCTCGCTGGACCTGGCCGACCTGGGCGCCGAGCGCGGCCACCGCAGCGTCCGCTTCGTCGGCAAGGGCGGAAAGGTACGCCGCCGCGCGCTCACCCCGGGCACCGCGTACGCGCTGGACGCCTACCTGGCGGCCCGGGCCGCCGCCCAGGGCGTCACGGTGCCGCAGTTGACCGGGCCGCTGCTGGTCACCGCCACCGGCGGCCGGCTGGACCGGCACGCCGTGTTCCGGCTGGTGCGCAGGCTCGCCCGCAGCGCCGGGATCGCCGCCTGGGCGCGGCTGTCGCCGCACTCGCTGCGGCACGCGTTCGCCACCACCGCCCGCTCCGAGGGGGTGCCGCTGGAGGACGTGCAGGACGCGATGGGTCACGCCGACCCGCGGACCACCCGCCGCTACGACCGCGACCGCCACAACCTCGACCGCGACCCGGCGTACGCGATCTGGGCGGCGCGGGCACGTCGACGCGGCTGACCGGTCGGTGCGCGCCGCGACCCAACAGGCTGCGGGCCGCTCGTGGTGTGCCTACCGTCGGTGGTGATGGGCAGGGAACAGGCGTGGCGCCGACCGGCCCGGCGACGTCGACCGGCGCGCGCCGGGGCGCTGGTCGCCGGCCTGGCGCTGGGCACCTGCCTGGTCGGCGCGGCCGGCCTGGCGGCGTGGAACGCCCAGGCGGTGCTGGGCGCCGACGGTCCGGTGCGCGACACCGCCGACGGGTTCTTCCGGGACGTCGCCGCGGGCGACACCGACCGGGCGTACGGGCGGTTGTGCGCCGAGGCGCGCAGCCGGTGGAGCCAGGCCGGGTTCGGTAGCTGGGTGCGGACCCCACCGCTGGTCAGCGGCTACGAGATCGTCGACGTGTCGGTGACCACCCGGGCCGGGCGCCCGCGCGCCACGGTGGTGGTGCGGCTCAACCGCGACGGCGGCGGCAGCGAGGAACGCGAACTGCCGGTGGTGTCGGAGGACGGCGGCTGGCGGGTGTGCGGGGACCCGTTCTGAGGCTCAGGCGCGCGGGCCGAGGTCGCCGGAGCGGTAGTGCCGTCGGCACAGCACCTGGTAGCGCACGTCGGCGGTGTCGACGGTGTCGCCGATGACGACCTGGGCGCCCTCGCGGACCACCTCACCGCGCACCACCCGGGCGTTGAGCAGTCCCTCGCGGCCGCACCAGCAGAGCACCTCGACCTGGATGCGGGCCACCGAGTCGGCCAGCTCGAACAGCCGCCGTGCGGCCGGGAACAGGCAGGAGCGGAAGTCGGTGGCGAGGCCGAACGCGTACACGTCGACGTCGAAGTTGTCGACCAGCTCGGCCATCTGCTCGACGTGTTCCAGGTTGTAGAACGACGCCTCGTCGCAGATCAGGTAGTCCACCCGTACCCCCTCGGCCCAGGCGGCGCGCACCAGGTCGCGCAGGTCGAGGTCGTCGGTGACCTCGACGGCGGAGTGGGCCAGGCCGATGCGGGTGGTGACCTGCGGGCCCAGCGAACGGTCGATGCGGGTGGTGACCAGCCCGCGGCGGCCCTGCCGGGCGTGGTTGTGGTTCATCTGCAACGCCATGGTCGACTTGCCGCAGTCCATCGGCCCCCAGAAGAACTTCAGCGCGGCGGCGTGCAGTGGCCGGCCGTCGGCGCCCCGGGCCGCGGCGCAGCCGCCGGCACGGTCGTCGCCGGGCCCCGGCAGGGGGCGGGCCAGGCAGGTCGGGGCGGCAGCGTCGTCGTCGGTCACGTCGGGGCAGCCTAGTGCATCGACCAGGCCGCATCCGGGCCCCGACGACGTGCGCGCTGCGGCTCAGAGCACCCGCGGCGGGGTGTTGCCGGCCGCGACGATGGCCCGGCGCATCGGCACGGCGGCCAGCAGCGCGAAACCGACCACGAAGAAGATCAGCAACGAGACCAGACCCACCCGGTACGACGAGGTGAGCTGGAACACCAGGCCGAAGGCGAGCGGGCCGAGCCAACTGGTGCCCTTGTCGCTGATCTCGTAGAAGCCGTAGTACTCGCCTTCCTTGCCGGCGGGGATGAGCTGGCTGAACAGGGACCGGCTCAGCGCCTGGCTGCCGCCGAGGACCAAGCCGATGCAGCCGCCGAGGATCATGAACGGCACCGGCGCCTCGGCGGGCAGCCGGAACGCCGCGATGATCACGCCGGTCCACAGCACCAGCGACAGCAGCACGGTTTTCCAGGCGCCGATGCGCCGGGCCAGCGCCCCCAGGGCCAGCGCGCCGCCGAACGCGAGGAACTGCACCAGCAGGATGGTCACGATCAGGGTGCCCTGCTCCAGCCGCAGCTCCTCGGTGCCGTACTGGCTGGCGAGGGTGATGACGGTCTGGATGCCGTCGTTGAACACCAGGAAGGCGAGCAAGAAGAACAGCGTCAGCGGGTACGCCCTGACCTCGCGCAGGGTGTGGCCGAGCTGCCGGAACCCGTCGGTGAGCACGTTGCCCCCACCGCGCAGGGCGGCGGCGGTGGGGCGCTCGCGCAGCCAGCGCAGCGGCAGCAGGGTGAACGCCGCCCACCACACGCCCGCCGAGACGATCGACCAGCGCGCCAGGTCGAGGGTGCGCTGGTCGTTGCCGTCCTCGCTGAGCAGCGTGACCGCGACCAGGTTGAGCGCGAGCAGCACGCCGCCACCGAGGTAGCCGATGGCCCAGCCGCGGCTGGAGATGCCGTCGCGGTCGTCCGGGCCGCCGAGCTGCGGCAGGAACGAGTTGTAGACCACCACGGCGGCGCCGAAGGAGATGTTCGCGATCAGGAACAGCACGCCGCCGAGCAGGTACCGCTCGCCGGTGACGAACGCGAACGCGATGGTCGCCCCGGCACCGGTGAACGCGGCGGCGGCGAGCAGTCGTTTCTTGTGCGCCGAGCGGTCGGCGATCGCGCCGATGACGGGCAGCACGAACACGGTGAGGAAGACCGACAGCGAGATCAGGTACGGGTAGTAGGAGCCGGCGGCGACGCGGATGCCCAGCGGGTGCACCACGCCGTCGCAGCGCTCCGCGCCCAGTTCGCAGCCGGCGGCCAGTTCGGTGACGGTGGTCAGGAAGGGCCCGAGGAAGACCGTGATGACGGTGGTCTGGAAGGCGGAGTTCGCCCAGTCGTAGATGTACCAGCCGGTGCGTTCGCGGCGGGTGCTGCCCGGTGTCGCGGGCTCGGCGACGGCGGGGGTGACCGTATCGGCCATCGGGGCGGTCCTTGCGGGGTTCAGGCGGCCCAGTGGCCGCGACTGCGGTAGACGTCGCGCAGCACGTCGACGTGATCGGTCATGATGCCATCCACACCACGATCGAGTAAGTGGTGCATCCGGGTGGGTTCGTCGATCGTCCAGACGTGCACCTGCAACCCGATGCGGTGGCAGTAGGCCAGGAAGCGCCGGTCGACCACCGGGATCCCCCCGTAGGAGACCGGCACCTGGGCGGCGACCACGGACGGCGGCAGCCGCAGCGGCCGCCCGTGCAGGGAGGCCATCCGCAGCCGGGCCACGCCGCGCATGCCGAGGCTGGTGGCGACCGTCGGGCCGGCCAGGGCACGCAGCCGGGTCAGCCGGGCGTCGCTGAACGAGGCCAGCAGCACCCGGTCGCCGGCGTCGGCGCGGGTGACCGCGGCGACGGTGGGCTCGACGGCGGCGTCGGCCTTGACGTCGACGTTGAACCGGATCTCCGGCCAGGCGCCCAGGACGTCGTCGAGGCGGGGCACCAGCGCGGCGCCGCCGACGCGTACCGAGGCGAGGTCGGCGAAGCGCAGGTCGGCGATGCGCCCGGGCTCGCCGGTGACCCGGGCCAGCGTCGGGTCGTGGAAGACCACCGGCACGCCGTCGGCGGTGGCGTGCACGTCGGTCTCCACGTACCGGTAGCCGAGGGCGACGGCACGGGCGAACGCGGCGACGGTGTTCTCGTCGCCATCGCCCGCGCCGCCTCGGTGGGCGAAGGCCAGCGGCGCGGGCGCGTCGAGGTAGCCGTGACGGGGCTGCACGCCGGCAGTATGCCGGGCCGGAGGTGGCGTCGAGGAGGCCGGGCAAAAAACTTCCCTATCCTCACCTGCCGCCCTAGCATAGGGAGCGATGAGTAACGACATGTACTCGGTGGAGCAGGTCGCGGAGCTGCTCGGGCTGCACGTGCGCACGGTGCGTGCCTACATCCGTGCCGGCCGGTTGCGGGCGGTGCGCATCGGCAAGCAGTACCGGATCGCCCGCGTCGACCTGGACGCGTTGACCGGCCGGCCGCCGCCACCGGCGTCCGCGGCGGCGGAGGTGTCGAGCATCGTGGCGCTCGACGGCGTCGACCGGGCCGCCGCCGACCGGCTCGCGACGCTGGTGCTGGCCGGCGTCAACACCCACCCCGACCCGGACCGTCCGCTGCGCGTGCAGACCGTCCACGACGAGGAGCGTCACCGCATGAAGATCATCGTCCTGGGCGACCTCGCCGCCACCGCCGACCTGCTGCGCCTGCTCGACGCGGTCCTCGACGGCGGCAACGGCCTGCTCACCGGCGAGGAGGCCGGCCGTGGCTGACGAGCTGCGTCACCTCGCCGGGGTCACGGTGCTGGTGTGCGACCCGGCCGGGCCGCCGATCGCCACCGAGGCCGACGCGCTGGACCTGATCGGCGCGGCGTTCCTCGGCGCCACCGTGGTGGCGGTGCCCGCCGCCCGCCTCGATGCGCGCTTCTTCGCGCTGGGCACCCGCTTCGCCGGGGAGGTCATGCAGAAGTTCGTCAACTACCGACTGCGCCTGGTGGTGGTCGGCGACATCTCCGCCCACCTGGCCGCCAGCGGCGCGCTGCGCGCCCTGGTCGCCGAGTCCAACCGGCACGACCAGGTGTGGTTCGTGCCGGACCTGGACACGCTGGACGCCCGCCTGCACGCCACCCCCTGACCGCCACCTCACCCGGGGCGGCGGCGGTGGACGCGGCTGGTGTCCACCGGCCGGCCGGGGTCGACGTGCCGGGGCCGATCGGGTTCGTCGGGGCGCAACCGGACCAGATCCTCGGTGATCGCGTCGACGATCCGATCGGTGGCGCGTCGCGCCGCGCCGGGGGTGTCCGGGTGCAGATCGCGCAGTGCCACCGGGGCACCGAAGTGCACCCGGATCACCGGACGTCGCACGCACGCGCGGACCAGACCCCGCAGCAGCCCCTTGGGCGCGCGGTACGGCAGCACCTCGTGCGAGCCCCACTGCGCGACCGGCGCGACGGCCGCGCCGCTGGCGAAGGCGAGGCGGGCGACCCCGGTCTTGCCGCGCTCGGGCCACATGCCCGGGTCGAGCCCGATGCGCCCCTCCGGATAGACCAGCACCACCGACCCGCCGGCCACCGCCGCGGCGGCGACCTCCAAAGAGCGGTGCACGCCGGTGGTGCCGCGGTCGACGCGGATGTGCCCGGCGCGGCGCATCAGCGCCCCGATCAGCGGGGCCCGGAACAGCCCGCCGGTGGCCATGATCCGGGGGGCGACCCGCCGCACCCGGCAGGCGGCGGCGAGGACCACCGGATCGAACGGGCTGATGTGGTTGGCCGCGAGGATCAACGGGCCACGCCGCAGCGCATCCGGCACGTCGCCGGTGACCTCCAGTCGACCGACCAGCGCCACGACCGCGCGGGCGAACGTCTGCGCGCCGCGCCACAGCAGCGGCGCACGCCAGGGGGAGCTGTCCATCAAGGGTGGATGGTCGCACGAGCCGGGGTGATCAGGGTCATTGGTCCCGGGGCGGTTCGGGCCGGACGGCCCTGAAACTTTTTCTACGACGCCGAGTAGTATTTACTACGTATCGTAGTAAGCGCGGCTGGAGGTCTTCAGGTGGACGCGTTGGACGTCGCCCGCTGGCAGTTCGGTGTCACCACCGTCTACCACTTCTTGTTCGTGCCGCTGACCATCGGCCTGTCCGTGCTCGTCGCCGTCCTGCAGACGATGTGGCACCGCACCGGCAACGAGCGGTACCTCAAACTCACCAAGTTCTACGGCAAGCTCTTCCTGATCAACTTCGCGATGGGCGTCGTCACCGGCATCGTGCAGGAGTTCCAGTTCGGCATGAACTGGAGCGACTACTCCCGCTTCGTCGGCGACATCTTCGGCGCGCCCCTGGCCATCGAGGCCCTGGTCGCGTTCTTCCTCGAATCCACGTTCATCGGCCTGTGGATCTTCGGCTGGGACCGGCTGCCCAAGCGGCTGCACCTGGCCGCGATCTGGGCCGCCGCGATCGGCACGAACCTGTCGGCGTACTTCATCCTCGCCGCGAACTCGTTCATGCAGAACCCGGTCGGCTTCCGGATCAACCCCGACAGCGGCCGCGCCGAGCTGACCGACTTCGTCGCCGTGCTCACCAACAAGGTCGCCCTGGTCACCTTCCCGCACACCCTCGCCGGGTCGTTCCTGGTCGCCGGCTCCCTGGTCGTCACCGTCGGGCTGTGGCACATGATGCGCAACCGCGACAGCGCCGACACCGGCGCCTACCGCTTCGCCACCAGGTTCGGCTCCTGGGTGGTGCTGATCTCCTCGGCGCTGGTCGTGCTCACCGGCGACATCCAAGGCAAGATCATGACCGAGGTGCAGCCGATGAAGATGGCCGCCGCCGAGGGCCTCTACACCACCGAGAGCCCCGCCTCGTTCTCCGTGCTCACCGTCGGCAGCCTCGACGGCAGCCGCGAACTGTTCGCCGTCAAGATCCCGTACCTGCTGTCGTTCCTCGGCACCGGCGACCCCCACGGCACCGTTCAGGGCATCAACGACCTCCAAGCCCAGTACGCCAGCCAGTACGGCCCCGGCACCTACGCCCCGATCATCCCGGTCACCTACTGGAGCTTCCGCTTCATGATCGGCTTCGGGCTGGCCGCCGCCGCCATCGCGCTGCTGGTGCTCTTCAGCCAGCGCAAGGGCCGCACCCCCACCAGCCGGTGGCTGCTGCGCGCCGGGCTGGTCATGCCGGTGCTGCCGCTGCTGGCCAACTCCTTCGGCTGGATCTTCACCGAGATGGGCCGCCAACCGTGGATCGTCTTCGGCGAGATGCTCACCCGCGACGGCGTGTCCCGCAGCGTCTCCCTCACCGAGGTCCTCACCTCGTTCACCGCGTTCACCCTCATCTACGCCACCCTCGCGGTGATCGAGTTCAAGCTGCTCGTCCGCTACGCCCGCGCCGGCGTACCCGACCTCACCCCCGAACCCGACGACGACACCGACGACGCCGAGCGCCCGCTCGCGTTCGCCTACTGACCCGGAGCCCACCGTGGAACTGACCACCGTCTGGTTTCTGCTCGTCGCCGTGCTGTTCACCGGCTACTTCATCCTCGAAGGCTTCGACTTCGGCGTCGGCATGCTGCTGCCCGTGCTCGGCCGCGACGACCGGCAACGCCGCGTCCTGATCAACACCATCGGCCCGGTGTGGGACGGCAACGAGGTGTGGCTCATCACCGCCGGCGGCGCCATGTTCGCCGCGTTCCCCGAGTGGTACGCCACCCTGTTCTCCGGCTTCTACCTGCCGCTGCTGCTGATCCTGCTGGCCCTGATCGCCCGCGGGGTGGCCTTCGAATACCGGCACAAGCGCACCGAGGCGTCCTGGAAACGCCGCTGGGACCTCGCCATCTTCTGGGGCTCGGCGGTGCCGGCCGTGCTGTGGGGCGTGGCGTTCGCCAACATCTTCCGCGGCGTGCCCCTGGACGCCGACCACGAGTACGTCGGCGGCCTGCTCGACCTGCTGCACCCGTACGCGCTGCTCGGCGGCCTGACCACCCTCGGGCTGTTCCTCACCCACGGCGCGGTGTTCCTCGCGCTCAAGACCACCGGCGACATCCGCGGCCGCGCCGGCGCGCTCGCGGTCAAGCTCGGCGCCGGCACCGCCGTCGCGGCGGTGGCGTTCCTCGGCTGGTCGCTGACCATCCGCGCAAGCGCCGCCGCCGTCGTGCTCGCCGCCGGCGCCGCCCTCGCCCTGCTCGGCGGCCTCGCCGCAGCGAGGGTACGCCGCGAGGGCTGGGCGTTCACCGGCACCGCCGTGGCCATCGCCCTGACCGTGGCGACCCTGTTCGCCGCGCTGTTTCCCAACGTCATGCCGTCCACCGGTGACCCGGCCGGGACACTCACCGCCACCAACGCCGCGTCCACCCCGTACACCCTGAAGATCATGACGTGGGTGGCGGTGGTGTTCACCCCGATCGTGCTCGCCTACCAAGGTTGGACCTACTGGGTGTTCCGCCGCCGAATCGGGGTACAGAACATTCCGCAACACTGATCGACCTGTGGGCGCAGGGGTAGGACGCGGGGCCGGTGCGAGGGGGTCGCACCGGCCCCNGCGGGCCTCGCGCAACTCCGCCAGCCGCGCCTCGATCTCGGCCAGCTCCGCGCGCAGCTTCTCCGCCTGCTGCTCCGCCTCGGCCCGCTCCGCGGCCAGGATCTGCTCCACCGCCTCCTGCACCCCCGGCACGTCCACCAACGCCACCATCCGCAGCGCCTCGGCCGGCTTCACCACGTACGGCCGG
>NZ_NAPR01000003.1:160247-168794 GCF_002140155.1 Micromonospora sp. NBS 11-29
CAACGTCACCGTCAACCCGGCCGGGCCCTTCGGCTTCACCGCCTTCACCGCCCGCTTCGCCGGCTTCGACTCCGCCTGCTGCTGCTGTTCCACCTTCGGCTCCTCCCGACGCGGCGCCGGCACCCGCGGCGTGTCCAACACGAACTCCGGCTCCGCCACCGCCGGCGCGGGCGGCTGCTGCGGCGGCTCCGGCTTCGCCTCGGCGGCCGGCCGACGCCCGGCGCCCTTCGGCGCGACCGCCACGTCGGCGGGGGAGAACGGCAACTCGTCGCGGCCGAAACGCACCACCACGAACTCCTCGGACACCGCCGGGTCGGTCAACCCCACCACCTGCCCGAGCTGCCCGGCCATCTGCCCGGCCGCCTCGGTGAACACCACCCGCGGCTTACGGCCCGCCGCCAGCGCCTCCCGGATCTGCTCGATCTCGTCAGTGGACAAACCCTGGACCGCCATCACGCCCTCTTCCGTACACCTGTGTGAGTGCCGCCTTGATACCAGCCGGCTGCGACAGCACGACGATCAACCCCCGACCGTCGGGCCCCAGACCGCCGCCACCTCGTCGGCCACGGCCGCGGCCTGCGCGAACCCGGCCCGCGCCGACGCCGCCCGCCNCCGCCCGGTCCGGCGCCACCACCGCCACCCGCGCGCCCGCCGACCGCAACGCCGCCACCTGCGCCGACAGCCGCGGCATCGGCCCGACCGCGGCGCGCGTCGGCGCCAACACCACCACCTGCCCGGCGCCGGCGGCCAGGTCGGCGTTGACCGGCGAACGCACCCCGCCGTCGACGTAACGCCGGCCGCCGACCGTCACCGGCGGCCACACCCCGGGCACCGCGCAACTGGCCCCGACCGCGTCGACCAGTGACACGCCGCTGCCGGCGTCGAACACCACGAACTCACCGGACGCCGCGTCCACCGCCGTGACCAGCAACCGCCGCGTCGGCCACTGCGCCACCGGCAACCGCGCGGCGATCACCACCCGGCGTGACTCCTCCGACGGGGTACGCGCCGACAACGCCAACGCCCCCACCCGCGCGCGGGCCCGCGCCGCGTCCCGGCCCCGCCCACCGGCCCACGCCCAGCGGGCCAGCACCCCCAACCCGAGCCGCGCCGGCACCTCGTCGCGTGGCGGGCGCAACTGCGCCGCGTACAACTGCGTCAACGGCACCCCGGAGCACACCTGCGCCCCGACCACCGAACCCGCCGACGTGCCCACCACCAGCTCCGCCTCGCTGACCGCGACGCCCCGCTCGGCCAGCCCGGCCAGCAACCCCAGCTCCCAGGCCACCCCGGTCACCCCGCCGCCGCCCAACACCAACGCCCGCCCCATGTGACCGTCCTCTCCGTCCCCGCCGGGTCCCGCTCACGGTAACGTCGCACCCACCAGCAGGGCAGGGGAGAACGCATTGGCCTCCGTCACCATCGTCACCGGGGGTGGGCGTGGCATCGGCGCGGCCACCGCCCGCCGGCTCGCCGCCGAGGGACACGACCTGGTCCTCGGCTACCACGCCGACCACGCCGCGGCCGCGGCCGTCGCCGCCGACGTACGCGCCGCCGGCCGCCGCGTCGTCACCGTCGCCGCCGACACCCGCGACCCCGACCAGGTACGCCGGCTCTTCGACGCCGCCGACCCGCTCGGCCCGCTGACCGGCCTGGTCAACAACGCCGGCATCACCAGCCCGATCGGCCCCTTCACCGACCTGCGCGTCGAGGACCTGCGCGAGGTCGTCGACGTCAACCTCGTCGGCTACGTCCTCTGCGCCCAGCAGGCGGCCCGCCGGATGAGCGACGGCGCCGCCATCGTCAACGTCTCCTCCGCCGCCGCCACCCTCGGCAGCCCCGGCGAATACATCCACTACGCCGCCGTCAAGGCCGCCACCGACACCCTCACCGTCGGCCTGGCCAAGGAACTCGCCCCGCGCGGCATCCGGGTCAACGCGGTCGCCCCCGGCCTCATCCGCACCGACATCCACGCCCGCTCCGGCATACCGGACCGCCCCGACCGCGCCGCCGGCCGGATCCCGATGGGCCGCGCCGGCCAACCCGACGAGGTCGCCGGCGCGATCGCCCACCTGCTCGGCCCCGACGCCTCCTACACCACCGGCGCCGTCCTGCGGGTTTCCGGCGGCCTCTGACCTGCCGCTCCGGCCACCCGCTCAGGTCCCGGCGAGCGCCCGCGTCGGGGGCAGACGCGCCGCCCGCACGCTCGGGTAGACGCCGGCCAGCACCCCGATGACCACCGCGCCGCCCACCCCCACGACCGCCGACTGCACGGGCACGACCAACGGCCACCGCTGCCAGGCCGCGTAGCCGATGGTGGCGAGCAGGCCGAGGGCGGTGCCGGCCACACCGCCGAGCAGGGCGAGCAGAACCGACTCGGTGAGGAACTGGCTGCGGATCTGCCCCCGGGTCGCCCCCAACGCGCGGCGCAGCCCCACCTCGGAGCGGCGTTCCAGGACGGCCACGACCATCGTGTTGGCGACCCCGATACCCCCGACGACCAGCGCCACCGCGGCCAGCGCGAGGAACAGCACGGAAAAGCTGCTCTGGGTGGCCCGCTTCGCCGCCAGGGCGTCCGAGGGTCGGGACACGATCACCTGACCCGGCCGCTCCGGGAAGATCGTCGCGGGCAGGACCTGCCGCACCGCCTCGATCTGCGTCTCGTCGCAGGTCAGGTAGAGCACCGTCGGGTGACCGTCGAAACGCAACACGTCCCGGGCGGCGTCCCAACCGACGAGCACGGACCGGTCGATCTCCGGCGTCAGCGGCGTGACGTCGAGGATGCCCACGACGGTGAACCGGGTGTCCGCGATCATCACCTGCGGCGCCGGGCCGCCCGCGGGCAGGACGGTGACGCCGAGCCGGGTCGCCGCGACCGAGCCGAGCACCGCCGTGGGGAACGCCGCCGTCGCGACGCCCAGCCACCGCCCGGAACGTACCCGCGCGTTGATCGTCGGCAGCAGGTCGAGCCCGCTGGCCAGCACCGTCAGGCCGCCGCCGGCGCGCGGGTCGACGCGGTCGTTGCGGCGCACGAAGGTGTGCGTGTTGGCCACCGCGGACACGGACCTGACCGGGCCGATGCGCCGGACCATGCCCGCGGCGGACACCGGCAGCCGGATGTCCGCGTCGGAGTTCGGCGCCTGCGCCGCCTGCAACGTGTTCGTGCCCAACGCCGTCAGCTCGGTGAGCAGGGCGGCCTGACTGGAGGCGGGCACACCGGTCACCACGATCATCGTGGCGATCCCGATCGCGATACCCAGCGCCGACAACATCGCCCGCGCCGGACGCGCCCGCAGCCCCAGCAGTCCCAGACCCAGCAGGTCCACCGGCGCCAGCCGGGCCGGGCGGCTCATCGCGTACCCGCCGGGGCGTCGTCGCGCACGAGCCGCCCGTCGCGGATCTCGACGCGCCGCGGCATCGACGCGGCGATGTCCCGGTCGTGGGTGATCAACGCGATGGTGGTGCCCTCCTCGTTGAGCCGGCGCAGCAGGGCCAGCACGGCCGCGCCGGTGGCCGAGTCGAGCGCGCCGGTGGGCTCGTCGGCCAACACCAGCGACGGCCGGTTGACCAGGGCGCGGGCGATCGCGACCCGCTGGCGTTCACCGCCGGAGAGCTGCGGCGGCCGGTGCCCGGCGCGGTGCGCCAGGCCGACGCGGGCCAGCGCCTCCAGGGCCAGGGCCCGGCGGCGACGGCGCGGCACCCCGGCGTACAGCAGACCGGTGGCCACGTTCGCGGCGGCGCTCAACGCGTCGGACAGGTGGAACTGCTGGAACACGAAACCGATCTCACCGGCGCGCAACGCGGACAACCGCCGGTCGCCGAGGGTCGCGACGTCCTGACCGGCGATGTGCACGCTGCCGCTGGTCGGCCGGTCCAGGGTGCCGATGACGTGCAGCAGGGTCGACTTGCCCGACCCCGACGGCCCGACGATGGCCACCAGCTCCCCGGCGGCGACGTCGAGGCTGACCCCCGCCAGCGCGGTCACCCCACCCGGGTAGACCATGCCCACGTCCCGCACCCGCAGCACCGGACGCGCGGTCACGACGACACCACCACGGTCATGCCCTCGACCAGGCCGGGCCCGTCGACCTGCACCCACCCCTCGGCGAACATGCCGGTGGTCACCGCGACCAGCCCCGCCGGGCCCTGCACCGCGTAGCCACCCTCGGCGAGGGCGACCAGCGCCTCGATCGGCACCGCCAGCGCCCCGGTGACCGTCCGACCGGTGAAGTCCACCCGCACCTCACCGCCGTCGAGCGCGGCCAGGGACCGCCCGTCGTCGGCGGTCACCGTCACCAGCAGCTTCGGCGAGCCCCCGTCGCCCCCGTCGGCGGTGACCAGGTGCCGGCCCACCTCCGTCACCCGGGCCGGCACGGCCCGCTCGTCGGGCAGGCGCACCGTCACCCGGTCACCGCGGGCGATGCCCGCCGAGTCGGCCAACTCGGCCTCGACGGTGACGACCTTGCGGGTCGAGGTCACCGACATCAGCGGCGCGTTCGCCGTCGACCCGACCTGGACCGTGACCGCGTCGACCCGGACCGCCCCGGCGCGCACCTCCACCTCACCCACGGCGATGCCCCCGGTCACCGGCAACCCCAGGTCGGTCTGCCACCGTCTGACCGCGGCCGTCAACGCCGGGGTCAACACCCCCTCACCCGGCTTGACCCGGGCGGCCGCGCCCGCGCTCACCCGCTCCCCGGGCGCGGGCTGCCGGCCGACGGCGTAGCCGAGCGCCGACAGGTTCTCCGCGACGACCCGCACGTCGCGGCCCACCAGGTTCGCCCCCTGCACCGCCCGGTACAGCGGCAGGGCGCCGTAGAACAGGACCACCGGCCGGTCGTCGGCGCGGTAGACCTGCTGCCCCCGGCGGACCGTGGCGCCCGGCGCGGGCAGCCACGTCACGGTCGCGTCGAGGTGACCGGACAGGGGAGTGGACGCGCCGTACCCGAGGCCGCCGGTGAGGGTCCGGGTGGTGGACAGGTCACGGCGCTGCACCGTCGCGGTCCCCACCGCGACGCTCGCCCTCGGCGCCGGCGCGGCGTCGGCCCGGTGGCGGACGACCGCGACCGCCGCGCCCCCGGCGGCGAGCCCCACCACGACCACGCCGACCAGCCACCCCACCGCGCGTCGCCGCCGCCGCGGCGGCGAGCCGCGGTACGACTGCGGCAGGGTGATCACTTCGGTGGGGGCGTCAGGCCCGCTACGGCGCATGGTGACGAGTGTCGACACCGGTCATGAGGAAGTCGTCAGACTTCCGCGACATCGTCCGAGCCTCCCGCCCCCGGCAGCCGGACCGTCACCAGCGTGCCCCGCCCCCGCTCGCTGTGCACCTCGATGCCACCGCCGTGCGCCTCGGCCAGCTTCCGGGCGATGGACAGACCGAGGCCGCTTCCACCGGTGGCCCGGCTACGCGACTCGTCCGCCCGCCAGAACCGGTCGAAGATCCTCGGCAGGTGCTCGGGGGCGATACCCACCCCGGTGTCCCGCACCGTGATCGTCGTGCCGTGCGCGCCGACGGTGACGGTGCCGCCCGCCGGGGTGTACCGGATCGCGTTCGACACCAGGTTCCCGACCAACTGGCGCAGACGCACCGCGTCGGCCGGCAGCACCGGGTCGTCACGGACGTCCGTCACCAGGTCCACCCCCGCCGCGTACGCCGTGCTCCGGTGACTGTCCACCACCTGGGCGAGCACGTCACGCACGTACGTCGGCTCGGGATGGATCCGCAGCGTCCCCGCGTCCGCGGCGGCCAGGTCACTCAGGTCGTCGATGATGTGCTGCAGCAGCAACGCCTCCTCGTGCAACAGCCCCAGCAACTGCGCGTCGGTCGGCGCCAGGTCGTCCTGAGCCGCCTCCAACCAGCTACGGATGTTGCTCAGCGGGGTACGCAGCTCGTGCGCCACGTCACTGACCATGGCCCGGCGTCGAGCCTCGGCCAGGTCCCGGCGGGCCGTCGACTCGTTGAACGCGCGGGCCAGGTGACCGATCTCGTCCTGACCAGACACCACCGCGGGGGTGTGCAGCTCGGTGGCCTCGGTGAGCAGCCGCAACGGGCGCACCAACCGGCGACCCACCAGCACCGTCACCAGGATCGTGGCGAGCAGCACCGCCCCGGTCACCGCGACGATCCGCAGGGAGTTGCGCCGCGACAGGGTGAACGTGGTCCGTGCGGCCCCGTCATCCGGGTCGGTGACGAACAGCAGCGCCGGTGGGGCCACGTACGGCCGCAGCAGCGTCCGCCGTGACTTCTCCACACACCCACCGGCGCGCGCCGCGACCTGCTCGGCGGACCTCCCCAGATACTCAAGCGGGACGGGGGAGGCCCGCTCCGCCTCGGCCGCGTCACCGGGACGCCGCACCCGCACCACGTACGAGGAGAAGTCGGCCCGGACCACCAGGGTGAAAGCCTCGTCCAGGCCGAGGCACCGGGTGGCGAGGCGACTCAACAACCGCAACGCCTGCCGTTCGGTCCGGCTGACCGCCGCGGCCGCCTGCTCCCCGCACCGCGACACCACGGCGAAGGGATCGGGTCCGCTGCGCACGACCGTCGGCCGGCCGCTGGGCTGCTCGACGATCGACGCGTCGACGCCGCCGCCGCGCAGGCAGTCGCGTTCCGACTCGGCCGCCTTGCGCAGCTCGACGCGTTCGGCCGGCGGGATCCGGAACGGACCCACGGCGCGCCCGTCGATGCGCGCGTCGCCCCCGGTGAGCCCCAGGTCCAGGTCCAGCGGGTCCACCACCGCCGACGGGCGGGCGGTGCGCAGCGACGGCCCGGGCGCCGAATCGACGATGACCGCCCGGTCCTCGGTCAGCAGCGTGATCCGCCGGCCCAGCCCGGCGGCCCGCGCGTCGACGAGGGCACCCGCCCCCGACCAGTCCGGATGGGTGGCGGCGTACCCGACGAGCATGTCGTACACGCCCTTGTCCTCGGTCAGGGAACGACCCTGCTCCTGGTTGATCGCCCGGGTGGCGGTGCGGGTCGCCAGCCACGCCGTCGACCCGATCGCGGCCACCGCGATCAGCACCGACGTCACCAGCAGCCGGGTCACCAGGCTGTGCCGCACCGGCACGCGGGACCGACTCACGCCGGCCTCGCCGCACCCGCGGACAACTTGTAGCCGACCCCGTACACGGTGACCAGCTGCGCCGGGCGCGGCGGATCCACCTCGATCTTGCGGCGCAGGTTCATCACATGCACGTCGATCGTCCGCTCCGTCGAGCTGCGGTCGATGCCCCGGGTGTGGTGCAGCAACTGCGCGCGGGTGAACACCCGCTCCGGCTGCTCCGCCATCGCCGCCAGGATGGCGAACTCACCCCGGGTGCACTCCACCGGCCGGCCGTCGACGCTCACCTGATGCGAGGCGAGATCGATGCCGACCCGGCCGACCTGCCGCAACCCGACGCCGGCCGCCGCCGCAGCGCCGCGCGACGACGCGCGCCGCAGCAGCGTACGCACCCGGGCCATCAACTCACGCGGGCTGTACGGCTTGGTCAGGTAGTCGTCGGCGCCCAACTCCAACCCGAGCAGCAGGTCGTCCTCACTGCCGCGCGCGGTCAACATCAGCACCAGCACGTCGGACTCCCGGTGCAACGTCCGGCACACCGCCAGGCCGTCCAACGCCGGCATCATCACATCCAGCACCAGCAGGTCCGGACGCCACCGGCGGGCCGCGTCCAACGCCGCCCGCCCGTCGTGCACCACGACGGTCTCGTGCCCGTCGGCGCTCAGGTACCGGCGGACCACCTCGGCCTGACGCGGATCGTCGTCGGCGACCAACACCCGAGCACCCATGGCGGCGATGATAGGTCCGGGTCCGCCCGGACAGGACGGACGCCGGCGACACCTGACAGCTTCCTGACGATCTCCGCCGCTACTTCATCGTCGCGGCGACCGTCCGCTCACACTCCGGCGCCAGGTCCAGGCCCATCCTGATCGAACGGGCGTCGTTGCGCTCGCCACCGAACGCCAGACTGATGCCGTCGTCGGTGACCTCGACGTACCTGACGCCCTTCTCCTTCAGGCAGGCGACGACCGCGACCGCGAAGTCGCGCGCCTGCGGGTTGGCCGGGTCCTTCTCCCACGGCGGCAGCGGAAAGTACTGCGGCTCGCAGATCCGGTTCGCCGCCTCGTTCTTCTCCAGATCGGCCTTCGTCGCACCCGCGCCGCGCCGCTTGTCCAGCCGGGCGCCGTGCTCCTGCATACACTTCTCGTACGGCTTCAACATGGCCTGGTACTCCTCGGGCGTGGTGTCCAGCCGCTCCCGTGGCCGCTGCGCGCCGGTGGAAGCCGACGGCGTCGCCGAGGCGGTGGCCAGGCTCGCCACCTTCGGCGTGCCGCCCTCGACCGGCCGGTCCGCCTCCTTCGACGAGCCGCACCCCGCCAGCCCGACCAGCACGATCGCGGCCACCGCCAACACCTGGGTCCTCCGCATGCAGACGCCTCCCTCTGCGTACCGGCCCGGGGCGTTCCCGGGCGCAGAGGTCAGCCTCTCCAGCGCAGGTGAGGAACATGTCAGGTTCACGACGGCGGCCCGGGGGACACCCCCG
>NZ_NAPR01000003.1:168801-180441 GCF_002140155.1 Micromonospora sp. NBS 11-29
TTCGCCGCGGTGATCATCGTCTGCACCACGCCGTAGCCCAGCAGCACCGCCACCACCAGCCACGACACCACCAGACGGACCTGCTGCCCGCCACCGGTGCGCTCGTTCACGACCCGCTCCTGTCCGCCGTCACCGGCTGCTCGTCGATCATCTCGTCCCGGCCCGACGCCGGCTCGTGGAACCGCTTGGGCACCGGCCGGATCAGCGCGTTCGCCACCAGGCCCACCGCCAGCACCCCGACCATCGTGAACAACGCCGGCCGGTACGCCGACGCGGTCAACGAGCCCGGTTCGCCCTGCGCGTCGAGGAACGCGTTGACGATCAGCGGGCCGGCCACGCCCGCCGCCGACCAGGCGGTCAGCAACCGACCGTGGATCGCGCCCACCTCGAACGTGCCGAACAGGTCCCGCAGGTACGCCGGCGCGGTCGCGAACCCACCGCCGTAGAACGACAGGATCACGCAGGCCAACAGCACGAACAACGCCGTCGCCGTCTGCCCCACCAGCGCCAGCAGCAGGTACGTCACCAGCCCGACACCCAGGTACACCATGTAGATCGGCTTACGGCCGATCACGTCCGACGTCGACGACCAGACGAACCGGCCCGCCATGTTGAACAGCGACAGCAACCCGACGAAACCACCGGCCGCCGCCACCGACACCGCCGAGGTGCCACCGTCGCGGAAGAAGTCCTGGATCATGGGGCTGGCCTGCTCCAGGATGCCGATGCCGGCGGTCACGTTGCAGAACAGCACCACCCACAGCAGCCAGAACGAGCGCGTGCGCACCGCGTTCGCCGCCGACACGTTCGCGGTGGTCACCAGCGGCTTCGCCGCGACCTTCGCCGGGTCGAACCCGGCCGGCCGCCAGTTCGCCGCCGGCACCCGCACGTTGAACACCCCGAACATCATGATCACGAAGTAGCCGACACCGAGCGTGACGAACAGCCACACCAGCGCCGAGCCCGACGCCGTCGACCCGCTGTTCGACGGGTCGTAGCCGGAGTCGAAGAACGACAGCAACTGCCGGGACAGGGGAGAGGCCACCATCGCCCCACCACCGAAGCCCATGATCGCCAGACCCGTGGCCAACCCCGGCCGGTCCGGGAACCACTTGATCAACGTGGAGACGGGGGAGATGTACCCGATGCCCAGACCGATACCGCCCAGCACCCCGTAACCCAGGTACAGCAGCCACAACTGTGAGGTCGCGATGCCCAACGCGCCGACCAGGAAACCCGCCGCCCAGAAACACGCCGAGACGAACATCGCCTTACGCGGCCCGTTCGCCTCCACCCACGTCCCGGCCACCGCGGCCGACAACCCCAGCATCACGATCGCGATACTGAAGATCACCCCGATCGCGGTCTGCCCCGTGTCGAAGTGCGCAATCAGGGAGTTCTTGTACACGCTGGTCGCATACACCTGCCCGATGCACAGATGGATCGCCAACGCCGCCGGTGGGATCAGCCAACGGCTGTAACCCGGCGGCGCGACGGTACGCCCACGATCAAGTGCGGAAAGCATCCGTGCTTCCTCCGTTAGATGGTGAGAAACGCCCACTTCATGCCCCCACCGCAAGCGGAGCCCAAACCCACCCCGCGCCAGACGGTCGAAAGCCTGAGCCGAGCGGCCACGCTACCCCCGCCCGCCACCGAACGACCACCGAGAGTGACCGCCACCGCGGGATGCGACGATGACACCGTGAAGATCCTGTCCATCCAGTCCTCGGTCGCCTACGGCCACGTCGGCAACTCCGCCGCCGTCTTCCCCCTGCAACGCCTCCGCCACGAGGTATGGCCGGTCCTGACCGTGCACTTCTCCAACCACACCGGCTACGGCGCCTGGCGCGGCCCCCTGCTCGCCCCCACCGACGTCGCCGACGTCATCGCCGGCATCGCCGACCGCGGCATCCTCGGCACCGCCGACGCCGTGCTCTCCGGCTACCAGGGCGACCCCGCCGTCGGCGCCGTGATCCTCGACACCGTCGCCCAGGTCAAAGCCGCCAACCCCGCCGCCATCTACTGCTGCGACCCCGTCATGGGCGACGTCGGCCGCGGCATGTTCGTCCGCCCCGGCATCCCCGAATACCTCCGCGACACCGTCGTCCCACACGCCGACATCGTCACCCCCAACCAGTTCGAACTGGAATTCCTCGCCAACCGCCGCACCGACACCCTCGACGACCTCCTCACCGCCGTCGACACCGTCCGCGCCACCGGCCCCGACCACGTCCTCGTCACCAGCGTCCTGCACCGCGACCTGCCCGCCAGCCACCTCGACGTCGTCGCCGCCTCCACCGACGGCGCCTGGGCCGTCACCACCCCACTGCTCCCCATCGCCCCCAACGGCGGCGGCGACGTCACCGCCGCCCTCTACCTCGCCCACCTCGCCACCACCGGATCACCCCGCACCGCCCTCGAACACACCACCAACACGATCTACGCCATCCTCGAAGCCACCCTCGCCGCCGGCACCCGCGAACTCCAACTCGTCAACGCCCAGGACGCCATCGCCGACCCACCCACCCGATTCACCGCCCGCCGCCTGCGCTGACCCGAAGAGAGGACACGTGCCACCCGACACCGACCCCGCCTTCACCCAACGCCTCCGCGACCTCACCCGCCTACGACGCGTCCGCGACCGCATCGACCGCGAACACGCCCAACCCCTCGACGTCGAAGCGCTCGCCCGCGGCGTACACATGTCCGCCGGCCACCTCAGCCGCCAGTTCCGCCAGACCTACGGCGAATCCCCCTACTCCTACCTCATGACCCGCCGCATCGAACGCGCCATGGCCCTGCTGCGCCGCGGCGACCTCACCGTCACCGACGTCTGCTTCCACGTCGGCTGCCAGTCCCTCGGCACCTTCAGCACCCGCTTCACCCAACTCGTCGGCGAACCCCCCAGCACCTACCGGGCCCGCCACGCGCACGCCACCGCCGAACCACCCCCGTGCCTCACCAAACAGGTCACCCGACCGATCAGGAATCGAGAAGCCCGACCCGGGACGCCCCACTAGCGTGACCACCATGACGATCACCATCCACTACGCGTTCCTGCCCCACACCGACGCCGACGCCGCCCTCGCCTTCTACCGCGACACCCTCGGCTTCGAACTCCGCAACGACGTCGGCTACCAGGACATGCGCTGGCTCACCGTCGGCCCACCCGAACAACCCGAGACCGGCATCGTCCTGCACCCACCAGCCACCGACCCCGGCATCACCGACGACGAACGCCGCACCATCCACGAACTCATCGCCAAGGGCAGCTACGGCGCACTCACCCTCGCCACCGACGACCTCGACGGCCTGTTCGACCGCCTGGCGGCCAGCGGCGCCGACGTCGTCCAGGAACCCACCGAACAGCCCTACGGCGTCCGCGACTGCGCCTTCCGCGACCCCACCGGCAACCTCATCCGCATCAACCAGCGCCGCTGAACCCACCGGACGGAGACCCGATGCCCACGGCCCACGCCGACAGCCACGACACCATCCGCGTCCACGGCGCCCGCGAGAACAACCTGCGCGACGTCGACGTCGAACTACCCAAACGCCGCCTCACCGTCTTCACCGGCGTCTCCGGCTCCGGCAAGAGCTCCCTGGTCTTCGGCACCATCGCCGCCGAATCCCAACGCCTCATCAACGAGACCTACAGCGCCTTCGTCCAAGGCTTCATGCCCACCCTGTCCCGACCCGACGTCGACGTCCTCGACGGCCTCACCACCGCCATCATCGTCGACCAGGAACGCATGGGCGCCGACCCCCGCTCTACCGTCGGCACCGCCACCGACGCCAACGCCATGCTGCGCATCCTCTTCAGCCGCCTCGGCCAACCCCACATCGGCCCACCCAACGCCTACTCCTTCAACGTCCCCTCCGTCCGCGCCACCGGCGCCATCACCGTCGAACGCGGCCCCGGCAAACCCCGACCCCAGAAGACCACCTTCACCCGCCTCGGCGGCATGTGCCCCCGCTGCGAGGGCCGAGGCACCGTCAACGACGTCGACCTCACCGTCCTCTACGACGCCGACCGCACCCTCAACGACGGCGCCATCACCATCCCCGGCTACAGCATGGACGGCTGGTACGGCCGCATCTTCCGCGCCAGCGGCATGTTCGACCCCGACAAACCCATCCGCGACTACACCGAGCGTGAACTGCACGACCTCCTCCACAAGGAACCCACCAAAATCAAGGTCGAGGGCATCAACGTCACCTACACCGGCCTGATCCCCGCCATCCGCAAGTCGATGCTCGCCAAGGACGTCGACGCCATGCAACCCCACATCCGCGCCTTCGTCGAACGCGCCGTCACGTTCACCACCTGCCCCGACTGCGACGGCACCCGCCTGGCCCCCGAAGCCCGCTCCTCGACGATCCACGGCATCTCCATCGCCGACGCCTGCGCCATGCAGATCAGCGACCTCGCCACCTGGGTCCGTGACCTCGACGAACCCTCCGTCGGCCCACTGCTGCACGCGCTGGGGGACACCCTCGACTCCTTCGTCGAGATCGGCCTGGGCTACCTCAGCCTCGACCGCCCCGCCGGCACCCTCTCCGGCGGCGAGGCCCAACGCACCAAGATGATCCGCCACCTCGGCTCATCCCTCACCGACGTCACCTACGTCTTCGACGAACCCACCATCGGTTTGCACCCGCACGACATCACCCGGATGAACAACCTCCTGCTACGCCTGCGCGACAAGGGCAACACCGTCCTGGTGGTCGAACACAAACCCGAAACCATCGCCATCGCCGACCACGTCGTCGACCTCGGCCCCGGCGCCGGCACCGACGGCGGCACCATCTGCTACCAGGGCACCGTCGCCGGCCTACGCGCCAGCGGCACCACCACCGGCCGCCACCTCGACGACCGCGCCACCCTCAAGCACACTCCGCGTACGCCCACCGGCAGCCTGCCCATCCGCGGCGCCCGCACCCACAACCTGCGCGACGTCGACGTCGACATCCCCCTCGGCGTCCTGGTCGTCGTCACCGGCGTCGCCGGCTCCGGCAAGAGCTCCCTCATCCACGGCTCGCTGGGCACACGCGACGACGTCGTCAGCGTCGACCAGAGCCCCATCCGCGGCTCGCGCCGCAGCAACCCGGCCACCTACACCGGCCTGCTCGACCCCATCCGCAAGGCCTTCGCCAAGGCCAACGGCGTCAAACCCGCCCTGTTCAGCGCCAACTCCGAAGGCGCCTGCCCCACCTGCAACGGCGCCGGCGTCGTCTACACCGACCTGGGCATGATGGCCGGCGTCGCCAGCACCTGCGAGGACTGCGAGGGCAGACGTTTCCACGCCGCCGTCCTCGAACACCACCTCGGCGGACGCGACATCAGCGAGGTCCTCGCCATGTCCGTCACCGAGGCGGAGAAGTTCTTCGGCGCCGGCGACGCGCGCACCCCGGCCGCCCACACCGTCCTCGACCGGCTCGCCGACGTCGGCCTCGGCTACCTCACCCTCGGTCAACCGCTGACCACGCTCTCCGGCGGGGAGCGGCAGCGACTCAAGCTCGCCACCCGGATGGGGGACAAGGGCGACGTGTACGTCCTCGACGAGCCGACCACCGGCCTGCACCTGGCCGACGTCGCGCACCTGCTCGGCCTGCTCGACCGGCTCGTCGACGCCGGCAGGTCCGTCATCGTCATCGAGCACCACCAGGCGGTGATGGCGCACGCCGACTGGATCATCGACCTGGGTCCGGGCGCCGGTCACGACGGCGGTCGGATCGTCTTCGAAGGCACCCCGGCCGACCTGGTGGCCGGCCGGCCCACCCTGACCGGTGAGCACCTCGCCGCCTACGTCGGGGCCTGATCCCGGCGGGCACAGGGGTTCGATAATCTACATTATGTCAAGTAAGGAGGTGCGGGGCCTCCCCTCCAGTCTGCACACCTCGGCCATCGGGAGCAGTCACCAAGCGCTCCCGGCCCCCGTCCCTACGCCTGCCGGCGGCGCGGACGCAAGGTCGCGGCAGGCGTGGCGCCCGGTCGAGCAGGAACGCGGCCGCCGTCGTGCCGGCCGCGACATGGTGCGTCAGGGCACCGGAGGCACCCATAGCGTTCCAGTCGTGTGTCACCCAGCCGGCGAGTGGAACACCATGGGTGTCTCCGGCTCGTTTTGACACCCATACCGTTCCACTCGTGGGCTGAGTGAGGTGCGAGTGGAACGGTATGGGTGTCTGGCGAGAGACGGGCATCCGGCCGGGCGCGAGCGGCGGCGAGCCGGCGAGTCATGCGGACCTGCTACCGGGTCGTTTCCGACGTCAACTCGAAGGGCCCTCAGCATCGGGCCGTCCCGTGCCAGAGATCGGCTCGATCTTCGCGCCACGCCCCGGGCGCGTCGCCGTGCTGCGCCACGGCGGGCGTCTCCCGCCCCCCGGCAGGCGGTCGCGGCAGCCGCATTCGAGTCCTCTCCCCCGAGCGCGGCGGCTGACGGGAACACGAAATTCATGCATAATATCCCTTATGCATGACAAAGAGGACGAATCGGTAGGATCGCTGATCGAGGAGTTCCTGACCGCCCGGGCCACCCGCAAGCCCTCGCCGCACACCCTGGCGGCGTACCGTCGGGATCTTCGCGCGGTGGCGGCGCTGGTCACGACGGACGACGACGCCCCTCCCCTCCCCCTGGACCGGCTCTCGGTCGCCGCCCTCTCCCCCCGGGTGATGCGCGCGGCGTTCGCGCGCTTCGCCGCTCCCCGCGCCGCGGCGTCGGTCCACCGAGCCTGGTCTACCTGGAACAGTTTCTTCACCTTCCTGGTAGCCGAGGGTGTCGTGCCCGGGAATCCGATGCCGGCGGTGGGGCGGCCCCGCACGCCGATCCCCCGGCCGAAACCGCTGCGCGGTGAGGAGACGCCGGAGGAGTTGCTGGCGGCGGTGGCGCGGGCGGAGGGCCGGCAGCGCGACCCGTGGCCGCAGCGCGACCTGGCGGTGCTGGCGCTGGCGCTGTGTGCGGGCCTGCGCCTGTCGGAGCTGCTGGCGCTGCGGGTGTCGTCGGTGGCCGGGCGAGACGGGGAGCGGCGCGTGGACGTGGCGGGCAAGGGCGGGCGGCCGCGTACGGTGCCGATCGAGGCGGGCGTGGACCGGGTGCTGGCCGGCTATCTGGAGAGCCGGCGGGTGCGGTTCGGGGCGCGCAGCATGCGGCCGGACGGGCCGTTGCTGGTGGACCGGGCGGGTGAGGCGTTGCGTCGGGGTGGTCTGCAGTATCTGGTGGAGTCGTGTTACCGGCGGGCGGGCATCGGCGACCGGGTGCCGCGGGGTGCGCGGTTGCACGCGTTGCGGCACACGTTCGCGACGCGGTTGGCGGAGGACGGGGCGAGCGCGGCGGAGATCATGCGGTTGCTGGGGCACGCGTCGTTGGCGTCGTCGCAGACGTACATCGAGGTGACGGCCGGGCAGCAGCGGGCGGCGGTGGCGGCGAACCGTACGAACCGCGCGTTGGCGGGGTTGTCGGGTTCCTAGCGGGGGGTTGCCAGGGTGGTCATGGTTCGATCACCAGGCGGGCGATCAGCCCGTCGCGCATGGTGAAGCGGAAGTGCAGGTCGGCGGTGCCGCCGGGGAAGTCGCCTTCGAGGTGGTGCCGGGCTTCGTAGTGGTGGTCGTCGAGCTTGGCGGCGGCGGTGAGTTGGGTGGTGTAGGTGTATTCGCTGGCCGATCGGGACAGCCAGGCGCGGATCTGCTCGGGTCCGTGGTGGGTGCGGCCTTCGTCGGTGACCGACGCGTCGGGGGTGTAGAGCGCGACGGCGGTGTCGAGGTCGCGGGCCTGGTGGGCGGTGAGGTATCGGGTGATCGGGGTGGGTAGCTGGTCGGGTGCGATCGGTTCTGCGTGGTTCCAGTCGGTCGTGGCCATGGGCATACGGTGGGGTCTTCCGTCGGGAGAGGGTCAAGTCGTGGTGTCTCCCCCGGGGGGAGGGTGCAGAGTGGGTGGATGCGCGAAGGGCTGACGATCGGCGAGTTCGCGACGGTCACCCACCTGAGCGTGCGGACGTTGCGTCGGTATCACGAGGCTGGCCTGCTCGCGCCGAAGAGGGTGGATCCGTTCACCGGCTACCGCTACTACGCGACGGAGCAGATTCCGTCGGCGCAGGTGATCCACCGTCTGCGTGAGTTGGACGTGCCGTTGGCCGAGGTGAAGGCGATCATGGCGACGGATGATCCCGATCGGCGTGCCGCCGTGGTCGCGGGGCACCTGCGTCGGTTGGAGGAGGCGTTGGAGCGGACCCGTGGGGCGGTCGTGGCCCTGCGTCGGTTGCTGGGGCCGCCCGATGGTGAGCTGGCGGTCGAGGTGCGTGCGGTGCCGGGGTGTGTCGTCGCCGGGGTGCGGGGGCGCGTCGAGTTGGCGAGGGCCGGCGCGTGGTACGACGGGGCGATGGCGGAGTTGGACGCGGCGTTTGCGGTGGGTGGGCGGACGGGGCCGCCGGGTGGTCAGTACGCCAACGAGTTGTTCACCGGCGGGACGGGCGATGTGGTGGTGTACCGCCCGGTTCGGGATCCGCGCCCGTCGGGGCGGGTGGAGGTGATCGATCTGCCGGCGGCCGAGTTCGCGGTGGCCGTGCATGAGGGGCCGCACGACGACATCGATGTGACGTACGGGCGGCTCGGCGCGTGGGTGGTCGGGCATGCGCTGGCTGTTGGCGGGTCGGTTCGGGAGACGTATCTGGTGGGGCCGCGCGACACGGGTGTGGCGGCGGACTGGCGTACCGAGATCGGTTGGCCGGTGTTTCGTCTCTCCCCCGCCTGATCCGTCGGGTGCGGGTGGATGCGGCGCGGGCGGTGGCGGTCGGCTGGGTGCGGGAGCGGATGCGAGCCGATCCGTCGGTCGAGGGTGCGTTGTTCAGTGGTTCGACGGTGGGGTTGCCGGGGGACGCGGTGTTGCCGGCGTCGTCGGATGTGGATGTGCTGCTGGTGCGGGGCTCTCCTGGCCCGAAGGTGGGCAAGTTCGTCCACCGTGGGGTGTTGTTGGAGGTCAGCACGGTTACCTGGGGGCAGGTGGGTGGCCCGGAGGATGTGCTGGGGTCGTGGGTGTTCGCGCCGATGTTCCGTACCGATGCGGTGATCGCGGATCCGTCGGGCCGGTTGGCGGCGGTGCGGCGGCGGGTGGCGGCGGGGTACGCGGATCCGGTGTGGGTGCGGCGGCGGTGTGTGGGGGTGCGGCGGCGGGTGGAGGACGGGTTGCGGGTGTTGGACGTCGGGGGGTCGTTGGCGGATCAGGTGTTGGCGTGGGTGTTTCCGACGTCGTTGGTGGCGGTGTGGCCGGCGGTGGTGGATGCGGTGGTGGGTCGTGTTGTGGCAGGCTGAGGGGGACGCGACTGGCGGCACGGGGATGGGTGACCATCGGGGAGCTCGTCGTGGGGGTCGACCGCCTGGGCCTCCGCGGGCGAGGTGTCGCATGTCTTCTTCTTCGGGTTCGGGCGCGCGGTTGTTGCCGGGTGGGCCGGTGGCGCAGCGGGTGTTGGCGGAGGTCGCCGCGTCGGTGGTGGCGCTGCGGGCGGCGGGGGTGACGCCGGCGTTGGCGACGGTGCTGGTGGGTGACGACGACGCGAGCGCGGGTTACATCCGGATCAAGCAGCGTCAGGCGGACGGGTTGGGTTTCGCGTCGCCGCATGTGCATCTGCCGGCGTCGGCGTCGCAGGCGGATCTGCGGGCGGTGTTGGCGGATCTCAACGCTGACCGGGGCGTGCACGGGGTGTTGGTGCAGCATCCGATTCCGGTGGGTCTGGATTACGACCGGGCGTTGGCGGAGGTGGATCCGGACAAGGACGTCGATGGGATGCATCCGGTGAACATGGGCCGGTTGGCGTTGGGGTTGCCGGGTCCGTTGCCGTGTACGCCGGCGGGGATCGAGGCGTTGTTGGCGTTCCATCAGGTGCCGGTGGCGGGGCGTGAGGTGGTGGTGTTGGGTCGGGGTGCGACGTTGGGGCGGCCGTTGGCGATGTTGTTGGCGCAAAAGCGGCCGACGGCGAATGCGGCGGTGACGGTGGTGCACACGGGGGTGGCGGATTGGCCTCGGTACACGCGGCGGGCGGAGATTCTGGTGGCGGCGGCGGGGGTGCCGGGGATCGTGCGGCCGGAGCATGTGCGCCCGGGTGCGGTGGTGGTGGGTGGTGGGGTGCGGTATGAGGGGCGGCGTTTGTTGCCGGATGTGGATGAGTCGTGTGCCCGGGTGGCGGGGGCGATCACGCCGCGGGTGGGTGGGGTGGGTCCGACGACGGTGGCGATGTTGTTCCGCAATGCGGTGGAGGCGGCGCGGCGGCAGTCGGGGTTGGGGTGAGTCAGCCGAGGTCGACGACGAGGGGTCGGTGGTCGGAGATGGTGGCGAGGGGGGTGTGGACGGCGGTGACGGGTGGGAGCCGGTCGAGGTGTTGCCGGTCGGCGAGGATGTGGTCGAGTTGGATGCGGGGTTGTCCGGCGGGGTAGGTGGGGCGTCGGGCGAGGGGTTGCCAGCGGGTGAGGGTGGCGGCGGGGCCGGCGGGGAGGTTGAGGTCGCCGAGCAGGATCCGGGGTGCGGGTAGGGCGCGTAGGGCGCGTACGACGCGGTGGAGTTGCCACAGGTTCCAGCCGGGGACGAAGGACAGGTGGGTGGCGGCGACGGTGAGGGGGCCGTGGGGGGTGTCGAGGACGGCGGCGAGGACGACGCGGGGTTCGTCGCGGAGCAGGAGGAGTCCGCCGCCGGGTCCGGGTGCGTAGATGGGTGAGCGGACGGGGGCGGCGCGTAGTCGGGTGACCTGCCAGGTGCGGACGGGGTGGCGGCTGATGAGGCCGACGCCGTAGAGGGGTTCGCCGTGGCCGTCGTCGTCGTGGGTGAGGGGTCGGAAGTGTTCTCCGGGGGTGCCGACGACGGCGGCGGCGAAGCGGTGGTGCTCGGCGTTCATGGCGCGGGCGGCGTGGGCGGTGAGGTCGAGGTTGCCGCTGCGGGTCTGGTCGCGGTCGACTTCCTGGAGGGCGAGGATGTCGGCGTCGAGGGCGGTGACGGCGGTGGTGAGCCGGTCGGGGTCGACGAGTCCGTCGGTGAGGGAGCGGCCGTGCAGCAGGTTGAAGGTGGCCAGGCGCACCTGCACACCTTACGTGGGCGTGGGAGGCTGGGCGGGTGCTGAAGGTTTTGTGTTGTTCGATGGTGGTGTTCGTGGTGGTGGCGTGGGCGGGGGTGTGGTTGCGGCGGCGTCGGGGGCGGTGAGGCTGGCCACAGCCTGCGTCGTGGCTGGTGGCCCGGTGGGCAGAATGCGCGCGTGGATGTCGGTTCGTTGGTGACGTTGTTGGTGGCGGCCGCCCTGGCGGGGTGGGTGGACGCGGTGGTGGGTGGTGGTGGGTTGTTGTTGTTGCCGGCGTTGTTGGTGGCGGCGCCGGGGGTGCCGGTGGCGACGGCGTTGGGGACGAACAAGTTGGCGGCGATCTTCGGTACGTCGACGGCGGCGGTGACGTATGCGCGGCGGACGAGGTTGGACTGGGCGGTGGTGGGTCCGGCGGCGGGGTTGGCGGTGGTGACGGCGGGGTTGGGTGCGGCGTTGGCGGGTGCGGTGCCGGGTGGCGCGTACCGGCCGGTGGTGTTGGTGGTGTTGGTGGCGGTGGCGGTGTTCGTGGTGGCGCGGCCGTCGTTGGGTGTGGTGGCGGTGGCGGGTCGGCGGACGCCGACGCGG
>NZ_NAPR01000003.1:180461-220079 GCF_002140155.1 Micromonospora sp. NBS 11-29
GGGTACGGGGACGTTCCTGGTGTTGGCGTTCACGGCGCTTCTGGGTTCGGATTTCGTGCACGCGTCGGCGATGGCGAAGGTGGTGAATGCGGGGACGAATCTGGGTGCGTTGGTGGTGTTCGGGTTGACCGGGCATGTGTGGTGGTTGTTGGGTGCGGCGATGGCGGTGTGCAACGTGGTGGGGGCGATGGTGGGTGCGCGGATGGCGTTGCGTCGTGGTGCGGGTTTCGTGCGGGTGGTGTTGCTGGTGGTGGTGTTGGCGTTGGTGGCGCGGTTGGGTTACGACCAGTGGGTGGCGGGCTGATCGCGGTGGCGGTGCGGGCGGAGCACGATCGGGCGGTGTTGGCCGGGTTGTTGGGTCGGGATCCGGTGTTGCACGCGTACCAGTTGGGTGATCTGGATGATTTCTTCTGGCCGTACACGTCGTGGTTCCGGCGTGGCGACCAGGTGGTGTTGCTGTATCACGGGGTGGCGTTGCCGACGTTGTTGGCGTTCGCGGCGCCGGGTCGGGTGGCGGAGTTGGCCGGGTTGTTGGTGGAGGCGGTGCCGGTGTTGCCGGCGCGGATGTGGGCGCATCTGTCCCCCGGTCTGGAGGCGACGTTGGGCCGCTGGTTCGTGGTGTCGCAGGCGGCGGCGCATCATCGGATGGCGTTGACGGATCCGGGTCGGCTGGCGGCGGTGCCGGTGGTGGGTGAGCCGTTGGGGCTGGCGGACGCGGCGGAGTTGGCCGGGTTGTACGCGGTGGCGTATCCGGGGAACTGGTTCGACGCGCGGATGCTTCAGACGGGCCAGTACGTGGGTGTGCGGGAGCGTGGCCGGCTGGTGGCGGTGGCGGGGGTGCATGTGTTCTCGCCGCGGTGGCGGGTGGCGGCGCTGGGGAACGTGACGACGCATCCGGAGGTGCGGGGGCGTGGGTTGGGTGCGGGTGTGGTGGCGGCGTTGTGCGCCCGGTTGCGCGCGTCGGTGGATCATGTGGTGTTGAACGTGCGGGCGGACAACGCCGCGGCGGTGCGGTTGTATGAGCGGTTGGGGTTTTCCCGGGTGGCCGGGTTCACCGAGTGCGCGTTGACGTCAGTGGCTGCGGCTGGGTGAGTCGAATCGGCCGGCGCGGATTTCGCGTAGGGCGCGGCGGCGGGTGTCGCCGCGCAGGGTGTCGACGTAGAGGCGTCCGCGTAGGTGGTCGGTTTCGTGTTGCAGGGCGCGGGCGAGGAAGCCGCTGCCGGTGATGGTGAGCGGTTCGCCGTGCTGGTCGTGGCCGTGGGCGGTGGCGTGCAGCGCGCGGGGGGTCGGGAAGTACAGGCCGGGGATGGACAGGCAGCCTTCTTCGTCGTCCTGGAGTTCGTCGGACACTTGCAGGGTGGGGTTGACCAGGTGGCCGCGGTGGCCGTCGGCGTCGTACACGAACACCTGGGCGTTGACGCCGATCTGGGGTGCGGCGACGCCGGCGCGCCCGGGTGCGCCGAGCAGTGTGTCCATCAGGTCGGTGACGAGGGCGCGCAGTTCGGCGTCGAAGCTGGTGACGGGTTCGCTGGGGGTGCGCAGCACGGGGTCGCCGATGATCCGGATGGGGCGCATAGTCATGTCCGGAAGGCTATCCGTTGCTTACCGTTCCCGGGTGTCCGGTGGGGTGTCGAGCAGTCCGGTGTCGGTGATGCGGTCGCGGAGGGGCCGGCGGCGTAGGGCGGCGAGGACGGCGTGCAGCTCGTCGGCCAGGGGTGTCGGCAGTTCGGTGTCGAGGTGGCGTACGGCGGCGGTGGTGGCGGCCCATTCGGCTTCGACGGCGGGTAGCAGGGCGCGGGCGCGGTCGGTGAGGGTGACGATGCGGTGGCGGGCGTCGGCGCCGGGGCGCAGGTCGACGAGGCCGGCGCGGCGCATCTGGGCGATGGTCTGGCTGGCGGCGGAGTGGGTGACGCCGACGCGGGCGGCGAGGTCGCGGATGGGCAGTGGGCCGTCGGCGGCGAGCGCGCGTACGACCGGTGAGTAGCGGGGCCGGTAGTCGGTGAGGCCGAGGCGGTGGTGGACGGCGGCGACGTCGCTGTCGAGGATGTCCAGGACGTGGCGTAGCAGGGTGCCGAGGGCGTCGCGGTGGGGGCCGGTCACGTCCACTAATGTAACAGCGCTGTTGTGTCTGTCCGGGGAGGCCGCTGATGTATCCACCGATCGAGCCCTACGCCCACGGCATGGTGGATGTCGGGGACGGGCAGCGCGTGTACTGGGAGACGTGCGGCAACCCTGATGGCCGGCCGGCGCTGGTGGTGCACGGCGGCCCCGGCTCCGGGGCGGGCGCGTCGTGGCGGCGGCTGTTCGACCCGGCCGCGTACCGGATCGTGCTGTTCGACCAGCGTGGCTGCGGGCGCAGCACTCCCCCGGCGTCGGATCCGACCACCGACCTGTCGGTGAACACCACCGCGCATCTGCTGGCCGACATGGAGCTGCTGCGCGTACACCTGGGGATCGACCGGTGGCTGCTGTGCGGCGCGTCGTGGGGGTCGTCGCTGGCGCTGGCGTACGCGCAACGGCATCCGGATCGGGTGAGCGCGCTGGTGCTGTTCAGCGTGGTCGCCACCACCAGCCGTGAGATCGAGTGGGTGACCCGGGACATGGGGCGGGTCTTCCCGCAGGAGTGGGCGCGGTTTCGTGAGGGGGTGCCCGAGGCCGACCGCGGCGGTGACCTGTCGGCCGCGTACGCCCGGCTGGTCGCCGACCCGGACCCGGCGGTGCGGGATCAGGCGGCGCGGGACTGGTGCGACTGGGAGGACGTGCACGTGTCCCTCGCGGGCGGGTACGCGCCGGATCCCCGGTTCGCCGACCCGGTCTTCCGGTACGGGTTCACCCGGCTGGTGACGCACTACTTCGCCAACCGGGGGTTCCTGCCCGACGGGCAGTTGCTGCGCGACGCGGGCCGTCTCGCGGGCATTCCGGGGGTGCTGGTGCAGGGCCGGCTGGACGTCAGCGGCCCGCCGGACATCGCGTGGCTGCTGACCCGGGACTGGCCGGACGCGCGGCTGGAGATCGTGGAGTCCGGCGGGCACGGCGGCGGGCACGGCATCGGCGAGCGGGTGGTCGCCGCCCTGGACGCGTTCGCCGCCGGCTGAGAGTCGCCGCGCGGGTCCGGGGCCGGGCGGCCGGGACGGGCCTGTCAGCCGGCGAGCAGGGCGCGGATCGGGGCGGCCTTGGCGGCGGCCTCGGCGACCTCGGCGGCCGGGTCGCTGTCCCAGGTGATGCCGCCGCCGGCCCACAGGTGCAGCAGGTCGGCGTCGGCGGCGGCGGTGCGGATGGTCAGGCCCAGGTCGAGGCGGTCGGGTCCGACCCAGCCGAGCGCGCCCATGCTCGCGCCGCGTCCGACCGGTTCCAGCGCGGCGATGTGGGACAGGGCGGCGTGTTTGGGCGCGCCGGTGACCGACCCGCCGGGGCACACCGCGCGCAGCAGGTCGGCCAGGCCGAGGCCGTCGGCGGGGGCCCNCGGCGAACAGCTCGTCGACGCGCACGGAGCCGGTGCGGGCGATGCGGGCCAGGTCGTTGCGTTCCAGGTCGACGATCATGACGTGTTCGGCTCGTTCCTTCGCCGAGGCGAGCAGGTCGCGGCGTCCGGCGGCGGTGGCCGGGCGGGTGCCCTTGATCGGGCGGGTGACCAGCCGGCCGTGCTCGACGGCGACGAGGGTTTCCGGGGAGGCGCAGCCGAGCGCCCAGCCGGGGCCGTGCAGGGTGCCGCCGTAGCGGGCGCCGGGCAGCGCGGCGAGGCGGGCCAGCGCGGGCAGCGGATCGCCGGTGTAGCCGGCGGCGGCGTGGCCGACGACGTTGACCTGGTAGACGTCGCCGTGGGCGATGGCGTCGCGGACCGCGCCGACGGCGGCGGCGTGGTCGGCCGGGGTCCAGCTGTCGCGCCAGCCGCCGAGCCGCCACGGTGCCGGGGTGGGCGGCCGGGGTGCGGCCGGGCGGTCGGTGTGGTGGTAGACGACCACGACCAGGTCGGGCAGCGCCGGCGCGGGACTCGGTGCGCCGGGCGACACGCCGATGGCGTACGCGCCGGCGGCGGCGGACAGGTACAGCGCGGCGCCGCACACTGCGGCCCCGGGGTCGTGGCGACCGGGGCGCGACAGGTCGTCGTGGGTGACGCCGTGCGCGGCGAGGAAGCGTTGTGCCAGGTCGGCGGGGTCGCCGCCGTCGCCGATCGACCAGTGCAGGCGGGCGGTCTCGACGAGCCGGCGGCGGCATTCGGGCGGCACACCGGGAACATCGACCTCCACCTGTGGGAGCGCTTCCACGACGTCTGGTCCGACCCGGATCATCCGTTCAGCCGATTCTGGGTGAACAAGCCGCATCCTTGCTCGATGCCGGACGGTTCCGCTTGGTACTGTGCGTCACTGGTCATGTGAACCATGACACAGTGCCCCCACAGTCCGGAGAACCCGATGTGTCAGCACCAGCCCACCTGCCCCTCCGCCGACGCGACCGACCGCGAGGCCGCCCGCGTTCTCGCCTGCTTCCCTGAGCAGGGCTGGAGCCTGCTCTGCAACGGCGTCATCGTCTTCGAGGACACCGGTGAGCTGCTCCCCGACGGGCGGACCATCGCGCCGCACCGGGGGCCGGCCCGCCACGCCCTCGTCGCCTGACCTCGATCACGCAGCGTCGTGAGCGTACGCGCCGGCCACCCCGGTCGGCGTACCGGCCGGGGCGGCCGTGACCCCACCGCCCCGGCGCGACACGCTCAGTCCTCGAACGCCTCCGGCGCGGGGCACGAGCAGACCAGGTTCCGGTCGCCGTACGCGCCGTCGATGCGCCGCACCGGCGGCCAGTACTTCCCGACCCGGTCCGTGGCCGCCGGGTAGGCGCCCACCGACCGCGGGTACGGGTGCGGCCACTGATCGGCGGACACCATCGCCGCGGTGTGCGGCGCGTTCGACAGCGGGTTGTCCCCCGCCGGCCACCGCCCCGACGCCACCTGGTCGATCTCCGCGCGGATCGCGATCATCGCGTCGCAGAACCGGTCCAGCTCCGCCAGGTCCTCGCTCTCGGTCGGCTCCACCATCAGCGTCCCCGCCACCGGGAACGACATCGTCGGCGCGTGGAAACCGTAGTCGATCAGCCGTTTCGCCACATCGTCGACGCTCACCCCGGTCGCCTTCGTCAACGGCCGCAGGTCCAGGATGCACTCGTGCGCCACCAGGCCCTTGTTGCCGGCGTACAGCACCGGGAAGTGCGGGCGCAGCCGCGCCGCCACGTAGTTCGCCGCCAACACCGCCACGCCGGTGGCCCGGGCCAGACCCGACGCGCCCATCATCCGCAGGTACGCCCACGGGATCGGCAGGATCCCCGCCGACCCGTACCGGGCCGCCGAGATCGCCGGCCGCCCGTCCACCGGCGCACCCGTCGGGTCGCCGGGCAGGAACCGCGCCAAATGTGCCCGCACCGCCACCGGCCCGACCCCGGGACCGCCACCACCGTGCGGAATGCAGAACGTCTTGTGCAGGTTCAGGTGCGACACGTCCGCCCCGAACTTACCCGGCTTGGCGAACCCGACCAGGGCGTTGAGGTTCGCCCCGTCGACGTACACCTGACCGCCGGCGTCGTGGACCTTCGCGCACAACTGCGCGATGCCCGTCTCGTACACCCCGTGCGTCGACGGATACGTCACCATGATCGCCGCCAGGGCGTCCCGATGCTTGTCGACCTTCGCGTCGAGGTCCACCAAGTCGACGTTGCCGTCGCCGTCACAGCCGACCACCACCACCCGCATCCCGGCCATCACCGCCGACGCCGCGTTGGTGCCGTGCGCCGACGACGGGATCAGACACACGTCCCGGTGACCCTGCCCACGGTCACGGTGGTAGGCGCGGATCGCCAGCAACCCCGCCAACTCCCCCTGCGACCCGGCGTTGGGTTGCACGCTGACCGCGTCGTAGCCGGTGACCTCCGCCAGCCACCCCTCCAACTGGGCGATCAACTCCCGGTACCCGGCGGTCTGCTCGGCCGGCGCGAACGGGTGCAGGTGCGCGAACTGCGGCCAGGTGATCGGTTCCATCTCGGTGGTGGCGTTCAGTTTCATCGTGCACGACCCCAACGGGATCATGCCCCGGTCCAGGGCGTAGTCGAAGTCGGCCAACCGGCGCAGGTAGCGCAGCATCGCCGTCTCCGAATGGTGGGTGCGGAACACCGGATGGGTGAGGAAGTCCGACGTGCGGACCAGGCCGTCGGGCAGGCCCGCGTCCACGTCGGCGTCGACGCCGGCGACGCCGAACGCCGCCCACACCGCCTGAAGGTGCGCCGCCGTGGTCGTCTCGTCGCACGAGATCCCGACCCGGTCGGCGTCGACCAGCCGCAGGTTCACCTCGCGCGCCGCCGCGGCGGCCACCACGTCGGCGGCCCGGCCCGGCACCGTCGCGGTGACGGTGTCGAAGAACGCGACGTCCGCGACCGGCACGCCCCCGGCGCGCAGCCCCGCCGCCAACCGGGCAGCCGCCTCATGGGTACGCCGGGCGATCGCCCGCAGCCCGTCCGGACCGTGGTAGACGGCGTACATCCCGGCCATCACCGCCAGGAGCACCTGCGCGGTGCAGATGTTGCTGGTCGCCTTCTCCCGCCGGATGTGCTGCTCACGGGTCTGCAACGCCAACCGGTACGCCGGGTTCCCGTCCACGTCACGCGACACCCCGACCAGGCGGCCCGGCAACATCCGCTCCAGGCCCGCGCGCACCGCCAGGTAACCGGCGTGCGGCCCACCGAACCCCATCGGTACGCCGAAACGCTGCGTGGTGCCGGCGGCGATGTCCACGCCGACCTCCCCCGGCGGGCGCAGCAACGTCAACGCCAACAGATCCGCCGCCACCGTGACGAGGGCCCCGACGGTGTGCGCCGCCTGCACCAGCGGCGCGTGGTCGCGCACCGCACCGGACGCCCCCGGGTACTGCAGGTGCAGACCGAAGAACTCCGCCGGCAACTCGTCGCGCTCGACGTCGAGCACCCGCACCTCGATGCCCAGCGGCTCCGCGCGACTGCCGATCACCGCGATGGTCTGCGGCAACGCGTCCGCGTCCACCACGTACACCCGGCTCGTGCTCTTCGACGCCCGGCGCGCCAGCGTCATCGCCTCCGCCGCGGCCGTGCCCTCGTCGAGCATCGACGCGTTCGCCGTGGCCAGCCCCGTCAGGTCGGTGACCATGGTCTGGAAATTCAGCAACGCCTCCAGCCGCCCCTGGCTGATCTCCGGCTGATACGGCGTGTACGCCGTGTACCAGGCCGGGTTCTCCAACACGTTGCGGCGGATCACCGCCGGGGTGTGCGTGCCGTGGTAACCCAGGCCGATCATCGACACCGCCACGGTGTTACGGGCCGCCAGGGCACGCAACTCCGCGATCGCCTCCCGCTCGCTCGCCGGGGCGGGCAGATCAAGGGTGCCGTGCCAGCGGATCACCTCGGGGATCGCGGCGTCCATCAACTCGTCGACGCAGCCGTAGCCGACGGCCTCCAACATGCGGCGCTCGTCGTCCGGGCCGGGCCCGATGTGCCGGTCGGCGAACTGCTCTGCGGTCATGCGCGGCGCTCCTAGCGGGGGCGAGGTCGACGGATCGGCCTCCCCCTGAGTCGCGCTGACGCGCTCCACAGCGCCTGCCCACGTGGTCCTTTTGCCTGAGAGGTTCCGGGGAGAATCTGCCCCTTCGGCGCCGTCGGGTCGACGGTCTCTCCCACGTGGGTGGTACCGGCGCCCCACACGCTACCAGCGGCCGTGTTTCCGGCTCATGTCCTGCCGCGTTGATCACACCGGCGCGGCCGCCGGCGCCGCCAGCTCGGCCGCCAACGCCGTCAGGGTGACACCCAGCGGCGCGTCCACCCGCACCGCCGCGTACCCGTCGCCGCGGGTGGCGCCCTGGTTGACGATCCCCACCGGGATGCCGAGCTTCGCGGCGCGCAACACGAACCGGCGCCCCGACATCACCGTCAACGACGACCCGAGCACCAACACCGCCCGCGCCCCCTCGACCAGGGTGAAACACCGGGCCACCCGGGGCGCGGGCACCGTCTCGCCGAAGAACACCACATCCGGTTTCAACATCCCGTCGCCGCACACCCCGCAGTCCACCGGCCGGAACCCCGCCACCGCCTCGTCGGGCAGGTCGACGTCCCCGTCGGGATTGACACGCGCCACCCGCGCGTCGAACCCCGGGTTCGCCTCGGTCAACCGCCGGTGCAGCTCGTCGCGACCCGTGCCGTTACCGCAGTCCACACACGTCACCTCGTCCAGGCGGCCGTGCAACTCGACCACCCCCACCGCCCCCGCCGCGGTGTGCAAACCGTCGACGTTCTGCGTGACGATCCCGTCGAGCAGCCCCGCCCG
The DNA here is from genome assembly GCF_002140155.1 of Micromonospora sp. NBS 11-29. Taxonomy (GTDB): domain Bacteria; phylum Actinomycetota; class Actinomycetes; order Mycobacteriales; family Micromonosporaceae; genus Micromonospora. The sequence continues at coordinate 188,794 of NZ_NAPR01000003.1, forward strand.
CTGCAACCCGGCCACCGCCCGATGCCCGTCGTTGGGCGCCGCCCGCGCGATCGTGCGCCACCCCAGGTGACTGCGCGCCCAGTACCGCCGCCGCGCCGCCGCATCCCGGGTGAACTCCTGCAACGTCATCGGCGTGTGCCGACGCGCCACCCCACTGGCACCCCGATAGTCCGGGATGCCCGACTCCGTGGACAGGCCCGCCCCGCTGAGGACCACCACCCCGCCGGCCGCCACCAACCCCGTCAACGCCTCGAACGCATCCGTCACCCTCCCATGCTCCCTCGCCCACCCCCACCCCACCCACCCCCACCTCGTCGATCATGAAGTTGACGGCCCTCCGCCCGGCGTGTCACACCGCCAACCTCATGATCAACCACGCTGGTCGGCCGGCGGGCCGCAGGCGAGGCCGCTAGGTTGAGGGGTATGCGCGTCGTCGTCGCCGGAGGGCACGGGAAAATCGCCAAGCTGCTCGAACGGGAACTCGCCGGGCGGGGCGACACCGCGCTCGGGCTGATCCGCAACGCCGACCACGCCGCCGCGCTACGCGCCGCCGGCGCCGAACCCGTCGTCTGCGACCTGGAACACACCGACGCCGACACCCTCGCCAGCCACCTCACCGACGCCGACGCGGTGGTCTTCGCCGCCGGCGCCGGGCCCGGCAGCGGCCCCGACCGCAAGGACACCGTCGACCGGGGCGCCGCCGTGCTCCTCGCCGACGCCGCAACCCGCGCCGGCGTCCGCCGCTACCTGCTCGTCTCCTCCATGGGCGTCGACGACCCACCCACCGGCACCGACGACGTGTGGACGGCGTACCTGCGGGCCAAGAAAGCCGCCGAAGACGACATCACCGGACGGGACCTCGACGTCACCGTGCTACGCCCCGGCCGCCTCACCGACGACGCACCCGCCGGCCGCATCACCCTCGCCCGCCACGTCACCCCCGGCGCGGTCAGCCGCACCGACGTCGCCCGGGTGCTGCTCGCCCTGCTGTACGCCCCCGCCACCGCCGGACACACCGTCGAACTCGTCGCCGGCGACACCCCGATCGCCGACGCGGTCACCGCGCTGAGCGCCACACCGCCCGCGTAACCCGACCACGCCCCCACGTCACGCTCGTGGCGGACCCGCCGACACGACCTGGTCCCGTACCCGCCCCAACACCACCCGCACCTCGGCGACCACCTCCGCCGGCGCACCCACCTGCGCCAACGCGGCCGTCAAATGCTCACCGACCCGCGCGTAGTGCCCGTCGGTGACCCCCAACCGCTGATGAGCCTCGGACAACCCACGACCCGTGTACCCGTCCGGGCCACCCAACACCACCGTCAACATCGACGCCAGATGCCGTCGCTGCGCGGCCATGTCCACACCCGTGAAATAGCCGGCCACCTCCGCATCCGCCAACACCCGCTCGTAGAACAACTCCACCACCGCCCGCACCGCCGACGCGCCACCCACCCGCTCGAACACCGTCATCCTCGGCCCTCCCCGGCAGCAACCCGCCGCACCACCGCGGCACGGACGTCACCCGCCGGCCCGAGAACATCGACACACCGGCGACCGCCCCGGACCATACGCGCCCCCGCCCGCCCGAACGCCCCGTCCCGACAACGCACCACCACACACCGTCAACCCCCGAACCACCCCCACCACCCCGACCAGCGCCCCCCGCCGGGCGAACCCCACCCACCGTCACCCAAACGACAGATCGCGCCGGGCCGAAAAGCCACGACGCGATCCCATGCACGAGACGCCGACGAATCACCCCGCCCGACGACGCGCCCGACGCGCCGCCAACTCGTCACCCACCGACCCCGGATCCGGCTCCACCTCCGCCGCACCCACCTCCGGCCCACCCACCGGCTCCGCCGGCAGATGCGACAACGAACCCTGGATCTCCTTGAACGCCCCACCGATCGCGATGCCGAACACCCCCTGGCCACCCTGCAACAGGTCGACCACCTCCTCCGGCGACCGGCACTCGTACACCGTCGTCCCGTCGGAGATCAACGTGATGCCCGCCAGATCGTCCACCCCACGCGACCGCAACGCCTCGATCGCCTTACGGATGTTCTGCAACGACACCCCGGCGTCCAACAACCGCTTCACGACCTTCAACACCACCAGGTCGCGAAACGAATACAACCGGGACGTCCCCGACCCCGACGCGTCCCGCACACTCGGCACCACCAGCAACGTGCGCGCCCAGTAGTCCAACTGCCGGTAACTGATGCCCACCGCCGAACACGCGGTCACACCCCGGTAACCCACCTCACCGTCAACCACCGACTCGGGCCCCACACCCGCCTGCTGCTGCCCCGAACTCGGACCAGGATCCCGCGGCTCGTGCATCCGGACCAACCTCCCCGCCCGTGGCGGTGCCGCGCCGACTCCCCGTACGCGCACCCCTCGACACGGCAACCCTAACGCCGAACCCCGGACAACACCGGCAGGAGACACCCGACACGCCGCGCCACCACCCCCACACGCATACACGGCGGCCAGCCGCCACCCACCGTGACAACCGCCGCCGTGCACCCCGACCACCCGGCCGGGCACCACTCAACCCGCGAAATCCTCCGGCCGCACCTGCTCCAGGAACTCGCGGAACTTCTCCACCTCGTCCTCCTGCTCGTCCGGGATCACGATCCCCGCCTCACTGAGGACCTCCTCCGCACAACGAATCGGCGCACCCACCCGCAACGCCAACGCGATCGAGTCACTCGGCCGCGCCGACACCCGCACCCCGTCACCGAGCAACAGATCCGCGTAGAAGACGTTCTCCTTCAACTCGGTGATCTCCACCGCCCGCAACGGCGCCTGCAACGCCGCCAACACATCCCGCAGAAGATCATGAGTCAACGGCCGCGCCGGCTTGACCCCCTGCTGCTCATAAGCGATGGCCGTCGCCTCGACCGCACCGATCCAGATCGGCAGATAGCGGTCACCCTCGACCTCCCGCATCAGGACGATCGGCTGATTGCTGGGCAACTCCACCCGAACTCCGACCACGCTCAGCTCGCGCACCGCCGCCTCCGTGTCGTCGTCACCTTCGCACCGCGCCGCTCCCTGCACGGTACACGGACCAGGACACGACAGTCCCACGCGCTACGTGCACCACGCCTCGACGGACGGGCTTACCCCGGCAAGCCTACGGCACGCTCCACCCACCCGATCTTCCCGCGCCCACCCACGACGAAGGGCCGGGCACCCCACGGCACCCGGCCCTTCGACCACACCTCACCGACCCAACGTCGAACGCAGCCCCACCCGCACCAACGCCGCGTGCAACTGCTGCGACAACGCCATCAACTCCCGCGCCGTCTCCGCCGCCCGCGCCCGCGCCGCCGGATCACTCTGCCGCGCCAACGGCGCCACCAACTGCGCGAACAAACCCACCTCACGATCCGCCGCCGACCGGTACGCCCGCAGATGCCGCGGCTGGAACCCGTACGCCGCCAGCCCCGCCACCGCACTCGCGATGATCAACGCATCCGCGTCGTACCACCCCGGCGGATCCGACACCAGCACACCGAGCCGCTCCAACTCGACCAACGTCGACTCGTCGACCCCACTGCGGGACACCAACTCCGTCCGGTCCAGCCGCACCTCCGGCGACCCGACCGGCTCCACCGACTCCCGACCCGGCACCTCACCACCCGGACCGACCGCCACCAGATTCGGCCGCCCCCGCCCCGACGACGGCCCGGCCGAGGAGTCCCACTCCGCCAACTGCTCCCGGATCACCCGCAACGGCAGATACCGATCCCGCTGCGCGGACAACACGAACCGCAGCCGCGCCACATCGTCCCAGCCGTACTTGCGGTAACCCGACGGCGTCCGCTGCGGCTCCACCAGGCCCTCAGCCTCCAGGAACCGCAACTTCGAAATCGTGACGTCCGGAAACTCCGCCCGCAACTGCGCCAACACCTCGCCGATACTCATCAGCCCAGGCGCACGCGCCGACTCGGACGGCATCGAAGCCGCAGGCTCGTTCACCCCCGGCCGGCCTCCTCCTCCGGGCGCGGACCGGCGATGAACACCACCCGGAACTTACCGATCTGCACCTCGTCACCGTTGCTCAACGTCGCCGCCTCGACCCGCTCCCGGTTCACGTACGTGCCGTTCAAACTACCCACGTCCCGCACCGTGAACGTGCCACCGTCCCGATGGAACTCCGCGTGCCGCCGCGACACCGTCACGTCGTCGAGGAAGATGTCACTGTCCGGGTGCCGCCCACTCGTCGTCACATCGTGGTCCAACAGGAACCGGGCACCCGCATTCGGGCCCCGGCGAACCACCAGCAACGCCATTCCCGGCGGCAACGAGCCGGACATGCGGCTCGGCACCACATCGGTGTCCGGCCCCTCCAGCACTTCGTCGAGCGAACCGAGATTGAGCGTCGAAGTGACGTCGAGTGGGGGGAACTCGTCGTCTGGGCGCGTCATGGGACCACCTCACGGATCTGTTCGGTCGGCGTCGGGGAATTGGCGGGTCTGGCCGCCGGGCAAACCCACACCCGGCGGCTGGCTCCCCGTGCCCGGGAAGGCGCATTCCACAACGCTCAAACTATTGGTTCTCGGTCGACTGGGCGAGCCTAGCCAGCGCCGAAATGCAGGGCAACCGGACGCGCGGAACCAACCCCGCCGCCCGGCACGACACGAACTCAGCTCTCGGTGAGCTCGCGGTACGCACCAGCGGTCAACAAACCCTCGACCGCCGCCGGATCATCCGGAGTGATCTCCACCAACCACCCCGCACCGTACGGATCCGTGTTGATCACCTCAGGGGTGTCGGCCAACGCCTCATTGCGCGCCGCCACCGTGCCACTCAACGGCGCGTAGATCTCCGACACGCTCTTCGTCGACTCGATCTCACCCAGCGACTCGCCCGCCGCCACCACCGCACCGGAGTCCGGCAACTGCACGAACACGATGTCACCCAGAGCGTCCTGCGCGAAATGCGTGATACCGACACGGACGACACCATCGCCACCGCCGACCACCCACTCGTGCTCGGCGGTGTACCGCAGATCCTCAGGAATCACCACAGCGTCCTTCGTCATCGGCGCACCGGAAGAACCGGCGCCGCCGCGACCGGTCAGGAAACCGGCCGGGCGTGATCCAGCTTGATCGGCGCGTGCAACTGCGAAACCTCCACAGCCTCACGATCCTCGGACGTCACGTTACCGCCGGCGTCCCCCACCGCCGAGACCACCCCGCCCGGAATGTTCAACGCCGTACGCATCGTCGCCGGATCACCGATCACCAGGATCGTGTACGGCGCACTCAACCGCCGCCCGTCCACCACCAACCCACCCGACCCGTCCACGAAATACGTCGACGCGATGATCCGCACCGCCGAGCCGTCCGCGCCCTCGATCTGCATCGCCTCCGCACCCGCACCCCGCAACTCCTGCACCGCGTCCAGGATCCGGATCGACGACGTCGCCTTCTGCGGCCCCGAGAACCGCACCGCCAGACCCGGCCCCACCGCCGGCAACGTCCCCGCCAGGATGCCCAGCTCGTCCGCCCGCCGCGTCGCCTCCTCCAACGCCGCCTGCCGACCCAGCTCACCCGAGCGCAACTGCCGCTGACTGTCCTCCAACGCCTCGATGTCCTGCCGCAGCCGCCGCTCCCGCGAATCCAGATCCGACGAGATCCGCACCAGATCCTCCTCCCGCGTCGCCGCGAGCGTCGGATCCGTCGACGTCGTCTTCAACTGCACCACCAACGTGAAACCCAACAACGCCAACAACACCGCGATCATCGCGCCCGCCGACGTCAACCGCCGCGACACCGGCACCCGCTCGGCCGACGCACCCGGCTCCTCCGCCGGCGCCGGCACGTCCTCCCGCTCCACCGGCTCCGGCGGCTCAAGCGGCCCCACCGGCGCCAACGGGCTCAACTCGTCCGCATCCGGCGCGTCCGGACGCGGATCCGGCTCCCCCGCCGGACCCTCCGGCCGCACCGGCTCCGCCGGCTGCGGCCACCCCGTACCCGTCTCCCGCTGCTCCTCGCTCATCGCCACCAACCTACGCCCGGAACAGGTGCCGGCGGATCGCCGCCACATTTCCGAAGATGCGCACGCCGAGCACGACCACCACACCCGTGGACAACTGACCACCCACGCCCAACTGGTCACCCAGATACACGATCAGACCCGCCACCAGCACGTTCGAGATGAACGACACCACGAACTGCTTGTCGTCGAAGATCCGGTCCAGCTTCGCCCGCACCCCACCGAACACCGCATCCAACGCCGCCACCACCGCGATCGGCAGATACGGCTGCAACGCCGCCGGCACCGTGGGATCCAGATACACCCCGAGCACCACACCGGCGAGCAACGCCAGCACCGCGATCATCGGCCACCTCCGGAAGGGCTGGGAGAAACACCCGAGCCGGACGGCCCGGGACTGGACGAACCGGCGACACCCGAACCCGACACCCGCGGACTCGGCTCCACCGGAGACCCGGCGTAGCGTAGCCGTGGCTCAGGAGCCGCCGGGAGGGTGAGGTCCTCGACCTCCTTCACCCCGAACGACAACCCCGTCGTGCGCGCCACCTCCCGCATCAACGCCGCCGCCCGGCTGCCGTCGAACCGGTCCCGCATCGACCCCGGCCCGATCGCCTGCACCTCGTACGGACTCGTCACCGGCCGGTAGTCCACCAGGATCGCCTCACCGGCCTCCCGGATCGTCGACGTCGCCGTCAACCGCTGCCCGTTGATCGCCACCGCCTCCGCGCCCGCCGCCCACAGGTCGTTCGCCACCTTCTGCAGATCCGAGTACAACACCTGCGACGGACCCGCCTCCGCACCCGTCACCGCGTCCTTGTCGCGCGGCGCGTCCGCCAACCGCACCACCACACCGTCCCCCCGCACCCGACCCAGACCCGTGCCCGCCTCCAGACGACGCAACCGCGACGCCTGCGAACCACTCAACGCCGCGTCCCGCTGCCGACCGACCTCCACACGCAACTGCTCCGCCCGCGCCGTCAACCGGTCGGTCTCCGCCTCCCGCTGCTTGATCTCCGCGATCAGGCCGGCCCGCGCCGTCGCCCGGCTCGGCTCCTCCGCCATCGTCTCCCGGTACGCCACCGCGAACAGGAACCCGATCACCGTCAGGACCACCAGGCTCACCGGCCGGCCCAGCACCCGCCGCACCCGCGACACCGGGCCCGCCGCGCGGCGGGCCGCCGCGTCCGAATACCCCGGGTCCAGCGGATTGCGGAACAGCTCGGTCAGGAAGTCCGGCGCATACACCCGCGACGACGGATCCCGATCCCCGTCGCGCGGCGTCGCGCTCACGCCGCGGCTCCCGCTCGCCGCACCCGCATCGCCCGCACCAGCCGGCGGGCCTGCACCACGTACATCGCGCCGGCCACCCAGTAGAGGACCAACCCCCACCAGGCCAACCCCCAGCCGATCGCGCCGGCCGCGGTCGCCACGCCCGGCGCGGCGTCGGCCAGCAGCAGGAGCGGGAACGCCGCCAGCAGCAGGAACGTGGCGGTCTTGCCCACGTAGTGCACCGGGGGTGGCCCGTAGCCGTGGCGACGCAGCACCCCCAGCGAGGCCAGCAGCAGCACCTCACGGGCCAGCAGCGCCCCGGTGAACTGCCAGGGCACGACGTCGCGGGCGGTGAACGCGAGCAGCGTGGCCAGGATGTACAGCCGGTCGGCCAGTGGGTCCAGCAGCTCACCCAACCGGCTCACCTGCCGGAGCCGGCGCGCGATCCAGCCGTCCACCCAGTCGCTGGTGCCGCCCACGGCCAGCACCACGATGGCGACCACGTCGGCCCGGGCGACCAGGAAGAGGTAGAGGAACAGCGGCACGCCCAGGAGCCGGACGAAGCTGATCAGGTTGGGCAAGGTGAGAACGCGGTCGCCCGCGGTCGTCGCCGAATCCCCTTGCTCCGTCGGAGCCGGTCGACGCGACACCGAACCCTCCCTCCGCAGCACGGTCCGGCAGCCGAACGAGCGGCCGCCGGAGGAACGTGCGCGTTGCCGGCCGGTCAGACGCCGGCGCCTCCCCGATGCGGCCCACCATCGTTGCCGATCATGGGCCGGCCAGTTGCGCTGCCACTATATCGGGCTCGACGCGGTGCCCCGGCCGGCGCGCTGCGTGATCGGTCAGTCTGCCGTGGGTGTCGACCGTCACAGCCGCTAATGCATCCTAGGACAATAGGTGGACACGCGGCCGGTCAGGCCGTCCGGGCGGTGGAGGACTCGGCACCCGTCGGCGGTGCGGCCATGCTCGCCGCCTGACCGAACGCGAGCAGCGCCAGCAGCAGCTCGTGCTGCACCCTGTTCGGCATCCGGTCGAGCACCGCCTGCACCGCCCGGTGCCGCCGCTCCTGCAACTCGCGCAGCAGCCGCTCGGCCGCGGCGGTCGGGACCAGCCGCACCTCGCGCCGGTCCCGCGGCTCGGCCACCCGGCGCAGCAGACCGACCGCCTCCAGCCGGTCGCAGAGCCGGCTCGCCGACGACGGCACCACGTCCAGCAGCTCGGCCAGCCGGTTCACGTTGGTGTCCGGATGGGACATGATCAGCGACAGCACCCGCAACTGGGTGGGCGAGACGCTGACGTTGTGCCGCGACGTGGCCGACTCAAGCACACCGATGAGCGCCTCGGCGGCCGCCTCGACGGCCGCGGCAAGATTCGGAGGTCGCTCCACCCGCTGTCCCCTGCGATCGTCCCGCTCGTGTTCGCTCCGCCGCTCCGGTCACTGCCCCGTGATGTCGTCCGACCGGCTGGAACCGCGCCAGTCCAGGCAGACGACGACCGCGTCGTCGCGGAGGTCCGCGTCGGCGTGGTACGCGTGCAGTTCGCGCATCACCGTACCAACTGCCTCAGTGGCCGGCTGCAACCGAGTGGACCGCATCGTCCGCGCCATGGCCCGCGCGCCGTAGGGCTCCTGCTCGTCCGGCTCCGCCGCGTACACCCCGTCGCTGACCACGAAGAGGCGGTCACCGGGCTCCAGAGTGAACTCCTGGACCGCGTAGCGGGTCTCGGCGAACATGCCCAGCGGCAGTTGCTGCTCCAGCGTGACCGGGGTGACCCGGCCACCGCGCAGCCGCAGCACGTGCGGCGACCCGGCGTCCACCGCCCGCACCACGCCCCGCCGGTCGTCCAGCTCCAGCAGCAGCGTGGCCACGTACCGGCTCCCCCGGTGCTGGTAGAAGATCGTGTCCGAGGCCAGCTCCGCCTGCTCGACCAGGCTGCCGCCGGAGCGACGCGCGTTGCGCATGGCGTTCACGGTCACCGCGGTGAGCAGCGACGCGGCCAGGCCGGTGCCGGTGCCGTTGAGCACCGTCACGGTGAGACGGTCGCCGTCGACGGACCAGTCGAAGTGGTCCCCGCCGACCGTGTACGCCGGTTCGAGCTGCCCGGCGAGCAGCACGTCGCCGTGCCGGACGCTGCGCCCGGGCAGTAGATCCCACTGCATCTCCGCGGCCATGCTCAGCCGTTCGCGCCGGCGCGCCCGGCGGTAGCGGTCGGTCTCCCGGTCGGCGGCGCGGATCGCCAACGCCAGCTCACCGGCGGCGTCCCGGGCCGCCTCCACCGTCGCCGTGTCCGGCACCCCCGGCAGCTCGACCATCAGCACGCCCAGCCGCTCCCCCCACACCGACAGCGGCAGGTAGGCCCGGCAGCGGCCGTCGTCCGCCGGGTCCAGCACCGGCTGCTGGCTGCTGAAGCAGCGCTGGGGCACTCCGTGCGACAGCAGCGTGCCGCCGTCGGGCCGCTCCGGGTCGAGCACCGGCCAGAGCCCGCTGGAGCGGTAGTCGGCGACGAACACCTCCGCCCGCACGGCGCCGAGCGTCTGGCGCAGCACCGCGTCCGCGGTCTCCACCAACTGGTCGGGTGGCGCCGTGCGCAGGGCACGCGACACCGATCCGGACGCCTCCGGCATGTTCATCCTCCGATGACGACTATTGCTACAGGGCAAACATCATACGGAGGACGGCCGACACCGAACGCGGGGGCGCACGGGCCTCGACTCAGCCGGCCGGGCGCACCGCCAGCGCGCCGAAGAACGCGTCCGGCACCGGTCCCGGCTGGCCCACCGGCCTCCTCCCCCACCCCGGCACGAACCGGTGCAGTTGCGCCCGGTCGACGGTGCCGATGTCGGTGTAGAGGACGGTCGCCTCCGGCGCCACTTCGTGCACGTTGCCGCGGGTCGGCACGCCGGCGCCGAAGACCAGGAAACCGTCCACGCCCTCGGCGGCGACCGCCCGCACGGCCCGGCCGAGGAAGTCCCGCAGCGAACGGAAGATCGCCTGGCACGGCCCGTACGCCGCCTCGAACGCGGCGGCCGCGGCCACGTCCACCGCGCGGTGGTGCCGGCCGCCCAGCCAGTGGTCGATCATGCGGGCGGTGCTCGGTCGGTCCGGCTCGGCCATCGACGAGGGCCCCTTCCCTGGGCGCTGGTCGTCAGCGTACCGACCGTCCGACTCGGCCGGTATCGCCCCGGCCGGGCCGCACCGGCCGCGATACTGGCCGCGGGCGGCCGGCGACGAGGAGGTGGCGGGTGAACTCGGCGAACGGCGCGGCCGTGGTGGTCGGCGTGGACGGGTCGGAGGCGGCGTCACGGGCCGTACGCCTGGCGGCGCGCGAGGCCGACCGCCGCCACCGCCCGCTGCGGGTGGTGCACGGCTTCATCTGGCCGCTGCTGCGGGTGCCCGTGTCGGCGCCCGCGCAGGCGCCGCCCGGCGCCGGCCTGCGCCACCAGGCCGAGCGGCTGGTGGCCGAGGCGGTCACCCAGGCGCAGGCGGAGTGCCCCGGGCTGCGGATCACCGGCGAGATCATCGACGGGGAGGCCGCCGCCGTGCTGCTCGGCGAGTCCCCCGCCGCGGCCCTGGTGGTGCTCGGCGACCGGGGCCTCGGCGGGTTCGCCGCGCTGGTGCTCGGGTCGGTCGCGGTGCAGGTCGCCGCGCACGCGGACTGCCCCGTCCTGATCGCCCGCGGCGCGGACCGCCCGGCCGGCCCGGTGGTCGTCGGGGTGGACGGCTCGGAGCTGTCCCGCGCGGCGGTCGAGTTCGCCGCCGCGACCGCGTCCACGCGCGGGGCCCGGCTGCACGCGGTGCACGCCTACACCCACCCGGCCTCCCACGGCGCCGGCGACATGCAACCCCTGGTGTACGAGGAGGGGGAGCTGCGGGGCGAGGAGTACCAGGTGCTCACCGAGGCGCTCACCGGGATCGAGGAGCGCTGGCCGGACGTGCCGGTGACCCGTGCGGTGGTGCACGCCCGGCCGGTCGCGGCGCTGACCGGGGCCGCCCGCGACGCCCAGTTGCTGGTGGTCGGACGGCAGGGTCGCGGCGAGCTGAGCGGGCTGCTGCTCGGCTCGGTGAGCCAGGGGGTGCTGCACCGGGCGGACTGCCCGGTGGCGGTGGTCCGCGCGCCCGACTGACACGGTTGGTCCCGTGCGCGACGGGTAGACGGTGCCGACACCGACAGCGACCTCAGGAGGTAGCGATGCCGGGACCACGGCCGGGCAGCAACGCGTACGACAAGCAGCGGGCACGGTTGCGCGACCTCGTCGAGCAGTCCGGGCGGGCCGCCGACCAGGAGGCGAACCGGGTGGCCAACCGGACCCTGCAGGACGACCGGGGTCAGCGCGGCATCGTCCGGGGCGAACGGACCTACGGGCCCAAGGGCGAACGCGAACCGGGCGACCCGAAGTGAGGGGGACGGCCATGGTCGACGGCGCCATCGTGGGCGCCGTCGGCAGCGCCGTGCTGAATGTGGTCAGCTACTTCGACATGACGGTGCGGGCCCGGCCGGCCAGCACCACGCCGGAGACCACCGCCGGCCGGCTGGCCAAGGTGGCGCACGTCAGTCTGGGGCCCGCCGAGGAGGCGGCGAAACGCCAGGCCGGCCTCGGGCCGGTGCTCGGCTACGCCACCGGCATCGCCGCCGGGGCCGCGTACGGTCTGTTCGCCGCCCACCGACGGGTGCCGTTCCCGCTGGCGGTGGCGCTGCTCGGCGGCGGGGTGATGGCCGTCTCGGACAGCTCGATGACCCTGCTCGGGGTGACCGACCCGCGGACCTGGCGTCGGATCGACTGGGCGTCGGACCTGGTGCCGCACCTGGCGTACGGGGTGGCGGCCGCAGCCACCTGGCGGCGGCTGCGGCCGTCGTCGCGGCGCGGCTAGCTGTCGCTGGTGTCCTCGGCCACCGGCTCGCCGGCCGGGCCGTACGGCGACACCTGCCCCCTGGGCACCGGCCGGCCCACGTCGGCGTTGGACGTGCCACCGTGGCGCGGATTCCCGCCCGCCCCGGTGGCGGCCTTGCGACTGTCCTGACTGGTCGCGCCGAGATCGTTGCGGCGCAACTCCTCCTGCTGCGGCTTGACCACGGGTCTCTCCTTCCCGGTGGGCGCGCGGCGTCGACCGCGCACCTGGTCGGGGTACCCGTCGCCGCCCGGCGCATTCCGGCGCGGCGCGTGGGTCTGGGTCGGCCCCGGGCGGGTATCCCGATGCCATGCCGGATGATCGGAGCGTGGCGCGGGCGTTGCTGGACCGGCAGTCCCGCACGTACGCGGAGGAGGCCGGGATCACGCTCGCGGACCGGCCCGGCCCGCTCTACCAGCTACTGGTGCTCACCACGCTGCTGAGCACCCGGATCCGGGCGGGCGTGGCGGTGGCCGCGGCGCGGGAGCTGTTCGACGCCGGTTGGCGTACCCCGCAGGCGATGGAGGCGGCGAGCTGGCAGGACCGGGTCGACGCGTTGGGCCGGGGCCACTACCGGCGCTACGACGAGCGGACCGCGACCATGCTGGGCACCGGCGCCCGGCTCTGCCTGGACCGGTGGCACGGCGACCTGCGCCGGCTGCACCGGGAGGCCGGCGCGGACCGCGCGGTGCTGCGGCGGCGGCTCACCGAGTTCCCCGGCATCGGCCCGACCGGGGCGGACATCTTCCTGCGCGAGGCGCAGACGGTCTGGCCGGACGTGCGCCCGTACGCCGACCGGCGCACGCTGGCCGGGGCGCGGCGGCTGGGCCTGCCGGCGAACCCGGGCGGCCTGGTCGGGCTGGTCGGGGAGGCCGACTTCGGGCGGTTGGCGTCGGCGCTGGTGCGGGTGGCGCTCGGCGAGGAGTCGGCCGGCGAGGTGAGCCGCACCGCCGCGGCGGCCGGCTGAGCGGTCGGCTCACTTGGCCGGGCCGGGCCGGGTGAGGTGCCAGGCCAGCAGCGAGGCGAGCAGGGCCAGCAGCACCACGCCGCCGGAGACGCCGCTGCCCTCGCCGCTGCCACGGTGCCCGGTGGCGCCGAAGTAGAGCACCGCGAGCCCGGCGAGCAGGGTGACGAACACCCGTAGTCCTCGGTCGTTCACGCCCCGGACGGTACGGTCGGCGGCGGGTCCGGCGGGCCGGATCGGGTGGTCGGTCCCCCGTCCGGGTCAGTCCGTCTCCAGGTCGTCCAGGGAGATGCCGTGGGTCATCAGCCACCGGGCCAGGGCGGCCATCCCGAACAGCCACAGCGGGGCCGACTCGGTGGTGCCGTTGGTGGCGAAGACGGCGAATCGCAGGTCCGGGGCCCGGTACGCCTCGATCCGCCACTTGTGGCTCGTGTCCCGCCAGACCGCCGATGGGTCCATGGCGTCACGGTAGGTGACCGGCTTGCGCCCGGCCTGTCGTATGCCGAAGACGACGGCCGGGGTCAGGACGGCTCGCGGACGACCTCGCGGGCGTCGTCGGGCAGCCGGCGGGTGTCGCCGCGGCGGTCCAGCAGCTCCAGCAGCGGCACCGCCACCCGGCGGGTGGTGCCCAGCGCCTGCCGGGCGGCGCTGAGCGTGAACGGCTGCGGCAGCCCGGCCAGGACCCGCACCGCGTCGTCCGGCGCGCCGGGCAGCAGCACCACGTTCTCGGCCAGCCGCAGCAGCGCCCCGGCCCGTACGGCGGCGCCGATCTCCCGGGGCCCGAGACCGAGGTCGGCGAGGTGGCCCGCCTCGGGGGCCTGGAACGGCCGGTCGCCGTACTCGGCGCGGACCCGCNNCACCGGGTCGGGCAGCGTCCCGGCGGGCACGCTGGTGACCAGGCCGGCGCGCAGCCGCAGCGGTGGGCGCAGCAGCGCCGTCACCAACGCCCGGTCGGGCAGGCCGAGGCGGTGGCGCAGCACGTCGACCGGCACGCCGGCGGCCAACGGCTGCTCCGCGGCGTACCGGGTGACCTCCTCGGTGAGCCGGCGGCCCAGGTCCCGCCAGTGCTCGGGGTCGGCCAGCCAGTCCCCGGCCACCGGCGGCGCGGCCGACGGCACGCCCATCCGGGTGAGCTGACCGGCGCGCACCAGCCGCCGCCGGCGCAGCTCCCCGGCCGGGTCGGGTCGCCCGTCGAGCCCGGCCAGCACGGTGGCGCGGGCGGCCGCCGCGCCCCGGCGGCGCAGCGGCGGCGGTTCCACGTCCAGCACGGTCACCCCACCGGCGACGTGGTGCCGGCCCGGGTCACGCAGCAACGCCCGGTCGCCGATCAGCAGCGGCAGCGGACGGGCCAGGCGCAGCCGGAGCGTGTCCGGGCCCAGCGGCCGGACCCGGGCCGGGACCGCCGCCGAGCCGACGTGCAGCATGAGCGTGGCCGGCAGGTCGGCGGCCGGATCCCCGGTCAGGCGCACGTCGAGCAGGTCGGTGCGGCCGAAGCGGCCGGGGCGCAGCAGCGCGTCGCCGCGCCCGATCCGCTCCCGGGGCAGGCCGCGCAGGTTCACCGCGACCCGGGCCACCGCGTCGACCTCGGGCCGCGCCGCGCCCAGCGAGTGCAGGCCACGGACCCGCACCGGCTCGCCGGTGGTCGCGAGTTCGAGTTCGTCGCCGACGCGCAGCCGGCCACCGCCGAGGGTGCCGGTGACCACCGTGCCGCTGCCGCGCACGGTGAACGCCCGGTCCACCCAGAGCCGGACCGGGGCGTCGCGCGCCGGATCGGGCAGCCGGGCGACCAGGCGGTCCAGGGCGGCGCGCAGCTCGGGCAGGCCGGCGCCGGTGACGGCGGAGACCGACACCGCCTCCACCTCGCCCAGCGAGGTCGCGGCGATCTCCGTACGGGCCCGGGCCAGGGCCGGCCCGGGGTCGGCCAGGTCCGCGCGGGTCACCGCCAGCAGACCGTACGCGACCCCGAGCGCGTCCAGCGCGGCCAGGTGCTCGGCCGACTGCGGCATCCACCCCTCGTCGGCGCCGACCACGATCAGCGCGGCCGGGGCGGGACCCACCCCGGCGAGCATGTTCGGCACGAACCGCTCGTGTCCGGGCACGTCGACGAAGGCCAGCGTGCCGCCCGAGGGCAGCGTGGTCCAGGCGAACCCGAGGTCGATGGTCATGCCCCGGCGGCGTTCCTCCGCCCACCGGTCCGGTTCCATCCCGGTCAGCGCCCGCACCAGCGTCGACTTGCCGTGGTCGACGTGCCCGGCGGTGGCCACGACCCACATCGGCTCAGCCCGCCACGCGCAGCACCGCCGCGCGGACGCGGTCGTCGGCGTGCGCCGGCACGGCCCGCAGGTCCAGCAGGAGGCGGCCGTGCAGCACCCGGCCGAGGACCGCCGGGTCACCGGTGCGCAGCGGCGCCGCGTACCGCTCGGGCAGGCTCAACGCCCACGAGTCCAGCTCCACCCCGGGCGCGCCGCCCCCGCCGACCACGGCGGCCACCGGCACCACCTCGGCCTTGCAGCCGTCGGCGCCGAGGCGGTCGCGCAGCCGCTCGACCCGGTCGCGCAGCCGGCCCGGGTCGGCGTGCAACGCCTGCCGGGTCGGTGTGGTCGCCGCGTGCAGGGTGGCGGCGAGCGCGGCGAGGGTGAGCTTGTCCACCCGCAGCGCCCGGGCCAGCGGGTGCCGGCGCAGCCGTTCGACGAGGTCGGCGGCGCCGAGCAGCAGCCCGGCCTGCGGCCCGCCGAGCAGCTTGTCGCCGCTGGCGGTGACCAGGTGCGCGCCGGCGCGCAGCGTGGTGGCGGCGTCCGGCTCGTCGGGCAGCAGCGGGTCGCCAGCGAGCAGCCCGGAGCCGATGTCGGCGACCACCGGCACGCCGAGCGTGACCAGCTCGGCCACCGGCACCGCCGAGGTGAAGCCGGTGACCACGAAGTTCGACGGGTGCACCTTGAGCACGAAACCGGTGCGCGGGCCGATCGCGGCCGCGTAGTCGGCCCGGGTGGTGCGGTTGGTGGTGCCCACCTCGCGCAGCCGGGCGCCGGTGCTGGCCAGCAGGTCGGGCAGGCGGAACCCGTCGCCGATCTCGACCAGCTCGCCACGGCTGACCACGATCTCCCGGTCGGCGGCGAGCGCGGTGGCGGCCAGCACCAGCGCGGCGGCGCCGTTGTTGACCACGTGCACGGCGGCCGCGTCGGGCACGGCGGCGGCGAGCGCGTCCAGCGCCTCCCGGCCGCGTCGGGCCCGCCGGCCGGTGGCCAGGTCGAGTTCCACGTCGGTGTGCCCGGCGGCGGCGACGAGGGCGTCCACGGCGGCCGTCGCGAGCGGGGCCCGGCCGAGGTTGGTGTGCAGCACCACGCCGGTGGCGTTCAGCACCGGTCGCGGGGTGCGGGCGGGCAGACCGGCCAGCGCCGCGTCGCGTACCTGATCGGGGGTGATCTCGCCGCGGCGGGCGCGGTCCTGGGCGGCGACGATCGCGGCCTTGACCCGGTCACGGCCGAACGTGCCGGCGGCGGCCGCCAGCGCCGGGTCGGCGAGCAGCACGTCGGTGCGCGGCACGCGCCGACGCGGGTCGACCTCACGCATCGACGCTCCCCCGGGACGGTTGGTGGCGGAGACGGACGGGAATCGAACCCGCCTGGCCCGGGTCCCGGACCACACCGGTTTTGAAGACCGGGAGGGGCACCAGCCGCCTGAACGCCTCCACGTCTGAGTCAACCACAGCGGCGCAGCCGCCGCCGGGCGAGGTGTCAACCCCGCCGATCTGCGCGTTCGCGCTGCGGCACGACCGTGTACTTCGGGTCCCGGGCCGAGGCGACGCCGCCGTGGAAGATCCCGAAGCGGGTGCAGACGGACGCGGCGAGCAGCGCGCCGCCGGAGACCGCGGAGAGCACCCGGCTGCGGCGGCCGAGCAGCGCGCCGACCACCCCGGCGGCGGTCAGCGCCCGGCCGGCGCGCAGCAGCCGCCCCGGCGTGCCCTCGGTGTAGGGCTCGCTGAGCAGGCCCAACCGGTGCTCCACCCGGTGCGCGCCCCACAGCTCCAACGCCGCGCCGCCGACCGCGAGGCGTCGCGCCGGCCCGGCCTGGTCGACCGGCGCGGCCAGCAGCCCGACGCCCGCGCCGCTGGCCAGCGCGCTGCCCGCGAAGATGACCGGCAGTTCCGGGTACGCCTCGTGCCACGACGGCACCGCCGTGTCGGCCAGCAGCACCCCGGTGTACGTGGCCAGCGCCGGCGCGGTGACGGCGGCGACCAGCCCGGCGGCGTGCCCGGCCGGGGGCAGCAGCCGCCGGCCCAGCCCGAGCAGCCCGTGCGTGGGCAGCCGGGGCGCGGCCTCGGCGACCGCGGCCACCCCGGCGGCCGGACCGAACGCGCTGAGGATCCAGGTGCCCACGGACATCGGCGAGGTCAGCTTCGCCACCCGCAGCATGTGGTGGAAACGGCTGGGCCGGCCCAGGTCGTTGACGAGGAAGTACGCGCTGGCGCTGACCGCCGCGAGCGAGGTGACCCGGCCGGCGCGGCGCAGCGCCGGGCGTCCGGTGAGCTGCCCACCGGCGGCCAGCAGCGAGGAGCCGGCGGCGAGCCCGCCGGTGAACAGGTACGCGGCGATGTCCCACTTCCACACCGGCGGCTTGAGGATCGGCCGGCCGTAGTAGGAGGTGAATTCCGCCGGTGGCACGGTGAGCTGTTCGCCGCCCCGGCCACCCCGGCCGCCGCGTCGGCGCCGGTCGGTCGGCGCGGCGTCGCGGGGCGGGTGCGGGGCCAGCCCGGCGTCGCGGGCGCCGGCGTCGGTGCGGCCCACCCCGGGGCCGAAACCGGTGGCCCGGCTGCCGGTCGGGCCGTCCGCGGCGGCGGGGCGTTCGGCGGCGGTCTCACCGGCGGGGCGGGTGCGTTCGGTCAGGTGCTCGCGGAAGCGGCGGAAGCGGTCCCCCACCGGGCGGTCCGGGCTCACGACGATCCCCCGACGAACGCGGCGACGGTCGCCGCCGCCATCGCCAGCGCGGCCAGCCCGGCGCGCTTCCACATCTGCGGCAGGTCCCGGGTGGTGACCACCGGGTCCGGCGGCAGCCCGTACACCTCCGGCTCGTCGAGCAGCAGGAAGAACGCGCCGTCCCCGCCGACGCCGTCGGTCGGGTCGTGGCCGTAGAGCCGGGCCTCCGGCACACCCCGCTCGTGCAGCGTCGCGACCCGCCGGGCGGCCCGGTCGCGCAGCTCGTCGAGCGGGCCGTACTGGATCGACTCGGTGGGGCAGGCCTGCGCGCAGGCCGGGGTCATGCCGGCGCCCAGCCGGTCGTAGCAGAGCGTGCACTTCCACGCCCGGCCGTCGTCCTTGCGCTGGTCGATCACGCCGTACGGGCAGGC
Source organism: Micromonospora sp. NBS 11-29 (assembly GCF_002140155.1). Taxonomy (GTDB): domain Bacteria; phylum Actinomycetota; class Actinomycetes; order Mycobacteriales; family Micromonosporaceae; genus Micromonospora. Next base: position 207,278 of record NZ_NAPR01000003.1, read on the forward strand.
GGAGATGCAGTAGCCGCAGCCGTTGCAGATGTCCTCCTGCACCACCACGGTGCCGAACTCGGTGCGGAACAGCGAGCCGGTCGGGCAGACGTCCAGGCAGGCCGCGTGCGTGCAGTGTTTGCAGACGTCGGACATCATCAGCCAGCGGAAGTCGGTCCGGCTCTCCGCGCCGGTTGCCCGGCCGGGCGGCTGCGTGCCGGGCATGCCGAGGAACTCCGGGCCGGCCGCCATCCGCGCCGCCGGCTCCGGGCGGCCCGGCGGCAGGCCCGGCGTGGTGCCGGTGTCGGTGGACGTGCCGGCGCCCACCGCCGCGGTGGCCGGGCTGGTCGCCGGGCCGGTCGGGTCGCCCGCGAACGGCGGCGTGCGGTGCCCCGCCGGGCGGGGCTGCTCGACGAACGCGACGTGCCGCCACGAGTTCGCGGTCAGCGCGCCGGTGTTGTCGTAGGACATGCCGAGCAGGTCGAACCCGGAGTCGGGGACGGCGTTCCACTCCTTGCAGGCCACCTCGCACGCCTTGCAGCCGATGCAGACGCTGGTGTCGGTGAAGAAGCCCATCCGGGGCGGCGCGTCGACCCAGCCCGCGTCCGGGGCCGGGTCGAGCGGACCGTAGAGGCTGTTGATGTCAGGCATTCCCGTTCCCGTCCTGGTGCGCGGCGGCCGAGCGTTCGTCGGTGCTGCCGGCGGCGTCGCCCACGCCGGCCACGTCGGTGGTCACCATCGGCACCTTCCGCTCCAGGGTCATCCCGGCCCGCCGCCGGTAGTCGTGGACCAGGTCGAGCAGCGCCGGCCCGGTGGGACGCCGGCCCGGCCGGATGTCACAGGTGCCGATCTTGCTCTCCTGGATGAGCACGTTCGGGTCCAGGGTGATGCCGAACAGGTCGTTGGCCGAGTCGCCGGTGACCAGCCCCTCGCTGCCGAAGTGGTAGGGCAGCCAGACCTGGTGGATGATCCGGCCGTCCACCCGCAGCGGGGTGAGCCGGTCGGTGACCAGCACCCGCGCCTCGATCGCCGCCCGCCCGCTGACCAGGTGCGCCCACCCGAGGTGCGTCAGCCCGACCTCGGCGGCCAGCTCCGGGGACACCTCGACGAACATCTCCGGTTGCAGCTCGGCCAGGCGCGGCACGGTGCGGCTCATCCCGCCGGCGGTGTGGTGCTCGGTGAGCCGACTGACCGTGAACACGTACGGGAAGACCTCGCTGTGCGCCTCCGGCGGGCTCGGGTTGACCGAGTTCACCGGGTGCTCGTAGATCTTGCGGGTCGGGTTGGCCTGCTGCCCGTAGAGCGGGTTGCGCATCGGCGACTCGGCCGGCTCGTAGTGCGTCGGCAGCGGGCCGTCGAGCACGCCGCTCGGCGCGTACAGCCAGGCCTTGCCGTCGCCCTGCATGACGAACGGGTCGTCACCGGCGAGCGCGGCCGGGCCGGAGGCGTCGTCCGGCGGCCGGTACGACGGCGGCTTCGTCTTCTCGAAGTCCGGCACGTCGTAGCCGGTCCACTCGCCGGCGTCCGGGTCCCACCAGACGTACTTCTTGCGTTCGCTCCACGGCCGGCCCTCCGGGTCGGCGGAGGCGCGGTTGTAGAGCGTGCGCCGGTTCGCCGGCCACGCCCAGCCCCACTCGGCGGCCACCCAGTCCTGCTCGTGGCCGGGCCGGCGGCGGGCCGCCTGGTTCACCCCGTCGGCGTAGACGCCGGAGTAGATCCAGCAGCCGACCGCGGTGGAGCCGTCGTCGCGGGCCTCCGGGAAGCCACCCAGCGGGCGGCCGGTGGCCACCTCGTAGCCGTTGATCTCCTTGAGCACCGCCTCGGCGCTCGGCTCGTCGTACGTGCCGTGCGTCGGGTAGTCCCAGGCGAGGTCCAGCAGCGCCCGGTCACGGGGCTTGGTGGAGGCGGCCAGCTTCCGCCGCAGCACCCGGCCCAGGTGGTAGAAGAACCACAGCTCCGAGCGGGCGTCGCCCGGCGGGTCGACGGCCTTCTCCCGCCACTGCAACACGCGCTGGGTCTGGGTGAAGGTGCCCTCCTTCTCCACGTGCGAGGCCGCCGGCAGGAAGAACACCTCGGTGCGGCACTCCTGCGGCACGATCTCCCCGGTGGCGATCTCCGGGCTGTTCTTCCAGAACGTGGCGCTCTCGATCAGGAACAGGTCGCGCACGACCAGCCAGTCCAGGTTGGCCATGCCCAGGCGCTGGGCGCGGCCGTGTGCCGAGCCGACCGCCGGGTTCTGCCCGAGCAGGAAGTAACCCTTGACCTTGCCGTCGATCATGTTGAGGACCTGCTGGTAGGTCCCGTGGTCGCCGGTCATCCGGGGCAGGTAGCCGTAGCAGAAGTCGTTCTCCGGCGTCGCCGCGTCACCCCAGTACGCCTTGAGCAGGCTCGCCGCGAACGCCCGCGAGTTGCCCCAGAAACCCTTCTGGCCGGGGTGGCGGATGCTGTCCACCCACTTGTCGAACGTCGGGTGGTCGGCGTGGTGCGGCATCGGCAGGTAGCCCGGCAGCAGGTTGAACAGCGTCGGGATGTCGGTGGAGCCCTGGATGCTGGCGTGCCCGCGCAGCGCCAGGATGCCACCGCCCGGGCGGCCCATGTTGCCCAGCAGCGTCTGGATGATCGCGCCGGTGCGGATGTACTGCACGCCCACGCTGTGCTGCGTCCAGCCCACCGAGTAGACCAGCGCGCCGGTGCGCTCCCGGCCGGAGTTCTGCGTCCAGGCGCGGGCCAGCTCCAGGAACTTCTCCTCCGGAATGCCGCAGACCCGGGCCACCATCTCCGGGGTGTAGCGGGCGAAGTGCCGCTTGAGGATCTGGTAGACGCAGCGCGGGTGCTGCAACGTCTCGTCCCGCCGGGTCTGCGCCGGCACCGGCTCGCCGTGCGACTCGTGCTCCAGCCCGGAGGCCGAGTCGCGTTCCTTGCCGGTGCCCCGGACCTTCGTGTTGCCCTCGTGCCCCTCGTACTGCCAGCTCGCGTGGTCGTAGGAGCCGGTCTCCGGGTTGTAGCCGGAGAAGAGCCCGTCGAGGTCCTCGGTGTCGGCGAAGTCCTCGCTGACGATCGTGGCCGCGTTGGTGTACGCCAGCACGTACTCCCGGANNGTGCCGGCCCGGATCGGCAGGTAGGTGTCGGCGAGCGCGCTGGTGCGGGTGAACCGCGGGTCGACGTGGAAGACCTTCGCGCCGCGCTTCTTCGCCTCCATCACCCACTGGAAGCCCACCGGGTGGGCCTCGGCCATGTTGGAGCCCTGGATCACGATGACGTCAGCGTTGGCGAGGTCCTGCTGGAAGTCCGTCGCGCCGCCGCGACCGAAGCTGGTCCCCAGACCGGGGACGGTGGCGGAGTGTCAAATACGGGCCTGGTTCTCGATCTGGAGTGCCCCCATCGCCGTGAACAGCTTCTTGATGAGGTAGTTCTCCTCGTTGTCGAGCGTCGCGCCGCCCAGGCTGGAGATGCCCAGCGTGCGGTTGAGCGGGCGGCCCTCGGAGTCGACGTCCTCCCAGGTCTCGTCGCGGGCGGCGAGGACCCGGTCGGCGATCATGTCGAGCGCGACGTCGAGGTCCAGGTCCTCCCACTCGGTCGCGTACGGCCGGCGGTAGCGGACCTTGGTCTGGCGCAGCGGGCTGGTCACCAGGCTCTTGCTGGCCGAGCCCTTCGGGCAGAGCCGGCCACGGGAGATCGGACTGTCCGGGTCGCCCTCGATCTGGGTGACCCGGCCGTCGGAGTGGAAGACACGCTGCCCGCAGCCGACCGCGCAGTAGGGGCAGACCGAGCGGGCCATGCCGTCGGCGGTCTCGGTGCGGGCGGTCAGCTCGGCCGAGCGGGCCGACTGCGCGGCGGCGCCGCGACCCAGCGGGTCGGTGCCGGTGAGCTGCCGGTAGACCGGCCACCCCTGGATGAAGGTCTTCAGACCCATCCCGGGCACCCCCTCCGGAGTCGCGTACGGCTGACCCCTTGCACACTAGGCCAGCCGCCGGACGCCCGCGAGCCGAGCGGGAAAGAGCACCGCCCCGGTCGAGAACGACCGGGGCGGTGCGGGGCGTCGGTGTGCATGTCGCCTCTCGGCGAGTGGCGCGTCGCGGCTCCAGCCGAACGGTATTCCGCGACGGCAATTTAGGTGAGGCCCGGGGACACTGGACACACCGACGCTCTGCACAACGGTACCGGGGCGGTCGTTCTTCCGCCGGGCGTCGTGACGCCGGTCACCGGGTTACCCTGGGGCCATGGCTGTCGCGAGCGCGTACCTCGCCCGTCCCGGGCGACCCGCGGTGGTGGCGCGCACCCTGGCCGAGCTGGCCGGTCCCACCGGGGGCATCGTCGAGCTGCCGGTGCGGCTGATGTGGAGCAGCGAACGCGCCTTCGACCTGGGCGATCCCGACGAGTTGCTCTGGATGTACGAGAACGTGCTGCGCGAGACCACCCGCGTGGCGGACCTGCGGGAACTGATCCACGCTCCGACGCTGCGCCGGGTGTGGCCGCTGCTCAACCTCCCCCGGGGCGTCCGCCTGGCCTGGGAGGGCCGGCATCCGGGCCTGCGCGCCGCGTGACGCACCCGCACGACTTCTACCGGGAGGTGGCCCGGGTGGCCCTCGCCGCCGCCGGGCCGCACCGGTTCGTGCTCGGCGGTGGGGTGGCGTGGGCGGCGCACGGCCTGATCACCCGCCCGACCGAGGACGTCGACCTGTTCGCCGACGTCGAGGGCGCCGCCGCCGCGGCGGCCGACGGCGTGCGCGCCGCGTTGGAGCGGGCCGGCTACCGGGTGGACGACGCGGACCCGGGCGGCCTCGGCGAGGTGTTCGACGGCTTCGAGGCGGACCTGCGCGACTTCGTGGTCAGCCGCGACGGCCGGCAGATCCGGCTCAGCCTGGCCCGCCTGGACCGCCACCGCAGCCCGGTGGTGATGGACTTCGGCCCGGTGATGGACGTCCGGGACCTCATCGCCAACAAGACCGCCGCGCTGGTCAACCGCCGGGAGGTACGCGACTACGTCGACGTGGCCGCCGCGCTGGACCGGTACGCGGTGACCGAGCTGCTGGAGCTGGCCCGGCAGGTGGACCCGGCGCTGGACGACGAGGACGTGCGCGCCGCCGGCCGCTACCTCGACGGGCTCGCCGACCGCCGGTTCACCCGCTACGGCCTGGACGCGGCGCGCGTCGCCGACGTGCGCCGCCGGATGGCGGCCTGGCCCCGCTGACCCGGGCCACCCCGGCGGGCGGAGCGGTCACTTCGTCGGTTTGCCGCCGGTGACGCCGAGGATCTCCCCGGTGACGTAGCTCGACTCCTGGGAGGCGAAGAAGACGTACGCCGGGGCCAGCTCGGCCGGCTGACCGGGGCGGCCCATCGGCACGTCGGTGCCGAACTCCTTGACCTTCTCCTTCGGCATGGTGGCCGGAATCAGCGGGGTCCAGATCGGGCCGGGCGCGACGGCGTTGACCCGGATGCCCCGGTCGGCCAGGTTCAACGCCAGCGCCTTGGTGAAGTTGGCGATGGCCGCCTTGGTGGTGGCGTAGTCGAGCAGCTGCGGCGACGGGTCGAACGCCTGGATCGACGTGGTGTTGATGATCGCCGAGCCCTCCTTCAGGTGCGGCACCGCGAACTTGCTCAGCCAGAACATGGCGTACACGTTGGTCTTGAAGACGCGGTCGAACTGCTCGGTGGTGATGTCGTCGATGCCGTTGTCCTGCGACATCTGGTAGGCGGCGTTGTTGACCAGGATGTCGAGGCCGCCCAGGTCGGCGACGGCCCGGTCGATCAGCTCGCGGCAGTTCGCCTCCTCGCGCAGGTCGCTGCGGACCGCGACGCCCTTGCGGCCGGCCTGCTCGATCAGGCTGACCGTCTCGCGGGCGTCGGTCTCCTCCTCCTCGTCGAAGTAGGTGACGAGGACGTCGGCGCCCTCCCGGGCGAACGCGATGGCCACCGCGCGGCCGATGCCGGAGTCGCCGCCGGTGATCACGGCGCGCTTGCCGGTGAGCCGGTCCGCGCCCCGGTACGACTCCTCGCCGTGATCCGGCTTCGGGCCCATCTCCTGCGTCGACCCGGGCGTGGACTGCTGCTGCGCCGGCTGGCCCTCCTGCTGGCCGTACTGCTCGGCGGGGTTCTGCTGGGTGTACTGGTCCTCGCTCATGCCTGCGCCCCTACCCCCTCGCCGGTCCGGGAAACGGGTGCGACGGTTATGGTGCGCAACGGCGCCCACGAGGCGTCCCACCCCCATGGAAAGGCACCTCATGACCTCCTCCTCCGGCGCCTCGCGCCGTCAGGTGCTGGCCGTGGCCGCCGCCGCGGCGACCGCTCCCCTGCTCGCCGGCGCGCCCGCCGAGGCGAAACCGAAGCAGCCGAAGACCTGGGACCTGACCGTCCTCGGCACGTCGGACACGCACGGCAACGTCTACAACTGGGACTACTACAAGGACGCCGAGTACGACGACAGCGCGCACAACGACGTCGGCGTCGCGAAGCTGGCCACCCTGGTCAACCAGATCCGCGCCGAGCGCAAGGGCAAGGCCACCCTGGTCCTGGACGCCGGGGACACCATCCAGGGCACGCCGCTGGCCACGTACTACGCCAAGCAGGAGCCGATCACCGAGACCGGTGCGACGCACCCGATGGCCAACGCGATGAACGTGCTCAAATACGACGCGGTGACGCTGGGCAACCACGAGTTCAACTACGGGCTGCCGCTGCTGGCCACCTGGATCGAGCAGCTCGGTTTCCCGGCGCTCGCCGCCAACGCGCTCAACGCGAAGACCGGCAAGCCGGCCTTCCTCCCGTACGTGATCAAGGAGGTCCGCCTCGGCGGGCACGGCGCGCCGAAGCTGCGCGTCGGCATCCTCGGCCTGACCAACCCCGGCGTGGCCATCTGGGACAAGGCCAACGTCGAGGGCCGGCTGGTCTTCGCCGACATGGTCGCCACCGCCGCGAAGTGGGTGCCGGAGATGCGCCGGCGCGGCGCCGACCTGGTCATCATCTCCGCGCACGGCGGCGACAGCGGCACCTCCAGCTACGGCCCGGAGCTGCCGAACGAGAACCCCACCGCGCTGATCGCCGAGCAGGTCCCCGGCATCGACGCGATCCTCTTCGGCCACGCCCACAGCGAGGTGCCGCAGAGGTTCGTCACCAACCGCGAGACCGGCCGGGCGGTGCTCACCTCCGAACCGTCCAAGTGGGGCCAGCGGCTGACCCGAATGGACTTCACACTGACCCGGGCCAAGGGCCGCTGGACGGTGGTGACGTCCTCGGCCACCACGCTGAACACGAACACCGTGGTCGAGGACCCGGCGGTGCTCGCGGCCGTACGGGGCCAGCACGCCACCACCGTCGAGTACGTCAACCGGGTGGTCGCCCGCTCCAGCGTGGAGCTGTCCGCCGCCGAGTCGCGGTACAGGGACACCCCGATCCTGGACTTCATCAACCACGTCCAGACCGAGGTGGTCACCGAGGCCCTCGCGGGCACCGCGTACGCCGGCCTGCCGGTGCTGTCGATCGCCGCGCCGTTCAGCCGCACCGCCGTGTTCCCGCAGGGCGACGTGCGGATCCGCGACGTGGCCGGCCTCTACGTGTACGACAACACCCTGGAGGCGGTCGTGCTGACCGGCGCCGAGGTGAAGGCTTACCTGGAGTACTCGGCGAAGTACTTCCGGACCGTGGCGGTCGGCGCCCCGGTCGACGTGGCGACCATCAACGACCCGACCGTGCCGGACTACAACTACGACGTGTTCTCCGGCGTCGACTACGACATCGACATCTCCCGGCCGGTCGGGCAGCGGATCACCCGCCTGGTGCTCCCCGGCACCGACACCCCGGTGGCGGCCGACGCGCAGTTCGTGGTCGCGGTGAACAACTACCGGCGCAGCGGCGGCGGCAACTTCCCCGGCATCGTGAAGACCCAGGTCCACAACGCGCAGCAGGAGATCCGCCAGCTACTCATCGACTGGGCGCAGGCCGAGGGCACCATCGACCCGGCCGACTTCTTCGTGCCGAACTGGAAGCTGGTCCGCGAGGGCGTGCCGGTCTTCTGAGCCGTCGACGATCGGCGTGTCGCGGCTCGTGACATGCACATGCTCGGAGCGTTATACCTGTTAGTCATAATTATGACCGACAGGTATAACGCCCCGAGGTGGTCATTCTGCCGGCATCTACCCCTCCGGCAGATGATCCACCGACGAGCTGATTGGCCGGGTCGGTCGGGGCAGCGCCCGGCCGGATGCCCGTCTCTCGCGAGACACCCATACCGTTCCACTCGCGCCTCACTCAGCCCACGAGTGGAACGGTATGGGTGTCAAACCCAGCCGGAGACACCCATGGTGTTCCACTCCCGGGCTGGATGACACACGACTGGAACGCTATGGGCGTATCCGTTGCTGAGGGTCAGCCGCCGGCGCGCAGGTGCCACTCGGACTCGCCGCCGACCGGGTCCGGCCGGCCCGGCGGGACCTCCGTCTCGGCGGACTCCAGCCGTTCCTCGGGACGGACCCGGGGCGGCAGCTCACCGAAGCGGGCATACCGCAGGAACGCGTACTCCTCGTCGGTGAACGACTCGACCGGTTCGCTCATGCCCGCATTGTGCACCCGAACGGAGCCGGCCGGTATCAACCGTGACGGCACGGGTATGCCGCCGCGACGACCGACGGCGACGACGGGGAGGGCGACATGCGCGCGGTACGGCTGACCGCTCCGGGTGTGCTGGAGCTGACCGAGGTGCCCGCCCCGGAGCCCGGCCCCGGCGAGGTGCTGCTGCGCGTCGGCGCGGTCGGCGCCTGCCACTCCGACCTGCACATCATCGACGCGGCGGCCGGGATGTTCCCCACCCCGATGACGCTCGGCCACGAGATCGCCGGCACCGTGGAGACCGCCGGCCCGGGTGTGGCGGACTGGTCGCCCGGTGAACGCGCCGCGGTCTACGGGATCATCGGCTGCGGCCGGTGCCGGGCCTGCCTGCGCGGCGAGGAGAACCGCTGCCGGGTCGTCCCGCTCGGCGGCGTCGGGCTCAGCCGCGACGGCGGACTCGCCGAGTACGTGGTGGTGCCCGCGTCCCGGCTGCTGCACGTCGGGGACATGGACCTGACCCAGGCCGCCCCGCTGACCGATGCCGGGCTCACCCCGTACCACGCGGTGGAGCTGGCCCGGCCGCGGTTGCGTCCCGGCACCACCTGCGTGGTGATCGGCATCGGCGGGCTGGGACACATGGGGTTGCAGATCCTGCTCGCCACCACCGCGGTGCGGATCATCGCGGTGGACACCAGCGTCGCGGCGCTCGACCTGGCCAGCCGCCTGGGCGCGCACCATGTGGTGCAGGCCGGCCCGGACGCCGTCGGGAAGATCCGCGAGCTGGTCGGCCCGTCGCCGGACGGCGCGGACGTGGTGCTCGACTTCGTCGGCGCGCAGCCCACCCTGGACACCGCCCGGCAGGTCGTCGCCACCGGCGGTCAGCTGATGCTGGTCGGACTGGCCGGTGGCACGCTGCCGGTGCGGCCGGTCGCCGACGAGCCGCCCACGGTCCCGCTGGAAACCGGCGTGGTGGTGCCGTTCTGGGGCACCCGGGCGGAGTTGCAGGAGGTCATCGCGCTGGCCGGGGACGGGCGGCTGCACGCCGACGTGCAGACGTTCCCGCTTACCGAGGCGCCCGAGGCGTACGAGGCGCTGCGCCGGGGCGACATCCACGGGCGGGCGGTCATCGTCCCCTGACCGGGGGCAGCCGGTCGAGCAGCGCCAGCCCGGCCCGCACCGGCCGCCGGTCGAGCACCTCGGCGAAACTGGCCCGCCCCTGGCAGAACCGCACGAACATCCGCCAGCCCGGCGGACTGGCCAGCAGCGCGTGGAACACGTCCGGCCGCCGCTCGAAGACGTCCAGCAGCCGGTGCCCGGCCCGCATCTCCGGCACCAGCCGCCGGGTGACCTCCCGCCCGTACCCGTCGAGGTCACCGGCGGCGACCGCCGCGCCGGCGAGACGCCCGGAGCGCAGCGCGTAGCTGATCCCCTCCCGGCTCCACGGTTCCAGCAGACCGGCCGCGTCGCCGGCGACCAGCACCCGGCCGTGGCGCAGTGGGGAGTCGTCGGCGCGGCAGCGGGTCAGGTGACCCGAGTCGTGCTCCGGGTCGATCCCGGACAGCCCCAGCCGCGCCACGAAGTCCCGCAGGTAGGCGCGGGTCCGTTCGCCCTCGCCGCGGGCGGAGATGACACCGACGGTGAGCCGCTCACCCTTGGGGAAAACCCAGGCGTACGAGCCGGGGACCGGCCCCCAGTCCAGCAGCACCCGGCCCCGCCACCGCTCCTGCTCGGCGGCGGGCACCGGCAGCTCCACCTCCAGCCCCAGGTCGACCTGGCGGAACCGCACCCCGGCGTGCCGGGCGGTCACACCGGAGGAGCCGTCCGCGCCGACCACGGCACGGGCGCGCACCACCTCGCCGTCGGCCAGCCGCAGGCGTACCTCGTCGGGGTCCTGCTCCACCGCGCGGACCGCGACGCCCTCGCGGACCTCGGCGCCGGCGGCGACCGCGGCGGCCCGCAGCCGGTCGTCGAACTCCTCCCGGCGGATCATCGTGACCAGCGGCGCGTGATGCCGGCGGGTGAACCCGCGTCGCCCGTCCCGGGTGAACGTGATGCGGTCGACCCGGTCGTGTGCGGGCACCTCGACGCGGTCGGCGACCTCGGCCAGCGAGGTGCCGATCAGGCCGCCGCCGCAGGTCTTGTACCGGGGGTGGGTGGCCCGCTCGACCACCAGCGTGCGGACGCCGGCCCGGGCCGCGGTGTACGCGGCGGAAAGTCCGGCGGGCCCGCCACCGACCACGACGAGGTCCCAGATGATCACGGATGCAGCCTAGGGCAACCCCGTGCCGGACCCGCGCCGCGACCCTCGAACGGGTGGGCATCATCGCCGGACGCCCGGGTAACCGCCGGTCGCCGGCCGTCCGCCGGTCGGGCGCTCCACGCCGAGGAGGGAAACGATGCCCCAGATCCAGCTTTCCGCGGTGGAGGAACGGGTGTACCAGGCGGTGTCCGCGCTGGAGGTGCGCGGACACGTCCCCTACCCGGACCTCATCGCCGAGGAGACCCAGATGACCGAGGAGGAGCTGCGCGAGCCGCTGCACACGCTCACCGAGCGGGGGCTGCTGCACCGGGAGGACTCGCCGATGACCGGCCTCGACTTCGGCCCGCGGTGGTGTGCGCGCCAGATGGGCTGACCGCGTCGTTTGCCCCACCCTGGTCCGGGTAGCGAGCGGGGATGCGTGATCGTCGACGGCAGCGGAGGGCACGATGAGCGGGCAGCGGTCGTCGGCGCACGACACCGGGTACGACGACCGGCGGCGCTGGCGTGCGCTGGGTGTCGGCCTGGTCGCGGCGTTCATGACGCTGCTGGACGTCAGCATCGTCAACGTCGCCGTCCCGTCGATCGACCGGGCGCTGCACGCCACCCCCAGCGACCTGCAGTGGGTGCTGTCCGGGTACGCGTTGACGTTCGGCCTGGTGCTGGTGCCGGCCGGGCGGTTCGGTGACGCCCGCGGCCGGCGTACCGCGTTCGTGTTCGGCGTGGGACTGTTCACGCTGACCAGCGCGCTGGCCGGCCTCGCCACCTCATCGGCGTGGCTGATCGCCGCCCGGCTGGTGCAGGGCGCCGCCGCCGGGGTGGTGAACCCGCAGGTGAGCGGCATGATCCAGCAGCTCTTCCGGGGCGCCGACCGGGGTCGGGCGTTCGGGTTGCTCGGCGCCACCATCGGCATCTCCACCGCGGTCGGGCCGCTGCTGGGCGGGCTGCTCATCCAACTCGGCGGCGCCGAGCACGGCTGGCGGTGGGTGTTCTTCGTGAACATCCCGGTCGGCATCCTGGCCATGCTGCTCGGCTGGCGGCTGATCCCGGCCCGCCCCGAGGGCCAGCCCCGCCGGCACCGGCTCCACCCCGNTGCTCGGCGCCGGCGTCACCGTGATCCTGCTGCCGCTGGTGCAGCGCGAACAGTGGCAGGGCTCGGCCAAGTGGCTGCTCATCCCGGTCGGCCTGCTGCTGCTGGCCGGCTTCGCGCTCTGGGAACGCCGGTTCGCCCGGCACGCCACCCCCCTGTTCGACCTGCGGCTGTTCGGGTTGCGCTCCTACGTCCTCGGCTCGCTGATCGGGCTGATCTACTTCGCCGGCTTCACCGCGATCTTCTTCGTCTTCACCCTGTACCTGCAGATCGGGCTGGGCTACAGCGCACTGGTCGCCGGCGTGGCGATCACCCCGTTCGCGCTCGGCTCGGCGCTCGCCTCCGCGCTGGGCGGGCGGGTGGTCACCCGGTACGGTCGGCCGTTGGTCGCCATCGGGCTGCTCGCCGTGGTGGTCGGGCTCATCGCCACCGACCTGGTGCTGACCGGCGGGCCGCACGGGGACGTGCCGCTGCGTACCGCGCTGCCGCTGCTCGTCGCCGGGTTGGGCAGCGGACTGGTGATCGCACCCAACCAGACGCTCACCCTCGCCGAGGTGCCGGTGCCGATGGCCGGCAGCGGCGCCGGCATGCTCCAGACCGGGCAGCGCATCGGCTCGGCCGCCGGCATCGCGGCCGTGGGCGCGTTGTTCTTCTCCACGCTGGCCGCCAACCGGGACGACTGGGCGGTGGCGTTCCGGCACTCGCTGCTGCTGGCCGCCGGGATCGTCGCGCTGGCCCTGGGCGTCGCCGTCGCCGACATCATCGCCTCCCGCCGCCAGCGCAAGGAGGGGGCCCTTGTTAACGCCTTCGGTATAGGAGGGGCCCCTTCTTAACAGGCTGTCCGAAGGCCGGCACCCCCTTCTCGGGGTGCCGGCCTTCGGTGTGGGGGGTCAGCTGTTCCAGTGTTGGGTGACGAGGTCGGTGGCCTGCTTCTC
>NZ_NAPR01000003.1:220241-220321 GCF_002140155.1 Micromonospora sp. NBS 11-29
GGCGATGATCGCCTTGACGTTCGCGGTCTGCTCGTCGTTCAGGCTGATCGTCGACTGCTCACCCTGCACACTCACCGCCA
>NZ_NAPR01000003.1:220497-220577 GCF_002140155.1 Micromonospora sp. NBS 11-29
AGCCACCCACCATCATTCCCGGGGCGGGCCGGGTCGGCGGGGCTCAGCCACTCGCCTTCCTCGGTCGTTCACCGGGTTAC
>NZ_NAPR01000003.1:220629-243136 GCF_002140155.1 Micromonospora sp. NBS 11-29
CGTGCCACCCACCACCGTCGAACCGGGCATTCCACCCACTCGGCCATGTAGGGCCCTCACACCGCATGCCCGTCCACTCGCGCCGCGCGTGAACGGGCATGGTCCACCTCGGCGCCGGAGACACCCATGCTGTTCCACTCTCGCGCCACCGAATCCACGAGTGGAACGTCATGGGTGCCACAGGACGCCACAGACACCCATGACGTTCCACTCACGCCCCTCCGGGCCCACGAGTGGAACGGCATGGGTACAACCGGAGCCGACAGACACCCATGGCGTTCCACTCACGCCTGGACCCGGGCCACGAGTGGAACGGCATGGGTGCAGCCTGACGGACGCAGACCAGCATCCGGGTTGCGTCTACCAAGGGGTGGGACACGGACGGTGCACCCGCGGCGGACTGACGGCTTGATCGACGCACGGTGTCCACTCACACGCCCACGTGGAACGGCGTGGGCGTCCGGGACGGGGGCGGCCTCGACCGGCCGGCCCCGCTCCCGGGNCGAGGTCCGCCGCCTGCTCCTCCCACTGCGCGTACGCGTACGGGTAGGCGGACACCTGCACCGTCTGCGCCGCGGCGGTCAGTGGCAGCTCGCGCCAGCCGCCGACGTTCTTCAGCGCGCCGAAGAACGCCTTGCTGGCGTACTCGGGGTCGGTGATCTGCTCGGACGTGCCCCAACCGGACGACGGACGCTGTTGGAACAGGCCCTCCGAGTCGTGGTCGTTGTAGGTGCCGAGGTGACCCAGGTTGTAGAGCTTCGACTCCTGCAGGGAGGTCGCGACGCCGATCACGGCGCCCCGCTCCCCCACGCCGGTCTCCTTGGCCGCCTCGACGATCGCCTTGGCGTTGTCGATCTGCGCGTCGTCCAGCGGGATGCGGGACTGCGCGCCCTCGACGCCGTGCGGCATGAGCTTGTCCCGGGCCGGCCGGTCGGCCTTGGTGGGGACCTTGTCGCTGCCGGTGGTCATGCCGGGCTTGACCGACTCGGTGCCGGTCTTCCTGCCGGTGGCCAGGTCGATCGCGGCCACGGCGCCGGCGTGCGGTCCGCTGGTCACCGGGGCGGCGACGGCGGTGGGCGCGAAGGCCAGCCCGCCCAGGGCGACCACGCCGGCGACGGTCAGCGCGGCGCGGCGGTTGTGGGCGACGGCGGTGCTCTTCGCGACGGCGGTCTTCGCGATGGCGGGGAGCCATCGAGTGATGTGCTGCGGCACGATGGTTGCCCTTTCGATCGTTACGACGCGCTCCGGGGTGAGCGCCCCTCGGGGGACTACCGGCGGGCACACGTTCGGGTGCCGCGGTATGGGGAACACAACCAGCCGGGCCTGTCGGGCATTCCGGAGATGTCCGGTGCGGCGGTGGCTGCGGTCCAGGTCACCCGGGCAACCGGACGGACCGGGTCGGCGAGGCCGGCGGCACCGGGAACCGGACGCTCAGGCGGAACAGGACGACCGGGCCGGACGGCCGGACCACACCAGGACGTGCCAGAGCAGCTTGAGATCCTGGAGCGTCACCTCGGCCGGCCCGCGGTCGGCCCAGCGCCGCGGTTCGCGTACCACCGAGGCCGCGGCGCGGCCGATCAGCGCCGCGTGCAGCGGCTCCCCGGGCCGGGCGAACTCGGCGTGGACGCGGGCGGCCAGCGGCGGCACGGCCGGGCCGCGGAAACCGGCGTCGACGGCCTGGACGGGCAGCTCGAAACCGGGGTGCCAGCGCAGCGCGAAGCCGTGCCGGCGGGCGATCCCGGCGAGTCGTCGTCCCGCGTCCGTGTCGCGGAACGAGGGGTCGAGCACCACCGCTTCGACGTCCCGGGCGAGGCTCACCTCGCCGTGTACCTGCGCCTCGATGTAGTCGTCCAGGGCACGCCCGGCCCGCCCGGACGTCCGTTCGCGGCGCGACAGCAGCGTCCGCAGCAACGTGCCGGTGTCCATTCCGGACACGCCCAGGCTGACGCCGGTGCCGGCGGTGGCCGTCAACAGCGCGGCCAGGACCGGCTCGAACACGGTGGCGGTGCCGACGTCGGTCGGCCCGAGGTGGCTGTCGCCGAAGCTGAACGTGGCGCGGGCCACCACGTCCGGACGTAGCAGCAGGTGGCAGGAGCCGAACCGGGGGCAGGCGCCGTCGGGATGGTCGAGCAGGTTCAGGCCGCCGTACTTCGGGCGCTGCGCGGGCAGCACACCCGGACGCTGGTACGCGCCGCCGAACAGCGTCCGCTCCCAGACGTCCCGGTCGCCTCCCGGGTACGCGGTCAGCCCGCCGTTGGAGATGCCGGTCTCGAACTGGCTGCGGTAGACGCCCTCTTCGTCGAGGGCATCGGCCACGGTCCGGCCGTCGCGCAGCACCCGGTCGGGGTGGAAGTTGAGCGTCAGCCGGCCGTACCCGGTCACCGCCGCGATGACCTCGTCGTGCCGGATCGTGGCTCCCGAGCCGGCGAGGTGCGCGGCGATGACGGCGAGCGCCGCCGGTCGGCCGCGCCGCGCGACGTCGCGTACGTGTCGCAGCGCGGCGGACTGCGCCTGGGTCAGGGGCGTCGCGGGCACGCCGCCGAGTATGGCCGTGACCGGGCGGGGCGGGCCAGGTGGTTTCCTCCCGTGCGGTCAGTGACCTCGGGCGATCCACTCGTCCAGGTGCGGCGCCTCGGCGCCGATGGTGGTGTCGGCGCCGTGCCCGGTGTGCACCACCGTCTCCGGCGGCAGGGTGAGCAACCGGGTGCGGATCGACTCGACGATGGTGCCGAAGTCGCTGTGGGAACGGCCGGTCGCGCCCGGCCCGCCGGCGAAGAGCGTGTCGCCGGTGAAGACCGCGCCCAACTCCGGGGCGTACAGGCTGCATGCTCCCGGGCTGTGACCGGGCGTGTGCCGGACGTGCAGCGTGGTGCCGCCGACGGTGACGGTCTGCCCGTCGGTGAGGTCACCGTCCGGTGGGGTGTCCGGGTGGACCAGGTCCCACAGCACCCGGTCGGCCGGGTGCAGCAGCACCGGGGCGCCGGTGGCCCGGGCCAGCTCGGGGGCGACGCGGACGTGGTCGTCGTGGGCGTGCGTGGCCAGGATCGCGCGGACCTGCCGGTCGCCGACCAGTACGCGGATGGCGGCCACGTCGTGCGGCGCGTCGACGACGACGCACTCGGTGTCGTCGCCGATCACCCAGACGTTGTTGTCGACGTCGAAGGTCTGCCCGTCGAGGGAGAACGTGCCGGAGGTGACGGTGTGCCCGACGCGGGCGGTCACGGGAAGACCACCACCGAGCGCAGGACGTCGCCGTGGTGCATCCGGGTGAACGCCTCCTCGACCTGGTCGAGGGCGATTTCCTCGGTGACGAACGCGTCCAGGTCGAGTCGCCCCTGCCGGTACAGCTCGGTGAGCATCGGGAAGTCGCGGCTGGGCAGGCAGTCGCCGTACCAGCTGGACTTGAGCGCGCCGCCGCGGCCGAACACGTCGAGCAGCGGCAGGTCGACGGTCATCTCGGGGGTGGGCACCCCGACCAGCACGACCGTGCCGGCGAGGTCGCGGGCGTAGAAGGCCTGCTTCCAGGTCTCCGGCCGGCCCACTGCGTCGATCACCACGTCGGCGCCGAACCCGCCGGTGGCGGCGCGGATCGCCTCGACCGGGTCGTCGGCGGAGGCGTTCACGGTGTGGGTGGCGCCGAACCGGCGCGCCCAGTCGAGTTTGCGGGCGTCGGTGTCCACCGCGACGATCGTGGTCGCGCCGGCCAGGGCCGCGCCGGCCACCGCCGCGTCGCCGACGCCGCCGCAGCCGATCACCGCGACGGAGTCGCCCCGGGTCACGTTGCCGGTGTTCATGGCCGCGCCGAGGCCGGCCATGACGCCGCAGCCGAGCAGGCCGACGGCGGCGGGCCGGGCGGACGGGTCGACCTTGGTGCACTGACCGGCGTGCACGAGCGTCTTCTCGGCGAACGCGCCGATGCCGAGCGCGGGCGTCAGCTCGGTGCCGTCGGTGAGGGTCATCTTCCGCGCGGCGTTGTGGGTGTCGAAGCAGTACCAGGGCCGGCCGCGGCGGCAGGCCCGGCACTGCCCGCACACGGCCCGCCAGTTGAGCACCACGAAGTCGCCGGGGGCCACGTCGGTGACGCCGTCGCCGACCTGCTCGACGACGCCGGCGGCCTCGTGGCCAAGCAGGAACGGGTAGTCGTCGTTGATGCCGCCCTCGCGGTAGTGCAGGTCGGTGTGGCAGACGCCGCAGGACTGGACGCGGACCACCGCCTCGCCCGGCCCCGGGTCGGGCACCACGATGGTGGTGACCTCCACCGGCGCGCCCTTGCGCCGTGACACGACTGCCCGGACTTCCTGGCCCACGTTGCCTCCTTCGCCGCACGTCCCCCGCCGAACCTACCGCTGATCGGCGCCGGCGGCTCGGCGCTCGTGCGGCGGATTGTCCCGGTCGCTGCCGGGTACGCGGGGTGCCGGCTCCGACGTCGGACGGGAGTGATCATGAGGTTGACGCATGCGCCGCTGCGGGTCGCCATCGGCGCGTACATCCTGAACTCCGGGGTGTCCAAGCGGTCCCTGGAGGGCGAGGCCGCCGAGGGGGTGCACGGCATGGCGGTCGGGGCGATCCCGCAGCTGGGGCAGGTCCCGCCGGACCGGTTCGCGGTCCTGCTCTCGCGCGGCGAGATCGCCCTCGGCGCGGCGCTGCTGGCGCCGTTCGTCCCGTCGCTGCTGGCCGGTGCCGCGTTGACCGCGTTCGGCGCCGGGCTGGTGCAGCTCTACCTGAAGACGCCCGGCATGCGCGAGGGCACCAGTCTGCGGCCCAGCCAGGCGGGCATCGGCCTGGCCAAGGACGTGTGGCTGGTCGGCGCCGGGGTGACGCTCATGCTGGACTCGCTCACCCACCGCCGACGCCGCTGACCGGCGCGGCGGTTCACTCCGGCCGCCCCGGCTCCGGAACGACCGCGCTCACCCGGGCGGGACGCGGGCGTGTGGCGAGGGCGAGGACCCGGCCGTACCCGGCGGGGGCGATCCGGGCGAGCAGGTCGGGCAGCGTCGCCGACCAGCCGATCAGCACCCGGCCCCGGCGGCGGGCGACGCCGCGCAGGATCACCTCGGCGGCGACCGCCGGGTCGATGGTGAGCAGCTTCTCGAACTGCCTGCGCCCGGTCTCGTACTCCGCCATGTCGACGCCGCTGCCCACCCGCGCGTCGACGGCGATGCGGGTCCGGATGCCGCCCGGGTGCACCGAGGTGACGCCGATGCCGTCGTCGGCCAGCTCGTGCCGCAGCGCCTCGGTGAAGCCACGCACCGCGAACTTGCTCGCCGCGTACGCCGCCTGGCCGGCCGGCGCGATGAGGCCGAAGAGGCTGGAGACGTTGGCCAGGTGCGCGCCCGGCTCGGCCTTGAGCGCGGGCAGGAGCGTGTGGGTCAGCCGCACCACAGCCCGGAAGTTGATCTCGACGACCCAGAGGAACTCGTCCAGCGTGACCTGGTCGAAGCGGCCCCCCAGGGCCACGCCGGCGTTGTTGACCAGCAGCCGGATCCGGGGATGCGCGGCGAGAACCTCGGCGGCGACCCGGTCGGTGGCGTCCGCGTCGGCGAGGTCGACGACGTGGGTCCGGACCCGCCGGTCCGGGTGGGTCGCGCCGACCGCCGCGGCCACCGCGGCCAGGCCGTCGGCGTCCCGGTCGAGCAGGACCAGGTCGGCGCCGCGCCGGGCCAGGCCGTGGGCCAGCGCCGCGCCGATCCCGCCGGCCGCGCCGGTGAGGACCGCGGTGCCGCCGGGAAAGACGAAGTCACGCATCGGTTCCTCCCGAGGGGGCCACCGCGGCGGTGACCGGCGTGCCGGCCCGGGCGAACCGTACGCCGTCGGTCAGCGGCCCGCGCCGCATCAGCCGTACGTCCCGGGGATAGTTCTGGTGCAGCCGCCACGGCGCGCGCGGCCCCTGCTTGGGTAGCTGGTCGACGGCGCGCAGCACGTACCCGGACTTCAGGTCGATCAGCGGGACCAGCTCGCCGGTGTCCGGGGCGAGCGGGGNGCGACCAGGTCGGCCTTGAGCGTCCAGGAGGCGTTGGTGTAGCCGATGGTCAGGGCGAAGTTCGGCACGCCGGAGAGCATCATGCCCTTGTAGGCGATCGTGGTCGCGAGGTCGACCGCCACGCCGTCGACGGTCAGCGTCATGCCGCCGAGCGCGAGCAGGTTCAGGCCGGTGGCGGTGACCACGACGTCGGCCGGCAGCTCGGCGCCGGAGGCGAGGCGGACGCCGCGCTCGGTGAACGTGTCGATGGTGTCGGTGACCACGCTCGCGCGTCCCTCGCGTACGGCGGTGAACAGGTCCCCGTCGGGCACCACGCAGAGCCGCTGGTCCCACGGGTCGTAGCGGGGCGAGAAGTGCCGGTCCACGTCGTACCCGGCCGGGAGCCGACCCTTCGCCGCCCGGCGCAGGAACCGTTTCACCAGGCCCGGGGCGCGGCGGCTGAGCTGGAAGTTGAGCACCCCGAGCGTGACGTTCTTCCACCGTGCCAGCGCGTACGCGGCGGTCGGGGGCAGCCACCGCCGCGCGACGGTGGCGAACGGGTCGCGTGCCGGCAGTGAGATCACGTACGTGGGTGAGCGCTGGAGCATGGTGACGTGGGCGGCCCGCTCGGCCATGGCCGGGACCAGGGTGACCGCGGTGGCGCCGCTGCCGATCACCACCACCCGCTTGCCGGCGTGATCCAGGTCCGACGGCCAGTGCTGCGGGTGCACGAGCGTGCCCGCGTACCGCTCGACGCCCGGGAACCGGGGCGTGTAGCCCTCGTCGTAGCGGTAGTAGCCGGAGTTGACGAACAGGAACGCGCAGGTCAGCGTCGTGTCCTCGCCGGTGTCCGCACGGTGGGCGCGCACCGTCCAGCGGGCGGTGGCGCTGTCCCACTCGGCGCGCAGCACCCGGTGGTGGAAGCGGATGTGCCGCTCGACGTCGTACTCCCGGGCGGTCTGCCGGACGTAGCGGCGGATCGACTCGCCGTCGGCGATCGCCTTCGGGTCGGTCCACGGCTTGAACGAGTAACCGAGGGTGTACATGTCCGAGTCGGAGCGGACGCCCGGGTAGCGGAACAAATCCCAGGTGCCGCCGATGGCGCCCCGGGCCTCCAGCACCACGTAGGTCTTGCCGGGACACTCACGCCCGAGGTGCACGGCGGCGCCGACACCGGACAGGCCGGCGCCGACGATGAGGACGTCGACGTGGTCGCAGGCCATCGCTTCTCCCCTCGGGCCGGCGGTGGACCGGACCCTATCCACCGCCCTCGACCCCAGTCAACACCATGTCGACTCCGATCGACAGGGTGTCGAGCGGGTGTACCATCGGCCGGCATGAGCCCCGCCCGTACGCCGACCGGCGCCGCGCCGACGCGCGGGCGACGGGCCGGCCGCTCCACCGGCGACGACCGGGAGGCGGCCATCCTGGCCACCGCCGAGCGGCTGCTGCGCGACCGCCCGTTCGGCGACATCTCCATCGACGACCTGGCCCGCGGCGCCGGCATCTCCCGCCCCACCTTCTACTTCTACTTCCCGTCCAAGGACGCGGTGCTGCTCACCCTGCTCGACCGGGTCACCGAAGAAGCCGACACCGCCGCCGGCGGCGTCCTCGACCGGCTCGCCGAGGACCCGCGCGCCCGCTGGCGGGAACTCATCGCCCGCTTCCACGCCATCTTCGGCGGCCACCGCGACGTGGTCCTGGCCTGCGCCCAGGTGCGCGGCACCAACCCCGAGGTACGGCGACTCTGGGCCGAGGTCCTCGAACGCTGGGTCCGCGCGGTGCAGGCGGCCGTCGAGGCGGAACGCGCCCGCGGCGCGGCCCCGGACGGGCTACCCGCCCGGGACCTCGCCATCGCGCTGAACTCGATGAACGAACGGGTCTGGTACGCCACGTTCGCCGGCGACGGGCCGGCGGTGGCCGAGCGGGACGTCGTCGACGTGCTGCTCGACGTCTGGCTGACCGCGATCTACCACACCACCACCCCACCGCTGGCCCCTGCCGATTGAGCGCGCCGCGCGGGGGTAGTGCGGCCGGCATGCCCCAGCGATACGAGAACTACGACCGCGTCGCGATCGTCACCGGCGCGGACTCCGGCATCGGCAAGGCGTGCGCCGTGGCGCTCGCCGAGACCGGCTACGACATCGGCATCACCTGGTACGGCGACGCCGACGGCGCCGAGCGCACCGCCGCCGAGGTACGCGCCGCCGGCCGCCGATGCGAGGTGGCCGAACTGGACCTGACCCGGCTACCCAGGGCGGAGACGGTCATCGACGACCTCGCCGACCGGCTCGGCGGCCTGGGCGTGCTGGTCAACAACGCCGGCACCGGCCTGTCCGAGCCCTTCGTCGACGTGAGCTGGGAGAAGTGGCGGGAGGTGCTCGCGGTCGACCTGGACGGGCCGTTCCTCTGCTCGCAGCGGGCCGCCCGGCGGATGCGCGCGGCCGGACGGGGTGGCCGGATCATCAGCATCACCAGCGTACACGAGCACGCGCCCCGGGTCGGCGCGTCGGCGTACTGCGCGGCGAAGGGCGGGCTCGGCCTGCTGACCAAGGTGATGGCGCAGGAGTTGGCGGCCGACGGGATCACCGTCAACGCGGTCGCACCAGGCGAGATCGCCACCCCGATGACCGACCAGGAGGACGTCGACCCGTTCACCCGGGAACGCCCGGGCGTCCCCGTGGGACGTCCCGGCCACGCCCGGGAGGTCGCCGCCGTCGTGGCACTGCTCGCCTCACCCGCTGCCGCGTACGTGACCGGCGCGTCCTGGCCGGTCGACGGCGGCATGCTCCTGATGGGCCCCCAGGCATCCGACCTCCCCTCCTCCTGGCGCACCCCCTGACCTCCCTCCCCCGGGCGGTGTCGGTCCGTGAAGGGGGCGGAGAATGCCGACGGGCGGTTTCCGGAAGGACAGGGGGCGGGTGTGGGCTCTGAGGCGGGTGGCGGTGGGTGGGAGCTGCGGGCGGACTGTGGGCGCTGCGCCGGCGTCTGCTGCGTCGCCCCCGCGTTCGCCGCCTCGGCCGACTTCGCCATCGACAAGCCGGCCGGCCGGGCCTGCCCGAACCTGCGCGCCGACTCCCGCTGCAGGATCCACTCCGAGCTGCGGCAACGCGGATTCCCCGGGTGCACCGTGTTCGACTGCTTCGGCGCCGGACAGCACCTCACCCAGGGCACCTTCGCCGGCCTCGACTGGCGTACCGACCCGGCGACCGCCCGGCGGATGTTCGACACGTTCGCGGTGCTACGGCCCCTGCACGAACTGCTCTGGTACCTGACCGAGGCGCTCCGGATCACCCCGCCCGGCGCGCTGCGCGACGACCTGGCCACGGCCCTCGACGAGACCGGCCGGCTCACCGACGGCACCCCGGACGACCTGCTCGCCGTCGACGTCGACACGCATCGTGACCGGGTGAACCGGTTGCTGTCGAACGCCGGCGAGCAGGCCCGCGCCGGCGCGGCCGGACCGGACCGGCGGGGGGGNGCACGACACTGGCCGGGGCGAACCTACGCGGCGCCGCCCTGGTCGGGGCGGACCTGCGCGGGGTACGACTCGGCGCGGCCGACCTGACCGGGGCGGACCTGCGCGGGGCGGACCTGCGCGGCACCGACCTCGGCGAGTGCCTGTTCCTGCACCAGTCCCAGCTCGACGCCGCCCGCGGCGACCAGCGAACGATCCTGCCGCCCGGCCTGCGCCGCCCCACCCACTGGACCCACACCGTCACCGCACTTCGCACACCACGCACACCCCACCGCCAGCCCCGCCGACGGTGACCCCGCCCTCTCCCTCCCCCGCCTTCTGTTCGATCAAGGGGTTCGCGTCGCCGGCGCTTCGTTTTCTGACACGAACCCCTCGATCAACGGCGCACAGGCAGCCGGCGGGGCAGCGAGCCGGGGTGGGGCGGGTTTCGGTCGGGGTGAGGTGGGAAGGCGACCGGGCGACGGGTCGACCGACGGGAGGCGCACCGGTGGGATATCGGGCACGCGACGGCGAGGAACCGGTCGATCCGGCGCACGCCGAGGACCCGGCCGGCCAGGCCCGACTCGTGCAGGTGCCGGCCGACACCGAGGTGCCGCCGCCCGCGCCGGACGCGCCCCGGCCCGACGAGGTGACCGAGGACGACGGGTCCGGAATGGCCGGCGGCGCCTCCGGCAGCAGCTCCGGCGGCTCCACCATGCCGACCCATCCGGACGCGACCCGCTGAACGTTTGCCGCCACCGGATGCGGGCAGGAGTGCGACATGACCAGTGAAGAGTCCTTCGGCCACGCCGCCACCGACGAACCCGACGGCGCCACCGCGTACGAGGCGTCCCTGCGCCCGCCGGGCGAGTCCCTGCACACCACCGACGACACCGGCGACGACTTCGCCGACCTGCCGGCCGAGGACCGACGCTCGGCCCGGGAGACCAGCCGGGCCGGCTACGACGTGGACGCCGTCTCCGGCACCGTCGACCCGGCCGACGAGCCGGAGGAGATCGAGGAGGGACGGCCCCTGCGCTGACCCGGGCCCCCACGCGGGGTGGCCGGTGAGCCGCCCCGCGCCTCGGCCATGCCCCGGTTGGCCAGCCCGTCGGCGCGTTCGTTCTCCGGATGTCCGCTGTGACCCTTGACCCACAACCAGGAGACATCGTGCCGGGCGCACGCCGCCTCCAGCCGCTGCCACAGGTCCGCGTTCTTCACCGGCTGCTTCGCGGCGGTCAGCCAACCGTTACGCTTCCACGCGTTCAACCACCCGGTGATCCCGTTGCGCACGTAGGTGCTGTCGGTGTGCAGCCGCACGGTCACCGGACGGGTCAGGCTCTCCAACGCCCGGATCGCGGCGGTCAACTCCATCCGGTTGTTGGTCGTCGGGGTCGCCTCGCCGCCGCACAGCTCCCGCTCGTGCCCGCCCCAGCGCAGCACCGCACCCCAACCACCGGGCCCGGGATTGCCGCTGCACGCGCCGTCGGTCCAGATCTCCACCACCGGGCCGGTTCCCGCCTCCACCATGCCCGGCAACCTACCCGGCCAGCCGGGCCGAGAGTCGGCGGGGCCACCCGCGGCGGACTTCGCGCGCACCGAGCGGCTGGTCGCCGAGTGGCGGGACCGCAACGGCGGCGCTCCGGCAGGCTCGTTGATCCGGCGGTGCTCGTGCGCGACCGGATCGCCGCGGCCCTACGCGCGGCGCAACCGGGCGCGTAGCCGCCCGGCGGCGTCGCCGAGCACCGCCCCGGTCATCGGCAGCAGCGGACTGGACCGCATCACCGCCAGATCCTCCGCCGGGGTGGTGGCACCGTCGAGGAACCGCAGCACCCGCTCCAGCGGGTTGCGGTCGAACAGCCTGTCGAAGAACTCCACCCCGTCCACATGCCCCCGGTCCAGGGCGCGCAGCGCCACCGCGTCCATCCACCGGTGCCGGCCCGGGTACGCCGGCGCGGGCACCGGCGGGCGGCCGGCGGCCACCGCCCGGGCCACCTGGTCGGCCTGGCGGAGCATGGCGGAGAACGTGAACCCGGTGGACGGGCGTGTCGCCCCACCGGCCGTGCCCAGCCGCACCACCCGACGACTCGGCCGGGCCACGAACGGGCCGTCGGTCATCGGGATCACCCCGTTCTCCACCTCCCGGACCCGCAGCGCGGTCAGGTCCAGCCCGAGCAGGCCGGCGTACCCGCGCAGCGCCGCGTCGTAGCCGGTGTCGTCGAGCAGCGCCGGCCCGAACTCGGTGTACTCGACCAGCGCGAACCGGTCGTCGACCGGCAGCACGTACCCGAACGACACCCCGCGCCGCGGCTGTGGGGTGCGGAAGTCCATCAGCACCGCACGCTCCGGGTCGAACGTGGGCCGGTCGGCCGCCAGCCACCAGCCGCGGAAGTGCTGCAACCAGCTCGTCCGCCCCGGCCGGGCCGGCGGGCGGGGCCGGGAGTCGAGCACCCAACCGGCCCGCACCAACGCCCGCCCTTCCGGGTCACGCACCGTCACCCGGTCACCGTCGTCGCGCAACTCCCCCGCCGGCGCGTCGACCCGCACCGCGTCCAGCCGCCGCTCCGCCGCGGCAGCCCGGTCGTAGACCGGGGCGGAGCGCAGCATGGCGTACCGCAGCGGGTCCAGCGACAGGGCACGGCGGCCCGCCGCGGTGACCACCTCGACCCGCGACCAGCTCGCGCTCAACAGCGGATCCAGGTCGTCGCCGGGGGTGCCCCAGAACGCCCAGGTGCGGTCCTGGCCGCGCTTGCGGACCGGGTCCACCACCGCGACCCGCACGCCGGTCACGCCGTGCCGGTCCAAGGCGGCCAGGACCAGGGAGGCGGCGCCGCCGCCGCCGACCAGCGCCAGGTCGACGTCGACCGGGAAGGAGACGGTCACCGCCACACGCTGTCACACCCGCGGTCGGCGCCGCTATCCGACCACCGGGGCGGGAAGGTTGGGGGTGGGCTCGGCGTACGCGGCAGCCACCGTCGCCCGGTCGAAGACCCGCCAGGTCGCCACGATCACCGCGACCGCCACCGCGAACCCCACCCAGTACGGCGCGGTGATGCCGTACTGGGTGGCCACCACCCCGCCGAGCAGCGCGCCGACGCAGTTGCCGCCCGCCGCGACGAACAGCGTGGTGCTGCCCACCCGGCCCATCAGCGAAGGCGGAGTGAGCCGCTGCCGCAGCGAACTCGCCACGATGTTCCACAGTGCGCCGTGCACCCCGAACGCGAACAACGCGAACCCGACCACCGCGGCGCTGCGCGAGGTCGCCAACGCCAGGTGCAGGCCGGCCTCCACCAGCAGTCCCACCCGCACCGTCCAGGTGGCGGTCACCGCGGCGATCAACCGGTCACCGACCACCGAACCGAGCAACCCACCCACCGCCATGCAGGTGAACAACGCGCCGTAGCCGACCGAACCGAGGCCGAGACGTTCCCCCGCGAGTAGCACCAGCACCGCGATCGCCGCGGTCAACGTGACGTTGAGCAGTCCGATCAGCAGTGCCATCGTGCGTAGCAGCCGCTGCGACATCAGCCAGCGGAAGCCCTCCGCGACCTCCGCCCGCACCGAGCGCGCACCGACCGTCCCGACCTCACCGGCACCCGCACGGTACGTCCCGGCGAGCAGACCGACGAGCACGGCGCTGAGCGCGTACGTCCCGGCGTTGAGTGCGAACGGTGCGGCCGCCGCCAGCACGAACAGGAAACCGCCGAGCGGGCCGGCGACCATGTTCTGCGTCACCTGGGTGCCGCCGTTCAGCCAGCCGTTGGCCCGTTCGAGGCGGTCCCGGGGCACCACCGCCGGCAGCACCGCCTGGGCGGCGGTGCGGAACACCACCTCACCCGTGTTGATCACGAACAGCACCACGTAGAGCAACGTCACCCCGGCCCGGTCGACGAGCATCGCCGTGGCCAGCACGGCCAGGGCGCCGACGCGTACCCAGTCGATGACCACCATCAGCCGGCGTCGGTCCGTCCGGTCCGCCAACACGCCGCCGGGCAACGCGAACAGCAGCCACGGCAGCCACGACACGGCCGCGCCGACGGAGACCACCAGCGGGTCGTCGGTGTGCGACGCCACGTAGAGCGGGGCTGCCACGGTGGCCGTGCCGCTGCCCAGGGCGGACAGCGTGCTCGCGGTCCACAGGTAGGCGAAGCGCCCGCCGAGCCGTTCCCCCGTCACGACGACGCAAGCTACCAGTGCCGGGAGAACCCGCCGAGCGATTTCCGTTGGCGCTCCCCTGCCGCTGGGTGCGGCGCCACCACCCCTCGGGCGTCCTAGGAGGCTAGCCTTATCAGTGGCGGTCACTCATCGCTTCCGGGCCTCATTCTCGCCGAGCGTAAGCATCTCCTGCGGGCCGCTCCCAGCTCACCGGCGCCTTTGCTCTGCAGCCACATCCGCATCACGCGGTTGAACAGCCGAGACGAAAAACCGCCGCGCCGTCGGCGATGGGCATGTGGTGACGCTCCGTGCCCGATGCGGGGATGGCTGCAGAGCAAAGGTGTGTATGAGCATTCCCCCCACCCTCCGAGAGATTTACGCAGAGTGACCGGCTCGGAGTCGGCCATCCCCGGCCGGCGATCCCTGCCCTCCGGCGGTCACGGGAGACAGCGGCCCCAGCACCAGCATCGTGTCGGTGCCGCCGCGCAGTTCCGCCCTCGGGAGACGACAGCGGAGGACACCGGACGGCAACGAAGATTTCTCAATTACCCCCAGTGACCGGCCCAACCCTCCTAGTGTTGGCCACACCGGTGCTAGTCACGGAGTTGGCCACCCGAACGACGTCCCACGCAGACAGCGGACGAAAAGTGAGGGAAGACGCGGATGAAGGCACAGTCAATTCTCGGAACGGCGGCGGTCGGCGTGGGCCTCGGCGCACTGCTGCTCCCGGCCGCCGCGCTGGCGGACACCAGAGTCTCACCCGCCACCACCCCGGTCGGTGGCACCGTCGTACTCACCACGACGTGCAACCCGAATGCCGGTGACGCGATCTTCCGGGTCACCGGGCCGGACCGGGACCAGAACGTCCGGTCCACCACGGCCGCGGCCGGCGGCGGGCTGAGCGCCGAACTCTTCACCGCCGGGTTCACGCTCGGCACGTACACGGTGGCGGCGACCTGCGGTGACGGCAGCGACGGCGGCAGCGCCACGTTCACCGTCACCCCGATCGGCGGCGCCCAGGCCGGCGCCGGCGGCCGCGACGGCGACACCGGCGTGCTGGTCGCGGGCGGCGCGCTGGCCGCCGGCGCGCTCGCCGGCGGCGCGTACGTCCTGGTCCGACGCCGGCGGCGGGCGGGTGCCACCGCCTGAACCACCCGTCGAGCGGGTTGCCCGCGCCGGTCCGGCCGGCGCGGGCCCCGCGTCCACGTCGGACGGAGGGGAGCCCCGGTGTCCTCGTCAGACCGCCGCAGGGATCGACCGACGCGGGTCCGCACCGTGGCCGTCGTCACCGTCGTCACGCTCGCCGGCGCGGCCGGCGTCGGACTGGTGTCGGCCGGTCTGGGCAGCACCTCGGCGTCGCCGCCCCAGCCCGGCGCCTCGGCCGCGCCGGCAACCGAAGGCTCCGGCGCAACCGGCCCGGTGCTTCCCCGCTCGACGCCGGTCCGCGTGGTGGTCCCCCGCATCGGCGTGGACGCCGGCATCGTTCCGGTGGCCACCGACGACGACGGCGCGCTGGAGGTGCCACCACTGGAGCACCCGGAGATAGCCGGCTGGTACCGGCCCGGGCCCGCGCCGGGCCAGGCCGGCAACGCCGTGCTGGTCGGCCACGTCGACTCGCCGCAGGGCCCGGCGGTCTTCTTCGACCTCGGCCGGCTGCGCACCGGCGACACCGTCCGGGTGGTCCGGGCCGACGGCCGCACCACGGCGTTCACCGTGGACGGCGTCGGAACGTACCCCAAGAGCCGCTTTCCCACGGAGCGGGTGTACGGCGGCGGCGCGGCCGCCCGGCTGCGCCTGATCACCTGCGGGGGACGGTTCAACCCGCGCACCGGCAGCTACCCCGACAACATCGTCGTCTTCGCCACCGCCGTACGCTGACGCCCTCATCCGTGCGCCACGGCCCGGAGGATGCCGTCGAGGCCCTCCTCGAACAGCATGTCGTCGCTCCACCGGGTGTCGTCCAGGTGGCCGGAGGCGATCAGCGTCGGATAGGCGTCGGGGTGACCGGCCACGTGGTCCCGGGCGGCGGCCCTCGCCTCGGGGTCGGCGCTCCGGCGCCAGGTCGCCTCCGTCAGCGAGGCCCCGATGACGTAGTTGGCCAGCACGCGCGTCACCACCGCGAGCTGACGTCCGTGACAACCGGCACGTGCCAGCGCCGCCTGGAGGAACTCCGTGCGCGCCAGGACGTTGGGGCCGAGCATCGGGCGTCCGACCAGGCCCGGCGCCCAGGAATGGGCGAGCATGGCGGCCCGCCACGCTCGGGCGAGGACCCGGACGTCCGCCGGGCCGTCGTCGCTCACCCGCGGGATCGGCACCTCACCGAAGATCCGGTCGAAGGCCAGGTCCAGGACGTCGTCCTTCGTCCGGACGTGCCAGTACAGGGCGGTGGCGGTCACGTCGAGATGCTGGGCGAGACCGCGCATCGTCAGGCCCTCGACGCCGCGCCGGTCGAGCAGAGTCACCGCCGCGTCCACGATGCGGTCGAGAGTCAGCGGCGTCCTCCGCCGTACGCGTGACGGCTCCGCCCGGAGCCACACCGGCACCCGCGTGGGATCGCCCGGTCGTTCGGCCCCTCGTTCGTCCATGACGCCTTCCCCGATTGATGGACCGTTAATTTAACATGGTTAAGTCAGGCCAACGGATGACGATCGGCCGTGGCGGCCGATGAGGAGGTCGCGTCATGCCCCTGCTGCGGGTCCACCTCGCCACCGACCGCGCCACCGCCCGCCGCGTGCTGCTCCTGCACCAGGGGGGCAGGGCCCACCACGAGTCCCGGGAAGCAGCCCGGGAGCAGGTGTGGCGTCAGGGCCGGACCCCGGCGGGCGACCCGGTCTTCGTCGGCGTCACGAACGGCCGGCGCGACCTGTACCTGCTCTACGACGTGGAGGTCTACACCGACACCACCCCATGAACGAGCGGGGCCCCCGCCTCACCCGCCCTCGGGCAGGGTGAGAATCGTGGCATGGCGAAGCGGAGCGCGGCCTGCCCGTGCGGATCGGGCCGGCCGTACGAGGACTGTTGCGCTCCGGTGCACCGGGGCACGGCGACGGCGGCCACCGCCGAGGCGTTGATGCGCTCCCGGTTCAGTGCGTTCGCCCGCGGTGACGCCGACTACCTGCGGCACAGTTGGCACTCCCGCACCCGGCCGGACCGGCTCGAGATGGACCCGGGCACCCGGTGGACCCGACTGGAGGTGCTGGAGACCGGGCAGGGCGGCCTGTTCGACAGCACCGGAACGGTCCGTTTCCGGGCCCACTACCGCGAGGGCGGCCGGCCCGGCGTGCTGGCCGAGCACAGCCGCTTCGCCCGCGAGGACGGCCGCTGGGTGTACGTCGACGCGCTGCCGGAGTGAGTTGCCGGTGCCTGCCGCACGGCCGCGTGTTAAGCGGGGGCCCTTCCTATACCGAATGCGTTAAGCGGGGGCCCTTCCTTATGCCTCAGGCGAGTGCGCGAGCGGCGGAGACGACCGCGTGCACGCCGATGCCGGCGCGGTCGAGCTGCTGCGTCGAGGTGCCGGAGCCGGGCAGCCCCCGCACCGCGAGGTGCTGAACGCGTACCGGCTCGGCCAGGTCGGCCAGCGCCTCCAGCACGGCGGAGCCCAGGCCGCCCTCCGGGTAGTGGTCCTCGACCACCACCAGCCGGCCACCGGTGTCCCGCACGGCCTCCACCAGGCGCTGCCGGTCGACCGGCTTGATCGAGTACAGGTCGACGACCCGGGCGTCGATTCCCTCCCGGGTCAGCTCGTCGGCGGCGGCGAGGCAGACGTGCACGGTCACGCCGGTGCCGAGCAGCACCACGTCACCGCCGTCGCGCACCACCCGGCTGCCGCCGATCGGGAACGCCTCGCCGTCGTCGTAGAGCACCGGGTACGCGCCCCGGGTGGTGCGCAGGTAGCTGACCCCCGGTCGATCGGGCAGTTGGGCGACCAGGGCCGCGCAGGAGACCGCGTCGGCCGGGCAGAGCACCGTGGACCCGGGCACCGCGCGTAGCGCCGCGACGTCCTCCAGCCCCATCTGGGACGGTCCGTCCGGGCCGATCTCCACCCCGGCGTGCGAGCCGACCAGCGCGATGTCGGCACGGGAGACGCCGGCCATCCGGATGAAGTCGTAGGCCCGCGACCAGAACGCGGCGAACGTGGCCGCGAACGGTCGCCGGCCACGGACCGCCAGGCCCACGGCGGCGGCGACGAGCTGCTGCTCGGCGATGAACATCTGGAAGAACCGATCGGGGTACGCGGCGGCGAAGCGGTCCCCCCGGGTGGAGTCGCCGACCTCACCGTCGAGGGCCACCACGTCGGGCCGGGCGGCCCCGAGCGCACGCAGCGCGTCCCCGTACGCGTCGCGGGTGGCGACCGTCGCGCCGCGCGGGTAGCGGGGCAGTTCCGGCTGCCGGGGCTCGGTCGGGGCGGCGCGTGGCGCAGCCGATGGTCCCGGTCCGGCGACCCGGATCCGCCGCGGCCCGCCGAGCGCCCGCACGGCCCGGTCGGCCCGTTCCGGGTCGAGCGGCTTGCCGTGCCAGGACGGGTCGTTCTCGACCTCGGGCACACCCTTGCCCTTGACCGTGCGGGCCAGCACCACCGTCGGGCCGGTGGCGTCCCGGACCTGCCCGTACGCCTCGTCGATCGCGCCGAGGTCGTGGCCGTCGACGACGATCGCCCGACAGCCGAACGCCTCGACCCGCCGACGGTAGGTGTCGAGGTCCCACTCCAGCTCGGTCGGGCCGCGCTGGCCGAGGCGGTTGACGTCGACGATCGCGGTGAGGCCGCGCAGCCCGTAGTGGCCGGCCTTGTCCAGGGCCTCCCACATCGACCCCTCGGTCATCTCGCTGTCGCCGCAGAGCACCCAGACGTGCGCGGGCGACCGGTCGAGGTGCTGGGCGGCCAGCGCCACCCCGACCCCGACCGGCAGGCCCTGACCGAGCGAGCCGGTGGCGACGTCCACCCAGGGCAAGATCGGGGTGGGGTGGCCCTGGAGGCGCGATCCCGCCCGCCGGTACGTCTCCAGCAGTTCCTGCTCGCTGATCGCGCCGGTGGCCCGGAACACCGCGTACAGCAGCGGCGAGGCGTGCCCCTTCGAGAAGATCAGGTGGTCGTTGCCGGGGTTGCCCGGGTAGGACCAGTCGTAGCGCAGGTGCCGGGCGACCAGCACCGCGAGCAGGTCGGCGGCGGAGAGGCTGGAGGTCGGGTGCCCGGAGCCGGCCATCGTGCTGCACCGGATGGCGTCCACCCGGAGCTGGGCCGCCAGCTCCGCCAGCCCGGTCAGCTCCTCGTCGCGCAGGGTGCGCTCTGCTTCCAACGTCACCGCAATCGTCTCCCGCGGTCGGTCGTGTCCGGACCCACCGTAGTGGCAAATACGACGATTGGTCCCGTTATCGTGTCATCGTCCCCCGACCGGTGAGCAGCCAGAGCGCCACCAGCGGATAGGGCAGTACGGCCACCGCGAACGCGACCGGATTGCTCACCGCGCCGGCGAGCAGCCCGTACCCGCCGTAGAAGGCGACCGTGGTCAGGTCGGTGGCCATTCCGGCCAGCGAGGTGACCGTGGCGCGGGCGTCACCGCTGATCCGCGCCTGCAGTCGCACGTCGGCGAGCACGGTGGCGAGTTGGAACGCGGCGAACGCGAGCGCCAGCAGCAGGAAGCCGGCGGGGTGGCGCAGCAGCGCGCCGGTCGCCGTCGCCGTCGCCGCGACCACCAGCAGGCCGGCGTACCCCCGGTGGGACAGCCGCTCGCCCAGCGGGGCGAGCAACCCGCCCACGGTCATCCCGGCCCACAGCAGCAGGAGCAGCAGCGGCACGCCCGTCTCGGCGACCCCGGTGTCCCGGGCCAGCAACCCGGTGTACTCGTCGAGCCCGCCCCAGATCGCGGTCACCGCCGCGACCAGCAGCACGGCGACGCGTACGCCGCGGTCGACCCGGACCTCGGTCAGACCCCGCCGCAGGCTGTCCCGCCAGCCGGGTTCGTCGCTCAGCGCGGCCTCCGCCGAACCCGACGGCGGCCGATCCGGGTCCGGCCCGGCGACGGGCGACACCACCGACGCGGGAACGACGACGGCTGAGGACGCCGACCCGGTCGACGTGGGAACGACGGCGGCCGAGGTGCGCGGGCCGGCCGGCGGGCGGTGCTCCGGGAAGCGGGCCGCGACGACGGCCGCGAGCAGGCAGGTCAGCACGCTGGCGGCGCCGACCGCCCGGTAGCCGCCGAGCGCGAAGACCGGCCCGGCGAGCACCCCGGAGCCGACCGCACCGAGCACCTCGGCGGTGCGGGCCCGGCCGGTCAGCCGGGCATACCGGTCGGTCGCGCCGAGGCGTTGCAGCTCGGTGAAGACCAGCGCCTCCAAGGCGCCGGAGCGCAGCGCGCCGGCCGCGCCCCAGAGCAGGAATCCCACGGCGAACGCCGGGTAGGACGGCAGCAGCACCCAGAGCGCGAAGCCGGCGGCGGCGAGCAACGGCGCCAGGCAGAGCAGCAGCCGCCGGGACAGCGCGTCGGCCAACGCCCCCGACGGCACCTCCAGCAGGATCCCGGCGGCCGACCAGAGGACGAACAGCGAGGAGATCTGCCCGACCGACAGCCCGGTGTCGGCGAACAGCAGCACGTAGAGCGGGTAGAGCAGGACGAGGTCGGTGAGGAACGCGTAGCCGTAGAGGGTCGCCGCCAGGCGGCGGGTCGCGGGCACGCGGGCAGGAGCGACGAGCATGGGGCCTTCCCACGGGACGTGACGGACACCGGTCGGAATGCACGGTGTCCGCGGCGGCCCGCGGCCTCGTCGCTCAGGACGGCATCAACATCGCCAGGTCATGCCGACGATCGTAGCCCCGCCATCGTCCGTCGGTGGTCCCCCGCCCGCCGGACGTCCCGTCCCACCCGGGACGGCGACCGGGGCGGGACCCGATCGGGTCCCGCCCCGGTTCGTGCGCCGTCGGGTCAGCGACGGAACCCGTCCGCCGGCGGGATGACCATGGTGGCCTCGCTGTCGGCGGCCTGCTCGGCCGTGGGCTGGCGCGGCGCGGTCGGCGCGGTGCGCTCGGGGTCGGTGAACGCCGGAATGGGCTGGGTGGCGTCGGCGCCGCCGTGGGCGGGCACCGGCTGGGTCGGGTCGGCGGAACCCGCGTACGCCGGCACCGGCTGGGTGCGGTCCGCCTCGGCGTCCACGGTCACCGGTCGGCTCTGCTCGGTGTCCACCGACACCGGCTGGTTCCGCTCGGCCTCCCGGTCCGCGGCGAGCCGGGCCTCGATGTCACGCCGGCCGGCCTGGTAGGCGCGGGCGTGCATGGCGATGGTGCGGGACTCCTCCTCGGCGCGGGTCAGCCAGCTCTCCCAGCGGCTCTGCATCGGCCGGACCAGCCCGCCGCCGACGCCCACCACCAGGATGCCGCCGACGGTGGCGAGCACCGCGATCAGCACCGGGGTGGTCACCGCGGTGGCGACCCCGATCTGGTTGAGCGCGGCGATGACGCCGAGGCCGAGGATGAACACGGAGGCGAGGTTGGCCAGCACCCGACCGTAGGAGAGGCCGCCGAGGGCGCTGGAGATGATGTCCTTCACTGCCCGGGCGATGGCCGCGGCCACCACCACGATGACGATCGCCACGAACGCCCGGGGCAGCCAGGCGACCACGCCGGCGATCAGGTCGGAGATCGGGTTCGGACCCCAGATGCCGAACGCGAGCTGGAGCGTGACCAGCAGCACCGCGTAGTAGGCCAGCTTGGCGACGATGTCGCTGGCGTCGTACTTCGAACGGGCCAGCGCGGTCTTGATCCCGCCACGCTCGACGGCCTTGTCGAAGTGCACCCGTTCCAGGACCTTGTCCACCAGCTTCCGCACGGCCTTGGCGATCAGCCAGCCGGCGACCAGGATCGCGACGAACGCGACCGCCTTGGGCAGGAAGAGCATCACCGAACGGAACGCGTCGCCCACCGCGTCACCGAAGTTGTCTCTCATCGAAGGGCCTCCACGCACGGGGTCAGGGGTCGGTCCGGGTGGGCCTACCCTGGGCCGCGCGCGGGGAAACGCGAATCAGAAGCGGCGGGCCGGCGGGACGCCCCGGGGCGGGGGGCGGCGCAGCAGCCAGAGCGGGTTGCTCGCGGCGACGACGGTGCCCTCGCGGTCGCGGACCTGGGTGCGCACGTACGCGCCGCCGCCCACGCGCACCGGCAGGTCGTGCCAGCCCTGCCGCAACTGCCGCCAGGGCACCTGCCCGGTGTGGATCGCCGGGGTCGGGTCCTCGGCACCGGCGAGGTCGACGTCGCCGGTGACCACCTCCAGGGTGGAGCCGGCCGGCAGGTCGGTGGCGCGCAGCCGCACGGTGACCTCGTCGTCGGCGACGGTGGGCAGGGCGCCCATCGCGCTGCGTCCGCCGAGTTCCAGGTCGAGGGCGCCCCGGTAGCCGGCCAGGTCGGCGAACCACGCCTGCCCGGCGCGCAACGCCGCGACCAGGTCGTCCCGACCCGTCGAGGTCGCCCAGACGGAGGTGACGTGCCGGTCCCGCCCGCCCCGCCAGTCGATGCCCTCGTGGTCGTCGGTGACCCCGACGGCGGTCAGCGGAATCGCGTTGCGGGCCGCCACGTCGTACGCCCAGAGATGGTCCTCGACCGGGGTGCGACCGATCTCGATCAGGTCGACGCCGAGCGCGTGGCGGGTCACCAGCAGCCGGGCCAGGGAGTCGCGGCGCTCCACGTCCAGCGGATGGTTCCAGCAGACCACACCGCCGTGGCCGTGCAGGAACTCCACCATCCGTTCGGTCGCGTCGACGTCGTTGTCGCGGTACGGCGGGGACGGGAAACGCGGCAGGGTGCCGTCGCCGCCGAACCAGTTGAGGTGCCGCACCATCGACACCTCGTACGCCCGGTGGTGGGTCACCCCCGGGTACGCCCCGGCGTACCCGCGCAGCACCTCGGCGCGCAGTTCCTCGCCGGCCTGGCCGGCGCGGCGGGCCCGGGC
>NZ_NAPR01000003.1:243148-257085 GCF_002140155.1 Micromonospora sp. NBS 11-29
CGGTCACGCCGAGGCGCAACCCGCGCAGCGAGTTGTCGCCGGCGACCAGGTCCGGCCAGAGTCGCCGCACGTCGGCGAGCAGGTCGAGGGTGTGCCGCCGCCAGGCGCCGGCCGGTGCGGGCAGGTCGACGGTGCCGTGCCGGCCGGCGACGGTGTGCCGGGCCGTGTCGGTCGCGCCGAGGCGGTAGCGCAGCACGAGCTGCCCGGCGGGACGGTCGGGCCCGGCCGGGTGGTGGGACAGGGCGATCTCGACGGTCAGCGTGGCGTCCGGGCCGGCCGACTCGGGCAGCACGTCGAGGTGCAGTGTGGTGTCGGAGATGTTCCCGGTGTGGGTCCAGTTCCAGGCCTTGCCGGCGTACCAGTGGGTGCCGGCGCCGGCGGCGGTCAGCCGCAACGCGCGGCCGGGCCCGTCGGCGGTGTGCGGCGCGGCGACGAAGTCGGCGGTGGCGGCGGTGAGCCGGCCCTCGGTGGCCGACGTCCAGGTCCAGGCCAGGCCGCCCTCGAGTTCCTCCGGGCCGTCGAAGTTGATGACGCGGCGGTGGTCGTGGGCGGCGACCCGGAAGTCGTGGTCGGTCCACCAGATCACGTCGACGGCGTTGCGGCGGGCCTGGTCCAGGTGGGCGGCGTAGCTGGCGACGCCCTCGCTGAACGAGGCGTGCAGGTGCATGGCCATGCTGACCGGCCGGCGTCCGGGAGCCGGTGACCGCCGGTCGCCGGTGGCGGCCAGCCCCACCGGTACGCCGATCCCGGCGACCGCCAGCCCGCCGGCGGCGACGAGCACGCTACGCCGGTCCACCCGCCCCGAACCCTGCACGCCCACTCCCCTACCTCCCGCGCACCACCCTACGACCCCTCCACTCCCGTCGATCTTGCGGTTGTGGCCCCCGGCGTGGGCGGATCGCCCCTTTCGCCGGGGCACCAAGTGCAAGATCAACGGGTGGGACGCGGTGGCATTTGTCCTCTGGCGCTGGGGCGGGTTCGGCAATATTCTTCGGGTCGCGTATAGAAGTTGGAGTTCCTTTACATTGCCCGGCGCGGTCGGGCCATCGAGGAGATGCCATGCACTTCGACCACCCCGAGCTGGACCGTCGTACGCTGCTGCGGGCCGGCCTCGGCGCCGCCGCGGTGGCGGTCGTCGGCAGCGAACTGGCGCTGCCGGCCGCCGCGCAGGCCGCGCCGGGCGCGGACCTCGACTGGATCATCGGCTGCGACGAATGGGCCGCCCGCCCGCCGTCGGGCCCGCTGTCGACCAGCGCGATCCCGACCAACAAGATCATCGTGCACCACATGGCGTTTCCGAACGTCACCGACTTTTCCGAGGAGCACGCCAAGCAGCTCGCCCGTGACTGCCAGGACCTGCACATGGACGGCAACGGCTGGTCGGACACCGGCCAGCACTTCACGGTGAGCCGGGGCGGGCACGTCCTGGAGGGGCGCCACGGCAGCCTGGAGCGGCTGCGGGCCGGCGACCGGCAGATGATCGCCGCGCACTGTCCGGGCGAGAACGGCCGGGCCATCGGCATCGAGAACGAGGGNGCACCGCGGTCTGCCGCCAGTACGGGCTGCACGCGCACGACATCTTCGGCCACTGGGACTTCCGCGCCACCCAGTGCCCGGGCGCGATGTTCTACCGGGAGTTCCCGCGGCTGCGCCGCGAGGTCTTCCGGGCGCTCGGCACCGAGCTGGGCGACGTGCCGGCGCGGCGCTGGCCGGACATCTGGCGCTTCGTCGGCGGCCCGGTGGTCCAGGTGGCGCAGCACCTGCTCACGTTCCGGGGGTACGCCGTGCCGGTGACCGGCGTGTTCGACGCGGCCACCGTGGCGGCGGTGCAGGACTGGCAGGCCCGCAACGGCATCCCGGTCGACGTCGACGCCACGCTCACGGCGCCGACCTGGGAGACGCTCGCCCCGGAGCTGGACCAGCACGACACCGGCGTGCCGGTGGTCGCGGCGCAGTTCATGCTCGCGTCCAAGGGCTACGCCGAGGTCACCCCGACCGGCGGGTACGACCACGCCACCCGGACCGCGGTGAAGGACCTGCAACGCCTGCACGGGCTGCCGCCCACCGGCAAGCTCAGCACCACCACCTGGTGCGCGCTGGTGGGCGGCGTGGTGCGTCAGTCGTTCCACAAGCACTGACGGCGCACCCGCGGCGCGGCGGTGGGGGCGTCAACGGCGCCGCCCCCGCCGTCACGCCGGAATCGCACCCCGGGCGAAACGTCGGCATTGACGGGTGGTGAACGACGGCTATCCCGGGCGGCGGTCGGCCGTCGATCATTGCCCCGAGATAGATATGAGTCATTCTCACCTCCGGGTGGAACGCCCGGGCGCGGAGGGCGAGACGTCGGCACCGACCGCCGGGCGTACCGAAGGCCCGACTCCGCGTCCCCGGAGGATCGCCATGCCCCGACCCCCACTCCGTGCCCGGCTCGCGGCGCTCACCGCCGCCGCCCTGACCGCGAGCGTCCTCACCGTCACCGCGCCGGCGCCGGCGCAGGCCGCCGGCACGTTCGCCGCCAACGACTACTGCCTCGGCCAGTGCGCCGACATCCTGCCCCCCGGGCAGAACGGCAACGCCACGCTCGTCGCCATCCTGGCCCACCAGACGCTCGGCACCCGCCCGGCGCACTCCAGCGACCAGCTCGACGAGTACGCCAACCTGGTCTACAACTACGCCGGGCTGACCGACGAGCAGATCGCCCAGTTCTACAACGACGCCTCGTTCGGCGTCCCGGCCGCACAGGTCGAGAGCACCGTCTCACCACGCTCCGACGTCACCATCGTGCGGGACAAGGCCACCGGCGTCCCACACGTCACCGGCACCACCCGCGGCGGCACCATGTTCGGCGCCGGCTACGCCGGGGCCCAGGACCGCCTCTGGGTGATGGACCTGCTGCGGCACGTCGGTCGCGGCAACGTCACCTCGTTCGCCGGCGGCGCGCCCGGCAACCGGGAGCTGGAGCAGAGCGTCTGGGCCAACTCGCCCTACACCGAGGCGGACCTCCAGGCCCAGGTGGACGCGCTGCGACAGAAGGGCNCTACATCGACAAGTCGATCGCCGACGACAACTACCCCGGCGAGTACGTGCTCGCCGGCGCCGGCAAGCCGAAGCACTTCACCATGACCGACCTGATCGCCACCGCCGGCGTGATCGGCGGCCTGTTCGGCGGGGGCGGCGGCAGCGAGATCCAGTCCGCGCTGGTCCGGGTGGCCGCGCGGGCCAAGTACGGCGCCACCGAGGGCGACCGGGTGTGGGCCGCGTTCCGCTCGCAGAACGACCCGGAGACCGTGCTCACGCTGCACGACGGGCAGAGCTTCCCGTACGGGGCGACGCCACCGGGCGCGACCAGCGCGGTGCTCCCCGACGCCGGCTCGGTCGTCGCCGAGCCCCTCGCCTACGACGCCACCGGCGGGGCCGCCGCCCGCACCGGCGCCAGCACCGCCACCAAGGACCTGCTCGGCGGACTGGCCAACCTGCGCGCGCACGGCATGTCCAACGCGGTCGTGGTCTCCGGAAGGCACACCACCACCGGCAACCCGGTCGCCGTGTTCGGGCCGCAGACCGGCTACTTCGCGCCGCAACTGCTCATGCTCCAGGAGTTGCAGGGCCCGGGCATCAGCGCACGCGGCGCCGCGTTCGCCGGGCTCAACCTCTACGTGCTGCTCGGTCGCGGGCAGGACTACGCGTGGAGCGCCACGTCCGCCTCCCAGGACCTCACCGACACGTACGCGGTGCCGCTGTGCACCACCGACGGCAGCGCCCCGACGCTGCGCAGCAACCGCTACCTCTACCACGGGCAGTGCCTCGCCATGGAGTCGCTGGAGCAGCGCAACTCCTGGTCGCCGACGCTGGCCGACTCCACCCCCGCCGGCTCGTACACGCTGCGCGCCCTGCGCACCAAGTACGGGCTGGTCTCCTACCGGGGTCTGGTGAACGGGCAGCCGACTGCGTTCACCAAGCTGCGCTCCACCTACCGGCACGAGGCCGACTCGGCGATCGGCTTCCAGGCCTTCAACGACCCGTCGGCGATGGGCAGCGCGGCGGCGTTCCAGGCGTCCGCGGGCAGCGTCGGCTACGCGTTCAACTGGTTCTACGTCAACTCCACCGAGGCGGCGTACTACAACTCCGGCGCGAACCCCGTCCGGTCGTCCGTCACCGACCCGAACCTG
The DNA here is from genome assembly GCF_002140155.1 of Micromonospora sp. NBS 11-29. Classification (GTDB taxonomy): domain Bacteria; phylum Actinomycetota; class Actinomycetes; order Mycobacteriales; family Micromonosporaceae; genus Micromonospora. The sequence goes on from NZ_NAPR01000003.1 coordinate 247,318, forward strand.
CCGGCGAAGGCCGAGGCGGCGTACGAGTGGGCCGGCTGGAACCCGGACACCAACGACGCCACCTACGCCCCGGCGTCGGCGCACCCGCAGTCGGTGAACCAGGACTACTACGTGAGTTGGAACAACAAGCAGGCGCGGGACTTCGGGGCGGCGGACGGCAACTTCAGCTACGGCTCCGTACACCGGGGTCAACTCCTCGACGGCCCGGTGCGCGCCGCGATCGCCCAGCGCAAGCTCGGCCGCGCCGACGTCGTGAAGATCATGGCGGACGCGGCGGTGACCGACCTGCGCGGCCAGCAGGTCCTCGGCGACCTGCTGCGGGTGCTCGACAGCGCGCCGGTCACCGACCCGGCGCTGGCCGACGCGGTCGGCAAGCTGCGGGCCTGGCAGCAGGCCGGCTCGCGGCGGGTGGAGACGTCGCCCGGCTCGAAGGTCTACCAGCACGCCGACGCCATCCGGATCTTCGACGCCTGGTGGCCGCTGCTCGCCTCGGCCGAGTTCCGCCCCGGCCTCGGGCCGGACCTCTACGCCGCGCTGGTCGACGCCATCGAGGTGAACGAGGCGCCGTCCGGCGGACAGAACGGCGGGCGCGACGGCAACGCGAGCTGGGCGTTGCAGGGCCAGGCGCACAAGGGCTCCTCGTTCCAGTACGGCTGGTGGGGCTACGTCGACAAGGACGTGCGCACCGTGCTCGGCGACCCGGTGGCCGGCGGCCTCGGGCGGGCGTACTGCGGCAACGGCAACCTGTCCGCGTGCCGGACGGCGCTGCTCGGCGCGCTCGGTCAGGCCGCCGCGGTGCCGGCCACCACGGTCTACCCGGGTGACAAGTCCTGCTCGGCCGGGGACCAGTGGTGCGCCGACTCGATCGCCCAGTCCGGGCTGGGCGGCATCACCCACCCGGTGATCGCCTGGCAGAACCGCCCCACCTACCAGCAGGTCGTCTCGTTCCCGGCCCGCCGGGGTGACGACGTGACCAACCTGGCCCAGGGCCGCCCGGCCAGCGCGTCGAGCACCCAGTTCCTGACCAGCTACACGCCGGACAAGGCGGTCGACGGCAACCTGTCCAGCCGGTGGGCCAGCAGCTACAACGACAACCAGTGGCTGCGCGTCGACCTCGGCGCGGCCCGCACCGTCAGCCGGGCGGTGCTGCGTTGGGAGTCCGCGTACGGGACGTCGTACCGGATCGAGGTCTCCGGCGACGGCAGCTCGTGGACGCCGGTGTTCGCCACCACCACCGGCAACGGCGGCGTCGACAACGTCACCTTCGCCCCGGTCAGCGCCCGCTACGTGCGCGTGTACGGGCTCACGCGGGCCACCTCGTACGGGTTCTCGCTCCTGGAGTTCGAGGTCTACGGGCGGTGAGGACCGCGGCCGGCCGGCGGGGACACCCGCCGGCCGGCCCTGCCGTCCGCCTCCTCCCTGGGTAGGAGANGGCCGCGACCGCGGCTTCCGGTCGGGCGCGGACCGGTCGGCCGGCCGCGAGCATTACCAGCATGACTACCGTGTGGAACCGGGCGGCCGGATGGCACCGCCCGCTGATGCTCCTCGTGTCCGCGATGGCGGTGCTCACCGTCGTCGCCGCGGTCGGCGTCGTGGCCGACCCCCGGGTGCTCACCGGCGCACCCGCCTGGCTCAAGCCGATGAAGTTCGCGGTCTCGTTCGTGCTCTACGGCACCACCCTCGCCTGGATGCTCTCGCTGCTGCCCAGGCGCAGCCGGCTCGCCGAACGGGCGGCCACCGTGATCGTGGCCGTGGCGGTGGTGGAGATGGCCGTCATCGTCGCCCAGGTGCTCCGCGGCACCCCCAGCCACTTCAACGACACCACCGGGCTGAACGCGGCGCTGTTCGCCATCATGGGCGCGGCGATCATGGTGCTCTTCCTGGCCCAGGTCGTGCTCGCGGTCGTGCTGCTGCGCCGGCCGGTCCCGGACCGGGCCGGCGGGTACGCGGTCCGGCTCGGGCTCGGGCTGTCCCTGCTCGGCATGCTGGTCGCGTTCCCCATGCTCACGCAGCACCCGGTCGGGGCGCCGGCCGGAACCAGCGGCGCGCACAGCGTCGGCGTGCCCGACGGCGGCCCGGGGCTGCCGCTGGTCGGCTGGAGCAGCACCGGCGGGGACCTGCGGATCGGCCACTTCGTCGGGCTGCACGCCCTGCAGGCGCTGCCGCTGCTGGCGATCGGGCTCCACCGGTTCCTGGGCGCCCGGCTGGACGCGCTGACCCGGGCCCGGCTGGTGCTCGTCGGCGGCGCCGCGTACGGCGGGGTCACGCTGCTCACCACCTGGCAGGCACTGCGCGGCCAGCCGCTGCTGCGCCCGGACACGCTCACCCTGACCGTGGCGGCGACGCTGGTGGTGGCCACCGCGGCGGCCACCGGGCTGGTCCTGGCCCGCCGGCCCCGCCGTACCGGGGTGGTGCTGGTCGGATGAGCGGCGCGCTGTTCGGGCTGACCTTCGCGGTGGCCGCGCCGTTCTGGGCGCTGATGATCGTGGCGCCGGCCTGGTCGTGGACCGATCGGATCGTCGGCTCCCCGCTGATCGTGGCACCGGTCCTGCTGGTCTACGCGGTGCTGGTGCTGCCGGCGCTCGGCGACGTGCTGCCGGTGGTCACCGCGCCCACGCTGGACGGCCTGCGGGAGCTGCTCGGCACCGCGGACGGCGCGGCCGCGGCCTGGGCCCACATGATCGGTTTCGACCTGTTCGTCGGCCGGTGGATCTGGCGCGACGCCCGCGAGCGGGGCGTGCCGGCGCTGGTCACCGCCCCGGTGCTGCTGCTCACCATCCTGCTGGGCCCGCTCGGCCTGGCGGTCCACCTCGGACTGCGGCTGGGCTGGCGGGCGCGGCGCGCGAGCGCGGTGGCCCCGGCCGCACCGGTTGCCTAGGCTGGCCCCGTGGTCTGGGTGGGTCGACTGTTCGACGCGCGTGACACGTTCACGCGGATGCTGCTGCTGGATCTCAGCGGCGTCGGCTACCTGGTCTTCGTCGCCCACGACCGGTCCGGGCCGACGGCGACGCAGTGGGTGCTCGCGCTCGGCGCGTTCGCCGTGGCGCTGCTGGGCCACCGCCGGCCGCTGCTGAACCTGCTGGTCCAGTCGGGCCTGCTGGCGACGGCGTTCGTCCTGGTCGACGACGTGGTGATCAACCAGGTGGGTGCGAGCTGGGCGCTGCTGGAGCTGACCATGCGGGCCGCCCGGCCGCGTACCGTCCGGCTCGGCGCCGGTCTGGTGGCCGCGATCGACGTGGCCGACCTGGTCGGCGACCCGCTGCGGAAGGTGCTCACCGGCCTGTTCGGGCTGGCCGTCACCGTCGGCCTGCCGCTGCTGCTCGGGTTGGTCGTGCGGACCACCCGGGAACTGGCCCGGCAGGCCGAGGAGCGGGCCGAGGCGGAGCAGCGGCGACGCGAGTCGGAGAACCGGGCCGCCCGCGCCGACGAGCGCAGCGCCATCGCCCGCGAGCTGCACGACGTGCTCGCCCACCACGTCGCGTCGATGGTGCTACGGGTCGGGGTGGCCCGGCATGTGCTGCCGGACCTCGACCCCCGGGTCGGCGAGGTCTTCGACGACGTGCACGGCACCGGCACGGCGGCGCTGACCGACCTGCGCCGGCTGGTCGCGGTGCTGCGCGAGCCGGACGGCGTACGCGGCGACGCGGCGCTGACCGCGATCGAGCCGGCGGCCCTGCCGGCGGCGCTGGCCGCGACCGTGGACCGGGCCCGGCAGGCCGGGGTCACCGTGGAGGCCGACGTGGACCCGGCCGTCGGGACGCTGGACGCGGTACGCGGTCAGGCCGTGCTGCGACTGACCCAGGAGGCGCTGACCAACGTGGCGAAACACGCGGGCGCGGCGGCGCGGGCCCGGCTGACCGTGTCGGTGGTCGACGGGGCGGCGCACTGGGCGGTGTCCGACGACGGTGGCGGCGCGGCGCCGGCCGGGGTGCCGACCGGCGGCGGCCACGGCCTGGTCGGGATGCGGGAGCGGGTCGAGGTGCTCGGCGGGCGGTTGGAGGCCGGGCCGAGCGGGGGCGGCTGGCGGGTGCGCACCGTCCTGCCGCCGACCCCGCCGGCCCGGCCCGAGCCGAGCGGCCGGACCGACCGGGCGTCGGTGCCCCGGTCCCGCCCGGAGCCGGCGTGATCCGCGTGCTGCTGGTCGACGACCAGCACCTCATCCGGGCCGGCCTGCGGATGCTCTGCGACGCCCAGCCCGACCTGGAGGTCGTCGGCGAGGCCGAGAACGGCCGCGACGCGATCGCCCTCGCCGCCCGGCTCCGACCCGACGTGGTGGTGATGGACCTGCGGATGCCCGGCGTCGACGGGATCACCGCGACCAGCCGGATCCTCGCCGAGCGACCGGCCACCCGGATCATGGTGCTCACTACGTTCGGCGACGACGACCACCTCTATCCGGCCCTGACCGCGGGCGCCTGCGGCTTCCTGCTCAAGGACGCGCCCCCGACCGACCTGCTCGACGGCGTCCGCCGGGCCGCCGCCGGGGACAGCCCGTTCAGCCCGGAGGTGCTGCGCCGGCTGGTCCAGCGGGCGGTGCACGCCCGCCCCGGCGCGCGCCGGCCCGCCGCCGACCTGACCGCCCGCGAGCAGGACGTGCTGGATCTGGTCGCCGAAGGGCTGTCCAACACCGAGATCGCCGACCGGCTGCACATCGGCGTGACCACGGTGAAGACCCACATCACCAGCCTGATGACCAAGACCGGCAGCCCCAACCGGGTACGTCTGGCGCTGTGGGCCCGGGGCGGCTGACGGTCACTCCTCGATCGCGCCGCCCACCGACCGCAGATGGGCCCGGAACGTCAGCGTCGGGTCCGCCGCCCGGGCGGTGAGGTAGGCGCCGAACCCGACCTGGCCGCGTAGCGACTCGCCGGCCCGGATCCGGTCGGCCTGCCGCCGCTCGGTGTCCCGGATGGACTCGGCCAGGTCGAACAGTTCCCCGGCCCGGCCGGCGGGCACGAACAGCACCCCGTCGTCGTCGGCCAGGATCAGGTCGGTGGGATCGACCGGGAACGATCCGACCCGCGCCGTGTCCAACGCGCCGGCCGGCCGGGGCGCCAGCTCCAGCGGCCCGGTCGGGGTGGCGCCGAGGCTGAACACGGGAAGCCCGACCGCCGTCAGGTCGGCGGTGTCCCGGTGCGCGCCCCACACCACCAGACCGGCCAGGCCGGCGGCCCGGGCCTCGAGCACGACCAGGTCACCGACGCAGGCCCGGTCGGTGCGCCCGCCGTCGTCGACCACCAGCACGTCCCCCGGGGCGGCCCGGTCGATCGCCTCCAGGAAGACGTCGACGCTGCCGCTGTGCCGGGCCGGCCGCACCCGGCCGGCCAACCGGCGACCGGCCAGCACCGGGCGTACGGCGGCCGGCGCGCAGCGGACCTCGACGCCGGCCCGTAGGCAGGCGTCGGCGACGTGGGCGGTGGTCAGCGCGGCGAACCGTGCCACCGGTGCGTTGTGCTCGGGCTCCATCAGCCGACGCTAGCCAGCCGGGTCGGTGCTCGGCAGGGGCCAGTTCCGTGCCGGTGGCCTGCGGCGTCCCGACGGTGGACGGCACGCTCAGCGGTCGGCCAGCCGCGCCACGCCGTCGCCGGTGAGGTCCGCCAGCGCCACCCGCCGCCGGCTCAACGCGAGCAGCAGCGCCTCGCCGGTGCCCCGCACCACCGGCCCGTCCCCCGCCGACCAGCCCAGGTCGGTCGCCTCGAACCGCAGCCCGGCCACCCGGCGGCGGTCGACGAACCCGATCGCCCGGCCGCCGGTGAGGAAGTCCAGGGAGACCCGGAGCCGCTGCGGGTCCAGGTCGGCGGGCAGGCCGAGCGGTCGGCGAATGTCCTGCGCGTGCACCTGGAGGTCGGTGAGCGTGCCGTGCCAGCCGACCACGGGCGGCCGGAAACGGTGCCCGGCGTGCTCGCGCAACGCGGCGGCCAGCTCGGCCGGCGGCCGTCGGGCCACCTGCCGGGCCAGCCGCGCGTTGGCCAGGTGCGGCCGGAAACCGGCACCCACGAGCAGCGGCAGCAGCCGCCACGGCGACCCGAGCAGCGGCGACACCAGGTGACCGGCGACCTCGCGCACGGTCCAGGCGCCGCAGAGGCTGGGCGTGTCGAGCTGGGCCGGGGTGAGCGAGTCGATCAGGTCGGCCGTGCGGCGCCGCTCGGCGGCGATCATCGGCAGCAGCTCCGTCTCCACCGCTCCATTGTGGCCGCCGCGGGCCCGCCGGGTCACCCCCGGAACGTGCGGTCGAGCAGATCGAACAACGCGGCCCAGTGCCGGTCGGTGGCCCGCGCGTCGTACATCGGGGTGTCCGCCTGGGTGTAGCCGTGCGGGGCGCCTGGGTAGACCTCCGAGCGGTAGGTGACGCCCGCCGCGTCCAGGGCCTGCTCCAGGACGGCGATCTGCTCGGCGGTCATCGACGGATCCTGGTCGGCGTGGCCGAAGTAGAGCTCACCGGTGATCGCGCCGACGCCCCGGTGCGGGCTGTCCGGCGCGTCGGTGACCACCCGCCCGGCGTGGAAGGCGGCCACCGCGGCCACCCGATCCGGGTGGGCCTCGATCGCCCGCAGCGCGTTCGTGCCGCCCATGCAGTAGCCGGTGATCGCCGCCGGGCCGGGCGCGACGCCCGGCTGGGCGGCGAGGAAGTCGAGGTAGGCGGCGGTGTCGCGGGCCACCGCGTCCGGCGTCAGCGCGGCCATCATCGGGCCCAGCCGGTCGAACAGCTCGGCCCGGCGGCCGTCGTCGGCGAGGGCGGACATGTCGACCGGCCGCGCGGGGCCGGAACGGTGGAAGAGGTTGGGCACCAGCACGACGTGGCCGCGGGCGGCGATCGTCGCGGCCATCTCGGCCAGCCGGGGTCGCAGCCCGAACGCGTCCATGAACAGCAGGACACCGGGGAACGGCCCGTCGGCGTCCGGTCGGACGAGGTAGGCGTCCGCCGTACCGTCGGGAGTGGGCACGTCCACGGTCGTCGGCTGCACTGTCCGGGCCTCCTCGGTTGCGGGTTCCGCGTCGCACGCTACCCCGGCACGCGTCGGGCCACGGTCCCGCCCCGCGTCCGCGCCTCTGGTGCCCGGCCGCCGTTTGCGGCGACCCGGGGTGGGAATTCGCCGACCCGGCAGAGGGAGGCGGTGGGATGGACCAGGACCAGTTCATCGGCGCGGTGGCCGAGCGCTGCGGCATGTCTGCGGAGCAGGCCGGCGCGGTCACCCAGGCCACGTTGACCACGCTGGCCGAGCGGATCGACGGCGGGGAGGCCCGCGACCTGGCCGACCGGCTCCCGGAGGCGCTGCGGGCGTACGCGTTCGGCCCGGCCGAGGCCGCCGAGCCGTTCGGGCTGGAGGTGTTCGTGCAGCGGGTCAGCGGGCGCGCGGACGTCGACGTCGACGGGGCCCGCCACGGCGTCACCGCGGTCTTCGACGTGCTGCGCGACGCCGTCGACCCGAGCGCCTACGCGCAGGCCGTCGCCCAACTGCCGGCCGAGTACGACGAGGTGGCCGACCGCACCGCCGAGGCCCCCGCGACGCCGCGCCGGACGGGGGCGGGATGAGCGAGGACGCGCTGGGCCGCCCACCGGAGGCCGACGCGCAGGAGCAGCGGCAGGACGAGACGCTGGTGGGCCCGCCCGACCGCCTCCGGCACGCGGTGCCCGAGGCGACCGAGGCCGACCTGGCCGAGCAGGGCGTGCTGCGCCCGCCGAGCGACCGCGCCGGCCTGGCCGACGCGGTGCGCGACGACCTCACCCCGGCCGACGCGGTGGAGCAGAACCAGGAGATCCCGCTGCCCGACGAGGAGCGCTGGGCCTGACCGGTCCGGGAGCGGCCGCGCTCGACGCGTAGGGAAACCCCCGATTACCGGCGGTGACGTCGGCCCTAGCGTCGAGGCATGGCAACCGCGCTTGCGCCGGCCCGCGTCCGACGACGCGCCCGGCTCGGACTTCCCCTGCTCCTGCTCGCCCTGTTCGCGCCGGTGGCGTGCGGCGACGACCGCGACCCACCGCCGGCGTCGGCCGACCGGGGCGACGACACCGACGTCCTCGGTGCGCCCGGCGGCGCGCCGCCGGCCTGCCCGTTCACCGCCGCCCAGGTGTCCGACGTGGTCGGCCAGCCGATGCGCGACGACGGCAACTGCCTGTTCGGCGACGGCAAGGGGGTGGCCAGCCTGACCGTCACCACCGCCTCCGCGACCGCCGGCCAGACCACCTACGACTACGAGCACGAGCGGGCCGGCAAGCGGTACGACAAGGTCGTCGACCTCGACCGGGGCGAGCGGTGCTACCTGGCCGTGAAGGACCTCGCGGGCGAGGCGGTGCTGATCGACGACAAGGGGACGTACACGGTTACGGTCAGCAACTTCGGCACCGACGTGGCGCGGCACGAGCAGATCCTGCGTCGCGCGCTCGACGCGATCCCGGCCTGAGGGGGCAGCGGTGCGTCACCGACTCGCGCTCGCCGCGACCGTGCTCGCCGTGCTCACCGGCTGCGGCGACGGGCGGACGCCCGCCGCCGACCCACCGGCGCCGGCCGGTTCCGACACGGTGGAGCGGTCCGCCCCGGAGCGACCGGCGGCGGAGACCGCCGCCGTCGCCGGCCGGATGTGAACCGGTCGGCGCGCGCTGACCCCGCGCCGGGGCGGGCCCGAGGCTGGGCACGCTGGCGCCGCTGTGCCACGATCCCGCCATGGAGGGCGCACTGGTCGGCCGCGACGCGGTCGTCGACCGGGTGTGGCACGCCCTGGCGGACGGGGCGCCGGTGCTCCTCGACGGGCCCAGCGGCATCGGCAAGACCGCGCTGTGGCGGGCCGTGGTGGGGCACGCGCGCCGGGCCGGCTGGCGGGTGCTGTCCGCCGCGCCCACCGAGGCCGAGACCGCGCTGCCGTACGCGGCGCTGGCCGATGTGCTCCGCCCGCTGGCCGGCGCGCTGCCACGGCTGCCGGGCCCGCAGCGCCTCGCCGCCGACATGGTGCTGCTGACCGGTGAGCAGGACGAGGCGGTGGACGAGCGGGCGGTGGGCGCGGCCACCCACACGCTGCTCGACACCGCCGCCGGCGACGCGCCCCGGACCCTGCTGGCCGTCGACGAGGCGCACTGGCTCGACCCGCCCAGCGCCCGGGCGCTGCGGTTCGCGCTGCGTCGACTGCCCCGCTGGCCGGCGGTGCTGGCCACCCGCCGTACCGGGGAGGGCGACGCCGCACCGGTGCCGCTGGGTCTCGACGACGACCCGACCGGTCGGCGTCCGCCGTTGCGGGTCGATCTGCCTCCGCTCTCGGCGGCGGACCTGCACCGCGTCGTCGCGGCCCGGCTCGGCGGCACGCTCGGCCGTTCCCTGACCGACCGGCTGGCGCGCGACGCCGGCGGCAACCCGCTGCTCGCCATCGAGCTGGCCCGGGCGGTGCTGCGGCTGCCCCGCCCGCCCCGGCACGACGAGGACCTGCCGGTGCCGTCGTCGCTGCGCCAGCTCCTCGCCGGCGCGCTGGGCGCACTGCCCGCGCCGAGCCGCGACGCGGTGCGGTTGGCCGCGCTGCTGACCGTGCCGGCCCCGCGGGACCTGGCCGCGGCGGGGGTCCCGGCGGGTGCGTTGGACGCGGCGGAGGACGCCGGACTGGTCGTCGTCACGCCGAACCGGATCGACTTCGCGCACCCCCGCTACGCGGCGGCGGTGCGGGAGAGCATCCCGCCGGGGGCCCGGCGACGCCTGCACGCCGTGCTCGCCGCCGCGGTCGGCGACCCGGACGAGCGGGCCCGACAGTTGGCCCGCTGCACCGTCTCGCCGGACCCGGCGGTCG
>NZ_NAPR01000003.1:257110-309864 GCF_002140155.1 Micromonospora sp. NBS 11-29
CGCGGAGTGGTACGACCGGGCTGCGGAGCTGACCCCGGCGGCCGAGGCGGCGCGGCGGGACCGACGCCGCCTCGACGCGGTGCGGTGTCGTCTCGACAGCGGGGACTACGCGGCGGCTGGCCGCGCCGCCGAGGCGGCGGCCGACGAGTTGAACGGCGCCGACCGGGCCGAGGCGCTGCTGCTGCGCGCCCAGGTGGCGTGGTGCGCCGACGACCTGGGCACGGCGGTCCGCGTCGCCGAACAGGCCCTGGTCGTGGCCGGGCCCGACGGTCACCTGGCCGGCCGGATCCACGCGCACCTGACGCTGTTCCACGACGCGCCGGACCCGGCCCGCCGGCACGCGCGGGCGGCCATCGCCCGGCTCCCCGACCGGGAACCGCACCGTCCGCTGCTCACCGCCGCGCTGCTGCTGCTCTTCTTCCACGAGGTACGCGCCGGCGGCAAGGCCCGCACCGACCTGCTCGACCGGGCGCTGTCCTCGGAGGACGGTGAGCCGTCCTTCCTCGCCGGCTCGATCCCGGCGATCTGGTGGAAGGCCGTCGACGACCACGACCGGGCGCGGGCGCGGCTGCACCGGATGCTGGACCGGGCGGCGGCGCGCGGGGACGACCCGCTGCGGCACGAGGCGCTCACCCACCTGGGCGAGACCGAACTGCTGGCGGGGCGCTTCCCGGCCGCCGCCGCGCACCTCGCCGCCGCCCGTGACCTCGGCGAACAGCTCGGCACCGGGCTGGTGGGCGAGAGCTGGCTGGCCGCCGTGCTCGACGCGCACCGGGGGCGGCTGGTCGAGGCGGGTCGCGTCGCCGCCGCCGGCCTGCGCCGGGCCGACGACCTCGACGACGCGTGGAGTCGCCGGTTGCACCGTCAGCTCACCGGTCTGGTGGCGCTCGGCACCGGTGACTGGGCCACGTCCGCGGCGGCGTACGGCGCGCTCGCCGCCGACCTGGACGGCTCGGGGATCGCCGAGCCGCTGGGGCAGCGGTTCGAGCCGGACTGGATCGAGGCGTGCGTCGGCGCCGGGGACCTGGACACCGCGCACGCCGCGCTGGCCCGGCTGGCCCGGCGGCACGCGCGGCTGCCCCGCCCGTGGACGACGCTGGGCCTGGCGCGCAGCCGGGTGCTGCTGGCCGGCGCCACCGGCGCCGATCCGAGCGACGCGCTGGTCGCGCTGGCCGAGGTGCGGGCCGTCGTGCCGGCGACGGTGCTGCCGCTGGACCGGGCCCGGTGCCTGCTGGTCGCCGGCCGCGCCTACCGTCGGGCCCGGCGTCGGCGGGAGGCCCGGGCCGCCCTGGACGCCGCCATCGGCGAGTTCGACGCGCTGGGGGCGTCCGGCTTCGCCGATCGGGCGCGGGCGGAGCTGGGGCGGATCGGCGCCCGCACCGCCGCGTCGACCACGATGACCGCGACCGAGGAGCGGGTCGCCCGGCTGGCCGCCCGGGGGCAGACCAACCGGGCCATCGCCGACGCCCTCTACATCAGTCCGAAGACGGTGGAGGCGAACCTGGCCCGGGTCTACCGCAAGCTCGGCATCGCCAGCCGGGCCGAGCTGGGCGCGGTGATGGGCCGGCCGGCAGCCGACTGACCGGCGGCCGGCCGTTCATCCCTTGCGGCCGGTGGTCGCGATGCCCTCGACGAAGTGCCGTTGGGCGAGGAAGAACAGGACGATCATCGGCACGGTGGCGATGACACTGCCGGCGAGGACGATCTCCCACTGCTGCTCGCCGCCGTAGCCGAACCGGTCGAGGATCACCTTGAGCCCGCGCGGCAGCGTGTAGAGCTGCTCGTCGCGCAGGTAGATCAGCGGCTTGACCAGGTCGGTCCAGCTCGCCTTGAACTCGAACACGAACGCCACCAGTAGGGCCGGGCGGACCAGCGGGAACGCCATCCGCCAGAACAGCTGCGGGTAGCTGGCCCCGTCCACCCGGGCCGCCTCGAAGTACTCCCGGGGCAGCGACAGGAAGAACTGGCGCAGCAGGAAGATGTAGAACGCCGAGCCGAACAGGTTGCCGGCCCAGAGCGGCACCTGGGTGTCCACCAGGCCGAGCCGGTTCCAGATCAGGTACGTCGGGATCATGGTGACCGCGAACGGCAGCATCATGGTGGCCAGCACCAGGCCGAAGAGCAGGTTGCGGCCGGGGAAGCGGAAGTACGCGAACCCGAAGGCGACCCAGGCGCTGGACAGTGTCGCCGTGACGGCCGCCGCCACGCCCACCACCACGCTGTTGAACAGCCAGGTGAACAGCGGCATGGCGTGCCACGCCTCGGCGTAGTTGTCCGGTGCGAACGGCATCGGGAGGAAGCCCGGCGCGAAGACGTACTCCCGGGGGCGAAGGGAGGCGCTGACCAGCCAGACGAACGGCAGCAGGAAGACCACCGCGGCGGCCACCAGGGCGAGCACGAACAGGATCCGCTGCCAGCGTGGCCGGCGGCCGTCGTCCGGGCGGCCCACCGGCCCGGACGCCGTCACCGGCGCGACCACCGTGCCGACGCCCACCGGTCGACTCGTCGTGGTCACCGGTCCTCCCCCTCGTAGTAGACGAACCGGTTGCCGAGCTTCACCTGCACCAGCGTGATCGCCAGGATGATCAGGAAGAGCAGCCAGGCCATCGCCGAGGCGAAGCCCATGTGCAGGAACTGGAACGCCTCCCGGAACAGGTGGATGACGTAGAACGACGCGGCGTCGCTGTTGAACGAACCGGCGGTCTGCCGGTTGCCGAAGTACATGGTGTAGACCTCGGTGAACATCTGCAGCGACGCGATGGTGTTGACGATCAGCGTGAAGAACAGCGAGCCGGAGATCATCGGCAGCGTGACGTGCCGGAACCGGGCCCACGCGCCGGCGCCGTCGAGGTCGGCGGCCTCGTACAGGTCGCGGGGCACGTTCTGCAACGCGGCCAGGTAGATGATCACAGTGGAGCCGAGGCTCCAGAGACTCATCAGCACGATGCCCGGCATCACCCAGCCCGGGTCGGTGGTCCAGCTCGGCCCGTCGATCCCGACCAGGGCCAGGCCGCGGTTGATCAGACCGTCCTGCGTGTTGAGCAACAGCAGGAACAGGATCCCGACCGCCACCGCCGGGGTCATCACCGGCAGGTAGAACACGGTACGGAAGAAGCCCTGGAGCCGACCGACCCGCTTGAGCAGCAGCGCCAGCCCGAGCGAGAGCGCCATCACCAGCGGCACGTGCAGCGCCGTGTAGTAGACGGTGTTGCCCAGGCTGCGCGCCACCTGCGGGTCGGACACGAGCTGCCGGTAGTTGTCCAGGCCGGTGAGACGCGGCGCGTTGATCACGTCGTACTCGGTGAAGCTGAGCCACAGGCTGGCGATCATCGGCCCGGCGGTGAACGCCAGAAACCCGACGATCCACGGCGCCAGGAACAGGTACGCCCAGCGGGCCTCCCGCCGGGCCAGCGGCGTGCGACGCCGTCGNCGGCGGTCGCCTCCCGCTGGGCGCGGGCGAGCGCCGGCGCGGGCTGTTCCTGACCGGAGAGCACCCGGTTGACCGCGTCCGTCCACGCCTTGTCGAACTCGGCCCCGGCGGGCGAGGCGGGCATGGCGAAGGCGGCGTCCTGGGCCTGGCGTACGGTCTGCACCGCGTCGTCGAAGCGCTTGTTGCCGGTCGGCTGGTACACCTCGTCGAAGATCTTCTTGTCGGCGGCGGTGTTGCCGGTGAACAGGCCGGTGAAGGGCAGGTTCTCGGCCTTGCGTGCGTCGGCCCGCGCCTTGGCGGCGGCGAGCCAGGTGTCGGTGGCGGTCATCTGCCTGACGAAGGCGCAGGCCGCCTCCGGGTTCTTCGCGCCCTTGGTGACCACCCAGGCCTGGCCGGAGGACATGCTCAGCGGCTTGCCCTGCCGGTCCACGAACGGCTTCACCACCAACTCGGCCTTCGGGCTGTTCTTCGCGGCCTGGTTGAGGAACCACTCCTCCATCGGCCAGGCGACGATCTGGTTCTTGGCCAGCGGGTTCTGCGCGCCGAAGAAGTCGAAGGTGTCACGGAACGACTTGAACTTCCCCCAGCCGCCCTGGTCCCGGATCAACGCGACGCCGGCACTGAGCGCCTCGACCACCTTCGGGTCGCTGAGGTTCGCCTTCGCGCCGTCGGCGGAGATCATCTCGGCGCCGTTCGCCTTGGCCCACATGGGCAGGAACTCGGGGATCTTCGGGTCGATGCCGATCCGGCTGAGCCGGCCGCCGGAGACGGTGGCGAGCTTGGCGTTCAACGCCGGCAGGCCGGCCCAGTCGGCCAGGTTCACGTCCTCGGCGGTCAGGCCGGCCCGCTTGAGCAGCGACTCGTTCAGATAGACCACGCGGACCTGGGAGAACTCGGGGATGCCGTAGACCGTGCCGTCGAGGGTCACCTGGTCCCGCGCGGACTGCCGGTACTGCGCCATGTCGATCCGCTGCTCGTCCACGCAGTCGGTGAGCGGCTGGATCGAGCCGCGCTCGGCGTACGTGCCGATGAGCTTGCGGTCCATGTACACCAGGTCCGGTGGGTTGCCCGAGGCAACCGCCGACAGGAACTGCTGCTCGTCGAAGGCGCCCTCGGTGACCGTCAGCCGGACGTCCGGATGGTCCCGCTTGAAGGCGTCCACCCGGGTCGTGGCGATCTCGTCGGAGAGGCTGAACCCCATGGTGCTCAGCGCGCCGCTGCCGACAGCACCGTCCCCGCCGGAGTCCCCTCCCCCGCCGACCCCGCCGCAGCCGCCGATCGCCAGGGTCAGCACCCCGGCCAACGCGGACGCCCGCAGTTTCCGTGACATCGCCACCTCCCGTGGTCGCACGGGCCGCTCTGCCCGCGCGAACTGGACTTCTCCGATGGGCGAAGGTCTCAAACCGGCTGTGACGCGTCCTTCGGCCACAGTGAGGTGCGCCAGTCGGTGATCCGCACGGTGACGAAGTGGTAGGGCCAGGNGTCACGGCATGACCGTTGATCAGCCGTCGCACCTGGCCGGCGCGTTGCGCCGCCGCCGCTATCCGCTCACCGCCTGGCCGTGGCGTGCCCTGGCGTACGCCGTGACCACCCTGCCGGTCGCCGGCGCCCTGGCGGTGGTGTCGTCCGTGCTGGCCGCGCCGCTGCTCCTGGTCGTCGGCGCGTGGCGGCAGGACCGGCCGGTCGACGTCGTCGCGTTCACCGTGCTCACCGCCGTGACGCTGACCGGCCTGGCCCTCGCCCCGCTGGTCGGCGCGCCGGTGGCGACGTTCGAGCGGTGGCGGCTCGGCCTGGTCGACGACCGGCCGGTGTGCGCGCCCGACCGGCGTGGTCCGGCCGCCCGCTGGACCGGCGGCGCCGCCTGGCGGGAGGTCGCGTACGCCGCCTGGCTGGGCGTGGTGGTGCCGGTGGCGTACGGGACGTTCGCGCTGCTGGTGCTGCTCGACCTCGCGCTGGTCGCCGGTCCCTGGCTGACCGGCGGCCGGGAGCGGATCGTGCTGCTGCGGGCGACGATCGACTCCCCGGCGGAGGCCGTCCCGTACGCGGTCGTCGGCGTGCTCGTGGCGCCGGCGCTGCTCTACCTGGCCGGTCTGCTGGTCGCCGGCCAGGCCGCGGTGGCCCGGTGGCTGCTCGACGACGCGCCCGACGGCGCCGCCCTGCGCGAGGTGACCCGGTCGCGGGCCCGCCTGGTCAGCGGCTACGAGGCGGAGCGTCGCCGGATCGAACGGGACGTGCACGACGGGGCGCAGCCCCGGCTGACGGGCCTCACCCTTCAGCTCGGGCTGGCCCGCCTGGACGTGCCGGACGACTCCCCGGCGGCGCGACCGCTGGCGGTGGCGCACGAGCAGGCCAAGGAGCTGATGCTGACGCTGCGCGGGATCGTCCAGGGCATCCGCCCGCCGCAGCTCGCCGAACTCGGGCTGGCCGGCGCGGTCGGTGACCTGGCCGCGCACTCGATGGTCCCGGTGACCGTCCACGCGGACCTGCCCCGCCCGGTGCCGGAGCCGGCGGAGACCACCGCCTGGTACGTCGTGTCCGAGGCGTTGGGCAACGTGGCCCGGCACGCCCGCGCGACCCGCGCCGAGGTGCGGTTGACCCGGACCGACCGTCGGCTGGTAGTGGAGGTCGAGGACGACGGCCGGGGCGGCGCCGACCCGGCGCGGGGCACCGGCCTGACCGGGCTGGCGGACCGGGTGGCCGCGGTGGACGGCAGGTTGCTGCTGGCCAGCCCGCCCGGCGGGCCGACCCTCGTCCGGGTGGAGCTGCCGTGCCGTCCGTGACCCGGGTCGTCCTCGCCGAGGACGAGGTCCTGCTCCGGGAGGGCCTGGTCGGCCTGCTGACCCGGTTCGGCTTCACCGTGGCCGCCGCCGTCGGGTCCGCCCCGGAGCTGCTCGACGCGGTCCGCACGCACCGGCCCGACCTGCTGGTCACCGACATCCGGATGCCACCGCAGCACCGCGACGACGGCGTGCGCGCGGCCGTCACGCTGCGCGCGGAGCGCCCCGACCTCGCCGTCGTGGTGCTGAGCCAGCACGTGCAGAGCGGGTACGCGGCCGCGCTGCTGGACAGCGGCGACGGCCGGCGGATCGGCTACCTGCTCAAGGACCGGGTCGCCGACGTCGCCGAGTTCGCCGACACGCTGCGCCGGGTGGCGGCCGGCGGCACCGCCGTCGACCCGGACGTGGTGCGGCTCCTGCTGCGTCGCCCACGCGACCCGCTCGCCGCGCTCTCCCCCCGCGAACGGGAGGTGCTGGGGCTGGTCGCGGAGGGGCACTCCAACGCCGCGATCGCCGCCCGGCTGCACGTCACCGAGGCGGCGGTCGGCAAGCACGTCGGCAACATCCTAACCAAGCTCGACCTGCCACCGGACGAGGACACCAACCGCCGGGTGCTGGCGGTGCTCGCCTACCTGCGGGCCGGCGGTTGAGCCGGCCCGGGTGAGCCGCGGGAAATCGGCGTGCGGCGCCGGGCCCCGAGCACCTACCGTGCCCGGCGTGACCCTGGAGATCGTGACCCTGGCCGAGCGGCCCGACCTCGCGCCGCTGCTCGACACCGACTTCGACGGCGCCTGGCCGCCGTTCATGCTCTGGGACCCGATGGGCGCGGTCTACTACGGCGTCGCCCACGACCTCTACCCGGAGTTCGTCCTCGCCGCCGTCGACCCGGCCGAGCCGGGTCGGGCCGTCGCCCGGGGATACGCGGTGCCGCTGCGCTGGACCGAGGAGGAGCTGCCCGACGGCGGCTGGGACCGGATGATCCAGCGGGCCACGCTGAACCGGCTCACCGGCGCCACCCCCAACCTGGTGTCCGCGCTGGAGATCTGCGTGCGGCCGGACCGGCGCGGCGGCGGGGTGTCCGGCCTGATGCTCGCGGCGATGCGCGCGGCCGCCGCCCGGCAGGGCTTCGACACGCTGGTGGCACCAGTCCGACCCAACGGCAAGGCCGCCGTCCCGGACCTGCCGATGGCCGAGTACGCGACGCGCCGGCGCCCCGACGGCCTGCCGGTCGACCCGTGGCTGCGGGTGCACGTACGGGCCGGCGGCGTCGTGGAGCGGGTCGCGCCCCGGTCGATGGTGGTCACCGGCACGCTGGCCGACTGGCGGCGCTGGACCGGCCTGCCGTTCGACGCCAGCGGGCCGGTGCACGTGCCGGGCGCGTTGGCGCCGGTGCTGGTCGACGTGGCGCACGACCACGCCGCCTACGTGGAGCCGAACGTGTGGGTACGCCACCGCCTCTGAGCCCGCCGACCGGCTCGCAGGCGGCGGGCTCAGGCGGGCCAGGCGTGGCCGATGCCGTCGAGCAGGAGGACCACCCCCTCGGTGGCCGCCTCCCGGTCGCGGGAGATCGCGCGGTACTCCGGCGAGGTGGACCAGCGTTCGAAGTCCTCCCGGCGGTCGAACGACATCAGGACCACCTTGTCGTGCGGCCAGTCGCCCTCCACCACGCGGGGGGCGGTGTCGGCGGCGAGCAGCCGGCCGCCGTGGCGGGCCAGCACCGGCAGGAACGCGGCGACGTAACGGTCGTAGCGCGCTCGATCGTGGACGGTGAGCTGCGCGAGGGCATAGACGGTCACCGGGTCAGGCTAGCCCGGACCGATGGTCCGGGCACTCCCGGCGGGGTGGTCAGGGCAGGGTGAGGCCGTAGGCGGCGAGGATCTCCTGGATCGGCTGGTAGTAGCTCGTGCCCCCGCTGGTGCAGTTGCCGCTGCCACCGGAGAGGATGCCGAGGATCGTGCCGGTCGCGGCCACGTAGAGCGGGCCGCCGCTGTCCCCGGGTTCGGCGCAGATGTTGGTGCGGATCAGCCCGGTGACGCTGCCCTCGGCGTAGTTGACGGTCTGGTTCAGCCCGGTGACGAGCCCGCACCGCACGCCGGTGGTGGCGCCGCTGCGGCAGACCGCCTGCCCGACGTACGGGGTGCCGGTGCCGGTGATCGTCACCTGGCCCGGATAGGTGTACACCGCGCTGGGGTGGGCGACCGTGCCGGTGTAGCGGACCACCCCGTAGTCGTTGCCGGGGAAGCTGCTGCCGGTGCGGCTGCCCAGCACGGTGGTGCGGGCGCTGTCGGCGTACCAGGTGGCGGCGAGGCTCGTGCAGTGCCCGGCGGTGACGAAGTACCAGGTGCTGCCGCTGTGCACGTTCGCGCCGAGCGAGCACCGCCCACCGCCGCTGTAGACGGCCTGGCCGCCGGCGATGAGCGGGCGCAGCCGGCCCGGCTCGTGTCGCAGCACCGCGCCGGCGCGGGCAGCGGAGCGGCGCAGCGCGGCCAGCGCCGCTCCGCGTACCGTGTCGTCGACGGTGACGGTCAGGCGGCCGGTGCCCGGGTCGTGACCCCAGGCGGTGCCGGCGGTGCGCAGCTCGGCGAGCGTCGCCGGTGCGGGTGGTGGGGCGGTGCCGGCCCGGGCCGCGGCCGGGGTGGCGGCCAGCAGGGCGGCGAGGGCGAGGGCGACGAGCGACGGTCGGCGCATCCGGGGAACCTCTTCCATCGTGGGGCGTCGATGTGCTGTCCAGCATCGACCCCGGGGGCGGCCGCGCTCAAGCGTCGCCCACCCGGCGCCGAAACTTCCGGAGCCGTCGCGCCGGGTTACCGGCCGCCCACCGACCGGCTCCGGGCGGCGCGTTCACGGCCCCGGGCCGGTGCCGCCGACCGGGGAATCGAGCCATTGAGAACGTTAAGTTTTCGGAACGGTTCCGGTAGGCTCGACGCAGCGATTCACTTCGATCAACTCACGGTGCCGGGGAGTCACTCCCCACCCGCGCGGCCTCCGGGCGGCCCGCGCACGAGCCGACACCGTGGCGGGCGGTGGTCGAGGTGGACGTTCCCTTTTCACCAGGCTAGGAAAGGTTCTCGAAGATGGACAAGGTGCTTGCCCGCGGCAGCGGGAGCACGACGGCCCGGTCGCGTCCGCGTACCGCGGTGGTGTCGATACTGGCCGGGGGCGCGGCGGTCGCCGCGACGATCGCGGTGGCGACCAGCGCCAGCGCCGGGACGACCCTCGGGACGTCGGCAGCGGAGCAGGGCCGGTACTTCGGCACCGCGGTGGCCGTGAACAAGCTGTCGGACGCCACGTACGTCGGCATCCTGAACCGCGAGTTCAACATGGTCACGGCCGAGAACGAGATGAAGTGGGACGCCACCGAGCCGTCCCAGAACCAGTTCAACTACTCCAGCTCCGACCGGCTCGTCGCGCACGCGCAGGCCAACGGCATGCGGGTACGCGGGCACGCGCTGGCCTGGCACCAGCAGCAGCCGGGCTGGACGCAGGGCCTGTCGGGCACCGCCCTGCGCAACGCCATGGTCAACCACATCACCCAGGTCGCCACCCACTTCAAGGGCAAGATCCACTCTTGGGACGTGGTCAACGAGGCGTTCGACGACGGCAACGGCGGCCGCCGCGACTCGAACCTCCAGCGCACCGGCAACGACTGGATCGAGGTCGCCTTCCGCACCGCCCGCGCCGCCGACCCGGGCGCGAAGCTCTGTTACAACGACTACAACACCGACAACTGGACCTGGGCCAAGACGCAGGGCGTCTACAACATGGTCAAGGACTTCAAGGCCCGCGGCGTGCCGATCGACTGCGTGGGCTTCCAGTCGCACTTCAACAGCGGCTCGCCGTACCCGGGCAACTACCGCACCACGTTGCAGAACTTCGCCGACCTCGGCGTCGACGTGCAGATCACCGAGCTGGACATCGAGGGTTCCGGCAGCACCCAGGCCACCACCTACGGCAACGTGGTGAAGGACTGCCTGGCCGTGGCGCGCTGCAACGGCATCACCGTCTGGGGCATCCGCGACAGCGACTCGTGGCGGGCCAGCGGGACGCCGCTGCTCTTCGACGGCAACGGCAACAAGAAGGCGGCGTACACCTCGACGCTCAACGCGCTGAACGCCGGCGGCACCACGCCGCCGACGACGACGCCGCCCACCACGACCCCGCCGACCACCACGCCGCCCACGACCGCGCCGCCGACCACCGCCCCGCCGACCACCGCCCCGCCGACGACTCCGCCGCCGGCCGGCGCCTGCACGGCGACGCTCAGCACCAACCAGTGGCAGGGCGGCTTCGTCACCAACGTGCGGGTCACCGCCGGCGGCAGCCCGCTCAACGGGTGGTCCGTGTCGCTCACCCTGCCCTCCGGCTCGGCGGTCACCAACGCGTGGAGCGCGCAGAGCAGCGGCACCAACGGCCTGGTGACCTTCCGCAACGTCGACTACAACCGGCAGGTCCCCGCCGGTGGCACCACCGAGTTCGGCTTCCAGGGGACGGGCACCGCCCCCTCCGGCACCGTGAGCTGCACGGCCGGCTGATCACCGCCGTGGCCCGGCGTGGCGTCCCGCCGCACCGGGCCACNTCAGTCCTCCAGTTCGGGGCCGAGCAGCCGAATCTCCTCGATGTCCGTGGCGGCCTGGAGTTCCCGCAGCACCGCATCGTCGATCTGGTTGGTGTTGCGCAGCCGGGTGACCTCCTGACGCTTGCGGTCCAGCATGTCGAGCTGGAGCCGGCGGGCCAGTTCCCGGTCCCGGTCCGCCTCCTCGCCGCGCGGGTTGCGGACGTCCTCCAGGTGGTCCCGGTAGCCGGCGCGGAGCCGGTCCACCGTGTCCGGCGCGACGCCCAGCTCGGCGGCGGCCCCCGGCAACGCCTCCAGCACCGCCTCGGTGGCCCGGATCCGCGCCCGCCGCACCTCGTCGTCGCGTTCCGCGTCGCCGCTGAGCCCGGCCCAACCGACCACCGCCGGCAGGGTGGTGCCCTGCACCAGCATGATCAGCACGATCACCACCACGGTGACGAAGATGATCAGGTCGCGCTCGCGCACCGGGGCGCCGGTGTGCGTGGTGACCGGCACGGCCAGCGCCGCGGCGAGGGAGACCGCGCCCCGGAAACCGGCCCAGCCCGCGGCCGTGCGCACCCGGGCGTCGAACTGTCGGGCCCGCCGGAACGGACGGCGGTCGATCCGTTGCAGCGCGGACACCGACAGGTGCACCCACGCCATCCGGGTCGCCACCACGACCAGGGCGACCAGCACCGCGATACCGAGGGACGCCATCGGCGAGTGACTGGTGATGCTCCGTAGCGAGCGGGGCACCTGCATGCCGAGCAGCACGAACAGGCCACCGTTGATCATGAAGGTGGACAGGTCCCAGAACGCGTACGCGGTGAGCCGGGAGCGGGCCCGGATCACCCGGGGACCGGCGTAGGACAGCAGCAGCCCGGAGACGACGACCGCGAGCACCCCGCTGGAGTGCGCCGCGTCGGCGAGCAGGAACGCCACGAACGGGGTGAGCAGGCTCAGCCCGCCCTCACGCATCGGATCGTCGACGTGCTGACGGACCAGCACCACCAGCCCACCGACGAGCAGGCCGGCGGCCACCCCACCGAGCGACTTGCCGAGGAACTCGCCGGTGAGTGTGAACGCGCCCGGCACCCGCCCGCCCGCGATCACGCCGACCGCCACCGCGAAGAGCACCAGCGCCGTACCGTCGTTGACCAGGCTCTCCGCGCGCAGCGTGGTGAGGATGCCGCGTGGCATCCGCTTGGCCAGACCGGCGACCGCGGCGGCGTCGGTGGGCGCCAGGACCGCGCCGAGCACCCAGGCGGCGGCGGGCGCCACGCCGAGCGCCTGGGCGACGTACGCGACCGCGACCATGGTGAGGACCACAAGCGCGACGGCCAGCAACACGATCACCGGGAGGTTGGCCCGGATCTCGCGGAGGCTGACCACCAGGCTCTCCCGGTAGAGGATCGCCGGGAGGAACAGCACCAGCACCACCTCGGGTTCGAGGACCACGTCCTCGAACGGTGGCAGCAGGCCGAGCAGCGCGCCCATGGCGATCAGCAGCACCGGCGGCGCGACGCTGTACCGGCCGCCGATGGTGGTGCCGACGAGCACCGTGGCGCCGAGCACCGTGATCAGCACGAGTGCGTCCACGCCGTACCCCCGTCGCCGTCCGCCGGATCCACCGTGCCGCACGGTGTCAGCCGGTGGGGCGGAACCGGGCGATCGCTACTCGAACCGGGAGGGGTCGCCGGCGCCGCGACGCAGGATTTCCGGCTCCGGCCCGGACAGGTCGACCACGGTGGTCGGTTCGAGCCCGCAGTCACCGGCGTCGACCACGGCGTCGACCAGATGGTCGAGCCGTTCCTTGATCTCCCAGCCCTGGGTCATCGGCTCGTCCTCCCCGGGCAGCAGCAGCGTGCTGGAGAGCAGCGGCTCGCCCAGCTCGGCGAGCAGCGCCTGGGTAACCGTGTGCTTCGGCACGCGCGCGCCGACCACTCGACGCCGCGGGTCCTGGAGCCGGCGGGGCACCTCGGCGGTGGCCGGCAGGAGGAACGTGTAGCTGCCCGGGATGACGGCCTTGACCTGCCGGAAGACCGCGTTGCTGAGCTTGACGAACTGACCGAGCTGGGCGAAGTCGGCGCAGACCAGCG
The DNA here is from genome assembly GCF_002140155.1 of Micromonospora sp. NBS 11-29. Lineage (GTDB taxonomy): Bacteria > Actinomycetota > Actinomycetes > Mycobacteriales > Micromonosporaceae > Micromonospora. The sequence continues at coordinate 269,969 of NZ_NAPR01000003.1, forward strand.
TGAACGGGTGCCGGTCGTCGAGCCGGCGGATCTCCCGGATCCGCTCCACGCCGGCCCGGTTGCCGAGCCGGCAGCCGAGGGCGTAGCAGGAGTCGGTGGGGTAGACGATCACCCCGTCTTCGTGGAGGAGGTTCACCACCTGCCGGATCACCCGGGGTTGGGGGTTGTCCGGGTGCAGGTCGTAGTACCTCGCCACGCCGGCCAGCCTATGCCCGCTGCCGATCTTCCGCAGGTTTGCCGGGGGCCGGTTCCGGAAACAGGTGGGGGTTGTCATCGACAGGGGGGACCGAAGCATGTCCGAATCCAGCACAGCGCGCGTCACCGAGCGGCCGGTCGAGGTGGTCGATCCGCTGCTGTGGGATCTGTCCGCGGCGGTGGCCGACGCGCACCAGCCCGACGAGGCGGGGGCGTGCGTCAGCGCGAGCTGCGCCGGCGCGGCCTGGCCCTGCGCCGCCTGGGACACCGCGCAGGTGGGGTTGAGCGCCGCCCGGACGCCTCGCGCCGCTGCGTCCGTCGGCGGTCCGCGGCGCGTCGGCGACCGACCGGCCGGCACGGCGACGACCGGCGCGGGCCGGCTCGTCGCCACTGCGGCCTGACCGTTTCATGCGGAGAAATTGGCATTCGAACAACCCAGAGAGCGCTCTCTTCGGTAACAAGACATTGACGCGCGCGTAACCGGAACCTAATCTCGCTTCACAAGAGAGCGCTCTCTCGGCTGCGGACCCCCGTCCGCGACCCGCCTTCTCCTCGTGAAGGGGACCTCCATGACACTCCCCCTGCGGGACGTCTCCCCCGGCGCCGTACCCCCGCCGGCCCCCGTCCCGTCCCCCACCCGCCGGCGCGGCCGGCGGGCCGNNTGGTCGGCGGTGGCGGCACCGCCACCGCCGGCACCGTCGGCGCGGGCAGCTACACCGAGACCCTGCCACCCGGCGCCGTCCTGCCCAAGGGCTGCGGCGCGATCAGCACCAACCCGAGGATCTTCGCCACGCCGGACGCCCCGGCCGGCGCGATCCCCACCAACGACTGGTGGTCCTCCCTGATCTGGAAGCGCAACAACTGTGCGACCAGCGAGAACCTCCAGGCCCACCCGCTGGCGTTCAAGGCCGAGAACAACGGCCTCGGCCTCTCGTACACCACCACGCCGGCGATCAGCGGCACCGCCACCGGGGTCGGCGAGTACCACTACCCGTACACCGAAGACGTCCGGGTCGGGGTGGCCGGCCTGACCGCCGGGGTGGTCAAGGCCGCCGACTGGACCGACTGGACGGTCACCGCCGACTGGAGCGACGGCAGCCGCACCATGCGCGCCACCATCGGCCACGGCCTGCCGTTCAGCTACTACACGGTCAGCGGCGGCGGNCCATCGGCTTCACCGTCCGCGGCCACGACTACGTCGCGTACGCGCCGACCGGCGCGACCTGGACCGTCAACGGCTCGGGCATCAGCTCGACGCTGGCCGGCAAGGGCTACTTCTCGGTGGCGGTGCTGCCCGGCGGCGGCGACCGGGCGGCCCTGGCCGACACCTACGGCCGGTACGCCCACGCGCACGTCACCGGCACCCGGATGAGCTACGCCTACAACCCGGCGGCGGGCACGGTGCGCACCACGTACGCGTTCACCACCACGGCCCGCGAGGGCACCGAGAAGAACACGGTGGTGGCGCTCTACCCGCACCAGTGGCGCAGCCTCACCGGCGCCACCCCGATCACCCCGACGTACGTCTCGGCGCGCGGCGCCATGCGGGTGCTCACCGGCGTGCCGTCGTTCACCACCTCGACGCGCTTCACCGGCGTCCTGCCCGAGGTGCCGGCCGTCGGCGACGCCACCGGCGCGGACCTGAGCACGATCACCGGCTACCTGAACGCCGAACTGGCCAACCCGGAGGGCGTCAGCGGCACGGACACCTACTGGGCCGGCAAGGGACTCGGCCGGGCCGCCCGGATCGCCGAGATCGCCGACCAGCTCGGGCTCACCAGCGTCCGCGACAAGGCCGTGACGGCGATGAAGACCCGGCTCACCAACTGGCTGACCGCCGGCTCCGGCGAGACCGGCCAGCTCTTCTACTACGACCGCAACTGGGGCACGCTGATCGGCTACCCCGCCTCCTACGGCTCCGACGAGGACCTGAACGACCACCACTTCCATTACGGCTACTTCGTCGCCGCGGCGGCCACGGTGGCCAAGTTCGACCCGGGTTGGGCCGCCGACACCCGCTACGGCGGCATGGTCGACCTGCTCATTCGCGACGCCAACAACTACGACCGCGCCGACGGCCGCTTCCCCTACCTTCGGGACTTCGACATCTACGCCGGCCACGACTGGGCATCCGGCCTGGCGCCGTTCTTCGCCGGGAACAACCAGGAGTCCTCGTCCGAGGGGATGAACTTCGCCAACGCGCTGATCCAGTGGGGTCAGGCCACCGGGAACACCGCCGTCCGGGACGCCGGCGTCTACCTGTGGACCACGCAGTCCGCGGCCATCTCCGAGTACTGGTTCGACGTGTACGACGAGAACTTCCCGGCCGCCTTCGGCCATAAGACCGTCGGCATGGTGTGGGGCGACGGCGGCTCGTACTCCACCTGGTTCTCCGCGGCCCCGGAGATGATCCAGGGGATCAACATGCTTCCGATCACCGGCGGTCACCTCTACCTCGGTGACTACCCGGACTACGTCAAGGCCAACTACGCCGAACTGGTCGCCAACAAGGGCGGGCCACCGACCGTGTGGCAGGACATCGTCTGGGAGTTCCTGGCCCTCGGCGACGGCGACCAGGCGCTCAGCAACTTCCGGGCCAACAGCGGCTTCACCAGCGAGGAGGGCGAGAGCAAGGCGCACACGTTCCACTGGATCCGCAACCTGGCCGCGCTCGGCACGGTGGACACGTCGATCACCGCGAACCACCCGCTGGCGAAGGTGTTCCGCAAGGGCACGGCGCGCACCTACGTGGCGTCGAACATCACCGCCCGGTCACTGACCGTCACGTTCTCCAACGGCACCACGCTCGTCGTGCCGGCCGGGAAGACCGCCACCTCCGGGGCGTACACCTGGAGCGGCGGCAGCGCCACCGGTGGGGTGTCGGGGCCGACCACTCCCCCGTCGACCGGGACGCCCACGCCGACGCCGACCACGCCCGGCCCGACGCCGACCACGGCCAGCCCGACGCCGAGCAGCCCGAGCCCGACGCCGACCACCCCGGCGCCGTCGCTGGAGCCGGTCCGCTACCTGCGGTCCGGCGGCGGACTGGACGGCACCGCCGGCCCGGCCGGCACGGTCACCGTCGCCGCGGCGAACGGCAACCACGACGGTACGCCGACCAACCCGCAGGTGTTCACCGCCACCGGGCTGACCGGCACCTACACCGGCGGGGCCACCGCCTTCGACCTGGCCGTCGACGCGGGCATCGCGGTCGGCAACGGCGTCCAGGTGCGGGTCTCGTACGACCTGACCGGCGACGGCAGCTTCGACCGGGTGGAGACCTACCGGTACTTCGCCACCGACCCGATCGTCGGGGCGGAACGCTACCGCCAGACCCAGGGCCTGGCCTCGGCCACCGGCACGCTGGGCAACCTGGCCCGCGGCACGGTGAAGGTCGAGGTGTGGAACGCCATCGGCGGCGCCCCCACCACCGTCGGCACCGGCAACGCCTCGACCGTCACGTTGCCCTACACCCGCTGAACGGACACGGGCGCCCCGGCCGACACCGGCCGGGGCGCCCGGCTGTCCACCGGACGGCCGCCGCCCGAAGCGGACGTCCGGCTCACGGCCAACGGGTGGCCGTCGCCGCGAACAGCTCCGGGTCGCTGGCCACCGGGATCACGCAGACCAGGTGACCGCCGGGCGCGCGCAGCACGTGGCAGTCCTGCCAGCGGGAGACCGGGGTGGCGCCCAGCCCTCGCAGCCGTTCCACCTCGGCGGGCACGTCGTCGGTCTCGATGTCGAGGTGGTGCCGGGGCGCGTCGTCCACCGCCTGCACGGCGGTGACCAGCCCCGNTCAGGCCGGTGAACTCGGGCTCGGCCGGGTCGGTGCGCACCTCGGCGCCGAGCGCGGCGGACCAGAACGCGGTGACCTCCCCGGCCGACTCCCGAGGCGCGTCGATGATCAGGGCGTAGAGCCGGGACCGATGCATGTCCCGACCCTAGCCACGCTCACCGAACCCGGCAGCCCCGAAACGGCACCCGCCCCGAGCTGCCCCCCAAGATCCACACCAGGTCGCCGAAGCGGTGCCATCGACACCACCGGCACACCACCATTTCGCCGAGCTGGTGTGGATCTTGCGGGCCCGCCCGTCATCCCGGCCGAAGACGCCCACCGCAGGCTGTAAGGGCACCCATCCTGGAGGCAGGGACCACCGGCCGCATGTGCTGCGGCCGTCAGGGTGGCGGAGCGGCATCCCATTCCGCGGCCGGTGTGCGGCCACACCCGGAGCACACCACGCAGACCAGAGGCTGGCGAGGGCTCCTGACGGGTGCATCCACACCCAACGTTCCACTCCCGCCTCAGCCCACCCGTCAGTGGAACACCACGGGTGCATCCCAGCGCCGAAGACACCCACGGTGTTCCACTCCCGCCTCAATCCACCCGTCGGTGGAACACCACGGGTGCATCCCGGCGCCGAAGACACCTATGGTGTTCCACTTTCGCCTCACCGCACTCATGAGTGGAACACCGTGAGTGTCCGGCACCCGCGCCGGGCCGATCTCGCAGGTGCGGTGCGCCGAGGCGTACCCGTCGAAGGAGCGCGCGGCGACGGCGGCCTCGGCCCGGGTGGACAGCACCGTCGCGATGGCGTCGGTGCCGCTCGTCGCCGCCGACCTCATGGCCGCCGGGGGGGGGCGACTCAGCCGGTGGTGAGCTGGGTCAGGACACGGCGTTGGAAGGCACGGGCGGCCGGGCCGGAGGGTGGGGGACCACCCCGGCGTGCGTCGACCGAGGCGCGGATCAGGGCGGCGTCCGGGTCGTCGGCGGCCACCCGCAGACCGGCGTCGGACTTGCTCAGCCAGATGCCGTCGCGGGCGCGCACCAGCGCGCGGCAGGCGCCGAGCACCGCGTCCTCGGCGCCCGGGGCCGGCGCGTCGCCGGGCGGCGTGGGCCGGGCCAGCCACCAGCGCAGCGCGTCGACCAGCAGCCCGCGCAGCGCCGCCGGCGCCGGGTCGGCGAAGACCTCGGCGGCGGGTGGCCCGAGCAGCGTCCGGCCGGACTGGCGCAGGATGCTGCGGTCCAGCGCGTACCAGAACCGCCCGTCGGCGGCGGGCCGGTCGGCCGGGTCGTAGGTGGCCCGGAACGGCATCGTGGCACCGGTGTTCAGCTCGACCTCGAAGCCCGGCTCGGCGGTGCCCGAGGCGGCCACGTCCCGCCGGTAGACGACCAGTTCCAGTCCGCGCGCCGGGCAGGGCAGCGCCTCGTGCCGCAGCCGGTCGACGAGCACCCGTTTCGCGGCGACGGCCGGCGGGCGGGCCACCAGCAGCGCCACGTCCACGTCGCTGCGCCCCGGCTGGTACGCGCCCAGCCCGACCGAGCCGGCCGCGTACGCGCCGACCAGCTCGTCGCCGAGCACGTTCCGGGCGCGCCGCAGCAGGTCGGTGAGGTAGTCACGGACGTCGTCACGCATGCCCGCATCCTGCCGGGCGGGCACCCGGTGCGGGCGGCCGGGTCGGCGTGGCGGGGGCACGCTGAATCTATGTGCGCCAACCGCGTACAGCGGCAACATCCGCATAACGGGCGGGCCACCGTTCGGGGCCGACAATGTTCACCCTGATCAGCGCCTATTGAAGATCATGGTTTCCTGTGTTCGTGTCGGCGACGCGATCTTCGACGGGAGTCGGTTGCCCCGGTCACCCATTGCTCCCGCCTCCGGCTTCGTGTGATCGTGCAGCAGCGAGTCGCTGACCCCCGGCGGCTCGGACGGTCGATCCGTCGACCCGGAGCCACGCCGGCAGCTCCGGTGACCGATCGTCACCCGCCTCGTACCATCGCGCCGCCCGACCCCACCGGGCCCGAGCGGCGTGCCAAGGAACAGGAGCGAACCCCCTTGAAGCTCTCCCCTCGCCTCGCCGCGCTCACCGGCGCGGCCGCAGCCGGCGTGATCGCCGCCGGCTCCGCCGCGGCCGTGCAGGCCGCGCCACCCGGGCCGGCCACCCCCGACCTGGCCCACGCTCGCGCGGCGGCCGCCGACTCGGCCCGCGCGCTGGTCGCGGACCGCCCCGCCTACCTGCACGCCGGCGCCGACGACGCGTTCGTGCAGAAGCCGGTCATCTCCTCCGAGGGCACCCAGTACGTGCCCTACGAACGCACCTACCGGGGCCTGCCCGTGGTCGGCGGTGACTTCGTGCTCGCCACCGACTCCGCCGGCAACCTGAAGTACGCCTCCGTCGCCCAGCAACGGCCCATCGGCGCGCTCGCCACCACCCCGACGCTGACCTCGGCCGCCGCCGAGAAGACGGCACGGGCCCGGCTGACGACCGTCAGCGCGGTCGAGGGCACCACGCTGGTCGTCTACACCCTCGGCGCCAGCCCCACGCTGGCCTGGGAGACCACCGTACGCGGCACCAGCGCGGATGGCCCCAGCCGGCTCACCGTCGACGTCGACGCCCGCACCGGCGCGGTCCTGGACACCCAGGAGCACGTCGTACGCGGCACCGGCACCGGCGCCTGGAACGGGCCGAGCCCGCTCACGCTGAACACCACCAAGTCCGGCACCACCTACTCCCTGAAGGACCCGAGCGTCACCAACCTGAGCTGCCAGGACGCCGCGAACAACACGACGTTCAGCGGCTCCGACGACGCCTGGGGCAACGGCACCGCCACCAACAAGGAGACCGGCTGCGTCGACGCGCTGTTCAGCGCGCAGACCGAGCACAAGATGCTCAGCCAGTGGCTCGGCCGCAACGGCGCCGACGGCAACGGCGGCTACTGGCCGATCCGGGTGGGTCTGAACGACCAGAACGCCTACTACGACGGCAGCCAGGTGCAGATCGGCAAGAACACCGCCGGCCAGTGGATCGGCTCGCTCGACGTGGTGGCCCACGAGATCGGCCACGGCATCGACGACCACACCCCGGGTGGCATCTCCCGCGGCGGCACTCAGGAGTTCGTGGCGGACACGTTCGGCGCGGCCACCGAGTGGTTCGCCAACGAGCCGTCCAGCTACGACGCGCCGGACTTCCTGGTCGGCGAGAAGATCAATCTGGTCGGCTCCGGCCCGATCCGCAACATGTACAACCCGTCGGCGCTCGGTGACCCGAACTGCTACTCCAGCAGCGTGCCGTCCGGCGAGGTGCACGCCTCCGCCGGTCCGGGCAACCACTGGTTCTACCTGCTGGCCAACGGCAGCAGCCCGACCAACGGGCAGCCGTCCAGCTCGACCTGCAACGGCAGCAGCGTCACCGGCCTCGGCATCCAGAAGGCCATCAAGGTCATGTACAACGCGATGCTGCTGAAGACCACGTCCTCGTCGTACCTGAAGTACCGCACCTGGACGTTGCAGGCGGCCAAGAACCTCTACCCGAGCGGCTGCACCGAGTTCAACGCGGTCAAGGCGGCCTGGGACGCGGTCAGCGTGCCGGCGCAGTCGGCCGACCCGACCTGTACCGGTGGCGGGACCCCGACGCCCACGCCGACCACCTCCACCCCGCCGTCGGGCGGCTGCTCCGGTAACAAGCTGGCCAACCCCGGCTTCGAGTCCGGCAACGTGAACTGGACCGCGTCGTCCGGCGTCATCACCACGGACAGCGGCCAGGCCGCGCACGGCGGCTCGTACAAGGCGTGGCTCAACGGGTACGGCTCGTCGCGCACCGACACGCTCAGCCAGTCGGTGACGATCCCGGCCGGCTGCCGCGCGACGCTGAGCTTCTGGCTGCACGTCGACAGCGCGGAGTCGACCACGACCACCGCGTACGACAAGCTCACCGTCAAGGCCGGCAGCACCACGCTGGCCACCTACTCCAACCTGAACAAGGCCACCGGGTACGTGCAGCGGTCCTTCGACGTCTCGTCGCTGGCCGGTACCACGGCGACCATCTCGTTCACCGGGGTGGAGGACGCCTCCCTCCAGACGTCCTTCGTCGTCGACGACACCGCGGTCACGCTGAGCTGACCGCAGCGCGAGCGGCCGGCCGTCGTCCACCCGACGGCCGGCCGTCTCGCTGTGGCCGCCCGGCCGGCTTCCCGGTGCGGGGCGGCAGGCGCCGGCACCGCGACCGGCCAGCGCGGATCAGGCCGGGCGGACGGCGCGGGAGACGTCGTCCCGGTCGCGGCGCATCCGCGCCGCCACCTCGTGCATCGCCCGGCTGAACATCTCCGCCTGGTCGGGCAGGCCGCCGAGGCGGGCGGCCAGGGCATCGGTGTCGGCCCGGGCCGACGCGCTGACCCGCGCGTCCAACTCGGCCAGCGCGGCGTTGGCGGCGGCGACGACGTGCCGGCAGAGGACGTCCAGCGGTTCGCCGGCCAGTTCCGGGTCGACGGCGACGGAGTGCAACCGGCCGCCCTGGACGGCGACCGCACGGACCCGGCCGTCGGCCGCCACGCCCTCGGCCCGGATCAGCTCGATCGGCTCGCCGTCGGCGTGCACGGCAACCCGGGACCGCATCGAGGCCAGCGCCTGCTGCGTGCGGGTCAGCAGCTCGTCGAGGCTCGCGGCGGCCGAGAACGCATCGTTGGTCATATCCGCGCTTTCTTCACGTCTTAGCCGAGCACCGTGACCATAGCAACCGGCGGCGACGGAAGCCGGTCGCACGCCTCACGGGTTGACCCACAGGGACGCGGAGCAGCGCAGACACGGTTGCCGACGGCGTGTCGCGGATTTCCCCGGCCGTCACCCGACCCACCGCTCCCGGTCGCGCACCGTGCGGCCGTTGGAAAGAGACCTGACCACCCGGGGGTGGGGCTACCGTGGGCGGGGACCGGGCAAGATCACGCAAGGAGCCGACCGATGACCGACCACGGACACGAGCTGGCCTTCGGTGGCTTCCTCACCCCCGCCGCCGGGCGGGCGGATCAGGTGGTGGCGCTGGCCACGCTCTGCGAGCAGGTCGGGCTGGACCTGGTCACCTTCCAGGACCACCCCTACCAGCCGGGCTTCCTGGACACCTGGACGCTCATGTCGTACGTCGCCGCCGCCACCGACCGGATCGGCCTGGCCGGCAACGTGCTCAACCTGCCGCTGCGCCAACCCGTGGTGCTGGCCCGCAGCGTGGCCAGCCTGGACCTGCTCACCGGCGGNGTGGCCGGCGGCTCTCCCCCGGCGCGGCGGTCGACGCGCTCGACGAGGCGATCCGGGTGATCCGCGAGGTCTGGGACACCGACCGACGCGGCATGATCCGGGTGGCCGGGGAGCACTACCGGGTGGTCGGGGCGAAACGCGGGCCGGCGCCGGCGCACCCGGTGGGCATCTGGGTGGGCGCGTACAAGCCACGCATGCTGCGGCTGGTCGGGCGTGCCGCGGACGGTTGGCTGCCGTCGCTGGCCTACCTGCCGAAGGGTCCGGACGACCTGCCGGCGCTCAACGCGCTGGTCGACGACGGCGCGCGGGCGGCCGGGCGGGACCCGGGCGCGATCCGCCGGATGCTCAACGTGACCGGCGACTTCTCCCGCGCGTCCACCGGCTTCCTCGCCGGGCCGCCCGGGCAGTGGGTGGAGGAGCTGGCCGGGCTCACCCTGGAGCACGGCATCACCACGTTCGTCCTCGGCAGCGACGAGCCGCGGGCCATCCAGATCTTCGCGCAGGAGGTGGCGCCGGCCGTCCGGGAGTTGGTCGCCGCCGAACGCACCGCGCCGGGCGGCGCCGCCGTCGCGCAACAGGCCCCCGCCGCGCTCGCGGTCACTCCCACCCCCGACCCGGGGGTACGGCTGAGCACGCGCCGGCTGTGGGACGAGACGACCCGTCCGAGCGCCCCGCCGCCACCGGCCGGGCACGTCTACCCGCCGCGCGGGCAGGCCGCCGGGCAGCACCTGGTGGACGTGCACGACCACCTCCGACAGGAGCTGGCCCAGGTGCGTGACCTGCTGGACCAGGTCACCCGTGGGGCGGTCTCACCGGGCGGGGCGCGGGCCGCGCTCAACGAGATGACCATGCGGCAGAACAACTGGACGCTGGGCGCCTACTGCGCCGCGTACTGCACCGTGGTGACGCAGCACCACGGGCTGGAGGACGCCTCGATCTTCCCGCACCTGCGCCGCGCGGACGCCGGGCTGGCACCGGTGCTGGACCGCCTGACGGAGGAGCACGTGGTGATCCACGGTGTGGTGGAGAGCGTCGACCGGGCGCTGGTGGAGCTGATCGGCCGGCCGGGCGACTTCACGGCGTTGCGGGAGGCGGTGGACCTGCTCACCGACACGCTGCTGTCGCACCTGTCGTACGAGGAGCACCAGATCGTCGAGCCGCTCGCCCGGCACGGTTTCTTCCCCGGCCAGCTCTGAGTGAGGCGGGGGCCCTTCCTATCGCGTAGGCGACAGGAAGGGCCCCCNGGTTGCGGGCGAGGCGGTCGGCGAGGATGCGGGTGAAGCGGGCCGGGTCGGTCAGGTCGCCGCCCTCGGCCAGCAGCGCCATCCCGTACAGCAGCTCGGCGGTGTCGGTCAGCGCGTCGGTGTCGCCGCCCTCGCCGTGCGCCTTGCGCAGCCCGGTGACCAGCGGGTGGGTCGGGTTCAGCTCCAGGATCCGCTTGACCCGGGGCACCTCCTGGCCCATCGCCCGGTACATCTTCTCCAGCGTCGGCGTCATGTCCTGCGCGTCGCCCACCACGCACGCCGGCGACGTGGTCAGCCGGGAGGACAGCCGCACCTCCTTGACGCTGTCGGCCAGCGCGCCGCCGAGGAAGGTGAGCAGGTCGGCGTACTCCTGCCGCTCGGCCTCGGCCTTCTCCTTCTCCTCCTCGGTCTCCAGGTCGACCTGGCCCTTCGCGACCGAGCGCAGCGTCTTGGAGTCGTACGCGCCGACCCGCTCGACCCACACCTCGTCCACCGGGTCGGTGAGGATCAGCACCTCGTAGCCCTTGGCCCGGAACGCCTCCAGGTGCGGGGAGTTCTCGATGGTGGCCCGGTTCTCGCCGGTGGCGTAGTAGATCTCGGTCTGGCCGTCCTTCATCCGCTCGACGTAGCCGCGCAGCGACGTCGGCTCGGCCGGGTCGTGGGTGCTGGCGGCGCGGATCAGGTCGAGCAGCGCCTCGGTGTTGTCCGGGTCCTCCAGCAGACCCTCCTTGACCACCGGCCCGAACTCGGTCCAGAAGGTGCGGTACGACTCGGCCGACATGTCCTTGAGCGTGCCGAGCACCTTCTTGACCAGCCGGCGGCGCACCGCGCGGATCTGCCGGTCCTGCTGGAGGATCTCCCGGGAGATGTTCAGCGACAGGTCGTGCGCGTCCACCACGCCCTTGACGAAGCGCAGGTAGTTGGGGATCAGCGCCTCGCAGTCGTCCATGATGAACACGCGCTTGACGTAGAGCTGCACGCCACGGCGGCCCTGCGGGGAGAACAGGTCGAGCGGGGCGTGCGAGGGCAGGAAGAGCAGCGCCTCGTACTCGAAGGTGCCCTCGCCGCGCATGTGGATCGTCTCCAGCGGGTCGGCCCAGTCGTGCGCGACGTGCCGGTAGAACTCCTTGTACTCCGCCTCGTCGACCTCGTCCCGCGAGCGCGCCCAGAGCGCCTTCATCGAGTTGAGCGTCTGCTCCTCACGGGTGGTGGCGCCGTCCTCGCCGGGCTTCTCCACGGTCATCCGGATCGGCCAGGCGATGAAGTCGGAGTAGCGCTTGACGATCTCCCGGATCGTCCACTCCGCGGTGTAGTCGTGCAGGTTGTCCTCGGCGTCGACCGGCTTGAGGTGCAGCGTGACGGAGGTGCCCTGCGGCNGCCGCCGGCCTGGCCGGCGCGGCGGGTCAGCAACGTCACCCGGTCGGCGACCATGAAGGTGGCGTAGAAGCCGACGCCGAACTGGCCGATCAGCTCCTGGGACGCGGCGGCGTCCTTCGACTCGCGCAGCGTGCGCAGCAGCTCGGCGGTGCCGGACTTGGCGATGGTGCCGATCAGCCCCACCACCTCGTCCCGGGACATGCCGACGCCGTTGTCCCGCACGGTCAGCGTACGGGCGTCCTTGTCGACCTCGATCTCGATGTGCAGGTCGGACGTGTCGGCCGACAGCTCCTTGTCGACCAGCGACTCCAGCCGCAGCTTGTCCAACGCGTCGGACGCGTTCGAGATCAGTTCGCGCAGGAAGACGTCCTTGTTCGAGTAGATCGAGTGCACCATCAGCTGCAACAGCTGACGCGCCTCGGCCTGGAACTCCAACGTCTCGACCCGGTCGCTCACACCGTCTCCCTTCCCTGTGGGCCTACGGCGGAAAGGATACGAGGCGTGACCGCCACGGCACCCACCGGCCGCCGCGCATGCTGGTCCAACCAGTTGACGGGTTGATGTGTTCGGGACCACACTGCTGCCATGGCCTTCACCCCGGCGCCCCGCGCCTCGGTCTCCGACCACGTCTTCGGCCAGCTCCGCGACGCGATCGTGTCCGGCCACCACCAGCCGGACGAGACGCTGCCGGGCGAGCGCGAGCTGGCCGCCGCGTTCGCGGTGAACCGCCACGCGGTACGGGAGGCGTTGCGCCGGTTGCAGCAGCTCGGCCTGGTCCGGGTCAGTCAGGGCGGCGCGACGCGGGTGCTCGACTGGCGGGTGCACGCCGGGCTCGACCTGGCGCTGTCCCTGGCCCGCTCCGGTGACGTACTCCCGGTCTCCACGCTGGTCCGCGACATGCTGGAGATGCGGGCCTGCGTCGGGATCGACGCGGCCCGGCTCTGCGCCGAGCGCGCCGACGCGGCGGTCGTCGCGGCGTTGGTCCGGACCGCCGAGGAGTACGGCGGGCTGGCGCCGGACCTGGACCGGATGGCCGAGGCGAACATCCGCATCTGGCGGCTGGTCGTCACCGGCAGCGGCAACACCGCCTACCAGTTGGCCTTCAACAGCCTGGTGGCCGGCACGTTCGCGGTCGGCGACGTCCCCCCGGACGCCCGCGCCGCCGAGTTGCTCGACGTGGCCGGCCACCGTCGGTTGGCCGAGGCGATCGCGGCCGGACAGGGCGCGGCGGCCACCCGGGAGGCCCGGGCGTTGCTGACCGCGCCGGTCGCCACCCCCACCACCGGAAGGGAAGCGCGCGCATGATCCCCGCCGTGCTGTACGCCGTACCGGCGTTCCTGCTCCTGATCGTCGTCGAGGCGGTCTCCTACCGTTTCCTGCCCGACGACGACGAACGCGGCTACGAGCTGCGTGACACCACCACCAGCCTGTCGATGGGGTTGGGCAGCCAGCTCATCGGCGTACCGTGGAAGCTGCTCACCGTCGGGCTCTACGCGGCGCTGTGGACGGTCGCGCCGGTGCACCTCTCCCCCGGCGACTGGTGGACCTGGGCGATCGTCTTCTTCGCCGACGACCTGGCCTACTACTGGTTCCACCGGTCACACCACGAGGTGCGCGTGCTCTGGGCGAGTCACGTGGTGCACCACTCCAGCGTCCACTACAACCTCTCCACCGCGCTGCGGCAGAGCTGGACGCCGATGACCTCGCTGCCGTTCTGGCTGCCGCTGGCGCTGCTCGGCATCCCACCCTGGATGATCTTCCTACAGCAGTCGGTCAGCCTGCTCTACCAGTTCTTCCTGCACACCGAGCGGTTGGGCCGGCTGCCCCGGCCGATCGAGCGGGTCTTCAACACCCCGTCGCACCACCGGGTGCACCACGGCTCGAACACCGAATACCTGGACCGCAACTACGGCGGCGTCCTCATCGTCTGGGACCGGCTGTTCGGCAGCTTCGAGCCGGAGCGGGCCGCGGTGCGCTACGGGCTGACCACGAACATCCGGACCTTCAACCCGCTGCGGGTGGCCACCCACGAATTCGCCGCGATCTGGTCCGACGTACGCCGGGCCACCTGCTGGCGGCACCGGCTGGGTTACCTGCTCGGTCGCCCCGGCTGGCAGCCGGCCCGATGAGGCGCGCCTGGCTCGGCCTGTTCGGGCTCGTCGCCGCCGTCGAGCTGGTCGCGGTCGCGCTCGACTCGACGGTGCTCCAGTGGCTGGCCAAGCCGCTCCTGGCGCCGGTGCTGCTGGCGTACCTGCTGCGGGAGCGACGCCGCGTGGACGCGGTGGCGGCCGGTCTGGTCGCGGCCACCGCCGGGGACGTGGCCCTGCTCGTGCCGGGACGGGCAGCGTTCCTGGCCGGGATGGGATGTTTCCTGGTCGCGCAGCTCGCGTTCCTCGCCGGCTTCCGGCGTCACGGTCGACCGCCGACGGTGGCGTGGGCCGGCTACCTGATCGCCTGGGCGGTCGGGAACGCGCTGCTGTGGGGGGCGCTGGGGCCGCTGCGGCTGCCCGTGCTCGGCTACAGCCTGGCGCTGTGCCTGATGGCCGCCGCCACGACCGGGGTGTCGGCTCGGACCGGGGCCGGCGGCGCGTTCTTCCTCGCCTCCGACCTGCTCATCGGCGTCGGCGCGGCCGGCACCGAGCTGCCCCAGGCCGACCTGCTGGTGATGATCACCTACTGCGCAGCCCTGCTNTTGGGCTGATGCACGGAAGCGTGGTCACTCCCGGTGGGGCGGTGAGGGGTGGGTAGGGTGCGGGGGTGGGTCGGGAGAACGGGCGCAAGCTGATCGCCTCGAACAAGAAGGCGCGGCACGACTACGACGTCCTCAAGACGTACGAGGCGGGCATCGTGCTGGCCGGCACCGAGGTGAAGTCGCTGCGCGAGGGGCGGGTGTCGCTGGTCGACGCGTTCGCCCAGGAGCGGGACGGCGAGATCCTGCTGTACGGCCTGCACATCGCCGAGTACGGCTTCGGCACCTGGACCAACCACGCGCCCCGGCGCACCCGCAAGCTGCTGCTGCACCGGGTGGAGATCGCCCGGATCCTGGAGAAGCTGCGCGACGGTGGGATCACGCTGGTGCCGCTGTCGATGTATTTCGCCGACGGCTGGGCCAAGGTCGAGCTGGGCCTGGCCCGGGGCCGCCGGTCGTACGACAAGCGCCAGGCGCTCGCGGAGCGGGACGCCAAGCGGGAGATCGCCCGGGAGATGGGCCGCCGGCTCAAGGGCCGGGCGGCGGCGCGCCGGGTTTGATCTTTTGCGAGCGTTGCGGACATCTGCTGACTGCTTGACGTGGCAGATGTGGTCATGACCATGCCGATGCGCAAGAACCGCCCCTGGCAGGCCGACTCGGCCTCAGCGCTCCCGTCCGCGCGGTTTGCAATAATCCACGGATGGGGCGTGGTACGAAGGCGATCATCATTGTTACCTGTTTGGCCCTGAGCGCCGGCCTGGGGGCCTGGGTATGGTTCTTGACCCGGCATGGCCTAGACGAAGCCGACAAACTTTCGAGCGTGGCCAGCTTCGTCGCGGCGGTGATCTTCGGCATCATCGGTCTGGCATTCGGGATTGCGACGCTGCGTCAAGGAAGATCCACTGAGTCGGCTCCCGGTGCCACGTTCCATGTGATCGCCGGAAGGGACGCCTACACGGCCGAGAGCATGTCCTTCGATCAGCGACGCAACGCATCAAATGAGACGTAGCCGGTGAGGAGGGACAGACCTCACGTGCGAGCCGGCCGGGACGCCTACGTCGCCGAGCGTCAGTACTTCGGCGTGGATCCGCAGCATCCGTACTTCCTGGAGACAGCGCTGCCGTCCCCGGTGCCGGACCTACGCAGCCGTCCGCCCAGCCAACTGCTGACCGCCCAGAACCGCGTGGTCCCGTTCTCAAATCGGGACGTGGAACTCGCTGACTTCACGGCTTGGCGAGACTCGGACGTCCGCCACATGATGCGGTTGCTGCACGGCGGGGGTGGTCAGGGCAAGACCCGTCTCGCTGATCGTGTCTTCGAGGACGCGGATCAGGCCGGATGGCGAGTGCTCGCCGCGCGGCACGTCACCGATGTGCGGTATCGCTCCCGCGTCGCCGAGTCCGACATGGTGAGCGAGGGGCGGGACCGGACGCTCATCGTTGTGGACTACGCGGACCGGTGGCCGTTGGATGATCTTGCGTTGCTGGTGGCCGAGACCGAACACCACTTCGCGGGCAAGATTCGGATCCTCTTGCTGGCCCGGTCGGCGGCCTGGTGGGGACCGCTGCGCTATCGATGGCAGGGCCAGGGGTGGGTGCTCGACCACATGCTCCTCAACCCGATAGCGGAAAGCGTTGGTGTGATCTACCAGCGGGCGCTGGGCCGATTCGCCGAGATTCTCGCGGGCATCGATGACATCGACCCGTTGATCGAGGTCGACTTCGATGTCGCGCCGCGGTCCATCTTATCGATCCATATGAGCGCGCTGGCTGCGGTTCTCGCTCACCTCGACCAGAAATCGACGCCGCCCGACAAGGCCGCGCTCGTATCCTCCTTTCTGTTCGATCGGGAGCAAGCCTACTGGGAGGGGGCACGCTCAGCAGGGCGCGTCACGGTTCGGGCCAACACGATGTCTCGTGCCGTGTTCGGGGCCGTCCTCGCCGGTCCCATGCGTCACGACCAGGCCGTCCTGCTACTGGACCTACTGGGCGTCTCCTCCGGCACCGAGTCATCCGACCTGGTTCTAGACGATCATGGTCTCCTCTATCCGGCCGTGGAGTCGCCGCACGTGCTCGAACCGCTCTATCCGGACCGGCTCGCGGAAGACTTCGTCGCCCTCCGTATCCCAGGTGGCCCAGCAGACGGCGAGAGTGCCGACCCCTGGGTCCTCACTGCTCTGCGGCGGATCGTGAACGCGCAGGTGCCAGATGAGGTCCGTCGGCGTGTGCTGACCCTCCTGGTCGAGACGTCGCAGCGATGGCCGCACGTGGCGACTGCAGCTCTGCTGCCGTTGCTGGCCGACGACCCGGCGCTCGCACAGACGCTGGGTGGAGCTGGGATCCTGCGGCTGATGGGTGTGCACGGCATCGGGAACGAACTCCTTGAGGCCATCGACGGCGCACTGCCTAGGGCGCGGATGTTCGAGTTCGACGCGGCACGCGCCGACCTGGGCCTCAGACTCTATGAATCACGGACCGCCGCCGCACCGAATCGGCAGGCCCGTGCAGAGGTCGCTTCCGACCTGAGTGCTCGGTTAGGCGACGCCGGTGACCGGGAGGCTGCGCTGCGGTGGATCCGCGAGGCGGTGGCGGTCCTCCGACCGGCGGACTCAACGGGCGAACTGCGGGACCTTCCCATTGTCGCACCTCAACTGGGCGCCCTGAGCGGAAGGCTTGCCGAGCTGGACCGGTTTGAGGAGTCAGCACAGGTGGCAAAGACCGCGCTCGAACTCTACCGGATCGTGAACGACATCCTGCCGGGTTCCGCGGATGTCGGAATCGGTCATGTGCTGAACAACCTCTCGATGTCGCTGCGTTACTCAGGCGATGCCGAGGGCGCTTTCGCCGCCGTCAGCGAATGTGTCGCCATCAGACGGCGACTCGTCACCCAGGATGCGCGACACCTCTCGGACCTGGCCGGATCGCTGGATCACCTTGCGATGATCCTCAGCGACCGGAACGACTTTCAAGCGGCACTTGAGTCCTCCGCCGAAGCCGTGGCAATCTTTACGCGACTCCGGCGGGACCAACCCGATCACCATGAGTGGTCGGTGGGGGCGGCGCTCGACAACCGGGGCGGCATCCTCTGGCGTTGCGGCAAGCGGGATGAGGCCATCACGGCTGTCGAGGAGTCGGTTGCGAGCTTCAAGAGACTGTTCAACCGCAACCGGAACGCTTTCGACGTCGATCTCTACAAGGCGTTGAACAATCTCGCGCACAAGCAGTGGGAACACAACTCACCCGACGCCGCTGTCCTGACGATGCGGGAGGCCATCAGCCTTCTCCGCGAAGTGGCGTCAAGATTCCCCGTGCAATACCGGCCGGACCTGGCCGAAAGTCTCATGGACTTCGCCGGATGGCTCAAGGAGACGGGCAACCACGAAGAGTTGATCGAAGTAGCTGACGAGGCGGTCTCGGTCATATCGACCAAGGAACACCTCCCGGCAGACGCGCTCGACCGCGCCGTTGGGCAAGCCTGCATGTGGAAAAGCGATGCGCTAGCCGCCACTGGACGTATCGATGAGTCGTTCGAGGCGGCAGCCGCCGCTGTCGTCTCCTGGCGCCGGGCGGCCAGGCTCGACGGCGAGGATCTGATGGGCCTGGCGAATGCACTGCGCGGCCTGGGTGCGCGCCAGATCCACGCTGGACACTACGAGAACGCCCGCCGCTCTCTGGACGAGGCGTTGGAGATTCTACGAGGACTCGCCGGTCCGGCGGCGGAATCCGTGGAGTTGCTCGGCGTCACACTCAGTACCTTTGCCCATCTCCAGGCGGAGTCGCTGTCCGATCCGGCCGCCGGGCTCCGCGCTGCGGACGAGTCACTATCCCTGTTGGTCCCGCCGAGAGGGGACTCGATCGGACACACGGCTCCGTTCATCGTCGGCAGCCTGGAGAGCAGGGCGGCACTGCTCGACGCCTTGGGTTTGGCCGAACAGGCGACGGCGGCAAGAGCAATGCTCTCGCGGTTTGCCGAGGCAGACGTCACCGGCCCGGACGGTATCGAACCAGGGGCGGTCGTGAGGGGAGGGGCCGATCAGCATACGGATGACTCGTCAACCCGCCCACCCGCTGACGGTCGTATCGTAGCGGTGCCCGACGATCTGCTGTTCGACGATCGAGCTGCCGCCTTCGCGCACCGCGGAGTTCTGCTCATTCGGCAGGGTGAGTCGTTCGGGCGTTCGAGCCGGTGGGGAGAAGCCCTGGCTGCCACACTCGAGGCGGCCGAGATCTTCGTCAAGCTCTCCAACAAGTTCGACAACGTCGGTGACCGACGCAACCTCGCTATAACATTCAGTCATGCCGGCAAGTTCCTCCGGAATTTACGTCTGCACGACGAAGCGATCCGGTGCGGTTCCAGATCCGTGGTTCTGTGGCGATCACTTGCCGAGAAGAGTCCTGCGGAGGCCGAGGACCTTGCCATCGCGCTCGTGAACCTGGCGGACGCGCTCTGTTCGGCGGGTCGACCTGCCGAGGCGATTGTCCACAGCGTCGAAGCCGTCGAGATTCTCCGCGCCGGAGGTGAGCGGGAAGGGGAAGACGTCTCCCCTCATCTTTGTGAAGCGTTATCCGGCCTCGCCCACCATCAAATGGAGATCGGCGATCTCGGCGCAGCATGGTCCGCGCTGAACGAGACAGCGAACCTCAAGGATGTGAAACTCGGCGAAGCGGCCGAGGTGGAAGGCGCCGACTTGCTCGCGACTTCCGGTTACCTCAACGGCTTGGCAGCCGAACTGCATCTGCGCACTGGTGACCTAGACGAGGCCCGGGACTGTGCGATTTTATCCATGAGCGCCTACGGGCAGTACGTCAGCGATGATCAGACGGGATTCTTCCACCTTCGAGGCGCTCTGGAACGGCTCCTCAGAGTTCTTGCCGCTGCCGGTGACGACGAAGAGGCGGCAGCCATTCGACACGACCTGGCTCACGTTCTCATCGAGCCTGCAACTGCTAGCTACGAGAGCCACATCAAGCAGTTCGAAGAATTCCGGTACGTGATTGAGGAGCGGTGATCCAACGACGACATCAGCGCGAGGAACGCTGACCAGCGCCGGGGCTGACTACGGTTGCGGACAGCCGCTGACCGCTTGATGGGTCAGGGTGCGGCAGAAGCTTGCCGACTTGACAGAAGGAGAGCCCAGATGGCCCGTGACGTGCAATTCACCTTCGACTGTGCCGACCCGGCCACGCTGGCGGCGTTCTGGGCCGAGGCGCTCGGCTACCGGGTCCAGAGGCCGCCCGAGGGCTTCGACTCGTGGGAGGCGGCGCTGACCGCCATGGGCGTGCCGCCGGAGCGGCACCACGACGCCTCGGCCGTGGTCGACCCGGACGGCTCCGGGCCCCGGCTGTTCTTCCAGCGGGTGCCGGAGCCCAAGCGGGTCAAGAACCGGGTGCACCTCGACGTCCGGGCCGCGCCCGGGCTCACCGGCGAGGCCCGGATGGCGGCGCTGGAGACGGCGGCCGACCGGCTCGTCTCCCACGGCGCCACCCGGGTCGCCCNCCCCGTTGGGCGCCGGCCACCTCGTGCTGGCGGACCCGGAGGGCAACGAGTTCTGCCTCGACTGAAACACAAGACTTCTTGTACGCCGAGTCTTGTCGGTCTAACCTGTCGCCATGGCGGACGAGTCGAACCATGCCCACCTGAGCGATCCACGGGCCATGCGGGCGCTGGCCCACCCCACCCGGCTGCGGCTGCTCGGCGAGCTGCGCCTGCGCGGCCCGCAGACCGTGGGGATGCTCAGCGAGCGCGTCGGCGAGGCGGTCGGCTCGGTGAGCTGGCACATCGGCAAGTTGGCCGAGCACGGCTTCGTGACCGAGGCCCCCGACCTGGCCCGCAACCGTCGTGAGCGGTGGTGGCGGGCCGCGCACGCCACCACCGACTGGGATCCGGTCGAGCTGCTCGACGACCCGGAGCGGCGACTCGCCGGCAGCCTGCTACGGCGGGCCGCGATGGAGCGCTACGTGGCCCGCTACCAGGCCTACCTGGAGACGGAGGTGAGCCTCGACCTCGCCTGGGTACGCGGCACCACCAGCAGCGACACCGTGGTGCACCTGACCCCCGACGAGCTGGGCGAGCTGCGCGACGAGCTGTCCGAGCTGGGCCGGCGCTGGCAGGCCCGGGGCACGCCGGGGCGACCCGGCGCGGAGATGGTCACGCTGATCTGGCAGGCCTACCGGGGGCCGCAGTGAGCCGGGACCGCCGACCGCTGGCCGGGCTGCTGATCGGGCACACCGTCTCGCTGACCGGCAACGTGCTGACGTTGATCGCGTTGCCGCTCTACGTGCTGGCCGAGACCCGTTCGCCGGCGGCCACCGGGCTGGCCGGCGCGTTCGCCACCGCGCCGGTGGTGCTCGGCGGCGCGTTCGGCGGCGTGCTGGTCGACCGGATCGGCTACCGGCGGGCCAGCGTGCTGGCCGACGTGGTCTCCGGCGTGACGGTCGCCGCCGTACCGGTGTTGCACGCCACCGTCGGCCTGCCGTTCCCGGCGCTGCTGGCGCTGGTCTTCGTCAGCGGGCTGCTGGACACGCCGGGGCAGACCGCCCGCACCGCGCTGCTGCCGGAGGCGGCGGCCGCCGCCGGGGTGCCGATCGAACGGGCGATCGGCTGGTTGGAGGCCACCTCGCGCGGCGCCCGCATGATCGGCGCACCGGTGGCCGGGCTGCTGGTCGGCGTGCTGGGTCCGCTGCCGGTGCTGGCCGTGGACGCGGCGACGTTCGCGGTCTCCGCGCTGGTCGTGACGGTCCTGGTGCCGCGCGGCCTGCGCCCGTCGACCGAGGAGGCCGGGGCGGAGGCCGGCGGCTACTGGCGGCAGTTCGCCGCCGGGTTGCGTTTCCTGGTCCGCGAGCCGCTGCTGCGCGCACTGGTCCTGCTGGTGCTGGTGACCAACCTCTTCGACGCGGCGAAGAGCAACGTGCTGCTGCCGGTCGTCGCCGACCGTGACCTGGGCGGGCCGGCCGCGTTCGGCCTGCTGGTGGGCACCATGGGCGGCGGCGCGCTGGTCGGCTCGCTGGTGTTCAGCGCCGTGGGGCACCGGCTGCCCCGGCGAGCCACGTTCGTCATCGCCTTCGCGGTGTGCGGGCCGCCGCCGCTGTGGGCGCTCGCCGCCGCGCCGCCGCTGCCGGTGATGGTGGCGGTCGTGGCGGTGGCGGGGCTGGCCGCCGGTGCGATCAACCCGCTGATCGGCGCGGTGGAGCTGGAGCGGGTGCCGGCGGCCATGCGGGCCCGGGTGTACGGGGTGATCGGCGCCGGCGCCTGGGCCGCCATGCCGGTCGGCGCACTCGGCGCCGGGCTGGCCACCGACCGGTTCGGCACCACGCCGACGCTGCTGACCATCGGCGCCTGTTACCTGCTGGTGGTGCTCACGCCGCTGCTGGGCGGGCCGTGGCGCGCGATGCGCCGCCCGCCGGTGGCACCACCACGGCCGACCCTGCCCGCGGACATCGGGGCGGACCACCCTGGCCGACGGGAACAGTCAGAAGTCAGACAAACGTGAAAGCCTCGCATCGTCGCCGGCCGCAATATCCTTCACCCTTCTATCCGTCAGTTGGAGGGGCGACGCGTGCGGGAAATTGTCCAGGTCGAGCTACCCGACGGTCAGATCGCGTGGGCGACGATCGAGAGCAACGGGGTCAGCGACGTCGGCTTCGGTAACCGGCTCCTGCCGTTGACCGGGCTGTCGGAAACCCTCACCGCGGTGGCCACCAACGTCCGCAACGGGGTGCGGGCCGCACGGCCCGACACCATGTCGGTGGAACTCGGCCTCGATCTGGAGATCGGCGCCCAGGGCCTGGTGGNGCCCCCGCGACGGTTCCGGATGCCGCTGCCGAGTGACCCCGCGCAGGTGTCGGACGCGGTGGCGGCCTGGGCCGAGGGCCATCTCACCGAATGCCTCGTACGGGTCGACGGGCGGCTGCCGGGCAGCGGCTTCTTCGTCGCTCCCGGCACGGTCCTCACCTGCGCCCACGTCGCGGGCCCGACCGCGGGTCGGGTCACCGTGTGGTGGCAGGGCCTCCCTCACCCCGGCACGGTGCGGGAGGCCTCGGCGGCGCCGGCCAACGACGCGACGCTGTGGCCGTGGCCGGACCTCGCCGTCATCCGGCTCGACGGCCTGACGGAGCACCCGTGCGTCTGGCTCACCAACCGGATGCCCGGTCTGGGCCGTCCCTGCTTCGGGGCGGGCTACTCAAGCACCTTCGCGCCGTCGCTGAAACCCGCCGTCGGGCTGCTGCGGGTCACCGGCAGATACGATTTCCCGCCCGGTGAGCTGCTGAAGATCTCGCACGAGGACGTCACCCAGGGCATGTCGGGCGGGCCCGTCCTCGACCCGGAGAGCGGGGGCGTCTGGGGAGTCGTCAAGGCCAAGCGGGAGCACGGCGGTGGCTTCGTCGTCCCCCTGGCAGGCCTGCGGGACCTGGCCCCGGCCACGCACCGCGACCTGTGGCGGGCACACGACCTGCACCACCACCGACAGCCCGACCACGACCGCCGACCGACGTTCGACGCCGACCGCTCGGCCAGGTACGTCACGCCGGTCGAGGAGCGGGAGCTACGCGGCATCCTGGCCACGCTGCCCGAGATCCGGGCCGAGGAGCACCGGGCCGACTACGAACGGTCGGCCGGGCCGCTGGTCAAGCTCTCGTCCGTGTCGCGCCACGACTACGGCGACGTGGCGGCGGACCTGATGAACCTCGTGGCACCGCCCGCCGGCGAACCACCGCAGGTGTTGACCTACGCCGCCGACCTGGCCGGACGGCACACCGACCGGCCCGAGTTGCGCGACTGGGTGTTGTACCGGACGGGACGCCTCGGGGTCGTCGCGCCGATCGTGGACCGGCTGACCGGGACGTCGGCCGCGGACCCGGTCTCGGTCATGGTGCGGCTGCGCCCGGCGGGCAACAACCACCGGCGCTACCACGTGACCATGTGGCGCTACGTGGACGCCGACCACGTCGTACCGGTCGTCGACGATCTCGAGGCGGTGCCGTGGCCGGACGCCGAGAAACGGGTGCAGGACACGCTCGTCGAGCAGATCCGGCACCTGACGGCGCACGAGCGGGACATCATGATCGAGTTCATCCTGCCGCAGGAACTCCTCAACGAGCCGGTCCACTCCTGGGCCCTGTGGCGCTCGCGCAGGTGGGAGACGCTGGGCAGCAAGTACGCCGTCGTGGTCCGCGACCTCGAACGACTGGAGGACGCCGAGAGCCTGGCCTTCCTCAAGCGGCGGTGGAACACCACGGCCCGGCAGTTCCTCCGCTCCGGCCTGGCCTCCATCTCCTGCGGTGACCGGCGCAGCCACGCGGCGATGTGGGCCTGGTTCGGCGCCCAGCCGCAACTGTCCACCGTCGCGCTTCCCGGCCCACCGGACGCCGCGCCGTCGCGGGTCGCGTTGGAGGTGGCGCTGCCGGAGGGCGTACCGGCGTTGACCTGGTGCGGCACCCGCTGCCAGGAGTGTGCCGGCGACGCCTGCCCGGTGCGGCTGTTCCAGGACGGGCTCCAGGACTGGCTGGCGGACACCCGTCACGACGCGCTTCCGCAGCGGTTCCTCGAACTGCGGCGGGCCGCGGCGGCGGACGGACACTGGGGACGGGATCTGGTGCTGCTCTGGGACGATCCGAGGCGGCGTCCGCCCCGGCAACAGATGCTGCCGCCCGGCGAAGCGGAG
Organism: Micromonospora sp. NBS 11-29; assembly: GCF_002140155.1. Lineage (GTDB taxonomy): Bacteria > Actinomycetota > Actinomycetes > Mycobacteriales > Micromonosporaceae > Micromonospora. The sequence continues at coordinate 294,158 of NZ_NAPR01000003.1, forward strand.
GTCGCGTGAACTCGTGGTGGGTCTTCCAGGGAAGCGGCGAGCCGCACGACGGCATCGACCGGCTGCCGGAACCACCCCCGTGGCGGACGTTCGACGGCACGCAGAACCGGACCCAGCGCGCCGAGCAGGCCCGGACGTACCAGGCCGACGAGGAGACCCTCAACCTCGTCAACACCGCGATCTACCTGCGGCGTCCGCTGCTGGTGACCGGGCAGCCGGGGGTGGGCAAGTCGACCCTCGCGTACGCGATCGCACACGAACTGGGGCTGGGTCCGGTCCTGCGCTGGCCGATCACCAGTCGCACGACGGTCCGCGACGGCCTCTACCACTACGACGCGATCGGCCGCATCGAGGAGCACAACCTGCGCGGCACCGCGCAGGAGCCGCCGGACGTCGGGCGGTTCTTGCGCCTCGGCCCGCTCGGCACCGCCCTGACGCCGAGCGAGCGGGAACGGGTGCTGCTCGTCGACGAGATCGACAAGAGCGACATCGACCTGCCCAACGACCTGCTGAACGCGTTCGAGGAGGGCGAGTACGAGATACCGGAGCTGTCCCGGCTCGCCGAGGCCGTCCCGCAGGTGACGATCGGCACCTCGGACGGCCGTCGGGTCACGGTGCGCAACGGCTTCGTCCGCTGCACGACGTTCCCCATCGTGGTCCTGACGAGCAACGGCGAGCGGGACTTCCCACCGGCGTTCCTGCGGCGCTGCGTCCGGATGGAGCTACGACCGCCGGACGAGGACCGGTTGGACGACATCGTCCGGGCTCATCTCGGCGCCGACCTGGACGACCGTGCCCGGCGCCTGGTCCGTGCCTTCCTCGACCGCCGGGAACAGGGTGAACTCGCCACGGACCAGCTCCTCAACGCGGTGTACCTCACCCGGCACGTCCCCGGCGACCAACTGGATCCGGAGCGGCTGGCGAACCTCGTCCTGCAGTACCTGGCCGAACTCTCCTAGTCGTGTCCGTCGCACAGGTGTCGCGGGTCTTCGCCCGGGCCGGCGTGGACCTGGACGCCCGGGGGCTCGCGGAGGCCCTGTGGCTGGCGCAGCACCTGCCGTCCCGGCCGGCGGCCGGGCCACCCGCCGACCGAGGGGAGCGGGCCGCGCCCGTCGACGAGGGCACCGACCCGCCGGAGCGGACCGGGTCGGGCGAGCCGGCGACGGCGGACCGACGGCTCGACCCGGGCGCACCGGAGCCGGCCGAGGAGACGCCCGAGCCACCGGCGGAGGAGCTGCTGCCGCTGCACCTGCGTCCTCCGCGGTCGCACCGCGCCGAGGCGAACCCGGCGGCGCCGCTGCTGGCGCACGCCGCACCGGCCATCCCGGACACCCTGCGCCTGATGCGGGCGCTGCGCCCGCTGAAGCGTACGGTCGACTCCCGGCATCGGCTGGTCCTCGACGAGGAGGCGACCGTACGCCGGATCGCCGAGCGCGGGATCTGGCTGCCGGTGTTGCGGCCGGCCCGGGAACCCTGGCTGGACCTGGTGCTCGTCGCGGACCTGGGTGCCGGCGGGCAGCTCTGGGGGCGGCTCGCCCTGGAGTTGTCCGGCGTGTTCCGGCGACTCGGCGCGTTCCGGGACGTGCGGTTGCGTCACCTGCATGTGGACGCGGAGGGCCGGCCGTGGGTGACCACGTCCGGGCGGGGCGCAGGCAGCACCCCGCGTAGTCCGTCCGAGCTGATCGACCCGACCGGTCGCCGGTTGATCCTGCTGCTGACCGACGGCATCGGCGAGGCGTGGCGCGCCGGGCATCTCGGCGAGGTGGTCCACCGATGGGGCCGCGCCGGCCCGGTGGCCATCCTGCAACCGCTGCCCGCCCACCTCTGGGAACGGACCGCGCTACGCCCCGTACCCGGACGGTTGGACACCCCGTCGCCGGGCGCGCCCAACGACCGGCTGTCCTTCGTCAGTTACCGACGTCGCCAGCACGCCGCCGAGCTGCCCGTACCCGTGCTGGAGGTCGACGCCGGATGGCTGGGCCCCTGGGCGCGGCTGACCAGCGGCAACGCGCAGGGCGGGGTCGACGTGTCGGTCGTCTTCCCGATGGACACCGCGCCCGGCGCGCCGGCCTCGCGGCGGGAGCCCCGGGACGCCTTCGAGCGGGTCAGGTCGTTCCGGGCCGAGGCCACGCCGGAGGCGTACGAGCTGGTCACCTACCTGTCCGCGGCACCGCTGAGCCTCCCGCTGATGCGGACCGTGCAGGCGACGATGATGCCGCGCTCCTCACCGGCGCACCTGGCGGAGATCCTGTTCAGCGGTCTGGTCGCCACCGTCACCGACGAGCCGGCGACCGACGACCGGTACGAGTTCGTCGACGGCGTCCGCGATCTCCTGCTCGGCACGTTGCAGCGGCACGAGGCGGACCGGGTCGACCGGGAGGTGTCCGCGTTCATCGAGCGTCGGCTGCGGCTGCCCGGCGCCGGCCTCGCCGCCGCGGTGCCCACCGCGTCCGGTGCGCTGGATTTGCCGGCGGACAGCCGTCCGTTCGCGAAGCTCCGGGCCGAGATCCTCGCCCGGGTGGCGGGCATCGCCACACCGGCGGAGCCGAGCACCGCGGATGCCGTCCATTCCCCACCCGCTCCCGCCGAACCCGTGGTCGGCGAGGTGCTGGACGCCTACGGTCAGGTCGTCGGCCACGGGTTCATGGTGGGTCTGCGTTACCTGGCCACCTGCGCCCACGTGGTCAACAGCGCGCTGGGCAACAACGCGGTGGCCTCCGCGTGGCCGTACGGTCAGGTCTCGGTGCGCATCGGTCGCGAGAGGTCCGTTCACACCGCGGCCATCGCCGCGTGGCCTCCACATGAGTCCACCTTCGACGAACTCGACGTGGCGATCCTCCGCATCGAGGGGGACCCGCCCGGGCACGACCTGGTTCAGGTCGGATTCGGCGTGCCGAGGGCCGGCGAATCGGCACACATCCTGACCTCCTCGTCCACACGATCGGCCCGGATCACCTCGGTGGCGTCCGGCGGGCTGGCGCACCTGGAGTTGACCGAGGACACGGAGTCGCTGGCCCTGCGGCCGCCGATGACCGGTGCTCCCGTGTGGCGGCCCTCCACCGGCTATGTCGTCGGCATGGTGAACGGCCGGACCGGCCTGCGGGGGCCCCGGGGCGAGATCGCCGTCCTACCGGCCGAGGTGGTGCGGCAGGTCGTGGACGACTACCTCAGCCCGCCCACCCCGGCACCCGCCGCCGAGGCGCAACCATCGGACACCCCGAGATGGGGACGGTCCGCGCGCCACACCGCGGAGCCGGCCACCGCGCCCTCGCCGGGCGAGGTGGAGACGCAGTTCATCCCGCTGAACGACGTGGAACGGCAACTGGCGGCCACGGTCCGGTCCTCCATCGAGGAGGCGGTGCGGATCCTGCTGACGGCGGAGGTCTGGCTGCCGGACAACGAGTTTCTGCCCGTCGGGTCGGGACCAGTCACCGCCGTGCGACGCTTCCAGAAGTGGGGGGCCGGTTCCATCACGGTGGTCACCGCACCGCAGCGCCTTTCCGAGGAGCCGGCCGGTCCCTGGCCCTTCCGCGAGGTGGCATCGGTGTGGCCGTCCGGCATCACCATGGTGGTGAATCCGGGCACCCCCATCCGCATCGAGTTGACCGCCGACGAGGTCCGCGCCCTGGTCCCACCCCTGACCGACCGGCGGGAGCCCGACCCGGGCGAGGACGTCATCCCGATCGCGACAGGACAGAGGTCGATGCCACGGGGGCAACGCTTCGCGCGCCGACGCCTGCGCCGGGGTTACGACAGCAGAGAGGTCGACATGTTCGCCGATCGCGTCGAGCGGACGCTCGACCACTACCGGCACGGCGTGTTGACGTTCCCGCTCGTGACCGCCCAGGAGGTGCACGACGTGGTCTTCCGGGTGCGCTTCAACGGGTACGACGAGTGGCAGGTCGACCTCTGGCTGGACCGGGTGGAGCGGGAGATCGCCGAGGCCGAGCGGGAGCGCGGGCCCGGGGCCGGTTGACAGCGGGCGACTTCGTTCATACCTTCATCGAAGGTTTTTTATGAACTTTGTTTACCGTTCGGCGGACGCATCCCCCGGGGACGCCGGACGACCCCCACCACCGCAGGAGGCACCCGTGCGCAGTTTCCGTACCGTCGCCGCCCTGGCGACGGCGGCGATCGGCCTCACGGCCGCCCTCACCACCGTCCCGAGCACCCCAGCGGTGGCCGCCCCCGGCGCGGTCACCTGGTCCGACGACTTCAACGGCCCGGCCGGCGCCGCCCCCGACGCGAGCAAGTGGCGTTACGACATCGGCGGCAGCGGCTGGGGCAACAACGAACTCCAGTACTACACCAACAGCACTCGCAACGCCGCGCTCGACGGCAACGGCAACCTGGTCATCACCGCCCGCAAGGAGAACCCGGGCGGCTACGGCTGCTGGTACGGAAGCTGCCAGTACACCTCGGCCCGGCTGCTCACCAACGGCACGTTCGCCCAGGCGTACGGGCGGTTCGAGGCCCGCATCAAGATCCCGCGCGGCCAGGGGCTGTGGCCGGCGTTCTGGATGCTCGGCAACGACATCGGCAGCAACCCGTGGCCCAACAGCGGCGAGATCGACATCATGGAGAACGTCGGCTCCTCGCCGTCCACGGTGTGGGGCACGCTGCACGGTCCGGGCTACTCCGGCGGCAACGGCATCGGCGCGTCCACCTCGCTGCCCAACGGGCAGGCGCTCGCCGACGCGTTCCACACGTTCGCCGTGGACTGGGCGCCCGACTCGATCACCTGGTACCTCGACGGCGTCGCGTACTCCCGCAAGACGCCGGCCGACGCGGGCGGCAACCGGTGGGTCTTCGACCACCCGTTCTTCATGATCATGAACGTCGCGGTCGGCGGCAACTGGCCCGGCTCGCCGAACAGCGCCACCACGTTCCCGCAGACCATGACCATCGACTACGTCCGGGTTCAGGCCTGGGACAACGGCGGCGGGGGCACCGGCGGGCAGATCGTCGGGTACGGCAACAAGTGCATCGACGTGGCCAGCGCGAGCACCGCCAACGGCACCGCCGTGCAACTCTGGACCTGCAACGGCACCGCCGCCCAGCGCTGGACCTGGAACGCCGACGGATCGGTGCGTGCCCTCGGCAAGTGCCTCGACGTGGCGTCCGGGTCGACCGCCAACGGCGCCAAGGTGCAGCTCTACGACTGCAACGGCTCCGGGGCGCAGAAGTGGGTGTTCAGCTCGGCCGGCGACATCGTGAACCCGCAGGCCAACAAGTGCCTGGACGCCACCGGCAACAGCTCGGCCGACGGCACCCGGTTGCAGATCTGGGAGTGCGGCGGCACCGCCAACCAGAAGTGGCGGCGCTGACCGGTTCGTGAGCCGGGGTGGGCGGCCCTCACCGCCCACCCCGGCACCTCGCCCAGCCCACGAAACGCTGGTAGCGGTCCGCGTTCCCACCGTCAGGCGCGGGCAGGTCCGCCTCGGCCTCCGCCCACAGCAGCGCCAGGTGGAACAGCAGCCCGGACCGGGCCTCCCGGTAGGCGGCCAGCAGTCGCAGCTTCGCCGCCGAGCAGGGCCAGGCGATCCCGCAGGCCCGACACCGCCATGTCGGCCGCGACGGGACGTGCTCCCGGCGGCCCCGGCTCACCGCGATCTCCGTGCGGGCGCGAGCGCCTCCTCGTCCGTGAGAGACAGGAACCGCCGAACGATCTCCGGCAGCTCCGCCCGCCGCGGGCGGCCGTCGAGTGCACGGCGGTCTTCCCCGGCCCCGTCCGCGATTCGTCCGGCTCCCCCTCGGGTACGTCCGGCCGCACACCGCGTCTGGTCCTCCGCCATCGCGTGCCCTCCTCCGTCGCCGCAACACGCCGCTCACCAGAACCCTGCCGAGTGTTGCGGTGCAATCACACTGCGTTGCAGGATGACGGCGGGACGACCGGGATGTTCGAGGAGGACGCGGGGATGAATCGAGCCGTGGTGGCCGCGATGGCCGAGTCCGGACACACCGCCGAGAGTCTGGCCGAGCGGGTCGGCGTCGACCCGAAGACGGCGGCCCGATGGGCGAGCCAGGGGCGGATCCCGCAGACCCGGCACCGCGCCCAGGTCGCCGAACTGCTCGGCAAGGACGCCGAGGAGCTGTGGCCGGACGCGCTCAAGCGCCGGGAGCCGGCCTGGTTCCGTCCCTGGGCCGACCTCGAACGCGAGGCGCTGTCGCTCCGAACCTTCCAACTGGCCTGGGTCCCCGGCCTGTTGCAGACCGAAGCCTACGCCCGGGCGACGCTGGCGGGAGAGGCGTTGTCGGAGGCCGAGATCACCGGCCTGACCTCCGCCCGTATCGCCCGGCACGCCATCCTGCGTCGAGACCGCCCGCCGCTCCTGATCGCCGTCATCGACGAGTCCGTCCTCCGGCGTACCGCCGGCGATGATCGGAGGATGATGGCCGAACAACTCGGCTACCTGGCTGAGTGCGCTGAGCTGTCCGCAGTCCAGGTCTACATCGTCCCGCAGGCGGCCGGCATGTACCCCGGACTCGGCGGACCCTTCACCTTGGCGGAGCTGCCTGACGGCGGACGGGTCGCGCATGTGGACAGTCAGGCCGAGGCGCAGATCATCGAGGAAGCCGAGGCGGTTGCTACCCTGGAACGGCGCTGGGAGCGGTTGCGTGGCGAGGCGCTGTCCAGGGCACACTCCCTCGACGTCATTAGGGAAGCGGCACGTTCATGGGCCTGAGCGGTGCGCGGTGGCGCAAGAGCACGAAGAGCGGCAACAACGGTGGTGACTGCGTCGAGGTGGCCGACAACCTGAGCAACCTCGTCGGCGTACGCGACTCCAAGGATCCGGGCGGTCCCGTCCTCGTCTTCGCGGCACCCGCCTGGCGGGCGTTCGTCGCCCACCTTCCGCCCCGACGTTGAGCGGAGGCCATGGCCTGCGGCCCGGCCCCGCCCCACCCGCTTGATCGACACCACTCCGGCGAAGTGGCGGGGTCCGAGCGCGTCCGATACCGCCACCTCGCCGAGGTGGTGTTGATCAAGCCGTGCCGGCCGAGGTGGTGTTGATCAAGCTTTGACCCCCGGGTCAGAAGGGGGCGTCGACGGCCAGGCGGCGGACCTGGGTGAGGTACGGGTCCAGCTCGCCGACCTCGAAGCGGCAGGTGCCGATGACGTGCCAGAACTGGCCGCCCGGATCACCGTCCAGCTTGTACCGGCCGTCGGGGCTGACCGCCGCCCAACCCTCCGGCAGGCCGATCAGCGTGGTCCGCAACTGGGCGTGCTCCGGGTCGGCCACGTCCCACAGCCGGACCGTGCCGTCGTCGCCGGCGCTGGCCAGGAGGCTGCTGTCCGGGCTGAAATGCACCGACCAGACCCGCCGGGTGTGCGCCGCTAGGGTGCCGTGCAGCCGCCCGGTGCCCGGGTCCCAGAGCCGGATCACCAGGTCGTCGCCGGCGGTGGCGAGCAGGTTGCCGTCCGGGCTGAACGCGCACGACCAGAGCCGCCCGACGTGCTCGGTGAGCACCGTACGCGCCTGTCCGGTGGCCACGTCCCAGACCACCGCGGTGCCGTCGTTGCCGGCGCTGGCCAGCAGCGTCCCCTCGCTGTTGAAGCCGACCGAGTAGACCCGGTCGGTGTGGTGCTCCAGGGTCATCCGGCAGGTGGCGGTGGCCGCGTCCCAGAGGCGTACCGTCCGGTCGTCGCAGCCGGTGGCGATGGTCTCGCCGTCCGGGCTGAACGCCACCGTGCGCACCCGGCCCTGGTGCGGGGTGAGCGTGGCGAAGTGCCGGCCGGTGCGGCGGTACCACAGGCGGACGGTGTCGTCGTCGTTGGCGGTCGCGAGGGCGTCGCCGTCCGGACTGAACGCCACCGCCCAGACGTGGTCGGTGTCCACGTTCAGTTCCCGCTCGTCCGCGCCGGTGTCGGTGTTCCACAGGTGCACGCCACCGTCACCGCTGGGCGTGGCGACCAGCGGATCGTCCGGGCAGAAGACGACCGAGAGCAGCCGGTCGGCGGGGCTGGCGAGCTGCCGCAGCAGCCGGCCGGTGCGCGGCTCCCAGAGCCGGACCACGCCGTCGTTGCCGCAGGCCGCCAGCACCTCGCCGTCGCCGCGGAAGGAGAGCGCGGTGACCCGCCGGCCGTGCCCGCGCAGCGTGTGCTGGAGCTGCCCGGTGCGCACGTCCCACAGCCGGGTGGTGCCGTCGTTGCTGCTGGTCGCCACCTGGTGCTGGTCCGGCCGCCAGGCCACCGGCCAGACCGAGCCGCGGTGCCGGGTCAGCTCGTGGCGTACCTGGCCGTCGTCGGTGTCCCAGAGCTGGATCGCGCCGTCGCTGGCCGAGGTGGCGAGCAGGCTGCCGTCGCCGTTGAACCGGACGCTGTAGATGGCGCCGCGCTGCCGGCCGAGCACCCGCACCGGCCGGCCGGTCTCCGTCTCCCACAGCCGCAGCGCGCCGTGCGTGTCGCCGGTGGCCATCAGCGTGCCGTCCGGGCTGATGTCCAGCGCGTACACGTCGGCCTCGTGGCCGCGCGGCTGGCGCAGCAGCTCACCGTCGGTGGCCCGGCGGACCCAGACCCGGCCGTGCTGGCCGACGGCGGCCAGCAGCCGGCCGTCCGGCGAGTGGACCACGCGGTAGACCACCTCCGGCTCGCGCACCTCGAACGCCAGTTTCCCGGTGTGGACGTCCCAGCCGCGGACCGTGCCGGCGCTGTCCGCCACCACCACCCGACGACCGTCCGGGCTGAACGAGGTGCCCCAGATCGGCGCGGCGTGCCCGGGCCACTCGTGGCGCAGCCGGGCCGTACGGGTGTCGAACAGCCGCACCACACCGGCCGCGTCGCCGACCACCAGCCGGCCCCGACGGCCGTCGGTGAGCAGCGGCCACACCCAGCCGGCGAAGACGTCCTCGATGACGTGCCGCACGTCGCCGTGGTCGGCGTCCCACAGCCGTACGGTGAGGTCGGCCGCGCCGGTGACGAGTTGGTGCGAGGCGCCGTCGTAGCGGACCGCGTAGACCCGGGACCGGTGCCCCTGGAGCGTGCGCACCGGCAGCCCGGTGGCCGTGTCGCAGAGCAGCACGCCACCGTCGTCGCTGCCCACGGCGAGCACCGCGCCGTCCGGGCTGTACGCCACCGGCACCGGCAGCCGGCCCACCTCGAAGCCGTACCCGACGCCCACCGCGGGCGGGGCCAGGCCCGGCGCCACCGGTCGGCCCGGTGCGACGACGGCGCCGCGCAGCTCCGGGGCGCGCAGCAGCGCCGGGTCGGCGCTGACGTCGATCAGCGCGGTGCGGTGCCAACTGCTGCCGGCGACGCGCGCCCCACGCAGGTCGGCCCGGAACAGCCGGGCGCCGGCCAGTTCCGCGCCGCGCAGGTCCGCCCCGGCCAGCCGGGCCTGGTCGAGGCGGGCGCCACGCAGCCGGGCGTGCTCCAGTCGCGCCTCGGTCAGGTTCGTGGCGACCAGCCGGGTGTCGGTCAGGTCGGCGCCGGTCAGGTCCGCCCCGGCGAGTTCCCGGTGGGACAGGTCCTCCCCGCGCAGCACCGCGCCGCGCAGGTCGGCCCGGTCCGGCAGGCGCAGCCGGGCGGAGAGCCGCAGCGCGTTGGCGCGCAGCGTCTCGCCGGCGGTCTCGTCGCCCAACACCCGGGCCGTCCACGCGGTGCAGCGGGCCGGGTCGGCCAGGTCACCGAGGAACTCCACGGCCAGCGCGGACAACGACCGCACCGCCAGCGCGGCCGGTTCCTCACCCCGGTTGAGCTGCTCGGCCACCCCCTCGGCGACCAGCCACTCCATCACCGAGGTGTGGATGAACCCGAACAGGCCGTCGTCGGTGCGGACCAGCAGGCTGCCGGCGCCGACCGCGTGCGCGGCCTGCGGCCCGGACAGCCGCGACTCGGCCCGGCCGGCGAGCTGGCCGGTGGCCTCGGTCAGTTCGGCCAGGCGAAGGTACGCCTCACCGCTCTCCCAGAGCTGGAACGCCAGCCGGCTGACCGCCTGCCACAACTCGGGCCGGCGCAGATTGACCGGCGCCCCCGGGATGCCCTGCGTGCGCCGTTCCTCGAAGTCCAGCCAGGACTCCAGGATCTCCCGGTAGAGCGCGGCGGCGCTGAACGTGCCGCCGGCCCCCGCCACGGCGGCCAGCCGCCCCTCGTCGAGGTTGGCGATGAACCCGAGCATCCGCGGGTTGCGGGAGAGGCCGAGCAGGTCCTTCACGCCGGCGAGCAGGCTCATCCGCTCGCGGGCGGCCCGCTCGTCGCCGCCGTAGCGGTGGCGCAGGAACGCCTCGACCTGCCCGGGGGTGAAGTCCTCCACCGCCAGCACCCGGCGGTGCGGCAGCAGGCCGACCCGCTCACCCAGGGCGGTCAGCACCTGCGAGTTGGTCTTGAAGTGCTGGGTGCGGCTGCTCACCACGATCTTCGCGGCGCCCTCGGCGGCCTGGAGCAGCGTCTCCAGGTGGTCGGCCGCCCGGTCGTAGGTGACCCGGGCCACCAGCTCGTCGAACCCGTCGAAGAGCAGCACGATCCGGCCCTGGCGCAGCATGTAGCGGAACGCCTTCAGGTCGATCACCTGCTCGCCGTGGTTGGCCAGGTGCGCGGCGACCAGCCCGTCCACGGAGTGCGCCTTGTCCAACGCCCGCAGCTCGACCAGGATCGGGATCAGGTCGGGCGCGGCGGTGGGCAGCCGGCGGGCCACCTCGCGCAACGCGAACGTCTTGCCCCGCCCGAAGTCGCCCAGCACCAGCACGAACCGGCCGTCCGGTGCGGAGACCGTCTCCAGCAGCTCGTCCACCACGTCCTCGCGGATCCGCTGGTCGGCGCCGACCAGGTGGCGGTAGCGCTGCGGCACGTACTGGCCGGGCGGATAGAGCCGGTCGGCCTGGAGCCGGGCGGTCTGCGCGGCCACGTAGTCGCGTAGGTCCAGCAGGCCCTGGAACTCGGTCAGGTGCAGCACCCGCACCCCGCGTCGCTGCGCCTCCTCGGCCAACCCACGCGGCACCCGGTCGCCGTCGTAGACCAGCTCGGACGGAATGTCCGGGTCGGTGGCGTGCACCCGGCGGGCGAACCGGTCGACGTCGGCCGGCGCGGGCGTGCCCACGTGCGCGCCGACCCGCTGCTGCCGGACCACGCCGTCGGAGCGGTAGCTCACGTACAGGTGCGGCGGGTCGGCGTCGACGCGGCGCACCACCACCCGGTCGTAGCGGGCCTCGCACACCTCGGCGAGCCGGTCGAGCAGCCGCTGCACCGGCGTCGCCGGCGTCGCCACCACGGCGGCGGGCTCGCCCTGGGTCGGGCCCTCCCCGGCGACCGGACGCCGCGGGTCGGGCACCTGCGCCGGCCCGGCGGCGGCGAACGTGGCCTCGGCGCGGGACCAGCGCACCGCCGTCGACTCGCCGACGTCGAGGCGGTCGTCGCGGCCGAGCACCCAGCGGGTCGTCCCGTCCGCGTCGAGCCGCAGCACCTGGGCGCGACCGTCGCGCGGGGCGGTGACCAGCGGCACCACCGGGTCGACCCGGGCGGCCGGGACGGCGTCGGAGAGCAGCAGGTTGAGCATCGGGCCGACCAGCCGGTTGACCGAGCCCCGGTCGCGCAGCGACACACGGTCGGGCGGGGCCTCGTCGGCGTACGGGCTGCGGGGCCCCGGAGCGTGCGCCATCGCGCCCAGCCGCAGCCACCCGGACTGCTGGTAGTGGCGCAGCCGTTGGGCGAACCAGCTCGACTGGGCCTCGCCGAGGAAGCCGTACCGGTCCTCCTCGCGGTGGGTGATGGCGATGGTCGAGTTCAACCCGGCCACCACCACCCGCAGGTCGGGGACTCCGAACAGCGTCCAGGGCTGTTCGCTGTCGAAGATCCGGTCGTCGAGGCCCTGGTAGAGGTCGTCGAAGAGTCGGGCGTAGTGCCGCCACTTCGGCCAGTACGGCGGCTGCGGGTCGACGTCGTCGGCCTCGCAGGTGGCGAAGTACGCCCGGCAGGCGGCCATGGTCACGTCGCGGGGGCCGGGCACCACGACGAGGCGGTGCGGCTCCAGGCCGAGCAGCACCCGCAGCCCGGTGAGGAAGCTCAACGCGTCGGAGAACTCGCGCGGACTGCCCGACTCGGTGAGGTTGCCGGCCACCACCAGCAGGTCCGGCCGGGGCACCCCGTCGTTCATCAGCAGCGTGAGGTCGCCCATCAGGTGTTCCTGAAGCTCACCCGGGGTGACCGGGGCGCCCGGGGAGATCACGCCACGGCCGAAACGCGGCCCGGCGACCTGGAGCACCGTCACGGTGTCGCGGGCGGTCGGTGGCGCCACCGCGGCCGGCGGGAACGGCGGCGGGTTGATCGGGGTACGCCGGGGGCGGCGCGGGGCGGGCGCCCCGACGGCCGGCGCGGGCAGCATCTCGGCGGGGTGATGTGGGAACGCCGGTTGCCGCATCGGCTTGGCCCGGCCGGTCAGCGCCTCCCGGATCCGGTCCAGCACCCGGGCGCGTGCCTGCGCCGGATCGACCACGCCCACCAGGTCGACGTAGGTGATGGTGGCGAGCAGACCGTCGATCGGGCAGTCCTCCACCCGCACCGTCACCAGCTTGTTGCCGGTGCCGTCCGGGTCGGCGCGCAGCGCGGCCTGCCACTCCAGCTTGCCGTACGTGGAGTGCAGGTAGCGTTCGGAGAGCACCGCCACCACGACCTCGGCCTCGCGGACCCCGCGATCCATGAAGTCGATGAAGTTGGTGCCGGCCACGAAGTCCCACGCCTGGAGCAGCGTGCGGTAGCCGGCGGCCTCGAACTCCCACGCCAGCCACGTCGCCCACCGTTCGTCCGCGGGCGAGTAGCTGATGAAGAAGTCGATGGGACGGTCGGACCGGGTGGGGTGCGCGCCTACAACCACGAGGCCATTATGGCCACCCACGGTCAACAGATCGACACCGTCGGCAGCTCGGCACCGGGNGCCGGCGATCCGCCGTCCGCCGCGCCCGACCGATCCCGTTGGCGTCGGCTGCACGTACTGGACTGGATCGCGGTCGCGCTGGCCGTGGTCGGCGTCCTCTGCGTGCTCACCGGCCTGCTCCCGCGCGCCGACGCCGAGGCGACCGTGCGTCGGATCGTACCCATCCTGATCTTTCTCGGCACGGTGGTGGTGCTGGCCGAGCTGACCGCGGTGGCCGGGGTCTTCGACGCGCTCGCCGCCCGGGTCGCGATCACCGCGCGGGGCAGCTTCCGGGCGCTGTTCTGGCTCTGCGTGGTTTTCGCCTCGGTGACCACGATCGCGCTCAACCTGGACACCACGGCGGTGCTGCTCACCCCGGTGATGATCGCCCTGGCCCGGACGCTGGGCGTGCCGCCGACGCCGCTGGCGATGACCACGGTCTGGCTGGCGAACACGGCGAGCCTGCTGCTGCCGGTGTCCAACCTGACCAACATCCTGGCCAGCGACCGGATCGGCCTCGACCCGGTGCCGTGGGCGGCCCGGATGTGGTGGCCGCAACTGGTCGCCATCGCGATCACGATGGTGCTCCTGTGGTGGTGGTACTGGCGACCGGCCCGCGCCGGCGCCGACCCGTTCGTCCCGCCGCCCCGGTACGCGCCGCCGGACCGGGTGGTCTTCCGCACCGCGCTGGTCGCCTGCCTGATCTTCGTCGGCGGGGTGCTGGCCGGCGTCGAGATCGGCATCGCCTCCGGGGTGGCCGCCGCGATCCTGGTGGCCGGCTTCGCCGTGCGCGCCCGCGGCAGCCTGCGGCCCGCCCTCGTGCCGTGGCGGCTGCTGGTCTTCGTGACCGGGCTGTTCCTGGTGGTGCAGACCATCGGCCACCACGGCCTGGACACCGTGATGGGGACGCTGATCGGTGCCGACCCGGGCGCGGAGGGCGCGCTGCGGGCCGGCGCCGTCGGCGCGTTGTTCAGCAACGCGGTCAACAATCTGCCGGCGTACGTGGCCGGCGAGGCGGTGATCGCCGCCGACCGGCACACGCAGTTGCTGGCGCTGCTGGTCGGCACGAACGTCGGGCCGCTGGCCACGCCGTGGGCGTCGCTGGCGACCCTGATCTGGTACGAGCGTTGCCGGGCCGCCGGTGTGGCCGTGCCGTTGGGCCGGTTCGTGGCGACCAGCGCCGCGCTGGCCGCGCTCGCCACGACGGCGACGGTGGCCGCCCTGCTGGTCGGCCCCGGCGCCTGACCGGCGCTCCCCCGCCCCCTTGTCATTGTCGGGGAAACGGCGACATCCGGCACGCTCGGACACCACCACTTCGGCGATCCCGTGTCGAGGGGACGCGGCGGCGCTCAGTCGGCAAGGCCGAGCGCGGCCAGCCGGCGCGGGTCGGCGATCACGTCGACGGCGGCGACCCGCCCTGAGGTGACCGTGAACGCCATCACCGACAGCGGTCGGCCGCCGGCGCTCACCAGCACCCCGGCGGCACCGTTGACCAGCACCGGCCGGGCGTACGGGAAGAGCTTTCCGAACGTGGTGGCCTGCGCCGCGACCTCGGTCGCGCCGGTGAGCACGGTGGTGTGCCGGGCGCGGGCGGCGCCGCCGTCGGAGCGGAGCACCACGTCCGGGTGCAGCACCGCGACCAGCGCGTCGAAGTCGCCGTCGCGGGCGGCGGCCAGGAAGGCGTCCACCACCGCCCGCTGGCGGGCGAGGTCCGGGTCCGGCGCGGGCGCCTGCCCGCGTACCCGGCGGCGGGCCCGGCTGGCGAGCTGCCGGGCCGCCNCGATCTCGTCGAACGGCACCCCGAACATGTCGTGCAGCACGAACGCGAGCCGCTCGGTCGGGGTGAGCGTGTCCAGCACCACCAGCAGCGCCAGGCCCACCGCGTCGGCGAGCACCACGGCGTGCGCCGGGTCCGCGTCCGGCTGCGGCGTCCGGACCACCGGGTCGGGCAGGCGTACGTCCAGCGGGTCCTCCCGGCGGGCGGCGCGGGACCGCAGGATGTTCAGGCTGACCCGGGCCACCACGGTGGTCAGCCACGCGTCCAGGTTGTCCACCGCGGCGACGTCGGTGCGGGCCAGCCGCAGCCAGGTCTCCTGCACCGCGTCCTCGGCCTCGGTGAGCGAGCCGAGCAGCCGGTAGGCCACCCCGCGCAGCCGCGGCCGCTCCCGCTCGAAGCGCTCCACCAGCCCGGCGTGCCCGTCCATCGTCGTCTCCCCTTCCGCCTGCCGTTCCGACCCGCCGTAGCCCGGCGACGTGACGGCAAGTGACGCGCGTCACACCGGTCACACCGGCCCGCTGCCGCGGGTCGACCGGGTGAGGCAACCGATCCCGACGGAGGACGCAACATGAACGCACCCATCCTGGTCACCGGCGGNTGCGCGTGCTCAGCCGGCGCGGCGGCGCCCCGGCCGACGGGGTCACCCACATGACCGCCGACCTGCTCACCGGGGCTGACCTCGAATCCGCGCTGCGCGGCGTGACGACCGTGCTGCACCTGGCCGGCGGCCCCAAGGGCGACGACCGGGCCGCCGCGAACCTGGTCCGCGCCGCGCGGCGGGCCGACGTGGCGCACCTGGTGCACGTCTCGGTCGTCGGCGCCGACCGGGTGCCGCTGGCCTGGCTGCGCGCCAAGCGCGACGCCGAACGGGCCGTGGCCGACTCCGGCCTGCCATGGACCGTGCTGCGCGCCGCCCAGTTCCACGATCTGGTGCTGACCCTGCTGACGGCGATGGCGAAGCTGCCCGTGGTGCCGGTCCCGGGCGGCCTGCGGCTGCAACCGGTCGACGCCGGGGAGGTGGCCACGCGGCTGGTCGAGTTGACGCTCGGGACACCCGCCGGTCTGGTGCCCGACGTGGCGGGGCCGGC
>NZ_NAPR01000003.1:309876-314139 GCF_002140155.1 Micromonospora sp. NBS 11-29
GGCGCGACGCTCGGCGTACGGACCTGGGAAGACTTCCTAGCCGAACAGCTCCGGTGTGGCGTCGGTCAGCCCTGACCGGTCCGGTCGGGCGGCGGGAAGCGGTACGGCTTCAGAGCCCTGTTCGACGCATACCCGCATATCGGAGTAATGACGGGTGATCTCGGCTGACTGCTCGGCCGGCCGGTCGACTT
Organism: Micromonospora sp. NBS 11-29; assembly: GCF_002140155.1. GTDB lineage: Bacteria > Actinomycetota > Actinomycetes > Mycobacteriales > Micromonosporaceae > Micromonospora. The sequence continues at coordinate 310,068 of NZ_NAPR01000003.1, forward strand.
CCAGGACCACGCAGTCCCCGAACCGCGGCGCCACCGACCACACGATGACTCCCCGGTCGGCCCACCAGTCGATGTCGGCGCGGACCCGGCCCATCCACCGGTCGATGGTGGTGGCTGGCTCCACGGCGTCGACGAACCGCACCGTCACGCCGCCGGCCAGGGCCCGCACGTCGCCATCGATTCCACCGCCGGGCACCCGATGCACGATCACCGCCCTGCCGGGGAAGTCGGTCGCTATGCCGGCGTACCGGTCGGGCCAGCGTGCCGGGGCTGCCTCGTCCACCCGGCCCGCGGCGTCCATGACCTCCTCCTGGCCAGGCCAGTAGGACACGACCGGTGCTGGCTGGCGGCCGGGCTCGGCGCGGGCGGCGGACGTGGCACAGGCAGCCGTGGCCAACAGCAACGGAGTCACCAGCACCGTCATGGCGTATCGCACCGTGGCACCTCACTTCTGGCACGACCCTCGCGGGGTCGCTGTCCGGCGGTCGAGGACGTCACCGGTGAAACGAGCCGCCCAGGGCAACGGATGCGCCCCTGTCCCCTCCGCTCACCAACCGACCGAGCCGAGACTGACCGGGGTGAGCTGGCGGACCTGCGGCTCGATCCACTGTGCCGCGGTGACCAGCTTGACCAACCGGTCGATGGTTTCCGGCGGCCCGGCCACGAAGCTGCGCCGGTCGGCCGGGCTGCCGTAGCGGTCGTCGAAGGTGCCACCGTCGAGGGCGCGTACCGCCATGCCGGCCTCGGCGGCCAGCAGCATCCCGGCCGGCAGGTCGACCGCCTCGGGGCGGTAGCCGACGATGCCGTCGATGTCGCCGCGGGCCAGCATCACCCAGGACAGCAGCGGCGCCCACAGTTGCAGCACCCGGCGGGCGGTGGTGTCGAGGACCACCTTCAACGCGCGGGCGGTGCTGTCGTCCCGGCGTACCCCGTGCCCCTGGGTCCAGGCCAGCACCGGCGCGGCCGGCACCGGTCGGCGCGGGGCGCGCAACGCCCGCCCGGCCGGGTCGGACCCGTGCACGAACGCGCCCCGGCCGCGGACCGCGGACCAGGTCCGGCCGGCGACCGGGTCGTGCACCACGCCGACCACCGGCGAGCCGTGCTCGCACAGGGCGATGCCCACCACGTACGCCGGCAGCCCGATGGCCACGTTGTTGGTGCCGTCGAGCGGGTCGACCAGCCAGGCCCAGGTGGTGTCCGGGGCGTACTCGCCGCCCTCCTCGGCGATCACCCCGTGCTCCGGCCAGCGGGCCCGGATCCGGTCGACGATCAGCCGCTCGGCGGCCAGGTCGAGGTCGGTGACCAGGTCGCCGGAGTCGTCCTTGGCCCGGGCGTGCACGTCGCCCCGGATGCCCCGGCGCAGCAGCCGGCCGGCCGCCCGGGCCGCCTCCACCGCGAACCGGTGCGCGTCGCCCAGGTCGGGCCCGCCTCTGTTCGGCCCCACGTCCATGACTCCTCCAGCCCCTCAGCCCCGTGCCACCAGTCGCGCGATCTCGCGCGCCATCCGCGCGGTCTCCGCCGCGTCGCAGCGGTCCCGGCGTACCCGGTGGCTGCGCCCGTCCACCGCGCCGAGGCTCAGGTCGGCCGCACCGGGGGTGGTCCGGCCGAGCGCCACGGTCACCGCCGACGTGCCGGCGCCGACCTCCGAGGTGTGGAAACCGCCGGCGCGCAGCGCGTACGAGTCACCGGCGGCGTGCGTCTCCACGGTCGCGGTCATCGCGGTGACCAGCCGGTCGGTGGCCGCCATCTCGTCCACCTCGCCGAGGCTGTGCACCTCGTAGACCCGCCAGGCCGGGTCGGCGGGCGCGTCGGTGACGTCGATCAGCTCGTTGCGGACCGCGCCGTGCAGCACATGGCTGAGCAGGTCCCAGCTGTGCGAGTGCATGGTCGAGGTGGTCGGGCGCACCGGCGGCGGGTCGGTCGGCCAGGCGTGCACGCAGACCCCGTCGGGGCCGTCGCGTGCCACCGGCAGGCAGGTGAAGCCGAGCGGGTGCCGGACCGCCCGCAGCGCCCGCCGTCCGTCGGCGACGTCGGCGAGCACGTCGAGCACCCACCCGCGCAGGAGCTCTGGCCGGGTGCCCCGGTCGATCTCCCGTTCGAGGTCGGCGTAGCTCATCATGCGTACGGGTTCCTCGCCTGGATGGCCTTGCCCACGATGTCGGCCACCTCGCGGTCGCCGAAGGACCGGGGCAGCGTCAGCCCGAGCGCGGCGAACAGCCGGCGCACCTGCTCGACCGACGGCTCGTCGTCGAGCTTGACCTGGCCGGCCGACTCGATCGGCACCCGTCGGCTCTGCCGCCGGCTGTAGTCCATCTCGATGTTGAACCGGTTGTAGTAGACCTCGCCGAGGTCGATGCGCAGCGCCGGGGTCTGCGGGTTCTCCTGGGTGATGATGACGCACGAGGAGGAGAGGTCGTAGCGGAACGTGGTCATCTGCGCGGAGAGCCGCACCTCGACCGTGAGCAGGCCGGAGCGCTGGAGGTGCCAGCAGGCGGCGAGCACCGTCGCGTACGACTCCTTGCGGGTGCGGTCGACCGTCCACGGCTCGCTCGGCGCGTCCGGCTCAAGGCTGCGCCGGAACCGCGCGTACCGCTCGCAGACCTCCTCGTCGGTCGGGTCGATGATCTCGACCGCGACGGTCAGCGTGGCGTTGCGGCGACGGGCCTGGTTCAGGCACTCCGGCAGGGTCACCGCACGCAGGTAGGTGCCGGTGCCGCCCTTGAAGTGCCACCGGTCGGTGTGCTGGCGGGCCTCGGCGAGCGCCTGGCCGACCTCGCTGCCGTGCAGCACCCGCACCATCGAGGCGCTGTGGATCGCCTCCCGGGCCCGGTTCAGCGCGCCCTCCGGGCCGGTCAGCTCGCGCATCGGCGGCACCAGGTCGGTGAGCCGCTCGCGGGTGTCCACGATGACCTGACGGACCTCCCGCTCGGCGGTCCGGCGGCGCAGCCGGTCGCGCAGCACCGCCTGCGCGAGCAACCCCAGGACCAGCAGGATGGCGCTGTTGACCAGGTCCTGGCTGACGGTGTTGGTGAGGCCGAGCACAGCCACCGTGACGGCCAGCACCAGGCCGATGAACGCGTCGAGATTGGTGACGACCCAACCGAACAGGCGCGCCATGACAACCCCCGGTCGACGACGGAACCTCCATGATAGCCCGTTGTCAATGTTACGATCACGGGCTGTGCCGGGTTGGCGGCGGCACGCCGTCGACCCGGCGGGCGGCGCAGATCAGCGAACCACCGAGGCCCGGCGCGACCCGGGCCAGCCACCGCGAGGTGACCCACCGCCCGCCGGGCAGCCGCCAACCGACCTCGTTGGAGCGCATCGCCAGCGGCATGAAGCCGGCCCGGCGCAGCGTCCGCCGCAGCAGCGACGCGGTGAACGGGCGGATGTGCAGCCACAGGTAGGGGTGCAGCGGGTCGACCTGACGCGGGGCGCGGCCAGCGAGGAACGCCAGCCGGTCCTGCACCGGCGCCAGATTCGGCGTGGTGAGCACCAGCAGGCCCGCCGGCGCCAGCACGCGGTGGCACTCGCGCAGCAACGCCAGCGGATCGTAGACGTGCTCGATCAGCTCACCGGCGATCAGGCCGGCGAAGCTGCCCGCCCGGAACGGCAGCCCGCGGGTGGCGTCCAGGCAGACCGGCAGCGCCCGGCCGCCGGCCGCCCGCCGGGCCGTGCCCAGCGCGGCCTCGGCCACGTCCGCCAGCACGAGCGGGCCGGGCGTCGCGGCCGGGTCGAGGATGCCCCGCGGCCCGCTGCCCAACTCCAGCACCGGACCGTCGCCGGTCACCCCGTCGGCCATCAGCCCGGCCGCGACCGCGCGGCGCACCCGGTGGTACGGGTCGTCGACGTACCCGTCGACCTGTGCCCCGTCGTGGTAGCTGTGGTGGTTGGCGTGCCGGCCGTGCGCCTGCGCGCGGTGGGACGACGTCCCGGTGGGCCGCTCGGCCATCACACCTCCACGGTGGTCGCCGGCCCCGTCGGCGGCGTCCACCCCAAGCCTCGCACCGCTTCGGCGTTCCCGCGCGGACATCCGCCCGGGAAGCGCCGACGCGGCGGCCGGTCGTCCGGC
>NZ_NAPR01000003.1:314162-331310 GCF_002140155.1 Micromonospora sp. NBS 11-29
AGATGGCGCGTGCCCAGTCCAGTCGGGAGCTGTCGTCGTACTCGTCGCCGGCGATCCACCACTGCGCGTCGAATCCCCGGGTGAAGACGATGATGTTGCCGCCGTCGGGGTACTCGTTGCTGTCCGGGATGGACAGCGCGGCGCAGTAGCGCCCGTCCGGGGAGAACACCGGCGACAGGTAGAACCGGGGTTCGTCGGTGAGCTTCTTCAGGCCGTCGCCGCCGACGCGCACCGACGCCAGCGACTGGTTGCGGGTCTCCAGGTCCGGATACCAGCGGCTGGTGTAGAACACCACGCGCTGCGAGTCGGGCGTGAACACCGGTCCGCCGACCTGCTCCCCCGCCTGCGGCGCGTAGAGCCGTCGCACCGTGCCGGTGGCCAGCTCCAGCACGCGCAGTTGCCAGCCCTCCGAGCGGCTGCGCCAGCGCACGACGATCTTCGAGCCGTCCCGGGACCAGTCCGGCTCACGCATGGAGTGCCCCTGCGCCAGCACGCGGGTGCCACCCGTCGTCACGTCGACCGCGATCAGCGTGTCCGCCTGCGCCCCGGTGACGAGGGCGATCTCCGTGCCGTCCGGCGACCACGTCGGGGCGCCGTAGTGGACGCCGGGCGGGTCGGCGAGCAGCGTGCGCTTCTGGCCGGTGACCCGGTCGTACACCGCCACGTAGGGCAGCAGCGTGCCGTCGCCCGACCAGCCGGTGTTCACCCAGGCCACGTACCGGCCGTCCGGTGAGGCCTTGGCGTTGTCGCCGTCGTCGAACAGCCACCGCGGGGTGGTGTGGCCCGGGTCGATCTGGCGCACGCCCCAGCCGACGCTGACCAGCCACGGCCCGTTGGCGACCGCCGCGGTGGTCGAGGCGGCGAACGCCGGCGCACCGGCCAGCCCGGTCGCGGCTGCCGCGCCGGTCAGCGCGGCGGCGCGTAGCAGGGTACGACGATTCATTCCGGTCATGTGGACTCCCCGTGGTAGACGTCGGCTCCACCCTCCGCACCGGAGCATCGGGCCGGGATCGGGCGAGCAGGTGGTTCACCGTCCGCCAGTCGGGCAACACCGATCGTCACCTGCCGGGCAGCCGGTAGCCTCGCCCCGGTGACCTCCGACGCGCTGCGCCGTGCCCTGACCGAACCGGGCGACCCACCGCTGCTCCCGCTGCCCGGGGTGGCCGCCGAGCTTCTCCTCGCGTTGGCCGCGCCGCCTCGGCTCGGCGCGCACCTGCGGCTGGTGCACGACGTCGCCTGGCACCTCACCGCCGCGTTCACCGAACGCTTCGGCGCGGTGCCGTTCGACCGCCAGGCGGTGCTGTTCGGCTCGGCGGTGCACGACCTGGGCAAGGTCGAGCACCCGGCCGAGCTGACCGGTCCCGGTTCCGCGCACGAGGAGGCGGGCTACCAGTTGCTGCTGCGCTACGGGGTGCCCGAGGAGCGGGCCCGCTTCGCCGTCACCCACGCCGCCTGGCACGCCCCCGGGACGCAACTGGAGGACCTGCTGGTCAGCCTCGCCGACAACGTGTGGAAGGGCCGCCGGGTCACCGACCTGGAGCAGCTCGTGGTGGACCGGCTCGCGGACATCACCGGGCAGCAGCGCTGGCAGACCTTCCTGGCTCTCGACGACGTGCTCGCCGACCTGGCCGCCGGCGCGGACCGCCGGCTCGCCTTCCAGGCCGACCATCCGCTGTACGGGTGACCGTTCGCCGAACGCGGGGAACCGATTGACTTTCGATAGGTTGCGAGCGATAGTCGATGCATGTTGACTACCGAGCGCGCGGTGACGGCACTCCGCGCCTTTCTCGTCCTGCTGTTCGGGATCCTGGTGCTGTTCCAGACCCTGTCGCTGCCCGGCCAGTTCGCCCACCTGGCCCGGGAGGACCCGGACCTGGCGTACCTCAGGTGGCCGGCCACCGCGGTGACCGTCTTCTGGGTGCTCTGCGTGCAGGTGGTGATCGTGTGCACCTGGCAACTGCTCACCCTGGTCCGCACCGACCGGATCTTCACCGAGGCGTCGCTGGCCTGGGTGGACCGGATCGTCTGGGCCGTCGCCGCCGCCTGGGCGGTGCTGGTCGGCGTCTTCCTCTACGTCGGTTTCCACGCGGACGACCCGGGGCTACCGCTGCTGCTCTTCCTGTTGACCACCGGCGTCAGCGTGCTGGGGCTGCTGATGATCGTGCTGCGTACGCTGCTGCGGCAGGCCACCACGCTGCGCACCGACATGGAAGCGGTGATCTGATGCCCATCGTCGTCCGCATCGACGTCGAGCTGGCCCGGCGCAAGATGAGCGTCGGCGAGTTCGCCGAGCGGGTCGGGCTCACGCCCGCCAACGTCGCCGTGCTGAAGAACGGCCGGGCCAAGGCCGTCCGCTTCAGCACGCTGGAGGCGATGTGCCGGGTGCTCGGCTGCCAGCCCGGCGACCTGCTCGAATACGTCACCGACGAGGAGGATCGATGAGATACCTGGTCGCCGCCGCGGCGTCGCTCGCCGTCGTGCTCGGCGTCGCCGGGCTCGCGTACGGCGAAGCCGACGACTCCCCCGGCCTGCAACTGCTGTCCGCGCTGCTCGTCATCGGCGCGGTCGCCATCGGCGTACGGATGGTCCGGGGCACCCGGTAGGGCCGGCGTCCGGAAGAACGCCGGCCCCGTCTCAGCCCTTCACGCAGACGACCTGCTTGAGATGCGCGACCACCTCGACCAGGTCTTCCTGCTGGGCCATCACCTCGGTGATGTCCTTGTACGCGCCGGGGATCTCGTCGACCACGCCGGCGTCCTTGCGGCACTCCACGCCGGCCGTCTGGGCGGCCAGGTCGTCGGTGCTGAACGTCCGCTTCGCCTGCCCCCGCGACATCCGCCGCCCGGCCCCGTGCGACGCCGAGCAGTACGCGTCGGGGTTCCCCCGGCCACGCACGATGTACGAGCCGGTGCCCATCGAGCCGGGGATGATGCCCAGGTCGCCCGCCCCGGCCCGGATCGCGCCCTTGCGGGTCACCAGCACGTCCACCCCGTCGTAGCGCTCCTCGGCCACGTAGTTGTGATGACACGAGATCGGCTCGTCGTAGCCGACCCGCGGGAACGCGTCGCGCACCACCTGGCCGAGCAGCGCCAGCATGACCGCCCGGTTGCGCCGCGCGTACTCCTGCGCCCACCACAGGTCCCGGCGGTACGCGTCCATCTCCGGCGTGCCGGCCAGGAACACCGCGAGGTCCCGGTCCGGCAGGTCGACGTTGTGCGGCAGCCCGCGGGCCACCGCCATGTGCCGTTCGGCCAACTCCTTGCCGATGTTGCGGGAACCGGAGTGCAGCATCAGCCAGACCCGGCCGTCGTCCGCGCCGCCCTGCTCCAGGCACACCTCGATGAAGTGGTTGCCGCCGCCGAGCGTGCCGAGCTGACGCTGCGCCCGCGTCTCCAACTGCGCCACCCGCCGGTCGAGCGTGGCGAACCGGCGCCAGAAGTCGTCCCAGCCGGCCTGCTCCAGGCCACGCACCCGGCGCGGATCCACCGCGTGGTCGCGCATCGCGAACCCGACCGGGATCGCCGCCTCGATCGCCGAACGCAGCGGCCCCAGGTCGTCGGGCAGGTCGGCGGCGGTGAGCGAGGTACGGACCGCGGACATGCCGCAGCCGATGTCGACACCGACCGCGGCCGGCGAGACCGCCTGCCGCATGGCGATCACCGAGCCGACGGTCGCGCCCTTGCCGAAGTGCACGTCCGGCATCACCGCGACGCCCTGCACCCAGGGCAGCGCGCCGATGTTGCGTAGCTGCCGGGCCGCCTGCGCCTCGATCGCGTACGGGTCGGTCCAGACCCGGACCGGCGCCCGGGTGCCGGCCAGCGGCGTGAAACCCATTGTTATCTCCTTGACCCTTGTCGATGTCTCTGTCGCTCTGCCAAGCTCGGGCGTCGGATCGAGCATGAGGAGCCTTGATGCCTGCACTTCGTCGGATCGCCGCAGCCATGATGCTGGCCGGGGCGGTGACCACATCCGTCCTGGCCGCCGGCCCCGCACACGCCGCCGAGACCAGGTCCTACGTGGGCATCGGGTTGAACAACAACTACTTCACCGCGCTGTACTACGCCACGAACAACGCGTGGGCCCTCGCCAGCGCGGACGGGTTCGACCCGGCCACGCAGTGCAGCCCCGGTGGGAACTTCGCGACGCAGCCGTTGCCGGGCCTCTACCAGGTGCGGGCGCTCGTCAACTGCACCCGCTGACCCCGACACCCCGGCGGCGCCTCCATCCTTCGCGGGTGGAGGCGCTGCCGTGCCGCAGGCGCAGACCTACGCGGTCGTGCGACGACGTGCCGACGGGCGCAACCCTCGGCCAGCGTCAGGCCGGGACAGCGCGTGGCAACCGCCCGTGCCCGCCGCAAGGAGCAGGGCACCGGCACGCGGCGCGGGGCCGCTCACCTCGGGCGCGATTCTGCTGCGACACGGCGTGCTCCCTGGATCGGACCGGGCTGACGTTGCCCGCTCACGCTACGTCCGCCGCCACAGAGCAGCAACCCAATACCCCCACCCCACCCCGGACCCGCCCCGTTGATCATGAAGTTGGCGGGACCGTCACCGGCGTGTCGGACCGCCAACCTCATGATCGACGGTTGGTCGCTGGGCAGCGGGTGACCGATCCGGGCCGTCGCCACGCCTTGCCGGTCGTCGGCGGGTCAGGCCGACCCCGGTCAGGACGACCAGCATCCCGAGGGCGACCCGGACGCTGAACGCCTCGTGCAGCACGACAGCGCCCAGCGCGACCGAGACCACCGGGAGCAGGTAGCCGACCGTCGCGGCGTTGGTGGCGCCCTCGGCGGCGATGATCCGGTAGGTCAGGTGGAAGGTGACCCCGGTCGCGACCACGCCCAGGATCACGACCGCGACCAGGCTCCTCGGGTGGAGCTCGATCGGCGTCAGGCCACCGGCTGGCAGGGTCGTCGCGGTCAGGCCGGTCGCCGCGACGAGCTGCGCGGCGGACAGCGAGACGGTGGGGATACCCCGGCCGACCAGGCGTCGGCCCAGGTAGGCGAAGCCGACGGCATAGCTCGCCGCCGCGGCGACGATGGCGAGGGCACCCCACCCCACCGGCCCCGACGTCTGCCAGGGCGCGAAGATCAGCACCACTCCGACGAAGCCGAGCAGGAGCCCGCCCAGCCGGACCGGCCGGAGCCCGCGCTCCGAGCCGATCACGACGCCGATCACCAGGGACCAGAGCGGAGTGGTCGCGTTCAACACCCCTGCCACTCCGGAGTCGATGGTCTGCTGTCCGATGCTGAACATGGCGAACGGCAGGGCGTTGCAGAAGAACGCTGCCACGACGACGTGACCCCAGACCGCGCCCCGAGGCAGCCGTCGACCCGAGAGCAGGCACGCGGCGAGCAGCGCGGCCGATCCGAGTACGCAGCGGCTGAGCGTGACCTGGACCGGCGTCAGGTCGTCCAGCGCCAATTCGATCCAGAGGAAGGTCGATCCCCACAGGAGGGCGAGCACACCCACCCGAATCCATGCCCATGTCCGGTCCACGGCATGAACGGTGCCGCGTGCCATCGAAAAGGAAAAGCAAAGGTTTCTGCATCACCGTTAAGGTCTGCTACATGATGGACGTCCGGCGTCTCCAGGTGCTGCGAGCGGTGGTCACCAGCGGGTCGGTGACCGCGGCGGCAGCGCACCTCGGCTACACCCCGTCCGCCGTCAGCCAGCAGGTGGCGGCGCTGGAGCGGGAGGCCGGGATCGCGCTGCTCGAACGAGTCGGCCGAGGTGTCCGGCCCACGGCGGCGGGCCGCCTGCTCACCGAACACGCGGCCCTCATCAGTCAGCGTCTCGCCGAGGCCGAGACCGCGTTGGCCGACCTGCGCGCCGGGCGTACGGGGCGGTTGACGATCCGCTACTTCGCCTCGGTGGGGCCGACCCTGCTGGCACCCGCCCTCGCCCGGCTCCGCCGGGAGCACTCCGGCGTGTCGATCGACGCCAAGGTGACCGATCCGGACGATCTGCTGTCGACCGTGGCGCGGGGTGACGCCGACCTGGCCGTCGTGGTCCGCCGGCCGGGCGACGGAAGCCGCCCGGGCCTGCGGATGGTACGCCTGCTCGACGACGTCTACCGGGCCGTGCTGCCCGCCGGGCACCCGCTCGCCGGGCAACAGGTGGTCAACCTGGCCGAACTCGCCGGCGAGCCCTGGGTCGGCAGCGAACCTCCCGGTCCCTGCCTGGAGCCGATCGTCGAGGCCTGCGCCGCGGCCGGGTTCAGCCCGGACATCGTGGCGGAGGCGGAGGACTATGCCACGGCCCAGGGCTTCGTCGCGGCCGGCCTTGGCGTCAGCCTCATCCCCGAGCTGGGACTGGGCACCCGCCATGCGGGCGTCGCCGTCCGCCGGGTCCGCCGCCCGGAACCGGTCCGGACGATCTACGCCGTGGTCCGGGAGACCCGGCCGGCGCAGCCCGCGCTGGGCGCGTTGATCGACGCCCTCCTCAGCCTGCCTGCGCCACCGGGTGGCGCTTCATCTCCTCCATGAAGGAGTAACGACCGGTCAGCTCGGCCAGCGTCGTGCCGGCCCGCCAGGCGGCGGCCACCTGCGCGACCTGGAGCAGGTCGGTGGCGTCACCGCGGGCCTGGACCTCGCCGTCCACCCGCAGGTCGATCATGAAGTAGCGGGCCTGGGCGCCGAGGCTGACGCAGACCACGCCCCGCTCGGAGGTCAGCTCGGCGCAGGTGAACCGGCTGCGCCCCTGCTCAGGGGCGGTGATTTCGCCGACGTCGAGCTGGTGTGCGTGCGCGGTCCGCGCGAGCGCGGGAGCCAGGCCGCCCGGCTCGACCAGATCCGGGTAGAGGCGCACACCCAGTGCGGCCGACACGTCGCTCATGACTGACTCCCACTTCCTCGTGGACAGAGACCAGCAACGCGCAGGTTACGAACACGTTTCCGGCGCGCATGGCCATCCTGTCCCGCCCGACCGCCGACGGCAATAGGTGCCGTCGATCCGGCCTCCGTCGGGCCGGCATCCGCGCCCGTGACGGGCGGTGCGAGCGCCCGTCGGGCCAGCGGCCTACACCGGGGTACGCTGCCGGGCCATGGCCCGGATCAGGTGTGACTTCTTCTCCGAGGCGCTCGGCATGGGCACCTCGATGACCGTGCTGCTGCCCGAGGTCGGCGCGGCCGGGATCGGCATGGCCGGCGCGGCCGGCGACGGCGACCCGCCGGTGCTCTACCTGCTGCACGGCCTGAGCGACGACGACACGGTCTGGACCCGGCGCACCTCGATCGAACGCTACGTCGCCCCGCTCGGGCTGGCCGTGGTGATGCCGCAGGTGCGGCGGAGCTTCTACTGCGACGAGGCGCACGGCAACCGCTACTGGACGTTCCTCAGCGAGGAGCTGCCCGAGGTGTGCCGGTCCTTCTTCCGCCTCTCCGACCGGCGGGAGGACACGTTCGTCGCGGGCCTGTCGATGGGCGGCTACGGGGCAGTGAAGTGGGCGCTGCGCCACCCGGACCGGTTCGCCGCGGCGGCCAGCCTGTCCGGTGCGCTCGACGTGGTGCACCGACGGAACCACTCGAGCAGGCCGGTCGACCCGGCGGTGTGGCACACCGTCTGGGGCGACCGTCCGGCACCGGAGCACGATGACACGGTGGCACTGCTGGAGCGGGCCGGTGCGGACCTGCCCGCGCTCTACGTCGCCTGCGGCACCGAGGACTTCCTCCACGAGGACAACGTGCGGTTCGTCGACGCCGCCCGGCGGCGGGGGCTGCCGGTCACGGTCGACTTCGGTCCGGGCGACCACGAGTGGGGCTACTGGGACACGCAGATCCAGCAGGTGCTGGCCTGGCTCCCCCTGCGCCGGCCCTGACGGGGCGCGGTGTTAAGCGGGGGCCCCTCCTATACCGGAGGCGTTAATAGGGGGCCCCTCCTTACCGGACGGGGAAGTCGAACCAGGTGGTCGGGTACGGCTCGTCTAGGTAGCGGTAGTGCCACCACTCGCGCGGGTAGTTATCGAAGCCCTGTGCGGTCATCAGCTCGCGCAGCAGCGCGCGGTTGGCCCGGGCGGTGTCGCTGATCAGGGCGTCGGCGGTGTGGGCGCGGGGGTCGAAGCAGTCGAAGCCGGTGCCCATGTCGACCGAGTCGTCGCCGAAGCGGCGGCCGGCGGGGGCGGTGCAGGGCACCAGGGGCTGGCCCGGCGCGTACCCGGCCTGGTCGGGGGTGGGCACCGGCACCAGGGTCAGGTCCACGGTGCTGGCCCGGCTGTGCGCCGTCGGCGCGCCGATGTACCCGTCGGCGAAGAGCCGGCCCTTCGGCACGTCGGGATAGAACTCGCCCTTCATCTGCTGCTCGTCGGGGCGCTTCGCCCAGGCGACGAACTCGTTCACGGCCCGCTGCGGGCGGTAGCAGTCGTACACCTTCAGGCTGTGGCCGCCGGTGAGCGCGGCGGCCTGTACCCGCCGCAACGCCTCGGCGGCCCGGCGGGTGAGCAGGCAGAGCGGTTCGGCGTAGCCGTCGATCGGCCGGCCGACGAAGTTGTGCGCGCCGGCGTACCGGATGTCGGTGCGCACGCTCGGGTCGACGGTGGCCAGGTCGACGATGTCGGCCGGGGCGCGGGGGCCGGTCGGGGTGACCGACGGCGGGGGCGGCGGCGGGGGCGGGCGCTGGCAGGCCGCGGTGAACGCCGTGGCCGCCGCGACCAGGACCGCCGTCGCGCGTCTGCCGGTGCCCACCCTGCCGTGTCTACCAGCCGCACCGAGCGCCGGGCCGGCAATCGCCGAGACCGGCGGTCAGCCGGTCAGCACGTCGCGGAGGAAGTCGAGTGCGGCGGCGTCGTCGTCGATGCCGCCCGCCTCGTGGCCGTTGAAGCGCCAGACCGTCAGGTCCTTGTCGCCCCGGTAGTCGTGGTAGGCGGCGAAGACGGTCGACGGCGGGACGATGTCGTCCATCAGCGCGACGGAGAAGCGGGCTGGCACGGTGGCACGCCGGGCGAAGGCGACGCCGTCGACGTAGCCCAGCGTGCGCAGCACCTGCTCCTCCTGGTCCCGGTGCACGGCCAGGTAGTCGCGGATCTCGCGGTAGGGCATGGTGTCGGTGATCGTCACCGCGCGGGGAATGTCGCAGAGGAACGGCACGTGCGCCACCGCCGCGCGCACCCGGGGCGTCAGCGCGGCGGCGGCCAGCGCGGCGGCGCCGCCCTGGCTGTGGCCCAGCACGGCGATCCGGTCCGGGTCGACGGCCGGCAGGCCGCACGCCGCGTCGACGGCGCGGACGGCGTCGGTGAGGAAGCGGCGGTAGTAGTAGCGGCGCGGGTCCTCCACACCCCGGGTGGCCATCCCCGGCGCCTGCGGCCCGGCCGCCGCGACGTCCGGCGTGTCGCCCCGGCTCCACCCGGAGCCCTGCCCCCGGGTGTCCATCTGGAGGTGCGCGAAGCCGGCGGCGGACCAGAGCAGGTTCTCCAGCGGGTGGCCGCGCCCGCCGCCGTAGCCGACGTACTGCACGACGGTCGGCAGCGGCCCGGACGCGGCGCGGGGCGCCCGCAGCCAGGCCCGGACCGGTTGGCCGGCGAAGCCCGGGAAGGTCACGTCGAACACGTCCAGCCCGGCCAGCGGGGTGGGCACCGGGGTGGCCTCCGCCGGGTCACCGCAGGAGCGCGCCTCGGTCAGCGTGTCGGCCCAGAACGCGTCGAAGTCCGGCGGCTCGCGCAGGTCGCTGCGGTACTGGCGGAGCTCCGCCTCGGGCAGGTCGGTGAACACGCCTCGGCTTCCTCGCGGGTCGGTGGGGAGGACTCGTGCGGTGGGACGACGACGGTGGACACCGGAAGCGCCCGGGAGATTTCCGGAATGTTTCCGCGGCCCGTGCGAACGCTAGGGGCGGCCCGGCCTGTCGTCAAGCCCTCGCCGTACGGCAGGATGTCGGTAGGGCGGCACGGTTTTCCGGACGGTTCCGGCAGCCGGCGAAGGGGACACGGGTGAGCGCGGACGACGAACGCAGGGTGACCATCACCGCGATCGCACGGGAGGCCGGTGTCTCCGTGCCCACCGTGTCGCGGGTGCTCAACGGGCGTTCCGACGTCGCGCCGGACACCCGGGAACGGGTCGAGGAGCTGCTGCGCCACCACGGCTACCGGCGCCGCGGCAGCCGCACCGTACGCCGGGCGGACCTGGTCGACCTGGTCTTCAACGACCTGGACAGCCCCTGGGCCGTGGAGATCATCCGGGGGGTGGAGGACGTCGGCCACGCCGCCGGGGTGGGCACCGTCGTCTCGGCCGTCCACCAGGAGTCCAGCTCGACCCGGCAGTGGCTGCACAACCTGCGCGCCCGCGCCTCGGACGGCGTGATCGTGGTGACCTCGCACCTGAGCCCGCCGGTGCAGGCCCAACTGCGCCGGCTCAACGTGCCGGTGGTGGTGGTCGACCCGGCCGCCGGGGTGGCCGGGACGGACGCGCCGGCGATCGGCGCCACCAACTGGAACGGTGGCCTGGCCGCCACCGAGCACCTGCTGAAGCTGGGCCACCGGCGGATCGGCTTCGTGGCCGGCCCACCGCACCTGCTGTGCAGCCGCGCCCGGTTGGACGGCTACCGGACGGCCCTGGCGGCCGCCGGCGTGCCGACCGACGACCGGCTGGTCCGTCCCGGCGACTTCTACCACGCCTCCGGCTACACCGCCGGCGACGAACTGCTCGGCCTGGACGACCCGCCGACGGCGATCTTCGCCGCCAGCGACCAGATGGCCTTCGGCGTGTACGAGGCGGTGCGCCGGCGCGGGCTGCGCGTCGCCGATGACGTGAGCGTGGTCGGCTTCGACGACCTGCCCGAGGCCCGATGGGCCTCACCGCCGCTGACCACCGTGCGCCAGCCGCTGGTGGAGATGGGCCGACTCGCCGCCCGCACCGTGCTGCGGCTGGCCCAGGGCGAGGAGATCGAGTCGCCCCGGATCGAGCTGGCCACCGAACTCGTGGTGCGCGACAGCACCGCGCCGCCCGCCGCCCGGTAGCCGACCGGGGGCATTTCAGCCGTCTTCCGGAAGTTCCGACTCGGCCAGCGCCGGGCCGGTCGACAGGGCGACCGCAGCGGCGTGCCGGCGTCGCCGGGCCAGCAGCACCGCTCCCCCGGCCACCAGCACCACGCCCACCGCGACCGACACCCCGGTGCCCGGCCGGGCGTCGGTGGCCGCCGTGCCGCCGCGCAGGTCGGCCCGCCCGGCCAGGGCCGAGGCCGCCCCGGCCCCGGGCGTCGTGGTGCGCTCCAGTTCCCCGGGCTCCACCAGCCGCCCGACCGCGGCGTTGCGGGGCTGCCCGAAACCCCAGTCCAGCAGCGCGGCGCCCTGCTGCCAGCCCCGCTGGGTCGGCACCTCCGCGCCGAGCAGGGTGACCACCAGCCGCCGCCCGCCACGCTCGGCCGCGCCGACGTACGTGTGCCGGGCCAGGTCGGTGAAGCCGGTCTTGCCGCCGATCGCACCCGGGTAGGAGTCGAGCAGCCGGTTGTCGTTCTGAATCTGGAAGGACTTCTCGCGCAGCGCCGGCTGGGCGGGCACCTGCGCCGTGCGGGTGGCGGTGTACCGGCGGAAGGCCGGGTCGGCGAAGCATGCCCGGGCGATCAACGCCAGGTCGTACGCGCTGGTCAACTGCCCCGGACCGTCCAGCCCGGACGGGGTGACCGCGTGTGTCTGCCGGGCGCCCAGCCGGCGCGCCTCGACGTTCATCGCCCGGACGCCGCCGGCCAGTCCGTCCGGGCCGCCGCCGAGGCGGGCCAGCGCGTTCGCCGCCTCGTTACCCGACTTCAGCAGCAGGCCCAGCCAGATCGTCTCGATCCGGTAGTGCCCGCCCTCGGCCAGCCCGACCGCCGAGCTGCCCGGCTCGATCGCCAGGTCCCCGGCGGTCACGGTGACCTCCCGGTCCGGGTCCAGTCGGGGCAGCATCGTGGCGGCCAGCAACAGCTTCTGCACGCTCGCCGGGACGCCGTACTCGTGCGGGCCGCAGCCGCCGAGCACCGCGCCGGTGTCCAGGTCCGCGACCAGCCACGAGGTCGCGGTCACCGCCGGGGGCGTCGTCGCCGCGGGCGGGACGACGAGGCCGGTGGTGTCCAGCGCGGCCCCACCGACGGCCCGGTCGGCGGGGTCGGGCGGGGGTGGCGGCTGCGGTGGCCGGGTGGCCGGGGCCGGCACGTTCGGGCAGGGCGGCGCTCCGCCGGGCGGGCGGCGGGCCGACGCCCCGCCGGCCCGCACGCCGGCCGCCGCGGGTGTCACCGGCGTCGACAGGGGCAGGAGCAGGGCGGCGACCAGCGCCACGGACGATCCCCAGGTCCTCATGACCCGGACGCTAGCCACGCCGACCCGAACGGGTCACCGGGTCCGGGATTCGCGCCCCCGGCCGGGTGCCATGGGATAGGGTCCGCGACCGCCGGTCAGGACGCGGGCAGCCCATGGGTGGCGAGCGGGCCGATGTGCCAGCCCCGGCGGCGGCACTCGGCCAGGATGCCGGGCAGCGCGCCCAGCCCGGCCCGCCAGGCACCCGGCGCGGCGGCGTGGGACGAGTCGTGCAGCAGCACGGTGCCACCACCGCGCAGGCCGGCCAGGACCCGGTGTCGGACGGTGTCCGCCGTGGCCGTCGCCGTCCAGTCCCGGCCCCAGCAGCTCCACAGCACCGGACGCAGCCCCAGCCGCCGGGCGGCCAGCAGCGTCGCGGCGGTGAGCACCCCGTACGGCGGGCGCAGGAACTTCGGCGGCGTACCGGTCACGTCCGCCACCAGCTCGTACGCCCGGCGCAGGTCGTGGATCGTGCCGGCCGGTCCGCGCAGCAGCAGGTTGTCGTGCGCCCAGCCGTGCAGGGCGACCTCGTGACCGGCCGCGACCAGCCGGCGGCCCAGGTCCGGGTGGTCCCGCAGCATCGCGCCGAGCACGAAGAACGTGGCCCGGGCCCGGTGCGCCGCGAGCACGTCCAGGAAGTGGGGCGTGGACTCCGGGTCCGGGCCGTCGTCGAAGGTGAGCGCGACCCGGTCGGGCGCGCCGAGACCGTGCAGGCCGGGCAGCAGGCGCCGACGGACGGCGGGCAACACGGTCACCGCCGGCGCCGCCTGGACCGCCGGCAGCGCCACCGCCGCGACCCGGGCCAGGGCGGCGGTTCTCACCGCAGCCCGCCGGTGGACTGGAGCAGCGCCGCGACGACGGCGACCGCGTCACCCACCGGATCCAGCAGCGGCCGGCGGTTCGGCGCGGCCGGTCCGGCCGGCTCGGCCCGGCGCGCGGCCTCGGCGACCAGCCCGGCCGGTTCCTCGGGCCGCCCGCCGTCGCGNNNNGCCGGCCCACCGGGTCAGGCCCGACCGGGCCAGGATGGCGGCGTTCGCCCGCCCGTGGCCAGGAAGGGGACGGTAGGTCACCACCGGCACGCCGGCCGCGAGGGCCTCCTGGCAGGTCAGGCCGCCCGCGTTCTCCACCACGACGTCCACGGCCCGCATCAGCGCCGGCATGTCGTCCACCCACCCCAGCACATGCCGCCCGTCACCGCGNNNNCCGCCCCGACCTCGGCCACCGTGGCCGCCACCTCGCCGACGCCCCAGGAGCCCGCGACGACCAGGGCGAGCACGCCGTCCACCGGCAGCCCGAACCGCTGCCGGAGCCGCCGCCGGTCGCACTCGCCGTACCCGTCGAACGCCCGGGACACCAGCGGTCGGACCACCGTGACGTCGACGCCGGCGGACGGCTGCCGCTCGGCGTGCCGGAGCACGCAGTAGACGTCGACGCCCGGCGCCAGCCAGGTCGGGTGCACCACGAGGTCGGTCACGTACGTGAGCACCGGGACCCGGAGCCGCCCGCGACGCCGCAGCGGCCCGAGCAGCTGGTTGGCGAACGGGTAGGTGCTGACCACCGCCCGGGTGTCCGGCGGAATGCGCCGGCGCAGGGGACGGCGGAACGGGCGCAGCAGGGCGCGCAGGGCGCGCACCGACGTCCGCGACCGGCTGGTCAGCGAGAAGAGCAGCTGGTAGCCCCAGGGGAGCCGGTGCAGCACCCCCCGGTAGGTTTCGCGCACCGCCCGGTGCAGCGGACCGGGCAGCAGGTCGAGCAGGTTCAACCGGTCCACCTCGAAGCCCCGGCCACGTAGCCGCTCCGCCAGCTCGTCGGCGGCCCGGTCGTGCCCGGCGGCGATGTCCGCGGAGACCACCACGATCCGTCCCGGGTGCCCCATGCCCGGCGCATACCCGCCGGGGCGGCGTCCACGCGGTCGGCCGCGCTCAGACCACGCCACGCCGGACGAGCAGGCGTAACGCCAGATAGCCGGGCGGCACCGGCAGCCAGAAAGTGGCCAGGCGGTAGACGAGCACCCCGGCCACCGCCGTGCCCGTCGGCACGCCATAGAGCAGCAGCCCGGAGACCAGGGCCGCCTCGGTGGCGCCGAGACCGCCGGGCGTCGGTGCGGCGCCGGACACCCCCTCGCCCACCACGGACACCAGCACCACCGGGGCCACCAGCGACGCCGTCGCGGCCAGCCCGACGGCGAGCAGCGCCGACCAGAGCGCGGCACCGTAGGCGAGCGTCAGCGCCATGCTCACCAGCAGCAACGGCACCACGCGCCCGCCTCGCACCAGCGCCCGCAGCGCGTCGACGGCCCGCCGCCGGGCCCCGCCGATCCGGGTACGCCAGCGCGGGACGGCCAACGCGACGGCGGCGGCCAGCAGCCCGGCGAGCACGATCACCAGCACGGTCAGCCCGCGTCCGGCGGCGGCGGCCGCGAGATGCCGGCGGGCGCCCTGGGCGAACGGCAACAGGACGGGCAGCAACAGTGCGAACCCGAGCACCCCGGACACCCGGTCCACGGCGACGCCGGTGGCCGCCGCCGCGGTGTCCAACCCCTGCCGGCGCAGGTACCGCAGGCTCAACGCGGCCCCGCCGACCGCGCCCGGCGCGAGCCGGTTCACGAAGGACGAGGCCACCTGCACCGCGACCGTGCGGCCCAACGGCAGCGGGGCCGCGACGGCGAACCGCAGCGACAGGGCGCTGAGCAGGTAGGTGGTGGCCGCGGCCAGCAGCGTCCCGGCCACCGGCAGCGGGCCGGCGTGCGCCACCTCCCGCAGCGCGGCGCGGACCTGGCCGAGTTGGGGCAGCAGGAAGTGCACCAGCAGACCGAGCATGACGAGCAGGAACACGTCCCGGCGGGTGACCCGGACGTGGGACGACCGCCGGCGGCGCGACATCACCGCTCTCAGCGGGCCGCACGGACGCGCCGGGGTGCCGGCCCCGCCCCGTCGGCCGACCGGCTGTCCCGCATGATCCGACGATAGGGCGGCCCGAGGTGCGGCGGGACGACAACGCCCGCGATCCGCCCGACCGGCGGCCCGCCCGCGCGGTCGTCAGTCGCGGCGGCGGCCGGGTCGACGGGAGCGGTTGCGGCGGGCGGCGAGCAGCGCCGCCACCGTACCGACGGCGAGCGCGAGCAACCCGGCGGTGGGCACGATGAGCTGCCAGTCCCCGTCGGCCATCCGGCGCAGCGCGGTGCCCCCCGGTCCCCGCCAGGGCGGCGGCGCGGGCCGGGTGGGGGCGGCGGCCACCGGGGCCGGTTCCGGCTCGACCGGCGCGGAGTCCAGCTCACCCGGATCGACGAGCCGGCCGACCGAGGCGTCCCGGGGCAGCGAGAAGCCCCAGTCGAGCAGTTGCGCGCCCTGCTGCCACCCGCGTACCGGTCGGGCCTCGGCACCGAGCAGGGTCACCACCAGACGGCGTCCGTCCCGCGCGGCGGCACCCACGTAGCTGTGCCGGGCCAGCTCGGTGAAGCCGGTCTTGCCACCGATCGCCCCCGGATAGCGGTAGAGGAGCTGGTTCTCGTTCTGGATCTGGAACCCGCCCTTCTTCAACGCCGGCTGGGCCGGGATCTGGGTCCGTTCGGTCTGCGCGTACCGCCGGAACCGGACGTCGGCGAAGCAGGACCGGGCGATCAGCGCCAGGTCGTACGCGCTGGTGAACTGCCCCGGGCCGTCCAGCCCGGACGGGGTGACGGCGTGGGTCTGGCGCGCGCCGAGCCGGCGGGCCTCGGCGTTCATCTCGGCCACCCCGGCCCCGGCACTGCCGGCGCCCAGCCGGGCCAGCATGTTCGCCGCGTCGTTGCCGGACTGGAGCAGCAGGCCCAGCCAGAGCGTCTCGACCGCGTAACGACCACCGACGAGCAGGCCGACGGCTGAGCTGCCCGGTTCGATGTCCAGGTCGGCGCGGGTGGCGACGGCCACCTGCTTCGGGTCGAGCCGGTTCAGCATGGTGGCGGCCAGCAGCAACTTCTGGGTGCTCGCCGGCGTGCCGTACACATGCGGGCCGCAGGCGCCGAGCACGGCGCCGCTGTCCAGGTCGGCGACCAGCCAGGTGGTGGCGGTGACCGCCGGGGGCGTGGCGCTGCCGGGCGGGGTGACCAGGCCGGGCGCGGCCAGCGCCGCGCCGCCCACCGCGAGCTGCTCGGGCGTCGGTGCCGGCGCGACGGGGCGCGGTGGCCGGGAGACCTTCGGCGCGGGCCGGCGGGGGCAGGGCGGCGTGGCCGCGGGTGCGGCGCCCGCCGCGGCGACGCCCTCGGCCGGGACGGGCGCCCCGGCGACGAGCAGGGTGACGGCGGTGACGACGGCCAGAACCCGGGCTCTCATGAGGAGGCACCCTACCCAGCCCCGCGCGCGGAGGCGGCGCGGCTCACCCGAACGGTGACGCTGCGCCTTCGCGGCGGCTCCCGACCGTGGTCGCCCCGGCCGGTGCGCCCGGATCGACGCCGGTCACCGGACGCCGCGCAGCCACCGCCGTTGCCATGGCGTCTCGACGGCACGCGGATGGTAGCGCGTGCGCACCCAGGCCACCGCCCGGCTCGGATCCAGGCCGTCCAGCACGGCCAGGGCGGCGAGGGCGGTCCCGGTGCGGCCGATGCCGCCGCGGCAGGCCACCTCGACCCGCTGGCCCGCATAGGCCCGCCGCCAGCCCTCACGCATGGCGTCGAGGGCGTCGGCCCGATCAAGCGGAACCCAGAAGTCGGGCCAACGGACCCGCCGGGCCGCCCAGGCCGGATCGGGCCCGGGCGCCAGCAACAGGGCGAAGTCGGCGGGCGCGGCCGGCGCGGCGACCCGACGCCCGCGCACGGTGGCGCCGCCGGGCAGGGTGAGCAGGCCGGTCGGGTCCGTCCACGGCGGCGTCGTCTCCACCGGGCCATTCTGCCGAATCCCACCCGCACGCGGGTGCCCG
>NZ_NAPR01000003.1:331321-338793 GCF_002140155.1 Micromonospora sp. NBS 11-29
GGGTCAGCCGAGGCGGCGACGGCGCCAGGCCAGGGAGCCCAGCAGCAGCAGCGCGCCGGCGGCAGCCAGGCCGCCGCCGAGCTTCAGCGGCGTACCGATGTTGTCGCCGGTGACCGGCAGGTGTCCACCGTGGTGCGGCGGACGCGGCGGGTGGGTCGGCCGGTTCGGCAGCACGACGGCGGTCGCGCTGGCGGTACGGCCCGAGATCTGCCCGGTGGCGGTGAAGGTGTAGCGGCCGGGGCAGACCGGCCGGTAGGTGGTGGTGAAGTTGCCGTTCGCGTCGGCGACCACGGTGAAGGTGGTGGGCTGCGGCTGCGGCTGCGACCTGAGGCACCCTCCCTTCCCCGTGTACGCCACCGTCGCCATCGCCACCGAACTGCCGTCGCTGCGCCGCGCGGTGTCCGCGGCAGGAGCGGCGAGCGGAAGGTCGGTGCGGGTGACCGTGATCGTCACCGGCTCGTTGGGCAGGAAGTTCCGGCCGACGAGCGTCAGCGTTTCGCCCACCACGGCGGTGGTCGGCGTTACGGTCAGCGACGCCACCTCGGGCGGGTAGACCGGTGGCTGCGGCTGCGCCGCCCCGGCCGCGGTCGGCGCGGCCGCGATGGCCAGGCCCACCGTGAGCGCCATGATGATGCGGGATAGCCGCATGATGGTTTCCCTCCTACTGCTCACATCTAGCTGCGTTGACTATTTGGGTGGTCCACGGGGTGGCGGTGGGGGTGAGCACCAGCTCGGCGGTGCCCGCGTCGGTCTGGCCGGTGAGCAGCGTGACGTCGAGCGTCCGGGTCTGCCCCGGTCCCACCTCGACGTTCGCCACCGCCACCTGGCGACGGCGGTCGGTTCCGCTGCCCATCGCGGTCCCGCGCCCGTCCAGCCGGCCGGTGAGGACCGCGCCACCGGTCGGGGTGTGCACGGACACGAACGTCCGGGCGGTGTACTTGTCGCCGGCCAAGGCGAGACCGGTGACGGACTTGGTCAGCCCCGAACGTGGGGCCGTGGAGTGCACGGTGATCCGCAACCGCAGCTCGCGGCGCCCGTCCGGCTGACAGTCGCCGACCGTGAGGGCAGCCGAGAACCTCAGGTAGTAGCCGAGCTTCGCGCCACTGCCGTCGTTGAGGAACACGCCGACCGTCGGCACCGCGTCGCGCTCCGGGAGCTGCCCGGCCAGCTGGCTGCCGGCCAGTACGCGCTGTTCCTCAGGTCGGGCACTCCAGAACAATATCCGACGTTCACGTATGGAACGGCTGAAAACCGTCAACAGTGCCCGTGGTTCCACCGTCCTGGTGAAGAGCGCGGTGAACACCTCCGACGCCGCCCGCGCGAAGTACTCGTCCTGCTCGCGTACCTTCAGGTCCCGGTAGGAGTCGCTGAGCAGGGTCCGTACCGCGGTGCTGCCGACCAGTTCCGGCCCGTCGGGCACGGCCACCGGGCCGATGACGCCGAGCAGGTACGACAACACCACCGGGTCCACGGCCAGCACACCGTCCACCGCGACCCCGGTGCGGCGTCGCACCATCTCCCGGTAGAGCGCGGCGGCGGTCGGGAAGTCCGGGCTGAGATTGACGTCGGCCGGGAAGATCCCCGGCAGGTCGTTCCAGAGCCGGCGCGTCTCCGGCTCCACCGCAAGTGGCGGGCTGAAGGACGTCAGGTCCGCCGCGTTGCCCTGCGCGGCGAGCCGGACCCGGCCGTCGTCCGCGCCCAGGACGGCGTACGCGCCGAACATGCCGCCGGTGGCGCGCAACTCGGCCGGGTTCTGCGAGACGAGCAGGTAGCTGCGGGGGCCGTCCGCGCCGAGCAGGGGCGGCAGCAGCCGGACGCCACGGTCCGCGGCCGAGGTGAGGCCGCCCAACTGGTCCAGTTCGGTCCGCAGCGCCGCGACCGCGTCCCGCACCTGCCGCATCAGGCCGGCCGTCGGCACCGTCCGCAGCCGCTCCGCCGTGCCGCGCACGGCCCGGTCGGCGGCCGAGATCTCCCCCGAGAGCGCACGCAGGCGACGCACGTCGAGCCGCTCGTGGCTCGGCACCAGCGAGGCGAGGTCGACCCGGAGCAGGGCGGGAAAGGCGAGCCGGGCCAGGTCGTCCACCGCCACCGAGATCTGTCGCACCGCGGACAGGTCGTCCCCGGCGTACGGGGCACGCCGGCCCAGCCACCAGGCCGGTCCTCCGGTCGCCCTCCGGGCCGCGTCGGCCTGTTCCTGCAACGCGGACAGGGTCCGCTGGGCGCGGGCCACGTCCCCGTCCAACACCTGTGAGCTGAGTTCCTTGGCGAGCCCGGCGGCGTTCACCAGATGACTGCGGGCCTGCCAACCCCGGAACGCGACCCAGCCGCCGACGGCGAGCAGCACCGAGACGACCACCAGCCCGGCCAGCAGTGTCCGGCGGACCCGGGCCCGCCTGGCCCGCCGGGAGCGCCGTCGCCGCCGGCGGGGCGAAACACCGCTTTCCGTCACACCACTCTCCTTCACACGCGAATCGGGCGCCGAGTTGTTTGTAGCAGGAAGGGAGACTGTTATGTCAGTTTTTCGCATCTTCTGAGCCGTTTGGCGTCAAACGCGAGTCTTCGGCGTCCCGGAACGCATCGCACCCAGTTCGTGGAGGAGGCCCTCGATCCGGTCGGCGCCGGCGCGCAACGACATCTGCCGCAGGTAGGCGTCCCGGCCGCGGCGACCCATGTCGGCCCGAGCGGCCGGCGGGATCGCGGCGGCCAGCCAGAAGCGGTCGGCCAGGGCGGCCCAGTCCTCGGGCGGGCAGGACAATCCGGCACGGGCGCGTTCCACCAGCTCCGCGGTGTCGCCGCCGGCCGACACGACCACCGGCGCGGCGCAGGAGAGCGCGGCCTGCAACTTGCCGGGCACGGTCCCGCGCAGCTCCGGCCGGTCGCGCAGCATGACGAGCTGGTAGTCGGCGGCGGCGTAGAGCTGCGGCATGTCCGCCGGCGACCGCCGCGCGACGAACCGGACGTTCTCCGCACCCAGCTCGGCGGCGAGGCCGCGCACCCGCCCCTCTTCGGCCCCGGAGCCGACCAGGACCAGGTCCATCCGGTCACCCAGCGCGGCCGCGGCGCGGACCGCGGTCTCCAGTCCCTGCCGGGCGCCGATCGTGCCGGCGTGCATCACGACGCACCGCCCGTCGCGGCGGATGAGCCGTCGCGCCGCGGGGCCCGGCTCCGCCGGCCGGAAGAGGCGTTCGTCGGTCCAGTTCAGCACCGTCCGCACCCGATCCGGCCGGGCGCCACCGGCCAGCACCAGCTCGCGCATGGACGGTGCGCTGACCGCGACCATGCCCGCCTCCCGGTACAACCGGCGCAGGCCGGCCCCCATCCGCTCCGACCATCGGCGTGACCCGCCCAGCCGTGCCGGGTCCTCCGCCGCGGCGACCTCCTGCACGTGCAGCACCGTCGGCACCGGGCCGAGCGACCGGAGCAGGCCGACCGCGGCGAAGGTCACCGCGGGACGCTGGAAGACGTACAGCGCGTCGACGCCTCGGAGATACCGCCGGCCGACCAGCGCGGCGGTGGCGGCGAACGAGAGCCAGCCGGCCGCCGGCGCGGAGCCGTCGCCGCCCGGGTAGCGGGGCACCCGACGGACCGTCAACCGCTCGCTGCGCGTCTGGTGCCGCCACCGCTGCCGCCAGCCCGGATAGACCTGGCCGCCCGGGTACTCCGGGAAGCCGGTGAGCACGCGTACCTCGTGGCCGCGGGCGGCCAGCTCCTCGGCCAGGCTGCCCGGGATGAACGCCGGCTCGGGCGGGAAGTGGTACGACAGGATGCCGATCCGCATGGCTACGCTCCGGACGGTGGCAGCGCGCCGGCCGTGGTGACGGCGGCCGCCCCCGCCCCGGGGCGGCGGCGAACCGCCGCCCCGGGCGCGGACGACCCCCGGGAACCCGTCGACGGTCCGCCGACCGACCCCCGGCGGTACGCGGCGGAGATCGAAGGGTCGGGCCGGCCGGTGTCCAGGCTCATCGCGGCAGCCGGGTGAGTTCCTGCGTCCGGTCCCCCACGGCGCTCTGTCCTGCGCGCCGGGCCGCGCCGGCCCGGTCGGTGGGCACCGCCGGCGCAGCGGGCGGCACGACCACCTTGTACGTCTCGTACTGATAGGTGTCCGCCTTGGCCACCTTGGTCATGTTGAGCACGCAGCCGAGCAGCCGCACCGACACCGAGGTGAGCGCCCGCGCCGCCGCGGCGACCTGACCCCGGGAGGTCTGGCCCTGCTGGGCGACCAGGAGCGCTCCGTCGGCCTGCACGGCCACCACCACGCCGTCGGTCACCGCGAGCAGGGGCGCGGTGTCGATGATCACGATGTCCGCGGACTCCCGCAGCGCCACCAGCAGGTCCGCCATCGCCTTGGAGCCGAGCAGTTCGCTCGGGTTCGGCGGGGTGGCGCCGCTGGGTAGCACCAGCAGCGACTTCTCGCCCCACCGCTGCACCACGTCGCCCACCTGGACGTCGCCCAAGAGCACGTCGGTGAGCCCGGCCGCGCCGTCGAGGCCGAGGTACTCGGCGGCCCGGGGACGGCGCAGGTCGGCGTCGATGAGCAGCACCCGCCAGCCGGCCTCGGCCAGCGCGATGGCGGTGTTGCAGGCCATCGTGGTCTTCCCCTCGCCCTGCAGGGCGCTGGTCACCGCGATCACCCGGGCCGGCTCGTGCACGTCGACGAAGCGTAGGTTCGTCCGCAGTTTCCGGTACGCCTCCGCCCGGGCCGAGGCGGCCGCGCCGCCGACGATCAGCGGTGTCGCCTTCGCGTTGGCGTCGAACGGGATCTCTCCCAGCAGCGGACTGCCGGTCACCCGTTGCAGCGCGGCGGCGTCACGCATCCGTACGTCGGCCAGGCCGCGCAGCACGGCCAACCCGGCACCGGCCAACAGCCCGGCCAGACCACCGCCGAGCAGGTTGCGCACCGGCTGCGGCGAGACCGGGCTGGAGGTCACCCGGGGACCGCTCACCACCTCGATCCTGATCGGCGACGCCTGCCCGTCCGGCGTGGTCTCCACCTTGCGGACCAGTTCGGTGAACTTGGCCGCGAGCGCCTCGGTGATCTTCAGGGCCCGGGCCTGGTCGGTGTCCGTGACGGTGGCGTAGAGCAGCACGGTGTCGGGCTTGGCCATGGTCTTGATCCGGCCGCGCACCTGATCGGCGGTGAGCCCGAGTGGGGCGTCCGCGACCATGCTCTGCGCGAGGCGGTCGCTGGTGAGCAGGTCCCGGTAGGACTTCACCCGTTGCTGGAGGAAGAGGCCGCCCTGGAAGGCGTCGGTGACCCCCCGGCTGGGCGTGGTGACGAAGAAGGTCACGGAGGCCTCGTACCGGGGCGCGGTCCGGACGGTCACCAGGGCGGCGGCGCCCACCCCGAGCATCACCGTGAGCAGCACGATCCACCAGTGGCGCCGGACCAGGCGGAGGTAGCCGAGAGCGCTCATCCCGCTCCTCCTCGCAACGTGCCGGCCTGCCGATGAAGTTGCACGAAAGCCCCCTAAAAGCCCCTGTGGTCATGCCAGGATCGAATCGCCTATTCCATACGTTAGGCCACCAGCCGAATGTAAACGATCCAACATGCGCAAACGACCTTTATCCGCTCATTCCCGGATAGCACACACAGAGGGCAACCCATGGACCGTGAAGCCACCGCCGCGGACGCCGTACGACCCCGCGGTCGGACCACCCACCGAGCCGCCACCCTTTCCCTGTTAACGCTGGACACGGCCGCGTGGTGCGGAGGTTTTCTCGGCGCCGCGTGGACCCGGTACGAGTTCGCGCTGACCGCCGCCGCGACCGGCCGGGTCCTCGCCGTCGCGCTCGCCTGCGCCGCCGTCCACGCGCTGCTCACGATGCTGCGCACACGGGTCTACGGCCGGGATCCGATCGGCAGTGCCGGAGACGCCCGCGGGCTGGCCGGCACCGTCGCCGTCGCCACCGCCGTCACCCTCGCCGGGCTGCTGTGCTGGGCGCAACGGCCGGTGCCGGCGACCACCCCGCTGGTCGGCGGCGCCGTCGCGCTGGTGCTGATGGCCGGTGCCCGCGGCCTGTGGCGCGCGCTCGCCGACCGGCGCCGCCCGGCCACGCGGCACGCCGTCCGCTGCCTGGTGTACGGCGTGGACGCGGCCAGCGAACGACTGGTCCGGGTCCTGCTGCGCGACCCGGGCAGCGGCTACCGGCCGGTGGGCCTGCTCGACGACGCCCCGGAGAGCCGGGGCCTGCGGCTGGAGGGACTGCGTGTGCTGGGCGGCCGGGAGCAGGTCGCCGCCGCGGTCCGGGCCACCCAGGCGCGGGCCGTCATCTTCTCGATGAGCGGCTCGGACCCGGGGCTGCTGCGCGACGTGCGCACCCGCACGCTGGAGGCCGAAGCCGCGTTCAAGGTCCTGCCCCCGGTGCAGGAACTGCTCGACCGGCCGGTCGCCGCCACCGACGTACGCGACCTCCAGCTCACCGACCTGCTCGGCCGCGCCCACCGGGTGGCCGAGCTGACCGTCGAACGCGGCGGGCTGGCCGGTCGCCGGGTGCTGGTCACCGGTGCCGGCGGCTCGATCGGCGCGGAGCTGTGCCGGCAGATCGCCCGCTGCGACCCGGGCGAGTTGATGATGCTGGACCGGGACGAGTCCGCGCTGCACGCGCTGCAGATGTCGCTGCACGGCCGCGCCCTGCTCGACGGCCCGGAGCTGATCCTGGCCGACATCCGCGACGCCGAGGGCATCGCCCGGGTGATCGCCGACCGGCAGCCGGAGGTGGTGTTCCACGCGGCGGCGCTGAAGCACCTGACCATGCTCCAGCGGCATCCCGGCGAGGCGATCAAGACCAACATCTGGGGCACCCTCAACGTGCTGGAGGCGTGCCGGGACGTGGCCCAGTTCGTGAACATCTCCACCGACAAGGCGGCCAATCCGACAAGCGTCCTCGGCTACTCCAAGCGGGTCACCGAACGGCTCACCGCCCACCAGGCCCAGCGGAGCGGCGCCACCTACCTCAGTGTGCGGTTCGGCAACGTGCTCAGCAGCCGGGGCTCGGTGCTGACCGCGTTCCAGGCGCAGATCCGGGCCGGGGTGCCGATCACCGTCACCCATCCCGACGTGACCCGCTACTTCATGACCGTGCAGGAGGCCGTGCACCTCGTCCTGCAGGCCGCCGCGATCGGCCGGGGCGGTGAGGCGCTGGTGCTCGACATGGGCGAGCCGGTGCGGATCGCCGACGTCGCGCGCCGGCTGGCCGCCGAGGCCGACCACCCGGTGGACATCGTCTACACCGGGCTGCGACCGGGCGAGAAGCTGCACGAGCACCTCTTCGGCGCCGACGAGGCGGACAGCCGCCCGCTGCACCCGTTGATCTCCCACGTGTCGGTTCCCCCGCTGGACCCGGAGCAGGTGCGCGCGCTGGACCCGTACGCCGACCCGGACGAGTTGGTCAAGCGGATGGCGGCGTTCTGCGAGATCGTCGGGGCGTCCCTGCCGGCGTTGCCCGGACAGCGCTGAACCACCCGCCCGCGG
>NZ_NAPR01000003.1:338811-377642 GCF_002140155.1 Micromonospora sp. NBS 11-29
GCCGGGAAGCCTGGTCGGCGATCGTTTCGTCGACCCCTGCTTCCGAACGGACCCCGGATGACACACCGCGCCCCGCACCACTCCCGCCTGCTCGCCCGCCGTTCCTGGCCGGAGGCGCGCTTCCTGGCCGACGTGCTGCGCACCGAGACGGTCGGCGGCGGGCTGCTGCTGCTCGGCGCGGTCCTCGCCCTGGTCTGGGCCAACTCGCCCTGGCGCGGCGCGTACGCGGCGCTGGGCAACTGGGTGCCCTGGCCCGGCGGGGCCGCGCTGCACCTCGACCTCGGCCTCGCCGCCTGGGCCGCCGACGGGTTGCTGGCGATCTTCTTCTTCGTGGTCGGGCTGGAACTCAAGCGCGAGTTCGTCGCCGGTGACCTGCGCGACCCCCGGCGCGCCGCGTTGCCGGTGGTGGCCGCCGTCGGCGGCATGGTGGTCCCGGCGCTGATCTACGTGGCGGTCACGGCGGGCGCCGGCGGCGCGGGCCTGCGCGGCTGGGCGATCCCGACCGCCACCGACATCGCCTTCGCGCTCGCCGTGCTCGCCGTCATCGGCTCCCACCTGCCGCCGGGGCTGCGGGCCTTCCTGCTCACCCTCGCGGTGGTCGACGACCTGTTGGCGATCACCGTCATCGCGGTGTTCTACACCGCCGGTTTCCACCCGCTGCCGCTGCTCGGCGCGCTGCTGGCGGTCGCCGCGTTCGGGCTGCTGGTGCAACGGCGGCGCACCTGGTGGTGGGCGCTGATCCCGCTCGCGGTGACCGCGTGGGTGCTGGTGCACGCCTCCGGTGTGCACGCCACGGTGGCCGGGGTGCTGCTCGGCTTCACCGTGCCGGTCCTGACCGGCCGGGGCGGACAGCCGGGGCTCGCCGAGCGGCTGGAGCACCGCTGGCGACCCATCTCCGCCGGGCTGGCCGTGCCGGTCTTCGCCTTCTTCGCCGCCGGGGTCTCCCTGGTCGACGTCGACCTGGGCGAGGTCCTGCGCGACCCGGTGGTGCTCGGGGTGGCCGGCGGCCTGGTCCTGGGCAAGGTGATCGGCGTGTTCGGGTCGACATTCCTGCTCGCCCGGTTCACCCGCGCCGAACTGGACGAGGACATCACCTGGGCGGACCTGGCCGGGCTGGCGTTGCTGGCCGGCATCGGCTTCACCGTGTCGCTGCTGATCGGCGAACTGGCCTTCGGCCCGGGCAGCCCGGCGGACGAGCGGGTCAAGGCGGCGGTGCTGCTCGGTTCGTTGACCGCCGCCGTCCTGGCCTCGGTGGTGCTGCTGCGACGCAACCGGGCCCACCGGCGGATCAGCGAACGGGAGACCCGCGACGCCGACGGCGACGGCGTGCCGGACGTCTACCAGCGGCCGTCCGGCTGACGCGACGCCGGCCGCCGCCCCCGAGCGCGGGGACGGCGGCCGGCACGCGGTCGGTCAGCGGCGGCGCTCGGCCGGGCGGTCCTCCCGGGGCCCCTCGCTCTCCTCCAGCGCGTCCGTGACCGGCCCGGTGAGGTCGTCACCGGGGACCGCGACCTGCTCGGCCCGGTCCTGCTCGTCCGCGCGACCGCCGGGCGGCGGCTGCGGCGCGGTGGCGCCCCCGGCGAAGCCGTACTCGTTGGGCTCGTCGTGCCTGCTCATGCGCGCAACCTCCCGGTCGTCGGAAAATCCTGGCCGCGGCGCCCGCGGCGCCACCTCAGGACACTTACCCATCGGGGCCGGCCCCGATCATCGGCCGACTCAGTTCAGCTCCGTGATCGCCTCGAAGATCAGCCAGAGGCCGCAGATGGCGAACAGCACGGCCGCGCCGTACCGGATGGCCCGCTCCGGCAGGTGCCGGCCGAGCATCCGGCCCACCAGGATCGCCAACGCGTCCGCGGCGACCATGCCCAGCGTCGAGCCGAGCCAGGTGCCGAACCAGCCGTACTTGGTGGCCAGCGTGATGGTGGCCAGCATGGTCTTGTCGCCCAGCTCGGCCAGGAAGAACGCGACGCCGACCGCGACGATGGCCGACCTGGTGCCGCGTTCGGCCTTGCGTTTCTCCTCCTCGGTCAGCTTGTCGCCGCGCAGCGTCCAGGCGCCGAAGCCGAGGAACGCCAGACCGGCGACGAGCGAGATCCAGCCCGTGGGCAGGGCCGCGTTGAGGCCGACGCCGATGGCCACCGAGGCCAGGTGGACGATCGCGGTGGCGATGGTGATGCCGATGAGCACCGGCACGGGCCGGAAACGCGTGGCGAACGTCAGGGCCATGAGCTGGGACTTGTCCCCCAGCTCGGCGACGAAAATGACGCCGAAGCTGACCACCAGCGCGACGAGGAAACCCTCCATGTGAACCTTCCCGATCAAGCCGGGAGGAGAGACAGGGGTGCCCTCGACCCGGCTGCGACAGCCTGAGTCGAAGGTCTCGCCCGCCCCGGGAACCGGGGCCGCGTGGCCGGATGCGGAACGCACCAGTGTGTCGACCACGACATTGGGGGCTACTCCCCTTCGCGCGGACAACCCTAGCCGATGCCCGCCGGCCGCGGTCAACCGGTGTGGCCGGGGCCACCGGCGGGTCTCAGTCGGCGCGGGCCAGACTCACCCCGAACAGCCCGTCCGGATCGGTCCAGAACGCCTGCCGGGCGAACCCGGCGGCGGCCAGCTCGGCCGCGATCCCCGCCGGCCGGAACTTGGCCGAGACCTCGGTGCGCAACTCCTCCCCGGCGGCGAACCCGACGTCCAGATCCAGTACCCGTACCCGGGTCGGGCGCTCGGCCCGCAGCCGCATCTCGATCCACTCCCGCGCCGGGTCCCAGACCGCCACGTGACGGAACGCCGCGACGTCGAAGTCCGCGCCCAACTCCCGGTTGATCACTCGGAGCACGTTGCGGTTGAACTCGGCGGTCACCCCGGCCGCGTCGTCGTAGGCGGGGACGATCACGCCCGGGTCCTTCACCAGGTCGGTGCCGATCAGCAGCCAGTCGCCGGCCTCCAGCGCCGCGCGCAGGGTGGTGAGGAACTCGGCCCGCTCCCCCGGCAGCAGATTGCCGATCGTGCCACCGAGGAACGCCACCAGCCGCCGGCCACCGGTGGGCAGCCGGTCCAGGTGACGGGTGAAGTCGGCCACGATGCCCCGCACCCGCAACCCGGGGTACGCGGCGGCGATCTGCGCGGTGGACGAGCGCAACGCGCTGACCGAGACGTCCAGCGGCACGAAGGTGCCCAGGTCGCCGTGCCCGGTGAGGGCGTCCAGCAACAGCCGGGTCTTCTCCGACGAGCCCGACCCCAGTTCGATCAGCGTCTTCGCCCCGGTCAGCGCGGCGACGTCGGCCGCGTGCGCGACCAGCACCGCCCGTTCGGCCCGGGTCGGGTAGTACTCCGGCAGGCGGGTGATCTCCTCGAACAGCTCGCTGCCCCGGGCGTCGTAGAACCACTTCGGCGGCAGCCACTTCGGCGTCGCGGTCAGCCCGACCCGTACGTCCTCCCGCAGCCCTCGGTCCAGGTCCTGCTCCTCCAGGTGGATCTCCAGCGGCTCCGCGCTCATGAACGGTCCCTTCCGTCAGTGGTCAACTCGCGTACCTCGAACCCGGCCGTGGTCGCCACCACCAGGCGCCCGTCCGGCACCGCCTGCCAGCCGGGGTCGTCGTCGGACGGCTCGGAGGCCACCAGCACGGAACCGGGACCGCGCCGGATCGACAGCGCGTGCCCGACCACGCTGGCCACCACCGTCGAGCCGTCGGTGAGCAGCAGGTTCAGCCGGGAGCCGGGCGCGGCCTCGGCGACCGCCGCCACGGTGCCCGCCACCGCCTCGTCGAGCGCCGCCCCCGACCGCAGCCGGTGCCGCACCAGCGCCCACACGACCGCCGAGTCGGTCGGCACGTCCAGCGTGATCAGGTCACGGACGGGCAGGTCCCGGGCGAGCGGGACCAACGTGTCCGGCCAGCCCCGGACCACGCCGTTGTGGCTGAACAGCCAGCTTCCCTCGGCGAACGGCGCGGCGGCGGTCTCGTGCAGCGGCATGCCGACCGTGGCGGAGCGGACGGCGGCCAGCACCGCCCCGGTGGCGGTCACCGCGGCCAGCTCCGGCAGCGTCGTGTCGCTCCACAGCGGCTGGGCCCGCCGGTAGCGGACCGGATCGGCGCCCGCCGGGTACCAGCCGATCCCGAACCCGTCGGCGTTGATGGTGCCGCCGCCGCGCATGTCGCGCGGCGCCCACGACTGCCGCAGCAGCCCGTACGGCGGGTCGAGGAGCAGGCTCCCCAGGGTGACCGGTGGGCCGAGGTACGCGAGGTGACGGCACATCGGGCCGGTTCACTCCTCGCCGCCGGCGTCACGGGCACAGCGGAAGCCGCTGAAGATCTGCCGCCGGATCGGGTAGTCCCAGTTGCGGAACGTGCCCCGACACGCCGACCGGTCGGTGCCGAACGAGCCGCCGCGCAGCACCCGGTGCTCATCGCCGAAGAAGGCCTCGGAGTATTCGCGGTAGGGGAACGCGGTGAACCCCGGGTGCCCGCGGAACGTGCTCGCCGTCCACTCCCACACGTCGCCGATCAACTGGTGCACGCCCAGCGGCGAGGCGCCCCTCGGGTACGCGCCCACCGGCGCCGGCCACAGGTGCCGCTGCCCCAGGTTCGCGTGCGCGGTGGTCGGCTCCTCGTCGCCCCACGGGTAGCGGCGGGAGCGTCCGGTCGCCGGGTCCCAGCGGGCCGCCTTCTCCCACTCCGCCTCGGTGGGCAGCCGCTTGCCGGCCCAGGCCGCGTACGCCTGCGCCTCGTACCAGCAGACGTGCACCACCGGCTCGTCGTCGCGCACCGCGGACCAGCGGCCGAACCGGCGGTACGCCCAGCCGTCGCCGTCGCGCCGCCAGTGCAGCGGCGCGCTCAGACCGGCCTCCACCCGGTGCCGCCAGCCGGCCTCGCTCCACCAGCGGGGCTGGTCGTACCCACCGTCGGCGATGAACGCGCGGTACTGCCCGTTGGTCACCGGCGTCGCGTCGATGACGTACGCGGGCAGGTCGACGGTGTGCGCGGGGCGCTCGTTGTCCAGCGCCCAGGGGTCGGTGGAGGTGCCCATGGTGAACGGCCCGGCCGGCACCCGCACCTCCCCACCGACGCCCGCCCGGGGCTCGGGCGGTGGCGGGGCCTCCAGCACCGGGGCACCGGCGCGCAGCTGGTGGGTGGCGAGCATGGTCTCGTCGTGCTGCTGCTCGTGCTGCACGATCATGCCGAACGCGAAGCCGTCCTCGACCAGTCGGCGGTCGGTGAAGCGGATGCCGTCCAGCAGGTCGTACACCTTGTCCCGCACCGTGCGCACGTAGGCGCGGGCCTCGGCCGGGGGCAGCAGCGGCAGCGACGGCCGGTCCCGGCGGGGCTGCTTGAACGCGTCGTACAGGTCGTCGATGTCGCGGCGCACCGGCTCGCGCCCGCCGACGTCGCGGACCAACCACAGCTCCTCCTGGTTGCCGACGTGCGCCAGGTCCCAGACCAGCGGCGACATCAGGGTGGAGTGCTGCCGGACCAGGTCGTCGTCGTCCACCGCGTCGGTCAGCAGCGCGGTGCGGGCGCGGGTGCGCTCCAGTTCCGCGGCGATCCGGGCGCGCAGCCGCCCGGCGTCCGTGCCCGGGTGCTCGGTCGTCGTCACCGGTGTCCCCTCTCCACGGCGGCACGACGCCGCCGGATCGCTCGTCGGGTCTCGTCGTGCAGTCCGGCTGGCAGCTCCAGCCGGGGCAGGGCCGCGAGGGCGAGGTCGAGCAGGGCCGCCGCGGCGGTCGCCAACGGCCGCTCGGCCAGGCCGTGCCGGGCCGCCGCGTTCCACCGGTCGGCGACCGGACCGGCGACGGTCAACGCGTCGCGGGTGGTGGCCGGGTCGGCGAAGATCGCCGCCAGCACCGTCAGCGGCACGGTCCACTCCCGGCCGGGCTGGGCGTCCAGGTAGCGCAGTTCCAGGTAGCCACGCGGGCGTACCGGCGGGAACAGCGTGCTGACGTGGTATTCCAGGTCGTCGGTGGTGGGCGGACGGGGTAGCGCGCCGGCCAGCCAGTCGGCGAACGTCACGCCCTCCGGCGGGGTCCAGTCCGGGCCGTCGGAACGGACGCAGAGCAGCGGCGCGTCGAGCGCGTATCCGGTCCAGGCGGCAACCGGGTCACCGTCGGCGTCGTCCGGCGACCACGCCGGGCGGGTCCGCGCCGGGTCGATGGCCAGCCAGGCGGCCATCCGGGCGGACGCCCACCCGGTGGGCCGGCCGGCGTGCCGGTCGGCGGTGGCGAAGGCGGCCAGCAGCGGCGGACCGACGGCGTGCGCGGCGGCCCAGCGCTGCGCCACCTGCTCCGGTTCGCCGGCGTCCAGGCAGACCTGGAGCCCGGCGGTGCTGTACATCATCGTCCGCCCGGCCGGGCCCCGCCGGTCGAAGACGTCACGCATGGCCCGGTAGCGGGGCGTCTCCACGACCGGCCGCGGGGAGCGCCACGGGTCCATTCCGGTGCGGCCCAGCACGAGGCCGGCGGCGTCCAGCCGGGCTCGCAGCTCGGCGACGTCGGCCTCGGTGGCCTGGATGAGCGCGGCGACCGACGGTCGCGGCGGGGTGGAGATCTCCACCTGCCCACCGGGCTCCACGGTCACGGTTCCGCCGTGCCGGAGCTCCTCGGTCGGGCTGGTGGGGTCGACGGTGGCGGGGCTGTGCCGTCCCAACGCCTTGCGCAGTCGCTCGCGGTCGACCGGACGGGTCGGATCCGCGGCGTCGTGCAGGGTCCATTCCAGTTCGACGCCGATCAACCTGGGTGGCCCGGTCTTGAAGCAGATCCGGGCCAGGTGGCCACGGGCCGCGGCCTCGTCCCCCAGCACGGTCGCCCGGTCCAACTCCGGCGACATCACCATGCGACGGCTCCTCTCCCGGAGACGGGCGACCACACCGGTCGCCCGGGGCCCGGCCGGACGGCACGGACCCGCGCGTCCCACCATCCTCTGTCTAGCAGAAGGAATCCGCGCGCCGGGGGAGATGAATTTTTGTCCGGAATCTGCTGGTGCCGGACGACTCAGTCCTGGTCCTCGTCCTGGTCCTGGTCCTCGTTCTGTTTTTGTTTTTGCTTCTTCGACGGAGACGGAGACGCCGACGGGGAGGTCCCGTCGTCGGCCGTCGGCGACGGCGTCGCCGATGCCGCCCGGCAGTAGCTCTCCACCCGGTCCGGGCCACCGGCGGCGGCGACCAGGTCGGCGAAGCCCGGCGTGGTCAGCGCCTTCGCCCGCTGCCGGTCCGACTTGGCCAGGTACGCGCGGCACTGACCGGCGATCCCGCCCGCGACCGGCGGCGCCGCCGACCCGCTCCCGGAACTCGGGGTGGCCGACGGTGTCGCGCCGGACGCCGTCGGCGACGGACCGGTCGGTGACGGTCCGGCGCCGGTCGGGCCGTCGCCCGTCGGGCCGGTGGCGGTCGGCCCGGTGGCGGTCGTGGTCGGAACCGGGGGGAGCACCGGTTCCGGGCTCCGGTCCAGGCGCACGGCGGCGAACGCCACGCCGGCGACCGTGGTGGCGGCGAGTCCGGCCAACGCGGCGGCGAGCCGAAGGCGGCGGCGCGGGCGGCGGGCGGGAACCGGCGCGGGCGCCGCACGGGCGGCCCGGAACGCGGCGAGCGCCCGCTCCTCGCCGGCGAGTTCGCCCGGGGCGGCCGGGGACGCCGCGGCGGCGAGCAGGCGGGTCAGCGGGTCCGCACCGGCCTGCGGTGACGTGCCGGTCCGCGCCGCGTCGAGGAGCCGGTCGGACCCGGCCCGGTCGGCGGGCCCGGCGGGCCGGCGGGAACTCATGTCGTCGTTCATGTCAGCCCTCCGCCGGCTCGGCCGAGGGGGCGTGCGGCGCCGGGCGGTCGGTGCGGGGACGCGGCGGGGTGACCTGCGGCGCGTCGTCCGGCGCGGAGCGTTCCAGCAGCGCCGCCAGCCGGCGCAGTCCGCGATGCGCGGCGGTGCGCACCGCCCCGGCCCGCCGGCCCAGCACCCGTCCGGCGGTCTCCGCGTCGAGGCCGATGACGGCCCGCAGCATCACCGCTTCGGCCTCGGCCGGTGGCAGCGTGCGGATCAGGGCGAGGGCGCTCTCGGTGGCGATGGCCTCGCCGGCCCGGTCGGCGGTGTCGGTCTCCGCGGCCAGGTCGTTGAGGGCCTGGACCGGCACCGGCACCACCGGTCGACGCCGCTGCCGCCGTAGGTGGTCCATGGCGCGGTTGCGGGCGATGGTGACCGACCAGGCACGGAACTCGCCACCGGTGAACGTGGGCAGGTCGCGCGAGATCTGCAACCACGTCTCCGAGGCCACGTCCTCCGCGTCGGCGCCCACCAGGGTGGTCAGGTAGCGCAGCAAGGCGGGTTGCAGGGTGCGGTAGAGGAACCGGAACGCCTCCTCGTCACCGGCCTGCGCCGCGGCGACCGCCTCGGGCAGTTCCCTGGTCACGGCCGCTCCACCGCCGCGGGCGGGGCGTCCGCCCGCGCGGGAGACCACACCGCCATCCGCACCCTCGGCCCCCCGGCTGAGCTAATCGGCACCGGTACGGGGACCGGCACGCCCATGGAAACTGCCGCACGGCACAGCGGCCGGCCGACATACCGTACCGGCGTGGTGGGACGGCCGGGAGCCGGGCCGACGCTAGAAGGCGACCGGCCGGGCGACAAGGCACCGACGGCCGGGGAAAGGGAGAGAAACGTCTACGCCCTGACCGGGCGTGTCGGTGTAACGAAGACCACCCGGTCGGCGCTGTCGGCGATCACGAAACGGGCGGATCACCCGCCAACGGACGGACAACCGTCGCGAGACCGGTGATAACTGGCCGATCGTACCGGGCCGGTCACCGTCCGCCCACCGGCGTCCGGGTCGCCAACCGTTCGGTGGATCACCCCGGGGCCGCTCGCCGAACGCGTCGGAAGAGATCGCGGGAAATACTCCGCGACGGCTGTGGGTACGGTATGGGAATGCTCACCTCCGACGTCGTACTCAGCGGTCGGTACCGCCTGGATGACCGTGTCGCCACCGGCGGCATGGGCGACGTCTGGCGGGCCAAGGACCTGGTGCTCGGCCGTCAGGTGGCGGTGAAGGTGCTGCTGCCGGCGCTGGTCTCCGACCCCGACTTCATCGCCCGGTTCCGCTCCGAGGCGCGGATCATGGCCTCGCTGCGTCACCCCGGCGTGGTCCAGGTCTTCGACTGCGGCGAGGACGAGCTGCCCGACGGCAGCCGGGCCGACTACCTGGTGATGGAGTTCGTCGCGGGCGAACCGCTGTCCCGGCGGATCGAAGCCGCCGGGCATCTCGAGGTCGCCGAGACCCTGTCGATCGTCGCCCAGGTGGCGCAGGCGCTGCACGGGGCGCACGGCCGGGGCATCGTCCACCGGGACGTCAAGCCGAGCAACCTGCTGGTGCAGGAGGACGGCACCGTGGTCCTGGTCGACTTCGGGGTGGCCCGGTCGACCAACGTCACCAGCATCACCAGCACGAACGCCGTGCCCGGCACCGCGCTCTACATGGCGCCCGAACAGGCCGCCGGCCGTCCGGTCTCCGGCGCCACCGACGTGTACGCGCTCGGCGCGGTGGCCTACTGCTGCCTCACCGGCAGCCCGCCGTTCACCGGCGACAATCCGCTCCAGGTCGCCGTGCGTCACCTCGACGACGAGCCGCCGGAGCTGCCGGCGGAGATCCCGCCGGCCGTGCGCGAGCTAGTGGCCCGGGCGCTGGCGAAGGACCCGGCCGACCGCTACCCGAGCGCCGCCGCGATGGCCGACGCGGCGCGGGCGGCGGGCACCGGATCGTCCACCGCGACGGTGGCGCTGCGCGGCGCCGCCGCCGGGCGGGCGGGGGACGACGAGCCGACCGCGCGACNGCACGCTGATCGGCGCGCTGGGTGCGGTGCTGGTCGCGATGACCGCGCTGGGCGCGCTGCTCGCCGCGGCCAAGGACGCGGAGGCGCCGGCCACCCAGCTCGACACCACCCGGCCCGCGGTGGCGCCGACCAGCTCGGTCGCCGACACCGCCGTCACCGGCCAGCCGTCGACGACCGACGACTTCACCTACCGCCCGGTCGGCCCGAACGGCAGCCCCTCGACCTCGGCGTCGGTGACGCCGAGCGCGTCGCCGAGCGTGTCGGGCGAGCCGAGCCCGTCGAGTACCCCGTCGACCCTGCCGACCGCGCCGAGCAGCGCACCGGCCACCAGCTCTCCGCCGGTCGAGACCACTCCGCCGACCGAGACCACCACCACGACCGCCCCCGCTGGCGGCGGTGAGGGCGACCCGGGCGGTCCGCCGGTCGGGCGCCCCTGATCGCGTCGACCCCACCCACGATCGCCGGGGTGGGGTCAGGATGGCGACAGGACGCCCATACGGGCGATCTCCGCGGACTGCTCGACGGCCACGGCGTTGGCGAACTCCTGCATGGGCTGGTCGACGCCGACCTTGAGCAGGTCGGTGGAGATCGTCACGGCACCCCGGTGGTGGGCGGTCATCATCCGCACGAAGAGGCGGTCGAACGCCGCGCCCCGGGCGTCGGCGAGCTGCCGCATCGCCTCGGCGGACTGCATCCCGCGCATGGTGCCGTGGTCGTGGCCGGGAACCTCGGCGGGTAGGTCGCGGGCGCTGAGCCAGGCCCGCAGCACGCCGACCTCCGGCCCCTGGGCGGCGCGGATCCGGTCGGCGACGGCGCGGACCCGCGGGTCCTCGGCCCGCTCCGGGGCGAGCCTCGCCATCGCCAGGGCCTGCTCGTGGTGCGGGATCATCATCCGGACGTACCAGACGTCGAGGCCGTTGAACCTCGGCGGCGCGGCGTCGCGGACCTGCCCGCCGTCGCGGGTGGCAGCCGGCTCCCCCGGACGGCCCGGCACCAGCACCGGCGGGGCCGAGACGGTGGCGACCGGCGCGGACGCGACGGTGGCGACCGGGCCGGGCCGCGCCGCCACCGGGCGGGTGTCGTCGCGACCACGCACCACCACGACGCCGAGCACGAGAAGCGCCACCAGCGTTGTGACAGCGAACCCCACGCGCGCCTGGCGGCCGGTCATACGGCTCTCCCTCCGGTCGAGGTGACAGCGATCCTATCCATAGACGAAAGTTCCCTGATGTGACCGCGGTCACATTGATGATGATGCGTAATAGGTAAGGTATGCCGCGTCATCATCCCCTTTCGAAGGGTGTGCCGGTGATCAGCATCCATCTGTCCCGTACCCGGACCGTCAGCCTCGCCGCTGCCGGCCTGCTGCTCGCCGGCACGGTCGCCGCGCCGCCGAGCAGCGCCCAGGCGATCCCCCGCGCCCATGCGGCGCCGGCCACCGTGGACACCGCCGTCCCCGGGGTCGACGAGATCTCCAGCAGCCCCAACCTGCGCCAGGTGGCCAACCTGCCGAAGCAGGCCCCGTTCGACACCTCCGCCGCCCTCGGCACCGACGCCGCCTTCCAGGGCCGGTACGCGTTCGTCGGCAACTACGACGGCTTCGTCGTCTACGACGTCTCGCGGCCGAACCGCCCGACGATCGTGTCGCAGGTGCTCTGCCCCGGCTCGCAGAACGACATCTCGGTCAGCGGCGACCTGCTGTTCCTGTCCACCGACTCGTCCCGTTCCGACGACTCCTGCGCCAGCACGACCCAGCCCGCCTCGGTGAAGGAGTCCTGGGAGGGCATCAAGATCTTCGACATCCGCGACAAGCGCAACCCGCGCTACATCAAGTCGGTGGAGACGGCGTGCGGCTCGCACACCCACACGCTGGTGCCGGGCAAGGACCGGCGCGACGTCTACCTGTACGTCTCGTCGTACAGCCCGCGCGCCGAGTTCCCGGACTGCCAACCGCCGCACGACTCCATCTCCATCGTCAAGGTGCCGGTGAAGAGCCCCACCTCGGCCGCGGTGGTCGCCACCCCGAACCTCTTCCCGGACGGCGGCTACCCGGGCGTCCCGGGTGAGAAGTCCGCCACCACGGGGTGTCACGACATCACCGCGTACCCGGCCAAGGACCTGGCCGCCGGCGCGTGCATGGGCGACGGCATCCTGCTGGACATCGCCAACCGGGAGGCGCCCCGGGTGATCGAGCGGGTCACCGACACCGAGAACTTCGCGTTCTGGCACTCGGCCACGTTCAACAACTCCGGCACGAAGGTGGTCTTCACCGACGAGCTGGGCGGCGGCGGCGCGGCGACCTGCAACGAGGAGGTCGGGCCGAACCGGGGCGCGGACGCCATCTACGACATCACCGGCCGTGGCGACGCCCGTAAGCTGGCGTTCCGCAGCTACTACAAGATCCCGCGGGTCAACGCGGACACCGAGAACTGCGTGGCGCACAACGGCTCGCTGATCCCGGTGCCCGGGCGGGACATCATGGTCCAGGCGTGGTACCAGGGCGGCATCTCGGTGTGGGACTTCACCGACTCCCGCAAGCCCAAGGAGATCGCCTACTGGGAGCGCGGCCCGCTCGACGCCACCCAGCTGCGCACCGGCGGCTCCTGGTCCGCCTACTGGTACAACGGCCACATCTACTCCAGCGACATCCAGAAGGGGCTGGACGTGCTGGAGCTGCGCGATCCGCGCACCTGGCTGGCCCAACTGATCCGGGTGCCCGAGTTGAACGTGCAGACCCAGGCCGGTTACCTGAGCTGGTGACCTGACCGACGCCACCGCCGGGCCCGGCTCCCACGGGGGAGCCGGGCCNATCACCGGACGGGCGTGCCGACCGACGAGCAGATCCGGGCGTTGCACGAAGACCTCGCACCGACGGCGGACGCGTTCCGGATCGTGTGGACGCACTGCCGGATCGTGTGTGACATCGCCGAGGGGTTGCTCGACCGGCACGGCGCCGATCTGGACGTCGACCTGGTGCGGGCGGGCAGCCTGCTGCACGACGTCGGGGTCTACCGGCTCCACGGCCCCGATGGCCGGTTCGACCGGGAGAACTACGTCCGGCACGGGGTGCTGGGGCACGCGCTGCTGCGGGAGGCCGGGCTTCCGGAGCCGATCGCCCGGTTCTGCTCCCGCCACACCGGGGTGGGGATCACCCGCGAGGACGTGCGCCGGCAACGCCTCCCGCTGCCGGTGGCCGACTACACCCCGGTCACCGCCGAGGAGGAACTGGTCATGTACGCCGACAAGTTCCACAGCAAGACGACGCCGCCCACGTTCGTCTCCGCCGCCACCTACGCCACCATCGTGACGCGCTTCGGTCCGCACCAGGCCGCCCGGTTCGCGGCGCTGGTCGAGCGGCTCGGCGAGCCGGATCTGCGGGCGCTCGCCCGTGGACACCGGCAGCCGATCGTCTGACCGACGCGGTGGGCACCCCCGTGCGGGTGGGTGGAGCGCGCCGGGTCAGCTCATCGGCAGGCGGTAGTCCCGGGTGCCGCCGCCCGCGGTGACCAGCCGCACCTCGCCGCTGCGCAACCCGTACGTCACCGACCAGCGGGTGTGCGGCTGCCGCACGGCGTCGAGCAGGCGCAACGCGCCGGGCGCGTCGAGCACCCCGCCGGTGCGGTCCAGCTCCTTCGCCAGCACCCCGTACCGGTGGTCGCGGCGCAGGTCCGGGTCGGCCACCCCGACCGCGGGCACATTGGTCAGCGCCTGCCACGGACCACGGCGCCGGTCCACGGTCAGCTTCCCGTCGACGAACTCCACCACTGCCGACGCGCCGGTCGCGTCCGCGAGCAGGTAGTGCAGCGGTGGTCCGCCGTCGAAGTCCAGGTTGTAGCGCGCGAACACGGCGAGCGCCTCGTCCACCGTGGCGGCGGCGTCGAGCACCAGCCGCAGGATGCGCACCGAGCCGACGGTGGGCCGCCCGGGCACCGGCTCGGCCCGCGCGCCGTCGTCGGCGGCCAACCCGACCGCGAGGCCGCGCTCGTTCATCCCGTCGAACGGCAGCAGTGGCGCGTCGAGCAGCCGCCGGTCCCCGGCCGGGTCGGCGGCCACCCCCAGGTAGGAGATGTCGACCAGGGAGATCGAGGCGTAGCCGTCCGGCGGGTCGGTGCGCAGCACCAGCGCCGGGTTCGGCTCCCAGTCGAAGTTGCGGGCGAACAGCGGACGGTCGCGGTCGGCGAGGGCGGCGAAGAGCGAGCAGCCGAACGGGCTCGGCGGGGTGGCGCCGGCCACCCCGGCGGTCGGGTCGTAGTCGCCGACGTAGGTCATCTCGTACAGCGGCAGGTCGTCGACCTTGCGCAGGCTGGCCAGGGTCCGTTCGGCCTGGGCGGGGTCCTGCCGGGAGGCGGTCGGGGCGCCGGCGCCGGCCGGCGCGGCCGGGGCGTGGCTCTCCCCGCACCCGGCGGCGAGCAGGAGCAGCGCGAGCCCGGTGGCGACGACGGTCCTCCGCATGCCCGCGACGCTAGAAGAGACGGCGGCCGCTGTCCATCGGGCGACCGGGGTCGACAATGTCGCCGCCGGGCCCCCGGCCGCCGCCTCCCGGGTCCACAATCGCCGGATGGACGTCGACGACTACCGGTCCCACTCCCCCTACAGCGACCCTCGCCACCACTCGTCCCGACTCGACGCCGCGCCCGCCGACCTCGCCGGCGCCGCGGCCACCGCGCGCAATGTGATCGTCCACTACCGCGCCGGCGGCGTCGACCTGACCGACGCCCGCCGGGGCCAGGTCAACCTGCGCTGGCTGGACCGGATCCTCGACGCCGACCGGTCCCGGTTCCCGCTGCCGCTGAACGCGCCGCGTCCGGCGGCCGAGCGGGTCGCCGGCTGCTGCCGGGACCACACGCTGCTCACGGTCGCCGCACTGCGCCAGCACCGCGTGCCGGCCCGCAGCCGGGTCGGCTTCGCGAGCTACTTCGTGGCGGGTTGGCACCACGACCACGTGCTCGCGGAGTGGTGGAACGGCGAGCGCTGGGTCTGGTCCGACCCGGAGTTGGACCCCGCCGACGACCGGCCGTTCGACGGCTACGACATCGACCCGGAGGCCGGGCACTTCGACTCGGCGGCCCGGGTGTGGCAGGCGTACCGGGCGGGGCGCGTCGACCCGGACACGTACGGGGTGGACCCGTCCCTGCCGTTCCGGGGCGACTGGTTCATCCACGACTACGTGCTGCTGGAGCTGGCCCACCGGCACAAGGACGAGGTGCTGCTCTGGGACAGGTTCGGGGCGATGACCGAGGACCTGACCGGCGCCGACCTCACGCTCGTCGACGAGATCGCCGCCCTGCTGCTGGCCGCCGACCGCGGCGACACCGCCGCCGAGCGGGAGCTGACCCGCCGGTACGCCTCGGACGCCCGGTTGCGTCCGGGCGCGACGGTCCGCAGCCTCGACCCCGTCACCGGCGTCGCCGCCGACGTGGATCTGCCGCGCTGACCGCGCTCACCCGGGCAGGGGCGCCTCGTCGCCGCCGCGGGTGCGACGCGGGTTGACCAGCCGGCGGACCATCGGCGCGGCGTTCCACCGGGCGGCGCCGACCAGGTCACGGGCGTGCTCC
This sequence comes from Micromonospora sp. NBS 11-29, assembly GCF_002140155.1. Classification (GTDB taxonomy): domain Bacteria; phylum Actinomycetota; class Actinomycetes; order Mycobacteriales; family Micromonosporaceae; genus Micromonospora. The sequence continues at coordinate 354,171 of NZ_NAPR01000003.1, forward strand.
AGCACGGTGTAGTCGGGCCGGGCCAGACCGTCGGCGATGGCCCGGTCGAGGTCGTCACCGCAACGGGTGAGCACGCTGTCGAAGTCCCGCCGGACCGGTTCGAGCAGGTCGTAGCCGAACGAGCGGTGCAGCCGGGCGAACAGCGGCTTGTAGAGCCGGGCCCGCTCGTGCAGCCCGGACGAGTACGACATCGGGTTCTTCGGCCGCCGCCGGACGTAGTCGGGCAGCACGTCGGCGAAGGCCCGCCGGACGATCCACTTCTCCTGGCCGTCGCGCAGTTTCAGGTCCAGCGGCAGCCGCATGGCCAACTCGACGACGCTGAGGTCGAGGAACGGCACCCGGGCCTCGACCCCGTGCCCCATGCTCGCCCGGTCCACCCGCTGCAACTCGGTCCGGCACAGGTTGCGGATCTTGTGCAGGAAGAGCCGTCGGGACCGTTCCGGACCCACCCGGTGGTACATCGGGTAACCACCGAAGACCTCGTCGGAGCCGTCCCCGGTCAGCACCACCCGCACGCCCAGCTCGCGCAGCCGCCGGAAGATCGGCACCGAGACCACCGCGTTGATGATGTCGCCGTACTCGGTCAGCTCCGAGATGCGGATCGCCTCGCGCACGTCGGCCAGCCGGATGTCACGCGGGCGCAGCTCGACCACCTCGTGCGCCACGCCGAGGTCGGCGGCGAGCCGCCGGGCGTACGCCACGTCGGGGCTGTCCGGTGCGCCCACGGTCACCGCCACGCAGTCGGGGTGCAGTTCCCGGGCGTGCAGCAGCGCCAGTGAGCTGTCCAGGCCGCCGGAGAGCACCACGCCGACGGTCAGGTCGGTGTCCAACCGGATCCGCATGGCGTCGGTGAGCGCGACCCGGACGAGCAGGGCGGCCTCGTCCGGGTCGTCGATCACCGGCAGGTCGGCGCCGAGGGTGAGCAGGTCGACGTGCGGGCGCAGTCGGACCGGTCCGTCCGCGTCGACCCAGCCGTGGTGCCCCGGCGGCACCTCACCGATCGGCGCGCCGTGCCCGACCAGCGCCTTGACCTCGGAGGCGAGGTGCAGGCAGCCCGGTCGGCGGGACCAGTAGAGCGGCTTCACGCCGAGCGGGTCCCGGGCCACGTACGCCCGGCCACCGTCGCGGTCGACCACCACGAACGCGTACTCCCCGCGCAGCCGACGCACCGCGTCCTCACCCCACTGCCGGAACGCGGCGAGCACCACCTCGGTGTCGCCGGTGGTGCGGAAGCGGTGCCCGAGCCGGGTCAGGACGGCGCGCAGCTCGTGGTGGTTGAAGACCTCGCCGTTGTAGCAGAGCAGGTGCCGTTCGTCGGCGGAGACCCAGGGCTGCACGGCCCGGTCCCGATCCACCACACGCAGCCGGCATACGCCGGCCAACAGGCCGTTCTCCCGCCGGGTCTCGGTCACCTCACCGCGCGGGGCGAGCGCGGCCAGCATCCGCCGGAACGTGGCCGGGTCGGCCTCCGGGCCGATGCTCAGCGCGATCCCGCACACCGCGTCACACCCCCATCTCGGTTTCGTACGCCTGCCGGAACCGACGGCGGGCGGCGGGTGCGAGACAGACGTGCCACGCCTGGCCCTCGTCGACGACGTTCACCTCACCGGCCTCCTGCCGCGTCAGCAGCAGGCCGGCCAGGGTGGACCGGGCGCCGAACCGCCGGTACCAGTCCAGTTCCACGTCGGCCGCCCAGCCCAGGCAGTGCCCGCTGGGCATCATGGCGGCGTACCCCAGCCGGCGCAGCCGGTGCTGGTGCTCGGCGCTGCGGGCCAGGCTGGTCACCCAGAGCGGCGGCGTGCCGGGCCGGGCCGTCGTGGCGAACTCCCGCCCGAGGTCGTTGAGGAACGCGACCATCTCCCGGCGGGCCCGCCGGAACAGCAGCCCGGCGGTGTGCGGGGTGGCGTCCGGGCGCAGCCGCCGCCGGGCCGCCCGCAGCCCGCGTCCCAGCATCGTGGCGGGCTGCTCCTGGTAACGGAAGTCGAGCAGCCCGCGACGGCGCAGCCACTCCAGGTCGACCAGGTCGGTGCTGGTGCGCACCTGCTCGTCGGTGAGGAAGGTCGGGCTGTCCCGCCACCACAGCACGTCGATGCGGGAGAGCAGGTAGATCCGGACCAGCGCGGTCAGGTCCTGCGCCGAGCTGCGCGGGTTGGGCTGGTAGCGGGCCATCTCCAGCAGCAGCGTCTCCCGGGCGCCGACCAGCCCCTGCCCAGTGGCGTCGAGGACCGCCGCGATGGCCGGCTCGCGTAGCCGCTGGTCGAGCAGCACCTGCCGGGCGGCGGCCGACGGCGCGTCCGCCAGCGCGCCCATCTCGACCAGCAGTTCCGCCACGGCCGCCCGGTACGCCGCGAGGTCGGGCGCGACGTCCACGGCCCGCCGGCCGCCCGACGGCAGCCGACGGACGACAGTGGTGGACGCGACTACGGGACCGGGCTGGCGTCCGGGGCTTCGGCTGGGAACTCGCATGGTCTCCGCCCCTCTCCACGAAACAGTGCGTCACAAGTTCTGCACCGAACGTAACCACTCAGAGTGGCCCGACCGGGATCAAGTCCCCCATCTCCCCCGAAGGTGCCCCACCGGGTCCTTTACATCGTTGTCTCCAACGTTGTACAAACGTGTGCACCGCAGTGACCTCCGTCTACCCCAGGCAGGCCCCGATGGGACACCTCCGCAGCGGCGGCGTGCTCGCCGCCGTACTCACGCTCCTGCTCGCCGGCGCGGCGCCCGCGCCGGCCGCCGGGCCCGACCGCTACCGCAACCCGGTCTCCACCGGGTTCGCCGACACCTTCGCCGACCCGGTGGTGGTCCGCGGCGACGACGGACTCTGGTACGCCTTCGGCACCTCCGACCCGCTGCGCGAGGGTGAGGGACGGGCGCACCGGGTGCCGATCGCCCGCTCCGCCGACCTGGTCGACTGGACGTACGTGGGCGACGCCTTCACCCCCGACCAGCGACCCGCCTACGCCGCGCCCGGGGCCGCGTTCTGGGCGCCCGACGTGCGCCGGATCGGCGGGCGGTGGGTGATGTACCTGACCGTCACCGACACCACCGCCTCCGACGACACCTTCGACACCGCCGTCGGGGTCGCCACCGCGCCGAGCCCGACGGGCCCATGGACGTTCGCCGACGAACCGGTGGTCGCGCCGCGGCCCGGTGCGGGCGGCGGCTACCTGTGGACCATCGACCCGAGCCAGCTCACCGGCGCCGACGGCCGGTCCTGGCTCTACTTCGGCAGCTACTACGGCGGCATCTCGGTCACCGAACTCACCCCGGACGGCCTGCGCGCGGTCGGCACGCCGACCCCGGTCGCGATCGACAACAAGTTCGAGGGCGCCTACGCGCTGCGCCGCGACGGCTGGTACTACCTCTTCGCCTCCACCGCGAACTGCTGCGCCGGCCCGGCCACCGGCTACTCCGTCCAGGTCGGCCGCGCCCGTGACCCGCGCGGCCCGTTCGTCGACCGCGAGGGCCAGCGCCTCGACGCCTCCCGCGCCGGGGGTACGCCGGTGCTCACCCAGAACGGCAACCGGTGGATCGGCACCGGACACAACGCGGTCCTCACCGACCTGGCCGGGCAGGACTGGATCGCCTACCACGCGATCGACCGGACCGACCCGTACCTGGACGAGCCGTTCGGCGTCAACGAGCGGCCGATGCTGCTGGACCGCCTCGACTGGATCGGCGGGTGGCCCACCGTGAACGCGGGCGCCGGCCCCTCCGACACCGCCCGGCCCGCGCCCGTCACCACGGGCCCGATCGACGCCCGCTTCGCCACGCCGGACCTACGCGGCTGGCGGGCCGAGCACGGCCGGTGGCAGGCCGCCGCCGGGGTGCTGACCGGCAGCGGCACGCTGACCTCGCGTACCCCGGTCGCCGGTGACCTGCGGGTCGAGACCGACCTGCGGCTGACCGGCGCGACCACCGCCGGGCTGCGCCTCGGCGGCGTGGACGTCCGCGTCGGGCGCGGCCGGCTGACCGCCGGCGCGGCCGCGGTCCCGCTGCCCGCCGGCACCGACCTGCGCGAGCGCCACAACCTCGCGATCGAGGTACGCGGGCGGCAGCTCGTCGCCACGCTCGGCCCGTCCCGGCTCGGCGACCCGGTCGCCCGGGTGACGGCTCGGCTCCCCCGCGCCGCGACCGGCGAGGTGTCGGCACGCGCCGAGGGCGGGGCGGCCGAGTTCGACAACGTCAGCGCCGTCCGCCTGTACCGGCCGGTGCGGCACACCGTCGCCGAGCCCCGGGTCGGTCCGGTGCTGCGCCGCTACTCCGACGAGTTCGGCGACGGGCTCGACCCGGCCTGGCGGTGGGTCCGCCCCGACCCGGCCGCCACCGTGTCCGACGGCGCGCTGCGCTGGCCGGTGCAGGACGCCGACCTCTCCGGCACCGGCAACACCGCCGGGGTGCTCCTGCGCGACGCGCCGGCCGGGGACTACGTCGCCGAGACGAAGGTGACGCTGGACCTGGGCGAGGACGTCGTACGCAACTACCAGCAGGCCGGTCTGGTCGCGTACGTCGACGACGACCGGTTCGCCCGGCTGACCCAGGTGGCGATCTGGAACACCCGACAGGTCGAGTACGGCTACGAGCTGCCCTTCGCCGGTCAGCCCGTGTACGGCGGCAGCATCGTCGGCACCCCCGGCACCACGACGTGGCTGCGGCTGGCGCATCGGCTCGACCCGGTCACCGGCGAGCACGAGTTCCGGGCGGGGTCGAGCCGGGNAGCGCTGGACGTGGGGGGCGGTCTGGACGTTCCCGGCGGACACCACACCGCGCATCGGACTGGTGGCGCACGGCGGGGCGACGCCCGCGGTGACAGCGGAGTTCGACTATCTGCGCGTCCACCGCTGACCGGATCGCCACACCGGCCGTCGCGTCGACCACGGGCCGCCCCGGCCGGCAGGTCGCCGGGTCAGCCGCCGGTGCGCGGGCGGGCCGCGGTCAGCTCGCGCACCGTACGGGTGTCCCCGTCGTAGCTGCGGGCCGCCACGAACTCCCCGGCCACCCGGTCCGACCCGGCGACCGCCCGGGCGCGACGGCGGTCCGCGCCCCGGAACCGCAACGCCAGACTCAGGTGCGGAACCCACCGGCCCGGCAGGTGCCACGGATGCGGACCGGACGCCTCGGCCAGCACGTCCCAGACCGCCCCGTGCAACGCGGCCAGTTGGGGCGTCGGGCGCACCAGCCAGACCAGCGGGGCGCTGCCGTCGAGGACCGCCACCCGGTCCAGCCGCACCGGCAGGGGCAGCGCCGCGTCGCAGAGGTCAGCCAGGCGCCGCTCGGCCCCGGGCGGGAACTCGTCGACCGAGGCGAGCGTCAGGTGCGGCCGGTTCGTCGGATGCGTGTTGCGGGCCAGGCTGGGCAGCCCGGCGGCGGCGAGCCGGCTCCAGGCCGCCCGCACGGTCGCGTCCAGCTCCTCCGAGCAGAGCAGTTCCACCGTCCGCACGGGATCAGGCTAGTCGCCGCCGCGGCCGGGCGGGTGGCGCGGTCAACGTTTGCCCCGGTCGCCGCGACCCGCGTCCGGCGGTGATGAAAGGCTTGACACATGGACGCCGCACCGACCCCGACCGACCCCGCCATCCCCGCCGACGCCGAGGACACCGCCGCCTTCGCGGATCTCGGGCTGCGCGCCGAACTGCTGGGCGCGCTGACCAGCCTCGGCTACGAGGAGCCGACGCCGATCCAACGGGAGGCCATCCCGCCCCTGCTGGCCGGTCAGGACCTGCTGGGGCAGGCGGCCACCGGCACCGGTAAGACCGCCGCGTTCGCCCTGCCGCTGCTGCACCGGATGCCGGTGGGGCGCGCGGACGGCGACCCGGTGTCGCTGGTGCTGGTGCCGACGCGGGAGCTGGCCGTGCAGGTCTCCGAGGCGTTCCACCGCTACGGCAAGGACCTGGGCGCCCGGGTGCTGCCGATCTACGGCGGGCAGCCGATCGGCCGGCAGTTGCGGGCGCTCGACCACGGCGTGGACGTGGTCGTGGCGACGCCCGGCCGGGCGCTGGACCACATCGCCCGGGGCACGCTGCGGCTGGGCTCGCTGGCCACCGTGGTGCTCGACGAGGCGGACGAGATGCTCGACATGGGTTTCGCCGAGGACATCGAGGCGATCCTGGAGCACGCCCCCGCCGGCCGGCAGACGGTGCTCTTCTCGGCCACCATGCCGGCCCGGATCGACGGGCTGGCCCGCCAGCACCTGACCGACCCGGTGCGGATCCAGATCGAGCGCGAGCGACCGGTCGCCGGCGCGGCGCCCCGGGTGCGGCAGAGCGCGTACCTGGTGGCGCGGGCACACAAGCCGGCCGCGCTGGGCCGGGTGCTGGACGTGGAGTCGCCCACCGCGGCAATCGTGTTCTGCCGCAGCCGGGAGGAGGTGGACCGGCTCACCGAGACGATGAACGGCCGCGGCTACCGGGCCGAGGCGCTGCACGGTGGGATGAGCCAGGAGCAGCGGGACCGGGTGATGGGGCGGCTGCGCGCCGGCACCGCGGACCTGCTGGTCGCCACCGACGTGGCCGCCCGGGGGCTGGACGTCGAGCAGCTCACCCACGTGGTCAACTACGACGTGCCGTCGGCGCCGGAGTCGTACGTGCACCGGATCGGTCGGGTGGGCCGGGCCGGGCGGGAGGGCGTGGCGATCACCCTGGCCGAGCCGCGCGAGCATCGGATGCTCAAGACGATCGAGCGGGTCACCGGCCAGCGGATCGCGGTCGACAAGATCCCGACGGTCGCGGACCTGCGGACCCGGCGCTTCGAACTGACCCAGGCCGCGGTGCGGGAGTCGCTGCTGGAGGACGACCTGGAGCCGTTCCGGGCGATCGTCGAGTCGCTGACCGACGAGTTCGACCTGATGGAGGTCGCGCTCGCCGCGGTCCGGCTGGCGCACGAGGCCACCCTGCCCGGCACCGCCGACGAGGAGGAGATCCCGCAGGTCGCCGTCCGCCCGAACCGGGAGGCACGGCCCGGGTACGACAGCCGGGACCGACGCGGTGGCGGTGGCGGCGCCCGCGCCCGCGCCGGCGGCGCCACCACCCAGGTCTTCATCGGACTGGGCCGGCGGGCCGGGGTACGGCCGCAGGACCTGGTCGGCGCGATCACCGGGGAGACCCGGGTCAGCGGGCGGGACATCGGCTCGATCGAGATCGCGGACCGGTTCGCCCTGGTCGAGGTGCCGCAGGCGCTGGCGGACGAGGTGATCCAGGGCCTGCGCGGCAGCACCATCAAGGGCCGCAAGGCCACCGTCCGCCGGGACCGCGACGACACCGACCGGAGGTAAGGCGGGGCCCCTTCTTAACGCCTGAGGAGGTGGAAGGGGCCCCGCTTAACACGGAGCCCCTTCCGTTCACCTCACGCTAGGCGGCGGCGAGTGGCTGGCCGCCGAGCGTCTCCGCGTCGACGTCGGCCGGACGCAGCGCCAGCGCGAGCACGTCCGCCACGTCGGCCAGGGCGTGGACGGTCAGCGCCTCCCGGACCTCGGTCGGCAGGTCGTCCAGGTCCGGCTCGTTGCGCTTCGGGATGATCACCTCGGTGAGGCCGGCCCGGTGCGCCGCGAGCAGCTTCTGCTTCACCCCGCCGATGGGCAGCACCCGACCGGAGAGCGTCACCTCGCCGGTCATCCCGAACTCGGGCCGCACCGGCCGGCCGGTCACCAGGGAGGCCAGCGCGGTCACCATGGTGATGCCGGCGCTCGGCCCGTCCTTGGGCACCGCCCCCGCCGGGACGTGCAGGTGGATCCGCCGCCCGGCGAGGGCGTTCGGGTCCAGCCCGTACCGCCGGCCGTTCGCCCGCAGGTACGACCAGGCGATGTGCGCCGACTCCTTCATCACGTCCCCGAGCTGGCCGGTGAGGGTCAGCCCCGGCTCGCCCTCCATGCCGGTGGCCTCGATGAAGAGCACGTCACCACCGGCGCCGGTGACGGCCAGGCCGGTCGCCACGCCGGGAACCGCGGTGCGCTCGGCCGACTCCGGGGTGAACTTCGGCCGGCCCAGGTAACGGACCAGGTTGTCGGCGTCGACCCGGACCGGTGCCGAACCGGCGGCCAGCGCGACCGCGACCTTGCGCAGGATCTTGGCCAGGGCACGTTCGAGCTGCCGGACACCGGCCTCCCGGGTGTACTCCCCGGCGATCAGCGCCAGCGCCTCGTCGGCGACGGTCACGTCCTCCTCGGTCAGCCCGGCGCGCTCCCGCTGCCGCGGCAGCAGGTGGTCGCGGGCGATGGCGACCTTCTCGTCCTCGGTGTAGCCGTCCAGGGTGACCAGCTCCATCCGGTCCAGCAGCGGGCCCGGGACGGCCTCCACGACGTTGGCGGTGGCCAGGAACAGCACGTCGGACAGGTCCAGGTCGACTTCGAGGTAGTGGTCGCGGAAGGTGTGGTTCTGCGCGGGGTCGAGCACCTCCAGGAGGGCCGCCGCGGGGTCGCCGGCGTAGCCGACGGCCAGCTTGTCGACCTCGTCGAGGAGCACCACCGGGTTCATCGAGCCGGCCTCGCGCAGCGCCCGCACGATCCGGCCGGGCAGCGCGCCGACGTAGGTGCGCCGGTGCCCGCGGATCTCCGCCTCGTCCCGCACGCCGCCCAGTGACACGCGGACGAAGGTGCGTCCGAGCGCCCGGGCCACCGACTCGCCGAGACTTGTCTTGCCGACACCGGGCGGACCGGCCAGGGCCAGCACCGCGCCGGAGCCGCGACCGCCGACCACACCCAGGTTGCGCTCCGCCCGACGGTTACGCACCGCGAGGTACTCCAGGATGCGGTCCTTCACGTCGGCCAGGCCGGCGTGGTCGGCGTCGAGCACCGCGCGCGCCGCCGCCAGGTCCGTGTTGTCCTGGGTACGCGTGTTCCACGGCATCTCCAGCACCGTGTCCAGCCAGGTGCGGATCCAGCCCGCCTCGGGTGAGGCGTCACTGGCCCGCTCCAACTTGCCGACCTCACGCAGGGCCGCCTCGCGGACCTTCTCCGGTAGGTCGGCGGACTCGACCCGGGAGCGGTAGTCGGCGGAGCCGTCCGGCTCGTCCTCGCCGAGTTCCTTGCGGATCGCGGCGAGTTGCTGGCGGAGCAGGAACTCACGCTGGGACTTCTCCAGTCCCTCGCGGACGTCGCTGTTGATCTGCTCGGTGACCTCCTGCTCGGCCAGGTGTTCCCGGACCCAGCCGACCAGCAGTTCGAGCCGGGCGGCGACGTCCGGCGCGGCGAGCAGTTCGGTCTTCTGCGCCAGGCTGAGCCAGGGCGCGTAGCCGGCCGAGTCGGCCAGCTCGGACAGGTCGGTCATCCGTTCCATGGCGTCGATGACCTGCCAGGCGCCACGCTGCTGGAGCACCGACGTCATCAGCGCCCGGTACTCACGGGCGAGTTCCCGGGCCCGACCGGCCGGGGTGGGTTCGTCGAGCGTGGTCGCCTCGACCCAGAGCGCCGCGCCGGGACCGGGCACGCCGGAGCCGATGCGGGCGCGGGTGAGACCGCGCACCACGGCCGCCGGCTCGCCGCTGGGCAGCCGGCCCACCTTCTCGATGGTGGCGACCACGCCGACCGAGCCGTACTCCCCGTCGATGCGGGGCACGGCCAGGAGCTTCTTGTCACCGGTGGCGCGGGCCGCGTCGACCGCGGCCTGGGTGGTCGGGTCGAGGGTCACCGGGATGACCATCCCGGGCAGCAGGACGGCGTCGGTCAGGGGAAGTACCGGAAGAGTTGCCATCGAACACCTGCCATCACGTTGGTTGAGCGTGTCTGACTCAAGTAACAAACCGTTCCCCTTGTTCCGGCTTGTGACCCAGCCCACTCCCACTCCGGTGAGCAGCGCGGCCCCACGCCGCGCCCTATTGCGCCACCACGTTTTTCCGACCCACCGATTACCGAAGGGGCGGGTATTGTTGCGGAATTACCGCCAGGTAGGCCAAACTCTTAGCCACACCCCGCCCGACACAGGGAGCAATGGCGATGGCAAGGAAAGTAATCACCGTTCTGACCGACGACCTCGACGGCGGAAAGGCCGATCGGACCGTCGAGTTCAGCCTGGACGGCGTGGCATACACGATCGACGTCTCCGACGAGAACGCCGGTGTCCTGCGTAAGGCCCTCGACCCGTACATCAGCGCTGGCAGGCGGATCGGTCGTGGGCCGGTCGAGCCCGGTCGCACAGCTCGGCGGGCCACCCGGGCGAGCACCTCGGGAATGGACCGCGAGCAGAACCGCGCCATCCGCGAATGGGCGACCAAGAACGGCTACGAGATTTCCGAGCGGGGCCGCATCCCGGTCTCCGTGGTGGAGGCCTACAAGAACCGCTGAGCCCTCCCGGTTCACCGTCGGGCATCCCGGGGTCACGCTGAGAAATCAGCGTGGCCCCGTCGGCTTTCTTCAGGTCGACAATTTTCACTCCGACCGATCCCGTCGGCAGCAACTTTCCCTCCCGCCCGAGACGTGAACTCCTTGCTCAGCCGGGTGGGTGGAACGGCCGGAGCCGCCCGGGGGATGGTCCCGGGCGGCTCCGGTGGGGTCGGGCTGTGGGTGGGTCAGTTGACCTGGATGCGCACCACGTCGATGGCGGGGGTCTGGTTGGCCCGCTCCATCATCGGGATGCGGTGCGAGCCGTCACCGGCCCAGACCGAGCACTGGGCCAGACCTGACTCCGGCAGGCCCGGGATCTGGATCAGCACGTCGTCCGGCTGGGAACCACCCCGACCGTCCTCGGTGGCGACGAAGAAGGCGGGCACGTCCTGCGGGTTCGGGGGCTGCCGGGTGCTGCCGAGCATCCGGCACGCGGTGTGGAAGTGGCCGCGAACCAGACCCTGGTCGTTGAGCAGCGAACTCTCCAGGTAGTAACCGCCCTGCCCGGCGGCGAGGAAGCGGTCCCGCACCAGGTTCCTCGTGCTCACCCGGAGGGTGAACGGCTGGTTGCGCTGCACCTGGTTCGGGAACTGGGTGATCAGCAGCGACGGGTTGTTCGCCGCGGCGCCGACCTCACCGAAAGCGGTGCTCACGCACCGGTTGCCGTTCTGGAAACCGTCGTGCGCCTGGAGCCGGCTGTCCGTGCAGTCCTTGGCCAGCACGTTCAGCCCGTTGTTGCCACCGTTGTTCTGGCCGCCGCCGTTCTGACCGCCGTTGTTCCCGCCGGTCTGACCGCCGTTGTTGTTGCCGCCGGTCTGACCGCCGTTCTGACCACCGTTGTTGCCGCCGGTCTGGCCGCCGTTCTGACCACCGTTCTGCGCATTGTCGGCGAGGGCACACGGGGCCAGCTTCTCCAGGCCCTGCGGACGCTGTCCGCCCCGGCCGATGGCGGTGGCGATCCGGTTGATCGTCGCGGTCCGCTTGTCCGCCAGGGGACGGAGGATGGCGTTGTTGATGAAGTCCCCGCCGTTGCGGCCGTCCGCCGCGAGCCGCCGGTTCGCCTCGGCGATCTGGCTCTCCAGCAGGGCCAGGTTGCGGTCCACCTCGGCCCGCGCCCGGCCGGGCACCTGCGGCAGCTTGCCCTTGACGTCCGGGCAGGTCACGGTCGGTTTGCCGGCGCCGGCGCCACCGGCCCGGGTCTGCTGGCACTCGGCGGCCGACATCTGGCCGTCACCCCAGTGGTTGCGGACCCAGCGGCCGTTCTGCCAGGTCCGGGTGGTGCTGCCCTGGCTGTCCGGAGCGGTCGCGCCCGGGCTCGACGGCACGCACGACGCCGAGGCGACACGGGTGGTCCGCCGCTGGTCCTGAGCGGACGAGATCTGCGTGACGGCGACGATACCGCCGAAGACGGCGAGCGTGCCGACCACGGCCAGTACCCGCTTGCTCCGCGCGTTACCGGATGACCGGCGCGCCCGTGTGGACCTGCGCATCGAATTGCTCTCCTTCTCGATCCGGTAGTTGACTGGTGATCCCGGCGGACCGATGAATTCGGGGTGAGATCACTGCGACGCTCGGGTCGCGCGTCGGTGGTCGACGATGCCCTTTCCGCACCGTCTCCGCGCCGTCCGGGCGCGGCGGGGAACATCTACATCCATTCCCGCTTAGGTACGGAGCGCCGTCGGCGAAGGTTCAACCGGAGATCGGAAAAAAATCCGGGCGTGAACGGGACCGGTTCAGTCGACGCAGAGGTGCGCGAAGGCGAAGCCGCCGTCGAAGGACTCCCGGCGGGTGGCGAGGTCGCGCACCTGCTCGCGGACGTCGTCCCGGTCCACCAGGTACGCCCCGGCGGTGTCGAGGTCACGCAGCCGCTCCCCCAGCGCCATCGCGGCCAGATCCTCGACGAGCCGACCCGGATCGACGCCGCAGGACAGGCCCCGCGACGTCAGCCGCACCCGCTCCAGCAGGCAGCGACCGGGCCGCACCTCGACCCAGCCCCAGCCCTCCGCCGGGCCGCCCGTCCACCGCACATGCAGGCCCCGCACGATCGGGTCGGCCAGCCGGCCCGCCACGTACGCCTCGACCGCGTCGGCCCGGGCCAGCGCGCCGAGGTCGTTGACCGGTCCGCGCCGCCCGTCCGGCAACCGGCCCACGATGTCGCGGAAGCCGACCGTGTCCCCGGCCTCCGGGTCGGTGCCGGCCGCGTAGGCACGGGCGTCGACGACGTACTCGACGAACCGGCGGACCGCCTCGCCGCCACGGAGTGTCGGCGACTCGACCCGCAGCAGCGGCAGGCCCACGGCGGCGCAGACCGCGTCGGTCAGCCGTTCCGTCCGGCGGGCCGGCGAGCCGTCGGGCGTCGGCGCGGCGAATCGTGCGGCGAACTCGGGCAGGCCGGTGTCGGCGGCGCAGACCACCAGGTCGAGCACCGCTCGGCCGGCGGTGCTCCACTGACTGCCGGTGACCCCGGGCGGACGGCCCTGCACCAGCTCGCCGAGGCGCCGGTCGGCGTATCCGAGTCGACCGACGCGGGCGAGGCGAGGCGCGGCACCGGGTGCGATCGGCCGCAACCAGGAGGTGGCCACGCTGCCGGTGCTCGTCATCTCGCCACAATCCGTCCGTCGCTCGGTCGACGCCCGAGTGTAGGACGGCGCGGTGGACCGGAAGCCGCGGAGCCGGTCGGCGCGTCGCCGGGTGCGGCCCTCTAGGCTCTGCGCGTGCACAGCGGACGGACCCCCGAGCGGTTCACCAAACGCAGTCTCGTCGCCGTCTCCCACGCGATCGAACGGGCCGCGCTCGCCGAGGCCGAGGACGGCCCCCTGGTCGTGTTCGCGCTCTTCCAGCGGCTGCCCTACTTCGCCCGGGAGCGCGAGGTCTACCGGCAGATCGCCGGTCGGGCTTCCGCCACCGTGGTCGGCATGGTCGGCGGCCCACCCGCCGACCTGCCCGACCGGGTGTACCCGGTGATGCTGGACGAGGCGGAGGAGCTGGCCCGGGAGTGGAGCGTGGTGGCGTTGACCCCCCGCTTCGGCGCCGCCCTGGTGGCGTACGACCAGGGCGAGGTCGCGCCGGCCCCGACGCTGGAGGGAGGCCGGCTCTTCACCGGCCGCTGGGGGTTCCGCCGGGACGAGGCGCTGCACGAGGTGAGCCGGCTGCGGAAACAGCTCGCCGAGCGGCTGCCCGGACCGGCCCGGGCGGCGCTGGACGAGGCGGTGGCCCGGGTACGGGACATCCCGGCCGGGCCGGGCGAACCCCGGGCCGAGGCGGCGCTGCGGTTGCTGGCCCGGCGCGGCGACCGGAGCGCCCGACCGGTCGAGTCGAGCGACGGGATACTCGACGAGCCGGGCCTGCGCCGGTGGGCGGGGGTGGACGGGGTGACCGCCTCCGGCACCCTGCCGGTGGCGCTGGTCGGCCTGCGGGTGGACGAACCGGCCGGCTCGCCGGAACGCTTCGGTCGGCGCAGCGCCGCCCGCGAGGGTCAGGCCGTGCTCGCCGCGGTCACCGGCGTGTTGCGCCCGGTCGACCGGGCGGTCCGCGTCGCCGACAACGAGTTCCAGCTCGTGCTGCCGGCGCTCGGGGAGACGGAGGCGCTGGCCGTGGTGGGCCGCCTGCACGAGGCGATCAGCAAGCTGGCCCGGTCGTACCCGTTCGTCGCGTACACCGTGCACGCGGCCGTCGCGGTGACCGCCCGGCGGCCGTTGCCCACCGCGGACCTGCGGGCCGCCGTCCAGTGGGCGGTGCGCAAGGGCGTGCCCGTGGCGGGGCTGCCGCCGGAGCCCGCCGTGGTTCCGACGCCCTGACCGGTTTCGCGGGCGGATCAGACGGTACGGGGGGAGGACGGCGTGCGGGTGGTGTCGCTGGTGCCGTCGCTGACCGAGGCGGTCGCGGCGACCCGGCCGGAGGTGCTGGTCGGCGCGACCGACTGGTGCGTGCACCCGGCCGGGCTCGACGTCGCCCGGGTCGGCGGGACCAAATATCCCGATCTGGACCGGATCCTCGCCCTGGCGCCCGACCTGGTGCTGCTCAACGAGGAGGAGAACCGGCTCGCCGACGCGGAGGCGCTGCGCGCGGCCGGGGTGCCGTGCCGGGTCACCTTTCCGCGTACAGTGCCGCAGGCCCTGGACCAGCTCGGCGAGCTGGTCGCCGCGCTGGGGGCGCCGGCCGAGCCGCCGTGGCTGCGGGCGGCCCGGCGGGCCTGGGCCGCGCCGCCCGCGCCGGAGCGCGTCCGCACCGCGGTGGTGCCGGTCTGGCGGCGCCCCTGGGTGGTGCTGGGCCGGGACACGTTCGCCGGAGACGTGCTGCGCCGGCTCGGCGTGGTCAACGGCTGGTCCGGCGACGCGCAGCGTTATCCCCGCCCGGCGCTGGAGGAGCTGCGCGCCCGGGAGCCGGAGCTGGTGGTGCTGCCCGACGAGCCGTACCGGTTCACCGCCGACGACGGGCCGGAAGCCTTCCCGGGGGTGCCCTCGGTGCTGGTCTCCGGCCGGCACCTCACCTGGTACGGCCCCTCGCTGGCCGAGGCGCCGGCGCTGCTCTCCGCCCAGCTCGCCACCCCGGTCTGAGCGCCCACGGTCGCGGCGGACGCCGGCCGTCGGCGCGGCCGGGCAGGGCCGGCGGACCGGGACGGGACCTAGGACCCGGTCACGAGGGCACCGATCGGCCCTGCTGCCGGCCGTCCCCCGGCGGTGGAATGGGGATGCCACCTCCGAAGCGCGGTGCGAGGCACAGGAAGGGACGTGGAGACCATGACCGCGACAACCGAGCGGACCCCCGCCGCCACCATCGCTCCGGCGGCCGAGACCACCCGTCGGAAGGNGCCTTCCTCGACAAGGCGTTCGGCCTGGGACACGAGACCCCGGCCAAGAACGCCTGGATCAACGGCGGCAGCCCGACCAAGGGCTTCCTGGGCTTCGGCGTGGCCGGCCCGTTCGAGGGCATCTACCACGACATCGCCGGGGCGGCCTGGGCCGACTGGCTGTTCATGCTCGGCCTGCTCGGCATCGGGGTGGCGCTGATGCTCGGCATCGGCATCCGCATCGCCGCCGTCACCGGTGGACTGCTCCTGGTCCTGATGTGGACGGCCGTGCTGCCCCCGGAGAACAACCCCGTGATGGACGACCACCTCGTCTACGCGGGCCTGCTCGCCGGCCTGGCCCTGGTCGGCGCCGGCAACACCCTCGGCCTCGGCCGGGCCTGGGCGAAGCTCCCCCTCGTCCAGCGCCTCCCCTGGCTGAAGTGAGAGCAGGCCGGCCCCGGGGCGGGCGTCGCCGACAGGCGGCGGCCNGTCGTGTGACGGACGCCGGCACCGGTGCGGGGACCGGCGTGTATCGGCCGGTGGTGATCGGGCAGGATCGACCACGACCACACCGTCAGTACCGAGGAGAGCCGCTCATGGAGAAGCCCGAGGTTGGCCCGATCGACGGCGCGCCGCCCGCCGATCTCGTCGTCGAGGACCTCACGGTCGGCGACGGCCCGGAGGCCCGCGCCGGCCAGTTGGCCAGCGTGCACTACGTGGGCGTGGCCCACTCGACCGGCCGCGAGTTCGACGCCTCGTGGAACCGGGGTGAGACGTTCGAGTTCCCGCTCGGCGGCGGCCAGGTCATCGCCGGCTGGGACCAGGGCGTGATCG
The DNA here is from genome assembly GCF_002140155.1 of Micromonospora sp. NBS 11-29. Classification (GTDB taxonomy): domain Bacteria; phylum Actinomycetota; class Actinomycetes; order Mycobacteriales; family Micromonosporaceae; genus Micromonospora. The sequence goes on from NZ_NAPR01000003.1 coordinate 370,106, forward strand.
GCATGAAGGTCGGTGGCCGGCGTCGGCTGACCATCCCGCCGCACCTGGGCTACGGCGCCCGGGGCGCCGGCGGCGTCATCAAGCCGAACGAGACCCTGGTCTTCGTGGTGGACCTGCTCGGCGTGCGCTGAGCTCGTCGACACCGGGCCGTCGGCGCACGCCGGCGGCCCGGTGCGCGCGGTCAGGCCGCGGCGCAGGTCAGCAGCTCCCGCGCCCGGTGCCCGACATCGGTGTCGGTGTCGTCGAGCGGCAACGGTGCGCCACCGGGCCCGCGGCCCGACTCGCGAACCGGCAGGACCCGGTGCAGGCCGGTCACCCGCAGCACCCGGGCGACCACCGGGTCGGGGTCGACCAGCACCAGCTCGCCGCCCCGGGCCCGGGCCCGCAGGTGAGCGGCGACCAGCGCCCGCACCCCGGCGGCGGAGAGCAGCCGCACGCCGGACAGGTCGACGCGCATCACCGGCCGCGCCGGCGCCGCCCAGAGCGCGGCCCGGAACGCCGCCACGGTGGCGATGTCGATCTCACCGACCGGACGCAGCTCGACCACGCGATCGTGCACGTCCATTGCCACGTGGAAGCGGTCGCCGCTGTCAGCCATACCGCAAACCTACCCCCGCCCACCGACAGTTCCGGCCGGTCCGCGCGGGGGTTCCGGGTAGCACCCGGGTGCCGACCCCGAGCCGGCTCAGGGTCATCCCGCACCTGCTCACCGGCCTGCCCGCGCCTGGCCGCCGGCCTGCCCGCGGGTTCCCGACACGGAGACACGCCGGCACGGGCTCGCCCCTCGGGCCCGGCCGGGCGAGAATGAGCCGGTGGCCGTTCCCCGTCCGCGTGCGCCCCTGCTGATCCGGCCGGTCCGTGAGCCGGCGACGGTGCCGCCGCCGCTGGCCGGGCCCTGGGCCCCCACCGACACCCGGCTCGACCGGGCCGACCTGCTGCCGCTGCCCGAGGGTGGGCACGGGCCGGAGGACGTGGTGGTCGACGTCGCGGGCCGGGTGGTCAGCGGCGACGAGGACGGGCGGCTGTGGTGGTGGCCGGTGCACGCCCCGGCCGGCACCCGGCCCACGTTGCTCGCCGACACCGGCGGCCGGCCGCTCGGCATCGAACTGGACCCGGTCGACGGCGGCCTGCTGGTCTGCGACGCCTACCGGGGGCTGCTGCGCATCGACCCGGCCGGGGCGGTGCACGAGCTGACCGGCACCGCGCCGCCGGTGCACCTGGCCAACAACGCCGCGGTCGCCCGGGACGGCACGGTGTTCTTCACCGACTCGTCCGACCGGTTCCCGCTCTCGCACTGGAAGCGTGACCTGCTGGAGCACCGACCCAACGGCCGGGTGCTGGCGTACGACCGGCGGACCGGGCACACCGACGTGGTCGCGGACGGGTTCCACTTCCCCAACGGCCTGGCCCTCACTCCGGACGAGTCGGCGTTGATGCTGGTCGAGACCGCCACCCACCGGCTGCTCCGGGTGACCCTGGCGGACGGCCGGGCCACCGTGCTGACCGACCTGCCGGCGTACCCGGACAATCTCTCCCCGGTCGGCGACGGGACGTACTGGATCGCGCTGCCCAGCCCCCGCCTGCCGATCATGGAGCGGCTGCTGCCCCATCCCCGGGTGCGCCGGCTCGTCGCGCTGCTGCCGGGGGCGGTGCAGCCGCAGCCGCGCCGCTACGGGCTGGCCGCGCTGGTCGACGACGCGGGGCGGGTGCTGCGGACGCTGCACGGCCCCAGCGGGGCGTACCCGATGGTCACCGGCGTGCGGCAGCACGGCCGGCAGCTCTGGCTGGGCAGCCTGACCGCGACCGGCGTGGCCCGCGTCGACCTGGACTGAGACCGGCGCGGGGCCGGCCCGCGCGGACGCGGGCCGGCCCCCGNNNNGCTGTTGCTCCTGGTCGGGGTGGGGACGGGCGACGAACCGCCGGCCACCGCGCCCGGGTGCGGCGTCGGGCTCCGGGTGGGCTTCAACCCCGCCGGTACGGGCAGCGCGCTGCCCTTGGCGAACTCGTCCCAGCTGACGTTCCACGCGGTGAAGCCGTTGCCCGGCTGGAGCTTCACCTCGGTGCCCTTGACAGTCACCAGGTCGCCGACCTGGGTGACACCCATCAGCCAGTCCGCGCCGGCGGCCGAGACGTTGGTGCAGCCGTGCGAGGTGTTGTTGTAGCCCTGTTCCCCCTCCGACCAGGGCGCCGAGTGGATGAACTCGCCGCCCCAGGTCAGCCGCTGGGCGTCGTCCACGTCCACCACGTAGCCGCCGTCCGGCTCGCCCCGGGTGTCGAACGTGGTGTGCTCGTGCTTCTCCATGATCACCATGGTGCCGCTGGAACTCGGCGTGCTCGGCTTGCCCAGGCTGACCGGGAGCTTGCGGAGCACCTTGCCGTCGCGGTAGACCGTCATCTGCTTGGTGGTGTTGTCGATGTCGAGCGACACCTGCCGGCCCACCTGCGCGGCCGCCACCCGGTCGGCGTCGCCGACCGCCTCCTTGCCGATGGGCAGCCCCTCCAGCGCGCTGCGCACGCTGATCCTCGTGCCGGGTTGCCAGTGGTCGGGGGCCCGGTACTCGGCCTGCTTGCCGTCGGCCACCCACGACCAGGTGCCCGGCTGCGGCGGGTCGGTCTTCACGAACAACCGCCGCTGCACCTCCGCCCGCGCCCGCTCCGGAATCGGCGGGTCGAATCCGAGCACCACCGGCATGGCCGTCCCGTACGTCTGTTTGTCCTGGAAATACAATTCACTGGTGACGGCCGGTTTGGTGGATTTGGGCATCGTCGTGAACGTCGTCTTCTGCGTCGTGGTCCTACCGGCATCGCCGGTCGCGGTGACCTCGGCCGTGTATGTCCGGGAATTCGCCAACGGGCGGTCCGGCACCCAGCCGGATCCGTCCTCACGCGCCTGGGCCGGCACCGGACGACCCTTGTCGTCGGTCAGCTTCACCCCGGTCACCCGGCCGTTGCTGACCTTCGTACCCACCTCCGCGCTGATCGGCACGTCCCGGGCCCGGTCAGCCGGTGTCACCGTGACCGACGGTGGTGCCGCCTCGGCCCGCCTCGCCGCCGACTGCGGGCCTGCGGTGCACGCGCCGAGCGCCAACGGCCCGACCGCGACGGTCATCGCGAAAAGCGTCAGTCGCCGCCTCACAAACATCTGTCGCCCCCCATTTCCGCATCCCCTCGCCCACATTCTGTAGGCCCACCGTCATCGCGTGGCACCTTCGGCGGAATTGCTCGGAAAAGGCTGCGGGAAATTGGGCCGTCGACGGCCGGATCGGTAATGCCCCGCCCTGATCGTCCGGGTTCGCACCGCAGTGCTTCCGCCCCATTCGGCGGGCGGCGGGCGGGCGGCATGATCGACACCAGCACGCCGAAATGGCGGTCTCCCGGCAGGTTCGACCCCACCACTTCGCCGAACCGGCGGCCCACCCCGCGCCGCCTGCCGGGAAGCGCGTCCCACTCGACGGGACCGGCGGAGATCTTGGTAGCGGAGCGCCCCCATCGGGGCCGTCCCGTACCAAGATCTCCGCGCGATCGGGTCCGCTGGATGCGGGGCGGCGCCGGATCAGACGTTCGCGACCAGCAGGGCGGGCTGCTCGACGCAGTCGGCGACGTGGCGCAGGAAGCCACCCGCCACCCCGCCGTCGCAGACCCGGTGGTCGAAGGTGAGGCTGAGTTGAGTCACCTTCCGGACGGCGAGTTGCCCGTCCACCACCCACGGCTTGTCGACGATCCGGCCGACGCCGAGCAGCGCGGCCTCCGGGTGGTTGATGATCGGGGTGGAGCCGTCCACCCCGAACACGCCGTAGTTGTTGAGCGTGAACGTCCCGCCGGTCAGCCGGGCCGGCGGCAACGTGCCGGCCCGGGCCGCCGCCGTGGTCTCGGCGAGCGCGGCGGCCAGTTCGCCGGTGGTGAGCCGCTGGGCGTCGCGCAGCACCGGCACGACCAGACCGCGGTCGGTCTGCGCCGCGATGCCCAGGTGCACGCCGGCGGACTGGACGATCCGCTGACCCTCGGTGTCGACGCGCGCGTTGAGCTGCGGATACCTCCGCAGGCCGCTGAGGCAGATCCGGGCCAGCAGGGCCAGGACACCCACCGGCGCGTCCGGGCTGGCGGCGTTGATCGCGGCCCGGGTCTCCAGCAAGCGAGTGGCGTCCACGTCGACCCAGATGGTGACCTCGGGGATCTCCCGCCGGCTGCGGGAGAGCTTGTCGGCGATCACCTTGCGGATGCCGGTGAGCGGGACGATCACGTCGCCGTCGGCGGTCGGGGCGGGCCCGACGTGCGCGGCGGGGGCGTCCGGCACCGCCGCCGGCCGGGCCGCCGGAGCGCCGGTGGCCGACTCCACATCGGCGCGTCGGATCACGCCGCCCGGCCCGGTGCCGCGCAGCGACGCCAGGTCGACCCCGCGTTCCTTCGCCAGCCGCCGGACGATGGGCGAGATGACCAGCGGCGCGACGACAGCCGACCGGTCGGACGTCGTTGACGGGCCAGACGTGCCCGACGGACCGGGCACCACCGGCGAACCGGACGTCGCCGGCTGAGCGGCCGTCGACGGACCGGACGCCACCACGGCGGGCGGACCCGGCCGTGCCGGGGCGACGGACTCCGGGGCGGCGGACCCCGGGACGGCGGACCCCGGGACCGCGGACCCCGGGGCGGACGACAGGCGGGGGCGCCGGCGCCGCCGACCCGGGACGCCGTGCCCGGTGCCGTACCCGATCAGGACGTTGCCGGAGCCGGCCCGCTCCTCCTCGCGGTAGGTGGCGTGCGGGTCCGGGCCGTCGCCGCCGTCGAGCGGGGCGATGGTGATCAGCGGCTGGCCCACTGGGCGGGCCTCACCCGCCGCGCCGTGCAGGGCGACCACCCGGCCGGGGTACGGGCAGGGCACGTCGACCACGGCCTTGGCGGTCTCCACCTCGACCACGGTCTGGTCCACGGTGACCACGTCGCCGACCGCGACCCGCCACTCGACGATCTCCGCCTCGCTCAGCCCCTCGCCCAGGTCGGGCAGGAGGAAGTCGCGCGTGCTCATGCGGCCGTCACCCACTTGGCGTCGGGCTGGTCGTCCCACTGCAACCGGGCCACAGTGTCCAGAACCCGGTCCACCGAGGGCAGGTGGGTGTGCTCCAGCATCGGCGCCGGGTACGGGATGTCCAGCCCGGAGACCCGCAGCACCGGCGCGTGCAGCGCGTGGAAGCAGCGTTCCTGCACCCGGGCGGCGATCTCCGCGCCGACGCCGGCGAAGCCCTGCGCCTCCTGGATCACCACGCACCGGCCGGTGCGGCGTACCGAGGCGGTGACGGTGGCGTCGTCGAACGGCACGATGCTGCGCACGTCGACCACCTCCAGGTCCCAGCCCTCCTCGCGGGCCGCCTCCGCGGCCGCCAGCGCGACCGGCACCGCCGGCCCGTACGCGACCAGCGTGGCGTCGGTGCCGGGGCGACGTACCACGGCGGTGCCGATCGGCGCGGTGCGCGCCGGCAGCTCCGCCTCGGCGCTGCCGAAGTAGAGCTTCTTGGGCTCCAGGAACACCACCGGGTCCGGGTCGTCGATCGCGGCGCGCAACAGCGAGTACGCGTCGTCGACGGTGGCCGGGGTGACCACCTTCAAGCCGGGGGTGTGCGCGTAGTAGGCCTCGGACGAGTCGCAGTGGTGCTCCACGCCGCCGATGCCACCCGCGTAGGGCACCCGGATGACGATCGGCACGCTCAGTGCGCCCCGGGTGCGGTTGCGCAGCTTCGCCACGTGCGAGGCGATCTGCTCGAACGCCGGGTACGCGAACGCGTCGAACTGCAACTCCACCACCGGCCGCAGCCCGGACATGGCCATCCCGACCGCGAAGCCGACGATGCCGGCCTCGGCGAGCGGGGTGTCGAAGCAGCGCTTGTCGCCGAAGCGGGCCTGCAACCCGTCGGTGATCCGGAAGACGCCGCCGAGCTGGCCGACGTCCTCACCGAAGACGACCACCCGCTCGTCGTCGAGCATCGCGTCGGCGAGCGCGGCGTTGAGCGCCTTCGCCATGGTCGTGGCGGCCATCAGGCGTCCCCCTCCGCGTCGCGCTCGGCGGCCAGCTCGGCGCGGACCAGCTCCCGCTGTTCGAGGAGTTGCGGCGTCGGTTCGGCGTAGACGTGGTCGAACAGGCTCAGCGGGTCGACGGTGGGCTGGGAGTCCATCCGCCGGCGCAGCGCGGCGGCGTACTCCTCGGCCTCCTCCGCGACCGCGGCGACGGCGGCGTCGTCCAGCACGCCCCTGGCGCGCAGGTACGCCTCCAGGCGGGCGATCGGGTCGCGGTCACGCCACGCCTCGACCTCGTCGGCGTCGCGGTAGCGGGTCTGGTCGTCGGCGTTGGTGTGGGGTTCCATCCGGTAGGTGTGCGCCTCGATCAGGTACGGGCCCTTCCCGGCGCGGGCGTGGGCCACCGCGCGGTCGAGCACCGCCAGCACGGCCACCGGGTCGTTGCCGTCGACCTGCTCGCTGGGTACGCCGTAGCCGACACCCTTGTAGGCCAGGCTCGGCGCGGCGGTCTGCCGGGACAGCGGCACGCTGATCGCGTACTTGTTGTTCTGCACCAGGAACACGACCGGCGCTTTGAACACGGCGGCGAAGTTGATCCCCTCGTGGAAGTCGCCCTCGCTGGTGGCGCCGTCGCCGATGAACGTGAGCGCCACGGTGTCGCGGCCCTGGTACGACTCGCCGTAGGCCAGGCCGGCGGCGTGCACGCACTGGGTGGCCAGCGGCGTGCACTGCGGGGCGGTGTGCGTGGCGGCCGGGTCGTACCCGCAGTGCCAGTCACCGCGCAGCAGGGTGAGCACCTCGACCGGGTCGAGGCCCCGCGCGGTCAGCGCCATGGACTCCCGGTAGGTGGGGAAGACCCAGTCGGTGTCGCGCAGCGCAAGCACGCCGCCGATTTGGCAGGCCTCCTGGCCGCGGGCGGACGGGTAGACGGCCAGGCGACCCTGCTTGGTCAGCGCGGTGGCCTGCACGTCGAAGCGGCGGCCGACGACCATCCGCCGGTACATCTCCCGCAGCGTCTCGACCGGCGGCTCGGGGTAGTCGTCGCGGGGCGGCAGCGGGGTGCCGTCCGGGTCGAGCAGCCGGACCGGCTCGGGCTGTGGCAGCAGGCCGGCCGACGGGTCGGGGACGGCCGGGGTGGCCTTCCGGCGGGTGCGCGGGGATGCCCTGCGGACCGCCTGGGGTGTGGTCGTCACGGCGGGGACCTCCTGGACGTGTGGTGGGCCTATGGTCCTGCTGTTGGATGATTGACTCAACATCCGGGATGAAGGCGAGACGAATGGCATGGGGAGGCGGGCGAGGTGAGCCAGGAGACCGGCACCACACCGGGCGGGGCGGGCGGAACGGGACGTTCGGTCGGGCCGCTCGACGAGGTCGACCGGCGGATCCTGGGTGAGCTGGTCGCCGACGCCCGGCTCTCCATCCGGACGCTGGCCGAGCGGGTGCACGTCTCGCGGACCAACGCGTACGCCCGGGTGGAGCGGCTGCTGCGCGACGGCGTGCTGACCGGGTTCACCGCCCGGGTCGCGCCGGA
>NZ_NAPR01000003.1:377661-381513 GCF_002140155.1 Micromonospora sp. NBS 11-29
GGCGGGAGGTCTCCGCCGAGCTGGCCCAGGTGCGCTACATCGAGCACGCGGCGTTGCTCAGCGGCGAGCACGACGTGCTGGCCCTGGTCCGCGCGCCGGACAACGCCACGCTGCGGGACGTGGTGCTGGACCGGGTGCAGAGCATCGCCGGGGTGCTCGCCACCCGTACCTGGCTGGTCTTCGAGGAGTTCGACGGCACGCAGAGCCCCTGGGCCTGACCGGTCACCGCTCCGGTGGTGGCTCCAGACCCTCCCGGTCGGCCAGCTCCAGCAGCGGCTCCAGCGAGTGCCGGCGACCGTCCAGGCCGGCGTGCGGGTCGCCGCGCTCGGCGAACCGGGCCGGCATGGTGAGCACGTCGAAGTCCTCCGGCCGGGCGTCGTCCAGCTCGGCCCAGTCGAGCGGCGCCGAGACCAGCGCCGCCGGCGTCGGCCGGATCGAGTACGCCGAGGTCATGGTGTGGTCGCGGGCCATCTGGTTGTAGTCGACGAAGACCGGTCGGTCGCGCTGGTCCCGCCACCAGGTGGTGGTGACCAGGTCGGGCCGCCGGCGCTGTATCGCCAGGCCCAGCGCCAGCACCGCCCGCCGGCACTCGCCGAAGCTCCAGCGCGGCTCGATCGACAGGTAGACGTGGATGCCCCGCCCGCCGGTGGTCTTCGGGAAGCCGGCCAGGCCCAGCTCGTCGAGGAACGCGCGCACCTCGTGGGCCACCGGCACGACCTGGGCGAAGTCCACCCCGGGCATCGGGTCGAGATCGATGCGGAGCTGATCCGGGTGCTCCACGTCACCCTTCGACACCGGCCACGGATGGAACCGCAGCGTGCCCAGGTTGGCCGCCCAGATCACCACCGCCAGCTCACTCGGCGCCACCTCGTCGGCGGTGCGGCCGCTGGGGAACGTGATGTGCGCGGTACGCACCCAGTCGGGCGCGCCGGCCGGCAGCCGCTTCTGGTAGAACGCGTCACCCCTGCTGGACTGCCGGGTGGCCACCGTCGCGCCCTCGAACACCCCGCGGGGCCAGCGTTCCAGCATGGTCGGGCGGTCGCGCAGCGCGCGCAGGATGCCGTCACCGACGGAGAGGAAGTAGCGCACCACGTCCCGCTTGGTCAGCCCGCGCTCCGGGAAGTAGGGCTTGTCCGGGCTGGAGACGCGGACCAGCCGCTCCCCCACCCGGATCTCCTCCGCCGCCGTGGCCGCCACCCGACCACGGTAACGACCCGGCCCGTCCGGGGCGACCGGCTCACCGGGACACGTCGGCCGGGTGGGTCGGACCCGCCCGGCCGATCGGGGAACGGCTCAGCCGTTCTCCTCCTTCAGACGCCGGGCCAGCATCTCCTTGCCCTGGTCGCCGGCCTTGCGGTTGTTCTCCTGGATCTTGCGGAACCAGGTGGCGAGTTCGGTGTCGCCCCGGTCCTCCGCGTCCGCGATGTACGTCTCCAGTTGCCAGATGTGCTGGAGCGACATCTGCACCACGTTGATCAGGTCGTAGTTCTTGTCCTTCACCGGGCTCATCGGCTCACGAACCATGGTCGCCACGGCGCACCTCCCCTGTCTCGACGTGTGGAACGGGCCGCTTACCCGCCGGGGCCGCGATCACGCCCCCCGGGTGGGCCGGCGGGCACGGTTACCCGCCGCCGGCCCCGGGTACCGGGAGCCGCATGGCGGAACTGGCAGCGCTCTGGATCGTCCGGCACGGCGAGAGCACCGCGAACGTCGCGGCCACCGCGGCCGAGACGTCCGGCGCGGAGTTGATCGACCTCAGCCACCGGGACGCGGACGTGCCACTGTCGCCGACCGGCGAGGAACAGGCCCGGGCGACCGGACGATGGCTGGCCGGGCTGCCCGAGGAACACCGCCCGGACGTCGCGGTGATGTCGCCGTACCTGCGCGCCGTGTCCACCGCCGAGCTGGCGCTGGCCGGCGTCGGGCTGCCGACGAGTCGCGACGAGCGGCTGCGCGACCGGGAACTCGGCATCCTGGACGGGCTCACCGGGCACGGGGTGCGCCGGCGGTATCCCGACGAGGCCGATCGCCGGGCCCGCCTCGGCAAGTTCTACTACCGCCCGCCCGGCGGGGAGTCGTGGGCGGACGTGGCGCTACGGCTGCGCGGCCTCCTCGGCGACCTGCGCCGCGACCACGACGGCGGCCGGGTGCTGCTGTTCGGCCACGACGCGCTGGTCTTCCTGCTGCGTTACCTGGTGGAGGGTCTCACCGAGGCGGAGCTGATGGCGCTGACCCGCGCGCATGTGATCGCCAACTGCTCGGTGACCGGCTGGCGTGCCGACGACGCCGGGCGGCTCACGCCGGAGGTGTTCAACGACGTCGCCCACCTGCACCAGCAGGGGGCACAGCCCACCAGGGAGGACGAGATCCATGCCGAGCCGGTCTGACGTGATCACCCCCGCGCTGCTGCGGGACTGGGCGCTGCCCGTGCCCACCGGCGGCAAGGAGGCGCGCGGCACGGTGCTGGTCGTCGGTGGCTCCCGGTTCACGCCGGGGGCGGTGCTGCTCGCCGGCGTCGCCGCGTTGCGCGCCGGCGCCGGCGTGCTCCAGTTGGCCGCCGCCGAGTCCACCGCCGCGGCGCTCAGCATCCAGGTGCCCGAGGCGCTGGTGGTCGGCCTGCCGGAAACCGACGACGGCGCAGTCCGGGGCGACCCCGGTGACCTGCTCGGCGGGCTGGTCGCCGACGCGGACGTGGTGGCGGTCGGCCCCGGGTTGAAGGACATCGACGCCACCCGGGAACTGCTGCACCTGGTCCTCGACGCGGCCCGGCCGGAGACCGGGTTCGTGCTCGACGCGTACGCGCTCGGCGCGCTCAGCCACGAGCCGGACCTGCTGGTCGGCTCGGGCCGCAAGGTGGTGCTCACGCCGAACCTCACCGAGGCCCGGCACCTGCTCGACCGCGATCCGGGCGACGACCTGGACGCCGAGGCGGTCGAGCTGGCCGACCGGTACGACGCGGTGGTCTCGCTGTACGGCCACATCGCCACCCCGGACGGCCGGGCCTGGCGGGAGGAGAGCGGCGACGCCGGGCTCGGCACCTCCGGCAGCGGTGACGTGCGCTCCGGGCTGCTCGCCGGGTTGCTCTCCCGCGGCGCCGACCCGGCCCAGGCGGCCTGCTGGGCGGCGTTCGCGCACGCGGTGAGCGGGCAGCGGCTGGTGCCCCGGTACGGCCGGATCGGCTTCCTCGCCCGGGAACTGCTCGACGAGATCCCGTACACCATCGCGACGGTGTGATCCGTACGGTTTGTGCCGATCCGAGCGGGGGTAGGGGGGCGTCATCAGCCCGACCTAGGAGGTAACCCGGTGTCCACCGATGCGATCGTCCTGCTGAAAGAGGACCACAAGGAGATCCGCCGCCTGTTCAAGGCCTTCCAGGATGCCGAGGACGGGCCGGCGAGCCGACGCGGGAAGATCGTCACGCAGATCCTGGAGGCGCTGACGGTGCACACCTACCTGGAGAACGAGGTGATGTACCCGGAGGTCCGCAAGCTGGTGCCGGACGTCGAGGACGACATCCTCGAATCGTACGAGGAGCACCACGTAGCGGACGTGCTCTGCTTCGAGCTGTTCACCATGGACGCCGACGACGAGCGCTACGTCGCCAAGACGACGGTGCTGATCGAGAACGTGCTGCACCACGTCGAGGAGGAGGAGCAGGAGTGGTTCCCGAAGGTGCGCGAGGCGCTCGGCCGTAACCAGCTCCAGGAGATCGGCCAGCGGATGCTCGACCTCCGCCCGAAGGCGCCGAAGACGCCGACCGCCCCGAAGGCGCTGAAGAAGGCACGCGACGCCATGCTCGCCTGAGCCCGGAGGCAAGGAGGGGCCCCCGCTTAACACGTGGATGTTAAGCGG
>NZ_NAPR01000003.1:381524-391103 GCF_002140155.1 Micromonospora sp. NBS 11-29
TAACAGGGGCCCCTTCCTTACGTGCTCAGGTGCCGGAGCCCGGCTCGGCCATCTTTCGGTGCTGCTCCGCCTTGAGCCGGTCCGGGACGATCTTGCCGGCCGCGGTCTGGAGCTTGTTCACCAGCGAACCCGCCGCGACCTTGTGGTCCCCCTTCATCAGGGCCTCGAACCCGTCCCGCGCCACCTCGCGGGGATCGTCCTTCTTCCCCTGCCCGACCCGGGTGTCGGTCATGTCGGCCCGCTCGAAGAACTCGGTGTCGGTCGGGCCCGGCATCAGCGAGGTCACCGTGACGCCGGTGTCCTTCAGCTCGTTGCGCACCCCCTCCGCGAACGACTGCACGAACGACTTCGACGCGTTGTAGACCGCCTGGAACGCGCCGGGCATCGTGGCGGCGATCGACGAGGTGAACAGCACCCGCCCGGCGCCGCGCTCGACCATGCCGGGCAGCAGCAGCTTGGCCAGGTGCACGGTCGAGCGGACGTTCAGGTCGATCACGGTCAGCTCGTCGGCCAGGTCGGTGCCGCCGACGAAGTCGCCGCCCGCGCCCCGGCCGGCGTTGAGCGCCAGCGCGTCGACCGGGCGGCCGAGCGCGGTCACCTCCCCGGCCAGCCGCTGCACCCCCTCCGGCGTGGCGAGGTCCACCCGCACCGGGCGCACCTCCGGCCCGCCGTCACGTCGCAGGTCACGCGCTGCCGTCTCGATCGCCGCGTCCTCGGCGGCGACCACCACGTCGTACCCGTGCTCGACGAACTGGACGGCCAACTCGTATCCGATGCCGCTGGACGCGCCGGTCACCACGGCGAGCGGCCGTCCGGTGGTCGGTGTGGTCATGCTCGTGTCTCCTCTCCGGTGGGGCCGGGTCGCCGTCGCGGGACCGGCCCTCCCCCTGGGTGTGCCCCACGCCGGGCCGCCCAACCCCGCCTCTCCCGGGCGGCCGGGTAACCTCCGCCGCCCCCAACCGTTGGGTAGAAGGCACCCACGAATCAGGACGGAATGGGGCAGAAGTGCTAGTTGGTGAATCGCGGCCCGGCGGCCGGCAGCCACTCGTCGGCGCGGAGGGCGCGCCGCGGTCGTCGTACCGGGGGGACATCGAGGGCCTGCGCGCCCTCGCCCTCATCATGGTGCTCGTCGTCCACGCCGACCGTGACCTGGTGCCGGGCGGCTTCGTCGGGGTGGACATCTTCTTCGTCATCTCCGGTTTTTTGATCACCGGGCTACTCGTCGCCGAACTGGAGCGGACCGGCCGCATCTCGCTTGCCGGCTTCTACGCCCGCCGGGCTAAACGGCTGCTGCCCGCCGCCGTCCTGGTCCTGCTGGCCAGCCTGCTGCTCACCTGGCTTCTGCTTCCCGCCACCCGGTGGCGCTCCACGGCCTGGGACATCGTGGCCAGCGCCTGCCACGGACTGAACTGGCGGCTCGCCGTCCAGTCCACCGACTACTGGGCCCGGGAGGACCCCCCCAGCATCGTCCAGCACTTCTGGTCCCTCGGCGTCGAGGAACAGTTCTACCTCATCTGGCCGCTGCTGCTGCTCGGCCTGGCCACCCTCGCCGGGCGACGCCGGCTACGGCGGGGCGCGCTGATGGCCGGCGTCGCGCTCGTGGCCGTGCCTTCGTTCGCCTGGTCGGTGCAGCAGAGCCAGGCGAATCCGGATCCGGCCTACTTCGTCACCACCACGCGCCTGTGGGAGCTCGCCATCGGTGGCGCCGTCGCCATCGCCGGCACCCGGTGGCATAGAGCCCCGCGCCCACTGGCGGCGCTCGTCGCCTGGGGCGGTCTCGCCGCCGTCGTCGCGTCCGCGTTCGTCTTCGATCCCGAGGTGGCCTTTCCGGGCTATCAGGCGCTGCTGCCGACCCTCGGCACGGCCGCGATAATCGCCGGCGCGCCCGCTGCCGGCAGGTGGGGGCCGGCCGGCGCGCTCGGAGTCCGGCCGATGCGGGTCCTCGGGGCGCTGTCCTACTCGCTCTATCTCTGGCACTGGCCGCTGCTGATGGCGGCCGAGGCGAGGCTCGGCGAGTTGAGCCCAAGTGTCGCCCTCGGCGTCGTGGCGCTGTCCGCCGTGCCCGCTACATTGGCGTACCGGTTCGTGGAGAACCCGATCCGGATGTCCGAGACCCTGCGCTGGCGACCGGCCGACGCGCTGCGCCTCGGTGCTCTCTGCTCGGCGCTCGCGGTCACCGCCANACCATGCCCCTGCCCAGCGGCAGCGCGTCCGCCGCCGGCAAGCTCACCGTCACCGGTCCGCCAGGGGCCACCGTGCTCGGCGCCAACCCGCTTGGCGATCACGCCGGCCAGGCGGTCGACCGGGTCGCCTCGATCACTCCGGACCCGATGGTCGCCAAAATGGACGGGCCGGAGGCCTGGCCGAACGCGTGTGGGGCCAAGCTGACCGGCGAACAGGGGATCACCCCCTGCGTGTACGGCGACCCGGAGAGCACGACCACCATCGCACTGGCCGGGGATTCACACGCCCTTCAGTGGCTTCCCGCGCTGCGGGCGGTGGCGGAGGCGGAACGGTGGCGGGTGACCACCTACACCCTGGGTGGCTGTCCCTTCATCGACATGGAAAACATGGCGGCGTGGAAGGAGTGGCCCGCCCCCCGGTGCGTGGACTGGAACCACCGCCTGCTCAAGGAGCTGACCACCGTCGTCAAGCCGGACCTGCTCCTGGTCGGCAACGCCTTCTTCCACCCCAACGGAATGATGCCACCGGAGCCCACCGACAAGTCGAACATGGTCCTCGCCGACGCGTTGGGCACCACATGGCAGCGGCTGACGGCGGTCGGCATACCGGTCGGCGTGCTCCGTGACAATCCGCAACTGGATCGGATCGCCCCGGAGTGTGTGCTGACCAACCGGCGGAAACTGACCCGCTGCGCGACCGCGCGGGCGGACGCGTTCCGGGTCGGCAGTAGCGCGGCCCACAAGCTGGCGGCGACGCGGACACCAAACGTCCACCTGGTGGACCTCACCGATGCCGTCTGCCCCGGTGACCCCTGTCCGGCCGTCATCGGCGAGGTACTCGTCTTCCGCGACAACAACCACCTCACCGGCACCTACGTGATGACGCTGGCGCCCCGGCTCCGGACGGCCCTCACGAGGATCCTCGCCTGACCGGTAGGATCTCCCACGGGCCGTGACTGGCGCGTGGGGATGGAGCACCATCGGGAAGCGGCCCCGTCATGAGGACGCACGCCGAGCGCCTGGGCCTTCACACGTCACCAGGAGGTCGCATGTCGCTCAACGCCGAATCCACCGCCTTCCGCAGCGCGCTGGAGGTGATCCGCGCCGTCGAGCCGCGGGTGGCGGACGCCATCGGGGCCGAGCTGGCCGACCAGCGGGAATCGCTCAAGCTGATCGCCAGCGAGAACTACGCCTCGCCCGCGACGCTGCTGGCCATGGGCAACTGGTTCAGCGACAAGTACGCCGAGGGCACGATCGGGCGGCGCTTCTACGCCGGCTGCCAGAACGTCGACACGGTCGAGGCGCTCGCCGCGGAGCACGCCAAGGAGCTGTTCGGCGCCGCGCACGCGTACGTGCAGCCGCACTCCGGCATCGACGCCAACCTGGTCGCGTTCTGGGCGATCCTCGCCGACCGGGTCGAGTCCCCCGCGCTGCGCAAGGCGCAGGTACGCCAGGTCAACGACCTCACCGAGGCGGACTGGTTCGCGCTGCGCCGGGAGTTGGGCGACCAGCGGATGCTCGGCATGTCGCTGGACGCCGGCGGCCACCTCACCCACGGCTTCCGGCCGAACATCTCCGGCAAGATGTTCGACCAGCGCAGCTACGGCACCGACCCGGCCACCGGCCTGATCGACTACGACCGGGTGGCCGAGGCGGCCCGCGAGTTCCGGCCGCTGATCCTGGTCGCCGGTTACTCCGCGTACCCCCGGAAGGTCAACTTCCGGATCATGCGGGAGATCGCCGACTCGGTCGGCGCCACCTTCATGGTCGACATGGCGCACTTCGCCGGCCTGGTCGCCGGCAAGGTCTTCACCGGCGACTTCGACCCGGTGCCGCACGCGCACATCGTCACCACCACCACGCACAAGTCGCTGCGCGGCCCGCGTGGCGGCATGGTGCTCTGCGGTCCGGAGCTGGCCGACCAGGTCGACCGCGGTTGCCCGATGGTGCTCGGCGGGCCGCTGCCGCACGTCATGGCGGCCAAGGCGGTGGCGCTGGCCGAGGCCCGGCGCCCGGACTTCGCCGGCTACGCCCAGCGGATCGTGGACAACGCGCAGGCGCTCGCCGACGGGCTGCTGCGCCGCGGCGCGACGCTGGTCACCGGCGGCACCGACAACCACCTGGTGCTCATCGACGTCTCTGGGTACGGCCTGACCGGCCGGCAGGCCGAGCAGGCGCTGCTCGACTCCGGCATCGTGACCAACCGCAACGCCGTCCCGCAGGACCCGAACGGCGCGTGGTACACCTCCGGCATCCGGATCGGCACGCCGGCGCTGACCACGCGCGGGCTGGGCACGGCGGAGATGGACGCGACCGCCGAGCTGATCCACACCGTGCTCGACCGGACGACGCCCGGCACCGGCCCCGACGGCGCCGGGTCGAAGGCGAAGTACGTTCTCGACCCGGCGGTGGCCGAGCAGGTCGGCAAGCAGGCCGCCGACCTGCTCACCCCGTTCCCGCTCTACCCCGCCGTCGACCTGGGCTGAGACGGTCCGCGCCCCTGCCTCGTGAGCGGCNTAGCGGTGGACCTCGGTGCTGCCCTGCACGTTGTTCACGTCCTCGGCGGCGGTCACCAGCTCCCAGCCCTCCCGGCCGACGCGGTTGAGGTGCGCGACCGCGGTGTCGCCGTACGCGGTGACGTCGGTGCGGGACCCGTCCGGGCCGTACCAGACGAACGAGACGTGGAAATTCCGGCCCTGCCCCTGATAACGGCGGACCAGCAACGCGTACTCCCAGGCAACCATCCGTCCATTATCAACGTCGGCCCCGGCGCCGGGGAACACCGGTGGTGCCGTAACGGCGACACAGTGGCGTCAGGCCGGCGCGACCACCGCCGCCGTGGTGTCGGTGACCAGCGCCACGAGCCGGTCCAAGCCCAGGTCGATCTGCGCCGGGGTGACCGCGCTCACCGACAGCCGCAACGCGTTCACCGGCGTGCCGGCGTCGTAGAAGTGCGCCATCGGGGTCCAGAGCACGCCGTACTCCCGGGCCGACCGGTGCAGCAACGCGTCGTCCACCGGGAACGGCACGGTGACCACCACGAAGAAGCCGCCGGCCGGCACCGTCCAGCGCACCGGTCCGTCGGCCGGGAAACGCCGGGCCAGGCCGTCGACCAGGTGGCGCAGGTTGCGGGCGTACGCGGCCCGCTCCCGGACGTTCGCGGCCACCAGCGAGCAGTCGTGCGCCAGCAGCGCGCCGCCGATCACCGCCTGGGCGATCGGTGAGGTGTTCACCGTGACCATGCTCTTGATCTTCGCGAGCTGGTCGGCGAGCGGCCCCACCGTGCCGTCCGAGCCGGCCACCCGCTGGTCCGCGACCACGTAGCCGACCCGCGCGCCGGGCAGCACGGTCTTGGCGAACGAGCCGAGGTAGACCACCCGGCGCGCGGTGTCCAACGCCTTGAGCGTGGGCCGCCGCTGCCCGCCCCCGGCCGGGAACAGCCCGTACGGGTTGTCCTCGATCAGCAGCAGGTCCTCCTCGGCGGCCAGGTCGAGCAGCCGGCGACGCGCGTCGGTGTCCATGCTGACGCCGGACGGGTTGGCGAAGTCCGGCATCACGTAGCAGGCCCGCGGTCGCAGCCCGGCCGCGCGGGCCCGCCGCACCCCGGCGCGCAGGTCGGCCAGGTCGACGCCGCCCGGTCCACCGGCCACCGGGCGCACCGGCAGGTCGACCAGGCGGGCCGCGCCGGTGAGCCCCACGTACGTGGGCGCGACCGCGAACAGCACGTCGGCCGGGTCGGCCCGCAGCGCGCGCAGCACCAGGAACATGGCCTCCTGGCAGCCGACGGTCACCACGATCGCCTCCGGGTCGACGGTGAACCCCTCGTCGACGGCGAGGTTGCGGGCGACCAGGTGGTGCACGATGCCCTTGGTCCGCCCGTACTGCAACAGCGTCCGGTCCACCTGCGCCGGCCCGAGGCCCAGGTCGTCGGCCAGGTGCCGGCGGAACCGGTCCAGGTGGCCGGGCAGCAGCGTCGAGTCGAAGAACTCCTCGTACGGCCGGCCGGCGGCCAGCGACACCGCCTCCGGGTAGTGCTGCGCCACCTCGTTGAGGAAGTTCATCGAGTTCAACGCGGGGTCGTCGACGCTGCCGTGCAGCGCCGTGACGCTGAGGTCCACCGGTTCCACGTCAGCCTCCGATCCGGGTGCGCAGCCGCCGCGCCGAGGCCGGGTCGGGGCAGCCGCTGAGGATGAGCGCGTCGCGCAGCTCGGCCGCGAGCAGCGCCAGGGCGGCCTCCGCGCCGGCCCGGCCGCCGGCCGCGAGCGCCCAGAGCAGCGGCCGGCCGACCAACACGCCCGCCGCGCCGAGTGCGAGCGCACGCAGCACGTCGACACCGCCGCGGACGCCGCTGTCCAGCAGCACCGCGCACCGCTCCCCCACCGCGTCGACCACCTCCGGCAGCATGCTCACGCTGGCCGGGGCGGCGTCGAGCTGCCGGCCGCCGTGGTTGGAGACCACCACCGCGTCCACGCCGGCGTCCGCCGCGCGGACCGCGTCGCGCGGGTCCAGGATGCCCTTCACCAGCAGGGGCACCGGGGTACGCGCCCGCAACCAGGCAAGGTCCGCCCAGCTCAGTGCCGGGGCGAAGACCGCGCCGGTGTGCGCCGCCACCGCGGAGACCCCCGGGGTGCCCTGGTGGGCCAGGTCGTCCCGGCCGCCGGGCAGGTTGGCGGCGGTGACGTGCGGCGGCAATGCGAACCCGTTGCGCGCGTCGCGCAGGCGCCGGCCGAGCACCGGCACGTCCACGGTGACCATGAGCGCCGCGCAGCCGGCGGCGAGCGCCCGGTCGAGCAGGTCGGCCACCAGGCTCCGGTCGCGCAGCCAGTAGAGCTGGAACCACACCGTCGCGCCGGCCGCGGCGATCTCCTCGATCGGCGTGCTGGACAGCGTGCTGGCCACGTAGGGCACGCCCGCCGCCCCGGCCGCCGCGGCGAGCGCCGGCTCGCCGTCGCGGTGCAGCAACCGCTGGTACGCCATCGGCGCGACCGCCACCGGCAGCGCGGCGCGGCCACCGGGCAGCGCCGCCTCGGTGGACGGATCGTCCACACCGGCCAGCATCCGGGGCAGCACCGCCACCCGGTCCAGCGCGGCCCGGTTGCCGGCCAGCGCGGTCTCGGTGCCGCTGCCGCCGTCGACGAAGTCCCACACGTCGGCCGGGAGCACCGCCCGCGCCAGCGCCGCGAAGTCGCCCAGGCTGACCGGCGGCACGAATCCCGCCCCGAGGTCAGGCATGGTCGCCCCCGACGGTCGCCCCGCGCGTCGCCGGGTCGGGGGCGAGGTGCCGGCGCAGGAACGCGGCGGCCCGCTCCTGGGCGTCGCGGCCGGCGTCGAACACGCCGGGCATGGCGAAGAAACCGTGGATCATGCCCGGGTAGTCGGCCGTCTCGGTGGGCACGCCGGCCTCGTGCAGCCGCTCGGCGTAACGCCGGCCCTCGGCGCGCAGCGGGTCGTGCCCGGCGGTGACGACGAGCGCCGGGGGCAGGCCGGACAGGTTCTCGGCGAGCAGCGGCGACGCCAGCGGGTGGGCCGCGTCCTGCGGGTCGGCCAGGTAGTGCTCCCGGTACCACCGGACCGAGTGCCGGTTGAACAGCAGCGGATCCTCGTCGTCGGTCGGCCGTTGCCCGGGGCGCTGGTCGGTGTTCGGGTAGACCAGCACCTGGGCGGCGAGCCGGGGGCCGCCGTCGGCGCGGGCCAGCAACGTCACCGCGGCGGCCAGGTTGCCGCCGGCGCTGTCCCCGCCGACGGCCAGCCGGGCCCGGTCCACCCGGAACTCGTCGGCCCGCGCGGCGACGTGCCGCAGCCCGGCGTGGCAGTCCTCCACCGCGGCCGGGAACGGGTGCTCCGGTGCGAGCCGGTAGCCGACGGTGACGGTCTGACAGCCGGCGAGGTTGACCAGGCGGCGGCAGATCCCGTCGGCGGTGTCCACGCTGCCGAGCGTCCAGCCACCGCCGAAGAACCACACCAGCGTGGGCAGCGGGCCGTCGCCGGGCGGCCGGTGGATCCGCACCGGTAGCGGCCCGGCCGGGCCGGGGACGTGCGTGTCGCGTACCTCGGTCACCGGCTCGACCGCGCCGGCGCCGGCGCGGATCGCGGCGAGGTCGGCGGCACGGGCCTCGGCGAGGGTCTGGGTGTAGAGCGGCGCGGTGCCGGCGGCGGCCCGCGCNCCCGGTGGTGACGAAGAGCTTGTCGATGCCGCGCAGGAAGAGGCTACCGCTGTAGGTGTGCGGCTGGGTGACCGCGAGCCGGGGGAACCGGGCGAACAGCCGGGGCAGCGCCAGCCGGCCCTCCAGCCGCGACACCGCCGCGCCGAGGCAGAAGTGCAGTCCGACGCCGAAGGCCAGCGACGGCGGACCGGCCCGGTGCGGGTCGAAGCGGTCCGGGTCCGGGAAGCGCGCCGGGTCCCGGTTGGCGGCGGCGATCAGCAGCAGCACGGTGTCGTCGCGCGTGAGCGGCACGCCGTCCAGCTCGGTGTCGGCGGGCGCGGACCGGGCCAGGAAGTGCACCGGGCTCTCCATCCGCAGCACCTCGTCCACGCAGCCGCGGGCCAGGGCGTCGTCGCCGGGCAGCGCGGCGGTCACGTCCGGATGGGCGAGCAGCAGCGGCAGGCCGTTGCTGAACATGTAGACGGTGGTGACGAAGCTGGCGTTGAACAGCACGATCAGGTTGCTGATCAACTCGTCCTCGGTGAGATCGACGTCGCCGGCGTCGAGCACCTCCACCAGGCCGCTGATCAGGTCGTGGCCGGGTGCACGGCGGCGGTGGGCGATCAGGTCCCGGTAGTAGCCGCGCAGTTCCTCGGCGGCCTGGTTGGCCCGGGCCAGCCGCTCCGGGGTCTTGCCGGCGACGTCCATGTACTCGTCGATCCAGTCGACCCGCTGCCGGTACCAGGCCAGGTCCGCCGCGGGCAGACCGATGAACTCGGCCATCACCAGGGCGGGGACCGGGTACGCGAAGTCGGCGACGAAGTCCACCTCGGCGCCGTGCGCGCCGGCTGCGGCCATCCGGTCCAGGTGCTCCTCGACGATCCGCACCACGACCGGCTCCAGCGCGCCGAGCCGGCGCGGGGTGAAGGTCTTCGCGAACACCGCCCGCATCCGGGTGTGGTCCGGCGGGTTGACGAACATCATCGAGCTGAGGAAGGTACGCAGGATCTCCTGCTCCTCCCAGCCGGGCGGCAGCCCCTTGTACCACCCGGGGTCGCGCAGGATCCGGTCCACCACGTCGTAGCCGCCGGCCACCGCGGTGACGGTGCTGTGCTCGGCGCGGGCCGGAACCGCGTTGATCGGCCCGTGCGCGTGCAGGGCCGCGTAGTAGGGATAGGGGTTCTGCCGGCCCTGCTCGCTGTACAGGCCGGTCAGTATCTCGCTGACGTCCACGGCGGTGCTTCCTCCCCAGG
>NZ_NAPR01000003.1:391109-412088 GCF_002140155.1 Micromonospora sp. NBS 11-29
TCAGTCCGACGGCGTTCGCCATCGCCTGCGCGCCCGCGTCGTTCGGGTGGATGTGGTCCCCGGCGTCGTACGCCGGCAGCAGCCGGCTCGGTCGCGCCGGGTCGCGCAGCACGGCGTCGAAGTCGAGCACGCCGTCGAACTCGGTCCGGCCGGCGCCCCGCAGCCAGGCGTTGACCGCCAGTCGGGTGGCCTCCTTCTCCTCGGTCCACACCCCCGGCCCGCCGTTGCCCTCGTACGGGGTGATCGTGCTGACCAGGCTGGTCAGTCCGCGCGCCCGCACCTGCTGGTTGAGCTGCCGCAGCGAGGCGATGATCGCGTCGCTGCCGTCGCCGCTCATCCAGATGTCGTTGATGCCCAGCTGGGTGATGACGGTACGCACGCCGGTCTGCGGGAACACGTCCTCGTTGAGCCGGGCCAGGGCGTTCGGGCCCAGCTCGTAGTAGCCGGGGAAGCCGCCCGCGCCGGGCTCCGGGCCCTCGTGGTTGAGCCGGTTGCCGGCCAGGCTGAGGTTGAGCACGCCCGGCGTGCGGGCGTCCGGACGGGCGTCGATCAGCCGCTGCGCGAGCAGGTCCGGCCAACGCCGGTCGGCGTTGACCGTGCTGCCGTTGCCGTCGCTGATCGAGTCGCCGAGCACGACCACCGCGCCCGGGGTGGCCTTGCGCTCCACGTCGATGCCGGACAGGAACATCCAGCAGCAGTCGGGCCGGATGGTGAACCCGGCGCCGCCGGCCGTGGTGGTCAGGTCGGTCGCCCCGATGAAGTTGGTGACCCGGGCCTGGCCGTGGAACGTGACCGGGCCGGTGAGCACCGGGAAGTACAGGGTGACCACCAGGTCCTCCTGCTCGGCCACCGGATAGGCCAGCGGGTCGCTGAGCAGCTCCGCGCCCTTGTTGATGGTCGCCGAGGTGCCGCCGGAGAAGCGTAGCTCCCGGACGCTGGCCGGGTCGACGTCGGAGCGGTCGTCGGCGGTGGCGGTGTTCGGCCGGGCGATCGTGGCGTGACCGACCTTGACGGCCTGCTCGCCGTAGAGGTTGGTGAGCCGGACCCGCAGTCGCGGTCCGCCCACGGTGGTCTGCACGGTCATCCGGATGCTCTGGTCGTTCAGGCCGGTGTTGGTCAGTCCGACGGTGTTCCCGCGGGTGACCGCGGCGGCCCAGCTTCCCGCCCACTCGGCGCGCCCGTGCCCGGCGCGGTCGGTGTCGGTGGGGCCGGCGCTCGCGGTCACCGCCGGGGTGGCGGCGAGCAGCAGCGTGGCGGCGGACGCTATGACGTGCCATCTCTTCGGGGTCGGCATCGATCCTCCATGGTCGGCAGCCCCGGGACGCGACGCGGTCGGCGTCGTCGGCCCGGGCGATGGACCGGAAACTAACCGCGCCCGGTGACGAGGGTCAATCGACCTCATCGACATGATCAAATGTACCCGGGACGGGTCGCGGCGACGTTCGGCTCTGTCCCCGTTGGACTCCCGCTGCCTAGGCTCAGGGGCCCCGGACACCGATCACGGACCACGATGGGGGCTGCCCGATGACCGACCGGCCGAACTACGTGCACGAGGCGCTGGAGCTGTTCGCCGGGTTCGGCGACCGGGAGGCGCTGGTCGGCGGCGGGCGCCGGCTGACCTACCCCCAGGTCACCGCCGAGGTACGCGGGCTGGCCGCCGCGCTGCGCCGCCACGGCGTCCGCCCCGGCGCCGCGGTGCTGGTGATGCTCGGCAACACCGTCGAGGGTCCGCTGCTGCACCTCGCGCTGCACCTGCTCGGCTGCCGGAGCATGTGGGTCGCGCCGGTGACCTCGCGGCGGGAGGTCGACGAGTTCGTCGCGCTGGCCGAGCCGGAGTTCTTCGTGCACGACCCGGGCGACCCGGCCGCCCGGCGGCTCGCGGCCGGGCTGGTCGGCGTACCCGTGCTCTGCCTGGGTCCCGGGGGCGACGGGCCGGACCTCACCGCGGACCGCGACGCCGACGACCCGACCGCCCTGCCGGCCTCCGGGCCAGCGCCGGAGTCGTTCCTCCAGACCAGCGGCACCACCGGCACGCCGAAGCTGGTGCACCACCGGGAGAGCTTCTACCGGCAGGTGCTGGTGCTCGCGGCCGGCATCCGGGCCGCCGGGATCCCGCTGCTGCGGCACCTGTCGCACTCCCCGATGTGGCTGGCCAGCGGCCAGGTCACCACGCTGGTCAACCTGTTCACCGGCGGGGTGCTGTTCCTGCGCGAGCAGTGGGACCCGGCGGCGTTCATCGCCACCGTGCACACCGAACGGCTCACCTCCACCTTCGTCACCCCGCCGATGCTCTACGAGGTGCTCGACCACCCCGACCTGCCGGGCGCCGACTTCTCCGCGATGTTCATGTTCAACGTGGGCGCCGGGCCCGCCGCCCCGGCCCGGCTGCGCCAGGCCATCGCCCGTTTCGGTCCGTGCCTGCGCATCGTGTACGGGCTCAGCGAGGCCGTCGTCGTGTGCGCGCTGCCCGGGCTCACCGAGGACCCGGAGCACCCGGAGCGGCTGCGGTCCTGCGGCCGCCCGTACGGGGACGTGGCCGTCGAGATCCGCGACGCCGAGGGCCGGGTGCTGCCGGCCGGCGCCGACGGCGAGGTGTGGGTCCGCACGAAACTGAGCTTCGCCGGCTACCACGGGCAGCCGGAGCTGACCGCCGAGACGCTGGTCGGCGGCTGGGTGCGCACCCGCGACATCGGCCATCTCGACGCCGACGGCTACCTCTACCTGGTGGACCGGCTCCAGGACCGGATCCTCACCCGGGCGCGGAGCTGGCCGATCTACTCCCGCCCGATCGAGGACGTGCTCGCCGGGCACCCCGACGTCCGCGCCGCCGCGGTGATCGGGGTGCCCGACCCGGTGGCCGGCGAGCTGCCGCACGCGTACGTGGTGGCGGCGCCGGACGCGTCGGTCACCGGCGACGACCTGATCGCGCTGGTGGTGCGGGAGCTGAGCGAGACGTGGGCGCCCGGCGCGGTGGAGTTCGTCGACGAGCTGCCGCTGAACCGGTCCGCCAAGGTCGACAAACGGGCGTTGCGGGCCCGGTACGCCGCCGCGCACCCGGCCGACGCCGACTGGCTGGGCAGCGCGTCCGGCAGCCCGGCATGACCCCGCGCCGGGAGCTGTACACCCTGGTCGGCGCCGACCTGCTGTCCAACCTCGGCACCCGGATCTCGGTGGTCGCCATCCCCTGGCTGGTGCTGGAGACCACCGGCAGCCCGACCCGGATGGGCCTGGTCGCCGCCGCCGAGACGCTGCCGTACATGCTCTCCAGCGCGCTGGCCACGCCGTGGGCGGACCGGTTCGGCGTCCGCCGCACGTCGGTCTTCGTGGACGCGGCCAGCGCCGCCGCGATGGCGGTGGTGGCGCTGGCGCCCTGGCTCGGGTTCGGCACGCTGCTGCTGCTGGTCGCGGTCGCCGGCGGGCTGCGCGGCATCGGCGACCGGGTCAAGCATGTGCTGTTCAAGCCGGCCGCCGAGCGGGCCGGGGTGCCGCTGCTGCGGCTCACCTCCGCCTACGACGGGCTGGCCCGGGGCATGACGCTGTTCGGCGCGGTGCTGGGCGGGCTGCTCATCGACTGGGTCGGGCTGACCCGGGCGATCTGGATCGACGCCGCCACATTCGCGGCCTGCGCGCTGCTGATCGGGGTGCTGGTCCGGCCGCCCGCGCCGGACCAGCCGGCCCCCCGGGAGCCATACCTGCGGGCGCTGCGCGGCGGCTTCGCGTACCTGCGCACCGACCGCACGCTGCTGACCATGCTGGTGGTGGTCTCCGCGTCGAACATGTTCGCCAACGCCAGCGTCGCGGTCTGGATCCCGCTCTGGGTGGATCAGGTGCTCGGCGACCCGGCCGGGTTCGGGCTGCTGCTGGGCGTCTTCTCGGCCGGCGCGCTGCTGGGCAACCTGCTGTTCACCGTGTTCGGCACGCGGCTGCCCGGCCGGGCGGTGTTCGCGCTCGGGCTGGCGATCAGCGGCGCGCCCCGGCTGCTCGCGCTGGCGCTCAGCGACGACCTGGTGGTGGCGCTGGTGGTGACGTTTGTGTCCGGCATCGGCATCGCCGCGGTGAACCCGCTGCTCGGCGCGGCGCTCTACCAGCGGGTGCCGGGGCCGTTGCAGACCCGGGTGCTGGGCATCTCCGGCTCGGTCGCCTTCCTCGGCCTGCCGGTGGGTGCGCTGCTCGGCGGCTGGTCGGTGGCGGTGCTCGACCTGACCCCGGCGCTGCTGGTGATGTCGGTGGTCTGCCTGGTGCTCACCGTGGTGCCGCTGCTGTTCACCCGTGCCCCGGCCGACCGCCCCGCGCCGGTCGCGCCCACGCCGGCCTGACGGTCCTTTCCCCGCCTCGGCCGCTCGGCTAGCGTGCGCACATGACATCGACGTTGACCGAGGCGACGGACCCGTGGTGCCTGCGGCCCGGCGAGGCCGGCGAGCTGCTGCGCGAGCATCCGTGGCGCCGCTTCGTGGTGCTGGGCGATAGCGTCGCGGAGGGGCTGTGCGAGCCGGTCGACGGCTACCCCGACGTGCAGTGGGCCGACCGGATCGCGGCCGAGCTGCGCGCGGTGCGACCCGACCTGGCGTACCTGAACCTGGGCCGCCGTGGGCTGCGCGCGCACGAGGTCCGCGCCACCCAGCTCGCCGACGCGCTGGCCTTCGGGCCGGATCTGGCGCTCGTGGTGTGCGGCGGCAACAACGTGCTGCGGCCCGGGTACGACCCGGACGCGGTCGACGCGGAGCTGGCCGCCATGGTCACCGCGCTGCACGATGCCGGGGCGGACGTGATGACGGTGGGCATGTTCGACGTCTCGCACAGCCCGGCGGTGCCGGACATGCTGCGGGCCGGGCTGGGCGAGCGGATGCGGCGGCTGTCCCGGCACACCCGGGCGGTGGCCGAGCGCCTGGGCACGCTGCACGTTCACCTGACCGATCATCCCCTGGTCGCGGATCCGTCGCTGTATAGCGGCGACGGCCGGCACGGCAACGCCCGCAGCGATGCGATAGCCACCGCCGAGACCCTGCGCGTCCTGGCCGCCCACCTCACCTCCCTGCGGTCCGCGCAGGACGGGCCACGGCGCGAGCCGGACCCGGCCGGCTAGCCTCGTCCGGTCCCGCCGGCGCGGGATCAGGGTCGGTCGGCGGCCAGGAGGCCGGTGAGCAGGGCGCGCAGGGTGCGGGCGAACAGGTCGTCCCCGGGCGGTGCGGCGGACGCGGGGGCGGCGAACGCCGCCGCCAGGTGTGGGTACGCCGCCGTGTCGACGTGGTCGAACGTCGTCGTGCCGGTGGCCGCCGCGCTGCGGGCGAAGAGCGAGACCACGCCGGTGACCATGGCGATGGCCTCGAACTTGGCGGCGACCCCGGCCCGGACCGGGGTCAGGATGCGCAGGCAGGTGTCGAAGTAGGCGAGCGTGTTCGGCCCGGGAACGGCCCGCCGGGCCAGCGCGTCGGCCAGCCATGGGTGCCGCCGGTGCAGCGCGAGCTGGCGGCGGGCCAGCAGGAGGAACTGGTCCGGCCAGTCCCCGTCGTCCGCCGGGAAGGGCCGCAACTCGCCCACACACCGGTCGACCATCAGGTCCAGCAGGTCGTCGCGGGAGGACAGGTGCCGGTAGAGCGAGCCGGCGGCCATGCCCAGCGCGCCGGCCACCGCCCGCATCGACACGGCGTCGAGCCCGTCGGCGTCGGCCAGCGCGACCCCGGCGGCCGCGATCTCGTCCCGGGTGCGCGTCGGGGTCGGCCCGCGCGTGCCGCGCTGCGGCCGACTCCAGATCGACCGTCCGGTCGGGCCGCCGTCGGCCGGGTCCGTGTGTGCGCCGCTCACCGCTCCACTGTAAACTGCAAACGACGTTCGCAGTTTAGTGGGGTGGGAAGGAAACGGTCATGCAGCGAATCACGGCGCCGGACGGCGCGGAGATCGTCGTGCACACCACCGGCGTGGGGCCGGCGCTCGTGGTGGTGCACGGGGGTGGGGTGACGATCGCGGAATACCGGCGGCTGGCCGCGCGGCTCGCCGACCGGTTCACCGTGCACCTCTACAACCGGCGGGGCCGGGCGGACGCGGCACCGCGACGCGAGCCGTACACGGTGGAGCAGGAGGTCGACGACCTGGGCGCGGTGCTCGCGCACACCGGCGCCCGGTGGGCGATCGGGCACAGCTACGGGGCGTTCGTGGTGCT
Organism: Micromonospora sp. NBS 11-29; assembly: GCF_002140155.1. Taxonomy (GTDB): domain Bacteria; phylum Actinomycetota; class Actinomycetes; order Mycobacteriales; family Micromonosporaceae; genus Micromonospora. Next base: position 397,267 of record NZ_NAPR01000003.1, read on the forward strand.
CCGGGCCGCGCTGCGGCTGCCGCTGGAACGGATCGCGGTCTACGACGCCCCGCTGCGGCTGGCCGGGCGCGGCATGCCGACGGCGTTCCTCGACCCGGCCGAGGCGGCCGTCCGGGCCGGCGACACCGCCCGCGCCCTGGCGATCGTGGCCTCGGCCGTCGACCCCCGCAACCCGGCGTCGCGGCTGCCGCTGCCGGTGCGCACCGCGGTCACCCGCCTCTTCCTGCGCACCGAGGTCGGGCGGACGATGGGTGGGCTGGTGGGCATGACGCTCGCCGAGTCACGCCAGATCGAGGCGTACGAGGGCCCGGTCGAGCAGTACGCCGGCATCACCGCCGAGGTGCTGCTGATCAGCGGCGCCAAGGCCGCCCCGTTCTTCACCGAGACCAACGACCTCCTCGCCACCGTCCTGCCCCACGCACACACCCTTCAGGTCCCCGGCAGCCCCCACAGCGGCATCGCCGCACCCCCACCCGCCCTCCTGACGCCCCTGACCGCCTTCTTCACCAACCCGGTCGATCATGAGGTTGACGGTGACATCGCCGAGCCGGACCGCCGCTAACTTCATGATCAACGGGGCCTGGTCAGAAGGATGCCGGACATGAGCACGCCTCTGGCCAGGTTCAGGACACCCTCGCAGCCGGGGTAGCCGACCCTCGCCAGGGCGCCGGAGGCGGTGCGGCCGAACAGGTACGGAGCCAGGCTCCACGGGACGTCGGCGGTGACCGTCTCACCGGTCTCGATCCGCACGAAGTCCATCGCCACCCGGTCCGCCTCGTGGTAGCGCTGAAGGATGTGGCCGCCCTCGTCGATCGCGGCGCGTACCCCGTCGGCCCACGCCGCCGCGCTCATCTCCGGGCCGATCAGCACCCCCTGCCCGGCCGAGCCGCCGGCCGGCTTGGCCACCAGGTCGGCCTGCCCGGCCAACGCCCGGTCGAGCCGGTCGGCGGTGAGCGCCACGGTGTGCGGCACGTACCGGCGGACCAGCGCCCGGTCGGGCTCGGCGAGCAGGTCCAGGTCGGCCCAGAGCCAGGCGTAGTTCAGCTTGTTGCTGAGCAGCCAGGCCGCGCTGCTGACGAACATCGGCAGCGTGCCGGCCGCCAGCGCGCCGGCCACCGCGTCCAGGCCGGCGCTGGGCGTGACCCGGTTCGGCACGAAGAGCCGGAACAGCGCGTCCACCGGCGCGCCGCCCACCACCAGACGTCGCTGCTCATCCAGCGTGGCGGTGGCGACCGGGGCGATGACCAGGTCGATGCCGAAGCGCCGGGCCTGGTCGGCCAGCGGCGACAGGATCCGGATGAACGTCTCCGGGTCGTCCAGCCCGGGATAGTCCGCCTCGAAGTCCATCAGCAGCGCCACCCGGGCGCCGTCGGGCAGGCCGAGCGTGTCCCGGATGGCCACGAACCGCTGGTCCAGCAGGGACGGCGCGGGCCGGGCCCGGTCGAGCAGACCGGCGTCGCGGTACAGCTCGGCGTAGCGCGCGATGACGGTGTCGGCGTCGAAGCCGCCGCCGAGGCTGCTGTCGATGTTGTACTCCACGATGCAGGGCACGCCACCGGAGAACAGCACGTCCGGCCGGTACGCGGCCAGCAGCCCGTCGTGCAGTTCCTCGTCCGGGTCGAGCAGCCGGGTCTCCCCCTCCGGCACGTCGAGCAGCCGGCGCAGCTCACCGGCGGTGCGGGCCCGGCGGCGGCAGGCGTCCAGGATGAGCTGGGCGATCCGGTCGCAGACCTCGTTCAGCTCGCGGAACGCGTCCGCGGTGAGCACCGGCGGGCGGGCCAGCCGCCACCGCTCGTTGTACGTGGCCCGGCCGTGGAAGATCTTCTCCCACGCACCGGCGCCGGCCGTCACCATCGCCGAGCGGGTGGACTCGGGCAGATCGGTCCACGCCTGGTGCAGCGGCGGCCACGGATAGGTCGGGTCCATTCGGTCATCCGTCCTTGAGGGTCAGTTGGATGGCGGCGGTGAGCTGGTCCCGGCCGGGCTGCACGGCCCGGTCCAGGGCCGGCGCGAACGGCAGCACCGCGCCGTCGGGCCGGGTGACCCGCCGCGGCGGCGCGGCCAGCCGGACCCGCTCCACCACGGTCGCGATGATCTCCCCGGCGATGCCGCAGGACCGGTTGCCGTCGTCGACCACGACCAGACGCCCGGTGCGGCGCACCGAGTCGACCAGCCCGTCCCAGTCGAACGGGTACAGCGTGCGGGGGTCGAACACCTCCACCGACGCCTGGCCGGCCAGCTCCTCGGCGACCGCGAGCGCGTCGTGCACCAGGTGCCCGACGGCGACCACGGTGACGTCGTCGCCGGGCCGGCGGACCACGCCCCGGCCCAGCGGCACCGGCGTCGGGTCGGTCACGTCCTCGCGCAGGTCGAGCGCGGCGGCGGGGGCGAAGACCACCACCGGGTCGTCGCAGCGGATCGCGGAGACCAGCAGCCCGTACGCGTCGGCCGGGGTGGCCGGCACCACGGTGGTCACCCCGGCGTGGGCGAACAACGCGTACGGGTGGTCGGAGTGCTGACCGGCCCAGCCGGTGCGGGAGCCGGAACCGGGCACCACATAGGTCACCGGCACCGCGCACTGGCCGCCGGTCATCAGCGGGAACTTGTGCGCGTGGTTGACGATCTGCTCGAAGACCAGGAACAGCAGCGACGGGATCTGGAACTCCACCACCGGGCGGGCCCCGGCCAGCGCCGCGCCGGTGGCGAAGCTGGTGAACGCCTGCTCCGACAGCGGGGTGTCACGCACCCGCTCCGGGCCGAACTTCTTGAGCAGGCCGGTGGTGACGTTGGCGGCGGCCACCCGGATGTCCTCGCCGAGCACCAGGACCGACTCGTCGCGGGTCATCTCGTCGGCGAGCGCCCGGGTGAGCGCCCTGCGGTAGGAGAGCCGGGGCATCAGCCACCTCCGGTCCGGGCGGTCAGCCCGCTGGCGTACAGGTGGTCCAGGGCGGTCGCCGGGTCCGGGTGCGGGCCGGCCAGCGCGAAGTCCACGGCGGCGGACAGGACCGCCTCGATCTCCGCGTCGACCTCGGCCCGCACCGCCGGGGTCAGCCGCGAACCGGCGATGTCGACCGGGTCCCGGGTCCGCCCGGCCGCCACCTCCTCCGGCGGGCGGTAGTCGAGGCGTACCCGGTGTTCGAAGGTGTGGTGGGCGTCGAAGCGGTAGGTGCGGGCCTCGATCAGCTCGGGGCCGCCGCCGGCGCGCATCCGCGCGACGGCGGCGGCGGTCGCCGCGCGGACCGTCTCCGGGTCCTGGCCGTCGACGGTGACCGCCGGCATGCCGAACGCGGCGGCCCGCCCGGTGATCGTGCCGGCGACCGCGCCGGCGACCGGCATGGTGGTGGCGTAGCCGTTGTTCTCGCAGACGAACAGCACCGGCACCCGCCAGAGCGCGGCCAGGTTGAACGCCTCCAGCAGCATCCCCTCGTTGACCGCGCCGTCGCCGAAGAACGTCGCGCCGACCACGTCGGCGCCGCGCCCCCGGNTGGCGCCGAGCACCCCGACGCCCAGGTCGGCGGCGTGCATCGACCCGCCCCGGCCCCGGTTGAGCCCGGTGACCCGGCCGCACAGCTCGGCCAGCATCCGCGCCGGGTCGGCGCCCTTGGCCAGGACGTGCCCGTGCCCCCGGTGGGTGCCGGTCACCAGGTCGTCGGCGTCCAGCGCCGCGCAGACCCCGGCGGCGATCCCCTCCTGGCCCAGGTACGGGTGGATGCCGCCGACGATCTCCCCGGCGTCGACCATCTCGATCGCCCGCTCCTCGAAGCGGCGGATCAGGCGGACCGTCCGGTAGAGCGCGGCCGGGTCGGCTCCGGTCACGCCGGACGGCCCTCCTTGATCGCGGCGAGGATGTCGTCCCAGAGGCGGGCGCGGGCGGCCAGCGCGGCGTTCACCGTGTCGGCGCACTCCTGCCACTTCGTGTCGTCGTCGCCGCACAGGTCGGCGAGCATCTGCATGGCCATCGGGGTGTGCTGCTCCCCGTCGACCTCGATGTGCCGCTCCAGGTAGTCGACGAACGTGTTGAGCCGGTTGCTGCGCTCGTTGACGGCGACGACCTGGGTGAACATCTCCGGGATGAGATCTTCGCGGCCGAACGCGAACGCCGCCGCCTGGCAGTGCACCGGGGTGGTCTCGATGATCCGCCAGGTGGTGCCGGCGAACGCCGTCGAGGCCGCCGGCACGCCGGCCGCGTCGAGCGCCTCGGTGACCGGCCGGCCGGCGCGCAGCAGGTCGACCAGCTTCTCCACGGCGGTGGTGTCCGCGCCGGCCTCGGTCATGCCCCGCACGTACAGCTCGAAGTGGCTGATGTAGCCGTCGCCCAGCTCGTCGCTCTCCTCGACCATCACGATGTCGTTGATCAGGCGGCGGCTGCCGGTCGGGCCGGTCGGGATCCACGGCACGGCGACACAGGTGAGCTGGCGTTGCAGTGACTTCAGCAGGGACATGAAGTCCCAGACCGCGAAGACGTGGTGCTCCATGAACGTGACCAGCGCGTCGTGGGTGTCCAGGTTGGCGTAGAGCGGGTGCTTGACCACCACGTCGCGGCGCTCGGTCACCGCCCGCTCCAGCCGCTCGATGCCCGGGTGCGTCTTTCCCCAGTCGTACCGTGACATGTGTCAGCCTTCCTGCTGGGCGCGGTCGCGCCAGATGACCGGGCAGTAGTCGGGGTCGGCGTAGTCCGGCCGGCCGTCGTCGGTGCGGCGGACCAGCACGTCGTGGTTGTACGCGGCGAGCGTGCCGTCGGAGAGCGGATACTCCCGCCAGGCGTTGGCGCCGTCCTGCAGGTGCAGCGAGACCGCCCGCCGGGGGCGTCCGCTGACATTCGCACCGCTGCCGTGGTAGGTCCGGCAGTGGTGGAAGCTCATGTGTCCCTTCGGGATCACCATCGGGATCTTGCGGATCTCGGCGTGGTTGTGCGCCGCGTTCTGGGCGAGCATCGCCTCCAACTGGTCGCGGTCCCGGTCGGCGAAGTGCCGCACCACGGTGTCGTCGGCGCCGGTCTCCCGCCAGCGGTGCGAGCCGTCGACCATGGTGATGGTCCCCATCTCCTCGCCGCAGTCGTGGAACGGGATGAACGCGGTGAGCATGTCCTCCGACGACGAGGACGCCCAGTAGTGCTTGTCGAAGTGCCAGGGCACGATGTTCGACGGTTCCCCGGCGATCGGCGGCTTCCAGATCAGCGTGGACTGGAAGATCCGGATCTCGGTGGCCCGGGCCAGCCGGGCGGCGACCGCGCCGATCAGTGGCTTGCGCAGGATGCGGGCGATGCCGTCGTGCTCGTGGTGCACGTAGTCGTTGTGCCGCTGCACGTCGCCGCGCGACGGCTCCCAGTAGGCCAGCTTCGGCGGGCGCACCGGCAGCCGGCGGTCACGTTCCCCGGCGTAGTAGCGGTCGGTCGCCGCCACGAGGTCGTCCACCTCGTCGTCGGTGAGCAGCTTCTTCGACAGGTACCAGCCGTGCTCGGCGTAGTGCCGGACGTCGTCGTCGGAGGGGAGCAGCGCCGCCTCCTCGGCGGTCAGCCCGGGATCGATGGTGGTCATGCCGAGCCGGCCCGGCATGGCCTCACGGCCCTCGCTTCGCTCGGTGCGTTCACTCATGCCCCAACCCCTCCGGCCGCGACGGCGGGGGTCGCCCCCGCCGCCGCCAGCTCGCGTTCCTTGGCCTCGTAGAGCGCCTTGATGTTGCCGCTGCCGAAGGTGCGCGCCCCGCNATCTGCAGGAGCTGCCCGTCGTGGTCGGAGTCGACCAGGATGCTCAGCTCGCGCAGCCGGTCCACCGGCGCGTCGATCCGCCCGACCCGCTGCTCCAGGTCCTCGTAGTAGGCGTCCGGGGTGCCGGCGAAGCGCACGCCCCGGCGGGCGAGCGCGCCGACCGCGGTGACGATGTCGTCGGTGCGCAGCCCCAGGTGCTGCACCCCGGCGCCGGCGTGCCAGCGCAGGAAGTCCTCGATCTGCCCGGGCCGGACGCTGGTGTCCGGCTCCAGCAGCACCAGGGTGACCCGGCCGGACGGGCTCTGCACCACCTTGGAGTTCATCGCCTGCCCGGCGACCTCGATGTGCTCGGCGAAGATCTCGGCGAAGCCGAACACCTTCTCGTAGTGCGCGACCGTCCCGTCGAGCTGCCCGGGGGGCACGCAGACCGCCAGGTGGTCCACCTCCGCCAGCAGCGCGTCCCCGTCCGGGGCGGGCACCGGCTCGATCGCCCCGGGCAGGAACACGCTCCGGTCGCCGCGCCGCTCGACGAGGCGGTGCCGCACGTCGCCGAAGCCGCCGACCTCGGCGACCACCACCTCGGCGTCCGCGCCGGTGAAGGTGCGCGGCGGGGTCAACCCGGTCGCGCCCCGGGCGACCAGCTCCGCGTACGCCCCGGCGGCGTCGTCGACCGCCAGCGCGACCACCGCGATCCCGTCGCCGTGCCGGTGCACGTACGTGGCCGCCGGGTGCTCGGCGGACAGTCCGGTGGTCAGCAGCAGCCGGATGTCGGCCTGCGCCAGCAGCAGCGACCGTTGCCCGTCCAGGCCGGTCTCCGGCCCGCCCTGACCGCGCAGCCGGAACCCGACCGCGGTGTCGAAGTAGAAGGCCGCCTGCCGGGCGTCTCCCACGTACAGCTCAAGATGGTCTATGCCGTTGATGTCCATGGATGGGATTCCCCTGTTCCTCCTGTGATCAGGACCCGGGCGGTCGCCCGGAGCCGGAGCGGTCGCCGGAGAGCCGGCGCAGCAGCAGGCTGACGTTCTGGCCGCCGAACCCGAACGAGTTCGTCAGGGCGTGCTCGGCCCCGGTGGGCCGGGGCACGGCGCGGACGTGGTCCGCCTCGCAGTCCGGGTCCGGGTCGTCCAGGTGGTACGTCGGCGGCAGCAGGCCGCGGCCGAGCGCCAGCGCGGTGGCCGCGGCCTCCAGCACCCCGGACGCGCCGAGCAGGTGCCCGGTGAGCGCCTTGGTGGAGCTGACCGGCACCCCGCCGACGCCGAACACCTCGGCCAGCGCGGTGGTCTCGGCGACGTCGCCGAGCCGGGTGCCGGTGCCGTGCGCGTTGACGTAGCCGACGTCGGCCGGGCCGATCCCGCCGGCGGTCAGCGCCCGGCGCATGCACGCCGCCGCCCCGGCGCCGTCCGGCCGCGGCGCGGTCGGGTGGTACGCGTCGGTGTTCGTCCCGTAGCCGGCGACCTCGGCGTAGCCGGTCACGCCCCGGGCGGCGGCGTGCCCGTCCCGCTCCAGCACCAGCAGCGCCGCGCCCTCGGCGAGCACGAACCCGTTGCGCCGCTTGTCGAACGGACGGCTCGCCTCGGTGGGCTCGTCCCAGCCGCGCGCCAGCGCCCGGGCGTTGCCGAACGTGTCGGCGAACGTGCCGAACAGTGGCGCCTCGCTCGCCCCGCAGACCACCACGTCGGCCTCGTCGGCGCGGATGAGGCGTACCCCGTCGGCGACGGCCTGGGCGCCGGAGGCGCAGGCCGTGCCCACCGCGGAGCTGTAGCCGCGGATGCCGTGCGCGATGGCGATGCGCGCCGAGGGCATGTTCGGCAGGATCCCGGTGAGCAGGTACGGGCTGACCGCCGCCCGGCCCCGTTCGGCCCGGGCCACGACCTGCCGCTCCAGCGTGGACATGCCGCCGACCCCGCCGACGATCACCGCGATCCGCTCCGGGTCGACGTCGCGCCCCACCTCGATGCCGGCGTCGGCGAGCGCCTCGGCGGCGGTGAGCAGGGCGAGCAGCACGACCCGGTCGAGCACCTTCGTCTCCGGCCCGGAGACGACGCCGCGCGGGTCGATCTCCGGCAGCAGCCCGGCCACCTCCAGGCTGTCCCCGGCCGGGTGCCCCGCCGGGGGCCGACGCAGCCCGGACCGGCCGCGCAGGAGCGCGTCGAACGTCTCGGCCACGCCCCGCCCGGCCGGGGTGAACAGCCCCATGCCGGTGATCACGGCGGTCACGACGGGGCCTCGCTCAGGTAGCGTTCGCGCAGCGCCACCTTGCGGACCTTGCCGGTGACGGTGACCGGGATGTCGTCGGCGCGTACCGGCACCACCCGGCGCAGCGTGGCGGCCACGTCCGGGCCGAGCGCCGCGCGGATGCGCCCGACGCGGTCGGCGGCCGGGTCCGCGCCGGCGGCCAGTTCCAGCAGCACGTCCGTGGTCACCGTGCCGTCGGTCTCCTTGACGATGACCACGGTGCAGTCGGTCACGTCGGCGCAGGCGGCGAGGATCCGCTCCTCGGACAGCGCGGTGAAGAGGCGTTTCCCGTCGCCTNGTACACCAGGTCGCCGGTGAGGTACCAGCCGCGCAGCCGGGACCGGTACGTGGTGACCGAGTCGTTCCAGTAGCCGCGGAACAGCGACGGCGAGTCGACGCCCAACCAGCCGACCTGCCCGGCCGGCAGCTCCCGACCCTCGGCGTCGAGCACCGCCACCTTCGCGAACCGGTACGGGCGGCCCACGCAGCGGCCGTAGCGGTCGGTGTCGACGGTGTGCGTGACGTGGAACATCGAGTGGCCCATCTCGCTGGACCCGAGCCCGTCGATGAAGACCGAGCCGGGCACCCGGGTCACGCCCTCGCGGGTCACCACGTCCCGGGAGCCGACCGCGACCAGCCGGCGCACATGCGGCTCGTGTGAGCAGTCGCCGGTGTTGAACCACAGCCGCACCGAGTCCAGGTCGTAGCCGGACAGGTCGAAGCGGGCCAACTCGGCCCAGGTCACCGAGAAGCCGAAGACGCCGTCCGGACGCCACCGCTGGATCGCGTCGAGCACCCGCTCGCCGCCCTGGTCGGAGAGCAGGTACATCTGCGCCCGGTTGCCCAGGGCCTGGTTGACCATGAGCACGGTGGCGGTGTGCGGGGCGGGCAGCGCGTTGAGGATCCGACGGGTGCCCTGCGCCTGCGGCATGGACAGCAGGTGCCGGGTGGCGGCGAAGAGGCTGGCGTGCGAGTGCAGCACCGCCTTCGGCACCCCGGTGGTGCCCGAGGTGTGGGTGATCACGATCGGGTCGTCCGGGTGGTGCCGGTAGTGCGCGGGCGCGGCCGCCGGGTCGCCGGCGCCGGCCGCCGCCGGCTCGCCGAGCAGCGGTGCGCCCAGGTCGTGCCCGGCCAGCGCGGCGGCGTGCTCCGCGTCGGCGAGCACGCCGGTGGCGCGCAGCCGGCGGATGTACTCGGCGGCGATCTCCGGGCGCAGCTTGCCGTTCATCAGCGCCGGGATCGCGCCGAGACGGGTCAACGCCAGGAACGACAGCACCATGTCGGCGGCCGTGCCGGCCCAGACGGCGACCGGGTCGCGCGGGCGGACCCCGCGCTCGTGCAGCCACGCCGCCCGGGCGCCGACCAGCCGGTCGAGCGTGCCCAGGGTCAGCGGGGTCTCGGCCGGGTGGCCGTCGACCCCGGTGTCGAACGTGAGTCCCGGCCCGTCCGGGTCGGCGCCGTGGGCCAGCACCCGGGCGAGCACGTTGCCCGCGCCCAGTTCGGTGTCGGCCGCCAACGCGCCGCGCGGTCCCTTCGTCCTCATGGACGTGTCCCCTCCCCCAGCAGCACCGCGGTCGCCTCGCCCGAGGTCCCGTCCGGTGCCAGTTCGATCAGGATCAGCAACGCCTGCGCGGCGTCGCCGTCGTACCGCAGCAGGTCCGCCTCGGCCTCCCCCTCGGCCCGCGGGTCGCCGCTCGGGCTCAGGCACACCACCGGCCCGTCCAGTCCCCGGCGCGCCGCGATGTGCCCGGCGACGCTGTTCGGCACCGACTGGAAGAAGAACAGCGGGCCGACCCGCCCCCCGGCGGCCACGGTCCCCCGCACATGCGCCGCGCCGGCCGTGTCCCCGCCCGCGCTGACCAGCACCACCGCCGTCCGGTTCCCGGCCGGCAGCGCCCCGGCGTCCCCGTACCGCCGGGTCAGGCAGCGATCGGCCACCGCCGCCACCAGCGGGTGGTACGGCGAGTGCACGAACCCCGGCAGCGCCGGCGGCGTCCCGTCCCCGTCCTCGGGCCAGCGCGCCTCGGCCAGCACCTCCCACTCGGTCGAACCGGAAGTGCACGATCGCGGTGTGGGGTGGTGGGGCTGGGCGGTCACGGGGCACTCACCAGCAGGGCGGTGTTGGCGCCGCCGAAGGCGGCGTTCACGCTCAGGGCGTGCGGGGTGTCGGCGGGGCGGGGGGCGTCGCGGATGACGTCCAGCGGGCAGTCCGGGTCGGGGGCGAGCCAGCCGGCGGTGGGCGGCAGCTTGCCGTGCCGCAGGGCCAGCACGGTCACCACCAGTTCGAGCAGCCCGGACGCCTCCAGCGCGTGCCCGTGCACCGACTTGGTGGAGCTGACCGGCAGCCGCCCGACACGCTCGCCGAAGACCTGGACCAGCGCCGCCGCCTCGGAGGCGTCGCTGAACGCCGTGCCGGTGGCGTTGGCGTTGACGTAGCCCACCGCGGCCGGGGGCAGCCCGGCGCGGCGCAGCGCCGCCTCGACCGCCCGGGCCAGGCCGTCCCCGCCCGGGTGCGGCTGGCACGGGTGGTACGCGTCGCCGGCCCGGCCCCAGCCCGCGACGGTGGCCAGCGTCGGAGCGCCCCGCCGGGCGGCCGCGCCGGCCGACTCCAGCACCACGGCCGCGACCCCGTCGCCCAGCAGCAGCCCTCGCCGGCCGGCGCTGAACGGGCGGACCGCGCCGTCGACGGCGAGCGCCCGACCGGCGTCGAAGAGCGCGTACTGGTCGGGTTCGACCAGGTAGCCGGCGGCCACCACGACCCGGTCCAGGTCGCCGCGGCGGATCAACGTCGCCGCGTCGGCGACCGCGGTGCTGGCCGAGACGCAGGCGGTGGTGTAGGTGCGGGTACGGCCGCCGAGGCCGCAACGCGCGGCCAGGTGACCGACGAGCGCCGGCACCGGCGGCCCCTCCTGCGCCCCCGGCGGCACGGGCAGGGTGTGCGGCCCGCCGTGGGTGGCCAGGAACAGCCCGGTGTCCGCCCGGTCGGCCGGCTCCAGCCCGGCGGCCCGGCCGGCGCGGTCGATCGCGTCGGCCAGTTCGTCGGCGAGCGTGCCGACGTGCGGCAGCGTGGCCGCCACGGTGACCCGCCGGCCGGTGGTGTCGAAACGGCGCACCGGCCCGAACGCCGGGGTGCCGGCGAGCACCCCGGACAACAACGCGTCGGCGTCCCTGCCGAGGGCGCTGACCGCGTGCGTGCCGGTGATCCGTACGGGCTCCCGCTCAGCCATCTGCGGAAGCGGTGAGCGCGGTGTGGAACACCGCCAGTGCGTCGTCGACGGTGTCGATGTCGGCCATCTGGTCGTCGGTGAGGTCCAGCCGACGGTCGTACCGTTGCTCGACGAGGTGCACCAGCCAGGCCAGCTCCATCGAGCCGATCCGGTCCGGCACCTGGTCGGGCGGGCTGGCGGTCAGTTCGGCGAGCATCGTCACCAGGTCAGCTCGCCCCAGGTCGGGCCGATCGGTCATCAGGATCGGTCGCTGTTCGCCGCGACCCGGTCGGCGACCATGGTGGTGAACTCGCCGACCGTCATCAGGGCCAGCTTCTCCGACTCGTCGTCGGCGAACTTCAGCCCGTACCGGTCCTCGACCCGGACGGCGAGGTCGGCCAGGGCCAGCGATTCCAGGTCGACGCCGGAGGGGCCGAGGGTGATGTCGTCGTCCAGGCCCTCGACGTCGTAGTTCATGTCGGCGAGTTGCTCGACGACGAAGGTGCGGACCTCGTCTCGCATGGGGTGAACCTCTTTCCGTGAACCATCTGCCGGTGCCCGGTCGGGACACCGTGTACGTGTGGACCGGCCGTGCCACCGGCGACCAGCGGGAGCTGACGCGGCGGATGCTCAGGCGCGCGGGTGGCGCGTTGCTCGGGCGGCCCGGGGCTGGGATCGGGGTGGGTGCTCTCGGGTGCGTGCAGTGGGCCGGTCACGAGGCCGCGTCCCGCAGGGCGGGGGCCGAGCGGACCAGCTTGCCGGTGGTGGTCCGGGGCAGTTGGTCGACCAGGCGCAGCCGACGGGGCCGTTTGAAGCCGGCCAGCCGCTCGGCGATCAGCCGGTCCAACGCCGGCTCGGTCAGCACGCCGTCGGTCTGCACGTAGGCGCTGATCCCCTCGTCCCAGACCACCACGGCGGCGGTGACACCGGGCAGCCCGGCGACGGTGGCCTCCACCTCGGTCAGGTCGACCTTCAGGCCGCCCACCGACACCTGCGAGTCGAGCCGGCCCTTGACGGTCACCAGCCCGGTGTCCGGGTCGACCGCGCCGGCGTCGCGGGTGTGCAGCCAGCCGTCGGCCCAGCGGGTCGGGTCGGCCGGTCCGACGTACGGGTTGCTCGGGCAGCTCACCCACAGCTCGCCGTCGCGCTCCCGCACCTCGATGCCCGGGGCGGGGGCGACGGCGGGNATCCCGTACATGTTGCCCAGCGGGACGCCGTAGCGGTCGGTGAAGGCCCGGGCGACCGCGGCGGGCACCAGCTCGCCGCCGGTGGTCATCCGTTTGAGCTGAGGCAGCGGGCCGGCGGGAACGGTGGAGGCGAGCAGTCCGATGTGGAACGGCACGCCGAGCACGGTGGCCGGGGTGTCCTGGGCGGCGACGGCGGCGAGGACCGCGTCGCCGCCGAGCCGTTCCGGCGGGCACAGCTCGACGCCGGCGTGCAGCCCGTAGAGCAGGCCGCCGACCAGTCCGAGGACGTGCACCATGCTGGGCAGCAGGATGATCCGCTCGCCGGGCAGCGCCACGCCGTCGATGCGGGTGTAGCGGCGCACCTCGGCCACCAGGTCCGCGGCGGTGCGTCCGATCACCTTGGACGGTCCGGTGGAGCCGGAACTGAGCTGGATCACCGCGTGCGGGCTGCCGGCCGGCCGGTCGGACCAGGCCCGCACCCCGGCGGTGACGTCGACGAAGACCCGCAGCGCGCCGCCGCCGGTGCGCACCGGCGCGACCACCACCTGCGGGCTGAGCCGGTCCAGCGCCCGGTTCACCTCGTGGTCGGTGAGCCGGTGGTCGAGCAGCACGGCCTGGCCGCCGGCACGCCAGGTGGCCAGCAGGTGCGCCACGTACGCCAGCGAGGGAGGCAGGCGCAGCGCGGCGGCGCCGCCCGGACGCAGCCCGGCCTCGGTCAGCCGGGTCTGCGCCTCGCCGACCAGCCGACGCAGGGCGCCCTTGTCGACCGGTTCCGGCAGCCGGAGACAAACGTCGGCGTCGCGCCCGGTGAACAGGACGTCGTCCACCCAGTCCGCCGTCGTCGACGCAGGATCTTCCGCCACGGGATGTGCAGTCACGACCCGCCACCGCCAGCCTAGAATTGGACGAAATCCGCCCAGGAAGGACGCCCTTCGAAGTGCTGACGGAACCCTACGTCGGGTGATCGCACCATTGCCAGATGCAAATGGGTAGATCCAAAAAGGCGGCTGGGTGGATTGCCCACGCTCGATCGGACAGGCAGGATCGGGCCTACGCCGGCTTGGTCGCCCGCCGGCCGCGCCGCCCTGCGCGACCGACCGACGCCCGGACGGCTGACCGTCCGGTCACTCAGGCCCCCGTGGCCGGTGGCGGTGCGGCGCCCCGCACCGTCCGGTCACTCAGGCCCCGGCGGCCGGTGGCGGCGCGGCGCCCCGCAGCACCAGCGCGGTGTTGAACCCGTCGAAGCCACGCGCGCCGACCAGCGCGATGCGGCTGCGCGGCCGGCGGGGCTCACGCAGGAAGGTCAGCTCGCACCCCGGCGCCGGCTCGTCCGGGCCGACCGAGGCGGGCAGCACGCCACGGGAGAACGCGAGCAGCGCGGTGGCCGCGTCCAACGCCGACCCGCCCTGGTGGGCCCGGCCGGTCAGCGGCTTCTGCGTGGTCACCGGCGGCGTCCGGTCACCGAACACGGCGCGCAGCGCGCTCGCCTCGGCCCGGTCGTACGCGGGCACCCCGAGCGCGTCCGGCCAGATCACGTCCACGTCGTGCGGGCGGACCGCGGCCCGGTCCAGGGCCAGCCGCAGCGCGCGGGCGTAGTGGGTCGGGTCGGGGCCGGCGTCGGCGTCGGTGGGCGCGGCGTCGTGGGTGGCCGCCCAGCCGGTGATCTCCCCGTAGATCGGGGCGCCCCGGCCCAGGGCGTGCCCCAGCTCCTCCACCACGAAGACCGCGCCGCCCTCGGCGGGCACGTAACCGGCGGCGGCGACGTCGAACGGCCGGTACGCGCGCTCCGGGTCGGCGACGTCGCTGAGCAGCCCGGAGCGGAGCTGACAGGCCAGCGCGTACGGGCTCAGCGGGCACTCGGTCGCCCCGGCGATCACCACCGGGGTGCCCCGGCGGATGGTGCGCACCGCGTGCGCGAGGCTGTCCAACCCGCCGGCCGACTCGGAGACGGTCACCCCGGACGGGCCCTTGAACTGGTGCCGGATCGACAACTGCCCGACGCTGGCGGCGTAGAACCAGGCGATCGACTGGTACGCCCCGACGGTGCGGGTCGGCCCGCCCCAGAGCCGTTGCAGCTCCCGCTGCCCGAACAGGTTGCCGCCGGACGAGCTGGCCAGCGTCACCGCCCACTGGTACGGCTCGGGCGACACCTCCGGCAGCCCGGCGTCGGCCAGCGCCAGCCGGGTGGCGGCGAACCCGAGGTGCGTCCACCGGTCGGTCTGCACCCGCTGCCGGGCGTCGGTGGACCCGGCCGGGTCGAAGTCGGCCACCTCGCCGGCCACCCGGGTCGGGTAGCGCGCCGGGTCGAACAGCGTGATCGGCCCGGTGCGCCGGGTGCCGGCGAGCACGGTGGCCCAGTGCGCGTCCGCGCCGACGCCGCTGGGCGCGACCACACCGATGCCGGTCACCACCGCCCGCGCCGTCACGGTGCTGTCCTTGTTCGCGACTGCGGGGCTCGCAAACCCGGCTCACTCCTCGCGCTCACGG
>NZ_NAPR01000003.1:412253-429248 GCF_002140155.1 Micromonospora sp. NBS 11-29
CGTAGTCCAGGTCGCACTCCGGGTCCCGGGTGGCCCAGTTGGCCGTCGGCGGGACCACCCCGTACTCGATGGCCAGCGCGCAGGCGGCCATCTCGATCGAGCCGATCGCGCCGAGCGAGTGCCCGACCATCGACTTGATCGAACTGATCGGCACCCGGTACGCGGCCGAGCCGAGCGCCCGCTTGAACGCCGCGGTCTCGTGCCGGTCGTTCTGCCGGGTGCCGGAGCCGTGCGCGCTGACGTACGACACGGCGGACGGGGCGAGCCGGGCCTGCCGCAGCGCGTCGGTGATGGCCACCGCCATCTCGGCGCCGTCCGGCCGCAGCCCGGTCATGTGGAAACCGTTGCTGCGGCTGGCGTAGCCGGCCACCTCGCAGTAGACGTGCGCGCCCCGGCGGCGGGCGTGTCCGGCCTCCTCCAGCACCAGCACCGCCGCGCCCTCGGCGAGCACGAAGCCATGCCGGTCGGCGTCGAACGGCCGGGAGGCGTGCTCCGGGTCGTCGTTGTCCGGGCTGGTGGCCCCGATCGCGTCGAACGAGGCGACGGTGACCGGGGAGATCGGCGAGTCGGCGGCGCCGGCCAGCACCACGTCGGCCTCGCCGTCGGCGACGAGCTGATGGGCGTACCCGATCGCGTCGAGCCCGGAGGTGCAGCCGGTGGAGATGACCTGGGCCGGGCCGTGCAGGCCGTGCCGGCAGGCCACGTCGGCGGCCAGGCTGCTGGGGATCAGCGCCTGGTAGAGGTACGGCCCGCCGAGCGCGTGGTCGACCAGCCAGTGCCGGCCGGAGTCGCTGACCCGCACGTACTCCTGCTCCAGGGCCATGGTGCCGCCGACGGCGGTGCCGAGCACCACGCCGGCGCGTTCCCGCTCGGCGTCGGTGAGGCTCAGGCCGCTGTCCGCGAGCGCCTCGGCGGAGCAGGCGAGCGCGAACTGCACGTATCGGTCGGCGCGCTGCCGTTCGGCGAGGGTGATCCCGGCGGCGTCCGGGTCGAAGTCGCACTCGGCGGCGATCTGCGAGCGGAACGGCGACGGGTCGAAGAAGCTGATCCGCCGGGTGGCGGTGCGCCCCTCGGTGATCGTCTTCCAGAACCGGTCCCGGGTGGCGCCGCCGGGCGCGACCACACCGACGCCGGTGACCACCGTACGCCGGCCGGTCACGACGGCTCCCGTGGCGGTGGGGCGGCGCTCTCGGTGTCGACGTGGCCCAGTTCCGGGCGGGGGGCGAGCGGGCCGAGGTGGAAGACCACCTCGGCCGGCTCGTCGCCGGTGTTGCGCAGCCGGTGCCGGACGTCCTTCGGCACGTAGAGCGCCTCCCCGGCCGCCAGCGGCACCGGCCGGTCGTCCAGGTCGACGGTGATCGTGCCGTGGGCGACGTAGAGGAACTCCTCGCTGTACGGGTGGTAGTGCTCGGCGATCCGCTCCCCCGGCGCGAGCGCGGCCACCCCCAGGAAACCGGAGGTGCTGCCGACGGTCTTCGGGCCGAGCAGCACCCGCAGCTCGCCGCCGCGGCGCCGGTCGGGGGCGACGTCGTGGACGGAGACCCGGGCGGTGGTGGTGTCGGTCATCGTGGTCCTCCCGCGTGTGCCCGCTCGATCCGTTCCCTGATCACGGCGAGCTGGATCTTGCTGTTGGTGTTGATCCGTTCGGTCATGCCGGCGTTGTCGACCGGCGCGGTGGGCTTCATGGCGAAGTCCTGCGTCCAGGTCATCCGGGTGCCGCCGGGGATCTCGTGGTACCGCCAGTGGATCCGCATGTACTCGAACGGTCCGGTCTCCACCCGCCGGGCGTGCACCTCCCGGCGGGCCGGGTCGGCGGTGCGTTCGCTGACCCAGCTCCACGCCACGCCGTTCTCGTCGGGGTGCATGGTGAGCCGGAAGCGGACGGTGTCGCCGTCGCGGTGCAGGATCTCCACCACCGCGTACTCGGTGAACAGGTCGGTCCACCGGGCCACGTCGTTGGTGATCTCCCAGACCAGCGGCAGCGGCGCGGCGATGTCGACGGCGTTCTCGGTGTGCCCGGGCGGGTCGGCGCGGCGGGCGACCAGGTCGGCGACGCCGGCGATGCTGAGCCGGCCGGCCTGTTCGGGGATCCGCACCCGCCACCGGTCGGCCACGACGGCGGACAGTTCGAGCAACGCCAGCGAATCCATGCCCAGTTCCTCCAGGCTCGCCGCCGGGGCGGTGGCGGCGGCGTCGGGGTCCAGGCCGCAGTGGGTCACCAGGATGTCGGTGATCTCGCTGGCGAGCGGTCGGTCGGGGGCGACGGTCATCGGTTCCTCCAGGTGGTCGGGCCGGCGGCGTTCACGGCGGGAGCGGGGGTACGGGCGTCCGGGTCGACCCCGGCGCGCGGATCGGGCACGGCGTGCGGGTCGGCTTCGGGGCGCGGGGCGAGCAGGCGTTCGACGAGCGCGGTGGTGTGTCGGGCGGCCCGGAACGCGGGATCGCGCAGCACCCGGCGGGCGAACGGGATGGTGGTGCGCACCCCCGGGCCGGCCACGTCGAACTCGGCCAGGGCCCGGTCCAGCCGGGCCAGCGCGGCATCCCGGTCCGGCGCCCAGACCGCCACCTTGGCCAGCAGCGAGTCGTAGTGCGGGCTGACCAGATAGCCGACGTGGCCGTGCGTGTCGACCCGGGTGAACGGGCCGCCCGGCGGGCGGAACCGGTCGAGGCGGCCGGGCGCAGGCGTGAAGTCCCGGTCCGGGTCCTCCACGTTGACCCGGCACTCGATCGCCACCCCGCGCAGCCGCACGTCGGACTGCCGCAGGCGCAGCGGGGTGCCGGCGGCCACATGCAACTGCTCCTGCACCAGGTCGACGCCGGTGACCAGCTCGGTGACCGGGTGCTCCACCTGGATCCGACAGTTGATCTCCAGGAAGTGGGCGCGTTCCGCCTCGTCCACCAGGAACTCCACCGTGCCGGCGCCGGTGAAGCCGACCGACAGCGCGCCGCGCAGGGCGACCTCGGCGAGCGCGTCCAGCGTGGCCGGCCGCAGCGCGGGCACCGGGGCCTCCTCGATGAGCTTCTGGTGCCGGCGCTGCACCGAGCAGTCCCGGGTGCCCAGGTGCACGCCGTTGCCGTGGGCGTCGCAGAGCACCTGCACCTCGACGTGACGGGCGTCGGCGAGATAGCGCTCCACGTACACCCGGTCGTCGCCGAACGCGACCTGCGCGGCGGCCCGGGTGCGGGCGTACGCGCGGGGCAGCTCGGCGGCGGCGCGCACCACGGTCATCCCGCGCCCGCCCCCGCCGGCCGCCGCCTTGACGATCACCGGGTAGCCGACCTCGGCGGCCACCTGCTGCGCCTCGGCGACGGTCGGCAGCGTCCGCACGCTGCCCGGTGGCAGCGGCAGGCCGGCCCGGCTCATCAACGCCCGCGCGGTCGACTTGTCCGCGAGCGCGGCCATCACCGCCGGCGGCGGGCCGATGAAGACCAGCCCGTTCTCGGCACAGATCTCGGCGAAGTCGGCATCCTCGGAGAGGAAGCCGTAGCCCGGATGCACCGCCTGCGCGCCGGTCTGCCGGGCCGCCTCGACGATCGCCGCGGCGTTGAGGTAGCTGCGCCGGCTCGCCGCCGGCCCGATCCGCACCGCCTCGTCGGCCAGTCGTACCGGCAGCGAGTCGGCGTCGGCGCTGGAGTGCACCACCACCGTCCGCACGCCCAACTCCCGGCAGGCGCGCAGCACCCGCAACGCGATCTCCCCCCGGTTGGCGATCAGCACCGTGTCGAACATCAGGCGTCCTGTCCGGTGACCGGGTCCAGGGCGATCAGCGGCTGGTCGTACTCGACCGGCTTGCCGTCCTCGACCAGCACCTCCGCCACCCGCCCGGCCTGACCGGCGGTCACCTCGTTCATCAGCTTCATCGCCTCGACGATGCCGATCACCTGGCCCGGCCGGACCAGGTCGCCGACCGCGACGAACGGCATCGCCCCGGGTTCGGGGGCGCGGTAGAAGGTGCCCACCACGGGCGCCCGCACGGTCGGCCGGTCCGCCGCGGGCGCGTTCTCCGCGCCGGCCCGCGTCGCCGGCCCGGCGGCCGGCGGGACCCCGGTACGCGGCGACGGCACCGGGTCGTGCCACTCCACCTCCAGCGCCGCGTCGCCGCTGCGCAGCCGGACCCGGCGTACCGGCCCGGCCAGGTCGGCGACCAGGTGCCGGGCCTGCCGGCGCAGTTCGTCCAACACCTGCCCGGCCCGGTCGTCGGTCATCACGCCACCTCCGGCCGGTCACACCCCGGCCCGGGGGCGGGTCGGCGGCGCGACGCGTCGGCGGCGCGTACCGGTGCGGCCGCACCCGACGCGGCGGCGCCACCGTCCGGCCCGACCGCACCCGACGGACCGGCGGCGCCGCGCGGCGTGGCGTCGGTGGCACTGCCCGGCCCGACCGCACGCGACGGACCGGCGGCGCCGCGCGGCGTGGTCGCGGCCGTCGGGCCGGCGGGAACCGACACGCTCACGGTCGACGGGTCCACGGAACGGGCCGCGCCGAAGCGGCGGAAACGCTGCCGGCGGCGGCGCACCAGCGTCGCCGGGGGGACCGCGAGCAGCGGGGCGAGATTCGCCGCGACCGCCCGGCCCAGCAGCTCGGCCGCGGCGGCCGGGTCGCCGTGCGCGGCCGGGCGCGGCTCCGGCACCAGCTCGTCGACCACGCCGAGCCGGCACAGGTCGGCGCCGGTGAGCCGCAGCGCCCGCGCGGCCTGCGGGGCGGCGGAGCTGTCCGGCCAGAGGATCGCGGCGCAGCCCTCCGGGCTGATCACCGAGTAGACCGCGTGCTCCAACATGAGGACCCGGTCGGCGACCGCCAACGCGAGCGCGCCGCCGCTGCCGCCCTCACCGGTCACCACCGCCACCACCGGGGTGGGCAGCACGCTCAACGCGAGGATGTTCTCCGCGATCGCGGCGGCCTGGCCCTGCTGCTCGGCGGTCACCCCCGGGTCGGCGCCCGGCGTGTCCACCAGCGTCACCACCGGCAGCCGGAGGCGGGCCGCGAGGCGCATCAGCCGCAGCGCCTTGCGGTGCCCGGCCGGGCTGGCCATACCGAAGTTGCGGGCCACCAGCTCCGCGGTGGTGTGCCCCTTCTGGTGCCCGATGACCATCACCGGTCGGCCGTCGAGCCGGGCGACGCCACCGACGATCGCGGGGCAGTCCGCGCCGAGGCGGTCGCCGTGCAGCTCGACGAAGCCGTCGAACGCGGTCTCCAGGTAGTCCAGGGTGGTCGGTCTGCCCGGGTGCCGGGCCGTGCGTACCGTCTCCCAGGGGTCGCGGGCCGGCGCGGCCGACGGTGGTGGCGCCGGGCGGGGCGCCGGGCCGACCGCCGGTGGACGGCGCCCCGCGTCCGCGGCGGCGAGCAGCGCGGTCAGCCGCCCCCGCAGGGCGTGCCGCGGCACCACCAGGTCGACCTGGCCGTGCCGCTGAAGGTACTCCGCGGTCTGGAAACCGTCGGGCAGCGCCGCGCCGGTGACCTGGCGGATCACCCGGGGGCCGGCGAAACCCAGCCGGGCCCCGCTCTCGGCCAGCACCACGTCGGTGTTGGTGGCGAACGACGCGGCCACCCCACCGTACGTGGGGTCGGTGACCACGCTGACCGTGAGCAGACCCGCCTCGCGCAACCCGGCCAGGGCCTGGCTGACCGTGGCCATCTGCATCAGCGACAGCGCGCCCTCCTGCATCCGCGCCCCGCCGGACGCGGTGACCAGCACCAGCGGAATGCCGTCGGCCAGCGCCCGCTCGGCGGTCCGGGTGATCAGCTCGCCGACCGCGCAGCCGAGGCTGCCGCCGAGGAAACGGAAGTCCATCACCGCCAGCGCGACCGGGTGCCCGCCCAGGCGGGCGGTGCCGCAGAGCACCGCCTCGTCCAGGCCGGTGCCGGCGCGGGCCGCGCCGAGCCNTCGACCCGGACCGCCCGCTCCGGCAGCGGGACGAACGAGTCCGGATCGACGAGCTGCGCCACCCGGTCCGGCGCGTCCAGCCGGGCGTGCGCGCCGCACTCCGGGCAGACGTCCAGGTTGCGGCGCAGCCGCTTGCGGTAGAGCAGCGAGGCGCAGCCGTCGCAGCGCGACCAGAGCTGCTCGTCGCGGGGCGCGGTGGTGGTCACGGCCGCCGCCCGACGGCGTCGTACCGGTAGAAGCAGTGCGCCATGGCGTCGCGGGGCGAGCGCCAGGTCGACAGGTACGGCGAGACGTACGGCCGCAGCCGCTCGCTGATCCGGACGAACTCCGGATGCCCACGGGCGTCCTCCACCGCATCCTGCGCCGGCGTCTCCGTCTCCAGCAGGTGCACGTAGAGGTCGTGCAGCCGGTAGAGGGACCGGTGCCGCACGCCGACCAGGCCGGGCAGCTCGGTCGCGTCGGACTCGGCGAAGATCTCGGCGACCCGGTCCTCGGCGGTGGGCACCACCTTGGCGACGATGAGCGAGCGGTCCATTCGCGGCCTCCCCTGGGTACGTCCCGGTGCGCGGCGGACCGGTCACGCCGCACGGATAGGCGCCACCGTGCCGCGGGGGCCGTCAACCGGGCGTCAACCGGGCCCCATCGAGCCACAAAGATGGTGACGCTGCGTTGACGCAAACTGTGCGTGAGCTATGCGAAGATCGATATCCGACTCGTGTTGACGACACTTATTCGCAGATCACGGACGACTTACGAGTCTGTCACGGATAGCCAACGAGAACATCGATCGTTGACTGAGAGTAACAGAGGTTGATATTCTCCGTTCCGCTCACCTCGGCTCACGATGGACGTCGCCGGCCGTGGCGGAGGCGTTCCGAACAGACAGGACGGTCCGGACGAGGGTTCCGGTGCTGGGGGGTGCGCCGTGTCCGGTGGATCGAGGATGCCGACGGCGGGAGATCCCGCCCCCCGGGTGGCACTGCACCTGCTCGGCGGATTCCAGCTCCTGCACGACGACACGCCGGTGGTGGTGCCCCGCGGGCTGCAACGCGTCATCGCGCTCATCGGGCTGCGCCCAGCCGCCACCCGCAGCCACCTCGCCGGGCTGCTCTGGCCCGAAACCCCCGAGGAGCGGGCGCTGTCCTCGCTGCGTACCGCGCTGTGGCGGCTGCGCCAGGACCCGTGCTGCCCGCTGCGCACCGACGGCGACACCGTCCGCCTCGGACCCGCCGTCCGCCTCGACGTGGACGAGCTGGTCGAGACCGCCGGCCGGGTACGCGACGGCGCGGTCCCCCGCGGCGCCGCCGGCGCCGGCCGGCACGACCTGCTCCCCGGCTGGTACGACGACTGGGTGCTGCTCGAACGCGAACGGCTGCGCCAGCTACGCCTGCACATGCTGGAGGAACTCGCCGGCAACCACCTCGCCGCCGGCCGGCACGGCGAGGCGCTGGAAGCGGCCCTGGAGGCGATGGCAGCCGAGCCGCTGCGGGAGACCCCGCACCGCCTCGTCGTCCGCATCCACCTGGCCGAGGGCAACGCGTTCGAGGCCGTCCACTCCTTCTACGTCTACCGGGACCTGCTCCTGCGCGAACTGCGCCTGGAACCGTCGCCGGCCATGACCGCCCTGCTCGAGGAGACCCTCGCCCCGATCCGCCGGGCCAGCGCCGCGCCGCACCAACGCGGCGCCGCACCGACGTCACCCCCGCCATCAATGCCCCGGGGTACGCCGTGACGGCGAGGTGACAGCCCGACCGGCACGGTGGACACACGACGACCGCCGCCGTCCGGCCGGGGTCGGCGCGGCGAGAGGGGTTCCGATGAGTCGACTGATGGTGGTCAGCCGGATCGTGCCCGGGTCGCAGGGCCGGGTGGCGCAGATCTTCGCCGAGTCCGACGCCACCGAACTGCCCCGGCTCACCGGCATCCGGCACCGGTCGTTGTACTACCTGCACGACCTGTGCGTACACCTGATGGAGACCGTCGACGTGGCCCCGGAGTCGGCCGCCGAACTACGCGGCCACCCGCTCTACGAACGGGTCAACGAACGTCTCTCCGCACACACCTCGCCGTACCTGCCGACCTGGCACTCCCCCCGGGACGCCGTGGCGGGCTGCTTCTACAGCTGGGACTCCGCCGACGCCCCGGCGCCCGACCGCGTCCGCTGAGCGGCCCGGCCCACAGACCGGCACCCGGTCCCGGCCCACCCGCGAAACACCCTCGGTCATTCGCCGACCACCGCCCGCCAGGACCGGTCCCACGGGCGGGGCCGACCGCCGACCTGCCTGTCGCCCCGCGCGCACGTGTGCGAAGCTGCCCCGAGTTTTCTCGCGACCGTCGCGCACGCATACAAGGGAGGTCCGCCATGCCGTCGAGCTTCGGGCAGTGGCTGCTCGTGATCCTGGCCCTGCTCATCGGACTGGCCGTCGGCTGGGTGGTCAGCGGCCGCCGGGCCGGCGCCGGCGCCACGGCGCCCACGGTGGAGAGTGCCACCCCGGCCCCCGTGGTGACCGCCACCGTCGACGAGCCGCAGCCGGCCGCCGTGGTGGACGAGACGCCCGCACCCGCCGCCGTGACCGAGCAGACGACCCCGACCGGCCCGGACACCGACGCCCAGCCCATCGTCGTCTCCGAGCCCGCCGACACGACCGACTCCGAACCCGCCGCCTCGACCACCTCCGAGCCCGCCGACGCCGTCTCGACCGCCGGGACCACCGCCGCGTCGACCGACTCCGAACCCGCTGTCTCCGAGTCCGCCGGGTCGGAGCCGGACGTGGTCTTCCCGGCCGATTCGGCGCAGGAGCCGGTGAACGCGTCGACGCCGGTCGCCGCAACGGCCACGCTGACCGAGCCGGAGCCGACGTCGGTGGAGCCGACCTCGGTGGAGCCGGTCGACGTCGCGGAACCCACGCGGTCCGACCCGTCCCCCGGCCCGGCCACCATCGCCGAGCCGGCCCTGGCCGCTCCGGCCACGGAGCCGGTCGCCACGGCCACGCCCGCTCCCACCGGGTCGGCGACCACCGACGCCTCGACCGGGCCGGAGCCGCTCGTTCCCGACGCCGAAGCCGATCCGGCCACCACCACCGCCGGGCCGACGCCGGCCGCAGCGACCACCGCCCCCGCCGCAGTGGCCGCCGCCGCCGAGCCCGAGCCGGTCGCCACGGACCCCGTTGCGGTGGCCGCCGCCGAGCCCGAGCCGGCCACCGCCAAGCCCGGCTCCGTCGCCACCGAGCCCCGTCCCGTCGCCACCGGGCCGGAGCCGGTCACCGCCGGGTCTGCTCAGTCGCCGGTCACCGCGGAGCCGGCACCAGACGGCGAGGTCGGCGAGCCAGCCGCCGCGGCCGTCGACCCGGTGTCCGGGTCGACCGGGTCGGCTACCGGTCCGACCGTGGCGGCCGCGCCGGCTGTCGCGCCGACGCCGCGCGCCTCCGCCGAGAACGACGCGCCCGCCACGACGGACGGGGAGACGCCGGACGACTTCCGGCGCATCCAGGGCATCGGCCCGAAGCTGGCCGCCGCCCTGCAGGACGCTGGCATCCGGACCTACCAGCAGCTCGCCGCGCTCGACGAGACGGCGCTGCGGGAGACCGTGAAGGCCGCCGGGCTGCGCGCCGCGCCCGGCCTCGCGACCTGGCCGCAGCAGGCGAAGGTGCTGGCCGGTGCCCGCGCCGACGCTGAGCGGGTGCTTCCGACCGCTGCCGAGTAACCGTCACTCCCCACGCCGGGCCGGTGGTGACCAGCGGTCACCGCCGGCCCGCCGCGTCCGGTGCTCCACCGAGTCGTCACACGAGGCCATCACCACGTCGCCGAAACGGCCACATCCTTCGCTGACCGACCCCGCCACCGCGCCGAACTGGCGAGGCACAAACTCCCCACCTTCACCGGCCGGTGATCCCCTGCGTGAACCAGGATCGAGACGATCAAGGCGCTGGGTAAAGGGCTCGACGATCCATCTCGGACGCATCCGGTCTCTCATTTTTCGGGCCCGTAGCCGGTCATCCGCATCGCCGTCCGACTCATGCTCCCCCGGCGCCCTGGCTGACCGGGACAGGAGCGACGCACGACAACACCTGGTAACGGATGTCAGCCGTCAGCCATCTCGGTTCTCCGGCTGGCCCGGGCCCGGTGCATGGCCCGGCTCGGCGCGCTCGCCGCCGTCGGCCAGATCGCCGGCACGGGGCCGTCACCGAGCAGCGGGTGGCCTGACCGAGGAGCGGGGTGACGCCGTCGACCGCCTGTGACGGTCGGAGCCGACGTCGCGTCACCGCCCCGGGCGACCACGCCGGTAATCGGAATCGGCCGCGTCGGCGTCGGTGCGCCGTTTGGCGGACGACGCGCGCGGGGTACATGCCCTCCACCTCGAATCCACCACAACCCCAGTGGAGGCAACTGATGCGCGGCACCTCGATATTCGGCGTCCTGGTCGTCATCTGGCTCGTCATCGGCGCGATCGCCGCAGGGCAGCGCGGCTACTACGGCAACGACGACACCAACTGCGCGGAGGCGGGCACGATCCTGGTCACCATCGTCGCCGGCCCGCTCAACTACATCGGCGCCAACCCGAAGATCGACTGCAAGCTCCCGGAGCCGTCCAAGTAGGTCGCCGCCTGCCTGCGCCTCCCCGGCCCCCGCCCCCNGCCCCTGCTCTACCGAATGCGTTAACAAGGGCCCCCTCCTTACACGTCAACCGCCGACGTGGATGCCGGGGCGCCGGGTGGGGTCCGGCTCCGACTTGCGGATGATCTCCCGCACCACCGGCGGGGTGTCGCCGCGGCCCAGGATGAGGTAGCGCAACAGGTGCGCTATCGGGTTCCCCTCCGACCACTCGAAGTGGCAGTGCGGGCGAACCCCGGTGGCGTCGCGCAGGGCCAGCAGGATCGCCGCGATCGCGTTCGGCGCGGCGGGGCTGCGGGCCCGCAGGATGCGGTACTCGCCGGCTTCCACCCCGTGCACCCGCAGCACCTGGCTGAACTGCGACGGATCGCTCACGTCGATCTCCAGGAAGAGCACGTCGGCGGCGCCCGGGACCGGGTTCATGGACCGCTGGGCCCGCTCCTTGACCCGGTACTCCTTGACCGAGCCGCGTTGCCGCTTGTTGGCGATCAGGTGCAGCCGCCCGTCACGGGCGACGGACTCGTCGACGAACCGGCGGGCCGCCTCGTCGAACTCGATCCGCTCGGCGCGCAGCTCGGTGGTCCGGGTGACCCGGGAGATCAGCGACACCGCGACGATCCCGGCGATGAAGAAGCCGGAGATGGTGATGCCGTCGGGCTTCTCGACGACGTTCTCCGCCAGCGCGTACAGCAGCACGGCGGTGAGCGCCGCGAACCCGGCGGCGGCGACCCGGTGCCGGGCGCGCAGCGCCGAGATGGTCACCGCGATCGCCCCGGAGACCATCATCGCCAGGATGCCGGTGGCGTACGCGCCGGCCTGCGCGTTGACGTCGGCGGCGAAGGCGACGGTGATGGCGATGCTGATCGCGGTGTAGACCAGCACCACCGGGCGCACCGCCCGCCCCCACTCCGGCGCCATCCCGTAGGAGGGCAGGTACCGGGGCACGATGTTGATCAGCCCGGCCATGGCGGAGGCGCCGGCGAACCAGAGGATGAGCACGCTGCTGAGGTCGTAGACGGTGCCGAACGCCTCCCCGAGGTGCTGGTGGGCGAGGAAGGCCAGGGCCCGGCCGTTGGCCGCCCCGCCGGGACCGAACGCCTCCGGCGGGATCAGCACGGTGGTGACGAACGTGGTCGCCACCAGGTAGACCGACATGATCAGCGCGGCGGTGGCGAGCAGCCGCCGGGTGTTGCGGATCCGGGCGGCGAGCCGGTGCTCCGGCTCGTCGCCGTCGCCCCGGACCAGCGGCATCATGCTCACCCCGGTCTCGAAGCCGGACAGGCCCAGCACCAGCAGCGGGAAGGCGAGGACGCTGGTGGCCAGCACGTCCCCGGCGCCGCCGACCCGGGTCAGCCGGCCGGTCCACTCGCTGAGCAGGCCGGGGTCGGCGGCGACCTGGGCCAGGCCGGCGACCACCACGATCGCGTTCAACACGAGGAAGACCGCCACGAGCGGGATGGCGACCTGCACGGCCTCGCTGAACCCGAGCAGGAACACCCCGCCGAGCACCAGTAGCAGCGCCACGGTCACCAGCACCGCGGCCGTGGCGCCGTGCGGGAAGGAGTCGGGCAGGACCGGGTTCTCCAGCAGGTGCACCGTGGCGTCGGCGGCGGAGAGCGTGATCGTGATGATCCACGAGGTGGCCACGAAGCCGAGCAGCACCAGTACGAAGACCTTGCCGCGCCAGAACGGCAGCAGCCGTTCCAGCATGGCCACCGAGCCCTGCCCGTGCGGGCTCTCCCCGGCCACCCGGCGGTACATGGGCAGCATCCCGAACAGGGTCAGCGCCACGATCAGCAGGGTGGCGAGCGGGCTGAGCGCGCCGGCCGCGACCGCCGCGATGCCGGGTAGGTAGGACAGGGTGGAGAAGTAGTCGACGCCGGTCAGGCACATCACCTGCCACCACGGGTGGGACCGCTCCTGGTGTTCCCGTACCTCCGGGCCGACCGGCTCGACCCGGTGCGCGAACAGCCAGCGGTGCAGCCGGTCNCGGCACGGGGCCGGAGCGCTCGCCGTGCTCGGTGTGTTGACCGGCCCGGGCCGCCGCGGCGGCGTGCGCCTCGCGGCGGCGGTCCCGCGTACGCCGGGGCTGCTTCCCGTCCCGTGCCTGCGCCATGCCAAAACGGTAGGCGGTACCCGGGGCGCGACCCGGCGGAATGCCGGATCGGGGCCCTCGGCCGAGCTACTGCAGGAACGCCCCGAGGGGTGACAGCAGCAGCCGGCCGAGCAGCGCGGCGTTCTCGTCCAGCCGCGTCCGCTCGCACTCGCGGGCGTCCGGGTCGTGCCGGCAGTGCCAGATCTTCTGCGCGTTGCGCCAGGCCACGTTCCGGGTGTATTCCACCAGCTCGCCCTGGTACCAGTCGTCGATGTCGCCGTTCACCATGTCGATCATGAGCTGCCAGTGGTCCAGGTAGCCGCGACGCAGCTCCGGGATGCGCTCGGCGAAGATCTTGTTGATCTCCAGGTAGTCGCGGTGCTGGTCGCTGCCGTCGACCGGCTCGGACTCCAGGCTCTCCAGCGTGGTCACCAGCGCGAACGGCAGGTCGTAGTTGATGTGCGCGTTCACCCCCGCGGCGGCCGACGGCAGCGGCCGGGCGTCCGGGCCGCGCATCCGCCGGAAGAGGCACGACCAGGCCTTCGGCGTGCTCGGGCTGGAGTCGGTCCAGAACCGCAGCGCCTCGAAGTAACGGGCGGCGAACTCCACGTCCAGCCGGGCCAGGAACGCCGGGTCGACGAAGCGGTCGTCGTAGAGGCCGTCGAGCACCGTGCTGGTGATCACCAGGTAGAGCTTGTTGAAGTCGGCGAGCGGGCAGCTCGCCTCCAACGGAGGAAGCCGGACCAGCAGGTCCTGCAACTTGGTGAGATGGTCGACGACCGCCGGCACGTCGGCGGGGNCATCTTTCCTCCACGATGGTCGGCGCCCCGACGACGCCACCCGATTCCGCCGCAGAGCCTGCCAGTGCCGTAGGCGCACGGGATCAGTAGAACGACGTATTGCCGCCGGTGGCGTCTACTGCGGCCGGTTGCGCAGGAAGATGGCGCTGGCCTGCACGCGGGTGCGGACCTGGAGCTTGTCGAAGATGTGCGACACGTGCACGCCGATGGTCCGCTCGCTGATGAACAGCCGCTGGCCGATCTCCTTGTTGGTCAACCCCTCGGCGACCGCGGCGAGGACCTCGCGTTCCCGCGCGGTCAGCACCGCCAGCTCGTCCATGTCCGGCACGGCGGGCGCCGCCGGCCGCGGCCGGGGCACCGACGCGGCATCCGGCGCGTCGTCCAGGGTCACCCGGGCCCGGCTGGCCAGCGTACGGATCTCCGCGCGCAGCGGCACCGCGCCCAGCGACAACGCCGTCGCGTGGGCCTGACGCAGCAGCTTGCCGGCGGTGGCCACCCGGCTGCGCCGGGCGAGCAGCGCCTCGGCCTGCCGCAGGCGGGAGTACGCCGCCGGGTAGGGGTGGTGGCGCCGGTCCCACTCGGTGGCCGAGCGGCCCCACAGCTCGGGGTCGCCGCGGCCGTCGTCGAGCCGGCTCAACTCGGCGTCGCACAGCGCCAGGAAGCCGTCGGCGACGTAGCGCACCGGAGCGCCCGCCTGCTTGCTCGTGCGGGACACCCGCTCGACCACCTCGCGCAGCCGGCGCACCGCGGTCGGGTCCACCTCGACCGTACGGCTGGCCGCCGCCTCGGCCTCCGCCCGCAGCCCGTGCCAGGCCAGCGTGGCCAGCACGATGACGTCGTCGGAGCGGCTCTCGGTCAGCCCCCGCTGGACGGCCTGCCGGGCCAGGTCGTGCCGGCCCTGCCACATGGCCAGCCCGGCGCGCAGGATGAGCATCGGCAGCACGTGCCGGGCGCCGCCGCCGGCCAGCACCGTCGCGACCGCCTCCAGGTCACGGTCGGACGCCTCGACGTCGCCGTACCCGACGGAGAGCCGGCACCGGGCCAGCAGCAGCTCCACCGCGTCGGCGCCGGACGGGCGGTGCCGCAGCGCGGCGGCGACGACCTTCTCCGCCTCCGCCCACTGCCCCACCCGGAACAGCCCGTTCGTCGCGACCGCCAGCAGACGTGTCTCCCAGGTGCGCCCGAGCCCCAGCTCGGCGACGCGCTCGGCGCCGCGACGGGCCACCACGACGCCTTCCTCAAGGATGTTCAGCGGCCCGGTGAGCAGCTCGGCGAGGTGCAGGTACGCGCAGGCGACGTCCTCGGGCCGGCCGGCGGACTCGGCGGTGTCCAGCGCCCGGCGCATGACCGCCAGGCCCTCCGTCGGGTCCTCCAGGAACGCCTCGCTGAACCCCAGCGCGGCGCTCGCCATCACCACCTCGGAGGTGGAGCCGGGCACCCCGGCGGCGAGGTCGAGGGCCGCCCGCGCCTGCTCGCCGGCCTCGGCGTAGCGGCCCAGGTGCAGCAGCAGCTCGGCCAGCCGGGCGGCGGCGGTGCACCGCTCGTGCGGCGTGCAGTCGGCCGATTCGAGCACCCGCCGGTACTCCTCCTCGGCCGGGGCGGAACGGCCGGCGGCGGCCAGGTAACGGGCCCGCCGGATGTGCATGGCGCAGGCCGGCGGGCCGGCCGGGTCGGCGGTCAGCTCCGCCAGCAGGCTCAGCGCGCGGGCGTGCTCTCCACTGTGGTGCGCCGCCTCGGCGGCGTGGCTGAGCAGCTCCGCGCGGTCCACCTCGACCGGCTCCGGCCGGCCGTCGTCGGGGTGCACCGGGGTCGGCGCGGCGGCCAGGGCCAGCGCGGCGGACCAGTGGCGGTGCGCCTCGGCGTACCCGTGCAGTCGTTCCGCCTCGCGGGCGGCGGCCATGGCCGCCGGCAGCGCCCGGGCCGGCTCGCCGGCCTGCCNGACCGCGGTGAGCGCCTCGGCGTAGCGGCGGTGCAGCGCGGCCCGCTCGGCGGGCAGCAACTCGTGGGCGAGGATCTCGGCGACCAGCCGGTGCCGCAGCCGGTAGCCGTCGTCCGCGCCGACCAGCAGGCGGTGCGCCACCGCCTCACGGACCGCCTCGATCAGCGCGTCCTCGGGCAGCCGGACCACCTGGGCCAGCAGCCAGTGCTCGACCGGCTCGACGCCGGCGGCGACGGCGTGCACCACCGCGTGCGCCGGCTGCGGCAGCGCGTCGACGCGGTCCAGGAAGACCTCGCGCAGCGTGTCGGAGAGACCGTCGCGGCCGTCGCGGCGCTCGCGGGCCAGTTCCTCCACCACGAACGGGTTGCCGCCGCTGCGCTGCCACAGCTGGTCCGCCGCCTCCGCGGGCAGGGGCGTGCCGACGATCGCGGCGGCCAGTTCGTCGGTGCCGGCCCGGTCCAGCGGCGCCAGGTCGACCACCCGGACCGAGCGCAACCGCCGCAGCTCGGTGAGCACCCGGCGCAGCGGGTGCGCGCCCCGCAGCGCTTCGGCCCGGATCGCGGCGAGCACGGACAACTGGAGGTCGCCCAGGCCGGCGAGCAGGTACAGCAGGAGCTGGCGGGTGCTCCGGTCGACCCACTGGAGGTCGTCGAGGACGAGCACCAGCGGCCGGCCGCCGGCGACCAGGTGCAGGCCCTGGGCCACGCGTTCCAGCAGCGCGCCGGCGCCGTCCGGCTCGGGGGTCTCCTCGTCGAAGACCTGGAGCAGGCCGCGGATCGCCGAGGTGGTGCGCGCCTCGGCGAGGTCGGCGTCGAGACGGCGCAGCNGAGGACCAGCGCCCCGGCCTGCCGTAACCGGTCGCCGACCTCGCCCAGCAGTCGGCTCTTGCCCACGCCGCTCTCGCCGGTGAGGAACACCGCCGCGGTGTGCCCGGGGGCGACGTCGTCGAGCAGCGCTGACCGCAGCGTCGCGACGGTACCGGCACGGCCGACGAGCGGTGCGGTGTCCACGTCGCTGGCCATGGGAGGCAGCCTAGCCACACGGCCCCGCACCGTTCTACGGCCTCAGGGCCCTTCTCGTACTCCTCGCGTCGACAACACGACTAACGGTTGCGCGTGGCCGACATACGTCGTCCTACCGATCCCCCGTGGGCCCGGTGGTGAAAGTGTCCGGAGGTCGTCGGGCACCGGACCAGGGAAAGGGTGGGTGCGATGGTGATCACCACGCCCGTGGGGAGTCAGGCCGCGTTCGGCGCGGCGCGCTGGCCGGTGCCGGAGGAACGTCGCACGGTCACCGTGCTCTTCGTCGACATCGTCGGGTCCACCGCCGTGATGGAACGGCTCGACCCGGAGGACGTACGGGCGCTGCAACGGACCTACTTCGGCACCGTCTCCGGGGTGCTGCGCCGGTGGCGGGGCGTGGTGGAGAAGTACGTCGGCGACGCGGTGATGGCGCTGTTCGGCACGCACGGCTGCGACGGCTTCGAGGCGTACCGTGCGGTGCGGGCCGGGCTGGAGATCCAGGCGGCGCTGGAGCGCCGACCGGTCGGCGACGCCGGGCTGCGGGTCCGGGTGGGCGTCGCGACCGGCGAGGTGCTGGTGGACCTGACCGGGGCCCGCGACGGCGGGCACGGTGCGGCCAGCGGCGCGGTGATCACCACCGCGG
>NZ_NAPR01000003.1:429255-430618 GCF_002140155.1 Micromonospora sp. NBS 11-29
CGGGCCGTGGCCGGTCTGGTCCGACAGCGTCCGCTCGCCACCACGACCGTGGCCGGCAAGGCGCTGCCGCTGGACGTCTGGCGGGTGACCGGGGTGTCCCGGTACCGGCCGGCCCGGCACGACGGCCCGCTGGTGGGCCGACGCCGCGAGCTGGCCGGCGTGGCCGACGAGGTGACCCGGGCGCTGCGGGAGCGGCGTCCACGGTGGATCTCGCTGACCGGGCCGCCGGGCAGTGGCCGCAGCCGTTTGCTGCACGAGCTGACCCGTGCCGTGTCCCAGGTGGACGGCACGGCGGTGCGCTGGTGCGTGGCGCACTGCCCGCCGTATCCGGACGGGGAGCTGGCGCCGCTGGCCGACCTGGTCCGCGCGCTGCTCGCGCCGGAGGCGACCGGCCGGGCGGCGACGGTGCGCCCGCTGCCGGGCACGGCCGTGGGCGGCGCCGCCGGGTGGGCCGCGAGCAGCCCCGCCCTGACCGCGTTCCTCGCCGCGCCGCACGACGCGGCGGCGGCGCTGCGGGCCGCGACGGCCGTCCGCGAGCTGCTGCTCGACCGGGCCGCCGGGACCCCGGTGGTGGTGGCGGTGGACGACCTGGACCGGGCCGCTCCGGCGCTGCACCGGTTCCTGAGCCGGCTGTACGCCACCGCCGCCGAGCGTGGACTGGCGCTCGCCGTGGTCAGCACGCACGGCGCCGGGTGGGCCGATCCGCGACCCGGCCCGACCCGCCGGCTGTCGCTGACGCCGCTGGGTGCCCGGGACACCGGACGGCTGCTGCGGCTCCTGCTCGACCGGGCCGGCCGGCCCGCCGCGCTGGCCGCCCGGCTGCTGCCGCTGGTCGGCGGCAACCCGGCCGTCGCGGCCGCGTACGCCGGGACCGACGCCGGTGACGAGCCGGCCGGGGTGCCCGCCGCCGCACGCCGGTTGGTGGACGTCCGGCTGGACCGGCTGGACGGCGTCCAGCGTGCGGTGCTGATGGCCGGCGCGGCCGTGGCCGGGCCGCTCGCTCCCGGCACCGTCGAGCGGATGCTCGGCTGGCTGCCGGGGCAGGCCGGGCCGGCGCTGCACGCGCTGACCGCGGCGGGTCTGCTGCGCCGCGTCGAGGGGGGCGGTTGGACGGTCGCCGAGCCGGTCGTGGCCCGGGTGGCCGCGCACCGGCTGCCCCGCGCGGCGCGGGCCGACTTCGCCCGCCGGCTGCGGGGCGGCGCGCCGATCGGGACGCTCCGCGCCGAACCCGACTCCCCCGCCACGCACGCTCGGGCCACGTCGGGGCCGGCGGTGGACGCCCCCGCGCGGGGTGCCGAGGGGCAGGTGACCTGCCCGCTCGGGGCGGGACGGTCGCGCCGGTCGGGAGGAGGGGCCCGACCGG
>NZ_NAPR01000003.1:430651-433001 GCF_002140155.1 Micromonospora sp. NBS 11-29
ACGCCCCGGGCCGCACTGTGGGCCGCGTCCGACCGCGGGGTGCGCGCCGCCGCCGACACCGCCCCAGACGGCACGGCCGCTCCCGGGTGGACGACCGGGCCGCCCGGCCAGGCGGTCCGGGGCCGGCGGCGGACCGTGCCCCGACCCGGCGCCGGCCCGCTCGGGCTCGCCGCGTGAGGCGGGGGCGTCCGGGTCGGAGCGGGCACGGGGCCACTCCGGCCCGGACGTCCCCGGGTACGCGCCGGCGACGCCGGCCGCACGTCGGCGGGTCGGCCGGCTCAGTCGCGGGCGATGGTGCGGCTGCGCCCCCGGAACTCGGCGACCACCTCGTCGCCGCGCCGGACGGTCACGTCGTAGATGCCGCTGCGGCCGTGCCGCACCCGCTCGGTGGCGTACGCCTCCAGCAGGTCGCCCTCGCGTACCGGCCGCAGGAAGCTGATCTCCGCCCCGGCGGCCACGGTGGCCGGCCCGTGGCTGTTGCAGGCCAGCGCGAACGCGGTGTCGGCGAGCAGGAACACGAACCCGCCGTGGCCGATCGCGTGCCCGTTGAGCATCGCCGGCGTGACCCGCATCCGGGCCACCGCCGCGCCGCCGCGGGCCGACACGAGTTCGATGCCGAGGCCCGTGGAGGCGGCGTCGACCTCGAACATGTCGTGGGCCGCGGTACGGTCCGGCACGGTCTCCTCCTCGGCGAGGGCCCCGACGTCGCCGCGCCGGGTGAGCTGCCGGTCACCGTACGCCGGTACGGCCCGTCCGGCCAGGCCGGCGGCGGGGTTATGCTCGGGTGTGACCGGCGGTGGGGCCCGCCGTCCCGGGAGCCGCCGGGAGAACCGCGACATCGCCGACGGTCCCTGCCAGTGATGCCCGTCCTGGTGGGAGGCACCGTGGCACGACCGCCCGAGTCCCGCGTCGATCCCGACGTCGATTTCCGCGTACCCGCCGACCGGGCGGAGCTGACCGCGCGCCCGGCGACGGTGCTCGCCGTGATCGCCGCCGGCGGTGTGCTCGGCGCGTTGGCCCGCGCCGGCGCGCAGGCCGCCGTGCCCCCGTCGCCCACCGGCTTCCCGTGGGCCACGTTCGGCGTCAACGTCACCGGTTGCCTGCTGATCGGCGCGCTGATGGCGGTGCTGACCACCCGACCGGCCGGCCCGCTGGTGCGGCCGTTCCTCGGCGTCGGGGTGCTCGGCGGGTTCACCACGTTCTCCGCGTACGCGGTCGACGCGCAGCGGCTCCTGCTGGCCGGGGCGGCGGGCACGGCGCTGGCCTACCTGGCGGCGACCGTGCTCGGCGCGCTGCTGGCGGTCGCCGCCGGGGACACGGTGACGGCCCGGCTGCTGGCCGCCCGCCGGGGGGTGGCCCGGTGACCGTCCTGCTGATCGCGGTCGGCGCGGCGCTCGGCGCCCCGCTGCGCTATCTCACCGACCGGGCGGTGCAGGCCCGGCACGACTCGGCGTTCCCGTGGGGCACGCTGACCGTCAACGTGGCCGGCTCACTGCTGCTCGGCGCGGTGCTCGCGGCGCCGGCCGGGGACGCCGTGGCCTGGCTGGTCGGCACCGGCTTCTGCGGCGCGCTGACCACCTGGTCCACGCTCAGCTACGAGACGTGGCGGCTGGCCCGCACCGGTCCGCTCCTGCTGGCGTACGCGAATGTGCTGGTCAGTGTGGTCGCGGGGCTCGGCGCGGCGGTCGTCGGGTACGCGCTGGGCGCCGCGCTCACCGGTTGAGCGGGCAGCCGATCCGGCCAGACGGCGGTAAGATTCCGACCAGCCTCGTGCGCCGGGCGAAGGGATCCGCCATGGAGTTGCGCCATCTGGCCGACCGGGTCTGGTTGTTTCCCGGCGACCCCGACCCCGGGGCGGTCCGGCCCGCCGTGGCGGTCGTCGCCGACGAGCGCGGCAGTGTGCTGGTCGACGCCGGCAACAGTCCCGCGCACGCGCGGGAGATCCGCGCCGGGATCGCCGCCGCCCGGCTGCCGGAGCCACGCTGGCTGGTCTACACCCACCATCACTGGGACCACGTCTGGGGCGCGTGCGCCTGGCCGGGCGTGGAGATCGTCGGGCACGAGGCCGGTGTCGCCCCGCTGCGCACCGAGGCGGCCCGCCCGTGGAGCCACCGGCACCTGCGGGAGCGGGTCCGCGCCGAGCCCCGGCTCGGGCCCAGCTACCGGGCCCGGGCGCTGGCGGTGGACGACTGGGACGACTTCACGGTGCTGCCGCCGACCCGCACGTTCACCGACGAGTTGATGCTGCCGACGGGGGTGGTGCTGCGGCACGTCGGCGGCGGGCACGCCCCCGACTCGACGGTGGTGCTGGTGCCGGATTCCCGGGTGCTGCTGCTCGGCGACTGTTGGT
>NZ_NAPR01000003.1:433013-449984 GCF_002140155.1 Micromonospora sp. NBS 11-29
CGCGGCCTGCTCTCCGACCACGTCGAGTGGTACGTCTCCGCGCACGACGAGCCGCTGCGCCGCGAGGAGGCCCGCGCCGCGCTCGGCGACTGAGCGCCCGCTCAGCGCTTGTGGCGTTCCGGGTGGGCCCGGTTCCAGGCCCGCATCCGCTCCGGGTAGCCGGTGCGCGCCGCCTCGTAGAGCGGCACCGCGTGCCGCCGGGCGATCGTGCCGGCGACCCGGGGCGAGCCGGTGCGGCGGCGGATCCACTCACCGTCGTGGGCGATGGCGACCACGGTCGTGTCGGTGGCGGTGGTCTCCGGTTCCAGGTAGAACTCGACCCCGCTGCGGCTCGTGACGAACGCCTCCAACTGGGCCAGGTCCTCCCGGTTGGCCTCGCGGTCGAGCTTCGTCGGGGTCGTCGGGTCGGCGGCCCGTCGACTGAACCAGCCCATGCCCGCCTCCTCTCCTCGGCGTCCGCTCCAGTGCAGCACGCCCGCCTGGCAGGCCCCTGGGAGCATCGTGGGAGTCGGCTGAGCCGCGTTCAGCGGGCCGGCCGCGCGGCAACCGCCGGTGGCCGGAGCACCGGCACCAGCGCGAGCGTGGGCAGCAGGAGCAGCGGCACCAGGCCGAGCGCGTTCAACACGCCGAACCGGTCGCCGAGGAAGCCGAGCAGCGGCGGCCCAGCGAGGAAGGCGGTGTAGCCGATCACCGCGACCACGCTGACCCGCGCCGGGGCCTGCTCCTCGTCGTCGGCGGCGGCGCTCATCCCGACGGGGAACCCGAGCGACGCGCCGATCCCCCACAGCGCCACACCGACCACGGCCAGCGGGCCGGAGCCGGCCAGCACCGCCAGCGCGGCACCGGCGGCGGCGATCCCGATGGTGCCGAACAGCACCGGCACGCGTCCCCACCGGTCGATGGCGACGGTGCCGGCGGTGCGGCCCAGCGTCATGCCGACCACGAACACGCCGAACACGGCCGCGCCGACCGCCTCGTCGACGCCGTACCCGTCCACGAACGCCACCGCCAGCCAGTCGTTGGCGCTGCCCTCGGTGAACGCCATGACCAGCACCAGCAGGCCGACCAGCAGGGTGCGCGGCTCCCGCCACGCGGCCAGCAGCGCCCGCCGCCGGGCCGCCGACTGGCCCGCGCCGCCCACCTCGGCCGGCGCGGACAGGAACGCCCGGGCGCCGAGCAGCGTGCCGGCGAGGATCAGCGCCGCCAGCACCGGCAGGTGCACCTCGATGGGTACGCCCAGCCGGGCCGCGCCGGCGCCCAGCCCCGCACCGGCCACCGAGCCGAGGCTCCAGGCGGCGTGGAACCGGGGCATGATGGTACGGCCGAGTCGTTTCTCCACCGCCGCGCCCTCGACGTTCATCGCGACGTCGCACAGGCCGGAGCCGAAGCCGAACGCGGCCAGCCCGAGCCCGACGCCGACCGCCCAGCCGGCCAGCCCGGTGGCGAGCCCGGCCACCGTCAGGCCGAGCGCGACCAGCACGGTCGCCACGACCACGGTGCGGGCCGGGCCGAGCCGCTGGGTGACCAGACCGGCGGTGGGCATGGCCAGCAGCGCGCCCGCCGACATGCAGAGCAGCAGCAGGCCGAGCCGGCCCGGGCTGAGTTCGAGCGCCTCCCGGGCGGCCGGCACCCGGGAGAACCAGCTCGCCACCGCGAGCCCGTTGAGGGCGAAGACGACGGCGACGCCGGTGCGGGCGGCCAGGACCGGCCGGGGCGCCGGTGGCCGTGGCCCGGCCGGCGCGTGCAGAGTGTCGCTCACGGTGGTCCCTTCCCCGAATGGTTCCCGACGACCATCGCACACCTGAGAGCGCTATCACCACAACCGCCCTCGCCCCTTACCGCGACGCCCTCGGGAGGGGCATGATGCGGACATGGCCACGCCGACCCCCCGCCCCGCCACCCTCGACGACGTGGCCCGGCTCGCCGGGGTGTCCCGGGCCACCGCCTCCCGGGTGCTCGGCGGCTACGGATTCGCCTCGTCCGATGCCCGGGCCCGGGTGGGCGCCGCCGCCGACCATCTGGGCTACGTGCCGGACGTCACCGCCCGGGCCCTGGTGCGTGGCGCCGGGGTGCGGCTGGTGGTGGCCGTGGTGGGCCGGGACGACACGGTCTTCGACGACCCGTACGTGCACCGGGTGGTGAGCGCCGCGTCGCGGGTGTGCGCGCCGCACGGCATCGGGGTGGCACTTCAGTGGTTGCCGTTCGACGACCCGTCGGGCCTGGTACGCCTCGGCGCCGACCGGAGCGTGCACGGGGTGATCCTGGTCAACACCACGGCGGCGGCGCTGGCGGCGGTGCCGGCCCGGCTGCGCGGGCGGGTCGCCTCGATCGGCATCGGTTCGGCGACGGTGCCCTCGTTCGACGTGGACAACGCCGCCGGCGCCGGCGCGGTGCTGCGCCACCTGTACGCCACCGGCCGCCGCCGCATCGCCATGGTCACCGGCCCGCGCTGGTTGAGCTGCGCCGAACGGTCGGTGACCGCCTACCGGGAGCTGATGCGCGCCTCGGGGCTGCCGGAGCGGCTGGTGACCGGCGACTTCACCACGGTCCGGGGCGGGTCGGCGGCGGTGGAGACGCTGCGCCGCTGGCCGGACGTCGACGCCGTCTACGCGGCCAGCGACGCCACCGCCTTCGGGGTGATCGCCGCGTTGCGGGAGCGCGGCGTGCGGGTGCCGCACGACGTGGCGGTCGCCGGCTTCGACGACCTGCCGTACGCGGCGATCAGCAGCCCGGCGCTGACCACCGCGACCCATCCGGTCGACCGGATCGCGACCGCGGCGGCCACCGCCGTGCTGACGCGGGCGCCGGTCGCCCCGTCGACCGCCTTCGCGTCCACGCTGGTGCCCCGCGAGAGCGCCTGATCCCGGCCGTCAGGCCGGTCCGGTGACCGCCGCGTCGACCCGGTTGAGGACGGTCGCGTCGTCGTCGACGCCCACGCCCCGCAGCAGGTCGATGGCGGTGGCCCGGACCTGCCCGATGATCATGGCGAGGGGCAGCGTCGGGCCGGCGGTGAAGAGTCGCCCGGCCGACCGGACCGCCTCCAGCGCCGCCACGTCGACCCGCGCCGCGTGGCTGTCGGCCACGCTCTCCTGCCCGCCGAGGTCGGCGGCGAGCGCGTCACCGGCCGAGCGGACGGCCTCGGCCAGTGTCCGTACCGCGTCGCCCAGGTCGGCGGTGACGGGCGTACCGCCGCGGGTGAGCGTGACCGCGGCCCGAGCCAGCACGCGGACGTTGCGCACCGCGTAGTCGATCTGCCGGATCGAGCCCTCCACCGAGCGCAGCCGGCCCAGGTGCCGGCGGCGGCGGACGTTGAGGCGCAGCGCCTCGCCGGCGGCCTGGACCGCGTCACGCAGCCGCTCCACCCCGGCGTCGGCGTGGCGGGCCCGGTCCAGCGCGGCCAGGGCCGCGTCGTCGTCGGCGTGGTCCAGCGCGTCCGCGACCTCGTCGAGCACGCCGGCCAGCTCGGCGAACGTGTGCCGGAACTCGGCGACCAGCGGGGCGAGCGGCCGGCGGGCGTCGACGAGCTGGCTGGCGGCCACCGCCACCGCGCCGCCGATCAGCGCGTCGACGAACCGGAACGGGATCAGCGACTCGGTCGGC
Source organism: Micromonospora sp. NBS 11-29 (assembly GCF_002140155.1). Lineage (GTDB taxonomy): Bacteria > Actinomycetota > Actinomycetes > Mycobacteriales > Micromonosporaceae > Micromonospora. The sequence goes on from NZ_NAPR01000003.1 coordinate 436,614, forward strand.
GGCGAGACCACGACCAGGTAGAGCGCGGAGACCGCGGCCTGCACCACGGTGACCGAGCTGGCCCCGACCGCCACCGCCAGCGCGACGGTGAGCAGGATGACGGTGAACACGGTCCCGGTGGTACGCGGGCCGAGCCCCTGCACCACCAGGTCGGCGACGAGCACGCCGGCGGCCACGCCGAGGACCACCTCCACCGCCCGGCGGATCCGCTGCCCCCGGGCCTGCCCGAGGACGATCAGCGCGGCGGCCGGGGCGAAGAACGGCTGCGGGTGGCCGACCAGCCGGGTGGCCAGGATCCAGGCGACGGTGGCCGCCAGCGTCGCCTCGGCCACCGGCAGCCAGCCCCGCCGCAGCCGCCCGGCCGCCGCCCGCACCGCCGCACCCCCGCGCCGTCGCCCGTCCCCCACCCCGCCCATCTCCCCGCCTCCCGCCGCCCCACTCCGACCGGCCTCCATCCTGCGGCCTGCCGTCCCGACCAGCGCGTCGAGGGCCCCCAGCACCGTTGATCATGCAGTTCCGGCCCCCGAGGTGGGGCTTTTGCACGTTTTGTCGGGGCAGGAAGTTCATGATCAACGGGCGGGTGGGTGGGGACGGGCGGCCCAGTCGGCATCGGGCAGTGCCAGGGCCCGGGCGATGGTCGCCGGGTCCGGCGGTGGCGCGGTGTCGCCCCGCGCGGCCAGCACCGGCGCGGCGGTGAGGTGACCCAGCCGCAGGCAGGAGGTCAGGTCACGGTCGCGCAGCAGCCCGGAGAGGAACCCGGCGGCGAACGCGTCCCCGGCGCCGACCGGCTCCACCACGTCCACCGGCAGCGCCGGCACGAAGACCGCCGACCCGGTACGCGGCAGCGCGGTCGCGCCGACCGACCCGTCCTTGACCACCACCAGTTCCGGCCGGGGCAGCAGCTCGCGTACGGCGTCCGGGTCGTCGACCCCCCAGAGCGTCGCCGCCTCGTCCGCCCCGACCAGGACCACGTCGGCGCGGTCGGCGAGGTCGCGCAGCACCGGGGCAGCCCGGTCGGCGGGCCAGAGCGCCGCCCGGTGGTTCACGTCGAAGCTGACCCGGGCGCCCGGCAGCGCCCGCCCGTCCAGCGCGTGCCCGAGCAGCTCCCGGCAGGAGTCGGTGAGCGCGGCGGTGATCCCGGACAGGTGCAGCAGTCGCACCCCGGCCAGCCGGGGGTCGTCGAGGTCCCGGGGCCCGAGGCGGCTCGCCGCGGACCCGGCGCGGTGGTAGTGGACCCGGGTGCCGGCCGGCGCGGGGTCCTTGAGGTAGACGCCGGTCGGGGCGATCGGGTCGACGGTGACCGTGCCGACGTCCACCCCCGCGGCGGCGACCTCGGCGACCACCCGGCGGCCGAACGGGTCGTCGCCGACCCGGCTGACCCAGGCGACGCGGTGGCCGAGCCGGGCCAGCGCCGCCGCCACGTTCGACTCCGCGCCGCCCACCCCCACGGCGAGCCGCGCGGCGTGTTCCAACGGCCCGCCGTCGTCCGGGACGAGCACCACCATGGTCTCGCCCACGCAGGCCACCTCCGGCCCCCTCACACCGCCACCTCGCACATCCGCTCACCCCTCGTCAGTCGCCCGAGATCCTGGTACCGGACGGCCCCTCCGGGGGCGTTTCCGTACCAAGATCCTCCCAGGACGCGGCCAGTCGGGCCGGGATGGCCGTGCGGTCGAGGTGGCCGTCGACGACCAGCACCCGGTGCCGGTTGCGGCGGGGCCGCCCGGCGACGACCGCCGCCGGCCGGTCGAACGCGTACGCGACGCAGACGCCCGGGTACATCGCGGTCCGCACGAACCACCGGTCGCCCGGCCCCAGCCCGGTGAAGACCAGCGTGTACGCGCCGCCGCCCGGCGCGGTGCCGGTGAGCGCCAGCCAGGGCGCGGCCGAGCCGTTGACCGCCTCCTCACCGGTGGCGTCCCCGGTGCACACCCGGGGTTCGGCGTCGGCGACGGCCCGCCAGAAGAAGCCGCCGTAGCCGGCCCCGTCGGGGCGGCCGTTCGTGGCCGGACTGCCCAGGTGGACGTCGCCCCCGGTGGCGGACGTGAGGGTGGCGGCCAGGTCGAGCCACCAGGCGTCGTCCCCGGCCGGACGGGCGGTCAGCCGGCGGTGTTCCCGCAGCAGCACCCGGCCGTCCCGGTCCCGCCATTGCAGGTCGTGGTCGAGCCGGTCGGCGGCCCGGTCCCGCCAGCCGGTGTGCGCGATGACGCCGTGGTCGTCGCGCCAGGTGTAGCCGGTGCCGCGCACGTACGTCCGGCCGCCCCAGAGGTTGACGCCGTCGACGTCCTGCACGGCCAGGGACGCGCCGAGGTGCCAGACGTGGTCGGCCGGGAGCGCGTCGGTGACCGGGGTGCCGGCCCGGGTGCGGACCGGGTGCAGGTAGGGCCGGGGTCCGTGCCGGGGGTCCAGGTCGGGCCGGACCACGTAGCGGGCCACCTCGACCCCGCCCACCACCAGGCGCTCCACCTGGTCGCCGGGGGCGGCACCCGGGTCGGTGGTCACGACGCCTCCGGACGGGCCACCGGCGGGTGACCGGTCACCGGCTGTCCCGCGACGGCCCGGCCCCGGGCGTCGACCGCGTGCAGCGCGGCCAGGGCGTACCCGCCGAGGATCGGCACCGCGACCGGGGTGACCAACGCGGCGAGCAGTGCGGCGAGAACGGTGATCCCGGCGGCCGCGGCCCAGGTGCCCGGGCGGTGCGGGCAGGTGCGGGCGACCTGCCGGGCGGCGGCCCGCCAGCCCCGGCCGCCGGTGCGTCCGACCGCGACGGCGACCAGGCCGGCGTACCCGAGCAGGGCGGTGACCACGACGGCGGTGACCGCGAGGGCGGGCCCGCCGCCGGGCACCCGGCCGGCGGCCAGCGCGAGCAGGTCGGCGCCGAGCGCGACCGCGACGGCGAGCGCGACGGCGCTGACCGCCGCCCCGGCCGGCAACGCGCGACCGAACCGGGTGAGGCTGGTCCGCGCCGCCGGCCAACTCCCGGTGACGGCCCGGTCGTGCAGCGCGGCGCTGGCGGTGGCGACGGCCGGGGCGAGGGTGAGCAGCGGCAGCGCGGCCACCGCCACGGCGAACCCGAGCAGCGCCAGGTCGGTCGCCTCGGCCAGGGTGTCCCGCCAGTCCCGGCGGGGCCGCTCGGCGCTCATCCCTTCAACCCGCTGGTGTTGATGCCCTCGACCAGCATCCGCTGGAACGCGAGGAAGAACAGGAACACCGGCAGCAGGGACAGCACCGACATGGCGAACATCGGGCCGACCGCGCTCTGGCTGGTGGAGTCGATGAACAGGGTCAGTGCCACCGGGACGGTGTAGTCCTCCAGGTTGGACAGGAAGACCAGTTGCCGGAAGAAGTCGTTCCAGGTCCAGATGAACGAGAAGATCGCGGTGGTGACCAGCGCCGGGCGGCTCAGCGGCAGGATGATGTGGCGGAACACGCCGTACGGGGACGCCCCGTCGATCTTCGCGGCCTCGTCCAGTTCCCGGGGGATGCCGCGCATGAACTGCACCATGAGGAAGACGAAGAACGCCTCGGTGGCGAGGAAGTGCGGGATGAGCAGCGGCAGGTACGGCCAGTCGCCGCCGACCAGGCCGAGGCTGCGGAACAGGATGTACTGCGGCACGATGAGCACATGCCCGGGCAGCAGCAGGGTGCCGATCATCACGGTGAACCACACCTTGCGCAGCCGGAACCGCAGCCGCCCCAGGGCATACGCGGCGAGCAGGCAGGACAGCCCGTTGCCGACCACGGTGAGCAGGCTGACCAGGGCGCTGTTCAGGAAGAACCGGCCGAAGCCGATGTCGAAGTTGGTCCAGCCGTCGAGGTAGTTGCCGGGGGTGAACCTCTCCGGCAGCAGGCCGACGTTGTTGACGATCTCGGCCTGCGACTTGACCGAGGTGCCGAGCATCCACAGCAGCGGGTAGAGCACCACCGCCACGATCACCACGAGCACCAGCAGGCGCAGGGCCTGCCGGTTGCCCGGGCGGCGGCGCGGCGGCACCGCGGTCACGGCCGTCATGATTCCTCCTCTGTTCGCGACTGCGGGGCTCGCAAACCCGGCTCACTCCTCGCGCTCACGCGTCCTCTCCGTCCGAGTAGTGCACCCAGAACCGGCCGGTGCTGAAGAAGACGGCGGTGATGAGCGCGATGGCGAGCAGGAACACCCAGGCCATGGCCGAGGCGTAGCCCATCTCCAGGTCGGTGAAGCCGGCGATGTAGAGCTTGAGCGTGTACATCAGGGTGGAGTCGACCGGGCCGCCGGTGCCGTTGCTGAGCACGAACGCGGCGGTGAAGCCCTGGAAGCCGTGGATGGTCTCCAGCACCAGGTTGAAGAAGATCACCGGGGAGAGCATCGGCAGGGTGACCGCGCGGAACCGCCGCCAGGCGCCCGCGCCGTCCACGGCCGCCGCCTCGTACAGCTCGGTGGGCACCTGCTTCAGCCCGGCCAGGAAGATCACCATCGGGGCGCCGAACTGCCAGATCGCCAGCACCATCAGCGTCTCCAGCGCCCAGTCCGGGTCGGCGACCCAGGGCAGCCCCTCGATGCCGAACAGCGCCAGGAACGAGTTGAACGCGCCGTCCCGGTTGAACATGTTGACCCAGACGATGGCCAGGGCCACACTGCCGCCGAGCAGCGACGGCAGGTAGAACAGGCCGCGGAACAGCCCGACGCCGCGCCAGGTGCGGTTGAGCAACAGCGCCACGCCGAGCGCGGCGGCCAGCTTCAACGGCACGGCGACCAGCGCGAACGTCAGCGTCACCCGCACCGCGTGCCAGTACGACGGGTCGGCGGTGAACATCCGTTCGTAGTTGGCCAGGCCGACCCAGCGCACCTCGGACAGCGGGGTGAGGATGTCGTAGTCGGTGAAGCTCAGCCAGAGCGAGAGCAGCATGGGGACCGCCGTGATGCCCATCAGTCCGATGAGCCAGGGCGAGAGGAAGACGTAGCCTGCCAGGCCCTCGCCGAGCCGGGTCCGGCCGGCCCCGCGCCGCGTGGGGCGGGGGCCGACCGGTCCGGTCCGTGGGGTCGGGCCGGGCGCCGTGGTGAGGGCCACGGATCCGGTTCCTTTCCGTCGGGGGGTCAGGCGATCGCGGCTTTGCAGGCGGTGACGAACTGCTCCGCCGCCTGGGCCGGGGTGGCGCGCCCGTACTGGGCGTTCTCGGCGGCCTTGGTCAGCTCCGCCTTGACCTTGCTGTGTCCCTTGATCGGCACCTGCGGCGACGGGCCGAACTTCTGCGCCAGCTCGGACTCGACCTGGATGGACTGCTTCATCGCCGGGTCGGTGGCGGTCTCGCTGACCTTGGCCCGCAGGTCCGTGTTGGACGGCAGGCCGCGGTCGGTGCCGAGCAGCGCGACCGCCTCCGGGTCGTTGTTCAGGAAGTTGATCACGTCGACGGCGACGTCCCGGTGCTTGCTGCCCTTGAACACCGACCAGTACATCGAGGCGCGGGCCCACTGGGCGCTCGGGTCACCCGGGTACGCCACCACGCCCAGCTCGTCCTTGGTGTTCTTCTTGAGGTCCGGCATCTGGTTGGCCCACACCCAGGAGGTGGCCGCCTTGCCGGTGACCACGAGCTGCTTGGTGATGTCGGTGGCGTTGCCCTGGTGGATCACGTCGGCGGTCGGGGTGGCGCCGGCGTCCCGCGCGCCCTTCCACAGCGCGAACCATTTCGTCACATCCTCGACCGTGAAGCCGAGTTCCTTGCCCTTGTACAGGTCCTTGCCCTGCTGGCGCAGCCAGACCCAGAGCGCCTTGTAGTCGGCGCTCGGGTCCTGGGTGCCGGGCACCTTGGTCTTCTTCGCCACCTGCTCGGCCCAGGCGATGTGCTCCTCCCAGCTCATCCCGGTCCTCGGCTCCGGCAGCCCGTTCTTCGTCAGCAGCGTCTTGTTGTAGACCAGGCCCTGCGTGTTCTCCCCGGCGGCCACCCCGGCGAGCTTGCCGTCGACCACGCCGTACTCCAGCAGGCTCTTCGGGAACTTCGACACGTCGAGCTTGCCGGAGTCGCGGTAGCTGCCCAGGTCGAGCGTGGTGCTGCGGCCGGCGTACTCGGCGAGGTAGTTGTCGTCGATCTGGAACAGGTCGGGCGGGTTGCCGCCGGCGGTCAACGTGGCGAGCTTGTCGAAGTAGCCCTGGTTGGCCTGCCAGGTCTTCTCGAACGTCACGTCGGGGTGCTTCTTGGTGTAGAGGGCGAGGGCGTCCTCGGTGAGCTTGGCCCGGGCCTCACCGCCCCACCAGAAGACGGAGAGTTTGACCGGGCCGCCGTCGCCGCCGCCGGAGTCGTCGCCGCAGGCGGCCGCGCCCAGGGCGAGGGGCGCGGCCAGCGCGACGGCGGCCAGGCCGCGGACGAATCGGCGTCGGGTCAGGGGGGTACGGTGTTCCCGCCCGGCGGGTGCGCCGGCGGTGGGGGACGTTGCGGGGTGCATCTGCGCTCACTCCTCGGCTGTGGGAGGCGACGACGTCACCGGTGGCCGTCCACGGGTCGCCCGGGTCCGCACCGCCATGCGGGCCCGGGCCACCTCGTCAGGCCCCGGTGTCGTCCCGACCGGGCTCGGGGACGGGCCCGGTCGAGTCGCGAACGACCAGTACGGTCTGGAGCATTACCTGTGCGGTGGTGCGACGGTCGCCGGCCGCCGCGCCCCGGCCCCGGGCGCCACGGGGCGCGTCGGAGTCGAGTTGCAGCAACATGTCGACGGCCGTCCGGCCGGCGGCCGCGGTCGGCGTGGCCACCGTCGTCAACTTGGGGCGGGTGAGCCGGCTCAGCGCGATGTCGTCGACGCCGACCACGCTGACGTCCTGTGGCACCCGCAGTCCGAGCGCGTCGAGCCCTTCGATCAGGCCGATCGCCATCAGGTCGTTGTAGGCGAGCACGGCGGTGACGCCGCCCCGGCGTACCTGTTCGGCGAGCGCGCCGCCGCCGGTCTCGGTGGGCTGGTTGGGCCCGAGGACGGTGAGTTCGGCGCCGCCGCCCCGGGCGGCGGCGGTGGCGGCCCGGCGCATCTCCCGTGCGGTCCACGAGCCGCGCGGGCCGCCGAGCAGCGCGATCCGCCGGTGGCCGAGGCCGAGCAGGTGCTCGATCGCGGCCCGGGCACCCTGCCCGACGTCCATCATCACGCAGGGCAGACCGCCGACCTGGCGGTTTATCACCACCACCGGGACCTCGCGGCTGACCTGCTCGATCAGGCTGTTGCTCATCCGGGGGCTGCACAGCAGCACGCCGTCGACCTGCTTGGCGAGCGCGTGGACCAGGTCCTCCTCGGCGGCCACGTCCTCGTTGGTGTCGGCCACGAAGACGTGGTAGTCGCGCTGCCGGGCCTGCCCCTCGGCCGCCTTGATCAGCGGCGGGAAGAACGGGTTGGCGATGTCGGCCACGATCAGGCCGATGTTGTGCGTCCGGCCGGTGATCAGGGCCCGGGCGGCCCGGTTGGGCCGGTAGCCGAGGTCCTCCGCGCAGGCCAGCACCCGGACCCGGGTCTCCGGGTTGACCAGGTGCGGGGCCGAGAACGTGCGGGAGACGGTGGAGATGTGCACGCCGGAGGCCCGGGCGACGTCCCGGATGGTGGCTGGCACGGCTGGCTCCCTCGTCCGATGTGGTGGGGGTCACGGGGTGTCGCCAATTAATGCAAACGGTTGCTCCGGTGTCAACGGTCCATTGTTTCGTCTCGATTGCGTCAGCCCGCCCACCGGGCGGTTATATCCCCACCAATGTGGATTCATGGGGCGGGAAGCCCATCGACCATTGACGACGTCTCGGCCGGCGTGGTTTCTTCGGCTGCAAACCTTTGCAGGACTGCAGGAGGCCGACGTCATGTCACCACCGGCCCGGAAACGGGTCCGCCACGCCCTGGTCGGCGCCGGAGCGCGCGCCGAGATGTTCGTCCGCGCGCTCGCGCTCGACCACGCCGACACCGCCGAGCTGGTCGCGCTCGCCGACGTCAACCAGAGGAGGATGGACGCGCACAACCGCTGGCTGGCCGAGCTGGGCCACCCGCCCGTGCCCACGTACGCCGCCGCCGACTTCACCGCCATGCTGGCGGAGCAGCGGGTCGACGTGGTGCTGGTGACCAGCGTCGACGTCACCCACGACGAGTACGTGGTGGCGGCGCTGCGGGCCGGCTGCGACGTGGTCACCGAGAAGCCGATGACGGTCGACGCCCCCCGCTGCCGGCGGATCCTGGACGCGGTCGCGGAGACCGGCCGACAGGTGACGGTCGCCTTCAACTACCGCTACAACCCGTTGCACGAGCAGCTCCGGCGGCTGCTCGCCGACGGCGCGGTCGGCGAGATCGGCTCGGTGCACTTCGAGTGGCTGCTCGACGTGCGGCACGGCGCGGACTACTTCCGCCGCTGGCACCGGGACAAGGCCATCTCCGGCGGCCTGCTCGTGCACAAGGCCAGCCACCACTTCGACCTGGTCAACTGGTGGCTGGACGCGCGGCCGGTGCAGGTGCACGCGGCCGGCCGGCTGTTCTTCTACGGCGAGTCCGGCCGCCGGCACGGCTACGCCCGCGACTACGACCGCGCGCACGGCTCCCCCGCCGCCGCCGACGACCCGTTCGCGCTGCGGATGGCCGACCACCCCCGGCTGCGCGAGCTGTACCTCGACGCCGAGGCCGAGGACGGCTACCACCGCGACCGCAACGTCTTCGCCCCCGGCGTCACCATCGAGGACGACCTCGCCGTGCTCGCCCGCTACTCCACCGGCGCGACCATGACCTACCACCTCACCGCGTACGCGCCCTGGGAGGGCTACCGGGTGATGGTCAACGGCAGCCGGGGTCGCCTCGAACTGGAGGTGACCGAGAGCGACCACGTCAGCCCCGGTGGCGCGTCGGCGCTCAAGGGTGCGGCGCTGCACGGCGACGAGGCCGCCGTGGAGCGGGGCGCGGCCCGGCTCACGCTGCGGCCGTTCTGGGCGCCGCCGCAGGAGATCCCGGTGGACGGCTGGACCCGGCGCGGGCACGGCGGCGCGGACGCCCGGATGCTCCGGGTGCTGCTCGGCGGCGAAGCCGACCCGCTCGGCCGGGCCGCCACCGCGTACGACGGCGCGCTCGCGCTGCTCACCGGCCTGGCCGCGAACCGCTCGCTGGAGACCGGCGCACCCGTCCGGGTCGCCGACCTGCTCACCCTGCCCTGACCGAGGAGCCCTCCCCCGTGCCGATCATCTCCCCCAGCGACCTGCTGCTGCCCACCGAGCCGTCCCAGCGCGCGCTGGCGCGCGAGCTGTACGCCCTGGCGGCCGAGCAGCCGATCATCTCCCCGCACGGGCACGTCGACCCGGCGCTGCTGGCCGAGGACCGCCCGTTCCCCGACCCGGCCCGGCTGCTGATCGTGCCCGACCACTACCTGACCCGGATGCTGCTCAGCCAGGGCGTCCCCCCGGCCGACCTCGGCGTGCCCAGCGTCGACGGCAGCCCGGTGGAAACCGACGGGCGCACCATCTGGCGGCGCTTCGCCGCGCACTGGCACCTGTTCCGGGGCACCCCGTCGCGGCTGTGGCTGGAGCAGACGTTCCAGAACGTGTTCGGCGTGGACACCCCGCTGGGCCCGGCCACCGCCGACACGGTCTACGACGCGCTCGCCGCCCGCCTCGCCGAGCCGGCGTTCCGGCCCCGGGAGCTGTTCACCCGCTTCGGCATCGAGGTGCTCGCCACCACCGAGTCGCCGCTGGACGACCTGGGCCGGCACGCCAAGCTCGCCGCCGACGGCTGGGGCGGGCCGGGCGGCCGGGTGGTCACCACGTTCCGCCCGGACGACGTGGTGGACATGGAGTTCGACGGCTGGTCGGCCAACGTGGACCGGCTCGCCGAGGTCTCCGGCGAGGACACCGGCACGTACGCCGGCTACCTGGCCGCGCTGCGGGCGCGGCGGGCCGCGTTCGCCGCCGCCGGCGCCACCTCCACCGACCACGGGCACCCGACCGCCCGTACCCTCGATCTGTCCCCGGCACAGGCCGCGGCGCTCTACGACAGGGGCCGGCGCGGCGACGCCGACGCGGCCGACGCGGAGGCGTTCCGGGCGCACATGCTGCTGGAGTTCGCCCGGATGTCGCTCGACGACGGCCTGGTGATGCAGCTGCACCCGGGCGCGGTGCGCAACCACAACCGGTGGCTGCACGCCCGGCACGGCCGCGACGTCGGCGGCGACGTGCCGCAGGCCACCGAGTACGTGCACGCCCTCGCCCCGCTGCTCGACGCGCACGGCAACGACCCCCGGCTGACCGTGGTGCTCTACACGCTCGACGAGGACACGTTCTCCCGGGAGCTGGCGCCGCTCGCCGGCGGCTACGCGGCGCTGCGCCTCGGCGCGCCCTGGTGGTTCCTCGACTCGCCGGAGGTGCTGCGCCGGTTCCGGGAGGCGGTCACCGAGACGGCCGGCTTCTACAACACCGCCGGGTTCGTCGACGACACCCGCGCGTTCTGCTCCATCCCGGTACGCCACGACGTGGCCCGCCGGGTCGACGCCGGCTTCCTGGCCCGCCTGGTCGCCGAGCACCGGCTGGCCGCCGACGAGGCCGCCGAGACCATCGTCGACCTGGCGTACCGGCTGCCGAAGCAGGTCTTCAAGTTCGGAGGGCAACCCGCATGACCAGGATCGTCGACGTCGCGGTGCACGACGTGCGCTTCCCGACCGCCGCCAGCGGCGACGGCTCGGACGCGATCAACCGGGGCGACTACTCGGCCACCTACGTGGAGCTGACCACCGACGGCGGGCCGACCGGCGCCGGGTTCACGTTCACCAACGGCCGGGGCAACGAGATCACCTGCGCGGCGGTCCACGCGCTCGCCCACCACGTACGCGGGCGCACGGTCGCCGAGATCGCCGCCGAGCCGGTGGCGTTCTGGCGCTCGCTCACCGCCGACGTGCAGCTCCGCTGGCTCGGGCCGGAGAAGGGGGTGATCCACATGGCCACCGGCGCGCTGGTCAACGCGGTCTGGGACCTGCGCGCCAAGCTGGCCGGCAAGCCGATGTGGCGCTACCTCGCCGAGCTGCCCACCGACGAGCTGGTCGCCACCGTCGACTTCCACCACATCACCGACGCGCTCACCCCGGACGAGGCGGCGGCCATCCTCGACAAGGGCCGCGACGGCCTGTCCGACCGGCTGGCCGGGCTGGAACGCGACGGCTTCCCCTCCTACACCACGTCGGTCGGGTGGCTCGGCTACCCCGACGAGCAGGTACGCGCGCTGACCCGCGAGGCGTACGCCCGGGGCTGGCGGGCGATGAAGATGAAGGTCGGCGGGCGGCTCGACGACGACCTGCGCCGGGCCCGGATCATCCGGGCCGAGATCGGCCCGGACGCGTTGCTGATGATGGACGCCAACCAGGTCTGGGACGTGGACGAGGCGATCGCCGCGATGGCGGTGCTGGTCGAGGTCGACCCGTACTGGATCGAGGAGCCCACGCACGCCGACGACGTGCTCGGACACGCCCGCATCGCCCGCGCCGTGACCGAGCTGTCCGGCGGCCGGTGCCGGGTCGCCACCGGCGAGGTCGCCGCCAACCGGGTCATCTTCAAGCAGTTGCTCCAAGCCGAGGCGATCGGCGTGATGCAGGTCGACGCGTGCCGCGTCGGCGGCGTCGACGAGGTGCTCGCCGAACTGCTGCTGGCGGCGAAGTTCGGGGTGCCGGTCTGCCCGCACGCCGGCGGCGTCGGGCTCTGCGAATACGTGCAGCACCTCGCCGTCTTCGACCACCTGCGGGTGAGCACCGGGCTGGACGGCCGGATGGTCGAGTACGTCGACCACCTGCACGAACACTTCGTCGACCCGGTCCGCACCCGGGGCGGGCGCTACCTGCTGCCCACCGCCCCCGGCTACAGCGCCGCCATGCGNGGGCACGGACCGGCTCGGCCTGGCCACGCTGCGCCGGGTGCCCGAGGCGTCCCGGCCGCTGCTGCGCCCCGGCGCCGTGCCGGCCGGCATCGTGCACCTCGGGCTCGGCGCGTTCCACCGCGCCCACCAGGCCGTGTTCACCGAGGCGGCGGTCGGCGCGGCCGGCGGCGACTGGGGCATCGTCGGCGTCGCGCCGCGCAGCACCGACGTGGTCGAGGCGCTGGCCGCGCAGGACGCCCTGTTCAGCGTCACCACGCTCGCCGCCGAGGGCGCGACGACCCGGGTGGTCGGCGCGCTGGCCGGGGTACGGCACGCCGCCGCCGACCCGGACGCGGTGGTGCGCCTGCTCGCCGACCCGGCGATCCGGGTGGTCACGCTGACCGTGACCGAGAAGGCGTACCAGCTCGACCCGGTGACCGGCGCGCTGGCCGCCGACGCGGAGCTGACCGCCGACCTGACCACCGACCGGCCGCCGCGTACGGTGCCCGGGCTGCTGGTACGCGGGCTGCTCGCCCGCGCCGCCGCCGACGCCGGGCCGGTGGCGCTGGTGAGCTGCGACAACCTGCCGGCCAACGGGCGTCGGCTGCGTTCGCTGGTCGACCAGTGCCTGGCCCTGGCCGGGGTGCCCGACGCGACACTCGACCGGGTGGCCGCGCGGCTCACCTGCCCCGGCACCATGGTCGACCGGATCGTGCCGGCCAGCACGGACGCCACCCGGGACACGGCCCGGGCGGCGCTCGGCGTGACCGACCTGGCCGCCGTCGCGGCGGAGCCCTTCGCGCAGTGGGTGATCGAGGACGACTTCCCCGGTGGCCGGCCCGCCTGGGAACGGGCCGGCGCGGTGCTCACCGACGACGCCGGCCCGTGGGAGCGGCTGAAACTGCGGGCGCTCAACGGGGTGCACTCGGCCACCGCGTACCTGGGCGCCCTGGCCGGCGCCGAGACGGTGGTCGACGCGCTGGCGCTGCCGCACCTGGACGCGGTGCTGCGCCGGCTGGTCGCCGAGGAGGTCGCACCGAGCTTCACCCCGCCGCCCGGCGTCTCCGTGCCCGGGTACGGCGAGCAGGTGCTGGCCCGCTTCGGCAACCCGGCGATCCACCATCGCACCACCCAGGTCGCCATGGACGGGTCGCAGAAGCTGCCGCAGCGGGTCCTGCACACGGTCGCCGACCTGCGGGCGGCCGGGCGGTCCGCGCGGTGGAGCGCGCTGGTGGTGGCGGCCTGGCTGCGGTTCCTGCACGGGTCCGCCGACGACGGCCGGCCGCTGCCGCTGGACGACCCGCTCGCCGGCCGGCTGCGCGCGGCGCTGGCCGCCGGCCGGCCCACCCCAGCCGGGGTGGTCGACGCGATCTTCGCGGTCCGCGAGGTCTTCCCCGCCGGCCTGGCCGCCGACGAGAAATTCCGCGCGGACGTGACCGACTGGCTGACCGCGCTGGAGCGCCACGGCGTCCGGGCCACCCTGGCCGGCACCCGATGACCAGCTCCCCGGCGGCCGGGTCCGCCACGGCCGGCGCGGCGGCGGCCTTTCCGCCGGCGGCCGGCGG
>NZ_NAPR01000003.1:450032-470176 GCF_002140155.1 Micromonospora sp. NBS 11-29
CCGGCGGGTGATCGCCGCGCTGCACGCCGCCGGCCGGCTGCGCCCGGTCGCCCTGGTCGACGTGCGACCGCCGGAGGAGGAACCGGACGCGCCGCTGCCGCCCGACGTCGAGGTCTTCACCGACCACCGGGCCATGCTGGCCGCGTCCCGCCCCGACGTGGTGGTGGTCTGCACGCCGCCGCACACCCACCTGCCGATCGCGCGGGACGTGCTCGACGCCGGCGCGGACCTGCTGCTGGAGAAGCCGCCGGTGCTCGACCGGGCCGAGCACCGGGCGCTGGTCGCCGCGTCCGCCGCCGCCGGGCGGGCCGTGCAGGTCAACTTCCAGGCGCTCGGCTCGGCGGCCCTGGCCGAGCTGACCGCCGCGCTGGCCGCCGGCCGGCTCGGCCCGGTCACCGGCATCGCGACGGTGGCCGCCTGGCAGCGCCCCGACGCCTACTACACCCGCTCCCCCTGGGCCGGGCGGCGGACGGTGGACGGCCGGCCGGCGCTGGACGGCGCGCTGGCCAACCCGCTCGCGCACGCGCTGATGCAGTGCCTGGCGGTGGCCGAGGCGGTCACCGGCACGCCGGTGCGGCCGGTTCGGATCGAGGTGGAGCGCTACCGGGTCCGCCCGATCGAGGTGGACGACACCGCGATCCTGCGGCTGACCCCGCACGCCGGCCCGCCGGTGCTGGCCGCGCTCACCCTGGCCGCCGAGGAGCACGTCCCCGGCGACGTGCTGGTCACCGGCGGGCGCGGGCGGGCGACGCTGGAGTACCCGACCGACCGGCTGCTCCTGCCCGGCGACGATTGCCCGCGCACCGTGCCCGGCCGGCGGGGCCTGCTGGCGAACCTGCTCGACCACCGCGCCACCGGCACGCCGCTGATCGTGCCGCTGGCGCGTACCGGACCGTTCACCACGGTGCTGGACGCGCTGCGGGACGCACCGGCACCGACGCTGCTCGACGGGGACCTGGTGCGCACGGCGGGCGACGGCACGGAGCGGGTGCGGGTGATCCGCGGCGTCAACGCGGTGCTGCGCGCGGCGGCGGAGACCGGCGTGCTGCCGTCCGAGGCCGGGGTGCCCTGGGCGGTCCGCCCGTACGAAGTGCACCTGCCCATCACCACCCGACAGGACGGAACGAGTCATGCGTAGACGAACAGTCGGCGTCGCCCTCCTCGCCGCCGCGCTCACGGCCACCGTCGCCGCGCCCGCGCCGGCCGCGCCCGCCGGGCAGAAACCGACCCGGGCCGCCGAGCTGCTCGGCCGCCAGGCCCTCCCGGCGAACGACGGCTGGGCCGCCGAGGGCGCCGGCACCACCGGCGGCGGGGCCGCCACCGCCGACCGGGTACGCGTGGTGCGTACCCGGGCCGAGCTGGTCGCCGCGCTCGGCGGCGACAACGCCACCAACGCCACGGACGCCACCCCCAAGATCGTGTACGTCGCCGGCACGGTCGACGGCTTCGAGGGGCCCGACGGCGCCCCGCTCGACTGCGCCGACCTGGCCGACCCGGAGTACTCGCTGCCGGCCTACCTGGCCGCGTACGACCCGGCGGTCTGGGGCCGGGTGGACCCGAGCGGCCCGCTGGAGGCGGCCCGGGTCCGGTCGGTGGCCAACCAGAACCGGCAGACGCAGATCAACGTGGGGTCGAACACCACGATCGTCGGGCTGCGCGGCGCCCGGCTCACCGGGCTGACCCTGATGATCGACCGGGTCGCCAACGTGATCGTGCGTAACCTGGGGTTCGCCGACGCCCGGGACTGCTTCCCGGCCTGGTCCCCCACCGACGGCGACGCCGGCAACTGGAACTCCCAGTACGACCAGATCTCGGTGCGGCGCAGCGAGCACGTCTGGGTCGACCACAACACGTTCACCGACGGCGACAACCCCGACAGCGCGCAACCCCGCTACTTCGGCCGTCCCTGGCAGGTGCACGACGGCTCGCTCGACGTCACGCACACCGCCAGCCTGGTCACCGCCTCCTGGAACCGGTTCACCGGGCGGGACAAGCTGATGCTGATCGGCTCCTCCAACACGGTCGGCCCGGACGTCGGCCGACTCAAGGTCACCGTGCACCACAACCTCTTCGACGGCGACCTCCAGCGCCTGCCCCGGGTGCGGTTCGGCCAGGTCGACGTGCACGAGAACCACTACCGGCTCGGCGGCACCGGCTTCGAATACGCCCTCGGCGTCGGCGTCCAGTCCGCCCTGTTCGCGGAGAACAACTTCTTCACCCTGGCCG
Source organism: Micromonospora sp. NBS 11-29 (assembly GCF_002140155.1). Classification (GTDB taxonomy): domain Bacteria; phylum Actinomycetota; class Actinomycetes; order Mycobacteriales; family Micromonosporaceae; genus Micromonospora. Next base: position 452,259 of record NZ_NAPR01000003.1, read on the forward strand.
ACGACGTCGCCCCGGCGGACCTGATCCACGACTGGGGCGGCGCCGCGCTCACCGAGCGCGGAAGCTGGGTGCGGCAGGGCGATCGTCCGGCCCGGCCGGTGGACCTGCTCGCCGCGTACAACGCCGCGCACGACCCCGACCTCGGCGGCGACGCCGGCTGGACGCCCACGCTGCGCGCCGCCCCGCCGCTGCCGACCCCGCTGGTCCCGCTGGTCGTCGGCGCCTGGTCCGGCGCCGGCCGGTTGCCGCTCTGACCCCTCCCACCCCGTACCGGACCGGGCCGGCGTCGCCTGTCAGGGACGCCGGCCCGGTGCCGTGGCCGGGGCGTCTGCTGACACATCGGCGCCGATGCGCGATGATCACATCCGACGGACGACCGCCGCCCGGTGCATGAACCGGCGACCACCGGGGACATCAGGGTGAGAAGCGGGCGGTGACAGCGCGAGTGGGCGCCCAGCCCGGAGACGGGCGCGGGACGGAGGGCCGGACGTGACGGGTACGACATCCGGCCGGGTCCTCACCATCGACCTGCCGGCCGACCCCGGTCGGCTCGCGCCCACCCGGGAGCGGCTGCGCGGCTGGCTGCGCGGGCAGGGCGTCGACGAGTGGGACGTCGAGACGGTGCTGATCGCCGCCGGGGAGGCCTGCGCCAACGCCATCGAGCACGGCTACCGCTTCGCCGCCGAGGGGATCACCACACTCCGGGTCGAGCTGCGCGACGACCGGCTGGAGATCGAGGTACGCGACCAGGGCGGCTGGCGTCCCGCCGACGGCGACGACGACTGCGACCGGGGCCGCGGGCGACTCATCATGTCCCGGGTGATGGACGAGGCGACCATCGTCGGCACCGCCGAGGGCACCTGCGTACGCCTGGTCAAGCGCCTCACCGGAGCCGGCACCGGCGTCGCCGTCGGCAAGCCGACCCCTGCGGCCACCGAAGATCAGCTATAAGGGACCCATGGAGTTTCCCGCGTACCTGGCCACCATGCCGATGCACGCGATCACCGAGATCCACGGCGAACCCGGCCTGCTGGCCCGCTTTCGGCTGGAGATCGCCGCGTTCGACGACGCCGCCCGCGACCGGCTGACCGAGGCCCTCGACCTCGCCGCCGACCTGCACCGCGACGACCGGCGGGTCCGCGAGCCCTACCTCAACCACCTGCTCCGGGTGGCGATCCGGATGATGCACCACTACCAGGTGCGGGACGTGGACGTGATCGTCGCGGGCCTGCTGCACGACGCGGTCGAGGACCACCCGACCGAGCTGGCCGGCGGGTCGGCCGGCGCGGAGGTGACGGCGGCGGCGCTGGCCACGCTCGCCACCCGCTTCGGCCCCCGGGTGGCGCGGCTCGTCGAGGCGGTCACCAACCCGGCGTACGACCCGGGCCGGGACCGGCACACCCAGTACCGGGAGCACGTCGCGGCCAGCCTCGACCGGGAACCCTGGGCCCGGGTGATCAAGGTGTCCGACTTCACCGACAACGGCGTGGGCGTGATCCACACGGTCGGCCCGAAGGTGGCCCGGTTGGCCGCCAAGTACCGCCCCCTGGTGCCGGTCTTCCGCGACCTGATCGCCCGCACCGATACCCCCCTGTCGCCCCCGGTCAAGCAGCACATCTTCGCCCAGCTGGACCTGGCCGAGGAACGCTTCACCGCCATCCTCGACTGACCCCTCCCCCACCCCCGCCCGCCTCCTCCCCGCCCGCGTCCACCCGGCTCGGCGTTGATCAAGGACTTCGCGTCGGAGCCAAGCCGGCAGGCTGACGCAAACCCCTTGATCACGCGCCTGTTCACGGCGCCCGCCGCTGGCCACCTCCACGCGGCCTTCCCGCGCCGGGCCGGCCGGGGGGGGTGAGCCGACCGTTTCGTCGATCATGGACTTGTGGTGCCACGGAATATGGGTTTTGGCCTGATATCGGAGGTGCCACAAGTCCAAGATCGGTGCGACCACCCGAGACCTTGGAAGGAAATGGCCCCTTGGGGGGCACTTATCTTCCAAGATCTCTCCGGCTTCCGGCATGTGAGTGGGGATGGTCGACGACAGGTGGCACGAGCGGTCCACGATGACGCGAACCCCCTGGGCGCGAGCCCACCCCGCCGGGCCGCCTCCATCGGCGGCCCGGTGCAGTCGCCAAGCCCGCCACCTCGCCGAACTGGCGCGCCGTCCACCACTTCGCCGATGTGGCGGCATCCCCCACCACCGCTCCACACCACATCCCCGAACTGGCGGACGAGCACACCAAGCTGAGCCGGGCCGGGCGGGGCCGGCCCGGGCCGCGCGAGGGCGGGCCGGGCNCAGGTGGGCTCGGGGGTGCCTACGTGACCACCGAGCGCGGCGGTGATGCGGTCGCGCAGGGCGGGCAGCCGCTCGGGGTCGTCGCACAGCACCAGCCGCAGGGTGGCGTGACCGCCGGCGGCCGCCGCGTCGATGACGTCGAGGAAGGTGCCGAGCTGGGCGGGTGGCTCGTCGGCGAGTAGGTTCGCCGCGTTCCACACCACGAGGGTCAGTGGGCCCTTCCCGATCCGATCGACCAGGGCGTCGGCGAGGGCGTCCCAGTTCCGGCCGTACCAGTCGGGCAGCGTCAGCGCCCCGGCGAGCGTCTCGTGCAGGGCCGCCCGGGTGCGGGTGGCCGCGCCGGGCACCGGCACGCCGGACGGGTCGGAGCTGGGACCGGCGTCGAGCACGAGCCAGGCCGGGGACTGCGGGGACGCCGTACCCATGAATCCGTCCTTTCCGGTGCCGGGACTCAGAGCCGGTAGAAGTTGGCGTAGTGGTCGGGTGAAAACCAGGTCGCGCCGGTGCTCTTGTTCACCACGATCCGGTACGCGTCCCGGGCGGCGNNNNGCCCTCGTAGTTGTAGAACCGGCCGCCGGCGAAGTTGCACTGACCGCCGCTCCACGAGTACCAGCCGCGGCTGGTCGGGAAGCTTTTCGCCGACCAGCCGGAGCGCGCGGTCCGGGCGTCGGCGCACCGGGACAGCGTGCAGGAGCCGTAGACGGCGGCCTGGGCGGGCTCGGCGAGCCGGGTGGAGACCGTGGCCGGGGCGACGAGCGCGGCGGCGGTCACGGCGGTGACGAGGGCACAGGCGGCCAGGGCGCGGCGTACGCGGCTGGCGGCGGCGCGGATCGGGGTCAAGGAGTCCTCCTTGCGCAGTCCATCGATAAGCTTTGATAAAGCTCAGTCTGTCGAGGATTTTGCCCGGCGTACAGCCTCCACCCGGCGACCACGTCTCGAATCGCGGGTGAACACGCGACGGCGGGTGCGGACGCAGACGCCCGAGGCCGGGCCGCGTACGGCCCCTCCCGTCATAGCCGAACGGCGATGTCCCGTCAGGCTGCCTTGAAGACCGTGTCCAGGTGCCACTCGAGGAATTCGGCATGGGGTCGGTCGGCACGCCGCTCCGGGAGCGTGATGACGGAACCCGCCTTGGCGTAGAACTGGTCCCCGTTGCCGAACTCGCTCCGCAGCCGTGGACTGACCAGCAGGCGATGCTTCGGGTCCACGCCCAGGTATCCACGGTCGAAGAGGATGTGCACGTCGGACTTGAGCAGCAGCCCGTTGTCGAGCCGGTGTTCGCCACCCTTGGGCAACGGCCGGATGTGGGCGGCTTGCAGCACCGGCTGGACCTTGTTGCCGGTGATCGCGCAGCGCCGGCCGTAGGCGCCCAGGACCACGGCCTTGAAGGACTGTTGACCCAGCCGCTGCGGCACGAGCCGGGGATCGCCGTAGACCGGGCCGGGCCGGTGCCAGGGCTCGCGCGGGTCGAACTCCACGACGCCGCCCAACAGACGGTGCAGCAGCAGACCGAAGTAGTCGGCCGCCGCCGGCTCCGCGAGATCGTAGGTCTTGCCCTGCACCACGTTGGGCGCGAAGTTCGGCGGTGGCTCGACCGTGGAGTCGTCGGGGAAGAAGACGCTGTCCCGCACGAAGATGCAGCCGATCTCGGGGTCTTCCTCCGGTGCGATCGGCTGCCTCCGGTAGCCGCCGACCATGTGACGCATCTCGTCGAGGCTGGCGACGCCGTTGGCCTCGCCGAAGAGATCCCACGCCTCGGAGATCCGTAACCTCTCGAAGCCGCTGAAGAAGCCGCCGCCGATCACCCGGTTGAGCGGGTAGTGCGCCTTGAAGAAGAACGGCTCACCCGGCGTCAACGCGCGGAAGGCGCCACCGGAGGGCCGCCAGAAGTTGACCTCGGTCAGGTGTGGACGGGCGGACAGGAATCGATGCCACTTCGCGTCCGTCACGCCGACGAAAGCCTTCACGGCGGACAGCCTGCATCAAATTGGATCTTGCCGCTACCCCCGGTCGCGTCGGGTTCCCGACCGAATCCGTCAGGCCGGCCTCAGGAAGCTGGTCACCGCCCGGCGGAAGCCTTTCGGGCTCTCCACCCACGGCAGGTGACCGGCCCCGGGGAGACTCACGCGCTCGCAGTTCGGCAGCGCCTGCTGCATCGAGTCGACGCTCCAGCGGGGACGGACGTCCTCGGGGCCGTCGACGATCAGCACAGGCAGGTCGAGCGCCCGACACCGCGCGGCCATGTCGGCTTCCCTCAGCTCCCGCTTCACCTCGGCGTTGACGGCCCGGTTGCAGTCGCGGTTGAGACCCAGCCACGGCGTGGCCATGTCCTCGGCGTGCCGCAGGGCGGTGTCAGGATCAGCGAAGTCGGCCGACCATTGCAGGACCGCCCATTCGCGTTCCTCGGCGGGGCTTCGGTCACGGGCACCCAGCGCCTCCCACCGTTGCAGGTGGGGGCCGAGCCGCCGCCTGAGGTTCCGGTCGTAGTGCGGATGCCATCCGCGATCGGGGTCGATGCCGGTGCCGGAGACGTAGATCAGGTGACTGACCCGCTCGGGGTGCTCGATGGCGTACCGCAGCGCCAGGTGGGCGCCCCACGAGTGGCCCAGCAGGGCCGTGCGCGGGCCGGCCAGGTGCGCGCGCACCGCGTCGAGGTCGGCGACGAAGCGGGCGATCGTGTACGGGCCGCGCCGCTCGGAGCGCCCGCACCCGCGCTGGTCCCACCGGATGACGCGGGCGTGATCGTCGAGCAGCCGGGCGACCGGGTCGAGGTGGTCCCACACGCCCGGACCGCCGTGACAGAGCACCAGCGGCGGCCCGGCCCCGACCTGGTCGGCCCACAGGCGACAACCGTCTTCGGTACGCACGCCCGTGGTCATGGTCGACAGTATGGCGACCCGCGTGCCGCCGGTGGATGCACGCGGTTCGACATTCGAGGGCGCGCGGGGAGTGCGCCGGGCGGCGAACGAACCGATGGCGGCTACGGCTCCCGCATCCAGAGTGCCGGGTCCGTCACGAAGACGCCCTTGCCCTGCTGCCGCCGGATCACCCGCAGAGCTTCGAGGCGGGCATAGGCCATCTGGACCGTGCCGTGGCTGACGCGGTAGTTCTCGCGCAGCTCGGCGATCGAGGGCAGCTTGTCCCCCGGCTTCAGCTTCTCGGATCTCACATCGGCGATCACATCATCGGCGATGCGCCAGTAATCCGGCACTTCTCGCATGGCACTCCTCGCGTGGCGATCCAATTCGATCACACCGCGACCCGCCTAACAAGCAGCGTTGACTCATCTGACATGTCTAGGTATGTTGGATCGGAGCCGGTCCTCGCGTGGCAACGAGTTCGGCTCATTCCCCCGGTCGGGGCGGGTACGCGTGCCCGCCNCATCGACGCCGCGCCTTTGGGCGCGTCTGTTGTCGCCAGGGCAACCACAGGCGCACCCAGAGGCGCGGACACCACAGCGGAAGGACCGACGTGACCGAGGTGTATCGCTCCGGCCAGCTATACCGGACCGGCCTACCGGCCCGGATGACGCCGCACGAGGCGCGGACCCGCGCGTTCGACCCGCGCCGCCGTGGCGTCGACGGCGCTCAGGTACGCGCGTTCCAGGCCGAGGTTGCCGACGAGCTGACCGACCTGCACCGGCAGATCCGCCGGCTGACCGTGGAGAACGAGCGGTTGAAGCGGGCCCTGCGCGACTGGCAGGCCATGCACGCCCGCGAGTGCCGCCCACCGAACCAGGGTCACTGGTAGCGGTGCGTCCACGACCGGGGGACCTGCTGCGCATCGACGGCCGCGCCTCGGTGCAGTTCGGCGGCGACCGCGCCCTGACGTTCCGGGTCGTGTCGGTCGGCCCCGAACTGGCGTACCTCGGTTGGACCTGGCTGACCGGATACGTCCTGGACCGGCACGGCCTCGCCACCGCGAAGCGGGAGGTCTTCGTGCAGCTCGCCGGCCTGCGACCGACCTTGGATCCGACGCCGGCCCAGCGGCCCGGTCACGGCCGGGTCCAGTCGAACAGGGCCCAGGCGTCGATCTCGGTCGGGGCCAGCGGCCGGGCCGGGAGGTAGGCGGCCAGTTCCCGGAAGTCGGCGGTGGAGTTGTGGACGCACACCGCCAGTGCGGACTGGAGCACGTCCCGGACGAGGCGCGCCTCGGGTTCGTCCAGCAGCGGGGGCCACACGTCCAGCGCGAACACCACATGGCAGGCGCTCTGGTCCTCGTCGACCACACAGTAGTAGCGGCCGGTGTCGGTCAGCCGGTTGCGGATGTTCGCCCACATCGTCGCGTCGGAGACGTTCGCCAGGTCGGCGCCGGCGGCGCACGCCATCCGCAGGGTCCAGCGGTTCGGGTCCGCCTGGGTCACCGCACCGTAGACCAGCACCAGCCCGCCCCGGTGGAAGACGACGAAGCCCTGCACGCCCGGGGTGCGGTGGATGAAGTCGGGGGTCCAGACCCGGTCGTACTCCCGTTCGGCGACGGACCGCAGGAAGCCGATGGTGTGGTGAGCGTCCTCGGTCATGGTCAGCCTCTCTCCGCGTCCGGCCCGGCGGACGTCGGCGTGTCGACGGCGGTGACGGGTACGGCCAGCCGGCGGAACTGGCCGTTGCGGCCCGGAAGGTGGGTGAAGTCCTGCCAGTCGAGCGGGTAGGTGCCGGCCAGATAGCGCTGGTTCGGCAGGAAGTAGCGTCCGTCGACTCCCCACCGCAGCAGGCCGGTGAGTCGCCTGCCCTCGTGGAGCCGGAACTCGCGGTCCCGGGTGGGCCGGTCGGTGGCCGGCGCCTGCCACAGCCCGTGGTCGTTGGTGAGCAGGAGGGCGAGGCCGTTCGTCTGGTCCGGGTCGGCGCGGCAGAGGCGCTCCAGCCGTTCGACGTCGGTGACGAACTGGTGCCGGGCCAGGTCGGCGGCGGCGTGGTGGCGCAGGGCGTACTCCTCGCCGGTGTGGGGGTCGACGCCGTTCCAGCGGGCGGTGAGGTAGGTGAACTCGATCGCCGTCCGACCGCCCGGTCCACGGCAGAGCAGGTCCAGGTGCTCGTTCTGCTCCTGCCGCACCTCCAGGCGCACCCGGATGCTCTCGTCGAGCCGGCGTACCGTCCAGGCGAAGGCGTGCTGGAGGTCGGCCGCCGAGTGGAACACGGACCGTTCGACGCGCAACTCCGCCAGGACGTCCGTGAGCGGTACGGCTCCGGCGATCAGCATGCACACCCCATCTGGACGACGGCAGCGGCCGCCGCGTCCGACCACCGAGGAATTGCGGAGCCCCACGCTACGAACCGCAACGCGACGGAATCAAGACGTGACCGTACGATCACGATCTAGTTTGGATGGTCGGTCCCGTACACGGGACCGAAGTCGGCAGTGAGTCCCGTCGACCGGACTACGACGCCCCTCCTCCGAACGGTCAACCGCCGTCCCGCCCCGCGCGGCTGCCCGGCCCGGCGACCGGCCGTTGTTAGCGTGGAAGCACGGATCGCCGGTCACGGCGCTCCACGCTCCACCCCTCGCCCGACCGGCCCCGACGCCACGGGGCGGACGGCTGCCGCCCGGTGGAGAGGGGGTGCGGGATGCCGGAGGAGCACGACCGGCGACCGGTCGAGCGTTGGGCCGGGCGGGCCCGCGCGCTCAGCGGCGCCGCCCGGGCCCGGACGCGACGGCTCTGGGCGCAGGCGCGGCCCGCGCTGCGGCGCCTGTGGTGGACCGAGGCGGCGGTGACGCCGGTGACCACGGTCGACCGGCGGTTCCCCGAGCCGCTGGTGGTGCCGGCGCAGGGCCAGGTCTACGTCTTCCTGGTCCGGGCCACGTTCACCTGGTCCTCCGACACGGTGCGGCCCGAGTTGTTCGGCTGGTACGTCGACTATTTCCAGCCGCAGGCGACGCAGCGGCTGCACCGCCTGGCCGTCCGCCGCGCCCTGGAGGTGCCGCCGCACCGCCCGCGCGAGCTGCACACCGCGTTGACCGCCGCGCTCGCCGACGACGATCCCCTGCCCTGGACGTACGCCCATGGCGTGGTGACGTTCGCCTGCGAGCCGGACGTGACGGTGCACCTGGACGAGCGGGTCCGCCGGCTGCTCCAGCCGTACTGGGAGCGGCGGATCGCGTTGGAGTGCGAGCGCGACCTGGCCCGACGTCAGGCCGAGTACGCGCAGGAGCGCACCCGCCCCGCGAACACCAGCAACCCGTCCCCCCACGACCCGACGAACCCCGCCCCCCGAGATCCGACACCCCCCGGCCCGGCACGCCCGACACCTTCGGCAAGGCGCGGCCCCCGGCCGGGTGCCCCGGTGGAGGCCTTCACCCCGTTGGAGCCCTTGCTGCCCCCACCCACCCCACCCACCCCACCCACCCCGCTCCCCCGCCCTCCCGAACCCTGACCCGGCACCACCCCTTTCGGCGATCTTGCAGTTACCGCCCCGACGACGCCGTTTTTGCGCGTTATGCCGGGGCAGCATGTGCAAGATCGACGGGGCTGGGGGTCAGGTTAGGAGGGTGGCGTAGCGGCCCTGGTGGGTCAGCAGGGTCTCATGGGTGCCGGACTCGATGATGCGGCCGTGGTCGAGCACGGCGATGCGGTCGGCGTCGCGGATCGTGGAGAGGCGGTGCGCGATGGTCACCACGGTCCGGCCCCGGGCCAGCTCGTCCAGGGCCCGCTGCACCGCGCGCTCGGTCTCGGTGTCCAGCGCGCTGGTCGCCTCGTCGAGCACCAGGATCCGCGGGTCGCGCAGCAGGGTCCGGGCGATCGCCAGGCGCTGCTGCTCGCCGCCGGAGAACCGGTGGCCGCGCGAGCCGACCATGGTGTCGTACCCGTCGGGCAGCGCGGCGATCAGGTGGTGGATCTGGGCGGCGCGGGTGGCGGCCTCGATGTCGGCGTCGGTGGCGTCCGGCCGGGCGTACCGGAGGTTGTCGCGCACGGTGCCGTGCAGCAGGTACGTCTCCTGGCTGACCACGCCCACGACGGCGGCCAGGTCGGCCAGGCGCAGGTCGCGCAGGTCGACGCCGTCGACGGTGATCCGGCCGGCGTCCGGGTCGTGCAGGCGGCTGACCAGGGCGGCGAGGGTGCTCTTGCCGGAGCCGGTCTCCCCGACCAGGGCGAGGCTGGTGCCGGCCGGGACGTCCAGGCTGACGCCGGCCAGGGCGGCGGTGTCGCTGCCCGGGTAGCTGAACGTGACGTCCTCGACGCGCAGGTGGCCGCGGACCGTGGCCGGGTCCAGCGGGACCGGGCGGGCCGGCTCGGCGACCTCCACCGGCAGGTCGAGGTATTCGAAGATGCGGGCGAACAACGCGAGCGAGGCGATGAGCGTGACGCCGACGTTGAGCAGGCCCATCAGCGGCCGGAACAGGTTGCCCTGCAACGCGGTGAACGCGACCAGGGTGCCGATGGTGAGCGTGCCGGCGGTGCCGGGCAGGCCGGCGCCCAGGTAGATCACGGCGGGAATGGCGGCGAAGACAACCGTCATGGCGGCCATCCGCCAGCGGCCGGCCAGCTCGGAGCGCAGTTCCAGGTCGACCAGGCGGGCCGAGGAGGCGGTGAACCGGTCGACCAGTGCCGGTCCGGTGCCGAGCGTCTTGGCCAGCCGTACGCCGCTGACCGACAGCCCCTCCTCGATGGTGACGGTGAGGTCGGCCAGCTCCCGCTGGCGGCGGGCGGTGATCTCGCGGCGCAGCCGGGCGACGCGGCGGGTGAGCCAGAGCGCGGGCGGCAGCACGACCAGCGAGACGAGCGTGAGTCGCCAGCTCAGCGCCGTCATGGCGACGGTGGTGGCGACCACGGTGGTGAGGTTCGCGGCGATCGAGGTGGCGGTGGAGGTGACCACCGCCTGCATGCCGCCGATGTCGTTGGTGATGCGGGACTGCACCTCGCCGGTGCGGGTGCGCACGAAGAAGCCGATGGACTGCCGCTGGAGGTGGGTGAAGACGTCGGTGCGCAGCCGGTGCATGACCTCCTGCCCGACGCGGGTGGAGATCCAGGTCTGCGCGACGCCGAGCACGGCGGTGACGGCGGCCACCGCGACCATGCCCGCGACCAGCCAGGCCAGCAGCGTCAGGTCACGGTCGGGCAGGGCCCGGTCGATCACGGTACGCAGGAGGAACGGCGAGGCCATCGCGATGACCGAGGACGCCACGATGATCGCCACCACGGCGGCCAGCGGGCGTCGGTGGGCGGTGAAGAGGCCGCCGATGCGGCGCAGCGACACCTGGCGGGCCTGGGCCTTCTCGGCGGCGGACACGGTTCGGCCGCCACCGCGGCCGTCGGGAACGTGATCCAAGGGGGTGCTCCTCATGTCCGGGAGATAGTGCTGAGGTTACCTCATCATGAGGGCACAACAGCATCTGCTGCTACCGTATTCCGGGTGAGCGGCAGCGACGAGGAGAGCCTGGCCGAGACGTTCTGGGCGGTGGCCCGGCGGCTGCGCCACCAGACCAAGGGCGCGTTGGCGCCCTGGGAGATCAGCCCCGGGCAGGCGCGGGCGCTCGGCGTGCTGATGCGCCACGGCGCGTTGCGTCCCGGCGCGCTCGCCGAGCACCTGCGCATCGCGCCCCGCTCAGCCACCGAGGTCGTCGACGGGCTCCAGGACCGGGGCCTGGTGCAGCGGCGGCCCGACCCGGGCGACCGGCGGGCCACGCTGGTCGCGCCGACCGCCGAGGGTGAACGGGTCGGCGCGGCCATCCGCGCGGCCCGGGCCACCGAGGCGGAACGGTTCTTCGGCGTGCTCGACCCGGACGACCGGGCGGAGCTGACCCGGATCCTGCGCCGGCTGCGCGAGGAGTAGAGCCGGACAGGGGGATTCCCGCCGGGATGCGGGTATGCCGACGCGTGCGTGGTCGCCGGGTCGTCGTGGTCGGGGCGGGGTTCTCCGGCCTGGCCTGCGCGCTCGCCCTGCACGCCGCCGACGTCGACGTGCTGCTGCTGGACGCGCGGGACCGGGTGGGCGGGCGGACGTTGAGCCGCCCGCTGCCCGGCGGCGGCTGGCTCGACCTCGGCGCGCAGTGGATCGGCCCCACCCAGGACCGGATGTACGCGCTGGTCGCCGCGTACGGCCTGACGACCTTCCCGTCCCCGGCGCACGGCGCGGCGACGCTGCTGCTCGACGGGCGGCCGGCGGACGGGGAGCCGGCCGGGCTGGCCGGGCTGCTCGACACGCTGGACGAGCTGGCGGCCGGGCTCGACCCGGCCGCGCCGTGGCGAGCGCCCGGGGCGGCCCGGTGGGACCGCACCACGCTCGGCGGCTGGCTCGCCGCGACCGCGCCGGACGCGGTCACCGCCCGCTACGCCGGACGCCTGCTGGCCGGCGGGTTGCTGGCCGCCGCGCCGGACGAGGTGTCGCTGCTGCACCTGCTCTTCTACCTGCGCAGCGGCGGCGGGACCCGGTCACTGCTCGGCGCGGCCGGCGGCGCCCAGCAGGACCGGATCGTCGGCGGCCCGGCCGCGCTGGCGCAGCGGATGGCCGACGCGCTGCCGCCGGGACGCGTACGCCTCGGCGCCGCCGTGGACGCGATCGCCCAGGACCGCGACGGCGTGCGGGTGCGGGCCGGCGGCGAGACGCACCGGGGCGACGCGGCGGTGGTCGCGCTGGCCCCGGCGTTGGCCGGCCGGATCCGGTACGACCCGCCGCTGCCCGCGCTGCGCGACGGGCTGACCCAGCGGATGCCGATGGGGGTCGCGCTGAAGGTGCACGCGCTCTACCCGGAGCCGTTCTGGCGGGCCGACGGCCGCTCCGGGGTGGCGACCACGGACACCGGGCCGCTCACCGAGACCGTCGACAACTCGCTGCCCGGCGTGCCCGGCGGGGTGCTCACCGGGTTCAGCTACGGCGCGCAGGCGCGGTCGCTGCGTCGGCTGCCGGCCGGGGCCCGCCGCGCCGCGCTGCGCGACGCGCTGGTCGCGCTCTTCGGGCCGGCCGCCGCCCGCCCCGACGACCTCGTCGAGTACGACTGGTCCGCCGACCCGTGGACCCGGGGCTGCTTCGGCGGGATGCTCGCGCCCGGCTCGTGGTGCGACTACGGCCCGGAACTGCGCCCGCCGGTGGGCCGGGTGCACTGGGCCGGGACGGAGACGGCGACCCGGTGGACCGGCTACCTGGAGGGCGCGGTCACCGCTGGCGAGCGCGCCGCCGCCGAGGTGCTGGCCACACCCTGAATTCAAAAGAAAATCTTCGATACGTCTATTGAAAAGTTTCTCCGTCTTGTGTCCTAATGTTGACGGTTCCTTTCGTCATCTCCCGCCGCCGAAGGCGGCAACCCCCAGGGAGGAAAGATGCACCGTCTCCTGCGATCCGCGCTGCGCACGACCGGCGCCGCCCTGCTCGCCACGCTCACCGTCGCCGCCGGGGCCCTCGCCGGCGCGGCGCCCGCCAACGCCGCCCCAGCCGGCCTGCCCGGCATGGACGTCTCCAGCTACCAGGGCAACGTGAACTGGGCCGGCGCCTGGGCCAACGGCGCCCGGTTCGCGTACGTCAAGGNTACAACGTCGGGATGATCCGCGGGTCCTACCACTTCGCCCGCCCGGACACCACCACCGGCGCCGTCCAGGCGAACTACTTCGTCGACCACGGCGGCGGCTGGTCCCGGGACGGCAGGACGCTGCCCGGCGCGCTCGACATCGAGTACAACCCGTACGGCGCGACCTGCTACGGGCTGAGCCAGGCGTCGATGCGGAGCTGGATCGCCTCGTTCGTCAACCAGTACTACGCCCGCACCGGCCGGTGGGCCACCATCTACACCACCACCGACTGGTGGAGCACCTGCACCGGCAACACGTCGCAGTTCGCGGCCAACAACCCGCTGTGGATCGCCCGCTACTCGAGCAGCGTCGGCGCGCTGCCGGCCGGCTGGGGCACGTACTCGTTCTGGCAGTGGTCCTCCTCGGGCGTCTTCCCCGGCGACCAGAACGTCTGGAACGGCACCCTGGACCGGCTCCGGGTGCTGGCCTGCAACGGCTCCTGCTGACCCACCCGCGCGGGGCGGGCCGTCCCGGCCCATCCCGCCGCCGTGCCCGTACCCCCGAGGAGGTCCCGATGTCCGTTCCCCTCCCCCGCCGGGCCGTGCTGCGCGGCGCGGTCCTGCTCGGCGCCGCCGCCGGCGCCGGCGCGCTGACCCAGGTCGGCGCCGGCCCCGACGCGCGGGCCGCCGCGACCCGCGTCGACCAGCCGACGATCGCCAACTGCGCGACCTGGAGCGCCCGCCCGCCCTCGTCGGCGGTGAGCCTGGTGCAGAGCCGCCCCAACAAGATCATCGTCCATCACACGGCGTTTCCGAACACGACCGACTACAGCCTCGCCCAGGCGTACCGGAACTCCCGCGACATCCAGAACCTGCACATGGACTCCAACGGCTGGCTCGACTCCGGCCAGCACTTCACCAACAGTCGGGGCGGCTACCTGACCGAGGGCCGGCACGGCAGCCTGTACGGGCTGCTGCACGGGGAGTCCATGGTGCAGGGCGCGCACTGCGTCGGGCAGAACAGCCAGGCCATCGGCATCGAGAACGACGGCATCTACCTCGACGTGCAGCCGCCGCAGGCGCTCTGGGACAGCCTGGTCTGGTTCTGCGCGTTCACCTGCCAGCAGTACGGCATCGCGCCCACCGAGATCTACGGGCACAAGGACTTCAACTCCACCCAGTGCCCCGGCCTACTGCACGACCGGCTGCCCGAGCTGCGGCGTACCGTCGCGGCGCGGCTCGGCGGCTGACTCGGCGGCGTCGCCAGTTCGGTGAAGTGGCGGCATCGTCGCATCGGGAAGGCGCCACGTCGGCGAACCGGTGTGGGTTTCGCCGCTGGGACAGGGAGTCTCGGCGGCGGGAGTGTCGGTGGGGGCGGGCAGGATGTGGGGCATGTCGATTCGTTCCGTCGCCGATCTGACCGCCGCGCTCGACTCCGGGGCTCCGGTGAAGTTCCTGCACTTCTGGGGGCACCGGCCGCAACGCGACGGCAGCGTCGGCGCCGGCTGCCTGAGCCAGTGGTGGCCGGCGGCGTTCATCGTGGACGGGCGGGAGTTCGCCACCGCCGAGCACTGGATGATGTGGCACAAGGCCGTCCTCTTCGACGACCACGCGACCGCCGACCGGGTGCTCGCCGCCGGGCACCCGCACCGGGCCAAGGCGCTCGGCCGGCAGGTGCGAGGCTTCGACGAGGCGACCTGGACGGCCCGCCGCTACGAGATCGTGGTCGCCGGCAGCGTGGCCAAGTTCGGCCAACACGAGCAGCTACGGCGGTTCCTGCTCGGCACCGGTGAGCGGGTGCTGGTGGAGGCGAGCCCGACCGACCGGGTCTGGGGCATCGGCCTGACCGCCGACGACCCGCGCGCCACCGACCCGACCGCCTGGCAGGGCGACAACCTGCTCGGCTTCGCCCTGATGGAGGCACGCGCCGCCCTGGCCGAACCAGCCGCGGGACGGGTCGGGCGGGCAACGGGCCAGGCGCGGGACGGGTCGGGCGGGTAACGTGCTGCGGCGTGATCGCGTACTCGCACTGCTCCTTCTGCGGCGCGGCCTACCCGGCGGACGCCGGGTGGCCGCGTGTCTGCCCGACCTGCGGGGAGACGGTGTGGCGCAATCCGCTGCCCGTCGCGGTGGCGGTGCTGCCGGTCCGCACGCCCGAGGGCCTGGGCGTGGTGGCCGTCCGCCGCGACATCGAGCCGGCCCGCGGCGAACTCGCCCTGCCCGGCGGCTTCGTCGAGTACGGCGAGGAGTGGTCCGAGGCGCTGGTGCGCGAGCTGCGCGAGGAGACGGGGCTGCGGGCCGAGGCCGACGAGGCGCGACTGTTCGCGGTGCACGGCGCGCCGGCCGGCGGCACCATGATGGTCTTCGGTGTGCTGCCCGAGCGGCCGGTCGGTGACCTGCCGCCGTCCGCGCCGACCGAGGAGGCGACCGAGTGGGTGGTGCTCACCGAGCCGACCGAGCTGGCCTTCTCCACGCACACCCGGGTGCTCGCCGACTTCCTCGCCGGGCAACGCCCGATCTGACCGGCCGACGTCACCGACCCGACCGGGGAAGCCGCGGGGTCAGCCTCGGACCGGCGCCGGCTGCGGTGAGAACGGCACGGCGGTCGACGTCTCGGCCGCCGGCTCGCCGGCCGGGTGCCGCCACAGCCCGCGTCGGCGCAGGATCGGCAGCACCCCCTCGCCGAACCAGTACGCCTCCTCCAGGTGCGGGTGGCCGGAGAGGATGAACTCGTCGATGCCGAGCGCGTGGTACTCGGCGATCCGGTCGGCGACCTCGGTGTGGCTGCCGACCAGCGCGGTGCCGGCGCCGCCGCGGACCAGGCCCACGCCGGCCCACAGGTTCGGCGCGATCTCCAGCCGGTCGCGGGAGCCGCCGTGCAGGTCCAGCATCCGTCGCTGCCCCTCGGACTCGCTGCGCCGCAGCCCCTCCTGCACGGCCCGGATGTCGTCTTCGGCGATGCCGTCGAGCAGCCGGCGGGCCTGCGCCCACGCCTCGTCGGCGGTGTCGCGGCTGATGACGTGCAGCCGGATGCCGTACCGCAGCTCGCGGCCGGCGGACGCGGCCAGGCCCCGGATCCAGTCCAGCTTGCCGGCGACCTGCGCGGGCGGCTCGCCCCAGGTCAGGTAGACGTCGCTGTGCCGCACGGCCACCGGCCCGGCGGCGGCGGACGAGCCGCCGAAGTAGACCGGCGGCACCGGGTCGGGCAGCCGGCTCAGCCGGGCGCCGGCGACCCGGACGTGGGCGCCGTCGTGGTCGACCGTCTCGCCGCGCCACAGCGCCCGCACCACGTCCAGGAACTCGTCGGTACGCGCGTACCGGGCGTCCTTGTCGAGGAAGTCGCCGTACGCCCGCTGCTCGGTGGACTCACCGCCGGTGACCACGTTGAGCAGCAGCCGACCGCCGGAGAGGCGCTGGAAGGTGGCGGCCATCTGCGCGGCGAGGGTGGGTGAGAGCAGGCCCGGCCGGAACGCGACCAGGAACTTCAGCCGCTCGGTCACCTCGGTGAGCATGGCGGTGGTCAGCCAGGCGTCCTCGCACCAGGCGCCGGTGGGGGTGAGCGCGCCGGCGAAGCCGAGCTGTTCGGCGCTGCGGGCGATCTGCCCGAGGTACGCCACGCTGGCCGGGCGGGCGCCGCCGGCCACACCGACCGGCACGCCGTGCCCGCCGCCCACGATGTCCCGGCTGTCGCCGTAGGTCGGCAGGAACCAGTGGAAGGTGAGCGACATCGTGGCCTCCGGTGCGGGGTCGGGCGGGTCGCCTCCTGAGGGATGGGACGACCGCGCCGACAGACTACCCATAAAACCTATCGGGTTGGTAGGTTGCTCACGCCCACCGATGATCGGGCCCAACCCCTCCCCCAGGAGTCACCATGCGTACCCCGTCGAGACCCCGGCCGCGCCGGGTGGCCGCGCTGCTCACCACCCTCGCGCTGCTCACCGCCACCGCGCTGACGGCCTGCGGCGGCGAGGCGGCCGACGCCCGCGACGACGCCCCGCTGCGGATCGGCTACCAGCGCTTCGGCGGCCTCAGCCTGGTCAAGGCGCGCGGCGTCGCCAAGGACGTCAGCTGGTCGCTGTTCGAGAGCGGCCCGGCGCTGACCGAGGCGCTCAAGGCCGGCTCCATCGACATCGGCCAGGTCGGCGAGGCGCCGCCGGTGTTCGCCGCCGCCGGGAAGATCCCGTTCGCCGTGGTCGGCACGTCCGAGCCGATCCCGCAGGGTGAGGCGGTGCTGGTCAAGGCGGACAGCCCGTACCGCAGCTTCGCCGACCTGCGCGGGAAGACGGTGGCGTTGAACAAGGGCTCCAACGTGCACTGGCTGCTGGTGAAGCTGCTGGAGGCGAACCGGATGACGCTCGCCGACCTCGACGTGAAGTACCTCAAGCCCGCCGAGGGACGCCCCGCGTTCGACAACGGGCAGGTCGACGCGTGGATCATCTGGGACCCCTACTTCGCGCTGGCGGAGCGGCCCGACGTGCGGATCCTCGCCGACGCCACCGGCCTGGCCAGCAACCGCGAGTACGTGCTGGCCGCGCCGGACACGGTGAAGAAGCGCACCGACGACGTGCGCGCGTTCCTGGACACGTACCGGCAGACCACCGACTGGGGCATCGCCCACCCGGACGAGCGGGCCGCGGTCCTCGCGCCGGAGCTGAAGATCCCGCTGGACGTGACCACCCGGGCGCTGGCCCGCAGCGCCAAACCGCTCGCCCCGGTCACCCCGGAGATCGGCGCGGAGTTGCAGGCCATCGCGGACAGCTTCGTGACGTTGAAGCTGGTGCCCGGGCCGGTCGACATCGCCGGACGGGTCGACGGACGGTTCAACGAGGCGTTCCGGTGACCGGCCCGGCGCTGGCCGAGGCGCCCGCCGCGGCCGTACCGTCGCCGGCGGCGCGGCGACCGCGGGCCGCCACCGTCCGGCGGTGGCGGCGGCTCGCCAGCCCGGTCGTGCTGGTGCTCGCCTGGGAGGCCGCCGCGCGGGCCGACCTGCTCCCCCCGGAGAAGCTGCCCGCGCCGAGCGCCGTGCTCGCCACCGGCTGGCGGCTGGCCGCCGACGGCACGCTCGGCGTGCACCTGCTCGACTCGCTCACCCGCGCCGCGCTCGGCCTGCTCATCGGCGGTGGACTGGCGCTCGTGCTCGGCGCGGCGGCCGGGCTGCTGCGGCTCGGCGACGACCTGGTCGACCCGC
>NZ_NAPR01000003.1:470183-473204 GCF_002140155.1 Micromonospora sp. NBS 11-29
CCGGATGCTGCCGCACCTGGGGTTGGTCCCGTTGCTCATCATCTGGGTCGGCATCGGCGAGTCGCTGAAGATCACGCTGGTCGCGCTGGGCGCGTTCTTCCCGATCTACTTCAACACGTACGCCGGCATCCGCGACATCGACGAGCGGCTCGTCGAGGCGGCCCGCACCTGCGGTCTCGGCCCGGCCGCCCGGCTGCGGCACGTGGTGCTGCCCGGCGCGCTGCCCGCGCTCTTCCTCGGGCTGCGGCTGGCCATCGGCGCGGCCTGGCTCAGCCTGGTCGTCGGCGAGCAGGTCAACGCGCAGACCGGCGTCGGCTTCCTGATGATGGAGGCCCGCGAGTTCAGCCAGACCGACGTGGTGGTCCTCGGCCTGGTCATCTACGCCTTGCTGGGCCTCGCCTCCGACCTGGCCCTGCGGTACGCGGAGAGGAGGACGCTGACATGGCGACGCGGCCTGCGCGCGACCTGATCGGGCCGGTGCTCACCGCACGCGGGGTGACGAGATCGTTCGGCCCCGACGTGGTGCTGGCCGGCGTCGACCTGACCATCGGCGCCGGCGAGACGGTGGCGTTGCTGGGCGGCAGCGGCTCCGGCAAGAGCACGCTGCTGCGGGTGCTGGCCGGGCTCGACGACGACGCCGGCGGCCGGCACGCGGTGCACGGCACCGCCGCCGTGGTGTTCCAGGAGCACCGGCTGCTGCCCTGGAAGCGGGTGGCCGACAACGTCGCGCTCGGGCTCACCGGCCCGGACGTCGGCGGTCGGGTCGACCGGGCGCTGGCCGAGGTCGGGCTCGCCGACCGGGGCCGGGCCTGGCCCGCCGAACTCTCCGGCGGGCAGGCGCAACGCGTCGCGGTGGCCCGCGCGCTGGTCCGCGAACCGGACCTGCTCCTGCTCGACGAGCCGTTCGGCGCGCTGGACGCGCTGACCCGCCTGCGCATGCAGGGCCTGCTGCGCCGGCTGCGCGCCCAACACGGCTTCGCCGCGCTGCTGGTCACCCACGACGTGGAGGAGGCATTGCTGCTCGCCGATCGCGTCCTGCTGCTCGACGGTGGCATCATCGCGGAGGAGACCCCGGTCCACCTCGGCCCCACCCCGAGCCCCGACGACCCGGCCCTCGGCGCGCTGCGCCGCCGGCTGCTCGACCGCCTCGGCGTGCCCACCTCCTGACCGACAGGGAGAACCGATGACCCGCTGGACCCCCGACCCGACGTTCTACCCGTCCCCCACCCTGGCCGCCGAGGCGCCGGCGGAGAAGCTGGCGTACGTCGCCGCGTTCGACCGCGCCGGCCAGCAACCCGATGCCATCGCGGTGCTGGACACCGACCCGGAGTCCGACACGTACGGCCGGGTGGTGGGCTGGACCGAACTGCCGCACACCGGCGACGAGCTGCACCACTTCGGCTGGAACGCGTGCAGCAGCGCGCTCTGCCCGACCGCGCCGCACCCGCACGTCGAACGCCGCTACCTGATCGTGCCCGGCCTGCGCTCGTCGCGGATCCACGTACTCGACACCAAGACCGACCCGCGCCGGCCCGAACTGGTCAAGGTGATCGGCCCGGAGGAGCTGGGCAAGCGGGCCGGCTACTCCCGCCCGCACACCGTGCACTGCGGACCGGACGGCATCTACGTCTCCGCCCTCGGCGGCGCGGACGGGCAGGAGGGGCCGGGCGGCATCGCCGTGCTCGACCACACCACGTTCGAGGTACGCGGGGCGTGGGAGGCCGACCGGGGGCCGCAGTTCCTCGCGTACGACTTCTGGTGGCACTACACGCAGGACGTGCTGGTCACCAGCGAGTGGGGCACGCCGTCGATGATCGAGGACGGCATCGTCGGCGAGCTGCTGCTGGGCCGCAAGTACGGGCACGCGCTGCACTTCTGGGACCTCGCCAAGCGCCGGCACGTGCAGCGCGTCGACCTCGGCGATGCGTACCAGATGCCGCTGGAGCTGCGCCCCGCGCACGACCCGACGAAGTCGTACGGCTTCGTCGGCGTGGTGATCAGCGTCGAGGACCTCTCCGCCTCGATCTGGCTGTGGCACCGCGACGGCGACGCCTGGGCGGTGACCAAGGTGATCGACATCCCGGCCGAGCCGGCCGACCCGGCGGACCTGCCCGACCTGCTCAAGCCGTTCGGGGCGGTGCCGCCGCTGGTCACCGACATCGACCTGTCGGTGGACGACAAGTTTCTGCACGTCTCCTGCTGGGGCACCGGCGAGCTGATCCGCTACGACGTGACCGACCCGTTCCACCCGGTCAAGGTCGGCTCGGTGCGCCTCGGCGGCATCGTCAACCGCACCCCGCACCCGGCGTACCCCGACGAGCCGCTGGCCGGCGGCCCGCAGATGGTGGAGATCAGCCGCGACGGCCGCCGCGTCTACGTCAGCAACTCGCTCTACGGCGCCTGGGACGACCAGTTCTATCCGGACGGGGTGGGCGCCTGGGTGGCGAAGCTCGACGTCGACCCGGAGACCGGCGGGCTCGTCCCGGACCCGCGCTTCTTCCCGCGCGGGGAGGAGTTCCGTGGCCGGCGGGTGCACCAGACCCGGTTGCAGGGCGGCGACGCCTCGTCCGACTCGTACTGCTTCCCGTGACCGGCGCGACCTGGGCGGCGCTGGCCGGCCTCGGCGCGTTCCACGGCCTGAACCCGGCGATGGGCTGGCTGTTCTCGGTGGCCCGGGGCCTCCAGGAGCGCCGCCGGGCCGCGCTGCTGGCCGCCCTGCCGCCGATCGCGGTGGGCCACCTGGCGTCGGTGGCGGTGGTCGCCGCGCTGGTCAGCGCCACCCGGTCGGTGGTGACCGGCACGGCGGTCGCGGTGACCGGCGGGGTGCTGCTGGTCGGCTTCGGGCTGTGGCGGCTGCTGTCGGACCGGCACTTCCGCTGGGCCGGGATGCGGCTGTCGGCGGCCCAGCTCACCGCCTGGTCGTTCCTGATGTCCGCGGCGCACGGCGCGGGACTGATGCTGCTACCGGTGCTGCTGGCCGAGCCGGCGGCCGGCGGCGGACCGCACGCCGGGCACCTGACC
>NZ_NAPR01000003.1:473255-475602 GCF_002140155.1 Micromonospora sp. NBS 11-29
TGGCCGCGGCGGCCGTGCACACCGGCGCCATGCTCGGCGTGGCGCTGGCCGTCGCGCTGCTGGTCTACGAGGTGCTCGGCGTCGGCGTGCTGCGCCGGGCCTGGTTCAACGTGGACCGGCTCTGGGCCGGCGTGCTGGTCGCCGCCGGTGTGGTGACGCTGCTCGGCGCGACCTGAGCGGCCGGGACGTCGGATCGCCCGCCGCCGTCCGGTCGACGGCGACGGGCGATCCCGGTGTGCCCGGGTCGAGCGGGCGGGTCAGCGGCCCGGCAGGGTGGCCAGCGCCAGGTTGGGGTCGACGCCGGTGGTGTACGCGGCACTGAGCACGAGGACGGTGCGGCCGCGCACGGCCACCGAGGTCGGGTTCTGCAGTCCGTCGGCAGCGGTCAGCAGGGTCCGCGAACGGCCCGTCGCGTCGATGCCCACCACCGTGTTCGGCCCGTTCAGTGCGGCGATGACCTGGTCGTCACCGGCACCGACGAACGCGAAGTCGTCGATGCCGACCAGGCCGGTCGCCGTCACCCGGACCGGGCCCGGCCGATTGTGCCGCATCGGGATGCGCAGCAGCGTGCCCTGGTCGAGGTTGGTCGCCCACACCGCGCCGGCGCGTACCTTGATGCCGTTGGCACCGAGGAAACCCGTCGCGGCGAGTTCGGGCGCCGCGGACCAGACCTCGACCGGGCCGCCCTCCAGGGCAACGGTCGAGATCGTGCCGAGCACCGAGTCGGTGAGGTAGAGCCGCTGCGCCGCCGCGTCCAACGCCAAGCCGTTGGGCAGGCCGTCGGCCGGCAGGGCCGCGACGCGCTGCGGGGCCTGGCCGGGCCGTAGCCGGTACAGACCGGTGGAGGCGGCGTCGCCGCTGGCGTACAGGAAATAGAGGGTGCCGTCGGTCGTCCGGACGATGCCCGTGGTCAGCGCGAACCCGAGCACCGGCGTACGGACGCCGCCGTCGGCCGGTGCCGGCAGGGTCGCCAGGATCCGCGTCCGACCGGACGGGGTGACCGCGGCGACCTGACGCGCGGCCGCGAAGGTGACGTAGGCCGTGCCGTCCGGGCCGACGGCGACGTTCTCCGGCATCTGCCCCTTCGTCAGGTCGAAGTGGACCGCGATCCGGGTGGGTGCCGGGGCGGCCAGCCCCATGGTCCGGGCCGGGGCGGTCGCGGCCGGGGCGGCGTTCGACGGCATGGCGGTCACGCCGCCGATCCCCGCCGCGGCGAGCGCGACTGCGAGCGTGGTCATTCTCTTGCGCATTCTTGTCCCCTGTCGATCGTCTCGTGGATGGGCGTGAAGCGGGCGCGACGGGTCCGGCGCTCCTCGCGGAGCACCTTCGCGTCGAGCCAACGGGTGGTGCTATCGGTGCCGGACAGGCCGTTCTGGAGCGCCGGCACGGGTGGTGACGGTGCCGTGCACGAGCAACGTCATCGCCGCGTGCGATGCCGAGCCGGGTTCGGTGGTGGCGACGACGACGGTCTGACCGGCCTCGGTGCGCAGGGTCTGCTGCGTCACGTCCATGGCGCCGACCAGCGGGTGACGCATCTGGTAGACGGCGTCGCCGCCGGCCTTCACCCGGTGGTCGGCCCACATGGCGGCGAACTCCGGACTCCGCATCGTCAACTCACCGACCAGCGCGGCCATCAGCGGATCGTCCGGGTGTCGCCCGGAGGCCATCCGCAGCGTCGCCACCACCGCGCGGGCCTTGGTGGGCCAGTCCGCGTACAGGTCGCGGGTGTGTGCGTCCAGGAACACCAGCCGGGCCATGTTCGGGTGCTGCTCCGGCCGCTCCAGGATCTCCGGGGGCAGGTGGCCGGCGAACAGGGCATGACCCGCGGCGTTCCACGCCAGCACGTCGGCCCGTCGACCGAGCACCACCACGGGTACGCCACCGAGCGTCGCGACGAGCTGCCGGACCGCCGGGCTCACCCGCTCCGGGGCCGGGCGGCGCACGGCGGGCCGGCGGCGGGTCCCGGCCGCCAACTCGTACAGGTGGTGGCGTTCCGCCTCGTCGAGCCGCAGTGCCCGGGCGAGCGCGTCGAGCACCTCGGGTGAGGCGTTCACGGCCTGCCCCTGCTCCAGCCGGGAGTAGTACGACACACTCACCCCGGCCAGCAGGGCCAGTTCCTCCCGGCGCAGCCCGCGAACCCGGCGCCGTTCACCGTACGTCGCCACGCCGGTGTCCTCGGGCCGTAGCTGGGAGCGCCGGGCCTGCAGGAAATCGCCGAGCTGTCCTCTCACGTCCATGACTCGAAGTATCACGAGCCCTGTTCGGGCCAACCACTCCCTGACAGGGGGCGGCACAACGTGCGCTTCCCTGCCGGGAACTCCTACTGATCTAATAGGAATGGCAGCGT
>NZ_NAPR01000003.1:475610-496222 GCF_002140155.1 Micromonospora sp. NBS 11-29
CTGGCCGCCGCCATGGCCGCGGTGACCGCCGCCGCCGCGGAACGCCAGCCGGTCGCGGTGGCGCCCGCGCCGGTCGGCGTCGACCCGCCGATCGCCAAGCCGCTGCCACCGGCGCTGCTGCGCGCGCGGGACACCAACGCCGAGATGCGCTGGTCGGCGATGGCCGGCCAGGGGTACGTGGTGCCGAACGACCGCTTCTTCGTCCGCAACCACACCGTCACCCCGCGGCTCGACGCGGCCACCTGGCGGCTGCGCCTGTTCGGCGACGGGCTGCGCGGCGCACCGACCCGGACCGCGCCGGTGGAGTTCGACCTCGACGACCTACGCCGGCTGCCCGCCGAGGAGAGCGTCGCGCTGCTGGAGTGCGCCGGCAACGGGCGACGCTTCTTCGCCGCCCAGCAGGGCGAGCCGGTCCCGGGCGTGGCCTGGGGGCTGGGCGCGGTCGGCGTGGCCCGGTGGCGGGGCGTACGGCTGGGCACGGTGCTGCGCGCCGCCGGGCTGCGCGACGACGCGGTCGACGTGATGCCCGAGGGGCTGGACCCGCGCTACGTGACCGGCGGGGTCGACCTCGGCCGGGTCCGCCGGCCGCTGCCGGTCACCAAGGCGCTCGACGACGTGCTGCTGGCGTACGAGATGAACGGCGAGCCGCTGCCGGCCGACCACGGCTTCCCGGTGCGGGTGGTGGTGCCCGGCTGGATCGGCATCTCCTCGATCAAGTGGGTGGGCCCGGTCGAGGTCTCCACCGCGCCCCTGTTCTCCCCATGGAACACTCAGTTCTACCGGCTGTTCGGCCCGGCGCACCCGACCGGCGGCACCGTGCTCGGCGCGCAGCCGGTGAAGAGCGCGTTCGAGCTGGCCTGGGACGCGCGGCTGCCGGCCGGCGAGGACCTGCTGCTGCGCGGCCGGTCCTGGTCCGGCAACGGCCCGATCGAGCGGGTCGAGGTGGACACCGGCGACGGATGGCGGCCGGCCGACCTGGTCGCCGCCGACCGGGGTGGCCCCTGGCAGCGCTGGACCGCGCGTTGGCGCCCGCCGGCCGCCGGCCGGCACACGCTGCGCGCCCGCGCCACCGACCGCACCGGCGCCGGGCAGCCCGACCGCGCCACCCCCAACGACCTCGCCTACCTGTTCGACGCCGTGGTGGCGCACCCGGTCACGGCGTGCTGACCGTCAGATAGGCCGGTGGGACCGTGTCGGTCAACCACACCCCGTTCGCGGAACGGTAGAACGCGTAACCGTTGTCGGCCATCGCGGCGGCGTCGACCTCCAGCACCACCACCGCGCCGCTGCGGCGCGCGCCGACCCGCCGGGCCGTCGGCACGTCCGCCGACAGGTGTACGTGGTGTCGGCGGCCCCGGCGCAGCCCCTGCGTCCGGATCGCGGGCAGCACGTCCTCGGCGGTGCCGTGGAAGAGCCGGTCCGGCGGCACGGCCGGGGTCAGGCCGAGGTCGACGGGAACGGAGTGTCCCTGGTTGGCGCGGACCCGGTCGATCCCGTCCGGGCCGGCCTCGACCGCGAAGCGTTGCTTGTCGTTGCCGGCGACCACGGCGTCCAGGTCGGAGCGGCCGATCCGCAGCGCGGCGAGCAGGTCGGCGACCGGCACCCAGCCGGCCCGGTCGAGCGTCAGGCCGAACCGGTCGGGGCGGTGGCGCAACGCCAGCGCCATGGTCCTGCTCACCCGAACCAGCTCACGGTGTTCCATCCGCACAGTGTGGACGCCCGGCCCGGCCGGCGTCGACCGGATTCACCGGGCACCCGCGCCCTCCGCACCGCTGTCGCTCGCACATGACCCAGTCCAGGGTTGAATTGAGCCCGCCTGGAGTGGCGCTTCGTCACCAGATCTGCGCGGTTCCTGGCTGATGGGATTATGTTCTCGAAAGGTGGGATGGGTGAGCGGCGGCGCCGCCAGTTCGGTGAAGTGACGGCATCGTCGCATCGGGAAGGCTCCACTTCGGCGAACCGGTGTGGATCTCGCCTGGACGGCAGGGTTCGGGATCTTGGTGCGAGGTGGACCCTGGAGCGGCGACCGGGGGTCAGTGGTCGGCGGCGCCGGACAGGTAGCCGGCCGCCTGCAACTCGAACAGCTCCCGGTAGGGGCCGTCGGAGGCCATCAGCGTGTCGTGGTCGCCGGACTGCACAAGCCGGCCGTGGTCCATGACGAAGATCCGGTCGGCGTGCCGGACGTTGGCCAGCCGGTGGGTGATCAGCACGACGGCCCGGTCCGGATGCCGTCGCAGGTGCCGGAAGAGCGCGTGTTCGGCGCGTGCGTCCAGCGCGGCGGAGGGCTCGTCGCAGATCAGCAGCCGGGCGTCACGGTAGAGGCCGCGGGCGGCCACCAGCCGCTGCCACTGCCCGCCGGACAGGTCCTGCCCGTCCTTGAACTGCCGGTCCAGCAGCGTGTCGTACCCGAAGGGCAGCTCGCTGATCATGTCGTGCGCGGCGGCGTCCCGGGCGGCGGCCTCCACGGTGGGGCCGGACCCGCCGGCCCGGTCGTGGCGGCCGACCCGGATGTTCTGCCGGGCGGTGAACGGGAACTTCCACCAGTCCTGGCTCATCACCGCCACCTGGGCGGCGACCTGACGCGGGTCCAGCTCGGCGGCGTCCACGCCGTCCCACCGGATCGCGCCGCCGGTGGGACGGTAGAGGCCGGCGATCAGCTTGGCCAGCGTGGTCTTTCCGGAGCCGTTCTCCCCCACCAGCGCGACCACCTCGCCCCGCCGGAACGACAGGCTGACCTCGTCGACGGCGGCGGCCTCCGTGTCCGGGTAGCGCAGGCTGACCCGGTCGACGTCGATCCGGTCGAACCCGTCCACCGAGCGCTCACCGCCGGCCGGGATCCGCTTCCCGGCCCGGTCGAGGAAGTCCCGGTAGTCCTGGTAGTAGAGGGCGTCCTCGTAGAGCGAGTTGGTGGCGAAGATGGCCGTACGCAGGCTGCTGCGGGCGGACTGGAGCGCGAGCAGCGCGGTGGCCGCCGCCGCGAGGGCGACCACGCCGGTGAGCAGCAGGCCGCCGAGCACCGCGTAGACGGCGAACGCGGCGACACCGGTCACCGACAGGCCGAGCGCGCGGGTGACGGTCTGCGAACGGGCCAGCCGCAGTTGGGCCTGCGTCTCCACGGTCATCATCCGGTGGTACTCGGCGAGCAGGAAGTCACGCATCTGGTAGGCCCGGATCTCGGCGGCGGTGTGCCGGTCGGCCATCAGCCGGGCCAGCATGTACATCCGGCGACGCCGGGTGATCCAGGCCAGCACGGCCAGGTACTGCCGGCGGGCCAGCTTGACCGCGGTGGCGGCCTCGGGCACGGCGGCCAGGAGCAGGCAGGGCAGCAGCAGGGGCTGGATGACGGTGACCGCGGCGGCGGTGGCGAGCACGCCCACCAGCCCGGTCACCAGGTTGACGGTGTGGTCCACGATCGACGCCGCCTCGGCCATGCCCCGGTCCCGGGCCCGGTCCATCTCCTCGGCGAAGCCGGCGTCGTCGAACGCGGCCAGCTCGACGGCGGTGGTGGCCTCGAACAGGCGTAGCTCCACCTGGTAGTTGATCTGTGGAATGAGCCGGGCCTGTGCCCAGCCGGCCGCGACCGTGAGCGCACCCCGGCCGGTCACGGCGGCGGCCGCCAGCAGCAGCGCCGGCAGGGCCGCCCGGATCCGGTCCGGGGTGGGGCCGGCGGCGAAGAGTTGCCGGAGCACGCCGGTGGTGGCGAGCAGGCCGAACGTGGTGAGCACGCCGGCGGCGACGTTGAGCCCGATCGAGGCGAGCGTGTCCCGTCGACTGGTCGCCCAGGCCAGTCCGACGGCCTCACGGACGAGCGCGGGCAGCCGGCGGGCCACCGCCCAGAAGCTGGTGTGGGCGAACTCCGTGGCCCGGTTCATCCAGTGGCCGTCCGCCAGCTCCGGCAGCGGCGACTCGTCGGCCGTCGCGTCCTCGGCCGGCGCGTCCCGGTCGGACGGATTCCGGGGACCGATCACCGTCGCCATACCTGCCTCCTCCCGCACGGCCAGCCTCCCGGAGCCTACGGTCCGCTGTCGTTCGATGTCTGCGGGTGTCGGGCGTGTCGAACAGGTGTCCCAACCGGCGTGTCCCGCCGCCGTGGGGCGCGTGCCCACAGAGTGGGCGATGTCGCGTCGCGTCGCGGCGACCGGGCCCGGGTGGCAGGCTGGTGGAGGTCGCCGGCGAAGGCCCGCCGACCGCCCGACGTGAAGGAGAAGATCGACCCGATGGCTGTGGACGTCACCACCACGGACGAATGGCAGGCGCTGCGCAAGCACGCCGAGGCGATGCGCGGCACCCACCTGCGCGACCTCTTCGCCGCCGACGGGCAGCGGGGGGAACGGCTCACCGGCGAGGTCGCCGACCTGCACGTCGACTACAGCAAGAACCTGATCACCGACGAGACGGTCGCGCTGCTCACCGCGCTCGCCGAGCGGGTCGGCCTGACCGAGCGGATCGCGGCGATGTTCGCCGGGCGGCACATCAACGTCACCGAGGACCGGGCGGTGCTGCACACCGCGCTGCGCCTGCCCCGCGACGCCGCGCTGACGGTGGACGGCCAGGACGTCGTCGCCGACGTGCACACGGTGCTGGACCGGATGTCCGCCTTCGCCGACCGGGTGCGGTCCGGCTCCTGGCGCGGGCACACCGGCGAGCGGATCGCCACCGTGGTCAACATCGGCATCGGCGGCTCGGACCTGGGGCCGGTGATGGCGTACGAGGCGCTGAAGGCGTACCGGGACGCGGGGATCAGCTGCCGGTTCGTGTCCAACATCGACCCGACCGACATCCACGACAAGACCGCCGACCTGGATCCGGCGAGCACGCTGTTCGTGGTGGTCTCGAAGACGTTCTCCACCCAGGAGACGCTGGCCAACGCCGACCAGGCACGGCGGTGGCTGCTCGCCGGGCTGGACGCCGACGACGACGCCGTGGCCCGGCACTTCGTCGCGGTCAGCACCAACGAGCAGCGGGTCCGTGACTTCGGCATCGACCCGGAGAACATGTTCGGCTTCTGGGACTGGGTGGGTGGGCGCTACTCGCTGCCGTCGGCGGTCGGGTTGTCGGTGATGCTGGCGATCGGGCCGGAGCGGTTCCGCGAGCTGCTGGCCGGCTATCACGCCGTCGACGAGCACTTCCGCGCCACGCCGGTCGAGCGCAACGTGCCGGCGCTGCTCGGGCTGCTCAACGTCTGGTACACCGACTTCCTCGGCGCGGAGACCCACGCGGTGCTCCCGTACGCGCAGTACCTGCACCGGTTCCCGGCGTACCTCCAGCAGCTCACCATGGAGAGCAACGGCAAGTCGACCCGCGTCGACGGTTCGCCGGTGACGTACCCGACCGGGGAGATCTTCTGGGGCGAGCCCGGCACCAACGGTCAGCACGCGTTCTACCAGCTCGTCCACCAGGGCACCCGGCTGGTCCCGGCCGACTTCATCGCGTTCAGCCGGCCCAACCACGACCTGGGCGACATGCACGACCTGTTCATGTCGAACTTCTTCGCCCAGACCGCCGCGCTGGCCTTCGGCCGGACCCGGGAGCAGGTGGAGGCGGAGGGCACCGCGCCCGAGGTCGTGCCGCACCGGGTGATGGCGGGCAACCACCCGACCACGTCGATCCTGGCGCCGAAGCTCACCCCGGCGACCCTGGGTCAGCTCATCGCGCTCTACGAGCACATCGTCTTCACCGAGGCGGCGGTCTGGGACATCAACGCCTTCGACCAGTGGGGTGTGGAACTGGGCAAGGTGATGGCCAACCAGCTCGCGCCGAAGCTCACCGGGGCCGACCCGGACCTGGCCGAGGTGGACACCTCCACCGCCGAGCTGATCCGTCGCTACCGCGCCGAACGCGGGCGTAACTGAGTCGACCGGCGACGCCGCCCGGGTGGGAGCCTCCCGCCCGGGTGGCGGAGCCGGGTGCGGGTCAGCGGCGCAGCAGGTCGGCGTGGGCGGCCCGGAGCCGGGTCAGCGCGGCGTCGCCGGCCGGCGCGCGTCGCTCCAGCTCGGCCCAGGCCTCGGCGAGCGCGTCGGTGAGCGCCCGCAGCTCGGCGGCGTGCCGCCGGCTGGACTGCCGGCGCGACTCCTCCAGCCGGCGGGACCAACCGGCGCTGATCGCGGCGATCCGGTCGGCGTCGGCCCGGGCCTGGGCGGCGCTGCGCGCGGCCGGCGCGGGCACGATCGCGGCGATCGGACGGGGATCGCCGTCACGGGTGACGACGGTGACGGTGTCGGTCAACTCGGCCAGGGAGACGAGCTGGGTGAGCCGGGTGCGGACCTCGCGCAGCGGTAGGGCGCGCGGCTGGGGGGACCGGTCGGCCAGTGCGGGGGCAGCCATGGACACATGTTGACGTCCGGGTACGACAAAAAGACGGTCAGGCGGTCCACTCCGGCGCCAGCACGGACCAGACCTCCATGTCGGCCCGGCCCTCGGCCACCGGCGCGGCCTCCCGGAGCACCCCGTCGCGGCGCATGCCCAACCGGCGGGCGACGGCGATGCTGCGCTCGTTGCCGGCCCGGGTCACCCACTCGACCCGGTGGATGCCACGCTCCCGGACCGCCCAGTCGATGACCACCCGGGCCGCCCGGGTCACCAGGCCCTGCCCCTCGGCGCCCGGCTCCAGCCAGCAGCCGGCCTCGCAGACCCCCCGGGCGGCGCTCAGCGAGACGAGCAGCACGCCACCGACGAGCGTGCCGCGTTGCCAGATCCCCCAGATGCCGCCGTCGTCGCGGGCCCACCGGTCGGCGTAGTTCTGCAGGACCGTGCGGGCCGAGGCGAGGTCGGTGGCCACGAAGGACGCGCCGACCCAGGGCGCGATGTGCTCGCGGCAGCGGTCGAGGTTGGCGATGAACTCGTCGGCGTGCCAGGGCTGCAACGGTCGCAGCTCGGCGTCGTCGGTCAGGGCGAGCGCGAACATCCGTGCAACCTACCGGGCGCAGCGGCCGGACCGCCGCCCCGTTCGGCGCGACGCGTCAGACGCGGTCGGTCGTCCGTCGGGTGAGCGCCACGCCGAGGGCGATCATGCCGACGCCGAGGAACAGGTGCAGCCAGTTGTCGGCGTTGTTGAGCGGCACGAAGTTCGCGCCGCTGTTGTGGTCGATCACCAGGCCGTAGAGCCAGAGCACCAGGTAGACGGCGCCGCCGCCGATCAGGTACAACCGGGCGCCGGCGACCGTCCGGGCCAGCGCCAGCCCGGCCACGCCGAAGAGCAGGTGCACCAGGTTGTGCAGGATCGACACCTGGAACAGGCCGAGCAGCTTCGCCCCGGACTCGTGCCTGGCGAACCTCATGCTGCCGTAGTCGGAGGTGATGCCGGGGACGAACCCGAGGACACCGATGACCAGGAAGACGATGCCGACCGCCTGGGCGGCCCGCCGGACGGGCGACGCCGGGGCCCCCGCGCGGGACCTGTTCACCATCACGTACCTCCTCGGGCGACTCCTGCCTGCGATTCTCCCGAGATCACCGGTCGGAAGCGGCCAACTTGCCGGAATTGCCGGCCGACGCCGCGGGCAGGTACGCGCGCAGCGCCGTGAACTGCGCCACGGTCAGGTACGACGGGTTCGCCGCCTGCGGCTGCCGGAACACCTCGGCGCCGGCCAGCCGCGGGTCCGCCCGCAGCACGTCCCGCCGCACCCGCAGCGGCTCGTCGAGGATGGTCAGGTCCAGCGGCAGCGTCCACGCCTGCCCCGGTGGGCCCGGTCGCGGCGCGCCGGCGACCCGGCCCACGCCCCACACGCCGTACGGCGTCCGGCCCCGGCTGCCGCTGGCCCAGAACACCACCGGCTGGCCGGCGTCCACCAGCCCGAGCCGGTAGGTGGGGCGGACGCACCAGCCGGTCACCCGGGGGTCGGCGGCGAAGCGGCCGGTCAGGTCCGTCGCGTCCGCGTTGCCCTTGATCAGCCAGGCGCCGAGGTCGTCGAGGGTCACCCGGCGGTCGCTCATCCCTGCATTCTGCGCCCCGACGGCCGCGCCCGCCGGGGCGGGCGGCGCTCAGATGATCAGATGCGTCCAGTAGGTGAGCCAGACGGCGAACAGCGCACCCTGCAGCAGCGCCAGGCCGGCGGTGAGCCAACCGTCCGGGCCGGGCCGGCGGGCCCAGCGGGCCAGCACCAGCGCGACCGGGAACGCGGCGAGCAGGTAGCGCAGCAGGCTCTTGTAGACCGGGGGGCCCATCGACAGCGGCACCAGCACCATGATCAGCGTGTAGACGAGGTACGGCCAGTCGGCCCGCCGCCGCAGCCCGACCGCCGCCACGGCCAGCGTCGCCACGGCGATCCAGACCCGCAGCGCGTCGGCCGAGTTGTCGCCGGCCAGCGCCGAGCCGGCCACCGTGACCGGGTCCTGCAGCCGGATCCCCCAGCCCGTCTCCTGGGCGTGCTGGTAGGCGAACCAGTCCCCGCCCTGCCAGCGGCAGAACGCCATGAACGTGAACCAGCCCAGCGGGACCAGCAGCAGCGGCCAGCCCCGCCGCAGCAGGGCCGGCCAGGCGCGGGGAGGGGCCCGCCAGTCGTGCTGGCGCAGCAGCACCAGGGCCAGCGGCACCACCACCAGGAAGCCGACCGAACGGCTCATCGCCAGGAAGTAGCCGACGACGCCGACCACCGCCCAGCGACCTCGCTCGGCGTACCAGAAGGCGGCGAGCGCGAGGCAGACGAAGAGCGACTCGGTCAGGGCCGCCTGGAACAGGAACGCCGTCGGCAGGAGCAGCAGGTACCGGACCGCCCGCCGCCCGTCGGCCGGTCCCCCGCCGCCGAGCAGCCGCGCCCCGAGCCGGTACGCGAACAGGAGTTGGAACAGCAGTGCCACGTTGCTCACCAGCAGCAGCGCCACGGCGGTGTGCCCGCCGAGCAGGGGCGCGAGCGGCCGGGCCAGGAACGGGTAGAGCAGCGGGAAGCCGAAGTCCGGCCACGGCCGGTCCAGCGGCAGCCGGGCCAGGTGGTCGTAGAGGAACGAGTCCCAGGCGAACCAGAGCGAGAACCAGCGGTGCGGGGAGATGTCCCGCTGCTGGGCCCGGGCCATCGCCTCGTCGGCCGGCGGCGCGCCGGGCACCCCGTCCCAGGCGGCCAGCACCAGCACGCCGACCAGGCTGAGCACGAGCTTCGAGGCGACGAAGACGGCCAGCACGAACCCCCAGGGCTCGGGCACCCGGCGCACCGCCGACCGCACCGCCGACCGGCGTGTGGGCGACCCGGCCCGCCCCTCGTCCGCCATCGGCGCTCCCACCGGTCCCCCACGACCGACCTCCGGGCGCGGGACGACCCGTCTTCCCGGTTCGACCCGGTTCACACCGCGGTGACCCGATCGGGTGACCCGGGAGGCGGTGACCGGCGACGGCAGGTGAGGGCGGCGGCGAAGCGGGTAAGGCGGTGCCGCATCGGCAGGCCGGCGGGGGGGCGCGGACAGCATGGGCGACGGCGGGGGAACCGTGGTGATCGGGGCCGGGCCGGCCGGGCTGACGGCCGCGTACGAGCTGCTGCGGCACGGCCTGCCGGTGCGGGTCTACGAGGCCGACGACGTGGTCGGCGGGATCAGCCGGACGGTGGAACGCGACGGCTGGCGGTTCGACATCGGCGGGCACCGGTTCTTCACCAAGGTGTCGCGGGTCGAGGACTTCTGGCACGACATCCTGCCGGACGAGGACTTCCTGCTCCGGCCGAGGATGAGCCGGATCTACTACCGGGGCGCGCTCTACGACTACCCGCTCAACGCCGGCAACGCGCTGCGCAACCTCGGCGTACGGGAGGCGCTGCGCTGTCTCGGCTCGTACGGCCGGGCCCGGCTGCGCCCGCCTCGGGACCAGTCGCACTTCGAGGGGTGGGTGTCGGCGCGGTTCGGGTGGCGGCTCTACTCGATCTTCTTCAAGACGTACACGGAGAAGGTCTGGGGAATGCCGGCGGACCAGTTGCAGGCCGACTGGGCGGCGCAGCGGATCAAGAACCTGTCGCTGGCGACCGCGATGCGCAACGCGCTGCTGCCCCGGCGGCACCGCACGGACGTGACCAGCCTGATCGAGGAGTTCCAGTACCCGAAGCACGGTCCGGGGATGATGTGGGAGCGCTGCGCCGCGGAGGTGACCCGGCGCGGCGGGACGGTACGCATGAACACCTGGGTGACCGAGGTCCACCGGGATCCGGCGGCCGGCCGGGCGACCGCCGTGACGCTCGCCGACGCGGACGGGACCCGGACCGAGCCGGCCGACCATGTGATCTCCTCGATGCCGATCTCCGCGCTGGTGCGGGCGATGCGTCCGGCCGCCCCGCCGCGGGTGCGGGCCGCCGCCGACGACCTGCGGTACCGCGACTTCCTGACCGTCGCGCTGGTGGTGCCGGAGGAGTTCTCGTTCCCGGACAACTGGATCTACGTGCACGATCCGGCGGCCCGGGTGGGACGGATTCAGAACTTCGGCTCCTGGTCGCCGTACCTGGTCAAGGACGGGCGGACCTGCCTGGGGTTGGAGTACTTCGTCTTCGAGGGCGACGAGATGTGGCGCCGGCCGGACGCGGAGCTGGTCGCGTTCGCCACCGCCGAGCTGGAACGGCTGGGGCTGGTCAAGCCCGGGTGCGTGGAGGCCGGTTACGTGGTCCGGATGCCGAAGGCGTATCCGGTCTACGACGAGCGGTACCAGCACAACGTCGACGTGATCCGGGACTGGCTGGCCCGGACGGTGCCGAACGTGCACCCGGTGGGACGCAACGGCATGCACCGGTACAACAACGCCGACCACTCGATGCTCACCGCGATGCTGACCGCGGAGAACATCGCGCACGACGCCGGCCA
The DNA here is from genome assembly GCF_002140155.1 of Micromonospora sp. NBS 11-29. Classification (GTDB taxonomy): domain Bacteria; phylum Actinomycetota; class Actinomycetes; order Mycobacteriales; family Micromonosporaceae; genus Micromonospora. Next base: position 486,378 of record NZ_NAPR01000003.1, read on the forward strand.
CGACGTCTGGACGGTCAACGTCGAGCAGGACTACCACGAGCAGCGCAGCCCGTCGCGGCACGGCACCGGCCGGGACGCGCCGGTGGTGCCGGCCCGCCGGTAAGGCACGGGCGTGAGGGCGGTCATAACCGCTGGACGTACCCGGTGGCGCGGCTGCTAGCCTTCTCGTCAGGTCATGAGCGCCAGCGTCAAGCCCCGGCTCGCTGNCGCCGGTGCAAGCGTGGCCTGGCACCCAGGTCAGCAACAGACCAGGGAGACCGATGTTCGCACCACCCTGCACCCCGTCCGGCGGCACCGCCGCGCACCCGACCGGCGTCACGCTGGTCAAGCGCCGCCACGTCGACCTGATGCGGGTGTGCAGCGACGGCTGTCGCGCCGCGCGCTGAGCCTGCGCCCCACCCTCCATCCCCGATCCACCTTTCCCGGCTCCGCCCTGCCCGGCGGCGTCGGCACCGGCACGCGCCCGGCGCGTGGCGTTCCACTCTGGAGAGACATCGTGCGTATCCGTACCGCCCTGACCCGTGTCGCCGCCCTCGGTGCGGCGGCCGTGCTCGCCGCCACCACGCTGACCGCCTGCGGCAACGAGTCCGCCGAGCGGGCCGACAACCCGTACGGGCTGCTCCAGCCCGGCGTGATCCGGGCCGGCACGCTCACCGACGCCCCGCCGAACGTCTACCTCAAGGACGGGAAGTTCACCGGCTTCGACAACGACCTGCTCACCGCCGTCGCCGCCAAGGCCGGGCTCAAGGTGGAGTTCGTCGGCACCGACTTCTCGGCCCTGCTGTCGCAGGTGAACAACCACAAGTTCGACGTGGGCAGCTCCTCGATCACCATCACCGAGGCACGGAAGAAGACCGTCGACTTCGGCAACGGCTACGACTTCGGCTACTTCGGCCTGGACGTGCCGGCCGGCTCCGCGATCACCGGCTTCGACCAGCTCGCCGGCAAGCGGGTGGTGGTGGTCCAGGGCACGGTGCAGGACGACTACGCCACCCGGGAGAAGCTGGACCCGGTGCGGGTGCCCGACTACAACGGCGCGGTCAACCAGCTCAAGGCCGGCACGGCCGACGCCTGGATCGCCCCGGCTGAGATCGGCGACAAGTCCGCCGCCGACAGCAACGGGAAGATCAAGGTCGCGGCGAAGCAGCTCAGCCCGGCCCCGACCGCGTACGCGGTGGCGAAGGGCAACGACAAGCTGCGCGAGGCCTTGAACAAGGGCCTCGACGAGGTGATCGCCGACGGCACCTGGAGCCGCCTCCAGGCGCAGTACTACCCGGGCCGGCCGATCCCGGCCGACTTCACCGCCGGCAGCGGCGCGGTCACGGCGCCGTCGCCGTCGGCCGCCTCCTGAGCCGGTAGCCGGGGACGAGCGGGACGGACGGAGGCGACATGGATTCACTGAGCACCCTCTGGGAGACCTTCTTCGACGGGGACTCGATGCGCGAGGCGCTGCCCGAGATGCTGACCGTCGGGCTGCCCAACACGCTGATCCTGGCCGTCTCCGCCGCCCTGCTCGGCTCCGTGCTGGGGATGCTGCTGGCGGTCGCGGGCATCTCGCGTACCCGATGGTTGCGGTGGCCGGCCCGGCTCTACACCGACGTGTTCCGCGGCCTGCCGGCCGCGGCCACCATCCTGCTCATCGGCGTCGGCCTGGCGCCGCTGGGCATGGAGATCTGGGGGCCGAACCCCTACCCGCTGGGCGTGCTGGCGCTGTCGCTGATCGCCGCCGCCTACCTGGGGGAGATCTTCCGGGCCGGCATCCTCAGCGTGGAGGCCGCCCAGTTGGAGGGCGCCCGGGCGCTCGGTTTCTCCTGGGCCGAGTCGATGCGCCTGGTGATCATCCCGCAGGGCGTACGCCGGGTGCTGCCGGCCTGGGTCAACCAGCTCATCGCGCTGATCAAGGACTCCAGCCTGGTGTACTTCCTCGGCCTGCTGGCCAGCCAGCGGGAGCTGTTCCGGATCGGGCAGGACTACGCCGCGAACACCGGCAACCAGTCCGCGCTGCTGCTGGCCGGTCTCTTCTACCTCGTGCTGACCGTGCCGCTGACGCACGCGGTCAACTGGCTGGACCGCCGGCTGCGGCAGGGCCGCCCGGCCGCCCCGCCCGAGCCCGACACCGACCTGACGCCGGCCGGCGTCACCCCGACCGGAAGGGACCCGCGATGACCACGAGCACTGCCACCTCGGTCAGCCTCGCCGTCCGGGACGTGCACCTGGCCTTCGGCGCGCACCGGGTGCTGCGCGGCGCGGACCTGGACGTGGCCCGCGGCGGCACGGCCTGCGTGATCGGGCCGTCCGGCTCCGGCAAGTCCACGCTGCTGCGCACGATCAACCGGCTGATCGAGCCGGACCGGGGCGACGTGCTGCTGGACGGGCGCAGCGTGCTGCGCGACGACCCGGACGCGCTGCGCCAGCGCATCGGCATGGTGTTCCAGCAGTTCAACCTCTTCCCGCACCTGAGCGTGCTGCGCAACGTCACGCTGGCGCTGCGGAAGCTGAAGAAGCTCGACGAGGACGAGGCGGTGGCGCTCGCCCGCGCCCAGCTCGACCTGGTCGGCCTGGCCGGCAAGGTCGACGCCCGGCCGGCGCAGCTCTCCGGCGGCCAGCAGCAGCGCGTCGCCATCGCGCGGGCGCTGGCGCTGCGCCCGCAGGTGATGCTCTTCGACGAGGCCACCTCGGCGCTGGACCCGGAGCTGGTCAAGGGCGTGCTCGCGGTGATGGCGGACCTCGCCGCCGCCGGCATGACGATGGTGGTGGTCACGCACGAGATGGGCTTCGCCCGCACGGTCGCCGACACGGTCGCGTTCATGGACGCCGGCGTGGTGCTGGAGGCCGGGCCGCCGGCCGCCGTGTTCGAGGCGCCGGCGCATCCCCGGTTGCGGCGGTTCCTGTCCCAGGTGCTCTGAGCGGCGGGTCAGCCCTTGACCGCGCCGATCAGCACGCCCTTGATGAAGTGCCGCTGGACGAACGGGTAGACCGCGACGATCGGCGCGACGGTCAGCACCACCACCGCCATCTTGATCGCCTCGGTCGGCGGCGCGCTGACCCCGGTGACACCGCCGGCGGTGTGCGGCGCCTGGCCGGCCAGCAGGTAGCTCTGGAGCACGCGCTGGATCGGGTACATGTCGTTGCGGTCGATGAACAGCAACGCGTCGAACCAGACGTTCCAGTAGCTGACCGCGTAGAACAGGCCGACCACCGCGATGACCGCGCGGGACAGCGGCAGCACGATCCGCCCGAGGGTACGGAAGTCGCTGGCGCCGTCGATGCGGGCGCTGTCCAGCAGTTCCTGCGGGATGCCCTGGAAGAAGCCGCGCACCACGACGAGGTTGAACACGCTGATCGCCGGTGGCAGCACGAGCGCCCAGATGGTGTCCTTCAGGCCCAGCCCGGTGACCACCAGGTAGCGGGGCACCAGCGGCGGATAGACCAGGAACGGGATCAAAAAGTACGCGAGCAGCCACCGGTGGCCCAGCGAGCCCGGCCGGGACAGCCCGTACGCGGCCAGCACGGTGACGGTCAGCGCGATCGCGGTGCCGCAGACCGTCACCAGCGTGCTGATCCACAGCGCCCGGGTGACCGCCCCACCGGCGAGGATGGTCTGGTAGGCCGACGTGTCGATGCCCTTCGGCACGACCACCAGCCCGCCGGCGTCGGCGATCGTCTGCCGGGAGGAGAGGCTGGTCACCAGCACCACCCAGAGCGGAAACAGCACGCCCGCCACGAGCAGGGTGAGCAGGACGGCCTTGAGCCCCTGGCCGACCCGGGTCGGGGGTTCCTCCCACACCGGACGCCGGGCGCGTGCGCCGGGCGGCCGGCGGATGATCGCGGTCATGACTTGGAGTAGATCCCTCGTTCGCCGAGCAGGTGCGCCACCCGGTTCGCGGCCAGGATCAGCACGAGGCCGACGACGGCCTTGAACAGGCCGGCCGCCGCGCCGTAGCCGTAGTTCCCGGTGGCGATGGAGAAGTGGTAGACGAAGGTGTCGAGGACCTCGGCGGCCTGCCGGCCGACGGCGTCGCGTTGCAGCAGGAACTGCTCGAAGCCGACCGATAGCGCGTCGCCGAGGCGCAGGATGAGCAGCAGCACGATCACCGGCCGCAGGCCGGGCAGGGTGATGTGCCACAGTCGCCGCCACCGCCCGGCGCCGTCCGCGGCGGCCGCCTCGTAGAGGTTCTGGTCGATGGCGGACAGCGCGGCCAGGAAGACGATGGTGCCCCAGCCGACGTCCTTCCACACCGCCTCGGCGGTGACCAGGACGATGAACGTGTCCGGGTTGGTCATCACGTTCCACGGCTGCACGCCGGCGTCGCGCATGGTCTGCGCCAGCAGCCCGGCGCCGCCGAGCATGGCCACGAAGAAGGTGACCACCAGCACCCAGCTGAAGAAGTGCGGCAGGTAGACGATGGTCTGGACGAGGCCGCGTAGCCGGCTGGAGAGCAGGTTGTGCAGCATGACCGCGAGCAGGATCGGCAGCGGGAAGAAGAAGACGAGCTGGAACGCGGTGATGGCCAGGGTGTTGCGGAACGCGTCCCAGAACGCCGGGTCGTCGAAGAGGAGCTGGAACTGGCCGAAGCCGATCCAGTTGCTGTGCGTGAACGCCGCCCACGGGTTGTCGCCCAGGTAGGGGTTGTAGTCCTGGAACGCGATGACGTTGCCGGCGATCGGCAGGTAGCTGAAGACCAGCAGCACCGCGAAGCCGGGCGCCACCATGGCCAGCAGTTGCCAGTCGCGGCGCAGCCGGGTGCCCAGCGGCACCCGACGGCGGCGGGGCGCGCGGGCCGGCGGGGGGGGGGGGNCGGGCCCGACCACGACGTCCGGCTCGCTCATTTACCCGCCTTGGGCAGCGCGTCGGCGAGCAGCTTGCGGGCTTCCTCCCCGCCGTTGGCCTTCCACTCGGCGACGATGGCGTCCACGTCACCGAGGGGTCGCCGGCCACGCAGGACGTCGGTGAACTTGTCCTCCGTCGGCACCTGGTTGGCCTTGTAGGCGGCCGGCATCTCCAGCTTCACCCCGTCCCAGGGGTTGCGCTCCAGGAACGCGACCATCCGGTTGGAGTAGGCGAGCACGTCCGGCACGTAGCGGGGGGTGTCCGGGTACGGGCCGATGGTGGGGTTGCGGCCGCTGATGAAGAAGTACTGGTTCGCGATCTCCTTGAACGCCAGGTCGGTCTTGACCGGCCCGTTCGCCGACCTGGTGTGGTGTTTGCCCTCGACGCCGAAGTCGCGGAGCTGGGCCTCCTTGCTGCCCAGCGGCGCGGAGCACCAGTTGATGATGCGCAGCAGCTCCTGGACCCGCTCCTTGCCGACGCCCTTGCGGATGAAGGTGAACGAGATCGGCTTGTCGTCGCCCCAGACGAGCGGGTCGCCGCCNGGGCTGGATGTTCAACGCCGGATTGGTCTTCTGGTGCTCGGCCTGGGCGCCCTGCCAGAAGCCGGTGCCGTCCTGCTTGAACACGATGGCGCCGTTCTTGGCGAACAGTTGCTTCGCGTCCGCGCCCTTGCTGGCCACCACGTCCGGGTGGACCAGACCATCGGCGTAGATCTTCGTCATCACCTCCAGCGCCTGGCGGAACTCCGGGGTCTCGTACTTGAACTCCGGCGTCCCGTCGGAGCGCACCCGCCATCCGCCCTGCGAGCCGGGGACCCGGTGGAACATCTGGATCATGGCGAAGACGTCGTCGAACGCCCACACCTTGCGCGCCGGGTCGGTGACCTGCTTGGCGATGGTGAGCAGCTCGTCGAGGTTGGTCGGCAGCGCCAGGCCGCGCGCGTCGAGCACGTCCTTGCGGGCGAACAGCNGATCGCCTCGCGCCAGGCCCCGCTCGGGAAGCTGGCCAGCATCGGGTACGCGGTCGCGGCGTCGCCCTTCAGGTGGTCGGTGAGGTCCTCGAAGAGCACCTTGATCGCCTCGGCGAAGCGTGGGATCTTCTCCACCTCCCATCCCGGCACGCACAGCAGCTCCGGCACGTCCCGGGCGCCGAGCATGGCGTTGAGCTTGTCGGCGTAGGTGACGCCGTCCTGGATGGTGAAGTTGACCGGCGTGCCCAGCTCGGCGTTGACCGCCTGGAGGTAGGCGCTCTGCGCGATGCCGGGCGGCGCCGGCCCCCAGGCGGGCGTCATGGCGGTGACCTGCTTGCCGCTGGTGCCGGGCTGGTCGGTGACGGCGTCGACGAGCGAGGCGGGATAGGTGGTGTAGCCGTCGGGCACCGGACGGGTGCCGACGATGTCGGGCTTGACGGCGCCGGGCAGGTCCTTACGGGTCGGCAGCAGGCCGGAGACGGCGTCGAGCTGCTGGGCGTCGCCGGAGCCGGCGGGCTTCTCGGAACAGCCCGCGAGCAGCGGCCCGCCGGCGGTGGCGGCCACGCCGAGGCCCACCAGGCCGAGGAAACGGCGACGGGAGGAGCCCGGGTCGGGGTGGTGCACGCTCATCGGTCCCCCTTCGGGAGGGATGCACGGAGGATTGTTCGTATGGATGCTCAACAAACTAATCCCGGCCGTGGCCGTGCACAAGGGCGAACCGGCGGAGCGCGGTCAGGCCCGGCAGCGGTCGGAGAGCGCGTACCGGGTCAGCACCACGTCGCCGATCTGGCGTACCTCGACCACCCGGGCCCGACGGCCCGGGTGCCACGGGAAGCGGCCCTCGCCCACGAACCGGGGGGCCCGGCCATCCCCGACGAAGAACGGCGCGACCACCAGGTGCAGCTCGTCGGCGACGCCGGCGGTGAGGAACTGGCGGTGCACCGTGCCGCCGCCCTCGACCATCAGCCGCCCCACCCCGCGCCCGGCCAGGTCGGCGACGACCGCCGCCGGGGTGGCCGGCTCCCCCGCGTCGACGACGGTGGCCGCCGCGCCGACCTGCTCACGGGCCTTGTCCACCACGCCGGTGGGGCAGTAGACCAGCTTGACCCCGTCGCCGACGGTGAAGAACCGCGCCGCCGGGTCGAGGTCACCGCTGCCGGTGACCGTCACCTTCACCGGCGACGGCGGCAGCCCCCGGGCCACCCGTTCGGCCCGCCGCCGCTCGCTGCGCACCAGCAGCCGGGGGTCGTCGCGGCGGACCGTGGCGGCGCCCACCAGGATCGCGTCGCACCCGGCCCGGGTCGCGTCGACCCGGTCCAGGTCGTCGTCGTTGGAGAGCAACAGCCGCTCGGCCGTCGCGTCGTCGATGTAGCCGTCGATCGACATCGCGCAGCTCAGCAGCACGTAGGGACGCACGGTCACGGCACGAACGGCAGGTCGAGGGCGTGATCCGCCCGGGTGACCTTGGCCGCGAGGTAGCCGGCGTTCGTCGGGGACAGGTGCACGCCGGTGGGCACCCGGTCGGCGACGGCGACGCCGAGGCGTTCGAGCTGGGCCGCCTTGTCCGGGTTGTTGCTGAGCAGGGCCACCCGGTCCACCCCCAGCGCGGCGAGCATCTGCGCGGCCACGGTGTAGTCCCGCTCGTCGGCGCCCCGCCCGAGCGCCAGGTTCGCCTCGTACGTGTCCAGACCGTCGTCCTGCAGGGCGTAGGCGTCGAGCTTGGCGTACAGGCCGATGCCCCGCCCCTCCTGCCGCAGGTAGAGCAGGTAGCCGCCGGCCTCGTCGATCCGCTCGACCGCCTCGCGCAGTTGCGGGCCGCAGTCGCAGCGCTGGCTGCCGAACACGTCCCCGGTGAGGCACTCGCTGTGCGGACGGACCAACGGCGGCTCACCGTCGGCGTGCTCACCGAGCCCGAAGGCCAGGTGCTCGCGGCCGTCCACCAGGCCGTGGAAGGTGTGCACCCGGGCGGTGGTCGCGTACCCGTCGGGGAACCGTAGCGGCACCGTGACCTGGGTCCGGACCGTCGCACTGGGCAGGATGTCGTCCATGGTTCTCCTCCGTCCGATCGGCGGGCCGGGCCCGACAACGCACACCTCGCACCCTCACCGTATGCGGGATCACCGACAGTCGCCGGGTGCGCGACGGGCGCCCCGGCGCACCAGCAGCACCGCGGCGCCGGGCAGGCTGGCCACCAGGATCAGCGCGCCGTAGACCGTGCCGGTGGTGACGCCCTGCGCGGCGGTCAGGCCGGCCGACGCGAACGCCCAGGCGGCCACCCCCTCGCGCGGCCCGAAGCCGCCCACGTTGAGCGGCAGGGCCATGGCCAGCAGGGCGAGCAGGGTCAGCGGCAGCAGGCGAGACAGCGGCGCGTCGGCGCCGGCGGTGCGGGCCGCCACGACGAAGGTGGCGAGCTGGCCGACGAAGACCAACGCCGAGGCGGTCACCACGCCGGCCCAGGTCCGCCGGGCCAGCAACCCGCACCGGACGTCCGCGATCGCGGTCCGCGCCGCCCGGGCCCAGCGGGACGTCCCGGCCCGGGGCACCGCGCGGGCGGCCAGCACCAGCGCCAGCGCGGCCACCGCCAGGACGGCGACCAGGACGGGCAGGTGCCGGCGCACCGGCGACGGGAACGCGGCCAGCACCGCCACCGCGATGACCACCTGGACCACCTGCCCGGCCGCGCGCTCCCACACCACGGCGCGTACGCCCCGGGCCAGGTCGCCGGCGTCCCGGCCGTGCCGCACCGCCCGGTGCACGTCGCCGAGCATCCCACCGGGCAGGGTGGAGTTGAGGAAGACCGCGCGGTAGCAGTGGGCCACCGCGGCGAGCATCGGCAGCCGTACCCCCAGCCCGCCGGCGACCAGCCACCAGCGCCAGGCGCAGCTCACGGTGGTGACCAGGCCGATGGCGAGCGCGGCGGCGAGCGCCGGCGCGTCGATCAGCCGGAGCCCGGCCAGGAACGGGCCCGCGCCCAGGGCGGCGACCAGCGCGGCGAGCACGGCCAGCCCGACGACCGGGCGGGCCCAGGCCCGGCGTGCCCAGACCCGACGCGCCCAGCGCGGGCGGGCCGGCGCGGGCACCGGCCCGGCGACGGCGACGTGTGACAAGTGGCCCTCCCTCGTTCCCACCGGATGTCACGGACCGGCGGGCCGAACGGTTCAGCCGGCGAGCAGGTCGGCGTGGTGCAGGACCACCTCGACCCGGCCGGCGGCGACCTCGGCGAGCCGCCACTTCCGATACGTCGCGACGGGGCCGGACAGATGCGGGCGCTCCTCGACCGCCGCGTCGATCCAGCCGGTCAGCCACTCCGCGGCCAGCGCGGCCTGCTCCGGGCCGAGCACCCACGGGCTGGGCCGCACCGTCACCTCGACGCCGTGCCGGCCGAACGCGGCCACGGTGGCGTCCACCGCGTCCGGCCCGAGCAGGGCCCGGCCGTCGACGGTCCGCCGCTGGTGGGCGTTGAACGCGGCGGCCAGCTCGGCATCGAGCGGATCGGCCGGGGTGAACTCCGCCCGGCCGGAGACGGTCAGCGCGAACAACGTCGGGTGGCCGGCGCAGGCCGCCACCATCCGCTCCACCTCCTCGGCGGTGAGCATGTCCAGCAGCGCCGAGGCGGTGATCAGGTGGGCGTCGGCCAGGTCGGCGGCGGTCAGCCGGGTGACGTCCGACCCGCGGGTGGTCACCGCGACCGCGGCGCCGTCGGCGGCGGCGAGCCGGCCGGTGGTGGCCCGCGCCCGCAGGTCCGGGTCGCGCTCGTGCAGCACCCAGCGCTGCGGGCCGGGCAGCCGGGGGGCCAGCCAGCGGGCCATCGAGCCGGTGCCGCTGCCCAGGTCGTGCACGCGCAGCGGCCGGTCGGCGGGCAGCCGGTCGCGTACCGCGTCGACCAGCTCGGCCGCGCGGGCGGCCGCGTCGGCCGGCTCGCGCAGCCGCAGCCAGTCCGCGAAGTCGGGCGGAAGTGGAGTGGTCATGCCGGGGTCGCCTCCGTCAGCGCCGTCGCCAGCCGGTCCACGGTGACCGGCCAGCCGGTGAGGGTGTGCCGGCGGG
>NZ_NAPR01000003.1:496240-530569 GCF_002140155.1 Micromonospora sp. NBS 11-29
GGTCGGTGAGCCAGCGCCGCAGCGCGCCGGCCGTGGCGCCCGCGTCGTCCGGCGGCACCAGCAGGCCGGGCCGCTCGCCGCCGGGGGCGTGCCCGAGCGTGGCCGGCAGGCCGCCGGTGTCGCCGGCCAGCACCGGTACGCCCCGGGCCAGCGCCTCGGTGACCACCATGCCGTACGTCTCCCGCCGCGAGGGCAGGACCAGCAGATCGGCGGCGGCGTACGCGTCGGCCAGGTCCGCCCCGGTACGCGGGCCGGCCAGCCGCACCCGGCCGGTGAGACCGGTGTCGACGAGCCGCCGGCGCAGCCGGTCGACGAACGCCGGGTCCCGGTCGAGCGGGCCGACCCAGTCGCAGGTCCAGCGCAGGTCCGCGACCTCGGCGAGCGCGGCGGCCAGCACGTCGTGGCCCTTGACCGGGGTGAGGGCCGCGACGCAGAGCAGCCGGTGGCCGTCGGGCGTGCCGGCGGCGACCGGCGCCGGGTCGACCCCGGGCGGGGCCACCGTGATCCGGTCGGCGGCCAGCCGGTAGCGCTCCCGCAGCCGGCGGCGCGTCCACTCGCTGGTGGCGACCACCGCGCTCGCCGCCGCCAGCGCCCGCCCCTCCGCCTCGTCCTCGATCGGCAGGTGCACNCCACCAGGCGCAGCCGGGCGGCGTGCGGGGCGAGCACGTCCGGCACGGTCGAGGCGACCAGGCCGTCGAGCAGCACGGTCGCGCCCTCGGGCAGCCCGCCGAGCAGCCCGGCCAGCGCCGTCCGTTCGCGCTCGCCCGGGTGCGGCCAGCCGCCCGGCACCGGGTGCTCGCGCACGGTCCAGCCGAGCGCGGCCAGCCCACGGCAGACCTGCCGGTCGTACGCGTTGCCGCCGCTGGGGTTCGCCGGATCGTCGATGTCGCCCGGCAGCACCACGTGGACGGCGGTCATCCGGTCACAGCGACCGCTCGTAGCTCGCCCAGGCGACGTGCGACTCGTGCAGCGTGACGGTGATCCCGGCCAGGCCCCGCGCCCCCTCCCCCAGCCGGCCGGCGTGCACCGCGTCGGCGAGCCGGTCGGCCACCGTGCGCGCCAACACCTCGGTGGTGGTGTTCACCCCGGCGAAGGCCGGCTCGTCGTCCAGGTTGCGGTAGGTCAGCTCGCCGAGCACGGCCTTGAGCTGGTCGGTCGCCAGCCCGATGTCGACCACGATCCCGTCGTCGTCCAGCTCCGGCCGGCGGAACGTGGCGTCGACGACGAAGGTCGCGCCGTGCAACTTCTGGGCCGGGCCGAAGACCTCGCCGCGGAAACTGTGGGCGACCATCATGTGGTCCCGGACGGTCACGCTGAACACGATCACTCCTCGCTGTAGGTGATGAGATGGCAGAGCGCCGGCAGCCGGCCCGAGGCGAGCCGGTCCAGCACGTCGGGCAGGTCGGTGAAGCGGGACCGGCCGGTGAGCAGCGCGTCGAATACCGGGTCGGCCAGCAGGTCCAGGGCGAGCGCGAGCCGGTCGGCGTAGCTCCGGTCGGCCCGCCGGGGCGACACGGTGCCGACCTGGCTGCTGCGGATGCCGAGCCGCCGGGAGTGGAACACGCCGCCGAGCGCGAGCGTGACCGGACGGTCGCCGTACCAGCTCAACTCCAGCACGGTGCCCTCCGGGCGGAGCAGCTCCAGGCCGCGTTGCAGCCCGTCGGCGCTGGCGCTGGCGTGCACCACCAGGTCGCGTCCGCCGGTCGCGGCGGCGGGCGAGGCGAAATCCACGCCGAGCGCCGCGGCCACCTCGGCCCGCCCCGGGTCGGAGTCGACCAGCTCGACCCGGACGCCGGGGAACCGGGCCAGCAGCGCGGCCACGCCGCACCCGACCATGCCGCCGCCGATCACGGTGACCCGGTCGCCGACCAGCGGCGCGGCATCCCACAGCGCGTTCACCGCGGTCTCCACGGTGCCGGCCAGCACTGCCCGCTGTGCCGGCACCCCGTCCGGCACGACCACCACCGCGTCGGCCGGCACCACGTACGCGGTCTGGTGCGGGTGCAGGCAGAACACGGTACGGCCGCGCAGCTCCGCCGGGCCGGCCTCGACCGTGCCCACGCTGAGGTAGCCGTACTTGACCGGCGCCGGGAAGTCGCCGTCCTGGAACGGCGCGCGCATGGTGGCGTACTGGTCGGCGGGGACCCGGCCGGTGAAGACCAGCGTCTCGGTGCCCCGGCTGACCCCGGAGAACCGGGCTCGGACCAGCACCTCACCGGGGCCGGGCGGGTCGAGCCGGACCGGCCGGATCTCACCCTGGCCGGGGGCACGGAGCCAGAAGGCGTGGGCGTCGACGGTCACGAACCCTCCTCATCCCCGCGTTGCTCCGGGTTGTCGATCATAGACACGGACGCCGGGCGCTCCCGGTTCGAACCGCGCCCGTCGACCCGTTCAGGCCGCGCGTCGCCGCTCTCCCGTACGCCCGCCCGCCCGCTCGCCGTCGTCGGCGCGACGGCTGGCGTCCCCGGCCAGTCGCATGGCCCGGCGGGCGGCGGTCAGCGGCGCGCAGGGCGCGGGCCGCCGGGCGCAGAGCAGGCTGCTGCACCGGCCCTCAGCGTCCGCCCGGTGCGCGGCGGCCACGTCGTAGGCGGCCCGCCACAGCAGCGGGTCGGTGACGCCGTACGGCAGGACGGCGTCCTGACTGGACCTGGTCCGGATCGTGTCGGGCACCGGCGTTCCCCTCTCCGTCGTCGCTCACCACTCAGTGACCGGATGAGCCGATGTCAAACCTCCCACCTGCGTGGATTCGCCACCAGAGGGATACGTCACGCCTGGTACGCCCGTGTCTCGGCGGCCTTGACCGCGGCCCAGACCGGCTGGCCGGAACGCAGCCCGAGCTGCGCCGCCGCGGCGGGCGTGACGTCGGCGACCACCTCGACCGGGCCGCCGAGTTCGACCCGCAGGTGGTCGCCGTGCCGCTGCACCCCGGTGACGGTGGCCGCCCAGACGTTGCGCGGGCTGCCCTCGGGGCGGGCGGGATGCAGCGCGACGGCGGCCGGCGGGAACGCCACGAACGCCTCCCCGCGTACCGGGTCGGCGGTGGTGAGGGTGAGCCCGCCGACGGTGACCGTGCGCCCGTCGGCCCGGCCGCGGTGCAGGTTCAGCCCGACCAGGCGGGCCACGTAGTCGGTGCGCGGCCGGGCGGTGACGGTGGCCGCGTCGCCCTCCTGCACCACCCGGCCGTGCTCGACGATGACCAGCCGGTCGGCCAGCACCAGGGCGTCCAGCGGATCGTGGGTGACCAGCAACGTGGCGCCCGGATGCGCACCGAGGTGCCGCTGGAGTTCCGCGCGGGTGTCCAACCTGGTCCGCGCGTCGAGGGCGGCCAACGGCTCGTCGAGCAGCAGCAGCGTCGGCTCGACGGCCAGCGCGCGGGCCAGCGCGACCCGCTGGGCCTGCCCGCCGGAGAGCTGGCGGGGCCGGCGCCGGGCCTGCCCGCCGAGGCCGACCCGGTCCAGCCAGCCCTGCGCCCGGGCTCGGGCGGCACGCCGGTCGGCACCCCGGCGGCGGGGCCCGAACGCCACGTTGTCCAGCGCGCTGAGGTGCGGGAAGAGCAGGTAGTCCTGGAACACCACGCCGACCGGTCGCCGTTCCGGCGGCGTCCACACCCGCCGGTCGGGCCGGTCCAGGTCGACGCCGTCGAGGGTGAGGTGCCCGGCGGCGAGCGGATGCAGCCCGGCGAGCACCCGCAACGCGGTGCTCTTGCCGGCGCCGTTCGGCCCGAGCAGCGCCACCACCTCCCCGGCGGCGATGCGCAGCCGCACGTCCAGCCGGAACGCGTCCCGGTCGGCGATCAGGCGCGCGTCGAGCAGCGCGGTCATGTGACCCCGACCCAGCGGTCGCGCAGGCCGGCGAGGATGGCCACGGAGACGGTGAGCAGGATCAGGCTGAGCACGATCGCGGCCTCCAGGTCGGTCTCCAGGGCCAGGTAGACGGCGAGCGGCATGGTCTGGGTGCGGCCGGGATAGTTGCCGGCGAACGTGATGGTGGCGCCGAACTCGCCGAGCGCGCGGGCCCAGCAGAGCACCGCGCCGGCCGCCACGCCGGGGGCGACCAGCGGCAGCGTGACCCGGGTGAAGGTGGTCCAGCGCCCGGCGCCGAGCGTGGCGGCCGCCTCCTCGTACCGGGGGTCGGCGGCGCGCAGCGCCCCCTCGACGGCGATGACCAGGAACGGCATGGCGACGAACGCCTCGGCCAACACCACCCCGGCGGTGGTGAACGGCAGCGTGACCCCGAACGTGTCGTCCAGCCACGACCCGAGCAGCCCGCGCCGGCCGAAGACCAGCAGCAGCGCCACGCCGCCGACCACCGGCGGCAGCACCAGCGGCACCGTGACCAGCGCCCGGACCAGCCGGCGGCCGGGGAACTCCACCCGGGCCAGGAGCCAGGCCAGGGGTACGCCGAGCGCGACGCAGAGCAGCGTGGCGGCGGTGGCGGTCTCCAGGGACAGCCGTAGCGCGGTGAGCACGCCCGGTTCGGCCAGCCGCCGGGGCAGCGAGGTCCAGGGCGCGCGGACCAGCAGGCCGACCAGTGGCAGGACCAGGAAGACCAGGCCCAGCGCGGCGGGGACCAGCAGGGCCGCCGGCGTCCGTTGCCGGCACACCGGGCGGATCATCCGCCGGGCGGGGCCTGGAACCCGGCGGCGGTGAGCACGGCGAGCCCGGCGTCGGAGCGGACGAAGTCGACGAAGGCCCGGGCCCCGGCCGGGTTACCGGCGGCGCGCAGCACCACGATCGGGTAGTCGTTGACCGCGCGGGCGGACTCGGGGAACTCGACCGCGTCCAGGTCGGCGACGGCGGCCCGGACGTCGGTGCGGTAGACCAGCGCGGCGTCGACCTCGCCGAGCCGCACCTTGGCCAGCGCGCCCTTGACGTCCTGTTCGAGCGTGGCCGGGGTGAGCCGGACGCCGGCCGCGTCCAGCGCGGTGCGCGCCGCCGCGCCGCACGGCACCTGCTCGGCGCAGAGCGCCACCTTGACCCCGGGGCGGGTGAGGTCGGCCAGGCCGGCGACCCGGGCCGGGTTGCCCCTGGGCACGGCGACGACGAGCTGGTTGCGGACCAGGACGGCCGGGGCGCCGTCGGCGTCGCCGGCGTCCGTGACGGTCTTCATGGTGGCCGGGCTCGCGGCGGCGAACACGTCGGCCGGCGCGCCCTGGGTGATCTGGTTGGCCAGCGCGGAGCTGCCGGCGAAGTTGAACGTGACCGTGTGGCCCGGGTGGGCGGCCTCGAAGTCCTTGCCGAGTCGGGTGAACGACTCGGTGAGCGAGGCGGCGGCGAACACGGTCAGCGGGCCGCCGCCGTCGCGCCCGGTCGGCGACTCGTCCGCCCCGCCGCCGCAGCCGGTGAGACCGAGCGCCGCCACGAGCGCGCCGGCGAGGGCGGCCCGGAGCCACCGTACGGTCATGGGGTGGTCCTTCCCTTCGGCGCGGGAGCGCGCTCGACCACCACGGTGGTCGACTTGATCACCGCGACGGCGACGGAGCCGACCCGGAGGTCGAGGTCGTCGACGGCCTCGCGGCTCATCAGCGACACCACCCGGAACGGCCCGGCCTGGATGTCCACCTGGGCCATCACGGTGTCCTTGACCACGGCGGTGACGATGCCGCGCAGCCGGTTGCGGGCCGAGGAGAGCGCGGGGTGGCCGGGCGCGCGGACGAAGGCGGCCACGTCGACGCCGTCGAGCACGCGGTGGCCGTGCTCGTCGCGGCGGGCCGGCAACCGGCCGGCGTCGACCCAGCGGCGGACCGTGTCCGCGCTGACGCCGAGCAGTTCGGCGGCCTCGCCGATCCGGAACACCGTCACGCGGTGACCATACCGGGCCGCAGGTGCGAACGTGAAGGGGCGACCAGGCTCGCACAAACCAGGTGGATCGGCCTCGGCAGGCCGTAGGTGCGGTCGACTCAGTCGGCCGGGGCGAGCCGGACCCGGCGCAGCAGTTGCGCGTTGAGCGCCACCACGACGGTGGAGGCGGACATCAGCAGCGCGCCGAGCGCCGGACTGAGCGCGATGCCCACCCGGGCCAGCACCCCGGCGGCGAGCGGGATCGCCACCACGTTGTAGCCCGCCGCCCAGGCCAGGTTCTGCCGCATCTTCCGGTACGACGCGCGGGACAGCCGGATCACGCCGCCCACGCCGCGCGGGTCGGAGCCGGCGAGCACCACCCCGGCCGACTCGATCGCCACGTCGGTGCCGGCGCCGATGGCCACCCCGACGTCGGCGCGGGCCAGGGCCGGTGCGTCGTTGACGCCGTCGCCGACCATCGCCACGGTCAGGCCGCGCGACCGCAGTTCGGTCACCGCCTTGTCCTTGTCGGCGGGGAGCACCTCGGCGAAGACCTCGTCGACGCCGGGACGGAAGCCGAGGTCGGCGGCGACCGCCTCGGCGACCGGCCGGGCGTCGCCGGTGATCATGACGATCTTCCGTACCCCCAGGTCCCGCAGCTCGGCCACGGCGGCGCGGGCCTCCGGGCGGACCTGGTCCGCCAGGGCGAACGCGGCCACCACCTCGACGCCGCCGGTCGCCGGCAGCCGGAGCAGGTGCAGCACCGCGGCACCCCGGCCGGACCAGTCCTCGGCTGCCCGGGCCAGCTCGTCCGGAACCCGGGCGTCGCGCTCGCGCAGCAGGGCCGGACCGCCGACGGCCCAGTCGACGCCGTCCACGGTGGCGCGCACGCCCCGGCCGGTCAGCGAACGGAAGCCGTGGGCCCGGCGGCGTGCCCCCTTCGCGTCGGCGGCGGCGACCAGCGCCCGGGCGAGCGGGTGTTCGCTGTCCGCCTCCACCGCGCCGGCCAGGCCCAACGCGGCGTCCTCGCCCAGCCCGCCGGTGGTGGCCACCCCGGTCACCGCGTGCCGGCCGGTGGTGAGCGTGCCGGTCTTGTCGAACAGGACGGTGTCGACGGTGCGCATGCGTTCCAGCGCCAGCCGGTCTTTGACCAGGATGCCGGCCCGGGCGGAGAGCGCCGTGGAGAGCGCCACCACCAACGGGATGGCCAACCCGAGCGCGTGCGGGCAGGCGATCACCAGCACGGTCACGGTGCGCACCACGGCCTGGTCGGCGTCGCCGAGCAGGAGCCAGACCACGAACGTGGCCAGGCCGGCGAGCGCCGCCAGGTAGAACAGCAGCGCGGCGAAGCGGTCGGCGAGCACCTGCGCCCGTCCGCCGGAGGACTGTGCCTCGGCCACCAGCCGGCCGATGCCGGCCAGCGCGGTGTCCGCGCCGACGGCCTCGACGCGTACCCGCAGGGTGGAGTCGGTGGCGACGGTGCCCGCGACCACCCGGTCCCCGGCGGTGCGGGGCACCGGCCGGGACTCGCCGGTGATCATCGACTCGTCCAGTTCGGCCGCACCCTCGACGATCCGCCCGTCCGCCGGCACCCGGCCGCCGGACCGGATCAGCACCCGGTCACCCACCCGCAGCTCGGCGACCGGCACCGGGTGCGACCGGCCGGCGTCGTCGAGGCGCTCGGCGTCGTCGGGCAACAGGGCGGCCAGCGCGCCGAGCGCGCCGCGCGCCTGCCCGACCGCGCGCATCTCCTGCCAGTGCCCGAGCAGCATGATGGTCACCAGCGCGGCCAGCTCCCACCAGAAGTCCAGGTCGAACAGGCCGAGGCTGGTGGCCGCCGAGGCGAGGTACGCGACCACGATCGCCATCGAGATCAGCAGCATCATGCCGGGGGCGCGGTCGCGCAGCTCGCGCAGCCCGCCGGTGAGGAACGGCCAGCCGCCGTAGCCGAAGACCACCGAGCCGAGCACCGGGCCGACCCAGCGCACCCCCGGCACGTCCAGCGAGTAGCCGAACCAGTCCATCACCATGTGACTGGTGAGCACGATCGGCACGGTCAGCGCCAGACTCAGCCAGAACCGGCGGCGGAACTGCTCCGGGTCGTGCCCGGCGTGGTGTCCGTGCGCGTGGGCCATCGGACCTCACCTCCGAGGACACCATACCCCCCGGGGGTAAAAGGCGGCATCGCCTCGTCAGGACCGGTCGTAGACGGTCACCGGGATGCCGCGGGCGCAGAGCGCGCCCAGCACCAGCGGCTCGATCCGCTGCCACGACCCGCCGGCCAACCCGCGACCGATGCGGGGCATGTGCACCGACGCGCCCAACTCCTCGGCGCGGTCCGCCAGGGTCGTGAGACAGCGCTCCACCGCGTCGTACCGGATCGGCGGCCCGGCGCTGCCCCGGCGCATCCCGCGCTGCCCGACCATGTTGGCCACCCACAGGTCCGGTGCCACCCGCACCAGCCGGGTGGCGCCGAGCCCGAAGTCGTTGCGGGCCCGGTGCCGGTGCCAGTCCCGGTAGTCACGCTCCGGCTCCGGCCAACGCCGCGAGATGGCCAACACGAAGCCCTTCCCCCAGCCGCCCAGGTCGTTGCAGACATGGGCGATCACCTTGGGGCCCTTCGCCTGCGGGCTGGTCGCATCCCCCTGGATGATCCGAAGCGCGGTCACGACCAGGATCCTGCCCGAACGGTACGACGCTCAGTGCCCCTGCCGGGCGCCGACGCTCGGCCCGCCCACCGTCGCCTTGTCCTGCCACGGCCAGCGGCCGTCCAGCTCCACCTCCAGCGAGAAGCTGAGGAACGTGCGGACCAGCACGATCAGCGCCAGCACGCCGACGCTGGTGAACGTGGGCGACACCGCGACCGTGCGGATGATGTCGCCGCCGACCAGGAACTCCAGGCCGAGCAGGATGGCCCGCCCGACCCCCTGCCGGTACGCTCGGTAGTGCGCGATGACCTGCCGGGTCCGTCCGCAGCGCATCGCGAAGACCACCGTGGCGACCCCGACGCCGACCGCGATGACCAGCACCCCGGCCAGGTCCAGCAGCGCCCCGACGTGCTGGATGAGCTCCTTGGTCGGCACCCGACACCCCCGTACGGCCTCGGGTCCAGCCTGGCGCATCCGCGCGGGTGGCGAGCGGTTTCCGCCGGCAACCCGCCGCAGGCCACGTCACGCAGCGTGATGCTGCCGGAGCGGAGTCGACTCGGAAGCCACATACCTCACGGTCATAATTATGACGGTGAGGTATATGCCGCGCGGACCGTCTTCTCCGCCGCGCCCCTGGCAGCTTCGGGCCGCCTGGTTGTCCGGCCAGGGCCGACCGTGCCGGCTCAGTCCTGTGCTTGCCAGCGGTAGAACACGGTGGCGACCGAGTCCTGGGGGCCGTGCCACCGGTCCGGCCGGTACGGCTCGACGTACGGGGCGAGGTCGGCCATCACCTTGCCGAAGGCCGGCTTGTCGGCGTGCTGGTCCCGGGTGGCCTCGGCGGCCGACGACTCCTGCTCCAGCAGGTGCACGTAGACGTCGTCGATCGAGTAGAGCCAGCGGCCGGTGACGCCCAGGTCGGTAGGGAGCGGCCCGGCGTCGGACTCGGTGAACACCCGGGCCACGTCCGGCTCGGCGCCCGGCTTGATCCGCCCGACGATGACCGTCAGCGTGGTGTCCGTGGGCGGCTCACCCGGCGGCGCCCAGTGGTAGAACTCCTTGGCCACCGAGTCGGACGGGTTCTTCCAGTCGCGCGGGTACGGCGTCACGTACGGGCCGATCTCCTCGGCGATCTTCTGGAAGGCGGGCAGCCCGCGGGTCTGCCCGGAGATCCGCGGGTCCTGCTCGCGTTCGATCACGTGCAGGTAGAGGTCGTGGTGCGACAGCAGGTAGCGCCCGATCACCCCCAGGTCCTGCGGCCGGGTGGCCTGGTCGTAGTGGCCGAAGACGTCGCCGACGACCTGCTCGCTGCCGGGGACCAGGTGGCAGACGATGACGTTGCGGAAGACCATGGTTGCTCCTCAGACGGTGGTGAAGGTGACCGGCAGTTCCAGCAGGCCACGGAACGGCGAGGCGGCGGGCAGCCGGCGCACCTGGGCGCGGGGGACGGCGAGGCGCAGGTCGGGCAGGCGCCGCAGCAGCGCGGAGAGCGCGAGTTCCGCCTCCATCCGGGCCAGCGAGACACCCAGGCAGTAGTGCACGCCGTGGCCGAAGCCGAGGTGGGGGCCGCGGACCCGGCGCAGGTCCAGCCGGTCCGGGTCGGTGAAGTGGGCGGGGTCGTGGTTCGCCGCGTTGATCGCCACCCCGACGATCGCGCCGCGCGGGATGCGTACCCCCTGGTAGTCGACGTCCTCGGTGGCGATGCGCGGGCTGGCCACCGGCAGCGGGCCGTCGAACCGGAGCAGTTCCTCGATCGCCGCCGGCAGCAGGCGGGGCGTGGCGCGCAGCAGGGCGAGCTGCTCGGGGTGGGTGAGCAGGGCCAGCACGGCGTTGCCGAGGAAGTCGGCGGTGGTCTGGTGCCCGGCGAACAGCAGCAGGAACGTGGTGGTGACCAACTCCGCCTCGGACAGCGTCCGGTCCCGGTCGACGGCGTCCACGAGCGCGCCGATGATGTCGTCGGCCGGGTCGTCGCGCTTGGCCCGGACCAGGTCGGCCAGGTAGTGGTGCAGCCGTAGCTGGGCCTCCTGCACCGCCGCCCGTTCCTCGGCCGGCGGCCGGCTGGTCGAGCCGGAGGTACGGATGACCTGGGTCCAGTCGAGCACCTGGTCGTGGTCGGCCGGGGGCACGCCGAGCAGCTCGCAGATCACGGTCATCGGCAGCGGGATGGCGAAGTCCCGCATCAGGTCGGCCTCGCCCTGCGGCGTCATCTTGTCGATGAGCTGGGCGACGATCGCCGCCACCCGGGGGCGCAGCGCCTCGATCCGCCGGGGCGCGAACGCCTGGGACACCACCCGGCGCAGCCGGGTGTGCTCCGGCGGGTCGGAGTTGAGCATGTTGCGGTTCAGCCCCTCCGAGTTCGGGCCGAAGATCCGCAGGTAGTGCTGGTCGGGGCCGTAGAGGTCCTTGGACAGCCGCGGGTCGGTCAGCGCGGCCCGTGCGTCGTCGAAGCGGGTGATCAGCCACGAGTCGAAGCGCGGCGAGCCGACCGGGCAGACCGGCCGTTCGCCGCGCAGCCGGGCGAAGGTCGGGTACGGGTCGGCCGCGAACGCGTCGGTGTACAGCTCACTCGCCGGCACCACCTCCTCGGTCATCGCCCCTCCCCCGGCTCGCCGGCCACGCTGTGCAGCACCTGGTAGGTGTGTCGCTCGGCGGACTCGCGCAGGTCCCGGATGACGCGCAGCAGCCGGTCCCGGTGCGCGCTGCGACCGAACGCGTCCAGCCGTTCCCGGTCCGCCCAGTCGCTGATGACCAGATAGCTGCGCGGGTCGTCGGCGTCGCGGACCAGATCCTGGTGCAGGCAGCCGTCCAGGGTGCGGATCTCCTCGGCGGCGCTGCGCCACTCCGCCTCGAAGCGTTCCGCGCAGCCCTCCCGGGTCCGCATCGCCAGCACCGTGCGCACCCGGCTCATCGCACACCGCCGAACACCAGGTGCAGGTGCTTGCGCAGCGCGTCCGGGTCGACCGGGGCGCCACGGAAGCCGACGTGCCCGTCCGGGCGGATCAGGTAGAGCCCGGTGCCGGCCAGCCCGTACCCGGCGCGGAACCGGCGGTCGCCGTCGCGCACCACCGGCGGGTCGGCCAGGTGCGGTTCGTCCGCGTCCGGGTCGAGCAGCAGGTACGCGTCGAGTTCCCCGCCGGCCAGGCGGCGCGCGTCGGCGCAGAGGTCGGGCAGGCCGGCCAGCTCGACCGGGTCGGCCGTGGCATCGGCGTAGAGCAGCAGCGTGTGCCCGGTGCCCCGGGTCAGGTCACGTAGCCGCAGCGGGTGCCCGACGCCGTGCCGGCGCAGGCCCTCGACGTCCGGGGCGAGGTCCCCGGGGCGGGGCGCGTCGCCGAGCGCGGCCGGGTCGGCGACCGTCTCGCCGACCAGCGGGCTGCCGGCGTAGCTGAGCAGCATGCCCATCTCCTGGAGAAACTGCCGTTCCAGGTCGGCGCGGTCCACCTCCTCGGTGCCGGCCAGCCGGACCGCCCGACCGACGATCTCCTCGCCCTCCGGTCGCCGCTCGGTCTCGTAGCTGTCCAGCAGGCCGGGTGCGGCCAGCCCGCGCACCCCCAGGGCCAGCTTCCACGCCAGGTTCCAGGCGTCCTGGATGCCGGTGTTCATGCCCTGACCGCCGGCCGGCGGGTGCAGGTGGGCGGCGTCGCCGGCGACGAAGACCCGACCGTCGCGGTAGCGGTCGACGATGCCGTGGCTGATCCGGAACACCGACGACCAGCGCAGGTTCGTCGCCCGGGTGCCGGGCGGGGCGAGGCGGTCGAGGGCGGCCTGCACGTCGTCGAGCGTCGGGGAGGCCAGTTCCTCGCTGAACCCGGGTGGGGCGTCGCGCCCGCCGGTCTGGGCGAAGAACCGGGGCGGGGCCAGGGTGGCGATGCGGTAGCGGCGCTCCCCGCGCAGCGGCACGCAGACCAGCATCCCGTCCATCTGTCCGTCGGTCAGGTGCAGGAACCGCAGCAGGTGCCCGGCGGGCATGTCCCAGTCCACGTCGACGTCGACGAGCATGAACAACTGCGGGAAGCGGCCGAGCCCGCCGGTGAAGGTGAGGCCCAGCCGCTCCCGTACCCGGCTGTGCGCGCCGTCGCAGCCGACCAGGTACGCGGCGCGTACCGTCTCGGTGGCGCCGTCGGCGGTGCGGACGGCGGCGGTCACGCCGTCCGCGTCCTGGGTGAAGTCGACCAGCTCGGCGCCGCGTCGCGGGCGCACCCCGAGGGTGGCCAGCCGGTCGGTGAGGATCCGCTCGGTCTCGTACTGCGGCAGGCCGAGGTGGGCGTAGGGCAGCCCGGGCAGCTCCCAGCTCATCCGGTGGGTCTGCGCGCCGTTGACGAAGACCATGTTGCCGGTGAGCCAGATGCCGGCGTCCATCGCCTCCCGGACGACGCCCTGTTCCTCCCAGATCTCCATGGTGCGGCAGTGCACGCCGATCGCCTTGTCCGCCTGGTCGGGCGGGGTGACCTGTTTGTCGATCACCAGGCAGTCGATGCCCCGCCGGGCCAGTTCGACAGCGGCGGTCAGCCCGGTCGGCCCCGCCCCGACGACGAGTACGTCTGTTGTCCTGTGCACGTCGGCCTCCCAGCCCGTGGTGGAGTGTCGGCTGCCGTCCGCATCGGACACGACGTGGAACAGCCGGCGCCGGATGTCGAGAAGGAACGGTGCGATCGGCCCGGCCTGCACGGAGGCGTGGGCCGGGTCGCCGATCCAGGCGAGGAACGACGCGGCACCGTCCCACTCGGCGACGATGTGGTGGATGTCGGAGCCGGGTTCGCGCAGCAACTGTTCGCGGCGGTAGCCGGGGACCGCGGTCATCCGCCGGACCACCTCGGGGTAGCCCTGGTGGAACTCGGCGAGCCGGTCGAGCGGCACGGCCAGCTCGACGTCCACGTAGACCGGCCCGTCGCCGTCCCCGGTCTCCCGCATCAGCGGATACCCGGGGTCGTCGGCCGGCTCGGTCAGCGGCCGGAGCAGGCCGGCCAGGCGGGCCGCCACCAGCCCCCGCCGGTACGCGCGCAGCGCCGCCTCGTCGGCCCACTCGGTGAGGACGACGAAGCCACGCGGGTCGAGGGCGTCGCGCAGCAGCTCGTTGCGCAGGTTGCCGGGCAGCGCGCTGAGCTGCCCGGCGACCGTCTCGAACGCCGGACCGACCGCGGGTTCGCAGCCGGGGCGCGCGCGCAGCCGGAGCATCGTCCTGATCATGCAGCCCCCTCGAACGGTGCCGTCGTCGTGCCGCGACCCTGCCGCAGCGCGCGTCACCCGCTCGTCACCGTCGCCCCGGCGCACGTCCGGTCCCGGTGACGCCACCGGGACGGCGGGCTGATCGCAGGTTCTCGCCGCCGGCCCCGACGCGCGCCGCCCTCACTCGGTGAACTCGCAGAAGGACAGCGCCCTGTCGAACCGCCGGACGGCGAGGTCGTCGTGGCGGATCAGGAACCGCGCGTTGACGTACTCCTCGTCCGGTACGCCGAACTGCGCCAGCGGCACCCATTCACGCATCACCCGCTGCTGTTCCTCGTACCGGGCCACCATCCGCTCCGCGCGGGGCAGGGACCGCCCCTGCTGAACCCGCACCGGGTCCATCATGATCGACTCGGGCGGGTCCTGCGCCGAGATGGTGTAGCCGCCGACGAAGACGTCGCGCTGAATCCGCGAGTTCCGCTCCGGCCAGAGCTGCTCGACCAGCGCGCCCATCTCCTTGCGGTGCGGCATGTCGCGGAGGAGCTGGATCTGGGTGTCGCACAGCCACTCCTCCGGACGGTCGAGCCAGTCCGGCAGCTCCGCCTGGACGGCGGCGTACATCTCGTGTTCGGGGGCGAGGAAGGGCTCCCGGGCGGTCCCGGCGGGTAGGACGTACTCACCGTCGGCCGTCTCGGCGCCGGCCGGGACGTACACCACCCGCGCGTACGCCTTCTCGTTCTCGATGCCGCAGGCGTCCTGTGCGCCCTCCTGGTCGAGGAAGAACAGCAGCGTGCCATCGGCCGGCAGGGCGAGGTCGGGCACCCGGGGCAGCGCCGCGCAGTCGAGCCGGAGCAGGAACGGCAACGGGATGCCCTCCGGGCACGTGGGCCACGGCGTGCCGACCGGCAGCCGCGGCCGCCCGCCCCGCCGCCCGGCGTGCACCCCTTCCTCGCGCTGCCAGGCGTGGATCGGGAACCGGATCAGCTCCGCGAAGCGGGCCACCTCGTCCTCGGGCACGCCCTGCTCGACCGCCGCCCGCCGGAATTGATCTCTCTCGTTCATGACCGTGGAGGGTAACCACGCCGGCCGGGGATCAGGGCCCGGTACGCGGCCGCACCGCCGGTGACCAGGTGACGTCGTAGCGCGGGGCGGCCACCGCCTCGGCGAACGCGGTCGCCGCCGCCGGTGAGCCGGCGATGCGCCAGTCCTTCTCCTTGTCCACCTCGAACCAGATCAACCCGATCAGGTGTGGATAGCGGGGCAGGGCGCGGAACGTGTCCCGGATCCACCGCGCCTTGTGCCCGGCGGCGTCGGCGGCGCCGGTCTCGGTGACCACGAGCGGCCTGTCGGTGACCTTGCGGATCTCCGCGATCGTCGGGCCGAAGATCTCGTCGAACGACCAGTACGTCTTGGTGAACGCGCCGCTGCCGTAGTAGCCGGTGACACCCACCCAGTCGACGTACTCGTCGCCCGGGTAGAGCCCGGTGACCCCGGCGGTCGTCTTGTCCCAGCGGGCGTTCGGGCTCCACACCCAGGTGACATTCGTGGCGCCGGCCTCGGCGAAGACGTCGTGCACGTGCCGCCAGGCCCGGACGTAGTCGCCGGCGCGGTTGCCGTTGGCCCGCTCGCACCAGGGGTACCAGTCGCCGTTCATCTCGTGCGCGAAGCGGATCGCGACCGGGTAGCCCAGCGACCGAACGCCCTGCGCCCAGGAGCGCAGGTACGGGTCGAAGTCGCCGCGCGCGATGCGGGCCAGCCGGTAGTCCGGTTGGGTGGCGCGCAGCCGGTCGATCTGCCGGCCGGTCAGGCCGGCAGCCTGGGCCGCCCGGTCGACCGTGTGGTCCCACGGCTCCCAGCCGAGCATCGGCATCATGCCCCGCCCGGCGATCCGGTCGAACAGGCTCCGGTCGAACGCGGCCGACGCCCAGTCGGCACCGAAGAGCATCACCTGCGGCGACCGCCCGGCCGCCTCGGCGAACCGGTCCACCGGCGTGAAGTCGTACGGGCCCTTGTCGGTCATCACCCCGACGAACGCCCGCCCGGCCGGCGGGAACGGGCCGCCGCGCGGGCTCGGCCCGACCGCCGCCGGCACGTCGGTGCTCGCCGGTGGCGTCGCCGGGGCGGGCTGTCGCGCCGCGGCGTCGGCGCCCGGGTCGCGCCACGCCCCCGGCGCCACCACGAAGGCGTACGCGAGCAGCAGCAACCCGGCCAGCGCCAGGCCGATCCGGGGCAGCGTCGGCCTCAGCACGGCACACCGCCGTCGGTCACCGGCCGGAGCGCCGCCTGGGGCTCCCGGGCCACGTCGGCGGTCCGGTCCCGACGCGCCCGCAGACTCTCCACCCAGGAGATCAGCGGCGGCGCGAGCCCGGCCAGCAGCGTCAGCGCCGGCCAGACCCGCAGCAGCGGACAGCCGTGGTCGAGCGCGAAGCTCGCCGCGAGCAGCCCGGCGGCGGCGAGCGCCCAGCACAGGTGCAGCCGGAACGTACGCGGCGACTCCACGGTGCGCAGCGCGCCCTTGGGGGTGACCACGAACCCGAGCTTGCGGCGCAGCAGGGCGCCCACCGCCGCGGCCACGTAGACCGGTCCGGCGAAGAGCGCGAGCGCCATGCCGACCATGCCCACCTCCTCCCGCTCGTGCGGGGCGATGTTGAAGCGGCGCAGCCACAGCCAGAGCAGGAACCAGGTGCCGATGGTGGAGCCCCACAGCGCCGCCCAGACCTGCGGGTCGAGCCGGCCCGCGTCGAAGCCGGTGAGCAGGTACAGCGCGGTGACGGCGTTGCCCAGCAGCAGGCTCACCGCCACGCTCGGGTAGTAGAACTGGAGCAGCCGGTACTGCCGGCGACGGCGCGACGGCAGGTCGCGCGGCGTGCGCAGCTCGCGCCGGAGCAGGATCTCGCAGATGCCGGCCGCCCAGCGCTTCTGCTGGTTGAAGTAGTCCGCCCAGGAGGTCGGCCCCTCCCCCAGCGCCACCACGTCCGGGGTGTAGACGCCCTTCCACCGGTTGCCGGTGGCCGGGTTGACCGCGGCGTGCACGCGGATGCTGGTGAGGTGGTCCTCGATGATCGAGTCCTGG
Organism: Micromonospora sp. NBS 11-29; assembly: GCF_002140155.1. Classification (GTDB taxonomy): domain Bacteria; phylum Actinomycetota; class Actinomycetes; order Mycobacteriales; family Micromonosporaceae; genus Micromonospora. The sequence continues at coordinate 512,902 of NZ_NAPR01000003.1, forward strand.
TAGCCGCCGACGGTCCGCCAGGCCGCCGGACGGTAGACGTGCCCGGTGCCGGTCAGCAGCGGCGCGTCCAGGCCGTTGCCGCCCCGGGCGATCAGCCCGTTGTAGAGGTACTGCTGCACCGAGGCGCCGTGGGCGACGAAGTTCTGGTGCGTGTTGCCGTACACCTGGGGGGTCACCACGAACGCGACGTCCGGGTCGCGGAAGTAGCCGAGCGTGCGTTCCAGGAAGTTCGGCAGCGGCACATGGTCCGGGTCGACCACGCCCACCACGTCGTAGCGGTGCTCGTGCTCGGCGCGCCAGGCGTTGTGGTTGCCGGACTTGGTCCGGGCCCGGAACTCGCCGTGCGGCCGGTTGTACTCCGGCCGGCCCCGGCGGGTGAAGTGGCGCACGCCGAGGCGCGTGGCCATCGCCCGCACCGCGGGGTCGTCGCCCTCGTCGAGGATCCACACGTCGACCCGTCCGCAGTAGACGATCTCGCGGAGCCGGCGCAGCGTCCGCTCGGCGACCTCGATCGGTTCCTTGCTCGGCACGATCGTGGTGAGCAGGGCCACCCGCAGCCCCACCGGCGGGTCGACCGGCACCGGGTCGCGGGCGTGGAAGGCGAACACCCACACCACCACGTTCTGGGCCAGGCGGATCAACTCGACACCCACCACCACGCAGAACGCGAGCCGGGCGGTCAGCGTCTGCCAGCCGCCGAACCCGACGACCCCCGGCCCGGGTACGTGCTGCGGCAGCAGCAGCCAGCCGACGAACAGCAGGCCGGCGGCGCTGTTGACCAGCACCAGCAGGGTCAGCGTCAGCCGCGCGGCGACCGAGGCGGTCGGGCGGAACTCGACCGCCGCGTCCGGGCGGCGGGGCGGGCGCAGCGGCCCGGCGGTGGCGCCGCAGCGCGCGTACGCGAGGCGGGTCCGCAGGTCGCGTTGCCGGCGCTCCGAATCCGGACCGGCGTGCCGTCGGGGCGGAGCGGCCCCCGGCGGGCGGTCGCCGGGAATCCCGGGCGCGGTGGCGCGGGACGGGCGTGTGTCGGCGGCGACGGCCATGTTTCCCCCGTGGGCTGCGTCCGGCTCGCCCCGAATGCTAAGTCGACATAAGCGCAAAAAGGGTGCGAATCAGGCGATTGACAGTCCGTCGCCCACCAGGAGCACCACCGTGAACCCGGTCGGCCGCCAGGCTCGGGCCGGCCGGTATCCGGCTCGGAGCGCCCGGCTCGCCGGCCCGTCGCCGTCGCCGGACGCCCACGGCCCGCCCCGGTGGCCGGGCTGGATGAGCCAGAGCCGGCGCGGACCTCCGGCGCACCCGGCACAGGCGAGCCCCGGGTTCACGGCGAGCACGTCGGTCGGCCGGCGGTCGGCCGGGACGTAGCGCGCCACCAGCGTGCGCGCGGCCGGATCGTCGTAGAGCACGCCGTCGCCCGGCTGTCGCAGCCCGCCGACGATCGCGGCGACCCGGCGGGGGTCCTGGCCGTGCCCGTCGGGCGCCCGGACGGCGGCCTGGGCCGGCGCGCCGACCAGGGCGATCACGGCCAGCCCGGCCACCGCCCAGGTGGTGCTCATGCGGGACAGGGCCACCGCGCCGAGCACCGCCCAGGCCGGCACCGTGACGAACAGGGCGGCCGGCGACCACACCGGCGTGGCCCACGCGACGAGCAGCAGCCCGAGCGCCGGTACCAGCGCCCACGCCGTGCAGATGCCGGCGGGGTACCGCAGTGGGAGGCTGAACAGCGCCAGCGCGGCCAGCACCACGCCGAGCGCGGCGACGCCGAACAGCTCCCGGGGGGCGGCGGCCAGGACGGCCGGATCGGGACGGACCCCGGGCGGCAGGAACCGGCCGCCACCCGCGCCGGCGGTGAGCAGCGCGGCGACGCCGAGCACGCCCGGGGCCGCGGCGCACAGCCAGCGACCGGCCGTGCCGCGCCGAAACGCGAGCACGACCCAGCCGTGGCCGGCGAGCAGCAGCAGCGCCCCGGCCTGGCAGAGACCGAGCAGGACCACCGCGCCGGCGTACGCCGTGAGCCGGCGCGCGGTCGGCCGGTCGAGGACCGGCAGCAGCAGCCAGGTGGCGAGCACGGCCGCGCACACCGCCGCCGCGTGCGGCTGCGCCTCCTGCGCGTACCCGGTCGAGGTCGGCAGCACGGCGAGGAGCACGCCGGCCAGCACCCCCGTGCCGGGCCCGAACAGCCGGGCGGCGAGCGCTCCGACGAGCGCCGCGGCCGCGACCATCGCCAGCAGCGAGGGTACGCGCAGCGCGAGGTCGGTCGCGCCGAACGGCTCCGCCCAGGCCCGGACCAGCAGGTGGTACGGCACGAGCGCGCGGTCGCCGGCCGACGCCTCGGGCCAGGGCGCGACGGCCGCGCGCCAGGTGGCCAGCTCCTCGGCCCGCAGCCCCGGCGTGGCGAGCCCGGCGCCGCCGAGCCCGCCCATCACCAACGCCGGCAGCAGCCACGCGGCGACCCGCCACCGGGCGGCGACGGCCGAGGCGCGGGCGACGCGGCGGGACCGGGGCGGGCGGTCCTCGCCCCACGGGTCCTCGACGCCGACCTCGGCCGCGCCGAGCCGGGGCAGGACCATGGTGTCCGCGTCCATCATCGTGACTCACGCATCCCTGTGGGGGCCGACACCGGGGTGCCCTGCTTCGAGGGCTGGATGACATCCCGGAGCCTACGGAGTCCACCGGACATACGGACCATATATCCCAAATCACCCCGACGGGGTGATCGCCGGCCCCCCCNCACCGCGGGGACGCGTTGGTGATCGCGACGGTGTCCCCGGTCAGCGTGGTCGACGCCCGCGTGTCCCGCCGCGTGCTCGTGCCGGTCCACAGCTCGACGTCGCCCGGCTCCACGACCCGGGTGAGCGTGCGGTCGGAGAAGGCCAGACGGGTGGTGGGCACGGTCAGTTCGACGGTGACCGACTGGCCCGGCTCCAAATGCACCCGGCGGTAGCCGAGCAACTGCGCCACCGGCCGGGTCACCGAGGCCACCAGGTCACGACCGTAGAGCTGGACCACCTCGTCGCCGGCGACCGCGCCGGTGTTCGTCACCCGCACCGTCACGGGCAACTCCCCGTCGGTCGGCACGGTGGCGGGCACGTCGAGGTCGGTGTGCGCGAACGTGGTGTACGACAGCCCGTGCCCGAACGGCGCCACCGGCGTCGCCGGCAGGTTGGTCACCTCGTTGCCCTCGCCCAACGTGGGATGCAGGTACGAGTACGGCTGCGCACCGGCCGAACCGGGCAGGCTGACCGGCAGCCGGCCCGACGGGTTGACCCGCCCGGAGAGCACGCCCGTGATCGCGGCGGCGCCCTCCTCACCGGGGAAGAACGCCTGCACCACGGCCGCGCACCGCGCCAACGCCCAACCCAGCGCGTACGGCCGCCCGGTGAGCAGCACCAGCACGACCGGGGTGCCGGTCGCCAGGACCGCCTCGACCAGCTCCCGCTGCACGCCGGGCAGCTCCAGGTCGTCCCGGTCGCAGCCCTCACCCACCGTGCCGCGCCCGAAGAGACCGGCGTGGTCGCCGACGACCAGGACGGCGACGTCGGCCGCGGACGCCGTGGCGACGGCCTCCGCGAAGCCGGACCGGTCCTCGCCGTCCACGTCGCAGCCACCCGCCCAGGTGACGTGGTCGGCGCCGAACTCGGCGCGCATCGCGTCGAGGACGGTCGGCACCTCGATGCCGGTCTCCACCCCGGGATGCTGCACGAGCACGTGGTTGAGGAAGGAGTAGCACCCGAAGAGCGCGCCCTGCCGGTCGGCGTTCGGGCCGACGACCGCCACCCGCCGGCCCGCCGGCAGGGGCAGCACCCCCTGGTTGGCGACCAGGACGACCGACTCCTCGGCCAGCCGGCGCGCGATCGCGCGGTGCGCCGGCGAGTCCAGGTCGACCGCGCCGGGCGGCTCGTCGGTGAACGTGGCGTCGAGCAGTCCGAGCGCCTGCTTCTGGCGCAGCACCCGCAGCACCGCCCGGTCCAGGAGCGCCTCGTCGACCGTGCCGGCCTGCACCGTGTCCCGCAGGGTCAGGTAGGCGTCGCCGGTCGGCAGCTCGACGTCGACCCCCGCGGCCAGCGCCTGCCCGGCCGCCTCCGCGTGGTCGCCGGCCACATGGTGCAGCAGGTTGAGGAAGGCCACCCCGTAGTAGTCGGCCACCACCGTGCCGTCGAAGCCCCACCGGTCCCGCAGCACCCCGGTCAGCATGGTCGGGTCGGCGGCGACCGGCACGCCGTCGATCTCGGCGTACGAGTGCATGACGCTGCGGGCGTCGCCGTCGAGGATGGCCATCTCGAACGGCACCAGCAGCACGTCGGCCAGCTCCCGGGGGCCGGCGTGCACCGGGGCGAAGTTGCGTCCGGCGCGCGACGCCGAGTAGCCGGCGAAGTGCTTCAACGTCGCGTGCACCCCCTCGGACTGGAGGCCGCGCACGTAGGACGTGCCGATGGTGCCCACCAGGTACGGGTCCTCGGCGATGCACTCGTCGACCCGACCCCAGCGCGGGTCCCGGATCACGTCCAGCACCGGCGAGAGCCCCTGGTGGATGCCGAGCGCCCGCATCGAGGACCCGATCGCGGCGGCCATCTCGGTGACGAGGTCCGGGTCGAACGCGGCGCCCCAGGCCAGCGGCGTCGGGAAGGTCGCCGCCCGCCACGCCGACAGGCCGGTGAGGCACTCCTCGTGCACGATCGCCGGGATGCCCAGCCGGGTGCCCGTCACCAGGCTCCGCTGGAACGACCACAGCCAGGCCGCGCGGGCCGTGGCGTCGACCGGGCGGGTGCCGTAGGTCCGGGTCAGGTGGCCCAGCCCGTGCCGGGAGAAGTCCTCCAGCCGGAGGGCCTCGGCGAACTCGCCCTGCAGGGGCGCGACCGCCTCGCCGTCCTCCTTCTCCCAGAACCCGACCACCTGCGCGATCTTCTCGTCGATCGTCATCCGGCCGAGCAGCTCACGGACGCGCGCCTCGCCGGCGTGCCCGTCCGACCGGTGGTCGCCCGGACCGGCCTGAACCGGCGCCGGTCCGTCCACCACCGCGTGGACCTCTGTCATGGTGTGCCTTTCCCTTGGTTGTGCTCGTACCGCCGCTCAGCCCTTGACCGCACCCTGGAGGCCACCCACGATCTGCTTCTCGGCGAGCGTGAAGAAGACCAGTGCCGGCAGCATCGCCAGCGAGGTGAAGGCGAGGACGCCCGCCGTGTCGGTGGTGTACTGGCTGGAGAAGTTCTGCACGCCCAGCGGCAGGGTGTGCAGGCTGACGTCGCCGAGGACCAGCAGCGGCAGCAGGAACGCGTTCCAACTCGCCACGAACGCGAGGATCCCGACGGTGACCAGCGCGGGACGCGACAACGGCAGCACGATGCGCCACAGGAAACCGAGCCGGTCCGCGCCGTCGATCGCGGCGGCGTCCTCCAGTTCGCGCGGGATGGCGGACAGGAACGGGCGCAGGATGACGATCGTGATCGGCAGTGAGAAGGCGACCTGCGGGAGGATCACCGCCCAGTAGGAGTTGATCAGGTTGAGGTCGCGCAGCATCAGGTACAGCGGCAGGATGGCCGCGCCGGCCGGGAAGAGCAGGCCGAGGGTGAAGAAGGTGTTCAGCGCCTCCCGGCCGCGGAAGGTGTAGCGGGCGATCACGAACGCGGCGCAGAGGCCGAGCACCACCACGCCGAGGGTGGTGCCGAACGCGATCACCGCGCTGTTGAACGCCTGCCGCCAGAAGTCGCTCTGGGTCAGCACCCGGGTGTAGTTCTCCCAGACCCACGGGTCGGGCAGCCCGGCCGGGTCGTCGACGATCTGCGGGGTGGTGCGGAAACCGCCGACGATGACGTAGACGATCGGGGCGATGGACACCGCGGCGACCGCGAGCGCGAGCGCGTACGTCAGTGGCGTGCCCAGCGAGATCGGGCGGCGGCCGGCGGCCGGGGAGACGACGGAATTGGCGGTCACGCTCAGTTCGCCCTTCTCGTGATGGCGCCCTCGATGTCGCGGCGGAGCAGGAACCGCTGGAACAGCAGCGCCGCGACGAAGGAGATGACGAACAGGATCACGGCAACCGCGTTGCCGTAGCCCCACAGGCGGGCGAAGAACCCGTTGTCCACCATGTACGTCGCCATGGTGGCCGACGCGCCGAGGGAGCGCACCGCGGGCACCGAGGTCACCCAGACCACGTCGAAGACCTGCAACGAGCCGATCATCGACAGGAACATCCAGATCCGGATGGTCGGGCCGAGCAGCGGAAGCGTGATGTGGCGCTGGGTCTGCCACCAGCTCGCGCCGTCGATCGCGGCGGCCTCGGTCAGCTCCTCGGGCACGTTGGACAGACCGGCGAGCAGGAGGATGATGGCGAATCCGACGTACTTCCAGGTGAGCACGAACAGCAGCGTCCAGATGACCACGTCGAGGTCGGCGAGCCAGGGCTTCACCAGGCCGCCCAGGCCCACCGACCGCAGCAGCACGTCGACGGTGCCGTCGCCGGTCAGGATGAGCTTCCACATGATGCCGATGGTGACCTCGGCGAGCACGTACGGCACGAAGGCCAGCAGGCGGAACGCGGAGCGTCCACGGAAGCGGCGGTTGAGCAGAAGGGCGACGCCCAGCGCGATCGGGCCCTGGATCAGCAGCGACCCGAACACCACGATGGCGTTGTTGCGCAGCGCGTCGAGGAAGATGGGGTCCTGGAACGCGAGGGTGTAGTTCTTCAAGCCGACGAACTCGGTGGGTGGGCCCACCCCACGCCACCGGAACAGGCTGTAGTAGAACGCGAAGCCCATCGGCACCAGCACGAACGTCACGTAGACGATGAGCGCCGGCGTGGTGAGGCCGACGATCTCGTACCACTTGCGGCGCGTCTGCGCCCGGCGCGAGGACGAGCGTCCGGCGGGCCGGGGGCCCGCCNGTGGAGGTCACTTGCTCGCGGCCGCCTTCATGGCCGAGACGACCTTCTCCGGCGTGCCGTTGCCGGCGAAGATGGCGACAATGGCGTCGTTCATCGCGCTGCCGACCGTGCTGCCGTAGGCGGTGTCCAGCCAGAGCTGCACGTAGGTGGCCTCGGACGTGGCCGTCAGGATGGACTTCAGCGCCGGGTCCGTCACGCCGTCCGCCGCACCCTTGACGACCGGGAGGCCGGTGCCGGTCGCGGCGTAGCCCTTCTGCACCTCCGGGCTCACCAGGTACTTCAGGAACTCGACGCACTCGGCCGGGGCCTGCTTGGCACAGGCGAAGCCGTCGCCGCCACCGAGCGCCGCCTTCGGGTCACCGGCGGAGCCGGAGATCGCCGGCACCGGGAACCAGCCGAGGAACTTGCCCAGCGCCGCCTTGTCCGTGGCGACGGTGTCCAGGGTGCCCCGGTTCCAGTCGCCCATCAGCTCCATCGCGGCCTTGCCGTTGGCGAGCAGACCGTTCGCGCTGGTCGGGTCGTTCTGGCCGGGCGTGGCGATGAAGTTGTTCTGGAACGGCTTGGTGTCGATGAAGGTCTTCAGGTCCTGGCCGGCCTTGACGAAGCAGGGGTCGTCGAAGTTCCGGTCTGTGGAAGCCTTCTTCAGGGTGTCGACCGAGCAGGCGCGCAGCGCGTAGTTGTACCACCAGTGCGCGGCGGGCCACTTGTCGCCCGCGCCGAGGGCGATCGGGGTGACGTTGACGGCCTTGAGCTTGGTGACCGCGGTGTTCAGCTCGTCGAAGGTGGTCGGCGGCGCGGTGATGCCCGCCTTGGCGAACAGCTCCTTGTTGTACCAGACGCCCTCGATGCCCATCCGGTACGGCAGACCGTACTGCTTGCCGTTGACCTGCCAGATCTCGGCGGCTGAGCCGATCTCGCCGACCTCGGCCTTGACCTGGTCGGTGATGTCCTTCAGGTAGTCGGCCTCCACCTGCTCCCGCATCTCGCCGCCGCCCCATGCCTGGAAGACGTCCGGCGGGTCGTTGCTCAGCAGCGCGGCGGGGAGACGGGTGCGCTGGAGCTGGTTGGTCTCGATCGCCTCGATTTCGATCTTGACCGTGGGGTGGAGCGCGGAGAAGTCCTTGGCGACCTTCTCCCAGTACGTCTTGCCGGGGCCGTCCTGGGAGGCGTTGTGCCACCAGGTCAGCGTCACCGGGTTCTTGTACAGCTCACCCTGCGCGGGGGTGTCCTCGTCGTCGCCGCCACCACCGCAGCCGGCAGCGAGCAGGGTGCTTGTCATCAGCAGTGCCAGGACGGACGCCGCTCGGCGCTTCGTCGCCATAGATGTCTCCTCGACCACTCAGTCGGGTTACTTGCGGGGGAGTTTTACAAACCCGAAACTTGATGTCAATCGGTATCGATAACGTTTTCGACATCACCATGACGCCGCCCGACGAGCCCTCTATCATCGGCTGCGTGGTGTTCCCGCAGCGCGTCAAGATGTCGGACGTGGCCCGTACCGCCGGCGTCTCGGTGGCAACCGTATCCAAGGTGGTCAATGGAAGGTACGGCGTGGCCCAGGCCACCGTCGAACGCGTCCAGCAGGTCATCCACGAGTTGGGTTACGAAGCCGACCTGGGTGCGCAGAGCCTCCGCAGCCACCGCACGAACGTCCTGGGCATCCTGGTCGCGGAGTTCGAGCCGTTCTCGACCGAGCTGCTGAAGGGGGCGTCCCGGGAGGTCGCCGGCAGCGGGTACCAACTGCTCGCGTACTCCAGCGGCGACGGCGACGGGGCGGCCATAGGGTGGGAGCGGCGGTCGCTGGCCCGCCTGTCCGGGACGCTCATCGACGGGGCCGTGATCGTGACGCCGACCGTGGTCGAGACCCGCAACGCCTTCCACGTGGTGGCGGTCGACCCGCACACCGGCCCGTCCGGCCTGCCCACCGTCGACTCGGACAACTTCGCCGGCGCCGTGCTCGCGACCAACTACCTGCTGTCCCTCGGTCACCGCCGCATCGGGCACATCAGCGGACGCCCCGACCTCGAGTCGGCGCGCCTGCGTGAGGCGGGCTTCCGCAAGGCCATGGCCGACGCCGGCGTGGCGGTGGACGAGCAGCTCGTCCGCGTCGGCGGGTTCCGGATCGAGAGCGCCGCCGCCACGGCGACGGAGCTGCTCGCCCTCCCGGACCGGCCGACCGCGATCTTCGCGGGCAACGACCTCTCGGCGATCTCCACCCTGGACGTCGCCCGGAGCATGGGTGTGGCGGTGCCGGACGACCTGTCGGTGATCGGCTTCGACAACATCCCGGACTCGGCGCTGGTCGACCCGCCGCTGACCACGATCCGGCAGCCGCTGCAACGCATGGGCGCCGAGTCGTTGCGCCTGCTGATCGACCTGATCGCCGGCGTCGACCGCGACACGCACATCCGGTTGCCCACCGAGCTGGTCATCCGGGCCTCCTGCCGACCCCGCCCCTGAGACCATCAGGCGATCCGGCGGGCGCTGTCGCGCACGACGAGTTCGGTGGCGAGTTCCACCCGGGGGCTGTCGACCCGCTCGCCCTGGGCCAGCCGCAGCACGGTGCGGGCGGCGAGCGCCCCCATCTCGGCGAGGGGCTGTCGGACGGTGGTCAGCGGCGGGGAGCACCACCGGACCTCGGGCAGGTCGTCGAAGCCGACGACGCTGACGTCGTCCGGCACCCGCAGGCCACGCCGGCGTACGGCCTCGTAGACGCCGAGGGCCATCTGGTCGCTGGCGGCGAAGATCGCGCTGGGCGGGTCCGGCAGCGACAGCAGCCGGTTGCCGCCGGCGAACCCGGCCTCGTGGTAGAAGTTGCCCGGCCGGATCAGCCGGTCGTCCACCCCAAGGCCGGCGGCCTCCAGGGCCGCGCGGTAGCCGTCGAGCCGCGCCCGGCTGCACATCAGGTGCGGCGGCCCGGCGATGAAACCGATCCGGCGGTGGCCGAGGCCCAGCAGGTGCTCGGTGGCGCGCAGGCTGCCGGCCCAGTTGGTCGCACCGATCGTCGGCGCCTGCTGCGGCGGCACCCCGGCCGGGTCGACGATGACGACCGGGATGTTGAGGCGGCGCAGCTCGGCCTGGAGCAGCGGCTCCAGGGTGGACGTGACGAAGATGATCCCCTCGGTGGAGCGGGTGCGGATGTTGTGCAGCCACTGCCGGGCCGACGAGCTGCGGCGGTGGATCGCGGACACCACGGTGCCGACGCCGGCCGCGTGCGCGACGTCCTCCACCCCGCGGATGATCTCGACCGCCCACGGGCTGTCCAGGTCGTTGAAGACCAGGTCGATCAGCCCCGAACTGGAGCGCATGCTCGGTGGGCGACGGCGGTAGCCGTGCCGGGTGAGCAGCTCCTCGACCCGGGCCCGGGTCTGCGGGGACACGTCGGACCGGCCGTTGACGACCCGCGAGACCGTCGGGATCGAGACGCCGGCCAGGCGTGCGATCGTCGCGATGGTGATCTTCGGAGCACCGTTCGAGGTCACCGGCCACCCTTCGACCCGGAAGTTTCATCGAGATGCCGATAGCTTTCCGTACCTCGATCGGTAGGTTATGACCTGCTCCCGCCCGGGTCAAGGCTCTGCCACTAATCGCCGTGACTCGATACGGTGGGGTATCGCGCTGAAACATCCGGACAGGTAGTTCCGGAAAGTCACCAGTGGATCGAGCCCGAGGAGTCGCAGATGTCGACCGAGATCGCCACCCCGCCCACCACCGCCCGGTCGATCCACAACCCGGTCCTCAGCGGTTTCCATCCGGACCCGTCGATCGTGCGGGTGGGTGACGACTTCTACCTGGCCACCTCGACCTTCGAGTGGTACCCGGGGGTGCGCGTGCACCACTCCCGCGACCTCGTCCACTGGCGCCCGCTCGGCGGGATCGTCACCGACCGACGGCTGCTGGACCTGCGCGGCTGCGGCGACTCCAACGGGGTGTGGGCACCCGACCTGACGTACCACGACCGGTTGTTCCACCTCGTCTACAGCGACGTCGCCAGCTTCGCCAGCGGCTACTGGGACCCGCAGAACTACCTGACCACGGCGCCGGACATCGAGGGGCCCTGGTCGGATCCGGTGAAGCTGCACGCGCACGGCTTCGACGCCGCGCTGTTCCACGACACCGACGGCAGCACCTGGCTGCTGAGCATGAGCGCGGACTGGCGCCCCGGCCGGGACCGCTTCGGCGGGATCGAGATCCAGCGCTATGACCGCGAGCAGCGACGGCTGGTCGGCGAGGCGCGGATCATCTTCCGCGGCACGGCGGCCGGGCTGACCGAGGGACCGCACCTGTACCGGCGCGACGGCTGGTACTGGCTGGTCACCGCCGAGGGCGGGACGAGCTGGGAGCACCAGGTGACCGTGGCCCGCTCGCGCCACCTCCTCGGCCCGTACCAGGCCGACCCGGACGGGCCGCTGCTCACCTCCGTGGACCGGCCGGACCTGCGGCTGCAGAAGGCCGGTCACGGCAGCCTGGTGGACACGCCACAGGGCGACTGGTACCTGGCCCACCTGGTGGCCCGCCCGTACTCGCCGCTGGGCGACTGCGTCCTGGGCCGGGAGACCGCGATCCAGAAGGTCGACTGGCCCGCCGGGGGGTGGCCGAGCGTTCCCGGGGGCGTGCCGGCCGACAGCGTCCCGGCGCCGGAGCTGCCCGCGCACCCGTGGCCGCAGGAGCCGGCGACCGACCACTTCGACGCGCCGCGACTGTCCCCCCACTGGTCGACGCTGCGCCGCCCGGCGAGCGCCGACTGGCTGGACCTGACCGCACGCGAGTCGCACCTGCGCGTGCACGGCGGGCAGTCGCCGGTCGGCCGGCAGACGCCCAGCCTGGTCGCCCGCCGGGTCGGCGCCGAGCGGTGCACGCTGGAGACGGTCGTCGAGTTCGAGCCGGTCGACCATCGACATCTGGCCGGCATCACCGCGTACTACAACACGGTCAACTGGCACCACCTCTACCTGACCCGGGCCGACGACGGCCGCACGGTGCTCGAACTGCTCAGCTGCGACCGGGGCCGGCGGACCGCGTACCCGGAACTCACCGTCGACGTCGGTCAGGCCGTCCGCGTCGGTCTGCGCGCCCGGTTCGACGGACCGGTGGTCCGCTTCGCCTACGACCTGGGCGCCGGCTGGCGGGACGTCCCGGTGGAGCTGGACGCGACGATCCTCTCCGACGAGCACGCCGCGATGGTCGTCGACGGCGAGCCGGCCGCCTGGGGGTTCACCGGCGCCTTCCTCGGCCTGTGGGTCCAGGACATCGGCGGCGACGGCGTCCACGCGGACTTCGACCACGCCACCTATCGGGAGCCGTGAGCCGGTCGGCGACGATTGACGAGCGACATCGACGCCCGTATGTTTCGGGTTTGATTCCGGAAGCACGTCCGAAAGTTTCGGAGGGAACCCTTGACGCTGAGACGTTGGATCGCCGTCGGCGCGGTCGCCGTGGCGACCGCCGCCGCCCTGAACGTCGCCCCCGCCGCCGCCGGCCACCGGCACGACCCGGCCACGCAGAGCCTGCGTGACCTGGCGCAGCGCCACGGCCTGTACGTGGGCACCGCGGTCGACATGGCCGCGCTCGCCAACGCCGCCGAACCGCGCTACCGCGAGCTGGCCGGCTCCGAGTTCTCCACGGTCACCGCCGAGAACGTGATGAAGTGGGAGAGCCTGGAGCCCACCCGGGGCACCTACAACTGGGGCCCGGCCGACGAGCTGGTCGACTTCGCCCGCAAGAACAACCAGCGGGTCCGGGGCCATGTGCTGGTCTGGCACAACCAGCTGCCCGCGTGGCTGACCAGCGGAGTCGCGGACGGCTCGATCAGCAAGGCCGAGCTGCGCCAGATCCTGCGCGACCACATCACCGCTGTGGTCACCCACTTCAAGGGCAAGATCTGGCAGTGGGACGTGGTGAACGAGGCGGTCAGCGACCCCTGGGACACCCCGTCCACCCTGCACTACAAGGGCTTCTGGGCGCAGAACCTCGGGCCCGGCTACCTCGCCGACGCGTTCCGCTGGGCCCGCGCCGCCGACCCGAAGGCGCTGCTGTTCTACAACGACTACAACATCGAGGCGTTCGGCTCTGGCAACCCGGCCGACGACAAGACGCAGTTCGTCTACGACATGGTCCGTGACCTGCAGGCCAAGGGCGTGCCGATCGACGGCGTGGGGGCACAGGGCCACCTGGGCACCCAGTACGGCAACTTCGACACGCTCCAGGTCCTCGCCGCCCTGCGCAAGTTCGCCGGGCTGGGGCTGGCCACCGCGTTCACCGAGGTGGACGTGCGCAGCCAGATCACCGACGGGGTGGAGGCCGGCGACTCCGCCGAGATCAACCCGAGGTTGCAGGCGTCCGCGGCGAACTTCAGCGTGCTGCTGAAGGCGTGCCTGGCCGAGCGGCACTGCCTGTCGTTCACGCTCTGGGGCTTCACCGACAAGCACTCCTGGGTGCCGGGCGCGTTCTCCGACCCGCCGGAGGGCCTGGCCACCGTCTACGACGAGAACTACCAGCCGAAGCGCTCCTACCAGGAGTTGAAGGCCGACCTCATCTTCGCCGGGCCGCCCTACGTGCTGCCCCGCATCCCGCAGCGCCCCCGGCGTTAGGCACGAACGCCCCCGGACGGCGGCGACGAGGGTCCCCGGTGCCGCGGCCGTCGAGGAACGGCCCGGCGCCGGGCGGCCCCCGTGTCCGTCACGCCGCCCGGCGGCGGCCGAGCTCGGACTCCAGCCGCCCGATCAGCGTCTTGCGGGCCTTGCCGCCGCGTTCCCGGCGCAGCGCCGCGTCGAGTTGACGCTTGTCGAGGCCCCGGACGAGCTTCACCGCCTCGGCCACCGGCAGCTCGTCCACCCGCTGCGCCGCGGTCGCGTCCCGGCGGGCCCGCTTCGCCGGGCCGGTGTTGGACACGTACTGCCGGCCGGAACGGGAGGTGCGCCGCTTACGGGTGTCGGTCTCCCGCCGTTCCTTCTCCGACAGCTCCTCCCATGCCTGTTTCGGCAGGTAACGGGCGGTCTCGCCGCCGTGCCGCGCGCGGGTGTCGCCCTCCCGGGTCTGCCACCGCTCGCCGCCCCAGCGCTGAAGGGAACGCTGCCGCTCGTCCTTCGGGCCCACGAAGCCCCCGCCACGCTTCTTGTACTCGTTCGTCACCAACTGCGACTTGCGGGCCGACCACTGCCCCGGCCGACCGCCCTTGTCGGAGGCCTTGACCTCCTCCTTGATCTGCTCCCGGAGCTCGGGCTTGGTGTACTTCGCCATGACGCAGCGTTACCCGCACCGGCCGCGGCCATGCCCGGTCGCCGGCCCCGGGGCCGCGGCGCCCGGCGGAGTTTGGCCGAGGGCCGCGGCGGAAAGAGTGGCGGGATGAGCTGGGCCAAGAGAGCCGTACCCGCCGCCGTCGCCACCGTGGCCGCCCTCGCCGCGCGGGACCTGCTGCAACGTGACCACGCGCTACGGCGCAACTTCCCCGTCCTCGGCCGCGCCCGCTACCTGATCGAGGCGATCGGGCCCGAGCTGCGCCAGTACATCGTGGCCGGCAACGACGAGGAGCGGCCGTTCACCCGGGACCAGCGACGCTGGGTGTACGCCTCGGCGAAGCAGGAGAACAACTACTTCGGCTTCGGCACCGACAACGACATCGAGCACACGTCCGGCTATCCGATCATCAAGCACCGCACGTTCGGCCGGGCCGTGCCGCCGTCGGCGCCGGGCGCGGGGCACGACGTGACGCTGCCCTGCGCCAAGGTGCTGGGCGCGGCGCGCGGACGGGCCGGCGCGTTCCGCCCGGAGTCGGTGGTCAACATCTCCGGGATGAGCTTCGGCTCGCTCTCCGGCAACGCGATCGAGGCGCTGAACCGAGGCGCCGCGCTGGCCGGCTGCCTGCAGAACACCGGCGAGGGTGGGCTGTCGCCGTACCACCGCAACGGCGGGGAGCTGGTGTTCCAGCTCGGCACCGCCTACTTCGGCTGCCGCGACGAGCGGGGCCGGTTCAGCCTCGACCGGCTCAAGGATCTGGTGGCGGGGGCGCCGGTACGGGCGCTGGAGATCAAACTGAGCCAGGGCGCCAAGCCCAGCCTCGGTGGCCTGCTGCCGGCGGCCAAGGTCTCCGCCGAGATCGCCGCCACCCGGGGCATCCCGGCGGGACGCGACTGCGTCAGCCCGTCCCGGCACGCCGAGTTCTCCGACTGCGACAGCCTGCTGGACTGGGTCGAGCTGCTCGCCGCCGAGACCGGCCTGCCGGTCGGCATCAAGTCCGCGGTCGGCGACATGGGTTTCTGGGAGGAGCTGACCACGCTGATGCGCGACACCGACCGCGGCGTGGACTTCGTGACCGTGGACGGCGGCGAGGGCGGCACCGGCGCCGCGCCGCTGATCTTCAGCGATTCCGTGTCGCTGCCGTTCCAGCAGGGCTTCTCCCGGGTCTACCGGACGTTCGCCGAGCGCGACCTGCACGAGCAGGTGGTGTTCGTCGGCGCCGGCAAGCTCGGCCTGCCGGACAACGCGGTGGTGGCGTTCGCGCTCGGCGCCGACATGGTCAACGTCGGCCGGGAGGCGATGCTGGCGATCGGTTGCATCCAGGCGCAGAAGTGCCACACCGACACCTGCCCGACCGGCGTCGCGACCCAGAACGCCTGGCTGGCCCGGGGCCTGGACCCGGCCCGCAAGTCGGTGCGCGCCGCCAACTACATCCGTACGCTGCGCCGCGACCTGGTGAAGGTGGCCGAGGCGTGCGGCGTGGAGCATCCGGGACTGATCGGCACCGACTCCGTCGAGATCGTCGACGGTCGCACCGCCTCCACCCCGCTGGACCAGGTGTACGGCTACCGCCCGGAGTGGGGTCTGCCGTCGGCCGCCGACCGCGCGGAGATCGCCCGGCTGATGACGGCCGAGGGGCCACGCGGCGGCAGCGCCCCGCCCTCCCCCACCGCCGTCGGCTAGGCAGGGCCCACAGACGCCGGGCCGGAAACCGTTCCGGCCCGGCGTCGCGGCGTCAGCCGCAGTAGCCGGTGGTCCACTGGTGGGACCGGAGCTTGTAGGTGCCCTGGAGGTTGCCCCGGTTCCAGCGGCGGGTGCAGCCGGCCCGGTCGTTGTAGTTGTTGCTGTAGTAGTAGACGACTCCCTGGTACGCCGTCGACTGGCCGTTGTTCCAGACCGACAGCACGTTGCTGGTCAGCGCCCAGGAACACTGGATATTGCCGTTCGCCCAGTCCGGGTCCGCGTCGCTCCAGGAGCACTTGCTCCCGGTGCCGTTCCAGCCGGTGTAGAAGCACACGTTGCCCGGGTCGCAGCTGCCGACCCAGTTGTCCGCGGACGCCGGGGCGGTCGCCCCGAGGACCGAGAGGACCGTGGCCGCCGCGGCCGCGGCGAACATCCGGACGCTCGTCGTGTGGAACATGACTCACCTCTCCGTCGGTTCGAACGTCGACGTCCCCCGTCCGGTCCACGACCGAATACGTCGACGTCCGTGCATGGGTTGTATCGTCGTCACCGCTTGTGACCGATCACCAGGCGAGCGACCGGCGAACGACCGGCGAAACGGGGGCAGCGTGCGGAAGGGAGCGTCGGGTGACGTTCGGCATCCTGCTCAGGGCCCACCGGCACGCCCGCAACCTCTCCCAGGAGGAACTCGCGGCCCGGTCCCAGGTGAGCGTGCGGAACCTACGTGACCTGGAGAGCGGCCGGATCCGCCAACCGCGCCAGCAGACCGTCCGCCTGCTGGCCGACGCGCTCGCCCTGACCGAGGACGACCGGCGTGAGTTCTACCGGCGGTCCCGGATGGCCGAGCCCGCCGCCCGACCCGCGCGTACCGTGCCCGCCCAACTGCCGCCGGACACCGCGTCGTTCACCGGTCGCGCCGAACCGCTGGCGGTGATGGACCGGCTGCTGGCCACCGAGGTCCCGGCCCGGGGCACGACCATCGCGGTGGTCGGACCGGCCGGCGTCGGCAAGACCACCCTGGCCGCCCACTGGGCGCATCGGGTACGCGACGCCTTCCCCGACGGTCAGCTCTACGTCAACCTGCACGGGTTCGACCCCCGCCAGGCGGCGCTCGATCCCACCTCGGCGGCCCACGCGCTCCTGCACGCGCTGGGCGTGCCGGTCCCGTCGATGCCCCTGGACGAGGTCGGTCGGACCGGCCTGCTGCGCAGCCTGCTCACCGGCCGGCGGATGCTGGTCCTGCTGGACAACGCCCGGGACGCGGCCCAGGTCCGTCCGCTGCTGGCGGCCACGGTCGGCTGCGCCATCCTGGTCACCAGCCGGGACCGCCTGGTCGGGCTGGTCGCCCAGACCTCCGCCCACCTGGTCCGGCTCGACCCGCTCACCACGGCGGAGGCGCGCCTGCTGCTGCGCCGACGGGTCGGCGCCGACCGGTACGACGAGGAGCCGACCGCGGCCCGGGTCATCGCCGACCGGTGCAGCGGGTTGCCCCTGGCGCTGGCGGTCACCGCCGCGCGGGTGGTCACCCGGCCGGCCGTGCCGCTGCGGGCCGTCGCCGACGAGATGACCCGCGCGCAACGGCTGGACGCCTTCGTCAGCGCCGACGAACCCACCGACCTGCGGTCCTGCCTGTCCGGCTCGTACCGCCTGCTCAGCCCGCCCGGCCAGCGCCTGTTCCGGTTGCTCGGGCTGCACCCGGGCATGGCCGGGGAGGCGGCGCTGGTGGCGCTCGCCGGCGGTGGGCGCGATCGCACGCTCACGGCGCTGGCCGAACTCGCGCGGGCCCACCTGGTCGAGGAGGCCGCCGATCGGCGGTGGTTCCTGCACGATCTGGTGGCCGCGTTCGCCGTCGAGCGGCTCGCCCACGAG
>NZ_NAPR01000003.1:530579-548666 GCF_002140155.1 Micromonospora sp. NBS 11-29
AGCACTACCTGCACACCAGCCTGATCGGTGCCCGGTTGCTCGAACCGAGTCGCGAGCCCCCGCCGGGAACGCGCACCGCGCACGGCTCGACGGCGTATCCGCTGGCCGACGAGGACGCGGCGCGGACCTGGTACGACGCGCACCGGGCCACCCTCGTCGCCGTGGTCCACCTCGCCGCTGACCACGGCCTGACCNCTGGGCCGACCAGCTCGCCGTGCACGGGGCGGCGCTCGCGGCGGCCCGGTCGGCCGGCGACACCCGGGGCATGTCCTACGCGCTGCGCGGGCTCAGCCGCGCCCACCTGCGTCTCGGTGACCTCGACGCGGCCGAGCGCAGCCTGCGCCGGGCCCTGGCGCTCACGGTCCGGCGGGGGGACCGGTTGGGGCAGGCCCGCACCCTGCACGGGCTGGCGTTCGTGCGTCAGCAGCGACGTGACCTGGTCGGCGCGCTGTGCCACTACCGCCGCTCCCGGGCGCTGTTCCGGCGCCTGCGCCATCACAGTGCCTGGGCCGAGTCGTTGAACGGCTCCGGCTGGTCCCACGCGCTGGCCGGGAACCTGCGTCAGGCGCTGCGCCAGACGCGTACCGCGGTGTTCCTGTTGCGCCGTTGCGGCGACCGGCACGCGGAGGCGAGCGCCTGGGACACACTCGGCCACATCCATGCCCGCCGGCACGACCCGGACCGGGCGGACGCCTGCTTCACCCGGGCGCTGCACCTGTTCGAGGGCTTGGGCGACCGGTTCTTCCAGGCCGAGGTGCTGGCCCACCGGGCCGAGCACCGGCGGTCGGCCGGTGACCACCGGCGGGCGTACGCGGACCGGTCCCGCTCGGTGCGGTTGCTGGAGAGCCTGCACCGGGCTGGCTGAGAGCCGGGCCGGAGTGTCACCGGTGCCGCGTACAGTGCGGGGCATGGCTCTGGACACCAGGCCGGCGGCGCGCGCCGGCCGCCTCCGGCTGCTGCCGTTGGCGCTGGTGTTCCTGACCGTCGGCATCTCCGCCGCGGTGGTGCTGCCCTTCCTGTCGCTCTTCCTCGCCACCGAGATCCGCGCCGATCCGGTGCGGGTCACCGTGTTCCTGGTCGTCGCGCCGCTGTCCGGTGTGGTCGTCGCCGCGCTGGTCGGCCGCCTGTCCGACCGGTGGCCGATCCGCCGCCGGCTGCTCCTCGGCGCGTCGCTGGCCGGGATGGTGGGCGCCGGCCTGACCGCGTTCGTGCGCGACTACTGGCTCCTGCTGGGGCTGACCGTGACCGCCACCGCGCTGGCCGGGTCGCTGTTCCCGCAGTCGTTCGCCTACACCCGCCAACTCCTCGACCGGGACAGTCCCGGCCGGGCCGCGCTGGGCATCAGCGCCATGCGTACCGTCTTCTCGCTGGCCTGGGTGGGCGGGCCGCCGCTGGCCGCGGTCCTGCTGGCGGCCGGCGGCTTCCGGTTGGTCTACGGCATGGCCGCCGCGATGTACGCGCTGGCGGCGCTGGTGGTCACGTTCGGGCTGAAGGAGCTGCCGGTGCCCCCGCGGCCGGTCCCCGACGAGCGGGGCGCGCACCCGCCGGGGGTGTCGCGGTGGCGGTTGGCGGCGACCGTGGCCGCCTTCACCATGTTGCAGTGCCCGCAGACGCTCGGCGTGCAGGTGCTGCCGCTGTTCATCGGCGGTGAGCTGGGCGGCGACCCGGCGGACGCGGGGCTGGTGCTGGGCCTCTGCGCGGCGCTGGAGATCCCGCTGATGCTGGGGCTGGGCGTGCTCACCGCGCGGGTCCGGCTGCGCCCGCTGATCCTGCTCGGCGCCGGCTGCGGCGTCGCCTACTACGCGATCGCCGCCGGGGCGTCGAGCGTCCCGGTCCTGCTGCTCGCGCAGCCGGTCAACGCGCTGTTCATCGCCGCCGCGTCCGGGGTCGGCATCGCGTACGTGCAGGATCTGCTGCCGGGCCAGCCCGGCCGGGCCACCACGCTGTTCACCAACACGTTCCCGATCGGGGCCGTGCTCGCCGGCCCGTTGCTGGGGCTCTCCGCGCCCCTGGGCTTCCGCTGGGCGTACGGGATGAGCATGGCGTTGTGCGCCGGTGGCCTGNGCGTCGGACCAGGACCACGTGGTCGACCAGTTCGCCGGTGTGACCGTCGTGGGTGGCGACACGGCGTGCCTCGCCGACCCGTTCTGTCTCCCAGCCGTCCGGGTCGAGGTCGATCGCGGCGAGGATCTCCGCCGGGCTGGCGAACCGGGGGTCGTCGGCGTCCAGCCCGGACCAGGGCGGCGGGGCGCCGTGCTCGACGACGAGCAGCCGGCCGCCGGGCGCGACCGCCCCGGCCGCCGGGGGCAGCACCCGCTCGCGCGGCAGGACCAGCGGGGACTGGAAGAACTGCGCGGACACCAGGTCGAAGCGGCCGGCGGGGAAACCCTTGGTCAGGTCGTGCCGGACGGTGGTGATCCGGTCCGCCACGGCGGCCCGCTCGGCCTCCACCGCGAGCCGTTGCAGCGCGACCGTGGAGATGTCCACGGCGGTGACCCGCCAGCCTCGGGCGGCCAACCAGATCGCGTCGCCGCCCTCACCGCAGCCCAGGTCGAGCACCGTGCCAGGCGGCAGCTCGGCGGCCACCTCGGCGAGGACCGGGTTCACCCGGCCGCTCCAGATCCGGTCCGACTGGCCGTAGCGCTCGTCCCAGAAGCGGGCCGGGTCGGTGTCCGCCGGCGGGTTCTCCTGGTGCCCGTGGTGGTGCGCGGTCATGCCTGCCTCCTCCTTCGCCGTCGGGCGTCTCCCGGTCCGGTCCGCCCATCGTGCGCGCGGCCGGGTCCGGCGGCAAGAAACCTTGCCGGTCCGGCAAAACGGCACGACCCAAGNCGGCGCGGCACTCCCCGGCTGCCCGGCCGGGCGACCGGTCGAGGCAGGACGCGGCGGCAGGATTAGCGCACCGCGCGCAGGGGCAGACATTCCTCATCGACCACTCCGACCGTAAGGAGCCGACGGCATGGCCAAGGGTGACATCGACACCTACCAGCAGGACGGGCAGTGGAAGAACCGCCCGGAGGGCAACGAGCGCGCGAGCAGCCGGCACGACACCAAGGCGGAGGCGGAGGCGGCCGGCCGGGAGATGGCGGCCGAGCGCGGCACCGAACACGTCATCAAGAAGCAGGACGGCACCATCGGCGAGAAGAACACGTACCCCCGCAGCCGCGACCCCCGCGAGATTCCCGGCTGAGTCACCGCCCAGGACGCCGACGGCGCCGGACCCGCTCGGGTCCGACGCCGTCCGCGCTGCCGAAGAAGCTGCTGGTTGTGGTCGGCTGGCTAAAAAGTTTTGTGCGGTTCCTACAATGGTCCCCACTCAGGCTTCGGCGGTTACGACATGGCGCCGTCTGCGGCCAGACGGAAGGGTGAGGCAAGCCGGGGGCATCGCCGCCACCCGGCGCTCGCCGTGGTTCTACCGAAGGGGACGGTCACGTGTTCACCCGTGTCGCCATCGTCAACCGGGGTGAGGCCGCCATGCGGCTCATCCACGCGGTCCGGGAGCTGGCCGCGGAGACCGGCAGCCGGATCGAGACCGTCGCGCTGTACACCGACGTCGACCGCACCGCCACGTTCGTCCGCGAGGCCGACATCGCCTACGACCTGGGGCCCGCCGCCGCCCGCCCGTACCTCGACCTGAAGGCGCTGGAGCGCGCGCTGGTGGAGACCGGCGCGGACGCCGCGTGGGTCGGTTGGGGTTTCGTGGCCGAGGATCCGGCCTTCGCCGAGCTGTGCGAGAAGGTCGGCGTCACGTTCGTCGGGCCGAACCCGGACGCGATGCGCAAGCTCGGCGACAAGATCGGTGCGAAGCTGATCGCCGAGGAGGTCGGGGTGCCGGTCGCCCCGTGGAGCCGGGGCGCGGTGGAGAGCCTGGAGGCGGCGGTGGCCGCGGCGGCGCGGATCGGCTACCCGCTGATGCTGAAGGCGACCGCCGGCGGCGGCGGGCGCGGCATCCGGGTGGTCCGCAGCGACGCCGAGCTGGCCGACGCGTACGAGCGCACCAGCCAGGAGGCGGCCCGGGCGTTCGGCAGCGGCGTGGTGTTCCTGGAGCGCCTGGTCACCGGCGCCCGCCACGTCGAGGTGCAGGTGATCGCGGACGGGCAGGGCACCGCCTGGGCACTCGGCGTGCGGGACTGCTCGGTGCAGCGACGCAACCAGAAGGTCATCGAGGAGTCGGCGTCGCCGGTGCTCGGCCCGGAGCAGGTCGCCGAGCTGAAGTCGTCGGCGGAGCGGCTGGCCGTCGCGGTCGGCTACCGGGGCGCGGCGACGGTGGAGTTCCTCTACCACCCCGGTGAGCGGCTGTTCGCCTTCCTGGAGGTCAACACCCGGCTCCAGGTGGAGCACCCGATCACCGAGGCGACCACCGGGTTCGACCTGGTCAAGGCGCAGTTGCACGTCGCCGGCGGCGGCCGGCTGGAGGGTACGCCGCCGGTCGAGCGCGGGCACGCCATCGAGGCGCGGCTCAACGCCGAGGACCCGGACCGGGACTTCGCCCCCTCCCCCGGTCGGATCACCCGGCTGGACCTGCCCGCCGGGCCGGGCATCCGGGTGGACACCGGGGTCAGCGAGGGCGACACCATCCCCGCCGACTTCGACTCCATGATCGCCAAGATCATCGCGTACGGCCGGGACCGGGACGAGGCGCTCGGCCGGCTGCGGCGCGCGATGGCGAACACCACCGTGGTCATCGCCGGTGGCGCGACGAACAAGAGCTTCGTGCTCGACCTGCTCGACCAGCCCGAGGTCATCGACGCCAGCGCCGACACCGGCTGGATCGACCGGGTCCGCGGCGAGGGTCGGCTCGTCGCGCACCGGCACTCCGCGGTGGCGCTGGCCGCCGCCGCGATCGAGGCGTACGAGGAGGACGAGGCCGCCGAACGGCAGCGGCTGCTGTCCACCGCGGCCGGTGGCCGGCCGCAGGTGCAGCACCGCAGCGGCCGGCCGCTGGACGTGAAGCTGCGCGGCGTGGGCTACCGGCTGCGGGTGGCCCGGGTCGGCGCGCACCGGTTCCGGGTCGGCATCGAGGCCGGCCCCGAGGTCCGGACCGCGGACGTCGAGCTGGACCGGTTCGACCGGCACACCGGGCAGATCACCGTCAACGGCGTCCGCTACCGCCTGCTCACCGGCACCCACGGCCCGGTGCACCTGGTCGAGGTGGACGGCGTCACGCACCGGATCAGCCGCGACGAGGGCGGCGTGGTGCGGTCCCCGATGCCGGCGCTGGTGGTCGCCACCCCGCTGGAGGTCGGCGCGGAGGTCGAGGCCGGCGCGCCGGTGCTGGTGCTGGAGGCGATGAAGATGGAGACGGTGCTGCGGGCACCGTTCAAGGCGCGCCTCAAGGAGTCCGCCGTCGCGGTGGGCACCCAGGTGGAGGCCGGTGCGCCGCTGCTGCGCCTGGAGCCGGTCGCCGAGGCGGGCGCCGAGGTCGCCGCCGACCCGGCCGGGCCGGCGGTCGAGCTGGACCTGCCCGCCGCACCCGGCGACGTTCCCGCGCGTACCCGCATCGAGCGCGGGCAGGAGGACCTGCGCGGCCTGCTGCTGGGCTTCGACGTCGACCCGCACGACGAGCGCCGGGTGCTCGACGACTACCTCGACGCGCGGCGCGCGGCCACCGCGGCCGGGCACCGGCCGCTGGCCGAGGAACTGGAGCTGGCCGAGGTCTTCGCCGACCTGGCCGAGCTGAGCCGCAACCGGCCCGGCGGGGACGACGGTCCGGGCGGGCACCTGCACAGCGCCCGCGAGCACTTCCACACCTACCTGCAGAGCCTCGACGTGGAGCGGGCCGGCTCGCCGGAGCCGTTCCGGGCCCGCCTGGCCAAGGCACTCGGCCACTACGGCGTCACCGAGCTGGACCGCACCCCCGACCTCGAGGCCGCGGTGTTCCGGATCTTCCTGGCCCAGCAGCGGGCCGCCGTCGACGCCACCGCGATCGCCGCGTTGCTCCGGTCGTGGCTGCGTGAGCCGCCGCCGGACGAGGCGCTGCGGGAGCCCGCCGGCCTCGCGCTGGAGCGGCTCATCTCGGCCACCCAGGTCCGCTTCCCGGTGGTCGCCGACCTGGCCCGGGGCCTGGTGTTCGCCTGGTTCGCGCAGCCGCTGCTGCGCCGCAACCGGGCCCGGGTGTACGCGCGGGTCCGCACGCACCTGCGGCACCTCGACACGCAGCCGGACGCGCCGGACCGCGCCGAGCGGATCGCCGAGATGGTCCGCAGCACCGAACCGCTGGTCCGGCTGCTCGGCCAGCGACTGGTGCGGGACAACCTGGACAACGCGACCATGCTGGAGGTGCTGACCCGCCGGTACTACGGCAACAAGGCGCTCACCGCCGTACGCACCCGCGCCGCCGGGGACTGCGTGTTCGTGGTGGCCGACCGGGCGGAGTCGAGCGTGGTCTCCACCGCGGTGCGCTTCGACGCGCTCGGCGACGCGCTGCGCGGGCTCGCCGAGGTGGCCCGGGACTGCGACGCGGTCGACGCCGACGTCTACCTGTCCTGGGAGAGCCAGCCGGAGGGCCACGACGCCACGGCCGCCGCGCTGCTCGACGTGATCAACGCGCATCCGCTGCCGGACCGGGTCCGCCGGCTCACCACCACGGTGGCCGGGCGCGGTGGCGCGGTGATGCACCACCACGTCACGTTCCGGCCCGACCCGAGCGGGACCGGGATGGCAGAGGAGCGGCTGATCCGCGGCCTGCACCCGTACATCGCGCAGCGGATGCAGTTGGAGCGGCTGCACCGGTTCGACCTGACCCGCCTGCCGTCGCTGGACGAGGAGGTCTACCTCTTCCAGGCGGTCGCCCAGGAGAACCCGTCGGACCAGCGGCTGGTGGCGTTCGCGCAGGTGCGCGACCTGACCGAGCTGCGCGAGCAGGACGGTCGGCTGGTCGCGCTGCCGACCACCGAGGACGCGGTCGCCGCCTGCATCGACTCGATCCGCCGGGCGCAGTCCCGGCGGCCGTCGAAGGTCCGGTTCCCGACCAACCGGATCGTCATCTACGTCTGGCCGCCCAGCGAGCTGACCCGCGAGGAGATGGAGCTGATCGCCGGGCGGATGCGCCCCACGACGGTCGGCGCCGACCTGGAGGAGATCCTGTTCATCGCGCGTCAGCGCGACCGCCGCACCGGCGAGCTGACCAAGGTCGGCGTGCGGATCACCTTCGACGTCACCGGACGCGCCCAGCTCGTCGTCGGCGAGCCGCCGACCGAGGCGGTCGAGCCGCTGGACGACTACCGGCTCAAGGTGCTGCGGGCGGCCAGCCGCAACACGGTCTACCCGTACGAGCTGACCGGCCTGCTCGGTGACTTCGTCGAGCACGACCTGGACCACGCGCACGAGCTGGTGCCGGTGGACCGGCCGAAGGGGCGCAACAGCGCGGCGATCGTGGCCGGCGTGGTCACCACCCCGACGCCGCGGCACCCACGGGGCGTGACCCGGGTGGTGCTGCTCGGTGACCCGACGAAGTCGCTGGGCGCGCTCTCCGAGGCGGAGTGCCGGCGGGTGATCGCCGCGCTGGACCTGGCGGAGCGGATGGGCGTGCCGCTGGAGTGGTACGCGCTGAGCGCCGGCGCCCGGATCTCGATGACCTCCGGCACCGAGAACATGGACTGGGTGGCCGCGGCGCTGAAGCGGATCGTCGAGTTCACCCAGGCCGGCGGTGAGATCAACATCGTGGTCGCGGGCATCACCGTGGGCGCCCAGCCGTACTGGAACGCCGAGGCGACGATGCTCATGCACACCAAGGGCGTGCTGGTCATGACGCCGGACTCGGCGATGGTGCTGACCGGCAAGCAGTCGCTGGACTTCTCCGGCGGCGTGTCCGCCGAGGACAACTTCGGCATCGGCGGCTACGACCGGGTGATGGGCCCGAACGGGCAGGCGCAGTACTGGGCGCCGGACCTGCCGGCCGCGCGGGACGTGCTGATGGCGCACTACGACCACACGTACGTCGCGCCGGGCGAGGACGCGCCGCGCCGGGCCACCACCACCGACCCGGTGGACCGGGACGTCACCACGTTCCCGCACGCGGTGACCGGCAGCGACTTCACCACGGTCGGCGAGATCTTCTCCGCCACCGCGAACCCGGACCGGAAGAAGCCGTTCGACATCCGTACCGTGATGCGGGCGCTCGCGGACCAGGACCACCCGGTGCTGGAGCGGTGGGCCGGCATGGCCGACGCGGAGACGGCGGTGGTGCAGGACATGCACCTCGGCGGCATCCCGGTGTGCCTGCTCGGNCCTACACCGCCGGCACGCTGTTCCCCCGCTCGTCGAAGAAGGCGGCGCGGGCGATCAACGCGGCCAGCGGCAACCGGCCGCTGGTGGTGCTGGCCAACCTCTCCGGCTTCGACGGCTCGCCGGAGTCGATGCGCAAGCTGCAACTGGAGTACGGCGCCGAGATCGGCCGGGCGATCGTGAACTTCCGCGGCCCGATCGTCTTCTGCGTCATCTCGCGCTACCACGGCGGCGCGTTCGTGGTGTTCTCCAAGGCGCTCAACCCGGCCATGACGGTGCTGGCGATCGAGGGTTCGTTCGCCTCGGTGCTCGGCGGCGCGCCGGCCGCCGCCGTGGTGTTCTCCGGCGAGGTCGCCGCGCGCACCGCGGCCGATCCCCGGGTACGCGAGGCGGAGGGCCGGGTCACGGCCGCCACCGGCGCCGAGCGCGCGACGCGGACCGCGGAACTCGACGAACTCCGCGCGTCGGTGCGGGCGGAGAAGTTGGGCGAGGTGGCCGCGGAGTTCGACCGGGTGCACAGCATCCAGCGCGCGGTCGAGGTCGGTTCGGTCGACGCGGTGATCCGGGCCGCCGAGCTGCGTCCCCGCGTCATCGAGGCGATCGAGGCGCGCCTGAGCTGACACGTTCCACCGTCGACGGCGGGCGGGCCTTCGGGCCCGTCCGNGGCGGTCAGGCGGCGCAGCGGTCGCAGGTGCCGAAGATCTCCACGGTGTGCGCCACGTCGGTGAATCCGTGCTGGGTGGCGACCTGGTCGGCCCACCGCTCCACGGCCGGGCCGGCGACCTCGACGGCCCGGCCGCAGTGGCGGCAGACGAGGTGGTGGTGGTGCTGGCTCAGGCTGCACCGGCGGTAGAGGTATTCACCGCCGGGCAGCCGGGCCGAGTCGATCTCCCCGCTGTCGACGAGCAGTTGCAGCGTCCGGTAGACGGTGGTCAGGCCGACCTTGGCCCGCCGTTCGACGAGCATCTGGTGCAGCTGCTGGGCGCTGTGGAAGCCCTCCACCTCGCGCAGCAGCGCCAGCACCTCGGCGCGCTGCCGAGTGTTGCGGGTCGCCCCGGTCGTCACCTGGGTCACCGTCCGCCGCCTCCCCTCGTCCGCGCCCGCCCGGCGCGTGACCGCCGCCGCGGCCGGCCGGGACCACGGAGCGCCGCAACCATTATGCCCAGCGCGTATCCGCAGCCCGCCGCTGCCGCCGCCCGGCCGCACCGGCCGGAACTTTCCGTCCCCCCGACCCGACCAACGGTACGAACAGCGATCTTCGAGGGGACGACTCATGCCCAGCACCACCACCGGCCGGTTCCGGCGCCCGGCGGCCCTGATCGGCGCCGCTCTCCTGGCCGCGTCCGTCGCCGCCTGCGGGTCGTCCGACGACCCGACGACCGCCGCCGCGCCGGCACCGACGACGGCGCCGGCCGCCGCCGGAGCGAACGCGGCGGCCGGCGTGCTCGGCATCCGCGACCCGTGGGTCAAGGCCGCCGACAAGGGCATGACCGCCGCGTTCGGCGCCCTGGTCAACGACGGCGACGCCGACGTGACCATCACCGGGGCCAGCACCGAGGTCTCCCCGATGGAACTGCACGAGATGGCGATGCGGGACGGGAAGATGGTGATGCGGCCCAAGGAGGGCGGCATCGTGGTCCGGGCCCACTCCACCGCCACCCTCCAGCCCGGCGGCGACCACCTGATGCTGATGAGCCTCACGCGGCCGGTGCGGGCCGGCGACGAGCTGAACGTCACGCTCACCTTCGGCGACGGCCGCACCCAGACGTTCACCGCGGTGGCGAAGCCGTTCACCGGCGCCCAGGAGTCCTACGCCCCGGGCCACGCATGACCGACGCGACCCCGACGCCGCGCCGGGTGAGCCGGCGCGGCCTGCTCGCCGGCGGCGCGGTCGCCGCCGGGGGCGCGCTGGCCGCCACCGCCGCCGTCCGTGCCGACGATCCCGGGGTACGCCCCGGCGACCCCGTTCCGGCGGCCGGGGTCGGCGACGCGGTCGAGCCGTTCCACGGCGCCCGGCAGTCCGGGGTGACCACCGAGCCGCAGGCGCACGCCGCCTTCGTCGCGTTCACGCTGCGACCGGGCACCGACCGGGCCGCGCTCGGGCGGATGCTGCGGCTGCTCTCCGACGACGCCGCCCGGCTCACCCGGGGCCGGCCGGCGCTGGCCGACACCGAGCCGGAACTCGGGCTGCTGCCCGCCCGGCTGACCGTCACGTTCGGCTTCGGTCCCGGCCTCTACGCCGCCGCCGGACGCGACGACCGCCGGCCGGCATCCGTGGCGGAGCTGCCCGCGTTCCGCGTCGACCGGCTGCGACCGCGCTGGTCCGGCGGGGACCTGCTGCTCCAGATCTGCGCCGACGACCCGCTCACAGTCGCCCACGCCCAGCGGGTGCTGGTCAAGGACAGCCGGCCGTTCGCCGGCGTCCGCTGGGTGCAGCAGGGCTTCCGGCGGGCCGCCGGGGCCGAGCCGGGACGCACCCAGCGCAACCTGTTCGGCCAGCTCGACGGCACCGCCAACCCGAAGCCCGGCAGCCCCGCCGACACCGCCGTGTGGGTGCCCGACGGGCCGGACTGGTTACGCGACTCCACCACCCTGGTGGTCCGCCGGATCAGCATGAACCTGGAGACCTGGGACCTGCTGGGCCGCGCCGACCGGGAGGTCGCGGTGGGGCGACGGCTGGACACCGGCGCACCGCTGACCGGCGCGGCCGAGCACGACGAACCCGACTTCGCCGCGCTCGGCCCGGACGGGCTCACCGTCATCCCGGACTTCTCGCACCTGACCCGGGCGCGCGTCACCGACGACCGGCAGCGGATCCTGCGCCGGCCCTACAACTACGACGGCGTGCCGACCGCCGAGGGCCACGCCGACAGCGGCCTGATCTTCGCCGCGTACCAAGCCGACGTCGCCCGGCAGTTCCTGCCCATCCAACGCCGGCTGGCCGACCGGGACCTGCTCAACGAGTGGACCACCCCGATCGGCTCGGCCGTGTTCGCCGTACCGCCCGGCTGCCCCGAGGACGGCTGGATCGGCCGGCAGGTGCTCGGGTGACCACCAGCAGGAAGGTTCCTCCCCCGATGCGTACCCGTGCCGTCGCCGCGCTCGCCGCGGCGCTCACCGCCCTGCTGCTGACGCCGGCGTCGCCCGCGGCGGCGCACAACTCGTTGCAGGCGGCCACGCCGGCCCGGGACGCCCGGCTCGCCGCCGCGCCGACCTCGGTGACGCTGCGGTTCCTGGCACGGTTGAACCCGGAGTTCACCACCATCGTGCTCAGCGACGCCGGTGGGCGGAGGGTGTCCACCGGCACGCCGGCCGTGGACGGCGCGACCGGCACGGTGACCGTCGACGAGCCGCTGGGCAATGGGGCGTACACGGTCGCCTACCGGGTGGTCTCGGCCGACGGGCACCCGGTGCAGGGCTCGTACCGGTTCACCGTCGCCGACCCGGCCGCGCCGCCGGCGTCGGCCGCGCCCGGGGCGGCCGGGTCNACGCCGACGACGGCCCGTCGGCGGCGCTGGTGGCCGGCGGCCTGGTCGTCGCCCTGGCCGTGGCGGGCGCGGCGGTGCCGCTGTGCCGACGCCGCCGTACCTGCTGAGGCCGGGCCCGCCGGCGACCCGACCCGGAACCCGTCGGGAACTTCCACCCGGTCCCGCCCGACCACCCAGCGGGGAGACGGCAGACCGCGCACACGGCACGGCTCGACGGGCACGGGCCGGCCGTTTCCATTCCTGTTCTCCGATCGGAGTTTGCCCTGATGTCCGTGACCGAACTGCCCGGCGACCGCGCGCCGGACTCCCCCGCCACACCGCCGGACGCCGCCCGACCGGCCCGCCGGCCCGCGCCGCTGACCGCGCTGCTGACCCGCCTGCACTTCTACGCGGGCATCCTGGTCGCGCCGTTCTTGCTGGTCGCCGCGCTCACCGGGCTCGCCTACACGATCACGCCGCAGCTCGACGACGTGCTCTACGGCGACACGCTCACCGTCTCGACCGTCGGCGAGCAGCCCCGGCCGCTCGCCGAGCAGATCGCCGCCGCCCGCGCCGCGCACCCGGACGGCACGCTCACCGGGGTCCAGCCCGCAGACGGCGACCGGGCCACCCGGGTGGTGTTCGCCCGCGACGATCTCGGCGACCGGCAGCACACCGTCTACGTCGACCCGTACAACGCGCGGGTGTCCGGGCAGTTGACCACCTGGTTCGGCTCCACCCCGGCCACCACCTGGCTCGACGACCTGCACCGCAACCTGCACCTGGGCGACGTCGGGCGGCACTACTCGGAGATCGCGGCGAGTTGGCTGTGGGTGCTGGCGCTGGGCGGGGTGGTGCTGTGGTGGCGTCGGCGCGTCAACGGGCGGGCCCGCGTCCGGCACCTGCTCGTGCCCGACCTGTCCGCCGGCGGCGTGCGCCGCACCCGGGGCTGGCACGCCACCACCGGCGTCTGGCTCACCGTGGGCCTGCTCTTCCTCGCCGCCACCGGCCTGACCTGGTCCCGTTACGCGGGGGCGAACTTCGGCGCCGGGCTGGACGCGCTGCGCGCCGGCACCCCGCAGGTCTCCACCACGCTCGACGGCACGCCGCCGGCCACCGGCGGCGGGGAGCACCGGCACGGCGGGACACCGACCGAGCCGGCGTCGGACCCGGCCACGTACGACCGGGTGCTGGGCGCCGCCCGCGCCGCCGGGCTGTCCGGCCCGGTCGCCATCACCCCGGCCGCGGAGCCGGGCACCGCGTGGACGGTCGCGCAGACCGACGACGTGTGGCCGGTCCGGTACGACCGGGTCGCCGTCGACCCGGCCGCCGGCACGGTGACCGCCCGCAGCGACTTCGCCGACTGGCCGGTGCTGGCCAAGCTCAGCAAGCTGGGCGTCCAGGCCCACATGGGTCGCCTGCTCGGGCCGGTCAACCAGATCCTGCTGGCCGCGCTCGCGCTCGGCCTGCTCTGCGTCGTCGTCTGGGGCTACCGGATGTGGTGGCAACGCCGACCGACCCGCGCCGACCGCCGGGCGCCGCTGGGCGCCCCGCCGGCCCGGGGCGCCTGGCGGGGCACGCCGTGGTGGGCGCTGCTGGTCGGGGTGCCGGTGGTGGTGGCGGTCGGCTGGGCGCTGCCCTGGTTCGGCGGCACGCTGCTCGGCTTCCTGGTGGTCGACGCCCTGGTCGGGCTGGCCGGCCGACGGCGGCGCGGCGTCCCGGTGTCCCCCGCTCCGGCCGGGCACTGACCGGCGACCCGCCCGGCGGCCCACCACGAGCCGCCGCCGGGCGGGACCGGCCGGTCCNGATGGTCGTGACGCTCCGCCCGCCGCCCACGGCACCGGGCACGTCGCCCGGACCGGTCGGCTCGGTGTCCGGCCGGTCGCGGTCGAGGTGCAGGCGCAGCAGCACCCACCCCAGCGAGACCCCACCGATGAACAGGTAGGCGGGTTGGGTGCCGAACGTGTCCCAGCAGGTGTGCAGCGTGACGGCCGCGGCGAAGGTCAGCAGGAACGCCGCCAGGCGGCGCCCGCCGGGCGCGGCGGCGAAGGTGAACAGCGCGCCGGCGGTCAACCCGGTCCAGGCCAGGTGGGCGGCGGGCGCGGTCAGACCCCGGATCAGCAGCGTCTGCTCGACCGTGCCGAGGTTGCCCTGCGACCCGACCAGCGCGCCGAACGCGTAGCCCATCGTCTCCAGGGCGGCGAAGCCGGCGCCGGAGGCCACGCCGATCACCAGCCCCTCCCCCGGTGACCGGTGCCGACGCCACAGCAGCAGAATCCCGACCGGCACGATCAGCTTGGCTGTCTCCTCGATCAGGCCGACGAACACCATCGGCAGCACGCCGAGGTGGCGCAGCGTGTCGTACTCCAGCCAGCCGGNGGGACCCGCCACCGGCCGGTGCGGCCCTGCGTGAAGGTCAGGAACGTGGCCGGTGCGACGGCGGCGCCGAGCAGGATCAGCGCGGGCACGAAGGTGATGTTCCGGGTGCCGGTCAGTGTCTCCAGCACCAGCAGGAACAGTCCGACGCCGACCAGCAGGACCGCGAGCCACGCCCAGCGGCGCCCCAGATTCCCCATGCGGTGAGTATCGCCGTGGACGCCGAGACCCGTCCGGTCCGGGTGATCCGCGTCCCACCACGGTGGACGATGAGACGTAGCCGACACGCGGACGCGACATCTGGTGTTGCCTAAGCGCCCTCACCGCCATATATGGTGTGCCACGCAGCTGGTTCGGCCGCGCTCTCCGGGGCACGGCCGAGGCAAGAGGGAACCCGGTGCGAGTCCGGGACTGCCCCGCAGCGGTGAGTGGGAACGACCGCCGTCATCAGCACTGGGCCCGACCGGCCTGGGAAGCGACGGCCAGTAGGCGACCGGCGACCCCGGTCGGGCCCGCGAGTCCGAAGACCTGCCAGCGCGCCGTGCGCTGCCGCGCGCGGCGGTCGAAGGTCGCGCGGGACGACCGACGCCAGCAGCCGGGGCGGCCGTGCGTGCCGCGCCCGTTGGCGTTCTCCCGCCGTCCGAGGCCATCGGAGTGACAGCGAGGAGAGGTCATGACGGTCGTGCAGGAGATTCCCCCGTCCGGTGCCGGCGGGTCGGAGCCGCGACGGCTGGCGATGCGGGTACGCAAGCGCGACGGCGACACCGAGCCGGTCGACGTCAACCGGATCGTCACCGCGGTCGAGCGCTGGGTCGCCGACCTGGACGAGGTGGACCCGCTGCGGGTGGCCACCCGAACGATCAGCGGGCTGTACGACGGGGCGAGCACGGCGGAGCTGGACCGGTTGTCGATCCAGACGGCGGCGGAGCTGATCGGCGAGGAGCCGCAGTACTCGAAGCTCGCGGCGCGGCTGCTGGCCGCGTACGTGGACGAGGAGGTCCGCGGGCAGCAGGTGAGCAGCTTCAGCCAGTCCGTCCGGTACGCGCACGGCCTCGGGCTGATCGGCGACGAGACCGCCGCGTTCGTGTCCCGGCACGCCCGGACGCTCGACGACGCCGTGGACCCGGCCGGTGACCTGCGGTTCGAGTACTTCGGACTGCGTACGGTGGCGGACCGCTACCTGCTGCGCCACCCGGAGTCGCGGCTGGTCGTGGAGACGCCGCAGTACTGGCTGCTGCGGGTGGCCTGCGGACTGTCCCACACGCCGCAGGAGGCGGTCGAGTTCTATCGGCTGATGTCCGCCCTGGCGTACCTGCCCAGCTCGCCGACGCTGTTCAACTCGGGCACCCGGCACACCCAGATGTCGTCGTGCTTCCTGGTCGACTCGCCGCGCGACGAGCTGGACTCGATCTACGAGCGCTACCACCAGGTGGCGAAGCTGTCGAAGTTCTCCGGCGGCATCGGCATCTCCTGGTCGCGGGTGCGCGGCCGGGGCGCGCTGATCCGGGGCACGAACGGGCGCTCGAACGGCATCGTGCCGTTCCTCAAGACGCTCGACGCCGGGGTGGCCGCGGTCAACCAGGGCGGCCGGCGCAAGGGCGCGGCCTGCGTCTACCTGGAGCCGTGGCACCCGGACGTGGAGGAGTTCCTGGAGCTGCGGGACAACACCGGCGAGGAGTCCCGGCGTACGCACAACCTCAACCTGGCCAACTGGATCCCGGACGAGTTCATGCGCCGGGTCGAGGCGGACGGCGACTGGTCGCTGATCGACCCGTCCGAGGCTCCGGAGCTGCCCGACCTGTACGGCGAGGCGTTCGACGCGGCGTACCGGGCGGCGGAGAAGAAGGCGGTGCGCACGGTCCGGGCCCGGGACCTGTACGGGCGGATGATGCGCACGCTGGCGCAGACCGGCAACGGTTGGATGACGTTCAAGGACGCCGCGAACCGGCTGTCCAACCAGACCGGTGAGCCCGGCAACGTCATCCACCTGTCCAACCTGTGCACCGAGATCCTGGAGGTCAACGACGACGCCGAGACGGCGGTGTGCAACCTCGGGTCGGTCAACCTGGGCGCGCACGTCACCGCCGACGGGGTGGACTGGGAACGGCTGCGCGCGACGGTGCGCACGGCGGTGGTCTTCCTCGACCGGGTGATCGACATCAACTACTACCCGGCCGCGCAGGCGGCGGCGTCGAACCCGCGCTGGCGGCCGGTCGGGCTCGGGCTGATGGGCCTGCAGGACGCGTTCTTCACGCTGCGCCTGCCGTTCGACTCGCCGCGGGCGTTGGAGCTGTCCACCCGGGTGCAGGAGGAGATCCTGCTGACCGCGCTGGAGACCTCCGCCGGGCTGGCCGAGCGGTTCGGCCCGCATCCGGCGTACCCGCAGACCCGGGCCGCGAAGGGTGACCTGCATCCGGACCTGTGGGGCGCGGAGCCGACGCAGACCGCCCGGTGGGCGGCGCTGCGCGAGCGGGTCGCCGCGCACGGGCTGCGCAACTCGCTGCTGGTGGCGATCGCGCCGACCGCCACCATCGCTTCGATCGCCGGGTGCTACGAGTGCGTCGAGCCGCAGGTGTCCAACCTGTTCAAGCGCGAGACCATGTCCGGGGAGTTCCTCCAGGTCAACACGTACCTGGTGCGGGAGTTGAAGGCGCGCGGGCGGTGGACGCCGCAGGTCCGGGACCGGATCCGGCGGGCGGAGGGCTCGGTGCAGGGCCTCACCGAGCTGCCGGCCGAGGTGCGGGAGTTGTTCCGCACCGCGTGGGAGCTGCCGCAGCGGGCGCTGATCGACCTGGCCGCCGCGCGGGCGCCCTGGATCGACCAGTCCCAGTCGCTGAACCTGTTCCTGAG
Source organism: Micromonospora sp. NBS 11-29 (assembly GCF_002140155.1). Taxonomy (GTDB): domain Bacteria; phylum Actinomycetota; class Actinomycetes; order Mycobacteriales; family Micromonosporaceae; genus Micromonospora. The sequence continues at coordinate 547,496 of NZ_NAPR01000003.1, forward strand.
CGCGCCGACCATCGGCAAGCTCTCCTCGATGTACCTGTACGCCTGGAAGTCCGGGTTGAAGACCACCTACTACCTGCGGTCCCGACCCGCCACCCGGATCCAGCAGGCCACCGTCTCGCCGGTGCTCGCCCCGGTCGTCACCGCCGACGACGAGGCGCTGGCCTGTTCCCTGGAGAACCCCGAGAGCTGCGAGGCGTGCCAGTGACCACGACCACCGAGACCCGGCCCATGCTGCTCGACCCGGGCATGGACCTGACCCTGCGCCCGATGCGGTACCCGCACTTCTTCGACCGGTTCAAGGACGCCATCCGCAACACCTGGACCGTCGAGGAGGTGGACCTGCACGGCGACCTGGCCGACCTGGACCGGCTCTCGCCGGCCGAACGGCACCTGGTGTCGCGGCTGGTGGCGTTCTTCGCCACCGGCGACACGATCGTCGCCAACAACCTGGTGCTCAACCTCTACCAGCACGTCAACTCCCCGGAGGGCCGGCTGTACCTGTCCCGGCAACTGTTCGAGGAGGCGGTGCACGTCCAGTTCTACCTGAACCTGCTGGACACGTACGTGCCCGACGAGAAGGAGCGGTTCGCCGCGTTCGCCGCGATCGAGAACATCCCGTCGATCCGGCGCAAGGCCGAGTTCTGCTTCCGCTGGATCGACTCGGTGTTCGCGCTGCGCGAGCTGCGGACCCGGGCGGACCGGCGGGCGTTCCTGCTCAACCTGATCTGCTTCGCCGCCTGCATCGAGGGGCTGTTCTTCTACGGCGCGTTCGCCTACGTCTACTTCCTGCGGTCCCGGGGCCTGCTCAACGGGCTGGCGTCCGGCACCAACTGGGTGTTCCGCGACGAGTCGATGCACATGGCGTTCGCGTTCGACGTGGTGGACACGGTCCGGCGGGAGGAGCCGGAGCTGTTCGACGCGGAGATGGAACGGCAGGTGCGGGACATGCTCGCCGAAGCCGTGGAGTGTGAGGCGCAGTTCGCCGAGGACCTGCTCGGCGGCGGCGTGCCCGGGATGTCCCTGGTGGACATGCGGGAGTACCTCCAGCACGTCGCGGACCGGCGGCTGGCCGTGCTCGGCCTGGCGCCGATGTACGGCAGCGGCAACCCGTTCGCGTTCATGGAGTTGCAGGACGTGCAGGAGCTGTCGAACTTCTTCGAGCGGCGGGGGG
>NZ_NAPR01000003.1:548692-561819 GCF_002140155.1 Micromonospora sp. NBS 11-29
CCCGGCGCCGTAGGGGTAGAGCGGATTGCCGTACGTGGTGGCCGGTGGCTGGCCGGCGTCGATGGCGGCCCGGATCTGGGCCCGCTGCGCCGCGGTCGCGCCCAGGTCGTACGGCAGGTCCCAGGCCTCGACCGCGTCGGCCGGCACGTCGGTGCCGCCGGGGCGCAGCACGTCGGACAGGCTGCGGGGCAACTGCCAGGGCAGCTTCCCGCGCGGCTGGTAGTCGCCGAAGAGCAGGCCGGCCAGCGCCGGTCCCATCTCCTCGCCGCCCCGGTAGGTGACCACGATGGCGCTGGCCAGGTCCCGCCACTCGGTGATCACGTAGGGGCGGGGCAGGGCCNACCGGGATGCCCCGGGCCCGGAAGTTCTGGATCAGCGCGAGCTGGTCCGGCGGCAGGTAGGGCTGTTCCTTCGGCCAGTTGGTGGCGTGGGTGTAGGACGCCTCGCCGACCGCCACCACGGCCAGCTTCGGGTTGGGCGCGTCGTCGGCGTACACGTTCACGCCGTCGCGGGCCGCCCGGTCACGCACCGCCTCCAGGATGGTCCGCGAGCCGTACTCGGCGTGGAAGAAGCTGGTCCAGACGCAGCAGGCGGCGGTGTCGGCGGCGCGCGGCCCGGCCACCACGATGTTGTCGCCCGGCGCGAGCCGGATCGGCAGCGCCCCGCCGTCGTTCTTCAGCAGCGTCATCGCCTCCCGGGACGCCTGGTTGGCCAGCGCCGCGTACGACGGCTGGTGGAAGCGGTACGGGCCGTTGACCGGGTCGCCGTACGGGTTCTCGAAGATGCCGAGCTGGAACTTGATCCGCAGCACCCGCCGGACCGCGTCGTCGATCCGGGCGGCCGGCACGTTGGCCAGGAACGTGGCCATGGTGAAGCCCGCCGCGCCCGGGTCGGCGCCGCCCATCACGTCGGAGCCGGCCTTCGCCGCGCCGACCCAGGAGCCCGACGGCAGCCAGTCGGTGGTGATGAGGCCCCGGTAGCCGAGGTTCTGCCGCAGGTAGGCGAGGATCGGCGCGCTGTCGCCGGCGCCGGGGCCGCCGGGGTCCAGGTAGGAGCTGCCCGCGTACCCGGGCATGATGTTGACCGCGCCGGCCTCCATCGCCGCGCGGAACGGGATCATGTGGTACTTGATGGTGACCGCGTCGTAGACGATCAGCGCCTCGCCGCCGGCGCCCTCGCCGGGCCAGTGCTTGACGGTGGCGAGCACGGACCTCGGGTTCAGCTCCGGCCCGCCCTGCAGACCGGCCACGAGCGCCCGCACCTGGGCGGCGGCGACCTGCGCGTTCTCGCCGTTGCCCTCCTGGATGCGCGGGTAGATCACCTTGGTGCCGACCTCGGCGAGCGGGCCGAGCACCCCCCGGGTGCCGACCTCAAGCTGCTCGCGCCGCTGCATGTCGCCGAGCCGGTAGTCGAGCGGGTAGTCGCGCGCCGCGGCCAGCGCGCTCTGCATCGGGTACGTCGTCTGGTAGCCGTGGATGGTGTCGCCGGCCGAGACGAACGGGATGCCCAGCCGGGTGCCCGCCGAGGCGAGGAGCTGGTTGTGCAGGTCCTGCGCCTGGGCCGGGCCGAAGTGCCAGCCCGAGCGCGGGAACGCCTGGGCGTTGTAGAACATCTGGTACGCCTTCTCCTCGGCCGTCATCCGGCCCAGCAGGTCGTCCACCCGGCTCTCCACCGGCAGCCGCCAGTTCTCGTACGGCTGGATCGTGCCGTCGCGGTTGAGGTCGCGGCTGCCGGCGACGACCCCGATCCCGTCGGCGACCGTCTCCAACGTGGGCAGGTAGACGCCGAACCGGCGGATGCCGGAGGTGAGCGGCGTGCCGCCGACCGAGGTGACGTACCACTGGTAGGTCCAGCGGTCCGGCAGGTCCCAGGTGGGGGTGTACGACGTGCCGGTGGGTTCGGCGACCTTGGTGTAGAGGTCGATCAGGTTGCCGGTGGCGGTGAAGTCGTAGTCGGTCCGGCTGATGTTGAGCCACACCTGGTAGCGGGTGGCGCCGGGGGCCGCCGCCCAGCTCAGCGTGGGCCGCCGGGTGGTGGTCACCAGCGTCCCGTCCGCCGGGGCGGTCAGCGCGAACTGGTCACGGGTGGCGGGCGGGCGGGTCGGCCCGGAGAGCATCGGCGCGGTGGTGGCGGCGTCGTCGACGGTGCCGTACACCTGGAACTCCCACAGCGAGTAGCCGTAGCCGGTGGCCCGCGCCGTACCGTACAGCCGCAGGTAGCGGCCGGTGCCGCGGACCGTGAGCTGCTCGACGCCGCCCCGGCCGGTGGTCGTGGTGTACACGGTGGTCCAGGTGAGGCCGTCGGTGGAGGTCTCCAGGCGGTAGCCGGTGGCGTACGCGGCCTCCCAGTTCAGCACCACCCGCTCGACGGTGGCGACGCCGCCGAAGTCGACGGCGAGCCACTGCGGGTCGCTGGACTGGCTGGGCCAGCGGNGGCCGTCGACGGCGGCGGCGGGCGCGTTGCCGCCCTCCCACGAGGACGCGGTGACCTTCGCGAACTCGGAGATCGGCCGCCCGCTCGACGGCGGTGGGGTGCCGGTGGTGCCGTAGACCTGGAACTCCCAGAGCGAGTAGCCGTAGCCGGTGGCCCGGGCGGTGCCGTACATCCGCACGTACCGGCCGGTGCCGGCGACGGCGAGTGTCTGCGTGCCGCCGGTGCCGGCGGTGGTGGTGTGGATCGTGGTCCACGGCCCGGTCGGGTCGGCCGCGACCTGGATCTGGAACGCGGTCGCGTAGGCCGCCTCCCAGACCAGCCGGACCTGGTCCACGGTGGCGGTGGCGCCGAGGTCGACCTGGAGCCACTGCGGGTCGGCGAACGCGCTGGCCCAGCGCGTGCCGGTGTCACCGTCGGTGGCGGCGGCGGCCGGGGTGCCGCCCTGTTCGGTGGAGGAGGCGGTGGTCGGGCGGCCCTGGGACAGCAGGGCACCGGCGGCGGTGGCGGCCGGGGCCGGGACGGCCAGGTAGGCGGCGAGCAGGACGAGCAGGGTGGCGGTGGCGGTGGCGAGGCGGCGTCGCCCGCCGGGCGGCGGTGTGGACATGGCGGCTCCCGTCAACGGGGCTGGCGGCCGGTACGAGGTGAGAGCGCTCGCCCACCAGGTTCCATTCGGCTGCTTCGATCCGTCAATGCTCCCGGCGAAGTCCGGAACCGATCATGGACGCCGCCGGCCGCCCGGGACCGGTCAGGCGATCGGGGTCTCCCCCGGCAACGCCCGGGCCCGGACCCGCCCGATCAACGCCACGATGGCCAGCGCCAGCACGGCCACCACCAGGAACGCGGTCCGCAGGTCCAGCGCGCCGGCGAGCAGGCCGATGACCGGCGCGGCGAGCAGCGCGCCGGGCCACTGGCCGATCGCCACCACGGAGACCCCCTCGCCGGAGGTCAGGCCGGGCTGCTCGCCGGCGAAGCCGAGCACCGTCGGGGTGACGCAGGCCAGCCCGAAGCCGAGCAACGCGAAGCCGACCATCACCGCGGCGGGATGGGGGTACGCCACCGGCAGCGCCATGCCGGCGGTGGCGACCAGCGCGGACGCCCGGACGAAACGGATCCGCCCGATCCGCCCGGCCAACCGGTCGCCGACCAGCCGGGCCACGGTGGCGGAGAGCGAGAGACCGGTGTACGTGGCGGCGGCCAGCACCGCCGCCGCGCCGGCCACCTCGGTGGCGTAGAGCGCGCTCCACTGCGCGCCGGCCATCTCGACGAACGAGGCGAGGAACGCGATCACCGCGAGCAGCAGGAGCTGCGGGGTGAACCGCTCGCGCAGCCCACGCCGGGTCTCGCCGTCCTTCGTCTCCTGCCGGGGGGTGTCCGGCAGCCAGCGGTGCGCGGCGATGAGCAGCGCGCCCAGCAGCACGCTGGTGACCGCCATCTGCGCCGACGGGGACAGCCCGATCGCGGCGGCGCCGGTGCCGCAGAGCCCGCCGACCAGCATCCCGACGCTGAAGCCGGCGTGGAACGTGGACAGGATCGGCCGGCCGTAGCGCTTCTGCACCTCGACCGACTGGGCGTTCATCGGGGTGGCCAGCAGGTTCGCCGCGAAACCCCAGACCGCGAGCCCGGCGACCAGCGCCACCACCGTGGTGGAGGCGGCCAGCAGCGGCGCGTTCACGAGGATCAGCGCGGCCCCGGCCAGCGCCAGCCGGCGGGTGTTGATCCGGCTGATCAGCACCGCGACCACGACCAGGGAGATCAGCTCCCCCGCGTTGGTGGCGATGTTGGCCAGCCCCCAGCCGGTGTTGCCGACGCCGACCGCGTCGCGCACGTCGGGCACCCGGGCGGACCAACTGCCGATGGCCAGGCCCATGATGACGAAGAGCAGCGTCACGGACCAGCGGGCCCGCACGGCCGACCGGGGCACCGGCGGGGCCGGCGTCGGCGTCGGATGCCGCTGCGTCGAGGTGTCCGTCATGGCGGTCGTGCCCCTCTCGGATCGGTCCCGGTCAGTGTCCTACCCGATTGCGTGGTCGAGGAAGCACGCGCCGTGCGGCAGGCGCAGCCGCCCCGGGGTCAGGTCGGGGTCGGCGACGAGCGCCGACACCACCGCCACGTAGTCGTCGATCAGCCCGCGGACCAGGTCGTCACCGAAGACGCCACGGTTGCGGATGACGACGCCACCGGCCCGGTCGTCGTCCAGCACCACGATCGGGGAGCCCCGCTTGACCCAGACCGGCAGGCAGTCGGGCGGCACGTCGGCGGCCACCACCGGGGGCGGGGTGCCGGGGGCGGGCCGGGCGGTCACGTCGAGCGGTTCGATCCGCAGCCCCGGGCAGTGCAGCACCGGCGAGGCGGACGCGGCGGACTGGAACCAGGCGTCGAACAGGTGGTTGTCCGGCCACGGGCGCACCCGCGGGAAGTCCGGCCGGACCGCGCGGGCCACCCGGTGGTACGGGGTAGCGTGGTCGACCGCCCCGGCCAGCGCCGCGTGCGCGGCGGCGACCACCTCGCGCATCGGCGCGTCCGGCGCGACCGTCACCGGCAGGTAGACGTTGTTGGTGAACTGCCCGATCAGCCGCCGGGACAGCGGGCTCTCCCGACCCAGCGTGGTGGTGCCGAGCACCACTCGGGACCGGCCGGCCCGGGTCGCCAGCAGCACCAGGTAGGCGGCGAGCAGCAGGACGTACGGGCTGGTCCGGGCCCGCCGGGCGACGGGTCGCAGCCGGGCGGTGACCTCGGGCGGGAACGCGAAGCGGGTGGCCACCTCGGCGCTGAGCGCGACGTCCGGGTCCGGCGCCCGCGCCGGGAAGAGTTGGTACGGCTGCACCGGCCGCAGCCGGTCCCGCCAGTACTCCGCCCGGGTGGCGGCGTCGATGCCGCCCCCGCTCAGCTCCGCCTCCTGGAGCGCGGCGAGCGCGGCGAAGTCCACCCCGAGCGGCGGCTGCGGGTCGACCGCGCCGAGCCGGGCCGCGTACGCGTGGCACAGGTCCTCCACGAACACCCGACACGACCAGCCGTCGGAGACCATGTGGAAGAAGCAGAGCGCGAGCACGTGCTCGGTGGCGGAGAGCCGGACCAACGCGGCCCGCCACAGCGGCGCCCGGCCGGGGTCGAACGCGTCGTTGCGGTGCGCGTACGCGATCTGCTCCACCCGGGCCTGCTGCCGCGCCGGGTGGAGGCCGGACACATCAACGTACTCCAGCGGCGAGTCGACGTGCGGCAGGATCGTCACGGCCGGTTCGGCGCCGATCCGCGCGAACCGCATCCGCAGCGCGTCGTGCCGGTCCACCACGTCCTGCATGGCCTGACGCAGGACGTCCACCCGCAGCGTGCCGCGTAACCGGCGGAACTCCACCACCACGAGCCGGGCGTCACCGGGGCGGGCCGGGTCGAGCGCGGTCATGAACTCCCACATCATCTGCTGGCTGGGCGCCAGTGGCAACGTCGTCGGCACGGCCGGCCCCCTCAGGCCGCCACCGACGCCGCCGGCGTCGGGACCGGTTGGTAGTCGGCCTCGTCCGGGGCGCGGAAGCCGGTGAAGAGCAGGTCGGGCCGGCGCAGCCGGAGCGCGGTGACGAACGCGGCGCCGTCGAAGAGCGTCTCGACCGCCGCGCAGGCCACCGACTCGGCCACCGCCCTCGGCCCGCGGTCGTCGCCGAGTCGGCCGGGTGTCTTCGCGGCGACCACCGCGGCGGCGACGGCGGGCACCGCGAGCAGGCTGCGTCCGCCGCTGCGCCGGGCGGTGAGCAGTCCGGCCAGCGCGGTGACGGCCAGCGCGCTGGCGGTGTTGAACACGAACCGGCGTCGGTGCGGGTGGGCCAGGCAGAGCCACTGCTCGGACCGGCCGTACGTGGTGAACCGGTAGGCCACCGCACGGAACGTGTCGGCCACGCCGGTGTCGTGGGTGACCACCCCGTCCGGCTCGGCGAGCAGCACGTAGCCGGCGTCGGTCAGCAGCAGCCCGAGGTGCAGGTCCTCGCCGCCGATCGGCATCGGCGAGTCCTCCGGGAACCCGCCGACCGCGTCGAACGCGGACCGCTTCAGCGCCGTGTTCGCCCCGGCGCCCCAGGAGACGCGGGCGAAGTGCAGCGGGCGGGTGAGGTCGCCGAGCAGCAGGTAGGAGCGGCGCATCACGCGGAAGAAGGCGCTGTCGCCCGGCTCCACCAGCACCGGGCCGGTGACGCCGGCGACCTCCTCGCCGCTGGCGCGCAGCCGGGCCGCGTACCGGGTGATCAGGTCGGCCGGCACCCGGCAGTCGGAGTCGGTGAACAGCAGCAGGTCGTGGCGGGCGTGCCGGACGCCCAGGTTCCGCTTCGCGCCGACGTGCCGGGGACCACGCACGTAGCGGGCGCCGAACTCGGCGCAGGCGGCGCGGTGCGCGGCGGCCGCGGCGGGCCCCGAGTCGTCGACGACCACCACCTCCACCGGTTCCGGGCAGTGCGGGGCGGCCTCGCGCAGGCTGCGTAGCTGGCGGCGCATCTCCGGCACCCGGTCCTTGACCGGGATGACGACGGAGACGCCGCGCGTGACGGCGCGGGGTTCGGTCGGTTCGCCCACGGGCGGTGCGGATCGGCTCATGTCCTGAGGGTCGGCCAGGGCGATACAACGCCGATACACGGCGCGGGTATCCGGCGTGTACCGCCGATGTATCGACCGGTATCAGGGTCGGAAGACATGACGACCTCCATTCCGCTCGACCGGCGGCTCGCCGTCGACGGCGGCCGGCCGGTCCGCCCNCGGACGCCGCCCGCAACCTCGCCACCGTGCTGCACGGCGGGCGGTGGGCGATCAGCAGCCCGTCGGTCGACGACGGCGTACTGTTCGAACGCCGCTTCGCCGCCGACTTCGCCCACTACGTCGGCACCCGCCACTGCGTGCCGGTCGACCACGGGTCCAGCGCCCTGGTCGTGGCGCTGGAATCGCTGGGCCTCGGCTACGGCGAGACCGTGCTGGTGCCGGCGCTGACCTGGACCGCGTCCGCCACCGCCGCGCTGCGCGCCGGCCTGGTGCCGGTGCTGGTCGACGTCGACCGCGACACCGGCTGCGTCGGGCCGGACGACCTCGACCTGTCGGTGGACCCGCGGGCCATGGTGGCCGTGCACTGGGCCTCGAACATGGCCGACGTCCCGGCGCTGGACGCGGTCACCGGGCCGCGCGGCATCTCGATCGTGGAGGACTGCGCGCAGGCCCACGGCGCCACCTGGCAGGGCCGCCAGGCCGGCTCGTTCGGCCGGCTGGGCTGCTTCAGCTTCCAGCACGGCAAGGTTCTCACCTGCGGCGAGGGCGGTGCGGTGGTCACCGACGACGACACCCTCGCGCCGCTCCTCGAAGAGCTGCGGGCCGACTCGCGGCGCTACCGCGGCGACCGGACGCCCCCGGGTGAGCTGGACCTGGAGGAGAGCGCCGGGGTGCAGGGCGCCAACTTCTGCCTGGGTGAGTTCTCCGCCGCCGTGGCGTGCGCGCAACTGGCCACCCTGGACGCCCAGCACGACGTGCGCAACCACAACTACCGGCTGCTCGGCGACCTGCTCGCCGACGTGGACGGCGTCCGGCTGTTGCAACCGGCGTCGGCGCAGACCCGCATCTCGATCTACGAGGGCACGATCGTCCTCGACGAACTGCCCCGTGGCATGGACAACGCCGCCGTGGCCGCCGCGCTCACCGCCGAGCTGGGCCGACGGTTCTACTGCACCGACGAGCCGCTGCACCGCAGCCGGCTGCTCCAGCCGTGGACCAAGCCGCTGCTCGCGCCGCTGGCCGAGCGCTTCGCCGCGATCCACGCCGACCGCGCCTACCCGAAGACCGAGTGGCTCGCCGCGCACACCGTCCAGACCCACCACAGCACCTTCCTCGGCAGCGAGCAGGACATGCACGACGTCGCCACCGCCGTCGCCAAGGTGCTCGCCCGCTGATCCGCGCCACCGCCGGCGCACCCACCTGAAGGGACCTTCCCGTGACCGTCACCCAGCGTGAAACCTCCTCCCGTCCGACCCCCGACACCGACGGACCCGTCGGGGTGTGGCTCAACGGCGCCCGCGGCTCGGTCGCCACCACGGCGATCACCGGGCTGCTGGCGCTGCGCGCCGGCATGGCCGACTCGACCGGCTGCGTCACCGACACTCGCCTGCTGCGCGACGCGCCGCTGGCGGGCTGGGCCGACCTGGTCGTCGGCGGGCACGACATCGTCGACACGCCGCTGGAGAAGAAGGCCGAGTCGCTCGTCGACTCCGGCGTCATCCCCGCGCCGGTGCTCGCCGCCGTGCGGGGCAACCTGCCCGAGATCGAGCGCGACCTGCGCACCGGATACGACGCGCGGACCGAGACCGGACCGCTGGCCGACGTGGTCGACCGGCTGGCCGGCGACATCGAGGAGTTCCGCAGCCGGCACGGGCTGTCCCGGGTCGTCGTGATCAACGTGTCGTCGACCGAGCCACCGGCCGACCACCGGCCCGAGCACGACGACCTGGACGCGCTGAACCGCAGCCTGGCCGACCCGGACGAGCGGGCGCTGCCGGCCAGCTCGGTGGTCGCGTACGCGGCGTTCAAAGCCGGGTGCGGCTTCGTCGACTTCACCCCGTCGACCGGCGCGCGGCTGCCCGCGCTGGAGATGATGGCGCAACACGAGCGGGTGCCGTTCGCCGGCTCCGACGGCAAGACCGGGGAGACGCTGCTGCGCACCGCGCTGGCGCCGATGTTCACCTGTCGCGCCCTGCATGTGCTCTCCTGGGCCGGGGTCAACCTGCTCGGCGGCGGCGACGGCGCCACGCTGGAGGACCCGCGCAACGCCCGCAGCAAGCTCAGCTCCAAGTCGGGCGTGCTGCCGGCGCTGCTCGGCGAGGACGTCACCGCCCCGCTGCACATCGACAACGTGCCGGACCTCGGCGACCACAAGACCGCGTGGGACCACGTCTCGTTCGAGGGGTTCCTCGGCGTCCGGATGTCCATGCAGCTCACCTGGAGCGGGGTCGACTCCACGCTGGCCGCCCCGCTCGTGCTCGACCTGGCCCGGCTGACCGCCGCGGCACACCGGGCCGGGCACGTCGGCCCGATCGAGGAGCTGGGCTTCTTCTTCAAGGACCCGATCGGCACCGACGAGCACGCCCTGGCCGAGCAGGCGCAGGTGCTCGCCGCCTGGGCCAACGGGTTGGACGGCCGCTCGCCGCGCTGACCCTCGCCCCCGGCCGCCGGCGCGGTCGTCCCGCGCCGGCGGTCCCGCCCCGCGTACCCGCATCGAGGAGCTACCCATGTCACACGTCCGGAACGCGCCCGACCCGCCGACCACGGATCCGGTGTGGACACCGATCCTGACCGGTCTGCGCGCGACCGCGCTGGACTGCCTCCAGACCAGCTTCGCCCTGCTGGCGGACCACGCGAACGGGGCCGACAGCCACCTCGCCCTCGGTGCCCGGTACCGGTTCCGGGCCCGCGACCGGGACGGCCTGGTCACCGTCGAGGCGACCTGGGACGACCGCGTCGCCGAGGCGGTCGACCTGCTGGGCCTGCGGGTCGAGGGCCGGTGGATGCAGCTCGACGGCCCGCAGGTGCGGCGGCTGGGCGGGCCCGGCCAGCCGCTCTACGTCACCGCCGACGCCCACGACCTGCCCTGGTGCCCCTACCACGGGCACGAGCACATGCCGCACAGCTTCCTGGTCACGGCCGTCGACGCGGACGAGGTCACCGTGGTCGACGCCTACCACAACGACACCGCCCGGGGCCCCGCGCGGCCGGGCGTGTGGCGGCTGCCCACCGCCCGGTTCGACGCGGCGCTGGCCGGCGGCGCGCACGCGCTGGCCGTGGCCGCCCACCCGGCGCCGGCGATCGACGTGCCGGCCATGCTCGCCGACAATGCCACCCGGGCCCGTCGGGCCCGCCCCGAGGTCGCCGCCTACCTGACCCGGGCCGGCGCCACGCTGGACACCGAGGCGGGACTGCACCGCTTCGTGCTCGACGTCTGGCTGCTGGCACGCGACCGTGACCTGCACGAGCACTGGCTCGCCGCCGTCGCGCCGGACGCCGCCGACGCGCTGGCCGGGCAGGGGCCGCGCTGGCGGCAGCTCGCCACCCGCAGCTACGTGGCGCTGCGCCGGGTCCAGGCCGGACGGCCGGCCGCGCCGGAGCTGGCCGACGCGCTGGGCACGCTGATCGCCGACCATCTCGTCGCGCTGGAGTCGATCGCCGACCCGACCGCGACGCCCGGCGGGGACACCGCGCCGGACGCCGCGCCACCGGCCGGCGGGGACGGCGTCCGCGCGGCGGTGCTCGGCGCGCTGGGCGACACCCTGCACCTGGACGAATCCGCGCTGCGCGCCACCGACGTGCTGCGGGACCTGCCCGGCTTCGACTCGTTCCGGCTGGTCGACGTCATCGACCGGGTCGAGCGACGCCTCGGCGTGGAGGTGCCGGCGACCGCGCTCTCCGCCGCCGACCTGCGCGACGTCGGCTCGCTGTGCGCCATGTTCGGCGCCGCCGCCGGGGGTGCCCGATGAGCACCGAACTCCTGCCCGCCCTGCTGGACCGGACCGCCGCCGTACGCCCCGACGCGCCCGCCGTCGACGACGGGACCGCGTGCCACACGTACCGCGAGGTCCGCGACGCCAGCCTGCGCCTGGCCGGCTGGCTGCGCGCGGCGGGCGTGCGGCGCGGCGACCGGGTGCTGGTCGCGCTGCCCACCGACGCGGCGCTGCCGGCGCTGCTGTACGCGGTCGCCCGCACCGGCGCGGTCTTCGTCGTGGTGCGCACGCCGGCGCCACCGGTCGCCCTGGCCCACGTCCTGGACGACGCGGAGCCGGCCCTGGTCCTCACCGACGACACCACCCTCGGCGACCTGTCCCGCGTCCGGCGCGTGCCGGTGCGCGACGCGACCGACGTGGCCGGCGCGGCCAACTCCGCCGACGCGATCGACGAGGCCGACGCGATCGACGAGGCCGACGCGGGTCCGCTCGCGGTCGATCCGGTCTGCCTGATCTACACCTCCGGCAGCACCGGCATGCCGAAGGCGGTGGTGTCCACGCACGCCCAGGTCACGTTCGCGGTCCGGGCGATCCAGTCGGAGCTGCGCTACCGGCCCGACGACGTGGTGCACGACGTGCTGCCCGTCTCCTTCGACTACGGCCTCTACCAGATCTTCCTGAGCACGGTGGCCGGGGCCCGGCTGCGCCTGGGCGACCCCGGCGAGGCCGGCGGCCGGCTGTTGACCAGCCTGGTCGCCTCCGGCGCGACGGTGCTGCCCGCCGTGCCGTCGCTCGCCGTCAACCTGCTGCGCCTGCTCGGCCGCCCCGGTGCGCCGCGCCCGGGACTGCGCCTGCTCACCAACACCGGGGCGGCCATGCCCCCGGAGGTGCTGACCGGCCTGCGCCGGCTGCTGCCCGGCCTGACCGTCCAGCTCATGTTCGGTCTCACCGAGTGCAAACGCGCGGCGATCATGCCGCCGGACGGGGACCTGCGTCACCCCGGCGCCTGCGGCCGGGCGCTGCCCGGCACCGAGATCTTCACCGTGGACACCGACGGCCGGCGCCAGCCAGCCGGTGTGGTCGGTGAGCTGGTGGTACGCGGCCCGCATGTGATGGCCGGCTACTGGCGACGACCCGAGCTGACCGCCCAGCGCTTCCACCGCGCGCACGGGCTCTTCCCGCAACTGCACACCGGCGACCACGGGCACGTCGACGCCGACGGGTACGTCCACTTCGCCGGCCGCCGCGACGACGTCTACAAGGAGAAGGGCACCCGGGTCAGCGCCACCGAGGTGGAGGCGGCCGCGTACCGGGTCGACGGCGTGGACGCGGCCGGCGTGCTGCCGCCGGCCGACGGCCGCGACGGCGCGACGCTGTTCGTGGTGGCCGCGTTGACCCCGGGCGACGTGCTGCGCCGGCTGCGGGAGCAGTTGGAGGAGATGAAGGTGCCGGCGCGCTGTGTCGTGCTGCCGGACCTGCCGCTGACCGGCAACGGCAAGGTCGACCGGCGGGCGCTGGCCCGGCTGGCGGGTGAGCGCCGTGGCTGACCTGCCCTTCGACACCCCGGCCTACCGCTACGACCTGGCCGAGGTACGCGCCAACCACGCCGCCCTGCGCGCGGCGCTGCCCGCGCCGAGCCGGCTGTACTACTCGTTGAAGGCCAACCCGCACCCCGCCGTGGTGGCGGCGTTGCACCGGGCCGGCTGCGACGCCGAGATCTGCTCCCCCGGCGAGCTGGCCGCCGCGCGGCTCGCCGGGGTGCCCGGCGACCGGATGCTCTACACCGGCCCCGGCAAGCGTGACGCCGAGGTCGCCGAGGCGGTCCGCGCCGGTGTCCGCTGGTTCTCCGTCGACTCGCCGGTCGGGCTGGACCAGGCCGACCGGATCGCCGCCGCCCACGGCGTCGTCCTGCGCTGCCTGCTGCGGGTCAACGACCGGGTGCCGAACCCCGGCCAGGGACTGACCATGACCGGCGTCGCGTCCCAGTTCGGCGCGGACGTCGACTGGATCGAGCGCGAACCGGAGCGGTTCGTGTCCCGCCCGGCGGCCGAGGTGCGCGGCTTCCACCTCTACACCGGCAGCAACGTCGACTCGGTGGACGCGCTGGTGGCGCAGTTCACCGCCGCCGCGACCACCGCCCGCCGGCTGCGCGACCTGCTCGGCACCGAGCTGAGCGTGCTCGACCTGGGCGGCGGCTTCGGCGCGCCGTTCGCCCGGCCCGGCCGCAACGCGGACCTGTCCGGGCTC
>NZ_NAPR01000003.1:561840-582390 GCF_002140155.1 Micromonospora sp. NBS 11-29
CCTCACCGCCACCGCCGGCACGCTGCTCACCCGGGTGCTGGACGTCAAGCGGTCGCAGGGCACGCCGGTGGTGGTGCTGGAGTCCGGCATCAACCACCTGGGCGGGATGTCCGGCCTGCGCCGGCTGCCGCCGCTGGTGCCGACGCTGCACGCGGCCGACGGCCGCGACGGCGAGCCGCTGCGCACCGCGATCCTGGCCGGGCCGCTGTGCACCCCGCTGGACACCTGGGCCCGCGCCGCGACCCTGCCCGACGTCCGGCCGGGCGACGTGCTCGCGGTGCCGAACGTCGGCGCGTACGGGCTCTCGGCCAGCCTGCTGGCCTTCCTCGGTCACCCGGCGCCGGTCGAGGTGGTCTGCGACGGCGACCGGATCGTCGGGACGACCCGGCTGACGCTGACCCGGCTCCCGGCCGACGTGCCGGCCGCCGACGACGAACCACGAGAAGAAAGGTGACGTCATGAACGCCGAATTCACCGAGTTGCTCCGGCCGTTCCTCAAGTTCGCCGGCCCGGACGAGATCACCGAGGAGGCCCGGCTGCGCGACCTCGGCCTCGACTCGATGCGCGAGATCGAACTGCTCTTCGCCATCGAGGACACGTTCGGGGTCGCGGTGCCCGACGACAAGCTCGTCGACTCCACGTTCGCCACCGCCGGCGGGCTGTGGGGCGTGGTCGAGGAACTGCGCGCGCCGGTCGGTGGTGGTACCCGATGACCGCCGGGTACGCCCCGGCCGTCGAGACCGTGGCCGACGTGGCGGCGGAGCACGCCCGCCGGGCCGACGAGACCGCCGGGTTCCCCTCCGAGGCGCTGGCCGCGATGCGGCGTACCGGGCTGCTGGGGCTGCTCGTCCCGGCCGACGAGGGCGGCGGCGGTGGCACGCTGTCCGACCTGGTCGACGTGACGCTGGCGCTGGGCCGGGTGGACATGTCGGTGGCGATGGTCTTCGCCATGCACTGCCAGCAGGTCGCGGCGATCACCTCGTACGGCGGGGAGAAGCTACGCGCCGAGGTGCTGCCGGCGGTGGCCCGGGGCGAGTGCTACCTCGGCTCGGTCACCACCGAGGCCGGCAAGGGCGGGCATCTGCTGACCGCCGAGTCGGCCCTGACCCACGACGGCGAGATGCTGCGCGTCGACCGGGCCGCCCCGATCGTGACCGGCGGCCCGTACGCGGACGCGTTCCTCATCACCACGCAGGCGCCGGACGCCGGCTCGGCGGCCCGGGTGGACCTGGTCTACGCCGCCCGCGACCAGTTGGAGATCGAGGTGACCGGCGGGTGGCGGCCGCTGGGCATGCGGGCCACCCACAGCGTGCCGATGCGGTTGCGGGGCGCGGTGCCGCAGTGGCAGGTCGTCGGCGAGCACGGCGGCTTCCGGGAGATCGCCACCACGGTCTTCGCGCCGCTGGCGCACGTCGGCTGGGCCGCGGCCTGGCTCGGCGCGGCGGCCGGGGCGTACGGGCGGGTGCTGCGGCACGCGCGCAGCGAGGCGGGACGGCGGCAGTTCGCCCCCTCCTCGGAGCTGGTGCTGCTGCGGCTGGCCGGGATCCGGACCCGGCTGGACGCGGCGCACGCGTTGCTGCGGCACACCGTGTCGGTGGTCGACGACGCGCCGGACATGTCGGCCGCGCCGGTGCAGTTGCTG
The DNA here is from genome assembly GCF_002140155.1 of Micromonospora sp. NBS 11-29. Taxonomy (GTDB): domain Bacteria; phylum Actinomycetota; class Actinomycetes; order Mycobacteriales; family Micromonosporaceae; genus Micromonospora. Next base: position 563,483 of record NZ_NAPR01000003.1, read on the forward strand.
CTCAACACGCTGAAGATCCGCGCCGCGGAGGAGTCGTTCGCCGCCGCGGACGAGCTGGTCGAGCTGGTCGGCCTGCGACACGGCTACCTGACCGACTCGCCGCTGGCGCTGGAGCGCACCTTCCGGGACCTGCGTTCGGCGTCGCTGAACTACGCCAACGACCGGCTGCGGCTGGCGAACGGGGCGCTGTCGCTGCGCGACCCGGGGGTGCGTCTTGCCTGAGTCGACACCGGCACCCACCGCGACTCCGGCCGCCGCGCCGGCCGGGCGTCACGCCGGGGCCGCCGCGGCGCTGGCCGGCACGGACCGTGCGGGAGACCGCGCCGGGATCCGCGCGGCGCTGGCCGGCGTGGACCCCGCCGACCCGCGCGCCGTGTGGCGTGCCCTGGGCGTCGCCGGGATCACCGCCGGTCTCTACCCGGACGGCGCGCAGCCGCACCCGGGCCGGCTGGCGGCGCTGCTCACCGAGCTGGACGCCCGCTGCCCGCTCGGCGTGACCCTGTCGGTCTGCGTGCAGGTCGCCACCGTGGCGCCGCTGCTGGCCGGCACCGAGGGGCCGGCGGAACGGGCGCGGCGCGGGATGCTGCGCGGCGAGACCGTGGTGGCGCTGGCCGTCACCGACGCCGCCGGCTCCGGCTCGGACCTGCTCGACGCCACCACCCGGGTGAAGTTCGGCGCGGGCACGGCCACCCTGGACGGCGGCAAGGACTGGATCACGAACGCGACGAGCTGTGACGCCGCGCTGGTGCTGGCCCGGCACCGCGAGTCGCGGCACTTCACCAGCTTCTGCTGGCTGCTGGTGCCGGCCGCCGCGCCGGGCGTCAGCACCGAATCCGCCGGGCGGGCGTTCGCCGGCGCCGGCGTGGGCCACCTGCGCTTCGCCGGGGTCGCGCTGGACGGCGACGCCGTGGTGGGCCGACCCGGCCGGGCACTGGCCGCCTTCGCCCGGCAGGCCGGCGTCGAACGGCTCGCCGGCGCGCTCTGGGCCCGGGCGATGTGCCACCGGCTGCTGGCCGGGCTGCTCGACTGGCTGCGGCGGCGACCGGCCGCCGAGGGCACGCTGTGGGACCGTCCGGCGATCCGCGAACGGTACGCCCGTTGCCTGGTGGCGGTGCGCCAACTCGACGCGCTGTGCGCGTCGTCGCTGGCGTCGCCGCACGCCGTGCCGGCCGCGGCCACCGGCATGGTGCTCAAGGTCGCCGCCGCCGAGACCGTCGACCGGGTCACCACCGAGGCGGTACGCCTGCGCGGCGCGGACGCGTTCCGCGACGGCGGCGAGTCGCAGGTGCGCGCCGAGGCGGCCATGTTCGGCATCGCCGGGGGCGCCACCGGCGCGATGCTCGCCGGCATCGCCGACCACGCCGACGAGCTGGTCGGCGACGTGAGCTGACCGCACCGACAGCACCGGAAGGGAGCAACGCCGTGAGTCTCTACCAGTGGTTCCAGCACAGCGTGACGCGCGTGCCCGAGGCGGTCGCGCTGGAGGTCGACGGGGAGTCGGTCACCTACCGCCGGCTGCGCGACCTCGCCGACGGCCTCGCCGGGCGGATCCACGCCGAGGTCGGCCGGCGGCCCCGCGCGGTCGGCCTACTGGCCGCGCGCAGCCTGCCCGCGTACGCCGGTTACCTGGCCGCGCTGCGGGCCGGCGCGGTCGTGGTGCCGCTCAACCCGGCCTTCCCGCCGGCCCGCAACGCCCGGCTGTGCCGCGACGCCGGGGTGGACGCCCTGGTGCTCGACGCCGCCGGCGCGACGGTCGCGGCCGAGGTCGCCGGCGACGCCGCCACGCTACGGCTGGACGGTCCGCCGGTCGAGCCGCCGCCGGTGCCCCGGGCGGGGCCGGACGACGTGGCGTACCTGCTGTTCACGTCCGGGTCGACCGGGCGGCCGAAGGGCGTGCCGATCCGGCACGGCAACGTCGACGCCTACCTCGCGCACTGCCGCGACCGTTACCGGGTCGCTCCGGGCGACCGGCTGTCGCAGACCTTCGACCTGACCTTCGATCCGTCGGTGTTCGACATGTTCGTGGCCTGGGGCGGCGGCGCCACGCTGGTGGTGCCGCAGCCGGACGAGGTGCTGACGCCGGTGCGGTTCGTCAACGAGCGACGGATCACGCACTGGTTCTCGGTGCCGTCGGTGGTGTCGCTGGCCCGCCGGATGCGGATGCTCTCCCCCGGCGCCATGCCGGGCCTGCGGCACAGCCTCTTCGCCGGTGAGCAGCTCACCTCGGACCAGGCGCGGGCCTGGGCGGCGGCCGCCCCGGGCAGCGTGGTGGAGAACCTGTACGGGCCCACCGAGCTGACCGTGACCTGCACCGCCCACCGGGTGCCGGCGGACCCGGCGCGGTGGCCGGCGACGTCGAACGGCACGGTGCCGATCGGCGACGTGCACGCCGACCTGGACGCGATCCTGCGCGCCGAGGACGGCAGCACCGACGGCGACGACGGTGAGCTGTGCGTCCGGGGGCCGCAGTGCTTCGCCGGCTACCTGGACCCGGCAGACGACGAGAGCCGGTTCGTCACCCACGCCGGGCGGCGCTACTACCGCACCGGCGACCGGGTCCGCCGCGAGCACGGCACGCTCGTGCACCACGGCCGCCTCGACGACCAGGTGAAGCTGCGCGGCTACCGGATCGAGCTGGGCGAGATCGAGATGGTGCTGCGCGGCCACCCCGGTGTGCAGGACGCGGTGGTGCTGGCGTTGGGCACCGGCGACGACGTCGCCCTCCAGGCGGTCTACACCGGCGTCGCCGGGATCGCCGCCGAGCTGACCGGCCGCTGCGCGGACCGGCTGCCCGGCTACATGGTGCCGGCCCGGATCCACCACGTCGCCGCGCTGCCCACCAACGGCAACGGCAAGACCGACCGACGCCGGACCGCCGCCCTGGTCGGCGACCCGGGCGGGACGAGAGGAGCACGATGATGACCCCGACCGGCAACGCGGACGAGCAGGAGAGGGCGTTCCGTTCGGTGGCCGGGCGCTTCGCCACCGGGGTGGCGGTGGCGACGGCGGTCGGACCCGACGGACCGCTCGGCATGACGGTCAACTCGTTCACCACCGTGTCGTTGTCTCCCCGGATGCTGCTGGTCTGCCTGCGACGGGACTGCCGGCTGCTCGGCGCGGTCCGCCGCACCGGCCGGTTCGCGGTCACCGTGCTCGCCGACGACCAGCACGGGGACGCCGCCTGGTTCGCCAGCCGGGGCCGGCCGACCGGCGCGGCGGGCTTCGCCGGCGTCGCGTACGACGCGGAGCGGGAGACCGGCTGCCCGCGGCTGACCGACGGGGTGGCGTTCTTCGGGTGCGAGGCGGTGTCGGCGGAGCCGGCCGGTGACCACGCCGTGCTGATGGGGACCGTCCGTTCCGCCGGCCTGCTCCGGTCGACGCCGCCGCTGCTGTTCCTGGACGGCCACTACGCGCGGGTCGCCGACCTGCGGGAGGCGGGGGTGGCGCGATGAGCATCGGTGCCGCTCCCGGCGACCTGCGCCACCTGAGCCTGCGCGCGGCGCGGGCCGGGGCCGACGCCATCCGGCAGGCGCGCGAGCGGGGCTTCCGGACCATCCACAAGGGCGGCGCGGCGCAGGACCCGGTGACCACCGCCGACCACGCCAGCGAACGCGCGATCCTCGACCTGCTCACCCGCGACCGGCCGCAGGACGCCGTGCTGGCCGAGGAGTCCGGGTTGAGCGTTGGCTGTTCCGGCCTGCGCTGGATCGTCGACCCGCTCGACGGCACGCTGAACTTCAGTCACGGCGCGAGCCGCTACGCGGTCAGCATCGCCGTGGCGACGGGCTGCGACGTGGGCGACGGCGACGGGCGGGTGGTCGCGGCCACCATCCTGCAACCGGCCACCGGCGCCTGCCTGGTGCTCGACGGCGACGGCGCGCACGACGGCGACGCCCCGGTCGCGGTCAACCGGGAGGCGACGCCGGGGCACGCCCTGGTGGCGTTCGCGGTGCCCAACGCGCCGGACCCGCGGCGACGGTCGTATCGAGCGCTCGTCGACGTCGCGCCGCGCGTGGCCGACCTGCGCAACTCGGGCTCCACCGTGTGCGACCTCGCCGCCGTGGCAAGCGGGGAGCTGGACGCGTTCGTCAGCTTCGACCCGGCGCCGTGGGACGTCGCGGCCGGCACCGCGCTGGTCGAGGCCGGCGGCGGGGTAAGCCGCCGGTGGCGGCGCGACGGGCAGACCGTCTTCGCCACCGGGGCGCCGGCCGTGGTGGCGGCGCTGGCCGACTGGCTGGGCCCGGACCGTACCGAGGAGAGGGGAACCGACGATGACCAGGAACGATGAATTCCGGCTGGCGCTGGTGGGGGCGGGTCGGATGGGCCGCCACCACCTGCGGGCGCTGGCGGGCAACCGGGCGGTCCGGATCAGCCACGTGGTCGATCCGGTGCCGGCGGCGCGGGCGGCGGTCGAAGCCGCCGGGCTGCCGGCGTACCCGAGCGTGGAGGACCTGCTCGCCGACGCCGTGCCGGACGGTCTGCTGGTGACCGCGCCCACCGGCCGGCACGGGGCGCTGGTGGCGACCGCCGCGAAGGCGGGGCTGCCGGTGCTGTGCGAGAAGCCGGCCGGGCTGGACGCGGCCGGGGCCGCCGAGGCGGGTCGGGTGGCCGAGGCCGCCGGCATCGCGTTCCAGGTCGCCTACTGGCGACGGTACGTGCCCGCGCTGCGCCGGTTGCGCGACCGGATCGCCGGCGGCGCGTTCGGCGAGGTGCTGTTCGTGGCCGCGTCGCAGTGGGACGGCGAACCGCCGGCGGCGGCGTTCCGCACCGGCAGCGGCGGGATCTTCGTGGACATGGGGGTGCACGAGTTCGACCAGATCCGATGGCTGACCGGGCAGGAGGTCACCCGGGTCGCCGCGCAGGCGGCCGGGCCCGTCACCGACCCGGCGGTACGCGGCCGGGACGTGGACAGCGCGCAGGCGTTGCTCGGCCTCTCCGGCGGCGGCACCGCGCTGGTCTCGCTCGGCCGCCACCATCCGGGCGGGGACATGGCGACGGTCGAGGTCTTCGGCACCCGGGACCATGAGCGGCTGACCTTCCTCGACCCGGCCGACGGGGACGCCGCCATGCACGCGGCGCTGGCCCGCCAGGCCGAGGACTTCGCCGGGCTGGTCCGCGCGGGGCGCTCCGACGGGGCTCGGGTGGCGGACGCGGTCGCCGTGCTCGACGCCGCGCATCGGGCGACGACCCAGCTCACCGTGGGTCACGACATACACCCCGATCAGTGAGTCCTTGCGCCATCTGGGAGCCGGGTTCGCTGCCGGCCCCGGGTGGGAATTGCATCGGTCACCGCACTGTGGACGGTACCGCCGAGCGAGGGACCACATCCATGCAGTTCAGTGTGCTCGGTCCGTTGGCCCTGACCGTGGGCGACCGCGTGGTCGCCCTGACCGGCACCAAACCGCGTCTGCTGCTCGCGGTGCTGCTGCTCAGCCCCGGACGCACGGTCGCCACCTCCCGGTTGATCGACGCGCTCTGGCCCGACGCGCCGCCCGCGTCGGCCGTGCACAACCTGCGGACGTACGTGCACCGGCTGCGGCAGGTGCTGGCGCGCGGCGGCGACTCGGCCGACCGGCTGGTCCACGACGGCACCGGCTACCACCTGCGGGTCGACGAGCACGAACTGGACCTGCTCCGGTTCGAGCGGCTCGCCGACGACGCGCGCCGGGTCGCCCGGGAGGACCGGCCGGAGGCCGCGGCCGAGCTGTTCGACCGGGCGGTCGAGCTGTGGCGCGGTCGGCCGCTGGAGGACCTGCCCGACCTCGGCGCCGAACTGGGCGCGACCGTCACCGCGCTGCGGGAGCAGCACCGGGGGATGACCACCGAGCTGACCGAGCTGCGCCTGCGGCTGGGCCAGCCGGCCCGGGTCATCCCCTCGCTGCGCCGGATGGTGGCCGAGGAGCCGCTGGACGAGCGGTGGCAGGCGCAGCTCGTGACCGCGCTGACGTTGGCGGGGCGCGTCGGCGAGGCGCTGGCCGCGTACCAGCAGGCCCGGCGCGGCATCGTCGACGAACTCGGCGTCGATCCGGGGCCCGCCCTCCAGGGCGCCCTGCACGCGGCGCTCGACGCCGACTCGGCGCAGGCCCATGCGCCGGCGGGCCGGCCGGGCGTGGCCACCGGCGTGGCTCCCCCGGCGCCGCCGGCCGGCCGGCAGGCGCTGCCGATGAAACCACCGGCCCTGGTCGGCCGGGACACCACGACCAGCCAGCTCCGGGCCATCGCCGAGGGGGTCGCCGAATCCACCGGGGCCGACGAACACGCCGCGGTCGTGCTCGTCTCCGGCGCGCCGGGCGTCGGCAAGTCCTCCTTCTCGGTGTCCAGCGGCTACGACCTGGCCGACCTCTTCCCCGACGGGCAGCTCTTCGTCAGCTTCGACAGCGGGGACGCCGCGCCACGCCGCAGCGGCGAGCTGATCCGGGAGCTGCTGGTCGAGCTGGGCGTGCCGCTGACCGACGTGTCCGAGGACATCCGGGAGCGGGCCGCCGTGCTCCGTTGCGCACTCGCCGGCCGGCGGCTGCTGCTCATCATCGACGACGTCGACTGCGCGCAGCAGGTGCGCCCGCTGCTGCCGGGGGCGGGCCGCAGCCTGGTGCTGGTCAACAGCCGGCAGCGCCTGCTGGACCTGGACGTCGACTGGCGGCTGACGCTCGGCGCGCTGGACCGGGCCGACGCGGTGGAGCTGCTGGCCACGATCGCCGGTGAACGCCGGGTCCGCGAGCAGCCGGAGGTGTTCGGTCGGATCGCCGCCGCCTGCGACCGCCTGCCGCTGGCCCTGCGGATCGTCGGCAGCCGGCTGGTCACCCAGCCGGACGTCGCCCTGTCCGGCTTCACCGACCAGCTGGAGGTCGAGGAGAACCGGCTCGCGGAGCTGGTCGTCGGCGACATCTCGGTGCGGGACAGCTTCTCGGTCAGCTACCGGGCGCTGGACGTCGACGCCCGACGCGCGCTACGGGCGCTGGCCACCGCCGACGCGCTGATCACCGCGTCCAGCGCGGTGGAGATCCTGCACCTGCCCCGGCAACAGGCCAACCTCATGGTCGAGCATCTCGTCCAGCACAACCTGCTGCTGCCGGTCGAGTCGGACGGACCCGGGCAGCGCTTCCACCTGCCGGCGCTGCTGCGGATCTTCGCCCGGGAGTGCCGGGCCCCGGGTTAGGCCGGGGCCCGGCGCCCGTGCTACTTGAGGAAGCGGTCCAACGCCGCCTCGATCGTGCCGCTGTCCGGCGCGGCGTACGACTTCATCGTCGTCCTGTTGTAGGAGATGAAGCTCGGGCAGCGGGCGGCCGGCGCGGTCACCGTGCCGCCGTCGCCGATCTTCTCGGCGGTCTTCGCGGCGTGGAACGTCAGCGTGTACCGCGAGGAGATGTAGTCGACCGTGACCGCCTTGCCGTCACTGGCCTTGTAGTCACACTTCTTCGGCGTACCCTCGCTGCCCTCGACCATCTTCAGGCAGCCGACCACGGAGGCGGTGGCGAAGTCGGCCGACTTCGCGTAGTACGGCTTGGCCGAGCTGAAGGACTTCTGCGACCAGTAGTTCGGCCGGTCCGGCGCGTTGGAGAAGACGTACGCCTTCGCGCCCGACGGCCCGCTGTACGGCGCGGCATTGAGGATCGCGCCTCCCTCGCAGACCGCGGAGAACTCGCTGGCGTAGCGGGCGGTCAGCGAGTCGTTGTTGGAGGGCTGCTCGGGCCCGGTCGACTCCGGCGCGGACCCGGTCGGGCCCGGCGTCGAGGTGCCGTCCGGCCCGGGGGTCGGGGTGCCCGAGGCCACCGGCGTCGGGTCGTCGTCGTCCCCGCCGAACGCGACGTAGGCCAACCCGCCGCCGCAGCAGAGCAGCGTGAGCGTCACCGCACCGGCGGCGAGGCCCACGATCAGCCCCTTCTTGGACTTGGTCGGCGGCGGCACCGGCGCGAACGGCGCCGGCTGCCCGGGATAGCCGGGCGCACCGGGCGGGCCCGGGTACGGGGCCNAGAGGCCGGCTGCGCGCCGTAGGGGGCGCCGGAAGCCGGCTGCGCGCCGTACGGGGCGCCCGAGGCGGGCTGCGTCCCGTAGGGCGCGCCGGAAGCCGGGGGCGTGCCGTACGGCGAATTCGGGTCGGGCTGGTTGCCCCACGCTCCGGCGTTCGGGTCCGGATAGCCTCCGTAGGGAGGGTGATTGTCACTCATCTGAGGTTCTTCCACCTGTCGTCCGTGGTTCCGGCGATCAACCAACCCGCAGCGTAGTGACGGCTGCAAAATTGTGAATCGCCGAAAGCCGATCTCTCCTCACCAGCGGTGCCGGGGTCGTTCCGGTGCGTGCCCGGGTGGCTCGCGCGGCCGTCCGGCAACCGGCCGTCACCGGGCCGGAACCGTTGCGCGACAAGGGATTCCCCGTTCGTCGCGCGGGGTTCAACGTGACGGAAAATGTGACGTACGCAACACCTTCGGGAGGTCCCGGCGTCCCGCTCAGCGCGACGCCGGCACCGCGTCCCGGGCCAGGGCGAGCGCGCCGAACAGCGCCGCGTCGTCGGCGAAGCGGGACCGCACCACGTCGGGCGGGTGCGGGAGCGCCTCGGTCAACCGGTCGACCAGCATCCGCCGGATCAACGCGCTGCGCGTCACGCCACCGACCAGCACGATCCGTTGCGGGTCGAGCAGCAGGCAGCACGTCGCCAGCGCCCGGGCCGCCTCGTCGACCCGGGCGGCCAGCGCGTCCCGGGCCACGCCCGGCCGTTCCGCCTCGGCGGTGAGGCCGGCGGCCCCGCCCGGCACGCCGAGGTCGGCGGCGAGCCGGTCCAGTGCCCGGCCGGAGAAGTCCAGCTCCAGCATCGTTCCCGGCCAGGGGCTGCCGGCCACCGCGTACCCGATCTCGCCGGCCGCGCCCCGATGCCCGGGCAGGACCGCGCCGCCAACCGTCACGGCCGCCGCGATCCCGGTGCCGATCCCCACCACGAGCCCCGGGTCGACACCGCGCAGCGCGCCTTGGCGCAGCTCGGCGAGCGCGGCGGCGTTCAGGTCGTTGTCCACCGCGACCCGGGGCACGTCCAACGCGTCCCGGACCGCGTCGGCCAGGCGCAGCCGCTCCCAGCCGGGCACGTTGGGCGCCAGGTCGATGCCGTCGGGCCGGACCACGCCGGGCGAGGCGACCCCGGCCGCGGCGAGCGGACCGCCGACCTCGCCGACCAGGTCGCCGGCCAGGTCGAGCGCCCGGGCCAGCGCCTGCGGGGCGCCCCGGTCGGCGAGGGTGGGCACCCGGCGGTGGGCCAGCAGCCGCCCGTCGGCGTCGGACACCCCGACCGCCATCTTGGTGCCGCCGAAGTCGATGCCGAGCAGCAGTCCCGCGCCCCGGGTGCCGGCGGCGGGCGGCCCGGACAGCCGCACGCTCACCGGTCCCCCAGCTCGGCGGCCACGGTGTCCAGCGCCTCGTCCGCGCCGCGCAGCAGGTCGCGCACCGCGGCCAGCCGCTCCGCCACCGGGTCGAGGGCGGCGCGCAGCACGCCCACCTGGGCGCGGACCGCCGCGGCGCCCGGCCCGTCGGCCTGGGCCCGCTGGAGCACCAGCTCCGGCCGGACGGCGGCGGCGATCAGGTCGGCCACCGCCGCGTCGTCCAGCGCCCCGGTGGTTTCCGCGGCGGCGGCGCGTACGCCCTCGGGCGTCCAGGTGTCCGGCCCGCCGGCCCGCACCAGCCGGCCGACCAGGGAGTGCGCGGCCCGGAACGGCACCCCGTGCCGGGTCAGCGCGTCCGCGGCGGCGGTGGTGGTGGCACCGGAGGCGACGATCTCCGCCCGGCTCGGCGGGTTCAGCGGCGCGATCTCGGCGAGGAAGCCTCCGACCAGCGTGAAGAAGCGTTCCGCCCGGTCGTTGCTCTCCCAGAGCCGCACCTGCACGTCCGTGGTGGCGTTGTTGGAGTCCTCCCACCACGCGGCGCCCACGTTGTTGAGCACCGAGGCGGCGTCCGCCGCGGCCTGCCCGGCGTACGAGACCAGGTGTTCCAGCACCACCGGGTTGCGCTTCTGCGGCATGATGCTGCTGCCCTGGGTGAAGTCGCCCGGCGTGGTCACCCACTGCCAGCTCAGCCAGTCCATCAGCGTGCGGGCCAGCCGGGCGCCGGTGGCCAGCGCCCGCGCGTTGAGCGTGCCCACCCGGACCAGGTGGTCGGCGCCGGCCACCGCCTCGTAGGAGTTGGTGACCAGCCCGGCGAAGCCGAGCAGCTCGGCCACCCGGGCCGGGGCGATGTCCAGGTCGGTGCCGGCGAACGCGCAGGAGCCCAGCGGCGAGACGTTGAGCTGGTCGATCACGTCGGCGTAGGCGGCGGCCTGGTTCGCCAGCGCCTCGGCGTAGCCGGCCAGCGCGTGCCCGATCGTGGTGGGCTGGGCCGGCCGGCGGTGGGTGTAGCCGGTGATCACCACGTCGGCGTACCGGTCGGCCTGGTCCAGCGCGACGCGGCCGGTGTCCAGCACCCGCTGGAGCACGTCGACGAGCTGGTCGCGCAGCAGCATCCGGAACACGCCGGCGTCCAGGTCGTTACGGCTGCGGGCGAGCTGCACGTCCAACTCGGAGGTGGGGATGCCGCACGCCGCCGCGAGCCGCTTCTCCAGCAGGTAGTAGGTGTCCTCGAAGCTGCCGTCGTACGCCGGCGGCGCGGTGGTGTCGGCGCGCAGCTCGGCCAGCCCGCGCAGCAGCCGGGCGCCCCGCTCGGCGGGGATCAGCCCCTGCTCGGTCAGCATCACCACATGCGCCTGGCTGGCGCGCACCATGGCCGGGTAGAGGTGCCCGACGTGGTGGTCGTACGTCGGGGCGAGGTGGTGGCGCTGGTAGGTGGTCAGCGTGCTCATCGGATTTCCTTCCGGTCGACGGTCAGGCCGAGCAGCCGCTCGGCGTTCCCGGCGAAGATCGCGCGCAGGTGGTCCTCGGGCAGGCCCAGCTCGTGGCAGACGCGGAGCTGGTCGTCGAGGTAGCGGGTGACGTAGCCGCGCGGGAACCAGGACGAGTCGCTGCCGTAGACGATGCGGTGCGGGCCGATCGTCTCGTAGGCGCGGCGGAACAGGTCCTCCAGCGTGAGCCGGTACGGCATCCAGCGCACCCACTGGTTCGAGCCGGACGTGTCGATGTGGATGTTGGGGCAGCCCCAGGCGGCGAAGAACAACTCCTGGACGTGCTGGACGCCGAAGTGCGGCACCACCACGGCCAGCTCGGGGAACCGGCGGGCCATCCGGACCAGCTCGTCCGGCCCGCCGTANGCGCTGCCGTAGTGCCCGATGTGGATCAGCACGGGCACGCCGAGGCGCTGGGCGGTGGCCCAGAGCGGGTCGAGGTCGTCGTGGTCGAGCGGGCCGCGCAGCAGCGGCGCGAACAGCTTCAACCCGCGCAGCCCGCGCCCGGTGACCGCCCGGTCCAGCTCGGCGGCCGCGTCCGGCGAGTACGGGTCGTGGTGGGCGAGGCCGAGCAGCAGGTCCGGGTGCCGGTCGACCACGTCGGCGAGCGCGTCGTTGCCGCCGCCGGTGACGAAGACGGCCCGGCGCACCCGCACCGCGCGCAGCTCGTCGGCCCACCGGTCCGCCTCGTCCTGCCAGCGCTGCGCCGGTGGCTCCGGGTCGGGGAAGCTCCAGGCCCGCCGCCACTGTCGGGCGTACGGCGCGGACCCGGCCGCCCGCACCTCGCGCTCGTGTGCGCCGCCCGGGTGCATCCCGGCGGCCTCCTCGCAGGCGTGGACCGTCTCGTCGGCGCCGATGCGGAAGTGCAGGTGGAAGTCGACGACGTCCAGTCCCCGGTCGACGGTCACGCGTCCTCCCCGGGCAGCGGGTCGGCGGCGGACGGACCCGGCAGCGGGTCGGCGGTGGGCGGGGCCGGCATCGGGGCGGCCACCCAGGCGGCGACGATCTCCCGCAGCCGCTCCCCGGCCGTGGCGCGCACGCTCCGCCCGGCCTCCTCGGTGGCTCGGGAGACGTGTCCGGACCAGCCCTGCCACGGGTCGGGCCGGGACTCGACGAGCACGTACGGGTGGGTCACCGGCAGCTTGGGGCGCGGGGGCAGGTCGGCGGCGGCGTCGAGGCGTACCGTCTCCGGCGCGAAGCCGAGCACGCCGGACGTCTCGTACGCGCCGCCGTGACCGCGGGCGATCACGTCGCCGTACAGCTCGGTGGTCTCCGCCGGGGTGACCAGCTGGAACCAGTTGACCAGCAGCAGGCTTGCGGTGCGCCGCCCGGAGACCCACTCCATCGCGGCCCGGACGGTGGACATGTTGGCGTCGTGCCCGTTGACCACCAGCAGCCGGGGGAAGCCGGCGGCGACGATGCCCTCGATCACGTCGGCCAGGTAGCCGACCGCGATCTCCGGTCGGATCGCCACCGTGCCGGGCCAGGGTCGGGTCTGCCCGGGGCAGGCCGCGTACGCCACCGGCGGGAACAGCACGCCGCGCGGGCCGGGACCGGGCGCGGCGCTCTCGGCGGCGAAGCCCTCGGCCAGGATCAGGTCGGCGCCGAGCGGCAGGTGCGGGCCGTGCCACTCGACCGCGCCGACCGGCAGTACCGCGAAGTCCGCCGCCGCGACCACGGCGGCCAGTTCGCCGCCGGGGATCCCGGCGGCGGGCAGCAGCCCGCCGCCGTCCGGCCAAGGGTTGGTCACGCCGTCCACTTGACCGCCTCCTTCGCCGCCCGGCCGCCGCTCTGGAGCCGACCGGAGAGCACCATCACCACGAAGATCAACACCACCTGGAGCATTCCGTACGCGGCGGCGGTGCCGACCTCGAACGAGTACATCCGGTTGTTGATCTCCACCGAGATCGGCGCGGTCTCCGACGTGTAGATCAGCACCGAGGCGACGAACTCGCCGACGCCGTTGACGAACGCGAGCAGCGCGCCGGCCAGCACACCCGGCAGCATCAGCCGCAACGTGACCGTGCCGAACGCCCGCCACCAGGACGCGCCGAGGTTGCGGGCGGCCTCCTCCAGCGACGGGTCGAGCTGCGCCAGCGTGGCCGAGCTGGACCGGAACACCAGTGGCAGGAACCGCACGAAGTAGGCCAGCGGCATGATCCAGAAGGTGCCGATCAGCACCTGGCCGAAGCTGAACGCGTTGCCGGTGCTGAACGCCGAGATCAGGTTGATCGCGACCACCGTGCCGGGCAGCGCCCAGGCCAGCATGACCGCCACGTCGAGCAGGCCCCGCCCGCGGAAGCTCAGCCGGCGCACCGCGTACGCGATGAGCACGCCGACCACGACGCAGCCGACGGTGGCGAGCAGGCTCATCTGGAGCGAGTTGAGGATCGGCCGGTACGCCCCCTCGTCGGTAAAGATGGTGACGAAGTTCTGCGTGGTGTAGCCGGACGGGATCACCTCGGTGGTCCAGGTGCCGTCCTCGGAGAACGCCACCAGCGCGATGGTCGCCACCGGGGCGAGCAGCACCACCACCGCGAGCAGCGAGGCGAGCAGCGCCAGCCAGCGGCCGAGCGGGTTGGTGACCTCCCGGCGGTGGCTCGCGGTGCCCTTCGACTGGGAGCGGTAGCTGCGCCGCCCCTCGTACCAGCGCATACCGAGCAGGAACAGCACCGACACCACCGCGAGCACCGACGCGTAGGTCGAGGCCATCGGCAGGTCACCGTTGGTGCGGTTGATGTAGATCTGCATGGTCATCGTCCGGTCCACCCCGAACAGCAGCGGAGCGGTGTACGACGCCAGCGACGTCATGAAGACCAGCAGCGACGCGGAGACCAGCGCCGGGGTGAGCATCGGCAGCAGCACCGTGCGCCACACCCGCACCCGACCGGCGCCCAGGTTGTAGGCCGCCTCCTCCACCGAGGGGTCCATGCCCTGAAGCGCGGCGGACGTGGCCAGGTAGAAGAACGGGTACATGGTGAACGTGTGCACCACCAGCACACCGGCGATGCCGCTGAACGGCAGCACCGGGTTCTCCGTGCCGAAGAGCTGTTGCAGCGCCCGCGGCAGGATGCCGGTCTCGCTGTAGAGGAGCTGGAACGAGATCGCCCCGATCAGCGGCGGCAGCGCCGCCGGCACCAGGATGATCGCCTCGATCAGCCGGCGCCCGGGGAACGAGAACCGCTTGAGCAGGAACGCCATCGCCACGCCGACGACACCGCACAGGAACACGCTCGCGGCGGAGATCATCAGCGAGGTGAGCAGCGCGGAGCGGGCCACCCCGTCACCGGTGAGGAAGCTGGCCCAGTTGTCCGGCCCGTCCACCCCGACGCTCTCGCCGAAGGTGGCGAGCATCGGCTGCACCACGTAGCCGAAGAGGACCAGTGCCAGCGGGAACACCAGAACGTACGGGAACCAGCGTGAGTTGGCGCCGACCGTGGGGCGGCGGAAACGCCGGCCGCCCGGGGGCGTCGGGTCCTCGGTGATCGGCGGTACGGTGGCCGCGCTCGGCGTGGCGGGGATGGTACTCAAGAGTTCACCACCCACATCCGCTCCGGCGGCAGGCGCAGGCCGACCTGGTCGCCGACGGCCAGCCCGGCCGGCACGTCGATCGCGGCCACCTGGACCGGTTCGCCGGCCACGTCGATGAGCAGGTTGGTGGCCATGCCGGTGAACTCCAGCTCGGTCACCCGCCCGGTGAGCGCGCCCTCGTCGGTGGCCGGGCCGAGCGTGATGTGCTCGGGGCGTACCGACACCAGGGCGGTGGCGCCCTCGCGGAGCCCGTGCTCGGCGGGCGCGGCCACCGGGACCTCCCGGCCGCCGGGCAGCGCCACGGTCACGGTCTCCGGGCCGGCGGACACCACCGGCAGGTCGAGCACGTTGCTACGGCCGATGAACCGGGCCACGAACGCGGTCGCGGGGCGGTGGTAGATCTCCTGCGGCGTACCCACCTGCCGGACCCGGCCGGACTCCATCACCGCGATCCGGTCGGACATGGCCATCGCCTCGGCCTGGTCGTGGGTGACGTAGAGCGCGGTGGTGCCGGAGTCCTGCTGGATCCGGCGGATCTCCACCCGGGTCTCCTCGCGCAGCTTGGCGTCGAGATTCGACAGCGGCTCGTCGAGCAGCAGCGTGCGCGGCCGGATGACCAGGGCGCGGGCCAGCGCGACACGTTGCTGCTGGCCGCCGGAGAGCTGCTCGATCCGCCGGTCGCCGTACCCGGACAGGTGGACCTGCCCGAGCGCCTCGTCGATGCGGCGCTTGGCCTCGGCCCGGCCGACCTTGCGGATCTTCAGGCCGTACGCCACGTTCTGGGCGACGCTGAGGTGCGGGAACAGCGCGTAGTTCTGGAAGACCATGCCGGTGTCGCGCTTGTTCGGCGGCCGGTTGGTGACGTCCTCGGCACCGAAGCGGATCCGGCCCGAGCTGGGGAAGTAGAAGCCGGCCACCATGCGCAGGGTGGTGGTCTTGCCGCAGCCGCTCGGGCCGAGCAGGGTGAAGAACTCCCCCGCGCCGATGCGGAGGTCGACGTCGTCGACCGCCGCGGTGTCGCCGGCACGCGGGAAGCGCTTGCTCACCGACTCCAGCGTGACATCGATCATGATGCCTCTCCTTGCGTCCGGTAACCGGGTCCGACCGGTGACGGGTGGGCGGTGCCTGGAGGTGACGACGGGACGCCGGGCGCGCGGGTGCGCCCGGCGTCCCGGCCGGTCAGCCCTTGTTCTTGATCTGGCTGTTCCAGTGGTTGATCCACTCGGTCTCGTTCTTGCCGATCACGTCCCAGTCGACGTCCAGCGGCTTGAGGTCGAGCTGCGCCAGCCACTCCGGCTTGTCCGCGATGTCGATGGCCGGGATCTGGAAGTAGTCCTTCGCCAGCTCGGCGCGGAGCGAGTCGTCGAAGAGGAACTCCAGGAACTTCTGCCCGCCCTCGCTGTTGCCGCCCTTGACCTGGGCCAGGCCGTCGACCAGCACCGGGGCGCCGGAGGCCGGCATCACGTAGTCGAACGGCATGTTCGCCTGGTTGGCCTGGAGCAGGATGTCCTGGAGGTTCCAGGCGCTCAGCGTGCCCTGCTGACGGGAGAGCTTCAGGTAGAGGTCGGTCGGGTTGGCCGCGTACGCGCCGGTGTTGGCGTCGAGCTTCTTCAGCCAGTCGTAGCCGGGCTGCGGGTTGCTGCCGTCGGGCGACTGCCGCACGATCATCGAGGCGTAGATCGACCGCATGGTGCCGGACGCCGCCACGTCCCGGATGATGATCTTGTCCTTGAACTCCGGCTTCAGCAGGTCGTCCCAGTCCTTCGGGGCCTGCTCCGGGGTGAGCGCCTTGTTGTTGTACATGATGACCTCGGGCAGCAGGATCTCGCCGAACCACCGGCCCTGCGGGTCCTTGTACTTCTCGTCCATCTTGTCGGCGAACGACGGCTTGAAGCTCGCCAGCAGGTCCTCGGACGCGCCCGAGGCGAGGCCCTGCTGGGTGCCGCCCCACCAGACGTCGGCCTGCGGGTTGGCCTTCTCGGCCCGGACCCGCTCCAGGATCTCCTGGGCGCCCAGGTTGAGCACCTCGACCTTGCCCTTGTACTCGGGGTACTTGGCGGTGAACTTGTCGACGACGAAGGTGGTCACCTTCTTGTCGCGGGCCGTGTAGATGGTGAGCTTCTCGGCCTCGCCGGAGCCGGAGCCGGAGTCACCGGAACCGCCGCCGCAGGCGGTGCCGGCGGCGAGGACGGTGGCGAGCGCACCGGCGAGCAGGAGTCGACGTCTCATGGGGTACCTCCGAGGGGTGTTGAGGGGGATGCGGCGATCAGGGAGCGGGTAACAGAGTGGACAATCCGGACGCGGCGGCCGAGAGCGCGAAGCTGATCGCGCCGTGCAGCACCGCCTGGTCGCCGAGGACCGCGCGGCGGACCTCGGTCGGGCTGG
Source organism: Micromonospora sp. NBS 11-29 (assembly GCF_002140155.1). Classification (GTDB taxonomy): domain Bacteria; phylum Actinomycetota; class Actinomycetes; order Mycobacteriales; family Micromonosporaceae; genus Micromonospora. The sequence goes on from NZ_NAPR01000003.1 coordinate 580,251, forward strand.
GCGCGCCGAGGGACACCAGCGCCTGGAGCCGCGCCACGGCGGCGTCGTCGAGGTCGGCCGCCGCGCCACTGAGCAGCACCCGACCGGGGTCGACCACGCAGGCGCAGGAGACGACGAGCCGGGCCCAGGCGACGAGCACCTCGGCCAGGTAGGCGTCGGCCCGCTCGTCGGCGGCGGCCAGCTCCACCAGCGCCCGCACCGGCGCGGCCGGCCGGCGTCCCGGCGCGAGCGCCACCACCCGCTCGGCGATGGCGCTCTCGGACCAGCGGGCCTCGAACGGCCCGACCCCGTCGTGCCCCTGGTCGGCCGGGTCGAGCGGCAGGAAGCCGACCTCGCCGGCCGCGCCCCCGGCGCCCCGGCGGACCTGCCCGTCGAGCACCAGGCCGGCGCCGATGCCGTCGCCGACGTGCAGCAGGAGCAGGTCGGCCACGTCCGCCCCGGCGCCGGCGGCGTGCTCACCGGCGGCCATCAGGTTCACGTCGTTGTCGACCACGACCGGCACACCGAGCCGCCGCTGCACCGACTCCCCCACCGGCTGCGCCTGCACCAGCCCGACCGACGGGGCGAGCCGGACCGCGCCGCCGGTGGAGACACCGGGCGCGGCGATGGCCACCCCGCGCAGCGCCGGCAGCCCGTCACCGGCCAACTCGGGTACGGCCGCGCAGATGAGGTCCACGATGTCGCCGGTACGCCGCACCGTGCGGTGGGCGATCACCGCGCCGTCGCTGTCGGCGATCTCGCAACTGATCCGCGCCGGTTCCAGCGCGACGGCGGCGACCAGTTCGGCGCGGGGGTTGAACTCCAGGATGGCGCGGGGACGGCCGGCCCGGGACGCGCCGGGGCCGCGCTCGATCAGGTAGCCCTCGGCAACCAGGTCCCGCACCAGCGGAGTGAGCGTGGCGGGGCTCAGCCCGGTCAACTCGGTCAGCTCGGCACGGGACAGCACCCGGGCGGAGCGGGCCGCGGAGATCACGCTGCTGCGCTTGATCTCCTTCGACCGCTCCCGGCTCACCGGGCTCGTCGGTGGGGTCACCACGTCAGTCACAGTTCCTTTCTACGGCGAACGAACTATTAGGTCAAGTAACGATCTGATCTCGTGGACCCGACTCCGACGCACCTGAGCTGGCCTTACGGCAACCCGTCGGGCGACCGGATCCGCTGGCGCTTCGACTCAGCCATCGCTGCCGACCCGCCGTTAGTTCGGTCCACGAAAAAAGGTGCCCGACGCATCGACCCCCGGGCACCTCGACATTGTGGACGGTCGGCGGCACCGGCCGGCGGCCGCCTGCGCGCGTCGGCGCCGACCCCGCCTCCGGCCACCCCGTTTTTGGGTGCACCTGATGTCGCCCTGGCAACAACAGCCGCACCCAAACCCAGCACCGCCCACCGGTTGCCGCCCTCCGGCGCGGCGGAAACCGGCGGGCAGCGTCCAAGAGTTGACCGACTCCACTGCGCCGATATGGCGATATCCCCCACGCCCTGATCCCGCCACTTCGGCGAAATGGAGTCACCGAGGCCGGGATCTCCCACCCACCGCAAGGACCCGCTCCGCCTTCCTCGACGGGCCAGCGAAGCACCTACCCCAAGAAAATATGACCCTCAGGCATAATTATGCCCGAGAGTCATATCGCTTGCGCTGCCGACGCCGCCCCCGCCCTCCCAGCAGCGAGATCCACACCGGTTCGTCGAAGCGGTGCCTTCCCGACGGGGCGATGCCGCCATTTCACCGACGTGGCGACGCACCCGCTCATCCATCCCACCCGTCGAGAGCCCCTCGAACACCGGGCCGCCCACCTGGTCGACACCGCCGGAACCCATCTCGCCACCGGCGGCCTCGCCGCCGCCGGGCGAGCGCTCGTCGACACCGACCGGATCGCGCCCGCCGAGGTCCGCTGCCGGCCCGCCGCGCGTACCCTGCTCGCCGACGTCGCCCGGCGCGACCCGGCGGCGGCCGACGTCGCCCGGATCGCGGCGCTCGTCGGCCTGATCCGCCGAGCGCCGTCGCGCGACGGTGACTGAGCGTGTACGGAGTTCCGGAACCGTCCGATGTCATTGACTCCGGTCGCTGCGACGCGGTTACGTGGCGGTAGCACCCCCTACCCCACCACCCCACGGCACGCGCGCCGTCCCGGCGCGCGTG
>NZ_NAPR01000003.1:582404-599449 GCF_002140155.1 Micromonospora sp. NBS 11-29
CTCACCGCGTGCGGCGCGCTCGCCGCCGTGCTCGGCGCGGTCGGCGCGGTCGCCACCCTCGCCCCGACCGAGGCGTACGCGGCCAGCACCGGCTCGCTGGTGAGCGCCGCGAACGGCAAGTGCCTCGACGTGGCCAACAACTCCACCGCCGACGGCGCGACCGTGCACATGTGGACCTGCTATCCGACCGTCGCCAGTCAGAAGTGGACGTTCGCCGACGACGGCTCGGTGCGGTCCCAGGGCAAGTGCCTGGACGTGGCGAACAACGGAACCGCCAACGGCGCCGCCGTGCACATCTGGACCTGCTACGCCACGGTGACCACCCAGCGGTGGACGCTGACCGCCGCCGGTGACCTGGTGAACGCCGCGTCGGGCAAGTGCCTGGACATCCGCGACAACAACCAGTCCGACGGCGCGACCATGCAGATCTGGTCGTGCACCGGCTCGGCCAACCAGAAGTGGACGTTCACCGGCGTGAGCAACCCGACCACCCCGCCGCCGACCGCCACCCCCACGGTGCCACCGCCCACGGACACGCCCGTGACCAACCCGGACCTCGGCCCCAACGTCAGCGTCTTCGACCCGTCGATGCCGGCCTCGACCATCCAGAACCGGCTGAACACGGTCTTCGCCCAGCAGGAGACCAACCAGTTCGGCAACGCCCGGTACGCGTTGCTGTTCAAGCCCGGCACCTACGCGGTGGACGCCAACGTCGGCTTCTTCACCCAGGTCGCCGGCCTGGGCCTCACCCCGGGCCAGACCACGGTCAACGGCCGGGTGCACGTCGAGGCGGACTGGTGGCCGGACGGCTCGCAGAACGCCACCCAGAACTTCTGGCGTTCGGCGGAAGGGCTGACCGTCAACCCGACCGGCGGGCTGGAACGGTGGTCGGTGTCGCAGGCCGCGCCGTACCGCCGGATGCACGTACGCGGCAACCTCGCGCTCTCCGACGGCGGCTGGTCCTCCGGCGGTTGGATCTCCGACACGAAGGTCGACGGGCAGATCCAGTCCGGGTCGCAGCAGCAGTGGATCACCCGCAGCTCGCAGATCGGCGGCTGGACCGGCTCCAACTGGAACCAGGTCTTCGTGGGCGTGCAGGGCGCGCCGGGCAACAGCTTCCCGAACCCGCCGTACACCACCGTCGGCACCGCGCCGGTGGTGGCCGAGAAGCCCTACCTATACGTGGACGCAGCCGGCGCGTACCGGGTGTTCGTCCCCGCGAAGCGCACCGACACGGCCGGCACCACCTGGGCCGCCGGCGCCCCGGCCGGCCGGTCGATCTCGCTGAGCCAGTTCCAGATCGTGCGCCCCGGCGACACCTCGGCCAGCATCAACGCGGCGCTGGCCGCCGGCCGGCACCTGCTGGTCACCCCGGGCGTCTACCAGCTCGACCAGACGTTGAACGTGACCCGGCCGGGCACCGTCGTGCTCGGCCTGGGCCTGGCCACGTTCGTGCCGCGTAACGGCGTCACCGCGATGACGGTCGCCGACGTGGACGGGGTACGCCTGGCCGGCGTGCTCTTCGACGCCGGCACCACGAACTCGAACGTGCTGCTCCAGGTCGGGCCGCCCGGGTCGAACGCCGACCACGCCGCCGACCCGACCGTGCTCTCCGACGTGTTCGTCCGGGTCGGCGGCGCGATCGCCGGCAAGGCGACCGTGAGCGTGCAGATCAACAGCGACGACGTGATCGGTGACCACGCGTGGATCTGGCGGGCCGACCACGGCAACGGCGGCACCGTCGGCTGGACCGTCAACACCGGGCGCAACGGGCTGGTCGTCGACGGCGACGACGTCACGTTCTACGGCCTCTTCGTGGAGCACTACCAGCAGTACCAGACGATCTGGAACGGCGAGAACGGGCGGACCTACTTCTATCAGAACGAGATGCCCTACGACCCGCCGAACCAGGCCGCCTGGATGAACGGGTCGACCCGGGGCTGGGCCGCGTACAAGGTGGCGGACTCGGTCACCAACCACCAGGCGTGGGGGTTGGGCAGCTACTGCTTCTTCAACGTCAACCCGGCCGTGGTGAGCGCACGCGCGTTCGAGGTGCCGGTGCGCACCGGGGTGCGGTTCCGCAACATGGTGACGGTCTCGCTGGGCGGCGTCGGCACGATCAGCCGCGTCATCAACGACACCGGGGCCACGGTCGACAGCGGTCACCAGGTGACCAGCATCGTCAGCGGCCCCTGACCGGGCGTGTGGTGGGCCGGCCCCCGGCAGGGGTCGGCCCACACCCCCGGCCACCCCTTAATGAGGCCCGCGCATATTGACGCACGTCACAGGGAGGGCCAGACTCTCGCAGACCACCACCCACCACCACGTTCCCGCTCCCGGGAGGGCGCCATGAACCGTCCCCACCTGCCGCTCGCGCGCACGGCCGCACGACTGGCCACGCTCGCCGCGGCCACCGCCGGTGTGCTGCTCGCCGTCGTCGCACCCGCCCACGCCGCCGTCCCCGCCGGGCGGTACGTGGCGCTCGGCGACTCGTACACCTCGGCGCCGCTCGTGCCCACCCAGGTCGACCTGAACTGCCTGCGCTCCAACCGCAACTACCCGTCCCTGGTCGCCGCGTCCGCCGGCTCGTCGTCGTTCGCGGACGTGAGCTGCTCCGGGGCCACCACCGACGACATCCTGTACGGCGGCAGCGGGGCGCTCGGCATCAAGCTGCCGCCGCAGCTCAACGCCGTCACCTCGGCCACGGCGCTGGTGACGGTGCAGATCGGCGGCAACGACATCGGCTTCTCCGGGATCATCAGCGACTGCGCCGAGGCGAGCGTCGGCAGCCCGCTCGGGTCGCCCTGCAAGGACCGGTTCACCGCCGGCGGCACCGACCAGCTCCGGGGCCGGATCGCCGGGGCCGCGCCGAAGGTGACCGCCGTGCTGCGGGCGGTGCGCCAGGCCGCGCCGAACGCGCGGATCGTGGTGCTCGGCTACCCGGCGATCCTGCCGGACAGCGGGTACGGCTGCTGGCCGGTGGTGCCGATCGCCTACCAGGACGTGCCGTACCTGCGCGGCGTGGAGAAGGCGCTCAACACGATGCTGGCCGACACCGCGAAGGCGAACGGCGCGAGCTACGCCGACGTCTACACGCCGTCGATCGGCCGGGACGCGTGCAAGAGCAGCGGCACCCGCTGGGTGGAAGGGCTGGTGCCGCAGAGCTCGGCCGCGCCGTTCCACCCCAACGCCCGGGGCGAGCAGGGCATGGCCACCGCGCTGCTGGCGCACCTGAGCTGAGCCGGACGAGCCGGTCCCGCCGCGCGGCGGGGCCGGCTCACGGCCNCCCAGCACTGCTTCGTGTTGAACACCACGGCGTCCTTGCAGTACGACGGGCTGGACGTGGCGGAGGCGTCGGCGATCAACACCGGGTTGTAGTCGCGGAAGTACGCGTCCTCCAACGTGGTGCTCACGCACTGGTCGACGTTGACCCCGCAGACGAAGAGCGTGTGGATGCCCTGGGTCCGCAGCACCTGGTCGAGATGGGTGCCGTAGAAGCCGCTCATCCGCACCTTCTGCACCATGATGTCGTCCTCGTCGATCAGCGGCTTCAGCTCGTCGACCATCTCGGCGCCCCACTCGCCGGCGGTGAGCACCCGCCCGTGGTCCAGCGGCTGGCCGATGCCGCACTGGTCGAGCGTGTGCTTGAACGAGTGCAGCGTCGGCGCACCGAGGTTGCGCAGGTCGGGCCGGTTGTACCAGTAGACCCAGATGACGTACATACCGTGCCGGCGGGCGGCCTCGACGGCGCGTACCACCCCCGGGATGGCCTCCCGGCAGGCCCGATGGTCGAGCCCGGACCGGTGCGTCCAGCCGCCCTCGGCGCAGAAGTCGTTCTGCATGTCCACCACCGCGAGCGCGCCGCGCAGCGGGTTGTCGACGAACGGCAGCAGCTCGGCGTCGAAGCGGACCAGCGTCTCCACCGACTCGGTGGGCGCGAGGTGGACGAAGTCCGGGTAGAGGTGCCAGCGGTCGGTGCTGGCGGCGAGCTGCACGCCGCCGTCGCCGGTGTCGCCGTAGATGGTCCGCCGCTCCGCCATGCCCTCCGTTCTAGTGCGCGTCGGGCACCCGGCGGGCGGCGATGCGCGGGAGTGCATCCGTACGGGGACCGGCGGGCCTCACCGGCGGGTGAGGCGGACCGCGTCGGCGACCACGTAGCCGGCGCCGGCGCTCCACCGGCTCACCCCGACCTTGTCCCCGGCGCCGCCGGCCAGCGTGAACACGCCGAGCGACACCCACCGGCCGCCGTCGACCCGCTGGTTCACGGCCACCGTCCGGGTGCCGGTGGTGGTCGCCACGAGGTACGGCGTCCGGTCGTTGTAGCCGGGGTCGGCCGGGTACCACACCGACACCTCGTAGCTGCCGGTCGCCGGCAGGGTCGCCCGGTACCAGGCGACGTCGCTGGTCGACACCGGCGCGGCGAAGCGGTAGTCGACGCCGTACCGCTGCCCGGAGTACGCCGACGTGCCCCAGGCCGCGCCGGCGGTGAACGCGCCCGCCGTGGCGTTGTCCACGGTCACGCTCCACGGCGTGGGCGTCGCCGCCCCGGCGCGTACGTCGACGACGTTGCGGTCGATGCTCATGGTCACGCCGCCCCAGGTCTCGGTGACGTCACCGGCGTACTGGTGCAGGCGCTGGTGGTCGGCGTAGCGGTCGTCGGCGCAGTACGTGCCCGCGCCGGTGTCCGCGACGCCGTTCCACCAGGCGATCCAGATCTGGTCCAGGCGCAGGTAACGGGTGTCGTGGTAGGCGTCGCAGACGTCCTTGACGCCGGACGAGCCGCTGGAGTACATCCCGGCGAGGTAGCCGCGCGTGTGCAGCCGCTCGATCCAGCCGGTGAGGAAGGAGAGGACGGCGGCCCGGCAGGCGGCGGTCGACGGGTACTGCTCGATGTCGTTGTAGAGCGTGCTGCCCGCGCCGATGCCGAGCGCCTGGGCGGCGGCGACCGCGCCGTCCGCCGCGCTCGCCCCCTGCCCGCGGGCGGTGGCGGGATCGGCGGACATCTTCGGCGTACGGGTGCCGCAGGGCGCCTGGTAGCCCAGCTCGATGGGGATCAGTCGCCAGCCCTTGCCGGTCTGGTTCGCCACCCAGCTCGCGGTGAGGTTGGGTTGGGCGCACGACCGGCTGCCGCCGCTGATGTAGACGCCGACCGCCCGGTAGGGCGAGCTGGCCAGCCAGGCGTCCATCGCGGCCTGGGCCGGGGCGGCGCAGGTGTCGAAGCCCCGGCCGGTGAACGTGCCCGGCTGCGGGCCGACCGCCGCCGTCACCGCTGGCGCCGGCGCGGCGGTGGTCGGTGCGACGTGGCCAATGGTGACGGCGAGCGCCGCCAGAACCGCGGTGATGGTTCTCATCGACCCCTCCAGCCTCGATCATCGGCACTGAGGCAGGATTTCTACCACGTATCGACGAGGGAAAATAGCCTCTCTTGGCAAATTCTTTCAGTCGATGCTGTGGTCATGAAGGGTATCGACAGGGAGGGCGGCGGCGGGATAGCGTGCCCGCACTCAGATCCGTCGATCGAGTGTCCGAGCGCCTATCCCGAAGGAGCGCCATGCCCACGTCACGATCCGTCCGTCTGCGACGCCGAGGTCTGCTCGGCATCCCGGCCCTGGTGGCCGCCGCGCTGACCGTGGCCGCCCGCCCCGGCGCGGCCGTCGCCGCGCCCAAGGCCGAGTGCCTGGCCGACCTGTTGCGGGAGCAGTGATGGCGACCATCCCCTGGCTGGTGGACGTGCTGCGGGCCGCCGGCGTCCAGGTCGTGGTCGAGGGCGACTGGCTCAACCGGATGCGCTCCGGCTCCTTCGACCCGATCGGCGTGCTCTGGCACCATACCGCCGCCACCTCCAGCGCCACCAACCCGCACCCGGCGTTGAACATCTGCATCAACGGCCGCTCCGACCTGCCCGGCCCGCTCTGCCAGGCGCTCGTCGACTACCACGGCGTGTTCCACGTGATCTCCGCCGGCCGGTGCAACCACGCCGGCGTCAGCGGCGGCAGCGGGCCGATCCCGGCCGGCGACGGCAACACCCTGATGATCGGGTGGGAGATCGACTACAACGGCGTCGACCAGCGGATGACCACCGCGCAGTACAACGCCAGCATCGCGGCCACCGCCGCCGTGCTCAAGCGGCTCGGCAAGGACTCCAGCTATGCCCGTGGGCACCGGGAGACCAGCACCACCGGCAAGATCGACCCGTCCTTCATCGACCTGAACACGATGCGCGCCGACGTGGCGGCGAAGATGGCCGGCGGCGGCACCGGCTGGTCCTCGATCGTGGACAACGCCACCGCCGGCCGGTTCACCGCCAGCACGAGCTGGGGCGTGTCGACGTACTCCGGCCAGCGCTACGGCGCCGACTACCGCTACGCGGACCCGGTCGCGGCCAGCGACGCCGCCTGGTACAAGTTCAACGTCCCGCGCACCGGTAACTACCGGGTCGAGGCGTGGTGGCCGGCGAACTCGGGCTACAACGCCGCGACGCCGTACATCATCGCCACCACCACCGGCAACAAGACCGTCACCGTGGACCAGCGGGCCACCGGCGGCCAGTGGCGCAACCTCGGCACGTTCGCGCTGCCGGCCGGCGACGCCAACCGGGTCGCGGTCAGCCGGTGGAGTTCCGCCGCCGGCCTGGTCATCGCCGACGCCGTCCGCCTCACCGAGGTCTGACCCCCGCGCGCGGCCCGTCGCGCTTCCCCGCGACGGGCCCGNGCAGATCTTGGTACGAGAGCGCCCCTCCGAGGGCCATCCGATACCAAGATCGCGAACCCGGCGAGCCTCGACGCGCCAGAAGAGCCCTCATCCCGACGCGACATGACTCGTAGACCTCGTTATGCCCGTGAACCCGCCCTGCCCGCGCCAACTCTGATCGCCCGGGGGCGAGATCAACACCATTTCGCCGGAGTGGTGCCTTCCCGACGGGACGATGCCGCCGCTTCACCGAACTGGCGACGCCCCGCCCACCGTCACACCTATCGAGACGACCGTCCCACCAGCCAGGACCCGCGCAGATCCTGGCACGAGAGCAATGCCGGCCCTGGTCGGCCAGCGGCGAGATCCATGCCAGTTCGCCGAAGTGGCGCCTTCCCGATCGATCGATGCCGCCACTTCACCGAACCGGCGACGCCACCACCCGCCGAGATGACCGTCCCGCCGGACAGGACCCCCGCAGGTCCTGGCACGAGAGCGCCCCTCCAGGGGCCATCCGGTGCCACGATCTCGGACCCGGCAATCCTCGACGACGTCGGTTCGGCGACGTGGTGGGGTCGCCGGCGAAGGAACGGGGTGGATCAGGCGGTCTCGGGCGTGGGGTGGTCGGCCTCGAAGCGTTCCCGGGTGAGGAAGGCGAGCTGGGCACGCTTGTCCGGCATGTCGATCTCGGCGTCGAACGTGAAGCCCTCCGCCCGCACTCGGCGCAGCGCCGCCTCGTTGCGCACGTCCGGCTCGACCACGATGCGCCGCGCCGCCGGGTCCCGCAGCAGGAACCGGGCCAGCGCCGGGCCGACGACCGCGGTCAGGCCGCGCGCCAACCCCCGGGGCGGGTTGAGCAGCAGGTGCATGCCCACGTCGCCGGGCCGCACCGGGTACCGCTCCCCCACCGGGTCGGCCTCCGGCTGGTAGGTCTGGAACAGCCCGACCGGCTCCCCGTCGAGGTGGATCAGGTACGCGTGGTGGGTGTCCAGCCCGTCGACGAAGGCGTAGACCGCGCGCACGTCGTCGACACTGTGCCCGCCCATGCCCCAGAAACCGTTGCGCGGCAGCGTGACCCAGCCGTGCAGCAGCTCGGCGTCCCGGTCCGGGCGTACCGGCTCCAACGTCAGGTCGCCGAGGCCGGGCAGGTGCTCACGGTAGGTCACCATGGTCGTCCTTCGGAAGAGGTCCGGCGGGCACCGGGATCAGCGTCCCGGCGGCCCAGTGCATCAACTGGTCGGCGAAGTGCGGGTCCCCGGGCCGGCNCACGTAGCGGGCCACCGGGCCGCGCCAACAGGCGTCGGAGACGCCCGGGACGCTGGACGTGGCGAGCACGCAGTCGGTGTCACCGGCGAGCGACGCGCGTCCCCGCATCTCCCGCACGGCGGCCGAGGTCGCGGCGGCGACGCCCAGGTGCACCGGGTGCAGGAGATGCCGGCGGCCCCACGGTTCCGGCGCGGGCCCGGCGGCCACCTCGGCCAGCGCGGCGGCCGCGAGCGCCACGACATCCACCCCGAGCCCGGCAGCCAAGAGCGGACCGGCAACCCCGGCGGCCACGCCGTCCACGCGCGGACCGCCAACCCCAGAAGGCACGTCCGCGCAGGGACCGCCGAGCCCGGCAGCCACGACATTCACGCGAGGATCGACAACCCCGATAGGCACGCCGTCCACGCCAGGACCCGTCGACCGGCGGGCTTGGCCGTCCACGCCGGGACCGGCCGTCCCGCGAGATGTGCCGTCCACGCCCAGCGCGGCCAGGTGGTCGAGCGCCAGGCCGATCCGGGCGGCCGGGTCGGTCCAGGGGGCGAACAGCTCGTCGAACCCGGACGGCGCGAACAGCGGTCGCAGCCGGGGGTGCGCGCACAGCCGGCGGGCCAGCGCCGCCCGCCAGGCCGCGTACGCGCCGGCCTCGACCGAGTCCGCCACCATGGTGCGGTCCCAGGTCAGGAGCCGATCGTGCAGGGTACGGGCAGCTTCGTCGAGCCGGTCGGGGTCGAGCCGGTGGAGCAGCCGGTGCAGCGGGGTCGCCGGGAGCCGGGCGTCGGTGTGCACGGTGGACGCCTGGACGCCGTCGGCGAGCAGGGCCCGGATGCGGCGGGCGCGGTGCGGTGGCGCGAAGTCGACGCCGTGCGCGGCGACGTCGTCGCGGCGGTCGTTGGCGCAGACCGCGACGCCGTCGATCTTCTCGTCGACGGGGGGCAGGTAATCGCCGCGCCAGTGGTGCCGGGCCTCCCAGGCGGGCACCGGCTCGCGGCGGCACCGGTCGTCGCGTACCGGAACCAGGCCCGCCACCAGTCGGCGGACCGCGCCCTGAGTGTCGGCGGCGAGCACGCTGTTGACCGGCTCGACCCAGTCGCGCAGCGCGTCGGCGACGTCGCCGGCGCAGCGGGCGCGCAGCAGCGGCAGCAGCGCCTCGAAGCCGAGGCGGCCCTCGACCCGGCTCGGGGTGCGCAGGCTGATCGCCTCGCCGGTGACTCGGTCGTGGTCGACGACCGGGCCGCGCGGGGTCTCGATGATCTCGACCATCTCGGGGTCGCCGCCGCGGACCTCGATCCGTTCGACGTGGCGGGCGACCGGTAGCCAGCCGCTCGGGTCGCGGACCAGCACCCGGTCGCCGTCGCGGCGGAGCTGTTCGCGGTAGAGGTCCTGGTAGTCGGCCATCGCGTTGGTGACGGCCCAGGCGACGTGGCCGGCGTGGCCGAAGTGCGGCAGGCCGGGTACGCCGGGGAAGGCGAGCCCGATGACGTCGAACTCGGGGCAGGCCAGCCGTACCTGCTGGTAGATGCCGGGCAGTTCGAGCAGCCGGTGTGGGTCACCGGCGAGCACCGGGCCGCGCCCGGTGGCCGGGTCGGCGGGCAGCGCCCAGGCGTTGCTGCCGGCCGACGCCGTCCCCTCCACGGTGAACAGGTCGACCGCCGCCGGGCCGAGTGTGCGGGTGACGTGGGCGTGCCAGAGCTTGTGCGGGAAGGTGGAGAAGAGGACGTGCTGGACGAGGAAGACGCCCAGCGGCGTCCAGGGCTGCCAGGGCTCCGGCGTGCCGCCGGTGGCGGCGAACTCGGGCGCGTCGGCGGCACCGTCGGCGAGGCCGGAGTTGACGCCCTCGACGTACGCGTCGACCCAGCGGCGGGTGGCCGGGTCGAGGCGTTCGTGGCAGCGGCGGGCGGTGTCGTCGAGCCGGGCCCGCCGGGCGAACCGGTCCCAGGCCAGTTCGGCCCGGCCGACGCGGGCGGCGAGCCGGCCCTCGGCCCGCCACCGTTCGACGCAGAGCTGCCAGGCCCGGTCGTGCGCGGCGACGCGGCCTTGCAGGCGCGCGAGCGCATCGACGTCGTCGGCCCACAACCGGGGTACGCCCCAGCGGTCGCGGTCGACCCGGGGCCCGCTTCCTGCGATGGTCAACTTAGGTTACCCTCCCCTAACTGAGCCAGACCTTACCTGGAGGGGTACGTGAAACGGAACTGGGAGGGCCTGGTGCTCAAGGCCATGGGCGGCCGGGACTTCCGGCTCACCGTGCGGGGCACCGAGTCGGTCGACGGGCACTACCAGCGCCTGCTCCTGGACGACGGCGGCCTGCTGGCCGCCTGCGGCACCCACCCGACGATGTGGATCCGGCTCTGGTTCGACCTCGACGGCCGGGCGCACCAGCGGGCGTACACGCTGGTCGACCCGGACCCGGCCACCGGACGGTTCACGCTGGAGTTCGCGATCCACGACGGCCCGGCCGCCAACTGGGCCGGCGCCGCCCGGGTCGGCGACACCATCGACGCCACCGTGCAGGGCAGCGCGTTCCAGCTTCCCGACCCGACCCCCGAGCACCTCTACCTGGTCGGCGACGCGGCCTCGCTGCCGGCGGTCAACAGCCTGCTCGACGCCGCCGCGGACATCCCGGCGACGGTCTGGCTGGAGTACGCGCACGACGGCGAGAAGGCGTTGAGCCCGCGCGCCCGGGCGCACCACGAGGTGACCTGGGTGCCGCGCCGCGACCACGGCCGGCACCTGGTCGACACGGTGTGCGCGGCGCTGCCGGCCGCCGACACCGCGTACTACTGGGTGGCCTGCGAGGCGGCCAGCACCCGCGAGATCACCCGGCACCTGCGGCGTACGCTCGGCGTGGGCAAGGCGCAGCTCAGCTCGCTGGGCTACTGGCGGGCCGGCTGATGGGCCGCCTCGGCACGCTGACCGCGCTCTACGTCACGCAGTACCTGGGCGTCGGCTTCATCACGGTCGGGCTGACCGCCATCCTGCGCGACGGCGGCACCTCGCTGGACACGTTGGCGCTGCTCCAGGTGGTCGGTCTGATCTGGCCGGTCAAGTTCCTCTGGGCGCCGATCCTGGACCGGTACGGCTCCCGGCACCGCGGGCACTACCGCTCCTGGCTGCTGGTGCTCCAGACCGCGCTGGTGCTGACGCTGCTGGCGCTGCTGCCGTTCGACCGCCCGGCCGACCAGCTCGGCCCGGTGATCGTCATCTGCGCCGCGTTCGTGTTCTTCTCCGCCACCCAGGACATCGCCGCCGACGCGGTCGCGGTGCGGCTGCTGGCCGCCGCCGACCGGGGCACCGGCAACGGCATCCAGGTGGCGGCGAGCTACCTGGGCAACCTGCTCGGCGGCGGCGCGTGCGTGCTGGTGTACGACCGGTTCGGCTGGGTCCCGGCGGTCGGGCTGCTGGCCGCGTTGACCGCGCTCGGGCTGCTCGTGGTGTGGCGGTTCCGGGAGCCGGAGCGGGTCGACCGGGTGGTCCGGATCGGCGTCGCGTACCGGGCGTTGCTGTCGGTGTTCGGCCAGCCCGGCTGCCGGTGGTGGACGTTCGGCGTGGTGCCGCTGGTCTACGTGGGCGCCGGGATGGCGTACGCGCTGGTGACGCCCGCGCTGGTGGACGCCGGCTGGTCGCTGGGCCGGATCGGCGTGGTGACCGGCGTGGTGACCAGCGTGCCGGCGATCGCGGCCGGTCTGGTCGCGGGCGTCGGGGTCGGCCGGTTCGGCCGGTCCGGGGTGCTGGTGGCCGGCGGGGTGGCGCTGGCGGTGTCCACGGTGGCGCTGCTGCCGTTGATGGCCGGGCGGGCGCCGCTGGCCGGCACCGTCGTCGCGCTCTGTTTCTTCCTGGCCGCGTACACGATCGCGAACGTGGTGCTCTACACGGTCAACATGGACTACTCGCGGCCGGGCAGCGGTGGCACGGACTTCACCGTGCTGTCGTCGTTCGGGTTGGTCTGCTCGTTCGTGGCCGCCTCGCTGGGGCTCGCCGCCGCCGAGCGGTTCGGCTATCCGGCGGTGGCGGTGGCCTCGATCGTGCTGGTCGCGGCCGGGGTCGGCGTGGGCGTGGGGCACCAGCGGCGGTTCCCGCCGGTCGGGTCGACGCGCGGGCCGGTCAAGCCCGCTTCCTTGATTAGTTAGGCAAGCCTAACCTAAGATCTTGCCATCCTGTCCGCACGACCACCTGGGAAGTCCGATGAGCACGATCGACGCCGCCACGCGCGCCCACCTGTTCAACGCCGGCTCGGTCGAGCGGTACCGGGACGTGCTCGCGCGCGGCGTCGACCGGGTCGCCCGCCGGGTCGGCGAGGTCGACCGCCCCGGCACCGGCGTCACCCCGGACGCGCTGGCCCCGCTGGTCGGCGGCATCGACCTGGACCGGCCGCTGAACGACACCGACGCCGCGCTCGACGAGCTGCACGACGTCTGGCTGCGCGATGCGGTGTGGTTCCACCACCCGCGCTACCTGGCCCACCTGAACTGCCCGGTGGTCATCCCGGCGCTGCTCGGCGAGGCGGTGCTCAGCGCCGTCAACGCCTCGTTGGACACCTGGGACCAGAGCGCCGGGGCCACCCTGATGGAGCGCCGCCTGATCGAGTGGACGGCCGGGCGGATCGGGCTCGGCGCCACCGCCGACGGCGTGTTCACCAGCGGCGGCACCCAGTCCAACCTCCAGGCGATGCTGCTGGCCCGGGAGGAGACCTACCGGCGGGTGATCGGCGGGGCCACCGTCCGCCCGGCCCGGCCGGAGGTGCTGTCCCGGCTGCGGATCATCACCTCGGCCGCCGGGCACTTCAGCGTGCAGAAGGCGGCCAAGCTGCTCGGCCTGGCCGCCGACGCGGTGCTCACCGTGCCCACCGACGCCGGTCGTCGGATGCGCACCGACGAGCTGGCCCGCACCATCGACCGCTGCCGGCGCGACGGCCAGGTGGTGATGGCGGTCGTCGCCACCGCCGGCACCACCGACTTCGGCACCATCGACCCGCTGCCGGAGATCGCCGACATCTGCACCGCCGCCGGCGTCTGGCTGCACGTCGACGCCGCGTACGGCTGCGGGTTGCTGGTCTCCCCCACCCGCCGGCGGCTGCTCGACGGCATCGAGCGGGCCGCCTCGGTGACCGTCGACTACCACAAGTCGTTCTTCCAGCCGGTCAGCTCCAGCGCACTGCTCGTGCGCGACGGCCGCACGCTGCGCCACGCCACCTGGCACGCCGACTACCTGAACCCGGCCCGCGCCGCCGAGCAGGGCATCCCCAACCAGGTCGACAAGAGCATCCAGACCACCCGGCGCTTCGACGCGTGCAAGCTCTGGCTCACCCTGCGGATCATGGGGCCGGACGCGATCGGCGCGCTCTTCGACCAGGTCGTCGACCTCGCCGCCGACGCCTGGCACCATCTCGACGCCGACCCGCGTTTCGAGGTGGCGGCCCCGTCCCAGCTCAGCACCGTGGTCTTCCGGTACGTGCCGCCCGGCGCCGCCCCGAACCTGGTGGACGAGGCCAACCTGCACGCCCGCGAGGCCCTGGCCGCCTCCGGCGCCGGGCTGGTCGCCGGCACCAAGGTCGACGGCGCGCACTGGCTGAAGCTGACGCTGCTCAACCCGGAGACCACGGTGGACGATGTCACCGGCGTGCTCGACCTGCTCGCCGACCACGCCGCCTGGTACGCCCGCACCGCCGCGACGCTGTCCCCCGTCGGCTGAGCGTCGAGGAGAGAACCATGTCGACCCACGACTTCATCGCCGTCGGGCTGGGCCCGTACAACCTCGGCCTGGCCTGCCTCACCGCGCCGATCGCCGACCTCGACGGGCTGTTCCTGGAGGCCCGCGACGACGTGCGCTGGCACCCCGGGATGCTGCTCGACTCGACCCGGTTGCAGACCCCGTTCATCGCCGACCTGGTCACGCTCGCGGACCCCACCTCGCCGTACTCGTTCCTGAGCTACCTGAAGGAGAACGGCCGGCTCTACCGCTTCTACATCCGGGAGAGCTTCTTCCCGCTGCGCGCGGAGTACGACGACTACTGCCGCTGGGCCGCCGGCAAGCTGCCGAACCTGCGCTTCCGGCACACCGTCACCCGCATCGAGTACGACGAGTCCGACGACCGGTACGTGGTGCACGCCGACACCCCGGACGGGCCGGTCGCCCACCGGGCCCGGCACCTGGTGCTGGGCACCGGCACCCCGCCGTACCTGCCCGAGCCGTGCCGGGGCCTGGGCGGGGACCTGATCCACAACTCCCGCTACTTGGAGCACCGGGAGGCGCTGCGGGCCAAGCGCGGCATCACCGTCGTCGGCAGCGGCCAGAGCGCCGCCGAGATCTACCACGACCTGCTCGGCGACATCGACACGTACGGCTACCAGCTCACCTGGGTGACCCGCTCGCCCCGGTTCTTCCCGCTGGAGTACACCAAGCTGACGCTGGAGATGACCTCACCGGACTACGTGGACTACTTCCACGCGCTGCCCGAGCCGACCCGGTACCGGCTGGAGGCCGCGCAGAAGCCGCTGTTCAAGGGCATCAACGCCGACCTGATCAACGACATCTACGACACGCTCTACGCCAAGAGCCTGCGCGGGCCGGCGTCGACGCGGCTGCTCACCAACACCGAACTGGTCGACGCCGCGTACGACGACGGCCGCTACCGGCTCGGGCTGCGCCACACCGAGCAGGACCGCGCGTTCACGTTGGACACCGAGGGGCTGGTGCTGGCCACCGGCTACCACTACCCGGTGCCGGCTTTCCTCGCCCCGGTGCGCGACCGGCTGCGCTTCGACGCGCACGGCCGCTTCGACGTGGCCCGCAACTACAGCGTCGACCACAGCGGCCGGGGCGTGTTCCTCCAGAACGGCGGCACGCACACGCACAGCATCACCTCGCCCGACCTGGGCATGGGCGCGTACCGCAACTCGTGGATCATCCGGGAGCTGACCGGCCGGGAGCACTACCCGATCGAGCATCGGATCGCGTTCCAGGAGTTCGGAGTACCAGCGTGAGTGAGTTCACCCGCGTCGACGCGCGGCTCGGTGCGTTCGCGCTGCGTCCGCTGGACGCCGACGCGGACGCGCCGCTGCTGCACCGCTGGGTCACCCATCCGAAGGCCGCGTTCTGGCTGATGGCCGACGCCGACGTGGCCGGCGTCGCGCGGGAGTACCGGCGGATCGCCGCGCACCCGCACCACGACGCGTACCTCGGGTCGTGGCGTGGCCGGCCGGCGTTCCTGGCCGAGCGGTACGACCCGGCCCGGGTGGAGCTGGTCGGCCTCTACGACCCGCAGCCCGGCGACGTGGGGATGCACTTCCTCTGCGCGCCCACCGACACCCCGGTGCACGGCTTCACCCGCGCGGTGATCACCACGGTGCTCGCCTGGCTCTTCGCCGACCCGGCCACCCGCCGGGTGGTGGTCGAGCCGGACGTGCGCAACACCGCCGTGCACGCGCTCAACGCCGCCGTCGGCTTCACCGTCGTCGGTGAGATCCGCAAGCCGGAGAAGGACGCGCTGCTCAGCGTCGTCACCCGGGACCAGTTCCGAGCCGCCGCCGAGGCCGCCACCGAAGGAGAGACGACCGCGTGAACCCCCGCGCATCCGTGGACCACCTGACCCCCGAGGCGTGGGCCACCGCCAACCGGCTGCTGGTGCGCAAGGCGCTCGCCGAGTTCGCCCACGAACGCCTGGTCACGCCGGAGCCGGCCGGCGCCGGGCGGTGGGTGGTGCGCGGCGACGACCCCACGGTGGAGTACCGGTTCGCCGCCGAGCTGCTGGCGTTGGACCACTGGCACATCGACGCCGCCAGCATCACCCGGCACCGCGACGGGGTGACGCTGCCGCCCGACGCGGTCGACCTCTGCCTGGAGCTGCGCGGCGCGCTCGGCCTCACCGACGCGGTCCTGCCGGTCTACCTGGAGGAGATCACCTCCACCCTGGCCGGCACCGCGTACAAGCTCAGCAAGCCGGCGGTCACCGCCGCTGAGCTGGCCGCCGCCGACTTCCAGGCCGTCGAGACCGGCATGACCGAGGGCCACCCCTGCTTCGTCGCCGCCAACGGCCGCATCGGCTTCGGCGTCGACGACTACCACCGGTACGCCCCGGAGGCCGCCGCCGACGTGCGGCTGCTCTGGCTCGCCGCGCACCGCGACCACACCACGTTCACCTGCGCCGACGACCTGGACTACGACTCGCTGCTCCGGGCCGAGCTGGGCGCGGAGACGCTCGCCGGGTTCACCGCCACGCTGACCGGGCTCGGCCTCGACCCGGCCGACTACCTGCTGATCCCGGTGCACCCGTGGCAGTGGTGGAACCGGCTCGCGGTCACGTTCGCCGGTGAGGTGGCGACGCGCCGGCTGGTCTGCCTCGGCGAGGGCCCGGACGACTACCTGGCCCAGCAGTCCATCCGCACGTTCTTCAACGTCACCGACCCGGCGAAGCACTACGTGAAGACCGCGCTGTCGGTGTTGAACATGGGCTTCCTGCGCGGGCTGTCCGCCGCGTACATGGAGGCGACGCCCGCGATCAACGACTGGGTGGCCGCGCTGATCGACGACGACCCGGTGCTCAAGGGCACCGGACTGTCGATCATCCGGGAGCGGGCCGCGATCGGGTACCGGCACCGGCAGTACGAGGCGGCGACGGATCGCTACTCCCCGTACCGGAAGATGCTGGCGGCGCTCTGGCGGGAGAGCCCGGTGCCGGGCCTCGCGCCGGGGCGGCGGCTGGCCACCATGGCCTCGCTGCTGCACGCCGACCGGGACGGCCGTTCGCTGGCGGCGGCGCTGATCGCCCGTTCGGGCCGCTCCCCGGCGCGGTGGCTGCGCCGCTACCTGGACGCCTACCTGGTGCCGCTGCTGCACAGCCTGTACGCGCACGACCTGGCGTTCATGCCGCACGGCGAGAACGTCATCCTGGTCCTGCACGACGACGTGGTGGAGCGGGTGGTGTTCAAGGACATCGCCGAGGAGATCGTGGTGATGGACCCGGACGCCGACCTGCCGGAACGGGTCGCGCGGGTCCGGGCCGCGATCCCGGAGGACGAGAAGGTCCTGACCATCTTCACCGACGTGTTCGACTGCTTCCTGCGGCACCTGAGCGCCGCCCTGCACACCGAGGGCGT
>NZ_NAPR01000026.1:0-183 GCF_002140155.1 Micromonospora sp. NBS 11-29
GCAGCGTCCCGTCGGCCTGCGCCGACCAGTTCTGCGCCCCGCTGCCGTTGCAGGTGTAGAGCTGGATCTTCGTACCGTCGGCGCTGGCCGCGCCGTTGACGTCCAGACACTTGCCCAACGCCTTCACCGTCGAGTTCGGCGTCACCGTCCACGACTGCGCGGTGGTGCCGTTGCAGGTGTAGA
>NZ_NAPR01000026.1:212-15187 GCF_002140155.1 Micromonospora sp. NBS 11-29
GACCGGCCCGGTGCGTACGGTCGACGTGGTGATCGTGAACGCGTCCAGGTCGTAGAGCGCCCCGCTGCCGCCGGCGAACGTGAGGTAGAGCGTGGTGGTGCCGGCCGGCGGGTTGGTGATGGTGCCGGTGACCGTGGTGAACGTGTCCCAGGCGCCGGTCACCGGGACGGTGGCGGAGCCGAGCACGGTGCCGGTGGCCGAGCCGGCGCGTACCTGGAGCGTGCCGCCCGCGCCGGCCGAGGAGACCCGGGCGGTGAACCCGGTGGCGTCGGCGAGCAGGTACGGCTGGAACGCGATCCAGTCCCCGTTGTTGATGTCGCCGACGGTCTTGCCGCCCTCGGCGGTGCCCTTGTCGAACGTGTTGATCCCGGACGAGGTCTTGAAGTGCTCGGCCTGCCGGTGCCGGGGCTGGAGCGTGTGCTGGGTGTGCGTGGTGAGGCCGCCGGAGTCGGTGTACTCGGCGTCGAAGATGGCGAAGATGTTCGCCGCGTCGTCGTGCTCGCCGTCGACCGGGATGGCGATCGTGCCGGTGCAGCCGGTCGCCGAGGTGATCTGGTGGCCGTGCTGGTCGTGGCCGAGCACGTAGGTCATCTTGACCTTGGTGCAGTCGATCGTGGCGTCCTCCGGGTCGGTGACGGTGATCCGGAACGGCACGGTGTCGCCGAAGGAGAACAGCTTGCCGTTGCCCGGCGTCTCGATGACCACGGTCGGCGCGGTGTTGCCGACGGTGACCACCACGCTGGCGGTGCCGGTGGCGCCCTGCGGGTCGCGGACGGTCAGCGTCGCGGTGTAACGGCCGTTCGCGGTGTAGGTGTGCGACGGGTTGGCCGAGGTGGACGTGCCGCCGTCACCGAACGTCCAGGCGTACGTCAGCGCGCCGCCCTCCGGGTCGGACGAGCCGGCCGAGGAGAACGCCACGGTCAGCGGGGCGACGCCGGAGGTCTTGTCGGCGGCGGCGCGGGCCACCGGGGCGCGGTTGGCGCCGCCCAGGTAGTCGAAGCGGTACAACGCGGAGTTGGCGTCGCCGTTGAAGTACCCGGTGCCGTAGTCGAGCACGTAGTAGGCGCCGTCCGGGCCGAACGCGGAGTCCATCACCTGCTTGCCGACCCACGGGAACGTGTCGATGGTGCCGGGTGAGCCGTCGGCGTTGACGTGGATCGGCTTGATCCAGCCGCGGCCGAACTCGGTGGCGAAGAACTGCCCGTCGAAGGACTGCGGGAACTTCGTGGTGGACGGGTTCGCCGCGTCGTACCGGTAGACCGGGCCGCCCATCGGCGACTCGGAGCCGCCGCCGAACTCGGGCGGGCTGCCGGCGTCACCGGCGTAGCGGATCCAGGCCGCCTTCGCGGCCGGCAGCGTGGTCAGACCGGTGTTGCGGAACGAGTTGTTGGTGGGGCCGCCGGTGCAGTTGTACTTCGCCCCGGCGGTGTTGGTGGCGAAGTCCCACTCGGCGTACGTCTCGGCCGTCGTGTTGGTGCCGGTGCAGTACGGCCAGCCGTAGTTGCCGGGCCCGGTGACCCGGTTGAACTCGACCTGCCCGGACGGGCCGCGGGCCGAGGTGGTGCCGGCGTCCGGCCCGTAGTCGCCGACGTAGACGATGCCGGTGGCCTTGTCGACGCTGATCCGGAACGGGTTGCGGAAGCCCATCGCGTAGATCTCCGGGCGGGTCTTCGCGGTGCCGGGCGCGAAGAGGTTGCCGCTGGGGATCGAGTACGTGCCGTTGGCGTTGACCTTGATCCGCAGGATCTTGCCGCGCAGGTCGTTGGTGTTGCCGGCGCTGCGCTGCGCGTCGTACCCGGGGTTGCGGTTGGTCCGTTCGTCGATCGGCGCGTAGCCGCCGGAGTCGAACGGGTTGGTGTCGTCGCCGGTGGAGAGGTAGAGGTTGCCGGCGGCGTCGAAGTCGATGTCGCCGCCGACGTGGCAGCACAACCCCCGGTCGGCCGGTACGTCGAGCACGTCGACCTTGCTGGCCTGGTTGAGCGTGAAGTCGGCGTTGAGGGTGAACCGGGACAGCCGGTTGACGCCCTGCCAGGCGGAGAAGTCGGTGCCGGTGGCGGGCGCGTCCCCGGCGGGGGTGGACAGCGGCGGCGCGTAGTAGAGGTAGATCTGCCGGTTGGAGGCGAAGCCGGGGTCGACGCCGACGCCCTGCAACCCCTCCTCGTCGTGGGTGTAGACGGGCAGCGTGCCGATCACGGTGGTGGTGCCGGCCGCGTCGGTGCGGCGCAGCGTGCCGTTGCGGGCGGTGTGCAGGACCGAGCGGTCGGGCAGCACCGCGAGGGACATCGGTTCGCCGGTCTCGGCGACGCCGCGGGCGAGTTCGACCTGTTGGAAGTCGCTCGCCGTGATGGGGTGGGCGGACGCCGGGACGGGCGTCGCGGCCAGGCTGACCGTGCCGGCGGCGACCGCGAGCAGCAGCGCCGAGCCGGCGGCGAGTCGTCGTCGGGCGGTGGGGTGATGGGGGTGGCTGGACATGCTGTGCAGTCCCTTCCCGACGCGCGCAGACAGGACGGGGCGCGCGTCGCGCCGGATGCCGAGCGGGGCTTGTCGGCACGACATTAAGACCTTTCGATCAGCATGTCCATAGCTTCTGATCGATAGGCTCCTACTTTTGACGAGTATCGACAAAAGTCAGGCCGGCGAGGTGGAGTAGCAACGCCTTCACGTCCGTCGCCGCTACCCGGTCCCGGGCGGCGGTCGGGTCGGAGCAGAGCAGCACCGGCCCGTCCGCCGGGTCGGTGGGCAGCCGGCCGTGCGAGCCACGGACCGCCCGCGCCCCGGCGTCCAGCCCCACCACGCTCATCAGGTAGCGCATCCCGAGCTTCTTGCGGGCCAACGCCACCGCCGCCCGACGCTTCGCGGCCACCGGGGCGGCCGGGTCGAAGAACAGCTCCGCCGGGTCGTAACCGGGCTTGCGGTGGATCTCGACCAGCCGGGCGAAGTCGGGCGCCCGCGCGTCGTCCAGCCAGTAGTAGTAGGTGAACCAGGCGTCCGGCTCGGCCACCAGGACCAGCTCGCCGGAACGGGCATGGTCCAGCCCGTACCGGGCCTGCCCGGCCGCGTCCAGCACCTCGGCCACGCCCGGCAGCGCGGCACAGCGCGCCGCCACTGCCGGCACGTCCGCCGGGTCCCGCACGTAGACGTGCGCGACCTGATGGTCGGCCACCGCGAAGGCGCGCGAGGTCCACGGTTCCAGGTACTCCATCCCGGCCTGGGTGTGCACCCGCAGCAGCCCCTCCGCGCGCAGCATCCGGTTGACGTCCACCGGGCGGGACACGTCGGTGATGCCGTACTCCGACAGCGCCACGATCGTGGCGTCCCGCTCCCGGGCCGCGTCCAGCAGCGGGCCGAGCACGGCGTCCAGCGCCGCCGCCGCGCCGGCGGCCCGCGGGTCGGACGGCCCGAAGCGTTGCAGGTCGTAGTCCAGGTGCGGCAGGTAGACCAGGGTCAGGTCGGGGGCGTGGTCGGCGAGGATCCGCTGCGCGGCCCGGCTGATCCAGGCCGAGGACGGCAACCCCGCGCCCGGCCCCCAGTAGGTGAACAGCGGGAACGTCCCGAGCGCGTCGGTGAGCGTGTCGTGCAGCTCCGGCGGGTCGGTCCAGCAGTCCGGCTCCTTGCGCCCGTCGGCGTGGTAGACCGGGCGCGGCGTGACCGTCCAGTCCACGTCCGCGCCCATGGCGTACCACCAGCAGACGTTCGCCACCCGGTAGCCGGGCTCGACCCGGCGCGCGGCCTGCCACACCTTCTCGCCGCCGACCATCGCGTGGTGCTGCCGCCAGAGCAGCACCTCGCCCAGGTCGCGGAAGTACCAGCCGTTGCCCACGATGCCGTGCTCGGCGGGCGGCTCGCCGGTGAGGAACGTGGCCTGCGCCGAGCAGGTCACCGCCGGCAGCACGGTGCCCAGCTCGGCGGCGAAGCCGGCCTCGGCCACCGCGCGCAGCCGCGGCATGTGCGCCAGCAGCCGAGGCGTCAACCCGACCACGTCGAGCACCACCAGCCGCCGGCTCATGAGGCGACGCCGATCGGTGCGGACAGGCCGAGGGCGACCAGCTCGTCGCGGGCGAAGGCCAGTTCGGCGGCGATGCCGGCGGCCAGCTCCGCGTCGCCGCGCGGCCGCCGCGCCACCGGCAGCACCCCCCAGGTGTACGTCTCGACGTCGAGGTGGTCGCAGCCGGCGGCCGGGCCGGCGAACAACGCGGCGAGGGCGGCCCGCAGCACCGGCACGGTGGAGCGCAGCGGTGCCTCGGGCGGGGCGTGCAGCGGCACGTGGTAGTGCACCCGCCACGCCCCGGGCAGCCGCGCGTCCAACGCGGCGTCCAGGTCGTCGGCGGCGTACGCCGGGTCGGCCGGGTCGGTGCCGCCGGCGCAGCCCGCCGCGCGGGTCTGGTGCAGGAACCTCGGCTCGACGAAGCGCCGCAACGCGGCCGTCGCGGCGACCGGGTCGGGTGCCTCCACGGCGGCGGAGAGCTGCACCTTGACCACCGGCAGCCCGGCGTCGCGCAGCCGCGCGAGGGCGTCCGCCGGCTCCTCCCNCCCGCCAGGAGCGCGCCGGCCTGCCCGGTCGACTCGACCACACAGCCCGGCTCCGGCTCGAAGCCGACCCGGACCACCCGGCCGGTGTCCCGCGCCACCTCGGCCAGCCCGGCGGCGAGCGCGTCGAGCATCCGACGGGCGGCCCCGGCCCGGCCCGCGTCCCAGGGCGTGCGCCAGGCCAGCGGCAACGTCGAGATCGAACCCCGGGCGGCGTCGTCGGGCAGCAGGTCGGCCAGCACCCGGGCCAGGTCCAGGGTGTACGCCAGCCGTCGCGGCGTGGTCCAGTCCGGGTGGTACACCGCGCCCTTGACCACCGGGGCCTGGAACCCGGCGTACGGGAAGCCGTTGAGCGTGACCACCTCCAGCCCGCGTACGGTCAGCTCGTGGCGCAACCGGCGGCGGGCCGACGGGTCGGCGGCGAGCGCGGCGGCCACCGGCGCGGCCAGCCACAGTCCCAGCCCGAGCCGGTCGACGCCGAGGCGCCGGCGCACCGCGAGCGCGTACGTGTCGAGCTGGCCGAGAATGCCCGGCAGGTCCTCGGCCGGGTGGACGTTGGTGCAGTAGCCGAGGTGGACGGTGGTGCCGTCGGCGTGGCGCAGCCGCATCACTCACCCCCGCGCAGGATCGAGTTGCCGGCGAAGGTGGGCGCCGGGGCGTCCACGTCGGTCAGGTCGAGTCGGCCGGACTGGCCGTAGAACTCCACCGGGTTGCGCCACAGCACCCGGTCCACGTCGTCGTCGTCGAACCCGGCGGCCAGCATCGCCTCCCCGGTGGCGCGGGTGAGCAGCGGATCGGAGCGGCCCCAGTCGGCGGCCGAGTTGACCAGCACCCGTTCCGTCCCGTACGTCCGCAGCAGCTCGACCATCCGCGGCGGCGACATCTTGGTCTCCGGATAGATCGAGAAGCCCAGCCAGCAGCCGGTGTCCCGGACCAGCCGCACGGTCACCTCGTTGAGGTGGTCGACCAGCACCCGGCCGGGCGCGATGCCCGACTCGGCGACCACCGCGAGGGTCCGTTCGACGCCCCGCGCCTTGTCCCGGTGGGGGGTGTGCACCAGCGCGGGCAGGTCGTGCGCCACGGCGAGGGCGAGCTGCCCGGCGAACGCGGCGTCCTCGGCCGGGGTCATCGCGTCGTAGCCGATCTCGCCGACCGCCACCACGCCGTCCTTCTCCAGGTAGCGCGGCAGCACGTCGAGCACCGGCCGGCAACGCGGGTCGTTGGCCTCCTTCGGGTTGAGCGCCACGGTCGCGTGGTGCCGGACGCCAAACTGACCGGCCCGGAACGGCTCCCAACCGATCAGCGAGTCGAAGTAGTCCACGAAGCTGTCCACGCTGGTGCGCGGCTGGCCCAGCCAGAACGCCGGCTCGACCACCGCGCGTACCCCGGCGGCGGCCATCCGCTCGTAGTCGTCGGTGGTCCGGGACGTCATGTGGATGTGCGGGTCGAAGATGCGCACGTCACGCCTCCGTGGTGGTGGTGAGCCGGTCGAGCAGGTCGGTGGCGTCGGCCGGCATGGTCCGGCCGGCGGCGTGCCGCTCGGCGGCGAACGCGGCGAGCATCTGCGCCAGTTCGCCGTCGGCCCGGTCGGTCAGGTCGTCGACCACGGCCAGCGGCACGCCGGTGAAGACGCACTTGAGCACCGCCTGCCGCCAGGCCGGCTGTTCCAGGTGCCGGGCGTAGGGGCCGAGCGCGGCGGCGACCAGCCGGGTGTCGTTGGTGCGGATCGCGTCGTGCAGCAGCGGCACGCACTCCGCCCCGATCGGCAGCAGCGGCAACGCGCGCAGCACGGCCCGCTTCTCCGCGGCGTCGCCGTGCCGGTACAGCGCCTCCGCCGCGGCGGCGTGCCCGCCGGGCAGCGCGGCGAGCAGCAGCGCGCGGGCCGCCTCGTCGACCGTCCAGCCCGGCGGGTCGGGCAGCGGCCCGCGCCCGCACCGCCGGGCGGCGGCGGCGAAGAACCGCGGGATCGCGGCGGGCTCGGTCGCGACGCGGCGCAGCGCCGCGTCCAGCCACTGCGGATCGGGTACGCCCCGAAGCGCGGCGCGCAGTCGGTCGGGTGTCATGCCGTCTCCCCTTTCGAGCCGAGGGCAGGTGCTCAACCACCGCCTTTGCTCTGCAGCCCTCCACGCAGCAGCGGCGATCCGGGGGTGCTGCCTCCGCGGCTGCAGAGCAAAGGGGCCGGATCGGTGGTCCGGTGGTGTCGGTCCGCGCCGGCGGCGGCGCGCAGGAAGTCGAGCGAGCGGGCGGCGACGGCCGGTGCGGCGTGCGAGTGGCGGGGCAGCTCCACCGCCACCAGCCCGCGGTAGCCGGCGTCGGTCAGGGCGCGCAGCACCGGCGGGAAGTCGATCTCCCCGGCGCCGAACTCCAGGTGCTCGTGCACGCCCCGGCGCATGTCGTCGATCTGCACGTTGACCAGGTGCTCGGCGACCGCCGTCACGCACTCGGGCACCGGCAACGGCTCCAGGCAGCGACAGTGCCCGATGTCGAGGGTGAGGCCGAAGCCGGGCGGCGCGCCGAGCGCGTCACGCAGCCGACGCCACCCGGCGACGTCCTCGACCAGCATGCCCGGCTCGGGTTCGAAGCCCAGCGGCACATCGGTCGCCTCGGCGCAGATCGTGGCACACCCGGCGACCAGGCGGTCCCACGCGACCGGCAGCGACACCCCGGGTGGGCGTACGCCGGCCCAGAAGGACACCGCCTCCGCCCCCAGGTCGGCCCCGATCCGGACGGCCCGGCGGAGGAACTCGATCCGGCGGGCCGGGTCGTCGTGCAGCAGCGTCGGGGCGTGCTTGTGCCAGGGGTCGAGCAGGTAGCGGGCCCCGGTCTCGACCACCACCGCCAGCCCCAGCGCGTCCAACCGGCGACGCACGGCGGCCACCCGGCGGGCCAGCTCCGGGGCGAACGGGTCCAGGTGGTCGTGGTCCAGGGTGAGCGCCACGCCCTCGTACCCGAGGTCGGCGATCACCGCCAGCGCGTCGTCGAGCCGGTGGTTGGCGAAGCCGTTGGTGCCGTACCCGAACCGCAGCCGACCCGACCCCGGCCCGCGCGGCGCGTCCGCCCCGGCGCTCATGTCGGTGAGATCAGTCGGGCCAGGCGGCGGCCGAGCGGGGCCGCCCCGGCGACGGCGAGGCCGAGCAGCCCCGCGCCGGCGCGGGCGGCCAACGCCCCCTGCAACGCCGGCAGCCCGGTGATGCCCGCGCCGACGGCGGCACGTACCCGGGCCGGCGACGGATCGGCGAGCACCCCCACCTGCGCCCGCCCGTACCGGACGGCGTACCCGGCGGCGAGCACCACCGGCACCAGGGCACCAAGCCGAAGGAAGGGCCCCCGCTTAACGCATTCGGTAGAGGAGGGGGCCCCGCTTAACACGGTCGGCCGGCCCGGGGCGGCGAGCGCGATCAGCGCGGTGCCGGCCAGGGTGAGGCCCGGCAACCGCCGGTCCGCCGCGCCGGTCACCTCCCGGCGGGACAGCGCGGTGACGGTCCAGGTGTGCGCCGCGACCGTCAGCGCCGCCGGCACCGCCCGGGCCACCCGGCCGCCGGTCGCGCCGAGCAGCACGTCCAGCCCCCGGCAGGCGGCCATCACGGCGGGACCGGCGGCGGTGTTCTTCGCGCGCAGGTCGTACCCCCAGATCGTGGCGGCCAGCGGGACCGCGACGGCGGCAGCCCGCCGGCCCCCGGCGGCGGTGGCGACGGCGAGCCCGGCGGCGGTCAGGCCGCCCGCCACGGCGAGCGCGACGGCGGGGCGGACCCGGCCGGACGGGATCGGCCGCTCCGGACGTTCGACCGCGTCGAGCCGCCGGTCCGCCCAGTCGTTGGCGGCCATGCCGGCCCAGTAGAGCAGCACCGACGCGCCGGCCAGGGCGGGTGTACGCCGGTCGAGCGCGCCGGCCGCGGCGGCGCCGGCCAGCACGTCCCCGGGCACCGACAGCGCGGCCGGCGCCCGGACCAGTTCGGCCAGGTCGGCGAGGCGCGTCACCGGGTCACCCCGGCGTGCAGGCCGGCGACGAAGTCGCGCAGCACCGCCCACTGCTCACCGAGCGCGTGACCGGTGTCGCCAAGCGGATCCTTGAAAAAGAACGCGAGTTCCGCCAGCGGGCCACGGCGGCCGGCGGCGTGCGCGGCGGCGGTCAGCCGGGCCAGGTCGAGCACCAGCGGGGCGGCCAGCGCGGAGTCGCAGCCGTGCCAGGTGAACTCCATCCGCATCCCGGTGCCCAGGAAACCGACGAACGTGACCAGGTCCCACGCGGTCTTGAAGTCGCCCAGCTCGGCGACGTACTCGATCCGGGTGCTGCCCTGCGGCAGGTAGCCGAGCGTCTCGCCGAGCACCCGCTGCTTGCTGCCCACCTTCGCGGCGTTGGCGGCCGGCTCGGCGAGCGTGGCGCCGTCGCCGCCGCCGAGCAGGTTCGTCCCGGACCACGAGCGCACGGTCAGGTGCCGCATCGCGAACATCGGCGCGAGCACCGACTTGAGCAGCGTCTCGCCGGTCTTGCCGTCGTGCCCGGCGTACGGCAGGCCGCCTTCCTCGGCCAGCGCGGCCAGCGCCGGCAGGCGGGCCCCGGTGGACGGGGTGAAGTCCACGTACGGGCAGCCGGCGGTGAACGCCGCGTACGCGTAGCGGGAGCTGGCCGGAAGCACGTCGAGCGCGGCGCGCAACGCGGTCAGGTCGTGGTGGGCCGGGTGCGGCGCGGGCGCCGGTTCGGTGGCGGCGACGTTGACCACCACCACCCGGTCCAGCGCGTGCCGGCGGCGGAAGTCGGTCAGGTCGTCGACCACGGCGGCGATCCGCGCGGCCGGGTCGCCCTCGGTCGGTGCCGGGCGCAGCGCCGCCTCGACGGCGGCCAGTTCCGGGGTCACGGCGTCGACGAGCCGGCCGGGCAGCACCCCGGCGGCGGCGAGCGCCCCGGCGCGTGTGGTGAGCGGGGTGGCGACCACGTCGTGGCCGCCGAAGACGAGGTCGGCGAAGCCGGGCAGCGCGGGACCGCGCAGGTCGGGCAGTTCGGTGACGCAGCCGGTCGGTGCGGTGAGTCCGGCCCGCAGGGCGAGCGCGCCGACCACGCTCGTGGTCGCCACCGAGCCGCGTGCCCCGACCAGCCAGACACCCGTACGCATCGCGCTGCCTCCTTGAGGTCGGTGCCGGTCCGCCGGTGCGGCCGGGGAATCCCGGTCCGGCCGCACCGGAGGGCCGTGCTGGTCGTGCCGGCCGGAGGGTCCCGGCGGCACGCTTCCCGGAGCCGGCCTCGTCCCCGCCGCGGGGCGCAACCGCGGCGGGCCCCCCNTCGGCGGCGCTGCCGCGCCGCGTGGGGTGTTAAGCGGGGCCCCCTCCTCTACCGGATGCGTTAACCGGGGCACCTTCCTTGCACTCCACCTCAACCCAGGCGGCGGCCGAGGCGGACCGGGTGACGGCGTCCAGCACCAACTGCACCTGCAACGCGTCGGCGAACGACGGCGTCGGGTCGACGCCGGTGGCGATCGCCTCGACGAAGTCGCGCATCTGGTGGGTGAAGGAGTGCTCGTAGCCGATGATGTGGCCCGGCGGCCACCACGCCGACAGGTACGGGTGTTCCGGCTCGGTCACCAGGATCCGGCTGAAGCCCTGTTCGGCGGCGGGCCGGGTGGCGTCGAAGAACTCCAGTTCGTTGAGGCGTTCCAGGTCGAACACGACGCTGCCACGCGAGCCGTTGATCTCGACCCGCAGGGCGTTCTTGCGGCCGGTGGCGAACCGGGTCGCCTCGTAGGTGGCGAGCGCGCCGCCGTCGAGCCGGGCCACGAAGACCGCCGCGTCGTCCACGGTGACCGGGCCGGTGGCCCGGCCGTTGCCGTCGGCCTGCGCGGCCGGGCCGCTCGACTCCGCCGGCAGCGGCCGTTCCCGCACGAACGTCTCGGTGAGCGCGCTGACCCCGGTGATGAGCTGCCCGGTGACGTACTGGGTCAGGTCGATGATGTGCGCACCGATGTCGCCGAGCGCGCCGGAGCCCGCCCTGTCCTTCTGCAACCGCCACACCAGCGGGAACTGCGGGTCGACGATCCAGTCCTGGAGGTAGACCGCCCGGACGTGCCGGATCTCGCCGAGCCGCCCGTCGGCGACCAGCCGCCGCATCAACGCGACCGCGGGCACCCGCCGGTAGTTGAAGCCGCACATCGCGCGTACGCCGGACTCGCGGGCCCGGTCGGCGGCGGCGGTCATCTCCCGGGCCTCGGCGACGGTGTTGGCCAGCGGCTTCTCGCACAGGACGTGCTTTCCCGCGGCCAACGCGGCGAGGGCGATCTCACCGTGGCTGTCCCCCGGCGTGCAGATGTCGACGACGTCGATCTCGTCGGACTCGACGAGCCGCCGCCAGTCCGTGGTGTGGCCGTCCCAGCCGAGCCGGTCGGCGGCCTCGGCCACCTTCGCTTCGTCGCGGCCGCAGACCGTCGTCATCCGCACCCGCGCCGGCAGGTCGAACACCCGGTTCACGGTGCGCCACGCCTGTGAGTGCGCGGCGCCCATGAACGCGTAGCCGACCATGCCGACGCGCAGGGTCCTGTCGTGACTGGACAAGGTGGGTCTCCCCCCGTGTGTCAGAAACCGAGCTTCAGGTAGTCGCCCGAGTTCTCCTTGGTGATCGTCTCGGAGGCGAGCACGATTTCCTTCGGTACCTGGAGCTCCACCAGGTCGGACATACCCTTGCCCTGCCCGATCAGTCGGGCCAGGCTGATGGCCGAGGAGGCCATCGACGGGCTGTAGGTGACGGTGGCCTTGAGCACCGTGTTGTCGGCCGCGATGTCCTCCATGGCCTTCTTCGAGCCGGCGCCGCCGACCATGAAGAACTCCTTGCGGTTGGCCTGGGTGACGGCGGCGAGCACGCCGATGCCCTGGTCGTCGTCGTGGTTCCAGACCGCGTCGATCTTCGGCAGCGCCTGGAACAGCCCGGTGGCGGCCTGCTGGCCGGAGTCGACGGTGAACTCGGCCGGACGCCGGTTGGCGACCTTCATCCCGTACGAGGCGAGCGTGTCGGCGAAGCCCTTGGAGCGTTCCTGGGTCAGCTCCAGCGACTCGATGCCGGGGATCTCGCCGATCACCGGGTTGCTCACGCCCTTGGCCTTGAGCTGCTCGGCGATGTAGGTGGCGGCGGCCACGCCCATGCCGTAGTTGTCGCCCTTGATCTGGAGCCGGTAGGCCCGCGCGTCCGGGAACGCCCGGTCCAGGTTGACCACCGGGATGCCGGCCTTCATCGCCTCCAGNTCTGCGAGATCAGCGTGGAGAGCGCCGCCCGCTGGGCCGCCGCGTCCGCGCCGGCCTCCACCGACTTCAGCTCCACGTCCGAGTACGCCCCGGCCTGCGCCTTGGCGTTGTTGGTGATGGCGGCGATCCAGCCGTGGTCGGCCGCCGGCGCGGAGAAGCCGATGGTCACCTTCTTGCCCGGCTCGGCGGCGGCGCCGGTCGCGGCGNCACCCCGGCGGAGACGGCGGCCCCGCCGAAGAGCAGCCGGCGGCGTGACAGGTCACTTGTCATGACGACCTCCTGGATGAGGTGGTGGGGTGGTTTCGGGTGCGGTGGGCCGGGCCACCGTCTTCGCGACGGCGGCCGGGCGGCGCGGTGGGGTCAGGTGGTGGTGGCCCGGTTGCGGGCGAGGAACTGGGTCAGGCTGCGGAACTGCACCTGCTGGACCAGGACGGCGGCGACGATGATGCCGCCCTTGACCATGTTCTGGGCCTCGGCGGAGAGGTTGTTGATGGCGAACAGGTTGGTGATCGTGGAAAAGATGATCACCCCGAGCAGGGAGCCGATGATGGTGCCCCGCCCGCCGCTGAGCAGCGTGCCGCCGATGATCGCGGCGGCGATCGCGTCCAGCTCGTAGAGGTTGGCCATCGCCGCCTGGGCGGAGGTGGCCTGCGCGGTCAGCATCACCGCGGCGATGCCGCAGCAGAGGCCGGAGAGCGCGTAGAGCAGCACGGTGTGCCGGCGGACGTTGATGCCGGCGAGCCGGGCCGCCTCCGGGTTGCCGCCGACCGCCACCGTGCGGCGGCCGAACGTGGTGCGGTTGAGCAGCACCCAACCGGCCGCCACCACCGCGATCAGGATGTAGACCAGCAGCGGGATGCCGAGGATCTTCGTGGTGGCGATGCCGTTGATGAACGAGCTGGTGGAGACCTGGGTCTGCTTGTCGGAGATCTCCGCGGCCAGCCCCCGGGCGGCCACCAGCATGGCCAGCGTGGCGATGAACGGCACCAGCCGCCCGTACGAGATGAGCAGGCCGTTGACCACGCCGACGGCCAGCCCGACGGTCAGCGCGGTGAAGATCATGCCGCCCGCGCCGTAGCTCTGGGTGGCGACCGTGGTGCACCAGACGCCGGCCAGCGCCACGATCGCGCCGACCGACAGGTCGATGCCACCACCGATGATCACGAAGGTCATGCCGACGGTGACCACGCCGACCACCGAGGCGAGCTTGAGGATGGTGAGCGTGTTGTCCCACACCCAGTTCGGGTCGCCGTAGAGGTCGGGCCGGGTCAGGATGCCGATGACC
Organism: Micromonospora sp. NBS 11-29; assembly: GCF_002140155.1. GTDB lineage: Bacteria > Actinomycetota > Actinomycetes > Mycobacteriales > Micromonosporaceae > Micromonospora. The sequence continues at coordinate 13,249 of NZ_NAPR01000026.1, forward strand.
ACCAGCACCACCAGCGTGGCCAGCAGGCCGAGGTTGCGCTTCGCGCCCTCCCCGCCGTCGCCGCGCCACCAGGAGAGCCGGGCCGGCGCGTCGACCTTCGCGGTCTCCGCCCGGTCCACCGGCGGCGACTGCGCGGGCAGCGTGGTGTCGGTATCGCTCATGCCGGTGCGCCTTCCATGAGGGACCCCGCCATCACGAGGTCGAGCACGGTGTTCTCGTCGAGTTCGCCGGCCGGGGCCTCCCGGACCACCCGGCCTTCCCGCATCACCAGCACCCGGTCGGCCAGGCCCAGCACCTCGGGCACCTCGCTGGAGACCAGCAGCACCCCGACGCCCCGGGCGGCCAGGCCGCGGATGACCTGGTACAGCTCGGCGCGGGCGCCCACGTCCACGCCCCGGGTCGGCTCGTCGAGCAGCAGCAGCCGGGTGTCACCGAGCAGCCACCGGCCGACCACCACCTTCTGCTGGTTGCCGCCGGAGAGCGTGCGCACCGGCCGCCGGACGTCCCGGGGGCGCAGCTCCAGCGACGCGGCGATCCGGTCCGCCTCCGCCCGTTCCCGGCCGGCGTCGGTGAAGCCGAGGCGGGCGTACCGGCCGAAGGTGGCGAGCGTGACGTTGCGGTAGATCGGCTCGCCGAGCAGCAGCGCCTGGCTCTTGCGCTCCTCGGGGGCCATGCCCATGCCGGCGCGTACCGCCGCGCCCACGCTGCCGGGGCGCAACGCCCTGCCGCCGAGGCGGACCGTGCCGGCGTGCGCCCGACGCGCCCCGAAGATCGTCTCCAGCAGCTCCGAGCGGCCGGAGCCGACCAGCCCGGCGATCCCGACGATCTCGCCGGCCCGCACCCCGAGGGACACGTCGGCGAACTCGCCGTGCCGGGTCAGCCCGTCCACCCGCAGCAGCTCCGCGCCGGCGGCGTCGTCGGCCGGGCGCTGCGGGAAGACGTACTCGATGGTCCGCCCGGTCATCCGGGCGACCAGGTCGCGGGTCGGGGTGTCGCGCGCCGGCAGGCTCGCCGCCGTGGTCCGGCCGTCCTTGAGTACGGTGACCCGGTCGCCGATCTCGCGGATCTCCTCCATCCGGTGCGAGATGTAGATGACCGCGATGCCCTGCGCGGTGAGTTCCCGGATGATCCGGAACAGGTTGCCCACCTCGTCATGGGCCAGCACGGCACTCGGCTCGTCCATGATGATCAGGCGGGCCTCGTGGGACAACGCGCGGGCCATGCTGACGATCTGCTTGCCGGCCGCCGGCAGGTGCCGCACCAGCCGCCCCGGCGGGATCTCCGGGTGGCCGAGCCGGGCCAGGATCTGCCGGGTACGCCGGGCCATGTGCCCGCGCCGGACGAAGCCGAACCGGCGCGGCTCGTGGCCGAGGAACGCGTTCTCCGCCACCGACAGGTCATCCACCAGGTCGAGTTCCTGGTAGATCGTGGCGATGCCGGCGCGCATGGCGGCCTGCGGGTTGGCGAACGCGGCCGGCTCGCCCCGCCACACCACCTCGCCGGAGTCCGGCCGGTGCACCCCGGCGAGCACCTTGATCAGGGTGGACTTGCCGGCACCGTTCTGCCCCAGCAGGCAGTGCACCTCGCCGGCCCGCACCTCCAGTTGCACGCCGTCGAGCGCGCGTACCCCCGGGAACGTCTTCACCACGTCGGTGAGGCGCAGCACCACCTCGCCCGCGATGGCGTCGGCGGGCGCCTCGACCAGCGGTTCCCCGGACATCTCCACCCCCTCATTCATGCTGTGCTGGCTGGGCATGCCCTCACGGCCCTCGCTGCGCTCGGTGCGATCGGTCATGCGGTGCTGGCTGGGCATGCCCTCACGGCCCTCGCTGCGCTCGGTGCGTTCGGTCATGCGGCTTCCCCGAATGCGACGTCGCTGGCGAGGACGGCGGCGCCGGCGACGCCGGCGCGCGGGCCCAGTTCGGAGAGGACGACCGGC
>NZ_NAPR01000026.1:15202-17494 GCF_002140155.1 Micromonospora sp. NBS 11-29
CAGCGAGCGGCGGTAGACCACGCTGCGGATCTCGGCGAGCAGGATGTGGCCGAGCTGGGCCAGGCCGCCGCCGATCACGATCATCGACGGGTTGGTGAAGCTGACCAGCCCGGCCAGCACGCTGCCGACCCGCCGGCCGCCGTCGCGGATGAGCTGGATGCAGGTGACGTCCCCCTCGACCGCGCCCTGCGCCACGTCCAGCGCGGTCACCGCGCCCCGGGCGGCGAGCCGCTCGACGAGGGTGGGCGAGACCTCGGCGCGGGCTGCGGCGGTCGCCTCCCGGGCCAGCGCCGCGCCGCTGAACACCGCCTCCAGGCAGCCGACGTTGCCGCAGGAACACATCGGCCCGTTCGGGTCGACCTGGATGTGGCCGATGTCGCCGGCACAGCCGTCGGTGCCCCGGTAGACCTCGCCGTGCAGGTAGATGCCGCAGCCGATGCCGGTGCCGATCTTGATGAAGAGGAAATCGTCGACCGAGTGGGCGACGCCGCCGTGCCGCTCGCCGATCGCCATGATGTTGACGTCGTTGTCGACCACCGCCGGGCAGCCGTGCTCGCGGGTCAGCAGCTCGCGGACCGGGAAACGGTCCCAGCCCGGCATGATCGGCGGGGAGACCGGAACCCCGTCGCGGAAGCTCACCGGGCCGGGCACGCCGATGCCGATCGCGTCGAGCCGCTCGTACGCGCCGTCGACCCGGGCCTTGTGCAGCAGCTCGTTGACCCGGTGCAGGGTCACCTTCGGGCCGGAGCGGATGTCGGCCGTCTCGGCGTACGCGGCGACCGGCTCCAACCGGCCGTTGACCACCTCGACGTCGATCGAGCTGGCGCCCAGATCGACGGCGGCGAAACGCAGGCGCGGGCTCAGCTCGACCAGGGTGGAGCGACGTCCGCCACGCGAGGCGGCCAGCCCGGCCTCGGCCACGTAGCCGAGGCCGACCAGTCGTTCCAGCTCGGCGAGCAGGCGCGGGCGGGGCATCTGGAGCCGGTCCGCCAGCTCGGCGCGGGAGACCGCGCCCTCGTCGCGGAGCAACCGCAGGAGCCGTACGTGCAGGGGGTCGACCGACCGCACCGGCAGTCACCTCCGCATCGGAGTGGGTCACATCGACGTGACGGCGATGTGTCGTGTCCGACACAGTAGGAGCCTTCCGGGTTACGTGTCCATAGCTTCGGCACAACCGATGGAAACTTTTGTCCATACGAACAAAAGCGTGTTCCGGATCATGAAAACGCACCGCCCCGCCCGGTGTTCCGGGCGGGGCGGTGCGGATCTCGGTCAGCGGGCGGACGGGGCGTTGCGCTTCTTGCGCAGCTTGCGGTCGTCGCGCAGCTCGACGTACGGCTCCTCGTCGGCCGGGTGCCCGGCGGCGATGGCCCGGCTGCGCTCCAACTCGGCGTCGAACTCCGCGCCCAGCAGGATGGCGATGTTGCTCAGCCACAGCCAGACCAGGAAGATGATCACGCCAGCCACCGCGCCGTACGTCTTGTTGTACGACCCGAAGTTGCTGGCGTAGAACGCGAACAGGCCGGACACCACCAGCCACAGCACCACGGCGAGCACCCCGCCGGGGCTGACCCAGCGGAACCCGCCGTGCTTGGCGTTCGGCGAGGCCCAGTAGAGGATCGCGAACATCAGGCTGACCAGCACCAGCAGCACCGGCCACTTGGCGATGTTCCACACCGTGACGGCGGTCGAGCCCAGCCCGATCGCGTCGCCCGCCTGCTCGGCCAGCCCGCCGGTGAACACCACGATCACGGCACTGATCAACAGCATCACGCCGATCACCGCGGTCACGCCGAGGCGGATCGGCAGCGTCTTCCAGATCGGCCGCCCCTCCGGCACGTCGTAGATGCTGTTCGAGGCGCGCATGAACGCGGCGACGTAGCCGGAGGCCGACCAGAACGCGGCGACCAGACCGATCACCGCAGCGATGCTCGCCAGCCCGCCGGACTGGCCGGCCTGGTCGATCGCGCTCTCGATGATGCTGCGGATGTTCTCCTCCGGCACCGCCTGGCCGACCGTGTCCCGGACCCCCTCGGTGGCCCGCTCGCCGAGCAGGCCGAGCACGGAGATCAGCACCAGCACGCCCGGGAAGATCGAGAGCACACCGTAGTAGGTCAGTGCGGCGGCCCAGTCGGTCAGGCTGTCGTCCTGGAACTCCCGGACGGTCCGCTTGAGCGTCGCCACCCAGCCTGGGCCCGGCAGGTCGGTCGGGCTGTCCGGTCCGTCGTCCGGCCCCACCGGCCCGGTGCGGTCGGCTGGCCCGACCCGCCCGGTGCCGTCGTCCGGCCCGGT
>NZ_NAPR01000026.1:17503-25453 GCF_002140155.1 Micromonospora sp. NBS 11-29
TCCGGCCCGACCCGCCCGGCGCGGTCGTGCCCGTCGCGGGCGGGGGACTCGTCGCCTGCCATCGCACCTCCCTCGTCGTCGTGTCGTCCTCGCACGACTTGCCCCGAGGTCGGGTCGGCTAACCAGCCAACTCAGCGGCAACCCGCCCGTCGCCGGGCGGCACACGATCGACCGAGCGGGCGGCGGTGGCGGGGGTCACCTCGACGCCGCCGCCCCGGCGTCGGTCAGTGGACGGGCGGCCGGGCGACGAACGCGCGCCAGGCGTCGGGCGCGAAGGCCAGCACCGGGCCGGCCGGGTCCTTGGAGTCGCGCACGGCGACCACCTCGGTCAGGCCGTCCGCCACCTCCACGCAGGCTCCGCCCTGGCCGTTGCTGCGGCTGCTCTTGCGCCACCGGGCGTTGCTCAGGTCCATGTCTCCGCCACCTCCGTCAGGAATTCGAGGGACTGCTGGTGCGACAGTGCCTCACCCCGGATCGACTCCCACACCTCGACCATCCGCCGCACATGGTCGACGCGGTCGATCACCTGGCCGTGGAGCTGCCCCTCCTGGTAGACCACGTCCTCGCCGTGCGGCGGGGTGGCGAGCACGAACGGGCCGCTGAGGCCAGCGTAGGCAGCGACGGTGAGCGGCACAACGTGGATCCGCACCCGGGGCAACCCCGTGCCGACCTTCACCAGGTGGCGCACCTGCTCCCGCATCACCTCCGGCCCGCCGACGCTCCGGCGCAGCACATGCTCGTCGACCACGAAGGTGAGCAGCGGCGGCCGGTCGCGGGTCAGCACCGCCTGGCGGTCCAGCCGCGTCACCACCTGCTGCTCCACCTCGTCCGGCGCGAACAAGCCGCCGGTGCAGAGCAACGCGCGGGCGTACCCCTCGGTCTGGAGCAGCCCCGGCACGCAGAGCGGCTCGAACCAGCGCAGCGCGGTGGCCTCCGCCTCGATGCCGGGCCAGTCGCGGAACCACGGCACCACGGNGTGTCGCAGCGGCGGGCGAAATCGAGGCTCGGGCGGCGCTCGCAGGTCTCCACCTTGGCCACCAGCGCGCCGGAATAGGTCAGCGCCTCGGCCAACCCGGTCTGGGACATGCCGCTGGCCGCGCGGGCAACCCGCAGCTCCTCCGCGAAGTGCTCCAGCATGGACGACAGTTCCACGGACACCCTCCGTACATCCTCGACACCCTCGGAGCCGGCCGCCGGACGCACTGGTCGTCGCCGTGCCGGACACCTCACCGTAGTCGCGCGCTCACCAGACTGTCACGCAGCGGAACCGCTCACGGGATCGGACGGCGGGCGGAACCAGGCCGGGGGCGTCGGCGCACAACGAGGTCCGCCGACGCCTCCTTTCCACTGCGACGGAGGTCCGCCCATGCCCCGGTACCGTCCACACGTCGCGGCCCGCCCGCCCTGGCGCTGCCGGGTCTGCGGTGCCGCGTGGCCGTGCTCGCCGGCCCGGCTGGCACTGCTCGGCGAGTACCGCGAGGACCGGATCGCGCTGCTGGTCCATCTCGGCACGCTGCTGTGCGAGGCGACCGCCGACCTCGCCGCCGTACGGGACGGCACCGCCCCGCAGGCCTTGGCGGAGCGCTTCGTCACCTGGGCCCGGGCACGCTGACGACGCCCCGTCGCCCGATGATCATTTCGAGAGGGACACCGCCAACGCCCTCGGCTACGGGACGAGCGAAGGGAGGGATCCGTGGGCCGACGCGCGTACGAACGTGGAACACTGAGCGACGGCGACCGATAGTTGTACAACTTCTTGTACGTCAGCTTGGGAGGCCCCGTGCGCACTGTTCCCTACTCCGAGGTCCGACAAAACCTGGCCAAGATGCTCGACCATGTCGTGGACGATGCCGAGGAAGTCGTCGTCACCCGCTCCGGCCGTGAGGCCGCCGTCATCATCTCCCTGCGTGAGTATGAGTCGCTGAAGGAGACGGCGTACCTGATGGCCAGCCCGGCCAATGCGCGCCGGCTCAACGAAGCCGTCGAAGAGCTGCGCAACGGGGGTGGGGAGCCCCATGATCTGATCGACCCTGATCCCGGCTCGGGCGAGGCGTCGGCAGCGTGAAAGCCGAGTTCGCCGGCCGTGGCTGGGAGGACTACCTGACCTGGCAACGGGATCGCCAGATGCTCAAGCGGGTGAACACCCTCATCGAGGACGTCCGACGCAATGGCCACCAGGGCATCGGCAAGCCGGAACAACTCTGGGGCAACTGGGCGGGCTTCTGGTCGCGACGCATCGATCAGGAGCATCGCCTGGTCTATCGGATCACGGACGACACCGTACAGATCGCGCAGTGCCGCTACCACTACGAATGAGCGCTTGACCCGCACACCGTGTCGGCTCCGAACCATCGGGGCAGTCGGTCGAGCAGCTCCCGCTGGTCGTCGCCGACCCAGGCCACGTGCCCGTCCGGCCGCAGCAGCACGGCGGGCACGTCCAGCTCCTCGCTGACATCGACGACGTGGTCGACCCGATCCGCCCAGCCGGCCACCGAGAGCCCGCCGGTCTGATCCAACAGCAGCCCCCGTCCGGCGTGCATCAGGCCGTACAGGCTTCCCCGCCTGAGCCGCACGTCCCGCAACCGGCGGCCGAGCAGCTCGTGACCCTCGCCGAAGTCGTACCGGACCGAGATCGCGGTGATCTTTTCGATCAGGTGGCGGTTCACCTCCTCGAAGTCCATCAGCTCCGCCAGCAGCCGCCGCACCGCCTGCGGACCCGCCTCCAGCGACATCAGCTCCGTCTGCGCCCGGGTGTTGTCCAGCACGTCCGCCGCCACCGGTCGCCGCTCGGCCTCGTACGTGTCCAGCAGTCCCGCCGGCGCCCACCCGCCGACCCGCGCGGCCAGCTTCCAGCCCAGGTTGAACACGTCCTGGAGCCCGAGATTGAGCCCCTGCCCGCCCAGTGGCGGGTGGACGTGCGCCGCGTCACCGGCCAGCAGCACCCGGCCGACCCGGTAGCGCTCGGCGAGCCGGGTGGCGTCGCCGAAGCGGGAGAGCCAGCGCGGTGAGTGCACGCCGAAGTCGGTGCCGGCGGTGGCCCGCAACTGCTGCCGGAACTCCTCGATGGTCGGCGGGGCGGTGCGGTCCTCGGCCACCCCGGCCGCGGGCACGACCACGCGGTACAGCCCGTCGCCGTCCCCGACCGGCCCGGCGCCGAACCGCAGTTGCGTCTTGCGCACCTCGGTCATCACGGCGACCACCTCGTCCGCCGGCGCGGTCAGCTCCATCACGCCCAACAGCGTCTCGTTCCGGGAGGGTTCGCCGGGGAAGCCGACGCCCAGCAGCTTGCGCACGGTGCTGCGACCGCCGTCGCAGCCGACGAGCCAGCGGGAGCGCAACCGGGTGCCGTCGGCCAGTTCGGCGGTCACCCCGTCCTCGTCCTGGCTGAGCCCGACGAGGTCGCTCCCCCGCCGGATCTCGACGCCGGTCTCCAGGGCGTGCTCGGTCAGCAGCCGCTCGGTGACCGGCTGTGGGATGCCGAGGATGTAGCCGTGCGCCGTGTCCATCCGCTGCGGCCACGCCTTGGCGATGCCGGCGAAGTAGCCGCCGAGCTGGAACGTCCGCCCGGCCGCGAGGAAGCGCTCCAGCAGGCCGCGCTGGGCCATCACCTCGATGCTGCGCACATGCAGGCCGAGCGAGCGGACCACCGTGGTCGGCTCCGGATCCCGCTCCAGCACGACCACCCGTACGTCGTGCAGCCGCAGCTCGGCGGCGAGCATCAGCCCGGTCGGTCCGCCACCCACGATGATCACGTCGATCATGGATTCCCCCGTTCGATTCCGCCAGGTCAGAGGCGTCGGAGGGGGATTCTTCAACAGCACCCGGGTCTTGCCGCAAGACCCGGGGTGCGATATACGTTGAGAGTGGCAGAGAGTGGGCGACATTGCCCTTTCCCGCCGGCCGCAACTTTCCCGCCTGCCGCAACCATTGCCGACGGCGCACCTTGAACCGACCAGACGACCACGGGAAGCCGCTGAGCGGCCGACGCCCGCAGCGTCGTCGACCCGCTGACCGGGCACAATTGGGCCGTGAAAGGTCACGAGTTCGGTGCCGCGGTGCGCCAGTTGCGGGAGAACACGGCACCCGAGACCGTCGGGCTATCGGTCGGCCGGCGGCGGACGCAGGGGTTGCGGCGGGAGGAACTCGGCGACCTCGCGGGCATGTCGGCGGACTACGTCCGCCGGTTGGAGCAGGGGCGCAGCCACCCGTCGGCCGGGGTGGTCAACGCCATCGCCCGCGCGTTGCGGACCGGGCGGGCGGACTACGAGCGGCTCTGCGCCCTGGCCGGGTACGCCGCCGCGGACGGGCAGGTCCCCGACGAGATCGGTCCGGGCGCGACGCGGCTGCTGGAACGGTTCACCGACACGCCGATGTTCGTCTCCGACGCGGCGATGAACCTCGTCGCCGTGAACAGCGCGTTCCTGGCCCTGGGGCACTGGCATCTCACCGGGGACCCCTGGGAGTGGAACATCGCCTGGCGCACGTTCTGCGATCCTTTCAACGACTTCAAGCAGTCGGTGGACGACGCCACCGATCATGAGGCGATCCTCGCCGCCCAGCTGAGAAGCGCGCGGTTGCGCTACCCCGCCGACGCGTCGCTCGCCGCGCTCGTGGACGAGATGCGCAGCCGGAGCCGCCTCTTCGACAGCCTGTGGCGCACGCCGCGACCGGTGGTGGCGTACGAGAGCAGCGCCGCCTTCATCCATCCGGACGTCGGCGCGGTCACGCTCGTCGGCAGCCTGCTCGCCGTCCCGGGCGACGATCTGGCGGCTCTGATGCTCACCGCGGCGCCCGGCTCGGCCGACGCGGCGCGTCTGGCGGAGATCGTCGCGGTCGCCGGGGAACCGGCCGTCATCAGGGTGGGCCAGCCCGGCCCAGGCTAATCGCGCCGAATCCGGGGAAGTTGGGCGCACACGAACGGCGCTCACGAAGGCAGGTTCAGCGATGAAGGCAGTGCGTTTCCACGAGTTCGGCGGTCCCGAGGTTCTGCGCTACGAGGACGTGGAGCAGCCCGCCCCCGGCGCCGGTCAGGTCCGGATCCGCGTCGCGGCGACGTCGTTCAACGGCGTCGACGGCAACATCCGCGCCGGCTTCATGCAGGGCCCGATCCCGGTCGAGCTGCCGCACACCCCCGGTCTCGACGTCGCCGGCACGGTCGACGCGCTCGGTGCCGGCGTGACCGACGTCGCGGTCGGCGACCAGGTCGTCGGCTTCCTGCCGATGACGGGAACCGGGGCGGCGGCGGAGTACGTGATCGCGCCGGCGGAGATCCTGACCGGTGCGCCGCGAAACATCCCGTTGGCCGACGCGGCGGCGTTCCCGCTGGTGGGCCTCACCGCATGGCAGGCGCTGTTCGACCACGGCAAGCTGACCGCCGGCCAGCGGGTGCTGATCAACGGCGCCGGCGGAGCGGTCGGCGGATACGCGGTCCAGCTCGCCAAGGAGGTCGGCGCCCACGTCATCGCCACGGCCAGCCCGCGCAGCGCCGAGCGTGTCCAGGCCAACGGCGCCGACGAGGTGATCGACCACACCAGCACCGACGTGACCGTCGCCGTGACCGAGCCGGTCGACCTCGTCCTCAACTTCGCACCCGTCGCCCCGGAACAGCTCGCCGCGCTGGTCACCCTGATCCGCGACGGCGGCGCCCTGGTCAACACCACCGTCTGGATGCCCGCCCCCGCCGACGAGGAGCGCGGCGTACGCGGCGTCGACCTGTTCGTCCGCAGCGACGCCGACCAACTCGCCGACCTGGCCGCCCGGATCGGCACCGGCGAGCTGCGGGTCGACGTCGCCGAGCGGGTGGCGCTGGCCGACCTGCCCGCCCTCCACGCCCGGGCCGGCGCGGGTGAACTGCCCGGCAAGACCGTCGTGCTCGCGCCCACCGCTTGATACCCATCCAGGCCGACCGACCACAACCCGAGGATGGGAAACCGATGACCGCCAGCCGCACGAACCCGTCAAACACTCCGCCCGTACCGCTGCTCATCGGCCCGACCGATCGCACGGTCTCGATCACGGTCCAGCAGCGCACCCGGGTGGCGCCCGCCACCGCGTTCCGGGTGATCGCGCCGATCGACCTGCCGAGCGTCTTCCACCGGGTCGGGCCGTTCCCGGGTGTTCGGGGCGTGGCCAACCAGACGGAGGCCTGGGATCACGTCGGCCCCACCCGTAACCCGCAGTTCGAGGACGGGTCACAGGCCAACGAGCAGTTGACCGAATACACCGAGGGTTCGATCTTCGCGTACCAGCTCACCGGGTTCACGAACGTCCTTTCGCGCCTTGCCGCCGGAGTGCGGGGCGAATTCAACTTCAACCCCGACGGGGACGGCACCCTCATCCGTTGGACCTACGAGTTCAAGCCGCTCCCGGGTCGGCGCCCCATCCTCGCCGGCCCCTTCGCCCCCCTGTGGCGCCGTTACATGGTGGCTGCCCTGCGCCGATGCGTGCAGGTGGCCGAGGCGCAGGAAGCGCGGCTGTAGCAGTCCCCGGCCGCTCGGACCGGTCCGACCAGACCAATCGCACCCGCAGGAGATGATCATAATGATTCCCGACGACGATCCCGCTCGCTCGCTGACGGTGGCGAATCCCGACGATCCCGACACGACCTACATCTCCCTGGTGGGCAACACCTACGGCATGTTGATCACGGGCGAGCAGACCAACGGCGCGTACTGCCTGATCGACATGCGCGTCCCTGACGGTGGCGGCCCACCGCCGCACCGGCACGACTTCGAGGAGATGTTCACCATCCTCGACGGCGAGATCGAGTTCACCTTCCGCGGTGAGAAACACGTCGTCCGGGCCGGGTCCACGGTGAACATCCCGGCCAACGCGCCGCACCACTTCCGAAACGTCTCCGGTGCACCGGCCCACATGCTGTGCATGTGCACCCCGGCCGGGCAGGACGAGTACTTCGCCCGCATCGGCGACGTCGTCGCGGGCCGGGACGCACCGCCGCCGCAGCTCTCCCCGGACGAACTCGCCGAACGCCGCCGCCGCGCCGCCGAGCTGGCCCCGACCTACCGCAGCGAGTTCCTGTGAGGCGGCCGACGTAGCTGCGCCAGGGGCCGTCCCCGCCGAGCATGAACCCGGTGAATCGGAAGGCGTCTCGTACCCATGCGAGAAGCGGGCCTCGCTGCGGAAGCACGTTCGGGCACGCCGGTGAGGCCGTCGACGTCGCTGGGCTACGGCGTCCAGTCGCGCCGGAGCAGACCGTAGATCACCAGGTCGGTGAAGCCGTCACCGTCGTACGCCCGCTCCCGTTGGGTGCCCTCGTGGACGAAGCCGCACGTCTCGGCGGTCCGCCGCATGGCCGTGTTGCCGGCCACCGTCTCGATCTCCAGCCGGCGCAGGTTGCGGTTGCGGAAGCCGTATCGGCAGAGCAGCCTGATCACCTCGGTCCCGTAGCCCTGACCACGCGCCTCCGGCACCAGCGAGATACCCAGGTGGGCGAACCGCTCGAAGGTGTTGATCCCCCACAGCGTGCCGCCGCCGAGGAACGTGCCGTCGGCCACGGTCTCGGCCAGGAAGGACACCCAGGTCTGGCCGTCGGGCGGATCGGTGACCTGCTTCTCCAGCCGGGCCCGTTCCTGCCCAATGTGGCGCGGCAGGAACGGGTCGCCGTCGGTGAGCAGGTGCAGCTCGGGGTCACCGTGCAGCCGGAACATGCTCGGCGCGTCGTCGGGCGTGGGCGGGCGCAACCGGACCCGGTCGGTGGCGAACATCCCGCGACGCTAACAGCAGATCGAACCCACGCCGGTCGCGGTCAGACGTCGGCGGGGGTCGTCGCGGCGCGGGCCTCGGCCACCAGACGGCCGGTCTCGGCGGTCACCGCCTCGTCGTCGGCCGGCGTCCCCGGGTCGTAGCGGACCGTCCAGGTCAACCCGTCGACCCCGGGCACCCGCCGGGCCGCGATCCGCCCGGCGCCGCCGGGCACCGGCTGGTGCGCGG
>NZ_NAPR01000026.1:25458-71410 GCF_002140155.1 Micromonospora sp. NBS 11-29
TACGCCACCGAGCGGGTGACCCGCGCCCGCACCTGGTGCGGCAGGTCGCCGGGGTCGAGCAGCAGGTAGGTCTCGGCCGGGGCGTCGGCGACGACCCGGTAGCCGTCGTGCTCGGCGACCGCCTCGGCCGGCGTGACGGCGAGTTCGCGGCCGGACCAGACCGCCTTGAGGATGTCGTGCCAGCCCAGACGCTGGCCACGGCCGGGCAGCCAGAGCCCCCGGTTGGTGGCGACCAGCACGCCGTCACCCTCACCGTTGCCGGCCGCGGCCCAGGCGAGCACCCGTTCGTCGGCGGCCAGCGGCGGCCGGTCGGCCGGCGGCAGCTTCGGCTTGCGGTGGAACAGACCCATCACAGCCCCCCGGCGGCCTGCTCGCGCAGCGCCCGCGCGTGTTGTTCCAGCGAGAGCAGCTCCCCGAACAGGGCGAAGTATTCGTCCTTGTGGCTCACCGGGTTGACCCGCTGGATCTTCGATTTCAGGTCCCGGATCCGGCCGGTGACCGAACTCCACTGGAGCCGGGCCATGGTGACCGAGACGTACCTCGGGTCCGGCTCGCCGTCGATGCGCAACGGCTCCACCGCCAGCTCGCCGACGAGCGCCTGGCCGGCCAGGTCGTCGCAGGCGTCGCGGACCCGCTCGATCCAGACCGCGCCGCCGGTGGCGCCGGCCGCGCCGCCGGCCTCGGCGATGGCGGCGCGCACCACGACGTGCACCGGGTGCTGGTAGTCGCCCGCCTCGACGGCGTCGAACATCGGGCCGGCCAGGACCGGCTCCTGGAGGGCCAGCTTCAGCGCCTCCCGCTCCACCATGGACCGTGGGCTGTCCACCGCCGGCGTGGCCGGCCCGCGTCGTGCCGGTGCGGGTGTGCCGGCCGTCGGCTGCCCGTGCGCGGCGGTCAGCACGGCGCGCTGCACCGGCTCGATCTCCATGCCGAGGTCACCGGCGAGCTTGCGGACGTACTCCGGCCGTTTCTCCCGGTCCTTGATCTTCGCGACCAGCGGCGCGGCGCGGCGCATCGCCTCTACCCGGCCGTCGACGGTGTCCAGGTCGAACCGGTTGATCACATGCCGGAGCGCGAAGTCGACGAGCGGCTCACGGCGGGCCACCAGGTCGCGCACGGCCAGGTCACCCTTGGCCAGCCGCAGGTCGCACGGGTCCATGTTGTCCGGGCTGACCGCGATGAACGTACGCCCGACGAACCGCTGGTCGTCCTCGAAGGCGCGCAGCGCGGCCTTCTGCCCGGCGGCGTCCCCGTCGAACGTAAAGATGATCTCCCCGGCCCGCTCGTCGCTGTCGAAGAGCACCCGGCGCAGCACCGAGATGTGGTCGCCGCCGAACGCGGTGCCGCAGGTCGCCACCGCGGTCGGCACGTCGGCCAGGTGGCAGGCCATCACGTCGGTGTAGCCCTCGACCACCACCACCTTGCCCTGCTTGGCGATCTCCCGTTTGGCCTGGTCGATGCCGTAGAGGACGTGCGACTTCTTGTAGATCGGCGTCTCGGGGGTGTTCAGGTATTTCGGGCCGTCGTCGTCGTCGAACAGCTTGCGGGCGCCGAACCCGATCACGTCGCCGGTGATGTCCCGGATCGGCCACATCAGGCGGCGGCGGAACCGGTCGATCAGCGAGCCCGACCGGGCCGGGCGGGACAGGCCGGCGGTGACCAGCTCGTCGTGGCTGAAGCCCTGCTGGCGCAGGTGCTTGGTGAGCAGGTCCCACCCGTCGGGGGCGAACCCGCAGCCGTAGCGCTCGGCGGCGGCCCGGTCGAAGCCCCGCCGGGCCAGGAACTCGCGGGCCGGTCGGGCGCCGGCGGTGGTGAGCTGGGCGCGGTAGAAGTCGACGGCGGCGGCGTGCGCGGCCACCAGGCGCTGCCGCTGCCCCTGCTGGGGGCGGGCGCGCGGCGTCGACCGGTCGTCCTCGACGTAGCGCAACTGGATGTTGGCCCGGGCGGCGAGGCTCTCGACGGACTCGACGAAGCCGAGGTGCTCGGCGTCCATCAGGAACTTGATCGCGTCCCCGCCGACGCCGCAGCCGAAGCAGTAGAACACGTTGCGGGCGGGCGAGACGTTGAACGACGGGCTCTTCTCGTCGTGGAACGGGCAGAGCCCCTTGAGGTTGCCGCCACCGGCCGACTTGAGCGTCACCACCTCGGAGATCACGTCCGCGATGGAGGTGCGCTCGCGGACCAGCGCGATGTCCTCGTCCCGGATCCGCCCCGCCATGACCGCCACCCCCTCGGCGTACATCCTGCCCTGCCGGACCGACGATCCGGCGGCCGGGGGGACGGCGCGGGCCGGGCCGGCGGTGGCTCAGGCGGCGACGGCGGTGGCCTCCTCGGCCTCGACCTCGGCGTTCCAGGCCGGCTTGGTGGAGCGCCAGCCCTCGTCGTCCAGGCCCTGCCGCCAGTAGCCGGAGATGGACAGGTCGGCCCGGGGCACGCCGCGCTCGACCCGCAGCAGCCGGCGCAGCTCCTTGACCGCGCCGGCCTCGCCGTGCACGAACGCGTGCACCCGGCCGGGCCGGAACGCCAGCGCCCGGACCGCCTCGACCAGCGCCTCGCCGGCCGGGCGACCGGCCCGGTGCAGCCAGCGCAGCTCGACCGCGCCGGCACTGGTCAGCGGTAGCTCGTCGGCGGGACCGTCCACCTCGACGTAGACCGTGGCCGGCGCGCCGGCCGGCAGCCGCTCCAGCGCGGCGGCGATCGCCGGCAGCGCGCTCTCGTCCCCGGCCAGCAGATGCCAGTCGGCCGTCGGGTCCGGCGCGTACGCGCCGCCGGGCCCGGTGAACAACACCCGGTCGCCCGGTCGCAGCCCCGCCGCCCACGGCCCGGCCAGCCCCTCGTCGCCGTGGTGGACCACGTCCACGGTCAGCTCGCCCGCCGCCGCGTCGAAGGCCCGGACCGTGTACGCCCGCAGCCGCGGCCACTGCTCGGCCGGGAACTCGCGCCGGATGGTCGCCAGGTCGACGGGGTGCGGATAGGTGACCCCGGGCGGCGCGAAGACGAACTTCAGGTAGTGGTCGGTGTGCGCCCCCACCGGGAGGCCGGTCAGCTCGGGACCGCCCAGCACGAGGCGGATCAGGTGCGGGGTGGGCCGCGTGGTCCGGACGACCGTGGCGGCGGTGAGCTTCTTCGGGCGATCCGTCATGGGGTAAGGCTAACCTAACTTCCGCCTGCGGTGCCCGTGCGGTCAGGTCGACGACACCAGGCGGGCGTGCCAGGCCAGCGCGGCCGGGTCGGTGAGCGAGGCCACCTGGTCGATCACCACGCGCAGCCGCGCGGCGTCGTCCGGCGCGTCCCGCCACAGCGGGGCGAACACCGGATCGAGCGCGTCCGGGGCCCGGTCGAGCAACGCGGCGACCAGCTCGGCGAGGACGTCCCGCTGCCGGTCGTAGCGGCCCTGGGCACCGGGCCGACGCATCACGTAGCGCAGAGCGATGCCCTTGAGCAGCGCGCACCGGGCCCGGATGCGGCGCGGCACCACCAGGTCGGCGAGGTAGCGGCGGTGCGGGCCCGGGCCGTGGCGCTCCTCGGTGGCGGCCACCACGTCCGACACGAACCGGCCGGTGAGCACGCTGGTGGTGGCCTTCAGCGCGACGAGAGCCCGGTGGCTGCCGTCGTACGCGGCGAGCGGGGCAAGCACCGGGTCGGCGAGCAGTTCGGCCAGCACCTCGCCCAGGTCCTCCGGCGCCTCGCCGGAGTAGGCGGATGCCACGTCGGCGCAGAGCGCCCGCCGCTCGTCCGGGTCCGCCAGCAGGCGCAGGTCGACGTATCCGCCGTGGATGCCGTCCTCCACGTCGTGCACCGAGTACGCCACGTCGTCGGCCCAGTCCATCACCTGGGCCTCCACGCAGCGCCGGTCGCCGGGCGGGGCGCCGGCACGCAGCCAGTCGAAGACCGGGCGGTCGTCGGCGTACACGCCGAACTTGCGCTCACCGGGACGGCGCGGCCACGGATACTTGCCGACCGCGTCGAGCGCGGCCCGGGTCAGGTTGAGCCCGGCGGACCGCCCGTCCGGGGCGAGCACCTTGGCCTCCAGCCGGGTGAGCACCCGCAGCGTCTGCGCGTTGCCCTCGAAGCCGCCGGCCGCGGCGGCCAACTCGTCCAGCGCGTACTCGCCGTTGTGCCCGAACGGCGGGTGACCCAGGTCGTGCGCCAGCCCGGCGGTGTCCACCACGTCCGGGTCGCAGCCGAGCCGGGCACCCATCTCGCGGGCGATCTGCGCCACCTCCAGCGAGTGGGTCAGCCGGGTACGCAGGAAGTCGTCGGTGCCGGCGACGTGCACCTGGGTCTTCGCAGCGAGCCGGCGGAACGCCGCCGAGTGCAGCACCCGGGCCCGGTCCCGCTCGAACGGCGACCGCCCGTACCCGGTGTCCTTGGGCGCCTCGGCGACCAGCCGCGCCGCGTCGTCAGCGTGCACGCGCCGCCAGCACGCAGAACTCGTTGCCCTCCGGGTCGGCCAGCACGGTCCACTCCACGTCGCCCTGCCCGATGTCGACGTGCCGCGCGCCCATGTCCACCAGTCGCTCCACCTCGGCCTCCTGGTCGGCCGGGCGCAGGTCGATGTGCAGCCGGTTCTTGCCCGGCTTCGGCTCGGCGACGGGCACGAAGACCAGGCCCGGCAGCGTCTCGGGGGTCCGGCGGATCTCCACCTCGTCCGGCCGGTCGGTGATCACCTGGTAGCCCAGCGCCTCGGCCCACCAGCGGGCGAGCCGGGACGGGTCCCGGGCGTCGACTACCAGGTTCTCCCAGACGGCGGTCATGCGGACACCCTCCCGATCACACGTGGCGGAAGCTCAGGTTACGCCGGGGTGGCCGGAAAGGCGCGTCGGCGGGGCCGCCGGTGGTCACCGACGGCCCCGGCCGGTCGCGCTCAGCGGGAGTCGGAGCCGGTGGTGCTGATCGCCGCGCGGCCGGCCTCCAACCGGGCCACCGGCACCCGGAACGGCGAGCAGGAGACGTAGTCGAGCCCGACCGCGTGGAAGAAGTGCACCGAGTCGGGGTCGCCGCCGTGCTCGCCGCAGACGCCCAGCTTCAACCCGGGCCGGGCCGCCCGGCCCTCCTCGGCGGCGATGCGCACCAGCCGGCCGACGCCGTCGGCGTCGATCGACTCGAACGGCGAGATGCCGAAGATGCCCAGCTCCAGGTAGCGCCAGAAGAACGCGCCCTCCACGTCGTCACGGGAGAAGCCCCAGCCCATCTGGGTCAGGTCGTTGGTGCCGAAGGAGAAGAACTCCGCCGCCTCGGCGATCTGCCCGGCGGTCAGCGCCGCCCTCGGCACCTCGATCATCGTGCCGATCAGCACCTCGACGCCGCTGTCGCCGACCACCTCGGCGATGATCTTCTCGGCCTCCGCGCGTACCGTCTCCAGCTCCTGCACGGCGCCGACCAGCGGCACCATGATCTCCGGGGCGGCCGACCCGCCGTCCCGGGTGACCGCGACGGCGGCCTCCGCGATCGCGCGGACCTGCATGGCGAACAGCCCCGGGATGACCAGGCCGAGCCGGACCCCGCGCAGGCCCAGCATCGGGTTCTCCTCGTGCATCCGCCGCACGGCGGCGAGCAGCGCCTCCTCCTTGGCCACGTCCTCGCCGCGCTCCTGGGCCACCGCGACGTTGACCGCGAGCTGCTCCAGCGGAGGCAGGAACTCGTGCAGCGGCGGATCGATCAGCCGCACCGTGACCGGCAAGCCGTCCATCTCCCGGAAGATCTCCACGAAGTCGGCCCGCTGCAACGGCAGCAGCGCCGCCAGCGCGTCCTGCCGATCCCGCTCGCCGTGGGCGAGGATGAGCCGCTCGACCAGCTCCCGCCGGTCACCGAGGAACATGTGCTCGGTGCGGCACAGGCCGATGCCCTCGGCGCCGAAGCGCCGGGCCCGTGCCGCGTCCGCGCCGGTGTCGGCGTTCGTGCGCACCCGCAGCCGCCGCGCCGCGTCGGCGTGCGTCATGATCCGGTGTACGGCCCGGACGAGCGGGTCGTCCGTGGTCTCCGGGTCGACTTCGCCCTC
Organism: Micromonospora sp. NBS 11-29; assembly: GCF_002140155.1. GTDB lineage: Bacteria > Actinomycetota > Actinomycetes > Mycobacteriales > Micromonosporaceae > Micromonospora. Next base: position 31,460 of record NZ_NAPR01000026.1, read on the forward strand.
GAAGTACCGCACCACCTCGGACGGCATGACCGGCACCTCGCCGAGGTAGACCTTGCCGGTGGTGCCGTCGATCGACACCACGTCCCCCTCGGCGACGGTGTGGCCGGCGACGGTGAACCGCTTCGCCGGCACGTTCACCTCCAGCTCGTCCGCCCCGGAGACGCAGGTCTTGCCCATGCCCCGGGCCACCACGGCGGCGTGGCTGGTCTTGCCGCCGCGCGAGGTGAGGATGCCCCTGGCGGCGATCATGCCGTTGAGGTCGTCCGGGTTGGTCTCCCGGCGGACCAGGATCACCGCCTCGCCCTCGGCGGCCAGCTCGACCGCGCGGGCCGAGGTGAAGACCACCTTGCCGGACGCCGCACCCGGCGACGCGCCGATGCCCCTGGCCACCGGCTGGAACTCGTGGTCGAGTTGGAAGCGCGGGAACATGAGCTGGGCGAGCTGCGCGCCGGTGACCCGGTGCAGCGCCTCGTCCAGGTCGATCAGGCCCTCGTCGACGAGCTGACCGGCGATGACGAACGCGGCGGCGGCGGTGCGCTTGCCGACCCGGGTCTGGAGCATCCAGAGCTTGCCGCGCTCGATGGTGAACTCGATGTCGCAGAGGTCCTGGTAGTGCTCCTCCAGCCGGGCCATGATGCCGAGCAGCTCGTCGTAGGAGGTCTTGTCGAGCCGCTCCAACTCCTGCAACGGCACCGTGTTGCGGATGCCGGCGACCACGTCCTCACCCTGGGCGTTGGCGAGGTAGTCGCCGTAGATGCCCTGCGCGCCACTGCCCGGGTCGCGGGTGAACGCCACGCCGGTGCCGGAGTCCGGCCCGAGGTTGCCGAAGACCATGCTCACCACGTTGACCGCGGTGCCCAGGTCGGCCGGGATGCGCTCCTGCCGGCGGTAGAGGATGGCCCGCTCCGCGTTCCACGAGTCGAAGACCGCGCGGATGGCCAGGTCGAGCTGCTCCCGGGGCTCCTGCGGAAACTCCCGCCCGGTGTGCTTGGCGAAGATCTTCTTGTACGCGTCGACCAGCCCGCGCAGGTCGTCGGCGTCCAGGTCGAGGTCGTCGTGCGTACCCTTGGCGCGTTTGGCGTCGTCGAGCGCGTGTTCGAACTCCTCGCCCGGCACCTCGCAGACGGTCTTGCCGAACATCTGGATCAGCCGGCGGTAGGAGTCCCAGGNAGGCCGACGTTGAGGACGGTCTCCATCATGCCGGGCATGGAGAACTTGGCCCCGGAGCGCACGGAGACCAGCAGCGGGTCGTCCGGGTCGCCGAGCCGGCGGCCCATCGCGCGCTCCAGGGCCTCCAGGTGCGCCTCGATCTGCCCGGCCAGGCCGTCCGGCTCGCGCCCGGTGCCCAGGTACGCCTGGCAGGCCTCGGTGGTGATGGTGAAGCCGGGCGGTACCGGCAGCCCGAGGTTGGTCATCTCGGCCAGGTTCGCGCCCTTGCCACCGAGCAGGTCCTTGAGGTCCTTGTTGCCCTCGGCGAAGTCGTAGACGTACTTACGCCCGGCCGTTTCTTCCTGAGCTGTCACCAGAGCCTCCCACGCGCACCATTGACACTTAACGAAGGTTCAGTTCGGACATACCCCGGGCGCTACCACCGGCAATCCCGGCTGGTCGGCGATCGGTGGGCGAAGGTTAGGCGACCTTCGCGAAGCCTGGGACCGTTCGGTGACAATTGGCACAACAATCACCACTGCCCACGTCCGTACGGGTTTTTGGGAACGCTTCCACGCGCAGGAACACGCAATGCCGATTTCCCTCGTACTCTTGACGGCACTGCGATTCGCCGAACCTGACCTTTGCCATATCCCACGCAAATACACCCCTCGGAGCCGTCGCCGTGCCGACCACCCCCACCACCCCCGAGAACGGGCCCCAGCCGACCGACACCCGTCCCGCCGGCCCCGCACCCGCCGCCGGCTTCCCCGACGCGACCCCGGCCGCCGGTCTTCCCGAGGTGGGCCCGGCCGCCGTCCTTCCCGATGCGGCCCCCAGCGCGGGCGAGCTGGCCCGCGTCGCCGCCGAACGGGCCGCCGGCCTGCTCGGCCCGTCCGCGCCGGTCCGGCTGGACGTGGTGGTCCCCGCGCCCGAGCGGGTCCTTCCCGACCCGGCCGGTGACTTCACGCTGACCCCGGACGTGGCGCTGCGCGTCGGCCCCGCCGGCCGCCACGTCGCCGACCAGCTCGCCGGCTGGCTGCGCCCGGCCACCGGCTTCCCGCTCCCGGTAACCGACCCGGCCGAGCCGGCCGAGCCGGCCGACGGCCGGTTGACGCTCACCCTGTCGACGACCGACGCCGGCCCCGGCGCGCTGCCGGGCGGCGTCGGCGCGTCGCCGGGCGGCGTCGGCGCGTCGCCGGGCGGCGTCGGCGCGTCGCCGGGCGGCGTCCGGGCCGACGGCGGCCCCGGCGGCGACGACGCGCTCGGAGACGACGCGCTCGGGGACGAGGGATACCGCCTCGACGTCACCGCCGCCGGCGTCCGGATCACCGCCGCCGCGCCGGCCGGCCTGTTCCACGGGGCGCAGACGCTGCGGCAGCTCCTTCCCCCGGCGATCGAGAGCGCCACCCCGATCGGCGAGCGCTGGGCGGTGCCCGGCGGCACGATCGTCGACCGGCCGCGCTTTCCCTACCGGGGCGCGATGCTCGACGTCGCCCGGCACTTCTTCGGCGTCGAGGACGTGCTGCGGGTGGTCGACCACCTGGCCCGGTACAAACTCAACCATTTGCACCTGCACCTCACCGACGACCAGGGCTGGCGGATCGCGGTCGACTCCTGGCCCCGGCTCGCCGAGGTCGGCGGCGTCACCGAGGTCGGCGGCGGGCCCGGCGGCTGGTACACCCGGGACGACTACCGACGGATCGTCGCCTACGCCGCCCGCCGCCACGTGACCGTCGTGCCGGAGATCGACCTGCCCGGGCACACCAACGCGGCGCTGGTCGCGTACCCCGAGCTGGCGCCCGGCAAGACCGCGCCACCGCCGTACACCGGCACCGAGGTCGGGTTCAGCTACGTCGACCCGGCCGACGAGCGGACGTACGCCTTCGTCGCCGACGTGGTCGGCGAGGTGGCCGCGCTGACCCCCGGGCCGTGGCTGCACCTCGGCGGCGACGAGGCGTTCAAGGTGCCGGCCGACACCTACCGCGCCTTCGTCGAGCGGGCCCAGGCGCTGGTCGCGGCCACCGGGAAGACCGTCGTCGGCTGGCACCAGCTCGCCCCGACCGGCCACGTCGACGGGCGCGTCCTCCAGTGGTGGGGCACCAACGGCGACGACCCGGAGACGGCCGACGCGGTACGCCGGGGCGCCCGCCTCATCCTCTCCCCCGGCAACCACGCCTACCTGGACATGAAGTACGCCCCGGACACCCCGATCGGGCACGACTGGGCGGGCCTCATCGACGTGCGCCGGGCATACGAGTGGGACCCGGGCACCCACCTGACCGGCGTACCGGCCGAGGCGGTGCTGGGCGTGGAGGCCCCGCTCTGGACCGAGTCGGTCACCACCCGCGCCGAGGTCGAGTTCATGCTCTTCCCGCGCCTGCCCGCCGTCGCCGAACTGGGCTGGTCACCGCGCGCGACACACGACTGGACCGGGTTCCGGGAGCGGCTCGCCACCCACGGCCCGCGCTGGGCCGCGGCCGGCATCACCTTCCACCCTTCCCCCGAGATCCCCTGGCCGCACGCCACCACCCCGATCCCCACCCAGCCCATCGCCCGCAGCACCACCGTCGACCCCGCCCGCCCCTGACCTGTAACTGGCAGACCCGAGCACACCCGATCGCCGAAGTGGCGCCTTCCCGCCAGGACGATGCCGCCACTTCACCGAACTGGCGGCGCCGCCGCTCACCCATCCACCTCTCGCGCCTCCAGGTGAGCTCTTAGGCGGTTTCCCGGCGAGCGCAGGCTGCTGGGCATTATGTCGGGTTCTGCGGGGCGGGGTCGGTGGTGGGTGTCACCGCCACGGCGGAATCGGGGCCGGGGTGGGGACGTTGTACATGGCTGACCGCGCCGCACCGGCCCCGCCCGCCGGCCAAGAGATGGCGCGCGACCAGACGCCGGGGCTGCCCGGGGAATGGCCTCCGGCCACCGGCCGTTGCATCCACGACGCACGTCGCCGGGTCGGGCCGGGAATGGTCCCCGCCCACCGGTCGTTACATCCCCGAGCCGCCGGAGCAGGCCCCCTGGCCGCCCGTGAGCCGGCCCCGTCCCGTGGACGGACCCCCAATACTTTCGCGGCATCCCCCGATCGCCGCGGCACCCCCGGACAGAGAGGCAACTGATCATGGCTACCACTCTGCTGCGCAAGACCGTTCTGACCGCTGCCGGTATCGCCGCCACCGCCGGTGGTATCGCCGGCCCCGCCATCGCCGCCCAGGCCACCCCGGCCGAGCGCGCCGCCCAGGTCGTCACCGTCGACCGCAAGGGCCCCGGTGAGCGGGAGCTGGACGTGCGCTACGAGGCGCAGCCCAACTTCTACTTCTGCGGCCCGGCCGCGGCCCGCAACGCGCTCAGCGTGCAGGGCAAGAACATCGACGTGGACGCGATGGCCAAGGAGATGGGCACCACCGAGGCCGGCACCAACTCCATCAACGACATCACCCCGGTGCTGAACAAGGAGACCGGCAAGGACGTCTACCGGTCCACCGAGATCCCGGTCGACAAGGTCGGTGAGAAGGCCGACAAGCTGCGCGCCGACGTGGTGCGCGCGGTGGACGACGGCCGCGCCGTGGTGGCGAACATCGCCGGCACCGCGACCGACACCGACGGCACCACCCACTCCTTCGAGGGTGGCCACTACATCAGCGTGGTGGGCTACCGCGACGGCGGCAAGGTCGTGACGATCGCCGACTCGGCGAACCCGGACCAGGCCTCCTACCAGGTGGATGTGGACGCCCTGGCGCGCTGGATCGCCAGCCGCGGCTACAGCTCCTGATCGCATGCCGAAGGGCCCGACCCCGTTGGGGTCGGGCCCTTCGGCGTACCGGTTCGGGTGCGTCTGTTGTCGTCTGGGCGACCACAGACGNCCGTCAGTCAGCGCGGGTCAGCCGCCGGAGTCGTCCAGCTCGGCGCCCTCGGGCGGGGTGTCGTCGTCGCGGCTGGCCAGCCAGCCGTCGGGCAGGAAGACCTTGCCCGGGGAGTTGGTCCGGCCGCGCGGCTGGCCGAGCGTCTCCACCGGGAACGGCACCGACGGGTCGAGCTTGCCGAGCAGATCGTCGAGCTGGGCCAGGCTCTCGATCATGGCGAGCGACCGGCGCAGCTCGCCGCCGATCGGGAACCCCTTCAGGTACCAGGCGACGTGCTTGCGGAAGTCGGTGCAGCCGTCCCGCTCGCCCCGGGCCGGGTTGCGGGCCCCGGCCACGAACTGCTCCACCAGCAGCTCGGCGTGCCGCCGCATGGTCACCGCGACCTCGCCGAGGGTGGGCAGCCGCCGGTCGACGCGGCCGTTGAAGGCGGCCTCCAGATCGGCGAAGAGCCACGGCCGGCCCAGGCAGCCACGCCCCACCACCACGCCGTCCACCCCGGTGTGCGCGACCATCCGCAGCGCGTCCTCGCCCTCCCAGATGTCNAGTCGGCGGTGCCCGAGTAGCGCTGCGCCGCCGTACGCCCATGCAGGGCGACCGCGGCGACGCCCGCGTCCTGGGCGGCGAGGCCGGCCTCGACGTACGTCAGGTGGTCGTCGTCGATGCCCTTGCGCATCTTGACCGTGACCGGCACCCCGGCGGGTGATGCGGCGTCCACCGCGGCCTTGACCAGCCGGGCGAAGAGTCGACGCCGCCACGGCAGCGCGGAGCCGCCGCCCCGGCGGGTGACCTTGGGGACCGGGCAGCCGAAGTTCAGGTCGATGTGGTCGGCGAGGTCCCGCTCGACCACGATCCGCACGGCGGCCGCGGTGATCTCCGGGTCGGTGCCGTAGAGCTGGAGGCTGCGGGGCTTCTCCTCGGTGCCGAAGGCGATCATGCGCAGCGTCTTCGGGTTCCGCTCGACCAGCGCCCGGGTGGTGATCATCTCGCAGACGTAGATGCCGCCGCCCTGCTCCCGGCAGAGGCGGCGGAAGCCGACGTTGGTGATCCCGGCCATTGGCGCGAGCACCACCGGCGGCCACACCGCATACGGCCCGATCTTCAGCACACTCACCGCCCAAGTGTAAGGAGGGGGCCCCGCTTAACGCTTTCTGCATAGGCGGGGGCCCCGCTTAANGGCGCATATCACAGCGCCGGTGGGAGGCGCGGGGTTTCCACAAGCGGACCGGTTGTCCACAGGACGTGGGCGACGGGCAGCGCGAACACCCACCTGTCGCCCACGCTTGCCGCATGGTCGATCACCCGCCCCGGCTGGCGGAGGTCGCGCACCGCCAGCAGGACCTGGTCACGCGCGCCCAACTGCTGCAAGCCGGCTACGACGACATGTTCATCTACCGGCAGACCCGCCGGGGCCGCTGGCAGCGCGTGCTTCCGGCGACATACGCCCTGGTCACCGGCGTGCTGACCGACGAGCAGCGACGAATCTCCGCCGCCCTGTACGCCGGCCGGGGCGCCCAGCTGACCGGACTGTCCGCGCTCTCCTGGCACGGCTTCCGATACAGTCCGCGGACCACCGACGTACACCTTCTCGTCCCGCACTCGACGAGCCGCAAGTCGACCGGTCACGTGCTGGTGTCCCGGGCCCTGACGCTCGACCCCAAGGCACGGCCGACCGATCACTACCCGGTCTGCTCGCCCGCGCGGGCCGTCGTCGACGCGGCCCGTGACCTGCGCGACCTGCGGACGGTACGGGCGATCGTGGCCGAGGCCGTGCAACGGAGTTTCACCGACCTGGCCGCCCTGGACGAGGAGATCATCCGGGCCAGGCGCAGCCGTACGGCGCTGATCCGGAAGGCGTTCCACGAGGTGGCCGCCGGCACCCGCTCCGCGCCGGAGGCCGAGTTGCGGGACTGTCTCGCCGCGAGCCGAGTGCTCCCGGAGATCCTCTGGAACCCGCGCTTGACGACCGGTGACGGGCAGACCCTGCCGACACCCGACGGCTACCTTGCCGAGTCGGCGCTGGCGCTGGAGGTCGACTCGCGGGAGTACCACTTCAGCCCGGACGGTTGGGCGCGCACGCTCGACCGCCACAACGAGCTGAGCCGGCTCGGGCTGATGATCCTGCACTTCACCCCGGCGCAGATCCGACGTGAGCCTGAGCGGGTGCGCCGGACGGTGGAGCAGGCGCACGCTTCCCGCCAGGGTCTGGCCGCTACGGTCGCGGTCCATGTCGCCCCGGCGGTGGGGTGTTAAGCGGGGGCCCTTCCTCTACCAAATGCGTTAAGAAGGGCCCCCGCCTTACACCATCAGCAGCCGGGGAGGTGGTCGATCAGGTAGCGCTCGATCTGGTCCAGGGGGATGCGCTCCTGGGCCATGGTGTCCCGGTTCCGGACCGTCACCGCGTTGTCGTCCAGCGTGTCGAAGTCGACCGTGACGCAGAACGGGGTGCCGATCTCGTCCTGCCGACGGTAGCGGCGGCCGATCGCCTGCGAGTCGTCGAACTCGACCACCCAGCGCTTGCGCAGGTCGGTGGCGAGCTGCTTGGCCTTGGGCGAGAGCGCCTCGTTGCGGGACAGCGGCAGCACCGCGACCTTGACCGGGGCCAGCCGCGGGTCGAAGCGCATGACGGTGCGCTTGTCCACGCCGCCCTTGGTGTTCGGCGCCTCGTCCTCGTCGTACGCCTCCAGCAGGAACGCCAGCACCGCGCGGGTGAGGCCGGCGGCCGGCTCGATCACGTACGGCATCCAGCGCTCGCCCTTGCCCTGGTCGAAGTACGACAGGTCGACGCCGGAGTGCTTGCTGTGCGTGGACAGGTCGAAGTCGGTGCGGTTGGCGATGCCCTCCAGCTCGGCGAACTCGGTGCCGCCGAACCGGAACTTGTACTCGATGTCGACGGTGCGCTTCGAGTAGTGGGAGAGNGATACCAGTTCCAGCGCTCCTGAAGCCAGTATTCGTGCCACTGCTCGTCGGTGCCCGGCTCGACGAAGAACTCCATCTCCATCTGCTCGAACTCCCGCGTACGGAAGATGAAGTTGCCCGGGGTGATCTCATTGCGGAACGACTTGCCGGTCTGCGCGATGCCGAAGGGCGGCTTCTTGCGGGCGACCGTCTCCACGTTCTTGTAGTTGACGAAGATGCCCTGGGCGGTTTCCGGGCGCAGGTAGTGGAGGCCCTCGTCGCTCTCCACCGGGCCCAGGTAGGTCTTCATCAGGCCGTTGAACATCTTCGGCTCGGTGAAGGTGCCCTTGTTGCCGCAGTTGGGGCAGTTCAGCTCCGTCAGCGAGGTCAGCGGCTTGCCGTGCTTGGCCTCGTACGCCTCTTCCAGGTGGTCGGCGCGGAACCGCTTGTGGCAGGACTGGCACTCGGTCAGCGGGTCGACGAACTCGGCGATGTGGCCGCTGGCCTCCCAGACCTTGCGGGCCAGGATGACCGCGGAGTCGAGGCCGACGACGTCGTCGCGCTGCTGGACCATGGTCCGCCACCACTGGCGGCGGACGTTCTCCTTCAGCTCCACGCCGAGCGGGCCGTAGTCCCACGCCGACCGGGTGCCCCCGTAGATCTCGCTGGAGGGGAAGACGAAGCCCCGGCGCTTGGCGAGGCTGACGACGGCGTCGATACGGTCGGCTGGCATGTTTCCTCCTACGCCGGCTGGCGGTCGGCGCGGTTGAGATGGATGGAACCGGGCTGTTCGGGACAACGGTACGACCGCGTCCGTCCCGAGCCCAGCAGAATACCGGGGGTCGGTCAGCTCACCCCGCAGACCTCCAGGCCGCCGGTCTGCCGGTCCGGCGCCAGCGTGACGGTCTGCGCCTCCCGCCTCCCGCCGGCCAGCGTGACGTCCACCGGCACGGTCAGCGTGGCGGTGTCGACCTGGCCCACCCGGTAGCCGGAGACCTGCGGCTCGGTGGCCACCCGCCGGGTGAACTCCGGCCGGGACTCGCGCCGCCGGGCGTCGTCGCAGAGCCGGTCGTACGCCTTGGACCACTCCCGTGCGACCAACGCCTGGTAGTAGTCGTCGGTTACCGCCCGGCCCTGCTCGCCGACGGCCTGCACGTTGCTCACCGCCAGCCCGACCACGGCCGCGCCGCCTCCGCCGCAGCAGAGCAGCACGGCCAGCGCGCCGACGCCGAGGCCGAGCCAGAGCCGGGCCCGGCCGCCCTCGGTGGGCGGCGCGGCGAACGGCGGCGCGACGCCGGGCCCGGGCGGGGGCGCGGGCACCCCCGGGTCCGCCGGCGACACGCCGGGCGGCACGGGTGGCGGGGGCGGCGCGGCCGGTCCGGGAGCGGTCATACGCGCCAGGGTAGTGCCCCGGGACTCAGCGGTACGGGCCTGCGGCACGATCGCTGGCGACGACCACGACCTCGCCCTGCGGGGCGGCGCTGGCGAGCGTCTCGTACGCCGACGGCTCGTCCACCGATCGGGCGAGCAGCGGCACGGCGGTGACCTTGACGTCGAATCCGCCGAGCGCCCGCCGGTAGGCCCCGACCGACTCCCACTCGGTGAGCAGGCACCAGTGCGCCGGGTCGTCGAGCGCCCGGAGCAGCTCGCCGCGCAGGTAGCCGGGGCGGGCGGCGAGCGCGGCCAGCGCGGCGTGCGCCTGACGGGTGAACTCGTCGGCCGTTTCGGCGTCCACCAGGAACCGGTTGGTGACCAGCACGGCGTTCCTCCTCGTAGAGTTTGTGGCATGCAGCGTACGCAGAGTCCTGTGCCGTCCCGGTTGGCCCGGCTCAACCCGACGACGGTGTTCCTCGCCGCGCTGGTCCTGGTGCTGGTCGGCCTCTTCGCGCCCGGCCCGGCGGGTGGCGTCCTGCTGCTGGCGCTGGCCGCCGGGCTGGTCTGGCTGATGTCCCTGACCTGGCCGGTGCAGGTGCCGGCCACCCGGGTGCTCCGGCTGCTGATGCTCACCCTGTTGATCGCGGTGGGGTTGGCGAAGCTGATGGTCGGCTGACGCGTGCGGCCTGACCTGGGCTGACATGCAATCATGCGTTTTTGACAATAGTTTTCGTTGTCACGGACAGTTGATCCCATGACCGTTCGCGCCACCCCTCGCGCCCTGGCCGCCGCCACCGCCGCCCTGCTCGCCCTGGGCGGCGTCGCCGCCTGCTCGGACGGCGGCGGCGGGGGAAGCGACCCGGACCGGGTCGACGTGGTGGTCGCGTTCTACCCGCTCCAGTTCCTCACCGAGCGGGTCGGCGGCGACCGGGTCACGGTCAGCAACCTGACCAAGCCCGGCGCGGAGCCACACGACCTGGAGCTGAACCCGCGCCAGGTCGGCCAGGTGGTCGACGCCGAGCTGATCGTCCACCTCACCGGTTTCCAGCCGGCGGTGGACGAGGCGATGGACCAGAACGGCGGCGACCGGGGCTTCGACGTGGCCGGCGTGGCGCCGCTGCTGGACGCCGCCGCCGGGGGTCACGAGCACGAGGGCGAGGCCGGGCACGAGGAGGAGGCCGGCGGCAAGGACCCGCACGTCTGGCTCGACCCGACCCGGCTGGCCACCATCGGCGACAAGCTCGCCGAGCGCCTCGGCACGGTCGACCCCGGCCACGCCGCCGACTACACCCTCCGCGCGGGCGCGCTGCGGGCCGAGCTGACGAAGCTGGACACCGAGTACGCCGAGGGCCTGCGCACCTGCCAGCGCCGGGAGATCGTGACCAGCCACACCGCGTTCGGTTACCTGGCCGAGCGCTACGAGCTGGAGCAGATCGGCCTCACCGGCCTGACCCCGGAGTCCGAGCCCTCCCCGCAACGCCTCGCCGAGGTGGTGCGGGAGGCCCGGGAGCACCGGGCCGGCACGATCTTCTTCGAGACGCTGGTCAGCCCGAAGGTCGCCGAGACGATCGCCCGCACGGTCGGGGCGCGGACCGCGGTCCTGGACCCGATCGAGGGCCCGCCCGCCGAGGGTGACTACCTCGCCGCGATGCGCGCCAACCTCCAGGCCCTGCGTACCGCCCTGGACTGCGCATGACCTCCCCCGTGATCGAGATCGCGCACGCCACCGTCGGCTACGACGGCCGCCCGGTCCTGCGGGACGTCTCGCTGACCCTGACCGCCGGTGAGGTGGTCGCCGTGCTCGGCGCCAACGGCTCCGGCAAGTCGACGCTGGTCCGCGCCGCGCTCGGCCTGGTGCCGCTCGGCGCCGGGTCGGTCACCCTGTTCGGCACGCCGCAGCGCCGCTTCCGGCAGTGGCACCGCATCGGGTACGTCCCGCAGCGGCTCGGCGCGGGCGGCGGCGTGCCCGCCACGGTGGGCGAGGTGGTGGCGTCCGGACGGCTGGCCCGACGCGGCGTACTGCGACCGGCCGGACGCGCGGACCGGGAGGCGGTGGCCGAGGCGCTGCGCGCGGTCGGGCTCGCCGACCGGGCCGGCGAGCCGGTGTCCACCCTCTCCGGGGGCCAGCAGCAGCGCGTCCTGATCGCCCGGGCGCTGGCCGGCGGCCCGGAGCTGCTGGTGCTCGACGAGCCCACCGCCGGGGTGGACGCGGCCAGCCAGGAGGCGTTCGCCGGGGCGCTGCGCGCGTTCCGCGACGGCGGCGGCACGGTGCTGCTGGTCGCCCACGAGCTGGGCCCGCTGCGCCCGCTGATCAGCCGGGCCGTCGTGGTGCACCAGGGCGGGATCGCCCACGACGGTGCGGTGCCGGAACCGGCCGGCCACCACGCCGACCCCGACCACGACCACGTGCACCCGCACTGCGACGAGGAGCCCGCCGGGCTCTGGACGGGCATCTGAGATGGACCTCTTCCAGTACGACTTCATGCTCCGCGCCCTGGTCGGCGCGCTCGTCATCGGGCTGGCCGCGCCGGCGCTCGGCATCTACCTGGTGCAGCGCCGGCTGGCGCTGATCGGCGACGGCCTCGGCCACGTCGCACTCACCGGAGTCGGCGCCGGGCTGCTGCTCAACCGCTCCCCGGTGCTGGTGGCGGTGCTCGCGGCGACGCTCGGCGCGATCGTCATCGAGCTGGTCCGCGCGTACGGGCGCACCTCCGGTGACCTAGCGCTGGCGTTGCTCTTCTACGGCGGGATCGCCGGCGGCGTGATGCTGGTCGGGCTCTCCGACGCCAGCAGCGGGTCGCTCAACGCGTACCTCTTCGGGTCGCTGACCACGACGTCGCCGGGTGATCTGGTCACCATCGGCGTGCTCGGCGCGGTGCTGCTGGTGACCATGCTGGCGCTGCGCCCAGCGCTGTTCGCGGTCTGCCACGACGAGGAGTACGCCCGGGTCTCCGGCCTGCCGGTGCGGGCGCTGAACCTGCTGATCGCGGTGGGCACCGCAGTGACGGTGACCATCGCCATGCGGGCGGTCGGGGTGCTGCTGATCAGCGCGCTGATGGTGGTGCCGGTGGCCACCGCCCAGCAGGTGACCCGCGGTTTCCGGTCCACCATGGCGGCGGCGATGGCGCTGGGCCTGTTCGCCGCCGGGGCCGGCGTCTGCGTGGCCGGCACCGCCGACACCGCGCCCGGCGCCTCGGTGGTGCTGGTGGCGATCGGCTCGTTCCTGGTGGTGGCGCTGGTCGCGGCCGGCGTGCGGGCGTGGCGGCGCCGGTCGTCCCCGACGGTGCCGGCGGTCGAGCCGACCGAGCACGAGGTGCTGCTGGGATGAGGGCGCACCGGCCGGCGCTGCTGGCATTGGTTACCGTTACGGGGTGACCGGCACGAACGGGTACGACGCCTTCGAGGGCGCGGGTGAGCTGCTGCGCGCCCTCTCGGCCCCGATCCGGCTGGCGATCGTCAGCGAGCTGGCCGAGAGCGAGCGTTGCGTGCACGAGCTGGTCGAGAAGCTCGGCGCGCCGCAGCCGCTGGTCTCCCAGCACCTGCGGGTGTTGCGCGGGGCCGGCGTGGTGCGCGGCTCGCGGCGCGGACGGGAGATCGCGTACGCCCTGGTCGACGAGCACGTCGCGCACATCGTGGCGGACGCGGTCAGCCACGCCGGGGAGGGGCCGTCCTGAGTCGCGGATCGACCCTGTCCCGACCCGCGTCCGTCGTGGCACGCTGTCCGGCGTGAAGATCTACGCCGACCGTTTTCCGACCGCCCTCCGCCAGTTCCTCACCGATCTGCTCGTGGTCGCCTGGGTGTACGCGGCGATCCGCTTCGCCCTCTGGGTGCACGACCTGGTGGAGAAGCTCGCCGTACCCGGACGGAAGCTGGAGGGGGCCGGCGGCGGACTCGCCGACAACCTGGCCGACGCCGGCGGCAAGGTGGGCCGGGTGCCGCTGGTCGGCGACGAGCTGACCGCACCCTTCACCCGGGCCGCGGACGCCGCCCGCGCGGTCGCCGAGGCGGGCCGTGACCAGCAGGAGCTGGTCGGGCAGTTGGCGCTCGCGCTGACCATCGCGGTGCTGGTGTTCCCGCTCGGCCTGGTGCTCTTCGGCTGGCTGCCGCTGCGGCTGCGCTGGATCCGCCGGGCCGGCGCGGCGCGGGCCATGGCCGCCGCCCCGGCCGGTCGGGACCTGTTGGCGTTGCGGGCGCTCGCCGGGCAGCCGCTGTCGGCGCTCACCCGGATCGCGCCGGACGTGGCCGAGGCGTGGCGGCGCGGCGACGACGCGACCGTCGACGCGCTCGCCGCGCTGGAGCTGCGCAGACTGGGGCTGCGCGGCGGCCGGTAGGGTGTGCCGGTGCTGTACTTCCTGATCGTCGTCGCCGTGCTGCTGCTGGCCTACGCGGGCGTGCTGGTGAGCTTCGTCCGCAAGGGCCGCCGGATCCCGCCGTCGGCGTACCTGGTGCTGGCCGCCCTGAACGGNAAAAGGGGCCCCTTCCTCTACCGAAGGCGTTAAGAAGGGGCCCCTCCTTTCACGTCAGCGGGTCGTCGTCGTCATCGTCGACGTCGTCTTCGCCCCAGTTGCGGCGGGCGAATGGGAGGATGGCCCAGAAGAGCAGGAACCACAGCCCGGTGACGGCGCTGAGCAGGAACGCGATCGGCCGGTCCAGCACGAAGTCGGTGATCAGCAGGACCGCGCTGACCATCGCGACCAGCATGAAGAACAGGCCGCCGGTGGCCATCCGGTGGGCGAAGCGGACCAGCTCCGGCTTGCGTCCCTGGCGGAACAGCGCCCGGTGGAACGCGACCGGCGAGATGATCATCGCGGTGGCCGCGGCGGCGGCCAGCAGCGCCACGATGTAGACATCGCGCTGGAACTCCGTGGTCCGGGTGAACCCGTTGCTGAACGGGAGCGTCAGCAGGAACGCGAAGAGGATCTGCACACCGGTCTGCGCGACGCGCAACTCTTGCAGCAGGTCGGCGAAGTTACGCTGCCAGCGCTGCTTCTCGGACTCCTTGGACACTCGTGAACCTCCGGGGAAGACGACGCGGCCGGCGGGTGAACGCCCGCCGGCAGCAGCGCCAGTGCCCNGAAACCGGTTCAGGATCCGCGCCGGATCCGCCCCGCATACCGTGCCTCCAACTCGGCGTTGTGCTCGTCGCCGCCGCTGATGTTGGCGGACAGGTAGACCGGCGGCCGCTCCCCCTCGGCCACCAGCCGAGCCACCACCTCGACGGTGATCTGCTGGGCCAGCAGCGCGGCGGTGATCGACGAGACCGCGCCGACCGCGCCGCCACCGGGCAGCGGCAGCGTGGCGTCGCCGTACGGGGCGCCGTTGTCCAGCACCACGTCGGCGAAGTCGGCCAGCTTGCGACCCGACGGGTGCCGCGAGTCCATCCGGGCCGAGTGCTCAGCCGAGGTGATCGCCACCAGTCCGTGCCCCCGCTCCTTGACCACGGATGCGAACTCGACCATCGCCCCGTTCACCCCCGAGTTGGAGGCGAGCACGAACACGTCCTGCGGTCGGATCGGGGCCAGCTCGTAGAGCCGGTGCGCCACGGCCGGCTCGCGTTCCAGCTTCGGGCCGAGCACGTCGGCCGGCTCGCCGCCGATCAGCACCAGGTCACGCAGCGCGATCCGGTTGGTGGGCACCAGCCCGCCGGCCCGACCGGCGATCTCCATGGCGAGCGCCTCGGAGTGCCCGGTGCCGAACGCGTGCACCACCCCGTCGGCGCGTACCGCCGCGGCGATCAGGTCGGCCGCCGCGGCCACGTTCGCCCGCTGCCCGGCGGCCACCCGGGCCATCGTTTCGGTCACCACCGCCAGGTACGCCTCGGCGCTCACCGTCATGCCTCCTCCGTTCCCCGGACCCGGGCGAGGACCGCCTCGGCCAGCGGGCCGGGCGCCTCGTCGGGAATCCAGTGACTGACGCCAGGAAGCGCCACGAAACGGTAGTCGCCGGTGACGTGCGCGGCGCACGCCAGCGCGGCGGTCCGGCCGATCGCCACGTCCCGGTCGCTCCAGACGAACGTGGTCGGCACCGGCACCGGCCCGACCGCCTTCATGTCCGACCCGCTCATCGCCCGGTACCAGTTGAGCGCGGCGGTGAGCGCGCCCGGCTCACGCATCGGCTCGGCGTAGCGGGCCACCGTGTCCGCGTCCCCGACGCCGCGCAGCAGCCGCCGCAGCACTCCCCCGCGCAGCGCCAGCAGCACCTTCTCGGCCGTGCCCGGCATCCGGAACAACGCGATGTAGGCCGACTTCGCCTTCTGCCGCCCGTCGGTGGCGAGCGCGTGCCCCATCGCCGCCGGGTGCGGCACCGACACGGCGGTCAGCGTCCGCACCCGCTCCGGGTGCGTCGCCGCCAGGCCCCAGGCGACGATCGCGCCCCAGTCGTGGCCGACCAGGTGCGCGGCGCTCACCCCGAGCGCGTCCAGCACGGCCGCCGCGTCGGCCACCAGCTCCGGGATCCGGTACGCCCCGACGGCCTCCGGCCGGGCACCGGGCGAGTAGCCGCGCTGGTCGAGCGCGTACGTGCGCAGCCCGGCGGCGTGCAGCGCGGGCGTCACCGCGTCCCACTCACCGGCGTGCTGCGGGAAGCCGTGCAGCAGCAGGACCGGATCGCCGCCCTCGGGGCCGCCGGTGCGTACCTCGAACGTCATACCCCGCGCCTGGACCCGCATGCTCGCAGCGTACCGACCTTCGCCCTGCTGGGTCCGGGGCCGGCGACGGTGCTAGCGTCTGCGACGAGACAACTTCACATCCGACAGGGGAGCGCACAGCGCTGAGAGTGCGGGCCGGTGCCCGCAGACCCTCGAACCTGATCTGGGTAATGCCAGCGCAGGGAGTTCGGTCGACCTCCAGCCGCGCCGCCGTCCGGCACGTCCGGGCGCGGCGTGCGTCTTCTCCTGGTTCGCCTTCGAGAACTGGGAGCCACCATGCACACCGACAGCAACCGCTGGCGTACGGTCGACATCGTCGTCGCCTCGGTGATCGCCGTCGCCTTCGGCGTCGTCTTCTGGGCCTGGGGCCTGCTCTGGAGCGCCACCGACGCGGCGTTCGCGTTCTTCCCGCCGGCGCAGGCGGTGCTCTACGGCGTGTGGCTGATCCCGGCGGTGCTCGCCGGCCTGATCATCCGCAAGCCGGGCGCGGCGCTGTACTGCGAGACGGTGNGGGCCTGATGCAGGGCATCGGCGCCGAGCTGGCGTTCGCCGCGTTCCGCTACCGCTCGTTCAAGCTGCCGGTGGCGGTGCTGGCCGGCGCGCTCACCGGCCTGGGCGCGGCCATCTTCGACTTCGTCTACTGGAACAAGGCCTACGAGCTGACCAGCTACCGCATCCCCTACGCCCTGATCACGATCGTCAGCGCCACCGTGATCGCCGGCTTCGGCGCGTGGGTGCTGACCCGCGCGCTGGCCAACACCGGCGCCCTGGACCGCTTCCCCGCCGGCCGGGACCGAGCCCTGGTCTGACCCTGCCCTTCCTCACCCCCGCCCCCGCACCGTTGATCAAGGAGTTTGCGTCGACGGGGGACGGTGTTCCCGACGCGAACTCCTTGATCACCGAGGCTGAGGCGGAGCGGGAGGGGGTGGCGCGGTGAGTGGGGTGGTTCTTCGGGGGTTCGGGTGGCGGCACGGGGGGCGTCGGGGGTGGGCGGTTCGGGGGGTGGACCTGAGGGTGTTGAGCGGGGAGCGGGTGCTGCTGCTCGGGGCCTCGGGCGCGGGCAAGAGCACGCTGCTGGCGGCGCTGGCCGGGCTGCTGCCGGAGGACTCCGGCGAGCAGGAGGGCACCGTCGAGATCGACGGGCTGGACCCGCGTACGGCCCGCGAACGCGTCGGCGTCGTCTTCCAGGACCCGGAAACCCAACTCGTGATGGCCCGCTCCGGTGACGACGTCGCGTTCGGGCTGGAGAACCGGGGGGTACCGGCCGGACAGATCTGGCCCCGGGTGGACGAGGCGCTGCGCCGGGTCGGCTTCCCCTACCACCGGGACCGCCCCACCGCCGCGCTCAGCGGCGGCGAGCAGCAGCNTGCTGCTGCTCGACGAACCCACCGCCAACCTCGACCCGGCCGGCGCCACCCTGATCCGCCGCGCCGTGCTCGACGCGCTCGACCCGGACACCACGCTGATCCTGGTGGAGCACCGGGTCGCGGAGGCACTGCCGCTCATCGACCGGGTGGTGGTGCTGGAACCCGGCGGGGGCGTCCGGGCCGACGGGCCACCCGAGGCGGTCTTCGCCGCGCACGGTGACGCGCTGGCCGCCGCCGGGGTCTGGGTGCCCGGCCACACCGCGCCACCCCGGCACGCCACCACACCCCCCGGCGACGTGCTGCTCACCGCCGACCGGCTCGGCCTCCCACCCCGGCTGGCCCCGACCGACCTCCGGGTACGCGCCGGCGAGGCGCTCGCCGTACTCGGCCCGAACGGCGCCGGCAAGTCCACGCTGGCGCTGCTCCTCGGTGGCCTGCTGCGCCCCGGCACGGGCACGGTCACCGCCGCCGCCGAACTGGCCGGTCGGGACGCGCGTACGGCCCCGCACCGATGGCGGGCACCGGCCCTGGCCCGCCGGATCGGCTCCGTCTTCCAGGACCCGGAACACCAGTTCGTCACCGGCACGGTCCGCGACGAACTGGCGCTCGGGCCGCGCCGCACCGGCCAGTCCGAGGCGGCGGCGACCGCCACCGTCGACGCGCTGCTGCACCGGCTGCGGCTGGACCGGCTGGCCGGCGCCAACCCGTACACCCTCTCCGGTGGGGAGGCGCGGCGGCTCAGCGTGGCGACCGCCCTGGCCACCGCGCCCCGCCTGCTGATCTGCGACGAACCCACGTTCGGACAGGACCGGCGCACCTGGCTGGAGCTGGTCGACCTGCTCGCCGAGCTGCGCGACGCCGGACACGGCGTGGTCGCGGTGACCCACGACGCGGACTTCGTCGCCGCGCTGGCCGACCGGACGCTCACGCTCGGCTGCCCGGCCGGGGCGGACCGCTCCGGTTCGGGGCGGCCTGATCGAGAGGCGGGCGGCCACTCCGGCTCGGGGCACCCGCCGTCCCCGCCGTCCCCGCCCGATCGAGGGGCGGGCGGCCACTCCGGTTCGGGGCACCCGCCGTCCCCGCCGTCCCCGCCCGATCGAGGGGCAGGCGCGCCATGATCGACCTGGAACCGGTGGCGGCGCCCGGTGCCCTGCTGGCCCGGCGCAATCCGGTGGCGAAGCTCGCCGCCGCGATGGTGTTCACGCTCGTGCTGGTGGCGACGCTGGACCCGGTCGCGCCGGCCATCGCGATCGCGGTCGAACTGGCCGTGCTGCCGTTGTTCGGCGTCCGCTACCGGGTGCTGGCCCGGCGGGCCTGGCCGCTGCTGGCCGGTGCCGTCGGCATCCTGGTCACGCTGACGCTCTTCGCCGCCGACCGGTCCGGGCCGGTGCTGGTCGAGGCCGGCCCGGTGCTGATCACCCAGGGCGTACTGGTCACCGCGCTCGGATTGGTGCTGCGCATGCTGGCGGTGGCGCTGCCCGGCATCATCGTGTTCGCCACCACCGATCCGACGGAACTGGCCGACGCGCTGATCCAGAACGCGAAGGCGCCGGCCCGGTTCGCCATCGGCGCGCTGGCCGCGTTCCGGCTGGTGCCGCTCCTCGAACAGGAGTGGCGGATGATCAGCATGGCTCGACGGGCCCGGGGCGTGGACGCCGGCCGCAACCCGGTGGCCAAGCTGCGGCTGTTCGCGTCCACCGCGTTCGCGCTGCTGGTCGGTGCGATCCGGCGGGGCACCCGGTTGGCAGTGGCGATGGACGCCCGGGGTTTCGACGCGGACACCCCGCGCACGGTCGCCCGTCGCCAACACTTCACCCGCGCGGACACCCTGCTCGTGCTGACCGCCGCCCTGCTGGCCGCCGCCGCCCTGACCACAAGCATCGCCCTGGGCACCTTCCGTCCCCTGATCGGCTGACCCCACCCCTCCCCCTCCTCTCCCCCGCCCCGTTGATCATGAAGTTGACGGCAATCGCCGTCCGTTTTGTCACCGCCAACCTCATGATCATCGGGGGCAGCGGGAGGGTGCGGCGGGCGGCGAAGCCAGTTCGGTGAAGCGGCGGCATCGCCCCACCGGGAAGGCGCCACTTCGGCGAGCTGGCGTCGCCAACCTGAGAGCAACGCGCGTCGAGGGCCACCGGACCCGAGATCTTGGTACGGGAGCGCCCCCGGGGAGGCCTGTTCGTACCAGGATCTCAGAACCCGCCGTCCTCGACTCTGAGTCGAGTCGCTCGCCCTGGCGATGCCGGCCCCGATCGCCCGAGCGGCGAGATCCACACCAGTTCGCCGAAGTGGTGCCTTCCCCGACAGGACGATGCCCCTACTTCACCGAACTGGCGACACCCTCACCCCGACCCGCAACTGGACCACCCAGCCCCCTAGGCGTTGCACCACCGGTTGAGTACACCCATCGCCGCCGGGCCGCCGGGCCGGGCGTTGACCATGAAGTTGACCGGCGGGAGAGCGTTTTCCGGTCCAGCCAACTTCATGATCAACGGGCGGGGCGGACGGGGCGGGGTGGGGTGGGGTGGGGTGGGGTGGACGGGGTGGGGTGGGGTGGGTCAGCTTCGGCGGAAGGCGTAGAAGCGGGTCTGGCCGGCGCGCTGGCTGCGACCCGTCAGGCGGGCGTCACGGGCGGCGGCGGGCGGGCCGGCCTTCGGCGGCGTCGGGGTTTCCGGGTCGTTGGGCAGGGTCACCGGGGTCGACGGCGCGACGGTGAGCGCGTCGAGATCCGGCGGGGTCACCTCCAGCAACGACGGCGACGGCTTGCGGGGCTTCTTCGATTTGCGCTTCGCGGGCATCCGCGGGCCTCCTGTCTGTCGGGCGCGTCGACCTGGACGCGCCGAGCGGGTGCGCTCCGGGTGGGCTCCGACCACGACAGACACCGCGACCGACGGCGGCGGGAGAGGATGCGGACGCCCGGAGCAGAACGGGTCCACGGCATCTGCGGCGGTGGACCGGGCTCGGAGGAAGGGCGTCAGTAACGCATGACGGAAGGCTAACCCACCGCCCGCGCGCCGCGCACCCCAATTACTGGCACCATCGACGACATGCTGATCGCGTTCTCGATCACCCCGCTCGGCGTGGGTGAGTCCGTGGGCGACCTGGTGGCCGACGCCGTCCGGGTGGTCCGCGAGTCCGGCCTGCCCAACCGGACCGACGCCATGTTCACCACCGTCGAGGGCGAGTGGGACGAGGTGATGGCGGCGGTGAAGCGCGCCGTGGACACCGTCGCGGCGCAGGCGCCCCGGGTCAGCCTGGTGCTCAAGGCCGACGTGCGCCCCGGCGTGACCGACGCGTTGACCGCGAAGGTGGCGCACGTCGAGGCGCGTCTCGCCGAGGGCTGAGACGTACGGCCACCGCCCCCTCACCCGCCGTCGACGTCCCGGCCCGCTCCTTCGACGGCCGCGATACGGTGCAGGACGGCAACGAGGACGGTCGTGACAAGCGGCGCGGACGAGAGGTGGCGGTACGCATGGCAGAGCAGGCGACGGCGCAGATCGGGGTCACCGGGTTGGCGGTGATGGGTCGCAACCTGGCCCGGAACCTGGCCCGCAACGGTTTCGCCGTGGCGGTGCACAACCGGTCGCCGGAACGCACCCGCAGCCTGGTCGCCGAGCACGGTGACGAGGGCACCTTCGTGCCGTCCGAGTCGCTGGCGGACTTCGTCGGCTCGCTGGAGCGGCCCCGCGCGGTGATCGTGATGGTGAAGGCCGGCGCACCGACCGACGCCGTGATCGACGAGCTGATCCCGCTGCTGGAGGAGGGGGACATCGTCGTCGACTGCGGCAACGCGCACTTCGCCGACACCCGCCGCCGGGAGGAGGCGCTGCGCGGGCACGGGCTGCACTTCGTCGGCACCGGTGTGTCCGGTGGCGAGGAGGGCGCGCTGCGCGGCCCGAGCATCATGCCGGGCGGCTCGGCGGAGTCCTACCGCAAGCTCGGGCCGATCTTCGAGAAGATCGCCGCGCAGGTCGAGGGCGAGTCGTGCTGCCGGCACGTCGGGCCGGACGGCGCGGGTCACTTCGTCAAGATGGTGCACAACGGCATCGAGTACGCCGACATGCAGCTCATCGCCGAGGCGTACGACCTGTTGCGGGCGGGCCTGTCGGCGAGCCCGGCGGAGATCGCGGAGATCTTCCGGGAGTGGAACGGCGGCGAGCTGGAGTCGTTCCTCATCGAGATCACCGCCGACGTGCTCGGGCACACCGACGCGGCGACCGGCCGGGCGTTCGTGGACGTGGTGCTCGACCAGGCCGAGCAGAAGGGCACGGGCCGCTGGACCGTGCAGAGCGCGCTGGACCTCGGCATCCCGATCACCGGCATCGCCGAGGCCACGTTCGCCCGGTCGCTGTCCGGGCACGCCGACCAGCGCGAGGCCGCCCGCCGCGTGTTCGCCGACGCGGGCGAGAAGTGGCAGGTGGAGGACCGGGAGACGTTCGTCGAGGACGTGCGCCGCGCGCTGCTGGCCAGCAAGATCGTCGCGTACGCCCAGGGGTTCGACCACATCCGGGCCGGCAGCCGGGAGTACGACTGGGACATCGACCTGGGCGGCACGGCCACCATCTGGCGGGGCGGCTGCATCATCCGGGCCCGTTTCCTCGACCGGATCAAGGAGGCGTACGACGCCGAGCCGGAACTGGCGACGCTGCTGGTCGCCCCCTGGTTCGCCGACCGGGTCAGCGCCGGGGTGCCGGCCTGGCGGCGGGTGGTGGCCGACGCGGCCCGGGCGGGCGTGCCCACGCCGGCCTTCGCGTCGTCGCTGGCCTACTTCGACGCGCTGCGCGCCGAGCGGCTGCCGGCCGCGCTGATCCAGGGGTTGCGGGACAACTTCGGCGCGCACACCTACCACCGGGTGGACCGGGACGGCTCGTTCCACACGCTCTGGGCCGGCGACCGTTCCGAAGTGGAGGGCTGAGGCTCACGCCGGGTCGGGCGCCCAGCCGGCGGCGGGTTCCCCGGCGGCCAGCTCGGCGATCTCGCCGGAGCGGACCGTCGGGGTGTGCCCGAGGTCGGCGCACCAGCGCTCGGCCACCCCGGCGCACAGCTCGGCGACCGCCTCCCGGCGGGCCGGCTCCACCAGGTCGGCGGCGGCCAGGGCGGCCGTCATCTCGTACCGGAGATCGCGCATCTCTCCACCCCCGTGGCGGCGCGGCCCGGCGGCGCGCGCCCTGCGCCGATGGTAAAGCGGAACGCCCCGCGGATGCGGGGCGTTCCGTGGACGGCCGGTGGACGCCGGCCGGGCAGGTCAGAAGAACCGACGCCGCTTGGCCTTCTGCGGCCGGAGCAGGTCGGCACCCTTGGTCAGCAGACGGCTCACGCCGGTCGGGCCACGACGGGCCTCCAGTGAGTGGCTGAGCCGGCGCGCGCCGGCCGCCGCCAGCGGCACGGCGACCGCCATGACCGCCCACTGCCCGATCCGCTTCTGAATCATGTGGTTCACCTCCGCGTTGGCTGATGTCGGTACCGATACCCCGCATGGCGCGTCGGTAAGCGTGACCTCAGACTCCCGGCGCGACCGGGTTGGGCAGCGCGCCGCCGAATCGGCGGTCCCGCTGCGCGTACAGCTCGCAGGCGTACCAGAGGTGGCGGCGGTCGAAGTCGGGCCAGAGCGTGTCCAGGTAGACCAGTTCCGCGTAGGCGGTCTGCCAGAGCAGGAAGTTGGAGATGCGCTGCTCGCCGGAGGGACGCAGGAACATGTCCACCTCGGGCACCTCGGGGTGGTAGAGGTAGCGGGCGACCGTCTTCTCGGTGACCTTGCCGGGGTCGAGCTTGCCGGCGGCGACGTCGCGGGCGATCGCGGCGGCGGCGTCGGCGATCTCCGCCTGCCCGCCGTAGTTGACGCAGAACTGGAGCGTCAACGTCGAGTTGTCGCGCGACATCTCCTCCGCGGTCTGCAATTCGGAGATCACGCTCTTCCACAGCCGCCCCGCCCGGCCCGACCAGACCACCCGGACGCCCAGGTCGACGAGCTGGTCGCGGCGGCGGCGGATGACGTCACGGTTGAAGCCCATCAGGAAGCGGACCTCGTCCGGCGAGCGCCGCCAGTTCTCGGTGGAGAACGCGTACGCCGACAGGTAGGGGATGCCCAGCTCGATCGCGCCCTCGATGGTGTCGAAGAGGCTGTGCTCGCCCTGCTCGTGCCCCTTGGTGCGGGGCAGCCCCCGCTCCTTGGCCCAGCGCCCGTTGCCGTCCATCACGATGGCGACGTGCCGGGGCACCGCTGCGGGCGGCAACGCCGGCGGCCGGGCGCCGGAGGGGTGCGGAGTCGGCGGCGTCGGCTCGCGGCGGGTCGCCCTCGTCGATCGGATCACTCGGTCATCTCCCTGTTCACACGCTCCGGCACCGGCCCGCGGCCGGAGGCCGGCGGCGGGGCCGCGCCGGTCGCCGGGGCACCCCGGTCGACCAGCGGCAGCGAGCGTAGCGCGCGTTCCAGGTGCCACTGGAGGTGCGCCGCGACCAGCCCGCTGCACTCCCGGCGTACGCCGGTCTCGGCGGCGTCGGCGTACCCCCAGTCGCCGGTGGTCAGCGCGGACATCAGCACCAGCGTGGCCGGCGCGGGGTGGGCCGCGCCGGGCGGCCGGCAGTCGGGGCAGACCGCGCCGCCGGCCGGCACCGAGAACGCGCGGTGCGGGCCCGGTTCGCCGCAGACCGCGCAGGCGACCAGCGCCGGCGCCCAGCCGGCGAACGCCATGCCCCGCAACAGGTACGCGTCGAGCACCAGCGTGGTGTCGTGCTCGCCGCGGGCCAGCGACTTCATCGCGCCGAGGGTGAGCTGGAACAGCCGCAGCGACGGCTCCCGCTCGACCGGGGTCAGTCGTTCGGCGGTCTCGGCGATGGCGCTGGCCGCCGTGTAGCGGGGGTAGTCGCCGAGGAACCGCTTGCCGTACAGCTCGATCGCCTCGACCTGGCTGACGGTGTGCAGCGAGCTGCCCTGGTTGCCCTTGGGGTCGCCGGCGAGTTGGAGGTCGACGTGCCCGAACGGCTCCAGCCGCGCGCCGAAGCGGCTGCTGGTGCGCCGGACGCCCCGGGCCACCGCGCGCAGCCGGCCGTGCCGGCGGGTGAACAGCGTGATGATCCGGTCGGACTCGCCCAGCTTCTGCACGCGCAGCACCACCGCGTCGTCGCGGTAGAGCTGTCGGCGGTATCCGGCCATCCGGCCATTCTCCCTCGGGGTGCGATCTCAGGGT
Organism: Micromonospora sp. NBS 11-29; assembly: GCF_002140155.1. Classification (GTDB taxonomy): domain Bacteria; phylum Actinomycetota; class Actinomycetes; order Mycobacteriales; family Micromonosporaceae; genus Micromonospora. Next base: position 55,945 of record NZ_NAPR01000026.1, read on the forward strand.
CGGCTCGGGGTGCGGCGGCGGGCGATCCCGGATGTGTCGGCCGCCCGGCCGGTCCTATGGTGCTGGCCATGGCTCCGCTCCGAACGGCCCCTCGGCCGCTGTCCGTGGTCGCCGCGACCGCGGCCGCCACGCTCATCGTGCTCGCCGGGTGTGACACCCTGTCGTTCCGCCGGCTCGACTACGACCAGACCGAACGGACGAAGGTCACCCGGATCAGCGTGGACGGCGGCGGCTCGGGAGACGTGGTGGTCCGGGCCAACGGCCCCGCCGACCAGGTGACGATCAAACGCGTGGTCCGTTACCAGGGCGGCGAGCCGGACAGCCGGTACGAGATCAAGGGCGACGAACTGGTGCTGCCCACCGACTGCGGGCACCGGTGCAGCATCTCCTGGGAGGTGACCGCGCCGCCGGGGGTGGCGGTCCACGGCGGCACCGGTTCGGGCAACGTCGACCTCAGCGAGGTCGGGGCGGTGGAGTTCACGCTCAACTCCGGCGACCTGACCGTCAACGGCGCGGCCGGCGAGGTCCGCGCCTCGACCACGTCGGGCAACATCCGGCTGGTCGAGGCGGCCGGTCCGGTCCGGCTGCGGGCCAACTCCGGCGACATCGAGGCCCGCCGGCTCGCCTCCGCGATCGACGCGGAGACCACCTCGGGCAACCTTTTGGTCGAGCTGGACGAGGCCGCCCCCGCCCGGCTGCACGCCACCAGCGGCAACGTGGACCTGACGGTGCCGCAGGGCCGGTACCGGGTACGGGCCGACGTGCGGTCCGGCGACCTGGACGTGCGGGTGACGAACGACCCGGGCGCGTCCCTGCTGCTCGACGTCTCCGCCACCAGCGGCAACGTCACCGTCACCAGCCGCTGAGCGGGGCCGGCGGCGGGGTCCGCCCCTCGGCGACGGGTCCTCCGGGCGGCCCGGGGGTGGCGGGCGGGCTCAGTCCGTCGAGCGCGTGGTGGACCGTGCGACGGACGGCTCGGCGGGACCGCGTGGCGCCGGCACCCGGGCCCCGGCGCGGACCAGATCGTCCGCCGCGCCGGCCGGGGTCAGACCGTCCGCCGCGCCGGCCGGTGCCGGGCTGGCCGGCGCGTCCGCCGCCCGGTCGGCCGGGGTCCGCCGTGGCTTGCCGGGGACCATTTCCGGGGTACGCCGGGCGGCCACGTCCTCGACCCAGCCGACCAGCAGGGTGACCACGCCGACCAGCACGAAGACCAGCCCCACCCGCAGCCACAGGCCGACCGGGTCGCGGGGCGTCCAGCCGACCAGCCCCACCAGCGGGGTGAGCGCCACCACGAACGGCATGTGCCACAGGTAGACGGTCAGCGCCCGCCGGTTCACCACCGTCACCGCCCGGCCGAGCGCCGGGACCCGGTCGACCCAGGCGGCGCCGCTCGGCGCGCGACCGATCGCCACCAGGATGAACGCGGTGGCCCAGAGCGCGTTGCCGAGCGGGATGTCGTTGATGTCGTAGCCGCGCGGGCCGGGATGGGTGACGATCCAGGCCAGCCCGGCCGCGCCGAACACCGCGGCGACCGGCAGCAGCACCCGGTTGCGCATCCGCCGCAGCAGGCCGTCGTGGTGGGCGAAGCCGAGCAGCCAGGCGCCGAAGTAGAGACCGAACTCACGCAGCACGAGTGGAGGGTTCAGCAGGATGCCGAACTCGATCGCGGCGAGCAGCGCGTACGGGGCGGCGAGGGTGGGCAGCGGCGCGCGGCGGAACAGCCAGAGCGCCACCGGCGAGGCGAGCACGAACCACAGGTAGTCCCGCAGGTACCAGATCGGGCTGAGCGCCAACCCGCCCCAGTAGTTGGCCGGCGGGTCACTGATCGGGAAGAGCCAGAGCAGCACCTTGGGGCTGAACGGTAGCCCGGTGAGCAGCATGACCGGCACGAAGACCGCCGCGAGCACCCAGAGCGAGGGCAGCAGGCGACGCAGCCGACGGCCGACGGCCGGCGCCCCGCTGCGGTCCAGCGAGGCGGCCATCAGCGACCCGGCCAGCGCGAACATCACCGCCATGGCCGGGAACACCAGCGTGAGGGTGGCGTAGCCGGTGACGTGGTAGGTGACGACGCGCAGGATGGCCAGGAAACGCAGCAGGTCGAGATAGCGGTTTCGCATCAGCTCGCAGCGGTGTCCGGGGGCAGAGACAACGCTCTCTACCCTGCGCCGCCATGCGGTGAAACGGCCAGTAACCCGGACCCGACGTGAGATGTCCCATAGGCCGGGCTGATCCCGATCACCGGTCGCCGCCGCGCCGGCCCCCGGTCAGAAGCCGAGCTTGCGCAACTGCTTCGGGTCCCGCTGCCAGTCCTTCGCCACCCGGACGTGCAGATCCAGGTAGACCCGCGTACCCAGCAGCTCCTCGATCTGCCGGCGGGCGGTGGTGCCCACATGCTTGAGCCGACTGCCCCGATGGCCGATGACGATGGCCTTCTGGCTCGACCGCTCCACGTAGAGATCGGCGTAGATCTTCGTGAGGTTGCCCTCCGGGATCATCTCCTCGACCACCACGGCGATGGAGTGCGGCAGCTCGTCCCGCACCCCCTCCAACGCCGCCTCCCGGACCAGCTCGGCGACGAGCACCTGCTCCGGGTCGTCGGTGAGCATGTCGTCCGGGTAGAGCTGCGGCGACTCCGGGAGGTAACCCGTCATCACGTCGACCAGGGTGTCGACCTGGTGGCCGGAGACCGCGCTCACCGGCACCACGGCCGCGAACTCGGCCAGCTCGCTCACCGCGAGCAACTGCTCGGCCAGGGTCTTCCGGTCGACCAGGTCGGTCTTGGTGACCACCGCCAGCACGGTGGCCTTGAGGCTGGCCAGCTCGCCGGTGATGAACCGGTCACCCCGGCCGATCGGCTCGTTCGCCGGGACGCACAGCCCGATCACGTCGACCTCGCTCCAGGTCTCCCGGACCAGGTCGTTGAGGCGCTCGCCGAGCAGCGTGCGGGGGCGGTGCAGGCCAGGCGTGTCGACCAGGACGAGCTGCGACTCCGGCCGGTGCAGCACGGCCCGGATGATGTGTCGGGTGGTCTGCGGCTTGCTCGACGTGATCGCGATCTTGGTGCCGACGATCGCGTTGGTCAGCGTCGACTTGCCGGCGTTCGGCCGACCCACGAAACAGGCGAAACCGGCCCGGTAGGGCCGTTCCTCGGGCGCGGTCACTCGACCACCGTGCCGAGGACGGCGCCGTCCGGCGCGGCCACGTGGATCGGCGCGTCGGCGGAGAGGTCACGGACCGCGGCGTGCCCGGCGCCGTCCAGCGTCGACGCCTCGGTCACCACCACCGCGGCCTCCAGCCGGCTCGCGCCCGCCGCCACCGCCGAGGCGACCGCGAGCTGCAACGCGGTCAGGGTCAGCGACGGCAACGCCACACTGGCCGCCGCGTACGTCCGGCCGTCCTGGTCACGGACCGCCGCGCCCTCCACGGCCCCCACCCGGCCCCGCGCGCCCCGGGCCAGCACGACGAGCTTGCCGTCCTCGGCGCTCAACTCGGCCGGATCGGTGGGGGTGGGCAGGGCGGCCGGTACGGCGGACGACTCAGGCATCGGCGGGTTGCCTCTCCTCGGAAGGGTTGTGGTTGCCACGGGGCTCGCCCGGCTCGCCCCGGCCCGCGCCATCCGGCGCGTCGCCCGGCTCGGCCCGGCTCACCAGGACGGTGTCGATCCGGTTACGTCGACCGGTGGTGCCCTCGGCGATGAGCCACAGGCCGGCCACCTCGGCCCCGGCACCCGGGATGGGCACCCGGCCGAGGGCCTGGGCGAGCAGGCCACCGACCGTCTCCACCTCGTCGGCGGGCAACTCGGTGTCGAACAACTCGCCCAGATTCTCCACCGGCAGCCGGGCGGTCACCCGCACGGCCCCGTCCGCCAGGTGCTCGACCGGCGGACGCTCGACATCGTACTCGTCGGTGATCTCACCGACGATCTCCTCCAGGATGTCCTCGATGGTGACCAGCCCGCCGGTGCCGCCGTACTCGTCCACCACGATGACCAGGTGGTTGCGGGCCGCCTGCATCTCGGAGAGCAGGTCGTCCACCGGCTTGGACTCCGGCACGAACGTGGCCGGGCGCATCAGCTCCGCCACCGGCGTCTGCCGCGCCCCCGGGTCACCCTGCGTGCGCCGGATCAGATCCTTCAGGTAGAGCACGCCGAGCACGTCGTCGACGTTCTCGCCGATCACCGGGATGCGGGAGAAGCCGGACCGCAGGAAGAGCGCCAGCGCCTGCGCGAGCGTCTTGCGCTCCTCGATCCACACCATCTCGGTACGCGGCACCATCACCTCGCGCGCGATGGTGTCGCCCAGCGCGAAGACCGAGTGGATCATCTGCCGTTCGCCGTGCTCCACCACCCCACGCTGCTCCGCCAGGTCGACCAGCTCGCGCAGCTCCACCTGGGTGGCGAACGGCCCCTCGCGGAACCCCTTGCCGGGGGTCACCGCGTTGCCGATCAGGATCAGCAGCGACGCCAGCGGGTTGAGCGCGCGGCCCAGCCAGCGCACCAGCGGCGCGACCACGCGGCCGGCCGCGTACGCGTGCTGGCGGCCCAGCGTGCGCGGCGCGACGCCGACCACCACGAAGCTCACCACCGTCATCGCCCCGGCGGTGACCAGGGCCGCCCGCCAGCCGGCGCCGAACGTGTCGACCGCCACCAGCGCCACCAGCGTGGTGGCGGTCAGCTCGGCGAGCAGACGGAGCAGGAGCAGCAGGTTGAGGTGCCGGACCACGTCGCCGGCGACCGCCTGGAGGGCCCGCGCGCCCCGCGCGCCGTCGCGGGCCAGCTCGGCGGCACGGGCCGGGGAGATCGCCGCCAGCGCCGCTTCGGTCATCGCGATCAGGCCGGCGAGCACCACCAGCCCGGCCGCGAAGACCAGGAGCTGAAGATCGGGCAGGCCGGCGGGGACGCCGGCCGCCGCCACGGTTGCCATCACCGGGACCGGGTCGACCGCCAGCTGGCCAGCAGCCGGGCCTGGAGACCGAACATCTCCCGCTCCTCCTCGGGCTCGGCGTGGTCGTAGCCGAGCAGGTGCAGCACGCCGTGCACGGTGAGCAGGTGCAGTTCGTCGGCGGCGGAGTGCCCGGCGGTGGCCGCCTGCTTGGCCGCCACCTCCGGGCAGAGCACGATGTCGCCGAGCAGGGCCGGTTCACCGCCGGCCGGGGCGCTCTCCCCCGGCCCGTGGTCGACGCTGCCCTCGTCCATGGGGAACGCGAGCACGTCGGTCGGACCGTCGCCACCCATCCAGCGGTGGTTCAGCTCCGACATGTATTCGATGTCGACGAGCAGCACGGACAGCTCGGCGAGCGGGTTGACCCCCATCTCGTCGAGGGCGTGCCGGGCGACGGCGAGCACGGCGTCCGTGTCGACCTCGACACCGGACTCGTTGGCGATCTCGATGGACAACTCTGTCTTCCTCTGGTGGGTTAGCGGCGCCGGCCCGGCCGGCCGCCCTGGGCGGTCCGCCCCGGCACGGCGTGCACGCCCTGCGCCTGCTGGTTCTCCCGCTCGTCCCAGCGGGCGTACGCGTCGACGATCTCACCCACCAGCCGGTGGCGGACCACGTCGGAGCTGGAGAGCTGGGCGAAGTGCACGTCCTCGACGTTGTTCAGGATCTCCCGGACCACCCGCAGGCCGCTGGTCGTCCCGCCGGGCAGGTCCACCTGGGTGACGTCACCGGTGACCACGATCTTGGAACCGAAGCCGAGCCGGGTGAGGAACATCTTCATCTGCTCGGGCGTGGTGTTCTGCGCCTCGTCCAGGATGATGAACGCGCTGTTCAGCGTACGGCCCCTCATGTATGCCAGCGGCGCCACCTCGATCGTGCCGGCGGCCATCAGCTTCGGGATGGTCTCCGGGTCGAGCATGTCGTGCAGCGCGTCGTAGAGCGGGCGCAGGTAGGGGTCGATCTTCTCGTTCAGGGTGCCGGGCAGGAAGCCCAGCCGCTCGCCCGCCTCGACCGCCGGCCGGGTCAGGATGATCCGGTCGACCTGCTTGGCCTGGAGCGCCTGCACGGCCTTCGCCATCGCCAGGTAGGTCTTGCCGGTGCCGGCCGGGCCGATGCCGAAGACGATGGTGTGGGCGTCGATCGCGTCGACGTACTTCTTCTGCCCGAGCGTCTTGGGCCGGATGGTGCGGCCGCGCCGGGAGAGGATGTTGAGCGTCAGGACCTCGGCGGGCCGCTCGGCGCCGCCCTGCTCGAGCATGCCGACGGTACGCCGCACGGCGTCTGTGGTCAGGGTCTCGCCTTTCTCGATCAGTTCGAGCAGCTCACTGAAAAGACGCTCGGCGAGGGCGTTGTCGGCGGGCGCACCGGTGATGGTGATCTCGTTGCCACGCACGTGGACGTCGCTGGTGACCGAGCGTTCGACGAGTCGCAGGATCTCGTCGCCCGCGCCGAGCAGGTTCACCATGATCTTCGGGTCGGGAACCGTGATCCTGGTCTGCACCCGGGGCGGGCCGGGAGGTGGGGTGCCGGTCATAGGTCGGGCCGTGGGGCCCTGCGCCACCTGCTCTCCGATCTCGGTGCCGGGCCCTGCTGGCGCGGCGTACGGTTCCTCCTATCGTATCGGGTCGAACCCGTCCGCACCGCGCCCATTTCCGGTGCTCGACGATCAGTCGCCGGCCCGGAAGTCGTACCCGTCGAAGGCCTCCTGCCGCCGGGTGAGGCGGTAGGTAGCCCAGTGCATCCGGACCACCACGCCGCGCTCGTCCCGGGTCAGTCGGAGCAGTTCGCCGGCCTCCCGACCGGAGACCGTGCGGAACACGTCCGGCCGCTCCGGCAGCGGCGCGAACACCGCCGGCGGCTTCCCGGGCGGGTCGTCCGCGCCCCGGGCCCGCAGCGTCCCGTCGTGCCAGGAGAAGACCAACTCGAACCCCTCGCTCCACCAGCGGCCCAGCAGGCCGCGCAGGTCGGCCGGGGCGGGCCGGCCGGGACGCCACGGCTCGATCTCCGCCGGGTCGTGTTCGACGGCGGCGGCGAGCAGCCCGTGGGCCAGGTCGAACACCTCCACGCCGGTGCCGGACGAGCCGAGCACCGCGCAGCCCATCGCCCCGGGCGTGCCCTCGCCGCCACGGCGGCCGTAGACGGCGGCCAGGAAACCCGGCATCGCGCCGTCGTGCCCGACGTGGGTCACCCGCTCCGGGCGGGGCACCAGGATCAGCCCGAGGCCGAAGCCGGCCGTCCAGAGCGACTCGTCGGTGGTGGTCAGCGGCCAGCGCATCTCGTCGACGGTGGCCGGGGCGAGCACCGCGCCGGTCGGGTCCAACGCGGCCGGGTCGGCCAGGAACGCCGCCCAGCGGGCCATGTCCGGCGCGGTGCTCCAGAGCTGGCCGGCGGGGGCCACCGCGGCGAAGTCGGTGGGCGGCTCCGGGTGGGCCTCGTCGGAGTACGCGTCGACCAGGAAACCGGTGGCCGCCCGCTCCCCCGGCCCGGTGCCGGTGGCGGCCAGCCCGAGCGGGCCGAGCACCCGGTCGGTGAGCACCTCGGCCCAGGTGCCGCCGCGTCGCCGGGCGACCAGCTCGCCGAGCAGCGCCATGCCCAGGTTGGAGTAGTGGAAGCGCCGGCCGGTGGGCAGCACCCGCTCCACCCGGGCCAGGTCGGCCAGCAGCTCGTCGACGCCCGGGGCGCGCAGGCTGTCCCACACGTCGCCGTGCGGCTCGCGTTGCAGGCCGGCGGTGTGCGACAGCAGCCGGCGTACGGTCAGCTCGCCGTGCGCGGGCAGGTCGAGGTGCCGGCCGACCGGGTCGTCCAGGTCGATCAGGCCGTCGTCGCGGCACTGCATGACGAGCACCGCGGTGAAGGTCTTGGTGACCGAGCCGATCCGGAAGACCGTCTCCTCATCGAGCGGCGTGTCGTTGCCGGTGCCGCCCACCGTGCAGGTCCAGAGCGGCCGGTCGGCCCGGTGCAGGGCCGCCGAGACCGCCGGGATCCGGCCCTTCGCCTGCGCCTGCCGCACCATCCGGCCGAGCCGGTCGGAGATCGTGGTCACGGTCAGCGGCAGAGCATCGGGCCGAGCGGCGCCCCGCCGAGCAGGTGGGCGTGCACGTGGAAGACCTCCTGGCCGCCGTACGGGCCGGTGTTGAACATCAGCCGGAACCCGTCCACGGTCAGGCCCTCCTCCTCGGCCACCACGGCGGCGGTGTGCAGCACCTCGCCGGCGAGCGCCGGGTCGCCCTCGGCCAGGGTGACCACGTCCGCGTAGTGCTCCTTCGGGATCACCAGCACATGGGTGGGCGCCTTCGGGTCGATGTCCCGGAAGGCGAGGGTGGTGGCGGTCTCGCGGACCACGGTGGCCGGGATCTCCCCGGCAACGATCCGACAGAACAGGCAATCCATCGCAGCAGTGTAAGGAAGGGCCCCCGGTTAACGCCTCCGGCATAGGAAGGGGCCCTTCTTAACAGCCCGGGGGCGGTGCGGCAGGATGGCCGGCATGGCGGGACGGGCGGTGCTGGTGACGGGGGCCTCGCGGGGCATCGGGCGGGCAGTGGCGCGGGCGTTCGCGGCCGGCGGGGACCGGGTGGCGATCCACCACCGGAACTCCGCCGACCTGGCCGAGAAGCTGCGCGCCGAGCTGCCCGGCGACGGACACGCGGTCGTCCGCGCCGACCTGGCCGACCCGGACACGGTCCGGGTCATGGTGGACGAGGCGGCCCGGCTGCTCGGCGGCCTCGACGTGCTGGTCAACAACGCCGGGGTGTTCGGGCCGGCCGATCCGCCGCACCCGGTCTTCGAGAGCAGCTACGAGCAGTGGCGGGCCCGTTGGCGGGAGGTGCTCGACACCAACCTGGTCGGCGCCGCGAACGCCGCCTGGTGCGCCGCCCAGCACATGCGCCAGCGGGGCGGGCGGATCATCAACGTCTCCTCCCGGGGCGCGTTCCGCGGCGAGCCGGCCAACCCGGCGTACGGGGCCAGCAAGGCGGGGATGAACGCGATGGCGCAGTCGCTCGCGGTGGCGCTCGCCCCGTACGGCATCGGGGTGGCCTGCGTGGCCCCCGGCTTCGTCGAGACCGACATGACCAACGAGCACCTGAAGAGCGAGCGGGGCGAGGCGGTACGCGCCCAGTCGCCGTTCCACCGGGTGGCCCGACCGGCGGAGATCGCGGCGGCGGTGCACTGGCTGGCCAGCCCGGAGGCCGAGTGGGCGTCCGGCACGATCGTCGACCTGAACGGCGCCTCCTACCTGCGCAGCTAGGGCGCGTCGAACCCGGCCCGACGGGGTAGGTACGTCCGGCATGGCCGACACCGAGCTGCTGGACCTCACCGCCGACTACCGAGTGGTCGACGGCCACGACGACGATCCCGTGCTGCTGCGCCCGGACGGCAGCCCGGTCGAGACCTGGCGTGACGACTATCCGTACGACGAGCGCCTCGACCGGGAGGAGTACAACCGCCAGAAGCGCCTGCTCCAGATCGAGTTGCTCAAGCTTCAGGACTGGGTGAAGGACAGCGGCGAGCGACTGGTGATCCTCTTCGAGGGGCGGGACGCGGCCGGCAAGGGCGGCACGATCAAGCGCTTCATGGAGCACCTCAACCCGCGGGGCGCGAGCGTCGTCGCCCTGGTCAAGCCGAACGAGCGGGAGGCCGGCCAGTGGTACTTCCAGCGCTGGCTGGCGCACCTGCCGACCGCCGGCGAGATCGTGCTGTTCGACCGGTCCTGGTACAACCGGNGCGGCAGGCCCCCGACCTGGAGCGGATGCTCGTCCGCTCCGGCATCCGGCTGGTGAAGTTCTGGTTCTCGGTGTCCCGCAACGAGCAGCGGACCCGCTTCGTGGTGCGCAAGGTGGACCCGGTCCGGCAGTGGAAGCTCTCCCCGATGGACCTCGCCTCGCTCGACCGCTGGGACGAGTACACCGAGGCCAAGGAGGCGATGTTCTTCTGGACCGACACCGCGGACGCGCCGTGGACGGTGGTGAAGAGCAACGACAAGAAGCGGGCCCGGCTGGAGGCGATGCGCCACGTCCTGAACCGGTTCGACTACGCCGGCAAGGACGTCGACGTGGTCGGCACGCCCGACCCGTTGATCATCGGCCCGGCGGGGCTGGACCTGAGCCCGGAGGAGCAGCCGGTGGCGGTCTTCCCGCGCCCCTGACCTACCAGCGGCCGAGGCGGGCGGCGAGCACGCTGAGCGCGGCCACCCCGGCGGTGGAGGTGCGCAGGACCGACGGTCCCAGGCGTACGGCGTGCGCGCCGGCCTCGGCGAACGCGGTCAGCTCGGCGTCGGCGATGCCGCCCTCCGGGCCGACCACGAGCACGACCTCCCCGGCCGGGGGCAGCTCGACGGTGGCGAGCCGCTCGTCGGCCTCCTCGTGCAGCACGTAGGCGGCCGCCGCGCCGGCGATCCGCCGGGCCACCGTGGCGGTGGACTCGTCGGGGGCGCCGGCCACCACCGGCAGCCACGGGCGGCGGGCCTGCTTGGCGGCCTCCCGGGCGGTGGCCGCCCACTTCTCCCGCGCCCGTACGCCCCGATCCCCGCGCCACTGGGCCACCGAGCGGGACGCCGCCCAGGGCACGATCTCGTCCACCCCGACCTCGGTCATCGCCTGCACGGCCAGCTCGCCCCGGTCGCCCTTGGCGATGCCCTGCACCACGACCAGCCGGGGCACGGACGCGTCGGCGTACCCCCGGGAGGTGACCCGGACGTCGAGCGCGCCCCGGCCGACGGCGGTGACCACCGCGGCGGCGGTGCCGCCCCGGCCGTCGGCGAGCAGCAGTTCCTGGCCGACGCGCAGCCGCTGCACGGTGGCCGCGTGGTGCCCCTCCGGGCCGTCCAGCGTCATCGTGTCGGCGGTGGGCAGCGCCTCGACCAGGAACAGCGGGGCGGACACCTCAGGCGTGCCCGTTGAAGGCGTCGCGCATCCGGGAGAAGAAGCCGCCCTGCTTGGTCAGCTCGGCGACCTCTTCGCCGCGGGTCTTGGCGAAGTCACGCAGCATCCGTTCCTGGTCGGCGTCGAGCTTGGTCGGGGTGCGCACGTCCAGGTGGACGTAGAGGTCGCCCCGGCCGGTGCCGCGCAGGTGCGGCACCCCGCGGGCGCGCAGCCGCAGCGTGCTGCCGGGCTGGGTGCCCGGCTTGACGTCGACCACCTCTTCGCTGTCCAGCGTCTTGATGGTCAGCCGGGTGCCCAGCGCGGCGGCGGTCATCGGCACGGTCACCCGGCAGTGCAGGTCGTCGCCCTTGCGGGAGTAGACGTCGTGCGGCCGCTCGTGGATCTCGACGTAGAGGTCGCCGGCGGTGCCGCCGCCCGGGCCGACCTCGCCCTGCTGGGCGAGGCGGATCCGCATGCCGTCCTCGACGCCCGCCGGGATCTTCACGGTCAGCGACCGGCGGGTCCGGACCCGGCCGTCACCGGCGCAGGTCGGGCAGGGGTGCGGGATCGTGGTGCCGTAGCCCTGGCACACGGTGCACGGGCGGGCGGAGACCACCTGGCCGAGGAACGTCCGCTGCACCGACTGCACCTCGCCCCGGCCGCCGCACGCCTCGCAGGTGGCCAGGTGGGTGCCGGCGGCGGTGCCGGCGCCGGAGCAGGTGGTGCAGAGCACCGCGGTGTCGACGGTGATCGGCGCCTCGACGCCGAACGCGGTCTCGTTGAGGTCGAGTTCCAGCCGCAGGATCGCGTCGGCACCGGGCCGGGTACGCGGCCGGGGACCCCGGCTGCCGCCCGCCGCGCCGCCGAAGAACGCGTCCATGATGTCCTGGAAGCCGACGAACGGACCGGCGCCGCCCGGGCCACCCGCGCCCGCGCCCCCGCCGCCCGGGGCGAGCGGGTCGCCGCCCAGGTCGACGATCTGCCGCTTCCGGTCGTCCGAGAGGACCTCGTACGCGGCGTTGATGTCCTTGAACTTCTCCTGTGCCTCCGGGTCCGGATTGACGTCCGGGTGGTACTGGCGNCGAGAATGCCGTAGTAGTCCCTGGCCACTGGGTTCGGTGTCCTCATGTTCGTCTCGCGTCTCGCCGGTCGTCGGCCGCAGCCGGCCGTCGGCCCTGACTGGTCAGTTCTGTGCCAGCAGTTCGCCCACGTAGCGTGCCACGGCCCTCACCATGGCGATGTTGCCGGGGTAGTCCATCCGGGTCGGCCCGAGCACCCCGAGCCCACCGACGATCGTGGCACCCGGGCCGTACCCGGTGCTGACCACCGAGGCGGCCCGCAGGTTGTCGATCTCGTTCTCGTCGCCGATGAGCACCCGGGTGGTGCTCGGCTCCGTCTCCCCGATCAGCTTGAGCAGCACGACCTCCTCCTCCAGCGCTTCGAGGATGGGGCGCAGCGAGCCCTGGAAGTCGAGCAGGCCGCCACGGGTGAGGTTGGCCGTGCCGGCCAGCGCGATCCGTTCCTCGTNCTCGGCGAGCTGGCTGCCGACCAGCTTCTCGTTGACCAGCCGGCGCAGGTCGGTCACGTCGTCGGCGGGGACCGGGGCGGGCAGCTCGACCAGCCGCTGCTCGACCCGACCGGTGTCGGCGATCATGACGACCATCAGCCGGGTGGTGGAGATCGGCACCAGTTCCAGGTGGCGCACCTTGGACCGGGCCAGGCTGGGATATTGCACCACGGCGACCTGCCGGGTGAGCTGGGCCAGCAGTCGGACCGTGCGGTGCACCACGTCGTCGAGGTCGACCGCGCCGACCAGGAAACGTTCGATCGCCCGGCGCTCGGCCGGGCTGAGCGGCTTGACCCGGGAGAGCCGGTCGACGAAGAGGCGGTAGCCGCGGTCGGTGGGCACCCGGCCGGCGCTGGTGTGCGGCTGCCGGATGTAGCCCTCCTCCTCCAGCACCGCCATGTCGTTGCGCACGGTCGCCGGCGAGACGCCGAGCTGGTGCCGCTCGACCAGGGCCTTGCTGCCCACCGGCTCCTGCGTGGCGACGTAGTCCTCGACGATCGCGCGCAGCACGGCGAGCTTGCGGTCGTCGAGACCCATGTCTCCCACCTCCTGACCCGGCTGGCACTCGACTGTAGCGAGTGCCAGTCTACGTCGGCACCCCCACGGACGCGATGATCAGAGATCCGGCGCGGTCCGACGCGTCGGGGCGGGGCCGCGCTGGTGCCGGTTGCCGGTGGGACCTACCGTGGCGTCCATGACTGAACCTCCTCGCCCTCCCGGAGCGGGGGACCCCGGCCCCCAGCCCGATCCGTTCCCGCCGTCGGCACCCTACGGCTCGTCGCCGACCGATGAGCCACCCACCGCACCACTGTCCGGGGCACCGGGCGGGGGCGGCTATCCCCCGCCCGGTGGCTATCCGCCCCCGGGTGGCTACCCACCGCCGGGCGGCTACCCACCGCCGGGTGGCCAGCCTCCGCCGGGCTACGGGGCACCCGGCGCCGGCTACCCCGGCGGCGGCGCGTACGGCCCGCCCACCGGGTACGCCAACAACGACGACAAGACCTGGGCGCTGGTCGCGCACTTCGGCGGCGCGGCCGGGATGCTGATCGGCGGCGGGGTGCTGGGCTGGATCGCGCCGCTGGTGGCGCTGCTGGCCCGGGGCAACCAGTCCCCGACCGCCCGGGCGCACGCGGTCGCCGCGCTCAACTTCCAGCTCGTCTGGTCGGTCATCGCGCTGATCGGCTGGATCCTCACCTGCATCCTGATCGGCCTGGTGATCGGCTTCGGCGCCATGATCGTGGGCATCATCTTCGGCATCCTGGCCGGGGTGAAGGCCAACGAGGGGCAGCTCTACCGCTACCCGATGTCGGCCAACCTGATCAAGTGACCCGCTCCGGCCGGTCCCGCTCGGCGGGGCCGGCNNCCGCGTCGGCCAGCAGCCGGCCGCGCAGGGTGAGCACGGCCCGGCCGGCCGCGTAGGCCCCGTCGTCGAGCAGCCCGCCGGCCCGGGCCCGTTCGGCGCCGGTCCGCCCGGCGTCGTCGAGCACGTCCAGCGGCAGCCCGGAGGCGAGCCGCAGCCGCAGCATCACGTCCTCCATGTGCTGTTCGTCCGGGGTGAGCCGTTCCCGGGCCAGCGCGGGCGACGCGCCGTCGGCGAGGCGCTGCGCGTACGCGGAGGGGTGCTTGACGTTCCACCAGCGCACCCCGCCGACGTGGCTGTGCGCCCCCGGGCCCAGGCCCCACCAGTCCGCGCCGGCCCAGTAGAGCAGGTTGTGCCGGCACCGGGCCGCCTCGGAGCGGGCCCAGTTGGAGACCTCGTACCAGGAGAAGCCCGCCGCGTGCAGCGCCGCCTCCGCGGCCAGGTAGCGGTCCGCCGCCACGTCGTCGGAGGGGTACGGCAGCTCGCCGCGGCGCATCCGCGCGGCCAGCCGGGTGCCGTCCTCCACGATCAGGGCGTACGCGCTGACGTGGTCCACCCCCGCCTCGACCACCCGGGCCAGCGAGGCGGCGAAGTCGTCGGCGGTCTCCCCCGGCGTGCCGTAGATCAGGTCCAGGTTCACGTGGTCGAACCCGGCGTCGCGCGCCTCCACGGCGGCGGCGGTGGCCCGGCCCGCGCTGTGCCGCCGGTCGAGCACGGCGAGCACCCCCGGCGCGGCCGACTGCATGCCGAGCGAGATCCGGGTGTAGCCGGCCACCCGCAGCGTCTTCAGCGACTCCGGCGTGACCGACTCGGGGTTGGCCTCGGTGGTCACCTCGGCGTCGGCGGCCAGCCCCCAGGTGCGGTCGATGCCGTCGAGGATCCGGGCCAGGTCGTCGGCGGGCAGCAGGGTGGGCGTGCCGCCGCCGACGAAGACGGTGTCCACCCGGGGCGGCGGCGAGTCACCCAGCACCCGGGCGGCGAGCGCCAGCTCGGCCAGCACGGCGTCGGCGTACGACTCCCGGCTCGCCCCGCCACCCAGCTCGGCCGCGGTGTACGTGTTGAAGTCGCAGTAGCCGCACCGGCTGGCGCAGAACGGGACGTGCACGTACACCCCGAAACCGCGGGCGCCGACGGCGCGGCGGGCGGTGGCGGGCAGCGACCCGTCGCGCGGGACGGGCTCGCCTTCTGGAAGGACGCCGGGCATGGCCACTAGTGTGCCCGGCATGACCTCTCCGGACGCTCTCGTGCGGGTCGCCACGACTGCCGGGGTGACCACCCTCACCCTCGACAGCCCGCACAACCGCAACGCGCTCTCCACTCCGCTGATGACCGAGCTGCTGGCCGGCCTGGCCGCCGCCGTGGCCGACGACGCGGTCCGGGCGATCGTGCTGGACCACACCGGCCCGGTGTTCTGCTCCGGCGCCGACCTGAAGGAGACCGCCGCCGCGTACGCCAGCGGCACGGTACCCGCCGGGATGCTGGGTGACGTGCTGGTCGCCGTGCGGGAGTGCCCGAAGCCGGTGCTGGCGAAGGTGGCCGGGCCGGCGCGGGCCGGTGGGCTGGGCCTGATCGCCGCCGCCGACCTGGCGGTCTGCGCCGAGGAGGCGACGTTCGCGTTCACCGAGGTGCGGCTCGGGGTGATCCCGGCGGTCATCTCGGCGACCGTGCTGCCCCGGCTCAGTCCGCGCGCCGCCGCCGAGCTGTACCTGACCGGTGAGGTGTTCGACGGGCGGCGGGCCGCCGA
>NZ_NAPR01000026.1:71442-71765 GCF_002140155.1 Micromonospora sp. NBS 11-29
CCGGGTACTTCCTCTCCGCCGAGGGACGGGAGGGCGTCCTCGCGTTCCGCGAGAAGCGCCCGGCCGCCTGGGTGATAGAAGGAGGGGCCCCCTATTAACGTCTGCGGTATAGGCGGGGCCCCCGCTTAACAGTTGGAACCGGATCGGGCGGCGATCACGACGTACGCTGGTCGGGGTCGCAGGAGGCAGGGGGTGCGGGTGCGGACGCGAGCGGCGGTCGTGGCATCTGGTGTGGTGGTGTGCGTGCTGGCTCTGCTCGCGATCTGGTTCGTGACCGAACGGTTCGGCCAACACCTGCGGCTGCCGTCGGCCAGCCGGGCCTG
>NZ_NAPR01000026.1:71785-87272 GCF_002140155.1 Micromonospora sp. NBS 11-29
CGGCGCCGACCAGATGGCCAACGCGGCCACCATCGCGGCCATCGGGGTGCAGCGGCGGATGCCCGAGCGGGCGGTGGTGGTGGCGCTGGCCACCGCCTACCAGGAATCGCACCTGCGCAACATCGCCCACGGCGACCGCGATTCGCTCGGCCTGTTCCAGCAGCGTCCGAGCCAGGGCTGGGGCACGCCGGAGCAGATCCGCGACCCGCGTTACGCCGCGAGGAAGTTCTACGCCGCGTTGAAGAAGGTCAAGGGCTGGGAGCAGATGCGGGTCACCGAGGCCGCCCAGCGGGTGCAGCGGTCGGCCTACCCCGAGGCGTACCAGAAGTGGGCGGACGAGTCGGAGGTCCTCACCCGCGCGCTGCTCGGCCAGGCCACCGGCGCGGTGGCCTGCACGGTCGGGCCGACGCCGACCATGCGCGGGCCGGCGGCCGCCAGCGCGGTGCTGGAGGGCCTCACGCTGGACTGGGGGTTGCCCCGGCCGACCGCGGCGACGGACCTGACCGGGCTGACGGTGCCGGCCAGCGACGCCCGCAACGGCTGGCGTTACGCACACTGGCTGGTCTCACACGCCGACGACAACGGGGTGAAGCGGGTCCGCTTCGCCAACCTGGAGTGGACGGCCGAGCAGGGCACCTGGGCCCGGGTGAAGGGCGACCCGGCGACGCAGGTGCTGGCCGAGGTGTTCGCCGCGACCTGACCCGCGCCGGCACGCGCCCGACCGTGCGTGCCGGCCGACAGGAACCGACGGCGGTCAGGAACCGGCGGTGGCGCCGAGCCGGCGCCGGGCCTTGTCCCGCACCGACTCGGGCAGCTCCGGCACGTCGAGCAGCCGCGGCAGCAGTGCCGGCTCCAGCGTGACGGCGCGGAACACCTCGCCGACCGTGACCCCGTGCGCCGGCCGGTCCACCACCTCGACCGGGTCCCCGGCGGCGGCGTCGCCGGCACGCAGCACCCGCAGGTACGCCCCGGGCGCGCCCCGGACGGTGAACCGCTTGATCAGGTCGGGTACGCCCCAGAAGCCGGCGAACGTGCGGCACGGGGTGCGCGGCTTGGTGACCTGGAGCAGCGTGGAGCCGACCGCCCAGCACTCGCCGATCACCGCGCCGGTCACGTCGACCGCCCGGGTGGTGAGGTTCTCGCCGACGGCGCCCGGCGGCAGCGGCCGTCCCAGCTCGGCGGCCCACCAGCGGGCGTCCTCCTCGGCGTACGCGTAGACCGCCTGGTCGGGGCCGCCGTGGTGGGCCCGCTCGCCGATGAAGTCGCCGTCCACCCCGCCGGCCTGGATCGGCACCCGGCCGTCGGCCGGTCGCTTGTCGATGCCGCTGCGACCGCTGGCGTCGCCCGCCCACGCCGCCTCGGTGACCACGCCGAGGTTCACCGCAACCAGTCTGCCCGTCATGGCGCCCAGCCTAGGCTCAGCCCTTGACCGCGCCGGCGACCAGTCCGGAGACCATCCGGCGCTGCACCAGCAGGAAGAAGACGATCACCGGCAGGGTGAACAGGGTGGACGCGGCCATCACCGAGCCCCAGGCGGTGTCGTCGCGGCCGAAGAAGAACGTCATCGCCACCGGCAGCGTGTACTTCTGCTGGTCGTTGATGAAGGTCAGGGCGAAGATCAGCTCGTTCCAGGCGGTGATGAAGGAGAAGATGCTGGTGGCCACTAGACCGGGCGCGACCAGCGGGAAGAGGACCTTGCGGAAGGTCTGCGCCCGGCTGGCCCCGTCGATCGCGGCGGCCTCCTCCAACTCCTTGGGCACCGCCGCGACGAAGCCGCGCAGCATCCAGACCGCGAACGGCAGCGAGAAACCGAGGTACGTGAGGATCAGGCTGGGCAGCGTGTTGTAGAGGCCGAGTCGTTGGATCATCAGGAACAGCGGGATGACCAGCGCCTCCAGCGGGATCATCTGCACCACCAGGAGCAGGATGAGGAACGTGGTGCGCAGTTTGAAGCGGAACCGGGCGACCGCGGTCGCGGCGAGCAGTGCGACCAGTCCGCTCAGCAGCACGGTGGCCACCGCCACCAGCGCGCTGTTGAGGAGGAAGTCGGTGAACGTCACGCCGGGGATCAGGTTGCCGGTGAGGATCTCCCGGTAGTGCTCCAGGGTCGGTTCGGCCGGCACCGGGCGCGGCGTGGCCGAGAAGATCTCCCGGTTGGGCTTCAGCGAGGTCGCGATCATCCAGTAGACCGGGAACGCGGCGAAGAGCGCGACCAGCAGGCCGGCCCCGTTGAGCGCGAGCTTCTTCACGACTCGTCCTCCTGCCGGAGCACCAAGCGGACGTACAGGGCGGTCACCACGAGCAGGATCAGGGTGAGGATGACGGCGATGGCGGAGCCGAGGCCGTACTTGGGTGGCGGCGAGAACGCCTCCGCGTACGAGTAGATCGACAGCATGAACGTCGGCCGGTCCTGGGTGCCGCCGGCCAGCACGAACTGCTGGGTGAAGACCTTGAAGTCCCAGATCGTGGAGAGCACCACGAGGATGCCGAAGACCGGGCGCAGCGTCGGGAACGTGATCGACCAGAACACCCGCCACGGCCCGGCGCCGTCGACCCGGGCCGCCTCCTGCAACTCGCTCGGCACGCTCTTGAGCCCGGCCAGCACGCTCACCGCGATGAACGGGAACGAGTGCCAGACCACCACCAGGGTGAGGATGGCGAAGAAGAGCAGCGGGTCGTTGAACCAGCCGTAGCCGGTCCAGTCGCTGCGCCCGAACAGCGTCGTGGAGAGGCCGTCGGGGAGCTTGTTGAACAGCCAGGTGACCAGGCCGCTCGTGTCGTCGAAGATCCACTTCCAGACGATGGTGCCGGTCAGCGCCGGGGTCGCCCAGGCGAGCATGACGCAGCTCGCCACGAACGTGGCCATCCGCTTACCGAGCCGGTTGAGCAGCAGCCCGACCAGGGTGCCGAGCACCATGGTGAGCGCCACGTTGGCGACCGCGAAGAGCACGGTGTTGCGCAGCACCGTACGGAAGAACGGGTCGCCGAGGATGTGCGTGTAGTTGGCCAGGCCGACCCACGGCCACTCGCGGTCGCCGCGGAGCTGCCGGACGCTGTCCAGCTTGTGGAAGGACATCCAGACGACCTGGCCGAGCGGCCAGAGCAGCAGCACCGCGATGATCGCGAGGCAGGGCAGGAGCAGCAGGTACGGCAGATGGTCCACCCGGCGCCGCCGCGCGGGGGTCTCCCGCGCGGCGGCCTCGCCGGTGGCCTCGGTCAGCGTGGTCACTTGGCGTTGAGGATGCTTTCCATCTCGGTGGCCGCGTCGGCGGTGGCCTTCTCGACCGTCTTCTGACCCTTGATGACCGAGCTGTTCATCGCCTGGGTCACCGTCTTGGTGCGGCTGACCTCGACCCACTTGGGGGTGAGCGGGGTCAGCTTGGTGTTCTGGATGGCGGTGGCGAACGCGGCCATCACCTTGTCGTTGGCGTAGTTGCCGCCGCTGACCAGGTCCTGGTAGACCGGGAAGAAGCCGAGGCTGTTGGCGAACTCCTGGTCCTTCTGCTTGCTCAGCAGCACGGTCAGGTAGTCCCAGGCCAACGCCTGGCGCTCACTGTCCTTCCAGACCGCGATGTCGGAGCCGCCGGCGAACGCCGGGGCGGCCTTGCCGTCCGGGCCGGGGATCGGGAACGTGCCCCACACCTTCTCGATGTCCGGATTGTCCTTCTTCATCGCGCCGCCCTGCCAGCTACCGGCGAACGCCATCGCGGCCTTGCCGGTGGCGAACTGGGTGCGGGCGTCGACCTCGTTCCAGCCGGCGGCGGCCGGCGGGGCGACCTTGTGCACGGTCACCAGGTCGGTCCAGAACTTGACCGCCTTCTGCGCCTCGGGCGTGTTGTAGCCGGACTTCCAGGAGTCGCCGTCCTTGGTGGCGATCTCGCCGCCGGCACCCCAGAGGAAGGAGTAGAACGGCAGCTCGGAGTTGCCGGGCAGGGCGATGCCGTAGGTGCCGGGCTTCTTGGCCTGGACGGCCTTGGCGGCGGCGACCATCTCGTCCCAGGTCGTCGGCGGCTTCACGCCGGCCTCGGCGAACCAGTCGGTGCGGTAGTAGACGGCGCGTACGCCGGCGTACCAGGGGACGCCGTACTGCTTGCCGTCGAGCTGGGCGTTCTTGACCAGGTCGGGCAGGATGTCCTTGCCCTCGGACCAGCCGTTGAACTTGTCGGTGACGTCGGCGAGGGCCTCCTGCGCCGCCCAGCCCTGCGTCTCGGTGTTGCCCAGCTCGGTGACGTCCGGGCCCTCCCCGCCGGCGAGCGCGGCCTGGAACTTCTTGGGCGCCTCGAGCCAGGGGATGTACTGCACCACGACATCGGTCTCGGGGTGCTTCTTCTTGAACTCCGCCTCGACCGTGTCGAGGAACGTGGTCTGGGCGTCGCCGCCCTCGCCCATCATCCAGACCGTCAGCTTGCTGTTGTCGGCGGCCTTGTCGTCGTCGCCGGAGCCACCGCATCCGGTCAGCACCAGCGCGGCCGACGCCACGATGGCGGTGACCGGAGCCAGCCGCTTCCACCTGTTCACGCCATATCTCCCTCAGGGCCGTTTGGCACTAACCTTCTCCGCCGCACCTTAGTAGGAAAATTTCCTTTACAACAGGGGGAGTTCGCGGCGGCCGGCCGAGGCGACGGTATCGCAGCCGGCAGCCCGGGCGGCAGGGCTGCCGTCCGGGCTGGTCGAAGCGGGGGTACGCGAAGGGCGCCCGGCCGATGGCCGGGCGCCCTTCGAGGCGTGTGGTGCGGGGGTCAGTAGCGCGAGACGCCACGCCGCCGGCCGACGCCGGCCACCAGGGCCACGCCGATGGCGGCGAAGAGCACCTGGAGCAGCAGCTCACGCCAGTCGATGCCGGCGGTCTCGGCGAAGCCGGAGGCCCGGGCCACGATGGTGCCCAGCAGCGCGGNGCCGATGAGCATGTGGAGCCAGATCGGGATGTTCTGCCGACCCGGCACGACCAGCCGGCCCAGCGCGCCGACGATCAGACCAACGACCAGTGCGGTGATGATGCCACCAACGGTGAGCTCCATGGTCGCCCTCCTCCTTCAGATCGAGTCACACATTCTGTGTGGTTGCTGTCGTGACAGTTAGGTTCCCGACCGGCCAAAAATCCAAACCGACTTCGGTGAAGACTTGTTCCAACCGGTTCTGACCTGGGGTTTCTACCGGCAACCCCCGCTTCGTGAACCCTTTGCGCATCCGGCCACGCCACCGACCGGGGTCAATGCGGAAACGCCGACGAGCGCCCGGCCGGTCGGCCGGGCGCCCGTCGAGGCGCGTGGTGCGCGATCAGTGGTGGGTGACGCCGCGGCGACGACCGACACCGGCCACCAGGGCCACACCGATGGCGGCGAAGAGCACCTGCAGCAGCAGCTCACGCCAGTCGATCCCGGCGGTCTCGGCGAAGCCGGAGNNCCACATCGGCATGTTCTGCCGACCCGGCACCACCAGCCGACCCAGCGCGCCGACGATCAGACCGACGATCAGCGCGGTGATGATGCCCCAGACGGTGAACTCCACGGTCGTTCCTCCTAAAGCGATTTCGCACGTTCTGTGCGGTTACTGTCGTGACCGGTAAGTTCCCGACCGGCCCGAAACCGAAACCGGCCGAATCCCCGCCGGGCCGGCCTCCGCCCGGCCCGAACGCATGAAACCGCAGGTGGGAGCGGGTTTCACCAAGCTGAAAAATTCCTGGGTACGCGAACCGGCCGGCACCCTCCGAGGAGGATGCCGGNCCCACCATCTTCATCCGCTTCTTGCCCTCCTTCTGCTTCTCCAGCAGCTTGCGCTTACGGCTGATGTCACCGCCGTAGCACTTGGCGAGCACGTCCTTGCGGATCGCCCGGATCGTCTCCCGGGCGATCACCCGGCTGCCGATGGCCGCCTGGATCGGCACCTCGAACTGCTGGCGCGGGATCAGCGTGCGCAGCTTCGCCGCGATCGTCGTGCCGTACGTGTAGGCCTTGTCCTTGTGCACGATGGCGCTGAACGCGTCCACCGGCTCGCCGTGCAGCAGGATGTCCACCTTGACCAGGTCGGACGCCTGCTCCCCGGAGGTCTCGTAGTCCAGCGAGGCGTAGCCCTTGGTGCGGCTCTTGAGCTGGTCGAAGAAGTCGAAGATGATCTCGGCCAGCGGCAGCGTGTAGCGCAGCTCCACCCGGTCGGCGGAGAGGTAGTCCATGCCCAGCAGGTTGCCCCGGCGGCCCTGGCACAGCTCCATCACCGCGCCGACGTAGTCGTTCGGGGTCAGCACGGTGGCGCGCACCGTCGGCTCGTACACCTCGGCGATCTTGCCGGTCGGGTACTCGCTCGGGTTGGTCACCACGATCTCCAGGCCGTCCTCCGTGATGGCCCGGTAGACCACGTTCGGCGCGGTGGAGATGAGGTCCAGGTTGAACTCCCGCTCCAGCCGCTCCCGGATGATCTCCAGGTGCAGCAGGCCGAGGAAGCCGCAGCGGAAGCCGAAGCCCAGGGCGCCGGACGTCTCCGGCTCGTAGACCAGGGCCGCGTCGTTGAGCTTGAGCTTGTCGAGCGCCTCGCGCAGGTTCGGGTAATCGGACCCGTCGATCGGGTAGAGGCCCGAGTAGACCATCGGCTTCGGGTCCTTGTAGCCGCCGAGCGCCTCCTTGGCCGGGTTGCCGTTGATGGTGACGGTGTCGCCCACCCGGGACTGGCGCACGTCCTTCACGCCGGTGATCAGGTAACCCACCTCGCCGACGCCGAGCGCGTCGGCCTTCACCATCTCCGGCGAGATGACGCCGATCTCCAGCAGCTCGTGCACTGCGCCGGTGGACATCATCTTGATCCGGTCCCGGGCGGAGATCCGGCCGTCGATCACCCGGACGTAGGTGACCACGCCCCGGTAGACGTCGTACACCGAGTCGAAGATCATCGCGCGGGCCGGGGACTGCGCCTCGCCGGTCGGCGGCACGAACTGCCGCACGATCTCGTCCAGCAGGTAGGGCACGCCCTCACCGGTCTTGCCGGAGACCCGGATGCAGTCGGCCGGGTCGCCGCCGATCAGGTGGGCCAGCTCCTCGGCGTACTTCTCCGGCTGGGCGGCCGGCAGGTCGATCTTGTTGAGCACCGGGATGATGCGCAGGTCGTTCTCGAGCGCCAGGTAGAGGTTGGCCAACGTCTGCGCCTCGATGCCCTGCGCGGCGTCCACCAGCAGGATCGCGCCCTCACAGGCGGCCAACGAGCGGGACACCTCGTAGGTGAAGTCGACGTGACCGGGAGTGTCGATCATGTTGAGCACGGCGGTCTCACCGGCCCGGTCGCCCTCCCGGATCGTCCACGGCATCCGGACGGCCTGGCTCTTGATGGTGATGCCGCGCTCGCGCTCGATGTCCATCCGGTCCAGATATTGCGCGCGCATCTGCCGGGGGTCGACCACGCCGGTGAGCTGCAACATCCGGTCGGCCAGGGTCGACTTCCCGTGGTCGATGTGGGCGATGATGCAGAAGTTCCGGATGCGCGCCGGGTCGGTGGCACCAGGAGCGTTCGCGCCGGGATCGAGCGTCGGTGGCACAGCGGTCCGTTCTGGTCGGCTGACGTGAGCGGGCCGGCGCGGCGCCGGCCCCCTCTATGCTCCCACGCCGTCCGGGCAACGCCCGGGCTCCCCCGTCACTCCGCCGGCGGCTCGACGAAGAGCGCGGCGAGCCGGGGCAGCCGACGCCGGGCCTCCTCCTCGTCGTCGAAGTCCCAGAAGTCGTTCAGGTCCGGCACCGGCACCGGGTCGCGGTCGGCCGGCAACTCGCTCGCCGTGGCCTTCCGGTACGCGTCCCACGGCGCCGCCAGCATGTCCTCGCACTCGAACTCCTCGCCGCTGAGCGCGGCACCCCGGACCCGGGGCAGCTCGGCCAACGAATCCGGCTCGGCCACCGCCCGCGCGAACACCGCCCGGCCCTGCGCCATCAACCAGCCCCGGAAGTATTCGAAGCCGTCGTCCGAGGCACCGCCGTTGATCAGGTATGCCGCGCCCCACAGGTCCACCCGGTAGGAGGCGGCGAGCACCCGCTGCTGGTGGTGGGCGTACCCGATGATCTCCGCCGGGTCGCGCTCGGACAGCAACGCGACCGCCCGGGCGGCGACCGCGTCCGCCTCTCCCCCGGCCCCGGCCCGGGCCTGGTCGATCAACTGCCAGAAGTCCTCGGTCCTCATGCCGGCAGTCTGGCAGAGCCCACCGACGCGCCGCCCGAACCGGGCGGCGGTGCGGCACCATGGTGCGGTGCGCGTGATCTCGCTCCCACCCGTGGCGTACGGGGCGACCGCCGTCCGGCCGGGCTGGGCCGACCTGCCGGCCGGGCTGCGGGACGCGCTGGCGACCCGGCTCGGCGGCCCACCGGCGACCGTCGACGTGACCGGCGGCGGCTTCACCCGCGGCTTCGCCGCCCTGCTGACCGGCCCGGCTGGCGACCGGGTGTTCGTCAAGGCGGCGGCGCTGGACGGGCAACGCCACCTGGTCGACTGGTACGCCCACGAGGCGGCGATCCTGGCCCGGCTCCCCGCCGGGCTGCCGGTGCCCCGCCCGCGCTGGGCGCTGACCGAGGCCGGCTGGTACGCCCTCGCCCTCGACGCCATCGACGGGCACACCCCCCGGCTGCCGTGGGACCCGGCCGAACTGGAGGCCGCCCTCACCACGTACGCCGAGGTGGCCGCAGCCCTCGCCGACCCGCCCACGCCGCTCGTCGCACTCGGCCTGCCCCGCCTCGCCGACCTGGCCCGCGACGACATCCTCTGGTGGGGTGAGGTGGCCGCCGGCCGCGAACCCCGGCCCGGCCCGGCGGCCGGGGCCCCGCTGGCGGAGCTGGTCGCGCTGGAGTCCCGCCTCCCCGGATACGCCGAGGCCTCCCCCGGCCTGGCCCACGGCGACCTGCGGGTGGACAACCTGCTGCTCGACGCCGACGGCCGGGCGTGGCTCTGCGACTGGACCTGGCTCTGCCACGGGCCGGCCTGGTTCGACCTGGCCGGTCTGCTGCTCACCGGGTACGCCAGCGGCCTCGACGCGGACGCCGCCTTCGCCCGCCATCCGGCGGCGGCCGGGGCGCCCGCCGACGCGCTGGACGTGAGCCTCGCCGCACTCGCCGGCTACTTCCTCACCAGCGCCGCCGCCGGNCCCTGACCTGGCTGGCCGCCCGCCGAGGCTGGCCCCTGAAAGGAGGGGCCCCCGCTTAACGCCTCCGGTAGAGAAGGGGCCCCTTCTCACCCGGGTTTTGGCTCGTCCGGGCGGGACCTGGTAGCCTGGCCATTCGCGCGGCGATGACGCATGCTCGTCGCGCGCGGAAGCTGACCAACCCGAGCTATCAAGACGAGGCTGTCGCGTGGCGAACATCAAGTCCCAGATCAAGCGCAACCGGCAGAACGAGAAGCGCCGGTTGCGGAACAAGTCGGTCAAGTCGTCGCTGAAGACCGCCATCCGCAAGTTCCACGAGGCTGCCGAGGCCGGCGACACCGAGAAGGCCGCCGTCCTCATGCAGGAGGCCACCCGGAAGCTGGACAAGGCTGCCAGCAAGGGTGTCATCCACGCCAACCAGGCGGCCAACCGGAAGTCGGCGATCGCCAAGCGCGTCGCCTCGTTCTCGGCCTGACGAGACCGCAGACCCAACCGGAAAGCCCCGGGACCACCGTCCCGGGGCTTCCGGCTGTCTGCCTTCGCGGAACGACCGGGTCAGCAGCCGATCCGGCTGGACCCGACCGCGACGTCGTCGTACCAGATGGTGTCGGCCCCGCCGCCGTAGCTCTCCCAACCCAGCTTCAGGTCGGTGAGCTGCGGCCGCCAGGTGCGGTTGTACCACTGGCCGTCGATGTCGTGGGTCGGCGTGCCGTCGGCGGTCAGCCCGGCGACGGCGGTGCCGTCCAACCAGGTACGGAGCTGACCGGCCGAGCCGTCGACCATGAACTCCAGGCAGGCCCACCGGTTGGTGGGCAGCGGCACGCTCTGCGCCACCCCGGCCGGGCTCTGCTCGGGCAGCGTCGCGTCGTCGGAGGCACGGTTCCACTGCAGGGCGCCGTTCTGGCCGCCCATCCGCAGGTCCTTGTTGCCGTCGGCGGCGTCGGTCATCGCCAACATCGTGGTGTGATCGGTGGGCTGGGCGGTGGTGTGACGTACCCAGATCCGGGCGTACCGGACGCTGCCCAGGCTGCCGAGGTTCTTCGTGGTCCGGATGAAGACGTGGTTGCAGTACCCGGCGGCCCCGTTGATCCGGACCGCCCGGCCACCACTGTGCGTGGTGGTCGTGTCGATCGTGGCGCTGCCCGCGCCGGAGCAGTCCGGGTTGACCACGGTCCAGTCGCCCGACGGTGTCGAACCGGTCTGGTTCTCGAACCCGTCGCAGAGCGCCGCCCCGGCGCACCCGACCGGCGGCGCGGTGGTCGGCGGCGCGGTCGTGGGCGGTGCGGTGGTCGGCGGGGCCGTCGTGGGCGGTGCGGTGGTCGGCGGGGCCGTCGTGGGCGGCACGGTGGTCGGGGTCGGCCCGACACCGTTGCACGGTACGCCGTTCAGACTGAACCCGGTGGGCGCGCCGCCACTGGTGCCGAACGTGCCCTGCACGCCGAACTCGGTGGAGCCACCGGCCGGGATGCTGCCGTTGTACGACATGTTGCGGGCGGTCACCGTCGACCCGGACTGGGTGACCGTGGCGTTCCAGCCGTTGGTGACGCGTTCGTTCCCGGCGTACGTCCAGGTGACGGTCCAACTGGAGACGGCGGTGTCGCCGGGGGAAACCTTGACGTTGGCGGTGAATCCGCCGGTCCACTGGTTGGCCGTGTAGTCGACCCGGCAGCCCTGTGCGGCCGCGGCCGGGCCGGCGAGCAGCGCCGTTCCGGTCGCGGCCACGGCTGCGGCCAGCGCGGCGACGGCCGCCAGGGTCGGGGCGGGGCGGGCGCGGAGAATCGTCATGGAAGGGGTCCTTCTGCGTCGAGCGGGACGAGGCGGCGCGGCGGCGCGCGTCCCGGACCGAAACAGCGCGACGACACGCCCTGGTGCGGCGCGGCGGTGCGCCACAGCGACTGGTCGGTGCGTACGACCGACATGCCCGGCTCGGGGTGGACCTCTCGGCCGCCGACGGTCCGGTCGCTCGGACCCGGCGGTGCCCATCCTCAATCTATTGACAGATCCCTATTCAATCAAGCGTCGCTCTTTCCGACGTCGCGCCGACTCGACACCGGACGTCGGCGGGCCGATCGCATGCAAGGCCGGCGACGCGGGCGGGGCGCACGGCCCGGGGACACGGGCAGGCGGCGCGGCCCGGGGACACGGGCAGGCGGCGCGGNGGGCACGGTCCGGGACGCGCGCGATCGCCGGCTCGGGCAGCGGACCGTGCCCGGCGGAGCGCACGGACCGGCGTCAGCGGAAGGAGTCCGGCCAGGTGATCTCGGACCGGGACCAGTGCTCCCCCTCGTCGGCGAACGGCAGCGGGGCACCCCCCGGTTGGCGGTGAGGGACGGTCGGGCGGGTCGCCCGCTGGTCGCCCGCCAGAGTCAGGCCACCCGGCAGGGCCCGGGCCGAGGCGGGCACGCGCGCCCGCCCGACGACCGGCTCCACCTGGCGGCGGAAGCGGTCCCGCTCCTGCTCGGGCACCTGCGCCGCGGTGCGGATCACCATCTCGGCCACCACGTCGTTGAGTTTGACCATCACCGCCACCGCGGTCGGCAGCACCAGCACCGCCCACCAGCTCACCAGCTCGGCGAGCGCGAGCAGCGCGGCCAACGCCGCGGCCCCCTCGAAGAAGAGGAAGCAGAGCACCCCGCCCGGATTGACGAAACGCAGGCCGAGCACCCGGGCGTAGAGCGGTCGGTACCGCTCCTCGTCCGCCGGCACGGTCGACCAGGATCGGGTCACCGGCCGCCACCCTGCCGCGCCGCGGCCACCGAGAAGACGGCGCGCTCCAGCGCGTACGCCCGGTCGTCGGCGCCGCCCTTGACCGCCGCGTTGCACTCGGCGGCCACCCGCATCGCCTCGACCAGACCCTCCGGCGTCCAGCCCCGGGCCCGCTGCTGCGCCTTCTCGACCTTCCAGGCCGGCATCCCCAAGCTCTTGGCCAGTTGAAACGTTGTCCCGCGCCCGGCGGCGGCGACCCGGGCCACGGTGCGTACGCCGTCGGCGAGCGCGTCGGCGATCGGCACCGGGTCCACACCGACGTGCAGCGCCCAACGCAGCGCCTCCAGGGCACCGGGAACGTCACCGACCATGGTCGCGTCGGCCACGGTGAAACCGGTCACCTCGGCCCGCCCACGGTAGTAGCGGGCCACCGTGTCCGCCCCGATCCGCCCGTCGGTGTCCGCCAGGAGCTGCGAGCAGGCGGCGGCCAGCTCACGCATGTCGTTGCCGACCGCCGCGACCAGGGCATCGGCGGCGTCCGGGGTGCACTTCCCCCCGTTGCGGCGGATCTCGTCCCGCACGAAGGCAGCCCGCTCGCGGTCCCCCTTGAGCTTCACCACCGGGACCACGGTGGCACCCGCCGACCGCAGCCCGTCGGCGAACGCCTTGCCCTTGGCACCACCGAGGTGCAGCACCACGAGCTGCACGTCCGGGTCGGGGTTCTTCGCGTACGCCAGGAGCGCGGCGGAGAGGTCCTTGCGGGTGTCCTGACCGGAGCGGAGCACCAGCACCCGGCGGCCGCCGAACAACGACGGGCTGAGCATCTCGTCGATCTCGCCGACCGTCAGCGAGCCGGCCTGGTATTCCCGCACGTCCGTGTCGGGGTCCACCGCACGGGCCCGGGCGACGGCTTCGGCGACCGCTCGCGTGGCGAGCAGCTCCTCGTCGCCGAGGACGAGCAGAATGGGGGGCAGACCGGCGGGGCTCACGCCGCCCATACTCGCACGCCCTCCGACCGGATCGTGCCTGCTCGTCGCGGACTGTGACGGCGGGGCCCGCACTCAACGCAAATCCAGACATTTGCCTCGATCCTCCATCTATCCCGACAAGATTCTCGGCCGTCATGGGTGGGCTCACCGCGACCGCCCCCGTTCGGCACCCCGCGCCACCACCGCCAGGCCGGCTCCGGCCCGGATCGCGGCCACGTCCCCGTCCGTGTCGGTACGCAGCACCCGCGCACCACCCCGGATCAGCCGGCCCAGCAGGGCGGGACTGGGATGCCCGTACTCGTTGTCGACACCGACACAGACCAGCGCGACCGCCGGACGAACCGCGGCGAGGAACGCCGGATCCTGGTACGCCGACCCGTGGTGGGCCACCTTCAGCACATCCGCCCGGACCGCGCCGGCCGGCAGCGCCTCCAGCAGCGCCCGCTGCTCCTCCGTCTCGGCGTCCCCGGCCAGCAGGATCCGCACCCCGGCCACGGAGGCGGTCAGCACCAGCGAGTTGTTGTTCGGGTCGGAGCGGCTGCCCCGAAGCGGATACGGGGGTCCGACCGCGAGTAGTTCCACCGCATCGGCCCGCCAGCGCCAACCCGCCGGCACGGACCCGAACGAGGCGCCGCCCCGGCGGGCCGCCTCGCGCACCTGGGCGACCCCGTAGGGCGGCTCGGACCAGGGCGGGCCCACCACCGCACCCACCCGCCGGCCCCGGAACACCCCGG
This sequence comes from Micromonospora sp. NBS 11-29, assembly GCF_002140155.1. Lineage (GTDB taxonomy): Bacteria > Actinomycetota > Actinomycetes > Mycobacteriales > Micromonosporaceae > Micromonospora. The sequence goes on from NZ_NAPR01000026.1 coordinate 85,318, forward strand.
CCACCCCGCCCACGTGGTCGGCGTGGAAGTGGCTGACCACCAACAGCGGCACCTCGCGTACGCCGAGACGGCGCAGGCACGCGTCCACCCCGGACGCCTCCGGGCCGGCGTCGACCACGACGGCCCGCCCGGCGGCGACCGGCAGCACCACCGCGTCCCCCTGCCCCACCGCGCAGGCCACCACCACCCAGCCGTGTGGCGGCCACCCCGAGGCCAGCAGCCGGATCGGCACCGCGCCCAGCACCACGGCCACCACGAGCACCACGACCAGCCGCCGGGCCCGCCGTCGACGCACGGCGACCAGCAACGCCACGCTCACGGCGGCCAGCAGCAGTGCGCCGGCCACCCCGCCCACCCACGGCACGTTGCCGGCCGGCAGCCCTGCCCCGTGCGCCGCCACCGCCACCAGCCAGCGGGCCGGCCAGCTCGCCAGCCAGGCGAGGAACTCGGCCCCGGCCGGCCACACCGGCGAGAGCACCGCGGCGAGCACGCCCAGCACCGTGGCCGGCGCGACAGCGGGCACGACCAGCAGATTCGCCGGCACCGCCACCAGGCTGACCGTCGCGGACAGCCCGGCGATCACCGGACCGCAGGCGAGTTGGGCGGCCGCCGGCACCGCCAACGCCTCCGCCAGCCCCGGCGGCACACCCCGGCGCCGCAGCGCGTCCCGCCAGCCGGGCGCCAGCAGCAGGAGCCCACCGGTCGCGCAGACCGACAGCGCGAAACCCGGGTCGCCGGCCAGGTCCGGATCCAGCAGCACCAGCCCGGCGACCGCGGCGGCCAGCGCGGGCAGCGCGGCCCGGGGCCGTCCGGCGGCCAACGCGGCGAGCCCGATCGCGCCCATCGCCGCGGCCCGCACCACGCTCGGGGAGGGCCGGACCAGAATGACGAAGCCGACCAGGGCGAGACCGCAGAGCGCCACGGCGGTACGCGGGCCGGCGCGTCCCCAGCGGGCCAGCAGCAGCACCGCCCCCACGATGATCGCCACGTTGGACCCGGACACCGCGTTGAGATGCGTCATCCCGGTGGCCCGGAAGTCCTCCTCCACCTCCGGGAGCAGCCGGCTGGTGTCCCCCACCACCAGGCCGGGCAGCAACCCGCCCGGCGCGTCCGGCAGCGGCTCGCAGGCCCGTTGCAGCCCGGATCGCAGCGCACCGGCCGCACGTTGGGGCCACGACGCGGTGCCGTGGCGAAGGGGCGGACCGGTGGCCGAGAGCACCGCCGCGGTCAGGTCGCCGCCGCGCGGCGCGGACAACCGCCCCCGGGTGGTCACCCGCTGCCCCGGCAGCAATCCCTGCCAGCCCGGGTCGGTGGCGAGCACCAGACCGCGCACCGGGCCGGTGACCCGACCGCCGTCGGGGCCGGTGAGGCGTACCAGATCGGCCCGGACCAGCAGCGGTGCCGGGCGACCGGGTGAGCCGCGTACCCGGCGGGGATCGTCCCGGACCACCAGATCGGCGGTGACGAGCGCGCGCTCGGCAACGAGCGCGCGGACCGGCGCGGCGTCGCGCACCGCGAGCCGGGCCCCGGTGGCCGCCGCGCCGCAGAGCGCGCCGAGCAGGACGGCGACGGCGATCCAGCCGTACCGGCGAACCCGCTCGGCGGGGCGGGCCNTGACGACGGCCAGCCAGGTGGTCGCCCGGACGGTGAGGTGCAGCCCGGCCAGTGCGGCGAGCCACGCCGCCACCGCGAACCCGGACAGCCGCAGGTCCGGCCCGGTGTCGGCGTTCACACCGTCACCAGTTCCTTGAGCTGCTCGTAGCGGGCGTCTCCGATGCCGTCGACCTGCCGCAGGTCCGAGACGGAGCGGAACAGGCCGTGCTGATCCCGGTGGTCGAGGATCCGTTGGGCGAGAACCGGGCCGACGCCGGGCAGCGCGTCGAGCTCAGCCAGCGTGGCCGTGTTCAGATTGACCGGTCCGGCCGGCGCCGCCCCGCCGGCCGCCGGCGGGCCGG
>NZ_NAPR01000026.1:87305-95890 GCF_002140155.1 Micromonospora sp. NBS 11-29
ATCAATTCGCCGTCGGTGACCTTGCGCGCGGGGTTGAGCAGCGCCACGTCCACGCCGGGCAGCGCGCCGCCGGCCGCCTCCAGAGCGTCGGCCAGTCGGGCGCCCGCCGACAGCCGGACCAGCCCGGGACGACGGACCTTGCCCGCCACGGTGACGACGACCTGGGCGGCGGCGCCGGCCGGCGCAGCCACCTCGGCCGACGCACCGCCCGACGCCGCGCCGCCCGACGCCTCGGTGACCGGCGCGGCCGGCCGGACGGGTTCCGCGCTCGGGCGGGAGCGCCACGCCCAGACGGCGGCCACCAAGACGACGAGCGCGGCTACCGCGGCGAGGGCGCGCACACCCCGCCGCCCCGGGTCGAACGCGCCCGGCCCGGGCAGCCGGGCGGCCAATCCTCGCGCGGGCTCCCCCGACTCCGCGTCTTCCTCATGCCCGTCGGCATCGCCCACCATGGACGCCGGATCCGGCCCGACGTCGGGCTCCGGATGGCCGCGTCGCGGCCCGGCGAGGTCCGGATCGAGAAACGGGTACGCGGGCGTCGACGGTCGGACGGGATCCGGTGCAGGGCCGGCGGGAGCCGGGACGGCGATCGTCCGGCCCGCCGGCGTGAACAGCCGGGCGAGCCGCCGCCGCACGGTCGTCTCCTCGTCATCTGGCACGGCTCGGGACGTTACGACGAACCGCGCGCCGAGGGTCGGCCCGCAGGCCCTCGCCTGTGGACAACGGTGCGGCTGTGGACGGCCACCCGATCATGCCGCCGATGTGGTAGCGACGCGGCCCCGCGTGGGTTGACGAGGGCATTTCCGATCGGCGAAGGCGACCCGGGTCCGGACGAAGGTGGTGGCCAGGTACGGGCTACGAACCTGATGGCGGGAACGACTCAGGAGGCGACTCACCTACGCCTTCAAGTTCTTAGGCAGCGTCCCACCGTCGACTCCGCTCGCCAAGGATCGAGATCCGCCCAGCGAGGCGCATCGTGGCTACGCCAGTTCGTCCGCCTCACCGAGGTGCGGGCGGCGCTTCCCGGCTCATCACAACGACTCGGAGGTATATCCCTCTGATTCAGTTCTCGCCGGACCAGGTCGTTCGGCCAGTCCGATCCGGCCCACCGCCTCCGAGGCACGGACCGATCACCGACGAGGGCTCGATCGCCAGCTCGGTGAAGTGGAGGCATCCGACAGTCCCGATTACCGCCACTTCGGCGAAGCGAGGTCGATCAAGCCGCTCGACACCGCCACTTCGGCGGAATGAAATCGATCAAGCGGCCCGACAGCGCCCGCGCCGCCCTCTCGGCGGTCAGCAGGTCGGCGATCGCCCAGGGCCGGTGATCAATCCGCGAGGTCCGGCCGGTTCGCTCGGATCCAGCGTTCGACATCACGTCGCCGCCACACCTTCCCCATCGCAAGCACGGCGATCGGATCGGGGAAGCCCTTTGACGGCATACCGGGTCCCGAGGCCCTGTCCACCCGCTTCGTCGGGTGGATCCACCGAGACCGCCACCTCCGGTGAACCCCGAGTCGATCTTCCGGGCCGGTGACGTGGTGCGGTTGACCCGGGCGGCGAGCGTCCAGTTCGTCACGCCGATCGTGGTCCGGGTGATCCGGAGCTGACCGACCGGCACGCCTTCCACGGATGGGCGTGGATCGAGGGCTACGAGGTGAGCCCGCGCGGGACGGCGGTGGCGAAACGCGAGCTGTCACGGATGCCGGTCAGCGCGCCTCCGGGTCCAGCCCGAGCGCGGCCCGGCCCCCGTCGACCGGCAGCGTCGCGCCGTTGACGAACGAGGCCCGCGCCGACAGCAGGAACGCGACCACCTCGGCCACCTCGTCGCCACGCCCGATCCGGCCCAGCGGATGCAGCCGGGCCAGCTCCGCTTCGACGTGGCGCACGCCGGCCGGGTCCAGACCGGCGAGGTAGGCGGCGTGCCGTTCGGTGTGGATCGAGCCGAGCGCGACCGCGTTGGTGCGGATCCCCGCCCGACCGTAGTCGACCGCGAGCGCCCGGGTCAGCCCCTCCACGGCGGCCTTGGCGGTGGCGTACGGCAGGGCACCCGGCACCGCCCGACGGGCCTGGTGGGAGGAGACGTTGACGATCGCACCGCCGGCGCCGGCGGCCAGGAACCGGCGTACGGCGGTGCCGGCGCCGACCACGGTGGGGCGCAGGTTGGCCGCGATCAGGTCGAACACCTCGGTCGCGGGCGCCCGGTGCAGGTCGGCGTCGCGGAAGACGGCGGCGTTGTTCACCCAGCCGGCCAACGGAGCGAGCGCCTCGGCGCGATCGGCGGCCCGACCGGTGACCGTCTCGTCGGCGGCGTCCCCGGTCACCGCGTACAGCCGGTCGGCGGCCGGGTGTCCGGTCAGCCAGTCCAGCGCGTCGCCGTCCCGCTCGACGACGACCACCGCGCCCCCGTCGGCGGCCAGCCGCTCCACGATCGCCCGCCCGATGCCCCGCCCGCCGCCGGTGACGACGTACGACCGAGGGCTCACCGGGTCGTCCCGCAAGACCGACACCGGTTCGGGGACTTGGTCACATCCATCGGTCCTTGAAACCTCCACTTCACCGAACTGGCGGAAGCGGCGCGGGGGCCGCGCGAGGGCCGGGCGGAAGCGACGCGGGAGCCGCGAGCGGCGGGCTCACGGGCGGCGGTGGACGACCACGCTGGCCAGGCCCGGGCCGGCGTGCGCGGCGACCACCGCGCCCGCCTCGCTGAGGTACGTGTCGTGCAGCCGGTCGCCCAGCCGCTCGGTCAGCGCCGCCAGCAGTTGCTCGGCGCGTTGCGGGGCGGCGAGGTGGTGCACCCCGAGGTCGACGTCGGCGTCGCCGGCCGCCTCGACGGCCAGGTCGACCAGGCGTGCCACGCCTCGGCTGGCGGTACGGACCTTGTCCCGCACCACGATCGCGCCGTCCGGCATGTGCATGATCGGTTTGACCGAGAGGGCGGTGCCGAAGAGCGCCTCGGCCGCGTTCATCCGGCCGCCCCGGCGCAGGAACTCCAGCGTGTCGACGTAGAAGAAGATGGTGGTCCGCTCGACCGCGTCCAGCGCCGCCGCGCGTACCCCGCTCAGGTCGGCGCCCTCGGCGGCGGCCGCGGCGGCGGCGAGCGCCGGGAAGCCGAGGCCCATGCCGGTGGAACGGCTGTCCACCACGGCGACCCGGTCGTCGCCGACCTCGGCGGCGGCCAGGCGGGCGGCCTCGACGGTGCCGGAGAGTTCGGCGGAGAGGTGCACCGAGACCACGCCGTCGGCGCCGTCGGCGAGCAGCGCGCGGTAGACCTGCGCGAACTGTGCCGGCGCCGGGCGGGAGGTGCTCACCGACACCCGCCGGGCACCCAACGCGCGGGTGGCGTCGGCCGGCGAGGTCTCGACGCCCTCCAGCCCCTCGGCGCCGTTGAGCACGACGGTCAGCGGGACGACGGTGAGCCGGTGCGCGTGGACCAGCTCGGGGGGCAGGTAGGCGGTGGAGTCGGTGACGACCGCTACGGGCATGACGGGCACGCTAGCCGATGTCGCCCCGCCGTGCCGGGGCCGAGAGGGTTCAGACCGGTTCGGTGAGCGCCGGCTGGGTGATCAGACCGACATTGTGCGCCCGCAGATGCCAGCCGCGAACGTCGTCGTGGCGCAGCTCCGTCCAGTGGCAGTTGGCCAGCGAGCCGACGCTGCGCAGCACCGCGTGGTCCCAGCCGAGCAGGTGACCGACGCCCTGCCGGGCGCCGCCGCCGTGGGTGGCCACCACCACGGTGCCGCCGGCGGCCAGATCGGCCGCGTCGCGGAACGCGGCCCCGAGCCGTCGGCCGAGGTCGTCCAGGCTCTCGACGCCGGCGCCGGGGTCGGGGTCGCCGGCCCGCCACCGGGCGTATTCGTCGGGGAACCGTTCGGCGNGTCGGCGCGGACCGGCAGCCCGGTCAGCGCCGCCAGCGCGGCGGCGGTGTCGGCGGCCCGGCGCAGGTCACTGGCGACGACGGCGTCGGGGCGTAGCGCGGCGAGCACCGGCGCGGCGGCGCGGGCCTGCTCCCGGCCGAGGTCGTTGAGCGGCACGTCGGTCTGGCCCTGGACCCGGCCCTGCGCGTTCCAGTCGGTGTTGCCGTGCCGCCAGATGATCAGGCGGGTCATTCGGCGCTGGCGGTGCCGGCGGCCGAGTCGGCCAGGTCGCGATCCACGAACGGGATCTGCGGGCAGTCCTTCCAGAGCCGGTCGAGGGCGTAGAACTCGCGCTCCTCGGTGTGCTGCACGTGCACCACGATGTCGACGTAGTCGAGCAGCACCCAGCGGCCACCCCGCTCGCCCTCGCGGCGGACCGGCTTGGCCTTCTCGGGCAGCTCCAGCAGGCGCTCCTCGACGGCGTCGACGATGGCGTGCACCTGACGCTCGTTCGGAGCGGAGGCCACCAGGAACGCGTCGGTGATCGCGAGCTGGTCGCCCACGTCGATGATGACGATGTCCTGTGCCTTCTTGTCGGCCGCCGCCTGGGCCGCGGCCGTCGCCAGCTCGTACGCGCGTTCGGGAATTGTCACCGTTCTCCTTCGATCAACCGTGCGACCGCTCCAAGCGTCTCACACCCGGCGGCGTGACGACTTGCCAGTTCTGGTCGGTTAACGGCGCGAACGGGGACGGAACGGGCGAGATCACCGTTGATAGAGACGCCGTTTGGCGATGTACTGCACCACACCGTCCGGCACCAGGTACCAGACCGGCTCCCCCCGGGCCACCCGGGCGCGGCAGTCGGTCGAGGAGATGGCCATCGCGGGCACCTGCACCAGGCTGACCGCGTCGGCCGGGAGGTGCTCGTCGGAGAGGTCGAAACCGGGGCGGGTCACCCCGATGAAGTGAGCCAGTTCGAGGACCTCGTCCAGGTCCTTCCAGGAGAGGATGCGCGCCAACGCGTCGGCGCCGGTGATGAAGAAGAGCTGCGCCTTCGGGCCGTACTCGGCGTGCAGGTCGCGCAGGGTGTCCACGGTGTAGGTGGGGCCGCCCCGGTCGATGTCGACCCGGTTCACCTGGAATCGAGGGTTGGAGGCGGTGGCGATCACGGTCATGAGGTAGCGGTCCTCGGCCGGACTGACCGGTTCGTCCGCCTTCTGCCACGGTTGCCCGGTCGGCACGAAGACGACCTCGTCCAGGCCGAACCGGTCGGCCACCTCGCTCGCCGCCACCAGGTGACCGTGGTGGATCGGGTCGAACGTGCCGCCCATGATGCCGATCCGCCGGATGTCTTCCTCCACCCCGCGATCCTAGGCCGAGCCCCGGTGACCGCCGGACCGGGTCACCGGGCCCGACCCGCGCCGGGTCACCGGGCCCGCGCCCGNCCGCCGCGGCCACCGCGGTGCGGGCCACCAGGGCGCGGCGCAGGTCGTCGTCCAAATCGGTGACCCAGCGACGCAGGCCGGGCGTGAGGTCGTCGCGGGTCAGCAGCGCCGCGGCGAACTCCCGGGTGGGTTGGGCCACGGCGTAGCGCGGGAACGCCAGGGTGGCGACCCGGTCCGCCACCCACGGGGTACGCAGCCGCGACGCCGCCGGCATGTCGGTGAAGTAGCGCTCCACGTACCCGGCGGTCAACTCGGCCTGCTCGGGCTGCCAGAAGCCCTCGGCGGTCGCCTCGACCAGTCGGTTCGACAGCTCGGTGTTGTGGATGACGATCTCCCAGGCGGCCCGTTTCGCGTCGGCGTCGGGCAGCGCGGCCCGGCAGCCCGCGGCCCGCTCGGCGCCGGTGGCGCTGCGGTCGGCGGCCGCCTCGGCCTCGATCTGCGTCGGACCGGCCGCGCCGAGGACCACGAGCCGGTGCAGCACCGCCCAGCGCAGGTCGGCGTCGACGGCCAGCCCCGACGGCACGCCCGTGCCGGCCAGCCACCCGGCCAGCAACCCGGTGTCGGTGGTGGAGGCGATCAGGCCGCGCGCCGCGGCGAGTTGCCGCGAGCCGCCCGGGGGCGCCCCGGCCAGGAGCGCCTCGGCGGCGCCGGCCACCCGGAGCAGCGCGGCGTCGCGGGCGAGCGGGTCGAGGTAGCGGTCGATGAGCCGGCGGCTGAGCGTCAGCACGTCCTCGACGATGGTCACCTCGGTCTCCGCCGGGAGCGCGGCGACGATCAGCTCGACCAGCGCGGCGACCGGGCGTTCCCCGTCGGTGACCGCGTCGAGCGCCTCACCCCAGAGCAGCGCCCGGGACAGCGGGTCGGCGAGGCCGGGCAGCAGCGTCGGCACCGCGTCCGCCGAGGCCGGATCGAGTCTGATCTTGGCGAACGTGAGGTCGCCGGCGTTGGGCAGCAACAGGCCGGTGTCGGGCTCGCCGACCAGCTCGGGCAGCAAGGTGCGGCCACCGCCGGCGTCCGGGTCGAGGTCGACCTCGACCCGGCGCGCCTCGCCGTCGGCGGTGTGGTGGGCCACGCCGATGCGGTGCGGACGCAGCACCGGGTGCGTCGCCGGGGCGGTCTGCACCACCGCCACCTCGGTCCATCGGCCGGCGGGGTCCACCGCGGTCTCCATCCGCAGCGTGTTCACCTGCGCGCGGCGCAGCCAGCNTCGGCCAGCGTGGCGTTGCCGAACCGGTGCGCGGCGAAGTGCGCGTTCAACCCGGCCAGGAAGGCGTCGTCGCCGACCCAGGCGACGAGTTGACGCAGCACGCTGGCGCCCTTGGCGTAGGAGATGCCGTCGAAGTTGAGCAGGGCCTGGGCGGCGTCGGCCACCTCCTCCGGCGCGACCGGGTGGGTGGAGGGGCGCTGGTCGGCGGCGCAGCCCCAGCCCTTGCGGCGACTGGCGAACGTGGTCCACGCCTGGTCGAACCGGGTCGCCTCGGCGGTGACCCGGGTGCCGAGGTATTCCGCGAACGACTCGTTCAGCCAGAGGTCGTCCCACCAGCGCATGGTGACCAGGTCGCCGAACCACATGTGGGCCATCTCGTGCGCGATGACGGTGGCCCGCCCCTCCCGCTCGGTGTCGGTGACCGCGGAGCGGAAGACCAGGTCGTCGCGGAAGGTGACCAGGCCCGGGTTCTCCATCGCGCCGGCGTTGAACTCGGGCACGAACGCCTGGTCGTACTTGCCGAACGGGTAGCGCTCGGCGAAGAGCTGGTGGAAGCGGTCGAGGCACTGCCGGGTGACGGTGAAGATCTCGTTGGCGTCCGCGTCGAGGTGCGCGGCGAGCGAGCGTCGGCAGTAGAGACCCAGCGGGATGCCGTCGTGCTCGGAGTTCAGCACGTGCCAGGGCCCGGCCACCAACGAGACGAAGTAGGTGGCCAGCGGCGCGGTGGGGGCGAACTCCCAGCGCCCCGGTGCCGGCCGGTCGGCGAGCCGGCCGTTGGCAGCCACCGTCCACTCCGGCGGCGCGGTGACCGCCAGCGTCACCGGGGCCTTCAGGTCGGGCTGGTCGAACGCGGCGAAGATGCGTGGCCCGGCGTCCAGGAAGGACATCGCGTAGAGGTAGGTCTCGCCGTCGGCCGGGTCGACGAAGCGGTGCAGCCCCTCGCCGGTGTTGGAGTAGGCCATCTCGGCCTCGACGGTGAGCGTGTTGGTCGCGGCCAGGTCGGTCACCGGCAGCCGTTCGTCGGCCAGCAGGGCCGGGTCGAGGTCACGGTCGTTGAGGCGGACCCGCAGGAGTCGGCGGGGCTTGACGTCGACGAAGGTCCCGGCGCCGGGGGTGGCCCGGAACCGGATGGTGGTGGTGGAGTGGAACCGCTCGGCGTCGCCGGTCAGGTCGAGGTCCACTTCGTAGGACTCGACGGTGATCGACGCGCCACGCGCGGTCGCCTCTGCACGGGTCAGGCTCGACATCCGCTTATCCTGCCCGATGAGGTCCGCTCGGACCTTCCTGTTACGCGTGGCGATGGAGGAACAGCAATGGGTCAGCACCCCAAGGGCGATTTCGACCTCTCTCGGGCGGTTTGGCAGCGAGCGGAGGGGGACACCTCCGAGGGTGCGGTCGAGGTGGCTTTCGTCGACGACCTGATCGGAATGCGCAACTCGGCCGAGCCGGAGGGCCCTGTCCTGGTGTTCACCCAGGCCGAGTGGGACGCCTTCGTCGCGGGCGCCCAGGACGGCGAGTTCGACCTGGACTGAGTCAGTCACCGTCGCCCCAGCCGAGCCCGCCCGGGCCGGGCGCGTGGTGGAAGCCGGGGTGTCCGGCCACGTCGACGCACCGTTCGTCGTCGGGGCCGGCCGCCCCGCAGAACAGCCGCTCGGCCCGGTGCCAGGCGTCCGCCGGGGACAGGGCCGCCGCGCCGAGCGCCAGCTCCGGACGGAGCAGGCCGAGCGCCTCCGCGTACGCCACGGCCAGCTCCCGCGCGACGGCGGCGTCGGCGGCCACGAAGCCGAGGTGCACGGTGAAGAACCGCGGTGGCCGGGGCGCGGGGCGGCGGGACGCGGCGGTCAGCGGCTCCTCCCGGCCGCCGCCGCGCAGCCCGGCCACCGCGTCGCGGTGCCGCCGTCGTGTCGCCCGGTCGTCGCGCATCCGTGCCCTCCCCGTCGTCGGTGGCCGCCCCCGCACGTTGTGCCGGCGGAGGCCGGACCGGTCGCCGCCGATCCGCACACCGAGGAAACCAGCTTTTCCGCGCCCGGGGAGGGGCCAGTGCCGTCCCGGCTGGCCCCTCCCCCGCCCGGGTGG
>NZ_NAPR01000026.1:95898-130571 GCF_002140155.1 Micromonospora sp. NBS 11-29
GAACTGGAGGATTCGGCCACGTCCCCCCGGGTAGGTAGCGCACACGTCGCACCGAGCGCCGAACCGGGTCAGGAGCAGCCGAGATGAGCACCATGCCGAGCGACCGGGGCCCGGACGGCACGCTGGCCTTCCTCCGCGAGGGCTACCGCTTCGTCGGGGCCCGCTGCGACCGCCTCGGCACCGACGTCTTCCAGACCCGGCTGCTGCTGGAGCACACGATCTGCCTGCGTGGCCGGGAGGCCGCCGAGCTGTTCTACGACGAGGAGCGGTTCGTCCGGCGCGGCGCCATGCCGATGCGCGGGCAGCGCACGCTGACCGGGGTCGGCGGCGTCCAGGGCCTCGACGGGGCGGCGCATCGCGCCCGCAAGGCGATGTTCATGTCGATCATGACGCCGGCCGGGGTCCGACGCCTCGGGCAGCTCTTCGACGACGAGTGGCGGGCCCGCGTCCCGGCCTGGGCGGAGGGCGGCCCGGTGCGGCTCTACGACGAGGTGGGGCGGATGCTGACCCGGGTGGTCTGCGCCTGGGCCGGGGTGCCGCTGACCGAGGCCGACGTGCGCCGCCGGACCGCCCAGCTGCACGCGATGATCGAGGCGCCGGCCGCGGTGGGCCCGAGGCACTGGCGCGGGCTGCTCGGCCGCAGCCGGGCCGAGCAGTGGGCCGGCGCGCTCATCGAGCGGGTCCGCGCCGGGGCGCTGCCGGCCTCCGAGGGCAGCGCGCTGCGGGTCGTCGCCACGCACCGGGACGAGCGGGGCGCGCCCCTGCCCCGCCGGATCGCCGCGGTGGAGCTGCTCAACGTGCTCCGCCCCACGGTCGCGGTGGACCGGTACGTGGTCTTCGCCGCGCTGGCCCTGCACGACCATCCGGGGTGGCGGGACCGGGTACGCGGCGACGACGCCGTGACCGAGCAGTTCGTGCAGGAGGTACGCCGCTACTACCCGTTCTTCCCGGTCGCCGCGGCTCGGGTGCGCCGCTCGTTCGAGTGGCAGGGGTACGCGTTCCCGCAGGGCCGCCGGGTGCTGCTCGACCTCTACGGCACCAACCACCATCCGGGGCTCTGGCCGGAGCCGGAGCGGTTCCGGCCGGAGCGCTTCGCCGGCTGGCGGACCGACCCGTACGGCCTGGTTCCGCAGGGCGGTGGGGACCACCTCACCGGCCACCGCTGCGCCGGCGAGTGGCTCACCATCGAGTTGATGAAGCGGGCGGTGGCCAACCTGACCGGCACGATGAGCTACCGCGTCCCGCCGCAGGACCTCGCGCTCGACCTGGGCACGATGCCGGCCCTGCCACCCAGCGGTCTGCTCGTCGACGGGGTACGGCGGGCCGCCTGAGTCGACCGCCGCACCCCGTCCGCGGTCACGCCGCCTGCGGGTGCAGCACCGTACGCAGGCAGCCGTCCTCCTTCTTCTCGAAGATCTCGTAGCCCCGGGCGCCCTGCTCCAGCGACATCGGGTGGGTGGCCAGGTAGCCGGGGTCGATCTCGCCGGCCGCGACCCGGTCCAGCAGCATCGGGATGTAGCGCTGGGCGTGCATCTGCCCCATCCGCAGCACCAGCGCCTTGTTCATGGCCGCGCCGAGTGGGAACTTGTCCACGAGGCCGCCGTACACCCCGACGATGCTCACCGTGCCGCCCTTGCGGCAGGCCATGATCGCCTGCCGGACCGAGGTGGGCCGGTCGCTCTGCAACCGGACGGTCTGCTTCGCCTTGTCGTACGCGTAGGTGGGCCCGACGTCGTGCGACTCCATGCCGACCGCCTCGATGCAGGCGTCCGGGCCGCGTCCGGCGGTCATCTCCCGCAGCGCCTCCAGCACGTCGGTCTCCGCGTAGTTGATCGTCTCCACGCCGAGGCGGTGGGACGCGGTGTCGAGCCGTTCCGGCAGCCGGTCGATGACGATGACCCGCTCGGCGCCGAGGATCTGCGCGGACCGGGCGGCCATCTGGCCGACGCCGCCGGCGCCCCAGACCGCGACCACCTCGCCGCCCTTGAGCGCGCAGAAGTCGGCGGCCATCCAGCCGGTCGGCATGGCGTCGGAGGCGAACACCACCGAGTCGTCCGGCACCCCGTCCGGCACGGTGAACGCGCCGACGTCGCCGAACGGCACCCGGATGTACTCGGCGTGGCTGCCCGAGTAGCCACCGGCCGCGTGCGAGTAGCCGAGGATGCCGGCCGGCGAGTGGCCCCACAGCTTCTCCGTGAAGACCGGCTGCGGGTTGGAGTTGTCGCAGAGCGAGTACTGCTCGGTGCGGCAGTACCAGCAGCCGCCGCAGGCCACCACCGAGCCGACCACCACCCGGTCACCGACGGAGATCCGCTGCACGTCCGGGCCGGTCTCGACCACCTCGCCCATGAACTCGTGGCCGAGCACGTCCCCCTCCCGCATCGCCGGCAGGTACCCGTTGATGAGGTGCAGGTCCGAGCCGCAGACGCTGCTCGCCCGTACCTTGACGATGATGTCGCCGGCCGATCGGATGGTCGGCTCCGGCACGTCCCGGACGGCGAGCTTGCCGACGCCCTCCCAGCACAGCGCCCTCACGGCCGGCCTCCCACGATCAGCTTCTCGCGTACCTTGTCCGTCGCCCGCTCCTGGCGCGGGCTGCGCCCCGACGGGTCGTGCCGGGTGTCCAGCACCTGGCCGGTCTCGATCAGCGACTTGATCCGGCGCAACGCGGTGCGCAGCGCCAGGTCCGGCTCGTCCCCGCCGACCAGGCCGACCGCCCGACGCACCGGCCCGGAGCGCCAGCGCAGCTCGGCGCGGATCTCGGTGCCCCGGTCCTGCGGCGCGGCGACCAGCTCGATGCGTCCCCGCTGGACCACCGGACCCGCCGTGGTCCGCCAGCTCAACCGGCCCGGGCCCTCGACGGTGATCTCGGCCCGCCACCCGGCACTGCCGCCGGCCGGGTCGGCGGCCACGCAACGCCACCGCTCGTCGTCGATCTGTTCCAACGTGGCCCATTCGGCCAGTCCCCGGTCGAGCCGTTCCCGGTCGGTCCAGAAGCCGATCACCGCGTCGACCGGCCGGTCGACGGTGATCCCCCGGTGCACCACGTACCACCCGTCCTCGCGGTCGGGTTGGTGCCGGTGCCGGCGTCGGACCAGGGTCCGGGTGATCCCGAGCGCCGTCAGCGCGGCGGCGCCGCCCAGCGCCCACCTCGTCGCGTTGCTGTTCATCACGTCTCCTCCAGCTTCGGACGGCTCGACCGTCCGTATTCGGCTGCGCTACCCGCCCCGGAGCTGCCGAAACGGTTTCAGGGACCGCATTTCGGGCACTCGCGGGTTCCGCACCGACGGGAGGCCACATGACCCGAGCGACCGCCACACACCGACCGCGACACCCGGGGCGGACCGCCACGACGTCCGCGCCGGTCCGGCTTCCGATGGCGTACGTCCTGCCGCTGCGCGCCGCCGACGACCACGGCCTCGACGAGCTGACCGGCTACCTGCGCGAGCTGAGCGGCTGGGTCGACGTGGTGGTGGTCGACGGCTCCTCGCCGGAGCTGTTCGCGCGGCACGCGGCGGCCTGGGACGGGCTGGTCCGCCACGTCCCGCCGGACCCGGCGCTGCGCGGGCGCAACGGCAAGGTGCTCGGGGTGCTCACCGGCGTCGCGCTGGCCCGGCACGAGCACGTCGTGATCGCCGACGACGACGTCCGGTACGACCTGCCGGGGCTGCGCGCCGTGCACGGGCTGCTCGACCGGGTGGACCTGGTCCGGCCGCAGAACCACTTCGATCCGCTGCCGTGGCACGCCTGGTGGGACACCGGCCGGACGCTGCTCGCCCGGGCGCTCGGCGGCGACTGGCCGGGCACCCTGGCGGTGCGCCGGGGCACCTTCCTGGCTATGGGCGGCTACGACCCGGACGTGCTCTTCGAGAACCTGGAGCTGCACCGGACCGTCCGCGCGTACGGCGGCAGCGCCGCGACCCCGGCGTGGCTGTACGTCCGGCGGCTCCCGCCGACCACGGCGCACTTCCTCGGGCAGCGCGTCCGCCAGGCGTACGACGAGACGGCGCGCCCGGCGTGGCTGCTGGCCGGGCTGGCGGTGCTGCCGGCGACGGCGGCCGCGCTCGCCGCCCGCCGCCCCGGGCTGTTGCTGAAGGCGGGGCTGGTCACCGTGGCGGTGGCGGAGCTGGGCCGACGGCGTGCCGGTGGGGCCCGGGTCTTCCCGGCGCACACCACGCTCGCGGCCCCCGCCTGGGTGCTGGAACGCGGGCTGTGCGCCTGGCTCGCGGTGGGCCGGCGGCTGCGCGGCGGAGTGCCCTACGCGGGCGCGCGGCTGGGGGTGGCGGCGCACTCCACCGGGGCGCTACGACGGCGGCTGGCCCGGCGCCGGCCGGACGACCTGGTGCTCTGGGTCGACGCCGCAACGTGAAAGGAAGGGCACCTTCTTGTCGTCAGGCGATAAGAAGGTGCCCTTCCTTACGTGCGACGGTTACGAACGCACCTGCTGGGCGCTCTCCCGGACGTCCTGCGCGGCGCTGCGGCCGTCGTCCTTGACCGCCTGGGCGGCGTCCTGCGCGGTGGCCTTCACGGACTGGGCGGCGTGCTGCGCCGGCTCGCGCAGCTCGTCCTTGAGTTCGGCCGCGACCTCGCCGAGCTTCTCCTTGACCACGCCGCCGTGCTCGGCCGCCTTCTCCTTGACCTGCGCAGCGACCTGCTGCTCGCGGCGGGTCGCCGGGATCAGCGAGGAGACCAGCATGCCGACGCCGAAGGCGATCACACCGGCGGCGATCGGGTTGCCCTCGGACTTCTGCCGCAGGACCTGCGGCGCCCGGTGCGCGGCGTCGCCCACCGTGGACGCGGCGGAGTGCGCCTTGTCGCCCACGGTGGACGCCACCGAGGAAGCGTGGTCGCCCACCGAGTGGGCGGCGTGGCCGGTGCTGTGGCCGAGGTCGGATGCGGTTCCCATCACCTTGTCCTTCACGTTCGTCAGCGCGCTGCGCACGCGCTGCTTGCGGTCGTCGACGATGCGGCTCGGGCTGACCTTGTACGCCAGGGCGTCCACGTCCGAGCTGAGGTTCATGCGGGTGGCTTCGATCTCGCGGCGGATCTGTTCGGGATCGGTGCTCATCGGGTGACTCCCTCCGGGTGCGGCTTGAGTGCGTCGGGAATGCGCTGCACGCTGTCGTTGGTCTGCTTCAGGCCGCGGATCCGCTCGGCGTTCTGCTTCGCCTTCGAGTAGAGGACGGCGGCGACCACGGCCCAGAGCACGGCCACGATCAGCGCGGCCAGCCCGGAGTCCATGACGTTGTCGAGGAACTGCCACACCGCGATGGAGACGAAGAGCGCCACCATGTAGCCGCCGAAGCCGGCGCCGCCGAAGAGACCGGCGGCCTTGCCCGCCTTCTTCCCCTCCTGGCGGATCTCGGCCTTGGCCAGCTCGACCTCCTGGCGCATCAGCGTGGAGAGGTCACCGGTGACCTGGCTCATCAACTGCCCGATCGAGCTGCCCCGTACCTCGTCGGCGTGGTGCGGCGCGCCCGCGGCCTGGTAGCCGGGGTCCTGCGTCGGCACGGTCATGCCGCTGCTTCCCTTCTGCCGGTCCGGCGGGTCACGGGCGGACGGCGCCGCTGGACGGGACGCCCGGCAGCGGGTCGGTCCGCTCCGGCGGGGGCAACGGCTGGCCGGTGCCACCGGCCGGGTCGGCCCAGGTGTTCGGGGCGCCGCCACCGGGGTACGCCGCGCCCGGCGCGGAGTAGCCCGGGTCCGGCTCGGCGTACGTGCCCGGGGTCGGGTCGAGGTAGCCGGCCGGCTGGGCCGGCACCACCGGCGGGGTCGGGATGACGGCGGTGCGGTCCGGGTCGTACGCCGGCTGGACGCCGCTGTTGTCGTCGTTGCCCACCGCGGCGATGTTGCGGGTGAGCCGACCGGCGACCACGCCCAGCAGGGCGGCGCCGACCAGGAACGTGCCCGGGTTACGGCGGGCGTAGCTCTTCACCTCGTTGAGCAGGTCACCCGGCTCGCGCTGCTCCAGCCAGCCGGCCACGCCGTGCACGCGCTCGGCCGCCTGGTGGGCCAGCTCGGTCACCGGGCCGGAACCGCCACCCTGCGCCATCGACCGCATCTCGTCAGCCAGCGACCGCAGGNCTCGCCGTAGAGGTCGCGGGCCTGCCGCTTGGCCTCGCCCACCACCTCCCGGCCCTGCTCCTTGGCGGTCTGCGCGACCGCACCACCGGCGCTTGCGGCGTCGGAGCCGACCTGGCGGGCCTGGTCGCGTACGCCGTTGCCGTTTGTCGACTCGTACGTGGCGGACGTAGGAGAAAGATCGTGAGTCATGGTGTCCCTTCCGCTCGTGCGTTCATAGCGGTTGTGTTCGGGGGGTTGCACGCATCGATTTCCGCGTGACAACTGCCCTACCCTCGTCGGCCGGGTCCATGCCTGATTCGTCAGTTCTCTGCCGGAGCGGTCCACCCCGGTCACAGAATGGGGTGCCCGCCCACCCGGGCGGCGAGGCGTTCCACGGGGGTGACAGCCATGGCGCGTGGCGTGCGCGGACGCACGTCGGCCCGGTCGACGGTGCAGAAGGTGGCCCTCGCGGCGGCCGCCGTCTTCACGCTGATCGGCGTGCTCGGCTTCGTGCCCGGGATCACGTCCCACTACGGCGAGATGACGTTCGCCGGGCACCACTCCGGGGCGAAGCTGCTCGGGCTGTTCCAGGTGTCGGTGCTGCACAACCTGGTGCACCTGCTCTTCGGGCTGGTCGGCCTGGTGCTGGCCCGGCGGCTCGCCGGGGCGCGGCTGTTCCTGGCCGGCGGCGGCGCGCTCTACCTGGTGCTCTGGCTGTACGGCTTCGCCATCGACCGGGAGTCGGCGGCGAACTTCGTGCCGATCAACGACGCCGACAACTGGCTGCACCTGTTCCTCGGCTTCGGCATGCTCGCCGCTGGCCTGCTGCTGAACAACGAGATGGGTGCCGGCGGCCGCCCCGACACCCCGATCGACCGCCCCTGAGCGGGAACTTCAGACCGCGACCGGCATCTGCTTGGCGAAGCAGACGCTGTACGGGTTGTCGACGTACTCGCCGTAGACCGGGATCGGCTGGTAGCCGCTGGACCGGTAGAGCCCGATCGCGGCCGGGAGGTAGGTGCCGGTCTCCAGGCAGACCGTGCGGTGTCCCTGCCGGAAGGCCAACTCCTCCAGCGCGGCCAGCAACTGCCGGGCGATGCCCCGCCCCCGGTACGCCGGCCGGACGTACATCCGCTTCAGCTCGCCGGTGTCGGCGTCGATCGCCTGGAGGCCGCCGCAGCCGACCGCCCGGCCGTCGACGACCACCGCCAGGTAGTGGATGTCGTCGTGCACGACGGTGACCTGCCCGTCCAGCCCGCCGTCGGCCTCCCGCAGCTCACGCTGCTGGGCGATGACGAGTGCGGCGATCTCCGGATCGGTCGCGGGCCGGGATTCGATCAGCATTCCGCCACGGTAGATCGGGCGGATTTCACCTAGGTTTCCGAGCAACGTCCGCAACACGGACGGACCGGAACTAATCGTCGTCAGGCTCCGGTGCGGGCACCGCCGCCTGCTCGTCCTCCGCACGCACCCGCCGGGCCTTGCGGGCGGCCAGCCGGTCGGCCGCCGAGGCCCGCGTCGATTTGTCCTCCAGCCGCACGTCGGTGCCCCGGTTGCCGGGGACGAAGTCGGCGCCGGCGTAGAGCGTGGGTTGCCAGTCGAACTCCCGATCGCCGATCCGCACCAGGTCACCGGCCTGCGCGCCGGCCTTGGCCAGCTTCTCCTCGACGCCGAGGCGGGCCAGCCGGTCGGCCAGGAAGCCCACGGCCTCGTCGTTGTCGAAGTTGGTCTGCTTCACCCAGCGCTCCGGCCGGTTGCCGCGCACCGTGTAGGAGCCGTCCGGCTCGGCCTCGATGGTGAAGCCCGCGTCGTCGACCGCCTTCGGGCGGANCACGATCCGGGTCGGCTCGGCCGGCGGGGCGGCGCGGCGGCTCTCCTCGACCAGCCCGGCCATCGCGTACGTCAACTCCCGCAGGCCCTCGCGGGTGGCGGTGGAGACGTCGAAGACGCGGAAGCCCCGGGCCTCCAGGTCGGGCCGCACGATGTCGGCGAGGTCCTGCCCGTCGGGCACGTCGACCTTGTTGAGCGCGACCAGTCGGGGCCGGTCGGCGAGACCGCCGTACTGGGTCAGCTCCGACTCGATCGCGTCGATGTCGGCGAGCGGGTCGCGGCCGGGTTCCAACGTCGCGGTGTCGACCACGTGCACCAGCACGGCGCAGCGCTCGACGTGGCGGAGGAACTCCAGGCCCAGTCCCTTACCGGTGGCCGCGCCGGGGATCAGGCCGGGCACGTCGGCGACGGTGAAGGTGTGGTTGTCCACCCGCACCACGCCCAGGTTGGGCACCAGCGTGGTGAACGGGTAGTCGGCGATCTTCGGCTTGGCCGCGGAGATCACCGAGATGAGCGAGGACTTGCCGGCGGACGGGAAGCCGACCAGCCCGACGTCGGCGACGCTCTTCAGCTCCAGCACCACGTCGAGCTTGTCGCCGGGCTCACCCAGCTCGGCGAAGCCCGGGGCCTTGCGGCGCGCGTTGGCGAGCGAGGCGTTGCCCCGCCCACCGCGGCCGCCCCGGGCCGCCTCGAACGTGGTGCCGACGCCGACCAGGTCGGCCAGCACCTCACCGTCGAGGCTCTGCACCACGGTGCCGTTCGGCACCTTGATCAGCAGATCGTGGCCGTTGGCGCCGTCCCGGTTCGAGCCGGCGCCACCCTTGCCGTTCTCCGCCTTCAGGTGCGGCCGGAAGTGGAAGTCGAGCAACGTCGTGACCTGCGGGTCGACCACCAGTGACACGCTGCCGCCGTGGCCGCCGTCGCCGCCGTCGGGACCGCCGAAAGGCTTGAACTTCTCCCGGTGGATCGAGACACAGCCGTGCCCGCCGTCGCCGGCCTGCATGTGCAGGACGACCCGGTCAACGAACGTCGTCACGACGCCAATCCTTCCAGCGGGGTCCGCCCCGCACGTGGAAAGGCGAAGCGGGCCGGGACCCGAGGTCCGCGGCCCGCTTNGATGCTGACGGTCTTGCGACCGCGCTTGGTGCCGAACTGCACCGAACCGGCGGCCAGCGCGAACAGCGTGTCGTCGCCGCCACGGCCGACCAGGTCACCGGGGTGGAACTTGGTGCCACGCTGACGGATGAGGATCTCACCCGCGCTGACGACCTGACCACCGAAGCGCTTCACGCCGAGCCGCTGAGCCGCGGAGTCGCGACCGTTACGCGAGCTGGACGCACCCTTTTTGTGAGCCATTGTCCGACGACCTACTTCCCGCTGTTGGAGATGCCGGTCACCTTGACCTGGGTCAGCGGCTGGCGGTGACCCTGGCGCTTGTGGTAGCCGGTCTTGTTCTTGAACTTGTGGATCCGGATCTTCGGGCCCTTGGTGTGTGCGGCGATCTCGCCGGACACCGCGACGTCGGCAAGCTTCGCCGCGTCGGTCACCAGGTCGTCACCGTCGACGAGGAGCACCGCGGTGAGCTTCACCGCGTCGCCGGGGGCACCGGCGAGCTTCTCGACCTCGATCACGTCGCCCTCGGCGACCTTGTACTGCTTGCCGCCGGTCTTGACGATCGCGTACATCGGAGGCGGACTCCCTGTCGTTGAGGCTGCTGACGTCTTCTTCCCACCGTCACCGGTCGGTCGTTCCCACGGCGTCTCGCCGGGAGCCGTGACACCGGCGGCGCGGGCACGCGGGAACTCAGCACACCAAAGTGCGCCGCAGGCAAGGGTACGCCATACCAGCCCCGCTCCCCAAACCGGGCTGCCGGTCAGGCCGGGCAGAGCTGGTCGAGACGCTGCTGGAGCCGGTCGAACTCGGTCTCGTCGATCGCCTGCACGTCCGTGCCGAGCCGGCCGACCTCGGTGGCCAGGTCCGCCAGCAGGGTACGCAGCCGAGGGTCGACGGCCCGCGTCGACTGTTCCCGCAGCACGTCCCGCCAACCCGCCAACGCGCCCTCCGCATCCCGCTTCGCGGCGCCCGCCGCGCCCTCGTCCCCGGTGCCGCCCGCCCGGAGCATCTCCGCCAGCTTCGACACGTACGTCTGCACGGCCGCGGAGCCGGACTGCTTGGCCCGGGCGCAGACGCCCGCGTCGCCGGTGGCGGTCGGGGCCGGAGCGGCGGAGGTGGCCGCCGGGGCCGGCGAGCCGAAGCCCACCGCGAACGGGTCGTCGTCCCGGTCGGCGCAGCCCGCCCCGGCCAGCACCATCCCGGTCAACGCGGTGACCGCGAACACCCGACGCATGTCTCCTCCCTCCGGGACGCGCCGGCCCGACCGGGGGTCGACGGGAGACGGCAGGGCCCCTGCTCGGCACTCTGTTGCCGAAGCAGGGACCCTGCCAAACGCCACGCAGGTCAGCGGCTCACGGCCGGGTACGCCGCCGGGCGCCGCCGCGCCGGGACCGCCGGCGGGAGCCGCCCTCGTCGTCGGTGTCCCCGTCGCCGATCGCGTCCGGGTCGTCGGCCGCGGCCAGACGGGCCGAGTCGCCCTCCTGGCTGTCCGCCACCGCCGACGCGGCCGGCGTGTCGGCCTCGAACCGGGACAGGTCGTAGCCCTGGGTGTCGTAGTAGTCGTCGGGGGACTCGACCACCTCGGCCACGGTCCGCTCCGGCTCGACGGCGGCCGGCGGCTCCGACGCGGTCTCGACGGCGGGCTTCTCCGCGGCGGCCTTGCGACCCCGGCGGCGGCCCTTCTCCTCGACCGGCGCGACCGCCGAGGCGACCGCCTTGACCTTCTCCGCCGTGCCCCCGGTACGCGGCTTCTCCGGCACCGGCTCGGTGTGGACGATCAGGCCCCGGCCCTTGCAGCACTCGCAGGTCTCGCTGAACGCCTCCAGCAGGCCCGCGCCGATCCGCTTGCGGGTCATCTGCACCAGGCCGAGCGAGGTGATCTCGGTGACCTGGTGCTTCGTGCGGTCCCGGCCGAGGCACTCGGTGAGCCGGCGCAGCACCAGTTCCCGGTTCGACTCCAGCACCATGTCGATAAAGTCGATCACCACGATGCCGCCGAGGTCACGCAGCCGCAGCTGGCGCACGATCTCCTCGGCCGCCTCCAGGTTGTTGCGGGTGACCGTCTCCTCCAGGTTGCCGCCGGAGCCGGTGTACTTGCCGGTGTTGACGTCGACCACGGTCATCGCCTCGGTGCGGTCGATCACCAACGACCCACCGGAGGGAAGGAAGACCTTCCGGTCCAGCCCCTTGAGGATCTGCTCGTCGATCCGGTACTCGGCGAACACGTCGGTGACACCGGCGTGCCGGCGCAGCCGCGCCACCAGGTCCGGCGAGACGTGCGACAGGTACGACTCGACCACGTCGTACGCCGACTCGCCCTCGATGACCAGCTCGCGGAAGTCCTCGTTGAACAGGTCGCGGACCACCCGGATGACCAGGTCCGGCTCCTCGTAGAGCAGCACCGGGGCACCACCGGAGGCCGCCTTGGCCTGGATGTCGTCCCACTGCGCCTGGAGTCGCTTGACGTCCCGGGCCAGCTCGTCCTCGCTGGCCCCCTCGGCCGCGGTCCGGACGATCACCCCCGCGCCCTCCGGCACCAGCTTCTTGAGGACGTCCCGCAGCCGCTTGCGCTCGGTGTCCGGCAGCTTGCGGCTGATCCCGGAGGCGTTGCCGTTGGGCACGTAGACCAGGTGCCGGCCGGAGAGCGCGACGTGGCTGGTCAGCCGCGCGCCCTTGTGCCCGATCGGGTCCTTGGTGACCTGCACCAGCACCGAGTCGCCGGAGCGCAGCGCCTGCTCGATCGAGCGGGCCCGGCCCTCCAGCCCGGTAGCGTCCCAGTTGACCTCGCCGGCGTACAGGACGGCGTTGCGCCCGCGCCCGATGTCGACGAACGCCGCCTCCATGCTGGGCAGCACGTTCTGCACCTTGCCCAGGTAGACGTTGCCGGCCATGGTGCCGGACGAGTTGCGGGTCACGTAGTGCTCGACCAGCACGCCGTCCTCAAGCACCGCGATCTGGGTACGGTCGCCGCGCTGGCGGACGACCATCGTCCGGTCGACCGCCTCACGGCGGGCCAGGAACTCCGACTCGCTCAGGATCGGCGGCCGGGTGCGCCGCTGCTCACGGCCGTCCCGGCGACGCTGCCGCTTGGCCTCCAACCGGGTCGAGCCGGAGACGCCCTGCACCTCGTCGACGGCCTTGCGCGGCTCACGGATCTTGACGACGGTGGGCACGCCGTCCTCGGTGGCGGTCTCCGTCTCCCCCGCGCCCCGGCGACGGCGACGGCGGCGACGACGGGTCAGCCCCTCGCCCTCGGCCTCCTCGTCCTCGGCGGTCTCCTCGGCCTCGGCGTCGTCCGCCTCCGCCGTACCGGACTCCTCGTCCTCGGCCTCGTCGGCGCCGCCCTTGCCGCGGCCCCGACCCCGGCGACCGCGGCGGCGACGGCGACGCCCCTCGGCGGTCTCCTCGTCCTCGTCGACCTCGTCGGCGTCGGCGACCTCGACGGCCGGCTCCTCCTCGACGGCCTCGACCTCGGTCTCGACCGGCTCGACCTCGCGGCGGCCGCGGCGACGGCGACGGCCGGTCTCGGCCGGCTCCTCCACCGCCTCCTCGACGACCGGGTAGGTGACCCGGACGACCGGGGCCTCCTCGGGCTGCGGCGGCATGAACAGGACGGTCGGCGCGGAGAGCGCGGCCCGGCGTCGACGACCGGCCGGCGGCTCCTCCTCGGCGGCCTCCGGCTCGGACCTGACCTCGACCTCGGACCTGGGCTCGGCCTCGGGCCCGGCCTCGACGTGCGGCCTGGACCCGGCCTCGACCGGCTCGGTGTCCCGACGACCGCGGCGACGTCGCCGGCCGGTCTCGGCCGGCTCCTCGGCGACGCCCGGAACGGCGGCGCCCGGCGACACCGCGCCGGTGGCGTCCGCCACGCCGCCGGCGCGGGCCAGGGTGACCTCATCGGTACGGGACGACGCGGCGCCCTCGGCCGGAGTGGGCTCGCCCACCTCGCCCTCGGCCTCCTCGTCCTCCTCCTCGGCGGTGTCCGCGATCGGTGCCCGTCCCTCGGCGATCTCGTCCGCGCCCCCCGGCGCCGAGATCGGTCCGTCGACCACGGCCGGCGGCTCCGCGACGGCCGGCGGCCCGGCGGCCTCGGCCGGCGCCTCGGTCGGCGACTCGGCGGGGGGGGGGGGNCGGGGTGGCCTTGCGGCGACGGGTCCGGGTCACCTTGACCGGCGGCACCACCTCGTCCGAGGTGGCCTCCACCCCGGCGGCGACCACCGGCTCCTCGACCGCCTTCGCCGGGGTCGCCTTGCGACGGCGACGGGTGGTCTTCGGCGCGGCCTCCAAGTCGCCGGCCACCGGGGCGAACACCTCGGCCTGCGGCGACTCGTCGCTGCCGGTGGCCGCGGCGGGCGCCTCGACCGGCACGTCGGTCTGCTCCGGCTGGTTGAGCGGAGCCGCCTTGCGACGGCTGGCCCGCTTACGGGCCGGCGGCTTCACCTCGGCGGCGCCGTCGGTGCTGGTGGCGGCGGTCGGGTCGGCCGGCTGCGCGCCGGTCCGGTCGCCGCCCTCGGGCTCGTTCTCGAGCATGGACGTTCTCCAGTTCTGGCTGCCCCGGGCGCGGGTGAGCGCTGCCACGCAGGGTCGCCGCAAAAGGTGTTTCCGCCGGGCGCGCACAACGCGCGACCGCCGAAGTCTGCCTGCCAGAGCACTGACCGTCGGTCAGTGCTCTCCGATGGCTGCCCCGTCGCGATCCGCGTCAAACGGATCGACGATCTCGCCCTGCGCGGTCAGCGTGCCCTGCGCCAGCCGGATCACCTTGGGGGTGACCGGCGGCTCCAGGTCGGCCACCACGCGGAGGCCGGAAAGGACGTCATCGGGCCGTACGGACGGGGTGACCTGCCGCACGACCAGTTCGAGTATCGCACACGGTACGGCCGCCGCCCCGGAAGGCGTCTCAGCCGGTGCCAGCGCATCGATGGCCATCACGGCCGCGCGGGCGTCGAACGTACGCCGGCCCTGCTTGGTCATCCGCTCGACCTGGATCTCCTCGGCCGCGGTGAACGCCGCCACGGCGGCCCGGAGCACGTCCGGGTCGACCTCCGGCAGCTCGATCCGCCAGTGTGACGCCTCGATCCGGTCGGCCAGGCTGCCACCGGTGGCGACCACCGCGTCGAGCACGTCGAGCCCGGGCGAGAGCGCCGCGTCCAGGGCGGCCCGCAGCTGCGTCGGGTCGACCGGCTCACGCAGCCCGATCTCCAGGTATTCCGCCTCGCTGGCCACCCCGGTGGGCGCCGCGGAGGCGTACGAGATCTTCGGGTGCGGGGTGAAACCCTGGGAGAAGGCGATCGGTACGCCGGCCCGGCGCAACGCGCGCTCGAAGGCCCGGGCGAAGTCCCGGTGCGAGGTGAACCGCAGCGGCCCACGCTTGGCGTACCGGATGCGGACCCGCTGGACGACGGGCGCCTGGCCGCCCTCGGGTTGAGGCTTTCTGGCGATCGTGAACTCCTCCGCTGTGCCTGCGTCTCCGCCCCATCCTGGCGCAGCCCCCGCCACCCCCCACCACCGGGTCCACCGCACCCACCCCTGGCGGCGTCGATCATGAAGTTAGCGGTGGAGTTGATCTCCTCCGTCGCCGCCAACTTCATGATCGACCACGGGGTGGGGCGGGGTGGGGTGGGTCAGGTTTGGGCGGGGGTGGGGAGTTTCAGGCCGTTGACCGGGGTCAGGGGCAGCAGCTTGCGGCCGGTGGGGCCGATCTGGATCTCGGTGTCCATGGTCGGGCAGACGCCACAGTCGAAGCAGGGCGTCCAGCGGCAGTCGTCCTGCTCGTACTCCGACAGCGAGTCCTGCCAGTCCTGCCAGAGCCAGTCCTTGTCCAGCCCGGAGTCGAGGTGATCCCAGGGCAGGACCTCCAGCTCCTCGCGCTCCCGGGTGGTGTACCAGTCGAGGTCCACCCCGAACGCCGGCAACGCCTCGGCGGCCGCCTCCACCCACCGCTGGTAGGAGAAGTGCTCGCTCCAACCGTCGAACCGGCCGCCGTTCTCCCAGACCTTGCGGATCACCGCGCCGACCCGGCGGTCGCCCCGGGACAGCAGGCCCTCGATCAGCGACGGCTCGCCGTCGTGGTAGCGGAAGCCGATCGCCCGGCCCAGCGAACGATCGCTGTTGATGGCCTGCTTGAGCAGCTTGAGCCGGCCGTCGATGACCTCCGGACGCTCCATCGGAGCCCACTGGAACGGGGTGTGCGGCTTCGGCACGAACCCGCCGATGGAGACCGTGCAACGGATGTCCTTCGACCCGGTGGCCGCGCGGCCGGCCCGGATCACCTCGTGCGCCATGTCGGCGATCTCCAGGACGTCCGCGTCCGTCTCGGTGGGCAGGCCGCACATGAAGTAGAGCTTCACCTGCCGCCACCCGTTGGTGTACGCGGTGACGACGGTGCGGATCAGGTCGTCCTTCGACACCATCTTGTTGATCACCTTGCGGATCCGCTCCGACCCGCCCTCCGGGGCGAAGGTCAGGCCGGTCCGCCGCCCGTTGCGGGACAGCTCCTGGGCGAGGTCGATGTTGAACGCGTCCACCCGGGTCGACGGCAGCGACAGCGACACGTTCGTGCCCTCGTACTGCTCGGCCAGGCCGGAGCACATGTCGCCGATCTCGGAGTGGTCGGCCGACGACAGCGACAGCAGGCCCACCTCGTGGAAGCCGGAGAACTCCAGCCCCTGCTGCACCATCTGACCGACCGTGGTGATCGAGCGCTCCCGCACCGGGCGGGTGATCATGCCGGCCTGGCAGAACCGGCAGCCCCGGGTACAGCCGCGGAAGATCTCCACCGCGTACCGCTCGTGGACCGTCTCGGCGAGCGGGACCAGGGGCTTCTTCGGGTACGGCCAGGCGTCCAGGTCCATCGTCGTGCGCTTGTGCACCCGGAACGGCACGTCCGGGCGGTTCGGCACCACCCGCTGGATCCGGCCGTCGGGCAGGTAGTCGACGTCGTAGAAGCGCGGCACGTAGACGCTCTCGGTACGCGCCAGCCGCAGCAGCAGCTCGTCCCGGCCGCCCGGGGAGCCCTCGGCCTTCCACTCCCGGACGATGGCGGTGATCTCCAGCACCGCCTCCTCACCGTCACCGAGCACCGCGGCGTCGACGAAGTCGGCGATCGGCTCCGGGTTGAACGCGGCGTGCCCGCCGGCCACGATCACCGGGTCGGCGTCGGTGCGGTCGGCCGCCAGCAGCGGAATGCCGGCCAGGTCGATCGCGGTGAGCAGGTTGGTGTAGCCAAGCTCGGTGGAGAACGAGACGCCGAACACGTCGAAGCCCCGCACCGGGCGGTGGGCGTCGACGGTGAACTGCGGCACCCCGTGCTCGCGCATCAGGCGTTCCAGGTCCGGCCAGACCGCGTACGTGCGCTCGGCGAGCACATCGGGCAGCTCGTTGAGCACCTCGTACAGGATCTGCACACCCTGGTTGGGCAGGCCCACCTCGTAGGCGTCCGGATACATCAGCGCCCACCGGACGGTCGCCGCGTCCCAGTCCTTGACCACCGCGCCCAGCTCGCCACCCACGTACTGGATGGGCTTGGTCACCTGCGGCAGCAACGGCTCCAACCGGGGCCAGACCGACGGCTCGCCGGAGCTGGCAGCGGCCGGACGCGGGGTCGTGGACGAAACGCTCATGATGCCCAAGCGTACGCGGTGCCCAGCGCTCACCTCGCGCCTCGCCCCGTTCCGCCCGTGACCAAGGAGTTTCGCGCACCGAACCGCGCCCGCACCGACCCGAACTCCTTGCTCACGGGCCGGGCGGGATTCGTCGAGGGTGGCGGGGCGGTACTAACCTCGCAACGGCGCGAGAGGAGATTGCCGCGATGCCGCAGCCGCAGCCGGGGGCGGGCCGGCCGGCCGACGGGGCCGAAGGGCCGCCCGTCACCGAGCCGCCGACCGCCGTACCGACGCCGGCCGACACCGAGGCCGCCGTACCGCCGTCCCTGCCCGACGGCGAGGAGGCCGCCGTCCCGCCGTCCGTGCCCGACGGTGGGGAGGTCGCCGATCAACGGGCGGTCCGCATCCCCGACGCCGCGGCCGGCGACCGCGACAGCCCGCCGGCGGCCGACCGCGACGCGCCAGTGAACGCCGACAGCGACGCGCCACCGAAGACGGACGACACCGGCCCGGAGCCGGCGACCGGCGACGGTCCGCAGGCCGACACCGGCACGGCCGGTGTGACCCTGATCGACGACGCGGACCCCCGCCCGCCAACCGGGCACCCCGAGACGGCCACCGCGCGCCCCGAGGCCCCCAGCGTGCAGCCCGAGGCACCCACCGCCCGGGAGGAAGCTCTCACCGCGCAGCCCGAGGCACCCACCGCTCGGGACGAGGCCGTTACCGCTCGGGCCGCGACCGCCCAGGACGGGGCCGGCGTCACGCGGGTCGACGCTGCGGCCGGGTCAACCGTGCGGACCGAGGTGGCGGGTGTCGGGTCCGACGTCGACGCCACCCCGGCCGTACCGGCCACCCGCGCCCGCGGCTCCGCCACCGTGCCCGGCCAGGCCCCGACCCGACCGGCCACCCCCCGCCCCGATCCGCCCCGCCTGGATCCGACCCGGGTCGACAACGCACCGAACCCGACCCGGGTCGACNACCCCACCCGGGTCGACAAGGCACTCAACCCCACCCGCATCGAGCCGGCCGTGCCCCGGTGGAGCGGCTCCGCCGCCGTCCCACCCCCGCCGCCCCGCCGTCGCGGGTGGGGCCAATCCGCGGAGCCGACGCCGGTGCCGCCGACCGCCTCCCCCGAGCACGCCACCCCGGTGGACCCGTGGGCGGGGGTGGACACCACCGGCTGGGACATGGCCTCCGCCGAGGTGGCGGCACTGCCGCCCACGACGGCCTATCCCCTGCCCTGGCCGGCGCCGGCCCATCCGGCGCCGCAGCCCGCCCCGCCGCCGGCCGCCCGTCCGGTGTCACCAACGGCGCCGTACCCGGGTCCACCTGCCGCCCGACCGGTGTCACCGCCCGCGCCGGTCCCGCCGTACCCGGGCCCGCCGGCCGCCCGACCGGTGTCACCGCCCGCGCCCTACCCGGCCGCCCGACCGACCTCACCGCCCGCGCCGGCCCGGCCGCCGAAGCAGCGCCGGGGCCAGCCCGCGCCGCCGCCCGGGTGGGCGGCACCCCGGGGGTACGCGCCGACGCCGGCCCGCCGGCGGCGACGTTGGCCCTGGGTGCTGCTGCTGAGCGTGGCGTGCTGCTGCGGCGTGCCGCTCTGGTGGCTTCAGCCCGTTTCCACCCAGTACCCGGCCAGTGCCAGCCTTCCGGACCAGCTCGACTCGATGCGGAGAAGTGACGACGAGCGCAGCCGGGCCGACGCGGAGGAGCTGAAGAGCCGGGTACGCCAGGCGGACCTGCTCGCCGAGGACACGTTCGCCGGCATCTACACCACGAACGACGGCAAGCGGGTGATCCTCTTCGGCAGCACCGGCTTCCGGTTCAACCCGGGGTCCGACGCCCAGTCCGAGCTGGACCGCCTCGCCCGCGACTACGACCTGGAGCCCTCGGTCAGTGTGGAGACCGGCGTCCGGGGCCGGCACGAGCGGTGCGCGGTCGGCCGGGCGGACGGCGACTCGGTGGTGGTGTGCACGTCGGTCGACCACGGCAGCCTGGCCACGGGCGTGTTCACCCGGCTGTCCGTGGAGGACAGCGGCCGCCTGCTCAACGACCTGCGGCAGCGGGTGGTGGTCCCGAAGCAGTCCTGACCGGGGCGGGTCAGGCGGACGCCTCGCCCGGGGTCGGCTCGCTGCGCTTCGGGGCGTAACGCGGGACGTACTCCTGCCCGGTGAGCTTCTGGATCTCGGACATCAGCTCGTCGGTCATCGCACGCAGTGACGTGCGGTCGTCGGGGCGGCCGGTGAAGTCCAGCGGCTTGCCGAACCTGATGGTGATCTTGGCCCGGCCGGGGCGGGGCACCCGCGTCCCGATGGGCTGGGCCTTGTCGGTGCCGGTGACGCCGACCGGGATGATCGGCACCCCGGCGGCCACCGCCAGCCGGGCCGCGCCGGTGCGGCCGCGGTAGAGCCGGCCGTCCGGGGAGCGGGTGCCCTCCGGATAGACGGCGACCAGGTCACCGGCCTTGAGCACGGGGATCGCCGCGTCGAACGCGGACAGCGCCGCCCGGCCGCCGGCCCGCTCGACCGGGATCGCGCCCAGCCCGGTGAGCACGAACTTGGAGAAGGCGCCCTTCGCCCCGGCGCCGTTGAAGTACTCCGACTTGGCCCAGAACGCCAGGTGCCGGGGCACCACGGTGCCGAGCAGCAACTCGTCGGCCACGCTGAGGTGGTTGCCCGCGAAGATCGCGCCGCCGGTCGCCGGGATGTGCTCCAACCCCTCCACGTGCGGCCGGAAGGTCAACCGGAGCGTGGGCGCCACGGTGAGCTTGCCGATGGTGTAGAGCAGGGGCACGGGTCCTCCGGCGGTCGTACGCGGAACAGGCGCTGTCACGGTAGCCGACGCCGTCACCCCCGACCGAGCGGGTCACCCGCAGTCCACCCACCGGAGCGCGGGTTAGGAAGGGGCCCTTCCTATACCTCAGGCGTTAACAAGGGCCCCCTCCTTACACAACCTCACACGCGGCGCACGCTGACCACCACGCGCTCACCGTCGCCGGCTTCGCCGGCGAAGCCGTCGAGGCCCTCGGCGAAGTCGACGCTCTCGGCCAGCACCTCCCGCGCCACGAAGTCGCGGAACGCGGCCACCGCCGCGCGCACCTCCTCGGACGCCGAGACCGCCACCACGATCCGGTCCGAGACGTCCAGGTCGGCGTCGCGGCGGGCCTGCTGGACCACCCGGACCACGTCCCGGGCCAGCCCCTCGGCGGCCAGTTCCGGCGTGACCTCGGTGTCCAGCACGACCACGCCCTCACCACCGGGCAGCGGCGCGGAGTGCTCCACGTCGGCGGCGACCAGCCGCAGCTCGTACTCGCCCTCGGCCAGGGTGACCCCGGCGGCGACCGGGGCGCCGTCGCGCAGCTCCCACTCCCCCGCCTTGACCGCCTTGATCACCTGCTGGACCGCCTTGCCGACGCGCGGGCCCAGCGCCCGGGGCACCACGGTCAGCACCTGCTGGCAGTAGGACGCCACCTCGCCGGTGAGCACGACCTCCTTCACGTTGACCTCGTCGGCGACCAGGTCCGCGAACGGCCGGAGCTGGTCGGCGACCGGCGACGCCACGGTCAGCGTCGCCAGCGGCAGCCGCACCCGCAGGCCCTTCGCCTTGCGCAGCGACAGCGCGGCCGAGGCGACCGCCCGGACGTTGTCCATCGCGGAGACCAGCTCGTGGTCGGCCGGGAACTCGTCGGCCGACGGCCAGTCGGTCAGGTGCACCGACCGCTCACCGGTCAGCCCGCGCCAGATCTCCTCGGCGGTCAGCGGCGCCAGCGGCGCCACCACCCGGCACAGCGTCTCCAGCACGGTCCAGAGCGTGTCGAACGCGTCCGCGTCGCCGGCCCAGAACCGGTCCCGCGAACGACGCACGTACCAGTTGGTCAGCGCGTCCAGGTAGGACCGCACGGTCGCGCAGGCGCCCGAGATGTCGTACGCGTCCATCTGCGCGCCGACGGTCGTCACCAGCTCGTTCGTCTTCGCCAGCACGTACCGGTCGAGCACGTTCGTCGAGTCGGTGCGCCGGCGCGCGGTGTGGCCGTCCGCGTTGGCGTAGAGCGTGAAGAAATACCACACGTTCCACAGCGGCAGCAGCACCTGGCGCACCGAGTCCCGGATGCCCGACTCCGTCACCGCCATGTCGCCGCCGCGCAGCACCGGCGACGACATCAGCATCCACCGCATCGCGTCGGAGCCGTAGGCGTCGAAGATGTGGTAGACGTCCGGGTAGTTGCGCAGGCTCTTGGACATCTTGCGCCCGTCCGAGCCGAGCAGGATGCCGTGGCTGAGGCAGTTGCGGAACGCCGGCCGGTCGAACAGCGCGGTGGCCAGCACATGCATGGTGTAGAACCAGCCGCGGGTCTGCCCGATGTACTCGACGATGAAGTCGCCCGGGTAGTGGTGCTCGAACCAGTCGCGGTTCTCGAACGGGTAGTGCACCTGGGCGAACGGCATCGAGCCGGACTCGAACCAGCAGTCCAGCACCTCCGGCACCCGGCGCATCATCGACTTCCCGGTCGGGTCGTCCGGGTTGGGGCGGACCAGGTCGTCCACCGCCGGCCGGTGCAGGTCGGTCAGGCGTACGCCGAAGTCCCGCTCGATCTCGTCCAGCGACCCGTACACGTCGATGCGCGGATGGTTCGGGTCGTCGGAGCGCCACACCGGGATCGGTGAGCCCCAGAACCGGTTCCGGCTGATCGACCAGTCCCGGGCGTTCGCCAGCCACTTGCCGAACGAGCCGTCCTTGATGTGCCCCGGCGTCCAGTTGATCTGCTGGTTCAGCTCGACCATCCGGTCCCGGAACTGCGTCACCGCGACGAACCACGACGACACCGCCTTGTAGACCAGCGGGGTGTCGCAGCGCCAGCAGTGCGGGTACGAGTGGGTGTAGACGTCCTGCCGCAGCACCACCCCCCGCTCCTTCAGCTCCCGGATCACCGGCTTGTTCACGTCGAAGACCTGCTCGCCCTGGTAGGGCGGGACGAGCGCGGTGAACCGGGTGTGGTCGTCCACGGTCACGATGGTCGGGATGCCGGCCGCGTTGCAGGTGTTCTGGTCGTCCTCGCCGAACGCGGGCGCCAGGTGGACGATCCCGGTGCCGTCCTCGGTGGTCACGAACTCCGCGCCGAGCACCTGGTAGGCGTTCGGCCCCGCCGGCTCGACGAGGAAGTCGTAGAGCGGGGTGTAGCGGCGTCCGACCAGGTCCCGGCCGTGCACGGTGCCGACCTGCTCGTACCCCTCCAGCTCCTTGGCGTACGCGCCGAGCCGGGCCGCGCCGACGACGAACCGCTGGCCGTCGCGTTCGAGGACCGCGTACTCGATGTCGGGGCCGACGGCGAGCGCCAGGTTCGACGGCAGCGTCCACGGCGTGGTGGTCCAGACGCCCAGCTTGACCGGCCCGCGCAGCGGCTCCGGCGCGGACTCGTCGGCGGTCAGCTCGAACCACACGGTGAGCGTCGGGTCGTGCCGGTCCCGGTAGACGTCGTCCATCCGGGTCTCGGTGTTCGACAGCGGGGTCTCGCACCGCCAGCAGTACGCCAGCACCCGGAAGCCCTCGTAGACCAGGCCCTTGTCGTGCAGGGTCTTGAAGGCCCACATGACGCTTTCCATGTAGTCCAGGTCGAGCGTCTTGTAGTCGTTGTCGAAGTCGACCCAGCGGGCCTGCCGGGTGACGTAGCGCTCCCAGTCCTGGGTGAACTCCAGCACGCTGGCGCGGCAGGCGTCGTTGAACCGGGCCACGCCGAGGTCGAGGATCTCCGCCTTGGTGGTGATGCCGAGCTGCTTCTCGGCCACCACCTCGGCCGGCAGCCCGTGGCAGTCCCAGCCGAACCGGCGCTCGACGTGCCGCCCGCGCATGGTCTGGTAGCGCGGCACCACGTCCTTGACGTAACCGGTGAACAGGTGACCGTAGTGCGGCAGCCCGTTGGCGAACGGCGGGCCGTCGTAGAAGACGTACTCGTTTCCGGCGTCGCCTGCGACGCCGCCATCGGTAGAGTCCGTCGTCTCCGGTTGCCGACCGGAGGTCGGCCTGGCCTCGACGGACGCTTCGAAGGTCTTGTCGGCGGTCCAGTGCTCCAGCACCCGGCGCTCGACCGCGGGCAGGTCCGGGCTCGCCGGGACGCCGGCGCCGGTCGGGTCGTGCAACGGATAGGCCATCGGGTGTCGCTCTCCTCGCGCAGCTCACTCATCGGTGGGTCTGCGAGGACGAACCGTCCGGGGTACGCCCCGAAAGGCGCTCCCGGTGGTCCGCGGTACCACCCCGCTTGACGGCCAGGATCGACCGCCCGCTCGTTGTCGGCTGTGACGGGCCGTCCCGTCCGGTTCTACTGGGCCGGTTGCCCGGCTGTTCTTCCGGAGGCTCGCCGGTGATGGCCGGGTCGTCGCCTGTGCGCCCCAGCTTACCCGCTCCGCCCCCCACCCCGCCTTCGAGTAAGGCGGGGCCCCCGGTTAACGCCTCAGGTAGAGGAAGGGGCCCCTTTTAACACCTCGCATGACCGGCGTCACACCGTGGCGCCGTCACGCCGGACGGGTGCTGATCCGTCGTGCAGGTGAACCGACGACACGAGGGAGGCGGCGATGAGCCGGATCAACCTGGCCGAGGTGGCGCCGAAGGCGTACGCCGCGGTGCTCGGGCTGGAGACCTACATCCGGGGCACCCTGGACCACACGGTGCTGGAGCTGGTGAAGGTGCGGGCGTCGATGCTCAACGGCTGCGCGTTCTGCGTGGACATGCACACCCGGGCGGCACTGGCCGCCGGGGAGGACAGCCGGCGGCTCTTCGCGGTGGCCGCCTGGCGGGAGGCCCCGTCGTTCTTCGACGAGCGGGAGCGGACGGCGCTGGCCCTCACCGACGCGGTCACCCGGCTGGGCGAGCACGGCGTCTCCGACGAGGTGTGGGACGCCGCCGCGAAGGTCTGGTCGGAGAAGGAGCTCGCCGACCTCGTCGTCGCGATCGCCACAATCAACGTGTGGAACCGGATCGTGATCAGCAGCCGGACCGAGCCGCCGCGGCAGCTGTGACCACCACCGGGGCGGCGGAGGCGGCCGGTGCGCTCACCGCGCACCGGCCGATGCTGCTCGGCCTGGCGTACCGGCTGCTGGGCAGCCTGCACGACGCCGAGGACGTGCTCCAGGAGGCGTACCTGCGCTGGCTCGACGTCGACCGGGAGGCGGTCGCCGAGCCGCGCCGGTACCTGTCCCGGGTGGTGACCCGGCTAGCGCTGGACCGGCTGCGCGCCCGGCAGGCCGCCCGGGAGACGTACGTCGGCCCGTGGCTGCCCGAGCCGGTGCCCACCGACCCGTCGCCGTTCGGGCCGCTGGAGACCGCCGAGCTGCGGGAAACGGTCTCCACCGCCCTGCTGCACCTGCTGGAACGGCTCACCCCACCGGAGCGGGCGGTGTACGTGCTGCACACCGCGTTCGCCCTGCCGTACGCCGAGATCGGCGACATCCTGGACCGGTCGGCGGCGGACTGCCGCCAACTGCACCACCGCGCGGCGGCCCGGCTCGCCGTGCAACGGCGACGCTTCACCGCCGGCCCGGCCGAGCAGCGACGGCTGCTCGACGCCTTCCTCGCCGCCGCCCGCGACGGTGACCTGGCCCGGCTGACCGACCTGGTCGCGGCCGACGCCACCGCCTGGTCCGACGGCGGCGGACGGATCCGCGCGGCCCGCAACCCGATTCGCGGCGCGGACCGGATCGCCCGCTTCTTCGTCGGCGTGTACGGCCGCCGACACCCCGGGGTGCGGGCCACCCCGGTCGAACTGAACGGCGCACCCGCGCTGCTGGTGACCTGGCCGGGCGGTGCCCGCTACACGGTCGGCGTCGCCGCCGCCGACGGCCGGATCACGAACCTCTACCTGGTCGGCAACCCGGACAAGCTGACCCGGGTCGGCGGCTGAGCGCACGCGGCGGGCCGCTCAGGTCAGCTCCCGCGCCAACGCCGCGGCCAGGCGCGGCGTCAACGTCCGGGCGAAGGTGGCCGTCAGATGGTTGCTGTCGCGGTAGACGAGCGCTCCGCCGATGACCGGCGCACAGCGGTCGGCGGGGCAGATCGCGTCGTTCAGATCGATCAGGCTGACGTTGGGCAGGCCCGCCGCGGCCTGTGCCTGCGCCCGGCCCGCCCCGGCGTCCAACGCCGTCTGGCGGGGCACCGCGCAGCGGGTGAGCCGGGTGCGATAGCGCAACACACATTCAGGCACGTTGAGCGCCCGCGGAACTCCCGCCGGGCCGGGCTCGGTCAGCAGCGGGGTGTCCCGCAGCACGATCAGCCGGAAGCCGTCCCCGGACAGCCCCGACCACAGGTGCCGTTGCCGTTCCGCGGCCAACTGCTGCTGCCCTCCACCGGTGACCGGTTCCCCGTCGCGCATCGGCACGTACGTCATGTTCGTGGTGACCACCAGCTTCGGCCGGTCGGCGTACAACCGCTGGCGCACAGTCCGGTTCCACTGCGCGCAGCTCGGGTACGGCCGCAGCCCGTGGTCGGCCACCTCGCCGCTGGTGAACGGGCAGTTGGCCTTGACGTAGGTGACCAGCCGCCAGTGGTTGGCCCGCGCGATCTCCTGCATCGGGGGCACCCAGTTGCCGGCGTGCGAGTCGCCCACCAGCCAGACGGTGTGGTCCGCGGCCGGGTCCCCGTACACGCAGGTCCTGACCTCGCTCTCGGTGGCCTGCGTGACGCAGTGGTCCCGCCAGATGTCCGGCTGGTCGCCGTAGGCCAGCAGGGGGTCGGGCTGGATCGCGGCCACCCGGTCCACCGGTTGGCCGGCCGGCGCGTCGCGAGGGTGCGGGCCGAGGACGGCCGCGCCGGGCGGCGGCGCGGGCGCGTCGCCGGTGACCGGATTCGGCTGGGCCAGGGACGCGCCCAGCCGCGCCGCCTCCCGCTGGGTGACGATGTGCAGTCCCAGCCCGGCGGCGGCGACCAGCGTGGTGCAGGCCGCGCCCCAGGCGAGCGCCCGTCGGGGTCGCATCCCGAAGATCCGGCCACGACGGATCGGGTCCTCCACGTACCGGTAGGTCAACGCGGCCGGCACCACCGAGGCGAGCGCGACGGCCAGGGATGTGGTCTGGGTCAGCGGGCCGAACCGGGTGTCGGCGGCCACCAGCAGCGGCCAGTGCCACAGGTAGAGCGAGTAGGAGATGGCGCCCACCGCCCGTACCGGACGCAGACCGAGCACCCGGCCGGGACCGGCCCGGCCGGCGCACGTACCGCCCGCGATCACGGCCGCCGTGCCGAGGGTGGGCAGCAGCGCCATCCAGCCCGGGAACGCCGTCGCGGTGTCCACCACGAACGGTGACGCGGCGACCGCGCCCAGGCCGGTCCACGCGAGGGCGATGCCCAGCCAGGCCGGCATCCGGGGCACCAGCAACCCGAGGACGGCCACCCCGCCGCCCAGGGCCAGTTCCCACAGCCGGGTGGTGGTGACGAAGTACGCCCGCGCCGGATCGCTCGTCGTCTCCGCGACCGACCAGGCGAAGGAGGGGACGGCGACCAACGCCAGGCCGAGCGGGAGGCGCCACCGCGCCGTACGCAGCCACCCGTCACCGGCGCGGTGGGCGCGGTGGGCACCCAGCATGACCAGGATCAGCAGCAGCGGCCAGATCAGGTAGAACTGTTCCTCGACGGCCAGCGACCAGTAGTGCTGGAGGATGCTGGGCGGCTGCCCACCGGCGAGGTAGTCCACCGACCGGTCGGCGAGGTGCCAGTTCATCAGGTAGGCCGCGCTGGCGGCCACGTCCCCGCCGGTGCCGGGCCATCTCGTGCGGGGCAGCGCCA
This sequence comes from Micromonospora sp. NBS 11-29, assembly GCF_002140155.1. Lineage (GTDB taxonomy): Bacteria > Actinomycetota > Actinomycetes > Mycobacteriales > Micromonosporaceae > Micromonospora. Next base: position 122,271 of record NZ_NAPR01000026.1, read on the forward strand.
CCACGGTCAGCAGCATGCTCGCCAGCAGCACCAGTCCGGCGGCGGGCAGCAGCCGCCGGGCCCGGCGGGCGTAGAAGCCGGCGATCGAGATCCGACCGGTGCGCCGCAGTTCGGCGACCAGGAGACCGGTGATCAGGAAGCCGGAGATGACGAAGAAGACATCGACCCCGACGAAACCGCCCGGGAGTACGGCCGGCGCGGCGTGGCCGACGAGCACCAGGAGCACGGCCACCGCGCGCAGGCCCTCGATGTCACCGCGGAAGGTTCCCCGCGGGCCGCCCTCGGCGCCGACGCCGATCTGCCGTGGGTCCGGTTGCGTCCGGACACCGACAAGTGTCATCCGTTCCACCCTCTGCCGGCCCGGTCGCACGACCGGCCCCCGCCTCGACGGGCGCTCGCCGCGCCACCGTCAGCCAGGTGTCGTCGCACGCCCGGCCATCAGGGCCAACGACCACCGAGGAGAAGCAGAAACGGATATTTCAGAAATAGCGGCTCGGAAGACGCGGCGCCCCGAACCGGTTCACCGGCCGGGGCGTCGACGACTCAGCCCAGCTCGGGGAACCAGAGGCCGATCTCACGCTTGGCGCTGTCGGTCGAGTCGGAGGCGTGCACCAGGTTCTCCCGGTTCGACAGGGACAGGTCACCCCGGATCGTGCCGGCGGCGGCCTTGCGGCCGTCGGTGCTGCCGATCATGCCGCGGACCACCTCGATCACCTGGTCGCCGGCGAGCACCAGCGCCACCAGCGGGCCGCCCGTCATGAACGTCTTCAGCGGCGGGTAGAACGGCTTGTCGACGTGCTCGGCGTAGTGCTGGTCGGCGAAGTCGCCGTCCATGGTCCGGCTCACCAGCGCGTCGATCCGCAGGCCCTTGCGCTCGAAACGGGACAGGATCTCGCCCACCAGACCACGGCGCACCGCGTCGGGCTTGATCAGTACGAGCGTCCGCTCGTCCGGGCTGCTGCTGGACACGCTGGTTGCCTCCTGTGCACGAGGGGTCGGGCTGGGTACGGTCAGCGTAGCGACCCGGTCCCGGCGCCGGCGCGGCGGCTGCGTCTTCCGTGGCCCGCCGCGGCGGCCTAACCTGGCCCTGGAACCCCTGGGAGGTCCACTGTGGCGAATGGCGGGAACCGCCCCATCGCGCCGGTACGTAAACTGATCGGCGGGGTGCTCGGCACCGTGGCCGCCTTCGTGACCGTGTTCGGGCTCGGCATGACCAGCTGGGCGATCGTGGCCCTCGGCGTCGCGCTGCTGGTGCTGGCGATCGCCCTGGCCACGGTGCGCGGCGGTGGCCGCACCTGGGTGATCGGCCTGGGGCACGTGCACAGCGCCTCCGAACCACCCACGCAGTACGCGTTCGGCCGCTGCGAGCTGCAACTGGTGATCGACGCGCCCGGGATGCCGCCCCGCTCCAAGAAGATCATCGAGCCTCGGGTGCCGGTCGCCAAGTGGCCGTCGCTGGGCCAGTCGCTGCCCGTCCGGGTCGCCCTGGACGACCAGCGCCACGTCCGCGTCCTCTGGGACGAGGTGCCCACCCACGCGGAGACCGCCGCCGCGGTGGCCGACCTTCCGCCCGAGTACGCCGACCCCGACCCGCTGGACGACCCCCTCATCGCGCAGGAGGCGCCGCCGTGGGCCGGGCGTGCCCCGGACGACGACTTCCGCGACGACTACCCGCCCGCGCCGGAGCCGCTCCTCGACGACGCCGCACCCCGGCCCGAGGATCACGGGCCGGTGCGGGTCCACCAGCGCCCCGGCGGCCCGGTCGTGCTGGAGGGGCAACTGGTCGAGCCGACCGTCGCCGGGCCGCTCCCCCGCCGCGCCCCGGCGCCCCGGCCACCGACCGAGGAGCGGGCCGACGCCGGCACGGTGCCGATCGAAACGGTCGACGTGCCGCTGGACCCCCCTCGGTCCGACGCGCCGCCCACCGCGCAGGAGCTGGACGAGGCCGTCTTCGGCGCGACCGGTGACGTCGAGCCGGACGAACTGGCCAGCCCGATCAGCGGCGTCGGCATCACCCTGCTCGTCACCGACCTGGACCGGTCGCTCGACTTCTACCGGGAGCTCGGCTTCGACGAGCTGGACCGGGGCGAGGGCAACGCCGTGCTCGCCTCCGGATCGACCCGGCTGGTCCTGCGCCGGGTGAACGGGGCCGCCCCGATCAGCCGCCGGCTGGTGCACGTCAACCTCGAAGTCGACGACATCCAGGCGGCGTACGAGCGGCTGCGCGAGTCCGGCGTGCGGTTCACGTACGCGCCGCGCGTGGTCAACCGGGGCACCAAGCTGGAGGTGTGGGCGGCGGCCTTCCGCGACCCCGACGGCCACGGGGTCGCGCTCACCCAGTGGCGCACCCTCGCCGACGCCTAGCAGACGTAAGGAGGGGCCCCTTCTTAACGCCTGAGCGATAGGAAGGGGCCCCTCCTAACGGGGGCAAGCGAACCGCGGACAGCGCTCAGCCGAGGATGACCCGCCGGACGTGCAGCGCGTACGCCCACACCAGCGCGAAGATCACACCGAGCGCGAACAGCGACCAGTGCAGCAGCCCGGAAAGCAGCAGCAGGCCCTGGAGCACGGTCCCGACGTGCCACGCCCAGGGGCGGCGCATCATGCCGGCCAGCACCACGCAGGCCACCGCCAGCGCGACGATGACGCCGACCGCCGCGCCGCCCAGGTCGCCGCCGACCACCCGGATCGGCTGGATGGCGAGCAGCAGCACCAGCGCCTCCAGCGAGAGCGTGCCGGCGCCCAGCCCGCGTACCGCCCTGTCCGGGTTACGCAGGCCGGAGCGGCGCACCCCCTCCGGTGTCGACCCGCCGGACGGCTGCGCCCCGGCACCCGGCCGGGACGACGGCCGCGGCCCGGCGTCCGGGTCGGCCGGCTGCGGCTCGGCGTCCGGGCGCTGCCGTGGGTCGGTCATCGCTTGAGCAGCCGGCGGGCGTCGGCCACGGTCACCACCGACCCGGTGATCAGCACGCCCACTCCGGCCAGCTCACCCGGCACGTCGGCCTCGGCCTCGGCCACGGCCGCCTCGATGGCGTCCGGCATCTCCCCGGCGACCTGCACCCGGTCCGGCCCGAAGACCTCCCGGGCCAGCTCCGCCAGCTCGTCGACCGGCATCGCCCGGGGCGAGCTGTTCTGTGTCACCACGATCGAGTCGAGCACCGGTTCGAGCAGTTCCAGCAGGCTCGCCGCGTCCTTGTCGCCGAGCACGGCCAGCACGCCGACGAGCTTGCTGAACGCGAACTCCTCCTGCACCGCGGCGACCGTGGCGGCCATCCCGTGCGGGTTGTGCGCGCCGTCGAGCAGCACCGTCGGCGCGGTACGCACCCGCTCCAGCCGGCCCGGCGAGCTGGCCACGGCGAAGCCCTCGCGGACCGCCTCGACGTCGAGCTGCCGCCGCGCCCCGGCGCCGAGGAACGCCTCCACCGCGGCCAGCGCCACGGCCGCGTTCTGCGCCTGGTGCGCGCCGTGCAACGGGATGAAGATCTCCTCGTACACCCCGCCCAGGCCCTGGAGGGTGAGCACCTGGCCGCCGACGGCGACCGCCCGGCGCAGCACCCCGAACTCGGCGCCCTCCCGGGCGACGGTGGCGTTGACCTCGGCGCAGCGTTCCAGGATCGGCCGCGCAGCCTCCTCCTCCTGCGCCGCCGCGATCACGGTGGCGCCGGCGTGGATGATGCCCGCCTTGTGCAGCGCGATGTCTTCGATGGTGTCGCCGAGCCACTCGGTGTGGTCGAGCCCGATCGGCGTGATCACGGCGACGCCGGCCTGGATCACGTTCGTCGCGTCCTCCGCGCCGCCGAGCCCGACCTCCACCACCGCGACGTCGACCGGGGCGTCGGCGAACGTCGCGAACGCGAGCGCCGTGGTCAGGTCGAAGTACGTCAGCGGCTCGGCGGAACGCTGGTCGACCAGCTCCGCCAGCGGCGCGATCTCACGGTACGTGGCGACGAACCGCTCCTCGCCCACCGGTTCGCCGTCCAGGCTGATCCGCTCCCGGACGGTCTCCAGGTGCGGGCTGGTGTAGCGGCCGGTGTGCAGCCCGAACGCCCGCAGCAGCGAGTCGATCATCCGGGCCGTCGAGGTCTTGCCGTTGGTGCCGGTCAGGTGGATCGACGGGTACGCCCGCTGCGGGCTGCCGAGCAGGTCGAGCAGGCTCTCGATCTTCTCCAGCTCGAAGCGCATCCGGGTGAAGCCACGCGCGTCGAGCGCGGCCTCCACCTCGGCAAACGCCGGATCGGTACGGTCGCTCATGAGGACAACGCCTCCAGGGCCGCGTCGATGCGGACCAGGTCCGCCTCGGCCACCGCCAGCCGGTCGCGGATCTTCGCCACCACCGGCTCGGGCGCCTTGCCGACGAACGCCGGATTGTCCAGCTTCGCCCGCGCCTGGGTGGCTTCCTTCTCGGCCGCCGCCCGGTCCTTGGTGAGTCGGGCACGCTCGGCGGCCACGTCGATAGAGCCCCGGGTGTCCAGCGCGACGCTCACCGCGCCGGGCATCGCCAGCGTGGCGCTGGCCTGGAAGTCGTCGCCGGGCGCGTCGAGCCGGGCCAGCGACCGCACCAGCGGCTCGTGCGCCGCGATGCCCGCGCCGGCCAGGCCGTCGAGCCGGGCGGCGACCCGCTGGGTCGGCCGCAGTCCCTGGTCCGACCGGAACCGCCGGACCTCGGTCACCACCCGCTGGAGGGTGCCGACCTCGCCTTCCGCGGCGTCGTCGATCAGGGTACGGTCGGCGACCGGCCACGCCGCCGTCAGCACGGTCTCGTCGCCGCTGAGCGCGGACCACAGCTCGTCGGTGACGAACGGGATCACCGGGTGCAGCAGCCGCAGGAGCTGGTCCAGCACATGACCGAGCACCCGGCGCGTGGCGTCCGCCGCCGGGCCGCCCTCGGCGAGCACCGGCTTGCTCAGCTCCACGTACCAGTCGCAGACGTCGTCCCAGGCGAAGTGGTAGAGCAGATCGCACACCTTCGCGAACTCGTACGCCTCGAACTGCTCGTCCACCTCGGCGGTGACGTGCGCCAGCCGGGACAGGATCCACCGGTCGACGGTCGACAGGTCACCGGCGGCCGGCAGCGGGCCGTCCGTGTGCGCGCCGTTGAGCAGCGCGAACCGGGTGGCGTTCCAGAGCTTGTTGCAGAAGTTGCGGGAGCCCTGGCACCACTCCTCGCTGACCGGCACGTCCTGGCCGGGGTTGGCACCCCGCGCCAGCGTGAACCGGGTGGCGTCGGCGCCGAACCGGTCGATCCAGTCCAGCGGGTCGACCACGTTGCCGAACGACTTCGACATCTTCTTGCCGTGCTCGTCACGCACCATGCCGTGCAGCGCCACCACGTCGAACGGCTGGACGCCGTCCATCGCGTAGAGGCCGAACATCATCATCCGGGCGACCCAGAAGAACAGGATGTCGTAGCCGGTGACCAGCACGCTGGTCGGATAGAACTTCGCCAGGTCCGGCGTACGCTCCGGCCAGCCGAGCGTGGAGAACGGCCAGAGGCCGCTGGAGAACCAGGTGTCCAGGACGTCCTCGTCCTGCCGCCAGCCCTCGCCGGTCGGGGGCGCCTCGTCCGGGCCGACGCAGACGATCTCGCCGTCCGGCCCGTACCAGACCGGAATGCGGTGGCCCCACCAGAGCTGGCGGGAGATGCACCAGTCGTGCATGTTGTCCACCCAGGCGAAGTAGCGCTTCGCCAGCTCCGCCGGCTCGATCTTCACCCGACCGTCGCGCACCGCGTCACCGGCCGCCTTGGCCAGCGGCGCGGTGTTGACGAACCACTGGAGCGACAGCCGCGGCTCGACCGTCGTCTTGCACCGCGAGCAGTGACCCACCGCGTGCAGGTACGGCCGTTTCTCGGCCACGATCCGGCCCTGCTCGCGCAGCGCCGCGACGATCGCCGGGCGGGCCTCGTAGCGGTCCAGGCCCGCAAACGGGCCGGGCGCGGTGATGACGCCGCGCTCGTCCATGATCGTCAACGAGGGCAGGTGGTGCCGCTGGCCGATCTCGAAGTCGTTCGGGTCGTGCGCCGGCGTCACCTTCACCATGCCGGTGCCGAAGCTCGGGTCGACGTGCTCGTCCGCCACGATCGGGATCCGCCGGTTGGTCAGCGGGAGCGCCACCTCGGTGCCGATGAGGTGCCGGTAGCGCTCGTCGTCCGGGTGCACCGCGACCGCGGTGTCGCCGAGCATGGTCTCGGCCCGGGTGGTCGCGACCACGACCTCGTCGCCGTAGCGGATCGAGACCAGCTCACCCTCGTCGTCCGTGTGCTCGACCTCGATGTCGGAGAGCGCGGTGAGGCAGCGCGGGCACCAGTTGATGATCCGGTTGGCCCGGTAGATCAAGCCGTCGTCGAAGAGCTTCTTGAACATGGTCTGCACGGCCCGGGACAGGCCCTCGTCCATGGTGAAGCGTTCGCGGTCCCAGTCGACCGCGTCGCCGAGCCGGCGCATCTGGCCGAGGATCGCGCCGCCGGACTCGGCCTTCCACTGCCACACCCGCTCGACGAACTGCTCCCGCCCCAGGTCGTGCCGGGACAGCCCCTCACCGGCGAGCTGCCGCTCGACGAGGTTCTGGGTGGCGATGCCGGCGTGGTCCATGCCGGGCAGCCAGAGCGCCTCGTATCCCTGCATCTTCTTACGTCGGGTGAGCGCGTCCATCAGCGTGTGCTCGAACGCGTGGCCCATGTGCAGCGACCCGGTGACGTTCGGCGGCGGGATGACGATGGTGAAGGGCGGCTTGTCGCTGTCCGCCGTCGCCCGGAAGTGCCCGCCGGTTACCCACTGCTCGTACCGTCGCTGCTCTACCTCGCCGGGCTGGTACTGGCCGGCAAGGGTCGGGGCGTCGGGGCGGTGGGCATCCAGTCTCTCGGTCACCCTGAAAGTCTACGGAGCGCTTTCGGAGACCCGACGTGCGCCACCGGTGATTCGCGTACGGTGGCGGACATGTCCGACGCGCATCTCACCGAGCGTCCGGTCGACGGGGAAGACGGCCCGGTCGAGATGACCGACGAGCCGATCCGGCTGAGTCGCCGCGACCCCGCGCTGGAGCCCGAACGACGCCCCACCTCGCGGCGCCGCAGGATCGCGCTCGCCGCCGTCCTGGTGGTGGCCCTCGCCGGCGCCGGTGCCCTCGGGCTCGGCGGCTGGCGCGTGCTCCGCGAGAAGGACGCCCGGCTCGACCGGCCGGCCGGCGTGGCCGGGCTCACCCGCGACGACAGCGAGCGGGCCCGCAGCACCGCCGACTACCTGCGTGACGGGCTCGCCGCGGACATCGACCTCGACCGCAGCTACGGCGCGGTCTACACCGACCCGGCGGACGCGCGACGATCCGTGCTGCTGTTCGGCGGCACCACGCTGCTGTGGCAACCCGAACGGGACCTCGACACGCTCTTCACCCTGATGGCGGACGAGACCGGCAGGGTGGCCGGGCTGCGCGAGGTGGATGCCGGCCGGCTCGGCGGCGTGATGAAGTGCGGAACGACGAGCGGCGACGGCGGCGACTTCGCGGTGTGCGGGTGGGCGGACCACGGCACTGTGGTGCTCGGCATGTTCCCCGGCCGACCGGTCGACGCGGCCGCGACGCTGTTCAAGCAGATCCGCGAAGGTGTCCAGCACCGCTGACCCCCGCTCCCGTATCTACCCCACACGCTCGCCACCGATGGCCGTCGTGTCATCCATTTCCACCGGCCCTGCGCCACTCCGCCGAAGTGGTCGCACCCGCGCCCGCGTGACCCCACCATTTCCCGACCTGGTGGCCGACGTTCCCGGCCGCCAGGTCCCGCCGGTGTCGGAAGGCCGGCGGCTGACGGCAGGGGGGTAGTCGGTAGTCGCCAGCTCACTCCACCGCCCTCCTGAGATGGGACCCCCGGCGTCCGCCACCTCGCCGAACTGGTGGCCCGCCCGCCACTTCCAGGCGATAACCCCCCGTGGCTCCGGGTGAGGTGGCGTCCGGGGCTCCCCGCGCGGTGTGCTGGCGGGGAGTGACCCGGTAATGATGACGCCACTTCTCCGACCTGACCGCTCTGCCCGCCGTTTCGCCGAGGTGGTGAGGTCTGGAGTGCTTGACCTCGCCATTTCCCGTACCTGGTGAAGGTGTCCGCCCCCGTTGTGGTGCCTGATCTGCCGGTTCGCTGACGTGGTGACTTCCGCGGCCCTCCGCCACCTCGGCGAAGCGGCGGGGTCAGGCCGGCACGGGAGCCACCAGTTCACCGAAACGGTGGCCTGCCGGGAATGCAGTTGAGGGCCACCCCCTATGGGGGTGGCCCTCAACAGAATGTTTGTCCGGCGGTGTCCTACTCTCCCACACCCT
>NZ_NAPR01000027.1:0-2680 GCF_002140155.1 Micromonospora sp. NBS 11-29
CCAGCGTGGACGGCAGCCGCAGCCCGGTCGCCGCGTTGACCCGGTTACGCAGGTCAACCGCGGTCAACGAGTCGAAGCCCAGCTCCTGGAACGCCCGGTCGGCGGGCACTGCGTCCGCGCCGCCGTGCCCGAGCACCTGCGCGACGAGCCCGCGTACCAGCAGGTCCACCTCGGCGCGGGCCTCGTCGTCGGTGAGCCGGGCGAGCCGGCCGGCCCACCCGCCGGCGCCGGCGAGACGCCGGGCGGTGGTGCGGCCGACGAGCGTCGCCAGCATCGCCGGTACGGGCGTGCCGGTGGTCGCCGCCGCCCGCAGCGCGGGCAGGTCGATGACGGTGGGCACGAGGACCGGCTGCCCGGCGGCGAGGGCGGCGTCGAACAGGTCGAGGCCGACCTCGGCGCTCATCGGCGTCAGCCCGGCCCGCGCCGAGCGCTGCCGCTCCCCCTCCGACAGCGACGCCGCCATCCCCGCCGTGTCCCACATCCCCCACGCCAGGGACACCGCCGGCAGCCCGTCCTGCCGGCGGTACGCCGCCAGCGCGTCGAGCGTCGCGTTCGCGGCGGCGTACGCGGCCTGACCGGGCGAGCCGAGCACACCCGCGACGGACGAGAACAACACGAACAGATCCAGGTCGAGATCCCGGGTCGCCTCGTGCAACCACCACGCGGCCGTGGCCTTCGGCGCGAGCACATTCGCCAACCGCTCCGGGCTGATCGCGGACACCACACCGTCGTCCAACACACCGGNNNNGGCAAGCCGACCGGGCACGCCGGACACCAACCGGAACACCTGCTCCCGATCCGTCACGTCGGCCGCCACCACCGACACCGAGGCACCCAGCCCCGTCAGCCGCTCGGTGAGCGCGTCCGCGCCCGGCGCGGCCGGACCCTGCCGCGACACCAGCAGCAGCGACCGCACCCCGTGCACGGTCACCAGATGCTCCGCCACCAACGCACCCAACGCACCGGTCCCACCGGTCACCACCNGGTGCCGTCACCGACACCACCCGGCACCACCGGCCCGCCGGTCGTGCTCTCGCCGGGCACGACGCCGACCCCGGCCGTCGAGGACACGGCGGCACCGGACGGCGCGAGCGCGGCGCGGACCAGACGCGGCGTCAACACCGCGTCGCCGCGCACCGCGACCTGCCCACCCGTGGCCGGCAGGTCGGCCAGCACACCCGCCAACACCGACGACACCTCGGCGTCGACATCCCGGTCCAGGTCCGCCAGGACGATCCGCTCCGGATGCTCCGACTGCGCCGACCGCAACAACCCCCNCGCCAGATCCACCACCCGATCCGCGTCCGTGGCGGCCACCGCGCCCCGCGTCACCACCACCAGCCGCGAGTCGGCAAGCTGCTCCGCCGCCAGCCAAGCCTGGACCGTGGCCAGGACGTCGGTGGTCACCGCCCGCACCGCCGCCGGCATGTCGACCCCGGGGGGTACGGCCACCGGCAGCACCAGCACCGCGGGGGTGGCCGGCGCGTCGGCGAGCACCGCCGGCACGTCCGGGCGGAGGGGCAGCCCGTCGACGGTGTTGCCGAGCGCAACCCAGCCGGTGGTCGATCCGGTCAGCGTGTCCACGCTCTGCCAGCGCACCTCGTACAGCGATCGGGTGGCGGCGGTCGACGTGGGCAGGCCGGTCATCTCGCGGAGGACCAGCGTGTCCACCGACACGACCGGTGCTCCGGTGTCGTCGGTGGCGACCAGCCGGACCGCGTCGCCGGTGCGGGTCAGCCGGACCCGGAGCAGGGCGGCGCCGGCGGCGTGCACCTGCACGCCCTCGAACGCGAACGGCACGCGCGGGCCCCCGCCGTCGGCGGCGGACAGCAGCCCGATCGGGTGCAGCGCGGCGTCCAGCAGCGCCGGATGCAGCGCGTACCGGGCCGCATCGGTGGCCGTCGGGTCCGGCAGGGCGATCTCGGCGTACGCCTCGCCGTCGCCGGTCCAGGCCCGGCGCAGGCCCTGGAACGCCGGCCCGTACGTCAGGCCGTGCTCGGCGAGCGTGTCGTACCAGCCGGTCAGGTCGACCTCGGTGGCGTCGGCCGGCGGCCAGGTGCCGAGGTCGGGTTCGGTGGGTACGGGCGGTTCGAGGATGCCGTCGGCGTGCCGGGTCCAGCCGGCCTCGGGGTCGTCGTCGCGGCGGGAGTGGACGGTGACGGCGCGTCGGGTGCCGGCGCCGTCGACGCGTACCTGGATGCGCAGGCTGCCGGTGTCGGGCAGGACCAGCGGGGTGGCGACGGTGAGTTCGCGCAGGCGGGGTACGCCAGCCTCGTCGCCGGCGCGGACGGCGAGTTCGACGAGTGCGGCGCCGGGCAGCAGCGTGCTCCCGGCGACCGTGTGGTCGGCCAGCCAGGGGTGGGTGGCGAGGGAGAGTTGGCCGGTGAGGACGATCTCGCCGTCGCCGGCCAGGTCGACGGTGGCGCCGAGCAGCGGGTGCGCGGCGTCGCTGAGTCCGGCCCCGGTCACGTCGCCCCGGCGGGGGCGGGCGCCCTCCGGCCAGTAGCGCCGGTGTTGGAAGGCGTAGGTGGGCAGGTCGACGCGGATGGCGTCGGCGCCGACGAACCACGTCTCCCACGTCACCGGCACACCATGGACGTGCAGGTCGGCCAACGCGCCCAGCAGCGCGGCGTCGTCGTCGCGGTCACGACGCTGCACCGCCACGGCCAGCACGTCGTCA
>NZ_NAPR01000027.1:2731-2866 GCF_002140155.1 Micromonospora sp. NBS 11-29
GGCCAGCGCGGTGATCCCGTCGGCGAACCGGACCGCCTCGCGGACATGCCGCACCCAGTGGTCCACGCTGGTCATCTCGACCGGGTCGGCCAGCGCACCGGTCACGTTCGACACCACCGGCAGCAACGGCGCGGA
>NZ_NAPR01000027.1:2898-3281 GCF_002140155.1 Micromonospora sp. NBS 11-29
ACGGACCCGCACGCCCCGCTCCCGCCACGCCCGCTCGATCTCGTCGAGCGCGTCGACCGGGCCGGACACCACCGTCGACGCCGGCCCGTTCACCGCCGCGACACCCACCTGCGCGTGACCTGCGATGGATTCGGCCACCTCGGCCTCGGGCGCGGCCACCGCCAGCATCCCCCCACCGGCCGGCAACGCCTGCATCAACCGGCCGCGCGCCGCCACCAACGCGCACGCATCCGCCAGCGACAACACGCCGGCCACGTACGCGGCCGTCACCTCACCGATCGAATGACCACCGACGAAGTCCGGCACCACCCCGAACGACTCCACCAGACGGAACAACGCCACCTCGACCGCGAACAACCCGGCCTGCGTGAACTGCGTCTGGT
>NZ_NAPR01000027.1:3388-3596 GCF_002140155.1 Micromonospora sp. NBS 11-29
CCAGCTCGTCGGAGTCGGCGGCGGTGACCACGGCCCGGTGCTCCAGCACGGCCCGGGTGGTGGCCGAGGACCAGGCCACGTCGGCGGGACGGAGGGTGTCGTCGCCGGTCAGCCAGCGCGCCCACCGGTCCGCTTGGCCGGCGAGCGCGGCGCCGGTACGCGCCGACAGCAGCACCGGCACCAGCCGGCTCTCCTCGAAGGTCTGGCC
>NZ_NAPR01000027.1:3636-3787 GCF_002140155.1 Micromonospora sp. NBS 11-29
GCCTCAGTCGCCAACGCCACCGCACCGGCACTCCAGTCGATGTGCGGAGACGGCTCGTCGACGTGCAACGTCGCCGGCACGATCCCGTGCCGCATGGCGAGAACCATCTTGATGATCCCGGCCACGCCGGCGGCGGCCTGGGTGTGCCCGA
>NZ_NAPR01000027.1:3925-5347 GCF_002140155.1 Micromonospora sp. NBS 11-29
CGCGCCGGCGGCGAAGGACTTGCACCGGCCGTCCGGGGACAGGCCGCGTTGCCGGGAGAACTCGATGAACGTGCCCGGTGTGGCCATCACGGTCACGCCGCCGGCCAGGGCCAGGTCGCATTCCCCGGACCGCAGCGCCTGCCCGGCGAGGTGCAGCGCCACCAGCGACGACGAGCAGGCGGTGTCGACGGTGACGGCCGNGCCGGAGAGCACGCTGCCGGAGGTGCCGGTGCCGACGTAGCCTTCGGCGTCCGGCGGAAGGTCGGCCAGGCGGGACGCGTAGTCGTGGTACATCACGCCGGCGAACACGCCGGTGCGGCTGCCGCGCAGGGCGGCCGGGTCGACACCTGCGGATTCGAAGCTCTCCCAGGACGCCTCCAGCAGTAGCCGCTGCTGTGGGTCCATGGCGACCGCCTCGCGGGGCGAGATGCCGAAGAAGTCGGGGTCGAAGTCGGCCGCCCCGGCGAGGAAACCGCCGTGCCGGGTGTAGGAGGTGCCGCTGCGGTCGGGGTCCGGGTCGAACAGCGCGTCCAGGTCCCAGCCCCGGTCGGCGGGGAACTCGGCGATCCCGTCCCGGCCGGCGGCCAGGAGGCGCCAGAGCTGGTCCGGGTCGTCCACGCCGCCCGGGTAGCGGCAGGCCATGCCGACGATGGCGATCGGCTCGTCGGCGTCGATCGTCCGGACCGCCGCGCGGCGGGCGGTGATCTGGCCGGACACCTGCTCGTACAGGTGCGCGGCGAGGGCGGCCGGGCTGGGGTGGTCGAACACCAGCGTGGCGGGCAGCCGCAGCCCGGTGGCGGCGTTGACCCGGTTACGCAGGTCCACCGCGGTCAGCGAGTCGAAGCCGAGTTCGCGGAACGCCTTGTCGGCTGGCACCGCGTCCGCGCCGCCGTGGCCGAGCACCTGCGCGACCAACCCGCGTACCAGCAGGTCCACGTCGGCGCGGGCCTGGTCGGGAGCCAGGCCGGCGAGCCGGTCGGCCCAGTCGCCACCGGCGCCGGCCTGCCGGCGGGGGGNGTCCGACGAGCGTGCGGAGGACGGCCGGTACCGGGCCGTCACCGAGGGCGGCCCGCAGCGCGGGTACGTCGACGACGGCCGGTACGAGCGCCGGCCGCCCCTCGGCGAGGGCGGCGTCGAGCAGGTCGAGGCCGACCTCGGCGCTCATCGGCGTCAGCCCGGCCCGCGCGGAGCGCTGCCGCTCCCCCTCGGACAACGACGCCGCCATCCCGGCGGTGTCCCACATCCCCCACGCCAGGCTCACCGCCGGCAAACCGGTCGAGCGGCGGTGTGCCGCCAACGCGTCCAGGAACGAGTTCCCCGCCGCGTACGCGGCCTGACCCGGCGAGCCCAACACACCCGCCACCGACGAGAACAACACGAACAGGTCCAGGTCGAGATCCCGGGTCGCCTCGTGCAACCACC
>NZ_NAPR01000027.1:5362-8065 GCF_002140155.1 Micromonospora sp. NBS 11-29
GACACCACACCGTCGTCCAACACACCAGCGGTGTGCACCACCCCGGCAAACCGACCGGGGACATCCGCCACCAGACGCGCCACCTGCTCCCGGTCCGTCACGTCAGCCGCCACCACCGACACCGACGCACCCAGCCCCGTCAGCCGCTCGGTGAGCGCGTCCGCGCCGGGCGCGGCCGGACCCTGCCGCGACACCAGCACCAACGACCGCACCCCGTGCGCGACCACCAGATGCTCCGCCACCAACGCACCCAACGCACCGGTCCCACCGGTCACCACCNNCGTGCCGTCACCGACCCGACCCGGCACCACCGGGCCGCCGGTCGCGACGCCCACACCGTCGGCCGAGCCGTCACCCGCCGTCGAGACGACCGGCCCAGAGACCTCTGGCGCAGAGACCTCCGGCGCGGAGACGACCGGCGCGGAGACGACCGGCGCGGAGACGACCGGCGCGGGGGTGACGCGGACCAGGCGCGGGACGTACGCCCGGCCGTGCCGCACCGCCACCTGGCCGCCGGTCGGGTCGGTGGCGACCCGGGCGAGCAGCGCGAGGGTGGGGGCGTCGGGGTCGCCGTCGAGGTCGGCCAGCACGATCCGGCCGGGGTGTTCGGACTGCGCCGAGCGCAGCAGGCCCCACACCGCGGCGCCGGCCAGGTCGGTCACCGGGTCGTCGTCGCCGGTGGTCACGGCACCGCGGGTGAGCAGGACGAGCGGGGTCCCGGCGAGCGCGTCGGCGGCCAGCCAGGACCGGACCGTGTCGAGCACGCCGGTGGTGACCGCGCGCACGGCGTCCGGGACGGGCAGGTCGGCGGCGGGCAGCGGCAGGACCAGCGCCCGCGGGGCGGAGGCGCGACCGGTGTCGAGCGCCTCCACCAGCGCGGCCACACTGGGGTACGCGGGCAGCCCGGCCGGCGCGGGCACCACTCGACCGGTGGCGGTGTCAGCCGGGCCGGCGTCGGCGTCGGCGTCGGCGTCGGCGTCGGGGTCGGTGGCGGTGTCAGCCGAACCGGCGTCGGCGTCGGGGTCACCGGCGAGCACCGCCCAGTCGGACGGCGCGTCGGCCGGGGCCAGGTCCTCCGGCTGCCAGGTGAGCGCGTGCAGGGAACGGGCCGCGACGCCGGCGACGGCCACGCCGGTCAGTTCCCGCACCGCGAGCGCGTCGAGGGAGACCACCGGCGCTCCGGCGGCGTCCACCGCGACCAGCCGGGTGGTCGTGCCGGTGCGGGTGAGCCGTACCCGCAGTTCGCGTGCCCCGGCGGCGTGCACCTGGAGGCCCTCGACGGTGAACGGCACGCGCGGGCCGTCGCCGGTGAGCAGCAGCCCGACCGGGTGCAGCGCGGCGTCCAGCAGCGCCGGGTGGACGGCGAAGCGGGACGCTTCGCCGGCCGCCTCGTCGGGGAGCACGACCTCGGCGTACGTCTCGCCGTCGCCGGTCCAGAGCCGGCGCAGCCCCTGGAACACCGGCCCGTAGGCGAGGCCGTGCCCGGCCAGCGTCGGGTACCAGCCGGTCAGGTCCACCTCGGTGAGGCCGGTGGGCGGCCAGGCGGCCAGGGTGGGTTCGTCGGCGGACGCGGGTTCCAGCACGCCGTCGGCGTGTGCGGTCCAGTCGGTGTCGCCGTCGGGCTGGGAGTGGATGGCGACCGGGCGGCCACCGGTGCCGTCGGGGGCGCCGACGCGTACCTGTACCCGCACCGCGCCCGTCTCGGGCAGCACCAGCGGCGCGGCGAACGTGAGGTCGCGTACCCGGGGGGTGCCGGCCTCGTCGCCGGCCCGCACGGCCAGTTCGGTGAGCGCGGTGCCGGGCACCAGCACGGCGCCGGCCACCACGTGGTCGGCGAGCCAGGGGTGGGTGGCGAGGGACAGCCGTCCGGTCAGGACGACCATGTCCGCGCCGGCGACGGTGACGGCCGCGCCGAGCAGCGGGTGGCCGGTGTCGCCGAGCCCGGCGCCGGTGACGTCGCCGGTGCGGGGGCGGCCGGTGGGCAGCCAGTAGCGCTGGTGTTGGAAGGCGTAGGTGGGCAGGTCGACGCGGATGGCGTCGGCGCCGGCGAACCACGTCTCCCAGGTCACCGGCACACCGTGCACGTGCAGGTCGGCCAACGCGCCCAGCAACGCGGCGTCGTCGTCGCGGTCACGACGCTGCACCGCCACGGCCAGCACGTCGTCANCCGCAACGCCGTGATCCCGTCGGCGAACCGCACCGCCTCCCGGACGTGCCGCACCCAGTAGTCCACGCTGGTCATCTCGACCGGATCGGCCAACGCACCGGTCACGTTCGACACCACCGGCAGCAACGGCGCGGAGAACGACAGCCCGGCCAGCACCGCCCGGAACTCGTCGAGCATCGGCTCCATCAGCGGACTGTGGAACGCGTGCGACANGACGACGGACGACGGTCCGTTCACGGCGGCGACGTCCAGGCCGGGCGTGTCGGCGAGCGAGGCCCGCACGTCCGCCTCCGACGCGGCGACGGCCAGCATCCCGCCGCCTTCGGGCAGCGCCTGCATCAGCCGGCCCCGCGCCGCCACCAGCGTGCACGCGTCTTCCAGCGACAGCACCCCCGCGACGTACGCGGCGGTGACCTCGCCGATCGAATGTCCACCGACGAAGTCCGGCACCACACCGAACGACTCCACCAGGCGGAACAGGGCCACCTCGACCGCGAACAGACCGGCCTGCGTGAACTGCGTCTGGTCGAGCAGGT
>NZ_NAPR01000027.1:8166-8483 GCF_002140155.1 Micromonospora sp. NBS 11-29
GCAGCTCGTCGGAGTCGGCGGCGGTGACCACGGCCCGGTGCTCCAGCACGGCCCGGCCGGTCACGGACGACCAGCCGACGTCGACCGGTCGGGTGGTGTCGTCGCCGGTCAGCCGGCGCGCCCAGCGGTCGGCCTGGGCGGCGAGCGCGGCGCCGGAGCGGGCCGAGAGCAGCACCGGCGTGAGCGCCCGCGGCGCGGGAACGGCGTGGGTCGGCTCGGCGGGCGGCGCCTCGATGATGACGTGCGCGTTGGTGCCGCTCACGCCGAACGAGGAGACGGCGGCGCGACGCGGCCGGTCCCCCGCCGGCCAGGGCCGG
>NZ_NAPR01000027.1:8490-8671 GCF_002140155.1 Micromonospora sp. NBS 11-29
CTCGTCCACATGCAACGTGCGCGGCAACACCCCGTGCCGCATCGCCAGGACCATCTTGATGATCCCCGCCGCGCCGGCGGCCGCCTGGGTGTGACCCAGGTTCGACTTCACCGACCCCAACCACAACGGGTCACCCGCCCGGTCCTGCCCGTACGTGGCCAGCAACGCCTGCGCCTCGATC
>NZ_NAPR01000028.1:0-11526 GCF_002140155.1 Micromonospora sp. NBS 11-29
CAGCTGACACCCACCCACGATCGGGCCCGACCTCTGGCGAGGTCGGGCCCTTTCGGCGTATCCAACGGCTGCCTTCCGGTCACCTCGCCGTCACGTCGGCGTCGTCACCCGGACGGCTCGCTCCACCACGCTGGGTCGCGCCGCACCAGCCGGTCGAGCCGCGAAGGAGCAGCTGTGGCAGCCGAGGAGGCGACGGGTCGCCCCGCGACGACCCGCCCGGACGTGAGCGTGGTCGTACCGGTCTACAACACCCTGCGCTACCTGCGCGCCTGCCTGGACTCGCTGCTGCGGCAGACCATCGGGCCCGACCGGATGGAGATCGTGGCGGTGGACGACGGATCCACCGACGGCAGCGGACGCCTGCTGGACCGGCTCGCCGCCCGGCACCCCGGCACCCTCCGCGTCGTGCATCAGCCCAACTCGGGCGGCCCGGCCGCGCCCTGCAACCGGGGACTGGAACTGGCCACCGGCCGCTACGTCTTCTTCCTCGGCTCGGACGACCGGCTCGGCCCGGAGGCGCTGGAACGACTGGTCGCCGCCGCCGACCGGTACGGCTCGGACGTGGTGCTCGGCAAGGTCGTCGGCGTCAACGGCCGGCACGTCTTCTCCGACGTGTTCGCCGCCGGCAACGCGATCGACGTGAGCCTGTTCGACTCGGCGCTGCCGTGGTCGCTGGCGAACACCAAGCTGTTCCGCCGGGAGCTGGTCGACCGGCTCGGGCTGCGCTTCCCGGAGGACATGCCGGTGCTCAGCGACCAGCCGTTCACGCTGGCCGCCTGCTGGCACGCCCGGCGGATCTCGGTGCTCGCCGACTACGACTACTACCACGCGGTACGGCGGCTGGACGCCCGCAACATCACCTACCACAGCCGGGTCGAGCAGCGTCTGGTCAGCGTGGAGCGGCTGTTCACGTTCGTCACCGAGCTGATCCCGGCCGGCCCGCGCCGGGACGCGGTGCTGTGCCGCCACGTCGGGCTGGAGCTGGCCAACCTGGTCGGCGACGACTTCCGTCGGTTGGACCGGGCCACCCAGGAACGGGTGTACGCGACGGTGCGCCGGCTGGTCGAGCGGCACGTCACCGACGGGCTGCGCAAACGGTTGGACATCGAGGCCCGGCTGCGCCTGGGCGCGGTGACCGGCGGCGGCGTCGACGAGCTGCTGGCCGTCATCGAGCAGGACACCGAACGGGGTGTCCCGGCCACGGTGGTCGCCGCCGGCCGGTGGCACGCCGGCTATCCGGGTGCGCCGGCCGCTTGGACCGACGTCACGGACGTCCGCGCCGACTGGCTGGCCCGACTGGACACCGTCGAGGTGAGCTGGGTCGACGGGCAGACGGTGACGGTGACCGCGCGCAGCCCGTACCCCCGGTTCGCCGCGGAGGCCGGGCCGGTCCGGCTGGTGGCCGGTCCGATCGCCGGCACCACCCGGCTGGACGCCACCGACCCGACCGGACGGACCGTGCGGACCGACTTCCCGGTCGACCGGCTCCTCGCCGTCAGCGCGGCCAGCGGACAGCGCCACCCGGTCCGCGCCGAGGTGGACGGCGACCAGGGGCGTGGGGCCGCGCCGGTACGCGCGCCCCGGCTCGCCGCCGGCCGGCCGCGGCTGCTCCGCCACGGCGCCCGACTGTACGGGGTGGCCGCGACCGTCGACCCGCGCAACGGCCAGCTCGTCCTGTCGGTGGTGCCGGTGACCGTCGGTCAGGTCGTCGGCCGGTTGCGCCGCCGCCTCGCCGGCGCGACGCCCCCGGCGAACAAGCCGGCGCCCGCCGGTGCCCCGCCACGCCTCGGACCCACACCGGCGAAGGCGTCGGCGGAGCGCACGGGCGGCAACCACGCCGAGCCCGGGCCGGCGCAGGTGGGGCACCTGACCGTCACGTCCTGAGCCCCGGCCGGTCCGTCAGCGGGCCGGGTCCGTCGGCATCGGCACCTGGAGGTAGGTGGCGCCGCGCAGGTCCAGCCAGGCCCGGTCGGGTGCGCGGACCAGGCGCACCATCACGCCGGCGCAGGCGGGGCATCGCCCGACCAGGCCGGGGGCGTGCGCGTAGACGTGCAGGCCGGCCATCGGGCCGGTGGTGCCGCAGTGGTCACACCGCCCGACGGTGCTGCTCAGGTCGACCGTGAGCAGTTCGCGCAGCGGCCCGTCGAGCATGTTGCCGTCCAGGTACGACAGTTCGGTCACGCATCCCCCTCGGGTCGTCAGCCGGTCGGACCGAACCGCTCGGTCCGCACCCGCCGGGTCGGATGGCCGAGCCCCACGAGCAGGTCGGCCACGGTCTCCACGAAGCCGGTGGGGCCACAGACGTAGCAGAGCGGCTCCAGCTCCGGCGGCCAGCCATGGCTGTTCACGTCCGCCAGTCCGATCCGGTGCGGCTCGCCGCGCCAGCCCTCCGGCGTCTGCCGGGTGTAGACGTACGCGACGTCCAGGCCCTGGTCGTCGCGGGCCCGGCGGCGCAGCTCGTCGGCGTAGATCACGTCGTCCGGCGTACGCACCGAGTAGACGAGCCGGAACGGCGCGCGGCTGCCGGCGGCGCGGCGGGCCCGCACCATCGCCATCAGCGGCACCACCCCGGAGCCGCCGGCCACCAGCAGCACCGGCGCGGTTTCGTCGGCCCGCCAGACGAACCAACCGCCGACCGGGCCCCGCACCTCCACCGGGTCGCCCTCGGCGTAGGTGTCGATCAGGTACGGCGACACCTCGCCGTCCGACACCCGCTGCACGGTCAGCTCGATCCGCTCGCCCTCGGCGGGGCCGGCGAGCGAGTACGACCGGGCCGCCTGGTAGCCGTCGGCGGCGGTCAGGCGCAGGTCGACGTGCTGCCCGGGGAGGTGTCCCGGCCAGCCGGGCACGTCCAGCACCAGCGTCTGCGCGCTCGGCGTCTCGATCCGGCGCTCCACCAGCCGGGCCACCCGCCAGGTCAGCGGCGCCACCCGGCGGCCGGTGGTCGGGGCGGCCACCTCAGTCGCCCTGGTAGCGCTGCTCGCGCCACGGGTCGCCGTAGTCGTGGTAACCGGCCGTCTCCCAGAAGCCCGGCCGGTCGTCGGCGAGCAACCGGATGCCGCGCACCCACTTGGCGGATTTCCACAGGTAGAGGTGCGGCACGAGCAGCCGGGCCGGGCCACCGTGCTCGGCCGGCAACGGACCGTCGTCGTAGGTGTGTGCCACCCACGCCCGGCCGCCGCGCAGGTCGTCCAGGGGCAGGTTGGTGGTGTAGCCGCCGTACGAGTGGGCCAGGGCGTAGCGGGCGCTGGTGTCCACGCCGTCGAGCAGCGTGTCGAGCGAGACGCCCTGCCAGGTGGTGCCCAGCTTGGACCAGCGGGTGACGCAGTGCAGGTCCACCGTCGGGGTGTCCTGCGGCAGGCGCATCAGCTCGTCCCAGGACCAGCGGTGTTCCGTGCCGGTCTCGGTGGTGAGCACGAACTCCCAGGTGTCCAGCGGCACCCGCGGCGTCGGCCCGGCGGAGAGCACCGGGAAGTCGTCGGTGAGGTACTGCCCCGGGGGCAGGGCCGCCCCGGACGCACGGGGCCGGCCCTGGAAGCCCGGCGACACGATTCCCATCCGTCAGTCCTACCACCCGGAAACGTCAGACGGGGCCCCGACCTTGCACCTCGTGCACGACGGTGCGCGTGCCGTCGCCACTGTCCCGGGTGGCGCGCAGGCTGGTGACGGTGACGATCACCAGGATGCCGAGGATCACGCCCAGCGAGGCGAGCGTCGGGATCTGCGGCACCCCCGGCCAGATGCCGTGCGCCCAGTGCAGGCCGAGCTTGAGCCCGATGAACGCCAGGATGGCGGCCAGCCCGTAGCTGAGGTGCACCAGTCGGCTGAGCGCGGCGTGCAGCACGAAGTAGAGCGCCCGCAGGCCCAGCAGCGCGAAGGCGTTGGTGGCGAAGACCAGGTACGGGTCCTCGGTGATGCCGTAGACGGCGGGCACCGAGTCGACCGCGAAGACCACGTCGGTGGCGAGCACCGCGACGACGACCAGCGCGAACGGGGTGAGTGCCCGCCGGGTGCCCTGCCGGATCGTCATCCGGGTGCCGTGGTAGTCGTCGACCACCGGCATCACCTTGCGGAGCAGCCGCACCGACCGCATCTTGTTGATGTCGACCTCCTGCTGGTGCCCGGAGAGGGCGTCGCGCAGCAGCTTGACCGCGGTGGCGATCAGGATGAGGGCGAAGAGCAGGAAGGCGAAGTCGAGCGTCTGGAGGGCGGCGGCGCCCAGCGCGATGAAGACGGCCCGCAGCACCAGCGCGCCGGCGATGCCGTAGAGCAGCACCCGCTGGGCGAGCACCGCCGGCACCGCGAACGCGGCCAGCAGCAGCATGAAGACGAAAAGGTTGTCGACCGAGAGCGACTTCTCCACCAGGTAACCGGTGAGGTATTCAACCCCCTGCTGGCCGCCGTAGCGCGACCAGATCCAGGCGCCGAAGGCCAGCGGCAGGGCGATGTAGAAGGCCGACCAGGCCAGCGCCTCCCGGATGGAGACCTCGTGCGGCTTGCGGGTGACCAGGAAGTCGAGCACCAGCAGCGCGAGCACCCCGGCGATCGTCACCAGCCACAGCGTGGGGGTGCCGACCGACGACAGCCCGGCGGCGGACAGGTATGACAATTCGGACATGGGGCCTCCTCGAACACCGTGTCATGTTCGAGGTCTCCTTCACCCACGGTTTCGTGGGCAACCACCCGAGGCTCGCCCCCGGGGCTCGCCGTACTGACCGGAATGGTTCGTGGGAAGTACTCCCCTCGCGGCTACCAGGCTAGGCCACCCGGGCGCGGACGCCAAGTCGTGGGTACGGGTGCTTGCCCTGGTCAACCGCTGTGCAGGCGCGTCCGGCGTGGCGTCGTGGGGCCCGGCCGCCTAGGGTGACCGGGTGACCGACCAGGGACCGCTGACCGGCGTACGGGTGATCGAACTGGCCGGGATCGGGCCGGGGCCGTTCGCGGCGATGATGCTGGCCGACCTCGGCGCGGACGTGGTGCGGGTCGACCGGGCCGGCGGCGGCGGGTTCGGCGCCTTCCCCGGTGACCTGCTGAACCGCAACCGCCGCTCGGTCGCGGTGGACCTCAAGCACCCGGACGGGCGGGAGCTGGTGCTGCGGCTGGTCGCCGACGCGGACGCGCTGGTCGAGGGCTTCCGGCCCGGGGTGACCGAGCGGCTCGGCCTCGGCCCGCAGGACTGCCTGGCCGCCAACCCGCGTCTGGTGTACGGGCGGATGACCGGCTGGGGGCAGGACGGGCCGCTCGCCCACAGCGCCGGCCACGACATCGACTACCTGGCGCTGACCGGCGCGCTGCACGGCGTGGGCCGGGCCGGTGAACGCCCGGTGCCGCCGATGAACCTGCTCGGCGACTTCGGTGGCGGCGGCATGATGCTGGCCCTCGGCGTGGTCGCGGCGCTGTACGCGGTGCGCGGCGGCGCACCCGGCCAGGTGGTCGACGCGGCCATCGTGGACGGCGTCTCGGTGCTGGCCACCCAGATCCACGCGCTGCGCGGCCTCGGCCTCTGGCAGGATCCGCGCGGGGTCAACCTGCTCGACGGCGGCGCGCCGTTCTACGACACGTACGAGTGCGCCGACGGGCGATACGTCGCGGTGGGGGCGCTGGAGCCGCAGTTCTACGCCGAACTGGTCCGGCTCACCGGCTTCCCGCTCGACGGCGACGACGCACCGGACCGCGACGACCCGGCCGGCTGGCCGGTGCTGCGGGCCGCCTGGGCGCGGCTGTTCCGCACCCGTACCCGGGACGAGTGGACGGACCTGCTGGCCGGCACGGACGCCTGCGTGGCACCGGTGCGCGACTGGGCCGAGGCCCCGGCGGACCCGCACCTGGCGGCCCGGGAGGTCTTCGTCGCACCGGGTGGGGTCACGCAGCCGGCCCCGGCGCCACGCTTCTCGGCCACGCCCACCTCGGTCCGCCGTCCGCCGCCGCAGCCGGGCGAGCACACCGACGAGGTACTGGCGGAGGCGGGCATGGACGCGGCACGGATCGCCGCGCTGCGCGCCGCCGGCGCGGTCGGCTGAGCGGTTCAGCGGCGGCGGGAGACCGGCGCGAGGGCCGGTTCCACCAGGTCCCGGTAGTCGCGGGGCAACTGCGTCACGACGTCGGCGAACTCGCCGCTGCTGATCGCCTCGCGGAGCGTGGCGAACACCGCCCGCACCGCGTTCCGGGCGGTGTTCTCGTCGCAGCCGGCGCGGCGGGCGACCCGGGCGACGAACTCGGCCGCCCCGAACCGCTCGGCCGCCTCGGTGCGCGGGTGCGGGCTGAGCAGCCCCCACAGCGGTCTGGGCAGTTGCGCGGCGAGGTCCAGCACCTCGCCGCCGGTCAGGCGCTCGGCCAGCGTCTCCAGGGTGGCGCCGGTCAGCGTCGCGGCCCGGTCGTCGGCGGTCCCGGTGAGCCGGGCGACCCGACCCACGAAGGTGAGGTAGTGCATCGGTGGTACCCCCTTCGGTGCGCCATCGCGGCTACCCGTGACGGCCGGATGGAAACAGCGGCGGGATTTCCGGGCGGCGGCGGGCGTGAGCGGCGGCGCGGTGGGTAACCGCCGCCCGGTCGTGACCCACCTACTGCCGCGAGGAGCCCGACGCATGGCGAGTTACCCGGAGGTCCTTGAGTACCTGTCCGCGCTGGACTACCCGGCCGGCAAGGAGGACGTCATCCGCGAGGCGGAACGGGAGGGCGCGCCGCCGGACGTGTTGCGGGCGTTGCGCGCGCTGCCCCCGGTCGACTACGCCAACGGCACCGAGGTGGCCCGCTCGGCCGGCATCGACGCCGCCCCGGAGGTGAGCCGGTCGCAGCGCGCGGCGCAGGCCCGCGACCCGCACACGCGGGTCTCGCAACATCTGCGCGGCATCTGACCGTCAGGGTTACTTAACGCCCGGCCGCCCCACGGCCGGGCGATCTGACGCGGCCGTTCCACCGCCGGGACCGAGGCCGCGCAATCCCTGCCGTGACCAGCGCCCGGGCCGCACCGGGTCGGGGCCGGGAATCGACGCGGGTCGTCGACAGGCGGGCGCCCCGGGTCACGAACCGCGACCTGGGGCGCCACGCAACACCTGGCCCTGACGGTCCGCGCCCGAACCGGGTCGCGATCGCCAGGCGGTGGATGTTCGCCCGAACCGGGCGGGCATCGCTGCCACGATCATCATACGATGCGACATCAGCCGAACGGGTGAGAATCGTGAAAGTGTGGTGGGGGGCACTCAGCCGAGCACGGTGCCGCTGCGGTCACGGGCCTTGAGCCGGGTGGTGGGCAGCGCCGGCGCGGGCAGCGGGGGCGCGGCGTCGTCGGCGACCGTGCCGAAGCGGCGACCGGCCGTCCAGTCCTCCCGGGCGGCGGCGATCTCCTCGTGCGAGCGGCCGACGAAGTTCCACCACATCACCAGCGGCTCGTCGAACGGGGTGCCGCCGAGCAGCAGCAGCCGGCTGCCCGGTGCGGCGCGCAGCGTCAGGGCCGTCCGGCCGGCGCCCAGGTGCAGCAGCGCGCCGGGGGCGAACGCCACGCCGTCGCACTCCGCCGAGCCGGACATGGCCAGCAGCCCGTACTCGAAGTCCGGCCGCAGTGGCAGCGTGGCCGGCGCCGGCCCTCGGACCTCGATCTGCGCGCCGAGCAGCGGGGTGTGCGCCACGGCCGGCGAGCGTTCCCCGCCGAGGTCACCGACGAGCAACGTGACGTCGAGGTCACCGTCGCGCCACCGGGGCAGCTCGGCGTGGTGGGCGAAGTCCGGGTCGCCGGCCCGGGCCGGGTCGGGCAGCGCCACCCAGAGCTGCACGCCGTGCATCAGCGGCGGGTGGACCAGCGGCGAGCGCTCCGAGTGGGCGATGCCACGACCGGAGGTCATCACGTTGAGCTGGCCGGGGCGGATCGGCTGCACGTTGCCGAGGCTGTCGCGGTGCAGGATCTCCCCGTCGAGCAGCCAGGTGACCGTCTGCAGGCCGGTGTGCGGGTGCGGTGGCACCTCCATCCCCGGCCGCTGCGACACGTCGTCCGGGCCGAAGTGGTCGACGAAGCACCAGGCGCCGACCATCCGCCGCGTGCGTTGCGGCAGCAGCCGGCGCACCGTGGTGTAGCGGCCGAGCGGGACGTCGTGGCCGGGCAGCAGCACACTGCCCGGATCGGCGGCGCCCACGCCGGGTGGGAGCGTCTGCGCGGGCAGGGATTCGGTGCGGTCCACCGCCCGAACTGTACGCTCAGTCCGCGGTGACGCTCACCGTGTTCGCGCCGGCCACCAGGTCGAGGTAGAGCCGGTCCGCGGCCCGGTCCCAGCCCGGCGAGCTGACCAGCTCACCGGCGGCGATCCCGGCGCGGCGCTCGTCGTACACGGCCAGCGAGCCGGCGCCCGCGGCCACCCGCACCCGGGCCGGCGGCCCGCCGGGCACGGCTACGGTCAACTCGCTGACCCCGCCGGTCATCCGCACGGTGAGCGCGCCGTCGAGCGGCGGCAACCGGAGTGCGGTACGCGACGCGCCGCCGATCAGTTCGATCCCGGCGAGCCGGGCCGCGCCCAGGTCGAGCCGCTGCTCGCGGACGCCACCGACCAGCCGCAGCCGCCAGGTCACCCGGGAGTTGAGCACCACCTCGACGGCCGACGGGCCGGGCCGGCCGTTCTCCTCTACCCGCAACCGCAGCCGCTGACCGGCCAGCTCCGGGCGCGGTGTCACGCCGGCGTCGGCCGGCGCACCGATGCGGTAGAGGTCGTCGCCGAGGTCGGCGGCCCGCAGGGTGAAGCTGGTCAGACCGTCGACCAGCTCGAAGTCCGCCCGTCGCCGGTCCCCGCGCGGCGCGGTGAGCGTCTCGGTGGCGGCGACCTCGGCCCCGCCCACCCCACCGGCGGCCGGGGCCGGCGACGAGGGGCCACCGGAGAAGACCACCCCGAGCCGGGCCGGGTTCGACAGCGTCGCCGCGACGGCCACCGCGCCCAGCGCCACCACCAGCACGGCGGCGGCGGCCAACCACCGGGCGGCGTCGGACCAGCGCGGTGGTGTCAGGTCAGGGTCGTCCCCGGACACGGTCATGATCGTCCCCTTTCACCGGTCCCCACTGGCTCATACGTCTCCGTTTCCGTCGCGGTTCATTCCCCGCGGCGGGGCGGCGTCGGCGAGCCGGGAGTGCACCTTGGCCGCGCACGCGGACAGCGTCGCGTGGGCGTCCAGGCCGAGGCTCTCGATCGCGACCAGCGCGGTGAACGCCACGTCGGCGAGTTCGGCGGCCACGTCCGCCCGGGTGTGCGTCACCCCCTTGCGCGGNGCTTGAGCAGGCGGCAGGTCAGCTCCGTGTCGCCGGTGCCGTTGGCGGCGTCCAACCAGGCACGGGCGTCCCGCGCCGAACTCCAGATCGTGTCGTCCACCCGGCCAGTCAACCTCGGCGGCGGTGACCACCGGGGCCCGGGGCCGGGTGTCCGTCAGTCCTCCTCCGGCGCGTACCAGCCGCCCCGGTAGACGGTGCCCGGCCGGGGCGGCGCGTCGGGCTCGGACGTCGCCCGGCGGGACCGGCGCACCCGGCTCACCACGAACCACCCGAGGGCGGCCACGACCGCCAGGATCACCACGTTCTGCAGCGTGCCGACGTACGCCTCGACCACATGCCAGTTCTCGCCGAGCAGGTAGCCGGCGAGCACGAACGCGGTGTTCCAGATCAGGCTGCCCAGCGCGGTGAAGAGCAGGAACACCGGCACCGGCATCCGTTCCACGCCGGCCGGGATCGAGATCAGACTGCGGAAGATCGGAATCATCCGGCCGAAGAACACGGCCTTCACGCCGTGCCGCACGAACCACGCCTCGGTGCGGTCCACGTCCGCCAGCTTGACCAGCGGCAACCGCTCGGCCAGGGTCCGCATCCGGTCCCGCCCGAGCGCCGCCCCGACGTAGTAGAGCGCCAACGCGCCCAGCACCGACCCGAGCGTGGTCCACGCGATCGCGCCGAACAGGCTCATCCGCCCCTGGCTGGCGGCGAAACCGGCCAGCGGCAGGATGACCTCGCTGGGGATGGGCGGGAACAGGTTCTCCAAGGCCACCGCGAGCCCGGCCCCGGGGCCGCCGAGGCGTTCCACCAGGCCGGTGACCCAACCGACGGGCCCTTCACCGGCCGGCTCCGCGGCCCGCGCGGCGCTCACCCGGGGGCCGGCGAGGAGCTGTGCGTTTCCGATCATCAGACCACGTTACGGTGCGACGTGACCATCGACCACGGCAACCGACGCCGGTTACGGTGTGCCCCATGCGTACGCCGCTGTCGGTCGCGGTCGCCCAGCCGCTCACCCGATCCCACGACGTCGCCGGCAACGCCGACCGCCACGCCGCCGTGGTCCGGGCCGCCGGGGCCCGGGTGGTGGTCTTCCCCGAACTGTCCCTGACCGGGTACGAGTTGGACGCCGCGCCGCTGGACCCGGCCGACGACCGGCTCACGCCGCTGCGGACGGCCTGCGCCGAGACGGGCACGCTGGCCCTGGCCGGGGCGCCGGTGGCGGGGCCGCACATCGCGGTGCTCGCGGTCGACGGCGACGGCATGCGGGTGGCGTACCGGAAGATGTGGTTGGGCGGCGCGGAGCCGCGGCGGTTCCGGCCGGGCCGGGAGCCGACGGTGCTCGACGTCGACGGCTGGCGGTTGGGCCTGGCGGTCTGCAAGGACACCGGCGTGCCGGCGCACGCGGCGGCGACCGTGGCCGCCGGCGCGGACGCCTACCTGGCCGGCGTGCTGGAGTCGGCCGACGACGCGGCGGTCCCGGCGCGACGTGCCGGCCGGATCACCGCCGCGCACGGCGTGTGGGTGGCGATGGCCAGCTTCGCCGGGTCGACGGGCGGCGGGTACGCGCACGCGGCGGGCGGTTCGGGGCTCTGGTCACCGGCCGGCGTGGCGGTGGCCCGCGCCGGTACGGCCGTCGGCGAACTGGTCACCGGGACCCTGCACTGAGGACGTGTCAGTCCTCGCTCCCGCGTAGCCGCTCGTAGCTGTCGAGCAGCTTGCGCAGGGCGGCGGCGGTGGCCGCGTCGAGTTTGTCGTCGTCGGCCGCGTCCTCGATCCGCTCGTGCAGGTCCTCGATCCGCTTCGCCCGTTCCTTCGCCCTGCCCCGGTCCAGCTCGGCGGCCTTCTTCCGCAGGTCGTCGGCGGTCTTGCGGTCGATCAGCCGGGCCGCCTCGGCCCGGTCGAGGAGCGCGCCGAACCGGTCCGCGAGCTGGCGGGCGGTGGCCGGTCGGGCCGCGTCGGTCGACGGCTCGGCGCGGGTCGGCGTCGGGGCGGGCCGGGCGGCGACGCCCGCGCCGGCCGTCGGCGTCGACGGTGGGGCGGCGACGGGGGGCGTGCCGGATCGGCCGTCGAACACCAGCGCGCCGACCAGCGCGAGCAGCAGCGCCACCGCCCCGGCGACCAGCACGCCGGTCAGCCGGTTCGGCGGCACCTCCGGGTGGGCCGGCGGCGCCGGGGGAGGCGGCGGGACCGCGCGCTGCGGCACGCGGGACCGCTCGACGAGCGTCGGGAAGCGCTCCCCGCCGGAGACGGTGGGCAGGAACGCCGTCGGCGGGTCGACCGGGCGGGCC
>NZ_NAPR01000028.1:11539-20885 GCF_002140155.1 Micromonospora sp. NBS 11-29
GGTGGGCGACGTCGGCCGGCAGCCCGGGCACCCGCGGCGGCGGGACGGGCGGCCGGCGGTTCCGCAGCTCGACCACGTCGTCCCAGGTGCGCACCGGCAGCGGGGGCCGGCCGGTGAGGCTGCGGTAGAGCAGCACGCCGAGCGCGTACACGTCGCCGGCCGGGTGGGCCGGGCCGGCGTCGAGCCGTTCCGGGGCGAAGTACGCGGGGGTGCCGGCCCGCGGTTCGCCGACCGGCCCGGTGGCCGGGTCGTGCGGGCCGGCCGGCGCGGCGATGCCGAAGTCGAGCACCTTCGCGCCGGTCTCGGTGAGCATCACGTTGGCCGGCTTGACGTCGCGGTGCACCACCCCGATCCGGTGCGCGGCGGCCAGCGCGGCGGCGACCTGACCCGCCGTCCGGACCGCGTCCGGCCAGGGCAGCGGCCCGCCGGCGAGCCGGTCGGCGAGCGTCTGGCCCTCGACCAACTCCATCACCAGGTACGGCGTCACCACGCCGCCGGGCAGGGTCGCCTCGCCGTAGTCGTACACCTGGGTGACGTGCGGGTGGGTGAGCCGCGCCGCCGCGCGGGCCTCGCGTTGGAGGGTGGCGCGCAGTTGCGGGTCGGCGGCGAGCCGGCCGGCGAGCGCCTTCACCGCGACCGGGCGGTGCAGCACCTCGTCGTCGGCACGCCACACCTCGGACATCCCGCCGAGCCCGATGCGCTCGCGCAGGACGTACCGGTCGTGCAGCCGGAGTTCGGGCGTGAACGGCGACATGATTCCCCCCCAGTGTGCCCGCCCTCCCCCGCCGCGCACCAACCCCGGTCAGGGTGTGCGCGCGACGCCGCCGTACATGCTGACGTCGGCCACCGAGGGGCGGGGGCCCGGTTCGTCGGCGGCACGCCACTCGGCCACCGAGCA
Source organism: Micromonospora sp. NBS 11-29 (assembly GCF_002140155.1). GTDB lineage: Bacteria > Actinomycetota > Actinomycetes > Mycobacteriales > Micromonosporaceae > Micromonospora. Next base: position 12,438 of record NZ_NAPR01000028.1, read on the forward strand.
GATGCCCGGCTCGACCAGCGCCAGACCGTCGAAGAAGCGGGCGAACTCGTCCCGGCCGCGCAGGTTGATCAGGCCGTGCGGGCCGCCACGGGCCGCCGCCTTCGCCTCGGCGGTCAGGTGGGCCGGCAGGTGATCGTGGGTGGCGTGCGAGGCGACCAGGTAGCTGCCGGCGGGCAACGCGGCGAGCAGCCGGGCGACGATCGCGTACGGGTCGTCGTCGTCCGGCACGAAGTGCAGCACCGCCACCAGCATCAACGCCACCGGCTCGGACAGGTCCAGGGTGCGCCGCAGCTCGGGGTGGTCGAGGATGCGCTCCGGGTCCCGCAGGTCCGCGTCGAGGTAGGCGGTGGCGCCCTCGGGCGAGCTGGTGAGCAGCGCGCGGGCGTGAGCCAGCACGATCGGGTCGTTGTCGACGTAGGCCACCCGGGCGCGCGGGTCGACGGACTGCGCCACCTCGTGGGTGTTGGCCGCGGTGGGAATGCCGGTGCCGATGTCGAGGAACTGGCGGATCCCCGCCTCGCCGGCCAGGTGCCGGACCGTCCGCCGCAGGAACCGCCGGTTCTCCACCGCGCTGAGCCGGATGGTCGGGAACCGGGCGGCCATCGCGTCGCCGGAGTCGCGGTCGGCCTGGAAGTTGTCCTTGCCGCCCAGCCAGTAGTTGTAGCGCCGGGCGGGATGCGCCACCGAGGTGTCGATCCGGTCGCCCTGGTAACCCGACCCGACCACCGGACCGGGAACTTCGCTGGTCAAGGCCGCCTCCACGACTCGCGCACCACGACCGCCGGACGGCATCCGTCCACTGTCGGCGGTCCCGGTCATGGTATCGCCGGGTAGAGCTCGTCCCGGATGCGGGTCAGCAGCTCACGAGTGCGTTCCGGCGGCGCGGCCTCGACGCACAGCCGCTCCATCGCCTCCGCGTAGTAGTCGAGGTCGTCGCGCTTGTCGAGGTAGATGGCGCTGGTGAGCTGCTCGATGTAGACGATGTCGGGCAGGTCCTGGTCGCCGAAGCGCAGGATGCTGAAGGCACCGCTGGCGGCGGCGTGCCCGCCGGCGGCGAACGGCACGATCTGGAGTCGCACGTGCGGCGCCGTGGTCGCCTCGATCAGCGCGTCCAACTGCTCGCGCATCACCGCGGCACCGCCGATCGGCCGGCGCAGCACGGCCTCGTCCAGCACCGCCCACAGCTGCGGGGGACGGTCGCGACGCAGCAGCCCCTGGCGTTCGATCCGCAGGTTCACCCGCCGGTCCAGCTCCGCCGGCGACGCGCCGCGGTGCCCGAGCAGGATCACCTCCCGCGCGTACGCTGCGGTCTGGAGCAGGCCGGGCACGAACTGCACCTCGTACGTGCGGATCAGCGCGGCGGCGGCCTCCAGCCCCAGGTAGGACTGGAACCAGGCGGGCAGCACGTCCCCGTAGCGGTGCCACCAACCCGGACTGTTCGCGTCCCGGGCCAGCTTGAGCAGCGCGGCGCGATCGGCCGGCGTGGTGACCCCGTAGAGCGTGAGCAGGTCGGCCACGTCGCGTTCCTTGAAGCCGACCCGACCCAGCTCCATCCGGCTGATCTTGGATTCCGAGGAACGGATCTCCCAGCCGGCGCTCTCCCGGCTGACCGCCGCGCTCTCCCGCAGCCGCCGCAGCTGCGCCCCGAGCAGCATGCGCAGCACGGTCGGACCGCTGGTCGGACCACTCTCGACGGGCACCGTCGCCACCTGACCGCCCTCGCATCCCGACTGCCCCGGACCGGGTGCCCTCCCCGGCCGACGAGTAAGCATGCCATGAACCGACAGTGAGGTGAACTCCCCCGGCCGGGCGATTCAGTCCCGTGTACGGGACGGCGGGATGAGGTGGTCGAAGTCGCCGTCCCGGGCACCGAGGACGAACGCCGCGATCTCGTCCACCGTGTAGATGAGCGCCGGCCCCTCCGGGTGCCGGGAGTTGCGTACCGCGATGCCGGTGCCGCCGGGCAGCTCGGCCAGCTCGACGCAGTTGCCGCTCGGGTTGCTGCGACGGCTCTTCGACCAGCGCATCGGGGGCAACTCGGTCACGGGTACGCCGTTCGGGGGCTGCTGCATGGGCGTCCTTCGGGGAAGAGCCAGCCGAGGCCGCGGGGAGGAGCGGTGGGTGGCGACGTCTGTCGACTGAGAAGTGGAATGCACGTGCATTTGCTATTGCATCTGCAATGGACAGCGAGCATGATAGCCGAACGTACGGTGTGCCGGGTCGCTCACGTTCCGTTACCCGGATGCCGCCCGGCGCGGCCGGGAAACGCGGGTGAGGAGGGCGCGTGCCGGATCCGATGACCGTCGCCTCCGGCATCTCCGCCGTCGGTGCTCTGGCCTCCGCCTGGCAGCTGCGCCGCCGGGCGCTACGCGCCGAGGCCGAACTCGACCTGCTCCAGGCCGAACTGGCCGCCGAGCGGCACGCGGCCAGCCACGACCCGCTGACCGGGCTGCCCAACCGCCGCGCGTTCTTCCGGCTGGCCGCCGCCCTGCTCACCGACCCCGCCGGCCAGCCCCTGGTGGCGGTGGTGCTCGACCTCGACGGCTTCAAACAGATCAACGACCGCTACGGGCACGCCGCGGGTGACCAGGTGCTGGTCAGCGTGGCGCAGCGGCTGGCCGCCTTCGCCGGCAACAACCTGGTCGCCCGGCTCGGCGGCGACGAGTTCGCCGGCCTGCTGGTCAGCCCGGCGGCCGACCGACGCTGGATCGACCACGCCACCCGTCGGCTCTACGAGGCCCTCGCCGCGCCCATTCCGCTCGGCGGGCGCACCATCCGGGTCACCGCCTCGATCGGGCTCGCCCCGGTGCACAGCCCCACCCAGCTCACCGACGCGTTGTGCCGCGCCGACGCCGCCATGTACGAGGCGAAGACGCTCAGCTCCACCCACTCACCACGCCAACTCGTCGCGGAGTACTGACCGGCCCGGTCAGCGGCGCCGACGCACGCTCAGCGCCAGCCGTAGCCGGCCCGCAGCGCCTGGCCGACCCGGTCGAACCGGGGCCGGTCCAGCACCGCGCCCTCCCGGCGGATGCCGTCCTCGCGCATGGTGAGCACCCGGTCCAGGCGCACCCAGCTCGGCCGCTTCTCCCGGTCCCACTCCCCCGGGCCCAGCGCCAGCCAGTGCCGCTGCCCGTCCCGGTCACTCTGACTCGACAGCATCAGCCCGAACAGGGTGCGGCTGTGCCGGCCCACCACCAGCACCGGACGATCCTTGCCCTGACGCGGGTCGTCCTCGTAGGGCACCCAGGTCCAGACGATCTCGCCCGGGTCCGCCTGCCCGTCCGGCTCCGGCGCGTACGACAGCTCGCGGCGCTGCAGCGCGCTGACCTGGCGTCGGCGCGCGACCTGGGCCGGGATCGGCCCGCCGGTGCGGGTGGGCGCGGCCGCGCCCCCGGTGATCCGACCGAGCCGGGACGCCACATTCCTCAACAGACCTGCCACGGCGGGCAGCCTATCCCGTCGCCGCCGGGAGGAATCCGGTGGCGGCCCCGCCCACGGTTTCGCCACCATGCCCGGGTGACTCCCGCCGGAGGTGGCCCGGACGGTCGACGCCGGGTGACCGCCGGTCAGGCCGGGCGGCGGGCCAGCACGAGCGTGGTGCGCAGGTCCAGCACGACCGTGCCGCCGAAGCCGTCGACCGCCGCGCCGACCGCCGCGCGGACCCGCTCGCGCAGCTCGGGCGGGCGACGCAACTGCGGCGAGAACGTGTCGACCAGCCGCAGGTACGCCGCGGTGTCCAGCGGCACCGCGCGGCGGAACCGGGACAGCCGTACGTCGGTGAAGCAGCCGCTGCCGGCGACGTCCTCGTGGAACCAGTCGTCCGGCCGGTCGCCCCGATCGGCGGGGTCGGCGGAGGAGAACGCCGCCCGGATCGCCCCGGCCTGCTCCGCCTCGACGTAGTCGTAGCGGTGGCTGAGGACGGCGAGCGTGCCGCCGGGACGCAGCGCGTCGTGGGCGCGGCGGTTGCGGGTGGCCGGGTCAAGCCAGTGCCACGCCATCGCGCAGGCCAGCACGGCGACGCCGCCGGCCGGCGGGCGCCACCGCTCGAAGCTCGTCGTCACCACGTCGACGGCGGGAAACCGCTCGGCCAGCACGCGGGCCATCCGGGCGTCCGGCTCGACGCAGGTGGTGGCGGCGCCGAGGGCGAGCAGGACCGCGGTGGCCAGGCCGGTGCCGGCACCGACCTCGACCAGGGTGTCGGGCGACCCGCCGTGGTAGGCCCGGACGGCGTCGGCCACCTCGGCCGGATAGCCCGGCCGCGCCTCGTGGTAGGTGTCGGCCTTCTCCCCGAACAGTTGCGACATGCCGCCATCCTTCCCGCCCCGCCCGCCGGCCACGACCACATTTCCACCCCGCCGAGCCGCCGGGTGGCCCCCGTAGGCTGCGGGCATGGAGTTGCCCCGCGATTTCCCGGTGGTGGAGCGGCGCGCCGTGCGGGTGGTGGTGCTGGACGCCGCCGACCGGGTGCTGCTGTTCCACACCCGCGACCCCGAGCACCCCGACCTGGGCGTCTGGTGGGAGCTGCCCGGCGGTGGACTGGACGCCGGCGAGACGTACCGGGAGGCGGCGGTGCGCGAGCTGCGCGAGGAGACCGGCATCGTGGTCGAGCCGGGTGACCTCGGCGCCCCGACCTGGCGGCGGCGGGCCAGTTTCCTGCACCGGCAGCGGCGGCACCTGCAGGACGAGGTGGTGGTGACGGTGCGGCTGTCCGGTCCCGGGCCCGACGTGGACGAGGCGCACCGGCTGGACTACGAGGTGGAGGACTACTTCGGGTTCCGCTGGTGGCCGCTGGCCGAGGTGCTCGCCGACCGGCCGCGGTGCTATCCGGGCCGGCTGCCGGAGCTGCTGCCGGCGTTCCTCGCCGGTGCGGAGATCGACGAGCCGTTCGAGCTGTGGTCCTGAGCGGCCGTGCCGGTGAGCGCGTCAGCGGGCAGAGTGGAGCGGGTGAATCCTCTGCACGCACCCCTGGCCCACTACGCCGAGCGGCTGCACCGCGCCGCCGGTGACACCCACCACGTCGCCTCGCCGCTGGGAGCCTGGCTGCTGCTGGCGCTGACCGGCCCGGCCGCCACCGGGCAGGCCCGGGCGGCGCTGGCCGAGGCGCTCGGCGTCGACCCCGACGACGCGGCCGCGGCCGCCCGGGCGCTGCTCGCCGCGCCGCACCCGATGGTCGCCACGGCCACCGCGCTGTGGGAGCGGACGCCCTTCGACGAGCTGACCGGGTGGCGGGCCGGCCTGCCCGAGCAGGCCGAGCACGGCCCGCTGCCCGACCAGGCCACGCTGGACGCCTGGGCCCGGGAGCGCACCGGCGGGCTGGTCGAGCGGTTCCCGGTCGACGTCACCCCGGAGACACTGCTGATCCTGGCGAACGCGCTGGCCACCCGCGTGTCCTGGGCCGACCCGTTCGAGGTGGCGCCGGCCGCCGAGCTGGGTGCCGGCAGCGCCTGGGCCGGCCGGTTGCGGCAGGTGTTGCGCACGCCCCCGGTCGGGCACCGCTGCTGGGTGTCGGCCACCGACCGGGCCGGCGACGTGGCGGTGCACGCGGCGCCGGCGCGTACCGGCGACGACGGCGCCGGGATGCTGGTGGTGTCCGTGGCGGCGGCGTCGGAGGTGCCCGCCGGGGAGGTGCTGGCCGCCGCGCGGGAGCTGGCCGTCACCGCCGCCGCCATGCCGGACGCGCCGGCGCCGGGCCGGCGGTCGCTGTTCGACCTGCCGCTCGGTGAGACCCCGCTGTGGACGCTGCGCGAGGAGCCCACCCGCACCTTCGCCCCGGACGGACGGGAGGAACGCGCCACCGCAGTGCTGCCGTGCTGGGCGGCGGAGAGCCGGCACGACCTCACGGCGCCCGGGTTCGGGTTCGACGCGGCGGCGCGGGCCCTGGGCGGCCTGCTCGGGCTGGCCGAACCGCCGTTCGAGGCGACGCAGTCGGCGGTGGCCCGGTTCGGCCGCTACGGCTTCGAGGCCGCCGCGGTGACCGCGTTCGGCATGGTCGCCGGCCTGCCGCCGGAGGGTGTCGCCCGCGTCGCCGACCTGCGCTTCGCGCACCCCTACGCGGTGGTCGCGGTGACCATTGACGAGGCGGCCAGCCCCTGGCACGCGCTGCCGGTCTACTCCGCCTGGGTCACCGAGCCGACGGAGCTGCCCGCCGACGAGACCACCTGAGCGGGGTGCCCCGCCGCACCGGACCGGCGTCGGCTCAGGGCGTCGNACCTCCCGGTCCCGGGAGGGTGCTTTCGTCACGAGGCTGTCCAGCAGGGTGCGGGTGGCCGCCGTGACCGCGCGCACCGCCTCGTCGAACGCCTCCTCGTTGGCCGCGGACGGCCGGGGCGTGCCGCTGACCTTGCGCACGTACTGAAGGGCGGCGGCGGCGATCTCGTCGTCGGTCGCGGGCGGCTCGAAGTTGTGGAGCACGCGAATGTTCCGGCACATGCCTCTACCATGCCAGCCCGGTCCGACACCGGCGACCACCCAGCCAGCTCTCGAACTGCCGGCCAGGCCGGTGATCACGCGCTGGGCAAGATCACCACGACCGGCCCCGGCCCACGGGTACTTCCTAACCCCGCAGACACCCATACCGTTCCACCCACGCCTCATTCAGCCCACGAGTGGAACGCCATGGGTGCGTCCCGACCCTCCAGACACCCATGGCGTTCCACTCGCGCCTCGATCAGGCCGTGAGTGGAACGCCATGGGTGCATGGTCGGGCGGCCGCAGCGGGGTCGCCCACGGCACCTGGGCTGCGGGACCGGTGGTACGGCCCGGCGGGGACTCCTGCATCAACCGGCGCGGCCCAGGCGGGGCGGCTTCAGGCGGGGACGCTCTGCCGGGCCTCCGCACTGGCGGCCAGGCGCTTCTGGCGCTCCTGGGCACCGATCAGGTCGTCGGGCAGGGAGTCCTCGACCTCCAGGTCGAACCGGCGCAGCAATCGGGTCGCGAAGCCGCCCAGGGTGATCAGGGTCAGGATCACCCCGAAGCAGACGTACGCGAAGCCGATGCCACGGCCCGGGCCGGTGCCGATCACCTCGCCCACGGTGCCGGCCAGCGTGCCGCCCGGGGCGAGCATCGGCTCGAACACGGCGGTGGCGGCCGGCGCGAGCAGCGCGAACCCGATCGGCAGGGTGGACCAGGAAATGGTCTGGTTGAGGCTGAACACCCGGCCGTGGAAGCGCTGCGGCACCTTCACCTGCACGATCGTTGCGTAGATCGACTGCGCGGTGGTCATCGACAGGGCCAGCCAGCAGAAGCCGACGCAGATCATCGCCACGGACGCGTCCAGGCCGATCAGCACGCAGCCGACCGCGGTGCCCAGGTTGCCGATCAGCACGCCGATCATCCGCCGCTTGCGCGGCCCGCCCCAGACCGCCATCAGCACGCCGCCGAGCACCGCGCCCACCGCCTCGGCCNGAGCACCAGCGCCGGCGCGAGGAAGATGTTGCCGATCGCGAAGTAGCCGAGCATCAGCCGGAACCCGCGGTGCCGCCAGGAGTAGCGCATGCCGTTGGCGATGGCCACCAGCAGCCGTTCCCGGGGCCGCCAGCCGAGCAGGTCCGGGAAGCGGACCACGGCCAGCGTGAGCACCGCGACGACGTAGCTCGCCACGTCGATGACCAGGATGCCCTTGAGGTCGATCGCGGCGAGCAGGCCAGCGGCGAAGACCGGCATCAGCAGCGTGGCCACGCCGGTGGAGAGCTGGGTGATGCCCATGGCGTGGCCGAGGTAGCGTTTCGGCACGAGCTGCGGCACCGCCGACTGGAACGCGATCCGCTGGAACGACCCGGCCACCGAGCTGAACGCCACCAGCAGGTAGATGTGCCAGAGCACCAGGCTGTCGGTCCACAGCAGGCCGGCCAGCACCAACTGGATCGCACCGGCGACGCAACTGGCCACCATCATGATCCGGCGTCGGCTGACCCGGTCGACCAGGGCGCCGGCCACCGGCAGCATGAGCACGCCGCAGATCAGCGCGAGCGCCCAGAGCAGGCCGAGGTCGGCCACCGAGCCGGTGCGGTTGAACAGCCAGATCGGCAACGCGAACGCGGTCAGCGCCGAACCGGTGCTGGAGACGAGCTGCCCGACGGTGACGGCCAGGAACCGGCCCATGCTGGGCTTGACCGTGGTGTCGGGCCGGCCGGTCTCGCCGACCCGGAGCGTGTCGTGCACCGCCCAGCCGGCGTCCTCGCCCCGGGCCTGCGGATCCAGCCCGGTGAGGTCACCGGCGGCCACCGCCGGGTGCACCTGGGAGACGATCTCGGCCAGTTCCTCGGCCCGGTACTTGAGGAAGAAGTGCCCGGCCTGGTCGAGCACGACCAGGCCGAGCGTGTCGCTGAGGAACTGCCACTCGGCGTACCGCTCGCGGTGGTAGTCGGTGACCGGGTCCTCGGAGCCGACCACCGAGATGATCGGGGCGCGCAGCTTCGTCGCCCGCCGGTCGAGCAGGCGGGGGGA
>NZ_NAPR01000028.1:20905-52709 GCF_002140155.1 Micromonospora sp. NBS 11-29
GGCCCGCATGTTGCTGATGATCCGGTCGGCCTGTTCCGGGTCCAGCTCGTCGGTGTCCACGCCCATCGACTTGAGCCAGCTCGCGTAGTGCTTGTTGCTGCGTAGCTGCTCCAGCCGGTTGCGGGTGGCGGCGAAGAGGCCCTTCGGGCGGGCGAACGGGAACATCGCGCCGATGTAGACCGCGTCGAGGTCCCGGCCGGCCGCCTCGACCTTGCGGGCCACCTCGGCGACGATGGCGCTGCCGACGCCGCAGTGGCCGTAGAGGGCCAGCGGCCCCTCGACGCGTTCCAGGATCTCGTCGGCGACCCGCGTGGTCAGCTCGTCGAAGGGCAACGCGTCCTCGGTGAGGCCGACGTCGTGGCCGGGGATGGCGAGCGACCAGAGCGCGTGCCCGGCCGGCAACGCGTCCGCGAGCGGCTGGTAGACGATCGCGCTGCCNTGGTCAGCTCGTAGAGCAGCCGGCGCGGCCCCTCCTGGGCGGCGTCACCGGAGATGAAGGCGGCCAGGTCGCGGATGGTGCGTTGCTGGAACAAGTCCATCACGCCGACCGCCCGGCCGCCCAGCTCCGCCTTGCGGATCCGCGCGACCACCTGGGTGGCGAGCATGGAGTGCCCGCCCAGGTCGAAGAAGTCGTCGTCGATGCCGAGCGTCTCCACGCCGAGCACCTCGGACCAGATCGTGGCGAGCGCCCGCTCGGTGTCGTCGCGCGGCTCGACCAGCGCCACCGACGCCTCGCGGGTGACCACCGGCGCGGGCAGCGCCTTGCGGTCCAGCTTGCCGTTCGGGGTCAGCGGCAACGTGTCGAGCGTCACGAACGCGGCCGGCACCATGTATTCCGGCAGGGTGTCCTTGAGCGCCGCCTTCAGCGCGGCGTGCTCGGCCGGCCCGACCAGGTACGCGGTGAGCCGCTTGTCGCCGGGGCTGTCCTCGCGGACGATCACCGTGGCCTCGGTGACGCCGGGCTGCTCGCGCAGCGCGCTCTCGATCTCGCCCAGCTCGATGCGCAGGCCGCGCAGCTTGACCTGGTGGTCGATCCGGCCGAGGAACTCGATCACCCCGGCGCCGTCCGGGCCGACCACCCAGCGGGCCAGGTCGCCGGTGCGGTAGAGGCGGGCGCCCGGCTCGCCGGAGAAGGGGTCGGGCACGAACTTCTCCGCGGTCAGCGCCGGTCGGCGGTGGTAGCCGCGGGCCAGCCCGACGCCGCCGATGTGCAGCTCACCGGCGACGCCGACCGGGCACTGCGCCCCGGCCGCGTCGAGTACGTGCAGCCGCAGGTTGGCGATCGGCGCGCCAATCGGCACGCTCGTCACCTCGGCGAGCCGGTCCGGCTCGCACGCCCAGGAGGTGACGTCGATGGCCGCCTCGGTCGGGCCGTAGAGGTTGTGCAGGCCGCACCGGGGCAGGCGGGCGGTGAAGTCGAGCGCCGAGGCGAGTGGCAGCTCCTCGCCGGAGCAGATCACCCGGCGCAGCGCGGTGGCCGCCTCGACGCCCTCCTCGGCGAGGAAGACGGTCAGCATCGACGGNCGTCCTTGTGCCCGCCCGGCTTCGCCAGCACCAGCCGGGCGCCGGTGCGCAGCGGCCAGAAGAACTCCCAGACCGAGACGTCGAAGCTGGCCGGGGTCTTCTGGAGCACCGCGTCGTCGGCGTCGAGGCGGTACGTCTTCTGCATCCAGTCGAGCCGGTTGACGATGCCCCGGTGGGTGTTCGGCACCCCCTTGGGGCGGCCGGTGGAGCCGGAGGTGTAGATGACGTACGCCAGGTGCTCCGGCCCGGCGACCGGCGCCGGGTCGGTCGTCGGCCGGTCGGCCCAGACCGTGCTGTCGTCGAGGTCGAGCACGGTGGCGGCGGTGGCCGGCAGCACGTCGCGCAGGTGCGACTGGACCAGCACCACCGGCGCGTCCGCGTCGGTGACCATGAACGCCAGCCGGTCCGCCGGGTACTCCGGGTCCAGCGGCAGGTAGGCGCCGCCGGCCTTGAGCACGCCGAGCAGGCCGGCGACCAGCTCGACGGAGCGTTCCGCGCACAACCCGACCAGCGTCTCCGGGCCGACGCCGGCCGCGCGCAGCCGGTGCGCGATCCGGTTGGCGTCCGCGTTCAACTCCGCGTACGTGCGGCTGGTCCCGTCGATGGTGACCGCGACCGCGTCCGGGGTGGCGGCGGCGCGCTCCTCGAACGGGCCGTGCAGCGTCTGGTCGCGCGGGAAGTCGGCGGCAGTGTCGTTCCAGCCGGCCAGCAGCGCCCGTTCGGCGTCGGGCAGCAGCGGCAGCCGGGACACCGGGGTGTCGGGGGCGGCGACGACCGCGGCCAGCAGGCCGGTCCACCGCTGTGCCATCCGCTCGACGGTGGACCGGTCGAACAGGTCGGTGTTGAAGATCAGCTTGCCCCAGAGCCCGTCGGCGGTCTCCACCGCGTGCAGCTCGAAGTCGAACCGGGTGGCCCTCAGCTCCATCGGGGTCCACGCGAACGTGACCTCATCGGTGCGGGACACGCCGGTGAAGCGGCCCATCTCGTAGTTCTGGAGCACGAACATGGCCTGGAACACCGGGGACCGGCTGACGTCGCGGGGCAGGCCCAGTTCGTGCACCACCTTGGCGAACGGCACCTCGGCGTGCTCCAGTCCGTCGAGCACGCCGCGCCGGGTGCGGGCCAGCAGCTCGGTGAAGGTCGGGTCGCCGGCCAGCTCGGCGCGCATCGGCAGCATGTTGACGAACATGCCGACGACGTTCTCCAGCTCCGGCGCGGACCGGCCGGCGACCGACGCGCCGACCGCGAAGTCGTCCTGGCCGGCGTGGCGGGCCAGCAGCACCTGGTAGGCCGCGAGCAGCGTCATGAACAGCGTGCCGCCGCTGTCCCGGGTGAGCGCGGCGAGCGCCTCGGTGGCGGCCGGGTCGAGCTGGAACTCGACGAAGTCGCCCCGGTAGGTCTGGGTGGCCGGGCGGGGCCGGTCCAGCGGCAGCTCCAGCGGGGTGATCCCCGCGAGGCGCTGCTTCCAGTGGTCGACGTGCGCCCGGGCCTGCGGACCGGCCAGCTCCCGGGCCTCCCAGACGGCGAAGTCGCCGTACTGGACCGGCAGGGCCGGCGGCTCGCCGCCCCGGTAGAGCGTGATCAGGTCGCGCAGCAGCACGTCCACCGACCAGCCGTCGCCGACGATGTGGTGCTGGCCGAGGAAGAGCACATGGTCGTCGGAGGCGGTGAGCCGGATCAGCAGCGCCCGCAGCAACGGGCCGTGCGCCAGGTCGAACGGCTCGGCCGCCGCCGCGTCGACCAGGGCCCGCGCGGCGGCCTCGTCGGCCGCCTCCACCACGGTCAGCGGTACGTCGGCGGTCTCGGCGATCACCACGGTGGGGCGGCCGTCGGCGTCGGCCGGGAAGCGGGCGCGTTGCGACTCGTGCCGGGCGCCGAGCGCGGTCAGGGCCGCGCGCAGCGCGTCGACGTCGAGCGGTCCGCGCACCCGCAGCGGCACCGCGATGTGGTACGCGGCCTCGCCCGGGGCGAGCTGGTCCATGAACCAGACCCGCTCCTGGGCGTAGGAGAGCGGCACCTGCGCGTCGGCGGGCCGGGGCGTGATCCGGGCCGCGGGGGCGGACTGGCGGGCACGTAGCCGTCTGGCGATCAGCGCCCGCCGGGNCCTTCAGGTCGGTCATCGGTCGGTGTCCTCTTCCGCCGCGAGCAGCGCGGCGACCTCGGTGTCGGAGAGCCCGTCGAGTTCGGCGGCGATCCGCTGTTCGAGCTGGGCGGCCAGGTCCGCCACCACCGGGCTGCCGAACAGCGCCCGCATGGGCAGGTCGACGTCCACCTCGGCGCGGATGCGCGCCATCGCCCGCATGCCGCGCAGCGAGTTGCCGCCGAGGGTGAAGAAGTCGTCCAGCGCGCCGACCTTCTCCACGCCGAGGATGTCGGCGTACACGTCGGCGACCAGGGCCTCGGCGTCGGTGCGCGGCGCGACGTAGCTGTCCTTCGCCGGTGTGGTGGCCGCCGGGGCGGGCAGCGCGGCCCGGTCCAGCTTGCCGTTGGGGGTCAGCGGCAGCGCGTCGAGCCGGACCAGGGCGGCCGGCACCAGGTGCGCCGGCAGCTCACGGGCCAGCCCGGCGCGAACCGAGTCGGCGTCCGCCGGCCCGACCAGGTAGCCGACCAGCGTCGGCTCGCCGTTGTCGACCCGGACCGCCGCGGCGGCGGCCCGCACGTCCGGGTGCGCCAGCAGCGCGGCCTCGACCTCGCCCAGTTCGATCCGCATCCCCCGCACCTTGACCTGGTCGTCGCGGCGACCCAGGTAGTCCAGCGAACCGTCGGGGCGCAGCCGGGCCAGGTCGCCGGTGGCGTACATCCGGGTGCCGGGCGGGCCGTACGGGCAGGGCAGGAAGCGTGCCGCGGTCAGGCCGGGCCGGTCGTGGTAGCCGCGGGCGAGTTGAACGCCGGTGACGTGCAGCTCGCCGACCACGCCCGGCGGCACCGGTTGGAGCGCGGCGTCGAGCAGCAGCGCCCCGGTGTGCCAGGTGGGCGTGCCGATCGGCACCGGGCCGGGCGGCACCGGTTCGCCGGGGGCGATCCGGGCGGCGACGCAGCCGACGGTGGCCTCGGTCGGGCCGTACTCGTTGACCACCGCCACCTCGGGGTGCGCGGCCCGCCAGTCGGCGAGCTGCTCGGCGGTCAGCGCCTCGCCGCCGATCACCAGGTCGGCGGTGGGTGACAGCTCGCCGTCGAGCAGCGGCAGGTGGCTCGGGGTGACCTTGAGGAAGGACGGCCGGCCACCGGCGCGGGCGGCCGGTTCGTCGAGCGCGGCCAGCCGCACCGTGCCGCCGGCGGTGAGCGTGCCGAGCAGGCCGGTGACGGTGAGGTCGAACGAGACCGGCGAGTGCAGCAGCGCGACGCCGGCCAGGCCCGGGTAGGTGTGCCGGGCCCAGGCCAGGTACGCGGTCACCGCCCGGTGCTCGACCACCACGCCCTTCGGCCGGCCGGTGGAGCCGGAGGTGTGCAGCACGTACGCCGGGTGGTGGGGGCGCAGCGGGGCGAGCCGGTCGGCGTCGGTGAGGTCGGCGTCGGGCTGGTCCGCGCCGACGGTCCCGTCGAGCACCAGCGGCTCGCCGGGGACCAGCGCGGCGGTGTCCGGGGTGGCCAGCACCAGCGCCGGGGCGGCGTCGTCCAGCAGGTACGCGATCCGCGCGGCCGGGTACGCGGGGTCCACCGGCACGTACGCGGCGCCGGCCTTGAGCACGGCCAGCAGCGCCACCACCAGCTCAACCGAGCGGGGCAGGGCGAGCGCGACCCGCGTCTGCGGGCCCAGGCCGCGGGCCACCAGCAGCCGGGCCAGCCGGTTCGCGGCGGCGTTCAGCTCGGCGTAGCGCAGCGTCACCCCGTCGCGAACCAGCGCCGTGCCGTCGGGGGTGGCCGCGGCCGCCCGCTGCACCTCGTCCACCACCGTGGTCGCCGGCCCGTCGGGAGCGACGGCGGTCCCGGCGGCGAGCACCAGTTCCCGCTCGTCGTCGGTGAGCAGCGGCAGCGCGCCGACGGCGCGGTCCGGCTCGGCCACGGCGGCGGTGAGCAGGCGCACGTAGCGTCGGGCCACCGCCGCCGCGGTGGCCCGGTCGAACAGGGCGGTCCGGTAGACCAGCCGGCATTCGGCGGTGGTGACGTCGAAGGCCAGATCGTCCTTGGTGGTGCCCAGCTCGACCGGGTCGAGGCCGGAATCGGGGATGAAGTTCAGCGCGGTCTGGAAGATCGGCTGCACCGACGGGTCCCGCTGCGGGTGCACCGCCTCGACGATCCTCTGGAACGGGGTCTGCCCGTGCTCCATGGCGTCGAGCAGGCCGTCGCGCACCCGGTGCAGCAGCGTGGTGAACGTCGGGTCGCCGGAGACGTCGCAGCGCAACGCCACCGGGTTGACGAACATGCCGATCAGCGACGCCAGCTCCGGGTTGTCCCGGCCGGCGGTGGAGACGCCGACCACCACGTCGGTGTCGCCGGAGATCCGCGACAGCAGCGCCGCGAAGCCGGCCAGCAGCACCATGTACGGCGTGGCCTGCGCGGATGCGGCCAGCGCGCCGACCCGGTCGAGTAGCCCGTCGGGCAGCGTGAAGCGCACCTCGTCACCGGCGAAGCCGAGCCGGGCCGGGCGGGGCCGGTCCAGCGGCAGGCCGGTGACCGGTGGGGCGCCGGCCAGGTGCCCGGTCCAGAACGCGAGCTGCCGGTCCAGCTCGTCGCCGGTGAGCTGCTGGCGCTGCCAGACCGCGAAGTCGGCGTACTGGATGGGCAGCTCGGGCACGGCGGGCTCGGCGCCGGTGCGCGCGGCCTCGCAGAACGCGGCGAGTTCGGCGTGGAACAGCACCGCCGAGTGGCTGTCGAAGACGGCGTGGTGCGCCACGAACACCAGCGTCCAGGCGTCCTCCATCCGGATCAGCCGGGCCCGCCACGGCGGCGGGGCGTCCAGCGGGATCGGCGTGCGGGCCAGCTCGGTCCGCAGCCGCGCGAACTCGGCCCGCCGCTGGTCGGCGGGCAGGTGGCCCAGGTCGACGGTGGGCAGCGGCGTCGGCTCGTGGGCGCGCACCACCTGCACCAGCGCGCCGTCGTCGACCCGCAGGTGGGTACGGAGCGCCTCGTGCCGGGCCACCACCCGGTTCAGCACGTCGCCGGCCGTGTCGGCGTCCACGCCGGCCGGGAACGCCCACGGGATGGAGACGTTGAACACCGGCGAGCCGGCGTCGAGCTGGTTGGCCAGCCACACCCGCTCCTGGGCGTACGAGGCCGGGAAGGTCCACTCCCGCGTGCTCATGAGGTGCCCTCGCCGCGCACCGAGCGGGGGCGCATGTCGGTCCAGACCTCGTCCACGTGGGCCAGGCACTCCTCGCGGCTGCCGGCGAAGCCGGCGTCGTGCCAGCCGGCGGGCAGCTCCCGGTCGGCCGCCCAGATCGAGTACTGCTCCTCGTCGTTGCGGACGACCAGGAATCGAGGTTCGGACATGTCAGTTCGCTCCAGCGGTGTCGGGGGTGTACGCCTCGGCCATCGCCACGGCGATCTTGCGCGGGCCGGTGAACGGCTCGCGGCCGTGCGCGGCGGTCATGTTGTCGACCACCAGCACGTCGTCGCGCCGGTAGTCGAAGCGGACCGTGGNTCGCCGTAGTAGGTGTTCGACGGCAGCCCGTCGGCGCCGAACATCGCCAGCAGGCCCTCCTGGTAGTCCTGCGGCAGGGTGCTGAGGTGGAAGAACGTGGCGTGGTTGAACCAGCGCGGGGTGTCCGAGCCGGGCCGGTGGTGCACCGCGTCGCGGACCGCGCGGGTCCGCAGGCCGTCCGCGCCGACCCACTCCACCGTGATGCCGTTGGCCGCCGCGTACGCCTCGACCTCGGCCCGGCTCTCGGTGGTGAACACCTCCTGCCAGCGGGTGCCGAAGTCGGCGTGGAAGTTGCGTACCAGCATCCAGCGGCGGCGGATGAACTCCTCCCGCACCGCCGGGTCGATCAGCTCGTACACCCGGCGCACGTCGGCCAGCGGGGTGGCGCCCCGGGTCTGCGGCGGGGTGACGCAGTAGAAGAACAGCGTCAGCGGCCAGCGCGCCTGGTACGAGTTCTCGTTGTGCAGGAAGATCTCCTCGTCCGGCGGGTAGTCGGTCGAGGTGTAGACCCGGCCGGCGATGGAGTGCCGGGGCGAGGACCGTTCGGTGTACGTCAGCGGCTCGCCGGCCAACGCGCGTACGGCCGCCTCGAAGCCGGCCACGCCGCCGGTGTCGAAGCCGCGGAACAGCAGCCCGCCGTGGGTGACGAGGGTGTCCCGCAGCTCGGCGCGCCGGGCCGCGATGAGGTCGGTCAGCGCCCGGCCGTCGTTCTCGACGACCACCGGGAGTGTGGCGGTTGTCTCGCTCATGGTGCGGTGTCTCCTTGTTCCGTCGTCGGGGATGTCAGCCTCGGGGCAGCCGTGGGATGGCCGGGATCGCCGCCGGCGCGGCCGGCCGGTCGACGGGCGCGGCGGCGCGCAGCTCCTCGATCCGCGCGGCCAGGCCGGCCACGGTCGGGGTCTCGAAGAGGCTGCGCATCGGCAGCCGCACCCCGGTCGCCTTGCGCATCGCGGCGATGAGCTGCACGGCGACCAGCGAGTTGCCGCCGAGGGCGAAGAAGTCGTCGTCCACGCCGACGTCGGTGACGCCGAGGCCGTCGCGCCACACCTGGGCGATGGTCCGTTCCAGCTCGGTGCCGGGCGCGGCCGAGCCGCCGCCGGTGGCGGCCGACTGGCCGGCGGTGTCGGTCTCCTCGGCCAGGCTGTCCGTGGTGACCCGGGCGGCCCGGCGTCGGATGTCGGCGACCGCGCGGGTGGCGATCACCACCTGCGCGCCGAGGCCGGCGGCGAGGCTGCGGCGGAACGCCTCCGCGCCGTCGACCGGGCGGATGTCCTCGGTGACCGGTGCCGGCGCGTCGTCGGCCGCCGGGTCCGCGGCGAGGGTGCCGGTGACCGCGTCCCGGTCCACCCGCCGCAGCACGAAGTCGCTGATCGCGACCAGTTCCCGGCCCTCCGGGTCACGCAGCGACAGGTCGGCGGCGACCACCGCGTCGGTGGCGGCGGGCCGGTGCCGCAGGTGACTGTGGAACGTCGCCGGCAGCGGCCCGCGCACCACGATCCGGCCGTACGACAGCGGCAGGTACGTGCCGGCGCCCTGACCGCGGCCGAACGCGGTGGCCACGTCGAGCAGCGCCGGGTGCAGCCCCCAGGAGGGCAGGTCGCCCAGGGCCGGGGCGGGCGCCTCGATCCGGGCCAGCTCCTCCCCCTCGCCGAGGTGGTGCTCGGCCAGCGCGGCCCAGCGCGGACCGAACCCCAGCATGCTGCCGCGGCCCCGGCCGAACGAGGCGTCGTCGTCGACCCGACGCCCGGCGACCGTGACCGGGACGGCCGGCGGGGCGGACTCGGTGGTCCACCCGGCGCTGCCGCGTACGTGGGTGCGCAGCCGGCCGGCGGCGAGGCTGGCCACGGTGAAGTCCGCCCCGTCCTCGGCCGGGGTCAGCGTCACCCGGTACTGCGCGACGGTGCCGTCGGGCACCGCGAACGGTTCCAGGAACACCACGTCGCGCAGCTCCACCGCGGCGTCCGGGCCGGGCGCGGGCAGCGCGGCGACCACGGCGGCGCGCACCGACTCCAGGTGGGCGGTGCCGGGCACCACCGGCACCCCGCCGATCCGGTGCTCGTCGAGCAGCCAGTGGGTGTCCGCGGCGACCAGCCCGTGCAGCACGGTGTCGTCCGGGCCGGCGACCATGGTGGTCAGCACCGGGTGGGTGACCGCGGTGGTCACGGTGTCCCGCCCGGCGGCCCGGAACGCGGCCGGCGCGGCGGTCTCCACCGCCATGCCGACCTCGGCCCAGCCGCCCCAGTTCTGCGACACCACCGGGGCGCGGAAGCCGGCGCCGGACCGGGCCACCGCGTCCAGGAAGGCGTTCGCGGCGCAGTAGTCGACCTGCCCGAACCCGCCGACCACGGCGGTGATCGAGGAGCAGAGCGCGACGAAGTCCAGCGGCAGGTCGCCGAAGACCCGGGCCAGGGCGAGCGTACCGGCGAGCTTCGGGGCGAGCACCCGTTCCGCCTCGGCCCGTTCCTTCACCTCGGCCATGCCGCCGCCGGGCAGGCCGGCGGCGTGCACGATGCCGTCCAGCCCGCCGAAGCGGCGTTCCGCCTCGGCGCGGACCCGGCGCAGGTCGTCGACGTCGGTGACGTCGGCGGCGAGCACCAGCACCTCGGCGCCGGCGGCCTCCATCCGGCGGATCGCCGCGATGGCCCGGCCGGCCCGATCGGCGCCGCCGTGCACCGCCAGGTGCGCGTCCCAGTCGGCCCGGTCGGGCAGCCCGGAGCGGGCCAGCAGGACCAGTTTGGCGCGGGCCCGGTGGGCGAAGTCCTCGGCCAGCGTGACGCCGATGCCGCCGAGGCCGCCGGTGACCAGGTACCGGCCCTCCTCGCGCAGCACGCCCGGCTCGTCCTCGGCGGCCACGGTCACCTGCTCGTAACCGGCCACCCAGCGCCGGTCGCGGCGCAACGCCACCTCCGGGTGCTCCGGGTCGGCCGGGCTGCGCAGCTCCACCGCGAGGGCGGCCACGCCGCCCGCGGCGGGGTCGGCGTCGAGCAGGCGCACGGCGAGGCCGGGCAGCTCCACCGGGAGCACCCGGGCCAGGCCGGCCAGCGTGGCGTGCTCCGGCCGGACCAGGTCGTCGCCGCGCACGTCGCCGATGCCGGCGGTGACCAGGTCGAGGCGTACCCCCGTGCCGTCGGCGGTGTGGCCGGCGCCGGCCAACGCCTGCACCAGGTGCAGCGCGTCGAGGAAGCCGCGCTCCTGGGCGGCCCAGGCGGCGGCCACGTCGGTGCCGGCCGGCTCGCCGTCGAGCGCGAACGCGTGCACGATCCGCCGGGGCAGGTCCGCGCCGAGCGCGGCGACCAGCGCCTCGGCGTCGGCGCGGGCGCCGGGGCACAGCCGGAAGCCGTTGGGGGTGACGGCGAACGCGCCGCCGGCGCGTACCTCGACCGGGTCGTCGCCGGCGGCCCGCAGCGCGGCGACGAGCGCCTCGCCGCGCGGACCGTCGGCCAGCACCAGGCACCGGCCCAGCGGTTGCGCCGCGCGGACCGGCGCGGCCTGCCGCCACACCGGCACCGCGAACCACTCCGGCAGCGGCCGGGGCCCGGTCTCGACCGGGGGNGGTACGCGGGCAGCGGCACCCGCCGCGCGTCGGGGTCGGCGGGCAGGTCGACCGGCGTGCCGGCGCACCAGAGCGCGCCGGCGGTGCCGAGCAGCGTGGCCAGGTCACCGGTCGGCTCGCCCGGCCCGGGCAGGCTGCCCAGCGGGGTGAGCGCCCGCTGCGCCTCGCCGGCCTTGGCGACCTGCATCCGGGCCAGGTTGGCCAACTGCCGGCCGGGGCCGCACTCGACCAGCGCCCAGGTGCCCTCGGCGAGCAGGGTGGCCACGCACGCGCCGAAGCGGACCGGCCGGCGCAGGTGCGCGGCCCAGTACGCCGGGTCGGTGGCCTGCGCCTCGGTGATCCAGGTGCCGGTCACGTTCGACAGGAACGGCACCGCCGGCGGGCGCAGCGGCACGCTCGCCATCAGCGCGGTGAACTCGGCCAGGATCGGGTCCATCATCGGCGAGTGGAACGCGTGCGAGGTGCGCAGCAGCTTCGACTTGTTCTTGCCGCCCAGGCTCGCGGCGAACTCCTCGATCAGCGCGGTCTCGCCGGCCACCACGCAGGTGCCGGGGCCGTTCACGGTCGCCACCGACAGGCCGTCGGGCAGCCGCTCGGCCACCACCGACTCGTCCAGCGTGACCGCCAGCATCGAACCGGCGGGCAGGGCGTGCATGAGCCGGCCCCGGGCGGCCACCACCCGCAGCGCGTCGGGCAGGGCGAGCACGCCGGCCAGGGTCGCGGCCACGTACTCGCCGATGGAGTGACCGATCATCGCGGCCGGGGTCACCCCGGCGGCACGCCAGGCGGCGGCGAGCGCGTACTCCACGGTGAACAGGGCGGGCTGGGTCCAGCGGGTCTCGGTGAGCTTCGTCGCCGCGTCCGGGTCCCGGCCGAGGATCAGGTCCCGGATGTCCTGGCCCAGCTCACCGCGGAGCAGCTCGGCGCACTCGTCCACGGCGGCGGCGTACGCCGGGTCCTCGGCGTACAGCTCGGCGCCCATGCCGGCGTACTGGGAGCCCTGGCCGCTGAACAGAAAGGCCACCCGGGGTGCGGGGCCGTCGGCGACGCCCCGGTGCGCCTTGCGCCGATCGACCAGCCCGGCGGCGGCGGACCGAGGGTCACCGGCGACCACGGCCGCGCGGTGGGCGTACGGTCGGCGGCCGACGCGCAGCGTGTGCGCGACGTCGGCGAGCGGCGCGTCGCTGTCGCGTTCCAGGTGGTCGGCGAGCCGGCGCACGGCGGCGTCCAGCGCGGTGGGCGTCTTCGCCGACACCTGGAGCAGGTGCGCCGGGCGGACCCGCCGCTGCGCCCGGTACGCGGCCGGCGCCTCCTCGAGCACGACGTGCGCGTTGGTGCCGCCGATGCCGAACGAGCTGACCCCGGCCCGGCGCGGCCCGCCGTCGGTGTCCCACTTGGTCAGCGTGTTCGCCACGTAGAACGGGGTGTCGGCGAAGTCGATCGCCGGGTTCGGCGTCTCGTAGTTGATCGTCGGCGGGATCAGCCCGTGTTCCATGGCGAGCACCGTCTTGATCACGCTGACGATGCCGGAGGGCTGGCTGAGGTGGCCGATGTTCGACTTCACCGAGCCGATGCCGCACCAGCCCCGGTCGTCGGTGTCGCGGGTGTAGACGGCGGAGAGCGCGGCGATCTCGATCGGGTCGCCGAGCGCGGTGCCGGTGCCGTGCGCCTCGACGTAGCTGATGCTGCGCGGGTCGACGCCGGCCAGCCCGACGGCCTGGGCCACCGCCTCCATCTGCCCGTCGATGCTGGGGGCGGTGAAGCCGACCTTCCCGGCGCCGTCGTTGTTGATGGCGTTGCCGAGCACCACCGCGCGGATGGCGTCGCCGTCGGCGAGCGCGTCGGAGAGGCGCTTGATCAGCGTCACGCCGACGCCGCTGCCCCACACCGTGCCGTTGGCGTCGGCGTCGAACGGCCGGCACCGCCCGTCCGGCGAGGTGAAGCCGTCCATGCCGAGGTAGCCCACGTGCGGCAGCTCGACGTTGACGCCGCCGGCGAGCGCCATGTCGCACTCGCCGTTGCGCAGCGCCTCGCAGGCGAGGTGGAACGCGACCAGCGAGGTGGAGCAGGCGGTGTGCACGGTCAGGCTGGGGCCGCGCAGGTCCAGCCGGTAGGAGACGTTGGTGGCGACGTAGTTCGGCGAGTTGCCGGTGGCGATCGAGACCGCGCTGTGCGGGTTGCCGCCGGCCCGCCGGTTGCGCAGCACGTTGCGGTGCAGGTAGGAGTTGCCGCCGGTGCCGGCGTAGACGCCGACCGCGCCGTCGTAGCGGCCCGGGTCGTAGCCGGCGTCCTGCAACGCCGCGTAGCAGGTCTCCAGGAACAGCCGGTGCTGCGGGTCGGTCATCTCGGCCTCGCGCGCGGTCATCCCGAACAGGCCGGCGTCGAACTCGTCGTAGCCGTCGACCAGCGGGGCCCGGTTGACCCAGCCCGGGTCGTCGACCTCCTCCGGGCGGGCGCCGCGGGCGAGCTGCTCCTCGCGGGTCAGCTCGGTCGTCGACTCCACGCCGTCGACCAGGTTGCGCCAGAACTCGTCGACGTCGGCCGCGCCGGGCAGCCGGGCGGCCATCCCGACGATGGCGATGGGTTCGACGCCGTCATCGGCGCCGGGCATGTCGTTCTGCATGGGAGGTCCTTCAGTCACGGGGAGGGTGTGGCATCACTGCTGGTGCGGTCGGCGTGGGGGCGGGGTACGGCGGGCGCGACCCCGCCGGGCGGCGGCGCGCATCGCGGCGCGGGCCAGCTCCGGCCGGTCGGCGGCGCCGTCGAGGCTGGCCGCGAGCGCCCGCACGGTCGGGTGGCGGAACAGGTCCAGCATGGTGATCGACCGGCCGGTGGCCTCGGTGAGCCGGGCGTGCACCGCGGCGAGCGCCATCGAGTGGCCGCCGATGTCGAAGAAGTTGTCGGTCACGCCGACCATGTCGCGGCCGAGCACGTCGCGCCAGATGCCGGCGATCAGCTCCTCGGTGGCGGTGAGCGCGTCCGGCCCGGCGGGCAGCGGCGCGCGGGCCGGCTCGGCGGCGGCCACCGTCATCGCGCCCAGCGCCGCCACCCCGACCGCCGGGCGGGGCAGCTCGGTGGCGACCTCGGCGGCCGGCGCGTCCGGGTCGGCGGCGAGCGCGCCGACCAGGGCGACCAGGTCGGCCAGGAGGGCGACGATCCGGTCGCCGTCGAACAGGTCCGGGTTGTGCACCACCTCGACGCCGGCCCGCCCGTCCCGTTCCACCACGTAGACGGTGAGGTCGAACGGCGAGCCGGGTTTCGGCACCGGCACCGGCTCGACGGTCAGGCCGGTCAGCGCCAGCCGGGGCGGGACGAAGTTGAGCACGTTGAACAGCACCTGCACCAGCGGGGCGCGGGCGGTGTCCCGGCCGACGCCGAGCGCCTCGACGATGCGTTCCAGCGGCGCGCCGGGATGGGCGGTCACCTCGTGCAGTTCGGTGGCGCACCGGTCGACCTGCTCGGCGAAGCTGCCGCCGGCGCGTACCCGCACCGGCACGGTGTCGATGAAGAAGCCGATCACCTCGTCGAACGCGGCCAGCCGCCGGTCGGCGACGATCGCGCCGAGCACGTGGTCGTCGCCGCCGGTGAGCCGGCGCAGCAGCTCGCCGAAGCCGGCCAGCAGCACGGCCGCCACGGTGGTGCCGCGCCGGGCGGCCAGGTCGCGGACCGCCCGGTCGGCCGCCGCGTCCAGCCGGACCGTGGCCTCCGCGCCGGCGTACGTCTGCACGGCCGGTCGGGGCCGGTCGCGGGGCAGCTCCAGCACGGTCGGCGCGCCGGCCAGGTGCGCGGTCCACCAGGCCAGGTCCGCCTCGCCCCGGCGCCGGTCCCGCTCGGCCCGCCACACCGCGTAGTCGGCGTACGTGGCGGGNGCGTGGGCCGGCCGAGCGCGTGGGCGTACCCGGCGGCCAGCTCGTCGTAGAGCAGCGCCTCGGACCAGCCGTCGAAGACCGCGTGGTGCACGGTCACCGCGAGCACGTGCTCCCCGGCGGCGAGCCGGTAGACGGTCACCTGCCAGGGCGGGCCGGTGGCCAGGTCGAACGCGTGCGCGGCGCCGGCCGCCAGCATGGTCGCCAGCGCCGTGTCCGGGTCGGCGGCGGTGCTCAGGTCGACCACCGGCACGGCCACGTCGGTGGGTTCCTCGCGGACCGCGTACGGCACGCCGCCGGTCTGCGGGATGCGCCAGCGCAGCACGTCGTGCCGCTGCGCCACGGCGCGCAGCGCGGCACCGAGCGCGGGGACGTCCAGCGGGCCGCGCAGCCGGTGCGCGACCGCGATGTTGTAGGGCGCGCTGGACGCGGCGAGCTGGTCGGTGAACCACAGTCGCCGCTGCGGCGGGGACAGCGTGGGTGGGTTGCCGGTGGTCAGTCCGTCGCCACCGGCCGGGTCGGCGGCGCGGACCCGGTCGACCAGCGCGGCGAACGTGCGGTCGGCGAACAGCACCCGGGTGTCCACCTGCCGGCCGGTCTCCGCGCGCAGCGCGGCGACCAGCCGCATCGCGGTGATCGAGTTGCCGCCGGCGGCGAGGAAGTCGCTGTCCGGGGCGGGGGCCGCGCCGAGCAGCCGGGTCCACACCCGGCGCACCGCGCCCGCCACCGGGTCGCCGCCGTCGGGCGGGCCGTCGGTCGGCGCGGCGGCCGTGGCCAGCTCGCGCAGCGCCGGCCGGTCCAGCTTGCCGCTGGTCGGGCTGACCGGCAGCGCGGCCAGGCGCACCGTCCGGGCCGGCAGCATCGCCGCGGTCAACCGCTGCGCCGCGTACGCGCGCAGCTCGTCGTGCCCGGGCGCGTCGGCCGGGGTGAGGAACGCGACCAGCTCGGTGCCGGCCGGGCCGGGCACCGCCTCCACCGCGACCCGCTCGACGCCGGGGTGGGCGGACAGCACCGCCTCGACCTCGCCCGGCTCGATGCGCTGGCCGCGCACCTTGACCTGCCGGTCGGCCCGGCCGAGGTAGACGATCCGGCCGTCCGACGCCTGCCGGACCAGGTCACCGGTGCGGTAGAGCCGCTCGCCGGGGGCGTCGCCGAACGGGTCCGGCACGAACCGCTCGGCGGTCAGACCGGGCCGGTCGAGGTAGCCGTCGGCCAGACCGGGCCCGCCGATCAGCAGTTCCCCGGTCTCCCCCGGCGGCACCGGCCGTAGGTCGGCGTCGACCACGTGGGCGCGGTGGTTGGGCAGCGGCCGGCCGATCGGCACCGGGTCGGTGTCGGCCGGGGTGAGGTCACCGGCGACCGCCAGCACGGTGGTCTCGGTGGGGCCGTAGCCGTTGACGAACCGCCGGCCGGGCGCCCAGCGGGCGACCAGCTCGGCCGGCACCGCCTCCCCGCCGCAGAGCAGCACCCGCCACGACGGCAGGTCCGCCGGGTCGAGCAGGGCGAGCACGGTGGGGGTGATGAACCCCCAGGTCACCTCGTGTACGGCGACGAACCGGGCCAGCCGCGCCGGGTCGGCCCGGTCGTCGGCGCCGAGCAGTTGCACCGCGCCGCCGAGGGTCAGCGGCACGAACAGGTCCATGGTGGAGGCGTCGAAGCCGAGCGAGGCGATGCCGAGGCTGCGCACCGTCGCGTCGGCGCCGGTCAGCGCGCTCACCCCGGTGACGAACTCGACCGCGTTGCGGTGGGTGGTGAGCACGCCCTTGGGGCGGCCGGTGGAACCGGAGGTGAACAGCACGTACGCCGGGTCGCCGGGGCGGGCCGGGCAGGGGGCCAGCGGTGCCGGGCCGGGCAGGCCGAGCGTCTCGACGCCGGGGCAGTCGCCGAACTCGGTCGCCGCCGCGTCGCCGACCACCACCCGCACACCGGCGTCGCGGGCGATCCCGCGCAGCCGCGCCGGTGGGCCGCCCGGCTCCAGCGGCACGTACGCGGCACCGGCCAGCAGCACGCCGACCACGGTGACCACCAGGTCCGGGGTACGCGCGCCGCAGACGCCGACGCGGTCGCCCCGGCCGACGCCGCGCTCACGCAGCGCGGCGGCGACCCCGGCGGAATTCTCGACCAGTTCCCGGTAGGTGAGCCGGCGGTCCCACTGGCGCACCGCCACCGCGTCCGGCACCCGGGCGGCCCGGGCGGTGATCAGGTCGGCGAGGGTGGCGTCCGGCCAGGGCAGGTCCGGTCCGCGGACGGCGCCGGCGGTCAGGGTGTGGGTCACCGGTGTGCTCCCAGGTGCTCGGCCGGATCGGTGATCTGGAGGCGGAGTTCACTGACGTAGCCCCGACCCCGGGCGTCCGGGACCCAGGCGTCGGTGGGTGCGGGCAGCAGCTCGGAGACCACCACCGGCACGTCCGGGCCGGTACGCAGCGCGGCGTCGACCATGGCGCAGAGCGACTGGGCGTAGAGCGGGCCGGTCAGGTCCACGTAGCAGGGCTTGACCTCGGTGCCGACCTTGACGAACACCCGCTCGGGCAGCCCGGTGGCCGCCCGCCAGCGGCGTACCGCCAGGTAGCGGGCGGCCTCGTCGGGGTGGCCGGCCAGCCCGCACGCGCCGGCCGTGGTGCGCCAGGTGCGCCGGGCCACCACCAGCCGGTCGATGGTGATCCGGGGCGAGTGCCCGACGGCGTCGGACAGCTTGAACGCGTCCAGCAGCAGCGAGCCGAGCAGCGTGGCGAAGACCTCCATCAGCGGCCAGCGGGCGCCGTCCGGGAAGACCGCGGTGAGCCGGTTCCCGGCGCGCTCCACCCGCACCTCGGTGGCCGGGACCAGCCGGTCGACGTCGGCGCCGTGCGCGGTGTCGATGCCGAGCTGGCGGTCCGCCGGGCCGGTCAGCGCGTACGTGGTGCGGGTGGTCCGCCTCGGGAAGCTCTCCGGCCACAGCACCCGCAGCCGGGCCGGACCGAGGTCGGCGTCCAGGTCGGCGCGCAGCGCCCCCGGGTCGGGGTGGAACAGGCTGAGCACGGCGCTGTCGAAGGCCACCGTGGCCGGGTGCAGCTCACCGAGCACGAGCAGGAAGTCGCCCCGCTCGACGGCGTCCGGGGACGCGGCGGCGAGCTGGACGTCCGGGTTGTGCAGCCGGGCCGACGGCCAGCCGGGCGTCTCGGCCGGGAACAGCTCACGGACGCGCCCGGCCAGGTCGGCCGCGCGCAACCGCAGTTCCGCCTGCCCCTCGGGCAGGTCGGCCAGGCCGAACAGCTCGGCCCACCGGCGGGTGAGTTCCGCGCCGGCCCGGCCGATCGGCCCGTCCGGGGCGACCAGCGTCCCCTGGGCCAGCAGCCACAGGTCACCCAGGCGCACCGGACCGCCGTCGGCGGCCAGCTCCTCGTGCAGCTCGGTGAAGAGGTCGGCGCATCCGGCGGCGACCTGCGCGGTGAACCAGCGGGCGGTGCGCAGCACCACCGCGAGCGGCTCGGCGAGCGCGTCCACCACCGCGGTACCGACGCGGAACTCCAGGTCGCGGGCGGTGTCCTCGTAGCAGACCGTGCGGCCGGCGTACATCTGCCCGCCGTGCCGGGTGGCCGGGCGGCCGGTGACGGCGGTGAACTCGGTGTTCAACGCGGCGAGCGCGGCGCCGAGGCGGTCCGGGTCGCCGGCCGCGGCCGCCACCTCGTCGCGGGCGGCCCGCAGCCGGTCGAACTCGGCCGCCGTCGCGGCGCGGACCCGGTCGTCGCCGATGGCGGCGATCCGCGCGTCGAGCACCCGCTCGGCGTCCGGGGCGACCGGCAAGTTCGCGCCCCAGCTCAGGTGGCCGCGCTCGACCCACCGGTCGAGCAGCAGGTAGACGTCGTCGACGCGGTGCACCGTGCCGTCCGCGCACAGCCGCTCGGCCAACTCCACCGCCGGGGTGCGGCCGTCGCAGTCGGCGAGCAACCGGGCCTCGACCGGGGTCAGCGCGATCGGCGGGTGCAGCGGCCGGCGCAGTTCCCGCCCGGCCACGCTCAGGTGCGGTTGCCGCGCCGGCGCCCACCAGCGGCGCACCGCCAGGTCGTCGGCGAGCCGGTCGGCGTACGCGATCAACGCCCACGCCTCGAAGAAGACCCGCCGGTGGCGCACCAGCGCGGCGCCGGGCCCGGTGTGGACGCCGCGCACCGCCGGGTCGAACGTGCCCCAGCAGACCGGGCCGAAGAAGCCGATGGTTTCGGNCGTTCGTTGCGCACCCGCGGGTCGGTGCGCAGCAGGCCGTCCAGCGCGACGAGCATGTTCGGGTTCTGCCAGGTGACCGCCTCGCGCAGCAGCGGGTCGGCGGCGATCTCGTCGGCCACCGCCGAGGACCCCGCGAACGCCTCGCGCAGCGTCTTGTCGAACACGTCGGGGCTGACCGTGCCGGCCAGCAGCGCGTCCGCGGCGGCGGCGCAGTCCGGGGCGGCGAACCGGTCCAGGCCGGCGGCCGGGAACCCGGCGGTCCGCAGCACCACGTCCCGCCACACCGACCAGCCGGTCCCGCCCAGCGGCAGCAGGTGAGTCATCGCGCGTCCTCCCGGCGGGTGTCGGTGAGGTGCAGTCGCAGCTCGCTGAAGTAGCGGCGGCCGGCGGCGTCGGGCACCCACGCCTGCCCCGGGTCGGGCAGCATCTCGCTGACCGTCAGCGACACGTCGTCGCCGCCGTCGACCCGCGCGGCCCGCACCAGCGCGCAGAGCATGGCGGCGAACGCCGGCGCGGCCAGGTCCACGAAGCAGGGCTTGGTCTCGGTGCCGAGCTTGACGTACACCCGTTCGGGCAGGCCGAGCCGGCGACGCCAGGCCCGGACGGCGAGGAAGCGGTCCCGTTCGGCGGTGACGGTGGCCAGGCCGCTCTCCCCGACCGTGGTCCGCCAGGTCTGCCGGGCCACCACCAGCCGGTCCACCGTGATCCGGGGCGTGTACGGCGCGGCGGCGACCAGCTTGAAGCCGTCCACGGCGTGCGCGCTGAACGGCTCGGCGAAGATCTCGGCGAGCGGCCAGCGCTGCCCGTCCGAGGCGGTGGCGACCAGCTCGCCGTCCACGTCGTCGACGGTGAGGTCCACGGTGGGCAGCACCCGGGCCGGGTCCGCGCCGGGCGCGTCGAGGAAGGCGAGCTGCCGGTCGGTCGGGCCGGTCAGCGCCTCGGCGGTGCGGCTGGTACGCCGTGGCCAGTCGGCGGGGAACAGCAGCCGGACCCGCCGCTCGCCCAGGTCGGCGGCGAGCGCGTCGCGCAGCCGCCGCACGTCCGGGTGCGACGGGGTGAACACCGCGCAGTCGAACGAGGACCATGCGGCGTGCAGCTCACCGAGCACCACGGTGTACTCGCCGCGTCGCAGCGCCGCCGCGTCGGTGGCGCAGATCTGCAGGTCGGGGCTGTGCATGGCGGCGTTGGACCAGGTCGGNCCCGAACAGCCCGGCCCAGCGGGCGGCGAAGTCCGCCGCGACCGCGTCCACCGGCCGCTCGCCGTCGCCCCAGAACAGGCCCTGGGCGAGGAACCACAGGTCGGCCAGGGCCACCGGCGCGCCGGAGTCGGCGCGCAGCTCGTCGTACAGGCCGCGCAGCACCCCCAGGTACGCCTCGGCGAGCGCGTTGGCCAGCCAGCGGGCGGCGCGCAGCAGCACGTCGAGCGGGGCGGCCAGCTCGGCCAGCAGCGGTGCGCCGAACACCACGTCCAGGTCCCGGGCGGTGTCCTCGTAGCAGATGGTGCGGCCGGCGTACATCTGGCCGGCGCGGCGGACCGCCGGCACGCCGGTCAGCTCGGTGAACGTGGCGTCGAGCGCGTCGAGCGCGGCGCGCAGCGGCTCCGGGTCGCCGGCCGCGTCGGCCACCGCGTCGCGGGCGGCGCGCAGCTCGTCGAAGCCGGCCCGGGCGGCGGCGCGGGCCGGTTCGTCGCCGATCGCTGCGATCCGTTCGGTGAGCACCCGTTCGGCGTCCGGGCTCACCGGCAGCGCCGCGTCCCAGGTGATCAGCTCCCGCTCCACCAGCCGGTCGAGCAGCGCGTAGCCGTCCTCGGGCCGGCGCAGCCCGATCGCGGGGTCGGCGACCAGGTCGGCGGCGGCGCGGCGGCCGTCGGCGGCGCGCAGCAGCGCGGCCTCGACCGGGGTGAGCGTCAGCGGCGGGCGGCCGGGCCGCAGCACGGCCCGGTCCCGGATCGCCAGGTGGGGTCGCAGCGTCGGCGGCCACCAGCGGCGCACGGCCAGGTCCGCGCCGATCCGGTCGGCGTACGCGGCCAGCGCCCACGACTCGAACCACACCCAGCGCCGCCGGGTCAGCCCCGCGCCCGGGTCGACGCGGGCCACGTCCGGCTGGTCCGGGTCGACGGTGACCCAGCAGCTCGGGCCGAAGAAGCCGACGGTCTCGTTCTTACCGCAGTAGCGCTGCCAGTACTTCAGCAGCGCCCGCTCCCGGTCCCGACGGCGCACGTTGCGGGCCGCGTCGGCGCCGCCGCGCGCCAGCCCGTCCAGCGCGATGAGGGCGCCCCGGTTCTGCCAGGTGACCGCCTCGCGCAGCAGCGGGTCGGCGGCCAGCGCGCTGAGCCGCCCGGCGCCGGCGCGTACCGCCTCGTCGAACTCCTTGTCGAACCGGTCCGCGTCGCCGCCGGTGGCGAGCAGTTCGTCGGCGGCCGCGGCGGCCCGGGGCGCGGTCAGCAGTTCCAGCCCGTCGGCCGGGAAGCCGGTGGTCCGCAGCATCGCGTCGCGCCACACCGACCAGCCGGTGTCGCCGAGCGGAACCCGGTGCGCGCCGCCGACGGTCCCGCGATCGGCGGNGTGGCGACGCGGGTGCCCGGGGTGCCGGGCGCGACGGTCAGGTCGGCCCGGATCAGCGCGACCAGCTCGGCGAGCCGGTCGTGCAGGAAGAAGTGCCCACCGGGCAGCTCGTGCAGGGTGAACCCGGCTGCGGTGTGCTCGGCCCAGGCGGCGTGCTGCGCGCGGCTGACCGCCCGGTCCGTGGTGCCGGCGAACGCGACGATCGGCACCGGCAGTGGCTCGCCGGGGACATGGCGGTAGTCGTCGACCCGGCCGAGGTCGGCCCGCAGCACCGGCAGCAGCAGTTCCACCAGCTCCGGGTGGTCGAGCAGCTCGGCGGGGAGGCCGCCGCCGTCGTCGAGGCGGCGCAGCAGCTCGGCGTCGTCCGCCCGGGACAGCCCGTCGAACGGGCCGGACGCGGTGACGTGCGGGGCGCGGGCGCCGCCGACGTAGAGCCGCAGGGGCAGCGCACGGCCGGTACGGCGCAGCTCCCGGACCACCTCGAAGCCGAGGCGACCGCCCATCGAGTGGCCGTAGATCGCGTACGGGCGGTCGGCCCGGGCGGCGATGGCGTCGGCCACCTCGGCGACGGTGAAGCGTGGGTCCTCGGTGATCCGGTTCTCCCGGCCGGGCAGTTGCACCGGCAGCACCTCGACGTCCGGGCCGAACGCGGCGGGCCAGCGCCGGAACGCGCTGGCGCCCGCGCCGGCGTAGGGCAGGCAGAACAGGCGCACCGGCGCCTCGGGTCGGCTGCCGGTGGAGACGAACCAGTTCACCGCGGGCCTCTCTGCACGGGGTCGATCCAGTACCGGCGGCGCTGGAACGGATAGGTGGGCAGCCCGGTGCGCCGGACCGTGCCCTCGGGGTGCAGGGCGGCCCAGTCGACGTCGCGCCCGGCGACCCAGTCGGCGGCCGTCTCCCGCAGCGGCCCGGCGTCGCCGGCGATCCGGGCGTCGGTGTCGAGCAGCACGTCCAACGCCGACAGCGCGGCGGGCAGGTCGGTGGCGACCACCGCCGCCCGGTGCGCGAACGTCCGCCGGCCGAGCGCCAGCGTGGCGGCCACCTCCGGCAGCGCCGGGACGGCCCCGGCCAGGTGGGCGCGGAGCCGGGCCAACGCGGCCCGCAACGCCGCCGGGGTACGCGCGGAGACCGGCAGCAGCCACGGCCCATCCCCGGGCGGGGTGGCCGACTCGACCGGCGGTGGTTGTTCCACCAGCACATGGGCGTTGGTGCCGCCCAGGCCGAACGCGCTCACCCCGGCCACCCGGCGTCCACCGTCCGGCCAGTCCCGCGCCTTGGTGGGCACGTAGAACGGGCCGGCGGTCAGGTCGATCTCCGGGTGCGGGCGGGTGAAGTGCAGGTTCGGCGGGATCACGCCGTGCCGGACGGCGAGCACCGCCTTGATCAGCCCGGCGATGCCGGCCGCCGCGTCGAGGTGCCCGATGTTGGTCTTCACCGAACCCAACGCGCAGGTGCCGGCGGGCGCGGCGCCGGCGTACACCTCGTGCAGCGCGGCGACCTCGATGGCGTCGCCCAGCGGGGTGCCGCTGCCGTGCCCCTCGACGAGGCGGACCTCTCCGGGGGCGACCTCGGCGGTGGCGAGCGCGTTCGCCACCGCGGCGGCCTGCCCGGCCGGGCCGGGCACGGCGAACCCGGCCCGGTCCGGGCCGTCGTTGGTGACCGCCCACCCGGGCAGGATCGCGTAGATCCGGTCGCCGTCGGCCTGCGCGTCGGCGAGTCGGCGCAAGGCCACCACGCCCACCCCGGAGCCGAAGCCGGAACCGTCGGCGGCCTCGTCGAACGCCCGGCACCGGCCGTCCGCCGACGCGAGCCCGCCGGGGGTCGCCCGGTGCCGGGGCCAGGTCACGCTGACCCCGCCGGCCAGGGCGAGGTCGCACTGGTAGTCGGCGAGGCTCTGCGCGGCCAGGCAGACCGCGACCAGGGAGCTGGAGCAGGCGCTCTGCACGGCCAGCGCCGGGCCGGTCAGGCCGAGCCGGTACGCGACCTGCCCGGGCAGGTGGTCGGTGAACTGCCGGCCGACCAGTCGGGCCTCCCAGTCGTCGGGGTCGACGTCACCGACCACGGCCGGGTTGTCCATGAGGTGGAACAGGAAGTAGCGGTTGGCGGAGGTGGCGGAGTAGACCCCGACCAGCCCCGGGAAGCGGCCCGGGTCGTGGCCGGCGTCCTCCAGGGCCTCCCACGCGGCCTCCAGGAACAGGCGGTGCTGGGGGTCGGTGCGGGCGGCCTCGTCGGCGCCGAAGGAGAAGAAGTCGGCGTCGAAGTCGGCCACCCCGTCGAGCCGACCGGTCGCGCGCACGTACCGGGGGTCGGCGCGCAGCGCCGGCCCGACGCCGAGCGCGGCCAACTCCTCGTCGGTGTGGTCGTGCACCGAGTCCACCCCGGTGCACAGGTTCCACCAGAACGTGGCCACGTCGGGTGCGCCGGGGAAGCGGCCGGCGAGGCCGACCACGGCGATCTCGTCACCGGTGTGGTCACGCGCCCCGCCGACCGGCGCGGCCGGCGCGGGCAGCGCCGGGGCGCGGACCGCCTCGGGCGGTGCGTCGAGCAGCGCCGCCTGCGCGGCGACGGTGGGATGGTCGAACAGCCGCAGCATCGGCAGGCGGACGCCGAAGCGCTCGGCGATGCGCTGCTGCACCCGGCCGAGCAGCAGCGACTGCCCGCCGACGTCGAAGAAGCCGTCGGTGCGGCCGACCGCCGGGCGGCCCAGCACCGCGCACCAGATGTCGTGCACGGCGCGCTCGGTGTCGGTGGCCGGCGCCGCCCCGGCGGGCACCTCGGTGACCGGATCGGGCAGCGCCCGCTCGTCGACCTTGCCGGTGACGGTGAGCGGGAACTCGTCGACCAGGACCACCGCGCGGGGCACGGCGTAGTCGGGCAGGGCGGCGGCCAGCGCCGTGCGCAGCGCGACCGGGTCGGGGCGGGTGCCGGCCGGCCGGGCGTACGCCAGCAGCTCACCGTCGCGGACGATGGCGCGGACGGCGGCGACGCCGGGCCGAGCGGCGAGCACCGCCTCGATCTCGGTCAGCTCGACCCGGTGACCGCGCACCTTGACCTGCCGGTCGAGCCGGCCCAGGCAGACCAGTTCCCCGCCGGGCAGCCGCCGGCCCAGGTCCCCGGTGCGGTACGACCGAACCCCGTCGTCGTCCACGCCGAACCGGTCGCTGTCCTGGTTGAGGTAGCCGGGGGCGAGGTGCCGGCTGCGCACCACGATCTCACCGGTGTCCGGGGCGAGGTCGAGGCGGTAGCCGGGGAACGCGGTGCCGACCGGCAGCGGCCCGCGCGCGGCGGGGTCCACCTCGGACAGCGGCAGCAGGTGCCGGGCCGCGAACGTCATCTCGGTCGCCCCGTAACCGTTGACCAGCACGCAGTGCGGGGCGAACCGGTCCCGCCCGCGCGCCGCGTCGGCCCAGGTGGCCTGCTCCCCGCCGAGCAGCACCGCGCGTACGGCGGCCAGCCGTCGCTCGCCGAGCGTGTCGAGCAGGAAGCGGTAGACGGTGGGCGTGCAGTGCAGCACGGTGGCCCGGTGCCGGTCGAGCTGCTCGACGGCGTACGCGAGGCCCTGCCGGCGCAGGTCGACCGGGACGACCGCGGCGCCGGTGAGCAGCGCCGGGTAGAGGTCGCTGATGGCGGCGTCGAAACTGAACGAGGCGAGCAGGCTGAGCCGGTCGGTCGGGCCGACGGCGAGCGCGTCGATCTGGTTGTCGACGACGTGGGCCAGGTTGCGGTGGGTCTGCCCGACCGCCTTGGGCACGCCGGTGGAGCCGGAGGTGAACAGCACGTACGCCAGCGCGTCCGGGTCGGTCGGGACCGGGCGCAGCGGGGCCGGCGGCACCTCGTCCAGCGGCAGCACGGTACGCCCGTCGGCCAGCGACAGCGCCAACTCGCGGTGCTCGGCGGCGCAGACGACGGCGGCGACCTCGGCGGCGGCGACCATGTGCCGCAGCCGGGCGACCGGGAAGCCCGGGTCGAGCGGCACGTACGCGCATCCGGCGGCGAGCGTGCCGAGCAGCGCGGCGACGGTCGGCGCGCCGTGCGCGGTGAGCAGCGCGATCCGGTCGCCGGGCCGGAGACCGGCGGCGGTCAGCACGGCGGCGTGTCCCCCGGCCGCCTCGGCCAGCTCGGCGTAGCCGACCTCGTGGGTCTCGCCGAGAAGCGCCGGACGTCCACCGTGGACCGCTGCGACCGCACCGAAACGATTGATGATCATCGTCTCTGTCATGTCAGGGAGCGGGGTGTGCTCCACCGGCGACAGGCACGCAGCGATCGACGCATGTGATCATTGATCCCCCCCAGGACTTCACACTGGAAGCAGAATAGGGCTCAATCTCTCGATCGGAAGGGCATCGATTCGGGTCGAGCCGAAGGGGGGAGACCGGGTCAACCTCGGGCGGAGGAATTCGTCCGATCATCCCCCTGGTGCGTAGACCATTTTCGGCGTAGGCGGCTACTGGCGAGTTATTTTCCGGTGAAAATACTTCGAAGTCGTGGAATCTTCGCCTCGGCGGCCGCTTCGCCGCAGCTCAACCCGGGTCGCGGGGAGCCTGCTCAGACATCGTACGACGGGCGTGGAATGGGGTCCACCATCGCGTCGAAACCCTTGGGAAGCTGCGCCACGAGATCCTGGAACTCGCCGACCGTGACGGTTTCCCGCAGCGTGGCCAGCACCGCCCGGGTGCCCGTCTCGGCAACCGCCGGATCCACCGCGGCCCGCTCGGCCACCCGGAACAGGAAGTCCACCGCCGCGCCGGTCGCCCCCGCCCGGTCGGGCGTCGACAGATAGCCACCCACGTCGTCCGGCAACTGCGCGGCCAGGTCGGTCGACTCGTCCGCGGTGATCCGCTCGGCGAGCGTCTGCAACACCGCCCGGGAGATCGTCGCGGCCTGGTCCGCGGGAAGCTCCGCGCGTCGCGCCACCGCGTCGACGAACAGGGGAAACCGCACGCCACCCTCCCCTCGGTCGCCGACCCCGCGCCGACTACCCGCCTCCTCCCCCACCAAACGGTCGCCGCCCGGCCACCACATCCGCCGGCACGGCGGGCGGGNGCGACCCGGCCAGGTGCACGGCCGTCATCCCTCGGCGAGCGCGTCCAGCACCAGCGCGGCGGTCCAACTGAACGCCGGTGAGCCGAGACCGGCGCCGGTGTCCGGGTGGAAGTACTCGTGGCAGCCGGCGGTGTCGACCAGGTCGAGCAGCGACTCACGCAGGCCGGCGGCCAGGTCGACCCGACGGTGGGTGCGCAGCCCCTGCCAGAGCAGCCAGCCGGTGTTGAGCCAGCTCGGCCCGCGCCAGTAGCGCAGCGGCTCGAAGTCGGGCGCGGTGCGGTCATGGGTGGGCAGCGGCCGCGCCATCCGGGCGGCCAGGCCGAAGCGGGGCGAGCACGCCTCGGCCAGCACCGCCCGTACCTGCGGTTGCGGCAGGTCGGGCAGGGCCAGGGGCATCAGCCCGAGCACGGTACGGGCGGGCAGGAGCCGGTCGGTGCGGACGTCGCGCGGGCGGAACGTGCCGGCGACCGGGTCCCAGAGGCGGGCGACCAGCGCCTCGGTGATCCGGGCGGCCCGGTCCCGGTGCGGGCACGGGTCCGCGCCGACGACCGTGGCGATCCGGGCCAGCGCGTACTCCGCGACGCCGAGCGCGGCGTTGACCAGCGGGCACTCCACCAGGAACGGGTGCCGGCCGAGCAGCGCCTCGTCCCGGTAGCGGCCGGCGCGGTAGCTGTCCGCCAGGGCGACGTACCGCGCGTAGTCCAGGTCCGTGGGGCGGTGGGCGGCATCGGCGTACGCGGTGTCGTGCCGGCGGTACCCGCGCATCGCCGCCTCGTCGGCCGGCACCGCGGCCAGCGGGGCGTCCCAGGCGGGGCTGTTGTCGAGGCCCGACTCCCACGGGTGCACGATCGCGGCCAGCCCGCCCCCGCCGACGTCGCGCCGCCCGGTCAGGTAGCGCTGCTGGGCGACCAGCCGAGGGTAGAGCCGGCGCAGCGTGGCGACCGACGCCTCGGACGGCGCACGGCGGTGCACCAGCCAGGCGGCCGGGGCGTGCACCGGCGGCTGGACGATGCCGGAGGTCGCCATCGGCGGTGCGCCCTCGGCGCACGCCGAGTCCCAGAACTCCGGCCCGGGGAAGTAGGAGCCGACGCGCAGCGCCGGGTTGAACACGATGTGCGGCACCCGCCCGTCGACCCACTGCGCCGCGAACAGCGTGCGCAGTTCCCGCCAGGCCCGGTCCGGGCGGACGTGGGCCAGCCCGACCGCGATGAACGCCGAGTCCCAGCTCCACTGGTGCGGATAGAGCGTGCGCGAGGGCACGGTGTGGTCGTGTTCCCAGTTGGCGTCCAGCGTGGCCAGCGCGAGCCGGCGCAGGCGGGCGTCACGGTCCGCGCCGGCGCGAGTGCCGGCGGCCCGGCGTGGTGCGGCCCGGTCCAGGTGCCCGGCGGGGAGCACCTGCTCCTGGCCGACGAGTGGGATGTCCATGTCGAAACCTCAGCACCATGTGGAGGACGTCACCGCCGCCGCGATCCTAACCCAAAAATGCGCATATGTGACTAGATGAGGCGGATGATGATGCTCGTTCACACTTACCCGACCAGACCCGGCAAGATCAGTTACGGTGGTCCCATGGGCAAGCCGACCCGTTGGGTGACCGACACCGCGCCCGGCCACTCGCAGTGGTACGTCGACCGGTTCCGCCGCCTCGCCGCCGAGGGCGCCGACCTGGCCGGCGAGGCCCGGTTGATCGACGCGCTGGTGCCACCCGGCTCGCGGATCCTCGACGCCGGCTGCGGCACCGGCCGGGTGGCCGCCGCGCTGGTCACCCGCGGGCACACCGTGGTCGGCGTGGACGCCGACCCGGCGCTGATCGACGCGGCTCGCGCCGATCACCCCGGTTCCCACTTCCTGGTCGCCGACCTGGCCGAGTTGGACCTGCCCGCACAGGGCGAGGCCGAGCCGTTCGACGCGGCCGTGGTCGCCGGCAACGTGATGGCCTTCGTCGCCCCGGGCACCGAACGTGACGTGCTCGCCCGGATCGCCGCGCACGTCCGGCCGGACGGCCCGGTGGTGGTCGGGTTCGGCACCGACCGCGGTTACCCCGTCGCCGACCTGGACGCCGACGCGGTCGCCGCCGGCCTGCGCCCGGAACACCGCTTCGCCACCTGGGACCTGCGCCCCTGGCGCGACGACGCCGGGTTCGCGGTCACCGTGCTGCGTCGCCCCGCGTGAGTCGACGCCCCGCTCAGGCCGGGGTGGCCACCGTGCGGGCGGACCCGGGGTCCAGTGGGGTGCCGGCGGGAAGCAGGGCGACCAGACTCGCCGGCAGCCGCACCGGGCGCACCCCGGCGTAGCCGAGCATCCCCGGCACGTCCGCGCCGGCCAGCGCGTACCGCCGGCCGAGATCGGTGACCACGCAGACCGTGCCGCCGGTCGCGCCCGGGGCGGCCACCGCCTCCACCAGCGCGCCGCGCCCCGGCTCCACCACGACCTGGTCGGCGAGCCCACCGCGCCCGGCCGGCGTACGCGCGCCGGCGGCCGGGTCCGGCGCGGTGACGTCGAGGCGGATCCCGCGTACCCCGGTGTCGTCACCGGACCGCGCGCAGACCGCGCCGCCTTCGGCGGCGGCCAGCCGGGGCGGCACGGCCGGCGGCGCGGTCGGCCCGGCCGGCACCAGGTCGGGCAGCTTCGGCAGCGCGGCGAACCGGCCGAGCGTGATCGGCTCCGGCTCGCCCTGGCCGGTGCGCGCCAGCAGCAGCGCGGCCTGCAACTCGGTGATGCCGGCCAGCCCGTCCCGCGCGGCCACCGCGTACTGCCGGCCGCCCCCGGAGTTGCGCACCAGGTAGACGTCACCCACGGTGGCCCCGGTGACCCGCGCGGAGGGAGCGCCGAGGCCGCCCACCGATGGTGGGGCCAGGTCGGCGCCGGCCGGCACGGTGTTGAGCAGCGACGCCGCGACCGGGACGGCCCGCTCCCGGGTGGCGGCCAGCGCGGCGAGCACCCGGTCGGGGTCGCGCAGCGGATAGCGCCGGTCGTGCCAGAGCAGGTGCAGGCCGCCGTCCGGGTGGCGGACCAGCAAGCCCTGGTCGCCGAGCGCCCGGCCGCCGGTCGCCTCCCGCCCGATCAGCAGCGCCGAGCGGGCCTCCGGCCGGCCCGCCTCCGCGCTCACCGCCGAGCAGAGCGTCCAGCCGTCGCGGACCAGCCGGTTCGGCGCGGGCAGCGAGTCGGGGGCGTCGGCGATGCCGAGCGGCAGGCCGCGCGGCACCCCGTCGATGGCCCGGCGGGTGACCAGCACGGTCCTCGGCCGTTCCGCGCCGATGATCAGCAGCGCGGACGCGTAGTTCAACACCGGGTGCAGCTTCTCGTCGCGGTAGACGAACCGCGCGCCGGACTCCTTCTCCACGATCACCGCCCCCGTCTCCCGCCAGGAGCCGCCGCCGCCGGTGAACAGCCCGTGGAGCGCGACGCCGCCGAGCGCGATCGCCGCCACCAGCACGCTGGCCAGCCCCGCGCCGGCCAGCCGGCGAAACGGCGACCGCGCCGGGTCGGTCTCCCGCATGACCAGCGCGGCCACCGCCCGTTGAACGCTGAACTGGTACGAGTGGAGCTGGTCCTGCCGCGACGCCATCGGTCCCCTCCCCGCCGGGTTCACCGGCGCACAGGATAAGCGCTCCGTCGATCCCCCGGCGACCCTGCGTGTCCCGTCGGGGTCGCCGGTACGGTCACGGTGGCGGTGTGGGGCCGCCGAAGGGGGTGCACAATGGACAGCAGCGCCTGGGACGACCGGTACGCCAACGCGTCCGGGCTGGTGTGGAGCGCCGAGCCCAACCGTTTCGTGGTCGAGTCGGTCACCGGCCTGAGTCCCGGCTCGGCGCTGGACCTCGCCGCGGGTGAGGGACGCAACGCGATCTGGCTGGCCGCTCGGGGCTGGCGGGTCAACGCGGTGGACTTCTCGACCGTGGCCGTCGAGCGGGGGCGCGAGCTGGCCGCCGCGCGCGACGTGCAGGTCGACTGGCGGGTCGCCGACGTGACCGCGTACCGGCCGGTGCCGGGCAGCTACGACCTGGTGTTGATCTGCTACCTGCACCTGCCCGCCGGCGACCTCGCCGGGGTGCTCGCCGCCGCGCGGTCGGCGCTGCGCCCCGGCGGCACGCTCGTGGTGGTCGGCCACGACCTGGCCAACCTCTCCGGCGGCACCGGCGGCCCGCAGGACCCGAGCGTGCTGCTCACCCCGGAGGCGGTGGTCGACGGGCTGGCCGGGCTGCGGATCACGCGCGCCGACACGGCCCGGCGGCCGGTGCCGACCGCCGACGGGGGCACCGTCGACGCGCTGGACACCGTCGTGGTGGCGACGCGCCCCACCGGCTGAGGCGCTCCGCCGCCGTTCGCCGGGCCGCAACCGCGGCCGGCCGGTAGCATCCGGTGACGGATCGGCGGAGGGGACACGGGTGGGCGCGCGCTTCGAGGAACTGGCCTGGCGGGAGACCCCGATCGGCGAGATCAGCCTGCGTCGCCGCCGTGACCCGTCGCTGCGCGCCGACGTGTACGAGGTGAAGCTCGACGACGAATACCTGATGTCCAGCGCGTTCCCGGTGGCGGAGATCGAGCTGGCCCGGCTCGGGCTGGCCCCACTGACCGGCGGGACGCTCGACGTGGTGGTCGGCGGCCTCGGCCTCGGCTACACGGCGCGCACCGCGCTGGAGGACCCCCGGGTGCGGTCGCTGCTGGTGGTCGAGGCGATCGAGGACGTGATCGACTGGCACCGTCGGGACCTGCTGCCGTTCGCGGCCGGCCTCGCCGCGGATCCGCGTACCCGGTTCGTGCGGGCGGACTTCTTCGCCGCGGTCGCCGACGGCGGCTTCGACCCGGCGGAGCCCGGGCGGCGGTTCCACGCGGTGCTGCTCGACGTGGACCACTCCCCCCGCCAGGTGCTGCACCCGAGCCACGCGCCGTTCTACACGGTCGACGGGCTGCGCCGGCTGGCCGCGCTGCTGCATCCGGACGGGGTGTTCGCGCTCTGGTCGAACGACCCGCCCGATCCGGCGTTCCAGCGGACGCTGACCGAGGTGTTCCCGACCTCGGTGGCGCACGTCGTCCGGTTCCCCAACCCGTTGCAGGGCCGGGAGGCGGCGAACACCGTCTACGTGGCCCGGCACTGACCTCCCCGCCGGTGGCATGTCCGGCCGCGCAGTGGGAAAGCGCGCGGCCCACCGTACGACGGGAGGCTCTGACATGCGCGCGTTGCTCTGGGTGGTCGGCGTGGTGGCCGGCGTGCTGATCCTGCTGGGACTGCTGCTGGAGGCGGTGCGCTGGCTCGTCATCATCGGCGTGATCGCGCTCGTCGCCGTGGTCGTCTTCGCGATCGTGAAGACCCGGCGGGTGGTGACCCGCCACTCGGCGTCGCGCCGTTGAGGTCGGACCGATCGACACGTTCTGCTGAGCGCGAAGTGACCGATCACGATCCGCGCGGATCGGCCAGAATCAGGGGATGACGGACCCTGGACCTGAGGCGCCACAGTCGCGGCTCGCGAGC
>NZ_NAPR01000028.1:52746-76347 GCF_002140155.1 Micromonospora sp. NBS 11-29
GCGATGACCCCGGACGTCAGATGGCCCAACGGTTGGGAGGGCGGCGTCCTGCACGGTCGCGCCGAGGTCGGCGCCTACTGGCGCCGGCAGTGGTCCGAACTCGATCCGTCAGTCACGCCGACCGCGTTCGTCGTGGAACCCGACGACCGCGTCGCGGTGTCGGTTCGTCAGGTGGTGCGGGACAAGTCCGGGGTCGAGCTGGCGAACCACACCGTCACCCACGTCTACCGTCTCGTCGACGGGCTGGTGGCCGAGATGGAGATCCGCCCGCCGGGGGCCGCCGACAGGTAGGTGCGGACAATGCAGGTGCGACTCGGCGGCGACGTCGTCGGCCGTGGTGCTGCGACGGGCCCGGTGAGCGGTTTGTCGCATCGCCGCCCCGGGCAGAAGACGGTCCATGATGGATTCACCTAGCGGAAGAACCGGTCGTCTCGTCCTGCGCGTCGTCGGCGTGGTGGCGGTGGTCGTCGGCGTGCTCGGGGCGCTCAGCAGTGCGGTCAACGGCAACCTCGTCGGGATCGTCCTCAGCGCCGTGTTCATCGCCGGCGGGGTGTTCGCGCTCAAGCGCTCGGGCGCTCCCCGCCGGGCCGGCGGCTCGGCGTCCGCGTCGGCCGCCGGTCAGGGAGCGCACTGAGCCGGCCCGTCACGTCCGGCACCGGCACCGGCCGCGCGTGGCGATCGGTGTCGGTGCCACCGCCTACGCTGTGGCGATGGTTGACCGACGGCAGGTGATGGGCTTCCGTGTCCGGGCCCAGCAGCTCGACCGCGTCGGGGGCGCGTTGGCCGACACCGCCGTGCTCGACCTCGGCGTGCAGGACACCGGCCCCGACGGCGGTCGGTGGGCGCTGGCACTGCGCGGGGTCGACGTGTCGGCACCGGCCGACGACGACCTGGTGTTGCTCTGGACCGTCCGCGGCGCTCCCCACCTTTATCGCCGCGCCGACGTCGGCCGGGTGGCGGCGGCGGTGGAGCCGTTCTCGGACGCCGACGCGGGCAAGCGCATCTACGACGCCGCCAAGCCGTTGAAGGCGGCCGGCATCACGATCCTCGACGCGCTCGACGAGGTGGCCGCGCGGATGCGGACGATCGTCACCGGTCCGACGGTCAAGGGCGACGTCTCGGGCCACCTCGCCGAGCTGCTGCCCGAGCCCTACCTGCGGTTCTGCCGACCGTGCGGCGTCACCCACATCTACGAGATGCCGTTCCGGCTGGCCGCCGTGCGCGCCGGGTTGGAGTTGACGCCCGGCACCTCGCCGCCGGTCCTGCGGCGCATCCCGCGGTTCCGCCGGGCGGCGGCCCCCGGCGACCGGTTCGACCTGATCCGCGCCTACCTGCGGCTGCTCGGTCCGGCCACGCCGAAGCACGTGGCCGACTACCTCGACGCGCCGGTCAAGGACGTGAAGGCCCGCTGGCCGCAGGACGTGGTCGAGGTGACGGTCGACGGCGAGACGCG
This sequence comes from Micromonospora sp. NBS 11-29, assembly GCF_002140155.1. Classification (GTDB taxonomy): domain Bacteria; phylum Actinomycetota; class Actinomycetes; order Mycobacteriales; family Micromonosporaceae; genus Micromonospora. Next base: position 54,200 of record NZ_NAPR01000028.1, read on the forward strand.
GTCGCTGCTGGCCGCCGACGAGGCGGCACTGGCGTCGGCCGAAGGCGTCGGCACCCGCCTGCTCGGTCCGTTCGACCTGTTCCTCCAGGCGAAGGACCGCGCGACGCTGGCGCCGGACCCGGCCCGGGCCAGGGAGTTGTGGCCGGTGCTGGGCCGTCCCGGCGCCGTCCTGGCCGACGGTGAGCTGGTCGGCACCTGGCGTCCCCGCAAGTCCGGCGTCAAGCTGACCGTCGCCGTGCAGCCGTGGCAGAAGCTCCCCGACAGCCGGCGTCGTGCGGTCGTCGAGCAGGCCGAGCGGCTCGCCGCGCACCGCTCGGCCACCCTCGCCGGTGTCGAGTTCGCCGACTGACAGAGGTCCGGGCGACGGGTCACGAGCCGCCGGGCGCGACGGCACGATCATGTCGGCGCCGGCGCACGGCGTGGCCAGGACGGGTGCCACACCGGCCCGGCCAGCGGCGGCAGGCCGGCGAGGTGGTCGATGATCGGTGCGAGCGCCGGGTGCGGGGCCGTCGCGGGCAGCATGAGCGAGATCGGGTACGCGAGCGTCGGCTGCACGATCGGGATGCGACGCAGGTCGTGGCCGGCCGGCCAGAGGTAGCGGTCGCGCGCGCCGACGAGGGTGGCCAGGTCGGTGGCGTCGGCCAGCGCGTCGAGAAGCACCTCGTTGCCGAAGTTCGGGCCGGTCGCGTCGATCCGGAGGTCGAAGGCGGCGGCCAACTCGTCGTAGAACTCGGACCATTCACTGCGGGCGACGATGCCCGGCACCCAGATCCTCAGGTTCCGCAGGTCGGGCGGGCTGAGGGTGCGGGCGGAGGCGAGCGGGTGGCGGGGGCCGACGAGGAGTTCCAGCGGTGAGTCGAACGCGTGCACCATCCGCACGCCGGACGGCAGCGTGGTCGGGTCGGTGACGGTGCGGAAGGCGGCGTCGAGGTCCCCGGCCTGGACGGCGGCGGCCACGCGGAGGGGGTCGTCCACCCGGAGCGTTACCACGTCGAGGTCGAGGCCGGGTCGTGACCGCCAGTAGTCGTGCAGGATGACGGCCTGCGCGCTGCGCAGCCCGAGCACGTCGATCCGCAGCGCCCGCGAGCCCGGCCGGACCGAGGCGACGGCGCGGTCGGCGTTCGCGACGACGTTGCGGGCGTGCGGGAGGAAGACCCGGCCGTCGAGCGTCAGCTCGACCCCTTTCGGGGTACGGGTGAACAGGCGGACGGCCAGCTCACGTTCCAGGGTCGCGACCCGTTTCGAGACGGCCTGCTGGGTGACGCCCAGCTCGTCGGCCGCGTGCTGCAACTGCCCCAGCTCGGCCGCCCGGACGAACGATCGCACTGCCTCGGTGTCCACCGGCTCACCCTATGGTCGCCCAACCGACGGTTGTGGCTCGCCGACGGTCGGTTGTTTGCTCCGGTGCCACCCCGGTCGATCTGATCCGGGGGTGCGGGACAGAATCGGCGCCGGCTTCGGCTGGCTGTGGTCGGCCTACACGGTCAGCACGTACGGCACATGGCTCGCGTTCGGCGCGTTTCCGCTGCTCGCGGTGCAGGTGCTGGACGCGTCGGCGTTCGCGGTGTCACTGCTGGAGGCGGCCGGGCCGGCCGTCGCGGCGGCCGTCGCGGTCCCGCTCGGGCCGTGGGTCGAGCATCGACCGAAGCGTCCGGTGATGATCGCCATGGACCTGCTCCGGTTCGCCGCACTGGTGAGCGTGCCGGTCGCGTACGGCCTGGGGTTGCTCTCCTACGGGCAGCTCCTTGTCGTGGCGGTGGTCTGCGGGAGCGCCGGCATCGCGTTCACGGCGGCGTCCGGCGCGTACCTGAAGCACCTGGTCCACGGCGACCGGCTGCTGGTGGCGAACGGACGGTTCGAGGGCACGGCCTGGGTGGCGACGGCGGCCGGTCCGCCGCTCGGCGGCGCGCTGGTCGGGCTGCTCGGCCCGGTCGTCACCGTCACGGTCGACGCGGTGAGCTACCTGCTGTCCGCGCTCGCCGTGCGCCGCATCCGCGGCGACGACGTGACGACGCCCCGATCTGGCGGAACGCGTGCCGTCGACGTGCTCGCCGGCTGGCGGTTCATCCACCACGACCCGGTCCTGCGGCGGCTGTTCCTCAATTCGGTGCTGGTCAACGGTCTGATCACGGCCACCGTGCCGCTGTTGGCCGTCCTGCTGCTGGGCGGGTACGGCTTCCCGGCCTGGCAGTACGGACTTGCCTTCGGCCTGCCGGCGCTGGGCGGGTTCGTCGGGGCCCGGCTCTCCCCCCGCCTGGTGCGGCGCCACGGCCTGCACCGGGTCATGACCGCCTCCGGCTGGCTGCGCTCGGTGTTCCCACTCGGGCTCGCGTTCCTCCGGCCCGGCGTCACCGGGCTGGTCACCGTGATCGTGGTGGAGGCCCTGCTGATCGTGTGCATGGGCGTGTTCAATCCGATCTTCGCCACCGAACGCCTGCGGCGGACTCCCCGGGACCGGGCCGCCCGGGTGTTGGGCGCGTGGAGTGTCGGCAACCGGCTGACGCAGGCCGCGCTGACGGCGCTGTGGGGCGTCCTCGCCACCGTCGTCGGACCGCTGGCCGCGATCACGGTGTCCGGCGGGTTCCTGCTCGCCACCCCGCTCCTGCTGCCCCGCGCGGCACTGATGCGATCCGCGGCCTCCGGTGTGGACGCCTCGGCGGCCGTCACCGTGCATAGCGCTCGCTGATCGTCGCGAAGGCGGCCTTGGGCTCCCAGGGCAGGCCGGGGTAGGTGTCGCCGTCACGGTCCTCGAACACCTTGACCACCCCCAGGCTGGCGAGGTCGAGATCGTCGCGGGGATCGCCGTCGGGGCGGTGCGGCAGGCTTTCGAGCGCGAAGAGGTGGACGAAGGCGCTGTCGACGCCCTCGCTGTCGAAGATGTCGAGCAGTTCACCGAGGTACTGCGCCTGACCGGCCTCGTCGCGTTCGTACCGTCCGTCCAGCCGCATCGGCACGCCGGTGACCTCGTCGTTGACGAGGATCTCCATGCTGCGCGGCGCCACGTCGCCCGCGCCGCGCCACGTCGCGGTGCCGAAGCCGGTGACCGCGAGCGGCCTGGGCTGGTCGACGAGCGCGCGCACACCGTCGCGGAAGTGGTCCGCGACCTCGGCCGACCGGATGAGTTCGAGCGTGACGATGTCGAACAGTTCCCAGTCGACGTCCTCCAGCGGCACGGCGGCGTAGGTGACCCTTCCCCGGAACCGGGCCCGGATCTCCGCCACGGTGTCGCGGAGGAACCGGTCGAGCCGGGCGCGCAGCTCGGTGATCCGTCCGGCCCGCCGGTCCGGGTCGCCCAGCAGGTGGGCGAGTCGCTCCCCGACGCGGGCGCCGTCGACGAACCCGTGGTTCATCAGGCTCAGCTCGACGCCGGCCACGAACACGATCTCGGCCCCCGCCTGACGCAGCCGCTCGGCCCGTTCGGCGCAGTCGAGGAACAGCACCCGGATCTGATCGGTGGTCAGGTCCAGCGGGTACGGCGAGAACCACACCTCCAGGCCGAGTTCGGCGGCCGCCCGGGCGGCGAACTCCAGCCGCTCGGGGTCGCCGCCGATGAGGTGGACGGCGGTGCAGTGCAGGTCGTCGCGGATGATGCTCAGCTCCCGCCGGACCCGGTGCGGGTGGAACTCGGTGATCGAGCTCCTGCCGTCGCGAACGAACCCGGTGTCGTAGGCGATGCCTCTGGCGCGCATGTGTCCATCCCTTCCGTCGAAGACGTCTCAGCCAATTCTTGCGTGCGCGCAACTTTGCGTCAACGCAGGAAAGGCAAGATACTGCTCGGGTGACGGGTCTTCGGGAACGGAAGAAGGAGGCCACGAGACAGGCGCTGCGGGCCGCCGCGCTTCGCCTGGCGATGGAGCGCGGCCCGGAGAACGTCCGCGTGGACGACATCGCCGCCGCCGCCGGGGTGTCCAAGCGGACCTACAACAACTACTTCGCCAGCCGGGAGGACGCGATCGTCGCCGCCGTCACCGCGGAACGCGAGGCGCGCGTCGCGACCGCCCTGGCCGACCGGCCCGCCGCGGCAGGGCTCGCCGACGCCGTGATCGACGCCGTCGTCGAGCAGTACACCGATCCGGGCGGGCAGGCGCGGGACGCGCTGCTGATGATCACGGCCAGTCCCGCCCTCCGCGCCTCCTACACCGGCACGGCGGCCATGATCGAGGGGCCGCTCGCGGAGGCCATCACCGCGCGCTGCCCCGGCGTGGACCCACTGACCGCCCGGGTGCTGTCCGCCGCCGTCGGCGCCGCGGTCAAGGTTGCGTTGCAGCAGTGGCTGGAACCGACCGGACCGCCTCCGTCGCCCGCCGGCCTCGTGGTCCCCGCCGGATCACTGCCGGACCTGCTGCGGGCCGCGCTCGCGCCGCTCGTACCGGCGCTGGAGGCGGCCGGCAGGCACTCGTGAGCGGCGAGGACCGGACAAGCCCTTCACTCGTCGCCGCGGTCGCCCTCGTTCAAGGCATCGACGAACTCGCTCGTCAGTTCCGTCGGGACGATCCGCGCGGCCTCCCGCTGGAACAGCTCGTCCGCTACGTACGGTCTTTCCTGCCGCAGTTGGCTCAGCGTCGAGGTGGGCCAGATGCCGGTGGTCGAGCGCCAGGCCGCCGCCGCCCCGAGCAACGAGACGACGGCGTCGTCGTGGTGGCCGCGCCGCGCCAGCAGGGTGCCGAGTTGTTGGTACGTGATGGCCGCGCTGTGCCGGTCGTCGAACTCCCGGAAGATCTCCACTGCCTGCCGGTAATGCTGTTCGGCCTGCTCCAGCCGTCCCTGCTCCTGCGCGACCCGGCCGAGCTGGTGGTAGCTGCGCGCCGCGCCGTGCTGGTCGCCGAAGTCGATGTAGATGCCGAGGGCCTGCCGGTAGTGCTGGTCGGCCTGCGCGAACCGCCCCTGCTCCTGCGCGGCTACGCCGAGCTGGTGGTAGGTGTTGCCCGCGCTGTGCTGGTCGCCGAACTCCAGGTAGATGTCGAGGGCCTGCCGGTAGTGCTGCTCGGCCTCGGCGAAACGCCGCTGCCACTGCGCGACCATGCCGAGCTGATGGTAGGTGCTGGCCGCGTCGTGTCGATCACCGAAATCCAGCTTGATCTCCAGCGCCTGCCGGAATTCCCGCTCGGCCTGCTCAAGACGCCGCTGCTCCTGCGCGACCCGACCGAGCTGATGGTGGGTGCGAGCCGCGGAACGCCGGTTGTCGGACGCCAGGAAGATCTCGAGGGCCTGCTGGTAGTGCTGCTCGGCCTGCGCGAAACGCCGCTGCTCCTGCGCGACGATGCCGAGCTGGTGGTAGGTGACGGCCTCGGAGTCGCGGCGGCCGAGTGCCTCCTTCATCGCGAGTTCGGTGGCGTAGTGCGCGTACGCGTCGTTCAGCCGCCGCTGTCTCAGCGCGGTGGCGCCGGCCATGTTGTGCAGGTCCAGCAGCTCCCACCGTTCGCTCGGGGAGTCGCCGCCGGGGTGCCGGGCGATGGCCTGTTCCAACAGGCTGCGGCTCGCGCCGAGTTGCTGGGTCTGGTCGAGGTACTGGTTCAGGACCCGGATGAGGCTGAGCACCGGCTGCCCACCACGCTGGGCATGACCGACGGCGGCGGTGAGGTTCGCGTACTCCGCCTTGACGGCGGCCTGACCGATGGCCCGCTGGCGCGGGTCGTTGTCGACGGACAGCCGTTCGAGATGCGCCGCGAGCGCGCTGTAGAACCGGTAGTGCGTCCGGACGCACGCCTGCTCCAGCGGGGCGTCGTCCCGCAGCCGGTTGCGCAGGAAGTACGGCAGGATCGGCATGATCTGCACGAACCCGACGAGCGTCGGATGTGCGGTCGCCAGACCGACGCGGCGCAGTTCGGCGACCGCGGCTGCCAGGTCGACCTCCCCGGGATCGAGCCCGGACGGATCGGCGCGCAGCTCGGTGAGGTAGGCGGCGAGCATCGGGACCGGGATGCTGGTGGTGAACGGGGCGAGCAGCAACAGCGAGGTCTGCAGGGCCGGATCGAGCTTGCCGTGGCTGTACTCGATCACCCGCCGCGCGACCATCGTCGGATCGGCGCTGCCCTGCCCGGCCCGCAACTCGGCGAGGATCTGCGCCGGCGGGGTGCGGGCCAACTGCGGCACGACCACGGTCATCGGCAGCGGATAGCCGTCCAGCAGGCGGATCAGGTCCTGCAACGCCTCGCGCTGCGTCTCGTCGACGGTCCCACCGAGCCACCCGAGCCCACCATGGCGGCGCAGGATCCGTTCGAGCAGGTCGGCGGCGGCCTGCGGATCCAGGCCGGGCAGCTCGTACACGCTGTCGGCGAACGTCGAGTGGGCCAGCCACGTCTCGGCCTCCCGGGAGCCCACCACCAGCAGCGTGCGCCCGCCGCGCAGACCGGCCAGGAACCGCGCCAACCGGTCGCGCTCCGTCTCGGGCAGCGTGTGCGGGATCGCCGCCGGGCTCGCGGTGATCGATTCCGCGTTGTCGAGGACGATCAGGTGCCGGGCGGCCCGCAGGCGGTCGGTGACCATCCCGATGCGCGCCTCCAGGCTCAGCGCCTCCCAGCCGGCGAACTCGACCGCCGTCAACAGCTTCCGGGCGATCTGCCGGCTGATCTGCTCGGCGGTCCAGGCCTGCTCCTCGTACGAGAACGCGAAGACCTGGTCCACCAGGCCGGTGCGCTGCCACCACCAGCCGGCGTGCGCCAGCAACGTGGACTTGCCCGCGCCGGCCATGCCCCGCACCAGCACCTGGGTGTTCTCCGGGTCGGTCAGCAGCAGGCGTTCCAGCGCCTGGAGGTCGAGGTCCCGCCCGACGAACCCGTACTCCACCGCCGGCGGCGCACCGACCTGTGCCCGTCGCCGGTAGAACCACTCCCGCTCGTCCGGGCTCATCGGCCGCAGCGCCAGCCGGGAATCGCGCTGGGCGAACACCACCGGCAGGATCCAGTCCTCCAGGTCCAGGTCCTGCTCGAAGTGCCCACGCCGGGCCTTGACGTCGTGCAGCGCCCGGCGTGCCTCGTACGCCGCCGCGACCGGATCGTCGCCGGCCGCCAGGCGTCCGTAGAGCACCGGCATGGCCTGTTTGGCCGCGGTCACGGTCACCGAGTAGGCCATTCCGACCGCGACCGGGGCGCCCGCGGCGACCAGATCCTGCGCCAGGCTGGCCTCGCTGCCGTCCTGCATCGCCGACTGGCAGGCGTTCAACACCGCCACCGCCACCCGGTGCTCCGCCAACAACTCCGCCACCTGCGTCGACGGCACCGGCCGAGCGGTGCCCGCCGTACTCGTCTCGAAGAACAGGAAGCCCTGCCGGCCCGAGGTGGGAGCGCTAGCCGGATCGAACAGGTAACGACCGCTCGCCACCCCGCCGGCCATCGCGCCCGGTGTGCCGAACCCGCCGTGCACGTCGAAGTGGACCACCTGGTACCAGCCCGGACCGTGCTCCCGGGCGGCCGCGCGCAGCGTGTCCCGCAACGCCTCCCACGTGCCCGGCCGCACCAGGTCCACCGTCACCGGCGTCGCCGTCTTCCCGATCGCCTCCAACAGCGGTTGCGAGATCGTCCGGTATCCCACGTCGCGGGCGCCGAACGGGCGCGCCGTCACCACCAGGATGTTCAAGGTGGCCGCCGGGTCCGGCAGCTTGTAGGGCAGCGGGAGCCGGGCGTCCTGACGCACCAGCGGCATCCGCAGCGCCAACCGCACCCCACGCTCCGGGTCACACAGCGTCTCCCAGTGCAGTCGCTGGAACCCGGCCGAGCCCCGGACCACCAGCCGGTGACCCGCGAACCCGTCGTCGAAGGCCCGCCGGTACCCGAACGCCGCCTCGCCCGTGAACACCTGCCGGAACAGCGCCTGCCCGTACTCGGCGACCAGCCCGGCCGCCTGCCGTTCCAGGTCCTTGTCCAGGAACGGATACCGCAGGTGCTGCTCGAAGTACCAGGCCAACAACGTCTCGCGGGCGTCGTCGACCGGCGCGCGGACGGTCACGTCCGCGCCACCCGCGTCGCCGAAATCCACCCGGACCGCGAACGAACCGTCCTCGGCGACCGACATCTCCCGCACCAGGATGTCGATCACGACACCTCCCGGCGAGCCCTGGCCACCACCACCCGGTCACCGTCGGCCGAGGTGAACTCGACCACCTCCACCTCGGACACCTCACGCCGCGTACCGGCCCGCCGCAACACCCGCCGCACCAGGTCGTACACCACGGCCGCGGCCAGGTTCACCGCGAGCGGCACCACCACCAGCTCCGTGACACCCGGCAGGAACGAGCCCGGCGGTACGTGCGCCAGTTCGGCCGGACCCGCCTCTGCGGCGTCCGGCTCCTCGTTCCAGGCCTTCACGAACGCCGCGGCGCTCACCCCGACCGAGGCGTCCACCGCCACCACCGTGTGATTCATCACTCCACTGTGCCAGCACCCGCCAACCACCCGCCGTCACCGTTTCGGGCGGGACTGCCACATCTCCCGGGTCATCTCGTACTCGACCTCGCCCTGCTCGGCGTCCGGCAGCGGGTCGTCCCACTCGGGGAAGAACGTGCGCACGTACCGCATGCCGACGGCCGCCATGACGCGGCGCGAACCGACGTTCACGGTCATGGTCTGCGCGATCACCCGGCGCTGCCCGACGGTGTCGAAGGCGTGCCGCAGCAGGCAGCGCGACGCCTCGCTGGCCAGGCCCTTGCGCCAGTGCCGCCGGACGAGCCGGTAGCCCAGTTCCGCCACGGTCGGGTCGTCGGCCGGTTGGTCCGGGCCGTGCGCCGGCGGGAGCATCATGAGCCCGACGAACTCGCCCGCGTCCTCGCTGGCCGGCGCGATCGAACCCCGCCCGCAGTCACCGGACCCGAACGCCATCCAGAATCCCAGGCCGTCGACCGTGGTCGCCTGGCCGATCCGCCGTGTGTGGTGCTCGACCACCTCGCCCCGGGTGCGGGCCCGGCCGAAGAGGTAGCGGAGCACCTCGGCGTCGGAGTCGAGCCGCACCTCCAGGTCGAGGTGCCGATCGGCCAGGGGAACCAGCAGCAGGCGGTCGGTGCGCAAGATCGGTTGGGGCATGCGGCCACGATCGCACGGCCCTGCCTGCCCGGCGATCGTATTCCGCCGCCGGCCGCCCGGCTCAGCCGGTGGTCCGGACCGCCGCGACGGCGGCGTGCGGCCGGCGGCCGGCGTCGCCGGGCCGGTGCAGCCGCTCCACCTCCGTAAAGCCGGCGCGCGCCAGCCGCTCGGAGAACTCGCTCACCGGCCAGCGGTAGGCGGTGAGCACCTTGTGGTCGAACGCGGCGACCTCGTCGCCGACGAAGATGCCGAACACCGCGGTCGCGCCCGGCGTCGTCACCCGGCGGAACTCGGCGAGCACCGCGTCGAGGTCGTCCGGCGGCAGGTGGATCACCGAGCCCCAGGCCAGGATGCCGACGGCTCGCCGGTCGGCGACGGCGAGCCGTTCCATCGACCCGAGCACGTAACGGCCGCCCGGGTGGGTCGCCCGGGCGTGGGTGACGAATTCGGGCACGACGTCGACGCCGATCGCGTCCGCGCCCGCCGAGCGGAGATGGTCCGTGAGGTGGCCGGGGCCGCAGCCCAGATCGAGCACCGGACCGGGCCGGCCACCCAGGTGCCGCCGGATGAAGGCGAGGTCGTCGGGGTGGACCTGCTCGCTCGTGCCGAACATCTCGATGTAGAGGGCCGCGACGGACGCGTACGCCCGGCGGACCTGTGCGGTCGTCATGCTCCGACCCTAGAAGCCGCTTTGCCGGTCCCCGACGCGGGCTTGACCTTGACGCAGCGTCAACCCCGCATGCTCACGCCATGTCGGAGAAACAGTTGCCGGACCAGCCGGCCCGCGAGCCCGCGATCCAGGTCCGCGGCCTCAGGAAGTCCTACCGGGATCTGCACGTCCTGCGCGGGGTTGATCTCACCGTGGCGCGGGGCAGCATCTTCGCCCTGCTCGGCGCGAACGGGGCGGGCAAGACCACGCTCGTACGGATCCTGGCCACGCTGCTCAGGCCGGACGCCGGTACGGCCGCCGTGCACGGCTTCGACGTCGTCGCCGAGCCGGCGAGGGTTCGGGAGTCGATCAGCCTCACCGGGCAGTTCGCGGCCGTCGACGAGATCCTCACCGGGCGGGAGAACCTGGTGCTGGTCGCCCGGTTGCGGCACCTGCGGGACCCGGGCCGGGTCGCGGACGACCTGCTCGCCCGCTTCTCCCTGACCGACGCGGCCACGCGGCGGGTGGCGACGTACTCCGGTGGCATGCGCCGCCGCCTCGACATCGCGATGAGCCTCATCGGCGAACCACCGGTGATCTTCCTGGACGAGCCGACCACCGGGCTCGACCCGCAGGCGCGGATCGAGGTGTGGCAGGCGGTCCGGGAACTCGCCGGTCGGGGCACGACCGTGCTGCTCACCACCCAGTACCTCGACGAGGCCGAACACCTGGCCGACCGGATCGCCGTCCTGCACCAGGGGCGGGTCATCGCCGACGGCACGCTCGCCGAACTCAAGCGGCTCCTGCCGCCGGCCACCGTCGAGTACGTGGAGAAGCAGCCGACGCTCGAAGACGTCTTCCTCGCCATCGTCGGCGACGCAGTCGTCGCTGACGGAAAGGACGCCCGGTGAACAAGCACTTCCTCGGCGACACCGCCACCCTGCTGGGCCGGTCGCTGCGCCACATCGGCCGCAGCCCGGACACCATCATCACGACCCTGATCGTGCCGATCGCGTTCCTGCTGCTGTTCGTCTACGTGTTCGGCGGCGCCGTGCAGGCCGGACCCGGCAGGTACGTCGACTACCTGCTACCCGGCATCCTGCTGGTCACGGTCGCCTCCGGCATCTCCTACACCGCGTACCGGCTCTTCCTCGACATGAGGAGCGGCATCGTCGAGCGATTCCAGTCGATGCCGATCGCGCGCTCGTCCGTGCTGTGGGCGCATGTGCTGACCTCGCTGGTCGCCAACCTGATCTCGCTCGTGGTGGTGGTGCTGGTCGCGCTCGCGATGGGCTTCCGCTCGGGGGCCGGCGTGCTCGCCTGGCTGGCGGTGGCCGGCATCATGACGCTGTTCACGCTGGCGCTGACGTGGCTCGCGGTGATCCCGGGCCTGACCGCGACGTCGGTGGACGGCGCGAGCGCGTTCTCGTACCCGTTGATCTTCCTGCCGTTCGTCAGCTCGGCCTTCGTCCCCACGGACAGCATGCCCGGGCCGGTGCGGGCCTTCGCCGAACACCAGCCGGTCACGTCGATCGTGGACGCGATCCGCGACCTGTTCGCCGGGCATCCGGCGGGCGGCGACCTGTGGATCGCGCTCGCCTGGTGCGCCGGCCTCCTCGCCCTCGCGTACGGCGGCGCCGTCGCCGTCTACCGACGCAGGGTCGGTTGACGGTGCCGGGTCTTCGGGCAGGCTGAGACCATGCTGACCATCGGACGGCTGGCGTCGTACGCCGGGGTGACCATCCGCGCGGTGCGCCACTACCACCAGGTGGGGCTGCTCNGCGGCTGGTCCGGATCCGGACCCTCGCCGAGGCCGGCGTCCCGCTGGCCCGGGTCCGCGAACTGCTCGACGCCGACCCGGAGACGTTCGCCGCCGCGACCGCCGAGATCGACCGCGAGCTGCGGAGCCGGATCCGCGCGCTCCAGGAGCACCGGCGACGGATCGCGCGCCTGGGTTCCGGCGACACCCTGGCCGTGCCGGCGGAGGTGGTCGAATACCTGGTCCGGCTGCGCGCCACCGGGGCGCCGGACGCCATCGTCGAGGGTGAGCGGGACGCGTGGATCCTGATGGCGGCCCGCTGGCCCGAGGCGATCCCGGCGATGATGGCCGACAAGGCGGCCCAGTTGGCGAACCCGGACGTCGTCCGGCTCTACCGCCTCTTCGGCCGGATCGCGGCGGACGGGACGGACGAGGCGCTGCTACGCGAAACCGCCGACCTGATGAGCGAGCTGTTCGCCCAGGCCGAGGCGAGCGGCGAGCTGGCCCTCCAGGAGGACGTGACGCCCGACCCGGCGTTCGTCCGCCTGATGGACGCGTTCTCCGACGCCGCCCACCCGGTCGTCGGCCGGCTGCGCGCGATGCTCGCCGAGCGTGGGTGGACCGGATGGACGGTGGTCGAGAAACGCCGTCCGTGAGGGCCGGTGATCGCGCGGCCTCGACGTGGCGGCCCGCACACCCGGCCGTTAGCCTGCCGTCATGCCGAGCGCCGAACTGGATGAGTTGATCGTCGCGGACGCCGACGCGCTGCGCGCGTGGCTGTCGGCCCACCACGCCACGTCGCCGGGCGTGTGGCTCGCCCTGACCAAGAAGGGCGGCACCGTCACGACGCTGACCTGGCAGCAGGCGGTCGACGAGGCGTTGTGCTTCGGCTGGATCGACGGGCAGGCCCGCAAGCGCGACGACGAGTCGTCCTGGATCCGGTTCACCCCGCGCCGGCCCCGCAGCATCTGGTCGCAGCGCAACGTCGCGCATGTGGCCCGGCTGGAGGAGCAGGGCCGGATGCAGCCCGCGGGCCGCGCCGCGGTGGAGGCGGCGAAGGCCGACGGGCGCTGGGCCGCCGCCTACGCCCCGTCGTCGGAGGCCGAGGTGCCGGCCGACCTGCTCGCCGCCATCGCCGCCGACCCCGCCGCCCAGGCCATGTTCGACGTGCTCACCAAGACCAACCGGTTCGCCCTGATCCACCGCGTCAACGCGGTCAAGCGGGCGGAGACCCGGGAGCGGAAGATCGGCGAGTTCGTCGCCATGCTGGCCCGCCACGAGACGTTCCACCCGCAGAAGGCCAGACCTGAAACCTCCTGACCGCCGTCACAGCATGGCCGCCACGTCGTCGTGGGCGAGAGCCAGGCCGCCCAGCTCACCGAGCCCGACCCAGGCGATGTCGTCATGCTCGTCGGGCGCACGGTTGGTCGGCGAGCCGACCCAGTCTCCGACCTGCCAGACGCTGACGCGCACGGCGTCCGCACCGCTGCCGGCGTGCCAGTCACCCAGCCGGGAGGCGGACTCCGCCACGATGCGCACGCCGAGTTCCTCGTGCATCTCACGGGCGAGGGCCGTCAGCTCCGACTCACCCGCTTCGACGTGCCCGCCGGGCAGATCCCAGACATCCGGATAGGCCCGGCGGGTCGGGCTGCGGTGCACCAGCAGGACCGCGCCGTCTCGCACGAGCGCGCCGGTGACGACGACATGCATGACGGAATTGGAGCACAGGGGTAGGACAGGCCCGTCGCTCAGCCGATTCGGCGCAGACGCACCTTCGGGCGCACGTTGCGGAGATGATCCAGCTTGTGCTGGCGTACCTGCTCCTCCCACGCCGCCTGGTCGTGGTCCGGATCCGGCGGCACCCACCGGTGCGACCCGTCGTGGTAGTGGTACTTCTCGTCTCCCGCCCGCACCACGCTCACCGCACCCACCCCAGGAACCGCCGGTGCAGGGCACCCGCCGGCGCCCACCCCAGATCCGCCGAGGCCCGCACGAACTGCGCCCCCAGGTACAACGCCAGCGACACCGACGCCCCCTCGTACTCCGCGCGCAACTCATGCCGCCGCACCGCGCACGGCCACGGCGTATCACAACCACCGCACACCCAGGTCGGCACCACCGGCTCGTGGGCGACCGCCAGCCGATCACCCACGCCACCTTCNGAGTCAGCCGCGCCCCGCGTCACGTCCGCTCCCCCGGTCGCCACTGCGCCCGACTGATCGGAAGCCGGTGGTGAACCTGGCAGGGCAACTCCGCACCGCAACGACACACCCACCGCCACTTCCGCCAGGACCAGGTCGGCCGGTGTCGGCGAACGAGCGTGAACGCGACTGCCAACAGATAGCCCTCATACGACAGGCGTCGCGCGGCGGTCGGCAGGCAGGAAGCCTCCGTGCCCCGCCCACGATCCGGTTCATGATCGTGGGCAGCGCCCTGTCGCTGATCCGAACCGGCCAGTTCGAGGATTCTCCGCTTCGCCGCCTCCCACTCGGCGTCCTGGACATCCTGGCCCGTCCGGCGTCTAGCCGGGCCTCGTCGACCGCTCATCCCCACCTCCGTCTGCTGAGGCCCGTCAACCATCGGTCAGAAGATGGTCGACAACGCACCCCGACTTCGGGCGGCACCCTTACTCGCCCGGAACGGACAGCAGAGCGGCGCGGTGATGGATTAATTACCGTTGGTTATGGGGTCATGGTTATGCCGAAACGCCCGGCAAGTGACCGCAGCTCGGTGGGCACGGCTCGCCGTTTGGCCCGCTGTGCCATCGCCACGACCGCATTCTGGGCGAGCGGGTTGAGCGAGAATGGCACCGGCGCGGCCTGCTCCGCACGCACGAATGCCGCAAGCGCCTCGCCGTCCCGGCGGCCGGAGTCGGCCAGCGCACGCCCGAGGTCGAGCCAGTACGACATCTGCCGGATCGACGCCGCGAGCACCTGGGGGCGTACCGTCCTGGACAGCTCGATGACCCGGCCGGGCTCGCCCGACTCCCCCGCGATGGACATCTCCCACAGCGCCACGTTGGTGGGTCCGAACCCGCAGCCGTTGAAGCCCATGCCGTCTTCGGGATCGCCCAGGGTGGCGGCCTCCCGGGCCGCCTCCGTCAGGTGATCACGCGCGGCATCCGGGCGTCCGCTCACCGTCGAGGCCAGCGCCGCCGACAGGTGCAACTGACCCAGCATCTGCCGTACCCGCTCGTCGGCGGCGGCGGACTGAAGCTCGGACAGTGTCCGGTCGGCGGCACGCGCGGCCAGGGACGCCGACTCGATGGGAAGGCTCTGCGCGTACGCGAAGCGGGACGCGCCCAGCCACGCCGGCTCCTCCACGTCCTCAGCGGCGGTCACAGCCACCCGTGCCGCGCTCAACGCCAGATGCCGGTAGCCGAGGTGCCGCAGGCACGCCGACGCCTGATAGGCCACCTGCACAAGGACCGTCCCGCCCGCGGCGGCGGCCTCCAAGAGCAGGCCCGGCAGCATCTGCGCCATCGCCGGGAAGTTCGAACGTTGGCGGAGTTGCTCACTGCGGGCGACGGCTGCGATCAGTTCCTCGGCACTGCGGGTCGACGGCCGCCGCTCACCATCCTCGATCTCGATGAGCGCCGACCAGATCGCCGGCACGCATTCGGCCGCACGCTCGCGAGCCGGATCGCCCGTCTCGGTGCCCTGTCCGAGCAGATCCGCGACCGTGACCTGCAACGCGGCGGCGACGGCGACCAGGGTGGACCGCCGGTCGATCGTCTCACGGCCGGACTCGACCTGCGAGATGTAGGACTGACTGACCCCGGCGAGCCCGGCGAGGACGGCCTGGCTCATCCCGCCACGGCGCATCCGCCAGTACCGGATCCGAGCGCCGATCGTGTCGACCTTCCTGGCCATGCTGGTCGCCTCCCGATGCCGGCATGCCCCTTCGCACGGTACACCGCAACAGTACGAGCTCCTCGTGCTGACGCCGAGCAGCTCTCGGGCAGCGATATACCTTTCGGTCATAATTATGACTCAGCGGTATGTCGACTCACCGGGATGTATGCGGTAGAGACATGACGGAGAGTGTTGGCGGCGGTGTCACCACGGACTGCGGCCAACAGGGGGCCGCGCTCGGTCGCCTCCGTGGCTCCGGTCGACGAGCAGCGGTCAGAACCAGCTCTCCCGCATGTCCAGCGTGCTCCGGTCCAGGCTCTCCAGCAGGTCGAACTGCGTCGTCACCTTCGGCAGCTCCCACCGGTAGAAGTACCGCGCCGCCGCCCGTTTGCCCGCGTGGAACTCGTCCTCGGTCGCCCCCGACGCCTCCACCACCAGCACCTGCTCCAGCCACATCCACGCGATCACCACATGCCCGATCGCCTCCAGGTAGACCGAGGCGTTCGCCAGCGTCAGCTCCGGATCACCGGTGGCCCACAACCGCCGGGTCACCACCGCGACCCGGTCCACCGCCGTGGCGAGCCGCCCGGCCAGGTCGGCGGCGAAGCCGTCCGCCTTCCAGGCCCGGTCCACGGTGGCGCGGATGGTCTCCAGCAGCAGTTCCAGTGCCGCTCCGTCGCGCACGACCACCTTGCGGCCGAGCAGGTCGAGGGCCTGGATGCCGTGGGTGCCCTCGTGGATGGCGTTGAGCCGGTTGTCCCGCCAGTGCTGCTCGACGTCGTAGTCGCGGGTGTAGCCGTAGCCGCCGTGCACCTGGATGGCCAGGTCGTTGGCGGCCAGGCACCACTGCGACGGCCAACTCTTGGCGATCGGGGTGAGCAGCTCCAGCAGCAGGTGCGCCCGCTCCCGGTCGGCCTCGGCGGGTGCGGTCTTCTCCTCGTCGAGCAGCCGTCCGCAGTAGAGCACCAGCGCGAGGGCGCCCTCCACGTAGCCTTTCTGGGCCAGCAACATCCGGCGTACGTCGGGGTGGGCGATGATCGGCACCTGCGGCGTGGTGGGGTCCTTGTCGGTCACCGGCCGACCCTGCGGGCGTTGCCGGGCGTACGCGACGGACTTCAGGTAGCCGGTGTAGCCGAGGGCGGTGGCGCCCGCCCCGATGCCGACGCGCGCCTCGTTCATCATGTGGAACATCAACGCCAGCCCCTGGTGCGGCGCCCCGACGAGGTAGCCGACCGCCCCGGCCCGCCCGTACGGTCGGTGCACGCCCTCGCCGAAGTTCAGCAGCGTGTTCGTGGTGCCCCGGTAGCCGAGCTTGTGGTTGAGGCCGACCAGCACCACGTCGTTGCGCGGGCCGAGCGCGCCGTCGGCGTCCAGCAGCACCTTCGGCACGATGAACAGCGACAGGCCCTTCACCCCGGGCGGCCCGCCGGGGATGCGGGCCAGGACCAGGTGGACGATGTTCTGGGCCAGCTCGTGGTCCCCGGCGGAGATCCACATCTTGGTGCCGGCGATCCGGTACGTGCCGTCGTCCTGCGGCTCGGCGCGGGTGGTCAGGTCGGCCAGGGAGCTGCCGGCCTGCGGCTCGGACAGGCACATGGTGCCGAAGAACCGGCCCGCGACCATCGGGCGGACCCAGGTGTCGACCTGCTCGGCGCTGCCGTGGGCGAGCAGCAGGTTGGCGTTGCCGAGAGTGAGGAACGGATACGCCGAGGTGCCCACGTTGGCGGCCTGGAACCAGGCGAACGCGGCGGCGGCCACCGCATGCGGGAGCTGCATCCCGCCGACCGACTCGTCCAGCGTGGCGGCGAACAGCCCGGTGCCGGCGAACGCGTCCAGCGCGGCCTTCACCTGCGGAATGGTGCGCACCCGTCCGTCGTCGACGGTGGGCTCGCTCGTGTCGGCGGCCCGGTTGTGCGGGGCGAAGCGTTCGGCCGCGACCCGCGCGGCCAGGTCCAGCACCGCGTCGAACGTCTCCCGGGAGTGCTCGGCGTAGCGGGGCCGCTCGGTCAGCCGGGTCACGTCCAGCCAGTCGTGCAGCAGGAACGCCAGGTCGCGGCGGGACAACAGCAGGTCGGACGATGACACCGGGACTCCCTCCGATCAGCCGCAGCACAGCCCGGGGCGACGGCCTCCCGCAGGTCATCCTGGCTGATCCGGACGACCGGCGCACCCTTCCCCGTCTCGCGTCGCCGCGCCGGCCAGGTCCGGGATCGGTCCTGCCGGCGAAATCGCCGCCCCCGGGCCGCTGGGGCGGGGACCCCTACAGCAGGTGAATCAACCGGGCCTCGATCGCATCGCACTCCCGCGCCCGGTCGGGGAGCGACGTCGTCTCGAGCAACGTCCGGACAGCCTCGCAGTGCTGCCGGGCCGTCTCCGGCTCACCCCGTCGGATCGCCACCTTGGCCTGCACGATGAGGGCATCGCTGTGCAGGGCCCGGTAGGCGTTGCGGGAGGCGATGTGGAGCGCGTCCTGCGCTGTCCGGAAGGCATCGTCAGCGGCGCCTTCGCGCAGGGCGACTTCGGCAAGGCCGATGGATGCCTGGCATTCGAAATATTGGAAGCCACGGGCACGGCTGATCGACAGGCTTTCCGTGAACCGGGCGCGTGCGTCAGCGACAGCCCGGCTCCCCAACAACGCGAAGGCCAGCGTGTTGAGGGTCGCCGCCTCGGCCCGCAAGTTGCGCAGCTTGCGGGCCAGCCGCAACGCCTCGGCGCCGTTGCGAACCGCGGACACCCACTCGTTCATCTGTCGGTCGAGCTGGCTCAGCTCATCGAGCACCGACAGCTCACGCAGGGTCGACCCGGTGCGACGGTAGTAGTCGAGGGCGGCTCCGAAGTGGGCGCGCGCGGGCTCGAAGTCTTCCATCTGCCGGAGGACCATCGCCAGGTTGTGCCGGTTCGCCATCGCTGACAGGTGGCGCGCCGCCCTCTCGTTCAACTGTTGAGCCGCCGCCAGGTAACCGGCCGCTTCGGTGAGTTGCCCCCGTTCATGGCACAGGGTGCCCAGGTCGTTCAACGTCACCGCCCGAACGTGGTGGAACTCGGGGCCGGTCCCGAGGTCCAGTGCCCGCTGGTAGAGCTCGTGCGCCTCGTCCGGGTAACCCAACTCGGCCTGCACGAGCCCGAGGTTGTGCGACAGGTATGCCTCGCCGACGAGCCAGCCGCCGTCGTGGGCGGCCGCGATGCCTCGGCGGTACGCCGCGGCAGCCAGATGATGCTTCCCGGCAGCCCAGTGGGCCTGCCCGACGGTCTGATGCATGGCAGCCTGAGCGAGCACGTCACCTGCGGCCTCGGCGGCGGCGAGGCCGGCCGTTCCGGTGGCGAGCCAGGCGACCACGTCTCCCGACACGAAGAAATAGCCACGGAGCTGGTCGGCCAGCTGCCAGGACCGTGCACCGTGTCCGTGTGCCCCGGCGGCCTCGACCGCGGCGACCAGACTCGCCGCCTCCTGGCCGAGCCATCGTGTCGCCGCATCGAGGTCGGGAAAAGGGGCCTCGGTCGGGTCGACATCGATTGGCAGCCGCACCATATCGGCATAGACGAAGTTCATCGCCGACGCGGCTCGCTGCAGATACCAGGCATAGAGCCGGCCCAGCGCGACGGTGCGGTCGACGGGTGTCTTCGCTGTCGCGCCGGCCCGCAACGCGTAGAGACGCAGCAAATCGTGATAACGGTAGCGGCCCGCGTCGCCGGGCTGGAGCAGGTTTTCCGCGACGAGGTGGTCCAGCGCCGACCGGACAGCCACCAGCTCCGCGCCGAGCAGCGCGGCGACCGCGGCAGCCGAGAAGTCTTCGCCCGGGATCAGCGCGGCGGTTCGGAAGACCACGGCCGCCGTCGACGGCAGGGCACGGCAACTGATGGCGAAGCTGCTCGTCACGGTACGGTCACCGAGACTGAGCTGGGCGAGCCGCAACCGCTCGTCGGTGAGCCCCTGCACGATCTCGCCGAGCGCACCTTCCGGTCGGCCAACCAGTCGGCCCGCTATCAGACGCACCGCGATTGGCAGCCGGCCACACGCCTCGACCAGAGCTTCGGCGTCCCCGCGTTCGCTGTGGATTCGAGCCGCGCCGAGTTTGATCCGCAGCAGGTCCAGCGCCTCGTCCGGCGTGAACACCGGCAGGAGCGTTGTGACCGCGCCGTCAAGATCCTCGCACTGGTTGCGGCTGGTGGCCAGAACCGCGCTTGCACCGGGGCCCGGCAGCAGAAGGCGGATCTGGGCGGCGTTGTGCGCGTTGTCGAGCACGATCAGCACCCGTCGGTCGGCAAGCACGCTGCGATAGAGCGCGGCGGCCTCGTCCGCGTCGGCGGGGACGGCGCGCGCTTCGACACCGAGGGCCTTCAGCAGTCGAGCGAGCGCGTACGCGACCGCGACCGGTCGGTCGTCGCCACCGCGGAGGTCGATGTAGAGCTGACCGTCGGGGAAGTCCCGCCGCACGGCCCAGGCCACCTTCAACGCGAGGCTGGTCTTGCCGACACCGGCCATGCCGGAGATGACGCGGACGACCGGTGACCCGCCATCCGGATAGCGCAGGGCGCGTTCGATCTCGCGCAGTTCCTCGGCACGTCCGCAGAAATCCGCCGGCGGCGCCGGAGCCTGCCGCGGCCTGACGACACCATGGGTCCCCGCCGGTGTGCCCGCGCTCGGGTCCCGCTGTCCGCCGATGACGGCCAGCCGCGCCTCGTTCAACTCGTGGCCGGGGTCCACGCCCAGTTCCTCGGTGAGCCGCTGGCGGACACTCTCGAAGGCGTCGATCGCGGCGGCCTGCTGCCCCGACGCGGCGAGCGCGACGACCAGCCGCGCGTGCAACGACTCGTGCCACGGATACCGCCCGGCCAGCCTGCGCAGGAGCGGAAGGACCTCCCGCTGCCGGTGCACCACCTCACCGAGACGCCCCAGACGCACGGCCGCCTCGACGCGCTCCTCGGCCAGCGCCGTGACCAACGGATCGTCGGAGAGTTCCGGCACGTCCTCGGCGGCGTCGTCGCCGCGCCACATGTCCAGCGCGTCCAGGAGCAGCTCGAAGGCGCGTCCGGGTGGTAGGGCCGGCGCACCAGCCTCCAGCAGGCGGGACCGGTAGGCCACCAGATCCAGCCGCTCGGCATCGGCTCGCAACTGGTAGCCCCCCGAACCGAGGGTCACCGACGGCGGCCCGTCCGGACGCGCTGTCGGCTCCAGCAGGCGACGGATCCGGCTGACGTGCGTCTGCACCACGTTGGCCGCCGACGTCGGTGGCGCGTCCCCCCACAGGAGATGGATCAGCTCCTCGCGGCTCACCGGACGGCCGGGCGTCAGCGCGAGACGCGCCAACACGACACGGTGCCGGCCGGCACCGAGGTTGGCCGGCTGACCGGTCCGGGTGACCAGCAGTGGCCCGAGCACGGAGATCCGGGCCGGTCCGGCTGCCTCGACACGCTGCCGCTGGGGCGGCCGGGACAGCTGCCTCATCCGCACGCGGTCCTCGTGGTGGAGACCCAGGGCGTCCGCCAGCGCCTGCAACGAACCGCCACGCGGCCTGCCGCTGCGGCCCTGTTCGAGATCACGAACCACACCGACGCTGACCCCGGCCCGATCCGCGAGATCGGCCTGCGTCATGCCGCGGCCGACCCGTGCGCGCCGGAGAAGCTCACTGAGACCCCCATGCCCTCCATCGTCCATCGTCGACTCCCCCGGGTTGACGATTCAACTCGTACATCTGTCCTGACGGATCGTAGTACGCGTTCGACTACAGGATCTGTCCCTCCAGCCGTCCGTCAGGAGCGTTCCCCACACTTCGAGCAGGGCGCGACGGGGAGAGCGCCACAACGGGTGAGGAGAACACATTGCACTCATACGCTCGACGAATTGGCCGGTGGACACGCTGCGCGCTGATGCCGATGGCGGTGCTGGCCGTGGCCCTGTCTTCGACGCCGACGGCGGCGTCCGCCGCAGTGGACACCGCCGGACCGGCGGTCGCCCCCGTGCCGGGCGATCCCGCGCTGTCCGACTATCCGGGCCTGACGCCACGGGTGGGAGCGTCCGCCGCGGTGAGCACGACGCCGATCCCCTGCGGTGACAACGGTTCCGACAAGAACATGCAGCGTTCGGAGGCGGTCAAGCGAGCACGAAGCTGGCTCAGCGTGGGCGGGATCCCCTACAGCCAGGGGCGCTGCTACCAGAACCAGTACGGCGACTACCGCACCGACTGCTCGGGGTTCGTGGCGATGGCGTGGGGTCTCGGCGGCTCTGGGAGCTCGTTCTGGACCGGCAACCTGGCCACCCGGTCACACACGATCGCTCGCGGCGACCTCGCCCCGGGCGACGCGCTGCTCCGACACACCGGGGACACAGACGAGAACCATGTCGCCCTGTTCGTCAAGTGGAGCGACTCCGCACACACCGCTCCCGTGGTGATCGAGCAGACGGGCAGCGCGGGCACGATCGAACGGACCTGGACCTCCAGCTACGCCAGCCTGTACACCCCGGTCCGTTACGACAACATCCGTGAGGACGTGTCCCCGGAGGATGTTCCGATCTCGGGTGACTGGAACGGCGACGGCATCGACACCGTCGGCATCTTCCGCCCCAGCACCTCCACCTTCTACCTCCGCGACATCAACAGCGGCGATGCCACCCGCATCTTCAAATTCGGTCACGGCCCCTCCGGCGACATCCCCGTCGCCGGCGACTGGAACAACGACGGCATCGACACCGTCGGCGTCTTCCGGCCCAGCACCTCCACCTGGTACCTNCACCGACGGCACCACCACCACCGACCACCAATTCGTCTTCGGGCACGGCCCCTCCGGCGACCGACCCGTCGCCGGCGACTGGAACAAGGACGGCATCGACACCGTCGGCGTCTTCCGGCCCAGCACCTCCACCTGGTACCTGA
>NZ_NAPR01000028.1:76375-79663 GCF_002140155.1 Micromonospora sp. NBS 11-29
CCAATGGCACCACCACCGTCAACTACGAATTCAAATTCGGCCACGGCCCCTCCGGCGACCAACCCGTCGCCGGCGACTGGGACAACAACGGCTACGACTCCGTCGGCGTCTTCCGACCCAGCACCTCCACCTGGTACCTCACCAACGGCACCACCAGCACCACCAACACCACCGACTACGACTTCATCTTCGGCCACGGCCCCTCCGGCGACATCGCCGTCCCCGGTCGCTGGATCAAGAACAGCAGCACCACCCCCGGCGTCCGCCGACCCAGCAACAACACCGTCTACCTCCGCAACACCAACAATGGCGGCCCCGTCGACACCCAGTTCATCTACGGCGTCTGACCATCACGACCACCGCGGCGGGACCCGGACACCACCGGGCCCCGCCGCGGCGGCGGTGGTCCCGGTCGGAATCGGGTCGACCTCAGCCGCGGCGCAACCCGGCGACGGCCTCCCGCAGGTCATCCTGGCTGATCGGGGCCGGCGGCGCACCCTCCGTGGCCTCCCGCAGCGCCTTGGCGAGTTGCACCCGGCGCAGCACCTCGCGCAGGTCCGCGCCGGTGAGCCCGGCCGTGTCGGCGGCGAGGGCGGCCGGGTCCACGTCGTCGGCGAACATCCGGAACCCGGGCCGCGCGTGCCGGTCGACCAATTCCCGGACCATCTTGGTAAGGATCTCCGTGCGGNCAGCGAGGCGTCGACGCGCTGCGGGAAGTTGGTGGTCGCCACCACGATGACGTCCGGGTTCTCCTCGAACAGCGTGTTCATCTCCTGCTTGAAGATGCCGGCGACCGCGTTGACCGCCTGGCTGGCCGCGTCCCCGCCCGCACCGGCGTAGCTGATGATCGAGTCGAACTCGTCGAAGAGCATCACGGTGGGCCGGCGGTAGCGGCGCGCGTCGCGGAAGATGCGCTTGATGTTGCGCTCGGAACCGCCGAGGAACTTGTCCAGGATCTCCGGGGTGCGGATCTCCACGAAGTCCGCGCCGATCTCGTTCGCCAGCGCCCGGGCCAGCATGGTCTTGCCGGTGCCCGGCGGGCCGTACATCAGGATGCCCTGCGGCCGGCGCGCGCCCCAGCGGGCCATCGCCGCCGGGTGCCGGAACGACACCGCCACCTCGCGGAACCTGGCGACCACGTCGGCCAGGCCGCCGACCTGGTCGAGGGTCACCGTCGCGCTGCGCGGCCCGGCCACCGCGACCGGTCGCCGCCCCGCCGGGCGCGCGGCATCCGGCCGGGCCGGGCCACCGACCCGGTACGTCCGCCCGCGCAGCACGGTCGGCTCCCCGCTGTCGCCGGCCAGCTCGCGGACGGCCTGGAGCAGCACGCCGAGCACCGCGTTCAGGTGCGCCGGTCCCACCTCGGCGCTGGGCACGTCGACGCGGATGCGTACCGTGCCGTCGTCCTGCTCGACGTGGGGGCGCACGCCGGCGGTCTCGGCGGCGCGCAGCACCGCGCGGCCGGCCGGGTCGGGCGGCGGGGCGGCCAGCGCGGTGCCGGCCGGGCGCAGCCCGAGCCGGCGGACCCCCTCGGCCGCCGCCCGGCCCACCGCCGCCGCCGGGCCGTCCCCGCCGCGGGCGGCGAGGCGTTCGGCGAGCAGCACACCGACCGGCCCGACCAGCCCGAGGGCGAGCAGGCCGGCCGGCGCGGTCTCCACCCGCAGGTACGCCTCGAAGCGGTGCACCGGCAGCCCGTCGACGGTGTGGGCGCGCACGATGCAGCGGACCTCCCGCACCGGCGCGGGAACGTCGGTGACGGCCAGCAGGTCCACCGGCCCGTCCTGGGCGGCGGCGAGCAGCCCGGCCGCGTCGGCGATACGCACCTCGGCGCCGAGCAGCGCCACCGTCTCCTCGTCCGGCCGCACGTCGTACCCGGTCATCGGCCCTCTTCCCTCGCGGCGACTGCTCACCCGAGTCTGGCACCGGCCGGGCCGGGCGGCCACCGCTCAGCCCGCCTCGGCGAGCAGCCCGTCGACCAGGTCGCGCGGCAACCCGTGGGTGTCGTGCAGCCAGTGGTAGTCACGTTCGGTCAGCGGACCCCGCGCGCGAACCCGCTCGACCAGCGGCCGGCCGCGCCGCAGCAGCCCCCGGAAGCGGCGTTCCTCATCGCCCAGCAACCCGGGCAGCGCACCCGGGTCGACCGGCTGGCGGAACCGGCGCAGCGTGTCCGCGTACAGGGTCGTCGGCAGCTCGCCCAGGCTCGGCGCCGGGTCGTCGCGCCACAGCACGGTCAGCGCGCGGCGCAGCAGCCGACGCAGCACGTACCCTCGGCCGGTGTTGCCGGGGCGTACCCCGTCGCCGAGCACGACCACCGCGGAGCGCAGGTGGTCCGCGACCACGCGCAGGTCCGCGCCGCGCAGGCCCCACCGGTCGCGGACCGCGCCCACCCACAGGCTGAGCCCGTCGCCGGTGAACACCGACCGGTCGCCACGCAGCACCATCTCCAGCCGTTCCAGGCCCATGCCGGTGTCGATGCTGGAGCGCGGCAGCGGTGTGAGCCGGCCGTCGGGGTGACGGTGGTAGCGCATCTGCACGTGGTTCCACACCTCCACCCACCGCTCGTCGACGCTCGGCGTGCTCGCCGGCGGCCCGTCGCCGGTCCACACGAAGATCTCCGAGTCCGGTCCACAGGGGCCGGTCGGGCCGTTGGACCACCAGTTGTCGTCGCCCAGCGCCTCCACCGGCACGCCGAGCGCCGTCCAGGTGTCCCGCGCCGTCTCGTCCGGTCCGAGCCGGTCGTCGCCGCCGAAGACCGTCGCGTGCAGCCTCCCCGGCGCGATGCCGTACCCGTCGGTGAGCAGGTCGAAGCCCCAGCGCAGGCTGGTCGCGATGTCGTAGTCGCCGAGCGACCAGGAGCCGAGCATCTGGAACACGGTCAGGTGGGTACGGTCGCCGACCTCGTCCAGGTCGGTGGTGCGCAGGCACCGCTGCACGTCGACCAGGCGGCGTCCGCCCGGGTGCGGCCGCCCCAGCAGGTACGGCGTGAGCGGGTGCATNGCGCGTCCCGGTGGCCGTGCCGGTGGTAGTGCTCCACGAACGTACGGATGATCTGGTCGGGTGTCATGGCGGACGCCTTCCGGTAGGGCGACCGGGCGGCCCGCCGAAGGGTGGCGTGACACACGACGACGCCGGCGGACCGTTTCCGGTCGCCGGCGATGGGGTGAGCAGTCAGGCGGCGGCAACCGGCGAGCGGAAAGCTCGCGCGGCCGCGGCGGTGACGAATCGCCTGCTCTGCATACCCCCACGGTAGCCCACCCGCCTCCCCCACCCCACCCCTTTCCCCCGCCC
>NZ_NAPR01000029.1:0-294 GCF_002140155.1 Micromonospora sp. NBS 11-29
AGAGCGGCTTGGGCATGAACGTGGCCGTCTTGCCGTTCGCCCACGCCTCGTTCTTGATCAGGTACTTGAAGAGCTGGAGTTCGTCGGCGGCGTGCAGCAGCGTCGAGAACTTGTAGTTGATCTCTGATTGCCCACCGGTGCCGACCTCGTGGTGCGAGCGCTCGACCGTGAAGCCGGCGTCGACCATGCGACGGACCATCCGGTCCCGCAGGTCGGCGTAGTGGTCCACGGGCGGGACGGGGAAGTAGCCGCCCTTGTAGGCGGTCTTGTAGCCGCGGTTGCCGCCTTCTTCGA
>NZ_NAPR01000029.1:328-8246 GCF_002140155.1 Micromonospora sp. NBS 11-29
CGCCACGTTGCGCGGGTCCCGGGAGTAGGCCTCGCGGGTGAACGGGTCGTGCACGAAGAAGTTCAACGCCAGGGTCTTCTGCGCGCGGAACGGGTCGACGAACGCGGTCGTGACGTCCGGCAGCAGCAGCATGTCCGACTCGTGGATCGACTGGAAACCCCGGATCGACGAGCCGTCGAAGGCGAGGCCGTCGGTGAAGACGCTGTCGTCGAACGACTCGACCGGCANGCTGAGGTATCGCAGGAGTTCCTCGGGATTGGCGAACACACGTCCTCCTGGCAGGTTGATCCTGGCCACGCCCCCGTGGCCGGACCGCCCCGGCGACATGGCCCGTACCGCCACCGTACGACGGCGTACCGGTCCCGGCTCGCCAACCGCCCATCCCGCGTTTCCTCCGTCACACGCCGGGTAACCGCCGGCATGTGCGGGATCAGCGGCGAGGCCCGGTTCGACGGCGGCGCCCCCGACGCCGACGCGGTGACCCGGATGACCGAGGCCATGCGTTCCCGCGGCCCGGACGGCGAGGGACGGTGGACCGACGGTTGGATCACGCTCGGACACCGCCGGCTGACCGTCATCGACCTGTCCGAGGCCGGCGGCCAACCGATGGCCCGGGACGACCTCGGCCTGGCGCTGGTCTTCAACGGTTGCGTCTACAACTACCCGGAGCTGCGGGACGAACTGCGGACGGCCGGGCACACCTTCCGATCCACCAGCGACACCGAGGTCGTCCTGGTCGCGTACGCGCAGTGGGGTGAGCGGTTCGTCGACCACCTGGTCGGCATGTTCGCCGTCGCGCTGGTGGACCGGCGACGGCGCCGGCTCGTGCTGGCCCGGGACCGGTTGGGCGTCAAGCCGCTCTACCTGGCCGAGTCGCCGGGCCGGCTGCGGTTCGCCTCCACCCTGCCGGCGCTGCTGGCCGCCGGCGACGTGGACACCGGCATCGACCCGGTCGCGTTGCACCACTACCTGTCCTGGCACTCGATCGTGCCGGCCCCGCGCACCATCCTGCGCGGGGTGCGCAAGCTGCCCCCGGCCACGGTCCGGGTGACCGACGCCGACGGGCGCAGCCGGGAGCACGTCTACTGGCGGCCCGACTACCGGCGCGACCCGGCCCACGACGGCATGGACGCCCGCGACTGGCGGGCCGCGATCGGCGACGCGCTGCGCACCGCAGTCCACCGCCGGCTCGTCGCCGACGTGCCGGTCGGCGTGCTGCTCTCCGGCGGCCTCGACTCCAGCATGATCGTGGCGTTGCTCGACGGGGCCGGGCAGCACCACCTCCAGACGTTCAGCATCGGCTTCGACAGTCACGGCGACGAGGCCGGCGACGAGTTCCACTACTCCGATCTGGTCGCCCGCGCGTTCGACACCGACCACCACCGCATCCGCCTCGCCGACGACGACCTCGGTCCGGCCGTACGCGCCGCCGTGACGGCGATGACCGAACCCATGGGCAGCCACGACGTGGTGGCGTTCCACCTGCTCTCCGAGCAGGTCGCCCGGCACGTCAAGGTGGCACAGTCCGGGCAGGGCGCCGACGAGGTGTTCGCCGGCTACGGCTACCACCACCGGCTCGCCCACGCGGACCGGGCGCACGCGGCGGCGGAGTTCACCACCGCGTTCTTCGACCGGGACCACACCGAGCTGAACCGGGTGGTCGACCCGGCGTACGCCTGCGACGCCGACGTCAGCGGCGAGCTGGTCGCCGCGGAGCTGGCCGCGCCGGGCGCGCAGAGCGCGGTGGACGCGGTGCTGCGCCTGGACACGCACCTCATGCTCCCCGACGATCCGGTCAAGCGGGTGGACAGCATGAGCATGGCCTGGGGGCTGGAGGTGCGCACGCCCTTCCTCGACCAGGACCTGGTGACGCTGGCCGCGGCCTGCCCGCCCGAGCACAAGCTGGCCCAGGGCGGCAAGGGCGTGCTCAAGGACGTGGCCCGGGAGGTGCTGCCGGCCGAGGTCATCGACCGCCCCAAGGGGTACTTCCCGGTGCCGGCGCTGCGCAACGTGGACGGCCCCGTGCGGAAGCTGGTGGTCGAGGCGCTCGGCGCACCCGAGGCCCGCCGACGGGCCCTGTTCCGCCGGGCGTACGTCGACGAGCTGCTCGCCGAGCCGGACCGCGCGCAGGCCAGCGCCGGCAGCAACAAGCTGTGGCAACTCGGTCTGCTGGAGCTGTGGTTGCAGTCCCAGGGCGTGCACTGAGCGGAGGTGGGCCGGTGAAGTTCGTGATCGAGAGCGAGGCCGGCGGCACGGTGGGGTTCACCGTGCTGGGTGGCGACGGGCAGGTGCTCGCCACCGGCCGACCCTGCCCGGACAAGGGAGCGGCCCTGGCCGCGATCGGGGAGCTGATGCACGGGCTGGGCGACGCCTGCGTCGAGGACCGGACCGAGACCACCGGCCCACCGCCGGTCACCGGACCCACCGAGACCCCGCCCGACGGCGAACCCACCGAGATCGGTGGCGGCGACATGTCGGCCATCGGCCGCTCCGGAATCCCGCCGGTCTGACCGCCGCGCTCGACGCCGGCCGGGCCGCCGTCACTGCTCGTCGTCGACGACCTCGGTCCGGTCGTCGACGGTCGCGGTGACGTCGAGGTGCTCGTCCGGCTGGGACGCCTCGGCGAGCGTGTGGTGCGGGTCGCCGTCCGGGGAGAACAACACCCGGTCGGTCTTGCCGGTCTTCTCCTGTTCCTCTTCCGGCTCCGTCACGGCGTCCTCCTCCGGTTCCGGCCGCCTCCCGCCCGGGGCTGGCCCTCCTGCCCACACGCTATGCGCCGCCCACCCGACGGGCGGGCGTTTCCGCCGGGCCGGTCAGCCCGGCCGGTACGGGCGACGGGTCAACGTCGCGTACGCCATCGTGGTCAGCGTGACGATGTCGAACACCGGCACGCCCAGCCGGGCCTGGATGCGGTGGGCGAA
The DNA here is from genome assembly GCF_002140155.1 of Micromonospora sp. NBS 11-29. GTDB lineage: Bacteria > Actinomycetota > Actinomycetes > Mycobacteriales > Micromonosporaceae > Micromonospora. The sequence continues at coordinate 3,250 of NZ_NAPR01000029.1, forward strand.
CGGCACCAGGTCGGTGCACTCGATCACCAGCGCCCCCAGGTCGGGGTGGGCGCGGGCGAGCGCGTCCACCCGGCCGTCCACCTCGGCGGCGAGCCGGTCGACGTCGAGCGCGTCCCGCCGGCCCTCCAGCATCACCTCGCGGAACTCCGGCTGCCCGGCCATGCCGGTGACCGCGACCGGCACGTCCGCCGCCCCGATCGCGGCCAGGTGCCGCGGCGTCAGCGCCGCCTCGTCGGCGACCAGCAGCCCGACCGTGCGCCCGACCATCCGGTGCACCATCGGCAACTGCACCAGGCTCGACGACCACAGCGGCACGTCCACCGCGGCGGCGAGTTCGGCCTGGAACAGCACCAGGAAACCGCACGCGCCGGTGATCCCGGCGACGCCGGCGGCCTGGAGGTCGCGGGCCGCGGTGACGAACGGCTCCAGCAGCGTCGGGTCGGCCTCGCGCACCAGCCGTTGCGGCGTGGCGCCCTCGACCACCCGGTAGCGCACCGGGAAGTCGAACGTGGTGGGGTTGCGGATGTGGCCGGGGATCTTGTCGAAGCTGGTGTCGAGGCAGAGCACCCCGATCTCGGGCCGGTCGCTCATCGGCTCCCCCTCCGGAAGCGGTCCAGGGCGAACGTCGCCGACGGCAGGTCCGGCTCGGCGCCGGTGACGATCCGGGCGAGCAGCTCCCCGCCGGCCGGGGCGAGCCCCATCCCGATGTGACCGTGTCCGGTGGCGACGCTGACGTTGTCCCAGCCGCCGGCCCGGCCGATCAACGGCAGGCTGTCCGGCGTGCACGGGCGTAGCCCGCTCCACACGTCCAGCCGCCGGTCGGTCTCCAGCGCCGGCAGGTAGCGTCGGACGGTGCGCAGGATGCCGTCCACCCGGCGCGGTGACACGGAGGCGTCCAGCCCGGCCAGCTCCAGCGTGCCGCCGACGCGTACCCGGTCACCGAGCGGCATCACCGCGACCTTGCCCTCACTGAGCAGCACCGGTCGGGTGGGCGTACCCGGACCGGCCGGAACGGTCACCGTGTAGCCCTTCGCCGGTTGCAGCGTCAGCCCGACGCCGAGCATCCGGGCGCAGGCCGTCGACCACACCCCGGCGGCGATGACCACCTCGGCCGGACGCAGGTCACCCCGGCCGGTCCGGACGCCGCGCACCCGCCGGCCGGCCACCTCGAAGCCGCGCACCTCGGCGCCGGTGACGATCTCCACGCCCCGCGCCCGCAACGCTTCGGCGAGGGCGACCAGGAACGCCGGGATGCGCAGCGCGGCGCCCTCCTCGTTGAGCAGCGCCCCGGCGACGGCGAAGTCGACGCCCGGTTCCAGCCGGGCCAGCTCGGCCCGGCCCAGGTCGCGCAGCGGCACCCCGCGGGCGGTCGCCGCGCGGATCGTGCGACGCGCCCGCGCGTACCCCTGCTCGGTGTGACAGGCCAGGATCATGCCGCGTTCGGTGAGCGTGCCGGCCAGCTCGTCCTCGGCGCACATCTGCCGCAGCAGCGCCAGGCTGCGTTGCTTGAGCGCGAGCAGCGTCTCGAAGCCGGCGCGGGCGTGCCGCTCGGTGCAGTACCGGCGGAAGTGCCACAGCCAGGCCAGCAGCGCGGCGTCCGGCCGGGGCCGGACCGAGAACGGGCTCTCCGGGCTGAACAGCCAGCGCACCCCCTTGGCCGGCACCCCGGGCTCGGCCAGCGGGGCCGAGCCCTGGGTGCCGACGAAGCCGGTGTTCCCAGCCGAGCAGGCCGCCGGGTCGCCGACCTCGCCCCGGTCCACCACCGTCACGGTGTGACCGGCGCGGCGCAGGAACCAGGCGCAGCAGAGCCCGACGACGCCCGCGCCGATGACCAGGACGTCGGGGTCGGAACGGGCGGGCGTGGTCATCGTCGCCGCTCAGAGCGAGACGACGAAGAAGCAGGTGGGCAGATTGACCACGACCCGTTCCCAGATCTCCGCGCGCAGCGCCACCCCGGGCTCGGCGAACGTGCCCGGCGGCGGCTCGGCGAACGCGATCCGGGACCGGCCGGCGTCGAACAGCAGCGCGCCGTGACCGAAGTCGCCGACGATCGCGGTGCCCGGGTCGACCAGCCGGGTACGCACGATGAAGACGCCGTTCTCCTCCACGTCCCGCATCAGCGTGCCGTTGCCCAGCAGCCGGTAGTAGTCGGCCGGATTGATGATCAGCCCGTCGGCGGTGCTGCCCATCTGCTCGACCTCGTTGCACGCGGTCAGGATGGTGGAGGCGAACGGCCCCGGGTCGGTGAGCCGGCCCAGCTCCGGCATGGCCAGCAGCCCGCCCTCGCCGCGCAGGATGGTGTGGTTCTCGGCGGTGGCCAGCCGCACCACCAGCCGGTAGTCGATGAACTGGGCGAAGCTGACCGGGTCCTCCCACAGCGTGTCCGGCACCTGCACCCACGCGGTGGTGGTGAGCAGCGGCGGGATGGGGGAGCGGTGGAAGTGGTTGGCCGCCTCCCGGCGCAGGTCCGCGCCGTCCACCGCCGGGTCGCCCGGCCGGGGCGGGCTCTCGTGCCAGTAGAAGTCCTGCGGGTCCCGGGACAGGTCCACCACCTTGAGCATGTTCCGCGACGGGTAGCGCGGCTTGCGCCGGGAACTGGTCAGCGAGTCGGTGATCGTGACGTCGTAGTCGACGCTGGTGTCGAAACCGTCCTTCCCGAACGCCTCGACGAACGTCCCGCCGGGCGACATCTGGGTCTTCCGCTCGGCGACCACCTCGGCGATGGTCCGCTTCACGGCGTCAACGCGCTGCTGCATCTGGTGTCCCTTCCTCAGGCCGGCTTGCGGGCGACGAACATGCCCCAGCCGAACTCGCCCCGGTCGATGGCGGCCTGGATCTCGTCGCAGGAGTCGGCGAAGGTGAGGATCCAGGTCCGTGCGGCCTCGTCGGCCGTGGTCTCGGCGCGCTCCCGGGCGGTGCGGCCCAACACCCGGTACGTCTGCCGGATGTGCGCGTCGAGGCTGCGGGCGGTCACGTCCACGAACCCGGCCTGTTCCAGCGCCCGGCGGTACCCGTCCAGCGAGTAGCCGCCGTTCCAGCGCACCCGGTCGTAGACGTGCCGGCGGGCCGNCCCCGCCGGGCGCGAGCACCCGGAACATCTCGGCGTGGCTACGCGGCTTCTCCGGCACCAGGAACAACGCGTCCTGGCTGACCACGTGCGTGAACGTGCCGTCGGCGTACGGCAGCGCGGTGGCCGAGCCGTGCCGGAACGACACGTCCAGCCCGGCGCCCCGCTCCGCGCGCCGCTGCTCGGCGAACCGGATCCGCTCGATGCTCAGGTCCAACCCCTCGCCCCGGCACCCGGTCCGCGCGGCCAGGCGCAGCAGGAAGTTGCCGCAGCCGCAGCCGACGTCGAGCACGTTCGACGAGGCGTCGATGCCGGCGTCGTCGGCGAGGATGTCCGAGGTCCGGTCGGCCGCCGCCGAGTAGTCGGTGTCGTCCGCCCCGGCGAAGTAACCGGTGTGCAGCACGCCCTCGCTGTCCCAGAAGCTGAGGTACGTCTGCGTGGTCTGGTCGAAGAACTCGGAGACGTCGCGCTCGGTGAACTGGCTGGTCGTCGACATGGGCACTCCCTCGTGCGGCGGTCGGGTGGGTCAGGCGTAGGTGTCCTTGCGGACGCCGGTCAGATGCGGCAGGTCCGGCCCGGTGGCGGCGGCCCCGCCGTCGATCAGGTGCACGCCGGCGGTCACGTACGAGGCCCGCTCACCGGCCAGGAACGCGGCGACGGCGGCCACCTCCTCGGGGCGGGCCAGCCGGCCGACCGCGCTGTGGTGCCCCATCGCGGCCAGCCGCGCCTCCACGTCGCCGTCCGCGCCGGCCAGCCGGGCCGCCGCGCGTTCCATCGGCGGGGTACGCACACCGCCGGGCGCGAGCACGTTCACGGTGATCCCGTCCCGGCCCACGTCCACGGCGAGCCCCTGGGCGAATCGGACCAGCGCGGCCCGGGTCACCCCGGACAGCGCCAGCGGGCCGATCGGCACGCAGGCGGTCTCCGAGGCGACCAGCAGCAGCCGACCCCAACCGGCGGCGCGCATGTGCGACAGCGCGGCCAGCGACACCGCGACCGCCGGCAGCAGCACCCGGTCGACGGCCGCCCGGTAGTCGGCGGTGCCGAAGGCGGTGGCGGTGCCGATCGGCGGGCTGCCGCCGCTGACCAGCAGCACGTCCACCCCACCCAGGTCGGCGGCGATCCGGTCCACCCAGCCGACGGCGGCATCGGTGTCGGTGAGGTCCACCCCGGTCGCGCTGACCCGGCCGGTCGCCATCGCGGCCAGCTCCCGCTCGGCGGCGCCCAGCCGCTCCGGGTCGCGTCCGCAGACCGCGACGTGCGCGCCCTCGGCGGCGAACTCCTTCGCGCAGGCCAACCCGATGCCACTGGTGCCGCCGGCGACCAGCGCCACCCGCCCCTTGAGCCCCAGATCCACGTCCGTCACCTCTCCGTCTCACCGGCGCGGGCCACCGCGCCGGGCTGCGTGCCGGCCGATCCGCCNGGGCCGACAGCGGCCACGACAGCGCCGCCACGGCGAGGCGTTGCCGGCCGGTCAGCGTCCGTCGCCATCCGTCGTCGGTGTCCCGGATCCGGGTCGGGCCGGTGCGGAACCGGTCCGGGTTGCCGGTGACCGTGTGGTTGCCGCGCAGCTCGACGGTCCGGTCCCGGACCGGGTTGCCGCCCGGGTCGACGCCGACCAGCCGCAGCAGGGCGTCGATCGTGCCGGCCGGATCGGCGGCGAAGTCCTCGTAGCGCAGGAACGTCGACCGCCCGGGAAACCGCCGGTTGATCGCCGCCGAGGCCAGGTTGAACCCGTGCCAGTACGCGGTGCTGCGCGCCGCCGACATCGCGTAGACGTACTCCTTCGGCTCCCGCCAGGAGTGCGCCACCGCACGCGGGTCCCGGACCAGGTGCAGCCAGTACGGCTCGACGCCGGGCACATGCGGCAGCAACGCCGACTCGCCGGGGATCTTGGTGCTGTCCACGATCATCCGGGCGCCGGTGCGGG
>NZ_NAPR01000029.1:8254-17316 GCF_002140155.1 Micromonospora sp. NBS 11-29
TCGTACGCGCCCCGGCGCAGCACCCGCCAGGTGTGCCGGGTCCGCAACCGGGCGCGTTGCCGCCGGATCACCTCGGCGGCGTGCGCGTCCGCCGACACGCCGGCCGGCCGGCCGACCGGCAGCACCGCCGACCACAGCGGGCACGCGGTCAGCGGCCGGCCGCAGCCGCACCGGTCGTTCACCCCGCGACCGGTCGAGTTCTTCCAGAGGAAGTGCAGCTCGCCGACGTGCGTCACGCCGGGCGCCTCACCCAGCACGTTGCCGATGATGGTGCTGCCGTTGCGGCACCAGCCGGTGACGCTGAGCACGGTCACGGATCCACTCATGCCCGTACCTCCATCGGGGTCTCCGTGGCGGCGGGCCGGCCGATGCGCAGCGCCATCGCGGCGGCCACCGCCGNCGCGACGAACACCGCCGGGTAGCCGAACCCGGCGGCGACCAGTCCGGTCGCCGGCCCCCATACCGCCAGCCCCAGGTCCCAGAACGAGGTGTACGCGCCGATCGCCGCACCCTGCCGCGCCGGGTCGGTGCGGTTCATCACCATCAGCGCCAGCGACGGGTGCAGCAGCGAGAACCCGACGCCCATCACCACGCTGCCGGCCACCGCGACCGGCAGGTTCGGGGCGGCCGCGACGATCAGCAGGCCGACCGCCTCGCCCACACCGCACCAGGCGGCCACCCGTCGGGGGCCGAGCCGGTCGGGCAGGTGACCGATGACCAGGCGGGTGCCCGCGTAGACGGCGCTGAAGCAGCTCAGCACCACCACGCCGTGCCCGATGCCCCGGGCGTCCAGGTGCAGCACCACGAACGCGGCCAGGCCGGCGTACCCGGCGGCGCCGAACGTCAGCGCGACGCCGGGCAGCAGCGCGGGGCGCAGCAGCAGGCCGCCGCCCTTGCCCGACGGCGCGGTACGCGGCGGCGACGGCACCACCGCGACCAGCGCGGCGCCGAGAGCCGGGGCGGCGGCGCTCAGCGCCCACACCGCCGGGTAGCCGGCCTGCTGCACGGTCGCGCCGAGGAACGTGCCGGCGGAGATGCCACCCCACATGCTCACCCCGTACAGGCCGATGAGCTGGCCGCGCCGGTGGTGCGGGGCGAGCTGGACGATCCACACCGCGCCGGCGGTGAACAGCGCCGCCTCGCCGGCGCCCAGCAGCAGCCGGACCGCCACCAGCGCCGGCACGCCCAGCGGCGCCAGGTAGAGCAGGCCGCCGGCGGCCACCACCAGCGCGCCGGTCAGCATCACCGTGCGGTGGCCGTACCGGTCGGCGAGCGCGCCGGCGACCGGCCGGACCAGCAGCGCGGTCACCGCGGTTACCGTGACCACGACGCCGACGGTGAGGTCACCGGCGTCGTGCCGTTCGCGCAGGAAACCGGGCAGTACCGGGATCACTGCGGTCAGGCCGAGATAGCCGGTGAACAGCGCGCCGAGCAGCCCCACCAGCGCCAGCCGGGGCAGGGGCTTCGCGGCGGGGTCCGCGCGGGTCGCGTGCGTGCCGGTCACGGCCGGGCCAGCGCGGTGTCCCGGACCCCGGCCACCTTGCGGACCGCGCGGATCAGGTCGTCACAGTCGCCGGGGGTGAGGTTCGACGACAGCGGCACGTCGACGGTCTCGGCCAGCAACCGGGCGGTGCGGGGCAGCGTCGCGCGGATCCGGCCCGGCTCGGCGTGGTCGTAGAGGAAACGCCAGTTCCAGAACGCCCGGACATTGAGGTCGTCGTCCGCGCCGATGTTGCGGGCGTCGATGCCCTCCGCGCACAGCGCCCGGGCGAACCAGCCCGCGTCGCCGCCGGGCACGCGGAACACGAACGCCTCACCGAGGTACGCCCCGGGCGCGACCGGCCGCCGGACCGCGATCCCGGGCAGGCCGGCCAGGGCGGCGCTGACGTGCGCGTAGTTGCGGTGGAACAGCGCCAGCCGCTGCGGCAGCCGGGTCAGCTCGGCCCGCAGCAGGGCCGCCCGGATCTCGTCCATCCGCAGGCTCAGCAGCGGCAGGTCCAGGCCGGAGAGCGGGGGCTCGCCGTGCGGGAAGTGTCGACGTAGCCGTCCCTCGTACGCCCCGGACAACGCCACCGCCCGGGCGAACAGCATGCTGTCGTCGGTGACCAGGAAGCCGCCCTCGCCGCAGTTGAGCGCCTTGTCGGACTGGGTGCTGAACGCCCCGGCCGCCCCGAACGTGCCGAGCTTGCGGCCGTTGAGTTCGGCGCCGAGCGCGGGCACCGCGTCCTCGATCAGCGGCACCCCCATCTCGGCGGCGAAGGCGGACAGCGCCTCCACGTCGGCGGCGAACCCGCGCATGTGGACCACCAGCACCGCGCGGATCTCCGGGCGCCAGCGGCGGCGCAGGTCGTCGAGGTCCATGCGCAGGTCGTCGTCGACCTCCACCAGAAATGGCCGGCAGCCGGCCAGAACAATGGCGCTGGGAGTGGCGACGAAAGTGAATCCGGGACAGGCGACCAATGAGCCCGGCGGCACTCCCGCACCCATCAGAGCGAGGGCCAGGGCAGCGGTGCCGCTGGAAACGGCGAGAGCATGCCGGGTGCCGAAATAACGGCACAGCTCATCCTCGAACCGCCCGCATTCGGTCTCTTTCTGCGCGCGGTGGTCGTATCGGAAGTAAAGGTGGCTGCGAATAGCCCGAATTGCGGCGTCCTCGTCCTCGGCGTGCACGAATACCGCGCCCTTGTCATAGGTGGGCCACGGCGTGTCCCGCACTGGCCGGCCGCCGTGCAGGGCGAGCGGTTCTTCCAGCTCAACGCCGCGCGAAACCGGCCTGGGCCGGCTCGGCGCGGGAGCTTCGTCGTTCCCGTTCACCGGCGGACTCCTCGATGCGAGCGGTGGCATATCCTATTTTCTCGATAGGATTTACCGGGCGCGTGCCGGGCGTGGTCGCCCGGCGGAATCTCGCGGTCCCGGCGCGATCCCGTCGAGGGGTGGGAAAAGCCACCAGATCCGACATTGGCGTGTTGGCGAGATCTAGTGACCATCATGATTGCCCCCGGGCTGGCGGCCGTCAACATGCGATTGGAAATGTGCACGAGGGTTGCTGACAGTAACAGTGGACGATAAGTAATCGCTCCTTGTGGAGGGGCGTTCGCAGGCGCCCGCGCTGATCGCGAGATGAACCGCCCGTGGCGACGGGTCCGGCGTCCGCGTCGCCCCCACCCATCCCCACGCCGCCCCGAGCCGACATGGCGATCGCCGTCGGCTCGGTGGGGATCGCCGGCATCGACCGAGCGCCTCTCGGCGTGACTCAGGGTGATGGCGCTGGCGGGGCGGCATGCGACCGCGGCGGCCTTTGCTCTGCAGCCACGGGCGCATCGGTGACCGAGCGCTGCCGCTGCCTCCGCGGCTGCAGAGCAAAGGGGGCGACGGGCAGGGATCGGCGGCCGGACGTTCTCGGAGATAGGCGCTGGTCAGGGCGATGCGCGGGAAGGAGGCGCAGCGGGGCGCGCTTGACCGATGGTCACATGAAGTGACTTCCGCGTTGATCGGCGGCCAGTTCACCCAGCGTGACCTCCGGCGCCGCAGTCCGGCGCCGCGGTCCCGTACCGCGGCATCGCGTCGTCGACCTGGCTGCGCGTCAGCTCCTCGGAGACGGATGCGAGGACGCCGGACGGCCCGGCGGCTTCGGGCGCACCGCCGCCGCCATCGCCGCCGCCGCCACCGCCGCCGTCACGGTCGCTGGCACGCCCCGCTCGTCATGCGGGGGCCGCGCCCGGCTCGGGCGGGACGGCGAGGGCGATCGTCAGGTCGAGGACGGTGGCGGGGTCGTGCAGGCGGTCACCGAAGAGTTCGCGGAGCTTCCCCATCCGGTAGCGGACGGTCTGCGGGTGCACGAACAGGTCCGCCGCCACGTCGTCGCGACGCCCCTGGTGCAGCAGCCACGACCGCAGGGTCTCGGCCAGCCGGTGCGCGGTGGCCGGGGGCAGCGCGGCGAGCGGGGCGAGAGCCTGGGCCCGGAGGTCGGCCAGGCCCTCCGGGTCCATGCTGAGCAGCAGCGCGGCCAGGTGACGCTCGGTGTCCACCGGGCCGGCGTCCGGCTCGCCGAGGCCGAGCGCGAGGGCCCGGATGGCGCGCTGGTACGAGGTCGCCACCCGGTGCCACGGCCGGGCCGGGCCGAGCACCGCCCGGTGCCCGTGCAGCAGCCGGATGAGCTGGCGGCGCCGCCCGCCGTGCCTGTCCGGCACCAGCAGCACCGCCAGTTCCTCGGCCGAGGTCATGCCGGGCAGGTCCTCGCCGCTCTCCAGCGTGTGCGGGCCGACCAGGGCGAGTACCGCACGCAGGTGCCGGCGGGGCAGCAGCACCACCGTCAACGTCTGCGGCGGCGGCCAGTCGGCCCGTTCGGCGCTGCGCCGCAGCGACTCCTCCGGCTCGCCGGCGAGCAACTGCTGGGTGAGCCGTTCCAGGTCCCGGCGACGCACCCGACCGGCGCTGGCCAGCTCGTCGGCGTGTCCGGCGACGCTGGCCGCGGACAGTTCGTCGATGTACGCGAACATCAGCTCGGCGAACTCGGCCACCGTCTCGGCGGCCAGCCCGCTACGGACCGTGGTGGTGGAGACCTCCCGCCAGGCCACCCGGGCACCCACCCGGTACGCGGCCAGCAGCGCGTCCATGCTCCGCCCCGAGCGCGCCTCGCCGCTGCCCAACGCGTACGCGGCCTCCAGCGCCGGGGCCAGGGGAGTGCTCGGGTCGAACGCCTGGGTACCCTCGATGAGCTGGAGGAACGTGCCCAACGCGATGCGTACCGCGTTTTCGATCTTCTCCCGCATGGTGTCGGTGAGCGCGCCGGAGTAGTCGGGCACCTCCGCGGTGATCGCGGTGACCGTCCGCTCGGCGACCATCGGCAGCCGGTCCCGCAGCCGCGCCGCCACCCCGGCGTCGAGATCGAGGTGCGCGGCCCGTGGCCCCGTCCCGGCCTCCTGCGTCATCTTGTTCCCCTCGAACAAAAACCCGTGACCAATTCACCTTTGCTGGTCAAGATGTTATGCGATCCCGCAGCCACGCTGGTCATATGACCACAACTGTCCGCCGCCACCCGCAGAAGGTCTCGCTCCGGGACAGGTTGCTGCGGCTGGCCGGCACGGTCACCACCCCGCTGCTGCCGGACGACTACCTCGACCTGATCGCGCCGCTGCGCGCCGGTGCGCCGCTGCGCGGCCGGATCGTCGCCGTCCGCCCGGAGACCCGGGACGCGGCGACGCTGGTGATCCAGCCCGGCCGCGGCTGGCGGGGTCACCTGCCCGGACAGTACGTGCGGCTCGGCGTGGACGTCGACGGGGTGCGCCAGTGGCGTGCGTACTCGGTCACCTCGGCGCCGGGGGCGGCGGACAGCCGGATCACGGTGACCGTGAAGGCGATCCCCGACGGCAAGGTCAGCAACCACCTCGTCCGCCGCATCCGACCCGGCACGATCGTCCAGCTCGACCAGGCGCAGGGCGACTTCGTGCTGCCCACGGCGACGCCCGAGCGGGTCCTGTTCCTCACCGCCGGCAGCGGCATCACCCCGGTCATGGCGATGCTGCGGGCCGGGCTCACCGATCGGGCGGACGTGGTGCTGGTGCACTGCGCGCCGACCCGGGACGACGTCATCTTCGGCGCGGAGCTGCGGGCGCTCGCCGACCGGGGCGCGGTCCGGCTGGTCGAACGGCACACCGACACCACGGGCCAGCTCGACGTGACCGAGCTGGACGACCTCGTGCCCGACCACGCGCAGCGGCACACCTGGGCCTGTGGGCCGGTCGGTCTGCTCGACGCCGCCGAGACGCACTGGGCGGCGCGCGGCGCCGCCGAGCGGCTGTACATCGAACGGTTCCGGCCCACGGTGATCACACCGGGCGAGGGCGGTTCGGTGAATTTCACCGGAACGGGGGTAACTGTCCAAGCCGACGGTGCCACCACGCTGCTCGACGCGGGGGAGAGCGCGGGGGTGCTGATGCCCTCGGGCTGCCGGATGGGGATCTGTTTCGGCTGCGTCGTGCCGCTGCGCCAGGGTGCGGTGCGCGACCTGCGCAACGGCGACGTGACCACCGCCGTGCCGGGTGACGGCGTGGCGATCCAGACCTGCGTGTCGGCCGCCGCCGGTACCTGCGACATCGAACTCTGAGGAGCCACCGACGTGACCGTGATCCAGAAGAAGGCCGACAACCCGATCGCCCATCTGAGCGCCGAGGACATCGAGATCATCGGCAAGGAGCTGGACGCGATCCGGGACCGGGTCATCGCCGACCGGGGCGAGCGGGACGCCCGCTACATCCGAAAGGTGATCAAGACCCAGCGGACGCTGGAGATCAGCAGCCGCGCGGTGCTGCTGTTCTCGCTGTTCCCGCCGGCCTGGATCGTCGGCACCGCCGGCCTCACCATCGCCAAGATCCTCGACAACATGGAGATCGGGCACAACGTCCTGCACGGCCAGTGGGACTGGATGCGCGACCCGAAGATCCACTCCACCACCTGGGACTGGGACCACGTCTCCCCGGCCGACCAGTGGAAGCAGTCGCACAACGAGCTGCACCACCGCTTCACCAACGTCGTCGGCAAGGACAACGACCTCGGGTACGGCATCATGCGCGTCGACGAGGACCAGCCGTGGCACCCGATGCACCTGGGCCAGCCGGTGTGGAACCTGCTCAACGCCGCCTTCTTCGAGTACGGCATCGCCGCGTACGACATGGAGCTGGGCGACCACCTCAAGCAGAAGCGGCTCAAGGACCCGAAGTTCCGGGCGAAGGCGAAGGCGGTCGGTCGCAAGATCCGTAAGCAGGTGCTCAAGGACTACGTGGTGCACCCGCTGCTCTCCGGCCCGTCGTTCCTGTCCACGCTCGCCGCCACGTTCACCGCGAACCTGATCCGCAACGTGTGGAGCCACTCGGTGATCATGTGCGGGCACTTCCCGAGCGGGGTGGAGACGTTCGAGAAGACCTCCATCGAGGGCGAGACCCGCGGCGAGTGGTACCTGCGGCAGATGCTCGGCTCGGCCAACATCAGCGGGCCCCGGCTGCTGCACATCATGACCGGCAACCTGTCGTTCCAGATCGAGCACCACCTCTTCCCCGACCTGCCGAGCAACCGTTACCAGGAGATCGCCCCGGAGGTGCGGGCCCTGTTCGACCGGTACGGGCTGCGCTACACCACCGGCCCGCTGCCCAAGCAGGTCGCCTCCGCCTGGTGGAAGGTGATCCGCCTGTCGCTGCCCAACCGGCGCGACCGCCGGCAGCCGGCCACCCCGGGCCCGCTGGTTCCCTCCGGCGTCGCCTGACCCGCCCGTGCACGGTGGGTGAACTCCCACCCACCGGCACCTGCACGGTTGATGTCCGCCCAGCTCAAGGCGCATTTCCTGCCCTCACGGCGGTCCCGCGCCCCCCGTACACTCGCGCCCATCCGGCCGACGAGGTGAAGGGGTGTGGTCGCCGATGCAGCGCGATCCCGCGACGCGACCGGCCGCCGGCCGGCGGGTGGTGATGCTGGTCGACAACGCGGTCGAGGGCGACTCGCGGGTGCAGAAGGCCGCCCGCTCCGCCGCCGACGCCGGCTGGGCGGTCACCCTGCTCGGCTGCGCCCGCACCGACACCGAGCGCCGCTGGCGGCTCGGCGACGCCGAGGTACGCGTGCTGCCGCTGGACGCGCCCCGCGCGCTCCCCACCGGGGTGGGCGGCCCACGCGACGCTCGGTCGGGTGCCGGCCTGCGCGATGCGGGTGCCGGCCTGCGCGGTCCGGGTGTACGGAATGCCGTCTCGCCCGGTGCCGATCGTGACGATGCCGGCTCGCCCGGTCCAGGCGGCCTGCGTACCGTCGTGTCCGGCTGGCGTAGCCGGTTGGTGGCGCGCGGCGGGCTGCCGTTGCGGGCGGCCCGGCTGGCCCGCCGACCGGTGGAACACGCCCAGGTCCGCTACTGGCAGGCCCGCCTCGGCGACCGGGCCTGGCGTCGGCTGGAGCCAGGGCTCTGGGCGTACGAGCGGGTGGCCGGCCCGGTCGTCGACGAGTTGCGTCCCGACCTGATCCACGCCCACGACTTCCGGATGCTCGGCGTGGCCGCCCGCGCCGTCGACCGGGCCCGCGCACAGGGGCGTACCGTGAAACTGGTCTGGGACGCGCACGAGTGGCTGCCCGGCGCCCGGCCCCGCCGCGACAACGCCCGCTGGCTGCCCGCCCACCTGGGCTACGTCCGCGAGTACGTCGGCCGCGCCGACGCGGTCGTCACCGTCTCCGACACGCTCGCCGACCTGCTGGTCCGCGACCACGACCTACCCGAACGCCCCACCGTCGTGCTCAACGCCCCGGTCGCCGCCACCGGGCTTGCCGCCGCTGTGTGCGCCACCGCGCCGGCTCGGGCGGTTGGCGAGCCCGCGCCCGACCTGCGGGCCCGCTGCGGCGTGGCCGCCGACACCCCGCTGCTGGTCTACAGCGGGGCGATGGCCGTGCAGCGTGGCGTGGACACCGTCATCGAGGCGCTGCCCCGGCTGCCCGGTGTGCACCTGGCCCTGGTCGTCGCCGACCCGGCCGCCGGGTACGTCCGCCAGGTCGCCGCCCACGCCGCCCGGCGCGGCGTCGCCGACCGGGTGCACATGGTGCCGTACGTGCCGCATCGGCAGCTCGTCGCGTTCCTCGCCGCCGCCGACGTCGGGCTCATCCCGCTGCACCACTGGCCCAACCACGAGATCGCGTTGATCACCAAGTTCTTCGAGTACGCGCACGCGCGGCTGCCGATCGTGGTCAGCGATGTCCGTACCATGGCCGACACGGTCCGGGCCACCGGCCAGGGTGAGGTCTTCCGCGCCCGGGACGCCGCGGACCTGGCCCGCGCGGTCCGGGTGGTGCTCGCCGACCCGCAGCGCTATCGCGCCGTCTACGACGGGCCGGACTCGCCGCTGTCCACCTGGACCTGGGAGGCCCAGGCCGACCACCTTGACGCCCTCTACCGCCACCTGCTCACCCCACCGCCTGAGCCAGCGCCGTCCTGACACCCATGCCGTTCCACCCACCGCCTTCGCCGAGCGTGAGTGGAACGCCATGGGTGTCAAATCCGGGCCGAGACACCCATGGCGTTCCACCCACCACGCTCG
>NZ_NAPR01000030.1:0-323 GCF_002140155.1 Micromonospora sp. NBS 11-29
CCCCGCGCCGCCACCAGCACACAGGCGTCCTCAAGAGACAACACACCCGCCACATGGGCGGCGGTCACCTCACCGATCGAATGCCCGGCAACGTAGTCCGCGCCGATCCCCCACGACGACAACAACTCCCACAGGGCGACCTCGACCGCGAACAACCCCGCCTGCGTAAAGGCGGTCTGATCCAACAGGTCACCCCCGTCGAACACCACCTCCCGCAACGACCGATCAAGACGCCCCTCGAACAACGCGCACACCCGATCGAACGCTTCCGCGAACACCGGGAACGCCTCGTACAGTCCCCGACCCATCCCGGACCGCTGCGC
>NZ_NAPR01000030.1:349-2855 GCF_002140155.1 Micromonospora sp. NBS 11-29
GCGCCGATTCGCCCCCGGCAAGCGCCGATAGACCCGTGAGCAACACATCACGATCCGCGCCCACCACCACCGCGCGGTGCTCCAACGCGGCACGAGCCGTCGCCAACGACCAACCCACATCGGCCGGCGACACGTCCGACCGCACCCGCAGATGATCCGCCAGCCGCGACGCCTGCCCAGCCAGCGCCTCCACCGACCGCGCCGACACCAACCACGGCACCGACGACAACACCACCGGCGCCGACTCCGGAGCCGGCTCGACCTCCGGCGCCTCCAAGATGACATGCGCGTTGGTCCCGGAGATCCCGAACGACGACACCGCCGCCCGCCGGGGCCGATCCACCGCCGGCCNNGGTGGCCGGGACGAGACCGTGCCGCAGGGCGAGCACCGCCTTGATGACACCGGCGGCGCCGGCCGCCGCCTGGATGTGGCCGATGTTCGACTTGATCGAGCCGAGCAGCAGCGGCTCGTGCCCGTCCCGCCCCTGCCCGTACGTGGCCAGCAGCGCCTGCGCCTCGATCGGGTCGCCGAGCGCGGTGCCGGTGCCGTGCGCCTCCACCACGTCCACGTCGGTGGTGGTGAGTCCCGCCGACGCGAGGGCGGCCCGGATGACCCGCTGCTGGGCCGGGCCGTTCGGTGCGGTGAGGCCGTTCGAGGCCCCGTCGGAGTTGACGGCCGAGCCGCGCAGCACGGCGAGGATCCGCCGACCGTCACGGCGGGCGTCGGAGAGACGCTGCACCAGCAGCACCCCGACGCCCTCACCCCAGCCGGTGCCGTCGGCACCGTCGGCGAACGACCGGCACCGCCCGTCCGGGGCGAGGCCGCCCTGGCGGGAGAACTCGACGAAGGTGGCCGGTGAGGCCATCACGGTCACACCGCCGGCCAGCGCCAGCGTGCACTCTCCGCTGCGCAGCGACTGGGCGGCCAGGTGCAGCGCCACCAGCGACGACGAGCAGGCCGAGTCGACGGTCACCGCCGGCCCCTCGAAGCCGAGCGTGTACGCCACCCGGCCGGAGAGCACGCTGGTGGCGGTGCCGGTGAGCAGGTGCCCGCCGACCTCCTGGTCGCGGCCCATCGCCGTCGAGGCGTACCCCTGGAAGCTGGCGCCGGTGAAGACGCCGACGCGTTCCCCGCGCAGCCGGGCCGGGTCGATGCCGGCGGTTTCGACCGCTTCCCACGAGACCTCCAGCAGCAGCCGTTGCTGCGGGTCCATGGCCAGGGCCTCGCGCGGGGAGATGCCGAAGAAGTCGGCGTCGAACGCCCCGGCGTCGTAGACGAACCCGCCCTGCCGGGGGAACGAGGTGTCGGAGAGGCGGCCGGCGAGGAACCGGTCCCAGCCCCGGTCGAGGGGGAAGTCGGAGACGCCGTCGCGGCCCTCGGCGAGCAGCTCCCACAGCTCGTCCGGGCTGGTCACCCCGCCGGGGAGGCGGCACGCCATGCCGACGACGACGATCGGGTCGCCGTCGACGGCCACGCCGGTGGCCGGGCCGTCCGCGACCGCCGGCTCGCCGGTGAGCGTGGCCGACAGGTACGCGGCGAGGGCGGCCGGGGTCGGCTGGTCGAAGACGAGCGTGCTGGGCAGCGTCAGTCCGGTCTCGGCGGTGAGCCGGTTACGCAGTTCGACGGCGGTCAGCGAGTCGAAGCCCTGCTGGTGGAACGCCCGGTCCGCCGCCACCGCGTCGGCCGTCGGGTGGCCGAGGACCGCCGCGGCCTGGGCGCGGACCAGGTCGAGCAGGTGGGTGTCCCGTTCGGCGGGGGTGAGCGCGGCGAGCCGCCGGGCGAGCCCGTCGCCGGTCGGTGCGATCGGGGCGGGGCGGGCCTCGGCGAGTTCGTCCAGCAGCGGGCTGGGCCGCAGCGCGGTGAACGTGGCGGCGAACCGGTCCCAGGCGACGTCGGCGACGAGCACCGTGGTGTCGTCCCGGTCGAGCGCGCCGTGCAGGGCGGTGATCGCCAGCCGGGGGTCCATGGCGGGCAGCCCGCGCCGGGCCAGCGCCTCCTGCGCCTCACCCCCGGCGGCCATGCCGCCGCCGGCCCACGGCCCCCAGGCCACGGCCGTGCCGCCGGCCCCACGGGCGCGGCGACGGGCCACCAGCCCGTCGGCGTACGCGTTCGCGGCGGCGTAGCCGGCCTGACCGGCGGAGCCCCACACCCCCGCGATGGACGAGAACACCACGAACGCGTCCAACCCGTCGGGCAGCAACGCGTCCAGGTGCGCCGCCCCGTCAACCTTGGCCCGCAGCACGTCACGCAGTTCGTCGGCGGTGACATCGGCGAGCGGGGTGAACTGCGGCGCACCGGCGGCGTGCACGACGGCCCGGACCGGGTCGCCCTGCCCGGCCAACCCGTCGAGCAACCCGGCCAGCGCAGCCCGGTCCGTCACGTCACACGCCGCCACCGTCACCCGCACACCGCTGGCCCGCAGCCGCTCGGCCAGCTCTTCCGCGCCGGGTGCGTCCCCGCCACGCCGGCTGGTCAGCACCAGGTGCTCCGCGCCGGCGCCGGCCG
>NZ_NAPR01000030.1:2957-3306 GCF_002140155.1 Micromonospora sp. NBS 11-29
CACCCGCCGTACCGACTGCGCGTCCACCACGGCCGGCAGGTCGACCAGACCACCCCAGCGACCGGGTTCCTCCAACCCCGCCACACGGCCGAGCCCCCAGATCCCGGCCGCCACGGGATCGACCGGCGCGTCGGCGGCACCGACCGCCGCCGCGCCCCGGGTCAGCCACCACAGCCGGCCGGCGACGCCGCTGTCGGTGAACGCCTGCACGGTCGCCAGCGCGGTCTCCGCCTCGGGGGCGAGCAGCGCCAGCACCCCGGCGACCGGACCGCCGTCGGCTTGCCCGCCGGGCGCGACGCCTGGTGCGCCGGAGGCGGCGGCGCGGAGGCGGGCGGCGGTCTCCCGCCGG
>NZ_NAPR01000031.1:0-75624 GCF_002140155.1 Micromonospora sp. NBS 11-29
TCGACAAGGACCTCTACGACCTCCCGCCGGAGGAGTGGAGCGACGTCAAGCAGGTCCCCGCGTCCCTCCCGCACGCACTGGAGGCGCTCGCCCGGGACCACGACTACCTGCTGGACGGCGGCGTCTTCACCGACGACCTGATCTCCACCTGGATCGACTGGAAGACCGCCAACGAGGTCGACCCGGTGCGGCTGCGCCCGACCCCGCACGAGTTCGCCATGTACTACGACTGCTGAGTCCGTACCCCCCGCCCGTCGCCCTCCCGCGCGCCTCGCGCGGCGGGGGCGGCGGTCCGGGGAAACGGCATCCGGGAGCGCGGCCGGACTCGTACCGTCGAGGCATGGCGCAGCGGAGCGACGACCGGTCCCGAACCTCGGTGCGGACGCCGCCGGCCACCTCGGCGGACACCGCCACCCTCACCCTCGGCGTGGAGGAGGAGTTCCTCCTGCTGGACCCGGCGACCGGCGAGAGCATGACGGTCGCCGACGAGGTACGCGACACGCTCTCCGGGACCGCCCGGGAGCAGAGCCGCCAGGAGTTCCGGCACAGCATGGTGGAGATGGTCAGCCCGGTCCTCTCCGATCTCACGGCGCTGCGGGAGTGCCTCGTCGCGCTGCGCCGCGCCGCCGCCCGCGCGGCCGAGGCCGTCGGAGCGCGGTTGGTGGCGGTGGGCGCCACCCCGGTCTGTGAGGCCCACCGCCCGGTGCCGGACGAGCAGCGCTACCACGACATGTCCCGCCGGTTCGGCCCGGTGGCGCACGATCCGGCGGTGTGCGGGTGCCACGTCCACGTCGGCGTGCCCGACCGTGAGCTCGCGGTGCGGGTCTGCAACCACCTGCGCCCGTGGCTGCCGGTGGTGCAGGCCCTCACCACCAACTCGCCGCTGCACGACGGGCGGGACACCGGGCATGCGAGCTGGCGTTCCATGCAGCTCGAACGCTGGCCCAGCATCGGCCCGACGCCGCACTTCGACTCCGCCGCCGACTACGACGCGACCGTGCGGGAGCTGATCGACGCGGGGATCATGCTCGACGCCGCGATGGTCTACTGGTACGCCCGGCCATCGGCCTCCTATCCCACGGTGGAGGTCCGGGTCGGCGACGTCTGCCCCACCGTCGACGACACCGTCCTCGTCGCCGGGCTGGTCCGGGCCCTGGTCGCCACCATGATCGACGACGCCCGCGCCGGCGTGCCGGCGCCCCGGATCCGCGACTGCATGGTCGCCGCCGCGCACTGGCGGGCCGCCCACGACGGGGTCGACGGTGATCTTGTGGACCTGCGCAGCGGCCGGCCCCGGCCGGCCTGGGACCTGGTCGACGACCTGCTCGCCACCGTCGCGCCCGCGCTGACCCGGCACGGCGACCGGGACCTGGTCCTGCGCGAGGTGCAACGGGTCCGCCGCGACGGCACCGGGGCCACCCGGCAACGGCGGATCATGGCCGGCACCGGCGGCGACGTCCGCGCCGTGCTGGACCACCTGGCCGCGCAGACCGTCGCGGCGTGACCGGCCTCGGCGCCGTGCCCTCAGCGCAGCCCGGCGAACAGGTCGTCCTCCGGCGTCGGCGCCCCGGTGGTGTCACGGACCCGGACGAACGTCTCCATGCCCATCAGCTCGGTGAACCGTTCCTGCCCGAGCCGGAGGAAGAAGATGTTCTCCGCCTGGCTGGCGTGCGCGGCCAGCGAGGCGAACTTCTGCTCACCGTGGCCGCGGGTGTCCACCCAGGTGGTGATCTCGTCGTCCGGCAGGCCGAGCGGCGGTGTGTCGTCGGTGGCGTCCGGCTCGGGGAACTCCACCCCGATCTCCTGCATGACCTTGCCGAACTCCTGGAACGCGCTGCGCGGCACGGTGGTCCAGTAGACCTTCGCCGGGATGCCCGTCCGCTCGACCGCGGCCATGGTGATGCGGTGGGCCTGGATGTGGTCGGGGTGGCCGTAGAAGCCGTTCTCGTCGTAGGTGACCACCACGTCGGGGCGGTAACGCCGGATCAGCTCGGCCAGCCGGTCGGCCGCCTCGGCCACCGGCGTGTTCCAGAACGCGCCGGGCGCGTCGTTCGTCGCCCAGCCCATCATCCCGGAGTCGGCGTAGCCGAGCGTCTCCAGGTGGGTGACCTTCAGAGCCTCGCAACTGGCCGCCAGCTCCGCCTGGCGCATCGCCACCACCGCCTGCGGGTCGTGCCCGGGCTCGCCCGGCTTGACCCCGCCGGGGCCGTCGCCGCACCGCCCGTCGGTGCAGGTCACGAGCACCGTCGTGACGCCTTCCGCCGCGTACCGGGCGAGGACGCCGCCGGTGCTGGTCGCTTCGTCGTCGGGGTGCGCGTGCACCGCCATCAGGGTCAGGGATCGCTCAGCCACCCCGTCACCTTACGAGCAACCACCGACGCACTAGCATTGCCCGGTCCGCAGACGGCGACGGAAGCGAGGCACGATGGGTTGGCTCCGGCGGTTGCTGGGCGGCGGCGGACGGGTCGAACTGGACCCGGAACGCCAGCAGGCGCTGCTGCGGGACGTCCGGCACTCCTACGGCGCGCGCGCCCGGATCCGGTTCCCCGAGCAGGTCGACGCGATCAGCCGGTTGCTGTCCGACGACGACGGTCTGGTGGTGGCCGCCGGAATCGTCTGCGCGGCCGCCGAGGAGGCCCACGCCGACCTTCAGTTCCAGGCGCAGGAGGTGTTCCGGCGCACCGGCCGGCGGCTGCTGGTGCACCGCCGCAACTACCGGCCGCTGTGGCGGGAGGCCGGGCCGGCGCTGCGCTGGCCGCTGGGCGCGCTGCCGAGCGGCCTGCACCCGTACGCGCAGGTGGCCGCCGCCGTCACGGTGGTCGGCGACCGGGCGGACCGGCTCGACCGGGTGACCGATCCGCAGCCGTTCGTGACCGGCCTGTTCGAGGTGCTCGACCTGACCACGGCCGGCTGGGAGTTCGGCCGGGTGCGGGTGGACACCGACGGCGCGACCCTGGTCGAACGGCTGGTCGGCACCGCCGCGCGGGTCCTCGCGACCATGGACGACCCGCCCCGGCTGCTGCCGCCGGTGCGGGAGATGATGCGCCGCAACCACAGCATCGACGTGTACGACCCGGCCGGCCCCCGGGTGGTCGGCCGGATCAACCTGGGCGCACGCATGCGCGAGACGCTCCTGGCCTGAACCGGCCGGTGCGGGAGCGTGCGCCCCCGCACCGGCCCGCCGGTCAGGGGGTGGTCAGGTCGAACTTCCTGACCGTGACCGCGCCGCCGAGCGACTGGGTGGCGTAGTTGAACATGGCGAACCGGTAGGCCATGAAGAACTGCCAGGCGTGGTTGAGGGTGAACGCGGGGCCGAGGCTGACGAACGTGGTGCCGTCGGTGCTGTAGGAGAAGCGGGCCTGCCGTCCCGCGCCGGGTCTGACGTCGGCATTGACGCGTAGCCAGATCCGGCTGCCACTGACCGCGGCGCTGGCCTGTTCGCTGCCGGTGCCGGTGGTCTGCCAGTCGCTGTTCATGGTCAGCCCGTTGGTCATCACGACCCTGGTGGTGCCGTTGTCCCGGCGCAGGCCGATCCACGCCGACGAGTCCCGCAGCAGGGCCAGACCGGCCCGGTCGCCGTTGGCCATGGCGGAGTGGTCCAACTCGATCGTCGCGGTGGACGACGGCCCCTGGATCCGGTGGGTCAGCGTGTTCCGCGCCTGGTAGAGGTCGTTGGTCACGGTGGCGGTGGACAACCGCAGCCCGTTGCCCACCGACCAGCGGGTGTTGTCCGGGTTGTGGTTCCACTCCCACTGTGGCCCGAGCGTCGCGGCCGTGAACGTGTCCGCGCCGATCATCGGCTTGACCTGGCGCGGCGGCCGGGGCACGTTCGGGTACGGGTAGTTCGCCGCCCAGCGCCCGTTGACGGTCTGGAGCACCGGCCAGTCGGCGTTCCAGGTGATCGGGGCCAGGGTCGGGATCCGGCCACCGGGGTAGGCGTCGATGAACGCCATGTAGTACCAGTCGCCGTTCTGGGTCTGCACCAGCCCACCCTGATGCGGCACGGAGCCGGGTTCGCCCTGGATCGGGCCGGGCAGGTTGAGCAGCACCTCCTTCGTCTCGTACGGGCCGAAGGGGCTGCGCGAGCGCAGGACGTACTGGCCGTTGGCGGGCTTGGTGAGCCAGATGTAGTAGTAGCCGTTGCGCTTGTAGAACCGGGCGCCCTCGATGTAGCCGATGTTCGACGGCGAGGTCCAGACCTGCTGGGCGCGCACCTGGGACAGGCCGTCGGCGGAGAGCTGCGCGACGCTGATGTTGGTGCTGCCGTACGCCACGTACATGGTGTCGTTGTCGTCGACGAGCAGGCCGGCGTCGTAGTAGCAGTTGTTGATGCGCGACCGCTTCTGCCAGGGCCCCTCGACCGAGGTGGCGGTGTAGACGTAGGTGCGGTTGAACTCGGTGCACCCGATCCAGTAGAACGTCTTGTTGCTGGGCCGGTAGTTGAACGCGGACGCCCAGATGCCCTTCACGTACGCCCGGCCGCCGGTCAGGTTGTAGTTGTTCGAGTCGAAGTCCAGGTTCGGCACCGAGTGCCCGGCGAACTCCCAGTTCACCAGGTCGTACGAGCGCAGGATCGGCGCGCCCGGCGAGTAGTGCATGGTCGATGCCGAGTAGTAGTAGGCGTCGCCGACGCGGATGATGTCGATGTCGGCGAAGTCCTGCCACAGCACCGGGTTGGTGAACGTCGACGACGGCGGCCACGGGCCGGTCGTGGGCGGCGGCGTGGTCGGCGGTGGCGTCGTGGGCGGTGGCGTGGTCGGGGCGGGTGTGGTCGGTGGCGGCGTGGTGGTGGGTGCGGGTCCGCCGGTGGTGGGTGTGACCGAGCCGGTGCAGGTGGTGCCGTTCAGGGCGAAACTCGTCGGCACCGGGTTGGTCGTCGTCCAGGTGCCGTTGAAGCCGAAACTGACGTTTCCGCCGGTCGGGATGCCGGCGTTGTAGCCGGCGTCGGCGACGGTGACCTGGGCGCCGGACTGGGTGACGGTGCCGTTCCAGATCTGGGAGACGGTCTGGCCGGCGGCGAACGACCAGGTCAGCCGCCAACCGCTGACCGGGTCACCGAGGTTGTCGACGGTCACGTTGGCGCCGAATCCGCCGGACCACTGGTTGGTGACCGTGTAGGTCACCCGGCAGCCGGCGGCGGCCGACGCCGAGGTGGCGACGAGTGCCGCGGCACCGGTCACCACGACGGCTGTCGCGGCGGCCAGGCCGAGCCGGTGGCGAATGCGTGTCACAGGAACCTCCGGACGGGTGCGTCGATGACGGATGGGGTGGGAAGCACGGCGCACCCGGCCGGGCATGGTCCGGGTGCGTCGTGCGCGGCGCGTTCCGGGTGCCTCAGGTCGTCGTGCAGGCGAGGTTCGTCGGTGGGTTGTTGGTGCCGTTGACCGTGCCGATGAAGCCGAAGGTGGTGGAGCCGCCCGCCGGCAGCGCGCCGTTGTAGTCGACGTTGCGCACCGTCACGTTCGCTCCGCTCTGGGTGTGCGTGCCGCCCCAGATCTGGTTGATCACCTGGCCGTTGGGGAACGTCCAGGACACCGTCCAGCCGCGGATCGCGGTCGCGCCGGCGGTCACGGTGACCTCGCCCTGGAAGCCACCGGACCACGAGCCCGTCACCGCGTACGTGGCCCGTGCGCCCGACGGGGCGGGTGAGCTGGTGGTGGGCGTCGGGGTCGGCGTACTCGTCGGGGTGGTGGTCGGCGTGGGCGTGGCGGTCAGGGTCGGTGTCGGCGTCACGCCGGGCCGGGCCGCCCGGTAGGTGTGGCCGGCGCGGACGGCGAACTGCACGACGTCCGTCTCCGGTCGGGTGGTGCCCGGCGTGCTGCCGTCGGCGACGTCGACGAGCGTGAAGCCGCCGGTGAACAGCCGGGACCGGACCCGCAGCGTGCCGTCGCGGTCGGCGCGGATGCCGATCTCGTCGACCTGACCGTTGGTCCAGGACAGGCCGACGGTGTATCCGCCCCGACCGCGCAGGCCGGCGACCTGCCCGGTGGGCCACGCGGTGGGCAGCGCGGGCAACACGTTCAGCTCGCCGGTGTGGCTGTGCAGCAGCATCTCCGCGATGCCCGAGGTGGCGCCGAAGTTCCCGTCGATCTGGAACGGCGGATGCAGGTCGAACATGTTCGGCGCGAGCCGGTCGGTGCGCACCAGGTCGCGCAGGAGCTTGTGGGCGCGGGCGCCGTCCTCCAGCCGGGCCCAGAAATTGATCTTCCAGGCGAGGGACCAGCCGGTGCCGTCGTCGCCGCGCAGCTCCAGCGTCTTACGGGCGGCCTCGTACAGCGCCGGGGTGCCCCGCTTGGTGATCTGGTTGCTCGGGTGCAGGCCGTACAGGTGGGAGACGTGCCGGTGGGTCCGTTCGGTCTCGACCCAGTCGGCGAGCCACTCCTGGACGTTGCCGCGGGAGCCGACGCGGCTCGGGGGCAGCCGGTCCCGGGCGGTGCGCACCTGCGACCGGAACGTGGTGTCGACGCCCAGCACCTCGCCGGCCCGGGCCGCCGCGTCGAACAGGTCGCGCAGGATCTGGTTGTCCATCGTCGGCCCCGCGCAGACGCTGGCGTTCGCGTGGTGCGACAGCTCCGGCGAGTTCGACGGGTTCGTCACCAGATAGTTGAGCGTCGGGTGGACGACCAGGGTGTCCAGGAAGAACTGGGCGGCGCCCTTGAGGGCCGGGTAGTTGGCCTGGAGGAAGCCGAGGTCGCCGGTGAACAGGTAGTGGTCCCAGATGAGGGTGCTCAACCACGCTCCACCGGTCTGCCACATGCCCCACAGTGCGCCGTCGACCACCGAGGCGCCCCGCCACGCGTCGGTGTTGTGGTGGGTGACCCAGCCGCCGGCGCCGTACTGCGCCTGGGCGACCCGCGCGCCGGTCACCGTCAGATCCCTGATCAGGTCGAAGACCGGCAGGAAGCACTCGGACAGGTTGGTCGTGTCGGCCGGCCAGTAGTTCATCGGCAGGTTCGCGTTGATCGTGTACTTCGAGTCCCAGGCCGGCGTCAGCGAATCGTTCCAGATGCCCTGGAGGTTCGCCGGCTGGGTGCCCGGGCGTGAGGAGGAGATCAGCAGGTAGCGTCCGAATTGGAACAGCAGCGCGGCGAACTGCGGGTCGTTGACGTTCGCGTGCTGCGCGATCCGGACGTCGGTCGGCTGGTCGGCCGCGGCGGTCCGCCCCAGGTTGATGCTGACCCGGTTGAACAACGCCTGGTAGTCGGCGACGTGCCGGCTGCGCAGCTGGTCGACGGCGACGCCCTTGGCGGCGTTGAGCCGGGTGCGGGCGATGCCCTGGTAGTCGCCGTTGACGGTGCGGTAGTTGACGTAGCTGGAACCGATCGAGACCAGGACGGTGACGCTGGTGGCGCCGGACACCCGCAGCGTGCCGCCGGAGCTGCTGACCGTGCCGCCGGTGGCCGCGGCGTTGGCCAGGGCGAGGAACCGCACCGAGCCGGTGACGCCCTCCATGGAGCCGGAGATGCCGTCGAGTCCGATGGTGGCGGCGTCGGGGCTCGACACGGTGGTCCGTTGCGGGCTGTCGAACGTGGCGGAGAACGTGATCGAGTTGGCCCGGTCGGCGGTCAGCCGGACCACGATCACCTGGTCGGGCGCGCTGGCGAAGACCTCCCGCTGGTGCCGTACGCCATTGAGGACGTAGGTCGTGGTGACCGTGGCGGTGGTGAGGTCGAGGGTCCGGTTGTACTGGGTCGCCCCGCTGGCGGAGCCGAATGCGAGCCGCAGGTTGCCCACGGTCTGGTAGGCGAGCTGGCCGCCCGGGTTCCCCATCATGGTCTGGTCGACCAGGTCCTGCGCCGAGGTCCACTGGTCGGCGAAGACGCGCCGTCGGATCTCGGCCAGGTTGGCCGCGCCCCGGGTGTTCGCCGAGTCGTACGGGCCGCCGGCCCAGACGGTGTCCTCGTTGAGCTGGAGTCGTTCGGTGTCGATGTTGCCGAACACCATCGCGCCGAGCCGCCCGTTGCCGAGCGGCAGCGCGCGCAGCCAGTCGGTGCCGGCCGGCTCGTCGTACCACAGGGCCAGGTCGTTCGCGGCCAGCACCTGCGCGGGGGCCACCGAGCCGGCGCGGGCGGCGGCGTTCCAGGCGGCCGGCACCAGGGCGGTGCCGGCCCCGGCCGCGCCGGCCTTGAGCAGGTTTCTTCGGGTCATGTCGGACATGGGGTTCTCCAAGCCACGCGGATCAGAGGCGGGTGCAGGTCAGGGACGGCGTGGTGGCCGAGCCGTTGGCGGTGAAGCCGAACGTGGTGGACGCGCCCGCCGCCAGGCTTCCGTTCCACGCCTCGTTGGAGACGTTCTGGGTGCTGCCGGAGGGCGCGTTGCGGCCGCCCCAGAGCTGGGTGATGCTCTGCCCGTTGGCCAGCGTCCAGCTGACCCGCCATCCGCTGATGGCCGCGGCGCCGGCGGTCACCGTGACCTCGCCCTGGAAGCCGCCCGACCACTGGCTGGCCGTCCGGTAGGTGGCGGCGCAGCCGCCGGGAACCGGCGTGGTCGGCGAGGTCGTGGGCGACCCGGTCGGCGAGGTGGTGGGCGAGGCCGTCGGGGTCGGTGTGGTGCCGGCGAACTGGGTGAAGAAGCGCCACACCTCGCCCGGGACCCAGGTCCGGGTGCCGCTGTCCCCGCCCGCGCCGTCCTGCGGCGCGGCGATGTGCCCGCCGTCGAACGCCGCCCACACCACCGGGTAGCCGGATCGGCAGCCGGAGTAGCTGTAGACCGTGTGGGTCAGGCTGCCGCTCCTCGGCTCCGGCGGGCTCGCCGCCGTGCAGCCGTTGTTGCGGACGAAGCGGTCCCGCAGCGAGCGTCCGCTGGCGATGTTGTCGCCGATGCCGTGCACTCCCAGGTACGCGATCGGCTGGGTGCCGCCGCTGCATCCGCTGAGCGTGCCGGGCGAGGACTGGACCGCGACCGCGCGGAAGACGTTCGGCCGGGCACAGGCCAGCGCGTAGCTCATCGCGCCGCCGTAGCTGAAGCCGACCGAGAACCGCTGCGTCGTGTCGACGCACAGGTCGCCCTCGATCCGGCGGAGCATGTCGTCGACGAACGTGACGTCCTCGCCACCGGCGTTGGCCCAGCCGTTGTCGAGGCCCTGCGGCGCCACGAAGATCGTGCTGTTGTTCGACAGCCGCAGCAGGCCGTAGTAGGACCACACGTCGCGCTGCACGGTCTGACCGGTGGCGACGTCCACGGCGGTGCCGCCCCACCAGTGGAACCCGAAGACCAGCCGGTACTGGCGGTTGCGGTCGTAGGAGTCGGGCAGTTTCAGGATGAAGCTGCGGTTCTTCCCGCCGCTGGAGATGGTGTACGTGCCGTTGCCCAGGGTCGGGGCCTTGCCGCAGCCGGCCGTCGCCGCCAGCGTGCCGACTTCGGCGGCGGACGCGGCGCCGGGGTTACCGGTGAGCGCGGCGCCGGCCAGCGCCGCGACGAGCACCGCCGCAGTGGCCAACGCGCCGGCGATGGACGAACGTCTTCCCATGACGTGACTCCTCTGTCGGTGGTGCGGCGGTGCGCGGGCGGGCCGGGATCGGCCCGNGCGGCGTTGAGCGTGAACGCCGCCGGTGCGGCGCTGTTGCCGGTGTGGTTGGCCTGGAAGCCGATGCTGATCGACGCGCCGGGCGCGATGGTCGAGTTGTACGACACGTTGCGGGCGGTGACCTGGCCGGAGGCGGGCGAGTAGGTGGCGTTCCACCCGGAGGTGATGCTCTGGCCGCCGGGCAGGGTGAAGACCAGCGACCAGCCGGTGACCGCGCTGCCGCTGGTGTTGGTGACGGTGATGTCCTCGGTCAGGCCGGTGCTCCAGGCGTTGACCGTCGCGGTGACCTTGCAGGCGCCGCCACCGGGCGGCGGCGTGGTCGGGCCGGGCGTGGTCGGGCCCGGCGTGGTGGGGGTGGGGGTGGGCGGAGTCGGCTCGGTCGTGCCCTGGAACTGGGTGAAGAACCGCCACGTCTCGGCCGGCAGCCAGGTACGCGAGCCACTGTCGCCGGGCGCGCCGTCCTGCGGGGCGGCGATGTGACCCTCGTCGAAGGCCGCCCACACCACCGGGTAGCCCGCCCGACAGCCCGAGTACGTGGTGCTGCGGTGGGTCAGGCTGCCCTGGCTCGGCTCGGGCGGGTTCTGCGCGGTGCAGCCGTTGTTGCGGACGAACCGGTCCCGCATCGTCCGGCCACCGGCGATGTTGAGCACGCCGTCGCGAAGGCCGTGCGCGGCGAAGTACGCGATCGGCTGGGTGCCGCCGCTGCAACCGCTGAGCTGGCCGCCGGAGTAGACGGCCACGGCCCGGAAGACGGTGGGCCGAGCGCAGGCCACCGCGTAGCTCATGGCGCCGCCGTAGCTGAACCCGAGCGCGAAACGCTGGGTGGTGTCCACGCACAGGCCGCCCTCGACGCGGCGCAGGATGTCGTCGACGAAGGTGATGTCCTCGCCGCCGGCGTTGCCCCAGCCGTTGTTCAGGCCCTGCGGGGCGACGAAGATGGTGCTGTTGTTCGCCAGCCGCTGCAACCCGTAGTAGGACCAGACGTCGCGCTGCACGGTCTGGCCGGTGGCCACGTCGGTGGCGGTGCCGCCGACCCAGTGGAACCCGAGGACCAGCCGGTACTGCCGGTTGGGGTCGTAGCCGTCGGGCACCCGCAGGATGAAGGTGCGGTTCTTGCCGTTGCTGGTGATGCTCTGCGTGCCGCTGGCCAGCGTCGGGGCCTTGCCGCAGCCGGCCGTCGCGGCCGCGGCGCCGAGGTCGGCGGCCCGGGCGCTGGTGCCGAGCCCGCCGCTGACCATCGCGGCGCCCATACCCACGGCCAGCGCCATCGCGGCCGCGATCGACCCGAGTCTCGATCTGTGGTTCGACATGGGTTCTCCTCAGGGCGTGATGCGGAAGGTGGCGTCCTGCCGGTCGCTCAGGGGTGAACCGGAGCTGAGCGGGTCGATCCGCAGGAGATTGTTGGCGTGCCGCAGGTAGCGGTCCGGGAAGTTGTAGGAGCGGAACGACGTCCACGCGCCGTCGGCCAGGCCCGCCGTGCGGTGGAAGGTGGCATCGGCGCGGAAGGTCGAGGTCCCGTCGTTCGCGTCGAGGCGGATGGCGTAGTTGTAGTGCCGCAGGAAGTTGCCCGGCCGGTTCACCGACTCGAACGAGACCCCGGCGGAGTCGGCCAGGCCGGGCACCATCCGCCACATCTGGTCCTGGTACGGGTCGAACGGGTACGGGTCGAGGCGTCCGACGCCGTTGCTGTGCCGCACCACGTAGTCGGGGAGGTTCGACGACTTCAGCCGGACCCAGTTCGGGGCGCCCCAGCGGGAGACCATCGCGTTGTACTCGGCGTCGCTGATCCCGACGATCGAGCCGTGCTTGGCGTTCAGCGGCGGGGTGTAGTCACGCTGGTTGAGCGCGGTCCACGAGTTGCCGCCGATGGTCGGGGTGGACCAGATGTAGTAGTCGGCGTTGACCGGGCTGAACGAGTCGCCCCAGAGCCGCCAGCCGCCGTCGTTGTTCTTCACCAGCAGCGGCGCCTCGATGGCGCTGCCCTGCCGCAGGCCGCTGGTGTAGGTGGTGAAGCTGTTCGGCGCGCCGGTCGACGAGCGGGCGCCGTACAGCAGGCCGGTGGACAGGTTCTTGTAGTACAGGTAGGTGGTGCCGCCGTCGACGACGACGTCGCCGTCGAGCACGCCGAAGCCGGGGCTGAAGAACACCTGCTGGGGGCCGACGGTGACGAAGTCGCTGGTGTAGTTGACCATCAGCACGTCGCCGCCGCTGTTGCAGGAGTAGACGATGGCGTACTGGCCGCGGTTGGCGTCCCAGAACGCGGTGGGCGCCCAGGTGTGCGAGTTGGGCAGCGTGTGCATCCGGATCCGGCGGTAGCCGGTGAAGCTGGTCAGGTCGGTCGAGTCCCAGACGTGCAGGTACTGGCTGTTCAGGCCGAAGTTGGTGCCCTTGAGATCGGTGGCCAGCACGACGAACCTGCCGTCCTGCTTGCGGAACACGAACGGGTCGCGCAGGCCCAGTTGTCCCTGCGTCGGGGTGACCACCGGGTTGTTCTGGTTCAGCGGCGTCCAGTTGAGGCCGTCCCGGCTCACCGCGAGATGCAGGCCGTAGTCAGCGCCCTGGAAGTTGGGCGTCTCGGTGAAGTACGCCATCGCGTACGCGGTGTTCGCCGCCCACGCCGCCCCGGGCAGCCCGGCCACGGTCGCCGCGGTGAGCGCGCCGGACGCGGCCACGGCCTTGATGAGTGCTCGTCGGCTGATCGCCACGATAGGGAACCCTTTCTGACGTCGGGCATGGTGGGGGAAAGGTGCGGATTGTCGGACCGGACGGCCGCCACGGGACAGCGCGGCTCGGGCCGTCGCCCGATGTCCGAGTGTCGGCGGTACTGCTGTTAGCGTTAACATGTGCTGCCCGCGCACTTGAACGCCGTCCGCCTCGGCGTCTGCCGGCGCCCGAGCTCCCGATCGCGCGCCACATCTGCCTATATCGACTCTCATGGATCGAAGTGTCGCCCGTCAAGATGTGACGATCAGGTTTCGCGAAAGTTCCCACCGGCCGCCCGCCGACGCCCCGCCCGACCGCACCCCCGCCAGCCCATCCCGGCCTGCGCAAACGCGCGTCCGCGCCGCAGGTCGGGTACGCAGGGTGCGCGAAATGTTACCGTTAACTTTTCGTGCGTCACCGCGGACCCGGGCGGGCGTCCGGGGCAGGTGAACGCCGGATCGGCCCCGGTGACACGGCCATAGACTTCGCTGGTGATCGAAGAAGGACCGCCGCAGCACCTCCGCAAGCCCCGGCGCGGTGACCTGCCCATCGCGACGATCGCCGAACTCGCCGGAGTGTCACCGCCCACCGTCTCCAAGGTGCTCAACGGCCGCCCCGGGGTGGGCGACCAGACCCGGCAGCGGGTGGAGGCGCTGCTCCGCGACCACGGTTACCGGCGACGGCAGGCCAGCGGCGCGGCCCTCTGCATCGAGGTGGTCTTCCACCGGATGCTGCCCTCGATCGCGATGGAGATCCTGCGCGGCGTGCAGGAGGTCGCCCACGCCAACGACCACACGGTCGGCTTCACCGACGTGCACCGCCACGTACTCGCGGGGGCGCCCTGGGCGGAGCCGCTGCTGGCCCGGCAGCCGACCGCCGTGATCACCGTCTTCTCACTGGTCACCGCCGAGGACGGCGAGCGGTTCGCGGCCCACGGGATACCGCTCGTCGCCGTCGACCCGATCGACGACCTGTTCCCCACCCCCGCGGTCGGGTCCAACAACTGGAGCGGCGCGCTCACCGCCACCCGGCACCTCCTCGACCTGGGCCACCGGCGGATCGGGGTGGTCACCGGGCCGGTCAAGGACCTGTCCGCGCGGGCCCGCGTGGACGGCTTCCGGGCCGCGCTGGACTCCGCGGGCGTCCCGTTCGACCAGAGCCTCGAACGACGGGGCGTGTTCACCGTGGACGACGGACGCGACCTCGGCGCCCAGTTGTTCGCCCGGCCCGATCCGCCGACCGCGGTCGTCTGCGGCAACGACCTGCAGGCGGTGGGGGTCTACGCGGCGGCGTGGGAGGCGGGCCTGCGGATACCCGACGACCTCAGCGTCGTCGGGTTCGACGACGTCGACCAGGCGGCGTGGCTGGCACCGCCACTGACCACGGTGCGACAGCCGTTCGGGGAGATCGGCGCCACCGCCGCACGTCTCGCCCTGACCCTGGCCGACGGCCGCCCGCCGGCCCAGGAGCGGTACGAACTCGGCACGGCGCTGGTGATCCGGGGCAGCACCGCGCCGCCCCGCCGCTGAGCGCCCGCGGCCACCGTGGTGACCACGCCACCACTGTCGCCGCGCCACTGCCTCACCGAACCCCGGCCGCCGCCGTCCGGTGCGCCGCGAACCGCCCGTCCACTCCCCCGGCCGCCCGGTGCACCCGGCGGGCCGAGCGGGGCGCCGCGGCGACCGGCCGACCCACCCGGGTGACGTGGACGATCCGCGCCGGCGTCACGTCCAGCACCGCGCCGAGCACGTCCCGGGTGGCGGCCACGTCGACGAGCTGGCTCAGCGGGTGTGCCGCCAGCCCGGCCGCGTGCAGCGTCAACCAGACCCGCATCAGCACCCGTCCGAACTCGACCTGCCCGGCCGGGTCCAGGTCGGGCGGGGCGACCAGCGCCAGCAGCGAGCCACCACGCGCGAGCGGGTCGTCACCGGCGGCGAGCAGCCGCGGCAACCCCAGCGGACGCAGCACCGGGTAGGCGGCCAGCGCCGCCCGCAGCCCGGCGGCGGCCGACCGGGACAGCCCGAGGCAGCGGTCGCTGAGCCCGTCCGCCCGGTAGTCGGGATGCGCCGGGTCCAGGCGCAGCCAGCGGCGCAGTTCGGCCACGACCGCCGGCTCCGCGTACACCTGGCGGTCGGCGGCGCGCAGCAACGCGGCGCGACGCCCGGCCGCCGGGACGACGCGGACCGCGCCGCCGACCCGCCCGGCCACGTCGTCGACGGCGGCGAGCACGGCGGCGTCCGGACCGCCGGTGAACCGACCCCGATCGGTACGCCGGTCCCACACGTCCCCGGTGCGAAACGGCGTCCGGTACGGCTGCCGCGCCGGCCGCAACCGGCCTACCCGACGGTCGGACTCGTCATGGTCGGCGACCCAGTCCAGCCGCAGCCCCGCGTCGGCGGCGACGATCAGGCAGGTCTCCACGAACGCGCCGAGCGACAGCCGCAGGTCCCGCCCGGTCGGGTCGCCGGCCGGCAGCGCGTCCGCCGGGTCCCAGCCGACCGTGATCGCCCAGCGTTCGTAGCGCAGCCGCCACGGCTGGGTGTTGTGCGCGCTCGGGGCCCGCCAGCACAGCGGCTCCAACGCGCGAAACGCGGCGAGGTCCATCTCATCGCTCCCGGGCGTAGAAGGTGTAGCCGTGCAGCGGCCGGCCGCCGAGCCGGCGGTACTGCGCGGCCGACGCCGGGTTGTCCCGCCCGACGTACGTGCTGCGCAGCGCCGTGTAGCCGCCGGCGCGCAGGTTGTGGTGCAGGTGCGCGGAGAGCAGGCGCTGGTAGCCGCGCCCCTGGTGCTCCGGCAGCACCCCCTTGACGATCAGCACCGCCTCCCGGCGGTAGCGGCGGCGGGTGGCGAGCAGCCGGAGCTGGTTGACCGGACCCAGATCACCGCGCGTCGCGACCAGGAACTCGCTGATGTCCGGCACGCAGAGCACGAACGCCACCGGCTGCCCGTCCCGGGTCAGGTACAGCAGCAGCGACTCGTCCAGCAGGTACGCCAGCCCGTCGGTCTGCCGGCGCAGCTGCGCCGCCGAGATCGGGGTGTAGTAGCCGAGCTGGGCGAAGGAGGCGTTCAACATCCCGCGCAGCAGGTCGAGCTGGCCGTCGAGTCGCCGCGCGTGCCCCCGGTGCACCTCCAGCCGCGCCCCGTCGGGCTGCGCGCCGAGCGCGGGCGCCGGCCCGGTCGGGGCCGGCACCGGGCAGATCCAGGTGTCGGAGACGAACCGGCGGACGAACCCGGACGACTCGTAGGCGACCGGGTAGCGCGGCGGGTTCCACGCGCTGTCGGTGAAGCCCCGGTCGTCGAAGCCCGCGGTGATCACGCCGCCGGCCTGGTTGGGCAGCAGCGCCACCGGCCCGAACAACAGGTCCCGGTCGGCGGCCGCGTGCGCGTCGATCGCGTCGAACAGCGGCTCGGCGGCCGGCGCGGTGAACTCGGTCAGCCCGAACAACTGGCACCGGCGGCCCAGCTTCGCGTCCAGGTCCGCGTCGGTGTGCAGCGTGGTGCGAGCGACCACCGCGCCGGTGGCGTCGCGCAGCACGTACATCGGCACGCCGTCGCGCCACCAGCGGCGGATCTGCTGCCGGGGCGTCGGCACGTACCGGGGCTCGTCCGCGAACAGCCGGTCGGTCAACGCGAGGAAATCGGTGAGGGCCCGCCGGCCGGTGACCCGCTCGAACCGGTGGGCGCTCACCGGCGTACCGCCGGTCCGGTCGTCTCCGCGCCCAACGGGGTGAACTGCTCGATGTGGCCCATCGCGCCGTCCTCGGCCCGCCACGCCCCGTTGGAGTAGCCGTCCGGCGAAGCGGTGTAGAGCCGGATGAACCCGGCGGTGGCGTTGCGGTTGCCGTCGGTCAGCCACGCCATCAACTTGCGGTGGTGCCGGGTCCGCGCGAAGCGCAGCATGGCGTCGCGGTCGGTGAAGAACGCGATCGTGCCCAACGTCAGCGGGAACTGCCAGTAGACGGTGTGCCAGCAGTAGCCGGACATCCGGCGCATGTCCCGGACCATCCGGATCCAGTCCGGGGCCAGCCGCAGCAGCACCAGCGGATTCGCGTAACGGGTGCCGCCGATGAACATCGCGCCGGCGCGGGCCTGCGCCGGGGCGCGGGAGAAGTCTCGGGTACGCATGGTCACCTCACCAGGTAGGCGTTCTTGATCTTCTGCGGGCCGGCGAACGGACCGGTCCCCGGTTCGTGCAGCTCCACCCGCAGGTCACCGGCGCTCGGGTCCTCCGCCAGGGACTGCGCGAAGTCCCGCGACACCGAGGCCAGGTGCCGGCGTACCCCGTCGCGGCAGGCGGCCGCGAGCGCCGCGCGGTCGGCGGCGGCCAGCGACCCGCGCAGCTCGACGTGGATCACCGGCCGGGTCTCCAGCGCGGCGTCCTCGTGCAACGCCAGGCAGAACCGGCTGATCGCGGCCGCGTGCGGGTTGCCGGTGTACAGGCCGTACTCGACGTCCTGCGGGTAGAGGTTCGCGCCCAGGTAGGACACCGTGGAGTCGCGCCGGCCGAACAGCATCAGCACCGGCAGCGTCATCCGCTCCTGCGCCACCGCGGCGCGGAACTCCGCCGCCCGCACCGGGTCGGCCGCGGCCAGCTCGGCGATCCGCCGGTACGGCACCAGCAGCGCCTCGTCACCGACGTTGTAGCGCAGCCGGGGTTGCAGCACACCCCGCCCGCCCGCGGTGCAGACCAGTTCCCGCCGCGCGTTGGTCTCCAGCCAGGTGGCGAACGGGTTGTACTGGAACACCATCGGCAGCCGCTGCTCGGTCGGGCCGAGCAGTTCCGCGCGCAGCCCCGCGTCGGTCCGCAGGGCCCGCCGCAGCCACACCGTGAACCGGGTCTCCGCGCCGATGCCGATGGTCAGGTCCGACGCGCCGTACGCCGAACGCACCCGCACGAACCGCTGCTCCAGGTAGTCGCGCAGCGCCTCGGTCATCCCCTCCCCGCCGCAGCTACCGAAGATCCGGTAGCGCGACCAGGGGAAGTCCTCGGCGTCGAGCCGGTCGCGCAGGTGCTTGAGGAACGGCGGGTACGCGGTCACCAGGTAGTCGTGGTCCGGACCGAACTCGCGCAGCGTGTCGACGATCTTGCCCAGGTCCGGGCCGGTGTTCTTCACCACCGCGATCCGGGCCATCGCCGCGCCGGTCGTGGTCCCGGTCGCCCAGGCGCCCATCGAATAGGCGTTGATCACGAACGGTCGGCGCATCGGGAAGACCAGCCCGGTGTAACCGGCGATGTCCCGGTGCACCGCCCGCAACTCCCGCTCGCCGCGCGGCCAGTTGAACGGCCGCCCCGACGACCCGGCCGACTCGTCGACGACCACGCCCCGCTCCGGCAGCCGCCCGTGCCAGCACCGCGCGGCGGCGTCGTGCGCCACCACGTACCCCTGCTTGTCGGTCTCCGGGAAGTCCCGCAGCCGGCGGCGGACGCCGGCCGGGCGGGCCCGGACGAACTCACGGTAGGCCGGCACCCGCCGGGCCGCCCGCGCGCAGGCGGCGTGCGCGTTCGCCTCGGCCAGCCGGTCCAGCACCGGGTGGTGCCGTCGGGCCAGCCACCGCCAGCCGGCCGGGTGCCGGCCGATCAGCCCGACCAGCGCGGCCACCGCGCGGCCGGCGGCCTCCCCCATCAGCGGCGTCTCGACGGTACGCAGGGCGGCGGGTCGGTGCAGTGTCTCGGCCATGACAAGGATCCTGCCGAGGCGGCGCCGACGACGCCTGAGCGTCGAGACGGTGATCGGATTGAGTACCCGTACCCAGTGGCGCGGGTCGGCCCACCACCCGGCCCGCCCTCAGGCGGGCGGCGCGTCGCCGACCGGGTCGCGGTCCGCCGGGCCCGGCAGCGGCAGGTCGAGCACCACGTCGGGCCGGACGCTCGTGGTCGGCTCGTCGTCGTCCGCCGCCAGCCGCGGCCGGCGCGGGGTGAGCGCGCCCGTGCGGACATGGTTGACCAGGTCGAAGGACTGCGAGCACGCCAGGCCGCCGCACGGCGGAACCGTTACGGCGCGTAGCCGCGCGATCCAGGCTCCACTCAGCAGGGCGAGGCCCGTTCCCCGTTGTCGGCTCCGCTAAACCTGCACGTCGCATATGTGACGCATATTCGCTGCGATTAGTGCGTCTGCATATTCGCGTTAGCCTCGGGTAGGGAGCCCTCGCCCGCAAGAGGCGCTCGACTACCGACAGTATCGGGAGGCTAACGTGGAACATCTTGTGGAGGCTCCGGCCTACCAACGCAAACGGCTGAGCCGACGCCTGACGCGGGCGCGGCGTACGGCCCGCCTGACCCAGCAACAGGTGGCAGCCTCGCTGCGATGGTCACAGTCGAAGGTCACCCGGATCGAGAGCGGTGACGTCGGGGTCTCCCACACCGACCTGCTCGCTCTCCTCACGCTCTACGAACTCGTCAACGACGGCGTGGTGCAGGAGCTGACGCAGATGGCCGACATAGCCCGACGGCCGAGTCTCCCGCAGATGAGCGACGTGCACTCGAAGGCGTTCCGCGAATACCTGGAGAACGAGCAGGTCGCGCAGACGCTCCACTCGTACGAGCCGTTCTACGTGCCGGGTCTCCTCCAGACGGCCCGATACCGGCGCGCGGTGCTGAGCAACGACTACCGCCTGTCGTCCCTCGGCAAGGTCGAGCGAGCCGAGGTGGAGAAGAAGATCGATCAGAAGATCGAGGTGATGCGGTGGCGTCAGCAGATCCTGCAGAAGGACGGCTCCCTGGCGAAGGCCCACTTCGTCGTCGACGAGTCGGTGATCCGGCGGACGATCGGCGCCGAGGTCGGCGACACCGGCGTGATGCGGGAGCAACTGGAACTGCTCAAGAGCTTCCGCGACCACCCGAAGGTGGACCTGCGGGTGATCCGGTTCAGCCGCGGCGCGCACACCGGGATGGGCAGTTCCTCGTACGTCCTGTTGGAGTTCCCGGACGTTGACGACGCGCCCCTCCTCTACGAGGAGAATGCCACCGGCGAACTCACCACCCGCGAAGACGAGGGCCGCATCAAGGTCGCCAGTTCCTCCTTCGAGAGCTTGCAGAGCGTGGCCAGCGGCGGCGCGGAGCTGGAGTCCCTTCTCGACGAGGTGCTCGCGGTCCTCTGAGCGCCCACCGTCAGCCGATCACCCGAATCTCAGGCCGGAGGAGGTCACACGCATGAACAGCGAGCGCTACGCGCCGGCCATGTGCGTCTACCGGCCTGCCGTCCGGTCCGGGGCCGGCGACACCGACCCGGTGGGTCGCCATGGCTGACCGCGACCTGCCCTTTGACGCGAAGAGCCCGCAGCCCTCGGCGAAGGAACGCCTGACGCCGCTCGGGCTCATCCGCGAGGTGCTCAGCAAGTCCGACATGTTCGTGCGCGTGATGGCTCTGACGTTCTTCTTCACCTGCATCGTCGGAGCCATGTTCGCCTACATCAACGACACCGTGTGGGGCTTCGCGATCTTCTTCCCGGCGGCGATCTCCGTGCTGGTCTGGGCCGTGCGGCGGGACCGTAGCGGGTAGCGACAGCTCAGTGCCGGCGTCGACGTTGGCCGGTGGAGACAGCGGAAAGGATGGGGTCGGCCAGAAGACCGGCCGTCCCTCCGACCACCGCCATGACGACGAGGATCGTCGCCCACCGCGCCACTCCGTTCCCGGCGAACAGCGCGGAACCGATTTCCCTGCCGGCAACCACCGCGATCACACCCGCGGCGCACGCGTAGAGCGCCAACCATACGGCGTAGGCCGGACCGTCCTCGACGGATGAGGTGGACTCGCCGCCCGTCCGGCTGGACGGGCGATGGAACAGCTGCGGACGTACCGACGGCTGCCTGCCGCCTGAGCCACTGCCGAACACCGCACCCTCTTCCCGCGCCTGCCCCCCCGACCACCGTAACGGTCGTTCCCGCGGAACGACACCAGCCGGACATACCAAACTTGTGGCCTCCTGGGACCGTCCTGCTCCGACGAGGATGCGGTCCCTACCGGACAGGCTAGCCCGTCCAACGACGGGNGCAGCGGACATGCCACCGTTTTGCGGTCTCACCGCGAGAGGCATCCGGCGTCGACAGAGGAGGATCCTTGGGCGATACGGCTACGCCGGCACCGTGGCACAAGAGTTCCCGGAGCTGCCAGGGGAACTGTGTCGAGGTCTCCATGACCAGCCCGCTGGTGTGCGTGCGGGACAGCAAGGACCCGGACGGGCCGGAACTACGGATCAGCGGGGACGCCTGGCGCAGGTTCCTGACCGGGATGCCGCAACCGTCGACGGGCGCGGATCCGTTCGGCCGGTGACAGACGGACAACGCCCGGACCCCATGGGGTCCGGGCGTTGTGTTCGCGTCGACCGGTCAGCTCTACCGAGCCCGCTCGGCCCGGCGACGACGGATCACGCGGCGCACCCGTCGGTACGCCCGGATCGCGGGCGGCGCGACCGCCACCGTGAAGCCGGTGAGCGCCGCCAGGAACTTGAGGATGACGGTGATCGCCGGCAGCCAGATCAGAATCTGCGCCGGGTAGATCTCCGCGAGGTGGTACGCGACGATGACAAGCACGGCCTCGGCACCCTTCTGTGAAGTCGTTTCCCCAGGTGGATCGGGATATGACCAACACTGCGGGCGTCCCGGACGACCACCAACGGGCCGGACGAGCCCGGTTCGGAACGGGTCAGGCGGCGACCGGACCGGGACAGCGGGGGCCGTCCCGAGTCATGATCGGGACACTTTCCACCCGTCCCGGGACGGGAACCGAGCGTCTACTGTCATCGGCACGCCGCCTCGGGACAGGGCGGGACACCCTGGGGGGCTCGTGACCACCGACTCGATGATCGCTGCGCAGGCGAAGGCGGTGACCACCCGGGCCGAGCTACGTCGACTGCTGCAACGGATTCAGCAGGAGTCCGGAAAGTCGATCCGGGCGATAGCCGAGGACAACCGCCATGCCCCGGGTCAGCAGGGACTGTCCAAGACGACCATCAGCCGGGTGCTCAACGGCGACGAGAAGATCACCCGGAGCTTCGTCGAGCGGTTCGCCACCGCCTGCGATGTCTCGGGGACGGACCACGACGATCTGGTGCTCGCCTGGAAGCGGGTCCTTGACGTGCCGTCCGAGGAGATCCCCGACCCGGCCCATCTCGTCACCCTCGAGGTGATGGCCGAGGTCGCGAGCACCCTTGACGGGCACACCGGCGGCCTGACCGCCGCGCGCCGTCTCTACGAGCGCGTCCGGGCCGCCCGCGACGAGATTCTCGGTCCCGAGGATCCGCTCACGCTCGAAGCCGCCCACAACCTCGGTACCGTGTTGGCGCAGCTCGACGAGTACCGGGTGGCCCGGCGGATCCTGTGCGACACCTACGAGGCGCGCAGCCGCGTCCACGGCCCGGACGCTCCGGCCACGTTGGCGACGCTGGAGAACCTGGCCGCCGCCACCGCCGAGACGGGCGACATGGACGCCGCCGTCGACCTGTTCGAGCAGGCTCTCGCCGCCCGGCGACCGGAGACGAGCCCAGGCCACGCCCGCTATCCCGAGGCCGCGGAGAAGCTGCTGGTCGCGTTGAACCGGGCCGGCCGTCAGACCCGGGCACGGCAGGTGGCAGAGGAACTCGCGCGTGTCCGGGACACCCGGCCGGGGCCGGGCGCGGAGCCCGGTCGGTGACCCGGCCTTGTGGACGTCCCAGCCGCGAGCCTGCTGCGACGGCGCCACCGAGTCGTCGTGCGGACAGTCACCATCTCGACACGTTCCTGGCGTGCGGCCCACGTTCCGGTGACAGACTCGATCCATGGCGAACGGTGAGCGTGAGCGCACGAACGAGCGCTTCGAGAAGGTGGCCGAGGAGACCTCCGAGACGGTGACCCATGCGGCCACGGTGCTGGAGGAGGAGCTCGCCGCGGGGCTGGCCGGCGCGCGGCGGCTGGAGGAGAAGCTGAGCGAGAGTCGCCGGGTCGACCCGGAGGCGTTCGACGAACTCGTCGCGCGCGTGCGAACCGACGGGCACGCCCTGATCGACACCGTGGTCGGGCAGCTCAACATGGCGGACGACCAGCGCGTCGAGGTCATTCGCCGCTACACCTCCGACGCCCACGACGCGCTGGACACCGTACTCAATCTCGCGCGGTTGGCGCCCGACGTGGCCAACGGGCTCGCGGACCGGCTGGCGTCACCGCGCNGCCCGGACCGACCGGTAGGCTCGCGATGACGCCGACCACCGGGGTGGCCGGCGGGCATGTGGAACGCATGCTGGAGCGCTATCGCGCGCTCGCGCTCGACGCGCTGCTCGACGACGTGCCCGCGGACGGGCCGCGATACCTCTACGACCTGGTGGCGGAATACCCGCGCCGGTGGGGTAAGGGGCTGCGTGCCGCGCTGTGCCTGGCCACCTGCCGGGCGTTCGGCGGCGCGGAATCGGTGGGGTTGAACGCCGCGGTGACCGTGGAGCTGTTCCACAACGCGTTCCTCATCCACGACGACATCCAGGACGCCAGCGAGCAGCGGCGCGGCGCGGCGACCCTGCACGCCGAGTACGGCGTCGGCGTGGCGCTCAACGTCGGCAACATGACGAACCTGCTGGCCCTGCGGCGTCTCGCCGCCAGCCGGGCGGCGCTGGGCTCCGGGATCGCGTGGCGGCTGTTCTCCGAGACCGAGCTGATGATGCGCCACTCGCTGGAAGGGCAGGCCATCGAGATCGGCTGGATCCGCGACAACGTGTGCGACCTGGACGCCGACGACTACTACCGGATGTGCCTGAAGAAGACCTCGTGGTACACGTGCATCTATCCCTGCCGCACCGGGATCCTGGTCGCCACCGGCCGGGAGAACGCGCTCGACGTGCTGGACCGCTACGGCTGGTATCTGGGCGCGGCGTTCCAGATCCAGGACGACGCGCTCAACCTGATCGGCGACTATGCCCGGTACGGCAAGGAGATCGCCGGCGACCTCTGGGAGGGCAAGCGGACGCTCATCCTCATCGACTTCATGCGGCGGTGCACCCCGGAGGAACGCGAACGGCTCGTCGCGTTCCTCGGCCAGACCCGGGCGCAGCGCCGCGCGAGCGAGGTGCGCTGGTTGCACGGACGGTTGCTCGCCTACGACTGCGTGGAGTCGGCCCGCCGCAGCGCCCGGGAACTCGCCGACGCCGCCCGCCGCGAAGGGCAGCGGGCGTTGGGCGCGGCGGCCGACACCGACGACGGCCGTTTCCTGCTCGGCCTCGCCGACTACGTCGTGGAACGCAGCCGCTAGTCCTCCACCCAGCCGTACTGGAGCGCCATCGCGACCAGCGCCCGCCGGGCCGAGACGATCTGCGCGCCGGTCATGCTGGACACGTTCGCCAGCAGCAGCTCGGTGACCGACGCCTCGAACTGGCCGACCGTCAGGACGTCGAACTCGTCGTCGTCCTCGGACGACTCGCCGCGGACCGGCCCGGCGTGCGCGGCGACCGGCGGCACCGACGGCGGGTCGAGCTGCACGCTCGCCACCTTCAGGCCACGATCGGAGTGCACGACCTCGTAGCTGACCTTCATGCCGACGGCGACCGAGTGCCGCTGGTCGCCGAAGTCGTTCGCGTGCACGAAGACGTCGTCGCCGCCGCGCACGGGCGCGATGAACCCGTAACCACGAACGTCGTCGAACCGAACGATCGTTCCTCTTTCCACGCCAACCACCCCAACGCCCGAACCAACGCGCCGCGTCCACGGCAATACCACGACAGGTTAGCGAGCCCGCGCCCGTTCGTGCACTCCGCCCGGCCCACGCGTCCCGGTTTCCTGCGCGCGCCGCGTCCGGACCTGGTCGAGGTGGTCGGCGAGTTCGTCGGTGAGCAGCAGGTCCCGCCGGATGTCGTGGTGCGGGTACGCGGCCCGCCCGACCATGTGCGCCGCGACCGGGGCGGTGGCGAGCTGGAACATGCCCACCAGCACCAGCGTGGTGACGTCCACCCCGGTACGCAGCCGCAACGCGCACCCGAGCAGGACGAGCAGCAGCCCGAGCACCTGGGGCTTGGCGGCCGCGTGCATCCGGGACAGCACGTCCGGGAAGCGGACCAGGGCGATGCCAGCGGCGAGGCTGAGCAGGGCGCCCGCGACCAGGCAGACGCCGGCGACGGTGTCGAGCAGGGCGTCGAGGGTCACTTCGGGTCTCTCCGAGCCGCGAACCGGGCGACGCTGACCGAGCTGACGAATCCGACGACGGCGAGCACCACCAGCACCGGCAGCGCGGTGGCGTCCCGGCTGTAGGCCGCCTCGGCGGCGATGGCCGCGACCAGGACGGCGAGCAGGACGTCGGTGGCGACGGCCCGGTCAAGGATCGACGGCCCGCGGATGATGCGGACGAGGGTGAGTCCACCGGCCACGACGAGCAGCGCGGTGACGGTCACGGCGACGACGGTCACGTCGGTGCCCCTTCCAGGTCGACCGGCTCGGGTGGGCCGGTGGGTTCGGGATGGCGGAGCCGGTCCAGTTCCTCGGCCGAGCCGACGGCGGCGACGATGCGCCCCTCCAGCGCCAGCACGTCATGTCGGAAGCGTTCCACCTCGTCGAGCGTGCGGACCCCGATGACGTGCACGTAGAGCGTGCCGGTTTCCCGGTCGGCCTCCAGGATGAGACTGCCGGGCACCAGGGACAGCGCCTCGGCGGTGAGGGTGAGGTTCAGGTCGCTGTTCACCCGCAGCCGCACCGCGATGATCGCCCCGCGCGGGGGGTGCCCGAACCGGACGGCCAGCCAGGCGACCTGCGCGGACGCGACCACCAGGTCCCACAGGAAGCGGACCAGGAAGCGGGCCAGCGGCAGCGGCCGGATCCGCCCGGCGAACGTCACCGGCGGCAGCGGGAAGACCACCAGCAGCACCGCCGCGACCACCAGGCCGCTGATCAGGTTCGCCCAGCTGAGGGTGCCCCACAGCAGCACCCAGACGGTGACCAGGCCGACCACGGCGACGGCCCGGTTGCGCCACCGGACGCGCCGGGTCAGCGGCTTGCGCGCAGGACCGGTCACGGGGCACCGTCCGGGAACACGGCGTCGACGTACGGGGCCCGGCGCAGCAGGTCGTCGGCGGCGTCGGTGCCGATGTCGAACAGTGGCCCGGCCACCACGGTCAACGCCAGGCCGAGCACCACCAGGGCGGCGGTGGACGCGGTCATCAACCGGGGCAGCACCGCGCCGGCGGGCTCCGGGTCGTCGTGCGGCTGCTCGGCGCCGTCGGTGCGGGCCGCCGGGGTGGTGTCGCCGGGTTCCGGCATGTCCGGGTCCGGGGCCCGCCAGAACGCGAGATTCCACACCCGGGCGATGGCGTAGAGGGTGAGCAGGCTGGTGAGCAGTCCGCCGGCGACCAGCGCCCAGGCCAGCACCCCGCCGTCGGCCACACCGGCCTGGACGAGTCCGAGCTTGCCGAGGAAACCGGAGAACGGCGGGATGCCGGCCAGGTTGAGCGCCGGCACGAAGAACAGCACCGCCAGCAGCGGCGACAGGCGGGCCAGCCCGCCGAGCCGGTCCAGCGCGGTGCTGCCGCCGCGCCGCTCGACCAGACCGGCGGCGAGGAACAGCGTGGTCTGGATGGTGATGTGGTGCACCACGTAGAAGATCGCGGCGGACAGGCCGAGCGGGGTGGTCAGGCCGACGCCGAACAGCATGTAGCCGATGTGGCTGATCAGCGTGAACGACAGCAGCCGTTTGATGTCGGACTGGGCCACCGCGCCGAGGATGCCGACCACCATGGTCAGCGCGGCGACCACCAGCAGCAGGTCGGCGGTGCGGCCACCGGGGAACAGCAGCGTCTCGGTCCGGATGATCGCGTACACGCCGACCTTGGTGAGCAGGCCGGCGAAGACGGCGGTGANGTCCGGCAACGCGTCCAGCCGGTCGACGAGCTGGGCCAGGTTCAGAGTGCCGGTGGCGGCGTACACCAGGCCGATCGCCACCAGGAAGATCAGCGACGAGAGCAGGCTGACCACGACGTACGTGGTGCCGGCCCGGATCCGGTTCTCGGTGCTGCCCAGCGTCAGCAGCACGTAGCTCGCCACCAGCAGGATCTCGAAACCGACGTAGAGGTTGAACAGGTCGCCGGAGAGGAACGCGTTGCACACGCCGGCGGTCAGCACCAGGTAGGTCGGGTGGTAGACCGACAGCGGCGTCTCCTCGTTACCGTCGGCCAGGCCCTGCCCGATCGAGTAGACCAGCACGCAGAGCGTGACCGCGGCGGAGACCACGAGCATCAGCGCGGCGAGCTGGTCGGCGACGAGCACGATGCCCAGCGGCGCGGCCCAGCCGCCCACCTCGACCACCAGCGGGCCGTCGAGCGACGAGCGGGCCAGGAGCAGCCCCGCCACCACGACGGTGGCGGCGAGGACGGTGATGCTGACCCACCGCTGGGCGCGGGCCCGGCCGGCGAGCAGCAGGGTGAGGGCGGCGCCGAGCAGCGGCATCACCACCGGCAGCGGGACGAGCCAGCTCATCGGCCGCTCCCGGAGCCGGTGGCGGCGGGGGTACGACGGTCGTCTTGACCGGAGCCCGGCGCGGGGTCGACGGCCTCGGCGTCGGCGGTGCCGGGCCCCTCGTCCCGGTCGGCCAGCGCCACGATGCGGCGGTCCTCGACGTCGTCCTGCACCTCGTCGTGCCCGTTGAGGTGCCAGCTACGGTAGGCCAGCGCCAGCAGGAACGCGGTCATGCCGAGCGTGATCACGATGGCGGTCAGCACCATCGCCTGCGGCAGCGGGTCGGACATCTCCTCCTCGGCGGTGGTGCCGACGATCGGCGGGCC
Source organism: Micromonospora sp. NBS 11-29 (assembly GCF_002140155.1). Taxonomy (GTDB): domain Bacteria; phylum Actinomycetota; class Actinomycetes; order Mycobacteriales; family Micromonosporaceae; genus Micromonospora. The sequence goes on from NZ_NAPR01000031.1 coordinate 26,951, forward strand.
GCCGGCCCGCCCNGGATGACCCCCAGCAGCACCCGGGTGAGGCTGCGTTCCAGCAGCAGGGTGACACCGGTGGCGAAGAGGACGCCGACCACCAGGACGTAGACCAGGTTGGGGCTCACACCAACTCCTCTTCCCGTACGTCGGCGGGGGTGTCGTCGTGCTGGTCGGCCTCCTGCTGACGGTCCATCTCCGCGCCCAGGCTGCGCAGGATGTCCAGCACCAGGCCGACCACGATGAGGTAGACACCGACGTCGAAGAAGACCGACGTGACGAAGTGGACGTGCCCCAGCACCGGCAGGTGGAAGTCGAGCAGGGCGCTCTGCAGGAAGTCGCCGCCCAGCAGCATCGCGGCGACGCCGGTGCCGACCGCGACGAAGAGCCCGGCGCCGAGCACCCGGCCGGCGTCCACCGGCGCCGCCCCGTTGAGTTCGGTACGCCCACCGGCCAGGTACCGCACCGCCAGCCCGAGGCCGGCGACCAGCCCGGCGGCGAACCCGCCACCGGGCGCGTTGTGGCCGGAGAAGAGCAGGTAGATCGAGAAGAGCAGGATGGCGTGGAACAGCAGGCGGGTGACGACCTGGAGGATCACCGACTGCTGGCGGGCGGTGGCGCCGGTGGTGAGCCAGCGCGGCCGGACGGAGTCCTGCCGGCCCTCGCCGGGAATGCCGCTGCGCATGTCCAGGGCGCGGGAGCGGCGGAAGATCAGGCTGGCCACGCCGGTGGCGGCCACCACCAGCACGGCGATCTCACCCATCGTGTCCCAGGCCCGGATGTCGACGAGCGTCACGTTGACGATGTTCTTGCCGCCGCCGTAGGACACGGCCTCGTCGGGAAAGCCGACCGAGACGGGTGTGGCCACCCGGCTGCCCGCCGCGACGTACGCCATGCCGGCGGTGACCACGCCGACGGCCACGCCGAGCGCCACCCGCAGCCGCCGGCTGGACCGGGTCGGGCGGGCCGAGAACTTCCTCGGCAGCCGACGCAGCACCAGCACGAACATCACGATCGTGACGGTCTCCACCAGGAACTGGGTCAGCGCCAGGTCGGGTGCGCCGTGCAGGATGAACAGCAGCGCCGTGCCGTAGCCGGTCACCCCGACCAGGATCATCGCGGTCAGCCGACGCCGGGCCCGCGCGGCCATCAGCGCCGCGACCACGATCGCGGCGCCGGCGGCGGCCTGCNNNGACCAGCAGCGCGCCGCCGGGCAGGACGACCAGCACCAGCAGGATGACGCCGAGATAGAGCGGCAGGGACCCGCGCTGGGTGGCGCCGGTGAGTTCCACCGCCGCCCGGTCGACCGCGCCGACGAGCCGGTCGTAGCCGGTGGCGCCGTCGAAGGGCAGCCGCAGCAGGCGCGGCCGGCGTCGGTGCAGCAGCAGGAACAGCGCGACGCCACCGGCGACGGCCAGCGCCGACAGGCCGAGCGCCGGGGTCAGCCCGTGCCAGAGCGCGAGGTGGTAGCCCGGGTCGCTGGTCGGGAACTGATCGGCGTACGGGGCGAGCACGCGGTCCAGGGCCGGGGCGAGGACGCCGACCGCGAGGCCGGCGACGGCGAGCACCGCCGCCGGGGCGACGAACGCCCGGTCGAGCGGTTCGGGTCGGGTGTCGGGCACGCCGGGCTTCGACGCGAAGGCGCCCCACAGGAAGCGGACCGTGTAGGCGACGGTCAGCGCCGAGCCGACCACCAGCCCGGCGAGCACCACCAGCTCGGCGGGGCCGCCGTGCAGGAACGCCTCCAGCGCCGCCTCCTTGGCGACGAAGCCGACCAGCGGCGGCAGGCCGGCCATGGAGGCCGCCGCGAGGCCGGCGACCACCGCCAGCGCCGGCGCCCGCCGGCCCAGCCCGCCGAGCTCCCGCAGGTCCCGGGTGCCGGCGACGTGGTCGACGACGCCGACGACCAGGAACAGGGTGGCCTTGAACAGGGCGTGTGCCAGCACCATCGCGGCGCCGGCCAGCGCGGTGTCCCGGGTGCCGGCGCCGAGGATCACCATCAGCAGACCGAGCTGGCTGACCGTGCCGTAGGCCAGCAACAGCTTCAGGTCGACCTGCCGCAGCGCCGCCCAGCCGCCGAGGAACATCGTGACCAGCCCACCGGCCAGCAGGATCACCCGCCACGCGGTGGCCTGGCCGACCGCGGGCCCCATCAGCGCGACCAGGAACACGCCGGCCTTCACCATGGCGGCCGCGTGCAGGTAGGNCCCGAGGAGGACGAGCACGAGGGCGACGGTGAGGTAGCCGCCGTCCGGCAGGTCGCCGGCGATCTCCGACCACCGGTACGAGCCGGCGTGCTGGCCGAGCATCACGAAACCGGCGAGCATCGCCAGGCCGCCCAGCGTGGTCACCAGCAACGCCTGCATCGCGGCGTGCCGGCTGGCCCGGCGGGTCGGGTCGCTGCCGATCAGCAGGTACGAGAAGACCGTGGTCAGTTCCCAGAACACGTACAGCAGCAGCAGGTCGTCGGAGACGACCAGGCCCAGCATCGCGCCGGCGAAGGCGACGAAGACGGCGGCGAACCGCCCGAGGCCGGGATCGTCGGAGTGGAAGTACCGGGCGCTGTAGGTGAGCACGAGCGCGCCGACCCCGCCGACGAGCAGCACCATCAGCCAGGACAGGGTGCCCATCCGCAGGGCGAGGTCCAGGCCGAGCTGCGGCACCCAGGTGACCGTCTCGACGACCGGCGTGCCCGAGCGGACCTGACCGGTGCGGGTCAGGGCCCAGACCCCGGCCGCGGCGGGCACGGCCGCCAACAGGTAGAGCGCCCGCCGACCCCAGAGGCGTACCAGCGCGGGGGCGGTCACGGCTGCGAGCGCATGGACCGCCACCAGAACCAGCACACACCCTCCTCAAGATCGTCGGCCGGTTAGTCAACCCTAACCTGCCGAGCTGGGAACGGCATGTCGGCAGAATCACCGTGGGTCCGGGCCTCGGCGCGGGCGGGCCGGGGTACGGAAACGGGCCGGGCGCCGGAGCGCCAGTCGCCCGGGGGCGGGGTCCGGGACGTACCGGATAGCCTGGGTGACCTGGACAGCAACGGCGTGGCTCGGCGGACGCGCGAGGGCCGACCCGGACGGCGAGGGGATGGCGTGATGCGTGGGGGTGCCCTGCTGTCGATGCGAGCGGCCCTGGCGGGCACCACCGGGAACGCGGTGCTGATGGGTGCCGCGGAGATCAGCACCCCGCTCGGCTGGGTGCTGCTGCCCGGCCTGCTCGGCGTGTCGGCCCGGCCCCGGGTGGCGGCGCTGGTGTCGGCCTGGGCGGGCGTGCTGGTGGTGGCGTCGGTGATCGTTCCGCTGGTCCCCGGCCATCGCACCGACCCGTCGGCGTTGATCGCCTCCGCCGTCAGCCTGGCCGCGGCACCCGTCCTGGCCTGGGTGCGGCGCCGGCCTCGGTCCGCCGCGGTCGTCCGCGCCGACGCGCCCCCGGACGTCGCGGTGTTCACCGTGCCGGCCGGGCCCGGGCACGCCGCGCTGGCGGTCTGCGGCACGCCGGACGAGGTGGGCGCCGCCGTGCCCCTGCGCGGCGGCGGCCTCCGCGTCCTGGTCGGCACCGTCGCGGGCGCCACGCTGGCCACGCCCGCCGCGCGGCGGGCGATCGAGCAGGCGTTCCGCCGCCACGCCGGCCGGTCGCGGCGGTCGCTGCCGGACCTCGTCGACGCGCTCGACCGGGTGGTACGCGAACTCGCGCCGGCGGGCCACCTGCGCGCCACGATCGTGCAGGTGGACCGGGCCGGGGTGGTGGAGGCGGCGCGCTGCGGCTCGCCGGATCTCGTCACCACGTCCGCGCGCCGTGCGGCACTCGCCGGGGTCCCGGGCGGCCCGGCGATCGGATCGACCGCCCCGGCCGGCCGGACGGTAGCCACGCGGGTGGAGTCCGACCGCGTCGCCGTCGTCGGCACCGGCTTCACCGACGCGCACGCCGACCGATGGGTACGCGTGCTCGATCAGGTGGCCGGCGACGAGGACCCGGCCCGGGCCGCGCAGCGGCTGACCCGCGGGCCCCGGGGCGGCCGACGGATCGGCCCGGTGCTCGTCGTCTCGGCCGCCGCCCGCCCGGCCTGAGGTCCACCGCCGGCTTCACCCCGGCGGTCGGGTCTCGGTGAGCCGGCCGTCGGCCAGCCGGAGCCAGCGGTGCACGGTGATCTCGGTCAGGAACCGGTCGTCGTGGCTGACCACGACGAACGCGCCCTGATAGGCGCGCAGCGCCTGCTCGAGCTGGGTGACGCTGGTGAGGTCCAGGTTGTTGGTGGGTTCGTCGAGCAGCAGCAGTTGGGGTGCCGGCTCCGCGTACAGGACACAGGCCAGCGTGGCGCGCAGCAGCTCACCGCCGGAGAGCACACCGACCGGCAGGTGCACGCGGTCGCCCCGGAACAGGAAGCGGGCCAGCAGGTTCATCCGGTCCGACGCCATCCGCGACGGCGCGAACGCGGCGAGGTTCTCGGCGACCGTACGGTCCGGGTCGAGCAGGTCGAGACGTTGCGACAGGTACGCCACCCGCCCCCGCGCCCGCACGGCGGTGCCGGCGACCGGCTCCTGCTGGCCGCCGATCAGTCGCAGCAACGTGGACTTGCCCACACCGTTGGGCCCGAGCAGGGCGATCCGTTCGGGGCCACGGATGCTCAGGTCGACGCCGGTGCCGCCGAAGACCGGCCGGCCGTCGTACCCGGCCTGCATGCCCTCGCCGTGGAAGACGGTGCGGCCGGCCGGCACCGACGTGTCCGGCAGATCCAGGGCGATGTGGTCGTCGCGGCGGGCTGCCTCGCCGGCCTGGTCCAGTCGGGCCTGGGCGTCGCGGACCCGTGACGTGTGCACGTCGGTGGCCTTGGCGGCCGACACCTGCGCGTCGCGTCGGAGTTGGCCGGCGACGATCCGGGCCAGCCCCGCGTCGGCCAGGTTCCGGGAGGCGGTGGACGCGCGTCGGGCGGCGCGTTCGCGGGCCTGCTGAAGCTCCCGCTTCTGCCGCTTCACGTCCTGCTCGGCCTGGCGCACCTGCCGCTCGGCGACCTCCCGCTCGGCCAGCACCGCTCGCTCGTACTCGCTGTGGTTGCCGCCGAACCAGCGGATCTCGCCGCGCTCCAGCGCGGCGATGCGCTCCATCTCGTCCAGCAACTGTCGATCGTGGCTGACCACGAGCAGGCACCCGTGCCAGGACCGCAGCACGGCGAGCAGCCGGGCCCGCGCCTCCCGGTCGAGGTTGTTCGTCGGCTCGTCCAGCAACAGCACGTCGGGGCGCCTGAGCAACTGGGCGGCCAGGCCGAGGGAGATCACCTGGCCGCCGCTGAGCGTGTCGAGCCGCCGGTCCAGCGCCACGTCGGTCAGCCCCAGGCGGTCGAGTTCGGCGCGGCTGCGCTCCGTCACGTCCCAGTCGTCGCCGACGGTGGTGAAGTGCTCCTCGGCGGCGTCGCCCGCCTCGATCGCGTGCAGCGCGGCGATCACCCGGTCGACGCCGAGCACCTGGGCGACCGTCTGCCCTCCGGCGAAGGGCAGGTGCTGCGGCAGGTAGCCCAGCACGCCCTGCACGGTGACGCTGCCACCGGTGGGCCGAAGCTCCCCCGCGATCAGCTTCAACAGGGTGGTCTTGCCGGCCCCGTTGGGTGCGACCAGGCCGGTGCGGCCGGCGGGAACGGAGAAGGACAGATCCTCGAAGACCGGGGTGTCATCCGGCCAGGAGAACGAGAGGGCGGAACTGACGACACAGTTGTCGGACATGACGACCTCGACGGAGAGACGAACCGGCGCGCACGCGCGGCCGGCGGGAACAGGACACGACGACGTGGACGACGCGACGGCGGGAGGCCCGCTCAGTCGGTCGCCGCTCCGGGGCCCTCACCCGGAGATGTCGTCGTCACCTGCCACGATCCGCTCCCCCTCGACAAGTCGGGGCAAGGATAACGCACCGGCCACCGACATCCGCCCGACCAATTCCCGGGACCGGAGGCACCGCGGGAGGTGAATTGGTAGCTTTCCTGCAAAGGGCCACAGATCGGGCAGAAAATGAAAATCGGCTACAAGCTTTCGACCGAGGCGTTCGCTCCGCAGGAGCTCATCCGGCAGGCCGTCGCCGCCGAGCAGGCCGGGTTCGACTTCGTCGAGATGAGCGACCACTACCATCCCTGGCTCGACGTCCAGGGGCACAGCCCCAACACCTGGGTGCTGTACGGGCACATCGCGGCGCGCACCGAGCGGGTCGGCCTGGTGACCGGCGTGACCTGTCCGTCGTTCCGCTACCACCCGGCGATCATCGCCCAGGCGGCCGCCACCCTCCAGATCATCTCCGACAACCGCTTCACGCTGGGGGTCGGCGCCGGCGAGCGACTCAACGAGCACGTCGTGGGCGACTTCCCCTCGGTGGGCCGCCGGCATGAGTGGTTCCGGGAGGCCCTGGAGATCATCCGTCTGCTCTGGCAGGGCGGGTACCGCTCCTACGAGGGCCGGCACCTGCGCGTGGACGACGCGAGGGTGTTCGACCTGCCCGACCAACTGCCCCCGATCTGCGTCGCGGTGAGCGGGCAGAAGTCCCTGCGGATCGCCAACGACCTCGGCGACGGGATCTTCGCCACCGAACCGAAGGCCGAACTCGTTTCCGGCTTCACCGGCTCCGGGCCCCGGTACGCGGAGATCCCCCTCGCCTGGGCCCCGGACGAGCAGACCGCGGCCCGGGCGGTCGTGGAGAAGAGCCGGTTCCTGCTGACCGGCTGGAAGGTGCTCAGCGAGCTGCCCAACCCGGTGAACTTCGAGGCCGCGACGAGCACGGTCACCGAGGACGACGTCAAGCAGCTCTTCGCCTGCGGGCCCGACGTCGAACGGCACCTGGCGGTCGCGCAGCAGTTCGTCGACGCGGGCTTCGACCACCTCGTCACGCAGAACGCCGGGCCGGACCCCGACGGCTTCCTCGACTTCTTCCGCTCCGAACTCGGCGACCGGCTCCGCGCGCTCACCCCCACCGGCTCCTGACCGATCCGCCGGATCAGTGGCCGCCCGTGGATCGCGGGGCGTTGAGGTAGGCGAGGACCGCGAGGACACGACGGTGGCCGCTGTCGCTCACCGCGAGCCCCAGCTTGGCGAAGATGTTGCCGATGTGCTTGTGGACCGCGTTGTCGGTGATCACGAGCTGCCGGCCGATGGCGTTGTTGTCGTGCCCCTGCGCCATCAGGCCGAGCACCTCGCGTTCGCGCGGCGTGAGCGCGGCGATCGGGTCGCCGGCACGGTGCACGAGCTGCGCGATGACCTCCGGGTCCATCGCGGTGCCGCCGTCGGCGACGCGACGCAGGGCGTCGACGAACTGGTCCACCCGGCTGACCCGGTCCTTGAGGAGGTAACCGACGCCGCCGCCGGAGGTGGCCAGCAGCTCGGCGGCGTACTGCTGTTCGACGTACTGGGACAGCACCAGCACCGGGAGGCCGGGATGCTCCCGGCGGGCCCGCAGGGCGGCGCGGATCCCCTCGTCGCGGAAGGACGGCGGCAGCCGGACGTCGACGATCGTGACATCGGGTCGGTGTTCCCGCACGGCCGTGAGGAAACCGGCCGCGTCGTCGGCGACGGCGGCGACCCGGAAGCCCGCCCGACCAAGAAGCAGCTCAAGCCCGGTGGAGAGCAGGACGTTGTCCTCCGCGATCACCACCCGCACGGCAGCTCCACCGTGACCGCCGTCGGGCCGCCGGCCGGACTGTCGACGTCGACGACGCCGTCGAGGGCGAGCACCCGACGACGGATCCCGGCGAGGCCGGTGCCCCGCCGCTCGTCGGCGCCGCCGGTGCCGTCGTCCGTGATCACCACCGACAGTCGACCGGCCGCTCGGCCGACCCGTACGCTCGCCGAGGTTGCCTGACTGTGCTTGGCGACGTTGGTCAGCGCCTCGGCGACGGCGAAGTAGACGGTGGCCTCCGCGGCCGCCGGGACCCGCCCGAGGTCGCCGATGTCCAACCGGGTCGGCACGCCGCACCGGCTGGTCACCGCGGTCAGGGCACCGTCGAGACCCCGGTCGGCGAGGATCGGCGGATAGACCGTCCGAATCACCTCACGCAGCTCGGTCATCGCTTCCTCGGTTCCCTCGTGCGCGTCCCGGAGGAGGTCCTCCACGAGCTGGTCGTCCCGCGTCCGGTCGGCGAACGCCTGCCGGGCCACGGCCAGCCGCATCGCGATGGCCACGAGCCGGGCCTGGGTGCCGTCGTGCAGGTCGCGTTCGATCCGGCGCAGCTCCGCGCCGTGCGCGTCGAGCACGTCCGCGCGGGTGCGGGTCAGCACGGCGACCCGCGCGGCGAGTTGCTCGTCCGTGGGCAGCGGCGAGACCACCGCGAGGCAGATCCGCGCGTGGGCCCGGGCCATCGGTGGAAAGGCGAGGTACGCCACGGCGCCGAGCACCAAAATCTGCGCCGGACCGAGGGTCAACGCCGTCGTCCAGTCGGGTACCGGGACATCGACGACGAGCCGTGGGCGGCTCCGGGGGTCGAACGCCCACCACAGTGGCGTCGCGATCACGGCGACCACGATGTTGCCCACGCACAGCAGCGCCGCCAGACCCAGCGTCAGCCCGGTCAGGGCGTGCACCGGCAGCCACAGCAGGGCGCGGGAGGTACGGCCCCCGGGGCGTCCGGTCGCGGATCCGGCCGGCGGCGGCGTGCCGAGCAGCTTCTCCGCGCGGTCGCGGTGCCAGCCGGCCCAGAGCCGGGCGAGCCGAGGAACGCCCAGCAGCGGCAGGGCGGTCACCGTGGCGACACCGGAGAGCAGCGAGCCCAGCAGGTAGACGCCGGTGCGCCAGGTCCGCACCCACCGCCGGCGCGGGGAAGCTCGCGATTCCGACACGGTGCCGAGTCTGCCCGGTGCCGCCACCGGCGTCACTACAGCCGGCCGTACCTTTCTTCCGGTGGTCCGGGGTATCGGTGCGGGCCGTCGCCGGTCCTACCGTCGGACGACGTGAGCCCATCGAGAGATCCCGCACCGTACGCGGTGCGCCTGGAGTCGGTGTCCAAGCAGTACCGGTCGGGCAGGACCACCGTGCGGGCGCTCGACGCGGTGACCGTCGGGTTCCCGCGTGGCACGTTCACCGCGGTGATGGGCCCGTCCGGTTCCGGCAAGAGCACGCTGCTCAACTGCGCGGCCGGGCTGGACCGGCCGACCTCGGGCGCGGTCCGCCTGGGCGACGTCGACCTCGCCCGCCTGAGCGAGAACGCGCTCACCGAGGTACGGCGGGAGCGGATCGGCTTCGTCTTCCAGGCGTACAACCTGCTGGGCGCGCTGAGCGTCGAGGGCAACGTCACGCTGCCGCTGCGGCTCGCCGGCCGCCGCGCCGACCGGGCGTTCCTGCGCGAGGTGCTCACCGCGGTCGGTCTCGACGCGCACGCGAAGCGGTTGCCCGGTGAACTGTCCGGCGGGCAGCAGCAGCGGGCGGCGATCGCCCGCGCGTTGGTCACCCGCCCGGACGTGGTGGTCGCGGACGAGCCGACCGGTGCGCTGGACACCCACTCCGGCCGGCAGGTGCTGGAGCTGCTGCGCGAGATCGTGGACACCATGGGCCGCACGGTGCTGATGGTCACCCACGACCCGGTCGCCGCCGCGTACGCCGATTCGGTGGTGTTCCTGGCCGACGGCCGGCTCGCGGGCGAACTGGCCCGGCCCACCGCGGAGCAGGTCGCGGCGCGCATGACGCACCGGAGCGGGTGGTGATCCGGCTGCCGGGCGTGCCGCTGCCCCGGGACCTGTCGCTGGCGTGGCGCACCATCAGCCGACGCCGGGGCGGTTTCGCCGGCTCGTTCGTCGCGATCGTCGCGGGCTCGGCCCTGATCACCGCCTGCGGCACCCTGCTCGTGTCCGGCCTCGGCACGGGCGTGCCGCCCGAGCGGTACGCGGGTGCGGCGGTGGTCGTCGCCGCCCGACAGTCCTTCCGGCTGGACGAGAGTTCCGAGGTCCGCTACCGCGAGCGGGTCACGCTGCCCGCCGGCACGGTCGGCCAGGTCGCGGCGGTGCCCGGCGTCGCGTCCGCCCTCGGCGACGTCGACGTCGCGCTCTCCCTGCTGGACGCGCACGGTGACGTGCCGGGCGGCGGTGACGCCGTCCCGCTGCTCGGGCACGGCTGGTCCGCCGCGGCGCTCGGGCCGTTCCGGATCCGCGCGGGCCGGGCACCCGCCGCGCCCGACGAGGTGGTGCTCGACGACGCACTCGCCGACCGCAACGGCCTGACGCTCGACGCGACCGTACGGATCATGGCCCGCTCGACACCGTCCGCCTACCGCGTGGTGGGCATCGCCGCGCCCCCGGGCGACCGGTTGGCGCGGCAGTCGGCCGTCTTCTTCTCCGACGACCGGGCGCGCACGTTGTCCGGCCGCCCGGACCGGGTGGACGCCATCGGGGTGCTCGCCGCGCCCGGCGTCGCGCCGGGGGCGCTGGCCGCGCGGATCAGGGCCGCCGTGCCGGAGGTGGTGGTCCACACCGGCGCGGGCCGGGGTGACGTGGAGTTCCTGGACGTGGGCGACGCCCGCTCTCTGGTGGTCGAGACGGCGGCGTCCTTCGGCGGCACGATGGTGTTGATCGTGGTCTTCGTGGTGGCGAGCACGCTGGCGCTGTCGACGCGGCAGCGCCGGCGCGAACTGGCGCTGCTGCGCGCGATCGGCGCGACGCCCCGGCAGATCCACCGGATGATCGGCGCCGAGACGACGCTGGTGGCCCTGGCGGGCGCGGTGGTCGGCGCGGGACCCGGCATCGCGCTCGCGGTCGTGATGCGCGAGGTGTTCGTCCTCGCGGGTGCGATGCCGCCGGACTTCCCGCTGCGGACGGGCGTGCTACCCGTTCTCGCCGCGCTGGCGCTCTGCCTGGTCAGCGCCCGGATCGCCGGCTGGCTGGTGGCCCGCCGGGCGACCCGGGTCAGCCCGGTCCAGGCCCTCGGTGAGGCGGCGGTCGAGCCCGGGCGGCCCGGCCGGATCCGGGTGGTCATCGGTCTCCTGCTCATCCCGCTGGGGCTGCTGCTGACCCTCGGCGACGTCGCGCCGGCGGGCGACTCGGTCCCCGACACCGCGGCGAGCGCGGTGCTGCTGTTCGTCGTGGCGCTCGGGTGCCTCGGGCCCATGCTGCTGCGCGGCCTGCTGCTGCCGTTCGGCCGGCTCCTGAACCCGCCGACGTCGGCCGGCGGCTGGCTCGCGGCGNTGGCGTCGACTCAGTTCGGCCACCACCCCGCTGGCCATGGGCGTCGCCCTGGCCGCCGTGCAGGTGTGCGGCGCCGCCACGTCGATCGCCGGCGCGCAGCGGCAGGTCACCGACGGGTTGCGGGCCGACCGGGTGCTCACCGCCGGGTCCGGGACCGGGGTGGCCCCGCAGGTCACCGACGCCGTACGCGGCGCGGCGGGCGTGACCGCGGTGACGCCGGTCGCGCGTACCCAGGTGCTGCTGACGTTCGCCGCCGAGGACGGCGTCGCCACCCGGCCCTACGCCGCGCAGGGCGTTTCGCCGGCAGGGCTCGCGCAGACCATGGACCTGGCGGTGCGCGAGGGTGACCTCTCGCGTCTGACGGGCGAGACGGTCGCGTTGAGCCGGATCGCCGCCCGGACCACCCGCGCGAAGGTCGGTGACACGATCGCGCTGCACCTCGGCGACGCGACACCGATCGAGCCACGGGTGGTGGCGATCTACGAGAACGGCCTGGGGTTCGGCGACGTCACCCTGCCCCACGATCTCGTCGTCGCGCACACCACCGCGCGGGTCGACACCGCCGTGCTGGTCCGGGCCGCGGGCGGGACCGACGCCGGGGCGCTCACCGAGGCGCTGCGCCACGCCGTCCGGCCCTATCCGACGGTACGGGTGGGGGGCCGCGCGGACCTGCTGGCCGCCCCCGGCGCCGGCGGCGCGGGCGACGGGGTGCTCAACCTGCTGTTCCAGACCATCCTGCTGGCCTACCTCGCCATCGCGGTGGTCAACACGCTGGTGCTGGCGACGACGGCGCGGGCCCGCGAGTTCGCGCTGCTGCGGCTCGTCGGCGCCAGCCGTCGCCAGGTCCGCGCGACGACCAACGGCGAGGCCCGGATCGTGGTCGTCACGGCGCTGCTGTTCGGCACGCTGGCGGCGGCCCCGCCGCTGGTCGGCCTCAGCGCCGGGCTGACGACGTCGCCGGTCCCCCGTGTCCCCGTCGGCGGCCTCGCCGCGATCGTGGCCCTGACCGTCGCGCTCTCCTGGGGCGCGATCACGACCGCCACCCGACTCACGATGCGCCGGGTGCCGATCGACGTCATCGGCGGCCGCGAATGACGCCCGGCCGAACCGCCGGCAAGGTGACTCCTGCCGGACGTCCTGCCTGTCCCTCGACATCGGACGTTGCTTGACTCAGCGTCATGACTCACATTCGGAAAGCGATCACCCGTTCGGTGGTCGTCGGGGCAGTGATCGGTGCGACGGCACTCATCGGTCCTCCCTCCGTGTACGCAGGGTCGAGCCAGCCGGAGGCGGCCGGGACCGCCCGGTCCCTCCTCGACCTCATCCCGGCGCGGACCGTCGACCGGATGGTCGCGCAGGCCCCGCTGGTCGACGCGGCCAACGTCATCCGCACCGCGGTGGACCGGTCGCCGGCCCGCGGTTACGCCGGCATCGGACTGGTCGGCGACCACGTCACCCTGTGGTGGAAGGGCACGCCGCCCACCGACATCGCCGCCGCCGTCACCGCCGCCCGCCGCACCGCGCCGGTCGAGGTGGCCGGCGCCACGTACTCCCGCGCCGAACTGCGCCGGGCGGCCGCCCGGCTCACCCCGGCGGTGGAGGCCGACCCGGCGGGCGCCGGCCACGCGGTCCGGCTGCGCACCGACGGCAGCGGCATCGAGATCGCCGTCGACGACACCCGGGGCGCCCGGCTGCCGAAGCTGCCGGACACCGGCGTCCGCACCAGCGTCGTGACACGCGAGCGGATGGTGCCACGGTCACGGGCCAACGACGCCGCGCCGTTCGACGGCGGTGCCGGGATCGGCTTCACCACGCCCGGATGCACCGCCGGCTTCGGCGTGCGCAACGCGACCACCAACGCTGGCTACGTCCTCACCGCCGAGCACTGCGGCGCCATCGGCTCGCCCTGGCACGTCGGCTGGAACACGACCACCGGCACCGGCACGCTGGTCGGGTACGCGGTCGACAGCAACGACGACCACGACACCATGATCATCTCGACGTCGTCGCCCGGCGGCCACATCTACGTCGGCGGTCAGCACGACGAGGTCCGCGCCCAGGTGGTCGGCTGGACCCAGGTCTTCCCCGGCCAACTGCTGTGCCAGTCCGGGTACACCTCCGCGGGCGAGCTGGGCGGGCCCGTCTGCAACCTGCGCGTCGACTACCACTACGACGACATCGAGGACCTCGTCGAGGCCACCCAGCTCGACGGCGACGAGGCGGCCCGGGGCGGGGACAGCGGCGGCCCGGTCTACGCGGTCAACGCCAACGGCACCGTGCTCGCCGCCGGCACCACCACCCGGTCGGCGGGCCCGGGCTTCGGGTTCCAGGACTTCGCCACCGCCCGTGACGACTACGGCAACCTGGTGCCGGCCACGGTCACCGCCAGCACCTGCCGCGTCTCCTTCGTGGTCACCAACTCCTGGAGCACCGGCTACTCCGCCAGCGTCACCGTCTACAACGACGGCCCGTCCGTCACCGGGTGGTCGTTGGGCTGGACCTTCCCCGGCGGGCAGATCGTCCAGGGCCACTGGAACGGCGTCTTCCAGCAGACCGGCGCGGCGGTGACCGTCACCAACGAGGGCCACAACGCCACCATCCCGACCGGCGGCGCCGTCAACCTCGGCTTCACCGCGGACGGCTCCCCCGCCGTGCCCGCGCCGTTCACCCTCAACGGCACCACCTGCAACTGACCCCCTCCACGCGACACCGGGCCCCGCCGCATCGCCGGCGGGGCCCGGTGCCGTCGGGTCAGGACCCGGCCAGTTCGCGTCGCAGCGTCGCGCGCAGGGTCCGCACCTCGGGGGCGTCCAACTCGCCGCACCGGTCGAGCGCCCGCCGGCGCAGTCGGCGGGCGTCGGCGGCCCGGNCGCCGCGAGCGCGGACAGGGTCTGCGCCTCCCACCATGGGCAGGACAGCGCGGCGTACAGGGCCAGCGCCTCCCGCAACGCCTCGGCCGCCGCGTCGACCTCACCCAACGCGTCGAGCGCGAGCCCGTAGCGGTGCACGGCGTTCGCCTCACTGAACGTCGCGCCGCAGCGGTGGAACACCCGCCGGGCGCGGGCGTACACGTCCGCGGCGTCCCGCCACCGGCCCATCCCGGCCAGATCGGCGCCGAGGCTCATCATCGCGCCGGCCCGGGCCACCGCCGCGCCGGTCCGACTGAGGCCGTTGCCCCGGGCGTAGAACGCCAGCGCGGCGCGGTGCAACTCGGCCGCCTCGGCGTACCGGCCGAGGGTGGCCAGCGCCGCGCCCTGCACGCTCGCCGCGCTCTGCTCGCCGAGGGCGTACCCGATCTCGCGGAACAGGCCGACGGCCCGGCGGCAGTGGTCGACGGCCGCCTCGGCGCGGCCGGTCCGGACCTGGATCGCGGCCAGGTAGCTCAACGCCCACGCCTCCTCCCGGCGGTCCCCGATCCGCCGGGCCAGGTCCAACGCCCGGGTCAGGGCGGCCAGCCCGTCGGTGTTGCGGTCCCGGCAGAAGTACCGGGCCCAGCCGAGGAAGTTCAGCAGTGCCGCCTCGTCGCGGTGGCTGCCGGCGGCCTGGGCCGCGGCCACTCCCAGCGAGAAGATCTCGTCCCAGGAGTGCCGGTGGCTGGTGGCGTCGGAATACCAGTGCAGGGCCCGCGCGACCGCGATCACGTCGGCGTGCCGACCGCGCCGGGCCGCGTCGCGCAACGCCGCCAGCCAGTTGCCGGACTCCGGTCCAGCCAGGCCGCCGCCGCCCGGTCGTCGTCGAACGGGGAGTCGGACCGACAGGCGGCAGGCTCGAACATCGCACCGGCCTGCCGGGTACGCCGCAGCAGCCAGTCGACCATCCGGTCGTGGGCCCTCGTCCGGCTGGCCGGTCGTTCCTCCGCGTCGAGGCGCTCCTGGGCGTAGAGCCGCACCAGGTCGTGGAACTGGTAGCGGTCCCCCAGGGTCAGCAGGACCCCGGCCTCGACCAACTCCTCCAGCGCCACCGCCGCGGCCACCTCGTCGGTGCCGGCCACGGCGGCCACCAGCGCGGGCGCGAAGTCGGTGCCGGGAATCAGCGAGGCCCGCCGGAACACCCGCGCGGTCGTCGGGTCCAGTTGCCGGTACGACACCTCGAACGCGGACCGGACGTCCAGGTCGCCGGCGGTCAGCACGGTCAACCGCCGACGCTGGTCGCGGAGCAGGTCCACCAGTCGGCCGACCGACCACTGGGGTCGGCTGGCGAGACGGTTGCCGGCGATCCGGAGGGCCAACGGCAGCCGCCCGCAGAGCGTGACGAGCTGGTCCGTGGCGGCCGGGTCGGCGGCGATCCGGTCGGCGCCGACGATCGCCGTGAGCAGCAGGCGACCGGCGGCCGGGACGAGCAGGTCGAGCGGCTCGCGGACGGCACCGGCCAGACCGGCCAGCGGGCGTCGGCAGGTGACCAGCACGAGGCATCCCGGCCCGGCCGGCAGCAGTGGGCGTACCTGCGCCTCGTCCGCGGCGTTGTCCAGGACCACCAGCAGCGACCGGTCCCGGGTGAGGGTGCGGAACAGACCACCCCGCTCGGCCGGTGACACCGGCACCCGGCCGTCCGGCACCCCGAGCGACCGCAGCAGGCCGGCCAGCGCCTCGGCCGGCTCCACCGGCCCGGCAGGCGGGGCGCCGTGCAGGTCGACGAAGAGCTGCCCGCCGGCGAAGGCCGGGCCGAGCCGATGTCCGGCCGCGACGGCGAGGCTGGTCTTGCCGATCCCCGGCGGCCCGTGCAGCACCACCACCGAGGCGGTGCCCGGCCGGCCGGCGACGACGTCGTCGGCCAGCGCCGAGAGCCGGTCCTGGATCTCCGCCCGGCCGGCCAGGTCCGGCAGCGGGGCGGGCAGTTCCCCGGGTACGACCACCGCCGGGCGGTCGTCCGGCGCCCCGGGGCGGTCGTGGAGTTGCCGCTCGGCACGGGCCAGGCCGACGAAGCGGTCGCGGTCCGCCCCGGCCAGTCGCAGGGCGTCGGCGAGCAGCACCACCGTCCGGCGTTGCGGGCTGCGCACCCGACCACGTTCCATCTCCCGGATCCCACGGACGCTGGAACCGGCGGCCTCGGCAAGCTCCTCCTGGGTCAGTCCCCGCTCCCGACGCAGCCCTCTGAGCACGTCGCCGAACCGGTCACGCTGCACCTGACCTGTGGGCATACCGCCCCCACCACCCAACGCCGACGTCACGTAAAGTGCATAGATGCTCGCACGAGAGTGACGATCAACGGAGTGGCGCACACAGATTGTGATCATTGCCATGTCGAACGGTGACGATCCGTCAGCGTCGTTCCGAGTCCGGCCTCGGGCCCGCCTCGCTGTTGTAAAGCGGTTGTTCATCTCCCGGAAAGCCTCGCGGACAGTAGGCCCGAGGCGTGGGCCGATACGGTGATCGAAATCGATCGACGACGGGGGCGCAATGCGTATTCATCAGTTCGTGCGGTCCATGGTGGCGGTAGTCGCCGGGGCCTCGGCAGTTCTGGGGTTCGCCACACCGGCCCTGGCCCAGTCCAACGAGAGCTGGTATCGGGTCGGCGGGACCGAGGCACAACGCAACACCATCGATCTCGGGGTGAGTGTGTCCCTCTACGACGACCTCGTGAGCCTGAAGACGGACGTAATGTTCGGCAGCGCGGCGACGTCCGCCACCGGCTGCAAGATCACCGGGTGGCTGATCCTGCGCAACTGGGGCCAGACGAGCACCTGGGAGGGGCCCCGCAACACCTTCGACTGCCGATACTCCCTCGACACCGCGGGCACCGCGATCGTGCACTGGTGGCAGAACTGGTCGGGCTACACCAGCGCTCAGGGCGCGAGCGGCCGGGTGTGCGTCGACCTCTACTACAACGGGTCCTCCTCGTCCGGGTGGCAACGTTGCTACACCGGCCCGGTGGTCTGGGAGAACTGAGGCGCCATCGGACCGACAGACGGGCGCTTTCCACGCGCGGTCACGAACCGCGCGTACCTTCGCCGGCACGCCGAACTGGCGGGCCGGNGTATGGATCGGACGATCGCGCCGCTCGCGGCGTCGTCACTCTTTCATCACTGATCTCGCGTCGGGGTCCGCCTACCGTCGGTTGACATCGAGATGGAGGTGAGAAGTGACGAACGGATCCGAGCGCACCGGGGAAGGGCTGACGGTCGTCCTGGTGCACGGCGCGTTCGCGGACGCGTCGAGTTGGGCGGCCGTCGTGGCGCAGTTGCTGGCAGCGGGTCTTGACGTGCGGGCGGTGGCGAACCCGTTGCGAGGACTGACCGCGGACGCCCGCTACGTCGCGGACCTGGCTTCGGACGTGCCGGGGCGGGTACTGCTGGTGGGCCACAGCTACGGCGGCGCGGTGATCACCAACGCCGCCGGGCAGATCGGCAACGCGGTCGGCCTCGCGTTCATCACCGCGTTCGCGCCGGAGCAGGGCGAGAGCCTGACCGCGATCGTCGAGCAGTTCCCGGCCACGCTGATGGGGCCGGCCCTACGGCGGCGGATGGTACGCGCCGAGCACGGTGACCGGGTGGCCGAGTTGAGCATCGACCGGTCGCAGTTCCCGGTGGTCTTCGCCGCCGACGTGGCCGCGTCGACCGCCGCGGTGATGGCCGCCAGCCAACGGCCGATCGCACTGCCCGGTTTCACCGAGGCCTCCGGGGAACCGGCGTGGCGGGCGCTGCCGTCCTGGTACCTCGTGGCCACCGACGACCAGGCCATCCACGTCGACGCGCAGCGCCACATGGCACGCCGGGCCGGTTCGCACCTCGCCGAGACGGCCGGCTCCCACGCCGTCATGGTCTCCCAGCCCACCGCCGTCGCGGACGTGATCCTCACGGCCGCGCGCACGCTTCAGTGAGAGGAGTTCCGACCATGAGCAGCGCCAACGCCTCCCGCCGGACCGTACTGACCGGACTGACCGGGCTGGCGACCGTCTCGGCCGCCGCAGGTCTCGGCATCGTCACGCCGGCCGCGCCCGCGCGGGCCGGGACCGACGCCTCCGCCCGACCCGACCGCGGCGAACGGCCGACCGTCGTGCTGGTCCACGGCGCGTTCGCCGACGCATCCGGCTGGAACCGTGCGGTACGGCACCTGCAGCACGACGGGTTCCCGGTCGTCGCGGTGGCCAACCCGCTACGCACGCTGACCGGCGACGCCGCGTACCTGACCGCCGTGCTCGCCTCGATCACCGGTCCGATCATCCTGGTCGGGCACTCGTACGGCGGAGCGGTGATCACCAATGCCGCGACCGGGATCCCGAACGTCAAGGCACTGGTGTACGTCGCCGCCTTCGCCCCCGACCAAGGGGAGACCGCGCTCGCGCTCAGCGCCGGGGGCGCCCTGCAGGACGCGGTCGCCGGCGTCCCGGTCCCCGCCCCGGGCGGCGGCACCGAGGTGGAGCTGTCCATCCGACCGCAGGAGTTCCGGAAGGTGTTCATTAGCGAGGTCGACCCCACCACGGCGCTGGCCATGGCGGCGACGCAGCGCCCGATCACGCTGACCGCGCTGGGCTCGCCCTCCGGTCCACCCGCCTGGCGGAGCATCCCGTCGTGGTACGCGGTGTCCGGTGCGGACCGGGCGATCCCGCCGGCCTCGCAACGGGCCATGGCCAGGCGGGCCGCATCACGCACGGTCGAGGTCGCCGACGCCTCGCACGCGCACTTCGTCACCCACCCGCACGTCGTCGTCGACCTGGTCCGTGGCGCCGCCCGCGCCACGGCCCGCTGACCGCAATCCGAGGAGCCAACGTGACCACTCCGACCCCCGTCATCTTCATCCACGGACTGTGGCTGCACGCCACCTCCTGGACGCCCTGGCTGGACCTGTTCCGCGACGCGGGCTACGAACCGAGCGCGCCGGGCTGGCCCGGCGACGCGGACACCGTCGAGGCGACCCGCGCCGACCCGGACCGCCTCGCCGACCACGGCATCGACGACGTCGTCGCGCACTACGGGAACATCATCGACCAACTCGACACCAAGCCGATCCTGATCGGTCACTCCTTCGGCGGGATGATCGCCCAGAAGCTGCTCGGCCAGGACCAGGCCGCCGCCGCGGTCGCGATCGACGCCGCCCAGATCAAGGGCGTGCTGCCGCTGCCCCTGTCGGCGCTGCGCGCCACGCTGCCGGTGTTCAAGAACCCGGGCAACCGGCACCGGGCGGTGTCGCTGACCGCGGAGCAGTTCCGGTTCGCGTTCGGCAACGCGATTCCCGAGGCCGAGTCCCAGGAACTCTACGACCGGTGGACGATCCCCGCGCCGGGCAAGCCGCTCTTCGAGGCGGCGGCGGCCAACTTCGACCCGCACTCACCGGCCAAGGTGAACACCGCCAACGAATCGCGCGGCCCGCTGCTGCTGATCACGGGCGGCAAGGACCACACCGTCCCGGAGGCGGTCACCCGCGCCACCCTCAAGCAGTACCGGCACTCCAGCGCGGTCACCGACATCCTCGACTTCCCGGACCGGGCGCACTCGCTGACCATCGACAGCGGTTGGCGTGACGTCGCCGACGCCAGCCTGGCGTGGCTCAAGGGGCAGTCGCTGTGAGGGCCGCCGGAGTACGGCCCCGCCACCTCGGACTGCTGGCCGTGACCGCGATGCTGGCGCTCCTCGCGCCGACCGCAGCCGCGGGCCGGGACCACACAACCGTCGCCGCCGGCCCGGAACCCCGGGTGCCGTCCGGGTTCACCGAGCAGAAGACGATGGTCGGCGACGTCGGGATCAACTACGTGCGCGGTGGGCACGGGCCGACCCTGGTCCTGGTGCACGGATTCCCCCAGACCTGGTACGAGTGGCGCGAACTCCTGCCGGAACTCGCCCGCCACTACACCGTGATCGCGCCCGACCTGCGCGGGGCCGGCCGCAGCGACGCCCCGGCCGGAGGCTACGACAAGAAGTCCATGGCGGCCGACATCCACGACCTTCTGGTCAAGCTCGGCCTGGACCGCGACATCCGGCTGGTCGGGCACGACATCGGCACCATGGTCGCCTACTCCTACGCCGCCGCCCATCCCCGGGACGTGACGAAGCTGGTCCTCAGCGAGGCGCCCATCCCGGACCCCGGCCTGTACGACTTCCCGGCGCTGACCGAGCGGGGCCCGGGGGTCTGGAACTTCGGCTTCTTCTCCCTGACCAACGGCCTGCCCGAACAGCTCGTCGACGGACGCGAGGAGCTGTGGGTGGACCGGTTCACCGACTCCATCGAGGTCCGCAAGGACGCCATCGGGCCGGCGGAGGTGCGGGAGTACGCCGGGTACCTGCGCGACGACGCCCACCTGCGGGCGAGCTTCGAGTGGTTCCGGGCCTTCCCCACCGACATCGCCGACAACGACCGGTACGCCAGGCGGAAGCTCCCCATGCCGGTGCTGGCGATCGGCGCCGACAACAGCCTCGGCAAGTCGGTGCCGAAGCAGGTCAGGCGCTACGCGACCGACGTCACCGGCGCCGTGGTCGAGGACTCCGGCCACTGGATCTACGAGGAGCACCCGGCCGAACTCACCCACCTCCTGCTCACCTTCCTGGCCCGCCCGCGCTGAGACCCGAGCACCACCGGCCGGCCCCGGCGTACGTCGGGGCCGGCCGACCCGTCCGCGGCCTGATCACCGGCCGGTGCGCGGGGCCGGGTCGAGCTTGGCGCCGACCCGGTCCACGGCCGGGTCCCGCAGGTCGGCCAGGATCGCCGACGCCTGCCGCCAGGCGCCACGGGCGGCGTCGAGGTCACCCGCGTCGCGGTACACGTCACCGAGCCGGTCGAGGGTGACCGCCTGCGGGTGCAGGTCGCCGACCTCGCGACGCAGGTCGGCCGAGCGCCGGTACGCGTCGATCGCCTGCCGGTGGTGGCCGAGCTGCTGGTGGGCGTAGCCGAGACTGTCCCAGGTGGCCGCCTCACCCCGGGTGTGCCCGAGGCCGTCGAGCAGGGCGATCGCGCGTTCGCAGTGCGCGATGCCCTGTCGGTGGTCGCCGGACAGCGCGTACGTCCAGCCGATGGTGTTGTGGGTGAGCGCCTGCCGCCGGCGGTCGCCCACCGCCTCGAACAGCGACAGGGCCCGCTGGGAGCTGGCCAACGACTCCGCGTACCGGCCGGCCTTGTCGAGCACGTTGGCGAGCCGGCGCAGCGCGGACGCCTCACCGGCCTGGTCACCTCGGCCCGCGTACAGCTCGACGGCGTACCGCTGGCACCGGACCGCCTCCGTCGTCCGCCCCACCGCGTCGGCCGCCATGGCGAGGCCGCTCGACGAGTGCGCCCGCGCGACGGGATCGGCCACGCGCTCCGCGGCCCGCGCTCCGATCGTGGCGAGCGCGTACCAGTCGTCCCACCGCCCGCGCCGGTCGAGGAACTCGGTCAGCAGGCAGGGCAGTTGCCAGGCGTGTGCGTCGAAGCCGGCGCGCTCGGCCCGCCGTACCGCCGCGATCAGCGCCGGCAGCTCCCGGACCAGCCACGCCTCCGCCTGCCCGCCGTCGGCGAAGGTGTCGACCACGACGCCCGGCCGCGCCTCGTCCGGTGGATGGGGCTCGTTGAGGCTGGTCGACCGGCAGGCGGCGTGCGCGGTGTGCAGGTAGTGGTCGAGCACCCGGTGCAGTGCCTCGTGCCGCTGCTCGTCGGTCTCGACGGCGTGCAGGACTTCGGTGGCGTAGGCGCGCAGCAGGTCGTGGAAGGCGTACCGGCCGGGTAGCGCCGACACGACGAGGTTGGCCCGCACCAGTTCGGCCAGCCCCGCCCGGGCCTGGTCCGGCGACATGGCGGCGAGGCTGGCGACGGCGGCCACCCCGACCTGGGCCACCTCCGGGTGGAGCGCGAGCAGCCGGAACAGCCGTGCCGCGTCCGGGCTCAACGTCTCGTACGACCAGGAGAAGACCGCCCGGGCGTCGACCGCCGCCTCCGGGCCGGCGAACCCGCGGAGGCTGCCGTGTGCGTCGCCGAGGTCGGCGGTGATCGCCGACAGCGGGAACCCCTGGTTCGTGACGGCGTGCGCCGCCACGATCGCCAACGCCAGCGGCAACCGACCGCAGCGGGCGATGATCTCCTCGACCGCCTCCGGCTCGGCGGTCACCCGTCGTGTCCCGAGCCGCCGCGCCAGGAGGTCCCGGCTCTCCGCCACCGACAGCAGGTCGAGCGGGAGCGGGTGGGCACCGTGCGTCGCCACCAGGCCGGAGAGCTGGTTACGACTGGTCACCAGCACCAGGCAGCCGGCCGCGCCCGGCAGCAGGGGTACGACCTGATCCACGTCCCGGGCGTTGTCCAGCACGACCAGCACCCGCCGGCCCGCCAACCGGCTCCGGAACAGCGCCGCCCGCTCGTCCAGCCCGGCCGGTACGGACTGCGGCGGCACGTCGAGCGCCTCCAGGAACCCGAGCAGCGCCCGCTCCGGGGTCAGCACCACCCCCGACGGGTCGAAGCCGCGCAGGTTCACGTAGAGCTGACCGTCGGGGTAGCGGTGCGCGAGTTGGTGGGCGAGGTGCACCGCCAACGTCGTCTTGCCGACGCCCGCCATGCCACCGATCGCGCTGATCACCACCGTCGCGGCCCGCTCGTCGCCGGAATGCAGCCGCAGGGCACGCGCCAGTTCGGCCCGCCGGCCGACGAACGTGGCGGGGGCGGCCGGTAGCTGTGCCGGTCGGGGCCGTGGCGCCGGCTCCGGCGGGCGGACGCCGGAGCGCGCCACGGTGCCGCGCAGGACCATCGCGTGCGCCGAGGCCAGCTCGACGCCGGGGTCCACGCCCAGTTCGTCGGCCAACCGCGCCCGGACCCGCTGGTGGACGGCGAGGGCTTCGGCCTGCTGCCCGGCCGCGGCCAGGGCGAGCATGAGCCCGGCGTGCAGTGGTTCGTCGAGCGGGGCGCGCACCACCGCCTCCCGCAACGCCGGCAGCAGGCGGTGGACCTGCCCGGCGCGCACCCCGGCGTCGGCCGCGTCCCGCGCGGCGGCCAGGAACTCGCGCTCCACGGCCGCGAAGACCGGATGGGCCCGGGCCTCGGGGTCGATCCCCGCCGCGCACCCACCGTGCCACAGCTCCAGCGCCTCGGCGAACAGGGCAGCCGCGCGCCCGGCGTCGACGTCCACCGCCTGGCGTGCCCGCCGGGCAAGCTCACGGAACCGCAGGACGTCGACGGCGTCGGAGGCGGCGTCCAGCCGGTAGCCGCCCGCCGACCGCACCAGCCACCGGCCCGCCGACCGCACCGGCAGGTCGGGCTCCAGCAGCCGACGCAGCACACCGACGTGGCGGTGCACCACGTTCACCGCGGTGCTCGGCGGATCGTCGCCCCACAGCACGTCGACGATCTCACCGAGGCCGACCGGCTCCCCGGCCCGCACCAGGAGCGACGCCAGCACCGCCCGCTGCTGCGGTGCGCCCAGGACGATCTCCTCGGCGCCCCGCCAGGCGCGCACCGGCCCGAGAACCGCGAACCGTACCTCGCCCTCGGACGACAACCGCACCACCTCCGTTGCGCCGTTCGCGGCGCCGAAGCGTCCGTGCGGCGCAAACGCCATCGACCGCCCGCACGATGACTGCGCGGGTTCAGGTCGACGCCGGGAGTGACACTATCGGCATCCGGGCACACCCGCCGCCCTCGACGCCGGTCGATTTCGCGTGCGCCGCGCCCGGCCGAGGTCAGGGCCGGATGCCGAACGGACCGAGCAGGCCCGCGTCGATGCGCAGGTATTCCAGCATGCTGAACGCGTTGTCGACGGTGAACACGTCGACGGCGCCGAGCCGGCCGGCGTACTCCCGCACCACCGGCTCGGCGGCCTGCGCCGCTGCCGCGTCCAGGTACGCCTTGAAGATCGCCCACGAGTTGCCCTCCGGGCCGTACCGGTCGAAGAACGGCGTCGGGTCGAGCGAGGCGATCGTCGCGCGGGCGCTGCGCTCCAGGTCGGCGACGTAACTCCGCTGCACGTCACCGTCGGCGCGGGTGCCGAGACGGCCGAGGTGACCGCCGACGAACGTGGTCCACGGCAGACCCATGATGACCGCGTGCATCCGCTTCCACCCGGCGACGTCCTGCGAGACGGCCAGGTTCCGGAACGGCACCCAACCGGGGTAGAGCACGTCCACCACCATCAGCGTCGACTGCCGTGGCGCGTGGATGACGATGTTGTCCGGCGAGTGGTTCGGGCCGTGGTAGGAGAGGTCCAGGCGCTCCCCACCGACCCGCAGCTCGTACCGGTCGTCGAACGTGACGGTCGGCAGGGGCCGGTTGTCGTCGCCCGCCTCGCGCAGCAGGCGGCGTGTCTCCACGTGCGCCACCCGCTCCACCCCGCGGCCGAAGAGCGCGGCGGCGCCGATGTGGTCGGCGTGGGAGTGGGAGTAGACCAGATGTGTCACCCGGTTGGGCCGACCGGCGGGCAACGTCGCGGAGTCGATGGCCCGTTGCAGGTTGCCCCCGATCGTGGGCGGTGCGTCGACCAGCACGACTCCCTCGCGGGTCGACAGGAACATCGCCTGGTAGAAGCCGTCGGTCACCCAGTGCAGGTCGCCCCGGATCCGGCCGACGTGGTAACCGTCCGCGTTCAGCGCCGGCCCCACCGACCCGGACGGAATCGGCAGGTAGCCGGGGAGCCCGGGGGTGGCGGCCCGCGCGGTCGCCGGCCTCAACAGACCGGCGGCCGGCACCGCGGACAGCGCCGCGAGCAACGCCCGACGGCTCGACAGATGACGAACGAGTTCCACGGTACGTCCTTCCGTAGCGGTCACCGGCGGCCAGGCTGACCCCACCGGTGTGCGGCGACGCTACCGAGAGAGAAGTGTCGATCCTGTGCCGATCCAGTGCCGAGGAGGTCGGCCGTCAGCAGGTGCGGTGGTACGGGAGGTCGCCGATCGTCTCCGTCCACTGCTCGGCGTCCAGGCCTCGGACGACGACGGCGCAGGCCTGTCGCACCGGGTCGTCGAGAATCGCCGCGATCTGGCCCAGTTCGACGGTCTTGCTCTCGTTGACCGCGACCGTCCCCGACCGGGAGTCGAGTTGCTGCCCGCCGTTGAGCAACGCGACCACGTTCACGCCGTCCAGGGTCGCGGCGAGGTATGCCGGCTGGTCGGGGTGGAGCGTCCACAGCTCGGTGGCCCGATCGTCGCCGACGAGGGCAAACGTCCCCTCGGGGCTGATCGCGACCGGGACCACGGGCAAGGAGCCGATCTTGCCGATGCCGGTGGCGGTCCGCCGGTAGACGTCAGTGGTGCCGCTGGACTGGCCGGACGGCTTATCGAGGACGAACCGTTGCGTGGCGTCCATGGCGAGGGACCGGTCGTCGCCGACCCGGCGCAGCGGCGCCGGTCCGCCCGCTGCCGTGAGGTCCCACCAGGTGGAGCCGTCGACGGCGCTGCGGCCGTCCGCCGAGACGCCGACGACATAGCCGTTTCCCAGCCGCGTGAGCAGCACCGGATGCGCGGGGTCGCTGACGTCGTAGACCTGGCCCTCGTCCTCGCCGGGCCGCTCCGTCCTGCCGGCGATGAGGCGACCGTCCTCGCTGACGCTCTGGGCGTACAGGCCGTCGATGTGGCCGAGCGCCACGGGCCGGTCCAGGTCGCGGATCCCCCAGATCGTCGTACCCGGGGGATCCCCGCCCGCACCTCTGCAGCAGGTGGTGATCAAGGTTTGCGCGCGCTCGCTCAGGCCCACGACGTGACCGTCCAGCAGCGTGGCCGCGGGGGTCAGGGCGCCGTCCTCGGCGATCCGGTAGAGGCGGAACCGGTCCCGGTCCTGGGTGGAGATCTGGTCGTCGGCGCCGATCACGCCCCGGGTGTCGATCACCCGGACACCCGGCGCGCGACGGTGTTCGATCGGCCGGAGGCGATCCAGCACCGCCCACCGCCGAACCGCGCCGTCGTCACCGCCGGTGTAGAAGGCCGAGGAGTCCCGCCCGGTGAAGCCCACGGCCGTGACCACGCCGCTGTTGACCACGGACCCCACCCGCTGGGCCCGTTCGGGTGAGCCGACGTCCCAGATCACAGCGGTGGTGTCGGAGCGGGCGGCGGTGACCAGATAGCGGCTGTCCGGGCTGAAGGAGGTGACCCAGAGGTTCCCGACGTGTCCGGCCAGCACGCCGACCCGGCGGTACCGTCCGCCGGCGGGCTGCCAGAGCAACGCGGTGCCCCGGCTGCTCCCGGTGACCAACACCCCGTTCGGCGCGAACGCGACCGTCCACACCGGCCCCGGGTGCCCGGGTAGCTGCCCGGCCCTGCGCGGCTTGCGCGGGTCGTCGATGTTCCACAGCGTCGCGCTGGTGCCCGAGCTGCCGGTGACGAGCGAATGCCCGTCGGGGCTGAACGCGGCCGACCAGACCGGACCGTCGTGGCCCGGCATCTCGCCGACCCGGACCGGCCGGTCCGGCCTGGACAGGTCCCACAGGGCCGCGCGACCTCGGACACCCTCGTCGGGAGAACCACCACCGGTCACCGCGAGCTTCCGCTTGCTGTCGTACGCGACCGTCCAGGTGTGGTACTCGCTGTTGTCGTCACGTCCGTTCGCGCGGGCGGGCAGCGGGGCCAGCAGGACGGGACGGCTCGGGTCGGCCAGGCTCCACACCATGTTCGCGTCGAGCAGCAGCCGCCCGTCGGTGCTGAGCGCGACCGCGTAGACCTCCGGCGCGTAGACGTCACGGCCCGACGGATAGGTCAGATCGGCCAGGTGCTTCGGCTGGGCGGGGTCGCTGGTGTCCCACACCTGGGTCGCCGCGTCGAGACCCGCCCGGACGGTGATCCGACCGTCCGCGCTGGAGGCGATGCCCCGCACCTCCTGCAGCCTGCTATCACCGGCGGCCTGCCGGTCCGCGACCAACACGTCCGGGAACTCGCCGATGAACTGGGAGTCCAGCAACGCGCGCAGCAGTCCAGCCCGGCTGTCGCCGTCGGGGCGCAGCGCGTACGCCGCGAGGCTGAGCCGCAGCGCGGCGGCCGGGTCGTCGTCCCGCAGCGACTGCGCCCGGGACAGCAGTAGGTTGATCCTCGCCTCCCGGGCCTGACTCTGCGCGCGCCGGGCCGACCAGGCGGCCAGGACTCCCGCCCCCACGGCGAGCACCAGGAGCACGGCCATGGCGGCGGTGACCCGGCGGCGCAGGGTCGCGCGACGCCGTACGGCCCGCCGCTCCGCCTCCTGCTGCGCGATGCTCAGGGCCAGGAACTCCCGCGGCAGCGGGCCCAGTCCCTCGACCTGGCCGGACTTCTCGGCCCACTCCCGGGCGGCGTCCAACCGCGCTCCGGCGTAGAGCGCGCGGGGCTCCCGGCCGCCGCGTTCCCACTCCACGGCCGCGTCGCTGATCTGCTGCTGGACCAGCAGTGCGGCGCGGTCGGTGTTGATCCACAGCCGCAGCGTCGGCCACGCGTACAGGAGCGCCTCGTGGGTGATCTGGACGGCGTCGTCGGTCACGGTCAGCAGGCGGGCGTTCGGCGCGGCGAACGCCGTGACCACCTCCTCCAGTGGCGCTCCGGCCGGGAACTCCCGCTCCAACGTGTGCCTCGGCACCCGCCTGCGGGTGTCGTCGGCCCCGTCGCCGATCCGCACGAGTCGACGCATGAGCCGTTCGGCGGTCGCGGCCTGCGCCTCCCCCAGTCCGCCGAACACCCGGTCGGCGGTGGCGCCCAGGGCGCCGCTGATCCCGCCGGTCGCCGTGTAGTCCGCCACCGTGAGGATGCCGTCGCGATGCTGCTGCCAGGTCGCGAGCAGCGCGTGTGACAGCAGTGGCAGGCGCCCGGCCTCGGCCACGCTCTCGCCGTCGCCGTGCCGATGGTCGGCCAGGTCACCCAACAGGACGTCGACCAGCTCGTCGGCGACCGTCAGGCCCACCTGCTCGGCCGGGCGCAGGATCACCGAGCGCAGCTCGTCGGTGCTCATCCGCCCCACCACCGTCAGCCGCCGTCGCAGCGCGTCGGCCAGCACCGGGTACTCGGCGCCACGGCCGACGAAGTCGGCCCGGCACGCCAGCATCACCAGGGCACGCGGGACCTCCCCGGCCGCGAGCAGGTGCAGCGCCGACAGGAACGCCTGCCGGTCCTCCTCGTCGGAACACTCGTTGAACAGGTCTTCGAGCTGGTCGACGACGATGACGAAGCGCTCCCGGGGATCGACCACCGCCGGCAGCCAGTCCCGGCCGCCGGCGCGTATCTCCGCCGCGAGGGCGGTCTCGTCGGCGCCGGTCAGGTCGGCCAGCAGGGCGGCGAGCCGGCGGGTGGGGGTCGCCGTGGGCGTGATCACGTCGACCCGCCACGACGCCGAGCCGGCGAGGTCCAGGCCACCGCTCCTGATCGCCGGCAGCACACCGGCCCGCAGCAGCGAGGACTTGCCCGCACCCGAGACGCCGACAAGCAGGTCGATGCCCGGATCGTCGTAGCTGGCCCGCAGCGTCGCGCACACCTCGGCGGTCAGCCGTTCCCGGCCGTGGAACCAGGCCGCGTCGCCGGGTTCGAAGGCGTCCAGGCCCTTGTACGGGCAAATCAGCGGTCGGCTCGGCGGCGTCGTCGCGGTCGCCGGCCGCGCGTCGGTCCGGCGCCGGTAGCGGGGATTGGTGCAGAGCTGGAGCGTCGCGGCGCCGTCGGTCTCGCGCCGTCGTGGCCGAGGCAGGCCGGCCGCCGGGAGCACCACCCCCAGATGCTGATGTACGTCGTGCAGCGTCAGCACCTCCGGCAGACTCGCGTCGCCGTGGCGTAGCAGGTCGATCAGGCGGGCGCCGAACGCCGTGTACTCCTCGTCCGGGGGCGCCCACGCCAGCTCGTCCGGCCCGGCGGAGGTGAGGACGAAGCCGCCCTCGATGGCGGTGATGTTCGCCAACTCCTCACCCGGATCGCCCAGCGCGTCCCGCGCGGCGTCCCCGGAGTGACAGCAGTCGACGATCACGACCAGCGGACGAGCCGGGCTGGCCAGCAGCAGTTGGCGGAGGTTCTCGTACGGGAACGCGGTGTGCGCCAGGTAGACCGGGCGGCTGTCGGTGCACCCGACCGCGACGTGCAGCCGCCCCGCCTGGTTGAGCAGGCCGTGCCCGCCGTAGTACACCAGCAGCGGGCCCTGCGCCGACTGGGACACGGCGGCGATCGCGTTTCCCAACTCGGTCGGTGTCCGCGGGTCGGTGACCAGGTGCAGACGGTCCTGCGGCAGCCCGCACCGCCGCACCAGTTGCCGACCGAGTTCGGCGGCGGTCCGCGCGGCGCTCGGCACCGGACGGAGGGTGGGCGAGTCGAACCGCCCGGCCGAGATCAGGACCGCGGAGGCGTCCGCGAGGAAGTCACTGCTGGTCATCGCCGTCCGCGGGTCGCGTCTCCAACTCCCGTCGGACCTTTTCGACCAGGGCCCGCAACTGCTCCTCCGTCAGACCCGTCACCTCGGCCGATCCGAGGGCCACCGGCGGGTTCGGTGGGATCGCGATCCGCACCTCCACCGGCGGGCCGCTGCGCCGTTGCAGCCAGCCGACGACGGCACCCACCACGACGCCCACCAGCGCGTCGAGGCCGTGCGTGAGCAGCGCGTCGGTGATCCCGCCGAGCGCGCCCTCCGGCACCTCACCCGGCTCGGCGAAGGAGACCCGACCGCGCAGCGGCGCGGGCTGCCGGAGCGCCTCGTACAGCTCGTGGACGCCGGTCGACCGGCCGTTCGTGTCGACACAGGTGATCAGCATGGTGTTCCTCCCAGGTCGACATTCGCATCCGGCCGCAAGCGAAGCACGACCGCGCCGGGAACCGTGGAGCCCAGGCACGCGGAGTGACACCGCGAAACGATACGGGGCGTCCACCCGTGCGGACTCTCGGCTACCGGGGGCGTCGTCGCAGCCGGTCGGCCGACGACAACTCACCGTTGAGGTGGAGTTCTTCCCTCGACCGGCGGGCGGAGCGTTGTCGGCACTAGCGCCGACAGGTTTGTTGTGCAAATCTATTGGCATGACAAGCGAACCGATCCCCGCCGGCGGCGATCCCCGCCGGCTGCTCTCCGACGTGCGTGCCCTCGCCCGACGCGTGCGTCTCGACCAACGGCTGACCTGGGCGGCGCTGCTGGTGCTGGCGGCGGTGACGCTCGCCGCGATCCCGTTCGACTGGTTCGGCATGGCGGTGGACTGCCGCCCCGACGGCGGCTGCACGTTCGCGCGCCGGGGCATGCTCTACTACTGGCCACCCGCGATGGTGCTGGCGTACGCCAGCATCGCCCTCTGCTACCTGCACGCCGCCCGGGCGCGGGGGGTGGGTGTGCGGGTGCTCCCGTACGCGATCACCGGGGCCGCGACGACGGTCGTGTTTCCCGCCGCCTGGCTGGCGGTGAACCTCTACTTCCAGCACCACCCGTACCCGGACCCGCCGCTGCCGTACTGGTTTCTCGTGCTGGACCGGCTGGGGAGGNATGCCCTGGGGCATGATCGGGGTGACGTTGCTCGTGCTGGCCTGGCTGGAGCGCAACGTCGGGTTGCTGCTGTTCACCGCCGGCTACCTGGCGTTGGTGCTGCTGGTGCTGCCGATGAACGACGGCTTCGACTCGCCCCACTTCGGAGTCCGGGCCGCGATGGCGGTGCCACAGCTCGTCGTCGGTCTCGTGCTGCTGCTGGGCGCGGCCGGCTTCGCGCGCGCCGCCCGACGCCACCGGCGTACCCGGTGACGGGCGGCACCGACCCGACGGCCACCCACCCCGCCCTCGGGCTCGACGACGTGGTGCACCAGCGGGTCCGGCTCGGCATCCTCACCATCGCGCACGAAGCGCGCCGCGTCGAGTTCGGCTATCTGCGCACCGAGTTGGACCTGACCGCCGGGAACCTCTCCAAACACCTGAGCGTGCTGGAGGAGGGTGGGCTGATCGCGGTGGAGAAGGGGTACGAGGGCCGGCGCGGCCGGACCTGGGTCACCCTCACCCCCGCCGGGGCGAGCGCGCTGGCCGACGAGATCCGGCGGCTGAAGCTGCTCATCGCCCGGGTCGAGACCACCGCGCGGCCCGGCGACGCTAGTCGGTGATCACCGGCCAGGCGTAGGCCAGCAGGGCGCACGCGGCACCGAGAAGGGCGAACGAGACACCGCGGCGGGGGATGGGCAGTGCGGCGAGCACGAGCAGGATCACCGCGACGACATAGAGCAACGCCTGCACCGACATGGCAGTCTCCTCGGGAGATGTGCTGATGGCGGTGCGATGTCTACCCCCGCCGGCCGGTTCGGGAAACCTCCGCCGGGTCAGCAGCCGAGTCGCGTACGGGAGAGGGCGATGTCGTCGATCCAGAGGTCGAACTCGCCCGGCGTCGTGCCGCCCTGGTAGAGCTGCCAGCCGATCTTCACCGTGTCGACAGTCGGCAGGACGAAGGGGACGTCGTTGCCACCGTGTTCGGTCGTGGAGGCGGTCAGCTCCGGGTTCGCCACGCCGTCGATCCACACCGCGACGCGGTTGTCCGTCGCGTCGATCTTCCACTCGACGCACTGCCAGGTGTCCTCGGTGACCGGGGCGGACTCCCGCCAGTTGGTCCAGTCGCCGGTCGGACCGCCGTCGGCGCCGATTCCCCAGAAGGTGCCGGGGACGGTGGGCGCGTACTGGCCGCCGATCGGGCGGACGACCTCCGTGCTGCCCGCACCGGTCGCCTCCACCAGCGTGAAGTGCGCCCAGTCGGGTGCGGTGGGGAAGGCGTCGACGCGCAGACGCATCCGACCGTAGAAGCGGTTGCCCGGCGCGGCGAAGTCGTCCACCCGCAGGAAGGCGCGTCCGTTGTCGACGGTGTGGACGTGCAACACCTGATTGCCGCGGGCGCGCTCGACGGTGAGCGTGCCGTGCCGGGTGTCGACACCCCACTTCACGGTGCTGGGCCCGCCGCGGGGCAGTCGCTCGAAGTCCTCACAAAAGAGCAGGCCACGGGGACACGAGCGGGCGGAGGCATCCGACGCGCCGGCTGGCACGCTGCCGGCCGTGGCGCCGAGGACCAGGGCGGCGGTGAACACCGCGAGAAGACTACGCATGGTCATCCTCCATGAGGGCTGGCCCGCCACGCGGGGTGGTCCAGCGGGAATCTCTCCGGACAGCCGGCACCGCGATGCTTTCCGTCCCGGGGCGGCCCGAGTCATTTCAGCACGACCGCATCCAATCGAGCAACATCAATTCCTCTCGCCCCCGCAAAGCTTGACCCGTCAACTTTCCCGCGATAGCCTATTTTCATTGACGCATATCGAAGTAGGTGGGTCATGCTGGGAAAATCGATCGCTCTCGCCGTGTCCGTCGCAGGAATGCTCATCGCCGCCCCCGCCGCCGCTTCGGCATCCTCCCACGCATCGAACGACATCTGGGGCCCCGGAAACTGCCCGCAGGGCATGCTCTGCGTCTGGCCGAACTGGAACCACCCGCCGGAAGGTCCCGTCGAGACTCCGTCTCTGGTGACCAACAGTGAGTGGTCCGGCAACGTGACAGCGTTCAACTTCTACAACCGCACCACCCGCAACGCCGAGATGAGCTGGTCGTACACGTATTTCGGAACGACCTACACCGGCACCGACTGCGTCCGCCCCGGCGAGGGAAACTACTATGTGCCCCTCACCGTCACGAAGGTGACCTGGCAGACGCGCATCTGCTGATGCTCCACGACAATTTGAAGTGCCGAAAGGCTGACCCGATGTCTCGGGCCAGCCTTTCGCGTCGCCTACTCAAGGTGGAACGTGGCCGAGGCGCGCTCGGCACTCGATGCGACCGCCTCCACATAGAGCAGACCGTCACGGTGCCGCACGTATCGTCCGGGGAAGTTCTGCGACTCCAGGGAGAGCCCGGCGCTGTCAGCGAGGCCGTTCTGCCGCCGGAAGCTCGCGTCGCCGTCGAACAGGGTCGACCCGTCGTCCCGCTCGACGTAGAGGGCGAAGGCGCGGTGGCGCAGGTAGTACCCGGGAAAGTTGGTCGACTCCAACGACACGGTCCCCGCACCGGCGAGACCGGGGACGATGCGGAACTGCGAGTCGGCCAGGTTGGTCACGTTCGGTTCGATCCGGGCCCGGTAGTCGTAGTGGCGGACGTAGCTGGCGGCCAGGTCGTGTGACCGCAGCCGGACCGGGGTGACCCCGTCGGCCACCGGGATGCCGAAGTTCGGCGTGCCGTCGGCGTTCCAGTAGAGCTTCTGGAGCCGGGTCCGGCGGTTCGGATCGTTGAGCGGGTCGCCGACGATGTCCCGGTAGTTGCGGTCGTGGTAGACCAGGATGTCGCTCTGCCCGTCCTCGGACACGGTGAAGGAATTGTGCCCGGGGCCGTACTGGCCCGTGGCCGCGTTGCTGGCGAACACCGGCGTCGGACTTTTGCTCCAGGCGGCGGCGTCCAGCAGGTTGGCGCCGGCGGCGGCGCTCAGCAGGCCGAGGCAGTAGTTGGCGTCCGTGGCGCTGGCCGAGTAGGTGAGGAACACCCGGCCGTTGCGCTGAATCACCGCCGGCCCCTCGGCCACCCGGTAGCCCCGGGTCTCCCAGTCGTACGTCGGCACCACCAGCCGGGTCACCGGACCGGTGATCTGCCACGGGTCGGCGCCCAGCCGGGCGAGGTAGACGTTGGAGTTGGTGGAGATGCCGGGCTCCTGCTGGGCCCAGGTCAGATACCGCACCCCGTTGACCACGAACGTCGAGGCGTCCAGGCTGAACGTGTCCCACGGCGTGGTGATGCGGCCACGTTCGGTCCACGAGCCGGACAACGGGTTCACACTCGCGTTCTCCAGCACGTACATCCGGATCCGCCACACGTCGTCGGTCCGGCCGGCGGCGAAGTAGACGTACCATTTGCCGTTGATGAAGTGGATCTCCGGGGCCCAGATGTGGGCGCCCATCTCCCCGCTGGCGTGACGGCTCCAGATCGTCGTCTCCGCGGCGGTGGAAAGTCCCTGCAGGGTGGCGGCCCGCCGGAGCACGATCCGGTCGTACTGCGGCACCGTCGCGGTCATGTAGTAGTAGCCGTCGGCGTGCCGGACGATGTGTGGATCGGCCCGCTGGTTCACCAGCGGGTTGGTGTAGTCCACCGCGGGCGCGGCCTGCGCGGGCCCCGCCACCGGCAGAACAGCCGACACGGCGAGCACGGCGAGCACGGCGGCCAGGAACGGCCGCGGGCGTCGGCGGGCTCGATCAGGTGACTGCGGCGCCCGATCCGTCCCTGCCATCGGACCTCCCGCGACGGTCGACACCCCGACATCCGTGTTCACGCTAACATCGATGACCGTCGAGGGCGAGTGCTCCTGATCCGGGCGGACCTACCCGCGGTGACCGGCGAACACGCCCGGGGAAGGCGCACCGTGAAGCGTGCGCCACGACCCGGATGACCCTCGGCCGCGATCGTGCCGTGGTGGCTCGTGACGACCTCCTGGAGCAGGGCCAGTCCCAGCCCGAATCGGCGGTCTCCGGACTCCGCGCCGCGGTGGAACCGGTCGAAGATGCGCCGGGCGTCCGCCTGGTCGAAACCGTTGCCGGTGTCGGCGATCACGAACTCGGCGCGGTTGTCGACGGCCCGGAGCGTCACGGTGATCCGGCCGCCCGCGGGGGTGTGTGCCAGCGCGTTCGCGATCAGTTCGCCGACGACCCGGCGCAGGGCCGACTCGACACCCGGCACCGGCAGCGGGTCGCCGGGGGCGTCCAGGGCGAGGGTGACCTGGCGCTCGGCGGCGCGTTCGGTCTCGGCGGCGACCGCCGTCGCGATCAGCGAGGTGAGATCGACCGGCGGACCCGGTGTCCGATCGGCGGGAGCGGCGGCGAGCCGGGCCGAGAGCAGCAGGTCGTCGACGATCTCACCGAGGCGGCGCGTGGTGCCGATCAGTCGCTCCAGGTCGTCCAGGTTCGCGGCGGTGCCGTCGTCGCCCGCGCGCCGGGCGATCAGCTGGGCCCGGGTGTGCACCTGGGCGATCGGGGTTCGCAGCTCGTGGCTGGCGTCCGCGACGAAGCGGCGTTGTCGGGTCAGCGCCTCCGCGAGTGGGGCGACCGCCCGGCGGCCGACGAGCACCCCGGTCAGCATGGCGGCGAGCAGCCCGACCGCCGCCGCGAGGCTGAACGCGAGCAGGAGGTGCCGGCGGTCGGACAACTGGAAGCGGGCGTCGAACACCGCCTGGACCACGCCGTCGTCGCGGGCCTCGGTGCGCACGTGGTAGGTCGTGCCGTTGCGCGCGACCGTGGTGATCTCGGTGGCCCCGGTGGCCGCCACGGCGGCCAGCGCGTCGCGCAGCGGGAAGCCCGGTGGCGGTGGGTTCGCGCCGGTGTGCACGGTGGTGCCGTCGTATCGGAAGATCCAGCTGCACGCGGGCGGGCCGGCGATCGTGCCGCGCTCCGTGCCCCACCTCAGCTCACGCTGGATCTGTGCCTCCTGGCTGCGGACCAGGACCGCATAGGAGATGCCGCCGGCCAGCAGCAGCAGGGCGCCGATGGTCAGGCCGACGAGCAGGGCGATCCGCAGTCGCGTCCGTCGCAGGATGGCCCGCTCGGTCGCGTCCATCAGAGTGTGCCGAGGCGGTAGCCGAGCCCGTGCACGGTGCGTACCACCGCGCGGCCGAGCTTGCGTCGCAGGTAGTAGACGTAGGTGTCCACGATCGACGTCGCCGCGGCCTCTTCGAAGACCCGGCGGCGGAGCACGTCCCGTGGATGAACGGCGTTCGGCCGGGCCGCCAGCACCCACAGCAGCTCGAACTCACGGGCGGACAGCGCCACCCGGGTGCCGTCGGCCAGCACCGCGTCGCGTGGCGCCAGGTCGAGCAGCCCGGCGCCGATGCGCAGCACCTGGGCCGACTCGGACGCACGCCGGCACAGCGCCCGCACCCGAGCGCTCAACTCGTCGAGGTCGAAGGGCTTGACCAGGTAGTCGTCAGCGCCCGCGTC
Organism: Micromonospora sp. NBS 11-29; assembly: GCF_002140155.1. Lineage (GTDB taxonomy): Bacteria > Actinomycetota > Actinomycetes > Mycobacteriales > Micromonosporaceae > Micromonospora. The sequence goes on from NZ_NAPR01000031.1 coordinate 62,792, forward strand.
CAGCCCGGCGACCCGGTCGTCGACCGTGCCGAGCGCGGTGAGCATCAGGGTACGGGCCGGGACCGCCCGGGCACGTAGCCGGGTGACCAGGGCGAGGCCGTCGAGTGCCGGCAGCACACGGTCGATGACCATCACGTCGTAGGCACGGGTCAGCCCGAGATGCAGCCCACGTTGGCCGTCGAAGGCCCGGTCGACGAGGTAGCCCTCGTGGCCCAGCGCCTCGGCGAGTGACTCCGCCAGGTCCGCGTCGTCCTCGACCAGCAGCAACCGGTTCGATCCTGCGCCCCGCATACATCAACAGTCCCATAGATGAAAGCCGATGGTAAGGCATTAGTTGCCTCAGCAATTACCGGAAATCACCGACGCGGGCCAGCATGCGCGCGGTGTCGGGCCGGTGCGCCTCCCGGCGCTCGATCCAGCTCAGCGCCGGCGTCGTCATCAGCGTGGTGACCAGCGCGACCACCACCAGCACGGTGAACAGGGACCGGTTCACGATGCCCGCCTCCAACCCGACGTTCAGCGCGATGAGCTGCATCAGACCGCGGGCGTTCATCAGCGCGCCGACCCGCAGCGCGACGCCCGACGGCTCCCCGCGGAGCCGGGCCGCCGCCCAGCAGGCGCCGAACTTGCCGACGATCGCCGCCGTCACGCAGGCCAGCGCGAACAACAGCACCGGCGGGGAACCCAGCAACCCGAATTCGGTACGCAGGCCCGAGTAGGTGAAGAACAACGGCAGGAAGAGCGTCGCCGCGACCGGGGTGAGGGTGTCCACCACCCGGTCGGTGTTCTCGGTGCGGGGCATCACCACGCCGACCGCGAACGCCCCGAAGACCGCGTACAGCCCGATCTCGTCGGTGTACCAGGCGACCAGGAAGAGCAGGGCGACGGTGCCGAGCAGTCGGGCGCGGTCGTTGAGGGCGCGGTGGGTCATCAGCGTCGAGGTGACCGCACGACCGCCGAGCCAGAGCACCAGTCCGAAGAGGACCGCTCCGCCCACGGTGACGATCGCGGGACCGGCCTCGCCGGAGGCGAAGGCCAGGACGGCGGCCAGCATGATCCAGGCGGCCATGTCGTCGATCGCGCCACTGGCCAGGGAGAGCGTGCCGTGCCGGGTGCCGGCGTGTCCGTGCTCGGTGATGATCCGGGCCAGCATCGGGAACGCGGTGATGGCCAGGGCGACGCCGACGAACGCGGCCGAGACCCCGAGTGACGTCCCGTCGGCCTGGATCGGCACGGCGTCGGCCGTCACCAGGACCAGCAGCACCCCCAACAGGAGCGGCGCGGTGACGCCGGCCAGTGAGACCACCCCGGCGGTGCCGGCGAGCCCGGTGACCCGGTGGGCGCTGAACGCGTACCCGGCCTGGAACATGAACAGCACCAGGCCGACCTGCCCCACGACGTAGAGGACCGGCAGCAGGGGGGCCGGGAACAGGGCGTTCTGCACGTCCGGCAGCAGGAGCCCGAGCAGCGACGGGCCGAGCAGGACGCCGGCCAGCATCTCGCTGACCACGGCGGGCTGACCCGCCTTGCCGAGCAGCCAGGCGACCCCCTTGCAGAAGATCAGGATCACCGTGACGGCGATGAAGAACCGTGGCGCCAGCTCCGTTGGGGTCATCGGACCGCCCTCTCGAAATAGGTGGTGCACAACCGCTTCCGGCGGGCGTCGAGCACCATCCAGGTGCCGAACACCAGTTGTCGGACGCTGCGGCCCACGTCGGCCCAGCGGTCCCGCAACCGCATCGCGGCCAGCCGTGGCCGCCCGGGACCGACGATCCCGACCGGCGTCAGATATGCCGGACCTCGGCTGGGCAGCGACCGGGTGTGTGCGGCCGAGGAGGCCAGGGCGTACCGGCGCAGCACCTCGCGGGTCGCGGCGCGTAGCATCACCGGCGCGACGCCGCGGGCCGGACAGGCCCGGTTCGCGGTGACGCCGTACGGGATGAAGTGCGCGTCGCCGCGCCTGAGCGTCAGCCACCGGTCCGGGGCGAACCGGTCGTCACCGGCGGCTCCGCCGCGATGGAACGCCAGGTAGTTGAAGAGCAGGACCGTTCCGGCCGGGAGCGACACCCCGGTGGGCAGCCTGATCGGCGCCGACGTGATCCGGTGCGCGACGCCGAAGAGCGGATGCAGCCGAAGCGTCTCATCGATCACCCGGTCCAACGCGTCGTCGTCGAGTCCCCGCTGGAGGTCGGGATGCGTGGCGAGGGCGAGCAGCACATGCGCCGTCGCCTCGGACATCTGCACGACCGCGGTGTTGAAGAAGGCGCCCTGCAGATACCAGGCCGTCTCCTGGGCGGTGAACGGCGGCGGCAGCGTCACCGGGCAGGTCCCCGCCCGGATCCGGTCGGACAGATACCCGGTCAGCCTCTCGCGCCGCCGCATGTGCCGCAGGCCGGTGCACTTGAGCCCGTTGACCACGTCGTCGGCGTTGGCGACGATCAGCGCCCGCGCGTGCGGCGGACACGTCTCGCCGAAGACGAGTTCGTGGTGGACCTCGGCCCAGACCGGCATCATCAGGTCGCGCAGCCGTACGTGGCTGATCCGGTCGGTCGGCAACCGGTCGAGCATCCGCCGGGTGGCGGCGGTCGCAAGGTCGTCGCAGCGCTGCTGGCGTACCGCGAGCACCCGCCGGGTCGTGGCGGCCACGGTCCGGTAGTGCTCCCCCGGCTCCAGATGCTCCTGGTGCATGTGCGGTCCGGGCGCCAGCCAGTACCAGAACAGGTCCGACAACCCGGCCCCCCGGCTGCGTCCGTTCGCCGCCGGATCCGAGTAGACCCGCTCGAAGTCCGCCATGCCGACCAGCGGGCCCGGCACCGGGACTCCTTCGGCGCCGTTGACCGTGACGAACACCCATTCGCGCAGCCGGACCACCGCCCGGGGCAGCCAGTACGGGAGGGTCCACGCCACACCGATCCCCGCCAGGACGATCAGGACGCTCATCGGCATGCCACCGTGGCGACCAGGTCATCGCGCAGCGCGGCCGGCCCGGTGGCACCGGCCAGCGCCAGCGCCCGGTCGAGGTCGGCGTGCAGCAGGTCGAGCACGCGGCGTACCCCGGCGACGCCGCCCACCGCGAGCCCCCACAGCACCGGGCGGCCGACCAGCACCGCGGTCGCGCCGAGCGCCAGCGCCACCAGGACGTCGGCGCCCCGGCGGACGCCGCCGTCGAGCAGCACCGGCAGCCGCCCCGCGACGGCCTCGACGACCGCGGGCAGCGCGTCGAGGGTGGCGAGCGCGCCGTCGAGCTGCCGGCCCCCGTGGTTGGAGACCAGCACACCGTCGACGCCGTGCGCGACCGCCAGCGCCGCGTCCGCGGGATGCAGCACCCCCTTCAGCAGGATCGGCAGCGTGGTGACCTCGCGCAGCCAGGCGATCCGGGCCCAGTCCAGCCCGGCGTCCATCCCGATGTCGCGCACCCGGCCGCCCGCGTCGCGCATGTTCTCGCAGACCAGCCCCGGCGGCAGGTCGACGAAGCCGTGCCGCAGGTCGCGTTCCCGCCGGCCGAACACGGGCGAGTCGACGGTGACGACCAGGGCCGAGCAACCGGCCGCCTCCGCCCGCCGTACCACGGACGCGGTGAAGTCGAGGTCCGCCTGCGGGTAGAGCTGGAACCACAGCGGCCCGCCGGCGGCGGCGATCTCCTCGACCGGCCGGGTGGCCGCCATGCTGACCACCATGATCGTGCCCGCCTCGGCGGCGGCGCGCGCGGTGGCCACCTCGCCCTCGGGATGGGCCAGCCGGTGGAACGCGGTCGGCGCGATCAGCACCGGCATCGAGATCCGCGTGCCGAACAGCGAGATCCGCAGGTCGCGTCGGCCCGCGCCGCGTAGGACGCGAGGCACCAGGTAGCGCCGGGTGAACGCCGCCTCGTTGGCGCGCAGCGTGCGTTCCTCGCCGGCGCCACCGGTGAAGAAGTCCCAGTGCACCGGGTCCAGGCGACGCCGCGCGTCGGCGGCCACCTCGGCCAGGTTCAGGGCCGCGACGTCCAGCGTCGGGCCGTCCGACTGACGCATCTCAGTCCTCGGCACCGCTCAGGCAACGGTCGAGGAACGCGACGAGCGGCGCGACGTGGACCTCCGGCCGGTCCCATCGGTTCTCCAGGTTCTCCGCCAGGTGGTGGGTGGCGACGACCTGGCCCGCCCGGTGGTGGCGGACGACCGGGTGCAGGTAGGCGGCGTCGTGGGCCTGGCCGACGACGTCCTGGGCGACCCGGTTGACCGTGATGTCGAACGGATCCACCCGGTCGTGCTCGGGGCCGTACTCCAGCGTGACGACGAAGGCGTGCGTGTAGTCGTGGTCGGCGGTGGGCAGGCCGGTGCGGGTGAAGTACTCGACCGGCACCTCCTCGTGGTAGCGCGCGTCCGATCCGGCCACCGTGACCACGTCACCGAGGAAGCCGAACTGCTGCCACAGGGCGGAGGTGCGGTTGATCCGCGCGACGATGGCGTCGGCGATCGCCTCTCCGGTGGCGTCCAGCTTCTCCGCCGGCCAGGGCGTGTCCCCGTACCGTCGCTCCAGGATCCGGTGCAGTGCCCGCACGCCGTACCGGAAACCGTGGATGAAGCCGCTCGTCGAGCGTTTGAAGTCCCGTTCCTGCGTGATGGTGCCGGCGAAGAACAGGCCGGGAACGTTCACCGACTCCCACTCCGGTGTCTGCGCCGGGAACCGGTCCCGGATCGCGAGTGCCGGCCGGCAGGTGTCGTCGAAGATCGACGCGTCGAAGGCGAAACCGGTGCAGGCGAGCACCCGGTCATACCACAGCTCCTTGACCACCTCGTTCGCGCGGGTGAACGAGAACGTCACCCGGAAGCCGGTGCCGTCGCGTTCGATCCGCTTGACGTGGCCGTCGAGGATCGCGTTGGCCGACTTCAGTTGGTAGGTGTCCAGGAAGTTGTTGTTCACCGCACGCAGGTGCCCCACGTAGTGCGTACGCCAGGCCATCCGCACCGAACTGGGCCCGGCGACGTGGATCAGCGTGGTGGTCTCCATCAGGTTGTCCGCGGTCTCGAACGCGGAGTTCCCCTTGCCGATGATCAGCACCTTCTGGTCGAGGTAGTCACGAGGGTCGACGGACATGTCCGCGTACTGTTCGGCGAGTTCCAGCCCCGGGATCTCCGGCCGGTACGCCCGGGAGACGCCGGTGGCGACGATCAGCCGTCGGGCCCGGAAGACCTCCTCCCCCGCCCGGACCTCGAACACCCCGTCGACCTTGCCGATCGACGTCACCCGGGTGCCGTACCGGACCCGTACCCCCGTCTTCGCGGCGAAGTCCGCCAGGTAGCGGAGCATCACGTCGGCGTCGGGGAAGTACCGTTCCGTGTAGCTGGTGAACCGCAGCGTCGGGTCGTCGCCGAGCAGCGAGTTCCAGTCCAACCGCAGGTTCAGCTCCGGGTCGTCCGAGCCGGTGTGCGGCTTGTTGATGGAGATCAGTTGCCGGTGGCGGGGAAAGGTGGCGAAGAACGCCCCCGGGATGTCTGCCTGTTCCAGGACCAGATAGTCGCGCCTGCCGTCGGCCTCCAGCGCGGCGGCGAGTTGCAGGCCGGCCGGCCCGGCTCCGACGATCACATAGTCAAGCGTCATGTGCGCCCACCCTCAGGGAAGAGAAACGACAAGGTCCGCGATCACGTCGGCCGCGCGCCGCACGTCACCGTCCAGCGGCCGGTCCGGGTCGACCGGCGGTACGGCCGCGGCCAGCGCGGCCAGCGCCTCGGCGCAGCCGGACGCGGTCGGCGTACGGGCGCCGACGTACGCGGCCTGGCGCAGCCCCAGCGCCAGCGACCCGACGACGAGGTGCAGCAGCCGGGCCTGGTCCAGCACCCGCAGCGCGGCCTGGGTGCCGAGCGGGACGACGTCCTGGTTGTGCAGGTTGGTCGGCACGCTCTGCATGCTCGCGGGCATGGTGTCCCGGCGGATCTCGGTGATCAGCGCGGTCGCCGCCAGTTGCACCCCCTGGAGCCCGTGCTGCTGCCCCGGGCCGGCGGCCAGCATCGGCGGCAGGCCGCCGTTGCGGTTCGGGTCGACGAGCAGGTCCAGTTGCCGTTCGGCGAGGTTGCCGACCTGCGCCGTGACCATCGACAGCACGTCGGCGGCGAACGCGGCCGGCTGTCCGAAGAAGTTGCCGCCGTGCACCACGAGGTCGTCGTCGGGAAAGAACAATGGATTGTCGGTGACGCCCGCGAGGTCGGCCGCGACGACGGCGTCGACGTAGCGCAGCGCGTCCTCGGCCGCGCCGAGCAGTTGCGGCGCGCACCGGATGCTGTACGGCTCCTGCAACGCACGCGTGCCGGACGCGACGAGGCCGTCGCTGACCCGTCGCATCCGCGCGCCCACGTCGATCGCGCCCGGATGGCCGTACGCGGCCAGCAGCCGGGCGTCGAGGAACTGCGGGTCGCTGCCGAGCAGGTCGGCGAGCAGGCAGGTGAGCACCTGGACCGCCCGGTGTGCGGCGCGGACCGCGTCCAGCGCCAGCGCGGTCGCCGCGGTGGTCAGCGAGGTGCCGTTGACCAGGGCGAGGGCGTCCCGACCGTCCAGCGGCAGCGGTTCGAGGCCGGCCCGCTCCAACGCCTCGGCCGCGGGCAGCCGTATCCCGTCCAGGTAGGCGTGGCCCCGGCCCCGTAACGCCTGGGCGGCCGCGCCGAGCGGGATCAGGTCGCCACTGGCGCCGACCGAACCCAGCCGGGGCACCGCGGGGACGAACGTGGTCGCGAGCATGGCCGCGAGGGCGTCGACGACGTGTGGGGACACCCCCGACGCGCCCCGGGCCAGCGACGCGGCCCGCAGCAGCAGCGTCGCGCGGACCACCTCCGCATCGAGGTCCGGGCCCTGGCCCGCGCCGAGGTGGGCGAGCGTGTTGTCGGCCTGGTCCCGCGGGTCGGCGCGGCCGGCGTACCCGACGAGGGCGCCGAAGCCGGTGGTGACCCCGTACACCGCGCGGTCGTCGCCGCGGACCTTGGACAGGAAGGTACGGGCGGCCGTGACCCGGCCCCGGACCTGCGGCCCGACCACGACGGTGATCGGGTCCCGGGCGGCGCGGAGATCGGCGATCCGCAGCGGGACCTCGAGGTCCACCTCTGTCGTCATGCGATCGCACCCTAGAGACGAATTCTCAGAACGCTCTGAAATCGCATCGCTACGTTTCGCCGCATGACGCTCGACTATCTGATCATCGGAGCCGGACCGGCCGGGCTCCAGCTCGCGCACCTGCTCGAGCGCGACGGCCGCGACTACCTGGTGCTGGAGGCCGGCCCGGCACCGGGCACGTTCTTCACCACCTATCCCCGGCACCGGCAACTCATCTCGATCAACAAGGTCTGGACCGGCTCCGACGATCCGGAGTTCAACCTGCGCGCGGACTGGAACTCACTGCTCACCGACGACCCGGCGCTGCTGTTCAAGAACTACAGCAGGCGGTACTTCCCGGACGCCGACGACCTGGTGCGCTACCTCGCCGACTACGCCCGTGGCCTGCGCGTCAGCTACGACACCCGGGTCACCCGGGTCGCGCGCGACGGCGACCTGTTCACCGTCGACGCCGGCGGCGACACCCGCACCGCCCGCCGGGTGGTCGTCGCCACCGGCGTGTCCCAGCTGTACGTCCCGCCGATCGAGGGCGCCGCGCTCGCCGAACGCTACGACACCGTCAGCGTCGACCCGGACGACTTCACCAACCAGCGCGTCCTCGTCATCGGCAAGGGCAACTCGGCCTTCGAGACGGCGGACGCGCTCGTCGAGACGGCCGCGGTCATCCACGTCGCCGGCCCACACTCGATCAAACTGGCGTGGCAGACGCACTACGTCGGGCACCTGCGGGCGGTGAACAACAACTTCCTCGACACGTACCAGCTCAAGTCGCAGAACGCGGTCCTCGACGGCACCGTGGAGCGGATCGCCCGGCGCGACGACGGCGGCTACCGGATCGACTTCCGGTACGCCCGCAGCGTCGAGGCGATCCGGCGGATCGACTACGACCGGATCATCCTCTGCACCGGATTCCGGTTCGACGCGAGCATCTTCGACGCGTCCGCCCGGCCACGGCTCGTCATCGACGACCGTTTCCCCGAGCAGACCTCGGCGTACGAGTCGGTGAGCGTGCCCGGCCTCTACTTCGCCGGCACCCTCACCCAGCAGCGCGACTTCAAGCGCTCGACGAACGGGTTCATCCACGGCTTCCGGTACGGGGTGCGGGCCCTGCACCGGATTCTCGACGCCCGCCACCACGGCACGCCGTGGCCGGCCACGCCACTGGAGGTCACCCCGGAGGCGATCACCGACGCCATCATCGCCCGGATCAACCGCACCTCGGCGCTGTGGCAGCAGTTCGCGGTCCTCGGCGACGTCATCGTCGTCGACGGCGGCACCGCCCGGTACCACGAGGAGGTGCCGGTCGCGTACCTGCACGACGGCGGCCTGGGTCCGGAACCGTTCGCGATCGTGACCACCCTGGAGTACGGGCCGGACCACGACCAGGTCGACCCCTTCGACGTCACGGTGCCCCGGATCGCCGAGAACGACGCCGCACACGCGCACGACGCCAGCTACCTGCACCCGGTCGTCCGGGTCCATCGCGGCGGCCGGGTCGTCGCCACGCACCACCTCGCGGAGAACCTCGAGAACGACTGGAATCTCCCGGACGTGCACCACCAGCCCCTCGTGGTCTTCCTCAAGGGCGTGCTCTCCGATGCCGGCTGAGGTCTGGCCGCAGCCTGTGCTGGACCTGCTCGCCGCCGGTGACGACCGGCCGGTCTTCGCCGACGGCGATCGGATCGTCACCGCCTCCCGGATGTCCCGGCTGATCCGTCGCATCGCCGCCGGGCTCCGCGCCGCCGGGGCCGGCCCGGGCGTCGGGGTAGCCCTGCGCCTCGGCGTCACCGCGGAGGCCTTCGCGACGGTCATCGCGGCGTTCGCGGTCGGCGCCCGGGTCACCGGGATCCGCCCCGACCTGACGCCGGCGCACCTCGACTGGCAGCTCGGCGGGAACACGCTGCTGGTCGACGACGCCCGGGTCGCCGAACTGGCGGGCACCCCCGACGACGGACGTACGCTGATCGCCGCCGGCCGCCCGGACGACGTCGCCCGGATCACCTGGACCAGCGGCAGCACCGGCAGCCCGAAGGGCTGCGCCCAGACGTACGCGGCGATGAGCGCGGCCTGGGCGCCGTACCCGGATCGTTGGCCGCCGGCGATCGCGGACCTCGCCACCCGACTACAGCGGTATCTCGTGTTCGGTTCGCTGAGCAGCCAGGTGATGCTGGAGTACGCCGTTCTCACCCTGGCTGCGGGGGGCACCCTGGTCGCGGCCCGGCCCCCGGGCTTCCCCGGCATGATCGCGCGGCACCGGGCGACCGCGAGCGTGATCACCGTGGGCAAACTCCACCAGCTCGTGCGCGACCAGCGCACCGATCCGGTCGACTTGAGCAGTCTGCGGGCCCTGCTGGTCTCCGGCTCCCCGCTGGCACCGGGCCGGCTCGCCGAGGCTCTCGACGTGCTCGGCCCCGTGGTGTTCCATGGCTACGGACAGACCGAGACCGGCATGATCAGCATGGTGACGCCGGGCGAGATGCTGGCGTATCCGGCCGCGCTCGCCTCGGTCGGCCGGCCACCGCCGGTGACCGCGCTGTCCATCCGGGACGCCGACGGCCGTCCCGCCACCGAGGGGGAACTCTTCGTGCGGACGCCGGCGCAGGCCGCCGCGTACTGGGCGGACGCGGTCGAGACCGCCGACGTCTTCGTCGACGGCTGGGTCCGCACCCGCGACCTGGCCCGGTTGGACCGCGACGGCTACCTGCACCTGCTCGGCCGGATCCGGGACGTCATCATCGTGCAGGCCAACCTCGTGTACGCCGGCCCGATCGAGCGGGTCCTCGCCGCCGACCCCACGGTCGCCGAGGCCTACGTCGTCGGCCGTCCCGACGACGTCACCGGGGAGGCGGTGCACGCCTACGTGGTGCCGGCTCCTGGTCACGTACCGGACGCCGGACGGCTGCGCGCCCTGGTGGCGCAGTCGCTGGGGGAAGCGTCGGTCCCGCAGACGATCCGGTCGATCGATCGGGTTCCGGTGGCGCCCAGTGGCAAGCCGGACAAGCGCGCCCTGGCGCGGGCGAGTCCCGACAGCCGGGCGACACATTGACACCCATCGCTATCCTGGTGATAGTGGCCGCATCCCGTTCCCGCCAGCGCGCATGTGGAGGACCCACGTCGGTCGAGGCGCGAGCGGCCAACCGCCACCGGCTGCCGCAGGCAGCGCCGTGGCGAACTCCGCGGGAGGACGCATGAGACGCACATCGAAGATCTGGGTGGGGCTGGCGGCCATCGTCCTACCGGTCACCTCCGTGGTCATGGCGCTCGGCGGGACCCCGGCCGATGCCGCGGTCGGCGGTTCCGGCCCCTACCCGGCCGACTACGAAACCTCGACCACGCTGGCGAACCACACCATCTTCCGACCCCAGACGCTGCCGTCCGAGCGCCTTCCCATCGTCGTGTGGGGCAACGGCGGCTGTTCGGCCAACGGCCTCTCCCAGGGCAACTTCCTCCGCGAGATCGCCTCCCACGGCTTCCTCGCCATCGCCAACGGAGCGCCGAACGGGTCCGGCTCCACCAACTCCCAGATGCTCACCCAGTCGATCGACTGGGCCGTCGCGGAGAACTCCCGGGCGGGCAGCAAGTACTACAACCGGCTCGACACGACCAAAATCGCCGTCGCCGGCTTCTCCTGCGGCGGGCTGGAGGCGTACGCCGTCTCCGCCGACCCGCGGGTCACCACGACCGGGATCTTCAGCAGCGGCCTGCTGAACGACGCCGACGACTACCAGCTCAGAAGGCTGACCAAGCCGATCGCCTACTTCGTCGGCGGGCCCAGCGACATCGCCTACCCGAACGCCATCGACGACTGGGGCAAGCTGCCGGCCGGGCTACCCGCGTTCATGGGCAACCTCAACGTCGGGCACGGCGGCACCTACGACCAGCCCAACGGCGGCGAGTTCGGCCGGGTGGCCGTGCTCTACCTCAAGTGGCGCCTCAAGGGTGACGCCACCGCCGGGCGCACCTTCGTCGGCACCGACTGCGGCCTGTGCCACACCCAGTGGACCGTCCAACAGAAGAACCTGACGCTCGACGACGGCCCGCCGCCCACCAGCCCGCCGCCCACCAGCCCGCCGCCCACAACTCCCTCGCCCACCACGCTCCCGCCCGGCGGCTGCGCCGCGGTCTTCTCCATCCAGGACCAGTGGAACGGCGGGTTCGTCGCCACCGTCACCGTCACCGCCGGCACCGCCGCCCTCACCGGCTGGCGGGTCACGCTCACCCTGCCGGGCGGAGCATCGGTCACCTCGGTGTGGAACGGCGTCGCCAGCGGCACCAGCGGCACGGTCACCGTCACGAACCAGACCTACAACGGACGCCTGGCCGCCGGTCAGTCCACCAACTTCGGCTTCCAGGGCACCGGCACCGGCGGCGGGACCACCATCGCCTGCGCCGGAACCTGACCACCGACCCTGCCGGGCTCGGTCGCGGCGGCGGCGGCGACCGGATCGCCGCCGCCTGNTCCGACCGGCGGCGAGCCCGATCAGTCCCGCGCCGACAGCGGCCGGAAGAGCATGAAGCTGAAGGGGCAGCCGGCTGCATTCGTTCACGACCATCGATAGGATGACGCCATGACCGTACGCCGACTGCTGCTCCACACGACGGCCGCCTTCCTCGCGGCGACCACACTGACGGCCCTCGTGCCCGCCGGGACGGCACAGGCGGCATGCACGACGAGCAGCTTCACCGTCGTCTGGGACTACGCGGGCATGTACACCGCCCCCAACGAGTCGACGCTGTACGGCACCCGCCGCTACGGACAGGTCGTCACCGGGCCCACCGGCAACACCGCCAATGGCTGGACACTCACCTACGACTACTGGAACGGCCTGGCGCTCTGGGCCTACATGAAGGACGCCGCGTTGCAGTACCGCGGCTGCGCCTGAAGCCGCCGACGGTCAGCGGACGCCGGGGCCACCCCGGTGGGCCGCTCCACCGTCCATCCGGTGAGGGTCGGCGGCGACCATCCGCGCCAGCCACCGCCCGGTCAACGCCGCCACCCGCGCCCGACGCTGCTGGTTGGCCTGCTGGCGCTGCTCCCGGCTGGCGCCCTTACCGAGTTGTGCCGCCGGCGCGAGGACCGGCACCGGAGTGCCCGCCGCGCCCCGGTCGGATCCGTCGGGATCGACCAACCGGTCCAGGGTGGCGTCGTAGCCGGCGTCAGTGCGGTAGCTCGGCGGCGCAGCAGGCCTCGCCGTCGGCGGAGAGCAGGCCCTCGAAGTCCGCACACTTGATCTTGAAGCGGCCGTGCTGACCCCAACCGGCCCCCCACGAGTTCTGGAACAGGTACGCCTGCTCGGAGTCCAGCCGGTCCACCATCACGTAGCAGTGCCCGCCGGCCACCCTGCCGGTCGGCTTCACGTAGCCGTCGGCGTCCGGATGGAACATGTCGTCGGTCCAGTTGGTGCCGACCACCACCGATCCCTGGGTGTTGATCCACTGGTCGATCTCGGCCAGCGAGCCGGCGAACGCGAACGCCGCGAGCCGGCCCCGATTGCGCAGCGCCAGCGCCCCGGACCGGACGGTCGAGCCGTTCTCCGCCCGCGGCTCGCCGTCGATCACCTTGCACTCGTAGTAGAGCGCGTGCGCGTCGGCGTTCTGGTAAACCCCCGGGACCGGCGTGGCGTCGACCCAGCCCGACCAGCCGAAGCCCACGCAGTGCCCGGTGTCCCCCTGGTCGAGCTGGACCGGCAGCTCCCAGGCCGGGGCCGCGTCACCGGGCGGCGTCGGGCCGGGCGTGGGTGGGGTCCCGCCGG
>NZ_NAPR01000031.1:75631-108346 GCF_002140155.1 Micromonospora sp. NBS 11-29
GTCGTCTCGCTCAGCACCTGCTCGATGGTCCGCTGCCGGATCTCCTCCGGCGGCTCGGCGATTTCCATCAACCGCGGCAGCGACCAGTCCCGCGGGTCCGGCCGGTACACCCGGCCCAGCAGATGAGGGCCGATCACCTCACTCGCGCTGCGTTCCGGTGGGTCCTGCGCCAACCGCCGGTTCAGCTCCATGACGGCCCCCTCTCCGACCAACCCCCAGCAGGGGATGTCCAGCTCCCACGATGCGCCCCGGCTGGCGACCGGCACAGTCCGCTTGCCGACTGCCGGCGCGAAATCCGCCGGCCGGGCGGGCAAGATGGCCAATCACCGAGGAGGAACCCGGATGACGTTTCGACCGTGGCGCGTGATGCTCACCGCAGCAGGTGCGGCGCTGATGGCGCTCACCGCCGCGCTGGCCGCGCCGCCGAGCGCCGGCGCCTGGAGCTACGGAGTCAACCGGGTCCAGACCGCCGCGGAGGACAGCCACGCCCAGACCGGGATGGGTCCGGGCTGGGTGATGTTGACCTACAAGGCCAACGGGCCGATGGTCGGCTATCTCTTTGCCCGGGACTTCGTCTTCGCCGACGGCACCGTCAAGACGAGCTTCGACCACATGGACATCCGGGACACCGGGGACAGTGCCGCGGGTAACACCGATGGCATCACGCGGTGGCCGTGGGGCTACGCCTCGGGCAGCTTCGGTGGATGCGCCTACGCCTACGGCACCAGCAAGTTCGCGATCGAGCGCACCGGCTTCATGAGCACCTCCTGCGCGGGCGGCCCGACGGTCGTGGGTTCCAGCAACGCCGACGGCTCGCCGGACTCGCTGCGCTGGTGGCACTCCGAGCAGGTGTTCTGCAGCGCCTCCAGCACCGATCCGCTGTGCAGCCCCTACGGGGTGTGGAGCGAGAACAAGGGTGGTGGACTGAAGGTGACCGTCAGCACGACCGCTTGCACCGTGTACGGCAACATCGGCGCGTCAGCCGCGTACGGGTCCGGCGCGGCGGCCCCCACGCACTACTTGGGCACGGTGCCGGCCGGCCAGCAGATCGACGTCCGTTACGTGACCAAGAGCCGCGCATACGTCATGGCCAAGTGGCACGGTCAACGTCTCACCGGCGGCATCGCCTGGGGGTTCTTCCCGCGTGGCTGCCTGAGCTGACGTCCACATGCCCGGCGGCGTCCGTGGCTCCCCGGCGACGACGGCCGGGCGGAAACAAGACCGGGCGGCCGCCGGTCCACGGATCCAGCCGCTTGTCAGCCGATGGATGGGGGCAATCTGGGACCGCATGCACGCCGCGCAGGTGCGTGGGATCAGGAATAGGAACGTGCTGAAGGGTGTCGGGCCTGACGTTACCGAATGGCGGCGTCGGCGGCATGACCGTCAGGTTCATCGACGTCGGAGAGCATCAAAACCGCTACCCGCGCCGGTTCTGAGCCCCGGCGCGGGGGGNGCAGAACCAACCGTTGTACGTCCACCCGTAGAGGCCGCGCTCCACGAAGACCCCCCACGCGTGGTTGCCGCTGTCCGCGAAGTGGTCGATGTTCAGGTGCGTGCCGCGACCCATCGAGTAGTCGGCACCGGACGTGTGCAGGGTCAGGCTGTTGGCGCACACCTCGTGGACGCCGGTGAGGTTCGCCCAGGCAGCCGCGGCGGGCTGCACATCGGCGACCATGACCGTCACCAGCGCGGCGGCCAGAGACGCGGTCGCGACGCCCCCGCGACGGAACAGTTTCGCTCGTAGGTGAGTCACATTGCCTCCAGGTGGTTGAGTGATTGCGTTTTCGCTGATCACCGTTTCAGCAATGCCTGAACGCTCACCTGAACATCTGACTGAACATCGGTGCATGACTATGGTGAGGACATCGCCCACAGTGATCGAGTGACCAGTGTCAAAACGGACGCGGAAAGGGAGCCGTGGAGATCAGAATCCTGGGCCCGTTCGAGGTACGCGTGGCCGGATCCCTCGTGTCGGTGCCACGACGGCAGGCACGGCTGCTCGTGGCCCTGCTGGCCACCCACGCCAACCAGGTTGTGTCGGTCGGTCGGATCACTGACGTGCTCTGGGAGGGGGAACCGCCGGTCACCTTCGAGAACCAGATCCAGGTGCACATCCGCACGCTGCGGAGACTGGCCCTCGACGGGGCGGCCAGTGATGCGCTGGAGACGCGCGCCAACCTCGGATACCGGCTACGCACGCCACCGGTGGCGGTCGATCTCGTGTCCTGGCAGCGACAGGTCGAAACGGCCGACCGGATGGCTGCCGCGGGCCGCCTGGCCGAGGCCGCTGCGGCCTATCGGCGCGCGTTGGAGTGCTGGCGGGGGCCCGCGCTCGACGGCCTGCGGGGCCGGTTCGCCGCCGAGGAGGCCGCAGTGCTGGAGGAAGGCCGGATGGCTGTCCTGC
The DNA here is from genome assembly GCF_002140155.1 of Micromonospora sp. NBS 11-29. GTDB lineage: Bacteria > Actinomycetota > Actinomycetes > Mycobacteriales > Micromonosporaceae > Micromonospora. The sequence continues at coordinate 78,036 of NZ_NAPR01000031.1, forward strand.
TACGCCGCCTGGACCTCGAACTGCGACTCGGCCGGTACGCGGATCTGGTCGCGGAACTGACCGCGCTGGTGCAGGCCCACCCGCCGCACGAAGGACTGCGGTGCCGGCTGATGGCCGCGCTCTACGGCGCCGGTCGGGCAGCCGAGGCACTGGCGACATACCGCGCCGGGTCACGGCTACTCGCCGACGAGCACGGCGTGGACCCCGGAGAATCGCTCGACCGTACCCACGCGGAGATCCTGGCCGGTGCCCCGGTCACGCAGGTCGTCGCTGGCCTCGTCAAGATCACCGCCCCGCCCGCCGGGCCGGCGTCGGGGCCAGCCACCACGGTGCCCCGGCAACTACCGGCCGGCGCTTCGGCGTTCACCGGACGCGCCGTCGATCTCGACCTGCTCGAGAAGTTCGCGCTCGACGAACGCGTCGATGACGTCGCCCCGGCCGCCGTCGTGGCCATCGTCGGCATGGCGGGTGTCGGCAAGACGGCGCTGGCGGTCCGGTTCGGCCAGCGGGTCGCCGACCGGTTCCCGGACGGACAGCTCTTCCTGGACCTGCGGGGCCACGATCCGGGTACCGCCATGCCGGTGGCCGAGGCACTGGCCCGCTGCCTGCGCGCGCTCGGGATGCAACCGGCGGCGATCCCGGCCGATCCGGACGAGGCAGCCGCGACGTACCGGTCCTTGATCGCCGGCCGCCGCGTGCTCGTGGTCCTGGACAATGCGGTCGACGCCGACCAGGTCCGCCCCCTGCTGCCCTGTACCGCCACCTGCCTCGCGGTGGTTACCAGTCGTCACCGTCTGTCGTCGCTCGTCGCCCGCGACGGGGCACGGAGAGTCGCGGTCGGACCGCTCGCCGCCGGCGAGGCACTGTCACTGCTGCGCCACATCGGCGGCGATCACCGGACACTGGCCGAGCCGCAGGCCGCGGCCAAGCTCGTCGAGCTGACCGCCGGTCTACCGCTGGCGCTGCGGATCGTGGCGGAGAAGGTGGCCGCCCTGCCCGGGACAGGCCTGGCCGACCTCGTCGACTCACTGGCCGACCCGCACCGCCGGCTGGACGCACTGGCCACGGTCGACGGGGATCCCACCACGGCGGTGCGGACCGCATTCTCGTGGTCATACCGGTCTCTGCCCGCCGACGCGGCGAGCACGTACCGGACACTCGGCCTGCATGCGGGGCCCGACTTCGGGCTGCCCGCGGCTGCGGAGTTGGCCGGCAGGTCGGTGTCCGAGACCCGCCGGCAACTGGAGTTGCTGGCCGCCGCGCACCTCGTCGTCCAGGAACCTCCCGGCGAGCGGTACCGGCTGCACGACCTGCTGCGCTGCTACGCCGCCGACCTCGCCCGGATCGGCGAGCCCGCCGAGTACCGGGCTGGTGCGGTCCGCCGGGTCCTGCGCTGGTACTGCCACACGGCCGCGGCCGCCGACCGCATCCTGCTGCCCCGCAAGCTGCACCCGCCAGCGAACCCGGCGGACGGCCGGGAAGACCCGGGTGACGGCCTGCACTGGTCCATCCTGGACGGGGCGGATCAGGACCGGGCGATGCACTGGTGTGAGACGGAGCACGCGAACCTCGTCGCGGCCGTGCACCAAGCCCACGACCTCGGCGAGGACGACACCGCCTGGCGACTGGCCGCATCGCTGTGGGGCTACTTCTACCTTCGTAAGCCGTGGACAGACTGGATCACCACCTATCGAGTGGCGCTCGGTTCGGCTCGGCGGTCCGCCGACGGGTACGGTCAGGCGTGGCTGCTCAATGGCCTCGGGGTGGCCCACTGGGATCTGCGCCGCTTCACCGAGGCAGTGGAGTTCCATCGCGAGGCCCTCATGCACTGGCGGGCGATCGGCAATCGCTGGGGCGAGGCCATGACGCTGAACAACCTCGGTGCTGCCCAAGCCGGGCTGCGGCGCTTCGTCGAGGCCGGCGACACCTTCCAGCAGGCGCTGGCCGTGCGACGGACCCTCGGCGATCGACACGGTATCGCGCAGACCCTGTCCAATCTTGGCCATTTCTACATTGAAGTAAGCCGATTCCGTCACGCCATCCGCTGCTGCGAGGAGGCAGTAACGATCTTCGACGAGGTTGATCGGCCCTTCGGCAAGGCCACCGCCCTGCACAACCTCGCCGCCGCCGCGCAGGGCCTCGGCCGCCTCGACGACAGCGTCCGGGCCTGCCGCGAGGCCCTCCGGCTACGACGGCACCTGGGCGACCGACAGGGCGTGGGCGACACGCTGTTCCTGCTCGGCAAGTCCCTGGCCGGAGCCGGCCAGTACGCCGAGGCGGACGAGTGCTGGCAGGACGCGCTCGCCGTACTCGAAAAGCTGGAGGACCCCCGTACGGCCGAGGTCCGTGCCCACATCTCGCATCACGGACGCCTCCAGTGCGGCCGGCGAGATCCGATCTACTGAGGTCTCGGGCTTCGAACGCCGCCACCGATCGCGGCCGCAGCCAAGCGGCCCCTCCCACGGCACCACGCACGCCTTGACGAAAACCTTTTCGGCAGCGATGGTGGTCGATGCATTCATCGGTTACGAACGTGTTGCGAGTGTGCCGGAGCGGCGGTCGGCCGAAGCCGTCACGCCGGCCGAGAGGAGAACCCATGGCTCCACCGAGAAGCGGCGTGCGGTTGGCGGTCGTCCTGACCGCCACCCTGGCCACCACCGCCGGCGCAGCGCTCGTGGTCACCGGCGCGCAGGCCGCCGCGGCCGGCTGCCGTGTCGACTACCGGGTGACCAGCCAGTGGTCCGGCGGCTTCGGCGCCGACGTGACGGTCACCAACCTCGGCGACCCGGTCAACGGCTGGACGCTTGTCTGGTCCTACCCGGCCGGGCAGACGGTCTCGCAGGCGTGGAACGCGAGCGTCAGCCAGAGCGGCAGCCGGGTCACCGCGACGAACGCCTCCTACAACGGGTCACTGGGCACCGGCGCCGCGGCCTCGTTCGGCTTCAACGGGGCCTTCACCGGATCCAACCCGGCACCCACCTCGTTCACCCTGAACGGGACGGCGTGCACCGGCACGCCGACCACCCCGGCACCGAGCACGCCCGCGCCGACCACGCCGGCGCCCACCCCCACCTCCGGCCCCACCACGCCACCCCCCGCTTCCGGCTGGAACCCACCAGCGAACCTGGTCGGCCCGCTCAATCAGGTGTGGCAGCACGTGGAGCAGACCTACAACAACGGCAACCCGCTCGGCTTCCGCAACTACGGGTGGGATCAGCTCTTCGCGAACCGGGGCGCCATCAACTACTGCGTCCGGTGGGACTCGTCGGCCAGCGTGACGGCCGCGCAACGCGACCAGGTCCAGGCCGCGCTGGCCCGCCAGTACAACAAGTGGATCAGCGTGATGGCCGGCCACAACGGCTTCCCGTACACCAATGTGCCGGTGAAGGTGGTCGGGTGGGCGGTGCGGGACCGCAACCAGTTGCAGTGGTCCGACAGCTCGGTTGACATCTATGTCAACAACATCCGGGAGAACGCTCCGCAGTGCAGCGAGCCGTGCGGCCGGTACTTCAACCAGAACGGCCAGTACCCGAACTGCCCGGGTGGCGCCGGCCACCACTACGACCACTCGCTCTGGCTGACCGACGGCTTCGCCGGCGGCGCCGGTGGTGACTGGGGTCAACGGGTCGGTCGCGAGTACTTCATGGGCAACCTCGGCAGCGACAACATCCACATCCTGCTGCACGAGATCGGCCACACCTACGGCCTCGACGACTTCTACGACTGGGATCCGCTGCCGGGTCAGGGCTTCATCATGAAGGCCGGCAGCGCCACCACGATCACCGCGTTCGACACCTGGATGCTGCGCGACTGGTGGCGGCACCTCAAGAGCCGATACGGCTACTGACGAAGGAGGTCCTCCGATGCGTACCCGTAGAAATCCCTTCCGTCTCGCGGCGGCGGCGCTCGCCGTGGTCCTGGCCGCCGCCGGAGTGGCGGCCGGCGGCACCGGCCACGCGGCCGCCGCCGGATGCCGGGTCGCCTACGCGGTCAGCTCCCAGTGGTCGGGCGGGTTCGGCGCGAACGTGACGGTCACCAACCTGGGCGACCCGATCAGTGGCTGGACGCTGCGCTGGTCCTTCACCGCCGGGCAGACGGTCACCCAGGCGTGGAACGCCACCGTGGCGCAGAGCGGCACCACGGTCACCGCGACCAACGTCGCCCACAACGGAAACCTGGGCAGCGGCGCGTCCGCGTCGTTCGGCTTCAACGGGTCGTGGAACAACGCCGCCAATCCGGTCCCGAGCACGTTCACGCTCAACGGGGTGACCTGCACCGGCGGCACCTCACCGACTCCAGGCCCGCCGAGCCCGACCGTCAACCCGACACCCGCGCCGACCGCGACGCCTCCCCCGGCCGGCGGCACCCCGCCGGTGCGGACGGTGCGCGTCTACTGGCTGAAGCCCTCGGACGTCGCGTACGACCAGCGGTGGCCGGACGGCATCGCCGCCGTGATGCGCGAGGCCCAGCGCTACTACCGGCAGGAGCTGGGCAAGACGTTCACCCTCAACAACCCGGTGGTGGAGGTGGTCAACGGCGACCACGTCAAGTCCTGGTACGAGAACACCCCCAACGGCTCCGAGCGGTACTGGTGGTCGGTGTTCAACATGCAGCAGGAGTTGATGCGCAAGCTGGGCCTGCGCTCCCCGGACAACCGCTGGCTCAACGTGGGCGAGATCAGCGCCGAGGGTCCGGGCGCCGGGGGCGGCGGCGGTGGCGGCTGGGTGATCCTGTGCCAGCACGACGCCGACGGCGCCGCCGGCGTGAACGGCCCGATGAACCGCTGGTACGGCGGCATGGTGCACGAGCTCGGCCACGCGCTCGGCCTGCCGGACTCCGCCTCGACCGACGGCACCCCGATGTCGGCCTCGTTCTACAACTACCCGAACACGCACTTCAGCCAGGCACAGAAGGACAAGATCCTCGCCGGCCCGTACGGCGCCTTCCTGTCCTGACGTCCGCCGGCCGGCCCGGCCCCGGGTGGGGTCGGGTCGGTCGGGTCGCGCGTCACCCCAGGGGCGCGACCGGCAGCCGGCCCGGCCCGGTGGGGCCGACGACCCCGCCCAGGTCGCCCGCCGGGCCGGTGGAGTCGCGCACCACCAGGCGCCCGGGGTGCCGGACGACGCCGCGTGCGGGATTGCCCTCCAGGGCGGCGAAGAGGTACCGGACCGCTGCGGCGCCGAGCTGTTCGAGGTTGAGGTCCACGGTGGTCAGCGGCGGCCGGCAGTCGGTGGCGAAGACCTCCCAGTTGTCGTACCCGACCACCGCCACGTCCTGGGGCGTACGCCGACCGAGGTCGCGCAGGGCCTCGATCGCGCCGGTCGCGATCTGGTCGTTGCCGCAGAAGATGGCATCCGTGTCCGGCGAGGTGTTGATGACCATCGCTGCCGCCTGCCGACCCCACCGCTGCGACCAGTCGCCGTAGCGCGGTCCGCCGCCGACCAGCGGCAGGCCCGCCTCGCGCAGCACCGCCTCCAGACCGACCACCCGGTCGCGGGCGGCCCGGTAGGTCTGCGGACCGGTGATGTGCGCGATCCGGCGACGGCCCAGCGAGACCAGGTGCTCGGCGGCGAGCCGCCCACCGCCCTCGTCGTCGGCCAGGAGGGAGAGGTCGTCCGGGTCGTCCGACTCGCCGTAGACGTAGACGGCCGGCACCGGCAGGTCACGGCGGAGCGACGGTCGGACGTCGTTGGAGTCGCCGAGGATCACGAACCCGTCGACCTGCCGTGACAGCAGCGTACGGATGTGGTGCTGGCGGCGGATGACGTCGCCGCGGGCATCGCACAACAGCACACACATCCGCTCGTTGCCCAGCGCGTTCTCGACTCCGCTGAGGACCGGGAAGGCGAACCGTTCACCGAGCGTCTCGGTGAGCAGCCCGACGGTGTGGGAGCGTCCGGAGATCAGCCCGCGCGCCAGCCCGTTGGGCTGGAACGAGAGCTGCTCGGCGGCCTGCTGCACCCGGCGACGGGTGGCGGGGGCGACCTGCTCCCGGGCGTTGAGTGCCTTCGACGCGGTGGCGACCGACACTCCGGCCAGCTTCGCCACATCCATCAAAGTCACCGACTGCGTACGTCGTCTACCCACCGGAATCCCTTCGGGGCCGGACCGGTGCTGGGCCATCGAGGCGTACCGACTATACCGGCTTTCGAAAAGGATTTCGAGAACCGGTTCGCGCGGTCTCCGACCGGTCGCTCGACGCGGCTCCGCCGCACCCCCCACCGAAACCTTTTCGGCCACCGGAATCCCGCGAAGGCACAGCTGGAAGAGCCTTCGAGCTGTCCGATGCATTGACATATCCCGATCAGGTGCTATGTTGCTGAAAAGGTTTTCGGTCAGTGTCGGCGAGGGCAGCCGGCTGGCCGGGCGAGTCGATGGTCGGCGGCCGGGCGTCGACCACCGACGCCGCTCCCGTCCCCGACAACGAAAGGTCGCGGTGAGTACCCATGGACACGTGGGCTCCTCCCGGAAATCCGTCCCTCACCCGAGCCCGGCGACTCGCCGGCGCAACGCTCGCCATGATGGTCGTCAGCGCGCTCACCACGGTGGCCGCCGGCCCGGCACAGGCGGCGCAGCCCATCGGCTATCCCACGTTCGGCGGCGCGGCGGTCCCCCAGCCGCCGGTCGGGTACACCACCGGCAACATGATGCAGTCCATCTACGACGCGGAGAAGGCGGGCACCGACTTCTGGATCGACCGGCTCCTGTCCCGCTCCGGCGGCGCCGATCCGTCCGACGCCGACGGCGGGATCCTGATGACCCGCGGCCGGGCGCTGTTCATGAAGCAGCACAACCCCGCGGTGATCGGCTTCGGCGGCCGGGTGGCGTACTGGGAGAGCATCAGCGACGCCGCCGCCTACTCGATCGCGCTGAGCCCCGGGACGTTCACCGAGCAGAGCGGCCAGCGGTGGCAGGCGCCCAGCCACTGGCGCGGCGTGTACACCAGCGGCGCGGTGCAGGCCACCGTCACGAAGTTCATCACCGACAACAACGTCGCCGTGACCAACCTGTCGATCCGGAACACCGGCCCGGCGTCGACCACGCTCACCCTGCGGGCCACCTCGCCGTACGCGTTGACGGGCAGCGGCACCGAGCTGACCGGGTCGACCGGGGTGAAGAACGGTCTCACCACGCTCACCACCCGGCTCGCCGGCGACGGCTTCGCCGCCTCCGGCGGCGCGTTGACCCGCTCGGTCACGATCGCGGCCGGCGCCACCGTGCAGACGAAGGTGGTCATGGGCTTCACCGCGCGGGAGATCCCACAGTCGACCACCGACTACGTCGCCTACCGCGACGCCACGCCCGATGCGGCGTTCGCCACGCACGTCCGCGCCTATAACAGGTGGTGGGCCGAGAACGTGCCCTACATCGACGTGCCGGAACCGGCGATCAAGAAGAACATCTACTACCGCTGGTGGCTGATGCGCTTCAACCACCTCGACGCCAACATCCCGGGGCAGACGTTCCAGTTCCCGACCTCGGTGGAGGGCGCGCTGGGATACAACAACGCGATCGCGCTGACCCAGCCGATGCACATCGACGACCTGAAGTACCTGCGCGACCCGAAGTACGCCTACGGCGACTGGCTCTCGGTCGGCCAGGTGTCCCGGGGCGGCCGTTTCGTGGACAACCCCGGTGACCCCGAGAACTGGTCCAACAGCTACACCCAGTACATCGCCGAGGCGGCCTGGCGCAGCTACCAGCTCCACGGCGGCCAGCCCGCCATCGCGGGGAGCCTGGCTCGCTACGCCGAGGGCGACGTCAAGGGACAGCTCGGCTACTACGACCGCGACGGCAACGGCGTCATCGAGTACGACTGGGGCGCGCTGACCGGCAACGACGCCGACGCGGTCTCGTTCCACTGGCGATCGGGCAATCTCGACCGCGCCGAGGGCGCCTACCAGTACAGCGGCGCACTGGCCGCCGCCCAGGCGTACGACGCGGTCGGCAACTCGACCAAGGCCGCCGAGATGCGCACGTTGGCCACCCGGATCCAGAACGCGATCGTCAGCGTGCTCTGGAACCCGTCGGACAACCTGCTGGAGCACCGACATGTGGCCACCAACGCCCACGTCCCGTGGAAGGAGATCAACAACTACTACCCGTACGCGGTCGGCCTGATGCCGACGACCGACCAGTACAAGCAGGCCCTGCGGCTGTTCGCCGACCCGGCGGAGTATCCGATCTTCCCGTTCTACACCGCCAACCAGCGGGACAAGGCCGCCGCCGCGGCCGCCGGCAACCCGGGCAGCAACAACTTCTCCACCATCAACTCGACCGTGCAGTTCCGGCTCTTCTCCTCGGTGCTGCGCAAGTACCCCAACCAGTGGATGAGCGCCGAGGACTACAAGAAGCTGCTCTACTGGAACGTCTGGGCGCAGTACGTCAACGGCGACACCCGCTGGCCCGACGCCAACGAGTTCTGGGCCAACTGGAACCCGGGCAGCCAGCGCATCGACTACCGGTCCTGGATCCACCACAACATCCTGGGCAGCAGCAACTGGACCGTGATCGAGGACGTGGCCGGCCTGCGACCGCGCAACGACAACAAGGTCGAGCTGTCGCCCATCGCCATCGGCTGGCCCAACTTCACGGTCAACAACATCCGCTACCGCAACAGCGACCTGACCATCGTCTGGGACGACCCGGCCGACGGCGTGGTGCGGTACCCCGGCGTCCCGCAGGGCTACTCGATCTACATCGACGGCAGCCGGGCCGCCACCGTCGACAAGCTGGTGCCGTTCGTCTTCGACCCGACCGGCGGCACGGTCAGCTTCCCCGGCGCCACCGCCGGCGTCACCTTCAGCACGCCGGTGCCCGGGATGCGGGCCCCCAACCAGGTGGTCCTCGACGACGCCAGCACGGTGGACCTGCTCGCCAAGGCCGGGGTGGACCTGACCGCGAACCTGCCCAACCTCGCCGCCGGCGCGTCCGTGACGACGTCGAGCACCGCGAGCGGCACCAGCGCCGCCGCGGCGATCGACGGCCTGCCGACCAACGAGCCGTTCTGGGGCGCGGGCGGGTCCGCCGCCCAGGACTGGTACGAACTCAACCTCGGCTCGGCCAAGACGGTCGACGAGCTGCGGCTGTACGTCAAGGACAGCCGGCCGGGCAGCACCACCTACCGCCCGCCCGCGTCGTACCAGGTCCAGTACCACGACGGCAACGGCTGGGTGAACGTCAGCGCGCAGGTCGCCACGCCGGTGACGCCACAGGGCAACTACAACAACGTCCGGTTCACCGCCGTGACCGCGCAACGGATCCGGGTGCTGCTGACCCACGCGGCCGGTTCCCGCTCCGGCCTGACCGAGGTGCAGGCGTACCGCCGGGGCGGCACCACCCCGCCCCCACCGACCGGCACCTCCTACGAGGCCGAGGCGAGCGGCAACACGCTGTCCGGCCAGGCCGCGACGCGATCGTCGGCCGGCGCCTCGGGCGGCGCCCTGGTCGGCTACGTCGGCAACGGCGCCGCCAACACGCTGCGGTTCAACAACGTCACCGTGGACGCGGCCGGCCCGCGCACGGTCACCGTCTCCTACGCCTCGGGTGAGGCGAGGTCGATGCAGATCAGCGTCAACGGCGGCGCCACGGTCACCGTGAACGCGCCGAGCAGCGGCGGCTGGGAGACCGTCGCCACGGTCCCGGTGACCCTGAGCCTGACCGCCGGCGCGAACACCCTCACCTTCGGCAACACCGCCGGCTGGGCGCCGGACCTCGACCGGATCCAGGTCGGCTGACCCCGCGCCCGCCCCACACCGAGAGGAACCTTATGGACCCGTCCCGGCACCCCCGCCGGCGCACCGGTGGGGCCGCCGCCGCGGTGCTGCTGATCGCCGCGCTCCTGCCCCTGCTCGCCGGCACGCCGGCTCAGGCCGTCGACGCCTTCGGCACCACCATCGTCAACCAGGCCAACGGAAACTGCGTCGAGGTGCCCGGTGGCGCCGCCACGAACGCGCTGCAACTCGTCCAGGCCGGCTGCGGCGCCGGCGCCCGGCAGACCTTCACCGTCACACCCGTGGCCGGCACGACCGACCGGTACACCGTCACCACCCTCACCGCCGGCAGCTGCGTCGACATTTCCGGCGCATCCACCGCCGACAACGCCGCGGTCATCCAGTACGCCTGCCACGGCGGAACCAACCAGCAGTTCCGGCTCGCGGCCAACGGGGCCACCGGCACCGTCAACCTGGTCTCCGTCGCCAGCGGCAAGTGCGTGGCTCCGGCCAACGACGCTGGCGCGGCCGGCACCGCGCTCGTCCAACTGCCCTGCGCCACCGCCGCCAGCCGGACCTGGCGACTCACCGGCCATCCGGGTGGCGGACCGAACCCCGGTCCCCGCACGTACGCCAACCCGATCAAGGCGAACGGACCCGACCCGTGGTTGACGTACCACGAGGGCTACTACTACCTGGCCACCACGACCTGGAACAACACCGTCACCATGCGGCGGTCCCGGACGCTGGACGGGCTGGCCGGCGCGGCCGACACCGTGCTGTTCACGCTCACCCGGCCCAACGGGGCGGGCACCATGTGGGCGCCCGAGTTCCACCTGCTCGACGGCCCGAACGGCAAGCGCTGGTATCTCTACTACGTCGCCGGCCGCCAGCCGTACGACCTGGGCACCCAACGCATTCACGTGCTGGAGAGCGCCGGCACCGACCCGATGGGACCGTACACGTTCAAGGCCGACCTGCTGGACCCGACGGCTGACAACACCTGGGAACTCGACCCCAGCGTCATGCGGCTCAACGGCAAGCTCTACCTGCTGGGCACCTACTACAACGGCGCACAACCCAACTTCATCCGCGAGCTGAGCAACCCGTGGACCGCCGCCGGCACCCGGCACCTGCTCTCCACCGCCACCTACGGCTGGGAGACCGTCGGTGGCGCGGTCAACGAGGGCGCCGAGGTTCTGCAGCGCAACGGCAGGACGTTCATCATCTTCTCGGCCAGCCACTGCAGCACTCCGGACTACAAGCTCGGCATGCTCACCTGGACCGGCGGCGATCCGCTCAACTCATCGTCGTGGGTGAAGTCGCCGCAGCCGGTCTTCCAGCGCAGTGACGCCAACCGCGTGTACGGGCCCGGCCACAACGGGTTCTTCAGGTCCCCGGACGGCACCGAGGACTGGATCGTCTACCACGCGAACAGCTCGGCCTCCGGCGGCTGCGACATGAACCGCAGCACCCGGGCGCAGAAGTTCACCTGGAACGCCGACGGCACGCCGAACTTCGGCACTCCGGTCGCCACCGGCGTCCGGCTGCCGGCCCCCTCCGGCGAGCCGACCGGCTGACCCGGTCCCATGGGGCACTCGATCATGCGCGACGTCGCGCGGCTGGCGGGGGTGTCGAACCAGACGGTCTCCCGGGTGCTGAACGCGCACCCGCACGTCCGGGACGACACCCGCCGCCGGGTCCTGGCGGCGGTGCAGGCGCTGGGCTACCGCCGGAACCAGGCGGCCCGCACGCTTGTCACCCGCCGCTCCGGGACGCTGGGGATCATCGCGTACGAGAGCGCCCTGTACGGCCCGACCTCCATGCTGTACGCGATCGAGGGCGCGGCCCGGTCCGCCGGCTACTTCGTCACCGTGGCGGGGCTGCGCGACCTGGACCGCCGGTCGGTGCTGGACGCGGTCGACCGGCTGCGGCAACAGTCGGTCGAGGGGATCATCACGATCGCCCCGAAACCGGTCGTGGCCGGCACGCTCGCGCAGGTGTCCGACGACCTGCCGGTCGTCGGGGTGGGCGGCGGACAGGACGAGGCACTGCCGAGCGTCCAGATCGACAACGCCGCCGGCGCCGGGCTGGCCACCCGCCACCTCCTCAACCTGGGGCACGCCACGGTGCACCACGTGGCCGGTCCGGCCGACTGGCCGGAGGCGAACGAGCGGGCCGACGGGTGGCGGGCCGCCCTGCACGCCACCGGTCGCCCGTCCCCGTACGCCACGCCGGGGATGTGGACCGCCCGGACCGGCTACGCGCAGGGCCGGAGGCTGGCCCGTGACCCGTCCGTCACGGCGATCTTCTGCGCCAACGACCAGATCGCACTGGGAGTGCTCCGCGCCCTGCACGAGGCGGGCCGTCGGGTGCCGGACGAGGTCAGCGTGGTGGGGTTCGACGACACGCCCGACGCGGGATACTTCCTGCCCCCGCTGACCACGGTGCGGCAGGACTTCGCGGAACTCGGCCGCCGCAGCCTCGATCTGCTGTTGGCCCAGCTCGACGCCGCGGGTCACCAGTCCGCGCCCGAACGCGTCCTCCTGCTCCCGCACCTCGTCGTCCGGGCCAGCTCGGCGGCGCCGCCGCAGTCGAGCTGAGTCAGGCCAGCGGCAGCCAGACCCGCATCGCGGACGGCCCCCGGTTGGCCCAGGTGTGGTACGCGACCAGCGGAACCTCGACCGGCTCCGGTCCCGCCTCGACCGGCGGAGCGGTCGGGCCACCGTAGGGCCAGTCGTGCTCGGCCCGGTCGAGCTGCCGGCAGCACACCAGCACCCGGCCGCCGGCGTGCCGGGGCGGCCGGGTCGGGTCGACGCGCAGTCCCTCGATGTCGGTGCCGGACGGCAGGTCCGGCGACTCGACCGCGCACACCAGCGGGCCGCGTTCGACCGCGACGCATCCGCGGACCGCGTCGATGCGGGGGTCCGGATAGGTGAACCGGGGCTCCACCGGCAACGTCAGGACGACTTCCTCACCGCCGCGCCACGTCCGCCGTTCGTTGACGTAGCCCGGGCCCACCGGGCGGGTCCGCCCGTCGACGGTCAGCGTCGCACCTCGTCCCGCCCAGTCCGGCACCCGCAACGACAGTGTCCAGGGACGCTCGTCGGCGCTGTCGACGCGTACCCGGATCAGGCCGTCGTCCGGGTAGTCGGTGGTGACGGTCACCCGCCGCTCCCCGGCGTCCGGCGGGCGGTGGACGATCGTCGCCGGGGCGTACTGGTGGATCTGGAGGCCCTCGTCGTCGGTGGTGGCCACGTACGACGCGAGGCTGGCCAGGACGCGCGCCACGTTCGTCGGGCAGCACGACACCTCGAACCAGGGCGCCCGCTGGGCCGCCTCGGCGCGGATGCTCGGCCGGTCGGTGTCGGGCGCGGCGCCGGGCTCGCGGCGGTGCAGCGGGTTGGTGTAGAAGAACGACCGGCCGTCGGCCGCCGGCGCGGCCGCGACCACGTTGAACAGCGTCCGCTCGATGAGGTCGGCGCAGCCGGGGTCGCCGGAGGCGAGCAGCAGCCGCCAGGCCAGCATCACCGAGCCCACGGCCGCGCACGTCTCGGCGTACGCGCGGTCGGGCGGCAGCGCCCAGTCGGCGCCGAACGCCTCGTCCTGGTGCCGGGAGCCCTGCCCGCCGGTGAGGTGGGTCCGTCGCGCCACCGTGGCGCGCCACTGGTGCCGCACCGCCTTGAGTAGCCCCGAATCGTCACGCTCGACGGCCACGTCGACCGCCCCACAGGCCAGGTAGTTGGCGCGGACCGCGTGCCCCCGCAGCACGGTCGCCTCGCGTACCGGCGTCTCGTCCTGGAAGTACTCCCGCCCCCACTCGACATCGCCCAGACGGCCGTGGCCCCGCCGGTCGAGGAAGAGCGCCGCCTGGGCCAGGTAGCGGTCGTCGCCGGTGGTACGGGCGAACTCGACCAGGGCGGTCTCGATCTCCGGATGCCCGCACAGTCCGTCGAGCCCGTCCGGTCCGAACGTGTCGCAGACGTTGTCGGCGACCCGCCGGGCGACCGCCACCAGCCCGTCGTCGGCGTCCGGCCGGGTCCGGGCACGGGCGACGGCCGCCTGGAGCAGGTGGCCGGCGCAGTACAGCTCGTGGCCCTGCCGAAGGTCGGACCAGCGGGGTGGTTGCCCCCGGTGGCCGAATGCCGTGTTGAGGTAGCCGTCGGCGTCCTGGGCCCGCGCGACCCGGTCGACGACGCGGCGGAAGGTCGACTCCAGGCTCGCGTCGCCGCCGCGCCCGATCTCCCACGCGAGCGCTTCGAGGTACTTGTAGACCTCCGAGTCGGCGAACTCGCGTCCGCGGCGCGCGTCGCCCGGATCGCCGGCGGCGGTCAGGTCGAAGTTGCCGATCCAGCCCGCCCGCTCCAGCCAGTGCCCGATGTGCGGCAGGCTCGCGTCCGCGTTGACCGACTGACGTCGGGCCCAGAAGCCGCCGGTGATGCGCACCTCACCGATTCCGAGTGGCCGCCACCGTCCGCGGGTGGGTCGGACGGGTGACGCCGTGGGCACGCCGACCACCATGCTCATCCCTTCAGCGCGCCGGACATGAAGCCGCGCACGTAGTGTCGTTGGAGCAGCAGGAACAGCAGGACACACGGCAGGGCGAGCACGACGACGCCCGCTTCGGTCGCGCCGTAGTCGACGACGCCCTGGACCTGGCCCCGGAGGTTGGCCACGGCGAGCGGCAGGGTCATCCGGTCGGAGTCGTTGATGAGGATCAGCGGCGCCATGAAGTCGTTCCACGAGGCGAGGAACGCGAACAGTCCCACCGTGATCAGGCCGGGTTTGACCGCCGGGAGGAGCACCCGGCGCAGCGCGCCGAACGACGAGCACCCGTCGACCATGGCCGCCTCGTCGAGTTCGCGGGGCACCGCCTCGAAGGAGATCCGCATCAGGAACGTGGAGAACGGCAGCTGGAACATGGTGAGCACGAGGGCGACGCCGACCAGCGAGTTCTGCAACCCGACCCGGTTCAGCAGGACGTAGAGCGGGATGAGCAGGGTCGCGTACGGCACCATCAGGATGGCGAGGGTCAGCAGGAACAGCGCGTCGCGGCCGGGAAAGCGGAACCGGGCGAACGCGTATCCGCCCAGCAGGGAGACCGTCAGGGTGAGCGCGACCGTCAGGAGCGACACCAGCGCGGAGTTGGCCAGGTAACGCCAGACGCCGGCCTGGTAGCCGGCGAGGGTCTCGTAGTTGCCGAACCCCCATCCGTGCGTCTGGTTCGTGCCCGGGTGCGGGGAAACCGATGCCACCGCCGTCCAGACCAGCGGAAAGATGAAGATCAGCGCCAGCGCCCCGGTGAACACCCAGTACGGGGTGCGCAGCGCCACCCCGGCGACGGTGAGGGTGGACCGGGAGTCGACGGCCATGCTCAGTGCTCCTCGGGTCGGAAGGCGCGCAGTTGCAGCGCGTTGAGCAGCACCAGGGCGAGCAGGACGAGGACCGACAGCGCGGCGGCGACGCCGAGGTCGTTCTGGCCCTGGAAGGCGATCAGGTAGATCAGTTGGACCACGGTGACCGTGCTGTTGTCCGGGCCGCCCTTGGTGAGGAGGTAGAACTGTTCGAAGGCGAGCAGGGAACCGGTCACGCAGAGCACGGTCGCCAGCGCGAGCGTCGGACGCAGCAGCGGCAGGGTCACCCGCCGGAAGATCTGCCAGCGGCCGGCGCCGTCGGCGCGCGCCGCCTCGAACACGTCCGCCGGAATGCTCTGCAGGCCGACCAGCATGAGCACCATGTAGAAGCCGGCGTAGCGCCAGACGACCAGGAACACCGTCGAGAGCAGCGCCGCGTTCGGCGAGCCGAGGAACGTGAGGTCCAGCCGGCGCATGAGGGGCGCGAACGGGCTGGCGTACGGCGAGTAGAGCACGTAGAACAGCAGGGACGCCGAGGCCAACCCGAGCGCGCTGGGAATGAGGAACGACGCGCGCAGCAGGTTGTTCCACCGGCTGGACTCCTGCACGAGCAGTGCCATGCCCAGCCCGAGTGCGATCAGCAGCACGGTGGCGAGCAGCGTGTACTTGACGGTGAAGACGACCGAGTCGTGGAAGAGGCGGTGACTCACCGCCCGGGTGAGGTTGTCCGGTGCGTTCAGCCCCTGGTCCCCGGCGAGCAGCGGCCACCGCGACGCCGCCATCTTGAGGACCAGGAGCAGAGGTACGACGAACAACGCCACCACGAAGACGGCGGTGGGTGCGGCGTACAGCCAGCCGAGCAGTCGGGATCCGCGGCGGCCCGGTGCGGTGGTCTGCATGCTCTACTGCTTCAGCACGGCGGTGATCTGGTCGTTCTGCTTCCGGATGTCACCGCCACCCTGGAGAACCTGGCTACGGACCAGGGCCAGCCACGGGCTGCCCGGGGCGTTGAATGCCTGCTGGAAGTTCAGCGCGACCGGCGTGTCTCCCCGACCGGCCAACTGGTTGATGGTGACCAGGCGAGGATCCTGCGCGGCGTACCTGTTGTTCGCCAGGTCGGCGCGCGACACCACGTCCCTGTTCTTCGCCAGCACCTCGACCTGGGCCTGCTCGGACATCATCCAGTTGAGGAAGTTCCAGGCCTGTGCCGACTTCCTGGAGTCCTTCGACACGCCGATGCCGTCGCCGCCGACGAACGTCGACGCCCCGCCGTCCGGGCCGGGAATTCCGGCCACCCCGACGTCGAAGGGTGTGGAGGAGAGCAGCGTCGCCGGGTAGAACATCAGGCCGACCTTGCCCTCGGTGAAGGCGGCGGTCCAGGTCGGACCGGTCTCGCCCGCCGAGGACGGCAGGACGGCCCCGGAGCGCCACAGGTCCGCCCAGGTGCGGAACACCTGCTGCGCGGTGTCGCCGGCGAGGTCGGACGTGGCACCGTCGGCGCCGAGCACCTCACCGCCGGCCGCCCAGATCGACGGGAACCAGGTGAACGCCAGGCAGCCGCCGCAGTTGAGGCCGGTGGCCGTGCCGTAGACGCCGTCCCGGCCGATCGCCTGGACGGCCTTGGCGGCCGCAGCGTACTCGGCGAGGCTGGCCGGTGCCTTGTCCGGATCGAGCCCGGCCTCGGTGAACAGCTTCTTGTTCCAGAACAGCATCGACAGGTCGAGCACGAACGGCAGCACGTGCTCCCGGCCGTCGCGGGTGCCGGCGGCGAGGTGGCCCTTGTTCACGGCTTCCTTGAAGTCGAGGCCGTCGATGTTGGTGGTCAGATCCCGGAACAGGCCCTGGCTCACCCAGTTCGGCACGTACACGACGTCCGCGGCGAACAGGTCCGGCAGGCTGCCGGAGCCGGCCGCCGCGCCCACCTTGGCGACATAGTCGTCGTTGGGGACGACGGTCAGCTCGACCCGGTTCCGGTGGCCGGCGTTGTACGCCTCCACCAGGAGTTTCGCCTGCTTCTCCAGGGGCGCCCGGGTCCACAGGGTCAGCTCGCTGCCGTCGTCGACCCCGGTCGCGCCGGCCTGGGCCAGTCCCTGGTCGTCGCCGCCGTCGTCACCACCGCATGCCACCGCGCCGAGCACCAGCACCGCCGACATGACCGCGGCCAGCGTCCGCCGACGGGCCAGACCCGGTGTGGATGTCATGTCGGCCTCCCGTTGTCTGAAGGAGCCGGACCGCGTGCGGACCGCACCCTGCCCGAAAACCTTTTCGGAAATTCTTGACGCCACTTTGGCAAGTGTCAATACCTCAGCGAAGGAGCGAGCCTCGCGGCGGCACCGACGGTTCGCAACGCCGCCGGCCAGCCCACGCCGCACCCCGCCGAACTTGACAGCCCACGTTTGTAAGTGGTTAATTACTTACATACGGGCCACGGGTGAAGGCGGTGGCACCAGGCGCCTTCGATGTGACCGCACACCCATCCTCAGGAGTCAGACCCATGAGCGACACCGCCGCCGACGTCCGCGTTACGGCCCAGAAGACCTTCAGCAGCCACATGGCCCACCTGGCCGCCGGCCGGGGCACGGACTGGGTGAACCTGTTCACCGAGGACGCGGTCCTGGAGTTCCCGTACGCGCCGACGGGTTACCCGTCCCGCGTCGTGGGCCGCGACGACCTGCTCGCGCACCAGGAGGGCTTCTCGAAGACGTTCCGGGTCGAGTTCACCGAACTGCACTACTACGAAACCGTGGACCCGTCACTGGTGATCGCGCAGCTCAAATGCACCGGACTCGCCCTGGCGACCGGCCGACCCTACAACCAGACCTACCTCTCGGTCGTCGAGACCCGAGACGGGCTGATCAGCCGATACGTTGACTTCTGGAACCCGCAGGTGGTCATGGACGCGGTTGCCTGACGCCGTAGAGTCGAGAGCGGGCGGTCCGTTCTGTTCGACGGCCCACCCTCTCTCGATCACTAATGAGATTGGTTACTCACTTACATGGGCAGCGAAGGGAACCGGCGTTCCACGGCGGAGGTGCGCCGAGCCACGGTCATGAGCACAGCCATCAAGACCTTCGCCGCGCGCGGCTACTACGGCACCTCGACGATGGACGTCGCCACGGCGGCCGGCATCTCGCAGGGCTACCTCTACCGGTTGTTCAAGGACAAGCCGACACTTTTCGCCGCGCTGATCGACTACTGCTCCGACCGCCTGCGCGAGTCCGTGGCCGTCGCCGCCGCCTCGGTGCGCGGCACCGACCCGGAGGCCGCGCTCGCCGCCCTGACCGCCTCCTACGACGACGTCATCGCCGACCGCGACGTGCTGATGATCCTTCTGCATGCCCAGGGCAGCGCGAGCGAGCCGGTCATCGGCGAGGCCCTGCGGCGCTGCTATGCGCGTCAGGTGGAGTACATCCGGTCGGTCTCGGGCGCCTCGGACGCGCAGATCCGCCGCTACTTCGCCGATGCGCTGCTCAGCAATGTCGTGGTGGCCATCGACGCGGACACGATCGACGCGCCGTGGGCACGCACACTTCGTGCGTGAGCCGGTCGAGCCGCCGCCGGTGAGACGGTGGTGAGATCCCCCGACTTGCTCCCGCGCCACATGCTCTGACGCATGTGACTGGCGTTGACATCAGCGCCCACGCTTCCTTGGGCTGCCGAACAGACGCGGATGCGTCCGAGGCCGTGTGGTGCGTACAGTTCCCAGTCGGACTTGGGGTCGGNATTAACGAAACCGGCCAAGATGGCATTGACCGCGGACAGTTGGAAACCTGCCTCAGCGTCTTCGAGGCGTTGGAGGCCCTGCCTCCCGATCATCCCGACGTGGTGCGGGTGCAGCGGGCCACCGCGAAGCTCTACAAGGTGATCAAGCAGCGGCGACGCGAGGAACGGCGGGATGCCATCGCGGCGGCCGACCGCGCGGTGACGGCGGCCACCGCCACCGGCGCCCCGGGCCGGATCGACGACGAGACCCAGGGCATCCCGCTCGCCTCCCCCACCGTCGGTGCCACGGCCGGCTTCCTGCACAATCCGCGCGGCTGCTACGTCTGCAAGCAGCGTTACCGCGAGGTGGACTCCTTCTACCATCAGCTCTGCCCGCCCTGCGCCGCGCTTAACCGGGAGCGCCGGGACGCCCGCACCGACCTGACTGGCCGGCGCGCGCTGCTCACCGGCGGCCGAGCCAAGATCGGCATGTACATCGCGCTGCGGCTGCTGCGCGACGGCGCGCACACCACGGTGACCACGCGGTTTCCCCATGACGCGGTCCGCCGATTCGCCGCGATGCCGGACAGCGGGGACTGGCTGCACCGCCTGCGAATCGTCGGGATCGACCTGCGCGACCCCGCCCAGGTGATCGCCCTCGCTGACTCGGTCAGCGCCCAGGGACCACTCGACATCCTGATCAACAATGCGGCGCAGACCGTCCGCCGCATGCCCGGGGCGTACGCTCCGCTCGTCGCCGCGGAGGCGGCGGCCCTGCCGGACGGCCCCTTGCCGGAGCTGATCACGTTCGCCAAACCTGCCGGTGAGGGCGACCCGGCGGGCCTGATCGCCCCGCAGTCGGCCACGGTCACCCCGCAGACGCTCACCGCGTTGGCGCTGACCAGCGGCTCCGCCTCGCCGGAACGGATCGCGGCAGCCACCGCCATCGACGCCGGCGGTCTGGTGCCGGACCTCGATCCGGTCAACAGTTGGGTGCAGCGGGTGCACGAGGTGGACCCGGTCGAGTTGCTCGAAGTGCAACTGTGCAACGTCACCGCGCCGTTCGTGCTGGTCAGCCGGCTGCGACCGGCGATGGCCGCAGCGACCGCCCGTCGGAAGTACGTGGTGAACGTGTCGGCGATGGAGGGCCAGTTCGCCCGCGGCTACAAGGGGCCGGGGCACCCGCACACCAACATGGCCAAGGCCGCGCTGAACATGCTCACCCGGACCAGCGCCCAGGAGATGCTGGCCGACGGCATCCTCATGACCAGCGTCGACACCGGCTGGATCACCGACGAGCGGCCCCACCCGACGAAGATGCGGCTGGCGGACGCCGGCTTCCACGCCCCGCTGGACCTGGTCGACGGCGCGGCCCGGGTCTACGACCCGATCGTCCGCGGCGAACAGGGCGAAGACCTGTACGGCTGCTTCCTCAAGGACTACGCGCCCTGCGCCTGGTGATCAGCGGCCGGTGTCCGTCGGTGACCGCGCGAACAGCCGGATATGCGCTTCTCCGACTGGCGTTCGCTCCGTAGGATCTCCGGCGATCAAGGGGGATGACACGGTGGGCGATTTCGAGCAGTTCGTGGCGGGTGTGACTTCGCGTCTGTCCACGATGTCCAAGAGTGAGTTGTACGTCGTCGGCGACGGTCTCGACCGGGACTCACTCTGGCTCACCTTCCTCGATTCCTTCCCCGCCGGCACCAATCTACGGTTCCGTGAGCGATCCGAGTACGACTGTTCGACCTGCCGCGGTTTCATCAAGCACTTCGGCAACGTCGTCGAGATCCACGACGGGCGGGTCCGTACCCTCTGGTCCGGGGTGTCGGCATCCGACCCGGTCTTCTCCGTCGTCGCCGCCGCTCTGGACGAGTTCGTTCTCTCGCTACCGTTGTCCACCATATTCCGGTCCGCGCAGGCGCAGTACGGAACGAAGACCACCCGAACGCTGCGCGACGGCCAGGTCGAGGTGTGGCACCACCTGCACGGCCGGGTGGAGAAGCGGCATCGCGTCGAGGACGTCGGCGCGGCGCAGGGCACCTTTGACGCCGCGGTGCAGGTCTTCCAGCGTGGCCTGGCCGAGCTGACCCGGCCCGCTCTGGACACCGTCGTCGACCTTGTCGACGACAACGCCCTCTACCGCGGCGCGGAACATCGCCGGGCGGTGACCGAGTTCCGCTCGCTGCAGAGCCGGTGGACCCAGGCCGCCGACCGACGTGCCTTCGTCTTCGCCAACGCGATGAACCCGGCAGCCCGGTTCCGCAACACGGTGCTCGGCACCCTCGTCCAGGACCTCTCCGCAGGCGTCGACCTGGAGCAGGCGGTCCGGTCGTTCGAGGCAAAGGTGGCGCCGCAGAATTACCAGCGCCCCACGGCTCTGATCACCGCGGGCATGGTCAAGGCCGCCATGAAGACCATTGTCGAGTTGGGCATCGAGGAGTCGTTGCAGCGACGGTTCGCCCGGCTGTCCGACGTGTCGGTCACCAACGTGCTGTGGGTCGACAACGACACCCAGGCACGGATGAAGGACGGCATCGAAGGGCTGCTCATGCAGGCGGCCACCCCCCGGTCGTCAGGTGCGTTCCTTCACGACGCCAAGCCGGAGGAGATTCCCGTGGTCTCCTTCATGAAGGACATCCTGCCCGGCGCCGCCACCATCGACCTGTGGGTCGCCAACGCCCACGAGCCGAACCTCGTCAGCCTCACCACCGGCCGGCACCCGACTGCTCCGCGGTTGTTCAAGTGGGACAACGATTTCGGCTGGTCGTACGGCGGCAACGTCACCGACTCGATCCGGGAGAGGGTCAAGCGGGCCGGCGGCAACGTCACCGGCAAGCTGCGGGTGAGCCTGTCCTGGTTCAACCACGACGACCTGGACCTGCACGTG
This sequence comes from Micromonospora sp. NBS 11-29, assembly GCF_002140155.1. GTDB lineage: Bacteria > Actinomycetota > Actinomycetes > Mycobacteriales > Micromonosporaceae > Micromonospora. The sequence continues at coordinate 99,692 of NZ_NAPR01000031.1, forward strand.
TACGAACCCAACGGCGACCACATCTGGTACCAGGAGAAGCGCAACAAGCTGGACGTCGACATGAACGCCAGCGGGCCGCTCTCCCGCGAGCCGGTGGAGAACGTCACCTGGACCGACCGCGTCCCCGACGGTGAGTACCGGATCGAGGTGAACCAGTACCGCAAGCGGGACAGCGCCCAGGTCGGCTTCGTGATCGAGACCGAGAGCAACGGGAAGATCGAGCAGTTCAGCCACGAGCGCGCGGTCGGCCACAAGGAGACCGTCGAGGTGGNNAGTTCGTACCGGTGTCCACCATCATGTACTCGCCGAACTACTTCGACGACAACGAGGTCGGCAACCGGCACTATTTCTTCATCCTGAAGGGGTGCGTGAACGACCAGCCGACGCGTGGGATCTACAACGAGTTCCTCCGCGGCGACCTGCAGCCGCACCGCAAGGTGTTCGAGGTTCTCGGCGACCGCACCAAGTGCGAGCCGACTCCGGACCAGCTTTCCGGCCTCGGCTTCAGCTCCACCGTCCGCAGCTCCGTGGTCGCCAAGGTGACCATGACCGGCGGCCGACGCCGCCTCATCAGCATCCAGTTCTGATTCCCCACCCAGAAATCGGAGAGAGGCCACCGTGACCATTTTCGAGCAGGCCACCCGGGAGAAGTTCCGCTACCCGTCGGCCAAGGGACTGCTGACCACGGAGCAGCTGTGGGAGCTTCCGCTGACCGCCAAGTCCGGCTTCAGCCTCGACGATGTGGCCAAGGCGGTCAACGCCGAACTCAAGGCCGTCGACACCGAGTCGTTCGTGGCCACCGAGGCCAATCCGGCCAAGGCAACCTTGGAAATCAAGCTGGAGATCGTCAAGCACGTCATCGCCGTCCGCCTCGCGGAGGACCAGGCGGCGAAGGCGGCGGCGGCCAAGAAGCTGGAGAAGGAGAAGCTGCTGGCGGTCCTGGGCCGCAAGCAGGACGCGGTCCTGGAAAACCTGACCGAGGCAGAACTGCTGGCCCGGATCAACAACCTGTAGCCGGCCGACATCAGCGACTGCCAGCGGGCCGAAAAGTACGGTCGCCATGCAAGATCCGCCCCGGCGCCCTTGCGCCGGGGCGGCGGAGGGAGAACTGTTCGTGCGGACACCGGCGCAGGCCGCCGCCTAGTCAAGGGCGCCGAACCGGCTGACCCTTCGTCGACGGCTGGGTCCGCACCCGCCAGGTCCGCCCAGGTTCGTCCACCCGGAGCACGGCCCGCCCGCCGCCACCAACTTGTCGACCACCGCCTGGACCCGCGGCCAGCGCACCTCGAACGGCTCCCTCCGGCCGCCGCGGACGTGGATGTCAACGTGCATGCGGTTCTTGACTGCCTTTGGCTCCGGCACCTTTCAAGAAACGACACCCCGGGCCGGACGCCGTCCGGGTCCCTCAATGAAGGTGCCGTCCTCCCACTCGTCCTCGGTAACCTTGAAGTGGGTCTTCCACGCTTCCCAGGTGGCAAAATCCTTCCGGTGGTGCGGCCGGGACGTCGAGGGTCAACGACCACTGCTCTGACATCGCCACACCATAGACCGCAGACCTCACACCGAGGGCCGGGCCAGTCACGGCCCGATCAGGACACACCTGTCCCGCCAGCAGGCACGGTCAGCAGAACCAGCCGTCCTGCACCCAGCCGCGCCGGTTGATGTGACCGTAAGCAAACCCGTAGACGTAGCCGCCGCTGCGGGGACCCTCGACCAGGAACGTCTGACCCTGATAGAGAGTGCCCATCCAGGCGCCGACGGGCTGAGTGCGGACGAACAGGTCACTCGCGCACACCGTTTCCCGCTCCCCGATCGTGCCGTTGGCGGCCTGCGCCGGGGCCGGCATGGCGAGTGCCGCGGCAACGACTGCGACCAGCAGGCCGGCGGTCACCCGGGTGCTACGCCGGCTCACCACGAGTCGTACCCACCGATGCACTCGGCGCGCAGGTAGCCCCAATCGTTGGGGCCGAAGTCGAAGGAAGCCGCCCACCCGTTGTAGACCGGGTGCGCCCCCGGCGTGTGGCCGATCTTGTTGCCGTAGCCCAGGGTGCGCTTCAGGCCGGTCGGACCGCCGGCGGAGTCGTAGTTGGCGTAGAAGCTGGCGCTCTGGCAAACCACGATGGCGTGCCGTGGCACCACCGGGTCGGCCTGGGCCGGCGTGGCGCCCAGGGCGATCGTTGTCGCTCCGATGGCCAACGCGGCGGCCCTCGCGCGCTTTCGTCGGGGCATGCCCACCTCCCGTACGACGGAACTTTCCTACCGAAGACCCTACCGATGGGGTTGATAGATGTCGATGGAAAGGAGCCGACCTCACGCTGGAGGTCACCAACCGTCGCTGGCATGGCCTGAACAGGGCCGCGACCATTTAAGGTCGCACGCGGCTCGGCCCGCACGAACGGGTCAGCGACACGCGCCACCGGGTCCAACAGCGGCGTGCTAGACCAGGAATTCATGCCGAGCAATGAGAAGAGGGCTCCCGCAAGTCTCTGACCTGCGGAAACCCTCTCGCTGTCGGGACGGCCGGATTCGAACCGACGACCCCTTGACCCCCAGGACGATCTGCCAAGCGCTCCCGCACGTCAGACACGCCCTGCCCATAGTTAGGGCGCTTTCCCGACGGGAAGCCGCTCACTATCGAGCACTACGTGTGGTCCCCACCTGGTCCCCAGCACACTCCGGTACCGTCGCCGACTGGCGCTGACGCCTTCAGTAGGTCAAGCGCATCTGGCACGGCGCTCGCGGGCCGCCTAGTCGTCATCAGGTCTACCGCAACCCATGTCACTCAACTTGTCTTCCAAGACCAGTGGTTACGGCAGCTCAACCGGCTCTCGGTGACGCCGGTGACATCGGTGACACCGGAGACGCGCCTAAAGGGCCCCTCTCCCCTACTCGCCCTATGGTGTGGGACACCGCCTTTGTCTATTCGTCATGCCCGGCGTCAAAGTCCTCGGCGACAACCGGTGCACGCCAGCCTCGATCCTCCAGCATGAGCGAGACAAGAAGATTGCGGGGATCACGCTCAAGGATGGGACGCACGACGCTACGGCCTGCACCGGACGTGAGCAGCCCAAGCGCAAATATACGCAGCAGCAGCGGATCAGATGTCTTGTCGAGCCTCCCGCGAATGATGTCCCTACACTCAACCGGCGCGACCGAAGAGAGACGCTGCGTCGCTATTGCGACCTTCTGCGCATCACCGCTATCGGCAAGCCAGCTTCGCAGCACCCTTCGCACGGGTTCAGTAACCCGTTTAACCGGAAAGGCTAGAGCCAGTTGAGAACAAACCCAATCCACCCTCGCCCAGTCCGAGTTACAGTATGACGGAAACCATTCCTCTAGGTGTGCCCAAAAATCCTCTACGGTCGGATTTTCTTCATCGTGCTCTCCGCATCGCCTTAGGTACCGGCCTAGCGAATCGACGGCATGCGGGATCTTAGGTGCAGCACTAATCCAGTGCTCCCAATTTTCGAATACGTTCCGCGCCATCAAGGCAGTAAGAGTAGCGCGATGCCAGGTACGCGAGAAGTCGTCGGGATGCGCCAGCAGTGCTTCCTCTACCCTCTTCAGGGCCGGAATGTCTTCCACGACGGTTGGCGCACCAGACTGCGCCCAAATCACGCTTTTCGGCACAGCCAGTTCGCGGGTTCCCTCAAAGCGCACTTCCTTGATTGCCTCCTCGGCACTTGTCAGCTTCGTCTTCGCCGCATTCGGCTCCATCCCCAAATGCCGGATGCGATCCTGGATATCAAGATACGCCGAGTAAAGCTTAGGCTCCGATCCAAGCGCAGTAATGTCGTCCATCCACCTTGTGACCAGTGCCAAGCCGCCGTTTGATGCCGCCCCCAGAGCGTCATCAACTGCCCCTAGATAGAGATGGGCCAGCGCCGCCGAGGCGAAGCTTCTCTGCGGGATGCCACTTCTGGTCGCCAAAGCGTCGTGCTGCCTTATGACACTAGCAATGACACCAGCAGATGCCGTCTTGCCAATTCTCTCAAAGGTCATTTCCGACAGATCTTCGACACGGATCGAGGCGAAAAACGATGAGATATCGACCTGCAAACCGTGCTGACCCTCTTCGGGATTTGTGGGAATTGAATCCAGATAGCTTGCCCACTCAAGTCGGTTCTTGGAGGGAATTCCGCTGTTGCGAGACCGCCATCCATAAACCCAGTCGGGAAGCGATCGGTGCATCTTTTCCATATTCGATGCCACTGCAGTGGTATACAAGATTCTAGAAAGAGAGTCTTGCAGGACTGCTGGCCGTACTGCAAGGCGGTTTTTCGGCACTTCAGTCGGATGAAAGAAAGTCGGATGCCTCGGAATGAGAACGCCGTCCTCCTTTCGAAGTACATCCGAAACTGACAGAGAGGCAGGATGGCTCTGCAGCCACTGGTACTCGGGCCACGCCCATGGGTCGCGGTACCAGTCGCCGTACATCTCCGCCAAGGCGAGCCCACAACCCTTGACGAGGTCCAATCCCAAGTCGGTTCCTGCCATTTGGGCAGGTTAACAATTGCAGCCAGCCTCGTCGAGGCCATTTTCGGCGCGCCGAGCCTTCAAGTCAGCGCCAGACGTTCCGCCATGAGCAGCGTCCGAACCTCCAACAGTAGCAATGTGGGGCGAATCGGTAGATATATCCCTCGCCATGCAGATGAAGGCTAAGCGGCTCGCTCGTCGTTAGCCCGCGCGAGTATCTCTATGAGCTGATCGACCGTAATCCACGGTCGCACCCGATGGATCATGCGATGACAGTTGGAGCAGAGCAGGACGAAGTCAGTAACTCTTGTGACCGTCTCGCCAGATTCCGACAGAGGCACCCTGTGGTGGCATTCGATATAGTCCTCTCCCCGCGGTCCGTAGGTGGCAGCAAAATTGAAGCCGCAAGCCTGGCATGCCACGAAACCGTGTATGCTTTTGTGACGCTTGATGGCTTTGTCACGAATGCCCTTATCCCTATCCCGCCGGAAGTGCATCCTCTCAAGGATTCCTCCCTCTTGAACACTTGCTTCACTCAATCCAGCGTCAGGCATGCTGTCCGTTGCTGCATTACCCCAACCTTCCGATATTGCCTTTCGAATAGCGCGCGCTTGACGGTGCATCTCCTGCGGCGCTGCCAAGAAGTCGGCAAGGACGATCCGATCCAACTTACTTCCCCGTGTCGCCCTCCCCGTGTAATCGGGGTGCCTGCTGGCAATATCGGTGGTTTTTCTACTGACACTATTCGGGTTCCGATGAGACGGACTGAACTTCTCGCCCGTATGCATCCAATACTTCTGCAGCAAGTCCGACAATTCGATCACAGATGAGTGGTGCGCCCGAAGCTCCCTCCACTCATTCGACGCCACCAAGTCGCAAGCCATGATGATCTCATCCCGGGTCCAGTCGATAGCCTTCTGATTCAAGACCGTAAATCCGAGCCTGTCACGCAGATGCCTAGCGACCGTCAACTCTCCGCCTGTGAAGTCCGATGACGTCCATCGCTTTCGCCCATATAGTTCGCCGTGCGCGTAGCCTACAATCGCCTTCGAATCGTAGGATTTCTGTTCATATTCGAGGAAATACGACAAAGCCCGACCAAAGCCGTAGGTTTTCAGGAATCCGTCACGACCTAAGCGATCAAACTCCGCCATTGCCTTGAGGACACTGGTCCGGGTGATATCGATCAACGCCATCCGCATAGCATAGGGGGATGGCGGGACATTATCGCTTCCGCTAGAAGCTACCTTCCCAACAGCTGGGCCAACGAGGCGTCATCGTGCCGCTTGGTCCTTGGGTACCGGTCCCCGTGTGGGTCGTCTGACTCGATCGACCGGACATGCCCGATCAGACCTGCCGGCCCAACCTTGTCGAGCAGGTCAAGGTATTCCGGCCAGCTATAGATCTTCATCTGGTCCACGGGCCTAGTCGCACCATCCGAGAAGGCGGCGGCCCTCCGCATGGCACCAGCAGGGTAGCTAGCGGTCCGTGCGTACTGGGCTGCAGTTGGGTCAGCCGCCGCCACCCACCACCCATCAGCACGGTTTCGAGTCGCGGTCTGCCGCGCGACCAGCGCGGCCAGAGCGTTGGCATGCTCAGGGGTGCCGAATCGCATTCCCGCGACCGCCGCCGGCTCGGTGCCGCTGATTTGACGGTCAAGAACAGCCTTGCCGTGCTGGTCCGAGTAATGCAGCAAGCCGTACGTGACGACATCATCGCGCGAAATCCCGCTCAGGTCACCGGGTGGCAACGCGAATACCAGTGGGCGGAAGACGAGTTGGACAACCCACGCACGCTGGCTCTGCCCCACTGGGAAGCGCTGACACAGCTCGCCGCCGCACTGGTCGAACGATCCACGAACACGTTTCCCGGTTGGGGCGACGTGACAATTTTCGCCGCGTGCACGGCCGCGCGGATCGGCGAGGTGTCCGGCGTCCGCGCCGAGGACATCGACCGGGCAACGTGGATGTGGACCGTCCGCCGCCAGACCACGCCCGGTCCCGGTGGCCTTATCGACAAGGGAACGAAGGGAAAGCGCGCCCGCATGGTGCCGCTGATCGAAGAGGTACGACCGATCGTCACTCGCCGCCTGGACTCGGTGGCCGATCCGCACTCTCGACTGTTTACCGGGCCGCGTGGTGGAAGGATCAGCACTGCTGTGCTGCGGGACGCGACCCATTGGGATGAGGTAGTGACGAAGCTGGGCTACGAACACCTACGCCGGCACGACCTACGGCACACCGGGCTGACCTGGATGGCCGACGCCGGAGTTCCGGTGCACGTACTGCGGAAGATCGCCGGTCACGGGTCGCTGACGACGACACAGCGATACCTGCACCCTGACCGGCAGTCGATCACGGACGCTGGAGCAGCCCTCAGCGCTCACTTGAAGGCTCGCCGGTCCCCAAGTGGTCCCCAGCTACGCGCCGTCTAGATCAGCAAATCCCCACTGTTCCAGTACGAATTAGAGGCCGTTGACCAGGGCTAACACCCCGGTCGACGGCCTCTTTTCGTGCTGTCGGGACGGCCGGATTCGAACCGACGACCCCTTGACCCCCAGTCAAGTGCGCTACCAAACTGCGCCACGTCCCGATGCCCCCGCGCGGTCTCCCCCGCGGCAGCCGGTACAGCTTAGCGCAGGATCTTCGCACCGCGCGCACAGGCCCTCCCGTGCCGCACGCGTCCCACGCCACTCCCCCTAGAGCATCCTAGGAAAGGGGCCGCCGGGATCAGCCCGGCNCGGCCGCCCGGACCGAGCTTCTTGCGCGGCCGCACCGAGATGTCGATCGGGCTGCCCTCGAAGGCAAACTCCTCGCGCAGCTTGCGCTCCACGAACCGCTGGTAGCCGGCGTCCAGCGGGCCGGTGGTGAACAGCACGAACCGCGGCGGCGCCACCCCGGCCTGGGTGGCGAAAAGGATGCGCGGGGCGCGGCCGCCGCGTACCGGGTGCGGGGTGGCCTGGACCAGCGCGGTGAGCCACTGGTTGAGCTGTGCGGTGGGAATGCGGGTCTCCCAGCTCGCGAGCGCCCGGTTCAGCGCCGGGGCGAGCTTGTCGACGGCCCGGCCGGTCTTCGCCGACAGGTTCAGCCGGATCGCCCAGGGGATGCGGCGCAACTCCCGGTCGATCTCCTTGTCGAGGTAGTAGCGCCGGTCGGCGTCGACCAGGTCCCACTTGTTGAACGCGATGACCAGGGCGCGGCCGGACTCGACCACCATGGTCAGGATCCGCTGGTCCTGCTCGCTGATGACCTCGCCGGAGTCCAGCAGCACCACGGCCACCTCGGCCGCCTCGATCGCGGCGGCGGTGCGCAGGCTGGCGTAGTACTCGGTGCCGCTGGCCTTGCCGACCCGCTTGCGCAGGCCGGCGGTGTCCACTAGTTGCCAGGTCTCGCCGCCGATCTCGACCAGGCTGTCCACCGGGTCGACGGTGGTGCCGGCGACCGAGTCGACGACCGCACGCTCCTCGCCGGAGAAGCGGTTGAGCAGGCTGGACTTGCCGACGTTGGGGCGCCCCACCAGGGCCACCCGACGCGGGCCGCGCGGCCGGTTCTCCACGATCGCCGGCGCCTCGGGCATCGCCTCCATGATGGCGTCGAGCAGGTCACCGGAGCCGCGGCCGTGCAACGCCGAGACCGGGAACGGCTCGCCGAGGCCGAGCGACCACAGCGCGGTCGCCTCCATCTCGATGCTGGTGTTGTCGGCCTTGTTGGCGACCAGGATCACCGGCTTGGCGCTGCGTCGCAGCATCTTCACCGCGGCCTCGTCCACATCGGTCGAGCCGACCATGGCGTCCACCACGAACAGCACCACGTCGGCGGTGCCCACGGCGATCTCGGCCTGGGCGGCGATGGCCGCGGCCCGGTCCTTGGCGTCGGGCTCCCAACCGCCGGTGTCCACCACGGTGAACGCCCGGCCGTTCCACTGCGCGTCGTAGGGCACCCGGTCCCGGGTCACGCCGGGGATGTCCTCGACGACCGCCTGACGGCGGCCGATGATGCGGTTGACCAGTGTGGACTTGCCCACGTTGGGACGGCCGACCACGGCCACCACGGGCTGCGGGCCGGTGGGCTCGTCGGCCTCGACCTCCGGCTCGCGCAACTCCACCCAGCCGCCGAAGTCGTCGTCGCTCACGCCACGCCACCCTTCGTTCGCGACTGCGGGGCTCGCAACACCGACTCG
>NZ_NAPR01000031.1:108443-134633 GCF_002140155.1 Micromonospora sp. NBS 11-29
ACCCCGCTCGGTGAGGAGATCGCGCAGGCGGGTGACGACCTCGTCGATGCCCAGCTCGGTGGTGTCCAGCACCACCGCGTCGGGGGCCTGCTGGAGCGGGTTCACCGTGCGGGTCGAGTCGAGGCGGTCCCGCCGGGCCAGGTCGGCGGCGGTGGCCGCCACGTCGGCGGCGTCCTCGGCGCTGCGCCGCTGCGCGCGGGCCGTCTCGGAGGCGGTCAGGTAGACCTTCAGGTCGGCGTCGGGGGCCACCACGGAGCCGATGTCCCGGCCCTCCACCACGATCCGGCCCGCCTCGGCGATCATTCGCCGCTGCCGGTCGACCAGCAGCTCCCGTACCGCGCCGACGGCGGCCACCGCGGAGACCGCGCCGGTCACCTCGGGGCCGCGAATGGCGGTCGCCACGTCGGTGCCGTCGACGGTCACGGCGTACCCCTGGGGGTCGGTGCCGATGCGCAGGTCGGCCTCGCCGGCGACCTTGGCCACCGACTCGGCGTCGGTCAGCTCGACGCCGGAGCGCAGGACCGCCCAGGTCAGCGCGCGGTACATGGCGCCGGTGTCGAGGTAGCGTGCGTCGAGGCTCACCGCCAGTCGCCGCGACACGGTGGACTTTCCCGAACCGGACGGCCCGTCCACAGCGACCACGCATCGCCCGGCCGGTACGTTTTCCTCCACCGTTGTCCTCCTCAGCCCGTACCTCGCGGGTCGCCGGAATGTCCGGCGCCGTTGAGCGGATGGTGTTCCTCGTCGTCAATCATGCCCGCGCCGCGCGGGCAGCCCCCTCGGGGGCGCGAGCGCCGGCCCGCGGACCGCGTCGAAGCCTACCGGGAGCCGTACCCCGTCCGACGGGGTCAGTCACCCACGGCCTTGAACAGGGCGGCGACCTCCGCGTTGGTCAGCCGCCGGGTGCGCCCGGCGCGCAGGTCGCCGAGGCGGATCGGACCGATCGAGGTACGCACCAGACGGCTCACCGGGTGCCCCACCTCGTCGAACATCCGGCGGACGATGTGCTTGCGCCCCTCGTGCAGGGTGACCTCCACCTGGGCGGTCTTGCCCAGCGTGTCCACCACCTTGAACGCCTCGGCCCTCACCGGCCCGTCCTCCAGCTCGACGCCGGCGGCCAGGCGCTTGCCGAGGTTGCGCGGGATCGGCCCGGACACCTCGCACAGGTAGGTCTTCGGCACTCCGAAGGAGGGGTGCATGAGCCGGTGCGCCAGCGTCCCGTCGTTGGTGAGCAGCAGCAGGCCCTCGCTGTCCGCGTCGAGCCGCCCGACGTGGTAGACCCGCTGCTCGACCCGGTTGCCGAGGAAGTCGGAGAGCGCCGCGCGTCCCTTTTCGTCCGCCATGGTGGAAACCACCCCGCGCGGCTTGTTCATGGCCAGGTAGACCAGGCGGGTGTCGACCTGCAACCGCTCCCCGTCGACGTGGATCACGTCCTGGGTGGGGTCGGCCCGGTCGCCGAGCTGCGCGACCCGGCCGTTGACCGTGACCCGCCGCCGGAAGATCAGGTCCTCGCAGGCCCGCCGCGAACCCACCCCCGCGGCGGCGAGCACCTTCTGCAGGCGCTCGGCGCCCTCGTACACGGGGGCGTCGGGCTTCGGGGCACGGTCATCGCGTCGCATCGGCAAGCTCTTCTACGTCGTCGGGCAGGAACGGGGCCAGGGGCGGCAGGTCGTCCACCGAGTTGAGCCCCAGCTTCTCCAGGAACAGGGTGGTGGTCCGGTAGAGGAACGCACCGCTGTCCGCCTCGGTGCCGCACTCCTCGACCAGGCCGCGACCCACCAGGGTACGGAGCACCCCGTCGCAGTTGACACCCCGGATCGCCGAGATGCGGGAACGGGTCACCGGCTGGCGGTAGGCGACCACGGCGAGGGTCTCCAGCGCGGCCTGGGTCAGCCGGACCGACTGCCCGTCCAATACGAACCGCTCGACGTAGGTGGCGTATTCCGGCCGGGTGTAGAGACGCCAGCCACCCGCGGCGCGGCGCAGCTCGAACCCGTGCCCGGCCGTCGTGTAGCCGCCGGCGATCTCGTCGAGCATCGCGCCGACCCGCGCCGGGGCCTGCTCCAACACCTCGGCCAGCACCAGCTCGCTCACCGGCTGGTCCACCACCAGCAGGATCGCCTCCAAAGCGCCGCGCAGCTCCGCGTCGTCGAGCACCGGCGCGGGCGCCGGCTCCGCCGCCACCCGGCGCCTACCCCGCTTCCCGGGTACGTCGTCAGCGCCCCTCTCGCTTCCCGAGATCTTGGTACGGTCCCGCCCCTCCAGGGGCGCTCCGGTACCAAGATCTCGCTCCGCCTCGCCTGTCGACGAGATCTTGGAGGAGTTCGGCCCCTCTGGGGGCCTGTTGCTTCCAAGATCTGCGGGGGGATCGAGGTCTTGGGCCGATGGACGGTCGGCGGGGGGGCCGGCGGGTGACTTGGGCTCGTTGGTGGAGGGCGGCTTGGGCGGGGTGGGACGCTCCCACGGAGGGATCCAGGCGGCGGCCTGGTCGGCCAGCGAGTCTCGTCGCTCCTCGTCGCTCATCGGGTCACTCCTGCGTCGGTGCGATCGGGTCCGCGCCGTCAGCGTCAGCGTCAGCGTCAGCGGGGAGGCTGCCGTCGGCGGGGCGGACGGCGGTGTCGGAGAGGGTGGGCTCGACGAACCCGCCGTCGCCGGGTACGCCGGCGGCGGGAGCGGCGGCAGGCGGGACGTCCACGGCGGGGGCATCGGCCGGGGCGGACATGCCGGCGGGTGCGGTGTCGGGAGAGCCGGCGTACTCGTCGACGGTCAGGTCGGCCCCGCCGTCGGCGGGACCGGTCCAGCGCACCGTCAGCTCCTCCAACGCCTCTTCCTGCACGAACGCGACCAGTCCCTGCCGATACAGCTCCAACAGCGCCAGGAACCGCGCCACCACCTCCAGCGTCATCTCGCAGTCGGCGCACAGCAGCGAGAACGTGGCGACCCCGGCGCGGCGCAACCGGTCGGCGATGATGCCGGCGTGTTCGCGGACGCTGACCCGGACCATGTGCACGTGCGCGATGGACACCTCGGGCACCGGCTTCGGGCTCATCGCCCGGACCGCGAGCTTCAGCAGCCGCTGCGGGCCGATGCCGAGCACCAGGTCGGGCAGGGCCTCGGCATACCGGGGCTCCAGGGTGACCGCCCGCGGGTAGCGCCGGCCGCCGACCGCCTCCAGTCCGGCGATGTACGCCGCCGCCTCCTTGTACGCCTTGTACTGCAGCAGCCGGGCGAAGAGCAGGTCCCGCGCCTCCAGCAGCGCCAGGTCCTCCTCGTTCTCCACCTCGGCCGAGGGGAGCAGCCGGGCCGCCTTGAGGTCGAGCAGGGTGGCGGCGACCAGCAGGAACTCGCTGGTCTCGTCCAGGTCCCACTGGTCGCCCATGGCCCGCAGGTACGCGATGAACTCGTCGGTGACCTTGTGCAGGGCGACCTCGGTGACGTCCAGTTTGTGCTTGCTGATCAACTGGAGCAGCAGGTCGAACGGGCCGGTGAAGTTGTCCAGCCGGACGGTGAAGCCCCCGGTCTCCTCCCCCACCGCCGGAACCGCCTCGGCGACGGGGTCACCGAGGTCGTGCGGCGGGTCGAGGGGCGGCGCGGTCACCGGGAAACCGTAGTCGACGCGGCCGGCGGTCGGTGTGTGGCCTACCGGTCCGTCTCGGCGGCGATGACCTCCCGGGCGAGCTGCCGGTAGTTGCGGGCGCCGGAGGAGGCCGGGTCGAGCGTGGTGATGGGCGCACCGGCCACCGTCGACTCGGGGAACTTCACCGTCTTGGTGATCACGGTCTGGTAGACCTTGTCGCCGAACGCCTCGACGACCCGTTGCAGCACCTGGCGGCAGTGGGTGGTGCGGCTGTCGTACATGGTGGCGAGGATGCCTTCGAGTTCGAGGTCGAAGTTGAGCCGTTCGCGCACCTTGTCGATGGTGTCCAGCAGCAGCGCCACCCCGCGCAGGCTGAAGAACTCGCACTCCAGCGGGATGAGCACGCCGTGCGCCACGGTGAGCGCGTTGATCGCCAGCAGACCCAGCGAGGGCTGGCAGTCGATCAGGATGAAGTCGTATTCCTTGCGGATGGTCCGCAGCACCCGGGCCAGGGCCATCTCCCGGGCGACCTCGTTGACGAGCTGTATCTCGGCGGCGGAGAGGTCGATGTTGGCCGGCAGCAGGTGCAGACCGGCCACGTCGGTCTTGATCAGGACGTCCTCGGCGGTGACGTCGTCCTGCATGAGCAGGTTGTAGACGGACAGGTCGAGGTTGTGCGGGTTGACGCCGAGCCCGACCGAGAGCGCGCCCTGCGGGTCGAAGTCGACCAGCAGCNCCCGACGCCACCCTTCTGGTTCGCCATGGCGATGATCCGCGCCGGGCCGTGCCGGTCGGTCGGCATCGGCTCGGGGATCGGCTTGCGCATCGTGTACGCGGCCGGGTCGGCGGGGCCGAGGTCGGCACCGAGCGTCGCCTGCTGCTCACGGAGCTCCGACGTCCAGGTCTCGGCACGGTCACCGTTTCCTGCCATGTCCTCGTTGCCCCCTCCCGACGACCACCCGGCGTCGGAGCCGTCCGACGTCCCTCGCGGCGCCGCTGCGCACCCCCGGTCCGTCACACCTGGAGGCCCGCGCCGATGCCGACTGTACGCCACGGGCCAGCAGCGCGTTCGGCACCGGGTCGGCGTGTCGGCCGGCCGTCAGGCGGTGCCTTCTCCGCTCGCGACTGCGGGGCTCGCAAACCCGGCTCACTCCTCGCGCTCACCGCACGGCACGCGGGTGGGCGGTGGCGTACACCTCGCGCAGCCGGTCCACCGTGACCAACGTGTACACCTGGGTGGTGGTCACCGACGCGTGCCCGAGCAGTTCCTGCACCACCCGCACGTCCGCGCCGCCGTCGAGCAGGTGGGTGGCGTACGAGTGGCGCAGCGTGTGCGGGGAGACCGCGTCGGGTCCGTCGACCGGCAGGCCGGCCCGGTCGGCGGCGGCGCGCAGCACCCCCCAGGCGCCCTGCCGGGTCAGCGGTCCGCCGCGGGCGTTGACGAACAACGCGTGGGTGCCCCGCCCGGCGGCGAGCAGCGCCGGGCGGCCCCGGACCAGCCAGGCGCGCACCGCGTCGGCCGCGTACCCGCCGACCGGCACCAGCCGGGTCTTGCCGCCCTTGCCGCGCAGCAGCACGGTTCCGGCGTCGAGGTCGAGGTCGTCGACGGCCGCGCCGACCGCCTCGGAGACCCGCGCGCCGGTGCCGTACAGGAATTCCAGCAGCGCCCGGTCACGCAGCGTGCGGGGCTCGGCGTCGCCGGCCGGGCCGGCGGCCGCCAGCAGCCGGACCACGGCGTCGACCGGCAGCGCCCGGGGCAGCCGGCGCGGCGGCGCGGGCGGGCGGACGTCGCGACCGGGGTCGCCGCCGGCCAGCCCCTCGCGCAACGCGAAGCGGTGCAGGCCGCGCACGGCGCTGGCCGCGCGGGCGGTGGAGGAGACGGCCAGCGGCGGGTGCTCGTCGTCGCCGGCGCGCAGCCGGGCCAGGTGGGCCTCGACCTGGGCGACGCCGGCGGCGGCCAGGTCGGTCACCCCGGCGGCGGCCAGGGTGGTGAGGTAGCGGTCCAGGTCCCGACGGTACGAGGCGAGCGTGTTCGCCGACAGCCCACGCTCGACGGTGAGGTGGTCCAGGTAGCCCCGGACGGCGCGACGCAGGGCCGGCGCGGGTTGCGCGCCGGCCCGGTCGGTCGCGGATCCGGTCAGCTCAGCACCTCGGCCAGCGGCAGCACGTCCAGGCCGTGCGCCTCGGCGACCGGGCCGTAGACCACCCGCCCGTCGTGGGTGTTCAGGCCCAGCGCCAGCGCCGGGTCGGCCCGCAGGGCCCCCCGCCAGCCCTGGTCGGCCAGTTCGAGGGCGTACGGCAGGGTGACGTTGGTCAGCGCGTAGGTGCTGGTGTTCGGCACCGCGCCGGGCATGTTCGCCACGCAGTAGAAGATCGAGTCGTGGACCTTGTAGACCGGTTCGGCGTGCGTGGTGGGGCGCGAGTCCTCGAAGCAGCCGCCCTGGTCGATGGCGATGTCGACGAGCACGCTGCCCGGCTTCATCCGGGACACCAGCTCGTTGGAGATCAGCTTCGGGGCCTTCGCGCCGGGCACCAGCACCGCGCCGATGACCAGGTCCGCGTCGAGCACGGCCCGTTCGATCTCGTACGCGTTGGAGGCCACGGTCTGCAGGTGGCCCCGGTAGATGGCGTCGGCGGAGCGCAGCCGGGCCACGTTCTTGTCCAGCAGCAGCACCTCGGACTGCAGGCCGAGCGCGATGGCGGCGGCGTTCAGGCCGGACACGCCGGCGCCGATGACCACGGTCTTGGCCGCGTACACGCCGGAGACGCCGCCGGGCAGCACGCCCCGCCCGCCGCCGGTGCGCATCATGTAGAACGCGCCGACCTGCGGGGCGAGCCGTCCGGCCACCTCGGACATCGGGGCGAGCAGCGGCAGCGACCGGTCGGGCAGCTCGACCGTCTCGTACGCGATGCCGGTGACCTTCTTCTCGACCAGCGCGTCGGTGCACTCGCGGGAGGCGGCCAGGTGCAGGTAGGTGAAGAGCACCTGCCCCTCGCGCATCCGGTGGTACTCCTCGCCGATCGGCTCCTTGACCTTGAGCACCAGCTCGGCGGTGTCCCAGACCTCGTCGGCGGTGGCCAGGATCTTCGCGCCGGCGGCGGTGAACTCCTCGTCGGTGATGCTGGAGCCGACCCCGGCGCCGGCCTCGACGAAGACCTCGTGCCCGTGGCGGGTGAACTCGTTGACGCCGGCCGGGGTGATCGCCACCCGGTACTCGTGGTTCTTGACCTCGCGGGGGATTCCGACCTTCACGATGCAGACACCTTCCTCCGGGGCGGCTCACCCCCGACAGCGCGGCGCCGCGACGGCTCCGTTGCCGACGCGGTCCACCGGTCCCGCCGGCGGCAGTCTAGGCGCGTGGCGGACCCGGGGACGCCAACACAGTGACATCCGGTCGCCGGTGGTGCTGACGGTGTGTCAGGCATGGACCGGGCTGGGCGGTGGAGACCGCCTCAGCCGACAGGACAGACTTCGGGAATCTCTTCCCACCAACGAGCGCCGGTGCGGACAGGACCCGAGTGGATCACTATGGTGTCCGCTCATGACCACTCCTTACCAGCAGCACCCGTACGGCGTCTCGGACAAGAGCAAGGTCGTCGCGGGCGTACTCCAGATCCTCCTCGGCGGCTTCGGTGCCGGCCGGTTCTACATCGGCGACACCAAGACCGCGGTGATCCAGCTCGTCGTCACTCTCGTGACATGCGGTGTGGGCAGCCTCTGGGGCCTGATCGACGGCATCCTGATCCTGGTCAACGGCGGCGTCGACGCCCAGGGGCGCCCGCTGCGCGACTGAGCGGGACGGGCACGGAAGGGGCCGCGCGGGCGAGACGCCCGCGCGGCCCCTTCGTCGTCCGGCGCTCGGGTCAGCGCGGCAGTGGCGTCTCCGGGCGACGCAGCTCGGTGAAGTCGGTCTCCCGGGCCCGGGCGGCGGCGAGCAGCCCGGCCACGCAGGACGCGTTGGTGATCTCACCGGCCAGCACCATCCGGACTGCCTCGTCGAGGTCGACCCGGACCACCTGGAGGTCGGCCTCCTCGTCGTGCCGGTCGTGCCGCTGATCGGCGGGCACGTCGGTGAGGTCGCGGGCCAGGAAGACCCGGACCACCTCGTCGGAGAAGCCGGGCGAGCTGTGCAGGTCGACCAGCACGTCGACGCGCCCCGCGGCCAGGTCGGCCTCCTCGGCCAACTCCCGGGCCGCCGCGGCGGCCAGGTCCTCCCCGCTGACGTCCATCAGCCCGGCGGGAAGCTCCCACAGATGTCGGCCGACCGGGTGCCGGTACTGGCGGATCAGCACCACCCGGCCGGCGTCGTCGAGGGCCACCACGGCCACCGCGCCGACGTGCCGGACGTAGTCGCGGGCCGCGGTCCCGCCGCCGGGCATGGTCACGTCGTCGCTGACCACCGAGAAGATCCGGCCGGACCAGATGTCCCGGTGCGCGGTCACCTCGTACCGGTGCGCCACTCCACTCACTTCGCCGCCGCCTTCGCGCCGCCGTTGCGGCCGGCCTTCTTCGCCGCGGCGGCCTCCGCCGGCCCGTCCAGGTCGACCGGGAGCTGGTCGGCCTCGGAGTACGCGACCGCGGCGCCGACGAACGCCGCGAACAGCGGGTGCGGGCGGGTGGGGCGGCTCTTCAGTTCCGGGTGCGCCTGGGTGGCGACGAAGAACGGGTGCAGCTCGCGGTCCAGCTCGACGAACTCGACGAGCCGGCCGTCGGGCGAGGTGCCGGAGATGGTCAGGCCGGCCTTGGTGAGCTGGTCGCGGTAGGCGTTGTTCACCTCGTACCGGTGCCGGTGCCGCTCGCTGACCTCGGTGCTGCCGTACGCCTCGGCCACGATCGACCCCGCGGTCAGCTTCGCCGGGTACGCCCCGAGCCGCATCGTGCCGCCCAGGTCACCCCGGCCGGCGACGATGTCCTCCTGGTCGGCCATGGTGGCGATGACCGGGTGCACCGCCTCCTCGTCGAACTCCAGCGAGTTCGCCCCGTCGAGGCCGGCCAGGTGGCGGGCCGCCTCGATGGTCATGCACTGGAGGCCGAGGCAGAGGCCGAGCAGCGGGATGCCGTTCTCCCGGGCGTAGCGGGCGGTGCCCACCTTGCCCTCGATGCCGCGTACCCCGAACCCGCCGGGGATCACGACGCCGTCCACGCCGGCCAGGGCGGCGGCCGCGCCGGCCGGGGTGACGCAGTCGTCGCTGGGCACCCACTTGAGCTGCACCCGGGCCCGGTGACCGAAGCCGGCCGCCCGGATCGCCTCGCTCACCGACAGGTACGCGTCGGGCAGGTCGACGTACTTGCCGACCAGCGCCACGGTCACCGTGTGGCGGGGCTGGTGTACCCGCTCCAGCAGGTCGTCCCAGCGGGTCCAGTCGACGTCGCGGAACGACAGGCCGAGCCGGCGCACCACGTAGGCGTCCAGGCCCTCCCGGTGCAGCACCTTCGGGATGTCGTAGATGCTCGGCGCGTCCGGGGCGGCGGTGACCGCCTCCCGGTCCACGTCGCAGTAGAGCGACAGCTTCTCCTTGACCTTGTCCGGGATCGCGCGGTCGCAGCGCAGCACCAGCGCGTCCGGCTGGATGCCGATGCTGCGTAGCTGCGCCACCGAGTGCTGGGTCGGCTTGGTCTTCAGCTCGCCGGAGGGCGCCAGGTAGGGCACCAGCGAGACGTGCAGGTAGAAGCAGTTGTCCCGGCCGAGGTCGTGGCGGATCTGGCGGATCGACTCCAGGAACGGCAGCGACTCGATGTCGCCGACCGTGCCACCGACCTCGGTGATCACCACGTCCGGGACCTGACCGTCGGCATCCGGGTCGGCCATGCCGAGGATGCGGGCCTTGATCTCGTTGGTGATGTGCGGGATGACCTGGACGGTGTCGCCCAGGTATTCGCCGCGCCGCTCCTTGGCGATCACCGCCGAGTAGATCTGCCCGGTGGTGACGTTCGCCTTGCCGGAGAGGTTCCGGTCGAGGAACCGCTCGTAGTGGCCGACGTCGAGGTCGGTCTCGGCGCCGTCCTCGGTGACGAACACCTCGCCGTGCTGGAACGGGTTCATCGTGCCGGGATCGACGTTGAGGTACGGGTCGAGCTTCTGCATCACCACGCGCAACCCGCGGGCGGTGAGCAGGTTGCCGAGGCTGGAGGCGGTGAGGCCCTTACCCAGCGAGGAGGCGACGCCCCCGGTGACGAAAATGTGCCTGGTCGTCCGTGCTGAAGGGGCCAAGGCCTGCTCCCGTGTCGTCCGTAGCGGTCGTGCGAACCGCCGTGCCGATCAGCCAAGTGATCACGCGATCCACGGGATTCCACGGTAACACCTCCCGGACGGTGAGCTGGCGTCGCACCCGCTGTCGGCGCACGTGAGGGCCCGTCCGAGTGAGTTCACGGACCCGTTGGCGGCCGGGTCCACGCCGCCGGCAGTTCTGATCGACTCCGGTACGCCGAAGTGGCGGCATCGCCGAACCGCGGATCCCGCCACCTCCCCGAACCGGCGCGCGGGCCACCGGTTCGGGGTCCGGGCAGGGCCGGGGTGGTCAGCTCGCGGTTGTCCTGGTCGGGGTCGGCGCGGGCCCCCGGGGCGCCGGCACCGCACCCGTCCCGGGTTCCGCGGTCACCGTCCGGCCGGAAGCACCACCCCCGTCCCCTTGCGCACTACCCGGCGCGGTCGGGACCCCGCTCCCCCCGGGTCCCGGCCGAGGTCCGTCCGACGCGGTCGGGCCGTCGGCCACGGAACCGCCCGGGGACGCGGCACTGCCCCGGCCGTCCGGCAGGGCCACGCTCTGCGGGCCGTCCGGCGGGGCCGCGCTCTGCGGGCCGCCCGGCCGGGCCGCGCCGGCGGGACCGGGACCGCCCGGCGGCGCCGCCCCGCCCGCGCCACCCTCCCCGCCGGGACGCCCGCTGTCCGGCTGGGTGCGGTCGGTGGAGTGGTCGAGCACCCGCAGCGCGGCCAGCGCCGCCATCGGCACCACCAGCGCCGCCGCCGCCCCGGCCACGTCCAGCGCCGCGCCGCCCAGCACGCCGCCGAGGCCGGCGGCCACACCGGTGCCGGCCATCGCCGCCCGGATCGCCGGGTAGATGCCGAACAGCCGCATCAGGCCGCCCCACGGCTGGAGCAGAGCCAGCCAGACCAACGCGGCCCCGGCCAGGGCGAGCACGGTCAGCGGGCTGTCCACCAACGTCTGGAAGTTCGAGGTGCTGGAGCGGTGCACGGTGAGCCCGCCGGTGCCGTCGCCGAGCGCGGCCAGGAAACGGCCGAGGCTGCCCCGCTCGGTTGCCGGGCGGCGCAGGTCGACCAGGGCGAAGCCGATGGTGACCGCCAGCCCGGCCATGGTGGCCCAGGCCAGGCGGCTGACGGTCAGCCAGCCGCCGGTGCAGATCGCCGCGGCCACGCTCACCCCGGCGGTGAGCGCGATCGCGCCGATCGAGTCCGCGCCGAGGTAGGGGCTGCCCACGATCACCACGGCGCTGCCGCCGACGGCCACCATCACGGTCGGCCGCCAGCCCCGTCGGACCCGCTGGGCCAGCCAGCCGCCGCACAGCAGCGCACCGGCGATGAACACGCCCAGCCCGACGGTGCCCAGGCCGGCGTACCGGCCGCCCTCCAGCGCGGAGTAGCCCACCACGCCGTTGAGTTGCAGCCGGGAGCCGGTGAGCACGTCCACCCCGACCACCAGGCTGGCCAGCCCGGCCACGGCGCCCAGCGGCCCGAGCGTACGGTCGTGCCCGGGGGTGAACCGGACCGCGGCGGTGCCGCCGACGATGAGCAGGGCGGTCACCGAGGCGAACCACCAGCCGGCGTGCTGCCCGCTCCACCACGGCACGGCGTCGGCCAGCAGCGCCGCCGGCACCGCCAGCGCGGCGGCGACCAGCAGCAGCTCCACCACCGCCACCACGCGTCGAGACACCGGCTCGGGCCCGTGCGGGCCGGCGTGCCGGCGGGCCCGGCGCAGCAGCGGCAGCACCGCCACCGCGAGGACCAGCTGGGCGGCGGCGAGGACGGTGAAGAACCAGCCGGCGACCCGACGCTGGGCCGCGGCCTCCCGGTCGGCGCCGGCCGGCGCCTCGATCGCGGTCCGCAGGTCGTCGGGACGGCCGTCGACCGTCACGGCGGGCCGGCCGAGGAAGGCCCGCTCCGGCATCGGCCGGCCGAGCGCGGCCAGCGCGGTCGGCGCCAGGTCGACCAGTTGCAGGTAGCCGGCGCGGGCGGTGCTGGGCGAGGTCAGCCAGCCACCGTCCCAGCCGGGGCCGTCCGCGACGGCGACGTGCAGCCGCGCCGGGGTGGCCGTGTCGGAGACGCCGGCGACCAGCACCAGCGAGCGCGGCGGCCGGGCGGCGAGCACCCGGGCGAGGCGGGTGTCGGCCTGCCGCGCCTGGGCCGCCCGCACGGCCGGGTCGTCGTCGTCGACCGTGCCCACGTCGACGATGCTCAGCACGCAGGAGCCGAGCAGCTCCGCCGGGTCCTCGGGCAGCGTCGGCGCGTACCGGTCGACCCGGCCGAACGGGCGGGCGGCGGCCACCGCGGCGCCCGGACCGACCGCCACCGAGCAACGCACCGACTCGGCCAACGCGCCCGGCGTGGCGCCCCACGCCAGCTTCTCCTGGTTGTGCGCGACGACGCCGGGCTGGTCGGGCAGGTTGGCGCCGATCCCGTCGGGCTGCTCGACGGTCACCCCGGTGGCCGGGCAGCCGCCACCGGGCCGGGTGCCGTTCCAGGCGGCGAAGTTCCCGGCGCCGAGGGTCAGCCAGCCGTCCACCGGGCAGGTGGGCCGGTGCGCCGACCGCACCGAGAGCGAACCGATCGTGCCCCGCTCGGCCATCCGCCACAGCGTCGGGGTGTTGCGCGGGTCCACGTCGTCCCAGCGCAGGCCGGCCGCGCCGACCAGCACCACGTAGTCCGCGCTGGGTCGGGGCGTGCCGCCGTCCGGGCGGGCGGCCAGCGCGGTGATGCCCAGCGCCACCACCACCAGGGTCAGCAGCACCGGGGTCAGTCGGCGCAGCATCAGCGGTTCCCCGTGGAGAGCTGGGGCGTCAGCTCGGCGTAGAGGTCGACGAGGGCGGCCACCGTGTCCGCCTCGGTGGGCCAGGTCGCGGCCCGGGCCGCGCCCCGGCGGCCCAGCTCGGCGCGGCGCGGCGGGTCGTCGAGCAGCGCGCGCACCGCCGCGTCGACGGCGTCCACATCCCCGGCCGGCACCAGCACCGCCGCGTCGCCGACCAGCTCCGGCAGGCCACCGACCGCGGTCGCGACCAGCGGTACGCCGGCCCGCAGCGCCTCCTGCGCGAACAACTGGCGGGCCTCCCAGTCGCTGGTGACCACCGCCAGGTCGGCGCCGGCCAGCAGGTCCGCCACGTCGGTGCGGTGCCCCAGCAGGGTGACCGGGGCACGGGCGGCCGAGATCCGGGCGGCCAGCGGCAGGTAGGCCGGTCCGCTGCCGGCGATCACCACCAGCGGGGCGGGGGTCCGGGTCCGCCACCGGGCGGCGGCGTCGATCAGCACGTCGTACCGTTTCTGCGGGTGCAGCCGGCCCACCGAGAGGATCAGCGGGCGGTCGGCGGTGGCGCCGAACTCGGCCCGTACCGCGGTGCGGCGGCGGCGCGGCGCGGGCAGCGCCGGCGCGGCGACCGGGGCCAGCCGCGCGTCCGCCGCGCCCAGCGCGACGGCCCGCTCGACCAGGTCGGCGGAGGCGCCGAGGGCGACCCGGACGGACCGGGCGACGACCCGCTCGACCAGCCGGGACAGCGTGCCGCGCAGCCCGCCGGCGAGGACCGCGTTGTGCCAGGTGACCACCAGCGGGGCGGCCGGGCGGGCGAGCGCGGCGACCAGGCCGGCGCGCAGCCCGTGCGCGTGCACCACGTCGACCGGCGTCTGCGCCAGCGCCCGGCGCAGCGCGGTGACCGCGCGGGCGTCGGCGGGGGTGGGGTTCGCCGGGATCTCCACCGGGGTGAACCGGGCACCCGTCGCGGTGAGGTCGAACTGCTCCTGGACCGCGGTCGGGCCACAGACCAGCACGGACGCGCCGGCCTCGGTGAGCCCCCGGGCGATCGAGCGGACGTGCTGACCCACTCCGCCGGTGCTGGAGGCGAGCACCAGGGCGACCGACCCGGGCCAGCGCGGTGCCGGCGAGGCGTCCGTCATGAGGAAACGATCTCCTTTCCGTCGCCCCGCTCGCCGGGGTGCCGCTCCGAAGGCGGGTCGTCGGCCGCACCGCCGGGTCGCCGGCGCCGCAGCCGGCGGGTCACGGACGCGAGCAGCGGCCGCAGGTCGCGGGCGTCGGTCAACCAGGCGACGGCGAGGAACAGGACGCCGACCACGACCCCGGACAGCATGCCCTGCGCGAGGGCCTGGATCGTCGTCGGGGTACCGTCGCCCAGCCCGCCGAGGCCCCGGGCGGTGGCCGCCCCGCCCGCCGCGGCGACCGCGGCGGCCAGCAGCCCGGCGACGCCGGCCCGGCCGACGCCGACCAGCGCCTCCCGGCCGGCGGCACGCCGCACCGCGCCCAGCAGCAGCGCGCCGAGCAGCACCATGCCGGCGGAGGTGCCCAACGTCACCGCGAGCACCCGGTCGGCCAGCGGCAGCGCCTGACCGAGCAGGACCGCGAGGGCGGGCACGCTCAGCCAGCCGACGGCGGTGGCGACCCCGGCGGACCGGGTCTCACCCCGCGCGTAGAGCGCCCGGGTCAGGACCGCGAACAGGCCGTAGCCGAGCAGGCCGGGGGCGAATCCGGCGATCCCCGCCGCGGCGGTCCGAGCGTCGACCGGATCGGGGAAGAAGAAGTGCCCGACCGGGATCGCGGTGCCGACCAACGCGGCGGCGCCGAGCAGGCTGAACAGCACGACCCCCCGGACCGCCGGCGCGAGGGTCTCCCGGTAGGCCCGCTCGTCACCGCTGGCCCGGGCCGCCACCAGGGTCGGGTACGCGGCCACGGCGAGCGGTACGGCCAGCACCGCCCACGGCAGGAAGTAGACCGTCTGGGCCAGGTTGTAGACACCGACGTCGGCGACCCGGCCGTAGGTGACCTGGTTGAGCGTGACGGCCAGGGCGACCTGCTGGGCGGCCACGGTGACCACGCCGGCGCCCACCAGCCCGCCGACCCGGGCCCGCGCGTCGCCCGGGAAGCGGTAACCCGGCCGCAGCCGCAACCGCAGCCGGCGCAGCGGGACCAGCAACGACAGCGAGAGCACCACCACGCCGAGAGTGGTGCCGCCGGCGAGCAGCAGTTCCCCGCCGCGGCCCGCGTCGCCGATGGTGGCCCGCCGCCCCTCCACGGCGGTGAAGCCCAGGTAGACCGCGATGACGGTGAGGCTGGACAGCAGCGGCGCGAGCACCGGCCAGGCGAAGCGGCGGTGCGCCTGGAGCACCCCGGTGAGCACGATCCCCACGCCGTACAGCGGTAGTTGCGGCGCGAACACCCGCAGCATCCTCGCCCCGGCCGCCTGCCGGACCTCGCCGAGACCGGGGCCGAGCAGTCCCATCAGCGGGTCGGCGAACAGCGCCACCAGCACCGCCAGCGAGACCAGCAGGCTGAGCGTCCAGGTCAGCAGCGCGCCCGTGGTGGCGGCCACCGCCCGCCGGTCGCCCGCCGCGACGGCGCCGGCCAGCAGCGGTACGACGAGACTGGCCAGCGCTCCCCCGGCGACGATCTCGAAGATGAAGTTCGGGACGTAGTTCGCCACCAGGTAGGCGCCGCCGAGGTCGGTGGGGGCCAGCGTCCAGGTGAACACGGCGGTGCGACCGAAGCCGGCGAGCCGGCTGACCACGGTGAGGACGGCGATGAGGGCGGCCGCCCCGGCGACACGGCCGGCGGCGGCGACGGGTGCCGGTTTCGTCACGTCAGTCGACGCGCCGGCCCAGCTCGTCGAGGTGCCGCAGCCCCGGGGTCCGCTGGATGACCTGGGTGAAGCTGACCTTCTCGCTGGCGGCGGTGAGCGCGGCGAGCACGGCCAGCACGCCGGCCCGGCCGACCGGCCCGGTGCGCGCGGCGAGGCTCACCCCGAGCAGGGCGCCGAGCGCGTTGGCGCCGCTGTCGCCGACCATCACCCGCTCGCCGAGGTCCTCCCGGAGCAGGCCGGCCGCCGCACCGACCGCGCCGGCCGCGATGCCGCCGTACGGGCCGGTGGACAGCGGGGCGCCGAGCAGCAGGCCGGACTTCAACGCCCGCCCGGGGCGCAGGTCGAGCAGGTTGACCAGGTTGGCGGTGCCGGCGACCACGCCGGCGCCGAGCAGCACGTCGAGCCCGCGGCCGAGCGCGCCGGCGCGCTGCCGGCGCGGATGCCCGGCGACCCGCCGGTCGGCGGCGAGCAGCGCCGCGGCGCCGAGGCCGGCCAGTCCCACCCCGGCGACCTTGACCAGCCCGGCGGTGACCTGCCCCGCACGTAGTGCGGCGAGGTGCCCGGCGAAGCCCTTGGCGGCCTTCTGCTCGGGCCGCGCGCCGACCACGTCGTCGTAGAGCCCGACCGCGCCCGCGCCGACGCCGGCCAGCAGCGCCGCGGCACCGGCCGGTGCGCTGCCGGCGCCGAGCGCGCCCGCGGTCGCCGCGCCCACGGCCAGGGCGGGACCGGCGGCCAGGGTGACGGTGCGGCCCCGGAAGTTGGTGCGCTCCAGCCCGGGCGCGCCCGGCGACGTGCGTACCTCGCGCAGCACGTAGCGGGCGGTCCACACGCCCGCGCCCACGGCCAGCAGCCGACCCAGTCTCACGCGACCCCTCCGATCCGGACTCTCGACGCGACGCGGTACGGACCGGGCGGCCCGTACGGTCACTGGGGCAGTTTAGGCAGCCGGGCCACCGCGTTGTCGCCCACGCCGTACTGTCCGGCCTTCTTCCCGCTCAACTGCTCGGCCAGGGCGAGGCTGGTGACCATCTGGCCCTGCACCGTGTTCGCGTTGTCGACGGTCGAGATGGTCTGCGACAGGACCGGGTCACCGCGGACCACGGCCACCAGGTTGCCGCCGGTCGAGCCCATGCCGGCGACCACGAGCGCGCCGGCGCGGTCGAACTGCTCGGCGACCTTCACCACCGACTCGTCCTTCTTCCCCGAGTCCTTGTCCACGTACGGCTGGCCGGTCACCAGCACCACCGCCTCGGCGGCGACGGCGATCCGGTCCTCCGGGGTGAGGTAGCCGGCCGCCACGTACTGCTGGAGAACCGTGCGCCGGTCGGTGTCGCTCACCACGGGGCTGCCCGCCGGGCGGTCCAGCAGGACGTTGGCGAGCAACGCGCTGGAGGTCTCCACACCGTGCCCGTTGCCGGGCAGGCTGGCGGCGAGGGCGCTGTTCGGTCGGGCGGCGGTGACCGCCAGCTCGAGCAGTTCGTTGTTGCTGTCCGGGTTGATGAACTTGTCCTGCACGTTGACGCGACCGGTGACGTCGGCGCCGGCGGTCCGGAGCATCTTGAGCACGCCCTCGGTCTGGTCCCGGCCGTTGGGCAGGCTGAGCACCACCACGCGGCGGTTGCTGAGCTTGCCGGGCAGGACGAACTGCGCCACCTCGCCGACGAAGTCCTCCTCGGTCTCCAGCTGCTTCTGCATGCTGTTGACCGACTGGCGCATCAGCGAGTTGTCCTTGCGCAGTCCGTTGACGTTTTCCCGGAGCGAGTCGGCGACCGGGCCGTTGAGGGCGGCCGTGCCGACCACCAGGCCGATCGCCAGCGCGAGGAAGACCGCGGTCAGGGACACCACGTGGTAGCGGAAATTGATCACGCTTGCAGCCTCTTGATCGTCGGGGAGCTAGAAGAGCTGGCCGAGCTGGAACACGAAATTGTCCCACCATTCGGAGACCACGCCCAGATACGCCTTCCCGATGGTGGAGACCGCCACCGCGGACGCCATCGCGGCCACCGCCGAGAGGACCAGCAGCAGCAACGAGGAACCGGAGATGCTCTGCCGGTAGAGCCGGCTGACGCCCTTGGCGTCGACCAGCTTGCCGCCCACCTTCAGCCGGGTCAGGAACGTCGACGCCATGCCGCCGCGACCCTTGTCGAGGAACTCCACCAGGGTGGCGTGGGTGCCGACGGCCACCAGCAGTGAGGCACCCTTCTCGTCGGCCAGGAGCATGGCGAGGTCCTCGCTGGTGGCCGCCGCCGGGAATGTGATCGCCGGCACACCCAGGCCGTTGACCCGGGCCAGGCCCGGCGCCCGCCCGTCCGGGTAGGCGTGCACGATCACCTCGGCGCCGCAGCGCAACACGTCGTCGGTGACCGAGTCCATGTCGCCGATGATCATGTCGGGGGTGTAGCCGGCCTCGACC
Organism: Micromonospora sp. NBS 11-29; assembly: GCF_002140155.1. Lineage (GTDB taxonomy): Bacteria > Actinomycetota > Actinomycetes > Mycobacteriales > Micromonosporaceae > Micromonospora. The sequence goes on from NZ_NAPR01000031.1 coordinate 126,246, forward strand.
AACGCGTCCGCCCCGCCGTCGACGCCGATCAGCACCGGCTTGAACTCCCGGATGTACGGGCGCAGCACGTCCAGGTCGGCCTTGTAGTCGTAGCCACGGACCACGATCAGGCAGTGCCGGCCCCGCACCTGGGTCTGGATCTCCGGCACGCCGACGCCGTCGAGCAGCAGGTCGCGTTCCTGCCGGAGGTAGTCCATCGTGTTGGCGGCGAACGCCTCCAACTGCACCGACAGCCCCTCCCGGGCGTCGGCCATCGACTTCGCCACCGTCTCGGCGTCCTGCAACGCGCCGTGCGCGACCGGTTCCGTGCCGACGAAGACCGTGTTGCCCTCAATACGCACCAGGTCGCCCTCGCGAACCTGCTCGAAGACGCCCTCGCCGAGATCGTCGAGCAACAGGATACCGGCCGCGATCAGCACCTCGGGGCCGAGGTTGGGGTAACGCCCGGACACCGACGGCTTGGCGTTGAGCACCGCGGCGACACCCACCGCGACGAGCGAGTCGGCGGCCACACGGTCCAGGTCGACGTGGTCGATGACCGCGATGTCGCCCGGACGCAGGCGCCCGACCAGCCGTTTCGTCCGGCGGTCGAGGCGTGCGGCACCGAGGATGGAGCCCGGTTCCGCGTTCCGGGTCCGGCGCAGTGTGGGTAGACGCATCGTGACCATCCTGGCATGTGAGGCAGGTAAAGCTGTCGCGACATGCCTGAGCAGGGCCGCCTACCCAGGGAAGCACACCGGAGCGCGCCCCGGTGTGCTTGCGCTCACAATCGGGGCATCACAGACGTCTTTCCTTGGCCGCCACGGCCAGGAGCTCCTCGGCATGGGCGATACCCAGATCAGAATCCGGCAAACCGGCAAGCATCCGGGCCAGCTCCCGGGACCGCTCGGTGTCCTCCACCACGCGGACGCCGCTTGTGGTCACCGCGCCGCCGGTGTCCTTCGCCACCACCAGGTGCCGGTCGGCGAACGCGGCGACCTGCGGCAGGTGGGTGACCACGAGCACCTGGTGGCTGCGGGCCAGCCGGGCCAGCCGCCGGCCGATCTCCACCGCGGCCTGGCCGCCGACGCCGGCGTCCACCTCGTCGAAGACCAGCGTGGGCGGACCGCCGGAGCCGGCGAAGACCACCTCGATGGCCAGCATCACCCGGGACAGCTCACCGCCGGAGGCACCCCGCTGCAACGGCAGCGCCGGCGCCCCCGGGTGGGCCAGCAACCGCAGCTCGACCTCGTCCGCGCCGTCCGCGCCGACACCCGCCTCGACGCCGTTGACCGGCAGGCTCGGCTCCGCCCGCCCNCCGCGGCAGCACCGCCACCTCGACCCGGGCGTGCGGCATGGCCAGCCCGGCCAGCTCGACGGTGACCGCCTCGGCGAACCGGACGGCGGCCTCCTGCCGGGAGGCGGAGACCCGACCGGCGAGATCGGCCACCTCACCGGCGAGCCGGGCCGCCTCGCGGTCCAGCTCGTCCAGCAGCTCGTCGGAGGTGTCCAGGTCGGCGAGGCGGACCCGGGCCCGCTCGGCCCAGGCCACCACGCCGTCCACGTCGTCGGCGTACTTACGGGTGAGCGTGCGCAACGCGGCCCGCCGCTCGTAGACAGTCTGGAGACGCGCCGGATCGGCGTCCAGCGCGGCCAGGTAGGTGGACAGCTCGGCGGCCACGTCGGTGACCAGGGTCGCCGCCTCCTCCAGCCGCGCCGCCAGCTCACCGAGCGCCGGGTCGGTGCCGGCCTGCGCCTCCAGCGTGCGCCGGGCGGTGCCCAGCAGCACGGTGGCGTCCGGCGTGTCGTCGGTCGTCTCCACCCCACCGGCGACGCACTGCTGCGCCACCTGGGCGGCGGTGCGCAGCCCCTCGGCGTGCTCCAGCCGCTGCGCCTCCGCCTTCAGCTCGTCGTCCTCCCCCGGCTGCGGGTCGACCCGGGTGATCTCGTCGAGGCCCAGCCGGAGCAGGTCGGCCTCCTGGTGGCGCTCGCGGGCGTTGCGGCGCCGATCGGCCAGGTCGTCGACCACCGTCCGCCACCGCCCGTACGTCTCGCGCAGCGCGTCGAGGAGCTTCTCGTGCTCGGGGCCGGCGAACCGGTCGAGCGCGGCCCGCTGCTCGGCCGGACGCAGCAGTCGGAGCTGGTCGGACTGGCCGTGCACGGCCAGCACCTGCTCGCCCACCTCGCCGAGCGTCGCCACCGGCATGCTGCGCCCGCCCAGATGGGCGCGGGACCGGCCCTCCACGGTGACCGTGCGGCTGAGCAACAGCGAACCGTCGTCGTCGGGCTCACCACCGGCGTCGATGATGCGGGCGTGCACCGACTCGGCCACCCGGCCGCGCAACCGCAGCCGCCCCTCCACCAGCGCGCGGCCCGGCTGGGCCCGCACCCGGCCGGCGTCGGCGCGGCCGCCGAAGAGCAGGCCGAGGCCGGTCACCACCATCGTCTTGCCGGCCCCGGTCTCGCCGGTGATGACGTTCATCCCCCCGGCCAGCGGCAGCGTGGTGTCCTCGATGACGCCCAGTCCGGTGATGCGTAGCTCTTCCAGCACAGCACCCGACAGTAGCCCCGCCCTGCGACAGTTGACCAGCCGGCACGGCGACGGTGAACACCGACGACCGGGCGAAGTGGTCGGAGCGCCCCGGCCGGCCCCTGACCGCCGGGCCGCGTCGGCGGTCAGCGGCGGCTGCCGCGCCAGCCCTGCACCGGCAGGTCGAACTTCGCCACCAGCCGGTCGGTGAACGGGCGCGCCTGCAAGCGGACGATGCGCACCGGCAGCGCGCCACGACGCACCGTGACCCGGGCGCCGGGCGGCAGGTCGTAGACCCGCCGACCGTCGCAGCAGAGCACCGCGAGGGTGGTGAACGGGTCGACGGTGATGGCGAACGTGGACGTCGGCGAGGTGACCAGCGGGCGGCTGAACAACGCGTGCGCGCTGATCGGCACCAGCAGCAGCGCCTCCACCTCCGGCCAGACCACCGGCCCGCCGCCGGAGAACGCGTAAGCCGTGGAACCGGTCGGGGTCGCGCAGACCACACCGTCGCAGCCGTACCGGGACAGCGGTCGGCCGTCCACGTCGACGAGCAGCTCCAGCATCTGGGCGCGCTCGCCCTTCTCCACGCTGATCTCGTTGAGCGCCCACGACTCGATGGTCGGCCCGCCCTCGAACTCGGCGGTCACGTCGAGGGTGAGCCGTTCGTCCACCGTGTAGTTGCGCCCCACCACGTCACGCACCGCGATGTCCAGGTCGTCGATCTCCGCCTCGGCCAGGAAACCCACCTTGCCCAGGTTGATGCCGAGCAGCGGCGCCTTGGCCGGACGGGCGAGCTCCGCAGCGCGCAGGAACGTCCCGTCCCCGCCGAGCGCGAAGACGATCTCCGCCCCCTCGGCCGCCTCCGGGCCGGTCACCGGCACCACGCCGGGCAGGTCCAGGTCGTCGGCCTCCTCGGCCACCACCCGCACCTCGAACCCGGCCGCGATCAGGTCGGCGGCCACGGCGCGGGCGTGCTCGGTGCTGCGCCGACGGCCGGTGTGCGTCACCAGCAGCGCGGTGCGACTCACCCGGACACCTCCTCGGTCGTTACCGCCGTCGTGGCGGCACCCTGCGGGCCCGCGGCCACCACCGCGCGCACCCGTTCGGCGTCGGCGGCGGGCGCGCCCCGGCGCAACCATACGAAGAACTCGACGTTCCCGCTCGGGCCGGGCAGCGGGCTGGCCGCCACGTCGGCCAACCCGAGACCGAGCCGCGCGGCGGCGGCGGCCACGTCGAGCACCGCCTCGGCCCGCAACGCCGGGTCACGCACCACACCGCCGGCGCCGACCCGGTCCTTACCGACCTCGAACTGCGGCTTCACCATGAGCGCCAGGTCGCCGTCGGGCCCGGTGCACCCGCAGAGCGCCGGCAACACCAGACGCAGCGAGATGAACGACAGGTCGGCCACCGTCAGGTCGACCGGCCCGCCGATCGCCTCGGGCGTGAGGGTACGCACGTTGGTGCGCTCGAAGACCCGTACCCGCTCGTCGTTGCGCAGCGGCCAGGCGAGCTGCCCGTAGCCGACGTCCACGGCGACCACCTCGGCCGCGCCGGCGCGCAGCAGCACGTCGGTGAAGCCGCCGGTGGAGGCGCCCGCGTCCAGACAGCGTCGGCCGGTCACGGCCAGCCCGCCCGGCGCGAACGCGGCGAGCGCGCCGGCCAGCTTGTGACCGCCGCGGGAGACGTACTCCTCCGCCGGGTCCTCGCCGGTGACCAGCAACGGGTCGGCGGGGTCCACCATGGCGGCGGGCTTGCGGGCCGGAACCCCGCGCAACTGGACCCGACCGGCCTCCACCAGCGCGGCGGCCTGCTCACGGGAGCGGGCCAGGCCGCGGCGGACGAGTTCGGCGTCCAACCGGGTACGACGAGCCATCGGGTCCGTTCTCCGCCTCTGCCCTGCTCAGGCCTGGTCGATGCTGGCGAGCGTCTCGCGCAGCGTCTCGTACGCCGCCTCGTACTGGGCGACCTGGTCCGCCGGGGCGAGCGCCTCGGCGTTGGCCATGCCCCGCACCGCGGCGTCCACCGCCGGGTGCCGCGCGTCGCCGATCTCGTCGAGCGGCGCCGGCCGTACCCCCGGGGTCGGCCCGGGACGCGGACCCGANCGGGCCCGGCGGCGGACCGGGCCGGAAGGGCGCGGTCACGAGCCGGCCGCCCGGCGCCCGGTGGCCTTCTTCGCCGGCCGGGGCGACCCGGTGGACGACCGGTCGGTGGGCTCGGCCGGCGGTCCTCCCCCGGGCACGACCGGCGACGGGTCGGCGGACGTGCGCACGACCGTCGCCGCGGGCTTCCTCGCGATCGCCTTCTTCGCCACGGTCTTCTTCGCCACGGCCTTGGTGGGTGTCTCCTCGGCGGACGCCGAGTCGGCCAGGGCGGACGCCGTCGCGGTCGATGGCGCTCCGCCCGCCGGCGGGGCGGACTCGGACCGCGCGGACGAGCCGGCCGGCTCCGGGGCGGTGCGCGCCTCGCGCAACTGCCGCTCCAGGTCGTGCACCCGGCGGGTCAGCTCGGCGACCTCGTCGGCGGTGGCCAGCCCGACCGCGCCGAGCGCCCGGTCCACCTCGAAGCGGACCAGCTTGGTCAACGCCTCGCGGTTCGCCAGACCGGTGGCGACCAGCTCCTCGGCCAGCGACTGGAGCTGACCGGCGGTCGCGCCGCCCTGGCCGACCACGCGCTTCACCGCGTCCTGCGCCTTCTTCCGGGGCGCCTCCGTCAGGCCCATGGCCAACTCGAGGTAGGCGCGCCACGCGTCCTGCATGCCTGAGTCCTTCCGCGGAGCGAGGTGTGCAGGTGCCACGCTACCGGGCACCTGAGACGCTCCACTGCGGTACGGTGCCGGGAACGGTGTGGCTCGTGGTGAGGAGACGATGTGGCCAGCGTGGACGAGTGCCGGCAGGCGTTGCAGGACCTGGCCGCCCGGCTGGACCAGCACGCCGAGGCGCAGGGGCGGATCGACCTCGACCGCACCCTCGCCTGCCGGATCACCGATCTGGGCACCGCCTTCCACGGCCGCCTCGAAGGCGGCCGATTGACCGGCCTCACCGACGGCGACGACCCGAAGGCCAAGATCGCGCTGAGCACCGGCAGCGACGACCTGGTCGCCCTGGTGCACGGCAAGCTCGACATCATGTCGGCGGTGGCCGCCCGGCGGATCTCCGTCAAGGCCAACCCGTTCGACCTGATGAAGCTCCGCAAGCTGCTCTGAGCGGCCCGCCCGGTCAGCCGTCGAGGCCGAACGCGGCGAGCGCCTCGGCCGCCGCCGGGGACGCCGCCCGCACCCTCGGGCCGGCCGGCGTCGACCAGGCCACCGCACAGAGCGCCGCGAGCGCGTCCAGCGGCCGTCCCGCGCCGTCGAGGACGAGGTCCCCGTCGGCCGTCGTCGCCGACCAGCCGCCGGTCTCCGGCCGGCCGGGCACCGCCACCACGGCCGCCGGGTCGAAGAGCCCCGCCAGGTCGAAGGCGACGTACGCCGGCCGGCGCGGCTCGGGCGCGGCCAGCAACTCGGCCGCGTCGCTGACCCCGGTCAGCACCAGCAGGCTGTCCAGGCCGGCCCGGCGGGCGCCCTCGATGTCGGTGTCCATCCGGTCGCCCACCACCAGCGTCCGCCCGGTCCCGGCACGGCGGGCGGCGGTCGCGAACAGCGCCGGCTCCGGTTTGCCCACCACCACGTCGGGGTCCCGGTCGAGCGCGGTACGCAGCACCGCCACCAGCGAACCGTTGCCGGGCAACGGCCCCCGAGGGCTGGGCAGCGTACGGTCGGTGTTGGTGGCGTACCAGGGTGCACCCGCCCGTACCGCCAGAGAAGCCTCGGCCAGGTCGGACCAGCCGACCTGCGGTCCGTAGCCCTGGGCCACGGCGGCCGGTTCCTCCTCGGCCTTCGACACCGGCCGCAGGCCCACCGCGCGCAACTCCGCCCGCAGCGCCTCCGCGCCGACCACCAGCACCGGCGCACCGGCCGGCAGTCGGTCGCGGAGCAGCTCGGCGGTGGCGGCCGCGGAGGTCAGCACCTCCGCCGGCTCGGCCGGCACGCCCATGCCCGTGAGCAGGTCGGCCACCTCACTGGAGCGGCGGGAGGCGTTGTTCGTCGCGTACGCGACCGCCCNACCGACCGCCTCGACCGCGCCGGGGATGGGCCGGTCGATCAGATAGATGACCCCGTCCAGGTCGAAGACGACCAGGGCGTACGCGTCGACCAACCGCCCACGCGTCCCGGTGTCGTCGCCCCGCTCCCGACCCGCGCCGGAACCGGTCTCGGGGACGTGCCCGGTCACCGGCGCTCCGCCGCCTCGTCCCCACCGGCCGGGACGTCGCCGGTCCCTGCCCGTCCGCCCGCCGGCTGCGCCGGGGCCCCAGCGGAGGACGTGGTGAGCGCGCCGGCCTCGGCGTCGGTCAGCTCGTCGTCGGACAGGTCACCGCCGTCGCGGTCCCGGTACCCGCCGTCGGTGTCGACGCGGTCACCGGTCCGCCCGGCGTCGCCGCCGTCCTCGTCGGTCTCTCCGGCGTCGTCGAGGTCGTCGTCCTCGTCTTCGTCAAGGTCGTCATCGTCCTCGTCGAGGTCCTCGTCCGCGTCGTCGAGGTCGTCGGTGTCCTCGTCGCGGGCGTCGGTCTCGTCGGAGCGCTCGGTCGACGCGGCGGGGCCGTCCGGTCCGCCCTCCGGCTCGTCCTCCTCGTCGTCGCCCTCGATGACCACGCCGTCCAGCTCCAACAGCCGCTCCGCGGCGTCGGTCTCGCCCTCGGCGTCGACGTCGGCGGCCCGGGAGAACCACTCCCGCGCCTCCTCGCGCCGGCCGACCGCGAGCAACGCGTCCGCGTACGCGTACCGCAGCCGCGCCGCCCACGGCTCGGTCGAGTCGTTGGTCAGCTCGCGGAGCTGGAGCATCGCCACAGCCGCGTCCTTCTGCCCCAGGTCGCCCCGCGCGCCGGCCGCCACGATCAGCAGCTCGACGTCGACGGCCTGGTCGAGCTTCTCCCGGTCCGCGCCACGGAACAGGTCGATCGCCCGCTCCGGCCGGCCCAGCGCCCGCTCACAGTCGGCAAGCACCGCGAGGTGGCTCTGCAGGCCACTCATCCGGTGGTACGTCCGCAGCTCGGCGATGGCCGTCTGCCACTCCCCCGCGTGGTACGCGGCCAGCCCGACGGCCTCCCGCACGGCGGCGATCCGCGAGGCGAGCCGACGGGCCGCCATGGCGTGCGCCAGCGCCAGCGTCGGGTCGTCGTCGATCAGCAGCCCGGTCGCGACCAGATGCCGGGCAACCGTCTCCGCCACCGGCTTGGCGAGGGAGAGCAGCTCCGCCCGGACGGTCGAGTCGAGGTCACTCGCGACCACCTCGTCCGGCAGTTCCGGCGCCTCACCGGTACGCCCCTCGCCGCGCTCGTCCTGGCGCTCGCGCTGCGGGCCGTAGGCGCCCGCCCGGCGGTCGTCCCGCTCCGGCCGGTCGCCGTAACCACGGCGCTCCCCGTCCCGCTCACTACGTGCTCCCCGGTAGCCGCCGTCGCGGCGCTCCCCACCGGCGTATCCCTCACGGCGGTCGCCGCCGCGGTAGCCGCCCTCACGGCGCTCGCCACCGCCGGCGCGGTCGTCCCGACGGAACCCCCCCTCACGGCGGTCCCCGCCCCGGAACCCACCGTCCCGGTCACCGCTTCGGAAACCGCCCTCGCGACGCTCGCCGCCACCGGCACGGTCGTCACGACGGAATCCACCCTCGCGGCGGTCACCGCCCCGGAAGCCACCGCCTTCACGGCGCTCACTGCCGGCGTATCTCTCACGGCGGTCGCTGCCACCGGCACGGTCGTCCCGGCGGAAGCCACCCTGGCGGTCGCCGCTGCGGAAGCCACCGTCCCGGTCACCGCCACGGAAACCGCCCTCACGGCGCTCGCCG
>NZ_NAPR01000031.1:134762-135633 GCF_002140155.1 Micromonospora sp. NBS 11-29
TTCACGGCGGTCGCCGCCAGCGGTGCGGTCGTCCCGGCGGAACCCACCCTCACGACGGTCCCCACCACGGAAACCACCGTCCCGGTCACCACCACGGAAACCGCCCTCACGGCGGTCCCCACCGCCAGTCCGGTCGTCCCGACGGAACCCACCCTCACGACGGTCCCCACCACGGAAACCGCCTTCACGACGCTCGCCGCCACCGGCACGGTCATCACGACGGAAGCCACCACCCTGGCGGTCGCCGCCGCGGAAGCCACCGTCCCGGTCACCACNCACGGAAACCGCCCTCACGACGCTCGCCACCACCGGTGCGGTCGTCACGACGGAAGCCACCCTCGCGGTCGCCCCCACGGAATCCGCCCTCGCGACGCTCGCCGCCACCGGCACGGTCATCACGACGGAAACCGCCCGGACGATCGCCACCGCGGAAGCCGCCCTCACGATGCTCACCGCCACCGGCACGGTCATCACGACGGAACCCACCCGGACGATCGCCACCGCGAAAGCCGCCCTCGCGACGCTCGCCACCGCTGGAACGGTCATCACGACGGAACCCACCCTGACGGTCACCACCGCGGAAGCCGCCCTCGCGACGCTCGCCGCCACCGGCACGGTCGTCACGACGGAAACCACCCTCGCGGCGGTCCCCGGCGCGGGGAGCACCGCCGCGATCGTCGCGGCCGCCCCGGTACGAGGGGCGGTCATCGCGGCGGGCGTCGCCGCGCCCCTGGCCACGGTCGGCGCGGTCCTCGTAGCGACGGGGGCGGTCCCCGCCCTGCGGTCCAGAGCTCACAGGTGCATCCTTCCTGATGGCGTTTCCGCCAGAACGCTAACGCAGTCGAGGGCCGACCCTGGTGGGGCGGCCCTC
>NZ_NAPR01000032.1:0-38459 GCF_002140155.1 Micromonospora sp. NBS 11-29
TGGCACTGGCTTATCAAGCACCCTGTTGAGTTCTCAAAGAACAACCACACACCAACCCGAAGCGCTCCCGCTAGGAGCACCCCCGCTTGGGGCAACCTCTCTAACTTACCCGGCTCGACTTCCGCTGTCAACCTCGTATCCGAGGTCATCAACTTGGTTCGAGCCGATCCACGCTGACGCTCGCCGTTTCCGGCGGTCGTGGCTTTCGTGGTTTCCGGCGGACCGGCCGGCGTCGCTCTCGCGACCACCCGCCCGGCTCCCTGCCGGCTTTCAAACCTTACCCGGCCGGTTTCGCATTCGCAACTCCGTGTTTCCGGAGTTGCCGCACCGCCCGAATCCCCAGCCCGGCTCGGCGTTTCCGCCACCGGCCTGGTGCCCGTTCTCAGCCGGTTTGCCCCGGCCTCCCTCGTGCAGAGAGAAAGTTACGCGGACGGACCCGGGAAGGCAAATCAGTGATCGTCGATAGCCTGTCGTGGGCGATCCGGAAGAGGAACCCCACGGAGGGGTCCACCGGGCGACCCGCCGTGCCAGAGTGGTCGGCATGGCTGACCTGTCCCGGTTCCCGGCTCTCGCCGAGGAGGCCCTGATCGGACTCCTGCTGCCGTTCTGGCAACTGGTCATCGGGGCCTTCGTGCTGGCGGTGGTGGTGCTGTCGGTGGGGCGGCTGATCCGGCGCGGCCCGTCCCGGATGACCACGGCGCTGCTCGTCACCGCCGCGGCGATCATCGGCTTCGCCGTGATCGGCGTGCTCCTTGAGGGCTGAGGCCGCTCACAGCCGCCGGTTGGCGAGGCTCGGCAGTTCGGCCCGGATGGTCCGAAGCCGGTCCAGGTCCAGTTCGGTGACCGCCAGGCCGGGGCCGTCGGGGACCTGACTCATCACCGTTCCCCACGGGTCCACCACCATGCTCCGCCCGAAACACGTCCGGCCCGGGTCGTGGTCACCGGTCTGGCCGGCCGCCGCCACGAAGCACTGGTTCTCGATCGCGCGAGCCCGCAGCAACACCTCCCAGTGGTCCCGTCCGGTGTGCGCCATGAACGCGGCCGGCACGACCAGGAGCTCCGCGCCGCCGTCGACGGCGAGCTGCCGGTACAACTCGGGGAACCGCAGGTCGTAACAGATGGACAGGCCGACCCGCAGCCCTTCGACGTCCACCACGACCGGCTTCTCCCCCGCCGCGACGGTGGACGACTCGTGGTAGGAAACCCGGCCGGGGATCTCCACGTCGTACAGATGGATCTTTCGGTACGCGGCGGCGAGCGCACCCTCGCGGTCGAAGACCAGGGACGTGTTCCAGGTGTGCCGCGGATCCGGCCCGGCCTCGTGGAACGAGCCGGCGATCACCCACATGCCGAGCCGGCGGGCGGTCTCGGCGAAGAAGCGCCCCACCGTCCCGTCGACCGGTTCCGCCGGCGGCATCCGGTCGCCGTGCCCCAGGTAGTCGACGTACTCCGGGAGGAGGGCGAGGTCGGCGCCGCCCGCCGCGGCCCGGACGAGCAGGGCCTCGGCGGCGGCGAGGTTCGCCGCCCGGTCGTCGCGGGCGTTGAGCTGGCAGACGGCGACACGCATGACCCGAGGGTACGGGCGAAGGACGGCAGGCGACAGGGCTGAGACGCCAGCGAGCACGAACGCGGCGGCGAGCATCGTGATGATGCTGGTCACTGCGTCGGGCGAGTCAGGCCGGCGGACCCGGTCACGCGAACCGCGCCCGAGCTGACCCGGGCGCGGTCGCGGTGGTGGTCAGGCCGACTTCTCCTCGCGGTCCCGCCGGCGCCGGCCGGTGAACTCGCGGGGCACGATGGTCGGGTTGACGTTCTCCAGGACGACCTCGCGGGTGATCAGCACCCGGGCGGCGTCGGGGTTGCTCGGCACCTCGTACATCACGGAGAGGAGCACCTCTTCCATGATGGCCCGCAGGCCACGGGCCCCGGTGCCGCGGAGCATGGCCTGGTCGGCGATGGCCTCCAGCGCCGGCTGCTCGAACTCCAGCTCGACGCCGTCCAGCTCGAACAGGCGCTGATATTGCCGGACCAACGCGTTACGCGGCTCGGTGAGGATCTTGACCAGGGCACCACGGTCGAGGCTGCGCACATTGGTGATCACCGGGAGCCGGCCGATGAACTCGGGGATCAGCCCGAACTTCAACATGTCTTCCGGCATGACCTGGCTGAAGATGTCGTCGGTCGACCGCTCCGACACCGACCGGAGCCGGGCGCCGAAGCCGGTGCCGCCGGACCCGGTGCGGGCCTCGATGATCTGGTCGAGGCCGGCGAACGCGCCACCGCAGATGAACAGCACGTTCGTGGTGTCGATCTGGATGAACTCCTGGTGCGGGTGCTTCCGACCGCCCTGCGGCGGCACGTTGGCGACCGTGCCCTCCAACATCTTGAGCAGCGCCTGCTGCACACCCTCGCCGGAGACGTCCCGGGTGATCGACGGGTTCTCCGACTTGCGGGCGATCTTGTCGACCTCGTCGATGTAGATGATGCCGGTCTCGGCGCGCTTGATGTCGTAGTCGGCGGCCTGGATCAGCTTGAGGAGGATGTTCTCCACGTCCTCGCCGACGTAGCCCGCCTCGGTCAGCGCGGTGGCGTCCGCGATCGCGAACGGCACGTTGAGCATCCGGGCCAGGGTCTGCGCCAGGTGGGTCTTGCCGCAGCCCGTGGGGCCGAGCAGCATGATGTTGGACTTCGCCAGCTCCACGCCGTCGCTGCCGGAACCGGGGGCGCCGGCTGCCTCGGCCTGGATCCGCTTGTAGTGGTTGTAGACCGCGACGGCGAGCGCCTTCTTGGCCTGCTCCTGGCCGACGACGTAGTTGTCGAGGAACTGGCAGATCTCCATCGGCTTGGGAAGCTCTTCCCACTTCACCTCGCCGGACTCGGCCAGCTCCTCCTCGATGATCTCGTTGCAGAGATCGATGCACTCGTCGCAGATGTAGACCCCGGGCCCCGCGATGAGCTTCTTGACCTGCTTCTGTGACTTGCCACAGAAGGAGCACTTCAGTAGGTCGCCGCCGTCACCGATCCGTGCCACCTACGTTCTCCCTGCACTCATCGGCCGGAGCACCGGCCCTGACCTGCGAACGCCACGGCGCCCGTCCGTCCTGTCGTCCCACCATGCTGTCGGCTCCACCGGACCCGACCGGGAGCGGTACAGACCCGACGTTACCCGGTGGCCGGGTTTTCTCCGACCCCCAAAACGGGTGTGTCAGAGGCCGGCCGGGAACCACTCCCGACCGACCTCGGACCCCCTACGTGCTCAGCCTGCGGCGTGGGACGCCAGCAGACCCTTCTTGCGGCTGGTCAGGATGGTGTCGACCAGCCCGTACTCCTTGGACTCCTCGGCCGTCATGATCTTGTCACGGTCGATGTCCTTGCGGACCTGCTCGATCGGCCGGTTGCAGTGGCGGGACAGCATGTCCTCCAACTGCGTCCGCATCCGCAGGATCTCCCGGGCCTGGATCTCGATGTCCGAGCCCTGACCGTAGCCGCCCTCGGTGGCCGGCTGGTGGATGATGATCCGGGAGTTCGGCAGCGCCNCCCGAGGCAGACGGTCTGGATGTCCGGCCGGACGTACTGCATGGTGTCGTAGATCGCCGTCATGGCGGTGAAGGACCCGCCCGGCGAGTTGATGTACATGATGATGTCGCGGTCCGGGTCGGTGCCCTCCAACGTCAGCAGCTGGGCCATCACGTCGTTGGCCGACGCGTCGTCCACCTGGACCCCGAGGAAGATGATCCGGTCCTCGAAGAGCTTGTTGTAGGGGTTCGACTCCTTCATCCCGTACGACGTGCGCTCGACGAACGACGGCAGGACGTAGCGGTTGTGCACGGCCGCGAACTGGGGCGGCAGGCTCAGGTCGGTCATCGTCAGCTCCTCGGTCAGCTCAGGGTCCCGGCGCCATCCGGAACCTGCGCGGCCCCGATGATCACCTTGTCGATGAAGCCGTAGTCCATGGCCTCCTGGGCGGTGAACCAGCGGTCGCGGTCCGAGTCCGCCTCGATCTGGGCCTGGGACTGGCCGGTGTGGTGCGCCACCCGCTCCTGGAACATCCGCTTGGTGTAGAGCATCTGCTCGGCCTGGATCGCGATGTCCGACGCGGTGCCGCCGAGACCACCCGAGGGCTGGTGCATCATGATCCGCGCGTGCGGCAGGGCGTAGCGCTTGCCCTTGGTGCCGGCGCAGAGCAGGAGCTGGCCCATCGAGGCGGCCATGCCCATGGCCACGGTCGACACGTCGTTGTCGATGTACTGCATGGTGTCGTAGATCGCCATGCCGGAGTAGACCGAGCCACCCGGCGAGTTGATCCAGAGGAAGATGTCGCGGTCCGGGTCCTCCGCGGCGAGCAGCAGCAGCTGCGCGCAGATGCGGTTGGCCACCTGGTCGTTCACCTCGCTGCCCAGGAAGATGATCCGTTCCTTGAGCAACCGGTTGTAGACCGAGTCGTCGAGGTTGCCAATGGAGTCGCCACCACGGGCCTCGATCGCCCGGAGCGACTTCTTGGGGATGTGCATGTCGGTCATGGCAGCCCTTCGCTCTCCGTACCGTCCTGTCCGACACTAACCGCTCGTCCGGTAGGCGTACTCCCGGTCGGGGCACTGTTCGCTCACAGCGCAGTCACCCGGTCGGCGTACCCCGGAAAGGGTTTCGGCCGCCGCCCGGCGCGCAGCGCGGGACGGCGGCCGACGCCCTGACGATCAGTGCTGGTGGTCGTGCTCGGCCTCGTTCTGGGCCCGCAGCGCGTCGAGGGAGACCTCGTTGCCCGCCGCGTCCTTGATCTTGATCTTCTCCATCACGGCGGCGAGCGCCTTGCCCCGACGGACGTCGCCGAAGACGGCCGCCGCGGCACCGGAACGGGCCAGCTGGTCGTAGTACTGCTGGGGGGCCATGCCGGCGCGCTGCGCCCGGTGCACGATCTCGTGGCCGAACTCGTCGTCGGAGACCTGCACGTCCTCGGCGTCGGCCAGCGTGTCGAGCAGGAGCTGGATCTTGACGCCGTCGGTCGCGGCCTCGGTCAGCTCGGTGTCGATCTGCTCCTCGGTCTTCTCCTCCGCGGCGAGGTACTCCTCCAGGGAGGCGCCGATGCGCTCGAGCTGGTCGACCATCGCGGCCTTGCGGCTCTCGACCTCCTCCTTGACGACGCCCTCCGGCGCCGGCACCTCGGCGGCGGCGACCATCTGCTCCAGGGCCTTGTCGCGGGCGGCGTAGATCTGCTCGACCTGCTTGCCCCGGGTGACCCGCTCGCGCACGTCGCCCCGCAGCTCCTCGATGGTGTCGAACTCGCTGGCCATCTGCGCGAAGTCGTCGTCGAGCTCCGGCAGCTCCTTCTCCTTGACCGTGCGGACGGTCACCGCCACCTCGGCGTCCCGACCGGCGTAGTCGCCGCCGACGAGCTGGGTGGTGAAGGTGGTGCTGTCGCCGGCGGCCAGGCCGACCAGCGCTTCGTCCAGGCCCGGCAGGAGCTGCTTGCTGCCGACCTCGTGGGAGATGTTGCTCGCCGAACCGCCCGGCACGTCCTCGCCGTCCACCGTGGCGTTCAGGTCGATCTGGACGAAGTCGCCCTCCTGAGCGGCCCGCTCGACGGTCTTCAGCGTGGCGAACCGCTCACGCAGGCTGCTGACCTGCTCGTCGATCTCGCTGTCGGCGATCTGGATCTCGTCGACGGTCACCTCGATGGTGGCCGGGTCCGGCAGGGTGATCTCCGGGCGGACGTCGACCTCGGCGGTGAAGGTCAGCGAGTCACCGTCGTTGAACTCGGTGATGTCGACCTCGGGACGGCCGAGCGTCTTCAGGTCGTGCTCCCGGACCGCGGCGAGGATGTTCTGCGGGATGGCCTCCTGGATCGCCTCGTTCAGGACGGTCCCCCGGCCCACCCGCTGGTCGATCACGGCGGCGGGGACCTTGCCCCGGCGGAAGCCGGGAACCTGGACCTGCTGGCCGATCTCCCGGTACGCCTTCTTGAGGCTCGGCTCGAGCTCGACGAACGGCACCTCGATGGCGAGCCGCACGCGCGTCGGGCTCAGAGTCTCGACGGTGCTCTTCACAGGCGTACTCCTTGAACGGATCTGGTTTTGAGTCTGGGGCGTGATTGCGCGCATCGAGTGTAGGCGAGCCGGGCTGCGGCATCGGCAGCGCCCGGGCACCGCGCGGAGAAACCGGCGGTTCCCGGGACCATCCGGTCGCGAACGACAGTCGGGGTGGCGGGATTTGAACCCACGGCCCCTCGCTCCCAAAGCGAGTGCGCTACCAAGCTGCGCCACACCCCGTGGCGACGAAGAGTGTATGCCGTCCGGGCCCCAGCGTGGGTGACCGGGCCCGAGCCGCCCGCCGTTTCGGCGAGGTGGCGGGATCCTGATCGGGGGGAAGCAGCCACTTCGCCGACCATGCGTGGATCTTGCGGCCCGCCAGCCCGTAGGGGTACGCGATGCACGTCCGGCGTCGGGATTCGGTACGCTGTCGCGTGCGCCCCGCCGTCGCGGGGTGCACGCGGGCGTAGCTCAATGGTAGAGCTTCAGTCTTCCAAACTGACTACGCGGGTTCGATTCCCGTCGCCCGCTCCGCAGAATGGCGCACGTCAACCGCGTGATGGTGCCGGCGCCTACTTGGATTCGAGCCGGCCGAGTTCGTGGTGCCCGCCGGCCAGGACAGTCTGGGCGGTCCGCCAGTCGGTGTGGTCGACGCCGGTGACGTGCCGCAGGTAGGCGAGGGTGACCTGCTGGACGAGCGCGACCCGGCCGGGGTGTTGGTCGGTGGTCTCGGCCGCGTCGTAACCGGAGATGCCGCCGAGCGAGTGCTGGCCGCCGAAGACGGTCAGCAGGCTCTTGTCGCCGCGGGCCAGGGTGTAGGGGTCGGTCGTCCAGGACGCTCCCCGCGTGGACAACGGAAGTTCATCCCGGTCGCCGGCGACGACGAGACCGGGCGCGGTGATGTGCGAGAAGTCCTGGTCACGCAGCCAGGGCGCGACTTCGAGGGCGAACGGGGTCAGCTCGTCGCCGCCCCGGCCGGCGGTGGCCAACTGGACAGTGGCCATGACCCGGGGGTCGGACAGGTCCCGCGCGACGCCGGTCACCGGGTCGGCGACGCGCAGGCCCACGAGGATGCCGGCGGTCTGGCCGCCGAAGGAGTGCCCGGCCGCGACGACGCGACCGTGGTCGGCCCGGCCGGCCAGCCCGGGCACCGAGGCTTCCAGGACGTCGAGGTTGTCGAGGATCCGGGTCATGTCCCGCACCCGGTGGAGCCAGAGGTGCGGTCTGCGGGACGGGTCCGCGGCGACGTCGAGGCGCCGGGAGTCCAGGTGGGTGGCCTGGACCACGACGAAGCCGTGAGCCGCCCAGTGGTCCACGAGCGGGGCGTAGCCGTCAAGGTTCGAGCCGTACCCGTGTGCGAACACCACCACCGGCAGGCTGCTACCGGTGACCGGCGCGGAGACGCGTACGTGCAGGTCCGCACCGCGTTCTGGCATCGGGAGCACGATCGGCTTCACCGACACGGTCGCCGTGGGCGCGGGACCGGTGAGACCGGTCGTCTCGTACGTGATCATGCGGGGTTTCCTCCAGACGGAGCCGAGGGCCGGCGTGTCGACCCGCGACTACGCTAGAACGTGACGTTGACGTCAGATTCAAGTCGTGTGAACCACGTCGCAGGGAAGAGTCGAGATGCGCATTGGCGAACTGGCCGCCCGCACCGGCGTCAGCGTGCGGGCGCTGCGCTACTACGAGCAGCAGAACCTGCTCACCGCCGAACGCGGTTCGAGCAGCCACCGCCGGTATCCCGAGAGCGCGGTCGAGCGGGTCCGGCTGATCCAACAGCTGTACCGGGCCGGGCTGACCAGCAGGGCCATCGTCGGGCTGCTGCCGTGCGTCGTCGACGACCGGGCCACCCCGGCGCTGATCAGGCAGTTGGCGGTCGAGCGGGAACAGATCGACCAGCGCATCACTAACCTCGTCCGGACCCGCGACCGGCTCGACGCGGTGATCACCAACGCGACCGACAACATGTTCACCGGCGCCGTGTGCCGCGCCGCCGGGCCGCCGGACCGCGAGTCGTGACGGGACCTCGGACGCGGGCTCAGCCCGCCGGGCACCGGGCGCCCCGGGCGGGCAGCGCCACGTCGACGAGATACCGGTCCACCACCGCGATCGTGCAGTCGGTGCGCAGGTAGGAGCCGTGCCCCCACCCCTCGTACGTGACCAGCCGCCCGTGCCGGCCCAGTTGACGGGCCACGTCGGTGGCCCAGGCGTAACCGGTGCGCGGGTCGTGCCGGGCGTTGAGCAGCAGCAGCGGCGTGCGGGTGTGCACCCGCAGGCGGTGCGGCGGGTTGCGCACCGGGGACGGCCAGCCGAGGCAGGTCTGCACCGCCAGCAGCCCGGCGCCGTACCGGACGTCGGGCGCGGCCGCCCGCGCCGCCCGGACCAGGCCCGCGTAGTCGTCGTAGTCGCGCACCGGGGCCGGCCAGTCCGCGCAGAAGGCCGCGACGGCGATCGGGAGCTTCGGCTCGGCGGGCGGGACGCCCGCGTCCATGTCCCGCACGGTGGCGGCCAGTTGTGGCCAGCGCGGCCCGGCGAGCGCGCCCAGCGCCACGGCGGTGACGTCGAAGGCGGTACGCGGGGCGTACTCGCCGTGGTCGGCGCGGGTCAGCACCCCGGCCCAGACCGCCCGCACGTCCCGGCCGTGGAGCACACACTCGGTCGACCGGTCGCACCAGGAGACGAACTCGTCGAACGCGTCCTGCAGGGCGGCCGCCTGGGACCGCACGAAGGGCCGCACGCCGAGGCCGTGGTCGAACACACCCTCCAGCACGACGGCCCGCACCCGGTCGGGATAGCGCTCGGCATACTGCTGACCCAGCAGCGTGCCGTACGAGCTGCCGTGGAACGTCAGCCGCGGTTCGCCCAGGGCACGGCGTAGCGCCTCCAGGTCGTGCACGGTGCTGAGCGTGTCGGCGTGGTCGAAGACGGGGCTGGTCGGGCGGCACCGGTCCCACAGCGCCCGGTTGTAGGCCACGGCGGCGTCGAAGTCGGCCTGACTGGTCAGTGGGACCGGCGGTCGACGCCGCGTCGGATCCGGCGTGCAGACCGGCGCGGCGGAGCGGGCCACGGTGCGCGGGTCGAAGCTGACCAGGTCGAACCGGTCGAGCAGCTCGTCGCTGAACCGGTCGCCCCGGCGGATGCGTTCCACACCCGAGTCACCCGGACCGCCCGGCCCGAACACCAGCGTGCCCATCCGCTCCTGCGGAGTGCGCGCGGCGCGGCGCGCCACCGCCAGGTCGAACGTCGGCCCGTACGGCCGTGCCCAGTCCACCGGCAGGCGGAGCCGGGCGCACCGTACGCCCGGGTCGGGCGGGACGTCCGGCAGGTCGTCGGCGCACTCGCCCCAGGTCAGCGCGGGCGGTGCGGGATCGGCGCGGGCCGGGCCGGGCACCCCGGCGAGGAGCGTGAGCACGGCGGCGGCAACGGCGACGACACGACCGGACATGGGACCTCCCGAGTTTTCCGACGCCGGTCCATCCTTCTGCGGCGGGGCACCCGGAACCCATCGGCGATCACCCGGAGGCGACCCGGAGATCCGTCGATCCGGCGGTCAGGGCAGTCGCCGGCGGATCCGCTCCTTGTCCTCCTCCGGCAGGGCGTCGGCCACCGTCAGCCGGGGCAGCAGTTCCGGCTCCCGCATCACCGCCCGGAACAGCAGCGCCACCGTCACGTCGTGGTCGGGCCGGTGCACGATCTCCACCGGATCCCCGGCGGCGACGCTGCCGGGCGAGATCACCCGTAGGTAGGCCCCCGGCACCACGGCGTCGGTGAACCGCCTGAGCCAGCCGCGTTCGCCCAGCCAGCCCTGGAACGTGCCGCACGGGATCCGCGTGGTGGACACCTCCAGGACCAGGTCGGCGCCGATCCGCCACCGCTCGCCGATCAGCGCGCCGTTGACGTCCAGCCCGGCGGTGGTGAGGTTCTCCCCGAAGCTGCCGTTGCCCAGCGGGCGGCCCAGCTCGCCCGCCCAGCGGTCCAGGTCCTCCCGGGCGTACGCGTAGACCGCCTGGTCGGTGCCGCCGTGGTGGGCGACGTCGTAGACCCGGTCGCCGGCCAGGCCGACCTCGCCGGTGCCCTTGGGACCGGGCGCGGTGACGTGCACCGGGCCGTCGACGGGCCGCTTGTCGATGCCGGTCGACTCGATGCCCTTCCACGGGTTGGGGCGGGGCCGGCCGACGTTGACGGAGAGCACCATCATGGCGGCCACGGTAGGCGCTGACGGTGCGACCCGGCCATCCCTTTCCCGCAGCGGCCGGGAGGCGGGCGGCGCGGGCTGCGTACCATGCGGGGCCGGTCGTCCCCTTCTCGGTGGAGGTAGCTACGGATGTCAGGCCAGCAGGACGGCTTCGCCCTGGGCGTGGACCTCGGCACCTCGAACACGGTGGCGGTGCTGCGCCGGCCGGACGGGCGTACCCGTCCGCTGCTCATCGACGGCCAGCCGATCCTGCCGTCCGGCGTGTACGCGGACACCGACGGCCACCTGCACGTCGGGCGGGATGCCCAACGCCTGGCCCAGGCCGACCCGACCGGCTACGAGCCGAACCCGAAGCGACGGATCGACGAGGAGACCGTCGACCTGGGCGGCCGGGCGTACCGGCCGGCGGAGCTGCTGGCCGCGACGCTGCGCGCGGTCGCGGACGCGGCGGTGGCCGCGGTCGGCCTGCTGCCCCCGGCGGTGGTGACGCATCCGGCGGCCTGGACGCCGCCGCGACGGCAGGTGCTGCACGACGCGTTGGAACTCGCCGGCTGGCCGGCGGCGGCCGAGCACACGCTCGCCGGGCCGATCGCCCCCGGCACCCGGCTGCTGCGTGAGCCGGTGGCCGCGGCCCGCTACCACACCCAGGTGCTGCGCCGGCCGGTGCCGGTCGGCGGCTCGGTGGCGGTGTTCGACTTCGGCGGCGGCACGCTCGACGTCGCGGTGCTGCGCAACGAGGGCGCCGACCCGTGGGGCGACTCCGGCTTCCACCTCGTCGCCACCGGCGGGCTCGCCGACCTCGGCGGCCTCGACCTGGACGCGGTGCTGGTCGGCCGGCTCGGCGAGCTGGTGCGACCGACCCACCCGGAGCAGTGGGCCCGGTTGACCGAACCGGCGACGACCGCCGACCGGCGGGACCGGCAGCAGCTCTGGGACCACGTCCGGGGCGCCAAGGAGATGCTCTCCCGGGCCATGGTCGCGCCCGTGGCCGTACCGGGGGTGGAGGCGGCGGTGCCGCTGACCCGGGACGACTTCGAGCGTCTCGCCGCGCCGCTGCTGGCCCGCGCGGTCGCCGAGACCCGGGCCGTCACCGCCGCCGCCGGGCTGCGCCCGGAGCAGCTCGCCGGGCTCTTCCTGGTCGGCGGGTCGACCCGGGTGCCGCTGGTGGCCCGGCTGCTGCACGCCGAGCTGGGCATCGCGCCGACCGTGCTGGAGCAGCCGGAACTGCCGGTCGCCGAGGGAGCGCTGACCGACCTGCCGCTGCCCCGCTCGGCCCGCCGGCCCGCGCCGCCGCCGGTGCGCACCGAGCCGGCGGACGACCGCGTGGGACCGGACGCGACCACCGCCCCCGCGACCACCGGCACCACGAAGGCCGCGCACGGACCGCACGGCACGCTGCCCGACGCGCCGGCCGGCCGGCACGACACGCTGGTCGCCACGCCGACCCCGACGGGGTACGCCCCGGCCGTCGCGCACGCCGGCCCCGGAGCGCCGGCGTACGCGGCCGCCGTCCCGGGCGCACCGGCGTACGCCGCCCCCGGCGTACCCCCGGCACCGCCCGGTCCCCCGGCGGCGGCCGCCCCCGGCGTACCCCCGATGCCGTTCTCCCCCGGCGGCGGCCCGGCGGGACGCGGCCGGCGGGGCCGCAGGCTCGCGCTGGGCGCGGGTCTCGTGGTGGTGGGCGTGACCGCCGCGACGCTGCTCTGGGTGTTCCGGGACCGGCACCCGGCGCTGGACTTCCACACGCCGGAGCTGGTCGGCCGGGTGTCCACCGGCGACGAGCGGCCCGGCGACATGTTCACCGCGACCCTGGCCGACCGCGCCTACCTGGCCTACCCGCTGCCCGACGACCGCCTCCGGGTGGTGGCGGTCGACACCGCGACCGGGAAGACGTTGTGGGCGCAACCGACCGGGGTGACCGCGGACCGCTGGGCGGGGATCCGGGCGCTGCCCGACGGCGTCGCCGTGCTCGCCGACGCCTCCGGCAGCAGCACGCCCCGCCCCCTGCTGGTCCTCGACGGCGACTCCGGCGACCAGCGGTGGGACCTCCGCGTGCACGGCGACGACGAGGTCTTCCTCGGCGCCGACACGGTGGTCTGGTTGGACCGCACCGGCAACCGCCTGGTCGGCCTGCGGCTCAAGGACGGCCGGCAGCGGTGGGAGCGGGCCAACCCGCGCAGCGAGTACGGCGACACCCGCACGGTGGTGGTGCCGGTCGGCACCGGCGCGGCCCTCGACGGCGCCGGATACCCGGACGGCTCGCCGCGCGTGCCGTGGTCGGGCAAGGCCGACCGGCTGGTGCAGGTGGGCGCGGACCGCTCGGTGCGGGTCGTGGCCATCGACAGCGGAAAGGTCCTGCGAAGCCGGGGCAACGTGGCGGACCTCGACGACCCGGTGGCCGCCCGTGACGACCGGCTGTACGTGACGGAGAACGACCGGGGCCTGCGGCTGCTCTCCTACGACCTGGGCGACCTCGGCACGCCCGACGTGCGGTACGAGGCGGCGGAGCCGAACAGCCGGGCGGAGACGCTGGTCACCTGCGGGAAGCACCGCGCCTGCCTGCTGGAGACGCCCTCCGCCGGGGCGGACGGCACCCGGGTGGTGGTGGTGACCGAGGGCGAGGGCAGCCGGCACTGGCCGGCACCGCGGGCGGAACGACTGGTCCCGTTCGGCGAACACCTGCTCGCCGCGCGGGACCAGCCGCAGGACGCGGTGACCCTGTTCGCCCCGGACGGCAGCCCGGTGCTGCGGGACCGCGACGGGGTGGCCGTCCGGCTGGACGCCGGCAACCTGCTGCTGTTCACCAAGGCGCCGAGCAGCTCCGAGGACGACCGCACCCTCGCCGGGATGGCGGTGGACGGCAAGCCGGTCGAGATGGGCGAGGTGCCGCAGATCCGCAGCGAGTCCTGCTCCTGGAACACCGAGGTGCTGGTGTGCGGCGCGGAGAAGGAGTTCAGGCTGTACCGGTTCGCCGGCTGAGCCCGGCGCCACGGTCCATCCCCGTGCCCGTACCTCTCCCCCGGCCGCCCGGTCAGCGCGCGGTCGGCACCAGCAGGTACGCCCGGCGGGCCGCGTCGCCCCCCGCGGCGCAGTCGAAGGGGCAGGCGAAGCCGACGATCAGCCCGTCGTCGTTCACGTCCTCCGCCGACCGTAGCGTCACCCCGGACGGCAGCCCGCGTACCCGCCCGTTGAGGTCGACCATCCGGCCGCCCTGCCACAGGAACGCCCGCTCGGGGTAGGGCTGTCCGCCGGCCGTACGGGCCAGGCCCACCACCTGCCCGGCGTCGTTGACCGCCCGCGCCTCCGAGTAGTTGCCGCCGAGCGTGCCGAGGTCACGGACGGTTCCGGCCCGCCACAGCGTCGCGTGCACCTGCCCGGAGCGGTTCTGGGATGCGCCCACGACGTGGCCGGAGTCGCTGATGTCCCGGGCGTACGTGGACTCGGTGACCCCACCGAGCGTCCCCAGGTCCGTCAGGGCGCCGCCCGTCCACACGAACGCGTGCAGCGCGCCGCCCGGCGTGAGCGCGCCGCCGACCACCTGCCCGGCCCCGTTCACCGCGTAGGCGATGCTGTCGGTGCCCCACTGTCCGGCCCGGCCGCCGAGCGTGCCGAGGTCGACGATCCGGCCGTCCCGCCAGACGGCCGCCCGGGTCGGTGCGCCCTGCCGCTCATACCGGGTGCCGACGACGGTGCCACTGTCGTTGACGTCGTTGGCCTGGCTGCCGCTGCCCGCGCCGTAGCCGGTGCCGAGGTCGGTGAGCACGCCACCGGCGTACCGGAAGGCGTGCGGCGGTTCGGTGGCGTCGACGTTCGTCGAGCCGACGACGACCCCCCGCCCGTTCACGCCGTTGGCGACGCTGGCGCTGTACGGGCCGGGGTAGATCGTGCCGAGGTCCGTCATCACCCCACCGGCCCAGGAGAACGCGTGGTGGTTGTAGATCCCGTCGACGGTCGAGACACCCACCACGGTGCCGTCGGCGGCCAGCGCGTACGCGTCACTGCCGGCCGGTTCCCCGGTGCTCGGCACGCCGATCGTGCCCAGGTCGACGTACGTGTAGGTGGGCAGGGTGGTGGCCGCGGACGCCACACCCGGCGGGCCGGCCACGCCGACGGTCACCACGGTCAGGCAGGCCAGGACGCGCTGTAGTCGACTCATCGAAGTCCCCTCGTGAACCACTGCGATCGAGTACATGATCGGGTCCCGGGATGCCGGGGGACCTTACGCGACGGTTACGGCCGCTGTTTCCACCCGCGCACCCCGGCGGCGCGCGTCGCCTCACCGAAGGCCGACGGCGAGCAGCGGTAGCCGCTCCACCCGACGGGCGACGGATGAACCGGCCGGGGTGGGGTAATGCCAGCGCCGTCCTGGTGGAGTGACGACCGGCGTCGCGGCATACCGCGACCGGGCGCGCGGGCGGGCGGCACGACGCCGTCCCGCCCGCGGCCACGGCGGCTCAGTTGCCGGTGATCCAGTTCCAGGCGGAGACCACCCACTCGGTCTGCTGGAGGTAGGCCACCCCCACCCCGGCCAGGAACAGCGCGGTGATCATGTGCGCGCCGCGGGCGCTGCGGCGCACCCGCCCGAGCTGCCGCTCCAGGATCAGCCGGCCGAGCAGCCGGGCCAGCGCGAACAGGCCGACCGCGGTGAGCAGGCTGAGCACGAACGTGAGCAGCGGTGTGACCAGGTCACCCCGACCGGAGATCGCCCAGATGCCCCAGCAGACGAACGCGAACAGGGCTCCGGCGGCGCTCCACTCCCCGCCGCGGCGGGCCTGCGCCAGGTGCCAGCCCATCGACCGGCGCGGCGCCGGCTCGCCGGCCCAGTCGCCGTGCTCCACCGTGGGGAACTGCTCCGTGCGGGGCGTACGGGGCCGGCCTCCGACCGCAGCCACCCCGCGCTGGAACGCGTCCCGCTGCGGGGGCACCATTCCCGGCTCGGGCGGCACCTCCACGGTGCGCTCCGCCCACGGCTGTGTCTGGTCCGCCATCTTCCGTCCTCCCCCTCGACCGACGTCGGCCACAGTTCCGAGGGTAGCCACCCGGCAAATAGGGTGCCGACCCCGACATCGATGGGGTACACACGGGCGATGACCGACGCGGTGGTGCCCCGGGCCGAGGACTTCGACGAGATCGCCGCGCTGCTGGCGCTGGCCTTCCACCACGTCGGCCTCGACCCGGCGGTGCAGGAGGTCGAACGGCCGCTCTTCGAGCCGGAACGGTCGCTGCTGGTCCGCGACGGCGGCACCGCGGTCGCGCACGCCGCCGCGTTCAGCCGCGACCTCGCCGTACCGGGGGTCGACGTGCCGGCCGCCCACGTGACCATGGTGGCGGTCGCACCGACGCACCGCCGCCGGGGCCTGCTCACCGGGCTGATGCGGCGACAGCTCCGGGAGATCCGCGACGCCGGCCGGGAGCCGGTCGCGGTGCTCTGGGCCAGCGAGGGCCGCATCTACCCCCGGTTCGGTTACGGCTCGGCGGCCCAACGGCTGATGCTGGCCGCCGACACCACCGGGCTGCGGCTACCCGCCCCGACCCCCGCCGAGGGCACGCTACGCCTGGCCCGGCCCGCCGCGCACCGGCACGAACTGGCCCGACTGTACGAGCGGACGCGCGCCGACCGCCCCGGCTGGTCGCGCCGGGACGAGCGCTGGTGGGCGTACGTGCTGGCGGACGCGAAGAGCGGGCGGGGCGGGGCGACCGAACGCCGGGTGCTGCTGCACGAGGGCCCGGACGGGCTCGACGGGTACGCGCTCTACCGGACGAAGGAAGGCTGGGCCGGTGAGGTCCCCCGGGGCGAGGTGCAGGTCGGCGAGGTGGTCGCCGCGACCCCGGAGGCGTACCTGGCGCTGTGGCGGCTGCTGCTCACCGTCGACCTGACCCGGCGGCTGTCGTTCCCGGTCGCCGCCGTGGACGAGCCGCTGTTGCGCCTGGTGGACGAGCCCCGACAGCTCGCCCCGCAGCTCGCCGACGGGCTCTGGGTACGCGTCGTCGACGTGCCGACCGCACTCGCCGCCCGTCGCTACGCCACCGACGTGGACGTGGTCATCGAGGTGACCGACGAGCTGCTGCCGGAGAACACCGGCCGGTGGCGACTGGTCGGCGGGCCCACCGGGGCGGAGTGCACGGCCACCACCGCGCCGGCCGCGCTGGCCTGCGACGTACGGGCCCTCGGCGAGCTGTACCTGGGCGGCACCACGCCGGCCGCGCTGACCGCCACCGGCCGGGTCCGCGAACTGCTCCCGAACACCCTTCCCACCCTCACCCCCGCCTTCACCTGGCACCGAGCCCCCTCCCCCATGGAAGTCTTCTGACTCCCTCACCCCGCCCTGCCTCGCGTCGCGTCGCGTCGCGGCGCGGCGCGACGCGTCGATCATGAAGTTGGCTTGGAGATTTGTCCGGGTTGTCCCGGCCAACCTCATGATCGCCGTGCGGGGAGGGCGGGGGCGGGAGGCGGGGCGGCGTGGGCGCGGGTGTTGGGGCGGGCGGGGGCGGTACGGTCGGGGGGTGGGTGAGGCGGAGCGACGGCGACGGCGACTGCGGCATCACGGCGAGACGGGCGAACCGGCCGGCGCCGGCGACAGCACCGCAGAGACGAGTGGGAGCACGGCCGGAGTGCACGACGACGTCACGCCCCGGCCCCAACGTGGCAGCAGGCGCCCCGAGCCGGAGCCGTCGCCGCGCGGCAGCAGGCGCCCCGAGCCGGAGCCGTCGGACGACGGGTCCAGGACGCCGCGCGGTGGTAGACGCGGTGAGCCGGAACCGTCGGAACGCGGCCGGCGCGCTACCGCCGACGAGGGCGAACGAGGGCTGCGCGGCCTTGTCGGTTCGGGGTCCTCACAGGTGAGCGTCACCGCCGCGTTGCGGGCCCGGGACGCCGCCCGCCCCACCGAGGACGACCTCGCCGAGGCCGAGCAGCGGGTGGTGCTGGTCCGCCGCAACTGGGTCCCCCGCGAGGAACTGCCCCGAGGCGGGCGCTGACCACACACGGTCGACACTACGCCGCACGCCGGCACCGACCCGTGCCCGCGGCACCGACACGGACCGGCCGACGCATACCGGCCGGGTAACGGGCGCGGTGCAACACCCATGACGTTCCACCCGTGGCCGATCCGGCCGACGAGTGGAACGCCATGAGTGTCTACGGACGGCTGCGACACCCATGGCGTTCCATCCACGACCGATGAAGGCAACGAGTGGAACGCCATGGGTGTCTGGGGACGGCTGGGACACCCATGGCGTAGCTCGGGTCGGCTGCCAGCGGCTCGCCGTGCTCGACGGCCCGATGCGCCGCGTGCACCCACCGAAGTGGCGCCATCCCGATGCCGCCGCCTCGACGGCATGCCAGGCCGGGGGCGACGGGCGTGCGTCAGGCCGGCAGGCCGGGCAGCTCGCGGCTCTGCTCGTACTCGGCCACCTGGGCGATGCGCCGGCTGTGCCGGGGATTACCGGAGAACGGCGTGGTGAGGAACGCCTCGACCAGGGCGGTGGCCTCGTCCAGCGTGTGCTGCCGCGCGCCGATCGCGATGACGTTCGCGTCGTTGTGCTCCCGGGACAGTTGGGCGGTCTCGACGTTCCAGGCCAGGGCCGCCCGGACACCAGCGACCTTGTTCGCGGCGATCTGCTCGCCGTTGCCGGAACCGCCGATCACCACGCCGAGGCTGCCCGGGTCGTCGACCACACGGTCGCCGGTGTGCAGGCAGAACGCCGGGTAGTCGTCGTCCGGGTCGAAGGCGTGCGGACCGACGTCCACCACCTCGTAGCCCTGCTTGGCCAGGTGGTTGGCCAGGTGCACCTTCAGCTCGAAACCGGCGTGGTCGGATCCCAGGTAGACGCGCATACCGCGCAGTCTGACAGGCCCGCCTCCGAGCCGACGCGCGGGCGGCGACCCGGAGGCGGATTCGTCACACGCCGATCAGTGTGGCAGCTCCGCCACCACCAGGCCGGCCCGCGCCTTCGGGGTGAACCAGGTGCTCTTGCGCGGCATCTTCTCCCGGGCCAGGTTGACCGCGACGAAGTCGTCCACGGTCACCGGCGCCACCAGCACCGCCAGCTCGGCCCGACCGGCGTCGACCTCGCCGGTGAGCCAGCTCGCCGGGTAGTCGCCGCCGACGTACGTGATCCGCTTGTCGCCCGGGTCGAGGCCCAGCGCGTCACGCAGCAGCAGCCGCTCGACCAGCGCGTGGTCGAGGTTCTCCAGCCGGCCGGCGCCGACGTGCGGCAGCGTCACCGCGTACCCCCGGCCGGCGAGGTGGAGGTGCACGGCGCCGCCGGTGGCCGGGACGCCGAGCGGGCCGGTGGCCGGGGTGACCTCGGCGCCGGCGGCGCGGAGCCGGTCGAGCAGCTCGTCCGGGGTGCTGGGCAGCTCGCTGACCAGCCGGTTGTAGGGCTGGATGGCGACTGACGCGGGCGTGGTGACCACCGCCAGGAAACGCGGGAAACCGCCGGTCTGCGCGGCCAGGCTGCGGTGGTTGCCGTCCGCGACCACCAGTTCGCCGCCGCCGGCCAACGCGGTCAGCTCGTCCTGCGCCGCACCGGGGCCGACCAGCCAGATGGCGTGGGTGCGGCCGGATTGGTCGACGTCGGTGGCGGCGGGCGCACCGGCCGTCTCGGTCGCCGCCGCGAGCGCGGCATGCAGCTCGTCGCCGCGCCCGGTCTGGAGCAGGAGTACGGGTGAGAGCAGGTGACCGAGCGCCTCGGCCAGCGCGACGCGCTCCCGCACCTTGGCGATGAACACGTCCTCGTTCCGGATCACCAGGCCCGGCTCGTCGGCCCGGGTGGAGATCTGGTCGGTGTCGACCATGGCCCACAGCCCGTACGCGTTCTCCTCGCCCGGCGCGCTGATCCGGTAGAGGACCACCACCTGCTCGGCCGGGGTGTAGCTGCCGTCCGCCTTCGCCTCGGCGAGGCGGGCCACCGCGTCCGGCAGCGCGTCCAGGAAGGACTTCCCGAGGCTACCCGGCGCCCGGTGGGGCATCTCGATGCCCAGGGCACTGTGCGGATTCGCCTCGACGATGGCGGTGATCTCCGCGTCGTCGGCGAACTCGTCGTAGTTCTGCGCGCCGGTGCCGCCAGTGGTGATCCAGGCCCGGGCGATCGGATGCACGACCGTCATGCCCGCTGACGCTACCCGCGCCCCCGCGCGCCCCGCCGCCGGACTCACTTCCTTCCACCAGGTGAAAGGAGGGGGACCTTCTTAACGCTTCCGGTATAGGCGGGGGCCCCGCTTAACAGCCTCAGACGGTGAGGTCACGGTGCCGGCCGGCGGCGGGGCGACGGATCGGCGCGGCCGGGCGGGAGCCGGCGTTGAGGCGTACCGTGGGCGCCCCGCTGGCGGCCGGGTGGCCGACGGCGCCGGACCGGCTCGGTGCGCGGCCGGGGCTGCCGAGCCCGGTCGGCGGGGTTGTCTGTGAGGTGGCCACCGCGCGGGCCACACGGACCACGATCGGCGGGGCCAGCAGGCCGGCCAACTCGACCGTGCCGGCCGGCCAGTCGCCCTCGGTCACCGACCAGTACGTCGCGCCGGGGTCCTCGGTCGCCGGCTGCGGCGCGTCGTCGGACGTGCGGCGGTGCTTACCCATGGGAACGCCTCCGGGAGTTGCCGTGGTGCGGCGCGCTCGGCCGCCGGCGGGGACACCCGGTGAACGAGCCCCGCACCGGCCCGGTGACGGGCCCGCGCGGGGCTCGGGGTACGACGCGTGGTGCGGCGTCACTGTTAAGAGGGGCCCCCGCCTATACCGGAGGCGTTAAGAAGGGCCCCCTCCTTTCACGTCAGTCGAAGATGGGGGGCTGGGTACGGGTGCGCTTCAGCTCGTAGAAACCGGGGGTGGCGGAGACCAGCAGCACGCCGTCCCAGAGTCGGCCGGCCGCCTCCCCCTTCGGCGCGGGCGTGATCACCGGGCCGAAGAAGGCGACGGTGCCGCCGTCGGGACCCGGAGCGTGGACCACCGGCGTGCCCACCTCGGTGCCGACCGGCCGCATCCCGGCCTCGTGGCTGGCCCGCAGCGCGTCGTCGTACTGGGTCGACTCGGCGGCGTCGGCGAGCGCCGGGTCCAACCCGACGTCGGTGAGCGCGCCCACCAGCAGGTCCCGGTCCAACTCCTCCTTGCCGAGGTGGATCCGGGTGCCCATGGCGGTGTAGAGCTTCGCCAACGTCTCGCCGCCGTGCGCCTGCTCGACGGCGATGCACACCCGCACCGGCCCCCAGCCCTTGCGCAACAGGTCCTGGTATCCCTCCGGGAGGTCCCGGCCCTCGTTGAGCACGGACAGGCTCATCATGTGGAACCGGATGTCCACGTCCCGGACCTGCTCGACCTGCAACAGCCAGCGTGAGGTGATCCACGCCCACGGGCAGAGCGGGTCGAACCACATGTCCGCGGTGACACGTTCGGTCACGGTGTCGTCCCTTCACGTCTTCCGCGCGCCGGGAGCCCCGGCGCCTTCCCCTCCGATCCTCACCCCGCGCCGCATCGACCGGTACCGGAATGAGAGCGTGACCTAGACCACCGAACGGGGTGCGTGCATGGAAGACTCGGTTCTCAGCCGGCCGTCACGAGCGGGCCGAGGTGAGGCCGGTGCCGCGGGGCGCGGCGAGACGAGTGGGATGGAGACGAACAGTGCCGGGAGTGCGCAACCTGACCCAGGTCGAGGCGACCGAGCGGGCTCGCCTGCTCGAGGTGACCGGGTACGACATCAGCCTTGACCTGTCGACCGCCGTGCAGCCCACCGGCCGCACGTTCCGCTCGGTGACCGAGGTCCGGTTCCGCTGCGCCGAGCCGGGAGCGACCACCTTCATCGAGGCGGCCGCCGAGTCGGTGCGGTCGGCCACGCTGAACGACGAGCCGGTCGACCTGTCCGACTGGTCCGCCGAGAAGGGCCTCACGCTGACCGGCCTGGCCGCCGAGAACGTCCTCGTGGTGGACGCCGACTTCGGCTACTCCAACAGCGGGCAGGGCCTGCACCGCACGGTCGACCCGGTGGACGGCGAGACCTACCTCTACAGCCAGTTCGAGACCGCCGACGCGCAGAAGGTCTTCGCCTGCTTCGACCAGCCCGACCTGAAGAGCGTCTACACCTGGCACGCCACCGTCCCGGACCACTGGAAGGTGGTGTCGAACATGCCGGTGGCCCGCGAGGAGGCCGCCGGTGAGGGCTTGAAGACGCTGCACTTCGCCGAGTCCGAGCGGATGAGCACCTACATCACCGCGCTCTGCGCCGGGCCGTACCACGAGGTGCGCCACACCCACGACGGCATCGACATGGGCTATTTCTGCCGGGCCAGCATGGCGCCCCACCTCGACGCCGACGACCTGCACCTGATCACCACCCAGGGCTTCGACTTCTTCCAGGAGAAGTTCGGCGTGCGCTACCCGCTGCCCAAGTACGACCAGCTCTGGGTGCCCGACTTCAACGCCGGCGCGATGGAGAACTTCGGCTGTGTCACGCACGCCGAGTCGCACTACGTCTTCCGCTCGCAGGTCACCGACTTCGAGTACGAGCAGCGCGCCAACACGATCCTGCACGAGCTGGCGCACATGTGGTTCGGCGACCTGGTCACCATGCGCTGGTGGAACGACCTGTGGTTGAACGAGTCGTTCGCCGAGTGGGCCAGCCACTGGTGCAACACCAACGCCACCCGCTTCACCGACGCCTGGACGACGTTCCTGTCCATCCGGAAGAACTGGGGCTACCGGCAGGACCAGCTTTNTTCGACGGCATCACGTACGCCAAGGGCGCCAGTGTGCTCAAGCAGCTCGTCGCGTACGTGGGCGAGGAGCCGTTCCTGGCCGGCCTGCGGGCCTACTTCGGCAAGCACGCCTGGGGCAACGCCACCTTCGACGACCTGCTCTCCGAGCTGGAGACGGCCTCCGGCCGGGAGCTGCGCAAGTTCGCCGCCCAGTGGCTGGAGACCGCGCAGGTCAACACGCTGCGCCCGGAGGTGACGATCGGCGCCGACGGCGCGTACGAGCGGGTGGTGGTCCGGCAGGAGGCGCCGGCCGGGCATCCGACGTTGCGTACCCACCGGATCGGGGTGGGCCTCTACGACCTGACCGACGGCCGGCTGGTCCGCCGCGAGCTGGTCGAGGTGGACGTGACCGGTGAGGTGACCGAGCTGTCCGCGCTGCACGGCCGGCCCGCCGCCGACGTGCTGCTGCTCAACGACGAGGACCTCACCTACACCAAGCTGCGGCTGGACGAGCGGTCCATGTCGACCGTGGTGCAGCACATCTCCGGCTTCGACTCGTCGCTGGCCCGGGCCCTGTGCTGGACGGCCGCCTGGGACATGACCCGCGACGCCGAACTGTCGGCCCGCGACTACGTGGCGCTGGTGCTGGCCGGGCTGACCGCCGAGACCGACATCAACCTGATCACCGCCACGCTGCGGCAGGCGACCACCGCGCTCACCTTCTACGCCGACCCTCAGTGGGCGCCGACCGGCTGGGCCGAGCTGGCCCGGACCGCGCGTACGGCCCTGTCCGCCGCCGAGCCGGGCAGTGGCTTCCAGCTCGCCTGGGCCCGCGCGTACGCCTCCTCCGCCCGCACCGGTGAGGACCTGGCGACGTTGCGCGGCTGGCTGGACGGCAGCGGGGTGCCGGACGGGTTGACCGTCGACACCGAGCTGCGCTGGAGCGTGTTGCAGTCGCTGGTCGCGAACGGCGCGGCCGGGGCCGCCGAGGTGGACGCCGAGCTGGCCGGCGACCGCACCGCCAGCGGCGAGCGGGAGGCCGCGTACGCGCACGCGCTGGTGCCGACGGAGCAGAACAAGGCCGCGGTGTGGGCGCAGCTCACCGGCCCGGAGGCGCTGCCCAACTGGCGCAACCGGGCGCTGCTGCAGGGCTTCACCCACCCGGCTCAGGTGGAGTTGACCGCGCCCTACCGGGAGCGCTACTTCGGCACCGTGGATCAGGTGTGGGCGCAGCGGGACAGCGAGCCGGCGCAGGAGTTCGTGCAGCTCGCCTACCCGGCGTACCTGGTCGACGAGGACACGGTCGCGGCGACCGACGCCTGGCTGGCCCGCGACGGCCAGCCGGCGTCGCTGCGCCGCCTGGTGGCGGAGGGCCGCGACGGCGTCGTCCGCGCGCTGAAGGCCCGCGAGCGGGACGCGCGCAGCGCCTGATCGGGGGTACGGCGGCCGGGGCCGGCGTGGGCGCAGGTCCGCGCCGGCCCCGGCGGCTTATCGTGCCTGAAGGAGGTGGACGTCATGGCCGCGGCGACCGATGAATGGCACCCGCCCGAAGGAGGCTGGCGCGAGCGGGACCTGCTCGGCCTGCCCTGGGACGGCCAGCGCTTCGAAGCCGTGGACGGCAGCGTGCGGGTCGCTCCGCCGGCCGGGTCGGAGCACCACGAGGTGGCCGATGACATCCGGATGGCGCTGTGCCAGACGGCGCCGCCGGGTTGGCGGGTGATCCGGCAGACCGGAGTACGCGTCGTCGACGGCAACCTGGTCCCGGATATCACCGTGTTCCGGCCGGGCGCTCCGCGGGACCAGTGGTGGACCGACTCCGCGCACGTCGCACTCGTGGTCGAGGTGGAGTCACCCACGAGCTGGCGGCACGGCCGCGTCCTCAAGCCCGCGCTCTACGCCGAGGCCGGCATCCCGCACTACTGGCGGGTGGGGNCTGGACCCCTCCACCTGGCCCCGCTGACGCGACGACGAAGCCCGGCCCTCGTGGGCCGGGCTTCGTGGTGCGTGGGGTCCGGCGTTCAGCCCTTGCCGGCGTGGCTGGCGAGCTGGTCGAGGCCCTGGATGACGCCGCCGGCCAGGTCACCGCCGCCGAAGGAGGCGACCATGGAGAGCGCGGCCAGCTTCGCGTACGTGTCCGGGATGCGCTTGCGCGCGTACTTGCCGGTGACGATCTCCAACTGGCGCTGGTTGGGCGACACCGCGATCAGCACCGACCGATCCGGCTCGGCGAGCTGCCGGTGCAGCTGCTCGGCGTGCTCCCGGACCGGCTCGTCGAGGCCGCCCACGTAGACCGAGAAGACCAGGCCGGTGCCCTGGTCGGCGAGGCGGAGCGCCTCGTCGATGCGGAGCAGCTGCCGGGTCGAGAACGGCCCGTCCAGCACGTCGGGCGGGGTGCCCGTCTCGGTCTCGGGCCGCGCTTCACCAACGGTCACTTGCGCCTCCGGTTCCACCGGCCGGGGCCTCCCGGCCGGCCTGCTCCTGCGTGCGACTGGTCAGCGCCGGCGCCTGCGCCCCGGCGGCCAGCGCGGTGCCGGCCGATTCGGCCAGCTGCTCCGGGTGGCCGAGGAACCAGACCGGAGTGAAGTCGAAGGGCCGGCCCGGCCGGTAGCGCTTGGTGCCGCCACCGTGGCCACGGCTGCCGACGGCCGCCAGCCCGGCGATCACCAGCACCGCGGCGACCGGGATGCCGACGAAGACCACCAACGTCTCGGTAACAGACAATCCCAACGCCCCCAGGCGGAAAGAGAGACCAGGAATGTTCCGGGTCGGGTTGGCGGTCACGACGGGCCGCGCCCGACCTCTTGTGCTGTTCACGTTAGCGGAGTCGACGGCCCGCCAGATTGCGGGGTGCTGATCCCATCCGCCACAGCAGTGCCCCGGCTGCGCGGCCGTGTCGCGGCGAACGCGCCGACGGGCGCCGGCGGGGCGGGCCCCATAGCCGGCTGGCATGACCGGATCGGGATTGCCGCCCGGCCGGGCGGGACGCGCAGCATGAACCTATCGATCGACTCTGATCGATTCCCGTCCCCGGCGAACCCCCAGGAGCATGCCGTGCCCCCCGTACCCGCCCCGCAGACCCGGCCGCCCCGCCGCCGGCTTCCGCGCGTCCTCCGCCCGCTGCTCGCCCTCGCCCTGACCGCCGCCGGCCTCGCCGCCCTGCCCACCGCACCGGCCGGGGCCCGCGACGGCGCCGCGCTGGCCGCGAACCCCTACGAGCGTGGCCCCGCGCCCACGGTGGCCAGCATCGAGGCCACCCGAGGCCCGTTCGCCATCGCCCAGACCACGGTCGCCGCGTCCAGCGTGAGCGGCTTCCGGGGCGGCACGATCTACTACCCGACCAGCACCGCCGAGGGCACCTTCGGCGCGGTCGCCATCTCCCCCGGCTTCACCTCCAGCCAGTCCGCGGTCGCCTGGCTCGGACCACGCCTGGCCTCGCAGGGCTTCGTGGTGATCACCATCGACACGCTCTCCGTGTACGACCAGCCGGCCAGTCGCGGCACCCAACTCCTGGCCGCCGTGGACTACCTGGCCANTCCATGGGTGGCGGCGGGAGCCTCTCCGCGGCCAACGCCCGGCCCAGCCTCCAGGCGGCGATTCCGCTGACCGGTTGGCACACGGTGAAGAACTGGTCGACGGTACGGGTGCCGACGCTGGTCATCGGGGCCGAGAACGACACCACGGCTCCGGTGGCGTCGCACTCGGAGCCGTTCTACACCAGCCTTCCGGCCACGCTCGACAAGGCGTACCTGGAGTTGAACGCGGCCGGCCACTCGGCGCCGACCTCGCCGAACGTGACCGTCGCGAAGTACAGCATCTCCTGGCTCAAGCGGTTCGTCGACGACGACACCCGCTACGAGCAGTTCCTCTGCCCGGCGCCCCGGGGCAGCGCCATCGAGGAGTACCGCGACACCTGCCCACACTCCTGACCCGTCCGTCCCGGAGCTTCGGGTGCGTTTGTCGTCGCCAGAGCGACCACAAACGCACCCGNGCGTCCCGGGCGGGGCCACCCATTCCGACCGAGGACCTCCGACGTCGGCCAGCAGGTCGAAGTCCCGATCGTAGTGAAGGACGGTCGCAGAGTGTTCCGCCGCGACCGCCGCCACCGTGAGGTCGACCGGGCTCGCCGCCCGGTGGTAGCCCCGCGCGGTGAGTGCCAGTTGCAGATCCCGAGCGCGGGTGGAGACGGCTGCGGTCATCGGAAGCTCGACCATGACCTGTGCACGACGGGCGCGGATGGTCATGGCGTCACGGAAGTCCCGCGCGCTGCGGCCGTCCTCGAGATCGAGTGGAAGACAGGTTGCCGCCAGAGCCTCCTCCAGGATGGCGCCCACCCGCTTCGCGACGACTGGCAGGCGAAGCCGAGCCCACGCCGAGGTGTCGATGAGATAGAGGCCGCCGGCGATGCTCACGCAGCGTCCTTCTCACTGTCGGGCACCTTGTCGTCGTCGACGATGCCCGTCCAGTCCCGGTCGATCGACAGGAGTTCCCGGATCGCCTCCATCCGCTCGCTTCGCTCGGCGACCTGTCGCAACGCCGCGTGGATGGTGTCCTTCTTGCTCTTGGTGCCCAGTTCACGCCGGGCACGCTCAAGCAGTTCGTCGTCCAGGTCGATGACAGTCTTCACGAACCGATTGTATACGACACGGGACTCTTTATATATCGACCCGGCCGAGGAAGCGCAGGGCGTTGCCGCCGAGCAGCGCGGCCCGCTGGTCGTCGGTGAGGAAGTCGGACCGGTGGACCACCTGGCCGACCGGCCGCTCGCCCAGCGGATACGGATAGTCGCTGCCGAGCAGCACCCGCTCGGCGCCCATGGTGTCCACCAGCAGCCGCAACGCGGCCGGTTCGAAGACCACCGAGTCGACGCTGAACCGGTCGACGTACGTGCTGGGCGGCGCGGCCGACGCGCCGCGTACCAGGTCGCCGCGGCGGTGCCAGGCGTTGTCGGCGCGGCCCAGCCAGAACGGGAAGCTGCCGCCGCCGTGGGCGAAGCAGATCCGCAGCGTCTCCGGCACCCGGTCGAACACGCCGCCGAGGATCAGCGCCAGCACCGACAGGTGCGTCTCGGCCGGCATGCCGGTCAGCCAGCGGGCCATCCACCGGTTCAGCCGGGGTCCACCGGGCATGTCCCACGGGTGCACGAAGACCGGGGCGCCGACCTCGGCGCAGTGGGTCAGGAACGCCACGATGCCGGCGTCGTCGAGGTCCCGGTCGCCGACGTGGTTGCCGATCTCCACGCCGGCGTGCCCGGCGGCTAGGCAGCGGTCCAGCTCGGCGCAGGCCAGATCGGCGTCCTGCAACGGCACCTGGCAGAACGGCACCAGCCGGTCGCCACCGGCGGCGGTGACCTCCAGCGTGAGGTCGTTGAAGATCCGGGCCACCTTCACCGCCTGGTCGGCCGGGCGGTCGTAGCCGAAGAAGACCGGGGTGGGCGAGACGACCTGCACGTCGATGCCGTCGGCGGTCATGTCGGCGAGCCGGGTGGGCGCGTCCCAGCAGGCCGCGCCGACCGGCCGGAACTCCGCCTCCCCCACCATGATCATGGCGGCGCGCTCGGAGTCCACCCGCAGCCAGGGCCAACCGGACCCGCCGCAGGCCGCGTCGAGGTCCGGCCACCCCTTGGGTACGACGTGCGTGTGCACGTCCACCACCGGCACCGGCATCAGCCCTTGCCCGGGTGCAGCGCGCCGCAGCTGTCGCAGGTGCGGGCCTTCTCGTCGGCGTAGAACGCGGCGAAGACCGGCGGCAGGTCGGCGGCGATGTCGCGGACCTGCAACTCGACCTCGTGCACCTTGTGGCTGCACTCGGCGCAGTACCACTGGAACTTCTCCAGCGTGCCCTCCTCGCGGACCCGCTCGATCACCATGCCGATCGAGCCGGCCTCGGGGCGCTGCGGCGAGTGCGGGGTGTTGCGCGGCAGCATCCACATCTGCCCCTCGCGGACGTGCACCGTACGCGGGCCCTCGGGCGTCATGAGGTTGATGTGCATGTTGCCCTTGACCTGGTAGAAGAACTCCTCGTACGGGTCGACGTGGAAGTCGGTGCGCTGGTTCGGGCCGCCCACCGCCATGACGATGAAGTCGTCGTTGCCGGGCAGCATCTCCTTGTTGCCCACCGGCGGCTTGAGCAGGTGCTGGTTCTCCCCGATCCAGCCGGCGAAGCTGAACGGCTCGGCGATCTCACTCATGACGGACCTCCCGACGGCAGTAGGGCCACGGCCTGCATCTCGATCAGCAGGTGCGGGTGCGGAAGCTGGTGCACGGCCACCGTGGTCCGGGTCGGCCCGGTGGCGTCGAAGAACTCCGCCCACACCTCGTTGTAGCCACCGAAGTCGTTCATATTGACCAGGTAGCTGGTGACCTGCACCAGGTCGGTCAGCTCGGCGCCGACCGAGGCGAGCAGGTCCCGGACGTTCTCGATCACGGCCCGGGTCTGCGCCCGGATGTCCAGGTCGGTGGTGCCGAACTCGTCCACCGACACACCCGCGAACGTGTTGTCCGGCCGGCGCGACGACGTACCGGAGACGAAGACGAACCCACCCGCGACCTTGACGTGCGGGAACGCCCCGCGCGGCACGGCCTTCCCCGCCACGACACGCGCGGTCATGGCAGAGCCCGAAGCGAAGCGGTACCGAGCTTCTCCACCACGGCGCGGACGTGCGCGCCCGGTCGCAGCGGCACCGCGGCGGTGGCCGCGCCGGCCAGGAAGAGCCAGCCCTCGCGCAGCCGGACGCCGTGCCGACCGGCCAGCCGCAGGCCCTCGTCCAGCGCGCGGCGCGGGTCGCCGAGGATCGCCGCGGTCGACCCGACCTGCGCCACCCGCCCGTCGATCTCCAGCAGCACACCGAGATTGTCCAACCCGTCCGGCACCGGCGACCAGGGGCCGACCGTGAACGCGGCGGCCGAGGTGTTGTCCGCGATCACGTCCGGCAGGGAGAAGGTGAAGTTCGCGTACCGGGAGTCGATCAGCTCGATCGCCGGGGCGACCGCGCGCACGGCCTCGGTGAACGAGCCGACCAGTTCGCCCGGCTCGGGCAGCCGGTCCAGCAGGAACGCCACCTCCGGCTCGACCCGGGGATGGATGAAGCCGCCGGTGTCGACGCTGCCGCCGTCCGGCACCCGCATCACGTCGGTCAGCCGGCCCCAGATCACCTCGTCCACGCCGACCTGGGCCATCTTCGCCCTGCTGGTGAGCCCCATCTTCAGCCCGACCAGGCGCTCGCCGCGGTCGAGGCGGCGCCGCACCAGCGCCTCCTGCACCGCATACGCGGTGTCGGAGTCGAGGCCGGTCTCGGCGGCGAGCTGTCCGATGGCGGTGGCGGAGTCGGCCGCCGCGCCCAGCTTCGCCGCGATCCCCGCCACGTCCGGCCCGCTCATGAGGTCTTCTCCTTGCCCGCCAGGTCCAGTGCCACGTCCACGATCATGTCCTCCTGGCCGCCGACCATCCGGCGGCGGCCCAGCTCGACCAGGATCGAGCGCACGTCCACCCCGTACTTCGCCGAGGCCCGCTCGGCGTGGCGCAGGAAGCTGGAGTAGACGCCCGCGTACCCCAGGGAGAGCGTCTCCCGGTCGACCTGGACCGGCCGGTCCTGCAACGGGCGGACCAGGTCGTCGGCGGCGTCCATCAGCGCGAACACGTCGCAGCCGTGGGTCCAGCCGTGCAGCTCGGCGACCGCGACGAAGACCTCCAGCGGCGCGTTGCCGGCGCCCGCGCCCATGCCGGCGAGCGACGCGTCCACCCGGACCGTCCGCCCGGCCGGCGAGCCGGGCGGGCCGTCGCCGAGGATCCGGCCGTGCTCGACCGCCAGCACGCTGTTCGCCACGCCCAGGGAGAGGTTGTGGTGCGCGTGGATGCCGATCTGCGTCTCCGGCGCCAGCACCTGCCGGTACGCGTCGACGCGCTGCGCCACGTCCGACATCAGCAGCCGGCCACCGGAGTCGGTGACGTAGACGCAGTGCGCGCCGTACGACTCCATCAGCTTCGCCTGGGCGGCCAGCCCGGCCGGGTCGTTCAGGTGCGACATCATCAGGAACCCGGAGACGTCCATGTCGTTCTCCCGGGCCCAGGCGNGACGCTGGTCACGCCGAGCGCCTTCGCCGCCCTCAGGTCGGCGATCGTGCCGATGCCGGGCAGCAGCAGCGTGGTGAGCCGCGCGGTGGTCAGCACCTCGGCGGCGGCGGCGATCCAGTCCGCGTCGGCGGCCGCGCCGTGCCCGTAGTTGACGCTGGAGCCGGCCAGCCCGTCGCCGTGCGCCACCTCGATCGCGGCCACCCCGGCGGCGTCGAGCGCGGCGGCGATGGTGCGGACCTGGTCGACGGTGTAGCGGTGGGCGATGGCGTGCATGCCGTCGCGCAGCGTCACGTCCTGGATGTAGAGGTCGGTCATGCGGGCACCCCCTTCGCGCGCAGGGCCACCAACCGCTCGGCGGTGCGCAGCGCGGCCGACGTCATGATGTCCAGGTTCCCGGCGTACGCGGGCAGGTAGTGCCC
This sequence comes from Micromonospora sp. NBS 11-29, assembly GCF_002140155.1. Lineage (GTDB taxonomy): Bacteria > Actinomycetota > Actinomycetes > Mycobacteriales > Micromonosporaceae > Micromonospora. Next base: position 30,394 of record NZ_NAPR01000032.1, read on the forward strand.
GGCGCCGGAGACCTCCAGGAACACCGACACCTGGAGGCCGCGGAAGTGCCGGCCGAGCACCGGCGCGTACGTGTCCACCGGGTCGAACTGCACGTCCTGCTTGAGCCGGTAGCCGGGGACGTACTCCTGCACCGTGGCCACCATGTCGGCCACCGAGGCGGCGATCGCGGACCGGTCGGCGTCGGCGTCCGGGCAGAGGCAGTAGACGGTGTCCCGCATCAGCAGCGGCGGGTCGGCCGGGTTCAGCACGATGATCGCCTTGCCGCGTTCGGCGCCGCCGACCACCTCGATGGCCCGCGCGGTGGTCTCGGTGAACTCGTCGATGTTGGCCCGGGTGCCCGGCCCCGCCGACTTCGAGGCGATCGAGGCGACGATCTCGCCGTACGCGACCGGGGTGACCCGACCGACCGCGTGCACGATCGGCACGGTGGCCTGCCCACCGCAGGTGACCATGTTGACGTTGCGCTCGCCCAGGTGTTCGTCCAGGTTGACCGGTGGCACCACGTACGGGCCGAGCGCGGCCGGGGTCAGGTCGACCACGGTGCGGCCGTGGGCGCGCAGCACCTCGTCGTGTCGGCGGTGCGCGCCGGCCGAGGTGGCGTCGAAGACCAGCTCCACGTCGGCGAACTCGGGCAGCGCGACCAGGCCGTCCACGCCCTCGGCGGTGGTGGTCACGCCGAGGCGGCGGGCCCGGGCCAGCCCGTCCGAGGCCGGGTCGATGCCGACCATCGCGACCATCCGCAGCGAGTCACTCAACCGCAGCACCTTGATCATCAGGTCGGTGCCGATGTTGCCCGACCCGAGCACCGCTACTCCGACACTCATGAGGTGGCCTCCTTCGAGAAACAGGTACGCACCGAGCCGAGCCCGGAGATGCGCGCCTCGTACGCGGCGCCGGGCGTGACCGGCACCATCGGGCCGAGCGCGCCGGAGAGCACCACGTCGCCGGCGGTGAGCGGGGCGCCGGCGCGGGCCAGGGTGCCGGCCAGCCAGCGCAGCGCGTGCAGCGGATTGCCGAGGCAGGCCGCGCCCGCGCCGACCGAGACCGGCTCCCCGGCGTGCTTCAGCACCATCCCGCACAGCCGCAGGTCCACGTCGGCGAGCCGGCGGGGTGCGGTGCCGAGCACGAACAGCCCGCTGGAGGCGTTGTCCGCCACCGTGTCGACGATGGAGATGTCCCAGCCGGCGATCCGCGAGTCGACGATCTCGATGGCCGGCAGCACATGGTCCACGGCCCGGAGCAGGTCGACCGGGGTGACCCGCTCGTCCGGCAGGTCCGCGCCGAGCACGAAGGCGATCTCCGCCTCCACCCGGGGTTGGAGCAGCCGGCCGATCGGCACCTCCGCGCCGTCGTCGACGGCCATGTCGTCGAAGAGCATCCCGAAGTCGGGTTGGAAGACCCCGAAGCTCTCCTGCACCGCCCGCGACGTCAGACCGATCTTCGCGCCGATCCGGCGGCGCCCCTCGTCCAGGCGCTGCCGGGTGTGCACCTGCTGCACCCGGTAGGCGGCCTCGACGTCGCCGTCGGGCAGCAGCCGGCCGCGCAACGGCGGGCAGGGTTTCCCGTCCTGCCGGACGGTGGCCAGTTCCCGGTGGGCGGCCTCGATGTCGACGGTCATGTCAGGTCCACGCAGACGTTGGTGAGTTCGGAGTAGAAGTCGAGCGAGTGCACGCCACCCTCCCGGCCGACGCCGGACGCCTTCACCCCGCCGAACGGGGTGCGCAGGTCGCGCAGGAACCAGGTGTTGACCCAGACGATGCCGGCGTCCAGCCGTGTCCCGGCCCGGTGCGCCCGGCCCACGTCCCGGGTCCACACCGTCGCCGCCAGGCCGTATTCGGTGCCGTTGGCCAGCGCGTACGCCTCGTCCTCGGTGTCGAACGGCGCGACGTGCACCACCGGCCCGAAGATCTCCTCGCGGTTGGTGCGGGCGTCCGCCCCGAGCCCGGTGAGCACCGTCGGCTGCACGTACGCGCCGCCGTCGCGGGCGTCGCCGAAGCGCGGCGTGCCGCCACCGGCGCGCACCTCGGCGCCCTCGGTGCGGGCCAGCGCGTAGTGACCGAGCACCTTGTCCCGGTGGGCGTGCGAGATCAACGGCATGTTCACCGTCGCCTCGTCGGCGGGCCAGCCGTACGCCAGCTCGTCGGCGCGCTTCGCCAGCCGCGCGGTGAACTCCTCGAAGACCGGCCGCTGCACGTAGATCCGCTCCGTGCAGAGGCAGACCTGGCCGCCGTTGGTGAAGCTGGACCGGACCGAGCCGGCGACCGCCGCGTCCAGGTCGGCGTCGGCGAAGACCAGGCCGGCGTTCTTGCCGCCCAGCTCGAAGCTGACCGCCTTCACCCCGTCGGCGGCGGCCCGCATGATGGCGCTGCCGGTGGCCGACTCGCCGGTGAACGTGATCGCGTCCACGCCCGGGTGCCGGGTCAGGCGCTCGCCGGCCGAGCCCGGCCCGAAGCCGTGCACCAGGTTGAACACGCCGTCCGGCACGCCGGCGGCGGCCATCACCTCGGCGAGCAGCGTGGCCGACGCCGGGGTCTCCTCGCTGGGCTTGACCACCACCGCGTTGCCGCAGGCCAGGGCCGGGGCGACCTTCCAGGTGAGCAGCAGCAGCGGCAGGTTCCACGGCACGATGACCGCGACCACGCCGACCGGCTTGCGGACCGCGTAGTTGAGCGCCCGGCCGCCGGTCGGGGTGACCGTGGTGAACGACTCGGTCGGCGCGGTCGACACGATCTCGGCGAATGCCCGGAAGTTGGCCGCGCCGCGTGGGATGTCCAGCGTGCGGGCCTGGGAGATGGCCTTGCCGGTGTCGGCGACCTCGGCCGCGACCAGGTCGTCGAAGCGCCGTTCCAGCTCGTCGGCGACCCGGCGCAGCACCTCCGCGCGTTCCCGCTCCCCCATCCGGCCCCATGGGCCGCGCAGCGCCGCCCGGCCGGCGGCCACCGCGTCGTCCACCACCGACTCCGACGCCTCGACCACCTCGAAGACCGGCTCGCCGGTGACCGGGCTGTGCTTGGTGAACCGGCTGCCCGCGTCGACGAACTCGCCGCCGACGAAGTTGCGTAGCAGGCCGGGGCCGTCCGGCGCGTACCCGGTCATCAGCCGGGGGTCCCAGCGCGTCACCGTCGCCGCCCCAGCGCCACGCCGACGCCGGCCAGCAGCGCCAGCGCGCCGGCCGCGACCGCCCCGACGGCGGCGTACTGCCGGCGGACCCGGCGGCGCACCTGCGCGTACGGGGTGGTGGAGAACGACACCAGCTCGTACTGGGAGACGTAGCGGCCGGGCAGCGCCCGTTCCAGCGCGTGCTCGACCGTCTTGCGGGCCCGGAACACCGGGGAGGCGACCTTGTCCCGCATCTCCACGAAGTTGGTCAGCGCCATCCGGGCGATCGCCTCCGCGTCGGCCTGGCGGCGGTGCTGGAACAGCGGCAGCGCGGCGGCCCACTCGTCGTCGCACTCGTCGAGGCAGCGGTCCAGCGCGACCACGTCCTCGAACGCGCAGTTCGCGCCCTGGCCGTAGAACGGCACGATGGCGTGCGCGGCGTCGCCGAGCAGCCCGACCCGGCCGGCCACCTGCCACGGCGTGCAGCGCACCGTGCCGAGCACACCGACCGGGTTGTGCTGGTAGTCGTCGACCAGGTTCGGCGCGAGCGGGACCAGGTCCGGGTAGTGCGTGGCGAAGAACCGCTCGATCGCGGCCGGGCTGCTCAGCGACGCGAAGCTGCTCCTGCCGTGGGTGGGCCAGAACAGCGTGCAGGTGAAGGAGCGGTCCGGGTTCGGCAGCGCGATCATCATCGAGGTGCCGCGCGGCCAGATGTGCAGCGCGCCCGGGTCCAGGGCGAACTCCCCACCGATCGGCGGGATGGTCAGCTCCTTGTAGCCGTAGTCGAGGAAGTCCAGGCTCTCGCTCAGGCCCCCGTACGCCAGCAGTTGCCCGCGCACCGCGGAACCGGCGCCGTCGGCGCCCAGGACGACCGACGCGGTGGTGGTGACCTTGCCCTGCGGGGTCTCGAACGTCATCTCGCCGCCGACCGGGTCGAGGCCGACCAGCCGGTGGTCGAACGCGATCCGCACGCCGGGCAGCGCGACGGCGGCGTCGAGCAGCGCGTTGTTCAGCGCGCCCCGGCTGATCGAGTTGATCGCCCGGTCCCCGGAGACGCTGTACGACTGGAACTGCGGCTCGCCCTCGACCGGGTGGATCATCCGGCCGCGCATCGGCAGCGCGTCCGCCATCACCTGCTCGTCCAGGCCGATCCGGCGCAGCGCGTCGAGGCCGCGTTCGGAGAGGGCCAGGTTGATCGAGCGGCCCCGCTCGACGGTGCCGCCGCGCGGGTCCGGCCGGCGCTCGTAGAGGGCGACCGGGTAGCCCCGGCGGGCCAGGAAGCAGGCCAGCAGGCAGCCGGCCAGCCCGGCCCCGACCACCGCGATCTCGTCGCGTTCCGTCATGACCCCTCCTTCGCGACCGTGGCGGCCAGCGCGTCGGCGACGCGCCAGCAGTCGTGGTAGGTCGAGTAGAGCGGCACCGGGGCGAACCGGACCACGTCCGGCTCGCGGGCGTCGGCGATGACGCCGTGCTCGTGCCGCAGTCGCTTGGTCAGCTCGTTCGCGCTCCCCGTGCCGATGCGGACGGAGAGCTGGCAGCCCCGGCGGGCCGGGTCGCGGGGCGTGACGACGGTCAGCGGCCGGCCCGGCGTCACGTCGTCGAGCAGCCGTTCCAGCCAGCCGGTGAGCCGCAGGCTGCGCTCCCGCAGCGCCGCCATGCCGACCGAGTCGAACAGCTCCAGCGAGGTACGCACCGGACCCATCGCGAAGATCGGCGGGTTGGAGATCTGCCACGCCTCCACGGTGGCCGGCGGGCGCGACACCGGCGTCATCTCGAACCGGGTGGCCGCCTCGGTGCTCCACCAGCCCTCGAAGCGGGGCAGCGCCGGGTCGCCGAGGTGTCGCTCGTGGACGAAGACGCCGGCCAGCGCGCCCGGCCCGGAGTTGAGATATTTGTAGGAGCACCAGGCGGCGAAGTCGACGTCCCAGTCGTGCAGCGCCAGCGGCACGTTGCCGGCCGCGTGCGCCAGATCCCAGCCGACGACCGCGCCGGCGGCCCGCCCGGCGGCGGTGATCGCCGGGATGTCCATCAGCTCGCCGGTCAGGTAGTTCACGCCGCCGAGCAGCAGCAACGCCACCGTGTGCCCCTCGGCGGCCAGGAAGTCGGTGACGTCGGACGTGCGCAGGGTGTCCTCGCCCGGGCGGGGCTTCAGCCGCACCACGGCGGCGTCCGGGTCCAGGCCGTGGAAGCGCGCCTGGCTGCGCACCGCGTAGCTGTCCGACGGGAACGCGCTGTCCTCGATGACGATCCTGGTGCGCTCCCCCGCCGGGCGGTAGAAGCTGACCATCAGCAGGTGCAGGTTGACCGTGAGCGAGTTCATCACCACGGCCTCCGTGGGCCGCGCGCCGACCAGTCGCGCGACCGGTCCGGTCAACAGCTCGTGGTACGGCAGCCAGGGCCGCTCCGCCTCCAGGTGCCCCTCCACGCCCAGCCGGCGCCAGGCGTCCAGGTCGGCGACGAGTTCGTCGGCGGTGGCCCGGGGTTGCAGGCCCAGCGAGTTGCCGGCCAGGTACGCCACCTCGGGGTACCGCCCGCCGTCGGCCGGCGGCACGTGGAACAGGTGCCGGTGACCGGGGTCGGCGGCGTCGAGCCGGTGGGCTTCGCTCTCGGGGGTGTCCATGCTGTTCCTTCTCGTCACATCGCGGTCCGGGCCGACCACAGCTCCGGGAAGACCACCCGGGCCATGCTGCGCTGCAACCATGCCAGGCCGGCGGAACCACCGCTGCCGACCTTGGCGCCCATGGTGCGCTGCACCGCCTTGACGTGGTTCCAGCGCCAGTCGCCGAACTGCTCCGCCACCTCGGTCAGCGCGTCGCCGAGCAGCCGCAGGTGGTTGTCCGGCCCGCTGTCGCCGTAGACGCGTACCCAGGCCGCCTCGACGCCCGGGTGCGGCTCGTGCTCGGCGGTCACGTCCCGCTCCAGCAGCTCGGCCGGCAGGTCGAAGCCGCGGCGGACGAACAGCGCCACCACGTCGTCCCAGAGGCTCGGCGTGGCCAGCGCGGCGGTCAGCTCCGCGTACACCTCGGTCTGCCGCCGGAACGGGCGGATCAGCGCCGGGTCGCGGAGGCCGAGCCGGAACTCCAGGTGCCGGTACATGGCGGACTGGAAGCCGGACCCCTCGCCGAGGCGGTCGCGGAACCGGTTGAAGTCGGCCGGTGTCATCCAGCGCAGCCCCTGCCAGGCCGCGTTGAGCCCCTCCAGGTGCAGCGCGGCGCGACGCAGCGCGGGCAACGCCTCCCAGACGCGGTCGGCCCGCAGCTCGCGCTGGGCGTGCTCCAGCTCGTGGCAGGTCAGCTTGAAGTACAGCTCCATGATCTGGCTGACCATCAGGAAGGACATCTCGCCCGGATCGTCGCTGAGCGGCTGCTGGAGCCGGTGCAGCGTGCTGGCGTGGACGTACGCGTCGTAGGGCACGCGCTCGGCGAACTCCAGCGTCGGCTCACCGCCGTTGCGCGCCGCGCGGGTCGCCCGCTCCTGCGGGGTCGCCGGGCGTACCGCCGTCGGGTGTTCCACCGTCATCTCCGTCCGTGCGAGGGGTAGACGCCATGATCTCGCTGGCACCCGGACGGATGGAATGCCTGTTCAACGGCGGTAGTGTGGTTTGACCTCACGAGCTGAAACCATCTCGCGTATCCGACTTCACGGAAGGAAGGTCGCCGCGTGGACGACATGGACTGGGCGCTGCTGGGCGAACTCCAGGCCGACGCCCGGCTCTCCTACAGCGAGCTGTCCCGCCGGGTGCACCTGTCCCCGCCGGCGGTGGCGGAACGGGTCCGGCGACTGGAGGAGTCCGGGGTGATCACCGGCTACCACGCGCACGTCGATCTGCCCCGGGCCGGGCGCACCGTGCTCGCGCTGATCCGGATGTCCTGCTACGGCTCGCGTTGCATCCTGAACGACCCGTCCGTCCCCGGGTGGCCGGAGATCATGGAGATCCACCGGATCACCGGCGACGCGTGCAGCATGCTCAAGGTCGCCGCGGCGTCGATGGGCGAGTTCGAGGCGGTCATCGACCGCCTCGCCCCCTACGGCCAACCCTCCAGCACCATGGTCCTCTCCACCCCCCTCTCCTGGCATCCCGTGCTGAAAGGAGGGGCACCCCGTTAACGCCTCCTGCATAGGCGGGGCCCCCGGTTAACACCCCGCTGACCGGGAAGTCAGCCCCGCTGCCCGTCAGCAGGATTCCGGTGCACCGTCGCACCGGGAGGGGGGAATCATGCGAGGGCTCGTGTCACATCGCGCGCTGTCGTCCGTACTGGGACTGCTCGGCCTGGTCGCGGCGTTCGTCCTGACCACCGCCGTACCGGCCCGGGCCGGGGACAACGTCTTCATCGAAGTGACGCCGAACAGCGTCCAGGCCGGCTCCCGGGTCAATCTCCGGGCCGGTTGCGACAACAACAACAGCCGTCAGGCCCAGGTCACCTCGGACGCCTTCGGCCGGGTCACGTTGCGGTCGGACAACGGCTTCCTGACCGGCTCGGTCACCGTGCCCGGCAGCAAGGCGCCCGGCGACTACCCGGTGAACCTGGACTGCGCGAACGGGCAGACCGCCTCGGCCATGCTCACCGTGCTGAACATGTCGCAGCCGAGCAAGGGCCCGGCGACCGGCGGCGGAGGCACCGCGGGCGGGCGGGGCACCGGCTCGCTGCTGCTGGTCGGCGGCCTGGTGGCGGTGGCCGTGGTGGCCGGCGTGAGCGCCCGCCGCAAGACCGGTAGCCGCGTCTGACGGGGTGCGGCCATGGCCCGCTCGCCACGCCGCCACGACCGCACCGGCCCGCGCCGGCCCGGCGGCACCGGCCGTCGCGGCCGCGTACACCCCGGTCGTCGCGCGCGCTCCGGGTGGCTGCGGGCCGCGCTGCGGCTGGCGTCCCGGACCACGCGGCGGTGCGCCCACGCCGCCGCGCACGCGGTCTCGGCCGGCGTGACCACCGCCCACCCGTCCGCCGGCCCGGTCGCGGCCCCCCCC
>NZ_NAPR01000032.1:38491-60679 GCF_002140155.1 Micromonospora sp. NBS 11-29
CGTGCCGGTGCTGGTGGTGGCGAGCCTGATGGCGGTGATCGTGGCCATGCTCGGCGTGGAACGGGTGACCGGCGTCAACATGCTGCCCGACCGGTTCGTCGCCGGCCTGCGTCCGCCGCCGAAGAAGTTCCCGGTGCTGCCGGCCAGCCCGCCGACCGACCTGGCCATCGGCAAGCTCGACCTGCGGGCGCCGGTGCACCGGGTCGGCGTCGCCCCGGACGGCAGCATCGCGGTGCCGGACGTGGACCGGGCGGGCGAGGTCGGCTGGTACGACCAGGGCCCCACCCCCGGCCAGTACGGCCCGGCGGTGCTCGTCGGGCACGTCGACACCACCACCGGGCCGGCCGTCTTCCACGGGTTGCGGAAGCTCGACGACGGCGACCGGATCGAGGTGACCCGGCAGGACCGCTCGGTGGCCGTCTTCGAGGTGACCTCGGTCGAGCGGTACGGCAAGGAGAAACTGCCGGTACGGGAGGTCTACGGCGACTTCAGCCGCCCCAACCTGCGGTTGATCACCTGCGGCGGGCGGTGGGTGGGCGGCGAGACCGGATACGCCGACAACCTGGTGGTCTACGCCTCGCTGGTGAAGGCGCGCTGATCAGGCCGCCTCGGGCTCGGGCTCGCGCACGTCGAGCCAGTCCGCCCAGCGCGGGTCGGGGGCACGGTGGCCGAGCACCCGCCAGGCGTTGCCCTTCGGGACGACCGGCAGGTGGTGCAGCCGCCAGCCCAGCTCGGCCGGGGTCTTGTCGCCCTTGGTGTGGTTGCAGCGGGCGCACGCGGCGACCACGTTCTCCCAGGCGTGCCGGCCGCCCCGGCTGCGCGGGAAGACGTGGTCGATGGTCTCCGCCGGCCCACGGCAGTAGGCGCACCGCCACCCGTCCCGGGCGAAGATCGCCCGGCGGGAGAGCCCGACGTGGGTGCGGTACGGCACCCGGACGTAGCGGGTCAGCCGCACCACCGAGGGCACCGGGAGCGCGTTGCGCGCGCTGTGCAGGATGCCTTCCCCGTCGGCCACGCAGACCGCCTTGGCGGAGAGGACCAGGATCGCGGCACGGCGCACCGACACGACGCACAGGGGCTCGTAGGTGGCGTTCAGCACGAGTGCGCCGGAGCCCGCCGTGGGTCGTATGTCAGGCATCGCGCTCACCCTCCCGGTGCAGCCGCTCCCGCCAGCACGCCGGAGCCGCCCGTGAGCAGCACGGATCGACCCCGACGTCGGCCGGATCACCGACGTCCGTTGCGCCAATAGTCCCTGATCGCGCCCCGGATTGCACGTACTAATCCGGGGTACCCCCGTCCGGCCTGACCCCGGCATGTCAAGATGGCCGGTTCCGCCCCGGATGATCGTCGCCTCGGGCCACCCCGTCGGGGCGGGTCCGTGCGGCCCGACGACGGCGCGTGCGGTACGAAAGCACGGTGAACGTCTCCGACCTGATCGCCGCCCTGCTGTCCGCCGTCTCCGACCGGCGACCGGACTGCCAGGGCAGCAGCTCCTGCGAGTTCCTGTACCGGGCCACCGGCTCCGCCTGGTTCGCCGAGAGCAGCTACTGGATCCTGCTGAAGCCGCTGCGGGTGGCGCTGATCCTGCTGCTCGCCGTGGTCGCTCGCTGGGCGCTGCACCGGACCATCAACCGGCTGGTGCGCACCACCACCCAGGGCGCGGTGCCGACCATGCTCCGCCCGCTGCGCGAGCGGATCCCGAGCGCCACGCTCGACCCGGACCAGTTCGTGCCGGAGCGGCGGCGGCAGCGCGCCGAGGCGATCGGGTCGGTGCTGCGCAGCCTGGTCACCGCGTTCGTCTTCGGCATCGCGCTGCTGATGGTGCTCAAGGAGTTCAGCTTCGACCTGGCCCCGCTGCTGGCCAGCGCGGGCATCGCCGGCGTGGCGCTCGGCTTCGGCGCGCAGAGCCTGGTCAAGGACCTGATCGCCGGCCTGTTCATGCTGATCGAGGACCAGTACGGCGTGGGCGACACGGTCGACCTGGGTGAGGCGACCGGCGTGGTGGAGGCGGTGGGCCTGCGGGTCACCACGGTGCGCGACGGCCGGGGCGTGCTGTGGTACATCCGCAACGGCGAGATCATCCGGGTCGGCAACAAGAGCCAGGGCTGGGCGCTGGTCGTGGTGGACCTGCCGATCGGCTTCGCCGGCACCGAGGAGGCCACCGCCGTGCTGCGGACCGCGGCGGCGTCGGTGGCGCTGGACCCGGAGTTGGCGCCGAAGATCGTGGAGCCACCGGAGGTGCTCGGCGTCGAGCAGGTGACGGTCGACGGCACGGTGATCCGTACCGTGGTCAAGACCACCGCCGACGGGCAGTTCGCGGTCGGCCGGGAGCTGCGCCGCCGGCTCGCGGAGGCGTTGGAGAACTCGGGCATCACCGCCCGGATCGCGGCGGCCCGGCTCTTTCCCGGGCTGCCGCCGCAGGCGTCCGGGGAGGAGGGGGCCGGCGCCGGCGGGGCCGCCTGAGCCACGACGGTACGGCCCGATTTCCGGGGGTCGCGCGTCGCGCGGCCCCTCGGGTATCGTCCGTTCGTTCAGTCGGAGATGCGACGATCAATCCGTTCGCCCTAGCCACCCGTCAGACGATCGGGCAGAATCCGGTGAACACGCTCCACCGGGGAGTGTGCTTCGTGTCCTCGCTGATCGGTTGATCTGACGACGGTTCCCGGTCGGGCCATCACAAGTGGCCGGCCCGGAACGATGGAGGCGACGGTGTCCGACGAGCGACCCGCCCAGGAGAGCCCGGCCACCTTCCGCGACGTGTTCGGCCAGTCGGAGTTCCGCGCGCTCTTCGCCGCCAACGTCCTCTCCTGGGTCGGCGACTATCTCGCCAAGGCCGCGGTCACCGTGCTCGTCCTGCGCGAGACCGAGTCGGTCGCGCTCTCCGCCGCCGCCTTCGCGGCCAGCTACCTGCCCTGGCTGATCGGCGGTCCGCTGCTCTCGGCGCTCGCCGAACGGCACCGCTACCGCCAGGTGATGGTGCTCTGCGACCTGATCCGGATGGCGCTGATGGTGCTGGTCGCGATGCCGTTCATGCCGGCCTGGTCGGTCCTGGCCCTGGTCTTCGTGGCGACGCTGGCCAACCCGCCGAGCCAGGCGGCGCGCTCGGCGCTGCTGCCGCACATCCTCACCGGCGACCGGCTGGTGGTGGGGCTCACCGCCTCCACCNACCGCCCTGCTGATCAACGCGGGCACCTTCGCGCTGTCGGCCGTCCTGGTCCGCTTCGGCCTGCGCGACCGCGCCCCGGCGATGGGCGAGGCGCACCGCAGCCACCTGTTGCGGGAAACCGGCGAGGGGTTCCGGATCGTCTTCGAGCGGCCGGTGCTGCGCGCCATCGCGGTGCTGGTGTTCAGCGCCATGGTCTTCTCGATCGTGCCGGAGGGGCTAGCCGCCGGCTGGGCCGCCGATCGCACCGGCGGCGGCATGGACGCCGGCACCGCCCAGGCGGTCATCATGGCCGCCAACCCGGTGGGCTACATCCTCGGCGGGCTGATCATCGGCCGGTTGACCACCCCGGCCCGCCGGCTGGCCCTGATGCCACCGCTGGCGGTGCTCGCGCCGGCGGTGCTCGTCCCGGCGGTGCTCGACCCGCCGCCGGCCGTGGTGGCCCTGCTCGCCGGCGCGTGCGGGTTCGCGGTCGCCGGGATCGTCCCGGTGGCCAACGGTCTCTTCGTGCAGGCGCTGCCGGACGGCTACCGGGCGCGGGCGTTCGGCGTGATGGCCAGCGGCACGCAGGTCATCCAGGGTGGCGCGGTGCTGGCCACCGGCGCACTGGCCGAGCGGTTCCCGATCCCGATGGTGGTCGGCGTGTGGAGCGCGGCCGGAGTGCTCCTCATGCTCGTGGCGGCGGCCACCTGGCCCCGACCGGCGACGATCGAGGCGGCCGTCGAGACCGCTCGGGCCGAGTCGGCCCGGGCCGGTTCGCACGCCTCGCCCCGGGGGCCGGTTCCGGGTGACCGGGGGCGGGAGCACGGGCGGCACCGGCACGCGGTGACGTGAGCCGCGCCGCCCGTCGGGCGGTGGGGGGTGCCGGGGCACACCTGGCAGGATGGAAGCGTGACTTCCCCAGGCGAGTCGATGACGCTCTTCGAGGCGATCGGCGGTGAACCCGCCTTCCGCAAGCTGGTAGACGAGTTCTACGCCGGCGTCGCCGACGACCCGCTGCTGCGGCCGATGTACCCGGAGGAGGACCTGGGGCCGGCCGCGGACCGGCTGACCCTCTTCCTGATCCAGTACTGGGGCGGCCCACGCTCGTACTCGGATCAGCGCGGCCACCCGCGGCTGCGGATGCGGCACGCGCCGTTCCGGATCGGCGCCGCCGAACGCGACGCCTGGCTGCGCCACATGCGGCGGGCGGTGGACGAACTGGACCTGCCTCCGCAGCTCGCCACCGCGCTCTGGGACTACCTGGAGCGGGCCGCGTACTTCATGGTGAACGCGACGGAGGACCCGGCCGCGGGCTGACCGGCCCCGCTCAGAGCAGGGCGCCCTCGTCGTGCAGCCAGTCGACGAAGGTGGTGGCCACCGCGGCCCCGCAGTCGAGCATCTCGACCAGCAGCGCGTCGTGGGCGCCGGCGCCGAGCGGCACCTGCAACTCGGCGTAGATGGGCAGTTGGCCCCGCTCGGTCGGGTCGCCGATGTACGCCTTGCAGAACCGTCGGGTGTGGTTCCACTCGTTGACCACCCGGTAGGCCCGGTCGGCCCAGTCCGGCGGCACGGTCGCGTGCGGCCGGGCCCGCATCACCAGGATCTCGTCCTCCGGGCCCTCCAGGGCGACCAGCACGGCGTGCCGCTCCCACATGGCCAGCAGGTTGCCGTCGCCGTCGGCCAGGTAACGCACGTCGAGCAGGTCGAGCGCGTCGCAGACCCGGCTGAGGGTCACCGGGGCGACCGTGGCCGGCATGTCGGCGATCACCGGCCGCTCGGGCGCCGCCGCGTCGTCGCACGGCTGGCGCGGGGTCGGTGGTCCGACCCGGACGCTGTCATCCACTGTGGTCCCGCTTCGAGTCTCCGGATCGCCGCCACCGGCGGGACCGGGGCGCCATGACCACCACGGCATCGCTCGCGCACCTCACTCCCCAGCGGATCCAATCGCCTACGGTGCGTTGGATCCGAGGATGGACGGTACCCGGACAGCCGGCAGGAGGCACCCCCCCAACGGCCGCCCCGGGCCGGAAGAATGATGCCGGGTCATCCGTTCGGGTGAATTCGGGTAGGCGTGAGTGCAAGGTCCGCGACGGTACGCGACCATGCCGCCCCGTACGGTCCGACGAGTCCGACCCAACGGCCCGCCACCCGCACCTGAACGTCGCCGGCGTCGGCGCCGAGGAACCCCATCCGCACCACGCCCTGCACCAGCCGCTGGGACACCTCCACCGGCGTCGCCGGCTCCTCGTCCGGGGTAACCACCACCGCGACGTGGTCCAGCAGCGCGTCCCGCAGCACCCGCTGGCCCACCGCCCGGCCCGCCACCCCGTGCGTGGCCGCCTCGCGCAGCGTCCCGGCCGCGGCGGCCGCGATCCGGCGCACCTGGGCGCCGGGGAGCACCTCCACGGGGCGGCTGGCCGGGGGTGGCAGCGGCCAGCGCCAGCCCTCGTCCCGTCGCCGCGGCAGCGCGTCCCCACCGGCGGAGAGTTCGGCCAGCAGCTCCGCCGCGGCGACCGTGACGTCGCCGGGCGCGTCGCCGGGCACGGTACGCACCACGAGCACGTCCCAGGGCAGGTGGGCCCAGAGGGCGGTACGGCCGGCGCCGGGCACCGGCCGGAGCCGGACCAGGGTGCCCGGGTCCAGCCGGACCAGCCGGGCCAGGAACGCACCGGCGTCGGCCACCCCGGTCAGCCCGTGCCCGGTCATCCGTTCAGCCCGGGGGCGTAGCGGAGCAGGAACGTCCGCTCCTCGGGCGAGATCCGGCGGAGCCGCTGCGTGGACAGGTCGAACGGGACCAGCACGGACCGGGCCCGCCCGGCCAGCACGTCGCCGTCGTACAGCTCGTACGCGACCGAGAACGAACCGGCGCGGATCTCGTCGACCCAGAGTTCGATCCGTACGCTCGGCGCCACCTCGGCGCTGGCCCGGCCGAGCACGTAGTCGACCGGGCGCAGGTAGTCGACCTCGTGCCGGCGGATGACCACCCCGTCGGCGAACGAGCCCACTCCCCAGGCCCGGCCGCCGGCGAACATCAGCGCCACCCGGGCCTCCTCGTAGAGCGTGAGGAACCGGGCATTGTTGACGTGGCCGTACGCGTCCAGGTCGGACCAGCGCAGCGCGCAGTGGTAGACAAACCGGTCAGACAAGGGTCAGCACCGGTCAGTCACGGGTGAGCTTGCGGTAGGTCACCCGGTGCGGCCGGGCCGCCTCCGCGCCGAGGCGATCGATCTTGTTCTTCTCGTACGCCTCGAAGTTGCCCTCGAACCAGAACCACCGGTCCGGGTCCTCCTCGGTGCCCTCCCAGGCCAGGATGTGCGTGGCCACCCGGTCGAGGAACATCCGGTCGTGGGAGATGACCACGGCGCAGCCGGGGAACTCCAGCAGCGCGTTCTCCAGGCTGGAGAGCGTCTCCACGTCCAGGTCGTTGGTCGGCTCGTCGAGCAGGATCACGTTGCCGCCGATCTTGAGCGTCAGCGCCAGGTTGAGCCGGTTCCGCTCGCCGCCGGAGAGCACCTTGGTCGGCTTCTGCTGGTCCGGCCCCTTGAAGCCGAACGCGGCGATGTACGCCCGGGACGGCATCTCGACCTTGCCCACCATGAGGTGGTCCAGCCCGTCGGAGACGACCTCCCAGACGGTCTTGTCGCCGTCGAGGCCCGCCCGGTTCTGGTCGACGTACGACAGCGAGACGGTGGGGCCCACCTTGACGTCGCCGCCGGTCGGCTGCTCCAGCCCGACGATGGTCTTGAACAGCGTGGTCTTGCCGACGCCGTTCGGGCCGATGATGCCGACGATGCCGTTGCGCGGCAGCGAGAACGACAGGTCGTCGATGAGCAGCCGGTCGCCGAAGCCCTTGCTGAGGTGGTGCGCCTCGATGACGGTGCTGCCCAGGCGCGGGCCCGGCGGGATCTGGATCTCCTCGAAGTCCAGCTTCCGGGTCTTCTCCGCCTCGGCCGCCATCTCGTCGTAGCGGTCGAGGCGGGCCTTGGACTTGGTCTGCCGCGCCTTGGCGTTGGAGCGCACCCACTCCAGTTCCTCGGAGAGGCGCTTCTTCATCTTGGCGTCGCGGCGGCCCTCGACGGCCAGCCGGGCGGCCTTCTTCTCCAGATAGGTGGAGTAGTTGCCCTCGTACGGGTAGGCCCGGCCGCGGTCCAGCTCCAGGATCCAGTTGGCCACGTTGTCGAGGAAGTACCGGTCGTGGGTGATGGCGATGACCGTGCCGGCGTACTTGGCCAGGTGCTGCTCCAGCCACTGCACGCTCTCGGCGTCCAGGTGGTTGGTGGGCTCGTCGAGCAGCAGCAGGTCGGGCGCCTCCAGCAGCAGCTTGCACAGCGCCACCCGGCGGCGCTCGCCACCGGAGAGCTGGGTCACGTCGGCGTCCGGCGGCGGGCAGCGCAGCGCGTCCATGGCCAGTTCGAGCTTGGAGTCGATGTCCCAGGCGTCGGCGTTGTCCAGTTCCTCCTGGAGCCGGCCCATCTCCTCCATCAGCTCGTCGGAGTAGTCGGTCGCCATCTGCTCGGCGATTGCGTTGAACCGGTCCAGCTTGGTCTTGATCTCCGCGACCGCCTCCTCGACGTTGCCGAGGACGGTCTTGGTGTCGTTGAGCGGTGGCTCCTGGGCCAGCATGCCGACGGTGAAGCCGGGCATCAGCCGGGCCTCGCCGTTGCTCGGCCGGTCGAGCCCTGCCATGATCTTGAGGAGGCTGGACTTGCCGGCGCCGTTCGGGCCGACCACACCGATCTTGGCGCCCGGCAGGAAGTTCAGCGTCACGTTGTCGAGCACGACCTTGTCGCCGTGCGCCTTGCGCGCCTTGTCCAGGACGTAGATGAACTGGGCCACGGTGCGGGCTACCTCCGTCGGTTGCGATCGCGGGTTGCGGGTGCGGGGCACGGGCTTCGACTCCGCCCGCCGCCGCGGGCCGGGAGCCGGCCGCGCGCACGCCGTCGTCAATCCTGACAGGTACGGGCGGCCGCGCCCACATCACCCCACCCCAGCACCGGTACGGCGGGCGGCATGGACCTGGCCCAGACGGCTTTTGGAGGCCGGTCATCGACCTCTGAACCCTGTTGTCGACAAGATCACGGAGAGGGTTCGGCGGTTTCGGGACGGGTAGAGGAGTCCGGCACGGGGGATCAGACGCCGCAGCTACGCTCAGTACGCTCATCGCGGTGGACCCGTCAGCACCCGGAGGTGGCCGATCGTGACCGTCCGTAGCTCCTTTGTCGTAGTGGCCAATCGCCTCCCGGTCGACGAGGTGAGCACGCCCGAGGGTCGACAGTGGCGACGCAGCCCCGGCGGCCTGGTGACCGCGCTGCACCCGGTGCTCGCCGAGCACCAGGGCACCTGGGTCGGGTGGGCCGGCGGCACCGGCGCCGCACCCGAGCCGTTCGACCTGGAGGGCATCCGGCTGCACCCGGTGCCGCTGAGCGCCGAGGAACTGGAACGCTACTACGAGGGCCAGTCGAACGCGACGATCTGGCCGCTCTACCACGACGCGGTGGAGACACCGGCCTACAAGCGGCGCTGGCGCGAGGCGTACCGGTTGGTCAACGCCCGGTTCGCGGAGGCCGCGGCGGACGTGGCCGCCGAGGGCGCCACCGTCTGGGTGCAGGACTACCAGCTCCAGCTCGTCCCGGCGATGCTGCGTGAGCTGCGGCCGGACCTGAAGATCGGGTTCTTCCTGCACATCCCGTTCCCGCCCATCGAGCTGTTCATGCAGATGCCGTTCCGCGCCGAGATCCTGCGTGGCCTGCTCGGCGCCGACCTGGTCGGGTTCCAGCAGCGGCTGGCGGCGCAGAACTTCGTCCGGCTGGCCCGGCACCTGCTCGGCCTGCGCTACGAGGGGCAGATGATCCAGGTCGACGGCCGACAGGTGAAGGCCGGCGCGTTCCCGATCTCGATCGAGACCCGGGAGATGGAGCGGCTGGCCGAGGACCCGGCGATCCAGGCCCGGGCCAAGCAGATCCGCGAGGAGCTGGGCAACCCGAAGACGATCATCCTGGGCGTCGACCGGCTCGACTACACCAAGGGGATCGAACTCCGACTCAAGGCCTTCCGGGAACTCCTTGCTGACGGAAAGTTGACAGTTCCCGACGCGGTTATGGTGCAGGTCGCCACACCCAGCCGCGAGCGCGTGGAGCACTACCAGGCACTTCGGG
Source organism: Micromonospora sp. NBS 11-29 (assembly GCF_002140155.1). Classification (GTDB taxonomy): domain Bacteria; phylum Actinomycetota; class Actinomycetes; order Mycobacteriales; family Micromonosporaceae; genus Micromonospora. Next base: position 47,792 of record NZ_NAPR01000032.1, read on the forward strand.
TCAAGGTGGAACGCGAGGTTGGCCGGATCAATGGTGAATTCGGTCGGGTCGGCGTGCCGGCGGTGCATTACCTCCATCAGTCGTACAGTCGCTCCGAACTGGCCGCGATGTACGTCGCGGCCGACGTGATGATGGTGACCCCGCTGCGAGACGGAATGAATCTGGTGGCCAAGGAGTACGTCGCATCGCGCGCCGACCAGGGCGGCGCGCTCGTGCTCAGTGAGTTCGCCGGCGCCGCCACCGAGCTGCGCCAGGCGTTCCTGTGTAATCCGCACGACCCCGACGCGGTAAAGGACGCGTTGCTGCGGGCCGTGCATGTCGAAAANTAGGCCACTGGGCCAAGTCGTTCCTCAGCGAGCTCGGCGTCCCCGATACGGAGGCTGCGTGACCCCGCCCGCCGCCGCCACCACCACCGGTGGCGTGCTCGACCCGGAACTGCGTGCCGCCATCGGCCGCATCGCCCGGGTTCCCCAGCTCCTCGTCGCCTGCGACTACGACGGTACGCTGGCCCCGATCGTCGAGGACCCGACAAAGGCCGTACCGCTGCCCGAATCGGTGGCCGCGATCCGCGCGCTGGCGTCGTTGCCGCAGACAAGCGTCGCGGTGGTCTCCGGCCGCGCGCTGCGCGACCTGGCCACCCTCTCCCCCNTCGTCGAACGCCTCACCCCCGAGCTGATCGCCGTCCGGCACCGGCTCCGCCAGGAGCTACGAGAGATCGCCGCCGCCCACCCGGGCGTCCGGCTGGAACGCAAGCCGGCCAGCGTCGCCGTACACACCCGCGGGGTCGACCCGCAGGTCGCCGCCGCGGCCGTGGACGCGGTCCGCAGCGGCCCCGCCACCTGGGACGACGTCACCGTCACCCAGGGCAAGGAGGTCATCGAGCTGTCGGTGGTGGCGACCCACAAGGGCACCGCGGTCGACCAGCTCCGCACCCAGCTCGCGGCCGGCGCGGTGCTGTTCATCGGCGACGACGTCACCGACGAGAACGCGTTCGGCAACCTCCAGGGGCCGGACGTCGGCATCAAGATCGGCCCAGGGGACACCCGGGCCGACTACCGGGTGGCCGAGCCGATCGAGGCGGCCCGGGCGCTGGCCCTGCTGCTGGAGACCCGGCGGCACTGGCTCTTCGGCGAGCGGGCGGTGCCGATCGAACGGCACTCGATGCTGGCCAACGGGCGTACGGTCGCGCTGGTCACGCCGGAAGCCAAGATCACCTGGCTGTGCCACCCGAAGCCGGACTCGGCGGCGATCTTCGCCGACCTGGTCGGCGGCAGCCCGGCCGGGCACTTCACCGTCGGCCCGGAGCGTGGCGGCATCCCGCTGGGGCAGCGCTACCGCAGCAACACCATGACGGTGGAGACCCGCTGGTCCGGCCTGACCGTCACCGACTGGCTCGACCTGCCGGTCCGGCAGACCACGCCGGACGACCCGGCCGTGGTCAGCGGCGACTCGACCCTGGTCCGGGTGCTCACCGGCCGGGGCCGGGCCCGCATCGAGTTCGCGCCGCGCCCCGAGTTCGGTCAGGTGGCGGTGCAGCTCCAACCGCTGGACGACGGGCTGCTGGTGCTCGGCTCCAACGAGCCGGTGGCGCTGCACTCCCCCGGCGTCGAGTGGGAGGTCACCAACGACGCCGGCTACGAGACCGCGAAGGCGGTGGTGGACCTCTCCGCCACCGGCGGGCAGGTGGTGCTGGAGCTGCGCTTCGGCACGCAGAGCCTGGAGCCGCACCGGGTGCCGGTGCACGAGCGGCAGGCCGCCGCCGAGCAGCCCTGGAAGGACTGGGTGGCCTCGCTGCGGCTGCCCGCCACCGCCAAGGACCTGGTCGCCCGCAGCGCGCTGACGCTGCGCGGGCTCTGCCACGAGCCGACCGGCTCGATCCTCGCGGCGGCGACCACGTCGCTCCCCGAGGAGCTGGGCGGGGTCCGCAACTGGGACTACCGCTACTGCTGGCTGCGGGACGCGGCGATGACCGCACGGTCGCTTGTCGACCTCGGTTCCACCGAGGAGGCCGAGGGGCTGCTGCGGTGGATCGACGGCGTGGTCGAGCGCACCGGGGGGCACCCGGAGCGGCTGCACCCGCTCTACACCGTCGACGGCTTCGAACTGGGCGCCGAGGCGGTCATCGACACGCTGCCCGGCTACGCCGGCTCCCGGCCGGTGCGGGTCGGCAACCTCGCCAACCACCAGCTCCAACTCGACGTCTTCGGCCCGGTCGCCGACCTGATCGCCGCGGTGGCCGACGCCCGGGGTTCGGTCCGCGACGACGAGTGGCGGGTCCTGGAGAACATGGTCGAGGCGGTACGCCGCCGCTGGCACGAGCCCGACCACGGCATCTGGGAGGCCCGCCTCCCACCCCGGCACCACGTCTTCTCCAAGGTCATGCTCTGGATGACCGTCGACCGGGCGCTGCACGTCGTGCGCCAGCACGGCGGCCAGGACCGGCCGGAGTGGGTGGAGCTGCGTGACCGGATCGGGGCCAACGTGCTGGAGCACGGCTGGCACCCGGAGGCCGAGGCGTACAGCGTCGCGTACGGGCACGACGAGATGGACGCCTCGTCGCTCTGGATCGGCCTGTCCGGGCTGCTCCCCGGCGACGACCCGCGTTTCCTCTCCACCGTGCTCAAGATCGAGGCGGACCTGCGCAGCGGTCCGGTCGTCTACCGCTACCACTGGGACGACGGCCTGCCCGGACGGGAGGGCGGCTTCCACATCTGCACGTCGTGGCTGATCGAGGCGTACCTGCGCACCGGCCGCCGCACCGACGCGGAAGAACTGTTCGTCCAGATGGTCGACACGGCCGGTCCCACCGGCCTGCTCCCCGAGCAGTACGACCCGCTCGCCGAGCGGGGCCTGGGCAACCACCCCCAGGCCTACAGCCACCTGGGCCTGATCCGCTGCGCCCTGCTGCTCGACAACATGCTCAAGCAGTAACCCACCCACGAAAGCGGCCCGGGACCCTGCGGTCCCGGGCCGCTCCGCGTTCCGNAAATCGGGCAGTTCGCGGGCACCGAGTGCATGATCGACGTCAGTGGACCGGGTCCAGGGCGTTGACGACGTCGCCGATGACGACGATGGCGGGTGGACGGAAGGCGGCGGCGGTCACGTCGGCGGCCACTGCGGCCAGGGTCGAGCGGAGGATGCGCTGGGCGGCGGTGGTGCCCTCCTGGACCACCGCCGTCGGGGTCTGCGGCGGCCTGCCGTGGGCGATCAGGGTGGCGGCGATCGCGGCCAGGTTCTTCAGGCCCATCAGGACCACCAGGGTGCCGCGCAGGCCGGCCAGCGACTCCCAGCGGACCAGCGAGGCCGGCGAGTCGGGCGCGACGTGCCCGGAGACCACGGTGAACTCGTGCGCCACCGCGCGGTGGGTCACCGGCACGCCGGCCGCCCCGGGCACCGCGATCGCGCTGGTCACCCCGGGCACCACGGTCACCGGCACGCCCGCCTCGGCGCAGGCCAGCAGCTCCTCCCCGCCCCGACCGAAGACGTACGGGTCGCCGCCCTTGAGCCGCACCACGATCTTCCCGGCCAGCGCGCGGTCCACCAGGATGCGGTTGATCTCCTCCTGGCCGCGCGACGGCCCGTACGGGATCTTCGAGGCGTCCACCAGCTCGACGTCCGGGCGCAGCTCGTCGAGGAGCAGCCCGGGGACGAGCCGGTCGGCGACCACCACCTCGGCCTCGGTGAGCAACCGCCAGCCCCTCAGGGTGATCAGCTCCGGGTCGCCCGGCCCGGCACCCACCAGCGCCACCCGTCCNGGCCCTTCCTTTCACCGAGGAGGGTGCGGATGGCGTCGCGGACGGTCATCGCGCGGTGCGGGTCGCCGCCGCCGAGGACGGCCACCGTCACCGGGCCGTGCCGGGTCACGGCGGGCGTCCACGCGCTGGCCGCCGCCCGGTCGTCGGCCCGGACGCAGAAGATCCGCCGCTCGGCGGCGGCGGCGCTGACCGCCGCCGCGGCGGCCCGGTCGTCCACCGCCACCTGGACCAGCCAGGCACCGTCCAGGTCGTCGACGGCGAAGCGGCGCGGCTCCCAGTGCAGGCGTCCGGCGTCGACGTGGGCGCGCAGCGCCGGGGTCAGCTCGGGCGACACCAGCAGCACGTCCGCGCCGGCGTCGAGCAGCGCGGGCACCCGCCGGGTGGCCACCGCTCCCCCGCCCACCACGACCACCCGCCGGCCGGCCAGCCGCAACCCCAACGGGTACGGGCTCGGCTCGCTCACTTCTCGGCCACCCCGGCCGCGTCGAACGTGGCCACCTCGTGCAGCACCCGGACCGCGCCGGTGACCACCGGCAGGGCGAGCAGCGCCCCGGTGCCCTCGCCGAGCCGCAGCCCCAGGTCGATCAGCGGGTCGAGCCCGAGGTGCCGCAGCGCCACCGTGGCACCCGGCTCGGCGCTGCGGTGCCCGGCGACCATGGCGCCCACGGCGTCCGGCGCGAACGCGGCGGCGGCCAGCGCGGCGCTGACCGCGATCACGCCGTCGAGCAGCACCGGCACCCGGCGCGCGGCGGCGCCGAGGATCAGCCCGGCCAGCGCGGCGTGCTCCAGCCCGCCGACCGCCGCGAGAACGCCCAGCGGGTCGGCCGGGTCGGGCGCGTGCCGGGTCAGGGCGGTCCGCACCACGGCGACCTTGCGGGCATACGTCTCGTCGTCCACCCCGGTGCCCCGGCCGGTCGCCGCCGCCGCGTCCACGCCGGTGAACGCCGCGATCAGGGCGGCGGCCGGGGTGGTGTTGCCAATGCCCATGTCGCCGGTGAGCAGGATGCCCGCCCCGGTGTCGACCAGCTCGCCGGCGATCCGGATGCCGGTTTCCACCGCCGCCCGGGCCTCGTCCCGGGTGAGCGCGGTGGTGACCGTCATGTCCCGGGTGCCGGCGCGCACGTTCGCCGCCACCAGGCGCGGCCCGGCCGGGTCGGCGGGCGTCGCGACGAGTTCGGCGGAGAGCGCCACCGGGGCGGTCGGCGGGCCGGGCAGGTCGGCGGCGCGGGCCGCCGGCACGGCGGGGGGGGGGNGCCGTCGGGAGCGGGGTGGCCACGCCGACGTCCACCACGGTGACCGAGGCGCCGGCCTGCCGGGCGAACGCGTTGACCACCGCGCCGCCGGCCAGGAAGTTGCCGATCATCTGGGCGGTGACCTCCTGCGGCCATCCGGTGACGCCCTGAGCGTGCACGCCGTGGTCGCCCGCGAAGATCGCCACCGCGGCCGGGCCGGGCAGCGGCGGCGGGCAGGTCCCGGCCAGCCCGGCCAGGCGTACCGAGAGCGGCTCCAGGGCGCCGAGCGAGCCGGCGGGCTTGGTCAGCCGGCCCTGGAGTTCGCGGGCGGCCGCCATGGCGGTCTCGTCCAGCGGGCGGATCGCCGCGACGGTTGACTCAAGCATCATGCCTCCAGGATCCGTGCCAGTATCGCGGTGAACGCGTCGGTGGTGGCCTGGTCGCGTACCGCGATCCGGAGCCAGTCCGGGCCGAGCCCGGGGAAGGTGTCGCCCCGGCGGACCGCCCAGCCGTGTGCGCGCAGCCGCTCCCGCAGCTCGGCGGCGCCGGGCCGGTGGATCAGGACGAAGGCGCTGGCCGGGCGCCCGGCCACGCGTACCCCGGGCAGGTCGGACAGGCGGGCCACCAGGTGGTCGCGGTCGGCGGCGAGTTCGGCGGCGATCGCGCGTTCGGCCGCGACCGCGGCCGTGGTGGCGCAGGCGGTGGCGGCGGCGAGCGCCGGGGTGGAGACGGCCCAGAGCGGTTGGGCGGCGGCGAACCGGGCCAGCAGGCCGGGGTCGCCGAGCAGGTAGCCGATCCGCAGTCCGGCCAGCCCCCAGGTCTTGGTGAGGCTGCGGACCACCACCAGGCCGGGCAGGTCACGGCGGGCGGCGAGGGACTCGGGCTCACCGTCGACGCCGGGGGCGGCGGTGGTGTCGGCGAACGCCTCGTCCACCACCAGTACCCGGCCGGGCCGGGCCAGCGCGGCGAGGGTGCCGGCCGGGTGCAGCACCGAGGTCGGGTTGGTGGGGTTGCCGACCATGACCAGGTCGGCGTCGGCCGGGACCCGGGCCGGATCGAGTCGGAAGTCGTCGGCCGGGTCGAGCAGGACCCGGTCCACCCGGTGGCCGGCGGCGCGCAGGGCGGCCTCCGGCTCGGTGAACTGCGGGTGCACCACCACCGGGCGGCGGGCGTCGCGCAGCGCCCGGGCGATCAGCACGAAGCCCTCGGCCGCACCGGCGGTGAGGAGTACCTCCTCCGGGGGTCGCCCGTGTCGGTGACCGACGGCGGCGCGGGCGGGGGCCGGGTCCGGGTACGCGGCCAGTTCGCCCAGCGCGGCGGTGAGCGGGTCGGCCAGCCAGTCGGGCATCGGGGCGCGGCGCACGTTGACGGCCAGGTCCACCAGACCGGGCGTCGCCTCGGCGTCCCCGTGGTGGCCCAGGTCGGGCTCGGCGGGCGCGACGGGCTCGGCGAGCACGGTCACGGTCGGTGTTGCGGGCATGTCCGCGATCCTGCCGGGAAGCCGCCGCGTGGGACAGCGCATCCCGGCGTGGGGCGCGTCACGGGCTCGCCCGTTTATGAATTCTTCTCATTTCCGAATCGGAAATGTCATAGCTTGACCCCGTGAGCAACCGACCCCTTGCCTCCGCTGGTCGTACCGTGCCCCTTCTCCGCGCCGGACTCATCGCCGGCATCATCGTCGCCGCCGCGATGTACCCGTTGGCCGCCGCCACCGGCATCGGCGCGAAGGCCACCGCGCACGCCGTGCAGCAGAAGACGAACATCCTCAAGACCGCGCTGCCCGCCGAGACGTCGTACCTCTACGCGCCCGACGGCAGGACGGTGCTGACCATGTTCTACGAGGAGTACCGCCAGTACACCAAGATCGAGAACATGTCGCCGAACATCCAGCAGGCGATCGTCGCCGCCGAGGACAACCGCTTCTACCAGCACCACGGCGTCGACCCGAAGGGCGTGGCGCGGGCCTTCGTCTCCAACGCCCGCTCCGGCGGCGTCTCCCAGGGCGCCTCGACGCTCACCATGCAGTACGTCCGGATGGCCCTGCGGGACAGCGCGTCCACCCCCCGCGAGGTCCAGGAGGCCACCCAGCAGACCAGCCTGCGCAAGGTCAAGGAGATGCGCATGGCGCTCGACATCGAGAAGCACCTGACCAAGGAGCAGATCCTGGAGCGCTACCTCAACTCGGCCTACTTCGGCCACCGGGCGTACGGGATCTACGCCGCCTCGCAGATCTTCTTCTCGAAGACGCCGGCCACGCTCAGCCCGGTCGAGGCGGCCACGCTCGCCGGGCTGGTCAAGTCCCCCTCGGAGTACGACCCGATCACCTCCGACCAGAAGGACGCCACCGGCCGGCGCAACTACGTGTTGAACAACATGGCCCGACTCGGCTACCTGTCGCCGGACGCCGCCGCGGCGGCCCAGGCCCAGCCGATCCGGCTGAAGCTGACCGACCCGCCTAACGACTGCGCCGCGATCGACGGCGCGCACCGGAGCTGGGGTTTCTACTGCGACTACCTGAAGAACTGGTGGAGCGCGCAGCCGGCGTTCGGCGACAACCGGCTGGAACGGATGGACAAGCTCCGCCGCGGCGGCTACCGGATCGTGCTCGCCCTCGACCCGAAGATCCAGACGGCGGCCGAGAAGAACGTGGGCGCCCAGGACAACACCGGCAGCCCCTTCGCCAACGGCATCGTGGTCGCCGAGCCCGGCACCGGGCGGATCAAGGCGATGGCGGTGAACCGGAACTACTCGCTCGACCTGGCCGAGAATCCGAACAGCTCGAACCCGGAGGCCGGCCCGAAGGTCAAGGCGAACTACCCGAACACGGTCGCGCCGTTGCTCGGCGGCGGGACGCTTCCGGGCTACCAGGCCGGGTCGACGTTCAAGATGTTCCCGATGCTCGCCGCGCTCAACGCCGGGATGCCGCTGTCCACCGCGTACGACTCGCCGTACAAGTACCAGTCCGCGATCTACGACGGCTGGGCGCCGTCCAACGCCAGCGCCGCGATGACCGGCCGGCAGACCATGTGGTCCGGCTTCGGCAAGTCGGTGAACACCTACTTCGTCCAACTGGAGGAGAAGGTCGGCGCGGAGGCCGGGGTACGCCTGGCCGAGCAGCTCGGGTTGCGCTGGCGTACCGACGTGGACCGGGAACAGGCGTCGCCGACCCGGGCGAAGAAGTGGGGCGCGTTCACGCTCGGCGTCTCCGACGCCACCCCGCTGGAGATGGCGAACGCGTACGCGGCCGTCGCCGCCGACGGGCGCTACTGCGAGGCGATCCCGGTCAACGCGATCATGACCCGGGACGGCACACCGGCCACCTGGACCACCCCGGGTGGGGTGCAGCGGGAGGTGGCCAAGCCACGCTGCCGGCAGGTGGTGAACGCGGACGCGGCGCGGGCCGCCACCGACGCGGCGCGCTGCCCGACCGGGGACACCCCGGCCAAGGGAAGCTGCGGCGGCTGGTCGACCGCCGACAGCGTCCGGGGCACCGTGGGCCGACCGGTCGCCGGCAAGACGGGCACCACGGACAGCACCCGGTCCGCCTGGTTCGTCGGCTACACACCGGAACTGGCGGCGGCGAGCTTCATCGCCGATCCGGACAATCCGTTCAACGCCGTGGGCGACGGCCAGTCCGAGGTGCCGGTGAACGCGGTGGCCATGACGCTCCGCGACGCCCTGAAGGGTCAACCCACCCGCCAGTTCACCCCACCGTCCGACCAGATCGTCGGCTGACCCCCGCCGTCTGCCCGGGGGTGCGCCCGGGTCAGTTGATCAAGGAGTTTGCGTCCGGGATCGTCTGGTCCCCGACGCGAACTCCTTGATCGACGTCCAGCGTCGACGGGGGCGGGTCACGCCGGGGTGGATGCGGGGGCCAGGGTGGCGGCCACCAGGCGGGTGGCCACCCCGCTCAGCGCGGCCCAGTGCGGCACGAGCTGCGAGGCGTGCACGCCGTGGCGGACGAAACCCTCCGGGGTGCCGCCGTCCCACTGCCAGGCCGGCCGGTCACCGGCGCGCGGGGTGAGCACACCGGCGTGCTGCTTGTGCCCGGTCACCGTGACCCCGGCCGGCGCCACCACGCTGCCGGTGACCGCGGTCGCCTCCCGGTAGCCGACCACCAGGCCGTCCCGGACCGTGCCGACCGCGTCGAGCACCCCGCACATCGGCCGGCCGTCCAGCTCACGGGCCAGCCAGAGCAGGCCGGCGCCCTCGGCGACCACCGGGCGGCCGGAGCGGGCCAGCTCGGCCACCGCGATGCAGAGCCGGCGATTGGCGGAGAGCTGCTCCGCGTACGTCTCGGGAAGCCCGCCGCCGACGACCAGCGCGCGGGTCCCGGCGGGCAGCGCCTCGTCGCGCAGCGGATCGAGCGTGACCACCTCGGCGCCGGCGGCGCGCAGCAGCTCGGCCGTCTCCGGGTGGCTGTAGGTGCCGGCCGGGCCGCCGGCCAGCGCGACCACCGGCCGCTCCGCCGTGGCGGGCGGCCCGTCCGTCGGATCGGGTGACCACGGCTCGACGGTCAGCGCGGGAGCGGACCGGGCCAGCGCCAGCAGCCGGTCGAGGTCGACGGTCGCGGCCACCGCCTCGCCGAGCCGGCGCACCCCGCGCTCGGCCTCCGCGTCACCGCGCACCACGGGTGCCGTGCCGTGCCGGCGGGCGGGCAGCACCGGGGGCAGCTCGTGCCGGCGCAGCGCGCCGTAGACCGGCACCCCGACGTCGTCCAGCGCCTCGCGCAGCAGCGTCTCGTGCCGGGACGAGGCGACCCGGTTGAGGATCACGCCGCCCACCCAGATCTGCTCGTCGTACGCCCGGAAGCCGTGCATCAGCGCGGCCACCGACTGGCCCATCGCGGCCACGTCCACCACCAGCACCACCGGGCTGCGCAGCGCGGTGGCGACGGCGGCGGTGGACTCGCTCTCCGGGCGGCCGGCAACCGAGTCGTAGAGCCCCATCGTGCCCTGCACCAGCGCGAACCCGGCGCCGGTCGCGCCGTGGGCGAAAAGCGGGGCGACCCGCTCCGGGCCGACCAACCGAGGATCCAGCGTGCGTGCCGGACGGCCGGCGGCCAACCCCAGGTACGCCGCGTCGACCTGGTCCGGCCCGACCTTGAACCCGGCCACCGTCAGCCCCCGATCGGCGAGCGCGGCGAGCAGGCCGAGGGAGAGGGCGCCGGTGCCGTGCCCCGAGGAGGGCGCGCTCAGTACGACGCGCGGCACGTCGGTCATCATCGACTCCTGGATCCGGGGTGATTTCCGCCCGCGTGACCATACCCGTCCGGGCCGTCGCCCGGCGGCCGTGCCGGGCCGGAGTTTCGCCCGGCAGCCGCGAGTGGCCCCGCTCATACGGGTAGCCTTGGCCAACGTGTACCGGTTCCTGCTGACCCCGCGCTGGCTCGGCTACCTCGCGCTCACCCTCGCCGCCGCCGCGGTGATGGTGTTCCTGGGCAACTGGCAGCTCGACCGCTACCGGGGTCGCACGGCGATCAACGAACGGATCGACGCCGGTGCCACGATGACGCCCGCGCCGCTGCGCGACGCGCTGCCGGCGCCGACCGGCGGTACGGGCAGCGCGGGCCCCGCCCCGGTCGAACGGGTCACCTGGAGCCGGGTCACCGCCACCGGCCGCTACGACAGCGCGAACGTGGTGCTGATCCGTGGCCGGACCGTCGACAGCCGGGTCGGCTTCGAGGTGCTCACCCCGCTTGTGCTCGAAGACGGCAGCGCGGTGCTCGTCGACCGGGGCTGGATCCCGCCCGCACCCAACGCCGGCGCGACCGTTCAGCCCCCGGTGCCGGCGGCACCGACCGGCGAGGTCACCGTCACCGGCCGGGTGGTCGGCAGCGAGAGCGGCGGCGGTGGCATCGCCCGGCGCGACGGCAAGCTGGAGGCCCGCCGGATCGACATCCCCCGCTTGGCGAAGCAGTTGCCCTACCCGGTGACCGGCGGTTACGTGCTGCTCGACGGGCAGACGCCGGCCGCCGACCCGGCGTTCCAGGCGGTGCCGATCGGGCACACCAACAACTGGCAGAACTTCGGCTACGTCTGGCAGTGGTGGATCTTCGCGGTGATGAGCCTGTTCGGCTACGGCTGGGTGGCCCGCCGGGAGGCCCGACGCCGGGCCGGGCTCGACGGCCCCCGCACGCCGGTGGACCGGGCAGCCGAGCCGGCTGCCGCCGGCCCCGCCGCCTCCTGAGCCCGGGCCCCGGCGGTCAGCCGGTGACCCGGCCGGCGTGGATCGCCCGGACCGCGTCGATCGTGTCCGCCTCCGCGGCGGTCTTGTCGTCCCGATAGCGCACCACCCGGGCGAACCGCAACGCCATCCCGCCCGGGTAGCGGCTGCTGGTCTGCACCCCGTCGAAGGCGATCTCGACCACCTGTTCCGGCCGGACCCGGACCACCCAGTCGCCCTTCTCCACGGCCAGGGACAGGAAGCGTTCGGTCTGCCAGCGCAGCAGCTCGTCGGTGAGCCCCTTGAACGTCTTGCCGAGCATGACGAACTCGCCGGTGCCCGGGTCGCGGGCGCCGAGGTGCAGGTTGGACAGCCAGCCCTGACGTCGCCCGCTGCCCCACTCGACCGCGAGCACCACCAGGTCGAGCGTGTGCCGGGGCTTGACCTTGACCCAGGCCGCGCCGCGCCGCCCGGCGTCGTAGGGCGCGGCCGGATCCTTCACCACCACCCCCTCCTGGCCGGCGTCGACCGCCGCCGCGAACGCCGCCCCGGCCTGCGCCGCGTCGTCCACCTCGACGCGCCCCACCAGCAGCGACGGATCGAGCGCATCGGCCAACGCGGCCCACCGCTCCCGGCCGGGCGCGTCGATCAGGTCGGCGCCGTCGAGGTGCAGCAGGTCGAAGAAGTACGGCGTGAGCACCGGTGTGCCGGCACGCTCGGCGGCGGCCAGCACGGCGGGCGCGACCGGGGTGCGGCCGGTGGTGCTGGGTGTGGTGCGCCGGGCCGCCCGGCTCGACGTCTCCTGGAACGGCAGCGGCCGGCCGGCGGCGTCCAACCCGATCGCCTCGCCGTCGAGCACCAGCTCGCGGGCGGGCAGCGCGCGCACGGCGGCCACCACCTCGGGCAGCCGGCCGGTGATCTCGTCGAGGCTGCGGGTGAAGACGGCGATGTCCGCACCGGAGCGGTGCACCTGGATGCGGATGCCGTCGAGCTTGACGTCGACCACGGCCGGCAGGCCGGTGGCGGTGAGCGCCTCGTCGACCGAGGGCGCGCTCTGCGCCAGCATCGGCGCGAGCGGGCGGCCCACCTGGAGCCCGAACCCGGCCAGCGCGGCGGCGCCGCCGGTGAGCGCCGCGACCGCCACCGCCCGCAGGTCGCCGGCGAGCAGCAGGGCCCGGCGGACGGTGGTGACCGGCACGTCGGCCGCCCGCGCCACCGCCTCGGCGAGCAGGCCGGCCTGGGCGCCCTGGCGCAGCTCGCCCCGGAACAGGCCGACCAGCAGGCGCTGCTCGTCGGCGGTCGCCATGGCGAAGAGCCGGCCGACCAGCTCGCGCCGCCGGGCCTGGGAGCCGGCACCACCGACCCGGGAGATCTCCTCGACCGCCGCGTCGACCGCGGCCACGGTCAGGGTCGGCTCGGCCGCCGGCGGCGGCAGGTCGCGCAGGCCCGCCCACCCGACACCGGTCTGCCGCTGGCGCAGCTCACCGGCGAGGTAGCCGGCGCCGGCCGGGATCTCGGGCGGGTCGAGCGCACGCAGCGCGGCGGCCAGCAGCTCCACCTTGGCCCGTCGGCCACCGGTGGCGCCGACCGCGGCCGAGGTGGCCGCCAGCTCCGCGAAGCGCACGCCCACATCCTGCCAGCCACCTGCGACATCAGGGCGCTTCCGGCGGCCCGGCGCACCGCACGGGTGCCACCGAGCCGCCGGAAGCCCGGTCGCGCGTCCCGGTCGTGCCGGT
>NZ_NAPR01000032.1:60685-97354 GCF_002140155.1 Micromonospora sp. NBS 11-29
GATCACTCCGGGCCCTGCGAGGTCAGGCCGGGACCGGCTCCTCGACGCGCAGGCCGCGCCCGCGCACCCCGTCGGCGACCCGGGTGAGCAGCGCGTCGAGCGTGACCAGCGTGGCGGAGAGCTCACCGAGCTGTTCCTTGAGCGTGGCCTCGGGCCACGCGGAGACGTCGACGTCCCCCAGTGCACGGACGGCGGCCTGGAGCCGCGCCATCTCGTCGTTCGTACGCATGTTCGAAAGCCTATAACAGTCCGCCGTCCGACACGCCGCAAACTCCGACATCCACCCCGAAGTTACGGTTTCGTCATCGGCTCGGACCGCGACGATGATCGACACCAGTTCGCCGAAGTGGTGGCGTCAAAGCCTGCCGGATGTCGCCGTTTCCCCGAACCGGCGAGTGGGTTGTGCACTGTTCCCCGAGGTCGGTGACGGTGGGACCGCTCGGGTTGTCGCCATCGCGGACCACCCCGAGCCGAGCGGAAAGCAGCCCCCTCAGGAAGCGATATACCTCAGCGTCATAATTATGCCTCTGCGGTATACCTCTCCTGCCTCGACAACAACTTGCCCGGCCGGTCACTCACCGTGGTCGATCCCACCGCCCCAATCCTCCAGCCACCCGGGCGGCCCCACCGGCCCTCCGCCGGCTCACGCCACCCCGGCTGGCGCACGCCGCCCTCGGACGCCGCCCCACGCCGCCCCGGCCGCCGCCTCAAGCAGCCTCAAGCCGCCTCGGCCGCCGCAGCCACGTTGGCCAGCAGCAGCGCCTCGGCCAGGCAGACCCGGGCGAACTCGCCCAGGTGCAGGCTCTCGTTCGGCCCGTGCGCCCGGGCGNCGTGGCGATGAACGGGATCGAGCCGCCGACCCCGATGTCGACCGGGTCGGTGCCGTCCCAGGCTCCGCGGAACGCCGCCCGCGCCGCGTCGAACATCGGGCCGGTGGCGTCGATGACGCAGGGCGCACCGTCGTGCTCGAACGTCACCGTCACCCGCGCGCCCCACGGCGCGTTCCGCTCCAGGTGCGCGGTCAGCGCCGCGTACGCCTTCTTCGGGTCGTCGCCCGGCGCCAGCCGTACGCTGAGCTTTGCCTTCGCGGCCGGGACCAGCGCGTTCGGGGCCTCACCGGTGGCCGGCGCGTCGATACCGAGGATGGCCAGCGCCGGCTTGGTCCAGAGCCGGTCGGTGATCCGGCCGGTGCCGAACAGCCGCGCGCCGTCGACCAGGCCGGCCTCCGCCCGGAACCGGTCCTCCGGGTAGTCGACGACCGCGTCCTCGCGGGCGGCCAGGCCGTCCACCGCGACGTCGCCCGCGTCGTCGTGGAGCGTGCCGAGCAGCTTCACCAGCGCGGTGAGCGCGTCCGGCACCGCCCCGCCGAACATGCCGCTGTGCACCGCGTGGTCGAGCGTGCGCACCTCCACGAAGCAGTTCACGATGCCGCGCAGCGAGGTGGTAAGCGCCGGCACCCCGACGTCCCAGTTGGCCGAGTCGGCGATCACGATCACGTCCGAGGCCAGCTCGTCGCGGTGCTCGGCGAGCAGCCGCTCCAGCGAGTCCGAGCCGTACTCCTCCTCGCCCTCGATGAACAGCACCACGCCGACCGGGAGCCGGTCGCCGAACGCGCGCAGCGCGGCGACGTGCGCCATGATGCCGGCCTTGTCGTCGGCGGCGCCCCGGCCGTAGAGGCGGCCGTCGCGCTCCACCGGCTCGAACGGGTCGGACTCCCACAGCGACCGGTCGCCGACCGGCTGCACGTCATGGTGGGCGTAGAGCAGCACCGTCGGCGCACCGGGCGGGGCCGCCCTCGTACCGATCACCGCCGGCTGGCCGCCGGACCGCACGATCCGCGTGTCGAGGCCGCAGCCGCGCAGCAGCTCCGCCACCGCCTCGGCGGAACGCTCCACATGCGAGTGGTCGAACCCGTCGAAGGCGATGCCCGGGATGCGGACGAGTCGCTCCAGGTCGGCACGGACACCGGGCAGTTCCCGCTCGACGGCGGCCCGCACCTCGGACTCGGACATGATCGGAGTGGTCATGACCGCCAATCGTATGCCGGCCTTACCGGGCCACGCCGTCCGAGCCCGGGCGCCGCCCCCGCCGCACGTAGTAGCGCTCCGGATCGTGCGGCAGGTCGGGCGCGCCGTCGACGACCAGGTCGACCGCCGCGGCGGTGCCGTCGGTCGCGAAGTGCGCCCGCTCCCCGGCGTGCCAGCGACGCAGTTCGGGCAGGATCTGCGCGCCGTCGCGGGCGAGCGCCCGCTCCAGCCGCACCTCGGCCGGCGCGGTGACCAGCACCGACAGGGTCAGCTCGGGGCGCACGGCGGCGCGGGCCGCGCTCACCCCCTCCACGACCAGCACCGGCGCGGGTGGCACCGGCACCACCCGGTCCAGGAAGCACCGGCGGACCCAGCTGTAACGGCGGTACCCGCCCGGCCGGCCGGACCGCACCGGCCCGAGCACCCACTCCTCCAGCCGAGTCCAGAACGTGAACTGGTCGTCCCAGCCGTCGAGCAGGTCGTCGGTGTGCACCAATGGCGGCCGGACGCCGCCCGCCGAGGCCGCGAGGGCATCCGCGAGGCGCGTCGCGAACACGCTCTTTCCCGCGCCGCTCGGCCCGTCGACCGCCACCAGTCGGGTACGCCCCAACCGCGCCGGCCCGGCCAGCACCCGCCGGGCCAACCCGGTGTACGCCTCGACCACCGCCACGTTCACCCGACCGACGCTAACGTTCCCCCGTCCGCTGGATCCTGCGACCCGGCGGACCGTTTCACCGAGCGGCCCGCCGGTGCCGTGGGCATGATCGGGGGGTGCTCCATGACGTGATGTGTCCGGGCGTCGACGCCCTCCTGGAACAGGCCCGCGCCGGCCTTCGCCGGCTCACCCCGCACGAGACCGTCGAGGCGGTCCGCAACGGGGCGCTGCTGATCGACACGCGCACCGAGACACAGCGCCGCGAGGGGGGTGAGTTGCCCGGCGCGATCGTCATCGACCGTACCGTGCTGGAGTGGCGGCTCGACCCGGCCAGCGCCTGGCGCATCCCGGAGGCGACCGGGTACGACCGGGAGATCGTGGTGGTCTGCCGCGAGGGCTTCAGCTCCAGCCTGGCCGCCGCCAGCCTCCAGACGCTCGGCCTGCGCCACGCGACCGACATGGTCGGTGGGGTGCAGGGCTGGCGGGAGGCCGGCCTGCCGATGTCCGACCGTCCGGCCGACGTGCGGCCCTGACCCCTCATCCGGGTGCGCCGGGTGGCACGAACGGCAGGCCCGCTGGTGCGCCGGATTCGATCAGCCGCCACAGCGCGTCGGTGTCGAGGTGCTCCTCCACCAGGTCGCCGAGCAGGTCCAGCGTCCGCTCCCGGGCCGCCGCGAACGAGGTGTCCGGCGCGACCGTGAAGCCGGTGCGCCCGGCCACCTCGGCGACCTCGGTGAGGAAGCGGCGGCGGAACGCGTCGGACTCGAACGCGCCGTGCCAGTGCGTCCCGTACACCGCGCCGAGCCGGGCGCCCTCGCCGGTGCCGTCGGCGTACCGAAGCAGCGGCGGCAGGCCGGGATCGGTGGCGCAGACCCGGCCGTGGTGGATCTCGTACCCGTGCACCGGCACGCCCCCGACGGCGGTCCCCTCGGCCCGGCGGACCGTCTTGCGCGCGTCGAAGGTGATCTCGACGGGCAGCAGCCCGAGGCCGGGCACCGTACCCCGGCCGCTCTCCACCGGGTCGTGGATCGCGCGGCCGAGCATCTGGAACCCGCCGCAGACGCCGAGCAGCGGACGGCCGGCGGCGGCGTGCGCCCGGACCGCGTCGGCCAGCCCGGTCTTCCGCAGCCAGGCCAGGTCGGCGACGGTCGACTTGGAACCGGGCAGCACCACCAGGTCGGCGGCGGCCAGCTCGGCCGGCTCGACGGTCAGCCGCACCCGCACGCCCGGCTCGGTGGCCAACGCCTCCACGTCGGTGGCGTTGCTGATCCGGGGCAGCCGGACCACGGCCACGTCCAGCCAGTCCGTCCCCCGGGGCGCCGCCGGCCGGCCGAGCACCCGCCCGTACGCGAGCGAGTCCTCCGCGTCCAGCCACAGGTCCAGCGCCCACGGCAGCACCCCGTACGTCGGGCGGCCGGTGGCCCGGTGCAGCATGTCCAGCCCGGGCCGGAGCAGCCCGAGGTCACCGCGGAACTTGTTGATCACGAATCCGGCGACCAGCGCCTGGTCCGCCGCGTCGAGCAGGGCCACGGTGCCGAACATGGCGGCGAACACGCCGCCCCGGTCGATGTCGCCGACCACGATCGTGGGCAGGCCGGCCTGCCGGGCCAGCCCCATGTTGACGTAGTCACCGCCCCGCAGGTTGATCTCGGCCGGGCTGCCCGCGCCCTCGCAGATCACCACGTCGTACTCGGCCCGCAGCTCGGCCAGCGCCGCGTACGCGGTGGTGGCCAGCCGGGGCCGCAGCGTGTGGAAGTTGCCGGCGGTGACCGTGTCGACCGCCTCGCCGAGCAGCACCACCTGGCTGGCGTGGTCGCTGCCCGGCTTGAGCAGCACCGGGTTGAACCGCAGGTCCGGGGCGAGCCCGGCGGCGGCGGCCTGCATGGCCTGGGCCCGCCCCAGCTCGCCACCCCGGCCGTCCGGGCCGACCACCACCGCGGAGTTGTTGGACATGTTCTGCGCCTTGAACGGGGCAACCCGCACGCCCCGGCGGCGCAGCCACCGGCAGATGCCGGCGGTCAGCACACTCTTGCCGGCGTCCGAGGTGGTGCCGGCGACCAGCAGCCCGCCGCTCAACCCCCACTGCCCCGGTGCGCGCGCCCCGCCGCCCCGGCACGCCCGGACCCCGAAGCGACGCGGCCACCGGCGACCCGGCGGTCGACGGCGCGGTCTTCAACGACGTGGCGGTCGACGGCGCGGCGGTCGACGGCACGGCGGTCGACGGCACGGCGGTCGACGGTGCGGACGAGCGCATGCAGCACGGCGCGGCCGGTGACGCCGGCCAGCCGGCCCAGGGTCACCGGGTAGAGCGCGGCCAACCCCAGCGCGGCCAGGCCCACCGCGCCGGAGATGCGGGCCGCCCGCTTCAGGTGCCGCGCCTCCGGCCGGGGCCCGTCGCCGAGGAACGGCCGCGTCTCGGCGCGGCCGAAGTAGACGTTGCGTCCGCCCAGCCGGACGCCGAGCGCACCCGCCATGGCCGCCTCGCACTGGCCGGCGTTCGGGCTCGGATGGTCGGCCCGGTCCCGTCGCCAGACGTGCCAGGCGACGGCGCGGTCCCCGTTCGCCACCGGCGCTACGGCCACGGTGAGCAGCCCGGTCAGCCGGGACGGCACCAGGTTGAGCAGGTCGTCCAGCCGGGCGGCCGGGGTGCCGAAGCGGGCGTACCGGGGCGAGCGGTGGCCGACCATGGCGTCGAGCGTGTTCGCCGCCCGGTAGCCGAGCAGGCCGGGCAGCCCGGCGACCGCGCCCCAGACCAGCGGCGCGACCACCGCGTCGGAGGTATTCTCGGCGACCGACTCGACCGTGGCGCGGGCCAGTTCGGGCTCGTCGAGGGCGGACGGGTCCCGACCGCAGAGGTGACCGAGGCGGGCCCGGGCGGCGGGCAGGTCGGCACGCCGCAGCGCCCGCCCCATCACCCGTGACTCGTGCCGCAGCGTGCGCCCGCCCAGCACGGTCCAGGTGGCGGCGGCCACCAACGCGGCCCGCCCGATCGGGTGGCGCCGCGTGGCGAACGCGGCAGCGGCGCCGAGCAGCACCGGCCCGCCGACCGCGAGCGCGGTGAACGCGGCGCCGGCCGACCGGTCGGGGCGGTAGATCCGCCGTTCCAGGGCCCCGGCCGCCCGGCCGAAGCCGGCCACCGGATGCCACCGGCGCGGGTCACCGAGCAGCGCGTCCAGCGCGTAGCCCGCCACCAGCCCGGTCGCGTTCGCCATGGCGGTCGCCTGCCGCACCGTCACCACCTCCGGCGGGCCAGCCTAGCCGTACCGGTTGGTGACGGCGGGCGGTCAGGTGCCCCGGCGGACACGGTCGCGCCAGGCCAGGAAACGCGTTGAGCGTGGGCCGGATCTGTACGAAGCGGAAGATCGACTCCACTTCGCCGAAGTGGCGGGGTGGATCCCGGTGTGATGCGACCACCTCCCCGAAATGGAGTGGATCTCTCCCCCCTGCCCCGCGAACCGTGATGATCCGCCGAAGCCGAACGACGCCCCAGGCGTACCGCGGGGTGACGACGCCGTTGTCGCCACCCCGCGCCCCCGTTGCACGGATCCGGAGCCTCAGACGGACACCGGGGTGCGCCGCCGGCCACGGCGCCCCGAGGTGCCGCTGCCCGAACCCGTCCGGGCCGGCTCGTCACCGACCGGCAACCCGACCTCGGCCGACCCGCCCTCGACCGGCTCGACTTCGGTCGACCCGATCTCGGCCAGCTCGTCGTCCCCGACCGTGATCAGCTCGTCGGGCTCCTCAGCGGCCAGCTCGTCGTCCTCCGAGTCCGAACCACCGGACCGGAGGTCCACCCCCGCGCCACCGGGCCGGGGAATGGCAGCCGACCCGCCGGGCCGAGCGTCGAACGGGTCGAGGTCGACCGTCCGGTCGAGCGGACCGGTGTGCCCCACCCGCGCCGGCCCGAACTCCGACGGCGGGACGTCGTCGTCGAACGGCCGGTCGTCGAACGTGGCCGGGGCCTGCGCGTCGGGCACCGGCTCGGTCGCCTCGCCGTGCACACGCTGCTCGGCCTCGGCGTCCTCCAGCGTGCTGGTGGCCGCGCGCGGCTGGTTGCGCAGGAAGCGCGACCGGCCCCGGGACAGGTCGTGCCCGACCGCGACCGCCTCCAGCTCGTAGAGCGTGCGGTGGTTGCCGGCCTCGTCGGTCCAGTCGCGGGTGTAGAGGCGGCCGGCGACGATCACCGGATCGCCGACCGCCACCGAGGCGGTCACCCCCTCGGCCAGCCGGCGCCAGCAGTTCACGCGCACGCGCAGGCTGTTGCCGTCAACCCAGCGACCGCTGTCCCGGTCGAGCCGGCGGGCGGTCGAGGCGACCTTGAAGTTGGCCACCAGCGTCCCGCTCTGGGTGGTCCGGCGCCACTCCGGCGCGGTCAGCAGGTTGCCGACGATCGTGACGTACGTATCGAACATCGCCCCTCCAGGGATCGGCTTGACCGGGTGAGCGTGGACCGGACCACCCGACCCGGGCCACCCGATGGCGCGTACCTGTGGATGACGGATCGCCCTGTGGACAACCGCCTGATCAAGGTCCTGATCTGCTAGGCCCTCGGGCCCTACACCGCTGACCTGCGACGATCGACGATTGGAGGGGCCGGCGTGGACGCGTTCCGGAATCACGCCGAGTGGGTAAGTACTTGATCAACCGAGAGAAAGGGAGCGCCGATGCTTCTCCGAGACGTCCGCGAGGCAGCGCGATGAGCGCCGTGGCGAACCCCGCGACCGTGGCCGAGTGCCTGCGGGTCGGCGCCGGGTTCTCCCAGGGCGACCGGAACTGGATCGCCGAGCAGTTCGCGACCCTCGACGCCCGGCTCGCCGGCTTCCACGCCGACGCCACCGAGCTGGAGGTGTCGGTCAAGGACCGCGAGGCCCGGGGCCAGAAGGTGACCCTGGAGTGCTGGGTCGCCGGCCGGCAGAAGATCGTCACCACCTCGACGGAGGAGGACCTGCACGCCGCGCTCAACGACGTCCGGGACGACCTGCGCCGCAAGCTCAACGACGCGAAGACCCGGCAGGAGCCGCGCCACAACAAGCACCTGCGCCAGACGGACCAGCCCGAGGTCCCGGCCGACCTGATCCCCACCCAGGCCGCCGAGCGGCAGGACGCCGAGACCGCCTGAGCGCCCGTACGCCCCCGCCCGCGCGGTGCCGGCGGGCGGGGGCTGTCACCCGTCGGCGTGTTAAGCGGGGCCCCCTCCTATACCGAATGCGTTAACAAGGTGCCCCGCCTTACACCCCTACCGTCGGGTAGCTCGGCGGCGTACCGTCGCGGTCGTGGAACCGGACGTGCTGGGAGCGCCGTACGAGCGCCGGACGATCGACCTGGGCACCGATGACGAGGGAGAGGTGGTCGCCACCCTCGTCCGCCGCCGGGCCGACCGGCCGACCGGCCGGGCCGTGCTCTACGTGCACGGCTTCGTGGACTACTTCTTCCAGACCCACGTCGCCGACTTCTTCGCCGAGCGGGGCTGGGACTTCTACGCCCTCGACCTGCGCAAGTACGGCCGCAGCCTGCTCCCGCACCAGACCCCGAACTTCTGCCGGGACCTGAGCGACTACTTCCCCGAGCTGGACGCCGCGGCGGAGATCATCCGCGCCGAGGAGGGGCACGAGACCCTGCTCGCCATGGGTCACTCCACCGGCGGCCTGATCATCTCGCTCTGGGCGCACGCCCGCCGCGAGGCCAACCTCGTCGACGGCATCGTGCTCAACAGTCCCTTCTTCGACATCAACGCACCCTGGGTGGTCCGTCGCCCCCTCGCGGCCGCCGTCTCCCGCCTGGGCCGTCGGGCGCCGCAACGCATCCTGCCGTTCGGCCTGGGCACCGTGTACGGCGAGAGCCTGCACGCCGACCACCGGGGCGAGTGGCGGTACGACCTGGCCTGGAAGCCGCTCGCCGGGTTCCCGGTCCGGGCCGGCTGGCTGAACGCGATCCGCACCGGTCAGCGTCGACTGCGGGCCGGGTTGGACATTCCGGTGCCGGTGCTGCTGGCCTGCTCCACCCGCACCTTCCGGGGCGCGAAGTGGCACGACAGCGCCACCGGAGCCGACGCGGTGCTCGACGTCGAGCACATGGTGCGCTGGGCACCCCGACTCGGCCGGCACGTCACCCTGGCCCGCTTCGACGGCGGCCTGCACGACCTGACGCTCTCCAGTCCCGCCGTACGCGAAAAAGTCTTCGCGGAGGTCGGGCGTTGGGCGGAGGGCTTCCTCCGCGCCGGCCCGACCGAACCGGCCCCCGCGCCGCCCGCCCCACGCCGCCCCGCCGACGCCACCACCGGTTCCGAGCCGCCCGCGTAGGCCCAGGCGAGGGCTGGACGCCGCGTCGTTCCCGACACCACGCCGCTGCGTCGATGTGCGACTGCGGCCGGCCGTCATCCACTGTTGGCGGTGAGAAGGGTCCCCCTCTCTACCGGAGGCGTTAAAAAGGTGCCCCTCCTTGCCCGCCGGCGAGCGCGGGGCGGATTCGGTCGAAGGTGGCGACCGGGTGCCCATTGGCGCGGGCCGGCAGCAGCAGCCCCAGGCAGCGCAGCGCCGGCCCGCCGTCCGGCCCGGCCTCGACCGCGAACACCGGCGCGCCCACGTACCCGGCGGGCAGCTCGGCCGCGACCCGCACCTCGTCGCCGTCCCGGGCCACCCGCTCGACCACCGCCTCCAGCGGCCGCGCGCCGTCGTCGCCGACGCCCAGCGCCAGCACGAACGCCGAACCCGGCGTCGCGCCGATCCGGTCGACCGCGTCGGCCGGCGCGGCCATCGCCTCGGTCACCTGCTGGGTACGCCAGTACCAGCCCCGATCGTCGGCGTACCCGTGGAGCCCGCCGGTGGGCATCGCGGCCACGCCCAACTCCGGCAGGTGCAGCCACTGGTCGGCGAACCCGGGCAGCGCAATCGGCTCGTCCGCGCCCTCGGCGGGCTCGGTGACGCTGGGCCGCAGCCCGATCTCCCCGTACACCCGGTCGGTGAGCGCGTCGGCGGTGAGCAGCCACTCGTGCGCGATCTCCCCGTCGTCGGTGGCGCCGACCAGCTCGCTGTAGAAGAAGGCGGTACCCACCGCACCGGCCGGTCTGCCGGGCCCGTCCGAGCCCGTGAGGGGCAGGATGGAGCGCCCGAGGTGCTGGCACAGCTCGGAGACGATCACGTTCTCGGTTTCCTGGTCGAGCAGCATCCGCAGAGGGTACGGATCGCAGTGCGCCCGCCCGGGCGGGACCCGCCGGAACCGGGGTGCCGAAGCGGCCCCCGGCGTGGCACGCTGGGCGGCGACGTGGACGCGCCGACCCGTACCCCCGGCCGGGCCGGAGCCGGCGGTACCCTCGTGGCGCGACGACCGTCGACGCGCGCCCGTAGCTCAGCGGATAGAGCAGGGGACTTCTAATCCCAAGGCCGCAGGTTCGAATCCTGCCGGGCGCACACGTACTTTCTCGGTCTGACCGGCTCGCGTGGGGCTATTCGTGGTGCGAGCGCGCTACGGTGGCCGCGTGGCAGCCTCGAACGGACGCACCAAGCGCCAGCGTGGCGAGATCGAAACCCTCCCCAGCGGGTCACTGCGCGTGAAGGTCTATGCCGGCATCGACCCGATCAGCGGGAAGCGGCACTACCTGACCGAGGTCATCCCCGCCGGCCGCACCGCTGCCAAGGAAGCGGAGAAGGCGCGCACGCGGTTGCTGGCCCAGGTGGACGAGCGGCGCAACCCGCGAACTCGCGCCACGCTCGACCAGCTTCTAGACCGGTGGCTTGAGGTAGCCGACATCGAGGCCACGACCCGCATGGGCTACGTCAACAAGCTCAACAAGCACGTACGGCCAGTGCTCGGCAGGCTACCGGTCGGCCGGCTCGAAGCCGAGACGTTGGAGTCGTTCTACGCGAGCCTGCGCCGCTGCCGCGACTGGTGCGGCGGCAAGGCGTACGTGAAGCACCGTGTGGAGGGCGAGCACGCCTGCACCGAGAAGTGCCGGCCGCACGTCTGCAAGCCGCTCAGCGCTTCATCAGTGCGCCAGATCCACTGGATCCTCAGTGGTGCTCTCAGCCGGGCGGTCCGATGGCGCTGGATCGCCGTCAATCCCGCCAGCCAGGCCGAGCCGCCCGCGCCGCCGCACCCCGACCCGCAGCCGCCGAGCCCGGCCGACGCAGCGCGCATCATCAGCGAGTCGTGGCGCGATCCGGATTGGGGCGCGCTGGTCTGGCTCGCCATGACCACCGGCGCCCGCCGTGGCGAGCTGGCCGCGCTGCGCTGGCACCATCTCGACCTAGCCGCCGGTGTGCTGACACTGCGGCGCAGCGCGTACCTGGACGAGCACGGTCAGCTACAGGAGAAGGACACCAAGACGCACCAGCAGAGGCGGGTGGCGCTCGACCCGGAGACGATCGAAGTGCTGCGCGAGTTGCACGGCCGGTACGTCGACCGTCTGGCCCAGCTCGACGCGGACGCCGACCCCGCCGATTACGTCTTTTCTCCCGATCCGGACAACAGCCGTGGCTACCGGCCCGACACCATCACCCAGCGGTACGGCCGGCTTGCCACCCGGCTCGGCATCGACAGCCACATTCACGCCCTGCGCCACTACTCCGCGACCGAGCTAATCAACGCGGGTGTCGACGTACGGACGGTGGCTGGACGGCTTGGTCATGGTGGAGGAGGGACTACGACGCTCAGGGTGTACGCGGCCTGGCTTTCGGAGTCGGACCAGAGGGCTGCTGGCACGCTGGCCGCTCGGATGCCCCCGCGCCCGCTTTTGCCAGCACAAGGGACTACGCCGAACAGCCCGTACAAGCAAATTGCGACCGAGTTGCGCCAGCGAATAACCGCTGGCCAGCTCAAGCAGGGCGATCAACTTCCAACCGTTGCCGAACTGTCGGCGGCGTATGGCGTCGCGGTCAGTACGGCCCACCGGGCTGTCACCCTGTTGGTGGAAGAAGGCTTGGTAGGCGTTCTCCGAGGTCGTCGAGTAACAGTGGTAGGCGCGCAAGCTGCTGACTGACGATTTGCGCATAACGGGCTTAAGGCAGGTGAATCGGCAAGCCAACTCGCCTTCTAACCACCTCTCTGAAGTTGTACTACCCTGTGACCATGGCAGGAAGATCGTCAAAATCCATGAAGCAAGACAAAGGGCAGATCCTGGCCGATGAGACAGACGAGAAATTCGTCCAATTTGCCCTGAAAATGTGGTCCGATATCGTCAATGAACGCAAATCATTCGAATTAATAAAAGAGTTTTTGCGGAAAGAGGGAGTCCCTCTAAACTCTTCGCTCTGCGGGCTTGCAGCCTTCAACATGCTTGAGTCGCTCTCGTTAATCCTGGAAAAGAGGGCAGCCGAATACGNATATATGGCTCGGGGCACTTCAAAAGTCCCAATTCATACATGGAGCGGCGCGAATGGGCAGAGGTGTTAGCCTACAAGCATGCCGCCCCCTCGGCCATTGGCCCTATTCACTTAGCCGAGAAAATTACGATGGGACGCAAGGACCTTCCCGCGCTACTCCGGTTCGCCGAGACGACCCGAGTTTATTCTTCGCTGCAAGTGCTCAAACGATGCGCCGCCATGGATATACCCATTGTATTTGAAAAGGACAAGCTTCCTGACGTTGACCGCACCCATCAGCTATGGGGCGCAATGCAGCAGCTCGACCAGCGGCGTGGAGCTTCAAACGGCAAATTTGGAGTAATTCTTAATAACGATCTTCCACTGGAACCCGCATCTTCGGATGATATATTCACACTTGCGATGATTACCCTCTCCCCAGCCTGGCATGACGACACATACATAGATTGGCATTGGTTTAACAACGTCGGCGTTCGCCTTGCATCCTTCTCATATTTTCCCTTGAAGAGCAGGATCCCGGGCCTAATGCGGGGTTACAACTGGTACCCATCGTCACTCCCTTACTTGGCGCTGACCTCGGTCACCAAGATCCACGAAGCTACTCACAACAGGGCCTTAGATTTTTCGATGCGCCGGTATGGCCTAGCCACAATGCCTCGCGGATTGTTTGAGCGAGAATTTGAGGGCATGCTCGCGTCCCCTGCCGCGCAAATGTATGAGAAATTCTTTCCAACTGAGCACCCACTGACGATGGAAGGGATGCTAGAAGCTCTCGACGAGCCACTAGAGGTATACCCAGGCGCGGAGGTTCCCGTCCTGTTCTCAGCTGGGTCGGATACGATCATTCTCGATGTCTGGGCCTTGAGTCGCAAAGCGGTGCTCGACATGAACTCTCCATCAACCGGCGAGGTCCAGAACGTCCGAGCAGAGAACTTTGAGATTGAAGCTCAGCGCCTGATCGATTCCTCGGACTGGTTGCCGCCCGCCGAACTTAGATCCCTCGTTCGCCGAACGCTGAGAAGGAGCGACGGATCCTCGATCACTGACATCGACGCCTTGGCGGTGAAGGGTGGAGTCGGCATCCTAATCGCTTGTAAAAACTATCGAACAACTGCACTAGGTCGAGCATCGACCCCGCAGGCACGCACTGTCCGAATTCAGCTATCTCAAGACTACACGGATTGGGAAAAGAAGGTCTCGGCGCTAAAATTAGCGTCCCCTGGCCCCAATTACGATCTAAGCCAGCTTGCGCAAGTCATTCCGCTTGTCCTGACACCTGACCCCACTTTCGTCGACCCTGATCTCCTCCAACCTCGCTCCAACGGATTGCCTAGCATCATGGCACTACATGAACTTGAAGCATTTCTGTTTGGGGAGTAAGAACCCTTCACCCCTAGCACCAGGAATAGTGGAAATTCCTCCCGGAATCTTCTCGGCGCAGCCCTCCGTGACACAAGTACAGGGCAGATTCGCCAACAGCCTCATGGGCCGGCATGATGAGCTTATGCGCTTGCTGGTGCTCGGTGGAACCTGGTTTGTGGGTCACGCGGTCGTCACGGCCGCGCTCGACGCTGGCTGGGAGGTGACAACGTTCAACCGTGGTACATCTGACCCTTTCCTGGAAGCCATTTCTTCCATCAAGGGCGACCGGCACACTCCAGAAGACCTGGTTCGTCTCACCGACGCTGGCCCCTGGGACGCTGTAGTTGACACCTCGGGATACGTGCCTAGCAACGTTCTCGCCGTCGCACGCGCACTCGCACCGGTCGCTTCCCGCTACGTCTTCATGTCGACGCTCAGCGTGTACCAGGACTGGCCGGTGAAGCCGCTCAACGAGCGATCCGAGGTGCTCTACTGCCCGCCGGGCGCAGGGCCGGACTACGGCACCGACACCGAGGACGGACCGACCCGCTACGGCTACCAAAAGGCAGGTTGCGAAGCTGCGGCAGTCGCCGCGTTCGGAGTTGAACGGACGACGATCCTGCGACCCGGTGTTGTGCTCGGCCCGCGTGAGTACGTCGGCCGCCTGCCCTGGTGGCTACGCCGTGTGGCCGCTGGCGGGGCGGTGCTGGCGCCAGGCTCCCCCGGCCGGACCATCCAGCCGGTCGACGTGCGCGACCTGGCCGCCTTCACTCTGCGGACTATCAGCGAGCAATCGTCCGGCGCGTTCAACGTCTGCGCCCCCATCGGCAGCGCGACCTTCGGAGAGTTGCTCGCGCACTGCGCCGACTCGACGCACACGGATGCGTCCTTCACATGGGTGCCAGATGACTTCCTACTCGGGCAGGGCGTACGGCAGTGGTCCGAGCTGCCGCTCTGGCGCACCTTCGACGGCGTGTGGAGCACCGATACCACCGCCTCGCAGGCCGCCGGTCTTCGCACCCGCCCGCTCGAACAGACCGTGCGGGACACCTGGCGGTGGTTGGTCGACAGCGGGGACATCGGCAACCATGACCGCGCTGCCGAGATCGGAATCAGCCGAGAGAAGGAAGCACAGGTGTTGGCGGCATGGCGCCGCTCAGGTGAGCGGTCGGGCTGAGGTCTCCGACAGCCACACTTCGATGCGCTTGCCGAGCTGCCTCGCCTCGGCGTCGCCGCTCCACGGCGCTTCGTTCAGCAGACGCTCGATTCGGGCCAGCCGGCCTGTCAGCGAGACGTTGCGCTTATGGGGAGGCAGTTCGAGAACGGTACGCAGCGCTTCCGCAGCGCCGTCCTTGTCCCGCATGTGGAGGTAAGCTGCGGCTACGTCGATGTTCGTCCCGCTGATCTGCGAGTACGGCCGCCTCGCCGCCGGCAGCGCTTCGTAGACACTTAGCGCCTCACGGGCGTACCTCGCGGCTTGGTCGCCGTTCCGGAGGTCGAGCCATGCGGCGGCGGCGCAAGCCGCGGCGCGCGCGTCTCCGAAGGCGAACTCCCCACCGGTCGACGTAGCCAGGTCGTCGGGACGACCGTCCGCCGCCTCCCGATCCCGCTGGGCAGCGTTCAGCACCGCAGCCGCCGAGTCCGAGTCGTCAAGCAGGGCGTGGGAGCGAGCGGCGATGTAGCGCAGCCTCAGCTTCGGCTCGCCGTCAGGCGCCGCGCGCATCGCTCGCTCGAAGTAGCTCAGGGCGGCATCCGGCTCACTGCGCCAGTTCGCCAGCGTCATCTGCAGGCCGTACGTCCACGCCTTCAACGACGCGTGGCCGGCGAGATCCGCGTACTGGGTCGCCGCCCTGGCCAACGCCGCCGACTCGCGCCAGTGCCCGAGGTCGAAGGCGGTAGAAGCCATGAGTGACGCGCCCTGGCCGATGACCACGAACAGGTCGGCCAACTCCCCCGGCCGACGCGTCCGCTCAGCGAGTGCTCGCGCTTCGTCACGCAGCCGGCGTGCGCTTGAGAACGTGTCGAAGGCAGCCATCCCGCCAGACCTGGCCAGCAGCGCCATGTCCTGCTGCAATGCCTCGATCGACTCGTGCGGTACCCCGACGCTCGACAAAAGCGAGTCTTTGGCGATTGCGTCGGCAGCGTCGCTCACGACATCACCAACAGCATGGCCACCGCTGAGTCTTCCTTCCTTGCCAGCCCCGCTGTTCAGGTGGTGGAGGAAACGTGATCTCACTGCGTCCGAGAGTCGATCGAAGGCAGCGCTCAGTACCTCCTGATTCGCGGTTCCGGGCACGGTTTTCGGCCGGCTGGCCAGTACGCGACCGTCCTGACCGCGATGCCCAGCCACCCGGCGAACCCCTCGTTCGTCATGCCGGCAGCGGCTTGTAGCGCGCAGGCGAGACGCCCCGTCCACTGATCCACCGCCGCCATCGTGGTCCCCGCGCTCGTTGCATCGGCTTGCCGCACGGTTGCACCTGCCTTGCATGGGCGCGCCGTCCGACTTCGACTTCACTGGATATCAGAAAGCCATTCGCCACATCAGACTACTGAGGAGACTCCCGTGGCTGAACCCCTCGCCCGTGTTCAGGAGCGCCCCCGCTTCCGGTCCGTCGCGGACACTGCTGCGCTTCTTGGCATGTCGGAGGTGACTCTCTACCGAGCTATCCACGCCGGGCAGTTCCCGGCCATCAAGGTCCGAGGACGGTTCGTAATCCCCGCCCGCGCCATCGACGACATGGAGGCCTCAGCCCTGGCTTACGGCCTGGTCGACGCCGGCAACTACGCGTTGAGGGCCGCCAGCTAGCCCGCACGCTTCGGCCCTGGCGGCGCCGGCGGAATGTCGTTGTCCCGAGCCAACTTCCGGATGTACGCCCCGCTGAACGGCGACAACCTCTCAACCTCGGAAGGGCCGACGCCCTCGCGGAGGGCAGCGAGGACAGCCGCCACTACGGCATCGCGGGCAGCCTCGTGAGCCGCCTCGGTCCGCTGGTATCGCTTCGTCGCTGCTGAGAGCACATCTCGGGCGTCACTCATCGCACCAACATACCGCCACCTACTTGCGCAACAGACCCACGTATCGCTACCTTGTTGCGCAACAGACAAGCGCTTCGTGAGGGATGCGAGGCACACGAAAGGACATGAGGTGACCAGATTCAAGCCCCACCCGACATCCGAGCCGACCGCGGACGACTTGGCCGCGATCGAAGGCGAGATGCCTCTGATCGAGGCGGAGGTCCTGCTGCTCGACGCGCAGATCGCCATCGTGACCAGCGACGGCCACCCGAGCGACCTGGACTGGCAGCGCATCCGCCGAGCGCAGCGCCGAGTCCTGCGTGAGGCCCGCGCCCTGCTCGACAGCAGCCGTACCGACCGGGCCGCCTAGCCGACCGGCGCCAACGAAGCCAACTGTTCCGACCTGCCGCGTCCTACCCGCCCGACCTCTCACGCACTGACCGGAGGCCACCTGTCATGACTGCCCCGACCATCAACGGCACCCGCTACCCGCAGCCCATCGAAGACCTGTTGCCCGCCGCCCGCGCGCTGGACCTGCCCGAGGGCGAGGCGTTCCCGTCGCGGAACCGGCTGATGCGCGAGTTCCGCATCGGCGCACCCAAGGCCGGTGAACTCCTCGCGCTGCTCAAGGCCGAGCCCGCCACGCTGACGGCCGACATCGCCGAGCCGGACGCCACGGACCCGGCCGACCCGCCGGCCGCACCCGAGCCCGCCACGTCGGCCGAGCCGGACCCGACGCCCGCCCCGGAGATCACGCCCGCCGAGCCGCCGGCCGAGGCCAGCGCGGTCAGTCGCCCGGACACGCCGACCGCGACCGCCCCGGCCCGCCGGGCGGTGGCCTGGCCGGTGGTGTTGCTGGCGTTGCCGGCGTTCGTGGCGATCTGGTCCGGGTGGGTTGGGCTCGGCGGCCTGACCGGGTTCGGCATCGTGCACCCGCTGCCGGGGATCTGGGACAGCTTCTCCATCAACTCGGCGATCACGCTGCCGATCGGGGTGGAGACGTACGGCGCGTACGCGCTGTACGTGTGGCTGTCCGGTCGGGTGCCCGCCCCGGCGCTGCGGTTCGCGAAGTGGTCCGCCCTCGGCTCCCTGGTCGTCGGGGCGCTCGGTCAGGTCGCCTACCACCTGCTGGAAGCCGCCGGTGTGACCTCGGCCCCGTGGTGGATCACTACCGCCGTGGCGTGCCTGCCGGTCGCGGTGCTCGGCATGGGCGCCGCACTCGCGCACCTCGTCCGCACGCACGACTAGTTCTGCCCGGCGGCACGGCCCCTGGCCTGGAAACCGATGCCGTGCCGCCGGCCTCAACCCCTCAGCCAACGACTTCGGGAGAGAAGCCCATGTTCGCAGATCCGACCGGCGCTCACGCCGCCACGTTCGCCGCTGTGTTCGCCGCGTTGTACGTCGCGCATCAGGTCGCCGATCACTGGGTGCAGACCCAGTGGCAGGCCGACCACAAGGCCGAGGCGGGATGGCTCGGCCGCCTCGCCTGCGCCGCCCACGTCACCACCTACACCCTCACCGCCCTGCTCGCCCTCGCCACAGTGGCCTTGGCGACCGGGCTGCGCCTCGACCCGTGGGGCGTCGCGGTTGGTCTGACCGTCTCCGGGGTGTCGCACTACATCGCCGACCGGCGGGTGCCGCTGCGCCGCCTCGCCGATCGGCTGCGCAAGAGCTCGGCCTGGATGGAGCGCGGCGGCGGCCTCTACGCCCTGGATCAGTCCTGGCATTACGGGTTCCTGTTCGTCGCCGCCCTGTTCTGCGCGGTCTGACCGCCTCCGCCCTCACCGGCCCGGCGGCCTCGGTCCGGTGGGGTGCGGAGGTTGCCAGACCCGCTGGCACCTGACCAAGGAGGAACATCTCGTGGCGATCTCGTCCTGCAACCAGTGCGGCAAGGGCTTCCGTTCGGTGTCGATCGACGACACCGGCACCCTCGCGATCTGCGACGACGGGCACTACAACTTCGACGCCAGCACCGCCAGCAGCGGCGGCACGGTGAACATCGGCAACGTGAAGGTCACCGGCCAGTCCGCAATCGGCAACGGCGCGACCGCCATCGGCCGCAAGAAGGGCCGCAGGTGAGGGGTAAGCCGACGGTCCCGAACACGATCAGCGACTCGCAGTGGGCCGACCTGTCCCGCCGAGCGCGCGAGGCCGCGCCGCCGATGTTCGACCCCCACACCGTCAAGGCACGCAAGGCATCTGCCGAGCAGCGCCGCAAGGCCAACCACAGCTGACACCGCCCGGCGGCGCGGCCTACGGCCTCGACAACCCGGCCGCGCCGCCGGCCCTCAACCCCGACCCTCACGGACCAGATGGAGGAACCCCCATCATGACTGCCCCTGATGACGGCCGCTTCGACTGGCACGCCGCCGAACGCGACCTCGACCCGACCACCACCGGCGGTCCGGATGCCGAGGTGGTCGACCTGGACGACGCCCGCGCCCGCCGCACCCCCCGCCAGCGCCCGCCGGCCGACAACGACGACGACGCCCAGGGCGACGACGCCGAGAGCGTCGACGACGGCCCCGGCCGCGACGGCGGCCCGGTCGACACCGCCGAGGACATCCCCCGGGAGGTGTTGGCCCGCCAGTTGGACCGCCGGCCGATCCTGGCCGACTGGGCGCGTTCCTGGCGTGCCCTGCTGGCCGCGCTGCGCCACCAACTCAAGGACATCAGCTACGTCACCGCCTACCACGGCGTTCGCCTGCCGAAGTACGCGGCAAAGACCGTCGCCTACGCGCCGCTGGGCCTGTTCCGCGGCTTCGGCCGGGCGCTGCGTTGGGCCAGCGCCGAGGAAGGCAACTGGCACCTACGCCAGGCCGCCGCCAGCCGAGGTGACGCGGACACCTGGATGAAGCTCGACGCCCGCCGCCAGCGCCAGACGGTGTGGCGGTGGTGGGTCCTCGCCGGCTCGGCCGCCGCCACCGTCGTCGGCGGGGTGGTGCTGGCCTTCGGCCCGCCGTGGTGGCGCTACGCCGCCCTGGTGGCGGTGGTGCCGCTGCTCGCCACGCTCGGCCGCCCGGCCGACAAGCCGCTCACCGACCGGGTGACCGAGGGCACCCGCTACCGCAAGCTCACCGCCGACCTCGTACGGCGGGCGCTCACCTCGCTGCAAATGGCCGGCATCAACAGCGCCGTTGCCAAGGACCCCAAGGCCATCAGCTTCCCGGTGGACATTCACCGCGACGGCCCCGGCCACCTCGCCGTGGTCGACCTGCCGTATGGGGTGGAGGCCGCCGAGGTGGTCGCCCGGCGCGGCCGACTCGCCTCGGCCATGCGGCTTCCGCTCGATCAGGTGTGGCCGGAGCCGGCCGCCGGGCACACGGGCCGGTTGGCGCTGTGGGTCGGCTATGAGCCGGCGTCGCAGATGAAGCAACCGCCGTGGCCGCTGCTGTCCGCTGGCGCGAAGGTGGACGTGTTCAAGGCGTTCCCGTTCGCTACCACGCCCCGCCTGGACACGGTGGCGGTGGACCTGATGTTCCGCAACTTCCTGTTCGGGGGTCAGCCGGGCAGCGGGAAGACGTTCGCGTTGCGGGATCTGATCCTGGCGGCCGCCCTCGACCCGCGCGCCGAGATCCGAGGCTACGAGTTGAAGGGCGTCGGTGACTTCGCCGTCCTGGAGCCGGTGATGGCCGAGTACGGCAACGGCTTCGATGACGACACCCTCGCCCGCTGCTACGCGTTCATCGAGTGGCTGTACGAGGAGTGCCGCCGCCGCTCCAAGCGCATCGAGCACTACGCCCGCTTGGGCAAGGCCCCGGAGAACAAGGTCACGCCCGAACTGGCCAGCCTCAAGGGCTCCGGCCTTCACCCCCTCGTCGCGTGGTTCGACGAGCTGCAAGAGCTGATGACCAGCAAGTACGGCAAGGACGCCGGTGAACTCCTGGAAAAGGTCATCAAGCTGGGCCGCGCGCTGGGCGTGATCATCATGATCGGCACGCAGATCCCCGACAAGGACAGCCTGCCCACCGGCATCACCCGCAACGTCAACAGCCGCTTCTGCCTCTCCGTGGCCGACCAGACGGCCAACGACATGATCCTCGGGACGTCGGCCTACAAGAACGGTTACCGCGCGACGGTGTTTCAGCCGGTCATTGAGGCGGGGTGGGGCATCCTGCGCGGGTTCGGGCCGAAGGCGTCGGCGGTGCGGTCGTTCTACGTCGACACCACCGCCGCCGCCCGCATCGTCACCCGCGCCGTCGCCCTGCGGACCACGGCCGGCACGCTGCCCAAGCCGGATGAGCAGACCCGCGACATTGCCCCGGTGGCGGACGTGCTCGGCGACCTGGCGCGCGTGTGGCCGGGCGACGACAAGGCCGCGTGGAACGAGACGCTGTGCGGTCTGCTCGCCGAGCTGCGACCCGACGTCTACGGCGGGTGGGAGGCCGCGCAGCTCACCACCGCGCTCAAGCCGCACCCGGCGGTGAAGGTCGCCGACGTCGGCCGGCGCATCGACGGCAAGCCCGTCACCCGGCGCGGCATCAAGCACACCGACGTGCTCGCCGCGATTGCGGAGCGTGACCGCAAGCGGTCCGCCGGCTAACCGGTCGCCAGGGTGCTAGCGCTAGCGGCCCGACCTGCTAGCGCTAGCACCCCCGCTAGCACCCGATCCGAATCATGAGCTGCGACCTAGCAGATAGCAGCTCACGGCCCCGCGCACCCAAAAACCGGCCCGGGAGGCACTTGTGGACCCCCTACTCACCCTCGCTAGCGTCACCATCCCGCCCGCCCTGCTGGTCACGCTCGGTTACGTCCTGCTGTGCTGGGTCAGCCCGTTCAAGCGGTGCCAGCGGTGCGCCGGCACCGGCCACACCACCACCCGCGTCCTACGCCGGCCGCGTGCCTGTCGACGCTGCGACCGGGGATTGCGGCTGCGGACCGGGCGGCGCGTGTTCAACGTCTTCCGCCGGCTGCGTGCCGAGGCGCACCGATGAACCGCCCCGCCGGCCACACCGACTGGTGCGGGCGCGACCACCGCTGCGGCCTCGGCGAGCACCGCTCACCCGAAATCGTCGTCGACATCCCCGGCCACGCCCGCGCCGTCCTCGTGCGCGTACGCACCGCCGCCGGCCGCGAACACGCCGAGGTCCGCGTCCGCGTCGCCCTCGCCCCGGGTGAGCTGGCGGCCCGCCGTCAGTTGGTTGGCTTGCTCGGCGACCTGCGCCAGGCCGTCACCCGCGCCGCCATCGCCGCCCGGCCGCGACCGGAGCGGGCCGCGTGACGCCCCGGCCGCGCCGTGACGGCGCATCACCGCGCGACCCGCACCTGAGCGGCGGTCTGGAGGTGTGGCTCACCGGCACGCCGGCCGAGCTGGACGCCGCCACCGCCGCCCTGACCGCCGCTGGCCACCTCGCCCAGCACGGCACCCGGTGGCCGCTGACCGGTGCCGACGCCGGCCGCCACCGGCTCTACCTGCGCCTGACCATCGCCGCCGCCCCACGCCGGTCCACCCGCACCCCGGACACCGCGACGGGCGCGCTGATCGACCTCGACGCCGCCCGAGCCAATCGCCGACCCGCCTAGGAGATTTCCATGCCTGACCTGCTCGCCGCCGCGCTTGCCCACGCGGCACGCGGCTGGCACGTCTTCCCACTACGCCCCGACGACAAGCGACCCGCGTTCCCTGACCACACCGCCGACGACTGCACCGGTCGCGACCCGCGCTGCCGTACCGGTCACGTCGGGTGGGAGCAGCGCGCGACCTGCGACCCGGACCGCATCCGCCGCGCCTGGTCGACCCGCCCCTACGGCATCGGCATCGCATGTGGGCCGTCAGGGCTGCTGGTGGTCGACCTGGACGTGCCCAAGGACCCCGACGACATCCCGCCGCCGGAATGGGCGGGTGCGTGCGACGGGTGGGCGGTATTCGCCACCCTCGCCGACCGGCACGGCACCCCGATCGATCCGTTCGACGGGTTCGGCCCGGACGCCGGCCCTCGCACGGGCATCGACGCCACCTACACCGTGGGCACCGGCAGCGGCGGTAGCCACCTCTAC
The DNA here is from genome assembly GCF_002140155.1 of Micromonospora sp. NBS 11-29. Lineage (GTDB taxonomy): Bacteria > Actinomycetota > Actinomycetes > Mycobacteriales > Micromonosporaceae > Micromonospora. Next base: position 83,059 of record NZ_NAPR01000032.1, read on the forward strand.
TACCGACACCCGGCCACCGGCCCGGAGCTGCGCAACACCACCGGCGACCGGGGCGGCCTCGGCTGGAAGGTCGACACCCGCGCCCACGGCGGCTACGTGGTCGCCGCCGGCTCCACGGTCGCCGGCCGCCCCTACGCGGTCTCCCTGGACTACGAGCCCGCGCCGCTGCCGACGTGGTTGGCCGGGCTGCTCGCCCCCGCCCCGCGACCGCCCCGCAGGGCAGCCGCGGTGAGCCTGCCGGCCGACCGGCACGGCCGCTACCTCGCCGCCGCGATCCGCCGCCAGGTCGCCCACCTCACCGCCGCCCCGGACGGCCAACGCAACCACGCCCTGTTCACCTCCGCCGTGGCCCTCGGCCAGCTCGCCGCCGGAGGAGCGCTCACCGACGACGACGTGACCGCCGTCCTGGAACCCGCTGCCCTGTCGATCGGCCTGCGGCACGCCGAGATCAGCCGCACGATCGCCTCCGGGCTGCGCATCGGTGCCCGCCAGCCCCGCCCGCTCAACGGCATCCGGGAGGCGGCATGAGCGCCACCCGGNCGGGCTGCTCCCGAACACGTACGTGTCAGCCGGTCAGTTGGTGCACATGGAAGCCGTGTCCGGTGACCTCGCGCCGGCTGCTGACGAGGATTCGCCGCTGCCGGTGTCGGCCAGCGTCATCAACCCCGCCGGCCTGGCCGGGCTGCTCGCCGAACACGCCTACGTCTACCGGATGCGCACCCGCAAAGGCGACGGCGGCGACCCGGAACCCTACGAGGAAGAAACCACCCCGTCCCGGGAAGTCCTGTCCTCCGTTCTGGCCGGAAAGACGTGGCCGGGTGTGGCGCCGCTGCGCGGGATCATCGGCGCTCCCGTGCTGCGCCGCGACGGCACCCTGTTGCAGACCCCCGGCTACGACCGCACCACCGGCCTCTACCTCGCCTCCAAAGTCGCCCTACCCACCGTGCCCGACGCACCGACCCCGGAGCAGGTGGCCGAAGCACGGACGTTCCTGCTCGGCCGGTTCCTACGCGACTTCCCGTGGGCCAGCGCCGCCGACCGGGNACCCCGTTCGCGCTCATCGACGCGACCATGCCGTCATCCGGCAAGACGATCCTCACCGCCGGCCCCGGCATGCTCTACGGGCAGCGGGTCATGAACTGGGCCTACGCCGATGAGGAACTACGCAAGTCCATCACGGCGGTGTTCGCCGAGCAGGTCGGCGTGGTCATCTGGGACAACCTCGCCGAGGGCACCGTCATCGACTCCGCCGTGCTCGCCCAACTCGTCACCAACGGCGTGTGGTCCGACCGGCAGTTGGGCGCGTCGCGGAACATCGCCACGGTCAACGACCGGCTGTGGATGGCCACCGGCAACAACCTGCAAGTCGGCGGCGACATGGCCAGCCGCACCGTGCGGGTGCACCTCGACCCGGACATGCCCCGTCCCGAGCTGCGCGACCAAACCGGGTTCGGTATCCCGCACCTCGACCAGTGGATCACCATCCCGGCCAACCAACTCACCGTTCTGTGGCACCTCCTGGTAATGGTGCTCGACTGGACGCGGCAGGGAGCACCGAAGGTCACCGGCCTGTCGATGCGGCAGTTCACCCCCTGGGCGCAAGCCCTCGGCGGATTCCTCGCCCACCACGGCATCGACGGGTTCCTCACCAACGCCGCCGAGGTACGGGAGATCGATGAAGACGAAACGCGCTGGCGCGCGTTCCTCACCACCTGGCATGAGCGCCACGCTGGTCGGCCCGTGACCGCCGCTGACCTCCGCCGCGACGCCGAACCCCTGCACCTCGGCAGCGACCTCCACGACCCGTGGGACGGCCAGTTCATCACCACCGCCGCCGGCCGCCTGCCCAACCCGCTGCAACTCGGCCGACTGCTCACCGGACAGGCCGGACGGTGGCGCGGCGATCACGTCATCCGGGCAGGTCGCAACGAACGCGGCGACCGGGCCGTGTTCTGGGTCGAACGCCACCAGGGTTAAAACCCGCTGAACCATCTCCGCATCTCCGCAACGCCGCACCAACCCCTCACCACCAGGGAAAACACCCTGCGGAGATCAGACCATCAGGAAGCATCGATCTCCGCATCTCCGCAACCTGCTGCGGAGATGAACCCCGATTGCGGAGATGGCCGGTCAACGGCGCTCCGCATCTCCGCAAGCATTTGCCCAGCTCACAGCCATGTTTGCGGAGATGCGGAGATGCGGAGATGGTTCAGCCCCTCCCACAAGGAACGCCGACCACCGCCACCGACCCGCGTCGGCCGGCCAGCTGAGAGCCCGAGCCGCTTACCAGGACGCCAAGCGGTTGCTGTTGGTTTAAAGGGACCGCTCGGATGCTTGATCTTTCTGGGCAGCAGACCCCCCTGTCGGTTGATCGACTCACCGGAAGTGCACTACCCGTGGGGTGAGGATTTCCGGGGGGTCGGTGTAACCTCATCGGTAGAAACATGGATGAGGTTGACGAGACCTGGTCCGAAAACACGACTGCCCCCGTCCGAGGCGATCCGGGACCGGGGGCAGCGCGCGGTACAACTTGATCCGTTAAGTCAGCTTGCCGACGATGTCGATCGCAGAGTTCGCGATCGCCGCCGCCGAGGCAAGCCCTTGAAGGATCCAGAGAACCACCCGAACCGCCTGCTGCCGGCTGGCACCGGCAGCGGCGGGCGGGTTGCCGGGCGAGATCTTGCGCTCGACCGGTTCTCCATCCTCCATGTCACACCACCTCCCTCCTTCGGTAGGACGATGGCCTGTCGCCCAGTGTTGGCGAAGGGCCATCGACGCATCGACCGAGGGCGGTGCGGACACCGTCAATGAGAATAGCCGCTCGCTACGACGCGCCCGAACCACCACACCACTTGCGAGTCGCCGAGGGCCACACTTCTACGGCCCATCCGGTAGACACGTCCTATGGGGATCAACGAGTGGTGGCGCCAGGATCCTGCCGAGTGCTTCTGGATGGAAATCACCGACCGTAGCGACCTCGGTGCGGACCTTCATGCCCCACAGGTTGACGATGCCGGGCGCGAGTACTGGTCCTACGCCCTGGTCACCGCCGTCCAACCGGGCGACCTGATCCTTCACTGGCACAAGTCGCTCCTCGGAACCCCCGGCATCGTCGGGTACTCGACGGCAGCCGAAGGGCCGGAGGAAGACGAGATTGTCTGGGCATCTCAAGGCACCTACGGCAGAGGCCGCCCACTTGCAGGCCCCGAACCCTCGTGGCGGTACGCCCTGACTAGCTACACCGCGCTGGCGCGCCCTGTCACTCAGGACGCCTTCCGAAGCGTGGAGGGCAAGCTCCGAAGGATCAAGGAGAAGCTAGAGGCACACCACCGGGGAAGCCTCTACTTCCCTTTCGCCTTCTCCGACAAGCGTCCGGCGCGAGCAGCGCAGGGCTACTTGGTGAAGCTGCCGGCCGCCGTGGTTGCGGCGGTCCCGGATCTTAGGCAGATCCCTCGGGCAGAGCGCCGGCAAGTCCCGAGGCAGCGACCGGCGCCATCCGAGCTCGCCGTCGCAGCCCGGAAGAGACGGGGTGCCGGGTACCTGCGTGACGAGGTAGTTCGATTGGCCATCGAGCGCCACGCCGTCGACTGGGTACTGAGGCACTACAGCACCCAGGGCTACGACGTGAAGGATGTTGGTGGCACCAAGTCCTACGACGTGCACGCCACTGCTGGGCAGCGCGAGCTTCACGTCGAGGTCAAGGGATCGTCGGGCGATGCTGACGCCGTAGAGCTCACGTTCAACGAAGTTGAGCATGCCGCAGCGGCCGATACCCATCTCGTCGTCGTAGACCTCATCGACTGGCGACGGTTGCCGGACGGGACTGTCGAGACATCCGGTGGCCGCGTGCGGGTGTGGGAGTCGTGGACGCCCGCCGAGGCCTCCTTAAAGCCAACGCGCTACCGGTACCAGCTTCCGAGGTCAGGCGCTCGGCGCTACAGCGGGTAGTCCTCCGGAGGTCGCCTGACGCAACTTAGTGGAGCTGGGAGTGGGGCTGCGCGTGGTGCGAAATGCAGGCAACCAGAGTTCATTCAGTCGACCAAAGCCGCATCAGATGCAGCCAGAGCGATCTGTAGATACCTCAGCCGTGCCCATAGATGCCACTTCTAATCCCAAGGCCGCAGGTTCGAATCCTGCCGGGCGCACCTATATCTGCCAGGAGAAACGGCCCTAGCCTCTGATCTTCGACCAGCACCGGACCCACCTCGGCCCCACCGCGTCACTCGTGGCCAGCCGTACGCCAAGCCTGCGTCGCCCGGCGCTGCGGCTCGGGCTTCACGCCTTCACCGCCCACCGGCCCTGCTGCCCGGCCGCGCCCCCTGCGGGACGTTCTGGATGAAGTGGTTGGCGGTGCCTCGGAGCTGACCCCGCAGGTCCACGACCCCACCGCCGTACTCGAAGAGGACGACCGCCGGGAGCTTGTCACCGGCCTTCGGCAGGACGCCCGGCACCTCGAAACGCACAACCAGCGACCTTTCTGGTTGGTATTTACCTTCATAAAGAATGATAAGATTACAAATCTTTGGAAATAGTTCGATCGGCGCGCGAGACCTACGAATCGGAGGGCACCCTCGGCGGACCACGGCCGCCCACCTGCCGGCAACGCCTCCGGGCATGTCACCGGTCGCCGCTAGTCTCCGAACATGGTGACCGAGACCGATCTCCGCCTGCCCAACGGCCGCATCCTGCACGTCTACGACACCGGCGGGGCGGGTCGGCTGCCCGTGTTCTGGCACCACGGCACGCCGAACGTGGGTGCGCCGCCCGCGCCGTTGTTCGCCGCCGCCGACCGTCTGGGCCTGCGCTGGGTGTCGCACGACCGGCCGGGTTACGGCGGCTCGACCCCGGTGCCGGAGCGCGACGTCGCGTCGGTGGCGGCGGACGTGGCGGCGGTCGCCGACGCGCTGGGGCTCGACCGGTTCGCGGTGATGGGTCACTCCGGCGGCGGCCCGCATGCCCTGGCCTGCGGCGCGCTGCTGCAGGAGCGGGTGGTCGCGGTGGTGGTCGGCGCCGGGCTGGCGCCGTACGACGCGGCCGGGCTGGACTGGTTCGCCGGCATGGTGCCCGCCGGGGTGGCGTCGCTGCGCGCCGCCGCCGCGGGGCGGGCGGCCAAGGAGGCGCACGAGGCGTCCGGTGTGGAGTACGATCCCGAGTTCACCGACGCCGACCTGGCGGCGCTGCACGCCGAGTGGTCCTGGTTCGACGGTGTGGTCGGCCCGGCGGTGCGGGGCGGCCCCGGCGGGCTGATCGCCGACGACCTGGCGTACGTGCGGCCGTGGGGCTTCGATCCGGCCGACGTCACGCCGCCGGTGTTGCTGCTGCACGGCGACCGGGACGGCATCGCGCCGGTGGCGCACGCCAAGTGGCTGGCCGGCCGCTGCCCGGCGGCCGAGTTGCGCCGCCATCCGGAGGACGGGCACATCTCCGTGTTGCGGCACGCCGAGTCGGCGCTGGAGTGGCTGAAGTTCCGTTCGACCAGGTAGGAGGTGCCGGGAACAGGGCGACACGTCGCGCACCGAGGGTGACCGGTACCGACAAAGCGTGCTATTCTCCGACGTCAATCTTCGCCGTGCGGACCCGGTCGGGTCGCTGCCGGAAGGACACCCCCCGATGCCGGTGGCTGCCGCCGCGTCCCTGCCGCAGTCCCCGCTGGACCGCCCGGCGGGCGGCGCGTTCACGCTGATCTTCACCACGCTGCCGGCGCTGCTGCGGCTCACCTGCGGGGTGGTCGGCGCGGTGGTCGCCCTGTCGGTGCGTACGCCGCCGGTGCGGGTGGCGCTGCTGGTGCCGGCGGTCGCGGCGCTCACCGCCTGGTCGGGCTGGTACGCCTTCCGCGCGCTGCGGCACGGGATCGGCGGCGCGGTGGTGGCCGGGGACGTGGCGTTGACCGTCACCGCCGCGGCGGGCATCCCGTGGCTGGTCGCGCCGGAGGTGCTGCCCGGTGAGGCGAGCTGGGTCGCGGTGCTGGCCAGCACCACCGTGATCAACGCGCAGGCCACCGCGCCGGCCCGCTGGTCGGTGCCGGCCGGTCTGCTGGTCACCGCCGCCTACGTGGCCGGCGCGACGCTGGCCGGGAACCCGGCCGAGGGGCGGGCGCACGCCGGCACGCTGCTGGCGCAGACCGGCTGCGCGGCGGTGATGACCGCGGTGATGCGCCGCCGGCTCGGGCGCGCGGACGCCGCGTTCGCCGACTACCAGCGGTTGTCCCACGAGGCGGTGGTGGCGCGTACCGCCCGCGAGGCGGAACGGCAGCAGAACCGGGACCTGCACGACACCGTCCTCGGCACGCTCACCATGGTCGGGCTCGGCGCGGTGCCGGGCGGCTCGGCGACGTTGCGCGAACGGTGCGCGGCCGACCTGCGTACCCTCGGCGCCCTGGCCGGCACGCGGACCGCGACGGTGGCCGGCGAGGCCGACCTGGACGAACGGCTGCGTACCGTCCTCGCCGGGGTGCCGGAGCTGCCGGTCACCGCGACGCTGGCACCGTGCCGCGTGCCGGCGGAGGTCGCGGCGGCGCTCGCCGACAGCGCGGCCGCCGCGCTGGCCAACGTGGCGCGGCACGCGCCGGGCGCGACCACCACGGTGCGCCTGGCCCGCGCGGGCGGCACCGTCGTGGTCGAGGTGGCCGACGACGGTCCCGGTTTCGACCCGGCCACGGTTCCGGCCCATCGGTACGGGCTGCGCGAGTCGATCCACGGCCGGATGTCCACGGTGGCCGGCCGGGCGGTCGTGACCTCCGCCCCTGGCGCCGGCACCGAGATCCGGCTGGAGTGGTCGGATGACAACTGAGTCGGGTACGGCGGTGACCGTCGGCGCGACGCTGCGTCCCCGGGTGGCGGCACACGACGGATCGGTGGCCGCCCCGCCGGCCGCGCACGCCGTGGCGGACGCCTCGGACCGGGGCGCCCGGGTCGTCGTGGTCGTCATAGCGCTGGCCTGGCACCTGGTGGTCGGGCTGCCGGCGCTGCTGCGGGCCGGGCCGGGGATGGCCGCGCCGGCGGTGGTGACGGCCGGCTGGCTGGTGACCGCGCTGGTCGGCGTCGCGTCCGGCGTACGGCTGCTGCGCGGTGGACTGCCCCCGGCCCGCCGGCTGGCCGCGGTGCTGCTGGTGGTCGACGCGGCGGTCTTCGCGGCGGCCGGCGAGCGGTTCCTGTTCACCACCGCGAACTGGGTGTGGGGCGGGTTGGCCTGGTTCTTCCTGCTGGTGCTCTGGCGGCGGCCGGTGCGGTGGCTGCTGGCCGTGCTCGCCGCGCACGCGACGATCGCGCTGGCCGCGGTGGTGCTGTCCGGCGCCACCGCCCCGGCCGACCTGAGCCGCTACGCGATGTACGTCTACGGCACCTCCACCCTGCCGGTGGCGGTCTTCGCCGGCGCGGCGGCGCTCACCGCGCTGGCCCGGGACCGGGCCGGCACCGCCGCGGCGGCGCTGGCGGTGGCCGCGGAACGGGCGGCCGCCGAGCGGGCCCGGGGCGAGCGACAGGCCCGGCTCGCGCTGGTCAGTGGCACCGCCGAGGAGCTGCTGGCCGCGCTGGCGGCCGGCGACGCGGACCCGGCCGACCCGGAGGTACGCCGCGGGGCGGTGCTCGCCGCGGCCCGGTTGCGCCGGCTGATCGCCGAGTCCGACGACGTGCCCGACCCGCTGCTGCACGAGTTGCGTGCCGCCGCCGACCTGGCCGAGCGGAACGGCCTGCCGATCGATCTGGTCACCGTCGGCACGCCGCCGGAGCTGCCGGTCGACGTACGCCGGGGGCTGGCCGACCCGCTGACGGCGGCGCTCGCCGATGCCCGGGGTTGGACCCGGCTGACCGTGGTGGCCGGGCCGGACGAGGTGGTGGTCGGTCTGGTGACGCCTGATCACGACGGCCCGGACGGGTCGGCGGCGCCGCCGACCGGGAACGGGCCGGTGGAGTGCCGGCACGAGCGGGACGGGGAGATCAGATGGACGCAGACCCGCTGGCGGCGGCCGTGAACGCGGGGCGGCCGATCGGGGTGGCGATCGTCGACGACCATCCGGTGGTGATCGACGGGGTGCGCGCCTGGCTCTCCACCGAGCCGCGGTTGCGGGTGCTGGCCACCGGCGACGACCCGGACGCGGTGTTGCGGGCCGCGCCGGAGGCCGACGTGGTCCTGCTCGACCTGCGGCTGCATGGGCGGATGGCGCTCGACAAGCTGGCCGAGCTGGGCGCGGCGGGGCGGCGGGTGGTGGTCTACTCCGAGCACACCGACCCGGCGACCATGTTGGCCGCGTTGGACGCGGGTGCGGTGGCGTTCCTGGCCAAGCACGAGGGTCGGGAACACTGCGTGGCGACGGTGCTCGCGGCGGCGAGCGACCGCCCGTACGTGCCGCCGGCACTGGCCGGCGCGATGGTTGGCGACGCCCGCCCGGACCGGCCGTCGCTGTCGGACAAGGAGCGCGAGGCGCTGCTGCTGTGGTTCCAGTCGATGTCGAAGGCGTCGGTGGCCCGCCGGATGCAGATCAGCGAGCACACCGTCAAGCAGTACGTGGACCGGGCGCGGATCAAGTACACGAGAGCGGGTCGCCCGGCGGCGACCAAGGCGGCCCTCCTCGCCCGGGCGATCGAGGACGGCCTCGTCCGACCGGAAGATATCGGCATCTACCGGTCGCAGGCGTCGGCCGACCGGCCGACCCCCTAACGGGTGTCATGACAGTCGCCGGAGAGTTCGGGCAGGCTGGGCGGTACCGCCAACCGTCACCGGGAGGTCGTACCGTGCCGGAGGACGCCGCACCCTTCTTCATCGGGCCACACCGCTTCGACGCCGACGACGACCCCACCCGTCCCCTGCTCGACCGACGTCACTCGCTGGTGCCCGAACCGGGCGAACGGCCGCTCGACCAGCACCGGCTGCCGGTCGCCGGCCACCTGCTCGGCCCGACCGAGGACGTCCGCTGCTGGGCGCTGCCCGCGCCGGCGCAGATCACCGTCACGGACCGGCGGCTGGCGTACGTCTGCACCGGTTCCGAACTGTCCCTGGTCTCCGGGCCGGACGGCCCGGCCGACGCCCGGTACCGACGCCCGGCCCGGATGTCCCGCCTGGTCAGTGGGCAGATCCGCTGGCAGTGGCCGTCCCGGCTGGAGCTGACCGAGCACGGCGACACGGCGGAACTGCGTGTGGTCTGCGACGCGTTGCGCACCATCCGGCAGCCGGCGCTGTCGTTCACCGGCCCGGTCGCCCCGGTCACCGCGCTGGCCCGGCAGGTACGCCGCGCGGTGGCCGGGTTCCGGCTGACCCACCCCGAGCTGGTGGACCTGTCCCCGCCGGAGCGGGACGTCCTCGCCCTCCGGGTGTCCGCCTCCCCCGGCCCGACGCGGGGCGTGGTGACGCTGCCGGGTTCGCTTCCGGTGGAGTTCCTGTCCCGCGACGACTACTACCGCCGACCGGTCACCGAGACGTCGCCCTGGCCACGGCTGGACTTCCCGGCCCGCGACCAGCCCGGTTCCGCCTGCTGACGCCGCAGCCGTCTGGCGCTCGCGGTTATGCGGGTCGCGCGTACGACGTGGCCGGGCAGGCGTCGCCAGTTCGGTGAAGTGGCGGCATCGTCGTATCGGGAAGGCGCTACTTCGGCGAACTGGTGGACGACGGACAGGCGCCGGCAGGTCTGGTCACGGCAGAACGGCGGAGACCGGGAACACGAAGCGGTGGGGTCAGGAGGCGCTGCGGGCGCGGCGGTCGGACCGGTCCAGTTCGACGGCCTGTTCCGGGGTGGGCGCGCCGCCGCCCAGGTGGGCCGGCTGCCACCAGGCGTCGTCCGGGCCGGCCGGCTGCTCCGGGTATTCGCGCTGGGCGCGCTCGACCAGCGCCGACAACCGGGTGCGCAGTTCGGCGGTCATGGCGGCGGCGTCCGGGTAGGCGGCCGGGTCCATCGGCTCGTCCACCAGGATGGTGATCGGGGTGTGCCGGCGGGTCAGGGTGCGCGGGCGACCCTTCGTCCACAGCCGCTGGGTGCCCCAGAGCGCGACCGGCAGCAGCGGCACGGCTGCCTCCTGCGCCATCCGGGCCGCGCCGTTCTTCAACTCCTTGACGGTGAAGGAGCGGCTGATCGTCGCCTCCGGGAAGACGCCGACCACCTCGCCCCGGCGCAGTGCGCCCACGGCGGCGGAGTACGAGCCGGCGCCGGCGGCGCGGTTGACCGGGATGTGCTTCATGCCGCGCATCAGCGGACCGGATACGCGGTGCCGGAAGACGCTCTCCTTGGCCATGAACCGGACCAGGCGGCGGGACTCGTGCGCGCCGTAGCCGCAGAAGATGAAGTCGAGGTAGCTCACGTGGTTGGACGCGAGCACCGCCCCGCCGGTGGTGGGGACGTGCTCGCTTCCCCGCACGTCCAGGCGCAGGTCGAGCGCGCGGAACATCGTCTTGGCGGCGGTGATCACGGGCGGGTACACGAGCTCCGGCATCCGGCAACTTTACCCCGGGTAGGTTACGGGGCCGTAGGGACGCTCTGCCCTGGGCAGACCGGGGTCGCGGGGCGGGCCGGGCCGGGCCACGATGGGCCGATGACCGAACGAGGTGTGCTGCTCTGGATCCACGGCGGCGGCTGGCGGGCCCGCGCGCCCGAGGACGGTGCCGCGCTGGCGTCTCTCGGCCTGCGCGTGGTCGCCGCCGACTACCGGTTCTCGCACGAGGCACGCTGGCCGGCGCAGCTCGACGACGTACGCGCCGCCGCGCGAACCGCCCGGACCACGGCGGGCGGCCTGCCGCTGCTCGTCGGCGGCGACTCGGCCGGCGGAATGCTCGCCCTGCACCTGGCCCTGCGCGGGGTCGATCGACCAGGCGACGTGACCGCCGCGCTGGCGTACTGGACGCCAGTCGACCCGCTCGACGAGGAGCAACGCCGCCGGCGTCCCCCCGGCGACGATCCGTGGACCGACCTGCTCGGGCACCCGCCGGCCGCGGGCGACCCGGCCACCGTCGACGCCACGGTCGCCCGGCACCTCGGCTCCGGCGTGCCGGTGCTGCTCGTACAGGGGCGGGACGACGTGCTGGTGCCGCCCGCCCAGGCGGTCGACCTGGCCGCACGGCTGCTGTCCGCCGGCCACCCGACGCACCTGTGGCTCACCCACGGTGGGCACGCGCTCGACCTGGCCCGTCCCGACCTGCGCGCGGTCACCGCCGCGTTCCTGGACACCGTCCTGCCGGCGGTCGGCGGCAACTAGCTCAGCCCGAGCCGGGTGCGGGCGGCGGCGGGCGTACGCGATGACGCCGGCCCCCGGAGCGGGAGCCGGCGTCATCACGGACGGTCAGTTGTTCGGGTCGTCGGCGCTGATGTCGGCCAGCACCGACTGGGGTTCCCGCTCGACCGCCAGGTCACCCATCGAGACCAGGCCGATCAGCCGCCCGTCCTCGATCACCGGCAGCCGGCGGACCGCGTACGTGCGCATCAGGTCGGCGGCGGCCACCGCGTCGTCGTACTGGCTCACCGTCACCACGTCCTTGCTGGTGATCTCGTTGAGCGTGGTGGTGTCGGGGTTCTTGTCCTCCGCGACGCCGCGGACCGTGATGTCCCGGTCCGTGACGATCCCGATCACGTTGTCACCGTCGGTCACCACCACGTCGCCGATGGCGCTGTCGCGCATCTCCTGGGCCGCCGCGGTGAGCGTGTCGTTGCCGTCCATCGTCACCAACCGGGTCGTCATGAACTCTCCGACCGTTGTCATGGTGCTCCCCTCTCGGTGTCGGCACCGCGGTCTACCCGCCCCCGAGGGTGGGTAACACGGTCAGCGTTCGGCGGCGACCAGCTCGGCGAGCTGCACGGCGTTCAACGCCGCCCCCTTGCGCAGGTTGTCGTTGGCGCAGAACAGCGCGAGCCCGTGCTCGACGGTCTCGTCGGCCCGGATCCGGCCGACGTACGTCGGGTCCTGGCCGGCCGCCTCCAGCGGGGTGGGCACGTCCCGCAACGCCACGCCCGGCGCGCCGTCGAGCAGCTCGCGGGCGCGGGCCGGGTCGATCGGCCGGGCGAACCGGGCGTTGATCTGCAACGAGTGGCCGGTGAACACGGGCACCCGGACGCAGGTCCCGGAGACCTTCAGCCCGGGGATCTGGAGGATCTTGCGGCTCTCGTTGCGCAGCTTCTGCTCCTCGTCGGTCTCGAAGGAGCCGTCGTCGACGACGGAGCCGGCCAGCGGGAGCACGTTGAAGGCGATCGGGCGGGCGAACGAGCGCGGCGTCGGGAACTCCACGGCCGACCCGTCGAAGGCGAGCGCGGTGGCGTTCTCGGCCACCTTGCGGACCTGCTCGTCCAGCTCGGCCACGCCGGCCAGGCCGGCGCCGGAGACCGCCTGGTAGGTGGCGACGACCAGGCTGACCAGCTCGGCCTCGGCGTGCAGCGGACGCAGCACCGGCATCGCCGCCATCGTGGTGCAGTTCGGGTTGGCCACGATGCCCTTGGGCCGCTCGGCGATGGCGTGCGGGTTGACCTCGGCGACCACCAGCGGCACGTCGGGGTCCATCCGGTACGCCGAGGAGTTGTCGATCACCACGGCGCCGGCCTCGGCGACCCGGGGAGCCAACTCCTTCGCGGTGCCCTTGCCCGCCGAGAAGAGCACGATGTCCAGGCCGCGGTAGTCCGCGGTGGCCGCGTCCTCGACGGTGACCTCGCCGTCGCGCCAGGGCAGGGTGCGCCCGGCCGACCGGGCCGAGGCGAACAACCGCACCTGCTCCGCCGGGAACTCGCGCTCCGCCAGCACCTGCCGCATCACGCCACCGACCTGGCCGGTGGCACCCACAATGCCGATCCTCATGCCCGCGAGGCTACCCAGCCGGGCCGCCGGGACGGGAAGCCTTTCCCAGCGCGCGGGCCGGGGCGACGGGAATCACACCCCGCCGCCCCGCCCGGTCAGCGGTGGTCGACCACCTCGCCGAGGCCGGCGGCCACCAGCTCGTCCCGGATCACCGCGGCGTCCCCCTCGACGACGAGCGTCAGCGACTCCGGGTGCAGGTGGGTCGCGGCCGCCGCGGAGACCTCCTCGACGGTCGCCGCGAGCAGCGCCGCCCGCAGCCGGGCGTGGTAGTCGTCCGGCAGGTCGTGCACCACCAGCGTGGTCAGCGCCGACGCGATGGCCCGCGGGCTCTGCAGCTCGACCGAGAGCTGGCCGGCCCGCCACGAGCGGGCCACCGCCAGCTCCTCCTCGGTCACCCCGGTCAGTTGGGTACGCGAGATCTCGCCGACCGCCTCGACCAGGGCGGGCGCGGTCACCGCGGTCTGCACGCCGGAGTTGACCGCGAACCGGCCGAACCGCCGCGACGAGGCGAAGTCGCCCCGGATGCCGTACGTGTAGCCGCGCACCTCGCGGATCAGGTGGTTGAGCCGGGACGTGAACGCGCCGCCGAGCACGGTGCCGGCCAGCGTCATCGGCACATGGTCGGGGTGCGCGCGGTGCGGCGACGGGTGGCCGAGCCGCAGCGTGGACTGCACCGAGCCGGGCCGGTCGACCAGGATGACCCGACGCCGGTCGGCCCGCGGCGCCTCGATCGGGCCGCCCCGGTCCACCGGCCCGCCGCCGGTGCCGGCGAACGCCGTCGCGCCGAGCGCGTCCAGGTCGATCCGTTCCAGGTCACCGGCGACGATCAGGGTGCCGGGGCGGATGAACCACTCCGAGTGGAAGACCGTCACGTCGTCGGATTCCAGCGCGGCGACGCTGCCCGGGTCGCCGTAGAGCGGGCGGCCCCACCGGTGCTCGGCGCCGAAGAGTTCGGCGCGCAGCACCGCGTCGGCGCGCGGGCCGGGGTTGGCCCAGTCCATCCGCAGCGCGGTCGCCTCGTCGTCGCGGACCCGCAACACGTCGGTCGGGTCGAGCCGCGGCGTACGGACCGCCTCGGCCAGCAGCTCCACCGCGGCGCTCAGCCGGTCCACCGGGACCTGCACGCTGACCTGGAACGAGTCCCAGTCCAGCCCGGTCACCAGCTCGGTGCCGAGCGCCTCGATGGCCAGCGCGTACGCGGTGGCGTCCCGGTGCGCGGTGCCCTCCTCCAGCGCCTTGGCCAGCACCGCGCCGAGCCCTTCCTTGCCGACCGGTTCCCGGCCCGCGCCGCCGTCGAGCAGCAGCAGCGCGACGGCGAGGTTCTGCCCGGGCAGGTGCGCGGCGACCACCTGCCCGCCGGCCACCGCCCGCCGGACCACCTGGGGGAACCGGTAGGCGCGGGCGGCGCCGGGACCGGGACGGGTGGCGATCAGCGTCATGAGGTCTCCTCGGGCAGGTAGGTCAGGATCACCCGGTCGGCGGCGCCGAGCAGTTCGGCGGCCTGCTCGGCGATCTGCTCGGCGGTGACGGCGAGC
>NZ_NAPR01000032.1:97364-117003 GCF_002140155.1 Micromonospora sp. NBS 11-29
AGCCGGGCAGCCGGTCGGCGGCCCGCGCCGGGTCACCGAACTGGGTGGCGTACCGGCCGAGGGTGTCCGCGCGCCCGTCCACGGTGGACATCTGCCGCCACCACGAGGTGCTCAGCAGCGCCTTAGCCCGGTCGAGTTCGGCGGCGGTCACCGGCACCGTGGCCAACTCGTCGACCACCTCGGCCAGCCCGTCGCGCAGCCGGTCGGCGGTCACGCCGGGGCGGGCGGTGGCGGTGGCGATCAGCGGGGCGGGCGCGTGCGCCAGGTCCACTCCGTACGCCCCGACCAGGTCCGGCTGGGCGATCCGTTCGCCGTCGGCGAGCCGCTGGTAGAGCCGGCTGCCCCGGCCGCCGCCCAGCACCGTGGCGAGCACGGTGGTCACGTCGTACCCGGGGGTGCCGAACGGGTGGGTGCGGTGCGCGACGTAGACGCGGGGGGCGGGCACGTCGGAGGTGACCGTCTCGACCGCGGGCCGGCCGGTGGCCGGCACCGTGCGCCCGTCCGGGGCGGCCGGGATGTCGGCGCGCGCCTCGACGCCGCCGAAGTACTTGTCGGCCAGCGCGAACACCTCCGCCGCCGTGGTGTCGCCGACCACCGTGAGCACCGCGTTGTTCGGCGCGTAGTAGGTGGTGTGGAAGGCCTGGAAGGTGGCCAGGTCGGCGGCGTTCAGGTCGGCCATCGACCCGATCGTGGCGTGGTGGTAGGGGTGGCCGGGCGGATAGAGCAACGGCAGCAGCCGCAGCCAGGCGTCGCCGTACGGCACGTTCTCGTAGCGCTGCCGCCGCTCGTTCTTCACCACGTCGCGCTGGTTGTCCAGCGTCTCCTGGGTGAGTGCCGGCACCAGGCCGCCCATCCGGTCGGCCTCCAGCCAGAGCGCCAACTCCAGGTGCTCGGCCGGGACGGTCTCGAAGTAGTTGGTCCGGTCCGGGTTGGTGGTCGCGTTGAGCGAGCCGCCCGCGCCCTGGACGAGCTTCATGTGCTCGGTCTTCGCCACGTTCACCGAACCCTCGAACATCAGGTGCTCGAAGAGGTGGGCGAAACCGGTCTGGCCCGCCGGTTCGTGGCGGGACCCCACGTCGTACCAGAGGTTGACCGCCACGGCCGGCGCGGTGCGGTCCTCGCTCACCACCACACGCAGGCCGTTGTCCAGTCGGGTCGTCTCGATCGGCCAGGGGAAACCGCTGTCGGGCATGGCACGACGCTATCCGATCCCGGGGGCGGAAAGGGGACGCGCCGGAGCGTCGTCGTCGCGCGCCGGGGTATCCAGCCCACATGTCCGCCCCCATCTCCGCCGCCGTCGAGCGCGCCGCCGCCGCGCTGGCCCGGCTCCGGCACGCGCGGCTGCTGCACCCCGCCGGCCGCACCTTCGCCGGCGACGCACTGATCTGGGGTACGCCGGGACCGCCGACCGGGGTGCCGTTGCTGTGCCTGCCCGGCCGGTTTCCGGCGACGGTCCGCCTGTCGAAGGGGGTGCCCACGCCGGCCGGCTGGCCGGACGTGCTGGGCGTGGGCATCCGGCTGCACCGGGAGCCGGAGCCACCGGTGGACCTGCTGGTGAGTTCCAGCGGAGCCGCTCCGGTGCTGCGCAACCTGCCGCTGCCCCGGCGGCGCTTCACCGGGACGTACACCTCGATCATGTCGTTCCGGGCCGGGGCCCGGCGGCTGTTCCTGGCGGTGCTGGCCGACCCGGACTCGCCCGACCTGGGCCGCAGCCTGGCCGAGGCGGGCGCGGTGGTGGCCGCGGACGCGCCCCGGCTGGTGCTCGCGGTCGCCTCGGCGGTCGGGCCGTGGCGGCCGTTCGGCGAGGTACGCCTGGACGGCGAGCGCGACGCCCGGGAGGACGCCGCGCTCGCCTTCGATCCGGTCGGCAACGTCCCGCCGGGGCTGCGTCTGGCCGGCCCGCTGGCCCGGTTGCGGGACGACAGTTACCGGGGGTCCCGCCGGGGCCGGGGCACGGCGGTCAGTCGGGCGGCTCGACGGGGGTGACGGTCTCCTCGGAGGTGCGGTGCTCCAGCACCGTGTCCGGGGCGGCGTTGCGGTCCTCCTCCCGCAGGTCCGACTCGGCGAGGATGGCGTCCGCCTGGGCCCGGGGGTCGTCGCTGCCCACCGCCGCCTCCTCGGGCAGCAGGTGCGCCCGGGACTCGATCCGGTCCTGGTCACTCTGATGTTCGCTCATGGCTGTTTCCATACCCCGTGTTCCGCTCTGCGGAACGGCGCGGAACTTTCCGGTCACGTCGGGTAGGCTTGCCGACGTGACGTGGTCGTATCGATGGTTTACGCAGCCGGCTGGAGGAGCCGGTGACTCGACCGTGAACTGACGTCACCTCCTCTTCGAGCCGGCCGGGCAGGGATGGTTCCCTGCCCTTTCGCATGCGAGCAGCCGGCTCGACCTCGGGCGCCGGCCCCGGGGCACGGTCGGCGGAAGGACCCCCACCGTGACCACCTCTCCGGACGCCCATCGGGTCATCGACCAGCGGATCGACCGCGTCGTGCCGTTGACCACCCCCGCCCTGCTGCACCATCATCTGCCGCTCGACGCGCCGCTCGCCGAGACCGTCGTGGCCGGTCGACGCGCGGTCGGCCGGGTGCTGGACCGCGCCGACGACCGACTGCTGGTGGTGGTCGGCCCGTGCTCGGTGCACGACCCGGCCGCCGCCCTGGAGTACGCGGCACTGCTGCGCTCCGCCGCCGACCGGGTCGCCGACGACCTGCTGGTGGTGATGCGGGTCTACTTCGAGAAACCGCGTTCCACGGTGGGCTGGAAGGGCCTGATCAACGACCCGGCGCTGGACGGCTCCGGCGACGTGAACACCGGTCTGCGGACGGCGCGGACGCTCCTGCTCGACGTGCTGCGGTTGGGCCTGCCGGTGGGCTGCGAGTTCCTCGACCCGATCACCCCGCAGTACATCGCCGACACCGTCGGCTGGGGCGCGATCGGCGCCCGGACGGTGGAGAGCCAGGTCCACCGGCAGCTCGCCTCCGGCCTGTCCATGCCGATCGGCATGAAGAACCGGCCCGACGGCAGCATCGCCACCGCCGTGGACGCGATCCGGGCCGCCGGCGTGCCGCACGTCTTTCCCGGCATCGACGTCTCCGGCACCCCGGCGATCATGCACACCCGGGGCAACGCCGACGGCCATCTGGTGCTGCGCGGCGGGGGCGGCCGGCCCAACTACGACGCGGCGTCGGTGGCCGGCGCGCTGGACCTGCTGCGCGCCGCCGGCCTGCCCGAGCGGGTGGTGATCGACGCCAGCCACGCCAACAGCGGCAAGGATCACCGCAACCAGCCGCTGGTCGCGGCGGACGTGGCCGCGCAGCTCGCGGCCGGCCAGCGCGGCATCGTCGGCATCATGCTGGAGAGCTTCCTGCGCCCCGGCCGACAGGACCTGGACCCGACCCGGGAGCTGGAGTACGGCCGGTCGATCACCGACGCCTGCATCGGCTGGGACGACACCGCCGAGGTGCTCGACCACCTCGCCCAGGCCGTCCGCGCCCGCCGCGCCACGCTACCCACCCCGGCCTGAGCGGATTTGGAGGGCGTTTGACCGGTTCGGGGCCGGGTAGGTGGTCGGCGTGACCGATGACGCGCCCGTGACCGAGCAGCCGGACACCAGGCCGCTCGACGACCTGCTCGACGACGTCTACCACGGCCAGGAGCGGATCAGCCAGGCGGACATCTACCGCCGGGCGGTGGCCGCGGAACTCCCCGCCGAGCTGCTCACCCGCATCGCCGCGCTCCCGCAGGGCGAGTACGCGGTGGACGAGGTGGCCGACCTGCTGGGCGGCACGGTCGCCTGAGCGCCCCGCCGACCGAGAGGACCGACATGACCGACCGCGAGCCCGAGCCCGAGCACCTGGCGGCACTCGGCCAGCCCCCGGAGGGCGTCGACACGCTGCCGGAGCCGGACTTCGCCAACGAGCACGACCGCACCGCGGTGGACCGGGACATCATCACCGGCGAGGACGAGGACGAGCGCGAGCCGGAGACGTCGCGCGGCTGGGCCGGCGAGGACGGCGGCACCACCCCCACCTGATCCGCGGCGCGTTCGAGGGGGCCGGCGTTCGCGCCGGCCCCCTCGAACGTCCGCTCACTCGTCGTGGTGGTCGCCCTCGGCCGCCCGCTGGGCCACCGCGTAGCCCATCTGGAGGAAGTCGGAGGCGGCCACGGCGGTCAGCGCGGTGGCCACCAGCCGGGTGAGCCGGGGTGCCAGCACCAGGCCGCCGGTGAGCCCGGTGGCCACCCAGACCGCCAGGCAGAACGGGCAGCTGACCAGCTCGCCGAGCGCGTGCCGGGTGGGGCTGCCCTGGTCCCGGACCTGCTCCATCACCTCGCCGCTGCCGATCGGGTGGTCGTAGCGGGTGAACGGCGCCCGCAGCGGGCTGGTGATCGCGTCCTTGGCCATCAGCCGGCTCAGCTTGTGGGTGGCGATCGAGAGCAGCACCACGTCGCCGGGGGTGGGCCGCTCGGGAACCGGGCGGCCGGTCGCCCGGACCAGCCCGACCAGCGCCGTGGTCACTCCGGCGTAGGTGCCCATCGCCTTCAGGTAGCCCTCCAGCGGACGGTGCTCGTGCGGCGCGTACGCCTGGCGCAGCCGCGCCACCTTCTGCTTCAGGCCACTCCCGGTCAACCCGGCCTCCCTCGTGTCGTCGTGCGGCCGGGTCAACCGGCGGTCAGGTTGTCGGCCACCTCGCGGTCGAGGTTGGCCAGGATCTCGTCGGCCAGGCCGTGGTCCGGGCCGGCCAGGTCCAGCCGGACCCGGGCGCCGCCGGCGTCGGCCGGCTCCACGTCGAGCTCCGCGGACCAGTCGGTGGTGCTCCACCGGGCGCGCATGTCCCCGGCGTCGAGCACCTCCACCCGGCACTCGCCGGAGCGGCGCAGCGCCTCGGGCAGCCAGGCGGCGGAGCGGTCCGGGTCGGTGGCGGTGTTGAACACCACCTCGGGCGGCGCGGACATGCCGCGCTCGGCGTGGCTCGCCATCAGGCGTCCCGCAGCCGGTGCGGGTCGACCTCCCGGCCCGGGTGCCGGGCCAGGTACTCGGTCTCCAACTCGGCGGTGCGGCGCAGGTGGTTCGCGAGCGCCGAGTCGGTGGCGTGCCGCAGTGTGTCCAGCCGCGTCCGGTGCAGGCTCTGCACCTCCCGGATCAGGTCCTCGTCGCCCAGCTCGGCGGGGTCCACGCCGAGCAGCTCGCCGTCGGCGTCCGCGGTGCGGGCGTGGTCGCCGTCCCACTCGGTGACCCGCTGTTCCGGGCTGGCGTCCCGGCGTGCCGATTCGGTCATCGTCGCCCCCTCGTCTCGTTCGGGCTGGCGACTAGACGGATGCCCAGCCGGGGTGGCACCAAACCACGCCGGCTACGACGTCACGTCGGAGACGCCCGACGGCCCCGGTACGCTCGATGGCATGCAACGGCTCCGGACACCGGCGTGGATCGCCCGCCATGTGGCCATGGTCGTGCTGGTGGTGGGGTTCCTCGGGCTGGGCTGGTGGCAGGTGACCCGGGCCGCCGGGGGCAACGCGTTGAGCTTCGGCTACGCGATCGAGTGGCCGGTCTTCGCCGGCTTCGTGGTCTTCGTCTGGTGGCGCGAGGTGCGGCAGGCGCTGCGCGCCGGATCCGAACGCCCGGCCGTCCCGGCGCCGCCGGTCGCCGCCGACGCCGAGCCGGTCGCCGCCACCCCGGCGGTACGCCGGCCGGTGCGCGCGGCCCGGGTGCCGGCGGCCCCGGCCGACGGGGCGGACGACGGCGACCTGGCCGCGTACAACCGCTACCTCTCCTGGTTGAACGCCAACCCGGGCGCACGGCCCGGCGACTATCCCGGCTGAGGCCGGTGCGGAAGGACGGACGACGGTGGGCGGAGCCCTTACCCGGTACCGCGTGATCGCCTGGATCGTGGGCGTGGCGCTGGTGGTGCTGGTCCTGATCGGCATGCCGTTGAAGTACGGCTTCGACGACCCGAGCGTAGTGGCCGTGGTGGGTGTCGCGCACGGCTGGCTCTACATGCTCTATCTGGCGCTCACCTTCGACCTGTCCCGCCGGGCCGGGTGGCCGCTGAAGCGGATGCTGCTGGTGATGCTGGCCGGCACCGTGCCGTTCGTCTCGTTCTACGCCGAGCGGCGGGTGAGCCACTGGGTGGCCGCCGAGCAGCGGCTTCGCACCCCGGAGCCGGTCGCCGGCTGATCGTCGCTTTCCGACACTTCGCCAACTTTCGCCCCGCCGTGAACTCCCGGTAACTCCGGTCACGGGTTAGGTTGTGCAGGTCGGTCCGGTCGACCGCCATCCGCCCGGATGGCCCCGGGCCGGTGTCGACGGGTCGCGGACGCGTCCCGCCGACCGCCGGAGAGGAGCTTTCCGCTCTTGTCGTCCTTACGGATGCTGCTTCGTTCACTGGCGGTGGCCGGCCTCTCGGCCGCGCTGCTCGCCCCGGCGTCGGTGGCTCGGGCCGAGCCCACCCCCGCCGAACTGACGAAGCAGATCGAGAAGTCCTCGACTGAGCTGGAGCGAATCGTCGAGGCCTACAACAAGCTCAACGGGGAGATCAAGGCCAACAAGGCCACGGCGACCTCGTTGGCGGCCCGGATCGGGCCGTTGCAGGAGCAGGCCGAGCGGAGCCGCGCCGACGTCGGCGTGCTCGCCGCCACGGCGTACAAGACCGGCGGCATGCGCACCGCGGCGGCCCTGCTGGAGCCGGGTGGCACGGCCGCGTTGCCGGAGCGGCTGGGCACGCTGGACCAGCTCACCCGCCAGCGGCAGCGGACCATCGCCGGGTTCACCTCCGACCAGCGCCGGCTGATCGACCAGAAGACCCGGCTCGACGTCACCCTGGCCCGGGAGGCGGCGCAGGCCAAGCAGCTCACCGCCGCGAAGAAGCGGATCGAGGCGGACCTGTCCGGCCTCTACGAGATGCGCCGCAAGGCGTACGGACGGGCCACCGAGGCGCCGGCCAAGGCCAGCTCGGCGGGGAAGCCGCCGGCCGTCTCCGGCGATGCCGGCACGGCCGTGCGGTACGCCTACGGCGCGGTCGGCAAGCCGTACGGCTACGGCAACGACGGCCCCGGCAGCTACGACTGCTCGGGGCTGACGCTGGCCGCCTGGCGGGCCGCCGGGAAGTCACTGCCGCACAGCGCGGCGCAGCAGTGGAATGTCGTGACACGGATCAGCCNATCTACGTCGGCGGCGGCCAGATCATCGACGCGCCCAGCGCGGGTCGTAACGTCAGCAAGCGTGGCATGAACATCATGAGCATCGCCGGCTACGGCCGGGTCTGACCCGGCACGACGAACGGCCGGCGTCCCGAAGGGGGCCGCCGGCCGTTCGTCTGTCGCTCGTCGATCAGGTCAGGCCGCTTGCAGCCCTTCGGCGCGGGCCAGCTCGCGGAGCCGGCCGAGGGCCTGGATCTCCAGTTGGCGGATCCGCTCCCGGGAGAGCGAGAACCGGGAGGCGACCTCGGTCAGCGAGTGCTCGCGCCCGTCCTCCAGGCCGTAGCGGGCCCGCATGATGCCGGCCGACCGGTCGTCGAGGTGGTTGAGCAGGCCCTCGATCCGCTGCCGCTCCAGCCCGGTCAGCACGATCTCCTCCGGCGACGGCGCGTCGCTGTCGGCGACCAGGTCACCGAGGTTGGTGTCGCCGTCGTCGCCCACCGGGGTGTCCAGCGAGACGGTGTCCTGCGACCAGCGGCGCAGCTCGTTGACCCGCTCGACGGTGACGCCGAGCGCGGCCGCGATCTGCTCCGGCTCCGGGTCGCTGCCGAGCTCGCGGGTGAGCTGCCGGGCCACGTTGCGCATCCGGTTGACGTCCTCGACCAGGTGCACGGGCAGCCGCACGGTCCGCTCCTGCTGGGCGATCGCCCGGCTGATGGCCTGTCGGATCCACCAGGTCGCGTAGGTGGAGAACTTGAAGCCGCGCTCGTAGTCGAACTTCTCCACCGCCCGGACCAGGCCGGTGTTGCCCTCCTGGATCAGGTCCAGCATGGGCATGCCGGAGCGCACGTAACGCCGGGCGATCGAGACGACCAGCCGCAGGTTCGCGCGGATGAACAGGTCCTTCGCGCGCTCGCCCTCGGCGACCACGCGCTCCAGCTCCTCCCGGGTGGCCCCGTCGGGGACCCGATCGGTGTCGAGCAGGTGCTCGGCGTAGAGGCCCGCCTCGATCGCCTTGGAGAGGTCGACCTCCCGGGCGGCGTCCAGCAGCGGCGTCCGGGAGATCTCGTGCAGGTAGACGCCGACCAGGTCCCGCTCCTCGGCGACCTCGTCGGTACGCATGCCGATGTTCTTGTCCACGATTGCCACGGTCCCCTCGCTCGCGCCGGTTGCCCGGTTCCTTGCCATCCCCACGTTCATCAGCCCTCCCCGTAACCTCCGCTGTGCCCGTAGGTGCTGACACCTACACAACAGATGTGACGCGTCGGGGATTCCATGTCGTGAGTCGAAACTGTCACGAATGCCTGAGTAGTAGCTGAGAGCCCGGTCCATGTTTCCTGTCAGGACCCCTGCCCGGGCGGCCCGCGGACGACCCGGTGAACGGCGCCCGGAGCAGCGGAATCGCCTACCGCCCATGGAATGGCACCATTGCCTGTTCCATGACCACAGCGAGCCGCGTCACCGAGTCCTTGCGATCCTGGTCACTGCGGAATACGCGCCCGCGCGCCGGTCGGTTCAGCCACGGTGATGGATTACCCTCCGCCTCGTTGAACAATCCGCGTGGGGCGGGCCGTCCCCGCCCACCACGTGATACGCGTCGCACCCGCCCGGCGGATGCGGCGCGGACGGCGGGCGGGTGCGGCGGTCAGGAGGCGAGCAGGGCCAGGGCGCCGCGGACCTGGTCGGCGGCGCGGGCCAGCGCGGCCCGGGCGGCGGGCACCTCGGCACCGGAGACCAGCGCGACGAGGGCGGTCTTGAGGTCGCCGTCGGCCTCCCGCAGCGCGATCCGGCAGACCTCCTCGGCGCAGCCGGTGGCCTCCATCAGGATCGAGATCATCCGGCCGCGCAGCTTGGCGTTGGTGGCCATCATGTCGATCATCAGGTTCGAGTAGACCCGACCGAGTCGCACCATCACAGCCGTGGAGAACGTGTTGAGCACCAGTTTCTGCGCGGTGCCCGCCTTCATCCGGGTCGAACCGGTGACCACCTCGGGTCCGGTGTCCACCCCGATGAAGACGTCCACCGACGCGGCGGCGTCGGCCTCCGGATTGGCGCAGAGCAGCACCGTCCCGGCCCCCCGGGCCCGGGACGCGGCGAGCGCCCCGAGGACGTACGGGGTGCGTCCGCTGGCCGCCAGGCCGACCACCAGGTCGCCGGGGCGTACGCACTCGCCGGCCTCGGCGGCCCCGCCCCGCTCGTCGTCCTCGGCGTCCTCCACGGCCCGCCACATGGCTTCCGGACCGCCCGCCAGGTGGGCGCAGAACCAGTGGCGCGGCGAGTTGAACGTGGGCGCCAGCTCGGCCGCGTCCAGCACGCCCAGGCGCCCGGAGGTGCCGGCCCCGAAGTAGTGCACCCGACGCCCGGCCCGCAGCGCGGCCACGGCCAGGTCGACGGTCTCGGCGATCTCGTCGAGCACGGCGGCCACCGCGCCCGGCACCCGCCGGTCGGCCTCGTTGATGACGGTGAGCACGTCCCGGGTCGACATCAGGTCGAGGTCGAGGCTGTGCGGGTTGCGCCGCTCGGTCGGCGCGCCGACGCGCACCACCGGCCGCACTGCGGCCACCTCGTCGCGTCCGACCCGACCCGCCGTCATGCCCGCCTCCGCCCGGGACCCACCCGGTGTGCCCGTACCGCCTCGGCGGTGGCTTCGAGGGCCTTCTTCGTCCGGGCCCGGCTGCGGGCGGCGACCCCGACGAAGAGGCAGTCGACCACGGTGAGCTGGGCCAGCCGGCTGGCTGTCGCGCCGGACCGGTAGGTCGTCTCCCGGGCGGCGGTGGTGAGCACGTGGTCCGCGACCTCGGTGATCGGCGAGCGGGGGAAGTTGGTCAGCGCCACCGTTGTCGCCCCGCGCGCCCGGGCCTGCTCCAGGACCTCGATCACGTCGGAGGTGGTGCCGGTGTGTGAGATGCCGATCGCGATGTCGCCCCGGCCCAGCAGAGCGGCCGAGGTGAGCGCCGTGTGCACGTCGGGGAAGTAGAAGGCGGTGCGGCCGATGCGGTGCAGTTTCTGCTGGAAGTCGGAGGCGACGAAGCCGCTGGCGCCCGCGCCGTAGACGTCGATCCGGCCGGCTGCGCCGATCGCCTCGACGACCTGTTCGCAGACCGCCGGGTCGAGTTGTTCGGCGGTCTCCTCGACGGCCCGCGCGTCGTTGAACGCGATGGTGGCGATGATCTGCGCCAGGTCGGCCCCCGGCGGGATGTCGCCGCCGACCACCCGGGCGTCCGGCGGCTCGATCCGGCGTGCGGCCTCGGCGGCGAGCCGGATCCGTAACTGGGGGTAGCCGTCCATGCCGACGGACCGGCAGAACCGGATCACGGTCGCCTCGGATGTCTCGGCGGCGGTGGCGAGGTCGGTGATGGTGCGCCGGGCCGCGTCGGCCGGATCGGCGACGACCAGTCGGGCCACCCGCTGCTCGGCCGGGGACAGCGAGGGAAGGAGACCACTGATGTGGACGATCAGCCCACCGGACCCGTGACTCGCAGAAATCTTCGGACTCTTCGCCACGGATGAAACTTACTTTCAGTAGGCGTGAGCGTCAACCATGACACCGCGTATCGGGAAATTTACTGCCCATGTCGCACGATCTCGTCCATGGTCCCATTACCGCAGCCCGGCCACCTCCTCGGTCCGGCCGGGCGACGCCGCCGGATGGTGCGGCCGGCGGGTGTCCAGCCGACCCGGCGACCGAACCCCGGCTCTAGGGGTGGGCCTGAGCCGGCACCGGGGTGCCCCGACCCGCGCCGCCGGCGGGACGCGGGACGTCGTCCGGCGCCGGGCCGGGCACCGAAGGCGGGTCGTCCGGCAGCCACTCGCTCAGGTGCGCCCGGATCCGGCGGGACACCTCCTCCGGCGTGCCGTTGCCGTCCACCACCACGAAGCCGGCGTACTCCGGCAACGACCGGTACGCGGTGTCCGCGGCGACCAGCCACCGCATGCTCTCGTGGTCGGTGCCACGACGCTCGATCCGCTGGTACGCCTCGGCCGGGTCGACCGTCAGCAGGAACGTGACCCGGGGCGTCGGGAAGATGCGGTAACCGGCCCGCGCCAGCCGCTCCCCGCGCTGCCCACCGTGCGCGCGGATGCTGGCGTACTGGCAGGCGGACCAGCGGTCCATCACCGCCGTGCGGCCGGTCACCAGGCAACTGAGCAGGGCGAGCGCGATGGCCAGCCAGCGCAGCACGGACTCGACCGCGAGCAGGCCGCCGCGCCCGACGAGGCGCTGCGCGTCCGGCCGGCCGAACCGCTGGGCGAGCCGGCCGAGCCAGCGGCGGCCCCCGGCGTTGCGGTGGTAGGTGGCGGGGTGTCCGGCCGCACTGAGCGCCTCGGCGAGCCGGTGGGCCTGGGTGGTCTTGCCCGAACCGTCGATGCCGATCAGGGCGACGGCGCGCAGTCGGGCCCCGCCGCGCCGCTTCCGCCGTGAGCTGGCCACCTCCCCGAGGTTATCCGATCCATGCTCGCGGCCGCCGTTTCGTCGCATTCCTCCGATGGACGAGACAGGTGTGACGGGAGCGCCCACCGGGTACGCAACGTCATCTCACCGCCCACGACGACGACGGGAGACGTAGATGGCCGAGCGCGGGGACGAGACCCTGGTACACACGCTGAAAAAGGTCGCCGCCGTGCTCAAGCAGGCCGAGATTCCGTTCGCGCTGGGCGGCAGCTTCGCCGTGTACGCGCACGGCGGCCACTCCAGCGACCACGACGTCGACTTCCTGCTCCGCGGGTCCGACGTCGACCGGGCGCTGGAGGCGCTGGTCGAGGCCGGCTTCACCGCCGAGCGCCCGCCCGAGGACTGGCTGGTCAAGGTCTATGACGAGGGGCGGATGGTGGACCTCATCCACCGCCCGATCGAGACCCCGGTGACCGAGGAGACGTTCGCCGACACCATCGTGCGGCCGGTCGACGCGATCCACATGCCGGTGCTCTCGGCCAGCCAGCTCATGGTGCACAAGCTGCTCAGCTTCTCCCAGCACTACTGCGACTTCGCCCGCGCCCTGCCGCTGGCCCGCTCGCTGCGGGAACAGATCGACTGGGAGCGGGTACGGAAGGAGACGCAGCACTCGCCGTACGCCGAGGCGTTCCTCGTGCTGCTCGACCGGCTGGACGTGCTGCCCGGCGGCGCGCCCGGCGGAAGGGAGAACCCGTGACCGGACAGCCGGGCGACGTGCCCCCCGACGAGTACGTCGAGGCGGAGATCCAGAGCATGCTGGCCGAGGACCCGTCCGTGGCCGAACAGGGCATCACCGTGGTGCGCCGCGAGCGCGGCCTGGTGCTCTACGGCGAGGTGGAGAGCCAGCACCGGCGGGAGGAGATCCTGCGCCGGGTGACCGAGCGTTTTCCGCACACGCCGGTGACCAGCGACATCGGTGTCATCCGTACGCAGGCGCCCACCCAGGTAGAGGAGCTGCCGTGAGGGAGGTTCGATGGTGATCCGGATCGCCGCCGTCGGCGACGTGCACCTGGACGAGGACGTGGTGGGCCGGTTCCGCCCGGCGCTGGAGGAGCTGCCGGACTGCGCCGACGTGCTGCTGCTCGCCGGTGACCTGACCCGGCACGGCACCGAGGCGGAGGCGCGCTGCGTGGCGCGGGAGTTCGGCGACCTGGGCGTACCGGTGATCACCGTGCTCGGCAACCACGACCACCAGTGCGACCAGGTTCCGCAGGTGGTCAAGGTGCTCCAGGACGCCGGGATCACCGTGCTGGAGGGCACCGGCACCGTGGTGGAGTGCGCCGGCGGACGGCTCGGCGTGGCCGGTGTGAAGGGGTTCGGCGGCGGGTTCGCCGGGCGCTGCGCCAGCGACTTCGGCGAGCCGGAGATGAAGGCGTTCGTGCGGACCACCCGGGAGAGCGCGGACGCGCTGGCCGCCGCGCTGCTGTCGCTGGAGTGCGACGCGCTGGTCGCGCTCACCCACTACGCTCCCGTGCCGGACACGCTCGCCGGTGAGCCGCCGGAGATCTACCCGTTCCTCGGCTGCTATCAGCTCGGGCAGGCGATCGACTCGGCGCCCACCGCGTTGGCGCTGCACGGGCACGCCCACCACGGCACCGAGCGCGGCACCACCCCGGGCGGGGTGCGGGTCCGCAACGTCGCGCACCCGGTGATCAAGCAGGCGTACAGCATCTTCCACCTGGGGGATCAGGTCGACTGAGCGAGGTTTCCAGGATCGGACGGCCGGGTATCCAGCCAACATGGAGCTGATTCTCTGGATTCTCGCAGTCGTACTGGTGGTCGCCGGAATTCTCGCCCTGTTCCGCCGGCAGATCCTCTGGGGCATCGTCTTGATCGTCGTCGGCCTGCTGGTCGGACCGGGCGGCGTCAGCATCTTCAATTAGCGCAGTTATCCGCCGTCCCTGACCCGCCGGGGTCGTCGGGGCCGGCGCTCCGTCCTCCGGGACCCGAGCGCCTGACCCGACGGCCCCGGCGCTCGCGTGTCCGGCCGGGTTTGTTCTCCGGTCCAGCGGAAACATCTGCATCATGGACAAGCCACGGGGCCGGACCTGGTGGGCGCTACTCGGCTTCGGCGCCGCCACGTTCGCCGCCGCGGCGATCGGCGGGCTCGGCGTACGGGGCACCTCAGCGGAATACCGGAGCCTGGAGCAGCCCGCCTGGGCGCCGCCGTCGTGGCTGTTCGGCCCGGTCTGGACGCTGCTCTACGCGCTGATCGCGGTCGCCGGGTGGCTGGTCTGGCGGCGGGTCGGGTTCGGCCCCGCGATCTGGGCCTGGGTCGCGCAGCTCGTGCTGAACGCGGCCTGGACCCCGCTGTTCTTCGGCGCCGGCCGCTACGGTCTGGCGTTCGCCGAGATCGTGGTGCTGTGGCTGGCGATCGGGGTCACCGTGGCCCTGTTCCGGCGGGTCTCCCGGCCGGCGACGCTGCTGATGCTCCCCTACTGGGCGTGGGTCACGTTCGCCGCCGCGTTGAACTTCGCCATCTGGCGGATGAACTCGTGACCGGCACGGGGNCCCGGGATGTAGCCGTCGTACCCGGTGTAGACGTAGGCGTCGGAGATGAACCGCCCGGAGCCGATCCGGTCCCAGATCGAGCTGGTGCCGTACGTGCCGGTGACCGTGGTGCCGCTGGTCTGGCAGTGGATCGTCACGTTCGCGCCGTCGGCCACCGTGCCGACCGAGCTGTAGCCGGTGCCGGGGCCGGAGCGCACCGTCAGCGGCGAGCCCGCGGTGTTCACGGTGCCCGCGCCGGTGTCCGTCCCGGCGCACCCGTTGTCGCTGCTGTAGGACTTCGTGCCCCAGTAGAGCGCCTGCGCGCCGTTGAACTTGATCTTCACGGAGCTGCCGTTGAGGCGCTGCTCGTAGTGCAGGTGGGGGCCGGTGGACCCGCCGGTGGTGCCGACGTAGCCGATCACCCGCCCGTATCCGACGGTCTGCCCGACGGAGACGTTGAAGGCGTTCAGGTGCGCGTAGTAGGTGGTGTGGCCGCCGCCGTGGTTGATCCGGACGTACTTGCCGTAGCTGGTGTCGCCGAGGTTGGTCACCACGTCGACCGTGCCGGGCGCGCTGGCCACCACCGGGTCGCCGAGGTCGTCGGTGCGGTTGAAGTCGATCGCGTTCGCCGGACTGTGGTTGCTCCGGGTCTGCCCGGACCAGGTCTGGTTGCACGGGAACGGGACCTTGAACGTGGGCGCCGCCATCGCCGGCGCCGCCGGAACCAGGGTCGCCGCCAGGACCGTCACGCCCGTCGCCAGGCCGAACCACCGCTTCCCCATCCACTTCCTCCTATGTCGAAAGTCTTCAATCGGATACGGACAGCGTGGCAGAAACCTGCGTTCGACGGAAGATCTGTGGGAGCGCACCCATGGCCGGTGGCGGGATTTCCGGATTGTTACCGGGCCGTGTCCGGGTGGGGGTGGACCGGGCGGGATGCAAGCGCTTACATGTGTGGACGACCATCGGACCGGCGCGACTTCGACTTCCCCCCACGCGCCGGCAAGGAAGGAGATCGGCATGGCGTTTGCCAGATCACGCCAGGCTCTCGCGGTCACCGGCGTGCTGGGGCTGGCGCTCGGCGTCGCCGCCTGTGGCACCGGCAACGACAAGAAGAGCGACAACGCGGGCTCGGCGGAGTGCGCGGCATACGAGAAGTACCAGGGTCACGACGGCAAGAAGGTCACGATCTACTCCTCGATCCGTGACATCGAGGACGAGCGCCTCCAGCAGTCCTGGAAGCAGTTCGAGGACTGCACCGGCATCGAGATCGACCACGAGGGCTCCGGCGAGTTCGAGGCCCAGCTCCCCGTCCGGGTGGACGGCGGCAACGCTCCCGACATCGCCTTCATCCCCCAGCCGGGCCTGCTGAAGCGATTCGTCGACTCGGGCAAGCTCAAGCCGGCCAGCGCCGACACCAAGGCCATGGCGGAGCAGAACTACTCCCCCGACTGGCTGAAGTACAGCACCGTCAACGGTCAGTTCTACGGCGCGCCGCTGGGCTCCAACGTGAAGTCCTTCGTGTGGTACTCGCCGAAGACCTTCAAGGAGAAGGGCTGGACGGTCCCGACCACCTGGCAGGAGCTGATCGCCCTCAGCGACAAGATCGCGGCGAGCGGCACCAAGCCGTGGTGCGCCGGCATCGAGTCCGGTGACGCCACCGGCTGGCCGGCCACCGACTGGATCGAGGACGTCCTGCTCCGCACCGCGGGCCCCGAGGTCTACGACAAGTGGACCACGCACGGCATCCCGTTCAACGATCCGCAGGTCGCCACCGCCCTCAACCAGGCCGGCACGATCCTGAAGAACGAGAAGTACGTCAACGGCGGCTTCGGCGGCGTGAAGAGCATCGCCACCACCTCCTTCCAGGAGGCCGGCACGCCGGTCACCACCGGCAAGTGCGCCCTGCACCGTCAGGCGTCCTTCTACGCCAACCAGTGGCCCAAGGGCACCAAGGTGGCCGAGGACGGCGACGTCTTCGCGTTCTACTTCCCGGCCATCGACCCGGCCAAGGGCAAGCCGGTGCTGGGCGGCGGCGAGTTCGTCGCGGCCTTCGCCGACCGTCCCGAGATCCAGGCGGTGCAGACCTACCTGGCCTCCGGTGAGTACGCCAACAGCCGCGCCAAGATCGGTGACTGGGTGTCCGCGAACAAGAAGCTGGACCTGAACAACGTCCCGAACCCGGTGGACAAGCTCTCCGTGGGCATCCTCCAGGACGAGAAGACGGTGTTCCGCTTCGACGGCTCGGACCTGATGCCGGCCGCGGTCGGCGCGGGCACGTTCTGGAAGGGCATGGTGGCCTGGGTCAACGGCAAGGACACCACCTCCGTCCTGAACGACATCGAGGGCAGCTGGAAGTGATCCGCGAGGGTGGCCCGGTCCGTGACCCGGGCCGGGCCACCCTCGGCGCATCCGAACCCTTGAAGGAGGGTTGATGGAGTTCGACTTCGCGGCGGAGCAGCCGAAGTTCCTCATGCTGATGTACGGGCTGATCGCCTTCGTCGCGGTGGTGGGCGGCCTGCTCCTGCTCCTCGACGTGGTGCCGACCTGGTTCGCCCGACGCCGGGAGGCACAACTGGTCGCGGCCGTGGCGGCCGGCGGCCCGATACCCCGGCGGCGCAAGCCCCGGGAGGGCGCGTTCGCCTTCTTCTTCCTGCTGCCCACGCTGCTGTTCCTGACCATCGGGCTGGTGGTGCCGGCCATCCGCACCACGCTGCTCTCCTTCATGGACTCGGGCAGCACCGAGTGGGTGGGGCTGGACAACTACGCCTGGATGTTCGACGAGGACTCGATCGTCCGGGTCCTGATCAACACCCTGATCTGGGTGCTCCTGGTGCCGCTGGCGGCCAGCGCGTTCGGCCTGATCTACGCCGTTCTCGTGGACAAGGCCCGGTTCGAGTCGGCGGCCAAGTCACTGGTCTTCCTGCCGATGGCGATCTCGTTCGTCGGCGCCGCCATCATCTGGAAGTTCATCTACGCCTACCGGGGTGACGAGCAGGAGCAGATCGGCCTGCTCAACCAGATCGTGGTCAGTCTGGGCGGGGAGCCGAAGCAGTGGCTGCTGGAGTCGCCGCTGAACACGTTCCTGCTCATCGTGATCATGGTCTGGATCCAGGCCGGCTTCGCCATGGTGGTGCTCTCCGCGGCGATCAAGGCGATTCCGGCGGACATCATCGAGGCGGCCCGACTCGACGGCACCACCGCGTGGCAGATGTTCTGGCAGATCACCATGCCGAGCATCCGGCCGGCGCTGATCGTGGTGGTGGTGACGATCTCCATCGCCACGCTGAAGGTCTTCGACATCGTCCGGACCGCCACCAACGGCAACTACGACACCAACGTGATCGCGACCGAGATGTACAACCAGGCGTTCCGGTACGGCGAGAACGGCCAGGGCTCGGCGCTCGCGGTCTTCCTCTTCGTGCTGGTCCTGCCGCTCGTGATCTACCAGATCCGCAACCTGCGCAAGCAGCGGGAGGGCTGACATGACCACCGCCACGCCCACCGTCGGAGCCGGCGTCCAGGCCACCGGGCCGACCACCCGGGCCGCCCGGGTCCGCAAGCGGCTGAACAGCCGCACCGCCACGCTGGTGTCGATCGTGCTCGCGCTGCTCTGGACGATCCCGACCTTCGGCCTGTTCGTCTCCTCGTTCCGACCCGAGGACCAGATCAAGACGACCGGCTGGTGGACGTTCTTCCGCGACCCGCAGTTCACCCTGCAGAACTACCAGGACGTGCTGTTCAGCAGCGGCTCGTCGGGGCAGCTCGCCAGCTACTTCATCAACTCGCTGGCGATCACCATCCCCTCGGTGCTGTTCCCCATCGCGTTCGCCTCGCTGGCCGCGTACGCGCTGGCCTGGATCAACTTCAAGGGGCGCGACTGGCTCTACATCGGGATCTTCGCGTTGCAGATCGTGCCGCTTCAGATGGCCCTGGTGCCGCTGCTGCGGTTCTTCTCCACCGGCGTCACCCTCGGCGGCGTCCAAATCCTCCCCGCGTGGGACCTGGTCGACGAGCAGAAGTTCGCCCAGGTGTGGTTCGCGCACACCTGCTTCGCGCTCCCGTTCGCGGTCTACCTGCTGCACAACTTCATCTCGCAGCTCCCGGGCGACCTGATGGAGGCGGCCCGGGTGGACGGGGCCACCCACCCGAAGATCTTCCGCACCATCGTGTTGCCGCTCATCACGCCCGCCCTGGCGGCGATCGGCATCTTCCAGTTCCTCTGGGTCTGGAACGACCTGCTGGTCGCACTGATCTTCGCCGGTGGCGGGGACGAGACCGCCCCGCTGACCGTCCGGCTCGCCGAGCTGGCCGGCACCCGGGGCAACGAGTGGCAACGACTGACGGCCGGCGCGTTCGTGTCGATCGTCGTACCGCTGATCGTGTTCCTGTCCCTCCAGCGCTACTTCGTGCGGGGCCTGCTCGCCGGCAGCGTCAAGGGCTGACCCGCCGCCCCGCCGCCGCCGGCACCCGGCGGNGACCAAGATTGACGACGTCGCCCGCCTGGCCGGGGTCTCCACGGCCACCGTCTCCCGCGCGCTGCGCGGCCTGCCCACGGTCTCCGCCGCCACCCGCCGGCGGGTGCTCGCCGCCGCCGAGCAGCTCCAGTACGCGGTCTCGCCCAGCGCCTCCCGTCTGGCCGGCGGGAAGACCGGCACGGTCGCGGTGGTGGTCCCCCGGATCACCCGGTGGTTCTTCGGCACCGTGGTCGAGGCGGTCGAGGACTCCCTCCAACGCAACGGCTACGACCTGCTGCTGCACAACCTCGGCGGCCGGGAGCAGACCCGGCAGCGGGTGCTGCGCACCGCCGCCCTGCACAAGCGGGTGGACGCGGTGATCCTGGTCGCCACCCCGCTGCGCCCGGCCGACGTGCACGCGCTGACCAAGCTCGACCTGCCCGGCGTGACGATCAGCTCCGGCAGCGGCGTACCCGGCTGGCCCTGCGTCCGGATCGACGACGTGGCCGCCGCCCGGACCGCCACCCGCCACCTGCTCGACCTCGGCCACACCCGGATCGCGCACATCTCCGGCGACCCGGACGACGAGCTGGCCTTCACCACCCACCTGGACCGGCGGCGCGGCTACCAGGAGGCGCTGCGCGCCGCCGGCCTCCGCCCCGACCCGAGCCTCGACGTGGAGTCCCGGTTCACCATCGACGGCGGCACCCACGCGACCGCCGAGCTGCTCGCCCGCGGCGAACCGCCGACCGCCATCTTCGCCGCCTGCGACGAGATGGCGATGGGCGCGATCACCGCGCTGCGCGACGCCGGGCTGCGGGTGCCGCAGGACGTCAGCGTGATCGGCATCGACGACCACGACCTGGCCGGCGTGCTCGGGCTGAGCACCATCGCCCAGCCCGCCGCCGATCAGGGCCTGCTCGCCGTCCGGATGCTGCTCGACCCGCTCGGGGCGGGCGTCGTCGAGCCGTACCCCGGTGTGGTGCCGGTGCCGCGCGGCGCCGACGGGGACGGACGGACGCCGACCTCGGTGATCCTCCCCACTCGCCTGGTGGTGCGGGACTCGACCGCGCCGCCCCGGGCAAACTGAACGGACTCGTTCCCCCCCCC
>NZ_NAPR01000033.1:0-30547 GCF_002140155.1 Micromonospora sp. NBS 11-29
GCGGGCGTTCCCGCCGCCGCCACCAGGACCAGCCGTAGCCGCCCGCCGCCACCAGCGCGGCAGCCAGCAGGAAGTAGACCAGCGGCAGCCCGATGCCGAAGCCGAGAGTCACCTGCCAGGCGGCGACGAGCCAGCCGGCCAGCGCCCAGCCGGGCCGTCGCCGATCCGGCCGATATCCGTGGCGCAGCGACCAGCCGTGCCCGCGGGCCAGCATCGCCAGGGCCAACGCGATCCCGCCGCTGGACAGGATGTTCAGGTGGCCGGAGTGCGCCAGCCGCCACGGCGCGAACGCCCACGCGATGCCGGCGACCGCCCCGCCCCACCGGTTCGCGCCGAGTTGCCGGGTCAACGCGTACGCGCCGACGAACGCCAGCGCGTGCAGCAGCACGTAGAGCAGGTTGTACCGGATCAGGGCGGCCTCGAAGCCGGAGCCGAGCATCCCGACCGGGGCGTACCCGAGCAGGGTGTCGCTGTAGGCGTACGTGTACTTCTCCGGGTAGAACGTGTTCGAGTCCCAGAGGCTCCCGGGGTCGCTGAGCAGCCCGTGGCCCCCCCAGGCGACCTGCCACGCCTGCAACGTCGGGTCGCCGAGGTCGCCGGGGATCGTGCTCGCCGGGTGCCGCAGCGTCGGCCAGGTCATCACCGCCGCCAGCAGCACGCCGGCGAGGACCGCCACGACCCATTCGGTACGGGGGCGGAACCGCCGCCACCCGTCCGGTGTCCGGTCGGGCGAGGTCTGGTCGGCGTCCGTGTCGTCGGGGGTACGGCTGTCCCCGGCGGTGCGGCGGGCGCCGGCGAACCGGATGTTCATGAAATAGATGCTCTATGATGTTGCTCACCGTGTCGATCAGGTGTCCGCACTGTGGGCAATTTCGTGGGACGCCCTGTGACCCGTGTTACCTCTCGGCGAGATGGGAATCAGACCGGCGGCCCGACATTTGAAGCCAGGTGTGACTGCCGCAACCTCCTCGCTGCCGAAGGCCGTGCCGACGCCGGGTGACCTGATGAGCCGCCGACGGCGGTTCCAGCTCGTCCTGGTCCTCGGGTCGCTGATCGCGGTGGGTCCACTGACCATCGACATGTACCTGCCCGCGCTGCCCGCGCTCGTCGCGGAGTTCGCGACCACCTCGGCGGCGGTGCAGCTCACCCTCACCGGCACGCTCGCCGGGCTCGCCCTCGGCCAGTTGCTGATCGGGCCGCTGTCGGACGCGGTGGGACGCCGCCGCCCGCTGATCGCCGGCCTCGCGCTGCACGTCGTGGCGTCGGTGCTCTGCGTCGTCGCGCCCAACATCGTCGTCCTCGGTGCCCTGCGGGTGGTGCAGGGCCTCGGCGTCGCCGCCACCACGGTGGTCGCCATGGCCGTGGTCCGTGACCTGTTCAGCGGTGCGGCGTTCGCCACCCTGCTCTCCCGGCTGCTGCTGGTGATGGGCGCGGCGCCGATCCTCGCCCCGACCCTCGGCGGCGGCGTGCTGCGCTGGACGGACTGGCGCGGCGTCTTCGTCACCCTGGCCATCTTCGGCGTCCTGCTCGTCGCGGTCGCCACCGTCGGCCTGCCGGAGACGCTTCCGCGCGAGCGCCGCCGTCGTGGCGGCGTGGTGGCCACCGTCGGCCTGTACGGCGCGCTGCTGCGCGACCGCGTCTTCGTCGGCCTGGTCGTGGTCGCCGGCCTGGCCATGGCGGCGCTGTTCGCGTACGTGGCCGGCTCGTCGTTCGTCCTGCAGGACGGGTACGGGCTGAACGAGCAGCAGTTCGCGTTGGCCTTCGGGGCGGGCGCGGTGGGGCTGATCGGGGCGACCCAGTACAACGTGCGCCTGCTGCGTCGCTTCCCGCCGCAGCGGATCCTCGTCGTCTCGCTGGGCGTGGGCACCCTGGCGGGACTGGTGCTGCTCGCCCTCGCCGCGACCGGCATCGGTGGGCTGCCCGCCCTGCTGGTGTCGTTGTGGGCGGTGCTGGCGGCGGCGGGCCTGGCGATGCCGAACGCCCCGGCGCTGGCCCTGTCCCGGCACGGCGAGGCGGCCGGCACCGCGTCCGCCCTGCTCGGCGCCGTGCAGTTCGGCGTGGGCGCGGTGGCCGCGCCACTGGTCGGTGTGCTCGGCACCGGCGCGGTGGGGATGGCGTTGGTGGTGGCCGGCGGGATGGTGGCGGCGCTGGCGGTGCTGCTGCTGGTGGTGCGACCGGCCCGCCTGGCCGCCCTGGAGCCGGCCCCGGCGGTTGCGCCCCTGGTCGAACCGGCCTGAGTCGTGTCCCTCACCGGCGCAGCAAGGGCAGCAGACGCTCACCCTGGCGCCTGATCTCGCGGAGGTAGGGCGTGTCGGAGAGGACGAAGTGGGTGATGCCGAGCGCCTCGTACCTGCGCAGCGACCGCGCCACCTCCTCGGCGGAGCCGACCAGCCAGGTGGTGCCCGCTCCGCCGCCGCCGAACCGGCCGGGCGCGGTGTAGAGGTTGTCGTCGAGCACGTCACCCCGGGCGGCCAGGTCGAGCAGGCGCCGCTGACCGACGGCGGCCTCCCAGTTCCGGTCCCGTGGCGCCCCGCCCCGGCCCGCGGCCATGTCCGCGACCTTGGCCTCGGCGTCCGCCCACGCCTGCTCGGCGGTGTCCCGGACCAGAGTGGTCACCCGCAGCCCGAACTCCAGCGGAGCGTGCTCGCGTCCGAGCTTTTCGCCGAGCCGCCGCAGTCGTGCGATCCGCTCGGCCACGCCGTCGAGCGGCTCGCCCCAGAAGAGCTGCACGTCGGCCTCGGTGGCGGCCACCTCCTCGGCGGCGGGGGAGGCGCCGCCGAAGTAGAGCCGGGGATGCCGGCGTTCGCCGCGCACGACCGGCCGGAGCGCCACCGTGGCATCGGAGACCCGGAAGTGCTCCCCCCGGTAGGTGACGTTCTCCTCGGTCCACAGCCGGCGCACGATCCGGAGGAACTCCCTGGTGCGGGCGTAGCGGTGGCCCTGGTCGGTCTCGCTGTCGCCGTACGCCGCCAGGTCGTCCCGGCCCGACACCACGTTGACCATGACCCGGCCCTCGCTGAGGTGGTCGAGCGTGGCGGCGGCGGCGGCGAAGTTGGCGGGCCGCCAGTAGCCGGGCCGGATCGCGATCAGTGGCTGGAACGTCGTGGTCCGGGCGGTCAGTGCGGCGGCGACGGTGAAGGTGTCGGGTCGCCCCCAGCCGGTCCCGATCAGCGCCCCGTCCCATCCGTGCTCCTCCAGGGCCCGGGCGTGACCGGTGAGCGCGGGCAGGCTGTTGTGGTCGGTGACGACGTCGTCTCCCCGATGACCGGGCTGGACCTGGTTCGGGATGTACCAGAGGAGTTCGAGGCCCATCGGAGACGACCTTCCTGCTGGGTGGCGGCCCTGGTCAGGTGAACAGTCGGGCCGCGTTGCGGAGGGTGTGCGCGGCCACGTCACGGCCGAGCCGGACGCCGACCTCGTCCGCCGTCCGGGTGTGGATGCCGGACCACACGCGGGCGTCGACGTTCTCCTCCCTGGGGCGTCGCCAGTCGGTGTAGGTGCGGGTGACGCCGGGCTGGCTGGGGCTGCCGATGGTGTACGGGGTCCGGGCGCGTGCCCCGGCCAGGGCGGTCAGCACCCCTTCGGCGGCACCGGCGTAGGTGTTGTGGCCGCTGGGGTAGTCCGGGTGCGCGGGGGTGTCGTGCAGTGGCGTCCATCCGGGGTCCCCGTCGGCCCGGATCGCGGTGACCGGCCGCCAGCGCAGGTAGGTGTACTTGGCGTCGGAGGTGGCGATCTGGGTGTCGACGAGGGCGACGTGGAAGAGGGCCACCAGGGTGACCCGCCCGGCGGTCGGCCGGTCGGACTGGCTCAGCGCGGCGCGCAGGATCCCGGTGTAGAGGGTCAGCGACGAGCCGAGCCAGAACGTCGCCGTGTCGGTCTGCCGCGCGGTGCGTACCGTGCTGTCGGCCCGACCGTACGCGCGCACCTCGGCGAGGTCCGCGCGGTAGCGTGCCGACGTCGGCGCGGGCGGCGGCCCCGGCCGGTACCGGTCCGCCCGGTCCAGCAGGAATGGCGTGGCGAACCGGGTGCCGGCCTGCTGGGCGGGGGCGAAGGCCGGTGGGGTGGGCTGCCAGACGCCCGGCGCCGGGTCCGGAGTGGGGTAGGGCGGGTTGACGTCGGCGGGGTCGAGCCCGTCCCCGGCCCTGCGGGCGAGCACCGAATGCGCCTCACGACGCCCGGCAGCCACCCCGCGCTCCTTGGCCGGGCCGTCCGGGATCCGGTCGAGCGTGGTCCGCAGCGCCACGTCGAGCGTCGGCGCGTGGTCCGGGATCAGCGCGCTGAGCGCGGTGTGCACGGCGGTGGCGAGCGCCGCGTCCCGGTAGCGCCCCGGTGCGGACGCGGGTGCCGTCCGCACGGCGCGGGCCGCGGCGAGCCAGCTGATCGCCCAGGCGCGACTGTTGGAGACCTGGGGACGGGTGCCGGTGGCGACGGCGGCGGCGGTCGCGTCGTACCACTCCAGCGTGGTGTCCACCGGCGCGGCGGACGCCGGTGTGGCGATCGGCAGCCCGGCCGCCAGCGCGGCGGCGGCGACCGTGGCGATCCCGCGGCGGCCCAGCGCCCGGCGGGTGAGGCGGACGGCGCGGTCGGCGTCGCGGCGGACGTCGGTGCGCCCGGAGGACCGGTGGTCGGGCATGACTTCTCCTTCGTGGTTCAGTGGGAGGCGGCGGTCACACGCCATTGCGTCGTGGATGGACCGGGGACGGCGTGGCACCGGTGCCCGTCCCGGCCGGTGACCGTGGGGCGGTCTGCGGGCACGCCGAGGCTCGCCGTCGAGCCCGTGGCGTGGCGACAGGAGGGTGTCAGGGGTGCGCGTTCAGCGGCAGCGGCCGCGCGCGGTGGTCCAGCCACGACAGCATCCCCGCGACACCGCGACCGCGGTGCCGTCGAGAGGGGCGATTTGGCTGATCACGGCCTCAACGATAACCGACAATGCCTACTAGGTAAATAGGGATTCAGGCTTGGGGATCCGGGTTGGTCGCGGCCGGTACGGCGGCCAGCCAGCGGTCCAGGTCCGCCGGGGAGTCGAACAGCAGCACCGGCGGGCCGGCGGGGTCGTCCCGCCAGGCGCGCATCCGCCGGCGGGCCCGGCCGAACGCGGTGACGTGCCACACCAGGATCGAGTCGCCCGACAGCACGCTGCGCAGCGACTCCCGGTTGCCGTTGCAGATCACCTCGCCGCTGACCAGACGGTGGGCGGTGCGCCGCAGCAGCCGCCAGAAGGAGAGCGCGCGCGGATAGTCCAGCCCGACGACCAGGTCGGCGCGGGCCAGCACGACGTCCCGCCACCCGTGGTACGCCCCGTCGAGGATCCACCGGTCGCGTCGGCAGACCGCCTCGATCCGGCTGCGCTGCTCGGCGACCGGCACCTCCACCCAGCCGGGCTGCCACAGCAGGTCGTCGACCGGGCACCACGGCAGGCCGAGCCGCTCGGCCAGCCGGGCCGCCAGGGTGGACTTGCCGGCGCCGTACACGCCGTAGACCAGGATGCGAGCCGGTGCCGTCACCCGCGGCAGCGTACGTCGGCCGGGTCGCCGCCGCAGCGCGAGCCGGCCCCGGGCCGCCGGCGGATCAGTGACCCGGGTGTGGAGCGGCGGCGGGCGCGCCCAGCCCGTGGTCGCGGGCCAGCGCGATGGCCTCGGCGCGGCTGCCGAGCTGGAGCTTGACCAGGACCGCGGACACGTTGTTCCGGACGGTCTTGGCGCTCAGCCCGAGCCGGTGCGCGATCAGCGGGTTGGCCAGGCCCCGGGCGAGCAGGTCCAGCACCTCCCGTTCCCGCTCGGTGAGCTGCGGGAACGGCCCGTCGGACCGGGCGCCGAGCAGGGCGCCCGCCCGGTCGGCGAGCGGGGCGCCGAGCACCAGGTCGCCACCGGCCACGCCCCGGATGCCGCGTTCCACGTCCGCGGCCGAGGCGCCCTTGAGCACGTACCCCCGGGCGCCGGCGCGGATCGAGGCGACCAGCGAGGAGTCGTCGTTGAGCATGGTCACCACCAGGACCCGGACCTCCGGATGGTCGCGGCGCAGCAGCCGGGTGGCCTCGATCCCGGAGCCGTCGCCGAGGTGGAGGTCCATCAGCACCACGTCGGGGCGCACCCGGGCGACGAGCGGCAGGATCCCGGCCGCGTCGGCGGCCTCGCCGACGCACTCGATGCCGCCCAGTGTGTCGAGCAGCGCGCTCATGCCGAGCCGGAAGACCGGATGGTCGTCCACCACGACGACGCGGATCGGGGTGTCGGTCACGGTCGCTCCAGGGGGATGGTGAGGCAGACGGTGGTGCCACGGACGCCCGCCGACCCGACGGTCAGGCTCGCGCCGACGGCCTGCGCCCGTTCCCGCATCGCGTGCAGGCCGACGCCGTGGCTGGTGGGTCCGGCCGGCACGCCCCGGCCCTGGTCGGTGACGGTGACCCGGAGCAGGTCGGGCCGCCGGTCCAGCGACACCGTGCAACTGTCCACCCCGGCGTGCCGGTGCACGTTGCGCACCGCCTCGGCCGTGACCCCGTACGCGGCGGTGGCGACCGGTTCGGGCAGCGGGTCCAGGCCGGTCGGTCCGTGCACCACGATCCGCAGGCCGGCCCGCGCGTACTGGTCCCGCAGCAGCTCCAGGGCGGGGCCGAGACCGCCGTCGGCGAGGGCCGGGGGCAGCAGGCCGTGCGCCAGCTCCCGCACCTGCGTCGCGCGTGCGGTCAACTCGTCGGTCAGCCGGTCCAGCAGGTCCTCGGCCCGGTCCGGGTCGCGGCGCAGCAGGTTCCGGGTGGCGGCGAGCCCGAGCCCGACGCCGCTCAGCGCCGGCCCGAGGCCGTCGTGCAGGTCCCGGCGCAGGGAGCGGCGCTCCTCGTCGCGTACCTCCGCCAGTCGTTGCCGCGACCGGGCCAGGTCCCGGTTGGTGCCGGCGAGGTCCACCACCGCCGCGACCACCGGGGCGAGGACGGCGAGCGACTCCCGGGCCCGGGTGCCGAGCAGCTCGCCGGGGCGGGGCCAGGCGTGCAGGTGCCCCACCAGCCGGTCGCCGCTGACCAGCGGCACGGTGACCGGTGGCCCGGCCTCGTGCGGCGGCGGCTGCGGCCCGTCCCCGGTGATCCGCACCTCGGCCAGGCGCAGCGCGGCGGCGATCGTCGCGCCGATGTCGGTGGCGCTGCCGACGCTGTGCGCCACCTGGTGCAGCAGGGGTTCCGGGGCCTCGCCGTGGACCAGCCGGTCCACCCGCCGCTGCACCAGCTCGCGCATCGGCTGGGAGGGCGNCCGGTCACCACGATCTGCGGCAGCGGCAGTGACTGCGGCAGCAGCCGGTTGAGCACGGTCACCGCCGCGCAGTAGGCGGCCACCACCACGGCGGTCATGAGATACCAGACCAGGGTGCGCCGCACGGCCAGCCGCAGGCCCCACAGTCGCTGCCGCAGCACCACCACGGCCACCGCGGCGGGGAAGAACGCCTGGGAGGCGAGCATCAGCAGCGCCGGCACGGTCGCCGGCACCGCGGTCGGCGGCAGGAGCGTGGACAGGAAGGCCAGGGTGAGCAACGTGCTGCCGGCCGTCGCCCAGCCCAGGCCGTGGCGTTGCCGGGCCGGGCCGCGCCGCCACCGCCACGCCACCCCGGCGCTGGCCAGCAGGCCGAGGCCGACCAGGGCGTACGTCAGGACGGGGACCAACGGGCGCACCAGCGCGGTGCGGACCTCGCGCAGCTCGGGCGGCAGTGGCAGCACCCCCAGCGGCGGCGCGGCGGTGGCGAGCACGACCACGGTCACCGCCACGTAGCCGAGGCCGGCCGCGACGGCGACCCGGTCGAGCCGGGTGGGCGGCCGGTCCGGGAGCAGCCAGGGCATCACCACGACCAGCGCGTAGAGACCGGGCACCCAGGCCCAGGTGTGCAGCGCGGCCAGCAGCGGGGGTCCGCCGACGGCGAGCTGCCACTGGGCGGCGCACGCGGCGACCGCGCTGCCCAGCGCCGCCGCGGCGGCGATCCGGCCGGGCAGCCGGCTGCCGGTGCGCTGCCGGCTCAGGATCAGCCACGACACGGCGCCGTAGACGACGCCGTCGAGCAGGTCGGCGAGGGAGTAGAGCTGGGTGGCGGTGTACGGGGGCGTGGCCACCGCCCAGGCGACGACCGCGCCGACGGTGAGCAGGGCGGTGGCGGCGAGGACGGCCCACGCGGCCCACCGCCGGGTCTCGGGTGCGTTCGGCATGTCAGGTCCACTGTGTCAGCCCGGCGGCGTCGGCGGACCACCGGTTCGGTGTGAGCCGGGTGGCGGGCCGGTCGGAGCGACCGGCCNGTGCCGGTGACCTTCAACTGGTCGACCACGGTGGCGACCTCCGGCAGCCGCTCCCGGTAGACGTTCGCGGCGAGGCGCTGCGAGTACGTCTCGTAGAGCGCGCCCAGCTCGCCGGCCCGCCCGATGGCCACCGCGTGGATGCAGTTGCCGAGGTACTCGTTGGGCGAGTTCGGGCTGTCCGCGCCGGAGCACGACGGGCCGAAGATGGGCGCCTGCCCGACCCGCGGGTCGATCTCCGAGATGGACTCCGGGCACGGGTCGCCGGGAACCGGCTGGGTGCAGGGCGCGTAGTCGGCCTCGGCGATGGCGTACGCCCGGCTGATGTTCGTGTCCGGCAGTTCCTGCCCGACCGGCGCACCCGGGTGGCGGTAGTCGCTCGGCAGCAGGTTGCCGCCGAACAGGTAGCCGCTGAGCGAGGCGTCGGAGTCCACCGCCACCGGGAAACCGAGCTTCGTGTACGCCTGGAGCAGCCGGAACGACTCGGTGACCTTCTTCCCGGCCTTGCGCAGGGACGAGACCGGATCGTCGAACGCCTGGTTGACCAACTGGTAGTAGCGCTTCTGCTTGCCCCACAGCATCCGGTCACCCAGCCGGCGGGCGATGGTCAGCCGCTCGGTGTTGTCGGCGTACCGTGCCCCCTTCTCGAACGCCGGCAGGTGCACCGACTCGTCGTTGTAGGTCATGTAGTAGACCTCGTCGTAGCAGTACCCGGTGGGCGGGTTGCTCCGGGTGCTCCACGAGCAGACGATGCCGGCGCTCTTGGTGTTGCGCCAGGTTCGCACGTCCATCCAGAAGCCGCCCTGGTTGACGCTCATCTGCGCGTGCACGGTCAACTGGAGGTCGGCCCTGGTGATCTCGGCGCGCGGCTCGGTGGTGGTCGTGTGGTTGACCAGCTCCGCGTCGTAGCAGATCTGGAAGTGCGGCTGGAACTGCCGGCTCGTGCCGTGGGCGAGCAACTCAAACGCGTTCGGCAGGTCACCGAGGTTCACGTTGGCCGGGATGCGCACCCGGGGCAGCTGATGCCCCGGATCGCAGCTGGACATCTTGCCGTCCGCGTTGTAGGTGCGCTCGTTGTCCGGGCCCCAGTACGAGCGGGTGTTGGTCAGCCGCGTCGGGGGTGCCTGGTCCGGCCCGTACCACGGGTTGTAGCCGCCGCCGGTGGCCTCGTCGCGCAGCTTGCGCAGCTCGGCGGAGTGCGCGTTG
The DNA here is from genome assembly GCF_002140155.1 of Micromonospora sp. NBS 11-29. Taxonomy (GTDB): domain Bacteria; phylum Actinomycetota; class Actinomycetes; order Mycobacteriales; family Micromonosporaceae; genus Micromonospora. Next base: position 9,470 of record NZ_NAPR01000033.1, read on the forward strand.
ACCGCGTCCCGGTAGTCGTCCACGAGCCCGGTGAACAACGCGTTGCGGTGCCCGTCCGCGGTGGGCCGGCTGAACCGGCTGCTCGCGTCCAGGATGACCTGGCCGGAGCGACCCATCCGGGCGGCGAACGAGTTCTCGCCGGTCATGTCCCCGACCAGCGTCGGGTTCTCCAGCGCCAGGGCGGTGAAGGACCGCGTCGACATGGTCCAGACGCCCGCGTGCGGGACCTTCGTGGTGGCCGGGTACCCCGGGTCCCACCTGCGGGCCAGGTAGGACAGGTAGTCGATGGCGCCGTAGGGGCTCTTCTCGTCGAGCACCCGCACCGGGTCGACGCCCCCCTGCGACCACTCGGCCGGGGTGAGGACGAAGGGCGCGCCGGCGGCGGTCGAGGTGGCCGTGGTGAACAGCCGCCCCTCCGCCTCGTCGTACTGCGGCACGGAGAGGGGACGCCCGGTGCGCGCCTTGTATCCGACGTAGGTGTTGATGGTGAATTCGGTGTCGCCGAGCGCGCTCTTCTTCAGCGCCTCCTGCATGGAGAGGCTGAGCTGGTCGACGCGGGTCTCCAGGCCGTTGATCTGGCGCTTGATCGCGTCGATGTCGCGGATGACCCCGGCCAGGTCGTCCCGGATCCGGGTGAGGACCGACATGACGTCGTCGTAGATCGCCGAGAGCATCGCCTCGACCCGGTCGAACCGCTCGTGCATCTCGTTACGCAGCTCGCCGACCTGCTCGCGCAGCTTGCCGATCTCCTGCATCACCAGCTCGTGCTCGCTCGGTGCGCCACCGGTGAACAGCGGCAGCAGGGTCATCACGGCGCCGAGCACGTTGCCGGTGAGCACCACCGTGCTCAGCGACCCGATCGCGTCGCTGAGACTGAGCCCGGCCACCGTGGGCAGGTACTTGTTGATCGCGGTGGCGATGCCGATCGCGGCCTTGCCGACCGCCATCACCTCCTTGCCGGCCCTGGCGTCGGCGAACCCGGCGAGGGTGGCCAGGATCGTCACCGCGGAGTCGGCGGCGTCGATCGCCGCCTGCCGGTTGGCGGCCTCGCCCAGCGCGGCGGTGTAGTCCTGCGGCGTCGGCTTCGGACCGGGGCCGACCGGATACTTCAGGTTGGCGGCGGCCAGCTTGTCGATGATCTCCGCGTTCTGCTCGGCGACCTTGCCCAACGCCCCGCGCAGCTCGGTGCGCAGCGCCGTGAGGTACGCCTGCTGGTTGCCCAGGTGCTCCAGGATCGCCTCGGTGTTGACGTAGGAGGCGAGCAGCGGGTCGGCGAGCAGTTGCTCGGTGGTCGCGGTGGCGCGCACGTTGAGCTGCGCGCCGATCTCACCGTCCCAGGCCGCCGCCAGGTCCGCGTCCTGCCCCGCCGCCCGGGTGAGCTGACCCCACGCGCGTTCCTGCTGGGCGTAGAGCGCGTCCATCCACCGGTAGTTCTGGTACGCGCTGGTCACCGCGTCCTCGATCTCCGCCGACGCGGTGATCGTGCCGCCGATGGTGGCGTCCAGCAGCCCCTTGACCATCGGCGCGCCGATGGAGACGCCCGGTACGCCGGAGACCGCGTCGATGAACTTGATCAGCGTCGCGTAGTTGGTGCGGGCCGTCGTGTCGGAGACCCCGGCCGCGTTGACCGCCTGCCGCGTGGTGACCAGATGACGCACCACCTCGTCCCGGGACGCGCCGGGGTTGCGGCCACGCCAGTCCAGCAGTTCGGCGGTGAGCACCAGGTTCTTCAGCCCCGCGACGCCCCCGTTGTGCGCCCGCAGGTACGCGGCGAACACCCCGTCGTGGAACTTCGTCTCCTCGTAGTTCACCGTCCCGGCCGCCACGGCCGGCATCGGGGACACCACCACCACCGCGGTCACGACGGCGGCGACCAGCGCTCGGAACCGTCCACGGCGGCGGGGAGCCCATGACATCACACCCACTGGGTTTCCTCTCGGATCACTGCGCGTCCACCGGGCCGGCGGACGCGCAGCGCAGCCTGCGCGCGGGGGCGTCCCGCCGGCCAGGGGTGGATGTCCCGGACCGGCGGGGGNTCCCGGGCCGGCCGGGACCGCCGCCCCTGGCGGGCCGGGACACCACGCCGGTTGACTGCCCGGCATGACCGACACCTCGCCGGACCACATCCCGGCCCACGTCAAGGGTTCCTACGTCAACTGCTCCGAGTACACCCGGGCGCCCCGGCTCACCCCGCCGCCGACCAGCGCCCCCACGGACGCCCCGACCGCGCCGCAGCGGGCGCTGCGACTGGTCGTGGGGGCGACCCGGTGACCGTGGCCGCCGCGCCGGGCCTGCTCCCCGCCTGGCGGGAATGGCTCGCCGAGAACGTGGCGATGGGGGTCGCCGTCGAGCAGGCCCGCGCGGCGGCCGTCGCCGCGGGTGCGGACGCCACCGCCGTCGACGCCGAGCTGGCGACGCTGGCGACGCACCCGTACTTCACCGTCTGCCGGCGTCTCGCGCTGCGCTACGACTGGATGGAGTCGGTGCTCGACACGTACCGGGTCCTCCGCGACGACGACGGGGGCCGGGACCTGGACCGGCGCGCCGACATCACGGCGGAGGAGTTCTTCGGCCGCTACTACTACGGCAACCGGCCGGTCGTGCTCGACGGACTGATGGCCGACTGGCCGGCGCGGGACTGGACGCTGGAGCGGATGGCGCGACGGTGCCCGGACGCCGTGGTCGAGGTGATGACCGGCCGCGAGGCGAACCCGGACCACGCCTGGCAGTACGACCGGCACCGCACCCGCATGCCGTTCCGGGAGTACCTGGCGCTGCTCGGCTCCGGTGAGCGGACCAACGACTACTACATGGTCCCCCGCAACGAGAACTGGAACGGGCCGCTGCGCCCCCTCGCCGAGGACGTCCGGCCGCCGGCGCACCTGGTCGACCCCACCGCCGCCGGGCACCTGCTGCTGGGTCCCGCCGGGACGGTGACCCCGCTGCATGTAGACAACAGCACGGTGCTGCTCTGCCAGGTGCTCGGCCGCAAGCACGTACGGCTGGTGCCGTCGTACCAACGGCACCTGGTCTACCCGCGCGGCGGGACGTTCAGCGCCGTCGACGCGGCCCGGCCGGACCTCGACCGGCATCCCCGGTACGCCGAGGCGACGGTGCTGGAGACGATCCTCGAACCGGGGCAGATGCTGCTGATCCCGGTCGGGTGGTGGCACTGGGTGCAGGCGTTGGACGTCAGCGCCACGGTCACCTTCCACCACTTCCAGGTGCCCGGACGCAACCACCGGATGGCGACGCCGCCGGCGGCCCGCGCCGGGGACGCGGACTGAGCTTCCGAGGAGACGGCACCCGATCCGTCACAACCGGCGGGGCTGCCCGGTCCTGTGTGGTGTGGCCGGACCACCGACCCGGCCACGGACCGAGACAGAGGGTGTGAGACACATGAAGATCGCCGTACTGGGCGGCACCGGGCTCATCGGGTCGCAGGTCGTCCGGATCCTTCAGGCCCGAGGGCACGAGGCGGTGCCGCTCTCCCCGTCCAACGGGGTGGACCTGCTCACCGGCGACGGCCTCGACGCCGGGCTCAAGGGCGCCGACGTCGTGCTGAACCTGACGAACTCGCCCACCTTCGACGAGGCGTCGACCGACTTCTTCCAAACCACCATGGACAATCTGCTCGCCGCCGCCGCGCGGGAGCACGTCGGCCACGCCGTGGTCCTGTCCATCGTCGGCGTCGACCGGGTGCCGGACCTCGCCTACTACCGCGCCAAGACGCTTCAGGAGAAGCTGCTGGAGGCCGGCGGGGTGCCGTACTCGATCGTCCGGGCCACCCAGTTCTACGAGTTCGTCGACGCGGTTCTGTCCTGGACCTCCGACGGCGACACGGTGCGGCTGCCCGGCACGCCGGTGCAGCCGATGGCCTCGGCCGACGTGGCGAAGGCGGTGGCCGAGGTCGCCGTGGGCACCCCGCTGCGGGGCGTGCGGAACGTGGCCGGCCCGGAGGTGTTCCGGCTCGACGAACTGGGCCGGGTCGCGCTGGCCGCGAAGGGCGACCCCCGCACCGTCGTCGTCGACCCCACCGCCGGCCTGTTCGGCGCGGTCCCCGGCGACGTGCTGATCGCTCCGCCGGGCGCGGTCCTCGCCACGACCACCTACCGGGAGTGGCTGACCCGCTGACCGTCGCCGCCGCCGGCCGGCACCTCGACGGGGTGCCGGCCGGCAGCGGCGAGGGCGCCGAGCTTGGCGGGGTTCAACATCCACAGCACCTGCTCGATCCCGGCCGGCGAGGCGTCGACCGTGATCACGCCGTGCGGGCGACCGTCCCGGCGCAGGACGGCGCCGGTCCGCCCGTTCGTGACGACCAGCTCCACCTCCACGCCGGCCCAGAACCAGGTCGAGACCGTGGCGACGAACGCCGCCACCCGGCTGCCCCCGACGATCGCCCGGCGGGCGACCCGCCGCGCGCCGTTGCCGTCGGAGATGCTCGTCGCGTCCGCCGTGAACAGCCGCTCCAGGGCATCGAGGTCACCGCCGCGGGCCGCGTCCAGGAAGGCCACCAGCAACCGTCGCTGCGCATCCTGCGGCACCGGTCGCCTCCGCCCACCGCGGACGTGCCGACGCGCGCGACTGACCAGTTGGCGCACCGCCGGCTCGGTGGCCTCAAGGATCTCGGCGATCCGGGCGTACGGGTAGTCGAACGCCTCGCGCAACACGTACGCCGCCCGCTCCTGCGGCGTCAGCTTCTCCATCAGCATCAGCACCGCGACTTCCAGCGCCTCCCCGCGCTCCGCACCCAGGCACGGGTCGGCGCTCGTGTCGACCGGCTCCGGCAGCCACGGTCCGACGTACGTCTCCCGGCGGGCCCGCGCCGACTGCAACTCGTTGATGGCCAACCGGATGGTCGCCGTGGCCAGGAACGCACCGGGGCGGGCCACCACGCCGCGGTCGGTCGCCTGCCAGCGCAGCCAGACCTCCTGCACCAGGTCCTCCGCCTCACTGGCGCTGCCGAGCATCCGGTACGCGATCCCGAACAGGCGCGGCCGCACCCCCGTGAAGATCGACGCCGCCTCGTCGAGGTCGCCCACCGTTGCCCCCAAGGTCGTTCCCGAAACCAGGCTAGCCGGGTTCGCGTCCGGCTGCGAAGATTGAAGCGCGTCGAGACCCCGGCTGTCGGAGGGTACGCCAATGAGTGGGTTCTGGAAGCGGCTGTGGTCCTCCGGCCGGACCGAGGACCAGCAACCGGCGCCGACCGGCGACGACCGCGACGAGCCGTTCACGGTCACCTCCCGGACGGCACCGGACGGCCATCCCATCATCGAGATCACGCTCGGCCCGGCGATGGCCTCCGGGCTGCAACGGGACCACACCGCCGAGCGGTACGGCGACACCGACCCCCGCACGATCGCCGCCGGCCTCACCCACGCCCGGGCGCTGATGAAGGAGGGCAGCGCGGCGGAGGCCGTCACGGCGTACCGGTCGGTCCTCGCCGCGCAGCGGGCGTCGATCGGGCCGAACCACCCCGACACCCTCGCCACCCAGCACAGCCTCGGGTTCGCGCTGCAGACGCTGGGCCAGGACGCGGAGGCGGCGAAGGTGCAGCAGGACGTCTACGAGCGGCGGCGCAGGGCCCTCGGCCCGGACCATCCCGACACGCTCGCCAGCGGCACCAACCTGGGCGAGATGTGGCACCGGCTCGGCCGGCTGCGGGAGGCCGAACGGACGCACCGCGCGGTCACCGAGGGCCTGGTGCGCACGGAGGGACCCGCCGCCTCACGCACCCTGCAGAGCAAGATGAGCCTGATGAGCGCGGTGTACTCGCTGGGCGACCTGGACGAGGCCGAGCGGCTCTGCGGCGAGGTGGTGGCCGGTCTGCGCCGCGCCGAGGGCCCCCGGGCCCGGGTCACCCTCCAGGCCCGCAGCAACCACGCCACGCTGCTGATGAGCCTCGATCGCGTGGGCGACGCGCTGCGTACCGTCTCGGCGGTGGTGGCGGACGCCGAGCAGGCGCTCGGTCCGCGCGACCCGGCGACCCTGCACGCCCGGCACGGGCTGGCGAACGCGCTGAGCCGCAACGGGCGGACCCGGGAGGCGGTACGGACGCTGGACGCGGCCGTACCCGACTTCGCCCGGACGCACGGCCCGGAGCATCCGCTGACCCTCGCGGCCCGGCTCGGCCTGGTGGAACTGCTCGTCGCCGCCGGACGGATCGACCGGGCCCGGCAGGAGGCCCGCGAGTGCGTGGCCGCCTGCGACCGGGCACTCGGGCCGGGGCACCCGCAGAGCCAGCAGGCACGGGCGCTGGTCGCGGCGATCAGCGGCGGACGGTGACGGCACCCGCGCCTCACGGACCCAGATGGACGTGCGTGGCCCACAGCGTCGGCGTGCGCCGGTACCGGTCCCGCAGCGCCCGCGCCGCCGTGTGCAACGCGTACGCCTCGGGCCGGTCCGCCGGCGCCGCGTAGAAGCGCCGGGCGATCTCCAGCGAGGCGGCGTCGTCGGTCTCCCACAGCGTGCCGATCACATGCCGGAAGCCGGCGATCTGGAACGCGCCGGTGATGTGCACCGCCTCGTCGGCGAGGGCCGGGGTGGACCGGGCGGTGGAACAGGCGGCCAGGAACGCGAGGTGGCTGTCCGTCAGTCCGAGGTCGGCGATGTCGCCGACGGTCAGCGGATGCTCGGCGTGGTCGTGGTTGAGCAGCCGGCCCATCGAGGGGTCGTGCGGGTCGCCGAGCGCGTGGCAGGCGAGGTGGACGTGGGTGGCCGCGGCCAGGCCGCGGAGCATCCGCTCGCGGGTCGCCGTCGGACCGGTGTCGACCTCGACGTCGGTCCGGGTGGCGGCGACCGCCTCCGCCTCCCGGGGCGCGGCCGGCAACGCCGCGAACCCGCCGGGCGTCTCGGGCATCGCCACCACGTAGGTGCGGGTGTCGCCCGGGCCGTCGGAGTGGGCCGAACGCAGCCGACGAAGCGCCTCGACCGTCGGGGTGTAGGAGGACACCACCCGGTCCAACGCGCCGTCCCGGCCCGCCACGGGCTCGGCGGCGTGCAGTGGGAAGAACGCCATCGGGCCGGTGGCGCACCACCACAGCCGGGGTCGGGCGCCGTCGGCGACGACCGGGAACCCCAGGTGGTCGAGGACCGGCCGCACCGCGACCCGCCACAGCCAGTCGAGGATCTCCCGTACGGTCTGCTGCGCCGCCAGCCGGTCGCGGGCCCGCACACCGGCGTCGTGGGCGCGGGCGGTCGCCGCGCGCAGCCGGTCGACGGCGGCGGTGGCGGCCTCCATGGTCAGCTCCGGCAGCGGCAGGACCGCCAGGCGGCCGTGGCGCAGGACGAGCGCGTCGCAGCGGTAGAGGCTCGGCGAGATCACCACCACGGGCTCACCGCCGACGCCGGCCAGCAACTCGGACGCGGTGGCCGGACGCAGGAAGCCCGCCAGGCCGGGCAGCGCCCGGACGCGTCGCAGCAGCGCCGCCCACTCCGCCTCCCGGTCCCGGCTCCCCGGGTACGCGCTGGGCTCGGCCCCCGGTCCGCCCGGCTCCGGGGCGTCCATCTCGCGGCGCAGCCGCACGTACTCCCGGGCCAGTTCCGGATCGGCGAGCCACAGCGCCGCCAGGCCGTCCCGGGCGGTGAGCCGGCGGCTCAACAGCACCCCGCGCCCCTGCTCCAGGAGTTCGAGGGCGCGTTCCGGCTGCCCGGCGGTGAGCGCGATCGCCGCGGCCGCACCGGCGAGCCCGGCGGTTCCGGCCAGGTCGTGGTGCTGGTCGACGCGGAGGCGGTCACGGGAGGCGAGCCGCGGCAGCAGCGCCACCGCCGTGGCCAGCGCCTCGGTGGCCTCCGCCCACCGACCGAGTGAGGCGCGGACGTGGCCGAGCATGGCCCACGCCTCGACGCGCCGGGACACCGGTGCCGCCCGGACCTCGGTGGCGACCGTGGCCACCCGCTCCGCCTCGCGCAACGTGCCCGGCTCGCCGGTACGCAGGTGCTCGGCGCGCAGCGCCTGCACGAGCGAGAACCTGGACTCCATCTGACCCGGATGCCGGGCCGGGAACAGGCTGACCGCCTCCCGCATCACCTCGACGCACTCGCGCAGGTCGGCGGGATCGCCACCGGCGTCGTAGCGCTTGCGCAGTGCGTAGCCGAGCTTGTCGACGAGGACGTGGCGCTGCGGGTCGGCCGGTCCGGCGAGGGCGAGCACGCGACGGAAGAGGCCGACCGCGAAGTCCAGCGAGACCACGTCACCGGTCTCCTGATGGACGACCTGGGCCAGGTCGGCCGCGTCGACCACGGCCGCGATCGCGTCCGGATGCCGCTCGTCGATGCCCTCGGGGATGGCCAGGTAGGCGTCGGCGGCCTCGGTCAGGATCGCCGGCTCGGGCCGACGGCGGTAGAGCTGCATCAGGGCCGCACCGAGTTGGCGCAGGGCCGACCGCCGGTGGTGGTCCGGTCCGCCGTGCCGCGCCAGCCGGGCCAGCTCGGCGCGGAGAAGCGCGACCGCGTACTCGCAGTCGGCGGTGTGCCGGGTGGTCTGGGCCCGGGTGAGCAGGCAGGCGGCGAGCTGGACCACCGCGGACGTGTGGTTGCCGTCGGCGGGCCCGGCCAGCACCGGTCGCAGCACGTCGATCGCCTTGTCCAGGTCGGCGGGTTCGCCGCCGACCTCNCGGGCGGCGGTCACGTTCAGCGAGCCACCGTCACCGGCCGCCGCGAGCGCCCGCCGGCCGTACCCGATCGCCTGGTCCAGCGCCGCGACGGCGCCACCGATCCGGTACGCGGCCAGCCGCACCCCGATGAGCTGAAGCAGCACGGCGACGTGATGGGGGTGCGCGGTGTCGTCGACCGCGTCGGTGGCCGCCAACACGGCGGACGCGGCATCGAGGTTCGCGGTGTCGCCGGTGACGCCGGCCCGGGCCATGAGCGCCTCGGACAGCACCACGGCGATCGGCGCGGCGTCGTCGTCGTCCGGCGCGGTGGCGCGGGCGGCCTGGTGGAGCAGGACCACGGCCTCCTCCAGGTCCACCGGATCGTGGCCGAGCCGGTACCGCCGGAGCAGGACCTCACCCAGGCCGTACTGGCAGTGGGCGTGGTCCGGCATCCCGTCGGGGTGCCGGTGCAGCATCGCCCGCCAGACCTCCACCATCTCGTCGAGCAGCGCCTCGGAGCCCTCGGACCCCCACCGGATCGCCAGGTCGTTGCCCCAGGTGCGCAGCCAGCCGCGTCGACGTGGATCGACCGGCGACGCCGCGGCGAGCACCCGCCCGTACAGCTCGACGGCCTCGGCCAGGTCGGTCGGCCGGCCGGCGGACCGGTACCGGGCCTGGAGCGCCTCCGCGGCGCCGACGAGGTGCTCGAGGTCGGGCGGCCCGCCGACGACGGGCCGTACGAGGCGGCGGAACAGGTCGATCGCCTCGTCCAGCTCGTCCGGGCCGGCGTACCGCCGCAGGGCGGTGGCGAGTTGGTAGCGGCAGAGCGTGGCCAGGCCCGGCTCGCCGGCGGCGCCGTCGAGGGCGAACCGCAGCAGGGCGACCGCCTCGTCCAGGTGGCGTCGCTGCGGATCGCGTTCCCACCGCAGCACGGCGACGATCGAGAGATTCTGCGCGATGCCCGGCTTGGCGGCGTGGGAAGCCTGCCGCAGCACCCAGCGCAGCAGCTCCTCGGCACGATCCAGCCGGCGAAGATCACGGTCGACCTGGTACGCCTGGACCAGGCGGATGCCCTCCCACAGACGCGCGCCGACCAGGTCGTGGTCAGATGCCATGCGATTCCCCGTCGATAGCGTGACTCACCTCCGTCGATCGTCGCAGCCGTCGGCCACGCGCACTACCCTCGGGCTGTCGACCCATCGGCGGCGGGACGGGAGCGGATGCGGATGAGTCACACACAGCGGCCACCGGGCCGCCGGGTCAGCGGCACCACCGCCGCGGACGTGGCCCGCGTCTGCGCGGACATGGCCGACGTCGCCGATCTCGTCGACCTCACCGACCCGGAGGCGGAGCGGGTCCGCACCCGGCTACGCGCCGACGACGTCACCGAGGAGGAGGTCCGCGAGGCGCTAAACGCGCTGGTGGAGTTCCTGCGCCGGCACGGGGTGACCGCCGTGCTCGACACCGCGCGTGGCGCCGAGGTGCTCGGGGGCGACTTCACCGGGCTGCCCGTCATCGGCCACGGCCGGCCCCTCGAAGAGGTGTACGTCTGCCCGGGCGACCTGTGCGACCGGGTGGAGATCGCACGTCCCGGCCGCCCGGCCGCGCCGCCGTGCGCCGTCTGGGCGCGTCCGCTCCGGCGGTTCCGGACGGACCGATGACCGCGTTCATCACCTCGCTGGGGGGCAGGCTCGCCGAACGGTGGTTGCAGGCTCTCCTGCTGCCCGGGGTGCTGTTCGTCGGCGCGGTGGCGGTGGCCGGCCGGCTCGGGCACGGCCGGTGGTCGGACGTCGGTGACCTGGCCGCCGCCGTGGACCAGCTCGGCGCGTGGGCCACCGGACGGGGCAACGGCGCGGTCGCGCTCCTCGCCGTCGCGGTGGTGGCCGGCGCGGTGGCCGCCGCCGCGCTGGCACAAGGGCTGGGCCGGGTGGTGGTCCTCGGGTGGACCACCACCTGGGGCCCGCTGGGGCGACTCCTCGTCCGTCGACGCCGACACCGGTGGCGGCGTGCGGTCGACCGGTACGAGGAGGCGCTGCGCGTGAAGGCACGCCTGCTGCTCGGCGTGCGCCCCGCCGATCCGCCGCCGGAGCTGCCGGACACGGTGGCGCTGGCCACCGCCCGCGACCGGATCGCGCTGGTCGAGCCGCGGCTGCCCACCTGGATGGGGGACCGGATGCACGCGGTGGACGAGCGGATCCGGACCGCCTACGACCTGGATCTCGCCTCCGCCTGGCCCCGGCTCTGGCTGACCGTCGCGGAAGAGGTCCGCGGCGCACTCGCCCGGGCGCAGGCCGAGTTCACCGCCGCCGGCCGGCTGGCCGGTTGGGGCAGCCTCTACCTGCTCCTCGGCCTGCGGTGGTGGCCGGCGGCGGTGGTGGGCGTCGGCGCCTGGGCGCTGGGCTGGTGGCGTGGCCGGACGTCGATGGAGAATCTGGCGCAGCTCGTCGAGGCCACGGTCGATCTCCAGGCGTCCGCGCTGGCGGCCGCCCTGGGGCATCCGGTCGACGGGTGCTTCACCCCCGACGACGGTGAGGTCGTCACCCGGATCCTCCGCAAGGGCACGTAGGGCCGGGCCGGGAGGCTCACTCCACCGGCGCCAGCCACAGGTTGGTGATGTCGAAGAACTCGATCTGCGGCACGTGCACCGCGTTGCGCACCCGCCTGCCGTAGTAGCGGGAGGTCATCGCGGCGAACGACAGGATCGGCACCACCGGCAGGTCCTGCATGATGCGGGCGTCGATGTCGTGCCACAGCTCCTCGGCCCGCCGCTCGTCCGGCTCCTCCAGGGCGCGCTCAATCAGGGCGTCGACCTCCGGGTTGTGATAACCGCCGTAGTTCGTGGTGCCCGGCACGTCGTTGGTCTGGAACAGCGGCTGCACGATCACCCGGCCGTTGTTGCCGAACCAGTCCGGGGTGAAGCCCGGCTCGGCGATGTCCCAGTCGCCGCGTCGGCCGGCCTCCGGGTCGGAGAGCGCGGATCCGTAGTATTCCGCCTGGCTGAAGAAGCGCCACTGAAGGTCGATGCCGATCTCGGCCAGGTTCGCCGCCACCGAGTCCATCACCTTGCGGTGGATGCCGATCTGGCGGACCGCGGCGATCAGTGTCAGCCCGTCGCCGTACCCCGCCTCGATGAGCAGCTCGCGGGCCCGCGCCCGGTCGCCCCGGTGGCCCGGCGTGGCGTACGGGTCGAAGTCCTCCCGGTGCCCGACGCTGCCGCGCGGGATCACCGACCCCAGCGGCTCGTTCGGCGCGTCCAGCGCGTCCAGGATCTCGCCGATGGCGACCTTGTCGACGGCGTACGCGATGGCCTGGCGGACCTTCGGGNGAGCGCGAAGCCAGGGTAGGTGCGCGGCGCGGCGTCCTGCCCGGGCTTCGGGCGGTCCCAGGACACGGCGGTGTACGACCAGGCGAGGTCCACCTCACCGGCGTCCATCCGGCGCTCCATCTCGGGCACCGGCACGTCGGAGGCGACGGTGATGTGGATGGCGTCGACGTACTGGTTGCGGATCGGGTCGGTCTCCTTGCGCCAGACCGGGTTGCGTTCCATCCGGATCTCCATGCCCCGGTCCGCGTAGTGGGTCAGCCGGTACGGCGCGCAGGAGCGGGTGTTGCGGCGGAACTCCATGCTGTCCGGCAGGTACGCGTCGTACTCCACCGGCGCCGGCGCGGTGAACCCGGTGGCGAGGATGTTCAGGAAGTCGTTGGCCGGCCGGACGAGCCGGAACTCCAGCGTGTGGTCGTCGACGGCGCGCAGGCCCGCGATGTCGTGGCTGTTCTGGAAGTCGGCCAGGGCAGCCGCGGTGATCTCGGCGTCGGCGAACGCCGCGCGGTAGGCCGCGCAGTATTCGCCGTACCCGACGATGGTGCTGGTGAAGTAGGGCAGCGCGCCGGCGCCCGCCACCGGGTTCGGCAGCCGCTTGAACGCGCGCACCACGTCGTGGGCGGTCACCTCGCGCGGTGGGGTGGAGTCCCACAGCACCCCCGGCCGCAGCCGGACGGTCACGGTGCGGCGGTCGGCGCTGAGCCCGCCGTTGTCCAGCGTCGGCGTCTCGGCCGCCAGGTCCGGCATCGGGGTGAACGACAGCTCGGGGGAGGACAGGTCGTCGGTGGCCGGGTACGCGAAGAGGTGGCGCGCCAGCGCGCGCAGGATCTGCGCGGAGGTGGCGTAGTAGGCGCTGGCGGTGTCGATGTGGTCCACGCCCCCGGGGCCGACCAGCCGCAGGACACCCCCGTAGCGCGGGTCGTCGTGCTCGGGGGAGAGCCCGGTCGCCGGGCCGGCGAGGGGCTGTGCCGTGTCGGTCATGACTGTCGACCTCCATCTTCCGGGTGGACGGGCGTCGAGGGGCGGGCCGTCACCGAGTCTAGGCGTCCATCGATACGTTGGCTATACGATAGTGAACCTGACGGGTGCTCGCGTGGCCCCGTTCCCGAGCAGATCCTTGGGCGACTGCCGAAACAAATAGTTATTTCGGTGGTCGTCTCCCGGTCCCACGACGGAGGGAACCCCCGTGACCCAGGAGACCAGCGCGAAGAACGAGTCCATCGCCGCGGTGCTGGCCCGCCAGCGCACCGAGGCCGAGGCGAGCGCGGCGGCGGCGGCGGTCGGCGCGGCCGGGCGTCGCTTCCCCGAGGTGCCCGGCGGGCCGCTGGAGGACGAGGCGACCTGGCGGCAGGTGCGCGACCTCTTCACCATCGACCCGGCCCTGCACCACCTCAACGTCGGCACCATCGGCTCCGCCCCGAAACGGGTGCTGGAGCTGCTCAAGCTCGCCGACCACGACTTCGCCCGGCACCCCCGCGACCCGTACCCGCCGACCACCATGAACGAGCCCCGGGCCGTGCTGGCCGCGGCGTACGGCTGCGACCCGGACGAGATCGCCATCGTCCAGGGCGCCACCGACGGCAACTCGCGCATCCTCAACGGCCTCGACCTCGGCGAGGGCGACGAGGTCGTCACCACCACGCACGAGTGCTACACCATGCAGGCCCCGCTGAACCTGTTGCACAACCGGCGGGGCGTGGTGGTCCGCAAGCTCACCCCGAAACTCGGTCCGGACCAGTCCGCCGAGGAGATCGTCGAGATGTTCGAGGCGGCGATCACGCCGCGTACCCGGGTGCTCCAGTGGGCCGCGGTGACCTTCACGGTCGGCACCACCATGCCCAACCGGGCGCTCGCCGAGCTGGCGCAGCGGCACGGGCTGATCAGCGTGGTGGACGGCGCCCACCTGCCCGGGCAGTTCGCGCTGAACCTGCACGAGATGGGCGTCGACTTCCTCAGCGGCTCCGGGTCGAAGTACCAGTGCGGGCCGATGGGCACCGGCATCCTCTACGCCCGCAACAAGGTGCTCCCCGAGTACAACCCGCTGCCGCTGCCGACGTTCTGGCCGATCATCTCGCTGTGGTACCCGATCGAGGGCGAGTTGCCGCCGCGCACCACCACCCGCGAGCCGACGTACGACATCGGCACGTTGGTCCAGAAGACCGGCTCCGCCGACCTGTCCCGGGGGCCGGCGCTCCAGGCGGCCTGCGAGATCTTCCAGACCATCGGTCAGGAGAACATCCAACGGTACGTGCACGGCCTGAGCCGGCACCTCAAGNGCGGCTGCACTGCGGCATGGTGGCCTTCCAACCGTTCCGCGACCCGCAGCACGCGCTGGACATGAAGCGGTTCGTCGAGTTCGAGCAGCGGATGGAGGACGAGTACGGGGTGAACCTGCGCTTCACGTTCTTCCCGGTGCGCGGCTCCGACACCGAGCGGTTCGCCATCCGGCTGGCACCGCACCTCTACAACAACCGCGAGGAGATCGACCACGCCGTCGACTCGATGATCAAGCTGACCGAGGCGATGGCCTGAGCGTGCGGGGCCGCCCGGCCGACGCCGGCCGGACGGCCCACCCGGTCAGACCCGTACGCAGCGGAACGCCGCCCAGCGCGGGCCGTCACCCGGGCCGCAGGGCCCGGCGGTGTGGTCCATCCCGGCCAGTCCCTCGCTGAACTCGTCCAGTCGCAGCCCGCACAGTCGCAGCTCGCGCAGGTAGGTCTCCAGTGTCCGGTGCCAGGGCGGCGGCCCGGGCAACGCCTCGGTCGCGGGTCGTTCGCCCTCGCGGAAGTAGTCGGCGGTGCGCAGCCACCCGCGCCCGTGCGCGCTGCCGACGACCGCGGTGGCCATCGGATGCGGGACCGAGAGGACGAACCGGCCGCCGGGGACCAGGTCGTGCTGCACGGCGGCCAGCAACCGGGGCAGGTTGCGGACCTGGTGCAGCGCGCGTCGGGACACCACCACGTCCACCCGGGGTGAGCCGTCCCGCCCGGACCAACGGTTGAGGTCGCGCACCTGGACGTGGCCCACGCTCGGGTCGAGCAGCCGCCGGACGGCCTCGGCGCGTTCCTCGTCGGGCGCGACACCGACATAGCTGTGCGCCCCGCCGCGCAGCGCGTACGCCGTCAGGGCCGGGTCGCCGCAGCCGACGTCCAGCACCGCCCGGCCCCGCAGGTCGCCGAGGAACGCCAGGAGCAGCCGCCGCTCCCCGGTGGGATCGTCGTCGGTGGTGAGCGGCCGGTCGGACTCGGTGGTGGATGAGGACACGGCAACCTCCTCGGGACCGCCGGCCGGGGCCCGGCCGGACCGGATGGACGACGTCAGGTGTGGCGCCGCCGGTTGTAGAGCACCCCCGTGATCGCGCCGAAGACCAGGACGAGCGCCGCGCAGGCGACGGCGTAGGCGGTGAGGTCGCCGGCGGTCAACGTGCCCGCCATGGCGTGCCGCACCGCGGTCACCGCGCGGGTGACGGGATTGAGGCCGACCGCGGTCTCCAGCCAGCCGGGCATGGTGTCCGGGCCGACGAAGATGTTGCTGAGGAACAGCAACGGGAAGACGGCCAGACCGCTGACGTTCATCACGATCTCGGGCTTGGCGGCGGCCAGGCCGAGCGCCGTCCAGACCCACGCCAGGCTGAACGCGAAGATCACCACGAGCACGATGCCGACGACGACGCCCCGGACACCGTCCGCCGGACGGAAGCCCAGCGCCAGTCCCACCAGGACGGTCACGGTGGCCGCCACGGCGTACCGCACGAGGTCGCCGAGCAGGGAGCCGACCAGGACGGACGGCTGCCAGATCGACATCGAGCGGAACCGGTCGGAGACGCCCTTGCTGATGTCGACGTTGAGCGCCACACCGGTGTTCATGCTGATCATCACCACGGAGAGCACCACGATGCCGGGCAGCAGGTGTTGCAGGTATTCCCGGGTGGACCCGGCCAGCGCCCCGCCGAACAGGTAGGTGAAGACCAGCGTGGTCATCACCGGGAAGCCGACCGCGTCGAAGAGCTGCTGCGGATTGCGGCGGACCCGCACCAGGGCCCGCCAGGCGAACGCGAGCGACGCCGCCAGCGGGCCGGGGGGAGTCGGCCGGTCGCGGGACAGCAGTGTGGCGGCGACCGGCGCGTCGGCGGTCGACGGCGACGTCTCCGCCGTCCGGGTCGGGTTCATGCGACCTCCTCCTGTGCGGTGCGGTCGTCCTCCGCGCGGTGGCCGGTGAGGGCCAGGAACACCTCGTCCAGGCTGGGTTGGCCGAGGGAGAAGTCGGCGACCGGGATGCCGGCGGCGGACAGCTCGGCCAGCGCCCGCGACGCCCGGTCGGGGTCGGTCACCGAGACGGTCAGCGTGGCCGGGTCGCCGCCCGGATGGGCCGCGGCGGAGAGCACCGACCCGATCAGTCGCTCCGCCTCGGCCCGCTGCTCGGCGTCGCGCAGGCGCACCTGGAACGTCGCCGAGCCGACCGAGGACTTCAGCTCGGCCGGGGTGCCCTGGGCGATCACCCGGCCCTGGTCGATGACCGCCATCCGGTTGGCCAGCACGTCCGCCTCGTGCAGGTACTGCGTGGTGAGCAGCACGGTGGTGCCGGCCTCGACCAGGGCGCGGACGACGTCCCAGACCTGGTTGCGGCTGGCCGGGTCCAGCCCGGTGGTCGGCTCGTCGAGGAAGAGCAGGTCGGGCGGGACGATCACGCTGGCCGCGATGTCGAGGCGGCGGCGCATCCCGCCGGAGTAGGTCTTGACCGAGCGACCGGCGGCCTCGGCCAGGTCGAACGCGGCGAGCAACTCGTCGGCCCGGGCCCGGGCGCGCGGCCAGGGATGCCCCCGCAGGCGGCCGAGCAGGATCAGGTTCTCCCGGCCGGTGAGGTCCTCGTCGACCGAGGCGTACTGCCCGGTGAGGCTGATGCGGGCGCGCACCGCCTCCGCCCGGCGCACCACGTCGAGCCCGAACACCTCGGCGGTGCCGGAGTCGGGACGGGTCAACGTGGACAGGATCCGGATGGTGGTCGTCTTGCCGGCGCCGTTGGGCCCGAGGAACCCGAAGACGGTGCCGGTCTCGACCGCCAGGTCGACGCCGTCGACGGCCCGGGTGGTGCCGAACGTCTTGGTGAGGTGACGCGTCTCGATGGCCAGATCGGCGCTCGGGCCCACGGTCGTCCTTCCGGTCGGGTTCGCAGGACGGCCGCGCCCACGGGTGGGGTGGAGGCCAGGCCTCATGGGCGGAAGCCAGGCGACCCGGGCGGGTGCGGCCGCGACGCGGATGTTGACTAAAGGATAGTAACAGAGATCATCACACCGCGATGTCGCCGACACGCTGTGCCAGTTTCGGTTGCGCGCGGACGGTCACCCCGATCGACCAATCACTATAGATTATATATAGTGAACGGGCGTGACATGCGACGTGACGGCGGGAGGAGTGGCCCGATGTCCCTCGTGGACCGGCCCAGAGGCCTCGGCCGGGCGGGTCGCCCCGACCTCGCCGAGCCGGCGTACGGCGGCACCCTGCGCCTGCTCACCACCGAACGGATCGAGCCGCTCGATCCGGCCACCGCACACGGCCCGGCCACCCGGCAACTGCTCTGGGCGACCTCCCGGCAGCTCTTCGCGTTCCCGGCGGCGGCCGTCCTCCCGCCCGCCGACCGGTGCGTCCGGCCCGTGCCCGACCTCGCCGCCGAACTGCCCACCCGGGCCGGCGGCGCGGTCACCGCCGACGGTCTCCGATGGACCGTCCGGCTGCGCCCCGACGTGCACTGGGACACCAGCCCGCCGCGCCCGGTCACCGCGTCCGACGTGGTGCGCGGGCTGAAGCGCCTCGCCGGCCCCACCGCCCGCGCCGCCGCGCTCGCCCCGCTGGCCGACGCCGTCCTCGGCCTGGCCGACTACCACACGGCCGCCCGCCGGGCGGCCGCCGGCACCCACCCCACCGCCGCCGGGTGCGCCGAGTTCGCCGACCGGCACGACATCCCGGGCATCCGGGCCGTCGACCCGTACACCCTGGTCTTCCGGCTGTGCCGGCCGGTGGACGACTTCGTCCGGCTGCTGGCCGCCGCCGCCCTCGCCCCGGTGCCCGCCGAGTACGACGCGCACCTGCCCGGCGCCGCCGTGCCCCGTTCCACCGGCCCGTTCCGGCCGGTCGGGCGCACCGACCAGGGCGTGGTGCGGCTGGCGCACAACCCGGCCTGGAACCCCGCCGGCGACCCGCTGCGCGCCCGGTTCGTCGCCGGGATCGAGGCCCGGGGCGGCGTCGCCGCCGACGAACTCGACGCCGCCGCCCTCGGCCGCACCGTCGACCTGAGCTGGGCGCGGCACACGTCCACCGGGGCGGGTTCCGCCGTGAGCTGGGGGCTCGACGCGTACCTCGTGTTCAACCTGCGCGGGCCGGACCGCCCCGGCGGGCCGCGCCGGCACGCGGTCCGCCGGGCCGTGGCGCTCGCCGTGGACCGGCTGGCCGTGGCGGAGGCGCTCGCGGTGCCCGGGGTGCCGTTCCGCCTCCAGCACGGCCTTCTCCCGCCCGGCCTGCCCGGCCACCGGCCGTACGATCCCTGGCCGACGCCGTACCACCGGGGTGACCCGGAGGCGTCCCGGGACGCGCTGGCCGCGCTCGGCCCCGGCGTGCGGCCCCGGCTGCGGCTGCTGGTGCCCGACGACGCCCGCCGGCGGGAGGCGGCCGAGATCCTCACCGCCAACCTGGCCGCCGCCGGCATCGCCGCTCGGGTCACCGCGCACCGCGACGCCGACCTGCACGACCTCCTCCTCGACCCGGCGCACGGCCGGGCCGGGCGGTGGGACGTCGCGCTCTGCGACTGGACGCCCGAGGGGTGTGCCGACCCGGGCCGGGAGCTGCGGTCGATGGTCGTCGACGACGTGGCCGGCGGCCGGAACCACGGCGGATACCGTTCCATCCGGGTCGCGCGGCTGCTGGCGGCCGCCCGCGAAGAACCGGACCCGGTGCGGGCGGCCGGGCGCTGGCACCGGTTCGACCTCGCCGTGCTGCGGGACCTGCCGGTGGTCCCGCTCGTCGCGGCGGCCGTCGCCCCGCGCTCCGGTCGCTCGCCCCGGGTGCGCAACCTGCGCTTCCTGCCGCACCTGCAGCGGGTCGACCTGACCAACGTGTGGCTGGCCGACGACGCCGGCTGACACAGGGCCGCGGTCAGCACGACGCCTCCCCGGCCGGTCGTACCCCGTCGGCCCGGCCCGGTGCGACGTCCGGGCCGGTCGCGCCGTCGGCACCCGGGTGCGGCCCGAGCAGCGACCACCGGTCGGTGTCCCGCGCGGAGACCCGTACCGCCAGCCGGCCGCGGAACTCGGTGGCGAGGGTCCGCGCCACCACCCCCAGCCACGGCCGGACGGTGGCCCAACCGCCGGCGTCGAGCAGCACCGGCGGGCCGTCGACGGCGGCGAGGTCACCGGAGAAATACGCGTCGACGCCACGCGCCAGCGCCGCCCCGGCGAACCGTCCGCCCGCGCCCGCGCACACCGCCACCGTCCGCAGGGGCCGACGGGCGTCGCCGGCCACCCGGACGGCGCCGCCCCACCGGCCGGCCAGCTCGCCGGCCGACATCGCCCGGGGCAGCTCGCCCACCCGCCCGTACCCGTGCCCGTCGGGCAGCTCGGCCAGCTCGAAGAAATAGCACGCCGGCTCCTCGTACGGGTGGGCGTCGCGTACCGCCGTCAGCACCTGCGCCCGGCGGCTGCGCGGCAGCGTCATCTCGACCCGGGCCTCCGGGGCGAGGCTGACCTGACCCACCGCCCCGGTGGCCGGGCGCGCCCCCACCACCGGCACGAACGTGCCGGTGCCCGCGGTCCACCAGGCGCACCGGCGGTAGTCGCCGATCACCCCGGCCCCGGCTGCGGCCGCGGCGTCGACCAGCCGCTCCACCTCGGTGTCGGGCACGAACACCACCAGCACGTCGCGGGGGCGGGGGACCGGCACCAGCGGGTCGGTCGCGCCGAGCCCGAGGACGGTGGCCAGCGCGTCGGAGGCCCCGGGCCGGGCCACCGCCGCGTTGCTGTGCGCGGTGTACAGCGCGAGACCGGCCGCGTCGGCGTGCGCGACCGTCTCCGGTGCGGGCGGGCGGTGCGTCACCAGCAGGTCGGCGCCGTCGGCGTGGGCCTCCCGGACCGTCCCGGCGACCGCGTCCACGGCCAGCAGCACCCGCCGCAGCGGACCGTCCGGGTGGCCGTGGAGCAGACCCACCCGGTCGGTCGGCTCGGCCAGGTCAACGGGGTGCCGCCGGTCCAGCAGGGCGACCACGTCGCCCACCGTGGCCGGGGCGTTCACCGCAGCGCCCGCGCCAGGTCCCCGGCCGGGTCGTCGAAGACCAGCACGGTGCTCAGCACGCCCCGACCCCGGGCGATGACGGCCCGGACGTCCTCCGTCGAACGGGCGTGCGCCACCCGTACCCGGGCCGACCGGGACGAGTAGTCGGCCAGGACCACCACGGTCTTCGGCACCGGCGCCCGCCGGATCGCCTCGACGGCCGAGGCCAGGTCGCTGAAGGTCATCTCCACCAGCACGCACGCCAGCCCGCCGGCCAGGTAGCAGGACAGCTCGGCGAGGAGCTGCGCCTGGCTCTGCCCGTGCCGCGCCGGCAACCCCGACAGGTAGGCCAGCCCCGACCCGAACGGGTGCGGACGCAGGTGGGCGGTGACCTCCCTGGCAGCGGCCACCGCCACCGGCACCCCGGGCACCAGTTCCACCGTACGGCGGGTCAGCCCCACCCCGTCGAGCACGTCCAGGGTGTCCGGGTTGCCCTCGATGAGCAACGCCACCTCGTCCACGCCGGCGCGTTGCAGCGCGGTCAGCGCCGTGTCGAAGCCCCGGATCGTCCGGTCGTAGTCGGTGATGTCGTAGGGCACCACATGCCGCGTCGCCGCGGCGGGCAGCCGCAGGCCCGCCGCCGGAAGCGTGGTGTCGAAGGTCCAGTCGGTCGCGACCACCGCGCCCACCCGGGCGAGCGCCGCGCGCAGCGCCTCGGCCGTGCCGTACAGCTTCGGGCCGACGCCCAACGCGGCGACCCGCTGCGGCGGCAGCCCCGCCTCGGACCGCTCGGGCTGCCGGCGGCGGATCGCCGCGGCCCGGTCCACGACGAATCGCCGGGGGGTGAGGAAGTGCACCTCCTCCGGCGTGGCGGTGCTCGACAGGTGGCTGCCGGTGGCGCGGGGCC
>NZ_NAPR01000033.1:30561-39519 GCF_002140155.1 Micromonospora sp. NBS 11-29
CAGCCGCAACGCGTCGGCGACGAGATGATGGTCGCGCGCGAGCCGGTCGGCCCGGAGCACCACGAACCCGGCCGACACCGGCGAGACCGGGTGACGCTGCCCGTGCACGGTCACGCCGATCCGGTCGCGGACCGGCACCGCCGCCCGGAACACGGTGATGCCGGTGATGTCCGGCGGTGTCCCGGCCGACGCGGGCCGTGGTTCGGCGGCCAGTGTCCGGCTCGTGGCGGGGTCGGTCATGGCCGGCTCAGGACGCCAGCTCGACCAACCGGGACACCACGGCGGCGGGTGGCGCCATACCCGCCATCTCGTCTCGCACCTCGGCCGCGGCGTCGCGCAGCTTCTCGTCGCCGAGGGCCCGGGTGAGCAGGTCGGCGTCGACCTCGTCGGCCGACGCCGTGAGGCCGACCCCGCGCTCGCGGACCGCGTCGGCCTGGATGTAGCTGGGCGCACCGGAGGGGACCACCACCTGCGCCACGCCGGCGTCGAGCGAGGCCAGGATGGAACCGGCGCCGCCGTGGTGGACGATGAGCCGGCAGGTGCCGAGCAGCGCCCGCAGCGGNTTCCGCTGAGCAGGACGACGAACTCGGCGTCCACGCCGGCCGCGGCGGCGTAGAGCGCGGACAGCAGCTGCGCCATGTTCGGGGCCATGATGTTGGTGCCGATGGTGACCGCGACCCGGGGCCGACCGGCGGGCACGGTCAGGTCGAGAGGCAGCACGCCACCGCCGTTGTACGGCACGTACCGCATCGGCCAGGCACCCGCGCGGGTGACCACCATGCTCGGCGGGGCCACGTCGAGCAGCGCCCGTCGCCGCGGCAGGCCGCTCAGGCCGTACGCCTCGAAGGTCTCCGGGATGAGCTGGTCGAGCCGCTCGTAGAAGTCGCCGGTGCGCAGCAGGCTCGCCCCGTGCTCCACCGCCGGCACCCCCAGCGTGGGGGGNGGCGCCAGCGCCCGGCCACCTCGATCATGCGGTCCACGTACTGCCGGGTGGCCTCGATCAGCAACACCATGCCGTCGTCGATGCGGGTGGCCCGCTTCGCCACGATGTCCGGCCGGGTGGCGTTGATCTGGGCCAACGAGGGGCACCGCCCCTCGGGGTCGAAGTCGATGACGTCCAGCCCGGACGACGCGACCGACAGCGCCGGGCCGGTGGTGGCGACCGCCACGTCGTGCCCGGCGGCCCGCAGCGCCCACGCCAGCGGCACCATCGGGTAGAGGTGGCTGGCCAGCGGGGTGGACAGGAACAGCACGCGCACGGCGGTCTCCTTACCGGGCCAGAGTGACGGGCAGGTACTGGAAGCCGCGCAGGTTGTGCCCCGGGCGACGGCGGGCGGTGCCGGCCGGCGCGACGGTCGTGCCGGTGGCCACCAGGACGCGCAGCACCTCGCCGAGCACGAGCCGGCCGAGGTGGGCGCCGAGGCAGTAGTGCACCCCACCACCGAAGGAGAGCGAGGGGCCCTCGTCGCGGGTCAGGTCGAGGCGGTCGGGGTCGGTGTAGTGGCCGGGGTCCCGGTTGGCCGCGCCCTGCACCCCGATGACGATCTGGCCGGGCAGCAGGTCGATGCCGGCGACCGTGCACGGCTCCAGCGCGGTGCGCGGGTTGAGGTTCAGCGGCGGGTCCCAGCGGGCCAGCTCCTCCACCGCGAGGGGCAGCAGCGACGGCGGCAGGTCGGTCAGCGCGTCGAGCTGGTCGGGATTGGTCAGCAACGCGTACATCGCGTTGCTGAGCAGGTTGACCAGGGTGTCGCTGCCGGCGTTGAGCAGGTTCGCCGAGGCGGCCACCACCTCGATCCGTTCCAGCGAGCCGGCGTCCAGCGCGCCCGCGAGGCGGCTCACCACGTCCTGCCCCGGATCGCGGCGCCGGTCGTCGACCAGGTCGCCGAAGTAGTCGGCCATGTCGATCACGGCCTCGGCGGCGGCCGGCAGGTCGGTGGTGGCGGTCATCGGGTCGAAGACCTTCATCGACTCCGGCGACAGCCGGGCCAGCTCGGGCCGGTCGGTCTCCGGCACGCCGAGCATGTCACCGACCACGCCGGTGCCCAGCGGCGAGGCGAACCCCCGGACCCAGTCCACCTCGGACGCGCCGGTCAGTTCGTCGAGCAGGCGTTCGATCCGGCCGACGATCCGGGCCCGCAGCTCCGCCACGTGCCGGGGGGTGAACGCGGCGGCGACGGGGCGACGCATCCGGGTGTGCAGCGGGGGGTTGGCGAACACCATGGTGCGTTTCCAGAGCGCCATCACCGGTTCGACCAGTTGCGGCGGCAGGTCGGTGAGGTGCTGCACCGACTCGTCGCCGCGCCCCAGCGCCCGGTGCCGCAGGATGAGGTCGACGTCGTCGTAGCGGCTGAGCACCACCATGCCGGCGCTGGTCGTGAAGACCGGCGCGTGCTCGTGCAGCCAGCGGTAGTGCGCGACGGGCTCGTCGTCCGCTGGGCTGTCGAGGAAACCGAGGAAGACCTCCTCGGCGGCGTTCCCGGTGGTGGCGTCGGGACGGATGCTCACGGCGCAACTCCTGCCTGTCGAGAACCGTTCGAGGAGCCTAACTACGGAAAGATATAGTGTCAACGATGTCCGGGTCGGGTGAGCGGTCGCCGCTCGCGTAGCGCCGATCGGCCTCCCGGTAGTCCGCGAGGCTGCCGCCCACGTCGCACCACCAGCCGGACACCTCGGAACAGCGCAACCCGCCGCGGCGGGCGTACCGGCGGTTGAGTTCCCAGATCTCCGTCTCGCCGCGCGCCGACGGGCGCAGCGTGCGGATCTCGTCGAAGACGTCCCGGCGGTAGAGGTAGACCCCGAGTTCCATCAGCCCGGGCCGGTGCCGCCGCGGATCCTTGTCGCCCACCTCCCGCACCTGCCCGTCGACCACGCGCAGCGGGGTCTGGCCGGCGGTGTCCGCCACCCGGGTGGCGAGCAGCCGCGCGCCGTCGGGCTGGTCCAGGAAGTCGGCGACCACGCCGGCCAGCCCTGCCTCCAGCAGCAGGTCACCGCAGATCACCACGATCGGCCGATCGCCCACGTGCGGCTCGACCTGGGCGATCGCCGAGGGCATCCCCACGCCCGTGGCCGGCTGCCAGACGTACGCGAGACTGCGCAGTCCGAGATCGCGACCGTCGCGCATCGCGGCGAGGAACGCGCCGGCGTGGCGGTCGTCGATCACCGCCAGCACGTCGCGTACGCCGGCGGCGGTCAACTGGTCGATCACCCGGGCGGCCAGCGGCCGTCCGCCGACCGGCAGCAACTGCTTGCTGGTCCGGTCGGTCAGCGGGGCGAGGCGGGTGCCTCNGGTGCTGGAGTGGGCACGGGGTTCCCCTTTCCGCGGCCGGACGCGTCTTTGGTCCTGAGTCGACGCTTGAAGAACAACTAGCACAACGCGGCTCTGCGTGACTAGAGTGATGCTGTCCGTCGCGGCCGGGCCGCGAGCGCGTCGCCGGCCGACCCGGCCGGCCCGCGCGACGCCCGACGACGGTGGTGCCCGGTGGCCGCGTCCACGACGACGAGCAGGGGAGACCATGAGCATGCCGGTGCCCGACCGGGCCAGCGTCCTCGAACAGCAGCGGCAGACCTGGGATTCGGTCAGCGAAGGCTGGCAGGTCTGGCGGGAGACCTTCGAACGCGGTGGCGCGGTGGTGACCCGCCGCCTGCTCGAACTGGCCGGGCTGCAACCCGGCGACCGGGTGCTCGACGTGGGCAGCGGGTGCGGCGAGCCGGCCCTGTCCGCCGCCCACGTCGTCGGGGCGCAGGGGCAGGTGCTCGGCATCGACATCTCCCCGGCGATGATCGGCATCGCCCGTCGCCGGACCGCCGAGCTGCCCCAGGCCCGCTTCGAGGTCGGTGACCTCGCCGACCTCGACCTGCCGGAGCACTCGTTCGACGTGGTGCTCAGCCGGTGGGCGCTGATGTTCCTGCCCGACCGGGCCGAGGCGCTGCGGGCGCTGCACACCGTGCTGACCCCCGGCGGGCGGTTCGCCGCCGCGGTGTGGGGGCCCGCGGCGGAGGCACCCGTGGTCGGGCTGCCGTTCCAGGCGATCGTGCCCCTCGTCCAGGGGCCCACGCCTCCGCCGCCGCCCCCGCCGGACGCGCCCGGCCCGTACGCGATGGCCGACCCGGCGCGTTGTCACGCCGAGTTGACCGACGCCGGCTTCGTCGACGTCCGCGTCGAGCAGGTCCGGGCCCCGTTCTGGGTCGAGTCGCCGGAGGTGTTCGCCGCCTACACCCGGGCGCTGTTGCCGGCGCCGGTGCTGGCGATGTTGCGCGACCGGCTGGGCTCGGCGGACGACCCCCAGCTCTGGGCCGAGGTGGCCCGGCTCGCCGAGGACCACCGCGCAGCCGACGGCACCGTCCAGCTTCCGTCCACCGTGGTGCTGATCAGCGGAGTCGCCGGCAAGTCGCACTGACCGGTCCGTCCTCTCGGCCGCCCCGGCCGCCGCCCGTCCCCAGGAGGTCCAGATGAACTCGCAGGCCGTTCGCGCGCAGCAGATCACCGAGTGGACGCTGTGCGCCGGGGCGTGGCGGGACCATCGCGCCAACTTCGTCGAACCCGCCCGCCCGATTACCGAGGCGATGGTGCGCCTGGCCGACCTGCGCCCCGGTGAGCGGGTCCTCGACCTGGCCTGCGGGGTCGGCAACCCGGCGATCGACGTCGCCGCCCGCGTCGGTGACACCGGTTTCGTGCTCGGGCTCGACCTGGTCGAGGCCATGGTGGACGGTGCCCGGTCGGTGGCGGCCGAGCTGGGGGTGCGCAACGTGGAGTTCCGCACGATCCCGGACGAGACGAGTCTCGGCGTGCCGGACGGCAGCTTCGACGCCGCCACCTGCCGGGCCGGCCTCCAGTACATGCCGGACCGGGCCGGCGCGACGGAAGCCGTGCTGCGGGCGCTGCGTCCCGGCGGCCGGTTCGTCGCCATGACGCTCGGCGCCGCCGAACGCTGCATGCCCTTCCAGCTCACCAACGGCATCGTCGGCCGGCATGTGCCGCTGCCCGAGAAGGCGCCGGACGACGAGTCGGGCCCGGTGGGTCTCTCCTCGCTGAAGGACCTGGTCCACCTGTTCACCGAGGCCGGTTTCGTGGACGTGCGGACCGAGGTCTTCGAGTCGCCGATCTTCGAGGCCGCCGATCCCGCCTCGGCCTGGGAGTTCTTCACCGCGACGGCGGGCCCGTTCATCGCGTTGCTCGACTCGCTGCCGGCGTCGACCCGCCAGGCCATCCACGAGGACGCGGTCCGCACCTTCGGCGCCGCCTTCCCGGACGGGCCGGTTCGTCCGACCGGGGAGGTGCTGGTGGTGTGCGGCCGGCGGCCCGACTGACCGCCCACCTTCCCCTGAGCGTCGCATCAGTTTAATATCTGATAGCTATCCGAGTTCGTCCATGCCCCTCCGACGACCGGGAGAAGCCGTGCCCACCGCACTCCACAACCGCAGATTCCTCGTCCGGCTGGCGGCCGTCGCGACCGCCTCGGCCGTGGTGCTGGCGCTGTCGGACCAGCCCCGCGTCCAGGCCGCCCCGGTCGACCTGCTCACCTCCAGCGTCGTCGGCACCGACGGGCAGACCTACTCGGCGACCAACCACCTGGTCCGCCCGACCCGCCCGGCCCGGCACCACACCCCGAAGGAATGGCTGCTGGCCTGGGCCGGCGACGAGACGTCCCCCGCGTCGGCCGGGGCCGGCGTCGCCGGCGGCGCGCACCACGCCGCCCCCGGCACCACCGGTGATCCCGACTTCCTGGCCGTCATCGACGTCACCAAGGGCTCACCCGACTACGGCAAGGTGGTCAACACCGTCACCATGTCGCCGGTGACCGGCAACGAGCCGCACCACCTGCAGTACGTCTGGCACAAGGGCCAGCGTCTCTTCGCACACGGAATCTTCAGCGACGTCACCTACGTGCTGGACGCCAGCCGGCTGCCGCAGATCAAGCTGGTCGGCATCAACCTGTCCGCCGACACCCCCTGCGGCTCGCTGCCGGACGCCTCCTGGGTGCTCAAGGACGGCACCGCGTACGTCACCTACATGGGCGGGCCGGACGTCGCCGGGCCGTGCCGCTACCCCAACGGTGAGGTCCGCTACGGCAACGGCTTCGGCGGCACGCCCGGCGAGGTGGTCCGGATCGCGCCGGACGGGCGCACCCTGACCGAGGTGCCGGCCGACCGGCCGGAGGGCGACAACCGTGGCACCTGCGCGAGCATCCCCCAGGTGACGCCGGCGACCTGCGCCAACCCGCACGGCATCCAGGTCCGGGAGGACCTCGACCTGATGGTGGTGAGCGACTTCGCCGAGGCCCGCAACTACCTCGACCCGAGCAGCGAGGTGATCGACCCGTACCTGCTCCGGGACACCATCCGGGTCTTCGACATCTCCAAGCGCAACGCACCCCGGCTGAAGTCGGTCTCGTACCTGCCGGAAGGCCCCCGCGTCGACCAGATCCCGGCCTTCTCCGAGCCGCGGATGGTGATGGAGAACGCCGTCACCAACCAGCGCCGGCACAGGGGCGTCTTCGCCTCCACCATGTCCGGCGGCGCGGTCTTCTACACCCCGGACATCACCGTGCCGAACCCGCAGTGGCGGGAGATCTTCGACGACACCACCGCCTACCGCACCTTCGACACCACCGGCCTGCTCACCGGCTCCAACTCGGGCGGGAGCTGGTTGCAGACCAGCCTGGACGACCGGTTCCTGTTCCACGCGGTGATGGGGTCCGACCCGCGCGTGCCGCGGGACGTCAACAGCGGGATGCTCTACGTGTTGGACATCCAGAAGCTGCTGGCGGCCGGCCGGGACGTCCGCTGCAAGATCGACACGGCGGCCGAGGTGAGCACCGGCGGCGTCGAGCCGGACTGCCCCGCGCTGATGGGCGTCGTACCGCTGCGCGACGCCGTGTCACCGCTGCTCGGCGTCGGCCCGCACTGGGGCGCCATCGACCACTTCGGGCCCGCCCCGGGCCGCGGTGGCAAGCTGCGCGAGCAGGAGCGGATCGACCGGGTGGCCACCTCGAACTACTTCGTGGCCACGTCCGGCATCGACGGCGACCACCGGGTCTGCATGATCGACATCGCGTCGAACGGCCGGCCGACGCTGGACACCACGTTCCGCGACGAATACTCCGACCTGCCCTGCGTCGGCTTCAACCGGGCCCGGTGGCCGCACGGCGCCACCGGCAACGCGCGGCCCCACGGCGTCCTGTTCGCCGTCGCCGATGCCGACCTCCGCTGACCCGGCCGGCCGGCTCAGCGCCGGCCGGCTCGGGGCCGGGCTGCTCGTCCTCGTCGCCGTCCTCGCCACGGTCACCGCGGCGTCCGCGCCGGTGACCGCGGAGCCGGTCGGGCTGCCGGTGCTGCGGCAGGTCGACCTCGGCGAGCCGGGCGCGGTGCTGGTCGTCCCCGGGCGCCCCGGACGCAACCTGGTCCGGGTGCCCGCCGCCGGGTGGGCCGTCGGCGCCGCCCCGGACCACCTCCGGCCGGCCACCGCCCGGCCCGGCACCGACGGGGCCTGGGCCACCGTGGAGCTGGCCCCCGGGCAGCGTCAACTCTGGGTCGGCCGGGCCGGGCGGACGGTGGCGCTCAGCGTGCCCGTCGGCACCGGCCCCCGCGCCGACGACGAGCTGACCGGCACCGACGGCCCGGAGTGCGCGACGGCCGTGCTGGGCCGGCTCGCCGCCGGGCGGCCCGCGCCGGTCACCACCTGCCCGGCCCGGCACCTCGGGGTGCCCGACCGGGCCGCCCTGGTCGCCGCCGTCCGCTTCGTCGCCGGGCGGGCCGTGGAGACGATCACCGTCGTCGGCGACGGGTCCCCCCGCTCCCGGGAGGCCACCGCGGCGGTGACGGCCGAGGCCCGGCGGCAGGGTCTCACCGTGTCACCCGACGGCCGGGGCCCGCTGGTGCTCGTCTCCGGCTGGGACGTCGCCCGGCGTACGCTGGCGGACGTCGCCGCGGGCCGGCGCAGCGCGCCCGCCGGCGCCTACCTCGCGCCCTGGCTGCTGCACGCGCCGGTGCTCGACCAGCCCGTCGGGCAGGTGCTGGCGCTGGCGTTCGGCCCGATCGAACCGGGCCCCCAGCGGTACCTCGGCGCGCTCGCCGCGACCGCCCCCGGCGTGCCGCCCAGCGCCGGCGGCTACCAGGCGTTCCTGGCGGCGACCGGCGGCCATCTCACCGGCCCGGTACGCCTCTACGCGGCGGCCCGGCTCACCGTGCCGGGCGACGTCGGCGGGCACGCCGGCCACCGTGGCACCGCCTGGCTGCCCGGCGGCACGGTCACGCCGGTGACCCGGGGCCTGGACGCGGGCTGACCCCGGTCGGCCCCCGCCGGTCCCGGGGCGCAATTGCGGACCCGGCCAGGTGCGCCCGGCGGCGCGGCGGCACCCGCGGTCCCGGCCGGCTTCACCGGTCCCCTGGGCGTCCCAGCCGGCCTCATCGCCCCCGGCGTCCCCGGGCACCCCGGGCGTTCCCGGGCACCCCGGGCGTTCCCGGGCACCCCGGGTGTCCCCGGGCACCCCGGGTGTCCCCGGGCACCCGGGCGTTCCCGGGCACCCCGGGCGTCCCCGGTCGTCCCCGGTTGTTCTCGGTCGTTCTCGGTCGTTCCCGTCGTTCCCGGGCGGCCTCGGGCGCCGGGGTCGACCGGGCGGCTCCCGACGCGAGCAGACCTGCGCGGTGTTTCCGACGATTCGGCGTGGGCGCGAACCGCCCGGTCGCCGAGGCCGCCACCCGACCGGAGGGCTCGCCGCCGGGTCCGCTCCGGACGGGGCGGCGACCGCATGGGCACCGCCTCCCCGCCGAAGCGGTGGCGACCGCCCGGCCCTCAGCCGATCAACCTTCTCCGGCACGTGGCCGGGCGGCTGTCGCTGGTTCGCCGAGGTGGCGGTATCGAGGAGGGTCGGATGTCGCATTTTCCCCGAACTGGTGCGGCGTCCGCGTGGCGTGACCGGGCCGCCCCCGCGCCCGGACCGGGGGCGGGGGCGGGGGCGG
>NZ_NAPR01000033.1:39537-49952 GCF_002140155.1 Micromonospora sp. NBS 11-29
GCCCCGGATGTCGTCGTCGGCGACCGCGAAGAGCACGCCGTGCGGCCGGGCGTCGCCGTACGCGCCGTGCGGCCACACCGGACGGTTGAAGTTGACGCACGCGCTGCCGGTGCTCTCGTCGCGGAACGACGGGTCGAGGGAGAGGCGACCCGAGCCGGCCACGTCGATCATGCAGACCCGGTGGTCGCCGTCGCCGCCGAGGCGGGCCAGGAAGTAGTTGGCGGTGGCGATCCGCTCGACCTTCCCGGTCTCCCGGTAGACGCCGTGCGGGCCGCTGCGCGTGAACGTGTCCATCGCGCCCCAGTGCGGGCCGCCGTCGGTGACGTCGCGGATGGGCAACACGTCGACCAGCGCGGGGCAGTCCGCCTCGGCGCCGCCCCCGGTGATCTCCGGCGTGGTGTCGATCCGGCACCGGGGGTCCCGGCCCGCGGCCATCAGCTTGCTGACGTCGAGGACGTAGACCATGCCGCTGGTCAGTTCCCGGTCGCCGCCGAGCTGCACGCCCATCACGGTGTGGAACAGGAAGCGGTCGTCGGGGCTGAGCTGCAACCAGCTCCCGCCGTCCCCGGCGCCGGTGAGCAGGCCGCTGGTGTCGAAGCGGCGGTAGGCGGCGCTGTCGTCGAAGACCTCCCGCCAGGCGGGCTTCCGGGCGGTGATGTCCGGGGTGTAGAACACGGCGCCACCCCACATGGTGGAGGCGAACGCGCCCCGGTTGCGGCGCTGGTGGGTGACGGCGGTCTCCATGAAGAGCTTCTCCTCCTCGAAGACGGGGAGCTGCTCCTGCCGGGGACCGCTCGGCATGTGGGTCACCGACACCAACCGCGGGTCGTTCCGCTTGGAGATGTCGAAGATCCGCACGGTGTCGCGGATCAGGTACGGGTCGAACTCCCCGTCCGGCTTGTCGAGGTAGTTACGGATCTCCGCGAAGTCGGTCACCACCATCCGGTTCAGGTCCTCGCGGACGGCGATGCCGTGCGGGTTGGCGCAGGTCGCCTTCGGCAGCGCGGGCCGGTTGGGGCACCAGGCGGTGCTCTCCCCGGAGGCGGCCATCGCCGGCGCCTCGCTCAACGTGCGGCCGTCGGGAGCGATCCGGACGATCTCGCCGGGGGAGCCGGCGTACCCGTTGCCGACGCGCACCTGACCGTTGGTGTAGCGGCACGGTCCGGTGAGGTCCGGCCCGCCCATGTACGTGCCGTAGGCGGTGCCGTCGCTGAGCACCGCGTACGCGTCGGGGACCGACCCGCAGGGCGTGTCACCGGCGGTGTTGACGCCGGACAGCCGTACCTCCGGCAGCCGGGCCACGTCGAACACGTACGTCGTGTCGGAGAGGATGCCCCCGGCGTAGACCTTGTCGCCCTTGTGCCAGGCGTACTGGAGGTGGTGCGGCTCGTTGCCGCGCAGCGGGTCGAGGGTGGCGGTGTTGACCACCCGGCCGTAGCTCGGTGAGCCCTTGGTGGCGTCGACGACGGCGAGGAAGTCCGGCCCCTGGCCCTCCGGGCCGGAGGCGGCGGCGTGGTGCCCGGCGGCGCCGGTGGGGGCGCCGCCACCCGGTGCCGTGTCGCCCGCCCAGACCAGCAGCCACTCGCGGCGCAGCGAGCCTCGGCGGGCGTCTCGGGTCAGGTGGTTGGTGATCGTGTAGGTGCGACCGTCGGTCGCCCGCACACTCGACGTGGTGACCGTGACCGGCCCGGACGCGGGCGCGCCGAGACCTCCGGTCGCCCCGGTCAGCGCGTCGGTGGTCAGCACGAGCAGCACACTGAGGAGGCCCGCGGTCACGCGGCGCCGAGACGGATGACGAGTTGGAGACACGGGTCCTCCCACGGTGGGGGCGGGGTGGGCGGGCGCGGCCGGGACCGGTCGTCGGTCCGGTGCATCGATCGCTGCCCTGCGCGACCAAGCTATAGGTTCTTATATCGCTGTGTCGCGAGTCAAGTATCGATCCTTGACCTGTGGTGCGCTGACCCGGCAGGCTGACCGCATCCCACTTCCACTTTGGATAGCGTCGGTGAGGAGGTCGTATGGAGCGCGAACCGGTGCCGCCCGTCGTCCGCGACTACCTGCTGCTCGGGCTGCGGTTCGGTCGGCTGGTGGACGGCTTCGTGGACTGCTGGATCGGCGACCCCGCCCTGGACCGTCAGGTGCGCGACGAGCCGCGGCCCACCGCGACGGACCTTCTCCGGCAGGCGCGGGAGGTCGCCGCGGCGGTGCCGGACAGCGGGCTCGCGCCGGCCCGGCGGCGCTTCCTGGCCGCCCAGTTGACCGCGCTGGAGTGCGCCGGCCGCCGCCTGGCCGGGGAGGACCTGCCCTTCCTCGCCGAGATCGAGTCGTACTTCCAGGTCCGGATCACCCCGCGCGACCCCGACTGGTACGCCGACGCGCACGCCGACCTCGACGCCGAGCTGCCCGGCTCGGCGTCGCTGCGGGACCGGCTGGGGGGGGNAAGCGGTCCGGGCGGTCGCCGCGGCGCTGCGCGCGGAGCTGGCCCCGCGGTTCCCGCTGCCGCCCGGCGAGCGGGTCGAGTTCGAGGTGGTCACCGGCAAGCCGTGGAACGCCTTCAACACCTATCTCGGCGGCCTGCGCTCCCGGGTGGCGCTCAACGCCGACGTCGGACACCGGATCACCTCGCTGCCGTTCGTCGCCACCCACGAGGCGTACCCCGGGCACCACGCCGAGCACTGCCTGAAGGAGGACGGACTGGTCCGCCGGCGGGGCTGGGCGGAGCAGTCGATCGCGCTGGTGAACACGCCCCAGTGCCTGATCGCCGAGGGCATGGCCGAGCAGGCCATCCACGTCGCGCTCGGGGACTCCTGGGGCGCCTGGACCGCCGAGGTGCTGGCCGAGGTCGGGTTGACCCTGGACGGGGACCGCGCCCAGCGGATCGAGACCGCGTTCGGTCGGCTGCTCGCCGCCCGCCAGGACGCCGCGATCATGCTGCACGACCAGCACCGGCCGGCGGACGAGGTGGCCGCGTTCCTGGCCCGCTGGATGCTGGTCAGCGACGAGCGGGCCGGGCAGATGCTCACGTTCCTGACCGACCCGCTCTGGCGGGCGTACACCACCACGTACATCGAGGGGTCGCGCCTGGTGCGGAGCTGGTTGGGCGCGGGCGGGCCGGCCGACCCGGCGGCCGACCGCTACCACCGGCTCCTGGTCGAGCCGATGCTGCCGGCGGAGCTGGCTCAGTCGAGCCGCCCCACCCCGGCGTAGGCCATCACCTCGGCCCGCGGCGAGGCCGGCGCGTCCCCGGGCTCCGGCCGCCACCGGGGCAGGAACACCACCCCGGGGTCGAGCAGCGTGAAGCCGGCGAAGAACGCGGTCACCTCGGCCCGGGTGCGCATGTAGGCGTCGGTCTGCCCCGCCGTGGTGAGGTCCACCATGGAGCGCACCCGCGCGGGTGCGCCGTCGTCGGTGCCGTGCGAGACGACCAGGTGGCTGCCGGGCACGACCGCGTCCCGGTACGCCGCCACCAGCGCGCCCGGTTCGTCGGCGTCGGCGACGTAGTGCAGGACCCCGAGCATGAGCAGGGCGACCGGCTCGGTGAGGTCGAGCACGGCGCGCACCCGCGGGTGGCCGAGCACCTCGTCCGGGCGGCGCAGGTCGCCATGCGTCATCGTGACGCCCGGGGTGCCGGCGAGCAGCGCCCGGCCCCGCGTCACCGCCTCCTCCTCGATGTCGACGTACGCCACCCGGGCCTCCGGGGCCACCCGGCGGGCGATCTCGTGCACCGTGCCGACGCGGGGGATGGCGGAGCCGATGTCGAGGAACTGGCGCACCCCGGCGCGGGCGCAGTGCCGCACCGCGCGGGCCAGGAAGGCCCGGTTGAGCCGGGCCACCTCCGGCGCCTCCGGCACGCTGGCCATCATCCGGCGGGCGAACTCCCGGTCCGCCTCGTCGTTGAGGTCGCCGCCGAGGTAGTAGTCGTACACGCCGGACACCCGGGCGCGGCGCGGGCCGGTGGGGGCCGGTTCGGTCGTGGGGTCCATGGTGCTCCTCCTGCCGTGGGAACCCAGCAACTATATGTTGTGAAAGTGATGGCGATCCATGGCCGACTTTTCCCGCAGCTCGCGGCACGGT
Organism: Micromonospora sp. NBS 11-29; assembly: GCF_002140155.1. Taxonomy (GTDB): domain Bacteria; phylum Actinomycetota; class Actinomycetes; order Mycobacteriales; family Micromonosporaceae; genus Micromonospora. Next base: position 43,612 of record NZ_NAPR01000033.1, read on the forward strand.
TGCTTGACCAGCCTCGATGTGCTTACTACCTTCCGTGCGAGTAGTCGAGTCGAGGAGGACGACGATGACCGAGCCCGCCTTCGTGCACGAGATGGACCTGCGCGCCACGCCGGAGCGGCTGTGGCGTGCGCTCACCGACGGCCGGGTGACCCGGCGCTACTGGTTCGACCGGCGGATCGAGTCGACCTGGGCGCCGGGCTCGCCGGTCCGCTTCCACGACGGCGACGGCGACGTGGTCACCGACAGCGGCGTGGTGCTGGCCTACGAGCCGCCCCGCCGGCTCTCCTACTCGTTCCGGCACGAGCTGGCCGACGACGCGGCGGACCAGCCGTACACCCGGGTCACGTTCACCCTGACGCCCTCGGCCGACGACCGGGTGCGGCTGCGGCTGGTGCACGACCGGCTCTCCGGGCCGGACGAGGTCGAGGGTTGGCGTGCCGGGTGGACGCCGATCCTGGACCACCTGCGGGAGTTCGTCGAGAGCGGCGACAAGGCGGGCGCGACCGGGTGACACGCGCTGCTCCCGTCACCCGACCCGGTCGCCCCGGTTGTGATAGGTATAGTGCGCCGGCCCCGGGGGTCGTCCGAAACTCCGCCCCGTCTCCCGGCCCGCGTGTCCGTTCTGATCCGTGCCGACTGGAGGCAGGTCCGTGACGCATCCCAACCTGGACATCATCCAACGCTTCTTCGAGGCGTACTCGAAGCGCGACATGGCCGCCCTGGCCGAGGTGACCACGGACGACGTGTCCTGGCACTTCCCCGGCCGTAACCCGATGTCCGGCGAGAAACGCGGCCGGGACGAGGTGGTGGCGTTCTTCGACCGGATGGGCGGCATGGGCTTCCGCCCGGAGAAGCTGATCACCGGGGCCAACGACGACTACGTGGTCGAGACCCAGTGGGTCCACGGCGACCAGGACGGCGAGGAGGTCGTCATGGGCTGGACAGTGCTCTGGTCCTTCACCGACGGCAAGCTCGCCGGCGGCCGGCACTTCTCCGCCGACCAGTACCTCGCCGACGAGTTCTTCGCGCGCAAGCTGGCCACCCAGCGGTCCTGACTCCTCGGGCGCGGGCGGGCCGGCGACGGCCCGCCCGGCGCTTGACGGCCCCTCCGCCCGTCCGGTTGACTGGAAAAACCCGTAGATTGGCCGGAGAGGTGGCGGATGTCGGTCACGGTGGAGTCGACGCGGGACATTCCGGTGCCGGCCCGGCACCTGTGCGGCCTGGTCTGGTCCGGTCAGCTCCTCTGGTTCAGCGAGGCCGAGCAGGGCCGCATCCTGGCGGTCGACCCCGGCTCGGGCGTCGTGGCGCGGCAGTTCGCCTGCCCGCAGGTCCGCACCGACCTCACCGTCCACGACGGGCGGCTGGTCCAGGTGGTCGGCGGCGACCGGGCCCTGCGCACCGTCGACCCGCGGACCGGCGCCGTGCTCGCGGAGACGCCGAACCCGCGTCCCGGGCACACCCTCTGCGGGCTGGAGGCGGGCCCGCACGGCATCTGGTTCGGGTACGAGGACCTGCGCGTGATCGACCGACGGGCCGAGGACGGCCGGCTGCTGGACACCATCGCGGTGACCGGCGCGGTCGCCGGCATCACCGCCACCGACCGCCACCTCGTCTACGCCGATCACGCCGCCGGCGCCCTCACCGTGGTCGACCCGGCGACCCGCCGGGAGGTCGCCACCTACCGGGTCGACGGGAACCCGACCGGGGTGGCCTGGGACGGCACCCGCTTCTGGTACTGCGACTACCCCACCTCCCGGCTGCGGGCGGTCACCCTGCCGACGCTGCCCGCCTGACCGGTCCGAGCCGGGCGGGTCAGGCCCGCTCCCGCCGCCGGGCCGGCCGCCCGAGCAGCACCGCCACGGCGAATCCGGTGAGCACGGTGACGAACACCAGCACACCGACGGTCAGCGGCCCGGAACCGAAATGGTCGTGTCCGCCCGTACCCGCCGCGGAGTCCGGCGCGGCGGTGACGTCCGGTCCGGAGCCGGCGTCCGCCGCGGACCCGCCGTCCGCACCGACCCGGTAGCCGGCCTGGCCGGACACCTCCCGCCCGTCGCCGAGCAGGACGTGGTAGCCGAGGCGGTAGCCGCCCGGCCCAGCCGGCGGCAGCGGCAGGGTGACGGTGCGGCCGTCGACCCGGGCCGCTCCGGCCGGCAGCCGCCCGCCCGCGCCCACCACGGACACGTGCACCTCCCGCGGGTCCACCCGGCCGGTGAAGGACAACGTCACCGACGCGGGCGCGGTCGCGAGCCGGGCGCCGTCCGCCGGGTCCAGCGACTCCAGCCGGGCCGGCCGCCGGGCCACGGTGACGCCCAGGGCGACCACCGCGACGGCGAGCAGGGCGACGGAGACCGCCGCCACCCGCCGCCAGCGGGCCACCGGAGCGCCACCGCCACCGGCGTCCGGACCGGTCGCGTCCGGCTCAGGCCGTCCGGGCGACATCGCGGCAGCTACAGCTCATCCGGGACAGCTCCCGGCCGCTCGGGCGCAGGTGCAGGTAGACCGCGACCACCATCGGCAGGAACACCACCGCGTTGTAGAACAGGTGCAGCTCCACCCGGGGGAAGGCCAGTTGAAGGATGCTGGTGGGCACCGCCCGGCCGAGCAGGTACGCCCCGCTGAGCGCCTGCACCAGCAGCAGCAGGTGTTCCAGGTGGTGCCAGATCTGGACGGCGAGGGAGGCGTTCCACCAGGCCCGCGAGCGGCCCACGAACCCGTGCCGCAGCATCCAGAGGCCGACCAGCATCACCAGCGCGTACCCGTAGTGCAGCCACTCCTGCTGCACCAGCCACGGGAACGGCATCCCGAGCACGCCCCGGGCCTGCGGTCGGGGCCAACCCAGCACCCAGATCTGCACGGCCTGCACGATGTGCTCGGCCCAGTGGGCCACCACCACCAGCATGAAGATGTTGAGCGCGGCGCGGTGCCGGGTGCCGTTGAGCCAGCCGCCGGTCGCCGTCGGTGACGTGACGGTCATGGTGCCTCCCTGGGGTCGGGTACGGATGCGGGGTTCAGCCATGGCGGACCGAGGCCGAGGGGTCGAGGTACGGGGTCAGCGCCCGGACCAGCGCGGTCGGCACCCGCGTCGGGACNGGGTCTCCTCCGGTCCCACGCCGCGCAGGTAGTCGAAGCTCATCTCCACCTGGGTCTGGGTCACCTCCACCAGCCCCATCCGGATGGTCAGCTCGTCGAACGCGGTCAGCTCGGCGAAGAACTCGCAGTCGACGCGGAGGGTGAACAGCTTCAGGTCCGCCCGCAGCTCGGCCAGCACCTCCGGGGCCCGCTCCCGCAGGAACATCTCCCGGCACCGGCCCTGCCACCGCAGGTAGTTGACGTAGTAGACGTTGCCGACCAGGTTGGTCTCCTCGAACCCGACCACATGCCGGTAGCTCCACCCCTCGCCCATCTCACGCCCTCCGTCCGGTCAGGACCGCCAGCACCACCGGCTCGGCCCGGTCCCGCACCGCCGCGACGACCGTGGCCACCCGCAGCTCCCCGTCGGTCAGCACCACCCATCCGGGCACCGGGACCGGCGGCCCCAGGGCCATCGCGACGGTGGGTGGCCGCCCCGCCTTCTGGAGGCACTCCAGGGCGCACCACACCCGGGTGTACGCGCCGGCGTGGTCCCCGGTCTGGGTGGCGATCAGCTCGGCGAGCGGCAGGTGCGGGCCCAGCAGGTCGCGCCAGACCTCCGCCGGCCGGTCCGTCACCGCCTCCAGGTCGGCGGCGACCGGGTACGCGTCGGCGACGGCCAGGCTCATCCCGGGCTGGTGCGAGGCGGAGACCAGCGGACCGCCGGCGATCTCCGGGCGGCCGTCCGGACGGTGGTCGAGCCGGACCGGCCGACCCGACGCCCGCCACAGCGCGGTCGCGGTGACCGCCCGCCGGCCGGCCCGGTCGAGCCGCGCCCGGTGCGGCTCCACCACCACCGGCAGGTCGACGCCGAGCACCTCGGGCAGCCGGCGGGTCAGGTACGGCCCGAGCAGCGCCGGCGTCCACGGCGTCGCCGGGTCCCGCCGGCGTACCGCCCGCAGCCGCAGGCCACGCCACCGCTCCACCACCGCGCCGGAGGCGGTCCGCACCGCCACGTCGTAGACGTACGTGTCCCCGCTCCGCTCGCGTTCGGCGGCGGTGAACCGGACCTCCTCGGTGGCGGCGAGCTTCGGCCCGGCCGGTTCGATCCGCTCCACGCCGACCGGCAGCAGGGTGGCGTCCGGAACGCAGACCTGGATGCCGTGCATGAACGCGTCGCGTGCCCCGGGGTCGCCCAGCACCAGCGCGGCGGGCAGGGCGGGATGGAACCAGCCCACGTCGTCGGTGGTGGACACGTCGGCCTCGGCGTGCCGGGCCGTCACCCGGCGGTACCGCAGCAGCCGCCGGAACCGGGCTCCCTGGAAGAGCACGTCCCGGTACAGCTCGCCGGCCGGGTCGAGCGCCACCGGCGGCGGGTCGCCGTCGAGCGGATCCGGGTCGTCGGCGCCGCCGTCCAGCGGCCCGAACGAGAGGGTCGCCCGGAAGTGGTCGGCCGCGAAGCCGGTCTCCGCGCTGCGCAGCGTCACCTCGATCCGGCCCTCGGCGGTGACCAGCGCGGCGATCCGGACGGTGGTGGACCCGTCGGGCGGCACCACCACCGGGCGGGCGAACACGGCGTCGTGCACCACCGGCACCCCGGAGGTGCCGGTGAGCGCGGTGGCCACCTGCGCCATCGCCTCCAGCCCGAACACCGCCGGGAAGAGCAGCGCGCCGTCGAGGCGGTGGTCGTCGAGGTACGGGTCGGTGGCGGGGGAGAGGTCCACCTCGGTGACCAGCTCGACGCCGTCGTAGTGCACCAGCGGCCGTTCCAGGAACCGCAGCAGCGGCAGCTCCCGGTGGTCGTACCCGAGGGTGTCGAGGTTTCCGGTGCGGCCGGCGAGCACCACCGTGGCCGGTGGGTCCGGGTGGGCCAGCACCTCGCGCAGCAGCCGCACCCCCTCGTCCGGGGTGACCGGGGTGACGCCGGCCCGGGCCAGCGACTCGACCACGGCCAGCCGCTCGCCCATGCCCACGCCCGACCAGACCGACCACTCCAGGCAGAGCGCCCGGCAGCCGGGGTGCCGGCGGCCCACCTCGGCGGTCAGCTCGGCCAGCCAGTCGTTGGCCAGCGCGTAGTGTCCCTCGCCGGGCAGACCGGCCCGGCCGATGATGCTGCCGAACGTGACCAGCAGCCGCAGCCGCGCCGGGTCGACGGCGTCCAGCACCGCCCGTAGGCCGTCCACCTTCGGGGCCAGGGTGCGGTGCAGCGCGGCCGGGTCGAGCGCGGCGAGAGCGGCCGGCTCGTTGCGTCCGGCCCCGTGCAGCACCGCCGTCACCGGCCCGAGGACCCGGTGCACCTCGGCCACCGCGGCCCGCACGGCCGCCCGGTCGGTGACGTCCGCCCGGACGTAGTGCACGGTCGTGCCGGCGACGCGCAGCCGGTCCAGGTTCGCCGCCAGCTCCGCGTCCCGGTCCGGATCGGCCCGGCCCAGCACGGCCACCCGGACGCCGGTCTCCGCCGCCAGCGCCGCCGCGCACTCGGCGGTGATGCCCTTGCCGCCGCCGCTGACCAGCAGCACGTCCCCGGCGTCCAACGGCGGCGCGGCCGGCGGGCCACCGGACAGCAGCCGGCGCAGCAGCGGGACCCGCCGGACGCCGTCGGCGCCGTAGCGGGCCTCGGTGAAGCCCTCGGTGCCGGCCACCTCGGCGACCACCCGCGCCACCGGATCCCCATCGGCCGGCAGGTCGACCACCGTGGTGAGTAACCCCGGGTGCTCCAGTCGGGCGGTCCGGGCCAGCGCGGCGACGCCCCGGCCGCGCTGCACGACGACCAGCCGGGCGTCGGCCGGCGCGGCGACGGCGGCCTGCACCGCCGACAGGGCCAGGGCGAGGTCGTCGGGGCCGTACTCCCCGGGCAGGCAGAGCAGCACCCCGGGGCCCAGCTCGGCGGCGTGCAGGGCGTCGCGCAGGGCCACCGCGAACGGGTGGTCGGGCGGGGCGTGCAGCTCCCACCGGCCCGCCCGGCGGGGGGCCACCCGGGGCGGCAGCGGCCGGGCCACCAGCGCGACACGGTACGGCCGGACCCAGGGCGCGACGCCCGCCACCTCGGTCGGCTCGCGTCGGTCCGCCCCGGCGGCGGCCAGCGTCCGGAGCGTCTCGGCGAGCTGCCCGACGGTGGCGGTGGCGAACGTGGTGGGCGCCGCGACGGGCTCCAGCCCCAGCTCCCGGGCGGCCTGGTTGACCAGTTGCCCGATCGCGATGGAGCTGAGGTGCAGCCCGTCCAGCAGGCGGGTGTCGGCGGTGACGCTCTCCAGCGGCAGCTCCGCCCG
>NZ_NAPR01000033.1:50022-60079 GCF_002140155.1 Micromonospora sp. NBS 11-29
GGGTTCGGCCGTGGGGGTGGGACGGGCGGCCGGGACCGCGAGTTCCGGGGCCGCCTCGCACGGGTTGGTGAAGAAGCGCGGCTCGGCGGCCGGGTCGAAGGGGCGGATCAGCCGGCCGGCGAAGAGGGCGTCGAGCCGCACCGGCGCGCCCACCGTCCACGCCGCCCCGACCGCGGCCAGCAGCCCGGCGAGGGAGGCCCCATCCGTGTCGACCGCGACCGCCGGCACGTCGGTCAGGTCGAGTGCCATCCGGCTGAGCACCCGCCCCGGCCCCACCTCGACGAGGAGGTCCACGCCGGTGTCGGTGGCGGCCCGGACCGCGTCGGCGAAGCGGACCGGCCCGGTCACCTGCCGGCGTAGCAGGTCGTGGACGTCCACCCCGGCCGGCAGCGGAGAGCCGGTGACCGTGGACACGACCGGCCGGCGCGGCGCGGCGAACGGCACCTCGGCCAGCCAGGCGGCGAACTCCCGCTCGGCCGGGCGCATCAGCGGCGAGTGGAACGCGTGTGACACGACCAGCTCGGCCCACTCCAGGCCGCGCGCCCCGGCCGACGCGCAGACCCGGCGTACCGCGTCGCGGGCCCCGGAGACCACGGTCTGCCGCGGACCGTTGTACCCGGCGACCACGACCGGTTCGGCGCCGATCAGCGCCTCGACGACGGTGGCGTCCGCGGCGATGCCGGCCATCGTGCCCGGCTCCGGGCAGCGCGCCATGGCCGCGCCCCGGGCGGCGGCGATGCGCAGCAGGGTCGCGGCGTCGGTGCAGCCGGCCCAGTGCAGCGCGGTCAGCTCGCCGAGGCTGTGCCCGACCGCGACCGTGGCGCCCACCCCGAGGTCGTCCAGCACCCGCAGGGCCGCCAGCGAACCGGTGACGACGCGCGGCTGGGCCACCTCGGTCCGCACCCCGTCGGCGTCCGCCGGCAGGCCGGCGGCCCGGTACACCTCGTCCGCCGCGGTGAAGCGGCGGCGCAGCGCCCCGCCCCGGGTGCTGCGCCCGGAGCCCTGGCCGGGGAACAGGTAGCCGATCCGGGCCGGCCCGGTGACGTGGTGCAGGAACACCCCGTCGGCCATCAGCGCGTCGCCCCCGGCGTCGAGGACGTCCGCCGCCGCGCCGAGCCGCCGCTCGACCTCGTCGGGCGCGCCGCCGACCACCGCCAGCCGGTAGGCCCGTCCGGCCAGCCGCTGCCGCAGCAGCGCCGCCAGGTCCGCCAGTTCGCCGTACGACGACCGGGCGACCAGGGGTCGTAGCTCCCGTACCCGGTCGCGCAGGTCGGCGGGCCGGTCGGCGTCGAGCAGCAGCAGCTCCGCGTCCTGGGCGGTCCGGCCCAGCAGGGTGATCCGTTCGGTCTCCGCCCGGTGGGCCGGGGCCGGCCCGCCCTCCAGCACCAGGTGCGTGTTGATCCCGCCGAACCCCATCGCGGTGACGCCGATCCGCGCCGCCGCGCCCTCGGGCCACGCCTCGGCGGCCGGGACCGCCCGCAGCGCGGGCCGTCCCTCGGTGAACTCGGGGTGTGGACGGACGCAGCCGGCGGTGGGCGGCACCACCCGGTGGTGCACCGCGAGGGCGGCCTTGATCAGGCCGGCCACCCCGGCGGCGGCCTTGGTGTGCCCGATCAGCGCCTTCACCGAGCTGATCGCGGCCGGCGCGCCCGCCGGGTCGGCNNGGTGGCGTCGCCCACGGCGGTGCCGGTGCCGTGTCCCTCGAACACGGGCACGGTGTCGATGCCGAACCCGGCCCGCCGGTACGCCCGGTCCAGGGCCAGCCGGTAGCCGCCGACCTCCGGCCGGGTCATCCCGCCCCGCCCGTCCGAGGAGACGCCCCAGCCGGCGATCGTGGCGTAGATCCGCCGGCCGGCCGCCACCGCGTCGCGTCGGCGCATCAGCACCACCATGCCGCAGCCCTCACCCGGCCAGAACCCGTCGGAGTCCCGGTCGTACACCCGCATCTCGCGCCGGGCGAGCGCGCCGGTCTTGGCGAAGCCGACGATCTCGAACGGGTCGATGGAGAGGTCGACGCCGCCGGCCACGGCGACGTCGACGTCCCCCTCGGCCAGGCTGCGGCACGCCGTCACCACCGACAGCAGCGACGACGAGCAGGCGCCGTCCACCGTGTACCCGCCGCCGCCGAGGTCGAAGTGGTTGCAGATCCGCCCCGCGATGGTGTTCGACAGCGACCCGGCCAGGGTGTCCTCGTCGACCGGCGGGAACGGCGCCTTGTAGGTCTCCTCCAGCCCGTCGAGGAACTCGCCGAGGCGGGCGGTCGACCACCCCTGGCCGCGCAGCGCCGCGCCGACCACGCGCCGCACGTACGNACCACCACGGCTGTGCGGTCGCGGGGCAGCCCCGCCCCGTCCGGGAAACCCGCGTCCGCCAGCGCCTGCGCGGCCACGTCCAGGGCCAGCCAGTGGGTGAGGTCGGTGGCCCGGTAGGTGCTGCCGGCGACCCGGAACGCGAGCCGGTCGAACGCGTACCCCTCGATGACCGCGGCGGTACGCGCGTAGGTGCGGTCCGGGACGGTCGGGTCGGGGTCCCAGTAGTCCTCCGGGCGCAGCCGCCCCGCGGGCATCCGGCGGAACGCCCGCCGTCCCGCGACCGCGTTCTCCCACAGCTCGCCCGCGGACCGGGCGTCGGGGAACCGGCAGCTCATCCCCACGATGGCAAGGTCGTCCATGCCCCCTCCTCGACGTGTGTGCCCGGTGCCGCGCCCGTGCTCAGGCGCGGGCCGCCGCCCCCTGGGGGACCCGGTCGGCCAGCTCCGGCGCGGGCACGTCGGCCACCAGCGGCGCGCTCCGGGCGTCGGCTTCCGCCGACCGTTCCCGCCGGTCGCGCCGGGACAGGTGCAGCGACCAGAGGAACGCGCCCCGGACCAGGCAGACGATCGCGGTGGCGAAGAAGAGCCCGTAGACCACCGACGCGCCGGTCAGGATCCCGTAGACGACCGCGACCCCGCCGCCGAAGGCGACCTGCGACGCGGGCCGCGACGGTGTGGTGCCCGGGTCGGTGACCATGTAGTTGGTGAACAGGACGAACGCCACCCCGGTCATGGTGCCCAGCGCCCCCGGGATGGCGGTGTCGAGGACCAGCCCGCGGAACACCGCCTGCGCGGCGAAGACCAGCAGCCAACTGCCGATCAGCCACATGCGTCCGGTGAGCTTGGCGTTGAGCAGGGTGCCCAGGCTGACGATGACCACCACGAGCACCCAGTCGACCCAGCCGCTGAGGTACTCGGTGAACTGGTACGGCGGGGCGATGGAGACCCACGGGAACAGCAGCAGCACCACGCTGATGCCGAAGTTCGACGGGTTCATGAAGTGCCGCAGCTTCCCGTTGACCGGGGCGCGCAGCAACCACTTGCCGCTGATCGCCACGACCACCCCGAACAGCGTCACCAGGATCCGGTCGTTGGCGTAGAGCAGCATGTTCACCGCCAGCGCGGTGATGTGGGCGGGGTAGAGGAACTCCACTACCCCGCGTACGCCCCGGCCGGTGAACCGGGGTGCCCGGCCCTCTCCCCGCGCGCCGACGATCTCCAGGGTGATCTCGGTGAGGTACGCGGTGAGCACGGCGGCCACCGGCCAGAGCGGCGCCTGTTCGAACCCGAGAACGGCGTAGCCGAGCACGTTCAGCACGGAGATCGAGATCGCGAAGTTGCGCAGTGCGATGACCCGCGGGTCGCGGGGTGCCTTGCCGGTCATGACGTCGCCTCCCTGGCCTGGGCGCCGAGGGTCAGCGTGTGCCGACCCGGGGTGAGCTGGAGTTCCTGCTGGTGCGCGGTGCCGGCGCGGTCCCGCCAGTCGACGCGCACCCGTACCGGCCCGTCGACCCGGCCCAGCCCGGCGACCGCCTCGAAGCTGCGCCGGCCGGAGTGCCCGCCGCCGCCGTCGACCCGGGCCAGCAGCGTCCGGCCGTCCGGGGTGGTCACCGTGACCGACGCGCCGACCACCGGCGACCCGGGCCGTCCCGCCGTGCCGCCGGTCCCCTCGTGGATCAGACGCAGGCTCAGTTGCGCCCCGGTGTCGGGGCTGTCGTTGTGGTAGAAGACCGGGGCGTCCCACTGCCGGGCCACCGCCATGTCCAGCCGCCCGTCACCGTCCGCGTCACCGACCGCGATGCCGCGGGTCGGCACCGGCACGGCGAGCCCCAGCTCGCCGCTGAGGTCGACGTACCGGCCGTCGTCGCCCCGGACGTGGAAGCGCAGGTGCTGCCCGCCGGCGATGTCGTCGCCCGCCTCCACGTGCGGCCACCACCCCGGGTGCTCCAGCAGCGTGTCGTTGGCGGTGGCGAGTTCCTGGAGCTGCGCCCAGCGGTTCACCGTGCCCTTGACGAAGCCGCTGGTCTGCACGATGTCCGGCAGCCCCCGGTTGGTGAAGTCGGCGAGCTTGACGTCCCAGCTCCAGCCGCTCCAGGCCAGGTTCAGCGCGGCGCTGCGGTCGTGCCAGGGCGCGCCGCCGGCGCGGAGCTGGCGGCGCAGGTCCGCCACGTCCCGGGCGGTGTTGACGAAGGCGAAGTTGCTCTCCTGGATACCGAACGAGGTGGTGATGTTGCCGACGTACAGGTCGTACAGCCCGTCCTGGTCGAGGTCGCCGAAGTCCACCCCCATCCCCTTGAAGGAGTCGTGGCCGAGCCGCTTCGACTTCGGCACGAACGCCCGGCTCTCCTCGCCCTCCACCAGGTTCAGCCGCACCCGGCCGGGGGTGGAGGTGTTGTACAGCAACCGGTCCGGCCCGAAGTCGTTCGCCACGTACAGCTCGGGGAGCTGGTCGCCGTCGACGTCCTGGGCGCTGGCGGCGAGCGCCCAGCCGGCCGAGACCGACCGGTCGAAGACGCCCGGCACGTCGGCGAAGCGGGGGGTGCCGTCCGGCTCGACGCCGGTGAAGCGCAGCAGGTGGTCCAGACCGCCGTTGGTCGCCCACGACATCGAGCGGTTCATCGACACGCCGCCGCTGACGGTCTCGTCCAGCACCGGCCCGTCGGGGAAGTAGTTGCCGACGAAGATGTCCAGGTGCCCGTCGCCGTCGAAGTCGGCCGTGGTCACCGTGTTGGTGTTCCACTGGACACCGGCGTACCGGCCGCCGCCGTCCACCCGGGACGGCACCAGCTCCACCGGCCGGTACGCCGCCGGACCGGGCCGGGGCTGGTCGGGGCGGGCCAGGAAGAGCACGGGGGAGCGCCCCCACCAGTACACCAGCAGGTCGATCCGGCCGTCCTCGTCGAAGTCGCCGGGTGCGCAGCCCATCGGGGCGACGTGCTCGTTCATCGGCAGCGGCGCGGGGTCCAGGGCGAACGGGGCGTACCGCTCGGACCGCGCGCCCGGGGTCGGTGTCACCACCACCTTGTCGATCCGCGGGTCGGTCAGGCACAGGTCGTTGGCCAGGCCGTCGCCGTCGAGGTCGTTCATCGCCACCCCGGCGCCGACCGAGGAGATCCAGGCCGCGATGTGCCGGTAGTCCTGGTTGACCTTGCGGATGGTCTGCTGCGGGAAGCCGCCGGGCAGCGCGACGGAGAACGGCGTCAAGCGGTACGCGTCGGCCATCGCCCGCCGCTGCGCGCCGGAGGCCTCCGGTGTGTGCGCGATGAGGAACATGCCGGCGATGAGCACGACGGCGACCAGTCCGGCCGCCTGCCGCCGGGCCCAGTGTCTGATCGGGGTCATCGGTCAGTGCCTCCCCAGCAGGGTGAACTCGTCGGCGATGCGTTGACGCCAGACCGCGTACGCGGGTCGGCCGTCGACGTCGGTGGGCAGGTTGCGCAGGGCGTCGTCGGTCATCGTGGCGGCCTGTTCGCAGGTGGCGGCGCAGAGCGCCGCGGTGGCCCGGCCGGTCCCGTCGGTCACCAGACCGGCCCGCAGCCGGGCCTTGGCGGCGAACGCCGACCCCTGCGCCAGTGCGGCCCGGTGCCGGACGGCGAGCCGGGACAGCTCCGCCAGTTCCCGGTCGCTCGCCCCGCCGGCGTAGGTGGCCGCCAGGCCCACCCCGCTGAACAGGTCGGCGTGCCGCTCGGGCGCGAAGCCGTGCACGGTCTGCACCACGTGCGGCACGTCCGCGCCGCAGACGAACCACAGCGCCCGGCCGATGCCCTGGTCGACGGCGTGCCCGGCGTAGCCGCGCAGCTCCGGCCAGGGCCAGGTCGAGGCCGGGTCGCGGTACTGCCGGCGGACGTACCGGTCGGTGCGGAAGTACGCCTGGTGGAACCCGTAGCCGTCGAAGGCGAGCCAGCGCAGCAGCGGATCGGCGGGCAGCACCCGTCGCCAGCGGACGCGGGGCAGGCGGGCGAGCGCCCAGCCGGCGCCGACGTGCGCCATGTAGAGGTGACGCTGCCCGCCGCCGGCCAGGAACTCCCCGGTGCGGTCGCCCAGCCCGAGCCCGGCCATCAGCGCGTACGCCATCGCCGCCCCCTCGTACGCGAAACCGCGCAGGGGCGCGTCCACGGCGTCGAGCAGGGGTTCGGCGCTCGCGGGAGCGGGGGTGCCGGCCGCGTACCCGAAACCGTCGACGAAACTGCGGCCGGCGGATTCGAGCGCTTGACGCGCCGTCTCGTCCTTCACCCGGAAGCCGCGCCTGCGCAGTTCCGTCTGTCGTGGAGAGGGGGTGAGCAGGCGGCGCCGCAGCGCCAACCACGGAGCGGGCATAAATCCTCCCCGACACATAGGAGTTGACCGCCACAAATCGACGTGTGGGAATTGATCCGGATCGCCGCGGCCCTGTTGTCCGGCATCCCGGGCGGCTACCGGACCATGATTGCGGACGGTGGACACGCTGTCTTCTCGCACCTTGCTCTGTTGGCGGTCGCCGTCGGCCGGTCCGGCCGAGCGGATCGGCTGGGTCCGCGCTCGGCGGCCGGCGACCNGATCGCCAAGCGGGCCGGTCGCGAGATCCACGATTCGCTATATGAAAATCAAGATTTATTCAAGGGTGCGGCCGGAGACTACGGGACGGTTTCGTCGCGGACGCAGAACCTGGGGGAGCAGAATGTCATCAGCCGTGGTACTGCCGTGCGGAAATCGCCATCGAATGGCGGTGATCCGATCGATCGAACGAATGCGCGGCGATCTCGGCGGCGCGCTGCCGCTGGCCGAACTGGCCCGCACCGCGCTGTTCAGCCCCTTCCATTTCCACCGAATTTTCCGCACCGTAACCGGAGAAACACCGGCCCGTTTCCTCGCGGCCCTGCGGATGGCCCAGGCGCGGCGGCTGCTCCTGCACTCCCGGCTCACCGTCGGGGCGATCAGCGCCCGCGTCGGCTACACCAGCGTCGGCAGCTTCACCACCCAGTTCACCCGGCTGGTGGGCGTACCCCCGGAGCAGTTCCGACGCCAGGTCCGCGCGCTGGTGGGCTGGTTGATCCAGCCGGCGGTCCGGCCGCGGCCGCTCGGCCGCGGGCCCGGCGTCGTGCTGCATCCGGTGGTACGCGGTGGGCTGGCCGCCACCGCCGGAACGGTCCTGGTCAGCGTGGTGCCGGCCGCCGCCGAGCCCGAAGCGTCGCACTGGAGCGCGGCGGCCGGCCTCGGCCCGGTCCGGCTGCCGGCCGGGCTGCCCCCCGGCCGCTACCGCGCGCAGATGCTGCTGCTCAAGAGCCGCTGGACCGCCACCGCCGCGCTCGTCGACCAGATCCCGGACAGCTACCTGGTCGGGTGGGCCGAGTTCGTCGTGCCGAATCCGCCGCTGCGCCCGGACCGGGTGGCGATGCGGCTGCGCCCGCCGCAGCCGACCGACCCCCCGGTGCTCTCCGTCGAGCCGGTGCGGCTGGTGGCCGGCCTGCGCCGGGCCACTCCCTCCGACCTCCTGCCGGTCTCCGCGTGACCGGCCGGACGGCGACCACCCCGAAGATCGAACTGCATGTGCACCTCGAGGGCACCGTCCGACCGCGGACACTGCTGGCGATCGCCCGGCGCAACGGTTCGCCCCTGCCGGCCCGCACCGAGGCCGAGCTGGCGGAGCACTACCGGTTCGTCGACTTCGCGCACTTCATCGAGGTGTGGATCGCCACCACCAACTGCCTGCGGACACATGACGACTTCCGGCGGGTGGTGGTGGACTACGCGGCCGAGGCCGCCCGACACGGCGCGGTGTACCTGGAAGGAATCTTCTCCCCGGCCGAGCGGGTGCGGCGCGGGGTGCGGTGGGCGGACATCTTCGGCGGCTACGCCGACGGGGCGGTGGAGGCGCACGAGCGGCACGGCGTCCTGGTCCGGTTCACCCCCGACATCGACCGGGAACTGGACCCGGCGCTGGCGCAGGAGTGCGCCCGACAGGCGACCCGGTACCGCGACCGGGGCGTGGTGGGATTCGGGATCGGCGGCCGGGAGACGGCGGGCGGCCTGTCCCGGTACGCACGCGCCATCGCGATCGCACGCGACGGCGGGCTCGGGTTCGTGCCGCACGCCGGGGAGGCCACCGGGGTGGCGTCGGTCCGGGAGGCGCTCGGACACGGGCCGGCCCGGCTGCGACACGGCCTCCGGGCCGCCGACGACCCCCGGGTGTCGGCCGAGATCGCCGAACGCGGCGTGGTGCTCGACGTCTGCCCGACCTCCAACCTGCGTACCCGGGTGGTGCGCACCCTGGACGAACATCCGCTGCCCCGGCTGCGAGCCGCCGGTGTGGCGTGCAGCATCGGCACCGACGACCCGGCCATGTTCGGCACCGACCTGTCCCGGGAGTACGCGCTCGCCGCGCGCCTCGGGGTGAGCGCGGCCGACGCGTACGCGGCCGGCCTGGCCGGTGCGCTCTGCGACGGGGTGACCCGTGCCCACCTCGCCGAGCTGGGCCGCTCGGCCTTCGCTCCGGCACCCATCCGTTGAGCGGGCGGCCGTGCCCCGGCCCGACCGGGCCGGCCCACCGGCCCGCCGGTTCAGGCGGTGCGCCGCACGTCGCGGGAGATCGGCCGCGGTGCCCTGCCCTTCCGTCGTACCGGCGGGCCGCCGTTTCGCCGATCTGGTGTTGTGGTGGGGCTGTGGGTCGCGACTTCGCCGATGTGGTGGTATCCGGGCGTGTGGATGCCACCGTTCCGCCGATCTGGTGGTGTGGCGGGGCGGTGGGCCCGCGACTTCGCCGATGTGGTGGTATCCGGGCGTGTGGATGCCGCCGTTCCGCCGACCTGGCGTTGTGGTGGGGCGGTGGGCGGCGACTTCGCCGATGTGGTGGTTCCGGGCGTGTGGATGCCGCCGTTTCGCCGACCTGGCGTCCTGCCGAGCGTGCGGATGCCGCCACTCCGCGCCACTCCCTGCGGTGATCAAGGAGTTTGCGTCGGAACGGGGGACGATCCGCGACGCAAACTCCTTGATCACGGGGTGAGGGCGGGGAAGGCGAGGGCCCCGGTGGCTTTCGCCGACCGGGGCCGTCGCCTTGGAAACAGTTCCGCCTTATGCGGCGGATTCGTCTGCGCCGGTGGCGGCGGCGCCGAGGTCTGCCGGTACGGCGTCGGGTACGGCGTCGGGGCGGTCGGCGCCGCGGAAGACGAGTTTGGACTTGTCGATGTTGTCTGGGTCGCCTTCGCAGTCGACGACGACGATCTGGCCGGGGGTCAGTTCGTTGAACAGGATCCGTTCGGACAGGTTGTCCTCGATGTCGCGTTGGATCGTGCGACGCAGGGGACGGGCGCCGAGGACGGGGTCGAAGCCCTTCTTCGCCAGGTATTTCTTGGCGTTGTCGGTCAGCTCCAGGCCCATGTCCTTGTTACGTAGCTGGCCCTCGATGCGCTGGATCATGATGTCGACGATCGAGAGGATCTCGATCTCGCGTAGCTGGTGGAAGACGATGGTGTCGTCGATGCGGTTGAGGAACTCGGGCCGGAAGTGCTGCTTGAGTTCGTCGTTGACCTTCTGCTTCATCCGGTCGTAGTTCGACTCGGAGTCCTCCGAGGCCTGGAAGCCCAGCGACACCGCCTTGGCCACGTCGCGGGTGCCGAGGTTGGTGGTCAGGATGATGACCGTGTTCTTGAAGTCCACGATCCGGCCCTGACCGTCGGTGAGCCGCCCGTCCTCCAGGATCTGCAGCAGCGTGTTGAACACATCCGGGTGGGCCTTCTCAATCTCGTCGAACAACACCACACTGAACGGCCG
>NZ_NAPR01000004.1:0-39616 GCF_002140155.1 Micromonospora sp. NBS 11-29
CCCGACCCCGCGCCACCGACAACCGCGCCAACACCAACACCCCCACACCCTCGGAGAAGTTGGTCCCGTCGGCCGCGGCCGCGAACGCCTTGCAGCGACCGTCCGGCGCCAACCCACGCTGCCGCGCGAACTCCACGAACACGCTGGGCCCGGACATCACGGTCGCGCCACCCGCGATCGCGAGATCGCACTCGCCGTTGCGCAGCGACTGCTCCGCCAGGTGGATCGACACCAGCGACGACGAGCACGCCGTGTCCAGGGTCACCGCGGGACCGAGCAGCCCCAGCTCGTACGCGATGCGACCGGACGCCACGCTGGTGGTGCCGCCGGTGAGGACGAAGCCCTCCAGGTCCTCGGGGGTCTCGCCCGCACGCGGCATGTACTCCTGCGGGATCACGCCGACGAAGACGCCGGTCGAGCTGCCGCGCAGCGACGTGGGGTCGATGCGGGCGTTCTCCAGCGCCTCCCAGGATGCCTCCAGCAGCACCCGCTGCTGCGGGTCCATCGCGGTCGCCTCGCGCGGCGAGATCCCGAAGAACTCGGCGTCGAACGAGCCGGCGTCGTCCAGGAAGCCGCCCTTCGTGACGTACGTCGTGCCGGGCGTGGTCGGGTCCGGATCGGACAGTCGGTCGAGATCCCAGCCACGGTCGGCGGGGAAGTCGGTGAGGGCTTCCCGGCCGTCGCGTACCAACTCCCACAGTTCCTCGGGAGTGTCGACGCCGCCGGGGAACCGGCAGGCCATGCCGACGATGGCGATCGGCTCCCGGGCAGCCGCCTCGGCGTCGCGCAGCTCCTGCTGTGCACGCTGCAGGTCGCTCGTGACCCGCCGCAGATAGTCTCGAAGCTTCTGCTCGTTGGACATCCCGGGCAGCACCCTTCCGTTCGGACAGCCGAGGTCACGCGGTGTCGAGTTCGCTGTCGATGAAGTCGAAAAGCTCGTCGTCGGAGGCCACGGAGAGATCCCGCGGCCCACTCGTCTCGCCAGGTCCGGTCAGCGCGCGCAGCGCCTCCTGAAGCCGCTTGGCCAACAACCCGCGGTCGTTCTCGTCGAGGTCCGTCACCGCCAGCCGGTCGAGTTCCGTCAGGAGGGAGTTCACGGTCGTCTCCTCGGCGGGCACGAGCGTCTCGTCCAGGAAGGCGGCGAGCTCGACGGGCGTGGGGTGGTCGAACACGACCGTCGGGGGCAGCCGCAGCCCGGTGAGGTTGCCGAGGCGGTTGCGCAGCTCCACAGCCGTGAGCGAGTCCAAGCCGAGCAGCTTGAACGCGCTGTCCGCGTCGACCGCGGCGGCCGTGCTGTGCCCGAGGACGACCGCGGTGGACTCCCGGACCAGCTCCAGCAGTTCCTCACGGCGACGGCGGGCGGGCAGTTCGACGAGGCGGTCCGCCAGGCTGCCGGCGGCCACCTGCTCCACCGCCCGGCGACGCACCACCACGCCCGGGTCCAGGGCCGACAGGATGTCCGGCACCGGCCGGCCGCCGGCCCGCAGCCGGGACATGTCGAGGGGTACGGCCAGCGACACCGGACGGTGCAGATCCAGCGCGGCGTCGAACAGCGCCAGACCCTGTTCGTCGGTGATCGCTCCCAGCCCCATGCCGGCCAACCGGTCCCGGTCGGCGTCGCTCAGATGGCCCGTCATGGCGCTCCGGTGCGCCCACAGGCCCCAGGCGATCGACGTGGCCGGCAGGCCCAGCCCCGCGCGGTATTCGGCGAGCCCGTCGAGGAAGGCGTTGGCTGCCGCGTACCCGCCCTGGCCCGCGTTGCCGAGCAGTCCCGCCGCCGAGGAGAAGAGCACGAACATGCCGAGGTCGTGATCCTGGGTCAACTCGTGCAGGTACCACGCCGAGCGGGCCTTCGCCCGCAGCACGGCATCGAGATCCGCGCGCGTCAGCGCCTCCAGCACGCCGTCGGAGAGCGCCCCGGCCGCGTGCACCACCCCGGTCAGCCGTCGCACGGGGCGGACCAGCTCCGCCAGGGCCGTCCGATCCGTGACGTCGCACGCCACCACGGAGACGTGGTCGGCGCCGGCCGCCTGCAGATCCGCGACCAGCTCCTCCACGCCCTCGGCCGCCGGGCCGCTCCGACTGGTCAACAGCAGCCGCCGTACGCCGTGGCGGGCGACCAGGTGACGGGCCACCTGCCCGCCGAGGACCCCGGTGCCCCCGGTGACCAGCACCGTGCCGTCCGGGTCGAGCGGCGCGGGCAGGGTCAGGACGATCTTGCCGACGTGGCGTGCCTGGCTGAGGTACCGGAACGCCTCCGGCGCACGGTGGACGCTGAAAGCGGTGAGCGGGGAGGGCCGCAGGGCGCCCTCGTCGAAGAGGACCCGGATCTCCTCCAGCATCTCGCCGATGCGGTCGAATCCGGCCTCCATCACGTCGAACGCCTGGTATCGCACACCCGAATGGCGGCGCGCGATCTCCTCCGCGTCGCGGATGTCGGTCTTGCCCATTTCCACGAACCGCCCGCCGCGCGGCAGCAGGGCCAGCGACTCCTCGACGTGCTCGTGTGCCAGCGCGTTGAGCACCACGTCCACGCCCCGGCCGCCGGTGACGGCGAGGAACGCCTCGGCGTAGCCCAGACTGCGGGAGTCGGCCAGGTGGTCGTCGTCGAAGCCCCACGCGTGCAGCACCTCACGCTTGCCGGCGCTGGCGGTGGCGAACACCTCGGCGCCCCAGTGCCGGGCCAGTTGCAGGGCCGCGAAGCCCACCCCGCCGGTCGCGGCGTGCAGCAGCAGCGACTCGCCCGCCTGGAGCCCGCCCAGGTCGGCAAGGCCGTAGTACGCCGTCAGGTACACGACCGGAACGCCGGCGGCCTGCCCGAAGGACAGGCGCTTGGGCATCGGCACGACCAGCCGGTGATCGGAAACCGTGACCGAGCCCAGGCCACCGGTGAACAGACCCATCACCCGCTCGCCCGGCACCAGGCCGGTGACCTCGGAGCCGACCTCCAGCACGATCCCGGCGCCCTCGCCCAGCGACGACCACTGGTCCTGCGCCACCATGCCGAGTTCGAGCAGCACCGCCTTGAAGTTCANTCCGGGCAGGGGGTGAGCGACAGCCCGTCCAGGTCACCCCGGTAGGTCAGGGACAGCCTCCAGGGCTCGCCGGTCGGGGCGGACAGAGCCGGGGAGGCGGACGCCCGGACGAGCCGGGGCACGGCGGCCCGGCCGTCACGCAGGACCAGCTCCGGGTGCTCGCTGGCCACCGCGGCGGGCAGCGCCCGCGCCGTGTGCGGGTGATCGTCGAGGTCGATGTGGCGGATCCGTCCGGGATGTTCGGTACGCGCGGTGCGCAGCAGCCCGGTCACGGCGCGGTGGGCGAGTTCGTCCCGTCGCGTGAGCACCACCAGCGTGGTGCCGGCGCGGTCCTCCTTGGTCAACCACCCCCGGACGACCTCCAGGGTCCGGTCCACGACGTCCACCAGGTCGCCGGCGGGACACGTCCACAGCGCGGCCGTCGCCGCTGCCGCGGTCACGGTGCGCTCCCGACCGTCCGCGTCGAGGGTGATCCACGTCGACTCGGCGGGCACCGGCGGCAGTTCCACCGGCAGCAGGTCCAGCCCGAACAGCGCCGATCTGTCCACGCGCGCCTGCCCGAGCGCGTCGGCCTCGACCGGCCGCAGGGCCAGTCGTCCCACCGAGACCACCGCGTGCCCGGCCTCGTCGGTGACGAGCAGGCTGAACCCGTCCGGCCCGGCCGGGGACATCCGCACCCGGACCCGCCGGGCGTCGGTGGCGTGCAGGTGCACGTCGGTCCAGCTGAACGGGATGCGGACGCCGTCCACCCCGGCCAACGCGGCCACATGCAGCGACGCGTCCAGCAGTGCGGGGTGCAGGCCGAAGCCGGCGACGTCTAGCGCGTCGGGCAGCTCCACCGACGCGTAGAGCACGTCGCCGTCCTGCCAGGCCGCGCGTACGCCGCGGAAGGCGGGACCGTAGGCGTACCCCTGCTCGGAGAGGGATTCGTAGAAGCCCGCGACCGAGACGGCGGCTGCACCCGGCGGCGGCCAGGCGGTGAGATCGCCGGGTGCGGCGAGGCCGACGTCGGTCAGCGAGCCGACGGCGTGCCGGGTCCAGTCGTCGCGGCCGCTGGGGCTGGTGTGCACGCTCAACGACCGGCCGTCGTCGGTCAACGGGCCGATCAGCACCTGGAGGTCGAGATCGGCGTCGAGCAGGATGGGCTCGGACAGGGTGAGTTCGGTCAGGTTGCCGCAGCCGACCTGGTCGCCGGCATACAGGGCGAGGTCGACCAGGGCCGCCCCGGGCAACAGCACCGTGTCGCCGAGCGCGTGGTCCGCCAGCCACGGCGTGGCGGACCGGGACAACCGGCCGGTCAGGACGAGCGTCCCGGCGTCGGCCGGCCGCAGCGTCGCGCCGAGCAGCGGGTGGTCGGCCGGACGGAGACCGAGCGAGGCGGCGTCGCCGGACGCGGTGGGCTCCTCCAGCCAGTAGCGTCGGCGCTGAAACGGGTAGGTGGGCAGCTCCGTGGCGACGGGCGCGACGTGCCAGTCGACGTCGACGCCGTGCACGTACGCCTCGGCCAACTGTGCCCGGAAGCGGGCCGGACCACCGTCGTCGCGGCGCAGCGACCCCAGCACGACCGCGTCGGCCACCTCGGCCTCCTCGATCGTCTCGCCGATCGCAGCGGTCAGCACGGGATGCGCGCTGACCTCGACGAACACCCGGTGCCCGGCGTCGAGCAGGGCGCGGGTGCCGGCGGCGAAGCCGACCGGACGGCGCAGGTTGCGGTACCAGTACTCGGCGTCGAGCTCCGGACCGGCCACCACCTCGCCGGTGACGGTCGAGTGGAACGGGATCCGTGCCGGCTGCGGCGTGACGTTGGCCAACGCGGCCATCAGATCGTCGCGGATGGCCTCGACGGGCGCCGAGTGGGAGGCGTAGTCCACCGGGATGACCCGCGCCCGGATCCCGTCGGCCTCGCATGCGGCGACGAGTTCGGCCACCTCGGCGGGCGTGCCGGCGACGACCGTGCTGCCGGGACCGTTGACGGCGGCGATCTCCACCGCGTCGGCGTACCGCTCGATCCGGAGCGCCACGTCGGCCGCGGGAAGCTGGACCGACGCCATGCCACCGGTGCCGGCGAGCCGGAGGATGGCCTTGCTGCGCAGGGCGACGACCGCGGCGGAGTCCTCCAGGGACAGCGCGCCGGCGACGTGGGCCGCGGCGATCTCGCCCTGGGAGTGACCGATCACCGCGTCGGGGGTCACGCCGTGATGGCGCCACAGCGCGGCGATCGAGATCATGACCGCCCACAGGGCAGGCTGGACCACGTCGACCCGGTCGAGCGGCCCGGCGAGTTCGTCGAGCAGGTTCCAGTCGACGTGCGGGGCGAGTGCCTCGGCGCACCGGTCGAGTTGGTCGCGGAAGACCTCCGACTCGCGGTACAGCTCCAGGGCCATCCCGGACCACTGCGAGCCCTGGCCGGGGAAGACGAGCACCGTCTTGCCCCGCGGCCGGGCGACGCCGAGCACCACGTCCGGCGCGGGCCGTTCCTCGGCGACGGCCAGCAGGCCGGCGCGCGGGTCTTCGCCGGTCACGGCCGCGCGGTGGCTCAGCCGCGGCGCCCGGGTGGCCAGGGCGGCGGCCACGGGTGCGTCGGGGTGGGCGGTCAGGTGCGCGTGCAGCTGACGTGCCCGGGCCGCGAGCGCGGCCGGCGAGGCGGCGGAGAGCAGCACCGGCACCTTGGCCGGGCCCGGTTCGGCGACGGGTTCCGGATCCGGATCCGGCGACTGTTCGAGGATGAGGTGGGCGTTGGTGCCGCTGATCCCGAAGGCCGACACGGCGGCCCGGCGCGGGCGACCGGAATCGGGCCAGGCTCGCGCCTCGGTCAGCAGTTCCACCGCGCCGGACGTCCAGTCGACCGCCGGTGACGGTTCGTCGACGTGCAGGGTGCGCGGCAGCACGCGGTGGCGCAACGCCTGCACCATCTTGATGATGCCCCCGACCCCGGCCGCGGCCTGGGTGTGGCCGATGTTGGACTTCAGCGAGCCGAGCCACAGGGGTTGGCCCTCGGGGCGCTCCCGGCCGTAGGTCGCCAGCAACGCCTGCGCCTCGATCGGGTCGCCGAGCCGGGTGCCGGTGCCGTGCGCGTCCACCACGTCGACGTCGGCCGGGGTGAGGCCGGCGTCGGCCAGGGCGCGGCGGATGACCCGCTGCTGGGACGGCCCGTTGGGCGCGGTCAGCCCGTTCGAGGCGCCGTCGGAGTTGACCGCGCTCCCCCGGATGACGGCGAGCACCCGGTGGCCGTGCCGGTGGGCGTCGGAAAGCCGTTCCAGCACCAGCATGCCGGCGCCCTCGGACCACCCGGTGCCGTCGGCCGCGGCCGAGAACGCCTTGCACCGGCCGTCCGCGGCGAGCCCGCGCTGACGCGAGAACTCCACGAACGTGTCGAGGGTGGGCATGACCGCGGCCCCGCCGGCCAGCGCCAGCGAGCACTCCCCGCTGCGCAGGGCGCGAGCCGCCAGGTGCATCGTGACCAGGGAGGACGAGCAGGCCGTGTCGACCGTCATCGTCGGGCCCTCCAAGCCGAGCAGGTAGGCCACCCGACCGGAGGCGACGCTGGCCGCGCTGCCCGTCCCGCCGAAGCCGTCGCCGCCCTGCCCGGACTCCTCCGCGCCCAGCCCGTAGCGCTGCCCGCCGTGGCCCATCAGCCCGACGAACACCCCGGTGTCGCTGCCGCGCAGCGACTGCGGGTCCAGGCCGGTGCGCTCCAGCGACTCCCACGCGGTCTCCAGCAACAGCCGCTGCTGCGGGTCCATCGCCAGCGCCTCGCGCGGTGAGATGCCGAAGAACTCGGCGTCGAAGTCGGCGGCGTCGTACAGGAAGCCGCCGCCGCGGGCGTAGAAGCTGCCCGGCACACCGGGATCCGGGTCGTAGCGGCCGTCGACGTCCCAGCCGCGATCGTCCGGGAACGGGCCGATCGCGTCACGGCCCTCGGCCACCAGGTCCCACAACTCGTCAGGGGAGCCGACACCGCCGGGGAAGCGACACGCCATCCCGACGATCGCGATCGGCTCGCCGGCCGCCCGCTCCAACTCCTGCAGACGCTCGCGCGTGTCCTGCAACTCCCTCACGGCCTGCTTGAGGTAGCTCCGCAGTCTCTCCTCGTTCTCCATCGTCTCGTCACTCCTCCGGCCGAGGACTCAGCCCGGGCCAGTTAACCGTGCGGAGGCGGTGGGCGGTCGGGTCCATGACTCCCGAACCGGAAGGCGATTCTGGTCCCTGGTACCAACCGGCGACCATCGCGTCAACTGGCGGCATGGAGAACCCCCTGCCATTCGGGCAGCAGCGCCACGGCGGCGGGGGGATCGACCGGCGTCGTTTCCGTCGTCGACCGGGCGGCGTGCCCCGGGCCCGCGCTGCGGCCCGGGCGTCCACGGGCACGATCCGGTCGGCCGGCGGCAACCGCCACCGGCGGCTCGGACCTCGGTGGGTCCAGCAGGTCCCCGACAAGTCTCAGCACCGTGTCGTCCGCCAACCGCAGGGCGTCGGCGAAGACCACGACCGGGCGGTTTTCGCGCTCCGCCGCGTCCGTCGCGACGGACGGTTCGAGACGACCGGAGGGTACGGCCGCCGCGGCTCGCGCCCGCCNAACCCAGCACCAGCACCAGATGGGGCCGACCCTGCCCGCCGACGCGCTCCAACAGGTCGTCCAGGGGGCCCGGAGCGGTCTCGGGGGCCTCGGGTTCCGCCGGGTCGTCGTCGACCCGTCCGCGGACACTCCACTGGGGACGCAGGCCGCCCTTGCGGCCGTAACGGATGGTGCGGTCGGTGAGGGTCCTGGTGCGGTCGCACACGACGATCTCGGTGTCCTCGGCGATGCCGAGCAGAGACTCGCAGTGCACGAGCACCGTGCCGCCGACCGGCAGCGGTTCCAGGACCGCCCGCTGGGGACGGGCCGGCACGACGTCCGTCGACACGGCCACCCGCAGGCCGGGTCGATCGCTGTCGCCGGGGTCGGAGCAGATCCGCCGGCGTAACGCCATCGCGGCGCGCACCGCGCGGCCGGCGGCCCCCTCGGCGCCCTCCCCCTGATCGGCCGCCGGCCGGAACAGGGCCAGGGTGACCGAGCCGGTGGCGCCGACCACCGCACCGCCGGACCGTTCCACCTCTTCGCGTACGACGGCGGCGGTGTGCTCCATGACCGCACCCACCTCGGCGGCTCGGTCGCCGTGCGGGAAGTCGGCCCGGATCAGCACCGCGCTGACCTCGCCGAGCCCACCGTCGGCGATCGGCGGGGGAACCAGCCTCGCCGGTCCGGCGGGAGCGGTCAGGGCCGGATCGTGCACGAGGATCGCGTGGTGCAGCAACTGCAACTCGCGGCCGGGTTCCAGCCCGAACTCCCCGGCGAGTCGGTGCCGCACCCGGCGGTAGGTGGCCAGCGCGTCGACCTGGCGTCCGCTGCGGTACAGCGCGACCATCAGGTGATGGCAGGCCCGCTCGCGCAGCGGCTCGGCCTCGACCATGGCCTCCAGCCCCGGCAGCACCGCCTGCGGGCGTCCGTTGGCCAGCTCCGCCTCGTAGTAGTCCTCCATGGCGTCGAGCTGGGCGTTCTGGAGGGCGGTCAACTCGGGCCAGGAGTGGCCGCCCTCCACCACGTCGGCGAGGGCCCGCCCACGCCACAGCGCCAGCGCCTCGCGCAGGGTCGCGGCAGCCGCGGCAGGCCGACCGGCCATCAGCTCCGCCCGGCCGGCCTGGGCCAGGCGGCGGAAGCGGTACAGGTCGACCTGTTCCGGATCGATCTGGAGCTGGTAGCCCTGCACGCAGGTCAGCAGGACCGGGGCCCGGGTGCCGTCGTGGGCGTGCTCGGCGAACAGGACACGCAGCGAGCGGATCGCGTTCTGCAGGATCTTGCGTGCGGTCGCCGGTGCCTTGTCGGCTCCCCACAGGCCGTCGAGGAGGGTGCTGGTGGAGACCTCCTGGTTGGCGTGCAGCAGCAACAGACCGAGCGTCGCCCGGCACCGGTCGCCGCCGATGGCGACCGTCTTCTCACCGTCTGTCAGTCGCAATGGACCAAGCATCAGGATTCGCATGAGACCCCCCCGGTCATCGATCGATTTCAGCTGAGCTGTGCGAACAGGCCGCGGCCTACCGCCAGAGCACCTCCGGGCCGCCGAGGCCGTCGGCGTTCGGTTCGGGGGCGAGGACGCGTACCGTCGTCGGCGGGTCCTGGCGGACGGGCTCCAGGTGGAGGGACTCGGTCCCCTCGGGCGGCGTG
Organism: Micromonospora sp. NBS 11-29; assembly: GCF_002140155.1. Classification (GTDB taxonomy): domain Bacteria; phylum Actinomycetota; class Actinomycetes; order Mycobacteriales; family Micromonosporaceae; genus Micromonospora. The sequence goes on from NZ_NAPR01000004.1 coordinate 9,238, forward strand.
ATCGCCGCGAGACAGTCGCACTCGGCGGCCGCGAACCCCGCGAACCGGTAGGCGACCTCCATCATCCGGTTGCGCTCGGTGCGCTTGAAGTCGGCGACGAGGTGTACGCCGGCCCGCGCGGCCACGTCGGTCAGCCAGCGCAGGAGCACCGCGCCGGCGCCGAAGGAGACGACGCGGCAGGAGGTCGCCAGCAGCTTGATCCGCCAGGCCGCCGGGAACTTCTCGATCAGCATGACGCCCACCGCACCGTGCGGGCCGAACCGGTCCGACATCGAGACGACCAGCACCTCGTGGTCCTCGTCGGTCAGCAGGGCGCGCAACGCGGAGTCCGAGTAGTGCACGCCGGTGGCGTTCATCTGGCTGGTCCGCAGGGTCAACTCCTCGACCCGGGTGATCTCCTCGTCCCGGGCCTTGCCGATCCGCATCTCCAGGTCGAGCGAGCGCAGGAACGTCTCGTCGGCGCCCTGGAACTGCTCACGTTCCCGGTCGCGTTCGAACCCGGCCTGGTACATCTGACGCCGCCGCCGCGCGTCGACCGTCACCACCGGCGGGCTGAACTCCGGCAGGTCGAGGAGCGAGGTGACCTGCTCGGCCGGGTAGCAACGGACGTCCGGGTGGTGGAACTGGACCTCGGCCCGCTCCGTCGGCAGGTCGTCGATGAAGGCGATCGTCTTCAGGGAGAAGTTCAGCCGATCGGCGATGGCCTTCACCGACGTCGACTTCGGACCCCAGTTGATGTGCGGCAGGACGAAGTACTCGGCGAGGCCGAGCGCTTCGAGGCGTGCCCACGCCTCGTCATGGTCGTTACGACTCGAAACGGCCTGGAGTACGCCGCGCGCGTCGAGTTCCATGATCACTTTGCGGACGCTGTCGTCGACCTCGACGTGACCGTCCTCGGTCAGCGTGCCCGTCCACAGGGTGTTGTCGAGGTCCCAGATCAGGNCAGTCGACCGTCGAGACGACGTGGCTCGAGAGCATGAGCTGACACATCTCGTTGCTGCCCTCGATGACTTCCATCAACTTCGCGTCGCGGAAGGCCCGCTCCACCACATGACCGCCGTTCGCACCGGCGGACGCGAGCACCTGTAGCGCCGAAGCCGCGCCGCGCGCCGCGTTGCCGGCGGCGACGTGCTTGGCCAGCACCGCCGCGGGCACCTGCTCCGGCGATCCGCTGTCCCACTCCTGGCTGGCCCGCTCACATGCGAAGGTCGCGGTGCGTTCCGCCGCGTAGAGCTCGGCGAGGTGTCGGGCGACGAGCTGGTGCTGCGCCAGAGGCTTGCCGAACTGTTCGCGGGTGCGGGCGTGCCGGGCGACCGCGGTGAGGCAGGCGCGCAGCATGCCGACGCTTCCCCAGGCCACCGAGAGCCGCCCGTAGGTCAGCGCGATGGTGGTCAGCATGACGACCGGCTGGCCGGCGACCGCGAGCAGGGCGCTCGCGGGCAGCCGGACGTCGTCGAGCACCACGGTGGCGTGCCCGGCCGCGCGGCAGCCGAGCGGTTCGGCCACCCGCGTCACCGTGACGCCGGGTGCCGTCGCCGGAACCACCGCCACGGCACCGCCGCCCTGGTAACGGCCGAAGACGACGATCAGGTCGGCGTACGCGGCCACCGTGATCCACGTCTTGGTGCCGCTGACGACGATGTCGTCGCCGTCGCGGCGGATCTCCGTGGCCATCGCGGCCAGGTCACTGCCGGCGCCCGGTTCGCTGAACGCCACCGCGGCCAGTTCCCGGCCGGTGAGCCGGCCGAGATACTCCTCCCGCTGCGCCTTGTCACCGAAGCGCCGGATGGTCCATGCGNNCTTGGCGCCGAGGCCGCGTAGGACGCCGTCCGGGATCTCGCCCGTGACGTCCCACTCGGCCGCGGCGTCCCCGACCGTCTCGGTGACCAGAGCGGTCAGCTCGTCAAGCACCTTCGCCGCCGCTGCCGCGCAGCCGGGTCACCAGCGCGCTCATCCGACGCAGGGTGCGGAAGTTGTCCAGCGCCAGGTCCGAGCCCTCCACCGCGACGTCGAAGGTGCTCTCCACGAACACCACCAGCTCCATCGCGAACAGTGAGGACACCGCGCCGGACGCGAACAGGTCCACCTCCGGCTCCCAGCTCTTCTTGGTTCTCGCCTCCAGGAACTCACCGATGCGCTGCTCGATGTCGGTGGCTGTCAGTTCGGCGGTCGAGTCGGTCATGAGGGGCCCCTTTCTCAGTGCGACGTATTCCGAGGGATCGTCGGGTCCGGAGCGGACCCGCCGATCTTGCGGAGCAACGTGATCCCGTCCGCCATGACGAGCAGGGAGAGTTCCACCCGTTCGTCGGTGAGCAGGGCGGCGTTCAGGGCGCGGATGGCTTCGGTGTCGGGATCCTTCGCCTCCGGGTCCACGACCCGGCCGAAGTAGAGCGAGTTGTCGAGCACGATGAGGCCGCCGGGCCGCACCAGGGTCAGCGCCGCCTCGTAGTAGCGCGCGTAACCGGTCTTGTCGGCGTCGACGAAGACCAGGTCGAAGCTCTCCGGCCCACTCTCGGCGAGCAGGTCGGCCATGGTCTGCGCGCCGTCCCCGAGCCGCAGGTCGATCCGGTCGGACACCCCGGCGCGCTCCCAGTACCGCCGGGCGATCCGGGTCCAGCGCTCGTTGATGTCGCAGGTGATGATCCGGCCGTCGGACGGCAACGCGCGGGCCATGCACAGCGTGCTGTAGCCGGTGAACGTGCCGATCTCCAACACCCGCCTGGCCCCGGTCAGCCCGACCAGCAGGGCGAGCAGTTGGCCTTCCTCCGGCATGGTGACCATGGCGCTGAGCGCCGGCATGAACGCGGTCTCGGCGACCAGGTCGCGCAGGATCTCGTCGTCGCGCAGGGACACCGACCGCACGTAGTCGAGCAGCCGGTCGCTCACCTCCACCTGGCCGGCCATCAGAGCACCCCGTATTCGTAGAAGCCGCGGCCGGTCTTGCGGCCGTGGTCGCCCTCGGCGACCTTGCGCAGGAGCAGCGGGCTCGGGCGGAAGCTGTCGTCGCCGGTGCGCTCGTGCAGCACCACCAGGGAGTCGACGAGGTTGTCGATGCCGATCAGGTCGGCGGTGCGCAACGGGCCGGTCGGGTGACCGAGGCAGCCCTCCATCAGCGCGTCGACGTCCTCCACCGAGGCCCGACCTTCCTCGACGACGTTGGCCGCGTCGTTGATCATGCGGTGCAGCACCCGGCTGGTGACGAAGCCGGGGCCGTCGCCGACGACGATGCCCTTGCGGCCGAGCGCGGCCAGCAGCGACGCGACCGAGGCCATCGCGCGGTCACCCGTGCGCGGTCCGCGGACCACTTCGAGCGTGCCGATCAGGTACGGCGGGTTCATGAAGTGGATGCCGACCAGGTCCTCGGGGGAAGGGACCTGGCCGGCAAGCTCGTCCACCGGGATGGAGGAGGTGTTGGTGACCCGCAACGTCCCGGGCCGGACCACCGAGGCGATCTCCTGGTGCACCTTGGCCTTCAGGTCGGCGAGCTCGGTGATCGCCTCGATCACCGCCGTGGCGTCCGCCGCGGCCGTGACCGACTCGGCGAGGTCGAGCCGACCGGCGGCGACGTCGCGCGGCAGGGCGCCCATCATCTGCGCGAGCCGCAGCTCCTTGCGCAACCGCGCCGGCGCCGTGCTCAGCCGCTCCTGGTCCACGTCCACCAGCACCACCGGCACGCCACGGCCGATGGCCAGGGTGGCGATGCCGAGCCCCATCGTGCCCGCGCCGAGCACGGCGAGCTGCTGGGCGCCGCTGTCCCCGGTCATCGCGCGACGACGTTTGTCGGGACGGAAGGGGTGCGCAGGGTGCCGCCCGGGCCGGCCGACATGACGAACTCGATCATCAGCGCCTCAGCTTTCCATTTCGGGTGGTTATCGATGGCACGCTCCACGAGGGAATGCGTGCGACACGTCCAAACGGAAAAAGGCCCGCCATCCGAGGCGGCACCTGTCGTGACGTTGACTGAAAATCCATCCCCCGTGACGCTTCACCAATTAGCCGGAGCTCGCTACCGCGTCGGTGAAGTGGCGAACAACGTCCGCCACCGCACCGTGGCAACGGTCCCGAGTATTCAACAGGGGGCCGCCAGACCTCCACCCCGGCACCCGCTCATGAAGTTGCACTTCCACTTGAGGAGCGCAGCCACCAGCGCTCGACTCGTCTGCGGAAAATCTCGGACAACGCTGAGCCGAGTGGGGCGGCCGGTGTACCGGACCGCCGTGTCACGTCATTGCCTGAACCGGTTAAATCAGCATTACACCACGTCGTACTACAGGTGGATGGCCAGCCACCCGCCGAACTCAACCGACGTTCTCGGCTTTTTGCGGCCCGGCGGGCGACTTGGTCGGATCGTTCGTGAATGGTACGCCCGATCCCGCATTGCCGCACGTCCATCCGGCCGCACCAACGGCGCGATCCGGCCGGTGAACTGCCACTTCACGGCGTCCCCAGAGCTGCGGAGATCGTTGATCTACAGATCGACATGGGGTAATGAGGGCCGAAACCGTCAGATCCACGGTCGACCCGGCCGCGCTCCGACGACCAGATCAACACCTCCCACCTGCACAGAAGCTGAAACACGTTGACGTACGCCAATCGATCTGAGTAAGATCACCGGGTCGCTAGCCGTGTTTCGGCGAACCACGCCGATGAGGAAACAGCGGAGAGGAATGCTCGCCAGGCGCGGTGTCCGCGCTTTCGGCCGTGGACCACGGTCGCATTCCGTCTCCTCGAAAGACACCCGGTAAATTCCGCCAGTCAGGCGATGAATGCGATCCTGCCGAACTGCGCAGCGCCGGCCTGTCGCCGCTCGTGACCCCTGGCGTGACTCCATGCCAGCGCGTACTTCTGCATGTCTTCTTCGTGGTGCCCGGGGTGCCCGCCAGGTTGACTCGTCGACGTGGCTGGCCGGTAGGACGGGGGTGCCGGCCAGCCGGGACGCCATCCCCCGCTCCGGAAGGACACGCACATGCCCTACGTCAAGGTCGGCGAAGAGAACAGCGGCGACATCGACCTCTACTACGAGGACCACGGCACCGGCCCGGCCGTCGTGCTGGTGCACGGCTATCCCCTCAACGGCGCGTCCTGGGAGAAGCAGACCCGCGAGCTGCTCGCCGCCGGCCACCGCGTCGTCACCTACGACCGGCGCGGGTTCGGCCGGTCCAGCCAGCCCACGGTCGGCTACGACTACGACACCTTCACCGCCGACCTGAACACCCTGCTGGAGCACCTCGACCTGCGCGACGTCATCCTGGTCGGCTTCTCCATGGGCACCGGTGAGGTCACCCGTTACCTCGGCACGTACGGCTCCGGGCGGGTCCGCAAGGCGGTGCTCATGGGCGCGATCCCGCCGTTCCTGCTCAAGACCGACGACAACCCGGACGGCGTCGACCGGCAGGTCTTCGAGGACATCAAGGCCGCCGTCGTCGCCGACCGACCCGCCTACTTCAAGAACTTCCTGGACGACTTCTACAACGTCGACGTCCTCGGCGGCACCCGGATCAGCGAGCAGGCGTGGCAGAACAGCTTCATCACCGCCGTCGGCGCCTCCGCCCACGCCGCGTACGCCTGCGTGGACACCTGGCTCACCGACTTCCGTGACGACCTCGCCAAGATCGACGTGCCGACCCTGTTGCTGCACGGCGACGCCGACCGCATCCTGCCCATCGACGCCACCGCCAACCGGCTTCCCGGGCTCATCGCCGACCTGCGCTTCGAGGTCGTCCCCGGCGGCCCGCACAACATCGCCTGGACCCACCCCGAACTGGTGAACCGTCACCTGCTCGACTTCATCGCCGCCTGAGTCGAAGGGGCACCGACATGACCTCCACGACCGTCGTCCTGGTGCACGGCGCCTTCGCCGACGCCTCCAGCTTCGCCCCCGTCGTCTCCGAACTCCTCGACGCGGGCCTCCCGGTCCTCGTCCCGGCCGTACCCAACCGCAGTCTGATCGGCGACGCCGAGTACGTGGCCGCCGTCATCCGGCGGATCCCCGGCCCGGTCGTCCTGGTCGGCCACTCCTACGGCGGCGCGGTGGCGACCGTCGCCGGCACGGAGCCCAACGTCGTCGGCCTGGTCTACCTCGCCGGGTACGCCTTGGACGAGGGCGAGAGCCTGGCCGAACTACAGGGCCGGTTCCCGGACTCCGACCTGGCCCCCGCCCTGCGCTACGCCCCGTTCCCGGCCGGGAACGGGCAGGAGGGCACCGACGTCACGGTCGACGTCGACGCTTTCCCGGCGATCTTCGCCCACGACGTCGACCCCGCCCGGGCCCGTGTCCTCGCCGTGTCCCAGCGTCCCCTGGCCGGCGCCGCGTTCACGGAGAAGGCCACCGCGGCGGCGTGGCGGACCAGGCCCGCGTGGGGCGTCGTGGCCGGCGCCGACCACACCATCAACCCGGACGTGGAGCGGTTCGGCTACGCGCGGGCCGGCATGACGGTCATCGAGTTGGATTCCTCGCACCTGCTGATGCTGTCCCACCCCCGCCAGGTCGCGGCCGTGATCCGCGAGGCGGTCGACCGCACCGCTGTCTGACCGCGGCCGGCCCTCATCGGCCGATCGGGCCGCGCGGAGGTCGTACCCCCGGAACGAACGGGCCCGGCGCGGAGGAAGTGTCCTCCGCGCCGGNGCGCAGGTGGCCGTCGTCCCGGGGCCGGTGCCGGTGCCCTGGAAGCCGAAGTTCGTCGACTGCCCGGCGCCGACGCGCCCGTTGTAGCTCACGTTGGTGAACCGGATGGTCCCGCTGGTGCCGCTGGACTGCGCGCTCCACACGCCGGTGACCGAAGCGCCGCCGGGCAGCGTGAGGGTCACGGTCCAGCCGTTGATCTCCGCGGAGCCGGCGGTGACCGTCACGCTCGCGGTGAACCCGCCGGACCACTGGTTGAGCACCACCGAGGCGGTGCAGCCGTTGCCGGCCGGCGGCGGCGTGGTGGGCGGAGCCGTGGTCGGCGGCGCGGTGGTCGGGGGCGCGGTGGTCGGGGGGGCCGTGGTCGGCGGCGCGGTCGTCGGCGGCGCGGTGGTCGGCGGGTTCGGTGCGCCGTTGGCCAGGCTGTAGGCCAGGTCCGGCTGGAACGAGCCGGCCGTGTAGCGGCAGCCGTCCGCCTCACCCGGCGGCTTCACCCAGAGGTACGCGTCGATGTTGCCGTCGCCGGTGTTGGTCGTCGGGTACTGCCCGATGCGCCGGTCGGTGTTGTCGTCGCCGCACCAGTCCCCGCTGGCGCCCCCGTTGCGGCTGGTGTCGATGACCTGGCGCTTGCCGGAGATGCCCATGCCGTTGAGCGCGGAGATGACGGCCCGGCCGAAGTTCGCCTCGCTCGAGGTGGGGTTGAAGTTCGACACGTTGGTGAAGAAGCCGTCGGCGTACTGCACGCCGGCGTTCCGGAGCCGGTTGGCCGTCTCGTTGGCGCTGTTCCAGGTGGAGTGGCCGCCGTCGAGGTAGACCTTGGCGTTCGGGTTGCCCGACTTGATGGTCCGGGTGGCCGTCGAGATCGCCTGGTTGCGCGCGTTGAGTTCGGCGCTGCTGAGGCACGTCAGCAACGCGAGCGAGTCGGTCTCCAGGATGATGATGGCGGTCTGGTTGCCCAGCCCGCGGGCGAAGTTGGACACCCACGTCTGGTACTGGTTGAGGTCCGGCGCCCCACCGGCGCTGGCCCCGCCGCAGTCCCGGTTGGTGATCTCGTAGACCGACAGCACCGGGATCTGCCCCGCCGAGTTGGCCGCGCCGACGAACCCGGAGACCTCGGACTGGATCGTCGAGGGGTTGAAGTTGGCGAACCAGCGGGCCTGCGGCTGACTCGCGATCTTGTCCCGGATGACGGCGGCACGCGAGTCGCCGGGGTTGGCGGCGACCCAGCGGACGACGGCCGAACTCGGGTCGCGGTAGAGCGTTCCGGAGATCGTGCCGGCGGACGCGTTGCCGACGGTGAGGCTGACGCCCGCGGTGGCGACGGCCGCGACGGCCGCCACCCCGAGGGCCATGGATCTGCGGCGCGGCGGGGAGAGGATAGCCACGATGTGTTTCCCCCTAGTCACATAGATGTATCTAACTTCATGGGAGCGTTCCCATGAAGGTAGCGGAGTGCGGCACCGCTGCCAAGATGTGAAAAGGGACGTCGATGCCTCGGTGGGCGGGCCCGCCACGGTCACGGACCCGCCCACGGCGGCCGCCTCACCCGGCGAAGTAGTCCTCCACCTCCGGACTCTCCTTGGCGCGGTGGCCCCCGGTCTTGCACCCGGCGAACGGGCCCGCAGGGTCCCGCAACGACGTCATCACCGGGTTGAGGTGGTCGCGGTGCCAGGACGCCGGGCCGGACAGCCCGCCCCCCATTTCGGTCAGCTCCTGCCAGGCCAGCCAGAGACCGTGCAGGACGGCGACCGCCTCGGGATGCTCCCACCAGCGCGGGCACCAGGGCGCCCCCGAGGTGACCTCCCGCCCGTAGATCGGGAGCAGCAGGTGCTCGACCCAGACGGCCAGCCCGGCCAGCGCGGCGTCGTACTCGTCGCCGTCGAGGTGCACGATGAACGGCGACCGGCGGGCCGGCGGAGGCGGCGGCAGATCCGGCTCGCGGTCGACGTCGACGACTGCTCTGGTCACGTGGTCCCCTTCCGCTTCGCGTGACGGCTACTTGGTCCGCGCCGGCCCCTTCTCCTTCGCGTCGGTGTTGGTGAAGGCCGACGTTCGGGTGGAGGTGGTCGCCCGGACCGGACCGATCCGGGCGACCTCACCGCCGGCCAGGCGCCGGGCGTTCGCCTCGTTGTAGATCGCCCGGAGCTGGTTGGTGACCGGCCCCTGGAGACCGGCGTCGTTCAGCGTGTCGATCAGCTCCGCGGCCACGCTCTCGTTGTGCTGGTGCGGCGTCGACTGGACGTACACCACCCGCCGCTCGATGTACTCCGGCCAGCCGGCGTTTCTCTGGATGCCCCGATCCCGGGCCGCCGCCGAGCGCACCTCGTCCCAGTTCGCCGTGATCGTGTCCGACTGCCGGGCGTAGGACTCGGCAACCTCCGGCGCGTCGGCGTCGGTGCCGGGCAGGTGGAAGTTGGCCCCGTAGAGGTGGCGGTCCACCGGGTGCTGATAGACGTTCTGCGCGTCCTCGTGGTGCATCTCGTGGTCGAACGTCGCCTGCGCGGTGTATCCGGGCGTGCCGGACTGCGGATAGTAGGAGTAGGCGGGGTCGTAGGTGATCGTGCTCGGCCCGGCCTGGTCCGGCGCCCACCGCGCCGACTGGCCGTCGTCCTCCTGCTGGAACTGGACCCCGCCGACGTTCTGCGCGGCGGTGTCGCGGATCTGTGCCGTCTCCGAGTCGGAACTGGACGGGTCCGACGGTGCCTGGCCTCCGCTCACCTCCCGCCGCCGCCGGTCGTACTCCACCCGGCTCATCTTGATGCTCTGGCCGTCGTCGTGCTTCTTGTGTTTCTTTCCCATCGCTCCGGTCCTCTCATCTGCTCGGGCCCGGGCCGCCCTGCCCGGTGCCGGACGATCGACGCACCCCCATGACGCGGCGCTCCCGGCTCCGGTTCACCGGTCCCGCCGGGAAAACCGGGCGGGACCGCGCGAGCGCCGCTGAACTAGCCTCACCGCCGTGGACACCGCAGAGATCGAGGCACCCGTCGTCGGCGTCACCGTCTATCCGGACCGCGCGCGGGTCACCCGCCGCGGCAGCATCCGGCTGCCCGCCGGTGACCATCGGGTACGCGTCGCGCCACTCCCACTCGGGCTGCGACGCGACTCGGTCCGCGTCGGCGGCCGGGGCGCGGCCACCGTGCTCGGTGTGGACGTGACCGCCTGGCGGCAGGCCCGCAGCACCGACACCCAGGTCGTCGGCCTGGAGCAGCGGCGACGGGAGCTGGCCGACGAGCTGGCCGAGGTCGACGACGCGAACGGGATCGAGGAGCAGCGCGGGGAGTTCCTCGCCCGGCTGGCGGAACGGGCCGGTGGCACGTACGCGCGGGCACTGGCCGCCGGCGACGCGGCCCCGGCCGACGTGGCGGCCTTCACCGACTCGGTGGCCGGTCAGCTCGCCGAGTCCCGGGCCCGGCGGCGTGGGCTGGCCCGGCGGCGCACCGACCTGGCCGAGGAGCTGGCCGCGGTCGACCGCGACCTCGACGCCGCCCGCGGCAAGCGGGCACCGGACCGGCTGGCCGCCGAGGTGACCGTCGCGGTGGCGGCCGACGACGCCGAGGTCGAGCTGGAACTGAGCTACCTGGTGGACGGGGCGCGGTGGCACTCCTCCTACGACCTACGGCTGGTCGACGACACCGTGACCGTCACCTGGTTCGGGCTGGTCAGCCAGAGCACCGGGGAGGACTGGCCGGAGTGCGAGCTGCGGCTCTCCACCGCCCGGCCGGCGGCGACCACCGGCGTACCCGAGTTGTCGCCCTGGTATCTGGACCGGTTCCGGCCGCCGCTGCCGGCGCGGGCCGCGGCGCCCGTGTCGGCCGCCATGCCGGCGCCCCCGGCACCCGGCGGCGGTGGTGGCCTGGCGCGGACGGCGGCCCTTGCTCAGGTGCGGGAGAGTGTCGCGGAGGTCGAGCAGGGCGTCAGCGCGGCCACCTACCGCCCGGCCCGGGCGGTGGCGGTGCCGGCGGACGGCAGCACGCACCGGGCCACGATCGCCGTGCTGGAGCTGCCGGCCCGGCTGGATCACGTCACCGTGCCGGTGCGCGCCGCCGAGGCACACCTGCGGGCCACGGTACGCAACACGTCGGCGCACACGCTGCCCGCCGGCCCGGCGGCGGTGTTCCACGACGCGGACTTCGTCGCCGCCACCCGGCTGCCGGTGTGGGCGCCCGGTGAGGAGACCGAGCTGGCGCTCGGGGTGGACGACCGGCTGCGGGTGGAACGGAAGCTGCACCGGCGCACCGAGACCAGGGCGACGCTCTCCTCGACCCGGCGGCGGGAGGTGGAGTACCGGATCACCGTCGCCAACCACACCCCCCGTGCGGCGACCGTCGAGGTGCGCGACCAGGTGCCGGTGTCGCGGGACGAGGCGGTGGTGGTGCGGGAGACGACGCTGACGCCGCCCCCGGCGGAGCGGACCGACCTGGGCGAGCTGACCTGGCGGCTGTCGCTCGCGCCGGGCGACAGCGGCGAGATCGCCCTGGGCTTCCGGGTGGAGCTGGCCAAGGGGGTCGAGCTGACCGGCTGGCGGGAGTAGGCGCGTCGAGCGGGGCCCCTTCGGCGTACGGACTGCGTCACGCAGGGGCCCCGCCACCGCTCACCGCCGACGGCCGTAGGCCCCCGCGAAGATGGCGACACCGATCGCCGCGAAGGCGACCTGGAGTGCCAGTTCGATCCAGTCGATGCCGCGCGTGTCGTCCACGCCGAAGAGGCCCGCGACGAGCGTGCCCAGGATCGCGGCGACCACACCGATGAGCATGGTGAGCCAGATCGGGATGTTCTGCTTGCCCGGCACCACCAGGCGGCCGAGCGCGCCGATGACCAGGCCGATGATGATCGCGGCGAAGAAACCCGTGACTTCCACGAGAGCCGTCCTTTCCCTCAGGTGCGCTGACGCTGGTGGGGTGCCCGCACCGGCCGGCGACCCAAACGCGAGGGTCGTTTCTTTCACACAACTGTCATGAATGTGCCGTTCAACGCCGTCGGCGCGAGCCGCCGGGGGTGTCGTCCCGGTCGATCCGCAGCTCCCGCTCCAGCTCGGCGACGACCGTGCGCAGGTCGTCCAGGCGCTGGCTGATCGCGATCCGGTCCACCTCGTCCGGCACCCCGTCACCGTCGGAGTCGTAGTCGGGGGACAGCCCCTCGGTCATCTCCAGCCGGCGCGCCTCCTCCATCGAGTTGACGATGACCGCGATGAGGATGTTCAGCAGCAGGTTGACCGCGATCATCACGAAGCTGACGTAGTAGAGCAGCGTCCACGCCGACACGTCGAGACCCTGTTCGAGCAGGTCGGGCAGCGTTTCCAGGGACAGCAGCACGAACAGCGTCACCAGCGAGCGGCCGATGTCGCCGTACTGCTCCGGATAGCGGTCGCCGAAGATCAGCCAGNACCGGGCAGGCTGCGCCACAGCGCGGTGACGATGGTGCGCAGGCCGGGTGAGAAGCGGACCAGGCGCAACACCCGGGCCACCCGGACGAAGCGCAGCACGGCCGAGTCGCCGTGCAGCCCCGGCACGAAGATCGCGACGGTCACCAGCAGGTCGAACACGTTCCAGCCGTGCCGAAGGAAATCCTGCGGCCGGCGACCGTGGGCGAGCACCCGGATGGCGATCTCCACGACGAAGACCGCCCGGAACATCCACTCGATCCAGCGCAGCACCGACGCCGTGGTGCCCGTGTGCGGGTAGGTCTCGATGCCCAGCACCGCCCCGTTGGCCATGATCAGCACGACGATGGCCACCTCGAACGGCCGGGACGCGACGATCCGGGCGCACCGGGCCGCCAGTGACCGTTCCGCGCCGCCCGGACGGCGCACCCCCCGCTGGGCCGGCACCTCGACTCGCCGGTCAACCATCCCGTCACCCTATTGGGTTACCGTCGGTGGGTGATCCCACCCGCCGCGTACGCGCAGTGGATCACCCCTGCCCTTCCGCTCTACGGCGACGACCACGAGCGGGCCGACTTCGCTCCCTGAGGCGGCGGTGCCCCCGACGCCCCTGCCCGATCCCTCACCCGGGAGCGATGTCCCATGTCCGTCGACACCTCCATCCGGGCGGTGCTGCGCGCGCCGCAGGTCGCCCGCGTCCTCCTCGGCAGCCAGATCGGCCGGCTGCCCACCGCCAGCGGCCCGCTGGCGCTGCTCCTCTTCGCCCGCCAGTCGCTGAGCCTGGCCGCCGCCGGGCTGCTGGTCGCCGCGTACACGGCCGGGATGGCGGTGGGCACCCCGCTGCTCGCCCGGGCGGTGGACCGCTGGCGGCAGCCGCCGGTGCTCTGGGCGGCGGCGGTCGTCTCCGGCCTCGGCTTCGGCGCGGTGGCGCTCACCGGCGGGCATCTCGCCGGCGCGCTCACCGGGGCGGCGATCGCCGGGTTCGGCACCCCGCCGCTGGAGGCGTGCGTGCGGACGCTCTGGCCGGCCCTGCTGCCGCCGGCCACGGTGCCGACCGCGTACACGGTGGACATCGCCCTCCAGGAGGTCATCTTCGTGGTGGGACCGCTGGTCACCCTGCTCGCGGTGACCGTCGGCGGGCCGGCCGCCGGGCTGCTCGCCGCCGCCGTGGTGCAGCTCGCCGGCACCGCGATGTACGCGCTCAGCCCCGCCGCCCGCGCCTGGCGCGGGGTGGCCGCGGTACGGCACTGGGCCGGGCCGCTGCGCGTACCCCGGTTCGGGGTGATGATGCTCGGCGTGGTCGGCGTCGGCGCGGCGGTCGGCAGCATCGCGGTGGCGGTGACCGGCTACGCCGAGTCGGCCGGCGACCGGCGGCTCAGCGGCTGGCTGCTGGCCGCGCAGGCGGCCGGCGCGCTCGCCGGCGGCCTGGCCTACACCCGGGCCCGGCCGGGCGGGCCGGGGCGGCTGCCGCTGCTGGCCGCCGTGCTCACGGCCGGCTATCTGCCGCTGCTGCTGGCTCCCGGCCCGGTCCCGATGGCCGCCCTGCTCGTGGTGAGCGGGCTGGCGCTGCCGCCGGTGCTGACCGCCGTCTTCCTCACCGCCGAGCGGCTGGCCGAGCCGGGCACGGTGGCCGAGGCGTTCGCGTGGGTGAGCACGGCGTTCGTGGTGGGCAGCGCCGCCGGCTCGGCGCTGGCCGGGGCGTCGGCCGGCACCCGGTACGGGCTGGTGGTCGCCCCGAGCGCCGCGCTGCTCGGCACGGCGGTGCTGTGGGCGGTCTCGGTGCGCGACCGGGCGGCCGGGCTCACAACCAGCCGCGCCGCTTGAACAGCAGGTAGAGCGTGCCGCAGACGACGAGCATCAGCACGACCGCGAACAGGTAGCCGTAGCGCCAGGCCAACTCCGGCATGTGGGTGAAGTTCATCCCGTAGACGTGCCGATCAGGGTGGGCGCGAACAGGATCGCCGCCCAGGCGGAGACGCGCTTGACCTCCTCGTTCTGCTCGAAGCTGGCCGCCGTGAGGCTGCGCATCTCCTCGTTCTGCGCCTGCGAGACCAGGGTGGCGTTGACGGTGAGGATGCTCTGCAGCAGATGCCGGAACCCGTCCACCCGCTCGACGACCTGGGTGAGGTGGTCGGCCACGTCGCGCAGCCGGCGGCGCAGTTCCTCGTCCGTGCCGTACCGGTCGAAGCCGTGGGTGAGCGCGTCAACCACCTTCAGCAGCGGCCGGGCCGCCCGCTGAAACTGGATCACCTCGCGGCTCAGCTCGTAGATGCGGCGGCTGGCGTTCGGGTCGCCGCCGAACACCTCGGTCTCGATCTCGTCGATGTCGTTCTCCAACCCGGCCACCACCGGGGCGTACCCGTCGACCACGCGGTCGAGCACGGCGTAGAGGACCGCCTCGGGGCCGTGCGCGAGAATCTCCGGCTCCGCCTCCAGCCGGCGCCGGACGGCCGCCAGGTCGGGCGTGCCGCCGTGTCGGACGGTGATCACGAACCCGGGCCCGAGGAAGAGGTGCAGCTCGGCGAACTCGACCGCCTCCCGCGCGTCCAGGTAGCGGGCGGCGCGCAGCACCACGAACAGGGTGTCGCCGTACCGCTCCAGCTTCGGCCGCTGGTGGGCGTTGATCGCGTCCTCGACGGCCAGCCCCGGGAGCTGGAACTCGGCGGCCAGCGAGGCCAACTGCTCCCGGCTCGGACCGCGCAACCCGATCCAGGCCATCGCGTGGTCGAGCTGCTGGAGGCAGCGGAACGTGTCGGCGAGGCCGGCCGGCGAGGCACGGCGTACGCCGTCCACGTAGACGCCGCTGTCGACCAGCCCGGCGGGCCGCTCCGGCTCGTCGGCGTCGCCGGCGTGCTCATCCAGACGCCGGCCGAACCCCTCCGGGAGCGCTTCGAACCGGTTGCCCGCCATCGCCCTTCCTCCGCTCGGCCGGCTCGCCGAGTCCCCGGCGGCGGGCGGCGCAAACCCGGCAGCGGCGTCAGGGGCGGTAGCGGTAGCCCATCCCCGGCTCGGTGATCAGGTGCCGGGGCCGGGCCGGGTCGTCCTCCAGTTTCCGCCGGAGCTGGGCCAGGTACTGCCGCAGATAGGTTGTCTCCCGTTGGTATTCGGGCCCCCACACGTCGTGCAGCAGTTGCCGCTGGCTGACCAGCTTCCCGGGGTTGCGCAGCAGCTTCTCCAGCACGGCCCACTGGGTCGGGGTCAGCCTGACCTCGGTGCCGTCGTCCCGCTTGACGGTCCGGTCGGCCAGGTCGACGGTGTGCCGGCCGATCCGCAACGCGGGCATACCCGGGGTGGCGGCCACGAGCCGGCGGGTCACCGCGCGGATCCGGGCGAGCAGTTCGTCCATCCCGAACGGCTTGGTGACGTAGTCGTCGGCGCCCGCGTCCAGGGCGGCGACCTTGTCCTCGCTGCCGGCGCGGCCGGAGAGCACGATGATCGGCACGCCGCTCCAGCCGCGCAGGCCCCGGATGACCTCGGCGCCGTCCAGGTCGGGCAGGCCGAGGTCGAGCACGACCAGGTCGGGCGGGTGCCCGGCGGCGGCCTTCAGCGCGGCGGCGCCGGTGTCGGCCACCTCGACGTCGTAGCCCCGGGCGCGCAGGTTGATCCGCAGGGCGCGCAGGATCTGCGGCTCGTCGTCGACGACCAGGATGCGGGTCATTCCGGTGGCCTTCCCGGCTCGGTGGCGGCCGGCAGCCGCAGCACCATGGTGAGACCACCGCCGGGGGTGGTCTCCGGGGTGATGCTGCCACCCATCGCCTCGGCCAGGCCGCGGGACAGCGCCAGCCCGAGCCCCACCCCGGTCCGGTTGTCCCGGTCGCCGAGGCGCTGGAACGGCAGGAAGANACCCGGCCGGCGTGCGCGCTGCCGGTGATCCTCGGAGGTCGGCCCGGCGGACTGTGCCGCAGCGCGTTGGCGACGAGGTTGACCAGCACCCGCTCCAGCAGGCCGGGGTCGGCCAGCGCCGCCGGCAGGTCCGCCGGGATGTCCGTGCCCACCTCGGCCGCCGCCGGGCCCAGTTCGTCCAGGACCCGGGGTACGACGTCCTCCAGCCCGATCGCGGTCGTGGTGACGCCGAGCGCGCCGGCCTGCAACCGACTCATGTCCAGCAGATTCACCACCAACCGACTCAGCCGGTCCAACGACTCGTCGGCGGTGGCCAGCAACTCCTCCCGGTCGTCGGCGTCGAACTCCACGTCGTGGCTGCGCAGGCTGCTCACCGCGGCCTTGGCCGACGCCAGCGGCGTACGCAGGTCGTGGCTGACCGCCGCGAGCAACGCGGTCCGCATCCGGTCGGCGGCGGCGAGCGGACGGACCGTGGCCGCCTCCTCGGCCAGGCGTTCCTGGCGCAGCGCGACGGCGGCCTGGGCGGCGAACGCCTCGACCACCCGGCGGTCGGCCGCCTCCAGCCGACGGCCGGCGAGCACGACGCTGAGCCGGTCGTCCACCGGCACCACGGTCTCCCCCGCGCTCGGGCTGCCCGGCGGCCGGTCACCGACGTGCGCCACCACCCGCCAGGCGCCCTCTTCCACCGACCGGCCCGGCCGTCCCTCGGCCTCGGCGGCCAGCTCCAGCACGCTCACCGCCCGCAGCCCGAACGTCTCCCGGAGCCGGTCCAGCAACGCGGGCAGCGGGCGCGCGCCGCGCAGCACGCTGCCCGCGACGGTGGCCAGGGTCTGCGCGTCGGCGGAGGCGCGGGCCGCCTCCCGGGTCCGCCGGGCCGCCACGTCGACCACCCCGCTCACCGCGACCGCGACGCCGACGAACACGCTCAGCGCGAGCAGGTTGTCCGCCTCGGCGATGGTCAAAGTGCGGAACGGCGGGGTGAAGAACCAATTCAGCAGCAACGATCCGCCGAGCGCGGCGACCAGTGCCGGCCACAGTCCGCCGACCAGCGCCACCCCGACCACGCCGGCCAGGAAGAGGAGGATGTCGTTGGTCAGGGTGAGGTCGGGCAGGGCTTCCAGCAGCAGCGTGAGCAGCGGCATGCCGAACATGGCCAACGCGTACCCGAGCAGTCGGCGGCGGCGGGACAGCGCGGCGGGCACCTCGGCCCCGCGTCGCCCGCGCCCCGCCTCGCGGTGGGTGACCAGGTGCACGTCGATGGCGCCGGAGAGCGCGGTGGTGGTCACGCCGACACCCTGGGAGAAGATCTGCGCGAAGCGGCCCCGCCGGCTCGCGCCGAGCACGAGCTGGGTGGCGTTGACCCCGCGCGCGAAGTCGAGCAGCGCGGCCGGGATGTCGGTGCCGAGCACCTGGTGGTAGGTGCCCCCGAGACTCTCCACCAGCACCCGCTGCCGGGCCAGGTGGGCCGGGTCCGCGCCGGCAAGCCCGTCGTTGCGGGCCACGTGCACGGCGAGCAGGTCGGCACCCTTGCTGCGGGCGGCAACCCGGGCCGCCCGGCGGAGCAACGTCTCGCCCTCCGGGCCGCCGGTGAGCGCGACGACCACCCGCTCCCGCGCCTCCCAGGTGTCGGAGATGCCCTGCTGGGCCCGGTACGCGTCAAGCTGTTCGTCGACCTTGTCGGCCAGCCAGAGCAGTGCCAGCTCGCGTAGCGCGCTGAGGTTGCCGACCCGGAAGTAGTTGCCCAACGCCGCGTCGATCCGGTCGGGCCGGTAGATGTTGCCGTGCGCCATCCGGCGGCGCAACGCCTCCGGCGTCATGTCCACCAGTTCGACCTGCTCCGCGGCGCGGACCACCTGGTCCGGCACGGTCTCCCGCTGGGTGGTGCCGGTGATCTGCGCGACCACGTCGTTGAGCGACTCCAGGTGCTGCACGTTGACCGTGGAGAGCACGCTGATCCCGGCGTCGAGCAGTTCCCGCACGTCCCGCCAACGCTTGTCGTGCCGGGAGCCGGGCACGTTGGTGTGCGCCAGCTCGTCGACCACCACCAGCTCGGGCCGGCGGGCCAGCACCGCGTCGAGGTCCATCTCGGTGAGGTCGACACCCCGGTAGGTCATCTCCCGGCGGGGCACCACCTCCAGGTCACCGATCATCGCGGCGGTGTGTGGGCGACCGTGCGTCTCGACCAGCCCGACCACCACGTCGGTGCCGCGCTCGGCCCGCCGTCGGGCCTCTTCGAGCATCGCGTACGTCTTTCCCACGCCGGGGGCCGCCCCCAGGTAGATCCGCAGCTCGCCCCTGCTCACCACCCCATCCTTCCGGAAAGGAGGGGCCCCCGCTTAACGCCTCCGGTAGAGGCGGGGCCCCTTCTTAACAGCTACCGGCGTCAGCGCGCCGGCAACTCCTCGTCCAGCGCGAGGTTGAGTTCCAGCACGTTCACGGTGGGCTCGCCCAGGAAGCCGAGCGCCCGTCCGGCGGTGTGCGCCCGAACCAGCCGGCGGACCGCCGCCGGGTCCGCGCCCCGCTCGCGCGCCACGCGGCCCACTTGGATCTCCGCGTACGCCGGGGAGATGTGCGGGTCGAGGCCGCTGCCGCTGGCGGTGACCGCGTCGGCCGGCACGGCCGGCGCGGCCGGCGCTTCCCCCCGGACCGGAGTCACCACGCCGCCCTCGGCCACGTAGTCGTGGCCGGGCCGGGCGGGCTCGACCGGGATGCCCTGCCAGGTCGACACGAACGGTGTCGCTGGCGCGACCTGGTTGACGCTCACCACCCGGGTGATCCGGCCGGTCAGTCCGTCGGTGCGGAACACAGCCAGCACCGCACCCACCCCGTCCGGCGTGCAGTAGGGGCGCCGCCCGTCCACGCCGTCCCGCTCTCCGACTGCCTTGCTGCGCGCGCAGACCTGGGTGAGCAGGCTCGGAGTGGAGTCGGCGGGATCGGTGGAGAGCCGGTCCACCACGCTCTCCGGGCCGAGGTTGCTGGCCGCGGTAGCGGTCGGGTCGTAGCCGCCGCCAGCGGCGGACGACCGGGACTGGAAGTAGCGCGGTACGGGGTTGCCGTCGGCGTCGGTGAAGGACTGGCCGATCAGCGAGCTGCCGACGGTCCGGTCGCCGACGGTGACCAGCGAGCCGTCCGCCCGGCCGTCGAGAACGGGGAGCCGGCCCACGGCGACCAGGGCGAGCGGATACGCCAGCCCGAGCAGGACGGTGAGGACGAGCACCGCGCGCAGGGCGGCCAGGTGCTGGGAGAGCCAACTGGGAAGGCGCATCATGAGATCCCCGGGACGAACTGGATGAGCAGGTCGATGAGCTTGATGCCGACGAACGGCACCACGATGCCGCCGAGGCCGTAGCGCAGCAGGTTGCGGTTGAGCAGCTTCGAGGCGCTGGCCGGGCGGTAGCGGACGCCGCGCAGGGCCAGCGGGATCAGCGCGACGATGACGATCGCGTTGAAGATGACCGCGGCGAGGATCGCCGACGCCGGGCTGGCCAGCCGCATCACGTTGAGCGTGTCCAGCGCGGGATAGATGCCGGCGAACATGGCCGGGATGATCGCGAAGTACTTCGCGATGTCGTTGGCGATGCTGAATGTCGTCAACGCGCCCCGGGTGATCAGCAACTGCTTGCCGATCTCCACGATCTCGATCAGCTTGGTCGGGTCGGAGTCGAGGTCGACCATGTTGCCGGCCTCCTTCGCGGCCGACGTGCCGGTGTTCATGGCCACACCGACGTCCGCCTGGGCCAGCGCCGGCGCGTCGTTGGTGCCGTCACCGGTCATGGCGACCAGCCGGCCGCCCTCCTGCTCCTTCTTGATCAGGGCGAGCTTGTCCTCCGGCGTGGCCTCGGCGAGGAAGTCGTCCACGCCGGCCTCGTCGGCGATGGCCTTCGCGGTCCGTGGGTTGTCACCGGTGATCATCACGGTCCGGATGCCCATCCGGCGCATCTCGTCGAAACGCTCCCGCATACCGGCCTTGACGACATCCTTAAGGTGGATGACGCCCAGCGCCCGGGCCGGCTCGCCGGCGGTGTGCTCGGCGACCACGAGCGGGGTGCCGCCGGTGCCGCTGATCGCGTCGACCAGTTCACCGACCTGCTCGGTCGGGTGGCCGCCGTTCTCACGTACCCACTTCATCACCGCGGCGGCGGCGCCCTTGCGGATCTGCCGGTCGCCGACGCCGCCGTCACCGGCCAGGTCGACGCCGCTCATCCGGGTCTGCGCGGTGAACGGCACGAAGGTGGCGTGCGGGATCAGGCCGGGCTCACGCTCGCGCAGCCCGAACTCGTTCTTGGCCAGCACCACCACCGAGCGCCCCTCGGGCGTCTCGTCGGCCAGGCTGGACAGCTGTGCCGCGTCGGCGACCGTGGCCGCGTCCACGCCGGCCACCGGCAGGAACTCGGCGGCCTGCCGGTTGCCCAGGGTGATCGTGCCGGTCTTGTCCAGCAGCAGCGTATTGACGTCGCCGGCCGCCTCGACCGCTCGCCCGCTCATGGCGAGCACGTTGCGCTGGACGAGGCGGTCCATGCCGGCGATGCCGATGGCGGACAGCAGCGCGCCGATGGTCGTCGGGATGAGGCAGACCAGCAGGGAGACCAGCACGATGCCGGTGACACCGGAGTCGGTGATCGCCTGGGTGTCCGGCGCCGCGGCCTGCCAGCCCTTGGCGAAGATCGCCATCGGCTGGAGCGTGACCACCGCGAGCAGGAAGATGATCGTGAGCGCGGCCAGCAGGATGTTGAGGGCGATCTCGTTCGGCGTCTTCTGCCGGTTGGCGCCCTCGACCAGCGCGATCATCCGGTCGATGAAACTCTCGCCCGGCTTCTGGGTGATCCTGACGACGATCCGGTCGGAGAGCACCCGGGTGCCGCCGGTGACCGCGCTGCGGTCGCCGCCGGACTCCCGGATCACCGGAGCGGACTCTCCGGTGATCGCCGACTCATCGACGCTGGCGATGCCCTCGACGACGTCACCGTCCCCGGGGATGATCTGACCGGCCTCGACCAGGACGATGTCGCCCTGCTTGAGCTGCGATGCGGGCACCGCCTCGTCGCGGTAGCCGTTGGCCGCCGCGCCCGGGCCCCACCCGAGCAGGCGGGTGGCGATGGTGTCCTGCTTGGCCCGCCGCAGCGTGTCGGCCTGCGCCTTGCCCCGGCCCTCGGCGACCGCCTCGGCCAGGTTGGCGAAGAGCACGGTCAGCCAGAGCCAGATCGTGATGGCCCAGGCGAACACCGAGGGATCGGCGACCGCGAGGACGGTGGTGAACAGCGCGCCGATCTCGACGATCAGCATCACCGGGTTGCGCCACAGGGTCCGCGGGTCGAGCTTGCGCAGCGCGTCCGGTAGTGACGCGATGAGCTGGCGCGGGTCGAGCAGTCCGCCGCCGACCCGGTCGACCGGGGTGGCCGGCGTGCCGGGGGTCGGCGCGTCGGCGGTGTCGGAAGGTGCGGTCATGTCCTTGTCTCTCATGGTGGTCACAGCCCTTCGGCCAGCGGGCCGAGCGCGAGCGCGGGCAGAAAGGTGAGCGCGACGAGGATCACCGTGACGCCGACGACCATGCCGACGAAGAGCGGCCGGTGGGTCGGCAGGGTGCCCTCGGACGCGGGCGTGGGCTGCTGGCGGGCCAACGAACCGGCCAGCGCGAGCACGAAGATGATCGGCAGGAACCGACCGAGCAGCATGCACAGCCCCAGGGCGGTGTTCCACCAGGGCGTGCTCACGGTGATGCCGGCGAACGCCGAGCCGTTGTTGTTGCTCGCCGAGGTGAACGCGTAGAGCACTTCGGAGAGCCCGTGCGGCCCGACGTTGAGCGCGGTCGAGTCGTTGCCGGTAGCGAACGCGGCGGCGGTACCGGTGAGCACCAACGCCGGGGTGACCAGGAAGTACATCGAGGCGAACTGGATCTCGCGCGCCCCGATCTTCTTGCCCAGGTACTCCGGCGTGCGGCCGACCATCAGCCCGGCGACGAAGACCGTAATCACCGCGAGGATCAACAGGNCAGCGTCATCATCCCGCCCAACGCGGTGTACGAGTCGTGGAACGAGTTGACCGCGCCGGTCGAGGTGAGCGTGGTGGCGGCGGCGAAGGTGGCCGAGTTCGACACGTCGAACCGGACCTCCTTGCCCTCCAGCGCCGCGCCGACCGCCTGCGGCACCGTGCCGTGTCCGGCAAGCTCGAACACGTTGGTCAGGGTGATGCCGGCCAGCGCGAGGATCGCCATCACCGCGGCGATCGCGTAGCCCTGCCGGTTCTGCCCGACCATGCGGCCGAAGACCCGGGGCAGGCTGAACGGGATGAGCAGGATCAGGAAGATCTGGATCCAGTTCGTCCAGGCGGTGGGGTTCTCGAACGGGTGGGCGCTGTTGACGTTGTAGAAGCCGCCGCCGTTGGTGCCCAACTCCTTGATCACCTCCTGGCCGGCCACCGGCCCGCCGGTGATGGTCTGGCCGCCACCGGTCAAAGTCGTCACGTCCGTGCCGCCGGACAGGTTCTGCACCACCCCGCCGACCATCAGAGCGAGCGCGCCGAGCACCGCTACCGGCAGCAGGATCCGCAGCGTGATCCGGGTCAGGTCGACCCAGAAGTTGCCCAGCTCGCCGGTGCGGCTGCGGGCGAAGCCCCGAACCAGCGCCACCGCGACGGCGATGCCCACCGCGGCGGAGACGAAGTTCTGCACCGCCAGGCCGGCCATCTGCACCAGGTGGCCCATGGTCGACTCACCCGAGTACCACTGCCAGTTCGTGTTGGTCACGAACGACACCGCGGTGTTCCAGGCGCCGTGCGGCACCACCCGATCGAAGCCCAGCGAGAGCCAGAGGTGATTCTGCAGGCGCTGGAACGCGTACAGGAACAGGATCGAGACAGCCGAGAAGGCCAGGAGGCTGCGGGCGTACATGCCCCAGGTCTGCTCGACGGCCGGGTCGACCCCGATGAGGCGGTAGATTCCCCGCTCGACCCGGGCGAGCCGGGTGCCAGAAAGCACCCGGTACATGTGGTCGCCGAACGGCCGGTGAACGGCGGCCAGCGCCACCACCAGCGACAGCACGACGAGCACCCCGGCTGTTGTCATGCTCATCAGAAGCGCTCCGGAAACAGCAGGGCGACGACCAGGAACACGCCCAGTCCGATCGCCAACACCAAGCCGACGGCGTTGACGGCGCTCACCGCTTCTCCACACCCCTCACCACGAGGGCGAGAGCCGCGAACAGCCCCACCGTCAGCAACACGAACAGCACGTCAGACACGGCTGACCACTCCTAGCGGGCGAATGTCCTCGCGACCGCCTGCCGGTCGCGCCGGACAATCACAACGCTGGCTCGCGCGGACGGACAGGGGTCGTCACGCGACCATCACGCCGGCCCGCGGTTTTTTGACGCGTTCTTCACGGCCGCGGGCCGAGCGGCCGAAGGCGACGTGGGTCGGCTGTGCGGAGCGCGCCGGCCGGATACCGGTTCAGCGACCGGCGGCGGTGGCGACCAGCGCCTCGGCCACCTCGCGCACCTTGCGGTTGGAGTCCTGGGAGAGCTTCGACAGCAGCGCGAACGCCTCGTCCGCCGAGCAGCGGCGCTCACCCATGAGGATGCCCTTGGCCTGCTCGATCACCGCCCGGCTGCGCATCGCCTCCTGCATCTGCCGGGCCAGCGTGGCGGCGCTGTCGTAGAGGTGCGCGTTGGCCAGCGCCACGGCCGCGTACGCGGCGAAGTTCTCCGCCGATCGGATCGCCGCGCCGTCGAAGGCGTGCGCGGTCAGGCCGTACAGGTTGAGCGCGCCGGTGACCGCCTCCTGGATCGGCAGCCCGATCGACAGGGAGCTGCCGATGCCCGCCTCCCGGGCCTGGGCCGCCCACTCCGGCCAGCGGTCCTCCTTGGCCAGGTCGGGCAGGGAGATGCTGGCCGCGCTGGTCGACGCGTCCAGGCAGGGGCCCCGCTCGTACCGGTACTGCCACTCGTCGAGCGCACGGGCCAGGTCGCTGGTGCAGGCGGCGCTCTGGTTGTGACCACCCTGCGCCAGCGTGACGGTGACGTGCGCGCTGCCCGCGACGGCCCGGTTCGCCAGCTCGGCGACGCGCCGAAGGACGTCCTCCAGGCTGACCTCGTCGAGCCG
Organism: Micromonospora sp. NBS 11-29; assembly: GCF_002140155.1. Taxonomy (GTDB): domain Bacteria; phylum Actinomycetota; class Actinomycetes; order Mycobacteriales; family Micromonosporaceae; genus Micromonospora. Next base: position 33,177 of record NZ_NAPR01000004.1, read on the forward strand.
GATCCGGCTCAGCTCGGCGAGCGCGTCACCCGCCTCCGTGCGCGCGGCTGCCATGGGCGAATCCTTGTCGACGTGCGGTGGGGCGGTCCGGACACGGCCCAACCTACCCGCACGGCCCTCGGTCGGCAGGAGAGCGGAAGGTGCGGCGGCTGCCGGATGGACGTACTGTCGGAGGTACGGGTCAAGACATGTGCCCTCCACCGCTCCCTGCCGGCATCGTCCGGCCGGCCGGAGCGTCACCCGATTCGTCAGGTGGGAGATGCCATGTCGAAGGGACTGCCGGGCCCGACCGCGTCCGGGTCCTCCCGGCCGGACGACCCGATCATGTGGCTGAGATGCGCGATCCTCGGTGACGTGACCCGGGTCGCGGTGGCCGGCGAGGTCGATCTCAGCAACGCGCACCTGCTCACCGAGCTGCTGGAGAGCGTCGCCACCCGGACGCCGCTGGTGGCGGTGGACCTCTCGGAGGTCACGTTCTTCGGCGCGTACGGCACCGACGCGCTGGTGCGGGCCCGGCGGCTGCTGGCCGACCGGGGCGGCCGGCTGACGCTCTGCCGTCCCGCACCGGTGGTCCGCCGCGTCCTCGACGTCACCGGCACGCTCGCCGGGTTCGAGGTGGTCGACGCCCCGGCGCCGCCGAACGGCCACGGCCGGTCGGCACGTCCCGTCACCATCGTCCGCGCCGGGTCGTAGAGTTGTGCCGTAACTGACGTCCCGACCGGGGCGTCACGAACGAGCGTCAAGAAGCGGCGCCGGTCCCGATCCACCCGGATCGGGGCAGCGGTCCGTGGTCACGGGCCGTCCGCCACCCGCGTCTCCGCCCCGGTTCCCGGGGTCGGCGGCGTCGCTTCCCACAAGGACGTCACCGCTCATGCCGCAGGCCCACCCCGACCTCGCCGCAGCCCTGGTCAGACTCGCCCGGATCAAGTACGACGAGGTCGACCTGGACGTGGTGCTGTCGACCATCGCCCACGTCGCCAAGGACACCATCCCCGGCACCGCCGAGGTGTCGGTCACCCTGGTCCAGGGCGCCGAGGCGCACACCGCCGCGTACACCGGCGACCTCGCCCTGACGCTCGACGAATGGCAGTACGAGCAGGGCCGAGGCCCGTGCCTGGACGCCGCGACCACCGGTGCCGCGATGCTGGTGCCGGACATGACGACCGAGAGCCGCTGGCCGGAGTGGGCGGGCCGGGCCCACGAGGTGGGTGCGGCCAGCTCCCTGTCGATCGGTCTGCCCATCCAGGAGGCGATGGTCGGCGCGCTGAACATCTACGGCGCGGCGCCCCGGGTCTTCGACGACCAGGTCGAGCTGGCCAAGACGTTGGCCGGGTACGCCGCCATCGCGCTGGCCAACGTCCACCTCTACGAGAGCACCGCCATCCTGGCTCAGCAGATGCAGGAGGCGATGCAGAGCCGGGCGGTGATCGAGCAGGCCAAGGGCATCATCATGGGACAGCGCCGGTGCGCGGCCGAGGAGGCGTTCGCCATCCTGGCCCGGGTGTCCCAGGACTCCAACCGGAAGCTGCGGGACGTCGCCGAGTCACTCGTCGAGCGCGCGGTGAACGGCCCCCGCGAGTGAGCGCCGCGGCGGATTCAGCGCGGCATCTCGCGCCAGCCGGAACCGCTGGCCCGCCAGGCACCGGCGAGGATGCTCGCCGAGCCCCGGCTCGGGCACTGCTGGATCCGGGACCGGCCGGTGGCGCCACCGATCTGGGCCTGCACCTCCCATCGCTGCCCGTCAGTGCAGATGTAGACGTCGCGCCGCCCGCGATCGGTGCTGACGCCGTTCCACCAGTGCTCCTCGACGACCATTCGGTGACCGTACCGCAGCCGGCGCGTCCGTCCCACTCGGGAGATGCGGGCCGGACGCCTCCACGGGTCAGCCGTCGAGGCGACGGACCATGTTCATGATGGTCTCCACCTGCGCACCGCCCTTGATCGGATAGTTCGTGCCACCGAGGTAGCCCCACCAGTCCCAGCAGCCGTTCGGGTTGACCGTGGTGGCGATCGCCTGCGGGTAGAGGACGATCAGCCGGTTGGTGTCGGCGTACTGGTTGAGGTTGGCCCGGTCGACGAAGGCGGTGCCGACCTTCGCGTACCCCTGGGCGCAGCCGTGCAGGGCGACCAGCAGCCGGCAGGTGGTNCGTTGGCCCAGCCGTTGACCGCGAAGCTGTCCTGGCCGAACCGGATCAGGGTGCCGCCCAGCGGGCCGGTGTTCGGCGCGGCCACCGAGCCGAGCAGCTTGCCGAGGAAGGCGCCCTGCGGGTCGCTGCCGCAGTCGGCGAGGTACGGCGAGGCGGTGGCGGTGCAGCCGACCGTGCCGTAGGGCGTGACCCAGGAGTGTCCGGCGGCGCTGCCGGAGTCGTACCGGACGCTCGCGCCGAAGTCCTGGTAGTACCGGGCCAGGTCGTCGGTGACCGATTTCTTCACGGTGGTGTCGTTGCCGCCGTGGTGGACGTAGACCGGCTGGCCGGCGAGGTTGGCCGTGCCGTCGATCCAGCCGTACGAGGCCCAGGCCCGGGTGTACGCCTCCAGGTTGCCCAGGTACGTCGGGTAGAGGTTGTCCCCGCAGCCGTAGAGCGCCTGCGGGATGGTGTTCTGCGCGCAGTAGTACGGTCCGGCCGCGAAGACGGCCGCGCCCCGGATCCGGGCCGAGTACGCGACCTGGAGTTGGGTGGCCATGTAGCCGCCGGACGAGACCCCGGCGACGTAGACGGCGGAGACCGGGTACGAGCGCAGCGAGCCGGCGACCGGCGTCTTGGTGTACGGCGTGCCCGCGGCCCGGGCGGCGACGCCGCCGGGCAGGACCAGCAGGAGCGCGGCGGCGAGGGTGGTGACGGCCTTCCACGGTGTCTTCATGGGGCACGCTAGCGTGACATCGGCCACATCTGATATCCGCGCGCCCGACACCCCGCCATCGCCGGTGGTGTGGTCCGTCCACCCCGCAAATCCCGTGGACCCGCGCCCTGGACGCGGGCTAGCGTCCCGTCGACGTCACTTCCGAACCCACGAAGAGGGTGTTTCTGGTGCCCGTGCCCACCCGGACCAATCTGCCCACGACCCCCTTCTTCCATCGGAGCCGTCACCGTGGATCTGCCACGTAGCTTCACCATTCGCGAGGGCGACCTGCGCGTCCTCAACCCGATCGACGAGGCCAAGCTGTCCACCCTAGGTCGGGCGATCAAACTCGCGCCCGGCGCCGAGCTGCTCGACCTGTGCAGCGGCAAGGGCGAGCTGCTCTGCACCTGGNCGCCGCCCGGGACCGCGCCGCCGAGCTGGGCGTCGCCGACCGGGTCCGGTTCGTGCACGGCGACGCCGCCGCGTACGTGCCGGAGCGTCCGGTCGACGTGGCCGCCTGCGTCGGCGCCACCTGGATCGGCGACGGCGTTCCCGGCACGCTGGAACTGCTCGACCGCGCGCTGAAGCCGGACGGCATGGCGCTGGTCGGCGAGCCGTACTGGCGGCTCGACCCGCCCGACGAGGAGACGGTGACCGGGTCGCACGCCCGGTCCCGGTACGAGTTCCGCGACCTGCCCGACCTGGTCCGGCTCTTCGGTGAGTGCGGCTGGGACCTGGTCGAGATGGTCCTCGCCGACCAGGACAGTTGGGACCGGTACGCCGCCGCGCACTGGCTGAACCTGCGTCGCTGGCTGGACGCCAACCCGGACGACGAGTTGGCGCCGGAGCTGCGGCGGGAACTGACCGAGGACCCACTGCGTTACGTCCGTTTCCAGCGTGAATACCTGGGTTGGGGCGTCTTCGCGCTGCTCCGCCGCTGACGCGGGCCCGCCCGGCGGTCGGGCGGCCGCCGGGCGGGCTTAGCGAATGGCTACGGAGGGTAAAGCCAGATCATGGGACAGTTGCGCACGTCGCCGCCGCCGCCACAGGCCACCGAGCTGGAGAGTTGGGTGCTCGACACCCCGGAGCAGCTCCGTGACGTGCGGGCGTCGTTGCGTGACGCGTTGAACCGGCACGGGCTGGTCCAGGGCGAGAACCTCGACGAGGTGCCGCACATGGTCCTGGTCGTCGTCACCGAGCTGGCCAGCAACGCGCTGCGGCACGGCCGGCCGCCCACCATTGTCACGCTGCTCGCCACCGACGACTGTTTTCTGCTCGAGGTGGCCGACCACGACGTCAGCTCGGTGCCCGAGCTGACCGACATCCACCCGCTGGACTCGGGTGGGCGAGGACTGTTCCTGGCCCAGTCGATCTCCCTCGACGTCGGCTGGTACGCCACCGACACGACCAAGAACATCTGGGCGTCGTTCCCGCGCTGACCGATCAGAAGCCGGCCACCGGGTGCGGCACGTACGGCGCCTCCAGCTCCGCCACCTCGGCGTCGGTCAGCTCAAGCTCCAGCGCGGCCACCGCGTCGGTCAGGTGGTGCGGCTTNCCACCTGCGCGCGGGGCACGCCGCGCCGCTCGGCGACCCGGCCCACCGCGTCGATCACCGCCCGGTCGTGCTCCTCGGTACGCGCGTAGAGCGTGCGGCCGAACTCGTCGGTCTCCGCCCGCGCGGTCTGCTCGGCCGGGTCCCGGGTCAGCCGACCCCGGGCCAGCGGGCTCCACGGGATCACCGCGACGCCCTGGTCGAGGCAGAGCGGCAGCATCTCCCGCTCCTCCTCGCGGTAGAGCAGGTTGTAGTGGTCCTGCATCGAGACGAACCGGGTCCAGCCGTGCCGCTCGGCGGCCCAGAGCGCCTTGGCGAACTGCCACGCGTACATCGAGGAGGCGCCGAGGTAGCGGACCTTGCCGGCCCGGACCAGGTCATGCAGCGCCTCCAGCGTCTCCTCGATCGGGGTGGACGGGTCGAGGCGGTGGATCTGGTAGAGGTCGACGTGGTCGGTGCCGAGCCGGCGCAGACTGGCGTCGATCTCGCTCATGATGTGCTTGCGGGACAGCCCGCCCTGGTTCGGGCCGGGACCCGTCCGGCCGTACACCTTCGTCGCGATCACCACGTCGTCGCGGCGGGCGAAGTCCTTCAGCGCCCGACCGAGGATCTCCTCGCTGGTGCCGTCGGAGTAGACGTTGGCGGTGTCGAAGAAGGTGACGCCCAGCTCCAGCGCCTGCTGGATGAAGGGGCGGGCGGCGTCCTCCGGCAGCGACCACGGATGCACGCCCCGGCCCGGCTCGCCGTAGCTCATGCAACCCAGGCAGAGCCGGGACACCTTCAGGCCGGTGGAGCCGAACGTGACGTATTCCATGGAGACCATCTCACCACCGGCGGCCGACGCCCGCAGACCCGGCGGTCAGTGGTCTCCGGCCGGGATCGGGTCGTCGTACTGGCCGGCGGGGCCGCTCAAGGGTTCGCCGCCCACCAACGGCCACGCGTTCGGCGCGCAGCCGTGCAGGCCGAGCGTCTGCTGCACCATGACCGGGGCCGGGCCACCGCCGCCGGGGCAGCGCTCGTGCCCCCGGCCCAGCCGGTGACCCACCTCGTGGTTGATCAGATACTGCCGGTAGAGGTCGAGGTCGGGTACGTGCGGCACCCCGTACACCCAGCGGGCCACGTTGATCACGACCTGGTCGCCGCTGCGGCAGGAGGTGTAGCGGTCGGTCGGGTCGCCGCAGAGCCGGCCCCGGGTCACCGGCGTGGTGAGCAGCACGGTGAAGTCGGCCGGTCCGTCCCGGCCCACCCGTTGCAGCCGCCACCGGCCGTCGCCGGTCCAGCCACGCCGGTCGGCCAGCGTCGCCGCGACCTGGCGGGCGAAGCGTTCGATGTCCACGTTGCGGATGCCGTCCTCGACCGCGACCCGGTAGCGCAGGAGCTGGCCGGACCGCCCGGCCACCGTGCCGACCGTGTCGGCGGTGCGGAAGTCGCCGCCGCCCCGTTGCGGGAAACTGATGCCGGGCGGCACCCGACCGGCCACCGGGACCCGTGAGGGCGCGGCCGTCACGGGCGGTCGCGCGGCCGGCGCCGCCGCCGGTCCGGTCGGCTCCGCCCCGACCGAGGCCAGCAGCTCCGAGTGTCGCCGCACGCCGTACCCGCCGGCCAGGAGGCCGGTCACGACGAGGACCGCCGCCAGGGTGCGGACGCCGGCCGGCGACCTCCGTCGCCGCCGATGCACGCCCCGGCCCTGCCCGCCCACGTCGCTCTCCGTCCGTCGCCCACCCGCACTCCGCAGGAGAGTACGGACACCGAGCCCCGATGGTTGAACGGCGGGCCGGGTACCGTCGGTGCCGGGGTGGACGACCTGCCGCCTGTCGGATTCCAGGGAGCCACCCGTGTCCTCAGCCGAGCCGCTGCTCGACGACGCCCTCGCGGCGGCGCGCGGCACCGACGTACGCGCCGCCGAGCGGGCCCTCGACCGGCTGGTGGTGGGCGACGGCGCGGCGGTGGACGCGGCGCTGCTCGCCCGGCTGACCCGCGCCGTGGGCCGGCTCTGGCCGCGTGGCTGGCAGCCGGCCGACCTGGACCGGCTCGCCACCCGCCGGCT
>NZ_NAPR01000004.1:39657-189986 GCF_002140155.1 Micromonospora sp. NBS 11-29
GCCGCCCAACGGCGCGGGTTGCCCACCCCGGTCCCGGCCTGGTTCGACGAGCAGCTCGCCGAGCTGGACGCCCGGTGGGACGCCGACGCGGGCTGGCTCGACCGCCGCGCCGACGGCGACCGGATCACCGCGCTGCGGGACGCCGTCGACGCGCTGGTGCTGGTCGAGGGCCTGCCGCCGATCGCGGTGCTCCGCCCGCCGCCCGGCGCCGCCGCCGTCGGGCACGCCGCCGTGGCGGCCACCGGCTCCCGGATGCTCGACCGGGTACGCGCGCTGCTGGCGAAGGCCGAATCGACCGGCTACCCGGCCGAGGCGGAGGCGTTCACCGCCAAGGCGCAGGAACTGATGTCCCGGCACAGCATCGACGCGGCGCTGCTCGACGCCGCGGCCGAGCGGCCCGACCGCCCGGGTGGCGTACGCATCGGCACCGACGCCCCGTACGCGGCGGCGAAGGCGCTGCTGATCCAGGAGGTGGCGGCGGCGAACCGGTGCGAGTCGGTCTGGTCCGACGACCTGGGTTTCGCCACCGTGCTCGGCTTCCCGGCCGACCTGGCCGCGGTCGAGCTGCTGCACACGTCGCTGCTGGTGCAGGCGACCGCCGCGATGCTGCGCGGCCGGCGCGACCGGGGTAGGGGCAGCGGGCGGCGCACCAAGGGCTGGGACGAGTCGTTCCTGAACGCGTACGCGTTGCGGATCGGGGAGCGGCTGCGGGCGGCCAGCGAGGCGGCGACCGAGGAGCACGCCGACGACCGTCTGTTGCCGGTGCTCGCGGCCCGCTCGGACGCCGTCCGGGAACGCGCCGACCAACTCTTCCCCGGCACCACCCGCCACCGCCTCCAGGTACGCGACTCGGAGGGGTGGACCTCCGGCACCACCGCCGCCGACCAGGCCCACCTGAACCCCGCCCACCCCGCACCCCGCCCCCTGGCCCCCGGCCGCCCCACCCCGCAGCGTCGATCATGAAGTTAGCGGCCCCGGCAGTCCGTCTGGCCGCCGCCAACTTCATGGTCAACACGAAAAGGCGGGGAGCTGTCGGATTGGGCCGGCCGGCTCCGACCCGTTCGCGAGGCGTCACCGACGGTGGCCCGTACCCGAGGAGTGGACCGTGAAGTACATGCTGCTGATCTGGAACCGGCCCGGCTTCGTGGAGGAGCTGTCCGAGGCGGAGCGCAACACGATCTTCGGTGAGGTCGACCAGATCATGAAGGAGCTGACCGAGTCCGGCGAGCTGGTCGGCGGGGAGGCGCTGGCTCATCCGGCGCAGACCCGGACGGTGCGGTCGACGGCCGGTGGCACCGAGATCACCGACGGGCCGTTCGTGGAGAGCAAGGAGCAGTTCGCCGGCTATCTGACCGTCGACTGCGAGACGCCGGAGCGGGCCGTCGAGATCGCCGCGAGCTGGCCGGACGTGCGGCACGGCTGCGGCGTGCTGGAGGTGCGCCCGGTGATGGAGCAGACCGGGACCGACGTGTGACCTCCCGGGCGGTCGAGGACCTGCTGCGTACGCTCGCACCGCAGGTCCTCGGCGTGCTCGTGCGCCGGCACGGCCAGTTCTACGCCGCCGAGGACGCCGTGCAGGAGGCGCTGCTGGCCGCCGCTACCCGATGGCCGGCGCAGGGCGTGCCGGACCATCCCCGCGCCTGGCTGGTCACGGTGGCGACCCGCCGGCTCACCGACGAGTGGCGCAGCGAACACGCCCGCCGGGAGCGGGAGGTCGCGGTGGCGGCCCGGCAACCGGCGTACGCGGCGGTCGCCCCGGCCGCCGACGAGGAGCCGCCGAGCGGGGACGACACGCTGAAACTGCTGCTCCTCTGCTGTCATCCGGCGCTGCCGGTCAGCGCCCAGGTGGCGCTCACGCTGCGGGCGGTGGGCGGGTTGAGCACCGCCGAGATCGCCCGGGCGTACCTGGTCCCGGAGGCCACCATGGNGTGCTGCGCGTGCTCTACCTCGTCTTCAACGAGGGCCACACCGCGTCGAGCGGGGACGCGCTGCACCGGGTCGAGCTGACCGGGGAGGCGATCCGGCTGGCCCGGGAGGTGCACCGGCTGCTGCCGACCGACGGCGAGGTGACCGGGTTGCTGGCCCTGATGCTGCTCACCGACGCGCACCGGGCGGCGCGTACCGGCCCGGACGGGATGGTGGTGCCGCTGGCCGAGCAGGACCGCAGCCGCTGGGACCGGGCCGCGATCGAGGAGGGGATCGCGCTGGTGACCGAGGCGTTGACCTGGTCGCCGCCCGGCCCGTACCAGGTGCAGGCGGCCATCGCCGCGGTGCACGCGGAGGCGCCCACGGCCGCGACCACGGACTGGCCGCAGATCGTGGCGCTCTACCGGGTGCTGGCCCGGATCGCGCCGAACCCGATGGTGACGCTCAACCAGGCGGTGGCGGTGGCCATGGTGGACGGCCCCCGGGCCGGTCTGGCGCTGCTCGCGCCGCTGGACGCCGACGTCCGTGTCGCCGGTCACCACCGGCTCGCCGCCGTCCGCGCACACCTGCTGGAACTGGCCGGCGACCGGGCGGACGCCCGGTCCGCCTACCTGGCCGCCGCTCGCGCCACCACCAGCCTGCCGGAGCGCCGTTACCTGGAGGTACGCGCCGCCCGCCTGGTGACGGACAGCACGCCGGGCCGGTCCTGACGGACCGGCCCGGCGTCGTGTGCGAGGCGTACGTCAGCTCTTGAAGGCGTCCTTGATCTTCTCGCCGGCCTGCTTGAGCTTGGCGCCCGCCTGGTCGTTGCGGCCCTCGGCCTCCAGGCGCTCGTTGTCCGTGGCCCGGCCGACGCCCTCCTTGACCTTGCCCGCGGTGTCCTGGGAAGCGTTGTCGATCTTGTCGTCGAGACCCATGGGAACCTCCAACTCAGCAGTTGCGTGACGACAAGGGGTTACCCAGCGGAGTCGCCGCCCAATCCCACTCATCCGATCGGGCGGAAGCTTCGCAGCCGCAGACTGTTCGCCACCACGAACACCGACGAGAAGGCCATCGCCGCCCCGGCGAGCATCGGGTTGAGCAGCCCGGCGGCGGCCAGCGGCAGCGCGGCCACGTTGTAGGCGAACGCCCAGAACAGGTTGCCCTTGATGATCGCGAGCGTGCGGCGGGACAGCCGGATGGCGTCCGCCGCGGCCAGCAGGTCACCCCGGACCAGCGTCAGGTCGGCGGCCTCCATCGCCACGTCGGTGCCGGTGCCCATGGCCAGCCCGAGGTCCGCCCGGGCGAGCGCGGGGGCGTCGTTGACCCCGTCGCCGACCATGGCGACCACGCGGCCCTCACGCTGGAGCCGCTCGACCACCGCCACCTTGTCGGCCGGCAGCACCTCGGAGATCACCTGGTCGACGCCGACCTCGGCGGCCACCGCCCTCGCCACGGTCGCGTTGTCGCCGGTGAGCAGCACCGGGGTGAGGCCCAGCCCGCGCAGCCGGGCGACCGCCGCCGCGCTGGTCGGCTTCACCGCGTCGGCCACCGCGAGCACCCCCCGGGCCCGCCCGTCCCAGCCGGCCACGACCGCCGTCCGGCCCCCGGCCTCCGCGTCGGTCACTGCCCGCACGACCTCCTCGGGTACGTCGAGACCGCGCTCCCGCAGCAGCCGGAGCCGCCCGACGACCACCGTGCGGCCCTCGACCACACCGGTCACGCCCAGACCTTCGGCGTTGGCGAAGTCGTCGACCGGAGGCAGCGGACCGGCCGCCGAGTCGGCCACCGCCCGGGCGATCGGGTGCTCGGAGTACGCCTCCAGCGCGCCGGCCACCCGGAGCAGCTCACCGACGTCCTCGCCGGGCGCGGGCAGCACCTCGGCCAGGGTCATCCGGCCGGTGGTGACGGTGCCGGTCTTGTCCAGCACCACGGTGTCGACCCGGCGGGTGGACTCCAGCACCTCCGGCCCCTTGATCAGCACGCCGAGCTGCGCGCCGCGCCCGGTGCCGACCAGCAGCGCGGTCGGCGTGGCCAGGCCGAGCGCGCACGGGCAGGCGATGATCAGCACGGCCACGGCGGCGGTGAACGCGGCGGTCGGCCCGGCTCCGGTGCCCAGCCACCAGCCGAGCGTCCCCACCGCCAGGGCGATCACGATCGGCACGAAGACGCCAGAGATCCGGTCGGCGAGGCGCTGCACCGCCGCCTTCCCGGTCTGCGCCGCCTCCACCAGCCGGGCCATCTGGGCGAGCTGGGTGTCCCCGCCGATCCGGGTGGCCCGCACCACGAGCCGCCCGCCGGCGTTCACGGTCGCGCCCACCACGGCGTCGCCGGGACGAACCTCGACCGGGACCGACTCGCCGGTGAGCATGCTGGCGTCGACCGCCGAGGTGCCGTCGACGACCACGCCGTCGGTGGCGATCTTCTCCCCGGGGCGGACCACGAACCGGTCGCCGACCGCGAGTTGGTCGACCGGGATCCGGACCTCCTGCCCGTCGCGCCGCACCGCCACGTCCCGCGCGCCCAGTTCGAGCAGGGCGCGCAGGGCGGAGCCGGCGGTGCGCTTGGCGCGCGCCTCGAAGTAGCGCCCGGCCAGGATGAAGACGGTCACCCCGGCGGCGGCCTCCAGATAGATGTTGCCGGCCCCGTCGCTGCGGGTGATGTCGAACCGGAACGGGTGGGTCATCCCGGGCATCCCGGCGTCGCCGAGGAAGAGTGCCCAGAGCGACCAGCCGAACGCGGCCAGCGTGCCGAGCGAGACCAGCGTGTCCATGGTCGCCGCGCCGTGCCGCAGGTTGACCAGCGCGGCCCGGTGGAACGGCAGCCCGCCCCAGACCACCACCGGCGCGGCCAGCGTGAGCGAGGCCCACTGCCAGTAATCGAACTGCCAGGCCGGCACCATGGCCAGCAGGATCACCGGCAGGGTCAGCGCCGCGGAGACCCGGAGCCGGGTACGCGCCACGCGCAGCTCGTCCACCGGCTCGCCGGCCACGGTCGCCTCCGCCGAAGCGGGCGGTGGCGGCACCACGGCGGTGTAGCCGTTCTTCTCCACGGTGGCGATCAGGTCGGCCGGGGCCACGTCGTCGGCGTACCGGACGGTGGCCTTCTCGGTGGCGTAGTTCACCGTCGCCTCGACGCCGTCCATCCGGTTGAGCTTCTTCTCGATCCGGGCGGCGCAGGAGGCGCAGGTCATGCCGCCGATCGCCAGTTCGATCAGGTTCGGCGCGGTCGGCAGCGCCTTTCCCGTGGTGGTCATCGCGGCACCTCCCCGCTCGGGTCGCCGGCCACGACGGTGAACTCGGCGGTGTGCACCGCGTCGCCGTGGCGGAAGTCCAGGTAGAGACGGTACGCCCCGGCCGAGGGGACCTCGGCGGCGAACGTGACCGCCGGCCCGGCTGGCGTCCGCCCGTCGCCGGGCGTGCCCTCCGGGTGTACGTGCAGGTACGCCAGGTCGCCCTGGCGCAGCGCCACCAGGTGCCCGTACGCCCCCAGGTAGGGCTGGAGGTCGGTGACCGGACGGCCGTCCCGGCTGACCGAGAGCGTCAGCCGGCTGGTGCGGCCCGGCTCGGGCGTGCCGGTGAGCGTGACCGTGTAGTCGTCGACCGTGGTGCTGGTGGCCGGCGGCGGCAGCGGCCGGGCGGCCAGCGGGCCGGGGACGGTGACGTCGACGCCGAGCGTCAGCGGCTCCCCGCCGGCCGGCGTGAAGTCGGCGAACGCCCGCCAGACGCCCGGCCCGGCGAGCGGCGAGGCGACCCGCCAGGTGCCGTCGTCGCCCAGCTCCGGGTGGACGTGCCGGAAGCCGGAGAGGTCACGGCGGGCCACGATCAGGTGCATGCGCTTGTCGTGGGCCACCTCGTAGCGGGTCACCGGCCCACCGTCCGGACCGGTGACCCGGAACGCGAACTGGCCCGCCGGGCCGGCCGTGGGCCGGAGCGTGTAGCCGCGCTCGGAGACGAGCAGCCCGCCGGGCAGGTGGGCGTCGCCGCCCCCGTGGTCGTTGCCGGTCGCGTCGTGTCCGCCGGCGGTGGCGTCGTGGTGTGTCTCGACGTCGGGAGTGGCGGGACCGGTCAGGTGGCCGATCCCGTACGTGGCGCCGAACACCGCCGCGAGGCCGAGGGCGAAGCCGCTGAGCTTCGTCGCCGTGTTCATCGCATCCTCCGATCCTGATACCCCCCAGGGGTACGATCCGAACCGTAACATACCCCCGAGGGGTACGCTATCCTCGACGGTATGACCTCGCCGTCCACCCCGACCCGGGGCTACACCGCCAGCAAGGACCAGCTCCTCGCGCGCCTGCGCCGGATCGAGGGGCAGGTGCGGGGCATCGAGAAGATGGTCGAGGACGACCGCTACTGCATCGACGTGCTGACCCAGATCTCGGCGATCCAGGCCGCGCTCGACAAGGTCGCCCTGGGCCTGCTCGACGGGCACGCCCGGCACTGCATGCACGAGGGTGCGGCCGAGGGTCGCGCCGACGAGATGGCCACCGAGATGATGGCCGCCGTGGGCCGCCTGATGAAGCGCGGCTGACCCCCACCCGGGCCGGCCTGGCTACCATGGGCCGGCGATGCACCGGGCGTGGTCAGGACNGCGCCGACCACACCCGTCCCGCGTCTCCCGCGCCGCCGCGCGTACGCCGGCTCCTGCTCGTGACCGTGGTGCCGCTCTTCGTGCTCACCGTGATCGCGGCGCTGGCGCTCTGGCCCCGGTACGACCGGGAACCGGCGGACGGTGCGAACCTGCCGCGCTACCACGGCACGGTGACCCGCGTGGTGACGCAGCCGTGCCCGCCGACCCCGGAGACGCCGGAAGGTGGGGGGCGCTGCGGCACCGTGACCGTCGCCGCCGAGCAGGGCCCGGACGCCGGCCGGCAGGTCGAGACGCCGATTCCCGCCGGGCCCGGTGCACCCCGCGTCGAGGTCGGCGACGAGGTGATCCTGGTCGTACTGGTCGACCCGGCCGATCCGACGGTGAAGAACTACGACATCGCCGAGCACCAGCGCGGCACCCCGCTGATCTGGCTGGTCGCGCTCTTCGCCGCCGCGATCGTGGCGTTCGGGCGCTGGCGCGGGCTGGCCGCGCTGGGCGGGCTGGTGGCCAGCTTCGCCATCCTGCTCGGGTTCGTGCTGCCCGGCATCGGCGCCGGCCGGTCCCCGCTGCTGGTGGCGATCGTCGGCGCCGCGCTGATCATGTTCGTGGTGCTCTACCTGACCCACGGGTTCAGCGCCCAGACGTCGGTGGCGGTGCTCGGCACCCTCGGCAGCCTGGTCGTCACCGGCGCGCTCGGCACGCTGGCCACGGCCGCCACCCACCTGACCGGCTTCGGCAGCGAGGACGCCACCACGCTCTCCCTGTTCCAGGGCGACGTGGACCTGCACGGGTTGCTGCTGGCCGGCATCGTCATCGGCTCGCTGGGCGTGCTCGACGACGTCACGGTCACCCAGGCGGCCACCGTCACCGAGCTGGCGCACGCCAATCCGGAGCTGACCCGGCGGCAGCTCTACCGGGCGGCGACCCGGGTCGGCCGGGCCCACATCGCCTCCGTGGTCAACACCATCGTGCTGGCGTACGCGGGCGCGTCGCTCCCCCTGCTGCTCCTGCTGGTCGCCGACTCCCGCCCGGTGAGCGAACTGCTCACCAGCGAGTTCCTGGCCCAGGAGATCGTCCGCAGCACGGTGGCGACNCCGCCGGGCGACGCGACCGGGACGCCGGGTCGACGACGCCACCCGCACCCCGGCCGCCGGCCGGGCGGGACGACGACGCGCTGGCGGCGCTGGGCGGGGCGGCACCCGTCCAGCGGTGGCCCGGCGACGGCAAAAGCACGCAGAACGCATGGTGACACTCCGCAGCGTGACGACCGTTCCCAAACGCGACGCTGGTCACATGGGGTGACGTCGAATTCTCGCGATTGGTCGGCATCCGGACGTAGAACCTCGATGGGACTCTCGGGTAACCTCGCTGCCGGTCACCGCCGAAGGCGCGCACCGGCGCCTGCGGTGCCGCCGCCCAATCGCCCACGGGCGAGCCGGGGAACCAGGAACACGGGGTGAATCCGCGCGAGCGGTAGGGGCCGCTTCCGTCCCGAACCCGTCAGCTAACCCGGTCGGCGGCCGACGGAAGGGAACACTGTGACGGCACCCCTGCGCCGCTGGTCGACACCCGTGGTGGCCGTGCTCGCCGCGCTCGCCGTACTGGCCGGACCCACCCCGGCGACGGCGGCCCCCGGCACCGCGGTGCCCAACCCCTCGGGGCACGCGGAGGACGACGACCCGCCGCTGATCAGCGAGGCGGTCAACGCCGCCAACCGCGCCTACCTCCAGGCCAAGGCGAAGCTGAAGACCTCACAGGACCGCCAGAAGCGGCTGGCCGCCGAGAAGGCGTCTGCGGAGGCCGAACTGGAGGCGCTCAGCCCGCAGATCAACCAGATCGCCGCCCAGTCCTACCGGACCGGTCGGGTGGGCGCGTTCGCGCTGCTGTTGGAGAGCGACTCCCCCGACTCGTTCGTCCAGCGCGCCAGCACCCTGGACGAGCTCAACCTCTTCAACGCGCAGCGGCTCGCCGCCATCAACGCCGCCCGGAACCGGGCCGAGCAGGCGAAGCTCGCCGCCGACGCCGAGGTGCGCGAGCAGGAGAAGCAGACGAACGCCATGGCCCGCGAGAAGGTGGAGGCGCAGAAGGCGTTGAAGCTGGTCGGCGGCCTGGGCTTCACCGGCGGCCTGGTCTCCGCCACCTCACCGGTCGCGAAGGTCGGCCCGGGCCGCGGGGCCGACGGCAATTGGAAGTCGGAGTCGTGCAGCGAGGACGACCCGACCACCTCCGGCTGCATCACGCCGCGCACGCTGCACGCGTACAAGGAGGTCCGGCGCGCCGGGTTCAAACGCTTCGTGGGCTGCTACCGGCCCGGCGGCCCGTGGGAACACCCGAAGGGCAAGGCCTGCGACTGGTCGTTGCAGAACAGCGGCTTCGCGCCGTGGCACGACAACGACACCCGACGGTACGGCAACGAGGTGGCCGCCTTCCTGATCCGCAACGCCGACCGGCTGGGCATCTACTACGTGATCTGGAATCGGCAGATCTGGTTCCCGGCCAGTGGCTGGAGTTCGTACAGCGGACCGTCCAACCACACCGACCACGTACACATGTCGTTGCTCTGACGCTCGCGGGAACGCGGAAGGGGCCGCCGGTCGGCGGCCCCTTNAGCGCCGGGTCCGCCGGCGCGGCCGGCGCGGGCAGCGCGGACGGGGACTGCGCCACCGTCCGCACCTCGCCACCGCTGAGCCGGTACGACATGCCGACCACCGCGCACGCACCGCCGGCCACCCGCTCGGCGAGCACGGTGGACCGGGCGAGCAGGGTCTCCACGGTCTGCGCGATGTGGACGTCGATGATGTCGTCGAGCGACTCGACGCCCTGGCGGCCGGCGCGCAGCAGGCTGGGCGAGACGGCGTCCACCACCGCGCCGAGGTGCCCGACCGGGGCGGAGCCGGTGCGGACCGCCTCGCGGGCGGCCTGGACCGCACCGCACGAGTCGTGGCCGAGCACCACCACGAGCGGCGTGCCCAGCACGGTGACCGCGTACTCCACGCTGCCGAGCACCTCGGGGCCGGCGGTGTGCCCGGCGGTGCGCACCACGAAGAGGTCACCGAGGCCCCGGTCGAAGATGATCTCGGCGGCGAGGCGGGAGTCGGAGCAGCCGACGATCACCGCGAACGGGTGCTGGCCGTCGGCGACCGCCGCACGGTGCCCGGCGTCCTGATTCGGGTGCTGCGGCACCCCGGTGACGAACCGGTGGTTACCGGCACGCAGTTCGGCGAGTGCCTCTTCGGGATCAGTCGGGCTCACTGCTGCTCACCTCGTCCTCGCGCAAACGACCAGGCCGGCCGGCGGTGTCGGCCCCGCGACCCACGGTCACACGCCGCCGAAGGCACGTCAAGATTTCGTGATACGCATTTCATGCGTTTCGTCCGACCGGTGCCGGGGCGGGAACGACGACCGGGCGGGCCATACGATGGCCACCATGGCGACCACACCGGGCGAGGAGGGAAGCCGCCGCAACTGGACCTTCCTCACCAATCACGGGCACGTCCTGCTGGCCATCGCGCGTAACCCCACCGCGCGCCTGCGGGACGTGGCCGACGAGGTCGGCGTCACCGAGCGGGCGGCCCAGGCCATCGTCGCCGACCTGGAGGCCGGTGGTTACCTCCGTCGCACCCGGGTCGGGCGGCGCAACGAATACACGATCAACCCGACCGGTCGCTTCCGGCACCCGGCGGAGGCCGACCAGCAGGTCGGCGCGCTGCTCGCCCTCTTCGCCGCCGAGCCGGCCCGGGACGCCACCGCCCGAAGCTGACGCCGGTCCCTCCACCGTGGACACGACCGCCCGTGGGACGGCTCACCCAATCCGGGAGGATCGTCGTGCTGCGCGATCCGGCGATGACCGATAGGTTGAGACGGTGCTGCCCGTAGCGTTCGCCTCGTCCACCTGGACGGCGATGCTGCGCCGGATCGTCCGCACGACCGTGGCCAGCCTGGCGCTGATCATCGGCCTGCCGGGCGTGACCGTCACACCCGCCGACGCCGCTCTCACGACGCGGCCGGCGGTGACGATCGTGGTCCTCTCCGGTCCGATCGCGACCGACGCCGGGCCCACGCGCACCGCGCCCGTCCGGGCGGGAATCGACGCATCGGCCTTCGCGGCCTCCTCCACCACCGCTGCGCGGGTCGCCACCGGCCCGGCCGTCGCCGGCCCCACCGACGCCGACCCCGACTCCGCCGGGCCGGTTCCCGGCGTCGAGACCGTCGTCGCCGCCGACCCGGGTGGGGCGACCATCGCCCGCCGCGGGCCGCCGCGCGCCTGACCGGACCACTTCCCGGTACGCCCGGCGCAGGCCCCACCCCGGGGCCGCCACCGCCGCCCGTCCGTCCGGTCCCGCCGCGACGCCGTACCCGCCCGTGACCGGGCCCCTGTCGTTGTTCCCGATCCTTCCACCACGAGGTGCTGGTGATGCAGACCGTCTTCTCCACCGTCCTGCCCGACGTCCCCGCCGCCGCCGTCATCTGGCTGGCCCTGCTCGCCGTGGCGACGATCGTGGTCGCCGCGCTGGTCGCCCGCCCGACCCGGTTCCGCTCCGTGTTCGGCGAACGGATCAGCGAGGCCGCCCGGCCGAGCAGCATCGACCTGGCCCAGCAGGCGCGGGAGCAGGACCGGGAACGGCGGCGGTACGCGGACGAGGTGGCCGTCGCCGCGTCCCGCGCGACGGTCACCGCCGAGCGGCGGCGGGCCGAGTGGCTGACCGCCCAGGAGCAGGCCGAGACCGCCTGGCAGGCGTACCAGACGGCCGAGCAGGACGTCCGCCGGCTCGCCGCCGCCGCGGCGCTCCCGCTGCCCCGGACCGCCCGCACCCCGGCCGAGTACGCGGACCGCGAGCGCTGGCTGCACCGGGCGGCGCTGGACGCCCAGTGGCGCGACGAGATCACCGTGCGACAGCTCAGCGACATCCTCGGTGGGCACGGCTGGGACCCGAGCCGGCACCCGGTCGAGCAGGAACTGCTGCTGCGCCGGCTGGTCCGGGACAACCTCCGGGCCCGGCAGCATGCCGCGTCGGAGCGGGAGCAGGCCGCCTGGCGGGCCGCCGAGACGGCCGCCGCGGCGGCGCGGAGCCTGCGCGAGGAGGCGTACGCGGCGCTGCACCCGGCCACCGAGCCATCGGCGGCGCTCTCCATCGTCGGCCTCACCGGCCCCGAGAACACCCGGGAGCTGCCGACCCCGGAGGTCACCCGCGAGCTGACGCCGGTGGCCCGGGGGCGGGCCGCGGTGGCGGCATACTGATCGTCCGGCGGCGATGGCCCGGCTCGGCTAGCGTGATGCCGTGTCCCGTGAATCCTGGTTGCTGGTCGGCCTCGCCGTCGTCGTCGCGGCGGCGACGCTCGTCGGTGCGATCCTGCTCGCCATCCGGGTGGTCCGCACCCGCCGGATGCTCGGCGCGCTCGGCGCGGGCGGCAAGGTCGCCTTCTACGGCGCGCTGATCTACACGATCCTGCCGGTGGACCTGCTCCCCGACCCGATCTACCTGGACGACATGGGCGTGCTGGCCGGCGCGCTGTTCTACCTGGGCCGGTTGGCCGCCAAGCACCGGGCCGCGCAACGCGCCACCCGGGACGCCCCGGTCGGGTCGCTGCCGGCCGCCCCGCCCGGCGTTTCGCCCCGCCGGTGACGGATCATCGGCTCGACGCTCACACCACGCGCGAGGAGGCGGCATGTCCGGCGGTCACCGGTTGGCCCCGCACGACGGGCGGGTCGCCCGCTTCTTCGCCGACCGGCACCTCGCCACGCTGACCACGTTGCGTGCCGACGGCACCCCGCACGTCGTACCGGTGGGGGTGACCTTCGACCCGGATGCCGGGCTGGCCCGCGTGATCACCTCGGGCGGTTCGGCGAAGGCGCGGTACGTGGCCGCCGGCGGACCGGCGGGCACACCGGTCGCGGTGTGCCAGGTCGACGGCCGGTGGTGGCTGACCGTGGAGGGCCGCGCGGTCCTCCGCCGCGACCCGGCGTCGGTGGCCGAGGCCGAGCGGCGCTACGCCGAGCGCTACCGCCCGCCGCGCCCGAACCCGGAGCGGGTGGTGCTGGAGATCGCGGTGACCCGCCTGCTCGGCAACCTGCCCGACTGAGGGCCGTCCGGCCCGCCGGACATCAGCGGGTGAGCACCTGCGCCAGCACCTCGTGCACGTACGTGTTCGGGTGCTTGCCGGTGAACCGGTCGGCCAGCGGCCCGTACGCGGTGACCGGCACGTCGGCGCCGCTGTGGCCGTCGGTGGTCCAGTCGAGGTTGAAGCTCAGGTCGCTGCCCTTCACCGGGAAGGGCCCGTCCTCGGCCGAGACGCCGTCGCCGGATTCGTCGGAGGCGCCGGTGTCCTCGATGGTCAGGCCGCCGCACTCGTGGTCGCCGGTCACCACGAGCAGCGTGTCCGGGTGGGTGGCGGCGTAGTCGCGGGCCACCACCACCGCCTTCTCCAACTCGCCGAGCGCCTGGAGCATCCGGGCGCCGTTGTTCTCGTGCGCGAACTCGTCGATGCCCTCCTCCTCGACCAGGAGGAAGAAGCCCTTCCGGTTGGTCGACAGCGCCTCCAGCGCCTTCGCGGTCATGGCGGCCAGGCTCACCGGTGGGGCGTACACGTCGCCCTCGCCCTCCGACCGCTGCTGGAACAACTCCTCGTTGCCGAACAGCCCGAGCAGCCTGCCGCCGGTCGGCTCGGCCCGGGCGAGCTGGTCGGCGGTGCTGACGTACCGGTATCCGGCCCCGCGGGCCTTCGCGACGAGGTCACCCCGGGTGCCGCGACTGGCCTCGGTCGGGTCCGCGGCCGTCCGGTCCGGGTACGCCCCGGCGGTGCCGGCGGGCAGCCACCAGTCCTCCCCGCCGCCGAGGATCACGTCCGGCCTGGTGACCTCGACGTACTGCCGGGCGATCTCGTCCTGTGCGGACCGGTCGGCGGTGGTGGCGAAGAAGGCGGCCGGGCTGGCGTCGGTGACCTGCGCGGTGGTGACCAGGCCGGTGGCCCGGCCGGCCGCCTTGGCCTGCGCGCCGATGGTGGGCAGCGGCTTGCCGTCCACGTCGACGCTGACGGCGCCGTTGTAGGTCCGGATGCTGGTGGCCCAGGCGCTGGCGGCGGCGGCCGAGTCGGTGACCGGCGACCTCGGGTCGTGCGGACTGGTGGTGAGCTGGCCGGAGTGGGGCAACGTGTCCATGGTGAGCTGACCGTCGAGGCCGGCCAGGAAGAGCCGGGCCGCCTCGCGTTGGGCGGCGGCCATCCCGTCGCCGTTGACCAGGATGACGTTGCGGGCCCGGCCGTCGACCGGGGCGGCGGTGGTGACCGCGCTGCCCGGCGTCAGGCCGGCGACCACGACGGCGGCGGTGACGGGGGCGAGCAGCCAGCGCCGGGGACGGACGGTCACACGGGCCAGGTTAACCGCCGGACGCCTTCGGCTCGGCGACCCCGGCGGCCCGGGGGTACGCGGACACGACGATCCCGGGCCACCCGCGGGGGCGGCCCGGGATCGTCGGGGTGGTCAGCGTCCGGTGTCGCCGTCTCCGGTGCGCTGCTGCGCCATGTCGACGCCCTTGTCGATCTGCTGGTCGTACTTCCCACCGGTGCGCTTGTCGGCCGCGTCGCCGGCCTTCTCGATACCCTGGTCGACCTGCTTGTCATGCTTGTCGGCGAAGTCCCGGGCCTTGTCCATGAAGTCGCTCATGTCGAATTCTCCCTTCGGTACGTTGAAAGCCTTCCCTGAGGCCGGGGGCGCAAACACCGGGCGGGCGTTGACGGCCCGGGTGTCGGATTCGCCCGCGTCGGGTACCACGGCCACGATCGAGGAGGCGACGTGGACGACGACGCTGCTATGCCCGGCCCGGCCCAACCCGGGCCGGCGCAACCCGGGCCGGCGCGGCCTGAGCCGGTGCCGTCCGGGTCGGCGCAGTCCGGGTCTGGTGGGCCTGGCCCGGCGGCGTCCGGGCCTGCGCAGACCGGGTTTGGTCGGCCTGAGCCGGCGCAGTCCGGGCCGGCGCAGTCCGGGCCGGCGCAGACCGGGCCGGCGCAGACCGGGCCGGCGCAGACCGGGCCGGGTCGGGTTGAGCCGGCGGCGTCGGGGCCGCGGCAGACCTGGGCGGGGCTGCCCTGGCCGGTGCGGACGGCGGTCACCTGGAGCCTCTGTCTGCTGGTGGTGGTGGCCGGCCTCTGGCTGCTCGGGCAGATCGCGGTTCTGCTGGCGCCGCTGGCCGTGGCGCTGGCGGGCACGCTCTTCCTCACCGCGTTGCTCGACCCGGTGCTGGTGCGGCTGCGTCGGCTCCGGCTGCCGGCCGCGCTCGCCGCGCTGCTCACCGTCCTGCTGCTGCTCGGCGTCCTGGTCGGTGCCGGCGTCCTGGTCTGGAACCTGACCGCGAGCCAGTTCGGGGAGTTGAGTCAGCAACTCGACGAGGGCCTGCAACGCAGCCGCGACTTCGTCACCTCCAGCCTGCCGGTCACCGACCAACAGCTCGATCGCCTGGTCGAGCAGATCCGCCAGGGCGTGAGCGGCAGCGCCCCCGACCCGGTCGCCGGAGCGCGCAAGGCCGCCGAGGTGGCCGGCGCGATCCTGCTCGGCCTGGTGCTCCTCTTCTTCCTGCTCAAGGACGGCCGCTCAATGTGGCACTGGGTGCTGGGCCGGTTGACGGGGCCGCGCCGCGAGGTCACCGCCGCGGCCGGGCGGGCCGGTTGGCGGACGCTCGGCGCGTACAGCCGGGGCACGATGATCATCGCGGCGATCGACGCGATCGGCATCGGGTTGGCGCTGGTCGTGTTGCGCGTGCCGCTGGCCCTGCCGCTCGCCCTGATCACGTTCCTCGGCGGGTTCGTGCCGATCATCGGCGCCACCGTCGCCGGGGCGGTCGCGGTGCTGGTCGCGCTGGCCGCCAACGGTCCCACGACCGCCCTGCTCACGCTGGCCGCGGTGATCGCGGTGCAGCAGATCGAGGGGAACCTGCTGGAGCCGCTCGTGATGCGCCGGCAGGTCCAACTGCACCCGGCGGTCATCCTGGTGGTGGTCACCGCCGGCACGCTCGTCGCCGGGGTCGCGGGCGCGTTCGTCTCGGTGCCGATCGCCGCCGTGCTCTGGCGGGTGCTGGACACCGTGCAGCGGCACCGCACCGGCGAGGCCACCGGCTGAACGCCGCCAGCCGCCGGGCCACCGGACGCCGGACGCCGGGCCACTGGCCACTGGCCGCCGGTCGCCAGCCGCCGGGCCACTGGCCGCTGGCCGCTGGCCGCCGGGCCACTGGCCGCCGGTCGCTGGCCGCCGGGCCGCCGGTCAGGCCGGGTGCGGCTGACGCAGGTGGGTGACGAACCAGTCGCCGGCCTGGTCGGCCACCTGCTCCAGCGTGCCCGGCTCCTCGAAGAGGTGGGTCGCGCCCGGCACGATCCGCAGCTCCGCCACCTTCCCCAACGCGTCCCGGGCCTGCTCGTTCAGCACGATGACCTGCTCGTCCAGGCCACCGACCAGCAGCAGCGTCGGCGCGCGTACCGAGGCCAGTGAGCTGCCGGCCAGGTCCGGCCGCCCGCCCCGGGACACCACCGCGCCCACCCGCTCGGGCCGGGCGGCGGCGGCGACCAGGGCGGCGGCGGCCCCGGTGCTGGCGCCGAAGAGCCCGATCGGCAACCGCCCCAGCTCCGGGTCCGCGCCCATCCAGTCGACGATCGCGGCCAGCCGTTCGGCGAGCATCCCGATGTCGAAGCGCAGCTCGGCGGTGACCTCGTCGCGCGCCTCCTCGTCGGCGGTCAACAGGTCCACCAGCATTGTGCCCAGCCCGCGCGCGTTGAGCGCCCGCCCCACGGCGACGTTGCGCGGGCTGTGCCGCGAACTGCCGCTGCCATGGGCAAAGAGCACCACCCCAGCGGCTCCCGAGGGCACCGAAACGTCCCCCGTCAGCCCACCGTCCCCCACCCGCACCAAAACCTCACGCACTCGCCTCACCCCCGCCTCCGCTTACCCCCCACTCCGCCGATCATGAAGTTGACCGCTCTGAGAGCGCTCCCCCGGCCGGCCAACTTCATGATCGTCCGCGTCGGGGCCTATCGAGCCCCCTCTGGGTTGCCAGGTCAGGGTGCACCGTGTTCCGGGCGTTTCCTAGGAAGTGGGACGGCGATCCCGAGAGGTGGTTCGGTGAGCGGGGGAGGCGCCAGTTCGGTGAAGTGGCGGCATCGTCTTGTCGGGAAGGCACTACTTCGGCGAACTGGTGCGGGTTTCGCCGCTGGGCGAACAGGGTTGCATCGTCGGGGCACTGACATGCCCAAGAGGCATTTCGCTTCGTGATGGCCTTCTTTGGCGTCCGTCGAGGACGGCAGGGTCCGAGCACTTGGTACGAGGTAGCGCTCCTGGAGGGGCGGCTCCGTACCAAGATCGCGGGGCGAGGGTTGCGTTGACGTTGGCGGCAAGGTTTAGCGTCGGGCTTGCGGTACGGGACGGACAGGCGGGCGGGGGAGAAAGGGGGATGGGATGCGGATCGGGGAGCTGGCGGAGCGGGCCGGTACGAGCGCCCGGACCCTGCGCTACTACGAGGCCCACGGGCTGGTCCGGCCGCGCCGGTCCGCCAACGGTTACCGGATCTACGACGAGGCGGAGCTGCGTGTCGTGCACGAGATCCGGTCGCTGCTGGCGATCGGTTTCGGCCTGGACGACATCCGGCCGTTCGTCGCCTGCCTGCGCGCCGGGCACGACTCCGGCGACGTGTGCCCCGATTCGGTGGCGGTGCTGCGGCGCAAGCTGGCCGAGGTGGACGACTACCTCGACCGGCTCGGCTCGGTCCGCCGTCGGCTGCATGACCAACTCGCCCGCGCCATCGCCCAACGGGAGGAAACATGCCTCAGGACACGCGGACCGGCCGGCTGACCCCGGTCACCGACGAGACGTTCGCGGCCACCGTGCTCGCCGCCGACCGGCCGGTCGTGGTCGACTTCTGGGCCGACTGGTGCCCGCCCTGCCGGGTGGTGTCGAAACACCTGGAGGAACTGGCCGAGGAGTTCGGCGACGCGCTGCGCTTCGTCACCCTCGACCTCGACGAGAACCCGGCCACCGCGCGGGCGTACCAGGTGATGTCCGCGCCGACCATGCTGGTCTTCCGCGACGGCCAGGTGGTCGGCTCGATCGTCGGTGCCCGGCCGAAGGCCCACCTGCGGCAGAGCTTCGCCCTGCGCCTGGACGGTTGAGCCGCCACCGGGCGGGAACGCGCGGGGTGACCACGGACCCCGACCGATCGCGAGGATGTCAGATGGCGAAGCAGGACCGGTCCCGGGAACGGGAACCCAGCGACCAGGAACGCCGCGAACAGGAGCTGACGGACTCGCCGGAGTGGGCCGACCGGGCCGCCTCGGCGCGTACCGCCGACGATCCGCGGGCGACGGCGCCGCGCGACGCCGGCGGGCGGCCGTCCAACGGCCGCCAGTTCTGAGGTACGCGGGCCCCAGCGGCCCCGCCCACCCGGGCGGGGCCGTTCAGCCGGCCTGTTCCGGTAGGTGCATCAGCGGGGCGCGGCCCGCCGGCTGCTCCGGCTGCGGTCCGGCCGGGTGGGCCGGCGGCACCGGCACGGTGACCGGTCGGGCGCAGGTGACCCGCAGCGGCTCGCCGTGGTGCAGCAGGTCCAGCACCGTGTCCGGGCCACCGTTGCGCAGCGAGTACGTCGTCTGGTGCGGCCGGACGTCGACGCGTAGCCGCATGGACCGCCACTGGAGGGAGAACTCCAGGCGGCTGAGCCGGCTGGAGAGCCGGGGCGTGAAGGAGAGCTTCCCGTCGTGGTCGCGCAGGCCGCCGAAGCCGGCGACCAGCGCGATCCAGGCGCCGGCCAGGGAGGCCATGTGCACTCCGTCGCGGGTGTTCTCGTTCAGGTCGTGCAGGTCCATCAGCGCGGCCTCGCGCAGGTAGCGGTGGGCCAGTTCGGGGAAGCCCACCTCGGCCGCGAGCACCGCCTGGGTGCAGGCGCTCAACGACGAGTCGCGGACGGTACGCCGCTCGTAGTAGGTGAAGTTGCGCAGCTTCTCGGCGGCGCTGAACGCGTCGCCCCGCCAGTGCATGGCCAGCACCAGGTCGGCCTGCTTGACCACCTGCTTGCGGTACAGGTCGAAGTACGGGTAGTGCAGCAGCAGCGGGTACTTCTCCGCCGGGGTGTGCTCGAAGTCCCACTCCTGCAACCGGGTGAAGCCCTCCACCTGCTCATGCACGTCGATGTCCGAGTCGTACGGGATGTGCATGTCGTTCGCGGCGTCCCGCCAGGCGGCGGCCTCCTCCTCGGTCACGCCGAGGTCGAGCGCCTGGTCGCGGTAGCGCATCGCGCAGTCGGCGGCGGTGAGCAGGTTCCGCTGCGCCATCAGGTTGGTGTAGACGTTGTCGTTCTTCACCGCGGTGTACTCGTCCGGGCCGGTGACGCCGTCGATGTGGAACCGGCCGGCGCGGTCGTGGTGGCCGAGCGACCGCCACAGCCGGGCGGTTTCGACCAGCAGTTCCAGCCCGATGTCCCGCTCCAGCGCCTCGTCGCCGGTGACCAGTACGTAGCGGCGCAACGCGTCGGCGACGTCCGCGGCGATGTGGAACGCGGCGGTGCCGGCCGGCCAGTACGCCGAGGACTCCGGCCCCTCGATGGTGCGCCACGGGAACGCCGCGCCTTCCAGGTTCAACGTGCGGGCCCGTTCCTGCGCCTGGGCCATGGTGTCGTAGCGCCACTGCAACGCGTCCCGCACCGCGCTCGGCTGGGTGTACGTGAGCACCGGCAGCACGAACATCTCGGTGTCCCAGAACGCGTGCCCGTCGTACCCGGGTCCGGTGAGGCCCTTGGCGGAGATCGGCCGCCGTTCCGCGCGGGCGCCGGCCTGGAGTACGTGGAACAGGCCGAAACGGACGGCCTGCTGGACCTCCGGGTCGCCCTCGACGCGCACGTCGGCGGCGTCCCAGAACTCGTCGAGGTATTCCCGCTGCGCCCGGCGCAGCCCGTCCCAGCCGTCGAGGCGGGGGGGGGNGCAGTGCCGGCAGCGAGCGGCGGCTGGACCAGCCGTACGTCAGGTACTTGACCACCCGCAGCTTCTGGCCGGGCTTGAGCACGCAGCCGATGGTGGTGCGGACCCAGTCCTCGTACCCCTCGGATTCGATCGTGGTGCGGTCCGGGCCGTGCACGTCGTGGCTCATGCCGACGGCGACGCGCAGGCCGCTGACCTTGGTGCGGTGGATGAGCAGGCCGCCGTCGTCGGTGGTCAGTTCCTCCTCCGCCTGCAACGGCGACTCCAGTACGGCGGCGACGCGGGGGTCGCGGCTCTGCGGCGGCAGCGACTCGTTCGCCACCAGCTCGGACTGGAGGATCAGCCGCAGCGGCCCGTCGACCGCCTCCACCTCATAATTGATCATCGCGACCGAGCGGTGGGTGAACGACACCAGGCGGGTGCTTCGGACCTTGACCTCCCGGCCGGCCGGGGAGCGCCAGTGCAGTTCCCGCTGGAGCGTGCCGGCCCGCAGGTCGAGGACCCGTTCGTGGGCGAGCACCTCGCCGTAGCGGACGTCGAGCGGTTCGTCGTCGACGAGCAGCCGGATCAGCTTGCCGTTGGTGACGTTGACGATGGTCTGCCCCGACTCGGGGAAGCCGAAGCCGGCCTCCGCGTACGGCAGCGGGCGCAGCTCGTAGAACGAGTTCAGGTAGGTGCCGGGCAGGCCGTGCGGTTCGCCCTCGTCGAGGTTGCCGCGCAGCCCGATGTGCCCGTTGGAGAGCGCGAAGACGGATTCGGACTGGGCCAGCACGTCCATGTCGAGGCGTACCTCGCGGATGTGCCAGGGCTCGACCGGGTACGACCGTTCCCGGATCACGCGGCCGGCTCCGTCGTCAGCAGGTCGGCGAGGTCGGTGACCACCACGTCGGCGCCGTGCGCCCGCAGCTCGTCGGCCTGGCCGACCCGGTCGACGCCGATCACGTACCCGAATCCGCCGGCCCGGCCGGCGGCCACCCCGGCGAGCGCGTCCTCGAAGACGGCGGCCTGCGCCGGATCGACGCCGAGCATCCGCGCGCCCTCCAGGAACGTGTCGGGCTGCGGTTTGCCGCGCAGCCCGCGCTGGCGGGCGACCACGCCGTCGACCCGCGCCTCCAGCCAGCGGTCCAGCCCGGTGACCTGCACCACCGCGGCACAGTTGGCGCTGGCCGAGACGACCGCGCGGCGCAGCCCGGCCCGGGTCGCCGCCTCCAGGTAGCGCACCGAGCCGTCGTAGACGTCGACGCCGTCGTGCTCGATCCGCTGGAGCAGCACGACGTTCTTGCGGTTGCCGACGCCGTTGACGGTGTCCGCGTCCGGCGGGTCGTCCGGCGAGCCCTCGGGCAGCGTGATGCCGCGTGAGGCCAGGAACGATCGCACCCCGTCGGCGCGCGGTTTTCCGTCCACGTACCGGTTGTAGTCCGGTCCGGGGTCGAACGGGCGGAACGGCTCGCCGGTTTCGACGGATCGCCGCCGCAGGAACGCGTCGAACGTCTCGGCCCAGGCGGCGTTGTGCACCCTGGCGGTCTGCGTCAACACACCGTCCAGATCGAAGAGACACGCGGTAACGTGCGCGGGTAGGCCCAGCATTGTTTGAATCTATCCAGGCGGTTCACCGGGCAAACCCGGTTCACGCGTCAGCGGTTCGGGCGCAGCGTCCAGGTGACGACGAGCGTCGAGGTGACGGTGCCGTCCTCGGTGCCGATCTCCACGTCGACGCCGAACTCCGGCCGCCGCCCGGCGTCCAGCTCGGCCAGCACGTCGGCCGGCGGCCGTCCGAGCCGCGCGGTGGCCAGCAGCGCCCCCGTCGCCACCTTGCGGTAGCCGATGGTCGCGGTCACAGCCAGGGGTACGGCCCGGTCGAGCACCTGCCCGAAGGCGGCCAGGACCACCGCCCCGGAGGCGGTCTCCCCCAGCGTGAACATGGCCCCGGCGTGCGGGCCGCCGACGTGGTTGTGGTGCGCCGGGTCGTCGGGGAGCCGGACCACGGCCCGGACTCCGCCGTCGGCCTCGGGCGCGACCTCAACGACCTCAATGCCGAGGGTACGGGCGAACGGCACCGCGTCGAGAAGACCGGCCGCCACCTGCCGAGAGTCAATGGACATCCCCAAACGCTACTCGCCGGTAACCTACCGGGCAAGGCTGGCGCGGGTGACATGGTGGACACTTGCGGCAGTCACTCTCGGCGACACCGCCGACACAAGGCTTCGCCGGAGAACGCTATGACGTGTAGGCATAATTATGCCGCTGGGGTATATCGCCAGACGGCCGATGCTCTCCCCCGCGCGACACCGGCAACGGACGGCAGGCGTACCCGCCGCTCGACGTCAGCCTTCGACCTGGGGACCGCTCGGGCGCCCGAGTGCCGTGCGTTCCCGACGTACCTTTTCGACCATTGCGATATCGGAGTCGAGGTTCGGACGGCCGATCTGGCGGCCGATTTCGACGATGCGTTCGAGTTCGACGATCGCCTGATCGAGGTTCCCGCCGGCCCGGTGCGCCATGGCGATGCCGTACCGGGTAGCCACTTCGCCGACCCGGTTGTCGATCTCGCGTTGAATCGGCAGCGCCTGCTGGAAGTGGACCAGTGCCTGCCGGTGCTCACCGAGCCTGCCGTACACCCTACCGATGTCTGTCAGGGTGAGGGCTTCGCCCATCCGGTCCCCCACCTCCCGCCGAATCGGCAGGGCCCGCTGGTAACAGACGAGGGCCTGCGGGAGGTCACCGAGCTGAACGTACATGCCGCCGATGTTGTTCAAGGTGATGACCTCGCCGGCACGGTCACCAACCTCCTGGGCGAGGAAAAGAGACTCCTCGTAGTAGGCCAGAGCCCGCCGCCAATCACCCAGCCCGGCATGTGCCCCGCCGACGTTGTTGAGAGTGGTGGCTTCACCGGCCCGATCACCAATCTCCCGCAGGATGGGCAGGGCCTCCCCGTAGTAGACGAGAGCCCGCTGCTGGTCCTTGAGTTCGTCGTGAACGAGACCGATATTGTTCAAGGCGGTGGCCTCGCCGGCGCGGTCACCAGCCTCCCGCCAGATGGACAGGGCCTCCGCGTAATGAACGAGAGCCCGCTGCGGGTCACCGAGCCCGTGGTACACACCACCGATGTTGTTCAAGGTGATGGCCTCGCCGGCACGGTCACTCACCTCCCGGGTGAGGGGAAGTGCCTCCTCGTAGCGAGCCAGAGCCTGCCGCCGGTCACCGAGCTTGCTGTACACGAGACCGATGTTGTTGAGGGCGGCGGCCTCACCGGAACGGTTACCGAATTCCCGCGCGACGGGTAGGGCCTCCTCGTAGTAGGCCAGAGCCCGCCGCCAATCACCCAGCCCGTCGTGCACCTCGCCGATGTTGTTGAGGGTGGCCGCCTCATTTACGCGATCCCCGTCCTGCCGGTACAGGTGCAGCGCCCGTTCGTAGCTGCCCAGCGCCTGCCGCGGCTGTCCCGTCGAGGACAGCGCCCACCCCAGGTCATAGAGGGCACCGGCGTCCGGCCCCAGGCTCAGCGTCGCGTTCGCGAGGGCCGTGACGTCGGCGAACCGGGACGTCGGCAGCCAGATCCGCGCGAGGCTACGCCCGACGCCACGGGCGATCTCCGCCTCCCCGCCCGCCACCGCGAGCCGGTGCACCTCTGCCCACTGGGCGGGCGTGGTCACGACGCGGATCCGGTGGTCGGTTCGACGACCCAGAGTTGGTAGAGGGAGCAGGCGGCGGCGGCGCAGGCAGCGGTGTGTTCGTCGTCGGTGAGCAGGGGTCGCAGGAGCGGCCGCAGGACGTTGGAGACGTAGTAGCGGGCCTTCTGGGTCTGCGGGTCGGTGCCTTCTTCGAGGAGGCCGAGCGCCACGGCACGGCGGAGGTGGCGGTCGGTGTCCGGGTGGTCGTGGATCGCGTGGACGGTCTCCACGGGCACGGGCAGCTCGACGACGTTGACCTTGGCGAGCATCTTCCGCAGCTCGGGGTCCTGGGAGTCGAGGAGGTTGCGGGCGAGGATGCTCTCCCGGAACTGGTCGGCTTCGCGCTCGATGGCGGAGATGAGACCGCCGAGATCGAGGGCGGTGTCGGCCACGATGCGGTCGAGCCAGTCGAGGAGGCGGGGGTTGCCGGCCGCGGCGTCGATGGCGCGGCCCCGGATGGTGGCGTCCACCGGGGAGCCGGGCCGCAGGTTCGGCAGACTCGTGATCTTCTTGGCCTGCTCGACGCTGGTGAACGTCTCCAGGGACTCGACCACCATGGTGGTGCCGGCCGGCGGCGGGAAGCGGTAGCGGCTGGTGATGACGACGCGGCTGGGGCTGCCGGCCTCCCGGATCGCCTGGAGCAGGGCGGGAAGGATCTCGGCCATCTCGGCCGAGAGCACATGGCCACCGTCGCGCGGGTCGAGGTTGCCGTCCTCGAAGTCGTCGAACACGAACAGGCAGGGGGTCTGCGCGAGCGGCCCGTCGAGGAGGTAGCGCAGCCGTACGGCGAGGGGGGCCTGGTCGTTGGCGAGCAGCGCGTTGGCCTCGATCTGCTCCTCCATCGTCGGAAAGCGGATCTTGGCGGTGAGTTCCCGGAACCGGGTCAGGTCGACGCGGCCGTACCAGACAGCGCGCTGGTGGGTGGGCATGCGTTCCAGCAGCCGGGAGGCGAGACTGCTCTTGCCGAGGCCCCCCATGCCGTGCAGGACGAGCGCCTGCGCCGCGCCCGGCTCGTCGTGGGGCTGTTTGAGGGTACGCAGGCAGCGTTGGATCGCACGACGTCGTCCGACGAAGGCGGCGCGGGAGGCCACCCGGGACAGTCGGGTCTGCGGGTCCAGAAATTCCTGATCCGCGGCCCGCACCTGGGTCCGCGCCCGACCCCTGGTGTGCAGGGGAGTGACCATCGGCGCGAGCGGTGACCGGTCGGCGTAGACCCGCAGCAGATGCCAACTGCTGCTCCGGTTGGTGTAGAGGTGGTGGCGGGCCTCGACGATGGCCCGGTCGAGCGGCTCCCCGTCGGCCAGTGCCTGGTAGAGCTGGGCGGCGAAGTCGGTCGCGGACACGTCACCGACCGGAAGCGCCCAGCCCAGCACGGCGGGGGCGCCGGCACGGACCAGGCTCTCGCTCATCGACGGGAGCGCGCCGTTGTCGGGGGCGTTCGCGGTGAGGCAGCCGGAGACGAACACCAGGCGGGGCCAGCGGCCCGCCATCGCCTGGGCGATCTGCTCGGCGGTCACGGCGGCGAGCCCGCCGAACTCGTTCTCGGCCAGGAAGACGGGCCGCCCGTCGGCCGTGACGGTGGCGTGGCCGCTCAGGTGCAGCAGGTCGAAGTGCCCCTCGCCGTGGTCGCGGCTGAGCAGGCGCAGCCCGTTCAACGTGCCGCTCTCCTCCACCACCAGGTCGGTGCCGGTACGCGACGTCGCGGACAGGATGGCCGCCTCCTCCGCCTCGTACGCGAGCACGGGCTCGACGCCCTCGGGAGAGGTCGCCATGAAGAGCACCCGCAGCGGCCGGTTGCCGGGCGTCACCTGCGGCGGGAGGGCACTGCGGGTGCCGATGGCGCGCACCGGCAACAGCGGCGCGTGGCCGGACACGGTCAGATGAATGCCGTCGCTGGCGAGCAGCTCCCAGGGCAGGTGCCGCAGCCGCTCCCCGGCGGTGATCCGCAACGTGACGCCCGGCGGGAGATCCAACAGCGGCGTCAGCCACCGTTCGTCGCCGTCGAGGAAGGCGAACAGTCTCGTGCCGAGATCGCGTAGCGGCGCGGAGCCGAACACCTTCTGCGCGATCGCATCCGTGCCGTAGCTCTTCTCCACGGCCTCGGTCAGCTCCACCACCGCTGCCGCGTCCAGGCCACGGACCTTCGGTGGGCCTTCCCCGGTGAACAGGCGAAGCTCGGTGCAGCCGGAGGCCTGCTCGAAGATCTCCAGGTCGATCGTCGTCATCTGAGTCACCGGGAACGCCCTCGTTCGTCAGTCCTGCGAGGTGGTCTGCTGGAAGGTGATCTCCAGTTGGCCCCGGTCCACACGGGACACGTCGAGTTGCGTGCCGTCGTCGAGCAGAATCGTGACGGTGACCCCGTCCGGCCGGCGGGCCTGCCACCAGTCCCAGATCGTCTTGGCCGTGCCGACGCCGGCGAACACCAATCCGACCACGGCGGTCACCAGCTCGGCGGAGCGCTGCACCTCGACGGGCGACACGCTCTCACCCGGCTGAGCGGTCGCGGCGAGGGTGGCTCGCAGGTCCGTCGCCCATCGCACCGCGTCCGCGCCGGACACCTCGACCGTGGCAGTTCCCATCGCCTAGCCCTCCATCATTTGCTGCAACTGAACAAGGAATTCGCGCATCTCGTCCAACCCGGGATTCCCCGTCTGCTCGGCCAGCGCGATGGCGCGCCGTTGGACCTCGATCGCGGCGTCCACCTGCGCCATCCGCATCAACAGGATGGCCTGGTTGAAGCTGAACAGCGCCTCCGAGTTGCGGTCACCGACGGTACGGGCAATCTCCAGACCGGCGTCCAGGGCGCTCTTGGCCCCCACGTGGTCACCCCTCCGAAACCTGATCCCGCCGATGTTGTTGAGCGTGACGGCTTCGCCGTCCCGGTCACTCACCTCCCGGCGAAGCGACAGTGCCGACTCGTAGTACGTCAGGGCCTTCTCCGAGTCACCGGCAGCGTCGTGGATGTAGCCGATGTTGCTCAAGGTGGTGGCCTCACCGGCGCGGTCACCGACCTCCCGCCGGATGGGCAGGGCCAATTCGTAGTACGTCAGCGCCTTGCGCCGGTCACCGAGCCCGCTGTGCACCATGCCGNGGACGGTCGCCTCACCGGCGCGGTCACCGACCTCCCGCTGGATGAACAGGGCCAATTCGTAGTACGTCAGCGCCTTGCGCCGGTCACCGAGCCCGCCGTGCGCCCTGCCGATGTTGTTCAGGACGGTCGCCTCAGCGACGCGGTCACCGACCTCCTGCACGATGGGCAGCGCCAGTTCGTAGTACGTCAGCGCCTTCCGCCGGTCACCGAGGTATTCGTGCACCGCACCCACGTTGTTCAGAAAGGCGGCCTCACCGGCGCGGTCACCGACCTCCCGCATGATCGGCAGCGCCAGTTCGTAGTACGTCAGCGCCTTGCGCCGGTCACCGAGCCCGCTGTGCACCATGCCGNAGGCGGTCGCCTCGGCGACCCGGTCACCGATCTCCCGCATGATGGGCAACGCTCGCTCGAAGTACACCAGCGCCTGCCGCCGATGACCGACCTTGTCGTACACGAGGCCCATGTTGTTCAACGTCGCTGCTTCGTTGCGGCGGTTGCCGCTTCCTTGGTAGAGGCGCAGGGCCTGCTCGTAGCAGGTCAGGGCCGCCCGCCGCTGCCCGGTGGCGGAGAGCGCCCACCCCAGGTGATAGAAGGCGCTGGCGTCTGGACCGAGGGTCAGTGTCGCGTTGGCGAGGACCACGACATCGGCGAAGCGGGACCTGGCCAGCCACGCCTGGGCCAGCGGCTCCCCGACATTGCGGGCGATCGTTGCCTCCCGGCCGACCACCGCCAGCCGGTGCACCTCCACCCATCGGGCGGCCGTGGCCGCGGAAGCGCCCTGGATCAGGCGCTCCGCCTGCCCGGTCCGCCCGCCGTCGACCATCCCGTACGACCCCGACGTCACGCCAGGCCCTCCCCTTTCGCCCGCAGCCCCCCGCGCCGCCCGGTCCACCGCACCGACCTCCGCCCATCATCGCTCATATCGACCACGTCGATGATCGGAAGAGCGGCGTCACGACGATCAGCGTCGATGCGGACGTCGGCCCATGACCCGCAGCGCAAGCCGCAGCGATGCACCCGGACCTGCCCGTCCCCGATAGAGGCCAGTCCGCGGAGTCCTCCAGCACGCCCTTCTTGGCGAGCCTCGCCCGAGAGATGTCGACATAGCGACACACCCTGCCGATCCGCACGGCCTCATGACTCGGTGACGCCGTCCAGGATGGTGGTCAGGTTGCGGCGGAACGTCTCCTCGGCGTCGAGGTGGGCGCCGTCGACGACCAGCCGGGCGATGGTGGGATAGCGGCCGGTGTCGAGCATCCGCCTCAGGTATGGGCCGTGCGCGGTCTGCCACGCGGACACGTCCGTACCGGTGGATCGGGCGGTGCGCCGCTCGGTGATCTCCCGGCGGAGCGCGCCGACGAGGTACGCGCTGAGGGCACCGGAGGCGCGCTGGAGGTCGTCGATGTCGCGTACCCCCGGGGCCTGGTTGAGCGCCGCGGCGGTGGACTCGCCGACGGCGAGCGCGTGTGGCCCCAGGTGGGGTCGCGCGCCGAGCAGGTCGACGAACCACTCGTGGTCGAGGGCGGCCTCGCGGGTCGCGCGGGCGATGGTCAGCACCGTGGCACGCCAGTCGGCCTCGGGGAGCCGGGCGGCCTCGGCGATCCGGGCGTAGACGGCGTCGACCATCAGGTCGAGCAGTTCGGACCGGTTGACCACGTAGTCGTAGAGCCGCATCGGGCCGACGCCCAACTCCTTGGCGAGCTTGCGCACCGACAGCCCGTCGAGGCCGTGTGCGTCGGCGAGCCGGATCGCCGTGGTGGCGATCGTCGCGCGGCTCAGCGGCACCGGCGCCGACCGGGGTTGGGGTTCGGGCCGTTCCCAGACGGGCAACGGTACGTTACCGTACGGCGTATCCATGAAATACAGCGTACGGCAAGGGAGTCGACGATGCGCATCGCGATCGCCGGTGGCGGCCTGGGCGGCCTGACGCTGGCCCGGATCCTGCACCGGCACGGCATCGACGCGGTAGTTCATGAGCGCGAGCCACACCGCGCCGCACGGTCGCAGGGCGGATCGCTTGACCTGCACCCGGAGTCCGGGCAGCACGCCCTGGCCGAGGCCGGTCTCGACGACCGATTCCGGTCCGAGGCGCGGCCGCAGGGCGAGGAGCATCGCGTCCTCGACCCGGCCGGCCGCGTGCTCGTGCACCACGAGCCACGGCCCGGCTCGTTCGCCGGCCGCCCAGAGATCGACCGGCGCGTGTTGCGTGACCTGCTGCTCGACTCGCTTCCCGGCGACACGGTGGCCTGGGGCCACCGGCTCGTCGACGCGACGCCACGACCCGACGAGGGTTTCGACCTGACGTTCGACGGCGGCGACCGCGCCGGCTGTGACGTCCTCGTCGGCGCGGACGGCGCCCGTTCGGTCGTCCGACCGCTGCTGACCGACGCGCCCCTGCGCGCCGTGTCCACGGTGGTGGAACTCACCATCGGCGACGCTGACCGACGTCACCCGGAGATCGCCGAGATGGTCGGGCCCGGCAACTTCTGGTGCGTCGGCGTACGCCGGATCCTGTCCGCGCAGCGCCTCGGCGACGGCAGCATCCGGGTCGGGATCTCTCTGCCGGCGGACGAGCGCGACCTCGACACCTATCGCAGCAAGCGTGCCCTGCTCGACCTGTTCGACGGCTGGAACCCCCGCCTCACCGCCCTCATCGAAGCCGGCGACGGCACACCGATCCCGCGCCGGATCGAGGCGATGCCCACCGGCACCCGCTGGGACCACCGGCCGGGCGTCACGCTCATCGGCGACGCCGCGCACCTCATGCCGCCGGTCGGCGAGGGCGCCAACCAGGCGATGCTCGACGCCGCCGAGCTGGCCACGGCGTTCGCCGCCGACCCCGCGACGGCCATCCGGGCGTACGAGGAAACGATGTTCACCCGGATCCAGCCGATCGCGGAGATGTCCGGGCGGGTCCAGGCGATGATGCTGTCCCCCACCGCAGCCGAGGACATCGTCCGCTTCTTCACGCCACGGGCCACCGAGCCGGCGCAGCCCTGACCCGGACGTCCGCCCGGCCCGGCCGGCGGTCGGTCAGGCGCGCTTGGTGTGCGCGACGAACGCCGCCCAGCTCGCCGGCGTGAACGTCAGCGCCGGCCCCTGCCGGTCCTTGCTGTCGCGGACCCCGACCACGCCGGGCAGATTGTCCGCCACCTCCACGCAGTTGCCGCCGTTGCCGCTGCTGCGGGTGCTCGTGCGCCAGGTCGCGCCGGTCAGCTCCATCGTTTCGCCGCCTCCGAGATCGCCGCCAGGGTCGCCCCGTGCGGCATCGCCTCCGCGCGGACGGACTCCCAGGTCTGCCGGAGCGAGTTCACGTCCGCCGTTCGTTCCACGATTGTGCCGTGCATCTGGTTGTCGAGGTATCCCACGTCGTCGCCGTCGGGCGGGGTGGCGAGCACGAACGCGCCGTTGAGCCCCGGGTAGGCGCCGACCGTCTCCGGCACCAGGTGCAGGTGCACCCGGATCCGGCGACCGACCTCGACCAGGTGCGCCAACTGCTCGCGCATCACCTTCGGGCCGCCGACCGGGCGGGTCAGCACCGAATGGTCGAGCACCACCACCAACTGCGGCGGNACGCCTCGCCGACGAACTGCGCGGCCCCCTCGTAGAGCGCGCGGGCGTACTCCTCGGTCTGCAACAGGCCCGGGAACACCAGCGGCTCGTAGCTGCGCAGCGCGGTTGCCTCCTGCTCGATGCTCACCCACTCGCGGAACCACGGCAGCAGCGACTCCTGCACCAGCGCGGCCCGGATGCGGACCAGCAGCCCGCCGCCGTTCAACACCTCGTCGCAGCGCTCGGTGAACTCGGCGCGCGGCGCGCGGCGACACTGCTCGACGGCCGCCACCAGCGACGCCGAATAGCTCACCCGCTCACCCAGCGCCTCCTGGGTCAGCTCGGCCTCGCTGCGTAACCGGCGTAACTCACCGGCGAAGAGTTCCCACAACGACATACGGATCATCTGCACACCTCTGCACGCGGCTGCACACGGAAGACGGCCGATCGGACGGCCCGGATGGTGGGGGTGGAACGCCTTTCGACCCTAGCGACGCGGTGACGAGACTGTCACGCAGCGAAGCCAAACTCGTCCGAAACCCGCTAGCGGGAGGAGCGCCCGTGATCAGCCACCAGCTCGGACAGCCACCGGACGGGCCGGTCGGGGACCGCCCCCGCCCGTACCCCCGGCACGTCCCACCGCACACGCCGCTGCGTCCGATGTGGTGTTGCCGGGCGTGCGGCCAGCCGTGGCCATGTCCCACGGCCCGGCTGCTGCTCCGCAGCGAGTACGAGGACAACCAGGTCGGCCTGTCGATCTACCTGTGCGGGCTGTTCTACGAGGCGACGCGCGACCTCTACCGCCTGAACCCGGACGACGCGCCCTCCCCCACCGAGCTGTTCACCCGCTNCCGTCGCGGCCATGATGTCCGACAGCGAACTCGCGGGCCAGCCGGCCGCCTACTGGACCGGGGTGGCCTACCAGTCACTCATCGCCTTCACCCGCGCCCGGCACGCCGAACTCGGCTTCACCCAGCCCCAGTTCTGGCTGCTGCGCAACCTCTCCCCGAACGACCTGCTGCCGTCCGGCGGCGGGATGACCGTCCCCGAACTCCGGCAGGCGATGCGCTCCTACCTGCGGGCCGAGGACGACCTGGCCGCCGAGTCGGAGGTGCTGGTGCGGCGCGGGTGGCTGGCCCGTGACGAGGACGGACGGCTGTCGATCACCGAGGCGGGGGAGGCGGCCCGCCTNCATCCACGAAGGCATCGACGACGCCGACTACGTCACGGCGCTCAAGGTGCTCCGCCAGATGATCACTAACACGGGCGGCGGGTGTTAAGCGGGGCCCCCTCCTCTACCGGAGGCGTTAACAGGGGCCCCCGCCTTTCACCGCCAGCCGACGTCGATGCGGTCGCCTCGCTCGTCGAAGAAGTGCAGCGCGTCCATCCGTACCTGCACCGCCAGCGGGTGCCCGGACGACACCTGCGGGTACGGGGCCAGCCGTACCGCCAGCTCCGCCGGACGGCGGTGGTGCCGGCCCGGGTCCAGGACGCTGGTGCGGTTGCCGCCTTCGCCGTTCGGGCCGGTCTCCGGCGTGTCCGTCGCCCGGCCGGTGAGCCGCTGCACCACCTGGCCGAACCGGCGCATGCCGCGCTGGCCGGGGGCGGTCCGCTCGACCGGGGTGCTCATCTCGTCCACCACGATCGCGGTGGCGCCGATGTCGAGGAAGGCCAGCGACTCGTGGCCGTGGTGCTCCAGGTAGCGGATCCGGCCGTGCAGCACGTCGCCGGGTGTGTCGGGGGCGACCGGGGTGAGCGCCTCGGCGCGCAGACCGACCACGATCCGCTCACCGTGGTAGTGCGCCACGGCGCGGCTGCGGATGTCGTCCCAGGGCAGGTAGATCGACTGCTCGCCGAGGTTCAACGTGATGTACCGGTCGAGGTGGACGTAGACCGACGCCTCCAGCAGGTTCATCCGGGGGCTGCCCAGGAACGCGGCGACGTAGAGGGTGGCCGGCCGGCCGTACACCTGGGTGGGGGTGCCCACGTCCTGGAGCACGCCCTTGCGCATGATGGCCACCCGGTCGGCCATGGTGAGCGCCTCGGCCTGGTCGTGGGTGACGTAGATGGTGGTGACGCCCAGCTCGCGGGTGAGCGCGGAGATCTCCGCCCGCAGCTCGGCGCGGAGCCCACTGTCCAGGTTCGACAGCGGCTCGTCCATCAGGAAGAGGCCGGGCCGCCGCACGATCGCCCGGCCCATGGCGACCCGCTGCCGCTGGCCGCCGGAGAGCTGGCTCGGCTTGCGGGCGAGCACGTCGCCGATGCCCAGCGCGCTGGCCACGTCCTGGATCCGCTCACCGCGCGACCCGGGCTCGACGCCGCTCAGGCGCAGCGGGAAGCCGATGTTGTCACCGACCGTCATGTGCGGATAGAGCGCGAAGTCCTGAAAGACCATGGCGATCTTCCGGTCCCTCGGCGGCAGGTCGTTGGCCAGATCGCCGTCGAGCATGACCGCGCCGGAGGTCGGATCCTCCAGCCCGGCCACCATCCGCAGCACGGTGGACTTGCCGCAGCCCGAGGGGCCGAGCAGCACCATGAACTCGCCGTCGTTGACATCCAGATTTATCTTGTCGACCGCGATTGTCCCGTCCTGGAACACCTTGGTGACATCCTTGAGCGCGACGGTCGACACCGTCACCTCCCCAGTTCCTCGCCCGAACCCGGAAATGACTCTGACCAGGATCATCGGGTTCGCACATCGGGTAAACGTGCCATGTTCGTCTCGTGACAGTCCTATTACGCGGTTGTACCGAGGAACACCCGGCGCACCACGCGCTCGGCGGCGTGCCCGTCGTCCAGCGCGCAGAACCGGGCCCGGAACGCCGCCCGCGCCCGCTCGGCCGTCTCGTCGCGTACCGCGCCGGAGCGGAAGACGTCGAGCAGCGCGGGGAACGTCCGCGCGACCGCGCCCGGCGGCTCGGCCAGCAGGTCGAGGTAGACCCCCCGGGCCACCCGGTACGCGTCCCAGTCCGGGGCGTAGACCACGATCGGCCGGTCCAGCACCGCGTAGTCGAACATCGCCGATGAGTAGTCGGTGACCAGCACGTCCGCCGCCAGGTAGAGGTCCTCCACCCGGTCGTACGCGCTGACGTCGGACACCCCGTCGGCCGGGGAGCCCTCGGGGCGTCGATCCCGGTCGTGGAAGTAGTGGCTGCGCATCAGCAGCCGCCCGGATGGGCCGAGCACGTCACGCAGCCGGTCCGGGTCGAACGGTGGCCGCCAGCCGGGCAGGTGCTCCCGGTGCGTCGGCGCGTAGAGCACCACGTACTCGTCGGGTCCGAGGCCCAGCGTGGCGCGGACCTGCCGGCACTTCTCGGCGGTGGCCCGGACCAGCCGGTCGTTGCGCGGATAGCCGACCTCCAGCGTGGTGTAGTCGGCCGGGTACGCTCGCTCCCACATCTGGGTGGAGAAGCTGTTCGAGGTGACGCTGTAGTCCCAGCGGTCCACCCGGCGCAGCAGGTCGGCGAAGTCCATCCCCATCGCGCCCACCGGGTAGCGCTGCTGGTCCAGCCCCATCACCTTCACCGGCGTGCCGTGGTGGGTCTGCACATGCACCGAGCCGGGGCGCTTGCGGACGAAGTCGGGGAAGTTGACGTTGTTGACCAGCCAGCGGGCCCGGGCCAGCACGCGGTGGTACTCCCGGGTGCCGGCGACGACGTACTCCACGCCCGCCGGCAGCGCGGCCACCCGGTCCCGCCGGACGACCCAGACGCCGCGCACCTGGGGGGCGAGCCGGCGGGCGGCCTCGTAGATCGCGGCCGGGTTGCACGCGTAGCCCCGGTACCAGTAGGCGGCGTAGACCGCCAGCGTCGGGTCGATCGGCCGGCGCAGCTCGGCCCGGTAGTACTCGCGCAACGCGGTGTCCCGGGCGCCCCGCACCACCGGCGTCGCCCGCCGCCGGGCCCGGCCGGCCGACCGGCGCGCGGTCTCCGCCACCCGGTGGGCCTCGCGCAGCGCGCTGAACGTCCGCCACCGGCCGCTCGCCACCAGCCGGTGCTTCAGCCCCTCCACCCCGGGCGGGACCGGATAGCCCTCGGGCGGCCGGAAGCGGACGAAGTCGGCGTGCATCTGGGCGAAGAACGGGGCGCGCAGCTCGGGCGCGATCCGCCGGCCGTTGCCGAGCACGGTCAGGTAGTGCCAGATCATCCGCTCGAAGACCGCCGGTCGCAGGCCGACCACCGCCGGGCCCCACCGGTCCATCAGCCGGAACACCCGGTGCCACTGGGCGAAGACCTCGAAGTGCCGGTCCCCCCGGGTGCGGGTGATCGCCCCGGTACGGCGCTGCCGGTAGTTCAGGCAGATCCGGTCCAGCACGCCGATCCGCTCCGCCGCCAGCAGGCCCGGATAGCTGAACGAGACGTCCTCGTACCAGCCCGGCGCGAAACGGAGCCCGCGCTCGACGAGGAACTCCCGGCGGACCACGCGATTCCAGGCGGTGTGCAGCAGCCGCAGCGTCTCCGGCCGCTCCCGCAGCGGGAACGTGACCGCGCCGGGCGGCACGGGGAAGACGTCCCGCATGGCGCTGCGGGTGCCGAGGTTGTTCCAGTGCGCCCGCAGGTGGTCCACGATCAGCACATCCGGCGCGGTGGCGCGGAGCCGGTCGGCGACGGACGGCAGGCAGCCCGGCACCAGCCAGTCGTCCCCGTCGACGAACCACACGTACGCGCCGATGGCCCGGTCCAGCCCGACGTTGCGGGCCGGACCGAGCCCGACGTTCTCGGCGAGCCGGACCGGGTGGACCCGGGGGTCCCGGGCGGCGTACTCGGCCAGGATCTCGCCGCTGCCGTCCGGGGAGGCGTCGTCCACGCCGATCACCTCGACGTCGCCGAACGGCTGGCCGAGGATCGAGTCGAGGCATTCCCGCAGGTAGCCCTGCACCCGGTAGGCCGGCACGACGAAGCTGATCAGCGTCATCCCGGCCCGCCCTCCGTCAGCCCGGCGAGGGGGCACCCCCACGGGCGCGGGCCGGCAGGACCACCCAGGCGAGGACCACACTCGCGACGAAAACCACGAGAAGGTACGCCCCGAGTGTAGCCAGGGCGAAGCCCACAATCCCGGCAGATGCCGCGACTGCCAGCAACACCGAGCGCCCCGCCCAGCCCAGCGTGGCCGCGTGCAGCGGTGGCGCCGACTGCCGCTTCTCCAGCCGCGCGGTCAGGTCGTAGTGGTGCAGCGTCAGCACCAGCACGTACCCGAAGATCAACCAGGCCGGCGCCCGCCCGGCCACCCCGACCGCGATGGCGAACAGGTACTCGGCGGCCCGCAACGCGGCCGGCACCAGCCAGTCCAACGCCCCGGCGTGCGGCGCCCGCGAGCCCTGCGCCGCGCCCAACAACAGCACGAGCGCCACGACCGGCACCCAGATCGGCAGGTCACCCCCGCCGTGCACCGCCAGCAGCGCCCACCCCAGCGTCCCCGCCGCGCCGAGCGCGCCGAGCACCGCCAGCAGCAGCGGCCGCCGCGCCGTGGGCAGCGTCCGCGCCAGCAGGCCGTCGTCGCGGTGCAGACCCGCGTCCACCGTGGTCAGCACCGGCACCCGCATCCACCGCGCCCGCAAGGTCCGCAACCCCCCGGTGTACGCGAACGCCAGCACCCCCCACACCAGGACCGCGCCCAGCGCCACCAGCGGCCCGAACAGCGCGGCGGCCAACGCGATGAGCGCCCACCGCTCCCCGATCGGGAACACCACGGTCCGCTTCAGCCAGTACGACACCGAGCCGGTGTCCGCCTGCACCCGCGTCGACGCGGCGTTCAACTTCCCACCGATCCCGCCCGCGTCCCCGGCCACCACCTTCGGCCGGCGGGCCGCCTCGTCGTGCAGCGCGCCGTACCAGGTGTCGGTCATGTGCCGCACCGTCTGCAACGTCATCGCCGCCAGCGCCAACGCCCAGCCGTAGCGGAACCCGGCGTGCGTGGCCCCGTAGCCGAGACCGGCGTAGACCACGTACTCCTTGAACCGGTCGGCCATCGTGTCCAGCCAGCCGCCCCAGGCGCTGAAGTGCCGGGTGTAGCGGGCCAGTTGGCCGTCCACGCAGTCCAGCACGAACCCCAGGTAGAGCAGGACCGCGCCGGCCACCAGCGCGGGCCGCCCGCCGACGCCGAACAGCACCGCCGCCGCCACCGCGAAGACCACCGAGACCAGGGTGACCCCGCTCGGGCCGAGCCCGATCCGGGCCGCCGCCTTCGTCACGTACGGCGACCAGGTGCTGACGAAGAACGTGGTGAAGAAGTCGTCCCGCTCCTTCACCGACAGCTTCAGCTCGGCCCGGTCCTCGTCCACCGCCGCCACCGCCGCCTCGGCGGCAGCCCGTCCGGCCGCGTCGCCGACCCGGTGCGCCACGAGCAGGCGTACCCGATGGGCGAAGATCAGCGTCCCCCGGGCGGCGAGTTCGGCCACGACCCGGTCCACCGCGGCGAGCGTCCCGCCCGCCACCGTCGCCGCGCGGATGGCCTCGGCGAACGCCGGCAGGTCGGCCGCGCCGACCCGCAGCGCGCCACCGAACACGCCGGTCGCGTCCGCGTCGCCGACCGCGACCACCTGCCCGCGTTCCTCGCGCACCGTGGCCTGCCCGGCGGCCGGCGGATCGGTGAGCACCAACGCCACCGTCGGCCCCACCGGGCTGGTCGCGAGATGCTTCAGTACGGCCGTGTGCGCCACCAGATCCGCGCCGCTGACCAGCACCGGGCCGGTTGCGGCGGTGACCAGCTCGGCCAGTTCGCCCAGGTCGGCGGCGACCCGCACCTCGTCCGCCCCGGCCCGCCGCCACTGCGCGGCCAGTCGGTCCGCCGGCGGTTCCCCGGCCTCGGTGGCTCCGCCCGCCGCCGGGTCGGCGGCGAGCACGATCGCGAGCGTCACCGCTGCGCCGCGTCGGCGTAGGCCGCCAGCGCCTCGTCGATCGTCCCGTCGACGGTCAACCGCCCGGCGTCGAGGTAGAGCCCCCGACGGCAGAACCGGGTGAGGTCCTTGTCGTTGTGTGACACCAGCACCAGCGTGCGCCCTTCCGCGAGAAGTCGCTCGATGGTCGCATAGCACTTCGCGCGGAACTCCGCGTCCCCGACCGCGGTCACCTCGTCCACCAACAGCACCGGGTGCGGCAGGTGTGCGATCACCGCGAAACCCAGCCGCACCTTCATCCCCGACGAGTAGTGCCGCACCGACGTGTCGATGGCGCGTTCCACCTGCTCACCGGC
Organism: Micromonospora sp. NBS 11-29; assembly: GCF_002140155.1. Lineage (GTDB taxonomy): Bacteria > Actinomycetota > Actinomycetes > Mycobacteriales > Micromonosporaceae > Micromonospora. The sequence continues at coordinate 76,600 of NZ_NAPR01000004.1, forward strand.
GAACGAGACGATCTCGTCGAAGTGCCGGCGCAGGTACGCCGAGGAGAGCCCGTGCAGCCCACCCACCAGGTACAGGTTCTCCCGGCCGGTCAGGTCGCCGGAGAACCCGGCCGACAGCTCCAGCAGCGGGGCCACCCGCCCGTGCACCCGGATGGTGCCCTCGTCCGGAATCAGCACACCGGCGATCAGCCGCAGCAGCGTGCTCTTGCCGGTGCCGTTGCGTCCCACCACGCCGACCGTCTCGCCCGGCTCGATCCGGAACGACAGGTCCCGCAGCGGCCAAAACCGACCGGCGTCCGGGTCGCGGGCTCCCCGGTGCACGATCAGCTCCCGCAGCCGGAGCTGCCGACGCCGGTTACGGACGAAGCGGATGCCCAGCTCGTCCGCCTCGATGATCGGCGCCACCGCTACAGTTCCTTCAGCACGGCCGGCTCCAGGCGGCGGAACGCCCACCAGCCGAGCGCCAGCACCAGCACGCTCCCCACCACCGTGACGGTGAGCAGCCGGGCGTCGGGGAACTCGTCCGGGTACCAGACCGCGTGGTGGAGCTGGAAGATCCCCACCAGCGGGTTCAGCTCGTACCCGAGCTTGACCCAACCCGGCATCCGAGAGTCGCGGACCAGGTTGAACGGGTAGATGATCGGGGTGGCGTAGAACAGCAGCCGGATCACCAGCCGCATGGTTCGCTCGATGTCGCGCATCAGCACGTTGCCCGCCGACAGCAGCAGTGCCAGGCCCACCAGCAGCACGAACTGCACGGTCACCGCCAGCGGCAGGGCGAGCAGGCTCCAGCCCGGGTGGATCTTCCCCTGGGCCGCGTAGAGCGCCGCGACGGCGGCCAGGATCGGCAGGCCGGCCAGATACTCGGCGAAGCGGCCGGCGACCCGCCCGATCGGGAAGATCGGCCGGGGCAGGTTCATCGTGGTGATCAGCCGGGCCTGCCCGGTCAGCGCGTTGGCCGCCTCGGTCAGCNGCCGGCCGCCTCACCCAGGTGCCGCCGGGTCGCGCCGGAATAGAGCACGCCGAAGACGAACCAGTAGATCAGGCCCATGCCGAGGGGTTCGATGAGCGACCAGAGGTAGCCCAGCACCGACTGCTGGTACTTCACCGCGAGGTCCCGCCGGATGAGGATGCGCAGCGAGGTGCGGGCGGACCAGAGCGCCGCGACGCCGGACGTCACCGCACCATCGTCGCGCTCTTTTTCGCGGCGCTTCCCGGCTCGGGCACCGGATCACCCCAACGGGGTCAGCACTCGATCACGTTGACCGCGAGCCCGCCCCGCGCCGTCTCCTTGTACTTGACCTTCATGTCCGCGCCGGTCTCCCGCATGGTCTTGATCACCTTGTCCAGCGACACCGCGTGCACCCCGTCACCTCGCAACGCCAGCCGGGCCGCCGTGATCGCCTTGATGCTGGCCACCGCGTTGCGCTCGATGCACGGGATCTGCACCAGCCCGCCCACCGGGTCGCAGGTGAGCCCGAGGTTGTGCTCCATGCCGATCTCGGCGGCGTTCTCCACCTGCGCCGGCGTGCCGCCCATCGCCTCGGCCAGCCCCGCCGCCGCCATCGAGCACGCCGAGCCGACCTCACCCTGGCAGCCCACCTCGGCCCCGGAGATCGATGCGTTCTCCTTGAACAGCACGCCGATCGCACCGGCCGCCAGCAGGAACCGGACCACCCCCTCCTCGGAGGCGCCCGGCACGAACCGGGTGTAGTAGTGCAGCACGGCCGGGATGATCCCGGCGGCCCCGTTCGTCGGCGCGGTCACCACCCGCCCGCCGGCCGCGTTCTCCTCGTTGACCGCCAGCGCGAACAGCGTCACCCAGTCCATCGCCCGCAGTGGGTCGTCCGCGCCGGTCTCCGCCTCCAGGCCGCGCCGCAGCTCGGCCGCGCGTCGGCGGACCTTCAACCCACCTGGGAGTACGCCGTCGCGGGTGCAGCCGTTCGCCACGCACTCCCGCATCACCCGCCAGATGTCCAGCAGCCCCGCGCGCACGTCGGCCTCGCTGCGCCACGACAGTTCGTCGGCGAGCATCACCTCGCTGATCGACAGGCCGGTGTCGGCGGTGACGTCGAGCAGCTCCGCCCCGGTGCGGAAGGGGTACCGCACCCGGGTGTCGTCCGGCCTGATCCGGTCCGCCCCGGCGGCCGCCTCGTCCACCACGAACCCGCCGCCGACCGAGTAGTAGGTACGCGCCCGCACCTCGTTCCCGGCCGCGTCGAACGCCGCGAACGTCATCCCGTTCGGGTGGTACGGCAACGAGCGGCGGCGGTGCAGCACCAGATCCCGGTCCGGGTCGAAGTCGACCTCCTGGCTGCCGAGCAGGGCGAGCCGCCGCCCGTCCCGGATCGCCGCCACCCGTGGCCCCACCTGATCGGTGTCGACCGTCTCCGGGGCCTCCCCCTCCAGCCCGAGCAGCACCGCGCGGTCACTGCCGTGGCCGTGACCGGTGGCGCCCAGCGAGCCGAACAGCTCCGCCTGCACCCGGGCCACGTCGGCGAGCTGCCCGTCCGCCTTCAGACCCGTCACGAACGTCCGGGCGGCCCGCATCGGCCCCACGGTGTGCGAGCTGGACGGCCCGATACCGACACTGAAAAGATCGAAAACACTGATCATGGCTGCACTTTCCTCGCCGTCGTCCCCGTCGTGCGGTTCCGAACCGGTGCGGTGCCGCGCCCTGCGACGCACGGCCGGCGCCCGGGGTGGGGGCGCCCGACCGGCGAGCCTACCCGCCCAGCTCACTACCCGCCCCGCCCCGGACTCAACACCGCTTCCCACCCCTCCGGTGCCCCCTACGCCAGTTCGGGGAAGTAATGGCATCGAGCGCGCGTTGACAGCACCACCTCGGCGTACCGGCTTCGCGTCAGTGCGCGCCTGATCGCCGTTTCGGCGAGGTGGTTGCTTCCCAGCGAGCTGATACCGCCACTTCGCCGACCTAGCGGCGAGGCACCCGACGGATCGCTGATGCGGACGTGACACCCGGGCCGAGCGAGCCAGACCCAGCCCGGGCCGGGCCGGGCCGGGCCGGCGCACGCCATGCCCCCGGTCTGCCGCGTCGCGTCGCGGGCGTGTCGCAGCCCGCAGATATGAACAGGTGGCACCGGCATACCCCACAGGCATAATTATGTCTCTCAGGTATACCGCCAACTGTGCAGCACATGCTCCCGCTCCGATCACCCTCAGTAACCGAACCGTATTCGCGGGGCCACCCCGCCGGCCCGCAAGGCGCAGCAGCCAGCAGCCAGCAGCCAGCAGCCAGCAGCCAGCAGCCAGCAGATCCTTGCGCATCACCGTCCGCCTCGGACCGCAGTCCGCCTCGACGAGGACAAGCTGGTGGAGACCGCCGGCCGGATTCCGCCAGGTGACCACCGGCGGGATGGGGTGGAGCCGAGCGGGGCGGGGCGGGGCGGGAGGCGGACGGGGCATCGGCGGGGGTGGGGGCGTCGGCGGGGGTGCGCGGGGGTAAGCACCTACGGGTGCCCGGGTCGCCGATCATCCTCGGGGCCGAGGGCACGGTGCGCACCGGAGACCTAGCGTGGAATCAGCGCGGCGGATCGCCGCAGAAGTGGGAGACGACGATGAGTCGCAAACTGGTCCGGCCCCGCCAGGGGCGCATGATCGCCGGTGTCTGCGCCGGCCTGGGGCAGCGGTTCGGCATGTCGGCCGGCATGGTCCGGCTGCTGTTCCTGCTGTCGCTGCTGCTGCCCGGCACCCAGGTGATCGTCTACCTGATCCTGTGGGTCCTGATGCCGAACGAGGACCGTTACCTCGCCACCCGCTGAGTCACCCGGCTGACCCGTCGCGCCCGCCCCGGAGTGGCCGGGGCGNTCACCTTCTCGTAGCCGAGGGAGCGCAGCAGCCCCTCCAGCATCTTGCGGGTGTTCTCCTCGGCCCGCTCGCCGAGCCCGCTGTCCCGGGCCGCCGTGGTGATCCGGTCCTCGGCCAGCTTGTAGACCTGCTGTTGCCGGTTGGGGTCGCCGGCCACCAGGTCGTTGATCCGGTTGATCAGGCCCCGCTGCTGGGCGACGACGTAGCTCTTCTCCAGGTCCAGGTTGGTCTCGCCGAGCTGCGGCGCAGGCAGCTTGATCTCGGCGGTCTTGCCGTCGTCGGAGACCACCACGGCCCCGTCGGCGATCTTCGTGAAGTCGACGTACGCCTCGACCCGACCCGCCCCGACGAAGAGCGTGCGCTCGTTGAGCAGGAAGTCGGGCACGTTCCGCCGGTCGTTCTGCACGTCGACCACCACCTGGAAGTTGCCTTCCGCGGCGACGTAGCGGCTCAGGTCACGGATCGACTTGAGCAGCGGCGGCTGGCTGCGGTCGGTCTGCTCCTTGGCGAACGGGTTGCGGAAGTCGGGCAGCAGGTTGGTCGCCTGCACGCCGAGCAGCACCACCACCGCCAGCGCCGCCGCACCGAGCACCCACAGCAGGCCCCGGACGGGGCCGCCACCGGCCGCCGGCCGGTCGGCGGGGTCGGCCGGATCGCCGGGATCGAACCCGGGCGCCGGATCCGCCCGCTCGTGCAGGGACTCGCTGGTCGGGTATTCCGGGAACTCCCTGGTGGGCTGCTGGGTGTCACCGTCGCGGGCCATCGCCCTCACCGTCCTCGTCCGACACATCGACTGACAATGACGGTACGGGCACCGTGCGACACTCGCTCGTCGAGTGCCCCGATCGGGTGCAACCGCAGGTCAGGCGAACGCGGAGAGCCCGGTGAGCCGCTGCCCGATGACGAGCTGGTGGATTTCCGAGGTGCCCTCGTAGGTGAGCACGCTCTCCAGATTGTTGGCGTGCCGCATCACCGGGTAGTCGCCCGAGACGCCGTTCGCGCCGAGGATCGTGCGGCACTGCCGGGCGATGGCGAGCGCCTCCCGCACGTTGTTGAGCTTGCCCACGCTCACCTGCTCGGGCCGGAGCGCGCCGGCGTCGGCGAGCCGGCCCAGGTGCAGCGCGAGCAGCATCCCCTTGTTCCACTCCACCGCCATATCGGCGAGCTTCGCCTGGGTGAGCTGGAAACCGGCCAGCGGCCGACCGAACTGGGTGCGCGTGGTGGCGTACTCCAGGGTCGTCTCCAGGCAGTCGCGGGCCGCGCCGAGCGCGCCCCAGACGATGCCGTGCCGCGCCTCGGTGAGGCAGCTCAGCGGCGCCTTCAACCCGATCGCGTCGGGCAGCCGGGCGTCCGCCGGCAGCCGCACGTCGTCGAGGGCGATCTCGCCGGTGAGTGAGGCGCGCAGCGACATCTTGCGCGAGATCTCGCGCGCCGTCACACCCGGCGTGTCCATGGGTACGGCGAAACCCCGCATGCCGTCGTCGGTGCGGGCCCAGATCACGGCGACGTCGGCGATCGGCGCGTTGGTGATCCACATCTTGCTGCCGGTGAGGATCCAGTCGTCGCCGTCGCGGCGGGCCCGGGTGGCCATCGAGGCCGGGTCGGAGCCGTGGTCCGGCTCGGTGAGCCCGAAGCAGCCGATCGCGTCGCCGGTCGCCATCGCGGGCAGCCACCGCTGCTTCTGCTCCTCGCTGCCGAAGCGCCAGATCGCGTACATGGCCAGCGAGCCCTGCACCGACACCAGCGAGCGGACGCCGGAGTCGCCGGCCTCCAGCTCCAGGCAGGCCAGCCCGTACGCGACCGCGGACGCGCCGGCGCAGCCGTACCCGGTCAGGTGCATGCCGAGCAGGCCGAGCTTGCCGAACTCGCGGGCCAGGTCGCGCGCCGGCACCTCACCGTCGAAGTACCAGCCGGCGACGTGCGGGCGTACCCGGTCGGTCACGAGCTGGCGCACGACGGCGCGGATCTGCCGCTCCTCCTCGCTCAGTGACGCGTCGAGGTCGAGCAGGTCGAGACCGGTCACGGCGGTCACTCGCCCTGGTCGCCGAGGACCAGCACCCGGGCGTGGATCTGATTGCGCTGCTGCAACGCCGCGCGCAACGCCCGGTGCAGGCCGTCCTCCAGGTAGAGGCCGCCGTTCCACTGCACCACATGCGGGAAGAGGTCGCCGTAGAAGGTGGAATCCTCCGCGAGCAGCTTGTCCAGCGCCAACTCTCGCTTGGTGGTGATGAGCTGATCCAGCCGCAGTGGACGCGGTGGGATCTCGGCCCACTGCTTCAGCGTGAAGTTGTGCTCCGGGTAGGGACGCCCGTCCCGGACCGCCCTGAAGATCACGGCGTGCTCTCCTCCCCCAGGCCCGGCTGACGATGTGGGTGCCAGCCTAACCGCTCAGCTCCACCGCCCCCGTCGCACCACATCATCCACCGGACGGTGCCCCCGCCGCAGCGATGGTGACCGATGGTCGACAGCACTGTAACCGATCGTGACAGCACCGATCGGGTGGAGTTCCGGCGGCACCCCGAACGCCTCCCGGTACGCCTCGGTCCGCTGCGGCGGAATGCCGAAGAAGCAGGCGCCCAGCCCCTCGTCCACGGCGGTGAGCAGCATCAGCAGCGCGGCGAAGCCGGTGTCCACGTACCAGTAGGGCACCGGCCAGCGTGCCTCGGCGCGGTCCGCCCAGCCCTTGTCCGGTTCGGCGTACCGGTCCAGGTAGGCGTCCCGGTTGGCGTGCGGCACCACGATCAGCGGCGCCCGGCGCATCCCGGTCAGCCAGCGCTCCCGGCCGCCGCCGTCCGGCGTGGTCGCCGTCCAGAACCGTGCCCGGTCGGCCGGCTCCTCCAGCACCAGGAAGCCCCACCCCTGGGCGAACCCGGCCGACGGGGCCCGCACCGCGTGCGCCAGCAACCGGTCCACCACCTCGGGCGGCACCGGCCGGTCGGGGTCGTAGTTGCGCACCATCCGGCGACGGCGGACGACCTCGGCGAACTCCACGCTCAGACCGCCGGCCGGACGCCCCAGGCACCCCGCCAGGTCTGCCCGGCGTCGAGCGTGATCACGTCACGGCCGGACCGGAACGCATCCGGCGGGCAGGTCATCGGCTCCACCGCGACCGAGCGACGGTGCCGTTCACCGCCGAGCGTGTCGCCGGTGAACACCTGCCACCAGCCGAACTCGCGGTCCGCCCAGATGCGCAGCCCGGACGCGCCGTCCGGCGCGTCGAGCGTCACCGCCGAACCGCCGTCGGCGTCCCGCTCCACGTCGCCGAAGGCCTGGTCGAGCACCAGGTCGCCGATCGGGCGGGGGTTGGTGAAGTCGAACTCGGTGCCGGTCACCCCGGCCACGCCCACCGGCAGCAGCCGGCCGTCCAACACCACCCGGCTGCGCCCCGGCACGCGCAGCAGCAGGTCGTCCACGCCGACCTCGGGCAGCCGGAAGTAGGGGTGCACGGAGAAACCGAACGGCGCCGGCTCGGCGGAGAGGTTCGTCACCTCGTGCTCGGCGCGCAGGCCGTCCGGGCCGACGCTCCACCGGCTGCGCAGCCGCAGCGCCCACGGGTAGCCCGGGGTGGGCGGCAGGTCGTAGCCGAGCGTCACGCTGTCGGGCGAATGCTCGACCAGCTCCCAGCGGGCCCAGGTGACCAGGCCGTGCAGGGCGTTGTGCCGCTCCGGCTCGGTCAGGTCGAGCTGGAGCGAACGGCCCCCGAACGTGTACGCGCCGTCGCGGATGCGGTTCGGCCAGGGCGCCAGCACATGCCCGGCCGAGCCGGGGCTGATCTCGTCCTCGGCGTACCCGTCGAGGTAGTCCAGCCCGTCATGCCGGTAGGCCCGCAGCCCACCGCCCACCTCCACCACGACGGCCTCGTGGCCGTCGGCGGCGATGGTCCACTGTGTCCCGGACGGTGCGGGCGCGTCTTTCCCCATTCGGCGACCCTACCGTCAGCGACGGTCCTCGGCGGGGGTGGTGGCGCGATAGCGGACCAGCGTGGGGAAGACCGTCACCAGCAGCACGGCCAGCACGGCGGCGGCGAGACCACCGCCGACCATGGCGAAGCCGGTGCCGAACCCGGCGGCCATCGCGCCGGCCCGCAGGTCGCCCAGGCGCGGGCCGCCGGCCACGACCACCGTGTTCACGCCCTGGAGCCGGCCGCGCATCCGGTCCGGCGCGTACACCAGCAGCATCGACTGCCGCAGCGTGGCGCTGACCAGGTCGGCGGCGCCGGCCACGCCGAGCAGCAGCACCGCCAGCCAGAGCCGGCCGGCCAGCCCGGCGAGCGCGATGGCCACGCCCCAGCCGACCACCGCCACGGTGAGCGCCAGCCCCTGCCGGCGGACCCGGCCGATCCAGCCGGAGGTGAGACCGCCGAGCATCGCGCCGATGGCGATGGCGCTGTAGAGCCAGCCGACCGCCGCGCCGCCGCCGAAGCGGTCCTGCGCCAGCTCGGGGAAGAGCGCCCTCGGCATGGCCAGGATCATCGCGATCAGGTCGATGGCGAAGGAGAGCAGCAGCACCGGCGTGGTGGCCAGGTAGCGGAAGCCGTCGACGATGCTGCCCAGCCCGGCCTTGCGGACGCCGCCGCCCGGGTCCGGCTCGGGTGGCATCGCCGGCAGCCGCAGGGTGGCCCAGAGCGAGACGGTGAACAGCAGCGCGTCCAGCCCGTACGCGATGGGCAGCGCCGCGTCGACGCGCCAGGTCGCGAAGATCAGCCCGGCGGCGAGCGGGCCGGCGACGGCCGCCGCGGTGAACGTGGTGTAGTTCAGCGTGGTGGCGGCCGGGACCAGCTCGGTCGGCACCAGCCGGGGCAGGATCGCGCTGCGGGCCGGCGAGGTGATCGCGAACGCCACCGACTGCACGCCCACCAGCAGCAGGAGCAGCACCGGGCTGCGCGCCCCGGCCAGCGACTGCACCAGCAGCCCGAGCGTCGCGGCCCAGAGCAGGGCGCCGGCGGCGAGCAGCACCCGTCGCCGGTCCCGGGCGTCGGCGACCGCGCCGCCCCAGAGCCCGAAGATCAGCAGCGGCACGAAGCCGGCGACGCCGAGCAACCCGACCCAGAACGAGCCGCCGGTGAGGTCGAACATCTCCACCGGAACGGCCACGGCGGTGAACTGGAAGCCGAACATCGCCACCGCGTTGCCGAGCCACACCCGCCGGTAGGCGGGCACGCCCAACGGGCGCAGGTCGATCGCCCAGCGGCGGGGTTCGCGCCGCCGGGCCGCCGTGACCTTCGTCACGGCGCGAGCCGCTCGACGTTCCAGACCCCGTCTTCGGTACGCCGGAAGCGCAGCCGGTCGTGCAGTCGACCGGCCCGCCCCTGCCAGAACTCCACCGTCTCCGGGCGGACCCGGAACCCGCCCCAGTGCGGCGGCGCGGGGATCGGCTCGACGTCGGCGAAGCGCTCCGCCGCCGCCCGGTACGCCGCGTCCAGCGCGGCCCGGTCCGGCACCACGGCGGACTGGGCGCTCGCCCACGCGCCGAGCTGCGAGCCGCGCGGCCGGGTGGCGAAGTACGCCTCGGTCTCGGCCCGGTCGACCCGCTCGACCCGACCGGTGACGGTCACCTGCCGCTGCATCGGGAACCAGGGAAAGACCAGGCTGGCCCACGGATTGGCGGTCGCCTCGACGCCCTTGCGGGAGCCGTGGTTGGTGTAGAAGACGAAGCCCTCCGGGTCGTACCCCTTGAGCAGCACCGTGCGTCCGCTGGGCCGGCCCCGCGCGTCGGCGGTGCCCACCACCATCGCGTTCGGCTCGGGCAGCGGATGGGCCACCGCGTCGGCGAACCAGCGGGCGAACTGGGTGTGCCAGTCCGGCGCCAGATCCGGCTCGGAAAGGCCCTGGTCGGCGGCGTACTCGTTACGCATGCCGGCCGGAGCGGGTGTGTCGCCTGTCACTCTCGCCGTCCTTGTCCGGGGCGTTCCGGCGTCCCCCGACGCTGGCCAGGCCCCGACGCCTAGTCTTCTCCTACCCGCGCTCGCGTCCACCGGCGGGGATGTCGCGTGGCGCACAGTGGCGGTGGGTCGCGCGCGTGGTTACTCACCGGGCAAGATGTTCCGCACCACATCCCTGAGGGGTCGCCTGAGCTGCGGGACCGGATCAGCCCGCCCGGGCGCACCGAGCCGGAAGCCAGGAGACGACATGTCCGATTTCAAGCCGGGCCTGGAGGGCGTCGTAGCCTTCGAGACCCAGATCGCCGAACCCGACCGCGCGGGCGGATCGCTGCGTTACCGGGGCGTGGACATCGAGGATCTGATCGGTCAGGTCTCCTTCGGCAACCTCTGGGCGCTGCTGGTGGACGGCCGGTTCGGGCCGGGCCTGCCGCCGGCGGAGCCGTTCCCGGTGCCGGTGCACTCCGGCGACATCCGCGTCGACGTGCAGTCGGCGGTCGCCATGCTGGCCCCGTACTGGGGGCTCGACCAGCTCCTCGACATCTCCGACGCCCAGGCCCGCGAGGACCTGGCCCGGGTGTCGGTCACCGCGCTCTCCTTCGTCGCCCAGTCGGCGCGCGGCCTGGGCCTGCCGGCGGTGCCGCAGAAGGAGATCGACAAGGCGGAGACCATCGTCGAGCGGTTCATGAAGCGGTGGCGGGGTGAGCCCGACCCGCGGCATGTCAAGGCCGTCGACGCGTACTTCATCTCGGCCGCCGAGCACGGCCTGAACGCCTCCACGTTCACCGCCCGGATCGTCGCCTCCACCGGCGCGGACGCGGCGGCGTGCATCTCCTCCGGCATCGGCGCGCTCTCCGGCCCGCTGCACGGCGGCGCCCCGTCCCGGGTGCTGACCATGCTAGAGGCGGTCGAGCGCAGCGGCGACGCCGAGGGCTACGTCAAGGGCGTGCTCGACCGGGGCGAGCGGCTGATGGGCTTCGGCCACCGGGTCTACCGGGCCGAGGACCCGCGCGCCCGCGTGCTCCGGCGCACCGCCAAGGAGCTGGGCGCGCCGCGCTTCGAGGTCGCCGAGGCGCTGGAGAAGGCCGCGCTGGCCGAGCTCCAGGCCCGCCGCCCGGACCGCGTCCTCGCCACCAACGTCGAGTTCTGGTCGGCCGTGGTGCTGGACTTCGCCGAGGTGCCGGCGCACATGTTCACCTCGATGTTCACCTGCGCCCGGATGGGTGGCTGGTCCGCGCACATCCTGGAGCAGAAGAAGCTCCAGCGGCTGGTCCGCCCGTCCGCCACCTACGTCGGGCCGGGCACCCGCAAGCCGCAGCAGGTCGAGGGCTGGGACGCCATCCCCCACGGCGTCTGAGATGTAAGGAGGGGCCCCCGCTTAACGCATTCTGCATAGGCGGGGCCCCTTCTTAACATCCGCGCTGTGGCGTACGCCTCAGCAGCCGGCGTGGGACGCGCGGTGGGGTCAGGCCGGGCGGGTGCGAGGATGAAGGCCGGCAGCGCTGCCGGCCGGGTGCGGAGCCCGGCCGTCCCGTGCGCTCGACGCACGAGTCGGCCGCCGACCGCGCCCGCAGGAAGGGCCCGCCCTCGCCCATGCGGAAGGATCGAGACAACCGTGGCTGACGCACCGACCATCCGGATTCCCGACGACCTCAGGCCCGCCGACGGACGCTTCGGCTGCGGCCCGTCCAAGGTCCGTCCGGCGGCGGTCTCCGCGCTCGCCGACGTCGCCACCAGCTACCTGGGCACGTCGCACCGGCAGAAGACGGTCCGCGACCAGGTCGCCCGGCTACGCCAGGGCATCGCCGAGTTCTTCTCCCTCCCCGAGGGCTACGAGGTGATCATCGGCAACGGCGGCACCACCGCGTTCTGGGAGGTCGCCACGTTCGGCCTGGTGCGCGACCGGGCCCAGTTCGCCAGCTTCGGCGAGTTCGGCGCGAAGTTCGCCAAGTCTGTCAAGGACGCGCCGTTCCTGGGCGAGCCGACCGTACGCAAGTCCGAGGCGGGCAGCGCCCCGACGCTGGTCGCCGAGGCCGGCGTGGACGTCTACGCCACCCCGCACAACGAGACCTCCACCGGCGTGGCGGTGCCGATCAGCCGGGTGCCCGGCGCCGACGAGGGCTCGCTGCTGCTGGTGGACGCCACCTCCGGCGCCGGCGGGCTGGACGTGAACGTCGGCGAGACCGACGTCTACTACTTCGCCCCGCAGAAGTGCTTCGGCTCCGACGGTGGCCTCTGGCTGGCGCTCATGTCGCCGGCCGCGCTCGCCCGGGCCACCGAGATCAAGTCCTCCGGCCGCTACATCCCGGCCTTCCTCGACCTGGTCACCGCGATCGACAACTCGCGGCTGGAGCAGACGTACAACACGCCCGCGCTGGCCACGATCTTCCTGGCCGCCGAGCAGACCGACTGGATGAACTCCCAGGGCGGGCTGGCCTGGGCGGCCAAGCGCACCGCCGAGAGCGCCGGCATCGTGTACGGCTGGGCCGAGCGCTCGGCGTTCGCCACGCCGTTCGTGTCGGACCCGGCGCTGCGCTCCAACGTGGTCGCCACCGTCGACTTCGCCGACGGGGTGGACGCCACCGCGATCGCCAAGGCGCTGCGCGCCAACGGCATCGTGGACACCGAGCCGTACCGCAAGTTGGGCCGCAACCAGCTTCGGGTCGCGCTCTTCCCGGCCGTGGAGCCGGCCGACGTGGAGGCACTCACCGCGTCCATCGACTACGTGGTCGAGCGACTCTGATCGTCTGATCACGCTGGGTGGTCGTCGGGGCTCCGGCGGCCACCCAACGTGATCATTGCCGCAGCTCAGTCACGACATGCCGGGGTGTCGCAATCCCCATGGCCGGGTAGATGAGCGTACGGTGGTGCGAGACGCCCGGGTGGCCGGCTCGTGGCGTGACGGCCAGCGAAGCGGGACGGAGGCAAGCCCATGCGCCCAGTACGCTTCGTCGCCCTCTCCGAGGACGGCCAGGCCCTGGTGCTCACCGACGAGGTGGGCCGCCTGCTCGCGCTCCCGATCGACGAGCGCGTCGCCTCGGTGCTGCACGCCGAGCCGGGCGCGACCCCGCTCGCGGTGGTGCCGGCCTCCACCGACCCGACGCCGTCGCTGTCCCCGCGCGACATCCAGGCCCGGATCCGATCCGGCGAGTCCGCTGAGGACGTCGCCCGCATCGCCGGCGTGCCGGTCGACCGGGTGCTGCGCTACGCCGGCCCGGTGCTCCAGGAGCGGGCCATGCTCGCGCAGCATGCCCGCCGCACCCGGCTGAAGGGCGCGGAGAAGCCGACGCCGCTGGCCGAGGTGGTCAACGGTCGGCTGGCCCAGCACGGCATCGACACCGAGAAGATCTCCTGGGACGCCTACCGCCGCGACGACGGCACCTGGCGGATCATCGCCACCTGGCCGTCCGGCAAGGCCACCGCGCAGGCGGTGTGGGATCTCGACAAGTCCCGTCAGCTCGTCGCCCCACACGACGACATGGCGCAATATCTGTGCGCCGAGCGGCCCACACCCATCCTCGGCCAGGAGCCGGCGCCCGAGCGGGGCGGCCACGCGCTGCCCGGCCCGTCGCGCGGCGAGCCGAGCCGCGGCGGGCACGGCCNGCGCCGGCCGGGACGCGCTGCTCGCCTCGCTGGACCGGCCGCTCGGCGGCACGTCCGGCCGTGGCCTCGACACCCGTACCCCGGCCGCGCTCGCCGGGCCGGACGCCCCGCGTCAGCGGGCCGTCGCCGGTGGCGCCGCCGCGCTGCTCGGCGGCGGGCAGGGCTCGGCGTTCGACGACGACTCGGACGCGCCGAAGGAGGTCCCGGCCGTGCCGTCGCTGGCCGTGCTGCGGCCCCGGCGCACCGGTGCCGCAGCGGCCACGTCCGGCGGCTCGGGCACCGAGTCCACCGACGCCGGTGGCAAGCCCCGCAAGCGGCTGCCGAGCTGGGACGACGTCCTCTTCGGCAGCGGCCCGGCGGCCCGCGAGTCCTCCTGATCGAGGGTCCACCCTGAGGCAGCGGTTAGGCACTCTGAGTGCCCGCGTGTCAGGGTGTACCCATGGAGTACACGAACCTGGGACGCACCGGCCTGTCGGTGAGCCGGCTCTGCCTCGGCACCATGAACTTCGGGACGCAGACGAACGAGCCGGACAGCTCCGCCATCATGGACCGCGCGCTGGAACACGGGATCAACTTCTTCGACACCGCAGACGTCTACGGCGGGAAGCCCGGCGAGGGCGCCACCGAGCAGATCGTCGGCCGCTGGTTCGCGCAGGGCGACGGGCGCCGCGACAAGGTCGTCCTCGCCACCAAGGTGTACGGCACGATGAGCGAGTGGCCCAACGACCAGGGCCTGAGCGCCCGGCACATCATCCGGGCCTGCGAGGACTCGCTGCGCCGCCTCCAGACCGACACCATCGACCTCTACCAGATGCACCACGTCTCCCGGACCACGCCGTGGGAGGAGATCTGGCAGGCGATGGAGACGCTGGTCGCACAGGGCAAGGTGCTCTACGTCGGATCGTCCAACTTCGCCGGCTGGCACATCGCGCAGGCGCAGGCAGCCGCCGACAAGCGCAACTTCCTCGGGCTCGTCTCCGAGCAGAGCATCTACAACCTGCTCACCCGGCACGTCGAGCTGGAGGTCGTCCCGGCCGCGCAGCACTACGGCCTGGGCATCATCCCCTGGTCGCCGCTGCACGGCGGGCTGCTCTCCGGGATCATCCGGAAGGTCGCCGACGGCAGTGCCGGCCGGGGCGCCACCGGCCGGTCCGCCAGGGTGCTGGCCGAGCACCGGACCACCATCGAGGCGTACGAGAAGCTCTGCGCGGACCTCGGCCACGACCCGGCGGACGTGGCCCTGGCGTGGTTGCTCTCCCGACCGGGCGTGACCGCCCCGATCGTCGGCCCGCGCACCATGGACCAGCTCGACCGCAACCTCAACGCGCTGGACGTCCACCTTGACGAGGCCGCCCTGACCCGCCTCGACGAGTTGTTCCCGCCGATCGGCAACGGCGGCCCCGGCCCCGAAGCCTGGGCCTGGTAGCTGTAAGGAGGGGCCCCCTATTAACGCATTCTGCATAGGAAGGGCCCCTTCTTAACCGCCGCCTCCGGCGGGGCGGCGGGGCGGCGGGGCGGCGGGGTCAGAGTGCCCAGGCGGCGAGGCGGGTGTAGCGGGGGCGGGCACCGAGCCGGCTGCGGACCAGGACCAGCTCGTCGGCCGGCCACTCCGGGCCGGCGTACCCGTGCAACGTCTCCCGGTCGGCGCGTACGTCGACGCGGTCGCCCGGGCGAGCGATGGTCAGGTGCGCCCGGAACGGCTTGTCGTCGTGCGGCAATCCGGCACCGTGCAGCCGGTGCCGGATCAGCCGGGCGAGGGTGCCCAACGCATCCACCTCGCCCTGCACGTCCACCCAGAGCACAGTGGAGCGACCCTGGCCGAAGCTGCCTCCACCGCCGAGGCGTAGCCGTGGCGGGCTGCCCCGACCGTCCCGGAAAGTTTGCGCGGCCAGCCCCAGCGCGCTCTCGGCGTCGACCAGGCGGTCGTCCGGCACCTCGCCGAGGAAGGCCAGCGTCAGGTGCAGGTGGGCCGGGTCGGCCAGCCGGACGGCGACGCCGACGGCCGAAGCGGCGGCGACGCGCAGCGCGGCGACCTGCGCGGTCAGGTCGGTGACCGCTGCCGGGGGCGGGTAGACCGCCGCGAACAACCGCACCGGTCAGCGGTGGCGCTGGTGGTGCGCCGCGCGGGCGGCCGGCAGGGTCAGCCCGGCGGCGTGCAGCAGCCCTTCGACGCGTACCCGTTCGATCTCCCGGTCGACGCCTGTCAGCTCGGCGAGGTGCTCGGCGATGCCGAGGGCGTGGCAGGCGGCGCGCAACCGTTCGTCGTACGCCTCGATGACCGCGCCGTGCCACACCACCGAGCGGTCGGCGGCGGCCAGCCGGTGGCCGCCGAGGCGGCGCAGGTCGGTGGCGAGCTGTTCCAGCGGGCGGCGGCCCTCCCGCTCGAACTCGGTGAGGTCGATGTCGCGGGTCAGCGCCTCGGCCTCGATGGCCTGGTCGAGCCGGGCGATGGTGCGGCGTTCGCAGCGTTGTTCCCGCCACTCGGCCCAGCCGCAGGCGACCCGGTCGAGGATCTCGTCGGCGCAGAAGAGCAGCGCGAAGAGGGCGGGCAGGCAGCAGACGGCGAGGATCGCCAGCGCCAGCAGCAACCCCTGCCCCCATCCCACGCATCGACGCTAAGCCCTCCCGCACCCACCCCGCCACCCCAATGCGAAAACCGATCGGTACGGCTGTTAAGCGGGGCCCCCTCCTATGCAGAATGCGTTAACAGGGGCCCCCTCCTTTCACTCGGAGACCACGTAGAAGCGGGGCATCGGGAGCACCTGCAGGCGCAGCCGGGCACCGGAGTGCCGCAGTTGCCAGGCCAGCGCCAGCAGCGCGGCTACCAGCGAGATCAACCCGCCGATCCAGATGCTCGCGCCGGCTCCGAACGTCTCGGCCGTCCACCCGATGATCGGCGCGCCGACCGGGTTGGTGCCCAGGAACACCAGCACCCACAGTGCCATCACCCGGCCCCGGAAGGAGGCGTCGACGCCGAGCTGCACCCGCTGGTTGGCGGCCTGGGCGAAGTAGATCATGAAGAACCCGGCGGGCAGCAGCAGCGTCACGACCAGCCAGTACGCCGGGGCGAGCCCGACCAGCGTGCCGAAGACCGCGCAGGCGATCGCGGCGCCGAGCACCAGCCAGACCGAGGGCCGGCTGCGCCGGCCGGTGCCGGCGAGCGCTCCGACCAGCGCGCCGACCGCGAGCGCGGTGCTGAACAGGCCGAACGAGGCGGCGCCGGTGTGGAAGACGGTCTTCGCGAGCGCGGCGAGGGNAGGATGTCGGGGCGGCGTGCCACGTACCGGAGGCCGTCGACCACCCGGGCCTGGTCCCGCTCGCCGACCGGCGGCAGGTCCTTGCGGTGCAGCTCGGCGGGGCGCATCCGGACCACGTTGACCAGCGGGGCGATCGAGCTGAGCGCGGTGACCAGGAAGACCGGGCCGACGTCGAAGGCGGCGATGGCCAGGCCGGCGACGGCGGGGCCGACGATCCGGGCGGAGTTGAACACGGCCGCGTTGAGCGAGAGCGCGTTCGGCAGCAGTGGCACGCCGACCAGTTCGGAGACGAACGCCTGCCGCACCGGCGTCTCGACCGCGTTGGACACGCCGAGCAGGGCGGCGAACGCGAAGACGTGCCAGAGCTGCACCAGGCCGGTGAGGACCAGCAGGCTCATGCCGAGCGCCAGCACGGTCCAGAACGCGTTGGCGACGAAGAGCAGCATCCGCTTGTCGTACCGGTCGGCGAGGCGGCCGGAGAGCAGCGTGAGCAGGAGTACGGGGGTGAACTGCAACGCGGTGACGACGCCGAGCGCGGTCGCGGAGTTGTCGCTGAGCTCAAGGACGAGCCAGTCCTGGGCGATGAACATCATCCAGACGCCGATCAGTTTGATCAGCTGTCCGGTGGCGAAGAGTCGGTAGTTGCGGACTCGTAGGGACTGGAACATCGTGCTCAGCTTGGCCTGCACTCTAGGTGCGCCTCCTCGCGTCGGGTACGCCTCATCGACAAAGGACGAAGCGAACCGCGCGACGCGAGGTCAGGCGCGAGCGATCCCCTGGAGGATCTCCGCGGCCCGCCGCAGCGTTTCGCGTTCGGACTCGGTGAGCGCGCCCAGCCGGTCGGCCAGCCACTCGTTGCGGGCGCGCTCGAACTGGTCGAGCACGGCCCGTCCCCCCTCGGTCGCCGCCAGGATGACCTGCCGTCCGTCGGTCGGATGGGGGGTGCGCTGCACGAGGCCGCGCTCCTCCAACTTCGCGACGATCTTCGTCATCGTGGGCGGCTGCACCCGCTCGACGTCGGCCAGTTCCCGTGGCGTGAGGGCACCCGCCAGCCTGAGGCTGGTGAGCGCCGACAGCTGGGTGACCGTGAGGTCGCCGACCGGTCGGGCCTGCCGGACCCGCCGGTTGAGTCGGGTGATCGCATCTCGCAGCTGGGGGGCCAACTGCGCCGGTGGCACGCGTTCCGCCGTCACCGTCCGCTCCGTCACAGTCGTTAGCTTAACTAATGAGCCTGGCTA
Source organism: Micromonospora sp. NBS 11-29 (assembly GCF_002140155.1). Lineage (GTDB taxonomy): Bacteria > Actinomycetota > Actinomycetes > Mycobacteriales > Micromonosporaceae > Micromonospora. The sequence continues at coordinate 94,404 of NZ_NAPR01000004.1, forward strand.
ACGACGTGCGTTATGACCAGGCTCACCAGCGTCACAGCACCACGGACTCGATCGGCCCGCGCAGGAAGTAGAGGATGAAGAGCACGGCCACGCCGTACAGCAGGGGGTGGACCTCCCGGGCCTTGCCCTTCGCCAGCTTCACCAGCACGTAGCTGATGATGCCGGCCCCGATGCCATTCGAGATCGAGTAGGTGAACGGCATCAGCACGATGGTGAGGAACGCCGGAAGGGCGATCTCGTAGTCGGTCCAGTCGATCGTGCGGACCGCGGTCATCATCAGGAAGCCGACCACCACCAGCGCGGTCGACGCGGCCTCGAAGGGCACGATCGCCGACAGCGGCGCCAGGAACATGGCCAGCAGGAACAGGGTGCCGGTGACCAGGTTGGCCACCCCGGTCCGCGCGCCCTCGCCGACCCCGGCGGCGCTCTCGATGTACGACGTGTTGCTCGACACCGAGGCCGCGCCACCCGCGGCGGCGGCGATCGAGTCGACCAGCAGGATCTCCTTGGCCCGCGGCGGGGTGCCCTGCTCGTCGAGCATGTCCCCCTCCTGGCCGATCGCGACCATCGTGCCCATGGTGTCGAAGAAGTCCGTGATCAGCAGCGTGAAGACGAACATCAGCGGGACCAGCCAACCCACCCGGGTCCACGAGTCCAGCACGTTGAAGTTGCCCAGCAGCGACAGGTCCGGCAGGTCCACCACCTGCTTCGGCAGCTCGGGCACGTTCAGCGCCCAGCCCTTCGGGTTCGGCTTGCCGTCGACGAAGGACGGGCCGATGTTGCCGATCGCCTCGACGATGATGGCCAGCACGGTCGAGGACAGGATGCCGATCAGGATCGCGCCGCGCACCCGGCGTACCACCAGCACCACGGTGACCAGCAGGCCCACCACGAAGACCAGCATCGGCCAGCTGACGATCTTGCCGTTGATGCCCAGCCCGACCGGCACGGTGGTGTTCGCCGCGTCCGGCAGCCGCCGGACGAACCCGGCGTCGACCAGGCCGATGATGGTGAGGAACAGGCCGATGCCGACGCCGATCGCGGTCTTGAGCTGCGTCGGCACCGAGCGGAACACCGCGGTACGCAGCCCGGTGAGCACCAGGATGCCGATCAGCACACCCTCGATGACCACCAGACCCATCGCGTCCGCCCAGGTCATCTGCGGCGCGATCTCGAAGGCGACCAGCGCGTTCACACCGAGCCCGGCGGCCAGCGCGATCGGGAACCGGGCCACCACCCCCATCAGGATGGTCATCAGGCCGGCGACCAGCGCGGTCGCCGCGGCCAGTGCCGGGATGGCCAGCGTACGTCCCTCGCCGTCCTCCGCGCCGCCGAGGATCAGCGGGTTCAACACCACGATGTACGCCATCGTGAAGAACGTGGCGAAGCCACCGCGGATCTCCCGTCCGGGCGTCGACCGGCGGGCGGAGATCTCGAAGAAACGGTCGAACGCGTTGCGCGGATGCGCGGGGTCGGGCGGTGTGCCGTGGTCCGCCGGCGGGGCAATGGCCATCGGGTCCTCATCATGTTGATCAGCCAGTTGTGTCGCGCGCATCGTCGCAGATCACCCGGCAGACAGGAAAGAACGATCACGTACGCTGAGTCGGTGCCCCAGGAGCAACCGCCGCGGCCGGAGCCGCTCGACCCGCCGATGGTGCCGTTCGCCGTCGCCGGGCTGGTCGCCTGGGCGGTGGCCGGTCTGGTGCTGCTGCTCTTCTTCCGCGACTGGCTCACCGCGCACGACCACCAGAACTGGCTCTGGACCTGCCTCGCCGGTTTCCTGTGGGGCTTTCCCGGCCTGGCCACGATGATGCGGCACGACGCCAACCGACGCCGCCGTCGGGCGGCCACCGCCGACCGTCAGGGCTGACCGGTCAGGGCTGCCCGTACGGCTCCGCCGGCTCGGCCGCCTCCGCCGGGCCCGGGGCCGGGCCGACCGACATGGCCTCGACCGCGCTGTCGTCGTAGATGGTGGGCAGCTCCTCCACCGGCGTCTCGGCGGTGTCGACCATCGTCTCCGAGTGGGCGCCACAGCCGTGGTCGGCGCTGACCACCCGGCCGTCGTCGGGGGCGAAGAAGTTGCCGCACGCGCCGAAGACCTGGCGCAGCGCGCCGGCCAGCGGCAGGTAGAAGCCGCAGGTGCCGCAGCGGGCGGCGGCGGGCGCGGCGGCAGAGATGGCGGCGTCCGGCCCGTGGTCGCCGTCGTACCACCGTTGGGCGGTATCGGCCCGTCCCTCCCGGGACAGCACCCGGGGCCGGCCCAGGCCCAACTCCCAGGCGGTTTCCTCGACGGCCGGGTCGTCGGAGAGGAGGTAGCCGGGGGCGAGCCGCTCGTCGTCCGCCGGGGTGGGCAGCAGGTCGCCCGGGCCCAGGTCGCCCGGCTTGAGCCGCTCCTGCCAGGGCAGCCAGCCGGGGGCGAGCAGCGCGTCCGGGCCGGGCAGCAGCACGGTCTCGCAGATGGTGACGTGCTTGCTGCGGGCGACCCGGGTCACCGTGACCGCCCAGCGCCAGCCGCGGTAGCCGGCCATCCGGCATTCGAAGTAGTGGGTGACGAGCCGGTCGCCCTCGGCGACGGCTTGGAGATGGTCGCCGATGTCGGTCGGCTCCACCTCGGTGATGGCGTCGCGGGCCACCTCGACGGCGGCGGCGCAGACCTGGTCGAGCCGGGGAGCGCGGGCGGAGGCGGGCCTGGTCACCCGTCCATTGTTCCCCATGCCCGTCGAGGACTTCTCGCCGGGTGATGCGGCACGCGCGGCGCAGATGGGCCAGGATGGGACACATGGCGCTGTCCTCCCGTTCCGGCCGCTCCTTCCTCGGGTGTACCGTCGGCACCGGCATCCGCGCCTCCCGGCTGCTGCTGCGGGGCTCACTGCACGGTGGGCGCTGGATGACCCGGCGGGCCGGCACCGCCCGGGCCCGCAGTGCCGGCAACGAGGTGGGCATGGTGCGCCTCTTCGACCTGCACGCGCTCTCCTGCGCCGGGGACACGCTGATCGCGATCGGCCTGGCCGGGACGATCTTCTTCGACGTCCCGCTGGGTGAGGCACGCAACAAGGTCGCGCTCTACCTGCTGGTGACCATGGTCCCGTTCGCCATGCTGGCGCCGGTGGTCGGCCCGCTGCTCGACCACTTCCGCCACGGTCGCCGCTACGCGCTGGCCACCACCATGCTCGGCCGGGCGTTCCTGGCCTGGCTGATCTCCGACTACATCGGCGGCTTCGGGCTCTACCCGGCGGCGTTCGGCGTGCTCGCCCTCTCCCGGGCCTACGGCGTGGCCCGCTCGGCGGCAGTGCCCCGGCTGCTCCCCGACGGCCTGGGGCTGTCCCAGGTCGGGGCGCGGGCCAGCGTGTACGGCACGGTCGCCGGCGCGCTGGTCGCCCCGATCGGGCTGGCCGCGTTCTGGTTCGGGCCGCAGTGGCCGCTCCGGGTCGCCTCGGTGATCTTCCTGCTCGGCATGGTGATCTCGCTCCGGCTGCCGCCGAAGGCCGACTCCGAACCGCCGGAGCGGATGCCGCGCCCGCTGCGGGCGATGCGCCGGCGCGACGGTGAGCGCCCGCTGGGCCGGGGCCGTCCCGCCGGCCGCCTGGTGATCGCCACGCTGATCGGGGCCGCCGCGTTGCGTGGGCTCTACGGCTTCCTGCTGCTCTTCCTCGCCTTCGCCATCAAGGCCGGCGACCTCACCACCGACTTCTTCGGCCGCACCCTGGGTGCCCAGGGCGCGTTGGGCCTGGTCGGCGGCGCGCTGGCGGTGGGCACGTTCCTGGCCACCGCGATCGGCACCCGGCTGCGCATCCACCGGCCGACCGCGATCCAGTCCAGCGGCACCGTCATCGTGGCCGGTGTGGCGGTGCTCGCCGCGATCAAGTTCTCCCTTCCCATGGTGGCGCTGCTCTGCCTGGTGGCCGCGCTGATGAGCGGGATCGCCAAGCTGGCGGTGGACGCCTCGATCCAGGAACGGATCCCGGAACGGCTGCGGGCCAGCTCCTTCGCCCATTCGGAGACCGCGCTGATGCTCGCCTTCGTGGCCGGCGGCGGCCTCGGTCTGGTGCCGTTCACCGGCCTGATGGGCGTGTCGGTCGTCGCCGGCGTGGCCGCGCTGGTGGCCGTACGCGGGGTGCTGGTCGCCGGCCGGCTGCGCGGTGAGCACCTGCTCGGCCGGCCGCTCGGCGACGACGAGCTGGCGGCGGCACCGGTCGGCGCGCCGGGCGGGACGGGCGTCACCGGGGCGGGCGGACCGGCCGTCACCTCGTTCGACGACCCGGCACCCACCTCGCCGGCGCCGCAGCGCGCCGACGCGCCACCGGCGGACGACGACGACCTCGCGCCGCCCGGGTTCCACATCTACCGCCCCTCGTCGTCCGTCGGCGGGCCCGGCGCGGCAGACGACGAGACCCGACGCGACCCCCGGGGGCCGCTGGCGTGACCGGGCTGCTGGTGGTCACGGCGGTGCCCGCCGAGGCCGAGGCGGTTCGCGCCGGCCTCACCGACCCGGGCGTGACGGTGCGCCCGGTCGGGGTCGGCCCGGCCGTCGCCGCGGCCGCCACGGCACGGCTGCTGGCGCTGGCCGAGGCGGCCGGCCGGCCGTACCGGGCGGTGGTCAGCGCCGGCATCGCGGGCGGCTTCGTCGGCCGGGTCGCGGTCGGCGGCACCGTGCTGGCCGACCGCAGCGTCGCCGCCGACCTCGGCGCCGAGTCGCCGGCCGGCTTCCTCCCGGTCGAGGAGCTGGGCATGCCCGCCGACCTGCTGGGGGTCGGCCGCACCGTGCCCGCCGACCCGGCGCTGCTGGGCGCGCTGCGCGCCGCGCTGCCGGCGGCCACCGTCGGCACGGTGCTCACGGTCAGCACGGTGACCGGCACCGCCGCGAGCACCACGGCCCTCACCGACCGGCACCCGGACGCGGTGGCCGAGGCCATGGAGGGGTACGGCGTCGCCGTCGCCGCGGCCCAGGCCGGTGTCCCCTTCGCCGAGCTGCGCACGGTCTCGAACCCGATCGGCCCCCGCGACCGCGACTCGTGGCGCATGCGCGACGCGTTCGCCGCGCTCACCACCGCCGCCGCCGCTCTCCACTGACCGCCTGATCGAACCGCATCACCGCCGCCCGCCTCGACTCGATGGTGAATCCACACCGGTGGAGCAGGCGCGCTCCGTCGTCCTCGGTGACGGCATGGGCCGACGGCACGCCGCACCGGGCCATCTCGGCGGTCAACACGGTCAACAGCCGCCGCCCGATGCCGAGCCGCCGGTATGCCGGCGCGACCAGCACCCCGTCCAGCACGAGATGGTGCCGATCCGGCAACGGATAGCCGAGGAGCAGTTCGTCGCTTCGCTCGTGTGCGCGCAGTTCGCCGACCAGCTCGCCGTCGGGCAGTTCGGCGACGAACCGCCAGCACGTCGTCGGAAGGGCCGGATCGAGGTATCGACGGACCCGACAGTCCCGGCGCACGCGCTCCCGGCGACGGTCGCGGTCCCGCTGGTCCCGGTCGAGCCGATACGTCACGGCCGGCAAGGGGGACGAGTAGCCGGCCGACTGGCCCGGCCAGTGTGCCCACCAGGCACCGGGCCAGTCCTTCGGTTCGCGCACCGCGCGGGCGTCCAGGTGCGCCGGGCAGTGCCGACCCGCCGCGTCCCGTAGCGCCTCCTGCGGCACCGACCGCAGCTCCGCGGACGACGTTCCGATGCACACCTCCGATGTCCTCGTGCCCACGACGAGCGGTGGCTGCCCCGCGTCCGATGACGACGCGATGGTGAGCCGGCCGCCTGCCCCGGCGACCAGCCGCTCCACGGTGCGGAAACTCGGCCCGACCGACCGCCCGGCCTCGATGCGGGCGACGGTCGTCTGCGGCACCCCCGACCTGGCGGCCAGCTCGCGCTGGCTGAGGTCCGCCGCTCGGCGCAGCGCTCGCAGCGTCGCACCCAGATCGATGATCAGCTCGGCGTCGGTCATCTAGCCATGTTCTGCTGTCGCGCCGCCACCCTCCACCCCGCGCCGTCCACCTGTGGACAACCCTGTGGAAAAGCCGTTCCGCTGGGGACGGGAAGGTTCACCGGCGCGCCTACAAACTTGATGGCGAGAACGGGTCGCGCCAACAGCGAGGCGGGAGTGGGACGATGGCGGGGCAGGCACCGCGTCAAGGGCGACTCATCCACGCCATCAAGTTCCTAGCGGCCGAAGAGCGGTGCTTGCGCCGGCACGGGAAGCGGCAGCCCGGGAACCGGGATGACGGGCCGGAGGGCGGGCGGAGTTACGGTGGGGGCGTGGCGCTCTCCCTGGCGATTTCTCCCTGCCCCAACGACACGTTCGTCTTCGACGCGCTGGTGCACGGGCGGGTGCCGGGTGCGCCGCCGGTCGAGGTGACCTACGCCGACGTGGACGTCACCAACACCGCGGCCGAGCGGGGAGCGTTCGACCTGGTGAAGGTCAGCTACGCGGCGTTGCCCTGGCTGCTCGACGACTACCACCTGCTGCCCTGCGGGGGCGCGCTGGGCCGGGGCTGCGGCCCGCTGGTGCTGACCCGGGGCGACCGGGCCGACCTGTCCGGCGCGACGGTCGCGGTGCCCGGCGAGCGGACCACGGCGTACCTGCTGTTCCGGCTCTGGGCGGCGGGTCAGGCCCCGGCGCGGATCGAGGTGGTGCCGTTCCACGAGATCATGCCGGGCGTGGCGGCCGGCCGGTACGACGCCGGCCTGGTGATCCACGAGGCCCGCTTCACCTACCCACGGCACGGGCTGACCGCCCTGGTCGACCTGGGCGAGTGGTGGGAGGGCGACACCGGGCTGCCGATCCCGCTCGGCGCGATCCTGGCCCGCCGCGGCGCGGTCGACCCGGTCGAGGCCGCGGCCTGGATCCGCGAGTCGGTGCGGCAGGCCTGGGCCGATCCCGAGGCCAGTCGGGGGTACGTGCTCGCGCACGCGCAGGAGATGGAGCCCGACGTGGTGGACCGGCACATCGGCCTCTACGTCAACGAGTTCACCGCCGACCTGGGAGAGGCCGGCTTCGCCGCCGTGGAGGCGCTGCTGGGCCGGGCCGCCGACGCCGGGCTCGTCCCTCAGACCTCCAGCTCGCGCGCCACCGCGTGGACGAGCTGAGCGATCTTCTGCGCGGCCTTGCGATCCGGGAAGCGCCCCCGGCGCAGGTCCGGCTGGACCTTCGCCTCCAGCACCTTGATCATGTCTTCGACCAGACCGTGCAACTCCTCGGCCGGCCGGCGACGCAGCTCCGCCACGGACGGTGGCGCCTCCAGCAGCTTGACCCCCATGGCCTGGGCACCCCGCCGGCTGTCCACCACACTGAAATCGACCCGCTGGCCACCCTTCAGGTCGGCGACACCCGCCGGTAGCGCGCCCTTCGGCAGGAACACGTCGCCACCCTCGTCACTGGTGACGAACCCGTATCCCTTGGCCGCGTCGTACCACTTCACTCGACCCGTCGGCACCTGTCGAACCCCGCTCCACTCGAACCGTCTACGCCTCCAAGGCTAGCCCGACGATCCGGTCGACCGCCGCCGAGAATTCGGTGAGATCATCCAGCACCAGGTAGGCCCCGGCCTCGCTCAACTCGTCGGTGGAACAGGGGCCGGTCGCCACTCCCACCCCCGGGATTCCGGCCGCCCGCGCCGCGGCCATGTCGGCCACGTGATCGCCCACGTAGAGCGTCGCGCCGTGCTCCCGCAGCGCGGTCGCCTTCTCCTCGGCGAACAGGTCACCGGCCAGGGCGTCGACCGGCAGGCCGAGGTGGTCCAGGTGCAGCTTCGCCAGCCGGCCGATCTTGGACGTCACGACCATCACCCGGCCGCCGCGCTCGTGCACCGCGCGCAGGGCCGCCGCCGCGCCCGGCATCGGCACGGTCGGGGTGATCGCGTACGCCGGGTACAGCTCCCGGTAGAGCGTCACCGCCTCCTCGATCCGCTCCGGCGGGAACCAGTTCGCCAGCTCGGTGCGCAGCGGCGGGCCCAGCCGGGACACCACCAGGTCCGCGTCCACCGGCACCCCGGTGCGCTCGGTCAGCGCCCGGTAGGCGGCCGCGATGCCGGGACGGGAGTCGACCAGGGTCATGTCGAGGTCGAAGCCGACCATCAGCGGAGACATGCCGAGAACCTACCCGGCGGGCTAGCGTGGTACGACGATGACCACCTCACTCGCCGACCATCTGCGGGCCCTGCCCGACGAGTCCCTGGCCGCCCTGCTCCAACTGCGGCCGGACCTCGTCGTGCCGGTGCCGGCCGACGTGTCCGCCCTCGCTCTGCGCGCCCAGTCCCGGGTCTCCGTGGCCCGGGCGCTCGACGGGCTGGACCAGTTCACCCTCCAGATCCTCGACGCCGCCCGCCTCACCCGCGGCCCCGAGGGCGTCACCTCCACCGACCAGATCCTCGCCATGGCCACCGCCGGGCCGCACCCGCCCGCCCCGACCGCGGTCCGCGCCGCGGTGGACCGGCTCCGGGCGCGGTTCCTGCTGTACGGCCCCGAACACGACCTGTACGTGGTGGGCGGCGTCGACGAGGTGTCCCCGTACCCGGCGGGGCTCGGCCGGCCGGCGGCGGAGCTGGACCCGCGCGCGGCGGCCCTCTGCGCGGAGCCGGCGAAGCTGCGGCGGACGCTGCTCGCCGCGCCGCCCTCGGCCCGCGCGGTCCTGGACCGGCTCGCCGCCGGCCCACCGGTCGGGACCGTCGCCCCCGGCGCGTTGGAGGCCCCGGCCACCGGCGCCGAGGACGTGCTCCCGCCGGACCTGGTCAACGGCGGGGCACCCACCGGCTCCCCGATCCGCTGGCTGGTCGAGCACCGGCTCCTGGTGCGCATGTCCGGCGGCCGCAACGGCACCGTCGAGCTGCCCCGCGAGGTGGGGCTGGTGCTGCGCCGCGACGCCGGTCCGCTCGGCCCGCTGCGCACCAGCCCGCCGGTGGTCTCCGGCCCCTCCCGCGAGGTCAAGGCCGTCGACTCGGCCGGCGCCGGGCAGACCATGGAGGTGGTACGCCACACCGAGGCGCTGCTGGAGGCGCTCGTCGTCGAGCCGGCCCCGGTGCTGCGCTCCGGCGGTGTCGGCGTGCGGGACCTGCGCCGGCTCGCCCGTGGCCTCGGGCTGGACGAGCCGACCACCGCGCTGCTGTTCGAGGTGGCGTACGCGGCCGGGCTGGTCGGCGAGCTGGAGCTGACCGGGGCGGCCAGCACCCGGTACGGCGGTGACCAGCAGATCATGCCCACCGGCGGGTACGAGGTGTGGCGGGCGGCCTCCCTCGCCCAGCGCTGGGAGCAGCTCGCCCGCGCCTGGCTGGCGATGCCCCGGCAGGCGGGCCTGGTCGGGCAGCGCGACGACCGGGACCGGCCGATCACGGTGCTCTCGCCCGAGGCGGAACGCGCCGGTGCGCCAGCCGCCCGGCGGGCCGTGCTCGCCGTGCTGACCGACCTGCCGCAGGGCGCCGCGCCGACCCCGGACGAGGTGCTGGAGACACTGGACTGGCGGGCGCCCCGGCGGGCGCGGGGTCGGGAGGCCGCGCACCGGGAGGTGCTGGTGGAGGCGGCCCGGCTGGGCGTGACCGGGCTGGGCGCGCTCACCTCGTACGGGCGGCTGCTGCTGGCCGAGTCGACCGACGCCGACGAGCGGGGCGACGACCCGCTCGGGCTGCGCTCCGACGCCGAGTCGGGCGAGCCGTCGACGACGGTACGCGCGCTGGATGCGCTGCTGCCCGCCCCGGTCGACCACGTGCTCGTGCAGGCCGACCTGAGCGTGGTGGTGCCCGGCCCGCCCGACCCGGCGCTCGCCGCCGAGCTGGACGTCATCGCCGAGCACGAGTCGGCGGGCGGGGCGAGCGTGCACCGGGTCACCACGGCGAGCATCCGGCGGGCCCTGGACGCCGGCTACACCGCCGACGACCTGCACGCGCTGTTCCGCCGCCGGTCGCGTACCCCGGTGCCGCAGGGGCTGACCTATCTGGTGGACGACGTCGCCCGCAAGCACGGTGGGCTGCGCGTCGGCTCCGCCGGGGGCTACGTGCGCAGCGACGACGAGGCGTTGCTCACCGAGGTGCAGGCGGACCGGCGACTGGAGCCGTTGGCGTTCCGCCGGCTGGCCCCGACCGTGCTCGTCACGCCGTACCAGGTCAACCGGATGCTGACCGCGTTGCGCGACGCCGGGTACGCGCCAGTGCCCGAGGACGCCAGCGGCGCGACGGTGCTGGCCCGGCCGAAGACCCGGCGGGCGCCGGCCCGCACACCGGTCACCGGTCGCGTGGTCGACCCGCTGGCCACGCCGAAGCTGCCGATGCCCCGCCTGCTCGGCGTGGTCGAGCACATCCGCCGGGGCGACGCGGCGGCCCGGGCGGCGCGGCGGGCCCCGGCGGTGGTCCGCGGCGGCGCGGCGGTCACCGGCCCGGCGCCGGTGCTCGGGCACGGCGACGCGCTGGCCGTGCTCCAGCAGGCGGTACGGGACAAGGCGCTGGTCTGGGTGGGTTACGTCGACGCGCACGGGGCGACCGCGTCCCGGCTGGTGCGGCCGGTGTCCATCGGCGCCGGCTACCTGCGTGCCGAGGATGACCGCACCGAGATGCTGCACACGTTCGCGCTGCACCGGATCACGGCCGCGGTGCTCCAGGAGTGACCCCTATTCGCCGTTGCGGCGCAGCGTGCCGACCACCGAGACGGCGAGCAGCAGCGCGAACGCCGCACCGGCGGACTCGCCGACCGAGTCGACGAAGCCCTGCCGCTGCACCAGCAGCCCGAACAGGAACCACCCGAAAACGCCCACCGCGGCGGCGGCGTAACCGACCATCACCGCCATGGAGACCCCGTGCTGCCGCGTCCGCTCGTTCTCCCGAAGCATGTCCTGGTCGACGGTCATGGCAAGCCCCTCCCCGCCCCGTGGTGGCCCCGGCTTCTACAGTGGCACCGACCGAAGCGTGCGGACAGGGGTTAAAACCCTGATCCGGCCGGTCCGGTCACGGGCTCGGGCGGGCTCAGGTGCCCAGGCGGCGGCCGATCACCACGACGCGGGTGCCGATCGAGCCCAGTTCCCAGAGGCGTACCGCGTCGCGGTGCAGCAGGTTGACGCAGCCGTGCGAGCCGATCGCGCCGTTGTGCAGGTAGGTGGTCGTCTCGTGGAAGCCGATCCCGCCGTTGAACTGCTGCCAGTAGGGCAGCCACACCTCGTACGGGTTGGACCACTCCTTCAGGTTCCGGCCGCCGACGGAGTAGGTGCCGGCCGGCGTGGCGTACCCGGACATGCCGGTGCGGGTGACGGTCGGACCCAGCACCACCTTGCCGCCGCGCATCGCCCACACGGTCTGCCGGGTCAGGTCGACGCAGAAGGTGAGCCGGGAACCGGCACGGCAGCGCGACACGTCGGTGTCCGCCAGGCGCTTCGCCACGTCGTACGTGGTGGGGCCGGCGCGACCGGTGGCCGGGCTGATGCCGTACCGGCTCTGGAACTTCCTGATCGCGGCGCAGTCGGCGGCGGACTGCGCACCGTCCACGCTCAGCGTCCCGAAACCGCCCAGCCGACTCAGGTATTTCTCCACGGCCCGCTGGTGTTCCCCCTCCGGGCACCCGGCGGGCCGGCTCGGCGTGGCCTTCGGCTTCGTGGTGGCGGTCGCCTTCGGCGTCCGGGTGGGTTTCGGCGTGGCCGTCCGGCTCGGCTGCGCCGACGGGGACGTCGCGGACCGCTCGGGCGTGGGCGGCGCGCTCGCCCCCGATGCTGCCTCCGTCAGCCCGACGGGCGCGGGGGTGCTGCCCCCGGCGTCCTTCGTCTGCGGATCGAGCGCGCACGCGCCGACGCCGACCAGTACGACGACCGCCAGACCGACGACCCGGGCGAAAAACCGGACACGCTGCATGGGCCCTCCCCTGGACAGTTGCCCCGCTTGCTAGACGTGTGGGTGGAGTATGACGTTGCCTGTCCAGCGAGACTTTTTTCCGACCTCGCCGGGCGTGCAAGACTGGATGGTCCGCCTTCGGCAGGTCAGCCGCCGTGCGGGCACGTTTCCCGGGCGATGCGAGGAGGACGCGGCGTGAGCGGTGGACCACTGATCGTGCAGTCGGACAAGACGCTGCTGCTGGAGATCGACCACCCGGACGCGCAGGCCTGTCGGATGGCCATCGCGCCCTTCGCCGAGCTGGAGCGTTCGCCCGAGCATGTGCACACCTACCGGCTCACGCCGCTGGGCCTGTGGAACGCGCGGGCCGCCGGGCACGACGCCGAGGGCGTGGTCGACTCCCTGATCAAGTACTCCCGCTACCCGGTGCCGCACGCGCTGCTGGTGGACGTGGCCGAGACGATGGACCGGTACGGCCGGCTGCAACTCGCCAACGACCCGGTGCACGGGCTGGTGCTGCGCGCCCTGGACCGGGTGGTGCTGGTCGAGGTGGCGAAGAGCAAGAAGCTCGCCGGCATGCTCGGCGCGAAGCTCGACGACGACACCATCGCGGTGCACCCGTCCGAGCGGGGCCGGCTCAAGCAGGCGCTGTTGAAGCTGGGCTGGCCGGCGGAGGACCTGGCCGGCTACGTCGACGGTGAGGCGCACCCGATCGACCTGGCCGAGTCCGGGAAGGACGGCGGCAAGGCGTGGACGCTGCGGTCGTACCAGCGGGAGGCGGTGGAGGCGTTCTGGGCCGGCGGCTCGGGCGTGGTGGTGCTGCCGTGCGGCGCCGGCAAGACGCTGGTCGGCGCAGCCGCGATGGCCGAGGCGAAGGCGACCACGCTGATCCTGGTGACGAACACGGTCGCCGGGCGGCAGTGGAAGCGGGAGCTGATCGCGCGCACGTCGCTGACCGAGGAGGAGATCGGGGAATACTCCGGCGAGCGCAAGGAGATCCGCCCGGTCACCATCGCCACGTACCAGGTGCTCACCTCGCGGCGCGGCGGCGCGTTCNGCACCTGCTGCCCGCGCCGATCTTCCGCTTCACGGCGGACCTCCAGGCCCGCCGCCGGCTCGGCCTCACCGCGACTCTGGTACGCGAGGACGGCCGGGAGGGCGACGTGTTCAGCCTGATCGGCCCGAAGCGGTACGACGCGCCGTGGAAGGACATCGAGCAGCAGGGCTGGATCGCCCCGGCGGAGTGCACCGAGGTACGGGTGACGCTGACCGACGCGGAGCGGATGGCGTACGCGACGGCGGAGGCGGAGGAGCGCTACCGGATGGCGGCGACCGCCCGCACCAAGCTGCCGGTGGTCCGCGCCCTGGTGGAACGGCACCCGGACGAGCAGGTGCTCGTCATCGGCGGTTTCCTCGACCAGTTGCACCAGCTCGGCGAATATCTGGACGCGCCGATCGTGCAGGGCTCGACCACGAACAAGGAGCGGGAGCGGCTGTTCGACGCGTTCCGCTCCGGCTCGTTGCGGACCCTGGTGCTCTCGAAGGTCGGGAACTTCTCGATCGACCTGCCGGAGGCGGCGGTGGCGATCCAGGTGTCCGGCACGTTCGGGTCCCGCCAGGAGGAGGCGCAGCGGCTGGGCCGGGTGCTGCGGCCGAAGGCCGACGGCCGGCAGGCGCACTTCTACACGGTGGTGTCGCGGGACACCATCGACACCGAGTACGCCGCGCACCGGCAGCGCTTCCTCGCCGAGCAGGGTTACGCGTACACCATCGTGGACGCCGACGACGTTCTCGGCCCGCCGCTGCCTACGGTGGAGTAACCGCAGCGGCCCGGGGCTGTCGGTCCACAGTGGCACAATCGGGGACCGTCACTGGAGCACCAGAAGGGACCCGAGTGAACCGCCGTATTCTCTCCGCACTGACCGTCGTCACCGTCGGCCTCGCCGGCGCGGCTGTGGCACCCACGTCCGCCTCGGCGAGCGACGCGCCCGGCTTCGTCTGCAACCTCACGCAGAACACCTGGCTGCGGGCCCAACCGCACGGCACCGTGCTGCGCACCCTGACCGCCGGGCGCGGGTTCCGCGCACACGGGGGCTGGGCCGAGGACAACGACGCCTGGGTGTACGGCCACGGCGCCGAGTTCCCGTCGCAGGACGGCTGGGTGCCGCTGGGCAACACCACCTGCTGAGTACCGGCAGGCAAGCGGAGGGGACGGCCACGGTGCGATGCGGCCGTCCCCTCCGGTGACGGTCAGCCCTTGCCGCTGGCGCGGAACGCGACCCAGGCGTCGCTCATCCGGTCGGCCTGCCCCGGGGTGAACATGTTCATGCAGGAGTCCTGCGTGTAGTCCATGAAGTTGTGGATCGGGTCGAGCCCCGGCGCGGTGCAGGTGTCCGCACCGACCGGGCAGTTGAACTGCGGCGCTGCCTCACGCGGGGTGTCGGCGACGAAGTCGCCGGAGGCGGAGCAGCCGTGGGCGAACGTGTGCTCCAGCATCAGCCAGTGCCCCACCTCGTGGGTGAGCGTGTCGCCGAGCGCGTACTTGCCGGCCGTGCCGCCCGGCATCGACTCGTCGAGCATCACGACGCCGTCGATGTAGTCCCGGCCGTTGTTGTAGCCCTTCGGGAAGTACGCCCAGCCGAGCAGCCCGCCGCCGATGTTCGCCGCGTAGACGTTGAGCGTGCGGGAGTCACCGGTGTAGAGCGCCTTCTTCATGTCCCGTTCGTTCTTGCCCGGCACCACCGTGTACCAGGCGCTGTTCACGGTCCAGGTGGTGTCGACGAGCGAGAAGCGGAACGGCGTGTCGGAGGCGTCGGCGGCGGTACGGCCCGCGTACGAGTCGTTGAGCACGGTCATCTGCGCCGCGATCAGCGTGTTCCACCGGGCCTTCTCGGCCGCGCTCAACTCGTGGTCGGAAACCATGTGGAAGATCGTCGGCACGTTGACGCTGCCGTTGGCCAGACGCGGCACGTCCTTGATCACGCCGTACGCCTTGGCCTCGTTCTCCGAGTAGAGCTGCGGCTCCTGGGCGGTGGCCCCTTCGCGTACCCGGGCGGCACTGTGCGTGTCCGCGCCGGGCTGGCAGGTCGCCGCCGGTGCGGCGGAGGCCGTGGCCTGCGCCCCGCCGGTCAGGAACGTGGCGGCGGCCATGGCGAGCACCGCAAGGTGGACTGTCGGTTTCCTGTGCATCGCTGCACCTTTCGAGAGGCAAGAAAGGAACACGGAACCGACGCGGGGTCGTCAAAGCTGCGGATCGATGACGTCGTCGTCCCGACATGAGAACACGTCAGCGGTGTCCGCAACAGCCCTCGACGGGGCCGGCCGCCCAGGTCAGCTTTCGCAGCAGTTCCTGGAGCCCGTCGCAGCGCTCTTGATCTGGGCACCGAGGAGATCTTGGTATGAATCGGCCCCTGGAGGGGCCATTTCGCACCAAGATCTCGCGTGCTGCGGCCCTCAACGCGCCAGAGACGCACTCCACCCTCACGCGATATGACTCTCAGTCATTATTATGACCCTGTGTCATATCGCTCGCCTTGGTGATGCCCGGATCTCGTCGCCTAACGGGGAGACCGACACCAGTTCGCCGAAGTGGTGCCATCCCGGTGGCACGATGCCGCCACTTCACCGAACTGGCGACGCCACCGCTCACCGGCCGGCGGATTCGGCGACGAAGACGCCTCGGCCGGGGCGACCCACCAACACGCCCCGCTCCCGCAACCTCGCCACCGCACGGCTGATCGTGGACTGCGAGACGTCGTAGTCGTCCGCCAACTTCCGCCCGGAGGGAAGCTGGGAACCCGGCGGATAGGTGCCGTCCTTGATCTTCTTCGACAGGTCGGCGAGCAGTTCATCCATGGTGGGCGGGATAGGCACGTCGGGCCCCTTGCAGTCGGTTGGCCCGCCCAGTATCGATCACGTTTTTCGACAGAGGCAACACATGTAGCACGGGTGACATAGGTGGGTAGGTGACTCGGCGACGTTCTTGACATAGGTGGTTCGGTGTCGATACCGTCGCTCTCGGTGATGCGGTGCTGTGCGGTCGGTTGGCACCTCTCGTACCGGCCCGCATCGCCCGGGACGTCAACACGCAACGCGCTCCCCTGGGCGCGAACTCCTCCGAAGGGCGGTCACCTCGTGCGCAACCCGTTCCGCCGGCAGGCCCGCCGGCCCGACGAACCCCCACCGCCGTACCGTTCCCCGCTGCACCCCTCGCAGGTGCGGGAACGCTGCTTCACCGTGCGTCGACGCGGCCTCGACCCGGCCGAGATCCGCGCCTTCCTGCACCGCGTCGCCGACGAACTGGCCGTCGCGCAGGCCACGGTGGTCGCGTTGCGGCAGGAGAACGTACGCGTCACCAACGCGCTCCGCGCCCAGTCGGCGCAGCACCGCTACCGATGACCGCGCGTTGGGTGATCCACCTGCCGGTGACCGCGCCGGACCTGCACCGGGCGCGCATCTTCGCCCGCACCGCCGCCCGGGTGCTGGCCCAGCTCAGCGCTCGGGTGGAGCCGGGCGGGGTCACCGTGTCGGCCGAGGACGCGCAGTGCGTACACCATTGGGTCTTCTGTGACCGGCCGCTGCCGGACGGCGGTGGCCGGTGCGCGTTGCCGGTGGATCACGCGTCGGCGTGCGCCCGCCGTGCGCCCTGGCCCCGGGGGCGGTGACCGACCCACGCCGACCGGGAGCGCGCGTCCCGGTCAGAGGCGGCGGGTGTGGGGTGGGGCGGGACGGCTGGGGTTGGCGTGGATGAGCACCGTCGCGCCGGCGGCGAGCGGGGCCAGCAGCCACTTCAGGGGTTGCTCGTGTGCGGCCGGGTCGACCAGCAACCGGTCACCGGCGCGCAGGTCGAGTTGCTCGGCGACCTCCGCGGCCAGCCGACGCCACGCGCCGAAGCTGGTGCCGTCCGGGGTGGCCGGGTCGGCCGGGTCCACGGCGGTGTAGTCCGGCGGGTCGGCGGGGTGCCGCAGCACCTCGGCGGACCAGTCCAGCCAGCCCGCCGGCACCTCGCCCGACCCGCCGACGCCCGACCCGAGCGCGCCGGGGCCGGTGCCGACCAGATAGCGGTGCGTGCCGTCGGGCACGTCCTCCAGCCAGTCGTCGAGCCGTTCCGGGGTAACGAACACCGCGTCGTACGGCCGGTCCGCGCCCGGTTCGAGCACCGGCAGGCCGGCCAGCGCGCGGGGCCGGAAGGAGACCGTCAACCCGACCGACCAGGCGCCGAGCAGCACCGCCGCGGTACGCCAGTGCGGCGGCAGCAGCACGGCCACGCGGTCACCGGGGCGCAGCCCGCAGCCGTCGCGCAGCAGCCCGGCGGTGCGGGCCGCCCACTCCCCCAACTGCGGACCGGTCAGGTCGGTGCGCTCGCCGGTGGCATCGTCGAGGTAGCTGAGCAGCGGCTCGTCGGTCGCCACGGCGGCGGGTACGGGTGCGGGCATCGGCTGGGCTCCTCCCTGGCGGTCAGCTCACCCTAGCCGGACGATCCGATCGGGCGACATCGTCGTCGCGCGCCGGCCGTCGACTTTGGTCGCGGGTCCCCTCGCCCGACGGCCGTATCGGCGGGCCGGGCCGACGCGGCACGGTGCACCCATGACAACCGAGCCTCCACGCCGGCTACTCGCGCCGGCCGTCGCGTTGCTGCTGCTCGCGCCCTGGACCGCCGAGTGCGCCTGGGGCGGCTTCACGCTCGCCGGTATGCCGTTCGTCGTGGTCGTGCTCGCCCCGATGTACGGCGGGGCGGCGCTGCTGATCCGGGAGACGACTCGACGGCTCGGGTTGGGCTGGCCGGGGATCGTCCTGCTCGCCGCCGCCTTCGGCGTGGTCCAGGCCGGCTTGGTCGACCAGTCGCTGTTCAACGCCGGGTACCTCGACGACACCCAGTTCGCCGACACCCGCGACGCCGCCGAGTCGACGCTGGTGCCCGGTCTCGGGTTCAGCGCCCGGCAGGCGGTCGACTACGTGGGCAACCATGTGGCGTTGACCATCTGCGCGTCGATCGCGCTGGTCGAGTCGTACCTCGGTGCGGGCCGCCGGTCGCGGCCCTGGCTGGGCCGTCCGGGGCTGGTCGTGGTCGCGTCGCTCTGGCTCGCCGGCAGCCTGCTGGTCTTCGCCGACGACGGCGGCCGGAAGGGCTTCCTGGCCACGCCGGTCCAGCTCGCGTTCGCCACCGGGGTCACGCTGGCCCTGATCGCCGCCGCCCTGCTGCGCGCCCGGCGACCCGCCGACCGGTCCCGCGCGGCCGGCTTCGAGCAGGAGCAGACCGCCCGCTCCGCGCCACCTCCGGTCTGGGCGGGGCTGGCGGTGGCGGTCGCCTACGTCGGTGCCGGCCTGCTGCCCGGCTGGCCCGGGATCGGGGTCGCGCTCGCGCTCGCGGCGGTCACCGCCGTCCTGCTCACGCGCTGGTCCCGGCGAGCCGGGTGGGGGCGACGACATGTGCTCGCCGCCGGCTCGGCCACCGTGCTCGTCGCCGCCGCGTTCGCGTACGACGTGCCGACCTACGCCCCGTCGAGCCCGGCGGCGGACCTGGTGGGCGACGTGGCGATCAGCGTCATCGTGCTGCTCCTGGTCGGCGGCGCGTGGTGGCGGGTCAGCGGGCGGGCAACTCGGGACCGCCGTCGAGCAGCGGGGCCAGCAGATCACCCTGCTTCGCCACCCGCTTGAGCACCTCGTCGGCCGGGTACGGGCGGGTCGACGGCCGTTTCCCGGCCGCACCGGCCTCCACCTCGTCCCAGGTCAGCGGCGTGGACACGGCCGGCACCGCCTGGGCGCGCAGTGAGTACGGCGCCACCGTCGTCTTCGCCGCGTTGTTCTGGCTCCAGTCGATGAAGATCTTGCCGGGGCGCAGGTTCTTCGCCATCTTCGACACGATCAACTTCGGGTGCGCCTGCTCCAACTCCTGGGCGATCCGCTTGGCGTAACCGGAGACGACCTCGGCGTCCTGGGTGCCGGCGATCGGGCAGCAGAGCTGCATGCCCTTCTTGCCCGACGTCTTCGGGCAGGCCGTGACACCGTCGGCGGCCAGCCGGTCACGCATCAGCAACGCCACCTGGCAGCACTGCTTCAGCGACGCCGGGGTGCCCGGGTCGAGGTCGACGACCATCATGTCCGGGTGCGCGCCGATCCTCCACTGCGGCGTGTGCAGCTCCAACGCCGCCAGGTTCGCCAGCCAGACCAGCGTGGGCAGCTCGTCGCAGACCACGTAGTCGATGGTCTCCCGCCCCTTGCTCGACCCGGGGGCGGGCAGGTTCTCCGTGCGTACCCAACCGGGGGTCGCGGCGGGTGCGTTCTTCTCGAAGAACGAGCCGCCGTCGACGCCGTTGGGGAAGCGGATCCGGGTGAGCGCGCGGTCGCGCAGGTGCGGCAGCAGCACCGGGGCGATCCGGGTGTAGTAGTCGATCACCTCGCCCTTGGTGAAGCCGGCCTTCGGAAAGAGCACCTTGTCCAGGTTGGACAGGTCCAGCGAGCGCCCCTCGACCTCGACCTTGAACCGGTCAGCCGGCATCGGAGACCTCCTCGGGCGGCTTGTCCGGGCGCAGGCGCAGGATCCGCGGGAAGCGCAGCCGGCCGTCCGGTGTCCGCTGGCCGTACTTGACCTCCACCACGACCAGGGGTGTTACCCAGATCGCGCCCCTTGCATCCTCGCGCGGCACCCCGGCGGCGAACGGCGACGCGGCGGCGCGCAGCGGCTCCAACTCGCGCAGCAGCTCCCGCTCGATCGCCGCGCCGATGCCACCACCGACCCGCCCCCGGTAGACGAGCCGCCCGTCCGGCCCGGGCACGCCGACCAGCAGCCCGCCGACCCGGCGGGCGCCGGGGCGCCAACCGCCGACCACGAAGTCGCCGGTGACCTCCAGCTTGACCTTCACCCAGTCCGGCGAGCGCACCCCGGCGCGGTACACCGAGTCGACCCGCTTGGCCATCACCCCCTCCAACCCGTGCTCGCCGGCCGCCGCGTAGGTGGCCGGGCCGTCGGCGAAGACCGGCGGCACCGCCCACCGGGCGGCGCCGAGCCCGAGCGCCTCCAGCGCCGCCCGCCGCTCCCGCCAGGGCCGGGCGGTCAGGTCCTGGCCGTCGAGCCGCAACAGGTCGAAGATCATGTACGTGACGGGTACGGTCGCCGCGAGCCGGGCCGCCTTGGCCGGGTTGCGTACGTGCATCCGCTCGGCGAGCGCGGTGAACGACGGCTGCCCGTCGGTGAAGAGCACCACCTCGCCGTCGAGCAGCGCGTCGTCGACCTGCTCGGCCAGGTTGAGCAACTCGGGGTACGCGGTGGTGATCTCGACGCCCGAGCGGGCGTAGAAGTGCCGGTCGCCGCGGGAGATGTCGGCGAGCGCCCGGACCCCGTCCCACTTGAACTCGTACGCCCAGCCGGCACCGGCCGGGATCTGCCCGGTCGTCGCGAGCATCGGCTTCAACGGCGCGCCGGGCACCTCCTGACTGTAGTTGCACGCGGAAGGGCGTGCGTCCCGTTCGATCGTTTGCGATTCTGGTGGGAGCCGGGGAGAGGAGCGCGGGGATGCGGGCCATCTGGAAAGGGGCGGTGTCGTTCGGCCTGGTGTCGATCGGGGTGAAGGTCTACTCGGCCACCCAGGAGAAGGACATCCGGTTCCACCAGGTGCACCGCGAGGACGGCGGGCGCATCCGCTACAAGCGCACCTGCTCGGTCTGCGGCGAGGAGGTCACCTACGACGACATCGCCAAGGGGTACGACCTCGGCGGCGGCGAGATGGTCGTCCTGACCGACGAGGACTTCGCCGAGCTGCCGCTGAGCACCTCGCACGCGATCGACGTGCTGGAGTTCGTGCCGGCTGAGCAGGTCGACCCGATCCTCTACAACAAGGCCTACTTCCTGGAGCCGGAGGGCACCGCCACCAAGCCGTACGTGCTGTTGCGTGACGCGCTGTCCGACTCGGAGCGGGTGGCGATCGTCAAGGTGGCGCTGCGCCAGCGGGAGCAGTTGGCCACCCTGCGGGTCCGCGAGGGTGTGTTGCTGCTCAACACCATGCTCTGGCCGGACGAGGTCCGCCAGCCCGACTTCGGCTTCCTCGACGAGGACCTGAAAGTCCGCCCGCCGGAGCTGGCGATGGCCAGCTCGTTGATCGACTCGATGGCCGGCGAGTTCGAGCCGGACGCCTTCACCGACGACTACCGGACCGCGTTGCAGGAGGTCATCGACGCGAAGGTCGAGGGCCGCGAGGTGGTGCAGCCGGAGGAGGAAGAGGCCGCGCCGGCCGCCGCGGTGGACCTGATGGCCGCGTTGAAGGCGTCGGTCGAGCGGGCCCGGGCGGCCCGGGGCGAGGCCCCGTCTGGTGGCGGCGCCGAGCCGACCCCGATCTCGTCGGCCCGCTCGGCGAAGAAGACCGCCGCGAAGCAGACCGCCGCGAAGCAGACTCCTACCAAGCAGACCGCCGCCAAGCAGACTCCCGCCAAGAAGAAGGCCGCCGAGAAGGGCGCTGTCGGGACGACCGCCGCCGGGACGACCGCGAAGAAGGCGTCGGCGAAGAAGACCGCCGCGAAGAAGGCCGAGCCGGCGAAGAAGGCTCCCGCGAAGAAGGCCACCCCGAGGAAGAAGTCGGCCTGAGCGGTTGGCGGGGCCCCGCTCCGACTCGCGTCAGGCGGGACCCCGATCGTCAGCCGCGGCCGAGCTTCTCGGTGGGGGTGACGCGGACGATGACGCGCTCCTCGTCCGGCCGGTGCCCCGGGTAGGTGTCCTGGCCGAGATATTTCTTCGCCAGCCGGTCGATGTGCTCGTCGGCGCCCTCGGTGACGAACTCGACGGTGCCCTTCACCCAGAGCGTGCGGAAGTCGTCGGCCTTGTCCACCACCGAGATCGCGACCACCGGGTTGCGCTCCATGTTGACGTACTTCTGCCGGCCCTTCGCCGTGTTGAACAGGATGTGTCCACCGTCGGTGTCCACCCAGACCGGGGTGACGTGCGGGGTGCCGTCGGCTTCGGTCGTGGCCACGTGCGCGAGCTGCGGCTCGTCGAGCAGGGCCAGGTCTTCTTCGGTGAGGATCGCCATGGTGCAGAAGGTACCCGCCCGGATGTCCGATCGACGCCCGGCTGTTAGGAAGGGGCCCCGCCTATACCAAATACGTTAAGAAGGGCCCCCGCCTTTCCTCACCAGGGGGGTGAGGGCGGGTACCGTTTGCGCGCACCCACCCACCTGCAGGGAGTCGACGTGAGCGAGCGAGTGGAGAACCGGTCGGAGGACCAGGCCGCCCCGGCCACCAAGGCAGGGCGGCGGCTGGCCGCCCAACTGGCCGAGAAGAAGGCCGCCGAGGCGCGGCGACGCCGGCAGTCGGTGCTGGGCGCAGCCGTCGGTGTGCTCGCCGTGGTGGCCCTGGTCGGCGGCCTCGTCTGGCTGAACAGCGGGGACGACGACAAGCCGGCCAACACGTCCGCCCCGGCCAGCCCGAGCGCCCCCGCCGAGCCCGCCGAGCCCTCCGCTCCGCCGGCTCCGGAGCTGCCCGCCGACCTCGACCCGGCGCTGAAGACCAAGCCGACCGTCCAGGCCGGCTCGGGCGAGCTGAAGAAGCTGACGGTCACCACCCTGGTCAAGGGGAAGGGCCCGGCGGTGAAGAAGGGCCAGGAGATCACCACCAACTACGTGGGGGTCACCTACAAGGACGGCAAGGAGTTCGACGCCTCCTGGCGCAACGGCCAGCCGGCCACCTTCCCGATCGGCGTCGGCCAGGTCATCAAGGGCTGGGACCAGGGCCTGGTCGGAGTGCCGGTGGGCAGCCGGGTGCAGCTGGACCTGCCGGCCGACCTGGGGTACGGCGAGAAGCCGCCGGCCGGTTACCCCGCCGGGGCGCTGCGCTTCGTGGTGGACGTGCTGGCGGCGAAGTAGGCGATCAGGCGCAGTTGGTCACAGCAGGGTTCCGCGCGCTCACCCAGCGGCAGTAGGTTCGAGGTCACCGCGGGCGTCCCCGCTCACGGTGACCTNGGTGATGTGGACGTACTTCGAGCCGGTCCACGCGGTGACCTACTTCCACCCGCGGGCCCGGGCCGCGTACGAGGCGGCCGGGCTGCGCGGCTACTGGCGGGGCTACTTCGCCGGCCGGGCCGCCCCCCTCGGGCCGGTCGACGCGCCGGCCGTGACCGCCGCGTTCTTCAGCTTCTCGCCCACCATGGTGGCCCGCGCGCTGCCCTCGGTGTGGCAGTTGGCCAGCCCGGCGGACGCGCTGCGCGCCCGGCTCACCGGCGCGGTGCAGGCGCTCGCCGAGTTCACCTACGAGCTGCCCGAGACCCATCTGGTCGAGGCAGCCGAGTTGCTGGAGGAGGCCGCCGGGCAGGTCGGCACGGCCGGCCGCGTGCTCGGCGCGGTCAACGCCGCGCTGCCCCGGGGCGAATATCCGCTGGCCCGGCTCTGGCAGGCCGCCACCACGCTGCGCGAACATCGCGGCGACGGGCATGTGGCGGCTCTGGTCACCACCGGGCTGGAGCCGGATGAGGTGGTCGCCTGGCGGTGCCGGGTCGACCAGTCCCGCGAGTTCCACCAGCGGGCCCGCGGCTGGACCGACGACGAGTGGACCGCGGCCGAGGAGCGGCTGGTCGAGAAGGGCTGGCTCACCCCCGACCGGGCGCCGACCGGACACGGCACCGCGACGTTCCGGGCCGCCGAGGAGGCCACCGACCGGGCCGCCCTGGGTCCGTGGCGGGCGCTCGGCGCGGAGCGTACCGAACGGCTGCGGGAGCTGCTCGAACCGATCTCGACGCGGTGCCGCACGATCATCCCGCCGCTGGCCCCGATCGGCCTGCCGGCGCAACGCTCGGCCGCCGTGACGCAGCCGGGCTGAGCCGGTCCGCCGCCCGTTGGGGCAGGATGGCGGCATGGTGGACGCGGTGCTCTTCGACCTGGACGGTGTGATCGTCGACTCGGAACCGGTCTGGGAGGAGGTCCGGCGGGCGTACGTGGCCGAGCACGGCGGCGTGTGGCAGCCCGACACGCAGCGCCGGCTGATGGGCATGAGCACCGGCGAGTGGGCCGCCTACCTGAGCGGCGAACTGGGCGTCGACCGGTCACCCGAGCAGGTCGCCGTCGAGGTGGTGGCCGAGATGACCCGGCGGTACGCGCAGCGCGTACCCGTGATCGACGACGCCGACGCGGTGGTGCGCCGCATCGGCGCGCGGTGGCCGCTGGGGCTGGCCAGTTCCTCCCCGACCCGGTTGATCGCGGCGGCGCTGGACGCGACGGGCCTGGCCGACACGTTCGGCGCCACGCTGTCGACCGAGGAGACCGCCCGGGGCAAGCCGGCGCCGGACGTGTGGCTGGCGGTGGCGGCCCGGCTCGGCGTCGACCCGACCCGGTGCGTGGCGGTGGAGGACTCGTCGAACGGGGTCCGTTCGGCGGCCGCCGCCGGGTGCCGGGTGGTGGCGGTGCCGCACGGGTCGTACCCGCTGGACCCGGACGCCGCATCGCTCGCGGCCGTGCTGCTCCCCGGGATCGACGCCCTCACCCCCGAGCTGGTCGAGACTCTCACCTGACCGGTTCCCTCCCCCGGTCCCCGGTAGCGTCGTTGTCGGGCAGCTGTTAAAAGGGGCCCCTTCCTCTACCGGAAGCGTTAATAAGGGGCCCCTCCTTACGTTTGGGGGTGCGATGAAGGCGATCGTGTACGAGCGCAGCGGGGATGCCTCGGTCCTGCGACTGGTGGAGCGGCCGGTGCCGGAGCCCGGCCCCGGCGAGGTGCTGGTGCGCATGGCCGTCTCCGGGGTGAACCCGACCGACTGGAAGGCCCGCGAGGCGTGGCCGGTGCCGGCCGGCGGGCAGATTCCGCACCAGGACGGCGCCGGGGTGGTCGAGGCGGTCGGCGAGGGCGTCGACCGGATCATGATCGGCGAGCGGGTCTGGATCTGGGAGGCCGCGTGGCAGCGTCCCTGGGGCACCGCCGCGGAGTACACCGTGGTCCCGGTCCGGCACGCGGTGTCGCTGGGCTCGGCCTCGTTCGACCTGGGTGCGGCGCTGGGCATCCCGTTCATGACCGCGCACCGCTGCCTGACCGCCGGTGAGTTCATGCCGGACAAGCTGCACGCCGGGGCGTTGAGCGACCATGTGGTGCTGGTGCAGGGTGGCGCGGGCGCGGTCGGCAACGCGGCGATCCAACTCGCCCGCTGGGCCGACGCCTGTGTGATCACCACGGTGAGCACGCCGGAGAAGGCGCAGCTCGCCGCCGCCGCCGGGGCGGACTTTGTGATCAACTACCGCGAGCAGGACGTGGTGGAGGAGGTCCGCAAGGTCGCGCCCGACGGGGTGCACACGATCGTCGAGGTCTCCGCCGCCCGCAACGCCGCCGCCGACGTGCGGATCCTGCGTACCGGTGGGGCGGTCTGCGTCTACGCCGACGACGGCGGCGACGAGGTGACGCTGCCGATCCGGCCGCTGATGGCCCCGAACGCGCGCTGGCAGTTCGTGCTGGTCTACACCGCGCCGAAGGTGGCGAAGGCGCAGGCGGTCACGGACATCGCGGCGGCGGTGGCGCAGGGCGCGATCCGGGTCGGCGAGGAGGCGGGTCTGCCGCTGCACCGTCATCCGCTGGCGGAGACCGCGGCGGCGCAGCAGGCGGTACGCGNACATCGGGACAGAGGCGAACAAGTTTCGCAACAATGGCGGTGCGGGTCACCCCGTGACGGACGGGCGGCCCCGGCGCGGTGCGAACGCCGGGGCCGCCCTCTGGGGAGGAGTGTCCGTTTCGCGGAACGTGTTCCTACCCGTGCAGGCGACGGTACGCCGGAAAGTGTTACAGCGCGGTCAGTTCCCGCACCTCGAGCACACCGTCCGCGTACCGCGAGCGCACCACCTTCTTGTCGAACTTGCCGACGCTGGTCTTCGGCACCGCGTCGACGAACGCCCACCGCTCCGGAAGCTGCCATCGGGCCACCGACGTGGACAGGAACTCCCGCAACTCCTCCGCGGTGACCGAGGCGCCCTCGCGGACCACCACGGTCGCCAGCGGGCGCTCGTCCCACCGCTCGTCCGGCACCCCCACCACGCACGCCTCCAGCACGGCCGGGTGCGCCATCAGCGCGTTCTCCAGCTCCACCGAGGAGATCCACTCCCCGCCCGACTTGATCACGTCCTTGGCGCGGTCGGTGAGCGTGATGTACCCGTCCGGGGAGAGCGTGCCGACGTCACCGGTACGCAGCCAGCCGTCCCGGAACTTCTCGGCGTCCGGCACGTCGTCGCCGACGTACCGGGCGGTCACCCACGGCCCGCGGACCTCCAGCTCGCCCACGGACGTCCCGTCGGCGGGCAGCGGCTCGCCCAGCGGGCCGACGATCCGCGCGGCCACCCCGGCCGGCACCCGGCCCTGGGTGTAGCGGTACCGCCAGGCGTCGTCGCCGGTCACGCCGGCCGGCGGGCGGGACACCGAGCCGAGCGGCGACATCTCGGTCATCCCCCAGGCGTGGATCACCTCGATGCCGTGCCGGTCGTGGAACGCGTGCATCAACGCCGGCGGGCAGGCCGAACCGCCGACGATGACCTCCTTCAGCGAGGAGGTGTCCACGTCGTGGCCGTCCAGGTAGGCCAGCAGGTCGGTCCAGATCGTCGGCACCGCCCCGGCCAGGGTGGGCCGCTCGGCGGCGATCATCGCGGCGATCGGCTCGGCCTGGAGGAACCGGTCCGGCATGATCAGCGAGGCGCCGGAGAGGAACGCCGCGTAGGGCAGGCCCCAGGACATGGCGTGGAACATCGGCACGATGGCCAGCTCGCGGTCGGTCGGGCCGAGGCCGAAGCCCTCCGGCATGCACACCTGGAGCGAGTGCAGGTAGATCGAGCGGTGGGAGTAGGCCACGCCCTTCGGGTTGCCGGTGGTGCCGGACGTGTAGCAGAGCGCCGCCGCGTCCCGCTCGTCCACCTCGGGCCAGTCGAAGACCTCCGGCCGGTCGGCGAGCAGGGCGTCCCAGTGGTGCACGGTGATCCGGTCACCGGCCGCCGCCACCAGCGGGGCCGGGTCGCCGCCGCCGACCACCACGACGTGGCGCACCGTGGTCAGCTCGCCGATCACCCGGGCCAGCAGCGGGATGAGCGTGGTGTCGACCAGCACCACCCGGTCCTGCGCGTGGTTGGCGATGTAGGTGACCTGGTCCGGGAAGAGCCGGAGGTTGAGCGTGTGCAGCACCGCGCCCATGCTCGGCACCGCGAAGTAGGCCACCAGGTGCTCGTTGTTGTTCCACATGAAGGTGGCAACCCGCTCGTCGCCGGTCACCCCGCACTCGTCGCGCAGCGCGTGGGCCAGCCGGGCGGCGGCGCGGCCCACCTCGGCGTACGTCATCCGGCGGGGTTCGGCGCCGGTCCAGGTGATCACCTCCGCCGCGCCGTGCACGGTGGCGCCGTGTTCGAGGATCCGGGAGACCTGGAGGGGGGCGTCCATCATCGTGCTACGCATGGGTGACAACGTAGTGTCGGCGTTCACACGAACGGAACCCCCGGAACGCCCGAGCCGACCCGATTAGCTGCGTAGATTGTCCGGATGAGCATCTCGTGGGCCGACTCGTACGTCGGACAGCTCCGCGCCCTGGCCGGTGACCGCACCCTGATGTTCGTCGGCGCCCGCGCCGTGGTGCGCGACAACGCCGCCCGGGTGCTGCTGATCCAACGCTCCGACAACGGCCAGTGGGCGCTGCCCGCCGGCGCCATGGAACTGGGCGAGTCGATCGCCGACTGCGCGGTCCGCGAGGTCCGCGAGGAGACCGGCCTGCGGGCGCTGCGGGTCAGCGCCTTCGCGCTCTACACCGGGCCGGACCGCACCAGCACCAACATGTACGGGCACACCTACCAGGTCTTCACCACCGCGTTCCGGGTCGACGAGTGGGACGGCGAGCTGTCCCGGTTCACCGACGAGACCACCGACGCGGGCTTCTTCCACCCGGCGCAGTTCCCCGCCCCGCTCTCGCCCAGCGTCACCGAAACCCTCGCCGACCTGGACGTCTTCGAGCAGACCAACCGCCTGATTCTGAAGTAGGCCGGCCCTGCCGGCAGCATCCCCGAGTAGGCCGGCCCTGCCGGCAGCATCCCCCGAGCAGGCCCGCTCAGAGCATCGTCTGCGACTTCGCCTCCATGTCGGCGGCGGCCTCGTCCTTCGACTCCTTGGGCAGCGGCTTGCCGCCCGGGGCGGCGGCCTTCCCGCCCAGCGGGTCCGCGCCGCCGGTGGCGCCCTGCGGCCCCGCGCCGCGCAGCAGGTGGTCCGGCATCGCCAGGGTGACCAGCACCGCCAGCACGGCGATCAGCCCGGTGGTCAGGAAGACCAGATGCAGCGCCTCGACGAACGAGGCCTGGACCGCGGCGCGTACCGGGCCGGGCAGGGCCAGGATCGCCGCCGGATCGTTGATCGAGAAGTTCCCGCCGGCCGCCACCGCCGCCCGCTGGTCCGGCGGGACCTGCGCGAGCGCCCCCGGCAGCCGGTCGGCCAGCGCGCCGGTCAGCCGGGACGACAGCACCGCACCCAGGATCGCCACACCGAACGACCCGCCCAGCGACCGGAAGAACGTGGCCGAGGAGGTGCCCGCCCCGAGGTCGCGGACGTCCACCGCGTTCTGCACGGCCAGGATCAGCGACTGCATGCACAGGCCCAGCCCGACGCCGATCACCACCATGTATCCGAACGCGGCCCAGAGCGAGGTGCCCACCCGGAGCTGGCGGAACAGCAGCATGCCGACCACCAGCACGGCCGCGCCGGCCACCGGGAACCACTTGTACCGGCCGATCCGGCTCATCGCCCGGCCGGTCAGGATCGACGTGACGATGATGCCGGCCATCATCGGCAGCATCAGCAGACCGCTGCGGGTCGGCGACGCGCCCTTGACGATCTGGAGGTAGAGCGGGATGAAGATGATCGACCCGAACATCACCAGGCCGAGCACGAACCCGGCGGAGTTGGCCAGCGCGAACGTGCGGCTGCGGAACAGCCGCAGCGGCAGGATCGGCTCCCGGGCCCGGGCCTCCTGCACCAGGAACGCCACCGCCAGGACCGCGCCGGCCACGAACAGCCCGACGATCACGCCGGAGCCCCAGGCGTAGGAGTTGCCGCCCCAGCTCAGCGCCAGCAGCAGGCAGCTCACGCCGGCGACCAGCAGCGCCGCACCGATCCAGTCGACCGCGTGCTCGCGGCGCTGGAACGGCACCAGCCGCATGACGTGCCAGCAGACCACGATGGCGAGGATCGCCAGCGGCACGTTGATGTAGAAGATCCACCGCCAGTTGGTCTCCGCGAAGTAGCCGCCGACCAGCGGGCCGGCCACCGACGACAGGCCGAACACCGCACCGAAGAGACCCTGGTAGCGGCCCCGCTCCCGGGGCGGCACCACGTCCGAGATGATGGTGAACGCCAGCGTCATCAGGCCACCCGCGCCGAGGCCCTGCACGCCCCGGGTGACGATCAGCTGGGTCATGTCCCGCGACAGGCCGGCCAGCAACGAGCCGAGCAGGAACGTGCCGATCGAGAAGAGGAGAACCGGCCGGCGTCCGTACAGGTCGGCCATCTTGCCGTAGAGCGGCGTCGAGGCGGTCGACGCCAGCAGGTACGCCGTGACCACCCAGGAGTAGTGGGTGATCCCGCCCAGCTCACCGACGATGGTGGGCAGCGCGGTGCCGACGATGGTCTGGTCGAGCGCGGCCAGCAGCATGCCGGTCATCAGACCGAACAGCAGCAGGCGGATCTGGCGGGCGGGCAACGCGGGTGCAGCGGCCTGGGCGGTCATCCCGCTTCCTATCCCACCGGGGGCGGATCATGCCCCCGGTGGGACGTCGAGTTTTGTCAGCCGGCGGTGTGCCGCCCCTCGGCGAACTCCTCCACGATCTTGTCGCAGAACGCCGGCAGGTCGTCCGGCTTGCGGCTGCTGACCAGCCCGTTGTCGGTGACGACCTCCTCGTCGACCCAGTTGGCGCCGGCGTTGGTGAGGTCGGTGCGTAGGCTCGGCCAGGAGGTGATGGTGCGGCCCCGCACCACGTCCGCCTCGACCAGCGTCCACGGGCCGTGGCAGATCACCCCGACCGGCTTGCCGGCGTCGAAGAACGCCTTGACGAACCGGACCGCGTCCGGGTCGGTCCGCAGGAAGTCCGGGTTCGCCACCCCACCGGGCAGCACCAAACCGTCGTACGCCCCGGCGTCCGCCTCCTTCGTGGTGACGTCGACCTCGTACTGTTTGCCCTGGTCAAGGTGGTTGAAGGCCTGGATCGAGCCGGACTCGATGGAGACCAGCTCCACCCGGGCGCCGGCGTTCTCCACCGCCTCGCGGGGCTTGGTGTACTCGACCTCCTCGACGCCGTCGGCGGCCAGGAAGGCGATGCGCTTGCCCTGAAGTGTCGCTGCCATGCTGCTTCTCCTCTCCGGGGTGTGTCTGCACGGTTCCCCCGACCGACGCCGCGAAACGGACGCCACCGGTGGCCCGCGTCCCACCCCGGCCGCCGCCCGGGTCAGGTTTGCCCGGTCGAGGCCGGGGGACCCGGAGGGGCATGGCAGGAGCAGCGGCGGAAGAACGCCGGCTGGCCACCGTGGTGGCGAGCTGGCAGGGGCGTCCCGTGCTGGTCGTCGGCGACGCCATGCTGGACGAGTGGCGGTTCGCCGAGTCGGAGCGGCTCTGCCGGGAGGCGCCCGCGCCGGTCCTCACCCTGCGCCGCCGGATCTCCGCCGCCGGCGGGGCCGCGAACACGGCGGTCAACGTCGCCGCGCTCGGCGGGCGGGCCGCGCTGGTCGCCCCGGTCGGCGCCGACGTGGCCGGGGACGAGCTGCACGACTGCCTGGACCGGGCCTCGGTCTGGGACCGTACGGTGAGCCAGCCCGGCCGGCCCACCCCGGTCAAGCGGCGGATGCTCGCCGGCAACCAGATCCTGCTCCGGGAGGACTCCGGCGGCCCGGAGGACGGCCTCGACGACGACGGGGTGGCCCGCCTGCTGACCGCGCTGCACTGCGCCAGCGAGGAGCTGCGCGCGGTGGCCGCCGGCCAGCCGGTCACGCTCGTGGTCTGCGACTACGGCCTGGGCGCGCTACCCACGGCGGTACGCGCCTGGCTGGTCGCCAACCGCGACCGGTACGGCACGGTGGCGTTGGACGCGCACGACCTGGCCGACTGGCGCGGGCTCAACCCGACCGTGGTGACCCCGAGCTTCGCCGAGGCGACCCGGTTGCTGGCCCGCGCCGCCGCCGGCTTCGCCCAGGCCGGGCCGGGCGCGGTCCGCAGCGGCGGCGACCTGCACCTGGACCATCCGACGGCCGCCGACGGCCCGTCCGAACTGGTGGTCGGCGCCGCGCCCGGCGGGGCCGGCGAGCGGGAACCGGGCGACGCGTTCGGCCCGGCCGGCGAGCGGGAACCGGGCGCTGTGCCCGGACCGGCCGAGCGGGGGACTAGCGACGCGTTCGGCGAGCGCGTTCCGGGCGGCCCGCATCCGGCCTCCGGCGCGCCCACCGGGCCGGCCACCGGCGGGGCGACCGGCCCGACCGGCGAGCCGACCCCCGGCGAGGGGCGGGTGGCGCTCACCGGGGACGGGGTCAGCGTGACCGGCACCGGGGTGACCGTGAGCACGGCGGCCGGCGCGGGCGTGGACCGGGCCGTGCTGGCCGAGTCGCGCCTGCCCGAACTGCGCGCCCACACCGGCGCGGACGTGGTCGCGGTGACGCTGGACACCGAGGGCGCGGTGGTCGGCGGTGCCGACGGCCCGACCCGGCGCAGCCACAGCACCCCGGTCCCGGCCAGCCACGCCGTCGGCGCCGGGGACGCGTACCTGGCGTCCATGACGCTGGCGCTCGCGGCCGAGGCGGGCCTGCCGACCGCCGCGCAGCTCGCCCAGCTCGCCGCCACCATCACCGTGGCCGACACCGGCACCTGCGTGTGCCGCCGGGAGGACCTGCTCACCGCGCTCGGCGCCGGCGGCGAGGAGGCCGGGCACCCGGCCCTGGTCGGTGCCGAGGAGCTGGCCACCCTCGTGGCCGAGCACCGCCGGGCGGGCCGGTCGGTGGTGTTCACCAACGGCTGCTTCGACGT
Source organism: Micromonospora sp. NBS 11-29 (assembly GCF_002140155.1). GTDB lineage: Bacteria > Actinomycetota > Actinomycetes > Mycobacteriales > Micromonosporaceae > Micromonospora. Next base: position 126,180 of record NZ_NAPR01000004.1, read on the forward strand.
GCTGCACCCGGGGCACGTCCGCTACCTGACGCAGGCCCGCGCGCTCGGCGATCTGCTGATCGTGGCGGTCAACTCGGACGGCAGCGTACGCCGGCTCAAGGGGCCGGACCGGCCGGTCAACCCGGTCGAGGACCGCACCGCGCTGCTGGCGGCGCTCGCCTGCGTCGACCATGTGGTGGTCTTCGAGGAGGACTCGCCGGCCCGGCTGATCGAGGCGGTCCGCCCGGACGTCTACGTCAAGGGCGGCGACTATCCGCCGGAGATGGTGCCGGAGGCGCCGCTGGTGCGCCGGCTGGGCGGGCAGGTGCGCACGCTCGGGTACGTGCCGGACCGCTCCACCTCGGCGATCATCGACCGCATCCGCGCCCAGTCGAACACCCCCACCATGAACGAGGGCAGGCCGGCGTGACCCGACCGCTGGACCCGGGCACGCTCGAACAGTTCCGCCGGCCCCGGCGGCTCGACGTGCTGATTCCCACCCGCAACCGGCCGGCCGAGCTGGCGGTCACCCTCTCCGGGCTGGCCGGGCAGGAGGGCGTACCCGGCTTCGGGGTGGTGGTCAGCGACCAGTCCGACGGCGAACCCGCGTACGCGCACCCGGCGGCGGCCACCATGGTCCGGGCCCTGCGCCACCGGGGGCACCCGGTGCTGCTGACCCGGCGGCTGCCCCGGCGCGGGCTGGCCGAGCACCGGGCCTACCTGCTGTCCCGCTCGGCCGCCGACGCCGTGCTCTGTCTCGACGACGACGTGTGGCTGGAACCGGGCACCCTGACCCGGCTGGTGACCGCGCTGCACGAGCTGGGCTGCGGGTTCGTCGGCAACGCGGTGCACGGGCTCTCCTACACCGACGACGTCCGCCCGGACGCGCACCGGCACTACGAGGAGTGGCCGGGCCGCCCGGAACCCGAGCGGATCCGTCCGGGCACGCCGGAGTGGCACCGGGCGTCGATCCACTCGGCGGCGAACCTGCTGCACGTCACCGAGAAGCTGGGCCCGCCGGCGGGCGCGTGGCGGGCGTACAAGGTGTCCTGGATCGGCGGTTGCGTGCTGTACGACCGGGCCAAGCTGATCGACGCCGGCGGCTTCGACTTCTGGGCCCGGCTGCCCGAGCGGCACCAGGGCGAGGACGTGGCCGCCCAGCTCGCGGTGCTGGAGCGCCACGGCGGCGCCGGCGTGCTGCCCAGCGGGGCCTACCACCTGGAGTCGCCGACCACGGTCACCGAGCGGGACGTGGAGGCGTGGGAGGTCGTGCTCAGCGAGTCGACGGCGGAGGTGTGAGCAGCTCCCGGGCCGCCTCGACCACCTCGACGAGCGGCACGTCGGCCACGAACGACACCCGGTGCGGGCAGTCGCCGTCGCCCGGCCGGTGCGGGTAGATCCCGGGGGTGCAGTCGACGCCGCAGACCGGGCAGCGGGTGGTCCAGGCGGCGATCGGGCGGTGCCGGCCACGCAGCGGCGACGCCCCGTTGATCAGGTTGCCGACCCAGAAGATCCCCACCGTGGGGGCGCCCACCGCGGCGGCCAGGTGCAGCGGGCCGGTGTCGTTGGAGACCACCAGCGCGCAGTCCGCGTACGCGGCGGCGAGCGCGCCGAGACGCAACGTGCCGACCTGCGGGCGGACCGGCACGCCGGCCGCCGCGACCACCGCGTCGACCGTCTCCCGCTCGGCCGGGGTGCCGGTGACCAGCACTTCGTACCCGTCCCCGGTCAGCAGCCGGGCCACCTCGCCGAAGCGTTCCGCGGGCCAGCGCCGCCGGGTGTCGGTGGCGCCCGGGTGCAGCGCCACCCGGGGTCGGGTGAGTGGGCCGAGCACGACGGCGGCCTCGGCCCGGTCGGTGTCGGTCACCGCCAGCGTCGGGGTGACCGTGGTGGCCGGCGCCCCGACCAGGGCGGCCACCTCCAGGTAGCGGAACACCTCGTGCTGGTAGTAGACGTAGCGCAGCCAGCGGTCCAGCGGCGGCGCGTCGTCGGCTCGCAGCCCGGCGGTGACCCGGGCGCCGAGCCGCGCCACCAGCGGGTTCGAGTTGGCGCCGCCGCCGTGCATCTGCACCGCCAGGTCGAACCGTTCGGCGCGGGCGGCGGCCAGGAAGTCCGCCGGTTCGACCGCCGTCTCGTCCGGGCCGGGCTCGCGGATGCCGGGCCCCGGCGGCACCACCAGCACCCGGTCCACCGGGCCGGGGCGGTCGCGCCAGAGGTCCGCGTGCCACGGCGCGCCGAGCAGCACGATCTCCGCCGACGGGTACGCGGCCCGCAGCGCGTCCAGCGCGGGGAGCGCGAAGATGAAGTCGCCGAGCGCGTTGGCCCGCAGCACGGCGATCCGCTCGACGTCCGGCACACGCTCGCCGACCGGCCCGAGGACCGCTGGGGTGCCCACGACTCCTACGGCCGGTCGGTCTCGTCGACCGTGGTGTCCGGGTGGTGCAGCTCCCGGTCGGCGGCCGGGTCGACCGGCATCGACGTACGGTCGACGGTGGCGCGCGGGCCGGTGCGGCCGACGGTGATGGTGCGCGTCGCGGGCCGGGCCGCCCGGGGCAGCCGTACCCGCAGCAGGCCGTGGTCCATCACCGCGTCGATCCGCTCCGGGTCCACCCGCGACGGCAGCTCGACCCGGTATTCGAAGCCCCGGGTGGTGAACCCGCCCGGGATGCCCTGGTCGGCGTTGACCTCGGCCTCCGACCGGGCCCGTACGCACAGCTCCCGCTCGTCCAACTCGACGGCCACCTCCTCGGGCGCGACGCCGGGCAGGCGGACCACCACCTCCCAGCCGTCGGCCACCTCGCTGACGTCCACGTCCGGGGTGCCGGAGCGTCCGCCGACCAGGCGGCTCAGCTCGGACCGCAGCGCCTGGAGTTCGCCCATCGGGTCCCAGCCCTGCTGGCGACCCCGCCAGCTCCGACCGCCGCTCTGTTCCGTCATCGCACGTCTCCGATCCGTTGGGTGGCCGAGGGGGGTCGCAGCGAGCTGGGCGCGTCGAGGTCGTGCTCCGGGTCGACGCCCACACCCAGCCGGTCGACCAGCTCACCGCCGAGCCAGGCGCTGACCCCGAGGATCGCCAGGGCGACCACCTCGATGGCGATCAGCGCACCTCCGGCGGCCCGCGAGTCGGCGTTGAGCCGGACCGCCCAGACCGCGGCGAAGAGGAGGATCACCGCGACGTTCGCGCCGGCGTGGGTGAGCCCGACCCGCTTGGCCCGGGTGCCGGCGGGCAGGGCGAGCAGGTCGAAGGCGCCGGCCGCGGCGGCCAGCAGGCCGCCGATCAGACCGACGGTGATGTTCCAGTACGCGACCTCGCCGAGGAAGTCCGGCCCGCCCACGGTGTCGATCAGGTCGAAGATCACCGCGGTCACCAGCAGGCCCACCGGGAACATCACCAGCATCGGGTGCACGGGATGGCCGAGCACCTTCAGTCGGCTCTCCATCTCCGCCTCCATCCGTGACATCCGCGGCACTCGACGCGGTCTCCTAGGCTGACCCTGACGGAAATCGACCCGTCGCGGGCCCGAACCGTCGTCAAGGTCAACGGACGGGGGAGGAAGACGTGACGACACAGGAGATCACCAGCCCGGAGGAGCTACGCGACCTGCTCGGCGCACCGATGCCCCGGGCGCTCGCCAAGGAACGCCGCACGCTGCACCAACGCGACCGGGACTGGCTGGCCGCCTCGCCGTTCTGCCTGGTCGCCACCGCCGACGCGGACGGCGCCTGCGACGTCTCCCCCAAGGGTGACCCGCCCGGCTTCGCGCTGGTGCTGGACGACACCACCGTCGCCATCCCCGAGCGGCCCGGCAACCGCCGCGCCGACGGCTACCGCAACATCCTGGCCAACCCGCACGTCGGGCTGATCTTCCTGATCCCCGGGCGCACCGACACGCTGCGGATCAACGGTCGGGCCCGGCTCGTCCGCGACGCGCCCTGGTTCGACCGGATGGAGGTCGAGGGGCACCGGCCGGTGCTCGCCGTCGAGGTGACCGTCGAGCAGATCTTCTACCACTGCGCGAAGGCGTTCCTCCGCTCCGAGCTGTGGCGGCCGGAGACCTGGCAGCCGGACGCGCTACCGTCCCGGGCCCGGCTGGTCAAGGAGGTGGAGGCCCCGGCGGAGAGCCTGGCCGACCTGGAGCGCTACTACGGTCCCGACTACGCCCGGAAGCTCTACGTCGACCGGTGATCACTTCGCCGGCGCGTACACCGCCGGCACGCCGACGTCCGACAGCGCCCGGGCGAGGTGCGGGGCGGTGGTCTTCACGTACGCCGCGCCGATGTGCGAGCCGCCTCGGTAGATGAGCACGTTGCCGAACACCACCGGGCACCGGTCGGTCGGGCAGACCGCGTCGAACAGGTCGATCATCTTGACCTCGGGCACCCCGGTCACCGCCCGCCGCTGCATCCGGTAGGCCGGTTCCTGGTCGTGGCGTACCCGGTCGAACGCGCAGGCCGACAGCGCCTTGCGATTCTCGTCGGCGCACGTCACGGCCGCGCCGGGGTGCGGGTTGTTGGCCATCACGACGACCCGCGTGCCCACCGCGTCGAGCTTCCGCCACGAGGCCCGCACGCCCGCCACCATCGCGTCGACCGAGGGGCCCCTGCCGGCGGCGGTGAGCGCGGTCGACGCCGACTGCGAGGTCACCACGTAGTCGGGCCGTTCCTCGACCAGCCGGCTCAGCAGCGTCCGGTTCCACTCGATGCAGTCGGTGTACGGCTTGCCGGAGTTGTCGCCCTTGAGCATCTTGGCGCTGGTGAACGCGCAGCCCGCCTTCGCGGTGATCACCAGCTTCCAGTCGTTCTGCGCGGCGAGCACCTGGAACGCCGGCAGCCACTGGTCCATCTTCGATGNTCGGGTTGCCGTAGGTGCAGGACAGCACCTCGGCGCCGACGACCTGCTGGAAACACTTGTCCCGGTTGGTGTCGGGCACGTCCATGAACCCCTGCCGGATCTGCAGCGGGTCCGGCGTGATCACGTCGAACCGCTCCGGGACCGGGCCGATCGGGGCGGTGCCGGGCATGGTCGACAGCAGCGCCGCGCCGGGCGCGTACCGGCTCCTGCCCGACGTCGCGGCGGCCGCCGCCCACGCGCCCATGAGCACCAGGGCGAGGCCGGCGCAGATCCCGGCCATGGTGAAGTTGCCGCCGAGGCTCAGCGCGAGACGCGGCGACGCCGAGATCTTCCGCGAGTGGCGCAGCGGGTTCTCCACCAGCCGGAAGGTGACCCAGGCGGGCACCACCGAGGCGAGCGCGATCGCCAGCCCCTGCGTCACCGACAGGTCACCCCAGTGCGCGGCGGCCACGATGAGCATCGGCCAGTGCCACAGGTACAGCGAGTACGACAGGTCACCGACCCAGCGGAAGGGCCGGGTGCCGAGCACGACGACCGGCCCGCGCGAGCCCGCGGCGACGCCGGCCGCGATCACCGCGGCGGCGCCGAGCGTGGGCAGCGCGGCAGCGTACCCGGGCCAGGCCGTCTTCGCGCTCACCAGCAGCGCCGCGGCCACCACCGCGACCAGGCCGGCCCACGCGAGGACGACGGCCGGCAACCGGGGCAGACGGGCGGCGGCGGGCGCGAGCAGGGCGACCCCCGCGCCGACGGCGAGTTCCCAGAGCCGGGTGGTGGAGACGAAGAACGCCCGCTCCGGTGCGGTCGCCGTCTCGACGATCGACCAGGCGAACGACGGTACCGCCAGGACCGCCAGACCGACCCACAGCACCGGCCGCACGTTCGTCCGCCGCAGGCCCCGCGCCGCGAGGATCGCCAGGACGATCAGCAGCGGCCAGAGCAGGTAGAACTGTTCCTCCACGGCGAGCGACCAGAAGTGCTGGACCGGCGACGTGGACGCGTTGTCGGCGGCCAGGTAGTCGACCGCACGCTCGGCGAACCGCCAGTTCACCACGTAGATCGCCGCGGCGGCGATGTCGCCGCCGATGACCTGCNACCGCCACGGCGGTGGCCGCCAGCACCACGGTCGCGGCGGGCAGGATGCGCTTGGCCCGCCGGGCGTAGAAACCCCACAGCGAAACCCGGCCGGTGCGCTCGATCTCGGCGATGAGCTGGCCGGTAATGAGGAAACCGGAGATCACGAAGAAGACGTCGACCCCGACGAAGCCGCCCGGAAGAAACGGCAGCCCGGCGTGGTAGAGCAGCACCAGCCCGACGGCCACGGCGCGAAGGCCGGCGATGTCGCCCCGGAACCGCGACTCACGCCCGGTCGCCGGGCCTTCCCCGGCCGCCACCTTCGTCAACTCCGGGGAAGTCATCACGATCCTCATGTTCTCGGGGCACGGGCCAGGGAACGATAGCGGCCCCTCACGCGGGTGGGCAATCGCGTACGACGTCGATTAACCAGCACGGGCGGGGGTACCGATTCCGGTGCAGACGACTGGACGACAAGGAGTGGCCATGGCCAGAAAGGTCGAGAAGTCCATCGACGTCGACGTGCCGGTCAGCACCGCGTACAACCAGTGGACCCAGTTCGAGGAGTTCCCGCGGTTCATGGGTGGCGTGCGGGAGGTGCGCCAACTGGACGACCGGCGGATGCACTGGATCGCCGAGATCGCCGGTGTGCAGCGCGAATGGGACGCGACCATCGTCGAGCAGGTGCCGGACCGCACGGTGGCCTGGGCGGCCACCGGCGGCACCCCCAACGCGGGCGCGGTGCACTTCGCGCCGCTCGCCGCCGACCGCACCGAGGTCCGGCTCCTGCTGGAGTACGAGCCGGAGGGCCTGGTCGAGCAGGCCGGCGACAAGCTCAACATGGTGGACCGGCAGGCGCAGTCCGACCTCGAACGGTTCAAGGACTACATCGAGGGCCGGCAGGTCGAGACGGGCGGATGGCGCGGGACCATCGCCCCCGGCGGGGCGGGTCTGCCGGACCCGACGGCCCGGCACCGCGCGGACACCGACGAGGAGCCGCCGCCGGAGACCGAACCCGAGTACGCGGCGCGGCGGCCGGGTGCCGTCGCGCCCGATTCGGGCGGGTAGATCTTCTTCCTCCCTGCCGGAGTGGGCCCGGCGGGCCGGTCCGCGTGGGCCGCGTCCGCCGGGCCCCCTTCGTGCCGGGAGGCCATCACCAGCTCAGAGTTTCCGTTCCGCCGTCCAGGTTGAGGTAGTCCGAGATCTCGCCGCCACGCCGGGGCTCGGTGTCCGAGTCGGTGGGTGCGGCCAGACCGAGTTCGGCGTACAGCACCTTCCGATGCGCCGTCACCACCGATTCGACCAGGTCGAAGTATTCGTACGCCGCGGCGCGGACACGTCGGAACGCCGACACCGTGACGAGCGCCCAGACCACGAGGAACACCGCGGTCCAGAGGACCCGGTGCGTGGTCCGCAGATGTCCCGCCCACAGCAGCGGCACGAAGACGACGGCGCCCAGGCTCAGCATCCACTGCTGGACCCGACCGAGCACCGTCGCGGTGGCCGAGGCGAGCCGGTCGTGCATGTCTTTGGGAATGAGCACGAGCAGGACCGGCCAGGTGGAACCGAGATCCAGCCCGTAGGCGCTCCTGATGCGCTGATTCGCCGCGGCCTGCGCGTTACCGATCCGGGTGGGGGCCAGCGCGGTGTCACCGAGCGCCGGAAAACGCCGCCGCTCGGGGTGGTCCGGCCCGGTGCCCGGACCGGTCAGCCCGGCGCGACGCTTCTCCAGGTGGTCGCGGCGCCAACGGGTCAGGTCGTTCTCCGGCCAGCGACCGCACAGCCACGCCAGCACCGGCTCGGCGGCGGCGCTCAACAGCGCCGCGGTGACGATCACCACGACCGCGGCGAGGATGAGCAGCGCCACCGGGCCGCCCGGCTTGTTGNGTCCGAGCGGCCCAGCAGCAGCGTCCCGGCACCGAGCAGCCAGAAGAGCACCGCCGAGCCGAGCAGGTAGGACTTCCATCGGACGGCGAGCGTGTTGGTGATCGATCCGACCAGTGGCGTCACGGTCGAGGAACCAACGTCAGCAGCGTACGGGGGTGGTCGTCGCGCGGGCAGTAGTCCTGCCGGGCGGGGTGGAAGCGGTCGCCCCAGTCCTGGTAGTCGCAGGTGGGCACCGGGCACTTCCAGGTGCGGCCCGGACGTTTGCGGCCCTGCGCCGGGTCCAACACGTCGCCTCGGCTGCCGATCGGCGCGGCGTGCATCCGCCGGTAGATCGCCCGCAGCTCGGGCTCCTGAGCCAGGAGCGCCTCGGCGTCCTCGGCCGACACCTCCGGCGCGGCCAGCAGCGCCTCCACCCTCGCCCGTACGGGTGACGGCAGCTCGCGGTAGGCGTCCTGTTCGGACAGCCGGATCAGTTCCGCACGCCACCCGGGCGTCTGGGCTTCCGTCATCCCGCAAACACTCCCGGATACGTCTCGGCGAGCAACCGTTTGAGATAGAAAAACGACAAATACGCCGACTATTCGTCCGTTGACCGCCTCACGGCGACGAGGACAACATGGTGCCATGGATCAGACATCGTCGTCCCCCGTGCCCGCCCGCCACCCGGGCCGCGCATGACGCAGGAATGCGTCGATGTCCACCTGACCCTCGCACGGGAACACCAGGGAAGGCTCCACGTCAGCCTGACGGTCGCCGCCAACGACTTCGTCGAGTCGTGGACGGACGGGTATCAAGCTGGCGACCGGTCGTTCCTGGAGGAGTACGCCGCCGACGTCCTGTCCTTCGAGGCCGTCGCCGGCCAACTCGACATCCGGCACCCCGGCAGGCTGTACGAGAACCTCCTGTTCCGCGGCGCCGCCTGGGACAATCTGCTGGAGATGCGCCGCACACTGGCCGGCCGGGCTTACATCCGGTTCGTCCTGTCCGGCGACCCCGAGGTGGTCGACCTGGCCTGGGAGGCCGCGCCCATCCCGCGCCTGAGCGGCGGCGTCGGCCCCCTCGGCGGCGAGCGGGACACCTCGCTGGTGCGCGTCACCGGTGGCACCGCCCGGCGGTCGGCCGGGATGACCAACTCCCGGGTCCTCGTCGCGACCGCCACCGACCTGACGGGACCGCAGAGGCTGCCCGACGGCCTCGCCATCGACCTCGGCGACGCCTCCGGCCCGCTGCCGCGCGACGCCGACCGCATCCGGGCGACGCTCGGCAGCATCGGCTACGAGGTGGACGAGCCGGCCGAGGTCACCAGGAGCAGCCTCGGCGGCAAGCTGTCCGCCCGACACCACGCCGTCGTGTTCTGCGGCCACCGGGTCACCACCCCGCGTCCGGGGCTGGTCGTGCACGCCGCCGCCGATGACGAGGAGGCGACCGCCGACCTGCTCGACGACGACTGGCTCGCGGCGCTGGTCGGGGGCGCACCACCGGCGTTCGTCGCCCTGGTCGCCTGCCACAGCGGCAGCGCGGTCGGCTCCTGCGGCCCGCTCGCCCGCCGGCTCGCCGCCGCCGGGGTGCCGCTGGTCGCCGGGGTCTACGGTGCCATCGCGCACCACGACGCCGACGAGTTCGTGGCGACCCTGTTCGAGGAGCTGGCACAGGGCAGCCCGGCCGACGTGGCCGTGGCCGTGGCCCGTACCCGGTTTCGGGACCGCTCGGTGCTCCCGGTCGTCTACGCGCACGACCTGAGCGGTCTGCGGCAGCAGGCGCCCGCGCCGAAACTGCCCGAGCCCGTCACCTTCCGGGCCCGGGCGTTCCCGGCGGGCTGGTCGCCGCGGACGCCGATGCCGCTGTCGGCGGACCGCTGGAGCCGTCTGGATCTGCTGTGCACCCTCGACCGCGGCCCGCTCACGGTCGTGCTGGCCGACACCGCGTCGCTCAGCCTCGCCGACTCGCTCAACGCCGCCGAGGATCTCCTCCAGCGCGTGGCGGTCCGGCGGCGGCACCCGCTGACCCGGCGGGCCTGGCGGGACTACGACGCCGCGAAGGCCATCCCGGAGACGCGTGCGGACTGGCTCAACCTGACCAGCCACCCGGCCACCGTGCGGGCGCTGCTGGCGGAGCGCCCGGACGCCGCCAACCTCGGGCTGGTGGTCCGGGCCCACGTGCCGCGCCCCGCCTGGCGGTACGGCGACGAGTGGGCACGGCTGATCGCCCGGTTCGCCGAGTTCCGCGACACCGAGCTGCCGGCCGCGGCGCTGCTGGTGCGGGTGGTCGCCGACACGCCGCTCGACGCCGTCCTCGGCGCCGCCGACGTGGCCGGACGGATGGCCCCCCGGCACGAGCCCGACCTGCTCTACCGGGACCAGCCCTGGGCCGGCTCCGCCACGCCGCTGCGTGGCACCGGAGCGGCCGCGTTCCGGGCGGCGGTCGCCGCCGCCCGCCGGGCCCGCGGCCTGCAAACCGACCCGCCGCCCCCGGTCGACGGCGACCCGGCCTCGGCGGACACCGCCGCGCGGCAGCTCGTGGCCGCGCCGCCCGAACGGTTCGCCGACGAGGTGGCGTTGCTGCTCGACGTGCGGGACTGGTTACCCGGCTGCTTCCAGCCGTTGCTGACCGCGTACGCCCGGCACCGCGACGGCCCCGGCCGCTATGCCGCGCTGGTGGCCGCCGCCGGCGTCGACGACCATCTGGACCGCTGGCTGGCGGAGGCGGTCGCGGCGGGCCGGCCACCACAGCCCGACGAGGCTCCGGCTGCGGCGCTGCGGTCGCACGTCGTGGACGCCCTGCTGTGGGCGCTGCGCCGCCGCCGCGACCGGGCCCTGCTCGACACCTGGCTCGAATGGCGGGTGGACGAGCCGGCGTACCGCCTGATCGGCCGCGCCCGGGCCGGTGCGGCCCGTCCGGACTGGGCCGCCGAGGACCCGGCGGCGGTACGCACCTGGGCCCGCGAGACGAAGCTGACCTGGGCGGCCCTGTCCGAGGCCGACCCCGCCCTGCCCGGCTGGTGGGCCGCGATGTCGCAGGTGCCGCTCACGCCGGAGTCGGCCGAGTCGCTGCTCACGATGAGCCACCCGTTTCCGCTGGTGACCGGTCTGCGTGACCCCGACGACCGGACCCGTGGCGACGTCACCGACGCCGACCTCGTCGCGGTGCTGCGCCGCGGCTACCAGCCCACCCGATACGAGAGGGCCTGAGCATGCTCCTCGCCGACTGGCACTTCTGCTGCCGCATCCGCCTGCAACCCGGCGACACCGGCGCCTACCTGTCGCTGCTGGAAGTGCTGAGGTCGCCGCAGCCGCGCCCCGACCTGCTCGACCTCGCCACCGCCCAGATCACCGCGCTGGAACCGGTGCAGCAGGCGTACGCCATTCCGGCGCTGGTCGGCGCGGCGCGGCGCACCACCCACCCGGAGACCGTCGGCCGGGTGACGACGGCGCTGGTCACCGCCGTCGGGCCGGACGCGCCCCCGGCGCTGGTCCACCTGCTCACCCGGCTCGGCTCGGCCACCGACGGCGACATCATCGAGGCGCTGTCCGCGCTCCCGCCCGCCGCCGCGACCGCTTCCACCACGGCGCTCTACCTCGACCTGCCGGACCGGACCGCCGAGGTGGCGACGCTGGCGCTGCTCCGCAGCGCCGCCGAGCGCATCCCGCAGACGGTGGACTCGTTCGTCGAGCAGCGCGCGGACCTGTTCGATCCCGCCCTCGACGGACTGTGGGGACGGCTCCCGCACCTGATCGCCGTGGAGACCGCCGCCATCGTCGGCTCCGACGCCGAGCACCCCGGCGAGAAGGGCCGTCGGCTCACCGGCCGGATGCTCGGCGTGACCGGCGCGGACGGGCTCGCCCAGCCGGACGTGCTGGAGACGATGGCCCGGCTGTGGTTCATCGACGGCACAGCCGAGGACATCGAACGCGAGGCGGTCGGCTTCCGGCGGCTCGACCACCTGCACGCGGAGCTGGGCGGATCGGCGGGCGACGAGGCGTACGCATGGCTGCGCGCACGGCCGGAGCCGCTGTTCGGCCGGATGCTCTGGCAGACGACGCTCTGGCTGTTCGCGGCCGAGCGTGACCCGGTCGGCACGACGACGCTGCTGGAACGGTGGTGGGGCGCCCCGCCCTCAGCCGCCAGCCGGGCCGGCAGGGGCACGCCGATGCGGGTGTGGCTGCCCGGCCACCCACCCGAGCTGGCGCGGGCCCGGACCGCGCTGGAGGAGCTGCTCACGTTACGGCTCAAGCCCGGCTCCACGCGGGTGCCGGTCGAGCTCAACGTCGGCGCGTACGACCGGATGCAGCCGCTGACCGGTAGCCTGCTGTTCTCGCCGTGGCTGCACCGGCAGGACTCGACGTTCCACCCGATGGCGCTGCGGGACCAGGCGGTCGACCAGCGCAGGCGGCGGCGTGCCGTCACCGAGGGCACGTTCCCGCACCTCGGGGACAAGGCCGCGCTGTTGCGGCTGTTCGGCGCCCTCGGCGTGGCCGGGTCGCTGCTGGGGGCGGCGGGCGAGCAGCCACCGGCGTACCTGATCGACCTGTTCCTGCACGCGGCCGACGTCCTGAGCTCCAACCGCCTGCGGCGGCACCTGGGCGGATTCCTCGGCGCCCCGCCGGCGGACGACGATCCACCGCTGCTCAACGGCCCGATGACCGGCCTGGCGCTGTACGCCCACGAGCTGACCCTCCGCATCGGCAGCGGTCGCGACTCCTCGGCGCTGGCTCCCTCGGCCATCGCGGCCCGCCTGCGGGAGACCGTCCGGCACGAGCCCGGTGAGCGCGGCATGCTCCTGGTCGGCTCCCATCCGCTGCAACGGATCAACCTCTTTCAGGAGGCGGCCACGATGGTCGCCTCGCACTGGGCCTACGAGGCGTACTCGGGGCTGGCCGACGTGCCCCTCACGGCCCCGTCGTCCGCCTGGTACGCCGAGGAGGGCGGCCCGTCGCCCGCGGAGCAGGTGGTCGCGCTGGCGATGGACGAGATGTGGCGTTACGCCCCGAAGTCGGCGGCCGTCCGGCTCCTGGAATCGGCGACGCTGGCGATGGAACACTTCCCGCGGATCTTCGCGCAGGTCGACCGGACGGAGTGGAGCTGGCTGGCCCGGCTGACCGACGGCCACGTCGTCAACGCCCGCCAGGTGCTGCTCGCCGACGTCCCGTCCGTCGACGACTGGATCGAGGTGCCGATCCCCGCGCCCGACCCGAAGGGCACGACCGACCTGGCGATGCTGACGGTACGCCTTGAGGCACTGCTCGCCGCCCACGCGGCCGGCGAGCACCCGGACTGGGTCCGTGCGTGGCGGGACCGACTGTCGCGGGTCAACCACCGTCACGGCCTGCCCCGGGACATCCGCCGCCGGATGCTCGACCTGCTCGACCTACGGCCGGACGGGGACGACGACGCCGTGCTGCGCCAGGTCCAGGAGATGGTGGTCGACGCGGTCGCCGAGTTCTCCAAGGCCGCGCCCCGCTACCTGGACCGGCTCGCCGCCAAGCTCAGTGCGGACCTGCCGATCGGCCCGACGNGCGTTGCGGGTCCGCCTGTTCCGCACGATGCTCGCCGACGACGACCACGAGACCGCCGGAGGTCCGTGGGAGCGGCACGCCCAGTTGATCGCCGCCGCGCAGCGGACGCAGTTGCTGGAACGCTTCGTCACCGTGGCCGGCAACCTGACCGCGCGACCGTGGGAGTGGTTGCGGGCGGCCGAATCCCTGGTCGCGGCCGCCCAGCCCGGCGAGCGGGTCGATCCGCGCCTGCTCGCCGCGGCGTTCCCGCAGGGGTACGAGCTCACCCGGGTGCCGCTCAACGTGTCGCTGCGCCGCTTCGGCCACCACCACGTCCAGCGGGACGCCACGGATCTGTTCGACGTCGACGTCCCACGCGACCGGCGGCTGCCCGCCGGGCGCGTCTGGCTCAGTGGCGTCGTCGCCGGCACCGAGAACGAGGGGCGACGCGTCCTGGTCAACGTCGGGCTCGGCACCCGGCCGTACGCGTTCGCGTCCCGCCTGCGCGCCGAGTTGGGCGACCTGGTCGCCGTCCACGTCAACGACGGCAGGGTCGATTCGCTGGAGCTGCTCCACCGGCGGCCACCCGTCGCCGGCGAGGTCCGCCGGGCGTCGTTCGTGGTACGCCCCAACGGGGTGTCGGTGACCGTCGACGGCTACCGGAACCGGAGCATCGACTACCAGACCCGCGGCTCGTCCACCCCGCCGTCGGTCGTCTTCGACCACTGGGACCCGGACGTGTCCGGATGGTTCCGCGACGGCGCACCCTCGGAGATCTCGGGCCGGACGATGGTGCGGTGGGACGACGAGAGCCGGGTGTGGTTGCCGGCCGACCGCACCTTCGCCCACTTCGTCAGCGCCGAGCTGGGCGCCGGCGAGACGACCGTGGTCCTCATCGAACGGGCGGTCACCCCGGACGGGGACGCGTGGCGCGTGGCCACCCGGCCGGGCGACGTCTACCTGCTGCCGCCGGCCGCCTGGACGCGGACCGCCCGCGAGCAGCTCACCCGGTGGCGCATCGACCAGCGGCAGCGCGGCGAGGTCGAGGGCACCGGCGGGCACGGCGACGAGAACGGCCTGCTCATCCACGTACGCCTGCGGACCACCGGGACGGGCAACCCACTAGTCGAGCTTGCCGACCGGGCGCCGGCCGCGTCCGCGGAGCGGTGGCGCGATCTCGCGGACGGGCCGTTCGACGACCGCAACCTGCGCTGGCGTCAGGTGTTCGACGGCTCCGACACGCACCTGGCCACCTGGTCCGACGGCGCATGGGTGATGGCGACCGACGTCCCACAGATCGCCGAGACCGTCACCGTCAACGTGGGGACGCATCCGGGCGGCATCGCCTCGTCGATGGCGTTCGAGCTGTGGCCCGACGGCTGGAACGACGAGCGCCGGCGCCAGGGTGAGGCCCGCGGCCGGGTCGCCGACCGCAAGAGCCTGCACGACGCCGAGCGTCCCGGGGACCGCTTCGGCGCGCTGCGGTACGTGCGTGAGGATGACCTCTTCACGATCAAGCCGCTGCGGGTCAGGGACGGGATGTACAGCTCCGTCCGCGGCTACACCCGGGACGACCTGCCCGTGGAAATCGACTTCGACTCGCTCACCATGGACTCCACGCTCAGCAGAGGGCTCACGACCGACCGCGTGGTGGTGGTCCGCTCGATCCGCGTCAAGCGGGCCGAGCACACGCAGGAGCCGGTGCCGGTCGGCACCGACGTCCTCGAACGTCACCTTCCCGGCCCGGACCGGGGCCGGCTCGCCCGCCTGGAGCGGCGCTCCGACGGCGTCGCGGGGCTGGTCGCCTGGGTCGTGCCGCACCACGAGGAACACGACGCCTGCGGAGTCTGGCTGGAGGACGACCGGGGCGCCTTCGCCTGCACGGTGCCGCGCAGCGCGTTCTCCGCCCCGCCCCGGCGGCAGGGTGACCTGGTGTGGGCACTCTGGCAGCCGGGCGGGTGGACCTTCGAGGCGAGCACCCGGCTGATCAACGTCCGCGCGCTCTGGCAGGCCGTTCCCCCTCCCCAGGGGCAGATGCCGCCCTCGCTCCACCTCGGCCTCGGCGTCGTACCGCCGGGCGGCCTGCGTGAACTGATCCAGCGCACCGACCGGGCCGAGGTCGTCGTCGCGACGCCGGGCCGGACGACCCGCGCGCACCTGGCCGAGATGTCCAGGGGCGGTGGCCGGCAGGTGCCGGTCGGTGCCGGCCGGGTCGAGCGGCTGTGGGACTTCCCCCACGGTGGCGGCTGGGTGAGCCGGGTCCGGCTCAAGCTCCCCGACGGCCGGTACCTCTACGGGCAGGCGCTGTCCGGGGCGTTCGGGCGCGGCGGTGACAGCTGGTCCGGGATGCGGATACTCGTCGACGAGTACGAGACCGACGACGGCCGGACCCTGCTCGACGTCCACCGGCGGTTCCTGCCCGGCCGCGGCAACACCCGGGCCACGCCCGCTCGGGTCGACGACGACCAGCGGATGCGGGAACGCTTCGACCACTGGTTGCGCACGGGCGACCGGCACGCCACCGGCACGCTGCGGCCGGGACTGGCCGACCTGGACGGGCTGCGGGTTCCGCTGACGGAGGGCGGGTGGACGGCCGACGTGCCGATCCCGACGGCCGACACACCGTGGGTGCCGGGCCGCACCGAGTACGGCACCGCCGGCGCCCGTTTCCTGCTCGCTGAAGACCCGGTGACCGGGCGGTGGCACGGTTCGTACCGCCTCGCCGAGCCGCTCACCGTGGAACGGTTCGCCCGCCCGCNCAGACCCTGTTCTTCGCCGGCCTCGACCAGGCGGGCGACTACCGATTCGAGTTCGGCTACGGCTGGACGGTGCTCGTCCCGGCCGACCGGGTACGGGTCGGTACCCAACCCGCGCCGTCACTGTTCTTCGGCGACCGCATCAGGGCCGTCTCGTTCGAGCGGGAGGAGGCGGACGGCGGGGGTGAACGGCTGGTGCTGGCGATCCTCCCCGACGACGTCCAGTGGGAGATCGAACACGAGCTGTGGGCCGGTGACCAGAGAACGCTCCAGCTCGTGACCGTCGCGATCCACCCGCAGGACGAGGACGTCACGGTCGAGTCGGTGACCGTCTCACGGGCCACCCCGGCCCAGCCGCTGTCCACCGACGTCCGGGAGAGGCGCCTGCGCAACGCCCGGTTCGACCGCACCAGCGTCGAGCAGATCATCGCCGCGCTCCCCGAGGAACTGCGCGACTCGGCCCGTACGGTGCACCGCACGCTCATCGTCGAGGTCGATCGCGGGCCCGACGCGAAGCCGTCCGCCGAGCGCCCCTACCTGACGCTGTGGTTCCTCACCCCGGCCGGCGAGGCGGCCGGCGGACGAGGGCTGCGCAAGGGCCACCGGCTCCTGATGGAGCGACGACGCGTCGAGCGCAGCGGCGGCGGCCGGTTCCAGAACGACATCCTGGTCGCGTTCTCCCTCGACGGCGTCCACGGCCAGGCGACCGAACCGGTCGAGGTCCGGGTCCTGCGGCGCTCGTTCTCGTACCGGGAGGCGACGCTACGCCGGGCCCTGGAGAAGCAGCAGCGCAACGAACCGGTCGGCCTGCCCGCACGGATGTGGGTGACCATCGGCGAGCCGATGGAGCCCGGCGTCTGGACGGGCAGCACCGTCGACGCCCCGGCCCGCAGGTCCGACACGCTGCGCGACTGGCTGGCCACCATGCCCGGCGCCGTCTTCGCGACCGTCATCGAGGTCCTGCGCACCGGCGTCGTGGTGGAGCTGAGCCCGGGAGTCCTCGCCCAGATCGACGTGGACCAGGGGGTCGCCCGGCGGCTGCGCGCACGCGACATCGTCTCGCTGCGCCGGACCGGTGGCCGGATCTTCGTCGCGCCCGCCGTCTCCGCCGACACGTCGTTCGCCCGCCGGAGCCGGCCCGCCACGCTCCTGCCGATGGACAACATGCTGCGGCGTCCGCAGGAGTTCCAGCGCGGCAACGGCAGGTTCACCGTCGTGTCCCTGCCCAACCTCGCGGTCGCCGGTGGCGGGCACACCGAGGCGGTCATGCGCCGCCAACACCCGAAGCTCGCGCTGATCGCCTCCGACGGCCGGCAGGCGAAGATCGTCGGCGGTCCGGACGAGGTACGGGCCGCGACCGTCAGCGCCGGGAAGGAGGACCAGCCGACGCTCGGGACCGTCGGGACGGATGGACCGCCGCCACCGGACGCCACCGGATGGCACCGGCTGTCGTTCGCGGACCGGCCGGCCCGGGACGTCGCCCGGCACTGCCGTCGCGGCCGCTGGGAGTACCACGACCTGACCACCGGGACGTGGACCCGCGGGCGGGACGAGCAGATCGTGTCCCGGCCCTTCGAACTGCCCGTGCCGGCCCGGCCGTCGAACGACCCGCTGTTCTTCGACGAACGATGGTCGCTGCGTTACCGGCCGGCCGACCTGGAACGGTTCGCGTACCCGGCGATCCCGCTCCTGGAGGACCGCAACCTCGGCCGGGAGCGTACCTTCCCGGTCGCCGGGCTGCTCAAGGACGGCCAGGGCATCTGGTTGGAGCTGGCACCCGGCCGGGTCGTCGAGGTGCCCGGCAGCATCCTGCACGCGCCCGGAACCCCGATGAGCCTGGACCGGTTCCGCTGGCGCGACATGGCGCCCGGCGACGAGGTGACCGTCCGCTCGACGGCCTCGTCCCCGGTGGCGCTCAACCCGCTCGACCTCGTCGAGTGGCAGCCCGGCCCGCGCGGCTTCCTCGGCAACCGGCGTGCGCTGCTGCTGGTCACCGGACAGGACCCGGAGAGGGGCAGCATCAGCCTGGCCGGCGGCGAATGGCAGCTCACCTACCCGGCGGGCTGGGAACTGCAGTCGGACCTGCCACCGGGACGCTACTGCTGGCTCGACCGCGACAACGAGCTGACCCCGATGCGCGACGGCGACCTGCCGGAGCCGGGCGACGTGCTGCTCGCGACCTGGAAGTCCGACCGGTGGACCGTGGCCGGGCTCGACGCCCTGCGGTGCGAGCTGGTCGCGGAGCCGGCCACCTGGCTGTCCGAGGCGCTCGCCCGTGATCCCGAGCGGAGCATGGTCCTCGATGCGGTCGGGGGGTATCTGCCCGTACGGGTCACCGAAGGCGACGCCACCGGCGTGCGGGTGACCCCGGCCGGCCTGTCCGAGCCGCCCTCGGTGCACGGGCAGATCCTGCAGGCGCGGGTGCTGGGTGAACTCGCCGACGGCACCGTGCTCGCCCGCCACGGCCGGACGTTGCTGCGGGTCGAGCTGAAGGCCCTGCTGCCCGGCCTGCCCCGCCGGCTGGCCGCCGACGTCGTCGCCTGGATGCGCCGCAGCCGCGAACGTACCGCCGTCTGGATGCGCGTCGACCGGGGACGGCTGGTGGCCGGGGCAGCACCGACCGCGGCGCAGGGCACCGAGACCACGGTCGAGCCGCTCACCGCGATCGGCGACCACGGTGTGGTGTGCCGCGAGACCCGGTCGCTCGCGCTGCGATGGCTTCCCGCCCGGCAGTGCTCCTGGGCGACCGGCCTGACGGCGTCCGCGCTGCACAGTGCCGTGGTCGGTGAGGACTCGCTGACCGTCCAGGTACGCGAGGACGCCACCGTCTCCACCACGACGACCGCCGCCGCCCGGCACCACTGGAATCGGCTCTCGCCGGGCAGCTCCGTACGGGCCGTGCCGCTGGCCGCTCTCCACGCGGCCGACGACCTGCACCACCGCTACCTGGTCCGGCTGTTCCCGGACGGGTGGCTCGCCGAGTTGGTGAGCGAGAACCACCACCAGGTCGGTCCGGACGTCGATCCGCTGCCGATGCTGGTCACCGAGAGGTCCGCCCCGGATCGGGCGGTACGCCTGGTGGAGAAGGGCATGCGGCGCACCCGACTGGACGTCTGCGCGTGGATGGCCGAGTCGCTCGGCGGGGCGCCCGTACCGGCCCGCCTCGCCGCCTACGCGGGCGCGGAGGCGGACGGGGATCTCGGCGTCGCCGTGGTCCGGGCGTACCAGAGTGGTGAGGGTGCCGCCGCCGCCCTGTTGCCGTGGCTGGAGACCGTGGACGGCGCGACCGAACTCGACGTGGCGCCGGCGCTCGCCGCGGTGCTGCTGCTGCGGCAGCTCGGCAAGGAGCAGACGACCCGGCTCGCGGCACGGCACGCCGTCCGGCTGGCCCACCGGGTGGGTGTCTCCGCCGCCCGCTCGCTGCACCTCGGGCCGATCGCCCGGATGTTGCACGCCCGCGCGCGCGGCGAGTCACCGGTCGGGCAGGAGGTCCGGCTCGCCGCCATCGACCTGGGTGGCATCGACGCCGCCGGACGACCCGACCCCCGGTTCTCCGGGTCGCTGCGGGAGAGCCAGGCCAACGACCTGCGCGCGTTCTGCCTCGGCGTCATCGGCCGGTCCCGCAGCCAGGTGGCGCAGGGTCCCATCGTCGCCCTCGCGGCGGGGCTGCTGGCCGCCCTGGGCGACACCACCCACGCGGGCCTGCTGATGGAGCCGGGACACCGCGACGCGACGCTGTGGCCGCTCGCCGCGCTCGGCCGGGCGCTCACCCCGCACCCGGGCGACCTCGTCGCGCAACCACACCTCGAAGACATGCAGGCCCGGCTGCTGCAACGGCTGCTCGCCGCAGCCGTCGAGGTGCCGTTCAGCATGATCGTCATGCCGCGGGACGCCCCCGACGAACGCGAGGCGAAGGAGGCCCGCAAGCTGCTCGACCTGCTCCGCGACGTCGCGCGAACGTCACGGACCTGAGCCGAGGAAGGCGCGGGCGGTCAGGAGGTGCAGAACGGTGCCGGCCGGGTGAGGCCGAGCTCTCCGCAGTTCCACTCGGTGCCCTGGTCCTGGTACCGCCAACCCGTATCGGTCGCGTAGTGGAACAGGTAGCGGACGGTGCCGCCCGCCGGTCGCCGCACGTCGGCTGCCGCCCAGATCTCCGCGCACTGCACCCCGGCCGACGCGAAGGACCAGCCCGGCGGCAGCTCGACCAGATCACCGAGGGTGTCGAGGGAAGGACAGTCGGGCTTCCCGGCGGTGCTGCCGGGCGCGGCCACGGACGTCGCCGACGGGTCGGGCCGGCTGACGGCGAAGGCGACCGCACCGCCGACGGCGCACACCATCGCTGCGGCTGCGGTGCCGGTGGCGAGAACGGCCCGCCGCTGCGACTGCCGCGACCTGCGCAGGGACCGCTCATACAGGTCGGCGCTGCCGCCGTGTTCGCTCAGCTCGGCCATGGCCTGACGCAGCGGCCCGAGGTCGTCGGTCATCAGGCCTCCTCCATCACGGCCGAGAGCAGTTCGGGCGCTATCTGCCGCATGCGGGCCAGCGCCTTGCTGGTCTGACTCTTGATCGTGCCGACCGAGCACTGCAACAGCTCCGCGGCCTCGACCTCGCTGCGGTCCTCGAAGAAGCGGATCACCAGCACCGCGCGCTGTCGCTGGGTGAGTTGCGCGAGGGCCTGGTGCAGGACGAGCTTGAGATCGGTACGGCGGGCGTGGTCACTGCCGGGCTGCACCACGTCGGTCAGTTCCCCGGGCAGGGACTCGGCCACCCTGCGGCGCCGCCACCAGCTCACATGCTGGTGGTACATGGCGGTGCGGGTGTACGCCTCGAAGTGCCCCGGATCGTCCAGCCGCCGCCGGCCCCGATGGGTCCGGGCCAACGCGTCCTGCACCAGGTCCTCGGCGAGGTGCCGGTCACCGGTCAGCAGGAACGCCGTCCGGAGCAACGCCGGCGAGCGGGTCCGGACGAACTCCCGGAACTGGTCGTCGATCGATCCCGCCATGCCCCGCTCCTGCCGCCACGTACCGCACAGGTAGTCAGGGCACGGCGGCGTCGGTGCGGCCGGCTGACTGTGGCGCACACCGTAGCCAGTGTGCGCCACCGCCCGCAAACCGCGGTCACTGTCGGTCAGTCGGAGGTGCAGAACGGCGCCGGCTCGGTGAGGCCGAGCTCCTTGCACTCGTATCCGCTGCCCTCGCCGTAGAACCTCCAGCCCGGACCGGCCGTGTAGTGGAACAGGTAGAAGCCGTCGGCGGCCCGCGAGCCCTGCAGGACGGCCCCCGCCCACCCCTTCACGCACTCGATACCACCGAAGGCCAAGCCCATCGGCAGCTCGACCAGCTTCTGCAGCTCGGTTTCCGAGGGACAGCCGGCACTCTGGACACCCCCGGCCGCCTCGGTGGTCACTGAGGGCGTGGCAGGCGCGGTGGAGCCGGAACCGGGTGTCGCCGTCTCGCCACAGGCGGTAAGTGCGAACAACGCGATGGCGGCGGGCAGCAGAAGACGGCGTGCAGACATGTCCGGACCCCTATGGATCGTGGCGATCGTTGCGTACATCCGGGTACATGCGATCCGCCGCCCGCAGGTTGCCGCCGACCAGAACTTTTTTCTGGGCCCGGCGAGCCCGCGGCACCTCGACGCGGGTCAGGGCCGGGCCGCGCCCTCGACGGGGGTGCTTTCCTGCGGGCGGAGTGCGGCCAGGAGGCTGTCGAGTCGACCCCAGGCCCGCGCGCTGGCGACATGGTCGATGTAGTCCCGGGACTCGACGATGAGCCCATCGCGGATACGCATCACGAAGACGCACGGCACCGTGAATTCCTCACCGGTCTCGGCGACCCGCCCCTGATAGGCGAACTCCGCGACGATCACCTCCGGGTCCGCGGTTTCGTGAATCGTCACGTCGACCGGCTTACGGATCAGCGTCCGGGCGACCGGAGGCGGCGCGGTGAAGTGATCGTGCAGTTCACCACGGCTACGCAGCGGCGGCGGGTCGAGTGGGTGGAACGGATGCGTGACATGGGTTTCCTCGGCGTACAGGTCGGCCAGTTCTTCGTACGGGCCGTCGCAGACGCCGTTCACCAGTCGGAGGAAGGTCTCGCGTGGGCTGCTCATGCCGGGCTTCCTGTCGTCGACCTCGGGAAACGGCGAAGCCCAGGCCGATGACCTGGGCTTCCGTGCCGAGCCGCCTGACGGAATCGAACCGTCGACCTACGCATTACGAGTGCGTCGCTCTAGCCGACTGAGCTAAGGCGGCAACGATCGCCAAGTGTACGGCACACGCGGCCCGGAGCCGAACCCGATCCCCTCACGTCCAGAACCGGACATTCGCTCGCATCCGGCGAGACTTCGCCCGCCGTCCGGGCTACCCTGCGGCGGGTGAGCGACGACCACGTACCGCCGCGGCAGCCGGATCCCGAGGTACGCCCGGGTGAGGGGGCCAGCCGTCGGCCACGCCGGCTGGACCCGCTGGAGCTGGGCTTCACCCCCCGTCGGCCGGTGCCCTGGCTCGCGCCGCTGCTGCTGATCAGCACCGGCCTGCGTACGCTGCTGGCCTCGCTGTTCGGGGCGTACCTGGACAAGCGGGAGTTGCAGAACGCCTTCGGTGACGACACGTTCCGGCAGGTCGGGCCGGACGGCGGGCTCTGGCTCGACTACGTGGCCGACCTGGGCGACGGCTTCGACGCCACGTACTCGGTGGCGTACCTGCTCGCCCAGCCGGAACTGACCGTGGACGGGCACCGGCTGCCCCGGGCGCAGACGCTGGTGATGGGTGGCGACCAGGTCTACCCGTCGGCGGGCTACCAGGCGTACGAGGACCGCTGCAAGGGCCCGTACCAGGCGGCGCTGCCGGTGGCGCCGCCGGAACGGCCGACGCTCTTCGCGGTGCCGGGCAACCACGACTGGTACGACGGCCTGACCGCGTTCCTGCGGCTGTTCGTGCGCTCCCGGGACCGCCACTTCGCCGGTTGGGGCACCGGGCAGTCCCGCTCCTACTTCGCGGTGGAACTGCCGGCCGGCTGGTGGCTGCTCGGGCTTGACGACCAGTCCGGTTCCTACCTGGACGATCCGCAGCTCACCTACTTCGACGAGGTGGCCCGCAAGCTGACGCCGCAGTCCCGGGTGATCCTGGCGGTGCCGGCACCGACCTGGGTGAAGGCCGTCGACCACCCCGACGCGTACGACTCGATCGACTACTTCGTCCGGACCATCGTCGCGCCCACCGGGGCGCACGTACGGCTGCTGGTCTCCGGGGACCTGCACCACTATGCGCGCTACGCCGGCCCGGAGGGGCGGCAGCTCATCACCTGCGGTGGCGGCGGCGCGTACCTCTATCCGACCCATCATCTGCCGCAACGGCTGGAGGTGCCGCCCCGGGACACGATGACCCGGCGGGCCAGCCGCACCCGCGAGTACGACCTGGCCGCCAGCTATCCGGACGCGGCCCGGTCCCGGCGGTACGGCTGGGGCATCTTCGGCCGGCTGCCGTTCCGCAATCCGGGTTTCACCACGTTGCTCGGCACCCTGCACACGCTGCTCATGCTGGCCATGGCCGGGGTGGCGGCGCAGCGGGTCGGCACCGCCGAGCAACGGCTGTTCAGCGTCCCGCTGGTGTTGATGCTGGTGGTGACGATGCTGGGCGCGGCGGTCTTCGCCAAGCCGCCCAGTGCGGGTGGGAAACGGCACGCCCGGCACTGGATCCTCGGGGTGACGCACGGGCTGGCGCAGGTGGCGCTGGCCGCCGGTGGCACCTGGCTCTGGCTGCGCCTGCCGTTCTACGACTGGCCCTGGCCGATGCCGGCGGTCGCCGCGGTGGTGCTCTACGGGCCGGTCATCGGCCTGGTCGCCAGTCAGCTCGTGGCGCTCTATCTGCTGGTGGCCGGCGCGTTCGGGGTCAACGTGAACGAACTCTTCGCCGCCCAGGGCATCGAGGACTCGAAGGCGTTCCTCCGGTTCCGGTTCGAGCCGGACGGCACCCTCACGATCTATCCGATCGCCCTGGACCGGGTCTCCCACGCCTGGCAGATAAACCCGGACGACGCTCCCACCGCCCCCTGGCTGACCCCGAAGACCCCCCTGACCCCCCGCCTGGCCGAACCCCCCATCACCCTCCGCTGACCGCGAGGCCCCTCCCGTCGACAAACAGGGGGATCAGCGCTGGTCGTGGGCCTGCCGTGGGCCGCAGACCGAGGCACGGGAGCACATGGAACGCGAGCCGTCGGCGTCCAGGCGGACGGTGACCGCGTCGCGCGGGACGCTGTGGCCGACCACCTTGCCCCCGCCCTGGGGGGTCTCGACCCGGGTGCCGACCGCGGGCGCGGACTCCTGGAACCGCTGGTACAGCGGATGTTCGTACTTCAGGCAGCACATCAGCCGCCCGCACGCGCCGGAGATGCGCAGCGGGTTGAGCGGCAGGTCCTGGTCCTTCGCCATCCGGATCGTCACCGGCTCGAAGTCGGTGAGGAACGTGGCGCAGCACAGGTCGCGCCCGCAGGAGCCGATGCCGCCCTGCACCCGCGCCGAGTCGCGAGCGGAGAGCTGTCGCAGCTCGACCCGGCAGTGCAGGGTCGCCCCCAGGTCGCGGACCAGCGACCGGAAGTCGACCCGGTGCGGCGCGGTGAAGTAGATCGTGGTGCGGTCGCTGCCGGTCTCGGGCGTGGCCAGGACGTGGTCGACGGCCACCACCTTCATCGGCAGCCCGTGCTCGCGGATCAGCCGCTTGGCGGCCACCTTCGCGTCGGCCTTGCGCCGGCGCAACGTCTCGTCGCGGCGCAGGTCGTCGTCGCCGGCCAACCCCGCGAGCTTCGGGAAGCCCTCGGTGTCCTCGCTGACCCACTGTGCGGCCCAGACGCACTCGGCCACCTCGGGACCCTCGTCGGTGGGCACCAGCACCCGGTCACCCACCTGCGGGCGAAGCTCGCCCGGGTCGAGGTAGTAGAGGCGCCCGTACCGGTTGAAGCTGACCGCGCAGAGCATGCCCATGCACCCACCCTACGCGGACGGACGCGGACCGACCGCCGTCCGGTCGACCCACAGGTCGATCCATCCCGATCGAATTGACCGAAGCGCCTTCCCCGCCTCGCCCGGACGGCTGAAACCTCGGCCGACCCCGGGACAAACGCCGACCGACCGCGTTGAGTGAAGGCATACCTGCGGGGGGTGCAGGGGATGGCCACGGCGTCGCCGCCGGTGCCCGGCCACGGCCGGATCGGCGCGCGACGCCGTGGACCGTCAGTGGCCGATCCGGGTGGTGCCGCCGAAGCGCGGCGCGGCGGTGGCCCGGTCCCGCCAGGTCGTCTCGGCGAGGCTCGGCCCCCACTGGCGCAACAGCGTCTCGGCGCCGTCGTAGGCCACCCCCAGCACGCCCAGCACCCGAGTGGCGATCTCGGCCGCCGCCGACGCCTCGACCCGACCGGGCTCGACACCAGGCCGGCCGGCCGCGTGCACGGTGACCGCCTCGGCGGAGCCCAGCACCTCGGCGAGCGCCCGGGCCAGGGCGGCCCGGGTGCTCTCCACCCAGCCGGCCAGCGCGTCCGCGTAACCGGCGGTCGCCTCCAGCCGCCCGACCAGACTCTCCGGCCCCTCGTCCAGGTGCCGGAGCAGGGCGGTGCGCGCCTCGTCGTACGCCGCGGCGGCCGACCCCGACCAGGCGACCGGATCGGCGAGCAGGGCGCAGGTGTCGTCGTACCCCCGGACGAGCCGGCGCACGGCGTGGCCGGCGCCGGTCAGCGGCGCGGGGTGCAGTTCGAGGAACTCGCGCACGGCCGCGCCGGGGAGCACCTGCATCCGGCGCAGCAGCGGCCAGAGCCGATGCCCCTCGGGGGCGCCCGCGGCGAGCACCGTGTCGACCCGGGCGAGCAGGTCGAGGCCCGGCTCGGCGAGACGGTCGAGCGCGTCCATCAGGCCTCCCGGGCCAGCCGGCGCGCGACCGTGTCGTCGGCTGCCGCGTAGCGGTCGGCGGCGCTGCGCAGCGCCGCCGCGGCGGCGGACAGCCGGGTGGCGGCGGCCTGCGCCTCGCGTGCCCGGTCGGCGGTGGCGGCGGTCCACTGCCGGTGCAGCGCGCGGCCCACCTCACCGGGCCGGCCGGCGGCGTGGGTGCCGAACGCGGGGTGCGGCGGGTCGGTGGCGGTGACGGTGCGGGACAGCGTGGCGAGGGTCGCGGCGGCGTCGTCGAGGCGGGCCGCCAGCGCGCGCAGCGTCTCCATGTCAGGCCCCCGCCAGCGGCCGGTAGGCCGCGAAGGTCTCGTTGTGCAGCTTCTCCCGGGCCCACTGGGCCGCGTCGGCGGCGGCGGTCACCGCGGCCTGGACCGAGCCGGCCACGTCGCGCGGGCTGCGGTGGTGCAGGGGGCCGAGGAAACGCACGTCGGTGATTCGCCCGCCGGCCGTGACCACCACCTCGACGAGCCCGTCGGGTGAGCGGACGGTGACCTCGACCGTGGCCACCGCCTGGTCGAACTCGGCCTGCAGGGTCTCGATGCGGCGGTAGCGCCGCACCGCCTCCTCGATCCAGGCTTCGTCGATCTCCCCCCGTGGCATCGGCGGACTCCTCCCGGCCGGTCGGCGCCGGCCCCCCGGACACCACCCTCACTGAGTGTGCCGCCCCCGTCACCACGGCATCACCGGACCGTACCGCACGTCAATCGCGCGTGTCGATGCCCTGTGGACAGGCTGGGGTAAGGGTGGGGTCAGCCCCGCCAGAGGGCCAGCATCATCGCCTCCACCGCGATCCGCGGCTTGACGTTCGCCTCGATCGCCGCCCGGCACCCCAGCACGGCCTCCAGACGACGCAGCGAACCCTCGGCGTCCCACTTCTGCGCGCCCGCGCCGGCCAGCGTCGCGGTGTCGGTGTGCACCGGGGCGACCGGCGCCCGCAGCGCCATGGTGAGCGCGTCCCGGTAGAAGCCGGCCAGGTCGACCAGCGCCCGGTCGAGCGCGTCCCGCTGGGCCCGGGTGGCCCGCGACTTCTGCCGCTTCTCCAGGTCCTTGAGTTGGCCGGCGGCCCCCCGCATGGCACCGGCCGCGCCCCGGCCGGTGCCGCCCGCGCCGAGCGCGGTCTGCAACGCCGCCCGCTCCGCCTCGTCGAGCTCGGCGACCGAGGCGGCGGCCTCCGCCTCGGCGGCCTCGATCAGCGCCGAGGCCGCGTCGAACGCCGCGCCCACGCCGGTGAGGCGACGTGGCACGGCGAGCACGGCGTCGCGCCGCTGCCGGGCCTCCGGGTCGCGGGCCAGCCGCCGGGACCGGCCGACGTGCCCCTGCGCGGCCGCGGCGGCCCACTCGGCCACGTCCGGGACGATGCCGTCCCGGCCCACCAGCACCTCGGCCACCGCGCCGGCCGGCGGCTGGCGCAGCGGCACGACCCGGCACCGCGACCGGATGGTCACGGAGATGTCGTCCGGGTGGGTGGACGGGGCGCAGAGCAGGAAGACGGTACGCGGCGGCGGCTCCTCCACCGCCTTGAGCAGCGCGTTCCCGGCGGCCTCGGTGAGCCGGTCGGCGTCCTCGATGATGACGACCTGCCAGCGGCCGCCGGAGGGCGTGCTCGCCGCCCGCAGCACCAGCGCCCG
The DNA here is from genome assembly GCF_002140155.1 of Micromonospora sp. NBS 11-29. Lineage (GTDB taxonomy): Bacteria > Actinomycetota > Actinomycetes > Mycobacteriales > Micromonosporaceae > Micromonospora. The sequence continues at coordinate 153,778 of NZ_NAPR01000004.1, forward strand.
CATCTCGCCGACCCCGATGGACAACCCCTCGGGCACCACGAGCCGGACGTCGGCGTGGGTGCCGGCCAGCGTGGTGTGGCAACCCGGGCAGTGGCCGCAGCCGGTGCCGTACACGCACTGGAGGGCGGCGGCGAAGGCGCGGGCGGCCACCGAGCGGCCGGAGCCGGGTGGCCCGGTGAAGATCCACGCGTGCGTCATCCCGGCGCCCGGATCGGTCGGGGCAGCGGCCTGGCCCGGGGCGTCGGCGCGCAGCAGGGCGGCGGCCGAGGCGGCGGCCCGCCNCGTCCGTCACCGGCGGGGTCGCTCCATCGTCACCAGCTCCGCGTCGGATAACTCGGGCTGGACCGAGGTGTCGGGGCCCTGCGCCGGCCGCGGGTGCACGACGCCGGCCAGATCGACGAGGAACTCGTCCACCCGGCGGGCGACCGCGTCGGTGATCTCCTCGACCGGCCGGGACGCGTCGAGCACCAGGTAGCGCTTCGGGTCGCCGGCGGCCAGGTCGAGGAAGGCGTACCGGACGCGCTCGTGGAACGCCAGCGACTCGGCCTCCAGCCGGTCGGTGCCCGCGCTGCGGGCCGCCACCCGGCCCAAACCGGTGTGCGGCTCCACGTCGAGCAGGACCACCAGGTCGGGCTTGAGCCCGCCGGTGGCCCAGGAGGAGAGCCAGGAGACCTCGTCGACCGGCAGGGTCCGGCCGGCGCCCTGGTACGCCAGCGACGAGTCGACGTACCGGTCGCTGATCACCACCGCGCCGCGGATCAGCGCCGGGCGGACCACGGTGGCGACGTGGTGCGCCCGGTCGGCGGCGTAGAGCAGCGCCTCGGCGCGCGGCGACGGCGCGTCGTCGGGGGCGGTGTCCAGCACCAGCGAGCGGATCCGCTCACCGACGCCGGTGGCGCCCGGCTCGCGGGTGACCACCACGTCCCGCCCCTGGCCGCGCAGGCGCTCGGCGAGCGCGGCGAGCTGGGTGGACTTGCCGGCGCCCTCGCCGCCCTCGAAGACCACGAACAGGCCGGTGGAGACGAACGGTTCCGCCGGCATCAGCGGACGGCCCCGGATCGAGCCCCAGAGGTCGGCCAGGACCGGCACGCCCTTCTTGTCGTCCATCTGCCCGAACGCGCTGATCCCGGCGAAGATGCCGGCCGCGCCGGCGAGGAGCAGCAGCAGGCGGGTGGAGGAGACGGAGATGCCCAGATCGGCGATGGCGAGCTGGCGGGAGCCGCCGACGCCGACCAGGAGGCTGCTCAGCGCGATGGCCAGGATCAGCACCAGTCGGGTGCCGATCTGCACCACCGCGAAGACCCGGCCGCGCACCTCGTCGGCCACCTCACCGCCGAGCAGCGTGATGCCGGCCAGGAACGCCATGCCGGCACCGGTGCCGACCAGGATCGCGCCGAGGATGGCCATGGACAGGTGGATGGCGAACGCCAGCACCAGCACGGAGGCGCTGGCCAGCACGATGCTCATGCCGAACCAGCGACGCCGGGACATGTCCCGCACGATCGTCGGGCCGAGCCCGATGCCGAGCGCCAGACCGATGAAGATCGCACCGAAGAGCAGGAAGAACGCGGCGTCGCCGGCACCCAGGGAGGCGGCGAAGAACTTGGCCGTGCCGACCACGATGCCGCCACCGGCGAAGGCGCCGAAGATGCCCAGCACCAGGCCCCGGACCAGCGGCGTCTGACCGATGAACCGCCAGCCCTCGGTGAACTGCTTGACCATGGACTGCTCGGACTGCTCCCGCTCGCCGCCCCGGCTCTGGCTGATCTCCTTGATGCCGAACGTCACCACGATCGCGGTGGCCAGCCGGGAGAACGCGTTGACCCAGAGCGCGAGCTGGGCCGGCTGGGCCCAGTTGGGCAGGTCGCCGCCGGCCAGGCCGCGCACGCTGCGGTCGAGCACCGCGGCGACGAGCGCCGCGGCGATCGGGGTGATGCCGTACGTGGTGATCAGCGTGAGCTGGTTCGCCGTCTCCAGCCGAGTGCGCGGGATCAGGTTCGGGACCGCGGCCTCCTTGGCCGGGATCCACATCAGCGTGACCGTCTCGATCAGGAACGTGGCGATGGCGGCCCAGGTGACCACCAACCCGCCGCTGGCGCCGGTGAGCGCGTAGAGCGGGATGGAGGCGAAGAGCACGAAGCGCAGCAGGTCGCAGATGACCATCGTCCACCGGCGGTCGAACCGGTCGGCGAAGACGCCGGCCACCGGACCGAGCACCAGTGCCGGGAGGAGGCGGATCGCGATCACGCTGCCGAACGCGGCGCCCTTGGCGGTGTCGCCCTGGACCTGGGACGCGGCGAAGACCGAGGTGGCGAGCAGGCCGAGCCAGTCGCCGAAGGAGGCGACGCTGAGCACGATCCACAGCCGGCGGAACGGCCGGATGCGCAGCACCGAGCGGATGGCCGCGGCGCCGGACCGGTCGGCGGCCTGCGCTCCGGGCGACGACACGCCGGGCGACTCGCCGTTCTTCTGGCTTTCGATGGCCGTACCTCCACGTGCCGGTCCAGAGCTGGGCATCCCCGGTGGAACACTCTAGTCGCGTGGCGGGAGTCGTCCGCCGCGACATTCGCCTGCTCGCCGAGCCTAGGCCGCCGGCACCGCCGCCCGCAGCCCGGACAGACGCGAGGGTATTTCGCATTGCCGCCCAGACAGTTAGCGTGCAGACGTGGCCATCGACCGTGCCGAACTTCGCGATCGTCTCGACCGGGCGACCGCCCACCTCGATCCGCCGTACGCGGTGGTCGACCTCTCCGCGTTCGACGCCAACGCCGACGCGCTGGTCGGACGCGCCGGCGGCAAGCCACTGCGGGTGGCGAGCAAGTCGGTACGGGTGCCCGAGCTGCTCACCCGGGTGCTGAAGCGACCCGGCTGGCGCGGCGTGATGGCCTTCACCCTGCCGGAGGCGGTCTGGCTGGCCCGGGCCGGCGTCGCCGACGACGTGCTGGTCGCCTACCCGACCGCGCACCGGGGGGCGCTCGCCGAGATCGCCGCCGATCCGACCCTCGCCGACGCGGTGACCCTCATGATCGACGACGCCGGCCAGCTCGACCTGATCGAGCGGGTCTGCCCACCCGGGCGCCGGCCCCCGCTGCGACTCTGCCTCGACCTGGACGCCTCCTGGCGACCCCTGCGGGGCCGGGTGCACGTCGGGGTGCGCCGGTCACCGGTGCACAGCGCGCGGGCGGCCGGCGCGCTGGCCGCCGCCGTCGCCGGCCGGCCGGGCTTCCGGCTGGTCGGCCTGATGTCGTACGAGGCGCAGATCGCCGGCCTCGGTGACGCCCCGCCCGGGCAGGCGGTGCTCGGGTCGGCGATCCGGATCGCCCAGCGCGGGTCGTACCGGGAACTGCTGGCCCGCCGGTCGGCCGCGGTCGCGGCGGTCCGCGAACACGCCGACCTGGAGTTCGTCAACGGTGGCGGCACCGGCAGCGTGGCCGCCACCAGCGCCGACCCCTCGGTCACCGAGGTCACCGCCGGTTCCGGCCTGTACGGGCCGACGCTCTTCGACGCGTACCGTGCCTGGCGGCCGACCCCGGCGGCGTTCTTCGCCTGCGCGGTGGTCCGCCGGCCGGCGCCCGGGCTGGCCACCGTGCTCGGCGGCGGCTGGATCGCCTCCGGTCCGGCGGCGGAGAGCCGGCTGCCCCGGCCGTGGCTGCCGGCCGGGCTGAGGCTGCTCGGCGCGGAGGGCGCGGGCGAGGTGCAGACCCCGCTGGCCGGCGACGCCGCGGATGCCCTACGGGTCGGCGACCGGGTGTGGTTCCGGCACGCCAAGGCGGGCGAGCTGTGCGAGCACGTCAACGAGGTGCACCTGGTCGAGGGCGACGCCGTCATCGCGACCGTGCCCACCTACCGCGGCGAGGGCCACGCCTTCCTCTGACGTGACGACGGCGGGCCCCGGCGCACCTTTCGGGAACCCGCCGCTCGGCGTGCCGCTCAGCCCTGGTGGACCGGCCCGGTCGGTGCGTCGACCTGCCGGTGCAGGTATTCCCGGATGAGCGCCTTCGCCTCGACCAGCACCCGCTCGTCGCCGTCGGAACGACGACGGAACGCGAGCTTGATCAAGGCGTCGGCGGCCTCCACCGCGACCTCCAGGTGGAACCGCAGGTCGGGCACGCCGGCCAGACCGAAACGCTCGGTGAGCACGCGGGCGAGCTGCTCCGCGATCACCCCGTTGTTGTCCCGCTGGTCGTCCAGCAGGTGCAGGTCGACCACGTCGCCGAAGTGCAGGGTACGGAAACCGGGCACCGTGCGGTGCATCGAGATGTACTCGTCGATCGCCGCGTCGACCCCGTCCCACCAGTGGGTGAGGTCGTCGGAGGCGAACCGCTCGTCGAGCCGCTGGAGGTAGGACTCCATCGTGCGCAGGGTCAACGCCTGCACGATCGCCCGTTTGTCCGGAANGTCAGCCCCTCGTACCCCACCTCGTCGACGAGCTCGGCGCAGGCGTCCAGCATCCGCTGGACCCGCGCGACACTTCGACCCTGCACCGGTACCCGACGCAGCGGCCCGGTCGTGGCGGCTGGTGTGGACACTCGGCGCCACCCCCCTTCGACGGATGAACATATCTGCACGTCACGAGTGTGTGACTACCGGTACAACGAGCCGGGCTCGATTGCGGTATTTACCAGGCACAACGTTCCTGATATGAATTCAGTTCATATTCATGTCGAGGAGTGTCCGCCATGCCCGGTACCCCCGCCGTCTGGTCCAACTGGGCCGGTAACCAACACAGCACGGCGCTGGTCACCGTGCGCCCCCGTACCGTCGCCGAGGTCGCCGACGCGGTCCGGCGGGCCGGCGCCGACGGCACCACCATCCGGGCGGTCGGCAGCGGCCACTCCTTCACCGCCACCGCCGTCGCCGACGGGCACCGCCTCGACCTCGCCGACCTGGAGACCGACGTCACCGTCGACGTGGCCCGTCGACTGGTCACCGTACCGGCCGGGATGACCCTGCACGCGCTCAACGACCTGCTCGCCGGCCACGGGCTGGCGGTGCCCAACCTCGGCGACATCGACGCGCAGACCATCGCCGGCGCGCTCTCCACCGGCACCCACGGCACCGGCGCGACGCTCGGCTGCCTCTCCACCTTCGTGGCCGGGCTGACCCTGGTCACCGGCACCGGCGAGGTGCTGCGCTGCTCGGCCGACGAGCACCGCGACGTCTTCGACGCCGCGCGGGTCGGGCTCGGTGCGGTCGGCGTGCTGGTCGAGGTCACCCTGCGCTGCGTGGACGCCTTCGTGCTCCGCGCGCACGAACGCCCGGCGCCGCTCGCCGAGGTGCTCGACGACCTGCCCGGCCTCTACGAGGCGCACGACCACGCCGAGTTCTACTGGTTCCCGTACACCGACCGGGTGCAGGTCAAGACCAACGACCGGGTGCCGGCCGACGACCGGCCGCTGCCCCGCTGGCGCGGCTGGCTGGACGACGAGTTCCTCGCCAACACCATCTTCGCCGGGGCCTGCCGGCTCGGCCGCGCGGTGCCCGCCCTCGCACCCCGGATCAGCGCCGTCTCCGCGCGGGCGCTCACCGAACGCACCTACACCGGCCGCTCCGACCACGTCTTCTGCACCCCGCGCCGGGTCCGCTTCGTGGAGATGGAGTACGGGCTGCCCCGCGACGCGCTGCCCACCGCGCTCACCGAGTTGCGCCGGATCGTGGACCGGCTGCCGTTCAAGGTGCTCTTCCCGGTCGAGGTGCGCTTCACCGCCGCCGACGACATCTGGCTGTCCCACTCCTACGGGCGCGACTCCGCGTACGTGGCGGTCCACCAGTACGTGGGCATGCCGTACGAGCCGTACTTCCGCGCGTTCGAGCAGGTGGCGACCGAGCTGGGCGGCCGCCCGCACTGGGGCAAGCTGCACTGGCGCGACGCCGCGTCCCTGGCCACCGCCTACCCGAAGTTCACCGACTTCCAGACCGTCCGCTCGAACCTGGACCCGAAGAACATCTTCACAAACCCGTACTTGCGCCAGGTCCTCGGCTCCTGACCCGATCTTGGTACAGACTCGCCCTTCCGGGGGCGGATCCGTACCAAGATCTCGCGCGCTGTCCACAGGGGCAGCGGGGGACCGGAAAGGGGCGGTGGGATTGTCGGGTGGAGATGCCGGGGGATGACGCTGGTGAGTTGAGCTGGCTGCTGTTCCACCAGGAGCGGGTGCTCGGTGCGGCACAGGCGAGGAAGTTCCTCTCCGAGAAGACGATCCGGCACCGGGTGGCACGGGGGCGCTGGCGGCAACCGCACCAACGCGTCTACATCACCCACAACGGGCCCGTCGGGCCGAAGGAGCTGCGCTGGATCGCGGTGCTCGCGGCGGGGCCGGCGGCGATGCTGGGCGGACTCACCGCAGCCCAGGCGTGGGGGCTCCGACGCTACGAGAGCCGGCTGGTGCACCTGCTGCTCCCGGCCCGCCACCAGACGAGAACCCTGCCGCCGGGTGTGCGGATCCATCGCACCACGACACTGGCCCCGGAAGACGTGCTGGAGGTCGGCAAGCCCAGGCGGACCATGCCGGCTCGCTCGCTGGTCGACGCGGCGCAGTGGGCGGCGTCCGACGACGAGGCGCGGGCGGTGATCGCGGCGGGCTTCCAGCAACGCCTCGTTGCCGGCGATGACCTGCACGAGGTGCTGGAGCGGCTCCCCCGGGCGCGTCGTCGCGGGCTGATCCTGGCAACCGCGACCGATGCGGCGGGCGGCGCCCACTCCCTCGCCGAACTCGACTTCCTCGACCTCGTGCGAAGGGCCGGGCTTCCCGAGCCGTCCCGACAGGTGGTCCGGCGGGACGCCGCCGGACGCCGCCGCTACCTGGACGTCTGGTTCGAACGGTGGCGGGTGCTCGTCGAGATCGACGGCGGGCAGCACCTGGACCCGAGGACGGCCTGGGCTGACATGCGACGGCAGAACGACCTATGGGCACCCGGCGACCGGGTGCTCCGCTTCCCCGCCTGGGCCGTCCGCAGAGACCCCGTCACAGTGATCACCCAACTGAAGGCCGCGCTGCTCTCCGCCGGCTGGTCGGGCTGATCTTGGTACGCGCCCGCCCCTGGAGGGGCGGATCCGTACCAAGAATCACTCCTTCGGAGTTGAGGTCGCCTTCTTGGGGGCCGCCTTCTTCGCGGGGGTCTTCTTCGCAGCCGTGGTCTTCTTCGCCGCCGTGGTCTTCTTCGCGACCGTCGTCTTCTTGGCGGGGGCGGCCTTCTTGGTGGCCTTCTTCTTCGGAGCCGGGCCCTTCGCGCGCTTCTCGGCCAGCATCTCGGACGCCTCGGCCAGCGTCAGCTCCTCCGGCGTCTGCCCGCGCCGCAGCGACGCGTTGAACTCGCCATCGGTCACGTACGGCCCGAAGCGCCCGTCCTTGATCACCAGCGGCTTCTCGGTGACCGGGTCGGCGCCCATCTCCCGCAGGGGCGGCGCGGCGGCCCGCCGCTGGCGTGTCTTCGGGGCGGCCAGCAGCGCCAACGCCTCGTCCAGCGTGACGGTGAACATCTTGTCCTCCGAGTCCAGCGAACGGAACTCGTCACCGCGCTTGACGTACGGGCCGTAGCGGCCGTTGTTGGCGAACACCTCGACCCCGTCCGGGGCCACCCCGACCAGCCGGGGCAGGCTGAGCAGCCGCAGCGCCTGGTCCAGGGTGAGGTCGTCCGGCGACTGGGAGCGCAGCAGCGACGACTTGCGCTCGCCACTTGCCACGTACGGGCCGAACCGGCCGGACTTGAGCAGGATCGGCTCCCCGGTCGCCGGGTCGTCGCCGAGCTTGCGCTCACCCCCGCCGCCGAGGAACAGCTCGTGCACCTTCTCCGGGGTCAGCTCGTCGGGCGCCAGGCCCTCCGGGATCGGCGCGCGGTCGCCCGGCGAGCCGCCCTCCTCGCCCTCGCCCTCACCAGAGGTCGAGGTCGAGGTCGAGCCCGGCAGCGCCCGTTGCAGGTACGGCCCGTACCGGCCGACCCGGACGACGACCTCGCGCCCCTCCTCGTCGGTGTGCAGCGGGATGGAGTTCACGCTGCGCGCGTCGATCTCGCTGAGGTTCTCGGTGACCAGCTTCTTCAACCCACCGGCGTGCGCGATGGCCTGGTCGCCGGTGCCGTTGGCGCTGCCGAAGTAGAAGGAGGTGAGGAAGTCGACGGCGGCGTGGTCACCGCCGGCGATCTCGTCCAGTTCGTTCTCCATGCTGGCGGTGAAGTCGTAGTCGATCAGGCGCGGGTAGTGCCGCTCCATCAGCCCGATCACCGCGAACGCCAGGAACGTCGGGATCATGGCCTGGCCGCGCTTGTTCACGTACCCGCGGTCCTGGATGGTCTGCATGATCGAGGCGTACGTGGAGGGGCGGCCGATGCCCAGCTCCTCCAGCGCCTTCACCAGCGACGCTTCGGTGTAGCGCGACGGCGGCTGGGTGTGGTGGCCCTGCGCGGCCAACTCGTCGGCGGTCAGCGGCTGGTCCTTGACCAGGGTGGGCAGCCGCCGCTCGGCGTCCTCCGCCTCGGCGTTCTCGTCGTCGCTCGACTCGACGTACGCGCGGAGGAAGCCCGGGTCGGTGATGGTCTTGCCGGTGGCGCCGAAGTCGGCCTCCTCCTGGGCGGAGGAGACGGCCCGGATCCGCACCGACACGCTGGAGCCGACCGCGTCGGTCATCTGCGAGGCGATGGTGCGCCGCCAGATCAGCTCGTAGAGCTTGAACTCGTCGCCGGAGATCTCCCGGGCCACGTCGCCCGGAGTGCGGAAGTTGTCCCCCGCCGGGCGGATCGCCTCGTGCGCCTCCTGCGCGTTCTTCACCTTGCCGGTGTAGCGGCGCGGCTCCGGCGGCACGCTGCGCTCGCCGTACAGCTCGACGATCTGCCGGCGGGCCGCGGCGATGGCGGTCTCCGACAGGTTCACCGAGTCGGTACGCATGTAGGTGATGTAGCCGTTCTCGTAGAGCCGCTGCGCGGTGCGCATCGTCTGTTGGGACGAGAACCGCAGCTTGCGGGCCGCCTCCTGCTGGAGCGTGGAGGTGATGAACGGCGCGTACGGGCGGCGGCGGTAGGGCTTCTCCTCGACCCGGGTGACCGTGAACGGCCGCCCGTCGAGGCGGGCCGCCAAGCCCCGGGCACCGCCGGAGTCGAGGTGGACGACACCCGCACCGGCACGAACCTTGCCGGTGGTCGGCTCGAAGTCCTTTCCGGTGGCGATCCGGTCGCCGTTGAGCGCGACCAGGGTGGCGTTGAACGTGCGCGGACCCTCACCCGGCTTCTCCACCGCCAGGGTGGCCAGGATGTCCCAGTACTCGGCGGTGCGGAACGCCATCCGCTGGCGCTCCCGCTCGACCACGATCCGGGTCGCCACGGACTGCACCCGGCCCGCCGAGAGCTTCGGCATGACCTTCTTCCACAGCACCGGGGAGACCTCGTAGCCGTAGAGCCGGTCGAGGATGCGGCGGGCCTCCTGGGCGTCGACCAGGTCGCGGTCGATCTCCCGGGGGTTCGCCACCGCGGCCTGGATGGCCGGCTTGGTGATCTCGTGGAAGACCATCCGCTTGACCGGCACCTTGGGCTTGAGCGTCTCCACCAGGTGCCAGGCGATCGCCTCGCCCTCACGGTCCTCGTCCGTCGCCAGGAAGATCTCGTCGACCTCCTTGGCGAGCTTCACCAGCTTGCTGATCTGCTGGCGACGGTCGGCGGAGACCACGTAAAGCGCGTGGAAGCCGTTGTCGACGTCGACGCCGAGCCGCGCCCACGGCTCGCCCTTGTACTTCGCCGGCACGTCGGCGGCGTTGCGGGGCAGGTCCCGGACGTGGCCGAAGCTGGCCTCCACGACGTACCCCGGGCCGAGGTAGCCCGAGATCGTCTTGGCCTTCGCCGGTGACTCGACGATGACCAGACGGGTGGTTCCAGCGTTGCTCGGCACGTCTCTCCCCGACCTCACTCCTACGCCACGCCCGCTTCGGGCCGTGTTGCACCGCCCGGACCGTGGGTGGCCCGGATGTCCAACGTAACGCGCCCCGGGCGCGTTCCGGGTCCCGTGGACGGCAGACGGGCCGCTCCCCCGACGACCGCCGGCCGTACCCTGCCGGACGGCGCCACCGTACACCGTGGGTAGGGCGCCGGGCGGGTCACTGTGACGATCACGCGCTCCCCGGGGAAGGCGAGTTGGCTCGTTCTCCGCCGCGAACCGCCGCCGGGCCGCCCGCGATCGGACCGTCGGCGGATCAGCCGCGCGAGCCCGGCCACCCGTCCGCCGGCGCGGCCGGGGGCCGCTCCCCCACCAGCTCCGCGAGCCGGGTCACCCGCCGTTCACCGATCCGGTACGCCGGCCCGCCCTCGTCCGGTTCCACGAACGCGGCCGGCAGCCCCACCACGGCCAGCGCGGCGCGTACCGCCGGCCAGCTCGGCTCGTCGGCCGGCCCGAGACCGAGCCGGAACCCGGCCGGTTCGGGCCGCCCGGCGGCGGCGACCCAGAGCCGGAGCCGCCGCCCGTCGAGGTGGAACCGGGCCGGTGGCCGCTTCGCCGCGCCGCGCAGCCAGGCCCGCGCGAGCGGCGCCAGCATGCTCGTGTACGCGGTGCGCACCCGGTGCCGCCCGTCCCCGGCCGGCTCCCAGCTCGCCGGCACGCCCCGGGCGGCCAGCTCGGCCACCAGCACGTGCACCCGCCAGGCGGCGTCCACCACCACGGAGAGTCGGGCCGTGCCGCCCATCCGCACCACCTCCGCCGGCCCGGCGAGCAGGCCGGCGAGGTCCGCCAGCACGGGATCGGCCGCCTCGGTGGAGAACAGCGAGGGCTGGCGGGCCGGATTCGGGGTGGGTGGGGTCAGCGACACTCCGGGACCTCGTCGAAGGCCACTTTCAGCTCAGGTGAGTCGAGCGTGCTGGTGTCCAACGCGCTCGCGTCGTACTCCTTGTTGAGCGTGTCCACGGCGGCGCGCACGCCGTCGTAGAACGGGCCGGCCCGGGCGGTGTCGAGCTGGTCGACGGTGGTCCGGGCCCGTCCGTACGCGTCCCGCATCCGGCTCAGCGAGCCGCGGAACCCGGCCGAGACCTCGGCGCCGTGCTTCGCCTCGGGCACACCCGCCTCCTCGACCTTGCGCCGGGCCGCCTCGCTGGCCTGCTCGGCGCCGGCGAAGAGCCGGACCAGGTTCTCCTTGGCCTGCGCCGGGGAGGTCTGCGCGGTCATCTGCTGCTGGGTGCTGCTGGTCAACTTCGAGATCTCCGCGCGCCACGGGGTCAGCGCCTGGCAGACCGAGGCGGCCCACGCCCGCGGGCTGGGCCCGCCGCATCCGGCGACGACGACGGCGAGCGTGGCCAGGACCACCGTGAGCTTTCCGGCGGTTGCCGCCCGGCGCGTACGCATGCGTTGCAGCGTACGACCTCGGGGCGGAAGCGCCACCGGTCAGGTTTCGGGCAGGGGACCGGTTCCCGGTCGGCCGCGACCGACCGGGAACCCTGTCCGACCGGTCAGGCGTTGACCGTCTCCGGACGCTGGTCCGGGGTGCCCGCACCGGTGTCGTCCGAGTCGGCCATCGCCACGCCCTTGCGCTTGCTGAACACCACCGCCGCGACGATGACCAGCGCGGCCACCACGGCGATCGTGATCCGCAGCGGGGTGTTCCGGTCGTCGCCCACGCTCCAGGCCACCACGGCTGGCGCGATCAGCAGCGAGACCAGGTTCATCACCTTGATCAGCGGGTTGATCGCCGGGCCGGCGGTGTCCTTGAACGGGTCACCGACGGTGTCACCGATGACGGTGGCGGCGTGCGCGTCGGAGCCCTTGCCGCCGTACGCGCCGTCCTCGACCAACTTCTTGCCGTTGTCCCAGGCGCCACCGGAGTTGGCCAGGAAGACCGCCATCAACGTGCCCGCGCCGATCGCGCCGGCCAGGTACGCGGCCAGCGCGCCCGGGCCGAGGCCGAAGCCGACCGCGATCGGGGCCAGGATGGCGAGCAGGCCGGGGGTCAGCAGTTCGCGCTGCGCGTCGCGGGTGCAGATGTCCACGACCTTGCCGTACTCGGGCCGCTGGGTGCGGTCCATGATCCCGGGCAGCTCGCGGAACTGCCGGCGTACCTCCATCACCACGGCGCCGGCCGAGCGGGAGACCGCGTTGATGGCCAGACCGGAGAAGAGGAAGACCACCGCGGCGCCGATGATCAGGCCGACCAGGTTGCGGGGGTTCGCCACGTTGAGCGCGTTGAGGATCTCGTTGCCGACGTCGCCCACCCCGGCGTCGGAGTACGACGAGCGCAGCGTGTCGGTGTAGGAGCCGAACAGCGCGGTCGCGGCCAGGACGGCGGTGGCGATCGCGATGCCCTTGGTGATCGCCTTGGTGGTGTTGCCGACCGCGTCCAGCTCGGTCAGCGTCCGCGCGCCGTGCTCGTCGATGTCGCCGGACATCTCGGCCACGCCCTGCGCGTTGTCGGAGATCGGGCCGAACGTGTCCATCGCGACGATGACGCCGACGGTGGTGAGCAGGCCGGTGCCGGCCAGGGCGACCGCGAACAGCGACAGCGTGATCGAGCTGCCGCCGAGCAGGAACGCGCCGAACACGCCGGCGCCGATCAGCAGCGCCGAGTAGACCGCCGACTCCAGGCCGATGCTGATGCCGGCCAGGATGACGGTGGCCGCGCCGGTCTGGGAGCTCTTGCCGATGTCCTGCACCGGGCGGCGGTTGGTCTCGGTGAAGTAGCCGGTCAGCGCCTGGATCGCGGCGGCCAGCACGATGCCGATCACGACCGCGCCGATGGCCACCAGTCGCGGGTTGCGGTCGACGTCGGTCAGCCCGCCCTCCAGCTCACCGAAGGTCGCCGGCAGGTACGCGAACGCGGCGATCGCCACCAGCACCGCGGAGATCACCGCGGAGAGGTAGAAGGCCCGGTTGATCGCGGTCAGGCCGTTGCGGTCGCTGGTGCGCAGCCGGGTGATGAAGACGCCGACGATCGCGACCAGCACACCGATGGTGGAGATGATCAGCGGGAACACCAGGCCGTCCTCGCCGAACGCGGCACGACCGAGGATCAGCGCGGCGACCAGCGTCACCGCGTACGACTCGAACAGGTCGGCGGCCATGCCGGCGCAGTCGCCGACGTTGTCGCCCACGTTGTCGGCGATGGTGGCGGCGTTACGCGGGTCGTCCTCCGGGATGCCCTGCTCGACCTTGCCGACCAGGTCGGCGCCGACGTCGGCGGCCTTGGTGAAGATGCCGCCGCCGACCCGCATGAACATGGCGAGCAGCGCGGCGCCGAAGCCGAAGCCCTCCAGCACGGTCGGGGCGTCACCCCGGAACAGGATGACGACCAGCGCCGCGCCGAACAGGCCGAGGCCGACGGTGAGGAAGCCGACCACGCCACCCGTACGGAAGGCGATCTTCATGGCGCCCTCGCGCCCGCCTTCGCGCTCCCGGGCGGCGGCGGCGACCCGCAGGTTCGCGCGGGTGGCCAGCCACATGCCGGCGCCGCCGATGAACGCGCTGAACAGCGCCCCCACCACGAAGAACGCCGACCGGCCGATCTTCACCAGGGTCTCGCTGCCGTCGGTGTCGTGCACCGGCAGCAGGAACAGCAACACGACGGCGATCACCACGAAGATCGCCAGCGTGCGGAACTGCCGCAGCAGGTACGCCGAAGCGCCCTCCTGCACCGCCCCGGAAATCTCCTGCATGTTGGTGGTTCCCGTACCGGCTGCCAGTACCGCCTTGGTCAGGGCGGCGGCGAAGACGAGCGCCACCAGCGCGATGACCGCGGCGATGACGACGTACGTCACATTGGCTCCGGTAAGGGACAGGGCGCCGCCGTCGGCGGCCAAGGTCCCGGACATCTGTGTCCTCCTGTACCGAACACTCGCGCCGGCTCGTGGAGACGCACGGGCCGACGCCTGGATGCGAACTCGCCAGCGCGCGCCAACCACCCGTTCCCGCAGGCAAGCGGGCGGATCACATGCTGACAACCCGGGTACTGTAGCCGTCCGGCGTGGTGAGGGTCACACGCAGGGGGCACCGAGTCTCGATGATCTTCGTAACTGTGTTATGCGAGAAATTCTGATATATAGCCGGGCAACACGACGAGGCCGCGCACCCCCGAGGGGGAACGCGGCCTGCGATGGAACGGGTCAGGCGCGGCCGGCCGGCCAGGTCATCCGGACCTCGGTGCCGACGCCCTCGTCGAACGGGCGGACCTGGAGGTCCTCGACGAAGCCGGCGAGCAGGGCGAAACCCACCCCGGTGGTCAGCGCGTCCTCGCTGAGCGACTCCTTCGCCAACTCGTCCGGGCCGAGCGCAGCCAGCCCGAGGCCCGCCTCGATCGGGGCCCGGTCCACCACCCGCACCGTGTACCCCACGCCGTCGGACATCTCCACGTAGACCGGGTCGGCCAGCCCGTACTGCCGGTGCAACGCGACCGCCCGGGTGCACGCCTCACCGATGGCCAAGCGCACCTCGTCGAGCAGGTCCTCGCGTACCCCGGCCCGCCGGGCCACCGCGACGCCGACCAGGCGGGCCGTGCGCACGTGCACCGGCGCCGGGGAGAATGAGAGCTTGACGGTGGCCATCACGCGCCGGTGGAGCCGGCGGCGATGGCCGCGTCGACCGTCGGGTGCAGCGGGAAGACCTGGTCCAGGGCGGTGATCCGGAAGATCTTGAGCAGTGGCTCCTTGTCGCAGACCAGGCCGAACGAGCCGCCGGCCGCGCGGAGCCGCTTGAGCGCACCGACCAGCACGCCGAGCCCGGTCGAGTCGAGGAAGTCCACCCGACCCAGGTCCACCACGACGTGGCGGGCCCCGCCGTCGATCAACTCCAGAAGCCGTTCCCGCAGGCGGGGGGCGGTGTAGACATCCACCTCACCGCCGACCTCAAGCACCGTGTGCTCCCCCACGGTGCGGGTCGCCAGCGACAGCTCCATCGGCCCTCCTCGGTAAACTCTCCTGGGCATCTAACCATCCCGGCGGTGCGACCCCACGGGTCACCGGTCCGCCCATCCCCATACCCCCACCCAGCGGTTCCCAATTCCGAACACCAGTGCGAGAGTGCAGGACGTGACCGACGACAGCTCCGGCCCCGGGCGCACGCCGGCCGAGCTGCTGCGCCGGTTGCGGTTGCGCCACGCCACCGACCCGGTCACCCACGTCGAGCGGGTGCCGGCCCGCACCGGCGAGCCGGCACCCTGGCCCGGCTGGGCACCCGAGGAACTACGGGCGGCGTTCGCGCGCCGCGGCGTCGTCGCCCCGTGGCGGCACCAGGCCGAGGCCGCCGAGCTGGCGTACGCGGGGCAGCACGTCGTCGTCGCCACCGGCACGGCGTCCGGCAAGTCCCTGGCGTACCAGCTCCCGGCGTTGAGCACGCTGCTCGCCGACCCGCGCGCCACGGTGCTCTACCTCGCCCCGACCAAGGCGCTCGCCGCCGACCAGCTCCGCGCCGTCGCCGGCCTGGACCTCGACGGGGTACGCCCCGCCACCTACGACGGGGACACGCCGCGCGCCGAACGGGAGTGGATCCGTCGCCACGCCCGCTTCGTGCTGACCAACCCGGACATGCTGCACCACGGCATCCTGCCCGGGCACGCGCACTGGTCCGGCTTCCTGCGCCGGCTCGCGTACGTGGTGGTCGACGAGTGCCACACCTACCGGGGTGTCTTCGGCTCGCACGTCGCGCATGTGCTGCGGCGGTTGCGTCGGCAGTGCGCCCGCTTCGGGCGTACCCCCGGTCAGGCGCTCGCGGGCTCGCGCGGCACCCCGACTTTCCTGCTGGCCTCCGCCACGTCCGGTGACCCGGCGACGGCGGCCGGGCGGCTCACCGGCCTGCCCGTCACCGCCGTCACCGAGGACACCTCGCCGCGCGGCGGGGTGACGTTCGCGCTCTGGGAGCCGCCGCTGCTGCCTTTGGGTGATGCCCCTCCGGAGGCCGACCTGGTGTCGGTGCGCCGCTCCGCGCTGCGGGAGACCGCCGACCTGCTCGCCGACAGCGTGGTCGAGGGGGTCCGCACGCTCGCGTTCGTCCGGTCCCGCAAGGGCGCCGAGGTGGTCGCCGCAAACGCCCGCCGGGCGCTCGACGAGGCGGTGCCCGGGCTGGGCGGCCGGGTCGCCGCCTACCGGGCCGGCTACCTGCGCGAGGAGCGCCGCGAGCTGGAACGGGCGCTGCTGCACGGCGACCTGCTCGGCCTCGCCTCCACCAACGCGCTCGAACTCGGCGTCGACCTGGTCGGGCTGGACGCGGTGCTGATCTGCGGCTGGCCGGGCACCCGGGCCTCGCTGTGGCAGCAGGCCGGACGCGCCGGCCGCAGCGGCGACGAGGCGCTGGCCGTGCTGGTGGCCCGCGACGACCCGCTCGACACCTACCTCGTGCACCACCCGGAGGCGCTGTTCGGGCGGCCCGTCGAAGCCACCGTGCTCGACCCGGGCAACCCCTACGTGCTCGCCCCACAGCTCGCCTGCGCCGCGCACGAGGCCCCGCTCNGGTCGAGGCGGGTGCGCTGCGGCAGCGGCCCACCGGCTGGTACTGGCGGCACCGCGAGCGCCCCGAGGTCGACCTGCGCGGCGAGGGCGGCGCGCCGGTCTGCGTGGTGGAGGAGTCCACCGGCCGGCTGCTCGGCACCGTCGACGGTGGTTCCGCCCACTTCCTGCTCCACACCGGCGCGGTCTACCTCCACCAGGGCGTCTCGTACGTGGTCGACTCGCTCGACCTGGCCGACGGGTGCGCGCTGGTGCACGCCGAGGAGCCGGACTGGTCCACCCACGCCCGCGACGTCACCTCGCTCTCCGTGGTCTCCGTCCGCTCGTACACCGACGCCGGCCCGGTCGGGCTCTTCCTCGGCGAGGTGGACGTGACCAGCCAGGTGGTGTCGTACCAGCGGCGACGCATCGCCACCGGCGAGGTGATCGACACCCGCCCGCTGGACCTGCCGGCGCGGGAGCTGCGTACCGTCGCCGTCTGGTTCACGCTCTCCCCCGGGTCGCTGGCCCGGGCCGGGGTGGAGGCGGCGGACGTGCCGGGGGCCCTGCACGCCGCCGAGCACGCCGCGATCGGCCTGCTGCCGCTGATGGCGACCTGTGACCGCTGGGACATCGGCGGGCTCTCCACCGCCCTGCACCCGGACACCGAGGCGCCGACCGTCTTCGTCTACGACGGTCATCCGGGCGGGGCGGGATTCGCCGAGCGGGCGTACCGGACGGCCGCCGCCTGGCTGCGCGCCACCCGGGACGCGATCGCCGAGTGTGGCTGCGAGACCGGGTGCCCGTCCTGCGTCCAGTCCCCGAAGTGCGGAAACGGCAACAACCCGCTGGCCAAGTCAGAAGCCGTCCAGGTCCTCGACGTGGTCCTCACCAACCTGCCCGCCGGGCCGGCCGACGCGGCGACGGCCGCGACGGCCGACGGGAAGGTCGACCCGACGGCAGCCGGGACGGCCGACGGGGAGATCGACCCGGCGTGTGGCGCGGGGCACGCCGGGGCTCTGCCTCGGCAGGACCACCGGACGGCCCGCCGGTCGACGGCCGGAAGCGGCCCGCCGGACTGACCGTCAGCGACTCTCGGCCACCAGCTCGGGGAAGTGGCGGTATCCCCGGCGGACAATGCCGCCACTTCGCCGAAGTGACGACTGCGGCATCGGCCGGTGCGGTGGCCGGCCCGGTGCCGCGCGGGCGGCCCGGTGCCCGGCGGGCGGCCAAGATCGGCGTCTGGTTCGTGGGACGGGTGCATGAGGCCGGCACCGGCGGGGCATTGATACATGGGAGCGCTTCCATGCATCATTTTGGTAGCGCAGACGTGACCCGAGACCCGTCCGCCGGAGGTGACGCCGTGGCCGACACGATCGCCGAGACCGTCGAGCTGCTCTACACCATCGACCAGGAAAGCCTCACGCCGGACCAGCAGATAGCGCTGGGTACCGCGCTGGCGAACCTGGCTCAGGCGGAGCGGCTGGAACAGATCAACGAACGCCTGCGAGGCATTCACCAGGTGCTCAACACCTGGGCGATGAAGGCAACGGTCGACGGCGGACGCTGAGCTCGCCTCGCCACCGGACCGCCGACTTGATTCGACTGGCGCCCCACCGGCCGAGTCGACCAGCTGACACCCTCGCCAGCTCGCCGAGGTGACGGTGTCAGGTGGCGATCGATGCTGCCACCTCGGCGAACTGGAGTGGATCACGCCGCGGCAGGCTCCGTCACGGCAGGACCCGTGATGGGTGGCAGGACCCGTGACGGTGGCAGGGCGTGTGGCGCCGGTTGGCGGCGGCCGAAGGCATGATTGGGCAGCGTGTGGGGTGTGACCGGGGTGGCGTGCGAGCGCACGGGGGTGAACGCACTGTGCGAGACTCCGGCGACCCCCTCGAAGGAGATCAGATGTCGCTCGACAGCCTGCAGGCCCAGCACCGGTTCATCGTCCGTCAACGGATCCGGATGATGGTCAATCAGTACGAGGTGCACGCCGTGGCACCGGACGGCTCCGAGGGCGGGCTGCTCGCGTTCGCCCAGCAGAAGCGGCTCGCCTTCAAGGAACAGGTCACCATCTACACGGACGACACCAAGCAGTACCCCCTCCTCGGCTTCAAGGCCCGTCAGCGGCTCGACCTCGGTGCCACCTACGACGTGACAGACCACGCCGGCAACCCGATCGGCCTGTTCCGCAAGGACTTCGCCCAGTCGCTGCTGCGTTCGACCTGGCACGTCGAGCAGCCCGGCCTGCCGCCGGCCACCGGGCAGGAGCGCAGCCTGCCGGTGGCGCTGCTGCGCCGCTTCGTCGACTCGCTGTCCTGGCTGCCGTACCACTTCGACTTCCTGGCCGGCGGTCAGCCGGTGTTCTCGGTCGACAAGAAGTGGGGCCTGCGCGACCGGTACGTCGTCGACATCCAGCACCCGCAGATCGACCGCCGGCTGGTCATCGCCATGGCGGTGGGCCTGGACGCCCTCCAGTCCCGCTGACCTCGGGCCCGCCCGGCGACACCCCGTCGCAGGGCTCCCGCCGGGCGGCCACCCGCCGTCGCAAAGGGTGAGGCCCCGACCGGGCACGGNCGGCCCGCCAGGGCGGCCAACCACAAAGGTCGGCCACCCCGGCCCGAGATCCACGGGCACCCTCACAGGTCGGCGTCCCGGGCCCGCCGCCCCCTCACAGGTCGGCGTTCCGGGCCGGGCCGGCCCGGGACGTCGCGGTGACGTCACGGGTCAGACCGGGCACCGGGGCGACCCGCACCTGCGCCGTGACGATCAGGTCGAGGCCGTCGATCCGGCAACGGACCAGCCGACCGCCGTTGGCCGAGACGAGCGCGTCGGCGCGCCCACATGCCGCGTCCGCCCCGTCGAGCACATGACCCGCGCCCGCGAGAGCGCCGAAGTCGGCCGCGACCCGGNAGCAGGCACACCGTCGCCCCACCCCGATCGGCCGGTGACCCGCCCGTGGACGCCCCACGCACGTCCACCCCGCCGATCGAGGGCGACGACGAAGGCGGCCACCCGGTCGCGGTCCCGGGCGCGCACCACCTCGACGACGCGTCGGCGGCGGAGGCCGATCTCGCCGGCGTCATGGCACCGGCCCCGGGACGCCGGGTTCCAGGGCCGCCACCGCGACACCGACCACGGTGAGCTGCGGCAGCCGGGTCCCGAACGTCCGGACCGGCGCTCGTACGGTCGCGGTCACCCGGTCGCCGGTCACGGTCAGCGTCACCTCCGCTCCCGAGGGGGCGTACCGAGCGCCGGCAGCCGACCCCGACCCGCCCCGGGCGGCGGCGAGCGCCGCTTCCCGGGCCGCGTCGAGGCAGCCTGCCCGTGTGGTCACCGCGTCGACCGCGGTGACGCCGGCGAGGAGCAGGAACATCAACGCCGGCAGGCCGGCCGCCAACTCGGCGGTGAAGGAGCCCCGCTCGCGGACACTCCACGAACGTCGCCGAGCGCCGTCACCAGGATCGATGACCGCCACAGTCGTCGCGAGGGGGTGGGGCCACCGACTGCCGGCCCGCCGGCGACCNCAAGGCCCGGTCGATGACAGCGGTCAACGCGGACTGCACGTTGCCGGAGGTCAGCACCTTCAACAGGATCCCGGCGAAGGCGACCGCGGCGAGGGTGCCCACGGCGTACTCGGCCGTGTTCATGCCGGCGTCACCCCGCAGGCGGTTCAGGAGCTTGCGCATGTCGTACGTCCCTTCTCGATGGTTCACAGCACGTCGCCGAGAACGGCGACGATCACCGGCACCAGACCGGCGAGAATGAATGCGGGCAGGAAGCACAGCCCGAGCGGCAGCACGATGAGCACACCGGCTCGCCGCGCGGACGCCTCGGCCGCGGTCGAGCGCTCGGCCCGCAGGTCGTCGGCGAGCCGGGTGAGCGCGCCGGCCAGCGCGGCACCGCTGTTCGACGAGCGGATCGCCGCACCGACCAGGCTCTCCGCCCCAAGCACGGGTCGCAGGTGCGCCCACGCCTCGGTCGCCGAACCGCCGAGGCCCAAGGTGCGGCCCACCCGGCCGAGCCGGTCGGCGAGCGGCCCGCCGAGCGCCTCGGCAACCGCCAACGCCGAGCGGTCGACCGGCGCGCCGGCCCGGAGCGCCGCGGCCAGGAGGTCGGCGGCGAGTGGCAGGTCGGCCGTTTCGCGCAGCCGCCGGTCACGTACGGCGCGGGGCTCGATCCGACGCAGCAGGCGGTCCGCCGCCACCCCGGCCAGAAGCCCGGCCAGCAGTCCGGCCCAGCCACCGAGGAGCAGCGACGCGGCGGTCCCGGCCAGGACCGCGACCACCCGCACCCGGTCCGGCCACCAGCCGGGGCGCCAGGTCGGTCCCGCTCGCCGAGGATCGGGTACGAGCCGGCGCAGTCGCCGGGCCGGGCGGACGACGCCCCCGGCCACGACGAGAAGCGACGCGGCACCGGCCAGGCAGACAGCGGCCACCACCTGGCGGGACATCAGGCCGCCCGCCCGGGGCCCACGCCGAGCCGCTCCGCCCAGAGCAGCCCACCGACCTGGAGGACGACAGCCGCGAGGGCGCTGCCGCCACCCACCGGGGTGTGCAGGAGCACGCCCACCGGGTCGACCCCGATGGCGTAGCCGAGACCGATCCCGCCGAGCGGCAGCGCGGCGAGCAGCCAGGCGGTCGCCCGGGCCCCCGCCGCCTGGGCGGCCGCCGCGGCGAGGCCACGGTCGGCGGCGCGGGCATCGGCTTCGACGCGTTCGAGCAGCTCCGCCAGCGGCGCCCCGGTCCGGTCGGCCAGCCGCACGGCGGCCCGGGCCAGCCGGGCGATCCGCCCCGTACCGCCGTCGAACATCCCGTCCACGGGCAGGCCCGCCCTCAGTTCGGCGGCGACCGCGCCGAGCCGGTCGAGGTCGCGGCGGTGGACGAGGTCGGCCGCCTGACGAGTACGCCGGCGCAACACCGCCCGCGCCGCGAGCGTGCCGTAGGCGGCCAGTGCCAACGCGGCCACCGGGCCACCGAGGACTGCCCCTGCCACGCCTCCGAGCAGCGCCGCCGCCGGCAACGCGCGCCGGACGGGGACCGGCGGGCGGCTGTCACACGTGGCCGCCGGGCCGTTCGGATCGTGACCGGGCTCCGGTGGCGGGGCACCGCCCGCGGCCCAGCGGCGGAGGCCGGACCATGGCGGTCGCGGACGATTCGGTCCGGTACCCGGTCGGCGCGACCCGTCAAGCCGCCCGAACGACCATTCACCCCTGGCCCGCAGTCGGCCCGAGCTACCGCCGGTCGGTCGGTCCCCACCGACGCGTGTACCCGCGCCGACTGGCGACCCAGCCACCGGCGATCCGCCGACCGGCAACCGGACGACCGGCAACCCGGCCATGGACGACCCGGCCATCGGCGCCCTGAGGACCGGCGACCCGGCCATCGGCGTCCTGGCCATCGGCGTCCTGGCGACCGAAGCGCCACCACCGGCGGGCGGGGTGCCGACCGGAACGCCTTCGCGGGCCGATGCGCCCTGGCCGAACCATGCACCGGACGAGCCCCCATTGATCGGCGAGCCGCCGCCGACCGGCATAAGCCCCGCGGCGACGTCGAGGACCGCCCGCCGCCGGGATCGACCCGCCCGTACCGGCCAGGCGACCGTGGCCGCCGCGCCGACCAGGAGCACGACCACCAACCAGAGCTGGCCGGTCATGTCGGACCCGCCGAGCCGGGCCAGGCCACGCGGAGCATCGGCGGTACGGGCGCACCCCGGGCGTGCAGCAGGTTGCCCAGCGGTCGGGCGGCCAGACCGAGACCCCGACCGCGCATCCAGGCCGGCACCACGGTCACCAGCCGGTCGGGTCCCTCCGGCAGGAGCAGGCCGATCGAGTCGAGCACCCGCCCCTCACCGGTCCGGCGCATCTGGAGGACGACCTGTAGCGCGGCGGCGACCTGGGCGTGCAGCGCGACCCGCGGCAGCCCGCCGAGCATGCCGAGCGCCTCCAGCCGGGCGGGCACGTCCGCCGGGGCGTTGGCGTGCAGCGTGCCCGCCCCACCGTCGTGGCCGGTGTTCAGCGCGCCCAGCAGGTCGACCACCTCGGCACCCCGGCACTCGCCCACCACCAGCCGGTCGGGTCTCATCCGCAGCGCCTGCCGGACCAGGTCGCCGAGCCCGACCGCGCCGACACCCTCCACGTTCGCGGTCCGCGCCTGAAGGCCGATCACATGCGGATGCACCGGTCGCAGCTCGGCGGCATCCTCCACCAGGACGATCCGTTCGGTGCCGGGCACCAGCCCGAGCAACGTGTTGAGCAGCGTGGTCTTGCCCGAACCGGTGCCGCCGGTCACCAGGTACGCCAGCCGGGCGGCCACCACGGCGTCGAGCAGCGGCGCGACCGGCCGGGGCACGGTCCCGTGGATCACCAGCTCGTCCAGGGTGAACGGCCGCTGCCGGAAGGTGCGCAGCGACAGGTAGGGACCCTCGGTCGCCACCGGTGGCAGTACGGCGTGCAGCCGCGTGCCGTCGGGCAGCCGCGCGTCGGCGAAGGGCGCGGCGTCGTCCAGCCGGCGTCCGGCGGCCGCGGTCAGGCGCTGCGCCAACCGGCGTACGTCGTCGACGGTGCCGAGCGGCACGGCCACTTGGTGCAGCCCTCGCCCCCGGTCGACCCAGACCCGAACGCCGTTCACCAGCACATCGGTGACCTCGGGGTCCGCCAGGAGCGGGGCGAGTGGGCCAGCGCCCACGAGGTCGTCGTGCACCCGGCCGGCGATCCGCAGCAGAGTGGTGTCACCGAGCACGCCGGCGGCCGGCTCGGCGCGTACCGCGGAGACGACCGCGGCGGAGGTGACCGGGGTGGCGTCGGCGGCCAGCCGGTGGCGTACCCGGACAGCCATCTCCTCCGGGCCGGCCGGGCCGGTCATGCCGCGCCCGCCGCGGACCGGCCGGTGAGCTCGTCGACCAGCCGCTGGCACAGCACGGCGAGCGGTCCCTTGCCGGTGGCGCCCGGCGCCTCACCCCGTTCCAGCCCTCGGCACAGGCCGGGCTCGGGCCGGAGCGTGCCGGCCAGCGGGAGGCCGAGTGCACGACACACCTCGGCCGCGCGCAACCGGCCCGGCGCCGGGCCGCGCACGATCACCGACACGTCGGCGCAGTGCGGGGCCACCACGGCGGCCACCCGGGCCGCCGCGGCGGTGGCCCGTAGTTCCGCCGGCACGACCAGGAATGCCCGGTCCGCGGCCTGGAGGGCGATCACGGCCGCGTCGTCGAGGTGCCGGGGTAGGTCGAGGACGACCAGGTCACGCCCGCGCCGACCGGCGTCGACCGTGGCGGCCATCGCTTCGGCCGGTAGGTGCCGCAGATCGCCCCGGTCCCAGGAGAGCACCACCAGGTCACCGCGGCTCGGCAGCGCGCGGACCAACGACGGAGGGTCGACCCGGCCGTCGGTGCCGGCCAGTTCGGGCCAACGCAGGCCGTCGAGCTGCTCCCACCCGAGCACCAGGTCGAGACCGCCGCCCAACGGATCGGCGTCGACCAGCAGCGTACGCAACTGGGACCGGGCCGCGGTCACGGCGAGCCCGCCGGCGAGCACGCTGGCCCCGGCGCCCCCGCGCCCGCCGAGCACCGCCACCACCCGGCCCGGGCCCACCTGAGCGGGCCCGGCCACGCACTCGGCGAGCCGGTCGATCAGCCAGGGCTCGGCCGCGGGCAGCGTCGCGACGTGCTCCGCGCCGATCAGCTCGGCCAACTCCGTACCCGGATCAAGCTGGCCGGGGCGTCCCACCAGGACGGTGCGGGTGCGCCGGGGAAGACGGGCCCGCAGGCAGGNGCGGCGGCCGGGTCGGCCGCCAGGTCGACCTCGGCGCCGCCGGCTGCGGCGAGCCGCAGCAGCTCGTCGAGCAGGTCATCGTCGGCCGTGACGAGCAGGGGCAGTCGACGGTACGGCGGGAGCGGGGTGCGGGGCGGCATGGCGGCCTCCAACGGTCGGACTCGGACGTGCCGCGGTGCAGCCTGCCGACTCGGCCCGTCTCACGGGGCCCGAAGCCGTGCGCCTGTGGACAACGAGGAGGGTTGTGGACAGACCTCGGCGCGCGAGTGGATCTGCTATGCGCCGATGCCTGGCCATCGGTGCGGCCAGGAACTCTTAAGGCTGGTCGGACGGTCGATCCGCCGGCGCCGGCCGGCGGCACCGGCAGCCGTTGACCGAGGGCATCGGTCGTCACGCATAATCGGTTCCCTTGCCGCGGAACAGACGGCACCGGCTGGCGGAATCGAGGCCATGACCGACTCACCGCACGGCGCAGGAACCACACCGTCCCGGCACCACGCCCGACCCGAGCCGCCCGGCGGCACCCAGGTCTGGCTCCGCGACCCGTCACCGGCCACGGTCGCCTCGGTGGCGGTCGGGCTCGTGGTCGTGGTGCTCGCCGGCGCGCTGAGCTTCTTCGCCATGCCCCGCCGCCCGGACCTGCCGCCACCGGTCTCCGGCGAACCCTTCCTGGTGTCGCCGGCCTACCCCACGTCCGCGGCGGAACTGCCCACCGACTCGTACTCACCGGCGCCGGTGTCGCTCTCCACCCGCGCCGTGCTGCCGACCCGCCGACCCACCCCACCCCGGCGCACCACGACGGCCAGCCGGACGCCCGCGCCGAAGCCGTCGGTCAGCAGCACGAGACCGCCCGCGACCCGACCCGGCGAGCTGACCCCGCTCCCCGCATCCCGGGAGCGGACGTTGCGCTCCACCGGTGGCGGGCCGGAGACCTTCGTCGAATTCGTCAACGCCCGATCGGCACCGGTCGTCGTCAATTGGCTCGACTACGGCGGCCGGCGCCAGCGGTACGCGGTGCTCCAGGCGGGGCGGTCCTACCGGCAGCAGACGTACGTGGGCCACCCGTGGGTGGTGACCGACGAGCGAGGTCGGGCGCTCGTGTGCTTCGAACCCGCCCGGCAGACGTTGCGCGCGGTGATTCGCTGACTTCTGTCCGAGATGGACATGATTGTCACGAGGGCACAACCGCACCGTCGCTCTGCGCAATAGTGGGCCGACAGCAACTTCGGGCGGGGTATCCGCCCTGCTGTCCCATGCAGAGGGGAGCGGGGATGCACAAGTCCTGGCGAAGGGTGGCCCTGGCGGCCAGCCTGTCGCTCACGGGGGTACTGGGCGGGCTGGTCGCGGCAGGGCCGGCGCAGGCACAACCGGTGGAGTCCGGCTCGGTCACCTTCGAGGGTGACGCGGGCGACTACATCACCGGCGGCCGGTCGTACGCGTATTCAACCGACGGTGGAGACCAGCTCACCACCACCGCGTCCGCCGACGAAAGCCACGTGTCGATCGGCGTCAACGGCTACAACGGCGACTGGTGGTATTTGGACTTCGACGCTCCGGGCAGCCAGCCACTCGCCCCGGGCACCTACGCCAACGCGACGCGTTCCCCCTTCAACGGCGCGGGCCCCGGCCTGAGCCTGAGCGGGGACGGACGCGGCTGCAACGAGTTGACCGGGACGTTCACGGTGCTCAACGCGGTCTTCGGGCCGAACGGCTACGTGCAGACGTTCGACGCCACGTTCGAGCAGCACTGCGAGGGCGGCGCGGCGGCAGCCCGTGGCGAGGTGCACATCGCCAACCCGCCCGCGCCGGCCCCGCTGGACCTCGCGCTCGCCGTCGCCACCGACGGCACGGCCAGCACGGTGAGCGGCAAGGCCGTGGTGCACGGCACGGTCACCTGCAACCAGGCCACCCCGGTCACGGTACGCGGCGCGGTCACCCAGGTCGTCAAGAAGCGGATCGTCCGAGGGGACTTCCGGACCCAGGTGAACTGCGTCCCGGGCAGCGCGACGACCTGGACCGCCACGGCCACGCCGACCGGCGACCGGCCGTTCGCGAAGGGCGACGCCGAGGTCATCACCACGGCCGAGGGGTACGACTCCACCTACAACAAGCCCGTCGAGGTCACCGACACCACGATTGTGGCTTTGCGCAAGTCCTGATCCACCACAGCGGGCGGCCGGACCATCGACGGTCCGGCCNCATCGCTGGCGAAATCGTGGGGTCGTCGCCATTCGCATCGCGCCTCCGTGTCGGGCGGGCGTCCGGGAGGTGCCGGTCGGGCGGGGCGCTGGCCCGCAAAAGGGACGACCCCCGTCGGGGGGAGACGGGGGTCGTCGTGTGGTTCGGCTCCGGGGGGGTCGAGCCGAACCGTCTCAGCGGTCACGGGGGGTGCAACCGCTGAGGGCCTGAGCGACAACGGGACGTGAACTCCCGTCGCGAGGACAAGCATGCCGCAGCGGACCCTTATACGTCGAGTGGTGTTCAGTCCACGCAAAGCTAATTTCCGGCCCATCCGATGTGACCACCGTCACTCTGGCGGGTGCACCCTCGATGCCGACCCCGGGGCGGGCGGCCCCGCGCGGCCCGTCCGGCTAGACTTGCGCGCCGTGGGCCGCAGCGCCGCTTTCTTCGATCTCGACAAGACCGTCATCGCCAAGTCGAGCGCTCTGGCGTTCGGTCGGCCGTTCTACCGGGACGGGCTGATCACTCGGCGTGACGTGGTCAAGTCGGCGTACGCGCAGCTGATGTTCCGGCTGGGCGGCACCGACGAGCAGACCATGGCCCGCACCCGGGACTACCTGGCCACGCTGTGCAAGGGCTGGTCGGTGGAACAGGTCCGCCAGATCGTCGCGGAGACGCTGCACGAGCTGATCAACCCCTATGTGTACGCCGAGGCGGCCGCCCTCATCGAGGAGCACCAGGCCGCCGGCCGGGACGTGGTGCTGGTTTCCGCGTCGGGTGACGAGATGGTCCGGCCGATCGGCGAACTGCTCGGGGTGACCGATGTGATCGCCACCCGGATGGCGGTCGTCGACGGCCGGTACAGCGGCGAGGTGGAGTTCTACGCGGCCGGCCCGAGCAAGGTCGACGCCGTCGGCGAGTTGGCCTCGGAGCGCGACTACGACCTGTCCGACTCGTACGCCTACTCCGACTCGTACAGTGATCGGCCGTTGCTGGAGTGCGTGGGGCATCCTTCCGTGGTCAATCCGGACCGGGCGCTGCGCAAGCTGGCGGCGGAGAACGGCTGGCCGGTGCTGGAGTTCCGGNGGCGGCGCTCGGGGTGGGTGTGGGCGTGGCGATCGGCATCGCCTGGTACGGCCGGCACCGGCGCACCCGGACCGCGGCACCCACCGCCTGACGATCTCGTCCGCGCCGGAGACGCACCTGACCAGGTCAGGACGCGGCGAGGATCTCGTCGCCGATCAGCGTGATCTGGTCCGCGCCGACCTCCACCGCCGCCATGTAGTGCCGTAGCCAGGAGCGCAGGCCGTCGGGGGTGCCGGTGGCGAAGGCGCCGGCCGCGCCCACGTACTCCGGTTCCCGCTCGCGGTGCCCGACGTCGACGGCGACCAGCCCGCGGGGGTCGAAGCCGGTCGAGATCAGCACCAGCCGGGCGGCGGCCCGGGCCACCACGCCGGACGGGCCCGGGAAGGGGCGCAGGTTCAGCAGTTCGCCGTGCACCACGGCGGCCAGGACCAGTGGCGGCACCTTCGTACCGCCGGCGACCAGGCCGGACAGGCCGTCGAGGCGGGCCGCCACNGTCCTCCTCGGCCACGACGTCCCGGGCGGCGAGCACGTGCAGCCGGGCGAGCACCTGCCGGGGTGCCCTGGGCCACAGGTCGCTGAGCCCGGGCAGCGCCCCGGCCACCCGCAGCGCGCCCTGGAGCACCGGGTCGGTGACCGTGCCGGCGCGTACCTCCTCGCGGTCGTGGTCCCGGCCTTCGAGCGCGGTGCTGGCCACGGCCGAGCGGAGGCTGACCTCCGCGGCGACCTGGCCGCCCTGGCGGCGCAACGCGCGGTGCCGGTGGGCCTGGTCGACCCGGTCGCGGGCCCGTTCGACGGCGGGCGCGACGTCGGCGAGCGCGAGCAGCGGAGCGAGCGGGTCGGTGGTCACCCTGACACGGTACGGGGTGTTAAGCGGGGCCCCTTCCTATACCGGAGGCGTTAAGCGGGGCCCCTTCCTTGCACCTCAGCGCGGGGGGAGGGCCGCTGGGCGCGCGGTGGGGGCGGCGCGGTCGCGGGTGGGGTACGGCGGGACTAACCTTCCCCGGAGTAGGAGACGCAGGTCACGCGACGAAGGAGTTCACCGTATGAGCGAGGCATTGGCCAATCTGCTGAACGAGACGCGCCAGTTCCCGCCGCCGGCCGAGCTCGCCGCGAACGCCAATGTCACCGGGGCGGCGTACGACGAGGCGGCCGGTGACCGGCTCGCGTTCTGGGAGCGCCAGGCCGGCCGGCTGACCTGGGCGCAGCCGTGGGAGCAGGTGCTCGACTGGTCGAACGCGCCGTTCGCGAAGTGGTTCACCGGGGGCCGGCTGAATGTGGCGTACAACTGCCTGGACCGGCACGTCGAGGCGGGGCGCGGCGACAAGGTGGCGATCCACTGGGAGGGTGAGCCGGGCGACACCCGTACCGTCACCTACGCCGACCTGCACCGGCTGACCTGTCAGGCGGCGAACGCGCTGACCGCGCTGGGGGTCACCGCCGGCGACCGGGTGGCGATCTACCTGCCGATGGTTCCGGAGGCCGCGGTGGCGATGCTCGCCTGCGCCCGGATCGGCGCCACCCACAGCGTGGTGTTCGGCGGTTTCTCCGCCGACGCATTGACCAACCGGATCCAGGACGCCAGCGCCAAGGTGGTGATCACCGCGGACGGCGGTTTCCGCCGGGGCAAGCCGTCGGCGTTGAAGCCGACCGTCGACGAGGCGGTGGCGAACTGCCCGTCGGTGGAGCATGTGCTGGTGGTCCGCCGCACCGGCGAGGAGGTCGCCTGGTCGGCGAAGGACCACTGGTGGCACGAGGCGGTGGAGACCGCCCCCGTCGAGCACGAGGCGCAGCCGTTCGACGCCGAGCACCCGCTGTTCATCCTCTACACGAGCGGCACCACCGCGCGGCCGAAGGGCATCCTGCACACCACGGGCGGCTACCTGACCCAGGCGTCGTACACCGCGCACGCGGTCTTCGACCTGAAGCCGGAGACGGACGTCTACTGGTGCACCGCCGACATCGGCTGGGTGACCGGGCACTCCTACATCGTCTACGGCCCGCTCTCCAACGGCGCCACCCAGGTCATGTACGAGGGCACGCCGGACACCCCGCACAAGGGCCGGTTCTGGGAGATCGTCGACAAGTACCGGGTGACCATCCTCTACACCGCGCCGACGCTGATCCGCACCATGATGAAGTGGGGCGAGGACGTCCCGGCCGGGTACGACCTGTCGTCGCTGCGCCTGTTGGGCAGCGTCGGCGAGCCGATCAACCCGGAGGCGTGGATCTGGTACCGGCAGCACGTCGGTCGGGGTGAGCTGCCGGTCGTCGACACCTGGTGGCAGACCGAGACCGGGGCGATCATGATCTCGCCGCTGCCCGGCGTGACCGAGGCGAAGCCGGGTTCGGCGATGACGCCGCTGCCCGGCATCGCCGCCGACGTGGTCGACGACCAGGGCGAGTCGGTGCCGAACGGCGGCGGTGGCTACCTGGTGCTCACCGAGCCGTGGCCGTCGATGCTGCGGACGATCTGGGGCGACGACAGCCGGTTCGTCGAGACGTACTGGTCGCGGTTCGGCGCGGGCGCCAACACCGGTGACGAGTGGGTCTACTTCGCCGGTGACGGCGCGAAGAAGGACGACGACGGGCACATCTGGCTGCTCGGCCGGGTCGACGACGTGATGCTGGTGTCCGGCCACAACATCTCCACCACGGAGGTGGAGTCGGCGTTGGTCAGCCATCCGTCGGTGGCGGAGGCGGCGGTGGTCGGCGCGACCGACCCGACGACCGGGCAGGCGATCGTCGCGTTCGCCATTCCGCGCGGCAGCGCGGAGACCGCCGGCGACCAGGGCGAGCAGCTCATCGCCGAGCTGCGCAACCATGTGGCGAAGACGCTCGGCCCGATCGCCAAGCCGCGGCAGATCCTGCTGGTGCCGGAGCTGCCGAAGACGCGCTCCGGCAAGATCATGCGGCGGCTGCTGCGGGATGTTGCGGAGAACCGCTCGCTCGGCGACGTGACCACGCTCCAGGACTCCTCGGTGATGGAGTTGATCTCGTCGGGGATGAGCGGCGGCAAGTCCGACGAGGACTGACGACACGAGTGGTGCGGGGGCGGGTCGCGCGGCGGCCCGCCCCTTCGTCGTATCCGGACACGCCGGTCGATCGGCGGAGGAGGCACTGACCTGAACGGGCAGAGGGCTCCGATCACCCCTGTCGATGGCGCTCGTGGTCGACTACGTTCGGCCACACCGGCGAATGTCGACGCACGTTCCGCAGACGGCCGGTTCCTCACCATTCCCTACGAACGGAGTGGCATGCTCCCCATTGCCCAGTCCGGGGCACGGCGACGACTACTCGTCGCGCTGCCCGCCATCGCCCTCGCCGCCTCGTCGCTGACCGTGACGGGCAGCGCGGCGGCCCAGCCGTCCCGGTCCGCGCCGGCCACCATCGCGGCGGACGAGTACTACATCAACTACGCCGAGCCCGAGGTGCAGCCGGACACCGGCGGCAGGGAGGTCAAGAACCGGGACGGCGTCTTCTCCGCGCCGGCGGACGAGGCCCGCGCCTACGACCGCAAGTACGCGGGCGGCAACCCGATCGCGGCCCGGGAGCTGGCCAAGCTGGAGGCGAAGTCGATCCGGAGCGGCCAGAGCCCGCGAAAGATCAAGAAGGCCAAGAGCACCCAGACCGCCAAGCTGCTGACGCTGCTGGTGGAGTTCAACGACAAGGCCAACGACGACTTCACCAACGTGATGGTGCCGAAGACCGTCTTCGAGGACCGCACCTGCGTCCCCGGCACGGTGCAGAACGGCCCCCGCCACAACACCATCCCGAACCCGGCGAAGCTGCCGCACAAGGACAACAACTCGATGTGGGTGCCGGACTTCTCCCCGGCCCACTACGACAAGATGCTCTACACCAAGAAGGGCATCACCGAGCGGGTCCGCAAGGACCTCAAGGGGCCGGACGGCAAGCCGGGCATCAGCCTCGCCGGCCGGACCATGCACAACATGTACCTGGAGATGTCCAAGAACGCGTACACCGTGGACGGGCAGGCCAGCCCGTGGATCACGGTCCCGCACTCGGAGGGCTGGTACGCGGCGTCGCGCTGCTTCCAGGACGAGAACGGCAACTGGGTCGCCGGGCGTGAGCAGTCGATGAACGGCCACCCGGACAACCCGCAGGGCGCGGGCCGGCTCGCCACCGACGCGATCGACGCGTTGGCCGCCGCGGACCCGAGCTTCCCGTGGGCCGACTACGACATCGAGGACCAGAGCGACCGCGACGGTGACGGCAACTACCACGAGCCGGACGGCGTGATCGACCACCTGGTGCTGGTGCACGCCAACCAGGGCAAGTCCCGTGGTGGCGGCGACGTCGGCGTCTACTCGGTGTGGGCGCACTCCTCCACCGTGGCCGGTGGCTACACCATCCCCGGCACGAACCTGAAGGTCTCGAACTACATCGTGCAGCCGGAGGACGCCGGTGTCGGTGTCTTCGCCCACGAGTTCGGGCACGACCTCGGCCTGCCCGATCTCTACGACACCTCGGGCAACGCCGACTCCGACGTGGACTTCTGGGACCTGATGGCGTCCGGTTCGCACTCCGGTGAGATCTTCCAGGCGCTCCCCACTCACATGGGCCTCTGGGACAAGTGGGTGCNCTCGGGCAGACGTCGCGTACGCCGGTCGGCACCGAGGACGGTATCAAGATCGACCTGCCGGACAAGGTGATCACGCTGGCCGCGCCGCACAGTGGCGCGAACATGTGGTACTCCGGCGCCGACCAGGCCTGGGCGGACGTCAAGCTGAGCCGCACGGTGACGGTCCCGAACGCCGCCGACGCGAAGTTCTGGATGTGGAACAACTATGTCATCGAGGACGACTGGGACTACGGCTTCGTCGAGGTCTCGACCGACGGCGGGGCCACCTGGACCGAGCGCAAGGTGTACGACTCCGCCGGCACGCTGGTCAGCACCGACGACGGCTACGCCGACCCGAACGGGCGGATGGTCGACTTCGGCAACAAGAAGTACGGCCTGACCGGCGCCACCGACGGCTGGCGGCACGACTACGTCGACCTGTCGTCGTACGCCGGGCAGACCGTGCAGGTGCGGCTGCGCTACGCCACCGACGAGGCGTTCCAGGAGCGCGGCTGGTTCGCCGACGACTTCTCGGTGACCGGCGGCGGCGCCACCACCTGGAGCGACGACGTCGAGGGCGGCGCGGCCGGCTGGACCCAGACCGGCGGCACGTTCACCGACACCAGCGGCGCGGGTTGGCACACCGACTCGGGCACCCAGGTCAAGTCGCACTACTACCTGGCCGAGTGGCGCAACTTCGACGGCTTCGACAAGGGCCTGAAGTACGCCTACGACACCGTCTACTCGCACGAGGCGTGGAAGGTCGACCGGATCTCCTACAACGCGCCCGGCATGCTGGTCTGGTACCGGGACACCCAGCTCGGCGACGTCAACCACGTCACCGGGCAGATGACCGCGCTGCCCAGCTACGGCGCCAAGGGCGGGCTGCTGATCGTCGACTCGCACAACGACCCGCTGCGCCGCACCGGTGTGGCGGCGGAGAAGGACCCGTCGGTGCTGGACAACCTGCCCAGCCGCCCGCAGTCGTCCAACGCCGCCTTCGGCCTGACCCCCACGTACCCGTTCAAGGAGTGCCTGGAGGCGGCCGACGAGCCGTACAGCGAGTACTGCACGAAGTTCCGCGCCCAGGCGCCGGTGAAGGGCTTCACCGACACCAAGGGCTGGTACCCGGGCATCGAGATCCGGGACGGCTCGCCGTACGCCCGGGACAACGACGCCTCGGTGGTCGTCCCGTCAAAGGGCAACCAGCAGTACACGACCCGGGTGGTGAACCCCGACGGCACCCCGGCGACGGACTACTACGGTTCGACGCTGGGCGGTGGGGCGATCGTGCTGGGCACCGGCAACCCGGGTGACGCGGGTGTCGCGTACGGCGTCTCGATCATCATCAAGCGGGCCGCCAAGGACAACGCGTACGCCACGGTGTACGTGGTCCCGCCGAAGGGCTGATCGGGCGGTAACCACCGGATCCGGAATGACCGAAAGATGGGTTGAACTGGCCGGATGACGGAAGGGCCGGAGGCGATTTCGCCTCCGGCCCTTCCCCATCCCCAGGGAATCCATGAACGTCGTTGTATTTGCCGACTCGGGCGTCGCCCCTGGTCAGCACGCCGATGACGGGCCGGGGTGTGACGGTGAAAAGCATCCCCAACAAAAAGTTGCTACAAATCGACGCGCACATCTTCACACCAGTCCCAGCAGTGTCTATGTTCACCCTGGGTCCCACTTGTGGGACGTTCCACCGGCCCGTACCCCCTCGGGGCCGGTTCCCTCACACCGGAGGTACCACGTGCGCAAAGTCGCAGTGGGTCTGCTCGGGCTTTCGCTGACCGCGACGGGACTGGTGACGGCCACGTCCGCCAGCGCCGCGCCGGCGCCGAAGTTGCCGACCGCCGCTCCGTCGGTGGCCGAGCCCGCGCAGGCTGAGCACGACCTGCCCAACCCGCTCGAAGACAAGCGGCGCGCGCTGCGTCAGGAGGGCCTGAGCGAGGTCCTCGCGGGCCGGGCGAAGGCACAGAAGATCAACGGCAGCACGGTCGTCAAGGTCGGCGAGAAGGCTGTCGCCGGTGCCTCGGCGGGCAGGGCCGCCAAGAGCACCAAGGCCGGCAAGGGTCCGACCGAGGACCAGTACGTCGAGCTCTCCCGCACGCAGACGGACAAGATCTTCGTCATCCTCGCGGAGTTCGGCGACGAGCGGCACCCGAGCTACCCGGACCGGGACACCGACCCGAACACCGCGGGTCCGACCCGGTTCGACGGTCCGCGCGTCAACCAGATCCCGCAGCCGAACCGGGCGGTGGACAACTCCACGGTCTGGCAGGCGGACTACAGCGCCGA
Source organism: Micromonospora sp. NBS 11-29 (assembly GCF_002140155.1). Classification (GTDB taxonomy): domain Bacteria; phylum Actinomycetota; class Actinomycetes; order Mycobacteriales; family Micromonosporaceae; genus Micromonospora. Next base: position 188,067 of record NZ_NAPR01000004.1, read on the forward strand.
CCACTTCCGGCAGCTGTACTTCGGCACCAACCCGGGTGACGAGTCGCTGAAGCAGTACTACGAGGCCCAGTCCTCGGGCCGGTACAGCGTCGACGGCGAGGTCACCAACTGGGTGAAGGTGCGGTACAACGAGGCCCGCTACGGCCGCTCCAACGGCTACCCGTGCGCCTCGAACGTCTGCAACAACACCTGGGCGCTGGTCCGCGACGCCGCCAACCAGTGGGTCACCGACCAGAAGGCACAGGGCCGCTCCGACGCGGACATCGCTGCCGACGTCAAGTCGATGGACCAGTGGGACCGTTACGACTTCGACGGCGACGGCAACTTCAACGAGCCGGACGGCTACATCGACCACTTCCAGATCGTCCACGCCGGCGGCGACCAGGCCGACGGTGACCCGATCCAGGGTGAGGACGCCATCTGGAGCCACCGCTGGTACGCGTTCGCCAGCGACCAGGGCAACACCGGCCCGGCCAACTTCCCGGCCGGTGGCACCCAGATCGGCAACACCGGCGTCTGGATCGGCGACTACACGATCCAGCCGGAGAACGGTGGCCGGAGCGTCTTCTACCACGAGTACGGCCACGACCTCGGTCTGCCGGACGACTACAACGTCACCAGTGGTGGGGACAACAACAACGAGCACTGGACCCTGATGGCCCAGAGCCGGCTCGGCGACAAGAACGACGGTGGCATCGGCGAGCGCGGTGGCGACCTGGGCGCGTGGAACAAGCTCCAGCTCGGCTGGCTCGACTACGAGACGATCGTCGCCGGACAGACGCGCACCCTGGAGCTCGGCCCGCAGGAGTACAACTCGGCCAAGCCGCAGGGCGCCGTGGTCGTGCTGCCGCAGCGGGAGTACACCTTCCAGAACGGCAAGCCGTTCGAGGGCACCAAGCAGTTCTTCTCGGGTAACGACGACGACCTGAACACCACGCTGACGCGGACCATCGACCTCACCGGGAAGAGCACCGCCGCGGTGTCGTTGAAGGGCCGTTACGCCATCGAAGAGGACTACGACTACCTCTTCTTCGAGGCCTCCTCCGACGGTGGCCAGACCTGGGTCTCGCTCCCGGGCACGGCCAACGGCAAGGCGCTCAAGGAGATCTCTCCCGGGCGTTACGCCCTGGACGGCTCGACCGCCGGCCAGTGGGTCGACGTCAACGTCCCGCTGGACTCGGTCGTCGGCCAGGCCGTGCAGTTCCGGCTCCGCTACCAGACGGACGGCGGCGTCTCCGAGGGCGGCTTCTACGGTGACGCCCTCACCGTGACCGCCGACGGTCAGACCATCCTCAGCGACGGCGCCGAGACCGGTGCCGCCGGCTGGACGCTCAGCGGCTGGAGCATCGTCGCGGAGACCTACATCCGCAAGTTCGACAACTTCTACATCGCCGGCAACCGCACGTACGTGTCGTACGACAAGTACCTGAAGACCGGCCCGTACTACTTCGGCTACGCGAACACCCGCCCGGACTACGTGGACCACTACGCGTACCAGGAGGGTCTGCTGATCTCCTACTGGAACCTCCGGTATGCGGACAACGACACGTTCGTGCACCCGGGCGAGGGTCGTAACATGATCATCGACGCTCGCCCGCGGCCGCTGTACAACCTGACCGGGCAGCCCTGGCGGGCCCGCGTCCAGGTCTACGACGCGCCGTTCGGCCTGAAGAAGGCGGACTCGTTCACGCTGCACATCAACAGCCAGCCGCAGTACGTCCGCGGCCAGGACGCGCAGCCGCTGTTCGACGACACCAAGCAGTACTGGTTCCCGGAGCTGCCGAACCACGGCGTCAAGCTCCCGGCCACCGGCACCAAGATCAAGGTCCTGGAGCAGAACGGCACCTCGGTGAAGGTCCGCTTCTCCTGAACCACTGATCGACGCACCACCGTGACGAGGCCCGGGCAGGTCACCTGCCC
>NZ_NAPR01000004.1:189994-196376 GCF_002140155.1 Micromonospora sp. NBS 11-29
GGCGTCGCGTCCCAACCGGATGCCCGCCGACACCCCGGCCGCGCCCTCGGGCCGACCCCCGCGCCCCTCGACCGACCTGCCGACGCTGCGGCCGCCCGCCGGTCCGCCGAGGCACCCGACCGACCGCCGCCGGACGAACGTCCTCGCCGGGCGGATCATCCGCGGTGGGGACGGTCCCTGCTACACCCTGGTCACCGACGACGGCCGGGAGTACGCCCTGCACGGCGCGGGCCACGGGACCTGGCCGGACGGCACCTGGGTACGGGTCACCATCGGCCCGCCGCCGGAGGGCGTCGACTGCGGGCCCGGACGGCTGGTCGGGCTGCTGCGCATCGAGCGCGTCGGCTGACCGCGCGCCGAGCGTCCCGGAGAAACCCCTGATCCTGGGCACCTGCAAGCCCGACGGGCAGCCACCGGCCCTAGGCTGTGCCCCATGACCGACCAGCGCGGCGGATTCGCCGACGAGTCCTGCGTCCTGCCCGAGGGGCCGTGGACGCACCGGTTCGTCGGGGCCAACGGCAGCCGGTTCCACGTCGTCGAGGCCGGCACCGGCCCGATGGTGCTGTTCCTGCACGGCTTCCCGGAACACTGGTACGCCTGGCACGAGATGCTGCCGGCGGTCGCCGACGCCGGCTTCCGCGCGGTCGCCGTCGACCTGCGGGGTTACGGCGCGAGCGACAAGCCACCCCGGGGGTACGACGGCTACACGCTCGCCGCGGACGTGGCCGGCCTGATCCGGGCGCTGGGTGAGCGATCGGCCACCGTGGTCGGCACCGGCGTGGGCGGGCTCATCGCCTGGACCGCCGCCTCGTTCCACCCCACCCTGGTACGCCGGCTCGTGGTGCTCGGCGCACCGCATCCGCTCCGGTTGCGCGCCGCCATCTTCGCCGACCCGCGCGGCCAGTTCACCTCTGCCACCGCGACGCTGAAATTCCAGCTCCCCCGCTACGAGCATGTGCTGACCCGGGACGACGCCACCGAGGTGGAGGAGATCCTGCGCCGGTGGGGCGGGCCGCGCTGGGTGGCCGGTGCCGACTTCGCCGGCTACGCCCGGTGCTGCCGGGTGGCGATGCAGATCCCGCAGGCCGCCTTCTGCGCGATGGAGGGCTACCGCTGGGCGTTCCGCTCGGTGCTGCGGCTGCACGGCTACCGGTTCGTGAAGCTCATGCAGCGGCCGCTGGTCACGCCGACCCTGCAACTGCACGGCGCGCTGGACCGGGCCTCACTGCCCCGCACCGCGCAGGGTTCCGGCCGCTACGTCAGCGCGCCCTACGAGTGGCGGCTGCTCGACGACGTGGGCCACTTCCCGCACGTCGAGGCTCGGGACGTGGTGCTGGGCGAGATCCTGCGGTGGGTGAAGTCCTGAGTCACACCCGCTGCTCGCCCAGGTCGGCCACCTCGGCCGCGGGCGCCCAGCCCTGGTAGACGCCGAAGTCGAACGCCTCCAGCCCCATCGCCTCCGCCACCGGCCAGCGGCCCCCGGTGTACTCGACCCGCAGCCAACCATCGTGCTCGGCGAGCACGATGAACGGTTGCCCCTGCCAGGTGCAGGTGGTCCGCACGTACGCCAGGTCCTCGACCTCGACAGCCGGCACCACCCGGACGTACCGTCCGGGGCGTACCTCGGTGAAGCCCTCGTCCGGGCCGGGCTGGTAGAGGCGGACGTCGGCCCCGTCCGGGCTGGCCTGGTACTCCCGGCCCCGCCAGCGGGCCACGTAGCCGTCGCGGCTCACGCCTCGTCCGCCTTCCGCCAGACGAGCGCGTCGGTGTCCAGGACCGCGACCAGCCGGGAGTCGCCGTCGGCACCGATCCGCCACAGCTCGGCGCCGTGCGGCAGCCGGGCACTGTCCACCTTGAACTCGGCGATCACGTCGCTGCCCTCCCCCGGCGCGAACCCGTTGCCGCGGAACGGTGGCCGCTCGATCACCCAGCCCTCCATCGCCCGCATCGCGGCCTGGGTCTGCCCGCCGTAGGGGATCCGGTAGAGGCTCGGTCGGTACGCCGGCCAGCGCAGCAGGTGGATCTCCTCGTCGTCGCGGGAGAACGGGGAGGCGGGATGACCGAGGCCGAGCGCGTCGTACAGCTGCGCCGGGGTGCGCAGGTGAGCCAGTTCGCCGGCCCGGTGCACGAAGCCGGACACCCGGTCGTAGCCACGTTCCAGGTAGTAGGCGAGCTGGCTCGCGGCGATCGCCTTCTGCATGGTCACCGGAAGGCCCGGCGTCACCGCAGGCGCGTCCGACCGGAGGCCGGCGGCCGACTCCGGGCCGGTGGTGGACGCCTCCGGCTCGGTCTCCGGGTCGTCACCGAGCCCCACCTCGGCCGCCCAGTTGGCCAGCGCGAGGACCTGCTCCCCCGGGTACGCCGCGCCGACCGGGCTGCCGGGGTTCACCAGGAACGACCAGGTCACGTCCGGCCACCGGCGGATGAGCTGGACGAACTTGACCCGTACCGTGTCGACCGGCCCGTCGGCGTGCTCGGCGAGCCGCTCCGGCGAGGTGTACACCACCACGTACGTCCCGCCGTCGACCGACTCGGTGCGCCAGACGAAGCCGGGGTGACCGGGTCGGCTGCCCGGCACCGAGTCGGGCGCGACCGGCAGCAGCACCCGGGCCAGCAGCAGCGTGGTGAGGAAGCCGTCCGTGCTCCCACTGCCGGTCGCGGCCAGCAGCTCCTCCTCCACCTCGTTCGCCGGCACGAACTCCGGCGCGGCGGGGGCGGCGGGCGACGTCGCCTGCCGGTCGAGGGACGCGGCCGGCTCGCCCGGAGTCCCTGGCTCGAACAGCGACACCGTCGGCTCACTCGATGCCGGCCGGAACAACGACGCGGTGGGCTCATCCTCCGACGAACCCGACGTCGGCAACGACGCGGTGGGCTCGCCCTCCGACGAACCCGACGTCGGCAACGACGCGGTGGGCTCACCCTCCGACGACACCGATCCGAACAACGACGTCGTCGGCTCGTCCCCCGACGACACCGACCCGAACAGCGACACCGTCGGCTCGCTCACGGCCGGCCGGGACAGCGACACCGTCGACTCGTCATCCCACGAACCCGACCCGAACAACGAGGTCGTCGGCTCATCGTCCGAGGGCGCCGGCCGGAACGACGACGCGGTGGGTTCGTCCTCCGACGAGCCCGAATCGGACAACGACACGGTCGGCTCGCCCGACGACACCGGCTGGAACAGCGACGTCGTCGCCTCGTCCCCCGACGACCCGGGCCCGAAAAGCGAGGTCGTCGGCTCATCCGACGACGACCCGGGCCCGAACAACGAGGTCGTCGGCTCATCCGACGACGACCCGGGCCCGAACAACGAGGCCGTCGGCTCATCCGACGGCGCCGGCGGGAACAACGGTGTCGTGGCCTCGTCCGGTGACACCGGGCCGAACAAGGACGTGGTCGGCTCATCCGACGAACCCGACCCGAACAACGACGTGGTGACCTCGTCCGACGAGCCCGGCGTGTCGAACGGGGCCGTGGTGGGCTCCGTCACCGGCGTCACCGCGGTCGGTTCGTCCGGGGCCGCCGCCGGTAGGAACGGCGTGGTCGGCTCGAACAGCGACACCGTCGGCTCGCTCGCCGGTCCGGTCGGGCTGCCGAGCGACACGGTCCGGTCGTCCACCCCGCCCGACACCGGCGTCACCCCGGGCACGGCCACCGTCGGCTCGCCCTCCGGCGACTCCACCTCGAACACCGAGGCCACCGGCTCCACCACCGGCGACTCCGCCTCGAACACCGACGTCGCCGGCTCCACCACCGGGGACGCCGGTTCGGCGGGCGGGGGCAGGATCGGCGCGGCGGCCCGGTCGACCGGCGGACCGATCGGCAGGGTCGACTCGGTCGAGCCCGCCCAGGCCGCCGGCGCGCCGGCGGCGGTGGCGACCGGGACGGCGTACCCGGTCGGGTCGGATGACGGTGACCAGGTCGCCGCGGGCTCGGTCAGGTCGCGGGCCTCCAGGACGGTGCCCTCGATGACGATCGGGGTGAAGTCCCGGCGCGGCGCGGGCGGCGCGGACACCGGCTCGGCGATCGACGGCGGCAGCGCCTCCGCCGGGTCCTCCGGGGCCTGCCAGCGCGACGCGCCGGGGTCCGGCGTCGCTGCCCCACTCCACTCGTCCGATGCGGGCGCGGGCGGGCCCGAGTGCCGGCGGGGCAGCACCCGGTCGGCGTCCTCGGGTGGACGGGCCGGTCGGAACGGTGGGGCCGGCTCGGCCGGTCGGGGCGCCGGCGTCGGCTCGTCGGCGCCGAGCGGGAACGCGCGGGTCGGGTCCTCGGGCACCGGCTCGTTCAGCGGCCGGCGGCGCGGGAAGGGTTGGCCGCCGGCGAACCGCGACGGCGGGGTCGCCCGCTCGGTGGCCCGGCGCGGCGCGTCCAGCGGGGAGGACCGGCGACTGGAACGGCCGGAGGTGGGTTCGAAGAAGGACCGGGCCGGCGGCGGAGCCTGTCCTGCCGGCGGCGCGTCGACCGGCGCGGCACGACCGGCGGCGAAGGGGTCCGGCTCGTCGGGCCGGTGGCGCAGATCGGTGAGCCAACCGTCGAGGGCATCCGCGTCGGAACCGTCGGCGGCCCGGTCGCCGGTCGCCGGGCGGCGGGACGGCGCGGTCGGCACCCGGCGACCAAGGAGAGGAGTGGTGCGCATCGGCACGGTGGCGGGCTCGTCGGTCTCCGCCACCCGTCCGCCGCGACCCGGCGGCATCGGTGCCTCCGGCGCCGGCTCGGGAATGCCGTTGCGGGCGGCCCGGGCGGCGCTCTCCACCCGCTCCAGTCGGGCCCGGGCACCCATGGTCCGGCCGGGCAGCCGGACGTCGCCCCGGGCGAGTTGCGCGACGTACCAGGCGGGCAGGTAACCCTCGATCGCCAGGCCCGGGTTGACCGCCAACCACCACTCCTGGTTCGGCCACACCGCGGCCAACTCCGCGTACGGCACGCGGCGGGTGGCGCCGGCGTTCTCGCCCAGGCTGGCGCGCAGCGCGGCGGCGGAGGTGAAGGCCAGCACATGGGTCCGTCCGCCGGAGGTCCAGGTGCCCCACCCGCCGGCCGGTCCGCCGGCGACCGGTAGCACCAGGTCGACCCGGGTCAGGGCGCGGAAGTACTGCTGCTGGTCCTGCGCTCGCAGCGCGTCCCGCATCGCCACCTCGGCCTCGGTGGCCGGCTCCCATCCGGTCACGGCCACTCCTTCCGCGAACAGGCCACAGGCATCGCCTACAACCTACAAGGTGGTAACAGGATCACAATGGCTGGCCATCGACGGTCGGCCGTGACCCGGCCGAGGCGCTAACATCCCGTTCCGGAGTCGACACGTTACGGAGGTCGTCGATGTCTCGGCCCCTCGCCCGGCCGGGTGTGGCCGCGCTGGCGACCCTCCTCGTGACCGTCCTGCCGACCGCACCGGCGGCGGCCCGCGCGCCGTCCGGCTGCGCCGTGCCGCCCGCGCCGGCCCGACCGGTGACCGGGCAGCCCTGGCCCCAGCAACGGTACGCGCCGGACCGGCTCGCCCCGCTCGCCACCGGCGCCGGCGTGGTGGTGGCGGTGGTGGACTCCGGGGTGGACCGGTCCCACCCGCAGCTCGCCGGCCGGGTGCTCGCGGGGGCCGACTTCCTCGACCCGGGCGGGGACGGCACCCGCGACTGCGCCGGGCACGGCACCGGGGTGGCGAGCATCATCGCCGCCACACCGCGGCCGGGAGTCGCGTTCCGTGGGCTGGCGCCGGACGCGCGCATCCTGCCGGTACGGGTGAGCGAGCAGCAGGTGGTCGAGGGGCGGGAGTCGGGGCGTACGGTCGACGCGGCCGGCTTCGCCCGGGCCGTCCGCTGGGCCGTGGACCACGACGCCGACGTGCTCAACCTCTCCGTCGTGCTGTACGCGGACAACCCGGCGGTACGCGCCGCGGTGGCCTACGCGGTGCGGCGGGACGTGGTGGTGGTGGCCGCCGCCGGCAACCTGCACGACAGCGGGGACCCCCGGCCCTATCCGGCGGCGTACGACGGGGTGCTCGGCGTGGGCGCGATCGGGCGCGACGGGATGCGGGCGGCGTTCTCCCAGACCGGCCCGTACGTCGACCTGGTCGCTCCCGGCAGTGAGGTGCTGATGGCGGCGCCCCGGCAGGGCCACCACCGGGCGGAGGGGACGAGCTATGCCACGCCGTTCGTGGCCGCCACCGCGGCGCTGGTGCGGCAGTATCGCCCGGGGCTGAGCGCGACCGAGGTCGCCGGACGACTCGTGGCCGGCGCGGATCCGGCTCCGGGGCGGGAGGCCGGCTACGGCGCCGGCGTGCTCAACCCGTACCGCGCGGTGACCGAGTCGCCCGGCGGCACGGACACCCGCCCCCGGGCCGGTGCCGCGCTCCCGGCGGACCGGCCGGACCCGGCGACCGTGGCCCGCC
>NZ_NAPR01000004.1:196381-196549 GCF_002140155.1 Micromonospora sp. NBS 11-29
CCGGCGTGACCGGCGGCGTGGCGGCGCTCGTGGCGCTGCTCGCGGTGGTGCTGCCCCGGGGCGCGCGCCGCCGGTGGCACCCGGCCGACCCGGCCTGACCACCGGTCACCGGCCTCGGGGCGGGGCCGGTGGCGGTCCGTGGCCCGGGTGAGGCTCCGGGCCACGGAC
>NZ_NAPR01000004.1:196574-210439 GCF_002140155.1 Micromonospora sp. NBS 11-29
GTTGCGCTTCTCGGTGTCGAGGTAGTCGGCCGCGGAGTCCTCCACGGCGAGCTTGATGTCGCGCAGCATCACGTGCAGGTCCTGGGAGGCGGCCCGCCAGCGGGCCTGCCGCTGCTCGTACGCTTCGCGCGCCTCGCCGGTCCAGCTCGCCACCAGGGGCGCGGCGTCCCGTTCGAGTTGCCCGAGTTGACTGTCGAGGGTGGTCAGTGCCCGTTGGATGTCGGCGCCGGCCTGTTGCAGGGCGGCGAAGTTGACGACCAGCACACCGTGCTCCATGGGTTCGATCCTTCCGATGGTCTAGAGCGGCAGCTGGATGCCGCGGTTGGTGCCGGCCACCCGGCCGGCGGCCTCGGTGTCGGCGGTGTCGTACTGGCGGCCGGCGGTGCGGATCGCGCTCGCGGTCTCGCGCAGGGCGCGTTGCAACGCCGCCTGGTCCTGCGCCCACTGCTGCTTGACCTGCTCGAACGAACGCCCACCGGCGCCGCGCCAGGCCTGTTGCAGCACCTCCAGCTCGGCCATCAGGCCGCTGAGCATGGTTTGCAGCGACTGGTCGGCCTGCTCGAACTTCGCGGCGGTCTGCTGCATCACCGCGGCTTCTGCCTGGGTCTGGGACATCCCGGACGTCACCTCGTCTCCTCGGTCGTGGCTGGCCACCGGTGTGACCACCGTGGACTCGTCGACGCGGCGCTCGCGGCCGCCGGAGGGGGAGGGAGACGGCGGGCGCACGCGTGACGGTTTTCGTCGCTGACGGTAGCCGCACCGGTCCGGTTCTGCTACCCCTCCGGGCTCCCCTGTGGACGACGTCGTCACTACGATGAGCCACGGCGGCGTCACCCGGCGGCCGGGCGAGGAGGTGCGGTGACCGCGACCACGACCGGGCAACCCGCGTCCACCCCCGTTCCGGCGCCACCGTGCGGGCGTGTGCGGTCCACCCGCGTTCGCGCCGGTCAGGTGGTGGCGACGCAGGTGGCGCTCGCCGTGCTGGTGGCGGCCGTCGGCCGGGGGGTGGTGGTGACCGCCGTCGCGCTGCTGTCGGCGACGCTGCTGCTTCCGGTCGCCTGGGTCCGGGTGCGGGGCCGCTGGCTCCACGAGTGGCTCGGCGTCGTCGCGGCGTACCTCAGCCACCGCCGCGCGCTGCCCCCGGCCGCCGATCCGGCGGCGCTGCTGGAGCTGGTCGGGCCGGGCACGGTGGTGCACGCCGCGGAGCTGGCCGGCGGCCCCGCCGCCGTGCTGCACGACGCTGCCGGGTTGACCGCGCTGCTGGAGCTGGGCGACCCGGACGACCTGCTCGGCGATCGTTCGCGGGCCCTACCGGCCCCGCTCGACCTGCTTCCCCCCGCCGGGCCGGAGAGCCCTCCGGTCCGGCTGCAACTGATCTTCTCGGCGTCGCCCGCACCCGCACCGGGCGTGGCGGCCGCTCCGGCCGGCACGTCCTACCGTCAGCTCACCGACGGCCGGCTGGCCGGGCGGTCCCGGGTGGTGCTGGCCCTGCGGGTGCGGCGGGCCGACGGCTGGTCGGACGAGGAGTTGCTGCGGGCGCTCGCCGGCACGGTCCGGCGGACGGTCCGCCGGCTCGGTCCGCTCGGCGGCCGGCCGCTGGGTGTCCCGGCGGCGCTGCGGGTGATCGCCGAGCTGGCCCACCACGAGGCCGGCGTGCCGGCCCGGGAGACCTGGTCGCGGCTCAGCGTGGGCGGGTTGCCGCAGGCCACCTGGCGGCTGCGCCGCTGGCCGGACCCGCCGGGCGAGGCGGCGCGGGGGCTGGTGTCCCGGCTGCTGGCCGTGCCGGCCACCGCCACCACCGTCGCGCTCACCGTCGGCCCGCGCACCGAGTCGGCACCGGTCGCGGCGGAGCTGACCGTACGGGTCGCCGTCGACACCGTGGCGGAGCTGTCGGTGGCCGAGCGGGCGCTCCACCGGGTGGCCGGGGCGGCGGGCGGGGAGCTGCGCCGCCTGGACGGCGAGCACCTGGCCGGGTTGTCCGCCACGTTGCCGCTCGCGCTGGTCGGTGGCGCCACACCCTCGGCCGGTGCGCCGCCGGACACCCTGGACCTGCCGGTCGGCGGGTCCGGGCTGATGGTGGGCGCGGACCGGCGTGGCCGCCCGCTCACCGTACGGCTGTTCCGGCCGACGACGACCCGGGTGCTGCTGGTCGGCGGCGTGCCGGCGGCCCAGTTGCTCGCGCTGCGGGCGCGGGCGCTCGGTGCGCGGGTGGCGGTGCAGACCACCCGGCCACGGGCCTGGGAGGCGTTCGTCCGGGGCAGCGGTGGGCCGGGCGGCGCGGTGCCGCTGCTTCCGCCGGGGCGACCGGTCGGCGGCACGCCCGGTTCGCCGCTGCGCCCCCTGCTGCTGGTGGTCGACGTCGGGTCGGTGCCACCGGCGGTCGGCCCGGCGGTGGCCTGGCAGGCCGTGCTGGTGGTCCGGGACGAGCTGACTCCGGCGGACGCTCCCGCGCTGGCTCGCGCCGACCTGGCCGTCCTGCAGCCCCTCGACCCCGGCGAGGCCGCGTTGGCCGGCACGGCGCTCGGCCTCGGCGGCTCCGCCGACTGGCTCACCCGGATCCGGGACGACATGGTGGCGGTGGTCAACCGGCGGGCGCTGCGATGGGCGTTGCTCTCGCCGACGCCGGTCGAGTCGCAGCTCGTGGGGCATCCGGTCCGTCGCTGAGGTGCCGGCACGGGTTCCGCCGGTGGAACCGGCGTGGCACGATCCCGGCCATGGATTTCCTGAAGGGTCTTCTGATCCGGGTGGCCTCGACGGCGGTGGCCTTCTGGCTCGCCACACTGCTGATCCCGGGCATCACCCTCGACTCCGGGTCCGCCACCGAGACGGTGATCACGCTGGTGCTGGTGGCGGTGATCTTCGGGGTGGTCAACGCGGTGCTCCAGCCGATCATCAAGACCGTGGGCTGCGGCTTCTACCTGCTGACCCTCGGCCTGATCGCGCTCGTGGTCAACGGCCTGCTGTTCCTGCTCACGAGCTGGATCGCCGGGGAGGCCGGGCTGCCCTTCCACGTGGACGGGTTCTGGCCGGCGGCGGTGCTGGGCGCGCTCTTCGTCGGCATCGTCACCTGGCTCCTCGGCGCTGTCCTCGACCGCGACTGACGGGCCCGGGACGGTCGGGCCGCCAGACCAGTGGGCGGGAATTGGCTGGTGAGCCGCGCGGGGGGCGGCACTACCCTCGGCCGGGTGTTCACCGTGACCCGCACCGACGGCTACCAGCTCAGCACCGACCCGGCCCGGCTCGACCTCCCCCGGGTGCACACCTGGCTCGCCACGGACGCCTACTGGGCGCTCGGCCGCGACCGGGAGACGGTCGAGCGCGCGTTCGCCGGCTCGATCGGCTTCGGCGTCTACCGGCCCGGTGACGGCCGGCAGGTCGCGGTCGCCCGGGTGGTGACCGACCGGGCCACGTTCGCCTGGCTGTGCGACGTCTACGTGGACCGGGCCGAGCGAGGTCGCGGGCTGGGCACCTGGCTGGCCGGCGGCGTCCGCGACGCCCTGGCCGAGCTGGGCGTACGCCGGATCGTGCTGGCGACGCTGGACGCGCACGGGGTGTACGCGAAGATCGGCTTCCAGCCGCTCGCGGCGGAGCGGTACATGGAGTTGGACCAGCGGGTGACCCCGGTCACCGGAAAGGACCCACAACCCGGCTCGCCACTTACAGTGGAGCGGTGAACCAGCTCCGCCTCGGCTACCTGTACGGCGTCGGCGCGTACCTGCTCTGGGGTTTCTTCCCGATCTACCTCAAGCTGCTCCGCCCGGCCGGGCCGGTGGAGATCCTCGCGCACCGCATCGTCTGGTCGGTGGCGTTCGTGGCGCTGCTGCTGGCCGCGATGCGGCACGTCGGCTTCCTACGCACGCTGGCCCGGCGGCCCCGGGTGCTGGCCGGCATCGCGATCGCCGCCGCGCTGATCGCGGTCAACTGGGGCACCTACATCTACGGAGTGAACTCCGACCGGGTGGTGGAGACCGCCCTCGGCTACTTCATCAACCCGCTGGTGTCGGTGCTGTTCGGCGTCGTCGCGCTGCGGGAACGGCTGCGCCCGGCACAGTGGGGGGCGCTCGGCGTCGGCGCGCTCGCCGTGGCGGTGCTCACCGTCGACTACGGCCGGCTGCCCTGGCTGGCGCTCACGCTCGCGTTCAGCTTCGCCAGCTACAGCCTGGTCAAGAAACGGCTCGGCCTGCCCGCCGTGGAGGGGCTGTTCGTCGAGTCGGCGGTGCTGGCGCTGCCCGCGCTGGCGTACCTGGCCTGGCTGTCGACGCGCGGCGACCTGACGTTCGGGCACGTCTCGGCCGGGCACACCGCGCTGCTGGTGGTGGCCGGCGCCGCCACCGCGATCCCGCTGCTGTTCTTCGCCGGCGCGGCCAACCGGCTGCCGCTGTCCACGCTCGGCATGCTGCAGTACCTCGCCCCGATCCTCCAGCTCGGCTGCGGCGTGCTCATCTTCCACGAGCCGATGCCCCCGGCCCGCCTGGCCGGCTTCGCCCTGGTCTGGCTCGCCCTCGTGGTCTTCACCGTCGACGCCCTGCGTCAGTCCCGCCGCCGCACCCGAGCCGCCACCCCCGCCCCCGTCCCCGCAGCCTGACCCACCCGGTCACCGAAGGTCGTAGGCGAGGATGGGGGTGTCGGGGTTGCGCAGGAGTTCCAGGCGGACCAGCTCGCCCCGGGTGAACCGGGTGACGCCGGAGAAACGCAGGTCGTCGCCGGGGGCGGCCAGCCAGGAGCCGACCTGCTCCGTCGCGCCGTCCGGGCCGTGCGCGACCAGCCGGAACGTGTACGCCTCACGGTGCCCGGCCCGCCGGTCGTAGCCGCAGTGCATGGTGACCTCGGTGCCCCACGGCGTCTCGGTCAGCCCCACCTCGGCGTGCACGGGCGCGCTCCCGGCGACCGGCCGCATGGAGGTCAGCGCCACCGGACGGGTGGCTGGCTCCACGGGTGACCGGACCACGGCCACCCCGACGCCGGCCAGCACCGCGAGCGCGGCGGCGAGCGCGGTCAGCGCGTACCGTCGGCGGGAGCGGGACCGGTCCCGACGCCGCCGCTGCCGCGCGGCGTCGAGCAGCGCGGGCACCCGGTTGGTCTCCGGGCCGACCTCCAGGAACTGCTCCAGCCCGGCCGGGTCCAGCCGGCCCAGCAGGCCGGGCAGCACGGCGATCTCGGCCACCGCCTCCCGGCACCGCGCGCATCCGGCCAGGTGCCGCTCGTAGGCGACACGGTCCGCCGGGGCGAGGGCACCCAGCACGTACGCCCCGTCGTCGTGCGCGAACTCGCAGCGGGTCACCCGGTCACCCCCATCTCGGCCAGCGCCAACCGTAGTGACCGCAACGCGTAGTGGGTACGCGACTTCACCGTGCCCGGGGGTACGCCCAGCCGGGCGGCCGCCTCCGCCACCGACCGCCCCTGGTAGAAGCACTCGACCAGCACCTCGCGGTGAGTCGGGCTGAGCCGGTTGAGCGCCTCCGCCACCGTCCACGCCTCCACCGCGCGCTCCGTCTCGTCGACCGTCTCGGCGGTCTCCGGCAGCTCGTCGGTGTAGACCTCGCCGACCCGGGCCGAGCGGCGACGCCAGGCGTCGATGGCCAGGTTCCGGGCGGTGGTGAACAGCCAGGCGCGGACCGAGCCACGCCGCGGGTCCAGCGACTCCGGGTGCCGCCAGGCCCGCAGCAGCGTCTCCTGCACCAGGTCCTCGGCCCGCGTCCGGTCGCCGTTGACCAGCCGCAGGGCGTGCGCGTACAGCGCGTCGGCGTGCTCGTCGTGCAACGCGCGCAGCAGTTGGGCGTCGTGGTCGCTGATGGCGGTACCTCGCTTCCGCGGTGGGAAGACCGGCGACGCGTCCGCCCGTACCCGGGCGTTGCGTCCGCCCTTCCATACGTGCCGTGACGCCGAACGGTTCATCCGCAGGTCAGGGCGGAGCTGTTCACGCCCGGTTCACGTTCGGGCCGGCACCCGCTCACCGTGCCCTGGCACCGTCCGGCAGGTACGCGCGCGGGCCGGCGGCCCGGGCGCCTTCCCCTCACCCGTCCGATCAGGAGGCTCCACCCCATGAGCGACCGTCCTCGCCTGCTCCCGCTGCTGGGCGGCCCCCGCCACGGCAGCCGCGACGCGATGACCTGTCTGTACCGGTGCGGCAACGCCTGCGACCACCCGGTGCCCAACCAGTCCGACAACCCGTACTTCGGTGACCTGGTCGACGCCGAGGTGTCCCGGCGCGGTGTGGTCCGGGCCGGCGCGGTCGGCGCGCTGGTGCTCGGCTTCGGCGGCGCCGCCGCGGGCGCGCTCGCCGGCGCCGCACCGGCCGCCGCGGCGCCCGCCGGCCCGGCCGCGCCCGCCGCGGGCGGGGCCGCCGCCGGCTCCGGCCGTCCGGGCAGCGGCGCGCTGACGTTCAAGCCGATCCCGCCGAACAAGCTCGACACGCTGGTCGTGCCGAACGGGTACGACCACTCCGTCGTCATCAAGTGGGGCGACGAGGTCGTGCCCGGCGCGCCCGCGTTCGACGTGCGTCGGCAGACCGCCGCCGCCCAGGCCAAGCAGTTCGGCTACAACAACGACTTCGTCGGGGTGCTGCCGATCGACCGCAAGCGGGCGCTGCTCGTGGTGAACCACGAGTACACCAACGAGGACCTCATGTTCCCCGGCTTCACCAGCCAGGACGCGCTGACCGTCGAGCAGGTGCGGGTGGCGATGGCCGCGCACGGCATGTCCGTGGTCGAGCTGGAGCGGGTGGCGGACACCGGGCAGTGGCAGCCGGTACGCCGCGGCCGGCGGGAGTACAACCGCCGGGTCACCGCGCTGGCCACGAAGTTCGACCTGACCGGCCCGGCCGCCGGCTCGGCCTGGCTGCGTACCGCCGCCGACCCGAAGGGCCGGACTGTCGTCGGCACGCTGAACAACTGCGCGGGCGGGGTCACCCCGTGGGGCACGGTGCTCTCCGGCGAGGAGAACTTCAACCAGTACTTCGTCGGTGGCGACGGCGCACCGGAGGAGCTGAAGCCGAAGCTGGCCCGCTACGGCATCCCCACCGACGTGCGTCACCCGAGCGGCAGCCGCAAGTGGGAGCGCGCCGACGAGCGCTTCGACCTGGCGAAGCACCCGAACGAGGCGCACCGGTTCGGCTGGGTCGTCGAGATCGACCCGTTCGACCCGCAGGCCCGCCCGCGCAAGCACACGGCGCTGGGCCGGGTGAAGCACGAGGGCGCGAACGTCATCGTGGCCCGCAGCGGGCATGTGGTCGCGTACATGGGTGACGACGAGCGGTTCGACTACCTCTACAAGTTCGTCTCGGACAAGAAGTTCATGCCGGGCAGCTCCTGGGTGGCCCGCAAGCACAACCTGACGCTGCTGGAGTCGGGCACGCTCTACGTCGCGGCGCTGGCCGGCGACAGCCCGGCCGGTGAGATCGACGGCAGCGGCACGCTCCCCGCCGACGGTGGCTTCGACGGTCGCGGCCGGTGGATCAAGCTGGTCAGCGGCAACCGCTCGTACGTCGACGGGATGACCGCCGCCGACGTGCTCACCTTCACCCGGCTCGCCGGCGACAAGGTCGGCGCGACCAAGATGGACCGTCCGGAGGACGTGGAGCCGAGCCTGCTGACCGGCAAGGTCTACGTGGCGCTGACGAACAACACCGACCGGGGCAAGGCCGGCAAGGCGCCGGCCGACGAGGCGAACCCGCGCAACGCCAACAAGCACGGGCAGATCCTGGAACTGGTCGAGGACCGGGGCGACAACACCGCCGAGACGTTCACCTGGTCGCTGCCGATCGTGTGCGGCGACCCGGCCGACGCCTCGACCTGGTTCGCCGGCTACGACAAGTCGAAGGTCTCCCCGATCTCCTGCCCGGACAACGTCGCCTTCGACGCCACCGGCAACCTCTGGATCTCGACCGACGGCAACGCGCTGGGCAGCAACGACGGCCTCTTCGCCACCGCCGTCGAGGGCCCGGAGCGGGGGCACCTGAAGCAGTTCCTCACCGTGCCGCTCGGCGCGGAGACCTGCGGCCCGTTCATCACCAGGGACAACCGTTCGGTGTTCGTGGCCGTGCAGCACCCGGGTGAGGTCACCGGCGCGTCGGTGGAGAGCCCGGCCTCGACCTGGCCGGACGGCGACTTCGCCAAGCCCGGCGTGGTCGTCACCTGGCGGCTGGACGGCGGTCCGGTCGGCAGCTGAGCCGTTCCCCCGGGCGGTCCGGCGCTGGACCGCCCGCTGAGGGGGCCGTCGTCCAGCCAGGACGGCGGCCCCGCTCAGT
The DNA here is from genome assembly GCF_002140155.1 of Micromonospora sp. NBS 11-29. Lineage (GTDB taxonomy): Bacteria > Actinomycetota > Actinomycetes > Mycobacteriales > Micromonosporaceae > Micromonospora. Next base: position 204,820 of record NZ_NAPR01000004.1, read on the forward strand.
TCTCGGTGGCGATGCCGTCGGCGATGGCCCGCGCGGCGGTGAGCAGCTTGGCCCGGACCACCCGGGCGGAGGTCATCATCTCGCCGGCCGGCAACGCGCAGGCCAGCACCACCCGCCGCTCGATGTCCTTGTCCGGGGTGACCAGCACCGCCGCGCACGCCACGCCCTGCCGGAACTGGCCCAGCTCCAACTGCATCCCGCGCCGGTCCCCGGCGGCCAGGTCGGCCTCGAACGCCTCGGCGGTGGTGAGGGTGGCGCTGGTGAACGGACGCATGCCGTATTCCCGCAGGTAGCGGAAGCGTTGCTCGGGGGTCAGCGTGGCCAGCAGGCTCTTGCCGAGGGCGGTCGCGTGCGCGCCCTCGTCGAAGCCCGGCACCAGATCCTCCAGGTAGGGCGAGCGCGGCCCCTCGGCGCAGGCGGTCACCGCGACCTGCCCACCCACGAAGCGGCCGAGGTAGTGACTCCAGCCGGTGTCCGCCGCGGCCCGCCGCAGCGCCTCACCGACCGCCGGCGGCCCCCGGAACGCGGTGACCAGCTCGCGGTAGCGGTCGGCCACCTCCAACCCCACGATGTACGTCCCGTCCTCGCGCCGGATCACGTAGCCCTCGTAGGCCAGCGTGCGCACCAGGTGGTAGGTGGTGGCGACGGTCAGCTCGCAGCGGCGGGCGATCTGCTTCACGGTGAGGCCCCTCGGCGCACGGCCGACCGACTCGAGCACTCGAAGCGCGCGGGAGACACTGCGGATCAGGTCCGAAGGTTCCGCCAGGGGGTCGCGCACAACCACCTCCGCCGCCGGGGACTTACACCATATGAAAAACAGGCCGAGTGCGAAATGCCTGTTCGGATCGAGGATGCCAGATCACCGGACACAGACCGTGCATCGACAGACACGTTCAGCAGCGAAAACGGGGTCGGCGTAGGTTGGCCGACGATGACCGAAACAATTTCGCGAACCAGCCCGCCGGCGGCCGGCGGCGCCGTCCGGGTCGCGGCCGGCGCCACCGTCACCACCATCGCCTGCGTCCTGCCGGTCTTCCTGGTCGGCGGGCTGGCCGTGCAACTCGGCGCGGAACTCGGCTTCAGCCCGACCGGCCTGGGCCTGGCCGTCTCGGTCTACTTCGGCGTCAGCGCGCTCGCCTCGGTACCCTCCGGCGCCCTGGTCGAGCGGTACGGTCCGGCCCCGGTCGCCCGGGTCGCCATCGGGCTGGCCGCCGGCTCGCTGCTGGCCGTCGCGGCGCTGGCCCGGTCGTACCCGGTGCTGGTGGCACTGCTCGCGGTCAGTGCCGCCGCCAACGCCCTCGGCCAGCTCGCCAGCAACGCCGCGCTGGCCGCACGCGTGCCCCCGCACCGGCAGGGGCTCTCCTTCGGCGTGAAGCAGGCCGCGATCCCCGTCAGCACGCTGCTGGCCGGCGCGGCGGTGCCCACCGTCGCGTTGACCGCCGGCTGGCGCTGGGCCTTCGTGGCGGCCGCCGGGGCCGCGCTGGCCGCACTGGCCGCCGTACCCCGGTCGGATCGGGACGGACGCGCCCGGACCGCCTCCGCCGGCCGCGGCGGCGGCACGCTCGCGCTGGTGGTGGTCGGGCTGGCCGCGACGCTGGCAGCCGGCGCGGCGAACGCGCTGGGCACGTTCCTGGTCGACTCGGCCGCCGGACGGGGCCTCTCCCCCGGCCTGGCCGGCCTGACGCTGACGCTCGGCAGCGCGGTGTGCGTCGCCGCGCGGGTCGGCGTCGGTTGGCTGGCGGACCGCCGGGCGAGCGGGCACGTCCCGGTCATCGCCGGGCTGCTGGTGGCCGGCTCGGTGGGGCTGCTGCTGCTCGCGGTGGCCGGCCCGGTGCCGCTGGTCGCGGGCGTGGTGCTCGGCTTCGGGCTCGGCTGGTCCTGGCCCGGGCTGCTGAACTTCGCGGTGGTCCGGCTCCACCCGCAGGCACCGGCCGCCGCCACCTCGATCACCCAGACCGGGGTGTACGCGGGCGGCTGCCTGGGCCCACTCGGCCTCGGCGCGCTCGCCGGCGCCGCAGGCTACCCGATCATGTGGCTCACCACGGCCCTGCTCATGCTCCTGGCCGCCCTGCTCATGCTCCTCGCCGCCCGCCGCCTCGCCCACCCCACCTGATCACCCCCGTCCGTCACCGGAAAGCCCAGCCTTCTTCCACGACACCGATCGTGTGACGCGCCGATCCACAGGCGCGTCCCGCCGTGCCCATCGGATCCGGCCCGCTCAAGCCACCCCGCCGGGCCGGTCGGGCCGGTCGGGCGGACGGTCAGGCCGTTAGTGATCGACACCGGTTCGCCGAAGTGGTCGTGTCAGAGCCGCCGGATGTAGCCACTTCCCCGAACTGGCGACCCGAAGATCATCACAGTGCCCGACTTGCCCCTATTGCTGGGCGGCGAGCGGCGAGCGCCTCCCCCCAGCGCCTGGGGCGTAGGCATAGGTCGCTCGCCCTCCTCGCACCCCGGCTCGACGAGCTGATCAACACCGGACCGCCGAAACGGTCGGATCAAAGCCCGCCGGATGTCACCACTTCCCCGACCTTGACGGCCCGAAGATCATCACAGTGCCCGACTTGCCCCCATTGCCGGGCGGCGAGCGGGGAGCGGCCCCCCGCAGTGCCTCGTGCGTAGAAATACCTCTCGCACCCCGGGCGGACGGGCTAATCAACACTGGATCGCCGAAACGGTCACGTCAGGACGCGCCGCATAAAGGCCACTTCCCCGAGCCGGCCGAGTGCCGGGCCGCCGAAGCGCCGACTCCGAGCCAGAAGAGCAGCCCCCCAAGTTCGATATACCTGGATGTCATAATTATGACACTGAGGTATACCGCGCAGCTCGACACGCCCGGAGGATCCCGTCGGGACAGCCGGCAACACATGGACCCCTCCGGGGGCGGCGAGCCTCGCGCCCGGCCCTCGGCACGCCCGGTTCGGGAGCGGCGGGAGGGCGACGGAGCGGATGGGACGCCTGGCCGGAGTCCGGCCGACCGGAATGGGTCAGCTCGTGCGGTCGGCGATGTAGTCGCAGAGGGATTCGAGTGCGCGACGGGCCGGGCCCTCGGGGAGCGGGGTCAGGCGGGCGCGGGCGTCCTCGGCGTAGCTGCGCACCGTCTCCCGGGCGCGCTTGAGCGCCGGGGACTCGCGCAGCAGGCCGAGCGCCTCGGCGTGCAGCGCGTCGTCGACCAGCGGGCCGGTGGCCAGGATCTCGCGCAGCCGCACGCTGGACGCGTCCGCGTCGTCGCCGGCGAGCGCGTAGAGCACCGGCAGGGTGGGCACGCCTTCCCGCAGGTCCGTACCGGGCGTCTTGCCGGACTGCACCGACTCGCTGGCGATGTCCAGCAGGTCGTCGGAGAGTTGGAAGGCGACGCCGATGATCTCGCCGTACCCGGCCAGGGCCTCGATGTGTGCGGCGGACGCGCCGCCGAACATGCCGCCGAAGCGGGCCGAGGTGGCGATCAGCGAACCGGTCTTCTCGGCGATGACATGCAGGTAGTGCGCGACCGGGTCGGTGCCGCGCGGGCCGACCGTCTCGGCGATCTGGCCGTGCACCAGCCGGGCAAAGGTGCGCGCCTGCAACCGGACCGCTTCGGGGCCCAGATCGGCCGCGATGTCGGCGGCCCGGGCGAAGAGGTAGTCGCCGACCAGGATGGCCACCGAGTTGGTCCAGCGGGAGTTGGCGCTCGGTGCGCCCCGCCGCACGGCCGCCTCGTCCATCACGTCGTCGTGGTAGAGCGTCGCCAGGTGGGTGAGTTCCATCACCACGGCCGCCGGCACCACCTGGGCGGCGTCGGGATCGCCGAACTGGGCGCCCAGCGCCACCAGCAGCGGGCGGAACCGCTTGCCGCCGGCCTCGACCAGATGCCGGGCCGCCTCGGTCACCAGCGGGTCCGCGCTGGCCACGCTGGCCCGCAGATCCGCCTCGACGAGGTCGAGCACGCCCAGCACGGACGCTTCGACGCGCGGGTCGGCGAGGTGCAGGCCGAGCGCGCCGAACTGACCTGAACGCTCGCCAGCCGGGTTCACCACGCCATCAACCATGCCACACCCGTTCGACCTGCTCGGCGAGGGGGATACGAGCCGGGGGCCGGCACGCCACGGCGTACCGGCCCCCGGTGGGGACACGTCCCGTCATCGCACGAATTCGGCCGCGCCGGTGGTCAGGTCGAGCAGGGGACCGGGGACCACGCCGAGGACCAGCGTGGCCAGCACGCCGATGACCAGCGCCGCGGAGGTGAGCGCGCCCGGCACGGTCACCGTCGGGGTGGCCTCGCCCGGCTCGGAGAGCCACATCATCACCACGACCCGCAGGTACGGGAAGGCCAACACCATGCTGGTCAGCACGCCGGCGATCACCAGCCAGGTCTGGTTGGCCTCCAGCGCCGGCCCGAAGACCGCGAACTTGCTGGTGAACCCACTGGTGAGGGGGATACCGGCGAAGGCCAGCAGGATGAACGTGAAGATCGACGCGAAGAACGGCGAGCGGCGGCCCAGCCCGGCCCAGCGCGACAGGTGGGTGGCCTCCCCGTCGGCGTCGCGCACCAGCGTCACCACGGCGAACGCGGCGAGCACCGAGAAACCGTACGCGGCCAGGTAGAACATCGTGCCGGACAGCCCCTCCTTGCTCGGCGCCAGCACACCGACCAGCAGGTAACCGGCGTTCGCGATCGACGAGTAGGCCAGCAGCCGCTTGATGTCCGTCTGGGTGACCGCCAGCACGGCGCCGACCAGCATGGTCAGCACCGCCACCGCGCCGATCACCGGGGTGAAGTCCCAGGAGGCACCGGCGAAGGCGACGTGGAAGACCCGCAGCAGCGCGCCGAACGCGGCGACCTTGGTGCAGGCGGCCATGAAGCCGGTGACCGGCGTCGGCGCGCCCTGGTAGACGTCCGGCGTCCAGACGTGGAACGGCGCGGCGGCGGCCTTGAACAGCAGGCCGATGGCGAGCAGCGCCATGCCGGCGAAGAGCAGCACCTGGCTGGACGACGACTGGCCGACCGCCGCGTGCACGGTGGCGAGGTCGACGCCGGCCCCACGGCCCGGGATCCCGGCGGTGAAGCCGTAGATCAGGGCCACACCGAACAGGAAGAACGCCGAGGCGTACGCGCCGAGCATGAAGTACTTCAGCGCGNCAGCGAGAAGACCTCGAGCGAGATGAACATGGTGAGCAGATCGTTCGCCGCGACGAAGATCAGCATGCCGCCGATCGCGAAGGTCATCAGCGGGTAGACCTCGGTGGCCCCGCCCATGCCCTCGGCCTGCCTGCGGTCCTCGGGCGACTCGGCGGTGACCGCGGCGTGCGCCACGAAGGCGCCACCCCGCTCGACCGTGCGTTCGCCGACGAGCAGCAGCGCCATGGCGGCCAGGACCAGGATGGCGCCCTGGAGGAAGAGCGTCGGCCCGTCCACCGCGATGGCGCCACCGGCGGTGACCNGGCGAGCGCGAGCTGCACCGCGTTGCGCAGGCGGCGCGGCACGAACGCTTCGACCAGGACGCCGACCAGAGCCGCGCCCAGCATGATCAGGATGGGAGCGAGCGCCGCGTAGTCGATCGACGGCAGCTTCAGTTCACTCACAGTGCTGGCCTTTCGTTCGCGACTGCGGGGCTCACTCGCTCCGCTCGTTCACTCCTCG
>NZ_NAPR01000004.1:210563-233194 GCF_002140155.1 Micromonospora sp. NBS 11-29
TTGGCGGCCTCCTGGACGCTGCCGACCTCGGGGGCGGGGTCGGACTTGCCGACGTCCTGCATGGTCGCCTGGACGGCGGGATTGATGACATCGGTGACCGGCTTCGGATAGAAGCCGAGCAGCACGATCAGCGCGATCAGCGGCGCCACCACGACCTTCTCGCGCAGGCTGAGGTCCCGGCGCATGCCCTCGACCTCGGTCAGGGCCGGGTTCAGCGTGCCCTGGGTGGTGCGCTGCACCATCCACAGCACGTACGCGGCGGCCAGGATGATGCCGAGCGTGGCGATCACCGCGACCGGCTTGTTGACCGTGAACGTGCCGATCAGCACCAGGAACTCGGAGACGAACGGCGCGGTGCCGGGCAGCGCCAGCGAGGCCAGACCGGCGAAGAAGAGCACGCCGGCCAGCACCGGCACCAGCTTGCCCGCGCCGCCGAAGTCGCTGATCAGCGCCGAGCCGCGCCGGGCGATCAGCATGCCGACTACCAGGAAGAGCAGGCCGGTGGCGAGACCGTGGTTGAGCATGTAGAGCACCGCGCCGGTGCCGGCCTGGGTGGTGAAGGCGAAGATGCCCACCCCGATGAAGCCGAAGTGCGCGATCGAGGTGTACGACACCAGCCGCTTCAGGTCGTTCTGGCCGACCGCCAGCAGCGCGGCGTAGATGATGCCGATCACGCCGAGCGCGAGCGCGTACGGCGCGAACCAGCGGGACGCCTCGGGGAACAGCGGCAGGCAGTACCGCAGGATGCCGAACGTGCCGACCTTGTCCAGCACGCCGACCAGCAGCGCGGCGGCACCGGCCGGGGCCGCGCCACCGGCGTCCGGCAGCCAGGTGTGGAACGGGAAGAACGGCGCCTTGATCGCGAACGCGAGGAAGAAGCCGAGGAACAGCCAGCGGGCCGTGTCCGTGGCGATGTCCGCCTGGCTCAGCGCCTGCCAGTCGAAGGTCTTCCCGCCGACCACCCAGAGGCCGATCACCGCGGCCAGCATGAACAGACCGCCGACCAGCGAGTAGAGGAAGAACTTCACCGCCGCGTACTGCCGCTGGTGGCCGCCGTAGCTGCCGATCAGGAAGTACATCGGCACGAGCATGACCTCGAAGAACACGTAGAACAGGAAGATGTCGGAGGCGGCGAAGACACCGATCATCGTGGATTCGAGGACGAGCAGCAGCGCGAAGTAGACCGGCACCGAGCGCTTCGACGACTCGGCGTCGTGCCAGGACGCCAGGATCACCAGCGGCACCAGGATCGCGATCAGCATCAGCATGACCAGCGCGATGCCGTCCACCTCGAAGGTGAACCGCACGCCCCAGTTCGGGATCCACGCGTAGGACTCGCGGAACTGGAACCGGTCACCGTCGGCGGAGAAGGCGAACCACATCACCACCGAGAGCACCAGCAGCAGCAGCGACCAGCCGAACGCCACCAGCTTGGCCAGGTCCGGCCGGCTGCGTGGCAGCAGGGCCACCACCAGGGCACCGACCAGCGGCGCCACGGTCAGCACCGAGAGGAACGGGAAGTTGGACATTATTCGGCCTTACCTCCGTCGTGACTGCGTGGCCCGCCGGCGGGGGCGGCCGCGTTGAGGTCGATCACGCCAGCCACCCCGCCTGCACCGCCAGGAACGCCGCCACCACGAGCAGCGCGCCGGTCAGGATCGAGGTCGCGTACGACCGCGCGAAGCCGGTCTGGAGTCGCCGGAGCCGGCCCGAGCCTCCGCCCACGGCGGCGGCGAGGCCGTTGACCAGCCCGTCGACGCCCCGGTTGTCGAGGAAGACCAGCNGTAGAGGTTCCGGCGCGCGGCGGTGACCAGCACGCCGGCCGGCTGCGGCTCGGTGGCCGTGCCGTTGCGGAACAGGAACCAGGCCAGCCCCGCGCCGAGCACGGTGATCAGGATCGAGAGGATGGTGATGACGGTGTGCGAGAGCACGCCGTGCGCCTCGCCACCCGCCTCCTCGCCGAGCACCGGGGTCAGCCAGGACACCACGCCGTCGTTCAGGGTCATCAGACCACCGGCCACCACCGAGCCGGCGGCGAGCAGGATCAGCGGGATCGTCATGAGCTTCGGCGACTCGTGCGGGTGCTCGATGTCCTCGGTCCACCGCTTCGGGCCGTGGAAGGTGAGCACGAACAGCCGGGTCATGTAGAACGCGGTCAGCCCGGCGCCGAGCAGCGCGGCCATGCCGAACAGCCAGGCGGTCCAGCCTTCCCGCTCGAACGCGGCCGCGATGATCGGCTCCTTGGAGAAGTAGCCGGAGAGCGGCGGGATGCCGATGATGGCCAGCCAGCCCATCATGAACGTCAGCCAGGTGATCTTCATGTGCTTCGAGAGCCCGCCGAAGCGGCGGATGTCCACCTGGTCGTGCATGCCGTGCATGACCGAGCCGGCACCGAGGAACATGTTGGCCTTGAAGAAGCCGTGCGCCAGCAGGTGGATGATGGCCAGCGCGTACGCGCCGCCGCCGAGGCCGACGCCGAGGAACATGTAGCCGATCTGGCTCACCGTGGACCAGGCCAGCACCCGCTTGATGTCGTCCTTCGCCGCGCCGATGACGCAGCCCAGCAGCAGCGTGAGCGCGCCGACGCTGACCACCACGAGCTGGAGCGTCTCGTTGGCCGAGAAGATCGGGTTGGAGCGGGCGATCAGGTAGACGCCCGCGGTGACCATGGTGGCCGCGTGGATGAGCGCGGACACCGGGGTCGGGCCCTCCATCGCGTCCGGCAGCCACGCCTGGAGCGGGAACTGGCCGGACTTGCCGGCCGCGCCCAGGAGCAGCAGCAGGCCGAGCACCAGCACGGTGGTCGAGGTCAGCGAGCCGACCCCATTGAACACCTCGTCGTACTGGGTCGTGCCGAGCTGGGCGAAGAGGACGAAGATGCCGATGGCCAGGCCGGCGTCGCCGACCCGGTTCATCAGGAACGCCTTCTTGCCGGCGGTGGCCGCGCTGGGCCGGCCGTACCAGAACGAGATCAGCAGGTACGACGCCAGACCGACGCCCTCCCAGCCGAAGTAGAGCATCACGTAGTTGTTGCCGAGCACCAGCAGCAGCATCGCGGCGACGAACAGGTTGAAGTACCCGAAGAACCGCCGCCGGCCCTCGTCGTGCGCCATGTACTCGACGGCGTACAGGTGGATGAGGAAACCCACCCCGGTGATCAGCAGGACGAACACCGCGGCCAGCGGGTCGAAGAGCAGACCGAAGTCCACCTTCAGGTCGCCGACCGTGATGAACTGCCACAGGCTCTGCTCGACCTGCTTGTTCTCCAGGCCCCGGAGCTGGAAGAAGTAGGTCAGGCCGAGCACGAAGGCGGCGCCGATGGCCGCCACGCCCAGCCAGTGCCCCCACCGGTCCGCCCGCCGGCCGAGCAGCAGCAGGACCGCCGCGCTGACCAGCGGGATCGCCACCAGCAGCCAGACGCTGCCCAGCAGGCCATCCGCTTGCGCGAATTCCACAGTCTGTTCCACCGCAGACCCCTCAGTACTTCAGCAGGTTGGCGTCGTCGACGCTGGCCGAGCGCCGGGTCCGGAAGATCGCCATGATGATCGCGAGCCCGACCACGACCTCGGCCGCCGCCACCACCATCACGAAGAACGCCATGATCTGGCCGTTCAGGTCACCGTTGATCCGGCTGAACGTGACCAGGGTCAGGTTGGCCGCGTTGAGCATCAGCTCGACGCACATGAACAGCACGATCGCGTTGCGCCGGACCAGCACGCCCACGGCGCCGATGGTGAACAGCACCGCCGCGAGGATCAGGTAGTAGTCCGGGGTCATTTTTCGGTCCCCTTCAACGAGGTCTCCTCGGCGGTCAGCTCGCGCACCGGCATGATCTCCGGGATGCCGCGGTCGGTCAGCCGGCCGTCCGGCAGGCGGGCCGGGGTGGCCACGGACGAGGAGGTGGCGAAGACGCCCGGGCCGGGNCCATCCGGTCCTCCTTGCGCCGCTCCACGTGCGCCAGCACCATCGCGCCGACCGCGGCCGTGATCAGCAGCGCCGAGGTCAGCTCGAAGGCGAAGACGTACTTGGTGAAGAGCAGCCGGGCGATACCCTGCACGTTGCCCTCGGCGTTCGGCTGGTCGAGCCCGGTCGCCCGCACGCCGTCCAGGGCGCGGTAGAGCCCGCTGCCGACCAGGCCGGCGAAACCGAGCCCGAGCACCACCGCGGCGACCCGCTGACCACGTAGCGTCTCGATCAGCGAGTCCGACGCGTCCCGGCCGACCAGCATCAGCACGAACAGGAACAGCATCATGATCGCGCCGGTGTAGACGATGATCTGCACCATGCCGATGAACGGCCCGGCCTGGAGCACGTAGAACACGCCCAGGCAGAGCATGGTCAGCACCAGCCAGAGCGCGGAGTGCACCGCGTTGCGGGCCCACACCATGCCGAGCGCGCCGATCAGGGCCAGCGGGGCGAGGATCCAGAACGTGACCTCCTCACCCCCGGTCACCTCGCCCGCCGCGGCGAGCACCGTAGAAGTGGTCATGCCCCTGCTCCCTTGCCCGCCTCGGCGCGCTGCGCGGCCTGTTCGGCGCCGGGGAAGGTCACGCCGGGGTGCTCCTCCACCTGGTACCGACCCGGGCCCATCGGCGACTGCTCGGCGCCGGCCGAGGTGCCCGGGTTGGTCAGCGCACCGACGTAGTAGTCCTTCTCGCTGTCGCCCAGCCGCATCGGGTGCGGCGGCTGCTCCATGCCTTCGAGCAGCGGCGCGAGCAACTGCTCCTTGGTGAAGATCAGGTCCTGCCGGTTGTCCCGGGCCAGCTCGTACTCGTTGCTCATGGTGAGCGACCGGGTCGGGCAGGCCTCGATGCAGAGCCCGCAGAAGATGCACCGGGCGTAGTTGATCTGGTAGGTGCTGGCGTACCGCTCACCCGGGGAGAAGCGCTGCTCCTCGGTGTTGTCGCCACCCTCCACGTAGATCGCGTCGGCCGGGCAGGCCCAGGCGCACAGCTCGCAGCCGATGCACTTCTCCAGGCCGTCCGGGTGCCGGTTGAGGATGTGCCGCCCGTGGTAGCGCGGCGCCGAGACCGGCGGCTTGAACGGGTAGTCGGTGGTGACGACCTTCTTGAACATGTGCGAGAAGGTGACCCCGAAGCCCTTGAACGTTCCGGTGATCGCGCCCACGTCACACCTCCCTGGAGTCCGAGCCGGCGATGACGTTGGCCGGCTCCCGCTCGGCGACCACGCGCTTGGTACGCGGGCTCGGCGGAACCTGAAGATCCATCGGCGGCAGCGGGAAGCTGCCGTACGGCCGGCTGTCCGCCTGCTCCTGCGGCGACGGCTTCGGCTCCTTCTTCCGGGTCGGCCAGAAGAGCGTGGCCAGCAGCAGCACGCCCGCGCCGATGGCGGTGGCGAGCAGCCGGTCCTTCGTCTGCCAGTCCTCGATCGAGCGGAGCCCGGCGAGCACCAGGATCCAGACCAGGTTGATCGGCAGCAGGACCTTCCAGCCGAAGCGCATGAACTGGTCGTACCGGAGCCGGGGCAGCGTGCCGCGCAGCCAGACGAACACGAAGACCAGCAGGATCACCTTTCCGAAGAACCACAGCATCGGCCACCAACCCTCGTTGGCGCCCGACCAGAGCGTGATCGGCCAGGGGGCCCGCCAGCCGCCGAGGAACAGCGTGGTGGTGACCGCGGACATGGTCACCATGGCCACGTACTCGGAGAGCATGAACAGCGCGAACTTCAGCGAGCTGTACTCCGTCATGAAGCCGGCGACCAGCTCCGACTCCGCCTCGGGCAGGTCGAACGGCGCCCGGTTGGTCTCACCGACCATGGCGATGAAGAAGATGATGAAGCTGGGCAGCAGCAGGATCGCGTACCAGCCCGGGGCGGGCACGTCGACGCCGCCGATGGTGAGCTGGGTGGCGTCGCCCTGCTTGGCGACGATCCCGCTGGTCGACATCGTGCCGGCGGTCATGAACACCGCCACGATGCTCAGCCCCATGGCGACCTCGTACGAGATCATCTGGGCGCTGGAGCGGAGACCGCCGAGCAGCGGGTACGTCGAGCCGGAGGCCCACCCGCCGAGCACGATGCCGTACACGCCCATCGAGGAGCAGGCCAGGATCACCAGCACCGCCACCGGCACGTCGGTGACCTGGAGCGGCGTCCAGTGGCCGAAGATGCTCACCTTCGGGCCGAACGGGATCACCGACAGCGCGGTGACCGCGGAGATCACCGAGATGGTCGGCGCGAAGAAGAAGACCACCTTGTCGGCGGCGCGCGGGAGGATGTCCTCCTTGAACGCCATCTTCAGGCCGTCGGCGAGCGTCTGGAGCAGGCCGAACGGGCCGACCTGGTTGGGGCCGGGCCGCACCGCCATCCGGCCGACCACGCGGCGTTCGAACCAGACGCCGAGCAGCGTGGCCAGCAGGCCGAAGACGAACGCGAAGACGATCTTCCCAAGGACCAGCCACCACGGGTCCTTGCCGAAGTCGGCAAGCGTCGGGTCCTGCGCCGCGAGGTAGACGGTATTCACTCGGAGACACCCCCTGCGTTGAGGAGCGGACCCGGACGCGCGGCGGCGTCCGCGGCCACCGGCGCCGCGGTCACCTTCACGACATGACCGGACGTCGCGCCGAGGCTGCGCCGCACGGTCGAGCCGGGTGAGTTGGTCGGCAGCCAGACGACGCCGTCCGGCATCTCGGTGATCGCCGCCGGCAGGGTCACCGCGCCGCGGTCGGTGCCGACCGTGACCGGCTCCCCCCCCCCCCCCCCCCCCCCCCNGCCGGCGAGGTGCTCGTCGCCGTCGGTCAGGCTGCCCAGGTCGACGAGCTGGTGCCAGGTCGCCAGCACGGCCTCGCCCGGGCCGGGCTGCGGCACGGCGGCCGGCTCGACCGAGGGAGCGGACGGGCGCTCCGTCCGGGTCCGGGGCAGTGCGCCCAGCTCGCGGCGCACGCTCGGCACGTCACCGGTGCCGAGCCGCACGTCGAGCTGCGCGGCGATCGCGTCGAGCACCCGGCCGTCGGTCATCGCACCGGTGTCCAGCACCTTCTCGAAGGTGCGCAGCCGGCCCTCCCAGTCCAGGAAGCTGCCGGACTTCTCGACCACCGGGGCGACCGGGAAGACCACGTCCGCCCGGCGGGACACCGCGCTCATCCGCAGTTCCAGGCTGACCAGGAACGGCACCGCGTCCAGGGCGGTCTCGGCCAGGCGCGGGTCGGCCAGGTCGGCCGGGTCCACGCCGGCCACCACCAGCGCGCCGAGCTGGCCGTTGGCCGCCGCAGTGAGGATGCCGTCGGTGTCGCGGCCGGCCTGACTCGGGATCACCCCGGCCGGCAGGTCCCACGCCTCGCCCAGCTCCGCGCGGGCGGCCGGCTCGGTGACCACCCGGCCGCCGGGCAGCAGGTTGGGCAGGCAGCCCGCGTCGACCGCGCCGCGGTCACCCGCGCGCCGCGGCACCCAGGCCAGCCGGGCTCCGGTACGCCGGGCCACGTCCGCCGCCGCCGACAGGCCGCCGGGCACCGCGCCCAGCCGCTCGCCGACGATCAGGATCGCGCCGGGCTGCCCCAGCGCCTCGGCCACCGTGGCGTGCTCGGCCAGCACGCTGGCCTCCTCGCCGGGCACGACCCGGGCCAGCTTCGCCCCGAGCTTCTCCAGGCCGCGGGTCGCGAACGGCGCGATCGCGTACACCGTGAGGGTCTTCTTCAGGTACGCCTTGCGCAGCCGCAGGAAGAGGATCGGGCACTCCTCCTCCGGCTCCAGGCCGACGAGCACCACCGCGGGCGCCTTCTCCACGTCCGCGTAGGTCACGTCGGTGACCCCGGCGACGTTGCTGGCCAGGAAGTCGGACTCCTCGCGGGAGACCGGGCGGGCCCGGAAGTCGACGTCGTTGGTGTGCAACGCCACCCGGGCGAACTTGGCGTACGCGTAGGCGTCCTCGACGGTGAGCCGACCGCCGGTCAGCACCGCCGTGCCGGTGCCGGCGTCGCGGGCCGCGCGCAGCCCGTCGGCGGCCCGGGTCAGCGCCTCGCTCCAGGACGCCTCGCGCAGCTCACCGGTGTCGCCGTCGCGCACCAGCGGGGTGGTGAGGCGGTCGAACGCGCGGGTGTACTGGAAGCCCCAGCGGCCCTTGTCGCAGTTCCACTCCTCGTTCACCGCCGGGTCGTCGCCGGCCAGCCGGCGCAGCACCTTGCCCCGCCGCCAGTCGGTGCGCTGGGCGCAGCCGGCCGAGCAGTGCTCGCAGACGCTGGGCGTGGAGACCAGGTCGAACGGGCGGGCCCGGAACCGGTACTGGGCGCCGGTCAGCGCGCCCACCGGGCAGATCTGCACGGTGTTGCCGGAGAAGTACGAGTTGAAGGGGACATCCCCCTCCTCGCCCTCCTCCCCGTACGCGTCGTCCCGGTAGATGTTGATCTCCTCGTGCGAGGAGCGTCCCATCAGGTCGATGAACTTGTCGCCGGCGATCTCCTCGGAGAACCGGGTGCACCGCTGGCAGAGCACGCAGCGCTCGCGGTCGAGCAGCACCTGGGTGCTGATCGGCAGCGGCTTCGGGTACTCCCGCTTGTGCTCGTGGAACCGGGAGTCCGAGCGGCCGGTGGACATGGCCTGGTTCTGGAGCGGGCACTCACCGCCCTTGTCGCACATCGGGCAGTCCAGCGGGTGGTTCAGGAGCAGCAGCTCCATCACCCCCTCCTGGGCCTTCTTCGCGACCGGCGAGGTGAGCTGGGTGCGCACCACCATGCCGTCGGCGACGGTCTGGGTGCAGGAGGCGACCGGCTTGCGCTGGCCCTCCACCTCCACCAGGCACTGCCGGCAGGCGCCGGCCGGGGCCAGCAGCGGGTGGTCGCAGAAGCGCGGGATCTCGGTGCCCAACTGCTCGGCGACCCGGATCAGCAGCGCACCCTTGGGCGCGGTGACCTCGACCCCGTCGATGGTCAGCGTGACGGTCTCGGTCGGCTTGGCTACGTCCGTCATCAGTGGGCTCCAACCAGAGACTTGTCGGAGAGCTTCGGAGCGGTACGTCCCTCGATGTAGTCGAGGTAGTCCTGCTTGAAGTACTTCAGCGACGAGGTCACCGAGCTGGTCGCACCGTCACCCAGACCGCAGAACGAGCGTCCGAGGATGTTGTCGCAGGTGTCGAGCAGGGTGTCCAGGTCCTCGTGGGTGCCCTGGCCGGACAGGATGCGCCGGTAGACCCGGACCATCCAGTAGTTGCCCTCCCGGCACGGGGTGCACTTGCCGCACGACTCGTGGTGGTAGAACTCCAGCCACCGGTAGGTCGCGTACACCGGGCAGTCCTGGTCGGAGAAGATCTGCGTCGCCGTGGTGCCCAGGATCGAGCCGGCCGCCGCCACGCCCTCGAAGTCCAGCGGCACGTCCAGGTGCTCGGCGGTGAGCAGCGGCGTCGACGAGCCGCCCGGCGTCCAGAACCGCAGCTCGTGACCGGGCTTCATCCCGCCGGCCAGCTCGATCAGCTCGCGCAGCGTGATGCCCATCGAGGCCTCGAACTGGCCCGGGTTGGCGATCCGGCCGGAGAGCGAGTAGATCATCGGGCCGGACGACTTCTCCGTACCCATGGTCTTCCACCAGTCCGCGCCGCCCAGCACGATGTACGGCACGCTGGCGATGGTGCCGACGTTGTTGACCACGGTCGGACTGGCGTACAGGCCGTGGGTCGCCGGGAACGGCGGACGCAGCCGGGGCTGCCCCCGGAAGCCCTCCAGCGAGTCCAGCAGCGCGGTCTCCTCGCCGCAGATGTACGCCCCGGCGCCGGAGTGCACCACCAGCTCCAGGTCGAACCCGCTGCCGAGGATGTTCCGGCCGAGGTAGCCCTTGGCCTGCGCCTCGGCGACCGCGCTGCGCAGCCGCCGGGCGGCGTGCACGGCCTCGCCCCGGATGTAGATGTAGGCGCGGCTGGCCCGGATCGCGTACGAGGCGATGATGACGCCCTCGACCAGCGAGTGCGGGTCGTGCGTCATCAGCGGCAGGTCCTTGCAGGTGCCCGGCTCGCCCTCGTCGGCGTTCACCACCAGGTAGTGCGGCTTCCCGTCGCCCTGCGGGATGAAGCCCCACTTCAGACCGGTGGGGAAGCCCGCGCCGCCCCGGCCGCGCAGCCCGGAGTCCTTGATGAGCTGGATCAGGTCGTCCGGGTGCGCCTTGAGCGCCTTGCGCAGGGCGGCGTAGCCGTCCAGGTTCTCGTAGGTGCCGAGCCGCCAGGCGTCCGGCGACAGCCAGCGCTTGGTGAGCACCGGCGTGAGCTTGGCCAGCGTCTCCGGCCGAGGAGTGGTCACTTCCGGACCCCCGTTCCGTTCGCGTCCGCCGGGTCGGCGCCGTCGGCGTCCGTACCGGTTTCGGCGTCCTTGAGGTTGCGCTCCTGCGCGCCGGCCGCGTCGCCGGCGGGCTTGCGGTCGCCGGCGGGCGGGTTGGCCGCCGCGCCGGCCGCCTCCGCCGCCCGCGCGTCGCGCGGCGCGGGGGCGGGCTTCTCGGCCTCGGCCTTCGCCTTCGCCTCGGCGGCGGCCCGGTCGGCCTCGGCCTTGCTGCGGATCGGCGTCCTCGGGTCGAAGCCCGGCACCGAGATGCCGTGCTGCTCGGCCAGGCGCAGGCCGCGCAGGCTCGGCTCGCCCGGTCCACCGTCGGCCACCGCGCCGTCGCGTTCGTCGGCGAAACCGGCGAGCTGGACCGCCATCTCCTTGAGCGTGCAGAGCCGAGCACCCCGGGTCGGCATCGGCCGGCCGCCGGCCTGCAACTCCTGCACCACGCCGAGCGCGCCCTGCGGCTCCACGTTGTCGAAGAAGTCGTAGTTGACGGTCATCACCGGGCCGTAGTCGCACGCCGCCAGGCACTCGGCGTGCTCCAGGGTGATCTTCCCGTCGGCGGTGGTCTCCTCGTGCCCGACGCCCAGGTGCTCGGCGAGCGTGTCGTAGACCGCCTGCCCGCCGAGCATGTCGCACATCGTGTTGGTGCAGACGCTGACCAGGTAGTCGCCGGTCGGCTTGCGCTTGTACATGGTGTAGAAGGTGGCGACCGCGCCGACCTGGGCCTTGTTCAGCCCGAGCACCTCGGCGCAGAACTCGACGCCGGCCGGGGAGACGTAACCCTCCTCGGACTGGACCAGGTGCAGCAGCGGCAGCAGCGCCGAGCGGGACCGGTCCGCCGGGTACCGGGCGATGATCTCCCGCGCCCGCACGCGAGTCGTTTCGGAAAAGCTCATCGGTCACAACCACCCATCACGGGGTCCAGCGAGGCGCCGCCGGCGATCACGTCGGCGATCAGGCCGCCCTCGGCCATCGCCGGAAGGGCCTGCAGGTTGACGAAGCTCGGCTCCCGGTAGTGCACCCGGTACGGTCGGGTGCCACCGTCGGAGACCGCGTGCACGCCCAGCTCGCCGCGGGGCGACTCGATGCCGACGTACACCTGGCCCGGCGGGACCCGGAATCCCTCGGTGACGAGCTTGAAGTGGTGGATCAGCGACTCCATCGACTGACCCATGATCTTGGCGACGTGCTCCAGCGAGTTGCCCATGCCGTCGACGCCGATGGCGAGCTGCGCCGGCCAGGCGATCTTCTTGTCGGAGACCATCACCGGGCCCGGCTTCAACCGGTCGAGCGCCTGCTCGACCAGCTTCAGCGACTCGCGGATCTCCGCCAGCCGGACCTCGTAGCGACCCCACACGTCGCCGTCGGTGTGGGTCGGCACGTCGAACTCGTACGTCTCGTAGCCGCAGTACGGGACCGTCTTGCGCAGGTCCCACGGCAGGCCGGCGGAGCGGAGCACCGGACCGGTGACGCCGAGCGCCAGGCACGCCGTCACGTCGAGCACCGCGACGTGCTTGGTGCGCTCGATCCAGATCGGCTGCCCGGAGAGCAGGTTCTCGTACTCCTTGAGCTTCTTCGGCATCAGCACCAGGAAGTCGCGGATCTTGCGGATCGCGTCGTCCGGCACGTCCTGCGCCNGATGTCGAGGATGTACTCCCGCTCGCGGAAGCCGTACAACATCATGTTGATCGCGCCGAGTTCCATGCCGGTGGTGGCCAGCCAGACCAGGTGCGAGGAGATCCGGTTGAGCTCCATCATCAGCACCCGGATGGTGGTCGCCCGCTCGGTGACGTCGTCGGTGACGCCGAGCAGCTTCTCCACCGCGAGCGCGTACGCCGTCTCGTTGAAGATCGGCGAGAGGTAGTCCATCCGGGTCACGAACGTCGAACCCTGGACCCAGTTGCGGTACTCCAGGTTCTTCTCGATGCCGGTGTGCAGGTAGCCGATGACCGAGCGGGCCTCGCGGACCGTCTCGCCCTCCAGCTCCAGGATCAGCCGGAGCACGCCGTGCGTGGACGGGTGCTGCGGACCCATGTTGACGACGATCCGCTCGTCGTTGATCGGGTCGGTGCCGGAGACGACCTGGTCCCAGTCCCCACCGGTGACGGTGAAGACCTTGCCCTCGGTGGTCTCGCGCTCGGTCGCGTAGTTCGACGTCGTCACTGGTACGACCTCCGTCGGTCCGGCGGCGGGATCTCCGCGCCCTTGTACTCGACGGGGACGCCGCCGAGCGGGTAGTCCTTGCGCTGGGGGTGCCCCTCCCAGTCGTCCGGCATGAGGATCCGGGTCAGGTTGGGGTGGCCGTCGAAGACGATGCCGAACATGTCGTACGTCTCCCGCTCCTGCCAGTCGGCGGTCGGGTAGACGGCGGTGACGCTCGGCAGGTGCGGGTCCTCGGCGGAGACCGCGACCTCCAGTCGGACCAGCCGCCGGTAGGTCATCGAGGTGAGCTGGTAGACAACGTGCAACCGGCGCTCGTCCGCGCCCAGGTAGTCCACCCCGGACACCGAGGAGCACAGCTCGAAGCGCAGCGACAGGTCGTCGCGCATCACCTGGCAGACCTCGGCGATCCGCTCCGGGCGGACGTGCAGGGTCAGCTCGCCCCGGTCGACCACGATCTTCTCGATCGCGTCGCCGAAGTCCGGGTACGCCTCCTCCAGCGCGTCCCGCACCTCGTCGAAGTAGCCCCCGTACGGCCGGGCGGCCTCCTCGATCGGCCGGCGCGGGCGGACCAGGCCGCCGTAGCCGGAGACGTCGCCGGTGCCCTGGTTGCCGAACATGCCGCGCCCGGCCGGGCTGGCCGGCGGGTATTCGGCGGGGGCGGTGCCGCTGGCGCCGGCGGGGGTGGTGGGTACCGGAACCCCGCCGTCGTCGTTCCGGTCGATGCTCACTTGGGTCCCCCCTGCGTCTGGAGGTGGTTCTGCGCCTTCATCCAGTTCTCAATCCGCAGCTGCTCCTCGCGCCCCTCGCGGACCGCCTTCGTCCACTCGGCACGCCGGGCCTTGTCGTTGCGGTACGACGAGGGCATCGAGCCGTACGGCACGACCGGCACGTCACCGCGCTCCTTGCGGGCCTCCAGCATCTTGCGGCCGTTCGGGCCCAGCGGCTCGTACATGATCTTCTCGCGGAGCTTGAGCACCGCGTCGATGAGCATCTCGGGCCGGGGCGGGCAGCCGGGGAGGTACATGTCGACCGGGACGACGTGGTCGACGCCCTGCACGATGGCGTAGTTGTTGAACATGCCGCCGCTGCTGGCGCAGACACCCATCGAGATGACCCAGCGGGGCTCGGCCATCTGGTCGTAGATCTGCCGCAGGACCGGGGCCATCTTCTGGCTCACCCGGCCGGCCACGATCATCAGGTCCGCCTGGCGGGGCGAGGCGCGGAAGACCTCCATGCCCCACCGGCCCATGTCGTAGTGCGGTCCGCCCGCGGNTTCCGCGACCAGTTGACCAGCTTCTCGACGCTGGTGAGCAGGACGCCGGAGGGAAGCTTCTCCTCGATGCCCATCTGCTACCTCCCTCAGTCCCAGTCCAGGCCGCCGCGCCGCCACACGTAGGCGTAGGCGACGAAGACCGCGACGATGAACATGACCATCTCCACGAAGCCGAAGATCGGCAGGGCGTCGAACGAGACCGCCCAGGGGTAGAGGAAGATGATCTCGATGTCGAAGACGATGAAGAGCATCGCCGTCAGGTAGAACTTGATCGGGAACCGGCCGCCGCCGACCGGCTGCGGGCTCGGCTCGATGCCACACTCGTACGCCTCGAGCTTGGCCTTGTTCAGACGCCGGGGGCCGGCGAATCGGGCGGCGGCCACGGAGAACAGCGCGAACCCCGCGGCGAGGGCGAACAGCCCGATGATGGGTGCATAAGGAGAGAGCGTCATCGTTATCCCCTGCTCGTCCTTCCCTGACCTCGGTGGTTGGCCAAAATCACACTATTCACGTCCCTCACGACCTCGGTCGGCGGGGGTCGATCTCCGGCCGGTCCGGGGTCGCCGACCCCGGACCGGGTGGTCTCCTACACGGCCGGCGCCACTCTCGTCATGGCGTTGATGACCCGGTCCATCGCGTCCCCGCCGCGCGGGTCCGTCAGGTTCGCCAGCAGCTTGAGCACGAAGCGCATGAGCAGCGGGTGCGGCATGCCGTGCTTGGTCGCCATCCGCATCACCTCCGGCCGGCCGATCAGCTTCACGAAGATCCCGCCGAGCCGGTAGTAGCCGCCGAAGCGGGCCTTCAGCTCCTGCGGGTACGCCATCAGCGCCCGCTCCCGCTCCGCGCCGGCCGGGCGGGCGAGCGCCTGCACCGCGACCTCCGCGGCCAGTTCGCCGGACTCCATCGCGTACGCGATGCCCTCGCCGTTGAACGGGTTGACCATGCCGCCGGAGTCGCCGACGAGCAGCACGCCGCGGCTGTAGTGCGGGACCCGGTTGAAGCCCATCGGCAGCGCGGCGCCGAGGATCGGCCCCTCCGCGTTGGCCTCGTCGGTCATCCCCCAGTCCTCCGGGGTGTTGGCCAGCCAGTCGGTGAGCAGCCGCCGGTAGTTCGTTTTGCCGAAGGCCGACGAGGAGTTGAGCACGCCGAGGCCGACGTTCACCCGACCGTCGCCGAGGCCGAAGATCCAGCCGTAGCCGGGCAGCAGCGCGTCGTTGCCCTTCGACCGCAGCTCCAGCCACGACTCCAGGTAGTCGTCGTCGTGCTTGGCCGGCGAGCGGTAGTAGCGACGGACCGCCACGCCGATCGGCCGGTCCTCCCGCTTGGCCATGCCGAGGGCGAGCGGGAACCGGCCGGAGACGCCGTCCGCGGCGACCACCAGCGGGGCGTGGAAGGTGGCCGGCTCCTTGCCGGGGCCGACCTCGGCCTGCACGCCGGTCACCCGGTCGTCGGCGTCGAGCACCGGGCCGAGCACGTTGACGCCGGTGCGCAGCGTCGCGCCGGCGTCGACGGCTCGCCGGGCGAGCAGGTCGTCGAAGTCGAGTCGGGTGCGGACCAGGCCGTAGTTCGGGAAGCTGGCCAGGTCGGGCCAGTCCAGCTCCAGGCGCACCCCGCCACCGATCACCCGCAGGCCCTTGTTGTGCAGCCAGCCGGCCTCGGGCGAGGTGTCCACGCCCATCCGGATGAGCTGCCGCACGGCGCGGGGCGTGAGCCCGTCGCCGCAGACCTTCTCCCGGGGGAACTCCGTCTTCTCCAGCAGCAGCACGCGTACGCCGTGCCGCGCCAGGTGGTACGCCGTGGCCGATCCTCCGGGACCGGCGCCCACGACGATGACGTCGGCGTCGTTCTCCACCGCGGTCATCCGCGCCTCCTCCCGCATGCTCGTGAAATGCTTCACAAGCCGATCCGGTTGGAGTCTATGACCGGCGTTACACCGGTATGCGCTGAGGGGGGCCTAACTTCGTGGAAACCCGCCGGTAAAAGGTATGGAGATCGGTCAGGGACGGGTCGACGCAACCGGTCCCAGGCCGGCGTCGAGTCTGATCGACTCGGGCAGATGGTCGCGCAACGCGCCGCCGGCAGCACGGTCCAACGCCGCCAGCACCTCGGCGACGACCTGGCGGACGTCGGTGGGGTCCGCGCCGGCCAACTCCCGGAGCTGCGCGATCAGCTCGGCGGCGTCCTCGTCGGTGGTGGCCTGGCGCGATGCGGTCATGGCGGCGAGCCTACGGGGCAAAGTAGACCGAAACCGGATATTCACGAAATAGCCGATTGATGCCGGCGATGCGATCAGTCTCGGACGGCACGGTGCAGGGCGACGACCCCGCCGGTGAGGTTGCGCCACGCCACCCGACCCCAACCGGCCGCGCCGACCCGGGCGGCCAGGGCACGCTGGTCCGGCCAGGCCCGGATCGACTCGGCGAGGTAGACGTAGGCGTCGGGGTTGCTGGACACCGCGCGGGCCACCGTCGGCAACGACCGCATCAGGTACGACAGGTAGACCGTGCGGAACGCCGGGTTGACCGGGGTGCTGAACTCGCACACCACCAGTCGCCCGCCCGGCCGGGTGACCCGGGCCAGCTCGCGCAGGGCGGCGTCGGTGTCGTTCACGTTGCGCAGCGCGAAGGAGATGGTCACCGCGTCGAAACTGGCGTCGGCGAACGGCAGCCGCAGCGCGTCCCCGGCCAGCAGCGGCACCGACGGACGGCTGCGCTTGCCGGCGTGCAGCATCCCCAGCGACAGGTCGACCCCGACCGCGTACGCCCCGGAGTGGGCCAACTCCTCGGTCGAGACGCCGGTGCCGGCGCCGACGTCCAGCACCCGCTGGCCCGGACGCAGGCCGAGCGCCGCCCGGGTGGCCCGCCGCCAGGGCCGGTCCTGCCCGAAGGAGAGCACGGTGTTGGTCAGGTCGTAGCGGGCCGCCACCCCGTCGAACATGGCGGCGACCTCGTGCGGCTGCTTCTCCAGGCTGGCGCGCTGGCCCTGCGGGGTACGGCTCACCCCTCCACTCTGCCAGCCGCACCGGGCCGGACCCACCCCGGGTACGCGCGGGGGCGGGACGGTCACCCCGTCCNCAGTCCTCGGTGCGGCCCTCGGTCGGTGCGACCAGGACCACCTTGCGCCGCCGGGACAGCACCAGCAGCACCGCGCCGGCGGCGAGCACGGCCGCGCCGAGGCCCCCGATCAGGCCGATCTGCACACCGGTGACCGGCAGGCCGCCGTCGCCGGAGCCGCCACCGCTGCCACCACCCGGGGTCGAGGTCGGGGTCGCGGTCGGGACCGAGGTCGCGCTGCCGCTCGGCGTCGGCTCGGCGGTCGGCGTACCGGTCGGCGTCGGCTCGGCGGTCGGGGTGCCGGTCGGCGTCGGCTGCGGGCTCGGGTCCACGAAGACGTCGAACTGCGCGGTGTTGTCGGTGTCGTCGACCTCGGCGAAGGCGCGACGCTGCGCCGAGCTGGCGACACGCGGGGCCTCCTCGGGCGCCCCGGCGGCGGCGTCCAGACCCTTGGCCCAGATGAAGCCCGGCCGCAGCAACGTCTCGGTGACGTCCGCGCCCACCTTCACCCGCACGCCGGCGGTGTAGTACTGGCCGGGCTTGAGCACCGCGCCACGGTCCTCGCAGTACGCGCGCGCGACCCCGCCCAGGTTCTGCTCCTCGCAGCCCTCGGGCAGCTCGGCGAAGGTGACTCCGGCCGGCAGCGTGATCCCGTACGCGACGCCCGTCGCCTGCTCGCTGCCGTCGTTGAAGACGGCCCAGTCCAACGGCGCGGTCTCGCCCGGCCGGACCGGACGGAGGTTCGACTCGCCGATTTCGTCGCCGTCGACCTGCACGTCGGCGTACACGTCCTGCACCCAGGTGGTGAGGTCGTAGCCGGGCGCGGCGACGGTGATGTCGTGGTCGACCGAGTCCAGGACCCCGGCGCCGTTGGCCGCGGTGATGGAGACCTTCAGCGTGCCGGCCTCGCCCTCGCCGTCGGTGGAGAAGACCGGGAGGCCGAAGTCCTCGGTGGTGCCGGCGGCCAGGTCGCCGAGCAGGCAGGTGAACGCGGTGCCGGTCACCTCGCAGTCCTTCGGCACCAGCACGCCGACCTTGTCGGCCTTGAGGCCCTTGGTCTCCACCGTGACCCGGACGCCCTTCGCGTCGACGGCGCCGGTGGTGTTGTCGACCTGGAACTTGAACGGCTTGGCCTTGGCCGCCTCGACGCCCTGGGCCAGTGAGTAGCTGAGTGGGATGAGTCGAAGCTCGGGCCCGTCGGCGGCGTGCGCCGGACCGGCGGCGGCAGCAACGCCGGCGGTGGAGAGCAGGGCCACCACGCCGGCGCGCGCCAGCGTGGTTCGGTATCGGTTGGTCATGGTTCCCTCGGGGGGTAGGGACGCGCCGAGCAGGCACGGAACGAACGGACGGTACCGAAGCGACGCGGCCTCGCACCAGCGTCCCGCCGGTGGGAATTCGCACCGTCACCGACCGACAGCAGGGGCGGGATGGTCACCCATCCCGCCCCTGCTGCCGTGCGTTATGTGAACGGCCCTCATGGGCCGATGGAGGACGACGGTCCGCCGAACGCCGCCAGCGTAAACGCCACGGCCGCCCGCCGGAGCGGGCGCCACCGGGTCGCTGCCGACCTGTTACATAGCAGGTCGCGGCCCGGATCGGAGGTGTCGAGCGGGCACGTTAGCGGCTCCGGATCACGCCCGTCGAGGCCCGCGCCGAAGCTTCACCGGAAACGGGTACGGCGACCGACCGCACGACGTCCACGGCCCCACCGAACGGGTGAGCCGGGTCAGTTCACCTCGACCAGCGGCAGGGACTTGCCGACCCCGCCGCCCGGCAGCGCGATCGAGGAGAAGTGCGACACCACCCGGTCGTCGCTCGGGTCGTCGGCGGGCGTGTGGTGCACCGCCAGCCGGTGGTAGAGCGTGTCCCGCTGGGCCGGAATCCGGTCGGCCGAGCGGATCATGCCGATCAGCTCGTGCAGGTTGGACCGGTGCCGTGCGCCGGCCGAGGAGATCACGTTCTCCTCCAGCATGATCGAGCCGAGGTCGTCCACACCCATGTGCAGCGCGAGCTGGCCGACGTCCTTGCCGGTGGTCAGCCAGGACGCCTGAAGGTGCGGCACCGTCTCGAAGAAGAGGCGGGCCACCGCCACCAGGCGCAGGTATTCCAGCGCGGTGGCCTGCGTACGGCCCTTGAGGTGGTTGTTCTCCGGCTGGTACGTCCACGGGATGAAGGCCCGGAAGCCGCTGGTGCGGTCCTGCACGTCGCGGATCATCCGCAGGTGCTCGATCCGCTCGGCGTTGGTCTCGCCGGTGCCCATCATCATCGTCGCGGTCGACTCCAGGCCCTGCCGGTGCGCCAGCTCCATGACCTCCAGCCAACGCGCGCCCGACTCCTTCAGCGGCGCGATTGCCTTGCGCGGGCGGTCCGGCAGCATCTCCGCGCCGGCGCCGGCGATCGAGTCCAGGCCGGCGGCCTTGATCCGGGCGATGGCCTCGTCCAGGCTGACGCCGGAGACCTTCGCCATGTGCAGGATCTCGCTCGGGCCGATCGAGTGGATGGCGAGCTGCGGGTACGCCTGCTTGACCGAGGAGAACAACTCCTCGTAGTACGCCACGCCGTAGTCCGGGTGGTGGCCGCCCTGGAGCATGACCTGGGTGGCGCCCAGCTCGACCGCCTCACCGCAGCGGCGCAGGATCTCCTCGGTCGGGTGGGTCCACCCCTCGGAGTGCTTGGGGGCACGATAGAACGCGCAGAACTTGCACGCCGTCACGCAGACGTTGGTGTAGTTGATGTTGCGGTCGATCAGGTACGTGACGACGTTGTCCGGGTAGCGGCGACGCCGGACCGCGTCGGCCGCCTCGCCCAGCGCGTGGAAGGGCGCCTCGGTGTAGAGCAGCAGGGCCTCCTCGGGCGTGATCCGCCCGCCGTCCGCGCCGCGTTGCAGGATGTCGTCGATCTCCCGGTTCGCCGTCACATCCCCGAGCCTACGCCCGCCGGTCGCCCAGGCCCGCGAGGGTGCTCCGCCACGAGACGTCCCGCCCGCCGCGCCCGGACGACCGATCTACTGCCCGTCACCCAGCGTTAGGCGCCAGAAACACACTTCACCCGAGCACGGTATACCTCTGAGTCATAATTATGACTGGGAGGTATAGCGCGTTCAGTGGGTCCGTGCTCCCCGGCCCGACACGCCGACGTTGCGCATACGTTCGGCTTCGGCTTCGGCTTCGTACCGAACGGCCGCCAGATCTCGGCCCGACGGCGAGATCCACACCGGTTCGCCGAAGTGGTGCCTTCCCGACAGGACGATGCCGCCACTTCACCGAACTGGCGACGCCGCCGCTCATAACCACCTGTTGAGCACGTCAGAGGGGAACTTTCATACCAAGATCTCGTGTTTCTCAAATGGGGTGGATCAAGGGCACCGGTCCAGCCGTGGTATCCGTCAGGCGCGGTGCGGCGGGCCGGCGACGAAGGCGGCCCAGGCAAGCCGGTCGAAGGCGAGCACCGGCCCGGCCGGGTCCTTCGAATCACGTACGCCGACCACCCGCGCCGCCGTCGCCACCTCCACGCAGTCGGCGTTGGAACCGCTGCGGGTGGACTTGCGCCAGGTCGCGCCGGACAGCTCAGGGGTGGTCATCCTCGGCTCACTCTCGCTCGTGCTCCGCCGCGTACCGCGCGACGAGCGCCATCGAATCGACGGTGCTCAACGCCACTTCGGTCAGCCTATCCGCCTCCCGCCGGAAGTGCGCCACCTGCGCGGCCTCCTCAAGGAACAGCCCGGTCAGCTTGTGGTCGAGGTAGACCACCGAGCGGTTACGCGGGAAGTCGAAGAGCGCGAACGAGCCGTCCAGGCCGGTGTGCGCGCCGACCGCCAGCGGCACCACCCGCAGCGTGACCGTCGGCCGCTCGGCCGCCTCGACCAGATGCCGGAGCTGGCGGGCCATCACCCGGGGGCCGCCGAGCGCCCGGCGTAGCACCGCCTCGTCGAGCAGCGCGTGCAACGCGGGTGGGATGGCGCGGCTCAGGATCGCCTGCCGGCCCAGCCGGGCGGCCACCCGTGCCTGCGCCTCGTCGGGCGGCACGCCGCAGCCGGCCATCACCGCCTGGGCGTAGTCCGGCGTCTGCAACAGGCCCGGCACCAGCAGCGGCTGCCAGTTGACGATGGTGGCCGCCTCGGCCTCCAGCCGGATCAGCGTGCGCGACTCGTCGGACAGCCCGCCGATCGCCTCCCACCAGCCGGTTTCGGTCGAGCGCTCGGCCATCGCGAGCAGCCGCCGACGCTCCTCCCCGGTGACGCCGTAGATCACCAGCAGGGACGCGACGTCGGCTGCCTGGATGCCCTGGACGCCGGTCTCCATCCGGGACAGTTTGGAGGGCTGCCAGTCCAGCCGGGTCGCCACCCGCCGGAGCGCGAGCCCTCGTGCCTCTCGCAGCTCGCGGAGCTCCCCGCCGAGACCACGCCCGACGACGGTGGGCAGATTCGCCTTCGCCATGTCGTCCCTTCCAGCCATCCCGCCGATCGTCACGCTGACGACACGCGCCGTTGCTTTGAGTATTGACTCTCCACACTTGCAGCGCAACCATTACGAGCAACGTTGCGACACACCGTCGCCGCTGGCCTCTCGGGAGTCTTGATGAAGACATGTCAGCCCACCTGGCTACAGCCGCACGACCCGGCGGACTCGCCCGGCCCCATCCCTTCGGTGATCGACCGCTTTGGCCGGCACGGGCGTGCCAACCGACCCTCACTCACGGAGGCGGAGCGGGAAGCGGCCCGTTACACCGTCGTGCTCGTGTCGCCGGAGGCGGCCGAGGCGCTGGGCGACGACCGGGGCGAGGTCGGGCTGCACCTGTTCCTGGACGACGACTGGGATCACCAGCCGGCGCACCTGGACGAGGCGGTCAAGATGATCGAGGAAACCTGCGGCGAGCCGATCACCCTCACCGAGCACCACTCAGACCTCACCTACTGGACCGCCGCCGTGCGGCAACAACAGGAGGCGAGCCACTGACCGACGCGCGCAGCCGGCTATGCGTCGTAGTCGACGGTCAGGTTGTCGGTGAGTGGGCTGGACTGGCAGGTCAACACGTAGCCGGCGGCCACCTCGTCCGGCTCCAGCGAGTAGTTGCGCGCCATCGCCACCTCACCCGAGGTGACCCGGGCCCGGCAGGTCGAGCAGACCCCGCCCTTGCAGGCGTACGGCAGCTCGCCGCGCACCCGCAGGGCCGCGTCCAGCACCCGCTCCTCCCGGCCCATGGTGAAGCGCGACGAGCGTCCGTCCAGCACGATCGTCACCTCGGTGCCGGCGTCGGGTCGGTCGGTGGGACGGCGTACCGGCTCCGGTGGGGCGTCGACGTGGAACAGCTCGGTGTGCACCGCCGCGTCGGGCACGCCGCGACCGGCCAGCACCGCCTTGGCGTCCACCACCATCCCGTACGGGCCGCAGAGGAACCATTCCTCGATCTCGTCGCCGGGGACGACGGTGTCGAGCAGCCGGGTCAGCCGGTCGGCGTCGATCCGCCCGGAGAGCAACGGTGACTCGCCCATCTCCCGGGACAACACATGCACCAGGTGCAGCCGGGTCGGATAGCGGTCCTTCAGGTCGGCCAGCTCCTCGGCGAACATCACCGTGTTGGCCGTGCGGTTGCCGTACACCAGGGTGAAGGTGCTGGCCGGCTCGACGGCCAGCGCGGTCGCGGCCAGCCCGAGCACCGGTGTGATGCCGGAGCCGGCGACCACCGCGCCGTACCGTCGGATCCGGCCGGCGGTGAACGCGGAGGTGAAGTGCCCGAGCGGCGGCAGCACCTCGACGGTGTCGCCGTGGCGCAGCGCGCCGCAGGCGTACGCGGAGAAGGCCCCGCCGGGGACCTCGCGCACCCCGATCCGCAACCGGCCGTGCCGGGCCAGGTCGTCCGGGGTGGAGCAGATCGAGTACG
>NZ_NAPR01000004.1:233202-233313 GCF_002140155.1 Micromonospora sp. NBS 11-29
AGGTGCTGCCCGGCGGAGAACGCGAACGTCTCCCGCAGTTCCTCGGGTACGGCGAAGGTGATCGACACCGAGTCGTCGGTGAGTCGGTCGACGGCGGCGACGGGCAGCGGG
>NZ_NAPR01000004.1:233340-240380 GCF_002140155.1 Micromonospora sp. NBS 11-29
AGGTGGTCGAAGGGTTCGGAGCAGGACCGGCAGCGCCACAGCGCCTTGCACGCGGTGGAGCCGAACCGGCTGACCTGCGTGGTCTCCGGCGACCCGCAGCGTGGGCAGCGGACCGCCAGGGTCAGCGGCACCACGGTGTCGTCGCCGCGCGGAGCCGGCGGGGCGATGCCGGCCGCGGCCAGTTTGGTCCGGCCGTGCTCGGAGATCCAGTCGGTGCTCCAGGCCGGGCTGTGGACGGTGCGGACCTCGGCGTCCGGGTGGCCGGCGGCGGCCAGCGCGCGGCGGATGTCCGACCGGATCACGTCCATGGCCGGGCAGCCGGTGTAGGTGGGGGTGATGGTGACCACGACCCGGCCGGTGTCCGGCTCCTCCTCGACCGCGCGCAGGATGCCCAGCTCGTCGATGGTGATCACCCGGATCTCCGGGTCCACCACCGCCGCCACGGCATCCCTCGCGCTCACCAGAGCCACCTTCCGTTCGCGACTGCGGGGCTCCGCTGCGCTGCGCTCCTCGCGCTCACCAGAGCGCTCCGGGGTGGGCGCGGTGCAGCACCTGCATCTCGGCCAGCAGGTAGGAGAGGTGTTCGGTGTGCAGGCCCTGCCGGCCGCCGCCCGGCGTCCAGCCCGTCGCCGGGCGGGTCAGCGTCGCCTCGTCCAGCACGGCGGCCACCGTGGCGTCGAACGCGGGCCACAGGGTGGCCGGGTCGACCGGCGCCGCCGGGTCCGCGACGAACAGTTCGTGGACGTACGGCCAGACCTGGTCGACCGCGTCCTGCATCCGGCGGTGCGACTCGTCGGTGCCGTCACCGAGCCGCTTCACCCAGAGCGCGGCGTGGTCCAGGTGGTACGCCGACTCCTTGCGCGCCTTGCCGCCCACGGCCGCCAGCCGGTCGTCGGCGCAGCCGGCCAGCGCGGTGTAGAGCGGAAGCTGCCAGGCGGCCAGGAAGAACAGCTTCGCCATGGTCACGCCGAAGTCGCCGTTGGGCAGTTCGACCAGCAGGCAGTTGCGGAACTCGCGGTCGTCGCGCAGGTAGGCCAGGGCGTCCTCGTCGCGGCCGGCGCCCTCCAGCTCGCCCGCGTAGGTGAGCAGCAGCCGGGCCGCGCCCAACTGGTCGAGGGCGATGTTGGCCAGCGCGACGTCCTCCTCCATCTCGGGCGCGCGGGAGGTCCACTCGCCG
This sequence comes from Micromonospora sp. NBS 11-29, assembly GCF_002140155.1. Taxonomy (GTDB): domain Bacteria; phylum Actinomycetota; class Actinomycetes; order Mycobacteriales; family Micromonosporaceae; genus Micromonospora. The sequence goes on from NZ_NAPR01000004.1 coordinate 234,518, forward strand.
AGCCGCTGCGCCGCGATCAGCGCGTCGTCACCGAGGGCGAGGGCGAAGTCGAACCGGTTCACAGGTGGGCCACCCCGTCCGGCACCTCGTAGAACGTCGGGTGACGGTAGACCTTGTCGGCCGCCGGGTCGAAGAAGGNTCACGGGCGTTACGCAGGGCCAGCTCGGCGTCGGGGGCGTGCAGGCTGCCGACGTGGGTGTGCGACAGGCCCCGCCGGGCCCGCACGAACACCTCCCACAGGGGTGAGGACTGCTCCGTCACAGGGCCACCGCTTCCTTCCGCTGGACCCGCTTCGCGGCGTACGCCGCGGCGGCCTCCCGTACCCAGGCGCCGTCGGCGTGGGCCCGCTGCCGGTGCGCCATCCGCTCCCGGTTGCACGGCCCGTCGCCCTTGATGACCCGCATCAGCTCCGCGTAGTCGGGCTGGGTGTAGTCGTACGCCTGGCGCTCGTCGTTCCAGCGCAGGCCCGGGTCGGGGATGGTGAGGCCGAGCACGTCGGCCTGGCCGACGCACATGTCGACGAAACGCTGACGCAGCTCGTCGTTGGAGAAGCGCTTGATCTTCCAGGCCATCGACTGGGCGCTGTGCGTGGAGTCGCCGTCCGGTGGGCCGAACATGGCCAGCGACGGGTACCACCAGCGGTCCACCGCGTCCTGGGCCATCGCCTTCTGGGCCGCGGTGCCGTGCGCCAGCGTGTGCAGGATCTCGTAGCCCTGGCGCTGGTGGAACGACTCCTCCTTGCAGACCCGGATCATGGCCCGCGCGTACGGACCGTAGGAGCAGCGGCACAGCGGCACCTGGTTGACGATCGCCGCACCGTCCACGAGCCAGCCGATGGCACCGACGTCGGCCCAGGTCAGGGTCGGGTAGTTGAAGATGGAGCTGTATTTCTGCCGCCCGTCGAGCAGCAGCTCCACCAGCTCGTCCCGGCTGATGCCGAGCGTCTCGGCCGCCGCGTAGAGGTAGAGGCCGTGGCCGGCCTCGTCCTGCACCTTGGCCAGCAGGATCGCCTTGCGCTTGAGCGACGGGGCCCGGCTGATCCAGTTCCCCTCCGGCTGCATCCCGATGATCTCGGAGTGGGCGTGCTGGGCGATCTGCCGGATCAGTGTCTTCCGGTACGCCTCCGGCATCCAGTCCCGCGGCTCGATCTTCTGGTCGGCGTCGATCACGTCGGCGAAGTACGCCTCGACGTCCTCGTCCGGCGCCGGAGCGCCGCCCCGGGCCCGCGCCGCCGCCTCGCGCAGCGCCGCCTCCGCGGCCTCCACCTCGCCGAGCAGGCCGCCGCCCGGACCGTCCTCGGGCGGGGCGAAGTCGTTGCCATACATGAAGCCAGTGTTACAGCTCGCGCCGGACGACACCAGAGGGTGTAACAGGTTTCCACCAGCGTCCGCGTGAGCCGAAAGTCACCGTGAGCGACGAGTCGGCGTGACCTCGATCACTTGACCAACACGAAACCTCTCAAGGTGGTCAAAGTGTCTCAATGTCCTACCGCTACGGCGGGTCGACGGGTGCCGAGATCTGGCGAATCGTCCGTTCGGAAGTAGACTTCCCCTGCACACCGATCGGCTGCCGTTGATCGCACCGCACCGGCCACCCTCCCCCGGCCTGCGGCGATCGGGCCGAACACATGCGCGCCGGTCCCCCCGGCCAGATATCTGGAGTCCACCCACTCATGCGACCCCGCGTGACCCTGGTGCTCGCCGTCGTTGCGATCCTCGTCGGCGGCGGCATCCTGGTGCCGGCCGCGTTCGCCAAGCTCTCCAGTGGAGAGGGCCCGAGCGGCCCCGGTGGCATCGGCGGCGGCACCCAGGTGCCGGCGCCCACCCCGACCGCGCCGCCGCCGCCGACCCTGGCCGCCGGCCCCGTCTCGGTGGACTTCTCGGGCGAGTTCTTCTCCTGGGCGCTGCTGGACCGGTCCACCGGCGCGATCTCCGGCTCCCCGAACCTGGCCTCGACCAGCACCACCGAGTCGATGATCAAGGCCTGGATCGTCTCCGATTACCTTCGCCAGCTCGGCGACCGGAAACCGCCGGCAGACAGGCTGGACGACGCCAGCCGGGCCATCCGGAACAGTGATGACGAAGCGACCGACTCCGTCTACGCGGCGGCCGGCGGGTCGTACCGGGTGCCGCCCGGCGGCCAGCCCGGCCCGGTCATCGGTCGGGCGATCAGGATCTGCGGCCTGACCGACACCAAGCGCGGCGACGTCCCCAAATACGAGGGCTGGTGGAGCTTCACCCGGATGTCCTCCCGGGACGCCGTCCGGCTCGGTGACTGCATCGCCGACGGCAAGGCCGCCGGCCCCAAGTGGACCAGGTGGGTGTTGAACGAGATGGCCCATGTCGAGGGCAGCGTGTTGGAACAACGGGAGCGGGCCGGCGGCGGCAGGTGGGGGATCGTCGACGGCCTGCCCGCCTCGATCAAGAGCCAGGGCCCGGTGCACATCAAGAACGGCTGGACCCGACTCGCCTACGACGGCAACTGGCACGTCAACTGCCTGGCGATGACCGAGAAGTGGAGTCTCGCAGTGATGATGCGCTATTCGAGCAGAACCAGCCTGTCGTACGGGTCGAAGGTCTGCGCCAGCGTCGCCTCGCAGCTCGTCACCCCGCTGCCCGGCGCCGCCCTGAACGTGCCGCAGCAGCCGGTCGGGAAGCTCTGATGGCCGGCACCCGGCGACGCCCCGGCAGCCACCGCCGTCCACTGGCGTTCAGCGCCGTGGCGGTGGCCCTGGCCGGCCTGCTGGTCCTCTCGTTCCGGCTGGTCCCCGGCTCGCCGTTGCAGCCGACCGCCGCCACGCGCACCAACGTGGGGGGCGAACGGTCCACCGCGAAGCCCACCGACCGCAACGCCCGGCCCCGGCCCGCCCCGTCGCCGTCGCTGGAGCCACTGCCGTTCCAGGCCCAGGACCTCGACGACCTCGACCTCAAGGGCTGGTACGCCTGGTCCGTGCTGGACAAGCGGACCGGGAAGATCATCGGCTCGGCGAACATGGGCGAGACCAGCACCACCGCATCCCTGATCAAGTCCTGGGTGGTGGCCGACTACCTGCGCCGCAGTGCCGAGTCGGGCAAGACCCCGAGCGACGCGAAGCTCGCCGACGCCACGATGATCATTCGCGACAGCGACAACACCCGCGCCCAGGAGTTCTACAAGAGCGTGGGCGGCGCCAACTCGATCAAGCGACTGATCACGATGTGCGGGCTGACCGACAGCAAGGTGGCCGACGACGGCGGCTGGAGCCGGACGCTGCTGTCCCCGCGGGACACCGCGCGACTCGGCCTCTGCATCGACGACGGCCGGGCGGCCGGGCCGAAGTGGACGAAGTGGCTGCTCAACGAGATGCGCCTGGTGCGCGGCTCCGGTGACTTCGGCATCCGCAAGGCGTTCCCGGCCGCCGAACGGAAGAAGATCGCCATCAAGAACGGGTGGATCGACCGGCAGGAGGAGAAGGAATACCACGTCAACTGCCTGGCCGTGGGGGACACCTGGACGATGGGCGTGATGGTCCGCAGCCCGTTCAGCCTCGGCGGATGGGAGTACGGCATGAACGCCTGCGAAAAGATCACCGAGGCGCTGCTGCGCCCGGCCACCTGACCCCCGCTCAGCCCTGGAAGAACTCCGGGCCGCCCGGCGGCAGCACCGGCACCTCCCCGTACGCGGCGGCCCGGCGGGCGAACTTCCGCAGCCCGGCCACCTGCCGCTCGCCCAGCGAGAAGTCGAGCGTGCGGAAGTAGGTGGCCAGGGTCGCCGCGTCGAACGGCTCCCAGCGGGCCGCCGCCTCGGCCACCTGGTCCAGCTCGGCCAGGCAGAGATCACGCGAGCGCAGGAACGCCTCGTGCACCTCCTTGACCAGCCCCGGGTGGGCGGCGGCGAAGTCACGGCGGACCGCCCAGACGGCGAACACCATCGGCAGCCCGGTCCAGTCGTGCCAGGCCTGCCCGAGGTCGGTCACCGCGAGGCCCTTGCCGGGCGCCTCGTACAGCGCGCGCAACGCCACGTCGCCGATCAGCACCCCGGCGTCCGCCTCCAGCAGCATCTGGGTCAGGTCCGGCGGGCAGCGGAAGTATTCCGGCCGCACGCCGTACCGCTCGGCGAGCAACACCTGTGCCAGCAGCACCCCGGTACGCGAGGTCGAGCCCAGCGCCACCCGCGCGCCGTCCAGCTCCCCGAGCGGCCGGGTGGAGACCACGTTGACCGACAGCACCGGGCCGTCGCTGCCGACCGCCAGGTCCGGCAGGAGCAGCAGCTCGTCGGCGTGCTTCAGGAACTCCACCAGGGTGATCGGGCCGATGTCGAGGTCACCGGCGACCAGGTCGGCGCTGAGCCGGTCCGGTGAGTCCTTGTGCAGGTCGACGTCGAGCAGCGCGCCGGACCGCATCAGCCCCCAGTAGATGGGCAGGCAGTTCAGGAACTGGATGTGCCCAACCCGGGGGCGGGCGATGCGGTCGGCCATGACCCGACCGTATCCCCGCCACCCCCACCCCGCCCCGCCGGGGGAGAGGAAGGTGCCCTGGTTAACGCGCGGCGCTCGGCGCGTACCGCGCGGCGGACCGGCCCGGCCAGCGCCGCGACCACCAGCAGGCCGACCGCCCCGCAGCCGGCGACCAGCGGCCGGGGATCCGCCACCTCCAGCAGCAGGCCGCCGGCCAGATAGCCGGCCATCCCCGCGCCCTGCACCGCCGCGCCGAAGACCGCGAACGCCCGGCCCCGGGCCGCCTCGGGCACCCGGTGGGCCAGCAGCAGGTTGTTGAAGACGTTGTCGCCGCCGTTGCCCACGCCGCCCAGCAGCCAGATCGGCACGAGCAGCCAGGCCGTCGGCACCGCCGCCGAGGCGAGCACCGCCAGGCAGCAGCCGCCGAGCAGCACCAGCCCGGCCCCGAGCAGCGCGCCGTCGTCGGCGAGCCGGCGGGCGACCCGGGCGAACAGCCAGGCGCCGACCACGACGCCGAGCGTCCAGGCGCCGGTGACCAGGCCGTACACGGTGGTGGAGCTGCCCAACGTCTCCCGGATGAAGAAGACCTCGATCACGTTGATCGCGCCGACCGCGCCGACCACCGCGGCGACGCTGCCGACCATCGCCACCAGCAACGGGTCTTGCCGCAGCCGCCAGGCGGGCGCGGACGCCGCGGCGACGTCGGCCGCCGCGGTCCCGCGACCACCCCGGCGGGTACGGATGAGCAGCCCGGCCACCACCAGCGCGAGGTAGCTGACCGCGTCGATGAGCAGCGGCACCCGGGTGCCGAACTGCCCGACGAGCAGCCCGGCCAGCGCGGGCCCGGCGAGCGCGCCCAGGGTGCCGGCGGTCTGGTTGAGCGCGCCGGCCCGGGGCAGGTCCTCGGGCCGCACCATGACCGGCACCAGCGCGGAGATCACGGGCTGGGTGACCGCGAGCCCGGTCGCCAGCGCCGCCACCAACGCGATGACCAGCATCGGATCCCGCGCGTACGCGAGCGCCACGCAGATCCCGGCCTGGACCAGACCGGCGGTGACCAGCAGGACTCGGCTGTCCACCCGGTCGGCGAGGCGGCCGGTGATCGGGGCGAGCGCGACCAGCGGCAGCGTGGCGGCGAGAAGCAGCCCGGAGACGGCGAGCCCACCGGCCCCGGCGGACTGGAGCGCGAGCGTGAGCGCGGCGACGGCGAGGAAGTCCCCGCAGCTCGACGTGCCCCGGGCGGCGGCGGCGAGCCAGACGTCCGACCAGCGCGACGAGCCAGATGTGAAGGACATACTTCGAAAATAATCCTTCACACCTGACTGTGCAAGCCGGAGCCGTCGCTCAGTCGATCGGCATCGCCCGGTACTGCACCGCCACCTTGCGCGCACCCGCCGGAGGGTCCGTGCGGGTCCGCTGCCGGTACGG
>NZ_NAPR01000004.1:240410-241485 GCF_002140155.1 Micromonospora sp. NBS 11-29
GCAGCACGCTGTCGCTGAACCAGGTCGCCTCGTACCACTCGCGCGGCTCGTCCGGCACCCNGCCGCCTCGGCGGCGTGCGTCTCCGGGTCGGCGTCCGGCCCCGCCTCGACCGAGTACGACGGGTTCACCGCCTGCCACACCCGCTCGCGCGCGTCACCCCGGCCGGCCGCCTGGCGGACCAGGCCGAACTTCGCCAGCTCGCGCAGGTGGTAGCTGGTGGCGCTCGGCGAGAGGCCGGCGATCTCGGCGCACTCGGTGGCGGTCGCACCGCCCCCCAGCGCGCTGAGATGTTCGATGATCGCCATGCGGGCGGGATGGGCGAGCGCCCGCATCACCTGCGGGTCGCTGATCGTCACCCGGTGCCATTCGGAACGCGCCTCGGTCATGCCCCCATGATCCCGCGCCAACAGGCGAGGGCGCGGAGAGCATGCCCAGCCAGCGCGGCGGGGACCACTCCCGCCCCCGACGACCCAAAGTGACAGCGACGGGCCGGCAAGCGGCTCCCTTCGGGGACTTTGCTCTGCAGCCATGGACGCATCAGGTGCGTAGCGTGAGCGGAACAGCCCGAGGGCGATACGAGGATCAAGATTGAAATTCCTGCTCAAGAGCGGGATGCCTTGGTGGCTGCAGAGCAAAGGCGGCGATGGGCCATGTCGGCAGCCCCGAACGAGCAAACACGCGGGGTGACGTAGTGCACGACTACCGTAAGTGGCTGCTGATCGTTTCCGGTCCAAGTCGTCAGCCGCTAGGTGGGGGCGGCGGGCACGCCGACAAGTCCGTATAGTGGATGACCGCCCGACGGCCGCGGTGAGCACGCACCGCAGCGGACGTCCCCGCGCCGGGGTCAGGCCAACCGCCCCGGACACGCGAGCGAGCATCGTGTCGAGCCATGGGAGTTCGCAGTGCCCGCAACCGAAGTCGACCCGACCACGAGCCTCGACGGCGAGCTCGTCGCCGAGCGCGCCCACCTGGACACCTCCCGCGTCGCGCTGCGCCGGATGCGGGAACGCGCCGAGTCGCTCTTCGCCACCGGCGACAAGGTGGCCGGTGACTCGTACACCGCCGAGCAGCTCG
>NZ_NAPR01000004.1:241491-241620 GCF_002140155.1 Micromonospora sp. NBS 11-29
TTCTTCGGCCGGCTCGACTTCGGCGCCGACGATCCGGACCACGCCGGGCGGGACTACCACGTCGGGCGGCGGCACGTCACCGACGAGCTGGGCGAGCCGCTGGTGCTGGACTGGCGGGGCCCCCCGTCC
>NZ_NAPR01000004.1:241665-259684 GCF_002140155.1 Micromonospora sp. NBS 11-29
GGCCAGCGCCCGCGACCCGCAGGGCGTCGCGGTGCGCCGCCGGTTCGGGTTCAGCGCCGGCGTGCTGACCAGCTTCGAGGACGAGCACCTCGACCGGGGCGAGGAACTCGGCACGGCCAGCCGGATCCTCACCGCCGAGATCGAGCGGCCCCGCGTCGGCCCGATGCGGGACATCGTCGCGACCATCCAGCCCGAGCAGGACGAACTGGTCCGCGCCGACCTGGCCGACTCGATCTGCGTGCAGGGCGCACCGGGCACCGGCAAGACGGCGGTCGGGCTGCACCGCGCCGCGTACCTGCTCTACCTGCACCGGGAGCGGCTGCGCCGCTCGGGCGTGCTGATCGTCGGGCCGAACCGGGCCTTCCTGTCCTACATCGCGGCGGTGCTGCCGGCGCTCGGCGAGGTCGAGGTCGAGCAGACCACCGTCGAGGACCTGGTCGCCCGGGTGCCGGTCCGCGCGGTCGACGCCCCGGCCGTCGCCGCGCTCAAGCACGACATTCGGATGGCCGAGGTGCTGCGCCGCGCCGTCGAGGCCCACATCGGTACGCCGACCGAGCCGATCATGGTCTCGGACGGCTCGTTCCGCTGGCGGATCGGGCTGGACCCGCTGCACCGCCTGGTCACCGAGACCCGCGCGGAGGGGCTGCCCTACGCGACCGGCCGGGAACGGGTCCGGGCCCGGGTGGTGGGGCTGCTGCAACGCCAGGCCGAGGCCCGCCGAGCCGAGTCGCCGTCGGACGCCTGGCTGCGGCGGATGAGCCGGATCAAGCCGGTCACCGAACTGCTCGACGCGGTCTGGCCGGCGCTCACCCCGGACGGCCTGCTGCACCGGCTGCGCACCGACGCGGACGCGCTCGCCGCCGCCGCCGACGGGCTGCTCACCGCCGGGGAGCAGGAGCTGTTCCGCACCGGCACGGTCGGGCGCACCGCGAAGGCGACCCGGTGGAGTGTCGCCGACACGGTGCTCATCGACGAGATCGCCGGGCTGCTGGAACGGCCCGCCGGGTTCGGGCACGTCGTGGTCGACGAGGCGCAGGACCTCTCCCCGATGCAGTGCCGGGCCATCGCCCGCCGCAGCGAGCACGGCTCGATCACGCTCCTCGGCGACCTGGCCCAGGGCACCGCGCCGTGGGCCGCGACCGACTGGCGGGAGTCCCTGGCCCACCTCGGCAAGCCGGACGCCACGGTGGTGCCGCTGAGCATCGGCTTCCGGGTGCCGGCCGCCGTGGTGGCGTTCGCGAACCGGCTGCTGCCCGCGCTCGCCGTCGACGTACCCCCGGCCCGGTCGCTGCGCCACGACGGCGCGCTCGATCTGCGTACCGTCGAAGACCTGACGGCCGCGACGGTGGCCGAGGTGCGGGCGGCGCTCGCGTACGACGGCTCGGTCGGGGTGATCGCGGCCGACGACACGGTGGACCGGCTGCGCGCGGCGCTCGCCGACGCGGGCGTCGAGACCGCGACCGCCGACGACGTCGAGGCCGCGGCGCGCGTCACCGTGGTCCCCGCGACGCTGGTCAAGGGCCTGGAGTACGACCATGTGGTGGTCGTCGAGCCGGCCGCGATCGTGGCCGCCGAGCCGCGTGGGCTGCACCGCCTCTACGTGGTGCTGACCCGGGCCGTCTCCCGGCTGGCGGTGCTGCACCGCGAACCGCTGCCCACGCCGCTGGCCGGCTGACCCGGCCGGCGCTGCCCCTGCCTCGCGCAGACCAGGGGTGACCCGCGCCGGGACAGGGGTCGGTGCGGGTGGCGTCGGCACGGTAGACAGGAGGGCACACCCCGCCCGCCCGAGGAGCCACCGATGATCCTGGCCCGCGCCGAACAGGTCAGCCGCCGCTACGGCGAGGTGCTGGCGCTGGACCGGGTCGACCTGACCGTCCGGGCCGGGGAGCTGGTCGGCCTGCTCGGCCCGAACGGGGCGGGCAAGAGCACGCTGCTCAACCTGCTGGTCGGGCTGCGCCGCCCGACCGGCGGCCGGGTCGAGCTGCTGGGCGGCGACCCGCACGACCCGGCGAGCCGGCGGCAGCTCGGGGTGACGCCGCAGGAAACCGGCCTGCCCGGCACGCTGCGGGTCGGCGAGGTGGTCGACTTCGTCTCCGCGCACTACCCCGATCCGGTGCCCCGGGGCGAGCTGCTCGACCGGTTCGGCCTCACCGACCAGGTACGCCGACAGGCCGGCGGCCTCTCCGGCGGGCAGCGGCGGCGGCTCGCGGTGGCGCTGGCGTTCGTCGGGCGGCCCCGCCTGGTGGTGCTCGACGAGCCGACCACCGGGCTGGACGTGGAGGCCCGGCACGCGCTCTGGGAGGCGATCCGCGAATTCCACGCCGGGGGCGGCACGGTGCTGTTGAGCAGCCACTACCTGGAAGAGGTGGAGGCGCTGGCGCAGCGGGTGGTGGTGATCGGGCACGGGCGGGTGCTGGCCGACGACTCGGTGGCGGCGGTCCGCGGCATCGTCGGCGTACGCCGGGTCAGCCTGGTCGCCGACGACCTGCCGACGCTGCCCGGGGTGGTCGCCACCGAACGCGTCGACGGCCGGGTCCACCTGCTCACCACCGACGCCGACCAGCTCGTCCGCGACCTGGTCACCGCCGGGGTGGCGTTCCGCGACCTGGAGGTCCGCCCCACCTCGCTGGAGGAGGCGTTCCTCGCCATCACGGCCGGCGACCGGCCCGCGCCCACCCCCGCCTAGGAGACCGCCGTGCCGCTCGCCCTCGTCCACGCCCGCTACCAGCTCCTGGAGATCATCCGGATCCCGGTGGCGGTGGTGGGCAGCGCGTTCTTCCCCGCCGCCGCGATGCTCTTCTTCGTGGTGCCGTTCGCCGGCGACGACCCGACCGGCGCCACCTACGCCACCGCCGCGATGGTCACGTTCGCGGTGATGAGCGCCAACATCTTCCAGTACGGCGTGGGCGTCGCCGAGGACCGCGACCAGCCCTGGAACCCGTACACCCGGACCCTGCCGGCCGGGCCAGCGCCGCGCCTCGCCGGGCGGGTTCTCGCCGGCCTGGTGCTGACCTACCTGTCGATGGTGCCGGTCGTGGTGATCGCGGCGGTGGCCACCGCCGCGCGGGTGAGCGCGGTGCAGTTCCTGCTCGGGCTCGTCGCCGTCGCCGTGATCTCGGTGCCGTTCACCCTGCTCGGCCTCGCGATCGGCTACTCGCTGCCGAGCAAGGCGGCGATCGTGGTGGCGCAGGTGCTCTTCTTCCCGCTGGCGTTCGGCGGGGGCCTGCTCTCCGCCCCGGACGAGGCACCCGGGTTCATCCAGGCCATCGCCCCCTACCTGCCCACCCGGGGCGCCGTCGAGCTGATGTGGGCGGCCGTCACCGACTGGCAACCCGACGTGCGGACACTGGTGATGCTGGTGGTCTGGGTGGTCGCGCTCGCCGCGGTCGCCGGCTGGGCCTACCGGCGGGACGAGGGACGCCGCTTCAGCTGACCTTTTGCCCGGGTTCCCGCCCGGCGGCCGGCCCGGCGGTGCCACGATGCCGGCAGGGCGGGCCAGCGGGACCGCTCCCGGCGAGAGGGGTCACCGTGAACGGCGTCGAGCCCGGCACACCCTGCTGGACCGACCTGGCCACGCCCGGCCTGGAGGAGGCGCGACAGTTCTACCCCCGGCTGTTCGGCTGGACCGGGCGCATCTCCACCGTGCCGGACGCCGGCGGCTACACCGTCTTCCTCAAGGACGGCAGAGCCGTCGCCGGGGTGGGACCCCCGGCCACCCCGGACCAGGTGCCGATCTGGTCCACGTACGTGGCCACCGACGACGCCGACCTGGTCGCCACCCGGGTGGCGGCCGCCGGCGGGCAGGTGGTGGTCGCCCCGTTCGACGTCGCCGCGCAGGGCCGGATGGCGGTGCTCGCCGACCCGGCCGGCGCGGTGTTCAGCGTCTGGCAGCCGATGGCGATGCGCGGCGCGGAACTGTTCAACGCACCGGGCGCGATGTGCTGGAACGAACTGGTCACCCCCGACCCGGACGGGGCCAAGGAGTTCTACGCGCTGGTCTTCGGCTGGCACCCCGAGGAGCGGTCGGCCGGGCCGATCGCCTACACCGGGTGGCGCTGCGGCGCCCGCATCGTCGCCGGCATGCTGCCGCAGGCGGAACCGCTGCCCGCCGACCTGCCCGCATACTGGACGGTCTACTTCGCGGTGGAGGACACCGACGCCACCGCGGCCCGCGCCGCCGAACTGGGCGGCACGATCCTCGTACCGCCCCGGGACAATCCGGCCGGCCGGGGCGCCGCCCTGCGCGACCCCCAGGGCGCCCTCTTCTCCATCTCCACCCTCCGCTGAGCGGCCCTCGCCCGCTCGCCCTCCCGCCCCGCCCCGCCCCGCCCGCCCCGCCCGCCCCGCCCGCCCCGCCCTCTTGTTAGGCGGGGGCCCCGCTTAACACGTGGGTGTTAAGCGGGGGCCCCGCCTCTACCGAATGCGTTAAGCGGGGCCCCCGCCTTTCACCGGCGGCGGAGGGGGATGACGTGGGGGCCGTGCGGGCCGGGGATCACCCGGACATGGGCGTGGTAGTGGCGGGCCAGCAGCTCCTCGGTCAGCACCTCGGCGGGCGGGCCGGCGGCGGCCACCCGGCCGTCGGCGAGCAGCACCAGGCGGTCGGCGTACTCACCGGCGATGGAGAGGTCGTGCATGGTGGCGAGCACGGTCAGGTCGTGCTCGCGGCGGAGCTGGTCGACCAGTTCCAGCACCTCCTGCTGGTGCCCGATGTCCAGCGCGCTGGTCGGCTCGTCGAGCAGCAGCAGCGTGGCGCCCTGGGCCAGCGCGCGGGCCAGGAACACCCGCTGCCGTTCCCCGCCGGAGAGGGTGGCCAGTTCACGCCGGCCGAACGCGTCGAGGTCCAGTCGGGTCAGCACCTCGTGCACGGCGGCCAGGTCGGCGGCGGACTCCCGACCCAGCGGCGGCATGTACGGGGTGCGGCCGAGCAGGACGTAGTCGAAGACCGCCATGCCGGCCGGGACCACCGGGGACTGCGCCACAGTCGCCACCACCCGGGCCCGGTCGCGGCGGCGCAGCGCGCGGATCGGCGTACCGAAGAGGGAGACGGCGTCCGGCGCGGGCAGCAGGCCGCCGACGGCGCGCAACAGGGTCGACTTGCCGGCGCCGTTGGGGCCGATGACGGTGACCCACTCGCCGACCGCGACGGTCAGGTCGACGCCGGCCAGGATCGGGGTGCCGCCCAGCTCGACCCGCAGGTCGCGGACCTCGACGGCCGCGCTCAAGCTGGTCTCCTGGCGTGCGACTGCGGGGCTCGCAAACCCGGCTCACTCCTCGCGCTCACGCAGGTCTGACGGGCGTGCGACTGCGGGGCTCGCAAACCCGGCTCACTCCTCGCGCTCATGTGGACACTCCGCGGGCGGTGCGCAGGATCAGCACGAAGAACGGGCCGCCGAGTACGGCGGTGACGACGCCGATGGGGATCTCGGCGGGGGCGGCGGCGGTGCGGGCGACCACGTCGGTCAGTGCCAGGAACGCGCCGCCGAAGAGCATCGACAGCGGCAGGATCACCCGGTGGCTGGAGCCGGCGAGCAGCCGTACGGTGTGCGGCACGATGATGCCGACGAAGCCGATCAGCCCGGAGGCGGAGACCGCCGCGGCGGTGCCCAGCGAGGCGGCGGCGATCAGCAGGTAGCGGGAGCGTTGCGGGTGCAGGCCGAGGCTGGTGGCCTCGTCGTCGCCGACGGAGAGCACGTCCAGCTCACGCCGGTGCGCCAGCACCACCACGGCGGTGAGCAGGAAGTACGGCAGGACCAGCAGCACGTCGTGCCAGCCGGCGGTGGCCAGCCGGCCGAGCAACCAGGAGTAGACCTGCTGGATGTTGTCGGAGTGCTGTTGCAGCAGGTAGGTCTGCCCGGCGGAGAAGAACGCCGACACCGCCACCCCGGCCAGGATCAGCGTGGCCGGTGACCGGTCCCGCCCGCCGGCGGCGCCGAGCAGGTAGGTCAGCACGACCGCGCCGAGCGAGCCGACGAACGCGGCGAACGGGATGGTGACCGGCAGCCCGGTCAGCGCCCCGCCCGCCCCGGCACCGAGCACGATCGCCACGGTGACCGCGAACCCGGCCCCGGCGGCGACGCCGAGCAGGTATGGGTCGGCCAGCGGGTTGCGGAAGACGCCCTGGTAGCAGCCGCCGGCCAGGGCGAGCAGCCCGCCGACGAGCAGGCCGAGCACGACCCGCGGCAGTCGCAGCTCGGTGACGATGGCGATCTCCCGCTCGGTGAGCCCGCTGTCCAGGTGCACCCCGGGCAGCAGGTTGAGCAGTTCGGCCGCGACGCTGCCGGGCGGCAGGCTGACCGGGCCGAACGAGACGCCGGCCACCAGCGCGACCAGCACCGCCACGATTCCGGCCAGCAGCCAGCGGGTGCGCAGCCCGGCCGGGCGTACCGGGGTGTCAGCCCCTCGGCGGGGTCGGGGCAGCCGGCTGGCCGGCCGGGACGCGTCGGGCGTCCCGGCCGGCGCGGAGTCCGCCGGTCGCACGGCCACGGTCAGGCCGGTACCTTGGCGCTGGCGTCGACGATGGCCTTGAGCAGGTCGACCACGCGCGGCCCCCAGCGCGAGGCGATGTCGTCGTCCAAGCCCACGACCTGGTTGTTCTTCACCGCGGTGACGCCGGCCCAGCCGCTGCGCGCCTTGACCGTGTCCGGGCTCTGCTGGCAGCACTTGGTGTCGGCCAGGAAGACGAAGTCGGGGTTGGCCTTGACGATGACCTCCTGGGAGAGCTGCGGGTAGCCGCCGCTCTTGCCGTCGGCGTCGGCCGGGTCGGCGATGTTCGCCAGCCCGGCGAGCGCGTAGATGGTGCCGATGAAGGTCTTGCTGGTCGCGGTGTACAGCTCCGGGCCCAGCTCGTGGTAATAGGTGAGCTTCTCGGCGCGCTTGGGCAGGTCCTTGGTGAGCGCCGTGATGTCGCCCTTCATCTTCTGCACCACGGCGTCCGCCTCGGCCGGGTGGCCGGTGAGCTTGCCCAGGTCGGTGAGCTGCCGGTACGTGTCGTCGAGCGTGGCCGCGGCCGGGGCGAGCAGGACCGGGATCTTCAGCGCGACGAGCTGGTCCACGATCTTGTTGGTGTCGTTGGCGAGCACCACCAGGTCGGGGTTGCGGCCGGCGATCGCCTCGGCGTTCGGCTGGTAGCCGGAGAGGTCGCTCTTCGGCACGTCGGCCGGGAAGTTCGACTGGTCGTCGACGGCGGTGACCTGCTTGCCGGCGCCGATGGCGAAGAGCATCTCGGTCGAGGTCGGCGACAGCGAGACGATCTTCTCGGGCCGCTTCTCCAGCGTCAGGTTGCCGACGCTGACCGGGAAGGCGCCGCCCGAGCCGCCGGCGGCGGGGGTGTCGGTGGAGGTCTTCTCGGCGCAGCCGCCGAGAAGCAACGCGCCGGCCGCGAGCGCGGCGGCGAAGAGCCGAGGGGTACGTCGGGACATGTGTCCTCCTGTCGGTCGAGGAGCGTGGTGCTTCGCCGACAGGTGGGAAGGCCCGTCCACGAGGCGCCCTTCCTCGAAGGCGCGTGTCGCGACCGGGCCGCAGGCGACCTGGCTCGTCCCACGCACGGCGGCGCCGGCGGGAGGCCGACGCCGCGCGTACGGGGCATCACAGTTGCGGGACAGCGCCGGTTTCGCACCGGCTTCGCTGTGGCACGGTCGGGTGCCACGGTAGCGCACGACCAGCGGAGATGCTCCGGACGGGAGGGGTGGGTGGGGACCCCGGCGGGGGTGGGACCGGGGTCCCCACACCGGGTGGGGTCAGCAGTACTGGCTCTGCTTGCCGATCGCCCGGTACGGGCAGTCGGCGTACTCGGAGAGCGTCAGCACGGCCTCCCGGTTGCGCGAGGTCTGCGCCGGGATCACCTCGTCGGGCGGGTAGAAGCCGCCGCCGGAGGCCGAGCCGGGGTACATCTCGAACGTGTACGCCCAGATCTTGTGGGTGCCCCACATCCAGTCGATGCTGGTGCCGTCGGCGATGTAGAGGTCGCTCGACTGTTCCGGGGTGTACCCGTTGCTGGCCGCCAACTGCCGGCCGATGGTGGCGAACGTGTTGTACTGGTCGGCGTTCATCCCGGTGGCGGTGTCGCTGTACGTGTAGCCGTACGGCCAGAGCACCAGCTGGGAATAGGTGTGGAAGTCGATGTTCGCTTTGATCTGCTGCACCCCGCCGACGACCCGGCTGTTGACGAAGTTGCGCAGCGCGGTGGTTTCCGGGGCGGAGAACGCGGACGGGCCGCGGTAGGTCTCCGACGACTTCGTGCTCGACGAGCCGCCGCAGCAGCCCCACTGGTAGCTCCAGTTGCGGTTCAGGTCGGTGCCGACGGCGGTGGAGCCGCTGTTGGGCTGCCGGTTCTTCCGCCAGGAGCGGTAGGAGCCGGTGGCGATGTCGTACTCGCTGCCGTCCGGGTTGACCGTCGGCACGATCCAGATCTCCCGGGAGTTGACGATGTTGGTGATCCGGGAGTCGCTGCCGTAGTTGTCGGTGAAGAGGTTGAGCAGGTAGATCGCCATCTCGACGGTCAGGTGCTCGCGGGCGTGCTGCTGGGCGTTGAACAGGATCTCCGGTTCGTTCTCGTCGGTGCCGACGTTGTCGGAGATCTTCACCGCCATCAGGTCGCGGCCCTCGTAGGACTTGCCGATGCTGAGTTTGCGGGCGATCGACGGGTGGTCGGCGACCACCTTGTTCACCACCGTGGTCAGCTCGGCGTAGTCGTGGTAGTTCGAGTCGGCGGGCGGGAAGGCGTACGCGCTCGCCCCGCCGGCGGGCGCCGGGGTGACGTCCTTCTCCAGCCGGAAGCCGAGCCGGGTGATCGCGTTCGCCTCGGCGGTGGTCGCCGTGACGTGCAGCACACCGTGTTCGGAGTAGTCGATCGCGGCGCCGGTGCGGGCGACCGCGGTGCGGTCGGCGACGGTACGCGGGCCGAGCACCCGGTAGGCGACGGCGGCCGGTTCGCTGGCCCGGTCCGGGGCGGGGCGGGCGACGGCCGGCCCGGCTGCGGCGGTGACCAGGGTCAGGCCGACGGCGGCGGCGAGCGCCAGCCGGCGGCGGAGCGGGGACGTGCGGAGGGCCATGGACAACCTCCTCGGTACGGAAGATCCCGTTGTCCGCACACTCCACCAGGAGTCACATGGTCATATCAACATTCATCTTTATCAGGTTCCATCCCGACTGGATCGTCACGCCGGCAAGAATTTTCCCTCCCAGAACATCTGGCGAAACTTCCCGTCAGGCGCGACAGTGAACGGCAACGATGCCGTTTCCCCGTGGAGCTGCCATGTTCGGAAGACCCCTGCGTACGGCCGCCCTCGCCGGCCTGACCGCGCTCACCATCCTCGGCACCACTGTCCCCGCCCAGGCACACGCCCCGCGTCCGGGCGTCACCCACGACGAACAGATCACCTTCCAGGAGTTCTCCCGCCACCCCGACTGGCGCAGCGGCACACACCAGGGCACCCGCGCCGTACCGGGCCGCCACCCCGCGCTGACCATCGGCCGCCCGGCCGGCACCACCGAGGTCACCGACGCGCACACCGGCACCACCCGCACCTGGGAGTACGCCACCTGGACCTCCCCGGAGCGACGGATCGGCTTCGACGCCACCGAACTGATCGCCTCGTGGAACGCCACCACCCCGACCGGCACCTGGATCCAGGTCGAACTGAACGGCACCTACAACACCGGGCAGCACACCCCCTGGTACGTGATGGGCCGGTGGGCCTCCGGTGACCAGGACATCAAGCGGTCCACCCTGGACGGCCAGGGCGATCCCTGGTCGAGCATCTGGACCGACACGTTCTCCATCGACGACGCCGCGGCCGGGGTGCTGCTGCGCTCGTACCAGCTCCGGCTGACGCTCTACCGCGCGCCCGGGCAGGCCGCCGCGCCGCAGGTCCGGATGCTCGGCGCGATGGCCTCGAACGTGCCGGACCGATTCACCGTCACGCCGAGCCGGGGCGGCATCGCCTGGGGCACCGAACTGGCCGTGCCGCGTTACTCGCAGAACATCCACATCGGGGAGTACCCGGAGTACGACGGCGGCGGCGAGGCCTGGTGCTCCCCCACCTCCACCGAGATGGTCGTCGAGTACTGGGGGCGCAAGCCGTCGGCCGAGGACACCTCGTGGGTCGACCCCGCCTACGCCGACCCGACCGTCGACCACGCCGCCCGGATGACCTACGACTACGAGTACGAAGGCGCCGGCAACTGGCCGTTCAACACCGCGTACGCCGCCGGTTTCCCCGGTCTGGAGGCGCGCGTCACCCGCCTGCACTCGCTGGACGAGGCGGAGCGGTTCGTCAAGGCCGGCATCCCGGTGGTCACGTCGCAGTCGTTCCTCGCCAGCGAGCTGGACGGGGCGAACTACGGCACCTCCGGGCACCTGTTCGTGATCGTCGGCTTCACCGCCGACGGTGACGTGATCGTCAACGACCCCGCGTCCTCCTCCAACGAGGCGGTCCGCAACGTCTACCAGCGGGAGCAGTTCGAGCAGATCTGGTTGCGCACCAAGCGGTACCGGGCCAACGGCACGGTGGCCTCCGGCTCCGGCGGCGTCGCGTACCTGATCAAGCCGCAGGACCGACCGTGGCCCACCGTCCCCGGCTCCACCAACTGGTGAGCTGAAAGGAGGGGCCCCTTGTTAACGCCTGGCGTAGAGAAGGGGCCCCTTCTCACCACCTCGCCGCGAGGGGGTGGAGGTGGGGGGAGGTGAGATCAGGGGTTGTCGGTGGGCTGGTCGTCGCCGGCCAGGGCGGATCGCAGCCGCTCCTTCTCGCCGCGACGCCGTTCCGCAGCCTCGGCCATTTCCCCGGCCATCTCGTCCCGCCAGCCCTTGAGCAGGAAGAACGACAGCGCGGCGGAGGAGATCAGCGCCACCATCAGCCGTAGGAACATGTTCATCTCGACGAACCAGAGGGCCGCCAGCACGCCGACGAACAGCCCGATCCGGCCCAGCGTGTACTTGACCGCCGCGCTCATGCCCGCATTCCCACTTTCTCCGCGCCTCAGCCCGTCCGCCGGGCCAGCCAGTGCACGCCATGAAACCAGATGACCGCGTAGACCACGGTGAACACCGCCGCGGCCAGCGCGCCGGTGAACAACGCCGGCAGCCCCGCGGCCAGCCCGGCGGCGAGCAGCCCGGCGACGACACCGACGCCGAGGCCGACCAACGCGGCCAGCACCCGGGCGGCACCGAACTCCCAGGCCCGGAAGTCGTCCCAGAACAGCCAGAGCGGCAGGATCACCGCCAGCCAANCAGCAGCGCCAGCACCCCGATCACCAGGCCGGCGAGGGTGACCCCGAGCAGGTCGCCCAGGGTGGCGACGCGTCCCTCGGCGTCCCGCCGGGGAAAGGCGCGCGGCTGCTCCTCCGTGCTCATCGCCGGGTCAGGCCCAGACCTGCTGCGGCTCGGAGCGACGCTCGGCCATCGACGGCGCGGCGTCGTACTCGCGGACGGTCTCGTATCGGGTGTTGCGCTCCACCGGGCGGAAGCCGGCGTCCCAGATCAGGTGGAGCAGGTCGTCGCGGTGCATGGTGTTCGGCGTGCCGTACGAGTCGGCGTCGTGCGTGATCTTGTATTCCACGACCGAGCCGTCCAGGTCGTCCACGCCGAAGTTCAGCGAGAGCTGGGCCACCGAGAGCCCGTGCATGACCCAGAAGCACTTGACGTGCGGGACGTTGTCGAACAGCAGCCGGGAGACCGCGAAGGTCTTGAGCGACTCGGCCGGCGACGCCATCGTGGTGCGGGCCTGGATCCGGTTGCGGACCTTGCCGTCCGCCGAGTCGACGAAGTCGTGCTGGTAGCGCAGCGGGATGAAGACCTGGAAACCGCCGGTCTCGTCCTGGAGCTCCCGCAGCCGCAGCACGTGGTCGACCCGGTGCCGGGGCTCCTCGATGTGACCGTAGAGCATGGTCGAGGGCGTCTTCATGCCCTTCGAGTGGGCCAGCCGGTGGATTCGCGACCAGTCCTCCCAGTGGCAGGCGTGGTCGACGATGTGCTGCCGGATCTCCCAGTCGAAGATCTCCGCGCCGCCGCCGGTCAGCGACTCCAGGCCGGCGTCCATCAGCTCGTCGAGGATCGCGTCGGCGGTCAGCCCGCTGATCTTCTCGAACCACTGCACCTCGGTGGCGGTGAACGCCTTCAGGTTGACCTTCGGCAGCGCCGCCTTCAGCTCGCGCAGCACCTTGGGGTAGTAGCGCCAGGGCAGCGTCGGGTGCAGGCCGTTGACGATGTGCAGCTCGGTGAGCTGCTCGTCCTCCATCTCCTTGGCCTTGCGGACCGCCTCGTCGATCCGCATCGTGTAGGCGTCCTTCTCGCCCGGCTTGCGCTGGAACGAGCAGTACGCGCACGACGCGGAACAGACATTGGTCAGGTTGAGGTGCCGGTTGACGTTGAACATCACCCGGTCACCGTTCATCTCGGTGCGCCGGTGGTGGGCCAGCCGGCCGAGCCAGGTCAGGTCGTCGCTCTCGTAGAGGGCGATGCCGTCCGAGCGGGTCAGCCGCTCCCCCGCGTAGACCTTCGCCTCGAGTTCGCGCTTGAGTCCGGCGTCCATCCGACAGCCACGTCCTTCCACCTGGGGTCCCGATCGAGCGTACGTCGCGGGCGCGACCGATCGCCCACGCGGTCGGTCGCAGCGACCCAGTTCACCATCCGTCACCCTCCGCACATCGACATCGCTGCCCGAGTGAGGTAAGACAGGGTGGGGCGGAACACACACCAGGGACCGTCCTGTCTCATCACGCCCACGACGCGTGGCGCGCACCAGACCGGACGGGGAGCGGAATGGTCGACAGCACCAAGGCCCGACGGCGACGGACCCGGCCGCCGGTGATCTCACCGGTGCTGCGTCCGACGCTCTGGTCCGCCCTGCTCGGGGCGGTCGCGGCCGCGGCGCTCGCCACCCCGGCCTGGGCCGACCCGCTGCCCGACACCGTCCCCCACACCGGCTCCCGGCCGCAGGTAACCGGTCCGCTCCACCTGCCCACCGTGCCCGGCGCCGTCCCCGGGCAACCCGGCGCGCCCGGCCTGCCCGGCACCGTCCCGGGGCAGCGCGGCACCGTGCCCGGCGGCCCGGGTCTGCCGGGTGCCACGAACCCGGCCGACGGGCCGCTGATCGCACAGATCAATCAGGTCGACGCACTGGTCGCCACGCTCGGCGACGACCTGCTGCGGGTCAAGGGCGAGCGGGACGCCGCCCAGGCCGAGCTGACCGCCGCCGCCGGCCGGCTCAAGGAGGCGCAGGACGCGCTCGCCCGGGCCCAGGAGAACGCGAAGAGCGCCGCCGCCGACGCGGTCAAGGCCGACGCCGCCCTGCCTCCCGGCGAACTCGGCACCAGCCTGCGCGAGTTCGCCAACCTCCAGCGGATCACCCGCGGCGACAAGGCCGAGGGCGCCACCACGTCGGTGACCGGCGAGCTCCTCCGCGCCACCACCGCCGAGCAGCTCGCCCGCGAGGCCCACAGCTCGGCCCAGCGGCGGACCACCGAGAAGACCGCGGAGTTCACCCGGGTCGAGACGACCCTGCACACGCAGGAAGCGACGCTGCTCAAGCTGCGGCGGGACAACGCCGCCAGGCTGCTCGTCATCGAGCGCCAGGCGGACGCCGCCGAGCAGCGGCTCGGCAATCCGTACGTGGTCGACCAGAGCATCAACGGCCTGGTGTCCGACCCGCGGGCGCTCGACGCCGTACGTTATGCCCTCGCCCAGCTCGGTGATCCCTACCTGTGGGCGGCGGAAGGCCCGGACCGGTTCGACTGCTCGGGCCTGGTGCTCGCCTCCTACCAGGCGGCCGGCTACCGGGGCCTGCCCCGGGTCGCCCGCGACCAGTACTTCGCCACCCGCGGCCGCACCGTCAGCCCGAACGCCCTCCTCCCCGGCGACCTGCTCTTCTTCGCCTCGGGCAGCAGCTGGACCAGCATCCACCACGTCGCCATGTACATCGGCAACGGCAAGATGGTCGAGGCGCCGCGGACCGGCGACGTCGTCAAGATCTCGGTGGTCCGCTGGTCCCGGCTCTACGCCGCGACCCGCGTGGTCGGCGCCGTTCCCGCCCCGGCCACGCCCGTGCCGGCGCCGACCGTGCCGACCACCCCGCCGAAGCCCGGCACCACGCCGAAGCCGACGCCGACGAAGTCGGCCACGCCCAAGCCCACCGGCACGCCGAAGCCGACGCCGAGCACGTCCAGCCCGTCCCCCACCCCGTCGAGCCCGACGCCGACTCCGACACACAGCCCGTCCGGCTCGCCGAGCCCGTCACCGAGCCGCACCGCGACCACCGGGCCGACGCCGACTTCGGCGCGGCCGACCGAGAGCACCGCCGCACCGGCGAGCAACACGGCGAAGCCGAGCGACAGCGCCGCCGCGCCGTCGAGCAGCGCCGCGAAGCCGAGCGGCAGCGTGGCCGGCGGCAATTCCGCCAGCCCGAGCAGCGCCGACTGACCCAACCGTCCACTCCGGCTGTGCGCGCGGGCCGGAATGTGGCACGGTGAGATCCAGGCGGTTCCGACCGGTACGGCGGTCGGTGACGAGCGTGGGTGCGGAGGGTGAGATGGGCGAGCACGAGGTGCCGGCGGAGAGGGTCCACCCGGGACGCACGCCCGACCCCATTGGTGACGCCGACGAGCGCCCGGCGCAGCCGGGACAGGTGGCCGTCGCCCGGGCCCGGGTGAGCGTGACCGGCTCGGCCGTGCCGCCGCCGTCGGGCGGGGATCGCCCCGGGCCGCCGGCCACCGCCACCACGTACCGGGCCGGCGCCCCACCGGAGGCCGAGCCCCGGCCGGAGACTCCGCCCCCACTGGACCGTCGACGCCCCGGTGCCACCGTCACGCCGCCGTCGAGCTGGTCCGCCTTCTCGACCGCCGAACGCCCCGCCGCACGCCCGGCCGACGACGACGCTCCGCCGCCCCCCGCCGCGACGGGCGCCACCGACGGCGGCCCGTCCGTCAGCGTCCCGGCGCCCCGGTCCCCCGCCTCCGCGCTGGTGTCCGCGCCGGCCCTGCCGACGCCGCCTACGGACGCGCCAATCCCCGGTACGCCGCCGGCCGACGACCGGCCGGACGTGTCACCTGCCGCGTCCGACCGCCCCTCCGTGTCCACCGGTCCGACCGGGGTCGCGCATGCCCGGGCCAGCGCGTCGGTGCCCGGTCTGAGCCGGGTCTCGGCCGACGAGGTCGCCGCCTCGGTGGCCGCCGCGCCGGCCGCGGCGACGGTCTACCGGGCCGGGCCGGTCAGCCCGGAGCCGCCGGAGCCCGCGCAGCCACCGACGCCGCCGGGTCCGGAGCCCGAACCCGCGCCGACGCCGGTGCCGGGTCCGACGCCGCCGTCCCCCGCCCCGCCCGTACCCGAGCCGGAGCCCCCGCTCCGCCCGGAGCCGCCGATGCCGACGCCGCCCGCGCCGGTCCCGGTCCCGACGCCGCCCGGCCCGGTCCCGCCGGTGCCCGGGCCACCCGCGCCGCCGCCGGGGCCGCTGGTGCCTCCGCCGCCGTCACCGCCCGGTCCGATGCCCGCACCGCCGTTCCCGCCGCCGCCCGCGATGGCAGACGTGCCGGGGCAGGGCCCGGCGACCGGGCCCCAGCCGGGGTGGCCCGCTGCCGCGTCCGCCCCGCCGCCGCTAAACGCCCCCGCGCCGACCGCGTCCCTGCCGCCGCTGAACGCGCCCCCACCGACCGCGTCACTGCCGTCGCTGGGCACGCCCGCGCCGACCGCGTCACTGCCGCAGGTGGGTGCGCCCCCGCCGGTGGCACCGGCGCTGCCGACCTGGCCGCCGCCGGCCACGCCGGCACGGAACGCCGAGACGCCCCGGCCGGTACGCCCTCAGCCGGGCGGTCAGGGCCTGGGCGGCACCATGTACGGCGGCACCGAGGGGCCCGGCTTCGCCACGGTGGCGCTCCCGCAGAGCGGTGCGCCGGAGAACACCGGCTCGTTGACCGGGCACATCCTGGCCCAGGGTTGGGCGGACGACACCCCCGCCAGCCGGGGCGGCAACACCAAGGTCATCGTCGTGCTCGCGGTCGCACTGATCGCGCTGATCGCGATCAGCCTGCTCGTGGTCTTCCTGGCCAACGACGCGCTGAGCGGGATGACCGGCACCATGCTGGCCCGCTGACGGGGTGAGCCCGCCCACTACCGCGACGCGAAGCGGTGGACGCTGCGGCGAAGCGCCGTACACTGGTGGGGATCACTGACCCGGCGCGCCCGACTGCGCGCGCCCATGGGCGATCTTGCGGGCGATTCGACGGCGTGACGGCGCCGCGGCGGGCCATCGCGAAGATGCGCCCCGCTCGAGAGGCATTCCTTGACCACGTTCGCTGAATCCGGCATGTCCCCGTCCACCGACCAGACCATCGACGCCCCTGACTTCGCCTCCCTCGGCCTGCCCCGACAGGTGGTCGAGGCGCTCGCCCGGCAGGGCATCACCACTCCGTTCGAGATCCAGCGGGCCACCGTGCCGGACG
Organism: Micromonospora sp. NBS 11-29; assembly: GCF_002140155.1. Taxonomy (GTDB): domain Bacteria; phylum Actinomycetota; class Actinomycetes; order Mycobacteriales; family Micromonosporaceae; genus Micromonospora. The sequence goes on from NZ_NAPR01000004.1 coordinate 258,097, forward strand.
CGCTCGCCGGCCGCGACGTGCTGGGCCGGGGCCAGACCGGCTCAGGCAAGACGCTCGCCTTCGGCCTGCCGGTGATCGCCCGGCTCGCCGAGCGCAACCGGGCCCGGCCGCTGCACCCGCGCGCGCTGATCCTGGTTCCCACCCGTGAGCTGGCCATGCAGGTCAACGACGCGCTGGTGCCGCTCGGCAAGTCGGTCGGCATCTTCCTGAAGACCGCGGTCGGCGGCGTGCCGTACGACCGGCAGATCGACGCGCTGCGCCGGGGCGTGGAGATCGTGGTGGCCACCCCGGGGCGGCTCGGCGACCTGATCGAGCGCGGCGTCTGCCGGCTCGACGACGTTGAGGTCACCGTGTTGGACGAGGCCGACCAGATGGCCGACATGGGCTTCCTGCCGGAGGTCACCGAGCTGTTGGCGAAGACGCCGGCGGACGCCCAGCGGCTGCTCTTCTCGGCGACGCTGGACAACGACGTCGACACGCTGGTCAAGCGCTTCATGACCGACCCGGTCACCCACTCGACCGCGCCGGCCACCGCCGCCGTCTCCACGATGGATCATCACCTGCTGCTGATCCCGCCGCACGACAAGTTCGCCGTCGCGGCGTCCATCGCCGCCCGGGACGGCCGCACCATGGTCTTCGCCCGTACGCAGCTCGGCGTTGACCGGCTGGTCGAGCAGTTCGCCGCGGTCGGTGTGCGCGCCGGTGGCCTGCACGGCGGGAAGACCCAGCGGATGCGCACCAAGACGCTGGCCGAGTTCCGCGAGGGCCGGATGAACGTGCTGGTGGCCACCGACGTGGCGGCCCGGGGCATCCACGTCGACGGCGTCTCGCTGGTGCTGCACGTCGACCCGCCGAAGGACCCGAAGGACTACCTGCACCGGGCCGGTCGTACCGCCCGGGCCGGCGAGTCCGGCGCGGTGGCGACGCTGGTGCTGCCGAAGCAGCGACGCACCACGCTGGCCATGCTGGAGAAGGCGGGCGTCGAGCCGGCCCAGGCGCGGATTCGCGCGGGCGACGCGGAGCTGGCCGAGTTGACCGGCGCGCGTGAGCCCTCCGGCATCCCGGTCCGGGACGAGCCGGAGCCGCGTCGCGGCGGCCCGCGCCGCTTCGGCGACCGGGACGCACGGGGCTTCGACCGTGGCGGCCGCGGTTCCGGCGACCGGGACGGGCGCGGCTTCGCCGGTCGGGACGGGCGCGGCGAGCGCGGCTACGGCGACCGCCCCTCGGGCGAGCGCGGCTACGGAGACCGGCCGGGTGGCGAGCGCCGCTACGGCGACCGCCCTTCGGGCGAGCGCGGATACGGCGACCGACCGACCGGCGAACGCCGCTACGGCGACCGACCGGCCGGCGAACGCCGCTTCGGCGACCGACCGGCCGGCGAACGCCGCTTCGGCGACCGACCGGCCGGGGAACGCCGCTTCGGCGACCGGCCCACCGGTGAGCGGGCCGAGCGCCGCGACGAGCGCCCCGCTGACCGGCACGGTCGCGACGACCGGCGGTTCGGCGAGCGGCGGGCCGACGACCGGGGCGACCGGTTCGCCGGCCGGCAGTCCGACGACCGGCGGTTCGGCGAGCGGGCCGAGCGCGG
>NZ_NAPR01000004.1:259703-287325 GCF_002140155.1 Micromonospora sp. NBS 11-29
GCACCGGCCGGCGGGCGGGCCCGGCTACGCGCGGGACGACCGGCGGTACGACGACCGGCCCGGCGGCCACGGCTTCGCCGACCGCCGTCGGGAGGACCGTCCGCAGGCCGAGCGGCGCCACGAGGACCGTCCGCAGGCGGACCGGCGCTTCGACCGGGACGGCCACGCCGACCGGCGCTTCGGTGAGCGGGGCGACTTCCGGTCGGCCGAGCATCGGGGCGGGTTCCGTCCCGAGGGGCGGGGTCGGGACGACCGGCGCGGTTTCGGCGGGNACGCCGCCGTCGAGCATCCGCTCGGCGGCGGCGTTCGCGCATCCGCTGCCGGTGTCCGCCGGGTCGCGTAACGTCCGGTCCATGCCGAAGTCGCTCTTCTGGGTCCGGACCGACACCGCCGGCTCCGAGCATGTCGTGCTCGACGACCGCCAGGGGCTGACCGCGCAGGGCGTGGCGCTGGCCGTGGACCCGATCCCCTACACCTGTCGGTACCGGCTGACCGTCGCACCGGACTGGTCGACCAGCCGGCTGGAGGTCGACACGGACGGCGCCGGCTGGGCCCGGAGCGTACGCCTCGAACGGGGCGGCGACGGGTGGCGCGTGCGTACCGGGGAGGAGGGTGACCTGGACGCGGCGCTGCGCGCGGCCGGGCATCCGCCAGCGGGCCTGCCCGGCACGGACGACCCGGACCGGCTGGCCGAGGCGCTCGACGTGGACCTGGGCGGGTCCCCGCTGACCAACACGCTGCCGATCCGCCGGATCGGGCTGGGCCGGCTCCCGGCCGACCTGGCGACCGGCGTGACGGTCGCCTGGGTGCTGCTGCCCGGCCTGGTCGTGCTCCCGGCCGAGCAGGTCTACACCTCGCTCGGGCCCGGTCGGGTGCGGTACGCCAGCGACACCTACAGCGCCGACCTGGACGTCGACCCGGAGGGCTTCGTGGTGCGCTACCCGGGCCTCGCCGAGCGGGTCGACCCGCGCTGACCGGTCAGGCGGGCCAGCCGCCGTCGGCCAGGAACCGTTCGATGGTGGCGAGGTGCGGGTCGAGGTCGAGGCCCTGCGCGGCCACCCACTCGTCGGAGTAGTAGGTGTCGGCGTAGCGGTCGCCCGGGTCGCAGATCAGCGTGACCACCGAGCCGGTCCGGCCGGCGGCGCGCATCTCCGCGATCAGCCCGAAGGCGCCCCACAGGTTGGTGCCGGTGGAGCCACCGACGCGGCGGCCGAGCACCGCCGAACCGGCCCGCATGGCGGCCAGCGACGCGGCGTCCGGCACCTGGACCATCCGGTCCACGACGTTGGGCAGGAAGGACGGCTCGACGGAGGGTCGGCCGACGCCCTCGATCCGGGAGCCGCGTCCGGTGCGGACCGACCAGTCGCCGGCCTGCCAGGCGGGGTAGAACGCGGAGTTCTCCGGGTCGACCACGCACAGTTTGGTGGGCAACCGGCGGTAGCGGGCGTACCGGCCGATGGTGGCGCTGGTGCCGCCGGTGCCGGCGCCCACCACGATCCAGGCCGGCAGCGGGTGCCGCTCCAGCGCGAGCTGGGCGTAGATCGACTCGGCGATGTTGTTGTTGCCCCGCCAGTCGGTGGCCCGCTCGGCGTAGGTGAACTGGTCCATGAAACGACCGCCGGTGTCCTCGGCGAGCCACCGCGCCTCGATCACCACCTTGGCCGGGTCCTGGACCAGGTGACAGCGCCCGCCCTGGAACTCGATCTGGGCGATCTTCTCGGGTGAGGTGGAGGCGGGCATGACCGCGATGAACGGCAGCCCGAGCATCCGGGCGAAGTACGCCTCGGAGACCGCGGTGGACCCGGAGGACGCCTCGACGATCGTGGTGTCCCGCCCGATCCACCCGTTGCAGAGCCCGTAGAGGAACAGCGAGCGGGCCAGCCGGTGCTTGAGCGAGCCGGTGGGGTGCACCGACTCGTCCTTGAGGTAGAGGTCGATGCCCCACTGGCGGGGCAGCGGGAAGGGCAGGAGGTGGGTGTCGGCGGAGCGGTTGGCGTCCGCCTCGACCGTGGCGATGGCCTCGGTCACCCAGCGTCGGCTGGCCTCGTCGCACCGGTCGAGATGAGTCACGCCGGCAACGTTACAAGCGAGGCAGGCTCGGATTTGCCGGCCCGGTGCGGCCGGTGGTCAGGGGGTCGGGGGAACGAGCGGCTGGGGGCGGTTCTCCCACTTGGTCGACAGGGCGATGCCGGTGCGGGTGGAGGCGACCCCCGGGATCCGGTTCAGGCGGACGATCAGCCGTTCCAACTCGACGATGGTGCCGACGCGGGCCTTGAGCAGGAAGGATTCGACGCCGGCCATGAAGTAGCAGGACTCGATCTCGGGGATCTGGCGGAACGACTCCAGCACGTCGTCGGTGTCGGCGTCGGAGTCCTCGACGATGCCGATCAGCGCGGTGACCCCGAGGCCGACCGCCTCCGGTTCGACCTCGGCCCGGTATGCCCGGATCACGCCGCCGGACTCCAGCTTGCCGACCCGTTCATGCACGGCCGGGGCGGAGAGGCCGACCTGGCGGGCCAGTTCGGCGTACGACAGGCGCGCGTTGCCGCGCAGCAACTCCACGAGGCTCAGGTCGATCGTGTCCACGGAGAGTGACCCTATCCGTTTGGGCGTGACCGGACACGGTCGGCACCCGTTGAACATGACGTCACGTCGCCATTCACAAACGTGCGGTCACGGGGGTTCTACGCCGGTACCATTTACTAACTTCTCAGTGTGTGCGTTTTTCGCGTTTGGCGGACACGCCCGGTCGCTGGTGCTGTAATTGCCATACGTCCCTCATGACGGCTCTGGGCTCGCACCGGCCGGGGGCAGTGTGTTCAGCCGGGGGCTTCGTCGACGCGAGGAGGGGGCTGTGGACACTGGAGATCGCCTGCTGACACCGGGTGAGGTCGCTGCGCTGTTTCGGGTTGACCCGAAGACCGTGACCAGATGGGCAGCGGCCGGCCGGATCGGCAGCATCCGGACTCCAGGCGGGCATCGCCGGTTTCGGGAATCCGAGGTGCGGGCCCTGCTTGAGGGGGAGGGCATGCTGGACGAGGCGGAGGACATGGGCAAGGCCCGCAACATGGGCCCGACCGCTTCGACCGGCCCCGGCCCGGCGAACGCCGGCATGTACTGAGTGAGCGGGGCGCGGTCCGGCCGTCGCCGGGTCGTGCCCCGACCGGCCGCTGCGGCCGGCCGTGCGCGGGATCAGGTCCGGTCCGCGGCGAGTTCACCGGACCAGCGGCGGAACAGCGTGTGCGGTACGCCGAGCGCGTCGAGCACCTTGCCGGCCACGAAGTCGACCAGTTGCGGGGCGGTGGCCGCCGCCCCGGCGCCGTAGAAACCCGGGCTGGCCGGCAGCACGACCGCCCCGGCGTCGTGCAGCGCGATGAGGTGCTCCAGGTGGCTGCGGGTCACCGGCGTCTCCCGGGGCACCATGACGACCGGCCGGCGTTCCTTGAGGTTCACCTCGGCGGCGCGTTGGAGCAGGTCCTTGGAGAGCCCGATGGCGATGCCGGCGCAGGCCGCGGTGCTGGCCGGCACGACCGCCATGCCGCGTACCCGGTAGGAGCCGCTGCTCGGGCCGGCGGCCAGGTCCCCGGCGGGCCAGTGCCGCAGGTCCGCTCCGGTGAGGTCGCGGTCGAGCCAGGCGGCGAGGTCCTCGGCCCAGTGCCCGTCCCGGAANCCACCGCCGCACCGGCGTCGAGTAGGCCCCGCAGGACCGCCGCCGCGTACGGCGTGCCGGAGGCGCCGGAGACGCCGACCACCCATGGTTCGCGCATACCGTCAAGCCTGCCTGGTCAGCCGCGTTGGATGCCCACCGGGTCGACGGTACTTCCCGCCGCGTGGGATTCTCTGACCGGCGACCCACGTTCCCTGGAAGGGCCCGGTGATGACGGCGGCGGTGCTGCGGGCGCTGCGCTCCGACTGCCCCATCGCGCCCCGGCTCTCCCCGCACGCCGACGAGGTGCAGCGCTGGCTGGTCGGCCGGCTCGACGGGCTCGGCCTGCCGCTGGACCCGGTCACCCGGCAGCGGCTGGCGCGGGCCGGCTTCGCCCGGTACGCGGGCCGGCTCTACCCGGACGCCACCGCGCCCGACCTGCGGGTGCTGGCCGCGCTGTTCACCTGGTTCTTCCTGGTCGACGACGCCTGCGACGGGCCGGACCGGCCGACGCCGGAGCGGATCCGCGCGCTGCGCGACGGCGCGCTCGCGCTGCTCCGCGAGGGGCCCCGGGCCCGCCATCCCGGCTTCTCCGGTCCGCTGCGCCGGCTGCTGGTGCAGGCGTGGCGGGAGCCGCGACGCCGGATGCCGGCGCGCTGGCGGCTGCGGTTCGCCGACGCCGTCGCCGACCACCTCGACGGCGTGTCCCGGGAGGCGGCCGCCAGTTCGGCCGGTCGGCCGCCCGGCGTCGCGGACTACGTGCGGCTGCGCCGGGCCACCTCGGCCGCGTACGTGTCGTATCCGCTGATCGAGTTCGCCTCCGGCCGGCCGCTACCCGACGCGGTCTACCACCATCGGGCGCTGCGACACCTCGCCGACCTCGCCAACGACCTGCTCTCCTGGTTCAACGACATCGCCTCGCTGGAACGGGACCGGGCCGCCGGTGGGGGGCACAACCTGGTGCTGGCGGTGGCCGCCGAGCGGGGCGTGCCGCTGCCGGCCGCGGTCGACCTGGTGGCCGGGCACTGGCGCGCGGAGATGACCCGCTTCGTGGCGCTGCGCGCGGCGGTGCCGTCGTTCGGCCCGGCGCTGGACGAGGCGGTCACCGCCCATCTCGACGGCTTGGCCGCCGCCGTCCGGGGCACGGTCGACTGGACGTTGGAGAGCGCCCGCTACCCGGTGGCGGCGACGCCCTGACCGGGCGGCCGGCTCAGGGCCGCAGGTCGAGCCGGATCACCAGGTCGAGCAGGGCGAGCACGAACAGCGCGATGCCGACGAACCCGTTGGCGGTGAAGAACGCCCGGTTGACCTTGCTCAGGTCGGTGGGGGTGACCACCAGGTGCTGGTAGGCGAAGGCGACCGCGGTGAGCGCCAACCCGATCCACCAGAGCCAGCCGAACCCGACCAGCGCACCGAACCAGATGAACAGCGCGAACGTCACGACGTGCGCGACCGTGGAGGCGTGCAGCGCGAAGCGCCGCCCGTAGCGGGCCGGGACGCTGTGCACGCCGATCTCCCGGTCGATCTCCGAGTCCTGACAGGCGTAGATCAGGTCGAAGCCGCCGATCCACAGCCCGACCGCCGCGCCCAGCAGCCAGGCCGGCCCGGAGCCGGCCAGCGTGCCGGTGACCGCCAGCCAGGCGCCGACCGGGCCGACCGCCTGGGCCACCGCGAGGATGGCGTGCGGCCAGTTGGTGAACCGCTTGCCGTAGGGATAGACCACGAGCGGCACCACGGCCAGCGGCGCGAGCGCCAGGCAGAGCGGGTTGAGCAGGGCGGCGGCGGCGAGGAAGACCACCAGCGCGACGGCCGCGCCGGTCCAGGCCGTCCGCACGCTCACCGCCCCGGTGACCAGTTCCCGGTTCGCGGTACGCGGGTTCCGCGCGTCGATCCGCCGGTCGAGGATCCGGTTGGCGGCCATCGCGAACGTCCGCGCCCCGACCATCGCCACGGTGATCAGCAGCAGGTCCCCCCACCGCACCCGCCCGCCGGTGACCTGCATGGCGGTCAACGCCGACAGGTACGCGAACGGCAACGCGAACACGGAGTGCTCGATCGCGACGAGTTTGAGGAAGGACTTGACGCGGCCGGGCCGCTCCGCCACCGCCGTCATCAGATCCCGTACTCCCGCCAGCGCTTGTCGACCAGGGAGACCACCTCGGGCGACATGGTCATCTCCTCGGGCCAGCCTCGGGTGTAGCCCTCGGTGGGCAGCTTGCGGGTCGCGTCGAGGCCCGCCTTGCCGCCCCAGAACTGCTGGTAGGAGGCGTGGTCCAGGTGATCCACCGGCCCCTCGGTGACCATCAGGTCGCGGGCGTAGTCGACGTTGCCGAAGGCGCGGAACGCCACCTCGTTGTAGTCGTGCACGTCGCAGTCGGAGTCCACGATCACGATCAGCTTGGTCAGCGACATGAGGTGGGCGCCCCAGATCGCGTTCATCACCTTCTGCGCGTGCTTCGGGTAGCGCTTGCGGATCGACACGATCGCGCAGTTGTGGAAGACCCCGGCGGCCGGCAGGTCGTAGTCGACGATGTCCGGGATCATCAGCTTGAGCAGCGGCAGGAAGATCCGCTCGGTGGCCTTGCCCAGACCGTGGTCCTCCTGCGGCGGCTTCGACGTGATGATCGAGTGGTAGACCGGCTCACGCTGCATGGTCATCGTCTCGACGTGCAGCACCGGGAACGGCTCGACCGGCGTGTAGAAACCGGTGTGGTCGCCGAACGGGCCCTCGGGCAGCCGCTCGCCCGGTTCGAGATAGCCCTCCAGCACCACCTGGGCGTGCGCCGGCACCTGCAACGGCACCGTCAGACAGTCGACCATCTCGACCCGCTCGCCGCGCAGGAACCCGGCGAACAGGTATTCGTCGATGTCACCGGGCAGCGGCGCGGTGGCCGCGTACGAGACGACGGGGTCGCAGCCGATGGCGATGGCCACCGGGAGCCGTTGGCCGAGCCGCTCCGCGACGGCGTGGTGCGCGGTGGAGTCCTTGTGGATCTGCCAGTGCATGCCGAGCGTGTTACGGCCGTGCTGCTGGAGCCGGTAGAGGCCGAGGTTGCGCTTGCCGGTCTCCGGGTGCTTCGTGTGGGTCAGCCCGAAGTTGTGGAAGATCCCGCCGTCACCGGGCCACACCTGGAGGCCGGGCAGCCGGTCGAGGTCGACGTCGTCGCCGCGGTAGACCACCTGCTGGCACGGCGCGGTCTTCACCTTGCGCGGCGGCACGGACTTGAGCTGCATGACCTTGCCGAGACCCTCGCGGATACCGGACCAGCCGACCGGCAGCTCCGGCTTGATCATCGAGCCGATCCGCGCGCCGATCTCGTCCAGCGTCTCGACGCCGAGCGCCATGGCCATCCGCTTCTCGGTGCCGAACAGGTTGACCGCCACCGGCATCTCGCCCCGGGTGGGCCGCTCGAACAGCAGCGCCGGCCCGCCGTCGCGGACGGTCCGGGTGACGACCTCGCTCATCTCCAGCGTCGGGTCGACGGGCACGCCCACCCGCCGCAGCTCCCCGGCGCGCTCCAGGGCCGCGAGGAAGTCCTTGAGATCGGTGTACGGAAACCCACGAGCCATTACCCCATCCTCCTCCACCCCCCTGAGGTGCAAGGAAGGGCCCCTTCTTAACGCATTTGGTAGAGGCGGGGCCCCCTTTTAACACCCCGGCGGGCGGGTAGTCGGCGGGATGGGTGACGGGCGGGTACCGGCGGGATTCAGCGAGCAGCGGGGCCGGGTCGGCGACGTGGAGATCAACTATGTGCGGGGCGGCCGGGGGCCCACGGTGGTGCTGCTGCACGGCTACCCGCAGTGCTGGCGGATGTGGCGGCACCTGCTGCCCGAGCTGGCGCGGTCGTACGAGGTGATCGCCCCCGACCTGCGCGGCTTCGGCGACAGCGACGCCCCGCCCGGCGGGTACGACAAGAAGACCGTCGCCGCCGACCTGCACGGGCTGCTCACCGGGCTCGACCTGGCGGGGGACATCCGACTGGTCGGTCACGACCTGGGCACCATGGTCGCGTACGCCTACGCCGCCGCCCATCCCGACTCGGTTGCCCGGCTGGTGCTCAGCGAGGCGCCGATCCCCGACGAGAGCGTCTACGCGATGCCCGCACTGACCGCCGCCGGCCCGGCGGTGTGGAACTTCGGTTTCTTCACCGTGCCCAACGGTCTGCCCGAGCAACTCGTCGCCGGCCGGGAGGCGCTGTGGGTCGACCGGTTCACCGACTCGATCATGGTCAACAAGGGCAGTCTCGGCCCGGAGGACATCGAGGAGTATGCCGGTCACCTGCGCGACGAGGCGCATCTACGGGCCAGCTTCGCCTACTTTCGGGCATTCGGGCAGGACGTCGCGGACAACACGGCGTACCGGGGCACGAAGCTGCCGATGCCGGTGCTTGCCATCGGCGCGGAGGCCAGCCTCGGCGGACAGGTGGCCGAGCAGGTGCGCCGATATGCCGACGCGGTCACCGGCGAGGTGGTCGAGGACTGCGGCCACTGGCTCTTCGAGGAGCAACCGGCGAAGCTGACCGCCCTGCTGCTGCCGTTCCTGCGGGGCTGACGAACGGGTCAGCGCCGGCGGGTCGACGCCACGAACGCGCGCCAGGCGGCCGGGCGGAACGTCAACACGCCGCCGTCGCGGTCCTTGCTGTCGCGCACCGCGACCACGCGGGGAAGGTTGTCGGCCACCTCGACGCAGTTACCGCCGTTGGTGCTGCTCCGGGTGCTGGTGCGCCACCGGGCACCGGTCAGATCCGCCATGTCTCCGCCACCTCCGTCAGCAACTCCATCGACTGCCGGGGCGGCAGCGCCTCACCCTCGATCGACTCCCAGGACGACCGGACCGCCAGCACGTCCTCGGTGCGGTCGACCACCTGGCCCTTGAGCTGATCGTCGAGATAGGCGACGTCCTCCCCAGTGGGCAGGGTAGCCAGCACGAAGGCCCCCGCGACACCCGGATATGCGCCGACCGAGGCGGGCACCACCTGGATCCGTACCCGAGGATTTTCGTCCGCCACCTTCACCAGCCGCAGCACCTGCTCGCGCATCACCAGCGGGCCGCCAACCGGGCGGCGCAGCACATGCTCGTCCAGGACCGCGACGAGCTGCGGTGGCTTCTCCCCGGTCAGCACCGCCTGCCGGGCGAGCCGGGCCTCCGTCCGCCGCTCGACCTCCGCCTCGTCGAACAGGCCGACGCTGCGGAACAACGCGCGGGCGTAGGCCGACGTCTGCAACAGCCCTGGCACCACCGTGTTCTCGTACGACCGGAGCACGGTGGCCTGCCGCTCGTTGGCCTCCCACTCCCGCATCCACTGCGGCGACCCGAGCCGCGTCAGCATCCGGGCGAACGCGCCACCGGTGTCGAGCGCCACGTCCACCCGGTCCCAGAAGTCCGGCGGCGGCCTGCGCGCGCCGGTCTCGACCATCGCCACGGTCGACGGCGAATAGGTGACCGCCTTCGCCAGATCATCCTGGGTCATCCGCCGGGCCGCCCGCATGTGCCGCAGCTCATCGATCAACACCTGCAAGCGCTCGTCCATCCGCACGCCTCCCTCACGGCCGGGTTCCGCGTGTCTCACCGGACCTCACCGACCGCCCGGGCCGACACACAGGGCGACCATACGCCTTCCGAACGTAGTCCCGCCGTCCCGAAACTGGGCGAAGCGGAATCGTTCGGATCCGACCCGAAAGGACGGACGAAACCGCTGCGGGGCCGTCCGGTACGTCGGCGGCGGACGGCCCCGCCTCCAGCCCGCCAGCCCGTCGAAGGGAAGCGCGATGCGACGCCATGACCCGCACCGACCACTGTGGCTCTGCCGGGCCTGCGGCGGCCCGTGGCCGTGCGGCACCGCCCGGCTCACGCTCCTGGCCGAGTACGGGGTGGACGGCCGGATCGCGTTGTGCATCCACCTCGCCGGGCTGCTCTACACCGCCGTCGAGGACCTGCACCGGCTCGACCCGAGGAACGCGCCGAAGCCGGGTGCGCTGCACGACCGCTTCCTCGGCTGGGCCGCCCCCCGCCGGAGGTAAGGAGGGGCCCCCGCTTAACGCATTCGGTAGAGGCGGGGCCCCTTCTTAACGAGGAGGATCATGCTTTCTCGGCGATACGAGCTTGCTGCCAGTGTTGGACAACGATCTTGTGAGCCTCAACTGCGGACGTGACCGCAAGCCCGATCTCCAGGGCCAGGATCTCGTAACGCACAGCCCATGACGGGGGCGGATCCGGCAAGTCGTCCGGCACCGGGTGAGAGCGTCGGATGGAGAAGACGTGGCGGACCCGCCCGACCAGTTCCGCATCCGCCGGCACGCCATCCTCCACCAGCAGGACCAGGTCGACCAAGTCCCTGACCCGGGTTGATTCGCCGGTCTCATATTGCCGCGTCAGGGCGTGCAGCTTCTCGGCGTACTGCTGCCGCAGGTCAGCGACCCAGATCGAACGCGTGGGGATGCCCGCGAAGGCCAGGTCGTCCGGCAGGTCACGCAGTTCCACCCCGCCGATTTCCTCGGGCCGCGCCACCACGTCAAGCTTGATCTTGGCGAAGAGTTGCCCCGCAAGACGGCACTCGACCGGAAGCCGCCAGGCCGGGCGACCGTATGCGTCGTCGCGCAAGCGAGCCGGCGCGGCGGCGGAGTAGACGAAACCATCGCCGTCCGGATCAACGAGCAGGGTTTCGGTGAGCACCTCATGGAGTTCCGAGCCATCGGCCGGATCATCGACCAGACCCGGGCGGATGACCAGATCGACGTCGCGTGTCGATCGCGCCAGGCCGGGTCTGCGCAACTCGACGGCCATCCCGCCCTTCAACACCCAGATGTCGGCGTGGTCGTTGACGAGTCGGACCAGGAGACGAGTGAAGGCAAGGCGTCGGCGAAGCCAGTTCGGGTCCCTACCCGAGACGCGTGCACGTTCGATCATCCGATCGTCGAGGGCGGCACGGAGAGCGGAAGCCGTCGCATATCTCCTACTCATCGGCCTACCGCCCCCAGCGCCATCTGAACGCCGAGTTCTGCCGTCGGGTTGAGCTCCGTGGCGGCGGCGCGCAGGCGACGTGGTGTGGTCAGACCTCGATCGAGCGCGTCGGCGACGGCGTCGTTGAGCCACTGCTGCTCCATCCGCCCCTGCGCGCACTCCGCCAGGGCTCGGCTCGGTGTGGTCACGCGAAATCCCTCCCGGTCCTCGGTGTGCTCGGCGGGAGGGACGTCGTGGTGCAGTTCGACGCCGGCAGCCGACCGCCGGAATCGCGGCGGCACCGACAGGTGCACCACTGCCGGGTCAAAGTCCCCGAGGTCGTGCAGGGACAGCGCACTGGCATGGCTGACGACGCCCTTCCCGCCGCTCCACAGCACCCAACGGACCAGGGGGCCGAACTGATGCGCCGGCCAGTCCGGAAGTTGAAAGATTCCCCGATCGACCCGGACCCAGTTGCCACAGTCGACGTGATACTTCTGAGCCTGGTGTGAGTATCCCGCCTGCACGGCCTGGGCAGCGGTGAAGTAACCATGCTGACGGATGGCGAGGCCGAGCAGTCTGCGCCGGTGATCTTGCCGATCGGTGAGCACACGCCAGCATAGCAAACTACAGAAAATCTTTAGTTCTCGGTCGAGCGAAGACACAAAACTAAAGATTTTCTGTAGTAGCGCGAATTCAGACGGTCGACTCCCAGGCGTACGCGCTCAGGGGTTTGTCGAGCGGCGCGGCGGTGAGCCGGTTCGCGAAGGTCGAGATGGTGTAGGTCCCGACGCCGAGCACGACGTCCAGTGCGTGCCGCGGCTGCCAGCCGGCGGCGAGCAGCGCGTCGAGGTCGGCGTCGGGGACCGCGCCGCGGTGGTCGAGCACGGCGATGGTGAACCGGCGCAGCGCCTCCAGCCGGGGTTCGGCCAGCGTCTCGCCGGCCCGCAGCGCCCGGATCAGGTCGGGATCGGCATCGTGGCGGGTGAGCGTGGCGGTGTGCATGGCCACGCAGAGGTGGCACTCGTTGCGGGTGGCGACCGTCAGCACGACCACCTCCCGGGCGATCGGGTCGAGGTCGGTGGCGTCGAAGGCGGCGTTGGCGGCGAGGAAGCCCTTGAGCAGTTCGGGCGAGCCGGCCATCAGGCCGACGGCGGCGGGCAGGTGGCCCAGCTTGCGATGTACGCCGGCCATGACCGGGCGGGCGGCGGCGGGCGCGGTGTCGGGGGCGTACGCGGTGAAGCGGGACAAGGTCGGTCCCCTCCCGTAGGATAGTCAACGTGGTTGACGAAATGGTAAACGTGGTTGTCGAGCATGGCAACGCCTGACCGCCCCGGCTTCGCGCTGCCGCTGCTCCTGCTCGCCGGCTTTCGCGCGCTCATCGACGACCTGCACGCCGAGCTGGCCCGGCACGGGCACACCGAGCTGCGCCCGGCGCACGGCTTCGTGCTCCAGGCCGTGGGTCCGGCCGGCACCACCGCCTCCGACCTCGGGCAGCGCCTCGGCGTCTCCAAGCAGGCCGCCGGGAAGACGGTGGATCGACTCGTCGCGCTCGGCTACCTGGAACGCGTGGACGACCCCGCCGACGCACGCCGGAAGCTGGTCCGGATGACCGCCCGCGGCCACGACGGGCTGCACCGGTCCGCGCTGGTCTTCGACGAGCTGCGCGACCGCTGGGCGGCGACGCTGGGGGCCGACCGGGTCGCGGCCATCGAGGACGACCTGCGCCGGATGGTCCCCGCCGACGTGTTCCGCCTCGACGTGCCGGGCTGGTTCGGCGGGTGAAGGACACGGAAAAGGCACCCGACCGGGCGGCGGGTGCCCCTTCACGAACGAACGAGAATTACCGGAAGATGACGTCACTCCTGGTGACCTTGCAGTTGGCGTCGTTCCAGCCCTCACCGAGGTAGCTGGGTTCGCTGCCCTTGGCCACACCCTTGTACTTGCCGCAGATGGTGGCCGAGCCGATCACGACCACGCGGGTGATCGTCGCCGTGTCGTTCCAGTTGCTGTTGATGCCGGCGAGCATGTCGATGTCGTCGACGAGGACGTTGTCGATCCGCACATGGCGGGTGTACGAGGTGGAGCAGTTGCCGCAGGCGCGGTACAGCTTGCCGGTCCCCTTGAGGTAGAAGCCGGAGATGTTGACCGTGCCGTTGCCGTTGTGCTGGAAGGTCTTGTCGCTGCCGCTGCGCGCGCCGCCACCGATGACGTAGGAGGTGCCGCCGTTGGTCTGCTTGAAGGTGGCGGCGTCCTCGCCGATGTCGTTCCACCACACGTTGCGCAGCGTGCAGGTGCCCTCGCAGTGCACGCCGTCACCGGCGGGCGAACCGAGGATGACGTTCTGCAGCGTGCCACCGTTGGCGATCTTGAACATCGGGTCCTGCGACTCGCCCTGCCCGCCGTCGCCCATGCAGCAGTAGGTCTTCATGCCGCCGTCGAAGGTGCCGGAGACGTTGACCGTGGCCGAGATGTTCACGGAACCGGCCGACGACGGCCACGCGCCGGTCGGCGTGCCCGGGTTGCCGGTCGGCCCGGACGTCGGACCGCTGGTGGGGCCACCGGTCGGGCTGGTGGTCGGCGTCGACCCACCGCTTGAGTACGTCTCGAACTCGGCGATCCGCGGGGTGCCGGACGCGCTGGTGATGACGAAGGAGATCTTCTTCAGCGACGTCGAGGAGAAGTTGATGGTGCTCGGGGCGCTGCCGCCGCTGGCCAGCACGGAGCCGGTGTCGAAGTTCTTGAGTTGCCAGCCGCTGATCGAGCCGCCGCCCGAGGCCAGCACGATGACGGCCGAGGACACCGTGGTGGCGCTGCCCCATTTGACCGAGATCGTGCCGGTCGAGCCACTCGGCGACCAGTAGGTGCTGGCGTTGCCGTCGATGACGTTGCCATAGCTGGTGCCACTGGCCTTGCTGGAGCCGTCGGCGCCGGCGCCGAGGCTCAGGTTCGTGGCGGCCGAGGCGTTGGGAACCTGCAACGCCAGCGCGACGGCGGCACCTACGACCGCTGCGGTGCCGCCGGTCAGCCACCGCGTGGCGACTTTGCGTCTCATACGGATCACCTTTCCTGCGTGTGTACCCTGTGTTAAGAAAGCGCTTTCTGTTAACCATAGAGATCCATCGATGGATGGGCAAGTCTGTCATCCTGTACGGATGGACGACGCGTACGTGGTGGGCGACCCGGACGGCCTCAGCCCGCTCCAGACCGAGATCCGCGACGCGGTGGCCCGCGAACTGCACGCCCAGTTCGCGCTGCGGGCCGACCGCCTCGACCTGGCCGACCTGCCCGAGGTGGCCTACCAGATCACCCGCCGCGTGGACGACGTGCTGACCCGTCTCGTCAGACCCTCCTCATAGGATCGGTCCGCCGGCCGCTCAGGTCGGCTCCCCTTCCGCAAGGAGCTCGATGAACCGTCTGCGCGTTTCGACCGGCGCGGCGGCGCTGGCCACCCTCGGTGTGCTCGCCGCCCTCCCCGCACCGGCGACGGCCGACCCCGGCCCCGGCTGGGTCAGCGGCTGGCTCGGCGAGATCACCGTCGCCGGCCGCCCCGCACCCGCCCGCACCGCCGCCTTCTCGTTCAGCAGCAGCCCCGACGCGGTGCACCCGCGCGTCCGCTTCGACGTGAGCGGCCTCGCCGGCATCGCCACCGCGACGTTCCCGGCCTGGTGCGAGCGCGTCCGGGCCGTGGCGACCTGCCCGACTCCGCCCGACGCCACCACGGACGAGTTCGGCGGCGTCAACGGCACCGTGCCGATCGTGCTCCGCGCCGTGACCGGCTCGACCGACGGCGCCGCCGGCACGATCGGCTGGTCCATCACCGCCGACGGCGTCGACGGCGAGGCCCAGCAGGCGACCGTCACGGTGCGCACCGGGCCGGACGCGGTCGACCTCGTCGACGCGTACGTCGAGGGTTTTGGCACCGGCGACCGGCTCGCCCTGCCGGTGGCCCTGGTCAGCGCCGGCGACCAGCCNCTACGGGCCACGTTCCGCTTCCCGGTCGGGCTGGAGCCGGCGGCCTACCGCAACTGCCGCTACGGTGCCGGCGGGCAGCTCAGCACGATCGTGGTCTGCCAGTTCGACCGCGAGCTGACCCCGGGCCGCCGTTACGAGGTGCCCGGCGGCTTCGCCACCACCGTCGGCCCGGCGGCGGTCGGTGACAAGCGCATCGTGCAGACCGTGGCACCCGAGGTCACCGCCGGTCCGCTGCCCGAGGGCGTGGTGCTGCGACGCCGCCCGGCGGACGCGGCGCTGCGGCTGCGCCCGGTCGGTGACCGGGTGGGCGTGCTCGGCCCCGACCAGCAGTACGCCTCCGGGCAGTACTACCTGCGGGCCGTCCGCGGCGCGTTCGACCTGGTCGCCGTCGGTGCGACCGTCGCCGGAGCGCCCGGCGACACCGTGCGGGTCCGCGTCGGCCTGCGCAACGACGGACCCGGCGTGCCGGACGGCACCATCTCCGGCGACTCCGCCACCCGCCTCGTCTTCACCCCGCCGGCCGGCACCGTGGTGACGACTCGGCCGGAGCACTGCTCCAACGCCGCCGACGAGGAGGATCCGAGCGCGCCGGCGGTCTGGCACTGCACGCTGCCGGACGGCGTCTTCGCGGCGGGCAGCAGCTTCCTGATCGACGTCGACCTGCGGGTCGACGGCCCGCTCGGCGCACCCGGCTCGGTCGCCGTGCTCTACAGCCACCCCGGGCCCGACGACGAGCCGGCGAACGACACCGCCCCGGTCACCGTCGGCTGAGCCGCCCGAACGGCGCGACCGCCGGCAGTCGCAGGACTCCCGGCGGTCGGCGCGGCTGCGGTCAGTTGACCCCGGCGTACGAGTGCAGGCCGGTGAAGAAGAAGTTCACCCCGAACAGGTTCATCAGCATGGTCAGGAAGCCCACGACCGCGATCCAGGTGGCCACGTTGCGCCGCACGCTCGGCGTGGCCCGGGCGTGCAGGTAACCCGCGTACACCACCCAGGAGATGAACGCCCAGGTCTCCTTCGGGTCCCAGCCCCAGGCGCGACCCCACGCCGCCTCGGCCCAGATCGCCCCGGCGATCACCGCGAAGGTGAAGATCGGGAACGCGAAGGCGTGCAGCGTGAAGGTCAACCGCTCCAGCCCGGCCGCCGCCGGCAGCCGCCGGGCCAGGGTGTACGGGAAGCTGCGCCGCCCCTGCTCCCAGCCGGCCCGCATCAGGTACGCGGCGGCGGGCACCACACCCAGCAGGAAGATGCCCGAGGCGAAGATGATCGTCGACACATGGATGATGAACCAGTACGACTGCAACGCCGGCATCAGCGGCACGACCTGGACATAGAGCTTCAGCTCGGCGAACGCCAGCAGCAGCACCATCACCAGCGTCAAGAACAGGCCGAGCCGGCGCAGCGACGGCTGCTTCCAGAGCACCACCAGCCAGGCGGCCGCCCCGATCCAGGTGACCGTCAACACGAACTCGTACATGTTGCCCCAGGGCATCCGCTCGGCGGCGATGCCCCGGGTGACCACGGCGCCCAGGTGCAGCGCGGCGGCGAGCGCGGTGAGCCAACCGGCGAGCCGCCCGGCCAGCGCGGCCCGATCGGCGGAGCGGTCGGGCCGGTCGGGGCGCGTCGCGCCCGGCGTGTCCGGCCCGTCGATCACCCCGCCGGGGCCGCCGACGCCCGCGCCGACGAGTTCCCGGGCCGGGGCGGGCACCGCCACCTTCCGGGCGTTGCCCAGGGCGAACTCGACGGCGTGACTGATCATCGCGACCAGGTACGTCAGGATCGCGAACGTGACCAGTTGGTCGGAGAGTGCGGACATCACTCGTCTCCTTCTCGCGCCCGCCGCTGATCCGCTCCGTCACCGCTGACCGCGGCGACGAGCTGCGCGAACTCCTCGGCGAACCCCGGGTGCTCGGTGCGCGGCAGCCCACCGGCCTCCACCAAACTACTACCGCTCGTCGGAGATCCACCCGCGGGGGGCGTGACCCGGAACCAGACCCGGCGTCGGCGGGCGAACAGCGAACCCATCAGGCCCAGCAGCAGCGTGCCGCTGGCCACCAGCAGCAGCGTCTGCCCGGGCGCGTGCCGCACCGCGAGAGTGACGTACGGCGTGGTGCCGACGAACTCCAGCGTGCTCCCGTCGTCCAGGGTCCACGTCTCGCCGGGCCGGAGCGTCTTCGTGCCGAGCTGCTTCAACTTGCCGTTGGCGACCTGCCGCTGGTCCAGCGCGTACACCGAGCCGGGGATGCCGGCGTCCAGCCCGAGGTTGCCCCGGTAGGCGGTCAGGTTCACCATCGGGTCCCGCTCGGCCGGAAACTGCGAGGCCACGAACGGCGCGCTCTTCGGCGCGGTGGGCAGGTAGAGCCCGTCGAAGGCGACCTGCTGGTCCGGGGCGCGGGTGCCGGTTCTCGGGTCGACGTTCGCGTCCGGGAAGAGCGCCACGCCCTCCTCGGTGGCGTTCGGGTCGCCGGTGCGCAGGAACGGGTCGTCGCTGGTCTGGCTGTTGCCGTACCGGTCGGTGTACTTGAGGATCGGCGCGTAGCCGTTGCCCAGCAGGTAGACGTTGGCCGAGTCCAGCCGCAGCGGCGAGTTGACCGAGAAACCGGCGGTCCGGGGCGTACCGCCGGGGGAGTCCACGCTGACCGTGGCCCAGAAGCGCGACGCCTGCCCGGAGTCCAGATAGTCGGCCTCGAACTTCTCCAACGTCAGGCAGAACGGCGGCAGGTCGGCGCTGTCCACCCGCGGGCCGAGCGAAACCTCGGCGTACTGCTGGCGGGTGTTGCAGAACGCGTTGTCCGCGCCCGCGACCAGGATGCGGTTGCCGTGCCAGCCGTACCAGGAACCGAGCGCGACCCCGAGCAGGACGGCGATCAGCGATGTGTGGAACAGCAGGTTGCCGGTTTCCTTGAGGTAGCCCTTCTCGGCGGAGACCTCCGCGCCGCGGACGGTGACCCGCCACCGGCGGCGACGCAGCACGGCCGCGATCGCCTCCGGGTCGGCGGCGGCCGGGCCGTCCAGCACCGCGTGCTGCGGCAGGCGCTCCAACCGCTTCGGCGCGGCCGGCGGCCGCATCCGCAGCGCCCGCACATGATCTCGGGTACGCGGCAGGATGCAGCCGATCAGCGAGGTGAACAGCAGCAGGTAGATCGCGGAGAACCAGACCGAGCCGAAGACCTCGAACGCGCCGATCCGGTCCAGCCGGGGCGCCAGGTCGGGGTGGTCGACGAACCACTTGTCGACGTTCTCCGGGTTGACCCCGCGCTGGGGCAGCACCGAACCGGGGATGGCGGCGACCGCGAGCAGGAAGAGCAGGATCAGCGCGGTACGCATGCTGGTGAGCTGCCGCCACGAGTTGCGCAGCAGGGCCAGCACCGGGTTCACCCGTCGCCGGGGCGCCTCGGCCGGCGGGGTGGCCGGTCGGTCGTCCACGGTCGTCATCAGATGCTCACCTCGCCCACGCCGACGTGCGTCTGCAACCAGATCACCACGTTCTGCCAGCCGCCGGTGACCAGCGCCAGGCCGATCACGATCAGCAGGGCGCCACCGACGCGGGTGACCCAGCGGCTGTTCCGCCGCACCGCGCGGAACACCCCGAGCAGGCGTTGGAAGCCCAGCCCGAAGACGACGAAGGGTAGCCCCAGCCCGAGGCAGTACGCCACGGCGAGCACCACGGCCCGGTCGGTGCCGCCCTCGGTGACCGCCATGCCGAGCACCGCGCCGAGCGTCGGCCCGGTACAGGGCAGCCAGCTCAGCGCGAAGACCGCGCCGAGGACGGGCGCGCCGAGCAGCCCGGCGGCGGGCAGGGCGCGGATGCGGAACTCGCGTTGCATGCCCGGGATGACACCGAGGTAGCCGAGCCCGAGCACCACCACCAGCGCGCCGATGACGATCTCCAACGGGCGCTCGTACCGGAAGAGGAGCTTGCCGACGCCGGAGAAGAGGATCGCGGTGGCGACGAAGACGGCGGTGAAGCCGGCGATGAAGAGCAGCGTGCCGGCGAGCACCCGCCCCTTCACGGCGGCGGCGCTCCGCCCCGGCGCCCGCGTCGCCACGCCAACGCCTCCGCCGCCGGTGCCGCTGTTAAGCGGGGGCCCCGCCTCTACCGAATCCGTTAAGCGGGGCCCCCGCCTTACCTCCAGGTCGGCGCCGGCCAGGCCGGTCACGTACGACAGGTAGCCGGGCATCAGCGGGAGCACGCACGGGGAGAGGAAGCTGACCAGGCCGGCCAGCGCCGCCGCGCCCACCGCGAACAGCAGCGGCCCGGACTCGGCGAGTTGGGCGAACGTCTCGCCCATCAGCGGGAGCCGTTCGGCGCCGGCTGCTCGGCGGCGATCTTCTCCACGATCGGCCGCAGCTCGTCCCGGGTCACCGCCCGGCGGATCACCACCGCGACGCGACCGTCCCGGTCGAGCACCACGGTGGCCGGGGTGCTGTTCGGCGGGATGTCAAAGTTGAGCGCCTGCCGGCTCGACGGGTCAAAAAGGCTGGGGTAGGTGATCCCGTGGNGGTCACGCCGGCGCCCTTGGTCGCCTGGTAGGTGGCCTCCAGGTCGTCCGCCTCGGCCCGGCAGGGCGCACACCAGGAGCCCCAGAAGTTGACCACGACGACCTGGCCCCGGTCGCGGCTGATGTCGTAGCCGCCGCCGGTGAGCAGCTCACCGCTCACCTTCGGGGTCTTCGACCGCTGGTCCGGTGCGCAGCTCACGGTGAGGCCGTCGGCGGCGCACCGGCTCTCCTGGCTGCCGGAGGAGCAGCCGGCCAGCGCCGTACCGGCGGCGACGGCGGCGAGCAGGGCGGCGGCGAGCCTCCGGGCGAGCATCAGGCCCCCTTGGCCGTCCGGGCGGTCGGCGAGGTCGCGATCAGGTGCGCGGCCGGCTCGGAGTAGCCGATGCCGGCGAGCCGGGCGCCGTCGAAGTGGAACGAGGTGAGGCTGGCCAGACCACACTGCCGGCGACGCGGGTCGTGCCAGAGCCGCTTGCGCTCGACGTGCCGGCGCAGCGTCCAGATCGGGAGCTGGTGGGAGACGAGCACCGCCTCGCGTCCTTCGGCGGCGACGCGGGCGGCGTGCAGCGCGGCGAACATCCGCTCGGCGATCACCCGGTACGCCTCCCCCCACGACGGGGTGACCGGGTCGCGCAGCACCCACCAGTTGCGCGGGTCGCGGAACGAGCCGTCGCCGGGCGAGACCTTCTTGCCCTCGAACCAGTTCGCGCTCTCGATCAGCCGCTCGTCGACGCCGACGGAGAGCCCGAACTGCGCGGCGATCGGCTCGGCGGTCTGCTGGGCGCGTTCCAACGGGCTGGCCGCCACATGCACCACGGTCCGCTCGGCGAGCGCCTGGGCCGCCGCCTTGGCCATCTGCACGCCCAGCTCGGAGAGGCGGAAACCGGGCAGCCGGCCGTACAGGATGCCGTCCGGGTTGTACACCTCGCCGTGCCGCAGCACGTGCACCACCGTCTCCGCCATCTGGTTACCCCCGTGTCCCGGCCGCTGCCGCCGCCCGCGCCGCCTCCGGCAGGGCGACGGCGATCTGCTCCCACGCGTCGTCGTCGATCGCCGTGGAGACGAACCACGACTCGAACGCGCTCGGCGGCAGGTAGACGCCGGCGGCGAGCATCGCGTGGAAGAACGCCTTGAACGCCGGCACCTCCTGGGTGCGGGCGCTGTCGTAGTCGCGCACCTCGGCGTCGGTGAAGAAGATCGAGAACATGTTGCCGGCGGTGGAGAGCCGGTGCGGCACGCCGGCCGCCGACAGCGCCTCGGTGGCGAGCCTGCCCAGCGTGGCGGCGGTCTCGTCCAGACGCCGGTAGAGCGCGTCGTCGGCCAGCCGCAGCGTGGCCAGCCCGGCCGCGCAGGCGAGCGGGTTCCCGGACAGCGTGCCGGCCTGGTAGACCGGGCCGGCCGGGGCCAGCCGCTCCATGATCTCCGCGCGCCCGCCGAACGCCGCGGCGGGCAGCCCTCCACCCATGACCTTCCCGTACGTCCACAGGTCGGCGTCGGAGGCGTCGAGGCCGTGCCACCCGGCGCGGGCGACCCGGAACCCGGTCATCACCTCGTCCACGATGAGCAGCGCGCCGTGCGCGTGCGCGATCCGGGCGAGCGCGGCGTTGAAGCCGTCGCGGGGGGCGATCACGCCCATGTTGCCGGCGGCGGCCTCGGTGATGATCGCGGCGATGTGCCGGCCCTCGGCCGCGAAGGCCGCCTCGACCGCGCCCAAGTCGTTGTACGGAAGCACGATCGTGTCGCCGGCCGCCGCCCCGGTCACGCCCGGCGAGTCGGGCAGGCCGAACGTGGCCACGCCGGAGCCGGCGGCGGCGAGCAGCGCGTCGGAGTGACCGTGGTAGCAGCCGGCGAACTTGATGATCTTGGAGCGGCCGGTGAAGCCGCGGGCCAGCCGGATCGCCGACATGGTCGCCTCGGTGCCGGAGTTGACCAGGCGTACCTGCTCCACCGGGGTCCGCGCGACGATCTCCTCGGCCAGGTCGACCTCGCCCGGCGTGGGCGTGCCGAAGCTGGTGCCGAGCGCGGCGGCCTCGCGCAACGCCTCCACCACCGCCGGATGGGCGTGACCGAGGATCAGCGGCCCCCAGGAGCAGACCAGGTCGACGTAGCGGCGACCGTCGGCGTCGAACAGCCAGGGACCCTCCCCCCGGACCATGAAGCGCGGCGTGCCGCCCACGGCACGGAACGCGCGTACGGGGGAGTTCACCCCGCCGGGCACGACGGCCTTGGCGCGGTCGAACAGGGCCTCGGAAGCCGGGGCGTCGGCCGGGTAGCGGCCGGATCCGGCGGAAAGGGTCTCGGTCACGATGTCGCCATTGTGTCAGCGCCGGACGGCCGACCGGCAGCCACCCCGTAACCGGCGTTACCAGGCTCACGCCACCCCGCGGCACCTCCGCGCCGGTGAACACCCACGGCGTTCCACCCACCGCCGCCGACGCGAACAGCGCCCCGCGCCAGCCGTCGCATTCCACCCACCGCCGCACCGCCTTGGGTATCCCGCCAACGTCACACCCATGGCGTTCCACCCACCGCCAATGCGGACACGGAGTGGAACGCCATGGGTGTCTCCGGGCCAAGGTGACACCCATGGTGTTCCACTCACGGCCAACGCAGACAGGGAGTGGAACGCCATGGGTGTCTGTGGCGAGCTTGCGCCCGTGGCGTTGCAGGGGAGTGCGCGGCGGCGCACAGCAGCAGCAGTGCCGGGCGGGCGGGGCGGGACCAGGGCAGGTGTGCGGCGTGACGGCCTGGCGGACCAGGGCGACGGTGGCGGCAGGGCCGGGGCGCGGCCACGCGGGGCCACGACCGGGGCCCGCTCGACAGGCCCGACGGTCGAGATCGCGATAGGCTGACCGGGTGGATCGTGCCGAACTGTCCATCACCGTACACCGGACGGGTGACGAAGCCGTGCTTCGCCTGGCCGGTGAGATCGACATGCTCACGGCCGCCCAGCTCTCGACGGTGGTCAACGAGGTGCTTGCGGATCCACCCCCGCGCATCGTGCTCGACCTGGGCGGGGTCACGTTCTGCGACTCCCAGGGCCTCGGCACGCTCGTGGTGCTCAGCCGCAAGGCCAGTCACGCGCAGTGCCTGCTGATCCTCACCAATGTCGGCGACTTCCTGATCCGCGTCCTCGACATCACCGGCCTCCGCAGCGCCCTGATGATCCGCTGACCCCTCCCTTCTCCCGCGATCTTGCACTTTCGGCCCACCGCGTGGGCTGAATGCCTTTTTTGTCGGGGCCAAGACTGCAAGATCGTCGGGGTCAGGGGACCGGAATGTCGCGGCGGCGAAATGTGAGCAGGCCGGCGGCGGCCAGCGTTACGGCCAAGGCGGTCAGCAGGAGCAGCGGGGTCACGGTCCAGGTGGGGCGCAGGGTCTGGGGGGTGTGGGTGAAGGGGGACAGGTCCAGGAGCCATTGGTTCAAATCCAGCACGGCACCCAACTGGCCCAGCAGCACGCAGGCCGCCAGCACCGCCCAGGCGGCCGACGCCTGCCGGGGCAGCAGGGCGTAGAGCAGCACGGCGAGCCCGGCCAGCACCCAGGCCGCCGGCGTCTGGGCCAGGGCCGCGCCGAGCATCCGACCCATCTGCCGGGGCACGTCGCCCACGCTGAGGCCGTACGTCAGGCCGGTGGCCAGGCCGGTCACCGTGAGCACCACCACGGGGCCGAGCAGCGCGAACGTCACATGCGACAGCAGCCAGGTCGAGCGGTGCGTGGCGGTGGCGAGCACCGGCTCGGCCCGGCCGGCGGACTCCTCGGCGCGCATCCGCAGCGCCGCCTGGATGCCGTACCCGGTCGCGGCCAACCCGGCCACGCTCAGCGTGGCGCCCAGGTAGGCGTCGGCCAGCCCGGAGGCCCCGCCGATCCGGGCCATGATCTGCTCCAGTTGGGCGTTTCCCTGCACCGAGCGGCCGGCCGCCTCGGCGGCACCACCGAGGATCAGCCCGAGCAGGCCGAACCCGACCGACCACCACATGAGCTGCCCCCGGTGCAGCCGCCAGGCCAGCCCGAAGGGGCCGGACAGGGCACCACCGGCGTCGGCCGGGCCGAACCGGGGCGGCAGCACGCCCGCGCCCAGGTCACGGCGGACCGAGATCGGGTACGCGAGCGCCGCGAGCAGCACCGTGGCGGCCAGCGGCAGCAGCGGCACCCACCACCGCTCCCCCTCGTACGCCCGGACCCGGGCCGCCCAGCCCAGCGGGGAGAGCCAACTCGGCCAGTCGTTGCCGGCGGTGTCGCCGATCAGGCGCAGCCCGAACGCGGCCCCGAGGCCGGCGACGCCGATCCCCCGTGCCCCGCCCGCGCTCCCGGTGAGCTGCGCGGCCAACCCGCCCAACGTGGCGAAGACCATTCCGGTCAGCGCGGCGACGAGGCCGTACGCGTAGGAGCCGGCGGCCGGCAGGCCGGTGGCGTGCAGCCCGGCCGCGGTGAGCAGCCCGAGCACCACATCGGCCGCGTACGTGACGAGCAGCGCGGCGGTCAGCCCGGCGTGCCGGCCGAGCACGCTGCCGCCGAGCAGTTCCCGCCGGCCCGCCTCCTCCTCGGTGCGGGTGTGCCGGATCACCGTGAGCAGGCTGGCCAGCGCCACGATCACCAGCAGGAACCCGCTGCGCTGGGCGGTCAGCGCGCCGACGCTGTCGCCGTAGACCGGGCCGAGCAGCGCGACGATGGACGGGTTGCGCGCGGTGCCCTCGGTGTACGCGGCCCGCTCGGCGGCGGTCGGGAACAGCTCGAAGAAGCTGGCCGCGTACGAGACCGGCAGCACGGCGAGGAGCAGCACCCAGAGCGGCAGCAGGAAGCGGTCCCGGCGCAGGACCAACCGGACCAGGTGCCGGGTTCCGGTGAGCGTGCTCACCGCTCCGCGCTCTCGTAGTGCCGCAGGAACAGTTCCTCCAGCGTCGGCGGGGTGCTGACCAGGCTGCGTACGCCCAGCTCGGTGAGGCGGCGCAGCGCGGGGTCCAGCGCGACGGCGTCCACGTCGAAGCGCACCCGGTGGCCGTCCACCCGCAGGTTGTGCACGCCGGGCAGGTCGGCCAGGCCGTCGATCGGGGCGGTCACCTCGGCGTCGATCGCGGTGCGGTGCAGGTGCCGCAGGTCGCCGAGGGTGCCGGACTCGACCGCCCGGCCGGCCCGGATGATCGTCACCCGGTCGCAGAGCGCCTCCACCTCGGCGAGGATGTGGCTGGAGAGCAGCACGGTACGACCGTCCTGGCGGGCCCGGCGGACCCAGTGCTGGAAGACCTCCTCCATCAGCGGGTCGAGCCCGGAGGTCGGCTCGTCGAGGATGAGCAGTTCGACGTCGGAGGCGAGCGCGGCCACCAGGCCGACCTTCTGCCGGTTGCCCTTGGAGTAGGTGCGGCCCTTCCTGCGCGGGTCCAGCTCGAAGTCGTACAGCAGGTCGGCGCGGCGTTTCGAGTCCAGCCCGCCGCGCAGCCGCCCGAGCAGGTCGATGACCTCGCCACCGCTGAGGTTGGGCCAGAGCGTGACGTCGCCGGGCACGTACGCGAGCCGGCGGTGCAGCGCCACCGCGTCCCGCCAGGGGTCGCCGCCGAGCAGCCGGACGGCCCCCGCGTCCGCCCGCAGCACGCCGAGCAGCACCCGGATGGTGGTCGACTTACCGGAGCCGTTCGGGCCGAGGAAGCCGTGCACCTCCCCGGTGCGGACGGTGAGGTCGAGACCGTCGAGCGCACGGGTCCGGCCGAACGTCTTCACCAGGCCGGCCACCTCGATGGTGGTTTCCATGCTTCGGAAGTTACGCCCGTTTCAGAGATTCATCGACATCCACGCCGACGGCTCAGCGCTCAGCGCGTATTGCCCCAGCGGGCCTGCTCCAGCAGTTCCGCCGCCCGTTCCCGGGTCGCCGGGTCGTCGTCGGCGCGCAGCATCGCGGTCGCGGAGTCCACCGCCTCGGCCAGTTGCCGCCACTGCACGTCCCGCTCCCGCACCAGATCCGACTGGGCGGCGAGCTGCCGGGTCTTCACCCACAGCTCGACGAAGACCGTCACCTTCGCGCGCAGCACCCACGGGTCGAACGGCTTGGTGAGGTAGTCCACCGCGCCGACCGCGTAGCCGCGCAACGCGAGCTGCGCGTCCTTGTCCGCCGCGGTGAGGAAGATGATCGGTACGTGTCGGGTCCGCTCCCGCCGCTTGATGTGGGTGGCGGTCTCGAAGCCGTCCATGTCCGGCATCTGGGCGTCCAGCAGGATCACCGCGAAGTCGTCGACCAGTAGCTGCTTGAGCGCCGCCTCACCGCTCTCCACCGCGACCGACTGCACCGGGAGCCCCTGGAGAATCGCCTCCAGCGCCATCAGGTTCTCCCGCCGGTCGTCCACCAGCAGTGCCTTGGCCGTCTGCGTCACGCGCTCTCCTCGCCTTTGCTGCGGCCGATCCAGGACGCCATCAGTTCGATCAGCTCGTCCAGGTCCACCGGCTTGGTGATGTAGTCGCTGCCGCCGGCCGCGAGCGCCGACTCCCGGTCGCCGGGCATCGCCTTGGCGGTCAGGAACACGATCGGCAGGTCCGCGAAGCGGTGGTTGCGGCGAATCTGCGCGGTCGTCTCGTACCCGTCCTGGTCCGGCATCATGGCGTCCATCAGGACGATGTCCACCTCCGGATGCTCGGCGAGCTGGCGCACCCCGTCCACCCCGTTGTCCGAGTACAACACGGTCATCCCGTGCAGTTCCAACGCGGACGTCAGCGCGAACACGTTCCGCACGTCGTCGTCGATGATCAGGACGGTCACGCCGTCCAGCCGCCGGGTGGTCGGCGTCTCCTGCGGCTGCGGCAGCTCCATCGGCATGAGCAGCGACGACGGCAGGCCCGCGCGGCTCGGCGACGGTGGCGCCGGCGCCACCACCGCGTCCGGCGCCAGCACATCGGGTACGAAGAGGGTGAACGTCGAACCCTGCCCGGGCGCGGACGACACGGTGATCGTGCCACCGAGCAGGCGGGCCAGGTCGCGGCTGATCGACAGGCCGAGCCCGGTGCCGCCGTAGCGCCGGCTGGTCGTGCCGTCGGCCTGCTGGAACGCCTCGAAGATCAGCGAGAGCTTGTCGTCCGAGACGCCGATGCCGGTGTCGATCACGGTGAACGCGATCACCCGTTGGGCGTTGGTCAGCGCGGGGACGTCGAAGACGGCGTTCTCGGCCGCCGGCCCGATGCGCAGCGTCACCGCGCCGTTGTCGGTGAACTTCACCGCGTTGGAGAGCAGGTTGCGCAGGATCTGCTGCAACCGCTGGGCGTCGGTGACCAGGGCCGGCGGCAGCTCCCGGCTGACCCGCACCTGGAAGTCCAGCCCCTTCTCCTCGGCCTGCGGCGCGAACGCCTGCTCGACGTAGCCGCGGATCTCGGAGAACTGGATCTCGGTGGGCTCCACGTCCATCCGGCCCGCCTCGATCTTCGACAGGTCGAGGATGTCGTCGATCAGCGAGAGCAGGTCCGAGCCGGCGCTGTGAATGGTGCGGGCGAACTCGATCTGCTTCGGGCTGAGGTTGCGCTCCGGGTTCTCCGCGAGCAGCCGCGCCAACAGCAGCAGCGAGTTCAGCGGTGTTCGCAGCTCGTGGCTCATGTTGGCGAGGAACTCCGACTTGTACGCCGACGCGCGGGTGAGCTGCTGCGCCTTCTCCTCCAAGCCGAGCCGGGCCAGTTCGATCTCCCGGTTCTGCGTCTCGATGTTGGCCTTCTGCTCGGACAGCAGCTTCGCCTTGTCCTCCAACTCGGCGTTGGTGCGCTGCAACTCCGCCGACTGGTCCTGCATCTCGTGCGCCAGCCGCTGCGACTGCGCCAGCAGCTCCTCCGTACGCCGGTTGGCCTGGATGGTGTTGACCGCGACGCCGATGGTGAGCACCAGCCGCTCCAGGAACGCCAGGTGCAGCTCGGAGAAGGTGGTGACGCCGGCGAACTCGATCACGCCGAGCAGTTCACCCTCGAACAGCACCGGCAGCACCACCAGGTCGGCCGGCGGCGTGTCGGCCAGCCCGGAGCGCACCATCAGCCGCCCGTCCGGCTGCGCCTTGACCCGGATCGTCCGGCGGGACAGCGCGGCCTGGCCGACCAGCCCCTCACCAGGGCCGAACGTGACGTCGTGGCCCCGGGCCACGTACCCGTAGGAGGCGGTGAGCCGCAGCCGCATGCTCCCCTCGGAGCTGTCCGCCAGGAAGAACGCGCCGAGCTGCGCGTCGACCAGCGGGGTCACCTCCATCATGATCATGCGGCAGACCTCGCCCAGGTCCCGCTGGCCCTGGAGCAGGCCACCGATGCGCGCCAGGTTGGAGTCGAGCCAACCCTGCTCGGCGTTCTTCTTGGTCGTCTCCCGCAGGGTGACGATCATCTGGTTGATGTTGTCCTTCAGCTCGGCGACCTCGCCCTGCGCCTTCACGTTGATCCGCTGGGTCAGGTCGCCCCGGGTCACCGACGTGGACACCTGGGCGATGGCGCGCAACTGCGTGGTCAGCGTGGAGGCGAGCTGGTTGACGTTCTCGGTGAGGTCGCGCCAGGTGCCGGAGACGCCCTTGACCTGGGCCTGACCGCCCAGCTTGCCCTCGGTGCCGACCTCGCGGG
>NZ_NAPR01000004.1:287335-287443 GCF_002140155.1 Micromonospora sp. NBS 11-29
ACCCAGGTCACCCCGCGCCACCGCCGTGGTGACCGACGCGATGTTGCGCACCTGGCTGGTCAGGTTCGACCCCATCGAGTTCACGTTGTCGGTGAGGTCCCGCCACGT
>NZ_NAPR01000004.1:287496-287699 GCF_002140155.1 Micromonospora sp. NBS 11-29
GTCCACGGTGATCTTCTGCGACAGGTCGCCCTTCGCCACCGCGGTCGACACCTGGGCGATGTTCCGCACCTGGGCGGTCAGGTTCGACGCCATCGAGTTCACGTTGTCGGTCAGGTCACGCCAGGTGCCGGCCACGCCGCGCACCTGCGCCTGACCGCCCAGCTTGCCCTCGGTGCCGACCTCGCGGGCCACCCGGGTCACCT
>NZ_NAPR01000004.1:287713-287839 GCF_002140155.1 Micromonospora sp. NBS 11-29
CGACAGGTCACCCTTCGCCACCGCCGTGGTGACCGACGCGATGTTGCGGACCTGGCTGGTGAGGTTCGACGCCATCGAGTTCACGTTGTCGGTGAGGTCCCGCCACGTACCCGAAACGCCCTTGAC
>NZ_NAPR01000004.1:287904-303060 GCF_002140155.1 Micromonospora sp. NBS 11-29
GCCACCGAGCTTGCCCTCGGTGCCGACCTCGCGCGCGACGCGGGTCACCTCGTCGGCGAACGAGGAGAGCTGATCCACCATCGTGTTCACGGTGTTCTTCAGCTCCAGGATCTCACCCTGCGCNGCCCAGGTCGCCCTTCGCCACCGCGGTGGAGACCTGGGAGATGTTGCGGACCTGGCTGGTCAGGTTGCCGGCGAGCTGGTTGACGTTCTCGGTGAGGTCGCGCCAGGTGCCGGAGACGCCGCGCACCTGCGCCTGACCGCCCAGCTTGCCCTCGATGCCGACCTCACGGGCCACCCGCGTCACCTCGTCGGCGAACGACGAGAGCTGATCCACCATCGTGTTCACGGTGTCCTTCAGCTCCAGGATCTCACCCTGCGCCGCCACCGTGATCTTCTGCGACAGGTCANCCCTTGGCGACCGCGGTCGACACCTGGGCGATGTTGCGCACCTGACTGGTCAGGTTCGACGCCATCGAGTTGACGTTGTCGGTGAGGTCCTTCCAGGTGCCGGCCACGCCGGGCACCTCGGCCTGCCCGCCGAGCTTGCCCTCGGTGCCCACCTCGCGGGCCACCCGGGTCACCTGCTCGGCGAAGAGCCGAAGCGTGTCGGTGAGCGAGTTCATCGTGTCGGCCAGCTCGGCCACCTCACCGCGCGCCCCGACCGTGATCTTCTGCGACAGGTCGCCCTTCGCCACCGCGGTCGCCACCTGGGAGATCGACCGCACCTGGCCGGTGAGGTTCGACGCCATGGTGTTCACCGAATCGGTGAGGTCCTTCCAGGTGCCGGCGACGCCACGCACGTCGGCCTGGCCGCCCAACTTGCCCTCGGTGCCCACCTCCCGGGCCACCCGGGTCACCTCGTCGGCGAACGACGAGAGCTGGTCGACCATGGTGTTCACGGTCCGGCCGATCCGCAGGTACTCACCGCGCAGCGGGCGCCCGTCGATCTCCAGCGCCATGTGCTGGGAGAGGTCGCCGTCGGCCACCGCCACGATCACCCGGGCGATCTCGGTGGTCGGCCGCCCCAGGTCGTCGATCAGCGAGTTGACCGCCCGCTGCCCCTCCGCCCAGGAACCGTCCAGGCCCTCGTCGTCGAGGCGCTCGGTGAGCCGCCCGTCCCGGCCGACGATGCGGCTGATCCGGCGCAGGTCGAGGTGCTGCCGCTCCTGCAACGACACCACGTCGTTGAAGGCGTCGGCGACCTCGCCCGGCAGACCCGCCCGGCGCGGCAGGCGGACCCGGAGGTCGCCACGGGCCACCCGTCGCAGCGCCTCGACCAGCTCGCCGAGGAGCACCTCGTGGTCGGGCGCGGACGGATCCGCGGTCGCCGACTGTTTCACCGTGGTCATCTTTCCTCGCTCAGCTCGGGGCCCCCACCGACTCGTGCCGACACGCGGCCATCCCACCATTCTGCCGCGCGATCGGTCGAGGTCACCGGCGGCGGATGGCGCGTCACGGAGGTATCGCACCCGGTGGCCGGTTCGGCCGGGGCGCTTGGCACCCGGGGTGGCGGCGATGGAGGATACGGAGGTGTCAGTGGAGGCGGGGCCGACCGGCAGCGGCGGCACGGACGAGCACGTCCGACGGATCCGCCTCCCCGCCGACCGGCGCACCCCGGCGGCGGCGCGGGCGCTGGTGCGCGCCATGCTCCTCGAAGCCGGCCTGCCCGGGCTGCTCAACGAGGCGCTGCTGCTCACCACCGAGCTGACCACCAACGCCGTCGAGCACGCGCGCACCGAACTCGACATCGAGGTCGAGGCCGACCGGGGCGGGCTCACCGTCACCGTCACCGACTTCGCCTCCGGACCGGTCGACGAGCTGACCGTCGGTGTGCGCAACACCACCTCCGACATCACCGAGGTCGCCGCCCGCGGCCGTGGCCTGCTGCTGGTCGACCACTTCGCCAGCCGGTGGGGCACCACCTACCTCCCCACCGGCAAGGGGGTCTGGTTCCGGCTCGATCGTCCCGGTCCGCACGGGTCCACCCCGCCGTCCCCGGCCGTCCCCCGCCCGGCGGTGGCCGCACCGGAACCGGGCGGCGAGGGCACCCCGAGCGCCGCGGCGATGAGCGAACTGATGCAGACCACCCCCGATCCGTACGCCGACGACCCGCTGCCCGAGTTCGCCACCGGCCTGCTGACCCGGGTGGCCGAGATGGTCGGCGCCGCCGGCGGCACGGTCCGGCTGGACCGGGGCGACGGGTTCGGCACCCAGGTGTTCGCCCGGTACGGCCGGCCGCCCCGGGACGGCAACGAACTGCTCCGCGTCCCGCTCGCCGTGCACCGGCCGTACGCCGGTGAGCTGGAACTGGACGCGGCGCCCTCGGCGTACGCCCGACCGCTCGCCGTGCTGGCCGCCGAACGGCTCTCGCTGCACCTGGAGAACGACCGGCTGCGCCGCGCCGACGTGCGCCGCTCCGCCTGGCTCACCTTCCTGGCCGAGGCGAGCGAACTGCTCGCCCAGTCGCTCGACGTCGAGCTGACCATGGCGCTCGTCCCGCAGCTCGTGGTGCCCCGGCTCGGCCAGTGGTGCGCGCTGCACACCACCGACGAGTGGGGGCGGCTGCGCCTCGCCGCATCCAGCCACGCCGACGAGGCGATGCTGCCCCACCTGCACCGGGTTCTCGCCGAGACCGGCCCGGACTCGATCCAGTCCCGGCTGCGCGAGGCGTCCCGCAGCGCGGCCCAGGTGCCGCTGGGCGCGCCGATGGAGGGCTTCGCCGTACCGCTGGTCGCCCGCGGGCAGCGGCTCGGCACCCTGGCGGTCGGGCGGCACCAGCGGCACCGGCATGACCCGGACGAGGTCTCGGTGCTGGAGGACGTCGCCCGGCGGGCCGCGCTCGCCATCGAGAACGCCCGCATCCACGCCGAACGCCGCCGGGTCGCGCAGACCCTCCAGCAGTCGCTGCTGCCGCCGGTGCTCCCGGTGGTCGAGGGCATCGGCTTCGCCGCCGAGTACGTGCCGACCGGCGACGACGCCGAGGTCGGCGGCGACTTCTACGACGTGGTGCCGCTGCCGGACGGCCGCTGGCTGGTGGTGGTCGGCGACGTCTCCGGCAAGGGCGTGCAGGCGGCCGCCGTGACCGGCCTGGTCCGGGACGTGATCCGGGTCCTGGTCGGTGACGGCAAGCCGCTGCCGGAGGTGCTCGGCCGGCTCAACGAGACACTGGTCGACCGCGGCGGCGGGCGCTACTGCACGCTGGCCCTGGCAGCGGTCGCGCCCGGCGACGGCGACCAGCTCGACGTCGCCCTGCACCTGGCCGGCCACGACCGGCCGGTGCTGCTGCACGGCGGTGGTGGCGCGACATTCGTCGGCACCGGCGGCACGGCGCTCGGCCTGCTCGACACGATCACCACCCCGACGGCGGAGCTGGCGCTCAAGCCCGGCGACGCGCTCATCTTCTACACCGACGGGGTGACCGAGCGGCGGCGCGGCCGGGAGCTGTTCGGCACCGAACGGCTGCGCGAGTCGGCCGCCCCGCTGGCCGGCTACTCGGCCGACGTGGTGGCGGCCCGCCTCCGCGCCGCCACCATCGCTTTCTCCCCCGAGCCGCCACGCGACGACATCGCCGTCCTGGTCCTGCGCAACGAAACCCCCTAGACGTTCGTGCGGTGCCGCCTCCGACCCGAGACGGCACCGCGACGACAGCCGGCCTCAGCGCGCGTGGGCGAGCCCCCACTCCAGGGCGGCGTCCGCAACCTGTTCCCAACCCGGCTCGGCGCAGGTCCAGTGGGACCGTCCGGGAAACTCGCGGTACTCGGTGACGGTGTCCGGCGCCTTGTAGTGACGGGCGTTCGACTTGTTCACGGACGGCGGCATGATGTGGTCGGCGCCGCCGGCGATGAACAGCAGCGGCGCCCGGTCCGGGTTGTGGAAGTCGACCCAGGTCTCCTGCTTGCCCGGAGTGAAGTTGGCGAGCAGGCCGTACGCCCAGACCCAACTGCCGGGCGCCGGGATGGCGTAGCGGTCGTAGGCCGCCCGCGAGTCCTCCTCGGACAGCGTGTTGGTGAACGCGTAGTGCCACTGCTCGGGCGTGAACCCGGCCNCTCCGGCGGGGCGGAGTTGATGACCACGCCGGCGGCGCCGTGTCCCCGGTCGAGCAGGAGTTGGGTCAGCGTGCCGCCGAACGAGTGACCCATGATGATCGGCTTCTCCGGCAGCGCCCCGATGATCTTTTCCAGGTGCGCGACCGTCTCGGGCACGGTCAGGGTCGCGATCCGGTCGGGATCGGCGCGCAGCGCCTCCACCTCGACCTCGAAGCCGGGATAGGCGGGCGTGTGGACGGTGTGCCCCATGGCCTCGTAGTACGGCACCCAGTGCTCCCAGGAGCGCGGGGTCACCCACAGGCCGTGGACCAGGACGATGATGCTCATGCGTCGTACTCCTTGAGGAAGTCGAGCAGGTCGCGGCCGAGCTGCTCCCGATGGGTGTCGGTGATGCCGTGCGGTGCGCCGGGGTATGTGATGAGCCGCGCGTCCTTGATCCGGGCCGCCGACGCCTGGCCCCCGACCGCGTACGGGACGACCTGGTCGTCGTCGCCGTGGATGACCAGTGCGGGAACATCCACGGCGTCCAGGTCGGGGCGGAAGTCGGTGGCGGAGAACGCGGCGATGGACTCGTAGGCGTTTCGGTGTCCGGCCTGGAGTCCCTGGCGCCAGAACGCTTCGCGAACGCCGCGGGAGACGTTCGCGCCGGGCCGGTTGTGGCCGAAGAAGGGGCCGTCGGCCAGGTCGTGGTACTGCTGGGAGCGGTCGGCCAGGGAGCCGGCACGGATCTCGTCGAACACCTCGACCGGTACGCCGTCGGGATTGTCCTCGGTGCGCAGCATGAACGGCGGCACCGCGGAGACCAGGACGAGCTGGGCGACCCGGCCAGTGCCGTGCCGACCGATGTAGCGGGCCACCTCGCCGCCGCCGGTGGAGAAGCCGACCAGCGTCACCTCCCGCAGGTCGAGGTGGTCGATCACGGCCGCCAGGTCGTCGGCGTACGTGTTCATCTCGTTGCCGTGCCATGCCTGGGTGGAGCGACCGTGCCCGCGCCGGTCATGGGCGATGACCCGGTAGCCGCTCTGGGCGAGGAACAGTTGCTGGGCCTCCCAGCTGTCGGAGTTCAGCGGCCAGCCGTGCGACAGCACGACCGGGCGTCCAGCGCCCCAGTCCTTGTAGAAGATCCGGGTTCCGTCGGGGGTGGTCACGAAGCTCATCGGGCGGCCTTTCGGATCAGGTCGGCGGTGACGGCGGGCTGGGAGATCATCGCGACGTGCGAGGCGTCGACCTCGGCGGTCCGGGCATCCGCCCGGCGAGCCATGAAACGCTGGGCGGCGGCGGGGATGAGGTTGTCCCGGCGGGCGACGAGGTAGAAGGACGGCACCGACCGCCACGCGGGCTCGCCGGACGGTTCACCGAGGGTGTGCACGTCGCCGGGTCGCTGCGTGGCCGCCATGACGTCCGTCGTGGCCCGGGGCAGGTCACCGGCGAAGACATCGCGGAACACCTCCGGCTTGACGTAGCCGTCGGCGCTGCCCGCCCCGTCGGGCGTCGGGTACGGCCGCAGGTCGAGCGCGCTCTGGTCGAGCTTGCTGCCCGGGAACTTCGTCTGCAACTCCTGGACCGTCTCCCCCTCATCCGGTGCGAACGCGGCGACGTACACGAGCGCCTTGACGGCGGGATTGCCGACGGCGGCGTTGGTGATGACCATGCCGCCGTAGGAGTGGGCGACCAGGACGAGTGGACCGTCGAGCGTGGCGAGGATGCTGGCGAGGTACGCGGAGTCGGCGGCGACGCTGCGCAGCGGGTTCGCCGGCGCCAGGACGCGGTAGCCGTCGCGTTGGAGGATACGGGCGACGCCGGTCCAGCCGGAGGCGTCGGCGAACGCGCCGTGCACCAGCACGACGGTCGGTCGGGTCGGGTGGCGTGAGGGCGCCGGTGCGGCTGCCGCCGCGGTCGCGGGCAGTCCGACGAGCGCGCCGGTCGCGGCGGCTGATCCGGCGAGGAGGGATCTGCGGCTGATCGACATGGATGAGCCTTCCGTTCGACGAGGTGGTCGTCGACCGATGCGGACATCAGTCGTACGGCGAGCACTGTCGCACCGCGTCGGCCCCGAGGGTGTTCTCAGACCGCAGAGTTCTGTCGTCTGTGCGCAACCACGAGTTGGCGTGGGGTCACCCCGAACGCGGCCCGGAAGCGGCTGCTGAAGAAGCTGGGCGTGGCGAAGCCCCAGGCCCGGGAGACCGCCGCGATGGACGTGTGACGCGGGCGGGACGCGGTCAGATCGGCGCGGGCACCCCGCAGACGCTGCTCGATGATGGACTGTTCCAAGNCGCCGCGATCCGCGCCGGGGTCAGCTCCGGATCCCGCAGGTTGACGCGGACGTACGCCTGCACCCGCGCCCACGTCGATTCGTGCATGGTGTCCCGCAGCCGACGGCCACCGTCACCGGCCGCGGAGACGACGAGCGCCCGCATCAACTCGGCCGACGCCGCGCCCAACTCCGCCGCACCGGGTTGGTCGGCGAGCGTGTCAGCGTGCGCGGTCACCCGGGCGACGTGGTCGCGGACCAGGTCGTAGAGCGGGCTTCCGCGGAGCTGTCGGGCGGCGTTGTGGATCATGTCCCGGGGTACGCCGAGGTGGTCCACGTCGACGTGCAGCGCGTAGGAGGCGCCCCGCCCCTTCCAGCCGTACACGTACGGCAGCGACAGATCCACCAGGATGAGGTCACGCGGCCCGTACGAACACTCCTCGCGGGCCCAGATCATGTGGTTGTCGGTCCGCATCGGCAGCGCCAGCACGATCGACGTCTCGTTCTCCGCCCTGGACATCTTCGGGGTACGGCGCAGCGTGGTACCCGAGGCGTCGATGTTGAACACCTTCGCCGGGCCGAGGTCGAAGACCGTCATCCGGGCCGCAATGGCGTCCGCGTCCTCGAAGGACGCCATGCTCGACGAGCAGTTGGCACTGACCGTGGCCTGGAATGCCTCGGCACGCGCACCAACGGCCAACGACCGGGTGTCGAGTACGAGCACGGCTGTCCCTCCCCCTTCCGCCGCCCGGAGCGAGCGGCGTACCGCCGACCGTAACGAGGCGCCCCGGGGCGGAATCGGCTCCGAGCGCAGCGTTCTCGGCCCACGCTGCACACGCGGTCAGGACCGGGCGGCCGCCGACGATCGCCGCCACTGGCTCGGCGTCACGCCGTACCGGGCCTTGAACCTGCGGGTGAAGTGGGTGGGATCGCGAAAACCCCAGCCGTGGGCGATGGCGCCGATCGGCACGTGCCGCCGGGTCGGCTGGGTGAGCTCGTGTCGCACCCGTTGCAGCCGCTCGTCGATGACCCACTGTTCGAGGCTCAGGTTGGCGTCGGCGAACAGCTTGTAGAGCTGCCGCACGGAGACGCCGTGCACCGCGGCGATCGCGCGCGGGGTGAGATCCGGATCGGCGAGGTGCATCCGGACGTACGCCCGGACCCGGGTCAGCAGCGTCTCGGCGAACACCTGCCGGGCGTGCCGGCCAGAACGCGCCGCCGAGACCAGCAGGGCCCGCGCCAGGTCGATGCTGGCCGCTGCCACGGTCGCCGAGGCGGCATCGTCGGTGATGCCGGCGGGATCGGCGGCGAGCTGCGCGATGTGCCCGGTGACCAGCCGGTACAGCGGACTGGCGGCCACCTCGAAGGCGGCACGTCGCACCACGTCGAGCGGAAGACCGAGCTGGTCGTAGGGAATCTGGAGACAACCGGCGGCGCCGTCCCCCGACCACGAGAAGTCGTACGCCCCGGACAGGTCCACCACGAGCAGCTCCCCCGGCGGCACCACCCGCTGCCGCCCGCGCTGCTCGATCCGCCCATCCGCGCGCTGCTGCACGGACAGAGCGATCACGGGCATCCCGTCCTGGCGGGCCAGCTTCGCCGTACGCAGCAGCCGGATCCCGGAGGATCGGTGCGTGAAGACGTTGGTGTTGCCGAGGTCCCAGACTTCCATCCGGGCGTGGACCTCACCGTCCGGGTCCTCGTGCAGGACGTGACAGGGGGCGGAGGCGTACATCATCGCCGTGTGCACGGCCTCGACACGGTCCACGGCGGGTAGGTGCGAGGTGTCGAGGACGTACCCCATGATCTCGCCTTCGGTGCGGCTCGCGGCTCCGGTGCCCCTGTCTCCGAGAGGATACGGTCAGCGACCGCCCGAACGCGACGCCCGAACGCGAGCCGGCGTCGGGTCAGAGGCCGCCGGGGAGGCGGCCGGGGGCCAGGCGGCGGTGCGGGTCCAGGTGGGCCTTGGCGCTGCGGAGCCGCGACAACGTGGGCCACTCGCCCCAGAGGTCGACGGCGCGACGCACCGGGGCGGGCGCTGCCACCACCACGCACCGGCCCTGCCGGGCGACCAGCACGCTGCGGACCGCGCCGAGGATCGACGCGACGCGTTCGGGGGGCATCACGCCGGGCAGCGCGGCGTGCACCGCGCCGACGCCGGCCGAGCCGCGCACCGCCATCGGAGTGCCGGCGGCGTCGCGCAACGCGTAGACCGCCGCGTGCAGGTGGTCGACCGGCACCTCGATGCGGAGCGCGGTGTCGCCCGGCGCGAAGGGGTAGCGCCCCCACCACTCGGGCGGCCGGTGGTTGACCACGGATTCGGCGCCGAGCACGGCGGTCAGCCGGCCGACCCGCTCCACCACGTCGGCCGGGCCGCCCTCCAGCAGGACCACCAGGTTGCCGGCGGCGGGGCGCCCGGTCACCGCCGGGTGGTCGGGCCGACCGGACACCGAGGGGTGGCTCGCCGGGATCCGACGCCGGGGCAGCGGCACCGGCACCGGCAGGTCCAGCTCGACGGCGGCCGGCTGGACCTCGGCGGCGAGCACGGCACGGACCAGGTCGTGCACCTCCAGCGGGGTCCAGACCGGGCGGGACACCCAGACCCGGCTCGCCGGCCGGGCGTGCACCCGCATGGTGGCCGAGACCAGCACGCCCAGCCCGCCCTGTGAGCCGCAGAGCAGCCGCGCCACGTCCAGCCCCGGCAGGTCGCCGCTGATCAGCTCGCCGTCGGCGTCGAGGTAACGCACGCCGACGAGCTGCGCGCAGGGACCGCCGTGCCGCAGGCGCAACGGACCGGCCTCGTCGGCGGCGAGTACCCCGCCCAGCGTCGCTCCCGGCGAGGGCGCGTCGACCGGGAGACGCAGACCGGTGCGGCCCAACGTCGCCTGGACGGCCCGCAGCGGGGTGCCGGCGCCGATCTCGGCCAGCACGGCGGCCCCCGGCTCGTGCCGCACCCCGGCGAGCCGGCCGGTGTCGAGCATGATGTCCACCTGGGCCGGGGCGGCACCCCAGTCGATCTTCGTGCCGGCACCGCGCGGCACCACGGTCAGATCGTGCGCCGCGGCCAGCCGGAGCACCTCGGCGGCGGCGTGCGGACCACCCGGCACGGCCACCCAACGGGCGGTGCGACCGGCCACCTCGTCGGCCGGGCCGGCGAGACGCGCGAACGGCGGATCGCAGATCTTTGCCAACTTCCGGGTGATGTCGAGGGCTCCGGGTCGATCGGTGGAACACGATGCATCCGCCATGGCGGTCATCGTACACATGTTCGAAAGAGCTGGCGGCGGGTCGGGGGATTCGCGCGGCGCGCCCGCTCGGCGGCGGCGCACCGCCCGGTAACGTGACGCCGTGACCACGACCCCACAGCCCACGGCGAAGCGCGTTCCGGCCGAGCGGACCCACCACGGCGACACCGTCGTCGACGAGTACGCCTGGCTCGCCGCCAAGGACGACCCGGAGACGATCGCCTACCTGACCGCCGAGAACGCCTACACCGAGGCGCGCACCGCGCACCTGGCCGGGCTGCGCGCGGAGCTGTTCGAGGAGACACGCCGGCGCACCCAGGAGACCGACCTGTCGGTGCCGAC
The DNA here is from genome assembly GCF_002140155.1 of Micromonospora sp. NBS 11-29. Taxonomy (GTDB): domain Bacteria; phylum Actinomycetota; class Actinomycetes; order Mycobacteriales; family Micromonosporaceae; genus Micromonospora. The sequence goes on from NZ_NAPR01000004.1 coordinate 297,792, forward strand.
CCGCAAGGGCGGGCACTGGTACTACACCCGTACGGTCGAGGGCCAGCAGTACGGGGTGCAGTGTCGCCGCGCGGTCCGCCCGGGTGAGACCGCGCCCCCGCTCAGCGCGGACGGTGCCCCGCTCGACGGCGAGGAGGTGCTGCTCGACGGCAACCAGCTCGCCGAGGGGCACGACTTCTTCTCCCTCGGCGCGTTCGACGTCAGCCCGGACGGGCGCTGGCTGGCCTACTCCACCGACTTCTCCGGCGACGAGCGCTACACGCTGCGGATCAAGGACCTGGCCACCGGCGAGGTGCTGCCCGACGAGGTGCCGGACACGTTCTACGGCACGGCGTGGTCGGCCGACGCGTCCACGCTGTTCTACGTGACCGTCGACGAGGCGTGGCGGCCGAACCGGGTGTGGCGGCACGCCGTGGGCACCCCGTCGACCGAGGACGTGGTGGTCCACCAGGAGGACGACGAGCGGTTCTGGGTGGGCGTCGAGCTGACCCGCTCCGAGCGCTTCGTGGTCGTCGACATCCACAGCAAGGTCACCAGCGAGGTGCGGGTGATCCCGGCGGCCAACCCCACCGGCGAGCCAGCCGTCGTGGCCCCGCGGCGTCAGGGCATCGAGTACGCGGTCGAGCACCACGGCCACCGCTTCCTCATCCTGCACAACGACGGCGCGGAGGACTTCGCGCTGGCGTACACCTCGGCGGACGCGCCGGGCGACTGGACGCCGCTGATCCCGCACACCCCCGGCACCCGGTTGGAGGCGGTCGACGCGTTCGAGCACCACCTCGTCGTGTCGCTGCGGAGCAACGGGCTGACCGGGCTGCGGGTGCTGCCGGTCGGCAGCGACGACGGCTGGGACATCGACTTCCCCGAGCCGATCTACAGCGTCGGGTTGGACGCGAACCCGGAGTACCGGACCGACGCGGTGCGGCTGCGCTACACCTCGCTGGTCACCCCGGACTCGGTCTACGACTACGACCTGCTCACCCGGGAGTTGACGCTGCGCCGGCAGAAGCCGGTGCGGCCCGGGCCGGACGGTCGGGCGTACGACCCGGCCGACTACGAACAGCACCGGGACTGGGCGGTCGCCGACGACGGCACCCGGGTGCCCATCTCGCTGGTCTGCCGCCGGGGCACCCCGCGCGACGGCTCCGCCCCCGCCGTCATCTACGGCTACGGCTCGTACGAGGCCAGCATGGACCCGTGGTTCTCGATCGCCCGGCTGAGCCTGCTCGACCGGGGCGTCATCTTCGCGGTGGCGCACATCCGGGGCGGCGGTGAGCTGGGCCGACGCTGGTACGACGAGGGCAAGCTGCTGGCCAAGAAGAACACCTTCACCGACTTCGTGGCCTGCGCCCGGCACCTGGTCAAGGCCGGCTGGACGGCGGGCGACCGGCTGGTCGCCCGGGGCGCCTCGGCCGGCGGCCTGCTGATGGGCGCGGTGGCGAACCTCGCGCCGGACGCGTTCGCCGGGATCGTCGCGCAGGTGCCGTTCGTGGACGCGTTGACCTCGATTCTCGACCCGTCGCTGCCGCTGACGGTCACCGAGTGGGAGGAGTGGGGCAACCCGCTGGACGACCCCGAGGTCTACGCGTACATGAAGTCGTACACGCCGTACGAGAACGTGGTGGCCGCCGACTACCCGGCCATCCTGGCGGTGACCAGCCTCAACGACACCCGGGTGCTCTACCACGAGCCGGCCAAGTGGATCGCCCGGCTGCGGGCGCTCGCGCCGCAGGGCGACTACCTGCTCAAGACCGAGATGGGCGCGGGCCACGGCGGGCCCAGCGGCCGGTACGACGCCTGGCGCGAGGAGGCGTTCGTCAACGCCTGGACCCTGGACCGCCTCGGCCGGGCGTGACGGCGGTCAGGCGGCCCGTGCCGCAGTGAGCGCGTGCGGGTCGGCGTTCGTGCCGCCGGCGACCACCGCGATGGTACGGCCGGCCGGCGGTACGGCCGGCCGGCGGTACGGCTCCGGCCGGCGGTACGGCTCCGGCCGGCGGTCCCGCGTCGCGGAGCAGCCGGCCGGCGGCCGCCATCGCCTTGTGCCCGGCGGCCGGGACGACGCCGGCCCGATCGGAGCGTGGGCCGTCGCCTGCGCCACCTGCCCTTTCACTGTTACGCACGGTGACGTAGGCGCAGCGGCGGTCTTCGCCTTGCGGCGACTTTGCTCTGCAGCCATGGACGCAGCGCACACCGACGGTGACGGTGGTGACGCGGCAGGCTCGGCCATGGTCAACAGAAAGAACCTGTTCAGCCGCCCGATGCGCCGATGGCTGCAGAGCAAAGTCGGCAGCAAGCCCATGCCGCCTCCGGCGGCGACGGCAACTCAGCGTGATGGAGGGCTCGGTTACGGCAAGTAGTCGGACGCGCGTCAGCGACGGCGGACAGCCACCACGGCGACGTCGTCGTTGATCTCCGGCGGGGCCAACTCGATCAGCAGCCGCTGGCAGAACTGGTCGAGGTCGTCGTCCACCCGGGTAGCCGACACGGCGAGCGCGGCCATGCCGTCGTCGATGGTGGCGTCCCGTCGCTCGATCAGCCCGTCGGTGTAGAGAACCAGCGTCGCGCCGGCCGGCAGTACGAACTCCAGGTCGGGCGGGCGGGCGGCGCGCACCCCGAGCAGCGGCGCGGACTGCGACACGAACTCGACCCGCCCGTCCCGGCTGAGCAGTGCCGGCAGGTGGCCGGCGCTGGCCATCCGGACCCGCCCGGTCGGCGGGTGCAGCAGCAGCACGCAGATGGTGGCCAGCTCGGTCGGCAGCAGCGTACGCATCAGCTCGTTGACCCGGTCCAGGATCACCGCCGGCAGGTGCCCCTCGACCGCGTACGCCCGTACCGCGTGCCGCAGCTCGGCCATCACGGTGGCGGCGTGCAGCGAGTGCCCGGCCACGTCGCCGATCGCCACCAGCAGGTGACCGTCGAGCATCACCAGCTCGTAGAAGTCCCCGCCCACCTCGGTCTGCGCGCTCGCCGGCTCGTAGCGGACGGCCAGGTCCAGCCCGGCGATCTCGGGCAGCCGCCGGGGCAGCAGGCTGCGCTGGAGCGTCACCGCGATCCGGTGCTCCTCGTCAAAGGAGCGCTGCGCCTCCACCGCCGACGCGACGGCCTGGGCGAGCTGCACCAGCACCGGCGTGCGTACGGTCTGGGTCGAGGTCGGCACCACCACGTACAGCGGGGCCCGGTCCTCCCGCAGCCGGGCGGCGGCCACGGTCACCGTGTCGCCGGCCGGCCAGTCGACCAGCGGCCAGACGCCCGGCTCGTCCACCCGCACCCGGGTGCCGATCGGCACGCCCGTGTCGTCCACCACCCACGGCACGATGCTGGCCGGCGTGTGCGGATCGGCCGCCACCCCGGCCAGGCAGTCCCCGTCGAACGTCTCGGCGACCACCGCGGCCGGCGCCTGGAAGATCCGCGCGGCACCGGCCGCGGCAGCCTCCAGCAGCCGGACGAAGTTCGGCGTCGCGTGCATCTCCACGGTGGCGTCGGCCAGCGCGGCCAGCCGCTCGGCGAGCTGCTCGGCCCGCCGCCGGGCCCGGTAGTAGCGCAGCACCGCGTGCGCGGTGGCGACCAGCTCCTCCGGCTCGATCGGTTCGGCCAGGTACGCGTCCGCGCCCCGGGTGAGGCCCTGGGCCCGGTCGACCACGTCCACCGCGTGCGCGGAGACGTGGATGACCGGTACGGACGGGTGCGCCTCCTTGATCCGCTCGCACACCTCGAAGCCGCTCATGTCGGGCAGCCGCACGTCGAGCACCACCAGGTCGACCGGCTCCCGGTCGACCCGGTCCAGCGCCGCCGTGCCGTTCTCGGCCTCGACGGTGGTGAAGCCGGCCCGGGTGAGCCAGTTGACGAGCAGGTATCGCTTCGGGCCGCTGTCGTCGACCACCAGCACTGTCGCCGGCCCGCCCTCCACCGTCACGCTCCGCCCACGGGCAGGACGACGGCGAAGGTGCTGCCCCGACCCGGCGCACTGGTCAGCTCCAGCGTGCCGCCGAGCAACGTGACCAGCCGGCGGGCGTACGGCAGGCCGAGCCCGGTCCCGCCGACCCGGGTGGTGCCCGGGACCTGGTAGAACTCCTCGAAGATCCGTTCGTGCAGCTCCGGCGGGATGCCCACGCCGGTGTCGGTGACCGAGAGCGACCACACCTCGCCACGACGCTCGGCGCGCAGCCGCACCTCGCCCCGCTCGGTGAACTTCAGGCCGTTGTGCAGCAGGTTGCGCAGCACCTGGGCGAGCAGCACCTCGTCCGAGCGCAGCGTCGCCGGCACCGGCGGCTCCTCGACCACCAACTCCACCTCCGGCCGGGTGGCCACCGCCCGCAGCGTGCCGCGTAGCTGCCCGAACACCGGCCGCAGGTCCACCTCGGACCAGTTCGGCTCGATCCGGCCCGACTCGGCCTTGGCCAGGTCGAGCAGCTCGTTGACCAGCGCCAGCAGGTCGTCCGCGGAGGATCTGATCAACCCCACCTGGCGGGCCTGCTCGCCGGTGAGCGGATCGGAGGCGGAGTCGGCGAGCAGCCGCGCCAAGCCGATGATCGCGGTGACCGGGGCGCGCAGCTCGTGGCTCACGTTGGCCAGGAACCGGCTCTTCGACTCGCTGGCGGTCCGTAGCTGGGCGGACTTCTCGTCCAGCTCGCCGTAGAGCGCCACCACGCCGCGGTTGGTCTCCTCCAGCTCCTCGGTGAGCTGGTTGTAGAGCGCCATCACGCCCCGGTTGGTCTCCTGGAGTTCGGAGTTGAGCACCGCCAGCTCGTCGCGCTGGGTGCGCACCTCGTCCAAGGCGGCGATGAGCTGGGCGTTCTGCGCGGCCAACTCGTCCAGGGCGGAACCCGGAGCGCGTTCGGCCAGCTCGGCGCGGAGCTGACCGACGCGTTCCGGCGTCAGCTCCTCGGCGTGGTCCGGTACTCGTCGGGACATCCTCACGACGGTATCGCCCTCGACCGTAATCACCCGCAACGTGTCCACCAGACGCGCGACCGCGCCGGACTGCGGCTCGTACCGGCCGCCGGGCAACGCACGGACCGGCGACAGGTCCACCCGCAGCTCGGTCCGNGCAGCAGCTCCCGGGCCACCTCGCTGAGCGCGGTGGCGATCCGGACCTGGTCCTGGTGTTCGAGTCCGACGGCCGCGGCGACCTCCCGGCCGCGCTGGCGGACCAGGAAAATGTCCTGCTCGACGCGGAGCGCCAGGTGCAGCAGCGGCTCACCCATGCCGTGCGGGCCGGGCATGCGCTCACGGCCCTCGCTCCGCTCGGTGCGTTCGCTCATGCCGTACT
>NZ_NAPR01000004.1:303111-332404 GCF_002140155.1 Micromonospora sp. NBS 11-29
GCCCCGGGCGACCAGGACGCAGGCGTCGTCCCGGCGGATCCCGGCGTCGCGGAGCAGGGACGCGGCGGCCAGCAGCGGGGCGCGGCCGGCCAGCCCGGGATAGTCGTCCAGGTCCCAGCGGTCCACCACGCCGTCGCTGTGCATCACCAGGGTCGCCCCGGCCGGGAACGGGTAGTCGTAGCCCCGTACGGCGGGACGCTGGTGCCCGGCGATGCCCGGCAGCGAGACCAGGCCGCGACGGCGCTCGCCGGTGGCCACGATCATCGCGGCGATGTTGCCCAGGCCGGCGTAGTGCAGCAGTTCGGCCGCGGGGTCCAGTTCCGCCACCGCGAGCGCCGCGCCCCGGGTGTGCGAGATGGCGGCGTGCAGGTGCCGCACCACGGTCTCCGGCGGCCCGGCCGGCGCGGCGCGGAACGCGGCTACGGCGGCACCGGTCGCGGCGGCGGCCAACGGACCGTGCCCCAACCCGTCGCAGAGCAGCACCTGCCGCCGGCCGTCGACCACCCGGACCGCGTACCCGTCGCCGCTGTCCTGCTCCCCGGTGATCGGCCGGGCCAGCCCGCCGGCCCAGTCCGGCTCCGGTGGCGGTCCGTCCCAGATCTGGACGGTCAGGACGGTGCCCCGACCGGGCCGGGAGTAGCCGTCGAACCGGCTCGACTGCCGGACGATCGCGCCGAGCCCGATGCCCAGCGTGCCGGCGGTCGAGTGGCCGTCGGCCGAGGAGAGCGTCAGGTCGGCCATGCCGGGGCCGGAGTCGATGGCGATCAGCTCCACCCCGGCCCGTCCGTCCCGGCGGACCGGGCGGAGCAGCAGGGAGCCCTCGCGGGCGTGCTTGACCAGGTTGCTGACGATCTCGGCGGTGACGATGGCCAGGTCCGCGACGCGCGGCGCGCTCAGTTCGACCTGCCGGCCCAGACGCTCCGCCGCCCGGCGTACGCCACCGGCGGTCGCGCCGTTGTCGACCCGGAACCACACGCCGTGGTCGGGGACCACGTCGGAGATCATCGCGACCACTTGGTGATGGTGATCTCGGTGCCCTCGCCGACGGCGGTCCGGATGTCGAAGTCGTCGACGAGCCGGCGGGCCCCGCTGAGCCCGAGGCCCAGGCCGCCGCCGGTGGTGTAACCGTCGGTGAGCGCCAGGTCGAGGTCGGGGATGCCCGGACCCCGGTCGGCGAAGACGATGCGCACGCCGCGGCGGCGCCCGTCGGAGACGGTGGTCACCTCCGCGCTGCCCCCGCCGCCGTAGATCAGCGTGTTCCGGGCCAGCTCGCTGGCGGCGGTGACCAGCTTGGTCTGGTCGACCAGGGAGAGCCGGACCGCGACCGCGGTGGTACGCACCAGCTGCCGCACCCGCACCACGTCCTCGTCGCTGCGGATCGCCTGCGTCGCCGGCACACCCAGGTCGACGCCGGCGGTCATGGCGTCGCCGTCGTCTCGGTGTCCTCGTCGTCGCCGAGCGCCACGTCCCCGTCGTCGGCGCGGCTCGCCGCGATCAGCTCCATGCCCCGCTCGACGTTCAGCGCGGTCCGGATGCCGTTGAGCGACAGCCCCAGCTCGACCAGGGTGATGGCGACGGCGGGACGCATCCCGACCACCACCGTCTCGGCGTCCAGCACCTTCGAGATGGACGCGATGGTGGAGAGCATCCGGCCGACGAAGGAGTCGACGATGTCCAGCGCCGTGATGTCGATGATGACGCCGTGGCAGCCGGTGGCGACGATCCGCTCGGCCAGGTCCTCCTGGAGCTGGATCGCCGTCTGGTCGGACATGTCGACCTGGATGGAGACCAGCAGGATGTCACCGATCTTGAGGATCGGCACCCGTTCCATCACGCCTCCCGGCGGACGCGGCGGGAGGCGGTCTCGACGCCGGTCAGGCGCAGGACGTGTCGCAGCGCGTCGGCCAGGCTCGCCTTGGTGGCGATGTCACCGAACTCGATGCCGAGCGCGACGATCGTCTGGGCGATCTGCGGCCGGATGCCGGAGATGATGCAGTCGGCGCCCATCAGCCGGGCGGCCACCACGGTCTTGAGGATGTGCTGCGCCACCTGGGTGTCCACCGCCGGCACGCCGGTGATGTCGATGATCGCGTACGGCGAGCCGGTGTCGACCAGCGTCTGGAGCAGCCGCTCCATCACCACCTGGGCGCGGGCCGAGTCGAGCGTGCCGACCAGCGGGACGGCCACCACGCCCTCCCAGAGCTTCACCACCGGGGTGGAGAGTTCCAGCAACTGCTCCGCCTGGTCGGCGATCAGGCTCTCCCGGGCCCGGACGAAGGTCTCGAAGGTGAAGAGCCCCATCTGGTCGATCAGCGCGGAGTACGCGACGAAGTCGCGCAGGGTGCCGGCGTCCTGCTCCTGCTCCATCAGCTCCAGCAGGGCGTCCTTGAGCGCGAACACGCTGATCGCGGTCTCGGTGGCGCTGAACCCCTGGCGGGCCCGGCTGGTCGAGATCTCCGCCAGCACCGCGCGCAGCTCCCCACCGTGTTCGTCGGCCAGGTCCTGCAGACCCTGCTGGCCGGCCTCGGTCGCGGCGCGGCGCAGCTCCTGCACCTGGCGGGCCAGCTCGGCCCGGCTCAACCGGCCGCGCAGCGAGCCGGCGACGATCTCGATCCAGCGGTCGGTCAGCCGGTCTGTGTGCTGACTCAGCAAGTGGGCGAGCCGACCACCCTGTTCGGCGCTCATCGCCATCGTGACCTCCCAGATCTGGACGGGCGGACTCTATCACCGGAGGTTGCGGCACTACTTGCCACGGGACAAAGAATGATCGAGAGCACCCGTCCCGGCTCCCGTTCTGCGCGGGCGGGTCTTCGTGGGATACCGTTCCACCGAACACAGGAGGTCGACGAATGTCCCTGACGGTGCACACGGAACAGCGCGGCGACGTGGTCGTGGTGTCGGTCGCGGGCGAGCTGGACATGGCCACCGCTCCGCAGCTCCAGGATCAGATCACGGACCTGCTGGACAAGGGGCGCAGCCGCCTCGTGTTCGACCTGGCCGAGGTGTCGTTCTGCGACTCGACCGGCCTGTCGGTGTTCGTCCGCGCGAAGAACAGCAGCGACGAGGCCGGCGGCGTGGTCCGGCTGGCCGCCCCACAGCGCGGCGTGCTGCGCATCCTCGAGGTCAGCGGCCTGGTCGAGGTGCTGCACACGTACCCGACGGTGGAGCAGGCCGTGGCCGGCGACCCCACCCCGACCTCCTCCTGACCCTCCTCGCTCAGCGCTCGTCCTCGATGTAGCGGGGACGAGCGATCACCATGCCCGCGGCCGTCTGCACGGCGAGCGCCACCAGCAGGAAGCCGAGCGGGGCGGTCCAGCCGCCGGTCGCCTCATAGAGGATGCCGACCAGCAGCGGGCCGAGCGCGGCGATGACGTACCCGGTGCTCTGCGCGAAGGCGGACAACGCTACGGTGCCCTCGGCGGTCCGGGCGCGTAGCCCGATCGTGGTCAGGATGAGCGGGAACGCCCCCTGGCCGAACGCGAGCAGCAGCACCCAGAGCGGGGCCAGGCCGCGCGGCGCGAGCGCCAGCCCGAGGTACGCGGCGGTGGAGAACGCGGTCAGCGCGAGCACCAGCGGACGCAGCGAGGCCAGTCGGCCGGCGAGCGTCGGCATCGTCAGCGCCACCGGCACGCCCAGCGCGGTCACGCCGGCGAGCAGCAGCCCGGCGGCCTCCGGCCGGTAACCGGCGTCCCGGAACAACTGCGCCAGCCAGCCCATGATCGCGTACCCGCTGAGTGACTGCGCCCCGAAGTAGACCGCCATGGCCCAGCCGAGCCGGGTCCGGGCGGGCCGCACCCGCGCCGGGGCGGCGGCGGCCACCGTTGGGGTCGCGGCCCGACGCGCCGCGCGGGCCCGCAGCGCCAGCGGCACCCACGGAAGGACGGCCAGCGCCGCCATCCCGGCCCAGATGCCGAGCCCGGCCCGCCAGGAGCCGAAGGCGTGGGCCACCGGCACGGCGGAGGCGGCGGCCACCGTCGTGCCCACCGTCAGGGTCATCGTGTACGCCCCGGTGACCAGCCCGGTGCGGTGCGGGAAGTGCTGCTTGACCAGCATCGGCAGCAGGATGTTCGCCACCGCGATGCCGGCCAGCGCGAGCGCGCTGGTGAGCACGAAGACCGCCGCCGACCCGGTGAGCGCCCGCAGCACCTGCCCGACGGTGAGCGCGATCATGGCCAGCACCAGCACCCGGGGCGCCGCCCAGCGGCGGACCAGCCACGGGGTGAGCGCGCCCAGTCCGGCGAACGCGACGGTGGGCAGCGTGGTGACCACGCCGGCCATGGCGCCGGAGAGACCCAGCCCGACGCGGATCTCGTCGAGCAGCGCGCCCAGGCTGGTCACCGCCGCGCGCAGGTTCAACGCGACTAGCAGCATGCCGGCCAGCACGAGCAGTCCGCCCCGCACCGGGGTGCCGCCCCGGGGTGCGGCGCCGGCCGGGCTCGCGGTGTTGGGCGGGCGCACGGGACTCGCCGGGTGCGGAGTGCTCGCCGGGTGCGGACCGGCCACCGGCGCCGGCCCGGGGGTGACGTCGGTGGTGGACGCGGTCGCGGTGGGCGTCGGTGGCGGAGTCATGACCTTCAACCTACAATCATGGGATGAATTTCGGCAGCAGGTGTAACCGGTGACACCCGCCGTGGATTCCGCCGCCGTGCCGCCGCGCGGCCACCGGGTCCGCCAGACGATCGAGCAGCTCCGCACCCGGATCCTCGGCGGCGAGTGGCCGGTCGGCGGGGGCATCCCCNCGGGCGGAACACCGTCCGCGAGGCGGTCCGCGCGCTGGTGCACGCCGGGGTGCTGGAGTGCCGGCAGGGCTCCGGCACCTACGTGGTGTCGACCGACGAGCTGGCGCCAGTGGTGGCCCGCCGGCTCACCGACGACCGGATGGCCGAGGTCGTCGAGGTCCGGCGCGCGTTCGAGGTGGAGGCCGCCCGGCTCGCCGCGCTGCGGCGTACCCCCGAGGACCTGGCGGCGCTCGACGGCGCGCTCGCCGTCCGGGAGGCCGCGTGGCGTTCCGGCCGGGTGGACGAGTTCGTGGAGGCGGACGCCGCGCTGCACACGGTGGTGGTGGCCGCCGCGCACAACGCCATGCTCGCCGAGCTGTACGCCTCGGTCGGCGCGGCGCTGCGCAGCACCGTCGCCCAGGCGATGGGCGAGGAGCTGACCCCCGAGCGGTACGTCGACCACGGTCGACTGGTCGAGGCGATCCGGGCCGGCGACCCGACACGGGCGGCGATCGAGGCCGGTGCTTTTCTCGAGGGGCCGTCCCGGGCATAGGTTGTCCCGGACCGAGAATCGGACAATGCGGGAGAGCGGATGCTCAAGGGCTTCAAGGACTTCATCATGCGCGGCAACGTCGTCGACCTGGCGGTCGGCGTCGTCATCGGCGCCGCGTTCACCGGCGTGGTCACCCAGCTCACCAAGTCGTTCCTGGAACCGCTGGTACGGGTGTTCATCGCGCTGATCACCGGCAGCAAGAACGGGCTCACCGGCTCGACGCCCAAGTTCCGGGGCATCCCGTTCGACTGGGTGGCCTTCGTCAACGCGGTGATCACCTTCGTGCTCACCGCGGCGGCGCTGTACTTCCTGGTCGTCTACCCGATGAACAAGCTCGCCGAGCGGCGCAAGCGCGGCGAGGAGCCGCCGCCCTCGGCACCGAGTGAGGAAGTGAAGCTGCTCACCGAGATCCGGGACGCGCTGCTCGCCGGCAACCACGGCACACCCGCGCAGCGCGGCGCGCTGGACGACGTGCTCGGCCGCCGACCGGAGCCACCCGCCCAGCGCTGACGCCCGATCGGCCCCCACGGAGATTCCGTGGGGGCCGACGTGTATCGAACACACGTTCGATAGAGTCCCGGCATGGAGCAGCGTAGGCACTGGTGGAACGGCAAATGGGGACGGCTCGCCCGGCGGGACGTGTTCCTCCGGGTGGACGGCGAACGCTGGCACGTCGAGCAGCGCGCCGGCGGCGCCGAGGGGGTCTCCCGGTTCTACGAGCACCCGAGCGTCGAGGAGGCCGAGGAGACGGTCCGGGCGCTGCTCGACGGGCCGGACACCTGGCGCGAGCTGTCCCCCCGCCCGCCGGGTGCCGGTGACCGTGCGTGACCACGCCAGAGGAACGGTCACCCGCAGGCCCATATACCTGAGAGTCATAATTATGACTTTCAGGTATATGGCCTCACCCGACCCTCTTCCGTCGGCCGCGACACGCCGGGGACAGCCCCGGTAGCGCCCCGCCCCGGCCGCCACCAGACGGCGGCTGGCGCCCACGATCCGTTTAGCGTCCGCGCGCCCCGGGAACCGATCCCGCATGAGCCAGCAGCAGGACACCGTCTCGCGGATCACCACCGGCATGCGGGTGGTCGACGCCACCGGCACCGAGGTGGGCACCGTGGATCTCGTCCAGCGCGGCGACCCGGCCGCGGTGACGGTGCAGGCCCCCGAACCGGTCGACCCGGGCAGCAGTCTCGACGAGCTGATCGAGTCGGCGGCCGTCGAGGAGCCGGACGTACCGGCCGACCTGGCCGCCCGGCTGCGACGCGAGGGCTACCTCAAGGTCGCCACCGAACTGGCCGACACCGGCGCGGTCTACGTGCTGGCCGACCAGGTCGCCGCGGTCACCGACGACGCCGTACGCCTCACCGTCCCGGTCGCGGAGCTGCCCGCCGAGGGGTGACCGCCACGCCCGCCGCCCCAGCGGCGGCGGAAGAGCAGGAGCATCAGGCAGCCGGCGACCAGGCCCCAGAACGCGCCACCGACCCCCAGCAGGCTGACCCCGGACGCGGTGACCACCAGCGTGACCACGGCCGCCTCCCGCGCGTCCGGGTCGGCGACCGCCGCCGAGACCGCACCGGCCAGCGCGGCGAGCAGCGCGAGCCCGGCCACCGCCTCGACCAGCACCGGCGGGGAGAGCAGCACCAGGGCGGTCGCCGCGCCGGCGCCCAGGCCGAGCAGCGCCAGGCCGATCCCGGCGGTGACCGAGGCGATCCAGCGCCGCTCCGGGTCGGGGTGGGCGTCCGGGCCGGCGGCGAGCGCGGCGGTGATCGCGGCCAGGTTCACCGCATGACCGCCGGCCGACGCGCCGAGCACGGTGGCGAGCCCGGTGACGCGCAGCGCGGAGCCCAGCGGGGCCCGATAGCCGTAGCCGGCGAGCACGGCGGCGCCGGGCACGTTCTGCGCGGCCATGGTGACCAGGAACAGCGGCAGCGCGAGCCCGACCACGGCGGGCAGCGTCCAGACCGGTGCGGTCAGCGCGACCACGGGGGCGGCGTCCAGGCGGGCCGGACCGCTGGTGGTGAGCGCGATCGCCACCACGGCCACGGCGAGCGCGCCGGGCACCGCCCAGCGGCGGGCGAACCGGTGCAGCAGCAGCCAGACGAGCACCACCGGCCCGGCCAGCCGGGGCACCTCCACCAGGGCGCGTACCGGAGCGGTGCAGAGCGGCAGCAGCACCCCGGCGAGCATGGCGGAGGCGATCGGGGTGGGGATCGCGGCGACCGCGCGGCCGAGCACGGGGATCAGCCCGGCGGCGACGATCAGCAGGCCGGTGAGGAGGAAGGCGCCCACGGCGGCGGGCCAGCCGCCGGGGACCGGCCCGGTGGCCACGAGCAGCGCCGCGCCCGGCGTGGACCAGGCGATGGCGAGGGGCAGCCGGTGCCGCAGACCGAGCCAGACGGCGCATGCGCCGCTGGCCACGCAGAGCGTGAGCAGGCCGGAGGCGGCCTGGGCCGGGTCGGCGCCGACCGCGCGCAACCCGGCCAGGACGACGGTGAACGAGCTGGCGAAGCCGACCAGGGCGGTCACCACGCCGGCCAGCACGGGTTGGAGTCGACCGGCCACGCTTCCTCCTCTGGTGTTCCGTTTACGGAACGGGACCGTGTAGCACCATAGCCCCATGGACGTCGGCCCGCGGATCCGCGCCCTCCGGATGGAACGGGGGCTCTCCCTGTCCGAACTGGCCCGGCTGGCCGGCGTCGGGAAGGCCACGCTCTCCGGCCTGGAGAACGGCCTGCGCAACCCGACGCTGGAGACGCTGTACGCGATCACCGCGCAGCTCGGCGTGCCGCTCACCGCCGTGCTGTCGGCCCCCGAGCAGACGCCGACCGTACGCGGAGCCACGGTCGGCGCCACGCTGCTGGAGGTGTTCCACGACCGCGACGCGACCTACGAGCTGTACCGGATGCGGGTCGACCCCGGGCCGGCGCAGCTCTCCCCCGCGCACCAGACCGGCGTCACCGAACATGTGACGGTCTTCGCCGGCGTGCTCCGCGCCGGCCCGGTGGACGCCCCGCTCACCGCCGGCCCGGGCGGCTACCTGCGTTGGGCCGCGGACGTGCCGCACAGTTACGCCACGGTGGGCGAGGAACAGGTGCGGGCCAGCCTGCTGCTGCGCTATCCGCGTCCGTCCGGTGGGGACGATCGGCACATACCCGGAATGCAGGCGGATGACATTTCTTTCCGCCGACCCGGCAACGCGTAGAGACGCGGAGCCGGTCTTCTTGGCAAGCTTGTCCCCATGACGCTCATCCTCCGCTCGGCGATCCTCAACGACGTCGGCCTCGTCCGCACCAACAACGAGGACTCCGCCCTCGCCGGTGACCGCCTGGTGGCGGTGGCCGACGGCATGGGCGGCCTCCCCGCCGGCGAGGTGGCCAGCGAGATCGTCATCCGGATCCTGGACGAGCTGACCCCGCCCACCGGCGCCGACGAGGCGGCCGACGCGCTGCGCGCCGTGGTCAGCACCGCCAACCAGCGCATCCGCGCCGCCATCACGGTCGACCCGGCCCGCGACGGCATGGGTACGACGCTGACCGCCGCCCTGCTCGCCGGCGACACGCTGGTCCTCGCCCAGGTCGGCGACTCCCGCTGCTACCTGCTGCGCGACCACGAGCTGACCCAGCTCACCCGCGACGACACGTTCGTGCAGGCGCTCGTCGACCAGGGCGCGCTCTCCCGCGACCAGGCCCGCCACCACCCGCAGCGCTCCCTGGTCACCCGCGCGGTGCAGGGCGCCGACGCGCCGCCCGCCATCGGGGCGCTCACCGTCTTCCCCGGCGACCGGTTGCTGCTGTGCAGCGACGGGCTCTCCGACTACGTGGAGGACGCCGCCATCGCCGCCGCGCTCGCCATGTACGGTGACCGGCAGCAGTGCGGCGAGCAACTGGTGAAGCTGGCCCACCAGGCCGGCGCACCGGACAACGTCACCGTGGTCATCTCCGACGTCACCGAGGCCTGACCGCACCCGTTTCGGGTTGCGGGTCCGGCCCGCTCGCGCTGGGATGAGCGGATGCGCATTCGCCGGTTGGCCGCCGAGGAACGCCTGAGCACCAGCTTTCCGCTCCAGGCGTACGCGTTCGAGGCGTCGCCGATGGCGGCGGCCCGGACGGACGAGTTCCGCGCCTACCTGCCGTACAACGCGGGGAACACCACGCTGGTGGTCGAGGAGGACGACGTCACCACGGCGGCGGCCTCGGCGATCCCGATGCGGCAGAACCTGCGCGGCGCGGTGCTGCCGATGGCCGGTGTCGCGGGGGTGGCCACCCACCCGCTGGCCCGCCGGCGCGGGCACGTCCGGACGCTGATGCACCAGCTCCTCGACGGAATGCGGGACGAGGGGCACCAACTCAGCGCGCTGCACCCGTTCCGCGCCTCGTTCTACGAGCGCTTCGGCTACGTCGGGCTGCCCCGGCGGCGTACCGCGATCTTCGCGCCCGCGGACCTGGCGCCGCTGCTGCGGGCCGAACTGCCCGACGAGGTGGTCTGGGAGCGGATCGGCGCGGGCTACCCGCGGTGGCGCGCGTACACGAACCGGTGTCTGCGGGAACGCCACGGCTTCGCAGTCTTCCCCGACTTCCGGGCCGTCGGGCTGCGCGACCGGGACGACCGCTGGCTGGTCAGCGTGGTGCGCGACGGCGAGACCGTCGGTGCGCTCACCTACCGCATCGACGACCACGCCGGCACGCTGATCGCCGACGACCTGCTCTTCGACGACCCGTACGCCCGGGCGTCGCTGCTCCAGTTCCTCGCCCGGCACGTCGACCAGGTGGCCCGGGTCAGCGTCCAGTTGCCCCCCGATGAGCTGCCCGAGCTGTGGCTGACCGACCTCGACGTGCGGGTCGAGGCACGGGTCTCCCGGCCCGACCCGACCGCGCCGATGGCCCGGCTGCTCAGCCTGGAGGCGCTCGCCGACCAACCGGTCGAGGTCGGCCGGGTGCTCGTCGAACTGGTCGGCGACCGCTGGCTCGCCGGCCGTCACCTGCTCGACGGCACCACCGGCAAGCTCGCGGTACTGCCGGCGGAGGCCGCCGCCGAGGGCAGCGTGCCGGCCGCGCGGCTCACCGCCGCCGGACTATCCGCCCTGGCGTACGGGGTGCTCGACCCGGTCGAGGTGGCCGTGCGCGAGCTGGGCGAGGTGCCGGTGGACGCGGCCGCCGAGCTGCGCCGGCTCTTCCCCCGTGAGCTGCCCTACCTGTTCGTCGACTTCTGACCCCGACACCCGCCCTGATCAGGCGCTATGTGCCCCGGGAAGCCTCGCAGGGCGTCGCCAGGGCGTCAGGACTCTCTCGGCATCCCGAACAGGCCGTCGATCGCGTTCCGGGTGCGTTCCTCGCTGGCCGGCATCAGGTGCGTGTAGACCCGGAGCGTGAACCCGGGGTCGGCGTGCCCGAGGTAGGACGCGACAGCCTTGATGCTTTCTCCTGCGTCGAGCAGCGAGGAGGCGTAGAAGTGCCGTAGCGCGTGCATCCCGGTCGCCCGGGTCGGCGTGATGCCGGCCGCCATGACAGCCGGCCGCCAGCTCGTTTCGTTGAACGTGCAGCGGTTGATCGCGTTGCGGTGGGTGGTGGTGAACAACAGCCGCGCCGTGACCCGCTCCTCGCTGGCGGGGTGCTCCCACGGCAGGGTGAGCGTCACCGAGGAGCGATCCTCGATGTGCTGCCGCAGCGCCTGGCCGACGGAGTCCGGCAGCGGCACCCGGCGGTCACGGTCGTTCTTCGGCAGCCCGAACACCAACCGACACCGGACGATCTTGACCTGTCGCGAGACGTGGATCCACCCGCCGTCGAAATCGATGTCGTCGATGCTGAGGCCGAGGATCTCCCCCTGCCGCAGTCCGCAGCCGGCGCCGAGGTCGACCATCGCCCGATAGCGCGGGGCAAGGCCGCTGCGAATTGCCGAGATCTGGTCGTACCGCCACGGCACTACCGGGCGCTGAGCTGGACGCGGAGGATTGACCGACGTTGCCGAGCACGGGTTCTTGGCGATCCGCTCGTCATCGACAGCCGCAGCGAGGATGGTTTGCAGGTGAGCGAAGACGACGGCCCGGGTCGCCGGGGCCAGCTTGCCGACCATCGCGGCGTTCCACTCCCGGATGTGGCTCGGCTTGATCGCCGCCAGTTGCCGAGAGCCGAAGAACGGCAGCAGGTGCTTGCGTACCCGATGCTCGGTCACCTCCCGCGTCGACTCATCGAAGGAACGGGTACGCAGCCAGCTTTCGGCGTACTCGGCGAAGGTGATCCGGCCGGCGGACGGGTCGACGTAGGAGCCGCGCAGCTTGTCCGTCTCGGTCGAAACCAGGAAGGCGTCAGCGTCGCGCTTGGCCCGGTCGGGGAAGGACTTCTTGCGTTCCTTGCCGTCCGGGCCGATGTACCGCACCCGGTAGCGCAGGCCCTTGCCGAACAGTTGCGTCTTGACCCGCTCCTTCCGCCCGCCCGGGTGATGCAGCGTCTTGTACCAGCGGTCCTCGACGTGCCCCATCAGGCCGCCGCCTGCTCGCGTACCCAGGCCCGGACCGCTTCGGGTTCGTAGCGCAGGTGTCGGCCGACCCGGGCCGCCGGCGGACCGTACTTGACCTTGCGCCAGCGGTACAGCGTTTCCTGCGGCACCCGGAGGTACGTCGACACGTCCTGAACCGTCCACAGCTCGTCCTTGGCCATCACAGCCCCTCCCCCGTCTTGTCGTCCGTTTCCGTCGTCGAGTCGTCTGCGGGGAGCTGGGCCGCGCGGTCCTTGGCGGCGAGCAGTTCGGAGCGCCAGCGGGCGCGTTCGCTGATCGACCGCAGCAGCCGGTGAGCCATCGCCGGCACGTCGGGATCATCGGGCCGGGCGAGTTCCCAGGCGTGGCGGACCGGTTCGACGGTGGCGCCCTGGTCGTCGATGCCATCGAGGCCGACGGTGACGCCGAGCAGCGCCCGCACCCAGGCCCGCACGTCGTGCTTGTGGTCGGAGAGCGTCTTGCCGGACCAGTCGCGGGAGATGAGGATGCGCCGGCCGCCGATGCCGAGGGTGTCCCGCTGGTGAACCTTGCCCTTGCAGCGGCCCGGCTTGAGCTTGGCGTGTGCCTTCTTCGGCTGGACGCCGTACAGCAGCCAGTTCGCGCACCGGTCGGTGCACGGGGTCACGCGCAGTTCCCGCCACAGCCGGTCCAGGTGCGCCCGTTGCCGGTCGGTGGTCGCCTTGTGGACGTCGCCGGTGTGCTTGGTGATGTACTTCGTGACGTACCGGATGGTCCGTTCGGCGTCGGCGGTGCCGGGCATGACGCCGCGGGCGTCGACCTGGGAGCCGAAGCGTACGACGTGCACCGGTTCCGCGTCGGGGTCGGCGTCGATGGCGTCGAGGGCTTCCGTCCAGGTGGTCAGCGGCTGGCGGGTGTCCGGGTCGACCCAGGCCGAGGTGTCCTCGTTCCACACCGGGGGCCGGTCGACGGTGTACCGCTGGACGTCGACCGCCGGCCACCACACCTGGTGATAGGTCGCCGCCGCGACGGTGCGCAGGACGTCGCGGGGGATGGTGCCCCGGATGGCGAAGTGGGCGTGTGGGGCGAGGCGGCGTTGCGGCTCGACGCAGCCGGCGTACTGGACGTTCCAGCCCTCACAGCGGCGCAGGTTCTGCCAGAACCGATCGAGCAGCCGAGGGAAGTGCACCGCATCCCAGGCAGCGCGGCGGTAGTCGTACCGGTCGGGGTTGAGCGGCGTGCCGTCGGGGCGGACCGGGCCGTACGAGTCGAGGGTGAGCGTCAACCACATCGACGGCCGGTAGGTGGCCCCGTCCGCAGCGGTGTACGTCCTGCCGACCGTGCGCGCCTCGACCTTGCGCCGAGGCAGTTCCGGGGCGTCCTGCCGCCGCCGGGTGGAGCGCTTGCGGCGCGGGCCGGCGTCGTCGTCGTCGCCCTGGTCCTCGTCGCCGGTCGCGTGCGGCGGAGTCGCGTGCGGCGGGGCGACCCGTCCCCGGAGCCCTTCGGCCGCGATCGCCTCTTCCACTTCGCGGATCGCCTCGTCGAGGTCGTCGACCTGGTCCCACTGGCACGCCCGGGACGCCTCGTCACGCGAGAACTCCAGGTGCGCGCGGAAGAGGATCAGGGATTCCTGTTCCTCGGTCGCTGGCTCCGGAGGCGGTAGCGGTTCGTCGTCGCGGTGCCAGCCCTCCCGGATCTGGGCCTGCCGCAGCCGGCGGTTCTTCTTCGCGCACGGGGCGCACTTGTCTTCCCGGGTCGCCCCGCATGGCAGGTCGATGACCTCGGTCCGGCCGGTGTCGAGGTCGGTGCGGCGCATGGCGAGGGGGCGCACGCAGACGCCGTACTCGGCGGCGATCTCCTTGAGTACGTCGACCGAGCGGGGTAGCGCCATGCGGGCCGCCCGCGACCCCGGCCGAGGAGCAGCAGCCGGGGTCGGCGCGGCCGGTACGAGGCCGGGCAGCGTGGGGGCGGTCGTGAAGGTCGCGCTCATGCCGCCTCACCAGCCGCCCGTACCTGAAGGCGTGGCATGCTTCGCCCGTGGAGTCCCGCGCCTGGCGGTATCGATTTGAAGAGGTTCCGTGGGGGGAGATCGATGCCTGGTTTCGTCAGCTCGCGCAGCGATACCCCCACTTCCAACACATGGCCGACATCGTGGAAAGCGTGATCGCCTGCGACGGAGCCGCACGACTCGCCGCCCTTACCTCCATGCATGACCTCGTTGTGGCTGCTCGCCCGGTGCCTGATGAACCCCTGATCGAAGTGGTGATTGTTCGGTCGCCCTCGTCCGGACGAGTCGGCTCCGGCGAGGTACTGATCGAGCACCGCACCGTTTCCGGCAGGGACGAGGTGATCACCCGTCTCAGCGGGGACGCGGTACCGCTGTTCTGGCGCTTCATGATCGAGAAGTTCGGCGTAGCGCCGGTGCGGTAAGACCACCTCGGGCAAGATTCGCAGCGTCATCGGATGATCCCGACGACGTGCGGCCGGTTGGACTGGACGACGCCGCGTGGAGGCAGCACCGCCGGGACGACGGGTGACGCCGGGACGGTCGGGCGGACCGGTTCGATGTCGGTGGTTTCCGCCGGCTCTTCGTACCGGTACGCGTCGGGCTGGTCCGGCTCGACAGTCGGCGGCGTGATCGGGGCGTTGGACAGGACGACCTTGACCAGGGCGAGGAAGGCCAGCGACGGCACCGCCGCCACTACCCAGCCCCACACCGACGGTTCGGCTTCCGCCACCTGGGCCGCGAGGGACAGCAACGCGAACGCCACCAGCAGCGAGCCGACCAGGCCCACCGGCCGACCGGCACGACGACGGGCGCGTAGTTCCAGGCCGAGGTAGATGGTCATCAGCTCGACCGCTACGGCGTTGGCCAAGCCGATCCAGTCGGGTTGGCCGTGGGCGACGGACAGGTCGTGGACGTGGGTGAAGGCGGCGGCGCCGGCCATGGCGGCGATGGCGAGCAGGATCACCAGGCGTACGGCGGATTCGGTGCGCTCGGTCATCGCCACTCCCGCATGGGCTTGTCGCGGATGGTCAGGTCGATGCGGATGCGCCGGTCGGCCATGTCGGGGCGGCGGTTGACCATGTGCGCCAGGCCGTGCAGGGCGGCGGCGGTCTGGTCGGCCGGACCAACCAGGCGGATGCGCAGCGGGCGACGGAGCCGGTTGACGATGCGGGTGAGGGTGGTCATCGCGGTTACCTCCTGGCCGGGCGGATGTCGGTGCGGATGTAGTCGGGAGGGGCGCCGAGCGTGGCGACGGCTTCGGAGAGGCAGCGCCACAGCGCCCACGCCTCGTCGGGGGTCAGGGACATCCGTCGCCGGCCCGCACCGACCGCGAGATAGACCGGGTACGGGTCGGGCCGTTGCGGGTCGACGCGCACGGACACGGCGGTGACCGGTTCGGGGGTGCGCAGCCGGTAGAACCGGCGACCGATTGCAGGGGTGGTCACCGCGGCTCACCCCCGCCGTCGGAGTCGAGCAGGTTGCGCAGCGCGTCGGGCAGCAGCGGCCCGGACGGCTTACGCGGCAACGGAAGCCGCACCGGTTCAGGGGTCGACTCGCGGCCGACCTGGGCGAGGATGTCCGAGGCGTCAGCCGGCGCCGGGAACCGCTGGGCCATGTCGCGGATGTCGTCGTCGCTGACGTAGGAGAACCGGACCCGCATCGGGTCGGGGGTGCCGTCGAGGATCACGTACCCGACGCCCTTGGCCCACCGGGGCATCTGGTCTGCGAGCGCGCCCCGGTTGCGGGCACCGTCGCCGAGGACCATGTCGACCTGTGACGCCTCGGTCAGGCCGAGCGCGATGCGGGTCGGGAACAGGTCCCTAAACGGCAGCACCTCCTTGCGCGGGTCCTGCAACGCCGCCACCACCAGCACGCCGACGCCGGCCCCCTGCGACAGCAGCACCCCCAGCGAGGCGGCGATGCGCTTGCGCAGCTCGACATCTTGCAAGTACGCGGTCAGCGCGGCCATCTCGTCGACGACGACCACGACCAGGGGGTCAGCCTCGGTCGGCGTGTGCACCCGCACCATGCCGGCCAGGCGGGTCTGACGCTCCCGCAGCACGGTTACGGCCTCGTCGAGCAGGTCCGCCATCGCCTCGAACGACTTGCACGCGAACCGGGCGAACATCGGCCGGCCGAGCGCGAACTCCATCCCGCCCTTCGGGTCGACCACCCACAGCCGCACCAGCCCCGAGGCGACACCGCCGCCGAGGACCCGAACCAGCGACCACAGCACCGAACCCTTCCCCGACCGGGTCGCGCCGCCCACCAGGACGTGAGTCGCGAGCAGATGCAGCGACCAGGGACGCAGGTCCTCCCGCCGGGCCAACGGCAGCGCGGTGAAGTCCGGCACCGCCGGCACCGGGAACGGCGGCACCACCGTACGCAACGCATCGGTACGCACCAACGCCACGTAGACCACCGTCGGCCGGTCCCGATACCGCACCCGATCCACCAGCCGCAGCACCCAGCCCCATCGACCGGAACGTGTCGGCAGGTCACCTGGACGTTCCGCGTAGACGCGAGCGTGGCGCCGACCGAATGCGTAGGCCAGGTTCGCGCTCACACGCTGGAACTGCTCCGGCGTCTGCCCCCGGACCATCCGCACCGTCAGCACGTCCAGGGCCTGATCCGATCGGACCCGCAGCAGCTCAGGCAGAACGTGCCGACGGTCGAACGTCTCCGCGAGCCCGCACAGCGTCATGGCCTCACGCCACACCCGGCGGTAGACGAACACCCGCCGGAACGAACCCAGCAGCGGACCCGCCAGCCACGCCCACCAGGACGACTCATCGCGCCAGCGCCACACCGCCGAGGCCGCCGCCCCCAGCACGAGCGGCACCACCAGGCCGGGCCAGTCGAACTCGCCGTAGAGCCACAGCGCCAGGACCACCGCGCCGGTAGCCGCCGGATGCCGCAGGCACCACCACAGCAGCCGCCCGGACCAGCGCAGCACCAGGCCGAGCACGACCAGCCACATCGGCAGCTCGAAGCGCCTTGGACGGAACACAATCAGGTCACCGGCCGAGGTCGTCACCACCTCACCGCGAGGCCGCCCGATCACTTGGCACCTCGCAGCGACACGAACCGGCCCGACGCATCCCGGACCGGAGGAAACGGAAGGACGAGCTGCCCCACGCAGCCCTCACACCGACCATCGGCGCCGGTGACCGGATCGAACCGAGACTGACACACACCGCACCGAGGCTGGGCCGGGGCAGCCGAACGCCTACGCTTGGACACGTCACTACCTCTCTCGACAGAGCAGGGGGAAGAGACAGAGGGCGGGGCTGCCGTCCGCCAAGACCTGACAGCCCCGCCCCCACCACAAGCGGCTACGCCGCCGCCTTCTTGGCCACGCCCGCCGGGGCACGCATGCCGGTCGCCCGCAGCGAGTACGCCATCCGGCCGTTGTTCGCCACGTACGGCGTGACCGTCATGCCGTCGAACTCCACCGCCTCGAACGGCGCACCCGTCGGCGGGACCGGCTGGTAGTCGGCGGAGATCTTGACCGTCGTCTCCCGGGAACGCTTGCCAAGCTCCGGGTCCAGGTCCATCACCCGCACCTGCCACACCCGCTGGCCGGTCAGCTTGTCCTTCGCCGGGCTACGCCGGCCCGTCT
The DNA here is from genome assembly GCF_002140155.1 of Micromonospora sp. NBS 11-29. Classification (GTDB taxonomy): domain Bacteria; phylum Actinomycetota; class Actinomycetes; order Mycobacteriales; family Micromonosporaceae; genus Micromonospora. Next base: position 320,466 of record NZ_NAPR01000004.1, read on the forward strand.
TCTCGTCGAAGTCCTCGACCTCACCCAGGGACTCGGGGACCAGGGCGCATCCCGCCGGGAACACGTCCTCACAACGCACGGCGAACCTCGTACCGCCACGCAGAGCCATTGCTCAACCTCCAGCTTGTTGGCATGTCTGCCAAGTTGAGACTCCAAGGTAGACGGCACTTGGCAGACAAGTCAACAAGTCGTGAGTCCTGCCGGCTAGCGAAGCCCGACCTATGGCATGACCAGCTCGGCCAGAGGTCTCGATGTCGGCAATTGGTCCACAGCGCGCTGACGCTCGTCCTTCATCCCTCCACGGTGGATACTGTGGCGATGAGGCTCCCCCGTCTTTACATCTGGCTTGCCGCCGGGCTAGCCGTTGGCGGCCTTGGCTACTACTTCTTCAGGCTCGGGCTCGAAAAGGCGGACAAAGCCGCGAGCGCGGCAGGTCTGTTCATAGGGATTGCCGGCCTTGGAATCTCTGTCTTCAACGCAGTCGCCGCCTCTCGATCCGACCGAGGAGCAACCACAAAGCAATCTGTAACATCATCCCGGGTTGCTAGTGGCGTTTTTCAGGCGAGCAAGGTATCTGGCAGCATCAGGATCACTTCAGAACCCGACAGTGAAGGTATGTTCGAGGGCTACACCCCACCTCGCGACTCGAACATCAACCCGCCCAGCTTGGGCGGCCAGTCGGTGCATAAATCTGATGTTCGCGGCCCCGTAATACAGTTTGATGAAGTTGGCGGCGACATTGAGGTAGACAGATGAGAAAGCACTGGAGCCAAGACTCCTACGAAAAACAATCCATCTCAGGAAGCACCGTCTCGGGGCATGTTTTCCAAATTTCTGGAACCGACGGCGACGTTTCGATCAACGTAGATCCGTCGCCGATAGATTTGACGAATCCCGGCAACCTATCGATCGTGCCGCCAGCTGACCATCTCGGCCGCCCCATCCATGGACGCCATGAACTGCTTGATGAGCTGCTTAAATCTATTGAGGGCGAAAACAATGGAGGCGTGAAAATATTACACGGCCTCGGCGGCTCCGGCAAGTCAACGATAGCCATGCTTCTCTCCGACCAAGCCGCAAGGCAAGGCATAGAGGTGTGGTGGATTTCAGCGGCCAGTAAGAATACGCTGCATGACGGCATGCGCCAGCTTTGCGGTGCACTGGGAGCACCTCACAAAAGGTTAATACGCGCGTGGAGCGGCCAAGAAAGCGCGACAGATCTACTTTGGGAATTACTAAACCGCCACGAGAAAAAGTGGTTAATTATCATCGATGGGGCTGACGATCCATCGATCCTAGCAGCAAATAATGCACCACTAAGCGATGGCACAGGATGGATTAGACCGCCCCTTCCGAGCAAGGGATCGATAGTCGTGACCACCCGGGACTCCAATGCCCGCAGGTGGGCAACTTGGTGCGCACTTCAACCGGTCAACATGCTATCCCCAGCAGATTCAGCCACTGTCTTGGTCGGTTATGCCGGAGGCCTTGCAGGCAGTCGCCCAGATGCTGAAAAGCTTGCGACTCGCCTCGGGTGCCTACCCTTGGCTCTACGGCTTGCTGGCACGCATATTGAAGCGAACGCTAAGGCACCCTGGCCCGATGCTATTACTTCATACGCCGGATACCTAAAAGCCTTAGAGGCCGAAATTTCGGAACTGTTTCCCGAACTCGACGAAGATAGTTCGAAGTTCGGTGACCGGCAGGCACGGGAGCTTGTGGGATGCACCTGGGAACTATCACTCTCAGCGCTTGAAAAGCGTGGCATATCACAAGCTCGCCCCCTCCTACAGATGCTCTCTCATTTTGCAGACGCCCCGATACCAGTTGACCTTCTAGAGCCACAGGTTCTAGATCGTTTTGGCGTTTTCGAGACGCCCACTAAAAGGAGCCTTCGTGCAGGCGTAGAAGCACTATCCGATCTCGGCTTGATTGATACTCGCATCCCTCAACATTTGCCGAGCCAAACAGAAGCTCCAGTAGCTTGGATTGCGATTCACCCACTCGTGCGCGATATCGGGCGATATCCTAGAAGACTCCAAAAGCCCCGATCAACCTACCTTGCTGCGGCAACCGTTATGGTTGCGAATGGAACCATCAAGGCGCCGCAGGATGACTGGACATCATGGCCAACGTGGGAAGCTATATCGAATCACGCTTTTCACCTGCTCTCTGAAGCTCTAGAAGTAACCGATGGCCGGGCCGAAGTCATTGATGCCGCAGCTTTTAGCGCATACCAATCAGCTCGCTTCTTGATGAGCCGAGGAGAGTTCGAACGTGCACAGACCGAACAGGTTCGGGCTCTGGAGGNCTTGCCGTCTGCCTTGGCCGGCTTGGACGGCTGTCTGAAGCTGAACTTGAACTGCGCACTGTCCAAAAACGAAAGAGCATAATATTCGGCCCTTCCTCACCGGAAACCCTAGCGACAGTTCACGCGCATGCAGACGTGCTGTGGCAGCTAGGAGAGCTAGCGCGCGCCGAGAGCGAGTACCGATTGATCCTCTCAGCCAAAGACCGAGGTCCTTCGTATCGGAATTTGCTGGGCACCAGAAACAATCTGTATCAAGTTCTGATTGAGCAAGGCAAGCTATCCGAAGCAGTCGCAGAGATAGACGGTTTTATTAATGACGCGGAGACGAAAGGTGCCAGCGACACGGCCATCTATCAGGCCCGTTTTGTTCGAGCTCGGATCCGTAAGGCTCAAGCGAAATTCGATGAGGCGATATCAGAGTTCCGTGAAGTAGCCGATCATCACAGCGCAACCTTAGGCGAAAATCACCATATCACCCTATCGACGAAACATGAGTTAGGGGTCGCACTACAAGAAAGCAAAGATGCGGCTGCTGCGTGTCATGTTTTGCGCTCTGTCTATCTTGCTCGGAGCAAAGCTCAAGGGAAAGATCACCATGAAACGTTAGCCACTAGGCATCAACTTGCTCTTGCCCTACAGGAGGTGGGAGAACGCGAAGAGGCGCAGGCCCATTACCGAGCAACGCTTAAATACCGCTCAAAGGTGCTCGGCGAGCGCCACCTGCACACTCTTGCTACCCGCTTCCAGCTAGCTGTACTGCTCGAAGAATCAGGCGACTTGAAGAGTGCAGAGGAGGAGTTTCTAAATGTTTTAATTGACGAGTGTTCTATAGTTGGTGCCGACCACCCGAGCACACTGACAACTCGTCTGCGCCTAGTGAGCTATATGGTTCTTCGGCAGCAGTGGTCCAAAGCGTTCGAGGAACTGGATCGAATCCTGTCCGCCAGAAGGCGGATATATGGAAGCGATCACCCACTTTCGCGCGACACGGAGCAGCTTATAGCCTTCCTGAAGGCAAACTGCCCGAGCTAATCGAAACACCTCGACCATGCAGCCACAGCAGGCGAACGGTATTGGTATGCGAGTTCGGGGTAAGAGACGGACATGGACCGTAAGCGCCAAGCAGTTGATGAGATGCATGCACGTCCGGCCAGAGTCGAAGACGCTACCGTCGAAGCCCTAGGCGAGCTGAGCAAGGCTTTAGAGACAGTCCACCGCGTGAGAGGACACCTTTACTCCGCGCACCAGCTGGTCGGCGGTGCAGACCTCACCCTCGATCGCGTGGTCGAGTTGATGCGTAAGGCGGGCCATGGCGAGGTGGCGAACCGCGTGGAACGCGAACTGCTGGGGCGGAACCTGATCCCCGGGCGTTGGACCTTCCAGATCATGGAGGAGTTCGACGATGGCTACTACGCCGCGTTCCAGGAGATCGAGCGGGACGCGCGGGAGAAGCTAGCCGGCGGCCGGCGGCACATCTACGAGGCGGAGATGAAGGAGCGGCGGCGTACCCACGGCATGCCGGGGCACGAGGCTACGCCAGAGGCGTGAGAGGTAGACCGTTCGGCAGCATCGAGGCCAGGGCGTTGGCTCTGGCCTCGATGATCCGCATTCGGGCCTGATACTCGACCGGTTCCCGGTGCGCGGCCTGGCTGGTGACCTGGCCGGGCCACTTGCGGTAGAGCAGCCCGTACTCCCGCGTGAAGTAGCCGGCGCTGACGGCGTTGGCAGCGAGCAGCAGCCCCGTGTCCTCGGAGGCAGGAAGCGCCATCCAGCCACCCAGGGCGAGGACGAGATCCCGCCGCAGGCACAGCGTCGCCGGGTGCACCGATGCCCGGTAGTCGTTGGCTTGCCAGAACGACAGGACCGCACCGCGGTCGACGACTCCGCCGGCTGGATCCTTGTCCCAGCCGGCGGTTGACCCGTCGGGCAGCAGATCGAGTACCCGCGAGGTGGTCCAGCCGATCTGCGGGTGCGTGTCGAACGCTGCGATGTCCCGGGCGAGCGCCCCGGGTGTCAACTGGTCGTCGGCGTCCAAGACCTTGATGAGTTGCCCGGCAACCCGGGAAAGGGCGAGGGTACGAGCAACGCCAGGCCCACCGGGGCGGCCGGCGCCGAGGCTGATCCGGGGGTCGTCGGGCAGCACGTCGACCAGGGCGCCGGTCTCTCCGTCCTCCTGAACGAGCCATTGCCAGTCCCACCCGGGGGGCAAGTCCTGCTTGGTCAGCGACTCGTAGGCGCCAGCAAGGTACTCGATGCTGGGCGCGTGGACCGGGGTGACGACCGAGACGAGCTGCGTCAAATTTTCCACCGCTGGAGTGTGTGGGAGTAGACAAGCTCGGCGCGGTCACCCGGCATCACTATGTCGGCGACCTCGACGACTCGGCCGGTGGTGTCGACGGAGGTTTTCCGGACGGTGAGGACGGAGACGCCCGGGTCGATGTCGAGGAGTTCGGCCTCGTCCGGCGACGGCGGACGTGCGCGGATCTCGTCGTCGATCCGGTCCAGCTCGATGCCGATGGTGTAGAGCTGGTGCTGTGTGCCGCCCGGCCACGGCTCTTTACTCTCGTCGAGCAGGTCCGGGTTCGCAGCCACCAGGTCGTACGGCAGGTACGAGTACGACACCGTCAGCGGCGCGTTCTCATGCCGGGATGAAGTCCAGTAGACCCGGCGCAGCAGCTTCGTACCCGGGTCGACCTGCAAGGCCGCCGCCATCTCCGCATCCGCCTCCACCCGCGTGTACTCGGCGTGGAACTTAAGGTCGTCGACGGTCAGGCCGGTGTCGTGCTCGGTGGCGCCGGTCTTCAACCGCTCACCCTCGTCAAGCAGGACCCGATCCTTCTCCCACTGATACCGCTCAGCGTTGCGCCGACGCACCCGTTGGCGCGGTGCCCGCACATAGGTGCCGCGCCCCTGCTCGGCACGGACCAGGCCCCACTCGCGGAGCTGCCGGATCGCATTGCGCACGCTGGTGCGGGACAGGCCGGAGGAGTCGGCGAGCTCGGTCTCACTCGGCATCAGAGTGCCGGGGGCCAGTTCGCCGCCCATGATCTTCGCCCGCAACTCTTCCGCGAGTTGCAGGTAGCGAGGGCGCCAGTCCCGGCCTTGCATACCGGACACCGTACCCCCTAGACGTTGCAACGTCTGCCAGGTGGTCCCCCGGGCCGGACGTTCGGGCACCGGGGCGACCGGAGGCGTACGCAGCTTGGTCTGTCGCCCGGCCGGCGAGGGCGTCCGACTGTGTCGACGCTCAGGGGTGCTCATCGTGCTCTTCCAGATGTAGGCCCTTGGTCATCATCACCAGGCGGACGTAGGTCAGTTCGTAGATGAGTCGATCCAGACGGATCTGGTCGAGCAGGACGGGCTGAGTCGCGCCGTCGCGGGTGGCGTCGAGCTTCACGACCAGGTCCCGTCGCCCGAACCGGTCGAGCAGCATCTGAACGCTGACCCAGCCCGTCCGCTCCTGGCCCACGGTGGCGAGAAAACCTCGGTGCATCGGGTCGTCCGGTCCGCACCCTTGGCACCACGCGGGGCATCCGACGACATCGGTCACCGACCCCAGGGCGTACTCCGGCATGCTCCTTGAATCAGTCATCACGGCTCCCGGGATCTCCGCCCGCCTCGATCACCAGGCCCGGCAGGCACTCGGCCAGTCGAACGGCCTGGGTCAGGGACAGCTCAGCCCAGCCGATACCGGCCCGGCACGTCGCATGCACCGCGACCAGGGGCGTCCGAGCGTCAACACCGACGAGGTAAGCAACCACCATGCCGCCCGCGCGAGCGTTACCGACCCGATGCATCGCACCGCGATGGTGGCGAGTCATCTCCGTCATCAGCGGCGGCACGAGGTGACCGCAGCGATCGGGAGCACACCAGTCCGGGTGGCTCGTAACGTCAGCGCACTTGTTCGTAGGCGTCACCACGGCCACCGCCCGTCACCGTCCCGGTAGACCTGGACTCGCGTGATCGGCGGGGTAGACGGCAACGCGGACGACTCCCGTGCCTGCTCGACCGACCATCGCGCCGACATCGGGACCGCCGGGCACACAGCCGGTGGGACGTATCGCTTTCGGGGCCACCACAGGGAGAGCCGGCGGCGTCGACGAGGACAGCTAGACATCGCACCTCCACAGCTAGAAGAGAGCCGGCGACCGACCACGGGGGAAATGCAGCCGGCCACCGGCTCGAATGAAGGCACGGCGCACCGCCCGACGGGCACGGGTCGGGTATCGCCGAGCCAACTTGTCCGCGCGGCTACCGCAACCGGTCCGACAGGACGCCGCGCGTCAGGTGCGACCAGGACCAGCACGAGACCACCCCTGACACGGGCCGTCACCCTGGCCGCACCTCACGAAACGTATCTACAAGTGGACGAGTTGTCTAGACGTCGAAACGGACCGCCTGGTTGGCACTTGGTAAGACAAGTGCCAGGTACGGTGAGCAGGTGCCCACCCCGCACTACGGCCAACCCCGCTACCGCGTCATCGCAGGTATTTTGAGGGAACGCATCGAACGTGGCCTCATCGGACCAGGGTCACTTCTGCCCTCCGAGAGCACCCTTACGGCTGAGTTTCGAGCAAGCCGAGGCACGATCCGCCAAGCTATGGCCTTATTGCGAAATGACGGACTCGTAGCCACTGAGCACGGGAGGGGAACGTACGCCATTCCGCATGGCCGGGACTGCAAACCGTCACAAATAAGCTATCCAGAGGTCAGAAAGCAGATAGTCGCTGCGGATGCAACTTTGGCAGCTTTATTCAACATAGAAGTCGGCGCTAGACTAATTGAGCATGAAAGCATAATACGGATAGACGGACGAGTCGAGAGCATCATCCGAGAATACCGAGCATACATTGAACAGCGCTGAACTCGGCTCCACTTGTTTAAGCGCATCGAAATCCACGGAGTAAGGGTGAACTTCGAGCAAGATCGTTTCTTCCGCGATATCTATTCAGCATCCCTTGACCTGTCAGTCAGGCAGGTCATCGAACTGGTAGACACCGGGGCACTTGACTTGAATCCCACGTTTCAGCGGGGAGACGTCTGGAGTAGAACCCAGCAAAGCAATTTCATTGAGTCACTNGCTCGGTGATTGACGGCAGGCAGCGCCTAATGGCGATCAACAGCTTCGTTAAGAACGAGCTTCGGCTGACCGGGCTAGAGTTCGCATACGAATTCGACGACATGAAGTTCGACGGACTCCCACCCACTGTACAGATGCGCTTCCTCACCAGAANCTTTTCGTGCGACTCAACACCGGAGGAGAATCGCTATCACGACAAGAAATCCGCAATGCTAGGTTTCCAGGGCTTTTTAACGAGAGCCTAAAGGAGCTCGCTACGGACAGCTTCTTCCGCGCTCAGATCGGACGGAACATCCGTGGTGGCCGAAGTCGCACTGGCATGGCGGACGTAGAATATGTGCTACGCTTCTTCGCTCTCCTCAACCTAGAGGAACGGCATGAGAAAAGCCTACCGATCGCCATGGACCGATTCATGGCCGAGAATCAACACGCTTCCCTCTCCGATACAGGAGCTCTGAACAAGCGCTTTCTGCGGGCGCTCCGCGCCTGCGAAGCAATCTGGGGAGAGCAAGCCTTCCAGCTCTATCGGCCAAACCTGGGCTGGCGATTCATCGGCACGCCCTTAGTCTATGACGCACAGATGCTTGCCTGTGATCTACTTCCGGAATTCGTTCTGGAAGAGTCAATTAAGCATAGAAATCTTGTCATTCAGGAAATGGTTAAAATAGGCGGAGAGTATCGATTCTCAGGTTTGGCTCGGGCAGCCAGCCCGCATTATATCAAAGAATTCTCTAGAGCAATTAAGGAAATGCTGGAAGAAATCGCTACCAGGTAGGCAGCATGAGCGCCGTAGATAATCTCCTAAACCGACTGTCGTCCATCGACGCCGCCCTTGCAGCCTTGAGCACCTCGCCCGCCACAAGCGCCGCTGTCTCCGACCACCTGATGCGAGGCATCGCGGTTCACGGGCTCATAGCGGTCGAGTCATTCCTTAAGGAAAGAATGCTGGAGTGGTCTGCAACTCTAGCAGCTGCGCGAATCCCTCCAGGCAGCTTGCCTGGAGGGACGACTCTGTACGAGAACCGGGTCTTAGAGGTACTACCAAAAAGAATTAGGGACGCAGAGTATTCAAACAGTGCCCACCGCTCCCTGCTCCTTCAAGAAATCGGGCATTCCCTCACTTCTCTATATTCCGGGACATTCATGCCACACCACATGGCATTCATGTGGGCCGGCTCGAATATCCGCGCATCAGATGTCGAGGCGATAGTCTCTTTGGTCGGCACACCAACAGATAAAGTCTGGGGTGCCCTGACCCGAATTTGGCAGCAGGTCGATAAATATGCCCCGGGAAACGCGAGCTTTAAGACGGTTTTTGAGCTACTTTGCGAGTTACGCCATGCTGCCGCCCACCAAAGCTCCCCTGCCATCCCACTGCCGCACCTGCGAAGCACCCCTCGGAACGCCAAACTGGTATGCCTATGCATAGACGTAGCCGTTTCGCGAAATCTAAAAAACATAAGTGGACTGACATCCAGGAGAAACTCAAATCAACTACTCATCCGGAGGATCGTCAAAGATGGAAACAGGTGGCCCGAGTACGGCCCTGGCCGACAAACCGCAGTCAAGCGACATCCTTCCCTCGCTGAAGCCCTGCAAGCATCGATTACCCGAGCCTCAACCAATGGGGAGTTAATCTTAGTGACCGACAGGGCCGAAGATATCTTGGATTGGCGGTTTCCTGTCTGACTTTCGTGACCACGCTGTTCATCGCTATTGCTGCCGATTTCCTCTTTTTTGGATCAAGGCACCGCGCTCCGCGCGGTGCGGGCGGCAAGCCCGGCCGGCGGCAAGCCGCCCCGGCCGCCTACGGCGCCGGGGCGGTAAGCCACCGAAAGCCGCCGGGACACCGCCCCCCACGGGAAGAAGAACCAGCATCAGCGAGGCCGTGACGGAAGCCAGCGCGGCCGCTCTGGTCGTGTGGTCCGGGCTTCCGGCTGCCGCGCCAGTCCAACCCCGGGACTGGCTTGCCACCGAGTCACCTGGTCGCGGCACCAGCTCCACCGCCAGGACACGCCCGGCCTCCCCCACAACCGCCGGCCCCGCTCCGGAACGATCGAGCGCAGTCCCTCAGACGGCCCACGGCGGCGCAGTCAGCCCGCCCCGAGAAGGAGGTCAACTGAGCCGGCGCTCAGGGCGTCACCAGGGCGTCAGGGCATCGTCAGGGCGTCAAACGCCGGCCAAAGTTGACCAACGACGACCACCGGCGCCCGGACATAGAACCAGCTCAGAGCCTTGATCAAAGCTCTGAGCTGGTGGGCAACGGATGAGCCTACCTGTTCGTCGACTTCTGACCCTGGTTGGCCGCCCCGCGCCCGGGGTAGGGTCCCGCGCGTGCCGGAATGGGTGGAAGCGGGATTCTGGGGCCTGCTCGCCGGGTCCGCCCTGTTGATCGGGGCGGCCGTCGGGTTCTTCGTGCGGGTGCCGCGCCGGGTGACCGCGTCGGTGATGGCGTTCGGCGCCGGCGTGCTGCTCTCCGCCGTCTCGTTCGAGCTGATCGACGAGGCGCACGAGCAGGGCGGCCTGCTGCCGGTGGCGATCGGCGCGGTGGTCGGGGCGCTCGCGTACACCGGGGCAAACGTCCTGCTGTCCCGGCGCGGCGCGCGGCACCGCAAGCGCTCCGGCGACGAACAGCCCTCCGAGCAGGAAAAGCCCGGCTCCGGTACGGCCATCGCGGTCGGCGCGCTGCTCGACGGCGTACCCGAATCGGTGGTGATCGGCGCGGGCCTGCTGGCCGGCGGCCCGGTCAGCCTGGTCACGGTCATCGCGGTCTTCCTCAGCAACGTGCCGGAGGGGCTGTCCAGCGCGGCCGGGATGCGGCAGGCCGGGCGGACCAGCCGCTACGTCTTCGGGCTCTGGACCGCCATCGCCGTGATCTCCGGTGCCGCGTCGCTCGCCGGGTACACGCTGCTCGGCGGCGCCCCGCCCGAGGTGCTGGCCACCATCACCGCGCTCGCCGCCGGCGCGATCCTGGCGATGATCACCGACACCATGGTCCCGGAGGCGTTCGAGGACGCGCACCTGCTGGTCGGCCTGATCACCGTGCTCGGCTTCCTGGTCGCGTTCGCCCTCTCCCACACCTGAGCACCTGCTCGCGGCTCCCACCGTGGGCGCGGCTCGCGGCTTAGCGGCGGGCGCGGCTCAACGGCGGGCGCGGCTTAGCGGCGGGCGCGGCTCAACGGCGGGCGCGGCTCAACGGCGGGCGCGGCTCAACGGCNTAGCGGCGGGTTAAGGATCGCCGGTGGGTTCGTGCCCGGACGGCCGGTCGCCCTAGCATCGGCCGGTGCGCGTCAAGCCCGCCCTCACCCTGCTCGCCCTCGCCCTGGCCGCCGCGACGCTGCCCGGCTGCGGCGGCGACCCCGCCGACCCCTCCACCGCCCCGGCCACCGCCGCCGACACGTCGGCCGCCCCGGTGGCCGGCGCCGAGGCAGACGCACCGACGGCCCCGCCGAGCGCCCGCACCGGCCTCGGCCGCGCCGCGCCGAGCCCTAAACCGACCACGGTCGCGTTGCGCACCGGCAACCCGGACGGGAAGGCCACCGTGCCGGCCGAGGCGCGGGCGGTGGACACCTCGCGCCCGACCCGTACCGTCGGCAGCGGCACCGCCGCGAGCTGCACCTCCGCGGCGGTGGTGAAGGCGGTCGCGGCCGGCGGGATCATCACGTTCGACTGCGGCCCGGCGCCGGTGACCATCACCATGAAGGCCACCGCCAAGGTGGTGAACGCGCACGGCCCGCGCATCGTGCTGGACGGCGGCGGCAAGGTCACCCTGAGCGGCGGCGGCAGCCGACGGATCCTCTACCTGAACACCTGCGACCCGGCCCAGGGCTTCACCACCTCGCACTGCCAGAACCAGGAGTTCCCGCAGCTCACCGTACAGAACCTGACCTTCACCGACGGCAACTCCACCGGCGAGACGATCGAGGGCGGAGGGGGCGGCGCGATCTTCGTCCGGGGCGGACGGGTCAAGGTGGTCAACTCGCGGTTCGTCGACAACCGCTGCGACCGCACCGGCCCCGACCTGGGCGGCGCGGCGCTGCGGGTGCTCAGCCAGTTCGAGAACAAACCGGTGTACGTGGTGAACAGCACCTTCACCGGCGGGGTGTGCGCCAACGGTGCGGCCCTGAGCAGCATCGGCGTCTCCTGGACGGTGTTGAACAGCGTCTTCCGCGACAACCGGGCGGTCGGCACCGGCGCGAACCCGGCCCGCGGCGGCACACCGGGCGGCGGCAGCGGCGGCGCGATCTACTGCGACGGCAACACGTTCACGGTCACGCTCGCCGGCACGGTCATCGAGGGCAACAGCGCCAACGAGGGCGGCGGCGCCGTCTTCTTCGTCAGCAACGACCGCACCGGCACGATGTCGATCAGCAGCTCGACCCTGCGCCGGAACCCGAGCCGAGGCTTCGAAACGAAGGGCTTCCCCGGCATCTTCTTCCTGGGCGCCCACCCCCCGTCAACAACCTCCTCCCACCTCTCCTAACCACCCTGCCCCCGCCCCACCCCGCCCCACCCCACCCCGCCTCGCCCCGCCTCGCCCCACCCCAC
>NZ_NAPR01000004.1:332430-332973 GCF_002140155.1 Micromonospora sp. NBS 11-29
CCAACCTCATGATCAACGAACCGGTCGGGGTGCCGCCGGCCTGTGCGGGCGTGATCAAGGAGTTCGTGTCCCAGTTGATCTCTACCGGGGACGCCAACCCCTTGATCATCGGACAGGACCAGAGTTGATCAGAAGCGACCGGACTGAACCGGGCCGGACCGGGTCGGGTCCGGGCCGGGTCGGGTCCGGGCCGGATCGGGTCCGGGCCGGATCGGGCCGGGCCGGATCGGGCCGGGCCGGATCGGGCCGGGCCGGGCCGGATCGGGCCGGATCGGGCCGGGTCGGGTCGGTCAGACCGAGGCGCGGCTGTTCAGACCGGGTCGCGGCTGGTCGGCTCGGGCCGGGTCGGGGCGGGCGGACTGCGGCCGTGATCAAGGGGTTGACGTCTCCGGCAGAGATCGACTGAGACGCCAACCCCTTGATCACTGGGGCCGGGCCGGCCAGAGGGCCGGTGGACCGGGGAGCGGGGCCGGCGGGGGCCGGCCAGCGCCGGGGCGACCGGGCGGGGCCGGCGGGGGCCGGCGGCGCGGGGCGGGTCGGGCG
>NZ_NAPR01000004.1:333012-373499 GCF_002140155.1 Micromonospora sp. NBS 11-29
GGCGGGGCGGCCGGGGAGGGTCGGGTCCGGGGAGAGGGGCGGGGAACCTGTGCCTGCCCTCGTGGACATGCCGGCGATGAGGTCCTTCAGGGCGGTCACCGTGTCGATCCTGGGGGTCCAGCCGAGGTCCGTCTCGGCTCTCTCGGTGGACATCAGCGGGACGTTCAACGCCAGGTCGACCCAGCCGGTGTCGACCGGTTGCAGCCGGGCCCGCCAGGTCAGCGCCGCGGCGGCGCGCAGCACCGGCACCGCCACCGGCACGGTCCAGCCGTGGAAGTGCCGCGCCACCAACGCCGGCGTCAGCACCGGGTCGGTCGCCACGTTGAACGCGCCGCGCGCGTCCCCCACGACCGCTCGGGCGTACGCGTCGGCCACGTCGTCGGCGTGCACCGCCTGCATCCGCAGTCGCTTGTGCGACGGCACCAGCGGGATCCGGCCGTACCGGAGCAGCCGCACCGGCACCAGCGGGCCGAGGAAGTAGCGGCTGATCTCCGTACCGGCCGCCCGCTGGAAGATCAACCCCGGCCGCAGGCGGACCACCCGCAGCGCCGGGTGCTCCCGCTCCACACTGTCCAGCAGCGCCTCGACCTCCGCCTTGTCCCGGCTGTACGAGGATGTCTCCACTCCGGTCGCCGGCCAGCTCTCGCTGACCGGGTGGTCCTTCGGGCCGGGCGCGTAGGTGCCGACGGATGAGGCGTACACCAGGGCGGGAACGCCGGCCCGGACGGTGGCCTCGATCACCGCGCGGCTGCCGGCGACGTTGGTCCGGTAGAGCGTGCGCCGGTCGTGGCTGGGCTGGATCTGCCAGGCCAGGTGCACGACCGCCCGCGCACCGGCGAAGATCCCGGCCAGCCGGTCGGCCGCGCCGGGCGCCCCGACGTCGCAGGAGTGCCAGTCCACGTCGTCGTACGGCTCACCGGCGTCCGGACCGGGCAGCCGGCGGGCCACCCCGACCAGCTCCGCGCCGGTTTCCTGCCGCAACCGGCGCAGTACGGCCGTCCCCACGTTGCCGGTCGCCCCCATGATCACGATGCGCATACCTGATGCGGTACCCGCTGGACGGCACAGCAACCGCTCACGGGCGGGGGTTCGTGCGCGCCCAGCCCTTCTCTCCGGCGCGGCGGCCCCCGGTGGCGGCCAGGCAGCGCGGGCAGAGCCAGCCCTCCGGGTCGGCCCCGGTGAGTACGTCCGTGCCCGAGTAGTCGAACGGTACGTGCGGGAAGCGGCGCAACCGGGTGCGGCTGAGCTGGAGCCCGCACAGGGTCTGGTTCCGGCCCGGCAGCCAGGCGTGCACCTCGCCCCCGGGCCGGCGTACGCCGTCGTCGCCGGGAACCTCGCTGGACGCCGCGACGGCGGCGGTGCTGGTCGTTCTCATGCCCGCTCCCCTTCCCCGACGGTTGGCGTTCACGCCTGCACGCGCCCCGGCCGGGACCGGCTCGGGCGAAGATCGACGGGGCGGTGGAAGCCGGAAGCCCGGGGCGGGGAGGTTCCGGTAACCTGGGCGGGCGGGCCGCTAGCTCAATGGCAGAGCTGTGGACTTTTAATCCATAGGTTCAGGGTTCGAGTCCCTGGCGGCCCACCGACCGCACCATTGTGCGAACCGGTGGTTGATTGTGGGTGCCCCAGTCCGGGTTGGGCGGGGGCACCATCGTGTCCGTGGGGATCTTGAAGACGGGGGATGATTCCCTGGTCGGTGAGTCGGACTTCCGCGATGAGGGCTTCGACGGCGGCCTTGCGTTCGGCGTCGGTGCCGCTGGTCATGATCGTGGCGAGGTGGTCGCGGATCATGGTGATGGTGCCGGGGTCGGGCGGCGCGGGCTGGGGTGGCGGGGCCGGCGTCGAGTTCGGCGTGCCGGGTGTGGAGTTGGGCCAGGCGTTGGCGGAGTTCGCGGATCCGGGGTCCGGCGGTGGTGTCGTCCATGGTGCCGTTCTCGAAGGCGGTGTGGTAGCGGGCGATGGCGGCTTCTGTAGTGGTGATCTGGTGGGCCAGGGCGGTGAGTTCGGCGCGTTGGTCGTCGCCGGCGGTGTCGCGTTGGGTTTGGGCGCGCTCGATCATGGCGGTCAGGACGGGTTCGGCGGTGGTGTAGAAGTCGTAGAGGGCTTGCAGGACCAGCCGGTCGAGGTCGTCGGCAGGGAGTCGGGGTGCCGGGCAGGTGGCGTGTTTGCCGTAGCGGGTGCGGCCGTTGGCGGATGTGCCGATGTAGCGCTGTCCGCAGTGGGGACAGGTGAGCAGGCCGGTGAGGTAGTAGTCGGAGTCGGACATGGCACGCTGGACCAGCACCAACACCGCCGCTGGCGGGCCTGGCACCGCTGGACCACTCTCGTCATCGCCGCTCACGCGTTCCTCGCCGCCGCCGCAGCGGCCCACACCGCCAGCCCGGACGGCCTGATCCCGATCACCGTCAACGAACTCCGACGGCTGTTCCACGCCCTGGTCATCGAACCCGCCCGACGCGTCGGCGACGTCATCGCCTGGTCGGTCTTCCGACGCCAACACCAAGCCGAAGCCGAGATCAGCCACTACGCCCGACAAGCCCTCACCGAACCCTGAAACGGATCTCCTGCTGGAGTATTAGCGAGACGGCGGCCAAACCACACAACCTGGGTTCGACCGCCGTCGCGCAATCAGTCGCGGAGGTACGGCCCGATGAGCTGTTCTAGCTGTTCATCGTTCATCGTTCCGTGCCCGCCGAGTCCTGCCCAGTTTTCTACGTCCCGCAGAACCCCGACCGGGATGCCGAATGCGGCGGACAGCAACGTAGCCAGCATGAAGAAGTTCGAGTTCGGTGGGAGCTGTCGTTGCAGCCAGCCGGTGATCTCCGCCGCGCTCTGACCATCGGCCGCTTTGCCGCGCAGAACAGCCGTCATATCGCCCGCATAATCTCTCAAGAGAAGATCACCTTTGCGTCGGCGAGCGTTCTGGTGCCCCTGTTCCAGGTCCCGCGGATCCCGCGAACCTGCGGGCCGAGGGCGTCCATCGCGTCCTCGAACATTCGCGAACCGCTCGGCGATCGAGTTGTCCGATCACACCTTGAGGACGTCCACGTCGTACAGCGCTATTGACGCGTCGCGGGAAGCGAGGGTCAGCCCTTCGGTGATTGCCTGTGCCACCAGCATGCGGTCGAAGGGATCGCGGTGATGCGGTGGCAGTCGGCCGGCGACGATGGCGTGGGCGTGGGTCACCGGGAGTTCCCGGAAGCCCATGTCTCTTACCCGCTCTGCGAGATCAGGGGGACCGCCGAGTTTCCCGGTGCCCTGTTTGATTGTGATCTCCCACAGTGTGACCGGGGAGAGAAAGATGTCCGGCTCGTGGCGTAGTCGGTCGAGCAATTCGGTGCCGAGGGTCGCGTCGCCGGTGATCGCCCAGAGCACGACGTGCGTGTCCAGCAGCAGGTTCATGCGCCTATGCCGAAGTCGTCGGCGATCTCGGCGTTGGTCTGTGGTGAGTCCCAGTCGCCGGAGAGGTCCAGTTGGCCGGCGAGGGAGCCGATTGCGGTGCGGTTGGCCCGCCGGACCAGTGGTACGACCTTCGCCACCGGGGTGCCCGCCCGGTCGATGATGATCTCCTCGCCGTGTTCCACCCGCTCGATGATGCGCGACAGATGCGTCTTGGCATCGTGCATGTTGTAGTGCACGGCCTCACCCGACATGACGCGACCTCCTCGCTTAGCTAAGGGATTAGTCTAGCCTGGTGGNACCCTCCGGCCGCCGACCGCACCGTGATCAGTCCGCCTCGACCGGGCCCAGCCACGTCACGGCCCGGAATCCCTTCTCCGGAATGTCCAGGCTCACCCGGACGAACCGGTCCAGGGCCAGGCCGGACGGAAACTGCCGCAGCTCCTCGTAGATCGGCTCGGACAGCGCGGCCCCCAGGTCCGCCGAGGCCGCCTCGCGCAGCGTACGGCGCAGGTCGTCGCTGTCCCGCAGCCGGCACACCTGCACCACGGCGGAGCCGGCGAAGCCGTTGCGGCCGGGGTAGACCATGCCGGTGTGCACGGCCACCCGCAGCCGCAGCCGCGCCTGCGGGACCAGCCCTCGGTTGAGGTGCCGCAGCGCCACGGCCAGTTCCCGCAGCAGGTCGGCCACGGCCCGGGGCTCGTCAAGACCGAGTGGCAGCAGGGCGAGTTCGCCGTCGCCCTGCGGCTGCGTCGTCCAGAGGTTCCGGTCCAGGCCGGCGTTCCTGGTGGCGGTTTCCAGGACCTCGACGAACCGCCGTTGCACGTCCAACTGGCCGCGCACGTCCCGGCTGCTGTACGACTCCGTGTCGGCCGCGACGCACAGCCGGCGGCTGCCGGTTCCCTCCGGCGTCTCGTCCGGCGCCGGTTCACGCGCCTCGACCGCAGGACGGTCCCGCTCGCGTACGGCGATGGGCACGGCGAACGGCTCGGGGTGCCGGGTTCGGGGCCGGCTGAGCCGGAACGCGTCCAGGTACGGCCGCCGCATCGACGTGCTGGCGGACAGCTCGCCGGAGAGGACCGTCGCCGAGGGTGGCAACCGCAGCACCGCGCCGAGGACGTACGTGCCGGCGGGCAGCGTTCCGCCGGTGGCGTCGCGCAGTGTCCAGCCCAGCGAGTCGCCGCCGTGACCGCTCACCTCCACGGCGACCCCCGGGTCCAGCGCCGCCCCGTCCGGCGGCGGCGGTGGGGTCACCCCGAACGGCCGCGAGCCGAGCACCGCCGGCAGGCCGTCGGCACCGACCCGGCGGGGCGGCTCCAGGTCCAGGGCCAGCGCCTCGGGGGCGGCCCGGCGAAGCCGGACGGTCATTCCGGTCAGCTCGCGCCGGCCGGGCAGCAGGCCGATCGTGACGGGCAGCACCACCCGTACGTAACGCCAGTCTCCGGCGTCGCTCAGCGCCCGGAAGCCGGGCGGGAAACATTCCAGCCCGATTTCGTACGCCAACGGCCGGCCGAACTCCACGGTGCCCTGCGGCACCGCCCGGATCGTGTCGCCGCCCAGCATCTGCTCGAACTCGACCAGGTCCTGCCGTACGGGCTCGGCCGTCTCCCCGTCGGGGCGGGGCGCGGTCACCGGTGCGCTCCGAACAGGACGAAGCCCAACCACAGCTCGGGAGCGGTGGGCTCCTCCGTCATCAGGCACACCTGGGCCCGACGGACGGCGGCCGGCACGGACCGGCCGGCGCCCAGCCACTCCCGGTGGAACTCGTACAGGAATCGCATGCTGGTCTCCTCTCCCACCTCGCACAGTGCGGTCAGCAGAGCGGTGGGTCCGCTCACCAGGAAGGCCCGGGCCAGGCCGATCACCCCGTCGGCCGCGACCGCGCCGCGCCCGCCCCGGCAGCAGGCCAGCACCACCAGGTCGGCGTCCGGGCGCAGCCGTAGCACGGCTTCCATGTCGACGATCCCGTCGTGATCGGCGGTGCGGGCCACGACGAAGAAGGGCAGCGAGGCCGCCTCCCGGTCCACCGCGGCCGGATCCGCCGGCAGCTCCACCAGGGCCGCGTCCGCGTGGGTGGCCAGGTAGAGCACATCGGCGTCCCGGGCGAGGTCGGCGAGCGCGGCCAGGTTCGCCTCGGCGCCCCGGACGATCCGGGCACCGCCGGGGTACTGCCGGGCGATGGCGCCGAAGTCGCGTTCGGTGCCGTAGAGGGCCGGGAAGGCGATCCCCCGGGTGGGGTGCGGCGGCATGGGTTGCGGGTTGACCAGGGCCGCCAGCCGGACCGGCCGGTCGTGTCGGACGCGGGTGCGCAGCCCGGGCAGCACGGCCAGGCCGGGGAGCAGTTCGATCGCGTGCCGGGTGGCGAGCGGGCGGCCGTCCGGCATGATCAGCGCGGGGAACGGCACCCGCAGCAGCACCCCGTGGGGTACGACGGTGACCGGCTCGTCGGGATCGTCGGGCAGCAGGTCGGCGGCGACCGGAGCCCAGAGCAGCGTGCCGAGGCGGGTCAGCAGGGCGGTCAGCTCGTGCCGCTGCCCGGTCTGGATCGCCGGATGCTCGGCGAGAGCGTGCAGCCGGTCGATCTCGCCGGTCAGCGCGTCCGGGTCGACCACCCGGACGGCGGTCACGGGCGTCCCGTCGGCCCGCACGGTCCACACCGTCAGCCGGCAGTCGTGCAGGAAGTACTCCACCACGCTGTGGCCGTGCGCCCGCAGGATCGCGGCCAGCGCCGGAGCGTCCAGCGCTGACCCGGCCGGCCGGCCCGGCACGTCGGTGCGCAGCAGGTCCGCGAACGCGCGGGCGCGGCTCTGCTCGCTCGCGACCAGCGCCGCCCATCCGTCGCCGAGGTCGGTCAGCAACTCCACCAGCCGGGCGAAGAACCCGACCGCCTGTTCGGCGGCGAATATCCTGTCCCAGTCCCGGTCCAGCAGGGCCCGCCACCGTTCGACGTACCCGGGAAGCGGGGAGGCCGAGGCGCGACTGGCCCGCCGGCTGGCGGCGGTGGCCCGGCCCACGTCCGCCCGCCGCAGCGCGTCCGACCGGGACGCGGCCAGCTCAGCGGTGCCGGTGAGCAGCGTGGTGAGCGGCTGCGCGTCCGCCGCCTCGGCGGCGGCGAGCCGGCGCAGCTCCCGTGCGGTCCGGTCGAGCGCGGCGCGGCACGCCGCGGTGGCGGAGGCGACCGCGTCGGGATCGTCCGGCGGCGCCTGCACGGCGGCGGCGACGAGTCGCCGGAGTCGGGCCGCGCAGTCGGCAGCGGCGTCGGCACCGGCATGACCGGCAGCGGCGTCGGCACCGGCATAACCGGCGGTGGCGTCGGCACCGGCATGACCGGCGGCGGCGTCCGGGATGATCCGGCCGGCGGCCGCGCGCAGGAGGGCCGCCTGGTCCCGCAGCAGGTCGGCGGTGTCCACCACGAGGCGTCGCAGCAGGGTGAGCGCGGGCGGGCTGCCGGCGTGCCGCCGGGTGAGGCGTACCGCGAGGGACAGCCCGTCCAGCAGCGCCGGGTAGTCGCGCAGCGCGAACGCCCCGACGATCTGGCTGTGCACCAGTAGGGCCAGATCGACGGCGGCGGACTCGGCCGAGGGCGTGTCGCCGTCCAGCCGGGCCAGGTAGAGCGACACGGCCGTGTTCGCCAGGGGCACGGCCTGCTCGGGGCGGCCCGCGGCGTACCGATCGAGGGCGAGCGCCCGCAGCGCGGCCGGGTCGTCGGACGCCGGTGTCGCGCGGCGCAGCACCACCGGACGCCAGCCGCCACGCATCGGGCCCGGCCCGGCCGTCCGGTCAGGGACGAGGGCGACGGCCAGGCCGGTGTTCCCGACGAGCCGCACGAGGGACGGACCCGAAAGTCCGGGCGGGTCGAACCACGCGGGGTCGCGGACGGACGCCGGGGTGGCCGGGTCGCCGATGTCGATCACCGCGTCGTCGGCCCGGCCGACGTCGGCCCCCGCCGGGCCCGGGTCCTCGACCACGAGCCAGCGGCCGGGTAGCGCCGGCCGGTCCAGCCAGCGCCGGTGCCGGTCCACCGCGTCGACACGCGGGTCCGGGGGCGTGTCGTCGGGCTCGGCCGGGCCGGGGGCGTCGTCGAAGCCGCCGGCGACCTCGGGCCAGGGCTCCGGCTCATCGGGATCCGGCTTCGGTGCGCCGACCGGTCCACCGCGCAGCCGCAGCACGAGATGGGTCGGGACGGGGCCGTCGAGGCCCGGCCGGAGCAGCAGGGCGGTCAGGGTCGACGTCGGCGCCGGGCCGGCGGTCAGGAAGCCCTCCAGGCTCTGGCCGTCGCCGTACGCGGTCACGGCCACGAGGCCGTCGCCGCACCGCCACCACCGGCCGGTCAGCGAGTGCCCGTCGAGGCGGCAGCGCAGGGTCCCGTCCGGGTTCGGGTCCCAGTACCGCAGGTCGCCCGCGTCGCCCGCCGTCGACCAGGTGGCTCGGGGCCGACCGGCGGACCAGCTCAACGCCAGGGTACGCGCCAGCGCGACGGCGGGTACCGGGCATCGTGGCGTACCGGCGCTCGTCATCGGCNTCGATCCGCCGGTAGTGGGTGAGGACCAGCCCCGTGCGGCGGAACTGGCTCAGCGCCCGCTGCACGCTCGGCTCGGCCGCCCCGATGAAGGTGGCCAGCTCGCGCTGGCTGAGCGGGATGTCGATCACGGTGGCGGTGCCCACCCGCCGGCCGTGGTTGACGCCGAGGTGGCAGAGCACCTGGGCGAGGCGCTGGCTGACCGGCGCGCCGTTGAGCGCGCCGCGCACACTGGTGGCCTGGCGCAGCTTGCGCAGCAGGTAGCCCTGGATGGCCCGATCGGCGGCCGGGTGGGCGGCCCGGTACGCGGCGAAGGCCGCATGGCCGATGACCCGGCTCTCGATGGTGGTGGCGGCGATTCCGGTGGCCGTGCGGGGCTTGTCGTCCATGGCGGCGATCTCACCGATCAGGTCTCCCCGGCCCCGGATCGCCAGCAGGACGGAACGACCGTCGCGGCTGTTGCTGACCACCTTGACGTAGCCGTGCAGGAGGACGTAGACCTCCCGGTGGGACTCGCCCTCCTTGACCAGCACCTCACCCGGCTCGTGCGTACGGCTGCGGCCGAGTTGCAGCAGGGAGGCGCGTTCCGCCGGGCTCAACGTGCCGAGCAGGCCGCTGCTGGGCCACGTCGACCTGTCGTCCATCCACATTCTCATCCGGACACACCTGTCCGATACGAGGGGGCCGGCAACCGGGCCGGTCACCTTCGGTGATGCTATCGGCGCGGCTGTCCACGGCGATTCCCTCCGATGTGGAATCCGCGGCGA
Organism: Micromonospora sp. NBS 11-29; assembly: GCF_002140155.1. Classification (GTDB taxonomy): domain Bacteria; phylum Actinomycetota; class Actinomycetes; order Mycobacteriales; family Micromonosporaceae; genus Micromonospora. Next base: position 341,695 of record NZ_NAPR01000004.1, read on the forward strand.
CCGAACGGCCGGAGCCACGGAGTGGACGACGGACGTCATCCGGCGAACCGTGGCGTTCGCCATGCCCGTTCGAACAGCACGGCTGGATCGTCCGGCCGGGCTGTCCGCTCGCCCCGCAGCTCGGCCCGGTAGTCGACGACGTGGTCGTCCCACGCGCCGCTCGCACTGATCTCGCCGGTGACGCGACCGGCGGCGAACCGCAACTCCAGCAGCGCCCAGCGGGCCGCGACCGGCAGCGGCTGCGGCTCCCAGCCCAGCCGCAGCCCCGGCGGGACGGCCATGGGCGCGATCCAGGTCACCGCGAGCGCACCCGCCGGAGCGGACAGCTCGCACCGCAGGTTTCCGCCGCTCAACGTCATCCGCAGCCGTCCGGTGTCGCTCTCGGTGAGGCCGGGAGTCGACGCGATCCAGGTCAGGTCGCCCACCGCACCGGGCACCAGGCCGGCGAGGCCGACCTCGACGGGCTCCGGCCCGGTTGCCGGCAGCAGGTTCAACTCCGCCGGCAGCGGCCCGAACGTCTCACCTCCGGTGGCGCCGGCGAGCGTGACCGCGTGTGCGGCCGGCAGGTCGAGGCCACCCATGGGCGCGAAGGCGGGCGACTCGTGGGGGCCGGCCGGGCGTACGGGCTGGCTGATCGAGGTGCGCTCGTCGTGGGTGCGGGTGCGGATGGCGTAGGACGCCGTCAACAGCAGCCCCGCGCCGTGCGGGTCGAACCGACCGGTCAGTCCGGCGCGCGCCGAGCCGTCCGGGCTCACCATCGCCGCCTGGAACTCCGTGCCGCCACCGGCCGGGCGGTGCCGTCCGGGAAGGGGAAACAGGTCGTCCCGGGCCAGTCCGGGCAGCGGAACGACGAGCAGCCGGCCGTCCGGATGCAGGCACCAGCGCGTGCCCAGCAGCATCCGGCGTAACCCTGGCCGTTCGCCGTCCCCGGCGAGCTGCGGTGGCCCCTGCGGGATCAACAACCGCATCGTGTGCCCCTTTCCACGACCCTGACGCCCGTCAGCACATCGGGTATCGCCAGCCGCGAATACCTCAGATGAGGTGATCGGCGGGCGGCGACCCGCACAACCGGGCCGGGGATCCCGTCATTTGGGGCAATCGTCTGCGCCGGCGACGCACACACTCGGCTGGAGTCGACCGAAGGAGTACGCATGCGGCCATGGATCCGGCGACGCTCGCGGTCACCCGTCTCCGACCCGCGTCCCGGTGGGGCGGCCAGCCAGCGGGACACGGCCGAGGAGTTCGCCTGGCAGATCCACGCGGCCCAGGAGTCGTGGGCGGCGCAGTTGCACACGAAGGCGTCGGTGCTGCTGGCCATCGAGGGCGGCATTCTCATCGGCCTGGCGCCCGCGCTCGGGGCGCCAGCCGCCGGCGGCCCGGNCTGCTGCTGCTGGCCATCGCGCTGGCCACGCTGGCCATCCTGCCGCACCTGGGCTCCGCCCGCCGGCACCGCCGGGAGCGCCACGAAAACCTCGTGTACTTCGGGCATCTGCGGATGTGGCAGGCGGGCGAACTCGGCCAGCAGCTCGCCGGGCTCTCGTCGACCGAACGGAGCCTGATGCTCTCCCGACAGCTCGTGACGATGAGCCGGATCAACTGGCGGAAGCATCGCAGCCTCCAGGCGTCGGTCGCGGTGCTGCTGCTGGCCCTGCTGACGGTGACCGGCCAGGCCGCGCTGACCTGGGTCGGCTGACCGTCGCATAGCTGACCCGGGGCCGTGCCGGTGATCCCGTCATTTGATGGAAAGGGCCGGGTGGTCGGGACCGACGCTGAGCGCAGCATCGTCCGTTCCGCCCAGACCAGGGCACGGGCGCCGGACGCGGAAGGAGTTCGATGCCACTCCGCTTCGCAGGACCCTGGCGCCGCCAGCGCCACGCGCCCCGGCCGACCGCAACCGTCCCGGACCGCTTCCGGTCGGGCCCTGCCACCCGGGTGCTGCTGTGGTGTGGCGGCTTCGACCGGGATCTCGTCGGAACCCGGGTGGAGGCGTACCGAGCCGCCGGCATCGGCCTGTTCGTGGTGCTGGTCGGCATCCTGGCCGCCATCACGTTCACCATCTTCGCCACGATCATCATGGGGCACTTCGACCGGCGGACACTGCCGTTCGCCGCGCTCTGGGGGTTGCTGGTCTTCCAGGTCGACCGGTCCATCCTGGTCGACCCGCACTACGGCCCGGCCGACTCCGGGCGTTGGTCGCGGGTGACGCGGGCTCCCGCGTACCTGCTGCGGGTGCTGCTCGCCGTGGCGGTCGCGCTGCTGATCAGCGAGGCACTCGTGCTCATCATCTTCCGCCCCGAGATCACCCAGCAGGTCCAGGCCGACCGGACCACCGTGTACGACCGGACGGTCCTCACGGTGCTGGCCAGCAGCCGCTCGGGCACCCAGCGCAACATCGACCGGCTGAACGAGCAGGTGCGTGGCTACGAGCGCGCGGTCGCGGCCGCGCAGACCAACGTGGACACCGCCCGGGACCGGTACGACCGCGAGGTCGGGGGCACGCTGTCGCCGAACGCGGGCAACGGTCGGCTGGCCCAGCGGGAATGGAAGAACTACCAACGGGCGCTGACGGCGTACCGGAGCGCGACCCGGATCCACGACCGGAAGGTGCCGCCGCTGCGCGACCAGATCGCCCAGCTCGGCACGCGACTGCGCGACCTGAGCGATCCGGCGTCGGCCGGTTACCGGCGGCTGGTGGCCGACTCGGACGAGATCCGGCGGGCGGGCGTGCTTCGGGACGAACCGCCGGGCTGGCTGGAGCAGGAGCGGGCGTTCCGCGCGTTCCAGCGCGCCAATCCGGATGACCGGGCCGTGCGCTGGATTCCCTGGCTGCTGCGGGCCATCCTGCTCGCCGTCGACCTGGTGCCGCTGAGCATGAAGCTCGTGGGTGGCGGGTCGCTGTACCAGGCCCGACTGCGCGACCAGGGCTCTCACCACCGGTACGTCGCCGAGCTGGGCCAGCGCCGCGACCGCGCGCAGGCCGACGAGGCGATCGGCCTGGACATCCACCGCACCGAGGTCAGCGCCCGGCTGGAGCGCGAGGACCTGGACCACTACCTGCGCACCCGCACCGATCATCTGCGCCGACCCGGACCGTGACCGAAGGAGCATCATGAGTGGTCCACACGAGGAGACAACCGAGCTGCGCCGGTACGCGGACCAGGCGGTCCGGGAGCTGGCCGCGTTGCGGCCGGGCGCTCCGCACCTGGTCCCCCGGCTGGAGCGGGCCCGGGCACTCGCCGACAAGCTGCGCCTGTTCGTCAACCGCGACATCTCGGTCGGCTTCGCCGGGATCTACACCACCGGCAAGTCGCTGCTGCTGTCCCTGTTGCTCGACGCGCCCGGTCTGCTGCCGGTGGCCAACGAGCCGACCACCGGCAACGTGACCCGGATCAAGGTGCGCGAGTCGGCCGGGCCGGAGCCGCCGCACGTCGGTATCACGGTCACGTACCTCACCCCGGCCGACGTCGCCGAGCTCGCCGCCGCCATGGTCGCCCGGATCGCCGAGCTGGACGACCGCAGCCCCGCCCGACCGGGCCGCTCGCTGCGCGGCTACCGACCGATCGATCCGGCCGATCCGGACCGCTCCGACTGGCAGCCGCTGACCGACCACTTCGCCCCGGTCTGGCATGACCCGACCCTGAGCAGGTCGCTGCGCGGTTGGGTCACCGAGCTGTGCCGGCTGCGCGACGCGTTGCAGGTCGGCTCCGGCTTCCTGGCCAGGGTGCCCGGGGGCAGCCCGATCGGCATCGACGCCGCGCGGCTGACCGAGGCGGTCACCATCGGCGTCTCCCGGGACGTACCCGGGACGTTTCCGGCGCCCTCGTACGAGCCGCCGTTTCCGGCCGGCTCGCCGACCGGGGCGATGCTCGCCGCCACCCAGCCACTGATCGACGAGGTCACCATCGAGCTGCGGGTGCCGCCCGGCCTGCTGCCCTTCGACGGTACGCCGGTGGACCTGCTGGACTTCCCCGGCCTCAACTCCGGCAGCCTGCGGGACCGGTTCCTGGCCGAGCGCAAGGTGCCGACGACCACCAGCATCGTGATCGTCCTCAACGGACGGGCGCCGGTCAGCGACGACGTCACGGCCTTCTTCGACATCCTCAAGCAGGGACGGCACGCCGATTCCGTGCTGGCGGACTCGGTACTGGTCGCGGCCAACCGGTTCGACCCGGTGCTGCCGCCGCCGGGGCCGCCGGCCCGTACCGTCGCCGAGCTGACCGGCCGCTCCGCGGATCTGCACGTTCTGCTGTCGGTGGCCCACGAACTCACCGGCGGCCGGCTGGAACGGCTCGCCCTGACCAGCGCGCTCACCGCCGCCGCCGACCGGGGCTGGCCGCCGCCGTCCGGCGCGATCGCCGACGAGGTACGCACCGCCGCCCTCGCCGCGCAGCGATGGCAGCCGACGGCCGACGCGCTGGCCGCGACCGAACCGCAGCACCCGGTGACGCGGGCGCTGGCCGGATTCGTCCGCCCGGACGGCGGCCTCGCGTACCTCCGGGAACTGCTCATCGGGCACGTCCGCGGGCACGGGCTACGGATCTGGCTGGCCGAGGCACGCGCCCTGCGGGCCGCGGTCGAGGCCGCCTGGCAGGAGGTTGCCCCGCCGCCCGCCCAGGACCCACCGGACCGGCACGAGGCGCGGCTGCTGGCCGACCTCGAACGGGCGGTCACCCGCGCGGGCAACGACCTGCGCCGCCGGCTGATCGACCTGCGGGTGCTCGCGGGCACGCCCGACCAGGACGGGATGACGCTCGACCAGCGGATCGAGGCCGAGGCGGCGACCCTGGTGCTGCTCTGGCCGTGGTGGGAGGACACCCTGGAGCGGGCGCCGGATGGGCAGTTGCGGGTGGACGCGGACGACTCCCGCGTGCTGACCGCGACGGGACAGCTCGTCGACACGTACCAGGAGGTCCTCGACGCGCTCGACCGGTACGCGGAGCAGGAACTGGCGACGGCGGTGCGGGACTGGGCCACGGCGGCGTACGCCACCCCGGCGCTGCGGACGGCGGCCCGGCTCCTCACCGCCGGCGCCGAGCCGCTGCGCCGCCGGCTCCGCGTCNACTGCCCGCCGCCGGCTATCCGCTGGCCGAGAACCGGGCGCTGGCCTGGCATCCCGCCGTGGCGGCCGGTGGGCACCGGGCCGACTCCGCGCACCTGTACCGGCTGCGGCGGGACCTGGTCGCCAGCCTGACGATCCAGGTACGCCAGCGGTCGCAGGACGTGCTGGACGAGTTGGCCGTCCTCGTCCGACAGCAGCTCAACGAGGCGGAACAGTCCGTGCCCCGCCGGGAACGGCCGCGCGGTTCCGCACAGCGGCCGGACCCCGGCACCGAGCACGGCAAGGGAGAGCAGCGATGAGCCCGTCCGAGAGCGCCACCACCGACACCGGAATGCCGCCGGCCAGGCGGGAGCCGCTGACCACGCTGCGGGCCGACCTCGGCAAGGGCCGGCTGAAGCCCCTCGCGATCGACCTCGGCACCTGGTCGTCGACGGCCACCCTCTTCGAGAACCTCGATCTCGAACCGCGCGGCCTGGATCCGGCCCAGGAAGTGGTGGCGCGGGCCGGCCTGCGGGACCTGCTCGCCGAGCGGGACCTCGCCGCCGCCGTCGCCGACACGCTCGCCGAGCGGCGGGACTATCTCGGCGAGGAGCACAGCCGGCGGGTTCCCGACCCGCCCACGGTGGCCTGGCTGATCGAGGCGTTGGGGCGGCACGCGGAACAGGGCGGACGGGAGTTCACCGCGTTCGACAAGCTCGTCCGGCACCTGGCCTGCGACGCGCTGGACGTGGCCCTGGCCCGGGACGAGCAACTGGCCCGCCGGTACGCCCCGGGTCTGCACCGGCTCTGGGACGCCGTCTACGCCACCCCGGCGCTGCGCAACTCCTCGCTCTGGCCGCTCGGCCTGCGCCGGCCCGCCTTCCGCGACGCGGAGATCCGCAGCGTCCTGGCCACCAACCTGCACGAGCTGACCCGCACCGACCTCGTCGACGAGCTGGGCTCCGGACGGGACCGGACGACGGCGTACTTTCCGGGCGTCAAACGGTGGTTGGGTCGCTGGGAAGCGGTGCCGGAGCTGGCCGGGGTGACCTGCCCCGCGGGTTGGCAGCCGGACAGCGAGCTGCTGCTGGCGCTGGCGTACTCCGCGCTGGTCCGCCGGGCCGACGAGGCGGTCGGTCACGCCGGCGAGCGCGAGTCCCTGCTGTCCGACATCCGGGCCGTCGCCGAGCGGCCGGTGGATGACCTCGCCGTCACGTACCCGACGATCACCCCGCCGTCGGTGCGGCAGCGACTGGGCGGCTTCGTCGCCGACGCGCTCGGGCTTCCGGTGCACCGGGTGCACCTGGAGTACGACGAGGCGGTGGCCGCCGGGTTGTACTTCGTGATGCGCGGCTTCGGCGGTGACGTGGGGGCGGGCATCCGGGCCTTCCGTGCCAGCGCGACCGCGGTCGCCGACGCGCAGCGGCCGACCTGGCGCCGCAACATGCTCGTCGTCGACGTCGGCGGCGGCACCACCGACATCGCCATGCTCGCCGTGGAGCTGGTGGACGTCACCGACGGGCCGGCGGAGCCGGCGGGTTCGCTCGTCGTCCGGGGACGCCGCTACCACCTCCGGCCCCGGGTGCTGGGCACCACCGGGCACGGCCAGCTCGGCGGCGACCTGTTGACCCTGCGGCTGTTCTACCTGTTGAAGGCCGCGATCGTGGACGCCTCCGACGAGCCCGCCGACGACGCGCCCGGCCCGCTGGTCGGGCAGTTGCTGCTGGCCGAGGGATCGGGGCCGGCGCCGTACGCGGTCCGCGAGAAACTGCGTGAGGCGCTGCCCACGCACACCGAACCGGGTTCGGGCTCCGGCGCCCCCCGGCGTACCCAGGAGTTCGACGCGCTGTGGCGGGCCGCCGAGAAGGCCAAGACCGACTTCCTCTCGGCCAACGAGCCGTACGCGCTGCCGGCGGTGGCGATCGCCGACGGCCTGCCGGACGGCCCGGTCAAGGCCACGCTCGACGCGCTGACCCGCGACGTGGTCCTCGACCCGGAGCATTTCGAGAGGCTGCTGCGGCCGCTGCTGGACAGCGTCGCCGGCCTGGCCGCCGGCCTGGTGGTCCGCACACTCGACGCGGAGCCCGGACAGCGGCTCGACGAGATCGCGCTGTGCGGCCGTACCACGGGTATGCCCCTGGTCCGCGCGCTGATGCCGGGTCTGTTGTCACGCCGGTTGGCCGAATCGGGGGCCGGTCGCGCGGTCGAGTGGGACGCGCTGGCCCTCACCGTCGAGCAGCGGTACGCCAAGCAGGCCGCGTCGATCGGGGCGGCCTGGGGCCGGGGCATCAGCCAGGTCGGCTCGGTCGACGCGGGTCACCTCGATGCCGGGTTGGACACCCTCACGCACCGGGTCGACAACCTGCTGCTCACGCTGCCGGCCGATTTCGGCCTGGCGGCGCTGGGCGGCCTGCCGCAGCCGTGGTTGCGCTGCGGACGCCGGTTCGACAAGACCCACGCCGACGGGCGGCTCTTCCTGCGCAGCGAGTGGCGGCCGCTGGTGCCCGACATCCAACTGCACCGGCTGCTCGGCGAGCAGGGACCGACCGGCCGCTCGGTGGAGTGGGGCCGCTTCGAGTACGCCCGGCACCGGGGCGGCGGGCGGCTTCCCGCCGACGTCTGGTTCCAGATCGAGATCGACCAGTCGCTCGTCCCCCGGATTTTCCTCTGCCGGGGCACCGCCACCGCCGTCCGGCCGGTGCTGCACCCGACCACCGGAAGGGATCGGGACTCCCGCTTCGCGGTGTCCCTGCTGGACCATCCGGAGCTGCGCGACTGCGTGGTCGACGGGCGGCTGGCCCGGGTGCCCCGGATCACCGTCGCGGCGGTGGGCGCCGCGCCGGCCCAGGCACCGCCGGCACCGGTCGAGGTGTTCGCCGGCGGGCCGGCCGAGCAGGTCTTCGACGTGGACCTGGCGACGGACGGGCCGCGGGTCGGCGACGCCTCGTGGATCGGCTCGGTGAACGGGTCCGCGGGGTGGGGTTGGCCGGCCTCCGTCGCCGGCGGGACGGCAACTCCCGGCGTGGTCTCGCCGGTCGCGCTGCCGGACCCGCCGGACGGCGGACCGGTGCCGGAACGCTTCGTCTTCTGGGCCGATTCCGACACCGGCAAACCGGTCCCGATCGGGGAGTTGGAGCCACCCCGGACCGCCCCCCGCGACGACGGCGAAGCGCTCGACCTGCCGTTCTGGGCGATCCTGAACGAGCGGGGCGAGCTGCGGGTGCACTCCGGATATCCGGTCTACCTACCCGCGCAGAACCTGGAGACGATGGAGACGAAACCGGGCTTCGTGTGCACGCTGGCGTTCGACCCGGGCGTGTCCGACCGGAACCCGGACTGGGACCCGTTCACCGGGGAGCACTGATGGCCGACGTCCAACCACTCCCCGGGCCGGCCCCCAAGGACCCGCTCGTCGAGCTGGCCCGGCTCGCCGCACGGGTGCTGACCGGCGAAGGCGAGATCCGGCTGCGGATCGACGTGACGATCACGGCGACACCGTCGCCGGCGCCGGACAGCGCCGATGGACCGACCGCGAGCGGAGCCGAGACTCCGGGCGGAGCCGAGACTCCGGGCGGCGAGCCGCCCGGGACCAAGGCACCGGACGACGCGTCGTCCCGGACCGAGGCACCGGCGGATGAGCCGGACCAGCGGGTGCCGGTCCATGGCGAGCGCGCCGCGCGGCTGCGGTACACGCGGCTGCCGCCGGCCGCCGACCACGCGCAGGCGTACCGGCTGCTGGCGGCGGAGGCCGGCTGGCCGCCCGAGGCGGAGCCGCCGTCGCTGCTGCCCGATGCCGTCGAGGAGGCGGTGGAGGGTGAGCTGAGCCGGATCGACGACGCCGGCCTGACCAGGGCCGTGCGCGGGGTGCTCGCCATCGCCGCTCACGCCGACGGCCTCGGCCGGATCCGGAGCGCCCCGGACCGAGACGACTGGCTGCACCCGTACCGTCCGGCCGAGCACTATCAGGCGTACCGCGACAAGTTGGTGGAGGCGCTGGCCCTGGTGCCGTCGGGCGAACCCGGCGGCCTGATCCTCGTCCAGCGCGCGATCAACGTCGACCGGCACCTGCGATCGCTGGTGCCCGCGTCCGTCGACCCGCCCCGGGTACGCCCACCGGCCGACACCAGTTGGTGGTGGCAACTACTGGAGGAATCGCTGGACTGGATACGGCGGCAGGCCGGCGCGGCGGCGCGGGTCGGGATACCCCGACCGGGCACGGAGCCCACCGCCGAAGATCTCGACCTGCTGGACCTCGTATTCCCCCAGGAGCCGACCGGCACCTCGCGGTCGACGTTGGTGCTCTGGCCCGCCGCCGCGTGGTGCCTGGGCCGCCCTCGGCTCAACAGTCCCGTCGTCTACCAGCCGCAGCGCCCATAGGGGATATCGAAAAAGGGAGCGCGCCGGAATTCGATTCCGGCGCGCCCATTCACCATTTCTTCACCCGGATTTATGACGAGCGATTCAAAGTCCGAGATCTGATTGTCTTCGATCTTTCCATCGCTTAATCTGATTATTGAGGCGCCTCAATCAACGTCTCGACCCAAGGGGAATCATGAGACTTCTCGCCATTGCCCGGCGCCTGGCGCGCGTACACCGGCCGGCCATGCTCGGCGCGGCGCTCGCGCTGGGGCTCACCGCGACGCTCGCCGCGCCCGCGGCACCGGCTCTCGCGGCCACATCGAGCTGGAGCCAGACGCAGAACACCCTCAACCCGACGATCTACCAGACCAACTTCGTCTACTACAGCACCCCGTTCACCGCACCCAGCACCCCGGCCGGCGCGACCATCACCAGCGTCTCCTTCGCCTGGACCTTCCTGTACATCCCACCGCCGTACCCGGCCAGCCCGTACCAGGTCTATCTCTGCGCCGGGCCCAACGGCACCCAGTGCGCGTACGTCTCGCCGTCCTGGTCGGCACAGTCCTACAGCGGCACCACCACGGCGTTCCAGGGATTCCCGGCCGGCACCACATTCCAGTACGCCGTCTACGTCCAGGCACCGACGACGTTCGTCCTGCCCTATCCGTACAAGCCCAGCAAGACCTATTCGCTCACCGTGAATTACACGTACTGATCCGGTACGTGACCCTCGATGCCGCGCCCGGCGCGGCGTAGCGTCCCTTCGAAATGGTCCGACCGGCCGGCGCGCACTGGGCCCGGCCGGTCGGGTCGATCGGGCAAGCTATCGACAGAGCGAGCCGATCAACTCCTCGAAGCCGGGGAACTCGTCCCGCGCCGCGGCGATGATCTCCTGAGCCGACCTATGGTCCGACGGTGCCCAGCGCCGGGCGATCTCGGCCAGGCGGGCATCCGTTCGGGTCTCAGGTCCGCGATCCGGGTATGCCGTTGCCTCCCATGGACCGACGCCGTCGGCGAGAAGCCACAGGTAGGCCCGGAGGTTCTGCGCCACGACCCCCGTCTCGCCCTCCGAACCGAGGAACACCACCGGCTGCTCCTCGATCGGCTCGCCCTGACGCACCAGCCAGAAGGCGGCAAGACCCCCGGTGCCGTCCTGCCCGAAGACCCGGAACTCGGACCCGTCCAGCTCCGCGTTTCCCGTCCATGCCCGCCACCAGTCGGCGGTCTCGCCCGAGTCGAGGAAGTGGGAGTAGGGCTCGAAGTCGACGCCGTCCCCGTCCCGGTAGTCGAAGCCGACCTCGTGAGCTTCGGACAGCGGAGTCGGCAAGGCACGCACATCGTGATCCACGCCATCACCCTAGCGACGAGGACCGACAATACGAGCCCGCCGACCCTCGACGCCGATCACCGCGAGTCGGGTCCCAACGTGAGCGACTCTTTTCGCTAGGGTCGGGTATGCCGTTTGACGAAGCGCAATCCTTCGACGAACGAGTCGAGACGATGCGTCGCATCGAACGCGGCGAGCAGCGGTACGCCGACGGCAGCCCCGCGCTCCAGGCGACCACCTACTATCTCGACCACCTGCTCGCCGACGCGGTCGCCCGGGCACGGGCCGCCAGTGACCTGCCCCGACGCCGGATCGACGTGCTGATCAGCCTCTGTGGCTTCGCGGCCATCCCGACGATCCTCACCTACGAGTTGCTCCGGCCGAGCCGGCTGGTCGTGATCACCTCGCGGGACGCGACGGACAGCGTGGACCTGATCGGCCATCGGCTGGTCGGCCCGGACCGGCTGCGGCACCAGGACTTCCGGCATGTGCCGGTGGACGCCAGCGACCCGCTCGACATGTACCAGCAGATCGCCCGCGAGCTGGACGGTCGGGACGGGCGGCACGCCGTCATCGACATCACCGGTGGCCGGAAGGTGATGAGCGCCGCCGCGGCTCTGGCCGCCTGGCAGCTCAACCTTGGGCTGACCTACGTGGAGAACCAGTTCGACCCGGTGACCCGGCAGCTTCGGCACGGCGAGGTCCGGCTCATCACGCTGGACAATCCGACCACGCTCTTCGGCGAGCAGGAACTCGCCCGGGCGCTGGAGATGTTCCGGTCCGGCGCGTTCGAGGCCGCCCGTTGCCGCTACGACGAGATCGCCGACCGGATCGCGGTGCCCGGCCGGGCGCGGCTGATGCGCGCGCTCGCCGAGTTGTATCGCACCTGGTGTGACCTGGATCTGGCCGCGCTGCCGACGGCGGTCGCCGGGGTGGAGCAGAGCCTGCGGCAGGGCCGCCGGCACCTTCGCCCGGACACCGCCGCGACGATCGACCGGCAGCTCGCCTTCGCCCGCCGGTTGGCGGCCGGAGACGACACCGCGTTCGTGGTCTGCTTCTACGTGCTCGGGCTGCACTACCAGCAGCTCGGCCGGCACGACTTCGCCGCGCTGCTGTTCTACCGCACCGTCGAGGCGTGCCTGACCACCCGGCTGCGGCACCGCTGTCCCGAATTCGACCCGGACGACTGCGACTGGTCCCTCCTCGGCGACCCGGCCACCGTCCGGGCCCGCTACACCGAGGTGTCCCGATCGCTCGCCCCGCCCGCCTCCTCGGGCCCGCCCAACAAGCTGACCCTGTTCGCCGCCGCCATCCTGCTCGCCTCGCTCGACGACGAACTCGCCCGCCGCACCGGGCTGGTCGACCCCGATCGACTGCGCGAGCTACGCGACCGGACCTGGGCGCGGAACAAGTCGGTGCTGGCCCACGGCACCCAGTCCATCGCGGCCGAGCACACCGAGTCGCTCCGGGTGGAGGCGTCGGGGCTGCTCGGGGCGTACTGGGCGTTGCACGGGGACGGGAACGACGTCGACGAGCTGTGCGTCGAACTCCGCTTCCTCCGCGACGACCGGTGAGGTGGGCGGCATGGAGCGGCTGCGCGTGCCACGATCCTGGGCCGACGAGTACTGCCGGGCGACCGATCCCGAGCTGTTCGCGCCGAGCGAGGCGGAACGGACCGAGGTGTGCCTGTCGTACCTGCCGGGCGCCCGGTGGCTCGCCGACCACGACCTGGAAGAGGTCCGGTCGGACCTCGCCGGAGGATTCCTGGTCAAGGAACACAGTGGGAAAGACGGTCGGTACTACCGACTCAGCGGTACCCGGTTCGAGGTGTTCGCCCAGTCACGCAGCGCCCGGGACAGCGGAGCGCCGCAGGCGTACGTCACGTCGGTAAAGCCGGCGCGCGGGTTGGGTCGCGTTGAGACGGTCCGGCCCCGCCAGGTCCGCCTGGCGCCGGTCTGGGACGAGGAGTACTGCGACCTGCCGAAGCTGTGCGAGACGTTCACCGAGGGGCTGCGGACAGTCCAACGGCGACGGTCCCGGCGGGACTCGGCCGCCGCCGAACTGGACCGGAGCACCCCGGCGCCCCGGCCCCGCGGCGACCTGCACGCCCGGACCCGCCGCCGCTACCAGCCGCTGCTGCAGATGTTGGAACTGTTGGAGCAGCGCAGCACCCACGAGGACACGGTACGCGGCAGCGCGACAGTGGTCGGCGAGGGCCGGTTGGCGGACCAGCCGGTGCTCTGGCTCCGGCTCGACGGGACGGCCACGTTCGCCGAGGGCCGTACCGTCGAGGTGAGCGGCCCGGAGGGAACGGCGGAGCTACGGCTGCTCTCGGTCGAACTCGACGGCGACGCCCCGGTGCTCGCCCTGACCGCGCCCCGTGCGCCGATCGCGCCGCAGACCCGGGTGCGACTCGAACAGCAGGGCCGCTTCGCGCTCGGCAGACACAGCAAGGCGCTGCGCCGGTTCCTCGACGAGCAGGTCGAGGGCGATTGGGAACACCTGGCGTTGCTGCTCACCGCGCCCGGGCGGCTGCCGACGACGCCGATGCCGGCACTGCCGACGTACTTCGACGACCGGCTCAACGCGGAGCAGCGGGCAGCGGTGGCCGGCGCCGTCCGTAGCCCGCACGCCTACCACGTCCAGGGGCCGCCCGGCACCGGCAAGACCACGGTGATCACCGAAGTGGTCCGCCAACTCGTCGCCCGGGGCGAGCGGGTGCTGCTGCTCGCCCCGATGCACGTCGCCGTCGACGAGGTGCTGCGCCGGCTCGCCGACCAGCCGGGCATCCTGGCGCTGCGGATCTCCTGGGACGAGTCCCGGGTCGCCGGGGAACTCCGCCGGTACCTGCCGAAGGAGGTCAGCCGGACGTACCTGCGGCAGGCACGCCGGCCCGACACCTCGCAGGCCGGACGCTGGCGGGCCGAGGCCGACCGGCTGCGGGAGCAGGGCGACGCGGTGGACGCCTTCCTGGCCGCAGATGCCCGGCGGCGGGCGGCCGCCGCGCATCTGCGGTCGGCGGAGCGCGAGCGCGCCGCCTGGCGGTCCCGGCTGGCGGCCGATCTGGCCGCCGGCCGGGCGGCGGAGGCCGAGGCCGCCGGGGCGCTGGGCGGGCTGGCAGCGGCGCTGACCCCGGTCACGGCCCGGACCGAGCAGCTACGCGCGCAGCTCGCCGCGGTGCCGCGAAGCCGGCAGTGGTGGTCCCGGATCCGGGCCTTCTTCGAGTCGCCGGACGACGTGGCCCGGCTCGGCGAGGCGTACCGGTCGAGCGAGGCCGAACGCCGTCGGCTCGACCGCGACCGGCGGTCCTGGGCCGAGCGCTCGGAGGCCGCCCGGGCCCGGACGGCCGAGCTGGAGGCGTGGCGAATCACCGGGGAGCGTGATCACGGCGCGGCGGTGCACCGCCGGCAGGCCGAGGTCGAGGCGGCGCGCGTCGAGGCGGAGCATGCCGCGGACCGGGTACGGATGCTGACCGCGCTCGACCCGCTCGGTCAACCAGAGCCGGAGGTACGACGCTGGCGGGACCGGCTCGCCGCCGAGCTGACCCGGCGCGAGCAGCGGATCCGGCTGGAGCAGCGCTGGTTTGACCTCTCCGGGCTGGCCGACGGCACCCCGGAGTCGCTGGCCGACCAGGTCGACGCCGACCTGCGCCGCTCGGCGAACCTGATCTGCTGCACGACCACCGGGGTGAGCCGGGATCTCGGCGACGCCGACTTCGACACGCTGATCGTGGACGAGGCGAGCCGGGTGGTGGACAGCGAGTTCCTGATCGGGGCGGTTCGGGCCCGCCGCTGGGTGCTGGTCGGCGACGAGCACCAACTCCCGCCGTACGTGGAGCCGGCCGACGAGCACCACCTGCACGCGCTCGCCGCGCTGCACATGGTCGGCCGTGGCACCGCCGTCGATTTACGGGCCGCGGTCGACCACCTGGCCGCGATCTGGACCGAGGACGAGGAGCTGCACCAGTTCCGCACCGACACCGTGCTGGCGACCGCGGAGCGGCTGCGGGACTCGGGCGGGTGGCGGGACCGGTATCGGCGCAGCTTCGAGACCGCGTGGCGTCGGCTGAGCGAGCACGGCGCGGATGCCGAGCGCACGCTGCTGACGGCGATGCGCGGCCACCTGGTACGCAGTCTCTTCGAGGTCTCGGTCGCCGGTGTGCCGCCGATGCTGCGGCAACGGCTGCGGGTGCAGCGCCGGATGATCGAGCCGATCGCCGCGCTGGTCTCCGTCCCGGTGTACGGCGGCGACTACCTGACGCCGGACCAGCCGGACGTCACCCCGTTGCGGTACGGCGGCACGAACACCCCGGTGGTCCTGGTGGACACCTCGGTCCACGGCAGCCGGGCGAAGGACCGCATCATCGGCAGCGGTTTCGTCAACGAACTGGAGGCGGACCTCGTCGTCACGATGTGCCGATCGTGGGAGGAACGGCTGCGTCGGTCGGGCGGCGAACGGGTGACGGTCAGCGTGCTGACGTTCTACCGACGACAGGCCGCCGAGATCCGCAGACGGCTCGGCGGGCCGACGTACGACGGCTTCCGGAGCCTCGACTTCCAGGTGGTCGACGCGATCGACAAGATCCAGGGGCAGGAGAGCGACCTCGTCTTCCTGTCGTTCTGCCGGGCCTTCGTCGGTCGGGGTGCCCCCTCGGCCCGGTACGGCCGGTGGTTGCAGGACGTCCGCCGGCTCAACGTCGCCTGCACCCGGGCCCGTCGAGGGCTGGTGCTGGTCGGGCACGTCCCGACGCTGCGTCGGCTGAACGGCGTGCCGGAGGCGGAGACGTTCTACCGCAACCTGTTCGAGTTGCTGGACACGCGGCCCGACATGGAGATCGCGGCGGGGGTCGCGTGACCGAGTTCGTCCCGGTCGACCCGCCCGCCCCGCCCGCGCCCGGGACCGTCGCCGTGCTGCCCGAGGTGCTGGTGCCGATCCGATGGTGGCGCGGGGTGTCGTTCGAGCGCGCCGAGCCGGTGCGGATGACACCGCTGGAGCGGTTCGTGCTGGACATGGCGATGACCACCGGCCTGGCCGATCCGGACGAGTTCTTCGAGATCACCAACCTGCCCGGCGCGACGCTGCTGCCGGTGGCGGCGCGCCGTCTGGTCGCCGCCGGGGCGCTGACCCGCGACGGCGACGGGTACCGTCCACTCTCGCCCGGCGCCGAGCGGGCCGCCCGGACCCGGACGGTCTACCGGAAGCGGCCGGTCGGCCTGGACGTCGTCCTGTTGCCACGCACCGGTGACCTGCTCGCGCTCGACCCCCGCTCGTCGGGTCTGCGCGAGGTCGAGCGGCTCCGCCCCGCACCGGCCGGGAACGCCCCGGTCCCGTTCCGGTTGGCCGCCGGCACCCTCGCCGACGAACTGCGCGCCCGACTCGTCGCCGGCACGCTCGCCGGCGTGGACCGGGAGGTCACCGAGGTGCCGGAGTCCCCCTCCGGGTCCCCACCGATCAGCCGGGACGGCTGGTGTCCGGCGTACCGGTGCCGGGGCGAGCTGCGCGTCGACGGCGACCGTCACCGGCCGGTCCTCACCCTGCCCGGGAACGGCAAGCGCGACCCGGTGGACCTGGAACTGCCCGGCGCCGACGGGCTGGCCGCGTACTGGCTCGGGCTGTTCGACGCGCTCCTCGACCCCGCCACCCGGGCCCGCGCCTGGGACGTGCTGCTGGGCTGGACGCAGCGGATCTCGCCACGGACCGACCGGACGGGACCGGGCCGGTGGCGCTGCTCGATCTCCGGGACGATCGCGCGACGCCTCGCCGACCAGGGCCGCAACCTCGCGCTGCCGCTCGGGTTGGCGGCTCGGGGCGACGAGGCGGTGGTCGAGGTGGCGATCGACCTGGTCGGCGCCGACCGGACCGCGGAGGCGTTGATCGAGGTGGACAGGCGGCTCACCGCCGCCGCCGAACCGGGTGCCGACGTCACGGTCCTGCCCGACAGTGCCGAGCTACGCGACCGTGCCTGGCGGCTGGGATTCCCCGGCCTGGTGTACGCGCTGCGCGAGGCGAAAGACTTCCACTATGCCTGACACCGACGCGCCNGAGCCGTTCCTGGACGCGCCGGACACCGACCGGGAGTACCGGCACCGGTTCACCTACCGGGGTTCGGCCACGTCGATCCGGCGGACGGCGATCGAGCTGATCGAGGGCGCCCGGCACAAGATCTTCCTGGCCAGTTTCCGGATCGGTGACCGGGAACTGCTGGACGCGCTCTTCGACGCCGTGCACCGGCTCCGCGGCGGGGTGTACGTCGTCACGTCGTGGACCGAGCAGTCGCTGAAACGCGACCTGTCGAGTCTGGAGGACGTCGACGACGTCGACGTGCAGGCCCAGAAGAAGCGGTTCGACGAGCTGACCCGGCGCGGGATCGCGCTGCGCGGACACGAGGGCTGTCACGCGAAGTTCCTGGTCGTCGACGACAGCCTGGCGCTGGTCTCCAGCGCCAACCTGGAGACCAGCGCGCTCGTCGACACCGAGCGGAAGCGGGCGACCGGGGAGAACGGGGTGCTGATCGGCGACCCGACCGAGGTGCAGCGGTTGGCGCGGTTCTTCACCCGGCTCTGGTTCGCCGGCTGCACCTGGGCCGCGCTGCCCGGCGCCGAGTACGCGCTGCACCGGCGGACTCCGGCGCCGAGTCCGGTCACCGTGCCACCGCTGGCGGACGGACCGGGCGTGCTCTGGACGTACGACGGCGACGACGGGGACGGGTCGCACCGGGAACGGGGCATCCTCACGGCCCTGCACGACGTGATCGGTCGGGCCCGCCGGGAACTGCTGCTCGCCACGTTCAGCCTGGTCGGCATCCGGGACCGGCCCGACCTGCTGCTCGATCCGCTGCGCCGGGCGATGACCGCGCACGACCTCGACGTACGGCTGCTGGTCCGGGCCCGCAACAACGTCCCGGAGCACCGGGCCGACACGGCGGCGCTGGCCGAGTTGGGCGTGACGATCCACGGCGACTCGGACACCCACGCCAAGGGTGTGATCGCCGACGGCCGCTACGGGGCGCTCTTCTCGGCGAACTTCGACGCGGTACACGGCATGTTCTCCGGGGTCGAGGTCGGTACCCGGCTCGACGGCCGGCCCGCGCTGACCGAGGCCCGGCGATACTTCCGGCACGCCATGGAGAACGCCGACCTGTCCTTCGTACCGGCACCCACACAGCGTGAGCTGGACCAGCGGCTCGGTGCCCGGTGGCGGCGCCGCTGGCCCCACGGCGTGCGGCTCACGGTGTCGGCGGCCGACGCCGACTGGCAGCGGCTGGTCGACGCGGCGGCCACCGGCCCGGTGCTCTGGGAGGAGGACGAGGAGCTTCGGCTGTACGTCGGGGATCTCGTCGTCACACTCCGGCCGGGGCGCCCGGCGCGGTTCCGGCTGACCGTGGCGGAGAGCCGATCCGACGCCGCCACCCGGATGCGGAACTGGTACGCCGAGCGCCCCGGCGCCGGCAGCGCTCGGAAGAAGCGGGGTTGCTGCCCGGCGCTGCTGACCCGGCTCCATTGAGTCGGGCCGATTCGATCGGCAACCGACAGATGTGAGGTGGTCTCGACCTAAGCGCGCTTTCAGTGGCGTTGACGTCCTGGCCGGTAACTCACCGGACAAACTCTCAGTTCAAGCCGTCGGTCTGCACTTGGTCCTCAGTCCAGCAGCCCTTTGGTGCGGCGGGCCAGCTCGGCCAGCCGATTATCGGCCTGCTCCCGGCGGAGTCTCACCCAGTCCCGGCCCTCTGCGGCGACGCCCTCCAGAACGTGCAGGGCTTGGTGGAGGCCGGAAGCGTCGACGGTCAGGTCGGTGATGGAACTCGGGTCCTCGTTGGGTTCGGCCGGTTTCGTGTCCGTGCCCGTCACCTGAACCGTCATCTTCTCGCCGCTGTTGAGCGTCAGATGGAACGTCGGCTTGCGCAGGGCCAGCCCATCGATCCGGACGGCGGAGATCGCGTGGAACCGGTAGTTGAGGCGCTGCGTGTCGCGATGGTCAGCGCGTCGGAAGTCCAGATCGAGGTCGACCTGCCGGACACCGTCCTCGGTGAGCAGGAAGAGCAGAAGTCGGTAGTGGGAATAACGCCAAGGTCCGTCCTCAGCGCGCCTCTTGCGGGCGGACTTTGCTGGCGCTTCCAGGAAGGCATGGGCGACGACGTGGCCCGGCTGGAGCCGGAACTGTTGCAGGGCCTGGTCGGTGATGACCTTTCGGTCGCACTCCAGCCAGGCGGCCATCTCGGTGTCCGTCGGCCGGTCGGCCAGTTTCGCCACCCAGCGGTCGTACGCTTCCGTCCGCCTGCTCTGTTCGTCGCGGCGGTGAGCGTTGTCGGCGACGACCCGCCGGCGCTCGGCGACGATACGGAACGCCGACCGGGTGGCGGTCGCCGCTGCTGGCACGGCCAGCGCCAGCCAGAGTGCGCCGGGCAGGACGGCAGCCGAGATGGCGGCTACGGCTACCGCAGCGAACCCGGTGATGAGGGTGACGGCGCCGACGGCCTGCATCAGCCAGGTCCGAAGCGGCACCCGCAGTTCCTGCCGGTATGCGGTCAGGGCTCCCTGCTTCCAGCGTGTCCTGACGTCACTGGCCAGGTACCTGACCAACCAGGCCACCCGGTTGGCGTTGATGCGCTCCTCCCGGTATGCCTCCACCACCTCGTCACGCAGGTGTCGGCGGATGCCGGCGGTCTCATCGAGCCACTGCTCGCTTGCCATCCCGTCGGGCTTGTAGCGGGCAAAGTAATGGGTGAAGAGGCCGTCTATTCTTCCGGCGAATCCACCGGGCCGCGCAGCCATGTCGCGATGACGCCGTGAGCGCAGTTCGCTGTCCTTGATCTGCCGGTAGTGTCGCCGGAAGAACCGGTCCGCCCCGGCGACACCGAAGGTCGCCAACCCGGCTGCCGCGCTGCACAGGCCGATCAGTCCCCCGATCTCGCCATTGACTGCGAGCAACGCGGTCAACTTACCTGCCGTCAGCAGCAGCAGGGCTCCGCCCACTCCCACCTTGACGCGGTCCGACATCGCGATGGCGGCCGGCGTGACCGGCCGGGTCCGTGCATGCGCGGGCGTGGGATGGAAGAACTTCCACGCTCGACCGAGCCGGTCGGCGGCGGTCCGGTTTTCTCGGGCATGTGCTACGGCCTTCTGCCACAGCCGGTCCCGCAGTGCTCCTGCCAGCGCGATGTCCAGGTGCTCGAAGATGTAGTCCTGCTGGCGAGGAGGCAACGACTCCAGTTCCTTCGCTGCTGTTTCCGGCCCGGCTGCGTCAGTCGAACTCAGCAGCCTGAGGATTGTCCGGAGTCCCAGCGTCCATTCATCACTCTCGTCGAGATCAGGCGGGTCGCTCCAGATCGCTAGAAGACGCTTCCACTCGTCGTCCTCCAACTGACGCACCGTCCGCCCGCTGAGCAGGGCGACCAGTCGATAGAACTGGACCCGAGGGGTGACAGGACAGCCACGGGTGACCGCTCGTTCGATGTGCTGGCGCGCGGTGTCGAGGAGGAACCTTTCGAGATATCGCACACCGGCCTCGAACTCGCCCTCCGGTGTGGAATCGGGGTCCACGGGCGCGTGGTGGTGGAAGTCGCCCTGTACGGAGCCGACCTGGATGCCGACGTACGCCTTGTCCTGAGCGACGTTGTGGGTGGACTGCGGCGTCATGCCATGCTCCGCGCGGCCGCGATGATCATCGCCAGCCTCGCCGCCAGATCCGAGACGTCGGCCACCAGACCCCGCAGTCGCTTGAGGGAGACCAGGAAGCCGCCACGGTCGGTGGCAGATCCGTCGCGCAGGCACCGGGCTGCGGCGTCCAGTTCCGCCTCTGCCGCGGCGTAGGTCTCCTCGTCCAGCCTGCCGTCCAGGCACGCCTGCTTCATCTGACGCCGCAGTTCGGCGATGCTCACCGCGAGGTCGACCGGCTCCTCCCGAGGTTGGCCGATGGTGACATTGCCGTGGATCTGTCCCGCTTGCACGCCCACTCGGGCATTGCCGGTCGCGATGTTCTCGTTCTTCATGGGCATGAAAACGCTCCCCTGTCCGTTCGGCGTGCCGTTTCCGCGACCGCTGTCGACGGTGAGTTCCTGGGCCAGCGCGACGGCGAAGGCGGCAGCGTGACGCGCGGCCCGTGGCTGCCAGTTCTGGCCGTCGGTGACGGCCTTACTACCGTCCGCCCGGTCACTGATGCCTCGTACGACCACCACCGGCAGCGCTCGGTTGAGGTGGCCGGCCTGTGCGACGCCGGCCGCCTCCATCTCGATCGCCACCGCGTCGTTGTAGTGCCGTCGAATCCACTGGGCCTGCGCGGAGATTGCCGAGTCCTGCACCACCTCCCCGGCGGCAATGGCACCGAAGTGAACCCGGATGTCGGACGCGTCGGAGAGATCACGACGCCATTCGCCGGCCCTGGCGACGTGGTGGGCGACCTGATCCGCCTCGTGCGGGATCTCCCACGCTTTCGGCCGAGCCTTCAACCCGTCGTCCTCACTGGTGCCACCGTGGTAGGCGTAGATCTTTCTCGCGACGACGACATCGCCGAGCGCGACGCTGGGTCTCAGGCCGCCGGCCACACCGACGAAGAGCACGGCAGAGGGCCGAAACTCGGCAATCGCACGTTCGGCGAGCACTGCGGAGGGATGGTTGCCCATACCGACCAGTCCCAGTGCCACTCGCGGGCCGCCCTGCCCGATGCGACCGACCTCGAACCGGGTGCCCGCGGCGTGACGACGGACAGCCAGCCCGGTCAGCCGGTCACGGACCGCCTCGTACTCGAGATCCAGGGCCGTGAGGATTACTACGAGGTTTTCGTTCGGGCTCACGTCGGCTCCTTGTCTGCCGGGCTGGGTCTGGTCATCGGCGGCCTCAGCGCCATCTGCGGGCCAGGGCGGAACAGCCGGGCGGGGCGCCCGCTCTCCGCCTTCCGAGTGGGGCCGGCCGGGACGATGAAACCGGGGACNCGTAGACGCCCTGAAGGTCGGAGATCGTAAATGTCGACCCGCAGAAGGCGGTGGCGAGTGCGCTCCGCTCCAACTTCTCCCGGGCCCGCTCCACCCCGTCGAGGAGGATCTGACGGTGGTCGAACGCCAGCTGCGCGGGTTCGGAGAGAGCCTCCTCGACCGGCATCCAGTAAGCGTGGGTCGCGTTCTTGCCTGCGGTGGGTTCCGGCAGCCGGGGCGCGATGGCCAGATAGGCGACGGACAGCACGCGCCCTCTCGGGTCCCGACCCGGGGTGCCGTACACGCTGAGAAGTTCGAGGTGCGGGTGTTCCGGGCCGAGACTGGCCTCTTCCGCCAACTTGCGTTGGGCCGCATCGAGGAGGTCTTCCTCGGGGTGCCTGAGGAATCCACCGGGGAGAGCGAGACGGCCGGCGTGCGGCTCGATGCCCCGCTGGATCAATAGCGCGTGGAGTCGGGACTGCCGCAGCGTGAGGATGACGAGATCCACCGCGATGAGCACAGTCGGCGGGCTGCCCTGGGTGTCGACCATGAGCCCACCATAGGTTTTTGTCACCATGACAGAAAGGCCCGCGTCGTGTCGGCTTTCGGCACTTGTCCATCCGGCCCGGCGGCGCACGCGTGAAAGCTGTGGACGCTCCGACGAGTTTGGTCATACCGAAGGGACGTCTACCGCTCTTGACGCGCCGATCGGTGACTGGCATGGCCGAGCCTGTCGGGCCGGCTCGACCGGGCCGGGTCGGGCAGCCGCGTCGGCGACGCTCAGTGCCGTGCTAGCTTGCGTCGATGGAGTCGCCCTCGTCCGTACGCGCGACCGAGCACGTCACCCACGTCGCCGACTACTACGACGCCAACACCCGGCGCTTCCTCCGCTTCGGCGAGACCTCGGACGCTGCCGCGATCCACCGCTGCGTCTGGATGCCGGACGCCGCGACCACCGCCGACGCGGCGGACACGGTCAACCGCCTGGTGATCGACCGGTTGCGGGGTGTCGTGCCCGCGGGCGACGGACACGTTCTCGACCTCGGCTGCGGCGTGGGCGCGACGATGGTTCGTCTGGCCACGGCGCTGGACGCCCAGGTGACCGGCGTGACCATCAGCCCGGTGCAGGCCGACCTCGCCGCGCGCCGGTTCGAGGCCGAGGGGCTGACCCAACGGTGCCGGGTCCACTGTGCCGACTACGCCCGGCTGCCCGCCGAACCGCACTATGACGCCATGGTCGGCATCGAGTCGATGGTGCACTCGCCGTCGATGGGCGACCTGGTCACGTCCCTGGCGGCACGTCTGCGTCCCGGCGGGCGGATCGTCGTGTGCGACGACTGGATGACCGACCGGGATCGCGGCCGGCCCGCCCGCGAGCGCTGCCTGGCGCAGTTCCGCGCCGGCTGGCGCATCGGCAGTCTGCACACGGTGGCCGAGTTCGCGGCCATGGCCGAAACGGCGGGTCTGCGCCTGGTGGAAGACCTGGACCTGACGCCGTACCTCCGCCTGGGGCGACCGCGCGACCGGGTGATCGACCTGGTCGTGAACGTTACCGGCGCGCTGCCGGGGGTGCACGGTCGTCTGGTCGGGACGCCGTTCTGGGCGAACATGATCGGCGGGTCCGCGTTGCAGGCCGGGCTGTCTCGGCGCTGGATCGAGTACCACCTCCTGGTGCTCGAAGGGGCGTAGCGGGAGGGCCGGGGTCTGCCTTTCGACAGATCCGGCCGCCCCGGCCGGAGGGCTACCGTTGGTCGGCGATGAGCGGACGGCGGAACACCTGGTGGCGGCGGTCGGTGCAGGTGGCGGCCCTGGCCGCGATGGCGCTGCTCGGCCTGGCCGACTTCTGGTACGGCAACGTCGTCGTGGTCAGCGGCGACGCCGGCGTGCTGGTCGCCGCCACCCACGTCGCGCTGGCCGTGGCCACCGCCGCCGTCTTCCTGCCGGCGCACCGGCAGGGGTCCCGCCGGTTGGCCGCCGCCGCCGGGCTGGTGGCGACCGCGTCGCTGGCGGTCACCGCGGCCCGGTTCGTCCTGGTGGAGACCGGCGGCTGGTCCGGTCGGGTGACGCTGCGCGGCGGCGACGGTCTCTGGGGGGTCGCCGAGGCGGCCGGGCTCCTCGGCGTCGTCTTCGTGGTGGCCCGGCGGGCGGCCCCGGTGCCGGCCGCGTTCGTCGTGGCCGCGACCGGCCTGGCCGTCGCGGTGCAGCCGATGCGGATCTCCGCCGCCAGCACCCACCAGTTGGCCGGGATGGCCTGCGCGCTGCTCGCGGCCGGCGCCGCCGCCGCCGGGGCGTACCTCCGCCTGGCGGCCACCGCCCGGGACCGGCAGCTCGCCACGGTACGCGCCGAGCAGCGCGCCGAGTTCGCGCGGGACCTGCACGACTTCATCGCCCATCACGTCACCGGCATCGTGGTGCAGGCCCAGGGTGCCCAGTACGTCGCCGCGCGGGACCCGGGCAGGGCGGTGACCGCCCTCGGCGACATCGAACGCGCCGGGGCGGAGACCCTCACGGCGATGCGCCGGCTGGTGGGGGTGCTGCGTGGCCCGGACGACGCACCGGAGGCCCCGCTGGGCGGGGTGGCCGATCTGCCCGAACTGCTGGAGAGCTTCACCGCCGCCGGCCCGACCCGGGCCCACCTGCACACCGACGGAAGCCTGGACGGGCTGCCCGTGGACGTGACCTCGACGGTGTACCGGGTCGTGATGGAGGCGCTGACAAACGTCCGCCAGCACGCGACCGGTGCGCGGCGGGTCGACGTGCGGCTGACCCGTACCCGGGAGCGGTTGTCGGTGCGGGTGACCGATGACGGCCCGGCGCGGGCCGGCCGACCCCGGGACCGGCGGGGCTTCGGCCTGGTCGGGCTGACCGAGCGGGTGGGCGCGCTGGGTGGCCGGCTGGTGGCCGGGCCCGGTGCCGACGGCGGGTGGACGGTGGACGCGACGCTACCGGCGGGCGCGGAGGCGGGCCGGTGATCCGGGTGATGGTGGCCGACGACCAGGCCATGGTGCGGACCGGCTTCGGCATGATCATCGGAGCGCAGCCCGACATGGAGCTGGTCGGCGAGGCCGGCGACGGGGTGGAGGCGGTCGCGCTGGCCCGCCGGGTCCGCCCCGACGTGGCGCTGCTGGACATCCGGATGCCCCGGCTGGACGGCCTGGGGGCGCTGCGGGCGCTTGCCGGCCCCGACGTCGTCGACCCGGTGAAGGTGGTCGTGGTGACCACCTTCGACCAGGACGAGTACGTGCACACCGCGCTGCGCGACGGTGCCTGCGGCTTTCTGCTCAAGGACTCCGGCCCCGCGCTGCTGGTGGAGGCGGTCCGCGCCGCCCACTCCGGGGACGCGCTGATCAGCCCGTCGGTCACGGTACGGCTGCTGCGGCACCTGCACCCGCCCGCACCGGCCGCACCCGAGCGGGGCGGGCTGTCCCCCCGCGAGGTGGACGTGGTGAAGCTGGTGGCGCGCGGGGCGACGAACGCCGAGATCGCGGCGCGGCTCTTCATCACCGTCGGCACCGTGAAGACCCACCTGGCCAGCGTGCAGGCGAAGCTGAACGCCCGTAACCGGGTGGAGATCGCCGCCTGGGCGTGGGAACGCCGCCTGGTCGGCTGAGTCACTCGTCGACGTCGCCCCGGCAGGTCACCTTCTGCCCCGGCCCGCCGGTCACCCTCGCGGCCTCCCGGCCCTCCACCACGATCCGGCAGGTCAGCGCGCCCTGGGCGGGGGTCGCCTCGATGGTCGTCTCGCCACGCTCCACGACCAGCGTCTGCTGCCACGGCAGCGGCACGGGCGCGTCGGTGATCGTGCGCGGGGTGCCCCGCGCGCCGTCCTCGGTCGGCACGCCCACCAACGGCTGGACGGTCACGCCGGGATCGCCGGTCAGCTCGTACCGGACCTCCAACGGGCCGGTGTCGGCGCAGGCGCTGGTCAGCAGCAGGCCGGCGGCCAGCACGGTCACGGGCAGGACACGTCGCACGGTGGGCTCCTCGTCGTCACGGCTCATCGGTGACGACCACCCTCGCACCGGCGGCCCCGCTGGCACCTCCGCCCGGGGCGGGAGTACGTCGACGAACGCGATCCGACTTTCGACCGAGGACGAACGCGACGCCGCGGTCGGTCAGCCGATTCCCGGGGACCGCAGGTTGGAGTGCCCCTTCGGACCGTACCGAAGACCGGACTATCTCGCTGTCCCTCCTGGCGACCACGCCTCTCCGCGCACGCGCGAAGACGACCCCCTCACCAGGGGTTTTGCCGGTTCGTCGCACCGCCCTCGACGCCCCGCGCGAAACATAACGACTCGGTTACAAGCTGAGCCCCATTCTTGTCTCGGAGTTTGTTAGCACCCTGTACTAACCGGGTGACGTGCATTGATACCACGGGGTCGACCCCGCCCGAGCCGGGGGGACAGGCGGCGGTCACCCTGCGCCCGGACCGCGTACCGGCCCGGGTCCGGTCGGGCGAGAAGCTGCTACCGGAGCAGGCCCGCGTACACAACCGCGAGTTGCTGTTGCGCATGCTCTACCGGGAGGGACCGCACAGCCGGGCTGACCTGGCGCGACGCACCGGGCTGACGAGGGTGTCCGTCTCGGACGTGGTGAGCGATCTCCTCGCGGACAACCTCGTGATCGAGGTCGGCATGCGGGCGGGGACACGGCCGGGCAAGCCGGCCATGATGCTCGAGTTCAACGAGCACGCCCACCAGACGATCGCCCTGGATCTGAGCCACTCGACGCTCTACCGGGGTGCGGTGCTCGACCTCGGCGGCTCGGTGGTGGCGCGGCGACAGGTCGCGATCGACGGCAGCACCGGGGCCGACGCCCTGGCGAAGGTCGTCGGTCTCGTCCGGGCGCTGCGCGACGAGGTGACCGCGCCGCTGCTCGGCATCGGCATCGGCACGCCCGGCATCGTCGACCTCGGCGGTGTCGTGCTCAGCGCACCCAACCTGGGCTGGAAGGACCTCAACCTCCAGTCGGTGCTGGCCGGGGAGTTCGCCTGCCCGGTGGTCGTCTCCAACGACGCCAACGCGACCGCGCTCGCCGAGCGCAGCTACGGCGAGAGCGCGGCGGACACGCTGCTCGTCCGGGTCGGCGTCGGCGTGGGAGCGGGCCTGCTGCTCGGCGGCACACCGATCCTGGGCAGCCGGTTCGCGGCCGGCGAGATCGGCCATGTGGTGGTGGACGCCGACAGCGGGCGGCCCTGCGTCTGCGGGAAGGCCGGCTGCCTGGAGACCTGGCTGTCGACCCGGCGCATCCAGGAGGACCTGTCCGAGGCGCACACCGACGCCGAGCGCACCCGGGTGCTCGCCGTCGCGGGCGAGGCCCTCGGCGCGGTCCTGGCGCCGATCGTGGCCGCGCTCAACATCTCCGAAATCGTCCTCAGCGGGCCGCACCGGGTGCTGGAAGGGCCGCTGGCCGCCGCCGCGATGGAGACCATCCGGCAGCGCGCCCTGACCGAGGTCCACGGCGACATCGTCCTGCGGCTCTCGGAACTCGGCGACGACATAGTCCTGCGCGGCGCGACCGCCATGGTCATGAGCCAACAACTCGGAATCGCTTGATCCGACGCCGACCGGCGCTGGCTTTGCAGCAATAGAAGGGAACACGGTGCAACTGACACGCACACGCACGCTGACGGCGGCGCTTGCCGCGGTCGCTCTCGCCCTCGCCGGTTGTGGCGGCGGCGGGCAGGCGACCGAAGGGTCGTCCGCCAAGTTGGTGCTCGGCAACAACGGCGATGTCCTGACCTGGGACCCGGCGGAGATGAAGGAGGGCGCGGTCATCCACTACGCGGAGGCCGTCTACGACCCGCTGCTCCGCAAGACCGCCGACTCGAAGATCGAGGGCAACCTCGCGACCGGATACGAGTACAACGCGGACCTGACCGAACTCACCCTGAAGCTGCGGGACGGCGTCACGTTCAGCGACGACACGCCGCTCGACGGCGAGGCGGTGAAGGTCAACATCGAGGCGCGGAAGAAGGGCGCGGGCAGCGCGTCCGAGGCGGCCCGGGTGATCGAGCGCGTCGAGGTGGCGGACCCGAAGACGGTACGTCTGCACCTCAGCGAGCCGAGCCCCGGCCTGCTCGCCGGCCTGGCGACCTACCTGGGTTACATGGCGAGCCCCAAGGCGCTGGCCGCGGGCAACCTCGCCACGACCCCGGTGGGCTCCGGCCCCTATCTGCTCGACGCCGGCGCCTCCGAGAAGGGCGTCAGCTACACGTTCAAGGCCCGTGCGGGCTACTGGAACCGCGAGGCGTTCCCGTTCGAGACCGTCGTGATCCGGCCGTACGAGGAGTTCACCGCCCGGTACAACGCGCTCTCCACCGGCCAGATCCAGTTCATGTACGGCACCTCCGACATGGTGCCGAAGGCCAAGACCGACGGTCTCACCGTCAAGACCGTGCCCGGTGAGTGGCAGGGCATCATCCTGCAGGACCGGGCCGGCAAGGCGTCGGCGGCCCTCGGCGACGTGCGGGTGCGGCAAGCGATCAACCACGCCCTCGACCGCAAGGCCATCCTGGAGACCCACTACGGCGGCTTCGGCCAGGTCTCCACCCAGACCTTCAACCCGGCCAGCGAGGCGTGGGTGCCGGAGCTGAACGAGCGCTATCCGTACGACCCGGCGAAGGCGAAGGAACTGCTGGCCGCCGCGGGCTACGGCAGCGGCTTCAAGCTGAAGGTCTCGTTCAGCGAGGGCTTCATGTCCCCGCTGGTGCCGATCGTCGCGCAGTACCTCGGCGACGTGGGCATCACGATGGAGCAGGTCCCGGTCAACGGCTTCGCCAACGGCGGTCTGGAGACCCTGAAGGGCCAGCCGGCGTTCATGCTCTCGTTCTCCACCAACATCCCGGCGTGGACGGATGTGCTGAACAAGCTGACCCCGACGTCGCTGTGGAACAACTTCCAGTACACCGACGAGACGGTCACCCGGCTGATCAAGGAGATCCCCGCCGCGCAGGGTGACAAGCAGGCCGCGCTCTACAAGGAGCTGAACACGCACCTCGTGGAGCAGGCCTGGTTCGCGCCGCTCGCCACGCTGGAGAACGTCTACCTGTTCAAGTCGGACATCGACGTGACCATGCAGCAGGCGCAGCTCATGCCGAGCCTCCGCTTCTTCGCCCCGGCGAAGTAACCACTCCCTCGCCCACCGGGTGGGCCGGCCGACGTCCGGCCCGCCCGGTGGATCACCCCAGTTCAGCTAGGAGGTAGCAGGCATGCTGGGCTTCATCGGCCGTCGGCTGGGCACGGGCCTGCTGTTGGCGTTCACGGTCGTGACGGGGATGTTCTTCTTCCTCATGCTCACCGGGTCGGACCCGGCCCGGGGCGCGCTCGGTCTCTACGCCACCGAGGAACAGGTCGCGGTCAAGCGCGAGCAGCTCGGCCTCGACCGGCCGGTTCTCACGCAGTACCTGGACTGGCTGGGCGGCGTGGTCCGGGGCGACCTGGGCGTCTCGTCCGCGCAGAACGCGAACGTCATCGACCTCATCACGTCGCGGCTGCCGGTCACCGTGTCGCTCGCGCTCGGCGCCGTCCTGGTCGCCGCGGTGCTGGGGGTCGCCCTGGGGCTGCTCGCGGCGACCCGGCCCGGGAGCTTCGACCGCGTTCTGCAGGTGGTCATGGTCCTCGGCTTCAGCCTGCCGAACTTCTGGGTCGCGATCATCCTGGCCCTGACGTTCGCGGTGCAGCTCGGCTGGTTCCCCGCCACCGGCTACGTGCACCTGGGCGACTCGCCGAGCGGTTGGCTCTGGTCCATCACCCTGCCGATCGTCGCGCTGTCGATCGGCTCGATCGCCGCCATCGCCCAGCAGCTCCGCAACTCCGTGATCACCGTGAACAGCCAGGCGTACGTGCGGACGCTGCGCAGCCGGGGCCTGTCGCAACGCCGGATCCTCCTCGTCCACGTACTGCGGAACGCGGCCCCACCGGCGTTGACCATGCTCTCGTTGCAGTTCATCGCGGCGCTGAGCGGCGCCGCCATCGTCGAGCGGGTGTTCGGTCTCCAGGGCATCGGGGCCGTCGCCATCAACGCCTCCGGCAACAGTGACATCCCCGTGATCATGGGCGTCCTGCTCTTCACCGTCCTGGTTGTCGTGCTCGTCAACCTGACGGTCGACATCCTCTACGCCGCGTTGAACCCGAAGGTACGGAACGCATGAGCGTCGACACGACGGCCCGCCCGGGCCGCACCTCCAGAAGGCTTCGCGCCTTCCTACGCAACCCGATGGGCGTGGTGGCCGGCGTCGTCCTGCTCGCCATCGTCGCCGCGAGCATCCTCGCGCCCCTGCTCGCGCCCCGGGACCCCAACCTGGTGGTGCTCTCCGAGGCGCTCCGACCGCCGAGCGGTGACCATCCGCTGGGTACGGACGGGAACGGGCGGGACATCCTCAGCCGCCTGCTCTGGGGTGGCCGGGTCAGCCTCCAGGCCGGTCTGATCATGGTGACCGCCGCGCTGCTGTGCGGGATTCCCGCCGGTCTCCTCGCCGGCTACCGCGCGAAGTGGTTCGACGGCGTCGCGAGCTGGATCTTCAACATGCTCATGTCCCTGCCGGAGATCCTGATCGTCATCGTGGTGATCGCCTCCCTCGGCAGCGGTCTCGTCCCCACCATGGTCACGCTCGGCATCCTCGCCTCGCCGGACATCTTCCGGCTGACCCGTAGCGCGGTGATCGGGGTGCGCGAGGAGCTCTACTTCGACGCCGCCCGGGTGGCGGGCCTGTCCGACCTGCGCATCATCTTCCGCCACGTCCTCTCCGTCGTCCTCGGGCCGGTGCTCGTGCGGTCGTCGTTCATCTGCGGCATGGCGATCATCGTGCAGTCCGGGCTGGAGTTTCTCGGCTTCGGCGACCCGCAGCGCCCGAGCTGGGGCGGCGAACTCAGCAACGCCTTCCAGAGCTTCCAGCGTGCGCCCGAGCTGGTCATCGCGCCCGGCGTCGCCATCGGCCTCACGGTGATGGCGCTGGTGCTCTTCGGCACCGCGCTCGCGGACTCGCTCGGGGTCAGCCTCGGGCGAAAGGCCAAGCGGGCGGCACGCCCCGTCCGTACCGACGACACGCCGGTCGACCGGGTCGAGGCCGGCGGCGACGCCACGGCCGCCGCCCCGGCCACCGACGCGCTCCTGCGCGTCGAGGACCTGACCGTCCGGTACGTGGCGGAGGACGGCACCGCCAAGGACGTGGTACGCGGCGTGTCGCTGCACGTCGCCCGGGGCGAGGTTCTCGGCCTGGTCGGGGAGTCCGGTTCCGGCAAGTCCCAGACGTCCTTCGCGATCCTCGGTCTCCTCCCGCCGGAGGCCGCCGTGTCCGCCCGCCATCTCTCCCTCGACGGGCAGTCCCTGATCGGGCTGCGCGAGAGCGAGATGCGCAAGCTCCGCGGCACGCGGATGGCCTACGTCCCGCAGGAGCCGATGTCGAACCTCGACCCGTCCTTCACGGTCGGCGCCCAGCTCACGAAGCCGATGCGGCACCGGCTCAACCTGTCGAAGAAGGCGGCGACCACCCGGGCCCTCGACCTGCTGGAGCGCGTCGGCATCCCCGATCCCGCCCGCACCCTCGCCGCCTATCCGCACCAGCTCAGCGGCGGCATGGCGCAGCGCGTACTCATCGCGGGCGCGGTCTCCTGCGATCCCGAACTGCTCATCGCGGACGAGCCGACGACCGCGCTCGACGTCACGGTCCAGGCGGAGGTCCTCGAACTCCTCCGGGACCTGCAACGGGAACGCACCATGGGCCTGATCCTGGTCACCCACAACCTCGGTGTGGTCGCCGACATCTGCGACCGCGTGGCGGTGATGCGCGACGGCCTCATCGTCGAGCAGCGGCCGGTCGCCGACCTCTTCGCCGACCCGCGACACGAGTACACCCGCATGCTCCTGGACGCGACGCTTGAGGACGCGCCACCCAGGCGGGCACGCGGCGACCTCCAGGAGGTGGGGTCGTGAGCACCCCCGACGACACCGGCACCCCGCTGCTGGACATCCGTGACGTCAACGTCGTCTACCGCGGCGCCCGCTGGCGCAGCCCGTCGTTCCACGCGCTGCACGACGTGTCGATGCGGATCGGCGCGGGAGAAACGGTCGGGCTGGTCGGCGAGTCCGGCTCCGGGAAGACCACGTTGGGCCGCGCGGTGCTGGGCCTGGCCCCGGTCACCGGCGGCACGGTCACGTTCGACGGCGTCGACATC
>NZ_NAPR01000004.1:373513-377596 GCF_002140155.1 Micromonospora sp. NBS 11-29
CCAGGACCCGTATTCGTCGCTCAACCCGGCGATGACCGTCGAGACCATCCTCGCCGAGCCGTTGCGGGCCCAGGGCGTGGCCCGCGCGGAGGCCACCGGGCGGATCGGTGAGCTGTTGCGCCAGATCGGCCTGGGGGCGGACNTCGTCTGCGACGAGCCGGTGAGCGCCCTCGACCTGTCCACCCAGGCCAGCATCCTCGACCTGCTCATCGAGGTGCAGGAGCGGACCGGCGTCGCCTACCTCTTCATCTCCCACGACCTGTCGGTGGTGCGCTACATCTGCCACCGGGTCGCGGTGATGCTCAAGGGCCGAATCGTCGAGACCGGCGAGGGCGACGTCGTCACGTCCCGGCCGGCGCATCCGTACACGAACCGCCTGCTCATGGCCTCCCCCATCCCCGACCCCGCACGCCAGGCGGAACGACGCCGCCGGTACGCCGCCCTCTAGGAAAAGGAAACATCGTGCAATTCGGCTTCAGCTCCTACTCCTTCTACCAGCACCTGCGCACCGGCCGGATGAGCCTCTTCGAGGTCATCGACTGGATCGCCGCAAGCGACGCCACCCACATGGAGATCGCGACCGTCTCGCTGTCCCCGGAGATCTCCAACGACACCTCCACGCTCGACCAGGACCCCGAGTTCGTCCGGGAGGTGAAGACCCGCGCCGCCGACCAGGGCGTCACCCTGTCCAACCTGGTCGTCCCCGCCGACCTGCTCGGTGCGGACGCCGAGCGGCACATGCAGCGGGTCAAGCGACACCTCGACGTGGCCGCCGAGCTGGGCATCACGCTCTTCCGGCACGACGTCGCCAAGTGGGCCCACCGGGCCAAGGACGTCGCCGAGTTCGAGGCGCTGATGCCCCGGATGGTCGAGGCGTGCCAGGAGATCGCCCAGTATGCCGCCCAGTACGGCATCACCACCAGCGTGGAGAACCACGGGCTGCTGATGAACGGCGGCGAACGGGTCCGCCGGCTCATCCACCTCGTCGACGAACCGAACTTCAAGACCACGCTCGACGTCGGCAACTTCATGTCGGTGGACGACAACCCGGTGGTGGCGGTGGCCGGCAACGCGCCGTACGCCAGCATCGTGCACCTGAAGGACTTCTACGTCCGCTCGCAGTTCCCCGGCGAGGGCTGGCACCACACCCCCGGCGGCACGTACCTGCTCGGTTCCATCGTCGGCTACGGCGACCTGGACATGCGCCGGATCGTCCACGGCATCCTCGACGCCGGCTACGACGGTTTCGTCTCCATCGAGTTCGAGGGCATCGAGGAGTGCCTGATGGCGAACACGATCGGCCTGGCCAACGCGAAGCGGCTCTTCGCCGAGGTGGAGGCGGCCGCATGAGCGAACGCACGAGCCGGCTCGGCGTGGGCGTGATCGGCGTCGGCAGCATCGCGGACATGCACCTGGGCGCGTACGCCGCCAACCCGGACGTCCACCTCGCCGGCGTGTTCGACGTGAACCCGGAGCGCAGCGCACAGAAGGCGGAGACCTTCGGCGTGGCCCGCGTCCACCCCACACTCGACGCCCTGCTCGCCGACCCCGGGATCGACGCGGTGAGCATCTGCACCTGGAACGACACCCACGCGGAGATCGCCACCGCGGCGCTGGACGCCGGCAAGCACGTCCTCGTGGAGAAGCCGCTGAGCCGTACCGCCGACGAGGCTCAGGCGCTCGTCGAGGCGGTCGCGCGCACCGACCGGCACCTCCAGGTCGGCTTCGTCCGGCGGTTCGGCGCGAACGCCAAGGTGCTCAAGTCGTTCGTCGACGGCGGCATGCTGGGCGACGTCTACCACGCCCGCGCGACGAACATCCGCCGGCTCGGCAACCCGGGTGGCTGGTTCGCGGACCGGGCGCGCTCCGGCGGCGGGCCGCTCATCGACATCGGCGTGCACGTCCTGGATCTGTGCTGGTACTTCATGGGCACCCCGAAGGCGGCCACGGTCAGCGCGGTCACCCACTCCCGGCTCGGGAACCGGGCGAACGTCACGTCGTTGTCGCGGTACAAGGTCGCGGACTACGACCCCGCGCGCAGCGACGTCGAGGACTTCGCGGCGGCCCTCATCCGCTTCGACAACGGCGCGTCCCTGACGCTGGAGACCAGCTATTCCCTGCACGCGCTCGAAGACCGCCTGGAGGTGGCGGTCTTCGGTGAGCGCGGCGGCGCGGAACTCGAACCGGAGCTTCGCATCGCCACCGAAACGCACGACACCGTGCTGAACGTGGGGCCGCAGATCGACCACCTGTCGTTCGACTTCGCCGAGGGGTTCGCCAACGAGATCGCGCACTTCGTCTCGCTGTGCCTCGGTGAGGCCGAGGAGGTGGCCCCGGTGTGGCACGGCGCGGAGGTCATGCGCATGCTCGACGGGATCTACGAGTCGGCCCGTACCGGTCGAGAGATCAGGCTGTCCTGACATGGCTGTCGACGGAACGGTCCGGGTGGGGCTGGTGGGCTGCGGCAACGTCAGTTCCCGCTACCTCGCCAACCTCGCCGGCCAGCCGGCGGTCACGGTCGTCGCCTGCGCCGACGCCGATCCGGCGCGGGCGCGGGCACTGGCCTCCGCGCACGGGGTGCCGCAGGTGTGCCCGGTGGACGAACTGCTGGCCCATCCGGACGTCGACCTCGTACTCAACCTGACCCCGCCCAGGGCGCACGCCGAGCTGACCCTGCGGGCGCTGGCGCAGGACAAGCACGTCTACACGGAGAAGCCGCTGGCGACCACCATGGCCGACGGTCGCCGCGTCCTCGAAGCGGCCCGGGCCCGGTCGTTGCGGGTCGGCACCGCGCCGGACACCTTCCTCGGCGTCGGGCCGCAGACCTGCGCCACCCTCGTCGCCCAGGGGGCCATCGGCACCCCGACCTCGGTGAACGCGGCCATGATGAACCCCGGGCCGGAGCGGTTCCACCCGGAGCCGGAGTTCCTCTACCAGGAGGGCGCCGGGCCGCTGTTCGACATCGGTCCGTACTACCTCACGGTCCTGACCGCGCTCATGGGCTCCGTGGCGCGGGTGGGGGCGCTGGGGGCGTCCGCGCGCCCCGAACGGGTCGTGTCGGTCGGGCCCCGCGCGGGATCCACGTTCCCCGTGGAGACGTTCACCCACGTCAACAGCGTGCTGGAGTTCGCCAGCGGGGCGCTGGGCATGCTGGTGACCAGCTTCGACGTCGCGGCGACCCGGACGCCGCCCCTGGAGATCCACGGCACCGAGGGCACGATCGTCGCCGCGCAGGCCAACTCGTGGGGCGGGCCGGTGCTGCTCAAGGGGCCGGGAACCGACTTCGTCGAGGTGGTGCCCGGCCCTCGCGACTCCGACGGGTTCATGGGGATGGGCCTGGTCGACATGGCGGAGGCCATCCTGACCGGGCGGCCCGCCCTGGCGTCGGGCGCCCGGGGTCTGCACGTACTCGATGTTCTCACGGCGATCGCCGCCACCGCGCGCGACGGCGGCGGCTTCACCACGATCGACTCGGCCCTGGAGGCCGAGTGACGTCGACCCCCGGGACCGCGATGGCTCACCGTCGCGGCACCGGCCACGGCGGTGAGCCATCACCCGTTCCGATCAGTTCGTGACGAGCCGGAACTGCTGGTTGGCCTGGCCGTTGCAGTCGTAGAGCTGAACCTGCTGGCCGTTGCCGGTGCCCCAGACGTCGAGGCAGCGGCCGGACTGGACACCGGTGATGGTGCCGTTGGAGTTGACGTTCCACTGCTGGTTGGCCTGGCCGTTGCAGCTGTAGATCTGCACCGCCGCGCCGTTGCCGGTGCCGGCGGCGTCCAGGCACCGGCCGCCGCTGTAGACGGTCAGCTGCTTGCTGCCGGTGTACGTCCACTGCTGGTTGGTCTGGCCGTGGCAGTCGTAGAGCTGCACCCGGGTGCCGTTGGTCTGCGACGAGCTGGGCACGTCGATGCAGCGGCCCGACTGGCTGCCGAGGATCCGGCCGGCGCCGCCGGACGGCGGCGGCGTGGTCGGCGTCCCCGTGGGCGAGGTGGTCGGCGAGGCCGTCGGCGAGGTCGTCGGACCGGGGCCGGCGGCGTTGAGGGCGTTGAGGACCGAGGTGTACGCGGCCTTCTTGTTACCGCC
>NZ_NAPR01000004.1:377605-377675 GCF_002140155.1 Micromonospora sp. NBS 11-29
GCGCGGCACGTTCAGGCAGGCCTGGGTGAGTCCGGCGTACTGGCTGGTGGAGGAGTTGGTGACGTCGACC
>NZ_NAPR01000004.1:377831-377897 GCF_002140155.1 Micromonospora sp. NBS 11-29
CCGGCAGCGAACTGCCACCGGTGAAGTGGGTCTGCAACCCCACGCAGTCGATCGGCACACCACGGG
>NZ_NAPR01000004.1:378060-378134 GCF_002140155.1 Micromonospora sp. NBS 11-29
CAGCTTCGTCGACGGATCCGCCGCCCGCGCGGTGCGGAACGCCACCTCGATCCAGTCGTTACCGGTGCCCTGCA
>NZ_NAPR01000004.1:378155-445386 GCF_002140155.1 Micromonospora sp. NBS 11-29
ACCGTTGATGTGGTCGATCATCGCCTGACGCAGGTTGCTGCCGCTCAGGCTCTGCATCCAGCCCGGCTGCTGCGCGTGCCAGGCCAGCGTGTGCCCACGCACCTTCAACCCACGCTGCGTCGCCCAGTTGTAGATCTGGTCACCGGAATTGAAGTTGAACTGACCCCGGTTCGGCTGGGTCGCCTCCGGCTTCATCTCGTTCTCGGCCGTGATCATGTTGAACTCACGCGCCGCGATCGTGCTGTAGGTCGAGTCGTTCAGCCGGCTCGCGGCGATGGCGGTGCCGAAGTATCGGCCCGACTGCGCCGCCGCGGCGCCCAGGGTGGTGGCGGCCTGGGCCAGGCTGGGCACCACCAGCGCGGCACCGGCCAGGGCCAGCGCGCTCGTGGCGGCGGCGGCCACCAGGCGGTACCGACCGCGTCCTCGTGGGATCTTCATGACACTCCTCTGCATATCGGACGATGATGCGCAGGTCATGGAGATACGCGGGCCCGCGTACCTGCCACCAACTCCGAAATTTTTCGGAAACGTACCGGTAACTTCTACGGGAAGATACCGGCACGTCCCCGATCGGTCAATGTCGATGGTCGGCGCTGCTCAGCCGTCTTCGGGCGGTCCGCATGCCCGACGCGGAGGAGGAATTGCGTCATGGCTCGTTAACACCGGACCCGCTCCGATCGCGGTACCCGGAGGGCGAGCCGGTGTTCCGGCAGAGCGGCGAAACTTTTCGGCTACGCGCTACGCGCTACGCGCTTCGGACGCGAGCGCGGTCCAGCACCTCGTCGACGGTCAGCGGGCTGCGCGGGTGGTGGCTCAACGACAGGGGGGTCCGGATCTTCCGGGGCGCCGCGCCCTCGGCGGCGAGATAGAACTCCCCCACCGTCAGCCGGGAGATGTCCGGCACGTCTCCGCCCTTGGCTCGGGCCATCTCCCGCGCCGCCTCGATCTGGATCGGGCTGTTCATCAGGCCGTACACCTGGGTCGCCGCGTTGCCGGGGATGCGATTGTGCAGGGCCTTCGGCGCCTGCGTCGCGAAGATCAACCCGAGGCCGTACTTCCGCGCCTGGGCGGCCAACGCCAACGTGCTCTGGGTGCAGGCGGTCATCGCGCCCGACGGCGCGAACGTCTGCGCCTCGTCCATGATGAGCAGCCCCAGCAGCGGCCGGTCACCCGCCGGGTTCTTCTTGATCCAGGCGAAGAGCGCCATCTGGAGCTGGTTGACGAAGCTCTGGCGTACGTCGTCGGACGGCAGACCCACCAGGCTGACCACCGAGACGCGGGCCCGCTTGCCGACAGCGGGGGTGAGCAGCACACCGGGGTCCATCGGCGTGCCCTCGCCGCCGAAGAGCGGATCGTTCACCATGGCGGCGGTCAGGGTCTGGGCCAGACTGAGGCCGATCTTCTCGGCGTCCTCCAGGTCGATGATCCCGTCCGGCAGGTCGGCCAGCGTGTCCACCAGGCCCTTCAGCCGGGATCCGCCGCGCCGGCCGTAGTGCTCGACCGCCTTGCGCAGGACCGCCAGCCCGAGGTGCGCCCGGGCGGCCCGCCCGGTGACCATGGCCCGGGGCGCGAGCGCCGCGACGGCCGCCTCGACGGCCTCGCCGAACTCGTCCGGGTCGTCGCGCACGCTGGTGAAGTCGGGCAGCGGTTGGAAGCTCAACGGGCGGCCCGAGGTGCGCCGCGGAGTCCAGATGACCACGTCGGTGTGCGCCAGGTAGTCCCGCGCCCGGTCCGCGTCGCCCGGCCGCCACCCCGCGGGCGGCTCCGGCCACCCCTCACCGAGGCGGGCGAGGTCGTTGTTGGGGTCGAGCACGATCGCGGACACCCCCGCGAGGGCGCACTCCTCGACGATGCGACGGATGAGCACCGTCTTGCCCGACCCGGATCCGGCGAAGATCGTGGTGTGCTTCCGCAGGGCCTCCAGGGCGAGCGGGACCGGCGTGCCGTCGTCGTACCCATGGCCGACGACGAACGCCGGCTCGGCGGTCGTCGTGGACGGTGCCGGTGCCGGCTCGGACGGTGCCGGCCCGGTCGCGCGGGCCGGGCCGGGCGGCTGCCGGGGCGGCTCGGTTGCCGGCGGCGGCCCGGCGGCCGGCGTCCAGCGGTCGACGTCCGCCAGCGCGTGCTGGAGGAACGTCAATTCCCGGGTCGGGCGACGCTCGACCAGCCATCCCTGGAGGTCCATGGTGGCCTCGGCGAGCATCACCCGCAGCGCCGAGAGGACGCGCAGGTCCTCGTCGTCGAGGCCGATGGTCTCGCCGCCCGCCGCGTGGAACGTGTCCACCGCCTTGCGGGTGGCCGCACTGGACGACCACCCGCGGTTACGCAGCAGGAACAGCCTGCGCTTGGCCAGACCGGTGTCGAGGGCCGACGCGACGCACGCCTTGCGGAGCCGGGCCAGCGCCGCGTTGCCGTGGTGGGCGTCGCTGATCGCCCGGAAGCACCAGTGCGCCTGGTCCTCGGTGCGCTCGTCGAGCGTCAGGCGCAGCCGGGCGTGCAGCGGCGGGTCGGTGCTCGGCGGCGGGTCGACGCTGAACGCCGCCCCGGCGTCACCGCGTTCCAGGATCCAGGCGGTGAGCCCGGCGGCGAGCAGCGGCGGCATCATCGCGTCCTCCGACGTCCGCTCGCGTGGCGCGGTGACGTCGGCGGCCTTCCGCAGCTCCGCGAACCGGGCGTCGTAGCGGTCCATGTCCGCGTCGGTGGTGGCGGTCGGGACGGGCCGGGGCGCCCGCGGCTCCGCGACCGGCGGTTCGCCGAGGGTGGTCATCTCGCGGACCTCGTCGTCGGCGAGGCAGCCGCGGATGTGCCGGTCGATCTCGATGAGGAGCTGGCGCGGGGTGAACGCGCCGGCCGCCGCGAAGGCGCCCGGCGACACCGGCCAGGACGGGTACGGCGGCGTGAACCCGACCTCCCGGTAGCGGAGGTCGAACCGCTTCTCGATGATCGCCCGGGCCAGGTCGGCGTCGTCGATCCGGCGCAGCTTCGGTGTCTCCCGGAACCGGTCGGCGACCGTGTCCGCGGCGGTGGACCTGATGATGGTCCACGAGTTCGGGATGCAGGCGAGGACGGTCAGGGTGCGCCGGGTCGTCTGCCGCAACGACATCAGGCCGTCCGCCATCCGGGCCAGCATCAGTGCCTGCTCCGGGCTCATCGCGGCGGCGCCCACCACCGCGGGGTCGCTCTGGATCGCCAACTGGGCGATCAACGTGTCGATCTGGTCGATCGCCACGACCGACGGACCGGTGAGCGCCAGCAGCCAGGACAGGTCCTGCACGATCTGCTGGGCGGCCCGGGGGACCCGGCGCATGCCCCAGGCGGCACGCTCGCCGGCCACCACCTCCTCGCCGGAGAGAAAGTAGTTCTCCGCCACGTCGCGGTGGGCGATGTCCTCGGAGGCGCTCAGCGCCAGCGCCCGCGCGGTCTCCTGGCACATCCGGGCCGCGTGCCGGTCGAAGTCACCGAGCCCGTCGAGGAAGGCGTCCAGCGCCGCCCGGGTCAGCTCGGTGTCACCCATGACGGCCCGACGCGCCGTCCGGGGCGCGCCGACCATCGCGGAGAGCCGCCGCAGCAGCAGCTTGAGCTGGGTCTCCGGGCTGCCGGGAACCGGCCGGGACAGGCCGTCCAGCATCGCCGCGAGGACGCTGTCCCAGAAGCCCTCGGCGTCGAGCAGGCCGACCAGGAAGAAGTAGCCGCCGCGCTCCTGCACCTGCTGGCGGATCCGGCCCAGCAGGTGGGTCTTGCCCGACCCCCGCTGGCCCTGCACGACCAGGCCGAGCGGGCTGCCGTGCGGGTTCGACGCGGCCTCGTCCACGCCGGCGAGCACGTCCCGGACAGCCGGGACGTGCAGGCCGTCGACGTGGAAGGGCAGCGGTCGCCACACGTCGTCGGGCACCGGCGCCCAGTCGAACCGCAGGGCCGCCAGCGCGCTCCGTTCCGCCTCCCGCATCACACGCCGATCGCCAGCAGGTGGTTCTCCTGGCCGCCGAGGCGCAGCGCCGCCGTGATGTCCGCCTCGGTGAGCGTCTTCTGGTTCGACTCGGGCGCGATGGTGACGCCCTCGTCGCGGCTGAGCCGGCGCAGGGCGTCGTCCACGTCGTCGCGTGGCACGTCGGCGAGGAACGGGCGGAGCCGACGCAGCCCCACCCAGCCCCCCGGCTCGTCGGCGAGCGCCCGGTACGCGCTGACGATGCGTGCCTCCAGCGCCCCGGCCGGCGCGGCGGCGGGCGTCGGCGCCGACGCGCGCACGTCGGTCACGGCGAAGAGTTCGGCCAGCGTGGCGCAGCCGCTGCGGGCCAGGACGCGATCCCGCAGGTGGGACTGGAGGGCGGTCAGCGCGGCACCGAGCGCGCTCGCACCGCGCAGCGTGAAGTCGAGGTCGCTCTGCATCCGTACCCAACCCTTGTCATCGAGCTGGAGGGCGTACGTCGACCCTTTCTTCCGGCTGGCGACGTAGTGCAGGCGGGTGAGCTTGTCCCGCTGTGGCTTGCGTACGTCCAGGTTGTAGCGGTCGCGGAGTTCGGTGTTCAACACCTCCCGCGCCTCGGCCATGAGCACGACGAGGATCGCGCTCTCGGATGCCGTCAGGTCATCGCCGGCCATGTTGCCGTCCTTCCGCCATGTCCCGGCGACGGGCCCGCAGATACGTACCGATCTGCTGGACCACGGCGCCGACGTCGTGGATCACCCGGGCGTTGGTGAAGCGTAGGACGGCGTAGCCGTCCAGTTGGAGCTGGACGTCGCGCTGCCGGTCGGCCTCGTAGTGGACCGGACGGCAGTGCTCCGGCCCGTCGATCTCCACCACGCACCGTTCGTCGGGCCACACTAGGTCGAGCCGCACCGGCGCGGCCAGCGCGTGGGACTGGTAGCTCTGGTTCCACCGCCGCCCGGCCGACCAGCTCTCGGCGGCGAGCGCGGCCTCCAACCTCTTCTCGACCTCGCTCGCCGGATGCGGCTTCCCCACCACCGTCTCGTCGCGGAAGGCCCGGGTCGGCGGCGGGGCGACCCGGAACTCCGGCAGCCCGTCCAGCCCGGCCGCGCCCGCGCCGACCAGCCAGACCGCTGGACCGCCGTGTTGCACGAGCCAGCCGGCCCCGGCCGCGATGACCGCGCCGTCGCCGCCGGCCGGCTCGACGAGCAGCACCACCCGGCGCCGGCCGAACGCGTCGGCGACGAGACGTGCCAGGGCGGCCGCGCGGGCGCGCCTCGGGAGCGCGGTGCCGGTCGCCCGCCGCCCGGTCACCGCGAAGACGGCCAGATCCGGCAGGAACGAGCCGGGAAAGCGGTCACGACGTGCCCGCGCGGTGGCCGCCGCCCGGATCGCCGCGAGCCCGGACGTGTCCGGACGGACCTCGTCGGCGGCCTCGGGCAGCCAGGCCGGCAGCAGCTCGACGGCGACCTGTTCGAGCCGGTCCAGCGCGGCGTGCACGACGTCCGCCGGCATCGCGGGTCGGGCGGCCGGGTGGTGGACCACGGCGGCCAGGTCGGCGTGATCGTGGGCGATCAGCATGGCCAGGGCGTCGATGTCCGCGTCGGGCAGGGCGACGACGCGATCGGACGGGACGTACGCGAGGCTCCGGTTCGACAGCAGCGCTGACCCCTCCCACAGTCGACCGAAACGTCGCCGACCAGACTACGAATCCCTCTCGGACAGGGCCAGACCACTGTCGGTAATCAGCGGTCGTGCGACGATGCTCCAATGAGCAGCGACGCCCCCGACGTCAGTGCCCTCGCCATCAACGTGACCGTTCCGGACGCGTTGCGCTGGACCGACACCCGGCGTGGCGAGGAGTTCACCCTCACCACGCTCAACATCCGGCTGCTGCCCGACGGGCAGCTCGCCGCTAAGGCGTACGGCCGTCCCACCGCGGGTGGACGCGGCGCGTACGTGTCGTTCCGGGTGCCCGACCGGCCGGAGCTGGCCGCGCTGGTGACGGCGGCGGCCGACCGGGCCGGCGCGCTCTGGGCCGCCCACCGCGGCCTCGGCTGACCACGGCGGTCAGCGGCGGAGGCCCACCCCGCCGTAGCCGTGCGACACTGCCGCCCGCGGCTCCCCCTCNGCCAGTCGGCGAGCCGGACCAGACCGGGCTCCACCAGGTCGTACCCGTCGAGGAAGCGGGCCACGTCGGCGTGGGTGCGGGGCACCAGCGGCGCGCTGCTGCGCCGGTACACCGCGGCGCCCGCCTGGGCGGGCACCGGCGGCGCGCCGTCCATGGTCAGGTGGGAGAGCGCGAGCAGGCTGCCCGGGGCGGTGGCGTCCCGCAGCCGGGCCACCGCCGCCCACGGATCGTCCGCGTCGGGCACGAAGTGCAGCACCGCGACCAGCAGCAGCGCCACCGGCTGGGTCAGGTCGAGGGTGGCGTGCAGGGCCGGGTCGGCCAGGATCTCCTCGGGTCGTCGCAGGTCACCCCGGACCACCACGGTGCGGCCGCCGTCGGTGGGCAACAACCGCCGGGCGTACGCGACGGCCACCTCGTCGTTGTCGACGTAGACCACCCGGGCGTCGGGTGCGACGGCGCGCACCACCTCGTGCACGTTGCCCTGGGTGGGCAGGCCGGCGCCGACGTCGAGGAACTGGCGTACGCCCTGCTCGGCGGCCCAGCGCACGGCCCGGCGCAGGAAGGCGCGGTTGGTCTGGGCCGCCACCCCGGTGTCCGGGAAGATCTTCAGGATCTCCTCGGCGGCGGCCCGGTCGGCGGCGAAGTTGTGGCAGCCGCCCAGGTAGTAGTCGTACATCCGGGCGACATTGGGTCGCGTCTCTGCCTCCGTCACGCCCTGATGTCTACCACTGTCGCAGTGTTAAGAAGGGGCCCCGCCTCTACCGGAGGCGTTAAGAGGGGGCCCCGCCTTACCCGAGCACCAGGGTGGCGGCGGTGCCGAGGATGAGGAACGGCCCGAAGGGCAGATGACTGGACCAGCGGACCCGCCGGGCGGCGAGCAGCGCCAGCCCGGCCAGCGCGGCCAGGGTGACCGCGAGCACCAGCCCGGCCACCAGCGCCGGCCAGCCGTACCAGCCGAGCAGCGCGCCGGCGCTGAGGGCGAGCTTGGCGTCGCCGAGGCCGAAGCCGCGCCGGCCGAACAGCAGGGTGGTCGCCGCGAAGCCGGCGCCGAGGACGAGCCCGGCCGTGGCCGCCCGGAGCCAGGGCGCCGGGCCGGGCCCGGCCAGCGCGGTGGCACCGAGCAGCGCCCAGACGCCGGCCGCGGCGGGCCAGGTCAGTCGGTCGGGCAGCCGGTGCGCCGCGGCGTCGACCAGGGCCATCGGCACCGCACACACGAGCCACCAGGCCAGCGCCAGGCGGGCGCCGGGCGACCCACCGGCCAGCGCCAGCACCGCCGCCGCGACCAGCAGCGCCACCTCCACCACCGCCGGCGGCGCGCCGACCCGCGCCCGGCAGCGCGGGCAGCGGGCCGCCGGGCCGAGCGCCGGCAGGGGCCGGTCCAACCCGATCGGGGTGCCGCAGGCGTCGCAGGCCGTCCGGTCGGGAACGTCCGGCGGTACGGCGTAGCGGGCCACCGCCAACCGGACCGGCGGCACCACCGCGAGGAGGGCCAGCAGCCGCACGAGCGGGCGGCGGGCACCGGCCGCCGGGGTGGGGTGGCGGACCTGTTCGGTGGTCACGCCACCTCCCCCGTCCGGGCACCGGCGGTTCCGGCGTGGAGTACGCAGAGTGATATTTTGCCGGTCGAAGCGTGTCGGTTGGTGCGCGAAACGGCATCCGCTGCTATGGGTGCCCGGCCGATGCGACCCGCTCCGATGGCGCGCTCCCGGCTCGGCCGGGCGGTGGGACGGATCGGGCGAGTCGGGCGGTCCCCCCGCATACCGACGGGGTGGACCCCGGTCGCGGTGGACGCCAGCATCGCTGCGGTCGCGCACACTCCTGCCACCGGAGCGACCCCGGCGGACCCGTTCGTAACCGCCCGGACATCCACCGACCACCACCACCCGTCTTCACTCACCGTGTTCATGTGAATTGCCTCTGTTGCATCGGCGCACGTCAGCCTATGCTCGCCCCTTGGGTACGACGCAACCCCCGATCAATTGGCGTCGGAGGCCGACCGGAGACATCAGTTCCACATCCCTTGAAGATCAGCACAGGTAAATGCAGCGGTGGCGGTCGAGGCCCGGCCGGTCAGATCCGGGCGCGCTTCCGCATGCCCGGCGCGCGTCGGCGCGACCGCACCGGGCCGGCACCGAGGAGGGCGCGGCGTTGCGTACACGGCAGTCCCAGCGATGGGAGGTCGGCCTGCTCAGCCTCGCGCTGGTGGCCGGCGTGGCCGGCTGCGGCGCCGGGCCGGAGGCGACGACCGACCCGCTGACCGGGCGTGCCGCCGCGCCGGTCGCTCATTCTGCCGCCGAGGAGAAAGCCGCCGAAAAGGCCGCGCTGACCGCCTATTCCGGCTATCTCGCCGCGTCCCGGGCGGCGAGCGCGAAGGGCGATCCCAGCCA
This sequence comes from Micromonospora sp. NBS 11-29, assembly GCF_002140155.1. Taxonomy (GTDB): domain Bacteria; phylum Actinomycetota; class Actinomycetes; order Mycobacteriales; family Micromonosporaceae; genus Micromonospora. The sequence goes on from NZ_NAPR01000004.1 coordinate 386,599, forward strand.
TCCCGATCTGCCCCGGTTTCTGGCTGACCCGCTGCTGACCCGGGTGCGGGTGGCAATTCGCGACGCGAAGGAGCACGGTGCGATGCGTACCGGAAAACTCGTTTCCGACCCCACCGTCGTCTCGGTCGACCTGGGCGCCGAGCCGCCCACCGTCGAGATCCAGGACTGCCTGGACGCCACCGGCTACCGGCTGGTCTACGCCAAGAACGGCAAGACCGTGCCCGGCACCCGCGGCGGGCGGTACCTGGCGACCGCCACCGCGAGCCGCTACCCGGACGGCCGCTGGCTGATCAACACCGGCGCGGCGCACCAGGACCAGCCGTGCTGACCCGGGGCGGAGCCGACACCCCGGCCCGCCGGCGGTGGTTCGCCGCCGGCCTGGCCGCGCTGCTGACGCTGGCCGTGACCCCCGCCCGGGCCGCCGCCGACCCGGGCGGCTCCTGCACCCCCGACCAGGTCGACTGCGACGTCTGGGACGACGACCCGGGCATCCCGGGCGGCGGTCCGGGCGGACCGGGCGGCGGCGGGGGCAGCGGCAACGGGGGCGCCGCGCCGAAGTGCCAGTGGAACGGCCGGGCCATCCCCTGCCATGACGACGTGCTCGGCTGGTTCAACAACGCCGACGGCTGCTACTACAAGCTCGCCTCGGCCCAGGCGGACGCGCCACCCGGCAAGCAGTGGTACCAGCTCACCTGCAACGGCGGCGACCTGGGCAGCATGCGACAGGAACTGCTCGACGGGCCGCCGGACGGCTACGGCGCACCGCCCGACCCGGAGGAGTTGGCCCGTCGCGCGCTGGCCTCGATCTCGCTGCTGCCGCCCCGCGCGTCGGTCGCGCCCCGCCGCAGCAAGGGCCCCGGGCTGGTCGGCCTGCCGGTGTGGATGTGGGCCAGCCGCGGCGCCTCCTACTTCGGCCCGCTGACCGCGTCCGCGTCCGACCGCGGGCTGACGGTCACCATCACCGCGAACGTGACCCGGACGGTCTGGCACATGGACCGGAACCTCGACGTCGAGTGCGCCGGGCCGGGCACCCCCTACCGGGCGAACGGGCCGTTGGCCGGCAGCGCCTCACCCGACTGCGGCCTCCCCAACGGCTACCCGAAGGCCGGCATCTACCAGGTCTACGCCACGACTTTCTGGACCGTCGAGTGGACGTCCAGCGGGGGCGAGCGCGGCGTGATCGCCCAGAGCCGGGAGAGCGGTGTCATCCCGGTGCAGATCAACGAACGTCAGGTGGTGACCCGATGAGTGTTGTGGCCTCCCGGAACGGGACCCCGGTGGAGGCGCCGGTGGCGCCGCCCAAGGTGGTCCGGCAGCGGCGGGTCCGGCCCGGCCTGCTCGGCCTGGCGATCCTGCTGATCGCCGTCGGCGGGCTGGGCGCGGCGTTCGCGGTCACCTCGGTGCGGTCCACCGGCACCTACCTGGCGGTGGCCCGGCCGGTCCAGGTCGGCCAGCAGATCACCGCCGACGACCTGGTGCCGGTGCGCGTCTCCGGTGGGCGCGAGCTGCGGCCGGTGTCGGCCAACCGGATGAAGGACGTGCTGGGCCTGCGGGCCGCCGTCCGGCTGACCCCCGGCACGCTGCTCACCTCGGCCCAGCTCACCGACGCCCCGCTGCTCGGCGCCGGCCAGCAGCAGATCGCGCTGGGGCTGAAGCCCAAGCAGGTGCCGGCCCGCAAGTTGCACCCCGGCGACAAGGTGCTGCTGGTCAGCACGCCCGACAGCAGCTCCAGCAACGCCGGGGGACGTGCCGGCGGCACCCGGTTCGAGGGCACCGTGATCGACGCCGCCACCCCGCAGAACGACGACGTGGTGGTCTACCTGGCGCTGGCCGTCCGGGACGTGCCGGCGGTGGTGGCGCTGGCCGCGTCCGACCGGATCGCGCTCGTGCTCACCGAGGCGGCCTGATGGCGATCATCGCCCTGGTCTCGGCGAAGGGTTCGCCGGGTGTCACCACCACCGCGCTGGCCGCGGCGCTGAGCTGGCACCGCCGGCTGGTGCTGGCCGAGTGCGACCCGGCGGGCGGCTCCATCCTCGCCGGCTACCTGGGCGGCGCGCTCGACGGCCCGCGCGGCATCGGCGAGCTGGCCGTCGGCGAGCTGCGTGACGGCAGCCTGGAGAGCGCCTTCTGGTCGCAACTGGTCGACCTGGACGCGCCGCGCCGCGAACGGCTGCTGCTGCCCGGGGTGGTCGACCCGGCGCAGGCCGGCAGCGTGATCCCACTGTGGCAACGTTTCGCCGACTACTTCACCAACCTGGAGCGGGGCGTACCCCCCTACGACGTGCTGGTCGACTGCGGCCGGCTGGCGGTCGGNCCAACCTGCCCGACCTCTCCGCCACCCGGGCCACCGTCCGCGCGATCGAACGGGACCTCACCGAGCACCGCGTACCGCCGGGCAACCTGCGCCTGGTGATCGTCGGGGACGGGCACGGCACCAGCGAGATCAGCAAGGCGCTGCGGCTGCCGGTGATCGCCCGGCTGCCGCACGACCCGCGTACCGCCGAGGTGCTCGGGCGCGGCGGCACCGTACGCGCGAACCGGCCGCTGATGCGCGCGGCCGGCGCGTTGGAGGTGCCGGTGCGGGCGCTGCTGGACCGGCGGCGGGCCCGGCTGGCCTGGCCGGGTGCGACCGCGCCACGCGCGGTGGACGCGCCGATCGCGCCGGGGGTGCCGGGTGCGGTTTGAGCCGGTCTCGCACGACCCGCGCGGGCAGCAGCCCGGGGTGCTCTCCACGGTCCCGCCGCTGACCCCGCCGAACGGCCGGCACCACGTCGCCGGCCCGGCCCTCCCCGCCGCGCCGCCGGCGGCGCCGCCCCGTCCCCGGGTCGACTTCGCGGTGGTCCGCGAACTGCGTCGGGAGCTGAGCGAACGACTCACCCACTGGCAGCGCGGGCGGGAGTTCGACGCCGACGCCGAAGAGGTCGAGCGCGCCCGGCTGGCCGTCGCGGTGGTCTCCGCGTACGCCGACTCGGTGCGCCGGGCCGGCACGCCGATGGCGGCCGACGAGGAACGGCTGCTGCTCGACCAGGTGACCGCCGAGCTGGTCGGGTTGGGCCGGCTCCAGACGCTGCTGGTCGACGACAGCATCGAGGAGGTGCACATCCTCGGTTGCGACCAGGTGCGCATCACCCGGCACGGCGGCGGCGTCGACTGGGCCGAGCCGATCGCCGAGACCGACGACGAGCTGGTGGAGATCCTCCAGGCGGCGGCCCGCCGGGCCGGGGCGACCGAGCGGTCGCTGTCCACCTCCAAGCCCACGCTCGACCTGCAACTGCCCGACGGCAGCCGGCTGGCGGCGGTCTTCCTGGTCAGCCACCGCCCGTACGCGGTGATCCGGAAGCACAACACGCTGGACGTGAGCCTGGAGGACATCACCGGCGGCCGGCCCGACCTGGACGAGATGATCGACCCGCTGCTGCGCGACTTCCTCCGCGCGTCCATGCGGGCCGGGTTGAACATCATGGTCGCCGGGCTGGCCGGGGCCGGGAAGACCACGGTCATCCGGGCGCTGATGGACGAGATCCCGGCCGACGAGCCGTACGTGCTGCTGGAGGAGAGTCGGGAGCTGCTGCCGGCCCGGCGCGGGCACAAGCACCGGGCGGTGATGAGCTTCGAGTCCCGGGAGGGGCACGGCGAGCGCGGGGCGGACGGGCGGCCGGCCGGTGAGGTCAGCATCGCCGACCTGATCCCGGTGTCGCTGCGGATGGGCGTGCTGCGGATCATCGTCGGCGAGGTGCGGTCCCGCGAGATCGTGCCGATGCTCCAGGCGATGACGACCAGCCGCGGGTCGATGTGCACCATCCACGCCCGTACCCCCGCCGGGGTGAGCGAACGGATCATCGAGCTGGCGCTCTCCCACGGCCGGGAGATGACCGTCGACCAGGCCCGCCGGATGGCCGGCAACGCGCTCGACCTGATCGTCTACGTCACGGTCGAGGACGAGACCGCGATCGGCGGGCGCAAGCACCGCTTCGTCTCGCACGTCGAGGAGGTCATCGGCGTCGGCGAGGGCAACCGGATCACCACCACCACGGTCTTCGGTCCCGGGCCGGACGGCCGGGCGGTCCCCCGGCACCTGCCCGAGCGGATCCGCGACCAACTGCTGCGGGTCGGCTACGACGCCCGGCTGCTCACCCGGTTCGTCGAGGCCGGCGCGGGCGCCTGGCGGCGTCCGCGCCACACCCGCCTCGGGCGGCGGCCGAACGGGAGGCCGGCGTGACCCGCATCGAGCTGATCGCGCTGGTCTCCGGCGCGGCCTGCGTGGCCGGTCTGGTGCTGGCCGTGGTCGCGCTGGTCGGCACCAGTCGGCCACCGACGTCGACGCCGGGCGGCGGCGGGTCGGGCCTGAGCCGACTCTGGACCGGCTCCGGGACCAGCCGCGCCGACCAGCGGCGGCACCAGCTCCTGCTCGCCGCCGCCGTGGCCGCCGGCGCGCTGGCGTTCCTGCTCACCGGGCTGCCGGTGGTGGGCCTGCTGGTGGCGCTCGCGGTGCCCGGGGTGCCGTGGCTGTTCGCGGTGGGCCGGGCCGAGCAGCGGGCCATCGCCCGGATCGAGGCGGTCGGCGAGTGGACCCGACGGCTCAAGGACATCTCCGCCACCGGGCAGGGGCTCCAGCAGGCCATCGTCGGCACCATCGCCACCGCGCCGGAGGAGATCCAGGAGGAGGTACGCACGCTCGCCGCCCGCCTCCAGGCCGGCTGGCTGGCGCGCTCCGCGCTGCTCGCCTTCGCCGACGAGATCGCCGACCCGGTCGCCGACCAGGTGGTGGCCGCGTTGATCCTGCACCTCACCGACCGGGGCGAGCGCCTCGGCGACGTGCTCGGCTCGATCGCCACCGCCGCCTCCGCCGAGGTGGCCACCCGGCGGGAGGTCGAGGCGAAGCGCACCCAACCCCGGTTCGCGGTCCGCTTCCTCACCGGGATGACCCTGGCCACGCTGGCGTACGGGCTGGTGAACAGCGACTACGTCCGTCCGTACGGGACGGTCACCGGGCAGCTCGTGATGGCGATGCTCGGCTCGGCCTTCATCGGCCTGCTGGTCTGGGTGCGCTCGATGAGCCAGCCGCCACGACCGGCACGTTTCCTCCCGGCCCCCGACCTGGAGGAGGCGATCCAATGACGAACTGGCATCTGGTGATGGCGGTGCTCGGCGGGTCGGCGGTGGGGCTCGGCCTCTTCCTCGTGGTCCGCGAGGCGCTGCCGGCCACCCCGGCGCTCGGTCCGGCCCTGCGCCGGCTGCACCAGCCACCCGGTCAGGTGCCGGTGGCCGGCGCCGGGCCGGACTGGCTCGGCGGCTTCGCCCGCTGGCTGCGCCCCCCGACCCGGCAACTCGCCCTGCTCGACCGGACCCCCGAGCAGTACGCCCTGTCGGTGCTGCTCTCCGCGCTGATCGGCTTCGCCACGCCGGCGGTCGTCTCGGCCGTGCTCTTCCTGGGCGGGGTGGCCGTGCCGGTGGCGGTTCCGGTCCTGGCCAGCCTCGGCCTGGCGCTGCTCGCCGGCCTGATCGCGCACCGCTCGGTGCTGGTCAAGGCGGACGCCGCGCGGGAGGAGTTCCGGCAGGCGGTCTGCACCTACCTCGACCTGGTGGCGTTGCAGCTCTCCGCCGCGCACGGCCCGGTGCAGTCGCTTGAGCGCGCGGCGACGGTCTGCGACGGCTGGGTCTTCGACCGGATCCGGGAGGCGCTGCGGCTCGCCCAGCTCCAGATGCACTCGCCCTGGGACGAGTTGCAGGAGCTGGCCGACCGCATCGGCATCCCGGAGCTGGGCGACGTGGGCGCGATCATGCGCTCCTCCGGCAGTGAGGGCGCGCAGGTGCACGAGACGCTGCGCTCGCGCGCCGACTCGCTGCGCGACCAGATCCGCACCGACAACCTGACCCGCGCCGAGGGGGTGACCAGCAAGTTGGACATCCCCGGTTCGTTGCTGGTCTTCGTCCTGCTCGGCTTCGCCGTCTACCCGTTCCTCGCCCGCCTGTGAACCCCCACCCCCGAGAAGGAGAAGACCATGTCCCTCTTCACCTACGTGTACGTGGCGGCCCGCAGCCGCCTCGCCGAGCTGAGCAAGGACAGCGAGCGCGGCGACAGCCCGGTGCCGACCGCCGTGATCATCTTCGGCCTGGTCGCGGTGGCCATGGCGGTCACCGCACTCGCCCTGGCCCGCGCGAACGACTGGATGGAGAACATCCCCACCCACACCGACCCGGGCAACTGAGGATGCCCCGCCCCGGCCGTACGGCCCGGAGCCGGCCGGCGCCCGCCGCCCGGCCCACCGGTCCGCGCGGNCCCGGTCGAGCTGGCCGTGCTGATGCCGGTGATCCTGGTGCTGCTCTTCGGCTCGATCCAGGTCGCCGTCTGGTTCGTCGCCCGTTCCACCGCGCTCAACGCGGCCCAGACCGGGGTGAACGCCCAGCGCACGTTCGACGCCGGGCCGGACGCCGGGCGCGAGCGGGCGACCGCCTACCTGCGTCGGTCCGGTGACTGGCTGGCCGGCTGGGACCGGACCGGCCCGACCTGCGCGGAGACCGCCACCGCCGTGACCTGCACGGTGCGGGGACGCTCCCTGTCGGTCATTCCGGGCGTCTCGTTCGAGGTCACGCAGACCGCGCACGGCCCCGCCGAGCGTTGGAGCGCGGGGTGAGGCCGGTGCGACGGGACCGGGGTTCCGTCTCGATCGAGGTGGCGGTGCTCGCCCCCGCCTTCATCGGGCTGATGGTGCTCGCCGGGGTGGCCGGCCGGACCGCCGTGGCCGACGAGGCGGTCGAGGCTGCCGCGCACGACGCCGCCCGGGCCGCCTCGCTGGCCCGGAACGCCGCCGACGGCGCCGACGCCGCCGACGAGGCGGCCCGGGGCCAGCTCGACTGGTCGGGCCTGCGGTGCACCGCCCCGCCCCGGCTGCGCCTGAGCGGGTCGGTGGCCGGGACGCCGACCACCTTCGCCGCCGCGTACCGGAGCGCGGCCGGCGTGCCGGCGACCGTGACGGCCGAGGTGACCTGCACGGTCTCCTTCGACGACCTGCGTGCGCCGGGGCTGCCCGGGGTGCCGGGCGGCAAGACCGTCTCGGCGCGCTTCACCTCGCCGCTGGACACCTACCGGAGCCGCGGATGACCGGGCGGCGCGGGGCGGAGAGCGGCCGGGTGAGCCTCTTCCTGGCCGTGGCGATGACCGGCGTGCTCGCCGTCATCAGCCTCGCCTACGACGCCGCCGGGCAGCTCCGCACGCTGCAACGCGCGGACAACCTGGCCGCCGAGGCGGCCCGCAGCGGCGGCCAGATGATCGACCGGGCGGGCGCCATCGACGGTGGCCCGGCGCGGATCGACCAGGCCGCCGCCCGCACGGCCGTCGCGAACTACCTCAGCGCCGCCGGCGGGGTCGGCGGGCACGAGGTCGAGTTCCCCGTGGTCGGCACCGAGACCCAGATCCGGGTACGCGTGCGGATCACCCACCGACGGGACCTGATCGGTCTCTTCGGCGCGCAGAGAACCGCCACCGTCACCGGTGAGGCCACCGCTCGGGCGCTCACCGGGCCACCACCGTAGGAAGGAAGGCCGCCATGGGTGCACCCCGTCGCTCCGCCGTCCGACGCACCGGCCAGGTTCTCACCGGGCTCGGTGCTCTCGTCGTGCTCGTCGGGGTGCTGGCCGGCGGGCCGGTCGCGTTGCTGGCCTTCGCCGGCAATCCGCTGCCCGACCACCTACCCACCCTGACCGAGATGGGTACGGCGTTGACCAGCCGCGACGACGGCCAGCTCTTCCTGCGGACGCTGGCCGTGGTGGGCTGGTTCGGCTGGGCCACGTTCGCGTTCTCCGTCCTGGTGGAACTGCTCGCCGGGGCGCTGCGCCGACCGGCGCCGAAGCTGCCCGGGATGCGCCGTCAGCAGCGGGCCGCCGCCGCGCTGGTCGGTTCGGTGGCGCTGATCCTGGCGGCGAGCCCGGCCGCGGCGAGCGCCGCCGCGCTGGCCGCGCCGCAGCCGGCGGTGGCCGCCCCCGCGGTCACCGCTCCACGGGCCGCCGCGCCGGCACCGGCCGCTTCGACAACGGCCGACCCGGCGATGTACCGGGTGGCGAAGGGCGACTACCTGGGCGAGGTGGCCGACCGCTACCTGGACGACTTCGACCGCTACCGCGAGCTGGCCCGGCTGAACCGGCTCGCCGACCCGGACCGGATCCGCCCCGGCCAGGTGCTCCGGCTGCCCGAGGGCGCGGTGGACGAGGGCGCCCGGCGGCACGCCGCCGGGCGGCTCGTGGTGACGCCGGCCAAGCCCGCGCCGACCAAGCCGGACGGTGGTGCGTCGTCGACCGCGCCGAAGCCGAAGAAGCCGAAGCCCTCGCCGCACACGCCGGCCCGGGACAGCACGCCCACGGTGGAGGCCCCGGTCGGGCAGCCGCCGGCCATGGCGGCGGGCGCGTCGCGGGCCACGGCCGAGGAGGGCATCAACCGTCCGCTGGCCATCTCGGCGGTGCTGGCGGTGGCCAGCATCGTGGGCGCGCAGATCGGCGCCGTCCTCGGCCTGCGCCGCCGGCCGGTGCCCGCCCGCGCGCTCAACAACGGACGGCACCGCCGGGACTGAGTCAGGGCAGTCGGGCCTCGACCCGGCCGGAGACCACGCGGGTGGGGAGCACGACCTGGTCGTTCGCGGCCGGGCCGTGGACCACCTCGCCGCCGTTGAGCCGGAAGGCGCTGCCGTGCCAGGGGCAGACCACGCAGGCGTGGCCGTCAATCTCCTGCACCTCGCCCTCGCCGAGCGGGCCGCTCTGGTGCGGGCAGCGCTCCAGCATCACGGTGACGTCGTCGCCGTGCCGGTAGAGGATCACCGAGACGTCGTCGATCTCGCGGGTGACCAGCTCACGCTGGGGCAGGCCGGTCAGGTCGCCCACCGGGTGCCAGCCGTCGGCGATCAGGTGCATGTCGGAGACGCTCTGGCTGACCTGGGCCCCCTGCTTGTACGCCAGGTGCCCGCCCAGGTACGCCCCGCCGCCGGCCGCGGAGAGCCCCAGGTAGGCCAGCGCCCGGCCGAGGCCGTGCCGCCCGTTCAGTCGGGCCGCCAGTGAGCCGGCGTAGAGGGCCAGGCCGACCGTGTTCGCGGCGGCGTGGACCAGCCCGACCCGGCGCTGGTCGCGGGAGAGGGCCGCCCAGTCGTTGAGCCCGGCGAGCGCGGCCGGCACCGCGCTGACCGTGCCGAGCCCCACCAGCGTGGTGGCGGCCCGGCGTTGACCGGGCAGCAGGTCCACCACGGCGGCGGAGATCCACGCGCCGACCGGGACCTGCACCATCGCGGGATGCAGCGGGTGGCCCAGCCAGACGCCGTGCAGCGCGTCCCGGACCCGCTGGGAGCGCAGCGTGCCCTGGACGGCGCGCTGCAACCGGTCACCGATCCGGTCGAGCCCGGAGGCCTGTTCGAGCTTCGTCATCAGTTCGCGCACCCGTTCCGACTTCCCGGCAGGAGAGCCCCCAAACCGGACGCCGGGCAAAAGCTGGCCGGACCGCTGGGCTGGTCGCCGTATGTCCGATCGTCGAATTGGAATTTCTCTACACCGCCCGGTCCGTGACCGGTCAGCCGATGCGCTGGCTGGCCCCACCTGGCGCGGTCGGCGTCGTCGCGGGCATGCTGAACCCATGGGGGTACGCGTCGAGCACGCCGACGGCGTGACCACGGTGATCCTGGACCGGCCGGACGCTCGTAACGCCGTCGACGGGCCGACCGCACGCGCGCTGGCCGACGCGTTCCGCGCGTTCGACGCCGACCCGGACGCGGCGGTCGCCGTGCTCTGGGGCGCGGGCGGCACGTTCTGCTCCGGCGCCGACCTGAAGGCGATCGGCACGCCGCGCGGCAACCGGGTCGAGTCCGAGGGGGACGGCCCGATGGGTCCCACCCGGATGCGGCTGTCCAAGCCGGTCATCGCCGCCATCTCCGGGTACGCGGTGGCCGGCGGCTTGGAACTGGCGCTCTGGTGCGACCTGCGGGTCGCCGAGTCGGACGCGACGCTCGGCGTGTTCTGCCGGCGCTGGGGCGTACCGCTGATCGACGGCGGGACGGTGCGGCTGCCCCGGCTGATCGGGGAGAGCCGGGCGATGGACCTGATCCTCACCGGCCGCCCGGTGCCCGCCGACGAGGCGTACGCGATGGGGTTGGTGAACCGGGTGGTCGCGCCCGGTGCGGCCCGGGCGGAGGCCGAGCGGCTGGCCGCCGGCATCGCCCGGCACCCGCAGACCTGCCTGCGCAACGACCGGGCGGCGCTGCTCGACGGCGCCGGCCGGCCCGAGCCGGAAGCGCTCGCTGTCGAGCTGGCCCACGGCTTGGAGTCGCTGGCCGTGGACGGGGTGCGGGGGGCCGGGCGGTTCGCCGCCGGTGCCGGCCGGCACGGTGAGCCGGCCGGCTGACCGGTCAGGCCAGGTTGCGCAGCGCCTCGGAGATGGCCCGGTGGAACGTCGGGTACGCGTAGATCATGTGCCGGAGCTGGTTGATCGGCACGGCCGCGTGCACGGCCACCACCAGCGCGGAGAGCACCTCGCCGCCGGCCGGGCCGGCCGAGGTCGCTCCGACCAGCACGCCCTGGTCGGCGTCGGCGATCAGCTTGATGAAGCCGGCGTTGCCGGTCTTGTGGATCCAGCCCCGGGTCGACGCGGTCAGGTCGGTGTATCCGACCCGCACGTTGATGCCGCGCTCGCGGGCCTGCCGCTCGGTGAGGCCGACCGCGCCCACCTCGGGGTCGGTGAACGTGACCCGGGGCAGCGCCCGGTAGTCGGCGACCACGCTCGCGGTGCCACTGGCGTCCGGGCCACCCTGGGTACGCCGCACGCGGTCGAGCACGTCCGCCACCACGATGCCGGCCTGGTACATGGCGATGTGGGTGAACGCGCCCTCGCCGGTGAGGTCGCCGACCGCCCAGATCCCGTCGGCGACGTGCATCCGGTCGTCCACCGCGAGGAAACGCTGCCCGGCGTCCACGCCGACCGTGTCCAGCCCCAGCTCCTCCAGGTGCGCCCGGCGACCGGTCACCACCAGCAACCTCTCGCCGGTGAACGCCGCGCCGTCGGCGTGGACGGTGAACTGGTCGCCGTCGTGGCTGACCCGCCCGACCTTGACGCCGGTGTGGATCTCCACCCCGTCCGCGCGCAGCGCCACGGCGGCGAGCGCGGACGCCTCCGGCTCCTCGACCGCGAGCACCCGGTCGGCCGCCTCGACGACGGTCACCCGGACGCCGAATCGAGCGAAGACCTGGGCCAGCTCCAACCCGATCGCGCCGCCGCCGAGCACCAGCAGCGTGCCGGGCAGTTCCTCGACCTCGATGGCCTGGTGGTTCGTCCAGTACGGCGTGTCGGCCAGCCCGTCGATCGGCGGGACCGAGGGCCGGGTGCCGGTGCCGAGGACCACCCCGTGCCGGGCCTGGAAGACCTGGTCGCCGACGCGTACCCGGTTCGGGCCGTCGAGCGTGCCGCTGCCGCGCACGAACCGGCCGCCCTTGCCGGTGAAGCGGTCCACCGCCGCCCGGTCGTCCCAGGTGTCGGTGGCCTCCTCGCGGATCCGCTTCGCCACCGGCGCCCAGTCGGGGCGCACCTGCGCGGACCCGGCCAGCTCGTTGACCCGGTGCGCCTCGGCCAGCGCGTTGGCCGCCCGGATCATCATCTTGCTCGGGATGCACCCCCAGTAGGGGCACTCGCCGCCGACCAGGTCCCGCTCGATGCCGACCACGGTGAGGCCGGCCTCGGCGAGCCGCCCGGCCACCTCCTCGCCGCCGACGCCGAGCCCCACCACTACCACGTCCACCAGTTCCGGCTCTGCCATCCCGCCAGCATTCCGCACCGCCGGATCACCGGCCACCGGGCCCGGCGGAACTCCCGAAGTGGACGCCGGGCACTGTCGCGGGCGAGCGCTCCTCCTCTGACCTCCCGTCACGGTCTGCAATTTCGGGGCGGCGTCACGCAGCGCATTCAACCGGCCGGGAACGATGTCTTCCCTTTTCCGACTTTGCTCTGCAGCCATTGGCGCAGCACCGCGCTGAGCAGGGTTTTCGTTGCAGGTCCGAAAACCGCGCAAGGCCGAGACGGTCACTTTCCGCAATCGATGCGGATATGGCTGCAGAGCAAAGGGGATCGGAGTCGATGTGCCTCGGAGGGCAGGGCATCACTGAACGTGACCTCGACAGCCGGCGGGCGGCGGGCGGCGTCAGCGCAGCCAGACCGGGTCGGCGCCGGGGACCGTCAGCGGGGGCGGGTAGTCGAGCGTGCGACGCGTCTTCTCGGGCAGCCGCCACGGCTGGTGCACCGCCTTGCCCGCCACCGACTCCAGCTCGGGCACCCACCGCCGCACGTACGCGCCGTCCGGGTCGTACCGCTCGGCCTGCCGCACCGGGTTGAAGCCACGGTACGGCCGGGTGTCGTTGCCGGTGCCGGCCACCCACTGCCAGTTGCCCGAGTTGTTCACCCGGTCGCCGTCGAGCAGGAAGCGGAAGAAGACCTCCAGGCCGGGCCGCCAGTCGAGCCCGAGGTGCTTGGTCAGGTAGCCGGCGGTGATCAGCCGAGCCCGGTTGTGCATCCAGCCCTGGGCGCGCATCTGCCGCATGCCGGCGTCCACGATCGGCGTCCCGGTGCGCCCCTCGGTCCAGGCCGCCAGCGCGTCCTGGTCGTACCGCCAGTCCTCCCGGGCGCCCCGCCGGTAGGGACGGGTGGACAGGTCGGGGAAGCCGGCGACGACCTGGTGGTAGAAGTCGCGCCAGCAGAGCTGCCGGACGAACGGCCCGCCGCGGTCGCCGGCCCGGTTCGCCACCGCCAGCGGAGAGACGCAACCCCACCGCAGGTACGGGCTGAGCCGAGAGGTGTCGTCGCCGGCCATGTCGTCGTGGATGTCGTCGTAGCGGTCGAGCGTGGGCAGCCACGCGGTCAGCCGACGCCGGGCGACGCTCTCCCCGCCGACGGCCGCGTCCGGGCTCTCGCCCCTCGGTGGTTCCGGCAGCCGGCCCGGGTCGACGCCGTCGGGCAGCCGCACCCGCTTCGGCGCGGCCAGCTCCTCCCGCGGCGACACGCCCTGCCAGGCCCGGAAGTAGGGGCTGAACACCCGGTAGTGGTCGCCGCCGGCCGGCTGGAGCGCGCCCGGCTCGACGATGGTCACGCCGGGAAAGAGCCGCAGGAACATCCGGTGCCGGTCGCACTCGGCGCGCAGGCGGCGCTCCCGGCGGTGGGCGTACCGGGTCACGTCGGCGGAGAGCCCGATGCCCTCGGCGCCGACGGTGCGGGCCAGCTCGACCGTCTCGGCCACCGGGTCGCCGCGCCGCACCACCAGGTCGCCGCCGCGTCGGCGGAGCGCCTCGCGCAGCTCGGCCAGGCTCTGGTGGAGGAACCGGGTGCGGTTCGGGGAGAGGTCCTGCAACGCGGGATCGAGCACGTAGAGCGGCACCACCCGGTCGAACGCCGAGCACGCCGTGGCCAGCGCCGGGTGGTCGTGCACCCGCAGGTCGCGGGTGAACAGCACGACCGCCGTACCCTCGGTCATCCGGCCAGGGCCGGGGTGAGCGCCGGGCCGGGCACCCGCACCGGCGTGCCGGCGGGGGTGAGCAGCGCCCGCGCGGCCACCGCCATCCGTCGTCGCTGCGGCACCAGGGCCCGGCGGACGAACACGTCGAAGTCCTGCCCGGCCACCTCGTCGAGGATGCCGCCGTAGAGCGCGTACGCGGTGCGCATGCAGGCTTGTGAGGCGGGGTTGAGCAACGGGATGCCCGGCGCGGCGGCGAGGTAGTGGGCCTGCGCGCGGGTCACCTCGTACTCGATCAGCTCGCGGATCGGGACGGTGGTGCGCCCGGCGGTCCGGGCGGCGAGCAGGTCGTCGCGGGTCACGTCGAACTTGGCCAGGTCCTCGTCGGGCAGGTAGGTCCGGCCGCGGTCGAGGTCCTCGGCGACGTCGCGGATGAAGTTGGTGAGCTGGAACGCGAACCCGAGCTGGCGGGCGGGTTCCCGGGCGGCGGCCGGATCGGAGCTGCCCAGGATCGGCAGCATCATGGTGCCGATGACGGCGGCCGAGCCCTCCATGTAGTCGAGCAGGTCGTCGTAGGTCGGGTACGAGGTGACCGTCAGGTCCATCGCCATGCTGCGCAGGAACGACGCGAAGTCGTCGCGGTCCAGGTCGAACACCGCGATGGTGTGCAGCACGGCGGGAAGCAGCGGGTCGTCGACCGACGCACCGTGCAGACCGGCGACGAAACGGTCCGACCACTCGCGCAGCCGGGCGGCGCGCTCGGCGGGCGGTAGGTCCTCGGTGCGGTCGACGATCTCGTCCGCGTACCGCGTGAAGCCGTACAGGGCGTGCACATGTCGCCGTTTCCAAGCGGGCAGCAGCCGGGTGGCGAGATAGTAGGTACGGCCGTGACGCCGGTGCAGCTCGCGGCAACGGTCATAGGCAGCGGTGAGATCGGTGTCCACCAGCCCTCCTCGGTTTCGATGCAGCAATCGACGCAACTCGTAACCCTAGGGTACGCTCCCTGACATGGCCAACGACGCAGTTGCGGGCAATGCGCTCCGCGTCGCGCCGGCTCAGCCGGAAGCGACGGACGATCCGGTCCGCGGCGTACTGGCCGCCTTCACGAAGGACCTGGTCACGGGCGTTGACGACACCCTGGCGGCGTTCCTGGCCACCGAGGTCGACGCACTCACCGAGATCGACGCAGCGATGGGCGGTTTCGCGGCGACCGCACGCGAAGCCGTGCTGACCGGCGGCAAGCGGGTGCGCCCCACGTTCGCGTACTGGGGCTGGCGCGGGGTGGTCGGCGGCGAGGCGGCGCTGCCCGACGTGCTGCCCGCGCTGTCCGCGCTGGAACTGCTGCACACGTTCGCGCTGGTGCACGACGACGTGATGGACGCCTCCGAGACCCGGCGTGGCCGACCCACCGCGCACCGGGCCGCCGCCGCCCGGCACCGCGCCGCCGGGCACCGCGGCGACCCCGACCGGTACGGCGAGGCGGTCGCCGTACTCATCGGGGACCTCTGCATGGTCTGGGCCGACCGGCTGATGGCGCACGCGGCCGTGCCGGCGGACCGGCTGCTCGACGTGCGGCGCTGCTACGACCAGATGCGGGTGGAGACGGTCGCCGGGCAGTTCCTCGACGTGCTCGGCGAGCAGGACGCGGCGAACTGGTCGGTCGACCGGGCGCTGCGGGTGGCCCGCTACAAGACCGCCAGCTACACGGTCCAGCGACCGCTGCTCTTCGGCGCCTGCCTGGCCGGCGCCGACGCGGACGGCCCGCTCATCGCCGCGTACACCCGGTACGGCCTGGCCGTCGGCGAGGCGTTCCAGCTCCGCGACGACCTGCTCGGCGTCTACGGCGACCCGGCGACCACCGGCAAACCGGCCGGGGACGACCTGCGTACGGGCAAGCCGACCGCGCTGCTGATGCTGGCGCGGCAGCTCGCCGACCCGGCCCAGCGCCGCGCCCTGGACCGGGCCGGAGCGGTCACCGACGCACCGGGGGTGGCCCGCCTGGCCGACCTGGTCCGGGAGACCGGGGCCATGGCCCGGGTGGAGCGGATGATCTCCGAACGGGTGGCCGAGGCCCTGGCCGCGCTCGACACCGCACCGATCGACGAGACGGCGCGCACCGCGCTGACCGGCCTCGCCACCGCCGCCACCGCGCGGCGGGCATGATGACCAACTTCGGGAGCAGAGGAGCCGGAATGCGCACCGTGAACGGACGGACCGACCGGGTGGTCGTGGTCGGCGCCGGGCTGGGTGGGCTGGCCTGCGCGCTGCACCTGGCCGGCAGCGGCCGGCAGGTGACCGTGCTGGAACGCGAGCCGGTGCCGGGCGGGCGGGCCGGCCGGCTCAGCGTCGACGGGTACGAGTTCGACACCGGGCCGACCGTGCTCACCATGCCCGACCTGATCGCCGAGGCGCTCGGCGCGGTGGGCGAGGAACTGGGCGACTGGCTCGACCTGACCCCGCTCGACCCGGCGTACCGCGCCTACTACCCGGACGGGTCGACGCTGGACGTCATCACCGACACCACCCGGATGGCCGCCGAGATCGCCCGGGTGTGCGGCCCCCGGGAGGCGGACGGCTACCTGCGTTTCGTCGACTACGCCCGGAACCTGTGGAAGTGGGAGCGGGCCGACTTCATCGAGCGCAACCTCGACGCGCCGACCGACCTGCTCACCGGCAACCTGCTGAAGCTCTTCGCCAACGGCGCGCTCCGCCGGCTCCAGACGAAGATCAACCAGTTCTTCCGCGACCCGCGTACCCAACGGATCTTCTCCTTCCAGGCGATGTACGCCGGCCTGTCGCCGCACGACGCGCTGGCCATCTACACCGTCATCGCGTACCTCGACTCGGTGGCCGGAGTGANAAGCACGGCGTGCAGTTCCGCTACGGCACCACGGTGACCCGGGTGGAGACCGCGCACGGGCGGGCCACCGGCGTGGTCACCGCCGACGGCGAGTTCGTCCCGGCCGACGTGGTGGTCCTCAACCCCGACCTGCCGGTCGCCTACCAGGAACTGCTGCCCGAGCGCCGGCAGCGCCGGCTCACCTACTCGCCGTCCTGCGTGGTGCTGCACGTCGGTTCGACGCAGGGCTATGGCAAGATCGCTCATCACAACATCCACTTCGGACGGTCCTGGAAGGGCACGTTCGACGAGGTGATCCGGCGAGGCGAGCTGATGACCGACCCGTCGCTGCTGGTGACGAATCCGAGCCGCACCGACCCGTCGGTGGCCCCGGCCGGGAAGCACACCTACTACGTGCTGGCCCCGGTGCCGAACCTCGACCGGGCGCCGTTCGACTGGCCCGGCGACCTCACCGACCGCTACGCCCAGCAGCTCGTCGGCACGCTGGAGGAGCGCGGCTACGTCGGTTTCGGCGACGGCGTCGAGGTGCTGCGCGCCGTCACCCCGGCCGACTGGGCGGCGCAGGGCATGGCCGCCGGCACGCCGTTCGCCGCCGCGCACACCTTCCTCCAGACCGGCCCCTTCCGCCCGTCGAACCTGCACCGGACACTGGGCAACGTGGTCTTCGTCGGCTCCGGCACCCAACCCGGCGTGGGTGTGCCGATGGTGCTGATCAGCGGCAAGCTGGCCGCCGCCCGGATCACCGGGGAGCACCGATGAGCCGGGAGGAACACCTGGTCGAGCTGGTCGACGACGGTGGGCGGGTGCTCGGCGAGACCACCGTGGCCACCGCCCACCAGCCGCCCGGCCGGTTGCACCGCGCCTTCTCGGTGCTCCTGGTCGACCCCGACGGCCGGGTCCTGCTCCAGCGACGGGCCGCGGTCAAGACCCGGTTCCCGCTGCGCTGGGCCAACTCCTGCTGCGGACACCCGCTGCCCGGCCAGTCGCTGACCGACGCCGCCAACCGCCGGCTCGCCGAGGAACTCGGCCTGGGCCCGGTCGACCTGACCGAGGTGGGCGTCTACCTCTACTACGCCGAGGACCCCGCCACCGGCCGGGTCGAGTTCGAGTACGACCACGTGCTGCGCGCCGACGTACCCGCCGACCTGACCGCCCACCCGGACCCGGACGAGGTGGCCGAGCTGCGCTGGGCCGACCCGCACGCGGTGGTCGCCGACCTCGACGCCGACCCCCGGGCGTACGCCCCGTGGTTGGGTGGCGTGGTCAACCGGCTGCTGCACCCGACCGATCCGTCCCGCTCGGCCCCGCCGATCGCCGAGGCACCGGAGCGGTCGGGTGGCCGATGAGGCGCTGAGCGCGGGGGCCGTCGCGCGCCGGCTGGGCGTGGCGGTCACTACGCTGCGTACCTGGCACCAGCGCTACGGCCTCGGTCCCAGCGAGCACGTCCCGGGCCACCACCGGCGCTACACGCCCACCGATCTCGCCCGGCTGGAGATCATGCGGCGGCTCACCGCGGAGGGCGTCACCCCCGCCGAGGCGGCCCGCTGGGCCCGGCAGGCCCCGGCCGTGCTCCCACCGCAACGGCCCACCCTCAAGGCCCGCACCTCCACCGTGCGGGACGGCGGCGGCACCACCATCCCGGTGGGCCGGGCCGGGCCGGTCGCCCGCGGCCTGGCTCGTGCCGCCATGCGGCTGGACTCGGTGGCGATCGGCCGCACCATCGCCGACTCCCTCGCCGCCGACGGTGTGGTGACGACCTGGGAGGGGCTGCTCCGGCCGGTGCTCGCGGGAATCGGGGAACGGCACGTCGCCACCGCCGGGCTGATCGAGGTGGAACACCTGATGTCCCGGTGCGTCTCCGAGGCGTTCGCCTCGGTCGCCCGCACGCATCCGGCCGCCGGGCCGCCCCGGATCCTGCTCTCCTGCGCCGACGAGGAACAGCACTCGCTGCCGCTGGAGGCGCTGGCCGCCGCGCTGGCCGAGGCGGGTGTGAGCTATCGCATGCTGGGTGCCCGGGTGCCGGTGCCCGCCCTGGTCGAGGCCGTCAACCGGACCGGCCCGGCGGCCGTGGTGCTCTGGTCGCACACCCGGGCCACGGCCGATCCGCACCAGCTCAGCGCGCTCCTGGCCGTCCCGCGCCGACCGCTGCTGGTGCTGGCCGCCGGGCCCGGTTGGCGGGCCGACTCGCTGCCGGCCGGCGTCGTCCGCCCGGTGGATCTGGCCGAGGCGCTCTCGCTGGCCGTCGCCGTACGGGACTCGTTGGACCAGTCGACCACCGGCTGAACGCCCCTCCCGCTTCGGCGCGGCGTCCACTACGGTCGGAAAGTCCGCCCGACCCGACCCCCTCCGGGAGCGAACGATGCGCCCACGTACCGCGTTGGCGTTCGCCCTCGGCCTGGTGCTCCTCATCACCGGCTGCGGCGAACCCGGCAAGACGCCCCCGAAGGTGACCGCCCAGCCGTCCGCCTCGGCCACATCGCCACCACCACCCCCCAGCCCGAAACCGCAGCCCAGCCACACCACGCCGAAGCCGAAGCCGAAGCTCCGGCCGCTGCCCAAGAAGCTCCCGGCCGGACTGCACCGACGCACCGGGAACCCGGGGGTGGCTCTCACCTTCGACGACGGGCCGGACCCCCGCTACACCCCGCAGATCCTCGCCCAGCTCCGGGCGGCCCATGTGACCGCGACGTTCTGCCTGGTCGGCAAGCAGGCCAAGCACTACCCGCACCTGGTGGCGCAGATCGTCCGTGAGGGCCACCAGCTCTGCAACCACAGTTGGCGGCACGACGTGGACCTCGGCCGGCGGCCGGCCGCCGAGATCCGCGCCGACCTGGAGCGGACGAACCGCGTCATCCACGAGGCCGCGCCCAACGCGCCGATCACCTGGTTCCGCCAGCCCGGCGGTCGGTGGACGGCCGAGGAGATCGCCGTCGCCCGGCAGCTCGGGCTGCGCCCGCTGCACTGGAGCGTCGACCCGCAGGACTGGAACCACCCGTCGGCGAAGGCGATCATCCAGCGGGTGACGTCGGCGACCGGTCACGGCTCGGTGGTGCTGATGCACGACGCGGGCGGCGACCGGACCCAGACGATGGCCGCCTGCCGACGCCTGATCCCCGACCTCAAACGGCGCTACGGGATCTCCCGGCTCCGATGACACCGCCACTGAGCTGCGGCTTCGTTCGACGGCGGGCGAGGTGCCATACCGGTTTGGCCGTCCGAGCAGGCATGGCATATGCTTCTCCTGCCTCCGGCGGGGCCGGATGGGAGCAAGTCCGCTTGAAGTTGCGAGTGTGCAATGATGGCGGGGCCGCCCTCATCGTCTAGCGGCCCAGGACGCCGCCCTTTCAAGGCGGTAGCACGGGTTCGAATCCCGTTGGGGGCACGATCCGGCTCGCCGGAGGCAACACCAGCCAGGTCCTGTGGAGCAGTTGGAGTGCTCGCCGCCCTGTCAAGGCGGAGGTCGCGGGTTCAAGTCCCGTCAGGACCGCAAGCGCTGACGCCGCGCACCTGATGCGCGGCGTTCTGCGTATCGGCCCATGCGATAGCATGTGTCGAGCACCACGGCCAGGTAGCTCAGTTGGTACGAGCGTCCGACTGAAAATCGGAAGGTCGGCGGTTCGACCCCGCCCCTGGCCACATAGCCTTTCGCCGGGCTACGAGAGCGCCGACCAGCGGAAACGCCGGTCGGCGCTCTGCTGTAGGTACGACGTCTGTAGGGAATCGGACGGGTGATTGCTCACGGATTGCTCACGAGGCGGCCCGCTTGGGCCGATGCTGCATCCCGAAGCGGTCTTGACCTGTTGTGGCTGCGGTCTTGCAGCGCAGAGAGCGGCACGGACCGTCCGGCGGTAGCCGACAGGTGCCGGCCGGCCGCTGACCCGACCGGCACCGACGGAAGGACGGTCAGGTGTAGTGGTATCGGTCGGGGCTCCTCCACTCGGCCGCGGTAATCCACACCTGGCGGTACTGGTCCTCCGGGATGGACAGGTTTCCCGAGCAGGTGCGGCCATCGCCGGCAGAGTCACGCCAGGACCGCCGGTCCGAGCCGTCGGGCCGCTGCGAGTAGAGGATGGCGTCCGTGTGTCCGGAGACATGCCGGATGCAGTACGTGTCGGTTAGGTCGTCGTATGTGCCCACAGCCAGCAGCTCCCCTGTGTACGGGCTGTGGAACTCATGTCTCAGGTCGCTGGCGCTTGCCGGGCTGGCGATGGTCATCGACAGGGCAACTGCCCCCAACCGGTTAAGTGCGTAGTTGGTAGATCGCTCGGGCCGCCAACGACTGACATGGCGCGGAGTTACGCCCGTGCCGCTCTGCGCCGCTGTCGCATCCCTGACAGCTAATCCCGCAGGTCCACGGCGTCGCGACCTGCTATGCGACGGAAACGACTCCCGGGTTCGCACCTTCTGTGCGATGCCCGCCGTACCCCTGTGCGTCCCAATGCGTTGATCGACCACGACGGGTATCAACGCCCGCGTCGTGTCCGTGGGGCGGGTCCATGCGACCGGCACCCGCCCCACGGGCCTGAACTCAGCGAAGGGCACAGGCATGGACCTAACGAACAGCAAAGGTGACCGGGAACGCAAGTGGTGGCCCCCAACCTGCGGAAACGCTGCGGCTAAGCGTCGGGAGACACCGCCGGCCACTGTGCCGGACGGCGGATCCGAACCGCGGAAGCGGTCGCGTCTGACCCGCTGCGCGGAGGTGTCGACCTTGGTCGCCGCCGGGTGCGGGCTCATCCTCGCCACCGCCAAGCTGGTGGAGGTGTTCCTGAGCTGACGCAGGGCACGGCCCGCCAGGTTCGCGCTTGGCGGGCCGTTGCCGTCCGCTAGATCTTGGAAGATTTGCGCCCCTCAGGGGGCCGGATTCTTCCAAGATCTCGCGGCCTTCCGCTGAACCGACGCGGCGGAAGTCGCCAGTCAGCGGTCCGGGCGTTGCTGGCGGTGTTGGCTCATCCCGTTCTGGATGGCCTCCCAGACGCTTCGGCCGGCCTGCCGCAAGGTCTGCCCGGCCTGCTCGGCGAGCTGAGCCGCCCCGGGCCCGGCACCCGATGGCTGCCCACCGCCCCCGCCCTCGCCGCCGCCGGACTTCGCCTCACCGCCGGAGCGGGTCCCCCCACCAGATGCACCCCCTCCGCCGGACCCGGCCTCGACCTGACCGCCGGAACTGCTCTCACCGCCGGACCCGGGCTTGCCGCCGGCACCGGCCTCCCCTTCTGGTGCGCGGTCACCGCTCGATCCGGCATCGCCGCCGGTGCGGCCCGCACCGGGACCGCCAGCCTCGCCACCAGACCCGTCCTCGCCACCGGACGCAGACTGACCGCCCCGTCCGGTCTCACCACCCGACTCGGGCTGGCCGCCCCGCCCAGCCTCGCCACCGGGACCGGACTGACCGCCCCGCCCGGCCTCCCCACCGGGACCGGCCTTGCCGCCCGCCTCGCCCGCCGACCCCGCCTCGCCGCCAGGTCCAGCCTTGCCGCCCGACTCGTCCCCGGAGCGCCCGGACTCCACCGCCCGGTCGGCCTTCTCACCGGACCCGCCCGCCTGCCGTTCCGTCTCCTCCGTGACCGGTCCGGCGAGCTGACCGGCCGTGCGGTGCACGTCGTCGACGGTGGCACCGACCGATCGGGCCAGCGCGTCGATCAGTTGTGGGTTGCGGTCGATCGTGGTCAGCGCCCGGTCCAGGATCTGCACCAGCTTCTCCAGCCGGACCTTCAGCAGGGCCTCGGCCCGGACCCCGCTGATGTCCAGTTCGACGCTCTCCAGGTGCACCCGGACGCCGGCGTCGAGCTGGAGCAGGTTGGCCAGCCGGGCCCGCAACGACAGGTCCGCGTCGAGCCCGTCCACCGCCAGCCGGATCTCGTCGACCGAGAGCGCCGGCACGTCGAGCAGGACGTCCGGCTCCGCCCCGGCACCGGACGACGATCCGTTCTTCGCCCCGTTCTGCTCGGGCTCCCGTTCGGTGGCTCCGTTGTCGCTCATGCTCCTGCTCCCCCATCGGCCGATCGTCCGGTCCGGGTCAGCGGCGGTTACCCGCTTTCCGGTACGGCATCCGTCGATCGCGAGCCTCCCGACGGCCGTCGGCGCGCACGCGTCACGCTGTCGGGAAGCTGGGCCGCGTTTGTCCGGAAGCGGGCACCTCGGGAGCTGCACAGGGAGGCAGCAGCCGGTATGGTCCGGGCTTATGGGACAGGAGATGGCCGATCCGGATGAGGTCCGGCAGGATTCCGACCGCTTCTCCCTCCGCAGCAGCCTCATCGTCCCGGCGTCCGGTGAGCGGGCGTACGCCGTCTTCACCGGCGCGCTCGCCGACTGGTGGGTACGCGAATACACCTGGTCCGGTCCGCAGGCGCTGGCCGGGATCGGCATCGAGCCGAAGGCCGGGGGCATGCTCTACGAGATCGGCCCCTACGGCTTCCGCAGCGACTGGGGCCGCGTCCTGACCTGGGATCCGCCCCGGCGGTTGGTCTTCACCTGGCAGATCGGGCCGGACCGGGTGCCGGTGCCGGACCCGGCCCGGGCCAGCGAGGTGGAGGTGCTCTTCCACCCGGAGGGTGCCGTGTCGACCCGGGTGGACGTCGAGCACCGCTACTTCGACCGGCACGGCACGGCCGCCGAGGGCTACCGCGAGGCGCTCACCGCCGGCTGGCACGAGCTTCTCTGCCGATACCTGGCGACGGTAGCCCGCACCGACGCCTGACTCAGCCGGGGATGCTCCGGCTCACGCCCGTACCGGTCAGTCCGGTGCCGCCCAGGTCGGCCCGGCGGCCGGCGGCGGCGCCCGAGCCGAAGCCACCACCGGCGAGCCGGCGTCGCGGGGCGGTGCGCAGTCGCGGGTACGCCTCGGCGAGTCGGCGCTCGACGCGGTCGGAACGGTCGGCGAGCACCAGCGCGACGGAGGGCGCACCGGCCTCGGCGACCGCACCGGCCTCGGCCGCACGCAGCCGCTCGCCGATCACCTGCGCGAACCCGGCCAGCCAGGTACGCCGGAACGCCGCCGGGTGCTCCCCACCCGGCACGACCGCCCCGGCCAGCCCGTGTGCCGCCTGCACCAGCAGCGAGGTGAAGAGCAGCTCGACCCGTTCCAGGTCGCTGGCGAAGCCGAACAGGTGCATCGCGAACCCGCTGCCCTCCCGGCGGCGTACGCAGCGGCAGCGCAGCGGGTCGGCGACGGCGGCGAGCAGGCCGGCCTTGTCCCGGGCGTACGGGGCGACCACCTCGACCACCCGGTCGCCGACCGGGTCGACGGCCGGCTCGCGGGCGGCGAGCAGCGCGCGGTCGACGCCGTACCGGGCGATCAGCTCGGTGGCCTTGGTCATGAAGGCGGCCGACTCGGCGGGGGTGCAGGCCGGGTCCTCGGCCTGGGCGAGCAGCTTGCGCACCTTGCTGAGCATCGCCTCGGACATCAGTCAGAGGTATCACAGGCGGGCGCGGTCAGTCCTCCCGGCTGCGCAGCGTGGCGATGGTCGAGCCGGCCAGCGTGAGCAGGCAGTCGGGCAGCAGCCCGTCGGCCGCCGCCGCACCGAACAGCGCCTCGCCGGTGTCGGCGTCGTCGTTGGCGTACGCGCTGACGAACCGGGCCACCCAGCGCGTGTCGTAGTCGGCCTCGTCGATGTCCGGGAAGTCGAGCGCGGCGGCGCCGGCCGGGGCGTCGTCACCCAGCATGGTGGCGGCCAGGCACCAGGCCACCCCGTACGCCCCGGCCAGACCGGAGCGGTCCACCACGGCGTCGAAGGCGCCGACCACCCCCGCGCCGTCGCCGGCCAGTGCCGAACGGAGCACGGCGGTCGCGTCGTCCAACGTCTGCTGTGCGTCGTCGGTCACCTGCGGAACAGTAACGCCGAGGGTCAAGCGGTGACGCAGAATCAGCAAACCGATCACGGAGGGTTATAGCCGCAGTCGGGGCACCGACGGAGCACCGATCCACAGTCCCGTCAGCCGCACGAGCACGCTAATGTGCGCAGCGGACCTTCGCCGGAGGAAGGACGACCATGCTTGGAAATCGCACGTCGCGCGCGGCCCTGTCCACGGCCTGCGCGGCGGCGCTCCTGCTCGCCACCAGCGCCTGCGGGAGCGACGAGCCGAAGGAGGCGGCCACCACCCAGGTCCGCCTCTACGGCACCGACGGCAACATGCAGAATTCCTTCGCTGCGGAGTTCAAGGACCGCGCGAATCTCCTCAACGGCATGAAGGGCACCACCCCTCTCACGCCGCTGCCGGAGAGTTTCAAGGAACGGCTACGCAACGTAGATCCGAAGTTGACCGACTTCCTCTACTCCGCCGAGTCGTACGACGCCGTGGTGATCAGCGCCCTGGCCACCCAACTCGCCGGGACCACCGCGCCGAGCGAGATCGCCAAGCAGATCGTCGGGGTGACCACCGGGGGCCAGCTCTGCGACGAGGTGGCGGCCTGCCTCCAGCTCGCCCGCGCCGGGCAGGACCTGGAGTACCGGGGCGTGTCGCTCACCCGGGGCGGGTTCACCGACACCGGCGAGCCGGCCACCGCCAGCTACGGCACCCTGCACTTCGACAACCAGCAGCTCGACGACACGAAGACGGAGTTCGTCGGGGCCGGCGACGAGACCGGCGCGAGCACGAAGACCCCGCCGCGTGGGCGCAAGCCCCGCGCCGGGAAGGCGAAGGACGCGCCGTTGGTCCTCGGCGGGCTGCTGCCGAAGACCGGTGACCTGGCGCTGGCGTACCCGCCGATGGCCGCCGCTGTCACGCTCGCGGTGACCGAGGTCAACGCGGCCGGTGGGGTGCTCGGCGAGCCGGTGGAGTTCGTGCCGGGCGACGACGGCACGAACCCGGTCACGGCCAAGGCGACGGTGGCCGCGCATGTGGGCCGGGGCATCCCGGTCATCATCGGCGCCGGCGCGTCCGGCATCTCCCGGGCGGTGCTGCCGGACGTGGTGGCCGCCGGACGGATCCTCTTCTCCCCGTCGAACACCGACGCGGGGCTGAGCGCCGTGGACGACAAGGGGCTCTACTTCCGCACCGCCCCGCCGGACACCCTCCAGGGTCGGGCGCTGGCCGACGTGATGCTGCGGGACGGCCCTCGCAAGATCGTGCTCCTGGCCCGTAAGGACTCCTACGGCGAAGGTCTCCAGGAGAACGTCCGGGCGGAGCTGGAGCAGGCCGGGATCGGGGCGGACCGGCTCAAGCTGCTGACCTACGCGCCGCCGGCCGACCCGAAGACGCCGGTCGACTTCACCGGCATGGCCCGGGAGATCAAGGATTTCGGGCCGGAGGCGGTGCTGGTGATCGGCTTCGGTGAGTCGGCCGCGGCGATCACCGCGTTGGCCGACGCCGGGGTCCAGATTCGCAACTGAACCGTACGGCGAGGGGTCGCACCGCGCGGCGCGACCCCTCGCTCACCGTGGCCGGCGACGCTCCAGGAACTCGGTCATCCGCCGTTGCTTCTCCTCGTCCTCGAAGAGCACCGCCTGACTCAGCAGGTCGAGCTGCGGGTGCGCGGCCGCCGGCGCGTCCACCGCCAGCTTGGTCAGGCGCAGGGCCAGCGCGGAGCCCTTGGCCATCTCGTCGAGCAGTCCGTGCGCGGTGGGCAGCAGCTCCGCCGGCTCGGCCACCACCCGGTTCACCAGGCCGATCCGCAGCGCCTCGTCGGCGTCCACCCGCCGACCGGTGAAGAGCAGTTCCTTGGCCCGTGCCTCGCCGATCAGCGCCGGCAGCCGGTAGGTCGCTCCAGCACCGGCCAGGATGCCCAGCCGCACCTCGGGCTGACCGAAGACGGCACGGCCCGTGCACACCCGAAGATCGCAGGAGTACGCCAGCTCGGCGCCACCGCCCAGCGCCGGGCCGTCGACCGCCGCCACGGTGGGCATCGGCAGCGCCCGGATCCGGGCGAAGACGCCCTGGTTGATGGCGGCCAACGCGTCCAGCCGGCCGCGCTCGCGGAGTTGCGCGATGTCGGCGCCCCCGGCGAAGATGCCCGCCGTCGAGCCGGTGAGCAGCATCAGCCGGGGTCGGGCCTCCAACTCGGCGCAGACGGCGTGCAGCTCGGCCACCAGGTCGGCGTCGATCGCGTTGCGTTTCTCCGGCCGGTCCAGCATGACCACGAGCCGGTCCGGCAGCTCCTCGATCCGTAGTCCGCTCACTGTGCCTGCCTTCCGTTCGCGACTGCGGGGCTCGCAAGCTCACTCCTCGCGCTCACCGTGCCAGTCCCTCGTCTTCCCAGGTGTAGAAGCCCTGGCCGGACTTCTTGCCCAGCCTGCCGTCGGCCACCATCTCGACGAGCAACGGCGGCGGCGCGAAGCGGTCCCCGTACGCGGCCTGGAGCGTGCGTGCGATGTCGAGCCGGACGTCCAGACCGACCAGGTCGGTCAGCTCCAGCGGGCCCACCGGGTGCCGGTAGCCGAGCACCATCGCCTTGTCGATGTCGGCCGGGCTGGCCACCCCGTCGGCCACCATCCGGATCGCCTCCAGGCCGAGCGTGACGCCGAGCCGGGAGGTGGCGAAGCCGGGCATGTCGCGTACCACGACGGGGTCCTTGCCCAGCCGGGCGGCCAGCGCGACGGCCGCCTCGGTGGTCTGCGGCGCGGTGGCCGGGCCGACCACGACCTCCAGCAGCGCCATCGCCCAGACCGGGTTGAAGAAGTGCAGGCCGAGGAAGTCCGCCGGGCGGTCCAGCCCGGCGGCCAGCTCGGTGATCGGGATGCTGGAGGTGTTGCTGCCCAGCAGCGCCGGCCGGCGGCCCTCGGCGGCCCGGAGCACGTCGCGCTTCAGGTCGAGCCGCTCGGGCACCGCCTCCACGATCACGTCCGGCCCCTCGGCCACCTCGGCGAGGCCGGCGCGCAGCGTCACCCGTACCCGATTGGCGGCTGCCGCCTCCGCGGTCAGCTTGCCCCGCTGGACGCCGCGGTCCCACAGCTCGCCGAGCCGCCGGACGGCGTCGGCCCCCCGCTGCGGATCCACCTCGACCAGCTCGACCGCGTAGCCGGCGCCGGCTGCCACGTACGCGATGCCGAGGCCCATGGTGCCGGCCCCGACGACCACAAAACGACCACTCATCCGTGTCCCCTCGCCGCGGCGGTGGCGCGCGGGGTGTCCGCCGCGCCGGGCCCGGCCGCTCGTTCCTGGATGCGACCCTATGCACGGTCGGCCCGCCGGGCATGCGTGGGGGCCGCGCGGACGGGGTAAAGACCGCCGTCAACGCCGAAGGAAGGATCGAGATGAGCCAGGCACCGGAGAGCGCGCAGAGCACCGAGACGGTCGAGACGCGCGGCGACGAGCGGGTGGACCTGCTTCGCGCGGACACCAACAACGACGGCAAGACCGACGTCTGGGTGGTGGACACCGACGGCGACGGTAAGGCCGACCTGTTCCAGTTCGACACCGACGGCGACGGCAAGGTGGACATCACCATGGTCGACATCGACGAGGACGGGACCCCGGACGAGGTGGTCGACGGCGACGGTGGCCTTCCGCCCCAGGAGACGACCCCCACCATCCAGGTCTGAGCGCAGGGAAGGGCACCTTGTAAAAGGTGCCCTTCCTAACGCTTCAGCGTAAGCGTGGCGAGATAGTAGGGGTGGTCGGCGGTGTCCACGTCGGCCAGTCGCCACGGGGAACCGTGGACCAGTTCAGCGAACTCCTCGGGCGAACACACCAGGTAGTCGAACCACCCGGTGCCGAGCAGCCGGTAGCGCAGCCGCAACCGCAGTTGCCCGCCCAGCCGGCCCCGCCGCCGGTTCCGCTCGTGGTAGCCGGTGTGCACCGGGTCGGTGGTGCCGTACGGGTCGGTGCCGTGCGCGATCACGGTCGCCCCGGGTCGGGCCAGTGCCGCGAGCGCGGCCAGCATCGTCGGGGCCCGGTCCCGCCCCTCGAACAGGCCCAGGTTGTTGCCGAGCAGCAGGAACGTGTCGTACTGCCGGCCGTCGGCGACGTGCGCGTCGACGGTGCCGTGCACCAGTTCGCGGACGCCCCGGTGGCGGCTGACCCGCAGCGCGCCGAGCGAGGTGTCCAGCCCGGTCACCGGCACCTGACGCGCCTGGAGGTGCAGCGCGATCCGGCCGGCGCCCACGCCGACGTCGAGCACGTGCCCGTGCACCCGGTCGACCGCCCGGTGGTCGTGCGGCTGCCAGTGCTCGGGCGGGTCCAGGTAGTGCCCGGCGGGTGCGCCGTTGATGAGCCCGTCGTCCCGCTCGATGATCTCGATGACCGGGCGGGGCAGCCGGCCGCCGGCCATCGGCCGGGGCCCGATGCCGGTGGCGACCGCGTACGCGTCGCGGATCATCTCGCCGAACACGTCGCCGATCTCGGGTTCCCCGGTCATGGGAGCACGCTATCCGGGCTCGGCGGCGCTGTCGCGGCCGTATCCTGGGCGCTGTGACCGACCTGGACCGCCTGGCTGCGGAGAAGTACGTCCTGCTCACCACGTTCCGCAAGGACGGCCGTGCGGTGCCGACGCCGGTGTGGGCGGTGCGCGACGGCGACGCGCTGGCGGTGTGGACGGTGGCCGACTCCGGCAAGGTGAAGCGGATCCGCCGCGACGGCCGGGTCACGGTGGCGCCGTGCGACGTGCGCGGCCGGCCGCACGGCGAGGCGGTGCCGGGGTACGCGACCATCGACGATCCGGAGCGGACCAACCGGGTCCGGGGCCTGCTCAAGCAGAAGTACCGGTTGATCGGCCGGATGACCCTGCTGGGCAGTCGGCTGCGTCGGGGGGAGCGGGGCACGGTGGGGCTGCGGATCGTGTTGGGCCCGGTGGACCCGGACACGATCAGGGGCGGTGGATCGTCGCCGTCGCGACGCTCGACCGCCCCTGATCGGAATGCGTGAGAGAGTACGTCCGGGTGGTCAGTCTCCCTGCCGCTGCTGGGGGATCTGCCCCTGCAACAGGGCCCGCACCTCCGACTCGCGGTAACGGCGGTGGCCGCCCAGGGTCCGGATGGCGCTGAGCTTGCCAGCCTTGGCCCACCGGGTCACCGTCTTTGGGTCGACACGGAACATCGACGCCACCTCGGCCGGTGTGAGTAGCGGCTCAGGTTCGTGCGTTCGCGATGCCATCGGGGTCACTCCTCCACATGTATAGACATCGGCCGGGGTCCCGCCGGCCGACGCGTCTCCCATGGTCCGGCTAGTCCCCGATGTCCGACATGGGCCGAACGGCTGAAGGTCCCTAGACGGACGGATGAACCATGCCCGATTTTTACGACTTTTACACCTCAGAAACTACCTTATTCGGACTCATGATCACGGTTCGTGATGCGTCAATTACGAGACAGCCTCGTATCGCCGGGCCCGAAGAGGGGCAAACCGGGCGTCAGTTGCACCGCTCCAGGAGCTGCACCGCGCGCCAGCGGGCCACCAGCTTGTCGTACGTCGCCGACGCCTCCTCGGCCTCGCCCCGGGCCAACGCGGCCAGGCCCGCCGCGACCAGCTCGGTCGAGTCGTCGGCCGTCAGCGTCTCGTCCGGTAGGAGCTGCACCAGGCCGCCGTAGTCCAGCTCCACCACCGACCGCGGGTGGAACTCCTCCAGCCAGCGTGCGGCCTCCTCGACCGCCTCGGTGATCGGCGCCTCCCCGACCGACTTGCGCAGCACCGACAGCGCCCGGGACGACCGGCGGCGGGCCTTCGAGATCTCGGTGCGGTAGCGCAGCGCCCGCCGCCCCGGCTCGGTGACCAGGTGCCGCTCCCCGGTCTCGAACAGCACGAACCAGCGCAGCGGCACCCCCCAGGTCGCGACCTGCTCGTGCACCCGGGGCACCCCGTGCTCCAGCACCCGCGCCCCGCTGCGCCAGTCTTCCACCGCGGCCTTGGCCTGACCGGCGAGAATCGGCGGCACGAAGGCGTCGGCGAGCACCGAGGGCACGCCGTCCCGGGCGCTGAGCGCCGCCTCGGCCACCCGGATGCGCAGGTTCCACGGGCAGACCAGCAGCGCGTCGTCGGACTCCAGGACGTACGCCTCGTCGGGCAGGTCGGGTAGGCGGGTCCAGCCCGCGCCCAACGCCTCGATCACCGACGTCCGTTGTCGGACCGGGCCCTCCAGCGGGGCGACCGCCCGGCCCTCGCTGACGTACCGACGCCAGTACGACTGCCGGTCCCGGTCGAAGGCGGTCAACGGCTCGTAGACGCGCAGGTATGAAGCGAAGAGCGACGGCACGGCGCGATCCTCCCACGAGACGGGACCGCCCGTCGCCGCCGTCACACCGGCGGCGTGACGTGCGCGACAGTACGGTTCCGGCCGATATTAGGCTCAACCTCACCGGCACCACCCCGCCGGCCGTGCCACCAGGTTCCGCACCCCACAAGGGCGCACACCGACAGGAGTCAGCCATGGGCGTATTCGCCAGCACCGACGACCCGGTTTCCACCGGTCACGAGCAGGTCGTGTTCTGCCAGGACAAACAGTCCGGCCTGAAGGCGATCATCGGGATCTACTCCACCGCGCTGGGCCCCGCGCTCGGCGGCACCCGGTTCTACCCGTACGCCGACGAGGCCGACGCCCTCGCCGACGTGCTCGACCTGTCGCGGGGCATGGCGTACAAGAACGCCCTGGCGGGCCTGGACCTCGGCGGCGGCAAGGCGGTCATCTGGGGTGACCCGGACCAGCTCAAGAGCGAGGCTCTGCTGCGCGCGTACGGCCGTTTCGTGGAGTCCCTGAACGGCCGCTACTACACCGCCTGCGACGTCGGCACCTACGTCGCCGACATGGACGTGATCGCCCGGGAGACCCGCTTCGTGACCGGCCGCAGCGTGGAGCACGGCGGCGCCGGCGACTCCTCCGTCCTCACCGCCTGGGGCGTCTTCCAGGGCATGCGGGCCGCCGCCGAGCACGTCTGGGGCAGCCCGACGCTGGCCGGCCGGCGGGTCGGCGTGGCCGGCCTGGGCAAGGTCGGCAAGTACCTCACCGCACACCTGCTCGACGACGGGGCCGAGGTCGTGGCGACCGACGTCGCCCCCCGCGCCCGCGAGTGGGTGCGCACCACCCACCCGCAGGTCACCCTGGTCGACGACACCGCGGCGCTGGTCGCGTCCGACATCGACGTGTACGCCCCGTGCGCGCTGGGCGGCGCGCTGAACGACGAGACCGTGGCGGTGCTGCGGGCCAGGGTGGTCGCGGGCGCGGCGAACAACCAGCTCGCCCACCCGGGCATCGAGAAGGTCCTCGCCGACCGGGGCATCCTGTACGCCCCGGACTACGTGGTGAACGCCGGTGGCGTGATCCAGGTGGCCGACGAGATCGAGGGCTTCAACTTCGAGCGGGCCAAGCTGCGCGCGACCCGGATCTTCGACACCACCCGGGAGATCCTGCGGCTCGCCGACGACGAGGGCGTCCCGCCGGCGGTCGCCGCGGACCGGCTCGCCGAGCGGCGGATGGCCGACGTCGGCCGGCTGCGCGCGATCCACCTGCGCTGAGACACGGTCCGACGGCGGGCGGGCGGAGTTAAGCTGAGTCTTGGGACGGTTCGTGGCGGTTCGTCCGCCGTCACGGCCAACCCCGGCAACCACCCCTTACCGAATACAATTTGTGACGGCCGGAACACTGCGACGCGCAGGCCCGGTCGACGGTGACCCGAGGTGCCGAACGGTGGCATCCCCATGTACCGTAAGAGCCACGAGAGATGCCTGACGTCATCGGGGCCCGCCTTCGGGCTGCCCCGCATTCTGTGCGAGGGGGTCGAGCCATGGGGCGCGGCCGTGCTAAGGCCAAGCAGACGAAGGTGGCCCGGGAGTTGAAGTACCACTCCCCGAACACCGACCTAACCGCCTTGCAGCGAGAACTGGCGGGTAGTGGTAAGTCTGAGCACAACTTCGACGACGACTACAAAGAGTATGTCGACGACGATGACGAGGACCACGCGGACGACGACCCGGACACCTGGGTCCGCCCGACCCGCTGACCTCCGGTCACATCTGAGCACGCGGTACGCCCCGCGTGCTCACGCATGTGCTCTGCGGGAGCTGACGTACGACCGACGATCAGGGACCTGCCGCACCGGGATGCCTTCATCCGGCCGCGCCGGCAGGTCCTTGATCGCGGAACCGCCACCTCAGCGCGGCCGGTTGTTCCAGTTGTAGAACGTCGGGATGTTCTCGAAGTGGTTCCACGCGCACACGGCGTCACCGCCGTCGCCGCCCGGCGCCTCCGCCCGCAGCAGACGCGCCGCCTCGGCCTCCCGCAGCAGTGCGGTCAGCCCCGCCGCGGCGTCCCGCACCCGGTCGGCGACCGCGTCCCGGTCCGTCTCACCGATGATCTCGGGCATGCTCCAACACTCCCTCCAGTAGGCGGATCTTGCTGTTGCGGCAGTGCTCGGTCTCCGTACCGTCGAACCGCCCCTGCTCGAAGTAGCGGTTGGCGGCGTGACCCCCGCCGCAGAAACCGAAGTACGCGCAGGACGCCCGACATGCCTCCACGCCGGCCAGGAACTCACCCACCCAGGGCGTCCGCCCCGCGTCGGCGAGGATCTTGTCCAGCGGGGTGGTCAGCACGTTCCCGCTGCCGAAGTCGCCGTACCGGGGGTCGGTGAAGCCGGCCAGCTCGGGTGAGAGCAGCACCACCGAGCCGTCGTGGCCGACCGTCGGGATCGGGTCGAGCCGGCGGGGCAGCACGTCGTCCGCCGAGCCGGCCAGGACCGCGCCGGCATACCGCAACGACCACTCCACCTCACGCAGGTGGATCCGGGGATCCCGGCGCCAGGCGGCGACCAACTCGGCCCAGAAGCCGGTGACCGCGCCCGCGTCCCGGGCGTTGGTGCGCGTGTTCACGCCCTCGGTCTCCTCGATGTTGACGCCCAGCACGTCGCACCCCAGGCCGAGGAAGTAGTCGTACAGCTCCGTCGCCAGCCCCGGCTCCGGCCGGGAGACCACCGCCAGGGCCGAGAACGGCAAGCCGTGCCGACGCAGCGCCGCCACCCCGGCCACGATCCGGTCGTACGCCGGCCGGCCGCCCCGGGTGACCCGCTCGGCGTTGCGCGCCCGCGGGCCGTCCACGCTGACGCTGACCCGGACCCGATGCTCGGCGAAGAACGCGCACCAGGCATCATCGATCAACGTGGCGTTGGTCTGGACGTGGTGCTCGACCTCCGGCCCGAACGGCGCCAGCAGGGACGCCAGGTGCTCCCGGCCGGCCGCGAGCGGCTCCCCGCCGTGCCAGACCACCGAGCACCGGCCCTGGGTGGCCCAGGGGTTCACCGCCTCCGCCACCGCCTCGGCGACCGCCACCGTCATCCGACGGTCCGCCGCGCGGAACGGGAGATAACAGTAGGCGCAGTCGAGGTTGCACAGGGTGGTCGGCTGCATCACCACGTACGAGGGAACGGTGGCGATGCCCCGCATCCCCTCGTACGTACGAAAAGCCATCGACCCTCCCCCGCCGGCCCGAGAACCGAACCTTCAGGCTAGGCGGCGGCGGCCGCTCGGGTGAACCCCCGATCAGGTGCTTGGCCGATCAGCGCAGCGTGATCATCATCCGCGGGTGTGCTGGCCGACCATCCGCACGTTGCCCGAACCCTCGATGATCTCGCCGGCCTGCCAGGCGTCGACGCCGCGACCGGTCAGGGTGGCGAGCGCCCGGTCGGCGTCCTCCGCGGAGACGATCGCGAACATGCCGACGCCCATGTTGAACGTCGACTCCATCTCCGGGTCCTCGATCCGACCCTTGGTCTGGATCAGGTCGAAGATCGGCTGCGGCTTCCAGGTGGAGCGGTCGACGACCGCGTCGACGTGCTCGGGCAGCACCCGCACCAGGTTGCCCGGGATGCCGCCACCGGTGACGTGGGCCAACGCCCGCACCTCGGCCTCGGCGATCAGCTTGAGGCAGTCCTTCGCGTAGATCTTGGTCGGGGTGAGCAGCTCCTCGCCCAGCGTGCGCTGACGGCCGAAGTCCTCGATCACCACGTCCAGCCGCATCCGGCCGGCTCCCAGCAGCACGTGCCGGACCAGGGAGTAGCCGTTGGAGTGCAGACCCGAGGAGCGCATCGCGATCACCACGTCGCCCACCTCGACGCGCTCCGGGCGGAGGATCTCGCTCTCCTCCACCACGCCGACGCCGGTGGCCGAGATGTCGTACTCGTCCGGGCGCAGCACGCCGGGGTGCTCGGCGGTCTCCCCGCCGAGCAACGCGCAACCGGCGTAGCGGCAACCGTCGGCGATGCCCGCGCCGATCTCGGCGACCTTGTCCGGCACGACCTCACCGGTGGCGATGTAGTCGAGCAGGAACAGCGGCTCGGCGCCACAGGCGACCAGGTCGTCGACGACCATGGCGACCAGGTCGATGCCGACCGTGTCGTGGATGTCGAGCTGCTGGGCGATCACCAGTTTGGTGCCCACCCCGTCGGTGGAGGACGCCAGGATCGGGCTCCTGTACTTCTTCGTGTCCAGCCGGAACAGGCCGGCGAAGCCGCCCAGGTCGCCCAGCACCTCGGGGCGCCGGGTCTCCTTGACCTTGGACTTGAGCAGCTCGACCGCGCGGTCGCCCGCCTCGATCGACACCCCGGCGTCGGCGTACGAGACCGTGCGTTTGCGCGGCGACCGGCCGGACCCCGCCGTCCAGGGCTGGCGCTCGCCGCCGGTGCTGGATCCTGCGCCGCTGCGCTCGGACACGTGCGTCACGGTTCTCCCCTTTGTGGTTCCCGCGGGGCCGGAGCACCGGACCCGCGTCGGCGGTGCTACGGGTGGTGGGTCGGTGTGGCGACGAGTGGATTGGTGGGCTCGATCGCCTCGGCGGCGACCCGACGGCCCACTCCTTCGAGCACGTGCTTGCCGATCAGGTTTCCGGCCGGTAGTTCGATTGGGTACTCCCCATCGAAACACGCCCGGCAGAGTCGGGTCTTCGGCTGCTCGGTCGCGGCGATGAGACCGGGCAGCGAGACGTAGCCCAGCGAGTCGGCGCCGATCGACCGCCGGATGCCCTCGTTGTCCAGCCCGTTGGCGAGCAGTTCGGCCCGGGTGGCGAAGTCGATGCCGTAGAAACAGGGCCAGCTCACCGGCGGCGAGGAGATCCGGACGTGGACCTCCAGCGCACCCGCCTCGCGCAGCAGCCGGACGATGGCGCGCTGGGTGGTGCCCCGGACGATCGAGTCGTCCACCACCACCAGGCGCTTGCCGCGGACGTTCTGCCGCAGCGGGTTCAGCTTGAGCCGGACACCGAGCGCGCGCAGGGTCTGCGAGGGCTGGATGAAGGTGCGCCCGACGTACGGGTTCTTCATCAGGCCCTGGCCGTAGGTGATGCCGGACTCCTCGGCGTAGCCGATCGCGGCCGGAGTGCCGGACTCCGGCACCGGGATCACCAGGTCGGCCTCGACCGGGTGCTCCTTGGCGAGCTGGCGGCCGATCTGCACCCGCGCGGCGTGCACGTTGCGGCCGGCGATGGTGGCGTCCGGCCGGGCGATGTAGACGTATTCGAAGAGGCAGCCCTTGGGCTCCGGGGCGGCGAACCGGCTGGACCGCAGCCCGTCCTCGTCGATGGCGATCAGCTCACCCGGCTCCACCTCGCGGACCACGCTCGCGCCGACGATGTCCAGCGCGGCGGTCTCGCTCGCCACCACCCAGCCGCGCTCCAACCGGCCGAGGACCAGCGGGCGGACGCCGTGCGGGTCGCGGGCCGCGTAGAGCGTCGACTCGTCCATGAAGACGAAGCTGAACGCGCCGCGCAGCTGCGGCAGCACCTCCAGCGCGGCGGCCTCGACCGAGAGGTCGGGTCGGCTGGCCAGCAGCATGGTGACCAGCGAGGTGTCGTTGCTCGACCCGTCCGAGTCCAGGCCCCGGGCGGACACCTCGCGCTGAAGGTCGGCGGTGTTGACCAGGTTGCCGTTGTGCGCCAGCGCGATCGTGGTGCCGGCGCTGGTCGCCCGGATCGTCGGCTGGGCGTTCTCCCAGGTCGAACCGCCGGTGGTCGAGTAGCGCGCGTGCCCGATCGCGACGTGCCCGCGCAGGCTCGCCAGGGTCGGCTCGTCGAACACCTGGGCGACCAGGCCGAGGTCCTTGTAGACCACCACACCGGAGCCGTCGCTGACCGCGATGCCCGCAGCCTCCTGACCCCGGTGCTGGAGGGCGTAGAGCCCGAAGTAGGTGAGGTTGGCGACCTCTTCCCCGGGCGCCCAGACACCGAAGACGCCGCACGCGTCCTGGGGGCCGGGTCGTTGGGGGTCAAGGTCGTGGCTCAGCCGGCCATCGCCTCGGGGCACCTGCCGCTCCCTCGTGGTGGGGGGTGTGGACTGGCCTGGCGGAGTGGGGGTCGCTCCGCACCGTGGGCCGGGACCGTCGTCGGGACCCAGTGTACGCGAACAGGCGTCGGCACCGACAGTCACGAAGCGTCCGCCGAGCGTCATCCAGCGCGACCGCCACGGCCGTCTAAATCGGGAGGTACGCGGAAAGGTCGGCCCGGTTCCCGGAGACGCGTACGCGACCCTCGGTGACCGCCTGCGCCCAGCCGAGGCGGCCGGCGGCGACCGCGAGCCACGTCGGCGGATCCATCTCCACCACGTTCGGCGGGGTGCCGCGGGTGTGTCGTGGCCCGACCACGCACTGCACCGCGCCGTAAGGTGGAACGCGCACCTCCACCGATCGGCCGGGGGCGCGCTCCGCGAGGGCGGCCAAGAGCGTCCGGACCGCCTCCCGGAGCACCGGCCGTTCGGGCGTACGCCCCTCGTCCAGGGCCGCCAGGGCGGCGAGCACCGTGTCGGAATATGCGTGCGGAGAGGACACGACGGGACGATACGACCCGACAGAAGGCCGCCATACGCCGGCCCTGGGTAGAGATGATCCGGTCGGACAAGGCATAGTTGCCGACGGCGTAATTCGTACCGTGAGTGATCAACCCGGCCGGACCGGCCGGCGGGGCGATCAGACCCGGAAGGCGGTGGACGTGTCCACACACCGACGTGCCTGGAAGCATCGGGCCGGTGTGGTCGTAGCGCTGGTCTTCGGCGCCCTGCTCACCGTCCCCGCCACACCCGCCCTCGCGGCGAATCCCGACGTGCAGATCACCAGCCTGTCGACCGACTCCCTGTCGAGCGGTCAGCAGACCGGCATGACCTTCACGGTGAAGAACAACAACGACTCGTCGAGCGTCTTCAGCATCACCGTGGACACCTTCAGCGGCCTGAGGTGCCAGGGCGGATGCCGGGTGCCCGCCCAGGCCATCGAGGCCGGCCAGAGCGCGACGTTCAACGTCACCCTCGCCGCCGACAACCTCGCGCCGGGCGCCACCAAGTCGGGGCAGGTCCGGGTCAACGCTCGGACCGGCGGCGACCAGGGCGGGGACGCCCGCGACATGACCGTCAACGGGCCGGCCGCGCCGCAGCAGCCGGAGACCGTCAAGACCGTCT
Source organism: Micromonospora sp. NBS 11-29 (assembly GCF_002140155.1). Lineage (GTDB taxonomy): Bacteria > Actinomycetota > Actinomycetes > Mycobacteriales > Micromonosporaceae > Micromonospora. Next base: position 424,212 of record NZ_NAPR01000004.1, read on the forward strand.
CCGGCAAGGTGGTCAGCTCCGAGGGTGAGCCGATCTCCGGCGCGCTCGTCATGCTCCGGGACAGCAGCGGCAAGGAACGCCGCGCGACCACCAACGGCAGCGGCAACTTCAGCTTCGGCGGCTCGGCCGACAACCCGATCGCGCCGGGGCGGATCGACCTGGGCGCCTCCGCGGAAGGCGCGAGCCCGACCGCCAGGTCGATCAACGCCAACGCCGGTCAGTCCGTGACCGGAGTTCGGCTCAGCATCGCGGTCAAGGCGTCGGCCAGCCCGAGCGCGACCCCGTCGGCCAGCGAGTCGGCCCCGCCGAGCGAGGAGCCGACCGAGGATGAGGCCGCGACCGACACCCCTGCCTCCGACACGCCCGCCGCTGCGCAGCCGGCCGCGAACGAGGATTCCGGCGGCTTCGGCTCCTGGCTGCTGATCCTGCTCGGCGGCCTGTTCGTCGCCGTCGGTGTGGGCACCATCGTGCTGCTCTACCTGCGCCGCCGGAACGAGGGCGGCGACGGTGACGGCGCGGGCGGCCCGCTCGATGGGGGTGGCCCGGCCGGGGCAGCCGCGGGAGCGGTTCCCGCCGCCCGGGGCGCCTACCGGGGTGCGGACGACCAGACCCGGGTGGTCAACGGCATGGGTGCCGGGCCCGCCCCCACGATGGTCGGCGGCGCCTCGATCAGCGACGCTCCGACCATGCTGCAACGACCGGTCGTGGACGACGTCCCGCCGGACCCGTACGCCGCACCGCCCGGTCCCGCGTACGGCGGCGGGGCAGGGCAGGCCGGCTACGGCTACGGCGACGACGCGCCCGGTCAGGGCGGTTACGGCGCTGCCGGCGGCTACGGCAACGCACCCTCCTCGGGCGGCGGCTACGGCAACGGCCCGTCCTCCGGGGCCGGCTACGGCAGCCCGGACTACGCCGCCGGTGCCGGGGCGGGCGGCTACCCGCCCCAGGGCGGCGGTTACGGCACCGAGCGCTTCGACGAGCCCACCGGCCGCTACACCGGGGACAGCACGCAGTACGCTCCGGCCGCCGACCCGTACCCGACCAGCACCTACCAGCCGGAGCAGGCGGGCGGCTACGACCAGCCCAGCCCCGGTCAGTACGGCCGTGGCGCGGAGCAGGGCGCCGGCTACGGCAACGCCGGCGGCTACGGCGCCGCATCCGCCGGTTACGACAACACCGGCGGCTACGACGGTGGCCGGCAGCAGACCGGTTACGGCGACGCGCCGACCGGCGGCTACGACGCCAACCCGGCCGAGGGCTACGGCAACGCCCCGACCGGCGGCTACGGCGACCCGGCCGGCTATGGCGACGGCCGACCGGGCACCGGCTACGGCAACGCCCCGGCGGCGGGTGGCTACGACACCACCGGCGGTGGCCGGCAGCAGGGCGGTTACGGCGACGCGGCGACCGGCGGTTACGACGCCAACCCGACCGGAGGCTACGACGCCAACCGGACCGGCGGCTACGACGCCGGCTCGACCGGAAGCTACGACGCCGGCCCGACCGGCGGCTACGACGGCCGGCAACAGGGCGGCTACGACGCCAACCAGGGCGGCGGCTACGGCAACGGGCCCGGCGGCTACGACAGCGGCCGGCAGCAGGGCGGCTACGACCAGCGCGGCGGTTACGGCGACGGCTACGGCCAGGAGCCGCAGGGCGGTTACGGCCAGCAGGGGGGCTACGGCCAGGAGCCGCCGCAGCAGCGCGGAAGCGATTACGACAACCAGGGCGGCTATTCGAACGACCCGGCCCAGGCCGGCCGGAGTCGGTCGGACGGTCCGTCCGAGCGGGGCGGACGGCGCCTCGACTGGCTGGACGACTGACCCGTACACCTGAACTGCTCTTCGTGGCCGCCCGGCTCCTGCCGGGCGGCCACACCAGTTAGCCGAAGTGGTGCCTTCCCGACGGGACGATGCCGCTACTTCACCGAACTGGCTACGCCGCCCGTACCTGGAGTCAGGCCGGGGCGAAACAGCCCCGGCGGAGCACCGGCACCACGTCGGAGACGCCGACCTCGGTGGCGACCACGACGTCCTCGGCGAAGCCGCTCTCGGCGAGTTCCCGGCCGGAGACGCAGCCGCGCACCGCCGCCGGCACGTCCGGCGTGCTGGCCAGCGCGGCCAGCGCCATCGCCGCCTCCACCGACAGCCCACCGGGCACCCCGGCCAGGGCGTCCAGCACGCACGCCGCGCCGAGTTGGTCCTCCACGCAGGGGCGCAATGATCCGTCGGGCCAGCGCTCGCCGGCGGCCACCACACCCACCGGGGCGTCGTTCGTGCCGTACCCCTGCTCGCGGACCCACCGCCCGACGGCGCCTGCGTTGCGCAGGCACGCCGCCACCACCGGCACGCCGGTGGCGCTGGCCGCGGCGCTGATCGCCGAGCCGTTGGGCGACGGCAGCACCAGGTCGGCGACGACCGGCGCGGTCCGCAGCGCCGCCGGGGAGAGCGACCACGGATGCTCCGGCGTCGTCCTCCGGCGGCCCACCGCGGCGACCGCGCCCACCCGGCGGGCGTACGCGGCCGCCTGCTCACCCCACGGGAACGGGTGCACCCGCATTCCGCGGCTCACCGCCACCTCCACGGCGGTGGTGAACGACAGCACGTCCACCACCACCAGGGCGGCGCAGACCCGGCCGAGTTCCGCCGCCCCGGTCAGTCCCCAGTCGAAACGGGCACCGGCACCGGGCTGGGCGGGTACGGCCAGGGCCAGGGCCTCAGCGTTGATCCGGCCCGCCCGCCGCCGGGCCGGTCGTCGGCGAAGTGGAGTCGCCCGACGTGTCGTCCGGCTCCCGCGCCGCCCGGGTCTCCCCGGCGGGCGCGTCCTCGGTCTCCGGCTGCCCCGCGGAGGTCGCCTCCGGCTGCCCCGCGGGGGTCGCCTGGGCCTCTGCCGGCGCGGATCGGCCCGCTTCCGGCGCGACGTCCGGCGCTGCCTCCGCGATCGGCTCCGCGGCGACCTGGGCCGGGTCCACTCCGACCGGTCGCTCGGCGGTGGCCGGCAGCACCGTGGTGGTGCCGGTACGGGTCGCCGCCACCTCCACCTGCGGCGCCTCGGCACCGCCGAAGAGGCGCGGCAGAGTGGCGCCGTGCGCCGCCCGCAGCTCGTCGAGGCCGATCCGGAACTGGCCGTGCACCTCCAGCGCGTCGCCGGCCGGGTCGGTGACGCCGATGAACTCCCACGGCACCGAGCGCTCGGCGCAGAGGGCGGTGAACGCCTTCTCGTGCCCGCGCGGCACCGACACCAGCACCCGCCCGGCGGACTCGCTGAACAGGAACACGAACGGCATCGAACCGCCGGCGAAGTGCTCCGGCAGCGCGACCCGGGCGCCGACGCCCCGCCGCAGGCTGGACTCGACCAGGCCCTGCGCCAGGCCGCCGTCGGAGAGGTCGTGCGCCGAGCTGAGGTGCCCGACCCGGGCCGCCTCGGCCAGCAGCTCGGCGAGCTGCCGCTCACGGGCCAGGTCGACCTGCGGCGGGATGCCGCCCAGGTGCTCGTGGGTCACCCAGGCCCACTCCGAGCCGGACAGCTCGACGTGCGTCTCGCCCAGCAGGAAGAGCTGGTCGTGGTCGCCGGCCGGCCGCGGCACGAAACCCATCGGCACCCGCTCGGCGACGTCGTCGAGCACGCCCAGCACGCCGACCACCGGGGTCGGGTGGATGGCCGCGGCGCCGGTCTGGTTGTAGAAGCTGACGTTGCCGCCGGTGACCGGGATGCCCAGCTCCAGGCAGCCGTCCGCCAGGCCGCGGACGGCCTCGGCGAACTGCCACATCACGGCCGGGTCCTCCGGGGAGCCGAAGTTCAGGCAGTTGGTCACCGCGATCGGCTTCGCGCCGGTCACCGCCACGTTCCGGTACGCCTCGGCGAGCGCCAGCTTCGTCCCCTGGTAGGGGTCGAGGCGCGCGTACCGGCCGTTGCCGTCGAGCGAAAGAGCGACGCCCAGGCCGCTCCGCTCGTCGATCCGGATCACGCCGGAGTCCTCCGGCTGGGCGAGCACGGTGTTGCCCAGCACGTACCGGTCGTACTGCTCGGTGACCCAGGTCTTGTCGGCCAGGTTCGGCGACGCGATCATGCGCAGCACGGTCTCCCGCAGCGCCTCCGGGGTGCTCGGCCGGGGCAGCGTCTCGGCCCGGTCGGCCTGGAGCAGGATCAGGTCGGCCGGCTCGCGCATCGGGCGGGCGTAGACCGGGCCGTCGTCCACCAGTGAGCCCGGCGGTACGTCCACCACGAGCTGGTCCCGCCAGGTGATCACCAGCCGGCCCGGCTGGCCGTCCGGCGACGGCGCGGTGACCTCGCCGATCGCGGTGGCCCAGACGCCCCACTTCTCGGCGGTCTTGAGCACCGCCTCCAGCTTGTCCGGCGCGACGACCAGCAGCATCCGCTCCTGGGACTCGCTGGCCAGGATCTCGTGCGGCTCCATCGACGCCTCGCGCAGCGGGACGCGCTCCAGCCAGACCCGCATGCCGGTGCCGGCGGAGGCGGCGGTCTCGGTGAGCGCGCAGGTCAGGCCCGCGCCGCCGAGGTCCTGGATGCCGACGACCAGCTCGGCGTCGTACAGCTCCAGGCATGCCTCGATCAGGAGCTTCTCCATGAACGGGTCGCCGACCTGCACCGACGGGCGACGCTGCTCGCTGCCCTCGTCGAAGGTGGCGCTGGCCAGCACCGACACGCCGCCGATGCCGTCCCGGCCGGTACGCGCGCCCATCAGCACCACGACGTTGCCGGGGCCGGCGGCCTCCTTCTTCTGCAGCCGGTCGACCGGCAGCACGCCCAGGCAGAGCGCGTTGACCAGCGGGTTGCCCTGGTAGCAGGGGTCGAAGACCACCTCACCGCCGATGTTGGGCAGGCCGAGGCAGTTGCCGTAGCCGCCGACGCCAGCCACCACGCCGGGCAGCACCCGGGCGGTGTCCGGGTGGTCGGCCGCGCCGAAGCGCAGCGGGTCCATCACGGCCACCGGACGGGCGCCCATCGCGAGGATGTCGCGGACGATGCCGCCGACGCCGGTCGCCGCGCCCTGGTACGGCTCGACGAAGCTCGGGNGCCGGCGTTCTCGCCGATGCCGGCGAGCAGCCGGTCGCTCGGCGGCGCCTTCTCGCCGAACTGGCGCAGGTGCACCTTGCTCGACTTGTAGGAGCAGTGCTCGCTCCACATGATCGAGTACATGGCCAGCTCGGCCTGGGTGGGCCGCCGGCCGAGGATGTGCCGGATCCGGTCGTACTCGTCGTCGCGCAGACCCAGCTCGGCGTACGGCTGGAGTTCCTCCGGCGTGCCGCCGGCCCGCTGCACGGTGTCCACGCCCGGCGCCCAGTCGTCGGTCGGGCCGGCCTGCGTCACCGCGCCCTGCGGTTCCCGCACGGTCGGATCCGGATGGGTGGTCATGACGTCTCCTTGTTGCGCTCGCCGCCGCGACGGCGGGTGAGCCGACCGATGGTGCCGGCCATCATCACGCCGGGGCTCCCACCAGGTGCTTGAGCACCGAGGTGAAGAAGCCGAGGCCGTCCAGGGAGGGGCCGGTGAGCGCCTCCACCGCGTGCTCGGGGTGCGGCATGATGCCGACGACGTTGCCGGCCTCGTTGGTGATCGCGGCGATGTCGCGCTGCGATCCGTTGGGGTTGCCGCCGACGTACCGGGCCACGACGCGACCCTCGGCCTCCAACCGGTCGAGCGTCGCGGCGTCGGCGACGTAGCAGCCCTCGCCGTTCTTGACCGGGACGAGCACCTCCTGGCCCGACTGGAACGTGTTGGTCCAGGCGGTGCCGGTGGTCTCGATCCGGAGGACCTGGTCCCGGTTGCGGAAGTGCAGGTGCTGGTTGCGGGTGAGCGCCCCGGGCAACAGGTGCGCCTCGCAGAGGATCTGGAAGCCGTTGCAGATGCCCAGCACCGGCATGCCACCGCGGGCGGCCTCGACCACCGTCTCCATCACCGGGGCGAACCGGGCGATGGCTCCGCAGCGCAGGTAGTCGCCGTAGGAGAAGCCACCGGGCAGGACGACGGCGTCCACCCCGTGCAGGTCCGGGTCGCCGTGCCAGAGCCGGACCGGCTCGGCGCCGGCGATCCGGACGNGAGCGAGCCGGGGAAGGTCACCACACCGACCCGGGCGGTCACGAGTGCGCGCCCGCGGTCTCGTCGGCGTCGACCAGGTGGACGGTGAAGTCCTCGATGACCGGGTTGGCGAGCAGCTTGTCGGCGATCTCGCGGGCCCGGTCCAGGTCTGGTTCGCCGGTGAACTCGATCTCGATCCGCCTGCCGATCCGGACCGAGGCGACGTCGCTGACGCCGAGCCGGGGCAGCGCGTTCGCGACGGCCTGGCCCTGCGGATCGAGGATCTCGGGCTTGAGCATGACGTCGACTACGACGCGAGGCACCTGGGCACTCCTGACTGTGTACGCAGTTGGGTGCCGGCCCACAAACGGGCGAGCGCAGCCAGCCTACCTGGCAGATACCGCCCCGCCCGCACCGGCCGGGGACAGTTCGGGCAGCAGTCGGCGGGACCGGCGGCACAGGTCGGAGACCGTTGCCCGTTCGTTGCGGCGTCGAGACGGATTCGTTGCTCTGGATCTTGCTCAAGGGTGGCGAAGGTATCGTCGAATGTCGATCCCAGCCTTGTGACAGGTCGGCGCACGCCGTTAGCATCCATCGTCAGATGTCGATACTCATGATCGGCGTCGGTCCGGCCCGACACAACCGGGCCCACCCTTCCGAAGGAGCCCCGCCATGCGCCTACGTCCCCTGCTCGCCGTACTGACGACCGCCCTGGCCGGCGTGCTGGCCACCGCGTCCGGCGCCGCCGCCGCGCCGGCCGGCCCCCAGCCGATCATCGGCGGGAGCACCGTCTCGTCCGCCCCGTGGGCCGCGGCCGTCTTCAGCAACGGCTCGTTCACCTGCTCCGGCAGCGTGATCGCGTCCCAGTGGGTGCTCACCGCCCGACACTGCGTCAGCGGCACCATGTCGGTCCGGGTCGGCAGCGTCTACTACGCCTCGGGTGGGGTGACTCGCACTGTCAGCGCCTCGTACACCCGCAGCGACCTGGCCCTGCTCCGGCTCTCCAGCACGGTCAGCACCTCGGCCGTCACGCTGGCCAGCAGCAACCCGCCCGTCGGCTCCACCAACTCGATCTACGGCTGGGGCATGACCTGCAACAGCGGTTGCGGCGCGTCGCCCCAGCTCAAGACCGCCAACGTCCAGGTGACCAGCACCAGCGTGACCGACGCGTACGGCGGCCAGGCGATCCGGAGCACCCGGATCAACGGCAACGCGTGGCGGGGCGACTCGGGTGGACCGCAGTTCTACAACGGCCAGCAGGTCGGCGTGGCCTCCACCGCCGACGGCGTGAGCATCCAGAACTACGGGAGTGTCGCGTACAACCGGTCCTGGATCACCTCGGTGGCCGGTGTCTGACCGTTGACGCCGATACGGCGCGGATGTGTCGGGAGACGCCCGACCGTCCGCGCCGCGCCGTTTTGCAGCATCCGCTCACCTGAACAGGGCTCGCGAACCCGTCGGCCGAGGGCTGACAGCATCGGAACCGTGCTGGTCGTGACGACGGATCAACTGCCCGGCTACGAGATCCGCCAGATCCTCGGCGAGGTGGTCTCCTCGATGGCGAGGACCCGCAATCCGTACCGCGAGGGGGTCAAGAACCTGCGCGGTGGCGCGTACGACCCGATGGCGCCGGACAACCTGACCCGGTGGCGTACCGACTCGGTGGCCCGGCTGGGCGAGGAGGCGCAGCGGCTCGGCGCCAACGCGGTCATCGGGATGCGCTTCGACAGCCGCGACTGCGGTGAGATGTGGATGGAGATCTGCGCGTACGGCACGGCGGTGATCGTCGTACCGAAGGTGCCCGACGTCATGCCGTCGGACCAGCCGATGGTCGCGGCCGAGACCGCCCACGACCCGGAGATCGCCTCCGCCCCCGGCAAGCTGGCCGAGGCCCCCAGCGCCCCGACCCTCGGCACCGCGGCGGAAACCCCCACCGGCGGTTAGAGGATGGGGGGCGGGGAGTAGGTGGCGGCCTCCGGGTGGGCCTCGACGATCTTCGTGATGCGGGCGGTCACGCGGGCGACCTGGTCCTCGGCGGCGCCGGCGAAGGTGGTGCGATCGGCGACCAGGGCGTCGATCTCGGCTCGGGTCAGGCCCAGCCGGCCGTCCGTGGCGAGGCGGTCGAACAGGTCGTTCTCGGGCGCGCCCTTCTCCCGCATGGCGAGCGCCACGGCGACCGCGTGCTCCTTGATCACCTCGTGCGCGACCTCCCGGCCGACACCCCGGCGCACGGCGGCGACCAGGATCTTCGTGGTGGCCAGGAACGGCAGGAAACGCTCCAGCTCCCGGTTGATCACCGCCGGGTACGGGCCGAACTCGTCCAACACCGTGAGGAACGTCTGGAACAGGCCGTCGGCGGCGAAGAACGCGTCCGGCAGCGCCACCCGGCGCACCACCGAGCAGGACACGTCCCCCTCGTTCCACTGGTCGCCGGCCAGCTCGCCGACCATCGACAGGTAACCCCGGATGATCACCGCGAAACCGTTCACCCGCTCCGACGAACGGGTGTTCATCTTGTGCGGCATCGCGCTGGAACCGACCTGGCCCGGCTTGAAGCCCTCGGTGACCAGCTCCTGGCCCACCATCAGCCGGATCGTGGTGGCCAGCGACGACGGCGCGGCGGCCACCTGGGCCAGCGCGGCGAGCACGTCGAAGTCCAGCGAACGCGGATAGACCTGGCCGACGCTGTCCAACACCCGGGCGAACCCCAGGTGCCCGGCCACCCGGCGCTCCAGCTCGGCGACCTTACCGGCGTCGCCGTCGAAGAGGTCGAGCTGGTCGGCGGCGGTGCCCACCGGCCCCTTGATCCCCCGCAGCGGGTAGCGGTCGATCAGGTCCGCCAACCGCTCGTATGCGATCAGCAGTTCCTCGGCCGCCGACGCGAAACGCTTGCCCAGCGTGGTGGCCTGCGCGGCGACGTTGTGCGACCGGCCGGTCATCACCACGCCGGAATACTCGCCCGCGTGCCACGCCAGCCGGGCCAGCGTGGCGACCACCCGGTCCCGGATCAGCTCCAGCGACGCCCGGACCTGGAGCTGCTCGACGTTCTCGGTGAGGTCGCGGGAGGTCATCCCCTTGTGCACGTGCTCGTGCCCGGCGAGCGCGCTGAACTCCTCGATCCGGGCCTTCACGTCGTGGCGGGTGACCCGCTCACGCGCCGCGATCGAGGCCAGGTCGACGTCGTCGACCACCCGCTCGTACGCCTCGACCACCCCGTCCGGCACCGGCACGCCGAGGTCCTGCTGGGCCCGGAGCACGGCCAGCCAGAGCCGGCGCTCCATCCGGACCTTCTCCTCCGGCGACCAGAGGGCCACCAGCTCGGGTGAGGCGTACCGGTTGGCGAGCACGTTCGGGATCGTCGTCACGTACCTCATTCTTTCGTACGCCTCGCACCGCCGAACATCAGGCCGGTCCCGGCGGTCGGTCGGACGGCATGTCGGCGTTGCGACAGTCGCCGTAGGGCGTGAATTCCATGGATATGCTTTCCGCCCTCCGTCAACAATCATGGATCCGGGAGGCGTCCGGCGATGTCCGAACCCGTAACCGATGTCGACACCCTGCCCTTCCTGGTTTCCGTGGAGGTGTCGGACGACCCGGACACCATGGGCCTGTTCCGCAAGGGCGAGCGGGAGGTGGCCGTCCGGCACATCCCGGTCGCCGCGCTCCGGGCGAGCGTCCGGCACACCGTGGCCGCGCTGCGCACCGTCTTCGACGAGGTGACCGAGGAGACCGGTCGGCTCCGGCTCGCCGAGGCGCAGTTCAGCTTCGAGGTGTCGGCCAAGGGCGGGCTCAACCTGGTCGGTACCACCGAGGTCGGGTCCAAGGGCACGGTCACGCTGACGTTCCGGGAGTAGCCGTCGTGGCGACCTTCCGCGCTCTCCTGCTCGGTGTCGCGGAGTACGACGACCCGCAGATCCTGCCGCTTCCCTTCGTCACGAACGACATCGGTGCCCTGAGCGTGGCCCTGGAGGAGAACGGATACCGGGTCCGGACCCTGGAGGGCGGCCGGCTCAGCCGGCCCAAGATCTGCGCCGAGGTCACCCAGTTCCTGGAGAGCGCCCAGCTCAACGACAACCTTCTCGTCTATCTGAGCGGGCACGGCGCCCACACGGGCGGCGTCGACTATCTGGTGCCGTCCGAGGCCGATCTGCGGATTCCGCTCACCGAATCGATGGTGCCACTCAACTACTGGGCCGGCGCGATCGAACGGAGCCGGGCCGGGCAGGTCATCGTCGTCGTGGACGCCTGCCGTGAGGGATTCGACCAGGAGTCCATGGCCCTCGACCTGAGGCGGTGGAGCACCGGTCGGATCAGCCATGTGACGCAGCAGCGCATCGCATTCCTGTTCGCCTGCGGGCCCGGGGAGAAGGCGCAGTTCGTTCCGGGCAGCGATTCGTTCAGCGTGTTCTCCCGGGCGTTGCAGCAGATCCTGACCGGTGGTGAGGCCGGCCGCACCCTGGACGAACTCGTCGCCGCGGTCAACGAGCAGATGGCGGAGTTGGCGGCGGCGCACGATCGGCGGGTCCAGACCGCGCACGTCCATTCCGGTGGCGTGCGGATAACGCCGCTGCCGCTCTCCTCCCGCCGGTCGGGACAACGCTCGTTCGACTGGGTCGCCCAGGCGCAGTCGCACCGGGCCTGGGACCTGGTCGCGCCGCCGCTCGTCAACGAAGAACTCCGCACCTCCACCATCAGCCTCGTCGAACACGTCGTACGACTGCGCCGGGACGCCGCGCGGGAGTTGGGTCGCGATCCGTGGCACGAGCCGGATCTCGCCACCCGGATCAGCCGCCGGGTGGAATTCCTGACGAACCTGCTCGCGTTTCCCGCCGCGACCTCGTCCGGCGAGTTGCACCTGTCCTCCGCCGAGGCCGCGTTGCTGGTGGCCGGCCCCTACCTGTACGACACGTTCTGGGCGTTGCGCGCCGCCCGCGCCGTGCGCGTCGATCCGACCAACTGGGACGCACAGGAGCAGCCGTCGGACCCGGAGAGCGACTCCTACCGGCGCTTCGCGCAAAGCTATCCGCGGCTGTGGCGCCGGCTCAACGGTCAGGCACAGCACTCCGACGTCGCCGGTCAGATCGGGTGGTGGCTGCTCCACCGGTGGATCGCGCGACGGTCCCTGGCCCGGTCCGACGGCGACGTCGCGGAGTTGATCCCGCTCGGGGTCGCGTCACTGCACCTGTCCACCCGGGTCTTCGAGCAGCCCCGGGTGATCGAACTGATCCGGAGCCTGCGCGGTGGCCCCGGCTTCCTCACCCGGGCCGACCGCCCCGGGCGGTTGCAGAGCCGCTGCACGGTCGGCGCGGGCACGGCCGAGGAACAACCGGTACGCGAGCGTCTGGTCGCCTACCTCCTGGCCGCGGGACGGGCCATGGCGATCGAGGCCGCCGCCCTGCCGGAGGTGGTCGTCGAGCACATGGGGATCAGCGACCCGGTGTCGCCGGAGGAACTGCACGCCTCCATCGAGTCGGCCGAATGGGAGTCCCGTGGGCCGGTCCGGGTGCTGCGGACCACCTGCGCACACCCGGCCATCGAGATCGCGTTGCGGGCGCACGTCGAGTTCTTCGACACGCTGCTGGTCGAGATCCAGGACGGCGCGGCCGAAGACGCCCATTTGAAGCCGCTCTCGGCCCTGCCGGCACACGCCTCGGCGGAGCAGGTCCGCCCGAGCGAGGGGCCGGACGGGCGGGCCTACCAGTCCGCCGGGGTGCGGTTCCACCTCGCCGAGGACCGGATCCAGGAACTGCTCATGGGTGAGCAGCTCTACGGCGATCCGCTCCTGGCCATCCGCGAGCTGTACCAGAACGCGCTCGACGCGTGCCGCTACCGCTCCGCCCGCAACGAGTACCTGAGCCGGATCGGCCGGCCCGTACCCGCGTGGGCGGGCCGGATCGAGTTCGTCCAGGGCCGGGACGAGCAGGGACGCCCCTACCTGGAGTGCGTGGACAACGGCGTGGGCATGGGCGTCCGCGAGTTGACCGACGTCTTCTCCCAGGCCGGCACGCGCTTCGTCGAGACGTCCGAGTTCGTGGAGGAGCAGTCCCGTTGGGCCCGGCTGAAGCCGCCGATCGACTTCTTCCCCAACAGCCGCTTCGGCGTCGGTGTGCTGAGCTACTTCATGCTCGCCGACGAGATCACCGTGGAGACGTGCCGGTTCGGTCAGGAGGGACGGCCCGGCAGCCGCCTCTGGGTCTCCATCGCCGGGCCGGGCAACCTCTTCCGGATCCGGGAACTCGGGCCGGGGCAGGACGCCGGCACGCGGGTCCGGCTCTACCTCCGCAAGGACACCGAGCAGCACTCCTGCCTGGACTTCCTCCGTAAGCTCCTCTGGGTCGCCGAGTTCCGGACCACCGTGACCCACGGCGAGGAGTTGGCGGTGTGGGAGCCCCGGCGCCTGTCGCGGATCGCCCCGCTGGGTGCCGGCGACCCCTTCCAGCCGGGCGAGCGGTCCGGCCGGTCGTTGCTCCCGGGTCCGATCGTGGTCGGCTCGGATCCCCATCCGGTGTGGTGGTGCGACCGGCCCGGTGCCGTGCTGGTGGACGGCATCTGGATACAGGAGGCGCCGTGCACCGCCGTGGTCAACCTGTACGGCACCCGGGCCCCTCGGCTCTCGGTGAACCGGACCCAGATGCTCGACGACGAGTCGGAGACCGTGGCCGGTCTCCTCTGGGAGGCCGCCGCGGCGGCGGGTGCCGCCGACAGCCCACTGTTCCACCACGAGTGGATCTCGGAACTCACGAGACGCCTACCGGTGGTGGGGGATGCGGTCTTCGAGCTGGCGCTCGATGCGGGCCGGACGTCCTGGCCGGGAAGCACCCTGGCGGACGAACTCCGCACCGTCGGTTGTTACCCACCGGACGCGGTACTGACGATCTTCCCACTTGTGGAGCCCGATCCGGAGCGCCCCCCGTCGGATCCCCCGAAAGGCGGAGAACTCTCGGATCTGACCCATCCGGTGGGGACCTGGCGCCTGGTCGCCTGGATCGCCGCCGGCCTCTACGGCACCGAGTTGAGGGTGTCCCACGGGCGCGTCATCCGGGCCCGGCCCAGCGACGGGTTGCTCACCCAGGTCGACGGCACCGGTCGGGGCTGGCTCGATCCGGCCCGGCCGATATCCATCGGTCACCTCATCGCGACGGCCAACAACCGCGGCCCGGCCCTACCCGCGGTCGTCGAGCGACTCGTCGAGCTCGGCTACTCGGCTCCTCGGCACGAGTTGCCCGACCTGACGACCCCGACCGATCGGCTGCTGCTGAGTCGGGACATCGACGGGAGCGCGCCGTGGTTGGACCAGGCCGACGAGGTGGTGGTGCCCCACCTCGTGGCGGCCGCAGCCACCGCCGGCATCGCCACCGACCTCGCCGCGGAGCGCCTCCGCCGGCTCGGCTTCACCGTCCGCGACGTCCCGCCGGGCGGTCTGGACCGCCTCGACCTCGTCGTGGCGAGCACGCAGTTCGACGGCGTGCGCCCGTGGTTGCGGCTCGGCGAGACGGTCTCCGGTGGACATGTCGTCGTCGCCGCATTCGTGGTCGGCCTCCCGGCCGAGGAGGTCGTCGAACGACTACGCCGGCTCGGTTACGACGCGTCGGTCCCGCCCCCCGGCGACCTGCCTCCCGAGGTGGAGGTCAAGCTGCTGTGGGACTCCGACGACCAGCCGCAACGCCTGCACGAAGCCGAACTGCGGGTGGCGGTGCGCGGTACGGCACCGCCCGACCGCCGGCCCAGCGGTGGGGGTCCCATGGACGTCTCCGGTCCCCTGCAACCGCACATGCTCGTCACGGCGGCCCTCCGCAGCGGGCTGACCCCGAGCCGGGCCGCCGAACGGCTACGACAGCTCGGTTACCGGATCGCCGAACAGAAATTCCCGGAGACCGTGACCGAGAACGACCTCGTACTCCTCAGCCGGGACCTGGACAAGCGGCAGCCGTGGTTGCATCCCGGCACCCCCGTCCCGCCCTCCCACCTGGTCGCCGCCGCGAGCGCACTGGAACAGTCGCCCGCCGAGGTGGCGTCGCGGCTCGAGGAGTACGGCTTCCGGACCCCCGAGGTCTCCCTGCCGGACACCGTCACGTTCACCGATCTCGGTCTGCTCAGTCAGGACCTGGACGGGGACAACCCCTGGCTCGACCCGGCCAGGACCGTGCCGCCGGGACACGTCCTGCTCGGCGCGCGACGAACCGGGCTCACCTACGCCCAGGTGCACGAGCGACTGCGGCGCTTCGGCCTCACCACCCGGTCCGAACTGCCGCCGGACGACACCAACTCGGCGGATCTGATCATGCTCAGCGTCCGGCTGAGCGGCGAGCCACCCTGGCTCGACCTGGAGCGGCCCGCGCCGGTCGGTCACCTCGTCGCCGCGGCCCAACGCACCGGCCGCACCCCGGACCAGGTGGCGCAACGCCTCCGGGAACTGGGCCACACGACGCCCGAGCACTCCCTGCCCGACTACCTCTCGACGGAGGACACGGTGCTTGTCAGCCAGTCGCTGGACGGCGAGCGCCCCTGGATCGAACCGGCCGAGGCGCTCTCCCTCGGCCGGCTCGTGATCGCCGCCGCGATCACCGGGCTCAGCCCGGCGCGGGTGTCGCAACGGCTCCGGGAACTCGGCTTCCAGGGCTTCGACGAGTGGCACGTCGGACCCTCGGTCGGCCTGCCCGAGGGAGCCACGGTGCAGCTCGTCCCGCCGCCGGTCACGGCGGAGCCGGACGGCCGGTGAGCGCCTGCCAGAGCCCGGCGCACGCCTCCTCCTCGGTCCCGAAGCGCTGTCGGACGTCGTACCCCCCGCGCTCGTAGAGGCCGATCTCCCAGCCGCCTCCGGGCGCGCGGCGGAGAAACCAGAAGTCGGGCGGGACCGGCACCTGCTCGTGCACGCCCTCCAGCGCGAAGGCGTCCGGGGACAGCCCGGCCGCCAGCAGCGCCGCGCGTACCTGATGCCGGTCCACGCCCGACCTCCCGTTCCTCAGCAGGCGGCCAGGGACGCGGTCCGTACGCACGCCCCGGCGGTCAGATCCTCTTCGACGAGGTACCCGTTGTCGAGCAGCCACTGCACGGTCAGCATGGCCCCGGCCTGCGGCAGGTACGCCGGGTTGAGCTGGAACTGCGTACCCATGCCCGGCTGGGCGAACCAGGACGCGATCGGGCCGGAGTCGACGGTGAACGGCTTGACCACGCAGTAGACGTGGTAGTTGGCCAGCGGCGCGTTCGCCGGTGTGTTCAGGCTCTGCGGGGTGAGCGCGCGGGAGCTGAACGGGGTGCCGAGCGGGGAGAGGAAGGCACCGCCGGAGAAGCCGAAGCGGTCCAGCCGGTAGCCGGCCAGCAGGGTCTGCGCCTGCTTGAGCGGGCGGCCGTCCGGCGCGATGACGAACCCGCTGGCCGGCGGGNCGGCGGTGGGCAACTCGGCCGGACCGAGCAACGGGTTGCCGTCGTAGAACTGCGTGGTCGGCGGCGCGGTGGGCGGGGTGCCCGGCCGGCACAGGCTCTGGGTGGGCGGCCGTTGCGGGTCACGCCCACGCTGCGGGTCGGACGCGTCGGCACCCTGGTCCGAGGGAAGGGCGGCGACCCGGGCGGCGAGGGTCGTGGCGGCGGCCGCACCTGCGGGTGGCACCGCACCGGGTACGAGGACGAGGGCCGCCCCCGAGACGAGCGCGAGCAACCATCGGCGTGTTTTCACCGGAAACCTCCTGAGATGGGATGTAGCAGTAGCTGCCATCCTGAGAGGTTTTCGCTATAAATATGAAGCTTTGTCTGACTTGCACCTGATCGAACTACCGCCAGCCTTTGCGACACTGTCCCCGCCGAAAACACACGCCCTGCCGCTCGACGCCCGATATGCGCGCCAGGTCGGTGGCAACCGGGGCCACCAGGGATGATCTTCTCGGTCCACTCCGGGCCTTCCCTCCTCGACCGAGGATCCGCATGCGCAAAACCCTTCTCGCCGGGCTCGCCGCAGNGGCCACGAGCTGCTCAGACGCCGGTCCGGGCACGTTCGACCAGCCGTTCTGTTCGATCAACGCCGCCGCGTCGGTCGTCTCCCCGGGCCAGGCCGTCGAGATCAGCGGCGGCGTCTACCGGGAGCACCTCACCGTCACCCGGTCCGGCACGCCCGACGCCCCCATCGTCTTCCGGGCCTCCTCCACCGCACAGTTGTCCGGCCCGACGGCCGGCATCACCATCGACGGCCAGCACGACGTCAGCATCGAACGGATCCAGGTCCCCGGCGCGGCCCAGAGCCCGGCGGTCGACATCCGCGACGCCAGCCGAATCACGATCAGGAACAGCGGCTTCAGCCTGACCGACGGCGTGACCGGAACGGCGGTGCGCTTCTCCGGGGTCACCGACTCGGTGATGACCGACTCCTCCGTCTCCGGCTCTTCGCTGACCACGGCGGTGCTGCTGAACGGTGCCACCTCGGGCGTACGCCTGTCGTCGCTGAGTGTGCTCGGTAACCCGAACGACCTGGTCGCGGACAGCCTCGGGATCCGGGTCGAGGGCCCGGACAACATGATCGTCGGCAACGACGTCACGCGTTTCACCGGTGCCGCCATCAGCGTCGCCGCCAGCGCGCGCGGGACGACGGTGGCGAACAACGACATCGGCCAGGGCATCGGTCACGGCGTCCACAACGCCGGCGCCACCGGCACGGCGATCACGAACAACACCCTCCAGGACCGCTGCCTCAGCGGCATCCGCGTCGACGGCGGCTCCACCGGCGTATCGGTGCAGAACAACCGGCTCGCCAAGAGTGTCAACCACAGCTGCCCGGCCCCGGTCGGTCACGGCCCGCAGATCGCCGTGGCGGGCAACGCCGCCGCCGACACGGTGGTCGACTACAACCTCGTCGACCTCTACACCGCCGGCTCCTCGGGGATCTACGACTGGAACGGCACCCGGATGGGCCTGGCGGCGTTCCGGACCGCCTCCGGTCAGGCCGCGCACGACCTGGACACGCCCGGCCCCACGGGTGGGTACGACTCGGCCAACTCGGCCGCGCCGGGCTTCCCGGCCACCGACCGGAACGGTATCGCCCGGGTGGACGACCCGGCGGTGCCGAACACCGGTGCCGGCCCGGTGCCCTATGCCGACCGGGGTGCGGTCGAGACCGTTCGCGGGCCGGACACCCGCTTCTCCCTCACGCCGGATCTGGACGCGGGCTCGGTAACCGTCGACGCCTCGGCCACCGTGGCGGGGGTGGCGCCCATCGCCACCTACCGGTTCGACTTTGGCGACGGCACCATCGTCACCCAGGAGACGCCGGTGGTCACGCACCGGTACGCCGTCCGCGACACGTATGGCGTCACCGTCCGGGCCACCGGCACCGACGGCCGGAAGGACGACACCACCCAGCAGGTGAGCGTGCTGCCCCGCACCGGCACCGTGGGTCTCCTCACATTCTCCGCGCTCCGGTACGTCGCTCCGATGGCCAACGTGCCGTGGCCCGCGCTGGGCGCCGATCAACTGGATCTCGGCCCGACCGGTCGGTTCGACCTGGTCGACGCCGGGAACGGAAGGGTCGCCCTGTTCCTGCGCTCCGCCGGGCGGTACGTCACGGCCGACACCGCCGGCGTCGCGTCCCTGACGTACCAGACCGTGGTGGTCGGCGACAACGAACGGTTCACGCTGGTCCGCAACGCGGACGGCAGCATCAGCCTGAGGTCGGTGGCCGGCGGCAGGTACGTGACCGCGACCGCGAACGCGACCACGCCGTTGATCGCCAACGGCAATTCCGTCGGCGCGGACCAGAAGTTCTACCAGGTCGACGTGGCCAATGTGGGCCGGACGCTGAAGGCCGGCGCAAACGGCCGCTTCGTCACCGCCGGCGTCAAGCCGTTGATCGCCGGCAGCACCAGCGTGGGCGTCGCGCAGCGGTTCGACCTGCTCGACCTCGGCGGCGGAAAGGTGGCGCTCCTCGCCCGGGCCAACCGCCAGGTCGTCAGCGCGGACAACGGCGGCCTCAAACCGCTGATCGCCAACCGCGCCAGCGCCGGCGCCTGGGAGGCGTTCGTCCTGATCCGCAACGCCGACGGCACGGTCAGCCTCCGGGCGACCGTCAACAGTCGCTACGTCAGCGCCGACAACGGCGGCGCGAACCCGCTGATCGCCAACCGCACCACCATCGGCGCCTGGGAGAAGTTCACCCTCGGCGGCTGACCCCTGGCGAAACGCACGACGCCCGCCCGGAACGAGATCCCGGGCGGGCGTCGCCGTCGGTCAGCGCTCCAGGATCGCGGTCACACCCTGCCCGCCGGCCGCGCAGATGGAGATCAGGCCGCGTCCGCCGCCCTTCGCGTCGAGCAGCTTGGCGAGGGTGGCGACGATGCGGCCGCCGGTGGCGGCGAACGGGTGCCCGGCGGCCAGCGACGAGCCGTTCACGTTGAGCCGGTCGCGGTCGATCGACCCGAGTGGCGCGTCCAGGCCCAGCCGCTCCTTGCAGAACTCCGGCGACTCCCAGGCCGCGAGCGTGGCCAGCACCTGCGAGGCGAACGCCTCGTGGATCTCGTAGAAGTCGAAGTCCTGGAGGCTCAGCCCGGCCCGGGCCAGCATCCGGGGCACCGCGTACGCGGGGGCCATCAGCAGCCCCTCGTCACCGTGCACGAAGTCGACGGCGGCGGTCTCGGACCAGGAGAACCAGGCCAGCACCGGCAGGTTGTGCGCCCGCGCCCACTCCTCGGAGGCGAGCAGCACGGTCGACGCGCCGTCGGTCAGCGGCGAGGAGTTGCCGGCGGTCATGGTGGCCCGTTCGGCGTCCGGCCCCTTGGCGCCGAAGACCGGCTTGAGCGAGCCGAGCTTCTCCAGCGTGGTGTCCGGCCGCAGGTTCTGGTCGCGGGTCAGCCCCAGGTAGGGGGTCATCAGGTCGTCGAAGAACCCCTTCTCGTACGCGGCGGCGAGCCGCTGGTGCGACCGGAGCGCCAGTTCGTCCTGGGCGGCCCGGTCGACGTTCCAGCGCAGCGCCGTCACCGCGGCGTGCTCGCCCATCGACAGCCCGGTTCGCGGCTCGGCGTTGCGCGGGATCTCCGGCTTGAACGGCTGGAGCGGGCGCAGCTTCGCCGCCAGCTTGAGCCGCTCGCCGAGGGTCCGGGCGGAGTTGAGCTGGATCAGGGTGCGGCGCAGGTCCTCGTTGACGGCCAGCGGCGCGTCCGAGGTGGTGTCCACGCCACCGGCCACGCCGACCTCGATCTGCCCGAGGGCGATCTTGTTGGCGACCAGGATGGCGGCCTCCAGCCCGGTGCCGCAGGCCTGCTGGACGTCGTACGCCGGGGTGTGCGGGTCGAGGCGGGAGCCGAGCACCACCTCGCGGGTGAGGTTGAAGTCCCGGGAGTGCTTCAGCACCGCGCCGGCCACGACTTCGCCGAGCCGCTCGCCGGCCAGCCCGAACCGGGCGACCAGCCCGTCGAGCGCCGCGCCCAGCATGTCCGCGTTCGACGCGTGCGCGTAGCGCGAGTTGGACCGGGCGAAGGGGATGCGGTTGCCGCCGATCACCGCGACCCGCCGGACACTCTGCACGATCGGCCTCCTCGAAGCTGTTGCCCCAACCCTACTCGCCAGTAGGCTACGCCCATGAGCGACAGGTACGCGAGCTTCGTCCAGACGGGGGCCGGTCGCGCGCTGGTCAAGCGCCTCGGCCTGCCCGACCCGCCCCGACTGCGCCGACACACGCCGGGTGACCCGCTCGTTCCCGGGCCGGTCCTGCTCGGCTCCGCGACCGGCGGCCGGCTCGCCGAGCCAGCCGGGTCGATCCTGACCGCCGCCGGGGTCGAGCTGGTCGACCCGGCCACCGCCGACGGCCGCTTCGCCGCCCTGGTGTACGACGCCAGCGGCGTCACCGACTCCACCGGGCTGCGCCAGCTCTACGACTTCTTCCACCCGCAGGCCCGGTCGCTGCTGCCCAGCGGTCGGGTGATCGTGCTCGGCACCCCGCCGGCCGAGTGCGGCTCGCCCCGGGAGGCGACCGCCCAGCGCGCGTTGGAGGGGCTGACCCGCAGCATCGGCAAGGAGTTCGGCCGGGGGGTCACCGCCCAACTGGTGTACGTCACCCGCGACGGTGACGCCGGCACCCCGGTGAGTCTGGAGTCCACCCTGCGTTTCCTGCTCTCCGGCCGCTCCGCGTACGTCTCGGGTCAGGTCGTGCGGATCGGTGCCGGCACGGCCGTCGCGCCGGCCGACTGGGATCGGCCGCTGGACGGGCAGGTGGTGCTGGTCACCGGCGCGGCCCGGGGCATCGGCGCGGCGCTGGCGACGGTGCTGGCCCGCGACGGCGCCCGGGTGGTGGCGTTGGACGTCCCGGCGGCCGGGGACGAGCTGGCCACGGTAGCCAACGACATCGGCGGCAGCGCGGTGCAGCTCGACCTGACCGCGCCGGACGCGCCGACCCGGCTGGCCGAGCATCTGGCGTCCCGGCATGGCCGGGTCGACGTGGTGGTGCACAACGCCGGCATCACCCGGGACAAGACGCTCGGCCGGATGGACGCCGACCGGTGGGACTCGGTGATCGACGTCAACCTGTCCAGCCAGGAACGGATCAACGACGTGCTGCTGGAACGCGACCTGATCCCGGTCGGCGGGCGGATCGTCTCGGTCTCCTCGATCGCCGGCATCGCCGGCAACCGGGGGCAGACCAACTACGCGACCAGCAAGGCCGGCGTGATCGGCCTGGTCGACTCGCTCTCGCCGGTGCTGCGCGAGCGCGGCATCAGCCTGAACGCGGTCGCGCCCGGGTTCATCGAGACCCGGCTGACCGCGCGCATCCCGTTGACCATCCGGGAGGCGGGTCGGCGGATGAACAGCATGTCGCAGGGCGGCCTGCCGGTCGACGTGGCCGAGACGATCGGCTGGCTCTCCTGGCCGGCGACCGGCGCGGTCACCGGCAACGTCGTCCGCGTCTGCGGCCAGAGCCTTCTGGGAGCCTAAATGAAACCCCACAACGAGCCCCAAGACGACCGCACCCTCCCCGACCCCCCGCCCCACCCCGTTGATCATGAAGTTGACGGCACTTTCGGAGATCCACAAGGCGGCCAACTCCATGGTCAACGCAGTGGGGGGTCGGGTGGGCGGCGGCGTGTCGAGCTGGGGCGGGTGCCGGGGGTGGGGGGGCTGTACCGGCGGGCGCTGGTGGGAGGGGTGCTTGGTACGGGGCGGG
>NZ_NAPR01000004.1:445398-464909 GCF_002140155.1 Micromonospora sp. NBS 11-29
CGTGGAGCTGGGGGTTGCCGGGGTCATGGTCGAGTCGGGGCACCTGGCGGGGTACGACCGGGTGTGCGGGTTCCGGCTGGCCGACCGGGTGCCGGGGACGTACCTGCATGTGCTCGGGTTTCCGCTGTCGCTGCGGCTGATGACGTTCGCCGGCTTTCCGATCCCGCTCATCGGCTTGGTACATGTGGCCAACCGGATCACCGTCCGTCGGCCGGTCCGGGTCGGCGAGAGCGTCGACTTTCGCACGTACGCGGAGAACCTGCGCCCGCACGAGCGGGGCCGGCAGCTCGACGTGGTGCTGGTCGCCTCCGTCGGCGGCGAGGAGGTCTGGCGCGGCGTGTCGACGTACCTCGGGAAGGAGCGCGCGTCCGGCGGCGGCCCGCGGCGGGGTGACCGGCCCGCACCGCCGGCCGCTTCGGCGCGGTGGCGGGTGACGCCGCGGGTGGGTACGGACTACGCACGCGTCTCCGGCGACCGCAACCCGATCCACACCTCGAAGCTGGGCGCGCGGCTGCTCGGTTTCCCGCGTCCGATCGCGCACGGCATGTGGAGCAAGGCCCGTTGCCTGGCCGCGCTGGAGTCCCGGCTGCCCGAGGCGTACACCGTGGACGTGGCGTTCAAGCTGCCGGTGCCGCTGCCGTCCACGGTGGCGTTCAGCGCCGGCGCCACCGGCGAGGGTTGGGACTTCGGACTGCACGGCGCGCGGGACGGGCGACCGCACCTGGTCGGCACCGTCCGCTGAGGAAAGAGGGGGCTTGTCGGCCCCCTCTTTCGTGCGCTAAGTTGTTCTCAGATTGAGTTGTTCTCAACTTGAGAGAGTGAGCGCCGTGAACGAGCAGGACTTCCTCGCCGGCTACGACCCCCGGGACTATCCCGCGGTCGCGGTCACCGTCGACGTGGTCGCGTTGACCATCCGCGAGGGCGCACTCCACCTGCTGCTGATCCGCCGGGGCGCACCGCCGTACGCGGGGCAGTGGGCGTTGCCCGGCGGCTTCGTCCAGCCGGGCGAGGACCTCGGCGCCGGCGCCCGGCGCGAGCTGGCCGAGGAGACCGGCCTCGGCGGCGAACGACTGCGCCGGGTGCACCTGGAACAGCTCGGCAGCTACGGCGCCCCCGACCGGGACCCGCGGATGCGCGTCGTGTCGGTCGCCCACCTGGCGTTCGCGCCCGACCTGCCCGACCCGGTCGCCGACACCGACGCCGACGAGGCGGCCTGGTTACCAGTCACGGCGCTGACCAGCCGGCAACTCGCCTTCGACCACGGCGCGATCATCGCCGACGGGTTGGAGCGGGCCCGCTCCAAACTGGAGTACACGCCGCTGGCCACCCGCTTCCTCGCGCCCGAGTTCACGATCACCGAGCTGCGGGCGGTCTACGAGACGGTCTGGGGTCACCCGCTGCACGCCGGCAACTTCCACCGCAAGGTGCTCTCCGTGCCGGGCTTCGTGGAGAGCACCGGCGCCAGCACCGAGCGCGGCGGCGCACGCGGCGGGCCCCGCGCCAAGCTCTACCGCGCCGGCTCCGCCCGCCTCCTCCACCCCGCCCTCCTCCGATGAAGCGCAAGGAGGGGCCCCCGCTTAACGCCTCCGGTATAGGCGGGGGCCCCGCTTATCACCGGCAGCTCAAGGCACCACGGCACCCGAGCGACAACGATCTGATGCGCCGGGAGGCGCGTGCGCTGCGGCGGATCGCTGAGCGGGGGGACGCGCGCCACCTGGCGTACGTGCCCCGGCTGGTCGACTCCTACCCGGTGCGGGACCCGTCGACCGGAGCCGAGCTGCTGGTCAACGTGCTGGAGGCCGTACCGGGGCTGCACAGCCTCGACGACGTACGCCGCGCGTACCCGGATGGGGTTGACCCGCGCGACGCGGCCTGGATGTGGCGGCGGCTGCTGGTCGCGCTCGGCCTGGCCCACCGCGCCGGCGTGGTGCACGGCGCGGTCCTGCCCCGCAACGTGCTGATCGAGCCGGACGCGCACGGCCTGGTGCTCGTCGACTGGTGCTTCTCGGCCGAACCCGGCGGGCTGGTGCCGGCGCTGGTGACCGAGCTGGCCGACTGGTACCCGCCGGAGGTCACCGGGAAGCGGCCCTGCGGCCCGGGCACCGACATCGCGCTGGCGGCCCGCTGCATGACCTGGCTGATGGCCGACCGCGCGCCGCGCGAGCTGCGCGCCTTCGCGGACGGCTGCCGGCAGCCGGCGCTGTCCGCCCGACCGGACGACGCGTGGCGGCTGCTACGCGAACTCGACGAGGTGCTCGACCGGCTCTACGGGCCGCGCACCTTCCGACCCTTCACCCTCAACCCCTAGGGAGGCTGTCATGGGCAGCGGAATCTGGTCCACCGACGTGTACGACGCCGCCGACCGCTACCGGCGCAAGACCGGCCGGAGCGCGTTCTCCTACAGCGACAGCGGGGCCCGCACCGTGCACCCGGCGCTCGACCCGCGCGACGCGACGCGGGAGAGCCGCGACTCCGCCGAACACCCGCAATCGACGCCGATCGCGGTCCTGTTCGACGTGACCGGCTCGATGGGGCACGTCCCCCGGGTGCTCCAGAGCAAGCTGCCGCAACTGCTCGGCCTGCTGCAACGCCAGGGGTACGCCCGCGACCCGCAGGTCATGTTCGGCGCGATCGGCGACGCCACCTGCGACCGGGTGCCGCTCCAGATCGGGCAGTTCGAGTCCGACAACCGGATGGACGACGACCTCGGCCGGATCGTGCTCGAAGGCGGCGGAGGCGGCCAGATGACCGAGTCGTACGAGCTGGCGCTGCACTTCATGGCCCGACACACGGTCACCGACAGTTGGGAGAAGCGCGGCCGACGCGGCTACCTGTTCGTCATCGGCGACGAACTGGCGTACCCCCGGGTGAAGGNCAGGTCGTGGACGAGGTGACCGAGCGCTGGGACACCTACTACCTGCTCCCCGCCGGCAGCCACTACGCCGGCAACCGCAAGGTGCTCGACTTCTGGCGCGGACTGCTCGGGCAGAACGCGGTCGAGCTGGACGACCTGGACGCGGTCTGCGAGACGATCGCGCTCACCGTCGGCCTCGGCGAGCAGGCCATCGACCTGGACGCCGGCCTCGACGACCTCAACCGGGCCGGCTCGACCGCCACCCGTACCGTCTCCCGGGCGCTCGCCGCACTCGGCGGCGGCCGACGCGCGGTGGCGGCGCTGCCGTTCACCCCGACCGACGGCGACAGCGGGATCACCCGGCTGTGAACCATGTGATGGTGGTCGACCTCGGCTACGGCGACGCCGGCAAGGGCACCGTCGTCGACGCGCTCTGCGCGGCCCGGCCGGTGCACACCGTGGTGCGGTTCAACGGGGGCGCGCAGGCGGCGCACAACGTGGTGCTGCGCGACGGGCGGGCGCACACGTTCGCCCAGTTCGGGGCCGGGACGTTCCGCCCCGGCGTACGCACGCACCTGGCGCGGCAGGTGGTGGTGGACCCGCTGGCGTTGGCCGCCGAGGCCGACCACCTCGCGTCGGTCGGGGTGCCCGACGCGTTCGAGCGGTTGACCGTGGACGGGGAGGCGCTGCTGGCCACCCCGTACCACCGGGCCGCCAACCGGGCCCGGGAGATCGCCCGGGGCGCCGACCGGCACGGCACCTGCGGGCTGGGGGTGGGCGAGGCGGTCGCGTACGGCCTCGCCCACCCNGCGGAACTCGGGCCGCTGGACGCGCCGCCGGTCGACGACTGCCTGCCGGCGTACGCGGCGTTCGCCGACCGGGTGGCGATCGTCGACCGGAGCTGGCTGGCCGGGGCGCTGCGCGCCGGGACCTGCGTCTTCGAGGGGGCGCAGGGGGTGCTGCTGGACGAGTGGCACGGCTTCCACCCGTACACCACCTGGAGCACCACGACGTTCGCCAACGCGGAGACGCTGCTCGCCGAGGCGGGGATGGCCGGTGCCGCCCAGCGGCTCGGGGTGCTGCGGGTGACCACCACCCGGCACGGCCCCGGGCCGCTGGTCACCGAGGATCCCACGCTGCCGTTCACCGACCCGCGCAATCCCACCAACGCCTGGCAGGGCCGGTTCCGGTTCGGGCACTTCGACGCCGTCGCCCACCGGTACGCCCTGGAGGTGGCCGGCGGCGTGGACGGGTTGGCGCTGACCCACCTCGACCTGGCCGGCCCGGAGCTGCGGATCTGCCGCCGCTACGCGGATGGCCTCGACCGGCTCGTCCCCGGGCCGGCCGGGGATCTGGAGCGGCAGGCCGCGCTCACCGACCGGCTGATGCGGGCGCGGCCGGTGCTCGACGAGGTGCCGAGCGACTGGGCGACGACGGTCGAGGAGGCGCTCGGCGTACCCGTGGTGCTCACCTCGCACGGCCCTCGCGCCGAGGAGAAGGAGGGGCCCCTTGTTAACGCATTTTGTCTAGGAAGGGGCCCCGCTTAACACCGCACCGCCGAGCATTGGGGCATGGGGGACGTGCTCGGCCTGCTGCACCAGACGGTGACCTCGCCGTGGGTGTACCTGGTGATCGTCGCGGTCACCGCGGTCGACGCGTTCTTCCCGGCAGTGCCGGGCGAGACCGTGGTGATCACGGCCGGCGTCTTCGCGGCCGGCGGCGAGCCGAATCTGGTGGCGGTGATCGTGACCGCCGCGTTCGGCGCGCTGGTCGGCGACCACGTCTCGTACGCCATCGGGCGCGGCGGCGGCGCGCACCGGTTGGCCCGGCTGCCCGCCGACAGCCGACGGCGGGCGAGTTCCGAGTGGGCCCGCCNTCCTCACCACCGCCCGGTACGTCCCCGGGGGCCGCACCGCGGTCACGCTCACCATGGGCGCGGTCCGCTACCCCGCGCGGTCGTTCCTGCTCTACGACGCGCTGGCCTGCGGCACCTGGGGGATCTACTGCGGGTTGCTCGGCTACTTCGGCGGCCTGGCGTTCGAGCACAACCCGGTCACCGGCCTGCTCGCCGGCGTCGGCATCTCGGTGGCGGTCACCGGCCTGGTCGAGGCCGCCCGGTGGGCCCGGCAGCGGTCCCGTACCCGCGCCGCGACCCGCCGCGGCGGTTAAGAAGGGGCCCCTCCTCTACCGAATGCGTTAACAAGGTCCCCTTCCTTACTCAGCCAGCGGGGGCCAGGTGACGCCGCGTAGGAGTTGATCGGCGCCCAGCCAGGCGACGTTCATCATCCGGGTGGCGGTCTTCTCGGCGTCGGCCTCCGGGTGATCGGCCAGCCAGTCGGCGAGCGACTCGGACGCGCCGACCAGCGCGTACGCGACCACCTCCAGGTCGGTGGCGCCGACCTCGCGGCCGGAGGCGCGCAACGCGTGGTCGAGCATGCCGGCGACCACCTCGACCACCCGGCCGCGCATGGTGGCGAGTTCGGCGGCGAACGGCTGGGAGCCGCGGGCCTGTCGGTAGAGCACCGCCCAGCCGTCCCGGTGCGCGCCGACGAAGCCGAAGAACGCGCGCAGCCCGCGCCAGAGCCGCTCGTCGGCGGGCAGGTCGGGGGCGGCGGCTCCGGCGATGGCCTCCATCATCCGGGTGCCCTCGCGGTGCAGGCAGGCGACGAAGAGTTCCTCCTTGGTGCCGAGGTAGGCGTAGACCATCGGCTTGGAGATGCCGGCGTCGTCGGCGATCTCGTCCATGCTGGCGGCGTGGAAGCCCCGGCGGGAGAAGACCTTGACCGCCGCGTCGAGCATCTGCTGTTCGCGTACGGCCCGGGGCAGGCGCTTGAAGGTCGGTGTGCTGGACACCCTTGCGAGCATACCTACTCGTGCGTAAGGTTACGCCAGAGTAACCAACGAGAGGTGCGTCCCCCCATGACTGACTTCGACCCGGCCAACTTCGCGAACGTCGGCCCGAAGGAGTTCGCGCAGCTGGTCAAGTCCACGCCGGACGACAAGATCGCCGAGATCATGTCCGGCGAGCTGCGCGGCAAGGTCCTCAGCGAGGTCTTCAACCGGATGCCCACGCTGTTCCGCGCCGACCGCGCCGGCTCGACCAACGCGGTCATCCACTGGAACATCACCGGTCGCCCGGACGGCGGCACCGACACCTACGAGATCGTCATCGAGAACGGCACCTGCACCGTCTCGGAGACCCCGACCCGGGACCCGAAGCTCGCCCTCACCATGGGTCCGGTCGAGTTTCTCAAGATCGTCTCCGGCGGGGCCAACCCGGTGATGATGTTCATGACCGGCAAGCTGAAGGCCAAGGGTGACCTGGGCCTGGCCGCCAACATCGCCAACCTGTTCGACATCCCCAAGGGCTGACCATGGCCGAGTTCTCGCTTGACCTGAACGAGGAACAGCGGGACCTCCGCGACTGGGTGCACGGCTTCGCCGCCGAGGTCGTGCGCCCGGCCGCGGCCGAGTGGGACGCCCGGGAGGAGACTCCCTGGCCGGTCATCCAGGAGGCGGCGAAGGTCGGCCTGTACGGGTTCGAGTTCCTCGCCACCTGCTGGGCCGATCCCACCGGCCTCTCCCTCCCGATCGCCAGCGAGGAACTCTTCTGGGGCGACGCGGGCATCGGCCTGAGCATCTTCGGCACCGCCCTCGCGGTCGCCGGCATCTACGGCGCGGGCACNCCGTCGCCGCGTTCTGCACCACCGAGCCGGAGGCCGGCTCCGACGTCGGGTCGATGCGGACCCGCGCGGTCTACCACGAGGCCACCGACGAGTGGGTGCTCAACGGCCAGAAGGCGTACGCCACCAACGGCGGCATCGCCGGGGTGCACGTGGTCACCGCCTCGATCGCCCCCGAGCTGGGCTCGCGCGGGCAGGCCGCGTTCGTCGTACCGCCGGGCACGCCCGGCCTCACCGCCACCCGCAAGCTGCGCAAGCTCGGCCTGCGCGCCTCGCACACCGCCGACGTCTTCCTCGACGACGTCCGGGTGCCGGGCCGCTGCCTGCTCGGCGGCCGGGACGCGCTCGACGAGCGGCTGGCCCGCGCCCGGTCCGGTCAGCGTGCCTCCGGCCAGGCGGCGATGCGCACGTTCGAGCTGTCCCGCCCGACCGTCGGCGCGCAGGCGCTCGGCGTGGCCCGCGCCGCGTACGAGTACGCCCTGGACTACGCCAAGGAACGGGTCCAGTTCGGCCGACCCATCATCGAGAACCAGGCGGTCGCGTTCGCGCTCGCCGACATGAAGATGGAGATCGACGCCGCCCGGCTGCTGGTCTGGCGGGCCTCCTGGATGGGCCGCAACAACCGGCCGTTCACCGCCGGTGAGGGCTCGATGTCCAAGCTGAAGGCCGGCGAGGTGGCCGTCTCGGTGACCGACCGGGCGGTCCAGCTCCTCGGCGGCGCGGGTTTCCTGCGCGACCACCCGGTCGAGCGGTGGTACCGGGACGCCAAGATCTACACCATCTTCGAGGGCACCTCCGAGATCCAGCGGCTGGTCATCTCCCGGGCCATCTCCGGGATGCAGATCCGCTGATCGCCGCCGGATCCCGGCCCGCGACGGCACGCCGTGCCGGGCACCGTCGCGGGCCGGGTCGGCGCGGAGACCACGTACGCGAAGGAGGTTTGCGCCGTGGACCTGCCGTTCATCGTCACCACGCTGACCCGACGCGGACTGCTCACCCCGGGCCGCCCGATCCGGGTGGCCTCGCAACTCAACGCGCTGCGCCGGTGGGGCTGGAGCCTCGCCGGGGAGTTGCGCCAGGCCGCCGCCCGTGACCCCGGGCGGGTCGCCGTGGTGGACGAGCACGGCGCCGCGCTGACGTACCGGGAACTGCTGGACCGCTCGGAGCGGCTGGCCCGTTCGCTGCGGGCCGGTCTCGGCGTGCGGGCCGGCGACCGGGTGGGCCTGCTCTGCCGCAACCACCACGGGCTGATCGAGGCCATCGTCGCGTCGATGCTGCTCGGCGCGGACGCCGTCCTGGTCAACACCGGCCTTTCCGCGGCGCAGCTGGTCACCGTCGCCGAGGAGCAGGGCCTGTCCGTGCTGGTGCACGACGCCGAGTTCGCCGACCGCGTCCTCGGCCTGCCCGCCGAGCTGCACCGGGTGGACGAGGCGCGGCAGGAGGAGCTGATCGCCGGCGCGGTGCCGGGCGACAAGCTCCAGCCGCCGGAGCGCGACGGCC
The DNA here is from genome assembly GCF_002140155.1 of Micromonospora sp. NBS 11-29. GTDB lineage: Bacteria > Actinomycetota > Actinomycetes > Mycobacteriales > Micromonosporaceae > Micromonospora. Next base: position 453,436 of record NZ_NAPR01000004.1, read on the forward strand.
GCACCATCGTGCTGACCTCCGGCACCACCGGCACGCCCAAGGGCGCCCGCCGGCCCACCCCGCACGGCTTCGGCCCGCTGGTGTCCATCATCGACCGGATCCCGCTGCACGCGCGGGACGTCGTGATGATCGCCGCGCCACTCTTCCACACCTGGGGGTACGCCGCCCTCCAGGTCTCGTTCGCGCTGCGCGCCACCGTCGTGCTGCACCGCCGCTTCGATCCGGCCGCCACTCTGACCGCGCTGGCCGGGCAGCCCTGCGACGCGCTCTTCGCCGTACCGGTGATGCTGCAACGGCTGATGGAGGTCGCGCCGCCGCAGCCCCGGCCGCCGCTCAAGGTGGTCGCGGTCAGCGGCTCGGCCCTGCCCGGCAACCTGGCGACGGCGTTCATGGACCGCTACGGCGACGTGGTCTACAACCTGTACGGCTCGACGGAGGTCTCCTGGGCGTCCATCGCCGGTCCGGCCGAGCTGCGCGCCGCGCCCACCACGGCCGGCCGGCCCCCGCACGGCACCCGGCTGGAGATCGTGGACGAGGCGGGGCAGCCGGTCCGCGACGGCCGCGTCGGGCGGATCTTCGTGGGCAACGAGATGCTGTTCGAGGGCTACACCTCGGGTGCCGGCCGGGAGAGCCGCGACGGCCTGTTGGACACCGGTGACCTCGGTCGGCTCGACGCCGACGGCCTGCTCTTCGTCGACGGCCGGGCCGACGACATGATCGTCTCGGGTGGGGAGAACGTCTTCCCCTCCGAGGTGGAGGACCTGATCGCCCGGTTGCCGCAGGTCCGCGAGGTGGCCGTGATCGGCGTACCCGATCCGGAGTACGGCCAGCGGCTGGCCGCGTTCCTGGCGCTGCGTCCCGGCGAGACGCTCGACCCGGACGCGGTCCGCGAGTACGTCCGGCGCTATCTGGCCCGCTTCTCGGTGCCCCGGGACGTGATCTTCGTCAAGTACCTGCCCCGCAACGCCACCGGCAAGGTGCTCGGTCGGGAACTGCGCCGTTACTTCGGCTGATCGGCTGACCACACAGGACGGACGACGGTGGTAGCTTTGCCCCGTTTCTGTGGGTGAACGGGGATGAAACACCATGGTCCGACTCCGCCGGCGTACCGCGCTCGGCCTCCTTCTCGGCGGCGCGTCCGCCTCCGCGCTCGGCCCCATCGAGCCGGTGCACGGCGAACACCGCGAGGCCCCGCCGGTCCGGCGGCAGCTCCCGCCCGTCGAGGTGGAGAACCGCGCGGCGGGCCAGCCCTGGTGGCCGGCGGGCGGCGGCCGGGCCGCCGACGACCGGCGACGCCAGATCCAGGGGTACGCCTCGACCACCAGCGTCGCCCCCGGCGAGGTGATCGACTTCCACGTCGCGGTCGACCCGGCCGGCCCGTTCCGGGTCTCCGTGCACCGCCTCGGCTGGTATGCCGGCGCCGGCGCCCGCACGCTGCTGACCAGCGCCGAACTGGCAGGCGTGCCGCAGCCGGTGCCGCCCGCCGACCCGGCCACCGGCGCGCTCGACTGCCGGTGGCCGCGCTCCTGGCGGCTGCGGATTCCCGAGGGCTGGGTCTCCGGCCTCTACCAGGCGGTCTTCACCTCGGCCGCCGGCTGGCGGGCGTGCACGCCGTTCGTGGTACGCGACGACCGGCGGGCCGCCGCGCTCTGCGTGGTGCTGCCGGTGACCACCTGGCAGGCCTACAACCAGTGGCCCCGGGACCGGCGGACCGGCCGCAGCCTCTACCACGGCTACCGCCCGAACGGGCGACGCGATCCCGAGCTGCGCGCCCGCGCGGTCTCCTCCGACCGCCCGTACGCGGGCGCGGGCCTGCCCATCCACATCGACCGCGACCAGGACGCGATCCGGTGGTTGGAGCGCAACCGCTACGACGTCAGCTACGCGACCAGCTTCGACCTGCACTCCGGGCGGCTCGACCCGGCCCGGCACCGGGGGCTGGTGTTCTGCGGGCACGACGAGTACTGGTCGGCCGAGATGCGCCGGGCCGCGGAGGACGGGCTGGCCGGCGGCACCAGCCTCGCCTTCCTCGGCGCCAACAGCGTCTACTGGCACGTACGCGTCCGGGCCGGCGCGGACGGCCGCCCGGAGCGGATGGTCGAGTGCGTCAAGACCCCACCCGACGCCGGCGAGGACGCCGCCGGCCCCACCGTGACCTGGCGCAACCTCGACCGGCCGGAGCAGGCGCTGCTCGGGGTGCAGTACAACGGCATCGTGCTGACCCCGCAGCCGCTCGTGGTGCGCTCGGCCGACCACTGGGTGTGGGCCGGCACCGGGGTGGCCGACGGCGACCGCATCCCCGGCGTGGTGGTCGGTGAGGCGGACGGGCTGAACGCGGGCGCGGCCCGTCCCGCCCAGCCCGGCGAGACCGTGCTCAGCGCGTCGCCGTACCCGGCGCAGCAGGGCGGGCGGCGGATCCAGAGCAGCCACGTCTACGAGACGCCGCGCGGCGCGGTCGTCTTCGCCACCGGGACGCTCGGCTGGACCATGGCGCTGGACCGGCGCGGGCACCGCGATCCGCGGATCGAGCGGGCCACCGCCAACGTGCTCGACCGGATGGTCGCCCGGGAGCGCTAGGCGGGACCCTACGGGTCGGTGCGCGGGTTTTCCCCCCAGGACCGATCGCGGGTGCGGTGCGGGATCGTCCCGGATGTCCGGGCGGTCCGGCGGCGACAGGATCGACGACATGAAGATCATGGATACGGCCCGCCGCACGGCCGCCGCCGCGCTGGCCGCCGGTCTGCTCGCCACCGCCGTCCCGGGTACGGCCCTCGCCGCGTCGCCCGACGGTCCCCACCGAACGGGCTGCGCCGCCGGCACCCTCGACCCGACTCCGCTGCGGCAGGCAATCGCCGGGCTGCCGACCGGCGACGCGACCAGCGCCCAGGTCCGGATCACCACCCCGGCCGGCTGCTGGACCGGCACCAGCGGGGTACGCGACCTGCGCGGCTCCGCCCCGGTGCCGCCGCACGCCCGGTTCCGCGTCGGCAGCGTCACCAAGGTGTTCACCGCGGCGGTGACGCTCCAACTGGCCGCCGAGGGGCGGCTCGACCTCGACGGCACGGTGCAGCGGTACCTGCCCGGCCTGCTGCCCGCCGACTACCCGCCGGTGACCGTCCGGCAACTGCTGAACCACACCCACGGCATCCCCAGCCCGACCATGCCGGACGGGATCGAGTGGCAGCTCGCCCACCGCTACGACCGGTGGACGCCGGAGCAGATCGTCCGCCTCGGCCTGCGCAACGGGCGCGAGTTCGACCCCGGCACGCGGCAGCACTACACCAACATGGGCTACATCGTGGCCGGCATGCTGATCGAGAAGGTCACCGGCCACTCGTACGCCGACGAGGTGCGGCGACGCATCGCCCGGCCGCTCGGCCTGCGGGACACGTACGCCCCCGGCGACGACCCGCGCATCCGGGGGCCGCACGCCCACGGGTACCAGGCGGTCGTCCGGGACGGCCGGACCGAACTGGTGGACGCGACGGTCTGGAGCCAGACCTTCACCCCGGCCTCCGGCAACCTGATCTCCAGCCTGTCCGACCTGGACACGTTCATGACCGCGCTGTTCGCCGGGCAGGTGGTGCCGGAGCCGTGGCTGACCGAGATGTTCACCCGGCCGGTGTTCGCCGACGGCAGCACCGGCGAGTACGGCGCGGGGCTGAAGGCCCTGACGGTCGGCGGCCAGACGCTGTGGATCAAGACCGGCAGCCGGTTCGGCTACCTCGCCGGCGTCGCCGCCACCCGGGACGGCCGGTTCCGGGTCGGGTACTCGATCACCGCCACGGACGCCAAGGGCGAGGAGTTGGGCGCGACCGCCCAGGCGGTGATCGGCGCGGCGATCGGCATGCTGCCGCCCGCGCCCCCGGTCAGCCCGGGATCGTGATCCGGCCGTCCACCGCCGCCGCCGCGATGTCGGTGCGGTGGTGGGCGCCGGCCAACTCGACGCCGCGTACCAGTCGGTAGGCGGCGTCGCGCGCGGCGGCCAGGTCCGGGCCGGTGGCCGTACCGCAGAGGACCCGGCCGCCCGCGGAGCGCAACGTGCCGTCGGCGTCCCGGCGGGTGCCGGCGTGGATGATCCCGGCGCGGTCCGCGCCGGTGATCACATCACCGGTACGCGGACCCGCCGGGTANTGCGCGCCCAGCGTGCCGGTCGCGGCGGCGTGCAGCAGCCCGCCCAGCGGCGTCTCCAGCAGCGCCAGCACGACCTGGGTCTCCGGGTCGCCGAAGCGCGCGTTGAACTCGATCACACGCGGGCCGGCGGGGGTCATCGCCAGGCCGACATAGAGCAGCCCGGCGAACGGGGCGCCCCGGCGGCGCATCTCGGCCAGCGTCGGGTGCACCACGTCGCGCATCACGTCGTCGACCAGACCGGGCGGGGCCCAGGGCAGCGGCGCGTACGCGCCCATGCCGCCGGTGTTCGGCCCGGTGTCGCCGTCACCGACGCGCTTGAAATCCTGCGCGGGCAGCAGCGGCAGGGCCGCCTCGCCGTCGGTGACCACGAAGAGCGAGACCTCCGGCCCGCTGAGGTATTCCTCGATCACCACCCGACCGCACTCCGCGGCGTGCCGCTGCGCGACCGCCCGGTCGTCGGTCACCACCACGCCCTTGCCGGCGGCGAGCCCGTCGTCCTTCACCACGAAGGGCGCGCCGAACTCGTCCAGCGCCCGCGCCACACCCGCCGCGTCGGTGCAGGTGTACGCACGCGCGGTCGGCACCCCGGCGGCGGTCATCACGTCCTTCGCGAACGTCTTCGACCCCTCCAACCGGGCCGCCTCGGCACTCGGGCCGAACACCGCGATGCCCTTGGCGCGTACCGCGTCGGCGACGCCCGCCACCAGCGGCGCCTCCGGCCCGATGACCACCAGGTCCGCTGCCACTTCGACGGCGAGCGCCGCCACCGCCGCCGAATCGGTCGGGTCAACCTCGCGCAGCGAGGCAATCTCGGCGATCCCCGGATTCCCCGGAGCCGCCACCACCACCTCGACCGAGGGATCCCGCCGCAACCCGAGCGCGAGGGCGTGCTCCCGCCCCCCACCACCCACAAGAAGTACCCGCACGACCCCGCATCCTACTGACCCCCACCCCCCACCCCGTTGATCAAGGAGTTCGCGTCTCAGAAATGCGGCCCGCCGACGCCAATTCCTTGATCAACGGGTGCGCCGCAGGGCCTCGCGGACCGTCTGCGGGATGTAGTCGGGGCGGAGGGTGTCGGACCAGGTGAAGCGGAGGATGCGCCAGCCGGCGTTGATCAGGCGGTTCTGCCGGAATCGGTCGGCATAGACCGCTCCCGGGGCCAGATGCGGAGCCCGACCGTCCGCCTCCGCGATCAGGCGCGCGTGGCGCCAGGCGATGTCACCGATGCCAAGCAGGTAGCCGTCCTCATCCCGGACATGCAGTTGCAGGACGTCCGGCGGCACCCCACCGTCGACGCACCGGAGCCGGACACGCGTCTCCAAAGGCGACTGGGCCCGACCGTCCGCCTCGGCTACGAACCCGCGCGCGTCGACGGCTCCGCGGCGACCCGCGACGCCCGCAAGCACCAACGGAATGTCGGCCTCGGTCAGGAGCCCTCGGTTGAGAGCGGAGTCGAGAACGCACACGGCCGGATAGCGAGCCACGCGTAGGACGAGATCGGCCACGGTGCGCACGGGAGTCGTGGTCGACACACCGTCAACCCGGTCGATCTCCGCCGCGTTCAGCGTCAGCTGGTGCAGCGCCAACCCCGACTCGGCTCGACGCTGCATGTGCGGGCGATCAGGCGGCACGGAGACGTGGATCGTTTCCGTCGGCTGGAGACCGCCGATCCCGTGCAGTTCGGCGGCAGTGGTCAGCACGGCGACCGCCCCCGGCCCCAGACCCGCGACCGCGGCACGGATGCGGACTCGTCGTAGCGCCGCTGCGGGCGGCTCGGGGAACGGCAGATAGCTACCCCGCGAGACCCGCCTCCACCGGCCAGTGCGGACCAGGTGCCGGATCTGGTCCCGGCTGAAGCCCAGGCGCAAGGCCTGCGCCGCGCCCACGAAACCACCCTGCCGGACGGCCAACCGCCTCAGTTCGTCGAGATCGCCCACCCACGCACACTCGCGCGGCTGGCGACCCCCCGGAAACCCCTGTGGACAACTCTGTGGACAACCCTTCCCCGAGGGTGCCCACCTCACCTTGTTGATCAAGGAGTTCACGTCCGGCCCAGCGTCGGATCCTGACACAAACTCCTTGATCACCGCCGCGGTGGGGTGGGTGGGAGGGAGGGGAGGGGGGAGGGGGNCGTTTTCCTCTCGGCCTGGGCCTACTCCGACGACGCTCACGCGGGTGCCGGTCAGTTCCTCGATCCTCGCGATGTAGCGTCTCGCGTTCTCGGGGAGCTGGTCCTCGGTCCTGGCCTTGGTGATGTCCTCCCACCAGCCGTCCAGCTCTTCGTAGATCGGCGTGGCGTGGTGGAAGTCGGTCTGCGTCATCGGCATGTCGTCGAAGCGCTCGCCGTTGATCTCGTAGCCGACGCAGATCGGCACCTTCGGCAGGCCGGTGAGCACGTCCAGCTTCGTCACCACCAGGTCGGTGACGCCGTTCAGGCGACACGCGTAGCGGGCCACGACCGCGTCGAACCAGCCGCAACGTCGCTCCCGGCCGGTGGTCGTGCCGTACTCGTGGCCGACCTTGCGCAGGTGCTGGCCGTTGTCGTCGAACAGCTCGGTGGGGAACGGGCCGGAACCCACCCGCGTCGTGTACGCCTTGCTCACCGCGATCACCTTGGTGATGGCGGTCGGCGGGATGCCCGCGCCCACGCACGCCCCGCCCGCCGTCGGGTTCGACGAGGTGACGAACGGGTAGGTGCCGTGGTCCATGTCGAGCATGGTGGCCTGGGCGCCCTCCAGCAGCACCGTCTCGCCGCGGTCCAGCGCGTCCCAGAGCATCACCCGGGTCTCGGCGATGTACGGGCGCAGCCGCTCGGCGTACCGCAGGTATTCCTCGACGGTCTCCTCGACGTCGATCGCCTTGCGGTTGTAGACCTTGAACAGCGTCTGGTTCTTCTCCCGGAGCGCCAGCTCCAGCTTCTTGCGCAGGATGCCCGGGTCGAGCAGGTCCTGAAGCCGGATGCCCATCCGGGCGACCTTGTCGCCGTACGCCGGGCCGATGCCCCGGCCGGTGGTGCCGATGCGGGAGCTGCCCAGGTAGCGCTCGACCACCCGGTCGAGTGCCCGGTGGTGCGGCATGATCAGGTGCGCGTCGCCGGAGATGCGCAGCCGGGAGACGTCCACGCCCCGCTCGGCGAGGCCGTCGATCTCCTGGAGCAGCACCTTCGGGTCGACCACCACCCCGTTGCCGATGACGATCATCGCGTTCGGCGAGAGCGCGCCCGACGGCATCAGGTGCAGCGCGTACTTCTGGCCGTCCGGGGTGATCACCGTGTGGCCGGCGTTGTTGCCGCCGGAGTAGCGCACGACGTAGTCGACCCGCTCACCCAGCAGGTCGGTAACCTTGCCCTTGCCCTCGTCGCCCCACTGGGCACCGAGGAGCACGATCGCTGGCATCTTCTCCGCCTCCAGAAGGCTCGGGTGCCAGGTGGCGACCGGTCGGCGAGCCCGGGGTGTCAGGCTAACAAGTAGTGACGGCAGGACCAGCACGGGTTCGCCGAGAAGCAGGAGGCTCCTTCGTGTACGACGTGGTGCTGCTCACCCTCGGCTCGGAGCGGGACGCTCCCGGTGGGGGCTGCGGCAGTGGCGGAGCCTGCTGCGGTGGCGCGTCCGAGGCGACCGGCGAGGGGCCCGAGGAACGCTGCGAGACGCCACGCGTACCGGTGCTGGCCTGTGCGGACGCGCTCACCGCCCGGGGCGCGCGGGTGACCACCGTGACCGCCCGGTCGGACGCGGAGATCGACGAGGTGCTGGCCGGCCTCGACGGCCCGCCCCGCGCCGACGGCCTCACCTGGCCCGACCCGGACGGCAAGACCCGGCTGGTCGTCGCCACGGCCAGTGACGGTCAGTTACGCGCCGTGCTGCGCCGGCTGGTCCGCCGGTACGCTCCGCCGCCCAGCCGCCGTCCGGCTGACCTGGCGGAGAACCGGACGCTGCCCGACCTGCCGCCGGTGGGCGTACTCCCGTTGGACCCGGCCCGGGCCGGGGCGGCGCGGGACCTGGCCGCGCAGCTCGGGCTGCCCCGGGACCCGGCGGCCGTGGCCGCGGCGGTGCTCGGCGGTACGGCCCGACGCCTGGACCTGCTGCGCAACGACGGCGGCTCGGTGACGCTGGACGGCGCGCTGCTCGGCGCGGCCGACGACGCGACCGGTCGCCCGCTGGCCTGGCGGGCCCGCGTCGAGGTCGACGGCACTGTGCTGAGCGACGGTACCGAGCCGATCACGGCCTGCGCGATCGGCAACGCCGGCGGGTACGCGCGCCTCGGCGAGGTGGCTCTCCTGTCCGACCCGGACCCGACCGACGGGCGGGTGGTGGTCGGTGTGGCCGTGCCCGTGGTGGCCCGATCCGCGTTGGGCCGGAAGAGGGTCCGGCTCGAGGTGCGTCGGGCCCGGGGCCGGGCGGTGGCGGTCGTGCCCCGTGACGGGAAGGTGCCCTACCTCGACGACGGTGTCGAGGGCGAGTTGAGCCGGAAGCGGTCCTGGTGGACCGAGCCGGGCGCGTGGGCGGTCTGGACGGGCTGACCTCGATCGATCCCTCGACCGGGTCGCCCGGCCGGCCGGACCGCCTATCCTCGGCGGGAAGAATGGGGAGGGACCGTGGTGCACGAGAACGACGACCGGGCCCACGTACCGGGCCGACCGCAGGTGCCGGAGCGGGACGTCGAGCCGCTCTGGCCGCCGGAGGAGACCGACGGCGTGATCACCGCCGCGCCGTGGGCGGCCGCCACCCAGCCGGCCCCCGGCCCGCCGCCGGTGGCACCCGCCCCCGCCGCGCCCGTAACCCACGTCCCGACGCCCCCCGGGGCACCCGGGCCGGTGCCCGCACCTCGCTGGGCGGCCGGCGGCCCGGCGGACGCGGCCGCTCCCCCCGGCGTCCCGGCAGCGGCCACACGCAGCCCGGCCAGCGCGGCCGGCCCCGAACCGGCAGCGGTCACGCGCAGCCCGGCCAGCCCCGGCCCGGCAGCGGTCACACGCAGCCCGGCCAGCGCGGCCGGCCCCGAACCGACAGCGGTCACGCACCGCCCGGCCACTGCGGCGGGCACCGGCCCGGCCGTGGTTCGCGCGGGCCGCGCCGGCGGTGACGCCCCGGCCAGCGGGCGGGCGGAGTCGCCGTGGGCCCAGCCGCCGCAGCGCACCACGCCCGAGGCACCCGCACCGGCGGTCAGTGCCGGGGCGCCGGCGAGCAGCGCGCCGGTGGAGGTCGGCCGGTCGAGCGCGCCCTCGGCGGAGACCCCGACCCGGCTCGGGCCGTACCCGCCGGCTCCGGACGTGCCGCTGCCGCAACCGTCGTACGGCGACGGCGCGGCCTACCCGCCGCCCGCGTATCCGCCATCCGCCTACCCACCGCAGCCCGGCCATCCGGGCTGGTACCCGCCGGGATGGCCGCCGCAGACCGCAACACCGCCACAGGCGGGCACACCGCAGACCGCGCCACCGCAGACCGGGGCGTCGCACCCCGCCGACGGGCCACCGTCGGGTCCACCGGTGCCGCTCGCCCTGCCCCCCGGCGTGTACCCGGAGCTGGGCTGGGCACCGCCGCAGGCGACCCCGCCGACCGCCGAGGAATTCACCCGGCGCCGTCAGGTCCGGCCGGCCGACCCGGTGGCCACCATGGGGGTCCGCGCGGTGGTCAACCGGATCGGCCTGGTCCGGCTCGCGCCCGGCCGGCACGAGCAGGAGATGAAGCGCGACATCGAGATGGTCCGTCGCAACTTCGGCGGACTGCGCCAGGTGACGGTGGTCAACCCCAAGGGCGGCGCCGGCAAGACGGTGGCCATCCTGCTGCTCGCCATGACGTTCGGTCAGAAGCGCGGCGGGTACGTGCTGGCTTGGGACAACAACGAGACGCAGGGCACCCTCGGGATGCGGGCGCAGCAGGACTTCCACGCCCGCACGGTGCGCGACATGCTGCGTGACCTGGCCCAGTTCCAGGGTCCGCACGGCCGGGTCGGCGACCTGTCGCAGTACGTCCGTTCGCAGGGCGAGGGCATGTTCGACGTACTCGCCTCGGACGAGTCGGCGACCGGCGGCGAGATGCTGACCGCCGCCGCGTTCGCCGAGATCCGCGAGGTGGTGAGCCGCTTCTACAAGCTGATCTTCGTGGACACCGGCAACAACGTCCGGGCGCAGAACTGGCAGGCCGCGATGGACGCCACCGACCAGCTCGTGGTGACCATGTCGGCGCGGAACGACTCCGCCGAGACCGCCGCCCGGATGCTCGACCATCTGGAACAGAGCGGCCGGCAGCGGCTGGTCCGGCAGGCGGTCACGGTGGTCTCGATGCCGCCGTCCCGCAAGGAGATCGACCTGCCGACCATCCAGGCCCACTTCGCCGCCCGCACCCGGTCGGTGCTGCTGGCGCCGTACGAGCGGCTCATCGACACCGGCGAGCCGCTGCGGTACGGGCAGCTCTCCGCCGCCACCCGGGACGCCTGGCTGAAGATCGCCGCGTCGGTGGCGGAAGGGCTGTAGGACGGGCGCGACGGCCGACCCCGCCGAGGGGCCGGCCGTCGCAGCGGGGTCGGTCAGTCGCTGGCGAGCGCGTCCCCGGCGGCCGGGTCGCAGTCGCGGAGGAACTGGGCGCAGCGGGCCGCCTCGTCCGCCTCGCCGATCTCCCCGGCGGCCCGGGACAGCACGTAGAGGCAGCGCAGGAAGCCCTGGTTGGGCGCGTGCGACCAGGGCACCGGGCCGTGGCCCTTCCAGCCGCTGCGGCGCAACTGGTCCAGGCCACGGTGGTAGCCGGTGCGGGCGTACGCGTACGCCGGGACGACCTGGCCCGCGGCGAGCGCGCGGCCGGCCAGCGCCGCCCAGCCGGCGCTGTAGGTCGGGAAGCGGGCCGCGACCTCGGCGTACGCCTCGTCGGTGCCCTGCTCCAGCGCTGCGGCGAGCGCGGCGTCGGCCTCCTCGGAGGCGGGGAGCAGGGTGGCCGGTGGCTCAGGCAACAGGTTCTGCATCGCCCCATTCAACCCGCTTCGCCCTGGGGCGCGCGAGGGGGTCCGGCCAGCCGGTCGGCTGAACGGCTGAGGGTTTCGTCACGCCTGCGGCGCGACCAGACGTACCGGCGGCCCATGCCGCCGCGATCGTTCCTGCACTACAACTACAGGTCCGGAGCCTCCCCAGGAACCGGTTACGCAGGAGCCCGGTGGCCGTGCCCGCCGGGCTCCTGCCCGTACGCCCGGGTTTGCGACGTTGCCGGGCGGGGGCAGGATGAGCTGGTGCCGACCCCACCACCCGCGGACGTCATCGAGCCGCACGCCCCCCACCTCAACGAAGTCCAGACCCGGGTCGAGTTCGACCGGCGGATCGCCGAGGGGACCCTCGCCGGCCTGACCGTGCAGGG
>NZ_NAPR01000004.1:464916-480997 GCF_002140155.1 Micromonospora sp. NBS 11-29
CCCTCTTCGTGGGCTGCCGATTCACCGACCGCGAGGTGGGCGCGGACCTGGTCCGCCGGGGCGCGAACGTCGTCCCGCCGTTCTCCGGGCTGCCCTACCCCACCCAGCCGTCCCACCTCTACACCGCCGACGACCTCGCCGCCGGCTTCACCGAGGGCGGCTTCGCCGAGATGTACGACACCCGGGTGTACGCGCACTTCCGGGCGCACGGCGGCGCGCTGCCGGACGTACGCGAGGCGCTCGGTCAGCGGCTGCACGACCACGGCGTGGACAACGCGCTGGCCGACGCCACCCGGGCCTGGCTGGCCGTGCACGGGCCGCAGTCCGTGGTGGGCGTGATGGGCGGGCACGCGGTGCCGCGCGGCAGCGCCGCGTACCGGATGGCGGCGGTGCTGGGCTGGGAGCTGGCGCGGGCCGACCGGCTGGTGGTGACCGGCGGCGGTCCGGGCGTGATGGAGGCGGCGAACCTGGGCGCGTTCCTCGCGGCCTGGCCGGCCGAGGAGTTGTCCGCCGCGATCGACCTGCTGGCCGCCGCGCCGGACTTCACCGACCACGACCGGTACACGGCGGCGGCGCTGGCGGTGCGCAGGCGGTACGCGGACGGCCCGGCGCTGCCCTCGCCCCGGCCGGCGGCGGCCGGCACCGAGTGGGCCCGGTCCGGCGGGCTCGCGATCCCCACCTGGCTGTACGGCCACGAACCGGCGAACCTGTTCGCCGGCCGGATCGCGAAGTACTTCTCCAACGCCATCCGGGAGGACACGATCCTGCGGCTGGCCCGGGGCGGGATCGTGTTCGCGCCCGGCCGGGCCGGCACCGTGCAGGAGGTGTTCCAGGCGGCCACCAAGACGTTCTACGGCACCGACGGGGCGAGCGGTGCGTACGTCTTCCTCGACCGCGCGTTCTGGACCGCCGAACTGCCGGTGGAGTCACTGCTGCGGCCGTTGTTCGCCGCCTCCCCGTTCGGCGACCTGTCCCACACGATCCACCTGACCGACGACGCGCGCGAGGCCGTCCACCTGCTGGTGCAGTGAAAGGAAGGGCCCCCTTTTAACGCCTCCGGTAGAGGAAGGGCCCCTTTTTAACGCCGAGCGTTAAGAAGGGGCCCTTCCTTACATCCGGGGTGTCACTTCATGGTGGTGCCGGTGGAGCGCAGGTGCTCGCAGGCCTCCACCACGCGGGCGGCCATGCCGGCCTCGGCAGCCTTGCCCCAGACGCGCGGGTCGTACAGCTTCTTGTTGCCGACCTCCCCGTCGACCTTCAGCACGCCGTCGTAGTTGCGGAACATGTGGTCCGCGACCGGGCGGGAGAACGTGTACTGGGTGTCGGTGTCGATGTTCATCTTCACCACGCCGTAGTCCAGCGCCTCCCGGATCTCCTCCAGCAGCGAGCCGGAGCCGCCGTGGAAGACCAGGCTGAGCGGCTTCTCCTTGCCGTACTTGGCGCCGACCGCGTCCTGGATCTGCTTGAGCACCTCGGGGCGGAGCTTCACGTTGCCCGGCTTGTAGACGCCGTGCACGTTGCCGAAGGTCAGCGCCGCCATGTAGCGGCCCTTCTCGCCGAGGCCGAGCGCGTCGACCATGGCCAGGCCGTCCTCGACGGTGGTGTAGAGCTTGTCGTTGATGGCGTTCTCAACGCCGTCCTCCTCGCCGCCGACCACACCGACCTCGATCTCGAGGACGATCTTGCCCTTGGCGGCCTCGGCGAGGAGCTGCTCCGCGATCTCCAGGTTCTCCGCCACCGGCACGGCCGAGCCGTCCCACATGTGCGACTGGAACAGCGGCTCCTGGCCGTTCTTGACCCGCTCCTGCGAGATGGCCATCAGCGGCCGGACGAACTTGTCCAGCTTGTCCTTCGGACAGTGGTCGGTGTGCAGCGCGATGTTGACCGGGTACTTCTTGGCCACCTCGTACGCGTACGCGGCGAACGCCGCCGCGCCGGTCACCATGTCCTTGATCGACGGGCCGGAGAGGTATTCCGCGCCGCCGGTGGAGACCTGGATGATGCCGTCGCTCTCCGCGTCGGCGAAGCCCTTGAGCGCCGCGTTCAGCGTCTGCGAGGAGGTCACGTTGATCGCGGGGTACGCGTACCGGCCGGCCTTGGCCCGGTCCAGCATCTCCGCGTAAGCCTCGGGGGAAGCGATGGGCATGTCGAACGCTCCTTACTTACCGCTCTCGGCCGTGCAGGCCGCTGTCTTCCATGGAGGCGACCGTCCCGGCCGCTGACTTCCACGGGTACGCCGGACCGCGCTGTCCACCGCGGGCAGTATCCCGTAGGAGCACCGGCGGGACGCAACCGACCCGGGCCCCGCTCACCGCCGCTCCAGCCTGTCCGGCACGGCGACGCTGATCAGCCAGCTCACCACCCCCATCACGATGGCCCCCCAGAAGGCCGCCCAGAAGCCGCGAACGTGGAACGGCAGGCGCAGCAGACCGGCGATCCAGTCCGTCAGCAGGAACAGCAGGGCGTTCACCACGAGCGCGAACAGACCGAGCGTGAGCAGGTAGAACACGCAGCCGAACACCTTGATGAGCGGCTTGAGCACGGCGTTGACCACGCCGAAGACGAGCGCCACCACGATCAGGGTGAACACCGTGTTGCCGCCGTTGCGTCCGGTCACCTCCACCCCGGGCACGATCAGCGTGGTGACCCACAGCGCGACCGCGGTGATCGCCAGTCGGATCAGGAAGCCCACGCCCTCATCCTGGCACCGGCCGCGCGCCGGGGGCGGGACAATCGCCGACTCCACCGTTCCGCCCGCCGCGCAGCGGTGGCCCGGACCAGCCCGTACGGTGGTGGTGGCAGCGACCGCACCGGCATCAGGGAGGGAAGATGGGCCAGCCCGACGAGGACTTCACCCCGAGCGACCACCTCGCTCCGGAGGAGCGGGACCCCGAGGCGGAGCCGGCCGACGCGGTCGAGCAGGCCGCCACGGTCACGCCCGACGACGCCGACGGCGAGCCCCACCGGGGCCTGGAGGTCGGCGACTGGGACGCCATGGAGCAGGCGCGGGTGGTCACCGCCGACGAGGACGACTACCGCTGACCCATGGGCGTGACCTCTTCAGGATGAGCGGCGACCCATCCGGCCAGGCGGTCGGCGCGTAGCGCGTCCAGGAAGCCGGGGGCGCGCGTCGGGTCCGGCTCGAACCCGCGTTCCGTCCACTCCTCGTATCGGACCGGCAGGCCGAGCGCGATCGGCTCGGCGGCGGCGGTCCGGGCCACCACCGACAGCAGCGCCGGCAGGGGCGTGTCCCCGGTGTCGACGGTGACGGCCGGACCGAGGCTGGTGATCAACCGACTGAGTTGCACCGGATCGGTCAGCGTCCCCCGCTCCCGCACCTGACGGAGCAGCCCGGCCGCGTACCGGGTGGCGTTGCGCTCCCGGTCCAACACGGCGTCGCGCAGGCCGTAACGCTGCCGGAGCAGATCCACCGCCTGCGCGCCGTCGAGCCGCTGACAACCGGCCGGGAACCGCCGGTGGGTGTGCACCGAGCGCACCGGCGCCGGCAGGCAGAGGGGCACGCCGCCGACCTCGTCGGTCAGCTTCCGGGTCGCCGCGTACGTGAGCACCGCGCCGGCGTCGATCCGTACCCCGGTCAGCCGGGTGACCGCCTGACGGGTGGCCCGGTAGCCGGCGCCCAGGTCCCCCGACGCGGCGGGCTCGGAGAAGGTCGCGTTGAGCTTCCCGGTGGACGTCCCGTCGGGCGTGGGCACCAGCATGTCGCGCGGGATGGAGACGAGGTAGAGCCGGTCCCGGTCGGCCGGGACGTGCACCAGCAGGATCGTGTCGGCACGCCGACTCGCGTCCACCTGGTCCAGGCCAAGCAGCAGCAGGTTCAGCGGGCCGCCGGGTACGGGTGCCGGCAGGGTGGCCAGGTGCCCGGGCTCCGGTGGGCGGGGTGCGACGACGGTGAACCCGACCAGTGCGACGGCGACCATCGCCAGCGCCGTGCCGGCGAGACGTACCCGACGTCGCCTCCGGCGGCGACGCGTCACCGACTGATCGATGGCGGCGCGGACCGGACCCGTGGGCGGGGTCAGCTTCTCGTGCCGGGCGAACGCGGCCCGCAGCTCGTCCTCGATCATGAGCAGACCTCCACATGTTCGGCTCGAAGGGTGGCCAGGGCACGCGAGATGCTGGACCGGACGGTGCCGACGGCGCAGCCGAGCACGTCGGCGATCTCCGCGTCGGGCAGGTCCTCGTAGTAGCGGAGCACCAGCGCGGCCCGCTGCCGCCGGGGTAGCCGGGCCAGCCAGGACCAGATCTGGTCGCGGTCCACCGCGGACTGGGCGTGGTCGGCCGGCTCTGCCACCGCGTCGTCCGGGTCACCGCGCAGCAGCACCCGGCGCGCCCACGAGCCGCGCCGCCAGTCGACGAACTGGTTGGTGAGCATCCGGCGCACGTACCGCTCCGGCACGTCGCTGCGGGCCACCCGCCGCCAGTTGAGCTGGACCCGGACCATGGTTTCCTGCACCAGGTCCTGGGCCTGGTGCGGGTCCCCGGTCAGCATGACCGCGTACCGCAGCAGGGCGCCCAGCCGCGCGTCGGCGAACTCCTCGTACGTCACTGCACCTCCCGGTGTCCCGACCGATAGACGGGTACGGGCCACCGGAACATTGCGGCGATAATGATCAACCGTTCGGTCAACGTTCGCCACCGGGGACAGCGCGCCGACTTAAGGAATCTTTAAGCTCCACGGGCTCCACCTGATCATCCCCACGGGAGGACCCCCCACATGCTCAGCAACTCCACCCGGCGTTGGTTCGCCGGGTTGGGCGTCGCAGGCGCGTTCGTCGCCGCCTCCGCCACTCCCGCGCTCGGTACGCCGCCCGCACTCCCCGAGCCGCCCGCGGACGACCTGCTGCTCTACGCCAACGACGCGATCGTCGCGCCCGGCGGTCCGGCCAAGGCGGTCACTCTCTACGCCTTCGCCGAGGCTCTACCCAAGGATGTCACCGTCACCGTGGACCACCGTGCGGTCGACGACTTCGCCGACATCACCTTGACCGACCGGATTCCCGGGTGCACGGACACCGCCGGCGTCCTCACCTGCCAACTCAAGGGCGCCGACGTCATCGACTACGTGCTCGACCTGACCGTCAAGGCGAAGGACACGGCCGAGGAGGGCGCCAAGGGTGACCTGCTTCTGAGCCTGGCGGCCAAGGGCGGAAAGGCGGTCAGCACGCGGTCGACCGTCGAGATCGGCGAGGGCGTGGACCTTCGGGCTCCAGAGCAGATCCGCCTCTCCGGTGCTCCGGGTGCCACGGTCCGGACCCCGCTCGGCGTGGCGAACATCGGCGACCGGGACGTGCACGGGACGGTGCTCCTCCTGGCCAGCATGCCGACGCTGACGCCGACAGCGAGCTACCGCAACTGCTCCAGCGTCACCGACTTCGGCTCGCAGTTGACCGTGTGCCGGTTCGACGACGACATCCCGGCGGGCGCAGGCCGCCAGCTCGACAGCTCCTCGGCCCTGAAGATCGCCGGTGACGCTTGGGCGCCGAGCCGCCAGTACGGTTCGGCCTTCTGGTTCACCGGGGCCGACTTCGAGGAGTTCGCCAAGGAGATCCTGCCGCAGGACGGCTGGCAGCAAGGCAGCGGCGACGCGCTCACGCTGGTGCCGGCCCCGTCCGCGCAGGCCCGGTCGCTTCGGCAGACCGACAACGATCCGACGAACAACATCACGTCTGTCGAGGTCGCCGTGACCGGCAACCAGCGGGCCGACCTCGCCGCCACCGGCGCCGAACTGCCGGGTACGCCAGGCCGGACGGTCACCGCCAAGGTCGGCTTCGTGAACCACGGCCCGGCCATGGCCAACACCTGGACGCCGGGTGAGATCGTCACCATCGCCCAGGTGACCGTGCCGGCCGGCGCGAAGGTCGTCAAGGCGCCCGAGGGGTGCTCGCCGGGCACGCTCGAGGAGCCGACCGGAGGGTACGGCGAGCCGGGCGCGCGCATCTACTCCTGCGAGTGGTACGGCATGCTGCACGCGGGTGATTCAGCGGTCTTCGCCTTCGGCCTGAAGATCGTCGAGGCGGGCGGCGCAGCGGGCAAGGTCGAGCTGCGTCACTTCGACCTCGACGACAAGGGGCAGATCGCCGACCTGAATCCGAAGAATGACTCCGCCGCGCTAGTCATCGCTGCTGAGGAGGGTGGCCAGGGTGGCGGCGGCACGCTGCCGATCACCGGCTCCTCCACCGGCTTGATCGCCGGCATCGGCGCGCTGCTGCTCGCCGCCGGCTTCGGCGGCTACGTGGTGGCCCGCCGCCGCAAGACCCGCTTCGTCGCCTGACCAAGCCCCACAGGTGCCCCGCCGACCCCCGCTCGGCGGGGCACCGCCATATCCAGACCCCGAAAGAAAAGACCCCACAAGCAGCACGGTCCGACCGAGAAACCCCCACCGCGCCCCGGAAACCCCCACGACAGAACCACAAGATCACGGGAGCATGAGAACTGTGCTGCTGACCCTCACCACGACCCACCGCCCGGCGACCGACCTCGGCCACCTCCTGGTCAAGCATCCGGATCGGGTGCAGGGCTTCGACCTGCCCACCGGCACCGCGCACGTCTTCTACCCCGAGGCGGACGAGGCGCGCTGCACGGCGGCGCTGCTGGTCGAGGTCGACCCGCTGAAGCTGGGTGGCGGCCGGGGCCGCCGGCAGACGTCCGCCCCGGAGGGCTTCACCCTCGGCCAGTACGTCAACGACCGCCCGTACGCGGCGTCCAGCCTGCTCTCCTCGGCGCTGGCGAAGGTGTTCCGCTCGGCCCTGCGCGGGGAGTCCCGGGACCGCCCCGAGCTGGCCGCCACCGCGATCCCGCTGACCGTACGGGTGCCGGTGCTGCGCTGCCGTGGCGGCGCGGAGCTGGCGGCACGGGTCTTCGCCCCGCTCGGCTGGAGCGTGACGGCCACCCCGATCCCACTCGACGAGGCGTACCCGGAATGGGGTGACAGCCGTTACGTCGATCTGACGCTGACCGGGACGCTGCGCCTGGCCGACGCCCTCAACCATCTCTACGTGCTGCTGCCGGTGCTGGACGACGCGAAGCACTACTGGGTCGCGCCGGACGAGGTGGACAAGCTGCTGCGGGCCGGCGCCGGCTGGCTCGCCGACCACCCGGAGCGGGGCCTGATCACCCGCCGATACCTGGCGCACCGGCGGGGGGCGGNGACGAGCCGCCCGCCGACGACAGCATCGACGCCGAGCAGCCCGACGAGACCCCGCGGGCCTCGCTGGCCGTGCGGCGACGGGACGCGGTGCTCGCCGCGCTACGCGACAACGGCGCGAGCCGGGTGCTGGATCTGGGCTGCGGTGGTGGCGCGCTGCTCGGCGCGCTGGTCGCCGACCGGCGGTTCACCGAGGTGGTGGGCGTCGACGTGGCCGACCGGTCGCTCGCCATGGCCGCCCGGCGGCTGCGGCTGGACCGGCTGCCGGAGCGCCAGCGGCAGCGCATCCACCTGTGGCAGTCGGCCCTGACCTACCGGGACGACCGGCTGCGCGGCTACGACGCGGCGGTGCTCATGGAGGTGGTCGAGCACCTCGACCCGCCTCGGCTGCCGGCGCTTGAGGACGCGGTCTTCGGTCACGCCCGGCCCGGCACGGTGGTGGTGACCACGCCGAACGTCGAGTACAACGTCCGCTACGAGGGGCTCGGGGCGGGTCGGTTCCGGCACGCCGACCACCGGTTCGAGTGGACCCGGGCGGAGTTCGCCGCCTGGGTGGCACGGGTGGCGGCGACGCACGGCTACACCGCCACGGTCGGCGGCGTCGGCGACGACGATCCGGAACTGGGCGCACCGACCCAGCTCGCGGTGCTGACCCGCACCGACCAGACCGGCCCGAGCACCGACCGGCAGACGGAGGAGACGGCCCGATGACCGTCCTGGACATTCCCGAACTCGCGCTGGTGGCCCTGGTGGGCGTCTCCGGCTCCGGCAAGTCCACGTTCGCCCGCCGGCACTTCGCGCCCAGCCAGGTGCTCTCCTCGGACACGTTCCGTTCTCTGGTGGCCGACGACGAGAACGACCAGTCCGCCTCCGGCGACGCGTTCGACGCGCTGCACCACGTGGCCGGGATCCGGCTGCGGCGGGGACGGCTGACCGTGGTGGACGCGACGAACCTCCAGCCGCACGCCCGGGCCGGGCTGATCCGGGTGGCCCGGGAACACGACGTGCTGCCGGTGGCGATCGTGCTGGACGTGCCGGAGGCGGTGGCCTGGGAGCGCACCGAGGCCCGCGCCGACCGGACGCACGGCCGGCAGGTGCTCAACCGGATGCGGCGTGACCTGCGGCAGTCGTACTCGCGGTTGGCGCGGGAGGGCTTCCGCAAGGTGCATGTGCTGCGCGGGGTGGAGGAGATCGACGCCGCGGAGATCCGCTTCGAGCGGCTGTTCAACGACCGGCGGGAGCTGACCGGGCCGTTCGACATCGTCGGTGACGTGCACGGCTGCCGCGAGGAGTTGGAGACGCTGCTGTCCCGGCTCGGCTACGCGCTGCGTCGCGACGACGCGGGCCGCCCGGTGGACGCGTCGCACCCCGCCGGGCGTACCGCGGTCTTCGTCGGTGACCTGGTGGACCGCGGCCCGGACTCGCCCGGCGTGCTCCGCCTGGTCATGGGCATGGTGGCGGCGGGCCACGCGATCTGCGTGCCGGGCAACCACGAGCAGAAGCTGCTGCGCAAGCTGCGCGGCCGGGACGTGCGGCTCACCCACGGCCTGGCCGAGACGATGGCGCAGCTCGCCGCGGAGCCGGCGGGGTTCGTCGCCGAGGCGGAGACGTTCATCGACGGCCTGGTCAGCCACTACGTGCTGGACGGCGGCCGGCTGGTGGTGGCGCACGCCGGCCTGAAGGAGGCGTACCACGGCCGGGCGTCCGGCCGGGTGCGGTCGTTCGCGCTCTACGGCGAGACCACCGGCGAGACCGACGAGTACGGCCTGCCGGTGCGCTACCCGTGGGCGAACGACTACCGGGGCTCGGCCATGGTCGTGTACGGGCACACGCCGACGCCGGTGCCGGAGTGGGTCAACAACACCATCTGCCTGGACACCGGCTGCGTGTTCGGCGGGAAGCTGACCGCGCTGCGCTACCCGGAGAAGGAGCTGGTCGCGGTGCCGGCGGTGAAGGAGTGGTACGCCCCGGTCCGCCCGCTGGTGCCGCCCACCCCGACGCGGCCGGACACGGTGCTCGACCTGGCCGACGTGACCGGGCGGCGGCACCTCACCCACGGGTACGGGTCGTTGACCGTGCCGGCGGAGAACGCCGCCGCCGCGCTTGAGGTGATGAGCCGGTTCGCAGTCGACCCGGGTCGGCTGGGGTGGCTGCCGCCGACCATGGCGCCCTGCTCGACGTCGACGGTCGAGGGGTTCCTGGAGCACCCGGCGGAGGCGTTCGCCGACTACCGCGCGGCCGGCGTCGACCGGGTGGTCTGCGAGGAGAAGCACATGGGCTCGCGGGCCGTGGTGCTGGTGGAGCGGGAGCCGGGCCGGTTCGGCGGCGGGGCGGTGCACACCCGTACCGGTCGGCCGTTCTTCGGGTCGCCGCTCGACGACGAGTTGCTGGCCCGGGTGCGCGCGGCGGTCACCACCGCCGGCCTCTGGGCCGAGTTGGGCACCGACTGGCTGCTCCTCGACGCTGAGCTGCTGCCGTGGTCGGCGAAGGCGGGCGGGCTGATCCGGGAGCAGTACGCCGGGGTCGGCGCGGCCGGCCGGGCGGCCCTGCCGGCGGTGCTGGCCACGCTGGACGCCGCCGCCGGGCGCGGGTTGCCGGTGGACGGGCTGCATGCCCGGATGGCGACGCGGGCGGCCGAGGTGGCCGCGTACTCGGCGGCGTACCGGGCGTACGTCGGACCGACGGACGGGCTGCGCGGGGTGACGCTGGCGCCGTTCGCGGTGCTGGCCGGCGCCGGGGCCAGCTACGCCGACCGGGACCACGGCTGGCACCTGGCGCTGGCCGACCGGTTGTGCGCGGCCGACCCGGAGTTCTTCACTCCGACCCGGCGACAGGTGGTGGAGCTGGCCGACGAGGCGGCGGTAGCTGCGGCCACGGACTGGTGGCTGGCGCTGACCGCAGCCGGCGGCGAGGGCATGGTGGTCAAGCCGTACGCGGGGCTGGCCGCCCGCTCGCCGAAGGGCGCGCTGGTCCAGCCGGGGATCAAGTGCCGCGGCCGGGAGTACCTGCGGATCATCTACGGGCCCGGGTACACCGAGCCGGCGCAGCTCGCCGCGCTGCGCCGTCGCTCGCTGGGTCGCAAGCGCGGGCTGGCCCTGCGGGAGCACGGCCTGGGTCTGGCCNCGCGATCCTCGCCTGCGAGTCCGAGCCGGTCGACCCGCGCCTCTAGCCCAGGTAAGCCCGGTCCGGCGCGGTGCCGGACCGGGCCCGGGTACCCTTTGTGGCCGTGGACACAGCTGAGAAGACGCGGATGATCTCCGAGAACGTGGCGTTGAACCCGCTCGACCCGAAGGACCTCATCCACACCTTCGGGATGATCGGTGTCTGGGTGATCCTGTTCGCCGAGACCGGTCTGCTGGTCGGCTTCTTCTTCCCGGGTGACTCGCTGCTGTTCCTCGCCGGGGTGGCCGCCTCACCGGTGGCCGACGCCATCTTCGGCGACGGCACCCGGTTGTCGCTGGCCGGGCTGATGATCGGCGGCCCGCTCTGCGCGATCGCCGGCGCCCAGCTCGGGCACTGGCTGGGTGCACGCTACGGCCGGCGCATGTTCGACAAGCCGAACTCGCGGCTGTTCAAGCGGGAGTACGTGGCGAAGGCGGAGTACTACTTCCAGAAGTTCGGCCCGGCCAAGGCCGTGGTGCTGGCCCGCTTCATCCCGATCGTGCGGACGTTCCTCAACCCGGTGGCCGGGGTGCTCGGTATGCCGGCCCGGCAGTTCTTCATCTGGAACGTGGTCGGCGCGGTCCTCTGGGTGGACGGCATCCTGCTGATCGGCTACCTGCTGGCCCGTCAGATCTACGACGCCATCGGCGACAAGATCGACCACTACATCCTGCCGGTGGTCGCGCTGATCATCGTGATCTCGGTGCTGCCGATCTTCTTCGAGTTCCTGCGTGACCGGAAGGCGCGCAAGCGCGGCGAGGCGGTCGCGGTGGTCGCGGCGGCGACCGCGGCCGGCGCGGTGGACGCGGCCCGGGACGCCATGGACGGCGACGACCACCCGCACGGGCACGGGCACGGCGGGCAGCACCGCCGCTGACCACACGGACACCGAAGGCCGGCCCCCGGGCGGGAGCCGGCCTTCGACCACGACCTGTGCGGGCACGAGACGGGCACACGACAGACGGCAGGCGTCAGCGTGCGGTGGTGGCGCCACCCCTGGCACGCCACCGGTCGACCCGGGCCCGCTACGGGCCCGGAGTCAGCGAGCCTTCTTGGTGGCCCGCTTCCGCGGCGGGGTGAGCAGATCCGCGATCGTCGCGATCGCGGTCGGCACCAGCCGGTAGTACGCCCAGACCCCACGCTTCTCCCGCTCCAGCAAGCCGGCCTCGGTGAGGATGCGCAGGTGGTGGCTGACCGTCGGCTGCGAGAGGCCGAGCGGCGCGGTGAGGTCACACACGCACGCCTCCCCCTCGGGAGCCGACTGGATCAGGCTGAGCAGCCGCAGCCGGGCGGGGTCGGCGAGGGCCTTGAGGACCCCCGCAAGCCGCTCGGCGTCGGCGCGTTCGATCGGCTCGCCGGCAAGCGGCGAGATCTGAGGCATGGTCATTTCAGCCAACGCAGTTCCCACGTATTCCATCCTTCCACCAGCAGCATCGATCCGCCTGCATATCAGCAGATCCGAATCGGCAAACTTTTAGGCCACAAGGCCGAGGTCAGCCAACGTATAGGCCGCCCGATAAGGCAATCCGGCGGCTCGCACCGCGTCGCCGGCACCTCGATCAACAATAACCGCCACACCGACCACCTCGGCCCCGGCCTCACGCAGTGCTTCGACCGCGGTCAACACACTGCCACCCGTGGTCGAGGTGTCCTCCACCGCCAGCACCCGGCGCCCACCCACGTCAGGCCCCTCGATGCGGCGCTGGAGGCCGTGCGCCTTACCCGCCTTCCGGACCACGAACGCGTCCAACGGACGGTCGCTGCCCGCCGAGGCGTGCAGCATCGCGGCGGCCACCGGATCGGCCCCCAGGGTCAACCCGCCGACCGCCTCGTACGCCCAGTCTGCGGTGAGGTCGCGCATCACCCGGCCGATCAGGGGAGCGGCCCGGTGATGGAGCGTGACGCGACGCAGATCGACGTACCAGTCCGCCTCGCGTCCCGACGAGAGCACCACCCGGCCGTGCACCACGGCCAGGTCAGTGATGAATTTACGCAGGTCGTCGTGGTCGCCCATGGCGATAGAGCGTACTTCGCAAGTCTGGACGCCGTCCGTCGGGCCCACCCGGAACAGCCTCCCGAGCAACCGATGAGTGGCAATGTTCCGCTACTCTGCGCGACCACTCGCACGGGGGGGGCCGGCGGGGTGTGCCGGCACCGGCATCGGCATCGGTCAGTCGCGCGCCCGGTCGACCTTTCCCCGGGTGTCCCGGGTGAAGCCGCGCAGCAGGCGTTTCGGCGCGTGTCGCAGCCCGGCCACGGCGAGCTTGTACTTCCAGTCCGGCACGCTCACCAGCCTGCCTTTCCGCAGGTCACGCAGCCCTTCATCAACCACGTCGTCGGCCCGCAGCCAGGCCCAGGCGGGCAGTCGCGACATGTCGATGCCGGCGCGCTCGTGATTACCGGTGCGCGTGTAACCGGGGCAGAGCNCTTGCTGGCGGAATAGGTCGATCCCGGCATGGGGACACCGAACCCAGCGACCGAAGAGACATTTATCACTGCCCCATGTCCCCGCTCGATCATTGGTCCGAGCGCCGCCTGGGTGAGCCGGAGCACCGCGACCACGTTCAGCCGCACCAACCGGGCCTCGTCCGCGACCGGCGATCGCACGAACGGGGTGTTCAAACTGATCCCGGCGTTGTTCACCAGCAGGTCCACCGGCGGCTCGGCGGTCAGCCGGCGTTCCACCGCCGCGCAGCCGTCGTCCGTGGACAGATCGGCCGACAGGGTCTCCACCTCACCGCCGTGCCGGCCGGTCAGCTCGGTCGCCAGGGCATCGAGCCGGGCGGCGTCCCGGGCCACCAGCACGAGGTCCCAGCCGTCGGCGGCGAGCCGACGGGCGAACGCCTCGCCGATGCCCAGGCTGGCACCGGTGACCAGGCCGCATCGCCGGGATGAGGGGGCCGGCGCGGTCACCGGGGCTCCTCGGCGGCGGACGTCGGCCCGACCTGCGGCGTCGCGTCCGCCGATGGCGGTGACGAGAACGGCGGGGACGAGGAGGGCGAAGGCCCGGCCGGCGGCGCGGCCGGGCCGGGCGGTGGGAGCAGGCCGGACGGCGGTCCCCAGGGCGTGGGCCCGGCGGCGGGAGCGCCGGACACGGTCGCGCCGTAACCGGAGGCCGGCCCCGGGACGGCGGGAGCCGGGGCGCGGTACAGGAAGGCGTTGACCGACGGCAGCGTGAGCAGCCCGGCCACCACCAGGTAGCCGAGGACCTGGGCCACCATCAGGGCCGCGTTCACCGGGATCCACCAGGCCGGATATGCGTCCCCGACCAGCCCCAGCAGGTCGGCGGTGACGCGCTCGTCGGTGCCGAACCGCAGGGGCGCGGCCCGCTGCCCGGCCAGCACCGCCAGCCCGCAGCAGCCGCCGAGCAGCCCCAGCCCGGCGACCACCCAGGTGCTCACCCGCGCGCCGGGGCGGCCGACGCGCAGGCCGAGCGCCAGCCCGACCAGCAGCAGCGCGGCCAGCACGCCGAGCACGGCGGCCAGCACCGTCGAACCGCGCAGCAGACCGGCCACCCGGTCGATGTCGCCGCCGCCCGCGTCGGTGTCCGCCGCCGCGGCCCGGAACCGGTCCACCGTGCCACCGGCGACCACGAGGTTCGTCACCGCGTACGCCACGGCGCCGACCGCCATCAGCAGCAGCACCGCCACCGCCGCGACGACCGCGCCCGGCGGGCGGGGCGCGGCCCGATCGGGGTACGACACGACGGATCCCTCCGGTAGGCGTTGGCTTGCAACCTACTCGGAGGGACCGTCGGCGTCGCTGTTATCCGGCCGTCAACTTCCGGCGGGCGGCTCCGGGTCACGGCGCTCGCCCGGCTGACCGGTCGGCCCGGTCGGCCCGGCCGGCGGCTGTCCACCGGGGCCCGTCGGCGGCAGCCCGCCGGTCGACTGGCCGNTACGCCGGGTCGGTGGGCTGACCCGGGGCCGACGGGTAGGCCGGGTCGGTCGGCTGACCCGGGGCCGACGGGTAGGCCGGGTAGGCGCCACCCGGGACCGGCGGCTCCCATGCCTGCTTCGGCTTGCGGAAGAACTCGTTCGCCTTCGGCAGCGCCAGCAGGATCAGCGCGGCCAGCAGGGCGAGCAGCGCGACCAGGCCGAGCAACAGGCTGACCGGGCCGTACCAGGACGGCAGCGTGTCCTCCAGCCGACGCTGGATCTCCTCCGCGCTGGGCAGGTCGCCGTTGGTGTTGCCGCCCCCGCCCAGCGTGCCACCGGAGACGCCGTTGAGCAGGCCGCCGCCGGTGCAGCAGAGCAGGATGCCGCCGACCACCCAGGTGGTGATCCGGGAGGCGTTCTTCCCCCGGTTGTTCAGCAGCGCCAGCACGACGAGCCCGGCCGCGAGCAGCAGCGTCAGGATCGACGAGCCGATGGTGAAGGCGTACGCGATGTCACCCGCCGACTCGGCCGAGGTGCCGGCGTACGCGTCCTTGAGCACATCGCGGATCTTGCCGATGACGGCCAGCGTCACGATCAGGTTCAGCACCTGGATGACGGCGACGAGAATGAGCAGCCAACTGGAAAGCGTCACCACACTGGGACGCGCGCGGGGCGTGGTGCCCGGAGCATCGACCATGTCTTTTCCTCCCTGGATCAGATCATTACCGTAGCGATGTCTGGCCAGGTGGGCACGGCAAGCGGGCTCACCGGTCGGCGGCGCGGCGCAACCGCCGGTGCTCGGCGGTGACCACGCCGAGCAGGGCCAGGTCGAGCGCGACCGCGAAGACCGCGCCGAACTGGTTGACGGTGAAGTTGAAGACCTGCCCGAACAGCAGGTCGACCAGCAGGGCCAGCTTGAACAGCCGGAACGCCTCGGTCCGGTTGCGCCGCAGCAGCCAGGCCGCCCACAGGCCGAGCACGGCGGTGACCAGCGCGGTGGCGCTGACGCCGAGCACCGCCCCCCACTCCCGTTCCTGGTTCAAAGCACCGGTCACGCCGTTCACGATCACCGTCACCACGGTCACCACCGGCTCCACCACCAGCCAGACCACGACCGGCCAGACCAGCCAGCGCTGCGCCACCGCCCAGCCGGCGAGACGCGCGGCCCAGCGGGCGCCGCGCTGCCAGAACCGCACCGGGGGCGGTTCCCGGTGGGGCACCGCGTCCAGCAACTGCACCAGGGCCGCCTCGGTGGCCGGCCCGGTGCCCTGCACCAGGCGCAGCACGGCGATCCGACGCCGGTCGGTCAGCCCGCCCGGTAGTCCGCTGAGCACCAGGTCCAGCGCGTTGGCGGTGCGTTCGGCCGGGGTCAGCCGGGATCGGCCGGTGCGCCCGCGTACCGCCTGGGTGAGCAGGACGAGCAGCGCGAACGCGACGTAGATGATCGCGGCGGCCGGGGCGTAGAAGTAGTCGGTGGGGGCGGTGACGAACTTGCCCACCTCGTCGATGAACAGGCCGAACCCGACGCCGCCGACCACCGCCCCGGCGGTGCGCGGCCCGCCCCCGAGGAAGACGAGCGCGATCCCCAGGCCGACGACGAGCAGCAGGCCGCCCCAGAGGACGTGCGCGATGTGCAGCCCGCCGCCGCCGAGCTGCGGAAAGTTGGTGGCGTGGAGGTATGCCCGGACGGCGAGCACGGTGACCACGCCGGAGAGCACGAACGCCTGGAGGTAGGCGGCGGCGCCGAGCGCCCGGGTCGGCAGCCGGCGGGCCAGTCGGTGCGGTGACCGCATGCTCCGAAACCTAGTAGCCGCGCCACTCCTCGCGGGCGTACTCCAGCACCCTGGGCTGCAACAACGTTGATGCCGGCACGTCC
>NZ_NAPR01000004.1:481012-515664 GCF_002140155.1 Micromonospora sp. NBS 11-29
CCCGGCGCGGCGAGCACGAATCCCCAGTCGCCGAAGCTCGGCACGTCGACGTGGTACGGCACGGTGGCGAAGCCCGCCTCCCGCACCGACCGCTCGATCGACCAGTACGACCGGGGCGCGAAGTAGGGCGAGCCGGACTGCACGACCAGCCGCCCGCCGGGGGCCAGCACCGGGCGGATCAGCGCGTAGAACTCGACCGTGTAGAGCTTCGCGGTGGCCGTCTCGTCCGGGTCGGGCAGGTCGGCGATCACCACGTCGAAGCGTTCCGTGGCGGTCCGCAGCCAACCGAACGCGTCCAGGTTGAGCACCCGTACCCGGGGGTCGGCGAGCGAGGCGCGGTTGAGGTCGCGGAGCTGCGGTTCGCTGCGGGCCAGCGCCACCACGGCCGGGTCGAGGTCGACCAGCGTCACCGAGCGCACGTCCGGATACTTCAGGATCTCCCGCGCGGCCAGCCCGTCGCCCGCGCCGAGCACCAGCACGTCGCCGTGCGGCCCGCGCATCGCCGGATGCACCAGCGCCTCGTGGTAGCGGTACTCGTCGACGGAGCTGAACTG
This sequence comes from Micromonospora sp. NBS 11-29, assembly GCF_002140155.1. Lineage (GTDB taxonomy): Bacteria > Actinomycetota > Actinomycetes > Mycobacteriales > Micromonosporaceae > Micromonospora. Next base: position 481,567 of record NZ_NAPR01000004.1, read on the forward strand.
GAGGTCGCCGTTGAGGAACAGCCGCAGGTCGGTGTCGGTGTGGCCGACCTCCCGCACCGAGCGGGTCAGCACGATCTCCTGGTAGCGGCTGCGCTCGGCGTGCACCACCGGGTCGCGGTAGAGCTGCTGCCGGGCGGTCACCTCGAAGTCGTGGGCGGTCACCCAGGCGTACCCGAGCAGGAGCGCGACCACGACGGAGCCGGCGCCGAGGCCGACCCGGGCCCGGCGGCTCAGCTCGTCGCGGAACACCGTGAAGACCAGCACCACCCCGGCGACCGCGTTCACCGCGCCGACCACCAGCGCGCCCCTGAGCTGGCCGAAGATCGGCATCAGCAGGAACGGGAAGGCCAGCCCGCCGAGCAGCGCGCCGACGTAGTCGGCGGCGAACAGGTCGGCCACCGCGCTGCCGGCGGACTGCTCGCGGATGCGTTGCAGCATCACCATCAGCAGTGGGATCTCCGCGCCGATCAGCAGGCCGAGCACGAACGCGGTGCCGACCAGCGCCGGGCCGTAGAGGTCGAGCCAGGCGAACGCGGCGTAGAGGCCGAGCACGGAGAGGCCGCCGAGCAGCGCGAGGGTCAGCTCGATCGCGGCGAACGCGGGCGCCGCCCGGGACTGCAACGGCTTCGCCACCAGCGCGCCGACGCCCATCGCGAAGACCATCACGCCGAGCACGATCGACGCCTGACCGACCGCGTCGCCGATCAGGTAGCTGCCGAGCGCGACCAACGCCAGCTCGTACACCAGACCGCAGGCCGCGCAGACGAAGACCGCGAGCAGGACCGCCGCGCGGGCCGCGCGCCACCGGGGCCGCGCGGGCGCGTCGGCGGTCACGCTCCCCTCCGGGTACGCCCGGCGGGTCCCGCCCCGGCGCGCTGCGCGGGCACGGCTCCCCGGAGCTGCCGGTTTCGCTGCCGCACCCCCACGGTGATGAACAGTGCGGCGACCAGCAGCAGACCGGCGGCGCTGAACAGCCAGCCCTTGCGGTCCCGCAGCAGGTCGTTGCCGGCGCTCGGCAGCGGGGCCGGCGTGCCGGCCGCCGGGGTGGCGGCGGTGGGGGCCGGCTCGGCGAGCCCGACCTCGGCGGCGAGCAGCGGCAGCACGGTCGTCGCCCGGGTGATCGCCCAGCCGGGCTCGTCAACGAAGGCGTCCTCGTCCAGCCCGAAGCGGCTCAGGCCGGACGCGATCGGATAGAGGTCGGCGCGTTCGATGTCGTCCGAGCCGTTCACGCCGATGCGCGCCGAATCCCGGGACTCACTACTGGCGGAGGTGTAGTGGACGACGGCGGAGACCTCGATCCAGCGCGGGCAGCGCGGATCGTCGCGCACCGGCGTCCCGTCACCCAGGTTGGAGCCGACGCTGATCTCGTCGCCCCAGTCGGACAGCACCCAGCCGTAGCAGATGCCCTGGCCGTCGGAGGCGGACGCCAGCAGCGGCACGGTGGCGTTCCGCTGCTCGGTCGTCGGCCCGGGCACGTCGGTGCTCTCGCTGCCGTTGACGATCCCGATCGCGATCGGCACGCCGACGCACAGCAGGATGACGACGATCCAGACCACCGTCGTGTTGCGCTTCTCCTTCGCCTTGGCGGCAGCGCTCTTTCCGGTCATCAACTGATAGCGGCGGCGATGATCGCGCCGGTGGCGAGGTGCACGGTGGCGGAGATCCAGACCGCCGGGTGCGGCTCCGGGTCGACCAGCAGCTCACCGAGCTTGCCGGGGGTGGCCGCGTCGAGCAGCACGAAGGCCGCCGCCATGATCACCAGACCGAGGAACCCGTACGCGGCGGAGCCCACCAGCCCGAGCATGAAGTCGTCGTCGCTGGCCACGATCGCGGCGACCACCACGGTGCCGACGCCGAGCAGGTTGGAGGCGAGCAGCACCGTCGCGTTGCGGTTGCGCTCGGCCCAGATCAGCTCGTGGAGCTTGCCGGGGGTGGCCAGGTCCACCAGCAGGTAACCGACGGCCATCAGGACGACGCCGACCACACCGTAGGCGAGGGTGACCAGCAGGTCGGTGACGAGATGCTGCACAGGAACTCCAGGGTGAGGGGGTCGGACGGGCTACTTGCCGGCGCCGGGGCCGCCGCCCCGGACGGTGCTGCCTCGGCCCCAGCCCCAGCTGTTGCCGACGGTGCTGTGATAGCGGGGGTACGCGGTGGTCATCTTCTCCAGCAGGATCACCGAGCCGACGGCGAGCGGGAGGATCACCACCGAGTCGTCGTCGTACCGCAGGTAGACGCCGCTGCCGTCGACGTACTGGTCGGCCGGCTTCCAGGCGTCGGTGATCTGCTTCGACACCTGGCTGGGCGACCGGTTCGAGGTGTACGCGATCGCCTGCGAGCCGATGTCCCGCCCGGAGGCCCGCGAATAGTGCTCCTTCACGTAGCCGCGGGGCGAGAAGCTGCCGTAGAAGATCGCGAAGGCGGCGACGAGAGCGCCGACGACGGCGACCGCCACGCCCACCACGAACCACCGTCGGTACGTCACAGCTCCTCCACCACCGTCTCGGTCAGGACCAGCTCGTTGGTCTGGGGATAGGCGTGCCAGGTGCGCCAGGCGAGCGCGCCGCCCGGCGGATCGGGCGCGACGGCCAGCGCGGTGACCGCGTCCTCGTCGCCGGGGAAAACACCGACCAGCGCGTACGGGTGGTCGGCCAGCTCGGCGCGGAGCGCCGCGACCCGGGTGCGCAGACCGTCGCCGGTCGGGCGGAGGACCGTGGCGGTGAACCGGTAGCCGGTGCTCTCGTCGTGCAGCGACTCGGGCAGGCGCGGCGGGCGGCCGGGCAGACAGGCGACCGTCTCGGTCAGCGCGCCGAGGACGACCTGGTGGGAGGCGCCGAGCAGGCGCAACCGCAGCCGGGTACCGCCGGGCAGGTCGAGGTCGCGTACGGCCAGCGCCGGCAGTTCCGGGCCGCCGAGGGTCAGGCTCAGGTCGGCGGCGCGGCTGTCGACGTACGGGGTGTCGAGGGCGACGAGCACTCAGTTCACGCCCTGCGGGTAGATCATCACCTCGGCGCGACGCAGTTCCTCGCCGAGGTTCACCTCCCAGCCGGCCTCGCCGTACGCCTCGAACGACAGCCGGGCCCCGCCGGACCCCTGGTAGTCGTAGTAGCGCATGGTGCCGTGCGGGTCGAGGCCGGTGCCCTCGGTCGCGGTGTAGCGGGCCTGGCCGGACTCGTCCCAGCGGTACTGGCGGCCGGCGACGTCAAGCGTCGGGGCGCCCGGCGTGACGCCGGCCCCCGGCTCGCTGGTCCAGAGCACCATCTCCAGGTCCGGCTCCGCCTCGACGGAGAGCCAGCGCTTCACCCCGCCGGCGTCGTCGAGCAGATGCTCCGCCCAGCTCCAGCCGCCCTCGACCAGGTGCACCGAGCCCCGCACCGTGTACGGCACCGAGCGGATCTCGACGATGTCGCCGGGCTTGAGCGCCCGCGGGTCGCCGCGCAGCGCGTCGGAGTCCCGGTCCCGGAACGGGTCACCGGGTGCCGCCTTCGGCCGTGGCGCGGAGCGGGACCTGCGCACCGCGATCACGGCGATCACCACACCGGCCACCCCGACCAGGCACCCCAGCGTGGTCACCAGGTACGCCACCGAACCGTTCACGACCGCCTCCCCCAACATCCGTCGGCGGAGACGGTAACAACCCCGTGCACCCTGGTAGAAGGGCTGTTCGCTGAGTGTGGGGTCAGCTACGGTCGCGGTCGGCCAGCCGGTCGACGGCGTACTCACGCAGCGTCGTACGGCCCATCACGCAGCCGCTGAACGTGGTGAACTCGCCGTCGTCGTCGCGCAGCCGCGCCCAGGCGTCCCGCCCGGCGTCCGGGTCGACGGCGTCCAGCAGCGACGCCGCGTACGCCTTCCCCGCAGCCGTGCCGTCCCTGAGCAGCCGCTCGACCTTCCGCCGGGCCGCCTCCGGGTGCTCAACGAGCGCCCCCTCGACGCGCCGATACGCCTCCGTCGCCGGCAGGATCTGCCCCGCGAACCCCACCCCACCAAAGGCGAGCGTGTCCGCCCGACCCATCTCCCGAACGGCCGAGTCCAGTTCCCGTTCCCACCCACTCATCCCCAACACCCCCTACTAGTGCCCCTTACCACCGGCCCCAACGCTGTTGACCATGAAGTTGTCGGGTGCCATTTCGGCGTGTCGCGCCGCCAACTTCATGATCAACACAGCGGTGGGGGTGGGGGGTGGGGGGTCAGGGGGCGGTTACGGTCAGGGTGTCCTTGGTGTCGGCCAGGTCTACCTGGACGGTGTCGCCGTCGCGGATCTCGCCGGCCAGGAGCGCCTTCGCGAGGCGGTCGCCGATGGCGGACTGGACCAGTCTGCGCAGTGGGCGGGCACCGTAGATCGGGTCGTACCCGTGCTCGGCCAGCCATGTGCGGGCCGCCTCGGTGATGTCCAGGCCCAGGCGGCGGTCGGCCAGCCGACGGCGCAGCCGGGTGAGCTGGATGTCGACGATCGAACGCAGGTCCTCGCCCTGGAGCGCGGCGAACACCACGATGTCGTCGAGGCGGTTGAGGAACTCCGGCTTGAAGTGCGACCGGACCACCGCGAGCACACCCTCCCGGCGCTCGTCCTCGGACAGCGTCAGGTCGCTGATCACCGCCGACCCGAGGTTCGAGGTGAGGATCAGGATCGCGTTGCGGAAGTCCACCGTGCGGCCCTGGCCGTCGGTGAGTCGGCCGTCGTCGAGCACCTGGAGCAGCACGTCGAAGACGTCCGGGTGGGCCTTCTCCACCTCGTCCAGCAGGATCACCGAGTACGGCCGGCGGCGCACCGCCTCGGTGAGCTGGCCGCCCTCCTCATACCCGACATAACCGGGCGGGGCGCCGACCAGGCGGGCCACCGAGTGCTTCTCGCCGTACTCGCTCATGTCGATGCGGACCATGGCCCGCTCGTCGTCGAAGAGGAACTCGGCGAGCGCCTTGGCCAGCTCGGTCTTGCCGACGCCGGTCGGACCGAGGAAGAGGAAGCTGCCGGTCGGGCGGTCCGGGTCGGCGACGCCGGCCCGGGCGCGGCGGACCGCGTCGGAGACCGCGCCGACCGCCTCGGCCTGGCCGACCACGCGGGCGCGCAGCGACTCCTCCATCCGCAGCAGTTTGGCGGTCTCGCCCTCCAGCAGCCGGCCGGCCGGGATGCCGGTCCAGGAGGCGACCACGGCGGCGATGTCGTCCGCGCCGACCTCCTCCTTGAGCATCGCGCCGTCTGCCTGGAGCCGGGCCAGCTCCTCCTCGGCCTGCCTCAGCTCACCCTGGAGCGCGGGGATGCGGCCGTACCGCAGTTCGGCGGCGCGTTCCAGCTCGCCGTCGCGCTCCGCCCGCTCGGCCTCGCCGCCGAGCCGCTCCAACTCCTCCTTGGCGGTGGAGAGCTTGGTGATGTGGCTCTTCTCGGTCTGCCAACGCTCGGAGAGCGCGGTGAGCTGCTCGCGCTTGTCGGCCAGCTCCTTGCGCAGCCGCTCCAGACGCTCGGCGGAGGCGGCGTCCGGCTCCTTGGCCAGCGCCATCTCCTCGATCTCCAGCCGGCGCACCGCCCGCTCGATCTCGTCCACCTCGACCGGACGCGAGTCGATCTCCATGCGCAGCCGGGACGCGGACTCGTCCACCAGGTCGATCGCCTTGTCCGGCAGGAACCGGTCGGTGATGTAACGGTCGGAGAGGGTGGCGGCGGCGACCAGCGCGGCGTCGGTGATGCGTACGCCGTGGTGCACCTCGTAGCGCTCCTTGANTGGAAGCGGCGCTCCAGCGCCGGGTCCTTCTCGATGTGCTCGCGGTATTCGTCGAGCGTGGTCGCGCCGACCATCCGCAGCTCGCCCCGGGCCAGCATCGGCTTGAGCATGTTGCCGGCGTCCATCGAGCCCTCGCCCTTGCCGGCGCCGACCACGGTGTGCAGCTCGTCGAGGAACGTGATCACCTGGCCGTCGGAGTTCTTGATCTCCTCCAGCACGGACTTGAGCCGCTCCTCGAACTGGCCGCGGTACTGCGCGCCGGCCACCATCGCGCCGAGGTCGAGCGAAACGAGCTTCTTGTCCCGCAGCGACTCCGGCACGTCGCCGGCCACGATCCGCTGGGCCAGCCCCTCGACGATCGCGGTCTTGCCGACGCCCGGCTCGCCGATGAGCACCGGGTTGTTCTTCGTACGCCGGGACAGCACCTGGATCACCCGGCGGATCTCCGAGTCCCGCCCGATCACCGGGTCGATCTTGCCGTCGCGGGCGCTGACGGTGAGGTCGATGCCGTACTTGGCCAACGCCTGGTAGGTCTGCTCCGGGTCGGCGGTGGTGACCCGGCGGTCCCCGCCCCGGACGGTCGGGAACGCGGCGACCAGATTCTCCTCGGTGGCACCGGAGTTCTTCAGCGCGACCGAGACCGCGCCGCCGACCCGGGCCAGCCCGGCCAGCAGGTGCTCGGTGGAGGTGTACTCGTCGCCCAGCGGCCGCGCGATCTGCTCGGCGGCGCCGATGGCGTTGACGAACTCGCGGGCCAGGGTCGGCTCGGCGATGCTGGAGCCGCGCGCGGCGGGCAGCGCGTCGACCGAGCGCTGGGCGACCCGGCGCAGCTCGGCGGGGTCGGCTCCGACCGCGCGCAGCAGGCCGGCGGCGGTCGAACCGTCGGTGTCCAGCAGCGACAGCAGCAGGTGCCAGGGCTCCACGGTGGCGTGACCGCGCTGGTTCGCCAACGCGACGGCACCGGTGATGGTCTCGCGGCTCTTGGTGGTGAGGCGTTCCGTGTTCATGGGCTCCCCCGGGATCGGCGTGTCCACTGGAAACGACACAACCAGAGTTGAGTCTATTCCGCTCAACTCCGCCACTGTGACCTGAGTCACCATTGGCTCTCGACCTTGATCCTGATCTTGATCTTGCGACGCCACTTCGCCGATGTGGTGCCATGCCCGCGCCTGGATGGCACCACATCGGCGACCCGGTGTTGATCAAGCAGATTCAGCGACCACGCCGCCCCGGCAGGCGCGTGGTGCAGGGCGTCACATGGTCGGCGCGCAGCACACACCGTCGACCGCCGTCGAGCTTGCGGTCACAGAACACCCAGTGGTGTACGCCCTGGTCGTCCTCGGCCGAGACGGTGATCCCGCCCAACTCCACCGCGCCGAGGAAGCCCAACGACCGACCGGCCGTCCGACCGAGCATCTTCGCCCGCGCCAGATCGGCCGCCCGCACCGGCAGATGGATCACATACCGCCCGGTCATCGACGCGGGCCCAGGGATAGCAGATGGCGCATCACGTTGATCCCTCCTCGGGACGGCTTGTGGGAGCCAGGGAAGGCGGCACGACTGGCCGCGCGACCAGTCGTGCCGGCTACGGCTGCCAACCGGGAGGCCGGTTTGCCTACCAGGCTTTCCGCCGAAGGCTTCCGCACCGAGAACATACAATGCAAAGCATTGCATTACAAGGAGTGAGCATGGTTAGCACGCGAAGTGTTGGCTGACGGTCCCCGCTCGTGGGAAGATCTTGGGGCCTACCAGGAGTCGCCGCCATGCCCCGAGTTTCGGACCGCCAGAGAATCGCCCAGGACATCAGGGACAAGATCGCCTCGGGCGAGTACGCGCCGGGCGACAAGCTGCCCTCCCTGCGCGAACTGATCGCGCACTACCAGGTCTCCGCGGAGCCGGTGCGCTCAGCGCTGCTGATCCTCCAGGCCGAGGGTCTGATCGAGGGACACCAGGGCAAGGGCACCTACGTCACGCCCCGCGAGGGCGCCTCCTGATCGCACCGCCGGCACGAGGATCGGACCATGGCACAGCCCCGCGAGCAGGGCGTGCTTGGCAGATGTAGCCTCACCGGCGTGCGAGTACGTGTCGAACAGACCGCCTTACCGGGGATCGGCGTCCGTCATGACCTGATGACGGAGTCCGGCCGCCGGCTCGGAGTGGTCTCCCACCGCAATGGCCGCCGCGACCTGGTCCTCTACGACCCGGACGATCCCGACTCCTGCCAACACGACATACCGCTGACCGATGATGAGGCGGAGGCGCTGGCCGACATCCTCGGCGCGTCGCTGATGCTGGGTCAGCTCTCCGGGCTGCGCGAGCAGGCCGCCGGGCTGCTGACCGAGCAGATCGTCATGCCGGCCGGCTCGAAGTACGTGGGCCGGCGGCTCGGCGACACCAAGGCGCGCACCCGGACCAGCGCCTCCATCGTGGCGGTGCTGCGTCAGGGCGAGGTGAACGTCTCGCCCGATCCCACCTTCCGGTTCGAAGCCGGCGACGTGATCGTCGTGGTCGGTACCCGTCAGGGGCTCGACGGCGTCACCTCGATCCTCGCCGAGACCGATCCGGACGGCTGACGCGTATGCACGAAACCCAGATCCTGCTCGTCGAGGTCGGCGCGCTGCTGCTCCTGCTCGGTCTGCTCGGCCGACTCAGCCGTCGCGTCGGCGTCTCGCCCATCCCGCTCTACCTGCTCGCCGGGCTGGCCTTCGGCCACGGCGGCCTGCTGCCGCTCAACGCCAGCGAGGAGTTCTTCGCCGTCGGCGCGGAGATCGGCGTGATCCTGCTGCTGGTCATGCTCGGCCTGGAGTACAGCGCGAACGAACTGGTGGGCAACCTCCGCTCGGCCGCGCCCGCCGGCCTCATCGACGCGGTGTTCAACGCACTGCCCGGCTTCGCCTTCGCGCTGCTGCTGGGCTGGGGCTGGGTCGCTGCCGTGGTGCTCGCCGGCGTCACCTGGGTGTCGTCCTCCGGCGTGATCGCCAAGGTGCTCGGCGACCTGGGCCGGGTCGGTAACCGGGAGACCCCGGTGATCCTCTCCGTCCTCGTGATCGAGGACCTGGCGATGGCCCTCTACCTGCCGCTGGTCACCGCGCTGCTCGCCGGGGTCGGCCTGATGAAGGGCGGCATCGCGCTCGCCGTCGCGGTGTTCACCGTGGTCGTCGTGCTGGCCGTGGCCATCAGGTACGGGCACCTGATCTCCGCCGCCCTCTCCGCCAAGGATCCGGAGGCGCTTCTGCTCGGGGTGCTCGGCCTGACCCTGCTGGTCGCCGGCATCGCGGCCAAGCTCCAGGTGTCCGCCGCGGTCGGCGCGTTCCTGGTGGGCATCGCGCTGTCCGGGCCGGTCGCGCACCACGCCACCGAACTGCTCTCGCCGCTGCGGGACCTCTTCGCCGCGGTCTTCTTCGTGTTCTTCGGGCTGGTCACCAATCCGCTGGACATGCCGCCGGTGCTGCTGCCGGCGCTGCTGCTGGCCGTGGTGACCATGGCGACGAAGGTGGCCACCGGCTACCTGGCCGCCCGCCGGGCGGGGATCGCCGAGCCCGGTCGTTGGCGGGCCGGCCTGGCGCTGACCCCGCGCGGCGAGTTCTCCATCGTCATCGCCGGGTTGGCGGTCGCCGCCGTCTACCCGGTGGAGCCGAAGCTGGCCGCGCTCGCCACCGCGTACGTGTTGATCACGGTGGTGACCGGGCCGCTGCTCGCCCGGTTGCCGGACACGGCGTGGTTCAAGCAGTGGCTGCGCCAGCGCGCCGCCGCCACCCGGTCACCGGCGACGGTACGGCTGGGCGACTGACCTCGGTCGGCCGGACCGGCGACTCAGCCGGTCCGGCCGACCAACGGTTGCCGAATTGATTTTGGGAAGGTCTACCACTGCTCGGCTCAACCGCGTTAACGTGTCGCCCCAGCAACCAGGGTCCGCGGGTGGCCGGTGCCCCCGCCAGCGACAGCGGAAGGTCGGCCGGTGAACGTGCAGGAGAAGACGTTCCACGGCTTCGCCAACCCGGTCGATCCCTCGCCCGCCGAACTGCGTGCCTGGGCGTACCAGCCGGACTCGGTGCCGCTGACCTCCATGCCGCCGGACTGGGACCTGCTGGTCGCCGGTGACCATCTGGTGCAGACGCTGTTCGACCTGGCGATGGACCAGACCTGCCCGGCCCGGCGGTTCGCGCTGCACTGCCTCTACATCTACGCCGCCGACGGCATCCGGACGAACTTCCGCGCCCACCCGAAGCGCCGCTTCCGGAAGCTGGTCGAGCAGGCCGAACGAACCGGCGACGACCTGATGCGCAACTGGGCGCACAACAGCCGGGTGCTGCTCGCCCGCCCGGATCTCTTCGTCTACCGGGACTGGTGCGAGGGCGGCCTGGTCCGGGAGAACCGCCGCCTCTGAGCCCCCCCGGGTGTTAAGCGGGGCACCTTCCTCTACCGGAAACGTTAAGAGGGTCCCCTTCCTTACACGCCGAACGGGCCGGGGCCCCCCGTGGGTCCCGGCCCGTTCGGCGGCGGATCGCTCAGGTCGAGCCGCCCTGCTTTCGGCGCCGTTCGTCGTCCCTGGCGCGGTCCACGCCGTGGTCGGTCTGGTCGGCGAAACGCCCTTCCTTGACCTTGTCGGTGAAGCGGCCCTCGGTGACCCGGTCGAATCGCTCCCGGACGTTCTCGGCCACCTGCTCCAGGCGTTCCTCCGCGCGCTCCGCGATCTTCTTCGCCGGTTCCGCCATGGCTCCCCCCGCCAGCCCGGATTCCGTTTTCAGTGCTTTTATCCGTTGACTCCAGCGTAGTGGACCGCCTCCCACCCGCGCCCCCGTTTTCCGCAACGACGAAGGCCGGCACAGCCTCGTGCCGGCCTTCGTGGTACGAGCGCGGGGGTCAGCGGTCGGGGGCGCGGCGAGGACGCCAGACGACGAGCGCGGTGGAGGTGCGGTTGGTGGGCACGAGGTCGCCGCGGGCGAAGCCGCCCAGCGACTCCAGCTCGGCGATCCGCCGGTACGCGGCGTCCAGCTCCGCTTCGAGCCGGGCCACCCGCTGCTGCGCCTCCTCCAGCAGCCGCTCCAACCCGATGATCCGCTTGACCCCGGCCAGGTTGATCCCGTCGTCCTGACTGAGCCGCTGCACCTCGCGGAGCAGCACCACGTCCCGGACGCTGTACCGGCGACCGCCACCGGCCGCCCGCCCGGCCTGCACCAGGCCCAACCGGTCGTACTGGCGCAGCGTCTGGGGGTGCATACCCGCCATCCGCGCGGCCACCGAGATCATCAGGATCTTGGCCTCGTAGGCCGGGTCACCCGAGCCGACGCGCTCCTCCGACATGTCCGCTCACCTCCGCTGCCGACGTCAACTGACTCGACGTACCCGCGCGTCGAGATGTTCCCGCGCGGCGGGCGGAGTCTGTGCCGCGAAGGTCTCCAGCGCCGCCCGCGCCTCGTCCGAGACCTTCGCCGGGACCAGCACGTCGAGGGTGACCAGCAGGTCACCGGCACGGCCGTCCTTGCGTACGACACCCTTGCCCCGGGCCCGCAGCACCCGCCCGGCGGGCGTACCCGGCGGCACCCGCAGGGTCACCGCGCCGTCCAGGGTCGGCACCCGCAGGTCGGTGCCGAGAACCGCCTCGGCGTACGTGATCGGGACGGTCAGGGTGAGATCGTCCCCGGTGCGCCCGAACAGCTCGTCCGGCCGGACCTTGACGTGCACGAACAGGTCGCCCGCCGGGCCGCCCCGGTCACCGGGCTCACCTCGACCGGCCAACCGGATCCGCTGCCCGTCGGCCACCCCGGCCGGGAAGCGCACGTTCAGCGTGCGGGTCTTGGTGACCCCGCCGGTGCCGTGGCACTCCGGGCACTTCTCCTCGACGATCGTGCCGACGCCCTGGCAGTTGCGGCACGGCTCGGAGAAGCTGAACGAGCCCTGGTTGCGGGTGGTCACCCCGGCGCCGTGGCAGACCGGGCAGGCCACCGGCTGGGTGCCGGGCTTCGCGCCGTTGCCGTGGCAGGTGTCGCAGACCCCGGGGGCGCGCAGCGTCAGCGGCAGCGTGACCCCGCGTACCGCGTCGGAGAAGTCCAGGGCCACCTCGGCCTCGACGTCGCGGCCCCGGGCCGGACCGCGTGGCCGACCCGCACCACCGCCGGCACCGCCGCCCGAGAAGATCGAGCTGAACAGGTCGGTGAAGCCGCCACCGCCGAACCGGGCGTCGCCACCACCGCCACCGCCTCCGCCGAACAGGTCGGAGACGTCGAACGGCACGCCGCCCGGCTGGCCCGCGCCGCCCCGCGCGCCCCGCCGGAACGCGCCCGAGCCGAAGAGCGACCGCATCTCGTCGTACTCTCGGCGCTTCTTGTCGTCGCCGAGCACGCCGTACGCCTCGGAGACGGCCTTGAACCGCTCCTCGGCCCCCGGGTCGCCGGGGTTGTGGTCCGGGTGCGACTCCCGGGCCACCTTCCGGTACGACTTCTTGATCTCGTCCGAGGAGGCGGACTTGTCCACGCCCAGCACGGCGTAGTAGTCCTTCTCGATCCAGTCCTTGGAACTCACCGGTCCACCCCCTTCCACGGGTCGAATCCCGGTCGTCCCGCCCGCCCGGTGTGGGCGGGCGGGACGTCACGGGTCGGCACTACTCCGGGTCGGCGACCGCGACCAGGGCCGGCCGCAGCAGCCGCTCGCCGAGCTGGTACCCCCGGCGCATGACCTGCACGCAGGTCGGCTCGGTCACGTCGGCGGAGGTCTGGTGCGCCACCGCCTCGTGCCGGGTCGGGTCGAACGGGTCGCCCTGCTCGCCGAACGCGGTCAGGCCGAACTTGCCCAGCGCGCCGGTGAGCTGCTCGGCCACGCTGCCGAACGGACCCACCAGGTCGCCGTGCTCGCGGGCCCGGTCCAGGTCGTCGAGGATCGGCAGCAGCGCGGTGAGCACCGTGCCGGTCGCCTGGTCCTGGACCAGGTTGCGGTCCCGGTCGACCCGCTTGCGGTAGTTGGCGTACTCGGCCGAGACCCGCTGGAGGTCGCGGGTGCGTTCCTCCAGGTCGGAGCGGAGCGACTCCAGCTCCGCGCCGAGCGGCGCGGCGGCACCGTCGGTCTTCTCGCCCGCCTCGGCCGGCGCGTCGACCACCGGCGGCCCCGAGACCTCGGCCTCGCCGCCGATCTCGTCGACCACGACCTCGGTCTCCTCGACCAGCCCTTCGGCGGGCGCGTCGGCGGCCGCGTCGGCGGCGGAGGCGTCCTCCGCCGGCTGCTCGGTCACCTTGCCCAGCTTGCGCTTGTCGCGGATGACGACCCGCGGCTCATCGCCGGCGTCCTTGCCGGCGCCCGCGGAGCCACCCGGCGCCGACCCGGTGGAGCCCGGGTCGGCCGCTCGTGGCTTGTCCGTCATGCGGCTACCTCATCCCTCTGCCGTGCGAGTCGTGTCCGGGGAACGGAGGTCACTTCTTGTCCTCGTCCACGATCTCCGCGTCGACCACGTCGTCGGCGCCGCCGGCCTGCGGGCCACCGGCCGCACCCGCGCCGGCACCCGGCCCGGCCGCACCACCGGGGGCGGCCTGCTCGCCCTCCTGCTGCTGGGCGTAGAGCAGCGAGCCGGCCTGCTGGGAGACCTGCGCCAGCTTCTCGTGCGCGGTCTTGATCTTGTCGATGTCCTGCCCGCCGAGGGCGCTGCGCAGCTCGCCGAGCGCCTCGTTGAGCTGGTCCCGGCTCTCGCCGGGCAGCTTGTCGCCGCTCTCGGCCAGGAACTTCTCGGTCTGCCACTGGAGCGCCTCGGCGACGTTGCGGGTCTCCGCCTCGTCCCGGCGGCGCTTGTCCTCGTCGGCGTGCTCCTCGGCGTCCCGGCGCATCCGCTCGATGTCGTCCTTCGGCAGCGACGAGCCGCCGGTGATCGTCATCTTCTGTTCCTTGCCGGTGCCCAGGTCCTTGGCGTGCACGTTGACGATGCCGTTGGCGTCGATGTCGAACGTGACCTCAATCTGCGGCACGCCGCGCGGCGCCGGCGGGAGGCCGGTCAGCTCGAAGGTGCCGAGCTTCTTGTTGTAGGCCGCGATCTCCCGCTCGCCCTGGAACACCTGAATCAGCACCGACGGCTGGTTGTCGTCCGCCGTGGTGAAGACCTCGGAGCGCTTGGTCGGGATGGTGGTGTTGCGCTCGATGAGCTTGGTGAAGATGCCGCCCTTGGTCTCGATGCCCAGGCTCAACGGGGTCACGTCGAGCAGCAGGACGTCCTTGACCTCGCCCTTGAGCACGCCGGCCTGGAGCGCGGCACCGACGGCGACGACCTCGTCCGGGTTGACGCCCTTGTTCGGGTCGCGGCCGGTGAGCTGCTTGACCAGGTCGGTGACGGCCGGCATCCGGGTCGAGCCGCCGACCAGGATGACGTGGTCGACGTCGGCGACCTTGATCCCGGCGTCCTTGACGGCCTGCTCGAACGGGCCCTTGCAGCGGTCCAGCAGGTCCTGCGTCATCCGCTGGAACTCGGCGCGGCTCAGCGTCACGTCGAGGTGCAGCGGGCCCGCCGAGCCGGCGGTGATGTACGGCAGGTTGATGTTGCTGGTGGTGGCCGCGGACAGCTCGATCTTGGCCTTCTCGGCCGCCTCCTTGAGCCGCTGCAGCGCCATCTTGTCCTGCGAGAGGTCGATGCCGTGCTCGCCGCGGAACGTCTTCACCAGGTGGTCGATGATCCGCTGGTCCCAGTCGTCGCCGCCGAGCTGGTTGTCACCGCTGGTCGACTTGACCTCGACGACACCCTCGGCCAGCTCCAGCAGCGACACGTCGAAGGTGCCGCCACCGAGGTCGAAGACCAGGACGGTCTGCTCCTTGGAGCCCTTGTCCAGGCCGTACGCCAGGGCGGCCGCGGTCGGCTCGTTCACGATCCGCAGCACGTTGAAGCCGGCGATCTCACCGGCCTCCTTGGTGGCCTGGCGCTGCCCGTCGTTGAAGTACGCCGGGACGGTGATCACCGCGTCGGTGATCTGCTCGCCCAGGTACGCCTCGGCGTCCCGCTTGAGCTTCATCAGCGTGCGGGCCGAGATCTCCTGCGGGGTGTACTTCTTGCCGTCGATGTCGACGGTCCAGTTGGTGCCGATCTCCCGCTTGACCGAGCGGATGGTCCGGTCGGGGTTGGTCACCGCCTGGCGCTTGGCGACCTCACCGACGAGCACCTCGCCGTTGCGGGCGAACGCGACGATCGAGGGAGTCGTACGCGAGCCCTCGGCGTTGGCGATGACGGTGGGCTCACCGCCCTCGAGAACGCTGACGCAGGAGTTCGTCGTGCCGAGGTCGATGCCGACCGCACGTGCCATGTTCGCTTCCTCGCTTCGTAACGGGTGAGCAGGTCAGGTGGCCTGCCCGGCGGGCCGCCCGGAAGCGACCGCACCACAAGTTGAGTGAACTTGACTCAATAGTGCCACGCTCTCGTCAAACCGCAAGTCGGGGTTGAGTCAACCCGACGCAACCCGACCGTTACTACTGTCCGGTTGTCTTACCTTGCGTCGGTCGGGCACGCTTTAGCGGTGACGACGCATGGCGATTCCGCCACCCGTGCCGGCGCGCCCGCCGTCGCAGCCCGCACCGGCGCCACCGCCGGGGAAGACCAGCCCGCCGAAGCCCTGGCGGGCCTGCCCGCCGCGCTCACCGGCCTGCGGGCCGCGATCGACGCGGCCCGGTTCCCGCTCGCCCTGCCCTCGGCCGAGCCGGCCCGGCACGCCGCGACGAGCCTCACCGACCAGCTCGACGACTACCTGCTGCCCCGGCTGGCCCGGCTCGACGCCCCGCTGCTCGTGGTGGTCGGCGGCTCGACCGGCGCCGGCAAGTCGACGCTCGTCAACAGCCTGGTCCAGGCGCGGGTCAGCGCGGCCGGCGTGCTTCGCCCCACCACCCGCTCGCCGGTGCTGGTGTGCAACCCGGCCGACGCCGCCTGGTTCCGGCAGGGCGACCTGCTGCCCGGCCTGACCCGCACCACCGAGCCGAGCGAGCAGCCGGGCACCCTGCACCTGGTCACCGCGCCGGCGCTCCCGCCCGGCCTGGCCTTCCTCGACGCGCCCGACATCGACTCGGTGGTCGACGCCAACCGGGCGCTCGCCGGGCAACTGCTCGCCGCCGCCGACCTGTGGCTCTTCGTCACCACCGCGGCGCGCTACGCCGACGCCGTGCCCTGGGAGCTGCTGCGCGGCGCCCGGGCCCGCGGCACCGCCGTCGCCATGGTGCTCGACCGGGTGCCGCCGGAGGCCTGCGACGAGGTCGCCGCCCACCTGTCCGAGATGCTCGCCGCCCAGGACCTGGGTGCCGCGCCGCTGTTCGTGCTGCCGGAGACCTGGGTGGACGGGCAGGGGCTGCTCCCCGACAAGATGACCGCGCCGCTGAGCGGCTGGTTCGCCCGGCTGGCCGGCGACGCCGAGGCCCGCTCGGCGGTGGTCCGGCAGACGCTCGACGGCGCGCTGGCCGCGCTGCACCCGGTGGTCGCGGGGCTGGCCGAGGCCGCCGACGAGCAGGTGACCGCCGCCGAGTCGCTGGACGAGCGGGTCCGGGCCGCGTACCGGGGCGCGGAACGGACCGTCGACCAGGGGCTCAAGGACGGCCGGCTGCTCCGCGGCGAGGTGCTGGCGCGCTGGCAGGAGTTCGTCGGCACCGGCGAGTTCTTCCGCAGCCTGGAGGCGCGCATCGGCCGGATGCGCGATCGGGTGGTCGCGGTGGTCACCGGGCGGCCCGCACCGGCGGCGGAGCTGCGTACGGCGATCGAGTCCCAGTTGGTCACGCTGCTGCGCGGGGTGGCCGCCGAGGCGGCGGAGAACGCGTACACCGGGTGGAAGGCGCACCCGGCCGGCGCGGCGCTGCTGGAGCCCGACCTGGCGCACGCCTCGGCCGACTTCCCGGCGCGGGCCGAGCAACTGGTCCGGGACTGGCAGCGCGGCGTGCTGGAGCTGGTCCGCGTCGAGGGCGGCGACCGGCGGTTCGTGGCCCGCACCGCCGCCTACGCGGTCAACGCCACCGGCCTGGCCGTCATGATCGGGGTGTTCGCCTCCACCGCGTTCATCCCCACCGGGCTGGAGGTCGCCGCCGGCACCGGCACCGCGGTCGCCGGGCAGACCGTGCTCCAGGCCATCTTCGGCGACCAGGCGGTGCGGAACCTGTCCCGCAAGGCGCGGGTGGACCTGCTCGAACGGGTCGGCGCGCTGCTCACCGCGGAGGCCCGCCGGTTCCTCGCCCGCACTGGCTCGGCCCGCCCCGCCGCCGACGTCGGCGAGGCGCTGCGCCGGGCCGCCCTGGAGGTCGAGCGGGCCCGGCACCACAGCGGCCTGTCCCGCACCGACGGCGCCCCGCTGCCCACCAGGAAGGCATTGTGAGCGCGAGGAGTGAGCCGGGCCTGCGAGCCCCGCAGTCGCGAACCAGGAAGGCACCGTGAGCAACATCGTGGGACGGATGCGTGAGGCGCTCCGGGGTGACCAGCGGGTCGACCCGGACGCCCTGATCGCGCGCCTACAGGCGGTCCAGCGGTTCCTCGGCGCGGTGGACGGCGACGTGCCCGACACCCAACTGGTCGCCGCGCACACCGTGGTCGAGCGGGCCGGGGACCGGCTCGCCCTCTCCGGCCGGCACACCGTGGTCGCCCTCGCGGGTGCCACCGGCAGCGGCAAGTCGAGTTTGTTCAACGCGCTGGCCCGGATGGACCTGTCGCCGGTCGGCGTGCGCCGGCCGACCACGGGTGTGGCCCACGCCTGCGTCTGGGGTCCGGTCGACGGCGCGGTACGGCTGCTCGACTGGGTGGGGGTGCTGCCCCGGCACCGGTTCGTCCGGGAGAGCCCGCTGGACGGCGACGACGAGTCCACCCTGCACGGTCTCGTCCTGCTGGACCTGCCCGACTTCGACTCCGTGCAGCACTCCCACCGGCTGGAGGTGGACCGACTGCTCGGCCTGGTCGACCTCGTGGTCTGGGTGGTCGACCCGCAGAAGTACGCCGACCGGGTGATCCACACCAGCTATCTGCGCGAGTTCCACCGGCACAAGGACGTGACCGTGGTGGTGCTCAACCAGGCCGACCGACTGCCCCCGACCGAGCTGCCCCGGGTCCTCGACGACCTGCGCCGGCTGCTGGACGCCGACGGGCTGGGCGGGGTGCCGCTGCTGCCCACGGTGGCGGTGGACCCGACCGGGCTGGACGGCCTGCGCGGCGAGTTGGAGCGTACGGTCGCCGAACGGCAGGCCGCCCTGCGCCGCCTCTCCAGCGACGTGGACGCCGTGGTGGCCGATCTTGAACCGTTGGTCGAGGTGGAGCCGCCGCGCACCCGGCCCGGCGACGCCTCGGCGCAGGAGCTGAACCGGGCACTGGCCGGGGCCGCCGGGGTGCCCACCGTGGCGCACGCGGTCGAGGGCGCGTACCGGCACCGGGCGGTGAGCAGCACCGGCTGGCCGTTGGTGCGGGGCTGGCGGAAGCTGCGGCCCGATCCGCTGCGCCGGCTGCACCTGCCCGGCCAGGACCTGAGCGCGCCGGTGGAGAGCCTGGTCGCGGCCACCTCCGTACCCGATCCGACCGCCGCACAGCGCTCGGCGCTGCACCTGGCCGTCCGCGCGGTGGCCGACCGCGCCGGTGCCGACCTGCCGGCGCCCTGGCCGACCGCGGTGACCGCGGCGGCCCGGTCCCGGTCGGCCGACCTGCCGGGCGCGTTGGACCATGCGGTCGCCGCCACCGACCTCGGCATGGACCGGCGGCCGACCTGGTGGCGGGTGGTCGGCGCGATCCAGTGGGTGGTCACCCTCGCCGCGCTGGGCGGCCTGGTCTGGCTGCTTTTCGGGTACGCGCTGAGGCTGCTCGGCCTGCCGCCGCTGGAGCACCCGACGCTCGGCGTGGTGCCCTGGCCCACCGTGCTGTTGCTCGGCGGTCTGCTGGCCGGTCTGCTGGTCGCGGCACTGAGTCGGCCGGTGGTCGGGTGGGCGGCCCGGCGTGCCCGGCACCGGGCCGAAGAGCGCCTGCTCACGTCCGTGGGCAGCGTCGGCGAGAAGCTCGTGCTGGACCCGGTCTGGGCGGTGCTGGCGCGTTACGCGACGGCCCGGGACGCGTTGCGGGACGCCGGGCGTCGATGAACCCCGGCCCGCTGGCCGGTGTGGTGGCCGGCGGCGCGGCGTAGGGTCGGTGCATGGCCACGCCACAGACCCCCTACGACGCGGTGCTGCACGCCGCGCGCGACGTGACGAGGCTCGACTCCGCCCTAGACGCGGAGATGCTCGGCACCGCGTTGCTGGGCAGCGTCTACGCCGTCGCCGAACGCGACCGGGAGCAGGCCGTCCGCGAGTTCGTCACCGGTTTCCTCGCCGCCACGTCCCGGCGGCGCAGCGCCGCCGCGACCACCATCCGGGCCGTCTTCGCCGCCCTGGTGCCCGACGCCGAGGGCGCCGCCCGGGTCCGGCTCGGGGCGTACGCCCCGGCGTGGGCCGGCCAGCTCGGCCGGGTGCGCCTCACCGGCACCTGGGCCTACGGCGACGTGTACGGCGACCAGACCTCCTACCTCGCCACGTTCGCCTACGACGACGAGGAGCAGGGTGGGCCGGAGCACGCCCTGGTGGCCCTCGTCGACCACAACATCGGCATCACCAAGGACGTGTTCGTCGGCGGGCCGGCGGCCCGGATCGTCGAGCAGGCCCGGGAGATCTGCACCGAGGACGAGTTCACCTGGTTCCGCACCGAGGACCCGGCGCGGATGCGCGCGGAGGTGAGCCGCCATCTGACGGTCACCGACGACCTCGACGAGCTACCCGCCCAGGGTTCGCTCGCCACCGACCGGGCCCTGGTGGGCGCCCGGCTGGCCGCCCTGCCCGGGGCAGCGGCACCGATCCGGCCGGCGGTCGTCCCGCCGACCGACGAGGAGCGGACCCGGCTGGTGCGTACCTTCCTGGACTCGCCCGAGGCGGCCCGGTTCGGCCTGCCCGACGTGGCCGACGGCGAGCTGGCCTCGCTGCACTTCTGCCTGGGTCTGCTGCTCGACCACGCGGCGAGCTTCCCGGACGCCGACCCGATGCGGTGGAGCCCGATGGTCGCCGAGCTGTTCCTGCTCGACTGGGTGCACCGCCGCGCCGTGCTCGACATGGACGACGCCGCCATGCTGCCCCGGGTGCTGCGCGCCTGGGCGGCGTACGCCTCCCGTCGGCGCGGCCTGCCGCAACCGGCCGCCGACCGGACGGACGAGGCGATCAGCGAGATGGTCCCCGAGTTCGCCCGGCTCTACAGCACCGGTGAGCGGCGCAGCCCGGCCACCGCGGCGGTGGCCCAGCTCATGGCGGACGGGGTCGACCCGGACGACCCGGAGGCGTTGAACGCCTGGATCGAGGCCAACCGGCACCGCCTCACCGACGACCCTGCCTGACCCGCATCCGGGCCAACCTGCCTGGGCTTGATCGACACCACTTCACCGAAGTGGCCCTATTAGCCCGACACCACCTCGCCGAAGTGGCTGTATCCGCCCGCCCGGGACCACACCACTACGCCGAAGTGCAATCGATCAAGCGGCAGCCCGCCCGGCTCGGTGCGACAGTTCAGCCCGATGTCGCGGACGGGCGCGAGGCGGAGGTGGGGCGCTGGCCGGGCGTACCGTTCGTCCGCCCCGACCCCGACCGCAGCACCGCCCCCGACCCCGACCGCAGCACCGCCCCCGACNTCGGCTCGGACATCACTCCGGAGCCGGGCTCGGACGTCGCCCCGGAGCGGGGCCCGGACGTCGGGCCGGACGACGTGATGGACGGATCGGACGAGGGTTCGCTCGTCGGCCCCGGCGAGGTCTCGCTCGGCTCGGCGGACGGCACGGGCGTCGGCTCGGCGGACGGCACAGGCGTCGGCTCGGCGGACGGCACAGGCGTCGGCTCGGCCGAGGGGTCGCCAGGATCGGTGGGGTCGGTGGGGTCGGGCTCGGCGGAGGAGACCGTCGGCTCGGGGCTCGGGCTCGGCGCCGAAGTGTCCGGGTCGGACGGCGACGGGGACGGGGACGGCGACGGCACCGGCGACGGCCGTGGTGGTCGGGCCGGTGTGGGTCGGCTCGGTGTGGACGGTGGCACCGGCGCGGTGACCGGCCGGGACCGGATGCGGGAGCCGAGGTCGCTGTCGTCGGGCAGCGCCGGTGCGGCCGGGAGCACCGGCCGCGGCGGCAGGGAGGAGGCCCCGGCGGGTGTGGGCGCGGGGAGCGCCGGCGCCGGGGTGGCCCGGGGCAGCGGGACGACCACCGGCCCCACCGACGGGGTCGGGAGGAACGGGGTGCTGGCGTCGGGGAGGGCGCTGTTTCCCACGGTCGCCGACCCGGTGCTGATGGCGGCGAGGATCGGCATCGAGGCGGTGCCGGCGAGCAGCGCCACGGTCAGCAGGTAGCCCCGGCTCGGACCGCCGACGCCGGGGGCGCGGTGCGCGCCGATGACCCGTCGGTAGGGGGAGACGGAGCCGGCCCGGTGCCGGCCGAGGAAGGGAGCACCGGGAGGACCCTCGGGTTCGGACACCGGCTCACTCCTCGTACGTCGACGGGCAGGAAAACACGCGGAAATATTTGGGCAAATGCCCCACAAGGGCTCACTGTCAGCTTGACCCAGCAACGGTCAGTTCNCCGACAAAAGTGTCTATGCGTCATAAAACTGACGGAACCTCCCCGATGGGGGAGACCATACTGTGGGCCCGCTCACCTCCTCTGCAATCATTCAGAAACGACGGCAACGCAGCCGCCACCTCCGCGTACCCCGCGGCTCGGTGCGGTACGACGCCGGCACTCCCGGGCCTGGGTCCCCCCACGGACCCCGGCTCACGCCCGCGCGGCAACCCCCACCGGGGCTAGGCGCGGTCGGACCGACCCGGCAGCAGCCGGGGCGGGCGCATGAGGTGCGCGGCTCGGGTCACCCCCGGCGCCGGCGCAGACAGACAGGGAGAGACGGATGGCAAAGGGCGACCCCGGGGCCGCCACCCGCAGCAAGCGGGCCGCACCCCGTACCAGGCGCGCCGCCGCGACCGGCGAACCGGAACTCGTACAGTTGCTCACCCCGGAGGGGGAGCGGATCGAGACCGCGCTCGGCCCGGACGGGACCGAGTACCGCGTCGACTTCACCGACGAGGAGTACCGCGGGCTCTACCGCGACCTCGTCCTGGTGCGCAAGCTCGATGCCGAGGCCACCGCGCTGCAACGCCAGGGCGAGCTGGGCCTCTGGGCCAGCCTGCTGGGGCAGGAGGCCGCGCAGGTGGGCTCCGGCCGCGCGCTCCGCGCCCAGGACATGGCCTTCCCGACCTACCGGGAGCACGGCGTCCTCTACTGCCGGGGCATCGACCCGATCATGCCGCTCGGCCTGTTCCGCGGCGTCGACCAGGGCGGCTGGGACCCGAATGAGTTCAAGTTCAACATGTACACGATCGTGATCGGGGCGCAGACCCTGCACGCGACCGGGTACGCCATGGGTGTCGCCATGGACGGCAAGACCGGCGGCGAGGACGGCGAGGCGGTGATCGCCTACTTCGGCGACGGCGCCACCAGCCAGGGCGACGTCAACGAGTCGTTCGTCTGGGCCAGCGTCTTCAACGCCCCGCTGGTGTTCTTCTGCCAGAACAACCAGTACGCCATCTCCGAGCCGCTGGAGCGGCAGACCCGCGTTCCCCTCTACCGGCGGGCCGGCGGCTTCGGCTTCCCCGGTGTCCGGGTGGACGGCAACGACGTGCTCGCGTCGTACGCGGTGACCCGGCACGCGCTCGACGTCGCGCGCAACGGCCAGGGCCCGTCGCTCATCGAGGCGTACACCTACCGGATGGGGGCGCACACCACCTCCGACGACCCGACGCGTTACCGGATCGCCAGCGAGGTCGAGGCCTGGCAGGCCAAGGACCCGATCGCCCGGATGAAGGCGTTCCTGCTCAAGCAGCAGATCGCCGACGAGTCGTTCTTCACCGAGATCGACGAGCAGGCCCGCGCCGAGTCGGTGCACCTGCGCGAGCGGGTGCTGAACATGCCCGACCCGCAGCCGGTGAGCATGTTCGACCACGTCTACCCGCACGGCTCCGCCGAGTTGGACGAGCAGCGGGCCCGGTTCTCGCAGTACATGGAGTCGTTCGAGGGGAGCGCGCACTGATGGCCACGGAGACGCTCACCCTCGGCAAGGCGCTCAACACCGGCCTGCGGCGGGCCCTGGAGCACGACCGGAAGGTCGTCATCATGGGCGAGGACGTCGGCAAGCTCGGCGGCGTGTTCCGGATCACCGACGGCCTCCAGAAGGACTTCGGCGACCAGCGGGTGATCGACACCCCGCTGGCCGAGTCCGGCATCATCGGCACCGCGGTCGGCCTGGCCATCCGCGGCTTCCGGCCGGTCTGCGAGATCCAGTTCGACGGCTTCGTCTACCCGGCGTACGACCAGATCGTGTCGCAGGTGGCGAAGATGCACTACCGCTCGCAGGGCAAGGTGCGGATCCCGATGGTCATCCGCATCCCCTACGGCGGTGGCATCGGCGCGGTCGAGCACCACTCCGAGTCGCCCGAGGCGTACTTCGCGCACACCGCCGGCCTGAAGGTGGTGACCTGCGCCAACCCGCAGGACGCGTACGTGATGATCCAGCAGGCCATCGCCTCGGACGACCCGATCGTGTTCCTGGAGCCGAAGCGGCGTTACTGGGAGAAGGGTCCGGTCGACCTGGACGCGCCGCTCGCCGACGCGTACCCCCTGCACTCGGCCCGGGTCGTGCGGGCCGGGACCGACGCCACGGTGCTGGCCTACGGTCCGATGGTGCGCACCGCGCTCGACGCGGCGACCGCCGCCGCCGAGGACGGCCGGGAGTTGGAGGTCATCGACCTGCGGACACTCTCGCCGCTGGACCTGACCGCTGTGTACGAGTCGGTGCGGCGCACCGGCCGGTGCGTGGTCGTGCACGAGGCCCCGGGCAACCTCGGCCTCGGCTCGGAGATCGCGGCCCGGATCACCGAGGAGTGCTTCTACTCGCTGGAGTCCCCGGTGTTGCGGGTGACCGGCTTCGACNGCTCGACGCCGTCGACCGCACCTTCGGCTGGTGAGCGCGATGTCCCGGATCAAGGAGTTCAACCTGCCCGACCTGGGCGAGGGCCTGACCGAGGGCGAGATCCTCGCCTGGCTGGTCAAGGTGGGCGACGACATCGAGCTGAACCAGCCGATCGTCGAGGTGGAGACCGCGAAGGCGGCGGTCGAGATCCCGGCGAAGTGGGCCGGTCGGGTGCAGGCGATCTTCCACCCGGAGGGTTCGACGGTCGAGGTCGGCGTGCCGATCATCGCGATCGACACCGACCCGAACGCCGGGCCGCTGGAGTCGACGACCGGCGCTCCGGCGTCGGAGCTGCCGACCCCGTCGGCCGCGTCGCTGGCGGCGGTGGAGGTCGCGCCCGCCGAGGGCATGGTCGAGCCGGGCCTGATCGGCGGCGTCGCCCCGGGTGGGCGTACCGCCGTGCTGGTCGGCTACGGCCCGCGCAACGCGCCGGCCAAGCGTCGTCCGCGCCGCGGTGGCGTGCCGGCCCAGCCCGCGACACCGGCCCAGGCCGCGACACCGGCCCAGCCCGCGCCGGTCGCGCCGGCCCCGGCGGCACCGGCGGCACCGGCGGCACCGGCTCCGACGGTGAACGGCAACGGCCGGGCCGGCGGCCCGGTGCTGGCCAAACCGCCGGTCCGCAAGCTGGCCCGGGACCTCGGGGTCGACCTGGCCACGCTGACCGGTTCCGGTCCGCTGGGCTCGATCACCCGTGAGGACGTACAGCGGGCGGCGAGCGGGACCCCGGCGGCGGCCGAGCCGCTGACGGTCGCGGCCCCGGCCGCGTCGTCCGCGAGCTTCGGCGCGGACCGCGAGCAGCGCATCCCGGTCAAGGGGGTACGCAAGCTCACCGCCGAGAACATGGCCCGCTCGGCGTTCACCGCGCCTCATGTGACGGAGTTCCTGACCGTCGACGTGACCCGGGCGATGAAGGCGCTGGACCGGCTCCGCGACCGGCGCGAGTGGCGGGACGTGCGTGTCTCGCCGCTGCTGCTGGTCGCGAAGGCGGTGCTGCTGGCGGTGAAGCGGCACCCGATGGTCAACTCAACCTGGGCCGGCGACGAGATCGTGGTCAAGGAGTACGTCAACCTGGGCATCGCGGCGGCCACCGAGCGTGGCCTCATCGTGCCGAACATCAAGGACGCCGGCCGGCTGACGCTGCGCGAGCTGGCGGACGCGATGACCGGCCTGGTGCAGACCGCGAAGTCGGGGAAGACCTCCCCGGCGGACATGTCCGGCGGCACGCTGACCATCACCAACGTCGGCGTCTTCGGCGTCGACACCGGTACGCCGATCCTGCCTCCGGGTGAGTCGGCGATCCTCGCCTTCGGCGCGGTCCGGGAGCAGCCGTGGGTGCACAAGGGCAAGGTGAAGCCGCGCCTGGTGACCACGCTCGGCCTCTCCTTCGACCACCGGATCATCGATGGTGAACTGGGCTCGAAGTTCCTCCGCGACATCGGGGACTTCCTGGCCGACCCGGAGGCGGCGCTGCTCGCCTGGACCTGACGTACCACCGCTCCGGCCACGGCCGGTGTGCCACGGGTGAACGCCCGGTACACCGGCCGTGGCCGTTCAGGGGCGAAATCGTCGGCAGCGCACCGCTGTGGACCTACGTTTCTTAGGCGCGTGGCTCAGCTCACCTAATAATTGATGGCGCCAGGCGGTCTGATGCGCTTGAATGGAGGCATCAAGGGGCTGACAACCGAATAGCCAGAGGAGAGACCCGAGATGAGCATGATCGAGCGAATCCGCACCCGCCGCGACGCCAACCGCCGGGCCCGTGCCATCGAGCACGCCCTGCGCTCCGCGAACTCGCCCGCGGTTCGCGAGGAGCTTCTCGCCATCGCCCAGCGTCACATGAGCTGACGCCACCGACCTTTCTCCTCCTCCAGATCGAAGACCCGCCCGGGACCACCGGGCGGGTCTTCGGCGTTCCGCGTCCCGCGGCACCGGGATTCCACCTCGCCGCACCGCCCGGTACGGTTGGCACGGTCGCCAACCGGCTGCCTCCGGACCGACGTGGACAGCGAAACCCATCGACGTCGCCCGGTGACTTTCGGTGACGGCTGACGCTCCCCCGGCCGCCCCCGGGCGGCCACCGGATACGGTGCGGGGAGCCCGCACGGCCGGTACCCGCCGGCGACACCGGCAGCCGTGCCGACGGTCTCCGACCGGCACCGGCGGCCGACCTGTGATGGAGGAGGCGCACCCATGACGTCCGAGGCTCCGCACCGCCCCGGCCAGGAGCCGGGCGAGGTGTCGCCGGGCACCGGCGGACCGGTGCCGTACGGCGATCAGCCGGCGCAGCAGGACAACGGGTACAACGGCGCACCCGACCTCGGCTGGGCCCCGCCCCCGCCGGGCGGTCGGCCCGCGCAACCGGCCCCCGCCTGGGCCGCGACCGACGACCAGCCCCCCGCGTGGGGCCCACCCCCGGGCCAGCCCGTCACCGGCCGGGCCACCGCGCAGGTGCCCCCGCCGGCCGAGCCGGGCGGCCGGGGCGCACCGCCCGCCTGGGGCACCCCGGAACAGAACCCGCCGGCCTGGGCACAGCCGGGCCAGGGTGGCCCCGCGTGGACCCCGCCGGAGCAGTCCTCCCCGGACCGGCCCGCCGCGCCGGCACCGCCAGCCTGGGCCGCCGCGCCGCCGCACCACCCCGGCGAGGCCGCCCCGCCCGCCCGGTCCGCTGCCCCGCCGCACCACCCGGGCGAGCCCGCCCGGTCTGCCGAGCAGCACCGCCCCGCGTGGGGTGCCGGCAGCCCACCCGCCGAGCAGCCGGCCTGGGCGCAGCCCGGCGACGCGCGAGGCACCGGCTACGTCCCGGCCCCGGCCACCGTCCCGAACGAGACCTGGGTGACGCCCGCTCCGACGGCGACGCAGGACGACGACGCGGTCCACTCCGGAGGCTGGGCCGCGGGGGCGGCACAGCCGGAGGAACCACCGCGCTCCGGCACCTGGACGCCGCGCGACGAGCAGGCCGGTGGCACCGACGACCCCCACCGCTCCGGCGGCTGGACCCCGCGCGACAGCCAGCCGGCCTGGGTTCCGCCCGGCCAGCAGTCCGGCGCCACCTGGCCGCCGGCCGAGCCGACCGCCCGCGCCGCCGCCACGGCCTCCGTGCCCGGCGCCGTCCGGCCGGAGCAGGCCTGGTCCGGGTCGGAGCAGTCCGATCCGGACGGTCGGCAGTCCACCCCGACCAGGCCGGAGGACGACCCGCACCGCTCGGGCGGGTGGAACCCGGCGGGTGCCCCGCGGCACGACGACCCGGCCCGTTCCGACGGCTGGGCCGCTCAGCCGGCCGAGAACCGCACCGGCGCCGGCTGGGACGAGTCCACCCGGGACGACGACCCGGACCGGTCCGGCGGCTGGGCCGCCGGGGGACGCGCCGCCGAGACGCCGCAGCCGGGTGGCTGGGGCGAGCCGGAGCAGCCCCGGTCCGCCGGCGGGTGGCCGGGTGCCGCCGCGCCGCAGCAACGCGAACCCGAGGAGCAGAACGCCGGCTGGCCGGCGCCGCAGCAGCGCGAGCCCGAGGAACAGCCCGGCGGTTGGCGCGGCGGCGCCGTCGCGCCGCAGCAACGTGAGCCCGAGCGCTCGGCGGACGAGCGGGCGCAGCCCGGATGGGGCTCCGCCGCCGTGCCCGCCGAGGCGTCGGCCCGCGCCAGCGTGTCCGTGCCGGCCTCCGACCGGCCAGCCGCCTGGGGCGGCGGTCAGGACGAGCGGGCCACCAACCGGCCGGCCGTGCCGGACGCCGAGCCCTGGTCACCCGACGAGGCGTGGGGCCGGGCCGACGCTGCCGCCCCGGCACCCGCCCAGGGCTGGTCGCCGGCCGAGGACGCCCCGATCTACCAGCCCGCGCCCGGCCCGGGCATCTCCCCCGGCAACGCGGTACCCCTGCCCGCGCAGGAGCAGCGGGTGCCGGGGGCGGCCCTGGCCGCCTCGCCGCCCGCCGACCACCCGGCCGCCGCGCAGTTCGGGCCCACCGACCGCGAACCCCGGGCGTACGAGCCGGAGCGCGGCGACGCCGGCTGGGGCGGTGCCCGGCCGGGACACGACGCGCCGCAGTCACCGGCCGGTCCGGTCGTTCCCGGCCCGCGTCCGTCGCCCGAGGGGGGCCCGGTCTCGGCCAGCGCGTCGGTGCCGGTGGCCAGCCGGGTCGCGCCGCCGACCGACCAGCCCGTGCACCAGACCGGCGCACCGGCGCCGCAGCCCCGGGTGTACGGCCGGCCCGCCCGCCCGGAGCCCGAGGAGGCCGCCGGGCCGGACGACGCCCACAACTTCGCCCGGCCGCAGTCCCACCCCGACGACGCGCGTGGCTTCGCCGGGCCGCAGTCCCGCCCCGACAACGCGCGCGGCTTCGCCGGTTCGCAGTCCCGACCGGACGACGCGCACGGCTTCGCCGGGCCGCAGTCCCGACCGGACGACGCGCCGGGCTCCGCCGGTCCGCAGTCCCGCCCGGACGACGCGCACGGCTTCGCCGGGCCGCAGTCCCGCCCCGACGACGCACCGGGCTTCCCCCGTCCGGACGGACCGCACGGGGTTCCCGGCCACGACGGCCCGCACGGTTTCGCCGGGCCGCAGTCCCGGCCCGAGGACGACGGTCCCCGTGGGTACCCCGACGCGCCACCCCCCACGGCGGCGTTCCCGGTCGGCGTCCCGTCCTTCGTCGACCCGCCCGGCAACAACCGTCCCGCCAACGGGGTGCACCCGCAGGACGAGGAGCCCCGCGACCCGTTCGACGGCCCCGGCGGCCGGCCGAACCCGTACGGCGCAGCCGGTGGTCAGCAGGACGCGTTCCACGGTCCCGGTGGCCGTCCCGACCCGTTCGGCCCCGGCGGCCAGCAGGACCCGTACCCTGCCCCGGCCGGTGGGCGCGCCTCGGTACCCGTACCGGGTCAGGGCCCGGGGGGCGAGCCCGGCGGTTTCCCGCCCGCGTTCTCGCCGCCGCCTCAGGCCCCGCCGGCCTGGGCTCAGGACGACCCGACCGGTGAACCCGAGCAGGGCCGCTTCGACGCGTTCAAGCCGGACGCCGAGCCGCAGACCGAGGCGCCCGTGCCGAAGGTACGCAACGGCCGGGTGCTGGCCTCCGTGCTGATCGCGGCGGTGCTCATCCTCGCCGTACCGCTCGGCCTGCTCACGCTGCTCGGCAAGATCGGCGGCGATGACAAGCCGGCGGGCTTCGACCCGGCGGTCGGCTCCTGCATCAAGCAGTCCGGCGACAGCGCGGTGAAGGCGGAATGCGGGGAG
This sequence comes from Micromonospora sp. NBS 11-29, assembly GCF_002140155.1. Lineage (GTDB taxonomy): Bacteria > Actinomycetota > Actinomycetes > Mycobacteriales > Micromonosporaceae > Micromonospora. The sequence goes on from NZ_NAPR01000004.1 coordinate 510,492, forward strand.
CAGGGCGCGTTCACCGTGGTGTCGAAGGTCGACAACAAGGACAAGTGCGCCGACCTGACCCAGCCCACGGTCGTCCTCCGGGGCGGCGGCACCAACCGAGTCCTCTGCCTGAAGCCAGCCGCCCAGTAAAACGCCCCACCGAAGCGCCCGCCCCACCCAGGGCGGGCGCTTCCCCACCCCACCCCACCCCCCGCCCCGCCCCGGGNAGCTGCGCTTTCCGGCCCGTTTCCTGCCGCCAACTTCATGGTCAACGGGGGACGGGCGGTCGTGAAGGACGGGGTGGGGTGGGTCAGGCGCGTCGGGTGACCGTGGCGACGAAAGTTCGCCAGGCGGCCGGCTCGAAGGCGAGCGCGGGGCCGGTCGGGTCCTTCGAGTCGCGCACGCCGACGACGCCGGGAAGGTTGTCGGCGACCTCGACGCAGGCCCCTTGGTTGCTGCCGCTGCGGGTGCTCTTGCGCCAGTTCGCGCCGGTCAGGTCCATGACTTCGCCACTTCCATCATCAGCTCGGTGGACTGTTGCAGGGTCAGCGCCTCGGCGAGGATGGCTTCCCATTGCTCACGCAGGGCCGCTACCTCAGCGGCCCGCTCGACCACCTGACCCCGCAGCCTGTTGTCGAGGTAACCCACGTCAATCAAGTCAGCCAGAGTCGCGACGACAAACGGTCCGTCGAGGCCAGCGTACGCGCCGACCCCGCGCGGAACGACATGGATTCTGACGCGCCGCCGGTCCTCATTCAGCCGCGCCAGGTGAAACAGTTGCTCGCGCATCACCGCGGGGCCGCCGACCGGGCGTCGAAGGACTGCGTCGTCAAGCACGGCGACGAGGTGCGGAGGGTCATCGCCGGCGAGGATCTGTTGCCGCGCCACCCTCTTGGCTACGCGCGTCTCCACCTCGTCGGCGCTGATCCTGCCGTCGCTGCCGAACACGGCGCGTGCGTACGCCTCGGTTTGCAGGAGTCCGGGGACCCACGCGACCTCACACCATCGCAGCCTGCGGGCCTGCTGCTCGTAGGTGATCCATTCGCGCAGCCAGAGCGGGGCGGCATCGAGGTCGGAGAGCCGGTCGAGTAGCCGAACGAACATGCCACCGGTCTTCAACGCCCGATCGATCGCTGCGGCGTAGTCACCCGTCGGCGGACGCGAGCCGGTTTCCACGGCACTGACGTGCGTGCCCGAATAGCTGATCAGCTTCCCGAAGTCGTCCTGACTGAGCCCGCGCGACGCACGCGCGTACCGCAACTCGTCGAGCAGGACCTCAGCGCCCGTCATGCCCATGTCCCCACTCCTCCCCCATCCTCAGGCGGCTATTCCCCGACGCCCTCCAGGAGGGCAAACGCTGTCCGTCGCGGTCGCTCCAACGTGGCCGAACACCTTCCGACACTAGGTGGTTACGCACGAGAGTGGAACCAGCGGCGCGGCCGGCAGGGACCACCCGAGACCCGGCGGTCGTGTCAGTCAGGGGACCGCTCCGCCCGGCCAGTCGCGCGAGACGGAGCGGTCCCCTTCCATCCCGCCGACGGAGGGTGTGCCTGTGTCCGAGGAGACGCCGCCGACCGAACCGCCCCCGGTGCCCGGCCGCGAGATCATCGCGCCCCCGCCCGCGCCCGGCACCGTCCTCCACCTGACCCGCGCGGCGTCGCCGCAGTTCGCCAGGCCGATCATGGCCCGGGTGATTCGCGTACGCGAGTGGTCGACATTCGACGGATGGCGTTGGATCGACGTCTACCAGCTCGCACCGGACGGGAGCGCGATCGCTCGCCGTACCCTGTTCGTGCGGCTCGCCGGGGTGCGCTCGCAGAATCCGCCGCCCGCGCCTCAGCGTCGGAGTTCGCCGTTTCGGGCCGGTGTCTGATGGTCCGTCGTCCGCGTCGCGCCGCCCACACGCCCTCGCGGCCCACCTGGCGCTGTCAGGCGTGCGGGGTGNGGCGGACCTGAAGGCGTACCTTTCGGTCCTGCGACAGGAGGCGGCCGACCAGCTCGCGGAGTTGGACGGCGGCCGACGGCCGACGGGCCTCGACGGTCGTTTCACGGAGTGGGTCGAGCGCACGGGCCTCGCCGCGACGGTGTCGCGCTGGCCGGGCCCCGGTGGTGCGGCAGGATGGGGTGATGAGCGCACGAGTACGGGCACCTGAGCTGCGCGGTCGCGGCTGGCTGAACACCGGCGGCAAGGCCGTCACGTTGGCCGACCTGCGCGGCAGGATCACCTTGTTGGACTTTTGGACCTTCTGCTGCATCAACTGCCTGCATGTGCTCGACGAGCTGCGCCCGCTGGAGCAGAAGTACGGCGACGTGCTGGTCGTGATCGGGGTGCACTCGCCGAAGTTCGAGCACGAGAAGGACCCGGAGGCGCTGGCCGCCGCCGTCGAGCGGTACGGCGTGCACCACCCGGTGCTGGACGACCCCGAGATGGACATGTGGCAGCAGTACGCGGCCAAGGCGTGGCCGACGCTGGCGGTGGTCGACCCCGAGGGGTACGTGGTCGCCACCATGGCCGGCGAGGGGCACGCCGAGGGGCTGGCCCGACTGATCGACGACCTGATCGCCACGCACGAGGCGAAGGGCACGCTGCACCGGGGCGAGGGCCCGTACGTTCCACCCGCCGAACCGGACACGGCGCTGCGCTTCCCCGGCAAGGCCGTCCCGCTCACCGGTGGGACCCTGCTGGTCTCCGACTCGGCCCGGCATTCGCTGGTGGAGCTGGCCGCCGACGGCGAAACCGTGGTCCGCCGAATCGGTGCGGGCATCCGCGGCCGGGCGGACGGCCCGGCGGCCGCCGCCACGTTCGCCGAACCGCAGGGGCTGTGCCTGCTGCCTCCGCATGTGGCCGAGGTGGCCGGTTACGACCTGGTCGTCGCGGACACGGTCAACCACCTGCTGCGCGGCGTACGCCTGTCCTCCGGTGAGGTGGTCACCGTGGCCGGCACCGGGCGGCAGTGGCGCTCGACGGTCGACGACCACGCGCACGACGCACGGGCGGTCGACCTGTCGTCGCCGTGGGACGTGGCCTGGTACGACGACCGGGTGGTCGTGGCGATGGCCGGCATCCACCAGCTCTGGTGGTTCGACCCGATCAAGCGGACCGCCGGCATGTACGCCGGCACCACGGTCGAGGCGCTGCGCGACGGGCCGCTGCCGGACGTCTGGATGGCCCAGCCCTCCGGGTTGTCGGTCTCGGCGGACGGGGCCCGGCTGTGGATCGCCGACAGTGAGACCAGCGCGATCCGTTGGATCTCCGGCGGCGTCATGCACACCGCCATCGGCCAGGGCCTGTTCGACTTCGGGCACGTCGACGGCGCGGCCGACCAGGCGTTGCTCCAGNCAACGGCGCGGTGCGCCGCTTCGACCCGGCGAGCGGGCAGGTCGGCACCGTGGCCGACGGGCTGGCCGAGCCGAGCGACCTGGTGCTCACCGCCGAGGGTGACGTGCTGGTGGTCGAGTCGGCCGCGCACCGGCTGACCCGGTTGGCACCGGGCGCGCTGACGGCGGCCGGCGCGAGCACCGTGACGGGGGCGCGGCACCGGCTGGAACGCAAGCCCACCGACGTGGCGGCCGGGGAGCTGACCCTCGACGTGATCTTCACGCCGGCTCCGGGGCAGAAGCTCGATGACACGTACGGGCCGTCGACCCGGCTGGTGGTCTCGGCGTCCCCGCCGGAGCTGCTGGTCGAGGGTGCCGGCACGACGACCGACCTGTCCCGCCGGCTGGTGCTCAGCGGTGACGTGGCGCAGGGGGTGCTTCAGGTGACCGCGCAGGCGGCCACCTGCGACGCGGACGTCGAGCACGCCGCCTGCCACCTGACCCGGCAGGACTGGGGCGTACCGCTCCGGGTCGTCGCCAATGGCACCCGCCGCCTCCCCCTGGTGCTGCGCGGCCTCGACGAGTCGTGAGGAGTGTTAGGAGGGGCCCCTTCCTATACCGAATGCGTTAACAGGGGCCCCCTCCTTTCACGCGAACGCAGTGAGCGTGACCCCAGCGTCGATCAACGCCGCTCGCACCAGCTCCGCGCACCGCACCGCACCCGGCGTGTCCCCGTGCAGGCAGATCGACTCGACCGGGCAGGGAACCACGCTGCCGTCGACCGCGACCACGGTCCGCTCGACGGCCATCCGGACCGCCCGGACGGCGATCTGATCCGGATCGGTCACCATCGCGTTCGGAGCGCCGCGCGGCACCAGCGCGCCGTTGGGCAGGTAGTTGCGGTCGGCGAAACCCTCGGCGACCACCCGCAGGCCGGCACCGACGGCGAGTTGGGCGAGCACCGTGCCGGGTTGGCAGAGCACCGGCAGCTCGTGGTCGTACCCGCTGATCGCCGCGACCAGCGCGGCGGCCTGCGCCTCGTCGCACGCGGCCGCGTGGTAGAGCGCGCCGTGCGGCTTCAGGTAGCGCACCTTGGTGCGGTAGAGCCGGCAGAACGCGTCCAGCGCACCGAGCTGGTAGAGCGTCTCGTCGCGCAGCTCGGCGAAGTCGTAGGCGATGTGCCGCCGACCGAAGCCGGCGAGGTCGCGGTAGCCGACCTGCGCGCCGACGGCTACGCCGCGCTCGGCGGCGACCGCGCAGACCCGGTGCATGGTGGCCGCGTCGCCGGCGTGGAAGCCGCAGGCGACGTTGGCGGAGCTGATCAGCCCGAGCAGCGCCTCGTCGTCGCCGAGGCGCCAGCTACCGAATCCCTCGCCGAGGTCAGCGTTGAGGTCCATGGAACCTCACCGTAGTCCCTGGCCGGGCCTGGGCGAGCGGGGTCACGTCGTCCACCACCCCGATCACCGGGTACCCACCGGTGGTCGGATGGTCGGCCAGGAAGACCAGCGGCTGGCCGTCCGCCGGCACCTGCACCGCCCCGAGCACCAGGCCCTCGCTGGGCAGTTCGCCGGCGACCGCGCGGGGCAGGGCGACGCCGGCCAGCCGCGCGCCGACCCGGTTGCTGTCCACGGCGACGGTGTACGGGGTGTCGCGCAGCAGGTCGAACGCGGCCGGGGTGAACCAGTCCTGCCGGGGGCCGGCGCGCACGGCCAGCCACAGTTCGGCCGGCACCGGCCGCACGACGGTGTGGTCCACCGGGGCCGGCGGACCGACCGGCGGGCCCAGGGGCAGCCGGTCCCCGTCACGCAGCGGCGGCGGCCCGAGGCCGGAGAGCGTGTCGGTGGACCGGCTGCCGAGCACCGGCTCGACCGCGATC
>NZ_NAPR01000004.1:515697-515811 GCF_002140155.1 Micromonospora sp. NBS 11-29
CCGGGCCGACCCGCAGCACCGCCCCCGCGGGCAGCGACAACGGCCGTCCCACGTCCCCGGGCCGCCGCTCGACGCCCTCGGCCCGCCGCTCGACGTCGCTGGGCCGCTGATCGG
>NZ_NAPR01000004.1:515843-616435 GCF_002140155.1 Micromonospora sp. NBS 11-29
ATCCGCGGGCGGAACCCTGCGGAACGGTTGCTCGATCAGGACGTCGGCCGGGGCGCCGGTGAGCGCGACGGTGGCCGCCCGGGTGACGCGCAGCACGCAGCCGGTCAGGGTGATCTCCAGGCCGGCGGCGTGCTCGGGGTTGCCGACGAGCCGGTTGGCCAGGCGCAGGGCGGCCGGGTCGAGCGCGCCGGAACGGGGCACGCCGAGGTGCGCCCAGCCGGGTCGGCCCTGGTCCTGCACGGTGGTGAGCGCGCCGGCCCGCAGCACCTCGATCACGGCGCGTCCACCAGCCGCACCCGGGTGCCGGGCGTGAGCCGAGCCGGCGGGTCGGCGTGCACGTCGAAGAGGGGCAGGTCGGTCCGTCCGACCAGCAACCAGCCGCCGGGCGACGCGGCGGGGTAGATCCCCGCGTACGGGCCGGCCAGCGCGACCGAGCCGGCCGGTACCCGGGTACGCGGGGTGCGTAGCCGGGGCACGGCCAGCTCCGGCGGCAGCCCGGTGAGGTACGCGAACCCGGGCGCGAAGCCGCAGAACGCGACGCGGAACTCGGTGCGTCGCAGCCGTTCCACCACGGCGGGCACGTCGACGCCCCAGTGCTCGGCGACGGCGGGCAGGTCTTCCCCGTCGTACCGGGTGGGCACCCGGACCTCGGCGGCGCCGGCGCCGGTGGTGGCGTCGCGGGGGTGCCAGCGGGCGATCCGCGCGGCGGTCGCCTCCGGGTCCGGTACGCCGTCGAGCAGCACGGTGAGCGCGGCGGGGACGATTTCCTCGGCGGCCAGTTCGCCGGTGGTACGCCGGCGCCACATCTCGGCCCGCCACGCCTCGACCTGGTCGAGGTCGTCGCAGTCGAGCAGCAGGGCGTGCGCGCCGACGGGTCGGATCCGCATTCGGTCATCCTCGCGTCGTGCGACGTGACGGTCCACACTACTTGCAAGTAACCTACGCTGTCGTAACCTGATGAGGTGACCACCTCCGCACCGCTCCGGCTCCGGCCGGTCGACCTCGGAAAGCCGCGCATGCGCGGCTGGCTGCACGCCTACGCGTTCTTCGCTGCGCTCGTCTGCGGCATCGTCCTGTGCTCGATCGCCGCCACCCGGCCCGGGTGGGCACCGCTGGTGAGCTGCCTGATCTACAGCTTCACCGTGTGCGGGCTCTTCGGCACCAGCGCGCTCTACCACCGGCGCGTGTGGTCCGAACGCGGCTTCCAGATCATGCGCCGGATGGACCACTCGATGATCTTCGTGTTCATCGCCGGCACCTACACGCCGTTCTGCGCGCTGCTGCTGGACACCCGGCACGCCACGCTCATGCTGAGCCTGGTCTGGGGCGGCGCGCTGGCCGGCGTGGCGGTAAAACTGATCTGGCCGCACGCGCCGCGCTGGGTCTCCGCCCCGCTCTACCTGGCGCTCGGCTGGGTGGCGGTGGCGATGCTGCCGCAGATCCTGCACTCCGGCGGCGTCACCGCGCTGGTGCTGCTGAGCGTGGGCGGCGCGATCTACAGCGTGGGCGCGGTCTTCTACGCGCTGCGCCGGCCGAACCCCTGGCCCACCGTCTTCGGCCACCACGAGTTCTTCCACGCCTGCACGCTGGTCGCCGCGATCTGCCACCACATCGCGATCTACTTCGCGTTGTTCGCCTGAGCCGGTCCACCCGGCCCGGACATGCGCGAGGGCCCCGCGCCGTTGCGGGGCCCTCGGGTTCTGGGGGTGGTCAGGCCGGGTAGCCCGAGCCCGGACGGGGCACCTCGCGGTACTCCTCGCGGACGACCCGGGCGCCCTGCACCGGCACCACCGGCTCGGCGACGACCTGCTGGCGCACCGGCGCGGCGACCACCCGGCGGCGGCTGTTCCAGAAGTAGAGCGTGGTGAGCAGGCCGACGAGCCCGGCGAGCATGAGGACCCAGCCGACCACGTTGAGGTTCAGCCACCCCAGGTCGGCGTCCACAGCGAACGCGAAGATCGCCCCGACCGCGATGAGGAAGATGCTGGCACCGATGCCCATGACGTCGCCTCCTTGGCGTCCTGCTGGCGTTTCCGGCCCGCCGCGGCCATGGATGAGGTAGCGGCACGCATCGACATACCCAGGCAGTCCGATCGTCAATCAGGCAAGCTGGGCCCATGACGGACGGCAGGATCGATCAGCGGACGTTGGTGCTGCTACGACACGCCAAGGCGGAGCAGTCCCGGGACGCCCCGGACGCGGAACGGCCGTTGACCGCGCGGGGCCACGCCGACGCGGCGGCGGCTGGCGCCTGGCTGGCCCGGCACGGGCTGCTGCCCGACGTGGTGCTCTGCTCGCCGGCCCGGCGCACCCGGCAGACCTGGCACGGCGTGGCGCTGGGCATGACGGGCTCCCCGCCGGAGAGCGGCCCGGCGGGCTCGACGCCGACGGTGCGGTACGAGCCGACCGCGTACGAGGCGCACCCGGACGAACTGCTGGAGCTGGTGCGCACGGTCGACCCGGCGGCCGGCACGGTCCTGCTGATCGCCCACAACCCGGGCATCTCGCTGCTGTCGGCGCTGCTCGACCCGGAACGGGCGGATCCGGACGGCCTGCGCACCACCGACCTGGTAGTCCACCACCCCACCGCCCCATGGGCCACCGTAACCCGAGCCCCCCTGACCACCCGCCACACCGCCCGCAGCTGAGGTGTAAGGAGGGGGCCCCTCTTAACGCCTGCGGTATAGGCGGGGCCCCTTGTTAACGCTTCACGCGCGGACGCCCGTGCCAGCGCGGGCGTCCGCGTCGGGGCGGGCGTGGGCGGTCAGGAGGGTGGGGCCGTGGGCGGCGGTGGGTCCGGCGGGGGCGGCATCATCGCGGTCGGATGGGAGAGCCGGTTCTCCTCCACGATGAGGGTGCGGGCACGCTTGCGCCGGTCCTGCCAGAACCACAACGTGGTCAGCAGGACTCCGAGCCCGGCCAGGATGAAGACCCAGCCGACCGCGCGCAGGTCGATCCACCAGACGTTGGCCCGGATGGCGAAGGTCATGATCGCGCCGAGCGCGATGAGAAAGATGGCGCTACCAATGCCCATGTGCGCTGCACTCCCCCGTGCGGTGGCCCTTGGGCGTACTCCGGTCGTGGTCCGCGACGGTTACCCACCGACCGGCCGCCCTCACCACCCGGGCGGCACCAACGACGACGGCCGGTGGGCTGTCGCCCACCGGCCGTCGAGGTGAAAGGGAGAAAGAGGTTAGAACGCCTCCTCCGGGAGGTCCATGATCTCCAGGTCGGCGCTCTCGACGATCCGCCGGTCGGCGCCGATGCGGGGCAGCACCTCGCGGGCGAAGAACCGGGCGGCGGCCACCTTGCCGGTGTAGAACGCCTTGTCGCTGGCGGAGACCTCGCCGGCCAGCGCCTTCAAGGCCACGTCGGCCTGCTTCTGCAGCAGCCAGCCGACCACCAGGTCGCCGAGCGCCAGCAGGAACCGCCGGCTGCTCAGGCCGACCTTGTAGAGCGCACGGGCGTCGCCGGCCTGGGCCTCGCCCAGCCAGCCGGTCATCACGCCGATCATGCTCTGGATCTCGGCGAGCGCCTTGCCGAGTGCCCGCCGCTCCTCCTTGAGCTGACCGTTGCCGGCCTCGGAGGCGATGTGCTCCTGGATCTCGCCGGCGACCGCCAGCAGGGCCTTGCCGTTGTCCCGGACGATCTTCCGGAAGATCAGGTCGAGGCTCTGGATCGCCGTGGTGCCCTCGTACAGGGTGTCGATCTTGGCGTCCCGGACGTACTGCTCCAGCGGGTAGTCCTGGAGGAAGCCGGAGCCGCCGTACGTCTGGAGCGCCTCGTGGCCGAGCAGCTCGTACGCCCGCTCCGAGCCGACGCCCTTGACCAGCGGCAGCAGCAGGTCGTTGACCCGCTTGGCCAGCTTGGTGGCCTTCTCGTCGCCGGCCGCCTCGGCGACCGCGACCTTGTCCTGCCAGGTCGCGGTGTAGCAGACCAGCGCCCGCAGGCCCTCGGCGTACGACTTCTGCATCAGCAGCGAGCGGCGGACGTCCGGGTGGTGGGTGATGGTGACCCGGGGGGCGGTCTTGTCGGCCTGCTGGATGAGGTCGGCGCCCTGCACCCGGTTCTTGGCGTACTCCAGCGCGTTCAGGTAACCGGTGGAGAGCGTGGCGATGGCCTTGGTGCCGACCATCATCCGGGCGTACTCGATGATCATGAACATCTGCCGGATGCCGTCGTGCTTCTCGCCCAGCAGCCAGCCCTTGGCCGGTACGCCGTGCTCGCCGAAGGTCACCTCGCAGGTGTTGGAGACCTTCAGGCCCATCTTGTGCTCGACGTTGGTGGCGTAGACGCCGTTGCGCTCGCCCAACTCGCCGGTCTCGGCGTCGAAGTGGAACTTCGGCACGACGAAGAGGGACAGGCCCTTGGTGCCGGGGCCGCCGACGCCCTCCACGCCCACCGGGCGGGCCAGCACGTAGTGCACGATGTTGTCGCTCAGGTCGTGCTCACCGGAGGTGATGAAGCGCTTGACGCCCTCGATGTGCCACGAGCCGTCCGGCTGCTGCACGGCCCGGGTGCGACCGGCGCCCACGTCCGAGCCGGCGTCCGGCTCGGTCAGCACCATCGTCGAGCCCCACTGCTTGTCGATGAACAGCCGGGCCCACTTCTTCTGCTCCTCGGTGCCCTCGACGTGCAGCACGTGCGCGAAGGAGGGACCGGAGGCGTACATCCAGACCGGGGCGTTGGCGCCGAGCACCAGCTCGGCCAGGGACCACCAGAGGGCGCGCGGCGCGTTCGTGCCGCCGAGCGGCTCCGGCAGGTCGAGCCGCCAGAACTCCGAGTCCATGAACGCCCGGTACGACTTCTTGAACGACTCGGGCAGCGGCGCGGTGTGCGTCGCGGGGTCGAAGACCGGCGGGTTGCGGTCGCTGTCCGTGTAGCTGGCGGCCAGGTCCTCGCGCGCGAGGCGGTCGACCTCGGAGAGGAAGCTGCGGGCGGTGTCGACGTCAAGATCCGTGTACGGCTCCTGGCCGAACGTCCGGTCCGCCCCGAAGACCTCGAACAGGTTGAACTCGAGGTCCCGAACGTTGCTCTTGTAGTGGGTCATGCTCGCTGGCCCCGCTTCCGGACAGGTGTTACCGATCAGTAACTCCAGACTGTATTACTCACCGGTAGGCAACGACAAGCGGATGCCGGAAGTGACCACGGTCACACGACTTCGGGTTCACCCGTCGGCGGCGCCGACCTCCCAGCTCGGCACCGGAGCGGCGGTCGCGCTGCGCGTACCCGCGTACTCCATCAGGACCAGCGCGATGTCGTCGTCGAGCCGGCCCTGCACCCACTCGACCAGGGCGGTCTCCAGCGACGCGAGCCCGTCGGCGACGGTGCCGTGGCCGAGCAGCCGCCAGGCCCGGTCGGCGGTCGGGAAGAACTCGCCGTCCCGCCGCGCCTCACCCAGCCCGTCGGTGAACAGCAGCAGCCGGTCGCCCGGCTCCAGGCGCTCCACCCGGGGTCGGACCACCGGCATGAAGCCGAGCGGCGGCGCGGGCGCCGGCGGCTCCAGCGGGATCACCGCGCCCCGGCGCAGCAGCAGCGGCGGCGGGTGTCCACAGTTCACGATGGTGAGGGTGCCGCCCCGCTCCTCGATCAGCGCGGCGGTGACGAAGTCCTCGTCGCCGACGTTGCGGGCCACCGCCCGGTCCAGGTCGGTCACCACCGCCCGCAGGTCGGCCCGCTCGTACGCGACGTGCCGATAGGAACCGAGCACGATGCTGGCCAGTCGGACCGCGTCCAGCCCCTTCCCGCGTACGTCTCCGATGATCATGCGGACGCCGTACGGGGTGTCCATCACCTCGTACAGGTCGCCGCCGATCTCCGCGGTGGCCGTGGAGGAGATGTAGCGGGCGGCCACCGCCAGGGTGCCGACCTGAGGGCCGAGCGGACGCAGCACCGCCTGCTGGGCGACCGAGGCGAGCCGGGACAGCTCGGCGATCCGATCCGCCTGGAGCTGACGCACTGCCGCCGCGCCGGCCGCGATCACCGTGGCCAGCACGATGGCCGCCACGTTCACGGCGGTCACCAGCGAGGCGCCCCGTTCGGCCACCGCGAACGCGACACCGGTCGCGGAGGCCAGCGCGCCCACCACGGCCACCACCCGCCAGGACGCCAGCGCGCCGGCGAGGAGGGGCGCGGCGGCCATCAGCGCGAGGTAGTGCGCCGGCCGGCCGTCGGCCCACTCCACGGCCGAGACGACCGCGAGCAGCGCGAGGGCCGCGCCGAGGCCGGCGCGGGATCCGGGGCTCAGCGGGCCGCGGCCCGGCTGGAAGGGTTGCGTGCGTACATCGGACAGCATGCCTGATGGACGTGCACGGGAGAATGAGCCGGGCCCGTCCATCACGGAAGATCTGCCGGACGGGCCGGTCAGCCGAGGACCTCGTAGCGGACGTCCACCTCACCGAGCCCGGTCGCGGCGATGGCCGCGAACGCGGCGCGGGACAGGTCCAGGCAACGGCCGGCGATGAACGGACCACGGTCGTTGATCCGCACCACGACCGACTTGCCGTTGGCCGGGTTGGTCACCCGGACCCGGGTGTCGAAGGGCAGCGTCTTGTGCGCTGCGGTCAGGGCGTTCGGGTCGAAGCTCTCACCGTTGGCGGTCATCTGGCCCTCGTCGTAGAAGGACGCGCCGCAGGAGCCGCTCTCCACGACCTTCGGGGCGGCGGCCTTCTTCGCGGTGGTCTTCTTCGCGGTCGGCTTGGGCGCGGCGGTCCGGGTCTTGCCGCGGGACGCCGCCTGGGTACGGCTCGACGTGGCCGTCGGCGACGGGCTGAGGCTCGGCGAGACCGACGTGGTCGGTGAGGCCGACGCGCTCGGCGACGGCGAGGCGCTCGTCGGCGCGGAGGCGCTCGTGGATGCCGAAGGGGCGACATCGATCGTGACCGGCGTGGCGGGCGGCTCGGCCAAGGTGAGCTGCACGGCGCCGACGGTGCCGCCGACCGCGAGCACCACGCCGATCGCCGCGGTGGCGGCGATGCCGGCGGGCGAGGAGAACAATCTGCGGGTACGAAGGTGCCTACCAGTCACCGGGCCCGGTCCTTTCGTGGGCTGAACAAACCGGCCCGGACCGTAACGAGAGAAGCACTTCCGACGTCAACGTGATCATGATGTTATGCCCGCATTTGACCTGCTACGTGTAGCCGATCAAGCCACCGCCACTCGGCCGAACGGCCGACGGCGGCCAGAAGGGGAACCCCATGTTGAACCGTCGCCTGGTCGAGCTGTTCCGGTGGGTCGACCCCGGACCGGCCAGCAGCCACCTGGTCAGCGACCTCTCCGGCTGGTGGCGGGATCCGGCGGTGCTCGCCGCGGCCGGACCGGCCCTGGCCGGCCTCCTTCCCGACGCGCGGCCGACCGTGGTGATCGCCCCCGAGGTGACCGGGCTGCTGCTCGGCCCGCTGGTGGCGGTCGCCACCGGTGCCGGGTTCCTGCCCGCGTACAAGGAGGGCGGCGAGCGACGCCGGGTCGCGCCGATGCGGTGGGCCGAGACACCGCCGGACCATCGCGGCCGACGGCTGCGGGTCGGCGTGGACGGACGACGGCTCGGCCCGGGCGACCGGGTGCTGCTGGTCGACGACTGGGTCGACACCGGCGCGCAACTGGACGCGCTGCACCGGCTGATCCGCGACTGCGGCGCCGAGGCGGTCGGCGCCGTCGCGCTGGTGGCGACCTGCCCGCCCGCCGTGGGTGAGCGGCTGTGCCTGCGCGCTCTGCTCACCGGCGACGACCTGCCCGAGACCTGACCTCGGCCGCCAGCGGGGGCCGGCCGCGGCCGGACACGCCGTCCGGCGGGCGTAGCCTCGGTGCGCATGTGGCCCCGCATCGACGGGCTGCGCACGCTCGCCCTCGGCACGCCCGGCGAGCTGCGCGCCCGACTCAACACCCTCGTGCTCTCCGGCGCGAAGACCGCCACCGCCGGCCTGACCGGCGAGTACGCCGAGGAGAACGAGGAACTGGAGCACGTCGGCGAACGGCTGGCCCTGGTCGACGACGACGACACCCTGGTCGGTGTCGTCGAGGTCACCGGCGTCGACGTGGTGCGCTTCGCCGACGTGCCCTGGGAGTTCGCCCGCGCCGAGGGAGAGGGCGACCGGTCGATCGAGGAGTGGCGGGCCGGTCACGGCGCGTACTGGGCGCGGCAGGGCACCCCGGTGACCGACGACAGCCGGATCGTCTGCATCCGGTTCCGGCTCGTCTGAGGTGTTAAAAGGGGGCCCCGCCTATGCAGAATGCGTTAAGAAGGGGCCCCGCCTTGCAGCTCTGGCAGCAGGGCGGCGGCCTCTGCCAGCACCGCCTCGTCGCCGGCGTACCAACTGCTCTCCCGGGGCCAGTGCGTCACCACGTCGGTGAAGCCCAGCCGGGCCGCCCGGGCCACCTGCTCGGCGAAGAAGTCGGCGCTGGTGAGCGAGAAGACCGGGGCCGCGTCGAGGGAGAGGTGGCGGTCCAGCGTGGCCGGGTCCCGGCCGGCCTGCTCCAGCGTCCGCGTCATCCGCTCGGACACCTCCGCCACGCTGCCCCACCAGCTTTCCAGGTCGTCACCGTCGAGGCCGGTGGTGATCCAACCCTGCCCGTACCGGGCGACCAACCGCATCGAGCGGGGCCCGTTCGCGGCGAGCACGAACGGCACCCGGGGCCGCTGCACGCAACCGGGATTGTTGCGGGCGTCCACCGCCGCGAACCACTCCCCGCGCCAGGTGGTGCCGTCCTCGCGCAGGATCAGGTCGAGCAGCTCGGTGAACTCGGCGAACCGGTCGACCCGCTGCCGGGGCGGCAGCGTCTCGCCGCCGAGCACCGCCGAGTCGAAGCCGATCCCGCCCGCGCCCAGGCCGAGCAGCAACCGGCCGTCGGAGACGTCGTCCAACGCGGTGACCTGCCGGGCGAACGCCGCCGGGTGGCGGAAGTTCGGCGAGGCGACCAGCGTGCCGAGCCGGACCCGCGAGGTCACCGTCGCCGCCGCGGTCAGCGTCGTCCACGAGTCGAACCAGGGCCCGTCGACCAGGTCACGCCAGCCCAGGTGGTCGTAGGTCCAGGCGTGGTCGAAGCCCCACTGGTCCACCTGCGCCCACCGCCGCCGCGCCTCCGACCAGCGCTGATCCGGCAGGATCACGATGCCAATTCGCATGATCGCCAGGGTACGGCCCGGGCCGGCCCGCTACGTGGTCACCAGGTCCGCCACCACGCAGGCGATGTTGTCCGGCGCGCCCGCCGCGTACGCCAGGTCGATTAGCCGCCCGACGGCGGTTTCCGGCTCGTCCGCCCCGGTCAGCGCGTCGTGCAACGCGGCGGGGTCGACCACCGCGGAGAGGCCGTCGGAGCAGAGCAGGTAGCGGTCGCCGGGCAGCGCGGTCCGCAGCGCCAGGTCCGCCTCGACGTCGACGCCCGCGCCGAGCGCCCGGGCCAGCAGCGCCCGCTGCGGGTGCGCCCCCGCCTCGGCCGGCGTGAGCCGCCCCTGGTCCACCAGGGTCTGCACGTACGTGTGGTCCTGGGTGAGCCGGGACAGTTCGCCGCTGCGCAACAGGTAGGCCCGGGTGTCACCGACGTGCACCAGGGCGAGCCGGGTGCCGCGCCGCGCGATTGCGGTGAGCGTGCTGGCCGGCTGGTCGGCTTCGGTGGCCTGCGCGCGTACCGCCCGGTCGGCCCGGGTCACCGCGTCGCCCAAGGCGGCGAGCAGGTCGCCGGCCGGCTCCAGCGACCGCAGCGCGTCCACCGCGGCAGCGCCGGCGGCGGCCCCACCGGGACCGCGTACGCCGTCGGCGACCGCGAGCAGCGTGCCGCTGGCGTACGCGGTGTCCTCGTTGGAGTCCCGGACGGCGCCGGTCTCGCACCGCACCGCGTACCGGAAGGTGGTCTCGGACATGGTGGTGTTCCTCTCGGTGAGCTGGCCGACGAGGAGCGCGACGGTCCGGCCGCGTGCCGCGGTGTCCGCGCTGACCCGCCGCCACCAGGCGGTCAACGCCTCGGCGGCGACGGCCGGCGGCAGGCCGCAGACCGTGCGGATCTCCGCCAGCGGCATGCCGGCACGGCGCAACGCGGCGATCAGCCGCGCCCGGTCGAGCTGCTCCGGCGCGTAGTACCGGTAGCCCGAGTGCGGGTCCACCGCGGCCGGCGGCAGCAGCCCGGAGTCGTCGTAGATCCGCAGCGCCTTCGGCGTCAGGCCGGCCGCGTGGGCGAACGCCCCGATGGTCAGCAGCCGCACGATGGTGTCCTCCCCGCGCCGGTCGCGCTCCCGTGCCGGCCACGACGACCGGCACGGACCACGGTGGGCCTTGCCGCAGGGGCCGGGTCAAGACCGAGCATCACCTGGCCGAACCGCATCCGGCTGACATCCGCTCTGGGAGTGGCTCGGTCAGCGGCGCTGTCCCTGTTCTTCCTGGTCGTCCTGGCGCCGGTTGTCCCCGCCCGCCACCGACCCATTGCGCGGCACCTGTCACGATCGACGCCCGACCGGACATGGGGAGATGTGAACTCCGGAATCGACTACGAGGACCGCTTCCGACACGTCTACGCCACCAACTTCCGGCCGCTGCTGGCGTATGCCCTGCGGCGCTCCCCGCAGCCTGAGGACGCGGCGGACGTCGTCGCCGAGACCTTCCTCGTGGTCTGGCGCCGCGGCCACGAGATGCCGGTCGACGCCGAGGTCAGACCATGGCTGTACGGCATCGCCCGACGCGTGCTCGCCAACCACCACCGCACCGGCGCACGCCGGGACCGGCTGGGTGAACGGCTCCGGCAACAGGTGCGGGACATCGTCGCCGCCGACCCCGGCAGCGACGTGCCCGAACGACTCGCGGTCCGGGCCGCGCTGGCCCGCCTCGGGGAGCTGGACCGGGAGGTGCTGACGCTCACCGCCTGGGAGGGCTTGGAGCCGCGCGAGGTGGCCGCCGTCCTGGGGGTGAGCCCGGCCGCGGTCCGGACCCGCCTGTCCCGCGCCCGGGCCAGGCTGCGCGACCTCATCGGTGACGACCTCGCCCCGCCCGGACATGTACTCGACATCCTGACCACACCCGCCCCCCAGGAGGGCCGATGACCGACGACCAGCTCGACCAGATGGTTCGGGACGCCGATCCCTACCGACCCGACGCCGTCGGACACCTCGACGGAGCGCAGCAGGCCCTCCTGGCGGAGATCATGGCCGCACCGACCCTCCAACGCATCCTCGAACCGCCGCCACCGCGCCTCCCCGCCCGTCGCGGCAGGATCCGACGTACGGCCGGCGCGCTCGCCGCGGCCGCGGTGCTCGCCGGTGCCCTGGCCGTGCCCGCCGTGCTCCCCGAACGTCCGGCCGACGGCCCGGCCGCCGCCACCCCCGTCGTGTACTCCGCCGCCGCCATGAAGGCCGCCGAGGAGAACCCGCGCCTGCTGATCAACCGACCCGGCTGGAAGGTGACGACCGTCTACGGCTTCGCCGCGCAGCAGGGCACCATCCGCTTCCGCAACGGCCGGCAGGAATTGGAGATGAACTGGTATCCCGTCGGCTCCTACGACGACTTCCACGCCGACCGACTCGCCGTCGGCCGGCCGGAACCGGTGACGGTCGACGGCTGGCCGGGCGACCTCTTCGCCTACTCCGCCGGCGACTTCGAGGTCCTGCTCCGCCCCCGCGACGGCGTCTTCGTCGGGCTCCGGACCGGCGGCCACTGGACCCGGGACACGTTCGGCCGGGCCCTCACCGACGTGGTGCGCGTCGACGTACGCACCTGGCTGGCCGCGCTCCCGCCGGAGATCGTCACCCCGGACCGGGCAGCCGCCGAGGTGGCCCGCGTCCTCGCCGACGTGCCGCTTCCGCCCGGGTTCGACCCCACGGCCCTCGACGACATCGGCGCCAATGACCCCTACCAGTTCGGGGCCGCGGTGACCGGCCGGGTCGGCTGCGCGTGGGCCGCCGAATGGGTACGCGCGCAGCAGGCCGGCGACCATGTAGCGCTCCAGCGGGCCACGGAGGCGTTTCGCAGCAGCCACCAGTGGCGGGTGCTGCGTCAGATGACCGACGAGGGCGACTGGCCGGAGGTGTTCTGGGAGATCGCCGACGAGTTCGTCACCGGGAATCCGAGGGACACGTACGCCCAGGGGTTGGGGTGCGCGTAGCGGGGTGATTCGAACAGGTCGAAGCCCTGCCCCGGGACACGCGTCCCGGGCAGGCTTCGACCTGGGAGCGGGTTGGACGGCCAGCAGCCTGACGCCCAGCCCTCGGCCCGCAGATCGAGGCCGTGTCAGTTTGGGAATCGCCAACGGCTGGCTGGTCACGCGCCCGTCCTCCCGGCCACGGCGGCCTCTGGTGGCGTGGGCTTGACCTCGGCTGTCCCACATTTGGCGCGCTATTGGCACGTCACCGCCAACTCCTCGGCGGTCACTCGGCACTTCCGGTCATACAAGCAGGCGCCGGTTCGCAGCCTGTGTCCCTGCGGACCGAGCCGTGTCCGACCCGAGCGGTGCTCGTTCATCGAAAGTGAGGTCATATCAGGAGGGGTGCACTTGAAAGGGAGGTAGGCCATGACAACGCACATGTTCACGCTGGTGCTTGATCGGCAGCCTACCGAGGACGAATTGGACTTCCTCGGCGCCGAGGGATGCGATGACGCAGCCTTTGGCGTAGAGAACGGCCTGCCGGTCGTAGAGTTCGACCGCGAGGCGGACACCATGGCAGATGCCATCGCCTCAGCGGTACACAATCTCGACGCAGCCGGGGTAATTGCCCTGCGTATCCTGGACCAGGACTTGGTCACTCTTGCAGACATCGCCGACCGGATTGGGCAGAGCCGAGAGTCTGTCCGGAGGTACGCCACGGGAGATCGAGGGCCTGGGAACTTCCCGCCGCCGGTAATCCCTGCCCGCGAAGGCACGGTGTTCTACCGATGGAGCGAAGTAGCCCCCTGGGTCAGGGCTCACCTCAAGCTCGACGCCCCGGACACCGACCCGGCTCTGGTGGTGGCGAACCTGGTTCTTCAGGCACGACGACACCGGAAGCATGTTGCTCACATAGCAGCACTGACCGACTTGCTCGCGGCGTGAGGTTGGAGACCGACCCGTAACGGGCCCGGCCAGTACGAAAGCGGTAGCTACGAACGAGGCCCCAGCCCAAGAGACCTGTCCTGAGCTGGGGCCTTCGTACGTGGAGCGGGTGACGGGAATCGAACCCGCACTGTCAGCTTGGGAACCGTACAAGGTGTAGGCTCAGCCGCCTTGACGCCCAGGTCAGCAGCTCGCGGAGCGGTCTGGGGTGACCCCGAACGGCCTGGCTTAATGGCCCACTGATGGCCCGAGGTCAAACGCGCGAGCAGTCAACCTCTCCAGTTGTTGAAGGGCTGTACTACGGTAGGAAGGTGTCGCGCCAAGTGTTGAGGTGATCTTCAACAGCGCAGCACCCGATGACGCAGCCCTCGAAGCAGGAGCAGATGGCAGAGGATCTCGAAACTCCCGAACCGGCGCTGACCGGCGAGGTCTTGGAGCGTCCCGACGAATCTAATAAGCCGGCTAGAAAGTCGACCAAGAAAGACGAATGGAACCCTAAGTTTTTCGCCCGCTTTGGCACCTTTATCCTTGTTCGAAAGCATGGAGACAAGGAATGGATAAATGCTGGCGCGAGGCTGGAGAAAGCTTTAAGCGATGACAACCGCGTAGCGGAAGTACATCAGGTCTCACAGAGCGCTGAATGGACGTCGGTCGTCGCCTTGCATCCCGCTCGCGGCAAAGCCGTTGCCAAGGAATTCACCGCAAGCCACAATAAGTTTTACGGCATCAAACTTTCCGAGTGCTTAATCTTTAAAGTAACTGTTCCAATTAGAAACCAACCGCCGTTCAAAGATTCGAATGATGTCCCGAGTGATTCATACTGGGTGGCTTGGGACGGAGTACTCTGCGTCGTCGCTTGGCCCACAACGGATAAGAGGCCCCCCCAATCTGGAGGCCACGTCGTTATCGACGTAATTCAGGATGCAGCCAGGGCCGCAGGGTTCGGCTTCTACCTCCAGGCATGCGAGCCAGGATGCTCTAATCTATTCGCACATCCCGTTATTGGCGTGGAGACATGCACGGCTCATCCTGATACTTATCGAGATGGGTTCCGAACTTACAGGAGCAACAGCGTAGTCGCGCATGTTCACGCCGAGCCTGACGGGCAGGCGGTTGTAAAGCGGGTATCACGCGACCTGTGGTTTACGATGCGATTCTTTGCGCTATACAAAAATTATGCCAGGTACGTTATCGACCTGGAGCGGTTCGCGCGCGAAAGCATCGACACCTTACTAGCCCTGGATTATGCCAAAGTGGCGAGGATGAGAGATTCCACTTGGCAACGAATGCGTCATCATCGAACTGTTCGACAAGAACGCATCAAGGCAGCCGAGATAACGTCATCCCTGTGGATCGTTCTGGCGGAGGTAGAGGCGGTTAAGAGGGATTGGCTGGCCGCGCGACGGATATTGGACGAGAGGTCAACCGAATTTGGGATAGATGCGGTCTTCGCCGTAGACAAATNGAGCACTCTGCCGTGAAGTCGGACTCCGCCCGCTTGATAGTGACAACGGTGTTCGGCGCTGTTCTCGCGGTAAGTGGCGGCATCGTCGGCGCGATCGTTGGTGCGATTATTCAGAATGCTAAGTAGAATCAGCGGCGATCGTTTAGATCACCCGACCATCATCGCTGCTGTAGTTGTCGCTGACACCCTGCTACATGTTTTACTTTGTCGCTCCCTGCTCAATTGGCCTGACGCACAGTCCGCTGCAGCTCAGTACCCTTGTCGCGCAGTTTCCCGCCCGTGCACTAACCAATGCCAACGCTAGGTGGAGGCGAGCCCAGAAGGGACAACGTATCTAACTTGGGGTAGTTCCGCTTAATATGCTGACGGAGACGAGGCTTGGGAACTATCGAGGGTCTGCTACGTATACGAGCGTGGCGTCATCACTCTTCTTGTTGCGCGACCACCGAAGAGCGACCGGATCGGACTCTTCGAGTTGCCGTACTCGCCGAAGCACCTTACTTGGCCCTTGATCTTTCAGCAACCTCAAGCATTTCCCTCCAGCTAACGTCATTGAATATCCGCACGAGCCTTGCCGCTCCGTCGGTCAACAGGATCGACCGAGTGACGGTTTCGATGGGCACTGCCTCAACGCCGGCGCGCGGACCGTGGCCCTGCCCAAGGCGGCACTACCCGTGCTGGAACAGCACATGGGCAGCTACGTCGGCGAGGCACCCGAGACGTTCGTGTTCACCGGCGAGAGCGGCCGGAACCTCTGGCGCGGCAACTTCAACAAGCTGGTCACGTGGCCCGAGGCGGTCGCCGCCGTGGGCGTTCCCGGTTTGCACTTCCACGACCTGCGGCACACCGGCAACACCCTCGCGTCGCGGGCACCAGGCACAAGCCTGCGCGACATCATGGCCTGAATGGGGCACGACAGCCCGCGCGCCGCGCTGATCTACCAGCACGCCAACCGGGAGGCCGACCAGGGCATCGCCGACGCGATCGACAAGGCCGTCAAGGCGGCCCGGTGCAAGCCGAGCAAGCGCAAGGTCAAGCGGGTTGCCGAGGGCGACGGACCGGCCGCCGAGGCGAACTAAGGCCCACTAATGGCCCATCCCTGTTTCAGCATGACCTAGAACCACGGAAGCCCTGGCGGGACATCTGTCCTGACCAGGGCCTTCGCACGTGGAGCGGGTGACGGGAATCGAACCCGCACTGTCAGCTTGGGAAGCTGATGTTCTGCCATTGAACTACACCCGCAGGCGGCACCACTGTACCTGAGGTCACCGTCCCCGCGCACCCAGGCACCCCCACGCCCGGCGCGCATGAGTCGATCAAGAGAAGTTGCACGTCGGCAACATATGGACGTTCTCAAATTGGTCGATGCGATGTAACGTCAGCCCCACGTTTCCGACCCGGCGTGACACNTGACCCGGCGCACCGCCGGTGTCGCGACGTCGACCCTCGCGCTGCTGCTGAGCACCGCCGCCGTCGGCGTCGTCCCCGCTGCCTCGGCCTTCTCGGCCGCCCCGGCCGGCGTCTGCGCCGAGCCGGCCGACGCCCACGCGAACGCCCGCGTCGCGAAGGGCGGCAACGCCAAGCTCGACCCGAACGAGCTGACCGCCAAGCAGGTACGCGAGCGCGAGGCCGACCTGGCCGCCGCGCAGCGCGCCCGGGCCAACTTCCGGACCGGTCCCGTCGCGCCGCTGGCCACCGTGACCATCCCGGTCGTCGTGCACGTCATCCAGGAGAACAGCACCCGGGCCGGCGGCAACATCCCGGACTCGCTGATCACCCAGCAGATCAGCGTGCTCAACCAGGCGTACGCGGGCTCGACCGGCGGCGCCGCCACCGCGTTCGGCTTCCAGCTCACGAAGATCAACCGCGTGACCAACACGTCCTGGTACCCGATCGTGCAGGGCTCCTCGGCCGAGCGCTCGATGAAGACCTCGCTGCGCGAGGGCGGCAAGAACACGCTCAACATCTACCTCGGTGAGCTGAGCGACGGCCTGCTCGGCTGGGCGACCTTCCCGAAGCAGACGCTGGACAAGATGGACGGCGTGGTCGTGCTCAACGAGTCACTGCCCGGCGGCACGGCGACCAACTACAACCAGGGCGACACCGGCACGCACGAGATCGGCCACTGGCTGAACCTCTACCACACCTTCCAGGGTGGCTGCTCGGGCTCGGGTGACGGCGTCTCCGACACCCCGGCCGAGGCGTCCCCGGCCTACCAGTGCCCGACCGGTCGGGACACCTGCTCCACCACCGGCAAGGACCCGATCAACAACTTCATGGACTACACGTACGACTCCTGCATGTACCAGTTCACCGCCGGCCAGGCGAGCCGCATGCTCACCGCGTGGAACGCGTACCGCGCGGCCTGACCCATCGCACCACGCGTACCGGTGCCGGCCCTGTCCTCGGACGGGGCCGGCACCGGTCGTTTCGGATCTGCCGGCCGTGGCCTCGGACCGGGCCGGTTCCCGTCGACGCGGGCCCGGGTCAGGCGGCCGAGCGGCGGGTGTCGAAGCCGTGCCGGCCGCGCCGACCATCGGCGGCGAGCGGATCGGTCCGGGCCGGCGCGGCCCCCTCGGGGTCGAGCCAGAGGCGCACCTGCGGTCGGCCGGCGCCGGGGCGGGCCACCGAGTCGCGCCGGGTCAGCATCGCCACGTCGACCGTGAACTCGAACAGCCTCCAGTCACTCCGCGGCGCGGCCCGACCGATCCGGGCCAGGCGGGCCACCGTGATCGGGTCGGTCACCGGGCAGGCCCGCCCCGCCACGTACGCCTCGTCGTCGCTCTCCTCCGGTGGGAAGGAGTGCAACGCGTAACGGCCGTCGCGTTCGAGATCGCGGCACTTCGGCGAGTCGACGACGAAGCACCAGAGCCCGTCGTCGGTGATCACCGGGGAGACCGGGTGCACCCGGGGGCCGCCGTCGGCGCGGACCGTGGCCAGGTAGCCGAAGCCCGGCCCGTACTGCTGCATCAGGAGGCGGATCTCGTCGGCGAGACGGGGCTCGTCGGCGGCGAATTCGGTCCAGGAAGCCATGCCGACATCCTATCGAACAGGTGTACGAGAATGCAGTCCGACACGCAGGTCACCGACGCCGGTCGCTATGGTGTTGCGATGCTGCTCTCCGACCGCGACCTGGTCTCCGAGATCAAGGCGGGCACGCTCGCGCTGGAGCCCTTCGAGCCCACGCTGGTGCAGCCGTCCAGCATCGACGTACGCCTGGACCGGCTCTTCCGGGTCTTCAACAACCACCTCTACACCCACATCGATCCGTCCGTGCAGCAGGACGACCTGACATCGATGGTGGAGGTGCCGGAGGGCCAGCCCTTCGTGCTGCACCCGGGCGAGTTCGTGCTCGCCTCCACGCTGGAGGTGATCTCGCTGGGCGACCAGCTCGCGGGCCGGCTGGAAGGCAAGTCCTCGCTGGGGCGGCTCGGCCTGCTCACCCACTCGACGGCCGGCTTCATCGACCCGGGCTTCTCCGGCCACGTCACGCTGGAGCTGTCCAACGTGGCGAACCTGCCGATCACGCTCTGGCCGGGCATGAAGATCGGTCAGCTCTGCATCTTCCGGCTCTCGTCGCCGGCCGAGCACCCGTACGGTTCGGCCGTCTACGGTTCGCGTTACCAGGGCCAGCGCGGCCCCACGCCGAGCCGCTCCTGGCAGAGCTGGCGCACCTGGCCCACGCGCTGAGCCACCCGCCGTTGTTAAGCGGGGCCCCCTGCTATGCAGAATGCGTTAACAGGGGCCCCCTCCTTACACGCGGCCGTAGCTGTTGATGTCGCCGTCGTCGAGGCGCTTCATCGTTATGGGCTTGCCGGACTGGGAGGCGTGCACCACCCAGCCGTCGCCGACGTACATCCCCACATGGTGCAGGTCGCCGTAGTAGAAGACCAGGTCGCCGGCGCGCAGCTCGGCGCGGCCGACCCGGGTCGTGACGCCGTGCTGCTGGCGGGCGTTGTGCGGCAGCGGGACGCCGGCCTTCGCCCAGGCGGCCATGGTCAGCCCGGAGCAGTCGAAGTGATCCGGCCCGGCCGCGCCCCAGACGTAGATCTTGCCGATCTGGGCGCAGGCGAACTTCACCGCGACGCCGGCCGGGCCGCCGGGATACCCGGCGGGGCAAGGCGCGGGGCGCAGCGGACCGCCGCCGCCGTTGCCGTACGCCTTGAGGCGCAGCTTCTGCAACCGGGCGATCTCGGCGTCGATCTGCTTCTTCTTCGCCGCGAGCCGGGCCTCGGTACGGGTCAGGTCGGCGACCATCCCGTCCAGCGGCTTCTTCCTGGCCGCCAGTTCGTCGCGCAGCTCGGCGACGGTACGTACCTGCTCCTGCTGGTGGTGTGCGAACCGGTCGAGCAGTTCCAGGCCGGTGACCAGGTCACCCGACGTGCGGCTGCCCAGCAGCGCGTTGACGGTGGAGAGGTTGTCGCCCTTGTACGCGTCGGCGGCGAGCCCGCCGACCTGGCCGAGCGCGGCGTCCACCCGGGCCTGGAGCGGGGCGATCTGCGCACCGAGCGCGTCGGCCTGCCTCCGCCGCACCGCGAGCTGCTCGCGTACGGCGTTGACCTGCTCGATGACGGGTTCGAGCCGGTTCCAGTCGCGGTCGATCTGGGCCTCGATCTCGGTGACCGAGGGTCCGGCGTGGGCCGCCGTGGCGCCGCCGGTCAGGACGACCGCGGTGCCGACCAGGGCGGCGAGTGTGGTGGTGAAGCGGGACCAGCGGGAACGCGGCACAACCGTGGACCGGTCGTTCGACCGGTGCGACGGCGGCCGCGGGGCATGGTGTGCCACCGGGCGTCGGTACTCCTTCTTCGGGACCGCCTACCGGGTTAGCTGACGGGTTCGGGCGGGAAGGGGACCGCCCTACCGCAGTGGCCTGCGGATTCACCCCGGTTACCTGGTTCCCCGGCTCGCCCGTGGGCGACTCGGCGGTGTCGTACCGTCACCGACCGGGTTGGACGGTGAGACTGGCGGTCCGACGATTGACCAGCGTAGGGAATGCCGTTATCGATCCGCAACCGAATGGCCGTGACACTCCGTACGCGAAATTATCTTTCACGTCTGATTGTCTTCCGGAAAGCTATTGACCCCCGTGGGTGCGCGGAGCGAGGGTGGGAAACGCAGTGACCCCCATCCCTGTCCAGGAGGTTCGATGCACCTCTCATCCTCGCCGTCGGCGAGAAGGATACTGCTCGCCGCCGCCGTGGCCACAGCCACCGCGCTGGCGACCACCGGACCGGTGACCGCGGCGCCGGCGACGGTCGGGACCGCCGCCGACCGGCAGGAGCAGTACGCCGCCGCCGCGACCGCGTACGGCGTACCGCAGAACGTGCTCCTCGGCGTCTCCTACCTGGAGTCCCGCTGGGACGCGCACCCCGGCCAGCCCAGCACCAGCGGCGGCTACGGCCCGATGCACCTGACCGACGCCGCGCACGTCCTCGCCACGCGGGGCAGCGGTCACGTCGACGAGGACGAGGACCCGCGCGGCGACGACTCCCGGCCGCTCCGCCTCGACCCGGCCACCGCCGCCGCGCCGACGCGGGAGACCCCGCTGCCGCGCGCCTCGCTCCAGACGCTCGACACCGCCGCGGCGCTCACCGGGCTCGACGCGCAGACGCTGCGCACCGACCCGGCCGCGAACATCCGCGGTGGCGCGGCGCTGCTCGCCTCGTACCAGAAGGCACTGGGCGGGCCGGTCGGCGCCGGCAGCGACCCGGCGGCCTGGTACGGCGCGGTGGCCCGCTACTCCGGCGCGGACACCTCCGACGCGGCGGCGGCCTTCGCCGACGAGGTCTACGACCAGCTCGACCAGGGCGCGGCCCGGACCACCGACGACGGGCAGCGGGTCACGCTGGCCGCCACCGCCGCGCGCCCGGACCGGTCCGGGCTGGCCCGGCTCGGCCTGCGCAACGCCGCACGGCCCGACGGGGTGGAGTGCCCGGTGCGGCTGGCCTGCGAGTGGATCCCCGCCCCGTACGAGCAGCTCAGCGCGGACCCGGGTGACTACGGCAACCACGACCTCGCCGACCGGCCGAAGCAGCAGAAGATCGAGTACATCGTCATCCACGACACCGAGGGCTACTTCGACCCCAGCGTCGACCTGGTGAAGCGGGCCGACTACCTGGCCTGGCACTACACGCTGCGCTCGGTGGACGGCTACGTCGCCCAGCACGTCAAGACCAAGGACGTCGGCTGGCACGCCGGCAACTGGTACGTCAACGCCAAGTCCATCGGGTTGGAGCACGAGGGCTTCGCCGGGCAGGGCACCTGGTACACCGAGGCGATGTACCGGGCGTCGGCCAAGCTGGTCCGCCACTTGGCGCTCAAGTTCGGCATCCCGCTGGACCGGCAGCACATCATCGGGCACGACAACGTGTCCGGCATCACCGCCGCGGCGGTGGGCGGCATGCACTGGGACCCGGGGCCCTACTGGGACTGGTCGCACTACTTCGACCTGATGAAGGCGCCGTTCCGGACCACCGGCACCGCCCGTACCGGGCTGGTCACCATCGACCCGGACTTCGCCACCAACCGGCCGGCGTTCGTCGGCTGCAACCAGCAGCCGCCGGGTGTCCCGACGCCCACCCCGCCGGCCGCGCCGTGCCCGTCGCGCGGTTCCTCCGCGGTGATCCTGCGCAGCGCCCCGAGCCCGGACGCGCCGCTCGTCAACGACCTCGGGCTGCGCCCGGACGGCACGCCGGACACGATGTACATCTCGGACCACGGCGCCCGCGCCTCCGCCGGCCAGACGTACGCGCTCGCCGGCCGGCAGGGTGACTGGACGGCGATCTGGTACCTCGGCCAGAAGGCGTGGTTCCACAACCCCGCCTGGGCACCCACCGCGAAGTGGGCCACCGGCTTCGTGGTGACGCCCCGGCCCGGCAAGGCCACCATTCCGGTGTACGGCCGCGCCTACCCGGAGCAGGCCGCCTACCCGGACACCATCCCGTACCAGACCATCTCCCCGCTCCAGTACACGTTCGCCGCCGGCCAGCGGTACGCGGTGGGCGGGGTGCTGCCGGGCGAGTACTACCGGGCGGTCTCGTTCGACGGCTCCGCACCGGGTGACCGGACCGTGGTCCGGGGCAAGAACCGGTACGTGCAGGTCCAGTTCGGCCACCGGGTCATGTACGTGAACCTCGACGACGTGCTGATCCTGCCGTCGCCGGTCGGCGCACCGCGCTAGCGGCCCACGACACGCCGAAGGCCCCCGGTCCGCGTGGACCGGGGGCCTTTCCGTCGATCGGGGCCGGGTCAGCCCACCCGGACGAAGCCGGCAATCGGCATGGTGCTGATGCTCGACACCTGGACCGGTTTGCCGGTCCGTGGGGCGTGCACCATCACCCCGTTGCCGAGATAGAGCCCGACGTGGTGCAGGTCGCTGCCGAAGAAGACCAGGTCACCCGGTCTTGCCTCGGAGCGGGAAACCTTGCGGCCCTCGTTCCACTGTGCGCCGGTGAAGTGCGTGAGCGAGATGCCCGCCGCCTTGTACGCGTACTGCGTCAGGCCGGAACAGTCGAACGAGTTCGGGCCGGTGGCACCCCACACGTACGGGTCGCCGACCTGGGCGCACGCGGTCTTGATCGCGGTACGCGCGGCGCTGCTGACCACACCGTCGATGGCCGGGCAGCCGGCCGGACGGATCGAGGTGACCGGCAGCAGGCCGGTCAGCCGCTTGATCTCGGCGTCGATCTGCTTCTTCTGCGAGGCGAGCTGGGCCTCCTGCTTGACCTCGGTCGCGATCAGCGCGTCCAGCTTCTGCTTCTGCGCGTTGAACTTGTCGCGGGCCGCGAGCACGCTGGCGATCTGCCGGCGCTGGTCGTCGGCGATCCGGTCGAGCATCACGAGCTGCTCGGCCAGCGTGCCCGGCTTGGTGCTCACCAGCAGCGCGCCCACCTCCTGCGACGGGCCGCGCATGTAGTAGCGGGCGGCGATGTCGCCGACCTTGTTCATCGCCAGCGTCGAGGCCAGCTCCAGCGGAACCATCTTCCTTTGCAGGTCCGCGGACTTCTTCTTGTTGACCTTGAGCTGGGAGCGGACCTTGTTGTACTGCTCGATCGTGGGTTCCAGCTTCTCCCACTGCTTGTCGATCTGCGCGTCGATCTCGTCCACCGAGGGCGCCGCGTGCGCCGGGGCCGCCAGCATCCCGGCACCGACCGCGACGGCCGCGACCAGGGTGACCAGACGGCGTACCACCCGGTGGAACCCGGCCGGCCGGCCGGGTGGAGCGCTCGGGGCGTGACGTTCAGGGGGCATGGTTGCCACCGGCACGGACTCCTTTGCAACCGACCGGGCGGGCGCCTCGCGAGAGGGAAGATCGAGGCGGACGACCCACAGCGGTCGGTGCCTCACATTAGGGAAAGCACCGGGGTGGAATCAAGGCGACCCGTGGTTCCATCACGTTTCCGCAATCGGTTGCCCACCAACGGTGTCCGGTCACTTGCCCATGACCGCCGTCAATACGTCGTCGAGCGTCACCACGCCGAGGGGACGCCGGCCGTCGCTGACCAGCACCATGTGCCGGCGCTCGCGGCGCATCGCCAGCAGCAGATCGGCCAGCGTACGGTCCGGCGGCACCACGGCCAGCGGCCGGTAGACCTCGACCGGCACCGGAGCCCGACGGCTCGCGCCCGCGTACCCGAGCACGTCCTTGACGTGGACGAAGCCGAGCACCCGGCGGGTGGTCCGCTGCACCACCGGGAAGCGCGAGCGGCCGGTGCGGGTCGCCAGCACCTCCAGCGAGGCCGGTGAGACGTCCTCGGCCACCGTGGTCACCGTCGACCACGGTTGCAGCGCGTCGGCCGCGGTACGGCTGTGCAGGGCGAGCGCGCCGGTGATCCGGGCGTGCTCCTCGGCGTCGAGCAACCCCTCGGTCCGCGCCTGCGACACCAGGCCGGCCAACTCCTGCGCGGTGAACACCGTCTTCACCGCGTCCGTCGCCTCCACCCGCCACCACCGCAGCACCTGCCGGGCCGACCACTTCATCGCCAGCAGCAGCGGCTTGGTGGCCAGGCAGAACGCGAGCATGGCCGGGCCGAGCCAGAGCGCCGAGGGCTCCGGACCGGCCAGCGTGATGTTTTTCGGCACCATCTCGCCGACCACGGTGTGCAGGAACACCACCACGGCCAGCGCGATCACGAAGGCCACCGGGTGCACCGCCGAAACCGGCAGCCCCAGCGTCTCGAACGGCGTCTCCAGCAGGTGCGCCAGCGCCGGCTCGGCGATCGCGCCCAGGCCGAGCGAGCAGACCGTGATGCCGAGCTGCGCACCGGCGATCATCAGCGGGATCTGGTTCATCGCGGCGAGCGCCCAGCGGGCCCGCTTCGACGTCGCCGCGAGCGGTTCGATCACCGTACGCCGGGACGCGATCAACGCGAACTCACTGCCCACGAAGAACCCGTTGCCGAGCAGCAACACCAGGGCGACCAGCAGCTCAGGCACCGTCGTCGGGCTCCTCGGGGCGGACCACCCGGACCTGCTCGATCCGGTGCCGGTCGACCTCCACCACGGTGAACTCGTAGCCGGCCTCATCGACCGTCTCACCGGGAACCGGGATGTGCCCGAGCCGGGCCATCAGGAAGCCGCCCAGCGTCTCGTACGGCCCCTCGGGCAGCCCGAAGCCGGTCTGCTCGCCCAGCTCGTCGGCGCGCAGCACACCGTCGACCAGGACGGTCCGCTCGCCGCCGGGCACGGTCAGCTCCACCGGCCCGAGGTCGTCCACCGCGGCCGGGTCGAACTCGTCGGCGATTTCCCCGACCAGCTCCTCGACCAGGTCCTCCACGGTCACCACGCCGTCGGTGCCGCCGTACTCGTCGACCACTATGGCCAGGTCCGCGCCGGCGTCCTTGAGCGCGGCCAGCACCCCGTCCAGGTCCAGGCTCTCCGGCACGTACACCGGCTCGCGGGCGACCGCGGCCACGGTGGTGACGGCCCGGCGGGCCAGCGGCACCCCGAGCGCGTCGGGCACCCCGGCGACGCCGGTCACCAGGTCGAGCGTCTCCTCGTACACCGGAAACCGGGTCCGGCCGGTCCGCCGGGCCAGGTCCAGCAGCTCGGCCACGGAGGCGGTGGCGCGCAGCGCCACCACGTCCACCCGGGGCGTCATCGCCTCGGCGGCCCGCTTGTCGCCGAAGCGGATGGTGCGGCGCAGCAGCATCGCGGTGTCCGGCGGCAGCGCGCCGGCACGCGCCGAGATCGCCGCCAGCAGCCCCAGCTCCTCCGGCGAGCGGGCGCTGGCCAGCTCCTCCTGCGGCTCCACGCCGAGCCGGCGGACCAACCGGTTGGCGGAGTCGTTGAGCAGCCGGATCAGCCAGCCGAACGTGCGGGAGAACGCGCGCATCGGCGCGGCCGTGGCCAGCGCGGCCGGCATCGGCCGGGCCAGCGCGAGGTTCTTCGGCACCAGCTCACCGAAGAGCATCGAGACGAGCGTGGCCAGGGCCAGCGCGAGCAGCCCGGTGAAGCGTTCCGCCCCGCCGAACGGGTGCAGCACCGGCGCGACCAGCCGGGCCAGGGCGGGTTCGGCCAGGTAGCCGGTGAGCAGCGCGGTGATGGTGATCCCGAGCTGGGCGCCGGAGAGCTGAAAGGACAGGTCCCGCAGCGCGCGGCGGACCGTGGCGGCGCGGCCGTCGCCCTCGCCGGCCCGCCGGTCGATCTCCGCGCGGTCGACGGTGACCAGAGCGAACTCGGCCGCGACGAAGAAGGCGTTGCCGGCGGTCAGCAGCACGAAGCCGACCAGGGGCAGGAGCGTGAGAACCAGCGGGCCGTCGATGGGCGTGATTGTGGCACGGGACGGCGACGGCGGCAGCACCGCACAGGTGCCGCCGCCGTCGTGGTCCGGCTTCCCGCCGGGGTACGCCTCAGCCGGCCGCCGAAGCGGTCTCCTTCTCGCCGGCCGATGCCGCCGGCTTCACCGAGCGCAGCAGCACGCTGGCCACGTCGACCACCTCGACGTCCTCGCCCGCGCCCTTGCCGTTCACGCCGTCGTTGAGCATGGTCGAGCAGAACGGGCAGCCGACCGCGATGGTCTTCGCGCCGGTGGACATGGCCTCCTCGACCCGGTCCACGTTGATCCGCTTGCCGATCTTCTCCTCCATCCACATCCGCGCGCCGCCGGCGCCGCAGCAGAAGGAGCGCTCGCTGTTGCGCGGCATCTCGACGAGGCCGCTGTCGCGGCCTGCACCGGAATCGGAGGCTGCGCCACCGCGGCCATCTCCGATGGCACTGCCCAACACCTCCCGCGGGGCGGCGAAGATCCGGTTGTGCCGGCCCAGGTAGCAGGGGTCGTGGTAGGTCACGCCACCGTCGACCGGCTGCACCGGGGTGAGCTTGCCGGCGCTGACCAGGTGAGCCAGGAGCTGCGTGTGGTGCACCACCTCGAACTCGCCGCCCAGCTGGCCGTACTCGTTGCCCAGCGTGTTGAAGCAGTGCGGGCAGGTGGCGACGATCTTGCGCTTGTTCTTCTCCCGGCCGTCGAACGCCTCGTTCAACGTCTCGACGTTCTGCTGAGCGAGCATCTGGAAGACGAACTCGTTGCCGATCCGGCGGGCCGGGTCGCCGGAGCAGGTCTCGCCCTCGCCGAGGATGGCGAAGGAGACGCCGGCCTCGTTGAGCAGCGTGGCCACCGCGCGGGTGGTCTTCTTGGCCCGGTCCTCGAATGCGCCGGCGCAGCCGACCCAGAAGAGGTATTCGAAGTCGTCGACCTCGCCGACCCGGGGCACCTCGAAGTCGAGGCCCTTGGTCCAGTCCTCGCGGGTGTTCTGCGGGGCGCCCCACGGGTTGCCCTTGTTCTCCAGGTTACGCAGCATGACGCCGGCCTCGGACGGGAAGCTCGACTCGATCAGCACCTGGTAGCGACGCATGTCGACGATGTGGTCGACGTGCTCGATGTCCACCGGGCACTGCTCGACGCAGGCGCCGCAGGTGGTGCAGGACCAGAGCACGTCCGGGTCGATCACGCCGCCCTCCTCGGCGGTGCCGATCAGCGGCCGGTCGGCCTCGGCGAGGGCCAGCACGTCCATGTGGGCGAGTTGGGCCTGGGTGGCCTTCTCCTCGCCGGTCAGGTCCTTGCCGCCGCCGGCCAGCAGATAGGGCGCCTTGGCGTACGCGTGGTCGCGCAGGCTCAGCACCAGCAGCTTGGGCGACAGCGGCTTGCCGGTGTTCCAGGCCGGGCACTGCGACTGGCAGCGACCGCACTCGGTGCAGGTGCTGAAGTCGAGCAGGCCCTTCCAGGTGAACTGCTCGACCTGGGCGACACCGAACTGGTCGGACTCCGGGTCGGCCTCCTCGAAGTCGAGCGGCTTGCCCTCGCTCGTCATCGGGCGCAGCGGGCCCAGGCCGGAGCCGGCCGGCTTCGCAGGGTCGCGCTTGAAGAAGATGTTGGGGAAGGCCAGGAACCGGTGCCAGGCGACGCCCATGGTGACGTTCAGCGAGATCACGATGAGCCAGGTCATCGAGATGGCGATCTTGATGAGGGCGGCCACGCTGACCCCGGCCGACCAGTCCGGGAGCACGGCGCCGACCGCGTGACTCAGCGGGGTGGCCCAGACCGGGTACTCGAAGTGGTCGGTGGCGACCTTGAAGCCCCGGATGACGAAGCCGAAGATCAGGACGAGCAGCACGACCCACTCGACGAAGTAGCCCTGCCACATGGTCGAGCCGGTGAACCGGGACCGGCCGCCGGGGCGGGTGGGCCGGTTGCGCAGCCGGATCGCCATCAGCACCACGATGCCGACCAGGCCGAGGATGCCGATCCACTCGGTGACCAGGCCGAAGACGGTCCAGTGCCCGATGATCGGCAGCCCGCCGCCGGGCGTGACCACCTCGAAGTAGGCCTCCAGCACCAGCAGCGACAGCACGATGAAGCCGACCATCACGAACCAGTGCGCGGCCCCGACCACGCCCCACTTCAACATGCGGGTGTGCCCGGCGGTCTCCACCAGCATCTTCCGCGTACGGGCGCCCTTGTCGCCGAACCGCTCGGGCGCGGGTTGCCCGAGCCGGATGACGGCGGCCATCTTCATGACCGCGCGCACCGCGAGCCACACCGCCACGGCGGTGATGGCGGCCGCGAGGATCGTGGTGACGATCTGGACGCTGCCCATCGAGTTGGCCTCCCGGTCTGCTGCTTGTCAATGCAGCCTACGCGGAAGGTTACCCAGCGGTAACGTGAGTCTTCTCGCATCGGCCACGCCGCCCTGCCGGACACCTTATGGGTGCGGGCGCGTGCGCGCCGGGCAGGGGCGGCGTGACGGTGACGGGGGACCGCGTCGGGGCCGGACCGGCCCGCGCGGTCAGCGCCAGCGGGAGAGCAGGATCAGCGACGAGACCATCGCGCCGAAGCCGACCGCGAGGTTCCAGTAACCCCACGAGGCGACCGGGTACGCCTGCTCGGAGAGGTAGTAGATCACCAGCCAGCCGATGCCCACGACGATCAGCGCGACCGCCGTGACCGGCAGCCAGATCGGGCTAGGCTTGCGCGTCGCCGCCGTCGCCGTCGGGCGGACGTCCGTCGGCGGGGTGTACACCTTCTTCTTGCGGACCTGAGACTTGGGCACGACGCTCTCCAGAGGGGGGTAAGACCTCGTCCGGCCTGACAACCGGGCGCGGGGGCGACGGTCCATGGCCAATAATGTCGACAGCTAGCGTAGTCCGGAAGGACCGTTCAGGCCACGAACGGGATCAGGCCGGCGCACGGAGTGACCGAAAAGAGTGGACTTTTCGGGCCGAGCAGGACGGTTCGCATCGGCGCGGGCCTCGACGAGACGACGGGGAAGGAAACGCCCGGTGGAGTACACGTCCGGCGCCGCCTCCTGGCAGAAGGTCCTCCGCCGCGCGGTGGTCGGCCTGCTGCCCCGGCGGGCACGCCAACGCCGCCCGGGCTGGTCCGTCGGCGTACCCCTGATCGCCGCCGCGGCCGGGCTGCTCTTCACCACCACCGCGACCACGGCCGGTGGCACCGCGCTGCGCGAGGACCGGAAGCCCCAGCTCACCCAGTTGATCGAGAACCGTCGCGAGCAGGTCGCGGCCAGCGAGGCGAAGGCCGCCCGGCTGCGCGACGAGGTCGAGGAACAGACCGCCGCGCTGGCCGGCACCGACGGACCGGTCAAGCTGCAACGGGACCGGGCCGCCGCCAGCCGGCAGGCCGCCGGGTTCACCGCGCTCACCGGCACCGGGATCAGCATCGAGTTGAACGACGCCGACTTCGGCCCCGGCCATCCGCTGCCGAAGGGTGCCAGCAACGACGACCTGGTCGTGCACCAGGGCGACGTGCAGGCGGTCGTGAACGCGCTCTGGGCCGGCGGCGCGGAGGCCATGTCCATCATGAACGTCCGCGTGCTCAGCACCAGCGCGGTACGCTGCGTCGGTAACACCCTGCTGCTGCACGGCCGGGTTTACTCCCCTCCTTTCAAGATCGTGGCCATCGGCGATCCCGCGCAGTTCCAGCGGGCGCTCGCCGCCTCTGAGGGAGTCCGGTTGTTCAAGGAAGTGGCCGACCACTATCAGCTCGGCTACGTCGAGCGCGTCTCCACCGTCACCGTGCCGGCGTTCGAGGATTCCACAGCGTTGCGGTCGGCGACGGTGCCCCGGTGACCGACGACCCCCGGGGGCCCGACCGACACGGGCGCGATCGGCACGAGGAGCCGACCGCGTTCCTCCCGAGGGTCGAGCGCCCGACCTCGCCGCCCCCGCTCGACCTGCCCTGGCCGGAGACCGGTCCGGCCCACTCCGCTCCGGCCCGACGCGGTCCCGCCACCCAGCCAAGCGCCCCGCCACCGCCCGCCCGGCCCGTCCACCAGGCCCGTCCGCCGGCCGCCGCCCCGCCCGCGGCGTACCCGCCGGGCACGGCGCCCCGGACCACCGCACACCCGCCGGGCACCGCGCCCCAGGCCACGGCGTTCCCGCCGGGCACCGGCCCCCGGACCACGGCGCGTCCAGCGGCCCGCGAAGTCGGATGGCTGGGCGACGGTCCGGAGACTGGACCGCCGAGCCGTCCGGGCCCACCGGACGCAGCCGTCGGCTGGCCCGGTTCCGCTGCCGGCGGGCCGGACGCGTGGCACCGGGCCGACCCGGCCGGAGCAGGCCCCCGGCGATTCGACGGTCCGCCGGATCCCGCCGCCGGCAGCCGGCAGCCCGACCCGCCGGGTCGGGGAACCCAGGCCCACCCGCCCGCCGACCGCCCCCACGGCCACCGCACCGGCCCGGACCACCTCACGGCGGCCCCGTCGGGGGGCCGACCCGGTCACCCCGGGGTACGACCGGCCGCACCCGGTGACGGGCCCACCGCCTTCCTGCCCGCGGTGGGCGAGCGCTCCGCCGACCCCGGGCCGCCCGCGCGCCGCCCGGAGTGGCGGGCCGACGGTCCGGCTCCCCGGCACGCCGACGAGACGACCGGCGTACCCCGCTCGGGCCGGCCGACCGGACGCGGCCCGGAGCCGACCGTCCCGGCGGACCCGGGGGCGACCGCGCTGCTGCCCACGGTGCCGCGCCCGCCCGCCGATTCGCTGCTGGACGCCACCGGGCTGATGGGCGCGGTGCCGCCGGCGCCGCCCGACGACGGGGGTGCCGAGCCACCGGCGGAACCACCCCGACCACGGCGCGGTGAACGGGTGGTCCAACTCCGGCCGGAGCAGACCGGCGAGGGGTACCGCAGCGTCCACTCCGAGCTGACCCGTCCCACCGTCGGGTCCCGGCTGCGCACGGTGGTCCGCGGGGCCGGCGAGCTGCTGATCACCTTCGGCATGGTGGTGCTTCTCTTCGCCGGCTACGAGATCTGGGGCAAGTCGGTCATCGTCGACGCCCATCAGAACACCCTCAGCGGCCAGCTCGCCCAGGACTGGGCGGCCGATCCGACGGTCGCACCGACCACCGGGCCGAGCGTGAAGCCGAAGCCGCCGGCCGAGGGAAAGCCGGTCGCCGGCCTCTACATCCCGAAGCTCGACAAGCGCTGGGTGGTGGTCGAGGGGGTCAGCCCGGACGACATCCGGTATGCCCCGGGCCACTACCCGGAGAGCGCCCTGCCCGGCGAGGTGGGCAACTTCTCCGTCGCCGGCCACCGCATCCGGTCGACCTTCTGGCGGCTGGACGAGTTGACGTCGGACGACGCCATCGTGGTCGAGACCAGGACCGACTGGCTCGTCTACCGGGTCTACCAGCAGCGCATCGTCAAGCCGTCGCAGGTGGAGGTGGTCGCGCCGGTGCCCGGCAAGCCGGGGAAGAAGGCGACCGAGAAGCTGCTCACGCTGACCACCTGCAACCCGAAGTTCGACAACTACCAGCGGTTGATCGTCCATGCCCGCCTGGACCACGCCCAGGCCAAGTCGGCGGGCCGTCCGGCCGAGCTGGAGGGCTGAGTCGTGTACTCGTGGATCTGGCGGAAGCTGCCGTGGGGGCTGCCCGGGAAGCTGATCGGTTCGGTGCTGCTGGCCGCCGCCACGGTGGCCCTGCTCTGGCTCGTGGTCTTCCCGTGGGCCGAGCCGCTGCTTCCCTTCGACGACGTGCAGGTCACGCAGGACTCCGGCGTGCCGGGCGACGCCCCGGACGGTGGGTTCACCGGCCCGAGCGGGCTGCCCGGCGAGGACGAGGAACTGCCCTACAGCACCGAAACGAACAACGCCCCGCCCTCCACTCCGAGCAGGTGACCCCGATGCGCGTCCTGGTGATCGACAACTACGACTCCTTCGTCTTCAACCTCGTGCAGTACCTCGGCCAGCTCGGCGTGGAGTGCGAGGTGCGGCGCAACGACGAGATCGACGTCGCCGAGGTGGGTCGGGCCGGCGCCACCGGGGTCCTGCTCTCACCCGGTCCGGGCAGCCCGGACCGGGCCGGCATCTGCCTGGACGTCATCCGGGAGTACGCCGGCAGCATCCCCCTCTTCGGCGTCTGCCTCGGCCACCAGGCCATCGGCGAGGCGTTCGGCGCCACCGTGACCCGGGCCCCGGAACTGCTGCACGGCAAGACCTCCGAGGTCCACCACCACGGCACCGGAGTGCTCGCCGGTCTGCCCGACCCGTTCACCGCCACCCGTTACCACTCGCTCGCCGTGCTGCCCGAGACGCTCCCGGACGAGCTGGAGGTCACCGGCTGGACCGGCTCCGGCGTGGTGATGGCGATGCGGCACCGCACGCTGCCGATCGAGGGCGTGCAGTTCCACCCCGAGTCGGTGCTGACCGAGGGCGGCCACCTGATGCTGGCGAACTGGCTGGCCGCCTGCGGTTTCACGCAGGCGCTGGAACGCGCCCCGGAGCTGGCCGCCGAGGTCGACGCGCGACGCCGGGCCGCGTTCGCCACGACGTGACCGCTCGGGCCTCACGACTCCCACCCGCCGCGCGAAGAGAAGCACACCGCCCAGGCCGAGCAGGGTGAATCGGCGTCAACGGGACGGCCCGCGCCGCGAGGCCGCCCCCGGCACGGGCTCGGCGTCCTTCCGTCGAGCCCGCGACCTCACCGCCCGCTCGATCGGATGGGCGGCGTGCTGGGGAACGGGAAGCCGCCACCGCCACCGGCACCCGGCGTGGTCGGTGTCGCGCTGGGGGTCGCGCTGGGGCTGGCCGGGCTCTCGCTCTCCTCCGGGGCGGCGACGTCGACGTAGATCGTCACCTGCTTCTCCCGGGCGAGGGACGATCCACCCTTCGGGCTCTGCTTGCTGACCCGGCCGACCTTGTCCGGCTCGCTCACCTCGTCGCCGTCCAGCGTCCGCACCTTGTAGCCGGCGTTCTGGAGCTGCCGGATGGCCTGGTCCTCGGAGAGGCCCCGCACGTCCGGAACCTCGTTGACGTTGCCCCGGGAAACCTGAAGCTTGACGGTCGAGGCCTCCGGGACCTTGCTGCCCTGGCTGGGCTCGACCTTGACGACCGTGCCCTTCTGGGCACTGTTGTCGACGTTGTTCACCTCGACCTTGAGCCCCAGGCCCTCCAACTGCGACTGGACGTTCTCCAGCTGCGAGCCCTCCAGCCCCTTGGGGATGGTGACCTGACCCGGGCCGGTGCAGACCTGGACGGTGACCGGGGTGTTCTTGTCCACCCGCTGCCCGAACGGTGGGTTCTGCCCGACCACCGAGCCCTTCTCACAGGTGGTGTTCTGCACTGGGTCCCCGGCGACGAACCGGAGCCCGGCCTGGGTGATCGCGTTCTGCGCCTCGGCCTGCGGCCGGCCCACCAACTGCGGCACCGAGACCTTCTCGTTGCCGGCCTGGTTGAGCCAGAGCGCGGTGCCCAGCGCGATCACCGCGAGCACGCCGAGCGCGGCGAACATGGCGATGACCCAGGAGGAACTCCTGCGCTTGCGCGGGTCACCGACCCGGGCCGGCGGCTGCTGGCGGGTCTGCGGGCCCAACACCTGGGTCTGCTGCGTCGGGTGGTAGCCGCCCGCGGCGGCGGCCATCGGCGCGGTCTCGTCGGCCGGCATCACCGGGGTGGCCAGCACCGGCCGGCCGGCGGCGGCGCGGAGCAGGTCCGCCCGCATCTCGCCGGCGCTCTGGTAGCGGTTGAGCGGGTTCTTGGAGAGCGCCTTGAGCACGATCGCGTCGACTGCGGGGTTGACGTCCGGGTTGATCGTGCTCGGCGTCGGCGGCTGCTCCCGTACGTGCTGGTAGGCGACGCTGACCGGGCTGTCGCCGACGAACGGCGGGTGCCCGCAGAGCAGCTCGAACAGCACGCAGCCGGCCGCGTACACGTCGGAGCGGGCGTCGACCGCCTCGCCGCGTGCCTGCTCCGGGGAAAGATACTGCGCGGTGCCGATGACGGCGCTGGTCTGCGTCATCGTGGTCGCGCCGCTGGCCAGGGCCCGGGCGATGCCGAAGTCCATCACCTTGACCTGGCCGGTCTGGGTGAGCATCACGTTGCCGGGTTTGATGTCCCGGTGGATGATCCCGTGCCGGTGGCTGAACTCCAGCGCGGCGCACATGTCGGCGCAGATCTCCAGCGCCCGGCGCGGCTGGAGCCGCCCCTCAACGCCGAGGACCTCCTTGAGGGTCCGCCCGTTGACGAACTCCATCACGATAAACGGCAGGGTCTCGCCGGTCGGGGCGGTCTCCTCGCCGGTGTCGTAGACGGCGACGATGGCCGGGTGGTTGAGCGACGCGGCGTTCTGCGCCTCCCGGCGGAACCGCATCTGGAACGTGGCGTCCCGGGCCAGATCGGTACGAAGCATCTTGATCGCGACATCCCGCCCGAGCCGGAGATCGCGCCCGCGGTGCACCTCCGCCATGCCGCCGTAGCCCAGCAGCTCGCCGACCTGGTACCTGCCACCGAGCAGGCGGGCCTGCGCTGTCATCGCGTCTCTCGTCCTTCGCTCGTCGTCGTACCGCCGCCGGCCGGCTGGAGGCGTACCTCACGACGGTACGACGTGCGGACCGGATAGTCGCCCCCGGACGCGCGCACCGCGCCGGAGGTCACGCTCACACTCGCCGGAGCGGAGGCGGCAGCACCGTATTTCCGGTACCAGAACGAAATCACGCCCGAGCAGAGGATGACCAGTACGGCCACCAGGATCGCGGTCGTCCAGAGCCCGGAGCGCGACCGGCGGGGCGGGCGCGCGGGCCCGACGGGCGGGCGAGCGTACCCCAGAGGGTTGTGCGGGGGGCGGGGTTGCGGGACGGGCGCCGCGCCGCGCGGCGCCACCGGCGGGCGGGGCTGCGGGACGGGGTGGGCGACCACGGCCGGGCGCGGCGCCACCGGCGGGCGGGCCGGGGTCACGGGCGGCCGGGGCTGTGGACGGGGAGCGGCGGCCGGCTGCGGCCGGGGAAGCGCGGGTGGCGGCTGCGGCCGGGGAAGGGCGGTCGGCACCTGCGCCCGCGCGGTGGGCGCGGCCGGCGAGGCCGGTACGCCGGAGATCGGACGCCCGCCGCGCGCCTGCTGGGAGATCGTGAGCTTGGCCTGCCGGGCGACGCCGGCCAGGGCGGCGGCACTCGGCCAGCGGGAGCCCGGGTCCTTCGCCATGGCCCGTTCGACGATCGCCCGCACCTGCGGCGGGATGTCGGCGGGAAGCGCGCGCGGGGTGTCCCGCACATGCTTCATGGCGATCTCCAGCGGATTGTCCCCCTCGAACGGACGCCGGCCGGCCAGGCACTGGTATGCCACGACGCCGAGCGCGTACACGTCGGAGGCCGGGGTGGCGACCGCGCCGGTGGCCTGCTCCGGCGAGATGTAGGAGGCGGTGCCGAGCACCGACCCGGCGGCGGTGAGCTGGCCGACCAGCTCCGAGCGGGCGATCCCGAAGTCGGTGAGCACCAGCGTGCCGTTCGGCCGGACCAGCAGGTTGCCCGGCTTCACATCGCGGTGCACGATGCCCTTCTCATGCGCAGCGTGCAGCGCGTCGGCGGCCTGGGCCAGCAGCGCCATGGTGCGGGCCGGGGTGAGCCGGCCGACCCGGCCGAGCGTGGCGGAGAGCGCGTCGCCCTCGACGTACTCCATCACCAGGAACGCGATCTGCTGGTCGCTGCCGAAGTCGTAGACGTCGACCACGCCGGGGTGGTTGATGGTGGCCATCGTCCGCGCCTCGCCCCGGAACCGCTCGGCGAAACCCGGCTCGTCGAGCAGCGCCGGCAGCAGGCTCTTGACCGCCACCGTACGGCCCAGCACCTGGTCGGTGCCGCGCCAGACGTCGCCCATGCCACCGCTGGCGATCCGCTCGTCCAGGCGGTAGCGGTTGCCGAGTTGCACCCCGGGGGCGAGCACGTCAGCGCCTCCCGGAGTCCGCGATGGCCGCGGCCATGATCCGGCCGGCGATCCGGGCCGCCTCGGCGCTGCCACCGCTGCCGGCCTGCTCCAGCTCGACGCAGACCGCGGAGAGCGGAGTGCCGTCCTTGTCCAGCGCGAAGCCGATGAACCAGCCGTGGTCGGGGGTGTCCGGGCCGGACTGCGCGGTGCCGGTCTTGCCGCCGACGAGGTAGCCGTCGATGGCGGCCCGGCGGCCGGTGCCCTCCTTCACCACGTTCTGCATCATGTCGCGCAGGTCGGCGGCGACCTGGCCGCTGACCGGGCGGCGCAGCTCGCGCGGCTTGGCCGCGTCGTAGACCGTGGTGCGGTCCGGCCCGAGCAACTGCTTGACCAGGTAGGGGCGCATCTGGCTGCCGTCGTTGGCGACCGCGGCGGCGATCAGCGCGCCCTGCAACGGCGTCATCCGCACGTTGTTCTGGCCGATCGAGGACTGGGCGAGCGCGGCGGCGTCGGTGCTGCCGTCCGGGTTCTGCATGTCGCCGGTGCGGCTGGCCGCCACCGGCAGCCCACCCTCGCCGACCTGCCCGACGGTGAGGTCCTCCTGCTCGAAGCCGAACTGCTTCGCCTTCTCCTTGACCTTGTCCGCGCCGAGCCGGACGCCGAGCTGGGCGAAGCCGGTGTTGCAGGACTCGGTCACCGCGTCCCGGAGCGTCACCTGCGACTCGGGGCAGATCGACGGCGCGGCGTTGCGGATTGGCTGACCGGCGCCGGGCGCGGTGTAGCTCGATCCCGCCGGGATCTCGGTCTGCTGGCCGACGCCGTTCTCCAGCGCCGCCGCGGCCATGATGACCTTGAAGGTGGAGCCGGGGGGCAACACCTCGGCGAGCGCCCGGTTGGCCAGCGGCCGGTCCTTGTCCTTCTCCAACGCGTTGTAGGCCCGGTCGGCCTCGGTGGTGTTGTGGCTGGCCAGCGGGTTCGGGTCGAAGCTCGGCATGGAGACCAGCGCCTGCACCGCGCCGGTACGCGGGTCGATCGCGATCGCCGCGCCCTTCTTCGCCCCGACCTGGTTGTCGTTGAGCTGCTTGTACGCCGTCTCCTGGGCCCGCTTCGACAGGGTCAGCAACACGTTGCCGCCGCCGGTCTCGTCCCCGGTGAACATGTCCTTGATCCGGTTGGCGATGAGCGCGTCGCTGGTGCCGGCGAGGAAGTCGTTCTCCAGCCGCTCGATGCCGTTGGCGCTGCCGTTGACCGGCTTCCAGCCGAGCACGTGCGCGTACATCTGCCCGTTGGGGTAGGTGCGCTGGAACTTCAGCTCCCCGCCGGTCTCCTTGCTCAGCGCGTACGCGGTGCCGCCGACCTCGATGTTGCCGCGCTTGCGGTCGTACTCGGCGACCTGGACCCGGCCGTTGTAGTCGCTGGTGCGGTACTCGTCGGCCTTGTAGGCCTGGATCCAGTTCAAGTTCGCGAAGAGCAGGCCGAACAGGATCATCACGACCACACCGACGCGGCGCAGGGGTGCGTTCACGGCCGGATCACCTCCGTGGGGGCACCGTGCAGTTGCTCGGGCGGGCCGCCGCCCGGTCGGGCCGCCGAGCCACCGCCGGTCACCGGCCGGCGGGCGCCGTCGGAGACCCGCAACAGCACCGCGATG
This sequence comes from Micromonospora sp. NBS 11-29, assembly GCF_002140155.1. Taxonomy (GTDB): domain Bacteria; phylum Actinomycetota; class Actinomycetes; order Mycobacteriales; family Micromonosporaceae; genus Micromonospora. Next base: position 552,616 of record NZ_NAPR01000004.1, read on the forward strand.
AGCAGCCAGTTCGCCATCAGCGAGGAGCCACCGGCGGACAGGAACGGCGTGGTCTGCCCGGTCAGCGGGATGAGCTTGCTGATCCCGCCGACGATGACGAAGACCTGGAGGCCCAGGGTGAACGCCAGGCCGCCAGCGAGCAGCTTGCCGAACGAGTCCCGTACCGCCAGCGCGGCCCGCAGGCCCCGCTCGACGATCAGCAGGTAGATCACCAGCAGCGCGGAGAGGCCGAACAGCCCGATCTCCTCACCGATGCCGGCGAAGATGAAGTCGGTCTGCACCTCGGGTAGGAGGTTCGGCTGGCCGCCGCCCGGGCCGGCCCCGAACAGGCCACCGGTGCCGAGCGTGAGCAGGCCCTGGACGAGCTGGTAGCCGCGGTCGTACGGCTCGGCGAACGGGTCGAGCCAGATCTGCGCCCGGTCGTAGAAGTTGGCGAACGGGCCGCCCACCGTGCTGCCCAGCAGGTACGCCAGGTAGGCGCCGCCGAAGAACAGGATCAGGCCGATGAGCAGCCAGCTCACCCGCTCGGTGGCGATGTAGAGCGTCACCACGAACATGCCGAAATAGAGCAGCGAGGTGCCCAGGTCCTTCTCGAAGACCAGCACCAGGATGCTGACCAGCCAGACCACAAGCACCGGCCCGAGGTCCCGCCCGCGCGGGAAGTCGATGCCGAGCACCCGCCGGCTGGCCAGCGAGAGCACCTCGCGCTTGCGCACCAGGTAGTAGGCGAAGAACGTGAGCAGCGCCAGCTTGGCGAACTCACCCGGCTGGATCTGGAACCCGCCGACCCGGATCCACAGCTTCGCGCCGTTGATCTCGGAGAACCGGCCGGGCAGCACCGCCGGGATCATCACCAGCACGATGCCGGCCAGGCCCAGCGTGTAGGCGTAACGCGACAGCGAGCGGTGGTCCCGCAGGATCGCCAGCAGCCCGGCGGCGAGCACCACCGCGGCGAGCGTCCAGGCGAGCTGCCGGCCACCGGTGCCGGCGAAGACGGCCAGGTTCGCCCGCTCCGCCGGAGCGGCCTCGGCCAGGTCGTAGCGGCGTAGGAAGCCGACCCCGATGCCGTTGAGCAACGCCACCGCCGGCAGCAACGCCGGGTCGGCGAACGGCGCCAGCCAGCGGATCACCAGGTGCAGACCCAGGAAGACCAGCCCCAGCGCGGCGGCCGGGACCCAGAAGTCCGAGGTGACGGTGTCCAGCGCCTTCGCCTCGATCATCGCCGCGTACGCCGCCACCAGCACCATGGCGAGCAGCAGCAGGGACAGCTCGGCCTTACGACGGGACCGGGCCAGGCGTACGCCGGGCTGCTCGCCCGTCGAGGCGGGCGAGGCTGCCGGTGCGGCGGCTGCGGTCACGGATACGTCCTCGGGATCGAGCCGGCACTCACTCCGGCGACCGGCAACCGGCGGGATCGGCCGGCGGAACGGTGTCGGAGGGTACGGCGTCGGGCGTGATGGTCAGCGTCGGCGTGGGCGTCGGCGGGCCGGGCGTGGGCGTCGGCGCGACGGCGGTGGCGGTCGGCGTCGGGCTCGGCGCGCCGGCCGTCACCACCGGCGTCGGGCTCGGCGAGCCGATCGACGGGCTGGGCGAACCGGCCGTCGGACCGGGCGGGCAGAGCGGCTTGAGGTTCGGGTTGGCCGGGTCGTCGCTGGTCAGCTCGGCCAGTCGACGTTCGGCGTCCGGTTCGCTCTTGGCCTGGATGCCCTGCTTCACCCGCTCCTGGGCGGCCAGCGTGAGGTCGTCGAGCCGGGCCCCGCTGCGCTCGTGCACGTTCGACAGGTCGAGGCCGGCCACCTGACCGGGCACCCCGCGGAAGACCGCGAGCTGACCGTCGTCGGTGGCGCCGACGTAATACTGCCGCTGGGTGTAGGTCCACCCGCCGAAGACACCTCCGCCCACGATCACCGCGAGCGCCAGGGCCATCGCCGCGGCCCGCATCGGCCGTACCCGACGCCGCTCGGGCTCGTCGTCGCGGGTGTCGGCCGGCTCCTCGGGCGCGGGCGGGCGCGGGGCGGACAGCGCCGACGCGCGGGCGGCCGGGGTGGATTCGTCGGCCGACGTCGCCATGCCCCGGTCCCGGGCGGCGGCGCCGCCGACGATCGGGGACGCCTCGACGATGTCCTGGTCGGTGGCGTCGGCGATGATCACGGTGATGTTGTCCGGGCCGCCGCCGCGCAGTGCGAGCTGCACCAGGCGCTGCACACACTGCTGCGGATCGGGGTATTCCCGCATGGTGTCGCCGATGGTGTCCGCGCTGACCACGCCGGAGAGCCCGTCGGAGCAGATCAGGTAGCGGTCGCCGGGCAGCACCTGGCGGACGCTGTACTCCGGGTCGATGTCCCGGCCGTCGAGCGCGCGGGTGAGCAGCGAGCGCTGGGGGTGGCTGCTCGCCTCCTCCGCGCTGATCCGGCCCTCGTCGACGAGCATCTGGACGTACGTGTCGTCCTTGGTGATCTGCGCGAACTCGCCGTTGCGCAGGAGATAGGCCCGCGAGTCACCGATGTGGACCATGCCCAGCTTGCTGCCGGAGAAGAGGGTCGCGGTGAGCGTCGTGCCCATCCCCTCCAGCTGCGGGTTGGCGTCCACGGTGTCGCGAAGCTGCTGGTTGGCGGTGCCGACGGCGGATCGGAGCGCGTCGACCAGGGCGTCACCGGGGACGTCCTCGTCGAGGGGCGCCATGGCACCGATGACGATGTTGCTGGCGACGTCACCGGCGGCCATGCCGCCCATGCCGTCGGCAACGGCGAGCAGCCGCGGTCCGGCGTAGACGGAATCCTGGTTACCGTCTCGGATCAGACCGCGGTCGCTGTGGGCCGCATAGCGCAGGGTCAGAGTCATGGCCGTAATTCGAGGGAAGTGCGGCCGATCCGGATCGGCACGCCGAGGGGTACGGGGGTTGGCCCGGTGACCTTAGCGCGATCCAGGTACGTGCCGTTAGTCGATCCGAGGTCCTCGACGTACCACTGCCCGTCACGGGGCACGAGCCGGGCGTGTCGCGCCGACGCGTAGTCGTCGGTGATCACGAGTGTCGAGTCCTCGGCGCGACCGATGGTGATCTGGGCCTCCCCGAGCGTGATCCGGGTGCCGGCGAGTTGCCCGGCGGTGACCACCATCTGGTGGGCGGCGCGGCCCCGCTTGGCCTTCGCCGGCTTACCGGCCGGGGCGGGCTGGCCCGTCGAGGCGCCGACCCCCCGGGGCGCGGCCACCAGGCGACCCGAACGGGCCCCCGCGAAGAGGTCCCGGCGGATCACGCCGACCACCGTGAAGACGAAGATCCACAGCAGGACGAGGAATCCGAACCGGGCGACGGTGATGACGAGCTCCGGCAACGCGGGTCAGCCGTCCACGCGGAAGGTCAGCGTCGTCGTCCCGAGCTGGATCATGTCGCCGGGGTTGAGGGCGACCGCCGAGACGCGCTGGCCGTTGACCATCGTGCCGTTCGTGGAGCCGAGATCGGTGAGCACGACCTGCCCGCCGTCGAAGTCCAGTCGGGCGTGGCGCCGGGAGATGCCGACGTCGGGCAGGCGCAGGTTGGCCTGGTCACCGCGGCCGATCACGGTCGAGCCCATCTGGAGCGGGTAGGTGCGGCCGTCGCCGGAGACCAGACGGACGTTGCGGCCGCCGCCGTGGCCGGGCGGGGGGCCGTAACCGCCACCCTGGTCGTACGCGGGGTACGCCGGGCCGGCGTCGTAGCCGCCCTGGTCGTAGCCGCCCGGCGCGGAGACCGGAGCGACGTCGCCGCCGGTGTAGACCTCGGCGGTGACCCGGAACATGCCGGTGTCCAGCCCTTCACCCCGTTCGACCTCGACGATCACGTCGCCGTAGACCGTCCACGCCTGCTCGCCGATGAACTCCGCCTGCGACTGGGCCAGCTCCTGGGCCAGCGCGGCGGCGTACGGCGCCAACCGGCTGTGGTCGTACGGCGAGAGATCGATCACGTAGCGGTTGGGCACCAGCGTCCGCCCACCGGCCAGGATCGCCTTGTGCGCCTCGGCCTCCCGCTGCATGGCGTTGAGGATCTCCACGGGGTGGACCACCCCTTTGAAGACCTTGGCGAAGGCCCCCTCGACCAGGCCTTCCAGACGCTTCTCGAAGCGTTGCAGCACGCTCACCGGCTCCTCCTCGGGTCCCGAGGCAATGATGGTATCCGGACACCGCCTCCGCAGCTCACACGCCGCTCGGCCGGCTGCCGACGGCCCGTTCGTGACCGGGCCTGCGGACGTGCTACAGTTTCGTCCGCCACGAACGGTGATCGTTCGTGGCGATGACCAGTGGACAGCGTAATATGTCCCGGCACCCGCCGCAGATTGACGGGCACGGGATGGGATACGGTGTTCCGGGTCGGCCACGGGGAAGTGGCGGAATGGCAGACGCGCACGGTTCAGGTCCGTGTGCCCGAAAGGGCGTGGGGGTTCAACTCCCCCCTTCCCCACCATGACGAGGGCTCCGCAAGCTGCGGGGCCCTCGCTCCGTATCGGGGCGTATCGGACGTCACGCTATGCTCCGATGGTTCCCTGCCTCGGATGGACCAGGAGTGGCGTGTGAGTGTCGCGTTGGTGACCGGCTCGGGCGGTCTGATCGGCTCCGAGGCGGCCCGGCACTTCGCCGGCCTCGGGCTCGACGTGGTCGGCATCGACAACGACATGCGGCGGTACTTCTTCGGTGAGGACGGCTCGACCGCCTGGAGCCTCGACCGGCTCGCCGCCGACCTCGGGCCCGCCTACACCCACCACGCGGTGGACATCCGCGACCGGGACGGCCTGGAGAAGGTCTTCAGCCGGTACGGCCGGGACATCGCCGTGGTCATCCACAGCGCCGCCCAGCCGAGTCACGACTGGGCCGCCAAGGAGCCGTACACCGACTTCGACGTGAACGCCGGCGGCACGCTCAACGTGCTGGAGAACACCCGGCGGCACGCGATCGACGCGCCGTTCATCCACTGTTCCACCAACAAGGTCTACGGCGACCGGCCGAACACGCTCCCGCTGATCGAGCTGGAGACCCGCTACGAGCTGCCCGAGGACCACCACTGGTACGAGGGCATCACCGAGGACATGTCGATCGACGAGTCGCTGCACTCGATCTTCGGCGCCTCGAAGGTCGCCTCGGACGTCATGGTCCAGGAGTACGGCCGGTACTTCGGCATGAGGACCGCCTGCTTCCGGGGCGGCACGCTGACCGGCCCGGCGCACTCGGCGGCCGAGCTGCACGGCTTCCTCGCGTACCTGATGCGGTGCGTGATGGAGGGCCGGACGTACAACCTCTTCGGCTACAAGGGGAAGATGGTCCGGGACGCGATCCACTCCCGTGACGTGCTGACCGCGTTCGAGGCGTTCTTCCGCGAGCCGCGTTCCGCCCAGGTCTACAACCTTGGTGGCGGCCGGCACTCCAACACCTCGCACATCGAGGCGTTCCGGATCGCCCAGGAGATCACCGGCCGCGAGGCGCGGATCAACTACGTCGAGCAGGCCCGCACCGGCGACCACCAGTGGTACGTCAGCAGCATGGCCCGGTTCGAGGAGCACTACCCGTCCTGGAAGATCACCTACGACGTGCCGATGATCCTCCGCGAGATCCACGAGGCGAACGTCGACAAGTGGGTGCCGAAGGCATGACCACCGGGACCAAGCGAAACGTGCTCGGCGTCGGGGTCGACGCCACCGACTACGCCCGCGCCACCGAGGCCGTGGTGGCGGCCGCGCACGAACGCCGTCCGCTGGCGCTCACCGCGCTGGCCGTGCACGGCGTGATGACCGGGGTGCTCGACCCGGCGCACAACGCCCGGCTCAACTCGTTCGACGTGGTCACCCCGGACGGCCAGCCGGTGCGCTGGGCGCTCAACCTGCTGCACGGCGCCGGCCTCACCGACCGCGTCTACGGGCCCGAGCTGACCCTGCGGGTGCTGTCCCGCTTCGCCGACGAAGGGCTGCCGGTCTACCTCTACGGTTCCACCGAGGAGACGCTGGCCCGCCTGGTCCCGGCGCTGGAACGCCGGTTCCCCGCGCTGAAGATCGCCGGGGTCGAGCCGTCCAAGTTCCGCGCCGTCGCACCGGGCGAGGACGCCGAGATCGCCGACCGGATCCGGGCCAGCGGCGCCCGCCTCGTGCTGGTCGGGCTGGGCTGCCCCCGGCAGGAGATCTTCGCGTACGCGATGCGGCCGTTGCTGGACATGCCGCTGATGGCGGTCGGCGCGGCGTTCGACTACCACGCCGGCCTGCTGCGCAACCCGCCGCCGTGGATGCAGCGCGCCGGGTTGGAATGGTTCTGGCGGCTCGGCCTGGAACCGAAGCGCCTGTGGCGCCGCTACGTGATCCTCAACCCGGCCTACCTGGCCCGGCTGGCGGCGCAGAAGACCGGCCTGTGGAAGGCCACCCCGCCGCCGCCGGCCACCGAACGCCCCGCCACCTTCGACGTCTGATCACCGGATTCGGTGGCCGTCGAAGTGGGCAGGGCTTCGCCGCGCCGGGTCCGCCGGCTGCGGGCCGGCACGGGCGCCTTCGCCACGGCGCCGGGCATCGCCGGGACGGCCGTCACCGTCGCGGTGCTCGGCGTGACCGCGATCGGGGTACGCCACGCGCCGCGGCACAACCGGCTCGCCGAGCGGGCGCTGCCCCCGGCTACGGCGGCGTCAACGCCCCCGGCTCGCGCCCTGCACGTATAGCAGTTCGAGGATCGCCCGGGTCGCCTCGAACCAGCGGTCCAGCCAGCCGGGCGGGGGCACGCTGCCCTTCGGGGGCAACTCCATCAGCAGGCCGCGCAGCAGCGGATGGTCCACCAGGGACTCCGNTCGAGCGACGGCAGGGACAGCGGCGCGGCGGACTGCTCCGGCACACCGGCGTCCCGCCCGGTCAGCTCGTCGCCGTCGCCGGAGACCACCTCGGTGAGGACGGTGTCCCGGCGCGCTCCGCGGTACTTGCCACCGAACCGCTCGGGTTTGCCGGGGCCGTTGGTGAGGTTCTCTGAACCGATCGTCGTCATCCGTCTCGCCTACCTCGTTCGGTTGCCGATCCGTGCGGTTCAACGAGGCGGAACGGAACTGGCGACGGGTGGCCGGGGCCGGCCCGGTCCACGGACGACAAAGGTCCCGCCCGGCGACGCTGCCGGGCGGGACCACACGTCGGGTGCCGATCAGCTCCGGCTGAAGGCCCCGCCCCTGGCACCGGCGACGAAGTCGTGCCAACCACCCGGACCGAAGACCAGGGCCGGGCCCGTCTTGTCCTTCGAGTCCCGGACACCGACCGCCCCGGTCACGTACGCGACCTCAACGCAGTTGTCACAGTTCGGCCCGCTCTTCGAGCTCTTGAACCATGTCGCCTGCGTCAGGTCCACGGGGAACTCCTTGGTCGCCATTTCCACAGCGGCTCCTCTGCCAGTCTCGCGATGTGTGCGACGGACTCCTCCGGTCGAATGGCCGCTGCTCGAATGTGATCGAAGATGAAGCTGTACTTCTGCAGTTCGTCGCTCTTCTCCAGGAAGANCTGAGGATGGTGAACGTCCCGTCCATGCCGGCGTGCGCCCCCACCGCGAAGGGCAGGACCTGCACCGTCACGTTCGGCAGTTCGGCCACCTCCACCAGCCGCTTGAGCTGACCACGCATCACCGCGTCGCCGCCAACCGGCCGGCTCAGCACCGCCTCATCGAGCACCACCCACAGATCGACCGGATCGTCCTGGGTCAACAACGACTGACGGCCCAGTCGGACACGCACACGTTGTTCGATCTGGTCGGCGGTGAAGTCCGGCCGGGCGGCGCGGATCATCGCGGTGGCGTACGCCTCGGTCTCCAGCAGACCCGGCACGACCTGCTGTTCGTACGCCCGGATGGAGCTGGCGGCGGCCTCCAGGCCGACGTACGCCCCGACCAGGACCGTGCTGTACGGATGCCACCAGCCCTTCTGCCGGGCCTCCCGGGCGATCTGCACCAGCTCGTCGCTCTCCGCGCCCACCACTCCGTAGATGCGGAGCATGTCCCGCACGTCGCGCGGCGTGGCGGTGGTGTGGCCGGTCTCGATCCGCGAGACCTTCGACGCCGAGCACTCCAGTTGCTCGGCCACCGCCTCGATCGTGATGCCGGCGCCCTCGCGCTGTCGACGGAGCTCCGCCCCCAGTCGGCGGCGGCGGATGGTCGGGCTGCGCCGCTCGCTCATGAGGTCTCCCGCCAGCTCGTGGGACCAGGAATGACAGTCACCGGGCTACCTCCGGTCGGTCGCGCCCGGTTCGACACCCGCCGTGGGCGCGACCGGCGGGGGGGGGNTGGTGCGGGTCGTCGACCGGCCGCGGCGGGCGAAACCGGCGTCCAGTGTGCCGCCCCGGTACCTGAGGCTTCAAGCGTCCGGTTCACGTGTCCCGCTCATCTATCGGCAAAAGTCGACGTGCAACTTGCATGACGCACGTCGCTGATGCACTCTGTCCGTATGGCTCGGGTTACTCACCGTCTTCGTTTGATCTCCGCCCGTGTTGACGCCACGGTCAGCGGGACGGCGAGACGGAAGCCCGGGTGATGGTCTGGTGACAGCTCGCCACCGCGGGCACGGCCGACCAGCACCGACCACCGGTCCACGAGGCAGACCCCCCGTCACCGGAGCGCACGAACCCCCGATCAACCTCGCCGGCCGGCGGCCGGCCGACCCTCCCAGGAGCCCATGTGCTTCCCCGCTCCGGTGACGTACTGCACGTGACTCGCGCGGCGAGTGTCCAGTTCCTCCGACCGATCATGTTCCGGGTCATCCGGGTGCTCGACTGGCCGACCTTCGACGGTTGGCTCTGGCTCGACGGCTACGAGTTGAACACGGCGGGGGACGCGGTCAACCGACGGTCGATCTTCGTACTGCACGAGGGGCTACGGCAGATGCAGGCCGCGCCGGCCCCCCGTCAGCACACCGTCCGCTCGGCCCGGCGGCCGGCGGCCCGGACCGCGGTCCGGGTGGGCTGACCTCACGATTCCCGGCCGGATGGGCGTGCCGACGCCATAGAATCGGTACGCCCACCCCGGCACGTCCCACCCCGCGCGCCACGGCCCCTGAACCTGGGATGGTCATGGTCAATCTGCCCGCCGCGCGGCGGCACCACCGGTCCCGCATCGGCTACGCCCTCGGGCTCTTCCTGTTCCTCGCCGTCGCGACCACACTCGCGCTCGTGGTCCGGCATCCCGCCTTCTCCGCCACCGAGCAACTGACCGAACCCGTACCGGCCCCGGAGATCACCGTGGCCGGCGAGGGCACCCGGGCAGCGGCCGACCCGATGGAGGACGCTCTCGACGAGGCGGACTCGCCGCCCACCCCCGGCCCGGCCGGGTTCGGGGCCGGGCAGGGCACGCTGGCCGACCGCCCCACCGAACCGACCGGTTCGGCCGGGCTCAGCCGGTCACTGTTCTATTCCGGCCTGCTCGGGCTCGGCATCTCGCTGGCCGGGCTCGGTCTGGTCGGCACCCGACGCCGCCAGTGGTGACCGTCAGGGCGTGACCGTGGCCGTCGGCGTGGCACCCGGGGTGGACGCGCCGGCCGAGGGGGCACCGGTCGTGGGCGCGGCGGGCCCGGCCACCACGAGGGTGACCCGGTCGTCCTCGCCCACCGAGTAACCGGCCTCCGGATCCGTGGCGATCACCGTCCCCGCCGGCCGGTCCGACGGGCGGCGCTGCACCCGGTAGTCGATGCCGAGCCGATCCAGCGCCGACCGGGCGGCCGCCTCCGGCAGACCGACGAGCGGCGGCATCGGCACCTCCACCTCCTCCTCGGCGGTGGTCGGCGGCACGCTCGACGGCGTGGTCGACGGCGAACTGCTCGGTGACGCGCTGGTCGGCGTGGCGCTGGCCGGCGCGGACGTGCTCGGCACCGCCGACGCCGACGAACCCGGGTCGGGGTTCTCCGTAGCGCGCAGCGCCCACCAGACACCCGTCGCGATCAGAGCGACCAGAACCAGGGCCAGGATGCCCAGCAGGATAGGCATCCACCACCGGCGGCCGGCCTGCTCGTCGGCGTACCACTCGGCACCGGGTTCCGGGTAGCCCGCCGAGCGCGGCGGCGGCACCCCGGCCCGCCCGGACCAGGCCCCGCCGCCGGCCCCGCTCCCCGGTATCGGCCGCGTGGCGTCCGGTCCGGCGTCGCCCGAGGGCCGACGCATCGCCTGCGTCGCGTCGACCTCGCCCCGGGCCTCGTCCGGTCCCGCGCCCCCCGAGGGCCGGCGCACCACCTGTGTCGCATCGGCGTCGCCCCCGGCCGCGTTCCGGGGCAACGCCCGGGTCGCGTCCTCGCCCTGCGGGGTCGGCACGGCCCGGGTCGCGTCCGCGTCACCGGCGGGTGGTTCCTGACGGTCGTCGCTCATGGCACGTCCTTTCCCCACCACCGGGACGAGGCACACGGCCCTCGACCGTCCACGGTAACCGTCGACGGCCACGCCGGCCGGCAACAGCGCGCCGGGCAACGGCCCCGCTGGTCAGGGGGTCGGCAGCGGCCCCGTGGTCGGCGTACCGGAGGGCACGCCGCCGCAGGTCAACGCGACCTGGTCGTTCCAGCGCGCGGCGCTCCCGGCGACCGGCTCCTGCGCGGTCACCGGCCCCTGGCGGCCCGTGCGGTAACGGGGATAGAGCCCCGCCTCCACCAGGTCGTCGGCCGCGTCGGAGCAGGCCAGGCCGTCCAGGTCGGGCACGGTGACGGCCGGGGCCGGCCCGGCGACCCAGACCGTGACGGTGACACCGCGCTTCACCGGCTCGCCGCTGCCCGGCGAGGTGCGCTCGACGGTACGGCCGGAGCCGGTGCCGAACACGAGTCGCCAGCCGAGCCGGCGGTCGCGCAACTCCTGCCGGGCCCGCTCGAAGTCGACACCCACCAGCTCCGGCACGGTGAGCCCGCTCGGCGTGCCCGAACGCGTACCGGTGGGCCGGTCGCCGGCGGGTGTCCGCGCGGCCGAGGTCTCCCGGGTGGGCGTGTCGGTGGGCCCGGCCGTCGGGGTGACACCGGGCGAGGCCGCGGGCTTGTCCCGTTCCGGCTCACCGGCCAGCACCCAACCGACGCTGGCCCCGATCACCGCCAGCAGGGCCACCGCCAGGCCACCACCGAGGAACAGTCGGGTCCGGTTCCGTGCCGGCTGCCGATCGTCCGTCATCGCGTCCCCCGCCTCACTCACCGGCGACCGTAGCCGGTGCCGCCAAACCGGTCACGCCCGGTCGGCCGCGCCCACGACTCGCCGGGCCGACCTCGGGACGCTACGCTCCCCGGCATGGCCAGAGCAGGCTGGGGAGGATCGACCGCCGCCGCGCTCGGCGTCGCCGCCGGTGCGGGCGCCGCGCAGCTCGGCTTCGGCTACGGGCTGGGCATCATCAACTGGGCACCGACCGGGAGCGTACGGGTCGAGGCGGCGTGGGTGGCGAGTCTCGCCTGGGCCACCTGGATCGCCGCCACCTCGGTGATCGCCGGCGCGGTCTGCGCCCAGCGCCTGCGTGCCGGTGACGAGCCCACGGGCGCGCTGCCCCGCCTCGGCCTCGCGCTCGCCGCCGGTGTCGGCGCGCTGGTCACCGTGCTGCTGGTGGCCGTTCCGGCCCGCGCCGCCCGGGTGCCGGACACGTCCGCGCCGCAGACCGTCGCCGCCGCGTACGCGGCCGCGGGGCTGGCGCTCGGTGTGCTGCTGGCGACCTGGGCACTGCACACCCGCGCCGCCGCCACCAACCTGATCGCCACCACCGGCTGGCTCTGGCTGCTCGCCGTGGTGTCGGTCGTCGACAGCGTGCTCTCCGGCCGCGGCCTGACCACCGCCCAGCTCGGCATCTGGCAGATCAGCGCCGACCGCGCCGGATTCTGGATCCGCGACTACTTCTACTGGCCCGGCGCGGTGCTCTCGCTGGGCTCGGCCCTGGTGATCGGGGTACTGGCCGCCCGACGCGCGGCCCGCTCGCCGCAGGTGCGGGTCGGCGCGGCCGCCTCCGGTGCGGCCGGCCCGCTGCTGGTCGCACTCGCGTACCTGCTGGCCGTACCGCGACTGGCCGGGATCGCCGCCGAGCAGCTCTCCGCGCACCTGATCGCCCCGTACGCGGTGATCGCCGGCGTCGGCGGCTCACTCCTGGTCGCCGCGCTCGCCCAGCGTGCCGACCGCCGGGCCGCGGAACCCGGGCCGCCTCACCAGACGCCCGGCGAGGTGACGGGTCGGCTCGACGAGCCGGCCCACGTCACGGCCACCGGCCCCGAGTCGACGACGCCGGACGCGCCGGGACCCGCGACTGGCGAGCCCACGCCCACGTCGGACGAGCCCACGCCCACGTCAGACGAGTTCAAGCCCGCGCCGGACGAGCCGGAGTCCGCCACGGTGGGGCCGGGGCCCGCGGACGAGTCGGAGGCTGTGGCGGACAAGCCCGGTGCGACGGTGGGTCGCGTCGGCCGTGGGGCGGCCGGGGCGTCCACGTCGAAGGAACGTGGCACGCGGACCGCTGCCGGACGGACGCGTTCGGCCGTACCTGTGCAGCGGCAGCCCGAGGTCTCCTCGCAGCCCACCCCCGTCGACCGAGACGGGCCTGCTTCCGTCGACGGGCGCGGGCCTGCTCCCGCCCACCGACGCGACGGGCAATCGGCCGCCGACGCGCTGACCAACGACGGTCCAACCGGAGACATGCCGGCCGGAGACGCTGCGGCCATTCCGCAGACCGGAGCATCACCGGCCACCGCACCGAAGCCTCGCCGCCGCCCCTCCCGCTGACGCCCCGAGTCTCGCTCCCGGGCACCGGCGTCGCCGCCGCCGGCCGCGAGCACGATGCCAGCTCGGCGAAACCGCGTGTTCGACAAGCGTCCGCCGCCGGCTCGGCGAAACGGCGTGGTCGACAGCCGTTCGATGCCGCCACTTCGCCGAAAAGGCGCCCGGACGGCCAGCCGCCACCCAGCCCGGGCGGCCAGCCGCCGGCCAGCCCGGCCACCCAACCCGGGCGGCCAGCGCTCCCGACCAGCCCGGCCGGGGCTCTCGCGGGCAGCCGCTCAGTCCAGCGGCCAGGTGTGCACGGGGTCGTTGCCGCGCTGCAACTCCACGTACCGCTGGACCATGTGACGCAGTGCGGCCTGCCGGTCCATGCCGCGGTGCCGCTCGGCCGCCCACACCGTCTCGGTCTGCCAGACCGCGCCGTTGCGACCGGTATGGCAGCGTCCCTCGATCACGCCGAGGAGGCGGTCCCGCTCGGCCGGGGCGACACCGAACCGGTCCAGTCCCTGCGCGGCCACGGGCAGCAGGGTGTCGAGCACGAGTCGGGTCACCGGCACGTCACCGAGCCGGGGCCAGTGCAGCACCGCGTCGATGCCACGTCGGGCGGCGGCGTGGAAGTTCTCCTCGGCGGAGCTGAACGTGAGCTGGCTCCAGATGGGGTGCTCCGCCTCGGCGAGGCCGCGGGCGAGCCCGAAGTAGAACGCCGCGTTGGCGAGCATGTCCACCACGGTCGGGCCGGCGGGCAGCACCCGGTTCTCGACCCGCAGGTGGGGACGGCCGTCCATGATGTCGTAGACCGGGCGGTTCCAGCGGTAGACGGTGCCGTTGTGCAACCGCAGTTCCCCGAGCGTGGGCACGCCACCGGCGTGCAGCACCTCGACCGGGTCCTCCTCCTCGCAGATCGGCAGCAGCGGCGGGAAGTAGCGGACGTTCTCCTCGAAGAGGTCGAAGATCGAGGTGATCCAGCGTTCGCCGAACCAGACCCTCGGGCGTACCCCCTGGGCCTTCAACTCGTCGGGGCGGGTGTCGGTGGCCTGCTCGAAGAGCGCGATCCGGGTCTCCGACCAGAGCTGCCGGCCGTAGAGGAACGGCGAGTTGGCCCCGACGGCGACCTGCACGCCCGCGATGGCCTGGGAGGCGTTCCAGTGGTCGGCGAAGCTGTCCGGCGCGACCTGGAGGTGGAACTGGAGGCTGGTGCAGGCGGCCTCCGGCGCGATCGAGTCGGTGTGCGTGCGCAACTGTTCGACGCCGTCGATGTCCAGCTCGATGTCCTCGCCGCGGGCGCCGACGATCTGGTCGTTGAGTACGCGGTAGCGCTCGTCCGTGGAGAGGTTGTCCGCGACCAGGTGACGTTCGGTGAGGGTGGGCAGGATGCCGACCATCACGATGGTGGCGTCGGACTTCGCGGCCCGCTCGTCGGCGCGGTCGAGGCTGCTGTGCAGGTCCCGCTCGTAGTCGGCGAAGCCGGTGCCCTCGATCAGCCGGGGCGAGGCATTCAGTTCGAGGTTGAACTGGCCCAGCTCCGACTGGAAGAGCGGGTCGGCGATGTCGGCCAGGATCTGATCGTTGCGCATGGCCGGTTCGGCCGCACCGTCGACCAGGTTCAACTCGATCTCCAGCCCGGTCATCGGCCGGTCGGCGTCGAAGCCGAAGTCGTCGAGCATCAACGCGAAGACGTCCAGGCATCGCCGGACCTTCTGCCGGTAACGTACCCGGTCCTCACGGGAGAAGGCACCCTGCTCGACGTCGCTGCCCATGTGTCCTCCCGGCGCCGGTGCGGATCATGTACGTGTGGGTTCCCCCACAGGTCTGCACCTGTACCCACCCGCGACCCGCCCCACCGCGCCGAACCTGCGAACAACAGGTGACAATTCGCACGACCTCTGTCGCGGCCAGTTTCACGGTCAAGGCTGACACGGAGAGGGCCCGCACCCGGGTGGGGTGCGGGCCCTCTCCGTGTGGACCGGGGGTCAGGACTGGCGGACGGCCTCGCCCTCGATCTCGATCTTGACCTTGCGGCCGACCAGGACGCCGCCGGTCTCCAGGGCGACGTTCCAGGTCAGACCGAAGTCCTCACGGTCGATCTCGGTGTGCGCGGCGAAGCCGAAGATGTCCTGCCCGAAGGGGCTGCGGCCGACACCCTCGAACTCGACCTGGAGGTCGACCTCGCGGGTCACGCCCTTGACGGTCAGCTCGCCGGCGAGCACGAACTCGTTGCCCTCACGCGACTTCACGCCGGTGCTGCGGAACTCCAGCGTCGGGAACTGCTCGGCGTCGAGGAACTCCGGGCTGCGCAGGTGCCCGTCCCGGTCCGCCTGGGCGGTGTTGATGCTGGCCGCCTGGATGGTGGCGGTGACCGAGGACTGCAGCGGGTCGTCGGCGACGGTGATGGTGGCGGTCGCGTCGGCGAACTCACCGCGCACCTTGCTGACCATCATGTGCCGCGCGACGAAGCCGACGCGCTTGTGCGCGGCGTCCAGGAGGTACGTGCCGGGGGCCGGGATGGTGAGACCCTCCCAGTCGCGGGTAGTCGACTCGGTGCTGCTGGTCATGATGCTCTCCTCCGGAGAAGATTGTTGAGTAGCCCAACGGCTGACTTAGCAACTATAGCTTTGGCAATATTCCCTGTGTCAAGTGTTGCTAGGATGGTGGCGTGGACCAGAACGTGTTCGACGACCCCCGGATCACCGCCGTCGGCCTGCTCGTCGAGGCGCACGCCGGGCTGTCCGCCCGGTTCGCCGCCCAGTTCGAGGAGCACGGCCTCTCCCCGGTCGAGTTCGAGGTGCTCACCCGACTCGCCCGTTCCCCCAACAACCAGTTGCGGATGACCGACCTGGCCGCACAGACCTCGCTCTCCACCAGCGGAGTCACCCGCGTGGTCGACCGAATGGAGCGCGACGGCCTGATCCGTCGCCGGGCCTGCCCCTCCGACCGGCGCAGCTCCTTCGCGGTGGTGACCGGCGCGGGCATGAGCCGGTTGGACGAGATCCTGCCCGGCCACCTGAAGATCATCGAGCAGTGGTTCACCGGCCAACTCGACCCGGCCCAACTGGACGGGCTCCTGGACGGGCTGCGCCGGGTCCGCGACGCGGTCCATCCCGGTGCCACCGCCGGCAGCACCGAGCCGGCCGGGGGCGGCGACTGCTGAGACCGTCGCTACCCGCCGGTCACCGGCAGAACGACCGGCAGAACCGCCTATCCCGGGGGACAAAAGCGGACAGGCTCGCATGAACAGCACGCGACGCCTGGATAGGCTTCCCGCAGCGGGGGGCACCGGGGGGTGCTGGCGCGAGCGTGGAGCGAGGGGCAGCACCAGGGGGCTACTTCGCTCGCGCCACCCCCGCGCCCCACCAGCATCCCGGCCCGGCCGACCGGCCCGGTGCGCGGCCCGGCTCACTCCGGGCCTCCACGCTCCCGCAGCGACATCGACGACCGCAGCAGCGCCTCCTCCCGGGGCAACAACCGCACGCCGGTGACCTGCCGGGCCCGGTCCAGGCGGTCCAACACGGTCGCCTCGCCGGTGCTCACCGCCAATCCCACCAGCGCCTCGACCAGGTCGCGCCGGTCCGCGTCACCGGTCGCCGCCTCGGCCGCCGCGGCGAACCACTCCGCCGCCAGCTCGCGATCCCCCCGATGCAGCGCCACCTGGCCCTCGATCAACGCACGCAGCGCGTCCTCGGTACGAGCGTGGCGGCCCCCATCCGGCCACTGAGCGGCGAGGTGTCGGCCCGGCACCGAGCCGGACGGCCACAACTCGGCCACCACGGCCAGCGCCTCCTCGTCGCGTCCCGCCAGCGCCAACGCCAGTCCGACCGAGCCGATCGTCCGTCGGCGTCGGCCGGGATCACCCAGCTCCACGAGCGCGGCCGCGGCCCGCCGCCCCTGCTCGACCGCCTCCGCGTACCGGCCCTCCAGCCGGGTCAGCTCAGCCAGATCGGCCCGGGTCAGCAGCCGGAGCCGCTGGTCACCGCACTGCGCCGCCAACCGGTCCACCGTGGCCAGCCGCCGTCGGGCCCCGGCCAGCTCCCCCACGCGTACGTCGTGCCAGGTCAGGTGGGCCTGGGCCACCGCCATCTCGCGTACCCGATGGTGGCGGGTGGCCAGCCCCAGCGCTGCCTCCGCCTGCTCGCGGGCCTCGTCGTGCGCGCCGATCCCCCGTAGCACCGCGCAGAGCACCGACCGGGCGGACAGCTCCCCGGTCACGTCGCCGACCTCGACGAAGGTGGCCAGCGCGGCCCGGGCCGCCGGCAGTTCCTCCGGCCCGGCCCCGTGCTCGACGGCCAGCCGGGCCATGCCCACCAGGGCCCAGGCGCGCAGCACCGGTCGGGCACCGGCGGTACGCGGATCGCTGAGCAACCGGCGCAGCCACGCCCGGCCGGTCACGTCCCGCCCACGCAGCCGCCACCACCGGGGCAGCGCGGCGGCCAGCAGCAGCGCGGTCATCGGGGCGGCCTCGGCGGCGTAGGTCAACGCGGCACTGATGTCGCCGGTCGCCTCGTCGAGCAGGTGCAGGGTGCCGGGCAGTTCCACGCCGACCAGGCCGGGCGCGGTACGCCGGACCAGCCCGGCGACCACCGACGCGTGGCGACGCCGGATCTCCGCCGTCTCGGCCTCGGCCTCGGCCTGCTCGGTGGCGAAGTCACGGACCGCGTCCAGCAGCCGGAACCGGAACGGGCCGGCGCCCCGCACACTCAGCAGGCCCAGCTCGCGCAGCCGGTCCAGCAGGGGTACGGCGTCCCACCGCTCATCACCGTCGGCGAGCAGTTCCTCGGCCAACTCGACCGACCAGCGGTTACGGAAGGCGGAAAGCCGTCGCAGCGCCGCGCGCTCGGCGGGGGCGAGCAGGTGGTAGCTGGTGGCCACCGCCTCGCGCAACGTCACCGTGCCGGCGGTCGGGTCGGCCGGCTGCCAGCCGGGGCGCCCGCCGGCGAGGTCGAGGACCCGGTCGCCGTACCGGTCGAGCAGCTCGGTGACGTCGAGGATGCGGCCCCGCGCCGCCATCAGCTCGATGGCCAGGGGCAGCCCACCCAGTCGCCGGACCAGCGCGGCGAGCGCCGGCAGCTCGACCGGGGTGGGCGGTGCGTGCCGAGCCTGGGTGAGCCGGGCGGCGAAGAGCGCCGCGGCGGGCCAGCGGTCCAGCTCGGCCCGGTCCACCGGCTCCGCACCGGCGGGCGGCACGTCGAGCGGCGCCACCGGCCGGACCAGCTCGCCCGGTAGCTCGACCGGCCGGCGCCCGGTCACCAACACCCGCAGGCTCGGTGCGGCGGCGGTCAGGGCACGCAGCGCCTCGGCCACCGGCCCCGGTGCCCGCTCGACGGCGTCGACCAGCAGCAGCGCCGGCCGGCCGTCGAGCCGGCACGAGAGGTCGGCCAGCCGGCTCACGCCGAAGACCGCCGTCGAGGCGGCGAGCACGTCCGCCGCGTCCGAGCCCTCGCCGATCAGCACCCCGACCACGCCGGCCGGATGTCGGGCCGCCACCGCATGGGCGACGGTGAGCGCCAGTGCGGTCTTGCCGACGCCGGCCAGCCCGACGAGACTCACCACCGGATACGCGTCCAGCAGCTCGGACACCTCGGCCACGTCCCGTTCCCGGCCGACCAGCGGTACGGGTTGGGGCAGCGCGACCGGCGGGTCGGGCTCGACCGGGGTCGGCGCGGTGGCCGGTGCCGGAACCGGCGCCGGCCGGGCGGTGGCGACGAACTCCCGCCGGGCGGCTCCGGTCAGGCCGAGCGCGTCGGCGAGCAGGTCGACGGTGGTGCGTTGGGGTCGGGTCGCCCGTCCCCGCTCCAGATCGCGGACGGTCCGCACGCCGATGCCGGCGCGGCCCGCCAGCTCGGCCTGGGTCAGGCCGGCGGTGAGCCGGTGCCCGCGCACCAGATCGGACAACAGCGCCCGGCCGGCCGGGCTCCGCGAACGATCATGATCGGGAGTCATGGGCACGAAGAGTACGGAGCGGGTCCGACGCTCCACAGTCGAGCGTCAACCACCCGACCGTACGACGCCGATATCCGACAGACGGCCGATTCGGCCCTGGCTCACATGCCGAGGTCGCGTGCGATGATCATGCGCTGCACCTCGCTGGTGCCCTCACCGATCTCCAGAATCTTCGAGTCGCGCCAGAAGCGGGCGACCGGGTACTCGTTCATGAAGCCGTAGCCGCCATGGATCTGGGTCGCCTCCCGGGCGTTGTCCACCGCGATGGTGCTCGCGTGCAGCTTGGCGATGGCCGCCTGCCGCTTGAACGGCTCACCGGCCAGCATCCGGGCGGCGGCGTCGTAGTAGGCCAGCCGCGCGGTGTGCGCCTTCATCTCCATGTCGGCGATCTTGAACTGGATCGCCTGGTAGTTGCCGATCGGCTGGCCGAACGCCTGACGCTCCCTAGCGTATTTGATCGACTCGTCCACGCAGCCCTGGGCCAGGCCGACGGCCAGCGCCGCGATGGCGATCCGGCCCTCGTCCAGGATGCTCAGGAACTGCGCGAAGCCCCGACCGCGCTCGCCGAGCAGGTTGCCCGCCGGCACCCGGCAGTCGTCGAAGGTCAACTCGTGCGTGTCCGAGGCGGTCCAGCCGACCTTCGAGTACCCGGGCGCGACCGTGAAACCGGGCGTACCGGACGGCACGATGATGGTGGACAGCTCCTTGCCGCCGTCCGGCCTGGTGCCGGTGACCGCGGTGACCGTGACCAGCGCGGTGATGTCGGTGCCCGAATTCGTGATGAACGCCTTCGAGCCGTTGATCACCCACTCGTCACCGTCCAGGACGGCCCGGGTCTGCGTACCGCCCGCGTCCGAGCCGGTGCCCGGCTCGGTGAGCCCGAAACCGGCCAGCGCCTCGCCGCTGAGCAACTTCGGCAGCCACTGCGCCTTCTGCTCCTCGGAGCCGAACCGGTAGATCGGCATGGCGCCGAGCGACACCGCCGCCTCCAGCGTGATGGCCACGCTGGAGTCGACCCGGGCCAGCTCCTCCAGCGCCAGGCAGAGCGCGAAGTAGTCACCGCCCATGCCGCCGTGCTCCTCACCGAACGGCAGCCCGAACAGCCCCATCTTGCCCATCTGCCGGATGATCTCGTACGGGAAGGTGTGCTTCTCGTAGTGCTCACCGATCACCGGGGCGACCACCTCGCGGGCGAAGTCCCGGACGCTCTCCCGCAGCGCCTGCTGCTCCTCGTCGAGCCGGAAGTCCATGTCGATCCTCCTGGAAAGGTGCGGCCGCCGGCGCTCGTGACGCCGTTCTCGGCTCAAGCGTTAGGAGGGGCCCCTTCCTATGCACCAGGCGTTAAGAGGGGCCCTTCCTTACCGTCAGACGGGGGTGACGCCGTGGCGGCGGTGGGAGAAGTGGCGCTCCTTGTGCCGGGCGGCGGCGAACCGGCGAACCAGCTCGACGCGCAGCTCGTGCGGCTCGACGATCGCGTCCACCACCAGCTCGCTGGCCAGGCGCACCACGTCGATGTCGCGCTCGTACTCCTCGCGCTTCGCGGCGACGAACGCGGCCCGCTCGGCCTCGTCGGAGATCGCGGCGATCTTGTTGGCGTAGACCGCGTTGACCGCGGCCTCCGCGCCCATCACCGCGATCTTCGCGGTGGGCAGCGCGATCGTCGCGTCCGGCTCGAANAGATCTTGGGTACGGTCGCCTCGGAGATCGCCGTGATCATCTTCGCGCCGTGGCGGATGATGCCCTGCTTCTCCACCGCGCTGCCGACCATGAACCCGGGCACGTCGCTCAAGAACAGCAGCGGCACGTTGAACGCGTCGCAGAGCTGCACGAACCGGGTGGCCTTGTCGGCCGAGTCGACGAAGAGCACCCCGCCCTTGAACATCGAGTTGTTGCCGACCACGCCGACGACCTCGCCGTTCAGCCGGCCGAACCCGATGGTCAACTCCTTGGCCCAGAGCGCCTGGATCTCGAAGAAGCTGCCCTCGTCGAGCAGTCCCTTGACGTACCGCCGCATGTCGANCCCACAGCCTCGGCGGCCGGCGGTTCCTGCTTCCAGCTCGACGGCAGGTACGACAGGTACGTCCGCACCACGTCGAGCGCGTCGTTCTCGGTCTTGCAGAGGAAGTGACCCACGCCGGACTCGGCGCAGTGCACCTTGGCCCCGCCCATCGCTTCGAGGGTGGTCTTCTCGCCGGTGACCATCTCGACCATTCGGTCGGAGCCGAGATACATGCTGGCGTTGCCCTCGACCATGGCCACCACGTCGCAGAACGCCGGAATGTACGCCCCGCCCGCCGCGCTCGGCCCGAACAGCGCACACACCTGCGGAATCGAACCCGAGGCGCGGACCTGGTTCCAGAAGATCTTCCCGGCACCGCGCCGGCCCGGGAAGAGGTCGACCTGGTCGGTGATCCGGGCACCGGCGGAGTCGACCAGGTAGACCATCGGTACGCCGGTCGAGTACGCCCGCTCGATGATCCGGATGATCTTCTCGACGGTACGCGCGCCCCAGCTCCCGGCCTTCACCGTGGAGTCGTTCGCCATCAGGCAGACCGGCCGGCCGTCGATGGTCGCGGTGCCGGTCACCACCCCGTCGGCGGGCAGCCCGTCGGCCATCGCGTTGGCGTAGAGCCCGTCCTCGACGAAGGAGCCCTCGTCGACCAGGTAGGCCACGCGCTCACGGGCGAAGAGTTTGCCCTTGGCGGCGTTGGCCGCGTGGTATTTGTCCGCGCCGCCGGCGCGGGCGCGCTTGCGCAGCTGCTCCAGAGCCTCACCGTCGAGCGTCACGCCGACTCCCTCGCCACCCACCGACCTGAACGATCGTTAGGCTACCCCACCTCCATCCCCTCCGGCGACCCACCATCCNGCTCGCGGGCGGACGGGCTCGCGCGGCTCGCCACTTCGGTGAGGTGGCGCTATCGACCCCGCCGTGACCTGACCGCTTCTCCGAACTGGCGGCCACTGGCACCGGTTCGGCGAAGTGGCGCCAACCCGCTAGCTCCGGCAGCCTGCCTCCCCGATGAGGTGACAACCCGTCCACCAGCCGGCTCGGCCAGGTCGCGCCGCCCCACACCCGGCCCGCCGCCAGCTCGGCGAAGTGGCGCTTTCCAACACACCGGAACCAGCCACTTCCCCGAACTGGCGGCCCCGGGCACCGGTTCGGCGAAGTGGCGCCAGGCCCCACCTCGAACCGGCGGCATTCCCGGTCCGGCCCACCCACGATCAAGGGGTTTACGTCGTCCGAACCGTCGAATCGCGACACAAACTCCTTGATCAACAAGGCGGGACGGGAGGGCAAGGCTGAGGCAGGGCAAGGCGGGACGGAGGGCAAGGCGGGGAGGAGGGGTCAAGCGGGGAGGGGGGTGAGGCGGGTGCGGGGGCCGGCTCGGAGCACGCCGGAGGGGAGGCGCTTGCCGAGGAGGTGCTCGGCCAGTTCCGCCGCCTCGATCAGGGCGTCCAGGTCGATGCCGGTGTCGATGCCCATGTCGTGCAGCATGTGCACCGCCTCCTCGGTGGCCAGGTTGCCGCTGGCGCCCGGGGCGTAGGGGCAGCCGCCGAGCCCGCCGACGCTGGCGTCGAACTCGGTGACCCCCAGCTCCAGGGCGGTCAGCAGGTTGGCCAGGGCGGTACCGCGGGTGTTGTGGAAGTGGAGCAGTACGGGCAGGTGCGCGTTGCGGTCGNGCCGAAGGCGACGCGGTCCGCGCCGTCGCGGGCGACGCGGTCGACGATCGCGGCGACCCGACGCGGGTCGACGTCCCCCTCGTAGGGGCAGCCGAAGCTGGTCGCCACGATCACCTCGGCGGTCGCGCCCGCGCCGTGCAGCAGGTCGATCAACTCGGCGATGTCGTCGAGCGACTCCTCGGTCGAGCGGTTGACGTTGCGCCGGTTGTGCGTGTCGCTGGCGGACACCACCACCTCGATCTCGGTGAAGCCGGCGGCCAGGGCCCGCTGCGCGCCCCGGGTGTTCGGCACCAGGGCCGAGTAGCGCACCCCGTCGGCCCGGCTCGCCCGCTGCCACACCTCGTCGGCGTCGGCCATCTGCGGGATCGCCCTGGGGTGGACGAACGAGACGGCTTCGATGCGCCGCACCCCGGTCCGGGAGAGCGCGTCGAGCAGCCGCACCTTGGCGTCGGTGGGAATCGGCTCCTCGTTCTGGAGCCCGTCCCGCGGGCCGACCTCCCGGATGGAGACGACGTCCGGCAGTTGCGTCATAAGGGGTCACCTCACTGTGACGATCGTTCGTGGTCGGGGTACGCCGCACCGCCGACCCTCATGCTCCAGGGAAGCAGAGACGATCGCCGCGATGCCAGCGGGTCCGCCTATAGCGCAGGTCAGCGTGTCGCCGACAGACCGGCGGTGCGACGGCCGCCCGCCGGAGTCGTCCGTCCGGGTCGGCTCCCTGACGGAAAGTGTGAATCCCGGCGGGGAGCATGGATGGATCATCTCCGATCTCGTTACGTTGCCAGGGAGGTGAGGGAGCCGGTGGCACACCGACCCCCTTCCCCGACTCCGGAAGATCAGCGCGGCGACGGTCCTTCCCAGAGCTCCGCAGCGCACCGGAGGGTGGCCGAGAGGAGGCTGGCGCAGGCCGTCGCGTCCTCTCGGCCCACGATCATGGCCATCACCACGGCCCCGTTGGCGCAGTGCGCGAGTGCCCGGAGGCAGCCCGCGACGCATCGGCAGTCGATCGACCGATGCGAAGGGCGTTCCGACACGAGTTCCCCTCTCCTCGTCGCCGGGCGGTGAGTCCACCCGGCGTGGGACGACGGCCGACGGGTCCGCCGGCCGTACGCGCTCCCGGGCTGGTCCGGGGTGATCGCGCGAGGGGTCCAACGACGTGAGCGGATGCGGGCTACGAGCTTCGGTGCGGCTTTGGCCGGTCTTCCGCTGCGCTACCCGGCCAACATCCGCCCGGGAAACGCGAGTAAAGGGTCACATCCCATCAAATCGGGTGCACTCGATGGCCGAACCGACGGTCCACCCGGCCAAAACTGACCAGTCGCACAGGAAACGGCAGAGCGAGGTGGTACGGGGGCGGCAGAATGTGGGGCCCGACTCAGGGGCTCTTGGGGAAGGACCGAGATGACGATCGACGACGGCCCGCGTCCCGGCGGGGTCAGCCGAAGGCACCAGCTGATGCCCCGCGCTGAACTGAGCCGCGCCTACCTGAGCCGGTACGGCAGCCCGGCGGTGGCGGAGTACGGGCTCGCCGTACGGGCGCTGGTCGAGGAGCGGTTCGGCACCGTCGACACCTGGGGCAGGCTGGCGAAGCTCCACTGGGCGGGCAGGCCGAAGAAGTTCCGGGAGGGCCAACGCAAGCGGCTGTCCCGGCACTTCACGGCCGAGTGCAAAGGCCCGCCCTGGCTGACCGTCGAGCTGGTCCTGCGGTACACGGTGTCCGAGGACCGACGGGCCGAGGTCAGGGACGAGCTGGCCGCGTTGTACGAGGCCGCCCGGGGTGAACGCCCGCCCGACCGGTCCGGCCCGCCCGGCGTCGTCGAGGTGCCCCGTGGTCGGGCGCGAATCGACGCCCTGCAACGGGAGAACGACGCCCTGACCCGCCGAGTGGAGGTCCAGCGGGCCGAGATCGAACGGCTGCGGACCCTGCACTCCGGGCGGGGACAGGCCGCGGTCGGGCTCAGGGCCATGCCCCGCCCGCGCACCCCGGTCGACGCCCCCGCCCGCAACGCCGGGCAGTTCCACGACGGGCGCGTCCCGGCGCGTGCCGACGGCGTACCGAACGAGCGGTCGCCCCGGCTGGACCTCAGCGCCGTCCACGGTCTGCTGACCGCGCCGGGGCCGCACCGGTTTCCCGCCCACGCACCGATGAACCGCACGCTCCGCCGGCCGGGCTGAGCGCGCGGGGTCGCCGCCCGGGGCGGCGACCCCNCGGAGCGGAACTCCTGGTTGTCCAGCAGTTCGGCGAAGAACGGCAGGTTGCACTTCGGGCCGGCGATCTCGAAGCCCGCCACCGCCGCCTTCGCCCGCTCGATCACCTCGGCCCGGGTGGCGCCGCTGACGATCAGCTTGGCCATCAGGCTGTCGTAGAAGGGGGTGACCGTGTTCCCGGCGACGTAGCCGGAATCCACCCGTACCCCGGAGCCGAACGGCTCGTTCCAGGTGCTGATCACGCCCGGGCCGGGCAGGAACCGCTTCGGGTCCTCCGCGTTGATCCGCAGCTCGATGGCGTGCCCGCGCGGGGTGAGCGCGTCCGGGTCGAAGGTCGGTGGCAGGCCGGCGGCCACCCGGAGCTGCTCCTCGACCAGGTCGACGCCGTAGACGTACTCGGTGACCGGGTGCTCCACCTGCAACCGCGTGTTCATCTCCAGGAAGAAGAACTCCTGCGTCGCGACGTCGAGCAGGCATTCGACCGTGCCCGCGTTGCGGTAGCCGACCGCCTCACCGGCCCGGACCGCCGCCGCCAGGAACCGCGCCCGCAGCTCCTCCGAGACCGCCGGGGACGGCGACTCCTCGACCAACTTCTGGTTGCGTCGCTGCACCGAGCACTCCCGCTCGCCGAGCGCCACCACCCGGCCGTCGGCCAGGCCGAGGATCTGCACCTCGACGTGGCGTACCCGGGGGAAGTACCGCTCGATCAGCACCGAGCCGTCGCCGAACATGCGCTCGGCGAACGCGCGGACCTTGTCGTACTCGGTGCGCAGCGCCACCTCGTCGTTCGCCACGCCCATGCCCATGCCGCCACCACCGGCCGCGGCCTTGACCATCACCGGGTAGCCGATCTCCGCGGCGGCCGTCACCGCCGCGTCCAGGTCGGCCGCCGGGTCGGTGGTGCCGGGCGCGACCGGCACCCCGGCCGCCGCCATCAGGTTCCGGGCATTGATCTTGTCGCCCATCGCGGTGATCGCGTCCGCGCCGGGTCCGACCCAGATCAGGCCGGCCCGTTCGACGGTACGGGCAAAGTCGGCGTTCTCGGACAGGAAGCCGTAGCCGGGGTGGATCGCCTGCGCCCCGGTGCTCCGGGCCGCGTCGAGGATCGCCTCGACGTTGCGGTAGCTCTGCGCCGGGTTGGCCGGGCCGATGCAGACCGCCTCGTCGGCCTCGGTCACGAACGGCAGGTCGGCGTCGGCCTCCGAGTGCACGGCGATCGTTCGCACCCCCAACCGACTGGCCGTGCGGATCACCCGCCGGGCGATCTCCCCACGGTTCGCCACCAGCAGCGCTTCAATCATGTTCGGCAAGGAAGGGCCCCTTCTTAACGCCTGAGGTATAGCCGGGGCCCCTTCTTAACATGCGTTAAGGCACGCGCGGCGTGTCAGGTGGGGTCGGTGGGGGCCAGCAGGGCGGCCAGGGTGGCGCCGCGCAGCAGTTCGGCGCGGCGGCGGCGGTCCACCTCGCCACCGAGGAACGGGGTGGAGTTCATCAGGCCGAAGGCCGCGTGGGCGAGCACCCGGGCGGCCCCGTCCGGCAGACCCGGGTGCAGCGCGGTCAGCACGGTGACCCACTCCTCCACGTACATCCGCTGGAGCTTGCGGATGCGGCGGCGCGGCTCGTCCGGGAGCCGGTCCAGCTCGTGCAGGTGCAACGCAATGACCGCCGGGTTGGCCAACGCGAACTCGACGTGGAAGTCGATCAGGGACTCCAGTGAGCCACGCGGGTCGTCCGGGTGGTCGGCGGCGCGTTCCTTGCCGCCGGCGAGCAACCCCTCGCTGACCGGGATCAGCGCGGCGGCCAGCATCGCCTCCTTGCCGGCGAAGTGGTGGTAGAGCGCCGGCCCGGTCACGCCGGCGGCCGCGCCGATGTCGTCCATCGACACGCCGTGGTAGCCCCGCGCCGCGAAGAGGCCGACCGCGATCTCCAGGATCTCGTCCCGCCGGGACCGGCGCCGGGCCGCACCCGCCGCCCCCCGTGCCTGCTGTTCCACCGCCACCGGACCAGCCTAGACCTCGCCTCCCAGCCGAGGCAGCAGCGGTTACCGCCCAGTCGCCCGCCCGCCGCCCGCACCGCGTCGCCCGCGTGACGGCCACCGGCGTCGATCATGAGGTTGGCGGTGACGAATCGGACCGGATCCGCGGTCAACTTCATGGTCATCCCGCCGAAGCGGCGGCGGGTGGGGGGTGGGGTTCGAAGCCGGCCAGGCGGACGGCCAGGCGGTGTCGGGTCGGGGGGAGGGCGGAAGCCGTCCGCAGCAGCAGGTCGCGCAGGGGGCGGAGGGCGGGTGGGGCGGCGGCCAGCCGGGTCAGGCCGGCGGCGAACCCGAGCACCTCCTCGGCCCGGGGGCGCCGGTCGGCCGCGTACCCGTCGAGGGCCTGCGGGCCGGCGGCGAGCGCGTCGCCGAGGGCGACCGCGTCCCGCAGCCCCAGGTTCATCCCCTGCCCGCCGGCCGGGCTGTGCACGTGCGCCGCGTCGCCGGCGAGCAGCACCGGACCGCGCCGGTAGCTGTCGGCGATCCGGTGGTGGATCCGGAACCGCGACGCCCACGCCACCTCGACGACCCGGTCCGGCCGGCGGGCCGGGCCCCGCTCGTCGAGCAGCGCCTGGAAGTGCCGCGCCTGCGGCTCGCGCGGCGCGTCGGCGACGCTCGCGACCAGCCGGACCGTGCCGTCGGGCAGCGGCGCCCAGACCAGCGGTCCGCGCCGGGACAGGAAGAGCGTGACCTGGTCGCGCGGGAGCGCGCTCTCCACCCGGACGTCGGCGAGCAGAAACGACTCGCCCGGGTCGGCCGGTCCGCCGAAGCGGATGCCGGCCAGCTCGCGGACCCGGCTGTGCATCCCGTCCGCGCCGACCACCCAGCGGGCCCGCACTGTGCCGCCACCGGCGAACCGCGCGACGGCGCCGTCGCCGTCGAGGTCCAGGCCGGTCATCTCGTACGGCCGCAGCACGCGCCCGCCGAGCGCGGTGAGGCGGTCGGCGAGCACCGCCTCGGTCTCGGCCTGCGAGATCAGCAGCGCGTACGGGTAGCGGGACGGCAACCGGTCGAACGGGACGGTGGCCAGCACGCGATCCCGGTCGCGGACGACGAACCGGACCGAGTGCAGGCCCCGGGTGGCCAGCGGGGCGGCGACGCCGATCCGGTCCAGCACCTCCAGCGTGCCGGCGTGCACGACGGCGGCGCGCGAGGTGACCGGCGGTTCGGCCAGCCGGTCGACCACGGTCGCGGCGATGCCGTACCCGGCCAGGGTGGTGGCGACGGCCAGGCCGGTCGGTCCGGCTCCCACCACGAGGACGTCCGTTCGTTCGGGCAGCACCACTCCACCTCCGCCGGTGTCAACACTTGTTGACCAGAGGCTAGCGCCGATGTCAACAAGCGTTGGCCTACAGTCGTGGACATGACCGAACCGGCCTCCCGCCCCCGCCGTTCCGACGCCACCCGGGCGGGCATCCTGCGCGCCGCCCGGGAACGCTTCGCCGCCGACGGCTACGACCGGGCCACCATCCGGGCCATCGCCGCCGACGCCCGGATCGACCCGTCCCTGGTGATGCGTTACTACGGCAGCAAGGAGGGGCTCTTCGCCGCGGCGGCCGAGTTCGACCTGCACCTGCCCGACCTGACCCGGGTGCCGGCGCACCGGCTCGGCGAGACGTTGGCCCGGCACTTCCTGCACCGTTGGGAGGCCGACGGCACACTGGTCGCGCTGCTCCGGGCCGCCGCCACCAACCCCGGCGCGGCCGACCGGATGCGCGGCATCTTCGCCGACCAGCTCGCCACGGCGGTGTCCCGTACCGGCGCCGATCCGGGCACCGCCGCCCGCCGGGCCGGCCTGGTGGCCAGCCAGATGCTCGGCCTCGCGCTCACCCGGTACGTGATCCGGCTGCCTCCCGTGGTCGAACTCGACCCCGACGAACTGGCCGAATGGGTCGGCCCCACGATCCAACGCTACCTGACCCAACCTTTCACCCCGCCCCAGGCGTCTGCCGGGTGACGGAGGGAGGAGCCGGATGAGGCGTAGCGCGGACGACGGGCGAGCGGGATACCTCGCCTTCGTCGAGGCGCACCAGCACCGGCTGCTGCGCGCCGCGTACCTGATCTGCGGCAACCGGCACCAGGCCGAGGACCTGCTCCAGGACGCGCTGCTGAAACTGGCGCTGCGCTGGCCCTCGGTGCGCGACGGCGACCCGGCCGCGTACGTGCGCGCCATCCTCTACCGGGACGCGGTCTCCTGGTGGCGCCGCCGACGACGGGAACGGCTCAGCGCGTACCCGCCGGACCGGCCGGGCGCGGACGCCGACGACGCGCTGCGGCTCGCCGTGCGGGCCGCGCTCGACCGGCTGCCGCCGCGCCAGCGGGCGGTGCTGGTGCTGCGGTACTTCGAGGACCTGACCGAGGTGGCCACCGCCGAGGCGCTCGGGGTCACCGTGGGCACCGTCAAGAGCCAGTCCCATGCCGCGCTGCGCCGCCTCCGCGAGGTGGCCCCCGACCTCGGCGGCACCGGCGACGGCCTGGTCACCGGGATGGAGGCGAACCCGTGAACGAACCCGAGCTGACCCGGCTGCTGACCCGGGCCGTCGAGGACGTACGCCCGACCCGGCCGTCCTCCGCCGGCTGGGAGCGGGCCCGCCGGGTCCGCCGCGCCCGCCGCGCCGCCGGTGCCGCCGCCGTCGCGGTGGCCCTGATCGGCGGCGGTACGACGGCGATCCTGCACCGCGCCGGCCCGCCCCCGGTCACCCCGGCGCACCCCACGGTGAGCCCGGCCACCAGCGCGCCCCCGGTGCAGCGGCCCCCGGCCACGCTCGACCGGCTCGACGACCCGCTCGACCGGCTCGGTGACCGGGTGGGCGCGCCGCTCTCCGCCCGGCCGGTCGGCCGGGCGCTGGCGCTGCGCCAGCCGATCGACCCGGACACCGGCGAGGCCGGAGTGATCCGGGTCCTCGGCGACGACGGCATGGTGCGGGACCTCGACGTGGTCACGCTCGCCCCCACCCGGGACGCCGACGGCAACCAGGCGGTTCCGCTCAAGTCAGGCAGCCTGTCGCCGGACGGGCGGACCGCCGCGTTCGCGCAGACCGGCGAGGTGGTCGTGGTCGACCTGACCGGCCCCGCCGTCCGCCGGTACCCGCTCACCGGCTACC
The DNA here is from genome assembly GCF_002140155.1 of Micromonospora sp. NBS 11-29. GTDB lineage: Bacteria > Actinomycetota > Actinomycetes > Mycobacteriales > Micromonosporaceae > Micromonospora. Next base: position 582,255 of record NZ_NAPR01000004.1, read on the forward strand.
TGGAACACGTCCTCTGGGCCGGCGAGCGGCTGCTCGTCGGCGACAACGACACCACGTACGAGCTGGACCGGCGCACCGGGGCGGCCCGGAAGCTGGCGGTCGACCCCTGGGGGCTGGTCGTGCCCGAGCCGACCCACGCCGGCGACCTGACCGCCCTCGGCGGCGTCGAGGACACCCTGGCCGTACGCCGCTTCCCCGCCGCCGGCGGCACGCCGCAACGGCGGCCGGTGGGCACCGACGGGCTGCCCTCCGGCTACCGGCTGGACGGGGTCTACGGGCGGGGCTGGCAGCGCGGCGACCGGATCGCCCAGGCCGGCTGGACCACCACGGGCTCGATGAGCGGCGGCGAGGGGGTGGCGGTGGTGGACGCGCGCACCGGAGCGGTGACCCACCTGCTCGACCTGGGCCGCGACCGCCTGGCAAAGGCGTGCTGCGAGGTGCTCGGCTGGTCGGGCGACGGCGCGGTGCTGTTCCGCTACGACGTCGGCGGGCTGGCCCGTTGGCAGCCGGAGACCGGCGAGGTCGCCTGGGTGGCCCGGGACGTGCCCGGCCAGGTGGCACTCCCCGCCCGCTGACCGTCCGGCCCCGAAAACGGGACGGTCAGTGGGCGGGACGGTCAGTGGGACAGGCCGCCGGGCTGGTCGCCCCGGACGACGGGCGCCCGGACCAGGTTGCCCCACTCGGTCCACGAGCCGTCGTAGTTGCGCACCTGCGGGAAACCGAGCAGGTGATGGAGCACGAACCAGGTGTGGCTGGAACGCTCGCCGATCCGGCAGTACGCCACCACGTCGTCAGCCGGGCTCAGGCCGAGCTGGTCGGCGTAGATCCCGCGCAGCTCGTCGGCCGACTTGAACGTGCCGTCGTCGTTCGCGGCGGCCTTCCACGGCTTGCTCACCGCGCCCGGGATGTGCCCGCCACGCAGCGCGCCCTCCTGCGGGTAGTCCGGCATGTGCAGCATCTCGCCGGTGTACTCACCCGGCGAACGCACGTCGACCAACGGCCGGCCGGCGGCGACGTGCGCCATCACCTGCTCCCGGTACGCCCGGATCGGCGCGTCGTTGCGCTCCGGCACCGGGTACGACGCGCGGGGCCGGACGACCTTGTCCCGGGTCAGCTCCCGCCCCTCGGCGATCCACTTCTGCCGGCCGCCGTCGAGCAGCCGCACGTCCGCGTGGCCGAAGAGGGAGAAGACCCAGAGGGCGTACGCGGCCCACCAGTTGAAGTTGTCGCCGTAGAAGACCACGGTGTCGTCGCGCCCGATGCCCTTGGCGGCACACAGCTCGGCGAAGCTCGCGGCGTCCAGGTAGTCGCGGGTGACCTGGTCGTTCAACTCGGTGTGCCAGTCGACCTTGACAGCGCCGGGGAGGTGACCGGTGTCGTAGAGGAGCACGTCCTCGTCGGACTCGACCACCACCAGACCCTCGTCACCCAGGTGCTCGGCCAGCCACTCGGTGGTGACCAGGCGCTGCGGGTCGGCGTACGACTGGAGGCGGGGATGCGGATCGCTCGGCACAGGCATGATCCCCAAGGTACGCCGGATGTGACACCGGCCCCACCACCTCGACGAAGGTGGTGGGGCCGGTGCTTCCAGCGGATTCGTCAGCCCTGGACCACAAACCAGTGGTACGCGTAGTCCGACCGGTTACCGGCCTTGTCCACCGCGTACACCGAGATCGGATACCAGCGCGACTCGGTCGGCGTCAGCGTCACCGAGGCCGACCCGTCCGCGCCCGCCGGCACGGTGACCTCCGGGCCGTTGTCGAACTGGTAGACGTACCGCGTCACGTCGGGCATCCGGGGCGTGAACGTGAAGACACCGGGCACGCCCACCCCGCCGCCCGTCTCGCCAGCCGGATACGTCGTGGAGCCGACCACCGGCGCGGTGCTGACCACGAACGAGTAGGTCGCCTCCGGGGACAGCGCGCCGGACGCCGAACGGGCCCGGACGGTGAGCGTGTTCCGGAAGCCCCGGTCCGGGGTGACGGTCAGCTCGGCGGCGGTGCCGTCGTTGACGTCGACGGTCTGCTCCGGCCCGTCGTTGAGCCGGTAGACGAACGCGACGGTGTCCGGCAGCTCCGAGTCGAACCGGAACGCGCCGGGCACCCCGACGCCGCCCTGCGGGTCGTACTCGTTGTAGAGGTAGGAGATGATCGTCGGCTTCGGCTCGCGGACGCTGAAGGAGTATTCCCGCGGCTGGGTGGTGGTGCCGTCCGCGGTCTCCCCGACCACCGTGAGCTGGTGCCAGCCGGACCGCTCCGGCGTCCAGGTGAGCGACGCGGAGCCGTCGGCCGCCGCGTCGACCGTCTTCGTCTCCTCGCCCCAGAACGTGTAGTGGTACTTCACCACGTCGGGCCGCTGCGGGGTGAACGTGAACGTGCCGGCCACGCCGGGCAGCCCGCTGTTCGTCTCCTTCGGGTACTGCTCGGACGACACCACGGGCGCGTCGTTGACCAGGAACGTGTACGTCCGCTCGGCCGACACCGTGCCGTCGGCGGTGACGCTGCGCACGGTGAGCTTGTGCGTACCGCCCTGCTCGGGCGTCCAGCCGACGGTGGCGTACCCGTCGGCGTCGGCGTCGACGTTCTGCTCGGTGCCCCCGTCGAAGCGGTAGCGGTAGGCGACCGTGTCGGGCACCTCGGAGCTGAACCGGAACTCGCCGGCCTGCCCGGGGCCGCCGGCCCACTGGTCGGGTGAGTACAGGCTGGAGTAGACCCCGGGCAGCAGGTCCCGGACCCCGAAGAACCAGGTCGCCGGCTCCGATTCGGTGCCGTCCCGGCTCACGCTCCAGACCGCGAGGTTGGTCCAACCCGCCTCGGTCGGCGTCCAGGTGACCGAGGCGGTGCCGTCGGCGCCCGCCTGGACCGTGGCTTCCTGGTCGGCGAAGCGGTAGCGGTAGCTGACCGTGTCGGGCAGGCGCGGGGTGAACGTGAAGACGCCGGGCACGCCCTGCCCGCCGCCGGTCATGTACTCCTCGTAGACGGTCGCCGAGATCTTCGGCTCGGTGGGCAGCGAGAACTGCCGCGTGGTGGTGACCTCCACCCCGGCGGCGGTGATGCCGGTGACGGAGAGCGTGCGGTAGCCGCCCCGGGTCGCGGTGACGGTGAACGCGGCGGTGCCGTCGGCGGCGGCGTCGACGGTCCGCTCCGCGTCGCCGTCCAGGCCGTAGCGGTAGCGCACCACCCCGTCGAGCTGCGAACGCACCCGGAACGTGGCCGGCACCCCGATCTCATCGAGTCGGCCGTCGACGATCGGCGACACGTCCTCGGCGAAGAACGTGTAGTCGGTGGTCGCCGAGCGGTTGCCGACCGCGTCCAGGCTCCAGACGCGCAACGTGTTCATGAGGCGTCCGGGCGTCAGTGTGACGGTGGCCGAGCCACCCGGCCGGTCCGCGTCGACCGTCTTCTCGCTGCCGTAGTTCAGCGAGTAGCCGTACGTCACGACGTCCGTCGCGCCGTTGGCCGAGAACGTGAACGCGCCCGGCAGGCCCGGGTGCGACTCGTGGTCGTCCGGGAAGTCGGTGGAGGTCACCGTGGGCGGCGTCGCCGGGCCGCGGACGTCGTAGCGGAAGTAGCAGACCGGGCTCCAGTCGCCGGTGGCCCGGCTGTCGGCCGCCCGCATCCGCCAGGCGTACGTCCGGTCGTGCTCGAACGGCACCGGCCACATCTGGTCGAACCGGCCGACGGCACGCTCGCCGTCACGGGCGTAGTCCGTCCGCTCGATGCGCGCGTCCGGCTGGTCGACCGGCCATGCCTCGAACGAGACGGTGAGCTGGTCGGTGCCGCCGGTGTCGTTCCGGTCCCGGTCGTGCACCACGCCGGACAGCGTGGCGGAGCGCACCACCTGGTAGGGCTGGGCGGTGGTGCACGCCGTGCCGTTCGTGGTCTCCAGATCGGTCGGCACGCCGGGGCGGAAGTTGTAGTCGATGGAGATGCCGGCCTTGGGCGCGTACTTGCGGGCCAGCGTGGGGTCCTGCTCCACGTCGGCGGGCAGCCGCAGCGACAGGGTCAGCGTCGACCGGCCCTCGGCGAGCGCCTGGCGCAGCCCTTCGCTCGCGTCGAACTCCACCCGGGGCGCCGGGCAGACGGTCTGGTTGGTGAGCTGGCGGCTGTCGACCAGGCCCAGGTCGGCCGGGGGCTTCCGCCAGCTCGACTTCGCGGTGTAGGACGCGGTGCGCCACAGCTCGATCTTCGGACGTTTGGTGCAGTCCGCGCCGGCGGTTTCCTTGACGTCGAGCACCGCGCGCTCGATGTCGGCGCCCCGGTAGCGGGAGATGTCGAACGTGAGGTAGGCCCGCGACGTGTGCGGGTGGCCCTTGGCGTCCTTCCAGGTGCCGACCGGCAGGTCACCGGGCCGGTTCAGGTTGTTCTTGTCCGGCGTCTTGGAGTCGGTCCAGCCCCAGGCGGTGCTGGTCTCGTAGCGGACGTCGTACGCGGCGGCCGGCGCCGCGGTGGCGGCGACCGTGCCGGCGGCGACCACCATGGACAGCGCGGCGGCGAGCATGGTCCGCCCGCTTGTCCGAAGTGGATTTCTGTCAGGCATGAGGGTCATCCCTCATCCACCTTTCCCCGATTTCCCCCCCGTGTCGATCGACGGGGGCAGCGGATGCTATCGGGCCGGGCGGACATCGGGCTATCTGGATTAGCGGATGGCGCATAGGTTCGAGCCGTCCGGCTGACCGGGCGATCAGGCGCGGCGGTGCACCAGCCGGCCGGCGACCACGGTGGCCCGGCAGGAGCCGTCCGCGTCGAACACGGCGAGGTCGGCCCGGCCACCGACCACCAGCGCGGCAGGCCGGGCGGCGGACAGCACCGCCACCCCGTTGCGGGCCGCGGCGGCACGCAACGCCGGATCGGGGACGTGCGCGTCCAGCACCGCGGCGGCGCCCAGCCGGAACAGCGCGTGCACCCGCTCGCGCGGCGTGGGTGCCAGGGGCAGCGGGCCGTCGTGCACCAGCGCCGGCCCGAGCGTGCCGGCCCACCGCCGCACCCGCACCCCGGGGTACGCGCCGGTCAGCGCGTCCAGCGACGCGACCGCCTCGATCCGGTCGCCGTCCACCAGGACCGCCAGCCCGACGTGGGGCTCGTCGTCGAGGATGAGCCGCAACAGGTCCGCGGCGTGAACGGTGCGCACCGGTCAGTCGGCGTGCATCGGCCCGAGCACGGGCCGCTTCGCGGTGACAAAGTCGCCGGAGGACCGACCGGTCAGCCGGCGCTTGATCCACGGCGCCAGGTGCCGGCCGGCCCAGCGCAGGTCGGCGGCGCGGCCGGCCAGCCACGGGGTGGGCGCCGGGTGCGGCGGCACCAACAGCCAGTCCTCGTCGCAGCCGACGCCGAGCGCCGTGAGCACCTGCGCGGCGACCCGCCGGTGCCCGGCCGCCGACAGGTGCAGTCGGTCGGTGCTCCAGAGCATCGGGTTGAGGTAGGTCTCGTCGGCGTAGAGGTCGACCAGGATCGCGCCGTGCCGCTCGGCGACCTCGCCGACCGCCCGGTTGAGCAGCGTGACCCGGGGTGCCACCAGCCGCTGGCCGGGCAGCCGGGCCATCACGTCGGCGAACCGGAACAGCAGCACGTCGCTGCCGCCGCCCCGCAACCGCCCGACCACCGCGTCGAAGCGCGGCACGAACACGTCCGGGTCGAAGCTGCGGCGCAGCACGTCGTTGCCGCCCGCCGCGAAGCTGATCAGGTCGGGTTTCATGGCCAGCGCCGCCGGCACCTGCTCGGCCACGACGTTCGGGAACAGCCGGCCCCGGATGGCCAGGTTGGCGTAGCCGAAGTCGGGGCCCGCCTCGGCGGCGAGCCGGGTGGCGACCAGATCGGCCCAGCCCCGGTAGCTGCCGTCCGGATATGCGTCGTCCATGCCCTCGGTGAAGCTGTCGCCCACCGCCACGAAGCTGCGCCAGCGCACGGCGTTTCCCTCCGACGTCCCGGCAGAAGTGCGCCGCCCAGTCTGTCACCGCCAGTCCGCTCCCCGCCGCCCCGTCGGGCCGGACGTGGCGGAGGTCTCGGTGTCCCGTTCCGGGCGGCGGACAACGGGGCGGGCCGTGGTGACCCGCCCCGCGTCGTGGCCAGGCTCAGGGCACGTACGCCAGCAGCGCCCGGTTCCGGATCGAGGCCGGCTCGTCCACCGTCCCGAGCGGCCTGAGGTCACGGTCGAGGACCGTGATGCCGGTCCCTCGCCGGACGAGCACCGTTCCGTCGGCGTCGAACAGGACACCGTGCACCTCGCCCGTACCGGGCAGGTCGACCGTCTTGCTGCTGGTGGTGTCGACCACCGCGAAGCTGTCGTCCCGGCGGGACGGGTCGGTGCCGATCCAGCCCACCGCGACGAACCGGCCGTCCGGGGAGACGCTGCGTGCCTCCCAACCGTCCCACTTGACGGCCTCACGCTCCGGCGGCGTATAGGTGTACTGCCGCGAGTCGGTGCCGTCCGTGACGTACGGCTTGCCCTCCGACACGGCGGCCAGCCAGGTGCCGTCGGCGGACCAGCAGCGATTCGTCTCCTCGCCGGGGTCACCGCCGACCTCCTTGCGGGCCGCCGTGTCGTAGAGCACGGACCGCCCGTTCTTCCGCTGCGCCATCAGCAGGTCGTCGCCCTGCCAGCGCAGTGACCGGCTGCCGAGGCAGCTGATTCCCTCGGCCAGCGTCGTGCCTCCGCTGTCTCCGACGGTGGTGATCGACAGGATGCCGCTCACGGTGTCGTCGGTACCGTCCCGCACCCACGCCACCCGCTTGCCGTCCGGCGAGACGGTCACGGTGTTGGCCGCGCAGCCGCCGTCCTCGCGGACGACCTCGTGGACCACCCGGTCCTGCGTGCCGCGTACCGCGTGGATCCGGGACCGGCCGGACGTCTGCTCCAGGTAGTAGCGCGTCCCGGTCAGCGCCGACTGCGGCTGGCCGGCGCCCGCGCTCGGGTCCTTCGAGGGCGGCTCCGCCGTCGGGTTTGGAGTGCGCTCGACCGGCGGCGCGGTGCTGGTGATCGACGGACCGGCCGGCTCGGGCGCCCGGCCCTCCGGCCGGATCGCGAGCGCGGTTCCGGTCGCGGCGGCCAGCACCAGCAGCGCGGCGGCGGAGGTGGCGACGGCCCGCTGGATGCCCAGCCGTCGGGAGGTACGCAGGGCCCGGTCCCGCAGGTCGACCGGGGTGACCTCCTCGGCCAGGTCGGCCAGGTCGAGGCGCAGTCGGTCCTGGTTCATCGGGTGTGTCCTTCCCTGACGTACAGCTCGGCGAGTTCCGGGGCGACGCTGCGCAGCTTGACCAGCGCCTTCGAGGTCTGGCTCTTGACCGTGCCGACGGTCACGCCGAGCAGGTCGGCGGCCTCGGTCTCGCTGCGGTCCTCGAAGAACCGCAGTACCAGCACGGCCCGTTGCTTCGCGGACAGCCGGGCCAACGCGGCCCGGAGGGTGAGCCGGAGCGTGGTCTGCTGGGCGTGGTCGGGGGCCGAGCCGCCTCCGCGCGGCTCGGGCAGGTCGCCCGGCATCGATTCGGCCACCCGGCGACGTCGCCACCAGGAGACCTGGAGGTGGTACATGATCTTTCGGGTGTACGCCTCCGCGTTGCCGCTGTCGTGCAGCCGGCTCCAGCTTCGGTGGGTACGGGCGAGAGCGGACTGGACGAGATCCTCGGCCAGGTGCTGGTCGCCGGTGAGCAGGTAGGCCGAGCGCAGGAGCGCCGGCGTTCGGGTGCGCACGAACGAGTCGAACTCACTCAGGAGAGGGTCCACACGAGCCGATCCTTCGGGTCAGTGGTGCGTCGATGATGCCCCTCCTGACGCCACCCCGCCGCCCGATGGTTGCCGCCCCACTCAGTCCTCGAACACCGACCAGCAGATGTCGTTGCGTAACCGCTGGTCGTCGAGGACCAGCTCACGGATCGCCGCCGGGAGCTGCTCGCGCTGCCACCGGCACTCGCGTCGGCCCGCCGCGTCGGCCTGGCCGTCCGGGGCCGCCGCGCGTGCCGCCTTGATGGCGTACGCGGCGGCGCCGAGTTCGTGCGCGGCGACGTGCGCGACGGCCCCGGCCTGGCCGGCGGCGTACGCGGCGTGCCGTGCCGCCCCGCGCAGGTCCCGGGCCGCCCCCATGGCGTGGCCGCCCGCCGCGCGCGACTGCGTCATCGTGACCTCGCCGCGCACCCAGGCCCGGATGTGCTCGATCGCCTCGCGTGGACGCGGGTCGTCAGGCCGGACCGCCTCGAAGAGGCCGAGGACGTGCTCCGCGCACGTCGCGGCCCAGAGCGCCAGTAGCCGGTGGTCGTCGTCGGTGAGCGTCCCGCCCCGACGGATCGTCACGAAGCGGGGATCCCGGACCTGCGGCAGGATCACGCCCCGTCCCCCTCTCCGCCCGCGGGCGGCGTCCGCCGCAGGGCACCGTCCAGGTCGCTCATCAGCCGGGCCACCCGACTGCCGCCACCGGTCACCGGCGGATAGCGACGGAGCACGTCGACCAGCACCGGGGTGGCCCACCGCCGCGAGCGCTCCAGCAGGGCGTCGGCGACCGCCGGGTCGCCGCCGGCGGCCAGCTCCCCGATGTGCGCCGCGCTCGCGGCGGCCCGCAGGATGTGACCGACCTGGCTGGCCTGGGCGAGCGGGTGCAGATACGCGGCCGACGCGGCGTCCCCGGCCGAGCGGGCGGCCAGGCGCGCGGCCTCGGAGGGCGCGGTGCGGGCGGCCCGGTGCGCGTCGATGGACGCGACGCGTTGCCGGTTCGTCCGGTCGGCGCCCTCGACGAATGCCCACGCCGCGTCGATCGCCGCACGGGGACGCGGATCGCCGGGAACGGCCCGCTCGAAGACCGGCAGGACGTCCTCGGCATGCCGGGCCACATAGCGCGCCACGACGCGCAGCTCGTCGGTCGTGAGGTCGAAGTCTCCGGACCCTGCTCGCCCGCGTGATGGCGCCATGGCGGTGAATCGTATTCACCGACCGTGGCGCTCCGCTGCGCCGCGCCGGTAGGGGCCCCAGCCGACGAACCGGTCGAACAGCTCGCGGGGTGTGGGGCCGTCGTGCGGGTTGAGCCGGAACAGGTCGTGGGTGGCCTCGTGGTAGAGCCCGGACAGGTAGACGGCCAGGTCGACCGGGTGGTCGGCGTACTCGGCGGTGAGCAGCAGTCGGGCCTGGGCGCAGGGCCACGGGCTGCCGCAGGCACGACAGAGCCACAGTGGGCGGATCGGCAGGTGCGCCGGGTGGTCCGGCGGGTGGGCGCGCGGTCGGTCCGGGTGCGGCCCGAGCCGGGGTACGGGAAGACTCATGCGTGACAGTCTGCTAACCATGGCACTACGCTCGGAAGTCGACTTGGCGGGTGCGGGAAGAGGCCGAGAACCCGGCGGGCGAACTGAGGAGGACGGGTGGAAGACGAGCCGACCGCCGAACTGATCCGCGCTCAACTGCGTCGGCTGCGGCTGAAGGCGGAGCTGAGTCAGGAGGAGTTCGGGAAGCTGGTGCACTTCTCCAACTCCCAGGTGTCGGCCGTGGAGCTGGGCCAGCGGCCGTTGGACCGGTTCTTCCTGAAGCGGGCCGACGAGGTGCTGGGCACCGGTGGGCTGTTGACGTCGCTGCTCAAGCTCGCCGAGCGGGACGGCCAGCCGAGCTGGTTCCGCCCATGGCTGGAAGCAGAACGCCAGGCCCAGCAGTTGCGCTGCTATCAGCCGAGCCTCATCCCCGGCCTATTGCAGACCGAGAACTACGCGCGAGCCATGATTCACACCGACGACATGCTCGGCGCCGAGGAAGGTGACCGGCGGTTGGCGGTCCGGCTCGACCGTCAGTCCGTGCTCACCCGCCACCGATCCACCCAAGTTCGTCGCGGTGATCGAGGAAGCCGTGCTGCGCCGTGCGGACGAATCCTTCCGTGGGGTGATGAGCCAGCAGATCACGCATCTGATCGAAGCGTGCGAACTGCGCCACGTCGCCGTGCACGTCATTCCGACCGAGGTCAGCCTGCACATCGGACTGACCGGACCGTTCACGCTCGCCCGGGGTGGAGATGGCGGGTGGGTCGGCTACCTGGAGAACCAACTCGGCGGAACGCTGATCGACAAGGATGAGGACCTGGCTATCCTGCTGTCCAGATGGGAAAGCGTCCGGAGCGAGGCGCTTCCCCGTCGGCAGTCGATCGAGCTGATGAAGGAAGTGGTCGAGTCGTGGAGCTGACCGGCGCTGTCTGGCGGAAGTCCACCCGCAGCGGCCAGAGTGAGTGCGTCGAGGTGGCGGGGAATCTAACCGGCGTCGTCGGGGTGCGCGACAGCAAGGACCCGACCGGGCCGGTTCTCACCTTCACCCCCGACGCCTGGCGCGCCTTCGTCCGGTTCAGCGAGGGCCGCGCGTCGCGCTGATCAGCACCGAGTGCTTGCGTACCCGGAAAGTGCCCTCGGTTTCGATGCGGGCCCGGACCACGTCGCGGACGGCCGAATCCTGCGCGGCGGTGAGCGGGCCGGTCATGCTGGCGAGGTAGGCCACGACCGGCTCGACGGTCGGCACCGCCAGCTCGTCCGGGTAGCGCTCGACCGTCACGTCGGCGAAGTGGGCCGCGATCCGGGCCGGCGCCGTCTCGGCGTTGGTCTCGGCCCGGTCGAACCCGACGGTCAGGTCGGGGCGGCCGATGGCCGGGCCGAGCGCGTCCAGCTCGGCGAGATGGTCGCGGCCGTTCAGCGCGACGGCCAGCCGCCCGCCCGAGCGCAGCACGCGGGCGAACTCGCGCAACGCGGCGTCCGGCTCGTCCAGGTGATAGAGCATGTGGTTGGCGATCACCGCGTCGAAGACGCCGTCGGCGTACGGCAGGCGGGTCGCGTCGCAGCGGTGCACCCGGGCGTCGGGCAGCTCGCGCAACCGGTCACACATTGCGGGTGAGAAGTCGGTCAGCGTGAGCCGGGCACCGCGACGGTCCACCCGGCGCCACAGCTCACCGGTGCCGGCACCCACCTCCAGCACGTCACCGGCCAACGGCAGCCGCTCGCCGAGCCAGGCGTACCAGTCCTGCGGGTTGGTGCCGTAGGCGTGCAGCGCGATACGGGCGGTGAGGTTGCCGGTCGTCGTCGCATACTGGGCCGCCGCGCGGGCCGACGGTGTGGCGGTCACTCGGGCAGCGTAGCCCGGTGGGCCCTGCTCAGAGATAGAGGCAGAACGGGTGGCCGACCGGGTCGAGGTGCACCCGCACGTCGTCCTGAGGTTGATAGTCGGCGACCGTGGCGCCGAGCGACACCGCGTACGCCGAGGCCGCGTCGAGGTCGTCGACCTTGATGTCGAGGTGCAGCATCATCGGCGGATCACCCGGGCCGGCCGGCCACACCGGACGCACGTACGCCGGCTCGTCCTGAAACGCCAGCGTGGCGCCCCCGTCCGGCGGGGCCAGGACGACCCAGTCGTGCTCGTCCTCCCGTCGCGGCCAGCCGAGCAGCCGCTCGTAGAAGACGGAGAGTTCCTGCGCGGACGGCGCGTCGAGCACCGTGGACGTCAACGAGAACCGGGGACGCTCACTCATACCGCCTTCCTACCCCGCTAGCCCCGAAACGGATCGCCTCGCCGTCGACGTTCGCCGTACGCTGCGGCCATGCTGCTGCGCATGTCGACCCTGCTGCTCCGGACCCTGCGCGAGGACCCGGCCGACGCCGAGGTGCCGAGCCACCGGCTGCTGCTGCGCGCCGGCTACGTCCGTCGGGCCGCGCCGGGCGGCTACACCTGGCTGCCGTTGGGCAAGCTGGTGCTCGACCGGGTCACCGCGATCGTCCGGGCGGCGATGACCGCGATCGGCGACCAGGAGGTGCACTTCCCGGCGCTGCTCCCGGCGGAGCCGTACCGGACCAGCGGGCGCTGGACGGAGTACGGGGACGACATCTTCACCCTCGCCGACCGCAAGGGCGCCGAGCATCTGCTCGCACCCACCCACGAGGAGATGGCCGCGCTGCTGGTGAAGGACCTGTTCCCGTCCTACCGAGACTTCCCAGTGACGCTGTTCCAGATCCAGACGAAGTTCCGGGACGAGGCCCGGCCCCGGGCCGGCCTGCTGCGCGGCCGCGAGTTCCTGATGAAGGACGCCTACTCCTTCGACCTGGACGACGCCGGGCTCCAACGGTCGTACGACCGGCACCGGGCGGCGTACGACGCGGTCTTCCGGAAGGTCGGGTTGGACTTCACCGTGGTGCGGGCGACGTCCGGCGCGATGGGCGGTTCGGCGTCGGAGGAGTTCCTGGCGGCCACGCCGGTCGGCGAGGACACGTTCGTCGGCTGCACCGCCTGCGACTACGCGGCCAACACCGAGGCGGTGGTGACCCGCGCCCCCGCCGCCGGGGATCCGGACGCCCATCCGGACGCCCAGGTGCACGACACCCCGGAGACGCCGACCATCGCGGCTCTGGTGGGGATGGCCGACGCCCGCGCGCTCGCGGGCCGCACCGGCTGGACGGCCGCCGACACGTTGAAGAACGTCGTGCTGACCGTCCGCCGGCCCGGCGCCGACGAGGCCGAGTTGCTGGTCGTCGGCCTGCCTGGGGACCGCGAGGTGGACCTGAAGCGGGTCGGAGCGGCGCTGGCGCCGGCCACCGTGGCCGTCTTCGACGACTGGGCCGCGCACCCGGAGCTGGTCCGGGGCTATCTCGGGCCACAGATCCTGGCCAAGCACGGGATCCGCTACCTGGTCGACGCCCGGGTGGCACCCGGCACCACCTGGCTGACCGGGGCGAACGAGCGGGGGCGGCACGCCACCGACGTGGTGTGCGGGCGCGACTTCGTCCCGGACGGGACGATCGAGGCGGCCGAGGTGCGACCCGGCGACCCCTGCCCGGTCTGCGGTGACGGCGAGTTGACCCTGCGACGGGGGATCGAGGTGGGCCACATCTTCCAGCTCGGCCGCCGCTACACCGACGCCTTCGCGGTCGACGTGCTCGGCCCCGAGGGCAAGCCGGTCCGGCCCACCATGGGCTGTTACGGCATCGGGGTGTCCCGCTTGGTCGCCGCCGTGGCCGAGCAGCATCACGACGACCGGGGGTTGGTCTGGCCGGCCGCGGTCGCGCCGTGCGACGTACACCTGATCGTCGCCGGGAAGGGGCCGCAGCTCGACGCGGCGCTGGAGCTGGGCGGGCGGCTCGCCGAAGCGGGCCTGCGGGTGCTGGTCGACGACCGCACCACCGTCTCCGCCGGGGTGAAGTTCACCGACGCGGAGCTGATCGGCGTCCCGCGCGCCGTCGTGGTCGGCCGCCGCCTGACCGAGGGGTACGTCGAGCTGCGCGACCGGGCCACCGGCGACCGGACCGACGTCCCGGTGACGGGTGTCGTCGAGCGCCTGCTCGACGAGGTAGGCGCGACGCGCCGCGACGTGGTGTAGCGAGCGCGCCACCGGGTACCGCAGACGGATCGACCGAGGCGTTTCGGAGGCTCTCATGTACCGCGTCAGTGACGTGATGACAAAACAGGTGGTCTATCTCCCGGCGGAGACCATGTTGGACGAGGCGGCCCGGGTGATGAAGGAGTCGGACATCGGCGACGTGGTGGTGACCGACGGCGCCACCCTCGCCGGCATGCTGACCGACCGTGACATCGTGGTCCGTGCGGTGGCCGAGCGCGCCGACCCGGGCACCACCACGATCGGGTCGATCATCACCCGCGAGGTCGTCATGATCGAGCAGCACTGCACCGCGAACGAGGCGGCCGCGTTGATGCGGGAGCGCAACATCCGGCGGGTGCTGGTCTGCGACAGCGAGCGGAAGCTGGTCGGCATCGTCTCCCTCGGCGACCTGGCCATGCAGCTAGACCCCCACTCGGCCCTCAGCGACATCAGCGAAGCCGCCCCGAACGTGTGAAAGGCGGGGCCCCTTCTTAACGCCTCCGGTAGAGAGGGGGCCCCTTCTCACTGCCGGATAGCCTCGACGCATGCCCGAGATGCCGACCAAGCTGGTTGAGATCGTCGACGATTTCGCCACCGCCCCGCGCGACGTCGTGCTGGAGATGCTGCTGGAGTTCGCCGACGTGATCCCACCTCTGCCCGAGGGAGTCGACCGGGAGGAGTTGGAGCAGGTCCCCGAGTGCCAGACCGCGTTCTTCCTGCGCGCCGAGGTGAAACCGGACAGGACCGTGAGCACGGTCTTCGACTGCCCGCCGGAGGCGCCCACCACCCGCGCGTTCGCGGGCATCCTCGCTGAAGGGCTGGCCGGGGCGAGCGCCGAGGAGGTGCTGGCCGTACCGGACGACCTCTACCAGCGGATGGGCCTGGCCCAGGCGATCAGCCCGCTGCGGGTGCGCGGTGGCACGGCCATCCTGGCCCGGCTCAAGCGCCAGGTCCGGGAACAGATCGCCTGACCGGCGGGTTGTCGCTGGTCATGGAGATCGAGATCTACGCCGACGTCGTCTGCCCCTGGTGCTGGATCGGCAAGCGCCGACTCGAGCAAGCTCTGGCGGCGTACGACGGCGAGGTGACCGTCCGGTACCGGCCGTTCCAGCTCGACCCGACGCCGGTGACCGAGCCGCGCCCGCTGCTCGACGCACTTGCGGAGAAGTTCGGCGGACGGGACAAGGCCGAGGGCATGGCCGCCCACGTCTCCCGGGTCGCCGCCGACGCGGGCCTCGACCTGCGGTTCGATCGCGCCGTGGCGGCGAACACGTTCGACGCGCACCGGCTGGTGCGATTCGCCGCCGAGCGGGACCGCGCGGCGGAGGTGGTGGAGCGGCTCTACCGGGCGCACTTCCAGGACGGCGTGGACGTCGGGTCGGTCGACGCGCTGGTCACGCTGGCCGGCGAGGTCGGGCTGGACGAGGCCGAGGCCCGCGCGTTCCTGGAGTCGAGCCTGGGCCGCCGCGAGGTGGCCGGCGACCTGAGCACCGCGCACCAGCTCGGCGTCTCCAGCGTGCCGACCTTCGTGCTGGCCGGAAAGTACGCGGTCGTCGGCGCCCAGGAGCCGGAGACGCTGCTCGCCGCGCTGGGCGAGGTGGCGCAGCGCGAGGCGGTCGGTTGATGTTTCACGTGGAACGATATCGATGCGGGTGAACGGCTAGGCCGGGCGGGCCAGATCCTCCACCACCGTGGCCCCGGGCAACGCCCCGAGCGCAGGCCCGGGCAGGGCGATCTTGCTGTGCCGTACGCCCGACCCGATGATCACATGCGGGGTGGCGATCACCCGCGAGTCGACCAGGATCGGCCATTCCTCCGGCAGCCCGATGGGCGTGATCCCGCCGTACTCCATCCCGGTCAGCTCCACCGCCTCAGCCATCGGCGCGAAGCTCGCCTTACGCACGTCCAGCAGCTTGCGGACGACTCCGTTGACGTCGGCCCGGGTGGTGGCGAGCACGATGCAGGCGGCGTAACGGGTCTCGCCGCCCCGCTTGCCGGCGACCACCACGCAGTTCGCCGACTCGTCCAACCTCACCTCGTACGCCGCGCAGAAGGCCGCCGTGTCGGCCAGCTCGGCGTCGATCGGAGCGACCAGCACCTCGTCCACGTTCACCGGGGCCTCGTCCGGCCACCGTTCCACCGCCGCGGCGACCGGTGGTGCCAGCAGGTCCAGCCGGGCCCGCGCCGGCTCGGTCTTCAACGTCCCCATCACGGGGCGATCCTCGCACCTGCGCCGGAGATCCGCTCGCCAGCCTGTTAAGCGGGGCCCCTTCCTATACCGAATGCGTTAACAAGGGCCCCCTCCTTACACCTCGGTGAGCTGGCGCCGCTGGAGCGCCTCGGGGCGGTAAGCCTCGGCATCCTCGATGCCGTGCCGGACACCGACCCGTATCACGCCGTAGAGGAAGACGAAGCCGAAGACGTACAGCACCACGGTGACCACGAGAACCAGCATGGGGCCACGGTAGGGCGGCACCGGAACCGACCGGCTCTCATGTTCCGCCCGTTCCCCCGTACGTGTCGGTCAGGTGGCTTCCACCCGGCCGGCGAGCACCAGGCCGAGCAGGCCGCAGCCGGCCGCGACGGCCAGCGTCGCCGCGTAGCTCGCCGGGCCGGGCGACGAGCCGACGGCCAGCACCGCCCCGGTCAGTGCCAGCACGGTGGCGGCCGCCAGCGAGTCGCCCAGTTGCAGCGCCGAGGAGTTGCGGCCCTGCTCGGCCGGGTCGGACAGCTCCAGCGTGAGCACCGACAGCGACGGGTAGAGCAGGCCCATGCCCAGGCCGGCGACCGCCCAGGCGAGCACCGCGGGTGCCACCGGCATCCCCGGCAGCAGCGCCGACGCGACGCCCGCCGTGCCGGCGGCGATGCAGGCCAGGCCGGCTCGGGGCAGGCTGGCCGCGGGGNCAGCGACCAGGAGAGCGCCCCGACGGTGAGCACCAGACCGGCCCCGGTGGGCGTGAAACCACGCTGCCGGGAGAGCATCAGCGGGATCACCACCTCCGCGCCGACGAACGCCGCCGAGGCCAGCCCACGCAGGCCGATCACCGTCGGCAGCCCCCGTGCGGCCCGGAGGAAACCCGGCGGGAGAAGACGCGGTACGCAGGCGAGCAGTCCCACCAGCGCCGCCCCGACCAGGACGGCGGCGAGCGCGCCGCGCTGCTGCCCCCCGTAGTGCAGCAGTGCGGCGCTCGCCCCCGCCCCGCAGGCCCAGCCCATCCGGGCCAGCGCGCCGGCCGGCGGCCGGGTCGGCGTGGTGCCGGCGAACGCCCGCAGCCCCGGCTGGATCAGCAGCACCGCCGGCACGGCCACCGCCGGCACCGAGAGGAACACCCAGCGCCAGCCGAGGTGCTCCACGATCAGGNCCGGCCAGCGCGGGTCCGACCAGCGACGGCACCACCCAGGCCGCCGCGAACGCGGCNGAACATCCGCCGCCGCAACCCCTCCGGGTACGCGTGTCCGACGATCACGTAGAGCGCCACGGAGAGCAGGCCCGAGCCGAAGCCCTGCACCACCCGCCCGACGACCAGCACCTCCATGGTCGACGCGGCTCCCGCCGTCGCCAGGCCGGCGACGAACCACCCCACCCCGTGCCACATCGCCGGCCGGGGGCCGCGCGCGTCGCACCAGATGCCGGAGGCGACCATCGCCACCACCCCGGAGGCGAACGGACCACCGAAGGCCAGCGCGTACAGGCCGAGTCCGCCCAGGTTGCGCGCCACCGTCGGCATGGCGGTGCCCACCGCCAGGGCCTCGAACGCGAGCAGCGACACCAGGGCGACGCTGCCCACGGTCATCGCCCGCAGACGCGGCGACCACAGGCCGAGCGGTGCGGTCGCCGGTACGGCGGTGACGGTCGTCATGGGCACCAGCGTGCGACATCAACCCTGGTTCAGGTCAAGCGGTCTCCAGCGCCTTGCCCAGGCCCTTCGCCAGACCCGAGAAGTGCTGGTCGGCCAGGACGTGCCCGGCCGTGATGACCAGCGCCAGCGGCCACTCGATCACCTGCAACGCGGTGAGCACCCCGATGCCGGCGTAGTAGGCCAGCCTGTCCGGCGGGGGCACGGCCACCTCGCCCAGCAGCGGGACGTCCACCCGACGGCTGTACGCCCGGACCGTCTCCCGCGGCCCACTCAGGTGACGCGTCAACGTGCTCATCCCAGCCTCCCCGGTTCGCCTCGGCGGCATCGACCCGACCGGCATTCCACCGCCCGCCCCGTCCATGCCCCGGGCAGCGGGGAAAGTTCCCCTGCCCGAGGGGCATAACGGACGCCGCGCCGGGAAGTCGGGCCGCCGGGACGAGACCGGGAGGCGAGATGGCGTACGGGTTCGCCGCTCTCCTGTCGCCGGCTTCCGTGCCGGACACCCTCGCGCGGGTCGCGCGTACCGTCGGGTCGGCCCTGCCCGAGAACGCCGTGCCGCCGGCGGTCACCGAGGCGGCCGGGAACGTGGGCGCGGCGGCCGCCGGGCTGGCCCGCCTCACCGGGTTGACCCGGCGTCGGGTCTGGTCCCGACCCGGCCGGCACCACATCGAGGTGCACGGCGTCTGCCAGGACGGCGGGGACCGGCTGGCCCGGCAGGTCGAGGCGGCGCTGGAGGCGGTGCCGGGAGTCACCTGGGCGCGGGTGAACGCGCCGTCCGGTCGGGTGGTGGTGGCGACCGGGGAACCGGCGCCGAAGCTACGCGACCTGATCGCCACCGTGGCGCGGGCCGAGCGGACCTGCCCGTACGAGCCGGACCCGGAGATCCCACCGCCGCATCCGCCCGAGGAGGGCCCCCGCACCGCCCGTACGCTCGGCGCGCTGGCCTCCGACGCGCTCGGCCTGGCCATCTCCGGGGCCACCCGGATCCTGCCGTTCACACCGGTCCCCGGCGAGGTGGCGGGCCTGCTGACCGCCGTCGACCTGCATCCGAGGCTGCACGCGCTCGCCGGCCGGGGCCTGCGCGCCGACCCGCGCGCCGAGGTGCTCTTCCCGCTGGCCGAGGCGGTGGTGCAGGGGCTCACCGGCGGCTGGGCCGGCATCGTGCTCGACGGGGCGCAGCGGGTGGTGCAGTGGGGCGAGGCGCGGGCCCAGCTCGCCGCCTGGAGTCGCGCCGAGCCGGGCCTGACCGGCGACCCGGAGCGGGCGGTGGCCCGGGTGCCGGACGGCGAGCGGCCCTGCCCGGTCCCGGACGGCCAGGTCGAGCGCTACGCCAAGCGGGTGCTCGCCGCCGGCGCGGTGGCCGGTGCCGCGGCGATACCGGTGGCCGGTCCCCGGCGGGCCGCCGCGCTGGCGCTCTCGTCGCTGCCCAAGGCCCCCGGCAGCGGACGTGAGGGGTACGCGGCGCAGCTCGGCCGGATGCTCGCCCGACGTGGTGTCATCGCCATGGACCGCGGCGTGCTCCGCGAACTGGACCGCATCGACACGGTGCTGCTGGACACGGCGGTGCTCGGCTCCGACCGGGGTGTCCTGGCCGACCTGGCGCCGCTGCGCGGCGCCGACACCGGCCAGGTCGCCGCCCGTGCGTTCGCGCTGTTCGACCCGGACGAGCCGGACGCGGTACGGGCCGACGGCGGATGGCGGATCGGTCCACTGGACCGCCTCGACGCCGAGGACCCGGGGGACACCCCGGACAGCGGCCGGCTGCGCGACAGCGGTGGACGGCTGCTCGGGCTGGCCGAGGACGACCGGCTCGTCGCCGTGCTGCGAGTCGAGCCGGAACCCGCCCCCGGCGTGGACGCGCTGGTGTCCGCCACCCGCCAGGCNGCTCGTGGTCGCCGGCGCCGAGGACGGCCGGTACGACTTCGCCGACCTGCGCGTACCGGGCGGTCCCCGACTCGCCGCGACCGTCCGTGACCTGCAACGCGAGGGCGCGGTGGTGCTGGTGGTCTCCGGGGAACGGTCGGCGCTCGCCGCCGCCGACTGCGGCCTCGGCGTGTCCGCACCGGACGACCTGCCCCCGTGGGGCGCACACCTGCTGGTCGGAGACGACCTGCGGATTCCCGCCCTGATCGTCGACGCGGTCGGGGTCGCCCGGCGGATGACGGGGCAGAACATCCGGATCGCCATGGCCGGCGGTGGGCTCGGCGCACTCGGCGCGTTCACCGCCCATCCGCGACGGCTGCCCCGCCCGACCCTGGCCGCGGTGAACGGCGCCGCCGCGGTGGCGTTCGCGCACGGCGTGTTCCGGGCGCACCGGCTGCCCGACCGCACCGGCACCCCGGGGCCCACGGTCACCGCCTGGCACCTCATGCCGGTGGAGACCGTCCTCGACCAGCTCGGCACCCGCCCCACCGGGCTCACCGGCGCGGAGGCGGCCCGCCGCCGGCAGGTCGGGGCCGGTGACCGGCCGGGCCCGGCCGGGCTGCTCCGCGCGTTCGTCGACGAACTGTCCAACCCGCTCACCCCGGTGCTGGCCGCCGGCGCGGTGCTCTCCGCGATGTTCGGCTCGCTCGTCGACGCCGGCCTGGTCGGCGGTCTGGTCGGCGGCTCCGCGCTGGTCGGCGCGGTGCACCAGCGCAACACCGAACGTTCGTTGGCCGAGCTGCTGTCCCGCTCCGCGGTCACCGCCCGGGTGCGGCGCGACGGCGTGGCCCGGGTGGTGCCGGCGGAGGAGCTGGTGCCCGGCGACGTGATCGACGTCAGTTCCGGTGACGCCGTACCGGCCGACTGCCGCGTGCTGACCAGCGACGGTCTGGAGGCCGACGAGTCGTCCCTGACCGGTGAGTCGCTGCCGGTGGCGAAGAACCCCGAACCGGTGGTCGCCGCGGCGCTCGCCGATCGACGCTCGATGCTCTTCGAGGGCTCCACCCTCGCCGCCGGGCACGGCACCGCCGTGGTGGTGGCCACCGGCGCGGAGACGGAGTCCGGGCGGAGTCTGGCGCTGGCCCGGCAGGCCCCGCCGGTCAGCGGGGTGGAGGCGCGACTGGGCAAGCTGACCAGCACCGCCGTGCCGCTGGCCGCCGGCTCGGCCGTCGCCGTCGCCGGGGCGGGGCTGCTTCGGGGCGTACCCCTGGCCGAAACGGCGGCGACCGCCGCGAACCTGGCCGTGGCGTCGGTGCCGGAGGGGCTGCCGTTCCTGGTCAGCGCCGCGCAACTGGCGGCGGCGCGGCGGCTGGCCGAGCACCGCGCCCTGGTCCGCAACCCCCGCACCGTCGAGGCGCTGGGCCGGGTCGACGTGCTCTGCTTCGACAAGACCGGCACCCTCACCGAGGGGAAGCTGCTGCTGGCCGGCGTGGGCACCGGCGACGACCGGTACGCCCCGACGGACCGGCTCGACGGGCCGTTGCGGGCGACGCTGGCCGCGGCGCTGCGCGCCACCCCGGCCGCGGCCGACCCGGACGAGCTGCCGCAGCAGACCGATCGGGCGGTACGCCGGGGCGCGCAGGCGGCCGGTGTGGTCGAGCAGACCGGGGCGGCGGACTGGACCGCGACGGCGACCATGCCGTTCGAGCCGTCCCGGGGCTACAGCGCCGCGGTCGGCCGCACCGCCGACGGCTCGCTGCTCAGCGTGAAGGGCGCGCCGGAGTCGGTGTTGTCGCGGTGCGCGTCCCGGCGCACCGCCGACGGTGACCGGCCGTTGGACGCGGCCGGGCGGGACGAGGTGCATGCCATGCTGGCCGCGCGGGCCGGGGCCGGGCACCGCGTCCTCGCCGTCGCCGAGTGCCCGGTGTCCGCCGACTCGGTCGCCGACGAGCAGGTCGACGGGCTGGTCCTGGTGGGTTTCCTGACGCTCGCCGACGGGGTGCGGGAAAGCGCACGGCCCTCGGTGGAGCGGATCCGGGCGGCCGGCGTGCACACCATCATGATCACCGGTGACCATCCGGCCACCGCCGAGGCGATCGCCGCCACGATCAGCCCGGACCACGGCCAGCAGCGGGTGGTCACCGCGAGCGACCTGGACCGACTCGACGACGGCGCGCTCGCGGAGCGGTTGATGGCCACCGACGTGGTGGCCCGCTGCACGCCCGCGCACAAGGTACGCATCATCCAGGCGTTGCAGCGCCGGGGCCGGACCGTCGCGATGACCGGGGACGGCGCCAACGACGCCCCGGCGATCCGCCTCGCCGACGTCGGCATCGCGCTCGGCCAGCGCGGCACCCCGGCCNCACCCTGGTCGAGGGGCGGGCCATGTGGTCGTCGGTGCGGCACGCGCTGAGCATCCTGGTCGGCGGCAACCTCGGTGAGATCGCGTTCAGCGTGCTGACCGCCGCCTCGACCGGCCGGTCCGCCCTCACCGGACGGCAACTGCTGCTGGTGAACCTGCTCACCGACCTCGCACCGGCGCTGGCCATCGCGGTCCGTCCACCGGCCGACGACCGCACCGACCGCCTGCTGCGGGAGGGACCGGACTCCTCGCTCGGCGCCACCATGAGCCGGGAGATCGCCCTGCGGGCGGCGGCGACCACGCTGGGCGCGACCGCCGGATGGACGGTGGCCCGGTGGACCGGCACCCGACGACGGGCCGGCACCGTGGCGCTCGCCTCGCTGATCGGCACCCAGCTCGGGCAGACCGTGCTGGCCGGCGGCACCAGCCCCACCGTGCTGGCCGCTACGGCCGCCTCCGTCGGCGTACTCGTCGTCGTGGTGCAGACACCGGGGGTCAGCCAGTTCTTCGGCTGCACCCCGCTGGGCCCGGTCGGCTGGACCATCGCCACCGGCTCGGCGTTGGGCGCGACGTTCGCCAACGGCGCGCTGACCCGGCTGGTGGACCGCCTGCCTCAACCCGGTTCGCATGGGCGCGGCGACCAGGGGTACGGCGACGGACATGACGCCTGAGGTGACCTTCGTCGGTACGGCGACCACGGTGCTCCGGATCGGCGGGTTCACCCTGCTCACCGACCCGAACTTCCTGCATCAGGGGCAGCGGGCCTACCTGGGTCGGGGGCTGTGGTCGAAACGGAGCACCGACCCGGCGCTGACCATTCCCGAGCTGCCCCCTCTGGACGCGGTGGTCCTGTCCCACCTGCACGGCGACCACTTCGACCGGGTGGCCCGGCGCGGGCTGGACCACGCCCTGCCCATCCTCACCACACCCCAGGCGGAACGGAAACTGCGCCGCTGGGGCTTCGGCGCGGCGGAAGGGCTGCCCACCTGGCGCGCGTACGAGCTGCACCGGGGCGACGAGACGCTGCGGCTGACCGCGCTGCCCGGCCAGCACGGGCCGGGCCTGCTGGACCGGGCCCTGCCCGACGTGATGGGCAGCCTGATCGACCTGGAACAGGGCGGTGAGCGCCGGTTCCGCCTCTACGTGACCGGGGACACGCTGCGGCGTCCACAGCTCGCCGACATCCCGGAACGTTTTCCCGGCATCGACGCCATGCTGATCCACCTCGGCGGCACCCGCATCGCCGGCATCCTGCTCACCATGGACGCGCGGCAGGGCGCCGACCTGGTCGAGCTGATCCGGCCGCAGCTCACCGTACCGATCCACTACGACGACTACCCGGTGTTCCGGTCGCCACTGCGGCACTTCGTCGAGGAGGCCCGGCGGCGCGGCTTCGCCAGCCAGGTCCGGACCGTCCACCGCGGCGAGACGGTGCCGCTGACCCCCTGAGACGCCTGGGTCAGTGCCAGGTGGCGGCGGCCCGGCGCAGCCGGTCGTTGACCGCCCGCCCCAACCCCGCGTCAGGCACCGGCTCGGCGACGATCTCGGTCACCCCGGCCGCGTCGAGCCGGTGCAGCGCGTCGAAGAGACGCGCCGCCGCCGCCGTCAGGTCACCGTCGGGCGACAACACCTCCACCGCCGCCCAGTCACCGTCCGCCGGTGGTTCCCGGAACGCCAGGAAGCCCCGCCGGCCGCCGTCGCCCCCGGCCGCCGCGCCCAACCGCAACGGGGTACGCGGGGCGTAGTGCGCGGCCAGCGACCCGGGCGCGACCGGCTGGTTGGAGTTGCCCTGCCGTACCTCGACCGGCCCGACCGCCTCGATGAGCGCCTCCACCGGCAGCGCGCCCAACCGCAGCACCACCGGGCGGTCGCCGCGGGCGTCCACGATGGTCGACTCGATCCCGCACCGGGTGGGTCCGCCGTCGAGCACCACCTCCACCGCGCCGCCCAGCCCCGCCACCACATGCTCCGCCCGGGTCGGGCTGAGCTGGCCGAACCGGTTGGCGCTCGGCGCGGCCACCGGCACCCCGGCGGCGGCGATCAGCGCCCGGGCCGCCGGAAGGTCCGGCACCCGGACCGCCATGGTCTCCAGGCCGGAGGTGACGATCGGCGGGACCACCGCCGGCCGGTCCACGATCAGCGTGAGCGGGCCGGGCCAGAACCGCTCCGCGAGCGCGGCCACGGCCGGTGGCACGGCGCCGACCAGCGCCGGCAGGTCGGCGGCGTCGGCCAGGTGGCTGATCAGCGGGTCGAAGCTGGGCCGGGCCTTCGCCTCGAAGATCCGCGCGGCGGCGCGTGCGTCCAGCGCGTTCGCGCCCAGCCCGTAGACCGTCTCGGTGGGGAAGGCGACCAGCCCGCCGGCGCGCAGGACGGCGGCGGCCTCGGCGATGCCGCTGTCGGCGGGCAGGACGCGCGGGGATCCGGTGCTCACGCCCCGACGCTAGCCTGCGGCGACGGCCGTCCCGGCGGGACCCCGACTGGTCCGGATGGCAGACTGTGCGATCGCACGGTGCCGAGCGTTCGATGATTCCGCCGATCAGGAGTCCTGCGATGGCCGAGATCCTCCTCTTCCACCACCTGCGGGGCCTCACCGACGGCGTCCGCGCCCTCGCCGAGGCCCTGGGCGCGGGCGGACACACCGTGCACGCCCCCGACCTCTTCGACGGCGAGCGACCGGCCAGCCTCGAAGAGGGCTCGGCGCTCACCAAGCGGATCGGCGGTGACGTCCTCGACGAGCGCGCCGACCGGATCGCCGCCGGCCTCCGCCCCGACCTCGTCTACGCGGGCGTCTCCTGGGGCGCCGCCATCGCCCAGCGTCTCGCCCAGACCCGGCCCGGCGCCCGGGCCGCCCTCCTCTACGAGGCGTGCCTGCCGGTCACCGGCGAGTGGGCGATCGGCCCCTGGCCCGACGGCGTGGCGGTGCAGGTCCACGGCATGGAGCAGGACCCGTTCTTCGGGCTGGAGGGCGACGTGGACGCCGCCCGCGAGCTGATCTCGATCGTCGGCCCGGGCCGGGGCGAGCTGTTCGTCTACCCCGGCGACCGGCACCTGTTCACCGACCGCTCGCTCCCGTCGTACGACGCGGCGGCGACCTCGCTGGTGGTCAGCCGCAGCCGCGACCTCCTCGACCGGCTGGGCTGACCGGTTCCGCTACTTGTACTGCGCGATCTGGATCAGGTTGCCGCAGGTGTCGTCGAAGACGGCCGTGGCCACCGGGCCCAGGTCGACCGGCTCCTGCGTGAACAGCACCCCGAGCTGCCGCAACCGGTCGTGCTCGGCCGTCACGTCGTCCACCGCGAACTGCGTCAGCGGGATGCCGTCGCCGGCCAGCGCCTCCTTGAACGCCTTGGCGGCCGGATGCGCGTCGGGCTCCAACAGCAGCTCGACGCCGTCCGGCGCGTCGGGCGAGACGACGGTCAGCCAGCGGTGCTCGCCGGTCGGCACGTCGGTCTTCTTCACGAAGCCCAACACCTCGGTGTAGAAGCGCAGCGCCTTCTCCTGGTCGTCGACGTACACGCTCGTCAGGTTGATTCTCATGGCGTCTCCTGGGTGGGTTCGGACCGGAGCCATCGCTCGGTGATGGCACGCAGCGGCCGGGTGTCGAGGTGGTGGAACTTGTACCGCCCCTGCCGGCGCGTGACGATCAGGCCGGCAGCCTCCAGCACGCTGAGGTGCTGGGAGATCGCCTGCCGGGACGAGCCGACCTGGTGCCGGGTGGCCAACCGGCCGCAGATCTCGAACAGCGTCTGACCGTCTCGCTCGGTCAGCTCGTCGAGGATGAGGCGGCGGGTGGGGTCGGCCAGCGCCTGGTACAGATCGCCCACACCCGCCATCATAGGCAAGTCGCAACTTGCCTATCAAGCGTCCGACCGATAGCAATCGCCTTGCTTTTTCATCCACCGACGGTAATATCTTCGTGTTTTTGTCTAAACGGGGAGGAAAACCTACATGCGATGGAAGATCTCCGCCGGTGCCCTCGTGGCGCTGGCCTTTCTGATCCCGGCGGCACCGGCGGCGGCGCACACCGGATCGCCCGCACCGAACGGGGCCTGCCAAACGGTCGAACGCAAGGTGTACAAGGACATCCGCGAGCTGGTCACCATCGACCTGGACACCGCCACCACCACGCAACTGCGGCTGTTGGCGAACCAGATCCTCGCCGTGGCAAACACCGAGGCGCTAACCATCCTGCCCGGCGCGATCCAGGAGCGACTCGACGGCACCTCGGATGACCTCCGCGCCTTCCTCAAGACGAACCTGCAGGGCGCCTGGTCGACGGACCTACGCGTCGCCATCGCGCAGACGCTGGTGAACGCCGGTCCCAACGTGGACGCGGCCGCGCAGAAAGTGCTCCGCGAACCCTCCATCGACGCGTACCTGGCCTACCTGAACGACGGCCTGTACGCCGCACGCGCGAAAGACTGCGCGTCGCAGCCCACCCCCACGCCGACGTCCCGGCCCACTTCGACGCCGAGCGCCACGCCCAGCGCCACCACGACCGTCGCACCGCCCTCCGCTGAATCCGCCAGCCCCGGCGGCGAAGGCGGTGGGCTGCCCGTGACCGGCGCCGACACCGCAACCGTGGCCGGCATCGGCGGAGCGCTCCTGCTCCTCGGCGGCGCGGGCTACGTGATCGGCCGCCGACGCCGCTCCCGCTTCGTCGCCTGACCCACCCGCACACCCGGCGCGCCCCGCTCGACACGTCGTCGGGCTGGGCGCGCCGCGCCGTGTCCGGCCCGGGTCATCAGCGCCTGGTCTCGTACCTGGTCAGCATCACGCCGCCCGGGAACGCCCGGGACTCCACCAGGGTCAGGCTCACCCGATTGTCCAACGCCGTGAAGAACGGAATGCCACCACCCACCAGCACCGGGTGGGTGACGATCGCGTACTCGTCGATCAGCCCAGCCCGCATCGCCACCGCGGCGAGCGTGGCGCCGCTGATGTCCAGGGAGCCGCCCTCCCCAGCCCTGAGCCTGGTGATCTCGGCGAGCGCGTCACCGGTCACCAGACGGGTGTTCCAGTCGACCGGAATGGTCGTCGAGGAAAACACCACCTTCGGCATGTTCCGCCAACGACGGGCGTACTCGACCTCCGCCGGGGTGGCGCCCGGCCGCTGATCGGCGGTCGGCCAGTGGGAACTCATCGCCTCCCACAGCCTGCGCCCGTACAGCGCCGTACCCGTCGCCCCCACCCGGTCGGACCACCACTGGAACAGCTCGTCGCTCGGCGCACCCCAGTCGAGGTCGTCACCGGGCGCGGTGATGTAGCCGTCCAAGCTCAGGTTCATGCCGAAGGTCAATTTCCGCATGGTGTCAGCCTTCCGTGAGTCGGTACTCGGCGTACAGACCAGCACGGAACGGAAGAATCATCGGTCAGGGCCGCACCGACGGGCGGGTACAAGTGCTGGTGGAGCCCAGGGGACTCGAACCCCTAACCCCTGCCTTGCAAAGGCAGTGCTCTGCCAGTTGAGCTAGGGCCCCGCGACCGCGCTCAGCGCAGGTCGGGCGCGGTGGTCGCCTCGTGCCACAGGGCGCGCTCGTCGTTCGACGCCTTGACCTTCTTGGCCACCACGGCGGCCACGCCGACGATGCCGGCCAGGATCAGCAGCTTCTTGAACATGGGCTTGACCCCTCGCGCTCGACTGTCGTCGGACGGTGTGCGGTGGGGCTAGCTGGAATCGAACCAGCGACCTCAGAGTTATCAGCTCTGCGCTCTAACCGACTGAGCTATAGCCCCGCGTTGGCGACGAGCAAGGTTAACCCATCGCCGCCGCCGCCCCCAAATCGGGGGCCCGGTGGCGGAAACGCCCGCGCCACCACGAAACCTACCCGGACGCGCGACGCCGGGGCGACCGCTTTTCGCGGTGCCCCGGCGTCGTCCGATCAGTCCCGCTCGGCGAGCGTCAACTCGATCCCGCCGACCAGGTCGGCGCAGACGTTGTAGACGAACGCGCTCAGCGTGGCCAGCGCGGTGAACAGCACGACATTGACCAGGCCGACCAGCGCGGACGTCAGGATCACGCCCTTGGCGGTGATCCTGAAGCCGCCACCACCACCCTGAGCGCCGCCGGCGTTCACCAGGTCGGTCAGGCTGTCGTTGACGCTCTTGAACACGCCCATCGCGTCGAGCGCGAGGTAGAGCACCGAGGTGGCCACGACCACCACGATGAAGAGCACGACCGAGACCGCGAACGCGAACTTCATCACGGACCACGGGTCGATCCGCTTCAGGTTCAACCGGGCCCGGCGCGGTCCGCGCGACGCCGCCGAGCTGACCGAGGTACGCGCGGAGCGTACCGCCTCACCCACGCGCGCGGCCCCGACTGCCGTCGCGCCGCTGATGCCCGGCGGCAGGCCACCGCCGTTGGCGGGGCGGCCCTGGGGAGCCCCGGCCGGGCGGGTGGCGTCGGGGGACGCCTTGGGGGCGGCGCCCATCCCGGCGCCGACACGCGGCTGGGTGCCGGTCGTGCCGGTGGACGCCCTGGCGGTGGCGGTCGTGGTGACCGGCGGTGTGCTCGTGGCGGTCTTCGCTCCGGCCGGCGCGGCCAGACCGTCGGCCGACGTCGGCGCGTCGATCTTGGTCTCGTTCGCGTCCCGGGCGGCCGATTCCTCCCCCGGCTTGTCGGGAGGCGGCACCATGCCGGGGGCACGGGTGAACTTCGGGGCAGGCGCGTCGGCGGGGACCGTGGCCCGACCCACGGCGGCACGGCCGGCGGCTGGTGTACCGCCCTGCGCGGCCTCCTCCTCGACCGGGGTGGCCGAGGTCCCCTTGTTCCCCGACTTCGCCTGTGTCTCCGTCATCAACTAGTCCTGTTCGTCAGGCTCGTCGGCATTGCGAGCAATCGCCACGATAGTCACGCCGTCCGGGAGGTCCATCAGCTTGACCCCCATTGTGTTCCGGTCACGCGTACGGCGTACAGGCTTCACCGGAGTCCGGATGACGCCGCCGTTGCTCGTGATGGCGAACAACTCGTCCTCCGGATCGATCACGACCGCACCGACCAGACCACCGCGTCGCTCGGTGATCTTCGCAGTCAGCACGCCCTTACCTCCCCGGCCCTGCACCGGGTATTCCTCGATCGGGGTACGTTTCGCGTATCCCCCGTTCGTCGCCACGAGGACGTCCAGGCCCTCCCGGACCACCTCGACGGCGAGCAACTCGTCCTCACCGCTGAAGCGCATGCCGATCACCCCCGACGTGGCCCGGCCCATCGGACGCAACGCCTCGTCGGTGGCGTTGAAGCGGATCGCCTGAGCGTTCTTCGACACCAGCAACAGGTCGTCCTCCGGAGCCACCAGGACCGCACCGACCAGCTCGTCCTCATCGCGCAGGTTGACCGCGATGATGCCGCCGGAACGGTTGGAGTCGAACTCCTCGAGCCGCGTCTTCTTCACCAGGCCGTTCTTCGTGGCCAGTACCAGGTAGGGCGCCACCTGGTAGTTCTGAATTTCGATGATCTGCGCGATCTGCTCGTCGGGTTGGAACGCGAGCAGGTTGGCCACGTGCTGGCCCTTGGCCACCCTACTGGCCTCGGGAAGCTCGTACGCCTTCGCCCGGTAGACCCGACCCTTGTTCGTGAAGAACAGGATCCAGTCGTGGGTAGAGCATACGAAGAAGTGGCTCACGATGTCGTCCTGCCGGAGCGTCGCCCCGCTCACGCCCTTGCCACCGCGCCGCTGCGACCGGTAGAGGTCCACCTTCGTCCGCTTCGCGTACCCGGTCCGGGTGATCGTGACGACCACGTCCTCGCGGGCGATGAGGTCCTCCATCGAGACCTCGCCGTCGAACGGGATGATCTTGGTGCGACGCTCGTCGCCCCACTTCGCGACGATCTCCCCCAGCTCGTCGGAGACGATCTTCCGCTGCCGCTCCGGCTTGGCCAGGATGTCCTTGAGATCGGCGATCTCCAGCTCCAGCTTCGCCAGGTCGTCCAGGATCCGCTGCCGCTCCAGCGCGGCCAGCCGGCGCAGCTGCATGTCCAGGATCGCGGTCGCCTGCACCTCGTCGATGTCCAGCAACCGGATCAGACCCTGCCGGGCGTCCTCCACCGTCGGCGACCGCCGAATCAGCGCGATCACCTCGTCCAACGCGTCCAGCGCCTTGGACAGACCGCGCAGGATGTGCGCCCGCTCCTCCGCCTTGCGCAGCCGGAACGCGGTCCGCCGACGGATCACCTCGATCTGGTGCTCGACGTAGTAGCGGATGAACTGGGCCAGGTTGAGCGTGCGCGGCACCCCGTCGACCAACGCCAGCATGTTCGCGCCGAACGTCTCCTGGAGCTGCGTGTGCTTGTAGAGGTTGTTCAGCACCACCTTGGCGACCGCGTCGCGCTTGAGCACCAGCACGATCCGCATACCGGTACGACCGGAGGACTCGTCCCGGATGTCGGCGATGCCGGCGAGCTTCCCCTCCTTGATCAGCTCGGCGATCCGCTCGGCCAGGTTGTCCGGGTTGACCTGGTACGGCAGCTCGCTGACCACCAGCGCCGGCCGGCCCCGCTTGTCCTCCTCGACCTCGACCACCGCGCGCATCCGGATCGAGCCGCGCCCGGTCCGGTACGCGTCCTGAATGGCCTGCTGCCCGACGATCAGACCGTGGGTCGGAAAGTCCGGACCCTTGACGATCTCCAGCAGGGCTTCCAGCGTGGTCGCCTCGTCGACGTCCGGGTTCTCCAGACACCACTGCACCGCCGCGCCGATCTCCCGCAGGTTGTGCGGCGGGATCTTGGTGGCCATACCGACCGCGATGCCCTCGGAGCCGTTGATCAGCAGGTTCGGGATCCGCGACGGCAGGATGGTGGGCTCCTTGGCCCGGCCGTCGTAGTTGTCCTGCAGGTCGACGGTGTCCTCGTCGATGTCCCGCAGCATCTCCATCGCCAGCGGGTCGAGCTTGCACTCGGTGTTGTGGCTGACGAAACCGTCGGAGACGAAGGAGTGGTCGTCGGTGTCGACCCGGATGCTGTAGACCGGCTGGACACCCGCGTCCGTGACCTCGGTCACCTCGGCGTAGTAGAACCGACCGTCGACCAACGGCTCGACCACGTCGAGGATCCCCGGCTCGGTGATCCGGGCGGCGATCTCGTCGCGGTCCCGCTCCCACCGCTCCACCCGGTCCACGTTGTACCGACGCAGCCAGTCGCGCTCGGTCCAGCGCGTCGCGCCGTGCTCCCGGATGAAGTCACCGACGAACGGCACCATGTCGCCGGAAAGCGCGGTGCTGCTCGCCGGCACCTGGGCCAGCTCCGACTCCAGCTTGGTCTGCTTCCGACCGAGGAAGCCGACGTGGGCGGCGAAGATCCGGGCGTCGCGTCGGTTGGTGACAACGACCTTGATCTCGCCGTCGTCGTACCGGCACTGCCTGCTGATGACGCCGAACTCCAGCAGGAGCTGCTGCACCTCGCGGGCCAGGCGCTCACTGCGGGTGGAGTACGAGACCTGGATCGTGTTGCGCGGCAGCAGCGAGGACGAGCCGTCGCCCTCGAACAGTGCCTGGAGGAAGGCGCGCTTGACCGCGGCGGGCCCNCCAGCAGGCTCGACCGCAGCGCGGTGAGGTTCTGCACGTCGAGCTCGTGCAGCCTGCTGCCGGAGGCGATGACCCGCTCGGAGACATACCGGGGACCACCGACGGCGAGGTCGTAGGCGGCGAGGACCCGGACGAAGAACTCCCGGTCCACGTTGTTGAAGCCGGCCCGCTGCTCGGACACCCAGCCCTCGGACACGAACGCGCCGGCCAGGACGGCCGCCTCGACGTGCTCCAGCATCGGGTAGCCGATCTCGTCCGGCACGGTGCGCTGGAGGACCACCCGGTCACCGGGGGAGATCTCCGCGAGCAGCTTCCACAGCAGGGTCGGTACGCCCGCCACGCTCACCAGGCAGAGCACCGGGTGGTTGTGGGTGCCGGTCAGCTCGTACCCCTCGCGGGTGCGCAGCCGCAGCGTCGGGTGCTCGCCGGAGTGGAAGAACTTCGAGGCGCGGGCCAGGTCGCCGTTGCGGTCGCGGACCTTCAGCTCGACGTCGGTCTCGCTGCTCGGCGCGGCGCCCGGCACGATATCGCCGATCCGGACACTGCCATCAAAGGTACGAATACGGACATCTGCCGTAATGCAGTATCTCATGGCCGCAGCCGGGTCGTTTCCGGGCGAACCGAAGTTGCCGTTGCCGTCGACCAACGGGTAACGCAGCGCCCAGGACTGCGCCATCCGGACCAGCGCGTCGTAGATGGCCGAGTCGCCGTGCGGGTGGAACTGGCCCATCACGTCNACATGGCGTAGAGGATCTTGCGGTGGACCGGCTTGAGCCCGTCCCGGACGTCCGGTAGGGCCCGCCCGACGATCACGCTCATCGCGTAGTCGAGGTACGAGCGCTGCATCTCGACCTCGAGGCCGACCGGCTCGATCCGGTCGTGCTGGACGACCGCGGCCGTTGTCTCCGGGGTCTCCGGCTCGGTCGGGATGGACTCGGGAGTATCGGTCACTGTTAACCCTTATCAGACTCTTCAGTCGTGGTCTCGCTGTGGATAACGGCTGTGGAAAGCGTTCAAGCTGTGGATAACTCTGTGGACGGCCGAACCGACCGGTGGACTCCCGGCCGGCCCGGCGTGGCCCGTCAGATGTCCAGGAACCGCACGTCCTTGGCGTTGCGCTGGATGAACGACCGGCGCGCCTCGACGTCCTCGCCCATCAGGACGCTGAACAGTTCGTCGGCGGTGGCGGCGTCGTCGAGCGTGACCCGGCGCAGGGTACGGGTCGCCGGGTTCATCGTGGTCTCCCACAGCTCGGGATAGTTCATCTCGCCGAGGCCCTTGAACCGCTGGATGTCGTCCGGGCGGGCGTTCGGCTTCTTCTGCTGGCGCAGGGCGATCAGCCCGTCGCGCTCCCGGTCCGAGTAGGCGTACTGGGCGTCGTCGCCCTTCTTGTTCCACTTGATCTTGTAGAGCGGCGGGGCGGCGAGGTAGACGTGGCCCAGCTCGACCAGCGGCCGCATGAAGCGGAACAGCAGGGTGAGCAGCAGCGTCTGGATGTGCTGGCCGTCGACGTCGGCGTCGGCCATCAGCACGATCTTGTGGTAGCGCAGCTTCTCGATGTCGAAGTCGTCGTGGATGCCGGTGCCGAGCGCGGTGATCAGCGCCTGCACCTCGTTGTTCTTCAGCACCCGGTCGATCCGGGCCTTCTCCACGTTCAGGATCTTGCCGCGGATCGGCAGGATCGCCTGGACCCGCGGGTCGCGGCCCTGCTTCGCCGAGCCGCCGGCCGAGTCGCCCTCGACGATGAAGACCTCGGACTCGCGCGGGTCGGTGGACTGGCAGTCGGCGAGCTTGCCCGGCATCGNATGCGGGCGCGGGCCGCCTGGGACGCCTTGGTGATGATAATCTTCGCCTCGGCCGGGTTGCGGTCGAACCAGTCGACCAGCGACTCGTTGCAGACCCGCTGGACGAAGCCCTTCACCGGGGTGTTGCCCAGCTTGGTCTTGGTCTGGCCCTCGAACTGCGGGTCGGTCAGCTTCACCGAGATGATCGCGGCCAGGCCCTCGCGGATGTCCTCCCCGGAGAGGCGCTCGTCGCCCTTGAGCAGCTTCTTCTCGGTGCCGTAGCGGTTGACCACGCTGGTCAGCGCCGCCCGGAAGCCCTCCTCGTGGGTGCCGCCCTCGTGGGTGTTGATGTTGTTGGCGAAGGTGTAGACCGACTCGCCGTACGACTCGTTCCACTGCATGGCGATCTCGACCGACATGCCCGACTCCTCGGCGCCGAACTCGACCACCGTCTTGTGGATCGGGTTCTTCGAGGCGTTGAGGTGCCGGACGAAGTCGGCGATGCCGCCGTCGTAGTGGAAGGTGACCTCGCGGGTCTTGCCCTCCTCGTCCTCCGGCACCCGATCGTCGAGCAGGTGGATGGTGAGCCCTCGGGTGAGGAAGGCCATCTCCTGCAGGCGCCGGTAGATGGTCTGGAAGTCGAAGTCGACGGTCTCGAAGACGTCGGGGTCGGGCCAGAAGGAGACCGCCGAGCCGGTGCGGTCGGTGGGCTCGCCCTTCTCCAGCGGGGTCGGCTTGGAGTGATCGTACCGCTGCCGCCAGACGAAGCCGTCCTTGTGGATCTCGACGGCCATCCGGGTGGAGAGCGCGTTCACCACGGAGACGCCGACGCCGTGCAGGCCACCGGAGACCGCGTACGCCTTGCCGTCGAACTTGCCGCCGGCGTGCAGCACGGTCAGTGCGACCTCGACGCCGGGCTTCTTCAGCTTGGGGTGCAGGTCGACCGGGAAGCCGCGGCCGTTGTCGGTGACCCGGACGCCACCGTCGGCCAGCAGCACCACGTCGATGGTGTCGCAGTATCCGGCCAGCGCCTCGTCCACCGCGTTGTCGACGACCTCCCACACCAGGTGGTGCAGACCGCGTTCGCCGGTGGACCCGATGTACATACCGGGCCGCTTCCGGACCGCTTCCAGGCCTTCGAGAACGGTGATGGACTCGGCACCGTACTTCTTGTTGTCCTCCGCTGCCACGCTCGGCCACTTTCTCGCACCGGCCGCGCGTGGGCGCGGGGGCGCGGGTTCGGCGGGCAGGACGCGACGTCGGCGCACGCGGGCCGCCCTGGGTCGA
Organism: Micromonospora sp. NBS 11-29; assembly: GCF_002140155.1. GTDB lineage: Bacteria > Actinomycetota > Actinomycetes > Mycobacteriales > Micromonosporaceae > Micromonospora. The sequence continues at coordinate 616,242 of NZ_NAPR01000004.1, forward strand.
CCAGGTCGCGGATCGGGTGCGCCGGCCGCCACGGTTGCCCGCGGATCGCGATCGGCTCGGACCCGGGNAATGATCAAGGGCCCTGAGGGCCCGTGTTCCGTCGCTCCGCGTCGGGTCTTTCGTCTCGCCCTCAATCTTACTGTGCGCATCCGACCAAACCGCCACTCGGCACCCTCTCCGAGGCGGCTGAGAAT
>NZ_NAPR01000004.1:616459-639369 GCF_002140155.1 Micromonospora sp. NBS 11-29
TGCCGCGCCATCGGCCACCGTGACCGGCGGCCGTCGGTCGGCCCGGGGGTCGCGGCGGGACGCGTCGTGCCGTACCTTTTGGGCGCCGCCGTTGCGGTCTTGATCTTTCCCGCCCGGAACGGGGACGATCGTCGGATATCGTCCGACCGACGCTTGGTGAGAGGTGACGCCCGATGGGGCTGGACAACGTCGCGGTGCACTGGCCGCGTACCGGCCGCTTCTACGATCCGGTCGCGCCGGCCGAGTTCGTGGACTTCGGCGAGATCGTGGACGTGCCGCGCATCTCGGCGCCGACCGCCGCGCTCGCCGAGCTGATCGCGAAGACCGGCACGGTACGGGCGACCGCGTACACCGAGCTGGTCGACCTGATCCTCGGGCTGGAAAATGTGCTCTACGCCACGGAGAACGCGGCGGAGGACGAGGATCCGGTGATCGACCCGGACGGGTGCTCCTGGATCGCCGAGGGCGTGGAGAAGTTCGTCGCCCGGCACCGGCCGCACGGCGAGGCGGTGACGTTCGAGTCGGTCAGCGAGGTGCTGCGGGCGCTGCTCGGCGACGGACGGCTGGCCGAGCAGCAGCTCCGCTGGCTGGACAGCCGGCTGGACAAGCTGCGCGACGACAGCGGCGATCCGCCGCAGTGGAACTTCACCTGCGCCGAGTTGAGCGTGTTGGCCGCGTTCTACCGGCGCTGCGCCGAGCGCGGGTTCGCGGTCTACGCCGACGCCTGACGCCCTCGGGTCAGCCGTAGGTGTCGCGCGGGCCGCGGCCGCGTACCCGACGGGGGCCGCGCGACCAGGACGGCGCGGCCGGGCCGTGGATGTGCAGCTTGCGCACCACGTTGTGGCCGACCTCGCGGGCGATCTGCTTCAGCAGTGACCCGGCCAGCAGCCGGAGCTGGGTCGCCCAGGCCGTCGAGCGGGCTTCGACGGTCAGCTCGCCGTCCTCCAGCTTGATCGGGCGGCTGTGCTGGGCGACCTCCGGGCCGACCACCTTCTCCCAGGCGCCGAAGACGGTGGCCTCCGCCGCCGGCTGCTGCCAGCCCCGCGCCTTCACCAGCTTGTCGAGGACCGCGCCGAGCGGCTGCGGGTCGCGCGGGTCCGGGCCGGAGCCGGAGTAGCCGCGCAGCCGCTTCTCGCCGTCGCCGCGCACCGCGCTGCGCCGCCGGGTGCCGGCCGCGGCCTGACGCTTGGCCTTCGCCGCGTCCAGAACCGCCCGGGCCAGCTCCGGCCCGGCCGCGCCCTCCGGCGCCGCACCCGGCCCGCCGTCCGCCGGCTTGGCGGTGGCCCGCTCGCCGTCCGCCGGCTTCGCGGGGGTACGCGCGTCGGCCTCGCCCCGGCCGGCCCGCGCGGTCGTCCCGCCGTCACGTCCCGGCCCCAGCCGCGCTGGCGGGAGCCGAACCTCGTCATCCGGCACGTCGCACCGTCCCCTCGCCGACCGTGTAGCGGGTGCCCCGCAGCGTCGCCGGCACGTCGTCGTCCACCGCGCAGGTGACCAGGAGCTGACCGGCGCCGCCCACCAGTTCGGCCAGCCGTTCCCGCCGGCCGGCGTCCAACTCGGCGAAGACGTCGTCGAGCACCAGCACCGGCTCGATGCCGTCGGCGCGCAGCAGGTCGTACCCGGCCAGCCGCAGCGCCAGCGCGTACGACCAGGACTCGCCGTGGCTGGCGTATCCCTTGGCGGGCAGCGGGCCCAGGGTGAGGGCCAGGTCATCGCGGTGCGGGCCGACCAGCGTGGTGCCGCGCTCGATCTCGGCGGTGCGGTTCGCGGCGAGCGCGGCGGTGAGCGCCTCGGCCAGCGAGGCCCGGTCGGTGGTCGGGTCGGGCAGGTCGATCGACGGCCGGTAGGTGATGCCGGCCGCGCCGCGGCCGGCCGCCACCGCGTCGTAGGCCTTGGCGACGTGCGGGGTGAGTGCCGCGACCAGTTCCAGCCGGCCGGCGAGCAGTTCGGCCCCGTGTTGCGCCAGGTGGGCGTCCCAGACGGTGAGGGTGGACAGGTCGCCGCCTCGGGTGCCGCCGGTCTTGCGGGCGAGGTACGACGTGCGCAGCAGCGCGTTGCGTTGCTTGACCACCCGCTCGTAGTCGGCGCGGACGCCGGCGTAGCGGGGTTGGCGGGTGACCAGCAGGTCGTCCAGGTAGCGGCGGCGTTCGGCCGGGTCGCCCCGGACGAGTTCCAGGTCCTCCGGGGCGAAGAGCACCAGCCGCAGCGCGCCGAGCACGTCCCGGGCGCGGCGGGCCGGGGAGCGGCCGAGCCGGGCCCGGTTCGCCTTGCCCGGGACGATCTCCAGCTCGACGAGCAGTTCCCGGCCCTCGTGCACGACGGCGCAGCGGATCACCGCCGAGCCGGCGCCCATCCGGACCAGCGGGGCGTCCGTGGCGACCCGGTGCGAGTCCAGGGTCGCCACGTAGCCGAGCGCCTCGACCAGGTTGGTCTTGCCGACGCCGTTGGCGCCGACGAGCACGTTCGGGCCCGGCTCCAGGTCGACGCCGACCCGCTCGTAGGAGCGGAAGTCGACCAGTTCGAGCCGGCGGACGTACACAGGTGCGGGGATCCGGTCAGCGCTTGTGGACGGCGTGGCCGCCGAACTGCTGGCGCAGCGCGGCGACGGCCTTCATGGCGGGCGAGTCGTCCTGCCGGGAGGCGAACCGGGCGAACAGGGAGGCGGTGATCACGTTGAGCGGCACGGCGAGGCGCACCGCCTCGTCGACCGTCCACCGGCCCTCGCCGGTGTCCTCGGTGTAGCCGCTCAGCTCGGCCAGCTCCGGGTCCTCGTCGAGGGCCCGGTCGAGCAGGTCGAGCAGCCAGGACCGGACGACGGTGCCTTCGCGCCAGGACTTGAACACGCCCGGGACGTTGGTGACGATCTCGGACTTCGACAGCAGCTCGAAGCCTTCGGCGTAGGCGTGCATCAGGCCGTACTCGATGCCGTTGTGCACCATCTTGGCGTAGTGGCCGGCACCGACCGGGCCGGCGTGCACGAAGCCGAACTCGCCCTCGGGCTTGAGCGCGTCGAAGATCGGCATGAGCCGGTCGACGTGCTGCTGCGCGCCGCCGACCATCAGGCCGTAGCCGTTCTGCCGGCCCCAGACGCCGCCGGAGACGCCCACGTCGACGTAGCCGATGCCCTGCTCGTTCAGTCGCTCAGCGCGCGGGGCGTCGTCGCTGAACCGGGAGTTCCCGCCGTCGATGATGATGTCGCCCTCGCCGAGCACGCCGGCGAGTTCGTCGATGGTGGCGTCGGTGACGCCGGCGGGGACCATGACCCAGATCGCGCGGGGCGCGTCGAGCTTCTCGGCCAGCTCCGCGAGGCTCGCGGCGTCGCTGAGCTCAGGGTTGTGGTCGTAGCCGACCACCTCGTGCCCGGCGGCGCGCAGTCGTTCGCGCATGTTGCCGCCCATCCGGCCGAGTCCTACCAGGCCGAGCTGCATCTGCTGCTACCTCCGTACGTCAGGGTGGTGCTACCGGCGATCAGCGGGACACGCGGATCGGCATGATGAGGTACCGGTACCCCGGGATGATCTCGCCATCCTCACCGGCGGGGGAAATGACCGCGGGCTTGAACGCGTCGACGAAGCGCAGCAGGGCGTGCTGGGCGCCCAGGTTGGACAGGCCGTCGATCAGGTATTGCGGGTTGAAGCCGATGGTGAGCGGGTCGCCGCTGAAGGTGGCGTCCATGGCTTCGCTGGCCCGGGCCTCCTCGGTGCCGCCGGCCTCCACCACGAGGCCGTCGGAGCTGAAGCTGAGCAGCACCGGCGTGGTGCGCTCGGCGACCAGCGCGACCCGCTTCACGACCTCGATCAGGGTGGCGACCGCGATGCGGGCCTCGGCGTTGTGGTCGGCCGGGAAGAGTGAGCGCACCGGCGGGTAGTTGGCGCCGTCGAGCAGCCGGCTGGTGGTCCGGCGGGTGCCGCCGGAGAAACCGATCATGCCTTCGCCGGCGCCGCCGGCGGAGAGCGCCATGGTGACGTGACCGCCGAGCGGGCCGAGCGCCTTGGCCGTGTCGTTCAGGGTGCGGGCCGGGACCAGCGCGTTGAGGCTGATCTCCGGATCGTCCGGGTTCCACTCCATCTCGCGCAGGGCGAGGCGGTAACGGTCGGTGGCCAGCATGGCCATGGTGCTGCCGGACAGTTCGAGCCGGACGCCGGTCATCATCGGCAGCGTCTCGTCACGGCCGGCGGCGATGGCGACCTGGGCCACCGCGGCGGCGAAGGCTGCGGAGTCGACGGTGCCCGCGCTCGCCGGCATCTCCGGCAGGGTCGGGTAGTCCTCCACCGGCATGGTGGGCAGGGTGAACCGGGCACTTCCGCAGACCAGTTCCAGGTGGGCGCCGACCGCGGCGATGTCCACCGGCTTGGCCGGCAGCGCCTTGGTGATCTCGGCGAGCAGCCGGCCGGAGACGAGGGCGGCGCCGTCCGCGTCACCCTGCACCTCGACGGTCACCTGGCTGGAGACCTCGTAGTCGAAGCCGGAGACCTGGAGGTTGCCGTCGGTCACCCGGAGCATCACCCCGGCCAGCACCGGCACGGAGGGTCGGTTGGGCAGGCTCTTGGCGGTCCACGCGACCGCCTCGGCGAGCGCGTCGCGCTCCACTCGGAACTTCATCAATGCCTCCGCGTCGACGTCAGCGACAACTCTCTCATGCCGACCGCTGCCACCCGTCCCGCCCGACCGTGCGGGTACCCATCGCACCTTAGGGCGCGTGGGCATCGGCTGTGCGCCCGACCCCGTGGATCCAGGTGCCGGGGCGGTGCCAGCGGCGGCGCTGCGGCCCGATCCACAGGAAGTCCAACGGTGATGATTGGTTTTTGATTCTTTAGAAGAGATAACTCATCGTCTTCATCGCACCTGTGCAAACTGTGGAGAACTCAAGTTCGCGCAGCTCAGACACGTTATCCACCGGTGGTTTTCCTGTGGAGAACCAGGGGTACAACTCGTGTCCCGGTCCACAGCCCCCGGCGGCCGCCGAGTTATCCACCGCTGTCCACCGGTTATCCACCGCTTATCCACCGGGTTTCTCCCCAGTGCTGTGGACAACGCGACCGCCGTCGACCGTCGTCATCCCCAGAACCTTCAACAGGCTGCCCACAGGCGACCCGTTTCCTGGGGACGACACGCCCGTCGTCTCCAGGCGTCCACAGGTCCGTCCCCAGGAGTTATCCACAATCTGTGGGTAACCGGTCGGGTGCAGAGGGTCGTTATCCACCGCCTGTGACACAGGGGCTGTGGACAACCGGCAGGACCTGTGGACAAACACGACACCGATTCTGTGCCCTGAACCGGGTCGAGGGTCAATCCGGCACCGGGAAGTCGCGTCCCCGGTCGGCCGAGGCGCTACCCGAACGCGAGGATCGACCAGTGGCGGGGGCGGAGACGACGAAGCCCGGCCGGGATGTCCGGCCGGGCTCGTGACGCCGAGCGTCGCTCAGGTGGTCTGCTTGATCCGGTTGGTCAGCTCGGCGATCTGGTTGTAGAGCGAGCGCCGCTCCGCCATCTGCTGACGGATCTTGCGGTCGGCGTGCATCACCGTGGTGTGGTCCCGTCCGCCGAATGCCTGCCCGATCCGGGGCAGCGACAGATCGGTCAGCTCACGACAGAGATACATGGCCACCTGGCGCGCGTTGACCAGCACCCGGGACCGGGAGTGGCCGCGCAGGTCCTCCAGGCTGACTCCGAAGTACTCGGAGGTCGAGGCCATGATCTGGTCGGCGTTGATCTCCGGGCCGGCGCCGTCCGGCATGAAGTCGCGCAGCACCTCCTCGGCCAGCGACAGCTCGACCGAGGAACGGGTGAGGCTGGCGAAGGCGGTGACCCGGATCAGCGCGCCCTCAAGCTCGCGGATCGAGTTCGACACCCGGGAGGCGATGAACTCCAGCACGTCCGGCGGGGCGTACATCCGCTCCTGCGCCGCCTTCTTCTGCAGGATCGCGATCCGCGTCTCCAGGTCCGGCGGCTGGATGTCGGCCAGCAGCCCCCACTCGAACCGGGTGCGCATCCGGTCCTCCAGCGTGGCGAGCTGGCGCGGTGACCGGTCCGAGGTGATCACGATCTGCTTGTTGGCGTTGTGCAGGGTGTTGAAGGTGTGGAAGAACTCCTCCTGCGTCCGCTCCCGGTTCTCCAGGAACTGGATGTCGTCGATCAGGAGGATGTCCACGTCCCGGTAGCGGCGCTGGAACGCGCTGGTCTTGTCGTCCCGCAACGAGTTGATGAAGTCGTTGGTGAACTCCTCGGTCGAGACGTACCGGACCGAGCGGGCGTTGCCGAGCGTCGTCGCGTAGTGCCCGATGGCGTGCAGCAGGTGGGTCTTGCCCAGCCCGGAGTGGCCGTAGATGAACAGCGGGTTGTACGCCTTGGCCGGCGACTCGGCCACCGCCACGCTCGCCGCGTGGGCGAAGCGGTTGGACGAGCCGATGACGAACGTCTCGAACATGTACTTCGGGTTGAGCCGGTTGCCGCCGCTCTCCGCCCCGCCGGGCAGCCGACGGTCGCCCTGACCGCCGGGGCGGTGGTGGTCGGGAGCGCCGCGCCCGGGGCCGTTGTCCGTGGCGCCGTCGTGGGGCAGGCCACGCAGCGGCGTGGTGTCGACCGGCCCCGGTGCTTCCCGGTAGCGGGGCTCGTACCTGCCGACGTCCTGAGCGGGCGGCTCGATGCGGGGGTCGTCGTCGAAGGGCCGGCGTTCGGGGGCGCGCAGCGGTTCGGCGAACGCGGTGCCGAAGAGCGTGTCCTGCGCGTCCCGCCCGGCGGGGACGAGGTGGGGGTGCCCGCCGTCCGCGCCGCGCTGCCGCGGGGCGGACTCCTCCACCGGGTGCTCCGGCCTCGCATCGGCGTATCCGGAATCCGGGCGGGTGGTGGGAAACGCCGGGCCGGGCTGGTCGAAACCGGGGAGCAGACCCGCCGGGCCGCTCGGTTCGGTGAGCGGGTCCGGGTTGCTGCGGTACACCGTGCCGGCCGGGCGCGCGCCCGGGTCCTCGGGGACCCGTACGGTGACGGCCACCTGGATCGGTCGGCCGAGCCGCCGGCTCAACGCCTCGGTGATGGCCGGGCGGAGTCGCGACTCGATCACGTCCCGGGTGAACGCGTCGGGCACGGAGAGCAGCGCGGTCTCTTCGACGATGGCCCGCAACCGGGTGAGCCGGAGATACGCCCGCTGCTGCGCGGAGATGATCTCGTCGGCGAGTTCCTCGGTGGTTGCGGCCCACACCGCGGCCAGGTCGGTCGCTCCGGTCACCGTCGTGCCACCCCCTCGCCTGATCCTCACGCCCGCCCGGACGGCTGACCGGTCGTCATCCACAAGTTATCCACAGCCTGTGTGTACGGACCGATTGTGGCCGCCCACCGGACGCGGGTCGGACCTGCCCCCCTGATCGGCGGAGGCGCTGAAGCGGGTTCACCGTGCCGAACGATTCAACAGCTTGTCCGGTCTTGCCGGCCGGCGACAAACCGGAACCCCGACGCCGACCGCAATCGGGCACGCTAACAGCGGGAACCCCGCGTCATCAACCGCCGACACCCGAGCGGCGTTGGCAACATCAGTGAAAACCGCCCCTTCGGTCGGGATCCCGGCGCAGGTCGGGCCTGGAGTATGAGGTTTGACGGTCGTTGCGCGCCTGCGTAGGCTGGAGCGGCCGCTCTCTCGCCCTCTGCTAGGGTGATTGATGCTCGCTGTCCGCCGGGCAGCGCCGATCGGAAGGTCACCCCCGAGGTGATCTGGACCAGCACACGACCCCGGGCGATCCGCCGCACGGGGCGTACGACAACGGAGAGCCTGACGTGAGCAAGCGCACCTACCAGCCGAACACCCGCCGGCGCGCGAAGACCCACGGCTTCCGGCTGCGCATGCGCACCCGTGCCGGCCGCGCCATCATCTCGACCCGTCGCGCCAAGGGCCGCTCCCGCCTGTCGGCCTGAGGCCGACCGGTGCGGGCCGGGGACGTGGGCAGTCGTGCTGACCGCCGCGCAGCGACTGCGGCGCAGTAGCGACTTCGCCGCAGCGGTTCGCGGTGGGCGACGCGTCGGCCGTGGCGCCGTCGTGGTCCACCTGACCCTTCCCGAGCCGACCGACACCACCGCGACACCCTCGCCGGAGCCGGCGCGGAGCCGGGGTGCGGAGCCCTCCGTACCCCGCCGCGCCGGCTTCGTCGTGTCCAAGGCCGTCGGCGGCGCGGTGGTCCGCAACAAGGTCCGCCGCCGACTCCGGCACCTGGTCCGCGAGCGGCTGCCCGAGCTGCCCGACGGAACGACCCTGGTGGTACGCGCGCTGCCACCGGCGGCCGACGCGACGTACGCCCGGCTCGGAGCCGACCTGGACGCTGCTCTCACCGCCGCGCGGTCGCCCCGGGGACGGCGGTCGCGGTGAGCGGCGGGAGCACGACCACGTCGCCGACCACCGGTGCCCGCATGCTGCTGACGCCCATCATCGCGTACCGTCGTTGGATAAGTCCGGCGTTGCCGGCCCGCTGCCGGTTCTACCCGTCGTGCAGTGCCTACGCCGTCGAGGCGGTGTCCCGGCACGGCGCACTCCGGGGATTCTGGCTGACGGTCCGGCGGCTGTCGCGCTGCCACCCCTTTCACCCAGGTGGACACGACCCGGTGCCGGAGCCGGGCGATCACCTCCGTGCCGACGTGACTGGAGCCTGAGAATTGTTCAGTCTGGACTGGATCTACTACGCGATCTCGTGGATCCTGCTGACCTGGCACTCGGCCTGGGACGCCATCGGGGTGCCGGTCGATGCGGTGATCGGCACGAACTGGGCCTGGATCCTCGCCATCATCTTCCTGGTGGTGACGGTCCGGGTGATCCTGTTCCCGGTCTTCGTCAAGCAGATCAAGTCGCAGCGTGCCATGCAGGCGCTCCAGCCGAAGGTGAAGGAGCTCCAGGAGAAGCACAAGGGTGACCGGGAGACGCTCCAGAAGGAAATGATGGAGCTCTACCGGAAGGAGAAGGCCAACCCGCTGATGGGTTGCCTTCCGATCTTCCTCCAGATCCCGGTCTTCCTGGGCCTGTTCCACACGCTCAAGCGGCTCAACCCCGAAAACCAGGGCAAGACCCTGTACGGCTGGACCGTGGACCAGTTCAACAGCGCGTCCAGCGCGAAGCTCCTCACCGCCCCGATCTCCGGTCGGTTCGGGTCCACGGCCGACGAGCTGTCGCAGCTGGGCGCGAACACCGGCACGGTGAAGGTGGTCGCCGGCATCCTGGTGCTCATCATGATCGCCACCACCTACCTGACCAGCCGGCAGATGATCCTCAAGACCGGGTGGTCCGACGATCCGCAGCAGCGGATGGTGCAGCGGATCATGCTCTACGGCATCCCTGTCTCGCTGCTCGTCTCGGGCTCGATCTTCCCGATCGGTGTGATCATCTACTGGGTCACCAACAACCTCTTCACGCTCGGCCAGCAGCAGTGGGTGCTGCGGAAGTTCCCGCCGCTGGTGCCGCCGAAGAAGAGCGTTCCCGGCAAGGGCCCGGTGCAGCCGGTCAAGACCGGCGGCCTGCTCGGTCGCAAGACCGCCCAGCCGGTGGCGACGAAGGCACCGGCCGCCGCGCCGAAGGTGGCCGGCCCGAAGCCGGGTGCCAAGCCGGTCAACCCCAAGAAGACCGGTAGCCGTCCCGCCAAGCGGCAGGGCTGATCCCGCCGGGCCACCGCCTCGACCGGCGGTGGCCCCTTCGGCCCCCGAGCTGCCACCCTTCGAGGGTCGGCGCCGGGCCGGAATCGCCGCGCGCAGCGCGGTCACGGGCGAAACTGGCCCGTACAGACGTGCCCGTGGGCAGCCGGCGAACCTTCTGCCGGCCCCCGGGAGACCAGCGGACCCCGACGGTCCGGCCGAGCGAGTACGGAGATGAGACCGTGACCGACACCAGCATCCCCAGCGCCGACCAGTCCCTGGAGGAGGAGGCTCCCGCAGCCGCCACCGCAGAGACCGAGGGAGCCGCCACCGAGGTCCGGGAGAAGAAGGCCCCGGCCGACAGCGACCTCTTCCGGCAGAGCGAGATCGCCGCCGACTACGTCGAGGGCCTGCTGGACATCCTCGACTACGACGGCGACATCGACGAGCTGGTCTCCGGCGGTCGGCCGGTCGTCGAGGTGGTCGGTGGCCGTCTGCAGAACCTGGTCGGCCAGCGGGGGGCCACCCTGGAGGCGCTCCAGGAACTGACCCGCCTGGCGGTGTTCCGGCAGACCGGTACGCCGAGCCGGCTGCTGCTCGACGTCGGCGGCTACCGGGCGGCTCGGCGCAAGGAGCTGGCCGCGGTCGCCAAGAACGCGGTCGAGAAGGTCAAGGAGCACGGCGAGCCGGTGCGCCTGGAGCCGATGTCCGCGTTCGAGCGCAAGTGCGTGCACGACGTGGTCAACGCGATGAGCGGGGTGGAGAGCGAGTCCGAGGGCGTCGAGCCGAACCGCCGCATCGTCGTCCGGCCGGCGGACTGAGGTCAATGGCTTCCGACGACACGACGGCGGACGCCGTGGCCGGCCCGGGTGGTACGCCACCCGGGTCGTCGGCTGTGCGGCACGACGCGGTCTCCTCCGCCGACGACCGACGGGCCGATCCCGGGGAATCTCTCTTCTCCGACGGCCCGGCAGGGGGGAAGGGAATCGACGCCGTCACCGATTCGGCCTCGGACGTCACGCCCGCCTTCTCCGGTGAAACCGCGCCGGAGCCCGTCGGGTCCGAGACCCCGACCGGCGCGGCCGACCCCGTATTCGCCGAGCCGGACGTCACGCCCCCACCCTCGCTCGCCGAGCCGCCCGTCGTCGTCGCCGGATCATCCTCGATCGACGGCTCCGCCGTCGGCGCCTCGGACGCGACGGGGGCGACGCTGCCGCCGGAGCTGGCGACGGCCGCCCGCGCGATTTTCGGCGACCGGCTCGACCTCGCCGCCGCGTACGCCGAACTGCTGGCCACGGAGGGCGTGGTCCGGGGTCTGATCGGGCCCCGCGAGACGCCGCGGCTCTGGGACCGGCATCTGCTCAACTGTGCGGTGATGGCGGAGCGGATCCCCAAGGGCGCCAGCGTGATCGACGTCGGGTCCGGGGCCGGGCTGCCCGGCCTGGTGCTGGCGATCGCCCGCCCCGATCTCACCGTCACCCTGGTCGAACCGCTCTCCCGGCGGACCGGCTTCCTGATCGAGGCGGTGCAGCACCTGGGGCTGACCCGCGACGTCCGGGTGTTCCGAGGGCGGGCCGAGGAGGCGGCCGCCGGGTCGCGCGACCGTGCGCCGCTCTCCGCCGACATTGTCACGGCCCGGGCCGTGGCCGCGCTCGACCGGCTCGCCACCTGGTGCCTGCCGCTGACGGTGCCGGGCGGGCGGCTGGTGGCCCTCAAGGGCGCCTCCGCGACCGAGGAGATCGCCGAGCACGCGGAGGTGGTCATCCGCCTCGGCGGTGGCGAGCCGGAACTGCACCGGTGCGGCGTCGGGGTGATCGATCCACCGGCGACGGTGGTCGAGGTGGTCCGGGAGCGGGTGGTGAATCCGCGTCGACCGAAGGGACCGAAACGCTCGCGCGGCGGCCGGCGTCGCGGTGACCGGAACCGCTGACCGACGAGCGCTGTCGCTTGCCGCCGGGTGGCGGACCGCACGGACGTGACCTGATTGATCACAACCCGACATGGACCCGCCACGCCCGTCCGCCGTAGGCTGACCGCGCGTCGATAGTGTGGAGCGGCGGTGCCGGGCGGCACCCGAACCCGACCGCTCCCGCCGGGCCGATGACGTCGCGTGAACGCGGCGGGTCCGATTGACGGGTGCGGACCGACCATCCGGAGCGGGTAGGGATGACAGGTGCATGACGACGACAGCTATGACGATCCACAGCTGACCGGGTCCGGCGGGCGGTCGACCGGCGATTCGGTTTCACGTGAAACCGGCCACCCGGAATGGATGGTGGACGGTCCCCGGGACGCGCTCCCGCGTGGTCCGGTCGAACCGGCCCCACGACGGGACGGCTCCTCCGCCGGCTCCGTCCGGCCGGTCTCGTCCGCGCCGGCCAACGTCCCACCCGCCCGCGAGCCGTACGATCCGAGCGATGGGCCGGCGAACGCGCCGAACCCCCGACCGCCGGCGGCGCGAGGGAACGCCGTGCTTCCCGGCCGATATGAACCGCAACCGCCGGTGTCCGCCGTACCGCACCAACCCGAGGCCGGACCCGCCCGGGCCGACACGCCACCGGTCACTGGTTACGAGGACCCGAACACCACCAGCACGTACGTTTCACGTGAAACCCCGACGCGCGAAGAGGATGACCCACCGTTGGCTATGGAGGCGATGCGCGCCGTGCAGATCCTGAATCCCAGTGGCGAGGTCAACATGCCCCGCCCGGACCGGACCCGGGTGATGTGCGTCGCCAACCAGAAGGGTGGCGTGGGTAAGACCACCACCACAGTGAACCTGGCGGTGGCGCTGGCCCTGCACGGGAACCGGGTGCTCGTGGTCGACCTCGATCCGCAGGGCAACGCGTCCACCGGGCTCAACGTGCCCCACCACACGGGGGTGCCGGACGTCTACGACTGCCTCATCGACAGCGTGCCGCTGGAGGAGGTGGCCCAGGGCGTCGAGGGCATCCCCAACCTGTGGTGTGTGCCGGCGACCATCGACCTGGCCGGTGCCGAGATCGAGCTGGTCTCGGTGGTCGCCCGGGAGTCCCGCCTGTCGCGCGCCATCGAGGCGTACCCGGGGCACTTCGACTACGTCTTCATCGACTGCCCGCCCTCGCTCGGTCTGCTGACCGTGAACGCGCTGGTGGCCGCGCAGGAGGTGCTCATCCCGATCCAGTGCGAGTACTACGCGTTGGAGGGCCTCAACCAGCTCATCAACAACATCAACCTGGTACGCCAGCACCTGAACCCGAAGTTGGAGGTCTCCACGATCCTGCTCACCATGTACGACCGGCGTACCCGGCTGGCCGACGCGGTGGAGCAGGACGTCCGGAACCACTTCGGGGAGAAGGTGCTCCAGGCCGTCATCCCCCGGAACGTACGGGTGTCCGAGGCACCGAGTTACGGCCAGTCGGTGATGACCTACGATCCCGGTTCACGGGGGGCCACGAGCTACTTCGAGGCCGCCCAGGAAATCGCTGAGCGAGGCGTCAAGGAGCCGGTGAGCCGGAATGCGTAGTGCGAAGAAGTCGCTGGGAGGCGTCGCATGAAGAACCGTCCCCGCGGCGGTCTGGGTCGAGGGCTGGGTGCCCTCATCCCCACCGGGCCGGTAGCGGCTGCTGCCCCGACGGGCACCGAGACGGAGGAATCCGCACCGGACACCACCCCGGCTGCTCCCGTCTCCGGGGCGACGGCCACGGCGACCGTTGCGGGCGGCGGTGTCCCGTCGCCGGCCGCCGAGCCCGAGCCTCAACTCAGCCCGGTGCCCGGCGCGCACTTCGCCGAGATCCCGGTCGACGCCATCGTGCCGAACCCCAAGCAACCCCGGCACGTCTTCGACGAGGAGGCACTGGAGGAGCTGAAGACCTCCATCCAGGAGGTGGGCTTCCTCCAGCCGATCGTCGTCCGACAGCTCGACCTGGAGAAGTACGAACTCGTCATGGGCGAGCGGCGCTGGCGTGCCGCCCAGGCGGTCGGCCGGGAGAGCATCCCCGCCATCGTCCGCGACACCAAGGACGACGCGATGCTCCGGGACGCGCTGCTGGAGAACATCCACCGCGCCAACCTGAACCCGTTGGAGGAGGCGGCCGCCTACCAACAGCTCCTGGAGGAGTTCGGCGCCACCCACGAGGAGCTGGCCCGGCGGATCGGTCGCAGCCGCCCGCAGATCTCCAACACCATTCGCTTGATGAACCTCCCGGCCGTCGTGCAGCGGCGCGTCGCCGCAGGAGTGCTCTCCGCCGGCCATGCACGGGCGCTGCTCAGTCTGGACGACGCCGAGGCGCAGGAGAAGCTGGCCGTGCGGATCGTCGCCGAGGGCATCTCGGTGCGTGGCACGGAGGAACTGGTGGCCTTGGCGCTCGCGGATGGGCCGGCGAAGGAGCCCGCCGCCAAGCGCCGGACCAAGCCCCACGCCCCCGCGCTCTCCGATCTCGCCGACCGCCTGTCCGACCGCTTCGACACCCGGGTGAAGGTCGACATCGGCAGGAGCAAGGGAAAGATCACCATCGAGTTCGCGACGGTCGACGACCTGGAGCGAATCGTCGGCATCATCGGGGTGGGCCAGGAGGAGCCACCCGAGGAGTGATCCCGGCCCCCGTGTGTATACGGCCGCACCGCCCTGAGGGGAGGTGCGGCCGGTTTGTTTCCGCTTCCCGGCGAGCCGCCCCGCCCATACCGACTCGGAACGAACGGCTACCCGGCCGCTGGTTCCACGTGAAACGGGAGCGGCTGACGGTGACCCACATGGGCCCGTCCCCGGAGACCCGCGATCACTGATGTCGGCCTTCCGTGAGCCGGCCGGCCGAGCGTCTGTGATTTGGCAGGACGTGTTTCGTGCGGGACGGCCTCATGCCGGGACGACCGCAGCCCTACCGCGTCGTCGTCCAAGCCGGCGGACGGGGGCCCGGGCGAGACAGGTAAGGCACACTCCTGCCGTGCCGTGCCGTGCCGTGCCGTGCCGTGCCGTGCCGTGCCGTGCCGTGCCGNGCCACTGCGGGCAGCCCCGCACGGACGACCTCGCCGACGGCGGACTCCCTCGGCTGGATGACGCTGGTTCGCCGTACTGGCGGCAACGCTGCGGCCAGTACGGCGAAGAGGCGGTATCAAACCTGCGGGATGGCACCAGTTCGGGGATGTGGTTGGCCGCCGCGATCCACGGAGACCGTTCCAGGCGGCGACACCCGTCAACCCCCCCGCACGGTTGCCGTTTCACGTGAAACGGCAACCGTGCGCCTCGGCCTGTTTCGCAGGGCCGCCCGCCGGCCGGCCCGGACGACGGATCGGCGGCGTTGCGGGTCGTCCCGGACACGACGCCGTATCCGGGAAGAACCCGCGTCCTGCCACGTCACCGCGCGGACTCCGCGTCGGCTCGGTCCTGACCGAAGAGAACGCCTAGACCCCGTCCTGTACGTGGCGGACCAGAAAGAACGGGTGTCCCGCAGCTTCGCCATCCGCGCTCATCTACTCCATCGTCCAGCACCGCTGCGCCTATGGTCAGCACCTGCTCTTGAGCGTGGTCGAGGTCTGCCACCCCGAGGCCCAGACGAAACTGCTGGGGCCGGGCTGGACCGGGTCAGCATGGTGGCCCTAATCTCGCCACCCGAACACCAGGACGAGACCAGGGGCGTGTGCAGCGTCGCCCAGTCATCGCTGCGCGCCCATCGCTGATCGCGCTGGTATGACGGCACCCCTGAGGAGTGCCCGGTAGAACTCGGCAAGATCCGCCGGACGAGAGCAGTCAAGCACCACAACACTGCAGCTCCGCGATTCGTGGCCGGCCCTGTTTTCTGGAACCCGGATGTGCCGAACCGACCATCGGCTGCGGCTGTGATCACAGCGCACCGGAAGGAGCGAGCGGCTGGGCACCGACACCCGGAAGAAAAGATTCTCAGTCCTGAGCCGTCCTTCCCGATGCGAAGTCGAGCCTCGATCGTTGGGAAGGGAGGGCACCCGGCAGACCTCGCTTACACCCGCCGGTTATCCACAGCCGTTATCCACAGGGCGGCGCCGTTTCACGTGAAACGGAGCACCGAAACCCTTACTGAGCTGTGGATGACGCACTGTACTGATGACGTCCGCAGCCTGTGGACAACCGCTGTGGATAACGCTGTGGATGAGCGTGCGGCGCGCAGAGGGAAGGCGCGGACCGCCGGGCGGCGCCGACCAGAGCCGGTAGGAGGTCGACCGGGCCGGGTAGGAGAGTGGGTGCCCGGGTGGGACAGCGGGCCGGGCCGAACGGGCAGGACAGGCTCCGGAACAGGTAGGGACAGCCGCCGCCAACTCGGTTAGGGTCAGCGTCGTGCAGGACACCCCTCCCTCAGTCCCGGACTTCACCCAGTGGCCTTCCTTCCCCTTCGAGGGCGAACTCCGCGTCAAGCAGCTTGACGATCCCGTACCGTTCGAGCCTCCCCGCCGGGGTGAGGCCGACCGGGAGTGCACCGCGTGCAACGCGCCCGACGAGGCGTACATCTGGGTCGGTGAGCGGTGGCGGGTGCGCGCCATGGACCGGCCGACCGGGCTGCCGATGGTCCTGATCCTGGAGTCCCGCTCCCACCTCGACCTCGGTGACCTGCCGAACCTCCTCGCCGCCGAGCTGGGCGTGATGACCGTCCGCCTGGAGCGCGCCATCCGCTCGCTGGACGGCGTGGCGCGGGTCCATGTGAACCGCTGGGGTGACGGCTCTGCGCACCTGCACATGTGGTTCCTGGCGCGGCCGTACGGGCGACTGCAACTGCGGGGCACGTTCCTGTCCCTGTGGGACTCGATCCTGCCGCCGATCTCCGAGGAGCAGTGGCGGGAGAACCTGGCCATGGTGGCCGCGTGGCTCGCCGAGTTCGGCGGCCGGCCGCTCGCCGAGCCGCCCCGCATCCACTGGCAGGCGCCNCGGCCGCCCCGGAGGAGGTGGAGCAGCCCGAGGAGGAGACCACGTCCGTCATCGAGGCGGCGGAGGAGATTCCGGAGTCCGAGGCGGCCGGGGACGACGAGGAGGCTCCGGCGCCGTCGTACCTCGACGGAGCGGCCCCCCGGAGCACCGTGGACGACGACGAGCACCCCTCCGAC
Organism: Micromonospora sp. NBS 11-29; assembly: GCF_002140155.1. Lineage (GTDB taxonomy): Bacteria > Actinomycetota > Actinomycetes > Mycobacteriales > Micromonosporaceae > Micromonospora. Next base: position 633,107 of record NZ_NAPR01000004.1, read on the forward strand.
GACGACAGCCATGCCGGCGACGGGGACGGGCACATGGAGGACGACCAGCCCGCCGCCGGGAGCGCCGGCCGGGGCGACGCGGACGACGCAACGGCCCCGGACGGCGACGACCGTACGAGGCCGGGAACCGCCGGCTGAGTCAGCTCAGCGACGGCGGGCGGCGGCCCGGGACACCAGCGTGCCGAGGACCTGGCCGAAGTCGAGCCCGGCGGCCTGGATGGCCAGCGGCAGCAACGAGGTCTCCGTCATCCCGGGGGAGACGTTGACCTCCAGCACATGCGGTCGGCCCTCCGCGTCGACGATCAGGTCGACCCGGGACATGTCCCGCAGGCCGAGCGCGGTGTGCGCGGCGAGCGCCACCTCCGTCACCTGCGCGGTCGTCGCGGAATCCAGCCGGGCCGGCGCGTGCCAGGTGGTGCGTCCGGCGGTGTAGCGGGCCGCGTAGTCGTAGACCCCGTTACGGGGCACGATCTCGACCGGGGGCAGGGCCTGCGGGCCCTCGCCCAGGTCGAGCACGGAAACCGCCACGTCCATCCCGGGCACGTAGCGCTCCACCAGCGCCGTCTGGTCGTACGCGAAACAACCGACCATCGCAGCCGGCAGCGACGCCGCATCCCGGACCACGGCGGCGCCCAGCCCGGACCCGCCCTGCGCCGGCTTCACCATCAGCGGCAGCCCGAGACGGTCGACGATGCGGTCCAGGACGGCAACCGCACCCAGCTCGGAGAAACGGTCGTGTGGCAGGGCCACCCAGTCGGGCGTGGGAATCCCGGCCTCACGCAGCACGGCCTTGGCCGACGGCTTGTCCCAGGCGAGCCGGGAGGAACGCGCGTCGCACCCGACGTAGGGCACGTCGCAGAGGTCGAGCACGCCGCGCAGCGAGCCGTCCTCGCCGGTGGCCCCGTGCAGCGCGATCACCACCGCGTCGGGCGGGTCGGCGGTCAGGGCGGGCAGNCGAGCACGCGACGGCCGGACCGGAGCGACACGTCCCGCTCGTAGGAGAGACCACCGGCGAGCACCAGCACATGCAGGTCGGTGGCGGTGGGTCCGGTCACGGAAGTCTGTGCGGCAGGGCTGACGGCCATGCGGGCATCATGCCAAGTCGGGGCCGGGCGCGTCCGAGCCGCCCTGGCGGCGACGTGGTCCCGCGCCGCCGACCGCCCCGAAGACCTTCCGCATGGCGATCTCCTGCTCCATCACGCCGGCCAGTCGGCGTACGCCCTCCCGGATCCGCTCGGGCGGCGGGAAGGAGAAGTTGAGCCGCATGTTGCCGGTGCCGGTGCCGTCGGCGTAGAAGCCGGTGCCCGGCACGTACGCGACCCGGGCGGCGACGGCCCGCGGCATCATCGCCTTGGCGTCCAGGCCGTCGGGCAGGGTCGCCCAGACGAAGAGGCCGCCGGTGGGCGTGGTCCAGGTGGTGCCCGCCGGCATCAGGTCGGCCATCGCGTCGAGCAGCGCGTCCCGCCGCTCGCGGTAGACCTCCCGGTAGATCTTGAGCTGCTCCCGCCAGGGCATGGTGCCGAGGTACGTCGAGACGGCCGCCTGCGCGAAGCCGCTCGGGCAGAGGATCTGCGCCTCGCTGGCGATGACCAGCTTGTCGCGCACCGCGTGCGGGGCGAGGATCCAGCCCACCCGCAGACCGGGGGCGAAGGTCTTGGAGAACGTGCTCAGGTAGAAGACCCCGTCGCGCCGCCGGGCCCGCAGCGGCGCGGGCGCCTCACCGGAGAAACCGAGCTGACCGTACGGGTCGTCCTCCACCACGAGCAGCCCGGCGCGCTCGCAGATGTCGAGCACCCGTTCCCGGCGTTCCTCGCTCAACGTCACGCCGGCCGGGTTCTGGTAGGTCGGGATGGTGTAGAGGAACTTCACCCGCCGGCCGGCCCGGGCCAGGTCGGCGATCGCCACCTCCAGCGCCTCCGGGATGAGGCCCTGGTCGTCCATCGGGACGTGGGCCACCTGGGCCTGGGCGGCCTGGAACACCCCGAGCGCGCCGACGTACGTCGGGCCCTCGGCGAGCACCACGTCGCCCGGGTCGAGGAAGAGGCGGGCCACCAGGTCGAGCGCCTGCTGACCGCCGACGGTCACCACCACGTCCTCCGGGGAGGCGCCGCAGGACGCGTCGATGCCGGAGAGGGACATCACCTCGCAGATCCGCTCACGCAGCTCCAGGGTGCCCTGGCCGATGCCGTACTGGAGGGTGGTGGTGCCGTGCTCGGCGCCGAGCCGGCCGAGCATCTCGCCGACCGCGTCGAGCGGCAGCGCGGCGATGTAGGGGGCCCCACCGGCGAGCGAGACGACCTCCGGCCGGCTGGCGACCGCGAAGAGCGCGCGGATCTCGGAGGCCGTCATCCCCCGGACACGCCGGGCGTACCGGTCGGTGTAGTCGTCGAGCGTCGTGCCGGTCATGACATCACCTCGATCGGGTGGTCGGCGGGGCTGCCGCCCGGTGTGGTACCCGCGATGCCGGCATCCATTGGCGGCGCGCGGCCGATTGGTCGATGGTAGTCCCTGGTGAGCGGTGCGGAACCCGCCAAGTGGACACGTCCACATCCCGGACCGCCCGTCCACCGCCCGGGTGGGCGTTCGCGCGTCCTCTCCCGCGACGGCGAGCGGGAGCGTACGATCGCTCGTCGGGAGCCGGAAGCCTAGTGGTGGGGTGTGCGCTCATGTCGCGTCGTCTGGTCAGCCTGACCCTGGACACCCTGGAGGACCTACCCCGATCCTGCCGGCGGTGCGTCTACTGGGAGCTTGATCCGGTCTCCGCCGAGCGGGCCTGCGTGGCCGGCGACACCGCCCTGGAGAAGGAGGCCTGGGTCTCCCAGACCCTGCTGGAGTGGGGTTCCTGCGGCAAGTTGGTCTACGTCGACGGCATGCCCGCCGGGTTCGTCATGTTTGCCCCGCCGGCGTACGTTCCGCGCTCGATGGCGTTTCCCACCTCGCCGGTCTCGGCGGACGCGGCGCTGTTGACCACGGCGCACGTGGTGCCCGCCTTCGCCGACGGCGGCCTGGGGCGGATGCTGGTGCAAGGCGTCGCCCGCGACCTGACCAAGCGCGGCATCAAGGCGATCGAGGCGTTCGGCGACGCGAAGTTCGGTGACGACGCGGACGCGCCGACCCGGGCCTGTCTCGCCCCGGCCGACTTCTTCCTGTCGGTGGGCTTCAAGACGGTCCGCCCGCACCCGCGCTACCCGCGCCTGCGGCTGGAGTTGCGCACCGCGTTGAGCTGGAAGTCCGACGTCGAGTACGCGCTGGAGAAGCTGCTCGGCTCGATGAGCCCGGAGACGCTGCTGCGGCCGGTCCGCCCGGCGCCCGCCACCCGCTCGACGAGCTGACCCCGGTCAGTCGACCACGGTGCCGGCGGCCACGGCCGCGCGCAGCTCGCTGACGTCGATCGAGCCGGTCGGCACGTCCCGTTCGATCGGCAGGTACATGCGTTGCACGCCGGCCACGATCGCCTCGACGACCCGGTCCCGGAACCTCGGGTCGATCAGCCGGCCGCGGTCCTCCGGCGAGGTCAGGTAACCCACCTCGACGCGGACCGCCGGCATCCGGGTGAGCCGGAGCAACTCCCACGCCTTGGCGTGGGTACGGCAGTCGCGCAGCCCGGTCCGGGCCACGATCTCCCGCTGCACCAATCCGGCCAGGCGCTCCCCGGTGGCCGAGGTGACGCCGTTGTCGGTGCCGTAGTGGTAGGTCGCCACCCCGCCGGCCTCCGGGTTGACGTGCCCGTCGGTGTGCAGCGAGATGAACACGTCGGCGCCGAGCGAGTTGGCGAGTTCAGCCCGGTCCGCGTCCGGCAGGCAGGTACGGGGCGACGGCCCCCGGGTCAGCTGCACCCGTACGCCGGCCGCGGCGAGCCGCCCCTCCAACCGGCTGGCCAGGTCGTGCACGAGGTCCGCCTCGTTCCAGCGCAGCGGACCGTCGGGCACCACCACGCCCGGATCGGTGCCGCCGTGCCCCGGGTCGATCACCACGGTCCGGCCGACGAGCGTCGGGCCGGCCTGGCGGATGGCGTCGGACTCGCGTAGCCACTGCGGGCGCCCGCCGACCACCTTGCGGCCGAGGCGGCGCAGCGCGTCGACGGTGTGCGGGCCGCAGGCGCCGTCCGGGTCGAGCCCCGTCTCGCGCTGGAACTGGGCGACCGCGCGGGAGGTGCGGATGCCGTAGATGGCGTCGGCGCGGCCCACGTCGTACCCCATCTCCAGCAGGCGTTCCTGGAGCGAACGGACGTCCTCGCCGGTCAGCGGCTCGCTGACGGCGTGGTAGAGGGCGCGGGCGCCGAACCGCCAGCGGGCCGCGTCGAGCGCCCGCCAGGTTTCCGCGCCCACCCGCCCGTCCACGCTGAGGCCACGGGACTGCTGGAAGGCGCGGACCGCGCGTTCGGTCGCGGCGTCGTAGGAGTCACCCTGGCCGTCGGAGGTGAGCAGGTCCAGCCCGGAGAGGACGGTGCGGATCTCGGCCACCGCGGGGCCCCGGTCACCGGGTCGGATCGGACGCACGACGACCCCCTCTGCACGGACGCCGGCGGACCGGAACTCCGACGGGCGTTTACGGAGCGTACCGTGGCCGGTTACCCGTCAGGATCGGGTTTGCACAGGTCAGGAACGGCGGAACCCCCGCCACCCGGACGGGGGTTCCGACGGTGCGAGGTGATCAGAGCGCGGACTCGATGAGCCGGACCAGTTCACCCTTGGGCTTGGCGCCGGCGATCGACTGCACCGGCTCGCCGTCCTTGAAGACGGTCAGCGTCGGCACGGACATCACCCGGTAGGCGCGTGCCGTCTCCGGGTTCTCGTCGATGTTGAGCTTGACGATGGTGACCTGGTCACCCATCTCGCCCGCGATCTCCTCCAGCAGCGGCGACACCTTGCGGCACGGACCGCACCACTCCGCCCAGAAGTCGACCAGAACCGGCTTGTCGGACTTCAGCACGTCGCTCGCGAAGCTCGCGTCCGTGACCGCCTTGGTTGCTCCCACTATGAACCCCTCCTCCTGGTGAAAATTCTCAGCCCTGCACCGTGGCGATGAAGCGCTCGGCGTCCAGCGCGGCGGCGCAACCGGTGCCGGCCGCGGTGATGGCCTGCCGGTAGGTGTGGTCGACCACGTCACCGGCCGCGAACACGCCCGGCACGCTGGTGCGGGTGCTCGGCGCCTGCACCTTCACGTAACCCTCGTCGTCCAGCTCCACCTGGCCGCGGAACAGCTCGCTGCGCGGGTCGTGGCCGATCGCCACGAAGACGCCGGTGACGTCGAGCACCTTGCTCTCGCCGGTGTGGACGTTGCGCACGCGTACGCCGCTGACCTTGCCGTCGTCGCCGAGGATCTCCTCGACGGTGGTGTTCCACTCGACCTTGATCTTCTCGTTGCCCAGCGCCCGGTCCGCCATGATCTTGCTGGCCCGGAACGAGTCACGGCGGTGGATGATCGTCACCGAATCGGCGAACCGAGTGAGGAAGCTCGCCTCCTCCATCGCCGAGTCGCCGCCGCCGACCACCACGATGTGCTGGTTACGGAAGAAGAAACCGTCACAGGTGGCACAGGACGACACGCCGTGGCCCAGGTATTCCTGCTCGCCCGGCACGCCGAGCGGCCGCCAGGCCGAGCCGGTGGAGAGGATGACGGCGCGGGCCCGGTAGGCGGTCTCGCCCACCCAGACGGTGCTCACCGCGTCCGAACCGATCCCGCCGGTGTCCTTCAGCTCGACCCGGGTCACGTCGTCGGTGAGGAACTCCGCGCCGAACCGCTCGGCCTGCTTGCGCATGTTGTCCATCAGCTCGGGGCCGAGGATGCCGTCCGCGAAGCCGGGGAAGTTCTCCACCTCGGTGGTGGTCATCAGCGCGCCACCGGACTGCACGCCCTCGATCACCAGCGGCTTGAGGTTGGCACGCGCGGCATAGACCGCTGCGGTGTACCCGGCCGGACCGGAGCCGATGATGATCAGGTTGCGGACCTCGTCCACTGCCGTCTCCCGATGTGTGTGTTCGTCACCGGCGCGCACCGATGTCGATCCGAGTGCCGACGGCACAGCCGCGCCGGCGCCTGACTTGCAGAACGTCATCGTACGAAGCGGGGATTCCCGAACCGGTCGTCCGGTGGGTCACGTCACGCGGCGGGACAGGCCCGATGACCGCNCATTCCGGCCCGCTCACCCAGCCCCACCGGCTGCCGGCGGCGTCCGCGAACGTGACCACCAGCGCCGGGCTGCCCTGGAACCGGGCGTAGTCGACCAGGTCGACGGTGAGGGGCGCACCGCCGTGCTCGGT
>NZ_NAPR01000004.1:639424-651861 GCF_002140155.1 Micromonospora sp. NBS 11-29
CACCGACGGCTGCCACCCGATCCCCCCCGGGGGCGGCGAGGGGGGTTTCCCGGCCGCCCTTGGCCGCACCGGACGGCCCGGCCATGTCCGGCCGGTCCGACTCCGCCGTGACGCCGCCCACGCCGGGGGTGAAGCGCTCAGGGGTCCAGTCCGTGCCGCTGCGCACGGCAGGTCGGGTGGTCCGGTACGGGGCGCCGGCGNGCCGGCGCGGCCCCGCCCGCCGCCTGGTCGGCCGTGGTGCTGCGGTAGCCGCCCGCGTCCGTCAGCCAGCCGACGCCGAGACCCGCCGCGGCGACCGAGGCCGCGGCCAGCGCCACCGGCCCGGCGACCCGGGCCCAGCGCCACCGCCGTCCCGGCCTGGTGTGTCGTTCGGGGCGGGTGGCGGTGCCGGGCGGGCGGTTCGACCGGGTGGGCTGGGCTGGTACGCCCGCCGTCGTCACGCCGCGACCCGTCCGGCCGGGCAGGTGATCGGCGGCCGGGGCGGGGCCGGCGCCGGCGAGCGCGGCGGTGATCCGGTCGGCCACCGTCGCCGGCATCTCCGGCNGCGGGCTCCGCCGCCCAGGCGGCCAGATCGGTGTGGACCAGGTCCGTCGCGCGGACCAGGGCGTCGTACGCCTCGCCCCAGGTCGGGTCCTGCTCGACCAGTCCGGCAACGGTGGCGTGCTCGGGCGTGCCGTCCAGCGCTCCGCCGAGGTAGTCGGCGAGCAGGTCGTGGTCGACCTCGCTGAACTCCCGGGAACTCACGGCTCCTCCTGGCTGACGTCCGGCCGGGCGCGTCCCGACGAGGATCCGACGCCCTGCGGCGACCGACGGTTCCCTGCGGTGACCGGGGGCACGTCCACGGGTTCGTCCGAGCCGGTGCGCAGGTGCCCGAGGAGCACGGCGAGCCGGGCCCGCCCTCGGGCGCACCGGCTCTTCACCGTCCCCTCGGCGACGCCGAGCATCGCCGCCACCTCGGCCACCGGGTAGCCCTGCACGTCCACCAGGACCAGCGCGGCCCGCTGCTCCACCGGCAGGGCCGCGAGCGCCTGCCGGATCACCAGCGCGGTCTCGTGGTCCCGGGCCGGTGCGGCCGGTTCCGCCCCGCCGGTGTGCCGCCCGGGCTCCCCGTCGGTGTGCACCCCGTCCGGCAGCGGGACGGTGGCGTGGGTCTGTCGCCGACGGATCCGGTCCAGGCACGCGTTCACCACGATCCGGTGCAGCCAGGTGGTGACCGCCGAGTCGCCCCGGAACCGGGCCGCGGCGCGGTGCGCCGACAGCATCGCGTCCTGGAGCGCGTCGGCCGCCTCCTCACGGTCACCGATCGTCCGCAGGGCCACCGCCCAGAGCCGGTCGCGATGCCGGTGGAACAGCTCCGCGAAGGCGTCCCGGTCGCCCGCGACGTGGGCCCGGAGCAGCTCCAGGTCGGTGCCGGCCGCCGGTCCGCCGGGACCCGCCATCACCACGCCCGGGGGAGGTGGTGCGGAGGGTACGGCGGACGGCTCACGAGCCCTGGACCGTGATCTCCTGGACCCCGATCTTCCAGCCGCTGCCGTCGTCCTTCCTCGGCAGCTCGGTGACCCAGAAGAGGAGGTACTGGTATTTCTGGCCGGGCTCGAAGCCGTTGAAGGTCATGGTGGTGCCGTCGTGGTCCTCGAACGGCTGCCCGACGATGGAGTAGGNCGCAGCTCGGCCGAGGCGCCGGTGGAGGAGAGGGTGGCCTGCAACGACTTCACCGTGTGCGGGGCGCCCAGGTCGACCCAGATGCCCATGCCCTTCTTGAAGTTGCCGAAGTTGGCCGAGGTGTAGGTGTCGGTCTCCCAACCCTTGTCGGGATCACCGTCGATCACCTTCTCGGCGTCCTCCAGTTCGTCGCGCTTGCTGCTGTCCGGGTCGATGACCCGGACGTCCTGGATGGTGAGCTTGCGGGCCGGCGCGACGACCTCGCTGTTGCCGCCCGTGGCGGGCGGGCTGCTGGTCGGCTGGGAGACCGGCTCCTTGTCGCCGTCGCCGCCGCCGAGCACGCTGATCCCGACGAGCAGGCCCACCAGGGCCACCGCCAGCAGACCGGCGATGCCCAGGGCGACCCGGCGACCGCCGGCCGCGGCGAGCGGCGACGGCTCCTCGCCCGGGTCGGCGGTGAAGCGCAGCGGCCCGGCCTGCTCCAGGAACTGCTCGTCGGCCGGGATGTCCAGCCGGCTCAGCTCGGCGGACAACACGTCCGACGAGGGCGGCGCGATCTCCGGGTCGAGCAGGTCCATGGTGAGGTCGTCGAGGTACGCCGGCACGCCCGCGCGTACCTGCCGGGGCGCGGCGATGGCGCCGCTGGCGTCCCGGACGGCGTCCGGGAGGGCCGCCCGGCCGTGCCCGGCGGTGGCGCCGCGCAACGGCGCCTCACCGTGCGGCCAGTGCCCGGTCAGGGCGTAGTAGAGCACCCCGCCGACGGCCCGCAGGTCGCTCTCCTGGCTGTCGGCCCCGTCGGTGCGTGCGTCGGCCAGCACCACCCGACCGTCGTCGCTGATCATCACGGTGCCGGGGTGGAGGTTGCCGTGCACCATGCCGGTGGCGTGCACCGCGGCGAGCGCGCTGGCGACGGCGTTGCCGATCGCGGTGGCGCGCGCCGGGTCCAGCGGACCGTCGGCGACCATCTCGCGCAGCGAGTGCCCGTCCACCCACTCACGGACCACGTAGGCCCGGGCGTCCTCGTCGATCGCGTCGTAGACGCCGACCAGGTTGGGGTGGATGACCCGGCTCGCCGCGACCGCCGCCTGGAGCATCTCGGTGGCGGAGTCGCCACCCGGGTAGCGGAGGACCACTGCGACGGGGCGGCGCAGCACCACGTCGACTCCGCGCCAGACCAGCCGGCCCGCGCTGTCGTTGTTGATGTGCTCGACCAGCTCGTAGCGTTCGGCGAGGAGCTCACCGACCGTGGGAGCACCGAAGGTCACGACCGCAGGGGAACTCTCCTCCGCTTCCTGACCCTCGCCGACCTGGGTCACCCGTCCTCCCTCGGTGATCGTGTCGATCGATGGACCCGTGCTGCTGGGCATGTGGCTTCCCGCTCTGGCGTCGGTGGAACCGGCGCAGCCGGCGTCGACGCCCACGTCGGCACCGCCCGCACCCGTCGAGTGCGACCTTACCCGGGATGCCCGGTTCTCCGACATGTCATCTTCCCGCTGTCGCCGGTGGGAAGCCAGTCGACGCGGGGCCGGCCCGGGTCGCGCCGCCCACGACGGGCGGCCCACCCGGACACGCACCGACAAATCTAGAGGTTGACGGCAAGCGGTCGGGCGCAGGGGCGTCCCGGTGTGTTCCCCGCCCCGGCCTGGGCACCCTCATCCGTACGGTTGGTTGTCCACAGGCCGAGAGGCCCACTCAACGGCGGAATTCCAAGTTATCCACAGCCGTATCCCCAGCCTGGTGATCCTCGTTCACCGTCGGTCACCGTGGCTCCGACTCAGCGCCCGAGCCGCCGCCGCACCGTCCCGACCACCTCGGTGATCTCACCGATCCGCAGCAGCAGGGCCAGCCCGAGGTACGTCCCGCCGATCACCGCGCCCCCGACCACCAGTTGCACGGCGGCGGCGGACCAGCTCAGGTTCGCCGGATCGCCGGGGAGCACCGCGACCACGAGCAGGCCGACCAGCGCGGCGCCCAAGGCGGCCACGACGACCCGGCCGAGGGTCCGCATGATCCCGCCGAGCCCGATCCGGCCCACCCGGGGTCGGAGCAGCATCGCCGAGACGACCGCCGCAGCGAGGAACGAGACGGCGTTGCCGAGCATCATCCCAGCCGCCGCGAAGGTGTCCGAGAAGATCAGGAAGAGACCCACCTGGAGCAGCACGCGCAGCGCCACCACCGGAATGTTGATCAGAGCCGGGGTACGGGTGTCCGGCAGCGCGTAGAAGGCGAACGTGAAGAGCTGGCTGATCGCGAACGGCACCAACCCGACCGCCGCGACCAGCAGCACCGTCGAGGTGGCCACCGCGTTGTCGCCGGTGAAGGCGCCGTAGCGGAACACCACGACGGAGATCGGGCCGGCCAGCACGGCGTAGCAGACCGCGATCGGGGCGAGCACCGCGGTGACCATCCGGGTGCCCCGGGACAGGTCGGCGGTGACGTCGGCGAACCGGTTCTCGGCGGCGGCCGCGCTCATCCGGGGCATCAGCGCGGTGATGATCGACACCGCGATGATGCCGTGCGCCATCATCAGCAGCAGGAAGACGTTGTTGTAGATCAGCAGGCCGGCGTTGTCGCCCCCGGCGGCGCGGGTGAGCAGGTTGACCACCACGAAGAGGCCGAGCTGGTTGACCCCGACGTAGCAGAACATCCAGCCGCCGAGCCGGGCCAGCTCGCGCAGGCCGAGCGCGCGGAAGTCGANTGGACCGCGACGCCGAGCAGGGCGCCGCCACCGACCAGCAGGATCTGGCCGCCACCCATCTCCCGCGGCTCGATCGCCTTCGCCCCGTAGATCAGGATGTACAGGCCGAAGGCGCTGATCACGACCAGGTTGTTCAGGATCGGCGCCCACATCGGGGCGGCGAAGTGCCCCCGGGTGTTCAGCACCGCGGCGATCAGCGCGCTCAGCCCGGTGAAGAACAGCATCGGCAGCATCAGGTACGACAGGTTGGTGACCAGACCCTGGTACGCGTCGTCCTTGCCGCTGGCGTAGACAGCCGTCAACGCCGAGGCGCCGGCCATGACGAGCAGCGCCACCACGGCCAGCGCCAGCACGGCCAGCGTGAGCAGCCGCTGGGAGTACGCCTCGCCCCGGTCCGGGTCGCTCTTGCGCCGCCGGACCAGCACCGGGATCAGCACACTGGTGAGCACGCCACCCAGCAGGAACTCGTACACCTGGTTCGGCAGGAACTGCGCCGTGGTGAAGACGTCGCCCACCGCGTTGCCGAGCGCGGCGCCGACCATCAGGTTGCGGATGAAGCCCGTACCCCGGCTGACCAGGCTGCCGACGGCCATCACCGCGCTGTTCGCCGCGGCGCTGGTCTCGGCGACCACCTCCTGCGGCGGCGCGACCGCCTCGACGCCCGGCTGGTTCAGCGGCTCCGCCGAGATGAAGGTCGCGCCGTCGTCCGGCGGCAGGCCGCCGCCGTGCGCGTTCGCGCTGCGGTACAGCCCGCCGCCGCTCATCTCCCAGCCTCCAAGGGGTCCGTCGGAACCGGGCCCGGCCGGCCCTGCACAACCGGAACCTTAGTCAACCTCGGGCCGTTACCCGCGCCCGGCGCAGCCGATCCACCCCCGGCCCGATAGGCTGGCGCTCCCATGTCCGAAGCCTCCGCCTCCGCCGCCGATCGCCGTGAGCTGACCGCCGCGCAGCACAACGCCGTCGCCGAGCTGCTCCGTGTCTCCCCGGTCGCCGACGAACTGGGGCGGCGCTTCGCCCGAGCCGGACATGAACTGCACCTGGTGGGCGGGTCGGTCCGGGACGCGCTGCTCGGTCGGCTCGGCAACGACCTCGACTTCTGCACCGACGCCCATCCGGACCAGACCGTGAAGATCATCCGGGGCTGGGCCGAGTCGATCTGGGAGACCGGGCGCGAGTTCGGCACCATCGCCTGCCAGCGCGACGGCCTCAACCTGGAGATCACCACCTTCCGGGCGGAGGTCTACGACCAGGTGANGACTTCACGGTCAACGCGATGGCGGTGAGCCTTCCCGACCACCGGTTCACCGACCCATACGGCGGTCTGGTCGACCTCGCCGCCAAGATCATGCGTACCCCCGGCACGCCGCAGGAGTCGTTCCGTGACGACCCGCTGCGGATGCTGCGCGCGGCCCGGTTCGCCGCGCAGCTCCGCTTCGCCGTCCACCCCGACGTGCGCGCGGCCATGACCGCGATGGCGGCCGACCTGGACCGGATCACCGCGGAGCGGATCCGGGACGAGTTCACCAAGCTGCTCTGCGGTGCCGACCCGGTGACCGGGCTGCGCCTGCTCGTCGACACCGGCCTGGCCGAGCGCTTCCTGCCGGAGCTGACCGGCCTGAAGCTCACCATCGATGAGCACGCCCAGCACAAGGACGTCTACGAGCACACCCTCACCGTGGTCGAGAACGCCATGTCGCTGGAGGAGAGCGGCTGCGACTTCGTGCTGCGGATGGCCGCGTTGATGCACGACGTCGGCAAGCCGGGCACCAAGGCGGTCGGCCCGGACGGCCGGGTCAGCTTCCACCACCACGAGGTGGTCGGCGCCCGGCTCACCAAGGCCCGGATGAAGGCGCTGCGCTACCCCAAGGACGTCACCTCCCAGGTGGTCAAGCTGGTCGGGCTGCACCTGCGCTTCTACGGGTACGGCCGGGGCGAGTGGACCGACTCGGCGGTGCGCCGGTACGTCACCGACGCCGGTGACCTGCTGTCCCGGCTGCACAAGCTGACCCGCTCCGACTGCACCACCCGCAACCGGCGCAAGGCGGCCCAGCTCGCGGCCGACTACGACGCGTTGGAGGAGCGGATCTCCCGGATCGCCGCCGAGGAGGACCTGGCCCGGGTCCGTCCCGACCTGGACGGCAACGCGATCATGGAGCTGCTCGGCGTGCCGCCGGGGCCGGTGGTCGGCCGCGCCTGGCAGCACCTCAAGGAACTGCGGCTGGAACGCGGCCCGCTGGACCGCGACGCGGCCGAGGCGGAGCTGCTGCGCTGGGCACGCGGCGAGGGCATCGTCGGCTGAACCCGTACCACCGCCCGCCGGCCCTTGTGAGGGGACCGGCGGGCGGGTGACGTCACGGGGCGACGGTGCTGCCGTCCACGGTGCTCTTGCCGTTGGTGTGCGCGCCGCCCAGCCGGGCGAGCAGCCCGGCCAGGTCGATGCCGGTCAGGTCGCTGCCGAGCTGGAGGCCCTGGGCGACGTTGCCGGCCACCGACTTGGTCAGCGACGAGGCGCCGTCGGTGGAGATGACGGTCATCTTGTCGATCGCGCCGATCGGGGCGCTCGCCGCGCCGACCACCTCGGGCAGGACCTTGACCAGCAGGTCGAGCACCGCCGCCTCGCCGTACGCGGCGAACGCCTCGGCCTTGCGGGCCATCGCGTCGGCCTCCGCCTGGCCCCGGGCCAGGATGGCCGCGGCCTCGGCCTGACCCTCCCGCTCGACCGCGTCGGCGATCGCGGTCCGCCGGCGCTGCTCCGCCTCACCTTCCTTGGCGCCCTCGATCGCGTTCGCCTCGGCCAGCGCGGCCCGGCGGGCCCGCTCACCCTCACCGGTGAGGCGGGACTGCTCGGCGACGGCCTGGGCGGCGGCGATGGTGGCCTGCCGCTCGGCGTCGGCGCGCAGCACCGCCGCGTTGCGGGCCGCCTCGGCCTCCTGCTCCACCTTGTACCGCTGCGCGTCGGCCGGCTTGCGCACCTCGGTGTCGAGCTGGCGTTGCTTCAGCTCGGCGTTGCGCTCGGCCACCTTCTGCTGCTCGGAGAGGATCGCCTGGTCCCGTTCGGCCTGGGCGAGCGGACCGGCCGCCGCCGACTTCGCCTTCGCCGCGTCGATCTCGGCCTGGATGGCGGCCTGCTTCAGCGACAGGTTCCGGTTCGCCTCGGCGATCGCCTCCTCGGCGAGCAGCCGCTCCTGCTCGGCGGCCTGCCGGGCGCGGGCCTCGGCGATGGCCGCGTCCTTGAGCACCCGGGCGGCCTCCGGCCGGCCCAGGTCGGCCAGGTACGACCCCTCGGCCAGGATGTCCTGGAGCTGGAACGTGTCCAGCACCAGACCCTGGTTGGTCATCGAGTGCTCGGCCTCCTCGGCGACCGCGCTGGCGAACGCGGCCCGGTCCCGGATGACCTCCTCGACGGTGAGCCGGCCGACGATCGAGCGCAGCGCGCCGGCCAGCACCTCCCGGGTGAAGTTGTCGATCTCGTCCTGCTGGTGCAGGAAGCGCTGGGCGGCGGCCCGGATCGCGTCCTCGGTGCCACCGACCTTGACGATCGCGACGCCGTGCAGGTCGGCGCGGATGCCCTGCTTGCTCACCGCGCCCCGGATGCCGACGTCGATGCGCCGGCTGGACAGGTCGAGCGACTGGAGCTTCTGCACCACCGGCAGCACGAAGACCGACGCGCCGAGCACGACCTTCTGCCCGGACATGTCGGTGGACCGGATGCCGTCGGCGGTCTGGGTGGTCCGGCCCTTGCGGCCGGTGACGATGAACGCCTCGTTCGGCCCGGCCACCTTGATCCGGGAGAGCACGAAGAAGACGAGCAGGACGGCGAGGAGGACCGCGCCGCCGATGGCGACGAGCAGGGGCATGGGGGTTCCCGTCTGTTGAGGGATTCAGTAGGTCTCGACGTGCACGCTGGTCTCGCTGAGCGCTTCGACCACGAAGATCCGGGCGCCGATCGGGATCGGCCCGTCGGCCCGGGCGTTGAGCTTCACCGGCTGGCCGGCCAGGCGTACCCGGACCTCGCCGTAACCGCCGCTGGGGATCGGGGTCACCACCAGGCCCATCGCACCGGCCAGGTGGTCGCGGGTGGGGGTGGCGTCGGTGCGCATGTTGCGGGCCGCGCGGCTCAGCCGGGCCGCCAGCCACGCGGTGGGCACGGCGGCGAACGCGCCGCCGGCCACCGCCGCCGCGATCATTCCGGGGGTACGTCCACCGAGCATCTCGTTGACGATCGCGGCGCCGAACCCGAACGCCCCGGTGAACCCGGCGACCGCCTCCAGCGACACCGGGCCGTCGACGTCCGGATGGCCGATGTGCAGCACGCCGGAGCCGAGCAGAGCGAGGGTCAGCACGCCGACCCCGGCCCCGCCGATGATCAGGAAGATGAGCGTCCCCGTGGCCACGACCTGCACGGTATCGGCCCGGCGCAACATCCACTGCGTCCAGCGCCCGTTCAGCTTTTGCTGAGTGTGCGCTCAGCGCGACACGATCGTCACCCCCCCCGGGGACCGACCATCGGTCCCGGCTGCGGCTGGCGAGGTTGGGGGAACCTCGCCCGTCACGCGACAATGGGCGGCATGCGTTGGACCGTGCTCGACTCCCCGATCGGCGAGTTCTCCGTCGGNAGGAGCCCGGCGACGACCTGGCCCGCCGGGCCGTGGCGGAGTTGCGGGCCTACTTCGCCGGCGAGTTGACCGAGTTCGGCGTGCCGGTGTCGGCGCCACGCGGGTCGGACTTCGAGCGCGCGGTCTGGCGGGAGATGACCCGCATCCCGTACGGGGAGACAACCACCTACGGCGCGGTGGCGAAGGCGCTCGGTGATCCAGGCGCGGCCCGGGCGGTGGGGGTGGCGTGCAACCGCAACCCGGTGCCGGTGATCGTGCCCTGCCACCGGATCGTCGGCGCGGGCGGCAAGCTGGTCGGTTTCGGCGGCGGACTCCCCCGCAAGGTGACCCTCCTGGAGCTGGAGGCCGCCGTAGCCCTGCGCCAAGCCTGGTCCTGACGCGCCCTCCCCAGGCACGCCCCGCCAACCGCGTTGATCATGAGGTTGGCGGCAGCTTCTGAGATCGACATCGCCGTCAACTTCATGATCAACGCGTTCGGTGGGGCGGGACGTGAGAGGGCCGGGTCCGTTTGGACCCGGCCCTCTGGTGTTGCTGTGGTCGGTGCGTCAGCGCTCGATTTCGCCGGCGATGAACGCCTCGACGGCGGCGTGCGCGTCGTGGTCGGCGTACTGCTCCGGCGGGGACTTCATGAAGTAGCTCGACGCGCTCAGGATCGGGCCGCCGATCTTGCGGTCCAGCGCGATCTTCGCGGCCCGGACGGCGTCGATGATGACACCGGCCGAGTTCGGCGAGTCCCACACCTCGAGCTTCAGCTCCGCGTTGAGCGGGGCGTCACCGAAGGAACGGCCCTCCAGGCGGATGTAGGCCCACTTGCGGTCGTCCAGCCACGGCACGTGGTCGGACGGGCCGATGTGCACGTCGCTCTTGCTCATCTCGTGCGGGATCTGGGAGGTCACCGACTGGGTCTTCGAGATCTTCTTGGAGACCAGGCGGTTGCGCTCCAGCATGTTCATGA
Organism: Micromonospora sp. NBS 11-29; assembly: GCF_002140155.1. Taxonomy (GTDB): domain Bacteria; phylum Actinomycetota; class Actinomycetes; order Mycobacteriales; family Micromonosporaceae; genus Micromonospora. Next base: position 649,356 of record NZ_NAPR01000004.1, read on the forward strand.
AGTCCATGTTGCCGCCGAAGTTGAGCTGGTACGTGCGCAGCAGCTCGACCCCACGGTCCTCGAACAGCTTCGCCAGCGCGCGGTGCACGATGGTGGCGCCGACCTGGCTCTTGATGTCGTCACCCACGATCGGCAGACCGGCGTCGGTGAACTTCTGCGCCCACTCCGGGTCGGAGGCGATGAAGACCGGCAGGGCGTTGACGAACGCGCAGCCGGCGTCGATCGCGGCCTGGGCGTAGAACTTGTCGGCCTGCTCGGAGCCCACCGGCAGGTAGGAGACGACCACGTCGACCTGCGCGTCGCGCAGCGCCTGCGCCACGTCGGCCGGCTCGGCGTCCGACTCCTCGATGATCTCGCGGTAGTACTGGCCGAGACCGTCGAAGGTCGGGCCGCGCTGCACGGTGACGCCGGTCGGCGGCACGTCGCACAGCTTGATCGTGTTGTTCTCGCTGGCGACGATCGCCTCCGCGAGGTCCATGCCCACCTTCTTGGCGTCCACGTCGAACGCCGCGACGAACTTCACGTCCGAGACGTGGTAGTCGCCGAAGGTGACGTGCATGAGACCCGGGACGCGGTCGTTCGGGTCGGCGTTCCGGTAGTACTCCACGCCCTGCACGAGGGACGAGGCGCAGTTACCCACACCGACGATGGCGACGCGGACGGAGCCCATAGCGTCTGCCTCCTTCTTCTTCATCACGGCCGCTCTGTCCTGGACGTTCCAGGCGTGGGCGGGCTGTCGTTGTCTCCTCGGCCGCCGGTCGTCCCGGGTTTCGGGGCGGTCGGGGCCCGGCCGGAGCGCTCGTTGGCGATGAGCTCCTCCAGCCAGCGGACCTCGCGCTCACAGGCGTCGAGCCCGTGGCGTTGCAGTTCCAGGGTGTACGCGTCGAGGCGCTCGGCTGCCCGGCCGAGCACGTCACGAAGACCTTCGCGACGCTCCTCGATCTTGCGACGGCGACCTTCCAGGATCCGGAGTCGGGTGGCCTGGTCGGTCCGGGCGAAGAACGCGAAGTGCACGCCGAAGCCCGTGTCGTCGTACGTCTCGGGTCCAGCCTGCGCTATGAGCTGGGCGAAGCGTTCCTTGCCCTCCGCGGTAATGGTGTAGACCACCCGACCACGTCGGCTGGTCAGCGCGGGAACCTCCTCGGCGGTCGCGGGTGTCTCGGCGGCTTCGGTGATCCATCCCGCCGCCTGCAGCCGTCGCAGGGTCGGGTAGAGCGAGCCGTAGCTGATCGCCGCCCGGATGGCGCCGAGCTTGGCGGTCAGTTCCTTGCGCAGCTCGTAGCCGTGCATCGGAGCTTCCTGCAGGAGGCCCAGGATGGCGAGCTCGAGCACGGGCCATCCCTTCTTTCCCCCCGCGCGGAAGGCTAACCGCCGCGATGTATCGGACCGATACATCGCACGTTAGCGGACGCCGGTGGGCAGGGCAATTCCCTGGTTACGCGACGCGCCCATCACTGATCGTGACCGTGGTCGCCTCGGTTCGCCGGAGCGCGTACCCTTTGCCGCATGCGTACGCAGCGCCAGGTCGTCGACTACTCGCTCCAGAAGCGAGCGGTGCTGCGTGAACTCCTCGCCGGGCGGATCGGCACGTACGACGTCTGTGACGCCTCGCCGTACCTGAAGAACGCCGCCCGCTTCCACGGTGAGCCGACCGACCACCGCTGCCCGATCTGCCGTAGCGAGAACCTGATCCACGTCCACTACATTTACGGCGACGAACTCAAGCAGTCGGCCGGCCAGGCGCGTACCCGGGCCGAGTTGCCCGTCCTGGCCATGACGCTGCGTGAGTTCCAGGTGTTCGTGGTGGAGGTCTGCCCCGGCTGCGACTGGAACCATCTCGTCGAGCAGTTCCTGCTCGGACGGGACGGCCTCGCGGGCGAGGCGGACGCGACCGAGTCGGCCGCGGCCGACGGCTCCACCCCTCGGCGAAGGCGAGAGGCGCAACGGTGAACGCGGCTGTTCCGACCGCTGCCGGCCCGTCATCCGGGCGGCAGGCGCGACGGCCGTCAAGCGTGATTAGTCCGAATAGGTCGAATTGTACGGGCGCGCGTCGGCACGGTCGGCGGGTAGCGTCTCGTGTTCCAACTCACGGCAACCCGGTGGCGGCGCCCTCGCGCCCCACCGCGACCGGCAGGGTGTGAGGAATGAACTACGGCGATTCCAGTTCTTCGCGTGGCCGGGCCCAGATCCCGGGCCCGAACGGCGACCCCGGCTCCGAGCGGAGCCCGCGCGGGAACGGTTGGTCCGACGCCCCGGAGGGCACCGCCTCGGCGCGTGCCTCGGTCACACCGCGCGGCCCGGGCGGCCGGGCCTCCGTCGGCGGTGCCGCCCCGGTGCCCCGCGGTGCCTCGGGCTCGGCCTCGGTGGGCCGCGCCGGCGCGGGGCGGGCCTCGGTGCCCGTCTCCCCGGCACCCGGTGTCGCCGGGCGCGCGGGTTCCGGACGCGCGTCCGTTCCGGTCTCCCCGGCCGGCGGTCCCGCCGGTCGGGCCTCGGTGGGCGCGGCGGG
>NZ_NAPR01000004.1:651873-689819 GCF_002140155.1 Micromonospora sp. NBS 11-29
CGGCGGCGCAGGGCGCGCGAGCGTCGGCGCGGCGTCGGTCGGCGGTCGCGCCGCAGTGGCCCGGGCCGGCGTGCCCGGAGTGAGCGGCGGCGGTCCGGGAGGACCGGGCGGCCCCGGCGGCCCGACCGGCCCCGGCCGGCGCGGTCGCGGTGAGGACCCGGCCCGGGCGAAGAAGCGCCGTCGGATCAACGTGCTGATCGCCGGCTTCGCCGTGTTCATCATGCTCGCCGGGGCCGGCGTGGTCAGCTTCACCTGGTACTCCACCAAGGTGGTGCTCCCGGAGGACACCATTCCGCCGCTGTCGACCACCATCTACGACCGCACCGGCAAGAACCCGATCGCGAAGATCGGCGATCAGAACCGGCAGTTGGTCACCATCGAGCAGATCCCGGAGTGGGTCCAGCACGCGGTCGCGGCGGCGGAGGACCGGAACTTCTACCGCCACTCCGGCGTGGACTACAAGGGCATCGCGCGGGCCGCGTGGAACAACCTCAGCGGCGGCGACAAGCAGGGTGCGTCGACGATCACCCAGCAGTACGCCCGGAACGCGTTCGACAACCTCAACCAGGACTCGTACGGCCGCAAGGTGAAGGAGGCGGTCCTCGCCTCCAAGTTGAACGACAAGTACGACAAGCGCGTGATCATGCAGCACTACCTGAACGTGATCTACTTCGGGCGCGGCGCGTACGGCATCCAGTCGGCGGCGCAGACGTACTTCAAGAAAAACGTGGACAAGCTCACCGTGGCCGAGGCCGCGGTGCTGGCGGCGCTGATCAAGCAGCCCGAGCCGAGCGCCACCCACCAGGGCTACGACCCGGCGATCAACCCGACGGCCGCGTTGGAGCGGTGGAACTACGTCATCAACGGCATGATCACCGAGAAGTGGCTCGACGCGCCGAACATGCCGCAGCATCCCACCGAGTACCCGAAGAACGTCGCGAAGCCGTCGAAGAACAACGTCGGCAGCTTCGGCATCGACACCCCGTACGGCAACGTCGTCAACTACGTCTCGCAGGAACTGCGCGAGATGGGCCTCTGCACCGACAAGGAGGCGGAGGCGACCGAGGCGAAGCCGCTCTGCTCGAAGGCGCTCAGCCGCGGCGGTTACAAGATCACCACCACGATCGACAAGAAGATGCAGGAGGCGGCGCTCGACGCGGCCCAGCGGGCCAAGAAGGGCTCCGAACTCGCCGGGCAGCCGAAGAACCTGATGGCCGCCGTGGTGTCGGTCGACCCGGAAACCGGTCGGGTGCTCGCCTACTACGGCGGCGACAACGGCACCGGCACCGACTACGCCGGCAAGAACGTCGAGAACGGCGTGGTCAGCGGCGGCCACTCGCCGGGGTCGACCTTCAAGATCTACACGCTCGCCGCGGCGCTCAAGGCCGGCATCTCGATCAAGTCGCGGTGGAAGGGCTCGGCCTTCAAGCCGAAGGGCACGGAGTTCAAGGTCAGCAACGCCGGCGCCGACAAGGTCTCCTGTGGCGACTCCTGCACGCTCGAACTGTCGACGTTGAAGTCGCTGAACGTGCCGTTCTACTACATCACCGAGCAGATCGGCCCGGACAAGGTGGTCGAGATGGCCAAGCAGGCCGGCATCACCACCATGTGGCGGACCGACACCAACCCGGCCCAGGCGTACGACCTCACCAAGGTGAAGGACTTCAAGGAGGTCGCGCCCGAGCCGTTCTTCAACGTGGTGGGCTACGGCCAGTACCCGATCACGGTGCTCGACCACGCCAACGGCGTCGCCACCTTCGCCAACCAGGGCGTCTACAACAAGGCACACTTCATCCGCAAGGTCGAGAAGCAGAACCCGGACACCGGCAAGTGGGACACGGTGGGCGGCGAGAAGCTCAAGCCGCAGCGGCGGGTCGACAAGGACATCGCCGCCGACGTCAGCTCCGTGTTGGAGCAGTACCCGGGCCAGATCAACCGCCGACTCGACGACGGCCGCAAGGTCGCCGAGAAGACCGGCACCTGGGAACTGGGCGACGGCAGCACCGACAACGGCGACGCCTGGATGGTCGGCTACACGCCGCAGCTCGCTACCGCCGTCTGGGTCGGCAACGTCAAGGACCGCAAGGCGATCAAGTTCAAGGGCGGGGAGAGCATCAGCGGCTCCAAGATGCCCGGTGCGATCTTCCAACGCTTCATGAACGACGCGCTGAAGGGCAAGGATAAGCTGGACTTCCCGGAGGCCGCGCACGTCGGCAAGGACGACGCAGGCAACGGCGAGATGCCGGCACCGAAGCCCGAGCCGGGCCAGCCGGGTGGGCCCGGCTGCGACCCGCTCGGCATGTTCTGCCCCGACGGCAATCCGGGCGGCGGTAACCCCGGCGGCAATAACCCCGGCAACCCGGGCGGCAACAACCCGGGTGGCGGTAACCCCGGCGGTAACAACCCGGGCGGTGGCCCGCCAGGCCCCGGTGGCCGGGGTGGCGGCCTGCTCCCCAGCACCCCACCGACGCGGCAGTTCAACTGACGCGGACGACCTGACGGCGGCGGCCGGACCCGAGCGGTCCGGCCNCGCGCGGCGGGACGGCGGGGCCCGGTGTACGGCAGGATGCCTCTCCATGAGCACCCAGTCGACCGCAGGCATCGATGAGCCCGGCTCTTCCGGGGCCACGCCGGAGCCCGGACCGGTGGTGGACCACCCGTCCCGCTCGGACTGGTTCGTCCAGGGCACGTCCGGCCTGATCGGTGGACCGCTGGGCGACCACGCCGCCGCCCTGGAGCGGCCGACCGGCCGCGAGGGCCGGTTCTGGACCGCCGCCCGGATCGTGCTGGCCCTGGTCTGCCTCACGCTCGCCCTGCACTGGGTGCAGAAGTCCCCCTGCCAGGACGGCGCCTGGCAGAACAACGTCCAGTACACCCGGATGTGCTACACCGACGTGCTGGCGCTCTACTACGCCGAGGGCCTCAACGAGGGCAAGGTGCCCTACGCCGACCACCCGGTGGAGTACCCGGTGCTGACCGGCTACTTCATGGGTGCGCTCGGCCTGCCGGTGCACGCCGTCGGGACGGACAACCCGGGCATCAACCAGGGTCAGTGGTTCTACAACCTCAACGCGCTGGTGCTCGGCGCGCTCGCCGTCGCCACCGTCGCGGTCATCCTCAACCTGCGCCGGCGACGGCCCTGGGACGCGGCGCTGTTCGCCCTCTCCCCGGCCCTGGTGCTCACCGCCACGGTCAACTGGGACCTGCTCGCCATCGGCCTGGCCGCGTTCGGGTTGCTGGCCTGGTCGCGTACCCGGGACACCGTACGCGGACTGCTGCCCGCCGTGTCGGCGGGCGTGCTGCTCGGGCTCGGCGGCGCGGCGAAGATGTGGCCGCTGTTCCTGCTCGGCCCGATCCTCATCCTCACGGTGCGCGCCGGCCGGCTGCGGGCCGGGCTGGTCACCACCGCGGCCGCGCTGGTGACGCTGGTCGCGGTCAACCTGCCGGTGGCGATTCCATACCGGGAGAACTGGGGTCGGTTCTTCGACTTGAACACCACCCGCCCCATCGACTGGGGCACGCTGTGGTACATCGGCCGTTACCTGGACGGCCGGATCAGCCCCTCCGCCCCTGGAGAACTCGGGCCGTTCGAGTGGCTCAACGCCAACATCTCCACCCTCAACTGGGTGTCGTACCTGCTGTTCGGGTTGGCCTGCCTCGGCGTGGCCGCGCTGGCGCTGCTCGCCCCGCGCCGCCCCCGGCTGGCCCAGCTCGCCTTCCTGGTGGTCGCCGCCTTCCTGATCTTCAGCAAGGTCTGGTCGCAGCAGTTCGTGCTCTGGCTGCTGCCGCTCGCGGTGCTCGCCCGACCCCGCTGGGGCGCGTTCCTGGCCTGGCAGTTCGCCGAGGTCTGCTACTTCGCCGCCTTCTACGGCGAACTGCTCGGCACCGCCACCTCCCGGCCGGTCTTCCCCGAGGGCGTCTTCGTGCTGGCGTCCAGCCTGCGCCTGATCACCGTGGCGGTGCTCTGCGGCTTCGTCATCCGGGACATCCTGCGGCCGGAGCAGGACGCGGTGCGGCAGACCTACGACGACGACCCCGACGGCGGCCTGCTCGACGGCGCGCCCGACGCACCCTGGTATCAGCGCTGGCGCTCCCGCGCCGTCGAGCGCCCGGTCGAACCCGTGCCTGCTTGACGGTTGCGGCGGCGGGATGACCGGCGTCACAGCCGGAACACGACCGCCTCGCCGACCTGCTCCCGGGACACGCCCAGTCCGTCGACTGGCCGGTCGAGCATCCCCTCCCAGGGGGTGCCGCCAAGCCGGTCCCGGAGCACCACCACGTTCCTGACCCCGATCTGCCGCAGGTAGTCGACGCTGGCGTAGTCGGGGAAGCCGACGGTGGCCTCGCGGATCTGGGCCTGGGAGTGCGGGGTGAAGCCACTGCCGCCATTGACCATCTGCTGGAACCGGTCGGTCGACCAGAGCATTACCGGCTGATCCATGTTCTGGCTGCTCGGCAGCACCAGCAGCGGACCGTCGACGCTGCGCATCACCGCCGGTTGTCTCGGTACCACCGGGTGCGGAGTGACGTTCAGCCCTTCCGCCAGCACGAGCACCAGCGGCAGCAGCGTCGCCAGCCGCAGCCACGGGCCGGGCCACGGGGGAACCCGTTCGGCCGCGAGTTCGCGTACCCGGATGCAGAACGCGGTGAGCGCGCCGGCCGCGAGCAGACCGAGCAGCAGTGTGGTCCAGAGCATCATCCGGCCCGGTGTGCGCAACCCGTTCCAGCCTGGCAGGTAGTCGAAGAGCGGCACGTAGGTGAACCGGCCGCCGAAGAACCGGGTGCCCATCGCCAGGGCCATCGTCACCAGCACGCCGGCCAGCAGGAACAGACGGTGGCGGACCCGCCAGACCGAGAAGAACAACCCGCCGGCCGCCAGCGCGTACAGCGCGAAGCCCGGCAGCAGCGTCATCTCCGGATGCCAGGGCAGCACGGCCCGGGCCCCCTCGTGCAGCTCGCCCCAGACCCGGGACTCGGCCGGCGCGGTGAAGAACCCGCTGGCCGGCGGCGAGTAGAGATCGATTTCGGCGAGCGTGCGCGCCGCGTTCGGGTGCTGCTCGGCGACCGTGAAGAACGGAATCGCCAGCAATCCACCGACTGCGGCGAAGACGAGACCGCCGAACAGGTCGGCCAGGAGCAGCCGCCAGCCGAACGGACGCTTCACCCGGCGCCGCCGGACGAACCACAGCACCACCGAGACCAGCCCGACGCCGGCCAGCAGGTAGGCGAACGGCAGCCCGATGCCGAAGCCGAGGCTGAGCTGCCAGGCGGCCACCAGCCAGCCGGCGAGCGCCCAGCCCGCGTGCCGCCGGCGTGGCCGGTAGCCGTACCGCAGTGACCAGCCGTGACCACGGGCGAGCATGGCCAGCGCCAACGGGATGCCGCCGTTGGAGATGATGTGCAGGTGCCCCGCCTGGGCCAGCAGCCACGGCGCGTACGTGAAGCTCACCCCGGCCACCGCGCCACCGATCCGGCCCGCGCCGAGCTGTCGGGCCAGCGCGTACGCCCCGAACGCGGCGAGCGCGTGGGCCAGCACGAAGATGATGTTGTAGCGCAGCACGGCGTGCTCCGGGCCGACCCCGATCAGGCCGGCCGGGGCGTACCCGAGCAGGGTGTCGGAGAAGGCGAAGCTCCAGTTTTCCGGAAAGAACGTGTTGGCGTGCCACAACATCGCCGGGTCGGTGCGCAGGATGTGCCCCGACCAGGCCATCTGCCACGCCTGGAGGCTCGGGTCCCAGTAGTCCTGCGGAAGTGTGTAACGCGGGTAGCGCAGCGTGGGCCAGGTCATCGCCGCGGCCACCGCCAGCGCGGCGACGGCGGCGAGCGTCCACTCGTGCACCAGGAACCGGCCCACCGCGCGAACCGTCCGCCGGACCCTGCCGAGCACCGGCTCGGGTGCCGGCCCGAACGCGGACCAGGGATCCTCGGGCTCGTCACCCGTACCGTCGGTTCCGCTCTTGCCGGCATCGCCGGTCGCGTCCTTGCCGGCATCGCCGGTTCCGCTCTCGCCGGTCGCCGCTCCGGCCGGGCTGCCCCCGTCGGTTCCGGTCGTGCCCCTGGCGCGGCGCTTCCTACCGGCGCGGTCCTTGCTCCGGGCTCGGCCCGTACTCCCGGCACCGTCCTCGCTTCCGGCGCGGCCCGTGCTCCCGGTCCCCTCCTGGGCCGCCTCGACGCGTTCGTCGGCGCCGGCGGACTTCCTGCCGGCGTCGACGGCCGTGCCGGCATCGCCCGGCCCGGCGTCGGCCCCGCCCGCCTCCGGGCCCGTGGCGGGCCCGTTGCCCTTCGTGGCAGTGGCAGGCCCGTTCTCCGCCGTGGCTGTGACGGCGGTGGAGGTGTTCCGCGCGCCGTCGCCGCTTCCGGCTCCGACCGTCGCGCCGGTGTCGGGGTGACCAGCGGCCGTGGCGGCCCTCTTCTCGCCGGTCTTCGCCTCGCCGGTGCCGGGGCGCTCCCTGCCGGCCGTCGCGTCCGGCCGTCCGGTGGTCATGCGGCCTCGCCGAGTTGGTCACGCAGGAACGCGATGTCGGCCGCCTGGCCCTCGACGCCGCCCGGGGTCTCGACGATCACCGGGGCGCCGGCCGCCCGGATCACCGCCACCAGCAGCTCCGGGTCGATCGTGCCGCCGGTGAGGTTGTCGTGCCGGTCCTGGCCCGAGTTGAAGGCCCCCTTGGAGTTGTTCGCGTGGATCAGGTCGATCCGGCCGGTGATCGCCTTGACCCGGTCGACCAGGCCCAGCAGCTCCTCGCCGCCGGCGTGGGCGTGACAGGTGTCCAGGCAGAAACCGACCTCGTGGCCACCGAGCGCGTCCCAGAGCCGGGCCAGCGCGTCCAGGTGTCGGGCGCAGGCGTTGTCACCGCCGGCGGTGTTCTCGATCAGCACCGGCAGCGGGAAGCCGCCGGAATCCGCCGCGTACGCGAAGGTCTTGCGCCAGTTGTCGAAGCCGACCGCCAGGTCGTCGCCGGCGTTGACGTGACCGCCGTGCACGATCAGGCCCTTGGCCCCGACGGCCGCCGCGGCGGTGGCGTGGCCGAGGAGCAGCTTGCGGCTGGGGATGCGGATCCGGTTGTTGAGCGTGGCCACGTTGATCACGTACGGCGCGTGCACGTAGAGGTCGACGTCGGCGGCGCGCAGGCGCTCGGCGTCCTCCCGCGGCTTCGGGGCCTTCCAGCCCTGCGGGTCGGCGAGGAAGAACTGCACCGCACCGGCCTCCCGGGCGGCCGCCTCGGCGAGCGGGTCGGTCGGATCGACGTGGGCTCCGATTCGCATGCAGGGCAGCCTACGTCGCGCCTACGACGTGGGTGCGCTCGCGCGCGGGTTCCGCGGGTGGACGCGTCACCACCCGGTCCGGCGGTCGTTGTCCGAGGTGGGATCGACGGTCGACGCTTGACCCGACGTGGTCCACAGCACGCACGGCCCGGGTGGAGCAATTCCTCCATTTGCCCCAAGCGGTGACGAGAGCCGCTGTATGGTCAGACCAGGTGACAACACGATAAAAGCTCCGCGGGGTGTCCTCGATCCAACCTCATCGGTGTGGTCGTTCCTCCCCAGGTCCCACCCAAGGAATGCGGACGGGACGCCCCGCGGCCCCGTGGGCAGGGGTCCATCCTCCGGCGTACGACGCCGCGGGTGGGCCCCTGCCGCCGCGTTCCGGGACCCTCCGAACCACCGGCTCGGGCATGATCGTCCGGACCGGCTATCCTGGTGCGGTTGTCCGCGTCCGGCCGGGTTCCCCCGGCACCGGGCGGGCCACGACGCACGACCTCCTGCCACGGAAGGACCGTGGCCGCCTAGCCCACAGGAGGTGAGCACGTCTTGCGTCACTATGAAGTCATGGTGATCCTCGATCCCAGCCTCGAGGAGCGCACCGTCGCCCCGTCGCTCGACACGTACCTGAACGTGATCCGGACCGCGGGTGGCTCGGTGGAGAAGACCGACGTGTGGGGCCGCCGGCGCCTCGCGTACGAGATCAACAAAAAGGCCGAGGGCATCTACGCCGTCGTCGACCTCCAGGCGACGCCGGAGGCCGTGGCCGAGCTGGACCGTCAGCTCCGACTCAACGAGTCGGTGCTGCGCACCAAGGTCATTCGCCCGGAGATGCGCTGAGCATCTAGACCCGGTACGTCCGGATCAAGCCTCATCCGCGATGTCGGAGGGCTCTGAGAGCCTGTACGGCACAACGATGAGTGCGCGAGGAGATGGTCATGGCAGGAGACACCACCATCACGGTCATCGGCAACCTGACCGATGACCCCGAGTTGCGGTTCACCCCCTCCGGTGCCGCGGTCGCCAAGTTCCGGGTCGCCTCGACGCCCCGGTTCATGGACAAGGCGTCCGGCGAGTGGAAGGACGGCGAGCCGCTGTTCCTCTCGTGCACGGTCTGGCGCCAGGCCGCCGAGAACGTCGCCGAGTCGCTGCAGCGCGGCGCCCGGGTGATCGTGTCCGGCCGGCTGCGTCAGCGGTCGTACGAGACCCGCGAGGGTGAGAAGCGCACCGTCATCGAGCTGGAGGTCGACGAGATCGGCCCGTCCCTGCGCTACGCCACGGCGAAGGTGCAGAAGATGTCCCGCTCCGGTGGCGGAGGCGGCGGCTTCGGCGGTGGTGGNCCCCGGCCCCCTCCCGCGCTGGTTCGGGCGGCGGAAACTTCGACGAGGAGCCCCCGTTCTGATGGCGCCGAGCGCCCGCGATCGCAAACCAGGAGCAAGAGCAATGGCGAAGGCTGCGGCACTGCGNACAAGGACACCGCGCTGCTGCGCAAGTTCATCTCCGACCGCGGCAAGATCCGCGCTCGGCGGGTGACCGGCGTGACCTCGCAGCAGCAGCGGCAGATCGCCCGTGCGGTCAAGAACGCCCGCGAGATGGCGCTCCTGCCGTACACGGCCACGGCCCGCTGAGGGGAGGCACGGACATGAAGATCATCCTCACTCAGGAGGTGTCCGGCCTCGGCTCTCCGGGCGACATCGTCGAGGTCAAGGACGGCTACGGCCGTAACTACCTGCTGCCGCAGGGCTTCGCGATCGCCTGGACCAAGGGTGCCGAGAAGCAGGTCACGGTCATCAAGCGGGCCCGCTCGGCCCGCGAGGTGCGCGACCTCGACCACGCCAACGAGATCAAGGGCCAGCTTGAGGGCCTCAAGGTCAGCCTGAAGGCCCGCGCCGGCGACGGCGGCCGGCTCTTCGGTTCGGTCACCCCGGCCGAGATCGTCGACGCCGTCAAGGCGGCCGGCGGCCCGGCCCTGGACCGCCGTCGGCTGGAGACCCCCGGCCACATCAAGTCGCTCGGCGCCTACCCGGTCAGCATTCGGCTGCACCCCGAGGTGACCGCCAAGTTCGACCTCAACGTGGTCCAGGGCTGACACCCGCAGCACGACGAAGGGCCCGCACCGGAGGACCGGTGCGGGCCCTTCCACGTCCGCCGGAGCACCGCGTCCCGGCTCACCGTGTCGGCCCGGTCAGCCGATCGGCTGACCGGTCACCGCGCTGATCACCACCGTGGACAACCCACCACCCACCACCGCTGCCGCCATCGCCACCGTCGCCGGCCGCCAGGTCGTCCCGACCTGACGCAGCATCACCGCCACCACCAGACTGCTCACCATCGCCAGCCCGAACCGCGGCACCGCCGCCGACAACGACGCGAACGCGTGTGCCCGCTGCGAGTCGCAGCCGCCGCCGGTGATGTCGGTGACACACCCCTCCGGCGCCTGCCCGTTGAGGAACACCAGACCGAAGAAGAGCAGCACCGCCGGCACCAGATAACAGGCCGCCGTGTAGACCAGCGGTCGCAGCGGCCCACCCGGATCCGGGGCCAGCAGGTCGTCCTCCAACCGCCGGCCCCACGAGCCGCCACCCACCGTCTCCACCCGCCGCGGCGGCGACCCATCCGCCCCGACCGACTCCGCCGACCGCCGGCGAGGCGCGGCCCGCGGACGGGGAGCGGGGTACGCGACCGCAGGCGAGTGCGGCGCCGACGACGGCGTGTCCATCCAGCGCGGATCGTCACCCGCCAACCGGGTGCCCGACCAGAACTGTTCGGCCCGCTCCGGCGTCGCCCAACCCTCCCGCACCGGCGGTGCCGTGCGGTCCCACGGATCCACCTCCGGGTACCGGTCGCCGGGATCCCGCACCGGCTCCAGATGACCGGTGTCGGTGAACCGCTCCCACTCGCCGGTGTGCTCCGTCCGATCCCACCGGCTCTCCGCCTGGTCCCACCTGCTCCCGGTGGCCGATCGGCCCCACGCGTGCACACCCGAGGCATCCCACGGATCGACCGCCGGAGGTTCGACCGCTCGACTCCGCTCCCAGGGATCCACCGCCGGCGGCGGCCAGGACGCATCCGTCGTCGCCCGGCGGCTTCGCCGGGCCGGCCGCTCGGCCTCCCACCCGCCGGTCCCACCCGCCGAGGTGGCCTCCTCCGCCAGCCCCGACCACGTCACCTGCGGCCGTCGGGTCGCCGCACGACGAGGCCGGCTCCGCGGGGTCACCCCCGACACCGGCTCGTCCTCCGACGTCTCGGCCCGCCTGCTCCCGACGTACCCCCGAGCCTGTGGGGCGTCCATCGTCCACTCGGCGGTGTGGTCCGACGCCGGGCCGGCGCCGATGGCCCGCAGCTCACGCCGGCCGTCGTCCAGCCACCGCTCGGCGGCGGCCCGCCGGCCGCGCCCGACGGGCGGTGCCTCGACCCGCGCCTCGACCTCGTCGTCCGGCGCGGCGTGCCGCCCGCCACCGTCCGCCTGACTGATCCCCGACTCCACCGCCCACTGCGGAAGATAGGCGTCCACCGGCTCGTCCTGGCCACGCTCGATCGCCCGCCGACGGCTCGGGGTGCGGTAGCGCTCGCGCGGGCTGTCCTCCCCGCTTCGCCAGTCCCGGTGTCTCACGGCCGGAGCGTGACCCTTCTCAACCCGAAAGTGCAACCCGCTGTCCAGGTGTAGCCGTTCGCAGCGATAGTACGGGACGAACGGCGACAAGGCTCCACCCGAAATCTTTCGTCCACAGGGTGTTGATGAAAAATGGCCAGGTCAGAAGCGCCGGGCCCGGAAATCCCCATCACTTTTCCACACCCTTGTGCACACCCTGCGCACATGTCGTCCCCCGGCCGTCCACAGGTTGTCCCAAGGCTCATCCACCGGCCCTGTTGAGCGGCTGACCTCGGGTTCCGTATCGTGGCCCCCGACCGCCGGGCGATGACCCCCGATCGACCGGAGGGTCGGCGGAAGTTGTCATACACCGGCGAGAGAGCTGGATTCGATCCGACGCAGCAAGGGGGGACCCGTGTCGGTCACCGACGAGACGCGCGCGGAACGGACCGGGGGGCAACCGTCCGAGCCACCGCTGCGGGACGCGCCCTTCGAAAAGACCCCACCCCAGGACGTCGCCGCCGAGCAGTGCGTCCTCGGCGGCATGCTGCTCTCCAAGGACGCCATCGCGGACGTCGTGGAGATCCTCAAGACCAACGACTTCTACCGCCCGGTGCACGCCACCATCTTCGACGCCATCCTCGACATCTACGGCCGAGGCGAACCCGCCGACCCGATCACGGTGGCCGCCGCGCTCGCCGACTCCGGCGACCTCGCCCGGATCGGCGGCGCTCCCTACCTGCACACCCTGATCGCCAGCGTGCCCACCGCCGCGAACGCCGCCTACTACGCCCGCATCGTCGGCGAGCGGGCCGTGCTCCGGCGACTCGTCGAGGCCGGCACCCGGATCGTGCAGCTCGGCTACGGCACCGGCCCGAGCGGCAGCCGGGACGTGGACGACATCGTCGACCTCGCCCAGCAGGCCGTCTACGAGATCACCGAGAAGCGGGTCAGCGAGGACTTCGCCGTCCTGGCCGACATGCTCCAGCCGACGCTCGACGAGATCGAGGCGGTCGGCGCCCAGGGCGGCGTGATGACCGGCGTGCCGACCGGCTTCACCGACCTCGACCGGCTGCTCAACGGTCTGCACGCGGGGCAGCTGATCATCGTGGCTGGTCGACCGGGTCTCGGAAAGGCGCTGGCGCTCGACACCCCCCTGCCCACCCCGGCGGGTTGGACCACTATGGGGGCGGTACGCGTCGGGGATCAGCTGCTCGCAGCCGACGGCAACCCGACCACCGTCACCAACGTCTTCGACGTGATGCACGACCGTCCCTGCTACGAGGTCGAGTTTTCCGATGGCTCGGTCATCGTGGCCGATGCCGAACATCTGTGGAAGACCACCACCCGGGCCAGCCGTCGGCAGCCCGAGGCGCGTCCCCGCCGCTACCGGCCCGAGACGGCGCTGGCGAGGGTGCGCGCGGCCGAAGCGACGGCGTCCGCTGAGCCGCACCGCCTGGTCACCCTGGCGGAGGCGCTTGAGCAGGTCGGCCCCGAGTTCCGCAACGTGCTGCACACGGTGGCGCGCCAGGTCGGTGTGAACGGCCGGATCGCCCGGCCGGTGACCCGGGCCGGCAAGGTTCGCAACTGGACCGCTCCCGGCTACCCGGCGGGCGCGCTCGTCTCCGGCCTTCGCCAGCGGGCCGAGCAACAGGTCAACGACGGGGCCCGCGTCCGGCACGACGGAGTCGTGACCACCGCGCAGATCGCGGCGACGCTTCGCACCGACACCGCAGACCGGCGCCTCAACCACGCCGTGGAGAACTGTGCGCCGCTCCAGCTACCGGAACGTGAATTGGCGGTTCCCCCGTACACCCTCGGGGTGTGGCTCGGCGACGGTCACACCGGAGCCAGCCGATTCACCACTGCGGACGCCGAGATGGTCGACCTGGTGGCCCGGGACGGCTTCCTGGTGCGACCCAGCGGCCCAATGGTGTTCACGGTTTCGCTGCCCACCGTGGCAAGGACGACGTACCGCACCTGTGTTGACTGCGGAGTTTCCACCCGTGCACTGCGTGAGAACCAAGCAGTCCGCCGCTGCGCCGAGTGCTACGACCGGGGTGGCTCGTTCCTTGCGCTGCTCCGCCAGGTCGGAGTGGCCTTCGACAAGCACATTCCGCAGGGCTACCTACGAGCCTCCGAGGCCCAGCGCCGGGCGCTGCTCGCCGGGCTGATGGACACCGACGGTACGGTGGCACCGACCGGGAACCTCCAGTACACCTCCACCTCGAAGCGGCTGATCGAGGGTGTCCGGGAACTCGTGGTCAGCCTGGGCTACCGATGCACGATCGCCGAGCGAAGGGTTCGCGGGCGCACAGAGGACTCGTCGATCGCCTACACGGTGAACTTCTCCACCCCGGATCCGGTCTTCCACCTGGAACGGAAGCGGGCTGCGCACCTGGCCCGACGACGGACGTCCTCGGACGTGCGTTCCCACTCCCGCTTTGTCGTGGATGTCCGACCGGTGGCCAGTGTTCCGGTGCGTTGCGTGACCGTGGACAACACCGACCACCTCTACCTGGCGGGTCGGTCGATGATCCCGACCCACAACAGCACGGCCAGCATGGACTTCGCCCGGAACGCCGCCATTCGTGCCAACCAGGCCGCAGCCATCTTCTCGCTGGAGATGAGCAAGGTCGAGATCGTCATGCGACTGCTCTCGGCCGAGGCACGCGTGCCACTGCACGTGCTTCGTAGCGGGCAGCTCTCCGACGACGACTGGACCAAGCTGGCCCGCTGCATGGGCGAGATCAGCGAGGCGCCGCTCTTCGTCGACGACACGCCGAGCATGAACCTGATGGAGATCCGGGCGAAGGCACGCCGGCTCAAGCAGAAGCACGACCTGAAGCTGATCGTGGTCGACTATCTCCAGCTCATGACGTCGCCGAAACGCACCGAGAGCCGGCAGCAGGAGGTCGCGGACCTGTCGCGTGGCCTGAAGCTGCTGGCCAAGGAGGTCGAGTGCCCGGTGATCGCGGTGAGTCAGCTGAACCGTGGTCCCGAGCAGCGCACGGACAAGCGTCCACAGTTGTCCGATTTGCGTGAATCTGGCTCTATTGAGCAGGATGCTGACGTTGTAATCCTTTTGCACCGTGACGACTACTATGACAAGGAGTCGCCGCGGGCTGGAGAGGCCGACTTCATCATCGCCAAACACCGAAATGGTCCCACCGACACGGTGACGGTCGCGGCCCAGTTGCACCTGTCGCGCTTCGTGGACATGGCCATCGTCTGAGCGCCGTCTCGCTCCAAGATCTCTGACGATCGCGTCGATCTAGGAGTTGTGGTGCCTTGGTATGTCAGGTTGCGGCCGATATCGGAGGTGCCACAACTCCATGATCGGCGGCTCAGTCGGACGACAGTTCCGGTCGGTGCGCCCGCCGCTCCGATGATCAAGGACGGTCAGCCGAGCAGCGGGAACCAGCCTGCCGCCTCGCCCAGCTCGAACCGGTCCCGGTCGGTCAGCGGCACCCGGCCGGTCGCCTTGAGCAGATACTCGTGGTCGTCCCAGCCGGCCGGCCGCACCGCCTCGTCCGGCAGAAGCCCGTCCATCGTGGTCACCGCCACCCGGGTCGGGTCGGCTGCGGGCAGCGGCGCGTCCGGCAGGTCCACCACCAGGTCCAGGTGGTGGATGACCGCCTCGGTGGTCAGGGTGGCGAGCAGATCGGGTACGCGCAGCACATGCCCCTGCGTGGTGACGTACCCGTCGGGGTCGGCGGCGGCGGCCGCCCGTGCGGCGGCGGGGGCGGTGTCGGACCAGAGCCGGACCACGCCGGTGGGCCGGTCGAACGCGGCGGCCGAGCGGCGGACCCACCAGGCGTGTCGCGCGCCGGCCTCGTCGTCCCCACCGGGGGTGAACCCGCGCCAGTAGCTGACGTCGTTCACGTCGGCCGGGCCGGGCACCGGGCTGGCCAGGGCGACGAGGGCGCGTTGGGCGTCACAGAGCACATGGAAGAGCAGGTCGGCGACGAGCCAGCCCCGGCAGCGGGTGGGCCGTTGCAGACCGGCGTCGTCGAGCGGGGTGACGACCGCGGTGATGCCGGCGTACGCCTGGGCCAGCGCCTCGTGCTGCCGGATCGGGCTCATGGGGTGCAGCCTGCCACGGCGCGCGCCGGCCGGCACGGTTAGGAGGGGCCCCCTCCTATCGCCCAGGCGTTAACAAGGGGCCCCTCCTTACACGTCAGTCGAAGAGTTCGCCGAGGAAGCCGTGCTTCTTCTTGCGGCGGTAGTGGCCGTGGTAGCCGTAGTGCTGCTGGCTGTGGCCGTACGCGGGCTGCGCGTACCCGTGGCCGGGCGGCGGCGGAGGAGGGGGCGGGGGGACGGCGCCGTAGCCGGGTTGGTGCGGTGCGGCGGCCGGTGGCGGCGGGGGCGGTGGGTAACCGGCGCCGGCGGGTGCGGCCTGCTGCGGGGCGCCGCCGTGCTGCCGGTTCCAGTTCGCCTCGGCCTCGAACAGCTTTTCGAGCTCGCCGCGGTCGAGGAAGATGCCACGGCATTCGCCGCACTGGTCGATGACTACGCCGCTGCGCTCGTACTGGCGCATCTCTCCACGGCATTTGGGACACGTGAGCTGCATGACAACGACGGTACCGGGTGTTTTCACGCGGTGGCGGTGAGAGCCTGCGTCACTTCGTCGTCGGAGACCTCGTGGAAGTCGTCGTAGTAGCCGCCGACGGCCACGAAGTCGGGCGGAATCTGGGCGCTGACCACCTGGTCGGCCTCGGTCGCGAGCATCTCGTACGCCTGCTCGGCGCCGACCGGGACGGCGACGAGCACGCGGGCGGCGCCGAGGTGACGGGCGACCTGGACGGCGGCGCGGGCGGTGGCGCCGGTGGCGAGCCCGTCGTCGACGATGACGGCGGTGCGGTCGGTCAGGTCCAGCGGGGGCCGGCCGTCACGGTAGCGCTGCTCACGGCGGTCCAGTTCGGCCTGTTCGCGGCGGCGGACCTGGGCGCGGTCGTTCTCGCTGATCCGGCCGGCGACCATGTCGTTGAGGACCTGCACGCCGCCGGGGCCGAGTGCCCCGTAGGCCACCTCGGGCGCCCAGGGCACGCCGAGCTTGCGGACGACCAGCACGTCGAGGGGGGNAGGACGATGACGTCGGGCCGGCCGGCGAGGTCGGTGAGTCGTTCGGCGAGGTCCCGTCCGGCCTCGTCCCGGTCGCGGTAGGTGGTCATGCCTCAGGTGTACGCCTTCCGGCCGCGTCGCGCGGGGTGGTTGCCGGGAATGCCGGCCGGCCGGTGGCCCGGGCGGAGGTTTCGGCGAGGGCCAGCGCGGGGGCGAGGACGAGCAGGGCGGCCGGGTAGAGCAGGTAGCCGAAGCGGGTGGAGGGCACCAGCAGGATCGCGGCGAGCAGCCCGTACCCGCAGATGCGGGCGGTGGCGGCGGCGGTGCGTGGCGGGTGGCGCAGCAGCCGGACGGCGATCGTCAGGCCGACCGCGACGAGCAGCGCGGCGGCGACCAACCGGCCGGCGGGGAGCGCCTCGGCGATCAGGTGGCCGGGGAAGGGTGACTGGGCGGGACTGCTGACGAGGCCGTGGCCGAGCGGGAAGCGCAGCACGTTCTCGACCAGGGCGTCGCGGTCGACGAGCAGGACCGGGAGCAGGGCGAGGACGGGCAGGCCGAGGGCGCCCAGGGCGGTTCGTGGCGCGGCGCGGCGGGTGGCTGCCCAGCAGACCAGCGCGATCGCCACCGGCCAGGCGAAGAGTTTCAGCGCGCCGGCGGCGCCGACCGCGAGGCCGGCGCGGCCGGGTCGGCCGGCGGCGGCGAGGGCGAGGGCGAGCAGGCAGAGCGAGAGTACGGGGAGGTCGTCGCCGCCGGTGGCGAGCGTGAGCGCGCAGACGGGCAGCACGGTGGCGGCCTGGACGGCGCGCAGCACGGCGTCGGTGCGGCGGGGCGTGGCTGCTCCGCCGGTGGTGCGCAGCGTGGTGACCAGGGCGGCGAGGGTGAGGGCGGTGGCGAGGGCGAACCAGACGCGGGCGTCGGTCCACCAGGCGTCGACGACGGCCCGGGGCAGTCCGAACAGCGCCATGCCGGGCTGGTAGGGGGTGTAGCCGAGGATCTGCTCGCCGGGTGGGAGGGCGGCGATCGCGTCGGGCCCGAGGTAGGGGGTGCCGTGCTCGGCGAGACGGGTGCCGGCGTGTTCGACCACGATCACCTCCTCCTGGGCCCGGTCGGTGCGTCCGCCGGCTCGCTGGACGCTCTGTACGACGACCGGGAGCAACGCGGTGGTGGCCCAGGTGAGCGCGGTGACCGCCCATCGGGCGGGCGGCCCGGCGAGCGGGGTGCCGGGGTGGCGGCGGCGGGCCAGGAGTTGGGTGGCCGCGGCGAGGGTGGCGAGGGCGTACCCGATGGTGGCGATCGCGCCCCAGGCCCGGTGCGGCGGCAGGGTGGAGGTGGCGGCGGTGATCGCGGCGAAGATCGTGGCGGCGGCGTAGAGGCCCAGGTCGAGGGGGAGGCCGCCGGCGGCGGTGTCGAGCGCCGACCAGCGGCGGGAGGTGGGGGTGGCCGGGTCGGCGGGAGCGGTCACGCGGGCCAGTCTGGCAGATCGGGGGTGTGACCCGGCCGGGTCAGGGCTGCCGGGGGTCGCCGGCGGAGGCGGCGGGACGGGTGCGGGTGCCGCCGCCTCGGCGGCCGGGCAGGCGGATGACGGCGCCGGCGTCGTGCAGCGGGGCGGCGAGCGTGCCGGGTCGGCCGCCGGCGCCCCGGCGGAGGGCGGCGAGCAGCGCGCCGGCGGCGAGCGGCCGGGCGAACAGGTGGCCCTGGCCGGCCGCGCAGCCCAACTCCCAGAGGGCACGGCGTTGGGGTTCGCTCTCCACGCCCTCGGCGACGACGGTGAGGTCGAGGCTGCGGCCCAGGTCGAGGGTGGAGCGGATGACGGCGGCGGCCTCGGGCGCGGTCTCCATGGCGTTGACGAAGCTGCGGTCGATCTTGAGTTCGTGGACCGGGATGCGGGAGAGCAGGGACAGCGAGGAGTAGCCGGTGCCGAAGTCGTCGAGGGCCAGTCGGACGCCCGAGTCGCGGAGTCGGCTGAGTACGCGGTCGACCACGTCGAGCTGGCTGAGGGTGAGCGTCTCGGTGAGTTCGAGCACGAGTCGGTCGGGTGGGAGGTCGTGTGCGCGCAGCCGGGCCAGCACGGCGCCGGGGAAGCGGGCGTCGAGGAGGCTGCGGGGCGACACGTTCACGGAGACCGGTAGGTCGAAGCCGGCGTCGCGCCAGGAGCCGGCCGCGATCAGCGCCTGGTCGAGGATCGCCTCGGCGAACGCGGGCAGCAGCCCGGAGCGTTCCACCGCTTCGAGGAAGCGCAGTGGGTCGATCATCCCGTGGGTGGGGTGGTGCCAGCGGGCCAGCGCCTCCGCGCCGATGGCCTCGCCGCTGGCGAGGTCGACGATGGGCTGGAAGTTGACGTTGAACTCGTGGTCGGCGACGGCCCGGGGCAGTTCGCCGCCGAGGGTGAGCCGGCTCAGGTCGGCGGTGTCGCGCGTCGGCGCGTACGTGGCGATCCGCTGGCCGGCGCGTTTGGCCTGGTACATCGCGACGTCGGCGCGGCGCAGCAGTTCGGTCATGCCGCCGGTGGCGGGGGCGACGGCGATGCCGCCGCTGGCTTCCACGCTGATCCGCATGCCGTCCAGGTCGAGCGGGTCGTGCAGGCCGGCGAGGAGGGCCTCGGCGCGGTGCGCGGCGACGGCCGGGGCGGGCAGGCCGCGTAGCAGCAGGGCGAACTCGTCGCCGCCGAGCCGGGCGACCAGGTCGTCGGGGCGGGCGGCGGCGCGTAGCCGCTGGGCGACCTGGATCAGCACCCGGTCACCGGCGCCGTGCCCGAGGGTGTCGTTGACCTCCTTGAAGTGGTTGAGGTCGATCAGCACCAGGGCGGTGACGCCGTCGGCGTGCCGGGCGGTGAGCTGGGCGGTGCCCTCGTCCAGCAGGTGCCGGCGGTTGGACAGGCCGGTGAGGGCGTCGTGGGTGGCGGCGTACGCGTGGGCGTCGGCGATGCGGGCGAGTTCGGCGTACGCCTGGGCGTTGCGCACCGCGGTGCAGAGCGCGGAGGCGAAGGTACGCAGGGTGTACTGCTCCCGCTCGGAGAGTTCGACCGGCCCGGCGAACCGTAGGCGCAGCATGCCGATGTCGACGGTCCGGTCGTGGCCTTCGAGGCGGCTGGTGAGCACCGATCCCTGGACCGTGCTGGGTTCGCCGGTCGGACCGCGGTAGGTGATGGCGCCGCCCACGCCGCGTACGACGCGGCCCTGCTCGCGTAGTTCGATCTCCACCTCGTCGGCGGAGAAGAGTTCGGTGGCCTGGGTGACCGCGGTGGTGAGCACCTGGTCGAGGTCGACCACGTTCAACGCGTCGGTGGTGCGGGCCAGTCGTTGCCAGGCTTCCCGTTCGGCGCGGCTGCGCAGGCGACTGGAGTAGGCCAGGTGCAGGCTCAGCACCAGGGGCGGGACGACGACCAGGAAGGTCGCGTTGGCGCGGAGGATGAGCAGCGTGCACAGGATCACCGAGAAGCGGGCGAGGACGCTCGCCAGTCGGAGGTCCACCTGTTCCCGGAACCGGTTGCGGATCGGGGTGCCGGTCGCGAAGGCGAGGACCGGGAAGGTGAGCAGTTCGTCGAGGACCACGACGGTCAGGTAGGCCAGCACCAGGGCGGGCAGTGACCGACCGATCGGGCCCGTCCAGGGCCAGGACCATCCGGCGATGGTGAGGACGAGGCCGCCGACGGCGGCCAGGGTCATCTCCTTGGCGATGCCGAAGGCGAGCTTGATGGGCGGTAGCCGGCCGATCAGTCGGGCGATCGCGACGCCGAGGCCGGTGGCGAGGACGACCCACGGCACGGGTGCGACCGCGAGGCCGATGACGGAGGCGGCGTCGGTCCAGGAAACACCATGGGTGGTGGCGCGAATGCGGATTCGTACATTGACGGTGGCGGCGACGGCGACGAGGAAGGTGATCGTGAGGGCGCTGGTGAGGTTCTTCTCCGTCACCAGGCCGCCGCTGCCGATCAGCCGGATACTGGCCAGGATGGCGATGCCGGCGGAAAACACGACGAGACCGACAAGCAGCATCAGCCGCCGATCGGTCCCATTGTCGCGTGCCTGGGCGCGTGTCACGTGGTCGCCTCCGGCGCACCCGGTTCGTCGCGGTGCGTGTACCCGTACTGTACGACCTGTCCAGGCGCCCGGGAAGTTCGCTTCACAGCCAGTCGTTGCCGCGCATCTGCTTCGCCCTTCGTTCGAGCTGCGGGCCGTTCACCGGCCCTCCGATACACGACATCTTATGGTCGATTCGGCAGCCTTGGTGCTATTAGATGTCCATATGCGCATATTGCGCCAATGAGGCTGCCTCTTGTTACGCCCTGTCTTTGCGTGAAGACTGAACGCTTATTCGGTCGGCCGTTCCAGTGGGATTATCGAGCCCGTCCTGACCGATGTCTGTAGTCGTTCGGTTCCCGCTTGCGTAACATGCGGCACGTCAACTGACAGAAAAAGCGCCGTCGCTCTCCGATACGTTTCGATCGGTGCGGCGGATCGGGCGCAACCTTACATAAGTGTGCAACGCGATGCCTATTCAATTGCATTCGACGATATCGACGTCACGCGGGCGGGAGCCGCGCGGCGTCGTACCCGACGGATAGGGTCGGACGGTGACCGAACCCGCGCAGCTCACCCACGTCGACCCGGCCGGTGCGGCCCGGATGGTCGACGTCTCCGCCAAGCCGGTCTCCGGCCGGCTCGCCGTCGCCGCCGGCCGACTCCGCACCACCGCCGAGGTGGTGGAGTTGCTGCGCCGCGACGGCCTGCCCAAGGGCGACGCGCTCGCGGTCGGCCGGATCGCCGGCATCATGGGGGCCAAGCGCACCCCCGACCTGATCCCGCTCTGCCACCCGATCGCACTGCACGCCGTCACGGTCGACCTGAGCCTCACCGCCGACACGGTGGAGATCACCGCGACCGCGCGGACCGCGGACCGCACCGGCGTGGAGATGGAGGCGCTCACCGCGGTGGCCGTCGCCGGGCTCGCCCTGGTCGACATGGTCAAGGCCGTCGACCCGGCCGCCTCGGTGGACGCCGTCCGGGTGCTCCGCAAGGAGGGCGGCAAGACCGGCGAGTGGGTCCGCCCGGAGGACCGGCCGTGATCCGGGCCCGGGTGATCGTCGCCTCGAATCGGGCTGCCGCCGGGGTCTACCAGGACACCAGCGGCCCGTTGCTCGTCGCCGGTCTGCGGGAGTTGGGCTGCACGGTCGACGAGCCGGTGGTGGTGCCGGACGGCGACCCGGTCGGCGAGGCGCTGCGCGCCGCCCGCGACGAGGGCGTCGACGTGGTGCTGACCAGCGGTGGCACCGGCATCACCCCGACCGACCGCACGCCCGAGGTGACCCGCGCGCTGCTCGACCACGAGATCCCCGGCATCGCCGAGGCGATCCGGGCGCACAGCCGTGACGCGGTGCCGACGGCCGCGCTCTCCCGGGGCCTGGCCGGGGTGGCCGGCCGGATGCTGGTGGTCAACCTGCCCGGCTCTCGGGGCGGGGCGCGCGACGGGCTCGCCGTCCTCGGGCCGATCCTGCGGCACGCGGTCGACCAGCTCCGCGGCGGTGACCACTGAGCCCGCGGGCCGGGTGCGCCGGCGTTAGGCTCGCCGGATGAGCACGGAAACCGAAGCCGCCGGCGTCGAGGTGGGCACGCCCCCGCCGGCCGGTTGGGAGGAGGCCCGCGCGCGGGTGTACGCGGTCGCTCTCTCCGCCGCGCTCCCCGTGGTGACCCGGCCGTTGGCCGACACCGACGGGCACACGCTGGCCGAGCCACTGACCACGCGGACCGACCTGCCCGCGTTCCCCACCTCCAGCGTGGACGGCTGGGCGGTGCGCGGGGCGGGGCCGTGGCAGATCACCGGGCGCGTGCTCGCCGGGCACACGCCACCCCCGTTGACCGCGGACGGCAGCACCGTGGAGATCGCCACCGGCGCGATGGTCCCCGAGGGCACCAGCGCGATCCTGCGGATCGAGGAGTCGACCCGGACGGCGGACGGACGGGTGGCCGGCACCCCCCGACCTCAGCCGGAGTGGCGCGAGCCGGGCGAGGAGGCGCACCTCGGCGAGGAGTTGTCGCCCGCCGGCACGCCGGTCGATCCGGCGGTGATCGGCCTGGCCGCCTCCTGCGGGCACGACACGCTGCGGGTCCGTCGCCCACCCCGGGCCGCGTTGCTGGTCTTCGGCGACGAACTGCTCACCGCGGGTCCGCCCGGGGCCGGTCGGGTCCGCGACGCGCTCGGCCCCTCGGTGCCGGCCTGGCTGCGCCGCTACGGCTGCCAGGTGCGCGCCGCCGACGTGGTCGGCCCGGTCGCCGACACCCTGCCCGCGCACGTCGCCGCGTTGCGCGGTGCGCTCACCACCGCCGACCTGGTCTGCACCACCGGGGGCACCATGCACGGTCCGGTCGACCACCTCCACCCGACGCTGGAGGCGCTCGGCGCCGACTACGTCGTCAACACGGTGGCGGTGCGCCCCGGCTTCCCGATGCTGCTCGCCCGACTGGTCGACGGCGACGGCCGGGTGCGCTTCGTGGCCGGTTTGCCCGGCAACCCGCAGTCCGCCGTAGTGGCGCTGGTCTCGCTGGTGGCACCCCTGATCGCCGGCCTCACCGGCCGGCCGATGCCCGTGCTGCCGCAGGTCACGCTGGCCGAGCCGGTCCCCGGGCGCGGTGAGTACACCCACCTCGCCCTGGCCCGGTGGGACCGGGTGGCCGGCACCGCCCACCCGGTGCGGCACGTCGGCTCCGCGATGCTGCGCGGCCTGGCCGGAGCGGACGGGTTCGCGGTGATCCGACCCGGCACCAGCGGAGCCGCCGGCGACCGGGTCCCCCTCGTACCGTTGCCGCTGTCTCCCGGGGAGCGCTCGTGAGCGCGAGGAGTGAGCCGGTTTTGCGAGCCCCGCAGTCGCGAACGGAAGGNCCGTGACGGCCCAGACGCGTGTGGTGCTTGGCTCGGTGACCGACCGGCCGCTCGACCTGGCCGCCCACGAGGCGGCGGTCGCCGACCGGCGGGCCGGCGCGGTGGTCTCCTTCCAGGGCGTGGTGCGGGACCACGACCACGGGCGGGCGGTCACCCGGCTGGAGTACGAGGGCCACCCGAGCGCCGAGGCGGTGCTGCGGGAGGTGGCCGACGAGATCGCCGCCGACCCGGCGGTGTTCGCGGTGGCGGTGTCGCACCGCATCGGCGCTTTGGAGATCGGTGACGTGGCGCTGGTCGCCGCCGTCAGCACCGCGCACCGGGCGGCGGCGTTCGCGGCCTGCGCCCGGTTGGTCGACGAGGTCAAGGCGCGGCTGCCGATCTGGAAACGGCAGGTCTTCGACGACGGCACCGAGGAGTGGGTGAACTGCCCCTGATCGGGCCCGTTCAGCGGCGGACGGCGAGCGGGGCCGTACGGGACAGCCGGTCGGGGTAGAACGCCGGCTCGGCGCCGGGACGCCAGGGCAGCGCCGCCACCAGCACGATCAGCGCGATGGCGAGGGAGTTCTCCATCAGCGCGCCGAACAGGCCGTCCTGGTAGTGGGACACCTCGGGGAGTTGGTGCTCGTACGGCCAGATCGGCGAGACCAGGAACAGCAGGTAGAGCCCGAGCGCGCCGGCGGCGTGCCGGAGCCCGGTCAGCGTCGGGTACCAGATCGGCGGGCGCAGCGCGGGCACCCCGTTCGCCGGTGGCAGCCCGCTGGCGCGTAACGGCAGGCCCCGGCTGGCGTCGCGGCGGCGTACCGCGGCGTCGGCGAGCACGATGATCGCCGGGATGACCCACACCAGGTGGTGCGACCAGGAGACCGGGCTGATCACGTTGGCGGTGAGCCCGACCAGGGTGAACGCGGTCAGTTCGTCGCCGTCGGCGCGGGCGCTCATCGCCCGGGACAGACCCAGCGCCAGCACCAGCACCGAGAAGGCGAGCCAGAGCAACCCGGGCGTCTCGATCGAGTCGTAGAGCCGGGCCAGCAGGCCGGCGAGGGACTGGTTGGCGGTCATGTCGGCCGCGCCGACCCGCTCGGTCTGCCACAACACGCTGGTGAAGTAGGTGCGCGACTCCCCGCCGACCACGCCGAACGTCGCGAGCGTCACCCCGACCGCGGTGCCGGTCGCGATCAACGCGGCCCGCCACTGCCGGGTGAACAGCAGATAGGCCACGAACAGCGCCGGGGTGAGTTTGACGGCGGTGGCGAGCCCGATGCCGACGCCGGCCCAGGCGCCGCCGTAGACGAAACGGGCCAGCGGCGACTCGGCGGTCTCGTGGTGGGTACCCCGCCGGGCCCGCCACCGCAGGCCCATCAGGTCCGCCATGATCAGTGCGAAGAGCAGCAGGTTGACCTGGCCGTAGCCGAGGGTCTCCCGGGACGGCTCGATGGCCGCGGCGAGCGGGGTGGCGATGCCGACGGTGAACCAGAGGGACCAGCCGAGTCGGTCCACGATGGGGCGGAGCAGTCCCGCCAGCACCACGGCGAGCGCGCCGATGCTGGCCAGCGCGTTGACGAACCCCGCCGCGTCCACCGGCAACCAGGCCATCGGCAGCATGACCAGGCCGGCGAAGGGCGGGTAGGTGAAGCCGAGGGTCGTCGAGGGGGAGATGAAGTCGTACAGGTCGTTGCCGCCCGCCCACCACAGCACGGCACCGTGGTAGATCTTCATGTCGAAGAAGTTGTACGGCCGGCCGAAGGCGCCGACGGCGAGCCATGCCGAGTACGAGACGGCGGCCACGAGGCCGACGCGGACGACGATCCGCCGGTCGATCCCGGCGACGACGCGGGGGATCGAAGCGAGGCGGTCCGTCCGTCCACCGACTGTCGTCGGCATGGCGTGACCACCCCCGTGCCAAGGTCGACGTGCCCGTCCAGGTCCAGAACGGAGCCTAGAACGGTGCCTCACGTCGCTGCCTCCCGCGTTACACGACCGTGTCCGATCCCACACGTGTTTTTGACATTTCCACCGTGTAAACGGATCTCGGATGGTTCAGGTGATTGGTGGCCTTGCGGGGGGTGGCGGCCGTACGGAGGTGCGGGGTCAGCCGGGGATGCGGCGCGCGGTCGCGGCGGAGCGTACGGCGATCCGCGCCTCCCGCCGCGCGGTGCGGACCGCGCGCTTGACCGACCGGCGCGAGTGGTGGATCCGGTGGCCGGCGCGCCAGCGCAGCCCCGGCTTGCCCTCGGTGTCCGCGGCGGCGAGGAGGAGCCCACCGAGCAGCCCGAGGTTCTTCAGGAAGTGGACCTGGTTGGCGTTGCGCGCCGCCGGGTCGTCGTCGGTCCAGAAGGGATGGCCGGCGGCGGTCGTCGGCAGCAGGGTGCCGGCGAGCACCAGCGCGGCCGGGCGGCTGAACCGGCCGGTGGCCAGCATCAGACCGCCGACCAGTTGGGCGGCGGCGTTGGCCCGGACGAGCGTCGTGGTGTCGGTCGGGATGCGCGGGTGCACGTTCCGAATCAGCGGAGCGACCCGGTCGGTGACCGGCTTCGCGGCGGGCACCACCCGTTCCGGGGCACGCAGGTTACGGGCGCCGCTGACCACGAAGATGCCACTCAACATGACTCGGGCGAGGGAGCGCACGGGCTTCATGGTTCCAGTCATACCCCGTCGCGGGCCCCGTCACCCCCGCAACACACGAAAGGGATCGACGTCCGTCCGGTATCGATTTCAGCGACCGTCGCGGATGGACCGGTTGCGTTGGGTAAGGTCGCGCGGGTGACGACGCTGCGACTGCGCCCGGAGGACCCGGCGGACGAGGCGCCGGTGGCCCGGGTGCTCGCCGCCGCGTTCGCCCGGCCCGACGTGACCGTTCCACCGGAGGTCGGCCTGGTCGAGGAGCTGCGGCACAGCGCCGCGTGGATCCCCGAGCTGGCCATGGTCGCCGAGTACGGCGGCGAGGTGGTGGGGTACGCGCTGCTCACCCGCGTGCGGGTACGCGCCGACGGGGGTGCCTGGCCGGCGCTGGCGCTCGGCCCGGTGGCGGTGGCCCGGCACCGGCAGCGCGTCGGGCACGGCACCGCGGTCGTGCAGGCGGCGCTGGACGCCGCCACGGAGTTGGGCGAGCGGCTGGTCGTGGTGCTGGGCGACCCGGCGTACTACCGGCGCTTCGGCTTCGGCCCGGCGGACCGGCTTGGGCTCACCAGCCCCTGGTCCGGCCTGGGGGAGCCGTGGCAGGCGCTGGTGCTGCCACCGTCCACCGGCGAGGAGCCCCCGCCCCCGGCCGGCGAGGTGGTCTTCCCGCCGCCCTGGTCCCGGGTCTGACCGCCGGCCGCCGCTCAGGCCGGCTGGGTGCGCAGGTAGCGGCCGAAGTGCGGGACGGTGAACGCCACCGTCCCCCGCTCGCCGGAGTAGATCAGCCCCTTCTTGATCAGTGCGTCCCGGGCCGGGGAGAGGCTGGCCGGTTTGCGACTGAGCGCCCGCGCGATCTCCGCGGTGGGCACCGCGGCATCCATGTCGTCCCGGCCCCCGCCCTCGCCGTCCACCAGGGAAAGGGTGGCCATCGCCCGCATGTACTCGCGTTCGGCCGGGGTCGCCCGCTCGAACCGCGAACCGAAGAAACCCACCGCCAGCTCCGCCTCCGCCTCGGGCGCGGCCACCCGGACGTCCGCCGCCGTGATCGGCGAGCGGGGCGCATGATCCCAGGTGGCTTTTCCGTACGCCTGGACGAAGTACGGGTAGCCACCGGACTTCTCGTAGAGCAGGTCGAGCGCCTTCTGCTCGTACTCGACCTCCTCCCGCTCGGCCGGCGCGCAGAGTGCCTGGTCGGCGGCGATCCGGTCCAGCCGGTCGATGCGCTGGTAGCGGTAGAGCCGCTCGGAGTACGACTTGGCGGCGCTCAGCACGGCCGGCAGGTGCGGCAGCCCGGCACCCACCACGATCAGTGGGGCCCCGAGCTGGGACAGCTCGTGGCAGGCGGCGCAGAGCGCGGAGACGTCCTCCGCGCCGACGTCCTGCATCTCGTCGATGAAGATCGCGATGCCGGTGCCCACGTCGGTGGCGACCGCCGCCGCGTCGCTGAGCAGTTCGACCAGGTCGATCTCGATGTCGCCGGAGTCGGCCCGGCCGCTGCTCGCCGGCACGTCGATGCCGGGTTGCCACCGGTCGCGCAGCTTCGGCGCGGCACCGGCCCGTCCGCCCGGCGCCGAGCGTTGCCCGAACGCCTTGAGTACGCCGAGGAAGCCGTCGATCCGGTCCGGGGCCCGATGCCGGGGGGCCAGC
Organism: Micromonospora sp. NBS 11-29; assembly: GCF_002140155.1. Lineage (GTDB taxonomy): Bacteria > Actinomycetota > Actinomycetes > Mycobacteriales > Micromonosporaceae > Micromonospora. The sequence goes on from NZ_NAPR01000004.1 coordinate 678,929, forward strand.
TCGCGCACCGCCATGTGCAGCGCGGCGGCGATCGGCCGACGCAGCGACTGGTCCGGTCGGGCTTCGATCTTGCCGGTGCCCCAGAGGTGGTTGATCGCCTCCGACCGGAGCGTGTTCAGCAGCACCGTCTTGCCCACTCCGCGCAGCCCGGTGAGCATCAGGCTGCGTTCCGGCCGCCCGCGCGCGATGCGCTCCAGCACCACGTCGAAGACGTCCAGTTCCCGCCCCCGCCCGGCGAGTTCGGGTGGGCGCTGACCTGCGCCGGGGGCGTACGGGTTGCGGACCGGATCCACGGCTCGCACATTATCGGCTCGTCTAGCGGGCGGGCTAGACGTGCGTAGAGGCGGATACCGCGTGTCGCTCTCGATCCGAAACTAGGGCTGTCTAGCGTGGATGCTAGACCGCCCTAGTTTCCCCTACCGGCCTCAGCGCCGCTTCAGGCACAGCACGAAGTCGAGCGTGTCCAACTCGCTGTTGAAGAAGTACCAGTCGGTGTAGCCGGCCACCTTGCCGCACTTCGTCTCGGCGTCCTTCTTGCCGCTGGTCGCGCCGTCGATCCGGCGCAGCACCTCGTACGTCTTCGGGCCGCAGTCGGCGATGACCAGCTTCGCCTGGCCGCCGTCGCCCTGGTTGGCGACGCACTGCCCCGCCTTGACGAAGCGCGGGTCGGTCGAGGAGGCCGGCGCCGCCGTCGTGGGCGGCACCTCCGCCGGGTCGCTCGGCGCCGCCGACGTCGGGTCCGCGGCCGGCGCGGTGGCGGGCGTCGGCCCGGCCGCCGGGGTCTTCTCGTCGCCACGACCGAGCAACCAGTACGCCCCGGCGCCGCCCAGCAGCACCGCCAGCACGATCACCACCGCCAGCAGCAGCGGTTTCCTGCTCCGCCGGGGCGATTCGGGCTGGGCGTACGGCGGCGGCTGGTCCGCGTACGCCGGCGGACCGGTGAGGTACGGCGGCTGGCCGGGGTGCGGCGGGTAGGGCGCGGCCGGCTGGTCCGGACCGGCGGTCCACCCGGGCGCCGGCTCGTAGCGCTGGGCGGGCGGCCCGTACTGCTGGGGTGGGCCGTACCCCTGCTGGGGTGGGCCGTACTGCTGGGGCGGGCCGTACTCGTCGGGTGGTCCGTACTCGTCGGGCGGGCCGTACCGCTGGGGTGGGCCGTACTGCTGGTGGGGTGGGCCGTCGTACTGCGGCCCGTGCTGCTGCGGCGGTGGGCCGTACTGCGGAGGCGGACCGTACTGCGGGCCGCCGGCGGGCGGCCCGTTCGGATCGGGGGCGTACCCGTCGTCGGGGCGTCGTCCCGCCCAGGGCTCGGGTGTGCCGCCCGGTGGTTCGAAGTTCGACATGAACGCCTCCTGCGTACGCCTTTGCTGAGAGGCCGGCCACCAACAGGGGACGCCGACGCCGTGGTCACCGTAGCGTGGTCCACCAATGAGCTCACGCCCCACGAACGCCACGGAGGTCGCCGGCGCCCCGGCGCCGCCGGCCCGCGCCGCTCTGATCTGGACCGCCTTGGCCGTCGTCTACGTGCTGTGGGGCTCGACCTACCTGGGCATCCGGGTCGCGGTCGAGTCCCTGCCGCCGCTCACCTCCGCCGCGATGCGGTTCGCCGCCGCCGCCGTGGTGCTCGCGCTGGTGCTGCGCCTGCGGCGCGGACCCGGGGCACTACGCGTGCCGGCGCGTCGACTCGGCGCGGCGGCGCTGGTCGGCGTGCTGTTGCTGGCCGGCGGCAACGGGCTGGTGGTGCTCGCCGAGTCCGGTCCGCCCGGCACCGCGGTGCCCTCCGGCGTCGCCGCGCTGCTGGTCGCCACCGTCCCGCTCCTGGTGGTGGTGCTGCGGACGGCCGGCGGGGACCGGCCCCGGCCGTGGACCTTCGCCGGCGTGGCGCTCGGCTTCGCCGGTCTCGTCCTGCTCGTGCTGCCCCGCGACGGCGTCGACGGGGTGCCGGTGGCCGGCGCGTTGACCGTGGTCGCGGCCGCCGCGAGCTGGTCGATCGGCTCGTACCTGGCCGGGCGGATCGCGATGCCCGCCGACCCCTTCGTCGCCACGGTGTACGAGATGGTGGCCGGCGCGGCGGTGCTCGCGGTGATCGCGGCCGGCCGCGGTGAGCTGCGCGACTTCGCCCCCACCGAGGTGACCGGGCGATCCTGGCTGGCGCTGGCGTACCTGATGGTGGCCGGCTCGCTGGTCGCCTTCACCGCGTACGTCTGGTTGCTCGCCCACGCCCCGATCTCGTTGGTCTCCACGTACGCGTACGTGAACCCGGCGGTCGCGGTGGCGCTCGGCGCGCTCCTCGTCGCCGAGCCGGTCACCGCGCAGGTGCTGCTCGGCGGCGTGGTCATCGTGGCCGGTGTGGCCGTGGTGGTGAGCACCGAACGCCCGCGCCGGCCGACGCCGGCAGCCGGTGGCGGGGCTGCCCATAGGCGGATCGGGCGGTAGCGTCCGGCCCGTGTCGGCGGTGCTGGTGGTGGGGGTGGCGCTCCTCGGCGCGCTGGCCGGTCGGGCCGCGCTGCCGACCGGCCGCCACGTCGTCGGCGGCCGCGCCGTTCCCGGCGGTGCTGCTCTTCCCGGCGGTGTCGCTCTCCCCGGCGGTGCTGCCGTTCCCGGTGCTGCCGTGTCGGGTGGCGCGGTTTCCGGTGCTGCCGCCCGTGGCGGTGCCGACCGGCGCACCGGTGGGTCTCGCGCCGTCTGGTCGACGTGCGCGCCGCCGCGCCGGTCCACCATGGTGGCGATCGGCGCCGTGGTGTTCGGCGGGTTGGCCGTCGCCCGCGGCACCGAACCCGTGCTGCCGGCCCTGCTGCTGGTCGCCGCCGTCGGGTTGGCCCTCACCGTGACCGACCTGACCACCCTGCGACTGCCCGACCCGTTGGTCGGCGTGGCGATGGTGGCCGGCGGTGCCGGCCTGGTCGGGACCGCGCTGGTCACCGGCGAACCGTGGCGCCTGACGACCGCCCTGGCCGGGGCCGGTCTCTCCCTCGTCGGCTACCTGCTGCTGGCGTTGCTGCCCGGCGCCCGGCTCGGCTTCGGCGACGTGAAGCTCGCCGCCGCGCTCGGGCTCCCGCTGGGCTGGCTCGGCTGGCCGACGCTGCGGCTCGGGCTGCTCCTCCCGCATGTGCTCGCCGGAGCGACGGTCCTCACGCTGCTCCTCACCGGCCGGGTACGCCGCGACACCCCGGTGCCGTTCGGCCCGGCGATCCTCGCCGGCGCCTGGCTCGCCGTCCTGCTCACCTGACGGCCGCACCCGCCCGCCCGCTGCCGCACCCGCCCGCCCGCTGCCGCACGCACCCGCCACCTGCACGCGCGCCGCTGCCTGCGTGTTAATAAGGGGCCCCGCCTATACCGAATGCGTTAATAGGGGGCCCCTCCTTTCACATCAAGCGGAGCTGGTGATCTCGGGGGCGGCGTGGCTCGGTCGCGCCGAGCCGGTCGAACAACGCCGGGTCGATCACGTCGAGGAACGGCGAGGGCCGGGTTTCCCGTTCCGTGCCGTGCCGGCTGCGCCGGGCGGTGTGGCTCACGTAGAGCCGGTCCTGTGCCCGGGTCAGGCCGACGAAGAAGAGCCGCCGCTCCTCCGCCACCGCGTCCTCGTCCGGTTCGGTGCCCGGCCACCGCAGCGGCAGCAGACCGTCCTCGACGCCGACCAGGAACACCACCGGGAACTCCAGCCCCTTGGCCGCGTGCAACGTGAGCAGCGTGACCGCCTCGGCGCGCGGGTCGAGCGCGTCCACCTCCGCGCCGGTCGCGAGCTGGTTCAGGAAGAGCCCGAGGTCGTCGTCGCAGCGCCGGGCCAGCGGGGTGAGCAGGTCCACGGCCGTGCGGACGTCGTCGGGGCGTACCGCGCCGGTGCCGTCGAGCGTCGGCACCGCGAAGCGTTCCGCCACCAGCCGACCGGCTTCGCGGACCCGGGCGGTCAGCGAGCCGTCGAGGCCGGCGTGGCGCAGCTCGCGGGCGATGGCCGCCACGCCGGGACGGTCGCGCAGCCGGTCGTGCGAGCGCTTCTGCACCGGGATGTTCGCCCGCGCCAGCGCGTCCACGATCGGCCCGGCCTGCGAGTCGGTGCGGTACAGCACGGCGATGTCGGAGAAGGAGAGCGAGGTCGCCCGCCCGTCGATCCGGCCCGAGTCGAGCGACCGGTGGGACAGGCCGCCGACCAGCTCGTCCACCGTGCGGACCACGAAGTCGGCCTCGTCGGAGACCGACGTCGCGGCGTACCGGCCGAGCAGCGGGGCCTCCGGGTCGAGACGGGCCGGGTCGAGACGGCGACCCCGGACCAGTGACGACGGCGCGATGGCCTGCACGGCGGCGGCCAGGATCGTCGCGGAGGAACGGTAGTTGCGGTTCAGCCGCACCAGCCGGGCGTCGGTGAAGTCCTGCGAGAAGCGCAGGAAGTAGCCGACGTCGGCGCCCCGGAACGAGTAGATCGCCTGGTCCGGGTCGCCGATGGCGCACAGGTTGCCGTCCGGCGGGCTGAGCAGTCGCAGCAGCTCGTACTGCACCGCGTCGACGTCCTGGTACTCGTCGACGAAGATCCACTTCCACCGCTCGCGGTACTCCCGGACCAGCTTGCGATCCCCCTTGAGCAGCGACACCGGCAGCGTGAGCAGCTCGTCCAGGTCGACCAGGTCCCGCTTGCGCAGCAGCGCCGCGTACCGTTCGTCGTCGTCACCGGCCTCCGCGCGGGCCGCCGTCCGGTCCGCGTCGTCGGCGATCCGGAAGTCCGCCGGGAGCCCGGCGGCAGCCGCGTTCTCCCGCAGCACGGTCAGCCCGAGCGAGTGGAACGTACCCACCGTGACGTCCTCGGCGACCGGTCCGAGCAGCCCGTCCAGTCGGTGCCGCAGCTCCTCGGCCGCCCGCCGGGTGAACGTGATCGCCAGGCACTGGTCCGGGAAGACGTTCAGCTCCGCGCAGAGGTAGGCGATCCGGTGGGTGAGCGTCCGGGTCTTGCCGGTGCCCGGGCCGGCCACGATGAGCAGCGGACCACCGGGCGCGGAGGCGGCCACCCGCTGCATCGCGTCCAGCCGGTCGAGCAGACCGGTGCCGACCTCCTCCATGCCGGCGAGCATCGGCTCGAACGGCTCGTGCGGCGAAGGCTGCGGCGCGATCGGTGGCGCCGGGGGCGTGCGCTTCGGCTCCGGCCGGGCCGCCGTCGGGCGCTTGGCCTTCGGCTTCGGCGGCGGCTCCGCGGGCCGCCGCTGCGCGGGCACGGGTACGTCGAAGAGCGCGTCCTGCCCGCCGCCACCGCCCCCGACGCCCAGCTCCGCCGGGTCGAAGAGCGTGATCACGCCGTACTCGCCGTCGTAGCCCGGCACCCGGCGCACGTCGCCGCGGCGCAGCCGGCCGATGCCCTCCGCGAGCAGTTCGCCGCCGACCCGCCCGATCTCCTCCACCGGGGTACGGGTCAGGATCTCCAACTCCGGGCCGAGCGCCGCGATCAGCTCGTTGAGCTTGCCCTCGACCTTCTTCGACCGCGGGCCGACCCGGTTGAGTTCACCGAGGATCTCGGCCAGCGGCACCAGGTGGGCCACCTCGCGGGCGTGTGCGGGCCGGTGCCCCACTGGACGGTCGGCCAGCTCCTCGACCCGGCTCAACACGCCGACGGTCAGCGGCTTGCCGCACTCCGGGCAGCGCCCGCCCGCCTCGCGGGTCCGCTCCGGCGACCAGTTCACCCCGCAGACCCGGTGCCCGTCGGCGTGGTACTTGCCCTCCTCCGGGAAGAACTCGACCGTCCCGGCGAGCCCGTTCCCGGTGCGCAGCGCCTCGCGGATCGCGAAGTAGTCGCGGTCCGCGGTGAGGACGGTCGCCTCCCGGGCCAGCGCCGGTGGCGAGTGAGCGTCCGAATTGGACACCAACTGGTAGCGGTCCAGGCTGCCGACCCGCCAGTTCATCTCCGGGTCGGAGGAGAGGCCGGTCTCCACGGCGAAGATGTGGTCGGCCAGGTCGGCGTAGCAGTCGGCGATCGCGTCGAAGCCCGACTTCGAGCCCAGCGCGGAGAACCAGGGGGTCCAGATGTGTGCCGGCACCAGGAAGCCGTCCGGACTGGCCTCCAGCGTGATCTCCAACAGGTCGCGCGAGTCCAGCCCGAGGATCGGCCGTCCGTCCGAACCGAGGTTGCCGATCCGGCCCAGCGCGGTGTTGAAGCGGCCCACCGCGTCCAGGTCCGGCAGGTAGATCAGGTGGTGCACCTTGCGGGTTCGGTCGTCCCGCTTGTAGATGGTGGAGATCTCCACGCTCAACATGAACCGGACCGGGTCCGCCTCCGCCTCGCTGGCCAGCCGGGGCGGCAGCCGCCGGGCGATGTCCCGCTCGGCCTCCGGTGACAGCCGGTAGAGGCCCGGCTCGGCCGGGTGCAGCGTCTCGCGCAGGTGGTCGTACCAGGCGGGGTGGGTGAAATCGCCGGTGCCGAGCACCCCGATGCCCTTGCGCCGGGCCCACCAGCCGAGGTTCGGCAGGGTCAGGTCGCGGCTGCACGCGCGGGAGTACTTCGAGTGGATGTGCAGATCCGCGACGTAGGGCGGGAGGCCACCGGGGGATGCGGCGCTGAACGGAGGCACGCCGCATCCTGTCATGCCGCATCCCTTGCCCGCCCGCCGCCACGCGTACGCGTGACCTGAGCGATGCGGTGCTGGACGCGGCGGGCCGGGTGCGCTACGGCGTGCGCAGTTCGACCAACGTCACCTGGGGTGGGGCGCCGACCCGCACCGGCGGACCCCAGAAGCCGGCCCCGTTGGTCACGTAGACCTTCGTGCCGTCCACCTCGCCCAGGCCGGAGACGACCGGCTGTTCGAGCTTCACCGCCAGGTTGAACGGCACCATCTGGCCGCCGTGGGTGTGCCCGGAGAGTTGGAGGTCGACGCCGAACTTCGCCGCCTCGTGCGCGGCCACCGGCTGGTGGGCCAGCAGCACCACCGGACGGCTGGGGTCGCGGTCGCCGAGCGCGGCGGCGTAGTCGGCGGGCGCGGCCAGCCCGGTGCCGGCGGCACTGACGTCGTTGACCCCGGCCAGGTCCAGCACCCCGCCCCCGGCCCGGATCTCCTGCCGCTCGTTCTGCAGCACCCGCAGGCCGAGCCGGTCGACCTCGCGGACCCACTCCTCCACCCCGGAGTAATACTCGTGGTTGCCGGTGACGAAAAAGCTGCCGTACCGGGAGCGCAGGCCACGCAACGGTTCGGCCGCCGTGCCCAGCTCGGCCACCGTGCCGTCGACCAGGTCGCCGACCACCGCCACCAGGTCGGCGTCGAGTCGGTTGATCATGGCGACGATCCGCTCGGTGTGCGCCCGGCCGCGCAGCGGCCCGAGGTGGATGTCGGAGACGGTGGCGATCCGTAGCCCGTCCATGCTCCGGGGGAGCTTGGCCAGCGGGATCCGCACCCGGTCCAGTCGAGGCGGACCCATCGCGGTGCGGACGCCGTACCCGGTGATGCCGGCGGCCGTGATCCCGGCGAAGATCGCCGCGCCGCGCGCGAGCAGCAGGCGGCGGTCCGGGTCGTGGTCCGCCTCGGCACCGGCCGGCGGTGTGTCGGCGGCCTTACCGGCCCCGGGGGCCTCTCCGGCCTCGGCCGCCTTTCCGGCTTCGGCGGCCCTGTCCGCCGGTGCGGTCTCGTCGATCTCGACGGTCCCACCGGTGCGGGACGGCGCACCGCCGGTGCTGATCAGCGCCGGCTCGGGCTGCCCCGCGGCCGTGGCCGTCCGGGTGCGGCGGCGCAGGCCGAGCCGAACCACCGCGGTCGGCACCTCGAGTACCAGCAGCAGCACCAGCAGGTAGAACATCAGGGCCAGCCACAGGTAGCCCGGCCAGGCCAGCCAGTACCAGCCGTTGCGCGTGCCGGCGAGCGTCACGGGGACGAGCACCGCGAGCAGGACCACCGCCACCCCGCCGGCCCGGCGCCACCGCCCCGGCCGGGTGGTGTCCCGGACCAGCCGCTTCCACAGATAGAGGTGGATCAGGCCGATGACGAGCAGGACGAAGCCCAGGAATGTCGCCGTCGCCAGCACGTCGGGCCTCCCTCAGCCGCCCGCGAAGGGCGGCAGCACGTCCACCGTCACTCCAGCCGGCAACGGTGTCTGACGATCATGACAGGCGACGCCGTCGACCAGGTAACTCGCCGCCTTCAGCACCACGGCCAGCCGCTCGCCGTGGCGGGCGGCCAGGTCGTCGAGGAGTTCGTCCAGTGACCGGCCGGCGGATGCGGTCTCCTCGGCCCGGCCGGCGGCGGCGCGTGCACCGGCGAAATAGCGGACGGTCAGCTGCACCGTCATCCTCCGATCGCGGACATCGACCGCGCGGGTTGCAGGAAGCTCGGGTCGTCGATGCCGTGCCCGGCCCGCTTGCCCCACATCGCGGCCTGCCAGCGCCGGGCCAGGTCCTCGTCGTCGGCGCCGGCCCGCAACGCGCCACGCAGGTCGGACTCCTCGGTGGCGAAGAGACAGTTGCGTACCTGGCCGTCGGCCGTGAGCCGGGTGCGGTCGCAGTCGCCGCAGAACGGCCGGGTCACGCTGGCGATCACCCCGACCCGGGCCGGTCCCCCGTCCACCAGCCAGGTCTCGGCCGGGGCGGCACCCCGCTCGGCCGAATCGGGGCGCAGGTCGAAGGCGGTGCGCAGGGCCGCCAGGATCTCGTCGGCGGTGACCATGGCGGCGCGGTCCCAGCCGTGCTGGGCGTCCAACGGCATCTGCTCGATGAACCGCAGTTCGTAGCCGTGCGCCAGGGCGAACCGGAGCAGCTCCGGGGCCTCGTCGTCGTTGACCCCGCGCATCAGCACGGCGTTGATCTTCACCGGGGTCAACCCGGCCGCCGCCGCGCCGGCCAGTCCGGCGAGCACGTCGGCGTGCCGGTCGCGTCGGGTCAACGCGGCGAAGCGGGCGCCATCCAGCGTGTCCAGCGAGACGTTGACCCGGTCCAGCCCGGCGGCGCGCAACGCCGGCGCGAGACGGGCCAGGCCGATGCCGTTGGTGGTCAGCGAGATGCGGGGCCGGGGCGACAGCGCGGCGACGGCCGACACGATGCCGGGCAGCCCGGGCCGGATGAGCGGCTCACCGCCGGTGAAGCGCACCTCGGTGACGCCGAGCCGCCGCACCGCGACGCCGACCAGCCGGACGATCTCGGCGTCGGTGAGCAGTTGCGGACCGGCCAGCCAGGGCAGGCCCTCAGCCGGCATGCAGTAGGTGCAACGCAGGTTGCACTTGTCGGTCAGCGAGACCCGCAGGTCCCGGGCGACGCGGCCGTAGCGGTCGGCGAGGACCCCGTCGGCCGTCGTCCGGGGGGCGGTCATCCGTCGACCGTAGCGCGCCGGGAGCCCGCCAGCGCGGCGCGGGCGGCAGCGACCACCGCATCCGCGTACGCCGGGCCGAAGATCGCGGTGTGCACCAGCAGCAGGTGCAACTGATGCAGCGGCACCCGCTCACGCCAGCCGTCGGCCAACGGCCAGGCCTCCTGGTAGGCGTCGAGGACCCGGTCCAGGTGCGGCGCGCCGCCGAAGAGGGAGAGCTGCGCCAGGTCGGTCTCCCGGTGGCCGCCGTGCGCGGCCGGGTCGACCAACCAGACCCGATCGTCGGCGCCCCAGAGCAGGTTGCCGGGCCACAGGTCGCCGTGTACGCGGGCCGGCGGCTCATCGCCGCCGAAATCGCCGATCCGGTCGACGACCCGCTCGACCACGGCCGCCGCCTCCCCGGCGAGCGCGCCGCCGTCGACCGACATCCGCAGGTATGGCAGCAGGCGACACCGGGCGAACCAGGCCGGCCATGGCCCGGGATCGGGCGTGTTGTCCTGCGGGAGAGACCCGATGAACCCGGCCCACCGGGCACCGAACGCGGGTGCGCCGGCCCGGTGCAGCCCGGCCAGCCCACGGCCGAACGCCTCCGCGGCCTCCGGGGTCGGCTCGCCCGGCTCCACCCAGTCGAGCGCGAGCAGCTCCGGCAGCGCGACCAGCACCTCCGGCACCGGCACCGTGCCGGCCTCGCGCAGCCACCGCAGGCCGGCCGCCTCGGTGGCGAAGAAGTCGTCCGGTGCCGGCCGCGCCGACCGCTCCGGCCAGCTCTTGGCGAACACGGAGTGCCCGTCGTCGAGAGTGAGGCGGGAGGCGGCACAGATGCTGCCACCGGAGACCGGCGTCTCCCGGATCCGCTGGTGGGTCAGGAAGGTCGGCAGGTGCTCCGGGTGTGCCCGCAGGTACGCCAGGTCCATGAGCGCAAGGTAGCCGGTGGCTGGGACATCCGGTGGCCGTGTCCTCACCGCGACGGTCGCCGTACGCGCCCCACCTGCACCAATACTCTCCGTATCTGTGGATGGACCGCGTGTCGTCCACAGGGTCGGACGCGACGGCCGGCGGACACGCACGCTCCCGGCATGAACTCCACCGAGCGCCCACGCCTCTCCGTCCGCTCCCCGGCCGACCTCGTCGCCGCCGTGCCCTACCTGCTCGGCTTCCATCCGGCCGACAGCGTCGTGGTGGTCGCGGTGCGTGGGCAGCGCGTGGTCTTCGCCGCCCGTGGGGACCTGCCCGAACCGGGCACCGACCCCGGTCCGGCGGCCGGACATCTGGCGCAGGTGGTGGCGCGGCAGGACGCCGACGCCGCGACGGTCATCGGCTACGGCCCCGCGGCCCGGGTCACCGGCCCCGTGGACGCGGTCGGCGGGGCGCTCGACGCGGCGGGCCTGATCGTCCTCGACGCCCTGCGGGTGACCGAGGGCCGCTGGTGGTCCTATCTCTGCGACGAGCCGGCCTGCTGCCCGGCCGAGGGCACCCCGTACGACCTGACCGCCAGCCAGGTCAGCGCCGCTGCCGTCTTCGCCGGTCAGGTGGCCCTGCCGGACCGGGCCGCGCTGGCCGCGCAGGTGGCGCCGCTCGACGGCCCGGTCCGGCTCGCCATGCGCCGGGCGACCGGCCGCGCCCGTCACCGG
>NZ_NAPR01000004.1:689836-758651 GCF_002140155.1 Micromonospora sp. NBS 11-29
CCGTGAACCGATCGACCGCCTGCCACCCGAGGACAGGCGGTCCGCTGCCGACACCGGGTCCCCCGCTGCCGACACACCATCGCCCGCTGCCGACACAGCACCGCCCGCTGCCGACGGCGGGCCGGGCCGGGACAGACGGGCCGTGCGATCGGCCGGCGCGGCGGCGGTGCGGGCCGCGTTCCGGCGGCAGCGACGCGGCGAGCGGCTGGACGACGACGAGGTGGCCTGGCTGACCGTGCTCCTCACCCATCTGGCGGTCCGTGACCACGCCTGGTCACGGACCGACGGCCGAGACGCCGACATCAGCCTCTGGACCGACGTGCTGCGCCGGGCCGAACCGGATCTGATCGCGGCGCCGGGCACACTGCTCGCCTTCGCCGCGTGGCGGGCCGGGCACGGCGCGCTGGCCGCGGTCGCGCTGGAAAGGGTGCTCGCCACCCACCCGGAATACCCGCTCGCGGTCCTTCTCGACGACGCTCTCCGGCGAGGCCTGGCCCCATCCGAGCTGGACGGCTGGTCCGCCGCCGGTCCGGCGGTGCTGCGTCGCCGCCGGCGTCGTCCGCGCCGATGAGCGGTCACGCCGGTCACTCGGGCAGGCGGTGTGCCCCGGTGTAGACGTTCATGGTCGGTCCCCGCAGGAAGCCGACCAGCGTCATGCCGGCCTCCTCGGCCAGCTCCACGGCGAGTGTGCTGGGCGCGGAGACCGCCGCGAGCAGCGGTACGCCGGCCATCCATGCCTTCTGCGTCAGCTCGAAGCTGGCCCGTCCGGAGACCATCAGCAGGTGCCCGGCGAGTGGCAGGCGGTCCGCCCGCGCGGCCCAGCCGATCACCTTGTCCACGGCGTTGTGCCGGCCCACGTCCTCGCGCAGCACCACCAGATCGCCGTCCGCGGTGAAGAGGCCGGCAGCATGCAGCCCTCCCGTACGGTCGAAGGCGCGTTGGGCGGCGCGCAGCCGGTCAGGCAGTTCGGCCAGCAGTTCGGCGGTCACCACCAGCGGGTCCCCGTGCACGGCGAATCGCGAGCGGGTACGGACCGACTCGATGCTCGCCTTCCCGCACACCCCGCACGAGCTGGTGGTGTAGAAGTTGCGCGTCGGGTCGGTGGCGGGCTCGGGCACACCGGGGGAGAGCACCACGTCGACCACGTTGTAGGTGTTCGGAGTCTCCGCACCGGAGCAGAGCTGCGCGGTGTGCACGTCCTGCGCCGACCGGATCAGCCCCTCGGTGAGCAGGAAGCCGATCGCCAGGTCCAGGTCGTCACCGGGCGTACGCATGGTCACGGCGAGCGGCCGGCGTCGGCCCGGACCGCCCGGTCCGACCCGGATCTCCAGCGGCTCCTCCACGGCCAGCGTGTCCTGCCGACGGATCCGGGCCCGGCCGTCGTCCGCCGCCCCGAGGTCGATCCGCAGCACGCCCCGCCGGTCTGTCGCCCGTCCCATGCCGCCATCCTCCCCCGCCCGCAGCCCCACCCGCACCTCCACCCGAATGGCCGCCGCCCAGCGCCCCAGCCGCCATGCCTGCCGCCGCCCACGCCGCCATCCCTGGCGCACGCCCAGTGCCCGCGCCTGCGCTGCCGCCGCCCGAGCCGCCGTCCCTGCCGTGCGCTCAGTGCCCGCGCCTGCGCTGCCGCCGCCCGAGCCGCCATCCCTGCCGTGCGCCCAGTGCCCGCGCCTGCGCTGCCGCCGCCCGCGCCGTCCCTGGCGCCGAGGCGGAGACGTGATCAACCACCGGTTCGCCGAAGTGGCGGCAACAGAGAGCCCGCGATGCCACCACTTCGGCGAAGTGAAGTGGATCAAGCGGGGAGGCCGAGGAGAGCGGGGAGGCCGAAAAAGCGGGGCGGCCGAGGAGGCGAGGAGGCCGAGCAGCCGGTGCGCCCTCGGAGCCGGTGGGGGTGCGGTGGCCGTGGATAGGGTGGAGCGGTGACGGGGTACGCGGCGGTGCTGCTCGCCGGCGGCTCGGCCCGGCGGATGGGTGGGACGGACAAACCGGCCCGCCCGGTCGGTGGCCGACCGATGCTGCACCGGGTGCTGGGCGCGGTGGCCGACGCGGACGAACGGGTGGTGGTCGGCCCGGCGGGTCCGCTGCCCGACGGGGTCCGGTCGACGCGGGAGGAGCCGCCCGGCGGGGGCCCGGTGGCCGCCACGGCCGCCGGGTTGGGCCTGCTGCGGGCCGGTACGACCACGGTGGCCCTGCTCGCCGCCGACCTGCCCCTGTTGACGGCGGCGGCGGTGACCGAGCTGAGGCTCGCGCTCGACCGGTCGGCCGCCGGGGTGGCCTGTTTCGTCGACGGTGATGGCCGCCGGCAGCAGCTCTGCGCGGTCTGGCGGCTGCCGGCGCTGCGTACGGCTCTCGACCGGCTCGCGGTGGAGCGGGGCGGCGCGCTCGACGGGGCGCCGGTGCGCGGGCTGCTGGCCGGCACCACGGTCCGGGAGGTGACCTGGTCCGGTACCGGGCCACCGCCCTGGTTCGACTGTGACACTGACGAGGACGTACGCCGGGCGGAGGAGTGGGTGAGATGACGGTGCTGGACGACTGGGTCACCGCGGCGTGCGCGGAGTTGGGGCTGGACCCGGCCGGGGTGCCGGTGCCGGCCGTGCTCGACCTGGCGCGGGACGTGGCGCACCAGGTGCTCCGGCCGGGGGCGCCGGTCACCGCGTACCTCCTGGGGGTGGCGGTGGGTCGTGGCGCGGACCCGGCGGCGGCGGCCGCCCGGCTCAGCGCGCTGGCCGGGTCCTGGCCGGTCGACCTGGACGGGACGGTCCCGGCGGGATAGGCGTGTCCGATCCCGGTCGGGCCTGATTCGGTCGCCCGCGCCCGTGGGTAGGGTGGCGGGAACGGACGGAGGCGATCATGACGGCAGACCACCCCTCGACGCCGATCGACCAGCCTTCCGGCGGTACGCCGGAACAGCACGAGTCGATCCTGCTCGACGAGCCGACCACGGCTGATCTCCGGGCCAAGGTGACGGAGGCGTGGCGGGAGTTCGCCCGGGCGCTGGCCGACCGGCTGCGCGGGCTGCCCGCCGGCGGGCACCTGGAGGTCACGCTGGACCCGACCGCCTCGGGTACCGGGGACGCCGTCTACTCGGTGAGTGCGGATGCCGACGAGGAGGGCCGCCTGTCGGCCCGGGCGGTGGGTAACGCCACGCTCCCGCCGGGCTATCGGCTGGACCGGGGCGCGGTGGCCGACATGGTCGCGCTGGGCTGGTCGCCGCCGGGGGTGGTGTCCGGTTCCGGCGAGCAGTTCGGCCTGGACTGCGGCGTGGACGAGGCGAAGCGGTTGTCCGCGGTGCTCTCCCGCACGCTGCGGGACGTCTACGGCGCCCCGCACCCCGCCTTCCTCGTCTACCTGGTGCAGGACGCCGGGGGCGAGCCGTTGCCGGTGGAGCCGTTGGGCACCGCCCGCAGCGAGTCCGGCCCGGACCTGGACGCGGAGGCCGACCTCGACGAGGCGTTGGCCGCGGCGGCGGCGGCCCAGTCCGGTGAGAAGGACGTGCTGGCGTTGGAGGAACGCGTCCGCACGGTGGTGTCGACGATGTTGAAGTCCAACTCCGATCAGGTGCAGGTCGACTCCGACGGTGACATCAACATCCGGTCCGGCTCCGCCATGGTCTTCGTGCGGGTCCGTGACAATCCGCCGCTGGTCGACGTCTTCTCCCCGGTGTTGACCGAGGTCGAGCCGACCGAGCGGCTCTACGTGAAGCTCTCCGAGTTGACCAACCGGATGCCGATCGGCCGGCTCTACTGCGCCGACGACACGGTCTGGGCCTCCATCCCGGTGTTCGGCCGCAACTTCCAGGCCACCCACCTGATGCTGGCCGTGCAGGTGATGACCGGTCTCGCCGACGAGTTGGACGACCGGCTGCACGGCGAGTTCGGCGGCAAGCGCTTCTTCGGTGAGGGTGACAAGCCGTCCCGGGCGCAGGAGCACCGCACCGGCATGTATCTCTGACCCGCCGGCTCGGGGTCAGGTCTTCGACGGCCCGACGCCGGGGGACTCGACCAGCCGGGAGAGCACGATGGTGCTGCGGGACGAGGTGACGAAGGACTCGGCGCGCAGCCGTTCCAACGCCTCCTCCAGGTGCGAGATGTCGGCGGCGCGCAGGTGCACCAGCGCGTCCGCCTCGCCGGAGACGGTGTAGGCGCCGACCACCTCGGGGTGCCGGCGGACGGCGGCGCCGATCTGCGCCGGGGTGGTCCGGCCGGCGCAGAACAGCTCGACGAACGCCTCGGTGGTCCAGCCCACGGCGGCCGGGTCGACGACCGCAGTGAACCCGCGGATCACCCCGGTGGCGCGGAGCCGGTCCACCCGGCGCTTCACGGCGGGGGCGGAGAGTGACACCCGGCTCCCGATGTCGGCGTACGAGGCGCGAGCGTCCGCCACGAGTAGCGCAATGATTCGCTGGTCGACCGCGTCTATCTGCAACGTTCCGCCTCTGGGAAGCAATATTTTTGGCTGTTACCAAAGTTCTAGCGTACCTACTCTTGGTGACCGTGAACCAGCAGCGAGTCTCGCGAAAGCGGACATATCTCATGTGCTCTCCGGAGCGCTTCGCGGTCGAGTACGCGATCAACCCGTGGATGGACGTGACCACGGCGGTCGACGTCGACCTGGCGGTCAAGCAGTGGGAGCGGCTGCGCGAGACGCTGGTCGGGCTCGGTCACGAGGTGCACCTGCTCACGCCGGAGCCCGGGCTGCCGGACATGGTCTACGCGGCGAACGGCGCCTTCGTGGTCGACGGCACGGTCTACGGCGCCCGGTTCAAGCACGAGCAGCGGGCCGCCGAGGCCGCCGCGCACCGCGCGTTCTACGAGACGCGGGGCTGGCGGTTCATCGCACCGAGCGAGACCAACGAGGGCGAGGGCGACTTCGCGTACCTGCCGGAGGCCCACGGTGGGCTGATCCTCGCCGGTCACGGCTTCCGCACCGAGCCGGCGGCACACGCCGAGGCGCAGGAGGCGCTCGGTCGGCCGGTGGTCTCGCTGCGCCTGGTCGACCCGCGTTTCTACCACCTCGACGTGGCGCTCGCCTCGATCGACGACGAGAACGTCGTCTACTACCCGGGTGCCTTCTCCGCGGCCAGTCAGCGGGTGCTGACGCAGCTCTTCCCGGACGCGGTCGTGGCGGACGACGAGGACGCCCTCGCCTTCGGCCTGAATCTGGTCAGCGACGGGCTCAACGTGGTGCTGAACAGCGAGGCGACCCGGCTGGCGGGCACGCTGAAGGCAGCCGGCTACCACCCGGTGCCGGTGGAGTTGGCCGAGCTGAAGAAGGGCGGCGGCAGCGTGAAGTGCTGCATCGCCGAACTGCGGCACTGACCGCGGTGTGACCGGGGGCGGCCTCCCCACCGGGAGGCCGCCCCCGTCGACTCAGCCGAGCGTGGCCAGCTCGTTGATCACCACGTTCGAGAGCATGCGGCCATCGAGCTGCACCTTGCGCAGGTACCACTTCTGCTGCGGGGTACGCGGCTGGTTGAACTGCCAGGAGCCGCGCGGGCTGTCGATCTGCCCGATCTTGCCGAGCGCCAGGTTGACCTGCTGCGGGGACAGGTTCTCCCCGGCCACCCGGATCGCCTTGTCCAGCACCAGCGCGGCGTCGTACGAGGCCATCGAGTAGGTGGACGGCGAGGTGTTGAACCTCTTGCGGTACGCCGAGGCGAACACCCGGTTCGCCGTGTTGTTCAGGTCGGCCGAGTAGTTCAACGCGGTCTCGATCCCGTACTGCTCGATGAGCTGCCGCTCCCGGCCCTTCTCGCCGTCGTCGAGCTGCTCCAGCACGGTGCCCTCGGTGAGGAAGCCGGGCGCGTAGATCGGCCCCCGGTAGCCCTCGGCGTAGAGCTGCTTGACGAACTGCACCGCCTGCGCGCCGGTGTAGTGGCAGAACACGGCGTCCGGGTTGCGCCCCAGCGCCTTGCGGATCGGCCCGACGTACACGCCCTTGCCCGGGTTGGGGTAGTCCGGGGTGAAGATCGGGTCCTCGGTGAGCCGGCGGCCCTGCTCGTAGCCACGCCGCAGCCCGTCGATGACGTCCCGGCTGCCGGAGCCCTGGGTGCCGAAGATGGCGATCCGACTGGACGCGTCCAGGTTCTGCCGCAGGTACGCCCCGAGCGCCAGGCCCGGTTCGGTCAGCACGTACGAGGTGCGCCAGATGTAGACGACGCCCTGCAACGTGGCGGGGGAGGCGTTGGAGCCGACCAGCGGCACCCGCGCCTTCTCGACGGCGTCCCTGATCCCGGTCATCACGGTCGGGCTGACCACGCCGGTGAGCGCGAGCACGCCCTCCTTGAGCAGTCGGTCGACGGCCGCCTGGCCGGTCGCGGCGCTGTCGCCCTCCTCCGCCGGCACGAGCGTGACCGGGTGCCCGCCGAGTTGCTGGGCGTGCGTGGCGAGGAAGAGCTCGAAGCCGTTGGTGATCTCGTCACCGATGACCTTGTTCGGGCCGCTGCCCGGCACGATCAGTCCGATCTTGATCGGGGTGCCGGGCGCGGGTTGATCCGTGGTGTCGTCCCCGGGCCCGCAGCCCGCCGCGAGGCCGGTGGTGCCCAGTGCGGCCAGCAGTTGCAGGGCTCGCCTGCGGTTCATCCGTGCCACCGACTTCCTTCCCGCCGGGGTGGCCAAGGTGCACACCCCTTCGGCGTTCTACCTGGTCGGCGACGTTGCGTCAATGGTGGGACGATCACCGTGAAGGGACCGCAACGCCTCGACCACCCGGGGCCAGGCGGTCGAGCCGGGTGCGATCAGCCCGAAATGCTCGCACTCCGAGAGCTCCACCAGCGTGGACGTGCCCCCGGCGGCCCGGTCTGCGGCCACCCACGAGCGGCTGGTGGACACCGGCACCTGGCGGTCGAGCAGTCCGTGCACCACTACGATGCGTGTCCGGATCGGTACCAGTACCGAGGGGTCCGACACGGCGTACCGGTCGGGCACGTCCGCCGGACCGCCGCCCAGCAACGCGGCCACCGCCCCGGCGTCCAGATCGAGCCGGTACGCCTCGGCGAGGTCGGCGATCGGGGCCAGCGCGAGCACACCGCCGACCGTGTCCGGGGCGTGTGCGGCCACGTACAGCGTCAGGTGCCCGCCGGCGGAGTGGCCGATCAGGATCGGCGGGCCCGGCGCCACCCGGCCGGGCAACGCGGCGGCGGCCAGCCCCGGCAGGGCGGCGACGCCGGCGAGCACGTCGGTGAGCGTGTGCGGCCAGCCGCCGTCCGGCTGGCCGGTCCGGCGGTATTCGAGCTGGGCCACCGGATGACCGAGCGCGGCGAGTTCCGCCGCCATCGGGCCGGTGTGGGTGCGGTCGTACTCCGCCCGCCAGAACCCGCCGTGCACCACGACCACCAGCGGTCGTGGCGGCCCGTCACCGGCCGGGCGACGCAGGTCGGCGCACTGGTCCGGATGGTCGCCGTAGGCGACGGTGGCGTCCGGCGGCGGCGCCGGCCGGGTCAGCACCTCGCGCGGGTCGGTGGCCATGGGGGGACGGTAGCCTGCCCGGTCCTGGGCGCGTACCCGTGGTCGGGGTGGGGAAAGATGGGTGCCATGACCGAAGCGCACTCCGCCGGACACGACGACGAACAGGGCAACGATGGCATCCCCGGCACCGTGGTGGTGGTCGGGCCGGACGGCCGACCGGTCGGCACGGTGCAGACCGACGAGGGCAAGGGCGAGGACCCGACCCGACTGGTCGAGCAGCCGGCCAAGGTGATGCGGATCGGCAGCATGATCAAGCAGTTGCTGGAGGAGGTGAAGGCCGCCCCGCTGGACGACGCCAGCCGGCACCGGATGCGGGAGATCCACGAACGCTCGATCGTCGAGCTGAAGGAGGGCCTCGCCCCCGAGCTGCGGGACGAGCTGGAGCGGATCTCGCTGCCGTTCACCGAGCAGCAGGCGCCCAGCGAGGGCGAGTTGCGCATCGCCCACGCCCAGCTCGTCGGCTGGCTGGAGGGGCTGTTCCACGGCATCCAGGCCGCGCTGGTCGCCCAGCAGATGGCCGCCCGCGTCCAGCTTGAGCAGATGCGCTCCGGCCGGCAGGCGCTGCCCAGCGGCCCCGGCGGGGTGATCCCGGGCATGCCGGGGATGCCCGGCGGCACCGAGGGCCACACCCCCGGCCAGTACCTGTGACCCACCGGTCGGGGCGCGTCACGCGCCCCGACCGGTCAGTCCACCCCGAAGACCTTCTCCAGGTACGCGGCGACGCCGTCGTCGGTGTTCGCCCCGGTCACCTCGTCCGCGATCTCCCGTACGGCCGGGTGTGCGTTGGCCACCGCCACCGCCCGCCCCGCCCAGGTCAGCATCGGTACGTCGTTCGGCATGTCGCCGAAGGCCACCACGTCCCGCTCGTCGATGCCCAGGCGGGCCGCGTACCAGGCCAGACCGGCCGCCTTGGTCACGCCCGCGGCGGAGATCTCGATCAGCCCGCTGTACGACGAGTGGGTCGCCTCGGCCAGCCCGGCGAGCGCGCCGGCCACCACCCGGACGAACACGTCCGGGTCCTGCTCGCCGGCCCGCACCAGCAGCTTCACCGCCGGCGCGGCGAGCAGCTCCTCCGGCGACTCGACGGCCCGGATCGCCTCCGCGTCGGCGTCCCAGCGCAGCGGGTAGTGCGCCTCGTGCCGCATCTGCCGGCTGTCCACGATCTCCACCGCGAAACTCACCCCCGGCACCTCGGCACGCAGTCGCCGGGCCACCTCGGCCAGCAGCTCCGGGGCGAGCGGGTCGGCGCGCAGCACCTCGTCGGTGACCGGGTCGTACACCACCGCGCCGTTGGCACAGATCGCCGGCAGGGGCGCGTCGAGCTGGTCGTACACGAGTTTGAGCCAGCGGATCGGACGGCCGGTGACCAGCACGACCGGCGTGCCGGCGGCGACGATCCGGGCCAGCACCCCCGCGGTGCGCGGGCTGAGCATCCGGTCGTCGCGCAGCAGCGTGCCGTCGATGTCGGTGGCGACGAGCCGAGGTGGATCTCCCATCACCGGGACAGTAGTCGGTCCAGGTAGACCGCGACGCCGTCGTCGTCGTTGCGCAGGGTGATCTCGTCCGCGGCGGCGCGGACCTCCGGGTGGGCGTTCGCCACCGCCACCCGGGCCCATCCGGCCCAACCGAACATCGGCAGGTCGTTGGGCTGGTCCCCGAAGACGAGCACGTCGGCCGGATCCACCCCGAGCCGCTCGGCGACGACGCTCAGCCCGGTGGCCTTGTCCACCCCGGGTGGGCAGATCTCGACGAAGCCGAGCCCGGCCTGGGTGAGCGTGGCCGTCTCCGGCGGCACGATCCGGCGGGCCGCCGCCAGCAGTTCGTCGACGTGGTGGTCCTCGGTCCGGACGAACGCCTTGACCACGTCGCAGGAGAGACACTCCGCCCGGCTGCGCGCCTCGAAGCGGTCCGGGTAGGGCCAGCTCGGGTGGTAGTCGCCCCAGAGCGGCGCGTCGTGCTCGCCGGACGCCTCCACCATCACGGTGAGCGGGCCGACGGCGGCTTCCAGGTCGGCGAGGAGGCGGGCCAGCACCTCGGCGGGAAGGCGTTCGTCCCGCAGCACCAGCGGGCCGGCCGGGTCGCTCTGGTCGACCACCCAACCACCGCCGGCCATCACCAGGAAGTCGGCGGCGCGGATGTCGTTGCGGCTCAGTTCGGCCAGCCGGGGGCCGCGTCCGGTCGCGCCGACCACCGGGATGCCGGCGGCCCGCACCCGGTCCAGCACCCCGTGGGTGTACGCGGAGACGGTGTCGTCGCTGCGGACGAGCGTCCCGTCGAGGTCGGTGGCGATCAGCTTGGGCAGGCCCGGGCGGGTCATCGTTCCTCCTTCGCCCGCGCCGTCACGCCGGCCGACCAGGCCTCGGTGCCGCGACCATCGGACGGCGGGCAGCAACCGTATCTCGCGCCGAGGGTGCCAACCATGGCTTTCCGGCGAATCGGTCGCGAATGCCCGGGGACGCGCCGGTGGCCGGCGCGGTGCGGTCACCCGACCCGGTCAGCGGGACCGTTCGGGCCCGGCGAAGGGCACCGTGGGCTGCACCGTCAGGTCCGCCGGTGCCGGTGGCGCGTCGTCGTCGGTCAGCCGGCGTCGGCGACCGGGCCGCCCGTCGGGGGCGCCCCCGGACGGTTCGTCGGGGGTCACCTCGGCCCGTCCACCGGCCCGCCCGGCCAGGTGCAGCGCGGCCGCCAGCAGCGCGACGGCGAGGAAGGCGGTGACCAGCCCCCGCCCGTGCTCCACCGGGAGGTTCCGCTCGGTAGGGAAGACCAGGATGCGCCGGGCGAGCTGCTGGAGCGAGGCGGCGGTCGCGACCAGCACGCCCAGCATGGCCGCCGCGAGGGCCAGGCCGGCGATCCGGGCGTGGTGCCGCACCGCCGGTGCGCCGCGAAGCGCCAGCGCCAGCGCCGCCGACAACCCGAGCAGACCCACGAGGTACGCCACGCCGAAGCCGCTCGTCTCGGCGATGCCGCGGGCCAGCCGGTTCGGGGCGTCGCCGTCGCGGGCCCCGTCGGGCACCGTGAGCACCAGCCACTCGCCGACCAGCGAGGCGAGCGCGGCGACCGCGCCGAGCCCGGCGAGCACCGGCGGTAGGCGGTGGTCGCGGCCCAGGCCGGCCAGCGCCCGGCCCACCCGGCCGGGTGGGTTCGCCTCGGTGTCGGCGTCCCCCCACTCCACCACCGTGGTGCCGTCGGCACGGTCGTCCTGTCTGGGGATGGGGAGATCCTGCGACATGGGCCACCCTTCCCGTGCGCGGGCCTGCGTCGAATCATCGCACAGCCGGCACCGGTGCACCCGGCCCCGAAGGCGGGGGGAGCGGTGCGACGCGGGCCGCTTTCGGTTAGCGTCGGTGCCATGCCTATCCGTACCGCATCCGCTCGCTGGCAGGGAAACCTCACCGAGGGGTCCGGCACCGTCCGCACCGGCAAGGGCGGCCTGTCCGGCAACTACTCCTTCAAGTCCCGCTTCGAGGAGGGCGAGGGCACCAACCCCGAGGAGCTGATCGGCGCCGCGCACGCGAGCTGCTTCTCGATGGCCCTCTCCAAGCAGCTCGCCGACGCCGGCGTCACCGACACGTCGGTGGAGACCACCGCCAAGGTGCACTTCGACAAGACCGACGCCGGCATGACCGTGACCCGCATCGACCTGGAGACCGTGGGCCAGGCCCCGAGCCTCGACGAGGCCGGGTTCACCAAGCTGGCCGAGGCCGCCAAGGAAGGCTGCCCGATCTCCCGGCTGCTCTCCCCGGGCGCGGAGATCACCCTGACCGCCCGCCTGGCCTGACACCACGTACGACACGGTGGGGGCGCTCTCCGGGGCGCCCCTGCCGTCCGCCGGTGGCGAACGTGAGGAAGTGAGCGGGCCGCGTGGCCGTGGAGATGAGCCGGGACCGGTTCGAGGAACTGGTCGGCGAGGCGCTCGACGAGGTGCCCGAGGAACTGCTCGGGCTGATGAGCAACGTGGTCATCCTGGTGGAGGACGACCCACCGCCCGGCGAGGACCTGCTCGGCCTCTACGAGGGGCACGCGCTCACCGCACGCGGCTGGGACTACTCCGGCGTGCTGCCCGACCGCATCCTGATCTACCGCAACCCGATCCTGGCGATCTGCGACACCGACGAGGACGTCGNGACGAGCGCCTGCACGCCCTCGGTTGGGGTTGAGCGGCCGGTCCCCGTGGTTGCGCCCGTCCCCTAGCCTGCGGTGCAGGCACATCCCGATGCAGGAGGAAACCCCCATGCGCAGCGCGCTGTTCTCCGCGGAGAACCTTGAGAAGGAGTCCCAGCAGCCGGGCATGCGGCTGCAGAACTCCAAGATGCTGAAGATCGAGCTGAACGGCGAGGCGATGGCCCGGGTCGGGTCCATGGTCGCCTACCAGGGTCAGGTGCAGTTCCAGGCCCTCGGCTCCGGCGGCATCGGCAAGTTCATCAAGCAGCGGCTCACCGGCGAGGGCGTGCCGCTGATGAAGCTCTCCGGGCGCGGCGACGTGTTCCTGGCCGAGCTGGCCAAGGACGTGCACATCATCGACCTGGAGCCCGGCGACGCCCTGTCCATCAACGGCTCCAGCGTGCTGGCCTTCGACTCCACGCTCCAGTACGACATCAAGATGGTCAGCGGCATGGGCGTGGNACCACCAAGGGCACCCCGGTGGTGCTCAACGTGGACGCGCCGACGTACGTCGACCCGCAGGCCGCGGTCTGCTGGTCGGCCAACCTCCAGACCGGCTACCACCGGGCCGAGCAGCTCGGCCTCGGCACGCTGCTCGGGCGCAGCACCGGGGAGGCGTTCACGATGAGCTTCGCCGGTCAGGGCTTCGTCGTCGTGCAGCCCTCGGAGGAGCCGCCGGTGGCCGGCAGCGGTGCCCAGCAGCAGCAGGGCGGCCTGCTCGGCGGCCTGCTCCAGTGACCGGCCGCGCCGGGTGCGCCCTGGGGGAGCACCCGGCGCGGTCAGCTCAGCTCGCCGGCGCGTAGCCGGGCCAGCCAGGCCACCGCGTCGGCGTAGTCGGCGTCGGAGAGACCGGCCGGCGCGGGCGTCGGCCGGTTGCCGTCCGCCGTGCTCCAGCGGTGCCGGGGGTACGACCCGAGGAAACGCACGTCCGCGCAGACCCGACGCAGCCCCTGGAGCGCCTCCCCGAGGCGTACGTCGGCGACGTGCCCGGTGCAGTCGAGGAAGAACACGTAGCGCCCGAGCGCCTCACCGGTCGGGCGGGACTCGATCCGGGTCAGGTTCACCCCGCGCACGGCCAGCTCCATGAGCACCGCCAGCAGCGCGCCCACCCGGTCGTGCGCGATGTAGACCGCCAGCGAGGTGAGGTCGTCACCGGTCGGCGGCGGGGGTGGCCCGGGGCGGGACAGCAGCGCGAACCGGGTCACCGCGTCCGGGTGGTCGGCGATCTTGTCGGCGAGCACGGTCAGCCGGTGCCGGGCGGCGCCGATCGGGGCGCAGATGGCGGCGTCGTACTCGCCGGTCGCCGCGCCGGCCGCGGCGGCGCCGTTGGAGAGCACGTCGACCACGGTCGCGTCGGCCAGGTGGTCCCGCAGCCAGCCACGGCACTGGGTGGACGCCTGCGGGTGCGCCGCCACGGCGCGTACCTCGGTCGGCGTGACGCCGGGGCGGGCGGCGAGCACGAACTCCACCGGCAGGACCACCTCCCGGGTGATCACCAACGGGTCGCCCTCGGCCAGTTCGTCGAGGGTCACCCCGACCGCGCCGCCGATCGAGTTCTCCAGCGGCACCAGGGCGGCGTCCGCCTCACCGGCCCGTACGGCGTCCAGCGCCTCGCCGACGCTGCGGGCCGGTGTCCGGTCCCCCCGCTCGGCCGCGGGCACGGTGCGCAGGGCCTGCTCGGCGAAGGTGCCCTCGGGGCCCAGGTAGACGAAGCGGGTTGGTGGTGTTCCCGGCATGGCGACCAGCCTACGCACCCGGGGTGCCGTCACAGGCCAGGGCGCGCACGCCGGTCGGCGCGGTGGCCCGCACCTCGACGCCGCACACGTCCGTCCCGGCGGTCACCAGGACGGTCGCGCCGGCGCGACCGCGCGTGACCACCTGGAGTTCCTCGTGCCCGGCGACCGCCAGCACGGTGTAGTGCCAGCCCTCCGCGCAGAGCGGCCCGGTCCGGACCGTGACCCGGACGTCGCGGGGCAGCACCCCGGCGGCGCCACGCAGCAGCGCGACGATCCGGTCGCCGGAGGGCGTGCCCCGGCAGGGAACGGCGACCGGAGCGGGGGTCGGGGCGGGCCGGGTCGGCGCAACCGGGGGAGGCGAGGCGGCCGGCGTCGGGGTCACGCTCGGGGCGGGTGTGGCCGACGTCGAGGCGCGCGGGCCGGCGGTCGCCGGCTCGTGCAGCTCGGGCGGGGCGCCGCAGGCGGTGAGCGCGAACAGGGCCAGCAGCGTCAGGGGAACACGCCGGAGGTGGAACGGGATGCGGGGCACGGTGCAGTCCTCGACATCGAGGGGCGTCGACGGGGCCCGAGGGCCGAGCCCATCGTAGGAGGCGCAGCGGTCGGGGAGAAACCTGCCGTCAGAGCACCGAGAAGAAGGTGAGCGAACCGGCCACCGCGGTGCCGCTGAGCACCGGCGTGGAGATCGCGTCGACCGTCGTCCCGGCGTCGGAGCACCCCGGCCCCTGGACCCGGAGCAGGCCGCGGGCGAGCCGGCCGGAGAGGAGCGCGAGCAGCGGCGGGATCTTGTCGGTCTCCTGCTCGGTGAGCTCGCTCGGGCTGGCGGTGAAGTCGACCAGGCGCAGCCCACCCTCCAGCAGTGGCAGGCCGACCACGTCTTCCGGCGCGCCCAGGCAGAGCAGGGCGCAGCCGGACGAGGAGATCGCCACGACGGTGGTGTCGGCGTCGATCAGCAGGCACGGCTCGGCGGCCCGGGAAACCGTGCCGGACCACCGCCCGAAGTTGTCGGGCTGCTGCTCGGTCGTCGTCTCCGCCGGGGACGCGAACACGTCCGAGAGTGAGAGCTCGACGTGGGCCACCGCGCCTCCTATGTACACCGACGGTCTGTCCACGCTAGCCGGTCGGCACGCCGACCTTCCGGCCGCGCTGAGCTTCCCGACCACCGGTGCCACCCGTGGCACCGGGCGGCTCGGGGGCCGGTGGACAAGCGTCGGTGCGGTGGGAGCCCCGGATGCCGGGCGCCAGCGACGACGCGGACCGACGGGACCGGTCGGGGGCGGAGCCGCGACCGCGTGGCGTCGTCGGAGACGTTACCGGCGGGCGGCCCGCTTGTCAGCGGCCGTTCGGCCCTCGTCATACCACCGGTAGTCGGCGGATGGACGGTACGTGCCGTTGAACCACGTCGACGGCGTCTGGGCGACCCGCGAAAGTTTCTCGGCGGTGGCCGGGCTGATCCGGTTGCCCGCGGCCACGAGCATCCGGTCCAACTCCCGGTGGGTGGCCATGAGGCAGTCCTTCGGCAGGCCGTAGACGCTGATCACGCCGGAGCCGACGAACGTCAGCACCGGCGTCACCGGGATCGGCAGGCCGACCGCTTCGGAGAGCGCCTTGCTGGCCCGCTTCGCGTCGCGGCGTGCCTCGGCCACATAGGGCGGACGCTTGCCGTTGATCTGCACGACGTCGCCCGCGACCAGCACGCGGGCCCGGCCGTGGTCGGCGATGGTGACCGCGAAGAGGCCGCTGGGCCCGATCGCGAGGAACCCGGCCCGGTCCTCCCGGACGCGGTCGAACAACGCGTCGGTCGGGTCCGTCCGGGGCCAGTCGACCACGTGCCAGGCGGGACCGAGGTGGTCGAGTTGCCCCAGGGCGCGGGCCCCGGCGGCTTCCAACCTGCGGGCACCCCGATCGGCTCGACGGCGGCGTGCCCACTCCAGAGGAGTCGGTCTGGCCGGCTCGAGCACCGAGGTGGTCTCGATCCCAGGAGGCGTCCCGTGGGGCGGCAGTGCCCGACTCGGTACGGCCCGACGAGCGGGAAAGACAGTCATCGCGACCTCCGGCAAAAGGTCTCTCGAAGTTATGTCTCCACTACCCTACGTTGCACACCCGGGGGCTCGGCAAGTTGGAGCGCCGGAATGACTGTGGATGAATGCCATATTCATTCACACTTCTTGTCCGGATGGTGCGGAAGCCTGCCCTAGGCTGCGAGGGTGACGCACTACGTGGACAGCGAAGTGGCCCGGCTCGGCACGGTGCTGCTGCACCGCCCGGGGCCGGAACTCGCCCGCCTCACCCCACGCAACAACGACTCCTTGCTCTTCGACGCTATCCCATGGGTGGGACGGGCGCAGGAGGAGCACGACGCCTTCGCGGCGGCCCTGCGGTCGCGCGGGGTGGAGGTGCTCTACCTGGCCGAGCTGCTGGCCGAGACGCTCGCCGTGCCGGACGCCCGCACCGAGCTGACCGAACAGGTGCTGCGGTCTCCCCGACTCGGCGACACCCTGCGCCGACGGGTCGCCGACCACCTGGCGTACCTCGACCCGGCCGCCCTGGCCGACGTGTTCACCGCCGGGCTCGCCCACGAGGAACTGCGGATCGGCGGCGAGCGGCGCGGCGGTCTGGTCTGGACACTGATGGACCGGCACGACTTCGTCATCGACCCGCTGCCCAACCTGCTCTTCACCCGCGACTCGTCGGTGTGGATCGGCGACCGGGTCGGCGTGACCAGCCTGGCCATGCCGGCGCGGCGGCGGGAGACCACCCTGACCGACGCGATCTACCGCTACCACCCGCGCTTCGTCGGCACCGAGTTCGTCTACCACCCCGGGCTCGAACCGCTGGAGGGCGGCGACGTCCTGCTGCTCGCCCCGGGTGTGCTCGCGGTCGGCGTCGGCGAGCGCACCACCCCGGCCGGCGCCGAACGCCTCGCCCGGCAGGTCTTCGCCGCCGGGTTGGCGCACACCATCCTGGTGGTNACGTGGACGCCGTGCTGATGTACCCGAACATCGCCAGCGAGCTGTCCGCGTACACCGTGGTCGCCGGCGCGGACGGCGACGACCCACGGGTCGACGGCCCGGCGCCGTTCCTGCGGGCCGCCGCCGACGCGATGGACCTCGACCAGCTCCGGGTGATCGACACCGGCCTGGACCCGGTCACCGCCGAACGCGAGCAGTGGGACGACGGCAACAACACCCTCGCCCTCGCGCCCCGGCTCTGCGTGGGCTACGAACGCAACGTGGAAACCAACGCGCAGCTCGAACGCGCCGGCATCGAGGTGATCGCCATCGCCGGCTCGGAACTGGGCTCCGGCCGGGGCGGCCCCCGCTGCATGTCCTGCCCCCTCGTCCGGGAGCAAGGAGGGGCCCCTTCTTAACACCTACGTGTGAGAAGGTGCCCCTTCTCTACCGGAGGCGTTAACAAGGGGCCCCTCCTTACACCTCAGCGCAGGGTGAGCTGGCGGCCCAGCAGGCCCTGCCGGGAGCGGCGGCCGGCCGCGTCCAGCGGCTCCGGCTCCGCCACCGCCTCGGCGTAGCGCCCGGCGAACTCCGTGACCGGGCCCTCCCACTCGGTGGCCGGGGTGTCCTCCGGCAGGTCCCAGACCGGCGTCAGGCGACCGTGCGCCCGGAACATGCCCGCGAACCGGGTGTCGTCGCCGAGGGTCAGCGTGCCGGCCGCGGCGAGCCGGGACAGGGCGTCCAGCGCCACGTCCTCGTCCTCCGGCAGCACCCAGCGGACGTGGGCCTTCTCCGGCACCCGGCACCAGTACGCGGCCCGCGCCGACGCCAGCTTCACCGTCGGGTAGACGGCCGCGTTGGCCCGTTCCAGGGACGCCTGCACGTTCGGGTCGTCGGCGGCGCCCGGGTCGAGCCAGAACTCGAACCCCTCGTGCATGCTGATCTCCAGCGGGCCGTCCACCAGGATGTCCTGGAGGCGGGGGCCCGGTCCGGGCAGCGGCGGCACGTCCACCTGGCCGCCCGGTTCGGTACGCAGCGCGCTGAGCAGCGCGTCGGCGAGGTCCCGGGAGACGTCGCCGGACTGCTGGTGCCGCTGGAGGCCGATGAGGATCCGCCCGTCCGGCTTCGTCACCACCGGGGCGGCCATCGGCAGGACGGTGGCCAGGGTGACCGGGCGGTCGCCGTACTCCTCGACCAGTTCGGGGGTCAGCCGCAGCGGCGCGGAGGCGGCCGGCACCAGCTCGCGCAGGGCGATCCACTCCGGCTCGTCGGCCAGCCCCTCGAAGGGGCGGGGCACGAAGATGTCGCGTACCTTCTCCCGCTTCGGGGTGGCTTCGGCCCGTTGGCTCTTTCGACGCTTGCTCACGGCGAGACAGCCTAGAGGCCGGGCGGGGCGGCCGGGGGCAGGACCCGCCTCACCCGGCGGCGACCAGGTCCGGCCGGTGCGACCCGGCCGGGTCGAACTCCGCCCAGACGCTCTGGCCCAGCCCGTCCCGGTCGACGCCCCAGCGGCTGGCCAGCCCGGCGACGATGTGCAGCCCGCGCCCGTCGGCCGCGTCCGGGGTCGCCACCCGCATTCGCGGGCCGGCGCCGGCACCGCCGTCGGTGACCCGGAGCTGGACGCTCGGCCCCCGCTCGGTGGCGCGCAGCCGCCAGGCCACCCGGACCACGCCGCCCGGCAGGGCGTCGGCGTGCCGGACCGCGTTGCCGACCAGCTCGGCGAGGACCGCCACCAGGTCGGCCAGCAAGGCCGGGGGTACGACGTCGGCCAGCTCGTCGGCGAGCCGGTGCCGGGCCAGGCGCGCACCGGTCGCGTGGTGCGGCACCACCACGCACCACGACCGTTGCGCCGGACCCCTCGACACGCCGTTCCTTCCCGTGGGCGCCCGGGTCACCCCCGGGGCAGCCGCACCTCTGCGACCGTACCCCCGCCGGCCCGTGGCCGGAGGGACACCCATCCATTCTGCTGCTCCACGATCTGCCGGACGAGGTAGAGGCCAAGCCCGGCACCGCGGTAGCGCCGGCGGTCGCCCGACTCCCCCTGCCAGAACCGGTCGAAGGCCCGCTCGACGTGCTCCGGCCGGATGCCGATGCCCCGGTCGGCGACCCGGAACGAGACGGTCCGCTCGTTCGCCTCGGCGCCGATCTCGATCGGCGTGTCCGGCAGCGAGTACTTGCCGGCGTTGGTGCCCAGCTCGGTGAGGACGGTGGCCAGGCTGTGCCGGTCGCCGAGCGCCTTCGGCAGGTCGGCCGGCAGGTCGAGCACGATCCGGTGCCGCAGGTCGGCCGGCAGGTCGAGTACGGCCGCCCGCAGCGCGTCGACCAGGTCGAACGGTGCGGCCGGCTCCTCGCCGGGGCGGTTCTCGGTGGCGGCGGTGAGCAGCCGGTCGACCAGCCGGGCCAGTTCGTTGGCGCGTTGCCCGATGATCCGGGCGGCCTGTCGACGGTCGTCGTCGCTGAGCGACTCCCAGTGGTCGGTGAGCGTGTCCGCGTACCCCTTGATCACGGTGACCGGCGTGCGCAGCTCGTGGCTGGTCACCGCGATGAAGAGGTCGCGGTCGTGGTCGCGCCGCTGCTGGTCGGTGATGTCGCGGAAGGTGACCACCCGCAGCGCGTTCGGGCCGGGCAGCTCGCCGGCGGTGATCCGCAGCCAGCGGCCGTCGGGCAGGCGGTGGTCGAGCACCTGCCCGGGGGGTGGGAGCGGGAACGGCAGCGGTCGGCTCAGTGCCTCGTCCGTCGACCGGCCGGTGACCCGGGCCGCCGCCGGGTTCCAGAGCCGGACCCGGCCGTCGCGGTCCACCACCGCCAGGCCGTCGGCGAGCGCCGCCACCACCGGTCCGTCGCCGCGTACGGGGAAGCCGGACTGGTCGCCGTACATGTGCGCGATGCAGGCGGCCACGTAGCCGACGACGGCGCGCTGCGAGGCCTCCAGCGGCTCGCCCGCCGGGTAGAGCGCGTGCAGGCTGCCGACGGTCAGGCCACCGATCTCCGCCCGCGCCATGATCATCTGGTGGAGCCCTCGCGCGGCGGCCTCGTCGGCCAGCGGACCGGGGATCGCGTCGACCCGGACCACCCGCACCGGCGGGCCGGCGAGCAGGCAGACGGTGGCCGGGTCGGTGGCCGGCAGCGGGCGACCGGTCACGAACTCGGCGCTGCCGGTCGCCACGATCACCCGCCCGCCGGCCGGGGTGAATTCCACGAAGACCAGACCGGCCGCGCCGACCGCCGGCTCGACCTCGCGGAGCAGGCGGGTGAGCACGGCGAGACCGGACTCACCCGAGTTGATCATCCGGTTCACGGTCGTCTGGCCGGCGATGAGGGCGGGGTAGTCGGTGCGCTCCGGCATGCCCCGAGTGTGCCGCGCCGACCGCGCGGGGGACACCCCCGGGCGGGCGAGCGTCCACCGGACGGATCGACGAGGCTCACCGACCCAACCGGGCCAACGCGTGGGCGGGCCGGTCCGTGATCACCCCGTCCACCCCGGCGGCGAGCACCAGTTCGAGGTCCTCGGGTTCGTTCACGGTCCAGACGTAGACCGAGTTGCCGGCGGCCCGCAGCGCGGGGACGAGGTGCGGGCGGGCCCGGACCAGGTCCACCCCGGGACCGGCGATCCGACTGCCGAAGGGCAGCCGGCCCAGCCGCAGCCAAGGGGGCAGCACCTCCAGCAGCAGCACCGTGGGCAGCTCCGGCGCCAGCTCACGGACCCGGCGTACGGCCAGCGGGGAGAAGGACATCACGGTCACCCGGACCGGGTCGTCCGGGCCGGGCTCGGCGAGACCGTGACGACGCAGCAGGGCCACCAGCCGGCGTTCCACCTCACCCCGGTAGCGCGACGGGTGCTTGGTCTCGATCAGCAGCCGGACCGGCCGCCCGGCGGCGAGCACCGCGTCGAGCAGCCGCTCCAGCGTGAGCAGCCGGGTGTGCGACTCGTCCAGCGTCTCGACCGTCGCGGCGGCCCGGTGCCAGGAGCCGAAGTCGAGCGCCTCCAGCTCGGCGAGCGTACGGGCGCTGACCAGCCCGTGGCCGTTGCTGGTGCGGTCCAGCCGGCGGTCGTGCACGCAGACCAGATGGCCGTCACGGGTCAGCCGGACGTCGCACTCCAGTCCGTCCGCGCCCTCGTCCAGGGCGCGCAGGTAGGCGGCGAGGGTGTGCTCCGGCAGGTCGTACGAGGAGCCGCGGTGGGCGAAGACCAGGGGGGCGGTCATGACCGGTTACGTGCCTCAGACGACCCGACCGGGCTGCCCGTCGTCGGTGACCACCGGGCGGCCGGCGGCGGCCCAGTCACCCATCCCGCCTTCGACGTTGCGCACCTGCTCCCAGCCGTTGCGCAGCAGGTAGGCCACCACCTGCCCGGAGCGGCCGCCGGAGCGGCAGATCACCGCCACGTCGCGGTCGTCGGGCACCTCGGCGAGTCGGGCCGGCAACTCGGTCATCGGCAGGTGGTGGGCGGCCGGCGCGTGGCCGGCGGTCCACTCGTCGTCCTCGCGGACGTCGAGCAGGTAGACGTCGTCGGGCACGGCCGACGCGGGCACGCTGGGAAGCTGGGCTCCGAACACGGTCACCAAGCCTAGCCGCCCGGTCGGCTCTACAGCCGGTTGACCCAGCCGGGGTTCGCGGTGGCCCACTGCGGCACCCGGGTGTCCCGCACGGCGGTGAACAGCCCGTGGCCGCCGTCGTCGAGCACCACGTACGACACCTGGTCGATGGTCTGCGGGTAGGAGGGCACCCGGACCCCACGCAGGGCGTCCGCCGGCAGCGCGCGGAGCGCGAAGACCAGTTCGTCCAGGGGTACGCCGTTGGTGTCCACGGTCAGCGCCCCGCCGACCGTGCGCAGCACCCGGTCCAGCTTCACCGGATCTCCGCGCAGGTCCGTCTCACCGGCCCGGTCGAGCACCGCCCGGAGCATCTGCTGCTGGTGCCGCTGCCGGTCGTAGTCGCCGTTCGGCAGGTCGTAGCGCTGCCGCACGTAGTCGAGCGTCCGGGCACCGTCCATCTGCTGGCAGCCCGGGTCGAACCGGGTGCCGGTGTGGATCGAGCGGACCGGCGTGTCGACGCACATGCGGATGCCGCCGAGTTGGTCGATCACCTGGGTGAAGCCGGAGAAGTCGATCAGCGCCGCGCCGTCGAAGCGGAGCCCGGTGAGTCGGGCGAGGGTCGCGCTGAGCAGCCGGGCCCCGCCGGGGCCACCGCCGCCGTGCTCGTACGCGGCGTTCACCTTGTCCTGGCCGCCGGGGAACCCGGGCGCCGCCGGGACGGCCACCAGCAGGTCCCGCGGCACGGAGATCAGGTACGCCTGCCGCATCCCGGCCGGTACGTGGACGATCAGGATGGTGTCGGAGCGTTGGTCCTCGGGGTTCGCGCCGGGTCGGTGGTCGGAGCCGATCAGCAGATAGTTGAGCGCTCCGTCCAGGTCCGTCCGTTTCTTCCGGGCGGTCCGGTCGAGCAACTGCTCCTTGGCCACCGTGCGGTCGTAGCGGTGGGTCAGCCAGTGCAGCCCGGCCACGCCGAGCGCGGCGACCAGGACCAGGGTCAGCCCGGCGCCGAGCAGGAACCGGGGCCAGCGGGCGGGTCGGGCCCGCCCGCGTCGGTTCCGTGCTGGTCTGGACGTGACGATCCCCCCGTGGCCGTGACATGAGACCCGCTCACGTCAGGCTACGGGGGGACCAGCGGTCACCGGGTCATTTCCGGGTGGAGAGGACGGTCGGGTTGGCCACGATGAAGTCGGCCAGCTTGTCGTTCTTGACCGCCTCGAACATCTGCATCGACGTCTCGTTGAACTGCTCGAACTGCTTGTCCTCGGTCGAGCTGTAGGTCCCGCCGTTGGTGCGCAGCGTGACCAGGTCGTTTCCGCTGAGGTTCTTGAGGGTGAAGATGAAGTCGGCGACCGGCACGCCGCCGGTGTCCAGGACGAACGCCTTGCCGGCGGCCTTCATCAGCGAGTTCAGCTTGATCGGGTTGGTCAGCATGCCACCCTCGGTGGCCTTCTTCGCCATCGCCTTGATCAGCTGCTGCTGGTTCTGCTGCCGGTCGTAGTCGCTGTTGGGCAGGCCGTAACGCTGGCGGGAGTAGTCGAGCGCCTCCCAGCCCTCCATCTCCTTGCAGCCCTTCTTGTGCACCACCGTCTTGTAGGGCTTGCCGGTCTTCTTGGCGTCGGCGTTCCACATCGGCTTGCCGTCCACGAACGACATGTGGTGCGACGGGACCTCGTGGCTCACGCAGATGCGTACGGTGCCGAGCGCGTCGATGACGTTCTTGAAGCCGCCGAAGTTGATGATCGCGGCGCCGTCGAAGCTGATCCCGGTCATCGACTTGATCGTCTTGGCCATCAGCTGGGCGCCGCCCTCCCAACCGCCGCCGTTCTGCGCGCCGTGGAAGAAGGCGGCATTGATCTTCTCGGTGCCGCCCTTGTAGCCGTTCTTGCTGAACGCGGGGATGCGGGCCTGGGTGTCCCGGGGGATCGAGATCAGGTACGCCTGGTCGTGGCTGGCCGGGATGTGCAGGATGATGATCGTGTCGGACCGGACGTCGTCGGCGGCCCAACGGGCCCGGGCGTCCACGCCGAGCAGCAGCATGTCGATCGGACCGTCCAGGCTGTTGCCGCCCTCGGCGTCGCTCTTGCCGGCCTCGCCGAGCAGGTTGCGCTGGGCGATGTTGTTGGTCGCCTGGCCGATCACGGCCTTGCTGCCGACGATCGCGACGCCGCTGGTCACCATCAGCACCGCGCCGAGCACCAGCGTGAGCTTCGCCCAGAGCGGGTCCTTGCGCTTGGTGCGCTTCTTCTTTCCACCCCCACCGGGGCCACGGCCACCCGGACCGGGCTGTGTGGGGATGACCGGGGGGACCCGCCCGGAAGATCCGGGTGCCGGTGAGTGCGGGCGACGGCTGGTCTGAACCGACATGCGTACTCCAGCTCGGTGATCGGGGGCGGGACCACTTTACGTACCTGTTCCCGTTCTCGCGACCTCTTGAAGCGGCCAATCCCGTCAATCCCGGCCGATGTCCTCTACTTGTGGCCGAACGGGCGAGGGCAAGGGCCCGGTCGGAGGTTGGCCCGGGCGGCCCGACCGGTGTGGTCAGCCGCCGGCGGTGTCGCCCGGTCCCTTCTGGTTGGTCCGCACCCAGTCGGCCATCTTGTCGCCGGCGATGGCCTGGTACATCGCCAGCGCCTTCTCCCGGTCGGAGACCACCACCGACTGGCCGTCGATGGTCTGGCCGCCGAGGTGGGGGCTGGTGACGAACGTCAGGTTCTCCCCGCGCAGGCTGCGGAACTGCACCGCCATGTCGGTCAACGAGAATCCCTGGTCGACCGTGACGGCGGCGGTCACCGCCTTGAGGAAGTCGTTCAACTTCTTCGGGTTGGTCAGGGTCCCGGAGCTCGCCGCCTTGTCCATCAGCGCCCGCAGGAACTCCTGCTGGTGGCGCATCCGGGCGAAGTCGCCGTCCGGGAACTGCTTGCGCTGCCGGATCCAGTCCAGCGCCTCGGCGCCGTTCATGTGGTTCACGCCCTTGGTGAACGTCCGGTACGGCTTGTGGATCGAGGTGGTGTTCCGTTCCACCTTCAGGTCGACCCCGCCCAGCGCGTCGGTGACGTCCTTGAAACCGGCGAAGTCGATGGCCATGACGTGGTCGATCCGTACGTCGGTGAAGCACTCCACGGTCTTCACCGCGAGCGGCAGGCCGCCGAACGCGAACGCCGCGTTGATCTTGTTGCGCGAACCGGAATCGCAGGCGGCGCCCGCGTTCTCCGGGATCGGCACGTACAGGTCGCGCGGAACGGAAACCAGGTAGGCGCTCTTGTGGTCGGCCGGGATGTGCATGACGATCACGGTGTCGGCCCGCCACTTGCCGGCACCGTCGACCGGGGCGTCCGGATCCCGCGAGTCGCTGCCCACGAGCAGGATGTTGAACGCGCCGTCGACCTTCTTCGCCGGCCGTCCCCCGGTGATCTCCGAGAACGGGTCGGTGCGGGCCAGGTCGTCGTCGAGGTTGCGGGCGTAGAACCAGGCGCCGACGCCGCCGAGCAGCGCCAGCACCAGCACCGCGACACCGGCCACCAGGCCGATGCGGCCCCAGCGCGGACGCGGCCCTCGGCGGCCCGGCCCGCCCGATCCACCACCCGGCCCGCCGGGGCCGACCGGCCCACCGGGCACACCCGAGCGGGGTGCCTCGTCAGCCGACGGGTACCAGCGGGTTTCGGTGGCGCGGGCGCGCGGGGGTGTGCCCCGGCCGGAGCCGGGAACCGAGGCGCGGCCCGCACCCCGGTTCAGGGGGCGGGGGAGCGGGACGCCGGCAGACGAGGTCGCTGACATGTAACCGAGGGTAGGTCGGCCGTTCCACCGCCGCTCCCAGGCGCGCTCCGGAGTCGGCCGGCTGCCGGCCGGGGTCAGTACCCCAGTCGCCCGCGGAAGTACTCGATCGTGCGTCGGAGGCCGTCCTCGGGCGTCACGGCCGGCTCGTATCCGAGCAGCTCGCGGGCGAGCGTCAGATCGGGACGCCGCATCTCCGGGTCGTCCGAGGCGCGGGTGATGTAACTCACCTCGGAGGTGCTTCCGGTGAGTGACACGATCGTCTCGGCCAGTTGCCGCATCGACATCTCGTGCTCGGTGCCGCAGTTGATCGGGCCGGTCTGGGTCGAGTCGAGCAGCAGCAGGATGCCGCGCACGAGGTCGTCCACGTAGCAGATCGAGCGGGTCTGGTTGCCGGTGCCGTGCACGGTGATCGGCTCGCCGCGCAGCGCCTGGGAGATGAACGTCGGAATGGCCCGGCCGTCGTCCGGGCGCATCCGCGGGCCGTACGTGTTGAAGATCCGCACGATCGCGGTGTCCGTGCCCCGGCTGCGGTGGTACGCCATGGTGGCCGCCTCGGAGAAGCGCTTCGCCTCGTCGTAGACGCTCCGGATGCCGATCGGGTTGACGTTGCCCCAGTACGTCTCGCGCTGCGGGTGCTCCTTCGGGTCCCCGTACGCCTCGGAGGTGGAGGCCATCAGGAACCGCGCACCGTCGGCGGTGGCCCGCTCCAGCAGCGCCAGCGTGGCCACCGAACCGACCCGGAGGATCTCCACCGGCAGCTTCTCGAAGTCGGTCGGGCTGGCCGGGGACGCCATGTGCAGGATCGCGTCGAACCGCTCGGCCAGCGCCGGGTGATCGGTCGGCAGGCCGTCGGAGATGTCCGCCTCGACCAGCGTGAAGGTCGGCTTCTCCAGCAGATGGGCCACGTTGTCCTTGGAGCCGGTGACGAAGTTGTCCAGCACCACCACCGTGCACTCCCGCTCGACCAGTCGGTCGACCAGGTGGGACGGGACGAAGCCGGCGCCGCCGGTGACGAGGATGCGGTGTCCGGCACCAAACCGCGGGGGAACCTTCATGCCCGCCACCCTATAGGGGTAAGGCGGGGCCCCCTGTTAACGCCTTCGGTAGAGGAGGGGGCCCCGCTTAACACCCACCTCTCAGTGCGCGCCGGCGCCGGTGAGCGCACGCACCTCCAGCTCGGCGTACTTCTCGTCGTCACGTTCCTTTGACAGGATCGTGCCGAGCCAGCCGCACAGGAAGCCGATCGGGATGGAGATGATGCCCGGGTTCGACAGCGGGAACCAGTGCCAGTCGTGGTCGGGGAACATGGCCGTCTCCGCCCCGGAGACGACCGGGGAGAAGAAGACCAGCGCCACGGCGGAGATGAGACCGCCGTAGATCGCCCAGACCGCGCCCGAGGTGTTGAACCGCTTCCAGAACAGGCTGTAGAGGATCGCCGGCAGGTTGCCGGAGGCGGCGACCGCGAACGCCAGCGCGACCAGGAACGCCACGTTCAGGTTCTGCGCGAAGATCGACAGTACGATCGACACCGCGCCGATCACCAGCGCGGAGATCCGGGCGACGTTCACCTCCTGCCGCTCCGACGTCTGCCCCCGCTTGATGACGTTGGCGTAGAAGTCGTGCGCCAGGCTCGACGACGACGCCAGGGTCAGCCCGGCTACCACGGCGAGGATCGTGGCGAACGCGACCGCCGCGATGATCGCCAGCAGTGTCGCGCCGCCCAGGCTCCCACCGAAGAAGTCCACGCCCAGCGCCTCGGCGAGCTGCGGCGCGGCCGTGTTGCCGGCCTTGTCCTGCGCCTTGATCGCCTCTCCGCCGACGATTGCCGCCGCACCGAAGCCGAGGGCCAGGGTGAGCAGGTAGAACGCGCCGATGATGCCGATCGCCCAGAGCACGCTCTTGCGGGCCGCCCGCGCGGTCGGCACGGTGTAGAAGCGGATCAGGATGTGCGGCAGGCCGGCGGTGCCGAGGACCAGCGCGATGCCGAGCGAGAGCAGGTCCATCTTGCTGTAGAACGTCTTCAACGCGTCACCGGGTGTCTCCACGCCGTAGCGCAACCCGGGTTCGAGGAACGCCGCTCCCTTGCCCGAGGCGTCGGCCGCGTCGCCGAGCAGCGAGGACAGGTTGAACTTGTACTTCGCGAGCACCAGCAGCGTCATCACCAGCGCACCGCTCATCAGCAGGAACGCCTTGACGATCTGGACGTACGTGGTGCCCTTCATGCCGCCGACCGTCACGTAGATGATCATCAGGGCGCCGACCAGGATGATGGTGGCGACCTTGGCGGTGTCGGCGTCCATGCCCAGGAACGTGGTCCCCGGCTTGATGCCGAGCAGCAGCGCCACCAGGGCGCCTGCGCCGACCATCTGGGCCAGCAGGTAGAAGATCGACACGGTGATGGTGGAGACCGCCGCCGCGGTCCGGACCGGCCGCTGCCGCATCCGGAACGCCAGTACGTCCGCCATCGTGTACCGGCCGGAGTTGCGCAGCAGTTCGGCGACGAGCAGCAGCGCCACCAGCCAGGCGACCAGGAAGCCGATCGAGTAGAGGAAGCCGTCGTACCCGTACAGGGCGATGATGCCGGCGATGCCCAGGAAGGACGCGGCCGACATGTAGTCGCCGCCGATCGCCATGCCGTTCTGGAAGCCGGAGAAGGAACGGCCGCCGGCGTAGAAGTCGGTGGCGGTCTTCGTCTGCCGGCTCGCCCAGACGGTGATCGCGAGCGTGATCGCCACGAAGACCAGGAACAGCGTGATGGTGAGGTTCCGGGCGGTGGTGCTGCCCGCCTCAGCCGCGAGGACCGTGTTCATGGGTCACCTCCCCGATCTCGGCGCGGATCCGGTCGGCGACCGGGTCGATCCGCCGGTTGGCGTACCGCGAGTAGAGCCAGGCGATGACGAACGTGGAGACGAACTGGAGCAGGCCGAAGACCAGGGCGACGTTGATGTTGCCGACCAGCTTCGTGCCCATGAAACCCCGCGCGTACGCGGAGAGGATGACGTAGAGCGCGTACCACAGGAAGAACGCGACGGTCATCGGGAAGACGAAGCCGCGCAGCGCGCGCCGCAACCCGGCGAACTCGTCCGACCGTTGGACGGCGAGGTACCGTTCCGCCGCCGACTCGGCCGGTGCGGACGCGGGTGTGTCCGTGGACATCTGTGGATCACCACCTTCGCAGGCGTGGGGGATTTCCGCGCACGCTAGGAGCGCGGAACCCGGCGCGAAAGCCCCATCCGGCCGCTGGTAGCCCCCTGCGCCCAACGGCACCCACCCTGCGCCCAGTGACCCACATCACTCCGCTAACCGGTCACCCACCTCGTGATTGTGCCGGCGGATGAGGTGATTGACGCCGGCCATGGTGGAGGCGATCACCGTGATGAGGACTGCCATCGGTAGCGGCTGGCCGTCGAAGTGCCGCATCGCCGTGTTGGTGAGCAGAGGGTCGGGGATGAGCCATCCGGCGATGAAGCCGGTGAATCCGATGCCGATGATGACGACGGGTCGGTGGCGACGGACCGCGAAGGCGGCTCCGACGGCGACGATCGCGGCGGTGAGGATCCCGATGACCATCGGCACGGCGTCAGGAACGTAGACGCCGTGACGTCCCCATTCTCCGGTGCCTTTCCAGGCGAGGGTTCCGAGCGGGACGAGGGCCCACCAGAACAGGCGCGGCCGGGGCGCGGTCCACCGCTCGCGGCCGGCGAGCGCGAGCAAAACGAAGATCAAGACCGGTGCGGCGTACGCGAAGAGTTGTCCGCCGGGGTTGATTCCCACGCCGGCGCCCCTGAGCACGTCGATGACGAACCAGCCAACGGTGAGGGTCAGGAATATGGCCTGCAGGGCGAGGGCGGTCCGGGTCGCGCCGCATAGCCAGGCGATCAGCGGTGCGAGGGGCAGCAGGCCGAGGACGACTATCTGCGGCCAACCGGAGATGATCCCCGGCATGTCGCTGGCGAGGGCGGCGCCGGTGAACAGGTCCAGGGTGGCGCCGACGGGCTGGGTGCCGGCGGCGACGAGCAGTGCACTGAGTCCGGTGGTGAGGGCCGCGGTGGTGACGGGCGTGGTGAGTCGCAGCCGGATCGCCAGTGCGATGAGATTCCATGTCTCGTGCCGGCTCGGGTGTCGCCGGCCGTGGTCGAGGTCCAGCAGCAGTCCGAGCAGTTCCTCGCCGCGGGCGGCACGGTGCGT
This sequence comes from Micromonospora sp. NBS 11-29, assembly GCF_002140155.1. Lineage (GTDB taxonomy): Bacteria > Actinomycetota > Actinomycetes > Mycobacteriales > Micromonosporaceae > Micromonospora. Next base: position 718,645 of record NZ_NAPR01000004.1, read on the forward strand.
GGCTGGTAGCAGGCGTAGCAGCCATCGATACCGTCGCTCCAGCGGGCTCACGCCCGGGTTCATCCGCTGGTTCCGAGGCGCGGGGCGGTGCGGGCGGCACGCTTGTTGAGGCGCTCCTCGGCGAGTCGAGCCGCGGCGGCCATCCGCTGGCTCTCAGCGCGGATGGCGTCCGCCCCCGCGTCGGTCAGTCGATAGAAACGGCGTAGCCGGCCTTTTGCCACCTCGTCATGGTCGGGGGCGATGAGTCCTTGGGTGACGAGGCGGTCGAGGGCCCCGTAGAGGGTGCCGGCGCGTAACCGGATCCTGCCGCCGGTCATCTCGTCGACCTCCGTCACCACGGCGTATCCATGGCGGGGTTGGTCGGCCAGAGCGGAGAGGATCAGGAACGTCTGCTCACTGATGTCCATGCACGATATATATCGCACCGCGATGCATATGGCAATGCCGGCGGGTCTAGTTGGTCAGATCGTGGTAGCGGCCTCGGTAGTGCAGCAGGGGAGGGGTGTCCTCGGTCAGGTCGACCGTCTCGATGGTGGCCTCGACCAGCAGGCCCCAGCCGTACTCCCGAGCGGTGTCGAGCCGGCAACCCGCCCAGCCGCCCGCGTCCGTGGGCACCGGGCCGTAGGGCGTCTCGGTCCAGGCGTCCAGCGCGAACAGGCCGCCGGGCGAGGGGAACAGGCCGGCGAAGCGGTCGGCGAGTTGCCGGTGGCGCGGGCCGAGCGGGGCGACCGCGAACCGTCCGGCCTCCTCGACCGCCGCCCACAGCTCCGACTCCGGGTCGACCAGGCCGAGCAGCCGGTCCGGCTCCCCCTCGGCCACCAGCGTGGAGGAGACGGTGAGCCCCGCCGGGCCGGGCGCGGTCCAGAGCGTCACCGGGGCGGCCAGCCGGCCACGCAGCCGGCGGACCGGCGAGCGCTGCCCGGCCGGCACCGCGAACGGATCGGTGTGGTGGATCTCGGCACCCGGCTCATGATTCACGTGAAACATTGTGCCGCCCCGGCCCCGGGCCCAGCCGAGGAAGCGCTCGTGCAGGCCGGTGGTGTCGCCGAGCTGGGTGTGCGCCTCGGCGAGCAGCCCGCCCAGATGAAACAGCAGCGCACCTCCAGCAGGCGTCGCTCGGCTGACCCGCCTACCCTGCGGGGCATGGCTCTCGTACCTCCGCAGAAGCTCGCCGAAGAGCGAGTGGTCAGCGCCGACGCCGTCCTCGGCGGTCAGGTCGACCTGCGCGCCTATCCGTACCGTCACCTGATGGTCGCCGCCCGGAACGCCTGGGGTCGCCCCGGGTTCCGGCCGCTGATGGAGGCGGTGGAGCACCTGTCGAACTACGGCTGGGAACTGGTCAATGTGACGAGCGTCGGCGACGGCCACGTCGTGTACGCCGCCATGCGTCGCATCGCCTGACGCGCGGGCGCATCCGCGTAGATCGAATGCCACTTCGCCGAAGTGGTCGCATCGAACCGCTGAGGAAGGCACCACTTCCCCGAAATGGTGCCATGATCACCCGCCCGCGGGGGGCAGCGAACGGCGGGCGGCGGCCAGCACCTCCGGGTCGGCGCAGCCGGCCGCGTACCCGGCGATCCGGCGGCGGATGTCCCACCCCAACAGCCGGACGCCGATCCACTCGGCCAGCGGGCGCAGCAGCGCCGGCCGGCAGCGGAAGTTGTACCGCCAGGTGGCCACCGTGGTGCCCGGCTCCGGGCCGGGCGCGAAGCGCCAACCGCCGCCGAACCGCTCGAAGAACCACGGACCCCGGACCATCTTCATGCCCACGTTCGTTGGCGGCGCCCAGGAGACGTACTCACTGACCATCGTCAGGCCGTGCCGGGAGCGGGTGAACGTGCGCACACCGCGCCCCGGGCGGGTCGCGCCGTCCTCGAAGTGCTGCTCGCGGACGAACGGGTCCCAGCGGTAGCGGACCGGGGCGACGGTCTGGGACACGGCGAACGCCAGCTCCGGCGGAACCGGGACGGTAGCGACCGCCTCGACGACCGGCATCAGCGCGTCGGGGTGACGGCGGCCAGCAGTTCCGGCTGCCGGCGGTCCAGCGCGTCCCCGGCCAGGTACGCGCCGAGCAGCGCCGCTCCCGCCCCGTAGGCCAGGCCGGCCGGCAGCGCCAGCCACAGCCAGACGTCGCCGAGCAGGGCCGCGGCCACCACGAACGGCACCGCCGCCACCGTCGCGGACACCATCGAGACCAGCGTGTACAAACTCTTCGCGATCCCCGCGCCGGTGTTCATGGCGAACGGGTTGCTCGTCTCCGGCAGCGAGTAGGCGCCGAGCACCGACACGAACCCGTTGATCGCCAGCCCGCAGCCGTACGCGGCGAACAACGCGCCGGCCATCGCGCCCAGCCATTCGGGTCGCCCGAGGAGGAATGCCAGCACGACCACGATCACGGCGAGGATCGGCACCACGTAGAGCGAGAACGCCGTCATCCGGGCCCGCAGCTCCACCCGCCCCGGCACGCCCGCGACGACGTTCGCCGCGTACGCGCTGCCGTCGAAGCCGAACTGGTTGGCCAGCGTCACCGACGCGAGCACCCCGACGAAGGCCATGGAAATGCTGACCAGCACCGGGGACGCGTCGGCGGCGGACTCCCCGAACGTCGTCCCGCCCTCGACGGCGAACGACGCGCCACCGAGGTTGACCATCACCGGCACGAACACGCCGACCACCGCGACCGTGATCAGGTTCGCCCGCCGCCGGGCATCCCGCCACCAGTAGCGGCACTCCCGGGCGACCAGCGCGCCGAACCGGTCCCGCCGCACCCAACCGACCGCGCGGGGGAAGAGCTGCGCGGCCGCGCCGCCGACCACGCCGCGCGGGGCGCGGGCCGGCCCGGCGCTCGCCGCGCCCACCATGGCCGACTCCAGCGACCGCGACCACCAGAGCAGGAGTACGCCGACCGTGGCGGCCGTGATCAGCAACTTCACCACCGCCACGACGGGCCGTCCCTGCGCCACGTCGACGCCCACCGTCCAGGGCGCGCCGAACGGCGTCCAGCCGATCACCCGGGCCACCCCGGTCAGCCGGTCCCAGTCGGCCTGGCGCACCGCGGCGACCACGAACAACTGCAACGGCCCGAGCATCGCGGCCAGCACCGCGAGCAGCACGGCGGCCAGGTCGCGTACCCGACGGGACCGCAACATGGTGGCGAACGCGCTGGTCAACGCACGGGCCCCAGCCACGCAGACCAGCAGCCCACCGACCACGCCGAGCGCGCCGACCAGCGCGGCCGACCACCCACCGAGCGCACCGGCGGTGACCACCAGCCCGGCCGCCGTGATCGCCGTGGCCAGCACCGGCACGCTGACCAGGGCGGCGGCGAGCAGCCCGGTGACCAGCGTGCGGCGGGAGAGCGGGAGCAGCGCGAAGCGGGCCGGGTCCAGCGTCTCGTCCACGCCGAAGAAGACCAGCGGCAGGAGCAGCCAACCGAGCGTCAGCAGGGCACCGCCGAAGGCAGCGGTCATCAGCGCGTACCGGGTCTCGTCGGCGAGGCCCGGCGCGGCCAGCAGGATGAACCCCGTCGCGGCGAACCAGAGCGCGAATAGCACGCCCAGCACGAACAGCCCGATCCGCCACGCCTGGCCGCGGAAGTTGTTGCCGAGCACCCGCAGCTTGAGCCGGACGAAGTGTCGGGGCGAGACGGCCCGGACGGGCCGCTCGGGGGCGGTCACCGGGACAGCCACGACAGCTCCTGGCCCGTCGCCGTCCGGCCGCCGACGACCTCGACGAAGACCTCCTCCAGCGACCGCTCGCCGCGTACCTCCGCCAGCGTGCCCACCCGCTTGATCCGGCCGTCGGCGAGGATCGCCACATGCGAGCAGAGCCGCTCGACCACCTCCATGACGTGACTGGAGAAGATCACCGTGCCGCCGCCGGTCACGTACCGGTGCAGGATGTCGCGGATCAGCGCCGCCGAGACCGGGTCGACCGCCTCGAACGGCTCGTCGAGCACCAGCAGTCGCGGACCGTGCAGCAGCGCGCAGGCCAGGCCGATCTTCTTCTTCATGCCGGCCGAGTAGTCGACCACCAGCGTACGGCCGGCGTCGCTGAGCGCCAGCACGTCGAGCAGCTCCGTCGCCCGCTGGTCGACCACCGCCGGGTCCATGCCGCGCAACAGACCGTGGTACGCCAGCAGCTCCGCCCCGCTCAACCGGTCGAACAGCCGCACGCCGTCCGGCATCACGCCGAGCAGGCTCTTCGCGCGGACCGGATCGGCCCAGACGTCGTACCCCAGCACCCGGGCCTCGCCGGCGTCGGGCCGCAGGAGGCCGACGGCCATGGAGAGGGTCGTGGTCTTGCCGGCCCCGTTCGGGCCGAGCAGGCCGTAGAACGAGCCGGTCGGCACGGCCAGGTCGACGCCCGCCACCGCGATCTTGGTGTCGAAGCGCTTGGCCAGGCCACGGAGGGAGAGGGCCGGGGGCTGATCCGTCATGGTCCGACGGTAGCCCGCCCCGGCCAGCACGCGCTCCCGCGCCCACGCCGAGGTGTTAAGCGGGGGCCCCTCCTATACCGGAGGCGTTAACAGGGTCCCCTTCCTTACAAGCGGAGGGATTCGGGGGTGTGCAGGCGGAGCATGGTGGCGCCGACGTCGCGGGGCAGTCGCCGCCGGCTCGCCATCGAGACCACCACCATCACCGTGAACGCCAACGGCACCGTCCACGCCGCCGGCTGGGTGGTGAGCGTCGCCGGCCAACCGGTCAGCGGCGGCCCGAGCACGGTGAGCAGCACCGCGCCGATCGCCGCGCCGCCGCCGACCAGCACCCCGGCGGCGGCGCCCAGGTCGGTCAGGCCGCGCCACCAGATGCCGAGCACCAGCAGCGGGCAGAAGCTGGACGCGGCGACCGCGAACGCCAGCCCGACGACCTGCGAGACGTCCAGCCCGGAGACGTTCAAGGCGAGCACCGCCGGCACCGCGCCGGCGATCACCGTGGCGAGTCGGAAACCGCGGACCGAGCCTCGGCCTAGCACATCCGTGGAGATCACCCCGGCGACGCTGGTGAGCAGGCCGGACGAGGTGGAGAGGAAGGCCGCGAACGCCCCGGCGGCGACCAGCGCGGCGAGCAGCCGGCCGGTGGTGCCGTCGCCGAGCGCCGCGCCGGGCAGCAGCACCACCACCGCGTCGGTCTGACCGGTGACCAGCAGGTGTGGGGTGTAGATCCGGCCCAGCACGCCGTAGATCGTGGGCAGCAGGTAGAAGACGCCGACCAGGGCCAGCACCACCAGCGTGGTGCGCCGGGCGGCGGCCCCGTCGGGGTTGGTGTAGAAGCGCACCAGTACGTGCGGCAGCCCCATCGTGCCCAGGAACGTGGCCAGGATCAGCGAGTACGTCGCGAACAGGCTGCGGTCGTCGTCGCCCGCGGTGTCCGGCAGCAGCCATTCGGTGGCGCCGATCGCCGCGCCGGACACCTCCGGCACCGGGTCACCGGCGGCGAAGTCGAGTCGGTCGCCGGGGCGTACCTCCCGCACGTCGCCGTCGGGCAGGGTGAGCGTCGCGCGGTGCTCGACCACCACGGTGGTCGCGGTCCGGAACGCCGGCCCGTCGGGCGGAGTCACCGCCGGGCGGGCGTCGGCCTGCCACTGCAACGCCAGGAAGATCGCGGGTACGGCGAGCGCGGTGAGCTTCAGCCAGTATTGGAACGCCTGCACGAAGGTGATCGCCCGCATGCCGCCCAGCGCCACGTTCGCGGTCACCACCACGGCCACCAGGAGCGCCCCGACCGGGTAGGGCGACCCGGTCAACGTGGCCAGCGTCAGCCCCGCGCCCTGCAACTGCGGCACCAGGTACAACCAGCCGATGAAGATCACGAAGACGGTGGCGATGGTGCGCAGCCGGCGCGAGCCCAGCCGCACCTCGCAGAAATCCGGCAGCGTGAACGCGCCGGAGCGGCGCAGCGGGGCGGCCACGAACAGCAGCAACGCCAGGTAGCCGGCGGCGAAACCGACCGGGTACCAGAGCACGTCGACGCCGTACTTGAGGATCAGCCCGGCCACGCCGAGGAAGCTCGCGGCCGACAGGTACTCCCCGCCGATCGCGGCCGCGTTCCAGGTCGGGCTGACCGCGCGGGAGGCGACCAGGAAGTCGGACGTGGTGCGGGCCAGCCGCAAACCGTAGAAGCCGATGCCGACGGTGACCAGCGTGACCGCGACGATCGCCGGGACCACGTACCCGTTGGTCATCAGCGTTCCGGCCGCTGGACCAGGTCGACGAAGTCCTGCTCGTTGCGTTCGGCCAGCCGCACGTACGCCCAGCCGACCACGATCAGGAACGGGAAGGAGGCCACCCCGAGCAGCAGCCACGGCAGGTTGACCCCGAGCACGGTGACCCGGCCGACCGACGGCGCGATGGCGAACAGCCACGGCAGCCCGCCCAGCCCGATCAGCACCAGCAGGCTCAGCCGCAGCGCGAGCGAGAGTTGGGCGCGCATCAGCCCCTGCACCAGGGCCTCGCCGACCCGGGTCTGCTGGGCCAGCTCGGAGCGGGTGCGGTCGGCCCGGCTGCCCGAGCGGGAGACCTCGGCCAGCACGATCCGGGTCCGCTGCGGCGCGCGGGGGCCGGGGACGGCGGGCGCCTCGACGGGCCGTCCCGCCGGCTGCTGTTCGTCGGCTGCGGTCATCCCCGGCAGTCTCGCCTGCCCGGCGCGAATGTCAAGCGCAGCGGGGACAGCCCTGTGCACAACCTGTGGATAACCGCTCATACCTGTGGACAACCCGGTGGATGAACCCGGAGTCGTTGTGGACGATCGAACGGAATGTCAGGGTGAGCCGGTAGAGAGGAGGTGTGACAGTGACCAGCCCGGCACGACCTGGCAGCGGTGACGCCTGGACGGTGGACGACCTCCAGGACCTCCCCGAGGACGGCCAGGACTACGAGATCTTCGACGGGAGCCTGCTCGTGTCCCCACACGCGGACGTCCGCCACGGGGCGATCGCCAACCGCCTCCGCCGGCTCCTCGACCGGCAGGCACCGGCCGGCCTGCTCGTCGGGCAGGACGTCGGGGTCAGCGCGAAACGCTCGTCCTACTTCGTACCCGACGTCTTCGTCGCACACGAGGACGCCTTGGAGCGGGGCGGCGCGGCGCTCGCTCCCGCCGACGTGCTGCTCGTGGTCGAGGTCGTCTCCCCCGGCAATGCCGGCCGCGACCTGGTGCTCAAGCGTCACGAATACGGTGTGGCGGGCATTGGGCGATACTGGCTCGTGGAGCCGCGCAAGCAGACCGTGACCGTGCTGGAGAACGTCGGCGCAGGCTACCGTGAGTCGGCCGTCCTCTCCGTCGCCGACGTCTACCGCACCGATCACCCGTTCCCGCTCGTCCTGCCGGTCGCCGACATCTTCTGAACACCGCCGAGCGCGCAACGGGGGCCGGTCCCGACGGAACCGGCCCCCTTGCGTGTCGTGATCAGTTGGTCGGGACCACCAGGTCCACGGTGAGCGTGCCGGTGGCCGGCACGACGAACAAGGCCAACTTGCGGGTGCCGTCCGGGTTGGTCACCAGGTAGCGGCCGGAGTAGTCCCGGTCGCCGGACCGGACGTCGTAGGTGAAGTAGACGCGCTGCTTGCCGGTGACCCGCAGGGTGAACCGGCCGTCCGACATCCAGCCCGCCCCGGCGATGTCACCGGTGTCGGCGCTGCGCGCGATCACGTAGCCGCTGGCGGACGGCGGGCCGCCCTGGAGCGTGAACGTGCCGGTCACCGTGCTGCCCGGCCGCATGGCGGTGTCGTGGGTCGCGGTGCCCCCGGCGGTCACCGTCACCGGGGTGGCGGTGAAGCGGCTGACCGCGTCACCGGACCAGTGAGCGGCGTGCGGGTTGCCGCTGAACACCACCGGCCAGGCGTACGGGCCGAGCCGGTCGAGCGTGTAGCGCCCCTGCGCGTCGGTGGTCGCGTCGTCGACGCCGACGCCGGGGTGGCCGGTGAGCACCGAGACGTCGACCGAAGCCGCTGGTGCGCCGGTGGTCGCGTCGGTGACCGTACCGGTGATCCGGCCGGCCGGGTCGAGGCGCACCTGCGGGCCGGCGGTCACCGTGCCGACGGTGGCGGCGACGGTCGCGGCCTGCCGTTCGTCACCGGTGCCGCCCTCGGCACCCACCCACTGCCGGCCGTAACCGGCGGTGCCCGGGGTGGCGAAGAGCCGGTAGGTGCCGGCGGCCAGCGGGCCGACCCGGATCCGGCCGGCCCGGTCGCTGCAGTTCCCGTGCCCGTCCCGAAGCGCGGCCTGCTTGGGCAGGAAGGCGTCGACGCAGACGTCGGCGACCGGCCTGCCGGTGGCCCGGTCCACGATCGTGGTGCTGATGACCGCGCCCGGACGCAGCTTCGGAGCCACCTCGGTGGTCTGGCCGGCCACCACCTTCACCTTGCTGAGCTGACGGTTGAAGTGCAGGCCATCCGGTGCGTAGACGTAGAAGTCGTGCCGGCCCTGGGGCAGCCCGGTGAGGGTGACGACACCGGTGCCCCCGCTGCACGTCTCGTCGGAGCTGACGCAGAAGTCGGCCACCGGGGCGCCGCTGACCGAGTCGACGGCGGCGATCCGGACGGAGCCGGTGCCGAGCAGGGCGTCGGTGATCCGGGTGCGTTGGCCGCCCTGGACGACCACGAGGTTCGCGTCCTCGTAGTCGAGCTTGCCCCGGTAGTACTGCATCCGGTCGCCGGACTCGAACCGCACCTTGTACGACCCGGCCAGCAGCGCCGGCACGGTGAACGTGCCGTCCGCCCCGGTCCGGGTGTCGGCCCCGCCGTACATGTTGGCGGTGTTGACGGACACGTCGGCGTTGGCGAGCGGCTGGCCAGCCGTGGTGGTGAACCGGCCGCTGAGGCTGCCCACTCCGAGCACCGTCTCGTCGACCGTGGTCTCGGCGTCGGCGGTCACCTCGTACCGGCCGGCATCGACCTCGTCGATCTTCCCGGGGGCGTACTGGGTCTGGTAGGAGCCCTCGATCGGCTGGAAGGAGAGGGTGTACGTGCCGGGCGTCGCGGCGATCCGGTACCGACCGTCCTCGTCGGTCGACCCGTACGCCTGCTCGTAGTCGTCGATCTTGGTGGCGTTGACGGAGAGCCAGGACACCGGTGCGCCGGAGGCCGTGGTGATCCGCCCGGTGAGCACACCCGTCGCGCGGAGCTGGTCGTCGGCGGTGGCGGTCCCGCCGCTGCTGACCGTCACCGGCTCGGCGTCCCACACCTGTGCCTTCTGCCGGTAGTACTGGGCCGGCAGGTCGACAGGATGGAATCCGACGAGGTAGCGCCCGCCGGCCAGGCCGCCGACCGACCACCGGCCGTCCGCGTCGGTGGTGGTCCAGCCGGCGGTCGCGTAGGTGTCGCTGTTCAACACCTCGACCTGGGCGTCGGCCGCGCCGACGCCCGTGCTGGTGGTCAGCCGTCCGCTGACCGTGCCGGTGGCCGCGGCCTGCGCCGGGGTGACCCCGGGCAGGACGACGGCACCGGTGACGACGGCCGCCAGGGCGGCCCGACGTACGAGGGAAAAACGCATCTGCGTCCCAACGTGAGGGTGGTGGGGCGCCCCCGCGCAGGCTTCGCCCACACCGACCCCCGCGCCCCGTCCGGGATCGGCTCGGTCAGGATAGGGGGCGGGTGTGACGTTCGTCGATCAGCTTGTCGACGCCGGGCGTCAGCGGCTCCAGTCCTGCTTGGCGGCGCGCACCAGCTTGTCCTTCAACTCCCGGGTGTGCCGACGGCTCACCGGCAGTTCGCTCCCGTCGATCACCACCACGTAGCCGGAGTTGACCAGCCGCAGCTCCGCGATCAGCCGCAGTTGCACCAGGTAGGAGCGGTGGATCCGGACGAAGCCCGCGTCGGCCCAGCGCTCCGCGAGCGTGGCCAGCGACACCCGGACCAGGTGCGAGCCGTCCGCGGTGTGCAGCCGGGCGTAGTCGCCCTGCGCCTCCACCCAGCGCACCGCCGAACGGGGCAGCATCCGGGTGGTGCCGGCCAGCTCGATCGGGATGGTCGGATCCTCCTCCGCCCGGGCCAGCGCCGCCGGGTGCGACGGCACCACCCGCGAACCCGTCACCCGGCGCAGCGACTCGGCCAGCCGCTCGGCGCGGACCGGCTTGCGGACGTAGTCCGTGGCGCCCAGGTCGAATGCGTCGGCCGCGCCGTCGTCGTACGCGGTGACGAAGACGATCGCCGGCGGCCGGGCGAACCGGCGCAGCACCCGGGCCAGCTCCATGCCGTCCAGGCCGGGCATCCGGATGTCGAGGAAGACCACGTCCACGTCGTCGTCCCGGAGCACCCGCAGCGCCTCGGTCGCGTCGCCGGCCGTGTGCAACCGGGCCACCCGGGGATCGGCGCGCAGGTGGTAGGCCAGCTCGTCGAGAGCCGGCGGCTCGTCGTCCACCGCCAGCACCCGGAGGAATCCGGAGACCGTCACCGCGCCGACCCGGCTCGCTCGCTCCGCTCGCTCACGATGTAACCCGGACGCCGGGATGGAACTTCGGCACCCGCATGCTCACCTTCGTACCCGAGCCCAGGCCGGTCTCCACGACCAGGCCGAACCGGTCGCCGAAGGCCGACCGCAGCCGCTCGTCGACGTTGGAGAGGCCGACATGCTGCCCCGGGTCGTCGGTCGGGTCGCTGCCCGCGCCGGACACCTCGGCGATGCCGGCGGTCAGCGTCGTCGGATCCATCCCCACCCCGTCGTCCTCCACCGTGATGTGACACTCCGCGCCCGCGTCCCGGGCCTCGATGCTCACCATGCCGGTGCCCGGCTTGCGGGACAACCCGTGCCGGACCGCGTTCTCGACCAGTGGCTGGAGGCAGAGGAACGGCAACGTCACCGGTAGCACCTCGGGGGCGATCTGGAGGCGCACCTGGAGGCGTTCGCCGAAGCGGGCCCGCTCGATGGTCAGGTACCGGTCGATCGAGCGCAGCTCCTCGGCCAGCGTGGTGAACTCGCCGTGCGCCCGGAAGGAATAGCGGGTGAACTCGGCGAACTCCAGGATCAGCTCCCGGGCCCGTTCCGGGTCGGTGCGCACGAACGAGCCGATCGCGGTCAGCGCGTTGTAGATGAAGTGCGGGCTGATCTGGGCGCGCAGCGCCCGCACCTCGGCCCGCGCCAGCCGCTCCCGGGACGAGTCCAGTTCGGCCAGGGCGAGCTGGTCGCCGGCCCAGTGCGCGGTTTCCAGGGTGGCCTGCACCAGGCCCGGCGCCGGCCGTTCGCCGGCCACCGCGACCAGCGCGCCGACCACCCGGCCGTCCGCGCTCAGCGGTGCCACCACCGCGCCGCGTACCGGACAGTCGACCAGGTCGCAGTGCAGTTCCGACTCGTGCAGCACGGTGGAGCGCCCGCTGTCGACCACCCGCCGGGCCGCCGCGACCAGTTGGTCGCCGTGGTGCGCGCCGCCCCCGTCGATGGCGAGCAGCGACTCCCGGTCCGTCAGCGCCAGCCCGGCCGCACCCACCAGGGCCCGCAGATGGCGTACGGCCTTCGCCGCGCCCGCCGCGCTCAGGCCGGCGCGCAGCGGCTCGGCGGCCAGCCCGGCGGTGTGCAGCACCTCGTACGTGGCCCGCTGGGTGGCCGTGGCGATGCCCCGTCGGGCGCGCAGCCGCAGCACCGCCCAGAGTGCCGCGGCCAGCGCGGTCACCAGCGAGACGACCGCGACGACGGACGAGAGGTTGCCCACCGGCCGAACGTTAGTACGCGCCCTTGCGGGCCAGCACCACCCCGACGGTCCGCCACAGGATGCTCAGGTCGTACGTCAACGACCAGTTGTCGACGTAGTAGAGGTCGAGCCGGACCGCCTCGTCCCAGGAGAGGTCGGAGCGGCCGGAGACCTGCCACAGCCCGGTCATGCCCGGGCGCACCAGCAGCCGGCGTCGCACGTCGCCCAGGAAGTCGCCGTCGTCGGCGGGCAGCGGACGCGGGCCGACCAGCGACATCTCGCCCCAGAGCACGTTGATCAACTGAGGCAGCTCGTCCAGCGACGAGGCCCGCAGGAAACGGCCCACCGGGAAGACCCGGGGATCCTGCTTCATCTTGAACAACATGCCGTCGGTCTCGTTCTGGTCGACCAGGCCGGCCAGCCGTTCCTCGGCATCCACGTACATGGTGCGGAACTTCCAGACCCGGAAGGTACGCCCCTCGTGCCCGACCCGGGGCTGCCGGAAGAAGACCGGCCCGGTGTCGGAGATCCGGATGGCGAGCGCGATCGCGGCGAAGAGCGGGGACAGCAGCAGCAGCCCCAGCCCGGCGGCGGCCCGGTCCATCAGGCTCTTGACCAGCAGCGCCGGCCCGGAGAGGGTCGGCTCCTCGACGTGCAGCAGCGGCAGGCCCTCGATCGGCCGGATGTGCACCCGGGGGCCGGCGATGTCGGTGAGCTGGGGCGCGACCACCAGGTCGACGCCGGAGCCCTCCAACTGCCAGGCCAGCCGGCGCAGTTCGCCCGGCTCGGCGCTGGCCGAGCCGCAGACCGCGATGGTGTCCCCGCCGACCTCACGGACCAGGGCCAGCACGTCGCGGCCGGCGTACACAGGTACCGGCGTCTCCAGGCCCCGGGCGGCGGCGTACCCGTCGGTGAGGTGGATGGCCACCGGGACCAGGCCGACGCCCGGGTTGCGGGTGACGGTGGTGTAGACCTCCAGGCACTCCGGCAGCGTGCCGACCAGCACCATCCGGTGCCCGGCCTGACCGGCGCGGCGGCGCAGCGCGTGCAGGCCGCCCCGCGCGGTCATCCGGCCGAGCAGGATCAGCACGAGGGCGCCGAGCAGTGCGAAGCCGACCGTCCAGCGGGAGAGCGAGTAGGTCTTGGTGGCGAAGGCGATGAAGGAGACGGTGGCGGCGACCGCCACACCGGCTCGGATGACCCGCTTGAACTCGTCCGGCCCGAGACCCAGGTAGCGCCGGTCGTAGGCCCGGTTGCCCCACAGGAACAGCACCCAGCCGAGCGGCAGGAGCAGGAACGCCACGGTGTAGAACCACGCCTGGGGCGAGTTGCGGAAACCGGAGGTGGCCTGCTCGAAGATCTGCACGGCCAGGAAGCTGGCCAGTGCCGCCGCGCCGAAGTCGATGAGTAGCAGGATCGCGATGTAGGGGCGGTGCCACCGGGAGACGCGGCGCCGGGCGCGGGCCCACGCCGACCGGGGAACGCCGTTGTGGGACGGCGGTGTCGGCGGCTGGATCTCAAAGCTGTCGACGTGCCGCACGCTCTTGCTCCGGCCTGTGTCGGTTACCGGGCGCTGGAGGCTTGTCGTCACCTCAACCCATGTCCTCCCGCATGACCCGCGCCCTCACTCGCCGTGAGGACCCGGGTCGCTCACCGTCCCAGTCTTCCACGCGTTCGGGGAGATCTGGCCGGCTCCGAGTCAGTTGTGAAGCCGGGGACCGAGCCACTATACCGGTGGATGCCGGCTCGGGTAGAGGCGCGGAGTGGGACCTTCCGCGATCCCCGGTCGATTCCGCTCAGTAGTCGCCGGGTGTGGTTACTCACCGTACGAGACGGGACAACCGACGGTCAGCGAGCGGCTTGCCGCCGGTCTGACAGGTGGGGCAGTACTGAAGGCTCGAATCGGCGAACGAGACCTCGCGCACCGTGTCGCCGCAGACCGGACAGGGCAGTCCCTTCCGGGCGTGCACCCGCAGGCCGGAACGCTTCTCCCCCTTCAGCTCCGCGGCGCGCTGCCCCATCGACCGCCGTACCGCGTCGCCGAGCACCGTCCGGGTCGCCGCGTGCAGGACGGCGAGCTGCTCGTCGGTGAGCCGGTCGGTGATCGCGAACGGGGAGAGCCGCGCCGTGTGCAGGATCTCATCCGAGTACGCGTTGCCGACGCCGGCCAGCACCGCCTGATCGGTCAGCACGCCCTTGACCTGACCCCGGCGGCTGCGTAGCCGCTCGGCGAAGGTGGGCAGGTCGGCCGCCAGCGCGTCCGGCCCCAGCTTCGCCACGCCGGGCACCTGGGCCGGGTCGGTGACCAGATAGGCGGCCAGCTTCTTCTGGGTGCCCGCCTCGGTCAGGTCGAAGCCGGAGCCGTCGTCGAGGCGTACCCGCACCGCGATCGGGCCCTTGCCGGGCCGCAGCGGCACCGTTGACGGAAACGCCTCCCGGTAGTGCAGCCAACCCGCCCGGGCCAGGTGGACCACCAGGTGCAGGCTCTCGTCGAACCGGACGTCGAGGAACTTGCCGTACCGGCCCGCACCGGTGAGCGTCCGCCCGGCGACCGCGCTCGGCGGCGGGTCGTACGTCTTCAGCGCGTTGATCGCGGCGACCTCGAACCGCTCCACCCGCCGGCCCACCGCCCGCTCACGCAGGTAACCGGCGAGCGCTTCCACCTCCGGTAGTTCAGGCACGCCCCAACGGTAGCCTTCTTTCCCGTGAAGATTGTGGTGGCGCACAACCGGTACCGGGAAGCTCAGCCCTCCGGCGAGAACACCATCGTCGACGCGGAGATCGCCCAGCTCACCGCGGCCGGCGTGGAGGTGCTGCCGTTCCTGCGCAGCTCCGACGAGATCCCCTCGATGTCCAAGCCGGCCAAGGCGCTGCTGCCGATCTCGCCGATCTGGGCCCCGAAGGCCCAGCACGACCTCGACCGTCTGCTCACCGAGCACCGGCCGGACGCGTTGCACCTGCACAACCCGTACCCTCTGCTCTCGCCCTGGGTGGTGCGGACCGCGCACCGGCGCGGCGTGCCGGTGGTGCAGACGGTGCACAACTACCGGCAGGTCTGCTCCTCCGGCCTCTACTTCCGCGACGGCGTGATCTGCCAGGACTGCCGCGGCCGCGCGCTGGGCGTGCCGGCGATCGTGCACCGCTGCTACCGCGACTCCCGGGCGCAGAGCGCCCTGATGGCTGCCACGCTGGCCGTGCACCGCCCGACCTGGCGCTCGGTGGACCGCTACGTCGCGCTGACCACGGCGGTCGCCGACCACCTGCGCGACTACGGCATCCCGGACGAGCGGATCGTGGTCAAGCCCAACGCGGTGCCCGACCCGGGCACTCCCGCGCCCCCCGGGGACGGCTTCCTGTTCATGGGCCGGCTCAGCCCGGAGAAGGGCCTCGACCTGCTGCTCACCGCGTGGCGCCGGCACCCGGTGGGCGCGCTCGGCCCGCTGCGCATCGCCGGCGACGGCGAGCTGCGCCCGCTGGCCGAGGCGGCCGCCGCCGACCGGCCCGACGTGCGCTACCTGGGCCAGCTCGACCGCCCCGGGGTACGCGCCGCGCTGGCCGAGAGCGCCGTGGTACTGGCCACGTCCACCTGGCACGACGTGCTCCCCACCGTGATCATCGAGGCGCTGGCCGCCGGCCGGCCGGTGCTCGGCACCGCACTCGGCGGCATCCCGTACCTGGTCGGCGCGGACACCCCGCGCGAGCCCGCCGGCACCGGCCCGGCCGAGGTGGCCACCGCGGCGCCCGGCGAGGGCCGGGTGCCGCTGCCGACCGGGGTACGGCGAGGCGAGGCCGGCTGGGTGGTGGCGCCGGAGGCCGACGCGCTTGCCGCCGCGCTGCCGCTGGCCTCGTCCGAGGCGGCGGCGCTGGCGGGGGCGGCGAGGAGCCGCTATGAGCGCACGTTCCACCCCGACGTGATCACCAAGCGCCTGATCGACGTCTACACCGGCCTGGCCGGCGCGGGGAGCCGGACGTCCCGTTGAGCGGCGCGGGTGAGCCCACCACGGTGGGTGACCCTAGGGCCTACCCTGCCCAACAATTACGGAGAGTCGCGGCTCGCCCCGTGATCGTTCCGGGCTGGTTCCACCCTTGGAGCGCTGGCCTGGGCAGACATAGCCGGCCTCGCCAGGGCCGGGCTTGCCCTCCCGTCCCCTTTGCTCTGCAGCCAATCACGCAGCAGGAACGATCCGTGACTGCTGCGCCGATAGGTGCAGAGCAAAGGGCGCCACTGGTCGACAGGCGCTGCGCCCAGAACGATACGCAGAGTAGCGGCGATCAAGGTCTGTTGACCGAGGAGGTCCGGGATTCTGCGGCAGCCCTTCCTTCCGGAATCCGAACGCTGGACGCGTTGCATGTGGCGAGTGCGCAGGCCCTCGGTGAGGCGCTCGACGCACTGGTCACATACGACAAGCGAATGGCGGACATAGCAGCGTCGGTGGGCTTACCGGTCGCGTCTCCTGGCGCCAACTGAGCCACGTCGCTGACGGGAGTGGCGGCCCATACGCCATTCCGGTCAGGTGGATCATGGCGTTGCTTTACAGACTTGGCCGTCCGGGCTGGTCGTGCCGCACGGCCAGCGGGCGCGGGCTTGCCGAGCGGGCCGGCGGTTCGGCTTGTTGAGCGACGCGGATGACGTCGCGGGCCGCGGTCGCCACCGAACATTCCGGGATGCGGCAGACCCGACAGCGGCCGTCCGAGTGGGATCGGTGGTCACGGAGGACCGCTCGGGCGGTGAGGATCAGCCGGTTGCGGATCTGGGCCAACGACAGGAACGGCCCGGTCATGGTCAACTCACCCCGAGGGCGGCGGCGAGCTGAACGATCGTGGCCGGAGCGCGCGGGTCCCGGGCCGCCTGGGCGAGCACCTCCCGGGCGACCGGCCGCTGGCGTACCTCAGCGGGTGCCAACCGGTCCGCGTCGACCAGCACCCGGCCGGCGCTGGCCGGGTCGTCGGCCTGGAGGTAGGCGCGGGCCGCGTCGACCAGGTGCGCCGCGCGGTGTTCCACCGGTAGCCAGCGCCAGGCGTCCCGCCGGGTCGTCTGCTCGTGCCAGACGATCGCTTCGTTCGCGTCGCCCAGGTCGAGCGCGGCGGCGGCGCGGGCCAGGTCGACCGCCGTCGGCCCGAACGCGGTCCGGTGATGGTCATGGCCTTCACCCACCCGGGCGGCCATGCCGGCGGCCTCGTCGATGAGGTCGGCGGTGGCGTGCTCGTCGCCCCGACGCGCCGCCGCCAGCGCGGCCTGCACCAGCAGCGTCCCGCACAACGACAATTCGCCGGGAGCGCCGCCCGCCGGATCGGGCGGGGCGATCCGGTACGCGGCGGCCAACGTGGCGGACTGCGCCTCCCGCGCCCGCCCCGAGGCGCGGAACACCTGACCGAGCTGCACCGTAGCAGCGGCCACCGACACGGGATCGCCGGTCGCGGCAGCCATGGCCCGGTCCGCGGCCAGCCAGCCCAGCTCGGCCTCGCCGAGCTTCACCAGCAGCGACGCGGTGAGCCGGTACGCCTCCAGCAGCAGCGGGCGTCCCCACCCGTCGTCGACGACGCGCGGCCCGCCGGCCAGCAGCCCCGGCACGACGGCGGCCACCTGCGGATACCGGGCATGCTGGAACATCACCCAGGCATGCTCGACGTCCCGGGCCAGCCGGTCCGCCGGCAACACCGGGCCGCGACCCGGCGGCCCGATCTGGTACGCCGAAAGGGCCGCCCGGATGCGATCCACGCACTCGGCCCGCTCGGTGATCGCGGCGGGTTGAGCGTCCCGGCCGAGCAACACGGCGGTGTCGATCCGCAGCACAGCGGCGATCTCCCGCAGAGTCGACACCTTGTCCAGCGACCGGACACCCCGCTCGATTTTGTCGACCCAGGACTTCGACCGACCGAGCCGATCGGCGAACACCTGCTGCGACAACTTCCGCCGGCCCCGCCAGTACGCCACCCGCCGGCCGACCGGCAGCAGCTCACTGCTGCTGCTCACGCCGCCACCGCCGGTCCGGCACCGCCCGGGTCGTCTCCTCGGCGGGTATCCGCTCCGCCTCGGCTTGGGCGAGCAGCCGCTGTCGGGCGGCCTCCCGTTCCGCCCCCTGGACCTGCTCGCCCCGGTCTTCGTGCTCGCGCTTCCGTCGCGGCGTCACGACCAGCACCCCGCTCGGTGCGCCCCAGCGAGCGTCAACAACGGCTGTTCCCGCAGGTGGGACGCCCTAGCCACGCCGACGGCTCGTGAGATGCCCGCCCGGCTTCGCGTCGGGATGAAGCGGTCGAGCAGGCTCACCCGACGACGCGGGAACGGCAGGAGCCTGCGCAGCAGAGCGAGGCGTGTCGCATGTCGAGTCACGGGACCTCCCAGGCGTAGTGATTTACATGCCGAGAGTGACAAACGAGAATCGACAAGTCTAGTCTTCCATGGAAAATATCTTTGGATGAGTACTCCTCGCTGATGCTCCTTGATCTCCGAGGTGGAGGGGAGAACACTGGCGATGTTCGCGACCCTGGAGGCGGAAGTGGCGAGAGCAAGCGGCCCGACGATCGCGCGCTGGCAGCTCGGCCGGGAGTTGCGGCGGCTGCGTGAGGCGGCCGGCGTCTCACACAAAGAGGTCGCTGCCGAGCTGGGCTGCTCGGAGTCGAAGATCTATAAGCTTGAATCAGGGGTAGTCGGCGTCAGCCGGGCTGACGTGATCGTGATGCTGACCCGTTACAACGTCAGCGACGACCGGCTACGGCAAACCGTCCTCGACCTTCAGCGCCAAGGCAAGGAACGGGGCTGGTGGGCGAAGTTCGGGCAGCTTCCGAACCCCTACAGCATGTACATCGGGCTGGAGTCCGCAGCGACGGCCGTGCGGAACTTCGAGTTGGCCGTCGTGCCGGGACTGCTTCAGACCGAGGATTACGCCTACGCGATAACGAACGCGGCATGGCCGGGCCAGAGTGAGGAAGCGCGCCGCCGGGTTGAGGTGCGCATGACCAGACAGGCTTGTCTGACCGAAGACCCGGTGCTCAAGTTCTGGGGAATCCTCGACGAAGGCGTGCTGCGCCGTCAGACCGGTGGCCCGGACGTGATGCGCGCCCAGCTCCGCCATCTCGTTGAGATGAGCGACCGGCCGAACGTCGAGCTTCAGGTATTGCCGTTCAGCGAAGGGTGGCATCCCGGCACGGTGGGCTCCTTCTCGATCCTGGAGTTCCCCGAGGACATCCACAGCCCAGTCGTGTACGTGGTGAGTCAGGCGGGAGACGCCTATCTCGAACGTGAGGACGACTTGCGGCGCGTTACGCTTTCCTACACCCACTTGCACGCGGCGGCGCTCAGCGTCAACAAGTCCCGCGACCTGATCGCCGCCATCGCCAAGGAGATGACGTAGGGAGAGCCGCGCAATGGACAGGGCACCCGCAGTGTGGCGCAAGAGCAGTCGAAGCGACGCCAACGGTCAGTGTGTCGAGGTGGCCGACCTCCGCGATGGGGTCGCCGTTCGAGACAGCAAGGACAAGAGCGGCCCCACGTTGGCATTCGACGCCCGGGGATGGCGTACATTCATCGATTTTCTTAAGAGCAACTAGCGCGGCGACCGAGGAGCGTCACCGGGCCTGGCCTCCGGCTGCCTGATCGTCGGTCCCTGCCCATCGGCTCAGGTGCCGAGCGACGATGTCTCGTACCTGACGGCGCAGGTCCGTGTGCCCGACCTCGCTGATCCCCTCGGCCTCGAAGACCGCATCGGTGAAGCTGTCCACCTCGCCCGGAGGGGACTGGCGGAGCCGTTGGTTCTCCGCGGGTGACAGGCAGAAGCCCAGCTTGATGCACAGTTCGTCGAGGAGCCGTCGAACTTCAGACTCCCGGTCGTCGGGTTGGCCCATGCGGGACAGCGTGACGACTCCCGCCGCCGGGTGCCAACCCGATTAGGGGTGGCCAGTTCGGCCGTGAGGCGAGTCGTTCACGCCATCAGGTTGGTAGCGACGCCGAGATGCCCCGCCGCTGGCCAGCCCGAGGGACCGGGCGGCCGTCAGGCCCGGGGAGGGCGTCGGCTCACATGATCGCCGGCGATCCCGCCGACTCCACCAACTTCTGTACGAGCTTCCATACGCCGGTGGACGGGTTCGACCTCGGCGGATTTCCCGTTTCGCTCATGCTGCGTGTCGAGTGCCATTGCGCGGCGCACCGCGTCGGCCTGGCGACCGTCCAGCTTGCGGCAATCCAGGCTCTTCTCGTACCCCGGTTGGTGCTGCCGGAGCGTGCACCCGATCGGTGACAGCCCGCGCGAGGCGGCTCGGCGGTGTTAAGAAGGGGCCCCGCCTATACCGGAAGCGTTAATAAGGTGCCCCTCCTTACAGGGAGGCGCGGGCGGAGAAGGCGATGCTGGCGAGCAGGAAGCCGCCGTTGACGATGGTGAACGCCACCACCACCCAGAAGGCCAGCGCGGGCGCGAACATCAGCACCAGCCCGGCCACGAAGATCACCGCGCCGTAGTCCCGAACCAGCTTCACCACCCGGACCGGAAGCGACGTGGACGTGACCATGCTGGCCGCGTTCGGGCCGGCCTGCATCACCGAGGTCACCAGGTTGACCATCCAGGTGCCGGCGAAGACCGCCACCAGCCACACGGGCGTGGACGGTCGCTGCGCCACCGCCGTGGCGGACAGCGCGGCCACCAGCGCGATCTGGGCGGCCACGTCACAGAGCACATCGACCCGGGCACCCGCCGCGCTGCCCTGCCCGGTCACCCGGGCGAGCTGCCCGTCGGCGCAGTCCAGCGCGTACGCGATCTGCCAGCCGACCAGCGCGACCAGCCCGACCACCCAGGCNCCAGCCCCAGCACCAGGTTGGCCAGCGTCAACGCGGTCGGGCGCAGCCCCAGCCGTTGCGCGACGAGCGCGAACGCCGCCCCGATCCACTGGCTGATCGACTCGCTGAACAGGCCGCCGCCCCGGTTGACCCGGTGGAAGTCGGCGACGGTGGGACGGGGCTCAGCCAAGGTGGTCGCGGAGGGCACCGGCGTAGTCTGCCAGTCGCTCCCGGGTCTCGGAAGCCGACATCGCCAGGTGTTCAAGGATGGTGTAGCGGTCCGGCCGGGTGGCCGGCGCGAACTGCACCGCCTCCACGAACTGGTGGTCGGTCAGCTCCACCTCGGCCGGCAGCCGGGGCAGCCCGTGTCGGGCCAGGCAGGCGGACATCTCGGCGAACCGGCGCTCGTCGCCGCGCAGGAACGTGCAGAACAACGCGCCGAGGCCGGCCAGCTCGCCGTGTGAGGCGGTGCCGGGGAAGAGCGCGTCGATCGCGTGCATGATCTCGTGGCAGCCGCCGCTGCACGGGCGGCTGGTGCCCTCGATGGCCATCGCCAGGCCGCTGGAGATCAGCGCGTCGGCCAGCACCGTCACGAACGCGTCGTCGGTCATGTCGCCCGGGTGGTTGAGCACCGCCTCCGCGCCGGCACGCGACAGCGATGCCGCCAGCCCGTCGAACGCCTCGCCGCGCACCTCGCGGGCCAGCTCCCAGTCGGCCAGTGCGCTGATGTTGCTGACCACGTCGCCGATGCCGGCGCGATTGTGCCGCTCCGGCCCGGCCTCCACGAAGTCCAGGTCGACGATCACGGCGATCGGGATGTGCACCCCGTAGGAGCCCTTCAGGCCCTCGGTGATCAGACTCGCCACCGGGGAGGCGATGCCGTCGTTGGCCAGGGCCGTCGCCACCGACACCATCGGCAGCCCACGCCGGGTGGCCGCGTACTTCGCCACGTCGATGGTCTTGCCGCCGCCGATGCCGACCACCGCGTCGTACGACCGGGCGCGCAGCTTGCCGCCCAGTTCGTCGGCGGCGTCCAGGGTGCCCCCGGCCACGGTGAACACGTCCGCCGACCGCAGCGACGGCCGGAGCAACTCGGCGATCTTCTCGCCCTGCCCCGGCCCGACCACCACGGCGACGTCGCCACCGGCGGAGATCCGCCCGTCGGAGAGGATCGACGCGAGGTCCGCCACCGCGCCCCGCCGCACGTCGATGTGCAGCGGGGTGAGGACGCTACGGGCTAGTAGCGGCACGCGATCTCCCGCGCCCGGGCCAGGTCGTCGTGGTTGTCGACCTCGACCCAGGAGACGTCACCGATCGGCGCCGCCCGCACCTCGCCGCCCCGGTCCGCGAACTCCTGGTAGCCGTCCTCGTAGTAGAGGTTCGGGTCGCGCCGCCAGGTCGCCTCCAGGGCGTCGGCGAGCGCGTCGGCCACCTGCGGTTCGATCAGCGTCGCGCCGATGTACTCGCCGTACGCCTCGCCCGGGTCCATCAGCTTGGTGATCCGGGTGAGCTGGCCGGCGGCGTCGAAGGTGGTCTTCATCTCCTCCTCGGCCAACGGCTTGAGCGTGTCGACGGCCAGCAGGATGCCGGGGCCGCGCTCGGCCAGCAGCGTCTTCTCCACGCTCACCGGGTGCACGGTGTCGCCGTTGACCAGCAGCACACCCCGGGAGAAGTGCTCCCGGGCCAGCCAGAGCGAGTACGCGTTGTTCCACTCCTCGGCCTTGTCGTTGTCGACCAGGGTGATCGTGACGCCGTACTTCTCCGCCAACTCGGCCTGCCGCTGCCGCACCGCGTCGGCCGCGTAACCGATCACGATCACGACCTCGGTCAACCCCACCTCGGCGAGGTTGCGCAGCGCGATGTCGAGGATGGTGGTCTCCCCGTCGACCGGCACCAGGGCCTTGGGCAGGGTGTCGGTGTACGGCCGCAGCCGGCGCCCCGCACCGGCGGCGAGCACCATCCCGATCATGCCGACACGCTCCTCTTCTCGACCGGATTCCACGAGGCGAGGATATCGCCGGCTCCTCGGGGGCCGTGGCTCAGCCCGTGATCATCAGAGCCCGATCGAGCGCAGCGCGGCGAACCCGTCCTCCGCGATCCGCCGGATCAGCCCGTCGTTGACGTCCCGGTGCTCGTCCAGGAGGTCGACGTCCCGCTCCGCCAGCCAGCGGTACTCGGTGTGCTTGCCGGCCTCCAGCCGGGGCCGGCTCAGGTCGCCGTCCACCCGGACCAGGAAGTCCGTCTCGACCCGGGCGAGCCCGTCGTCGGCCGTGTAGCGATATTCGCCGACCAGGCCGAGCACGTACGACACGGCCCAGCCCGTCTCCTCGGTCACCTCCCGACGCAGCGCGTCGTCGATCTCCTCACCCGGCTCCAGGTGGCCGCCGACGATGTCCCAGCAGTTGGGGAAGAGGCGCCGCTCGGGGGACCGGCGCTGGATGAAGATGCGGCCGTCGTCGTCGACGATCAGCGCGCCGGCGCAGCGGAGAGGCTCGGTGGACACCCTCCGACAGTAGCCATCCGCGCTGCCGGACGCGATGAGCCTGTTAAGCGGGGCCCCTTCCTATGCCGGAGGCGTTAAGCGGGGCCCCTTCCTTACATACGCGATGGCCCGGCCGATATCGGCCGGGCCATCAACTCGTGCGGGTGTGCCGCCCCCGTCAGGGGCCGACGAAGACCGCGGTGCCGCGCCAGTCCACGTCGTCGACGCCGGGACCGCTGCGCACCGTGGCGGAGCCGGTCGGCACGCCGTCCGACCACGCCATCGTCGACAGGTTGCCGGTGCTCCGGGAGACGACGTAGAGGTTGTCGCCGTCCAGGAAGAGGCCGTTCGCGTCGGCGAACCCGGTGGTGCCGGCGACCGTGTTCCGCTCCGCGCCGACGGTGCCGCTGTCCGGCGAGAACCCGCGCCAGAACAGCGCGCTCTGGCCGGCCAGCGAGTAGTAGACCCGGCCGCTCTTGTAGAACATCGCCGTCACGTTGGGCAGCTCGGCGGCGAAGTTGACCGTCATGCCCACGTAGGTCTGGCCCTCCGGCGCGGAGCCGGTGACGACCGTGTCCCACTTGGCGTCGTGGTACGGGTCCAGCTTCTTCGGGGTGCCGAACTCGGTNCGACCCAGAACGCGCCCTTGACGCCGGACCAGCGGGTGTCGTCCGTGTTGGGTACGGACGACGCGTTGCCGACCGCGCTCGCGCCGTCGTACGTCCGCCTGGTGATGCTGTCCACCGTGGTGGCCGGCGGCACCGGCGGCAGCTTGACGATCTCGATGCCCTGGATCACCGGGTTCTCCAGGACCCGACCGAAGTCGATGTCGATGTTGCCGTCGCTGGTCACCGCGAAGGCCCGCATGGTGCCCTTGTCGGTGGCGCCGATCGAGGCGATCGCGTCGAAGCTGCTCAGCTTCTGCACGCCGTCGATGCTGACGTTGAACTTGCGCTTGCCCGCGGTGGCCGTGCCGGCCCACCGGTTGGCCAGGTAGAGGCGCACCTGCACCGGGGTGCCGGCCGGGACCGGGAAGTCCCACTGCATGTCCGGGGCGGTCGACTGGTCCCACCGCTCGCTGCTGAACAGCGCGGTCGGCGTGCCGGCCGGCACGGTGCCGTCCACCGTCGCGTCCGTCGTGTAGGTCGAGGGCGTGCTGCCCTCGTTGTGGTAGGTGCTCGGCGCGTCCATGCTGTCGGCGGCCCAGGCCGGACCGCTCGGCGCGGCGAGCTGGGCGCCACCGGCGTTGACCCGGTAGAGCACGTCCGCCGCGTCCGGCGTCGGCGCGGTCTTGACGATCTCGATGCCCTGGATGAGCGGGTTCTCCAGCACCCGGCCGAAGTCGATGTCGACCACGCCGTCGCTGACCACCGAGAAGGACCTCATGGTGCCGCGGTCGGTTCCGCCGGCGGCGGCGACCGCGTCGAAGTCGTTCAGCTTGAGTACGCCGTCGATGCTGACGTCGAACTTGCGCTTGCCGACCGTGCCGGTCTTGGCGTACCGGTTGGCCAGGTAGAGGCGGACGTCGACGCGGGTGCCGGCGGCCACCGGGATGTCCCACTGCATGTCCGGCGCGGCCGCCTCGTCCCACCGCTCGGTGTTGAACAGCGTCGCCGGGGTGCTCGCCGGGACCGTGGCGTCGAACGTGGCGTTGGTGGTGTACGCCGAGGGGGTGTTGCCGGCGTTGTGGTACGGGCTGGGTGAGGCGGCGGTGTCGGCCGCCCAGTCCGGCCCGCCGTCGGTCGCCGGGATGGCCGGGCCGCCCGCGTTGACCCGGTAGAGCACCTCGGTCTGCGCCGCCCGGCCGGCCTGGTAGACCTTGCCGGGGAGGCCCTTGGTGCTGGTGGCGTGCGGCGCGGTGCCGCCGTCCAGCGGGAAGAAGGCGATGCGCTTGCGCTGGTAGTCGAGGTTGCCGATCCACTCCTGGTCGCTGCCGAGCCAGAGGCCCTGCGGCGTGACCAGCATCTCGGTGACGCCGTAGCCGCGCGGGTGCCGGCCCGGGTTCCACGCCAGCGGCAGGCCGCTCACCGGGTCGAGCGCCGCGATGCTGGCCCGGGGCACCGCGCCGGGGCCGGCCTTGTCGCGGGCGGTCGGGTTGTTCATCCAGCGGAAGTGACCGCCGACGTAGATCGCCTTCTCGCTGATGCCCACCGAGAGGAAGGTGTCGCCGCCGCTGAAGTTGGTCCAGGTCGGCTTCTGGCCGTCGCCGGTGGCGTCGGTCTCCCAGCGCGCCGCCGAGTCGCACAGCGTGCCCGGGTAGGACGCGCCGGTGCTCACCACGACGAAGTACTTGCCGTCGGGGGAGAACTGCACGTCGCGGACCCAGGAGTCGAACGCGGTGTACTTGCAGGCCCCCGAGTAGCCGTCGGTGTTCCAGTCGGCGATCGTGGCGGACGTGCTGCCGAGGTTGATCCGGACGATCTGGTCGTGGACGACCCCGTCGGCCTTCTTGAAGTTGCCGATGACGACGAGGTGCTTGCCGTCCGGCGACACGGCCAGCTTCTCGACGCCGACGGCGGCCGAGGCGCCCCCGTTGGTGCTGGTCCAGTTGTGGTGCTCGGTGAGCGACACGGTCAGGTAGTCGTCCACCGCGCCGGTGGTCGCGTTCAGCGAGACCAGCCCGTTGCGGGTGGTGCTGCCGGCGACCGTGGTGAAGTTGCCGCCCACCAGCAGGCGGTCGCCGACCAGCAGGACGTCGCTGACCACGCCGTCGAAGGCGGCGTTCTTGAACCCGTCGACCGGCGTGCCGTCCGCGACGTTCAGCAGCGCGAGCTTGCGGAAGTTCTTGTCGCCGACCTTGTTGAACCGGCCGGCGACGTAGACCGTGCCCGGCGTCGGGCCGGCCACCAGAGCGTTCACGTCGCCGTCGAGCACCGGAGCGAACGCGTTGTCGATCTTGCCGGTGGCCTTGTCGAAGGCGAGCAGGGCGCGGCGGGTCACCGGGGTGGGCGACGAACCGCGGTTCTGTGCGCTCGTGAACGAGCCGCCGACGATCACCTTGCTGCCGGCGTCCAGGATGGCCAGCACGTTGCCGTCGTTGATGTTCGGCGTCTTCTCCGAGGGCACCTCGCCGACCAGCGTGCTGTGGTCGGGAGCGGCCGTGACCGCGGGCGCGGCGAGCGCCGGCACCGGTGTGAACAGAGTGGCGATGCCGAGTACGGCAGCGCCGAAGGCGGACACCGAGCGGTGTCTCAGGATCGAGGAAGCCACAGGCTACTCCGGGGGGAAACGTCGGAGGCGCTGCGATCGTGGTCGGTGCCGACGCAAGGTGGGCGTCGCACGACCGACCGCAGACGTGAGAGCAATACCTTCTCGCATTCGGGCGTCGCCCGTCCACCCGGAACCGGCCTTTTTGGCCGAGGAAGCGCCCCGGGTCGCACGAACAGACGAGGCAAGATCACCCAGCGGAGTCGGAGGATGGCGCGGAGGTGGGGGTCAGGGGCGGCAGTGGCACATCGAAGTACGGATCGGTGGCCAGCTCCCGGAACACCGCCGCGCTCGCCGGATCGTCGTCGAAGGTGGTGTCGTACACCGGTTTCGTCGCCCGGCCGGAGAAGTAGATCGCCGCCTTGATCTGCGGGTGCCGCTTCAGGTAGGACCGGACCTCGCGCAGCCAGTCGGCCCGCTGACCGGGCCGGCCCTTGTCGGTGGGGCCGAACTCACCGATCACCACCGGTCGCGGATGCTCACTGGCGAAGGCCATGAAGTGGTCCATCCGCTCGGAGAAGCTCACCCACTCGGGCCCCGGATAGACGTCCGCGCAGAGCCAGTCCACCTGGTCGTCGCCGGGATAGTAGGCGGCGGCCTCCCGCTCCGACGAGGCGAAGCCGTCCGCGTGCGGACACCAGACCCAGCCCGCGTTGGTGACGCCGACCTCGGTGAAGATGGCGCGGATGTGCTTCCAGGCGGCGACGTAGTCCTCAGGCGAGTGGACGCTGGCCCGCAGGTTGGGCCGGTCCATCTCCCAGCGGTAGCGCAGCAGCACCGGGATACCGAACGCCTTCACGTCCTCGGCCCGCTGCCGGATCAGCGAGTCGTAGACCCCGCTCACCGTGGACCGGGTGTCGGTGCCGCTCCACGAGATCATCTGGAGCTTGCCCAACGTGTTGAACGCCGCCTGCGTGTCCCCCGGGAACGACTTGTTCCACTCGTGGAACATGTGCGCCACGGCCAGCTTGCCGCCGGCCGCCTGGTTGAACGCGTCGAAGGCGGCCGCCCGGCCGGCCGGGTTGTGGAACTCCGGCTGGACCCAGGCGCCCAGCCAGGCGCCCTTCTTCGGTGGCTGCGGACCGAGCCCGGTGGTCCGCACCGGATCGCTGCGGGGCTCCACCGAGGGCGGTGGCGGGACGAACGAGGCCTGCCCGGACGGCCGACCCGACGGCCCGGAATCGCAGGCCGCCACCACCGGAACCAGGCAGACCAGAGCCGACAGAGACGCCAACGCGCGCCGAACCCGTAGAACCACCGCAACCTCTCCCCAGGATGGTCGCCGGCCGACGGAATCGGCAGCCCTGGCAGACCTCCTCGGAATGACGGCCAGCCGGGCGGGCGGGCGACCCCTGGCACTCTACCCGGGTGGCCTCCGCCGTGCCGGACCCCGAAGCTCGCCGGGGTCCGGCACTNGCACCGGACCCGCCCCGCCGCGTCGCAGGCTGCGCAACGCGTCGAGGTGCAGGGTGGCCCGCCAGCGCCAGGCACCGGCCACGTACGCCACCGCGCCGACCAGCGCCACCGCGACGAGCACCACCGGTGCGGCGTCGAACAGCACGGCCAGCCCGAGCGGCAGGCCGAAGCAGGCGAGGCCCAGCGCCATGGCGACCCGGCTGCCGCGACCGAACGGGTGCAGCCGCATCGACCACCAGAGCTGCACCAGCGGCACCAGATTGTTCACCAGGATGGCGGCGGTCCAGGCGAGCGCCGCGCCCATGATGCCGTGGTCCGGGATGAGCACCAGGTTGAGCACCACGTTGACGACGGTGGCGACCAGCGCGTTGTAGAACGTCCACGCGGTCCGCCCGGCCATGTTGAGGACGACGTCCACCATGCCGCAGCCCGTCGCCACCAGCATGGTCAGCGCGAGCAGCACCACCACCGACCGGCCGGTGTCGTAGCCGGAGCCGAAGAGGGCCAACATCGGCACGGCGAACGCGGCGAAGCCCAGGTAGATCGGCCACGACAGCAGCACCAGCCAGCCGGTCGCGACCTGGTAGAGCTGCCGGGCCTCGCCGTGGTCGTCACGCGCGAACGCCGCCGCCATCCGGTGCTGCACCGAGCTGCCCAGCGCCGTGCCGGCGAGCTGACCGAGCGCCAGAAACCGGGTGGCGGCGGTGTAGAGCGCGGCGTCGGCCGGCCCGCGCAGCGCGCTGAGCAGCACGATGTCGAGCCGCTGCACGACGATCGCGGCAAGCGTGCTCAACGCCCGTGGCCCGGTGAACCGCCAGAACGGGCCGATCTGCTCGGCCGCCGGCGCCGGGGTCGGCACGTCCCGTTCGGCGCGGCGGACCAGCCGGCTGAGCCAGAGCAGCCCGGCCGCCGCCGCGAACAGGTAGGGCAGGGCCCAGGCCAGCGGCAGCGCGCTGGTGGCCGAGAGACCGAGCCAGGCCGCGACGGCGACGGCGACGAACTGCACCAGGGTCCGACCGAGCCGTTCCACGGTCAGCAGCGGACGCATCTGGCCGAAGCCCTGACAGGCGGCCAGGGCGTAGTCGTTGAGCGCCGCCAGCGGCACGAACGCCAGCAGCACCCGCAGCGCGGTCACCGCGCCCGGACCCGCCTCGGGCATCGTCAGCCGGGCCAGCGCGGGCGCGACCAGCCAGCCGACCGCCGCGAGCAGCGCGCCGACGACCAGCACCGGCACGAGACCGACCGCGATGGTGCCGCGGATCCGGTCACGCCGGCCGAGCGTCCGGTGCCGGCTGACGAAGTAGATCGTTCCCACGTCGGTGCCGAGCCGGGCCGCCGACGCGGCGATCATGAAGGCGCTGGTGGCGGCGAAGAACATGCCCGCCTCGCGGACCGACCAGCCGCGGGCGATGACGATGTTCAGGCCGAACCCGGCCACCGCGGCCAGCCCGACCCCGACCAGGTTGGCGAAGCCCTGCCGGGCGGCCCCGCCGAGACCGGCGCCGCCTCCGCCGGCCGGCGCGTCCGCCGCGTCGAGGGCCCCGGCGTCCGCCCGGGTCACCGCCGCCACGACGGCACGCGTCCCCACCAGGTGGCCAGCCGCTCGTCGTACGGGGCGAAGTGGTCCTCCAACCGGGCCCGCAGCTCGGCCGACATCGGCGACCGGGAGCGCGAGTTGTGCTTGCCGAAGGCGATGTCCGCCCAGCGCGGCAGTTCGAGGAAGTCGCAGACCGCGTCGAAGGACGGCCGCGGGTCGGCGAAGAAGTCGTCGCTGTCGATGACGTGCAGCCGGTCCCGGCCGACCAGCGCCTCCAGCCGCTCCACCTGCTCGACGTACCGACCCCGGGCCAGGTACGCGTTGTGCTGGAGGTGCTCGCTGGAGTACGTCGGGTCGGCGGTCATCCGCTCCCGCTCGCCGGCCGTGCGCTGCTCCTCCAGCGCCAGCGCCCGCTCGAAATCCGGCTCGGCCTCGAAGCCCCGGGCCAGCTCGTGCGAGTGCGCGGAGTAGGCGCGTTCCACCGGGTCACGCAGCAGCACCAGCAGCTTCACCGAGGGCAGGTCGGCGGCGATCCGCGGCCCGGCTAGCGGGTGGAACATGTAGTACGGGCTGGACTCGCCGGTGATCCCGCGTACCCCGATCTGGGCCTTCGCCGCCTCGGCCTTGGCCGTGGTGGGGAAGTGCCCGAGGTACCAGTTCATCCCCCGGTGGTAGGCCATGTCGAAGTAGTGCACGCCCTTGTGGTACGCGGGCGGCAGCACCCCCGGGTGCTGCGAGAGCGTCTTGAACAGCGAGGTGGTGCCGCAGCGCTGCGCCCCCACGATCAGGAATCCCGGCATCATCCGGGAGCCGGCGGTCAACCGGCCGACCGTCCGGCTCACCGACTTCACCGCGCGGAGCGCCTGTTCCCTGGCCTGCGTCACGTCCCCACTCCTCACTCTCACCCGGCCCGGCGGGCCAGGTGCTCCTCCACGGCGGGCAGCACCCAGGTGTCGACGTGCCCCAGTCGCGCACCCGCCTCCGCCTGCCGGTCCCGCAGATAACGCGCCGCCAGCTCCACCAGGTAGAGCACGGCCACCAGGTCGGCCGCGCCGCCCTGGTCGAACGCCGCGAGCGTCCGGTCGGCGCCGCCGATCAGCGCGCGGGCGGCCGCCAACGGCTCCGCCCCGTCGTGGCTCATCGCGCTCTGCACCACCCGGTGCAGCGCGTCGTACCCGGCCGGCACGTCGGCCTCGAACCGCTCCCAGTCCCAGACCAGCACCCGACCGTCGGCCAGCACCGCGCTGTTGCCGCCGTTCCAGTCCCCGTGCCAGGCGCCGAAGGACACCACCGGGTCGGCCTCCGCGACCGACTTCAGCACCGCGCGCAGCCGCCCCGCCTCCGGCCGGGGGCCGAGCGCGTCCACCGCCTCGCCCAGCCGGGCCGCGTGACCGCTGCCCGCCCACGACCCCCGGCGTACGCCGAGGCAGCCGGCGACCGCCACCATGGCCGCCCGCTCGGCCGCCTCCGCGGCGGCCGGGGTGGCCCGGGGCAGCCGCACCGGCAGCGCCTCCTGCACCAACAGCGCGTGCCCGTGCCAGTTGGCGTGGTGGCGTACCCCGGCGAGGACGACCGGGCCGAGCGGCACCTCGGCGAGGCGACGCAGCGCGGCGGCCTCCGCGTCGACCAGGGCGCGGGTCAGCGGATCGACGCCGAGCTTCGCGTACCCGAGGGCGCGGCCGTCCGGGGCGAGCAGTTGCAGCACCGGCTTGCGGTTCGCCCGCGCCGGCCCGATGTGCATGCTGACCAGCACCGGTTCGCCGAGCACCTCGGCCAGGTAGGCGTCCAGGCCGGCACCGTCGACCACCAGCCGGTCCGGGAAGAGCCGGGGCCCCAGACCGAGCCGGAACGCGGTCGCCAGGCCCTGCCGGACCAGCTTGGCCTTGCGGCCGACCGCCTCGGTGGAGTGCCGGACGGCGCTCGCCGCGGCCCGGCCCGAGCCGGTGGGCACCAGCAGTCGGGGGCGGGCCGCCGAGGGCACCACCACCCAGCCGGGGCCGCCGCGGCGCAGGGCCGGTTCGGCCGGTTCGGGCCAGATCAGGCCGGCCAGCTCACCGAGATATGCGGAACGGCCGTCGCCGTCCGGGGGTACGCGGAACACCATCAGCGGTTACCGGCTGCTTCCAGTCGGGCCCGTAGCCCGGCCACGGTGCCCTTGGGCGGTGGCGGCGCGAGTGCCCGGCGTAGCTGGTCGTTGCGAGCCAGCAGGGCGACCGAGATCAGGGCGTAGGCGAGGGTGGCTTCCAGCGCGCCGTAGGTGAACTGGAAGAAGAGCATGAGGATGAGCACGAGGCTGCCGGCGATCCCGATCGCGCTGTGGTCGCGCCGGTAGCGCCAGAGACAGTAGAGGAAGAACCCGTTGTAGCAGATGGCCCCGACCCAGCCCTGGCCGACCAGCACCGACCAGAACTGGCCGTTGCTGCCCAGTTCCCGGTTGCCGCACTGCTTGCAGTCGTCGGACTTGCCGATGGCGATCGACCGGTTGCTGCCGATCAGCGCCCGGTTGCCGCCGTAGCCGAGGATCGGGGAGTGGTTGGCGGCGGTCACCGCGCCCTCGGAGAGGGTCGCCCGGATGTCGTCGCTGTGCCCGTTCTGCAACCGCTCGTCGAACGTCCGGCCGAGCGGTGTGGCGACGACGAGTACGCCGATCATGCCCACCGCCAGGGCCAGCCCGCCGAGCACGACCATCCGGCCACGCAGGGCGAGCCGGATCGCCACGTACGCGACGGAGATGCCGAGCCCGACCCAGAGGCCCCGGTTGAGCGAGTAGATGATCGGGTAGATCGCGGCCAGCGCGATCGCGATGCCGAGCAGTCGCCGTACCGGCCCGCCCAGCACGACCCAGCCGACGATCAGCCAGATCAGCAGGATCGCGATGTTCTCGCCCCACGAGTTGGTGTACTCGAACGGCGCGGAGGGCCGGGGCGACGCGTCCTCGCCGGCCAGGACCTGTTGGACCTGCGCGAACCGCACGTCCATCAGGGAGGCGACGTAGGGCTGGTTGGCGATGCCGGGCGGCAGCAGGTAGTTGAGCGGCGCCATGAAGCCGACGGAGGGCAGGAGCGAACCGAGGTAGCCACCGATCACCGTGACGACGGCCATGAAGCCGAAGAGCCGGACCACCCGCCGCTGGGACAGCTCACGCTGACGCATGTTCAGCACGTAGAGCATCAGCACGGTGAGGGCCAGGTAGTTGGCCAGCCAGATGCCCCAGCCCAGGTAGCGGCCACCACCCGACGGTGGCAGCGTGTTCGGCGCCCGGAGCCCGAGCATCATCGCGGAGAGCAGCACCCAGAGCAGCAGGATCAGCCAGATGCCGAAACCGGGCGGCACCCGGACCGAGCCCCGGCGGCGTAGCTGCACGGCCATCGGCACGGCCAGGACGACGAAGATGAAGGTGGACACCCCGAGCATCCACGCGACCGGGTAGAGCACGAACATCGCGCTCAGCGGCCAGGTCGGGGAGAGTTGCAGCACCGGGCCCACCCTGCGGCCCGGCGTACGCCCGCGCGCCGGCTCCCGCGTCGGAGCGACCGGCGCGAGCCCTCCTCGGGCGGGTCCGTTCGGGGCGATCGTGCTCATCCGAGCGTGACCCGGGCGGTGCTCGGCACGTAGACCACCCAGGCGTTGCCGGGCTGGGGGTGCATCAGGTCACCGTCG
Source organism: Micromonospora sp. NBS 11-29 (assembly GCF_002140155.1). Taxonomy (GTDB): domain Bacteria; phylum Actinomycetota; class Actinomycetes; order Mycobacteriales; family Micromonosporaceae; genus Micromonospora. Next base: position 751,333 of record NZ_NAPR01000004.1, read on the forward strand.
GTGCCGACCAGGTTGCAGACCATCTCCTGGCCGGGCTTGCGCCAGTTGCCCTTGGCGCCGGACGCACCGGAGACGGCGACCGCGGCGCCCTCGCCGAAGACCTTGGCGGAGGGCAGCGTGCGGGGCGACGGCTTGCGGACGTCCAGCGTCCGGTATTCCGAGGTCAGCACGACCACCGACGCCGCGGTGACCGTCGTCTTGCCGATCCGGGTCGTCCACAGCGACTTCGCCGCGTCGTGCCGCCACACCATCGGCGGGCCGCCGGGCACCGTCACGGTCAGTTGCCGGGCCGGTGCCAGGTCGCGGTTCGCCAGCGCGACGCCCGGGGTGGCGTAGTCCAGCACCGGTGTGGGCGGCTGCTGGTCCTTCGGCGCCGCCCGCCACAGCGCCGCGGTCGAGGTGTAACTCCCGCTGAAGAGCTTGCCGTCGTCGTCGGGGGTCACCCCGGCCAGCCCGGAGTCCTCGAACTGCGCCAGGAAGCCGGTGGGGCCGCCGGCGTAGCCGACGAACGGGCGGAGCACGGCGATCGACCGGATGTCGACCGGGCGGATCTCGGTGACCGGCCCGACCTTGGCGGCCTCGCGGGAGTGGAACACGGCGGTCAGGTGCAGGGAGTCGGACTCGGCGAACTCGGCGTAGACCAGGTCGGCCGCGTCCAGGCCGACCGGGGAGGTCGACGGGCTGACCCGCAGCGGCACCGCCACCGCCGGCCGGGTGGCCACCGAGGCGGTGCCGGCCGGCACCCCGGTCAGCGGGGCCGGCGGCAGGCTGGGGGTGGCGCTCGCCGTGGGCGTCGCGGGCCCGTCCCCCGGGTCGACCACCTCGACACCGCCCGCCTTGGGCTGGGGCTTGGCGCAGCCGGCGACGAGGCCGGCCACCACGACCGGTGCGACGGCGGCGCGAAGCAGTTGACGGCGATTCACCCCAGGTCCTCGCCGGAGTCGAGGGCGTAGCTGCGACCCTCGCCGTCGCCCCGGGAGCGGTAGGTGCCACCACCGCCGTTGACCGGCATCGAGTTGCCCGGGGCGGCTGGCTTGCGCTGCGCGGGCGGCATACCCGCGCCGGCCGGCTTGCCTGGGGCGGGGTTGGGGCCCGCGCCCTGCCCGGACGGCTTCGCCGAGGCGCCGGAGGCGGACGGCTGCATACGCGGCAGCACCATGGTGGACTCGGCGGACGGGCCGGGGGTCGGCCGCGGCTTCGGCCGGTTCGTCGGGGCCGCCGGCCGGGCCGCGGCCGCCGGCGCGGCGGGCATCCGCGGGGCCAGCACCGCACCGATCACCGGCGCGTTGACCTGCTCGAACTGTTGGAGCGCCGCAGTGATCTCGACGCTGCGGGTCCGCCCGGTCTCGGCCACCACGATCACCGCGTCGGCGTACCGGCCCAGCGCCTGGGCCTCCACCGCGATGGTCGGCTGCGCCGTCTCGACCAGCACGTGGTCGAAGCGCGCGGACAGCTCGTGCAGCACCTCCAGCAGGCCGGAGACGGGCAGCTCGACCTCCGCGTCCAGGTCGCCCGGGACGAGCACCCGGAGCTGACCCAGCCCCGGCACCGGCGCCAGCGCCTTGAGTGCGGGCACGTCCCGGCGCAGCACCGAGGCGAGGTTGTGCCGCCCCTCGGCCACGCCGGTGATGCTGCCCAGCGCGGAGTCCGGCTTGGTGGTGATCAGCGCGACCTGCTGGCCGGTACGGGCGTACGCGGCGGCCAGGTTGGCCGCGACGAACCCGGCGGCGGTGCCGGCCGAGCCGTCGCAGAGCAGGAGCTGCCGACCGCGACCGCCCTGCGCCGGCTCGGGCACGGCGGTCAGCAGCACGTTGCGCAACCGGCCCAGCTCGCGGGAGATCTTGTGGGACGCCGGCAGCACGGACAGCGACGGGGTGCGGGCCGGCAGCTCCAGCAGCAGTGGCAGGCCGACCCGGTCGGAGATGTCGCGTCCACGGCGGACCCGGTTGTCCAGCCGGTCCAGCACCAGCGCCAGGACGATGCCGAGCAGCAGCCCGGCGCCCATGCCGCTGGCCAGGTTCAAGGTGCGGTTCGGGGAGCTGGGGTGGTCGGGCAGGCGCGCGTCCGAGATGATCTCACCGGGGTCGAGGTCGGTCGAGATCAGCGGGCTGAGCCGGTTGTTCAGCGAGCTGAGCTGGTTGGTGTACACGCTCCGGTCGGCCTCGGCGCGCTCCCGCTGCGGGGAGTTGGCCGGTGCCGCCGCGATCCGCCCGGCGACGGCGCTGAGCTGCTTGTTGACCTCGGCGATCTGCTGCTGGAGCGCGGCGGTCTCGTTGTCCAGCGTCTTCTGCGCGGTGGCCTTGCGCAGGTCGAGGTAGGCCTGGGCGAAGGCGTGCGAGCCGGACTGGGCCTGGGTGGGGCTGTCCGCCTCGTAGGCCACCTGGAGGACCTGGCTGTTCGGCGGGACGCTGACGGTCACCGCCTTCACCAGCTCGTCGGCGCCGGCACCGCTCTTCATCAGGGTCTTGGCCCGCTCGGCCACCACCAGCGAGCGGATCACCTGCGCCTCGGTGTCGAGGTTGACCTTGGCGTTGGCGTTGTTCTCGTTCCCACTGCCGAGCGGACGCACCAGCAGCGACGTGGTGGAGGTGTACCGCGCGTCCTGAAGCTGGCTCACCGCCAGCCCGCCGGCCAGGCCGAGGGCCGCGGCGAGCAGCAGGATCCACCAGCGGCGGCGCAGCCAGCCCAGATAGGCCATCAGGGCGAGACCGTCGGAGTCACTCTCGGCCAGGTGGGGTGAGGGCATCAGAGTCTGTCGCTCCCTTTCGACCGAGCCGGGCAGTCCACGGCACAGCTTGGACCTGACCGTGACCTTGAGTGTCCCCGATCCGAACGTTGAGGGAAAGTCTGCTCACGTTCCGGTAACCCTGCCCAGGTGTAGGCAGTCCGCGTAGACATGGCCGATCGGTACTGACCATTCGGTGGGTTTTCCGGGTGTTGGGCCCGACCTGCCCCCGAGAGTCGGCGTTGCCGCCGACTCCTGTGCGGAGCGGTGACAAAATCCTGACACATCCTCGCGTACTGCTGGTCGCCCGGCCTGCCGTTGTGGCCGAACCGTCGCCGACCTGCCCGCTCGCATCACGGACCGAGTCCCAGTCCCGGGAATCCCGGAGCGGCCGGACCGGTGGGTCGGCATCCGTCCAACGGCCCCTTCAGTTGCCGAGGGGCACGCCAGTAGGTTGTCATGGCGCGTCCGAGGGTCATTCATGTAAATCCGGGCGCGGTCGCACACGTACGGGAGGAACGGTGTGGTGAGCGCGTCAACCGAGGGCTCGGGACAGGTCCTGCTGGTCGGGTCCAGTGGCGGGCATCTGGCCCAGCTCCTGGCCCTCGAACCGTGGTACCGGGAACGGCGGCGGGCGTGGGTCACCTTCGACACCCCGGACGCCCGGTCGCTGTTGCGCGGCGAGGACGTGGTCTGGGCGCACCACCCCACCACCCGTAACGTCAAGAACCTGGTCCGCAACGCGTTCCTCGCGCTGAAGGTGATCCGCCGACGCCAGGTCGACGCCGTGGTCACGACCGGCGCCGGGGTCGCCCTGCCGTTCGTGGTGGCGGCCCGGCTCCGTCGGATCCCGACGGTCTACATCGAGGTGTACGACCGGATCGACAGCGCGACGCTGACCGCCCGGCTCTGCCGGCCCTTCCTCTCCGCGATGCTCGTGCAGTGGGAGGAGCAGCGCCGGATGTACCCGGAGGCGACCGTCGTGGGGAACCTCCTCTGATGGCGCACATTCCGCAGCAGCGGGACCGGCGCTCGACGCCGTACGTCCTGGTCGTGGTCGGCACCGACGTGCACCGCTTCGACCGCCTCGTCGGCTGGCTGGAGCGCTGGCACGCCGCCCGGCCCGAGGTCCGGCTGGTCCTCCAGTACGGCCACAGCCGCCCGCCGGCCCTGCCCGAGGCCACCGGGTTCCTCGGCCACGAGGAGCTGCAACGCGCGATGGCCGAGGCCACCCTGGTGGTCAGCCACGGCGGGCCGGCCACCATCACCGAGGCCCGGCGCACGGGTCACCTGCCGATCGTGGTGCCCCGCGACCCCACCCACGACGAGCACGTCGACAACCACCAGCAGCTCTTCTCCCGGCGACTGGGTGCGGCCGGGATGGTGCGGCTCTGCGAGTCCGAGGCCGAGCTGCTCGCCGCGCTGGACGAAGGGCTGGCCGACCCGGCCCGGTTCGTCCTGGCCGCCGATCCGGGCCGACCGGACCCGCGGGCCGAGGCGGTCGCCCGGGTCGGCGCCGTGATCGACGACCTGGTGGCCCGTCGGGTACGCCAGCGGGCCGGCGGGCGGCACGGGTGAGCGCGCCGGAGCCGCCGCAGCCGCGCGTCCTCTTCGTCGGCGGTCTCGGCCGCAGCGGCTCCACCCTGCTGGAGCTGCTGCTGGCGCAGAGCGCCGACGTGTGCGCGGTCGGCGAGGTGGTGCACCTGTGGGAACGGGCGCTCGGTGCCGACGAGCGGTGCGGCTGCGGGGAGCGCTTCTCCGCCTGCCCGTTCTGGCAGCAGGTCGGCGAGCATGCCTTCGGCGGCTGGTCGGCGGTCGACCGGGACGACGTGATCGCGCTCAAGGACCGGGTCGACCGGACCCGCCACATCCCCCGGCTGGCGAAGCAGTCGCTCTCCCCGGAGCAGCTCGCCGACGTGCGCCGCTACGGCGACCTCTACACCCGGATCTACCGGGCCGCGCTCGCGGTGACCGGGGCGCGGGTGGTGGTCGACTCCAGCAAGCACGCCTCGCTCGCCTTCGCGCTGAGCTGGGCCGACGGGCTCGACCTGCGGGTGCTGCACCTGATCCGGGACAGCCGGGCGGTCGCGTACTCCTGGGGCAAGCAGGTGCGCCGGCCCGAGGTGGTGGACGGCGAGGACTTCATGCCGACCTTCTCGCCATTCGAGGTGAGCAAGTTGTGGACCGCGCAGAACGCCGCGTTCCACCTGCTCGCCCAGCGGGCCAAGGTGTTCCGGCTGCGCTACGAGGACTTCACCGCCGACCCGGCCGGGACCGTACGCCGGGTGCGTGACTTCTCCGGTCTGCCGGACGACCCGGCGGCCCTGCGGATCCTGGCGGACGGTCCGGCCGACGCGGCCGAGTCGCCCGCCGCGCCGTTCCGCGCGCACAGCGTCGCCGGCAACCCGCTGCGGTTCAGCGGCGGGCCGCTGACGGTACGGCGGGACGAGGCGTGGCGGGACCGCCTGCCGCGCCGCAGCCGGGCCGTGGTCAGCCTGGCCACGCTGCCCCTTCGAGTCCGCTACGGCTACCTGGGCCAGCGGGGATCCGACGAGTCCGTGGAGAGAGCATGAGTGGTCCGAGCATCTCGGTCGTCGTACCGACGCGGGACCGTCCGGAGTTGCTGCGCGCGGCGCTCGACGCGATCCTCAGCCAGGCCCATCCGGGCCCGATCGAGGCGATCGTGGTCTACGACCAGTCCGAGCCGGACCGGTCACTGGAGACGGAGCGCGGCGACCGACGGATCCGGGTCATCACCAACACCCACACCGCCGGGCTGGCCGGTGCGCGCAACACCGGCATCGAGGCGGCCACCGGCGACTGGGTGGCGTTCTGCGACGACGACGACGAGTGGCTGCCCGGGAAGCTGGCGGCCCAGTTCGGCGCGCTTGACGTGCACCCGGACGGCGCGCTGGTGAGCTGCGGCATCCGGGTCAGCTACGACGACCGGACGGTGGACCGCTCGCTGGACCGCGCCCGGATCACGTTGGAGGCGCTGCTCCGGGACCGGCTCACCGAGCTGCACCCGTCCACGTTCCTGATCCGGCGGGCCGCGCTGCTCGACGCGATTGGCCTGGTCGACGAGCAGATCCCGGGCAGCTACGCGGAGGACTACGAGTTCCTGCTCCGGGCCGCCCGGTACGCCCCACTGGTCAACGTGGAGAGTCCGTACGTGCTGGTCCGCTGGCACAAGCGGTCGTACTTCGCGCAGCGGTGGGAGACCATCTCGACCGCGTTGCAGTGGCTGCTGCGCCGCTATCCCGAGTTCGCCACCGTGCCGCACGGCGAGGCCCGGGTGGCCGGTCAGATCGCCTTCGCGCAGGCGGCCATGGGCAACCGTCGGGACGCGGTCCGCTGGGCCCGGCGCACGCTGGCCCGTAACCCGAAGGAGCCGCGCGCCTACCTGGCGTTGGCCGTGGCGAGCCGGGCCGTGCAGGCCGACCGGGTGCTGCGTACCCTGCACAAGCGCGGCCGGGGCATCTAGCGTGACGGGCGGGCGACCGACCGGTCGCCCGCCCNACTTCCAGGCCTGGATGCTCGGCTGGTCGAGCAGCCGGAAGTCGCCGTAGCTGACCTGGTTGTTCCAGTACGCCACGAACTCCGGCTGCTTGCCGTTGACGTAGCTGGTCATGGAGCGGATCCACGCCGCCCGTCCGGGGCCGGCGTCACCGGGCAGCAGGTCGCTGCCGGTCTCCGCCAACCCCCACGGCTTGCCCAGCGCCTTCGACTTGTTGATCATCTGGTCGAAGACCTCCGGCGGAGGCGCGTACCGCTTCCACTTGACCGCCCAGTTGTAGCAGTCCCAACCGAGCGTCTCGACCAGGTCGCTGCCGGGGTAGAAGGCGTCGAAGCTGCGGCCGGACTTCGGGTCGACCGTCCAGCACATCAGGATCACCGTGTTGATCAGCTTCGGGTTGTTCGCCCGGTTGGCCATGCCGGCGATCCGTCGCCACGCCTGCCGGTACTCGGCGGCGGTGAACGAACCGCGCTCGACGTCGTCCTCCGGCTCGTGGAAGTACGCCCAGTAGACGTCGTGGTCGCGCGGGATCGAGGCGAACCACGAGGTCAGGCGCGCGTCGTGCTTGCCGGCGTTGATCTCCTTGGGCGGCGCCTTGAACGAGACGACCACGGTCCGGTCGACCATGTCGCTGCGGCTGCCGTTCCAGGCCGGCGGAAGGCCGGGATAGAACACGCGAGCCATCCTCAGCCGCCCGATCGTGCGGTCGGACCGCGACAACGCCTGGCTGAACGTCTCGCCGTTCTGCGGGTCCACCGACGCGCCGGGCAGGGTGAGCCGCGTACCCCCGAAGCCGGGCCCCGAGCTGGTGGAGGTCGACGGGCGCACGGTGGGTTTGCCGCCGAGCCCTTCCGCGCTGCTGGGTGACGGGGCGCCGGGGGTGGCCGAGGCGCGCGGACGGTCCGGCCGCGCCGGGGCCACCGGGCCCGGCGTCTCGCCGGCCTGCCGACTGGGCGCGTCCGGCCGCAGGGAGGCCACGGCGACCCCGCTGCCGGTCACGGCCAGCACCACGGCCGCCGCGACCGCGACCCGCCAGCGCCGTCGGGGCCCGTCGGGCGACGGCGTCGGCGCGAGCGG
>NZ_NAPR01000034.1 GCF_002140155.1 Micromonospora sp. NBS 11-29
CTGGCACACCCACCAGGCACAGCACGACGAGACGGCTATCGTTCAGCCTGAGCCCACCGGCGCCAGGTAACCAACCCTCCGGCGAACCGGGGGAACCTCAGGCGGTTCCCCTCGTCCCATCCAGTTGCTGTCAGCGCTGCTGTCGGCGCTGCTGCCGCACACGGTTCACGAAGAGGGCTAGCAATCACCACTGAGCCGCCTGGTCGAACAGCGCCAACATTCCGTGCCTGTCCCGGATCTTGCGACGGGGCCCACCTGCTTATTACGAAGTTGGTCTCGGGGCGCTGGTCCGCTGCCCGGCAGTCTTCGCTGACCTAGTGTCTGTTTGCGGCTGCTCGCCTGCTTGGCTACCGGAGAGGGAAGGTGATTGTTGTTTGACCTGCTCCACAACTTCCTCTAGGGCTGGGCCACGTAGACGATCACAAGCTTGCGGTATCCAGAAGAAGACAGTGCGTACAGCGATTCGGGGAACCCGCAGACCGAGACTCGATGCTAGCTTGTCGCTGTGCCGCTACCGATGTCCAAATCTAAGCTCAACCAGCTGGGGGACCGGCTTGCCAGAGCTGTTGACGACGAACCGGACGAAGCCGACATAGCAGCTCTGAAGGACGTGATTAGGTACTACCAGCAGGTCCTTGACGAGGTCAAGCTGCGCCTAGACTCTCTTGGCTTTGGAGAGGCCGGAACTCGCGTTAAGACTCTCGGCACGCTAATAGAAAAGCTGCAACGTGAGTCTGGCATGCAACTAGCCCGAGTCCAGGATTTTGCGGGGGCGCGCCTGGTGATCGAGGGCGGGCGACGAGAGCAGGATGCAATAGTCGGAAAGATCTCTGAGCACTTCTCCGACTTAACCAAGCCACCGCGGGTATTCGATAGACGTCTAAACCCATCGTTTGGGTACCGGGNGCCATGCAGAACTCTTGGGCCCAGGTGATGGAAGGCCTTGCCGACCGGTGGGGGCGCGGCATCCGGTATGGAGAACCCCCAAACGAACCTGATCGGCTGGTTGATCCTCTTCCTGGACGTTCGGTTACTCGGGCAGAATTTGTGGTGGCAATCCGCAAAGCCAGCGACGTTATCGACAGGCTCGAAGTGCGTGAAGAGATGGCACGGGAGGTAGCGCACTTCCTCGCATGCTTCGATAACGGTGATCTTACTGGAATGCGCGAAATCGTTGGGGACGACGACGGGAGCAGCGCGGGCTTCCCCGGCCTTACTGGCGATGAGGCTGAGGATGCCCACCGGATCTATCACTGGATTCGGAAGAGAATAAGGGCTTTCGTCCACCTGGTCTTTGAGGATCGTCGACGGGCGGGGAGGCTGGTCCGAAGATCGATGCCATTGCGAGGGGAGGTCACGACCGCACAGGCTTATGAAGCCCTCGGGTTGTGCCTCAGCCTGATCAAGATTAAGATGCGCGAACTCAACAAGAGTCATACGGAACGCCAGCGCAAGGTTCGGGGTAGCATGGAAGCCTTGGAGCGCGTGGTAGAGCATGGAGGCATCAGATGAAGCACTACCTGGTGGTGTTTGATCGTAGCTCAGGCTCGATTGTCCGATCTTCAGAGCATGTCCAGGCAAGCGACGCCTTGGACGCTCGCTTCGAGGCCGAGGCAGCGCACCGTCGGAACCGAGACATCGAGGTAGTTGTGCTGGGTGCCGCCTCGTGGGGTGCCCTTCGCCGCACTCACGGTCGCTACTTTCAGAGCGTTCGAGAGTTGGCCAACGGTGCCTTCGATCGCATCCAGGAGGCCTCCGCAGCAGCGGTTTAGCCGGCTAGATGGGGACAGCTTGAGCCATGACGGACGGCAGGAGCACCGACCCCGACTAGACGCCCCCAGCACGCTGTTGACGCTGGGGGCGTCTAGTCNCTCGCCCTAGGAGTAGACATGCTACCGCAATGGGTGACATTTATCACACTAGCAGCCTTAAGACGCGAGGTGCCGACGGCTCGGGTGTCTAGGTAGACAGCTGGTGCCAGTTTCTCGCCCTTGATCGTCGGAATGAACTGCATCCTCATGGCTGCCTCCTTGTTCCGGCGGCGACAGTTTTATCCTTCATGTCCGCAAACCAGTCATTCGTGGCCCGCAGCGTCTTTGTCGTCTCCATCATCCAGAACCGGTCTAGCTCTCTCTTGACTACCAGTTCGCCGTGCCACTTGTCGATACAGACGAGCAGAACCGCTATCCCGTGCCGCATCCTGTGCGGGAATGGCTGATCCTTATGTTCCGGTAGCTCAACACCCGAGGAATAATGGACGACCGGCCCGAGGGACTCAAGAAACCTATTTTCCTCGTTTGGACCGATGGCCGCGTCAAGATTATGTGCTGCCTGANTGCCAGCCGCGCACTTGCGAGCTTTTCTGGACGCTCGACGCTTACGTTAAACAAGCGAATCAGGGCTGACTCCACCCAAAGGTGGCCTCGAAGGACGATTTCTAGCGGCACTTCAGACCCAACGTGGGCAAGGAACCGCTGCTCACTAGCCTCATCGAGAAGCTTGCCCGGATGGAAAGTAAGAAGATCTATATACTCGTCAGGAGGTGGCGAAAGGCGATTTGGAACCCACCAATTGGTTATTACCTCCTGCATTCGCTTCCGCTCGTCCTCAGACAGCACCTCGACAACATCCGAGATCATTTGTCGAATCTCACTGTCAGTTTCTGCGGCGGCGGCCAGCGGCAATTCCTCCATCGCTTCAACAGGCACAGCCCACGCCTGGGCTGGTCTTTGCGAGCGTAGTGCAACTCGGGGCCTTTCGGATGTGCGCGACTACGGAGGGTTCGGCGCTTTTAGACCAGTCGAGGTGAAGAATGCGATCGAGTGAGTTAATTTGATGATCCGGCGCACCTGGCATTCTGCTATCGGGGCAACTTCTTGTCACTACCGTGCCCGGAGCGGGTCGGTTGTCCGGACGTCCGGCTATACGACCTGCGACACACCGTCGTGTCTCTACTGATGGAGCTGGGCGTCCCGCCGCACGTCGTCCAAGCCATCGCCCGGCACGCGGATGTGAAGCTGACCCTCAAGGTCTATTCGCACGCCAACCTCGACGCCATGCGCCAGGCGCTCGGCAAGCTCGACGGAACCGTTGCTGCCACCGCCTGGGGAGTGATCTTCCTGAGGCGGTTTGCGCTGCTGGTGAGTGGTGGGCGCGGCAGGTTTCGAACCTGCGACCCCTCGCTTGTAAGTTCTGGGCGCTCTGTCCGGGCGCGTCTGCGCACGTCTCTGACGTCGGGCACTGGTCCGTCGTCCTCCGTCACTGGTCCCCGTCATCCGGCCCGGTTGCTGTCACCGTTGCTGTCGATCGCAACCGGGCCATGGAGCCTGGGACCTCGCCGGGCTGTCAGCTTGGGAAGCAGGTTGATCTACACGGTGGGGTAGTTGCAGCATCAGGGAGAGATCGCTGACGAACGTTGATCGTCGGACAGATCACGTGCCCCTGTCGCCCCGACCGCTGCGTCGGGCACGGATAGGGCATGGGCCGGGCCCAGACGAGACGTACGTCGGTGGCGTAGCTGCCAGCAGAGACGGGTGAGGTCACGTGCTCTTGGAAATCGACGGCCGCAAGGTGCGAACCGAAGCCGACCTTCACCAACTCCTCGCCGGTGCTCTCGACTTCGGGCCGTACTACGGTGCGAACCTGGATGCTCTGTGGGACCGACTGAGCAGGGATGTCCCCCGTCCAGTCGCAGTCGTCTGGATTGACTGGCAGGTCAGCGAGAGAAATCTCGGAGCGGAGCGATTCGGAAGGATCTGCGGCCTACTGCGAGCCGTGGAAGCCGAGGAGCGAGAGGCTGGTCACGAGGATCGGTTTACGTTCGAGTTGCGATAACCTCTTCGTCCCGAGGGAATCACCAGCCATCGATGAGCTGGGCCAGCAGCAGCGCTCGGACTGCCCGGACGGGCCGCCGCAGTCCATGGACGTCCAGCGTTGCTCGTGCCCACCGTCACCTAGTGCCTCGTCATGCAGCCTTGAACGGGTAATCCGGGTGGCGGATCTTGGATTCGGTGGCGAATCCGGCTTTCGGGTGGGCTCGGTGGTTGCGCCAGCGAATGTGGGCGCCGATCGCGGCGTCCTGCTCGGCGTGACTGCGGTGGTCGGTGCCGTTGAGGGCGAAGTAGCGGACCGCGGCGAACTCGGCCTCGA
>NZ_NAPR01000035.1 GCF_002140155.1 Micromonospora sp. NBS 11-29
ATGCCCCCCGCCGATCGGCTCGCGATGCGCGCCGTGGCCTTCGCCGGCTGGTGGACGCCGGCGCTGGCGGTGCTCGCCGTGGTGGAGGCGGCGGCCGAGCTGGCGTTGCCCGCGGTCCTGGGACGGGCGGTGGACGCCGCGGTCGGCACCGCGCCGCGGTCGGCGTCGCCCGGCGGGTGGACGGCGATCGTCGTCGCCCTGGTGCTGGTGCTGATCGGGACGCGGGCGGCCCGGGACTACGGCACCGGCGCGGCCGGGGCCCGATCGGTGGCCGCGCTGCGGCACGCCCTGACCCGTCACCTCTTCGCCCTCGATCCGCGAACCGTGAGCCGCCGGCCGGCGGGTGACCTGGTCGGCCGCCTGGTGGGGCAGGTCGCCGACGCCGGGCAGGCCGCACCGACGGTCGTGCAGGCCGGCAGCGTGCTGCTGCCGACGCTGGGCAGCCTGGTCGCGCTCACCCTGATCGATCCGTGGCTCGGTCTGACCTTCGTGGCCGGGCTGCTGCTCCTGGCCGTGCTGCTGCGACGCTTCGTCAGCGAGGCCTCCGACGCGGTGGCCGGCTACCAGCGGGCCCAGGGCGACCTGGCCGGGCGGCTCGTCGAGGCGCTCACCGGCGCGCGGACGATCACCGCCGCCGGCACCGCCGGGCGGGAGGTCGACCGGGTGCTCACCCCGCTGCCCGAACTCCGCCGGCACGGCGGACGCACCTGGCGGGTGCTCGCCGGGGCGGCCGCCCGGGGCGCCCTGCTGAGTCCGCTGCTGCAACTGGCGATCATCGCCGTCGGCGGATGGTTGCTGTCCGCCGGGCGGCTGACCCCGGGAGAACTGCTCGCCGCGCTCCAGTACGCCGCGATCGGCGCCGGGCTGGGCGCCGCCATCGCCGCCGTCAACACCGCCGTGCGGGTGCGCGCCGGCTGCGGCCGGGCCGCCGAGATCCTCGCCGAACCCGCCCGCCGGCACGGTACGCGGGACCTGCCGCCCGGGTCGGGCCGGCTGGAGCTGTGCGGCGTCGACGTCCGTGGCGACGACGGACAGCCGCTGCTCGACCGGGTCGACCTGCGGGTGCCGGGCGGGACGCTGCTCGCCGTCGTCGGGCCGTCCGGCGCCGGCAAGTCCCTGCTCGCCGCCGTCGCCGGTCGACTGCGCGACCCCGACTCCGGCGAGGTACGCCTGGACGGTGTGCCGCTGCGGGAGCTGACCCCCTCGGCGTTGGGCCGGGCGGTCGGCTACGGCTTCGAACGGCCGGTGCTGGTCGGGGAGACGGTCGGCGCGGCGGTCGGCTGCGGCGACGACCCGGTGCCGCTGGCCCGGTCGGCCGAGGTCCACGACGTGGTGCAGCGGCTGCCCGAGCGCTACCGCACGCCGCTGACCGGGCTGGCCCTCTCCGGTGGCGAGCGGCAACGGCTCGGACTGGCCCGCGCGCTGCGCGCCGAGCGGCTGCTGATCCTCGACGACGCGACGTCCAGCCTGGACACCGTCACCGAACACCGGGTGGTCGACGCGCTCACCGGGCACCACGACCAGCGTACCCGGGTGGTGGTGAGCCACCGGGTGGGCACCGCCGCCCGCGCCGACCTGGTGGCCTGGGTGGACGGTGGCCGGGTGCGCGCGGTCGCCCCGCACGAGGCGCTCTGGGACGACCCGGCGTACCGGGCGGTGTTCCGGTCATGACCACGGTGGGCGCGGTGACCCGCGCGGAACTGTCGGCGCGACGCGGACCGCTGCTGCGGTTGGCCGCCTGGTCGCTGGCCGAGGCGCTGCCGGCCGCGCTGACCGGCCTGCTGACCGCCCGGGCCGTGGACGAGGGCTTCCTCGCCGGCCGGCCCGGCGTCGGGCTGCTCTGGCTGGGGCTGATCGCGGTCGCCGTGCTGGTCGGCGCGCTCGGCACCCGGCAGGCGTACGGGCTGCTGGGCGACGTGGTCGAGCCGTTCCGTGACGATCTGCTGCGGCGGGTGGTGGCGGGGGCGCTGGCCGGCGCGACCGACGGGCGGGGCGACGACGCGGCGGTCACCCGCCTGACCCACCAGGTGGAGATGGTCCGGGACACCTGGGCCGGCCTGCTGATGGTGGTCCGGGGCTTCGTGTTCGCCGCCGGCGCGGCCGTGGTCGGCCTGTGCTCCCTGGCCGCCCCGGTCGCGCTGCTGGTGACCGGCCCGGTGCTCGTCGGTCTGCTGCTCTTCGCGGCGGCGCTGCCGGCGATGGTGGCCCGGCAGCGCGAGTACGTCCTGGCCGGCGAGCGGCTCGGCCGAGACGCGGTCGTCGCGGTGGCCGGCCATCGCGACGTCACGGTCAGCGGGGCCGGGGACCGGGTCGTCGGCTGGCTCGGCGAGCACGTCGACGCGCAGGCGCGGGTGGAGCGGCGGCTGGCCACCATGGCCGCCGCGCGCAGCCTGAGCCTCGCCGTCGGCGGGTGGCTGCCGGTGCCCCTGCTGCTGGTCGCCGCGCCGTGGCTGCTCGGGCAGGGCCTCGGGCCGGGTGCGCTGCTCGGCGCGCTGATCTACGTGGTCCGCGGCATCCAGCCGGCGCTGCACACCCTGTTCCAGGGCGTGGCGGCCGGCGGTCTGCGCTTCGTGGTCACCCTCGACCGGCTGCTGCGCACCTGCGTACCTCCGGCGGAGCCCGGCGGTCCGGCGACCCTGTCGCCGCCCGACCCGGCCGCGCCCGCGCTGTCGCTGGACGCGGTGACCTTCCGGTACGGGCGGCACGCCGCGCCGGTGCTCGACGGCTTCGACCTGACCGTGCCGGCCGGTGACCACCTGGCCATCGTCGGCGCGAGCGGGATCGGCAAGTCCACCCTGGCCGGACTGATGGCCGGGGTGCTGCACCCGGATTCCGGCACGGTCCACGTCGCGGGGACGCCGACGGTCGCGGCCACCGCGGCCGAGCTGGCGGCCCGCCGGGTGCTGATCCCGCAGGAGGCGTACGTGTTCACCGGCACGGTCCGGGACAACCTCCGGTACCTGCGGCCCGATCTGGACGACGCGACGATCACCGGGGCGGCGGACCGGCTTGGCCTGACCGCCCTGCTGGCCCGCCTCGGTGGCCTCGACGCGATCGTGCGTCCCGCCGGCCTGTCCGCCGGGGAGCGCCAGCAGGTGGCCCTGCTGCGGGCCTGGCTGGCGCCGGCACCGCTGGTCATCCTGGACGAGGCGACCTGCCATCTGGACCCGGCCACCGAGGCGCGGCTGGAGCTGGCCTTCGCCGCCCGGCCCGGCACCCTCGTGGTGATCGCGCACCGGATCACCTCGGCGACGCGGGCCCGACGGGTGCTGCTGCTCGACGGTGGGCAGGCCCACCTGGACAGCCACCGGGGCCTGCTGGCCGGCTCGGCGGCGTACCGGGAACTGGTGGGTTACTGGGAGGGCAGCGGGGCGGTCAGATCCAGCAGGACTCGCGAGCGATCCGTACCGCTTCCAAGCGGGTCCGGGCCCCGGTCTTCGCCATGATGTGCGACAGGTGGTTGCGGACCGTCCCGGGGGAGACGTCGAGCTTCTGGGCGATCTCCCGGACCGGCACGCCGTCGGCGACCACCTCCAGCACCTCCCGCTCCCGCAGGGTCAACGGATTGTCCGCCACCTCCAGCGCGGCGACGACCAGCTCCGGGTCGAGCACGACCTGACCGTCGGCGAGCTGCCGGACCCCCTCGGCGATCCGCTCCGGCGGCACGTCCCGGCTGAGGAAACCGATCGACCCGTGGTGCTCGGCGAGCATCGTCCGGATCCGCCCGGCGCGACGGTGGTCCACCAGCACCAGGAGCCGCCCGCCGTGGCTGCCGTCGGCCGTGGCGGCGAGCCGGGCCAGCTGGTGCAGCGGTACGAGGTCCACGTCGATCACGGCGACGTCCGGGCGTATGCCGAGCAGCGCGACCCGGACGGCGTGGGCATTGTCCGCCTCGGCGACGACCTCGATGTCACCCTGGGCGGCCAGCAGGTGGGCGAGCGCGCCCCGGACCAGCCGTCCCTTGAGCGCGAGCAGCGTGCGGACCATGTCGACTCCCAGCCATGACCCCCGCCTTCCCTGACGTACCGTGCACGATCGATAACCGGCCGTCGGGAATCCTATGTAAATTCGTTGTGTCGGGAACCCTGCTGTCCGTTTGCCGTCAGATCCAGCCGGCCTCCTGGGCGCGGCGCACCGCCTCCCACCGGTTCCGGCCGCCGGCCTTGCGCAGCAGGCTGGAGAGGTGGTTGCGGACGGTNCGGCGGCGGCCACCTCACGCTCGCGGTCGCTGAGCGGGTTGACCGCCGTGTCCAGGGCGGCCAGGGCGGTCACCGGGTCGATGGCGCGGCGCCCCTGCGCGACGGCCCGCAACTGGGCGAGCATCTCCTCGGGCGGCACGTCCTTGGCGATGACCCCACGGACCCGTAGTCGCAGCGCGGACCGCAGCACCCGGGCGGTCGGCCGGTTGGTCAGCACCACGACCGCGCAGTCCGGCACGGTGGCACGCAACGCCGCCACCACGCTCGTCGGGTCGTCGTCCGGGTCGAGGTCGACGAGCACCAGATCGGGGTGGGAGCCGGCGAGGCGGCGCAGCTGCGCCGGATCCGCCTCGCCCTGCGCCACCACCTCGAAGTCGGGCGCCGCCGCGACCACCCCGGCCACCACCGTCCGACACAGGCCGGGCACACCGAGCACGGCCACCCGGACCGGCGGAGTCGACCCGGGCGGTACTGCGCTCCCCACGTCACCCATGGGTCCACTGTGCACTACGCGGTGTCACCGGTCACCATCCGGTCGTCCGCGTCGGCCGGCGTCCCGGTGGAATGATCGGTCCCTTCGCCGTCCGGCCGTCAACGGGCGAGCGCGGCGGCCAGCCGGCGGACCGCCTCGTCCATCCGTTGCGGCGGTGCGGCGGCGTAGGTGAGGCGCAGGTGCGCAGCCGGCGGCTCGGCGGCGTACCAGGGGCGACCGGGGAAGACGGTGACACCCTCTGCGGCGGCGGCCGAGGTCAGCGCGACGTCGTCGACGCCGTCCGGTAGCCGTACCCACAGGTGCAGGCCACCCCGCGGCACACCCGGCGGGACCAGCGAGGGCAGGTGCCGGTCCAGCGCCGCGAGCAGCGCCTCCCGGCGGGCCCGCAGCTCCCGGCGCAGCGTACGGCGGTGCCGCTCCCAGGCCGGCGCGGTGAGGAACTCCAGCGTGGCCTGTTGCAGCGGCCCGGCGACGAAGAGGTCGTCGAGCAGCCGGGCGGCGCGCAGCCGGGCGCCGGCCGGCCCGCGGGCGCCCAGCGCGGCGATCCGCAGGCCCGGTGCCGCCGACTTGGTCAGCGAGCGCAGGTAGACGACGTGCCCGGCCGGGTCGTCGGCGGCCAGCGGGGGCGGCGCCTCGCCGTCGATGGTCAGGTCGCGGGCGTAGTCGTCCTCCACGAGGAACGCGCCGGCCTCGCGCACCACGGCCGCGACCCGGGTACGCCGGTCGGCGGCGAGGGTCGCGCCGTGCGGGTTGGCATACAGCGGCTGGCAGTAGAAGAGTCGGGCGCCAGTGCGGGTGAACGCGGCGGCGAGCTGGTCGGGCCGTACGCCGTCGGCGTCGGCGGGCACGGGCACCACCCGCAGGCCGGCCGCGTGCGCGGTGGCCAGCGCGCCCAGGTAGGTGGGGGACTCGACGAGCAGGGTGTCGCCGGGGACGGTGAGGGCCCGGAAGGTGGACGACAACGCCGCCTGCCCGCCCGGACAGATCACCATGTCCTCGGCCGACAGGCCGCCACCGACCTCGCGGGCGAACCAGGCCCGCAGGTCCGCCCGCCCCTGGACCGGGCCGCGCTGCCACGCCGCCGGCTGACGGGCCGCGCGGGCCAGCGCCGCACCGAGCGCGGCGGCCGGCTGGAGGTCCGGGGCCAGGTACCCACCGGAAAGCGGAATTGCCCCCTCTGGCGATAACGCCAGTAGCGCCTGCATCTCGTCCTCGCCGCCCCGCCGGTGGCCGAGCGCGACGGTCTGCCACGACAGGTCCTCCTCGGGCCGCGCGGATCGCCGGGGTGCCACGAAGGCGCCCCGACCCGACCGGGTTTCCACCAGGCCCTGTGCCACCAGCCGACGGGTCGCCTCGGCGACGGTGACCGGGGAGACGCGGTGGTGCGCGGTCAACGCGCGCACCGACGGCAGTCGCGTCCCGGGCGCTGCCGCCGCCGCGAGCCCGCCCAGGTGCTCGACAACCCGATCCGCAGCGCTACCATCATTCATGACAGCACAGCGTAGCGCTACTGACCCCATGACGGTAACGGCGAAACCGGCCGGCGGGATCGCCCTCGGCGCGCTGGGGGTGCTCGCGTTCAGCATGTCGCTGCCGATGACCCGCGTCGCCGTGCAGGAACTCGACCCCTGGTTCGTCGCTTTCGGACGGGCCGTCGGCGCGGCGCTGCTCGCGTGGGCCTACCTGCGGCTGACCGGTGCGCCCCGCCCCACCCGCGACCAGTGGCGGCGGCTGTCGGTCGTCGCGCTCGGTGTCGTCGTCGGCTTCCCGCTGTTCACCTCGCTCGCGCTGACCACGCAGACCTCCGCGCACGGCGCGGTCGTCGTCACCGTGCTGCCCGCGACGACGGCGGTGTTCGCGGTGCTGCGGGCCGGCGAACGACCGCCGCCACTGTTCTGGATCGCCAGCGCCGCCGGGCTGACGACGGTGCTCGCCTTCCTCGCCACCAGCGGCGCGATGCACGGCTCGCTGTCCCGGGCCGACCTGTTCCTGCTCGTCGCCGTGGTGCTGTGCGGCCTCGGCTACGCCGAGGGCGGCGTGCTGTCCCGCGACCTCGGCGGCGCGCGGACGATCTGCTGGGCGCTGCTGCTCTCGCTGCCGGCCACCGTGCCGATCACGGCGGTGGCCGCGACCGTCCACCATCCCCGGGCCGGCGTCGCCGCCTGGTCCGCCTTCGGCTATCTCACGCTGGTGTCGATGTTCCTCGGCTTCTTCGCCTGGTACGCCGGCCTGGCGCGCGGCGGCATCGCCCGGGTCGGCCAGATCCAACTCGCCCAGCCGGTGCTCACGCTGCTCTGGTCGGCCCTGCTGCTCGGTGAGGCGCTCACCCCGGCCACGGTCGTCGTGGCGGGGGCGGTGCTGGCCTGCGTCGTGCTGATCCAACGCACCCGTGCTCGCTCCGACCGGTAGCGCTGCTACCGCCCTTCCGGCGGCGCCTGAGCGTCGAGCGATCGGAGCAGGTCCGCCACCCGGTCCCTGATCTCGTCGCGGACCTGGCGGACGACGTGCAGGGACCGGCCGGCCGGATCGGTGAGCGGCCAGTCCTCGTAGCGGCGGCCGGGCAGCACGGGACAGGCGTCGCCGCAGCCCATGCTGACGATGACGTCGCTGGCCTCGGCGTCGTCCCAGGTGAGCCGGGCGGGCGTCTGGCCGGTGATGTCGATGCCGACCTCGCGCATGGCCTCGACGGCGACGGGGTTGAGCCGGTCGGCGGGCTCGCTGCCGGCGGACCGCACCTCGACGGCGTCCCCGGCGAGGTGGCGCAGCCAGCCGGCGGCCATCTGGGAGCGGCCGGCGTTGTGCACGCAGAGAAACAGGACGCTGGGCTTGCTGCTCATCGGGCTTCGGTCTCCTGGGTGAGGTGGGGCACGACCACGGCGTCGACGGTGTCGGCGGCATCGGGGTACCAGGCGGCGAGGGCGGCGAGCGCGACCAGGCCACCCACGACCTGGGCGACGAGGAAGCCGGGCACCGAGGTCGGGGCGATGCCGGCGAAGGTGTCCGAGAAGGCGCGGCCGATCGTGACGGCCGGGTTGGCGAACGACGTCGACGACGTGAACCAGTAGGCCGCACCGATGTAGGCGCCGACGGCGGCGGGCGCGGCGGTGGTGCGACCGGAGCGGGCGAGGGCGAAGACCAGGAGGACCAGGCCGGCGGTGGCGACCACCTCGGCCAGCCACAGGTGCCCTCCCGTCCGTTCGGTGCGGGACCAGGTGACGGCCGGCAGGTCGAACATGAGGCCGGCGAGGACGGCCCCGGTGACCGCGCCGCCGGTCTGGGCCGTGGCGTAGACGGCGAGGTCGCGCCCGGTCAGGCCGGTGCCGGCGCGGCGGCCGAGCCACCAGTCGACGGCGGAGACGACCGGGTTGAGGTGGGCCCCGGAGACCGGGCCGAAGGTCAGGATCAGTGCGCCCAGGGCGAGGGCGGTGGCGATCGAGTTCTCCAGCAGTTGGAGCCCGGGGTCGGCGGGGGACAGCCGGGCGGCCGCGATCCCCGAGCCGACGACGGCGGTGACGAGCAGGGCGGTGCCGGCGAACTCCGCCGATGCCCGCCGGGGCAGGGCGAGGCTCACGCCACGCCCTCGTCGCCCGAGATCGCCAGCAGCGCGCCGAGCCGACGGAACGCCTCGGGCCTGACCCGGTACCAGACCCAGGTCCCCCGCCGCTCCGAGTCGACGAGACCGGCCTCGCGGAGGACCTTGAGGTGGTGGGAGATGGTCGGCCCGGACAGGTCGAACGCGGGGGTCAGGTCGCAGACGCACATCTCCGGCACGGAGGCGATCATCGACATCAGACGGAGCCGGATCGGGTCGCCCAGGGCCTTGAACATGGGCGCGACCACGGCGGCCTGCTCCGGTGCCATGGGACGGCCCGCGATCGCGTCGAGACCAGCTTGTTTCGACATCTGTCTAGCTTGACAGATGTCGAAACAAGCGGCAACCTGGGGTCTGCTTCGACAAACGTCTAGACAAGGAGCTCCCATGTCCCGAGTTCAGCTCGCGCTGCGTGTGTCCGATCTCGAAGGCTCCGTCGCCTTCTACACCAAGCTGTTCGGCGTCGAGCCGGCCAAGCGTCGCCCCGGCTACGCCAACTTCGCCGTCGAGAACCCGCCGTTGAAGCTCGTGCTCCTTGAGGGCGAGACCGACCGGCCCACCGCCCTGGACCACCTGGGCGTCGAGGTGTCCAGCACCGACGAGGTCGACGCCGCCACCCGGCGCCTGACCGAGTCCGGCCTGATCACGCTGGCGGAGAACGACACCGAGTGCTGCTACGCCCTGCAGGACAAGGTCTGGGTACGCGGCCCGGGTGACGAGCGCTGGGAGGTCTACACCGTCAAGGGTGACTCCGCGCAACTGGAGAAGGTCGCCGAGGCCGACTGCTGCACCCCGGTCGCCTGACGGTCGCGGTGTCATCGGGGTCCGGCGGGCGGGACAGTGTTGACCTAATCCGATAGGTCAAGTAGGAATTAGCGAGCCGCCCCTTCCTGGAGTGATCTCGTGACCACGACGCTGTCCGTACCGCCCGCCGAGGCCCCCGACGCCGGCCCCGTCACGTCCCGCACGGCCCTCGCGCCGCGCGGTGGCCGACGGCGCCGGCTCGCATTGCGGCTCGTGGCGCTGATCGCGCTGTACGCGCTGTGGGAGATCGCCGCACGCGTCACCCGCAACCCCACATTCATCCCGACCCCCGGCGCGGTCTGGCACCAACTGGTCCAGACCTCGACCACCCACGACGGTGTTCGCGGCTACAGCGGCCACCTGTTGATCGAGCACCTCGGCGTGAGCCTGCGCCGCATCCTCGTCGGCTCGGCGATCGGCGTGGCCGGCGGCCTCGTCATCGGCGTCGTGATGGGCACGGTCGGCTGGATCCGGGTGGTCGCCGAGCCGGTCGTGACGTTCGTCCGGGCGCTGCCGCCGCTGGCCTACTTCAGCCTGTTCATCATCTGGTTCGGCATCGACGAGACACCCAAGCTGTGGCTGCTGTCGATCGCCGCGCTGCCGCCGGTGGCGGTGGCGACCGCCGCGGCCGTGCACGCCGCGCCGGCCGGGCTGGTCGAGGCCGCCCGCGCGCTCGGCGCCGGCCGGTGGGCGGTCACCCGCGACGTGGTGCTGCCGAACGCGCTGCCCGAGATCTTCACCGGCATCCGGATCGCGGTCGGCGTCGCGTACTCGTCGGTGGTCGCCGCCGAGACCATCAACGGCGTGCCCGGCATCGGCGGCATGGTCCGCGACGCCCAGCGCTACTCCCAGACCGACGTGGTCGTGCTCGGACTGTTCGCCATCGGCCTCTCCGGCCTGCTCATCGACGCCCTGCTGCGGACCGCCGAAAAACGGCTGATCCCGTGGCGTGGCCGTGCCTAGACAAGGAAGACCACCCGTGAAGAAGCTACTGACCGGCCTCACCGTGCTGCTCCTCGCGGCGGTCGCGGGCTGCGGCGACGGCGCCGCGAGCGGCGGCGCGGACCCGGAGCGCAAGACCATCCGCATCGCCTACCAGGCGTTCCCCAGCGGTGACCTGGTCGTCAAGAACCAGGGCCTGCTGGAGAAGGCGTTGCCGGACTACAAGATCACCTGGACCAAGTTCGACTCCGGCGCCGACATCAACACCGCGTTCGTGGCCAGGAGCCTGGACATCGCGGCGATCGGGTCCAGCCCGGTGGCCCGCGGGCTCTCCGCGCCGCTGAATATCCCGTACCGGGTGGCGTTCGTGCTCGACGTGGCCGGCGACAACGAGGCGCTGGTGGCCCGCAACGGCACCGGCATCACCGGTGTGGCCGGGCTGCGCGGCAAGAAGGTCGCCACCCCGTTCGCCTCCACCGCGCACTACAGCCTGCTGGCCGCGCTGGCCCAGGCCGGCGTCAAGGAGTCCGAGGTGACCGTCGTCGACCTGGAGCCGCAGGACATCCAGGCCGCCTGGGGCCGGGGGGACATCGACGCCGCGTACACCTGGTTGCCGTCGCTGGCCGAGGTCAAGAAGACCGGCAAGGTCCTCGTCTCCAGCCGCCAGCTCGCCACCGCCGGCAAGCCCACCCTGGACCTGGGCGTGGTCTCCACCGCGTTCGCCGACGCGCACCCCGACGCGGTCGACGCCTGGCGCAAGGCCGAGGCCCAGGCGCTCGACCTCATCGCGTCCGACCCCGCGTCGGCGGCCAAGGCCGTCGCCGCCGAACTCAACCTCAGCCCGCAGGACGCGCAGTTCCAGCTCTCGCAGGGCGTCTTCCTCAAGCCGACCGACCTCTCCACGCCGGAGTGGCTCGGCACCGAGGGCAAGGTGGGCAAGCTCGCCGAGAACCTCGTCGCCGCCGCGCAGTTCCTCAAGGAGCAGCAGAAGATCGACGCGGTGCCGGCGCTCGCCGACGTGCAGAAGGCGATCTACGTCAAGGGCCTGCCCGATGTCCTCGGGTGACGCCGTGGTGCTCGACTCGGTCGANNACCTCACCGTCCCGGCCGGGGAGTTCCTGGTGCTGGTCGGCGCGTCCGGCTGCGGCAAGACCACCCTGCTGCGGCTGATCGCCGGCTTCGAGCAGCCGTCCGCCGGCACCGTCCGCACCGCCGGGCGTGCCCCCGTCCCCGGGCGCGGCGCCGGACTGGTCTTCCAGCAGCCACGCCTGTTCCCGTGGAAGACCGTCGGCGGCAACGTCGCGCTGGCCCTGACGTACGCCGGCGTGCCGGCCACCGCCGAGCGGGTCGAGGAGCTGCTGGAACGCGTCGGCCTGCGGGACGTGGCACGTCGCCGCATCTGGCAGATCTCCGGCGGCCAGCAGCAGCGCGTCGCGATCGCCCGTGCGCTCGCCGTCGACAACCCGCTGCTGCTGCTCGACGAGCCGTTCGCCGCGCTGGACGCGCTCACCCGGGAACGGCTCCAGGAGGACCTGCGGCGGGTGAGCGCGGAGTCCGGGCGTACCTGTGTGTTCGTCACCCACAGCGTGGACGAGGCCGTCTTCCTCGGCAGCCGTGTCGTGGTGCTCACCCCGCGGCCCGGCCGCATCGCCCTCGACCTGCCCATCGACCTGCCGCGTACCGGGACCGCCCCGGACGAGCTGCGCGGCCTGCCCGAGTTCGCCGCGCTGCGCGCCCAGCTCGGCGCCGCCGTCCGCACCCCGGAGGTAGTCAGATGAAGGAACTGGAACCGCTCGGTCCGCACTTCGGCGCGATCGTGCACGGCGTCGACCTGGCCTCCGCCACCGACGACGAGATCGTCGAGATCCGCGCCGCGCTGGTCGAGCGCAAGGTGCTGTTCTTCCGCGAGCAGATCCTCGACGACGACGACCAGGTGGCGCTCGGCCGACGCCTCGGCGAGCTCACCGTCTCGCACCCGGTCGTCGGCGGCGTCGACGAGGCGCACCCGGAGATCTACGAGCTGGACAGCGCCGACAACGGCTTCGCCGACATCTGGCACACCGACGTGACGTTCATGAAGCGGCCGCCGCTCGGCTCGATCCTGCGCGCGGTGACGCTGCCGCCCACCGGCGGCGACACCAACTGGACCGACGCCCAACTGGCGTACGACTCGCTGGCCGCGCCGGTGCGGCGGCTCGNGGCAACCGCGAGTTCGGTTACTACCTCGCCCAGCGGCGCGGCGGTCGGGGCAACGAGTGGGACGGCGAGGTGGTGACCCGGCTGACCCCGGTCGAGCACCCGGTGGTGCGGGTGCACCCGGAGACCGGCCGCCGCGGCATCTTCGTCAACCCCGGCTTCACCTCCCACATCGTCGGGGTGTCGGAGTACGAGAGCCGGGCGATCCTGGACATGCTCTACGCCCACCTGACCAAGCCCGAGCACATCGTGCGGCACCGGTGGCGCCCCGGTGACGTGGCGATGTGGGACAACCGGAGCACGGCGCACTACGCGAACCGCGACTACGGCGACGCACGCCGGGTGATGCACCGGATCACGCTGCGCGGCGACGTGCCCGTGGGCCCGGCGGAGGTCCGCGCGGCTGGCTGACCCCTCGGCGGTTCGTACGCGAGTTCGGTGAAGTGGTGGCATCAAGCGCGCTTGATGCCACCNGGCCGACCCGCCCCCGAGCCAGTGCAAAAAACCTGCAAACGCCAGCCCTTGCCCTGGGCGAAAGCGCTTTCATACGATTGCGTTACATCGATGTTTCATTTGCGGCTCGGGCCCCGCGAATGGATGAACGATTCTCCTTCCCCTGTTCGGCGACCGTCGTTGCTCGGCGGTTGATCCGGCATGCGCGAATTCGAAGCGAGGCGAAATGAGGAAACCAGTCGCACTGCGACTTCAGGCGACCCTGGCCACGGCGGTGGTGGGTGTCGGCGTCGGCGTCCTGGTGCCGACCCTCCAGGCGTCGGCGGCGGCCGGCACCGCCACCGGCTACGCGTCCCAGAACGGCGGGACCACCGGCGGCGCGGGCGGGCAGACGGTGCGGGCCAGCACCGGAACCGCGATCCACGCCGCGCTGTGCAACCGGGCCAGCAGCAGCACCCCGATCATCATCGAGGTGTCCGGGACCATCAACCACGGCAACACCGCCAAGGTCTCGGGTTCGAGCTGCAACACCGCGGCCGGCGTGATCGAGCTGAAGCAGATCAGCAACGTCACCATCATCGGGGTGGGCAGCGGCGCGGTCTTCGACCAGCTCGGCATCCACATCCGCGACTCCCGCAACATCATCATCCAGAACGTGACGGTGCGGAACGTCAAGAAGTCCGGCTCGCCCACCTCCAACGGCGGCGACGCCATCGGCATGGAGAGCACGGTCCGCAACATCTGGGTGGACCACGTCACGCTGGAGGCGTCGGGCGGGGAGTCGGAGGGCTTCGACGGCCTCTTCGACATGAAGGACGACACGCAGTACGTGACGCTGTCCTACAGCATCCTGCGCAACTCCGGCCGGGGCGGGCTCATCGGGTCCAGCGAGAGCGACCGGTCGAACGGCTTCGTCACGTTCGACCACAACCTCTACGAGAACATCGACTCCCGGACGCCGCTGCTGCGGGGCGGCATCGCGCACATGTACAACAACCACTACGTGAGCCTGCACGAGTCCGGCATCAACTCCCGGGCCGGTGCGCGCGCCAAGGTGGAGAACAACTACTTCCGCAACTCGAAGGACGTGCTGGGCACGTTCTACACCAACGAGCGCGGCTCGTGGCAGGTCGGTGGCAACATCTTCGACAACGTGACCTGGTCCGCCGCCGGTAACGAGAACTATCCGGCGGGGCCGAACCCGACCTCCAACACCACCGTGAGCATTCCCTACCCGTACCGGCTGGACGGGGCGAGCTGCGTGCCGGACATCGTGCGGCAGACGGCGGGCGCGAACACCGGCCTGCGGGTGTCCGACGGCAACTGCACGCCGCAGTCGCCGCCGCCCACCACGGCGGGCCCCACCACGCCCGCGCCGACCACGCCCGCGCCGACCACGCCCGCGCCGACCACGCCCGCGCCGACCACGCCGCCCCCGTCCGGCGGGACCAACCTGAGCCTCGCCTCGGGCGCCGGCGCCGACGGCTCCAGCAAGGCCGACGGGACCAGCTACGGCAACGTGCGCGACGCCAACCTGAGCACGTACTGGTCGCCGTCCGGGTCGACCGGCACGATCTCGATCAAGTGGGGCTCCGCCACCCGGGTGTCCCGCGTGGTCATCCGCGAGCCGTCGGGCACCCAGGGCTCGATCGGTTCCTGGCAGCTCGTGAACAACGACACCGGGGCCGTGCTGGCCTCGGGGAGCGGGGCGGGCGCGATCACGTTCGCCGCGACCTCGTTGACCAAGATCAACTTCAAGATCAACAGCTCCAACGGCACGCCGAGGGTCGGCGAGTTCGAGACGTACGCCGGCTGAGCGCCGGCGCGGGGCGGGCGTGGCCGGGTCCGGTCGCGCCCGCCGTCGCGCGGCCCGGTCAACGCGGCCCGGTCGCCTCGTCCCGGCGCAGCTCCGCGACCGCGTACAACCGCAGCAGGTCGTGCAGGGAATACCGACCGTCCGGGCCCTGCCGCACCAGCCCGAGGTCGAGCAGCTCGCCGAACGCCGCCGCGGTGACCGCCGGCGGCCCGGCGGCCCGGACCGCCGCCAGCGGCACCCCGGTCGTCGCGCCCGGCACCAGCGCCAACCGCCGGAACAGCCGCCGCCCCACCTCGGACAACTGCCGGTACGACGACTCGAAGGCCGCCTTCACCGACAGGTCCCCGACGGCGAGCCCGTCCAGTCGCCGGTCCTCCGCGGCGAGCCGGGCGACGAGGTCGTCGGCGCTCCAGCCCGGCCGGCTGGCCAGCCGGTTACCGGCGATCCGCAACGCCAGCGGCACCCCCGCGCACAGGTCGGCGAGCCGGCTCAGCCCGGCGACCTGCGCCGCGCGGTCCGGCACGATGCCGGCCAGCATCCCCACCGCTACGGTCGTGGGCAGCGGCTCCAGCACGATCCGGCCCGCCGCCGCCAACCCGGGCAGGGCCCGGCGGCTGGTCACCAGCACGAGGCTCGGCCCGGCCGGCAGCACCGGCCGGATCTGCCCCTCGGCGGCGGCGTCGTCCAGCACCACCGCGACCCGCAGGCCCTCGGTGACGGACCGCCAGAGCGCCGCGGCCGCGTCCCGCGACCTCGGCACCGAGGCCACCCCCGGACGGACGGCGCGGATGAGCCGGTCGAGCACCACCGTCGCGGACGGCGGCCGGGCATGGGTGCCGCGCAGGTCGACGAAGAACTGACCATCCGGGTACGCGTCGGCCAGCTCCGCCGCCGCCTGCACCGCCAGCGACGTCTTGCCCAACCCGGGCGAACCGGTGACCAGGACGACGGCGCCGGCCGGTCCGGCACCGGCGCGGGCCGCGATGGCGTCCAGCTCCGCTCGCCGGCCGGTGAAGTCCGGCAGCCGGCGGGGCAGCGGACAGCGGTTGCCCGGCTCGGCCGGCTCCCCGGTGCCACGCTGCCGCCCGGCGCGCGCGGCGGTGAGCAACGCCGACCGCTGCGGTGCGGCGAGGCCGAGCGCGTCAGCCAGCGCCGCCACCGTCCGGGCCTGCGGGCCGCGACTGACGCCCCGCTCCATGTCGCTGATCGCCCGGGCGCTGACCCCGGAGCGGGCGGCCAACTGCGTGAGCGTCAGATCCGCCCGGGTGCGCAGCTCCCGCAACGACGTGGCGAAGGCCGGCTCCTGCGACATCCACGGCCTTCCTGCGCTGCTGCTCCCGACGGCAAGTGTGTCACGGCCTGCGGCGGGCTGGTCAACACCGGAGCAGCTCGTCCACCCGGTCCCGGGTCGCCCGCAGGCCGGCCTCGTCGCCCGCCTCCCGCTGCAACTCCATCGCCTCCCGCAGCGACGCCACCGCCGCGGCCACGTCGTCGAGGCGGACGAGCGCCTCCGCCCGGCGCGTGAGGATCTGCGCGGCGACGTGCAGCGCACCCAGCTCCCGCGCCAACGCCAGCGCCCGGTCACCGAACTCGATCGACCTCTGCCACTGCCCCGACATCAGGTGGACCCGGCCGATGGACCCGTAGGCCGACATCTCGGCCAACCGGGTGACATGCGGGGTGGGTGCCGTCGCCGGTGTCGTGACCACCTCGATGACCTCGGTGAACGTCTCGATGGCCGCGGCGTGGTCGCCCGCCCGGGCCTGGGCCTTGCCGCTCTCCATCAACGCCTGCGGCAGGCCCTCGCGCTCCCCGGCGGCCCGGAACAGGTCGACCGCCTCCCGGGCGAGGACCAGCGCCTGCTCGTGCGCGCCCGAACTGCCCAGGGCCCAGGCGCCGTAGTAGCGCGCCCATCCCTGCTGGGCGACGTCGCCGGCGCGGCAGGCATGCCCGTACGCCAGGTCGGCCTGCCGCAGGCCCTCCCGCGGATCGTCCAACGGATAGGTGTACGTCCAGGCCAGGTAGCCACGGTGGACGGCACACAACCGCTCGTCCCGCAGCGCCTCGGCCGCGCGCGTGGAGAGCGTGAACACCTCCTGCCAGTGGCCCGAGTGCAGCCACAGGTCGGAGAACCAGTGCAACGCCTCCGCCACCTCGATCACCCGGCGGTGCTCCCCGGCCGCGGCGGCCTGCCGCAACGCCGGCATCCAGTTCTCCGCCTCGGCCCGGAGCCATCCGCGGGCCGTCTCGGCCGTGTCCAACTCCACCCAGCGGGTCGCCCCCGGGGCGGGAGCGCCGAATGCCGGCTCGTACCACCGTCCCGCCACCACGGTGGTGTCCAGCAGCCAGTCCCGCATGCGCCGCGCGGCGGCCGCGCGGGCCGGGGCGTCCTCCGCCCGGGCCAGCTCCTCGCCGGCGTACGCCCGCAACAGGTCGTGGCTGGTGAACCGGCCGTCCCGGCGCTGCTGCACCAGGCTCAGGTCGAGCAGTTCGTCGAGCGCGTCCTCGGTGTCCGTGGGCGACCCGTCGGCCAGCACCGCGGCCAACTCGACCGACACGGAGGCGCCCGGCGCCAGCGCCAGTCGCCGGAACAACCGCCGTCCCGGCTCCGACAACTGCTGGTGCGACAGCCCGAACGCCGCCCGCACCTCCAGGTCACCGACGGCGAGGCCGTCCAACCGCCGTTCCTGCCGGTCCAGCCGGTCGGCCAGGTCGTCGGCGGTCCACCCCGGCCCGCCGGAGAGGCGGTTACCGGCGATCCGCAACGCCAGCGGCACGTTCGCGCACAACCGGGCCAACCGCCGCAGGCCGGCCGGCTGCTCCAGCGGATCCGCCGCGATGCCGGCCAGCAGGTCCACCGCCACCGCGTCCGGCAGCGGTCCGAGCACGATCCGGCGTACCCCCTCCAGCCCCAGCAGGCTGCGTCGGCTGGTCACCAGCACGGCGGCCGGGCCTTCCGTCGGCAGGACGGGACGCACCTGGTTCTCGTGCGCGGCGTTGTCCAGCACCACCAGGATCCGGCGGTCCCGGATCAGCGAACGCCACACGGCGGAGGCGTCCTCGACCGAGCGTGGCACCACACCGGTCGCCGGCTCCACCGCACGGATCAACCGGTCCAACACCGCCGCGGGGGAGATCGGCCGCGCGTCCAACCCCCGTAGGTCGACGAAGTACCGGCCGTCCGGGCAGGACCCCGCCAGCTCGCCGGCGGCCTGCACCACCAACGACGTCTTGCCGAGACCGGCCGATCCGCTCACCAGCACCACCGGGCCCGGATCACCGGCCCGCGCCCCAGCCGCGCATTCGACGACCGCGTCCAGCTCCGCCCGCCGGCCGGTGAAGTCCGGCACCCGGCGCGGCAGGGAGCACCGGTCCTCGGCGGCCGGATCGGAGGCGACCGCCCGGCGACGCCCGGCGCGGGCCGCCGCCAGCAACGCCGACCGGTCCGCCGGGCCGAGTCGCAGCCCGTCGGCAAGAGCCGCGACGGTACGCGTGCGCGGGCCCCGGCTCACACCACGCTCCATGTCGCTGATCGTCCGGTCGCTCACCCCGGACGCCGCCGCCAACTGTTCCAACGTCAGGTTGCCGCCGGTCCGCAACCGGCGAAGCACCTCACCCAGGCTTTCCTCGCCCGACATCCCGCCCCCTGAACCGCGAAGTCCCGGAGCGGAGATCTTTCCGTATCGGCCGCCGGCTGTCCTGTCGAGCCGGCGTGGGCGTGTGGGTGAGGATGCTCACCCACNGACGGTGGAGATGCTGCGTGCGCCGACGTTGACCGAGACCTGGTTCCCGTTCACGCCGGCCGGCTGACCGGCCGCGTTGGCGTTCTGCGAGGTGGCGACGTACTCCGCCTTGCTGACGTTCTGCGGCGCCTGGATGACGGCGTTGTTCACCGCGCTGGTGGACCGGTTGAGGATCACCAGGGTGATCTTCCCGTCGCCCTGGTAGGCGGTCACCTCCAGCGGCGAGGCCTTGGTGCTCTTCGTCAGGCCGATCCGCTGGTAACCCGGACGGACGTACTTGGCGAACTGCGAGAACGCGTACCCGCGCTTGAGCGGGGCGCCGGCCGTCGTGCCGTACGCGGCCTCACCGTCGCCGATGAACGAGTAGTAGCGCTTGCCGTACCACCAGACGTAGGCGCTCCAGTTGGACTCCATCGACTTGTGCACGGTGCGCATGATGTCGTCCAGCGTCTCGTTCCAGACCGCCTGGTTGCTGGGATTGCCCCAGATGTTGGAGCCGCTGCCGTCGGCCTCGTGCAGGTTCCACTCGGTCATCCACACCGGCTTGTTGTACTGCTGCGCGAGGGTGTACGGCTTCAGCCGGCCCGACGCCTCGGTGCCGTAGAGGTGCCCGCCGATGTAGCCGATGTTGTTGCGAGCGGCGGCGTCGTTCAAGGTCGGGTCGGTGTAGCCGTAGTTGAGGTTCACCGCCTCGGCGACCATCAACTTGGTGTTCTGCACCTTCGCGCCCTGCTCCCGGACGAACGTCTGGAGTTCGGTGCCGCTCCAGTCCATCGAGTCGTAGTCCGGGTGCCAGTCGGGCTCGTTCTGCACGGAGGTGACGTCGATCGTCACGCCCTGACCGCGCATGTACTGCACATAGCTGTTGAGGTGGTTGGCGTAGTCGTCGTAGTAGTCGGTCTTCAGCTTGCCGCCGTTGATCCGGCTGTTGTTCGTCTTCCAGGCCGCCGGCGCCGTCCAGGGCGACGCCATGATCTTCACGTTCGACCCGTACGACTTCGCCGTCTTCAGCGCGCTCACCTGCGTCGACCACTCGCTCGACACCGGCGAGAGACCGGTGCGCACGATGGACAGACCGAGCTGGTTCGGGCCCAGGCCGACCAGCGTCTGGGTCTCGGCCGTCGACCATGCGCCACCCCAGATCGACACCGCCGCGCCGAACCCGTCGACGGTCTGGTACTTCGTGGCGCTGTTCACCGTGATGTCCGCCGGCCCGCCCGGAGGCGGGGTGGACGGCGACGACGTCGGGGTGGGCGTCGGCGTGGGCGAGCTGGTCGGCGACGTGGTGGGTTCGGTGGTGCCGCCGGTGCAGGTGACGC
>NZ_NAPR01000036.1 GCF_002140155.1 Micromonospora sp. NBS 11-29
CGCGCAGTGGGAGAAGCAGGCCACCGACCTCGTCACCCAACACTGGAACAGCTGAGACGCAGACGGCCGGCACCCCGCACGGGGTGCCGGCCGTCAGCGGCTCACCGGCCGGCGGCAGTGGTAGACCAGGGCCGGCGGCAGGTTGGCCCACACCGTCCGCCCGATCGTCACCTCCTCGAACGACCCGGTCAGCAGCCGCCGGAAGCGGCGGGCGGACCGGGTCGCTGCCGCGTGCCGGTACGCGAACGTGGTGAACGCGCCGTCCGGCCGGAGGGACCTCAGCACCGCGTCGAGGACGGCCAGTTGCCGCCCGCCGCCGAACGCCGCCCAGGGCAGTCCACTCACCACGACATCGGCGGCCGGCAGGTGCCGTTCGGCCAGCACCCGATCGAGGCTGGCGGCGTCGGCGCGTACCACGTCCACGGTCGGATGCCGCCGCGCCAGCCCGTCGGCGAAGGTCGGGTTGAGTTCGACCGCCAGGTGCTGCCCGCGTCCGGCCAGCCGCTGTTGGACGGCGCGGGTGAAGACGCCGGTGCCGGGGCCGAGCTCCACCACCAACGGGTCCCCGGTACGGGGCACGGCGGCGGTGATGTCCCGGGCGAGGAGCGTGCCGCTGGGCAGCACCGCGCCGGTGGTGAACGGGTATCGGGCGAACTGGCCGAGGAAGGCGGGGGCGTCGCTGATCACGTCGACCGACGCTAGGCGGGCCAGCACAGTTCGAATCTCGTTCGGCGGGCCGGCTTACCGGCCAGTCGGAGGAGGGGCGCCGGCCGGAGGTAGGGCGGTCCGGTTCGTCCGGCTCCGTATGGTTGCCAGGTGAGGAAGGGGCGGTGGATCCGGTGGCCTGAACTGCTGCTCGGGCTGGGTACGGCCGCCCTGGGGTTGATCAGCACGCGGATCGCCGTCCCCGGCGTACCGCACGCAGGGCGGGTGGCGGTCTTCGCGGTGCTCGCCGGTGTGGCCCTCATCGGAGTCCGCCGCTGGCCGTGGCCGGTCCTGCTCGCCACGTCGACGCTGATGCTCGCCGCCGACGCGGCGGGGGTGACCGCCGGGGACACCGCCCAGATCGCCGCCGCTGTCGCGCTGGGCTACGTCGCCTACCACTCGGGCTGGCCGGGCACGGCCGCCGCGTACGTGCTCTTCCTGGCGGTGACGCTGGTCAATGTGATCGACCCGGAGAACCCGGAGGTGCTCCGAGGCGGTCTCGGGGTGCTCCGGCTGGTGACCCTGGCCGGGGTCGCAGCGGCGCCGGTGGCCTTCGGCCGCTACCTCAGCGGGGTGCGCCAGGCGGCGGCGGCCGCCGAGGAGCGGGTCCGGGAGGCGGAGGAGCGGCGGACGGCGGAGGCGCGGATGGTGCGGTTGACCGAACGGACCGCGATCGCCCGGGACCTGCACGACATCGTCGCCCACCACGTCGCGGCGATCGCGTTGCGCGCCGGTGCGGCCCGCTACGCGGTGCAGCACACCGGGCGTCCCGAGGAGGCGGTGCTGGCGCTCGGTGAGCTGCGGGACACCGCCGGGCAGGTGCTGGACGAGTTGCGGGATCTGCTGGAGGTGCTCCGCGACCCGGACGCGGTGGAGCCGGCGGAGTCGCAGGTCGAGCCGGCGCAGGTGATCCGGGACGCGGCCCGTCGGGTGCGGGAGGCCGGGCTGGCCGTGCAGGTGCGGATGCCGGAGGCGCTGCACCGGATTCCGCTCGTGGTCGGGACCACGGCGGCCCGGGTGGTGCAGGAGGCGTTGACCAACAGCCTGAAGCACGCCGGGCCCGGGACGGTCGTCTCGGTCGACGTCGAGGTGGCCGGCGGGGCCCTGCTGATCGAGGTGCTGGACAGCGGCCCGGCGCACCCGGGTGCCCGGCTGCCCACATCGGGGCACGGCCTGCGGGGAATGCGTGAGCGGGTCGGCCTGCTCGGCGGGACGCTCGCCGCGGGCGGCACCGACGGAGGCGGGTGGCGGGTCCGGGTCCGGCTGCCGATCAGGGAGAACGAATGATCAGGGTATTGGTGGTCGACGACCAGGCGCTGGTTCGCGCCGGGGTGGGCCTGGTGCTGCGCACGGCCGGTGGCTTCGAGGTGGTGGGCGAGGCGGGGGACGGCCACGAGGCGGTCCGGCTCGCCGAGCGGTTGCGGCCGGACGTGATCCTGATGGACCTGCGGATGCCCCGGCTGGACGGCATCGAGGCGACCCGGCGGATCCTGCGGCAGCAACCGGCGGCCCGGGTGCTGGTGCTGACCACGTTCGCCGACGACGCCAACGTCTACGGGGCGCTCGGCGCCGGCGCACAGGGCTACCTGGTTAAGGATGGCGCTCCGGAGGAGTTGGTCGACGCCGTGCGACGGGCGGGCCGGGGCGAACCGCTGCTCGCGCCGCCGGTGCTGGCGCGGGTGCTGCGCCGGGCACTCGCCGCGCACGACCGGGACCGTGCCCCCGAGCCGGCCGCCGCGGGGCTCGGTCTGCTCAGCCCTCGGGAGCGGGAGGTGCTGGCGCTGGTCGGCGCGGGGCTGTCGAACGCCGAGATCGGTGCCCGGCTGCACCTCGGCGTGACCACCGTGAAGACGCACGTCTCGGCCGCGATGGAGAAGTTGGAGCTGCGCAACCGGGTGCAGGCCGCGGTGGTGGCCCACCGGCTCGGCCTGGTCGACGACGGGTTCAACCCGGTGCCGGATCCGGGGGGACCCTAGGGCGGCGACCGGCCACTCGGAGGACCCGCACCGGCCGCGGGCAGGACGTCACCGGCCGACACGGGCGTGACGCTGGGAGCATGACCTTCCTGGATTTCCTGGTGGACCGGCTCGACGCGCTGCCGCCGAGCCTCGTGCTGCTGGTCGCGGCGGCGGTGCTCGCCGGCGAGGTGGGCCTGCTGGCCGGCCTGGTGCTGCCGGCCGCGACCACCATGCTGACGGTCGGGTTGCTGGCCCGTGCCGGCCGGGTCGATCTGGGCGCCGCGCTGGCGGTGACGACCGCCGCCGCGTTCGCCGGCGACCAGTTCGGCTACCTGGAAGGGCGGCTGCTCGGTCCCCGGCTCCGTCGCGGAGCGCTGGGCCGGTGGGTGGGGGAGCGACGCTGGCGGCGGGCCGAGGAACTGGTCGCCGCCCGGGGCGGGACCGCGGTGCTGCTCGGCCGCTGGACCGCGTTCGCCCGCACGCTGGTGCCCCGGGTGGCGGGCGCAGCCGGGCTGCCGTACCGCCGGTTCGTGCTCTTCAACGGCGCGGCGGTCGCCGTCTGGGTGCCCGGTACGGTGCTGGCCGGCTGGGCCGCCGGTGGCCTGCCGCCCGGTCTGCCGGCCGCCGCCGGGGTGGCGGTGGTGGCGGCGGTCGCCCTCGCGGCCGGGTTCCGGCGTCTTCGGGTACGCCGGCGGCGCGCCACCCGCCGTGCCTGTTCCGGGTCGGCGCCGTTCCGGCGACGGCCGGGTGCACGCCGCCCCGGAGAAGCCAGCCCCACGCAGGTCTGGCCGCCGCCAGGTCGGGTATCCACACCTCCACGTGGTGCAGGCCGGCGACGGTCAGCGCTTGCCGCCCGGCACCCATAGCACGTCTCCATCCGGATTTGCCGTTCTTGACAGGATGAAGAGCAGGTCGGAGAGCCGGTTGAGATACTTTGCCGGGAGTGGGCTGGTCCGGTCGGGGTCATGCGTGACCAGCGCCCATGCCGCTCGCTCGGCGCGCCGGGCGGTCGTCCGTGCCATGTGCAGCAGTGCCGCGCCCGCGGTGCCGCCGGGGAGGATGAAGGAGTCGAGCTTGCTCAGGCGCGCGTTGTACTCGTCGCACCACCCTTCGAGGCGCTCGACGTACTCCTCGGTGACCCGCAGCGGCGGGTACGCCGGGTCCGGCTCGACCGGCGTCGCCAGGTCCGCCCCGACGTCGAACATGTCGTTCTGCACGGATTCCAGCACGGCCCGCAGCTCGTCCGGTAGCTGCCCGAGGGCGAGCGCGACACCGATCGCGGCGTTGCACTCGTCCACGTCCGCGTACGCGGCGATCCGTGGATCGGTCTTCGGCACCTGTTCGTTGTTGCTCAGCCTGGTCATGCCGGCGTCGCCGGCCTTGGTGTAGATGCGCGTGAGGTGGACGGCCATGACGCACAGCCTACGGATTCCGGACCTGACCGTCCCGGTGCGGCCGGTCGCGGTGGGGCCGGGTGACGCCGGCGACCCGGCGGTCAGCGACGTCGACGTCATCCGGGTCCGCGGCCAGGCCCGGCTTGCCGGCACCGTGCACGTGGTGGGCGCCAAGAATTCGGCGTTGAAGCTGATGGCCGCCGCGCTACTCGCGCCGGGCCGCAGCGTGATCACCAACGTACCCCGGATCACCGACATCGCGATCATGGGCGAGGTGCTGCGGCGGCTCGGCTGCGGCGTACGCTTCGGCCCGGACGACCCGGTCGATCCGATGGTCGCCGGCGGCGGCAAGGAACGGTCCCGCTCGGTCGTCGTCGACGTGCCGGAACGGCCCGGCGCGGAGGCCGACTACGACCTGGTCCGCCGGCTGCGCGCGTCGATCTGCGTGCTCGGCCCGCTGCTGGCCCGCCGGGGGTACGTCCGGGTGGCCCACCCCGGCGGCGACGCGATCGGCTCGCGCGGCCTGGACATGCACATCGCCGGGCTGGCCCGGATGGGCGCGGAGATCTCCGGTGAGCACGGCTTCGTCATCGCCGAGGCACCGGACGGCCTGCACGGCGCGGACATCGTGCTGGACTTCCCGAGCGTCGGCGCGACCGAGAACCTGGTCATGGCGGCGGTGCTGGCACGCGGCGGCACGACGATCGACAACGCGGCCCGGGAGCCGGAGATCGTCGACATCTGCACCATGCTGAACCGGATGGGCGCCCGGATCTCCGGTGCCGGTTCCTCGACGCTGCACATCGCCGGCGTACCCGAGCTGCGTCCGGTCCGGCACGCCACGGTGGGGGACCGGATCGTCGCCGGGACGTGGGCGTTCGCCGCCGCGATGACCCGGGGCGACGTCACAGTGACCGGCGTCGATCCGGCGTACCTGGAGGTCGCGCTGGACAAGCTGGTCGCGGCCGGCGGCCTGGTGGAGACCCGGGGCCACGGCTTCCGGGTACGGATGGACGACCGTCCCACGGCGGTGGACGTGGTGACGCTGCCCTATCCGGGCTTCGCCACCGACCTGCTGCCGATGGCGATCGGCCTGGCGGCGGTCAGCGTCGGTGGTTCCCTGATCACGGAGAACATCTTCGACGGGCGGTTCATGTTCGCCAACGAGATGATGCGGCTCGGCGCGGAGATCCGGACCGACGGCCACCACGCCCTGGTGTGCGGGCACGAGCGGCTCTCCGGGGCACCGGTGCGCGCCACCGACATCCGGGCCGGCGCCGGTCTGATCATCGCCGGGCTCCGCGCGGACGGGGTCACCGAGGTCTCCCATGTGCACCACGTCGACCGGGGCTACCCGGACTTCGTGGCGGACCTGCGGGCGCTCGGCGTCGAGGTGGAACGCGGTACCGCGCCCGAGGAACCGGACCTGACCATCTGACGATCCTTATCCCTCGTTAAGTAGGGTTCTCGGCAGGACAGTGGAGAACACGGGCGAGGGAGAAGCAGATGGCGGGTCGACTCGCGGTCGTCGGTGCGGGGCTGATGGGCTCGGGCATCGCCCAGGTGGCGGCGCAGGCGGGCTGGCAGGTGACGCTGCGCGACGTGGACGACGCGGCCACGAAGCGGGGCGTCGACGGCATCCGGAAGTCGCTGACGAAGTTCGCCGAGAAGGGCAAGATCGAGGCGTCCGAGGTCGAGGCGACGCTGGGCCGGATCACCCCGACCACCGACCTGGAGGCGGCGGCCGACGCGGACCTCGTGGTCGAGGCGGTCTTCGAGAAGATCGAGATCAAGCACGAGGTGTTCCGCGCGCTGGACAAGATCTGCAAGTCCGACGCGGTGCTGGCCACCAACACCTCGGCCATCCCGGTCACCCAGATCGCCACCGCCACCGAGCGCCCGGAGTCGGTGGTGGGCACCCACTTCTTCTCGCCGGTGCCGATGATGAAGCTCTGCGAGCTGGTCCGGGGCTACAAGACCAGCGACGCGACGATGGACACGGCCCGTACGTTCGCCGAGGGGATCGGCAAGACCGTGGTGGTGGTCAACCGGGACATCGCCGGTTTCGTCACCACCCGGCTGATCTGCGCGCTGGCGATGGAGGCGGTCAAGCTGGTGGAGGCCGGCGTGATCTCGGCCGAGGACCTGGACACCGCGTGCAAGCTGGGCTTCGGGCACGCCATGGGCCCGCTGGCCACGGTCGACCTGACCGGCGTGGACGTGCTGCTCAACGCGACCCGCAACATCTACACCGACACCGCCGACGAGAAGTTCTTCCCACCGGAGCTGCTCCAGCGCATGGCCACCGCCGGTGACCTGGGCCGCAAGACCGGTCAGGGCTTCTACCCGTACTGATTCCGTGCCCCCGGCCCCGGACGGCTCACGTCCGGGGCGGGGTGAGCGCGGCGCCGAGCAGCGCGAACGCATCCGGGATGACGGTGCCCCAGTAGCCGAAGTTGTGTCGCCCGTCGGCCCAGGCGGCGCGCACCGGGCGTTCGGGCAGCTTCCGGGCCAGGGTCCGGACGTCGGCGAGGAAGTTGTCCTGCCGGCCGCACCAGAGCCCGACCGGGGTCCCGCGCAGCTTCCCGACGCCGGTGAAGACCGCGTCGCCGGGGCTCACCGCGGGGGAGAAGGCCGCGGCCATCCGCAGCCATCGTGGGTACGTCTCGGCGAGCAGCAACGCCCCGAAGCCCCCCATCGACCAGCCCCAGACGGCCACCCGGCTGATGTCGAATCCGCGCCGGGCACACCAGGCGGGTACCTCCTCGCGCACCATTCGCTGCGGGTCGTCGCTACCGGTCGGGCGCCAGGAGAGCCGGCCGCCGGCCGCGCCGGCCAGCGCGAACGGCGGCGCGCCCCGGCGTACCGCGTCGGTGAGGAAGCGGGCCAGCCCGAACCGGCCGTAGTCGCGCGGGGTGGCGGAGGCGCCGTGCAGGACCAGGCAGATGGGCAGGCCGCGACCGTCGCCGTACCCCTCGGGCACGGCGGTCCAGAAGTCCACCTCGCGACCTCGCGCGCCGGAGGCGATGCGGATCAGCCGCTCGTCGCCGGCCGGCGCGTCCGGCAGGGCGGGGGCCGGTCCCGGACGGGGCCCGGACAGTTGCCGGGCGGCCAGCCCCCCGACCAGGCCGACGCCGACGATCCCACCCCCCGCGGTCAGCAGCGTCCGTCGCGTGAGCGTGCGTCCCATGCCGGCGAGTGTGCCACCCCGGGTGTTAAGAGGGGCCCCTTCCTATACGCCAGGCGTTAACAAGGGCCCCCTCCTTAACACCTCAGCCGTCGCGGCGGGTGGTCGACCGGAAGGTGGTCAGGCAGAGCACCAGGCCGATCACGCACCAGGCTCCGAGCACCAGCGCCACCCGGCCCAGCTCGAACGAGCCGCCCGGCTCCTGGGCGCCGAAGCTGTCCGGCAGGAACACCGAGCGCAGCCCCTGGCACATCCACTTGAGCGGGAAGATCGCGGCGACCTGCTGCATCCAGGTGGGCAGGTTGGTGAAGACGAAGAACACGCCGGAGATGAACTGGAGCACCAGCGCGACGGGGGTGACCACGGCCGAGCCGCTGCGGGCGGTGCGGGCCAGCGACGAGATGGCGATGCCGCAGAGCGTGCAGGCGGTGACGCCGAGGACGGAGACCCAGCCGAACGTGAGCCACTTGGCGGCGGTCTGCGGCAGGTCCAGGTCGAACAGCGCCACCGAGACGGCGAGCAGCAGCGCGGTCTCGGCGACGCCGATGACCACCACCATGATCACCTTGCCGGCGAACCAGACCCACTTCGGCATCGGCGTGCCCCGGTAGCGCTTGAGCACGCCCCGGTCCCGCTCGATCGGGATCCAGATGCCGAGGTTCTGGAAGCTCACCGTCATCAGGCCGGTCGCGATCATGCCGGTGATGAAGTACTGCGTGTAGCTGACGCCCGGGGCGATCTCGTCACTGAAGATCGCCGCGAAGATCAGGATCATGATGATCGGGAAGCCCATCGTGAACACGACGGACTCCCGGCTGCGCAGGAACTGGGTGATCTCCAGTCGGCCCTGGCGCAGCGCCAGCGCGCCCGCGCCGAGCCGCCGGGCCGGTGCGGCGGCGACCGGGGCCGCCGGCTTCGTCGTGGTGGTCATCAGTGTCCGATCATCCGCAGGTAGACGTCTTCCAGGGTCGGCCGGGTCACGGTCAGACCGGGCACCTCGCCACCGAAGCGCGCGGCCAGCTCCGCCACCAGCGCCGTCGGCGACGCGGTCTCCGCCGACTCCGGCGTTCCGTCGGGGGTACGCCAGGAGACCGTGGCCAGCGCCTCCTGCCGGTTGCCGAGCCGACCGGGCGGGGCGACCTCGACCACCCGGCCGGCGGCGATCACGCCGACCCGGTCGGCGAGCGCCTCGGCCTCGTCGAGGTAGTGGGTGGTGAGCACGATCGTGGTGCCGGCGGCGGCCAGGTCCCGGATCAGGTCCCAGAACTCGCGCCGGGCCTCCGGGTCGAAACCGGTGGTCGGCTCGTCGAGGAAGAGCAGTTCGGGGCGGCCGATGATGCCCAGCGCCACGTCGAGGCGGCGTTTCTGCCCGCCGGAGAGCGTGTGCGTACGCGCCTTCGCCTTCGCGCCGAGGCCGACCCGCTCGACCACCTTGGCCGGGTCGTCCGCGTCCGGGTAGAAGCCGGAGAAGTGCCGCACCACCTCGGCGACGGTCAGCTCGTCGAACTCGCCGGTGCCCTGGAGCACGATGCCGACCTTCGCGCGCCAGCCGGCATCCGGGGAAGCCGGGTCGACGCCGAGCACGCGCACCTCGCCGGCGTCGCGGTGGCGGTAACCCTCCAGGATCTCGACCGTGGTGGTCTTGCCCGCGCCGTTCGGGCCGAGCAGGGCGAACACCTCGCCCCGGTGGACGTCCAGGTCCACCCCGGCCACCGCGACGTTGTCGCCGTACGTCTTGCGCAGTCCCCGTACGGAGATCGCGAGCTCGTCTTCCATGACGTCAAGTGTGCGACTGCCGCGTGCCCGGCGACGGGGCGGGGTGTGGTGGTGTCGGCCATCCGTCGCCGTCCGTGCCCGTCGGTCCGCTCCATGGACCTGTGTAATTTTCCACAGTTCCTTTTACTGAACGGTAACTTAAACTCCGGCCATGGACGACGCGATGCCGGGACGCCTGCCGGAGCGGGACCGCCCGTGGGTGATGCGCACGTACGCCGGGCACTCCTCCGCCGCGGCCTCCAACGCGCTCTACCGCCGCAACCTGGCGAAGGGGCAGACCGGGCTGTCGGTCGCGTTCGACCTGCCCACCCAGACCGGGTACGACCCCGACCACGAGCTGGCCGCCGGCGAGGTGGGCCGGGTCGGCGTGCCGGTGGCGCACCTCGGTGACGCGCGGGCGCTCTTCGAGGGCATCCCGCTGGCCGACATGAATACCTCGATGACCATCAACGCGCCAGCGATGTGGCTGCTCGCCCTCTATCGCACGGTCGCCGTCGAGCAGGGCGCCGAGCTGGGCCGCTGCGCCGGCACCACGCAGAACGACATCATCAAGGAGTACCTGTCCCGGGGGACGTACATCTTCCCGCCGGCCGCCTCGCTGCGGCTGACCGCCGACGTCGTCGCGTACACGCTGCGGGAGATGCCGAGGTGGAACCCGGTCAACATCTGCTCGTACCACCTCCAGGAGGCCGGCGCGACGCCGGTGCAGGAGGTCGGCTTCGCGCTCGCCACCGCGGTCGCCGTGCTGGACACGGTGCGCGACTCCG
This sequence comes from Micromonospora sp. NBS 11-29, assembly GCF_002140155.1. Classification (GTDB taxonomy): domain Bacteria; phylum Actinomycetota; class Actinomycetes; order Mycobacteriales; family Micromonosporaceae; genus Micromonospora. The sequence goes on from NZ_NAPR01000036.1 coordinate 9,788, forward strand.
GCCAGGTGCCGGCCGAGCGGATGGGCGACGTGGTCCAGCGGATCTCGTTCTTCGTCAACGCCGGGGTGCGCTTCGTCGAGGAGATCGCCAAGATGCGCGCGTTCGGCGCGCTCTGGGACGAGATCACCCGCGACCGCTACGGCGTGACCGAGGCCAAGCAGCGCCGGTTCCGCTACGGCGTCCAGGTCAACTCGCTGGGCCTGACCGAGGCGCAGCCGGAGAACAACATCCAGCGGATCGTGCTGGAGATGCTCGGCGTCACGCTCTCCCGGGACGCCCGCGCCCGGGCCGTGCAGCTCCCCGCCTGGAACGAGGCGCTCGGCCTGCCCCGCCCGTGGGACCAGCAGTGGTCGCTGCGCATGCAGCAGGTGCTGGCGTACGAGTCGGACCTGCTCGAATATCCCGACCTGTTCGACGGCTCGCATGTGATGACCGCGCTGGTCGACGACATCGTGGCCGGCGCCCGGGTCGAGCTGGACAAGGTCCTGGAGATGGGCGGCGTGGTGGCCGCCGTGGAGTCCGGCTACCTCAAGAGCGCGCTGGTCGCTTCGCTGGCCGACCGGCGCCGGCGGATGGAGTCCGGCGCCGACGTGGTGGTCGGCGTCAACCGCTTCACCGAGACCGAGCCGTCCCCACTGACCGCGGCCGGCGCCGAGGCGATCATGCAGGTGGACCCGGCGGTCGAGGCGGCCGCCGCGGACGGCGTACGCGAATGGCGGGCCGCGCGCGACGCGGCGGCCGTGGACGCGGCGCTGGAGCGGCTGCGCGCGGACGCCGCGACCACGGCGAACCTGATGCCGGCGACGCTGGCCTGCGTGGCCGCACGCGTGACCACCGGCGAGTGGGCGGGCGCGTTGCGGCAGGTGTTCGGCGAGTACCGGGCACCGACCGGGCTGTCCGGGGCGGCCGGGGTCGGCGGCGACGCCAACCTCGCGGCGGTCCGCGAGCGGGTCGCCGCCACCGCCCGGGAGCTGGGCACCGGGCGGCTGCGGCTGCTGGTGGGCAAGCCGGGGCTGGACGGGCACTCCAACGGCGCGGAGCAGATCGCGGTACGCGCCCGCGACGCCGGCTTCGAGGTGATCTACCAGGGCATCCGGCTGACCGCCGGGCAAATCGTGGCCGCCGCGGTGGAGGAGGACGTCGACCTGGTCGGGCTCTCCGTGCTCTCCGGCTCGCACCTGGCCGCCGTGCCGGCGGTGCTGGACGGGCTGCGCGCGGCCGGGCGGGGTGACCTGCCGGTGGTGGTCGGCGGCATCATCCCGCCGGCCGACGCGCAGGCGCTTCGGGCCGCCGGGGTGGCGCGGGTGTTCACGCCGAAGGACTTCGCGCTCACCGGCATCATCGACGACCTCGTCACCGTCATCCGCGAGCGGATGTAAGGCGGGTGCCCCGGTTAACGCATTCGGTAGAGGCGGGGGCCCCTCTTAACACCGGATCCGGCACGTTGAAGCGCGCGAGAAGCCTAAAGTCGGTGCAAGACACCACGAAAGGGCGGAAAGATGACCGCGTCGATGGAGATGCCCCGGGTCCAGGAGTGCGCCGTCCGATCCTGCGCCTACAACCACACGAACGACTGCCACGCGTTCGCGATCACGATCGGCAGCAGCGACCACGCGCACTGTCACACCTACGTGGACATGCCGGTGCGCGGCGGCATCGAGCAGCTCACCGCCCAGGTCGGCGCCTGCTCACGCGCCGACTGCCAGCACAACTCCGACCTGGAGTGCCGCGCCCCCGCCATCACCGTCGGCCCCGACATGGACATGGCCGACTGCATGACCTACCGCAGCCGCTGACCCGCGCCGCGCCCGCCGCGAGCGGCGCCGGTCAGACGCGGAAGCCGGCGGCCCGGGCCGCGGCGCGTTCCCGGCGTCGGTCCTTGCGGCGGCGCACCACCCAGACGACGAGGATCACCAGGCCGACCGCGAACACCAGCACCAGCACCGGCAGCAGGATCGCCACCACCGACATGATCACGCTGGTCGCGTCCTCGGCGGTGCTGGCCACCGGGGCGCCGAAGCCGGCCGTGGTCGCGTTGACAACCGGCCGGGCAGCGGCCTTGAGCAGGTGCACACCGAGCGCGATGAACACGCCGACCACCACCGGCACCCACTGGTGCGTGGAGAAGAACGTGTCCGGGTCGCTGACCGTGACCGTCTCCGAACCGGAGCCGGCACCGAAGGCCAGGCCACCGGCGGTCGGCCGGACCACCGTCTGCACCACGTCGTTGACGTGGTCGACCACCGGCACCTTGTCGGCCACCACCTCGACCACCAGCAGGACGGTGAGGATCGCCAGCACCCAGCCGTTGCCCAGCCACTGCCAGCCGCTGGGCAGCTCGATCAATTCGGTGTAGCGGGCCAGCAGGCCCATCAGCATCAGCGGGATGTAGGCGTTCAGGCCCGCCGAGGCGGCCAGTCCGGAACCGGTGAGAACTTCGAGCACGATTTCAATATGGCACCGGTGCGCCAGTGGCGCTCGTCGGCGCCGGCCGAGGGCTCCGCTACCCTCGTCGGGTGCGGTTGGTCATTGCGAAGTGCTCGGTGGACTACGTCGGACGGCTCTCGGCCCACCTGCCGCCGGCCACCCGGCTGCTGATGGTCAAGGCGGACGGCTCGGTGTCGATCCACGCGGACGACCGGGCCTACAAGCCGTTGAACTGGATGAGCCCGCCGTGCCGGCTGGAGGAGGCGCCCGGCGTGTGGCGGGTGGTCAACAAGGCCGGCGAGGAGCTGCGCATCACGCTGGAGGAGATCTTCCAGGACACCTCGTACGAGCTGGGGATCGACCCGGGCCTGCGCAAGGACGGCGTCGAGGCGCACCTGCAGGAACTGCTCGCCGCCAACCCGGAGACGCTGGGCGAGGGCTTCACCCTGGTCCGGCGGGAGTACATGACCGCGATCGGCCCGGTTGACCTGCTCTGCCGGGACGCCGACGCCGGTGCGGTCGCGGTCGAGGTGAAGCGGCGCGGCGAGATCGACGGGGTGGAGCAGCTCACCCGCTACCTGGAGCTGATGAACCGCGACCCGCTGCTCGCGCCGGTCGCCGGCGTCTTCGCCGCGCAGGAGATCAAGCCGCAGGCCCGGGTGCTCGCCACCGACCGGGGCATCCGCTGCGTGGTGGTCGACTACGACAAGCTGCGCGGCATCGAGCGTGACGAGCTGACCCTCTTCTAGGGCCTGTTTCGCGGGGACTGGTCGGCCTGCGGCGGGCCCGGACGACGACCGGCGGCGTTGCGGTTCCGCCCGGATACGACACCGGTATCCGGACGAACCCGCGCCTTGCCGGATCGCCGCCCGGACTCCGCCTCGGCTCGACCGCCCCCACGANACAGGCCCTAGCGCTTCCGGCCGTACAGCAGCTTGGCGACCTTGACCAGGCGCGCGACGTCGGCCGGCGTGCGCTCGAAGGTCATGGCCGGCAGCAGCGAACGCGCCCGGCGGCGGGTGACCGACTTGGGGCGGCCGAACTCGCGCAGCCCGTCCTCGCCGTGGATCCGGCCGAAGCCGGACTCGCCGGTGCCGCCGAACGGCAGCGTCGACATGCCGGCGAAGGTCAGCGCCGAGTTGACCGAGGCCATCCCGGAGCGCAGCCGCCGCGCCACGGCCACCGCCCGCGCCCGGCCGAAGACCGAACCCCCGAGACCGTACGGCAGCGCGTTGGCGCGCTCGACGGCCTCGTCCACGTCGCGGACCCGGTTGACGGTCAGCGTCGGGCCGAACGTCTCCTCGCGTACGGCGGCCGAATCCTCGGGCACGTCGACCAGCACGGTCGGGTGCACGTACGGCGGCTGGACCGCCTCCGGGCCGCCGAGCACCGCCCGGCCGCCCCGGGCCACCGCGTCCTCGATGTGCCGGCGGATCACGTCGACCTGGGACGGCATGGTGATCGGCCCGAGGTCGGTCCCGTCGGCGCCCACGGTCAGCCGGCCCGCCTTCGCCACCACCTTCTCGACGAACGCGTCGAAGATCGGGTCGACCGCGTAGACCCGCTCGATGCCGATGCAGGTCTGGCCGGCGTTGGTCAGCCCGCCCCACACGGCGGCGTCGGCGGCGGCGTCCAGGTCGGCGTCCGCGTCCACGATCATCGCGTCCTTGCCGCCGGCCTCCAGCAGCACCGGGGTGAGCGTCTCGGCGCAGGCCGCCATCACCTTCCGCGCGGTGGCGGTCGAGCCGGTGAACGCCACCTTCGCCACCCCGGAGCGGCACAGCGCCGCGCCGACGTCGCCGAGGCCGTGCACCGCCTGGAGCACCGGCTGTTCCGGCACCACCTCGGCGAACCGGTCGACCAGCCACTGGCCCACGGCCGGGGTGTACTCGCTCGGCTTGAACACCACCGCGTTGCCGGCGGCCAGCGCGTACGCGACGGAGCCGATCGGCGTGAGGACCGGGTAGTTCCACGGGCCGATCACGCCGACCACCCCGTACGGCTGGTATTCCAGGTGCGCGGTGAACTCGGCCAGGACCAGCCGGGAGCGGACGCGCCGTGGCCCGAGCACCCGCCGGGCGTTGCGGGCGGCCCAGTCGACGTGCTCCAGCGCGGTGAGGATCTCCACCACGCCGTCGCCGACCGGCTTGCCGCCCTCGGTGTGCATCAGGTCGGCCAGCTCCTCGATCCGCCGGGCGAGCACGCCGCGCCAGCGCACGAGCCGACCCCGCCGACCGGCGAAGCCGAGCCCGGCCCACCAGTCGGCGGCGGCGCGGGCCCGGTCGACGGCGGCCCGCACGTCCGCCTCGGTCGCCACCGGCAGCCGCCCGGCCTCCGCGCCGGTCGCCGGGCTGGTCGACACCAATCGACCGTCGGAGATGAGCGGGGCGCCGGGGACATGCACAGCGGTCATGGGCGCAGTCTAGACCCGAATATTACTCACGGGTAGGTGTCGGATGCCCCCTGCGCTGCCCGGACCGACGCCCATCACATCGACAACCATGCGTCCGCCTGAGCCGTCCGAATGGCGAATGCGAGGTGGCCGGCCGGGGTCGTACGGGTGACCGGGCGGGGGTGGGAGCCACTACGGTGAGATGGCAGGCTGGCGCCGTGGGGCGATGTGGGGTGGAGGTCTACGGTCCATGGAGGAACATCCTGAGTTGATGCCGTTGCTGACGGTGTCCGGTGGGGCGATGCGGGGGCTCAGTTTCCGGGTCGGTCGGGGCATGCAGGTGATCGGCCGGGCGCCGAACGCCGACATCGTGCTCGTCGATCCGCACCTGAGCCGACGGCACGCCACCGTCCGGGCCACCCCCGAGGGGGTGCTGCTCACCGACCTCGGCTCGACCAACGGCACCTGGCTCAACGACACGCGGATCACCGGCAGCGTGCCGGTCGCCGATGGCGACGTGATCCGGCTCGGCCGCACCGACCTTCGCCTCTACGACCCGGGCGTGGCCCGCACCGACCCGGTCGGGATGAACTTCGGCGCTCCCCGCCGTGACCAGCGTCCCACCCTGCCGCTGCCGGTCCCGGCCCCGCGGCAGCCGATCGAGGCTCGCGAGCCGCAGCCCGCCGACGCCCGCTAGGCCCCGCTCNCGCCCCCGGGACTCGGTTGATCATGAAGTTGGCGGCGAGAAATCCAAGGCGGAACGCCGCCAACTTCATGATCGACGGGGGGACGCGAGTGGGTGGGGGGTGGGGCGGTGTGTCAGCATGCGCGGATGGGTAGCGCGCGGTGGATGGTTCGGGCCAACGGGATCACCCAGGGGGTTCGGGTGGCTGGGCCGCCCGATGGTGTGCCGGTGTTGCTGGTGCACGGCAATGTCTCGTCGTCGGCGTTCTGGGAGCCCCTGCTGCCCCGGCTGCCGGGGACGCTCCGGGTGGTCGCGCCCGACCTGCGCGGATACGGCGAGACCGACACCGTGCCGGTGGACGCGACCCGGGGCCTCGGCGACTTCGCCGACGACGTGGCAGCCCTGCTCGACGCCTCGGGGCTGTTCGCCCCGGGCGCTCGGCCGGTGGTGGTCGGGCACTCGCTCGGCGGCGGGGTGGCGATGCGGCTGCTGGTCGACCATCCGGAGCGGGTGGCCGCGCTGCTGCTGGCGGCACCGGTCTCCCCGTACGGCTTCGGTGGCACCCGCGACCTCGACGGCACCCCCACCACGCCCGACTTCGCCGGCACCGGGGCGGGCGGCGCGAACCCGGACTTCGTGGCCCGACTCACCGCCGGCGACCGGAGCGCCGACGGCCCGACCAGCCCGCGAGCCGTGCTGCGCGCCGCCTATGTGGCCGACCCGGCGTCGCTCGGCGGCGACGAGGACCTGCTGGTGGAGAGCATGCTGACCACCGCCACCGGTGACGACAACTACCCGGGCACCGCGGTCGCCTCGGCCCACTGGCCGGGCACCGCCGCCGGGCCGCGCGGCGTGCTCAACGCGCTGGCCCCGGCCCACTTCCGGCTCGCCGACGAGTTGGTCGCCGCGCCGGTCAAGCCGCCGGTGACCTGGGTACGCGGCGACGCCGACGTGATCGTCTCGGACACCTCGCTGTTCGACCTGGCGTACCTCGGTCAGCTCGGCATCGTGCCCGGCTGGCCCGGGGCGGATGAGTGCCCGCCGCAGCCGATGATCGGCCAGACCCGCGCGGTGCTGGACCGGTACGCGGCGGCCGGCGGAGCGTACCGGGAGGTGGTGCTGCCCGGCTGCGGGCACAGCCCGCACCTGGAACGGCCGGCCGAGTTCGTCGCCGAGCTGCTGGCGCTGGCCGGGGTGCCCACGCCCGGTTGAGACACGGTGCGTGAAATATCCCACCGCTTCTCGACAACGCGGCGTCCCGTGGCAGACTCCGGCGCATAACCTTAGCGGCCGTTCATGTCGCGGCGGCGGGGTCGAACCAGGGGAGGCCGGTCGTGGCGCGCGAGTTCACCAGGGTGGGCGTGGTGGGTCTGGGCACCATGGGTGCCGGCATCGTCGAGGTGTTCGCCCGCAACGGCCTCGACGTGACCGCCGTGGAGATCTCCGACGCCGCGTTGGAGCGGGGCCGGGTCACGCTGACCGGCTCCACCGACCGTGCCGTGGCCAAGGGCAAGCTCGCCGAGGCCGACCGGGACGCCCTGATGGCGCGGGTCGACTTCCGGGTCGGGCTGGACGCGCTGCACGACGTGGACCTGGTGATCGAGGCGGTGCCCGAGCACCTGGACCTGAAGCAGCGGATCTTCGCCGAGCTGGACCGGGTCTGCAAGCCCGAGGCGATCCTGGCGACCAACACGTCGTCGCTGAGCGTCACCGAGATCTCCGTGGCCACCACCCGGCCGAACCAGGTCATCGGCATCCACTTCTTCAACCCGGCCCCGGTGATGAAGCTGGTCGAGGTGGTCCGCACGGTGGTCACCTCCGCCGACGTGGTCGCCGACGTGGAGGCGCTCTGCGCGCGACTCGGCAAGGTCGACGTGACGATCAGCGACCGGGCCGGCTTCATCGCCAACGCGCTGCTGTTCGGCTACCTGAACCACGCGGTCGGCATGTTCGAGGCCCGCTACGCCACCCGCGAGGACATCGACGCCGCCATGAAACTCGGCTGCGGCCTGCCCATGGGTCCGCTGGCGCTGATGGACCTGATCGGCCTGGACACCGCGTACGAGATCCTGGACACCATGTACCGGCGCGGTGGCCGGGACCGCCGGCACGCCCCGGCCCCGCTGCTCAAGCAGATGGTCACCGCCGGGCTGCTGGGCCGGAAGTCCGGCCGTGGCTTCTACACCTACGAGCGGCCGGGCTCACCGAAGGTCGTACCCGACGAGCAGACGCCGACGACCACGGACGTCGACCTTCGCGACGGCGCCCGCGCCATCGCGAAGGTCGGCGTGGTCGGCTCCGGGACCATGGCCACCGGCATCATCGAGGTCTTCGCGAAGGCCGGGTACGAGGTCGTCTCGGTGACCCGGGGTGCGGAGAAGTCCGCCACCGTCTGCGAGGCGGTCAAGACCTCGCTCAACAAGGGCGTGGTGCGGGGTAAGCTCGCCGAGACCGACCGGGACGCGGCGCTGGGCCGGGTCACCTGGTCCGCCACGCTGGAGCACCTCGCCGACGTGGACCTGGTGGTCGAGGCCGTGGTCGAGGAGTTGAGCGTCAAGAAGGCGCTGTTCGCCAGCCTGGACGAGATCTGCAAGCCGGGCGTGGTGCTCGCCACCACCACCTCGTCGCTGCCGGTGATCGACGTGGCGATGGCCACCCAGCGCCCGGCCGACGTGCTCGGCCTGCACTTCTTCAACCCGGCACCGGTCATGCCGCTGGTCGAGATCGTGCGGACCATCCGCACCTCCGCCGAGACGTCGGCGACCGGCCGCGCGGTCTGCGCCGCGCTGGGCAAGACCGGTGTGGTCTGCGCCGACCGGTCCGGTTTCATCGTCAACGCGCTGCTCTTCCCCTACCTGAACGACGCGGTGAAGATGCTGGAGGCCAGCTACTCCACCGCCGACGACATCGACCACGCGATGAAGCTCGGCTGTGGCTACCCGATGGGCCCGTTCGAGCTGCTCGACGTGGTCGGCTTGGACGTCTCACTGGCCATCCAGCGCGAGCTGTACCTCGAACTGCGCGAGCCCGGGTTCGCCCCGGCGCCGCTGCTGGAGCACCTGGTCACCGCCGGCTACCTGGGCCGCAAGACCGGACGCGGATTCCGCGACCACACCAATCGCTGAGTCGGGTCAACGCCCGGCGACGCCGACGGCGTCTTCCGGGCGTGACCTTCGAGGAGTACGTCGACAGCCGGGGCCCGGCCCTGTTGCGGCTGGCCCGGCTGCTGACCGGTGACACGCACCGCGCCGAGGACCTGACCCAGGACGTGCTGGCCCGCGCCTACGTGCACTGGCGGCGGATCTCCCGCGTGGACCGACCGGACGTGTACGTGCGGCGGATGCTCGTCAACGCCAACCACTCCTGGTGGCGGCGGCGCGTCAACCGCGAGTTGGCGGTGGACACGTTCGCCGAGCGGCCCGGACGGGGGGAACTCGACGGCGAGGCGGCCGACCGGGACGCGATGTGGCGGCTGATTCGCACCCTGCCCGACCGCCAGCGCGCCGTGCTCGTGCTGCGTTACTACGAGGACCTGGACGACACCACGATCGCCCAGATCCTCGACTGCTCCCCGGTCACCGTCCGCACCCATGCGATGCGGGCGCTCGCCCACCTCCGGGAACGCTGCGGCGTCCCGACGACCAAAGGGAGCCGGCCGTGACCGAACTCGACCAGCGGATCGCCTCGGTGCTGCGGGAGCAGGCCGAGGGGGAGATCGACACCGGGCGCCTGCTGCGCGGCTCCCGGGCGCTCGGCAGGCGCCGGCAGATGCGCCGCCGGGCCACCGCCGGCACCGCGCTCGCCCTGGTCGGCGTACTCGGCTTCGCCGGCGCGATCCGCGCGGACGTGGGTGGGTTGGCCGGGCGGATGCCCTGGACGACTGCGACGTTGACGGATGCCGCGCCGGTGCCACCGAAGGCCGACGGGGTGCCCGGGGCGCTCCGGCGTCCCGATCTGGTGGGCACCGATCCGCGGGTGCTGCACCTGGGCGTGGACACCGGCCGGGCCCGCTATCTGGGCTGGGCCGTCCACGTGTCGAGCCGGGTCGAGTCGGTTCGCCTGAGCGTCGGCGGCGGACAACCGGTCCTGGTGGAGGTGAGCCCGAACGCCCGGAGTCTCACCGACGCCGGGGTCGAGGGCTTTCCGACGGATGCGGTCGCGGGACCGTTGGCCTTCGACGGGGCGGTGCTGCGGGTGGGCGGCACGACCGGTGGGCTGATCACGTCGTGGCAGCCGGCGTCCGGCCTGTACGCGCGGGCAGCCGTGCTCACGGGCGACGCGGCCATCTTGAACCGGGCCGTTGGTGCGGTGCGCTGGGACGAGGCCGGGCGGTGCGGCGCGCCGGTGCGGCTGACCACCTTGCCGGCGGACACGTCTCTGACGAGCTGCTCGGTCGACGCATCGGCCTTTCCGGACGGCCTCACGGTGCAGCTCACCCTCGTCCGCCAGCCGTCCTCGACCATGTGGACGAAACTGGTGTACGGGGCGCGGATGGGGAAGAACACGCACCGGAGCAATCGCGAGGTGGGTGGCCGTCCCGCCTACCTCTACCCGGACGGCACCCGGCTGGAACTGCTCGGCATTCCCGCCGGGCGGCTGACCGTCGACTTCGGCTGGCCGTCCCCGGGCGACGGTCCTGACCGGCCGGTGAACTTCACCGAGGCCGAGGCGGCGCGGGTACTTGCCGGAGCGGAGGTGGCGGACCCGAGCCGCCCGCTGACCTGGCCCTGATCTGTGTCCGAGCGCTATGACCGTGGGGCATTATTATGACTCAGGGGTATGGCGCGTCCCGCGGAGCCTACTCCTGTCGCCACTACCCTCCGTGACCAGAGCTGGCCACGGGCCCGGCCCGGAGCAGCCCGGGCCGGGCCCGGCTCGCCCGCGGGCCGTACGCTGGGGAATCGTGAGCCCCCGTCGCAACCGGCCCCGCCGGGACGAGACCGCCGCCGTGGACGCCGAACGCGCCCGCCACGGCGTGTCGACCGTGCAGCAGTGGCGCGACGGCGACTGGCAGGTGCGGGCGATCAGCGGCGGCGGGTCCGCCAAGACGTACCGTTGTCCCGGCTGTGACCAGGAGATCCGGCCGGGCGTGGCGCACCTGGTGGCCTGGCCGGCCGACGACCGGGGTGACCTGACCGACCGTCGGCACTGGCACAGCGGCTGCTGGCGGGCCCGGGACCGGCGCGGCCCCAACCTTCAGCGCGGCCGGAGCGCGCCCCGCTACGGCTGAGCGATCTGGATCACCCGCTCCGCGCCCCGGTGGGCGGCGGAACCGGTGACGCGGGACACTGGGACCGTGAGCACTCCGATTCGCGCGTCGTCGATCCTGCCCGGCCGCCGGGAGGACATCGAGCTGCACACCGCCGACGGGTTGACGCTGGTGGGCGAGTTGGCCCGGCCGGTGGAGCGCGAGCCGGTCGGCACCCTGGTCTGCCTACACCCGCTGCCCACCCACGGCGGGATGATGGACAGCCACGTCTTTCGCAAGGCGGCCTGGCGGCTGCCCGCGCTGGCCGACCTGGCCGTGCTCCGGTTCAACACCCGGGGCACCAGCAGCGTCCGCGGCACCAGCGAGGGGGCGTTCGACAACGCCGTCGGGGAGCGGTTCGACGTGGCCGCCGCGATCGAGTACGCCGAGTTCCACGAGCTGCCGAACATCTGGCTGGTCGGCTGGTCGTTCGGCACCGACCTGACCCTCAAGTACGGCTGCGACCCGGCGGTGGCCGGCGCGATCCTGCTCTCCCCGCCGCTGCGCTTCTGCGCTCCGGAGGACCTCGCGGTCTGGGCCTCCTCGGGCCGGCCGCTCACCGCCCTGGTCCCGGAGTTCGACGACTACCTGCGCCCCGAGGAGGCCCGGCAGCGGTTCGCCGCCGTGCCGCAGGCCGAGGTGGTCGGCGTGGACGGCGCCAAGCACCTCTGGGTCGGCGACGCGGAGAAGGTGCTCGACGAGATCGTCCGGCGGGTCGCCCCGGGCGTGGCGCTGCCGTTGCCGACCACCTGGGAGGGCCCGATGGAGACCGGTGACGTCAGCGCGTACGCGGACCGCACGGTGGCCGCCTTCGCCGACACCCCGGTGCCCGGTCCGGCCCAGCGGCGCGCCGAGTAGCGCCTCAACGCGAATCCTGCCGGGGCAGCACCACCTCGCGCAGGATGAGCTGCAACGCGGCCACCGTGGGGATGGCGATCAACGCGCCCACCACGCCCAGCAGCGACACCCCGAGCAGCGCGGCCAGCAGCGCCGCCACCTCGTTGACCGACACCGCCCGGCGCATGATCTTCGGATAGATCAGGTAGTTCTCCACCTGCTGGTAGACCACGAAGAAGACCAGGCAGGCGATCCCCACCGGCAGGTCGGTGGCGAGGCCGACGAGCGTCACCACCACCGCGCCCAGCGTCGCCCCGATCTGTGGGATCAGGTCGGTCACCGCCACCACCACGGCCAGGGCGAACGGGTACGGCAGGTCGACCACCAACGCGAACACGAACGTGCTCGCGCCGGCCAGCACCGCGATGGTCAACGCGCCGACCATGTACGCGCCGACCCGGGTCAGGATCTCGTCGCCGATCAGCCGTACCCGCTGCCGGCGGGAGCGCGGCACCAACGCGTACCCGAGGTCGCGCAGCCTGTTGAAGTAGGCCAGGAAGTAGATGGTCAGCACCAGCACGGTCAGCGTGCGGAAGATCGTGCCGAAGATCAGTTGCGCCCCGCCGAGCACGCCACCGAGCGCCCGCCCGATCGTGCCGGCGTCCGCCGCCGACTGGACCCGCTCCACCACGTCGTACCGGACCACCAGGTCGTTCACGGTGGGGTTGCGGCGCAGGTCCTCCACATAGCCGGGTAGCTGCTGGACGAACTGCCCGGACTGGGTCACCACCGGGGGCACCAGCGCCAGCAGCCCGCCGACGATCAGCAGCAGCACGGTCAACGTCACCGCCGCCACGGCCAGCCCGTGCGGCAGCCCCCAGCGGCGCAGCCGGACCACCGCCGGGTGCAGGCCGACCGCGAGGAAGAGCGCGATCACCACCAGGACCAGGATGCCGGCCGCGTTGCGCAGGCCCAGGAACACCGCGTACGCCAGCAGCACGCCGAGCGCCCCGGTGAACCCGACCAGGAAGGGGCTGCGCCGCAGCGGCCGCCCCGGCACGCCGAACCGTCCACTCGGCTCGAACTCACTCGGCTCGATCTCGTCCGGCGTGATCTCACCCGGTCCGGGCCCCACGCCGGTGCTGCCGACCCGGCTCGGCCCGATGCCGGCGTCCCCGGCGGGGGCGGTTTCGTCGTCGTCCGGGGCGGCGGATCCCTCCTGCGACACCCGTGCCTCCCCGGCTCCGCACCGCTGCGACCGACGGATCGGAGCAGCTTCGTGACCGGGCCGCGTCCGTCTGCGCCGCGGCCCCTGCCCCGCAGGTTAGCCGTCGCCCCGCGTGACGACCATCCCCGCGTCACTTCCCGCCGACCGGGCGGGCCGGCGCCGGTTCGGGGAAGTGGTGTGGTCCGAGGCGGCGGGATGTCGCCGCTTCGCCGAACTGGTGGGGGGCGGGGGTCAGTCCTTGTCGACGGTTACCGTGCTGGGCTTGGCGCTGCGCTCGTCGGTCGTGGGCTTGGTCGGGCGCTTGCCGTTCTCGCCGGTGCTGGTGATCTTCGTGGGGGTGGCGCCCCGGCCGCCCTCGCCCGGCACGGCGGCCACCGTCGGCTCACCGTCCACACCGGCGGCGGCGGGGGAGTCCATGGTGGTCACCGGCTCGGCGACCGGCTTCGCCGGCTCGTCGGCCGGCCGGCTTCCGCCCTTTGCCGGCTCACCGGCCGGCCGGCTTCCGCCCTTCTCTGGGCCGGTGCCGTTGACGGTCGGGGAGACGGTGCCCTTCGCCGCCACCGGCACCCCGCTGGCCGCCGGGACGTCGTCATCCGCCGGCACGCCGTTGCCCGCCGACACGCCGTCACCGGCCGGTCGGCCGCCGCGCGCCGTCGCCCCGTCACCCGCCGGGCGGGCGGAGGCGTTGACGCCGGCGGCGGCGGCGAGGTCGGCCGGGTCGACCGGGGTGGCCGAGATGCCGGCCGAGTCGGCGTCCCGCCGCAGGTCGGCAAGTCGCCGCTCAAGGTCGTCGGACTCCTGCCGGGACTTCCACGTCTCCGTGCGCAGGTCGGCCAGTTCCTGCTGCGCCTTGGCGATTTCCAGCATCACCCCGGCGAGCTGCTGCCGGCCGGCGGCCACCTCCTGCTGGGTGGCGGCGAGGTGCTGCTGGGTGGTGGCCAGGTGCTGCTGGGTCGTGGCCGCGTACTCCTCGAACTGGCGACGCGAGGCCGCGACGTGCTCGTCGGCCTTGCGGCGCTGCCCGGTGGCGTCCGCCTCGGCCCGGCGCAGCAGCTCGGCGGCCTCCAGCTCGGCCTGCTGGCGCATGGTGAGCGCGTCGGACTCGGCGGCCTCACGGATGCTCGCCGCGTTGCGCTCGATCTCGTCGCGGCGGGTGGTGTACGCCTGCTCCAGCTCCTGCTGCCGCCGGGTGTGCTGGTTGTCGAACTCGTCGCGCCGCTTGGCGAACTCCTGCTCGGCGGCGGCGCGGCGCTGGGCCAGCTCCTTCTCCGCCTTCTCCCGCTGCCCGGCCACCTCCTTCTCCACCCCGGCCCGCCAGGCGCCCAGCTCCTGCTGGGTCTGCGCGCGGGACTGCTGCACGTACGCCTCGGTCTCGGTGCGCATCCGCTGCACGTACGCCTCGACCTCGGCGCGGTTGCGCTTGCCGGCCTCGACGGCCTCGGTGGTGAGCCGGCTGGCCTCGGTGCGGGCTCGACCCCGGGCGGCCTTGGCGGCCTCCTCCGCGTCGTCGACGATCTTCTTGGCCTCGGCCAGCGCCTTGGCGTGGGTGGCCCGACCGGCCTCGGCGGCGGCATCGGTGAGCCGCTTGGCCTCCTGCTGGCCCTTGGCGTGGACCTCCTTGGCCGCCTCGCGCAGTTGGTTGGCCTCCTGCTGCGCCTTGGCCAGCGCCTCCTTGGCCGCCTCGCGCAGCCGGGCGGCCTCCTGCTGGGCCCGGGAGTGGATCTCCTTGGCGGTGTCCCGTAGCTGGGTGGCCTCCCGCTGGGCCTTGGCCAGCGCGTCCTGGGCGGTCTTGCGTAGCTTCTCGGCCTCGTCCTGCGCGGCCGTACGCAGCTTCGTGGACTCGTCCCGGGCGGCGGTGAGCAGCTTGGTGGACTCGTCCCGGGCGGCCTTCAGAGTGGCTTCCGCCTCGGCCTTGCGGGCCGCGGTGTGGCGTTCCTCCTCGACCCGGCGGGCGGCGAGGGCGATCTCGAAGTCCTTCAGGGCCTGCGCGGCCTGCTCCCGGGCCTCGTCGACGATGTGCTCGGCGGCCGCGCGTCGGGCCTCGATCTCCTCGTTGGCGGCGGCGAGGATGTCGTCGGCCTGCTCCTCGGCCATGGTGAGGATCTGCTCGACCCGCGGGCCGAGGTGCCGGAACGAGGCCCGGTCGACCGGCGCCACCTGCTTGCGGGCCACCGCGAGGTCACGCTGGAGCACCTCGACCTGGCCGGCCAGCTTGTGAATCTGTGTGTACGCCTGTTCCCGCTCACTCGTCAGCGCCGAGATCTCGTGCTCCGCGCGGGCGACGTAGCGGTCGACCTGCCGTTTCTCGTATCCCCGCAGGGCGGACTCGAAGCTGGGCTCCGTGGTCACATCCCCGCCGAGCGCGAACAGTTCCTCGCCGTGCGACATGCCCCCATCCTCACACGCATCCGCACCCTCGTGGCAAAACAGGCCGGAAAAGCATGACGGCGCGGGACGGCACCGGTCACCCGATACCGTCCCGCGCCGCGGCTCATGCCCCGTCAGCGGGTGATCGTTCAGCCGGCCGACTCGGCCGACACCTTCTGCCCGGAGGCGTCGGTCTTGGACGCCTCGGTCTTGTTGCCGCCCGCCGGCACGCCCGGCACGATGCCGGCCAGACCGGAGAGCATCTGCCCGAGCTGCGAGGTGACCGCGTCCTTCTGGCGGGTCAGGTCCTCCACCTCGCGGCGGGCCGCCTGGGTGGTCAGCTCGGCCTCGGTGCGGGCCTCGTTGAGCACCCGCTGCGCCTCGGCCCGCGCCTCGCTGAGGGTCTTGTCGGCCAGCGCCTTGGCCTTGTCGACCGTGTCGTTGGCGGTGCGCTCGGACTCGACCCGGCGGGCCTCGGCGCGCTGCTCGATCTCCTTGGCCCGCTCCTGGGCCGCCCGGGCCCGCTGCTCGGCCTCGTTGACCAGCTTCTGGGTCTGCGTGACCTGGGCGGCGTGTCGCGCCGACTCCTCGCGCTCGGCCTTCTCCCGCCGCTCGGCGAGCTGGAGCTCCAGGGCCTGGAGGTCCTTGTCGCGCTTGTCGCGCGCGTCGGTGAGCAGCTTGGTCGCCTCGGCCCGCTTCTCCTCGGCCTCCCGGGCGGCCTTGGCCCGCTGCTGGGTGATCTCCCGCTCGGCGGTGGCGCGCAGGGTGGCGACCTCACGCTCCACGGTCGACTTCAGCTCGGCCACCTCGTGCGCGGTGACCGTACGCAGCTGCTTGGTCTCCCGGTCGGCGTCGGCGCGCAGCGTGTCCGCCTCGCGGCGGGCCTGCACGCGGACCTCGGCGGCCTCCCGCTCGGCGGCGGTGCGGACGCTGCCGGCCTCGCGCTCGGCGGTGGCCTTCATGGCGGCCGCCTCGGCGCGTGCCTTGTCGGTGATCTCCCGCGCCTCGAGGCGGGCGGCGGAGAGGATGCCCTCCGACTCGCGCTTGGCCTCGTTGCGGTGGTCGTTGGCCTGCTCCTCGGCCAGCCGGAGGATCTGCTCGACCCGGGTGCCCAGGCCGGAGAGGGTCGGCCGGCTGTTCTCCTCGAGCTGCTTGTTGGTCTCGGTGAGCTTCTGCTCGAGCGCGGTCTGACGCTGCTCGGCCTGCCGCAGGCGGCGCTGCGCGTCGTTCATCCGCTGCTCGGCCTCGGCGCGGGCCTGCTCGGACTGGCTCAGCGCGGCACTCAGCCGGCCGATGAAGTCGTCGACCTGGTTGGTGTTGTATCCGCGCAGGCCAACGGTGAAATCGGGCTGTGAGTTCGCGTTATCGAAGAACGCAAGAGGGGAGGACTGCTGCTGGGGCATTGGGACATACTCGCAGACTCCCCAGGGTGGTTCGCAAGAGTGGTCGGCAGCTTTCGCGTCCTCTTTACATGGTCAACTCGGATGAGCGGTGGGGCCGGGCGTACCGCCGATCTTGGCAGGTCCCGGGCGGGACGGGCGTCGCGGGGCGGTGGTGGGAAAGGGCCGCGGGTCGGTGCCCGCGGCCCTTTGTCCGCACGACTGTCCGCACGCCAGTCGAATGGCGTCACGGTGGTGCCGGAAAGGCAATCCGGCGTCACCGTACGGTCAGTGACCGCGGAACCGGTTGATCGCGCTTTCGTGCCGGGCCCGCAGCTCGGTGTCCCGCACGCCGAGTCCGTCGACGGGCGCCAGGCAGCGCACGCCGACCTTGCCCTGGTGCGCGTTGCGGTGCACCTCGTACGCGGCCTGGCCGGTCTGCTCCAGCGGATAGGTCCTCGACACGGTCGGGTGCACCTTGCCGAGCGCGACGAGCCGGTTGGCCTGCCACGCCTCGTGGTAGTTGGCGAAGTGGCTGCCGACGATGCGCTTCAGGTGCATCCACAGGTACCGGTTGTCGTACTGGTGCAGGAAACCGCTGGTGGAGGCGCAGGTGACGATCGTGCCGCCCTTCTTGGCGACGTAGACGCTGGCGCCGAAGGTCTCCCGGCCCGGGTGCTCGAAGACGATGTCCGGGTCCTCGCCGCCGGTCAGCTCACGGATCCGTTCCCCGAGGCGACGCCACTCGCCCTGGTCCTGGGTCTGGTCGTCGGACCAGAACCGGAAACCCTCGGCGGTGCGGTCGATGACCAGCTCGGCGCCCATCTTCCGGCACAGCTCGGCCTTCTCCGGCGAGGAGACCACGCAGACCGGGATCGCGCCGCCGCCCAGCGCCATCTGGGTGGCGTAGCCGCCCAGGCCACCGGAGGCGCCCCAGATCAGCACCACGTCGCCCTGCTTCATGTTGGCACCGTGGTGCGAGACGAGCTGCCGGTAGGCGGTGGAGTTGACCAGCCCGGGGCTGGCCGCCTCCTCCCAGCTCAGGTGCCGAGGCTTCGGCATGAGCTGGTTGGCCTTGACCACGGTCAGCTCGGCCAGGCCGCCGAAGTTGGTCTCGAACCCCCAGATCCGCTGCTGCGGGTCGAGCATGGTGTCGTCGTGGCCGGCGGCGTCCTCCAACTCGACCGACAGGCAGTGCGCGACCACCTCGTCGCCCGCCTTCCACCGGGTCACCCCGGGACCGGTCCGCAGCACCACGCCGGCCGCGTCCGAGCCGACCACGTGGTACGGCAGGTCGTGCCGGCGGGTCAGGTCGGAGAGCTGCCCGTAGCGCTTGAGGAACCGGAACGTGGACATCGGCTCGAAGATGCTGGTCCACACCGTGTTGTAGTTGATCGCACTGGCCATCACCGCGACCAGCGCCTCGCCCGGGCCCAGCTCGGGGGTGGGCACCTCCTGGAGGTGCAGGGCCTTGCGTGGGTCCTTGTCCCGGGTGGCCATGCCCTCGAACATCCGGGTGTCCTCGGCGCGGACCACCACGCCCCGGTAGCTCCGCGGCACCGGCAGGGCGGCGAGGCCGGCAAGCTCCCGTTCGGGCTGCGTCGAGCCCTCCGCCGCCATGATCGCTTCGAGGATGTCCTGCACGGTGACCTCCCGTTCGTCCGCACCCACACCGGGGGCAGGGGTGCTGCCATCGTCGGCGTCGGTGCGACGGGACCACCATGTCGGCGATCGACACATCCGGCGCCGCCGCGCTCCGATGGGCCGGACGTTACTGAACGGTAGTTAGGGTGGGAAGTCCGCTGTGAAAAACTGCATCGGCCGATGCGTGGAGCTGTTCGTGGGAACGCGCCACCGCGCACGGCCACGCGCCCACATGCAAGGAGGGGCCCCTCGTCAACAGACGTCTGTTGACAAGGGGCCCCTCCTTGCGCCGGCTCAGGCGGGCTGGACCAGTTCGATCAGGACACCGCCGGCGTCCTTCGGGTGCACGAAGTTGACCCGCGAGTTCGACGTCCCGCGCCGAGGGGCGTCGTACAGCAGCCGTACGCCGCGCTCACGCAGCGCCGCGCACGCCACGTCGATGTCCGCCACGGTGTACGCCATCTGCTGGATGCCCGGCCCGCGCTTGTCCAGGAACTTACCGATGGTCGACTCCGGCGAGAGCGGGGCGAGCAACTGCACCATGCCGCCCTCGGCGTCCGGCCCGACCGCCAGCATCGCCTCGCGTACGCCCTGCTCGTCGTTCGTCTCGGTGTGCACGCACCGCATCCCGAAGGTGCGCTGGTAGAAGTCGATCGCGGCGTCCAGGTCCGCCACGGCGATCCCGACGTGGTCGATGCGGCGCAGGCCGATGTCTGTGACAAATTCGGCAGCGGGCTCGACGGAGGAGTTCTCAGCCATGGCGTTAGTCTGACCGAACAGTCGTTAAGGCGTACAGGTCGGCTCCCCTCGGAGGCAGGTAATGGCTTCGGTGATCGTCAGCGGCGCGCGGACCCCGATGGGCCGCCTGCTGGGCAACCTCAAGGACCTCCCCGCGACCAGGCTCGGCGGCATCGCGATCAAGGCCGCGCTGGAGCGTGCCGGCGTCGCCCCCGACCAGGTGCAATACGTCATCATGGGGCAGGTGCTCCAGGCCGGCGCCGGGCAGATCCCGGCCCGCCAGGCGGCCGTCGAGGCGGGCATCCCGATGTCCACCCCGGCGCTGACCATCAACAAGGTCTGCCTCTCCGGCCTGGACGCGATCGCGCTGGCCGACCAGCTCATCCGGGCCGGCGAGTTCGACGTCGTGGTGGCCGGCGGCATGGAGTCGATGACCAACGCCCCGCACCTGCTGCTCGGGCAGCGCGCCGGCTACAAGTACGGCGACGTGACGGTCAAGGACCACATGGCCCTCGACGGCCTCACCGACGCCTGGGACTGCTGCTCGATGGGCGAGTCCACCGAGCGGCACGGCGCGAAGCACGGCATCACCCGCGAGGAGCAGGACGCCTTCTCCGCCGCCAGCCACCAGCGCGCCGCCGCCGCCCAGAAGAACGGGCACTTCGCCGACGAGATCACCCCGGTGATCATCCCGCAGCGCAAGGGCGACCCGCTGGTGATCAGCGAGGACGAGGGCATCCGGCCGGACACCACCGCCGAGTCGCTGGGTCGGCTGCGTCCGGCCTTCACGAAGGACGGGACCATCACCGCCGGCAGCTCCTCGCCGATCTCCGACGGCGCCGCCGCCGTGGTCGTGATGAGCAAGGCCAAGGCGAAGGAGCTGGGGCTCACCTGGCTGGCCGAGGTCGGCGCGCACGGCAACGTGGCCGGGCCGGACAACTCCCTGCACTCGCAGCCGTCCAACGCCATCAACCACGCCCTGAAGAAGGGCGGCCTGAGCATCGACGACCTCGACCTCATCGAGATCAACGAGGCGTTCGCGGCGGTCGGCATCCAGTCCACCCGTGACCTCGGGATCAGCGCCGACAAGGTGAACGTCAACGGCGGCGCGATCGCCCTCGGGCACCCGATCGGCATGTCCGGCGCCCGGCTGGTGCTCACGCTGGCGATGGAGCTGAAGCGACGCGGCGGCGGCACCGGAGCGGCGGCCCTCTGCGGCGGCGGCGGGCAGGGCGACGCACTGATCATCCACGTGCCGACGGGCGACGAGTCCCTCGCGTGAGCGACGTGAACACCCACGCCACCGGCCCGGTGCGCCGTAGCCGGGACGTACCCCTGCTGGTCGAACGGGCCCGCGCGGGCGACCCCCGCGCGGTGGCCCGGCTGATCACCCTGGTCGAGTCCGGCGACGAGGTGCTGCCGAAGGTCGCGGCCGCGCTCGCGCCCTACGCCGGGCACGCCCAGGTGGTCGGCCTGACCGGTTCGCCGGGCGTGGGCAAGTCGACCACCACCAACGAGCTGGTACGCGCGTTGCGGGCGCGTGGTCACCGGGTCGGCGTGCTGGCCATCGACCCGTCCAGCCCGTTCACCGGCGGGGCGATCCTCGGCGACCGGGTCCGGATGCAGGACCACGCCACCGACCCCGGCGTCTACATCCGCTCCATGTCCAGCCGCGGCCACCTCGGCGGGCTCTCCGCCGCGACGCCCCAGGCGGTACGCGTGCTGGAGGGCGCCGGCTGCGACGTGGTGCTGGTGGAGACCGTCGGCGTCGGGCAGGCCGAGGTGGAGGTGGCCTCGCTCGCCGACACCACGCTGGTGCTGCTCGCCCCGGGCATGGGTGACGCGATCCAGGCGGTCAAGGCCGGCATCCTGGAGATCGCCGACGTCTTCGTGGTCAACAAGGCCGACCGGGACGGCGCCGACGCCACCGTCCGCGACATCCAGGGCATGATCGCGCTGGGCGAGCGCGGGCCGGGGGAGTGGCGCCCGCAGGTGGTGCGCTCGATCGCGGCCCGCGGCGAGGGCATCGACGACATCGCCGCCGCCATCGACAAGCACCGCGACTGGCTGGAGCGCCACGACGAGCTGCGCCGCCGTCGGGAGGCGCGGGCCGCCGCCGAGATCGAGGCCATCGCGCTGGGCGCGCTCCGCGCCCGCATCGGCTCACTGCGCGACGGTACGCAGCTCGCGACGCTCGCCGCCGAGGTGGCCAAGGGCGCCCTCGATCCGTACGCCGCAGCCGACGACCTCCTGGCGCAGCTCGGCACATGACCCCACCCCCAACCTCGTCGATCTTGCAGTTGTCGCCCTCGCATAGGGGGCAAAGGGGACAATCGGGGGGCCGCAAGTCCATGATCGACGGTCGGGGCATGGGCTTGTAGGCTCGCGGGGTTGGTTCTGGTGCGGGGAATTGGGGAGCGCGGCGTGGAGCACGAGGCGACGCAGGAGCTGTCGATCACCCCGGCGGCGACGGCGGGCGGGAGCACGGAGGTCGCGGACGAGGTGGTGGAGAAGATCGCGGTGGCCGCCGCGAAATCCGTCCCCGGCGTGGCCGAGCTGGGCGGTGACGTGGCCCGCTTCTTCAACGCCGTGCTCGACCGGGTCGGGCTGGACCAGGTCGGCGACGCCCGGCGCGGCTGTTCCGCCCACGTCACCAACGGCGCGGCGGTGGTCAACCTGGTCATCGTGATCGACGGCGGTCATCCGGTTCCCCAGGTCACCGACGGGGTGCGGGCCGCGGTCACGTCCGCCGTCGAGGCGTACGGCCTGCGCGTCGACGAGATCAACATCCGGGTGGACGACGTGGCCATCGGCGACCCCGGCGCACCTGTGCGCTGATAGTGGTGGGTCCCTGGCGCCTGCAAACTTGATGGCGCATGTGGATCGGCCGGACCCTGTCCACCTTCCCCGGCGCGGGCCGGCGGCGTGCACCGGCCTTCCTCGGCCGCTCACCGATGCCCAACGCCCCCGCCCCGGGCGCCGCAGACACCCATGGCGTTCCAGTCGTGGCTCTGCTTGGGCGTGGGTGGAACGGTATGNCAGGCACCCATGGCGTTCCAGTCGTGGCCCTTCTTGAGCTTGGGTGGAACGCCATGGGTGGGTGGTGCATCGCGGGGGACGCGGAAGGGCATCCATGCCTACCGGAGGCTGGGCGGCGGGCGCACTGTGTTGGGGCTCGGTCGCTTCCCGGCGTCCATCGACTCATTGGTCCCGAATCCGGCGGGCCGACTCTGGCCTCGGCGGCTCAGGCTGGCGATGATCGACACCGGTTCGCCGAAGTGGTGGTGTCGCGGGGATGGGGATACCACCGTTTCGGCGTAGTGCAGGGGCCGGTCGTCGGCAAGCGTTTCGGGGGAGTGGGGGCGGGTGCGAAGCGCTTCGGCGCCCTGCCGTCGAGCGGTGCCGACGTGCGACTGGGGACGACGTCGATGCTGGTCGGCTGGTCAGGCGTCCCGGGGGCGGATCAGCTCGACCTCGTCGCCGGGTAGCAGCTCCACGTCGCCCGTTGGGCCGTGGACTTCGAGGATCGGCACGCCCTCGTCGAGCTGCATCGTCCGGCGTTCGTTGCCGGTCGGCATCCGGGCGACGACCGAGCTGCCGGCCGCGAGTTCGACCCGCCGCCGCTGAGGCGCTTCCCGAACCCGGGTGCCGAAGGGCCGGCTGGTGGTGACCAGGCCCTCCGAGCGCAGCAGCGCGATCGCCATGCGAACGGCATCACGACCGATCTGATGTTCCTGGCTCAGCCGCGTCTCGCTGCCGATGCTCGCTCCGGCCGGGAGCGCGCCCGACTCGATCTGCTCCCGAATCAGATCGGCGAGCTGCACATAGATCGGCGTGTGCGAGCGGGNTATTGCAATGGACCATTGTTGCTACGTTGCCCTCTTGCTATGGTCGCGGTAGCGGGGCGTGCTCGGGCGGTTACCGGAACCCTTGACCGGTTCGAGTGCCCTGCTTGCTGAGTTGCCCTGGTGCCGTGCTGCGGAAAGGGTGCCGCGGTGGCAGGGCGGGTGGGTCCGCCCGTGCGCGGCGGGCGGGTGGACCCACCCTTCCACTCCAC
Source organism: Micromonospora sp. NBS 11-29 (assembly GCF_002140155.1). GTDB lineage: Bacteria > Actinomycetota > Actinomycetes > Mycobacteriales > Micromonosporaceae > Micromonospora. The sequence continues at coordinate 32,790 of NZ_NAPR01000036.1, forward strand.
TCGACCCCGAGAGGTGAGCGCGGTGCGCGAACGCTTCGTCATCCGCCTGCCCGTCGTCGGCGGTGACCTGGCCGGGGCTGTCCGCCTGGCCCGGGTGGTGGCCCGCTGGTCGGGCGTGCTCGGCTCGGCCGACCCCGGCGAGACCACCGTGTCGGCCGAGGGCGAGCAGGGCGTACGCCATCGGGTCTTCTGTGATCTGCGGATGGACGGCGGCCGACGCTGCCTGCTCCGGGCCGACCACGACGGGCCCTGCTCCCGGGTTACCGGCCGGTACGCGCTTCCTTAGCGATCGTTCAGGGCGGCGTTCTACACTCGGTTTCCTGGGACCAGGATCGAGGAGGAGCGCCGCGCATGGACGCTGACGAGATCGCCGCCGGCCGGGCGCGCTGGCAGGCTCGCTACGACGCCGCCCGCAAGCGCGACGCGGACTTCACCACGCTCTCCGGCCTGCCGGTCGACCCGGTGTACGGCCCGCCGGAGGGGACGGCGTACCCGGGCTTCGAGCGGATCGGCTGGCCGGGCGAGTTCCCGTACACCCGGGGGTTGCACCCGACCGGCTATCGCGGACGGGCCTGGACCATCCGTCAGTTCGCCGGGTTCGGGAACGCGCGGCAGACGAACGAGCGGTACAAGATGATCCTCGGCGCCGGTGGTGGCGGGCTCTCCGTGGCCTTCGACATGCCGACGCTGATGGGGCGCGACTCGGACGACCCGCAGTCGCTCGGTGAGGTCGGGCACTGCGGCGTCGCCATCGACTCGGCCGCCGACATGGAGGTGCTGTTCGACGGCATCGACCTGGCCGGCGTCACCACCTCGATGACCATCTCCGGGCCGGCCGTGCCGGTCTTCTGCATGTACCTGGTGGCCGCCGAACGGCAGGGCGCCGACCTGTCCACGCTCGACGGGACGCTCCAGACGGACATCTTCAAGGAGTACATCGCGCAGAAGGAGTGGCTGTTCGACCCCGAGCCGCACCTGCGCCTGATCGGCGACCTGATGGAATACTGCGCCGCCGAGATCCCGCGCTACAAGCCGCTGTCGGTCTCCGGCTACCACATCCGCGAGGCCGGATCGACCGCCGCGCAGGAGCTGGCGTACACGCTGGCCGACGGGTTCGGGTACGTCGAGCTGGGCCTGTCGCGCGGGCTGGACGTCAACGTCTTCGCCCCCGGGCTGAGCTTCTTCTTCGACTCCCACGTGGACTTCTTCGAGGAGATCGCCAAGTTCCGGGCCGCCCGCCGGATCTGGGCCCGCTGGCTGCGCGACGTGTACGGCGCGACCAGCGAGAAGGCGCAGTGGCTGCGGTTCCACACCCAGACCGCCGGGGTGTCGCTGACCGCCCAGCAGCCGGTCAACAACGTGGTCCGGACCGCGGTCGAGGCGCTCGCGGCGGTGCTCGGCGGCACCAACTCGCTGCACACCAACGCGCTGGACGAGACGCTGGCGCTGCCCACCGACTCCTCCGCCGAGATCGCCCTGCGTACCCAGCAGGTGCTGATGGAGGAGACCGGGGTGACGAACGTGGCCGACCCGCTCGGCGGGGCCTGGTACGTCGAGGCGCTCACCGACCGGATCGAGGCCGAGGCGGAGGAGATCTTCGCCCGGATCCGGCAGCTCGGCGGCGACGGCCCGCACCGGATCGGCCCGATGACCTCGGGCATCCTGCGTGGCATCGAGGACGGCTGGTTCACCGGGCACATCGCCGAGTCGGCGTTCGTCTACCAGCAGGCGCTGGAGAAGGGCGAGAAGCGGATCGTCGGCGTCAACTGCCACACCGGCACGGTCGCCAAGGACCTGGAGATCCTGCGCATCTCGCACGAGGTGGAGTTGGAGCAGCGACGGGTGCTCGCGGAACGCAAGGCGGCCCGCGACGAGGCTGCGGTCACCGCCGCCGTACGCGCGATGGTGGAGGTCGCCCGGACCGACGGGAACATGATCCCGGCGATGCTGGACGCGGTGCGCGCCGAGGCCACGCTTGGCGAGATCTGCGACGCGTTGCGCGCCGAGTGGGGCGTCTACCGCGAGCCCGCCCGCTTCTGAGCAGGGGTGAGAGTCGCAACGTCGCCGTTGCGGGTGAGCTGAGTTCGGTGCGACCCGTGCGAGACTAGACAACCATGAGCGACCCACGGATCACCTCGTCGATCTTCACCCGCGGCGCGGTCGACCTCAGCGCGCTGCGCACCCCCGCACCGGCCGACACTCCGCCCGCCACACCGTCCGAGGGCGGTCCGATCACGGCAGCCGCCGGCTCGGCCGCCGTGATCGACGTGACCGAGGCGAACATCCAGTCCGAGGTGCTCGAACGCTCGCTCGCCACACCGGTCGTGGTCTTCTTCGGCGCCGCCGGCTACCCGGAGAGCGACCAGTTCGCCCCGGTGCTGGAGCGGCTCGCCGCCGAGGGGGGCGGGGCGTGGCTCCTGGCCCGGGTCGACGTGCAGCAGCAGCCCCGGCTCGCGCAGATGTTCCAACTCCAGTCGCTGCCGACCACCTACGCCATCGTCGGCGGTCGCCCGGTCGACGCGTTCCCGGGCGTGGTGACCGAGCCGCAGCTCCGGCAGTGGCTCCAGGCCGTGCTCAAGGCCGCCGGGGTCACCGTGGCCGAGCCGGAGGACCCCCGGCTCGACGCGGCCGACGACGCGCTGATGAGCGGCGACCTCGACGCCGCCGAGGCGGCGTACCGGAAGATCCTGGCCGAGTCACCGGCGGACGCCGCGGCGGAAGCGGGGCTGGCCCAGGTCGGGCTCGCCCGCCGGGTGGCCGGCGCGGACCCGCAGGGCGCGCTCGACGCCGCGGCCGCCGCCCCCGACGACGTGGCCGCCCAGCTCCTGGCCGCCGACATCGAGGTGCTCAGCGGCCTGGCCGAGCAGGCCTACCAGCGTCTGGTCGGGGTGGTCCGGCGGACCGCCGGCGACGAACGTGACCAGGTGCGCCAGCACCTGATCAGCCTGTTCACCATCGCCGGCCCGGACGACCCCGCCGTGGCCTCTGCCCGCCGAGCCCTGGCCAGCGCATTGTTCTGAGTTCATCGCACCGCCCGCGCGGGCCGGCGCACCGCCGGCCCGCCCGACCTCCGAGGACGGGAGCCCATGATGCGCCGGATCGCCGTCCTCGACGCCCCGACGAACCTCGGGCTCCGGCCGCCCACCGCCAGCTCCGTCCCCGGCTGCGCCAAGGCGCCCGGCGCGCTGCGCGACCACGGCCTGCTCGCCCGCCTGCGGGCCCGCGACGCCGGCTGCCTCACCCCGCCCCGGTACGACCCCGGCGACTGGCGACCCGGCGACGGCGTCTGCCACGCGCCGGAGATCTCCGCGTACTCGCTGGCGTTGGCCGACCGGATCGGCGCGATCATCGACCGGGGCGAGTTCCCGCTGGTGCTCGGCGGGGACTGCTCGGTGCTGCTCGGCTCGGCACTGGCCATGCACCGGCTCGGCGAGGCGGTCGGCGGGCGGATCGGCCTGGTCTTCGTGGACGGCCACTCCGACTTCCGGCACCCCGGCAACGCGTCCTACGTCGGCGCGGCGGCCGGGGAGGACCTGGCGCTGGTCACCGGGCGCGGGCAGCCGGACCTGGCCGCCATCGAGGGGCGGCGGCCCTACTTCCGCGACATCGACGTGGTGGTGCTCGGCATCCGCGCGCAGGACGAGTACCGCCTCGACCTCCAGGCCGCCGGCATCACCACCCGACCGGTGCCGGCGTTGCGCGCCGAGGGCGCGGCCCGGACCGCCCAGTGGGCGCACGAACAGCTCGTCGACTGCGCCGGCTACTGGGTGCACATCGACGTCGACGTGCTCGACCCGGCGGTGATGCCGGCCGTGGACGCGCCCGACCCGGGTGGGATCGCCTTCGCCGAGTTGGAGATCCTGCTCGCCGGGCTGGTGGACACCCCGCACTGCCTCGGCGTCGAGCTGACCGTCTTCGACCCCGACTACGACCAGGACGGGACGTACGCGGCGGAGATCGTGAACACGGTGGTGGCCGGGCTCGCCCCGGTCGTCGCCCCGGGGGCGCTCCCGCCCCGGCTGCTGCCGGCCGGTCCGGCCGCGCCGGCCCCCCGTGGCGGCAACGGCCGCCCGGCGGAGCGCGGGACGGCGACCCGGCCCGTGCCCGCGGCGGACCCGGCCGGCCCACCGCCGGCAGCGGATTCCTTCGGCCCGCCGGCCGCTGCGGCTCCGATCGGCCCGCCGGCCGCTGTGGCTCCGATCGGCCCGCNNNNGGAGGCCGACGGCCCGCCCCTGGGGCAGCCGCCGATGTGGCTGCCGGACCCGTCCCGGACGGCCTGACCGCCGGGCCCGGCCTGCTGCGCCGCGTGGCGGTGCCGGCGGCGGAGACCCGACCGGCCGAGGAGGCGCCGCCGGTCAGCGGGTGAGGCCGCGCAGGAAGCGCTCGGCAATCGGCACCGCGCTGGCCGTGCTGGCGCCGCCCTGCTCGACGAAGACGGCGAAGGCCACGTCGCCCTGCCAACCGACGAACCAGGCGTGGGTGTGCTTCGGGTCGTTGTCGTACTCCGCCGTGCCGGTCTTGCCGTGCACCGGGTCGCCGGGCACGTCCGCCAACGCGGCACCGGTGCCGTCGGTCACCACCTGGCGCATCATGGTCTTCAGCGCCGCCACGGACTCCGGCTTGAGCGCCGGCCCGGCCGGGGCGGGCCGGCCCGGCGCGGGGTCGAGCAGCAGCTTCGGCTGCTCGAAGCGGCCCCGGGCCACCGCGGCGGTCGCGCCGGCCATCGCCAGCGGGCTGACCAGGGTGGTGCCCTGGCCGATCGCGGCGGCGGCCTGCTCGGTGCGCCCGCCGTTCGCGGAGACCTTGCCGGTGAACACGTCCGCGCCGAGATCCCACGCGGCCTCCAGACCGAGGGTACGGCCGGCCTGGGCGAGCCCGTCCGCGCCGAGTTGCGGTGCCAGCGCGGTGAAGGCGGTGTTGCAGGACTTGGCGAAGTCGGTGGCGAACGGCACCGAGCCCAGCTCGAAGCCGTCCGAGTTCGTGAAGATCCGGCCGTCGACGTCGGACGTCTTCGGGCAGGCCACCGTGGTCTGCGGCGTCACCGCGCCCCGGTCGAGCAGGCCCAGCGCGCTGACCATCTTGAACGTCGAGCCGGGCGGCACCTGGGCGGTGAAGGCGAGGTTCTCGCCGGCCGCGCCGGGGCCGTTCGCGGCGGCCAGCACGGCACCGTCGCCGACCCGCACGGCGACCAGGGCGGACCGGCGGGTCTGGCCGCGCAACGCGGCATCGGCGGCGTTCTGGGTCGCCACGTCCAGGGTGGTCTTCACCGGCTGCCCGGCCTGCGGGGCGCTGCGGAACAGCTCGTTGCCGGTGGGCTCGGTGGCGCCCTCCGCGGTGGGCCGCTCGGTGATCACGGTGATGCCGGGGACACCGCGTAGCCGTTCGTCGTACCGGCCCTGGAGGCCGCCGTGGCCGACCAGGTCGCCGCGGGCGTACCGGTCGGGGTGGGCCTGGAGGTCGTCGGCCTGGGCCGGGTCCACGGAGCCGAGCAGCGCCCGGGCGAACTCCCGGGTCGGTGCCAGCATGAGCTGGTCGGCGGGGAACCGGGTGCCGGGCAGCTCGTAGATGCGGGGCTTGATCTGCCGGTACGCCTCGTTGCGCAGGGTGACCACCTCGACCAGCGCGTCCCGGTCCGCCTCCTTGAGGCGTTTGGGCAGGTCACCGAGGTCGACCGGGGGGTCGAGCGGGGGCCGGACCGCCTTGAACGCGGCGTCGAGCTTCCGCACCAGCCCGGGCACGTCGGTGACCTCGGCCGGCGCGACCTGCACCCGCACCACCGGGCGGGGCACCACGATCGGCTTGCCGGCGGCGTCGAGCACGCCGGCCCGGGTCGACGGCTCGCGGCGCAACGCCAGGCGGTCGTTGCTCTCCAGCTTCTCGTGCACCACGCGTGGCTCCCAGATCACCTGCCACTGGTCGTCGCCGCCGTGTTTGAGGCGTACCGGATTGTCGTAGGCCCAGTGGGCGCCGCCCGGAAGCGTCCAGGTCAGCCGGACCCGGGCGGTGGCGATGTCACCGGCGGTGGTGATCTCGCCGGTGCGCGCCAGCTCCGGCGGGGTGGCGGCCAGCTCGCCGGAGAGCGCCCGGAGCTGCTTCGTCACCTCGGCGGCCGGCACCCGCCCGCCGGTCGGCTCGATGAAGCCGACCGCCTGAAGGTCGCCGGAGCGCCAACCGCTCAGGAAGGCGTCGACGGCGCGCTCCGGACCGTCCTCGCCGGAGCACCCGGTCACCGCGCCGGCCGTCAGCAGCACGGCGGTCGCCGTCGCGCAGAGGCGGTGACGGGTGTGGAAGCGGGGGCGGACGGGGTACGAGACGGGCATGAAGCGGTCCCTCCGGTGCGTAACTGCCCTGCACGCTAGTACGGCGCGCGGCTCCCCACCGCCCCGCCACCGCCTGCGGCGGAGTGACAAGTGGCATGTGGCAGGGTGATGAACATCGCCAGTCGGGGTACTCCGCGACCGGCCGACCACGGACCCGCAGCAGGTGAAAGGGCGAAGTCCCGATCCGGACGTCCGGCCAGTGGTCCGCCGACCGAGGGACACAGCGGCAGGGCCTAGGCTGGGCGGCAGAGTGACCCACAACGCGGTGGGTCGAGGGGAGTGGCACCGATGGACCGGCGTCCGGCGATCAAACCGGGACCCGATCTCCAGGCTGACACCAGCCAGGACGACGACAGCTTCGATTCGGCGACCGATGGGGACGGTTTCGGCCGTCTCGACACAGGGGTGACCGGGATGACCGGTTCCAGCATCGACACCCTCTACGACCTGGGCCTGCCCACACAGGCGCTGGTCGACGAGTCAGAGGACGCGGAGCTGGACGAACCCGTACCCAACGCGGAACGGCTGGTCGCCCAGGCGGTCGCGCTGGCCGGCGAGGACCACGACGCCGCGACCCTGGTGGGCCGCTTCTGGCGGTTCGCGCCGGACGAGGAGTTGATCGGCTTCACCGCCGAGGAGATGCTGGAGGCGGCCCGGGNGAGCCGGACGCCGAGCAGCACCACACCGTCGTCGAGATCGTCACCGACGACATGCCGTTCCTGGTCGACTCCGTGACCGCGCTGCTGAACTCCCGCCACCTCGACGTGCACCTGCTGGTGCACCCGCTGGTCGTGGTCCGACGCGAGCCGTTGGGACGGCTCGCCGAGGTCTCCGCCGACGTGGAGCCGGACGACGCGATCGCCGGCGACCTGGTCGAGAGCTGGATGCGGATCGAGATCGACCCGGTCCGTGACCCGGGCGAGCGGGAGGCGCTGCGCCGCGAGTTGCAGCGGGTGCTCACCGACGTGCGGGAGGCCGTCGAGGACTGGCCCAAGATGCGCCAGCGGGCGATGGCACTCGCCGACGAACTGGCCGCCGCGCGGACGTCGGAGCGCCGCCCGCCGGTGCCGGAGAAGGACATCACCGACTCCGTCGAGCTGCTGCGCTGGCTCGCGCACGACCACTTCACGTTCCTCGGCTACCGGGAGTACCGACTGGTCGACACGGACGGGGCGCGCGGCGGGCAGGCGCTGGAAGCCGTCCTCGGCACCGGGCTGGGCATCCTGCGCTCCGACTCGCCGGAGGCCCGGTCGCTGGCCTCGATGACGCCCGAGGCGCACGAGAAGGTGCTGGAGAAGCGCCTGCTCATCATCACCAAGGCCAACTCGCGCGCCACCGTGCACCGGTCGGCCTACCTCGACTACATCGGCTTCAAGATCTTCAACGAGGCCGGCGAGGTGGTCGGGGAGCGGCGCTTCCTGGGCCTGTTCTCCACCGCCGCGTACCGGACCAGTGTGCAGGAGCTGCCGGTGGTCCGGCGGAAGGTCGCCGAGGTGCTGGACCGCTCGGGCCTGAGCCTGCGCAGCCACTCCGGCAAGGACCTGCTCCAGATCCTGGAGACCTATCCGCGCGACGAGCTGTTCCAGATCAAGACCGACGACCTCTACCACGCGGTGATCGGCGTGCTGCGGATGGCCGGTCGCCGGCAGTTGCGGGTGTTCCTGCGCCGCGACGCGTACGGGCGGTTCATCTCCTGCCTGATCTACCTGCCGCGGGACCGGTTCACCACGCAGAACCGGCTGCGCATGCAGGACATCCTGCTGCGCGAGCTGAACGGCGTCGGTGTCGACTACACCACCCGGGTGACCGAGTCGATGCTGGCCCGGGTGCACTTCATCGTTCGTACCGACCCGAACAACCCGCCCGGCGACATCGACGCCGACCTGCTGGCCGAGGAGTTGGCCGACGCCACCCGGCTCTGGGACGACGACTACCGGCTGGTGCTGGAGCGCAAGCTCGGCGACGAGCAGGCCAAGCACCTGTTCAGCCGCTACGCCGACGCGTTCCCGGAGGGCTACAAGGACGGCCACACGCCGTACGAGGCGATGAAGGACCTGGCCAAGCTGGAGCTGCTGGAGGAGCCAGGCCAGCTCGAGATGCACCTGTTCCGCAAGCAACTGGCGCCCCGCGCCTACGGGCGGGCGGCCGACGCCGACGAGGCGATGGACGTGCGGTTCAAGGTCTACCGGTACGGCGAGCCGATGATGCTCTCCGCCGTGCTGCCGGTGCTGCACTCGCTCGGCGTGAAGGTGGTCGACGAGCACCCGTACGAGGTGGAGCGCGTCGACGGCCGGATCTGGCTCTACGACTTCGGGCTGGAGCTGCCCGAGCGGCACCAGGACCTGGCCGAGGTGCGCCCGCACGTCGAGAACGCGTTCGCCGCCGCCTGGCGGGGCGAGGCCGAGGTGGACGGCTTCAACGAGCTGGTGCTCCGGGCCGGGCTCACCTGGCGGCAGGTGGTCGTGCTGCGGGCGTACGCGAAGTACCTGCGGCAGGCCGGCACCGTGTTCTCCCAGGAGTACATGGAGCAGACCTTCATCGCCTACCCGCGCATCGCCGAGCTGCTGGTGCGGCTTTTCGAAACCCGGTTCGCGCCGGGCGCGACCACGATGGACGAACGCCGGCGGCGCAGCGACGAGCTGGTCACCGCGATCGGCGAGGCGCTGGACGAGGTGGCCAGCCTCGACCAGGACCGCATCCTGCGTGCCTACCTGACGCTGATGCAGGCGACGCTGCGCACCAGTTTCTACCAGAAGCCGCCGGCCGGGCGGCCCAAGCCGTACGTCGCGTTCAAGCTGGACCCGCAGGCCATCCCGGACCTGCCGGCGCCCCGCCCCAAGTTCGAGATCTTCGTCTACTCGCCCCGGTTCGAGGGTGTGCACCTGCGGTTCGGGCCGGTGGCCCGGGGCGGGCTGCGCTGGTCCGACCGGCGCGAGGACTTCCGCACCGAGGTGCTCGGCCTGGTCAAGGCGCAGATGGTGAAGAACGCCGTGATCGTGCCGGTCGGCGCCAAGGGCGGCTTCGTGCTCAAGCAGAAGCCGGGCGACCGGGACGAGGCGGTGNCGGCGAGATCGTGCCGCCGGCGGACGTGGTCCGGCACGACGGCGACGACCCCTACCTGGTGGTGGCGGCGGACAAGGGCACCGCGACGTTCTCCGACATCGCCAACGAGATCTCCACCGCGCACGACTTCTGGCTGGGCGACGCGTTCGCCTCCGGCGGCTCGGCCGGCTACGACCACAAGAAGATGGGCATCACCGCCCGGGGCGCCTGGGAGTCGGTGCAGCGGCACTTCCGGGAGATGGGGCACGACACCCAGACCCAGGACTTCACCGTGGTCGGCGTCGGCGACATGTCCGGCGACGTGTTCGGCAACGGGATGCTGCTGTCCGAGCACATCCGGCTGGTGGCCGCCTTCGACCACCGGCACATCTTCCTCGACCCGGACCCGGACGCGGCCAGCTCGTTCCGCGAGCGCAAGCGGCTGTTCGACCTGCCCCGGTCGTCGTGGGAGGACTACGACCGGGAGCTGATCTCGGAGGGCGGCGGCATCCACCCGCGTACCGCGAAGTCGGTGCCGATCACGCCGCAGGTGCGTGCGGCGCTCGACCTCGGCGACGACGTCACGCAGCTCAGCCCGCAGGAGCTGATGAAGGCGATCGTCACCGCACCGGTCGACCTGTTCTGGAACGGCGGCATCGGCACCTACGTCAAGGCGTCGACGCAGACCAACGCCGAGGTCGGGGACAAGTCCACCGACGCCATCCGGGTGGACGGCCGCGCGCTGCGCTGCCGGGTGGTCGGCGAGGGCGGCAACCTGGGCTTCACCCAGGAAGGCCGGATCGAGTACGCCACCAGCGGCGGCCGCATCTACACCGACTTCATCGACAACGCGGCCGGGGTGGACTGCTCCGACCACGAGGTCAACATCAAGATCCTGCTCAACACGGCGGTCGCCGACGGGGAGCTGGACCGGCCGGAACGCGACGAGCTGCTGGCCGAGATGACCGACGAGGTCGCCGAGCTGGTGCTGCGGGACAACTACGACCAGGCCCGGGCGATCAACAACGCCCAGGCGCAGGCCGCCTCGCTGCTCCCGGTGCACCGGCGGATGATCCACGAGCTGGAGCGCTCCGGCGCGCTGAACCGGGCGTTGGAGGCGCTGCCGCCGGACGAGGAACTGGCGGTCCGCACCGAGAACGGGCTGACCGCGCCGGAGTTCGCGGTGCTGCTCGCGTACGTGAAGATCGCGCTGGAGCGCGAGATCGTGAGCGAGGGGCTCGCGGACGAGGAGTGGACGACCGAGGTCCTGGTCAACTACTTCCCGACGCCGCTGCGGCAGCGCTTCGCCGACCGGATGGGCCGGCACCGGCTGCGCCGGGACATCGTCACCACCGTGCTGGTCAACGAGGCGATCAACCGGGGCGGGATCTCGTTCGTGTTCCGGGTGGTCGAGGAGACGGCCGCCTCCGCGGCGGACGTGCTGCGGGCGTACGTGGTGGTCCGCGAGGTCTTCGGGCTGCGGGACCTGTGGGACGCGGTCGAGGCGCTGGACAACAAGGTGTCGCCGGAGTTGCAGACCGCCGTCTACCTGGACACCCGGCGGCTGCTCGACCGGGCGGTGCGCTGGCTGGTCACCAACCGGCGCTCGCCGATCGACGTGCCGACCGAGATCGCCCGGCTGCGCGACGGCGTGGCCCGGCTCCTGCCCGAACTCACGGACCTGTTCTGGGGCACCGAGCGGGAGGCCATCGCGGCGCACGTCGAGGCGCTGGCCGGCAAGGGGCTGCCGCGGGAGCTGGCCGATCAGGCGACCCGCCTGATGTACAGCTTCGGCCTGCTCGACATCGTCGAGACGGCCCAGTCCAGCGGGCGGGACGTGAACGAGGTGGCCTCGGTCTACTTCGTGCTCTCCGACCGCTTCCGGGTGGACGCCCTGCTGTCGAAGATCTCCCTGCTGCCACGGGAGGACCGCTGGCAGACCCTGGCCCGGATGGCGCTGCGCTACGACCTGTACGCCGCGCTGGCCGCGCTCACCGCGGAGGTGCTCGGCTCCACCTCGGACAGCCTCACGCCGGCCGACCGGGTGCAGGAGTGGGAGCAGGCGAACGCCACCTCGATCCACCGGGCGCACCGGGCGATGGGGGAGTTCGACGAGTCCCGCGCCGACCTGTCCGCGCTGTCGGTGCTGCTGCGCCAGATCCGCACCCTGGTCCGGACGTCAGCCGCGGCTTGAGTGTAAGGCGGGGCCCCCTGTTAACGCCTGCGGTATAGGAGGGGGCCCCGCTTAACACCCCGACGCGCCGCGCCGGTCATGCGGTCATGTGTGCGTAGACGACGATGTTGTTGAGATAGCTGCCGGCGGTCCGGTCGAACACCCCGCCGCAGGTGACCACGCGCAGGCCGGGCACGCCGGACGGGCCGTAGACCTGCTCCGCCGGGAACGCGGTCTTCGGGTACGACCGGACCTCGTCCACGGTGAAGGTGACGGTCGAGCCGTCCTGCCGGGTGACGGCGATGGTGTCGCCCCGCACCAGCGCCCCGAGGCTGAAGAAGACCGCCGGGCCGAGCTTGGCGGAGTCGACGTGGCCCACGACGACGGCGTTGCCGACCTCGCCGGGGCTCGCGCCGGGGGAGTACCAACCCGCCTTCATCGCCTGGTCCAGCGGCGGCACCTGGACCGTGCCGTCCGGGTTGGTGCCGAGCGTCATGATCTCGGCACGTACCCCGATCCGGGGGATCGAGATGGTGGTCGGCACCGACCGGGGCAGCGCGACCGGGGCACCCGGCGGTAGCGCGGGTGCTCCCGGTGCTCCCGGTCCGGTCGGCGCTCCGGGGGGTGCCGGAGCTGCGGGTGTGGTGCCCGGTGCGGCCCTGGTAGGACCGGGTGATGTCGGGGTGGGGCTGGATGGTGTGGGTTGGGCGGGGCCGGACGGTGTGGGCCAGGTGGGCCATGCGGGCTCCGAAGGACCCGACGCGGTCGAGGGGACGTCCCACGGCGCGGTGTCCTCGACGTCCGCGTCGCCGGCCGCCGCCGGGTCGGCGGAGTCCGTCGTCGCCACCGGGCCGCCCTGCGCGATCGGCTGCGGCGGAGTGGGCGGCGGCACGGTGCGGAACGACGCGCCGATCAGGCCGGAGCCCACCATGGCGAGCAGGACGACGACGGCCGCGCCGGCGGCACGCCACGGTCTCCCGTGACGGCCGCCGGCCCGGGTCGTCGTCCGGTCAGGCCAGGTCACCGGCCCGGCGCCGGCGCAGCAGCACCAGACCGCCCAGCGCGGCGGCACCGATCATGCCCGCGCCACCGGTGGCGAGACCACGGTCCACGCCGGTGGTGGACATGCCGCCGTCACCGCCGTCGACCCCGCCCCGCGGCAGGACCACCAGCTCGCCCTCGCCGCAGGAGCCGCTCAGCTCGTACCGGCCCGGACGGACGTGCTCCGAGACGTGGGCCTCGCCGTAGTAGACGAAGTCCTCCCCGTGCTCCCAGCCGGCCTCGTCGCGACCGTACCCGTCACCGCCCTGCCACTCGCCGCCGTGCTCGTCCTTGCCGTCCTTACCGTGCTCGTCGCCGTACTCGGCGTCCTTGCCGGCGGCGGCTTCCTCGCCCTCCTTGCCGTGTTCGGCCTCTTTGGCGTCCTTGCCGTGCTCGGCGTCTTTGTCTTCCTTGCCGTGTTCGGCTTCCTTGCCGTCCTTGCCGTGTTCGGCGTCCTTGGCTTCCTTGCCGTGCTCGGCTTCCTTGCCGGGGCCGCCGTGCTCGGCCTCCTTGCCGTGTCCGTCCTTGCCGTCACCGCGAGACTCGTCGCCGGCCCAGTCGGAGGCGTCCCAGCCCGGTTCGGCGTCCTGGCCGTGCTCCTCGTGGCCCGCCCAGTCCGGTGCCTGGTCCTCCGGGTCGGCGACCAGGCCGCCACCCTTGCCGCCGGGCCGAGGCGCGTCGGCCGGCGGCTGTGGCGTGCCGGGCTTGCCCTGCTCGCCCTTCCCCTGCTCGTCCTTGCCCTCCTCGGGGCCCTTGCCGGCCTCGTCCTTGCCCTCCTCGGGGCCCTTGCCGTGTTCGTCCGGGCCGTGCGCGTCCTTGCCGTCCGGGCCCTGGTCCGCGTCCTCGCCCCAGTCGCCGCCGTCGCTCCGGTTGCCGTGTTCGCCGCCGTCGGCCCAGTCGCCGTGCTCGCCGTCGCGGGCCGGGTGGAGGTCGACCTTGCCGGTCACCTTCGACCAGACGTAGGCGTGCTCCTGCGGCTCGGGGCAGATCTCCAGCAGTTCGACGGTGTCACCCGCCTTGACCACGTGCGGCTTGGTGATGACCTTGCCGTCGTCGTGCCCGCCCGCATAGGCCATCCCCGGGGTGAACACGAGAAGGCTCGCACCGCCCAGAGCGGCACCCGCGACGACCTTCCCGAGCATCTTGTCAGCCATACCAGCGTCACTCCATCCCTGTTCGTCCTGAGCCCGACGTCAGTCGAGCTACGGCCGACGTTAGACCCTTTCGCGACTTATTCGGGGAAAGATTCGTTTTTAGGAGTTTGCCGATGATGTGGCTTTCACGCGTGCCGAGCCGCCCCGCGCCCTCTTTGCGCCTTCTGTGCTGCCAGCGCCGGGTAGGGTCGACGAGCGCATCGAGGCATTGCCATGGAAGCGCTCCCATGCAAGAATCGCTGCACGCGGTTCGGGGAGCCACACCGCGAGCACGGACGTCGAGGGCAGCCGGTCTCACCGGAACGACGTCGGGCTCCCTCGGCCGGTCCTGCGGACCGGTTGGCACCACCACCCCTTCACGCCCGTCCGGGTCGGGCGTCCCCCCGAAGTGACCCATGGCGCGTCCGGTCGTTCCCGCAGGACGACCGCCACCGCCATTCGCCGGGCCGTACGCGGATCCGGTCTCGCCCAAGGAGATCAGTGGCATGAATCTGTGGAGAAGGCTGTCCGGCCGGAGCCGGACGCTCGCGCTCAGCGGCGCCGGCGTCCTGGTGGCCGGTGGGCTGGTGACCCTCCCGGTCACCGCGGCGCAGGCCGCGACCCAGTGCAGCGTGGACTACACCACCAACGACTGGGCTGGCGGCTTCACCGCCTCCGTGGTCATCAAGAACCTCGGTGACCCGCTCACCTCGTGGAACCTCGGCTTCACCTTCCCGAACAGCAGCCAGCGCGTGCAGCAGGGCTGGTCGGCGAAGTGGACCCAGAGCGGGCAGAACGTCACCGCGCAGAACGAGTCCTACAACGGCTCGCTGGGCACCGGCGCCAGCACCACCCTCGGCTTCAACGGCGCCTGGAGCGGCAGCAACCCGAAGCCGACCCAGTTCACGCTGAACGGCACGGTCTGCAACGGCGGCACGCCGCCCACCAGCACCCCGCCGACGAGCACGCCGCCGACGAGCACCCCGCCCACCAGCACGCCGCCGACGAGCACGCCCCCCACCAGCACGCCGCCGACCAGCACCCCGCCGGGGCAGAAGGTCGACAACCCGTACGCCGGGGTGAAGGGGTACGTCAACCCGGAGTGGAAGGCCAAGGCCGAGTCGGTGACCGGCGGCAGCCGGGTGTCGAACAACCCGACCGCCGTCTGGCTCGACCGGATCGCCGCGATCAACGGCACCCCGGACAGCAGCTCCAACGGCTCGATGGGCGTCCGTCAGCACCTGGACGCCGCACTCGCCCAGGGTGCCGGCTACATCCAGTTCGTCATCTACAACCTGCCCGGCCGGGACTGCTCGGCGCTCGCCTCCAACGGTGAGCTGGGCCCGGACGAGCTGCCCCGCTACAAGTCGGAGTACATCGACCCGATCGCCGCGATCCAGGGCGACGCGAAGTACAAGAACCTGCGCATCATCAACATCATCGAGATCGACTCGCTGCCCAACCTGGTGACCAACACCTCGGGCAACGCGGGCGGNACGCGCTGGCGAAGCTCGGCGCGCTTAGCAACTCCTACAACTACATCGACGCCGCGCACCACGGCTGGATCGGCTGGGACAGCAACTTCGGCCCGGTCGCCGACCAGCTCAAGGCCGCCGCCGTCGCGTCCGGCAGCACGGTGCGCAACGTGCACGGCTTCATCGTGAACACGGCGAACTACTCCGCGCTCAAGGAGCCGTACGTCAAGGTCACCGACTCGGTGAACGGCCAGACCGTGCGCCAGTCCAAGTGGATCGACTGGAACCAGTACGTGGACGAGCTCTCGTTCGCCCAGGCGTTCCGGACGAAGCTGGTCTCGGTCGGCTTCGACAGCAACATCGGCATGCTGATCGACACCTCCCGCAACGGCTGGGGCGGCTCCGCCCGGCCCACCGGCCCGGGCCCGTCGACCAGCGTGGACGCCTACGTCAACGGCGGCAGGATCGACCGGCGCTACCACACCGGCAACTGGTGCAACCAGTCCGGCGCGGGCCTCGGCGAGCGGCCGAAGGCCAACCCGGAGCCGGGTATCGACGCCTACGTCTGGGTGAAGCCTCCGGGTGAGTCGGACGGCTCCAGCAAGGCCATCCCGAACAACGAGGGCAAGGGCTTCGACCGGATGTGCGACCCGACGTACACCGGTAACGCCCGCAACGGCAACAACCTCTCCGGCGCCCTGCCGGACGCGCCGATCTCCGGCGCGTGGTTCGCGGCCCAGTTCCAGCAGCTCATGCAGAACGCGTACCCGCCGCTCTCCTGAGCCGCGGCCGAACCACCCGCGGCGGCGGGAGTGAGGCACCGCCTGCGCGGGATCCCCGGGCCCCTGGTCGACGCCCACGTCGACCAGGNCGTACGCTCGATCGCCGCCCGGCCCTGCTCGGCCAGGTCGCGGCGGGCCCGTTCCAGGTTCTCCGGGGTCAGATCCTGGCCGCGGGCGTGCACCAGGTCCTCCGGCTCCCAGGGCTGCTCGGCGCCGGTGCGGATGTTGTCCCCGCCGGCGCCGGTCCCGGTGCCGGTCGCGCCGGTCCCGGCCGCGTAGGGGTCACCGAGGATGTCCGGCGAGCCGGTGTCGGCCACCGCGCCGTCCGGCTCCGTGAAGGTGGGGTTGTCCGGGTCGCTGCCGTCGGTGCGCAGCTGCGACACCGTGCTGTCGTCGTCCACCGCGGCGGCCACCTCGGGGGTCTCCTCCAGCGGCCGCTCGCCACCGCGGTCACGATCGGTCATGCTGCTGCCTCCTGTCCGGATGCGTGATCCTGCCGGCGTACCCCGTGCGGGACCGGCCATGCCGAACCGGCCCGGCGTGGCCGGGTCAGGACTCCTCGCCGGACTCCGGCGCCTCGGTCGGGCTCAGCCGCTGCCAGAGCAGCATCAGCAACCCGAACACGAGCATCACCGCGCCGGCCCACAGGTTGATCCGCACGCCCTGCGCCTTGTCGATCTCCGCCGACGAGTCGAAGAGCCCCATCAGCCCGACGATCAGCCCGTACGCGACGAAGAGCCCACCGATGACCCGGCGGATGTCGAACAGCCGGGCCGCGCCCGAGCGCTCCTCCCGCGCGTCCTCGGTCTCGTCGACCAGCGGGTCGTGGGCCTCGCCGCCCTGGTAGTGACGGTCCTCGTGGTCAGCCATGGTGTGGGTCCCTTCCTCAGAAGACCGGGATGTAGAAGAGCGCGGCGAGGATCACCGCGACGACGCCGAGCAGCACCGGGGAGCGGTACCAGGCCGCGTCGCCGGCCAGCGAGTCGTCGGCGAGCGTGGTGTCGCTGAGGCCGTACACCAGGCCGGTCAGCTCGCTGTCGGACTTCGGTCGGGTCAGCGGCGTGACGATCACGGCCACCACCGCGGCGGTGACGAAGGCCAGGCCCGCGCCCCAGAAGCTCTCCTCCAGGTCGGAGTTGAAGCTGATCACGCCGCCCCGGTAGAGCAGGTACGTTCCGATCGCCACCACGGTGCCGGAGAGCAGCGACCAGAAGCCGGCCAGCGGGCTCATCCGGCGCCAGAACATGCCGATGATGAAGGTGCCGAAGAGCGGGGCGTTGAAGAACGAGAAGAGCGCCTGGATGTAGTTCATGATGTTGCTGAAGCCGGCCGCGATGAACGCGGTGCCGATGCCGACCACCACCGCGACCACGGTGGCGATCCGCCCCACCCGCACGTAGTACTCGTCCGGCCGGTCCCGCCGGAAGTACGCCTGCCAGATGTCGTACGTGAAGACGGTGTTGAAGCCGCTGACGTTCGCCGCCATGCCGGCCATGAACGACGCCACCAGGCCGGTGACCGCGACGCCGAGCACGCCGTTGGGCAGCAGGTCGCGCATGAGCAGCGGGATGGCGTTGTTGTAGACCAGGTCGCCCTCGTCGGCTCCCAGTCCCTTCACCGTGATCAGGGCGATCAGACCCGGGATCACGGTGACCAGCGGGATGAGCAGCTTCGGGTACGCCGCGATGATCGGGGTGCGCCGGGCGGCGCTCATGTTCCGTGCCGACAGGGCGCGCTGCACCTCGGCGAAGTTGGTGGTCCAGTAGCCGAAGGAGAGCACGAAGCCGAGGCCGAAGACGATGCCCAGCCAGTGTGCGCCGAGCGGGTTGTCGGTGCTGCCGGTGCCCTGCCAGGCGTGCAGGCCGGCGTCGCCGAGGTCGGAGCCGCGTACCGCGTCCATCAGCCCGTTCACGCCGCCGACCTTGATCAGCCCGATCACCGTGATCGGCACCAGACCGGCGATGATCACGAAGAACTGGAGCACCTCGTTGTAGATCGCGCCGGAGAGTCCGCCGACCGTGATGTACGCCAGCACGATCACCGCGCCGACCACGATCGCGACCCAGAGCGGCCAGCCCAGCAACGCCTGCATGATCAGCGCCAGCGCGTAGAGGTTCACGCCCGCGATCAGCACCTGGGCGACCGCGAAGCTGATCGCGTTGAGCAGGTGGGTGGGGCGGTTGAAGCGCAGCCGCAGGTATTCCGGGACGCTGCGGACCTTGGAGCCGTAGTAGAACGGCATCATCACGATGCCGAGGAAGACCATCGCCGGCACGGCGCCGATCCAGTAGTAGTGGACCGTCATGATGCCGTACTGGGCGCCGTTGGCGGCCATGCCGATGATCTCCAGCGCGCCCAGGTTCGCCGAGACGAACGCCAGGCCGGTGACCCAGGCGGGCAGCGAGCGCCCGGACAGGAAGAAGTCGACGCTGGTCTTGATGGCGCGTCGGGCGGCGAAGCCGACCCCCAGGACCGTGACGAAGTAGAGCGCCAGGATCAGGTAGTCCAGGGCGTTCATGTTCAACCGTAGGCCGCCGCCCATGCCGGTGGCTCCCCTCGTGAGGCCGGATGCTGCGCCCGCAGTTACCCCGTTCGCGAAGTTTCATGCCCGCTGCGTGGTCTGGGGTGCAAGGAGGGGCCCCTTCTTAACGCGTGGCGTCGAGAAGGGGCCCCTTCTCACACGGGCGGCCGTGTGAGGTGTCGGGTGTCAGCGGCCGAGGACGCGGTCCAGGAAGTCGCGGTAGCCGCGCACGGCCACCCGGAGCTGCTCGGTGTCGGACGAGCCGGACTCCTGCCAGGCGCCGAGTCGACCGCGCTGCTCCCGCAGCGCCGTGGAGAGCGCCTCGATCGCCTCCTCCACCAGCGACTCCGCCTGGCCGACCGCGGCCTTCGGGTCGTCCACGAAACGAAGCTGGACGTCGCGCCAGCGGTCCCGGAAGCCCTGGGCGGCGGCCGGGTCGAACAGCGTCGCCGCGTCGGCCGGCACCGCGCCGGGGGTGGGCCGGTCCGCGCCGGCCAGCGTCCCGCCGGCAGCGCCGGAGCCCGCACTGGCCGCGCCCGCGCCCGCACTGGCCGCACCCGCGCTCGCGCCGGCAGCACCCGCGCCGGCGCCGGCCGCGCTCGCCGCCGCGGTGGCGGTGTCCGGATCGACCGTGCCCCGGTGCCGTCCGACCTCACCGGGGACCGGCTCGGCGTCGGGGTCGACCAGACCTGGCTCCGCGCTGCCGTACCCGACCGCGCCGTCGGCCGCCGCGTCGTCCCGGCGCACGCCGTCGCCCGGTGCGTCGTCCCGGAACACGCCGTCGGCCGGTACGGCGTCCCGGCCCCCGTCGGCGTGCTCGGCCGCCCAGCGGTCCCGGTCGTGCAGCCGGTCGCCGGCGGTCGGGTCGGCCCGCTCGTCGTCCAGTCGGTCGGTGCGTCCGGGCGCGCCGTCGCCCGGTACGGCGGTGTCCTCGTCCCGCGCGTCCCGTTCGTCCCGCGGACGGCCGCCCGCCAGCGCCGAGGCGGCCACCGCGTCACCCACCGTGGTCGCGCCGAACGCCGTCGGCAGCGGTGCCGGCTTGTGGAACTCGGGCCGCCCGTCGTCCCCGGTGTCGTCCGACCGGTCGGCCGCGTCGCGTAGTTCCCCGGCGTCGTACGCCCGGGTCTGATCGGGCTCCGCGTCGCGGCGCGTGTCGGACACGGCCGGGTCGTCGAAGGTGCCCCGGTCGTCGAGCGCATCCTCGGGCACCTCGGCCCGGTCGGCGCGGTCGGCGCGGCTGGTCCGGTCGGCGCCGGCGTGGTCGCCCGGCGGCGGGACCGGCACCGGCGCGGACCGTACGGCCTCGGGGTGGTCGGACGTGACCTGCTGCTCTTCCTGGCGCATGGCGGCGGCCTCCTCAGCGGCTCGTGACGTCGTGCTCGTGGTCGGGGTGGCGCTGCGCCGGCGGCTGCTGGCCGACCGGGTCCTCGCCGAGCAGGTCGGCGAAGAGGGCCCGGTAGTGCACCAGTGCCTGCCGGAGGTCCTCGGTGGCGGCCTCGCCGCGCTCGTTGCGCTGCCGGATCTCGTGGGCGTCGCGGTAGTGGGTCAGCGTGCGGGCGTGCTCGACGGAGAGGTGGGCGATCTGGTCCGAGAAGTCCCCGGTGGGGTATCCGCGCTCGGCGATCAGGCGGCTGACCAGCTCGTCGGCGTCGCCGACGGCCTCCGACGGCGAGTCGACGAAGCGCACCTGGACCTCCTCCCAGGCGGCGGCGTAGCGGGCCCGGGACTCCGCGCTGAGCGGGGTCAGCTCCAGCTCGGCGTGCCGGCGCTCGCGCTCGCGCAGCTCGCGTTCGGCGGCGCCGCGGCTGTCCTGCTCGGCGACGACGCGGTCGTACTCCGGGCCGAAACGCTGCCGCAGGGCCCGGCGGCGGTTTGCCACCACGGCGAACGCGACGAGCGCGGCGACCACGAGGACGACGATGACGATGACGACTACCTGGGTGGGCGACATGGCTCCTCCTTCGCCCGCTGGTATTCCCTCACGCAGGTGATCGCCAATCCCGTTCCGGGCGACTTTCCCGGTCGGGCCGGAAAAGCGGCCCCGATCCGGACCTGACCTTCCGACGGGATCCCGGCGCCCGCCGGCTGCTGCCAAGACCGTCTCGGACCGTAGTGAACGGCGAGACGGCCGGTAGTGCATCCGCCGGGGATTACGTATCCTGCCCAAGGCGTCCGGGTCGGGGCCCGGCGTCGCGGCCGCCGACGTCGACGACCGCTGCCGGCGCCACTCCGCGACACCTTCCCGGGCGAGGTCTGATTGAACACCCGTGACTGGCCGATCCGCGCCAAGCTGACCGCGCTGGTCATCGGCCCGGTGACCGGGCTGCTGGCACTGTGGATCTTCGCCACCACGCTCACCTTCGGGCCCGCCCTCGACCTGCTCGCCGCGCGTACCCTCCTCTACGACCTGGGCCGGCCGGGCGAGAGCGTGGTCGCCGAGCTGCAACGGGAACGGCGGCTCTCGGTGGTCCAGCTCGCCGGCGAGGGCACCCTGCCGGAGCTGGCCGGGCAACGCGCCCGCACCGACCGGGCCGTCGCGGAGCTGCGCCGCCGGATCGACGGCGAGGATCTGCGCGACGCGGCCGACGACCAGCTCGACGTCCGGCTCGACCAGCTCGGTTCGGCGCTCGACGCGCTGCCCGCGGGGCGGGTCTTCATCGACGACCGGAAGGTGGACCGGGCCGGCGCGGTCGGCCTGTTCAGCGGGATGATCGGGTCGGCCTTCCAGGCGTTCTCCGCGATGGCCACGCTGCCCGACGCCCACCTCAACCGCGAGGCGTCCGCGCTCACCGCGCTGGGTCGCTCCCGTGAGCTGCTCGGGCAGGCCGACGCGTTGCTGTCCGGCGCGGTCATCGCCGGCCGGTACGCCGACGGCGAGCACGAGCAGTTGGTGCGTACCGTCGAGAACCAGCGGTTCCTGGCCGAGACCGCGGTCGCCGACCTGCCGCCCGACGAGCGGGCCGGCTACCAGCGGCTGACCGAGGGCGCCGAATTCCTGCGCCTGCGCGCCCTGCAGGACGCCCTGATCCGCTCCGACGCCCTGCCCGACCGGTTCGACGTGCGGGCCTGGGAGGCCAGCCACGCTCAGGTCTGGCAGGGCCTGCGGGACTTCGAGCTGCGCGGCGCGGACAGCCTCACCGAGCGGTCGGTGCCGATGGCGGTGCGCATCCTGGTGCAGCTCGCCGCCGCCGGGCTGCTCGGCCTCGTCGCCGTCGTGGCCTGTGTGCTGGTGGCACTGCGGGTCGGCCGGTCGCTGGCGCAGCGGCTGACCGGTGTGCGCACCGCCGCCACCGAGATGGCCGAGCAGCGGCTGCCCGACGTGGTCGCCCGGCTGCGTCGCGGCGAGGAGGTCGACGTGGCCCGCGAGGCCCCCGAGATGGACCACGGCGGTGACGAGATCGGGGAGGTGGCGCGCGCCTTCAACGAGGTGCGCCGTACCGCCGTGCGGGCCGCCGTCGACGAGGTGACGCTGCGCCGCGGCTTCCACGAGGTGATCCTGAATCTCGCCCGACGCAGCCAGGGCCTGGTGCACCGCCAGTTGGCGTTGCTGGACCGGNCCTCGCCACCCGGCTCCGCCGGCACGCCGAGGACCTGGTCATCCTGGCCGGCGCCGCGCCCGGGCGGGGCTGGCGGCGGCCGGTCGCCGCGGTGGACGTGATGCGCGGTGCCATCTCCGAGGTCGAGGCGTACGACCGGGTCGACGTGGGGGAGGTGCAGCCGGCCGGGGTGCTCGGCCGGTCCGTCGGCGACGTCATCCACCTGCTCGCCGAGCTGATCGAGAACGCGACCGCGTATTCTCCGCCCGGCACCCGGGTGGACGTCACCGGCCACGGCGTCCCGGGCGGCTACACCATCGAGATCACCGACCGTGGGCTCGGCATGTCCCCGCCGGCCATGGCGGCGGCCAACCGGAAACTGGCCGCCCCGCCGGAGTTCGACCCGGCCGACAGCGCCCGGCTGGGCCTGTTCGTGGTGGCCCGGCTGGCCGCGCGGCACGGCGTCCGGGTGGAGCTGCGACCGGCCCGGCCGGCCGGAACGACCGCCGCGGTGTTCGTACCGGCGGATCTGATCACCGGCGAGCCGCCGGTCGGCCCGGACGCCGCCCCCGCCGGGCCGGACCGGCGGCGGATGGCGAAGGTGACCCGGCTGACCACCGTCCCGCGCGGACGGACCGCCCGGCCCGGCCGGGACCGCCCCGAGCCCACCGTGGTCCCGTTGCCGGTGACCCGGCCCTCCGCCGTGGAACCGCCCGCCGACGGCGACGGCCTGCCCCGCCGGGTGCGGCGGCANNNNCCCCGCACGGTCGCCGACACCCCGGCCGTCCGCCGCACGGCCACCGACACCCCGCCCCACCGCTCGCCGGAGGAGGCCCGCCGGACCATGTCCGCGTTGCAGGCCGGCACCGCGCG
Organism: Micromonospora sp. NBS 11-29; assembly: GCF_002140155.1. Lineage (GTDB taxonomy): Bacteria > Actinomycetota > Actinomycetes > Mycobacteriales > Micromonosporaceae > Micromonospora. The sequence continues at coordinate 55,686 of NZ_NAPR01000036.1, forward strand.
TGGGCGTCAGGACGGCGCGCGCGGCTCCGCCGGCCCGGCGCTCGTGCGGATCCGGGACGCCGGGCCGGACACGTCCACCGTCGTGCCGGGCGACACCGGTACGCCGTCCACCGCGCCGGAGCCGGCCACGCCGCCCTCCCCGCCGGCGCCGGACCATCGAACCGCGACTGAGAGGGACGCCTAGTGGTGCACACGACGCGGCAGAACGCCGATCTCGACTGGCTGCTCGACGACCTGGTGGAGCGGGTGCCCGGCGCCCGCCGCGCCGTGGTCCTGTCGGCGGACGGGCTCCTGCTCGGTGCCTCCGCCGACCAGGACCGCACCGACGCGGAGCACCTCTGCGCGCTGGCGTCCGGCTTCTCCGGCCTGGCCAAGGGGGCCACCCGGCACCTGGGTGGGGGCGCGGTCCGTCAGACGGTGGTGGAGATGGAGTCGGCGTACCTGTTCGTCACGGCCGCCGGGCAGGGTGCCTGCCTGGCGGTGGCGAGCGACGCGGACGCGGACATCGGCCTGGTCGCGTACGAGATGGCGATGCTGGTGATCCGCGTCGGCGAGAACCTGGCCGCGCCGGCCCGGACAGTGGGGGAACCGACCGATGCGGGCTGAGTCGCCGGGTCCCCAGCACGAGTGGCTGGACGCCGACGCCGGCCCCGTGGTCCGTCCGTACACGCTCACCGGCGGGCGGGTGCGGCCGCCGGTGGACGGTTTCGACCTGCTGGCGTTCGTGCTGGCCACGACGGTGGCGCAGCCGGCCGGCGCGCCCGGTCTCCAGCCGGAGCATCGCCGCCTGGTCGAGCTGGCCCGGCGGCCGAAGGCCGTCGCCGACCTCGCCGCCGACCTGGACCTCGCCGTCGGTGTGGTCCGGGTGCTGCTCGGCGACCTCCTCGCCCATGGTTTCGTCGCGGTGCACCGACCTCCGGCCACCGCTTACCTGCCCGACGACAACATCCTCAAGGCGGTGGTCAATGGACTCCGTGCGCTCTGACCGGGAGCCGGCCGCGCCGCGGGTGCCGCTGGCCCTGAAGATCCTCATCGCGGGTGGCTTCGGCGCCGGCAAGACCACGCTGGTCAGCGCGTTGAGCGAGGTCCGACCGTTGCAGACGGAGGAGGTGCTGACCGGGGCCGGTCTCGGCACCGACGACGTCTCCGGCGTGGAGCAGAAGTCGACCACCACGGTGGCGATGGACTTCGGTCGGATCACCATCAACGACGACCTCCAGGTCTATCTGTTCGGCACGCCGGGCCAGGACCGGTTCTGGTTCCTCTGGGACGAGCTGGCCTTCGGCGCGCTCGGCGCGGTGGTCCTCGCCGACACCCGCCGGCTGGCCGACTGCTTCCCCTCGATCGACTACTTCGAGCAGCGGGGCATCCCGTTCGTGGTGGGGGTGAACTGCTTCGACGGCTCCCGCCGGTTCGGGCTGGAGGCGGTCCGCGACGCGCTGGACCTCGACCCGGACGTCCCGCTGGTGCTCTGCGACGCCCGGGACCGGCAGTCCGGCAAGTTGGTGCTGATCTCGCTGGTCGAGCACGTGGCCCGCAAGCGCGGCGAGCCGGTGCCGGTGGGCTGACGTCGTCGACGCGGATTCCGGCGGTCCGGGACGACTGACCGGGCGCTTCTCCGGGAAGCCTGGTTGGATCGCGGCAGGACACGGCGGAGGGTGGGAACGGTGAGCGGGCAGGACCAGATCGTCCACATCGGCGGCTACACGGCGGAGACGGGTGGACGCGCGCAGGGGATCGTCGCGGCGCGGCGTGACCCGGCGTCCGGGGCGTTGACCCCGCTCGGCACCGTGGCGGTCACCCCGTCGCCGTCGTTCCTCGTCCGACACCCGGTGCTGCCGGTGCTGTACGCCGTCAACGAGCTGCCCGAGGGCGGGCTCAGCGCCTTCCGGGTGGCGCCGGGCGGCGACCTCACGCCGCTGGGCGTACGCCCGACGGGCGGGGCCGAGCCGTGCCACCTCGCGGTCGCGCCGGACGGGCGGCACCTGTTCGTGGCGAACTACGGCGGCGGCAGCGTGGCGGTCTTCCCGCTGGACGCCGACGGCGTGCCGGGGGAGCGCTCCGACCTGGTCCGGCACGAGGGGCACGGTGTCGTGCCCGATCGTCAGGAGGGGCCGCACTGCCACATGGTCTCGCCCGACCCCGACGGCGGGCCGCTGCTCGTGGTCGACCTGGGCACCGACTCGGTGCACCGGTACGACCTCGACGCCGGCCCGGGGCGGTTGGCGCCCCGGGAACCCCGGCTGCGGACGCCGGCCGGCACCGGCCCCCGGCACCTGGCCCGGCACCCGGACGGGCGGCGGTGTTGGCTGGTCGGTGAGCTGGACGCCTCGGTCACCGGGTACGACCTGACGCCGGACGGCCCGCGCCAGCGGGTCCGGGTGGAGGCCAGCGGCCGGACCGGTCACGTCCAGCCTTCCGAGGTGGCCGTCGGTCCCGACGGGCGCTTCCTCTACGTGGGCAACCGGGGCGTGGGCACGGTGGCCGTCTTCGCCCTGGCCGGCGCCGCGCCGGAGCTGGTGGCCGAGGTCGACACCGGCGGCGGGTGGCCGCGGCACTTCGTGCTGACCGGCGAGCATCTGTACGTCGCCGACGAGCGGGCCGACCTGATCACGATCTTCCGGGTGGACCCGACCACCGGGGTGCCGGAGCCGGTGGGGGAGCCGGTGCCGGTGGCGAGCCCGACGTGTGTGCTGGTGTGACGGGGCGGAGCGCGATTCTAGGTCACTGTTCCCTGACTCAGCGTATGAATTAGCTGATCAACTGTTTCTGCTGCGTAACTTTCGTCCGAACGGTTGTGGCGGTAACCCCACGAGGTACGCAAGATGGTCACCGTGTCTGGCCGCCATCGCATGCGTTCCCACCTCCGAGGGTTAGGTGCCGCCGCGGCGGCGACCGCGCTCGTCGCCGTCGTAGCCGGCTCCTGGTTCGGGTACCAACAGTTGGCCGGCCCGAACTGTTCGGGCCGGACCGAGCTGTCGGTGGCGGCGGCCCCGGAGATCGCCCCGGCGGTGCGCGACGCCGCCGACGAGTGGGTCGCCAACGGTGCGCGGGTCGGCGACACCTGCATCGCCGTGACCGTCTCCTCGGCCGAGTCGGTCGACGTGGCCGCGGCGGTGGCCAGCAAGCACGGTGCCACGCTGGCCGGCGTCGGACAGGCCAGCGGCACCGCGGTCACCCCGGACGTCTGGGTGCCCGACTCCTCCACCTGGCTGGTCCGGCTCAAGAGCGGCGGCGCCAGCGCCTTCGCGCCGGCCAACGGCGCCTCCATCGCGCGCAGCCCGGTGGTCGTCGCGCTGCCCGAGCCGGTGGCCGCGCGGATCGGCTGGCCGGACAAGAAGCTGCACTGGTCCGACCTGCTCGGCCAGGTGACCTCCAGCAAGCCGCTGCGGGCCGGGATCGTCGAGCCGACCCAGGACGCGGCCGGCCTGTCCGGTCTGCTGTCGCTGACCGCGGCCGCCAGTTCCACCGGTGAGGCCGGCTCCCCGAAGGCCCAGGAGGCCATGATCGGGGNGGCGCGGCGGCGCTGTCCGAGGAGGACGTGATCGCGTACAACAACACGAAGCCGCCGATCAAGCTGGCGGCGCTCTACCTGGACCCGGTGCCGATCCCGCTGGACTATCCGTTCGCGGTGCTGCCCGGCATCGAGCCGAGCAAGGCGTCGGCCGCGCGGGTGCTCTTCGAGGCGCTGCGTTCCGACGACTTCAAGGACCGGCTCGCCGAGCAGTCGCTGCGTGCGCCGGACGGCAACTGGGGCCGTGGCTTCCAGGCGCCGACGGGCGCGCCCAGCCCGGCGAACGGCGGCGCGGACGCCGCACCGCCCTCGGGTCAGGGCGGCGCGGCCGACCTGGACCCGGTCGCCATCTCGACGGCCACCACCACCTGGTCGGTGGCCACCCAGTCGGGTCGGATGCTCTGCGTCGTCGACGTCTCCGGTTCGATGAAGAAGCCGGTGGCCACCGCCAACGGCGCCAGCCGCGAGCAGGTCACCGTGGCGGCCGCGGGCCAGGGCCTCGGGCTCTTCGACGACTCGTGGTCGATCGGCCTGTGGACGTTCTCCACCAACCTCCAGGGCGCGCAGGACTGGCGCGAGCTGGTCGGGATCCGGCCGCTGTCGAGCAACCGGGGCGCCCTGCAGCGCGGCCTGGCCTCGATTCGGCCCTCCAACGGCAACACCGGCCTGTACGACACGATGCTCGCGGCGTACCAGAAGGTCCAGCAGGACTGGGAGCCGGGCAAGGTCAACTCGATCGTGCTCTTCACCGACGGCAAGAACGAGGACAACGACGGCATCTCGCAGAAGGAGCTGCTGACGCAGCTCAAGAAGATCCGCGACGACGAGCAGCCGGTGCAGGTCATCATCATCGGCATCGGCACCGAGGTGAACCGGGCCGAGCTCAAGTCCATCACGGACGTCACCGGTGGTGGCGCGTTCGTGACCACCGACCCGAGCAAGATCGGTGAGATCTTCCTGCAGGCGATCGCGCTGCGCCCGCCCGCCCCTCGCTGACCCGCCACTCAGCGATAGCCTTCCGCCGTGCCGGAAAGCCGGTACGGCGGAAGGCTTCCCGGTCAAGACACGGGAAGCGAACTGACGGTAATGTGTCCGAATCAATCGGTAACGATAATTGTTTTGGCATGATGGCCGGGGTGTCTCGACCGCAGGTCCCCTCGCCGGGGCCGGGCGGGGACGGGGCGGTCCTGAGTGGAGTGGGGAGGGCCGGTGCGTTCGGCGACGCTGTTGACCCCCGCCAGGACGTCGCGGCCCGGGCAGGAACGCCCGGGCGCGACGACGCGAGCCGCGGAGCGGGCCTACATCCGGGTCCTGGTGGTGCTCGACACCGCCGTGCTGGCGGTGGCCATCCTGGTGGGCTACCTGGCCCGGTTCGGTGACGAGGAACCCAGCGGCTCCCAGATCCCCTACGTGGTGGTCGCCCCGGTGCTCCTGCTGGTCTGGCTGGTGTCGCTGAAGGCCATGCGCTGCTACGACGACCAGGTGCTCGGCTACGGCGCGGACGAATACCGCCGGGTCAGCGCGGCGAGCCTGCGACTGGCCGGCGGCATCGCCATCGCCGGCTACATCGCCGACGTCGGCGTCTCCCGGGGCTTCCTGGCCATCTCCTTCGCGGTCGGCACGCTCGGCCTGGAGGTGGCCCGCTTCGCCGCCCGCAAGCGGCTGCACCGCGCCCGCGACCACGGCGCCGGATGGTCCCGCAAGGTGCTGGTCGTCGGTGACACCGCGCACGTGTTGGAGCTGGTGCACACCCTGCGCCGGGAGCCGTACGCCGGTTACCAGGTGGTCGGCGCCTGCATCCCCGACGCGCTGCTCGCCCCGGTGCCGCAGCGCCTCGGCGACGTGCCGGTGGTCGGGTCGTTCCGGGGCATCCCCGAGGCGGCCACCGCGATCGGCGCGGACACGGTGGCGGTCACCGCCTCCGGCGAGCTGACCGCGACCCGGCTGCGCCGCCTGGGCTGGCAACTGGAGGGCACCGGGGTCGACCTGGTGGTGGCGCCGGCGCTGACCGACGTGGCCGGCCCGCGCATCCACACCCGCCCGGTCGCCGGCCTGCCGCTGATCCACGTCGAGGCGCCCGAGTTCCGCGGCGCCCGCAAGCTGGTCAAGGGCTTCGTCGACCGGTCACTCTCGCTGATCGCCCTGCTCCTGCTGTCGCCGGTGCTGGCGTTCATCGCGCTCGCCATCAAGCTGGACAGCCGCGGCCCGGTCCTGTTCCGCCAGACCCGGGTCGGCCAGGGCGGCGAGGAGTTCGGCGTCTTCAAGTTCCGCACCATGGTGGTCAACGCCGACGCCCTGCTCGCCGAGCTGGCCGCGCGGAACGAGACCGACGGCCTGATGTTCAAGATGCGCGACGACCCCCGGGTCACCCGGATGGGCCGGATGCTGCGCAAGTGGTCGCTGGACGAGCTGCCCCAGCTCGCCAACGTGCTGTTCGGTCACATGAGCCTGGTCGGCCCGCGCCCGCCGCTGCCCTCCGAGGTGGCCCGCTACGACGGCGACGTGGCCCGCCGGCTGCTGGTCAAGCCCGGCATGACCGGCCTCTGGCAGGTGAGCGGCCGGTCCGACCTGAGCTGGGAGGACGGCATCCGGCTCGACCTCTACTACGTGGAGAACTGGTCGCTCGCGGCCGACCTGACCATCCTCTGGAAGACGTTCGGCGCGGTGGTCAACAGCCGCGGCGCGTACTGACCCGGGCCGTCACGGCTGCGGGCCGGTCCAGTCCAGGCAGACCACCACCGCGTCGTCCACCAGGTCACCGGCGACGAACGCCCGCAGGTCGCCGATCAGCGACCGGACCGCGTCCAGCGGTGCCAGCGGGCCGGTGCGGCGCAGGAAGCGGTCCAACGCCGCCTCGCCGTATCGGACCTGCTCGGCGGTGGCGTCGAGGACCCCGTCGCTGACCACGAAGAGCCGGTCCCCGCGTGCCAGTTGGAACCGCTGCTCCCGGTAGTCGGTGCCCTCGAACATGCCGAGCGGGAACTGCTGGTCCAGCACCTGTTCGGCCACCTCGCCAGCGCGCAGCCGGATCAGGCGCGGCGAGCCGGCGTCGACCGCGCTCAGCGCCCCGGTGGCGAGGTCCAGCTCCAGCAGCAGCACGGAGAGGTGCTGCGTGCCCCGGTGCTGCGCGTAGATCGCCTGGTCGGCCAGGGACGCCTGGTCGGGCAGGGCGAGCCCGGCCCGGCGCGCGTTGCGCAGGGCGTAGGTGGCCAGCGAGGTGAGCAGCGCCGCGGCCACCCCCTCACCGAAACCGTTGAGCACCGCCAGCCAGACCCGGTCACCGTCGTCGGACCAGTCGAAGCTGTCCCCGCGCACCGCGTACGCCGGTTCGAGCTGACCGGCCAGGCCGAACGACGGGCGGATCCGGCTGCGTCCGGGCAGCAGGTCCCACTGCATCTCGGCGGCCAGGGTGAGGCGCCGGCTGCGCCGCGCGGTCAGGTAGACGTCGGTGGTCGACGTGACGGCGGCCAGCTCGTGCCCGAGCACGGTGGCCACGGCCGCCAGCTCCCGGCGGGCGGCCGGGTCCGCGGGCAGCGGCGACACCCGGAGTACGCCCCGGCGTTCGCCCCGCATCCCCACCGGGAACCACCCGTCCTCGTCGGCGATCACCGGCTCCTGGTGGTCGAAGGCGCGCCAGGCCGGGTGGCCGGGGCCGGTGATCGCCGTACCACCGTCCAGCGGCAGCAACTCGGCGAGCCGATAGTCCACCTGGTACAGCTCGGTGCGGCTGATCCCGTACGTCCGCAGCAGTTCGGCGGCGAGCCGGTCCACGACGAGATCCGCCGGGGCGTCCGTCACGGCCTGCCGCACGCGAGCCTCCGGTCCGCTCATCTTTGCTCCTTTGCACAGGTCGCCGGGCTGGTCCGGGGAGTAGTCTCGGGGCCACCATGACCGAAGAGCACGCTCCGCCGGGACCCGAAGCGAGTATGTCCGCCGCCCTGGACGAGGCGGCAGGGACCCTGCTCGCCGTCTGGGAAGCGGCTCGGGAGCGCACCACCGACCGGCTCTCCGGAGCGCAGCTACGCGCGGTCATGGTCGTCGAGCAGCACGACGGGATCAACCTCCGTCGGCTCGCCACATTGACCGACATGCTGCTCTCCTCCGCCAGTCGGCTCTGCGACCGGTTGGTGGCGGCCGGCATGCTGGAGCGCGAGCCGGGCCGCCACGACCGGCGGGGGGNCCTGGCCGAGCTGCGCGCCGACCGGCGGCACCGGCTGGCGCGGATCCTGGCCGGGATGAGCGCGGAGGGACGGGCGGCGCTGCTGCGCGGGATGCGCGAGTTCGACGAGGTCGGCCGCCGGGAGCGGGCCTCGGGGGCCGAGCGGTGGCCGGTGTTGCGCCCCGGCGGTCAGCGCCCCGACGACGAGCGCTCCACCGACCAGCAGCGCGACGAACCCCCGGTGGCCCGCACCGCCTGAGCCGGCGCGGAACCCGTCGGCCGGCGGGCGGTCAGCCGGCCGTGACCACGGACCGGGCGGCCCGCAGCCGGGCCACCACCCGGGGATGCTCGGTCAGGGCCCGTTCCAGGGTGGCGAGCACCTCGTCCAGCAGCAGCCGGCCGCCCCGGGCGGTGAGCGCCTGCGCCTGCCATCCGACGAAGTCCAGCAGCAGCCGGTCGTCGTCCACCCGCACGGCCGCCACCAGCGCGTCCACCAGGTGCGCGATGCCGGCCGCGACGTCTTCGGCGGTCTCCGCCGGCGGATCCACCGCGCCGAGCGCCAGCCGGACCAGTTCACGGCGGCGGTGCAGCACCGCCACGTAGGCGTCGTCCGGCGGAGGCGGCGGCGGGCCGGTGTGCGCGCCGGCGGGCAGNGCGTCCCGGGCCGTGGCGCCCCACGCCGCCGCGCCGATCGCCGTGGCCCACCGGCCCTCCGGGCCGAAGCCGGGGCCACCGGCCAGCACCGGCACCCCGGCCGTCCGGCTGGCCTCCACCATCCGCGCCGCCCGGACCAGCCGGTTCGGCTGCACACAGCTCAGCAGCACCGCGTCCGGGCCGGTCTGGTGCAGGTAGGAGACCAGGTGCCGGGCCGGCACGCTGGCGCCCAGGAACGTCACCCGCCAACCGGAGGCCCGGACCACCTCGGTGACGATCCGGGCGGCCAGCGCGTGCCACTCGCCCTCGACGCAGGCCATCACCACATGCCCGCGACGCGGCGTACCGACGGCGGCGCCGAGCGCGTCCACCACGACCTCGCTGACGTGCGTCGCGGCGTGCTCCTGGGCCACGCTCCAGGAGCCGGTGAGCCAGCGGCGGCCGATCTCCCGCTGGGCGACGGCGACCAGGTCGACCAGGACGTCCGCGATCGAGCAGCCGTCGGCCACCAGGCCCCGGGCCAGCGCCACGGCGCCGGCCCGGTCGGCCCGGTCCAGGTGATCGAGGTACGCGGTGAGCGTCTCCGGCCCGATCCGGCAGGCCGGGCTCACGGTGTCGTCACGGCCAACATGGCGATGTCGTCGTGCGGTTGCCCGTCCAGCCACTCGTCGACGAGCTGGAGCACCCGGTCGACCAGCGCGGCCGGCGGGAGCCCGGCCCCGGAGGCGAGCGCCTGCCGCAGCCGGGCGTCACCGAACATGGTCGGCTCGGTGGGACCGCCCCGGGCCTCGGTCACCCCGTCGGTGTACGCCAGCAGCACATCGCCCGGGGCGAGCCGCACCTCGGCCTCGGCGAACGTCGCGCCGGTCAGCGCGCCCACCGGCATACCGCCCACCCGGACCGCCTCGATCCGGCCGTCGGTGCGGACGACCATCGGCGCGGGATGCCCGCCGCCGGCCACCCGAATCAGCAGCCCGCCGTCCGGCTCCCGGCTCAGCGCGCCCAGCAGCAGCGTGGTGAACTGGGCCCGGCGAGCCGCGTCCGGAGCGTCCAGCAGCGCCCGGTTGAGCAACGCCATCAACTCGCGGGGACGCTGTTCGACCAGGCGCAGGGTCTGCAACGACTGGCGCACCCGACCGGTCAGCACGGCCGCGCCGACCCCCTTGCCGCAGACGTCGCCGAGGGCGAAGAGACCACCGTCCGGGGTCGGGAAGAGGTCGTAGAAGTCCCCGCCGATGCGCAGGCTGTCACCGGCGGCCCGGTAGCCGCCGGCCAGCGTCATCCCGGCCAGTCTCGGCAACCGCGGCGGCAGCAGGCTGTTCTGCAGCACCCGGGCCAGATGGGCCTGCTCACCGTAGAGCTCGGCAGCGGCCAGCGCCGCGCCCGCCCGCGCGGCGAACTCCCGGGCCAGCGCGATCTCCCGCTGGTCGAAGCCGGCCCGGTCGGTGCGGCGGGCCAGGACCAGCGCACCGGCCGGGCNAGCACGGTGCCCGGCCGGCCGAACCCCGCCGGCAGCACCTCGGCCAGGTCGGCCAGCTCGGCGTCGAGCCAGGGACTGGGCTCGGTGAGATCGCCGTCGAGCGCCTCGACCAGCCCGGGAACCGACTGGACCGTCCCCCAGCGGGCCACCCCGGCGACCGGGCCGGCGTCGTCGGCGGCGTACCGGATCCAGTGCGGTTCGTCCTCGGCCGGCGGGGCCGGGCGGTGCACCACCACGGCGGCGTCGGCCAGGTAGGGCACCGGCAGTGTCGCGGCGGCGCGCAGGGTCTGTTCCCGGTGCAGGGAGAGGCCGAGCCGGCTGCCGGCCTGGGCGAGGAAGGCGGTCCGGGACCGCTCGGCGAGCAGCGCGTCGGTGCGGGCCCGCTCCTCCGTCACGTCCCGCACGTACCAGGCGCAGCGATCCCCGGCCAGCTCGCGCCGGGTGCCACGCAGTCGCCGGCCGTGATGCTCGGTGTCGAACGCCTCGGTGCCCTCCCGGGCCGCCTGGGCGAGCGCGGCCACCCGACATCCGGCCAGGTCGACGCCGGGCGTCAGCTCGGGGAGGAGGTCCGCCGCCATCGCGTTGACCAGGGTCACCACGCCGGCCGGGTCGACGGTCACGATGGCCTCGGCCAGCCCGTCCAGCAGCTCGCGGGCGAGCCCCTCGTCGGCCGGCAGCGCGCCCCCGGCCACCCGCCGGGGTCGCTTCCTCCAGGCGTGTCCACCGCCGCTGACCGGCCCGGCGACACCACCCCGGCGCGCGCCGGTCACCGCCGGTGGCCGGGCGCTTCGGTCGGTCGAGCGGCGCGCATGCTGTCGGTGCACTCCTCGATCGGCGGACGGGTTGCCAGGCGGCAAGCGTACCGATCGGGCACCACGATCGCCCAGGCGTTCGGCGGGGCCTGCGCTAACCGGTGCGGGCCAGCCAGCCGGTCGGCCGGTCGACGATGCGACGGACCACCGAGGTGGCCCCACCGACCGCGGCGGACTGGGCCCCGAGCACGGCCGGCCGCACCGTGACCGGTGACCAGGCGGCGGTGAGGACCCGCCGGGAGATCTCCGCCACCACCGGCGGGCACAACCAGGGCGCGAGCGGGGCGTATCCGCCGCCGAGCACCACGGTGTCCAGGTCCAGCAGGTTCACCACGCCGGCCACCGCCACCCCGAGCGCGGTGCCGGCGTCGGCCAGGGCGGACAGCGTGGCCGCGTCACCGGCCCCGGCCAAATCGGCGAGGCGGGTGGCGGCGGTGTCGGCGGGCAGCTCCGCGCCGGGCAGCCCGGCGGCGGCCAGGATCGCCTCCTGACCGGCGTACCGCTCCAGGCAGCCCTGGCCGCCGCACCGGCAGGGCCGGCCCTGCGGCTGGACCGGGACGTGGCCGATCTCGCCGCTCCAGCCGCGCGTCCCCCGGTAGAGCGACCCGTCCAGCACGATGCCGGCGCCGATGCCGATCTCGCCGGTGACGTGCAGGAAGCTGCGGGGGCCGGCCGGCCCGGCGTACAGCTCGCCGAGCGCGGCCAGGTTGGCCTCGTTCTCCACCACCAGCGCCGGCACGCCGTCGACCGGCTCGGCGAGCGGATGCCCGGCGAGCAGCGCCGGCACGTCCACGTCCCGCCAGCCGAGGTTCGGCGCGAGCCGGACCAGGCCGTCGTCGTCCACCAGGCCCGGCACGGCGAGCACCGCGCCGGCCAGGGTCAGCCCGTCACGTACGGCGGCGGCGCGTGCCTCGTCGGCGAGCGCGGCCAGCCGGGTGAGCGCGTCGGTGGGGGAGACCGGGCGCAGGTCGGCGCGGCGGACCAGGTGGTGCCGGACCGTGCCGGTCAGGTCGACGACGCAGGCCGCCAGGTAGTCGACGTTCACCTCCAAGCCGAGCCCGGCCGGGCCGTCGGCGGCGAGCACCAGGCCGCGGGCCGGGCGGCCGGCCCCGGTGCGCGGCGCCGGCTCCGCCTCGGCAACCAGCCGCCCGGCGATCAGGTCGTCGACGACCGCGGAGACGGTGGCCCGGGTCAGCCCGGTGCCGGCGGCGAGCCCGGCCCGGGAGGGTGGTCGCTCGGCGGCCGCGATCCGCCGGAGCACGACCGCGAGGTTCAACTCGCGCAGGCTGCCCTGCCGGACCGCACCGACGGTGCTGGCGCTGGTCACCGCTTGACAATGCCACACCGCCGCCATTTAATTCAACCGCTGAACAAATCGCGGACGACACCACCACCCGGAGGTCCCCATGGCACCCCGCCCCACCCCCGCGGACAAGTTCTCCTTCGGTCTCTGGACCGTGGGCTGGACCGCCCGCGACCCGTTCGGCGACGCCACCCGGCCCGAGCTGGACGCCGTCGAGGCGGTGCACCGGCTCGCCGAACTCGGCGCGTACGGGATCACGTTCCACGACGACGACCTGGTCCCGTTCGGCGCGGACGCGGCCACCCGCGACGCCCAGCTCAGCCGGTTCCGCAAGGCCCTCGACGAGACCGGCATGGTGGTGCCGATGGTCACCACCAACCTCTTCACCCACCCGGTGTTCAAGGACGGCGGCTTCACCAGCAACGACCGCGACGTCCGCCGGTACGCGCTGCGCAAGGTGCTGCGCAACGTCGACCTCGCCGCCGAGCTGGGCGCGAAGACGTTCGTCATGTGGGGTGGCCGGGAAGGCGCCGAGTACGACCTGTCCAAGAACGTCGGGGCGGCGCTGGAGCGCTACCGCGAGGCCGTCGACCTGCTCTGCCAGTACGTCGTCGACTCCGGCTACGACCTGCGCTTCGCCATCGAGCCGAAGCCGAACGAGCCCCGGGGCGACATCCTGCTCCCCACCGTCGGGCACGCGATCGCGTTCATCTCCACCCTGGCCCGCCCGGAGATGGTCGGGCTCAACCCGGAGGTCGGCCACGAGCAGATGGCCGGGCTCAACTTCGCCCACGGCATCGCCCAGGCGCTCTGGCAGGGCAAGCTGTTCCACATCGACCTCAACGGCCAGCGCGGCATCAAGTACGACCAGGACCTGGTCTTCGGCCACGGCGACCTGCTCAACGCGTTCGCCCTGGTCGACCTGCTGGAGCACGGCGGCCCGGACGGCGGCCCCGCGTACGACGGCCCGCGGCACTTCGACTACAAGCCCTCGCGCACCGAGGACATCGACGGGGTGTGGGCGTCGGCGGCGGCGAACATGAGCACCTACCTGCTGCTCAAGGAGCGGGCCGCGGCGTTCCGGGCCGACCCGGAGGTCGCCGAGGCGCTCGCCGCCAGCCGGGTGGCCGAGCTGTCCACCCCGACGTTGAACCCCGGTGAGGGCTACGCCGAACTGCTCGCCGACCGCAGCGCGTTCGAGGAGTTCGACCCGGAGGCGGCCGGGGCGAAGGGCTTCGGCTTCGTCCGGCTCAACCAGCTCGCCGTCGAGCACCTGCTCGGCGCACGCTGAGGCGGGCCGCCATGCCGCTCGTCGCCGGGGTCGACTCGTCGACCCAGTCGTGCAAGGTGGTGATCCGGGACGCGGAGACCGGCGCGCTGGTCCGCCAGGGCCGCGCGCCGCACCCGGACGGCACCGAGGTCGACCCGTACGCCTGGTGGGACGCCCTGCGGGCGGCCGTCGCCGAGGCCGGCGGGCTGGCCGACGTGGCCGCCGTCTCGGTCGGCGGCCAGCAGCACGGCATGGTCTGCCTGGACGAGGCGGGAGAGGTGGTCCGCCCGGCGCTGCTGTGGAACGACACCCGTTCCGCGGACGCGGCCCAGGAGCTGATCGAGGAGGCCGGCGGCGGCGAGACCGGCCGCCGGTTCTGGGCCGAGGCCACCGGCGCGGTGCCGGTGGCCAGCTTCACCGCCACCAAGCTGCGCTGGCTGGCCCGGCACGAGCCGGCCAACGCCGCCCGGGTGGCCGCGGTCTGCCTGCCGCACGACTGGCTGACCTGGAAGCTGGCCGGCGCACCCGGTCTGGACGCGCTGCGTACCGACCGGGGCGACGCCAGCGGCACCGGCTACTGGTCGCCGCGCACCGGGGAATACCGGCTGGACCTGCTGGAGCAGGCGTTCGGCCGGCGGCTCCGGGTGCCGGTCGTGCTCGGGCCGGCCGAGGCCGCCGGGCGGCTCGACCCGGCGGCGCTCGGCGACGGTCCGGCCGCCAACCCGTCCGGCGGTGCCGGCCGGCCCAACGGCGCCGGTGCGCCCGACGGTGCGGGCCGGTCCGGCGGTGCCGGTGCGGCCGGCGTCGCCGGTGGGGTGCTGCTCGGTCCGGGCACCGGGGACAACGCCGCCGCGGCCCTCGGCGTCGGCGCCGGCCCCGGCGACGTGATCGTCTCGATCGGCACCTCCGGCACCGTCTTCGCGGTCGCCGACGCCCCGGCCGCCGACGCGAGCGGCGCGGTGGCCGGCTTCGCCGACGCCACCGGGCGGTTCCTCCCGCTGGTCGCCACGCTGAACGCGGCCCGGGTGCTGGACGCCGCCGCGACGCTGCTCGGCGTTGACCTGGACACGCTCGGCGAGCTGGCCCTGTCCGCGCCGCCCGGAGCCGGCGGGCTGGTCCTGGTGCCCTACCTGGAGGGGGAGCGGACGCCGAACCGGCCGCACGCCACCGGCACGCTGCACGGCCTCACGCTGGGCACGTCGACGCCGGCCCACCTGGCCCGGGCCGCCGTCGAGGGGCTGCTCTGCGGGCTGGCCGACGGCCTCGACGCGCTGCTCGCGCAGGGCGCTCGCGCCGACCGGATCATCCTGGTCGGCGGCGGGGCCCGGTCCGCGGCGGTACGGCGGATCGCGCCGCAGGTCTTCGGCCGCCCGGTGGTGGCGCCGCCGCCCGGGGAGTACGTCGCGGACGGGGCCGCCCGGCAGGCCGCCTGGGTGGCGCTGGGCGGCGACACCCCGCCGGAGTGGTCCATCGGCACCACCGAGGAACACACCGCCGAGCCGGTACCCACCATCCGCCACCACTACACCCAAGCCCGGGGCTAAGGAAGGGCCCCCTGTTAACGCCTCCGGTATAGCAGGGGCCCCTTCTTAACAGGCGACGCGCCGGGGGTCGTGCTGCGGGCGGGGCGCTGGCCTGGTTGGCTGCCGGGATGAGGGTCTCTCGGCGTGGGAACGCGGCGCACCGGTTCTACAGCGTCGTGGTCTTCGTCGTGCTCGCCTCGCTGGACAACGTGGCGATCGGCCTGGTGCCACCGCTGTACGGGCCGATCTCCGGCGCGCTCGGCGTACCCCAGCGGTTGCTCGGCCTGGTCACCGCGGTGAGCTTCCTGGTCAGCGCGGTGGCCGCGGTCGGCTGGGCGTACGTCGGCGACCGCACCAACCGCAAGCCGCTGCTCATGGTCGGCACGCTGATCTGGGCGGCGGGCACCGGCGGCAGCGCGCTCGCCGAGCGGTACCCGTCGTTCCTCGTCGCCCAGCTCGTCGCCGCGGTCGGGCTGGGCGCGGTGGGCTCGGTCGGCTTCTCCGTGGTCACCGACCTGATCTCGCCGCGGCGGCGCGGCCTGGTCATGAGCTTCTGGGGTCTGTCCCAGGGCGTCGGTACGCTGGGCGGCACGCTGGCCGGCGGGCTGCTCGGCGCGACCGACTGGCGGCGGCCGTTCCTGCTGCTGACCGGCGTGGGGCTGGCCGCCACCGTGGCGTACCTGTTCACCTACGACATCGCGCGCGGGCAGAGCGAGCCGGAGCTGGCCGAGGCGCTGGACGCCGGCGGCGAGTACGACTACCGGATCAGCCGCGCCGACCTGCCCCGGATCCTGGCCCGGCGGACCAACCACTGGCTGATCCTCCAGGGGCTCACCGCCCAGGCCGCGTTCGGCTCGCTGGTGTGGCTGCCGGTGCTGTTCAGTCAGCGGGCCGAGGCGCAGGGCTACTCGGCGGCCACCGCCGTGGTGGTGGGCAGCGTCTTCGCCACCCTGTTCCAGCTCGGTGGTGTGCTCTCCATCGTGGGCGGGTTGGTCGGTGACGCGCTGCAACGGCGTACCCCGAGTGGCCGGGCCCTGGTCGCGGCCGTGGGCATCCTTGCGGCCGTGCCGTTCTACCTGGTCCTGTTCTTCGTGCCGCTGCGCATCGACGTGCCCGACGGCGGCGGCACCGGCGCGGTGGTGACGGCGGTCCTCACCAGCGTGCTGACCGAGCCGACGGTCGGGTTCAGCCTGCTGGCCGCCGTGGTCGCGCTGGCGCTCACCTCGGCCAACTCGCCCAACTGGTTCGCGTTGATCGCCGACGTGAACCCGCCCGAGCACCGGGGCACGGTCTACAGCCTCGGCAACCTGGTCAACGGTGTCGGGCGGGCGGCCGGCAACGGGCTGGTCGGGGTGGCGTTCGCCGCGCTGCGGGTGGCCTTCCCGCCGCCGTTGAACTACGCCGTCGGGCTGGCCGCGTTCCAGCTCTTCTTCGTGCCGACCGGGATCATGTACTGGCGGGCCGCCCGCACGTCCCCCCGCGACATCGCGCAGGTGCACGCGCTCCTGCACACCCGAGCCACCCGCCTCGAAGCCGAAGGCGGGGGCCCCGCTTAACAGGTGGGTGTTAAGCGGGGCCCCCGCCTATGCAGAAAGCGTTAAGCGGGGCCCCCTCCTTANCCACCACACGGTGACGTCGGTGGGGACCGACGTGCCGTCCAGGGGGGCGCTGGCGGCCAGCACCCGCGCGCCGTCCGGCAGCGGCACCGCCGCCGTGCCGAAGTTGGTTAGCACGGTTACGTCGCCGTTGGTGAACGTGAGCACCTCGTCGCCGGAGGAGAGGAAGCGCATCGGCCCTCGGGCGAGCGCGTGCTCGCGGCGCAGCCGCAACGCCGTGCGGTACAGCTCGTACGTCGAGCCGGGCACGTCGCGCTGCCGGTCCAGCGCGTACTCGCCCCAGACCGCCGGCTGGGGCAGCCAGCTCGCGTCGGTCGGCCCGAAGCCGTACGAGGGGGCGTCGGCCTCCCACGGGATCGGCACCCGGCAGCCGTCCCGGCCGCGCTGGGTGTGCCCGCTGCGGGCCCAGGTCGGGTCCTGCCGGGCCTCGTCGGGCAGCGTGGTGTGCTCCGGCAGCCCCAGCTCCTCGCCCTGGTAGAGGTAGGCGGAGCCGGGCAGCGCGAGCATCAGCAGGCTGGCCGCCCGGGCCCGGCGCAGGCCCAGCGCGGCGTCCGGCTGCGGGTCGTCGACGCCGATGCCGTTCGTCCGGCCGCCGGCGGTGGTCAAACCGAGGCGGGAGGCGTGCCGGACCACGTCGTGGTTGGACAGCACCCAGGTGGTCGGCGCGCCGACCGCGTCGGTGGCCTCCAGCGAGCGGGTGATCACCGCGTACTGGGCCGGCGCGGTCCAGGCGGCGAGCAGGTATTCGAAGTTGAACGCCTGGTGCATCTCGTCCGGCCGGACGTAACGGGCCAGCCGCTCGGCCGGCTCCACCCACGCCTCGGCCACCAGGACCCGCTCCCCGGCGTACGAGTCGAGCAGCCGCCGCCACTCCCGGTAGATCTCGTGCACGCCGTCCTGGTCCCACATCGGCGGGCGCGGCTTGTCCACCTCGTTGCCGGAGAGGATCTCCTGCGGCTCCTGCCAGTCGGCCAGGTCGGCCTGCTTGATCAGGCCGTGCGCCACGTCCACCCGGAACCCGTCCACGCCCCGGTCGAGCCAGAAGCGCAGGACGTCGAGGAACTCGGCGCGCACCTCGGGGTTGTCCCAGTTGAGGTCCGGCTGGCCGGAGTCGAAGAGGTGGAGGTACCACTGCCCGTCGGGCAGCCGGGTCCAGGCCGGTCCGCCGAACACGCTCTCCCAGTCGTTCGGCGGTTCGGCGCCGTCCGGCCCCTTGCCGTCCCGGATGACGTAGCGCTGCCGTTCCGGGCTGCCCGGCGCGGCCGCCACCGCGGCGGTGAACCAGCGGTGCGCCGACGAGGTGTGGTTGGGCACCAGGTCGACGATCACCCGCAGGCCGCGGGCCTTCGCCTCGGTGAGCAGCTTGTCGGCGTCGGCGAGCGTGCCGAAGAGCGGGTCCACGTCGCGGTAGTCGGCCACGTCGTAGCCGGCGTCGGCCTGCGGCGACGGATAGAACGGGGACAGCCAGAGCGCGTCGACCCCCAGCTCGGCGAGGTGGTCCAGCCGGGCCGTGATGCCGGGCAGGTCACCGATGCCGTCGCCGTCGGAGTCGGCGAACGAGCGCGGATAGACCTGGTAGATGACCGCCTCGGTCCACCAGCCGGTGGCCGGGGCCTGCTGCGTCGCGTCGGTGTTCAGCGCCTTCTCCCTGTCGTGCGTGCGGGGGG
>NZ_NAPR01000005.1:0-763 GCF_002140155.1 Micromonospora sp. NBS 11-29
AGGCGGTGTCGACGGTGACGGCCGGGCCCTCCAGCCCGAACGTGTACGCCACCCGCCCGGACACGACGCTGCCGGAGTTGCCGGTGCCGAGGTAGCCCTCGACGCCCTCGGGCAGGTCCCGCACACCGGCGGCGTAGTCGTGGTACATCAGGCCGGCGAACACGCCGGTGCGGGAGCCGCGCAGCCGGGCCGGGTCGACGCCGGCGGACTCGAACGTCTCCCAGGACGCCTCCAGCAGCAGCCGCTGCTGCGGGTCCATCGCGAGGGCCTCGCGGGGCGAGATGCCGAAGAAGCCGGGGTCGAACTCGGCCGCCCCGCCCAGGAAGCCGCCGTGCCGGGCGTACGAGGTGCCCGGGTGGTCCGGGTCGGGGTGGAACAGCGCGTCGAGGTCCCAGCCCCGGTCGGTGGGGAACTCGCCGATGCCGTCGCGTTCGTCGGCCAGCAGTTCCCACAGCCGCTCCGGGCTGTCGATCCCGCCCGGGTAGCGGCAGGCCATGCCGACGATGGCGATCGGCTCGTCCACGCCGGTGACGGCCACGGTGTCGGTGTGGGCCGCGACCGCGCCGGTGAGCTGCTCGTGCACGTACCCGGCGAGCGCGGCCGGGGTCGGGTAGTCGAACACCAGCGTGGCGGCCAGCCGCAGCCCGGTGGCGGCGTTGACCCGGTTGCGCAGGTCCACCGCGGTGAGCGAGTCGAAGCCCAGCTCCTGGAACGCCCGGTCGGCGGGCACCGCGTCCGCGCCGCCGTGCCCGAGCACCTGCGC
>NZ_NAPR01000005.1:812-3306 GCF_002140155.1 Micromonospora sp. NBS 11-29
CCCGGCCAGCGCCCGCAGGATCGCAGGTACGCCGCCGGCGGCGCGCAGCGCGGGCAGGTCGAGCACGGCCGGTACGGGCGCGGCGGTGTCGACGGCGACGGCGGCGTCGAAGAGCGCGGCGCCGACCGGGGCGGTGATCACGCCGAGTCCGGCGCGGGCCACCCGGGACCGGTCGGTCGCGCCGAGGGCGGCCGCCATGCCGTCGGTGTCCCACATGCCCCAGGCGAGGGCGTGTGCGGGCAGGCCGTGGGCGCGGCGGTGGGCGGCGAGCGCGTCGAGGTAGGCGTTCGCGGCCGCGTACGCGCCCTGGCCGGGGGAACCGAGCACCCCGGCGATCGAGGAGTAGGTGACGAACAGGCCCAGATCGAGGCCGGCGGTGGCCTCGTGCAGGTGCCAGGCGGCGTCGACCTTCGGGGCGAGGACGCGGGCCAGCCGGTCGGCGTCGGTGCCGGTGATCAGCGCGTCGTCGAGCACACCGGCGGTGTGCACCACCCCGGCGAGCCGGCCGGCGTCGGTGAGGCCGGCGATCAGGTCGCGTACGGCGTCGCGGTCGGTGAGGTCGCAGGCGAGCACCTGGACCCGCGCGCCGAGCGCGGTCAGCTCGTCGGCCAGGTCGGTCGCGCCGGCGGCGTCGGGTCCGCGCCGGCTGACCAGGGCCAGCGAGTCCACGCCCCAGCCGGTGACCAGGTGCCGGGCGAGCAGGCCGCCGAGCGCGCCGGTGCCGCCGGTGACCAGGACGGTGCCGCCGCGGGTGCCCGGGGTGGCCGCGGGTGGGGCGTCGGCGCGTACCAGGCGGGGGGTGTGGGTGGTGTCGCCGCGGACCGCGACCTGCGCCGCGGCCGGGTCGTCGGCGGCGGCCGCGAGCAGCGCGAGCACGGGGGCGTCGAGGTCACGGTCGAGGTCGGCGAGGACGATCCGGCCGGGGTGTTCGGACTGGGCGGAGCGGACCAGGCCCCAGACGGCGGCGCCGGCCAGGTCGGTGGCCGGGTCGTCCGGGGTGGCGGGCATCGCGTCGCGGGTGACGACCACGAGCCGGGCGTCGGCGGTGGCGTCGGTGGCGAGCCAGTCGCGCAGCACGGCGAGCACGCCGCCGGTGGCGGCGTGGACCGCGGCCGGCGTCGGCCCGGCCGGGGGCACCGGCAGGAGCACGAGCGGGGGTACGCCGCCGGCGGCGACCAGCTCGGCCACGCCGGCGTGGGCGGGGGTGCCGGGCAGGGCGGGCAGCGGTGCGCCGAGCACCGCCGAGGCGGGCGGCGACACCGGGGTGAGCGGTTCGGCGGGCCAGTCGACGCGGAACAGCGACCGGGCGGCGCGGGCGGCGGCCGGCGGTTCCACGCCGGTCAGGTCGCGCAGCACCAGCGCGTCGACGGTGACCACGGGCCGGTCGGTGTGGTCGACGGCGAGCAGCCGCACGGCGGCGCCGGTGCGGGTGAGCCGCACCCGCAGCGTGTCCGCGTCGACGGCGTGCACCTGCACGCCGGTGAACGCGAACGGGGCCTTCGGGCCGGTGGTGCCGTCGCCGGGCAGCAGCGCGGTGGGGTGCAGCGCGGCGTCGAGCAGCGCGGGGTGCACGCCGAACCCGGCGGTCCGGTCGGGGCCGGTCGGGGGCAGCGTCACCTCGGCGTAGACGGTGTCGTCGCCGGCCGTCCAGGCCCGCCGCAGGCCCTGGAACGCCGGCCCGTACGTCATGCCGTGGCTGGCGAGGGCGTCGTACCAGCCGGTGAGGTCGGTCTCGGTGGCGTGCGCGGGCGGCCAGGCGCCGAGGCCGGCGTCGCCGGTGGGGGCGGCGGCGGTGAGCAGGCCCTCGGCGTGGCGGATCCACTCGCCGTCGGGGTCGTCGTCGGGCTGGGAGTGCACGGCGACGGTGCGCCAGCCGGCGTGGTCGCGGGGGCCGACGCGGACCTGCACCCGCACCGCGCCCCGCTCGGGGAGCACCAGCGGCGCGGCGATGGTCAGCTCCCGGATCCGGCAGGGGCCGAACTCCTCGCCGGCGCGCAACGCGAGTTCGACCAGCGCGGTGCCGGGGACGAGGACCGCGCCGGCGACGACGTGGTCGGCGAGCCACGGTTGGGCCGACAGGGACAGCCGGCCGGTCAGCACGGCCGCGTCCTCGCCCGCGAGACGCACGGCGGCGGCCAGCAGCGGGTGGCCGGCGGCGCCGAGGCCGGCGCCGGTGACGTCGGAGGCGGGGCCGGCCGGGCGCAGCCAGTAGCGGTCGCCGCCGAACGCGTACGTGGGCAGGTCGGCCGGGGCGCCCGCGCCGGTGAGGAGCGGCGTCCAGTCGACCCGGCCGCCGGCGGTGAAGAGTTCGGCGAGGCCGGCGAGCAGCGCGTACGGCTCGGGGCGGTCCCGGCGTCCGGTGGCGACGGCGAGCGCGGTCGGGTCGTCGGCGGTCTCGCGGATCAGCGCGGTGAGCACGGCGCCCGGGCCGATCTCCACGAACGTGTCCGCCCCGGCGGCCCGCAGCGCGGTGATCCCGTCGGCGAACCGGACC
>NZ_NAPR01000005.1:3320-9328 GCF_002140155.1 Micromonospora sp. NBS 11-29
GATCGGCAGCAGCGGCGCGGAGAAACTCAACCCGTCGAGCACGGCCCGGAACTCGTCGAGCATCGGCTCCATCAGCGGACTGTGGAACGCGTNGCGATCCCGCCACGCCCGCTCGACCTCGTCGAGCGCGTCGATCGGGCCGGACACCACCGTCGACGCCGGCCCGTTCACCGCCGCCACACCCACCCGCGCATGACCCGAGATCGACTCGGCCACCTCGGCCTCCGATGCGGCCACCGCCAGCATCCCGCCACCGGCCGGCAACGCCTGCATCAACCGGCCCCGCGCCGCCACCAGCGCACACGCGTCCGCCAGGGACAGCACTCCGGCCACGTACGCGGCGGTCACCTCGCCGATCGAGTGACCACCGACGAAGTCCGGGACCACCCCAAACGACTCGACCAGACGGAACAACGCCACCTCGACCGCGAACAGACCGGCCTGCGTGAACTGCGTCCGGTCGAGCAGGTCGCCGTCGCCGAACAGCACCGGCTGCAACGGCTGCGGCAACAACACATCGAGCTGCGCGCACACCTCGTCCAACGCGGACGCGAAGACGGGGAACGCGTCGTACAACTCCCGGCCCATGCCGGCGCGCTGCGCACCCTGACCGGAGAACAGCACCGCGAGGGGGCCCCGGTCGACGGCCCGGCCGACGACCACGGTGTCGGCGGGTTCGCCGGCGGCCAGCGCGCGCAGCCCGGCGGCCAGCTCGTCGTGGTCGGCGGCGAGCAGCACCGCCCGGTGCTCCAACGCGGTTCGCGCGGTCAGCGACGTCCGGGCGACGTCGGCCAGCTCGGGCCGGTCGGGGGCGGCGAGCGCGGCGGCCCAGCGGGCGGCCTGCCGGGCCAGCCCGCCGTCGCCGCGCGCCGACACCAGCACCGGCGCCAGCGGCGGCGCGGGCCGGTCGGCCGGCTCGTCCTCGACCGCGGGCGGCTGCTCGACGATGACGTGCGCGTTGGTGCCGCTGACGCCGAACGAGGAGACGGCGGCCCGGCGGGGCCGGTTCACGGCCGGCCACGGGCGAGCCTCGGTCAGCAGCTCGACCGCGCCGGCGGACCAGTCGACGTGCGGGGTGGGCTCGTCGACGTGCAGGGTGCGGGGCAGCACGCCGTGGCGCAGCGCCTGCACCATCTTGATCACCCCGGCGACACCGGCGGCGGCCTGGCTGTGCCCGATGTTGGACTTGATCGAGCCCAGCCACAGCGGCTCACCGGCCCGGTCCTGCCCGTACGTGGCGAGCAGCGCCTGCGCCTCGATCGGGTCGCCGAGCGTGGTGGCGGTGCCGTGCGCCTCGACGGCGTCCACGTCGGCGGTGGTGAGGCCGGCGGCGGTGAGCGCGGCCCGGATGACCCGCTGCTGGGAGGGGCCGTTCGGGGCGGTGAGCCCGTTGCTGGCGCCGTCCTGGTTGACCGCGGAGCCGCGCACGACCGCGAGCACGCGGTGGCCGTTGCGGCGGGCGTCGCTCAGCCGCTCGACGACCAGCACGCCCACGCCCTCGGACCAGCCGGTGCCGTCGGCGGAGGCGGCGAACGAGCGGCAGCGACCGTCGGCGGCCAGGCCGCCCTGCCGGGTGAACTCGACGAACGCGCCGGGGGTGACCAGCACGTTCACGCCGCCGGCCAGGGCCAGGTCGCATTCGCCCTGGCGCAGCGACTGCACGGCAAGGTGCAGCGCGACCAGCGACGACGAGCAGGCGGTGTCCACGGTGACGGCCGGGCCCTCCAGCCCGAACGTGTAGGCGACGCGGCCGGAGATGACGCTGTGCGCGCCGCCGGTGAGCCGGTAGCCGTCCAGGTCGCGGGTCTCGTCGCCGGCGCCGTAGCCGGACGGGGACGCGCCGACGAACACGCCGGTCGAGGTGCCGTGCAACGCGTCGGGAGCGATCGCGGCCTGCTCGAACGCCGCCCAGGTGGCCTCCAGCAGCAGCCGCTGCTGCGGGTCCATGGCCAGGGCCTCGCGGGGTGAGATGCCGAAGAAGTCCGGGTCGAACTCGGTGGCCCGGTCGATGAAGCCGCCGTGGCGGGTGAACGATCGGCCCGGCGCGTCCGGGTCGGCGGCGAAGAGCCGGTCGAGGTCCCAGTCCCGGTCGGTGCGGAACTCGGTGATGCCGTCGCGGCCCTCGGCGACCAGCTCCCACAGCCCGTCGGGGTCGTCGACGCCGCCCGGGTAGCGGCAGCTCATCCCGACGATCGCGATCGGCTCGTCGACGACGGTCACGGCGCCGGCCGGCGCGTCGGCGGTCGCGTCGCCGGGCTCGGGCAGCCGCAGCAGGGTGGCCAGGTGCCCGGCCAGCACGGCCGGGCTGGGGTAGTCGAAGATGACGGTGGTGGGCAGCGCCAGGCCGGTGGCGGTGGTGAGCTGGTTGCGCAGCTCGACCGCGGTCAGCGAGTCGAAGCCCAGGTCGCGGAAGGCACGCTTGGGGCGTACCGCGTCGGTGCCGGTGTGCCCGAGCACGGCGGCGGCGTGGTCGCGGACCAGGTCGGTGAGGCGGCGTTCCCGGTCGGCGGGGGCGAGGTCGAGCAGGTCCCGGCGCAGCCCGGAGGCCCGGTCGTCGACCTCGGCGGCGGGGCGCTCGGCCAGCGCCGCCCGGGCCTCCGGGATGTCCGCGAGCAGCGGTCGGGGTCGGGTGGAGGCGTACGCGGGGGCGAACGTCGACCAGTCCACGTCCGCGACGACGAGCGTGGTCTCGCCGTGCTCGACGGCCCGGCGCAGGGCGAGCAGCGCGGCGGCGGGCTGCATCGGGTTGAGGCCGCGCCGGCTGAGCAGCCGCTGCGCCTCCTCGGTGGTGGCCATGCCACCCTCGGCCCAGGCGCCCCAGGAGACCGAGGTGGCGGTGAGTCCCCGGGCACGGCGCCGCTCGGCGAGCGCGTCGAGGTAGGCGTTCGCGGCCGCATACGCGCCCTGGCCGCCGCTGCCCCACACCCCGGAGATGGAGGCGAACAGCACGAACGCGTCGAGCTGCCGGTCGCCGAGCAGCTCGTCGAGGTGGACGGCGCCGGCGACCTTGCCGGCCATCACATGGTCGAACACGTCCAGGTCGGTGTCGACCAGCGCGGTGAGCCGGGTGATGCCGGCGGCGTGCAGCACGGCGGTCAGCGGCGCGACGTCGTCGAGGCCGGCGACCAGCGAGGCGACCTGCTCCCGGTCGGCCAGGTCGCAGGCGACGACGCTGACCCGTACCCCGTCGGTGCTCAGCTCGTCGACCAGCTCGCGGGCCCCGGCGGCGTGGAGGCCGCGGCGGCTGGTGAGCACCAGGTGCTCGGCGCCGTTGGCGGCGAGCCAGCGGGCGGCCTGCGCGCCGATCGCGCCGGTGCCGCCGGTGATCAGCACGGTGCCGCGCGGCTGCCAGCCGGCGAGCTGCCCGGAGGTGCGGGCGGTGGTGCGGGCCAGCCGGCGCACGAACGTGCCGTGGGGGCGGACCGCGAACTGGTCCTCGTCGCCCACGCCGCCGAGGATCCGGGCGACCTCCGCCCAGGTGGCGGCGTCGGGTTCGGCGGGCAGGTCGACCACGCCACCGGACTGCCGGGGGTGTTCCAGGCCGATCACCCGGGCCAGACCCCAGAGCGCGTGCTGGGCGGCGCTGGCGACCGGTTCGGCCGGGCCGGTGCCCACGCCGCCCTGGGTGAGGCACCACAGCGCGGCGGCGCCGCCGGCGTCCTGGGTGGCCTGCACCAGCCGGGTGGTGGCGACCAGGCCGGTGGGGATGCCCGGGTGGCCGGGGTGCTCGGTGTCGGCCAGCCCGAGCAGGGACACGATCACGGCCGGTTCGCCGGCGAGCCCGGCGGCCAGTTCCGCCCGGGTGACGTGGACCGGGTCGACGGTCAGCGTGCGCAGCGTCGCGCCCTCGGGCAGGGCGGCGGCCAGCAGGTCCAGCCCGGCGTCCAGGAGCGGGGCGTCGGTCGGGCGCACCACCAGCACGTCACCGGTGACCGGGGCGCCGGGGGTCGGGGTGGCCGGCTGCCACGTCACCCGGTACGACCAGCCGTCCAGCACGGCCCGCTGGAGCCGGGCGCGGCGCCAGGACGACAGCAGCGGCAGCGCCGGAGCGAGCACCTCCGGGTCGGCGTCGCCCTGGGCGGTGAGCGCGGCCACGTCGGCGCGTTCCACCGCCGACCAGAACTCGACGTCGATCACGTCCGGGCCGACCGGGCCGGTGGTGGTCGCCGCGATCCGCTCGGGCCAGTAGCGTCGCCGCTGGAACGCGTACGTGGGCAGGCCGGTGAGGACCGGCGCGGGGGCGAGGACGTGGCGCAGGTCCACCGGCAGCCCGTCGGCGTGGGCCTGGGCGATGCTGGTCAGCAGCCGCAGCCGGGCGTCCTCGCCGCGGCGCAGGGTGGACAGCGCGCGGCCGGTGGTGGCGGTGTCGTCCAGGATGGCCGCCACCGACATGGTGAGCACCGGGTGCGGGGACACCTCGACGAATTCGGTGTGCCCGGCGGCGATCGCGGTCCGCACGGCGGTGTCGAACAGCACCGGCAGGCGCAGGTTGTCGGCCCAGTGGTCGGCGTCGAGGCGGATGCCGTCGAGCCGGTCGCCGGTGACCGTGGAGATGATCGGCACGTCGCCGGCGCGCGGGGTGAGGCCGGCCAGTTCGGTGCGCAGCCGCTCGGCGACCGGCGCCACGGCCGGGGAGTGCGAGGCGTAGTCGACGGCCACCATCCGGGCCCGTACGCCGTCGGCGACCAGCGCGGCGACCAGGTCGGCGACCGCCTTCGGCGGCCCGGCGACGGCGGTGGTGGCGGGGCCGTTGACCACGGAGACGGTGACGCCTTCGGGGAGGCGGGCGGCCAGCTCGGCGGCGGGCAGGTCGACGGCGGCCATCGTCCCGGTGCCGGCGACCTCGGCCAGTACGCGAAGCCGCAGCGCCAGCACCCGGGCCGCGTCGGCGAGGGTGAGCGCGCCGGCCACGTGCGCGGCGACGATCTCGCCCTGGGAGTGGCCGATCACGGCGCGGGGGGTCATTCCGGCGTGCCGCCACAGCCGGGCCAGCGCCACGCCCACGGCGAACAGCACCGGCTGGGCGATCTCGGAGCGGGTCAGCCACGAGTCGTCGGCGCCGGTGAGCACGGCGACCACGTCGACGTCGAGCCAGCGGTCCAGTTCCGCCTGGCATTCGGCGAGCGCCTCGTCGAAGACCGGCGCGGCGCCGATCAGCTCGGCCGCCATGCCGGCGTGCTGCGCGCCCTGGCCGGGGAACACCCAGACCGGGCCCTCCCCCGCTTCGCCGGCCTGCCCGGTGACGACGGCGCCGGCGGGGGCGCCGGCGGCGACCGCGTCGAGCCCGGCGAGCAGCTGTGCCGGGTCGGCGGCGACCACGGCGGCCCGGTGTTCGAAGACCGACCGGGTGGTGGCCAGCGACCAGGCCAGCCGGGCCGGGTCGAGGTCGGTGTGCGCGCGGACGTGGCGGGCCAGGCGGGCGGCCTGCTCGCGCAGCGCCTCGGCGGAGCGGGCGGACAGCGACCACACGGTCGCCGGGCCGGCGACCAGGGCCGGCCGGTCGGTGTCGGGCGTCGGGGCGGGCGCGGGTTCGGCCTGTTCCAGGATGACGTGGGCGTTGGTCCCGCTGATGCCGAACGACGACACCGCGGCCCGGCGCGGCCGGTCCGCCGCCGGCCAGGGCCGGGGTTCGGTGAGCAGCGAGACGGCGCCGGCGGACCAGTCGATGTGCGGGGACGGCTGGTCGACGTGCAGGGTGGCGGGCAGCCGGCCGTGCCGCATCGCCTGCACCATCTTGATCACGCCGGCGACACCGGCGGCGGACTGGCTGTGCCCGAGGTTCGACTTGACCGAGCCGAGCCAGAGCGGGTCGCGTCCGTCCCGGTCCTGCCCGTACGTGGCGAGCAGCGCCTGCGCCTCGATCGGGTCGCCGAGNGTGGTGCCGGTGCCGTGCGCCTCGACCGCGTCCACGTCGCCGGTGTCGAGCCGGGCGTTGCTCAACGCCGCCCGGATGACCCGCTGCTGGGAGGGGCCGTTGGGGGCGGTGAGCCCGTTGGACGCGCCGTCCT
>NZ_NAPR01000005.1:9430-12728 GCF_002140155.1 Micromonospora sp. NBS 11-29
GCTGCCGCGCAGCACGGCGAGGACCGGGTGGCCGTTGCGCCGGGCGTCGCTGAGCCGTTCGACCAGCAGCAGTCCGACGCCCTCGGCCCAGCCGGTGCCGTCGGCGGCGGCGGCGAACGACTTGCACCGNCCCGTCGGAGGCGAGCCCGCGCTGGCGGGAGAAGCCGACGAACGCGCTGGGGTTGGCCATCACGGTCACACCGCCGGCCAGCGCCAGGTCGAACTCGCCGTTGCGCAGCGACTGCGCGGCCAGGTGCAGCGCGACCAGCGACGAGGAGCAGGCGGTGTCCACGCTGACCGCCGGCCCCTCCAGGCCGAGCGCGTAGGCGATCCGCCCGGAGACGACGCTGGTGACGGTGCCGGTGAGCAGGTAGCCCTCGTCGGCGTCCAACGCGTCGCCGTCGGCGCCGACGCCGTAGCCGTTGGCGGCGGTGCCGACGAACACGCCGACCCTCTGCCCGCGTACCGAGGAGGGGGCGATGCCGGCGGACTCGAACGCCTCCCACGACGTTTCCAGCAGCAGCCGCTGCTGCGGGTCCATGGCCAGCGCCTCGCGGGGGCTGANCTCGGCGTCGAACCCGGCCGCCTCGTAGAGGAACCCGCCCTGTTGGGTGGTGGACCGGCCGGCCTGGTCGGCGGACGGGTCGTACAGGTTGGCCAGGTCCCAGCCCCGGTCGGTGGGGAACCCGCCGATGGCGTCGCCGCCGGCGTCGACCAGTTCCCAGAGCTGCTCCGGGGTGGACACCCCGCCGGGGTAGCGGCAGGACATCGCGACGATCGCGATCGGTTCCCGGGCCGCCGCGGTCAACTGCTGGTTGAGCTGCTTGAGCCGGCTGGTCTCCTTGAGAGAGGCCCGAAGCGCCTCGACGACCTTGTCTGCGGACGTGGACATCATCTACTCCGTACGTGGGGCGTCAGGATTCGGAGCCGTCGAGGGCCAGTCGGATGAGGGTGTCGGTGTCCAGCTCGTCCAGGTCGACCTCCGCGCCCTCCGGTTCGGGGGCGGGGCCGTCCGGGCCGGCGAGGCCGAGCAGCAGGTCCAGCAACCCGGCCTCGCGGATGCGGGCCAGCGGGATGGTGGCCAGCGCCTGCCGGACCGCGATCTCGGCGGGGTCGCCGGCCGGCTGCGACACCGCGTCGGGCACCAGCGTGGCGCGCAGGTGCCCGGCCAGCGCGGCCGGGTCGGGGTGGTCGAAGACCAGCGTGGCGGGCAGGGACAGGCCGGTGGCCCGGTTGAGCCGGTTGCGCAGCTCCACCGCGGTCAGCGAGTCGAAGCCGAGGTCCTTGAACGCCCGCCGGGGCTTGACCCGCTCCGGGCCGCCGTGGCCGAGCACGGCGGCGGCCTCGGCGCGGACCAGGTCGGTGAGCCGGCGGTCCTGTTCCTCGCCGGACAGGTCGCGGAGCTGGTCGCGCAGCGCCGCGCCGCCGTCGGCAGGGACCTCCGTGGCGGCCCGGACGGCGTCGCGGGCCTCGGGCAGGTCGGCCAGGAACGGCCGGGGCCGGGTGGCGGCGTACGCGGGGGCGAACGTCGACCAGTCCACGTCGACGACGGTGAGGTTGGCTCCGCCGCGCCCGACGGCGACGCGCATGGCGTGCACCGCGTCGGCCGGCGTCATCGCCCGCAGGCCACGCCGGGCCAGTTCGCGTTGGGCGTCGTCGGTGGCCATCCCGCCGTCCGCCCAGGGTCCCCAGGCCACCGAGGTGGCGGCGAGGCCGCGGGCGTGCCGCCGGGCGGCCAGCGCGTCGAGGTGGGCGTTGCCGGCCGCGTAGCCGGCCTGCCCGCCGCTGCCCCACACCCCGGCGATGGAGGCGAACAGCACGAACGCGTCGAGCGGCCGGTCGCCGAGCAGTTCGTCGAGGTGCGCCGCCCCGGCGGTCTTGCCGGTGAGCACGGGGGCCAGCCGGCCGAGGTCGGTGTCGAGCAGGGGGGCCACGTCGTTCAGGCCGGCGGCGTGCACCACCGCGGTCAGCGGCGCGGGGTCGTCGTCGAGGCGGCGCAGCAGGGCGGCCACCGCGTCCCGGTCGGCCACGTCGCAGGCGGCGACGGTGACGCGTACGCCGAGCGCGGTCAGCTCGTCGCGCAGCTCCGCCGCGCCGGGGGCCGTGTCGCCGCGGCGGCTGGTGAGCACCAGGTGCGCGGCGCCGTTGCCGGCCGCCCAGCGGGCGACGTGCGCGCCGAGCGCGCCGGTGCCGCCGGTGACCAGCACCGTGCCGGCGGGCTGCCACCGGTCGGCGGCGTCGGGGGCGGCGGGGGCGGCCCGGACGAGCCGGCGCGCGAACAGGCCGGCGGGACGCAACGCGAGCTGGTCCTCGTCGCCGCTGCCGGTGAGGGCGGCGGCGAGCCGGGTGCCGGTGTTCGCTTCCGGGTCGGGCAGGTCGAGCAGGTTGACGCGCAGCCGGGGCAGTTCCAGCCCGGCGACCCGGGCCAGGCCCCAGAGGCCGCCCTGGCCGGCGTCGCGGACCGGGTCGTCGCCGCCGGTGGCGACCGCGCCCCGGGTGAGGCACCACAGCGGCGGGGTGTGGCCGGTGTCGTGCAGCGCCTGGACCAGCAGCAGGGTGGCGGCGGTGCCGGCGGGCAGCGCCGGGTGGTCCGGGTGCGGCGCGGCGCGCAGGCCGAGCAGCGAGACCACGCCGTCGACCGGCCCGTCGGCGAGGGCCTTGCCGAGCGCGGCGGCGAGGTCGGCCCGGGTGGCGGTGGCCGGGTCGGCGGTGATCCGCCGCAGTTCCACGCCGGTGAGCGCGGCGGCGACCTCGTCGGCGGCGGGCTCACCGTCCGGGGTGACCAGCAGCCACGCGCCGCCGGGCGGGGGCTGCTCGTCGAGGTCGATGCGGCGCCAGGCCACCTGGTACGACCAGCGGTCCGCCGCGGTGCGCCGGGTGCGGGCGCGACGCCAGGTGGTCAGCGCGGGCAGCGCGGGGGCGAGCGTGTCGAGGGCGTCGTCGGCGAGGTGGCCGGCGAGGGCGGTCAGGTCGCCGCTCTCCACGGCGGCCCAGAACTCGGCGTCGGACGCGTCGGCGGTGCGGGTGGGGGTGTCGGGCCAGAACCGCTCGTGCTGGAAGGCGTAGGTGGGCAGGTCGACGCGGGTGGCGCCGGTGCCGGCGAACCANGGCGTGCAGGTCGGCCAGCGCGGCGAGCAGCGCGGTCGGCTCGTTCCGGTCCCGGCGCTGCACGGCGGTGGCGAGCGCGTCCGGCAGGATCTCGGCGGTCAGCGCGGTCAGCACGCTCTGCGGGCCGACCTCCACGAACGTGTCCACCCCGGCGGCGGCCAGCGCGGCGATCCCGTCGGCGTAGCGGACC
>NZ_NAPR01000005.1:12910-13691 GCF_002140155.1 Micromonospora sp. NBS 11-29
CGGTCAGCCGACGGGTCCGCACACCCCGCTCCCGCCACGCCCGCTCGACCTCGTCCAGCGCTTCCACTGGACCGGACACCACCGTCGACACCGGCCCGTTGACCGCCGCGACACCCACCTGCGGATGATCCGCGATCGACGCGGTCACCTCGGCCTCGGGCGCGGCCACCGCCAACATCCCGCCACCCTCGGGCAGCGCCTGCATCAACCGGCCCCGCGCCGCCACCAGCGTGCACGCGTCTTCCAGGGACAGCACACCGGCCACGTACGCGGCGGTCACCTCACCAATCGAATGACCACCCACCATGTCGGGCACCACCCCGAACGACTCGACCAGGCGGANACCGAACAGCACCGGCTTGAGCGGCTGCGGCAACAACGCATCGAGCTGCCCGCACACCTCGTCCAACGCGGCGGCGAAGGTCGGGAACGCGGCGTACAACTCCCGGCCCATGCCGGCGCGCTGCGCACCCTGCCCGGAGAAGAGCACGGCGAGGGGGCCACCGTCGCCGGCCGTGCCGGTGGTCACCGCGCCGGAGGGGGTGCCGGCGGCCAGGGCGCGCAACGCGGTGAGCAGGTCGTCGCGGCCGGTGGCGGCGAGCACGGCGCGGTGTTCCAGGGCCGGGCGGGTGGTCAGCGCCGACCATCCGACGTCGGCGGGGCGGCGGGTGCCGTCGGCGGCGAGCCAGGTCGCCCAGCGGGCGGCCTGGGCGGTGAGCGCGGCGTCGGTACGCGCCGACAGCAGCACCGGCACCAGCCGGCTCTCCTCGAAGGTCTGGCC
>NZ_NAPR01000006.1:0-172 GCF_002140155.1 Micromonospora sp. NBS 11-29
CAACGCCACCCACCCGCCCACGATTCCGCCGCCAGAGTGCCACCCACCACCACCGCAACGGACATAACGCCCAGCCGGGGACGCCACGTCCGGGCGCCTGCCCCGCTCCCCGCCCTTCGCCCAGCCTGCGGACACCACCGACGCCCCACACACCCATGCCGCTCCACCCACG
>NZ_NAPR01000006.1:291-391 GCF_002140155.1 Micromonospora sp. NBS 11-29
GCCATCAAGCCCACGACTGGAACAGCATGGGTGCATCCCGACCCGGCAGACACCCATGACGTTCCACCCACCCGCCATCAAGCCCGTGACTGGAACAGCA
>NZ_NAPR01000006.1:666-51569 GCF_002140155.1 Micromonospora sp. NBS 11-29
CGGTGTTCCACCCACGCAGCACCGATCCCGTCCGGCGGACCGAGTTACGAAGTCCGGGGCCGGGGAGGGGGGTCCACCGCCCGTATGGTCGGGCAGAGGTGCCAGCTCGGGGAAGTGGCGGCATCGGATGTGGCGCGACCCGGTCAGATCGCCGAACTGGGGTTGATCAGGAGAACGGCCGCAAGGCCCGGGCCACCGTACGGGCACGCGGGCCCGGGGAGACCCGAACAGGGCCGGACCGGGGGTGGCCGGCCGCGCCCGAACCGGCGGAAACGTCAGGCGGCGGGCCAGTCCTGGGAGGCCAGACGCGGCGAGACCGCCCCGGGTGGGGCGGCCTCAAGCCAGGAGAGGAAGCCGGTGACCGTGGACCGCGCCATGGCGATCTCGACCGGAGCGTGGTGACTGGTACAGCGCAGGATCACCCAGTCGGTCGGCATCGAAAGGCGCTCCTGCCCCTCCGGGAGCCGGCGCCGCTCCACCGCCAGCCCCTTGCGGGAGAGCACCCGCTTGGGGCGAAGCGCGAAGCTGAACATGCGGTACCACCGGAGTTCGTCGCCGACGAAGCGGCCGAAACCGGGCGACCAGCCGCGACCGTCGAGGATCGTGGAGACGCGGACGCTCAGCCGGATGATGCCGCCACTCCGGGTGACCAGGGCCCGCCGGATGAAGAGGATCAGAAGTCCGACGACGACGACCGCGAAGCCGATTCCGATCCCTTCCACGATCTCCATCGGCGGGTCGGTCAGCGGGCCGGGGTGGCCGGGGTGGCGCTCTCGGCCAGGACTGTCACGCCCTCACCGGTGACCGACAGGAAGCCGCCGGCGACGTCGTACGCGACCTGCTGGCCACCGGCCTGCTTGATGCGCACCTGGCTGGGCTCCGCGAGCTGGCCGAGCAGCGGCGCGTGCCCCGGCAGCACACCGAGTTCGCCCTCGGTCGTGCGGGCGACGACCATCTCGGCCTCGCCGGTCCAGACCTTCTCCTCGACGGCTACGAGCTCGACGTGAAGCTGCTGTGCCACGCTGTCTCCTTGCTGCGGCGGCGGATTTCCGAAAGTCTAGTCGCGCCCCCGGGGCCCGCCCAACGCGGGTGGTGAGAGCCGAACCACGACGGCCCCCGCACCCGCTCAGGCTACTAGCTCTTCTGCTTGAAGTCGGGGTGCTCCAGCAGGAACGCGTCCACCTGCTCGGTGCGCAGGGCCGCGAAGAAGTCGTCGGCCGGGGCGAGCAGTTCCTCACCCCGGTAGGCGCTGCCGCTCCCGATCGGCCCACCCGGGAGCTTGATCGTCTCGATCGCGTCGGCGCGGATGCCCTTCAGGGCGAGCCCGAAGTCGACCACGCTGTTGCCCCGACCGTTGAAGATCAGCGACTGCCCGGCCGCGCGCAGCACCCGGTCCAGCTTGACCGGGTTGGCCACCACGTCGGCGCTGAACGCCTGGCTCACCATGGCCTTGACGAACTGCTGCTGGTGCCGCTGCCGGCCGTAGTCCGCGTCCGGCACGCCGTTGCGCGGGTAGCGCTGCCGCACGTAGTCCAGCGCCTGCCAGCCGTTGAGGTGGGCGTCGCCCTTCTCGTACCGTGCCTGGGGCCCGAGGTAGCCCCCGCCGCCGGGCCTGAGCTGGCGCGGCGACCCGTCCGGCTGGAGGTGCTCGGACTTCACGTCCCGCTCGATGTGCATGTCGACGCCGCCCATGGCGTCGACGATCTTCTTGAACCCGCTGAAGTTGATGATCGCGCCGGCGTCGAAGCGCTTGATGCCGGTGAGCTGCTGCACGGTCTTCGCGAGCAACTCGAAGCCCTGCGCGGCGCTCGGGTCCTTGCCCGGCACGTTGCTGCCGTGCGACATGGCCGCGTTGATCCGGTCGGTGCCGCCGCCGTAGTCGGCCTTCGGGAACGCCGGGATGTCCACCCGCAGGTCACGGGGGAGCGAGAAGAGGTAGCCCCGGTCCATGCTGGCCGGCACGTGCAGGATCAGGATCGAGTCGGAGAGCGGCCGGGTCCTCGGATTGCGCGGGTCGATGCCCACCAGCAGGATGTTGAGCGGCCCCTTGATGTCGCTCTTCTTCTCGGTGGCGCCGGCGGCCTGG
This sequence comes from Micromonospora sp. NBS 11-29, assembly GCF_002140155.1. Taxonomy (GTDB): domain Bacteria; phylum Actinomycetota; class Actinomycetes; order Mycobacteriales; family Micromonosporaceae; genus Micromonospora. The sequence goes on from NZ_NAPR01000006.1 coordinate 2,753, forward strand.
TCGCCGAAGAGGTCGCCCTTGCCGACCGCACCCTCGTAGCGGGCGACCAGCGTCTGGTAGCCCACCAGCACGGAACCGCTGAGCACCACCATGACGATGCCGAAGATGGTGCAGACCCGGGCCCACCGGGGCACGTCACGCCACCGGGAGCGCCGGCCGCGCTCCGTGCCGCCCTTACCCACGAGCATCTCCAATCGTCGCGCCCACGAAGAGGAGACGGGCGCAGGAGTCCGTTTCGTTGCAGAGATCAACGGCTGTGATGCGAAGTCGTGTCACGAACGGTACCGCGCGCCCCGACGAACCGCTGACCGGCGAATCGGGCATCCGGCGGGCAGCGACCACGAACTGGCGAAGGCCGCCCCGACGAACGTCGGGACGGCCTTCGTGGGTGTGAGCGGGCTCTCAGCCCTCCTGACCCATCAGCTCCTCGGCCTTGGCCTTGAGGTCGTCCAGGCCACCGCACATGAAGAACGCCTGCTCCGGGAAGTGGTCGAACTCCCCCTCGCTGATCCGGCGGAAGGCGTCGATGGTCTCCGCGATCGGGACCGTCGAGCCCGGCACGCCGGTGAACTGCTCGGCGGCGTACGTGTTCTGCGAGAGGAAACGCTCGATCCGGCGGGCGCGGCCGACGGTGAGCTTGTCCTCCTCGGAGAGCTCCTCGATGCCGAGGATGGCGATGATGTCCTGCAGGTCCTTGTAGCGCTGCAGGATCCGCTTCACCTCGGTGGCGACGGCGAAGTGCTCCTCGCCGACGAACTCCGGGGCGAGGATCCGGGACGAGGACGCCAGCGGGTCCACGGCCGGGTAGATGCCCTTGTCGGAGATCGACCGCTCCAGGTTGGTGGTCGCGTCGAGGTGGGCGAACGTGGTGGCCGGCGCCGGGTCGGTGTAGTCGTCGGCGGGCACGTAGATCGCCTGCATCGAGGTGATGGCCTGGCCCCGGACGGAGGTGATCCGCTCCTGGAGCTCGCCCATCTCGTCGGCCAGCGTCGGCTGGTAACCCACGGCGCTCGGCATGCGGCCGAGCAGCGTGGAGACCTCGGAACCGGCCTGGGTGAAGCGGAAGATGTTGTCGATGAAGAGCAGCACCTCCTGCTTCTTCACGTCGCGGAAGTACTCCGCCATGGTGAGCGCGGAGAGCGCGACCCGCAGCCGGGTGCCCGGCGGCTCGTCCATCTGGCCGTAGACCAGCGCGGTCTTGTCGATGACGCCCGACTCGGTCATCTCGGCGATGAGGTCGTTGCCCTCGCGGGTGCGCTCACCCACGCCGGCGAAGACCGAGGTGCCACCGAAGTTCCGGGCCACCCGGGTGATCATCTCCTGGATGAGCACCGTCTTGCCCACGCCAGCGCCGCCGAACAGGCCGATCTTGCCGCCCTTGACGTACGGGGCGAGCAGGTCGATGACCTTGATGCCGGTCTCCAGCATCTCGGTCTTCGGCTCCAGGTCCGCGAAGGCCGGGGCCTTGCGGTGGATGCCCCACCGGTCGTCGGCCTGGATGGTCTCGCCCTCGGTGAGGTTGAGGCACTCGCCGATCGCGTTGAACACGTGGCCCTTGACCGCGTCGCCCACCGGCACGCTGATCGGCGCGCCGGTGTCGCGGACGTCGGCGCCGCGGACCAGGCCGTCGGTCGGCTGCATCGAGATGGCGCGGATCAGGTTGTCACCCAGGTGCTGGGCGACCTCCAGGGTCAGCGTCTTCTCGCCGCCGGAGAGCGTCACGTCGACGTGCAGGGCGTTGAACAGCTCCGGCATGGCGTCGCGCGGAAACTCGGCGTCGACGACCGGGCCGATGACCCGGACCACGCGACCCGTGGCCGTCTTGGTCTCCACTGCGGATACAGTCATCACACTTCACTTCCCGACGCGGCCAGCGCGTTCGCGCCGCCGACGATCTCACTGATCTCCTGGGTGATGCCGGCCTGGCGGGCCGAGTTCATCTCACGCGTGTACTTCTCGATCATCTCTTCGGCGTTGTCGGTGGCGCTCTTCATCGCCCGCCGACGGGCGGCCGACTCGCTCGCCGCCGACTCCAGCAACGCCGCGAAGATCCGCGTGTTGATGTACTTCGGCAGCAGCGCGTCGAGCAGCGACTCCGGCTCCGGCTCGAACTCGTACGCCGGCAACACCCCGCCCGGGGCCTCCGACCGCGGCCGGTCCTGGACCTGCATCGGACCGATGATCCGCGACACCGGGTTCTGCGTCATCAGGGACTTGAACTCGGTGTAGACGATGTGCAGCTCGTCCACCCCGAGGATCCCGTCCGCACCGGCGTGGCCGTCCGTGTCGTCCGCGCCGGCGGTGAACGCCTTGATCAGCGTGTCACCGACCTCGCGGGCGTCGTCGAACGTCGGCTGCTCGGAGAAGCCGGTCCAGCTGCCGGCGATCTCCCGGTCGCGGAACCGGTAGTACGCCACGCCCTTGCGGCCGATGACGTAGAGCACCGGCTCCTTGCCGTCGGCGCGCAGCCGGGCGATCAGCGACTCGGCGGTCCGGATCGCGTTCGAGCTGTACCCACCGGCCAGACCCCGGTCGGCCGTGACCAGCAGGACGCCCGCCCGCCGCACCCGCTCGCGCGGGGTGAGCAGCGGGTGGTCGATCCGCGCGTTCGAGGCCAGCGCCGTCAGCACGCCGGTGATCGCCTCGGCGTACGGCAGCGACGCCGCCACCTTGGCCTGGGCCTTGGCGATGCGGCTCGTCGCGACGAGCTCCATCGCCTTGGTGATCTTCTTCATCCCCTTGGCGGACCGGATCCGCTGCCGGAGAACGCGTACCTGGGCGGCCATCGGATCAGCTCTCGGCCGGGCGGTCGGTGGTGCCGTCGCGGAAGCGGGTCACCGTCTCGCGGGTCTGCTCGCCCTCCAGCGGCTTGGCCGGCGCGTCGTTGACCCGGACCTCGTCCTCCTTGCCCAGGAAGACCTGCTTGAACTCGCTGATGGCCGAGTCCAGCGAGGAGATGAGGTCGTCGCCCCACTTGTTGTCCGCGATCGCGGCCAGCACGCCCTCGTGCTTGTGCCGGAGGTACTGGAGGAACTCCGACTCGAAGCGACGCACCTCACCGACCGGGACGTCGTCGAGCTTGCCCTCGGTGCCGGCCCAGACGGAGACGACCTGCTCGTGCACCGGGTACGGCGAGTAGTTCGGCTGCTTCAGCAGCTCGACCAGCCGGGCACCCCGGTTGAGCTGGTTCTGCGAGGCCCGGTCCAGGTCCGAGGCGAAGGCGGCGAACGCCTCCAGCTCGCGGAACTGGGCCAGGTTCAGCCGCAGCGAGCCGGCGACCTTCTTCATCGGCTTCACCTGCGCCGCGCCACCGACCCGGGAGACCGAGGTGCCGACGTTGATGGCCGGCCGGACGCCCTGGTTGAACAGGTCGGTCTCGAGGAAGATCTGGCCGTCGGTGATCGAGATGACGTTGGTCGGGATGAACGCCGAGATGTCGTTCGCCTTGGTCTCGATGATCGGCAGGCCGGTCATCGAGCCGCCGCCCAGCTCGTCGGAGAGCTTGGCGCAGCGCTCCAGCAGGCGGGAGTGCAGGTAGAAGACGTCACCCGGGTACGCCTCGCGGCCCGGCGGGCGACGCAGCAGCAGCGACACAGCCCGGTACGCCTCGGCCTGCTTGCTCAGGTCGTCGAAGACGATCAGGACGTGCTTGCCGCCGTACATCCAGTGCTGCCCGATGGACGAGCCGGTGTAGGGGGCGAGGTACTTGAAGCCGGCCGGGTCGGAGGCCGGGGAGGCGACGATGGTGGTGTATTCCATCGCGCCCGCCTCCTCCAGCGTCCCCTTGATGGAGGCGATGGTGGAGGCCTTCTGGCCGATCGCGACGTAGATGCAGCGGACCTGCTTCGTCGGGTCGCCGGAGCGCCAGTTCTCCCGCTGGTTCAGGATGGCGTCCAGCGCGACCGTGGTCTTGCCGGTCTTCCGGTCGCCGATGATCAGCTGGCGCTGGCCACGGCCGATCGGGGTCATCGCGTCGATGGCCTTGATGCCGGTCTGCAGCGGCTCGGAGACGGACTGCCGGGCCATCACGTTCGGGGCCTGGAGCTCCAGCTCGCGGTAGCCCTCGTTGGCGATGTCGCCGAGGGCGTCGATCGGGTCGCCGAGCGCGTTGACCACGCGACCGAGGAACGCGTCACCGACCGGTACGGAGAGCACCCGGCCGGTGCGCTTGACGCGCTGGCCCTCTTCGATCCCGCCGAAGTCGCCGAGGACGACGACACCGATCTCCCGGACGTCGAGGTTCAACGCCACGCCGAGCGTGCCGTCCTCGAACTCCAGGAGCTCGTTGGTCATGGTCGAGGGGAGACCCTCGACGTGGGCGATGCCGTCGCCGGCGTCGGCGACGGTGCCGACCTCCTCACGGGAGACGTCGGCCGTGTAGGAGGAGACGTAGCGCTCCAGGGCGCCGCGGATCTCCTCCGTCGAGATGGTCAGCTCGGCCATCCTCTGCTTCCTTAAGTATCTCAGGGCCCGGGATACCTAGTACCGGCCGGTCCGATGGCGGCGAATCAGGGCTGCTCAGACGCTGGTCAGCGCTTCGCGAGCGCGTTGCGGGTCTCGTTGAGGCGGCGCAGGACGGTGCCGTCGTAGAGGTCGGAGCCGACCCGTACGCGCACTCCCCCGAGCACGTCGGGGTCGACCGTCTGCTTGACGGACACCTCCCGACCGTACATCGCGGAGAGGCGGGCACCCAGGCGTCGCTCCTCCTCGTCGGTCAGCGGGGCCGCCACGGTCACGTACGCGACCTGCCGGTCCCGCCGGTCGGCGGCCAGCTCGACCAGCCGGGTGAGCGCACCGCCGAAGGAGCGTCCACCGAAGCCCGCGAGCGCGGCCTCGACCAGGCGGACGGTGACCGGCCGGGCCTTACCGGCGAGCAGCTGCTGGGCCAGCTCGGCCCGCCGCTGCACCGGCGCCATCGGGTCGGAGAGCGCGTTGGACAGCTCGGCGGAGCCGGAGACGACCTGCCCGAAACGGAACAGCTCGTCCTCCACCTCACCCAGCTCGCCGGCCGTGTCGGCGCTGGCCAGGAGCGCCTCCACGCCGAGGCGCTCGACGCCGTCGAGCAGCTCGGACGGGGCCGACCAGCGGCCTGCGACCAGCGAGGCGAGCAGGTCGAGCGCGTCCGCGCCGATCCGGTCGCGCAGCATGTCGCCGAGCAGGCCGGAGCGGTCCGCGCCGGTGCGCGCCGGGTCGGAGAGCGCCCGGCGCAGTCGCGGCTCGCGCCGCAGCAGGGCGGCGACGGAGAGGATGTCGTCGGCGGTGGAGGCCACCGCCGACGGCTCCGCGCCGCGGACGTACGCGTCGAGGCGGTCCACCCCGGCGGAGTACGACTCCCGGCTGGCGGCCTGCATCAGCGGGCCCCCGTGCTCTCGAGACCGCTCAGGAACCGGTCGACGGTGCCCTTGCGACGTGCCTCGTCGGCCAGCGACTCGCCGACGATCTTGCTGGCCAGGTCGACCGCGATGGTGCCGACCTCGGTACGCAGCTCGCGCACGATGGTGGCGCGCTCGGCGGCGAGCTGCTCCTTGCCGGCGGCGATGATCCGGTCGGACTCCTCGCGCGCCTTGGCGAGGATGTCCTGGCGGATGCCCTCGGCGTCGGCCCGGGCGTCGTCGCGGATCTTGGCGGCGTCGGTACGCGCCTCCGCGAGCTGGGCACGGTACTGCTCGAGCAGCTGGTTCGCCTCGGCCTGCGCGGCCTCGGCGCGCTTGATGCCACCCTCGATCGCGTCGACCCGGGCCTGGAACGTCTGCTCCATGCGCGGGAAGACGAACTTCATCAGGACGACGCAGAGCAGGATGAACGCGATCCCGCCGACCACGATCTCCTGCCAGGCGGGGATGATCGGGTTGTGCTCCGATCCTCCGCCCTCAGCGGCGAGGAAGTACATGGAAACCTCCCGGTCTCAGGGCCGAATTAGAGGTTGCCCTGCCAGATGAAGCCGAAGGCGATACCCAGCAGCGCGAGGGCCTCGATGACGGCGAAGCCGATCCAGACGTACGGGAGGGTCAGCCGGGACGACTCCGGCTGGCGGGCGGTCGACTGGATGTAGGCCGAGAAGACCAGGCCCACGCCGATGCCCGGGCCGATGGCCGCGAGACCGTAGCCGATGGCGGCGGTGCTGCCCTCTACCGCGGCGTAGATGTCCATTGGTTGGTTCCTCCTGGTTATCACGCGTGACTCTCACGCGGGACGACAACGGTTGGTGCGAAAGATCGGATCAGTGCTCGTCGGCGAGGGCGCCCTGCACGTAGCTGGCGGTCAGCACCGTGAAGACGTACGCCTGAAGGACGATCACCAGGAACTCGAGGAAGGTCAGCGCGATCGTCATCACCCAGGACAGCACCGAGACCGGCGCCAGCCAGACGTTGGCGCTGAGCATGGCGAACCCGCCGAGCGTGAAGACCAGCAGGAGCATGTGGCCGGCGAACATGTTCGCGAAGAGACGGACGGCCAGCGAGAACGGCCGGACCAGGAAGGTCGAGAAGAACTCGATCGGGATCAGCAGCGGCAGGATGTACCACGGCGCCGGCGGGATCAGGGAGTTCTTGACGTACTTCGCGAAGCCGTGGTGCCGGATGCCGATGTAGTTGAACAACACGTAGCTGATCACGGCGAGGAAGGCCGGGAAGGCGATGTGCGAGTTCGGCGAGATCTGGAAGAACGGCAGGATCGCGAAGAAGTTCGTCAGCAGGATGAAGCAGAAGAGCGTGGTGAAGTAGGGAGCGAACCGCACCCCCGTGTGCCCGATCATGTCCACCGCGATGTTGTTGCGCACGAAGCCGTAGATCGACTCGGCGTACCACTGGCGCTTGGTGGGCACCAGCTGCGGCTTCCGGTAGCTGACCAGGAAGAAGATGATCAAGATGCCGACGGCGATCCACACCATCGCCGTGATCTTGGTGAACCAGTACGAGTTCTCCGCACCCCAGGGCAGGATGCTGGGCAGGTAGAAGTCCCCCACGCTCGGTGGGAATTCCGCCTGGCCCTGAGCCAGGACGTTCGCCTGTCCGAACACCGCGTCCCTTCCTAAGTAGGCGTGCCCAGCCGGCGGACGACCAGGATGATGCCCCCGGCCATGCCGAGCACGACCCCGATGCCGGTGGCGATGCCGCCGGTATCGAGCCAACGGTCGACCAGCCAGCCGATGAAACCCCAGACGAGCATGCCCCCGATGAGGTATGAGAGCGCGGTCCAACCCTGACCGGCACCGGACGGAACGTCGCCCGAGCCGCCAGCGTTGGGGGGTTTCTGGTCACCGGCCATGACGGGGCGAACGATATCAGTCGAGCAGAAGAGGTTGTGCCTCACCCCCCGCACAACCTGGTTGTGTGGGACACGGGCGGGCGAAGTCGTCTGGAGGCACGGTACTCCTCCCCCGCCACTGAGAGAATGACCGATCCCGGACTCGCCGGCGCGGCGTGTCGAAAATCGGGACGCTCAGCCCGCCGACCGTCGCGCGTGGACCGTGGTCAGCCACCAGACGTGCACCCCGGTCCAGACCACCACGCCCGCGGCGATGCCGAGGCAGAACGGGACCAGCCCCGGCCAGCCGGTCGAGGCGACCAGCACCATCACCCCGCCGAGCGCGGTGATCTTGGCGACGTAGAGCCCCAGCCCGAACGGCAGCACGAGCTGCGGATCCCGGGCGTCGGCCCAGGCCAGCACCACCGTGGTGAGCGTGTAGCTGGCCGCCGTGACGGCCACCCCGGCCGCCGCGCCGAGCGCGCCGTCCGCGCCCCGGGTCACCCCGCCGAGCACCGCCGCCAGCGCGGCCAGCACCGCCACCGCGCCCAGCAGCACCGGCAGGTGGCGCAGTCGCCAGCCGCGGTCCGCGGTCGCCTCCGCCGCGCGCGGCCCGGACTCAGCCACGGGGGTACGCCGGGAGCGCGATGATCATTTGCAGTTCCCTCGCGTTCTCCACAGCGAAGGAGTCTACGGAGCCGCACACTGGAGACCGTGAGATGCCTCGTCACCGGTGCCACCGGCTACATCGGCGGGCGCCTCGCGCCCCGGCTGCTGGCCGAGGGGCACGCGGTGCGTTGCCTGGCCCGCACGGCGGGACGCCTGCGCGACGTGCCCTGGGCCGCCCGGGCCGAGATCGTCGAAGGCGACCTGCGCCGCCCGGAGACGCTGCCGGCCGCGTTCGAGGGCGTGGACGTCGCGTACTACCTGGTCCACTCGCTGGGCCAGCGCGGCTTCGAGGCGGCCGACCGGGAGGCGGCGACGAACTTCGCCGACGCCGCCCGCGCCGCGGGCGTACACCGGATCGTCTACCTCGGCGGGCCGGAGCCGGCGGATCGGGAGGCGCTGCCCTCGGCGCACCTGCGGTCCCGGGCGGAGGTCGGCCACATCCTGCTGGACAGCGGCGTGCCGACCGCGGTGCTGCGGGCCGCGGTGATCATCGGGTCCGGCTCGGCGTCGTTCGAGATGCTGCGCCACCTGACCGAGCGGCTGCCGGCGATGGTCACCCCACGCTGGGTACGCAACCGGATCCAGCCGATCGCGGTCCGCGACGTGCTGCGCTACCTGGTCGGCTGCGCGCACCTGCCGGCCGAGGTGAACCGTGGCTTCGACATCGGCGGCCCGGACGTGCTGACCTTCCAGCAGATGATGCAGCGCTACGCCCGGGTGGCCGGGCTGCGGCGGCGGGTCATCCTGCCGGTGCGCCCACTCACCCCGTCGCTCTCCTCGCACTGGGTCGGCCTGATCACCCCGGTGCCCAACGCGATCGCCCGGCCGCTGGTGGAGAGCCTGGTCCACGAGGCGGTGGCGCACGAGCACGACATCGCCCGGTACGTGCCCGACCCGCCGGACGGGCTGACCGGGTTCGACCAGGCGGTCACGCTGGCGCTGGCAAAGGTACGCGACGCGCAGGTGGAGACCCGCTGGTCGAACGCGAGCGGGCCGGACGCGCCGGCCGAGCCGCTGCCGTCGGACCCGCACTGGTCCGGCGGTACGGCGTACACCGATCTGCGGGAGCGGGCCGTGGACGCGCCGCCGGCCGCGCTGTGGCGGGTCATCGAGGGGGTCGGCGGCGAGCACGGCTGGTACTCGTTCCCGCTGGCCTGGACCGTGCGCGGCTGGCTGGACCGGCTGGTCGGCGGCGTGGGGCTGCGCCGGGGCCGGCGCGACCCGCACCGGCTGCTCGTCGGCGAGGCGTTGGACTTCTGGCGGGTCGAGGAGATCGTCCCGGGTGAGCTGCTGCGGCTGCGCGCCGAGATGCGGGTGCCCGGCCGGGCCTGGCTGGAGATGCGCGCCGAACCGGTCGAGGGCGGTCGCAGCCGGTACGTCCAGCGCGCCGTGTTCCTCCCACGCGGCCTGCCCGGGCATCTCTACTGGGCATCGGTCACCCCGTTCCACACCGTCGTCTTCGGCGGCATGGCGCGCAACATCGCCCGCGGCGCCGAACAGGCCGACGGTTAGGCGGGGCCTGACCCGTCAGTCGCCGGTGCGCGGGCCGGTGTGCTGGAAGGCGACCGCCTCGCCGGGTGGGACGAAGTCCTCGACCGGCTGGTCACGCAGCGCCCAGGCGAGGATGCGGCCCACGGCGGCGATCTGCCGCTTCTGCACCCCGCCGCCGACCGCGTCGCGGGGGTCGTCCGGGTTCGCGGCGATGGTCGCCACCGCGAGCTGCGGGGTGAACGCGACCACGGTCTCCGTGGCGTTCCGCTCCGAGCTGCCGGTCTTGCCGGCCAGCGGCCGACGCAGCCCCGGCGCGAGTTCCTCGGCCGTGCCACCGGCGCAGCGTCGGTACATCGACTGGTCGCCCACCGGGCAGCGGCTGGCGTCGACCGCCGCGCGGGCCACCTCGGTGTCGAGTACCTGCCGGCAGTCGACGTCACCGGCGGTGACCTTCCGGCCGGTCGGGTCGGCGATCGAGGTGACCGGCGTGGGCCGGCACCAGGTGCCCTCGGCGGCCACCGTGGCGTACGCGTTGGCCAGGTCGAGCGGGGTGGTGGCGGAGACCCCGAGCGTGAACGGGCCCCAGTTCCGCGCCCCGTCGCGGGCCAGCTTCGCGTCCTGCGGCGCGCGGAACACGATGCCCAGCCGCTCGGCCATCTCGACCACCCGGTCCGCGCCGACCCGCTCGGTCAGCCAGGCGAAGTAGGTGTTCACCGAGCGGCCGAACGCGTCCCACATGTCCCGGTCGCCGTTCATCCAGGCGGCGTTGGCGTTCGCCGGGCACCACCGGCCGGCGCAGCTGGCCGGGCCGCCGTCGATCGGGTACCTCGTGACGTAGACGCGGGGGGCGTCGAACCGGGTGTCCAGCGGCAGCCCGGACTCCAGCGCGGCCAGCAGCGCGAACAGCTTGAACGTCGAGCCGGCCTGGTAGCCGACGATGCCGCCGCCTCCGGCCACGAGCGCGTTGACCGTGTTCGGGTAGTTCTGTTGCCCGTCCGGGTTCGCGCCCGTCCCGTAGCCGCGGTTCACCGCCATCGCCAGCACCCGCCCGGTGCCCGGCTGCACCACCGCGGTCGGCGCGGCCCGCGCGATCGTCTCCGGGTAGATCGTCCGCACCTGCTCGCTCGCCTTGGCCTGCACGTCCGGGTCGAGCGACGACACGATCGACCAGCCGCCGCGGCGCAGCGTGCGCTGCCGCTCGTCGACGGTCTCGCCGAACGCCGGCTGGGCGTTCCACCACTGCGTGAACCAGTCGCAGAAGAAGCCCCAGTCGTTGTGGGCGGCGGGCACCGCGGCGCAGTCGTTCGGGGTGGCGCTGGGCCGCAGGGCCAGCGGCGTGTCCCTGGCCGCCGCCGCGTCCGCCGCGCCGACCCGGCCGGTCTCCACCATCCGGTCCAGCACGTACGCGCGGCGGGCCAGCGCCGAGTCCGCGTCGCCGTTGATCGGGTCGTCGTGGGCCGGCGACCGGAGCAGCCCGGCGAGCAGGGCGGCCTGGGCCAGCGTGAGCCGCTCCGGCGGGACGGAGAAGTAGCGCTTGCTGGCCGCGGCGACGCCGTACGCGCCGGCGCCGAAGTAGGCGATGTTCAGGTAACGCCCGAGGATCTCGTCCTTGCCGATCTGCCGTTCCAGCGTCAGCGCGTACCGCATCTCGCGGATCTTGCGGCCGGCGGTGATCTCGGTCGCCCGGGAACGCTGCGCCTCGGTCAGCCGGGGGTCCCCGGCCAGCGCGTTGCGCACGTACTGCATGGTCAGCGTGGAGGCGCCCTGCCGGGTGCCCTCCTTGCGGTTGGCCGTCAGGGCCCGCGCCACGCCGCGCACGTCGACGCCGTGGTGCTCGTAGAAGCGCACGTCCTCGGCGGCCACGACGGCGTCCCGCATCACCGGCGCCACGTCGTCGACCGGCACGTCCACCCGGTCCTCGACGTAGAACGAGGTGATCAGCGTGCGGCCGTCGTTGGCGTAGAGGTTGGAGCGCTGCGCCGGCTGCGGCGTCCGCAGCGCCTCCGGCAGCTCGGTGTACGGCATGAGGTTCCGCACGCCCAGCCCGAAGACCAACGCGGCCGGCAGCGCGGCGGCGGCCAGGGCCAGTCCGGCGAGCACGCCGGCGAGCAGGACGGTGAACAGCTTGTCGAGATGGGCCCGGTTCATCAGCTCTCCCCGCAGGAGCCGGCCGTACGGACCCGTTCAGAATGACCGGAATGGGCGCTTCAGCCGCCGTCTTCGGCGAAATGCGCAGAAGGTTCGCGAGGAAGGATGAACCTCAGGGCAACAGCGCGGCGGCCAACGGCTGGACGGTCTCCTCGATCTCGTCGGCCACCCGGCTGAAGCACTGGTCGCCCCGACCCCAGGGGTCGTCGAGATCGTCGACGGACAACGCGGCGGCGCCCTTCCGGGCCGCGTCGACGGCCGCCACCAGCGCGACCCCCCGGGCGTGGACCGCGTCCGGGGTGGGCTCCGCGGGCGGCAGGGCGGACCGGTCCAGCCCGCCGAGCAGCCGACCGAACTCGCCCAGCACGAACGTGCGCCCGGCGGCGTCCGGCCGCAACGCCACCACGTACTCCTGCTGGTCGGCGGTGGCGGTGAGGACCAGGTCCGCGCCGTCGATCAGGTCGGAGCGGAGCCGGCGTGCGGCGAACCCGGCGACGTCACCGCCGCGGGCGGTCACCTGCCGCGCGGCCGGCGGGTTCATCTCCTCACCGGCGTGCCAGCCGCCGGTGCCGGCGCTGTGGCTGTGCACCAGCGCGTCCGAGCCGGCCGGGTCGACGTCGAGCCGGGCCAGCCGCTCCCGGACGGCGAGCAGCAACAGCCGCTCGGCCATCGGCGACCGGCAGATGTTGCCCATGCAGACGTGCAGGACGGTGAAGGGAGGCACTCACACCCCCCGCTCGTCGAGGATGTCCGGCACCACGTCGCGCAGCTTCGCCAGCGTCACCGCGCCCTGCCGCAGCACCCGCGGCACCTCGCCGGTCAGGTCGACGATCGTGCTCGGCACCGGGTCCACCGCCGGCCCGGCCTCCAGGTAGGCCCGGACGCCGTAGCCGAGCTGGTCACGGGCCTCCTCGGCGGTGCGCGCGGCGGGCTGGCCGACCTTGTTGGCCGAGGCGACCGCCATCGGCCCGGTCTCCCGCAGCACCTCCAGCGCGACCGGGTGCAACGGCATCCGCACCGCGACCGTGCCGCTGGTGTCGCCGAGGTCCCAGGCCAGGCTCGGCGAGTGCTCCACCACGATCGTCAACGCGCCCGGCCAGAACGCCTCGACCAGCTCACGCGCCGCGCGGGGCAGCGAGAAGACCAGGCCGTCGAGCGTGTGCCGGGAGCCGATGAGCACCGGGGGCGCCTGCCTGGTGCCACCCTTGGTGTCCGCCAGGGCCTTGACCGCGTACGGGGTGAACGCGTCCGCCCCGATGCCGTAGACCGTGTCGGTCGGCAGGACGACCAGTTCGCCGTTCTTGACCGCCTCGACGGCAGCGGCGATGCCGCGGTCCCGGTCGGCGAGCGACCGACAGTCGTAGAGCATCACGAGGAAGCAGTCTGCCACGTCGGGGCGGGGTCGGCGTGGGGGCGGTCCGCCCGCCGGGACGCCGTCGCCCAGCGGGGGCGCCCGGCGAGGTCCCGGTGCTCCTCGACACGCTCGTACCGGCCGTCGCCGGCGAGCAGGGCCGGCACCTCAGCCGCGTGCGTGTCGTCGTGCTCGACACCGATCACGCCGCCCGGACGCAGCAGCGCGGCCGCCCGGTCCACCACCGGGCGGATCACGTCCAGCCCGTCCGCGCCGCCGAACACCGCCTCGTCCGGGTCGTGGCCGGCCACCTCCGGCGGCACCACCACCGACCTCGGCACGTACGGCGGGTTGCAGAGCAGCACGTCGACCCGGTCGACCAGATCGGCCAGCAGCTCCGGGTCGGTCACGTCCGCGGCCACCACCTCGACCGGCCGGTCCCCCGCGGCGGCCCGCGCGGCGGCGTTGCGGCGCAGCCAGGCCAGCGCGGCCGGGGACCGCTCCACCGCCACCACCCGGGCCGACGGCACCTCCTGGGCGACCGCGAGGGCGATCGCCCCGGAACCGCTGCACAGGTCGACCACGAGCGGCGCGGTGAGCCGGCCGGCCCACGCGATCCCCCAGCCGGCGAGCAGCTCGGTCTCCGGGCGGGGCACGAACACCCCCGGGCCGACCGCCAGCTCCAGGTGCCGGAAGCCGGCCGCGCCGACCAGGTGCTGCAACGGCTCCCGGGCCACCCGCCGCCGCACCAGCGCGTCCAGCCGGTCACGCTGGGTCGGGTCGAGGCCGTCGGCCAGCGCCAGCCGGCCCCGCGGGACCGCCAGCACGTACGCGGCCAACTGCTCGGCCTCGGCGCGGGGCGACGCCACGCCGGCCGCCGCGAGCGCGCGGGCCACCCGGGCCACCATCAGCGAGACGCGTTCGCGTTCTGTCCCTTCGGACGGGTGTTGCGGGAGTGTGCTCACGCAATAATCATGAAGCGTCGCGGGTCACCTCACGAGCTGGTGCGTCCGGGCGCACACCGCAGGGAGGTCCCGAGTGGGTTGGCTCGACCAGGTCGAGGACCAGGTTGACGCCCTCCGACGTGCCCGGGCGCTGCAGGAGGTCAGCCGTTCCGCCGAGGCGTGCGTCCTGCTCGACCACGTGATCCGCACCACCGACGACCCGTACGCGCGAGCCGACGCGCTGGTGCAGCGCATATCCGCACTGATCAATCTCGGTCGGACGGCGGAGTTCACCCGGGCCATCGAGGACGCCTCCGCCGCCGTACGCGACCTGGCCGAGCCCTACCTGCACGGGCACCTCAACGCGCTCGCCGCGCTGGCCGCCCACCACCAGGGGGCGCTCGACCGGTGTGTGATGCACCTGGTCCGGGCCGCCCGGGCACTCGGCGCCGACGACACGCCCGACCGGGACACCGCATGGGGCTGGCACGACCTGGCGATGGCGTACTCGTACCTCAGCTTCCACGGCCACGCGCTCGGCGCGATCGAGCGGGCGCGCGAGGTCGGGCTGAGCGCGGGCATCCCGGAGGAGACGTTCGCCGCGCCCGGGATCCGGCTGCGCAACGCGGTGGCTCTGGACCACAACGGCGACGGCGACGGCTGTCTGCGGGTGCTGCGCGACGTGGCCGGCGACCTGGCCCGCTTCCTGCGCGGCGGGCGGGCCGCCAACCTGCGCCCCAGCAGCCTCGCCGCGTACGGGTACGCCGCCGCCCGGCGGGCCGCGCTCGGCGACCGGGTGGAGTCCGCCGGGGACGCCGACCCGACCCGGCTGCTCGGTCACGGCGGGGACAGCGCCCGCGCCCGCGACCTGCGCCAGCTCGGCCAGGTCTGCCTGGCCGTCGCCGCCGGCCGCCCGATCGAGGCGGTCACCCGGCTGGACGCGATCCGGGTCTCCGACGAGACGCTGGGCGCGGCCGAGGCACCCCGGCTGCGCAGCATCGCGCTGGGCCGGGCCGGCGACCACGCCGGCGCGCACCGGGCGGACCGGCACGCGTTCCGGCTGGCCGCGCGGCGCAGCGACCGCCTGCGGGACGTCTACATCGACGGCATCGCCGCCCGGATCGACCACGAGGAGATGCGCCGCGAGGCCGCCCGGTACGAGGGCGAGGCGCTCACCGATCCGCTCACCGGCCTGCCCAACCGACGTCGGCTGGAGCGCTACCTCGGCGCGGTGGTGTCCCGGGGCGAGCGGGTGGTGATCGGCGTCTGCGACCTCGACGGGTTCAAGGCGGTGAACACCCGGCACGGTCACCACTCGGGCGACCTGGTGCTGCAACGGGTGGCCGGCGTGATCAACCGGGTGATGCGGCGGGGCGACTTCGTGGCCCGCTACGGCGGCGACGAGTTCGTCGTCGTCCTGCCGGACACCGGCATGTCGGAGGCGGTCGAGGTGGCCCGCCGGATCGAGGCGGCGGTCCGCACCGAGGACTGGGGGTCCCTGGTCCCCGGCACCCCGGTCGGCGTGACGATCGGTTTCGCCGAGGTCGACGGCAGCACCACGGTCAGCGTCCGGGAGGCGCTCGGCACGGCGTTCGAGCTGGCCGACCGCGAAATGCTGCGCCTGAAGGCGCGACCCCCGGTCAACGCCTCCGGTAGAGAAGGTGCCCCCGCCTGACACCGGGCCTCAGCGGCCGGGGCGTGGCTCAGCGGCGCGTCAGCTCGGTCCCGCCGGCCAGCCGGGCCGCGCGGTCCGCCTCGGCCAGCGCGTCGAGCACCCCGTCCAGCTCGCCGGCCAGCGCCAGGTCGAGGTTGTACGCGGTGTAGCCGATCCGGTGATCGGTGATCCGGTTCTGCGGGAAGTTGTAGGTGCGGATCCGCTCCGAGCGGTCCACAGTGCGGACCTGCGCCTTGCGGGCGTCCGAGGCGGCCGCGTCGGCCTGCTCCTGCGCCGCCGCGAGCAGTCGGGCCCGCAGGATACGCATGGCCTGCTCCCGGTTCTGGAGCTGCGACTTCTCGTTCTGGCAGGACACCACGATCCCGGTCGGCACATGGGTGATCCGGACCGCCGAGTCGGTGGTGTTGACCGACTGGCCACCGGGCCCGGACGAACGGAACACGTCGATCCGCAGCTCGTTCGGGTCGATGGTGACGTCGACGTCCTCCGCCTCGGGCAGCACCAGCACGCCCGCCGCGCTGGTGTGGATCCGGCCCTGCGACTCGGTCACCGGGACGCGCTGCACCCGGTGCACGCCGCCCTCCCACTTGAGCCGGGACCAGACGCCGTTGCCGCCCTCCGGCACGCCCTTGGTCTTGATCGCCAGCGAGACGTCCTTCACGCCGCCGAGGTCGGAGTCCTGGGCGTCGATCACCTCGGTGACCCAGCCGCGCCGCTCGGCGTACCGGGTGTACATCCGCAGCAGGTCGCCGGCGAACAGCGCGGACTCCTCGCCGCCCTCGCCGGCCTTGATCTCGACGATCACGTCCTTGGCGTCGTGCGGATCGCGCGGGATGAGCAGCTCGGCGAGCCGTTCCTCCAACGCCGGCAGCGACGCCGCGATGGACTCCGCCTCGCCGGCGAACGCCGGGTCCTCGGCGGCCAGCTCCCGGGCCGCGCTCAGATCGGCGCGGGCCTGCTCCAGCTCACCGGCCGCCTTGTGCAGCGGGACCAGCTCGGCGTACCGCCGGCCGACCCGCCGGGCGACGCCCTGGTCGGTGTGCAGGGCCGGGTCGGCCAGCCGCTTCTCCAGCTCGGCATACTCGTCGAGGAGGGCGGCCAGGCGCTCACTGCTCATGCTGCGGATGCTCCTTCGGACGACACGACGAAAACCGACGCGAACGGACGAACGCCCGTGTCCGGCACGGGCCGGACACGGGCGTCGTCGACGGAGCTACTTGGCCTTCTTGGCCTGAACCTTGGCGTACTTCTGCTGGAACTTCGCGACCCGACCGGCGGTGTCCAGCACGCGCTGCTTACCGGTGTAGAACGGGTGGCAGGCGCTGCAGGTCTCGACGCTGATGGCGCCGCCCTTGGCGGTGCTGCGGGTCGTGAACGTGTTGCCGCAGGAGCAGCGGACCTCGGTGGTCACGTACTCCGGGTGGATGTTGGGCTTCATGTCGCCTCGGTCCTTTCGTGGGTGGTCGCCGGGTCGCCGTCGGGTCTGCCCCGTCGTGGTGACGGGCTCGGGCGTGAACCGGAACCGGTGGCCGATTGACCAGTGTGCCATGGGCTTCGGCCGGCCGGCACAGCAGGTCCGCCCGCCACAACGCCCGGCCACCCTCCCGCATTCCCCCGACCGGGGGACCTACGCGGCGGGGCGCGCCTGCGTCGCCGCGGTGGTGGCCACCGCCGCCTCGGCGCGTACGCCGTTGACGGTGACCGTGAGCAGGATCCGTGCGCCGGCCCGCAGCGCGGTGAGCTGCCCGGTCGACGGGTCGAACCGGGCTACGTGCCACGGGCGTACCCCGGCCGCGCCGCCGATGTGCAGATTGGGCGAGCCGGCCCAGTCGGCGCTCACCGGCGGCCCCACCGGCACCTTCCGGCCGCCGGGCTGGGTGAGCGTGGCCGGCACCGTGACCGGGGTTCCGAGGCGCACCTGGGCCGGCGCGTCCAGCGCGAGCCGGTCGACGTGGGCGTGCGTCTCGGCGACCACCCACTCCGGTCCCTCCGCGAGTGGGTCACGGCGGGCCCGCTCCGCCTCCCGCGCCGTGACCGGGTCCACCCCGAACTCGGTCCAGCCGGTGAAGCCGCCGAGCCCGGCCGGGGTGGACGGGTCCTTGCCCGCGTTCCCGTTGATCACGTACGGAACGCCGTCCACCCGGTCGGCGTGGAACGTGCCGACGTGCCCGTTGACCATCAACGCGCCCTTGCCGGTGCGGTGCTGGAAGTCGGCCAGCCACTGCTCGACGAGCGCGGCCTCCTTCCGGTCGCCGAGCTGGCTGGCCTTGGCGGGGCTCGGGTCGCGCGGCGGGTGGTGGAACAGCACCGCCACCGAGCCGACGGCGCGGTCGGCAGCCGCCTCGTCCAGCGTCCGGCGCAGTAGCTCCACCTGGTCGAAGCCGCCCCCGCGCAGCGAGCCGGTGGCCGTGCTCAGGGTGAGGAACCGGGTGCCCCGGTGGTCGAAGACGCGCTTGGTGTCCCCGAACACGCTGCGGAAGTTGTCGATCGGGGCGCCCATGATCTCGTGGTTGCCCGGCACGTAGTGGTAGGGCACCTCGCCGCCCAGCTCCTCGTCCAGGATCCGCTTGGCCAGCGCGAAGTCCGCCGGGTACGCGGTGTCCACGAAGTCGCCGTCGATGATCAGGAAGTCCGGCCGGGCGGCGCGGACCTCGCGCAGCGTACGGCGGGCCTGGGCGACCAGCTCGCTGTCCGGGTCGGCGGCGACGAACTGGGCGTCGGAGAGCACCGCGAAGCGCCAGGGCGCGCCGTCGACGGTGCCGTCACGCAGCACCACCCGGTCGGTGCGGTTCGGTTCCGGCGGGGCCTGCACGTCCGGCGGCACCCGGGCCACCAGGTCGTCGATGACCACCTCGCTGCGGTACTGCTTCGCCGGGTCGGTCTCGGCCACGTAGAACCGGCGCACCCGCACCGGGTACTGCACGCCGGGCGGCACCGCGAACTCGACGTACTTCCAACCGGTCCAGTCCAGGTACGGGCCGCGCAGCACGAACTGGGTGTCCTGCGCGTCGTGTAGGTGCAGGCTCGGCCACTCGCCGGTGCCGTTCGCCTTGATCCACATGCCGAACGCCTGCGGCTGGCCGGGCACGTCGATCCAGGCCGGCGGGTCGGCGTACGCGGCCCGGGTGCCGGTGGACTGGCTGAAGTCGTACGACATCTTCAGGCCGGCGCCGGTGTGCCCGTCCGCCGGGGCGACCGCGCCGGACGCGCGGGCCTGGCTGAACCGCCAGGACGCGGCGTCGTCGAAGCCGGCCACCGGCACGTCGGTCAGCCCGACCGTCACCGGCAGCACCGTGGTACGCGACCCGACCCGGGCGGTGACCAGCGCGGAGCCGGTCCCGCCGCGCGCCTCGACGGCCAGGTTGCCGTCCGCCGTGGGGGTGACGGCGAGCAGGTCGTGGTCGTACTCCAGCTTCAGGTCGGCCGGCTCGATCGGCGCGGTGTTGCCCTCGGCGTCGTAGCCGACCACGCCGAACAGGCCGGTGTCGCCGGCCCGGTCGAGGCCGACCCGGTCGACGGTGGCGTCGATCCGCGCCAGCGGGCCGAGCACGGTCAGGTCGAGCGTGCCCCGGGCCGGCCCGCGCGCGGCGGTGACGGTGCTCCGGCCGGGGCTGCCGGCCCGGAACACGCCGTCGCCGTCCACCCGGCCGTGGGTGGCGCGCCAGCGCGGCTCGCCGACCGCCGGCCCGTACGTCTCGTCGTGGCCGGCGGCGGTGAGCCGGCGGGTGAGGCCCGGGAAGACCCGGTCCGGCCGGCCGCCCCGGACCGGGGCGACGCCCGGCGCGGCGGTCGGGTCGCTCGCGGTCTCCAGCCAGTACCCGGTGAGTCGGCCGCTGCCCTTCGGCGCGTAGACGGCCAGCCCGTTCGGCACCGGCCGCTCACTGCCGTCGGAGGGGCTGTTCTCCACCTGGACCGCCGCCGCGCCGGGCTCCCGGGCCAGCAGTGTGGAGGAGCCGCCGCCGTCGAGGTTGAGCGCGTTCGCGGCCCCCAGCTCGACCATCATCCGGCCCATCTCGGTCTGGGTGACGCCGCGACTGTCGACCTGCCGGCCGTCCACCGTCAGCATGATCATCCGGCGTCCGTCGGCGGAGAAGCCGACCGACGTACGCGGAGCCAGCGACTGGTCGGCGATGCTCTGCACCACACCGTCCCGGACCAGCACGTTCCCGCCGCCCACGGCGGCGCGCAGGTCGCCGCCGTCGGAGGCGCGCGGACGCCAGGACAGGTCCACCGCGTCGCCGGGACGCAACGCGGCGAGCGCGTCCGCCCCGGCCTCCCGGCCGAGCAGCACCGTGCTGCCGGCCGGGATCGGCCCCTCCCCCGCCGTGGTGGCGACCGCGGCGACCCGCCCGCCGGTCACCGTCACCTCGACCACCCGCGCCGCGCCGTCGACCGCACGCTGCCGGGGGTACGCGCCCCAGAGCGGCGTGAACACGCCCACGCCGTCGCGCTGCACCATGTTGTTGAACTGGGTCAGCGGCACCGGGCCGGCGGGCAGCGCGGCGCTGCCCTCGAAGCCGACCTCGACCACCCGGCCGATACCGCCGGCGCCGATCCCGACCGCGTTGGGGTGCCCGGCGACCGGCGACTGCACCAGCTCACCGGCACGGATGCCGACACCCTGGGCGGCGCCGGAGTTGTTGATGTCGAAGAAGTCCCCGTTGACGGCCGCCACGGCGCGGGACCGGTCCACCGCCGCCCGCAGCGGTTCGTCCCGGGTGACCGCGCCGGAGTTGACGTAGTCCACGGTCAACCCGCCGGACAGGTCGGCGGTGAGCGCGTCGGCGCGCAGCCAGCCGGCGGCGTCGTACCGGTCGAAGGAGGTCAGGTCGAGTCCGGGCGCGACCGGCCGGGTGGTCTTCGCGGTCTCCAGGCCGCCGGCGGGTTCCACCGCGGCCAGCGCGACCGCCGACTCGGGCCGGGAGGAGGCCGCCGGCGCGTCCTCGGCCGCCGTGGCCGTGGCCGCCGTGGTCAGCGGGGTGGCCGCCGGGGCCGGCGACACCGGAGCGGTGAGGGTGAGCAGCGGCGTCAGCAGCAGGACGCCGGCGGAACGGAGGGATCGACTGCGCAATCGCATGGCCGACAGTCAACCCGACCGTGAATAGAAGTTTCAATACCTCCCGACTTAACCGTAGAAAAACTTCACGCTCGGGGAGCCGGTACGCGAACGAGGGGCACGGCCGTCGGCCGTGCCCCTCGTCGTCGGTCGGTCAGCTCACTCCCCCGGAGTGGACTTCGCGATCTGCATCAGGAACTCGATGTTGGTGCGGGACTGCTTGAGCCGGTCCAGCAGGAGATCGAGCGCCGCCTGCGAGTCCAGCGAGTGCAGCACCTTGCGGAGCTTGTGGATGATCGCCAACTCCTCCGGCGCGAGCAGGACCTCTTCCTTCCGCGTGCCGGTGGGGTTGATGTCGATCGCCGGGAAGACGCGCTTGTCGGCGATCTTCCGGTCCAGCTTCAGCTCGGCGTTGCCGGTGCCCTTGAACTCCTCGAAGATGACCGTGTCCGCCATCGAACCGGTCTCCACCAGCGCCGTGGCGATGATGGTCAGCGAGCCGCCGTTCTCGATGTTGCGCGCGGCGCCGAGGAAGCGCTTCGGCGGGTACAGCGCGGTGGAGTCGATACCACCCGACATGATCCGGCCGCTGGCCGGCGCCGCCAGGTTGTACGACCGGCCCAGCCGGGTCACCGAGTCGAGGAGCACGACCACGTCGTGCCCCAGCTCGACCAGCCGCTTCGCCCGCTCGATCGCCAGCTCGGCCACCGTGGTGTGGTCCTGCGGCGGCCGGTCGAACGTGGCCGCGATGACCTCGCCCTTGATCGACCGCTGCATGTCGGTGACCTCTTCGGGCCGCTCGTCCACCAGCACCACCATCAGGTGGCACTCCGGGTTGTTACGGGTGATCGCGTTCGCGATCGCCTGCAACACCATCGTCTTGCCCGCCTTGGGCGGCGACTGGATGAGCGCACGCTGACCCTTGCCGATCGGCATCACCAGGTCGATGACCCGGGTGGTCAGGATGTGCGGCTCGGTCTCCAGGCGCAGCCGCTCCTGCGGGTAGAGCGGAGTGAGCTTGTAGAACTCCGGCCGGCGCTTCGCCTCGTCCGGCTCCATCCCGTTGATGGTGTCCAGCCGGACCAGCGGGTTGTACTTGTCGCGCCGCTGCTCGCCGTCGCGCGCGGCACGCACCGCGCCGGTGATGGCGTCACCGCGTCGCAGGCCGTACTTCTTGATCTGCGACATCGAGACGTACACGTCGTTCGGGCCGGCCAGGTAGCCGGTGGTCCGGACGAAGGCGTAGTTGTCGAGCACGTCGATGATGCCGGCCACCGGCACGAGCACGTCGTCCTCGCCGACCTGCGGCTCGCGGCCACCGCCGGCGCTGCCTTCGCTCTCGCCCCGCTCGCCGCGGCCACGCCGACGGTCACGGAACCGGCTGCGCCGGCCCCGCCGGCCGCCGTTCTCGTCGTCGTCGCCGTCGTTGTCCCGCTCGGCGCGCTGACCCCGGTCGTTACGGTCACCGCGGTCGTTGCGGTCACCCCGGTCGTTGCGGTCACCCCGGTCGTTACGGTCGCTCCGCTCGGCACGCTCGCCCCGGTCGTTGCGCTCGCCCCGCTCGGCACGGTCGGTGCGCTCGTCACGGTCGCCCCGCTCGGCACGCTCGCCGCGGTCGGCACGCTCGCCCCGCTCGGCGCGATTGCCCCGGTCGGCACGCTCGTTACGGTCGGCCCGCTCGCGGCCCCGGCCGTCGTTGCGCTCAGCACGCTCGGCCCGCTCACCGCCCTGGTCACCCCGGTCGCCGGCCTGCTCCGCCCGGTCAGCGCCGCGCTCCGCACGGTCGCTACCGCGCTCGGCACGGTCGCCACCGCGCTCGGCCCGGTCGCTCCCGCGCTCGGCCCGGTCGCCGGTCTCGGCGGGAGCCTCCTCGGCGCGCGTCTCGGCCGGCCGCGCCTCGGCGGTCACGGCGGAAGACCGGCTGCGGCGACCCCGGGTACGACCCTCGGTCACCTCGGCGGCCGGCGCCTGCTCGGCGGGGCGACGCTCGGCCTCGGCCCGCTCCTCGCGAACCTCGGCGTGCACCTCCTCGCGGGCGGGAGCGGCCGCGGCCGCGACCTCGGCCCGCGGTCGAGGGGTTCCGGCGGCGGCGCCGCCCTGCTGCCGCTCGGTGATCGCACTGATCAGCTCGCCCTTGCGCATGCGAGCCGTACCAGAGATGCCGAGCGACGCGGCCAGGCTCTGGAGCTCCGGCAGCAGCATCGCCGACAGGCCGGTACCGCTACGCCGACGACGGGTGGGGGCGGCGGTGGTGGCATCGCCAGCGACGTTGGAAACATCCGACGTCACGTCGGTGGTGTCGCTCAATGGATTCCTTCCCTCGATAGGCCGGGGCTGCCCGGAGTCGTGGAACCAGGTGGCCGGGCGGCCTCGGTGCACCCGCCTCGCATGGACGCGTCGCGGGAGTCTGTGACACAGCAGCCGGTCGGTCTCCCGACTCACCACCATCGGTGAGCAGGTCTCGCCGTCTGCGGCGACCTGTGGAAACTGCGGTGCGGCGTGGGCCTTGGGCAGGGGTGACGGGCTTACCGCCGAGAGCTTCGGGGGTGCGCCGAACCGCAGGAAGATCGCATGCTTCGCGGCTGTGCTGGTCTAGAGCGTAATCAACTCTTCCGACCTGCGGCAACAGGGTCCCGCTCGGCGTGTCAAAGTCTACCCCGGGAAACCCGGGCCCCGCTGACATCTATCGGCAACTCCCAGCAGCGCCAATCTGTTCCCGCGTCGAATCCCGCCGGCACCTCGGAGAGCGCCAGCACGGTCGGGCCGGCCCCACTGACCACAGCCGCCACACCCGCCGCACGCAACGCGCCGACCAGCGCCGCCGTGGCCGGCATGCCCGGGGCGCGCTGCTCCTGGTGGAGGCGGTCGACGGTGGCCGGCAGCAGCAGCGTCGGGTCGGTGGTCAGCGCGTGCACCAGCAGCGCCGCCCGGCCCGCGTTCAAGGCCGCGTCCGCGTGCGGCACGGTGGCCGGCAGGGCGGCCCGGGCCTCCGCCGTCAGACCCCGCTCGGCGGGCACGAAGACGGTCGGGCGGACGGCCGGCGCCGTCGGCAGCGAGACCGCCCGGGCGCCGGTCGGTTCCGTCCAGGCGATCGTGAAGCCGCCGAGCAGGCACGGCGCGACATTGTCCGGATGGCCCTCCAGCTCCGCCGCCAGCCGCAGCACGGCGTCGTCGTCCAGCCGCTGCCCGCCGTCGGCGACCAGCGCGCGGGCCGCCAGCACGCCGGCCACGATGGCCGCCGAGGACGAGCCGAGACCGCGGGCCTGCGGGATCCGGTTGACGCAGGCCAGCGCCAGGCCGGCGGGCTGCGCGCCGAGCACGTCGAAGGCGGCCCGCATCGCCGTGACGACCAGGTGCCGCTCGTCCGCCGGGAGGTCGCCGGCGCCCTCACCGGTGACGGTCACCCGCACGCCGCCGTCGGTCACCTCGGCCGTGACCTCGTCGTGCCGGCCGAGGGCCAGCCCGAGCGCGTCGAAACCGGGCCCGAGGTTGGCGCTGGTCGCGGGCACCCGGACCCGGACCGGAGCGGGGGTGAAAGTCGTCGGCACGGGCTCATGCTAGGACGTGGCCCCGACAACCCGCCGGGCCGCCCGGCGCGTGGGCACCCCTCAACCGGCCCGCACCGGCGCCTGCACCGGGTCGGTGAGGGAGAGACGCCGGGTGGCGAACCGCCAGCCGATCGCGTAGACGACGGTGACCAGACCGCAGCCGGCCAGCACCGAACGCTCGTCCACCCGGTCCACCACCAGCGCCACCACGAGCTGGCTGATCGCGATGGCGAGCGTCGCCAGCATCATGTCGGTCGCGAAGACCCGGCCGCGCAGCCGGTCCGGCACCTCGCCCTGGAGCGCGTAGTTGGACAGCACCCAGTTGCTGCCGCCACCCAGGTGCGCCAGGAAGACCAGGACCAGCACCAGCGGGAACCAGGACACCGCCGAGGCACCGAGGTAGGCCAGGCCGTACATCGACATGGACAGCGCCAGGCCGGTCAGCAGCCAGGCCCGGTTGGCGAGCACCCGCCGCATCAGGATCGGACCGACCAGCGCCCCGGCGCCCCGGGCGGCGAAGAGCAGGCCGGCGCCGGCCGGACCGACGCCGTACACGGCGGCGAGCAGCGGGAAGACGGTCAGCACCCCGTTGCCCAGGCCGACCGCCGACTTGACCGTGACCAGGGCGAGCACGCGCGGCCGGTGGGCGATGTAGGCGAGCGCCTCGCGGATCGCCGCCCAGGTGCGCGGCACGGTCGCGGCCGGATCCCGGGGCGCCTGCAGGGGCCGGCGGATCATCGCGGCCAGTCCCACCGCCCCGGCCAGGCCCGCCGCGGCCACCCAGAAGCTGGCGTACGGGCCGGCGGCGGCGCTCAGGATGCCGCCGAGCGACGCGCCGACCACCGTCATCGTGCCCCAGGCCGAGCCGGCGACCGCGTTCGCCGCCGCCAGGTCCGCCGGGTCGACCACGTTGGGCAGCGCGGCCTGCGCGGCGGGTGAGTAGAACGCCTTCGCCACCGCGACGATCGCGATCGCCGCCAGCGCCAGCCACGCCGTCCCGGCGCTGCGCACGCCGAGCAGCAGCAGGATGCCGGCGAGCGCGGCCACGTTCGCCGCCATCATGACCTTGCGGCGGTCGAGCCGGTCGGCGACGGTGCCGGCGTACGGGAGCAGCAACGCGGTGGTGCCGGTGTCCACGGCCAGCACCAGCGCGCCCCAGACCCCGCTGCCGGTCAGTTCCGGCAGGAGCACCAGCAGCGGCACCATGACGAACCAGTCGGCGCCGAAGACCACCAGCTCGGCGAGGAAGAGGTTGCGGAAGTCGCGGTTGCGGACGAGGACCGAGAGGGTGGGTGACACGCCGGCACCCTATCGGGCCGCACCCGGGCCGGCAGCACGGCTCAGCAGGTCGGATACGGTCACGAAGGTGTAGCCCCGGGCCCGCAAGCCGGTGATCATGTCGGGCAGGCCCGCAAGCGCGACCAGACGCCGCTCGTCGCCGACGTCGTGGCCGAGCACGATGGTGCCGGGCCGGACGTCGCCGACGATCCGCCGGGCGTGCCCGGCCGGGTCGTGCGGGAACTCGCGCTCGACCATCTGCAACGACCAGAGCACCAGGCGGTAGTCCAGCCGGGCCGCCGCGTGCAGCACCGCGCCACCGAGGTGGCCCCAGGGCGGGCGGAGCAACCGGGGAGCGAGCCCGGTGGCCGACGTGATGGCGTCGTGGCTGCGGCGCAGGTCGTCGTGGACCGCGGCGGGGTCCATCCGGGCGAGGTCGTGGTGCGCCCAACTGTGGTTGCCCACCTCGTGTCCGTCCAGCCGGCCCCGCACGAGGGCGGCGTGCCGGCGGGCCCGCTCGCCGACCAGGAAGAACGTCGCCGGGACCCGGTGCTCGGCCAGGATGTCGAGCACCATCGGGGTCCACTGTGGCCGGGGGCCGTCGTCGAAGGTCAGCGCCACCAGCGGCGTGCCGACGGGGACGTCCCAGACCACCCGCACGTCACCGGCGCCGACGTCCTGTCGACGGTTGCCCGCGGTGGTGCTGGCCGGACCGTCGCCCAGCCGGGATCGCCGATCGGTCACCCGGGCGGCCTCCAGCGTGGCGGCGGACCCGAACGCGGCGCCACCGAGGAGCAGCGCGGAGCGGCTCAACAACGCCCGCCGGCGCCAACGGCCCGCCCCGTCCGCCATCGCACCTCGCACCTTCGGTAGGCACCAGTTCACCGAGGGTACCCGGAGCATGCCCCGGCGTCGATGGGTCGGTGGGGCTCCCGCCGGGCGGGAGCCCCACCTGCCTCACTCCTCCGGCGGGAGGGGGGAACGCTGGCTCTTCGGCAGGCGCAACACCTCGAACTGGTCCGTACCGTCGACCAGCGCGCCCGACGGCCGGGCCGGTGGCGCGGCGACCGGGCCCGCCGACTCCGCCGGCGCCGCACCGGCGCCGACGGTCACCGGAGCCGGGGTGTCGGGACCCTCGGCCGGCTCGGCCGGCTCCGGGGCACGCCGACGGCGGGCCCGGAACGAACCCTTGGTGTGCTCCACCATCGTGTAGAGCGTCGGTACCAGGACCAGCGTCAACAGCGTCGAGCTGAGCAGACCGCCGATCACCACGATCGCCAGCGGCTTGGAGATGAACCCGCCCTCACCGGTGAGCCCGAACGCCATCGGCAGCAGCGCGAACACGGTGGCGACCGCGGTCATCAGGATCGGCCGCAACCGGCGCCGGCCGCCCTCGACCACCGCCTCGGTCACGCCCATGCCCTGCGCCCGGTACTGGTTGATCAGGTCGAGCAGCACGATCGCGTTGGTCACCACGATGCCGACCAGCATGAGCACGCCGATCAGCGCCGGCACGCCCAACGGCGTCCCGGTGGCCAGCAGCAGCGCGATCGCCCCGGTCGCCGCGAACGGCACCGAGATCAGCAGGATCAACGCCTGGGTCAGGCTACGGAACGTGCCCACCATGATCAGGAACACGATCGCGATGGCCGCCAGCACGGCCAGGCCGAGGTCCGCGAACGCGTCCGCCTGGTCGGCGCTCACCCCGCCGATGACGTACGTGGCACCCGGCACGTCGAGCGCGTCCAGCTTCTTCTGCAACTCCTGCGTGGTGGCACCGAGGTTCGAGCCGGTGGCCGTGCCGGTGACCGAGACGCTCCGCTCACCGTCGATCCGGGTCACCTGCTGCGGCCCGTCCACCTGGTTGACGTCGGCGATCGCGTCCAACGTCACCGGGCCCACCCGCAACGCCCGCAGCTCGGCCACGCTCACCGGCGGTCGGGCCCCGGTGCTGAGCACCACGTTCTGCGCCGTGCCGTCCAGCGTGACCTGCCCCAGCGGCGCCCCCCGGTACGTCTGCGCGACGAGCTGCCCGACGGCCGCCTCGGTCAGACCCGCGCGGGCCGCGGCGACCCGGTCCACGGTCACCTCGACCCGGGGCACCCGGGTGGCCAGGCCGGTGGTGACGTCCTCCACCCCGGCGGTGCCGGCCATCGCGGCCCGGACCTCCTCCGCCGCCCGGGTCAACGCCTCCTGGTCGGTGGCCTGCACCACCACCTCGACCTGGTTGGCCGAGGCGTTCTGCCCCCCGCCGAACGTCAACTCGCCGACCTCCGGGCCGAGCGCGTCGAACTCCTTGCGCAGCACCTCCCGCACCGCCTTGGCGTCGGTGTCGTCGGAGAGCGCCAGCGACCAGGAGGCCTGGTCACTGCCACCGCCGGCCCACGGGTTGTCCCCACCGCCGGCGCTGACCTGGTAGGTCTCCACCCCCGGCGTACGCTTCAGCACCTCCTCGACCCGGGCCGCGGCCCGGTCGGTGCCGGCGAGCCCGGTGCCGGCCGGCATCTCCTGCCGGATGGCCAGGGTGTCCTGACCGGAGTCGTCCAGGAAGTTCGTGTCCAGCTTCTGCGCCAGGCCGAACGTGCCCAGCAGCACCAGCAGCCCGGCCGCCACCGTGGCCCACCGGGTCTTCCGGGAACGGGTGGCGAAGCCGATCACCGGCAGGTACGCCCGCTGCAACGGGTTACGCAGCTCCTTCTCCTCGGCGGCCCGCCGGGCGGCGGCGTCATCGGCCCGGCCGCGCGGCCGGAGGAACCAGTACGCCAGCACCGGGATCACGGTCAGCGACACCAGCAGCGAGGCGAGCAGAGCCACCGTCACGGTGATCGCGAACGGCGCGAAGAGCTGCCCGACGAAGCCGCCGACCAGGGCGATCGGCGCGAACACGGCGACCGTGGTGAGCGTGGAGGCGGTCACCGCACCGGCCACCTCACGGACCGCGGCCAGGATGGCGTCCCGCTTCTCCTCGCCGTACTCCAGATGCCGTTTGATGTTCTCCAACACCACGATGGAGTCGTCGACCACCCGCCCCACGGCGATGGTCAGCGCGCCGAGGGTCAGCAGGTTCAGCGAGTAGTCGCCGGACCAGAGCACGATCAGCGCGACCAGCACCGACAGCGGGATGGAGACCGCGGTGACCAGCGTGGAGCGGATCGAGAGCAGGAAGACCAGGATCACCACCACCGCCATCACCAGGCCGAGCAGGCCCTCGGTGGTGAGGCTCTCGATGGACCGCTCGACGAACGGGGCCTGGTCGAAGACCACGGTCAGCTCGGCGCCGGAGGCGGCCTTCAGGTCGTCCAGCCGGTCGCGGATGTCGTGCGAGATGCCGACCGCGTTGCCGTCCGGGCTGGCGGTGACCGCGATGCCGAGGCTCGGCTTGCCGTTGGTGCGGGTGAACGACGTCGCCGGCGCGAGCTGCTGCTCCACCCGGGCCACGTCGCCGAGGCGTACCGGAGCGGCGGGGGCGGTGGTGAGCACGATGCCGCGCAGCTCGTCCAGGGCCCGGATCGGCGTGCCGACCTGCACCGGCAGCGACCGGTCGCCGTCGGCCAGCGCGCCGGCCGGCACCGCCACCCCGTTGGTCTTCAACGCCTGCGCCACGGCCGTCGGCGCCACCTTGGCGGCGGCCAGCTTCGCCGGGTCGGGCGTGATCGTGACCACCTGGTCCCGGGCGCCGGTGATGTCCACCGTGCGGACCCCGTCCAGCCCTTCCAGCTCCGGGACGACGGCCGTACGCAGCTTCTCGGCCAGCGCCCGCTCGTCGCCGTCACCGGTCGCGGCGACCACCACGGCGGGCAGGTCGTCCGTGCTGCCGGCGATCACCTGCGGGTCGACGCCCTCCGGGAGCTGGGCGCGGTTGATCGCGGTCTCCATCTTGTTGACCACGTCGTCCAGGTCGGTGCCGAACTCGTACTCAACCTGGACGGTGACCGCGCCTTCCCGGGAGGTCGAGGTGACCTTGTCCAGCCCCGGAATGCCCTGGAGGCTGTTTTCGATCGGCTCGGCGACCTGGGACTCGACGATCTCCGGCGCCGCGCCCGGGTACGTCGCCACGATGAACGCGGCGGGAAACTCCAGCGACGGCAGTAGCTGCTGTTTCAGCGACGGCACGGCGAACGCCCCGAACGCCGTGGTCACCAACGCGATCAAGGCGATCAGGCCCCGGTTGGCGAGACTGAATCTGGCGAGCAGCGACATGGGCGTTACTCACTCCTGAGGGAAGGTGGAGGGGTTGCCCTGAGTCTGCCGCACCCGACCACGCTCCCCGCACCCGCCCCGGGCCCCATCCCGTTGCCTGGCCGGGCCGCCTCGGGTCGGCCGGGTCAGGCCAGGTCGAGGGAGCGGGCGGCGGCGAGGGCGTCGTTGGCGATGGTCACCGGCGACGGGGCCGTCGAGATGGCCCACTCCGGGTCCTTCAGGCCGTGGCCGGTGACCGTGCACACCACCCGCGACCCGGCCGGCACCCGGCCGGCGGCGGCCTGTTGCAGCAGGCCGGCGACGCTGGCCGCGCTGCCCAGCTCGACGAAGACCCCCACCTCGCGGGCCAGCAGCCGGTACGCCGCCAGGATCTCCCGGTCGGTGACCGCCGAGATCAGCCCGCCGGAGGCGTCCCGCGCGTCGATGGCCTTGGTCCAGCTCGCCGGGTTGCCGATGCGGATGGCGGTGGCGATGGTGGATGGTTCCGGCACCATCTGGCCGGTGACGATCGGGGCCGCGCCGGCCGCCTGGAAGCCGTACATCGTGGGGGTCTTCGTGGCGTTGCCGTCGCGCAGGTCCTCGGAGTAGCCCATCCAGTAGGCGGAGATGTTGCCGGCGTTGCCGACCGGCAGGCAGTGGATGTCAGGCGCGTCGCCGAGCGCCTCGACGATCTCGAAGGCGGCCGTCTTCTGCCCGTGCAGCCGGTCGATGTTGACCGAGTTGACCAACGCGACCGGGAAGTCCTGGGCGAGCTTGCCGGCCAGCCCGAGGCAGTCGTCGAAGTTGCCCTGCACCTGGAGCAGCTTCGCGCCGTGCACCAACGCCTGGGCCAGCTTGCCCAACGCGATCTTGCCCTGCGGCACCAGCACCGCGCAGGTGATCCCGGCGCGGGCCGCGTACGCGGCGGCGGAGGCGCTGGTGTTGCCGGTGGAGGCGCAGATGATCGCCTTGTCGCCGGCCTCGACGGCCTTGGAGACGGCGACCGTCATGCCCCGGTCCTTGAACGAGCCGGTCGGGTTCGCCCCCTCGACCTTGAGCCACACGTCCGCGCCGACCCGGGCGGAGAGCACCGGCGCCGGCAGCAGCGGCGTGTTCCCCTCGTGCAGGGTGACGACGGGAGTGGCATCGGTGACCGGCAGCCGGTCCCGGTACGCCTCGATCAGCCCTCGCCACATGTCGCGCTCCTCGCCTCTCCCCGCCCCCGGTCGCACGGGGCCCACCAACAGCGTGGACCAGCCTGCCGGACCGGCCACCGGCACACCCGGCCCTAACCATCAGGCGGGACGCCGACGTTACGCGCCGCCCTCGACCCGCAGCACGCTTCTGACCGAGCGGACGGTGTCCAGCCCGCGCAGCTCGTGCACGGTGGCCGCGAGCGCGGCGTCCGGCGCGACGTGGGTGACGATCACCAACTCGGCGTCGCCGCCGGTCGGCCCCTGGCGGACGGTGGCGATGGAGACCTCGTGCCGGGCGAACACGCCGGCCACCGCCGCCAGCACACCCGGCCGGTCGGCCACGTCGAGGCTGATGTGGTAGCGGGTGAGCGCCTCGCCCATCGGCCGCACCGACAGGTCCGCGTACGCCGACTCGCTGGCCGAGTGCACCCCGGCGAGGCGGTTGCGGGCCACCGCGACCACGTCGCCGAGGACGGCGCTGGCGGTGGGCGCGCCGCCCGCGCCCCGCCCGTAGAACATGAGCTGGCCGGCCGCGTCGGCCTCGACGAAGACCGCGTTGAACGCGTCACCGACGCTGGCGAGCGGGTGGGTGAGCGGAATCATCGCCGGGTGGACCCGGACGTTCACCGTCTCCCGTCCGGCCTCGTCGACGCCCCGCGCGGCGATGCAGAGCAGCTTGATCGTGCAGCCCATGGCCTTGGCGCTGGCCACGTCCGCGGCGGTCACCTCGGTGATGCCCTCACGGTGCACGTCGGCGGCGGTGACCCGGGTGTGGAACGCCAACGAGGCGAGGATGGCGGCCTTGGCGGCGGCGTCGAAGCCCTCCACGTCGGCGGTCGGGTCGGCCTCCGCGTACCCCAGCTCGGTGGCCTCCTCCAGCGCCTCGGCGAAGCCGGCGCCGGTGGCGTCCATGGCGGAGAGGATGAAGTTGGTGGTGCCGTTCACGATGCCGGTGACCCGGGTGATCCGGTCGCCGTGCAGCGACTCGCGCAGCGGGCGCAGCAGCGGGATCGCCCCGGCGACGCTGGCCTCGTAGTAGAGGTCGGCGCCGCCCTCGGCGGNACGCTCTTGCCCGCGCGCAGCGCCTCGACCAGCCAGCCCCGGGCCGGCTCGATGCCGCCGACGACCTCGACCACCACGTCCACGTCGTCCCGCTTGATCAGCCCGAGCGGGTCGGTGGTGAACAGCGCCGGGTCGACCGGCAGGTCGCCCCGGTCACGGCCGAGCCGGCGGACGGCGATGCCGGCGATCTCCAGTGGGGCGCCGATCCGGGCGGCGAGGTCGGCCGACTGCTCGTGCAGCAGCCGGACCACGTCGCTGCCGACCGTGCCGCAGCCGAGCAGTGCCAAGCGAACCGGTGAGGTCATCCCACATCCAATGCGAGCAGGTCGTCTTCCGTCTCCCGGCGAACGATCAGCCGGGCCCGGCCGTCACGCACGGCGACCACCGGGGGGCGCGGCACATGGTTGTAGTTGCTGGCCATGCTGCGGCAGTAGGCGCCGGTGCCGGGCACCGCCACAAGATCTCCGGGCTGCACGTCGGCGGGCAGGAATTCATCCTTCACCACGATGTCCCCGGACTCACAGTGCTTTCCCACCACGCGGGCGAGCATCGGCTCCGCCGTCGACGCGCGGTTCGCCACGGTCGCCGAGTACGACGCGTCGTAGAGCGCGGTCCGGATGTTGTCGCTCATCCCCCCGTCCACGCTCACGTAAGCACGACCATCCGCTGCGCCACCGCCAGTGCCCAGCGGCACGGACTTGACGGTCCCGACCTCGTAGAGCGTGAACACGGCCGGCCCGACGATCGCCCGGCCCGGCTCGACGGACAGGTGCGGCACGGCCAGGTTCTCCGCCGCGCACTCCCCGTCGACGATCTTGCGGAGTCGCTTGGCCAGGTCGTGCGGCGACGCCGGGTCGTCCTGGGTGGTGTACGCGATGCCGAAGCCTCCGCCCAGGTCCAGCTCGGGCAGCTCCACCCCGCGGGCGTCGCGGATCTGCGCCTGGAGGGCGAGCACCCGGCGGGCGGAGACCTCGAAGCCGCTGGCGTCGAAGATCTGCGAGCCGATGTGCGAGTGCAGCCCGCGCAGCTCCAGCACGTCCTCGTCGAGGATCTTGAAGGCGGCCGCGGCGGCTGCCCCGCCCGCGAGGGAGAAGCCGAACTTCTGGTCCTCGTGCGCGGTGGCGATGAACTCGTGGGTGTGCGCCTCCACGCCGACGGTGACGCGGACCAGCACCCGGGGGCGCACGCCGCGCTCGCGGGCGAGCGCGGTGAGCCGGTCGATCTCGGTGAACGAGTCGACGATGATCCGGCCCACGCCGGCGTCCACCGCCCGGGTCAGCTCCGACACCGACTTGTTGTTGCCGTGGAAGCCGATCCGCTCCGGTGGCATCCCGGCCGACAACGCGGTCGCCAGCTCACCGCCGGTGCAGACGTCGAGGAACAACCCCTCCTCGGCGATCATGCGGACCACCGCGCGGCAGAGGAACGCCTTGCCGGCGTAGTAGACGTCCGCGTCGCCGAAGGCGGCGCGGAACTCGCGGCAGCGCCCGCGCAGGTCGTCCTCGTCGAGCACGTACGCCGGGGTGCCGACCTCGGCGGCCAGGTCGCGGACGTCCAGGCCCGCGACGGTCAGCGCGCCGGCCGGGCCGCGCGCGACGTGGCGCGGCCAGAGCTGCGGCACCAGGGCGTTGACGTCGACCGGGGTACGCAGCCAGGCGGGCTCCCGGTTGCCGATGTCGCCGTGCAGGGCACCGGCCTCGTGTGCACGCATGACCGAACTACATCCTCTCCGGAGCGGCGACACCGAGCAGGTGCAGGCCGTTGGCGATGACCACCCGGGTCGCGTCGTTGAGCCAGAGCCGGGCCCGGTGCAGGTCGGTGACCTTCTCGTCGCCGCGCGGCAGGATCCGGCAGTTGTCGTAGAACCGGTGGTAGGCCCCGGCAAGCCGCTCCAGGTAGCGGGCGACCAGGTGCGGCCCGCGCAGCTCGGCCGCCGAGGACACCACGGCGGGGAACTCGGCCAGCGCCTTGAGCAGCTCGTTCTCCTTCTCGTGGTCGAGCAGTTCGGCGCGGAAGTCGGCGGCGTCGCCCCGGGTCAGCCCCACCTCGGCGGCGTTACGGCCGACGCTGGCGGTACGGGCGGCGACATATTGCACGTAGTAGACCGGGTTGTCGCGGGTGGCCCGCGTCCACAGCTCCACGTCGATGTCGATCGGCGAGTCGCTGGAGTAGCGGGCCAACGCGTACCGGGAGGCGTCCACGCCGATCGCGTCGACCAGGTCCTCCAGCGTGACCACCGTGCCGGCCCGCTTGCTCATCCGCACCGGGGCGCCGTCGCGGACCAGGTTGACCAGCTGCCCGATGAGGATCTCCAGGTTGCGGTCGGGGTCGTCGCCGAAGCAGGCGGACATCGCCTTCATCCGGCCGATGTAGCCGTGGTGGTCCGCGCCGAGCATGATCACGACCCGCTCGAAGCCGCGTTCCCGCTTGTCCAGGTAGTAGGCGCAGTCGGCGGCGAAGTAGGTCCACTCGCCGTTGGACTTGCGCAGCACCCGGTCCTTGTCGTCGCCGAAGTCGGTGGTGCGCAGCCAGGTCGCGCCCTCGGACTCGAAGACGTGGCCCTGCTCCCGCAGCCGGGTCAGCGCCGCCTCCAGCTCGCCCCGGTCGTGCAGGTCCTTCTCGTTGAAGTAGGTGTCGAACTCCACCCCGAAGTCGCGCAGCGAGGACCTGATCTCGGCGAACATGAGCTGCACGCCCTCGACCCGGAACACCTCCTGGGCGGCGGCCTCGTCGAGGTCGAGCACCTCCGGCCGACGCTTGACCACCTCGGCGGCGATCTCCGCGATGTACGCGCCGCCGTAGCCGTCCTCCGGCGCGGGCTCGCCCGTGGCGGCGGCCAGCAGCGACCGGGCGAACCGGTCGATCTGGGAGCCGGCGTCGTTGAAGTAGTATTCCGTGCCCACGTCGGCGCCGGTGGCGCGCAGCAGACGGCTGAGCGCGTCGCCGACGGCCGCCCAACGGACCCCGCCGATGTGCACCGGGCCGGTCGGGTTCGCCGAGACGAACTCCAGGTTGATCCGCTGCCCGGCGAGGGTGTCGCTGTGCCCGTACGCCGGACCGGCCTCGACGATGACCTTGGCGAGCTGGCCGGCGGCGGCCGCGTCGAGCCGGACGTTGAGGAAGCCCGGGCCGGCGATCTCCACCGACTTGACCCCCGGCGCCTTGGCCAGCTGGTCGGCCAGGGCGGCGGCCAGCTCCCGCGGCGGCACGCCCACCTTCTTGCTGAGCTGGAGGGCCAGCGTCGAGGCGTAGTCGCCGTGATCGGGATTACGGGGTCGCTCGACGGTGGTCTGCGCCGGCAGGGCGGCGGGGTCCAGGCCCCGCTCGTCGAAGACGGCGTGGGCTGCGGCGAGAACGACCTCGGCGAGTTCTGCGGGAGTCACTGATCCATGTTATCGGGGGTAGACTCGGGCACCGCGGCGGCGACCCAGCATGTGAACCGGCCCCGCCCTCCCCCTGACCGACCGACCTGACGAGGCACGATGAGCATCAGCACCCCGGGCGGCCCGGAACGCCGTCCCACCGTGGTCAGCACCGGCAAGAAGCCGGCCGCCGGCCGGCCCGCGGCTGCCGACAAGCCCGCCGCGAAGGCCGGCGCGGGCAAGACCGGCACGGGTAAGACGGGGGGCGGCAAGGGCACCCGGCCGGGTGCCGGGGGCAAGGGCCGCAAGCCGGTCACCCCGGTGAAGGTGAGCCAGGGCCGCTCGTGGGGCCCGATCGCGCTCTTCGTCGCGGTCGGCGTGCTGGCCGTCGGCATCATCGGCATCGGCGCCTGGGCGGTCTACCAGGGCGCCCAGCCGTGGCAGAAGCGGGCCGACGCGATCAACGGCATGGTCGACTACCGCAAGAAGGACAAAGACCTGGTCAAGGGCGGCAACCACCAGCCGGGCACGCTCAAGTACGACGTGCTCCCGCCGGTCGGCGGCCCGCACAACCAGGCTTGGCAGAACTGCATGGGCGACGTCTACGACGCCCCGATCGCCAACGAGCACGCGGTGCACAGCCTGGAGCACGGCACGGTGTGGATCACCTACCGCCCGGACCTGCCCGCCGACCAGGTGGAGAAGCTCAAGAGCAAGGTGCAGGGCAAGGAGAAGCTGATGCTCAGCCCGTACGAGGGGCTGGACAAGCCGATCTCGCTCCAGGCGTGGGGCTTCCAGCTCAAGGTCGACAACGCCGACGACGGCCGGATCGACGACTTCATCAAGACGCTGCGGGTGAACGCCTCGATCGAGGGCCCGAACGCGCTCTGCGACCAGGGCGTCACCGCCACCGGCACCACCCCGCGCGACAACCTCCAGCAGAACGCGCCCGAGCAGCCCACCCAGTGAGGACGCGATGACCGCTCCGGTGACCACCGACAGCGAACGCGACGACGCCCCGGCCGTCGAGGACGAGGACGGCCGGCCACCGGTGCGCCGCTACGGCCTGCTGGCCGTGGCCGCCGCCGTCGTGGTCGGGCTCCTGCTCGGGTACGCCGGCGGTCTGCTCACCCCGATGCTCACCCGCCCGGGTGACAACTCGGCGGAGGCCGGTTTCNCCAGCGGGGCCAGGACCCGGAGGTCCGTCAGGTCGGCGTGGACATCGCCACCGGGCAGCAGGGCGAGATCGGCACCATGCAGACGTGGCTGCGCTCCTGGAAGCTCGACCCGACCGGTGAGCAGCCCCCGATGGCGTGGATGCCGGACGGCGCCGGGCTGGTGCGCAACGGCCTGATGCCGGGCATGGCGACGCCGGAGGAGATGGCGAAGCTGCGCACGGCGAGCGGGCGGGAGTTCGACCTGCTCTTCCTGAACATGATGATCCGGCACCACATCGGCGGCGTGCACATGATCGACGGCATCCTCGACCAGGGGCACGACGACGACGTGCTGGCGGTCGCCCAGGTCATGAAGAACACCCAGCAGAACGACCTGGCCAACCTCAACGCGGCGCTGAAGCGCCTCGGCGGCACCACGTAACCGCGCCCACACCCTGCCTGGCACCGGAGGCCGGCACCCCTGCCCGGGGCGCCGGCCTCCGTCATGTGGCCACCCGCCCACCGGCCCGAGTGAGGTTTAGGGCGTTTTGAACCATTGCGCTGTTCTGAGAGGTTTCTGCCTACATATCGTGACCAGTTGGGATTCGGGCTCGTTGCGCAGGACGTGGGGGTTGCACTCAGAGACGCAGGGCGGTCGGTGACCAGCTGGTGCCGACGCCACACCATCGGCGGTGACGGAACGGTGGCAGCCGTCCGTCGCGGACTGCGGCAGGGCGAGCCGGGAACGCTCAGCCGCGAACAGGAACTCGAACTCATCGACGTACTCCGGGGCGTCCACCCCGACGAGTTCGGCCTCGACGAGGAGCTGTGGACACGGCAGAGCCTGACCACCCTCATCGAACGCCGGTTCGCGCTGCGGATGGACGCCGGCACCGTCGGGGCGTACCTGCGGGCCTGGGGTCTGGGGCCGCGCGAGCCGCGCGAGCGGGCCTGCGGGCTCTGCGTCAGCGCGGTCGAGCGCTGGGTACGCGGCGAGTACCCGGCGATCACGCGGGCCGCGCAGGAGCACGCGGCGGAGGTCTACTGGATCGGCCGGGTCCGCCTGCGCGGCACGATGCCGGCCGCCGACGTGGTCTCTGCGGTCTCCTCCCGGGGACGGGTGCGGTTCATGGTCACCACGCCCTCGGTGGACCCGCCGCTGCCCCGGGACTTCGTCCTGCGGCTCAGCGGCGCCGAGGAGCGCACCGTACACCTGATCGTGGACGGCTCCTGGCCGCGCAACGAGTGGCCCCGACGGCTGCCCCGCCGCATCGTGCTGCACCCGCTGCCGAGCTGCGGTCGCGCGGTCCTGGCCGCCTGAGCTGACGAGATCAACTCGCGGGTGATACCGATTCGGTGATCCGAGACGGGGTTTGCTACTCTTCTCGGGTCGCTGAGCCCCCGTAGCTCAGGGGATAGAGCACCGCCCTCCGGAGGCGGGGGCGCAGGTTCGAATCCTGCCGGGGGCACCAGACATACGTCGAAGCCCGGGCCGCTTACGCCCGGGCTTTCGCATTCTCAGCCGGCCTCGCGGCGGGCCTTGGCGCGGCGTTTGCCCTCGTGCATCGCCTGGACCCGGGCCACCGGGATGGTCCGCCCCTGCTCGACCAGCTCGGCCGGCAGCCGCTGCGGCGCGGGCAGCGCCTCCGCCCACGGGTCGCGCTCACCGAGCAGCGCCGGCACGCTGCGCACGGTGAAGTCGGCCGGGGTCGCCGACTCCAGATCGGCCCAACCGATCGGGTACGACACCGGCGTGCCGGGCCGGATCCGGGGGCTGTAGGCAGCCACCACGGTCGCCCCGTACGCGCGGGTGGAGTCGACGAAGACGCGGCCGCCGCGGTCGGCGACGATGAACGCGGTGGTGGCCAGCGCCGGGTCGAGCCGTTCGGTACGGGCGGCGAGCGCCCGGGTCGCGGCGGCGGCCTCCTCTGCCGTGGTGGCCGGGTCGACCGGCACGATCACGTGCAGCCCCTTCGCCCCGCTGGTCTTGACCGCGCCGGCCAACCCGGCGTCGGCGAGCGCCTGCCGGACCAGCAGCGCGACCCGCACCACCGCCGTGAACGAGTCTCCCTCCGGCGGGTCCAGGTCGAGCACCAGGTGGGTCGGGTGCTCGGGCTGCCCGGCCCGGCCCAGCGTGGGGTGGTACTCCACCGCCCGCTGGTTGGCGAACCAGAGCAGCGTCCGGCGGTCGTCGCAGAGGCCGTACGAGATGCGCCGGTGCGAGGCCTCCGCCCACACGTCGGTGCGGCGTACCCAGTCCGGCGTGTACTTCGGG
Source organism: Micromonospora sp. NBS 11-29 (assembly GCF_002140155.1). Taxonomy (GTDB): domain Bacteria; phylum Actinomycetota; class Actinomycetes; order Mycobacteriales; family Micromonosporaceae; genus Micromonospora. Next base: position 41,389 of record NZ_NAPR01000006.1, read on the forward strand.
AGGTTCTTCTGCATGAACGGCTCCTGGCCGGGCCGCACCCGCAGCACCGACAGCGGCCGGTCCCGCAGCTCGGGCAGGATCCGTCCGTGCACCGCGTCGAGGTAGTCGACCAGGTCGCGCTTGGTCGCGCCGGCGGAGTCGAACAGCGGCTGGTCCAGGTTGGTCAGCGGAACCCCGTCGCGGGTCTCGTCAGCGGCGCTCATTCGCCCACCTTCCCGGGCCAGGCCCGGCCCGGCAACCCCGACAGGCCGCACGCCGGCTGATCCATCCATGCCATCAAGTTCGTAGGCGGAAGAGCCTCGGGTCTTCCCCGGACCCGACACGCGGCTGCCGCGCACGCCCGGCGGTCGGCTGCCACCCGTGACGCATGATGGTCACCCGGGGCCCACCGGCGGGTTCCAGGGGAAGGGAGGCTGGGGTGCCAGCCCAGGACAACCGGTGCGAGTCCGACCCAGTCGACCCGGCCCGGGCCTGCACGGTCCGGGAGGCGCTGGACCGGGTGGGCGGCAAGTGGAGCATCGGCATCCTGATCGCCGCCTCGACCGGTCCGGTCCGCTTCACCGAGCTGGAGCGGCGGGTGGAGGGGATCAGCCGGCGGATGCTCACGCTGACCCTGCGCAATCTGGAACGGGACGGGCTGCTGGTCCGGCGCGTCCATCCCACGGTGCCGCCGAGGGTGGAATACACCGCCACCCCGATGGCCCGCGAGCTGTACGAGTCGCTGGTCGCGATCCACCGATGGGCGGAACGGCACCGGGAGGCGATCAGCGCGGCCCGGGTCGCGTACGACCGCGAGCACGCTGTGGTGAAGACCACGCCGCCAGTCTGACCGATCGGTCAGGTGCTGACCGATCGGTCAGGCATGCTGGAGGGCATGGCACGCGCTACCCCGGCCACCCACGACGAGCTGCTCGACGCGGCGGCGCGTCGGTTCGCCGTCACCGGCTACAAGGGCACCTCGTTGCAGGACATCGCCCGCGAGGTGGGCTGCTCCAAGGCCACCGTGCTCTACCACTTCGCCAGCAAGGACGCGCTGCTCTGCGAACTGATGGCCCCGGCCATCACGGTGCTGGAGGAACTCGACGCCCGGCTCGCCGACCACACCGGCGCGGCGGCCCAGCGGATCGCCGCCGAAGGCTTCGTCGACCTGGCCGTCCGCTTCCGCCGGGAGATCGCACTGCTCCGGGGGGAGTTCCCCGACCTGCTCCAGCAGCCGGCGTTCGCGCACATCCAACAGATCTCCGAGCGGCTGATCGCCGCGTTCGCCGGTTTCTCCGACCGGCCGGCGGCCCGCGTCGCCGCGCTCGTCGTCCTCGCCGGCATCGCCGAGACCTGCGGCGAGTTCCTCGACATCCCCGACGAGGAGCTGCGACCCGCGCTGCTCGCCGTCGCGCACCGCGCGCTCGAACCCACCACCTGATCCCACTGTCGACCCACCAGGACGAAGGAAGGTCCATGGCGACCCTGCTGTACCGGCTCGGCCGGGCATCCCTGCGCCGGCGGCGACTCGTCGCCGTCGTCTGGCTCGTCGTACTCGTCGGTCTCGGGCTGGCCGCGGCCACGCTGCGGGGCCCGACGGCGAGCAACTTCACCATGCCGGGCACCGAGTCGCAGAAGGCGCTCGACCTGCTCGCCGACCGGTTCCCGGCGGCCAGCGGCGCGACCGGCACCATCGCCGTGAAGGCACCGCAGGACGGCGCGCTCACCACACCGGCCGGTCAGGCGGTGGTCAAGCAGGTCACCCAGGAGGCGGCCACGCTGCCCGGCGTGGTCGGCGCGATCGACCCCTACCAGTCGCAGGCGCTCTCCCCGGACGGCCGGTACGCGCTGATCCAGGTACAGTTCGCCGGTCGCGCGGACGACGTCACCACCGAGCAGCGCGACGCGTACGAGAAGGTGGGCGCGCAGGCCGAGGCGCAGGGCTGGCAGATCGCCCCCGGCGGTGAGGCGCTCAACTCCGAGCCGGAGGTCGGTTCGACCGAGGCGATCGGCGTCCTGGTCGCGGCGATCGTCCTGGTCCTCACGTTCGGCTCGCTGGTGGCGGCCGGGATGACGATGCTGAACGCGCTGATCGGCGTGGGCGTCGGCATGGCTGGCCTGTTCGCGCTCAGCGGCGCGATCGAGCTGACCAGCACCGCCCCGATCCTGGCGCTGATGCTCGGCCTCGCGGTCGGCATCGACTACTCGCTCTTCATCACCTCCCGGCACCGGCAGAACCTGCTCGACGGGCTCTCCCCCGAGGAGGCGGTCGGCCGGGCGGTCGGCACGGCCGGCTCGGCCGTGGTGTTCGCCGGCGCGACCGTGGTGGTGGCGCTCGCCGGCCTGGCCGTGGTGGGCATCCCGTTCCTCACCGTGATGGGCCTGGCCGCCGCCGGCACCGTCACCGTGGCCGTGCTGGTGGCGATCACCCTGGCCCCGGCGCTGCTCGGCTTCGCCGGCCGCCGGGTGCTGCCGCGCAAGCTGCGCAACCGGGAGGCCGTCGCGGACCCGGGCACCGGCTCGGAGGACCGCTCCGGCTTCGGGTTCCGCTGGGCGCACTGGGTGACCCGCTTCCGCATCCCGGTGATCCTGATCGGGCTGCTCGGCCTCGGCCTGCTGGCGATCCCGGCCCAGGACATGCGCCTCGCGCTGCCGGACGCCTCCACCGCCGCCGAGGGCAGCCCGGCCCGGGTCAGCAACGAGGTGATCCGGGAGGGCTTCGGCCCCGGCTTCACCGGCCGGCTCGCGGTCGTGGTCACCGCCGACTCCCCGCAGGACACCCAGGCCGCCGTGCCGCAGGTCGCCTCGCTGATCCAGAAGACCGACGGCGTGCTGGCGGTGGCACCGCCGCAGCTCGACCCGTCCGGGCGGACCGCGCTGCTCGGCGTGATCCCGAAGACCGGGCCGACCGACGAGGCGACCGAGACGGTCGTGCACGACATCCGCCGGCAGGTGAGCGGCATCCAGAACGCGGAGGTGATGCTCACCGGCGCCACCGCCATCGGCATCGACGTGTCGGAGAAGCTCTCCGACGCCCTGCCGGTCTACCTGCTGCTGGTGGTGGGCCTGTCGGTGCTGCTGCTGATGCTGGTGTTCCGGTCGATCCTGGTGCCGGTGAAGGCGGCGCTCGGCTTCCTGCTCACCGTGGCGGCCACGTTCGGCATCACGGTCGCGGTGTTCCAGCAGGGCCATCTGGCCGGCCTGCTCGGGGTGGACACCCCGGCCCCGCTGGTGAGTTTCCTGCCGATCCTGCTCATCGGCATCCTGTTCGGCCTGGCCATGGACTACGAGGTCTTCCTGGTCTCCCGGATGCGGGAGGACTTCGTGCACGGCGACACCGCCCGCCAGGCCACCATCAACGGGATGGGGCACGGCGCCCGGGTGGTCACCGCCGCGGCGCTGATCATGATCTCGGTGTTCGGTGGCTTCGTCTTCCTGGACGACCCGATCATCAAGTCGATGGGCTTCGCGCTCGCCATCGGCGTCGCCATCGACGCGTTCGTGGTGCGGATGACCATCGTTCCGGCGGTGATGTCGCTGCTGAACAACGCCGCCTGGTGGCTGCCCCGCTGGCTGAACAAGCTCCTGCCCAACGTCGACGTGGAGGGCGAGGGCCTCCGCGCCCACCTGGCCACCCGCGACCCCGCCCAGGTGAAGTGAAAGGCGGGGCCCCCGCTTAACGCCTTCTGCATAGGCGGGGGCCCCGCTTAACACCCGCCGGCTCACACGCCNGGCGCCGCCAGCACTGGCAGGGGATGCAGCGCGGTCGTCTCGTCGCACCAGACGAACGCGTCGTACCGCTCGGCCAGCCGGGTCGGCACGTAGTTGCCCCAGGACTCGAAACTCGGGTCGTACACCACCCCGATGGCCCGGTGGTCCACTTCGTCGGTCACCCAGTCCGGTTGGTCCGGGCCGCCGAAGACCAGCACCGCCCGCTCCGGCAGCAGTTCGTGCATCCGGTGCTCCACCGACCCGTCCCGCGCCGGCGGCACCACCATCGTCTCCGCCGGCGAGCCCCAGCGCGGGGCGGCGATCACGGTGCCCCGATGGCTGCCGAAGCCGATCAACGCCACCGCGTCCCGCCCGTGCCGCTCCCGGCCGAGCTGCCCGATGTTGACCATGCCGTCCGCCGTCATCTCGGTGGCCCGGGCGTCGCCGACGTGCGTGTTGTGCGCCCACACGACGCCCCGCGCGTCCGGCCCGTAGCGGTCCAGCAGCCGGTCCAGCGTGTCGGCCATGTGGATGTCGCGCACGTTCCACGATTCCGGGCCGCCGCCGACCATGGCCCGGTAGTACCGCTCCGCGCCGGCCACCACCTCCGCGTTCTGCCAGGCCGAGAAGCGGTCCGGGCCGTCCGCGGCGGCCTGTTCCCGGGTACGCGCCAGCAGCCGCACGACCTCCTCCTCGCACCGGGCGGAGACGAACCGGCTGGCCATCCCGTACTCCTCGACCTGCTTGCCATACGGTTCGAAGCAGCGGTAGGCCTCCTGGGCCGCCTCCAGCGCGCCCGGGTCCTCCTCGCCCAGGTAGTCGAAGATGGCCTGCATCGACTCCCAGAGGGAGTAGACGTCCAGGCCGTGGAAGCCGGCGCGCTCCCCCTCCGGGCGCTCCAGGTTCCAGGCCCGCAGCCAGCGGCAGAAGCGGGCCACCTCGGCGTTGGCCCACATCCAGGTCGGCCAGCGTTCGAACCGCTCCAGCGCGACGAGCGGGTCGGCCAGCCCGCCCGGTGCACCCACCACCGACCGGTGCACCCGGTCGCAGTCCGGCCAGTCCCCCTCCACCGCCACGAAGTCGAAGCCATGCTCGGCGATGAGCCGCCGGGTCAACTGCTCCCGCAGCCGGTAGTAGTCGTAGCTGCCGTGCGTCGCCTCACCGATCATCACGATGCAGGCGTCCCGGACGCGTTCCAGCAGCGGGTCGAAGTCGCTCGGCGCGCCGAGCCGCTGTACCAGCATGTGCGCGGCTACCCGGGGACCCGTCGGGGCAAACCGCAGCCGTGCGGCATGCTCGGGGGCGCAGCGGGTAGGCGCGCGACATGACCGTCACCGGCGCGCAGTTGCAGGAGTTCCTGGCCGGCCTCGACTACCCGGTCTCCCGGGAGGACCTGGTCCGCTGGGGCCAGGAGAACGGTGTCAGCACCGAGACGCTCCAGGCGCTCCGCACGTTGCCGGCCGAGGAGTTCGACACCCCGGCCGAGCTGAGCGAGGCCCTGATCACCCTGAGCGGTTGAGCAGCCAGGTGTTAAGCGGGGCCCCCTCCTCTACCGGAGGCGTTAAGAGGGTCCCCTTCCTTTCACCGTGGCGGTGATGGTGTGGTGACCGGTGGCGCCGTCGGGGAACGGGGGGCGGCGCTCCTCGGGTTGCACCGCGCCGGTGCCGTCCGTGGCGCGTACCCGCAGGCTGTGCGGGCCGGGCGTGGCGGCCCAGGCGTACCGCCACTGGACCCAGGTGTCGGTGGAGGCGGTGGGCAGCAGCTCGGCGGCCCGCCACGGGCCACCGTCCACCGCGACCTCCACCGCCGAGATGCCCCGGTGCTGCGCCCAGGCAACCCCGGCCACGGTGACCTGTCCGGCGGGGAGCCGGGCGAACGGAGCGGGGCGGTCGATCCGGGACGCGGTCTTCACCGGCGCCTCCCGCGCCCAGCCCCGCCGCACCCAGTACGCGTCGAAGGCGTCGAACGTGGTCACCTCAAGCTCGGTGACCCACTTGCACGCACCCGCGTACCCGTACAGGCCGGGGGTGAGCATCCGGACCGGAAAGCCGTGCGTGAACGGCAGCGGCGCGCCGTTCATGCCGACCGCGAGCATGGCGTCCCGTCCGTCGAGGAGCGTGGCGATCGGTGTGCCGATGGTCATGCCCTCGTCGGATCGGGCCACCAACTGGTCGGCGCCGGCCCGGATGCCGGCGTCGCGCAGCAGCGGGGCGAGCGGTGCACCCAGCCACCGGGCGGTCCCCACGTACGGGCCGCCGACCTCGCTGGACACGCAGCTCAGCGTGACGTCCCGCTCGATCAGCCCGCGGTCGAGCAGGTCGGCGAAGCTCAGCTCGACCGGCCGCGCGACCATCCCGTGCAGTCGCAGCCGCCAGGCGTCCACGTCGAGCCGGGGCACGGTGAGCGCGGTGTCGACCCGGTAGAAGTCCGCGGTCGGGGTGCGGAATCCGGGCGCCAGCCCGGCCGGCGTCGGCCGGGCCGGCGAGGCCGGTGCGGGTAGCCGGACGGCCTCCCGGGACCGGGCCGCGTCGGCCAGGTCGAGCCGGCGCAGCGCCACCGCGCCGGCCCCGGCCAGCGCCGTGCCGGCGGCCACCAGCGCCGCGTTGCGTACCACCGCCCGCCGTGTCGTCCCGTCCGCCGGCCCTGGGTCGGCCCCACCGCCCGAGCCAGCGGGACCGCCCGGATCAGCGGCACCTGCCGCGCCGGCCCCGGATGCCGCCCGGCCCACCCCCACCGGGTCGGGGGCGGCATCCGGAGGGTTCGGGGCGGCCGGCAGGCCGGGCAGGGGCAGCCAGCGCAGAAGGGCGGCGGCCACGGCGGCACCGGCCAGGGACGGCAGGGCGTCGGCCGGGCGGGCGTCGGGGCGGGTCAGCGCGGCGGCGACGCCGGCGGCCCCGAGCACCGCCGGGCCGAGCAGGCCCAACGCCGGGCGGCGGCGGGCGGCGGCCCCGGTCAGCGCGGCCAGCAGCACCAGCGCCAGCGTGATGCCGCCCAGCAGCAACGGCTTGTCGTACGTGCCGAACGTGCGCACCGCCCATTCCTTGACCGGGGTGGGCGCGCCGTCCACGACGGTGCCGCCGACCGCGACCAGCGGTGCCGCCTGCGGGCGGACGACGGTGGCGAGCAGCTGGGCGACCGCCACCCCGGCGGCCGCCGCGAGCAGGCCCGTCCCGGCGGCCGCCNGGTCATCGGTTCCTCCCTTCACCGACCGGGTCGAGGCGTCAGGACTTCGGCGTCAGGACCGAGTCGACGATGTAGACGGTCGCGTTGGCGGTCTGCACGTTGCCGCAGACGACCATGGAGTTGCCGTTGACGGTGAATTCGGTGCCGCTGCCGGCGACCGTCACCTCGCCGCCCTGGAGCGTCTTGTGTGCGCCGGCGAGCTGGTCCGGACCGAGCCGGCCCTCCACCACGTGGTAGGTCAGCACGTCGGTCAGCACCTTCTTGTCGGCGAGGATCTTGTCCAGGTCGGCCTTGGGCACCTTGCCGAACGCGTCGTTGCTGGGCGCGAAGACGGTGAGCCCCTGGGCGCTGTTCAGCGAGTCGACGAGCCCGGCCTGCTTGACGCCGGTGACAAGCGTGCTCAGCAGCGGGTTGCCGGACGCGGCGGTGGCCACCGGCACCTTCGCCATGGCGGCGAAGCTGCCGGGGTTCGACGCGTCGGTCGGCACCGAGGCGCAGCCGGAACCGAACTCGCCGTCGGCCATCGCGGGGGCGCTGCTGGCCGGCCCGGAACTCATCGGGGCGCTGCTGGCCGGCGCGGCGGCGTCGCCGTCGTCGTCACCGCCGCAGGCGGCGAGCCCGAGGCTGAGCGTGGCGGCGAGGGCGACGGCGGTGAGCTTCATGGGGCGCATCGGATGAATCCCTTCAAGTAGCGAACTGTCGGTCTGAAGGGGATTCGGTGCTCACCGCCGTCCGGATGGGCCGGCCGTCGAAAAAGATCAGGTGAGCGCGAGCGCCACCAGCGGCGTCATGGTCGGTCGCGCCGAGCCGCCGGCCGGCTCCTCGGTCACACCGAACAGCCCCTTGCCGCGGACGCCCGAGAGCAGCTTCGTGCCGCCGCCCTGACCGGCCGGCAGCAGCCCCGCCGAGGTGGCCGTGGCGCCCTCGATCAGCCAGAGCTGGTAGGCCCGGCCCGGCGCGGGCGCGGCCAGCCCGTCCACCACGGCCACCCCCTCGTCCCGGCTCGCCGACGCCACCACGGTGACCCGGCCGCCGGCCGTCACGGCGCCGGTGCGCACCACCGAGTCCGGGGCGGCCAGCACCGCCCGGATCCGGCCCGCCTCCTCCCGGGCCGCGCCGGCCTCGGTGCGCGCATCGCGTACCCGCTGCTCCTGGGTCACCCAGGTGGCCGCACCCGCCCCGCCGGCCAGCAGCACGGCGGCGGCCGCGACCGCCAGCCGGCGCCGCCCGACCCCGACGTGGCCCGGCCCGGACCGGGCCGCCCGACCCGGTCGTTCCTGCGGGGTACGCGCGATCTCGGCCAGTACCGCCTCCCGCAACGCGGGCGGGGGCACGGACCAGGTCGAGTCGGCCAGCCGGGCGGTCGTCTCGCGCAGCTCGGCCAACTCCAGGGCGCAGGTCTCGCAGCCGTCCAGGTGCCGGGCGAACGCGGCCCGCTCGACGTCGTCCACCGCGTCGAGCACGTACGCCCCGGCGAGCGCGTGGATGTCGGTCATCGGCTCAACTCCACTCCCAGGCAGTCACGCAGACGGAGCAAGCCGTCCCGCATGCGGCTCTTGACGGTCGGCAGCGCGGTGTCCAGCAGGCCGGCCACCTCGCGGTAGCTGTGCCCGCCGTAGTAGGCCAGCGTGATCGCTTCGCGCTGCACCTCGGTCAGCGCGTCCAGGCAGTGGCGCACCTGCTGCCGTTCCAGCCGGACCGCCGCCTCCTCGGCCACCTCGTCGTACGGCGTCTCGGCCGATCCGGCGGCGACCCGGCGGGTGCGTTCGGCGCCGGCCTGCTCCGACCGGACCCGGTCCACCGCACGGCGATGGGCGATGGTGAAGACCCAGGCGGTGGCCGAGCCCTTCGCGGGGTCGAACCGGGCGGCGGTGCGCCACACCTCGACCAGCACCTCCTGGGCGACCTCCTCGGCCTGGGCCGGGTCGCGCAGGACCCGCCGTACCAGCCCGTAGACGCGCGGCGAGACGAGGCCGTAGAGCCGCTCGAACGCCGCCTCGTCGCCGCGCGCCACCGCCCGCAGCAGGTCGTCGGTCTCCGCACGCTGGTCCGGGGCGGTCGAGGGCACGGCGTACAACCTCGACCGCCCCGGCACGTCACCGGCGCTGTCGCCGTGGGTCATCCGGTCCCGCCTTCCGCCCGCTTCCTCTGCCCGCACGGTAGGCGTTCGGAGCCGGCGCCGGCCCGGATGGCCGCGACTTTCCGGCCCGTCCGGGATCCCCCGCGTGCAGCAGCCGGAACAGCACCAGCCACTGCTCGGGCCAGACCAGCCCGACCGGGGTGTCCGGCGCGATCCGGGCGGCTCGCAACGCGCCGTCGACCCGCCGGCCCGGATGGGCCGTGCGCAGCGAGGCCGCGAGCGAGCCGCCGACGCCGCCGAAGCCCAGCTCCACCATCCTCCGGTACGCCGGCAGCACGGCCGCCGCCAGCAGCGGCGCGCTCCGGCGCTCCACGCGCAGGATGCCCCCGTCCACGGCCGGCACCGGCCGGAACGCGCTCCGGGGCACCCGGCCGGCCAGCCGCCAGTGGTGTTCCGGCCAGGTGAGCACCGTCAGCCGGCTCCACCGGCCGTGGTCGCCGGTACGCTTGCGGGCGTAGTCGAGCTGGGTGAGCAGCGTCGCCGCACGCAGTCCGGGCGCGGCCAGGCACCACCGGACCACCGCCGACGTCAGCGACCAGGGGATGTTGCCGGCCACTGAGAACGGCTCGCCGGGCGGAGTCGCGGTCAGGAAGTCGGCCGCCCGCACCTCGACGGCCGGCAGCGCCGCGCAGACGGCGGTCAGCTCCGGCAGCACCGCCGGGTCGACCTCGTACGCGACCAGCCGGCCGCACCGCGCGGCGAGCGGCCGGGTCAGCTGACCGCGCCCGGCGCCCACCTCCAGGATCAGGTCGTCCGGCCCGGGTTGAGTGGCAGCGACCATCCGGGCGACGGCGGCCGGGTCGGTGAGGAAATTCTGGGACAGTACGCGACGGGACCGGTCGCGTGCGGTGGGTCGAAGTCGGCGGGGCGCCACGGGTTCGTCCTGTCTGTCGCCGGACGGCGACGGGTACGGACCGCTGCGCGGGTGTTCCACGCTGGCGCCGGCCGTGGCGAGGCCCCCGGCGGGGCGCCGCCGGCTCGACGGGCTCGACGGGCTCGACGGGCCAGCATGGATCGATGGGCGGGCGGTCCGAGCGGATCGGGACTCGGACGACCCTGGAGTTCGGTCGGAACGCGCATCCGGCGGACCGCGCGCCACCTCGGCGAAGTGGCGTGGTCCGCGACTGCCGGATGCCGCCACTTCGGTGAAACGGCATCGGCAGCACAG
>NZ_NAPR01000006.1:51588-85931 GCF_002140155.1 Micromonospora sp. NBS 11-29
TGTGATCCGCGACAGCCCGGCCACCACCTCGGCGAAGTGGCTCAGGCAACGCAGCCCGACACCGCCACCACGGCGAAACAGTGTGGTCCGCGACAGCCCGACACCACCACCTCGGCGAAACGGTGTGGTCCGCGACAGCCGATACCGCCACCTCGGTGAAACGGTGTGGTCCGCGACTGCCGGATGCCGCCACTTCGGTGAAACGGCATCGGCAGCACAGNCGTAGTCCGCGACAGCCCGGCCACCACCTCGGCGAAGTGGCTCAGGCAACGCAGCCTGGCACCGCCACCTCGGCGAAGTGGCATGGTCCGCGACAGCCGATACCGCCACTTCGGCGAAGTGGTGGGATCGGCGGTGGCGGAGCGGTGTGGCTCAGGTGCCGATCATCGCCGTCAGGCGCGGCGGGCGTCCCGACCGGCCAGGGCCGGGCGCCGGGTCCGCGGGCGGGCGACCAGGAGGAGCCCTCGCGCGGCCGGCGCGACGGCCACGTCGATCAGGGCATGCGTGAACATGCCGGCCAGGCTAGCCGTCCACCGGTGCGCCCGCGACGGGTTTTCCTAGACCTCGACCGTGCGTCCCTGCGCCCGGGCGGTCTCGGCGGCGTCGAGCACCGCCACCACCTCGCGGCCGAACCGCACGTCGCAGCGGTGGTCCCGGGTGCCGGCGTCGACCTCCTCCAGCAACTGGTCCAGCGCGCCACCGAAGGCCTGGAGCGCGCTGCCGTCGCCGGGCGGGACGGTCTCGGTGCCGTTCTCGCCGAAGAAGACGAAGTCCCGGGTGAACGCCTCGGTCGGGGCGTCGAGGGTGAGCGAAAGCGAGCTGGTCGCGCCGCCGTCGTGGGTGAGCAGCAGGTGCACCAGGCCGCTCGGCCCGTCCATCGCGGCGACCCGGGTGACCCGGCCGAGCACCGGCAGGATCAGCGACAGGGCGTGCGGGCCGATGTCCCACAACGCGCCCCGGTCGCGACGCCACGGCGAGTTCCCGTACGGGTTGCCGGGTTGGTAGATCGAGGCGAACATGGTGCCCCGGGCGTGCTGCCAGCCGCCGGCCGCCGCGGTCGAGGCGAGGAAGCCGGTGACGTTCGGGTGGAAGCGCTGGGTGAAGAAGACCACCGAGGCCACCCCGGACGCCTGGACCGCGTCGACCACCCGGTCGGCGTCGGCGAGGCTCAGCGCCAGCGGCTTGTCCAGCAGCAGGTGCCGTCCGGCGGTGGCGGCCCGCACGGCGATGTCGGCCTGCACGTCCGGCGGCAGCGCGACGGCGACCGCGTCGCACGCGCCGAGCAACGCGTCCACGTCGGTGAAGGCCGGTACGCCGTGCCGGGTGGCCAGGGCTTCCGCCTTCGCCGGATTCCGCCCCCACACGCCGGCCAGTCGGGCCCGCGGGTGGGCGTCGATGCCCGCGGCGTGCGTCTCCGCCGCCCAGTGACCGGTGCCGAACAACCCGAACCGCACCCCGACCCCCTACCGCCGTCGTCGGCCACCGGCGTACGCCGGGACCGTGATCCACGCTAGCCGCCCGGCCCGGTCGGCGCGTCCCGACCCGGCCGGCATGCCGCTACTACGCCGGTTAGTAGGCTGGGCCGGTGAACGACACGGCGTCGCTGACCAGTTCGCCGGTGGACGGGTTCCTCGCCACCGCCGCGATCGTGCTCTCGCTGGCGGTCGCGGTGTGGGCCCTGGTCGCGGCCGTGCGGCAGCGCCCGCCGGACCGGGTTCAGTTCGCCGGCCTGGCCGTGGTGGAACTGGCGCTGCTGGCGTTGACCGTGGTGGCGCTGGTCGCGCTCGGCGACGGCGACCGTCCGGGCGAGCCGGGGGCGTTCTTCGGTTACCTGGTGACGCTGGTCTGCCTGCCGCCGCTGGCCTGGGTGCTGGCCCGGATGGAGCCGACCCGCTGGGGATCGGCGATCGTGTGCGCGATCTGCCTGGTCGCGCCGGTCGTGGTGGTCCGGCTCCAGCAGACCTGGGAGGTCGTGGGTGGCTGAGACCACGGCGCCGGAGCGCGCCACCAACCGGGGGCCGGGCCGGCTGTTGATCGCGGTCTACATCCTCTTCGCCATCGCCGCGACCTCGCGGGCCGGCCTGCAGATCGCCACGAGGTTCGGCGAGGCGCCGGTGGCGTACCTGCTCTCCGCGCTCGCCGCGGTGATCTACATCGTGGCGGCGGTCGGGCTGGCCCGGGCCGGGCACGCCGGCCGTCGACTCGCGCTGGCCTGCTGCTCGGTCGAGCTGGTCGGGGTGCTCGCGGTCGGCGTGCTGAGCATCGCCGACCCCGAGCTGTTCCCGGACGAGACGGTCTGGTCGGACTTCGGCGGCGGCTACGGCTACATCCCGCTGGTGCTGCCGGTGCTCGGCCTGTTCTGGTTGTGGCGCACCCGGCGCGACCCCGCCTGAGCGCCGGCCGCGCCCGAGCTCCGAGCACGCCCAAGCTCCGAGCACGCGCCCGAAATGCGGNGGAGACGAACGACGCGCCCTCGCTGGCCAGGAACGAGATGGTGTGCGCGACGTCCTCGGGGCGGCCGGTACGGCGTACCGGGATCTCGGCGGCGGCGTGCTCCTGGAGCGCGGCGAAGTCCACCTTCATCCGGGCCGCGGTGGCCGCGGTCATGTCGGTGACGATGAAGCCGGGCGCGACCGCGTTGACGGTCACGCCGAACGGGCCCAGCTCGATCGCGAGCGTCTTGGTGAAACCCTGCATGCCGGCCTTGGCGGCCGCGTAGTTCGCCTGACCCCGGTTGCCCAGCGCCGAGGTGCTGGACAGGTTGACGATCCGGCCCCACTTCCGCTCGACCATGTGCTTCTGCGTGGCCTGGCTGAACAGGAAGGCGCCGCGCAGGTGCACGCCCAGGACCGTGTCCCAGTCGGCGTCGGTCATCTTGAACAGCAGGTTGTCGCGGAGGACCCCGGCGTTGTTGACCAGCACGGTCGGGGCGCCCAGCTCGGCGGCGACCCGCTCGACGGCGGCCTCCACCTGCGCCCGGTCGGCGACGTCCGCGCCGACGCCGAGCGCCCGGCCACCGGCGGCGACGATGCCGTCCACGGTCTCCCCGGTGGTGGACTCGTCGATGTCGACCACGGCGACGGCCATGCCGTCGGCCGCCAGCCGGCGGGCGGTGGCCGCGCCGATACCGCGTGCGGCGCCGGTCACGATGGCGACGCGGGGCTCCTCCGACATGATTACCTCCCGGTAACTTGGGCTCGATCGGAGGAGCCTAACCCGCCGACGCGTCCGTCAGACCGCCCCACCCCGGCAGAGCCGGATCCACCGGTAGCCGTGCCCGCCCAGCTTGAGCCGGTCGAGCTTGCCCACGTCCTCGTAGTTGCGGTCGCTGAGCACGTCGATCGGCAGGTTCGCCTCGGGCGCCAGCGTGCTCAGGTCGACCTCCACGTCCTCGGTGCCGAGGTTGTGCAGGAAGACCATGGTGCCGGTCGGCCCGTCGGCGCGGTGCGCGAGCACACCGGCGGGCATCGGCACGTCGATGTGGCTGGTGCTGCCCGAGCCGACCTCCGGGGCCTCCCGGAGGGTACGGATCATCCGCTCGAACCAGCCCAGTAGCGAGCGCGGGTCCTTGCGTTGCGCGGTGACGTTGACCTGCTGGTAGCCGTACTCACCCTTGTCGATCACCGGGCGGATCAGCTTCTCCGGCTCGGCGGTGGAGAAGCCGGCGTTGTCCTGGTAGGACCACTGCATCGGGGTACGGATCGCGTTGCGCCCGTCCAGCGCCAGGTTCTCCCCCATGCCGATCTCCTCGCCGTAGCGCAGCACCGGCGTGCCGCGCAGCGAGAACTGGAGCGCGTACGCCAGCTCGATGTGCCGGCGGTCGTTGCCGAGCATCGGGGCCAGCCGGCGGCGGATGCCCCGCCCGTAGAGCTGCATGTTCTCATCGGGCCCGAACTTGGCCAGCACGTCGTTGCGCTGGTCGGCGGTGAGCCGGGACAGGTCGATCTCGTCGTGGTTGCGCAGGAACGTGGCCCACTGGCCGCCGGTGGGCAGCTTCGGGGTGTCGCGCAGCGCGTCGATGATCGTCTCCGGGTCCTCCCGGGCGAACGCGAGCATCAGGCGGCTGTTCAGCATGAAGTCGAAGAGCATGTGGATGCGGTTGCCCGAGCCGCCGCCGTCGCCGAAGTAGACCGGCAGCTCCTCCGGCTCGACGTTCGCCTCGGCCAGCAGGACCGCGTCGCCGCGCCGCCACTGTACGTGCTGGCGCAGGTCGGAGAGGTAGTCGAAGTCCTTGGGCGCGTTTGGGTTGCCCGGCTCGGTCTGCTCGATGATGAACGGCACGGCATCCATCCGGAAGCCGGAGACACCGAGTTGGAGCCAGAACGAGGTGATCTTCTTGATCTCCGCCCGTACCTTCGGGTTCTCGATGTTGAGATCCGGCTGGAACTTGTAGAACCGGTGGTAGTACCAGGCCTTGGCGGTCCGGTCGTAGGTCCAGGTCTCGTGCTGTTCGCCCGGGAAGACCATGCCCTGGTGCCGGTCCGCCGGCTCGTGGTCGGCCCAGACGTACCAGTCACGGTACGGGGAGTCGGGCGACGACCGGGCGGACTGGAACCACGGGTGCTGGTCGGAGGTGTGGTTGACGACCAGGTCGATGATCACCCGGATGCCGTGGTTCTGCGCCTGGTGCAGCAGCTCGGCGAAGTCGCCGAGCGTGCCCAGTCGTGGGTCGACGTTGTAGAAGTCGGTCGCGTCGTACCCGTCGTCCTGGTTCGGCGAGGGGTGGATCGGGTTCAGCCAGATGCAGGTCACCCCGAGCCGGGCGAGGTAGTCCAGCCGGCCGATCAGGCCCTGGAAGTCCCCCACCCCGTCGCCGTCGGAGTCCGCGTACGAGTCCACGTCGAGGCAGTAGACGACCGCCTCCTGATACCACCTGTCACCCATGCGGGAACTACTTCTCCGCATGCGCGATCCGGCAAACCCGGTAGGTTGGCCGGCATGGACGCACCCGTCACCGACTGGTCGGCCGGCGAGTGGCTGAACCCGCCCGAGCGGGCCGAGGCCGTCGACGGCGTGCTGCTGGTGGAGCCGCGTGGCGGCAGTGACTTCTGGCGGCGCACCAGCTACGGCTTCGTGCACGACGACGGGTCCGCGCTGCTGGCGCCGTTCGAAGTGGACAGTTCCGTCGAGGTGTCCTTCCGGTTCGACTACGGCGCCCAGTTCGACCAGGCCGGCGTGCTGGTGCGGGTGGACGAGCGGCGGTGGACCAAGGCCGGGGTCGAGGTGAGCGACGGCGTCCCGCAGGTCGGCGCCGTGGTGACCGACGAGTTCTCCGACTGGTCGGTGGCGCCGGTGCCGGAGTGGTCGGGTCGGGACGTGACGGTCCGGGTGAGCCGGGCCGGGGACGCGTTGACCGTCCGGGCCCGGGTGGACGAGGAGCCGTGGCGGCGGGTGCGGGTCGCCCCGCTCGACCCGGCGGCGTCGGCGACGGCCGGGCCGTACTGCTGCTCGCCGAGCCGGGGCGGCCTGCTGGTCCGGTTCACCGGCTGGCGCCGGGGGCCGGCGGACGCGGCGTTGCACCCGGAGACCTGAGCCACAGGTGTGAGCGGGGCTCACCCGGGTACTACCCCCGGATCTCCCGCACCCCGTCTGGAAGGACCGCCATGGCCCTGGCCCAGGACGTCGACCCGAACCAGTTCTCCGGGCTGACCGGCTGGGTGGCGAGCGTTATCGACTCGCTGGGCGCGGTCGGGGTCGCCCTGCTGGTGGCGCTGGAGAGCATCATCCCGCCGATCCCGAGCGAGATCGTGCTGGCGATGGCGGGCTACCTGTCCGCCGAGGGCCGGTTCAACGTGGTGGTGATCGTGCTGGCCGCGACCGCCGGCTCGCTGCTCGGCGCGCTGGTGCTCTACTGGCTCGGCGCGGCGCTCGGCGAGGACCGGCTCAAGCGTTGGCTGGACCACATCCCGCTGGTCGACCTGGAGGACCTGGAGAAGGCCGACCGCTGGTTCGAGCGGCACGGCCGCTGGGCGGTGCTGGTCGGCCGCGTGGTGCCGGTGGTCCGCAGCCTGGTCTCCATTCCGGCCGGCGCGAACCGCATGCCGCTTGGCGAGTTCATCCTGCTGACCACGCTGGGCAGCGGGGTGTGGAACACGTTGATCGTGGGCGCCGGTTTCCTGCTCGGGTCCCGGTGGGAGGACGTCGACCGGTACAGCCAGTGGTTCAACTACGCGATCTTCGCGGTCTTCGGCGTGATGATCGTGAGCTGGGCGGTGAAGAAGGTGCGCCGGCGGCGCGCCCGGCAGTCGGTGACCACCGGGCGCTGACCGTCGGTCGCGAGGGCGTCGGGCGGGTCAGAAGCCCGCGGTGATCCGGGTGAACTCCCAGGTGTTCTGCGCGATGCCGGAGCAGTTGGACACCACGCCGCCGCCCGCGCAGGGCCGGTCCCGGTTGACCGACCAGAACGTGAACCGGGCCAGGCCGCGGGCCTTGGCCCAGTCGCGGATCTGCGTCCAGGTGGCCGGCGAGGTCAGCTCCTGCTGGTCGGAGAGGCCGTTCATGCCGGACAGGCCCATGTGCGCGTACGCGGTGGCGTCGGACCAGCCGAACGCGTTCTTCAACGCGGTCTTCAGGCCCTCGGCCGCGTTCACCGTGTTCTGGTACATGTTCGCGCCGCCGCCGAAGTCGAACGGCATGATGGTGAACACGTCGATGCCGGCGTTCTTGGCGGCGGCCTGGTTGATCAGCCGGGTGCCGTGGTACGCCGGGCCGGTGGTCGAGGTGCCGAACGTGACGATCGTCTTGATGCCCGGATTGTTCTGCTTGACGATCTTGAGGGCGTCCAGGATGCGGTCCTGCACCACCTCGTTCTCGAACTCGTCGCTGTTCTCGATGTCGATGTCGATCGCCTTCAGCCCGTACGCGTTGATGACCTGCTGGTACGCCCCGGCGAGCGCGGCGGCCGAGGAGCAGTTCGGGCCGAGCTTGTTGCCGCTCCATCCGCCGAAGGAGGGGATCACGTCACCGCCGGCCGCCTTGATCGCGGCGATGGTGGCGGCGTGCGTGCCGCCGGTCAGCGGGCCGTTGCCGTCCCAGGCCGGGGTGCAGCCGCCGCCGGAGAGCACGAACGCGATGGTGAACCACTTGATCCCGGTCGCGCCCATCACGGTGGCCGGCGCCGGCGGGTCGCCCCAGCCCGGGTAGAGGTAGGGGGCGGCGGCCATCGCGCTCCCGCCGCCGGTGCACCCGGTGGTGCTGGCCGAGACCGCCGGCGACTTCGCCGACTCGCCGTTGCCGTTGTACGCGGTCACCGTGTAGCTGTGCCCGCTGCACGCGGCCAACCCGGAGACCGTGGCCGAGGTGCCGGTGACGGTGGCCTTGACCGTGCTGCCCTCGTACACCCGGTAGCCGGTGACCGTGCCCGAGACGGCGGTCCAGGCCAGCGCGACGGAGGAGGCGGTGGTGCCGGTGACCCGCAGCCCGCCCGGGGTGGCCGGGGCGCCGGGGTTGCCGGGGTTGCCCCCGCCGGTGCAGGACCCGCCGTTGACCGTGCAGTTGACCGGGTCGCCGGTGCCGGCGACGACGAAGCCGAAGCTGGTGCTGGCGCCGGGGGCGAGCGCGCCGTTCCAGGACTGGTTGAGCGCGGTGACGTGCTGGCCGGAGGTGGTCAGCCGGGCGTCCCAGAAGGAGCCGAGCGTGCTGCCGCTGGGCAGGTCGAACTGGACGTTCCACGAGGAGATGGCGGCGGAGCTGTCGTTGGTGACGGTGAACCGTGCTTCGTACCCGCTGCTCCAGCTGGAGGTGCGGACGAAGGCGGCGGTGGCGGCGGAGGCGGGCGGCGCGGCCAGCAGCGCGCCGGCGACCACGGCGGTGGTCAGCGCGGCGGCCAGCGTGCCCAGGCGGGAGCGGAGTCTCACGGCGTCCTCCAGGGACGGGCGGGGCGGGCAGGCATTCACTACCGTCGACGTGAGCCTATTATTAAGAGTGTTAACTGTTTCTGTCCAGCATTCGTTCGACGGGGCCCGGACGCACCGCGTCCGGGCCCCGCCTCGCGCTCACCGCCTCAGCGGCGGAAGGTGAACCAGTTGACGTTGACGAAGTCCGACGGCTGGCCGCTGGTGAACGTCAGGTAGACCGTGTGCCGGCCGGTCACCGAGCCGACGTTGCCCGGCACCGAGCGCCAGCTCTGCCAGCCACCGGTGTTGCCGACCGCGAAGCTGCCGATCGGTGTCGCGGTGCGGCTGTCCACCCGGACCTCGACGAGGCCGCTCACCCCGGCCGCGGCGCCCGAGGCGACCCGGGCCACGAAGTCGCGCGGCGGCGTCGACCCGAAGTCCACGTTGTCGAAGCGGGCCCAGTCACCGTTGGCCAGCGCGGCGATGTTCCGCCCACCCTCGGTGCACGTCTCCACCTGCACGCCACTCTGCCCGTCGAACGACTCGGCCTCGATGTTCGCGTACGCGTTGCGCACCCCGCCCGTCGGCGGCGTGGTCGGCGTCGGCGACGGGTTGCTCCCGCCACCGCGGGAGTAGACCGCCACGTAGTCGACCAGCATCGGCCGGCCGGACACGGTGGCCGAGGTCGGCGTGGCCGAACCCGCCACCCCGTCCGGGAAGCCGCCACCCATCGCCACGTTGAGCAGCAGGAAGTAGCCGCTGTGGCTGGTCATCTGGGTCCAGTACGGCTCGCCGACCTGGCCCTGCGTGACGGTGTGGAAGAGCTGACCGTCGACGTACCAGCGCAGTTGCTGCGGGCTCACCGAGGCGTCCCACTCGAAGCGGTAGGTGTGGAACGCCGACTGGCAGGTGCTGCCCGGGCAGGCCCGGGACGCGCCCCGGCCGTTGAACTCGTCGCACGGGCCGCCCGGCGCGACGCCGCAGTGCAGCACGCCCCAGACCGAGTTGATCCCGTTGACGTTCTCCATCACGTCGAACTCGCCGATGCCGGGCCAGTTCTGGTAGTTGCCCCGGTACGGGGAGCCGAGCGCCCAGAACGCCGGCCAGTAGCCGGACGCCGCCGCGCCGGTGACGTTGGGCATCTGGATCCGGCCCTCCAGGGCCAGCACGCCGCCGGACGGTGGCTTGAAGTTCGACCGGACGGTCTCGATCCGGCCCGAGGTCCAGCGGCCGGCGGAGTCGCGCAGCGGGGTGATGCGCAGGTTGCCCGAGCCGTCCTGGGAGAGGTTGGCGGTGTTCGAGGTGTAGGTCTGCTTCTCGCCGGTGCCCCAGTTGGCCGGGCCGCCCGGGTAGCTGGTGCCGGTGTCGATGATCCAGTTGGCCGACGAGGGCAGCGTGCCGGCCGCGCCGGTGAAGTCGTCGCTCCACACCAGGCTCCACCCGGAGGGAGGGGCCGGCACGGCCGCCTGCGCGGTCATCGAGACGGTCGCGACCGCGGTGGTCGTGGCGACCACGGCCGCGGCCAGGGCGAGCCGGCGGCGCAACCGGGGCACGGCGGAGGAGGCGGCCGGAGCCGCCGGAATCGGGTTCATCGGGGTGCCTCTCTGCGGGGACGGGGCGGAGAGCGCTCTCTGAGAGCGATTTCTACGCGTCCGCCCCCGCCTTTGTCAACGCTTGTCGATCACCATCGGCTGGGGCCGGCGCAGCAGCACCTGCTCCAACGCGGTCCACGCGGTGGTGGTGACCAGATAGAGCACCGCCGCGAGCGGCACCACCAACGCCACCAGCACGGTCCCGAACGGCAGCAGCGGCAGCACCCGCCCGAGCACCGCCGCGCCCGGACCGTCCCCCGTCGAACCGCCGACCGCGCCGGCAGTCGCGGCGGCCGTCCGGCGCATCCGCCGGGACGACCACCAGGCCAGCGCGAGCAGCGCGGCCAGCAGCACCCCGAACACCACCGGCACCGGACCGGCCAGCCCGTCGCCGAGATGCCACCCCAGGGGTACGCCGGCCAGCCGCTCCCCCAGCAACTCCGGTGCGCCGTCACCGGTGGCGAAGAGGCGGTACATGATCAGGAAGAACGGTGCCTGCAACAGCGCTGGCAGGCAGCCCGCGACCGGGCTCGCGCCGGCCCGACGGTAGAGCGCGAACAGTTCACTTTGCAGCCGGGCGGGATCGTCCGCGTACCGGCGCTGAAGCTCACGGACCTCCGGGGCGAGCGCCGTGCGACGCCGCTCCCCACGGACCTGGGCCAGGGTCAGCGGCGAGATCAACAGCCGGACCCCGGCGGTGAACAGGACGATGGCGGCGGCCGTCGCGGCCCCGCCGGGAAGCGGGGCGAGCACGTCGGCCAGCCAGGTGACGACGGTGGCGGCGGCCGAGGCCGCGGTGTGCAACGGTGCGAAGGCGAACATGGGCAGACCCCTGAAGTCCGATTCCGGATGTCCCATGCGGCGAAGCGCCACAGCGGGACGGATGACGACGGAATCGGCCGCACAGCCACGAGGAGGCCCGCCCGGCGGGTGCCGTCGGGCAGAAGAACCACCCGACAGGTGCCCGGCCCGGCGGACCCGTGCCCCGGACAACTCCAGGCCCGGACAGGTATGCGCCTTGCGGGTGCCCGCCCGGACAGGTGCCCGCCCGGACAGGTGCCCGCCCGGACAGGTGCCCGCCCGGACAGGTGCGCGCCCGGACAGGTGCCCGCCCGGACAGGTGCGCGCCCGGACAGGTGCGCGCCCTGCGGGTGCCCGCGGGCGGCGCGCGCCTTTCGGCGACGCCGCGGCGGTCGTGGCTAGACGGCCGAGGGGTGCAGCCCGGGTGCACGCGGCCGGGGACGGCCCGGCGCGTCCGGATCGATCTGCCGGGGCATCCGCCGGCGGCGGGCGCGGTCGCGCAGGGCGGCAGCGTACCGCGTGCCGGGGGGCGTGGGCAAAGCCCGCACCCGCAGCGCGAGCAGGGTGGCCACCAGCAGGGCGGCGGCGACCGCCGCACCGGCGAGCAGCCCGGCCGGCCGGTCCGCGAACAGGACGAGGGCGTAGGCCCACGCCCCCGTCACGATCGCCAGCATCCCCGCCACACGACCACCTTAGAACGTCCGGTCACGCCGGACGGCCCCGCGAACGCCAGTCCGCCGAACCGGCGGCATCCACCCCGGCAGGACCTCGCCACTTCGCCGAACCCACCACCGGCCACCGCCCACGGCCACCGGCCACCGCCCACCGGCCACCGCCCACGGCCACCGGCCACCGGCCACCGGCCACCGCCCACGGCCACCGGCCACCGGGCACCGGGCACCGGGCACCGGGCACCGGGCACCGGCCACCGGGCACCGCCCACGGCCACCGGGCACCGGCCACCGGGCACCGGGCACCGGGCACCGAGCACCGAGCACCGAGCACCGGCCATCGGACCCGAAACCGTCGCGGTAGCAACCGGGGCGCCGACACGCCGTGCGGCGCGTTTCCGGGCGTCGCCACGGTGGGTAACAGGGCGTCGACCACGCGGCACGGTGCCGTGGTCGGTCGGGAGGAGACGGTGGTGACGATGAGCGGCTCAGTGGCGGAGCGGGAGCGGGACGCCGCGCCGGGCGGGACGGACCTGCTGACGGTCGGCGTCGAGGAGGAGTTCCTGCTCGCCGATCCGCACACCGGTGCCGCGGTGCCCGCCGTCGACCTGGTGATGGAGCAGGTGCCGGCCGAGTTGCGGGGTCAGGTGGAGCGCGAGTTCCAGACCAGCCAGATCGAGATCGGCAGCCCGCCCGGCCTGGAGCTGTCCTCGATCCGGCACTCGTTGTCGATGCTCCGCGGCGAGCTGGCGGACGCCGCCGAGCGGGCCGGCGTACGGCTGTTGGCGATCGGCACCGGGCCGGTGGACGGACCGGTCCCGCCGGTGGTGGACAAGCCCCGCTTCGACCGGATGATCGAGCGGTTCCGGCTGCTGGTGCCCGGCCCCGGCAACAACGGCATGCACGTGCACGTCGGCGTACCGGACCCGGACACCGGGGTGCAGGTGCTCAACCACGTCCGGCCCTGGCTGCCGATCCTGCACGCGGTCACCGTCAACTCCCCGTTCTCGCAGGGTACGGACACCGGCTACGCGAGCTGGCGCTCGATCGAGTGGGAGCGCTGGCCGTCGGTCGCGCCGACGCCCTACCTGAAGTCGCACGAGCACTACCAGCGGCTGATCCGCCAGCTCATCGCCAGCGGCGTCATGCTGGACGAGGGGATGCTCTACTGGTATGCCCGGCTCTCCGCGAAGTACCCGACCGTGGAGATCAGGATCGGGGACGTCTGCCCGTCCGTGGACGACGCGGTGCTGGTGGCAGCGCTGGTCCGCGCGTTGGTCGCGACCGCGCTCACCGACGTCGCCGCCGGCCGGCCGGCCGTCAACACCGATCATCACCTGCTGGTCGCGGCGCACTGGCGGGCCGCCCACGACGGGCTGGAAGGCGAGGGCGTCGACCTGACCGACGGCGAGCTGCGCCCGGCCTGGGAACTGCTCGACCGGCTGGTCGACCGGCTGCGCCCGGAGTTGACGCGGCACGGCGACCTCGACCAGGTCACCGACCTGCTGGGCGGGCTACGCCGGCACGGCAGCGGCGCGGCACGGCAGCGCGCGGTGTTCGCGCGTACCGGGAAGTTGGTCGACGTGGTCGCGGACGTGGCCCGCCAGACCCGTGGTTGAGCTGCCGCGCGGCCGGGGCCGGGCGTGACAGGATGAGCGGCGTGGCGGAGCGGATGATCGTCATCGGCGGTGACGCCGCCGGCATGTCGGCGGCGTCCCAGGCGCGTCGCCGCCGCGACCGGACGGACCTGGAGATCGTCGCTTTCGACCGGGGGCACTTCACCTCCTACTCGGCCTGCGGCATCCCCTACTGGATCAGCGGTCTGGTGCCGGAGCGCGACCAGCTCGTCGCCCGCACGCCGGCCACCTTCCGCGACGAGTTCGACATCGACGTCCGGATGCGGCACGAGGTCACCGCCATCGACCTCGACGGCCGCGAGGTCGTCGCGCGTGACCTGGACGGCGGCGGCGAGGTCCGGGTCGGCTTCGACACCCTGGTGTACGCCGCCGGCGCCACCCCGGTGCAGCCGGAGTGGGCCCGCACCGGGGTGGCCGGCGTGTTCGGCGTGCAGACGCTCGACGACGGCGCCGAGCTGCTCGACTGGCTCGAACGCGAGCCGCGGCCCCGGCACGCGGTGGTGGTCGGCGGCGGCTATGTCGGTGTGGAGATGGCCGAGGCGCTGGTCAACCGCGGGCTCTCGGTCCAACTCGTCGAGCAGGCGCCGCAGCCGATGTCCACCGTCGACCCGGACATGGGCGAGCTGGTGGCCGAGGCGATCCGGGGCATCGGCATCGGCACCCGTACCGGATCGACGGTGACCGGCCTGGAGGAGCGCGACGGCCGGATCGCCGCGGTGGTCACCACCGACGGGCCGATCCCGGCCGACGTCGTGGTGCTGGGTCTCGGCGTACGCCCCAACACCGCGCTCGCCGACGCCGCCGGCATCCCGCTCGGCCCGTCCGGCGGGATCCGGGTGGACCGCCGGATGCGGGTGCCCGGGGTGCCCGGCGTCTGGGCGGCCGGCGACTGCGTGGAATCCCTGCACCGGGTCAGCGGAATGCCGGTGCACATCCCGCTCGGCACGCACGCCAACAAGCAGGGCCGGGTCGTGGGGATCAACGTCGGCGGCGGGTACGCCACCTTCCCCGGCGTGGTCGGCACCGCCGTCACCAAGGTCTGCGACCTGGAGGTGGGCCGCACCGGGCTGCGCGAGCAGGACGCCCTGGACGCCGGCTTCGAGTTCGTCACCGTGCTGGCCGAGTCGACGAACCGGGCCGGTTACTACCCGGGTGCCCGGCCGATGACCGTGAAGCTGATCGCCGAGCGGCCCAGCGGGCGGCTGCTCGGNGGGCTACGCGCCGCCGTACGCGCCGGTCTGGGACCCGGTGCTGATCGCCGCCCGCAAGGCCGTCGACGCCCTCGCCGCCGCCGCCCGGTAAGGAAGGGCCCCTTGTTAACGCATTCTGCATAGGCGGGGCCCCCGCTTAACACCTCGCGCACCAGATGTCGTCCGGGGACGGACGCGAGCGCCGGCGGCCCGATGAAATCGGCGGATGCGGATACCGCGAGACGACGCGTCACGGCTGGAATGGTTGTTGTTCGAGCAGTCCACGGTGCTCACCTGGGCCCAGGCGATGGCGGTCCTGCCGCCCGGTCGGGTTCGGCACCTGCTGGGGAGCGGCCGCTGGCATCGGGTGTGCCGCGGGATCCTGCGTGCCGCGCCGGGCGGCCCGTACACCCGGGAGCAGCAGTGGTGGGTCGCGGTGTTGGCGGCCGGCGACGGCGCGGTGCTCGCCGGGCTGGCCGCCGCGCGGGCCGGTGGGCTGCGCGGCGCCTGGCGGTACGACGCGGTGGATGTCCTGGTGCCGCACCAACGCCGGGCGGCCGACCTGCTCCGCCGGCTGCCGCTGGGCCTGCCGCCGGTGCGGGTCCGTCGGGTGCGTCACCTGTCCGCCGCTGACCGGCAGTGGGGCCGGCCGGGCCGTACCCGCATGGCGCGTTCCCTGGTGGACGCGGCCGGGTGGGCCGGCACCGACGACGAGGCGCAGGCGATCCTGGCGGCCGGCTGCCAGCAGCGGCGGGTGACCCCGACGGAGCTCGGCGCGGCGCTGGACCGGTTGCCGCGGGCTCGGAGGCGGCTGCTGATCCGGCAGACGCTGCACGATGTGGCCGGCGGCGCGGAGGCCCTGTCCGAGATCGACCTGATGCGGTTGTGCCGCCGCCACGGGCTCCCGGTGCCGGACGGGCAGGAGCGCCGCCGGGACGCCGACGGTCGGCAGCGTTACCTGGACGCTTACTGGCGGCGCTGGCGGCTGCACGTGGAGGTGGACGGCGCACACCACATGGACGTCCGGCACTGGGCGGCGGACCTGCGTCGACAGAACCGGGTCTGGATCGAGGGCGACCGCATCCTGCGCTTCACCGCGTTCGACGTCCGGCACCGCCCGGCCGAGGTGGTCGCGCAGCTCCGTGCGGCCCTGACCGCCGCCGGCTGGCGCCCGTGACCGCCCTTTGGGTGCAGTTGTCGTTGCCCTGGCGACCACAACCGCACCCAAAGGGCGACCGGTGTTCTCGGGCAGGATGGGCGGATGCGGTGGGAGATTCCGGCGGGGTTGCGGTGGACCGAGCGGACGCCGGTCGGGCGGGCGTGGCTGGCGGAGCTGCCCGCCCGGGTGGCGGAGTGCGTGAAGCGGTGGGAGCTGACCGCCGTCGGGCCGCCGTTCGACTACGCGTTCGCCTCGCTGGCCCTGCCGGCCGAGCTGCCGGACGGCACCCGGGCGGTGCTGAAGGTGCAGTACCCGGACGCCGACAGCCTCCACGAGGCCACCGCGCTGGCGCACTGGTCCGGCCGGGGCGCGATCCGGCTGCTCGCCCACGACGCCGACCGGCGGGCACTGCTGGTCGAGCGGTGCGACCCGGGCACGCCGCTGCACACGCTGCCGGCCGACACCGCGCTCGACGCCGCGCTCGCCCTGTTGCCCCGGCTCGCGGTGCCGGCCGGTCCGCCGTTCACGCCACTCGCCGAGGAGGCGGCCGGCTGGGCCGAACGGATGCCGCTCAACTGGCGCCGGGCCAACCGCCCGTACGAGCGGCGGCTCCTCGACGCCGCGCTCGGGCTGCTCGCCGAACTGGCCCCGGACCAGGGCGAGCAGGTGCTGGTCAACCAGGACCTGCACGCCGGCAACATCCTGGCGGCCGGGCGCGAACCGTGGCTGGTCATCGACCCGAAACCGCTGGTCGGCGAGCGGGAGTTCGCGATCGTGCCGCTGGTCCGCGGCGCCGAGCTGGGCCACTCTCCGGCGGCGGTGCGGCGCCGGCTCGACCGGCTCAGCGCCGAACTGGGCCTGGACCGGGAACGGGTGCGTGGCTGGGCGATCGGGCAGACGGTGGCCTGGAGCATCGGCGGCGACCAGGTCTTTCCGGGCAACGTCGAGGCCGCCCGCTGGCTGCTCGACGAGACATGACCCGGCCGACACGCGCCGACCGAGCCCGGCCCGACCACCGAGCCCAGCGCGACCACCCGGCCCGGCCGCTGACGCCGGGTCAGCGCGCCTGGCAGGTGGCGCACCAGTAGAGGTTTCGCCCAGCCAACGTGCCCCGGCTCACCTCCGTGCCGCAAACGTGGCAGGGCGCGCCCGGCCGCCGATAGACGTACACCTCGCCGCCGTGCCGGTCTACCCGGGGCGCCCGGCCGGTCACCTCCGGCAGGTCCGCGTCGCGCACCGTGTCGATCCGGCCGCGCTCGACCGCGCGGGTCATCAACGTCACCAGGTCCGCCCACAGGTCGGACCAGCCGGCCGGGGTCAGCTCCCGACCGGGCAGCAGCGGGGGCAGCCCGGCGCGGAACAACGCCTCGGTCACGAAGATCAGGCCGGTGCCGGCCACCACGGACTGGTCCAGCAGCAGCGCGGCCAGCGGCGTGGGGCTGCGGCGGATCCGCGCGTACGCCCGATCGGGGTCGGCGTCGGCCCGCAGCGGGTCCGGGCCGAGCCGGTCGCGCAGCGCCGCCACCTCGGGCGGGGTGAGCAGCTCGCAGGCGGTGGGGCCGCGCAGCTCCAGCCAGTTGCGGTCGCTGTGCAGGCGCAGCCGCACCTGGCCGACCGGTGGGGGCGGCTCCCCCGGCCCGTCGGCGAACTTCCCGTACAACCCCAGGTGTACGTGCAACGTCAGCTCGCCGGCGTAGTGGTGCAGCAGGTGCTTGCCGTACGCCTCGGTGCCGTCGAGGACGGTGCCGGTGAGCCGGGCCGCGCCCTCGGCGAAGCGCCCCTGCGGGCTGTCGGCGTGCACCTTGTCGCCGGCGAACAGCTCGGCGTGCCGGGCGGCGAGGCGGTGGATGGAATGTCCCTCTGGCACAGGATCAAGAGTAGTCAGCCGCTCCGACCCGCCACCCGACCGTAGCCAGGTCGAGCACATGGGCCAGGCGGTGGCGCAACACCTTCGCCTGCCCGATCGACAGCACCAGTGCGCCGCCCTCCGCGCTGCGAAGGCTCACCATCGGCTCGGCGGCGGGGTGCAGCGCCCGCACCAGGCCCACCCCGACGACGAACCGGTCGACGTCCACCTGCCGGGCGCGGGAGCGGTGCTGACCCCGGTGCCGGCATCCGTCCCGGTCGCACCAGCGTGGGTGGTCCAGGTCGTCCGGGGCGGCAAGGGTTCCGGTCGGGTAGACGTGCACATGACCGCAGGCTCGGGACAACCCCGGGGCCAGACCAGCGGGGTACGCGTCCAGCCCGGCTCGACCGAGCGCCGCAGTCGCGTGCAGGGTGTGCGCCTCGCAGGTGTACGCGCAGGCGTCCAGCGAGTTCGCCGTGTACAGCTCGATCCGCGTCGTTGCCGGCTGACCGCAGTCGGGCAGGTTGGGTAGGGTGCTCACGGGTCGCCTCCTCGTAGGCGATCAAGGCCCTCGGCAGCGGCGCAATCGCTGGCCGAGGGCCGCCTGACTTGATGCCAAATTATCAGCATTCGTTTGGCCAAATCAAGCGCTGTTTATATTATCAGTTGGCCAACCGATGATCGCGAAAATCATGCTTCACTTGGCCAGTGAGATCATCCAACACATGGCCAACCGACTAGCGGATGCTGTGCGTGCGTTTCACATGGCGCAGGCGACCGCTGCGGCCTCCGCCCAGCGTGCGGCCGAGGATCGGGAGAAGGTCACCGAGGCCCGCGACCAGCTCGCCGTCGCCATCGTCGAGGCATCCCAGAGCGGCATGCGCCAGGTCGACATCGTCCGGGTGACCGGCTACACGCGCGAACGCGTACGCCAGATCCTCCGTTCCCACGGCATCGCACCCGACTGAGGCCGCGCAGCGCCCGTTCCGGGGGCGCGGCCGCACCACGGGACGTCGTTGAATCGACGTTGGTCGAATGAAAGACTGACCCCGGCCGCGCTCGGGAGCCAGTGCGAGCCGTTCGATCCCCGCAGGAGAGCGACGCGCGGGGTGGCACGCCACCCGGTGCTGGGCAGTCCTCTCCGGCAGTCCGCCGTGCCGTCACACCACCACCGGCGCCGCAGTCTGAGGAGAACCAGATGATTCGTACGCTCGGCGCGGCCCTGGCCGCCGCCCTCGCCCTGACCGGCTGGGCCGCCTCGGCCGACGCCGCCCGGTCGCCCGTCACCCCGGTAGCGACACCCGCGCCCACCCCGACGGTGGCGTGCCCGCCCGCGCTGCCGGTCGGCGGCCGCGTGACCGGGGCCACCACCACCAGTCTCACCGTCAGCTACTGGATGATCCTCAGCCCGCCCTGTGGCTACGACCCGCCGCTGCTGGTCAGCCTGTTCACGAGTCGGGAGGACGCCGCCCAGTGGCGCAACCCGGTGGCCGAGGCCCGCACGGGACCGGAGCGCTCCGGGGCGGTGACGATCGGCGGGCTGTCCCCCGACACCGAATACTGGTTCCGGTTCAGCGACACGCACGGCACGCGCGATCCGTACATCATCGGTGGTCCGGACCGGACGCTGCCGACCTCGACCTGCGCCGCCACGGCCACGGTCAGCAGCAGTTGGAGCGGCGGTTTCGTCGCCACGGTCACCGTCCGCAACACCGGGACGGAGCCGGCGCCGAGCTGGNGGCCGACGGCACCGGTCCGGACGTCGCGGTCCGCAACGCCTCCTGGAACGGGACGCTGGCACCGGGGGGTTCGACGACGTTCGGCCTGCTCGTGGCGGCCAGCGCGACGCCGGCCGGCATCACGCCGACCTGCGGCCGGTGACCGGCATGCGGTCGACGGCGGTCCGGCGCGGAAGGAACGAACGGATGAGCATCGGCGGACGCCTCCGGGCGGTCGGGACGGCGCTCGCCGTGGCCGTCACGGCGGTGGTGTTCGGGCCGGTCACGGGCGCGCTGGCGGCACCGGTGACGGTCACCAACGGTACGCAGTTCGCCGACACCGGCGGCAGCCCGGTGCACGCCCACGGCGGCGGCGTCCTCAAGGTCGACAACTACTACTACTGGTTCGGCGAGAACCGCAACCCGGACAACACTTTCCGGGCGGTCTCCGTCTACCGCTCCACGGACCTGCGCACCTGGGAGTTCCGCAACAACGTGCTCACTCAGGCGTCGGCCACCGAGCTGCAGCGAGCCAACATCGAGCGCCCCAAGGTCATCTACAACGCCGCCACCGGCCGCTTCGTGATGTGGATGCACAAGGAGAACGGCTCCGACTACAACGAGGCGCGGGCCGCCGTCGCCTCGTCGGCCACCGTGGACGGCAACTACACCTACCACGGCAGCTTCCGGCCGCTCGGGCAGCACATGTCGCGGGACATCACGCTCTACAACGACAACGGTACGGCGTACATGATCTCGGCCGCCAACGAGAACCGCGATCTGCACATCTACCGGCTCACCTCGGACTACCTGAACGTCGCGACGCTGGTGGGCAACTTCTGGCCCGGCGCGACCCGCGAGGCGCCCGCGATGTTCAAGCGGGGCAGCACGTACTTCCTGCTCACCTCGGCGGCGACCGGTTGGAGCCCGAACCAGGCGCGGTACGCCACCGCGTCGAGCATCTCGGGACCGTGGAGCGGCTGGACGGACGTGGGCAACGGCACCACCTTCAGCTCCCAGCCGGCCTTCGTGCTGCCGATCCAGGGCACGTCCACCACCAGCTACCTGTACCTGGGTGACCGGTGGGCGGGCGCCTGGGGCGGGCCGGTCAACGACTCCCAATACGTGTGGCTGCCGATCACCTTCCCGACCGCCACCAGCATGAGCCTGACCTGGTACCCCTCCGTCACCATCGACGCGGCCACGGGAACGGTCACCGGCAGTTCGCCCACCTACTACCGGGTCACCGCCCGGCACAGCGGCCGGGTGCTGGACGTGATGGACCACTCCACCGCGAACAACGCCGAGGTCAAACAGTGGACCTGGAACGGCGGCGGGAACCAGCGGTGGGAGTTCCAGGACGCCGGCGGCGGCTGGTTCCGCCTGGTCAACGCCAACAGCGGCAAGTGTCTCGACGTCGCCAACGCGTCCACCGCCGACGGGGCCAACATCATCCAGTACACCTGCGGCAGCGGCACCAACCAGCAGTGGCAGTGGGCCGCGCTCGGGAGCTGGTTCCAGCTTCGGGCCCGCCACAGCGGCAAGTGCCTGGACGTGGTCAACGCCGGNAGTGGTCACGTACCCAGTCGTGACGGGCGGTGTCACCGCCTCCACGAGGCGAGACGCTCCGGCCCAGGCGGTGGCGACCGATCGCCGGCCTGGGCCGGGGCACGCCCTGGACGGGTGTCGACTTCCGCGGTCCTGGGTACCTCACTCACTGTCATGCGCGGCCTCCGCGCCTGGATCAGGAGGTGCCAACGTGAAGATTCTGTCCCGCCGGAACCCTCCGGTGCGCAGTACCGATGAGAACGGCGACGGCGTCGTGGACGCCCGCGACGGGAACGCCGTCGCGGCCGGAGCAGCCGGCCAGCCGGTGATGACCGACCGCGACGCGGAGCGCAGCACGTACCGCAGCGGCGCGACCGCCACCGAGGCGGAGCGTGCCGCCGACGCCGAGCGGATCTCCCACGCCGAGCAGGTCACGGACGCCGGACGGGCCGCCGACGCGGAACGGACCGTCGAGGCCGGGCGGGCCGGCGACACCGGGTCGGCCACCGACGCCGAGCGGGTCGAGGTCCTGGCGCGGACCGGCGCGGCGGAGCAGCGGGCCGCGCAGCGCGCCGCCGCGGCGCGGGCGGCGACCAGCCGGCCGTTCGGCCGGAAGGCGCGGCCCGCCGACCCGGACGCCACCGAACGCACCGCCGACCTGCACAGCGACGCTCGGCCCGAGCACACCGCCGACCTGAACGGGGTCGGCCGCCCAGATCGGCCCGTCGACCTGGACGGGGACGGTCGCACGGACCGGCCCGTCGACCTGGACGNNCGGACGGTCGCACGGCCCGGCCCGTCGTCCTGGACGGGGACCGCCGCGCGGATCGGACCGTCGACCTCGACGGGGACGGCCTTGCCGATCGGCCGGTCGACCCGGCGCTGACGAAGAAGCCGCGGGCCAGCCTGCTCGCCACGCTCGGCCTGATCGTGTCCGTGGTCGGCGCACTCTTCGTGCTCTCCGGCACGCTGGCCGGCTACGGCATCGGGCTCGGCGCGGTCGGCTCGGTGCTCGCCGTGCTCGGGCTGATCGCCACCCGACGTCGCCATGTGGCCGGCAAGACCGACGCGTTGATCGGCGTCGCGGTCGGCCTGGCCGCCGTGGTGCTCGGCATCGTGGCGATGACCGGGCAGTTCGACTGGCCGACGACGGACGGCGAGTGGGTGGGCCGGCTCCGCGAGTGGCTTGACTCACAGTTTGCCGATCGGTTCTGACGGGCACATTTTCGATCGCCGGCAGCGCCGGTGGCCCGAACAGCTCCGGTGGTTCACCGGCCGGGCAACACCTCTTTCGGTNCAGGATCTCGGAAGTTGACTTTCGATCGAGCTCATGCAGGCCGAAGGGCCGCCATGACCTTTTCGGGCGACATACCCGAGAGTCATAATTATGCCTTTGAGGTATACCGCTCTCTACTCTCATGTCCTGCCGGCCCGCGGACGCAACAAACGGCCGGGCACGACCTGGCAAACGCAACGATTCGCTGCTGAACGCAACTTCCCACGGTGGATGTCGTCGTACCGGGGCGCATACCGTTGGACCACGGCGCCAGCCCGTGGGCCGACCGTGGCCGGGCGCGCCCGACCCTGGGAGCACCACCATGACGATGGACGCCATCCGCCAGCGCTTTCTGATGTGCCGGCCGACGTACTTCGCCGTCGACTATGCGATCAACCCGTGGATGGACCCGACCGCCCCGGTCGACGCCGACCTGGCGGTCCGGCAGTGGGAGCAGCTTCGGCAGACCTACCTCGACCTGGGCCACTCCGTCGAGCTGATCGAGCCGGTCGCCGGCCTGCCGGACATGGTCTTCGCGGCCAACGGCGGCACGGTGATCGACGGCCGGGCCATGGCGGTGCAGTTCCGCGACCCGCAGCGCGCCGACGAGGCCCCCGCCTACCGGGCCTGGTTCGAGGCCGCCGGCTTCGAGGTGTACGACCCGAAGCACGTCAACGAGGGCGAGGGCGACGTCCTGCTGGTCGGCGACGTCCTGCTCGCCGGCACCGGGTTCCGCACCGCGCACGCCTCGCACGCGCAACTCCAGGAGACCTTCGGCTACCCGGTGGTCACCATGCAGTTGGTGGACCCCCGCTTCTACCATCTGGACACCGCGCTCACCGTGCTCGACGAGCGGACCGTGGCGTACCTGCCGGAGGCGTTCTCCCCGGGCAGCCGGGCGGTGCTGCGGCGGCTGTTCCCGGACGCGATCCACGCCACCATGGCCGACGCGGAGGTGCTGGGGCTGAACGCGGTGAGCGACGGCCGGCACGTCGTGCTGCCCGCGCAGGCCACCGACCTGGCCGCGAAGCTGCGTGACCGGGGTTACGAGACCATCGGGATCGACCTGTCCGAGCTGCGCAAGGCCGGCGGCGGACCGAAGTGCTGCACGTTGCGACTCCGTCAGGGAAAGGCGAGCAAGTGATCATCGACGACATGGTGCGGACCCCGTCCGCGGTCCGGGACGCGGAGCGCCACACGGCGCACAACTACCACCCGCTGCCCGTGGTGATCTCGTCGGCCGAGGGCGCCTGGCTGACCGACGTGGACGGCCGGCGCTATCTGGACTGCCTGGCCGGCTACTCGGCGTTGAACTTCGGCCACCGGCATCCGCGGCTGATCGAGGCCGCGCACGCGCAGCTCGACCGGCTCACGCTGACCAGTCGGGCGTTCGTCCACGACCGGTTCGCCGACTTCTGCCGGGAGCTGGCCGCGCTCTGCGGCAAGGACCTGGTGCTGCCGATGAACACCGGCGCCGAGGCGGTGGAGACCGGCATCAAGGTCGCCCGCAAGTGGGGTTACCAGGTCAAGGGCGTCACGCCGGGCCGGGCGAACATCGTGGTCGCCGAGGGCAACTTCCACGGACGCACGACCACGATCGTCAGCTTCTCCACCGACGAGGACGCGCGGGCCGACTTCGGGCCGTACACGCCGGGCTTCACCGTGGTCCCCTACGGCGACCTGGCCGCGTTGATCGAGGCGATCGACGAGAACACGGTGGCCGTGCTGCTGGAGCCGATCCAGGGCGAGCAGGGCGTCGTGGTGCCGCCGGCGGGCTACCTGCCCGGTGTGCGCCGGGTCTGCACCGAGCGCAACGTGCTGTTCGTGGCGGACGAGATCCAGTCCGGCCTGGGGCGTACCGGCGCCACGTTCGCCTGCGAGCAGGAGGGCGTCGAGCCGGACATGTACCTGCTCGGCAAGGCGCTCGGCGGCGGCATCGTGCCGGTCTCGGCGGTGGCCGCGAACGCCGACGTGCTCGGCGTGCTCCGGCCGGGCCAGCACGGTTCGACGTTCGGCGGCAACCCGCTGGCCTGCGCGGTCGCCACCGAGGTGGTCCGGCTGCTGGCCACCGGCGAGTTCCAGCGACGCTCGGCCGAGTTGGGCGAGCGCCTGCACGCCGGCCTGCGCGGCCTGGTCGGCAAGGGCCTGGTGGCGGTACGCGGGCGCGGGCTGTGGGCCGGACTGGACATCGACCCGGCGCTGATGTCCGGCCGGGAGGCGTGCGAGCGGCTGATGGAGCGCGGCGTGCTGGCCAAGGACACCCACGGTTCGACCATCCGGCTCGCCCCGCCGCTGGTGATCACGGAAGAGGAGATCGACCACGCGGTGGCGCAGCTCGCCGCCGTGCTGGCCGGCTGACCGCGTACGCGAAGCAGGGTGCCGGGACCACGACGGTCCCGGCGCCCTCGCGCGTCGGTGGTCAGGGACGCGGCAGCCGCATCGCCATGGTCGGCGCCTCGGCCATCACCGAGTTCGGCGTGTACGTCGCGTCGCTGGCCGTGTCGGCGGCGCGGCCCACCTGCACGCCCGGGTACAGCTCGATCAGGTCGCCGTCGCCCAGCGTGCGGGACTGCTGCGGCGGCAGCGGGATGCGCGCCGACTCGTCCATCGACCCGCCGGGCCGTACGCCGGAGCCGTTGGTGCTGATGTCGGTGACCACCACCTCACCGCCCCGGCCCAGCGCGAACTCGACATGACTGCGGCTGATCCAGCGCCGGGCCTCGTCGTTGAGCCACTGGCCCAGCGTCACCCCACCGGCGGACTCCGGGGCCCGTCCGACCGCCACCGGGTCGGTCTCGGTGAGCACGAACCGGCGTCGCACCAGCCCGCCGATCCGCACCGCCAGCACCTCGCTGCGCGGGCGCGGCCCGGCGTCGGAGAGGCGCGCACCGTGCCGGGGGCAGGTCGGCGCGCCGGTGCGCAGCGTGGGCGGCGGCTGCGCGGACGGGGCCCGGTCCACGGCGGCCAGGTCGGCGAAGGCGCCGCCACCTCCGCCGCCGCCGAACAGCGCGCAGCCCGGCTCGGGACAGCGCCACTGCCGGGTGAGCAGCTTGACCCCGGCCGGCGAGCGGTTGCCGGTGGTCGGGTCCTGGCCGCCGCCGACGTGCGCGATGAAGACCGGCCCACCGGCGCCGGGCACCGGCGCGAGCACCCGGCCGGCCTGGCCGACCCACGGGTACCGCCCGACGAGCCCGTCCAGCCGGGCCCGGGTGAGCACCGGCAGGCCGAGCAGGTCGGCCACCTCCAGCATCCGGTCACCGGGCTGGTCGAGCACCTCGACCAGGCCGTCGTCGGCCCAGCGGCGGACCACCATCCGCTCGTTGGAGGTGAGGTCCGCGTCCGACAGCAGGGCCCGGTGCACGATCGCGTAGACCGGGACGCTGTCCTCGCCGATCTGCCGGGACAGCGCGTCGATCACCATGCCGAGCCGCAGCAGGCTGGCCGGTCGCCCGCCGTCCAGGTTCTGCCAGCGGATCACCTCGGCCAGGTCGACCACGGCCCGGGCCAGCGAGGGGTCGGTGCAGACCCGCCCCTCGATGGCGTCGAGCACCTTGCTGATCTCGAATCTCATGCCGCGCTCCGCACGATGTCGTCCCTTGACCCGGTCGGGGCCGGTCGCCCCGCCGGGGCACGCCGGTCCACCATGCGACGACCCTACCGGCCACCTCCGACGACGGCGTCGCGGCGCACATCCGGAAAGCGGCGTTCGTCACCTCACGGCCGCCGCCGCGCTCGGGCCGCGCGCAGCGGTCGCCCCACGTCGTGCAGGTGCGCCAACCCCCGCCGGTACGACTCGACCAGCCCGGTCTCGACGTACGGGATGCCCTGTTCGGCGCAGTACGCCCGGACCAGCGGCCTCGCCCGGCGCAGGTTGGCCCGGGGCGTGTTCGGGAACAGGTGGTGCTCGATCTGGTGGTTCAGGCCGCCCAGCGCCAGGTCGACGAACCGCCCGCCGCGCACGTTGCGCGACGTGAGCACCTGCTTGCGCAGGTGGTCGAGGTCGTCGGCGGCGGTGGGCATCGGCATGCCCTTGTGGTTCGGGGCGAACGCGCATCCCATGTAGAGACCCCAGAGTCCCTGGTGCACGGCGGCGAACGCCAGCGCCTTGCCCGGTGACATCACCGCCAGGAGCAGGCCGGCGTAGCCGACGCCGTGCGCCGCGAGCAGCAGCGCCTCCACGCCCCGGTGCCGCATCGGGACCCGCCACCGGCCGCTCGGTCCCCGTCCGGTCAGGGCCCGGACGCTCGCCACATGCAGCGCCAGCCCTTCCAGCAGGAGCAGCGGAAAGAACAGCCACGCCTGCCGCCGGGCCATCCACCGGCTCAGGCCGCGGGTGGCGAGCGCCTGCTCGTACGTCCAGACCAGCGCGCCCGCGCCGACGTCGGGGTCCTCGTCGGCGTGGTTCGGGTTGGCGTGGTGCCGGTTGTGCTTGTCCACCCACCAGCCGTAGCTGAGCCCGACGGCGAGGTTGCCGGAGACCAGGCCGGCCAGTTCGCTGGGCCCGCGACGGCGGAACATCTGTCGGTGCCCGGCGTCGTGGCCGAGGAACGCCACCTGGGTGGTGGCCACCGCCATGCCGGCCGCCAGCGGCACCTGCCACCAGGAGTCGCCAACCGTCGCCACCAGCACCCAGCCGGCCAGGAAGGCGCCCAGGGTGAGCGCGATGCGGACCGCGTACCGGCCGGGTCGCCGGTCGAACAGCCCCGCCTCGGCGACCCGGCGGNGGTCGATGTCGAAGAACTCACCGTCGCCCCCCGGTGCCGCGAGCCGCGCTCCGGTAGGCGACTCTCCGTCACCAATCCTGGCGAGGAAGGTAGCGCTGGGTAATCCCGTCAGCCCCCGCGTTCGACGTGGTGCTGGCCCTACCTCCGGCCGATCGGCGCTCTCAGGACGCCCGGCGGGCGGGCAGGTCGGCCAGCCAGACGTCGGCCAGGTCGGCGAGGGGGACGTCGAGGGCCCGGCTGAGGCCGACCACGGTGCCGAACGCCGGCGCGGGCAGGCGACCCGCCTCGATCTTGCGCAGCGTCTCGGGCGAGATGCCGGCCGCCAGGGCCACCTCGACGAGGCTGCGGTCGGCCCGCGCGGAGCGCAGCGCGGTGCCGAGGCGCCGACCCGCGGCGATCTGTTCGGGCGTCAGTGGTTGGCGGACCATGCCAGCAGGATATGCCCCTCCGGAGCACCCCGGACGGGCGTGGTATAAAAATACCGCACCGGGGAGAGGGAGAAAGTCGTGATCGAGCTGAAGTCCACCAACG
Organism: Micromonospora sp. NBS 11-29; assembly: GCF_002140155.1. GTDB lineage: Bacteria > Actinomycetota > Actinomycetes > Mycobacteriales > Micromonosporaceae > Micromonospora. The sequence goes on from NZ_NAPR01000006.1 coordinate 78,117, forward strand.
AGATCGACCGGATGGCGGTGACCGGCCAGTTCGTCGGCGAGCTGCTCGCCGAGCTGGGCGGTGTCGCCGAGGTCGGCGTCAACCTGATGGACATCGAGCACCACGCCCGCCGCCGGATCGCCGAACGCGGCGCCGAGTCCTGCTACTGGGACTACTCCCCCTCGTTCGGCCGCGGTCCGTTCCGCAACGTGCTCTGCCTGTCGGTGAACGACGCGGTGCTGCACGGCCTGCCGCACGACTACGTGCTGCGCGACGGCGACCTGCTCAGCATCGACATGGCGGTCACCATCGACGGCTGGGCCGCCGACTCCGCGCTCTCCGTCGTCGTCGGCGTCCCCGACCCGGAGGACCTGAAACTGATCGAGGCCACCGAGGTCGCCCTGGCGGCCGGCATCGCCGCCGCCCAGCCCGGCGGCCGCCTCGGTGACGTCTCCGCCGCGATCGGCGAGGTCGCCCGCTCCTACGGCTACGGCGTGAACGGCGAGTTCGGCGGCCACGGCATCGGCCGCACCATGCACGAGGCCCCGCACGTCGCCAACGACGGCCGCCCCCGCCGGGGCATGAAACTCGCCCCGGGCCTCACCATCGCCATCGAACCCTGGTTCTGCCGCTCCACCGACAAGATCAAGTTCGACGACGACGGCTGGACGATCCGGTCCGCCGACGGCTCCCGCACCGCCCACTCCGAGCACACGGTCGCGGTGACGGAAACCGGCCCCCGGGTGCTGACCCGCCGCCCCGCCCCGGCCGACCGCACCGACGGAACGGTCGCCGCAGCGTCCTGAGCAGTCCGTCGACGGCGGCCTCGTCGTTCGGCGACAGGCCAGCCGGGCCCGGTTCTCGCCACCCCGGTTGGGGAGACCGGAGTGGTCAGCCCAGCCGGGCGACGGCGGCATGGAGGCGGGCCAGGTCACGCCGGCGCCGCTCGTATGTGGCCGCGAGGCCGATCAGCAGCAGCCCGCCCAGGCCCAGGAAGATCCACCGGGGAAGCAGGTCCCATCCCCGGGCCAGTTCGTGCAACGCCAGCGGCACCAGCGTCGCCGCGCCCAGCACGACCGGCGCCTGCCAGCGCCGGGCCGCGCCACCGACCACGGCCCCGAGCGCGGCCAGGCCGAGCAGCAGCCGGCGCAGCGGTTGCGGGTCCGGTGCGGCCAGCACGCTCACCAGGCTGGGCAGCAGTGCCGCGCCGAGCCCCGGGCCGAGCGCCAGCCAGCTCGTCAGCCCCGGCCGCCGCCGCAGCGCCAGCAGGCCGGCGCCGAGGGCGAGCGCCGCCGCCGACACCGTGTACGCCTCCAGCAGCACCACCCCACCGGCGGCCAGCAGCAGCCAGCCACCGAGCAGCTCGCTGCCGGCCGCGACCGCCGCGAGCGTCCGGCGTCCGGCCGGCGTCTCGCCGCCGCGCAACACCCGGACCGCGACAGCCACGCCCCACAGCACGCAGACCGCCGCCGCGTGCCGCAGCGCGCCGCCGGTGAGCAGCAGCGCGAGCAGCGCCACCGCCTGAGCCGCCGCCTCCACCCCGCGCCGGCCCACCCCGGCCTGGCCCGCATGGGCTTGGCCCACCTGGGCTTGGCTCGCCCCGCCGTGGCCCGCCCCGGCCTGGCCCGCCCCGGCCTGGCGGGACCGCAGCGCGGGCGCCGCGTGCAGGGTCACCGCCGCGATGGCCAGGACCGCGAAACCGGCGGTACGCAACGGCAGCCCGGCGGCCAGTGACGCGGTGATCGCGAACCCGGTGGCCGCGCCCACGCCGCCCAGCCAGCCAGCCAACCGGACGACGCCCGGCCGCCCGGCCACGCCCGTCACGACACCGGCCAGCACGAGCGCGCCCAGCCCGGCCAGCGTCCCGGCCCGGGTGGCGAGCAGCCCACCGAACCCGAACCCGCCGAGCATCGCCCCCAGCGGCAGCAGCACCGCCGGCGCCACCGGACGCGCACCCGCCGTCGCGGCGCCCAGCAGCGCGGCGAGCCCGAGCCCGAACACCACCGCCGGCACCACCGGCCAGGGCGCGCCGGCGGCCGCGAGCAGCACCGGCAGGGCCACCGCGCCGAACGGCAGCGCCGCCAGCACCGGCAGCCACCGGTCGAACCGCGCGGCCAGCACCGCCCGGGTGTACGCCGCCACGGCGACGCCCAGGAGCAGCAGCACCAGCCCGGCCCGCGCCGCCTCCACCGGCACCGCCGTCGCGGTGGGCGCGCCGGACCAGGGACGGACCGGCAGGCCCCCCAACACCGTCAGCGCGGGTGCGACGGCGGTCAGCAGCGCCGTACCGGCCAACGCGACGCCGACCACCCGTGGGGCGGTCGCCGGCCGCGTCCCACCGCCGGCGGCCAGCGCCAGCAGCGCCCCCGCCACGGCGTAGAGGCCCAGCGGTTCCCGCGCCGCCACCAGCAGCGGCCCGAGGCCGATTCCGGCCAGCGCCACCGCGAGCCCCGCCGAGGCGTACCCGGTCAGGTCGGGCCACCGGCGGCGGACGGCGAGGACGGCGACCACCGGCACCGCGACGGCGGCGGTTCCACCGCGTAGCTGCCACCAGGCGGGCGCGCCCAGGCCGAGCAACGCGACCGCCACCCCGGCCGGTACGGCGGGCAGCGCCACGGCCAGCGCCACGCCGGCGACGACCGGCTGCGCACCCGCTCCGCGCCGGCCGAACGCGGCCACCGCCACCCCGAGTCCGGCGATCACCGCGAGCACGACGACCGCCCCGGCCGGCGCGGCGCAGCCCACCAGCAGCGCGTGCCCGGTCAGCGCGGCGGCGATCGACGCGGCGGCCGCGACGGTGACCCGGGCCGGGCGCGGCCGGACCACGGCGCCCGACAGCAGCGCGGCGGCCACCACCAGGTCGGCGGCCACCACCGCCGGCCAGGGCACGGTCGCCACGGCCGGCGCGGCGAGCACGGTCAGCCCGGCGGCGACCACCCCGATCAGCGGCCGGACCGTCCGGGGGGCCAGCAGCGCCACCGCCCCGGCGACCAGCAGCAGCGCCGGCGGCAACTGCCAACCCCAGGACGGGACCGGCACGGACCGGCCGCCCTGCCAGGCCGGGAACGCGGCGATCGCGGTGGCCGCGCCGATCACCCCGGTCAGCACGACGGTGACCTGTCCCAGGCCGGCGGCGACCGCGTAGGCACCGATCCGGGGGCCGGTCCGCATCCCCGCCGGCACCACCCGGACCGCACCGGCCAGCGCCGCCACCACCATCCCGGCCGCGAGCAGCAGCACCCCGGCGTGTTCGGCGGCGACCGGCCGCAGCAGCGCGGCGGCGAGCACCGGCACCAGCAGACCGGTGGCCACCGCGCGCCACGTCCGACCGCCGGCCGCGTACGCGCCCGCGACCAGTACGAGCGTCGCCACCAGCAGCGGTACGCCGGCGAGCAGCGCCGTGCCGGCCGCCCGGCCGACCGCCAGCGGCACCAGCGCACAGGCCGCCGCCAGGGCCAGTGCCACGCCGTGCCCCAGCCAGCCCAGCACCAGCCCGGCCCGCGCCGCCGCCCCGGACCCGACCGGACCGGCGGCAGCCGCCGGCACACCGCCGGCCCTCGCGGCCCGCCGGCGCAGGGCGACCACCACCACGAGGTCGCCGAGGGCCAGCGCGGTCAGGACCAGCGCCCAACCCGCCGCCGTCGGCCGGGCCGCGGCCGCGACCAGCGGCAGCACCGGCTGCGCGGCCAGCCACGCCGCGAACCACGGCGCGGTGAGCCGGCTGAGCCGGCCGTATCCGGCGGCCACCGCCGCGCCGGCCGCCGCGACCAGCGCGGCGTACCGGCTGCCCGGCCAGTCGGCGACCCCGAACAGGTCCACCGACCAGGCGGCGTACCCGTCCAGGAGCACCAGCAGCAGCCCCACCGAGGCGACCGTCTCGGCGGTGCCGCGCAGCCCGCGCGCCCGGGCCACCAGCGGCGCGGCGAGGGCCAGGACGGTGACGGCGAGCAGGATCAGTGCCCGCCCGGCCACCCCGAACGCGGCCCAGGCGACGGCGGTGAAGACCACCGCGGCGGTGCCGAGCAGCAGTCCACCGAGGACGAAGAGCAGGCCCTGCACCGCCCGGGTGGAGGTCTCCGCGCCGCCGGGGCGTACCCCGGCGGGTGGCAACGGTCGCACCGGCGACGCCGGGGCGACCGGCGGCGGCACGGTGGCCGCCGGTCGCGGCACGGGGATCTCCAGGCGGATCCGGGCGGCCAGGGCGGCCCGCCGCTGCCGGGCCGTGGACAGCCGGCCGGCGAGGTCCTGGTACGCGAGCCGAGCCGCCTCCACCCGCGGGGTCAGCGCCGCGATCTCGCCGTCCAGCCGGATCACCTCGGCGGCGGGCGGGTACGGCGGGCGACCGCAGCCGCGGCATCCGACGGCGAGGTCGGCCGGGGCGCCGCACCCGGGGCAGGGGTAGCCGGTGTTCTCCACCCCGACAGCTTCGTGGGCGGCGGGGCGGGCGGACAGAGTAGGCGTACCTAGGGTCGGGTGTGCTCGCGCACCCAGGCGGTGTAGTCGGGGTTGCCGCTGTCCTCCCGGCTGACCAGGATCTCCGGCACCTCGTACGGGTGGCTGGCGCGAAGCTGGTCGACCAGCGCGTCCACCCGGTCCGGCGCGGTCTTGAACCGGACCGCCCACTCGGCGGTGGTCTGGATCGCCGACTGCCACCAGTAGGTGCTGTCCACCGGCCCCGTGACCTGGGCGCACGCGGCCAATCGACCGGCGACGGCGGCGGCGGCCAACACGTCCGCGACCCGGCGGGCGTCCACCACGGTCGTCACCACGCAGATCTGCTCCACGAGCGCACCCTACGCGGCGTCCGGGCCGCTGGGACATATCCGGCGCGGGAATTCCACTCAGGCGTCGGTCGTGCCGTCCCGGTTGGCCGCGATCCACCTGTCGATCCGGGCCCACCAGTCGAACAACCAGTCGATGCGTTCCTGCTCGCCGGTCGGGACCTCCTCGGGCGGCACCGACCAGAACCGCATCACGATCCGCTTGTCCATGGGCAGCTCGCGCCACACGTCCGCGACCGTGAGCATCTGGTCCAGGCCGGTGTGCGCCACGAAGATCACCCCGGCGTCCGGGGCGGCGTCGAGCGCGGCCAGCATCCCGCCCGGCTGCGGGGCCAGGACGTGCTGCATCCGCTCGGCGCGCAGGGCCATCCGTTCCAGGCCGAGCCCGCGCAGCCGGGCGATCGCGCGCAGCCGCCGCCCCGGGGTGAAGTTGCCCCCCTCGGGGAAGATCACGAAGGCGTCGTCGTCGTCCAGCCCGGTGGCCAGGTGCCCGATCTGCCGTACCGCCGACTCCCGGCCGTCCGGGCCGGGCGCGATGAACCGGTTGGGCAGCCGGTTGAGCAGCACGTCGATGGCCGGGTCCCACTGGAGGCTCTCCTTGAGCACGATCCGGGGCTCCCGGTGGAACCAGTTCACCAGCGCGTGGATCAGGATGAACGAGTCACCGGGCCCGGCGTGCCGGCAGAGCACCAGCTCGGGGCGGCCGGGCAGGGCGGTGTCCGGGTCGGTGCCGACCACGTCGATGCTCAGCCGCAGCGTCCACCGGGCCTGCCAGAACAGCACCCGCAGGAAACGCCCGGCGACCACGTAGTGGGCCCGCTGGAAGGCCGGCGACCGCTTGTACGCGCCGAAGCCCGAGNGGTGCCGATCCAGAGCAGCCGCAGCGGGCGCAGCCGCCCCGGCACCAACGGCGACGCGGCCAGCGCGAGCAGTGCCCAGCCCGGCAGCGTGGTCACCACGGCGACGGCGAGCAGCACCACGCCGGGGGCGAGCAGCAACCGGCGTACCCATCGGGGTGGTAACGGCATCAGCGCTCCAGCACGGTGTCCAGATAGCGGCGGGACGCCGTGTACGCCCGGCTGATCCGCCGTCCCACGGCCGCCATGTCCCGGTACGCCCACGGGCTGTCGTCGCGCGGCTCCGCGCCGCCGGTCGGCAGCACGTGCACCTCGACGCCCTCGGGCAGCGCCGCCATCTCCCGGGCGAACCGGTGCCGGCGGGCGATCTCGAACGCGACCTGGGCGATCTCCCAGGGGCGGCGCGGCGGGCTCAACGCGCGTTCGATCCGGCCCACCTGGAGCACGAAGATCCTCCTCGCGCCGGCCGCCACCGCCTCGCCGACCGGGATGGAGTTGACCACCCCACCGTCGATGTAGTGCTGACCGGCGATCTGGGCCGGTGGCAGCAGGCCGGGCACCGACGCGGACGCGAGCACCGCCGGCACCAGTGGGCCCTCGGCGAACCAGTGCTCGGCGGCCCGCTCGATGTTCGCGGCGCAGCAGCGGAACGGCACCGTCAGGTCGGCGAACGTGGTCTCCTCGCCCAGCTCGCTCTCCAGCAGCCGGCGCAGCGGGCGGGGCGAGTGCAGGTGGGTACGCGCGGCGAAGCGGCGCAACTGCCGGGCGACGGAGTCGCCGTACACCTCGCTCGCCTCCGGCGAGGCCCAGAGGCGGACCAGCCGGTCGGTGACCGCCTCGGTCGGATCGGCGGCGACCAGGGCGCCGTTCACCGCGCCGATCGACGTGCCGATCACCAGGTCGGGCCGGACCTGGGCGCGGAACAGCGCACGCAGCATCCCCACCTCGACCGCGCCGAGCACTCCCCCGCCGCCGAGCACGAACGCCACCGGACCCGCCGCCATGCCGTTCATCCTGGCACGCGGCCCACGATCCGGCCGGCCGGGCCGTCTCCTCGCCGGCCCCGCCCGGTCACCGCGAGCCACCACGGATGCGCTCCGCGCGATCGGCGACGTGGACTGTTGACAGGTAAGACACATTCACGCAACCTGATAGCGCTCCCGAGCCCAGGCAGGTGCGCGAGGTGAAGGCGACACTCCAGGCCGGCCGCCTGCTGGCCCGGCGGTACCGACTCATCGACCGGATCGGCGCCGGCGGCATGTCGGTGATCTGGCGAGCCCGCGACGAGGTGCTCGACCGGGTGGTGGCGGTGAAGGTCCTCGCTCCCTCGCTCGCCGCCGACGCCCGTTTCCGCGACATGGTGCGCGAGGAGGCCCGCTCCGCGGCCCAGCTCGACCACCCGCACGTCACCGCCGTGCACGACTACGGCGAGACGGTCGCACCCGACGGCTCGATCACCTCGTTCGTGGTGATGGAGCTGCTCAGCGGCGAGGAGCTGGACCACCGCCTGACCGAGGGGCCGCTGCCCTGGCCGGCTGCGGTGGAGACCGGCGCGCAGGTGGCCGAGGCGCTGGCCGCGGCGCACCGGCTCGGCATCGTCCACCGGGACGTCACGCCGGCCAACGTCATGATGACCGCGACCGGGGCGAAGGTGCTCGACTTCGGCATCGCCACCCGGGTCGGCGCGCCGGACGAGGACGAGGACGGCGGCACGTTCGGCACCCCGGCGTACGTGGCGCCGGAACGGCTGGACGGGGCGCCGGCCCAGCCGGCCACCGATGTCTACTCGCTGGGCGTCCTGCTCTTCGAGACGCTGACCGGCCAGCCGCCGTACCCGGCGGAGACCTGGGAACAGCTCAGCGCGGCGCTGGCGGAGAGCGCACCACCCAGGCTGGACGGCGTACCGGGGCTGCCCGGCCCGGTCGCGGAGATCTGCCTGCGCTGCCTGGCCCGGGATCCGCGGCGGCGGCCGACCGCGCACCGGGTGGCGGCCGTGCTCCGCGACCAGTTGCTGCCCGCCGACCCGCAGGCCGCCACCATGCTCGCGCCGACCATGACGCTGCCCGCGCTGACGCCCGCACCGCCGCCGGAGCCGCCGGCCGCGCCGACGGTTCCGCCAGCCGCGCCGCCGATGCCACCGCCGGTCACGCCCGGCACGCCGGGGGGTACGCCGCCGGCCCGGCGGCGGGCCCTCGCCC
>NZ_NAPR01000006.1:85976-122687 GCF_002140155.1 Micromonospora sp. NBS 11-29
GTGCTGGTCGCCGCCGCCGCGCTGCTGGTGCCGGCGCTGACGTCGGACCGGCCGGACGACACCCGGGTGCTGCCGACCGCCGGGCCGGTGGAGCCGCCCACCACCACGCCGGACGGGCCGGTGGAGCCGAGCACCACGCCGTCGCCCGAGCCCACCCGGCCGTCCCGCACCGCCGGCCCGACCCCGCCGGCCAGCGAGCCGGTCGACGCGGCCGAACGGGTCGACGGGCTGATCGAGGCCGGGCTGACCGACGGCCAGATCCGCAGCGACGTCGCCGTGGACCTGCGCAACCTGCTGCGCAACGCGGTCGCCGCGAGCGACGAGGGCGCGGTGACCGCCGCCGTGGACCGGCTCCGTGGCAAGATCGCCGAGCGTCGGCGCGAGGGCAGCATCAGCCCCGGGTACGCGCGAGCGCTCGACGCCGCCGCGGCGGCACTGCTGGCCGTGCGCGCCTGAGGCGTCAACCGGCGACGACCGGCATGACCGCCTGTGGGCTCCTCGCCCCCGCCCGCCCGGCCAGGAACCCCCGGTACACCGCCTCGTGGCCGGCGACCATCCGCTCCACCGAGAAGTTCCGCGCGACGTGCGCGACGCAGTCGGCCGGGTTGAGGTCGACCGCCGCGCGCAGCGCCGCCGGCAACTCGTCGGCGCGGTCGCAGACCAGCCCGGTGACGCCGGGGCGGACCAGTTCCGGCACCGCGCCCCGGCGCAGCGCGACCACCGGCGTACCGGTCGCCATGGCCTCCACCATCACCATGCCGAACGGCTCCGCCCNCGGTCGGCGTTGACCACCAGGGTGACGTCGGAGCCCAGCAGCGGCTCGACCACCTCTTCGAGGTAGCGGCGTTCGCCCGGCTCGTGGCACTTGCCGGCCAGGGTCAGCGGCAGGCCGGCCGCCCGACAGGCCCGGATCGCCACGTCGGGTCCCTTGTCCGGGCTGAACCGGGCCAGCCAGAGCACCGGCCCGGCCCCCGGGACGCGCTTGTGCGGCAACTCACCCAGCGGCATCGCGTTGTGCACCGTGCCGACCCAGGGCAGGCTCGGGTTCACCCGGCGCTGGGCGTGCGAGATGGCGATCAGGCCGACCCCCCGGTCGGTGATGCCGAGCGCGGTGCCGTACTCACCGACCGGGTTGCCGTGCACGGTGGCCACGGTCGGCACCCGCCGCCGACCGGCCACCATCGGGCCGATCGTGCTGTGGTCGTGCACCAGGTCGAAGTCCGCCGGATCGACCAGCCGGTCGACGCGGGCCAGGTGGGCCAGCTCGGGCAGCGACTCGCCCAGCCGGTCGTACTGCACCTCGGGACAGGTGGAGACGAACTCGGCGGCGGTGCCGTGCCCGGCGCCGGCCCCGAACAGCGTCACCGCGTGGCCGCGGTCGACCAACGCGTCGACCAGTCCGGCCACCAGCGTCTCCAGTCCGCCGTACCCGGGCGGGGGCACCGACAGCCACGGCGGCACCACCATCGCGATCCGGAGCGGTCCGGCCCGTACGCGGTCCGACGGCGGCTCGGTCACGGCCACGAGTGCCTCCCGTTGGTCCCGGCGTACCCGATCGGCGGGGAGTTCCCGGGCCGGCCGGTGGTAAACGGTCCGCCTGACGGCGAGGGGCGGCGGGCGAACGAAGCCAACCCCCTTGGCTCCGTCGCCCNGGTCTGTGGACTATGACGTCTCGGTGAGCGTCACGGTTGCCTTCTCGGTCGATCCGTTTCGCTTGAATTCCACCTCGACCCGGTCACCGACCTTGCCGGCCTGGACCGCGCCGACCAGATCGTTCGAGTCGTTGATCGCCTTGTCGCCGAACTTGGTGATGACGTCGCCCCGCTGGAGGCCGGCCTTCTCGGCGGCGCTGCCCGGGGTGACCGCGGCGACCAGCGCGCCGCCGTCCTCGGCGCCGTTGACGCTGACCCCGAGCGACGGGTGGCTGATCTTCTCGCCGCGCTGGAGCTTCTCGGCCACGTCCTTGGCCTTGTTGCTCGGGATGGCGAAGCCGACGCCGATGTTGCCGTTGCTGCCCTGCCCGGCGGTGGCGATCGCGGTGTTGATGCCGATCACCTCGCCCCGCGTGTTGACCAGCGCGCCGCCGGAGTTGCCCGGGTTGATCGGGGCGTCGGTCTGGAGCAGCCCGGAGATCGAGCTGGCACCCTGCTGCGGGGCCTGCTGCTGCCCGCCGCCGGCGGAGATGGTGCGGTCACGGGCGCTGAGGATGCCGGCGGTCACCGAGCCCTGGAGGCCGAGCGGGCTGCCCAGGGCGAGCACCTGGTCGCCGACCTGCATGGCGTCGCTGTCGCCGAACTTCGCCGCCTTCAGGCCGCTCACGCCGCTGGCCTGGACCACCGCGAGGTCGGTCTTCGGGTCGGTCCCGACGATCTTCGCGGAGGCGCTCTTGCCGTCGGCGAAGACCACCCGCACCGAGTCACCGCCGGCGGAGGCGACCACGTGGTTGTTGGTCAGCACGTATCCGTCGGCGCTGAGGATCACCCCGGAGCCCTCACCGCTGTCCGTCATGATCGTGACGATGCTGTCCTGGACGGAAGCTGCGATCTTGGGCAGGTCGGCGCTGTTGATCACCGGAGCGGCCGAGTAGGTGCGGGTGACGCCGCCGCCGTCGAGCGCGAGGGCCAGCGCGCCGCCGGCCACGCCCGAACCGAACATCAGAGCCAGCGTCAGCGCGCCGGCGCCGATGAACTTGCCGACCCGGCTCGGCCGCGCCGGCTGCTGCTGCTGGCCCCACGGCGGGATCGGCTGCCCGGCCTGGTGCTGCGGCGGGTACGCCTGGTGCCCGTGCGGCGTCTGATAGGGCGTGGTGTGCTGCGGCGACGGGTAGCCGCTGCCGCCCTGCTGGGCCCACCCGCCGTGCTGCTGTCCCCCGTACCACGGGTACGACTGCTGCGGCTGCCCGGACGCCGGGTACGACTGCTGCGGCTGCCCGGACGCCGGATAGGGCGTCGGAGCGGCCGGCGGCGCGTACGGGCGGTCGGCCGGCGGCGCGTACGGGCTGGGCTGCGGGTCGGCGTGGGCGGTGGTTCCGGCGGCCGGGGAGTCGGCCGGAACCGACGCGGCGGCCGGGGTGGAGTCCGATGTCCCGCTCTCGGCGCGGGGCAGCTCGGCGGTGTGGTGCGACGGCTCGGCGTCGGCGGGGGCCGGCGACCGCTGCGGATCGGTCTCGTGGTCGGTCATGGCCTACAGCTTTCCCCGTCGCACTGTCACCAGCCTGGAACCTGCCTGAATGTTTTCTGTAAGTCACTCGCCCGGCTCGGGCGCCTCCGCCAACAGCGGCAGTTTGACCCGGAAGGTGGCCCCGCCGCCCGGCGTACCGACCGCCTCGACCGTGCCGTGGTGCGCCATCACCAACGCGGCGACGATGGCCAGACCGAGACCGGTGCTGGTCGGCCCGTCGGCTCGCCGGGTCCGGGCGGCGTCCACCCGGTAGAACCGCTCGAACACCCGCTCCGACTGCTCCGGGGTCAGGCCCGGGCCGGTGTCCGCCACCTCCACCACGGCGAGGTTCCCGGCCTCCGACCGCAGCCGCAGCGTCACCGCGGCGTCCGGTGGGGTGTGGGTGAGCGCGTTCGTCATCAGGTTGCCGATCACCTGGCGCAGCCGGGCGTCGTCGCCGAGCACGACCAGGGGCCCCGCGCCCGGCTCCAGTTCCAGCTCGATCGGCCGGTCCGGGTCGACCACCCGGGCCGCCTCCACCGCGTCCGAGGCGAGCACCGGCAGCTCGACCGGGGCCAGCGCGATCGGCCGCTCCCGGTCCATCCGCGCCAGCAGCAGCAGGTCCTCCACCAGCAGCCCCATCCGGGATGCCTCGTCCTCGATGCGACGCAGCAGGTCGGCGGTCTGCTCCGGTGCCCGCGCCGCGCCCTGGCGGTACAGCTCGGCGAACCCCCGGATGGTGGTCAACGGCGTGCGCAGCTCGTGCGAGGCGTCCGCGATGAACTGCCGCATCCGTTCCTCGGACCGGCGGGCCCGCGCCTCCGACGCCTGCGCGGCGGCGGCCGCGTCCCGGGCGCCGACCTCGGCGCTGCGGGCCGCCGCCTCGGACGCGGCCCGCGCGGTGAACGCGGCCTCGATCTGCGCCAGCATCGCGTTCAACGCCCGGGAGAGGCGGCCCAGCTCGGAGGTCGGGCACGGCTGCCCCTCCTCGGGGTCGGGCACCCGCCGGGTCAGGTCGCCGCCGGCGATGGCCGCCGCCGTCCGCTCGATCTCCACCAGCGGTTTCAGACTGGTACGCACGATGCCCGCGCCGACCGACGCCAGGATGATCAGCACCGCCCCGCCCACCAGTAGGTCTATCCAGAGCAACTGCCGGACGGAGAGGTCGACGTCGGTCAGGTTCTGCCCGATGACCCGGTACGAGTCGGCGCTGTCCTGCCGGACCATCAGTCGCCAGCGGACCCGCTTGTCGGCCCCGTCCTCGGTGAACGCCTCACCGTTGGCGTGCTTGTCGTACCAGTCCTGCTTGTTCAGCCCGGCCGGCAGGTCCTGAGGGCTCAGCCGCTGGTCGGCGGCGGAGAAGCCGGACTGGTCGTTCCGGCTCCACTGGGCCACCAGGTAGTCGGTCGGGAATCTGCTGTTGTTCGCCGCGTTGATGCTCACACCCCGGTCGAGCTGGTCGTCCAGCTCGCCGTCGATCCGGTTCACGAGGTAGTCGTGCAGGAAGTAGGCGGTGGAGACGCTGATCACGAGCAGTGCGCCGGCCACCAGCGCCAGCACGGCGGTGACGAGCTTGAGCCGCAACGGGATCCCCCGCAGCCGGCTCTTCACGTCGTGAACGGCGTTCACGCCGCCGGCTTGCGCAACACGTACCCGACCCCGCGCAGGGTGTGGATCAGCCGGGGCTGGGTGTTGTCGACCTTGCGCCGCAGGTAGGAGATGTACGACTCGACGATGTTGTCGTCACCGCGGAAGTCGTAGTTCCAGACGTGGTCGAGGATCTGCGCCTTGGACAGCACCCGGTTGGCGTTGAGCATCAGGTAGCGCAGCAGCTTGAACTCGGTCGGCGAGAGCTGCACCCGCTGGCCGGCCCGGTGCACCTCGTGCGTCTCCTCGTCCAGCTCCAGGTCGGCGAAGGTGAGCCGGGACGGGGCGTGCTCGCCGGTCGCGGTGCGCCGCAGCACGGCCCGGATCCGGGCGGTCAACTCCTCCAGGCTGAACGGCTTGGTGACGTAGTCGTCGCCGCCCAGGGTCAGCCCCCGGATCTTGTCGTCGGTGGCGTCACGCGCGGTCAGGAACACCACCGGCGTACGCGTGCCGCCCTCCCGGAGCATCCGGATGACCTCGAAGCCGTCCAGGTCGGGCAGCATCACGTCGAGCACGACCAGGTCGGGCCGGTGGTCCTTGGCGGCGTGCAGCGCCGCGCTGCCACTGGTAGCGGTGGCCACGTCGAAGCCGGCGAAGCGCAGGCTCGCGGAGAGCAGTTCGAGGATGTTGGGATCGTCCTCGACCACGAGCAGTCGGGCCTCGGTCTGGGTAGCCGCCATGCGACCCATCATCCGCGCTTCGGCTGCGGTCGCGCTGGGTGGAACCTGGAAACAACCTGTGAGGTCAGCGGAGCAACCGCCGCATCCCGTCGAGCGCGCCGTCGAGCAGCCGGATCGCGGTCCGCAGCTGGTTGTCGCTGAGCCGCCCGGCCCGCACCAGCGCGCCGACCTCGACGGTGAACGCGGCCAGCCGCTGGTCGAACTCGGCGAGCAGCGGCGGACCGGCCGTCGCGGACGACGCCCCGACGTCGACCGGCCGGGTCGTCGGTGGCGGCGTCCAGCGGCCCTGCCGGGTCTGCCGGGTCGCCTCGCGCAGCTCCCGCTTCAGGTCGCGCACCGAGCCGCGTACCTCGGTCTGGATCTCGCCGGCCAGGGCGGCGAGGTCCTCGACGGAGGCGCTGATGTCGGCCTCCAGCGTGGTCAGCTCGTCGGCGCGCTGCCGCAGCTCACCCCGGCCCGCCTCGGTGATCTCGTAGACCTTGCGCCCACCCACGGCGGTGTGGGCGACGAGGCCCTCCACCTCCAGCCGTTGCAGCCGCGGGTAGATGGTGCCGGCGCTGGGCGCGTAGAGCCCCAGGAAGCGCTCCTCCAGCAGGCGGATCAGCTCGTAACCGTGCTTCGGCCCGTCGTCGAGGAGCTTGAGCAGATAGAGCCGGAGCCGCCCGTGGCTGAACACGGCGGTCACGGCAGGTCCTCCACGTCGTCGGCGTCCGCGGCCGGGCGGGCCAGCAGCGCGATGCTGCCGGACGTCGCGGACGCCCAGAGCTTACCCGCGCCCCCGCCGAGCACCCCGTGGCTGTCCTTGACCGCGCCGAAGCCCTGCTGGCCGCCGCTGACCTGCGGGAACCCGCTGGTGATCCGGCCGGAGGTGGTGTGCAGGTGCACGCTGAGGTCGCTGTCCTCGCGGACCCGGACCGTGATGCTGCCGGAGATCGCGCTGAGCCGGATCTCGCTGCCCCGCGGATTGTCCAGGTCGCAGGTGATCGAGCCGGAGACGGCGTGGGCGCGGACCCGGTCGGGCGCGCTGTCGGCCAGGATCAGCTCGCCGGAGACCGTCTCCAGGTCGAGGTCACCGGCGATGCCGAGCGCCTCCACCGGGCCGGAGACGACCTTGGCGGTGGTGCGCCCGCGCAACCCCATCAGGGTCACCTGACCGGAGGTGACGTCGACCCGGGTGTCGCGACGCAGCCCGGAGGCGACCAGCGCGCCGTCCACCAGGTGCAGGTCCGCCAGCGCCTGGGCCGGCACGGCGATCGAGACCTCCGCGCGGTACCGGCGGCGGAGCTGGCCGAGCCACCAGAGCACGCCCGGCCAGCGGGTGACCTTCTCGTGCCGCACGGTCAGCCCGCCGTCGCGCAGCTCGACCACCAGCGGCTCGCGACCGACCCGGGTGACGTCGACCCGGGCCGGACCGTCCGTGCCGACCACGTTGAGCCGGCCGCTCACCAGCCGGACGTCCAGCCGGGTGACCGGCTCCTCCAGGGTGATCTGCTGCGGGCTGTCGACCGTCCAGCTGGCCATGGTTCCTCCCCTCGCCGACGTGCCCCACGACACGCCGAATGACGGAAGTCAGCCTAACGCGATACATCGCGACTGGACAAGACTGTATCGCGTTCCCGACCACGCACCCGCAGGCTACCGGCCACAGTGGTTGGTGTGGACCGGGACGTTCAGGCAGCCAGATCGAGTCCCGGCCGCACCGCGGGCACCGGCAGGGCTGCGGGCAGCGTCGTGGGAGCGGGCAGCGCGGGACGACGGGTGCGTGCGCTGCGCGGCGGGGCCGGGCGGATCGCCGCCTCGGCGGCGCGGGCCAGCAGCCGCCGGTCCGCGCCGTCGGCCGGGTGCAGCGCGGCGGCCACGGTCACCGCGACGGCCAGGTCCCGGGCGGCCAGCACCCGGCGGGCCGAGGCCCAGAGCGTCTCCTCGCCGAGGAAGGCGGGCAGCGTGCTCGGGTCACCCGCGTGCCGATAGCCGAGGCTCAGCGGCACCACCGGCGCGCCGGCCGCCACCGCGGCCTCGAACATCGCCGGGCGGAAGCCGTGCGCGGGGCGGCAGCCGACCGCCGCGCCGCACCAGGTGGTGCCCTCGGGAAACACCGCCACCGGGTGCCCGGCGCACAGCGCGTCGGCCACCCGGGCGACCGTGGCCGGCAGTTGGCGCGGCCGGGACCGGTCCACGAAGACGGCGCCGGCGGCCGCGGCCAACGCCCCGACCACCGGCCAGCCCCGCACCTCCCGCTTGGCCAGCATCCGGGCCGGTGACACCGCCAGCACCGCGAGGACGTCCAGCCAGGAGACGTGGTTGGCGACCAGCAGCGCGCGGCGGCGCGGCACCCGTCCCCGGACGACCAGCCGCACGCCGAGGGCGCGCAGCGTCGCGCGGGCCCAGCCGCGCAGCGCGGCCCGCCGGGNCCGAGCAGAACCATCCCGAGTACGCCGAGCAGCCGGCCCGCCCGACGCGACGCGGGCACGTCCGGGGCGGCCGGGGCCGGCAGGCACGCCGGTCCGCAACCGGAGACGGGTCGCCACAGGTCCTCGCCGGCCGACTCGGGAGCGTGGCCGGGCCGGCCCGGGTAGGGCGTCACGAGGTCACCTCGCCGAGGAAGTGCCGGAGGTAGCGCGGGTTCATCCGATCCATCGACAGGAGCACGTAGAAGTCGGCGCAGCCGAAGTCCGGGTCGTACGCCGGTTCGCCGCCGATCCAGGCGCCCAGCCGCAGGTAGCCGCGGAGCAGCGGCGGAACGAGCGCGCGGCGCTCGGCCGGGGTGAGCGTGGCGGGGTCGACGGCGGCGGTCGGCTCGGCGAACCAGGGTCGGCGCGGGGTCACCCGCAGCGGTGGCGGGGCGAGGTGCCGGGCGGCGGCCTGGGTCCACACCTCGGCGGCGGCGGNAGGTGCAGGTAGCGGCAGATCCCCGCCCACATCAGGTTGATCACGGCGCCGGTGCGGTGGTCCGGGTGCACGCAGGAGCGGCCCGCCTCGACCAGCGCGTCGCGGAGCGGGGCCAGCGGGCCCAGGTCGAACTCGCCGTCGGCGTACCGCCGGTCGGTGCGGCCGGGCGGCAGCAGCCGGTAGGTGCCGACGACCTCGCCGGTGCGCTCGCACCGCACCACCAGGTGGTCGCAGTACGCGTCGAATTCGTCGGTGTCGAGCCCGGCGGCGTCGGGCGGCAGGGTGGCGCCGAGTTCACTGGCGAACACCTCGTGACGCAGGCGTTGCGCGGCCGCGACCAGGGTCGGGTCGTCGGCGATCAGCAGGGTGTAACCGCTGGTCGTGATGGGTGCGACAGCGGCGTGTAGAACAGCCATGGGTCGGTTGTAAGGGCCGCGGGTGGACACCGGGCGGGGTGAGGGGTGTCGATCCGGTGAACGCCGGCCGGCGGCGGCGTGCGGGCCCGGGGCGCGGGTGTGCGAGGCTGCCGGGCGACCACCGGCGACGGCGCCGCTGGTGACCGGAGGAGGTGCATGTGCTCGTCGAGGCCCGCTTCCACGGACCGGACGGCTCCGGCAACGGCGGCTGGAGCGCGGGGATCTTCGCCGCGCTGATCGACGACCGGGGACCGGTGGAGGTCACGCTCCGCCGACCGCCGCCGCTGGACACGCCGCTGGTCGCCGTCGACAGCGAGGTGCGCGACCCGGAGGGTCGGCTGGTCGCCCAGGTACGCCGGGTCGAGCCGCTGGACGCGGTCGTCCCGCCGGTGGACCGGGCCTCGGCCGAGGCGGCCGCGCGGGCGTACCCCGGTCTGGTGGACCACCCGTTCCCCGGCTGCTATGTCTGCGGCCCGGACCGCCCGGACGGATTGCGGATCTTTCCCGGCCGGCTGCCGGACGGACGGACCGCCGCGCCGTTCCGGGCTCCGGACGAGGTGGTGCCGGCGACGGTCTGGGCGGCGTTGGACTGCCCGGGCGGGTGGGCGGTGCTCTCCGCCGGCCGTCCGTACCTGTTGGGGCGGATCGCCGCGCAGGTCACGGCGCTGCCACGGCCCGGCGACGAGTGCGTGGTGACCGGTGTCCGGGTCGGCGGCGAGGGACGCAAGGCCGAGGTGCGCACCAGCCTGTACGGGCCGGGCGGCGCGCTCCTTGCCCGGGCCCGCGCGACGTGGATCGCGATGCCCACCGGATGATGTCCCCCCTGAGGGGGACGGCGCGTCCGCATCCCGCCTGATTGACCCGGTTGCACCAGGTTGGAAGGCTGTGCGGGGCGCCACCGCAACGGCGTCCCCACCGGCGTGCGTCGAGCGCGCCGGGGCAGGAGAGGAGAATGATGTCCGACGGGCAGTCAAGCCCCAGTGCCGGGACCGGCCAGATCATCGTGTCCGGCCTGACCAAGCAATACAAGAACGTGCGTGCGGTCGACGACCTGTCGTTCACGGTCGCGCCGGGCCGGGTCACCGGCTTCCTCGGCCCGAACGGGGCCGGCAAGACGACCACGCTGCGCATGCTGCTCAACCTGGTCACGCCGACGGCCGGCACGGCCACCATCGGTGGTCACCGGTACGCCGACCTGACCGACCCGCTGCGCACCGTGGGCGCCGTGCTGGAGGCGTCCAGCGCGCACAAGGGCCGCACCGGCATCAACCACCTGCGGGTGATCTGCGCGGCGGCCGGGCTGCCGAAGGCGCGGGCGGACGAGGCGCTGGCCCTGGTCGGGCTCTCCCCGGCGGGGAAGCGCAAGTTCAAGGGCTACTCGCTGGGCATGAAGCAGCGGCTCGGCATCGCCGCCGCGATGCTCGGCAATCCGCAGGTGCTGATCCTGGACGAGCCGGCCAACGGCCTGGATCCGGAGGGCATCCGCTGGATGCGGGGCTTCCTCAAGGGGCTGGCCACCGAGGGGCGCACCGTGCTGGTCTCCAGCCACCTGCTCTCCGAGATGCAGCTCCTCGCCGACGACGTGGTGATCATCGCGGCCGGCAAGCTGGTCCGGCAGGGCCCGGTCGAGCAGGTGATGGGCTCGATGACGCACGGCGCCCGGGTGCGGGTGCGCACCCCGCAGGCCGACGAGCTGGCCGCGGTGCTGCGCGAGCAGGCCGCGACCGTCGAGGCCGACCCGCACGGCGCGCTGCTGGTCGGCGGCGTGGACGCCCCGACCGTGGGTCGTGTCGCGCTGGCCTCGAAGGTCGAGCTGCACGAGCTGACCACCGAACGTCCGGACCTCGAAGGGGTCTTCCTGGAGCTGACGGCCGGAAAGGCGGAGATCCGATGACGCTGGTCCGATCCGAACTGCTCAAGATCCGTACCACCAGCACCTGGTGGATCTTCGGGCTGATCAGTGTGCCGCTGTGGGCGCTGACACTGTTCTTCAACTGGTTGCAGACCGACGCCCTGGCCGGCGGCGACCTGGGTGAGGTGTCCGGCGACCAGGCCGAGCAGCTCCAGGCGGTCGGCGCGGCCGACAACCTGGCCGCCAACCTCTACACTAACGGCCAGTTCTTCGGCCTGCTCATCGTGATGCTGCTCGGCATCGTGGTGGTGACCAGCGAGTTCTTCCACCAGACGGTGACCACCACGTTCCTCACCGCGCCTCACCGCACCGCGGTGATGCTGGCCAAGCTGGCCGCCGCCGGCGTGCTGGCGCTGCTGTTCTGGATCGTCACCACGGTGCTCAACCTAATCTTCGCGCCGCTGATCCTGAACGCGGTGGACGTCGGCTCGCAGCTCGGCAGCGGGACGATCTGGCGCGCGATCGCGCTCAACGGCCTGGCCTACCTGCTCTGGTCCGTGCTCGGCGTCGGGCTCGGCGTGCTGATCCGCAGCCAGATCGGCGCCACCGTGACCGGCATCCTGCTCTACCTGGGCGGCACCATCGGCGCGGCGATCGCGATCAGCCTGCTGGCGGCGCGGTTCGGCGACTGGATCAACAAGCTCCAGCTGCTGGTGCCGTCGCTGGCGTCCAGCCTGATGGTGGGCGGCGACACGGACATCCCGGGCAACCCGCCGCAGTGGGCCGGCGCCCTCGTGCTGATCGCGTACGCGGCGGTGACCGGCGTGATCGGCGTGCTGACCATCCGGCGGCGCGACATCTCCTGACGTTCGGCGGCTTCGGGCCCCCCNCTTCTGGCGTCTTCTGTGAAACGGGCCACCAGCCGGAGGCGGAAATGCCTGCGGCCATCGCACGGCGTAGCCTTGGATCCGTCTACCGCGCGCCGGCGAACCGGGCACGGGAGCCACCGCGTGACATTCACAACCGCGTGAAAGAGGCGATTAGCGGCCGTGTCGACCCAGCAGACATCGCAGGAGAACCCACTGGCGGGTTTCGGCCCGAACGAATGGATCGTCGAGGAGATGTACCAGCGCTACCTCGCCGACCCATCGAGCGTCGACTCGGCCTGGCACGACTTCTTCGCCGACTACCGGCCGGCGCCCGGCGCCGCCACACCGCGCCCCGACGGCCAGGGCAAGCCGGCCAAGCCGGCCGCCACGCCGGAACCCGCCGAGCAGCAGGAGGCCGTGGCCACGGTCGCCGAGAAGCCGGCGGCCAAGGCCGCACCGGCACCGGCACCGGCCGCCAAGCCCACCGCCAAGCCGGCGGCGAAGACGCCGGAGCCGGCGAAGAAGGCCGCCCCGGCCAAGCCCGCCGCCGCGAAGGCGCCAACCGCGAGCGCCGCCGGCACCACGCCGCTGCGCGGCGTGGCCGCCAAGATCGTCCAGAACATGGACGCGTCGCTCGCCGTCCCGACCGCCACCAGCGTGCGCGCGGTCCCGGCGAAGCTGGTCGTCGACAACCGCATCGTGATCAACAACCACCTGGCCCGTGGTCGAGGTGGCAAGGTCAGCTTCACCCACCTGATCGGGTACGCGATGGTCCGGGCGCTGGTCGAGCACCCGGAGATGAACAACTCCTTCGCGGAGGTCGACGGCAAGCCGGCGATGGTCCGCCCGGAGCACGTCAACCTGGGCATCGCCATCGACCTGGCCAAGCCGGACGGCTCCCGCAACCTGGTGGTGCCGTCCATCAAGGGCTGCGAGCAGATGGACTTCCGGCAGTTCTGGCAGGCGTACGAGGACGTGGTCCGGCGCGCCCGCCGCAACGAGCTGACCATGGAGGACTACGCCGGCACCACGATCTCGCTGACCAACCCCGGCGGCATCGGCACGGTGCACTCGATCCCGCGCCTGATGCAGGGCCAGAGCGCCATCATCGGCGTCGGCGCGATGGAATACCCGGCCCCCTACCAGGGCATGTCCGAGGCCACCCTGGCCGACCTGGCGGTCAGCAAGGTGATCACGCTGACCAGCACGTACGACCACCGGATCATCCAGGGCGCGCAGTCCGGCGAGTTCCTCAAGGTGATGCACGAGCTGCTGCTCGGCGAGCGCGGCTTCTACGACGAGATCTTCACCTCGCTGCGCATCCCGTACGAGCCGGTGCGCTGGATGCGCGACGTGGCCGTCGACAGCGAGGGCCAGATCAACAAGACCGCGCGGGTGCACGAGCTGATCCACGCGTACCGGGTGCGCGGGCACCTGATGGCCGACACCGACCCGCTCGAGTTCGAGATCCGCAAGCACCCCGACCTGGACGTGCTCCAGCACGGGCTGACGCTGTGGGACCTGGACCGCGTCTTCCCGGTCAACGGCTTCGCCGGCAAGCAGCGGATGAAGCTGCGCTCGATCCTCGGCGTGCTGCGCGACTCCTACTGCCGCCGGGTCGGCATCGAGTACATGCACATCCAGGACCCGGAGGAGCGGCGCTGGATCCAGGAGCGGGTCGAGCGCAAGTACGAGAAGCCCAGCTCCGACGAGCAGAAGCACGTGCTCAACCGGCTCAACGCCGCCGAGGCGTTCGAGACGTTCCTCCAGACGAAGTACGTCGGCCAGAAGCGCTTCTCGCTTGAGGGTGGCGAGTCGCTGATCCCGCTGCTCGGCGAGGTGCTGGAGTCCTCCGCCGAGGCCGGGCTGGACGAGGTCGTCATCGGCATGGCCCACCGCGGCCGGCTCAACGTGCTGGCCAACATCGTCGGCAAGCCGTACGAGAAGATCTTCTCCGAGTTCGAGGGGCACCTCGACCCGCGCTCCACGCAGGGCTCCGGCGACGTGAAGTACCACCTCGGTCAGAACGGCAAGTTCACCACGCCGGACGGCGAGCACGCGGTCAAGGTGTCGGTGGTGGCGAACCCGTCGCACCTGGAGGCCGTGGACCCGGTGCTGGAGGGCATCGTCCGGGCCAAGCAGGACCGAATCGACCTGAAGCTGGAGGGCTACACCGTGCTGCCGTTGGCGGTGCACGGNTACGGGGCTACCGCACCGGCGGCACCGTGCATGTGGTGGTCAACAACCAGGTCGGCTTCACCACCGCCCCGGAGTACAGCCGGTCCAGCCTCTACAGCACCGACGTGGCCCGGATGATCCAGGCGCCGATCTTCCACGTCAACGGCGACGACCCGGAGGCGGTGGTCCGGGTGGCCCGGCTCGCCTTCGAGTACCGGCAGGCGTTCAACAAGGACGTCGTGATCGACCTGGTCTGCTACCGCCGGCGCGGGCACAACGAGGGCGACGACCCGTCGATGTCCAACCCGGAGATGTACAAGATCATCGACTCGAAGCGGTCGGTCCGGAAGCTCTACACCGAGGAGCTGATCGGGCGCGGCGACATCACCGTGGAGGACGCCGAGGAGCTGCTGCGCGACTACCAGGGGCAGTTGGAGCGGGTCTTCAAGGCCACCCGCGACGCCGCCACCACGCCGCGTCAGCTCAGCCGCCCGAAGCGCGAGGACGAGCCGGAGCCGCAGGTCGAAACCGCCACCGACGCCGCCGTGGTCAAGGCGATCGGCGAGGCGCACGTCAACCTGCCGGAGGGCTTCACCCCGCACAAGCGGATCCAGCAGCTCCTGGAGCGGCGCCGGAAGATGTCCGTCGAGGGCGGCATCGACTGGGGCTTCGGCGAGATCATCGCGTTCGGCGCGCTGCTGCACGACGGGGTGACCGTCCGGCTCGCCGGGCAGGACTCGCGCCGCGGCACCTTCGTGCAGCGGCACGCCTCGATCGTCGACGCCCGGACCGGCGACGACTACCTGCCGTTGAAGTCGCTGACCGCCGACGGCGAGCGGTCCCGCTTCTTCGTCCACGACTCGCTGCTCTCCGAGTACGCGGCGATGGGCTTCGAGTACGGCTACTCGGTGGAGAACGTCAACGCGCTGGTGGCCTGGGAGGCCCAGTTCGGCGACTTCGTCAACGGCGCCCAGTCGGTGATCGACGAGTTCATCTCCTCCGGCGAGGTGAAGTGGGGCCAGCGCTCCGCGGTCACCCTGCTGCTGCCGCACGGCCACGAGGGCCAGGGGCCGGACCACACCTCCGGCCGCCCGGAGCGGTTCCTCCAGCTCTGCGCCGAGGACAACATGCGGGTGGCGATCCCGACCACTCCGGCGAACTACTTCCACCTGCTGCGTCGTCAGGCGCTGTCGCCCAAGCGCAAGCCGCTGGTGGTGTTCACGCCGAAGTCGCTGCTGCGGCACAAGCTCTGCGTGTCGCCGGTGGAGGACTTCACCACGGGCACCTTCCAACCGGTCCTGGCCGACCCCGCCGCCCCGGCGCCGGAGCAGGTCAAGCGCGTGCTGCTCTGCTCGGGCAAGATCTACTACGACCTGTTCCAGGCCCGGCAGGACCGGGGCGTCACCGACACCGCGATCATCCGGATGGAGCAGCTCTACCCGCTGCCCGTCGAGGAGGTCCGGGCCGCGCTGGCGCAGTACCCGAACGCCGAGGACTTCGCCTGGGTCCAGGAGGAGCCGGCCAACCAGGGCGCCTGGTCGTTCGTCGCGCTCAACCTGCTGGAGCACCTGCCGGAGGTGCGGCTGCGCCGCATCTCCCGCCCGTCGGCCGCCGCCCCGGCGGTCGGCTCGGCGAAGATGCACGAGGTCGAGCAGAACGCGCTGATCGAGGCGGCACTCCCCCGCCCGTGACACATCACCGGCAGCGGCCCGTCCCGACACCCGGGGGCGGGCCNCGAGGAGCTGGTCGAGCGGCGGGGCGACGAGCAGGTCAGCCTGGAGTGGCTGGGCGAGCGCCTGCGCGACTTCATCGACCTGAACCCGGAGTTCGAGACGCCGGTCGAGCGGTTCGCCACCTGGCTGGCCCGCCTCGACGACGACGATGACGAGTGACTGTTCGCATTTGACTGACAGCGCTGCGTGACGTCCACTGTTGAGGTATGGACACCCACGGCAAGCCCCCGCAGGACGCGGTGACCGTACGCCACCTGCGCCTCGGTATCGGATCGGTCGGCCTCGCCCTGCCGGTCGTGCTGGTGGTCGGTCACATCGTCGCCACCCGTCGGCTCACCCTGCTCGACTCGCTCAGCGGCTACTACCACTCGGAGATGCGCGACGTCTTCGTGGGCGCGATGTGCGCGGTCGGGGTCTTCCTGATCAGCTACCGGTACCGCTGGCCGGACGACCTGCTGGGCACGGTCGCCGGGGTGCTGGCGGTGGCGGTGGCGCTGTTCCCCACCACCACGGCCGCGCCGGTGGCCACCGTCAGCGGAAGCGACCGGACGGCCGGAGTGGTGCACCAGGTCGCGGCCGCCGGCCTCTTCGTCCTGCTCGCGGTCTTCTGCCTGGTCCTGTTCACCCGTCCGGACCGCGCCGGGGTGCCGCCACGACGCGGTGCGCTGGCCTTCTACCGGAGCTGCGGCGGGCTCATCCTGCTGGCCGTCGTGCTCGCGCTGGCCAGCACGCGGCTCCCCCCGGACGTCCGGCACACGCTCAAGCCGGTGCTGTGGTGCGAGACGGTCGCCGTGTTCGTCTTCGGCGCGGCCTGGGTGGCGAAGAGCGACGCGCTCCTGCGCGCCGCCGAGCCGGCCGACCGGCTCGACGTCACCGGGCCGGACGCCCGGTCCACCGCGCCCGCGTGACGACCCTCAGGCGCGCTGCGTGGTCACGTCGAGACCGGTACGCCGCAGCTTCTGCCAACCGAGCCGGCCCCCGGTCAGCGCGGTGACCACCGACTGGAGCAGCACCAGGTACATCAACTGCCGGTAGACGAACTGCTGGAGCGGCAGCACCCACAGCACGCCGAGCTTCTCCCGGTCGAGCCGGAAGGCCAGCACCGCGGTGAGGAACTGCACCGCCAGCATCGCCAGCCAGGCGACCGCGGTCTCCGTCCGGTCGAGGAAGACCAGCCCGTACAGGGCGAGCAGGTCGATCACCGGGGCGGCCAGCGGCAGCAGCACGCCGAACAGGGTCAGGAAGGACAGGCAGCGGCGGGTGAACCGGCCCGACGAACCCCGGCCGAGGACGGCACGCCGGTGCTTCCACATCGCCTGCATGGTGCCGTAGCTCCAGCGGTACCGCTGCTTCCAGAGCTGGCCGAGCGTGGCGGGCGCCTCGGTCCAGGCGCGGGCGCTCTCCTCGTACACGATGTGCCAGCCGGCCCGGCCCAGCGCCATGGTGATGTCGGTGTCCTCGGCGAGCGTCTCGTCGGTCATCCCGCCCACCTGTTCCAGCGCCTCCCGGCGGAACCCGCCGATCGCGCCGGGGACCGTCGGCATGCAGTGCAGCGTCTCGTAGAGGCGGCGGTCCAGGTTGAAGCCGATGACGTACTCGATGTGCTGCCACTTCGCGATCAGGCTGCGCCGGTTGCCGACCTTGACGTTGCCGGCGACGACGCCCACCCGGGGGTCGGCGAACGGCTGGACCAGTCGGCGGACCGCGTCGGGTTCGAAGACCGTGTCCCCGTCGACCATGACGATCAGGTCGTGCCGGGCCAGCGCCACGCCGGTGTTCAACGCGCTCGGCTTGCCGCCGTTGGGCTTGCGCACCACCCGGACGTTCGGCAGGCCGAGCGCCGCCACGATGTCCGCGGTGCCGTCGGTGGACCCGTCGTCGACGAGCACCACCTCGATGCCGCCGGGGTGGTCACCGCCGGCCAGGGAGCGGACGGCCGCGGCGATGCCCTCCTTCTCGTTGTACGCGGGCACGATCACCGAGACCGGGTCGGTGACCGGTGGGCCCCAGGACCAGTCCGGGCGGCGACGACGTCGGGCGTGCCGCAGGGCGAGCACGAGGAGCAGCAGGGTCCGCCCGACGGTGAGCACCCCGACGAGGACGAAGAAGAAGCCGAAGACCCAGAACATGCCGTCGGCGGCGCGTACCGCCCCGACCAGCACCTGACCACGCCAGCGGTCGGCGAGCGGGGCGGCCACCTGGCCGGCCGCCCGCCCGGTCACGCCCGCCTGCGCCAGCGTCCGGTCGAGGCCCTCGCTGACCGTGGTGAAGCGGTAGCCGCGCTGCTGCATCATCGGGATGTAGCGGTCCAGCGCGGCGACCGTGCCGGACCGGTCGCCGCCCGCGTCGTGCCACAACGCGACGGTGCCGGCGTTCCCGGCCGGGGTGGCGTTGGCGAGCATCGCCTCGACGGCCGGTTTCTCCCAGTCCCGGCTGTCCACGTCGTTGACCACGGTGAGGTAGCCCAGCTCGCCGGCCTGGCGCAGCATCGGCCAGTCCCGGTCGGTGTAGGCGTCCGCGCTCGACGAGTACGGGAAGCGCAGCAGTGACGTCCGGACCCCGGTGGCGCTGGCGATGGCGAGCTGCGTCTGCGCGTACTCCAGCTCGCGCCGCCAGCCGGGCAGGCCGGCGAGGTCGGGGTGGGTGAACGTGTGCACGCCCAGCTCGTGCCCCTCGGTCACCATCCGCCGGGCCAACGCCGGGTTCCGCACGACCTGCGTGCCGATGACGAAGAAGGTGGCCTTGACCTGGTACTTGTCCAGCACCCGCAGCACCTCGGGCGTCCACTGCGCATCCGGGCCGTCGTCGAACGTGAGCGCCACGGTGTTCGGTGGCAGCCGGTGCGACTGGGTCCGGCCCTCGGCGTCGACGTTGACGATCGGGCCGCCCTCGACGATCGAGCTGGGCACCTCGCGCTGGCTGCCCGGCGCCGTGCGTTCGCCGGGCACGAACGCGGCGTTGGCGTACGCCTCCACGAAGAGCAGGCCACCCAGGATGACGAGGACCATCGCGAGCACGGCCCAGCTCGGGCTGGGCACGATGCGTCGGTTGCGGGCCCGGCGGCCGGCGGCCACCTGCCCGGCGTCCAGCACCACCGTGGGGCCGCCGGTCGACCGGCGGCCGATCCGCCGGCGGCGGGCGGTGGCGACGCGGCGGGGGTCCAGCGGGGTGGTGGGCTCGTCACTCACCCGTGGTCCCGGCCGGCTCGGCGGGGTCGACGGGTTCGGCGGGCGGCTCGACCACGGGCGGTGGAGCGGTGGTGGTCGGCGCGGTGGTGGTCGGCGCCGTCGTGGTCGGGGCGGTGGTGGCCGGCGGCGTGGTGGGCCGGGGCGTGGCCGGGGCGGTCCGGGTCGGCCGGGGCGACACGGTGGTGGTCCGGTCCGCGCCGCCCGGGGTGGCCGAGGTCGTCGAGGTGGCCGGCGCCCGCGACGGGACGGAACGGGCGGCCGTCGGCGCGGCCGTCGCGGTCGGCGTGGCCGTGGCCGCCTGGGGCGTCGACGGGGCCGGGGACGGCTTCCGCTGCTCGGCGGTCGCCTCGACGAACGGGATGACCGCGTCCGGGGTGATCGGTCCGCCGGCGAAGCTGATCCCGACCAGCACCGTGTAGAACACCCCGGCGGCGCCGGCACCGTACGCGGCGCGGCGCAGCCGCCGACGCCGCCGCCCGGTCGAGTCGACGAACACGGGGGGCGGTTCCGGGGCTACGGGGATCAATTCGGTCGGGCCTTCCACCCGGATGACTATAGATGCGAAAAACTCCCATCTATTTCACCGGGGGTGCCCCTGACCAGCCACAATAGACTACCGTCGACCCTACCCGATCCGATGATCTTGCAATTCGGCCTCGATAAAGTTTGCTTATCGAACATGCGGGAAAATGCAAATGCAAGATCATTTGAGGGGTGCGGGGCCGGGGACGAAGGACCCGGGCGGCGGGCGCGGCGATCTTGTAGCGTGGGGTCGTGGCGCGCAGCGTGTACCTCACCGGCGTGGGGTCGGGTGGGGGGAAGTCGACCGTGGCGCTCGGCCTGGCCGAGTTGCTGTCCCGACAGGTCGAGCGGATCGGCGCGTTCCGGCCACTGGTTCCCGGCGACGGGCCGGACCAGATCCTGGCCCTGCTCACCGAGCGCTACCGGGTGGAGCAGCCGGTCGACGAGCTGCACGGCGCGACCTACGCCGAGGCCACCGAACTGGTGGCCAACGGCCGGCGGGAGGAGCTGATCTCGGCGATCGTGGCCCGCTACCGCGAGGTGGAACGGCGCTGCCCGGCGGTCGTGGTGGTGGGCAGCGACTTCGCCGACGGGGACGGCGCCGGCCCGCGTGAGCTGGCCTTCAACGCCCGGCTGGCGGTCGAGTTCGGCAGCGTGGTGGTGCCCGTGGTGGACGGGTTCGGGCAGCCGCCCGAGTCGATCGCGGCGGCCATGCGGGGGGCGTACCACGACTTGGTCGACCTCGGCGCGACCGTGGTGGCGGTGGTCGCCAACCGAGTACCCGGGCCGATGACGCTGCCCGAGCTGCCCGTCCCCGCGTACGCGATCCCGGAGGTGCCGACCGTGTCGGCGCCGACGGTGGCCGAGGTGGCGGCGGCGCTGCGCGCCAGCCGGCTCGCCGGCGACCCGGCCGCGCTCGACCGTGACGTGCTCGACTACGTGGTCGGCGCGGCGCACGTACCGACGCTGCTCGACCACCTCGCCGACGGAGCGCTGGTGATCACGCCGGGCGACCGGGCCGACCTGCTGGTGGCGGCCGCCGCCGCGCACGTCGCCGGGCAGGTGTCGCTGGCCGGGCTGGTGCTCACGCTCGGCGAACAGCCCGACCCACGGGCCATGCGGCTGGTCGAGCGGATGAACACCGGGCTGGCCGTGCTGTCGGTGACCAGCGACAGCTACGACACGGTCGAGGCGTCCAGCCGGATCGAGGGGCGCCCCAGCACCGCCAACCCGCGCAAGGTCGAGGCCGCCCTGGGCGCATTCGAGCGCTGCGTGGACACCGACGACCTGGCCCGCCGGCTGCGGGTCACCCGGTCCGCGCGGGTCACCCCGCTGATGTTCGAGAACGACCTGCTCGACCGGGCCCGGGCCCGACGCCGCCGGCTGGTGCTGCCCGAGGGCACCGAGGGCCGGATCCTGCGCGCGGCCGAGGTGCTGCTGCGCCGGGGCGTCGCCGAGCTGACCCTGCTCGGCCGCCCCGACGACATCGCCCGCCGGGCCCGGGAGCTGGGCGTCGACGTCGGCGACGCGCAGGTGGTCGACCCGGCCACCAGCGAGTGGCGGGACGGGTTCGCCGCCGCGTACGCCGAGCTGCGCGCGCACCGCGGCGTCACCCCGGAGCTGGCGTACGACATCGTGGCGCAACCCAACTACTTCGGCACGATGATGGTGCGGACCGGCCACGCCGACGGCATGGTCTCCGGGGCCACCCACACCACGGCGGCGACCATCCGCCCCGCCTTCGAGATCATCCGGACCGTGCCCGACGTCTCGGTCGCCTCCAGCGTCTTCTTCATGCTGCTCGCCGACCGGGTGCTGGTCTACGGCGACTGCGCGGTCAACCCCGACCCGGACGCCGCCCAGCTCGCCGACATCGCCATCTCGTCGGCCGACACCGCGGCCCGCTTCGGCATCGAGCCGAGGGTGGCGATGCTGTCGTACTCCACCGGCAGCTCCGGCTCCGGCGCGGACGTGGAGAAGGTCGCGGCGGCCACCGAGCTGGTCCGCGAGCGCCGCCCGGAGCTGCTGGTCGAGGGGCCGATCCAGTACGACGCGGCGATCGACCCGCAGGTCGCGGCGACCAAGCTGCCGGACAGCCCGGTCGCGGGACGGGCCACCGTGTTCATCTTCCCGGACCTGAACACCGGCAACAACACGTACAAGGCGGTGCAGCGCTCGGCCGGCGCGGTGGCGGTCGGCCCGGTCATGCAGGGCCTACGCCGGCCGGTCAACGACCTCTCCCGGGGCGCGACCGTGCCGGACATCGTCAACACGGTGGCGATCACCGCCATCCAGGCCGCCGCGGAGGCGTCTGAATGAGCCGCATCCTGGTCCTCAACAGCGGGTCCTCGTCGGTCAAGTACCGCCTGTACGACGGCGACCGGATCCTCGACAAGGGCACCGTGGAGCGGATCGGTGAGCCGGGCGGCGGACCGGCCGACCACGAGGCCGCCATCCGGGAAATCCTCGGCCGGCTCGACCTCGACGGGCTGGCCGGCGTCGGGCACCGGGTGGTGCACGGCGGGCGGCGGTTCAGCGCGCCGGTGCTGATCGACGACGCGGTGGTCACCGCGATCGAGGAGCTGGTCCCGCTCGCCCCGCTGCACAACCCGGCCAACCTGGCCGGCATCCGGGTGGCCCGGGAGGCACTGCCGGACACCCCGCAGGTGGCGGTCTTCGACACCGCGTTCCACCACACGCTGCCCGACGCCGCCGCCACGTACGCCATCGACAAGGCCACCGCCGAGCGCCACGACGTGCGGCGGTACGGCTTCCACGGCACCTCGCACGCGTACGTCTCGCGTCGCGCCGCCGAGCTGCTCGACCGGCCGTACGCCGAACTGAACACCATCACGCTGCACCTGGGCAACGGGGCGAGCGCGTGCGCGGTACGCGGCGGCCGGAGCATGGCCACGTCGATGGGCATGTCCCCGCTGGAGGGCCTGGTGATGGGCACCCGCAGCGGCGACCTCGACCCGACGATCATCTTCCACCTGCGCCGCGAGGGCGGGATGGGCGTGGACGAGATCGACGACCTGCTCAACCACCGCAGCGGCCTGCTCGGGCTCACCGGGGCCAACGACATGCGCGAGGTGCTGGCCCGCCGCGACGCCGGCGACCCGGACGCCACGCTGGCGTTCGACGTCTACTGCCGTCGGATCACCGGATACGTGGGGGCGTACTACGCACTCCTCGGGCGGGTCGACGCGATCGCCTTCACCGCCGGCGTCGGCGAACACGCCGCGGCGGTGCGGGCCGCGTCGCTGGCCGGGCTGGACCGACTCGGCATCGCCGTCGACCCGACCCGCAACGACGGTACGGGCGACCGGCTCGTCTCCCCCGACGGCGCGGAGGTCGCGGTGCTCGTGGTGGGCACCGACGAGGAGCGGGAGATCGCCCGCGAGACCCGGGCCGTGCTGGCGGCCTGACCCCGGCTTCGTTTCGGCCTCGATTCGGGCCAGCCCCGGCCCGGCTTTGGTTCGGCCCGGTCCGGCTTCGGCCCGGTCCGGCTTCGGGTTCGGCCCGGCTTCGGGTTCGGCCCGGTCGGGCTTTCGGTCGGGCTTTCGGTCGGGCTTTCGGTCCGGCTTCGGTTTCGGCTTTCGGTTCGGTTTCGGCTTCGGCTTTCGGTTCGGTTTCGGCTTCGGCGAAGTGGCGGCATCGAACCGATCGCGATGCCGCCANCAGCGCCGCTGCGGCGCTCAGCCCAGAGCGAGCCAGGCAACCAGGGCCACCACCACCACGACGGCCACGCCGATGCCGGCGAGCAGCGGCAGCCGGGACGGGGCCGACGCCGCCGCCGGAGCGGGCTCGGGCGAATCGACGAAGGCGCGGAACTGTGCGGTGTTGCCACTCGGGTCGATGTGGTTTTCAGCCATGCCGGTGACCCTAGCGAACCCACCGGCCCCGAGTGCCCCGCCGGGCCGGCTTCGGTGAGCCCTGACGGCCAGCGTGCGCCAGCCCGGCCGGGCCGTGGAAGCACTGCCCGACCGGGCGATGGAGCCACCACCCGGCCGAACGGTGAAGGCACTACCCGGCCGAAGTCGTGGCGGCACTACCCGCTGGCGTCGTGGAAGCCGTGCCCGGCCGGGGGCCGTGAGGGCACCGCCCGGCCGGGGGCCGTGAGGGCACCGCCNCGGCGGAGGCACTGCCCGGCCGGGTGGCGGAGGCGCTGCCCGGCCGGGCGGCGGAGGCAGCCCGCCCGGATGGTGGGCGCGGCGAGCCGCTCGGCTGTTTACCGTGCAGGCATGACGGGGCAGCGGCTGGTCGCCGCGCTGATGACGGCGCTGGTGACGGCGCTGCTGGCCGGTTGCGGGGCAGCCATGGCCACCACCGGGCCGGCTCCGGCCGACGTCCGGACCGCGCCTGAGCGCCCGTACCCGGTTGGGGTGCGGCAGTTGACGGTCGACCTGAACGGCCCCCGTCCCCTGCCGGTCACCGTCTGGTATCCGGCGGACCCGCCGGCCTCCCCCGGGCGGACGACCGGCGCCTTCGCGCGTCCGGCCCCCGCACCGACGGGCCGCTACCTCCGTTCCTTCACCGCCACCAGTCTCGCCGGTTCCGCCGTCGGGCCTTCCCGGCCGATGGGTCCGGCCGGGCCGCCGAACTCCGGCGCGCAGGCCGGGCCGAGCGTACGGGTGCGGGCACCGATGGCGGCCGGGCGGTTTCCGGTGGTCCTCTACAGTCACGGCCTGCGTAGCCTGCCCGCGCTGCACGCGCAGCTCACCACCCGGTGGGCTGCCGCCGGTTTCGTGGTGGTGGCGCCCACCTACCCGCGCACCAACCTGCGGGCCCGTAACTTCACCCGCGACGACGTCCGCAATCAACCAGCCGACGCCCGGCGGTTGATCCGTCACCTGGTCCGTCTGAGCGCCCGACCCGGTGATCCGCTCGGCGCGCACCTGGCCGTGAACCGGATCGCCGCCGCCGGGCACTCGGCCGGTGGTCACACCACGCTCGGCATGTTCGCCTCAGGGCGACCGTCCCCGTTGCGGGCCGGGATCGTGATCGCCGGTGGCCGGCTCGTCGACGGCCCGTCCCGGCCGCTCGCGCCGATGCTGTTCGTACACGGCACCGCCGACCGGATCGTTCCGGAGTCGGTGGGCCGGGCCGCGTACGCCCGCTGTCTCGGCCCGGCCGCCTTCCTCAGCCTCCCGGGGCAGGGCCATGGCGAGTACCTGAACCCGAGCCGGCCCGGATTCCCTCAGGTACTCGACACCACCACCGACTTCCTCCGCTGGGCGCTCTACGCCGACCGGGCGGCCCTGGGCCGTCTCCCCGCCGACGCCACCAGCCCCGGCACGACCACCTTCACCACCCGAGCCCTCCCCACCTGACCCCCACCCCCACCCACCCGCACCCGCCCCCGTTGATCATGAGGTTGACCGTATCCGCTGTCCGATATGCACCCCGCCAACTTCATGATCAACGGCGTGGGGCGGGACGGCGTGGGGCGGGACGGCGGCGCGGGGGTGCGGGGTGGGGGGTGGGGGTCGGTAGTGTCGGGTGGTGGACGGGCTGGAGGAGCGGCAACTGGACGCGATCCGGGAGGTCGTCGAGCTGGCCGGGACGACCGGGGTCGCGGTGTGGCTGCGCGGCGGCTGGGCGATGGACTTCCACCTCGGTACGGTCAGCCGCCCGCACGTCGACGTCGACTGGTACTGCTGGCGGCGCGACGCCGACCGGCTGGCGGCCGGGCTCGGCGGGCGGGGCTGGCGCCCCGATCCGCGGATGCCGGTCGCGACGCAGCTCGACCTGCTCCGGGATGACGTCGAACTGAGCTTCGCCTACCTGGACCGGGACGCGGCGGGTCGGGTGGTGGTCGGGGCCGGCCCCTGGGCGGGCACCCCCCTGCCGGCCGGGATGCTCGACGCGCCAGCCGGCCGGCTCAATTCGCTCACCGTGCCCGTGATCAGTGTCACCGCACAGATCGAGTTCAAGGAGATGTTCCCGGTCTGGATGCCCGAGCGGCCCCGCCGCGCCAAGGACGCCGCCGACCTGGCCCGCCTCCGAGCCTCCGCCCGCGACGGCCCGCCACGCTGACCCCCGGCCCGCCGAAGGCGCCACGCGACGAGCCCGAACCGACCCGCGAACGACCGCGCGCCGGGCCGCCGAGGGCATCCGGCAGAGCGTCCCGGGCCAGCGGACACCACCCCGACGAACCGACCCGGCCTGGTCGACCGCGATCGCGAGGCACAATCGGGTTCATGCACCGTCGTCCCGTCGCCCTGGTCACCGCAGCCCTGCTCGGCACCGGCCTGGCCGGCTGTTCCGAGCCGATCGCCCCGGCCGAGCGTCCGGCACCCGAACCGAGGACCACCACGCCCGCGCCGCGGGTACCCGCCGGCAAGGCGCCCACGGAGAGCTTCGCGGTCGGCGTACGCCAGGTAAAGCTGAACCGCGACGGCGACCGGCCGTTGCCGGTGACCATCTGGTACCCGGCGCGGGGTGCGGCCGGTGGCGCGGCCGAGCGGTCCGCCACCGCGGCGGCCGGGCGGTTCCCGGTGGTGCTGTTCAGCCACGGCCTGAGTGCTCGCCCGGAGGACTACCAGGTGCTGTTGACGCGCTGGGCGGCGGCCGGGTTCGTGGTCGCCGCGCCACGGTTCCCGCACACCGCGCGGGGCGGTGACGGCAACCCGCTGGACGTGCTCAACCAGCCGGCCGACGTGTCGTACGTGTTGACCAAGGTGCTCGCGCTCGGCGAGACGGCGGGTGATCCGCTGCACGGCCGGCTGGACCCGGAGCGGGTGGCCGCGACCGGGCACAGCGCCGGCGGCGTGACCACGATCGGGTTGTTCACCGCGGGCCGCGACGAGCGCCTGGACGCCGGCATCGTCTTCGCCGGTACGGCGCTCGGCGTGGGCACCGCGTTCGCCGGGGCCGCCGCGCCGCAACTGTTCGTGCACGGCGAGGCGGACGAGGTGGTGTCGTACGCCGCCGGCAAGGCGGTCTTCGACGCGGTGCCGTGGCCGAAGGCGATGCTCAGTCTGCCGAAGGGCGACCACGGGCGGGCGCTGCTCGGGGACGGGAAGGCGCTGCGGGTGGTCGCCGACACCACGGTCGAGTTCCTCCGGTGGACGCTCTACGGTGACCCGGCGGCGAAGGAGCGCCTCCCCGCCGACGCCACCCGTGGCGGCCTGGCCACCTTCAACGACCGCCTGTAAGGAGGGGCCCCTTCTTAACGCCTCCGGTAGAGAAGGGGGCCCCGCTTAACACCTCACGCCGTGTGGTCGACGACCACCTTGCCGAAGACCTCGCCGGAGTGCAGGCGGGCGAACGCCTCGGAGATGCGGCTGAACGGGACGATCCGGTCCACCACCGGGCGCACCCCACGCTCGGCGCAGAACGCGAGCAGTTCGGCCAGCTCGTCCGGGCCGCCCATCGAGGTGCCGAGGATCTCCAGCTGCATGGCGAAGACCCGGCGCAGGTTGACCTTGGGCTCGTGCCCGGCGGTGGCGCCGGAGACCACGATCCGGGCCATCGGCGCGGCCGACTTCAGCGAGTGGTCGAACGTGGCCGCGCCGACCGTCTCGATCACCACGTCGACCCGCTCCGGCAGCCGCGCGCCGGGCTCCAGCGCGGTCGCGCCCAGCTCGGCGATCCGCTCCCGCTTGGCGGCGTCGCGGCTGGTCGCGTACACCCGCTTGCCGAGCGCGACGGCGAGCGCGACCGCCGCGGTGGCCACGCCACCCCCGGCGCCCTGGACCAGCACCGACTCGCCGTCGGCGACCCGGCCCCGGGTGGTGAGCATCCGCCACGCGGTGAGCCAGGCCGTGGGCAGGCACGCCGCGTCGGTCGCCGACAGGCCGTCGGGCAGCGGCAGCAGGTTCGTTCGGGGTACGGCGACCAGCTCGGCGAAGGTGCCGGGGAAGCGCTCGGAGAGGATGGAGACCCCGCGCGGGTCGCCCGGGGTGGGCA
The DNA here is from genome assembly GCF_002140155.1 of Micromonospora sp. NBS 11-29. Classification (GTDB taxonomy): domain Bacteria; phylum Actinomycetota; class Actinomycetes; order Mycobacteriales; family Micromonosporaceae; genus Micromonospora. Next base: position 113,024 of record NZ_NAPR01000006.1, read on the forward strand.
CGACCGGGTAGATGACCACCTCGTTGCCGTCGGGGTCGGTGCCCACCGCGTCACAGCCGAGGATCATCGGGAGCAGGTCGGCGGTCAGGCCCACGCCGCGCAGCGACCACAGGTCGTGGTGATTGAGCGAGCTGGCCCGGACCCGCACGGTGACCCAGTCGTCCTGCGGATGGACCGGCTCGGGACGGTCACCGACGGCAAGCGCGGCGAGCGGGTTGTCGGCGTCGAAGGCCGAGGCGAAGGCAGCACGCATGATCGGCACGGTAACAAGCTGAGCGGGCGTTAAGAAGGGGCCCTTCCTATGCGGGAGGCGTTAAGAAGGGCACCTTCCTTACACCGTCAGCGGCGCGCAACCCCGTCGCGCCGGGCGGCCTCGGCCACCGCCGAGGCGACCGCCGGTGCGACACGCGGATCGAGCGGCGACGGCACGATCGCGTCCACGGTCAGTGACTCGGCCACCACGCCCGCGATGGCGTCGGCGGCGGCCACCTTCATCCCGTCGGTGACCCGGGTCGCACCGGCGTCCAGCGCGCCCCGGAACACGCCCGGGAAGGCGAGCACGTTGTTGATCTGGTTCGGGTAGTCGCTGCGCCCGGTGGCGACCACCGCGACGTGCCGGGCGGCCACCTCGGGGTGCACCTCCGGGGTGGGGTTGGCCAGCGCGAACACGATGCCGCCGGGGGCCATGCCGGCCACCGCCACCTCGGGGATCTGCCCGCCGGAGACGCCGATGAGCACGTCCGCGCCGCGCAGCGCCTCGGTGACGTCGCCCTGGCGGCCCTCGGCGTTGGTCAGCTCGGCCAGTTCGGCCTTGGTGCCGGTCAGCTCGCGGTGCCGGCCGATGATGCCGCGGGAGTCGCAGACCACCACCCGGGCCGGGTCGACGCCGCCGGCGATCAGCATCTTCGTCACCGCGACCCCGGCCGCGCCGGCGCCGCTGACCGCCACCCGCAGGTCGCCGAGCTTGCGGTTGAGCAGCGTCGCCGCGTTGCGCAGGGCGGCCAGCACCACGATCGCGGTGCCGTGCTGGTCGTCGTGGAAGACCGGGATGGGCAGCGCCTCGTCCAGCCGGCGCTCCACCTCGAAGCAGCGCGGCGCGCTGATGTCCTCCAGGTTGATGCCACCGAACGAGGGGGCGATCGCCCGTACCGCCGCGACGATCTCGTCCACGTCCTGGGTGTCCAGGCAGACCGGCACCGCGTCGACGCCCGCGAACTGCTTGAACAGCACCGCCTTGCCCTCCATCACGGGCAGCGCGGCGCGCGGGCCGATGTTGCCCAGGCCGAGCACGGCGGTGCCGTCGGTGACCACCGCGACGGTGTGCGACGCCCAGGTGTAGGTGTCGGCGAGGTCGGGGTCGGCGGCGATCGCCTCGCACACCCGGGCCACCCCCGGGGTGTACGCGAGGGAGAGGTCCTCCCGGCTGGTGAGCGGGACGGTCGAGGTGACCGCCATCTTGCCCCCGAGGTGCAGCCGGAAGACGGGATCGGCGGGGTCCGGGGTGGACGTAGACATGGTGACTCCAGGATCTGTCGAGCAGACGGACCGGCGGCTCGGTCAGCGGTGGTCAGCGACCGGCGGGGCGGCGGTGCGGGGGTCACCCGGGCACTTTCCGAGCATAACCACCCACCCTTCCCCCGGGTGTGAGCGGGGTCATATCGATCGTCACCTCGACCCGCCCCTGATCCGTCCCGGACGCGGCCACCAGCGCGCCACCACCCGGCCGCGCACGTCGGCGACCCCGTACGCCCGGGAGTCGTCGGCGACGAGGTCGTTGTCGCCGCGCAGCCACCAGCCGCCGTCGCGCGGCTCGACCGCGCGCTTGACCACCAGCAGGTCCGGACGGCTGCGGAAGACCGCGACCACCACGTCGCCGGGACGGGTCGGGCGGCCACCGGTGCGGACCAGCACCGCGTCGCCGTGGCGCAGCGTCGGTGACATGGACGGGCCGGTCACCAGGACGGGCACGAACGGGCCACGCAGTTCGGGCACGGAGGGTTCCGCCACGGCCGGCACCGGGTTTCACCTCCCGCCCGCTGGAAAGCATCTCCAGGAGTAATGTCGTCTTCGATCATCGCAAACATCCCATGGAGGACCCTGATGCGCCTTCCCCGCATCCTCACGCCCCGGGTGACCGCCAGCGCCCACTGCGACCTGCCCTGTGGCGTCTACGACCCGGCCCAGGCCCGGATCGAGGCCGAGTCGGTCAAAATGATCTGCGAGAAGTACCAGGCGAACACCGACCCGGAGTTCCGCACCCGCGCCATCCTGATCAAGGAGCAGCGGGCGGACCTGGTCAAGCACCACCTGTGGGTGCTCTGGACCGACTACTTCAAGCCGCAGCACTTCGAGAAGTACCCGCACCTGCACCAGCTCTTCAACGAGGCCACCAAGCTGGCCGGGGCGGCCGGCGCCAAGGGTGGCACCGACCCGGCCAAGGCCGACGAGCTGCTCTCGAAGATCGACGAGATCTCGAAGATCTTCTGGGAGACCAAGCAGGCGTGACGGCGCCCGCCACGGCACCGACGATCCGGCCGGTACGTCCCGAGGACGTACCGGCCGTCGTCGCCATGGTGCACGAACTCGCCGCGTACGAACGCGCCCCGGAGCAGTGCCACCTCACCGCCGACCAACTGCACGCGGCGTTGTTCCCGAGCGCCCCGGCGCTGTTCGGGCACGTCGCGGTGGATGCGACGGACGAGCCGGTGGGCTTCGCCCTCTGGTTCCTCAACTTCTCCACCTGGGCCGGCGTGCACGGCATCTACCTGGAGGACCTCTACGTCCGGCCGTCCGCCCGGGGCACCGGCGCGGGGCGGCTGCTGCTGGCCACCCTCGCCGCGATCTGCGTCGAGCGCGGCTACCAGCGGCTTGACTGGTGGATGATCGGGTGGAACCCGGCGGCCCGTTTCTACGCCGCGATCGGGGCCACGCCGATGGACGAGTGGACGCCGTACCGGCTGACCGGGGCCCCGTTGCGGGATCTCGCCGCACGGGCGACGCCCGCTCCCACCCGTTCGGCCGGCTGACCGGGTAGAGTCCCGCACCGGGGGGATGAGGCGTGACTCAACTGACCGGGCTACCGACCACCGACGACGACGTCGTGCACCTCACCGTGCCCGCCGACGGCGGCTACCTCGGCGTGCTCCGCACCGCCACGGCCGGGCTCGCGGCCCGGCTCCAGTTCGCCCTCGACGAGATCGAGGACCTTCGCATCGCGGTGGACGAGGCGTGCGCCATGCTGCTCGCCATCGCCACCCGCGACGCCGAGCTGGAGTGCCGCTTCGCGGTCACCGAGGACGCGCTCGCCGTCGAGGTGACCGTGCCGACCGTGCGGGGCGCCACGCTCCCGTCCGAGTCGTCCTTCGCCTGGAAGGTGCTCACCGCGTTGACCACCGCGGCCGGCGCCCACGCGGCCGACGGCCGGGCCACCATCTCGCTGCTGACCCGTCGCGCCGGCGGCTACTGACCGCCGTCAGGGGGTCGGGTCGCCGAAGCCGAGCGCGCGGTTCGTCGGGCTGCTGACCAGCAGCCCGACCACGNCGAGCCAACCCAGGCCGCCGGAGATCATGTACCAGCCGATCGGCAGCAGCATGAGCTGGAGCACGATGGCCGGCGCGCGGGCAGCTGACCGCCGCCGGGCCAACGCGCCGCCCAGCGCCCAGAGCGCGACCGCTCCGGCGACCGCGAACGCGGTCACCAGCAGCGCCGAGGCCAGATCGGTGTGGTCGGCGGTCAGGTCGGCCCAGATCAGCCAGACCGCGACCAGCCCGAGCGCCACCGCCTCGGCGCGCAGCAGGAGCACCGCCGTACGGAGCGGGGCGGGAACCGGGCCGGAGTCGATCGTCACGCGGGCCACGATACCGGTGGGTATGCGCGGTACAGTGCCGCCCATGCGGGCCGTCCTGGTGGTCAATCCGAAGGCCACCACCACCAGCGAGCGCAGCCGGGACGTCTTGGTCCGGGCGCTGCGTAGTGAAGTCGACCTGTCGGTGCGCTACNCGACCTGGTGGTCACGCTCGGCGGCGACGGCACCGTCAACGAGGTGGTCAACGGGCTGATGGCGGCGGAGCCGCCGACGTTCCGCACCGGGCAGACCTCGGCCGAGCGGCTGCCGGCGCTGGCCACCGTGCCGGGCGGTTCGACGAACGTCTTCGCCCGTGCCCTCGGGCTGCCCCGGGAGTGGCCGGACGGCACCAGCATGATCCTGGAAGGGCTTCGGCTGGGCCGCTCGCGCACGATCGGGTTGGGTCGCGCGGACGACCGCTACTTCACGTTCTGCGCGGGCTTCGGGCTCGACGCCGCGGTGATCCGCCGGGTGGAGCAGGCGCGCAAGCGGGGTCGGGTCTCCACCCCGGCGCTCTACTTCCGCTCCACGGCGAGTCAGTACTTCGTCGGATCGGACCGTCGTCACCCGCCGATCACGCTGGAGCGCCCCGGCGAGGCACCGGCGACCGAGTTGGCCACCGCCATCATCCAGAACACCGCGCCATGGACCTATCTCGGCGACCGGGAGATCAATCCGAATCCGGAGGCGTCGTTCGATCTCGGGCTCGACGTGCTCGCGATCCGGCAGCTCAAGGTGGCCAGCACAGCACGGACAGTGACGCAGTTCTTCTCCCGACAGCCCGATCCGCACGGCAAGCAGGTGCTCCGACTGCACGACCTGGCGGAGTTCACCCTGCTCTCGGGCCGTCCGCTGCCGTTCCAGCTGGACGGGGACTACCTCGGCGAGCGGGAAAAAATAAGATTCACCTCCATTCCCGCCGCACTGAGAGTAATCTGCTAGGTCTCGGGTACCCCCGTCGGTTGACGCGGACCCCCCACCGCGCGGGTGAGGTGGCCGCCACGCCGAGAAAGGGTGTCGGAAATGTCAGCAACGTCACGCAGACCGTACTATATTGATCCTCGACTGTGGCACACCGGGTAACGAGAGCACTCGCAAACCGGGACAAATGGGTGGTGAGCCCGCTCACTGTTCGGAGTTTTTCCGAGCGTCACCCTTGACATGGCTGTAGTTCGTGAAAGTATTCACAAGCGAACTCGTGTTACCGGGACTTCGCCTGGATATGCTCGTCAGGTTGAGCTGTTCCAGCAGGTCCAGGAGCCCACAGTCTGCTCACGCAGCGCCGAAAAGACGGATGCTGACCGTCACCGATCGGCAATGCGGACGCAAATAGGAATAGCAACAAAGCGTTATCTGCCACCCACTAAGAATGAGGAGTGTTGCCGCCATGGACTGGCGCCACGATTCGGTCTGCCGCGACGAGGACCCGGAGCTGTTCTTCCCGATCGGGACGTCCGGTCCGGCCCTCCTGCAGGTGGAGCAGGCAAAGGCCGTCTGCCGGCGCTGCCCCGTGACCGACCAGTGTCTGCAGTGGGCGCTGGAGTCCGGTCAGGACGCCGGTGTCTGGGGTGGGATGAGCGAGGAGGAACGCCGCGCGGTCAAGCGCCGCGGCGGGCTCCGGGTGCTGCGCGCTCACTCCGCCTGACCCCCACACACGCGAAACGCCCCGGCCGGGATTCCGGCCGGGGCGTCACGCTGTCCGGGCCCGTTCATCCCGCCGCCGCGTCCACCCGCCCCCGCACGAGGTCGGCGAGTTCCGGCAGGTCGGTGAGCGGGTCGGCGACCGCCACCGCACCGGCCGAGCGGGCCGACGCGCGTACCCCGTCGTGGAACCGGCCGGGCGCCAGGAAGTAGGCGGCGACCGCCACCCGGCGGGCACCCGCGGCCCGCAGCCGGGCCACCGCGTCGCCGACCTCCGGGGGTGCCGCGGAGGCGTACGAGACCCGGCAGGGCACGCCGAGCCCGGTGCCGAGCGCCGCAGCGACCCGGCCCACCGAGGACCGCGCGGCGGGATCGCGGGTGCCGGCCGCGGCCAGCACCACGGCGTCCACGCCGGCCGCGTCGGCGCCGGCCACGTCCGCGTCGGCGCCGGCCACGTCCACGCCCGCCGGGGCCGCGCCGGCCGCCTCGGCCAGCCGCCGCCGCAGCCCGGCCAGCAGCCGGGCGTCCACCACCCCGCCGGTCGGCCCCAGCACCTCCGTCACCCGCACGTCGAGGCCCGCGCCGGCCGCCGCAACCGCCGCCGGGATGTCCACCTTCCGGTGGTACGCGGCGGTCAGCAGCAGCGGCACCAGCACCACCCGGGAATGCCCGGCGGCGGCCAACTGCCGCAGCACCTCGGCCGGCCCGGGATCGGTGTGGTCGAGCCAACTCGGCAGCACCGGACGGCCCGGACAGGTGGCCGCCACCGCCCGGGCCAGTGCCCGGGTCGCCTCGGCCGCACGGGGATCCCGGCTGCCGTGCGCCACCAGCACCACCGGTGGCCCGGCCGTCAGGTGTGCAGGCCGCACTCGGTCTTCTCGAACATCGCCCAGCGACCGGCGCGCGGGTCCTCCCCCGCCTTCGTCCGGCGCGTGCACGGCCAGCAGCCCACCGAGCCGTAACCCCGGGCGATCAGCTCGTTGACCGGGATGTCGTGGCGGGCCACGTACGCGTCCACGTCGCGCTGCGTCCAAGCGGCGATCGGGTTGACCTTGACCTTGCCGCGGCGGGTGTCGAAGCCCACCACCGGCGTGTTGGCGCGGGTCGGCGACTCGTCCCGGCGCAGCCCGGCGGCCCACGCGTCGTACCCGGTCAGCGCCCGCTCCAGCGGCTCCACCTTGCGGAGCTGGCAGCAGTCGTCCGGGGACCGGCTGAACAGGCGCGGACCGAACTGCCCGTCCTGCTGCCCGACGGTCATCCGGGGCCGGATCGAGCGGACCCGCACCGGCATCCGCCGAGCCACCTCGTCGCGAACCCGCAGCGTCTCCGGGAAGTGCAGCCCGGTGTCCAGGAACACCACGTCGACGCCGGGTGCCACCCGGGAGACCAGGTGGGCGAGCACGCCGTCGGCCATCGAACTGGTCACGCAGAACCGGTCACCGAACGTCTCCACCGCCCACCGGGCGATCTCCAGCGCGGGCGCGTCCGCGAGTGTCCGCCCGGCCTCCTCGGCCAGTGCCCGCAGCTCCTCCGGACCACGCCGCGCCGAGTCGGCCGGAGCGGATCCGGTGGCCCCGACCAGGCCCAGGCCGGCGGCGGAGACCAGGCCGGTCACCGGTTCACCGCCCGGCTCAGCAGGCCGGTGAACTTCACCGAGAACACCCGCGCGCAGGCGTGGCACTCCCAGGCCCCGTGCCCGGCCTCGTGCGGGCGCAGGTCCTCCTCGCCGCAGTACGGGCAGTAGAGAGGCGCGGACCGAGCGTCACTCATCTCAACTCCTCCTCGTCGGCTCTGATCACCCAGTTGGCGAAGCTCTCGCCGTCGGTCCGGCCGGCCAGGTAGCGGCGGGCCAGCCGTTCCACGTACTCCGGAAGCTCCTCGGCGGTGGTCTTCAGGCCGCGCAGCTTGCGGCCGAAACCGGCGGTCTGCCCCTGGGCCATGCCGAGGCCGCCGCCGAGGTGCACCTGGAAACCTTCGACCTGCCGGCCGTCCGGGCCGACCACGAGCTGGCCCTTGAGGCCGATGTCCGCGACCTGGGTGCGGGCGCAGGCGTTCGGACAGCCGTTCAGGTGGATGGAGATGTCCGCGTCGAAGTCACGCAGCCGCTCCTCCAGGCGCGCGACCAGCTCCTCGCCGCGCCGCTTGGTCTCCACGATGGCCAGCTTGCAGAACTCGATGCCGGTGCAGGCCATGGTGCCGCGCCGCCAGGCCGACGGCCGGGCCTCCAGGCCGATCCCCCGCAACGCCGTGACCAGCTCCTCGGTCCGCTCCGGCGCCACGTCCAGCACGAGCAACTTCTGGTACGGGGTGAGCCGCACCCGGTCGCTGCCGTGCGCCTCGACCACGTCGGCGAGCTGGGCGAGCTGGGTGCCGGAGACGCGCCCCACCACCGGCGCGGCGCCCACGTAGTTGGCGCCGTCACGCTGCGGGTGCACGCCGATGTGGTCGACCGGCTTCGCGGGCAGCTCCGCGGCCGGGCCGTCGAGCAGCGCCCGCCCCAGGTATTCCTTCTCCAGCACCTCGCGGAAGCGCTCCACGCCCCAGTCGGCGACCAGGAACTTCAGGCGGGCCCGGTTGCGCAGCCGGCGGTAGCCGTAGTCGCGGAAGATGCCGACCACGCCCGCCCACACGTCCGGCACCTCGTGCAGCGGCACCCAGACGCCGAGCCGCTTCGCCAGCATCGGGTTGGTGGAGAGCCCGCCGCCGACCCAGACGTCGAAGCCCGGCCCGTGCTCCGGGTGGTCCACGCCGAGGAACGAGATGTCGTTCGCCTCGTACGGCGTGTCCACCAGCCAGGAGATCGAAGTCTTGAACTTGCGGGGCAGGTTCGAGTACGCCTTGTCGCCGACGTACCGGCGGACGATCTCGTCGATCGCCGGGGTGGGATCGAGCACCTCGTCGCGGGCCACCCCGGCGACCGGGCTGCCGAGCACGATCCGGGGACAATCGCCGCACGCCTCGGTGGTCTGCAGGCCGACCCCCTCCAGCCGCCGCCAGATCTCCGGCATGTCCTCGACGCGGATCCAGTGGTACTGGATGTTCTGCCGGTCGGTGATGTCGGCGGTGTCCCGGGCGAACTCCCGGGAGATCTCCGCGATCACCCGGAGCTGGGCGAGGCTGAGCTGCCCACCGTCCACCCGGACGCGGAGCATGAAGAACTCGTCCTCCAGCTCGTGCGGCTCCAGCACGGCGGTGCGTCCGCCGTCGATGCCCGCCTTGCGCTGGGTGTAGAGGCCCCACCAGCGGAACCGGCCGCGCAGATCCTGCGGGTCGATCGAGGCGAAGCCACGGTGCGCGTAGATGTTCTCGATCCGGTCCCGCACGTTCAGCGGGTCGTCGTCCTTCTTGATCCGCTCGTTGGGGTTGAGCGGCTCACGGTGCCCGAGCGCCCACTGGCCCTCGCCACGCGGCCGACGAGGCCCCCGGGCGGCGGGAGCCGGTTGGTCCGAGCGGGTCGGGGTGCTGCTGACCGCCATCGCGGCGTCCTCCGTTTGTGTGCTGCGGTGCCTGGGAGCGTGGACGCGGCGGCCGGCCCGGGAAAGGGCCGTGACGGCGGTGTCGATGACGGCCGGCGCGGAACGCGCCCGAGACGGATGGGTCGGGCGTCGTCAGTGGGCCGGACAGATCGCGCTGCGCACGCGGCCGTAGTCGACGTGGCGGCGAGCCACGAAGCGGCGGACGACAGCGGTGGTCATGTGCCTCATGCTGCCACATCACGGGGTGTCCGACCACCGGCCCGGCACTGTGATCCCACATCACGGGCCACCCACCCGATCGACACCCATCCACACGCCCCCTCCCCGTGACCAACCCCACACCCCACACCCCACACCCCACACCCCTCCCGTCCCGCTCCCCTTCCCCTCCCTCCCGTCCCCTCCCTCCGTCCCCGTTGCCTCCCTCCCGTCCCCGTCCCCGTTCCCTCCCGTCCCCGTCCCCGTCCCGGCCCGCTCCCGCTCCCGCTCCCGCTCCCGCTCCCATGATCAACTCCGACGATCAAGGAGTTCGCGTCCTCACCAGCCCTCAATCCGACACAAAACCCTTGATCAACCCCAACCCGGCAGATCTTGGTACCGAACGGCCCCTGGAGGAGCCGAAATCGTCCAAGATCTCCCTCCGCCTAGTCGATCATGAAGTTGGCGGCGCTAAAACAGACCGCCAGTGCCGCCAACTTCATGA
>NZ_NAPR01000006.1:122770-131652 GCF_002140155.1 Micromonospora sp. NBS 11-29
CCGCGCCCGACCGGGTCGGTGGGTGTGGGCGGTACCCGGACTGTTCACGTTGGTGGTCACGCTGGCCGGGATCGGGCACGCACAGCCGTGGCGGGACGAGCTGGCGACGTGGAGTGCCGCCACCCGCCCGCTGCCGGACCTGGTCCGGTTGACCCGCACCATCGACGCCGCCACCGGGCCGTACTACCTGCTCATGCACGGTTGGACCGCGCTGGCCGGCACCTCGCCCACCGCGCTGCGACTGCCGTCCGCGCTCGCCATGGCGGCCGCCGCCGCGCTGACCGCCCGCCTCGGCGCGCTTCTCGCCGGTGACCGGGCCGGGTTGCTGGCCGGGCTGCTGTTCGCCGTGCTGCCGGCCACCTCCCGCTACGGCCAGGAGGCCCGGCCGTACGCGCTCGCCACGCTGCTCGCCGTGCTCGCCACCCTGCTGCTGGTCGAGGCCCTGCGCCGGCCGACGTGGCGGCGCTGGGCCGGGTACGCGGTCGCGGTGGCCGCGCTCGGACTGCTCCACCTGATCGCGCTCACCCTGCTCGCCGCGCACGCCGTCGCGGTGCTGCTGACCGCCGTGCGCGGCCCGACCGCCGCCGGCCTCGACCCGACCGCCGCCGGCCTCGATCCGACCGCCGCCGGCCTCGACCCGACCGGCCAGTCCCGACCCGACATCCTCGACGCCAACCCGCCCAGCCGCAGACACCCACAGCGTTCCACCCACGACCGACATCGGCCGCGAGTGGAACGCCATGGGTGTCACAGCGCCTCGCAGACACCCACAGCGTTCCACCCACCGGCGACATCGGCCGCGGGTGGAACGTCACGGGTGTCACGGCACCCCGCGAGCAGCCGGCATGACCCGAACCCGGCCGGGAACAGCGAGCACGACCCGAACCCCGCCCGAAACAGCGAGCACGACCCGAACCTGGCCGGAGCGGAACCGGCGCAGGTGGCCGGCAAGGATCGGGACGCCCGGGGGGCACCGGCACCCGGCCGGCGGGTGCTCGCGCGGTGGCTGGTGGCGCTGGTGCCGGCCGTCGTCCTCGTCACCCCGCTGGCGGCGGTCGGCCGGAGCCAGCGCGGCCGGCAGCTCGACTGGGTGGACCCGGCCCGCCTGCCGGATCTGGCGTCGCTGCCCGGTGGGCTGGCACAGAGCGCGGTGGTGGGCGGGTTCCTGCTGGGGCTCGCCGCGCTCGGCACGGCCCGGCTCGGTCGGCGGGCGCTGCTGCCCGGGGCCGCGGTGCTGCTGCCGGTGCTGCTGCTCTTCGCCGCCGGCACCGTGGTGCCGCTCTGGGTGCCCCGCTACCTGGTCTTCGCCGTGCCGTTCGCCTGCCTGCTGGTCGGGGCCGCGCTGGCCCAGGTGCGGCTCGGGGCGGCGCTGGCCGTGGTCGCCCTGGCGGGGCTGCTCGGGCTGCCCGACCAGGTGGCGTTGCGCCGTACCCACGAGTGGCCCCGCAGCGCCCCGGTCGACTACGCGGGCGCTGCCGGGATCATCGCCGCCGGACAGCGGCCGGGAGATGCGATCGTCTACTCACCCCGGGACGGGTGGCTCTTCCCCGACCTGGGCCTGGCGTACCACCTGGGTTCGCGCCGGCCGCGCGACGTGCTGGCGGTCCGCGACCAGCGGGCGGACGCGAGCCTCTGGGCCGTCGAGTGCGGTGACCCGGCCCGGTGCCTGGTCGGCGTGGACCGGGTCTGGCTGGTGGTGACCGGCCGGCGGGCGGACCCGCTGGCCGCGGTGCCCGGCGCCAAGGGCGAGGCGCTGCGGGACGGCTTCACGGTCCGTCAGGTCTGGCCCCGCGCGGGTCTCACGGTGGCCCTGCTCGCCCGGTGAGGCGGTCGGTGGTGCCCCGGGCCAGCGGGACGACGAGCATCGCCTCGGTGCCGCCGGCGGCGCCGTTGCGCAGCTCGATGGTGCCGCGCAGCTCGCCGGTGACGAGCGCCCGGACGATCTGGAGGCCGAGGTTGCCGCCCCGCTCGGCGTCGAACTGCGCGGGCAGGCCGCGCCCGTTGTCGGCGACCGAGACGTGCAACTCCTTGCGGCGCCGGTGCACGGAGACGACCACCGCGGGCCTCGGCTCGTCCACCGGAGCGGAGGCGCCGTCCTCGTCGGCCGGTGGGAAGCCGTGTTCCACGGCGTTGAGCAGCAATTCGTTGAGCACCATCACCAGCGAGGTGGCTATCTCGGCGGGGAGTATGCCGAAGCTGCCCGTGCGGCGCATGCCGACGCTCACCTCGGTGGCGGCCACCTCGGTCGCGGCGCTGGCCACCCGGTCCACGATGCCGTCGAACTCCACCGCCTCGTCGCTGGACATGGAGAGCGTCTCGTGCACCAGCGCGATCGAGGCGACCCGGCGTACCGATTCCTCCAGCGCGACCCGGGCCTCCGGCATGGCGACCCGCCGGGCCTGGAGGCGCAGCAAAGCGGCCACGGTCTGCAGGTTGTTCTTCACCCGGTGGTGGATCTCCCGGATGGTGGCGTCCTTGGTGATCAGGGCGCGGTCGCGGCGGCGTACCTCGGTGATGTCGCGGACCAGCACCAGCGCGCCGATCGGCACACCGGCGGGCATCAGCGGCAGGGCCCGGGTGAGCATGGTGGCGCCGCGGGCGTCGACCTCGCGGCGGGGCGGGGCCTCGCCGCGCAGCGCGGCGAGCACCGCGTTGCCGGCGTCGGCACCTTCGAGGGGGTCCCCGGCGAGCCGGCGGTGCAGCTTGGCCAGGTCCTCGCCGACGAGGTGGGAGGCGTAGCCGAGGCGGCGGTACGCGGACTGGGCGTTGGGGCTGGCGTAGGTGACCTTGCCGTTGGCGTCGAGCCGCACCAGACCGTCGCCGACCCGGGGCGCCGAAGTGGTCTCGCCCGGGTGCCGGGGCGGCGGGAACGTGCCGTCGGCGATCATCTGGGCCAGGTCGTCGGCGGTGGTCAGGTAATTCAGTTCGAGTTGGCTCGGGGTCCGCGCGGTGGAGAGGTTGGTGTCCCGCCCCACCACGGCGATCACCTCACCGTGCTCGCCGTCGCCGGTGCGCAGCCGCACCGGGATCGCCTCGTGTCGGGCCGGGACGTCGCCGTACCAGACCGGGTCGCCCTCCCGCCAGATCCGGCCCTGCCGGTGGGCCACCTCCAGGTGGGCCACCTCGGGCCCGCCGACGATGCGGCCGACCTGGTCGTCCAGGTACGCGGTCGGCGCGGTCGTCGGACGGACCTGGGCGACGCAGAGGAAGGTGCCGTCGCCGTCCACCGGCACCCAGAGCAGCAGGTCGGCGAAGGACAGGTCGGACAGCAGCTGCCAGTCGCCCGCGACGCGGTGCAGGTGGTCGATGTCGGCCGGGCGGAGCGCGGTGTGCTCCTCGGCGAGGTCACGGAGGGTGGACACGCCCCACAGCGTGCCACGCCGGGGTTCACATCGTCGCCGTGACCTTCTTCAACCCGCGCGGAGCGTCCGGGTCCTCGCCGCGGGCCAGCGCCAGGGCCAGGGCGAGCCGTTGCAGCGGCAGGATGTCGAGCAGCGGCGCGTACCGCTCGTCGACCTCCGGCACCGCCATCCGGGTCTCCCCGACCTCGGCGGAGCCGACCACCACCACGTCGGCGCGACGTTCACCGAGCCTGGGCAGCACCTCGCGCATCGACGCCCCGCCGGGGCCGGAGCCGATCACGGCCAGCACGGGCACGTCCGGGGCGGTCATGGCGAGCGGCCCGTGCAGCAGGNCGCCTCCCGGGCGGTCGGGTACGCGTAGCCCCGGCCGGTGGTGACGAGCTGGGCGGCGAACCGGTAGCGCGGGGCGAGCCGGGCCGGGGTGTCGTCGGCGAGCGTGCGGGCGGCCAGTTCGGGCAGGTGGGCCAGCGCGTCCCGCTCCGACGCGGGCAGCACGCCGTCGCCGGCGCGTACCCCCTCGATGAGCATGAGCAGCGCGAGCAGCTCGGCGGTGTAGGTCTTGGTGGCGGCGACGGCACGCTCGTGGCCGGCGGCGACGTCCACGTTCAGTTCGGCGGTCTCGACGAGCGGCGAGTCGGGGTTGTTGGTGACGGCCAGGGTGAGCGCGCCGGAGGCGCGGGCCACCCGGAGCACCTCGGCGAGGTCGGGTGAGCCGCCGCTCTGGCTGACGCCGACGACCAGCGCGTCGGAGAGGTCGGGTCGGGCGCCGAAGACGGTGATCGCGCTCGGCGAGGCGAGCCCGGCGGGCAGACCGAGGCGGATCTCGGTGAGGTAGGCCGCGTAGAGCGCGGCGTGGTCGGAGGTGCCGCGCGCGGTGAACACGACGTGTCGGGGCCGCCGTTGCGCGACGACGGCCGCGACCTCGGCGATCGCCGCGGCGTGCTCGGTGGAGAGCAGGCGTTCGTAGCCGGCCGGCTGCTCGTCGATGTCGGCGGCCATTCCGGCCCCTGGACGTGTCACCCCAGCACCCCTTTCTGCGCGATTGCCGCGCGTTCGATGCTCAGTCTTGCACGTTTTGGCCGTGAGCAGCAACGCAACGAGCAGCATTGCGCAGTAGATCACCGTGCCTGGACAAGATCCCCTAGGCTTGCCCGGCTGACCGACCGACCGAGAGGACGACGTGCCCGAGGACGACGCCGCGCTCTCCGCGGAGGAGGAACTCGCGCTGGCCCGGCTGGCGCTCGGCGAGGGCGACCTTCGGCACGCCGCCGACCACGTCGCCGCCGCGCTGGTCCGCTCCCCCACCCTGCCGGAGGCGCACGAGACGCTCGCCCGGCTCGCCGCGGCCAGCGGCGGGGACCTGGACCTCTTCCCGCTGGGCCAGCACGCCTTCGTCGGCGCCGTGGTCGCCCGGGCACACCTGCTCGCCGCCGCCGGTCGTCCCGCGGAGGGCCTCGACCTGCTCGCCGCCGCCACCGGCTACGCCCCCGCCTCGCCGTGGGCCGCCGTGCCCTGGGTGACCGCCGCCGACCTGCCGGAACGGCTCGACCCGGAACGCACCGCCCGGATCCTCATGCAGGTCTGCGCCGCCACCGGAGACCCGGTTCCGCGCCGGCTGCGCGAGCCGCTGCTGCCGTACCTCACCCTGGCCCGCAACGCGATCACCGTGCATCCCACCCACCCCCTGCTGCTGGGCGCGGCGTCCGCGCTGGCCCGGCGCCTCGGCGAGGTCGCCCTCGCGGTCACCTGGGCCACCCGGGGGGTACGCGCGGAGCCCACCAAACTCGGCGAGGTGTGGCTCGGGTACGCGTACCGCAGCGCCGGCCGGACCGCCGACGCGCTCGCCGCGTTGGAGCGTGCCGTCGCGCTCGACCCCGACGACCTGGCGGTCTACGCGGACATCGCCGGCACGCTGGCCGACCACGGCCGGCTCGACGCGGCGCTGGAGTGGGTCGACCGGGCGCTGGCCAAGGACCCGACGTTCGACTGCGCCGTACACACCGCGCACCGGCTGCGGTTCCAGCGCGACGGCAACGTGGACCACCTGGTGGCGCTCGCCGACTTCGTCCGCGACCACCCCGACGACACGCACGAGCACGGTGACCTCGACGAGTGCTGCCGGGGGCGCCCCTGGCTCGGCCAGGTCACCCCGGCCGGCGCGGACGCCCCGGCGCCGGCCGCCAACACCGCGCGCCCCTCGGCGAGCGCGGAACGGCGGCTCCAGCAACTGGCCCATCCGGCCTGGGCGCACCCGCCGGCCGCGTACGACGCCGCGGTGGGACTGGCCACGCTGGACCTGGCCGACCTGCTCGGCCTGATGGCGTACCCGCCGGACGCGCCGCCCACCGCGCTGGGTCGGGTGCTCGGCGACCAGGACCCGGCGCTCTGGACGCGGTGCGCGCAGGTCTGGGCCTGCCTGGGGCTGCTGCACCACCGCACCGACGAGCCGTGGGCGGAGTCGACCCGCCGTCGGGTGCTGGGCGGGTTGGCCGGCGGCGAACCCGGCCCGATCGCCGAGGCGGCGCTGTTCGCCCTGGTCACCGCCGCCTGGGTGGACCCGGCGGTACGCGCCGACGTGGCCGGCGTGGTGGCCGGGCGGCTCGCCGAGGTGGAGTCGGGTCGCGCCCGGCGGACGACCTCGGCGGTGTCGCTGGCGCACCTGGCCCGGGCCACCCCGGCACTGGATCCGGCCACCCGCGCGACGGCCGACGCGCTGGTCGCCGCCGCCGGCAGCGGGATGCTGCGCCGTCTCTGGCGACGCCTCACCGCCGCTCTCCTCCGCCGCGCCTGACCTGCGTGACGCCGGCCGGTCCACGCGGGCCGGGCGGCTCCGGGCCGCGCTGCGGCTGGCATCCCGATCCGCGTGCTGGTGGCCGCGGACGCGCCGTGGCCCCGCGTACCCCGGAGGTGGGGTCGGCGGGGCCGNTCCTGCGGCGTGGCGTCGGCCGGCGGGGCGTCGTTCGACGACCGCAGCGGCACCTCCCGAAGGAACCAGGCGAGCACCGGTACGGCCACGGTGAACACGACCGCCCAGACGAAGACGTGCGAGACGGCGTCGGAGAGCGCACCGAGCACCACCTCCCGCGCCGGGCCGGTGAGTTCCCTGAGTTTCGCCAGGTCGAGCCCGCCGCCCTCGCCGCCACCGCCGCCGAGCGCCGGACCGGCGGCCGAGTCGGCCAGCCGGCCGGCGAAGACGGCGCCGAACAGCGAGACCCCGAACGAGCCTCCGATGGACCGGAAGAAGGTGGCGGCGCCGCTCGCCGCGCCCAGGTCCTTCTGCTCGACGCTGTTCTGCGCGACCAGCATCGTGGTCTGCATGAGGAAGCCCATGCCGACGCCGAGCACGAGCATGTAGAGCGAGGACTGGACCTTCGTGGTGTCCAGGTCGAGCATGGTGAGCAGACCCATGCCGGCGGCCATCAGCGCGCCGCCGACGATCGGGAACACGCGGTAGCGCCCGGTCTTCGTGATCGCCCGGCCGACCACCAGCGACACCACCAGCATGCCGAACATCAGTGGGAACAGGAGCAGGCCGCTGTTGGTGNCATGGCGAAGCCGAGCAGGAAGCCGATCACCGAGATGAGGGCGAAGTTGCGGTTGGCGAACAGGGCCAGCGGCAGGATCGGTTCGGGTACGCGCCGCTCGACGACCGCGAACGCACCCAGCGCGGCGGCCGCCAGCACGATCAGGCCGAGGATCTGCGCCGAGGCCCACGGGTACTCGTTGCCGCCCCAGGTGGTGACCAGCACGACCGCGGTGATGCCGACGGAGAGCAGCGCCGCGCCCAGCCAGTCGATCTTGTGCTCGGTGCGGTACTTCGGCAGGTGCAGGGTGGTGGCGAGGAGCAGCAGCGCCACGCCGCCCAGCGGCAGGTTGACGTAGAACGCCCAGCGCCAGGAGAGGTGGTCGGTGATGAACCCGCCGGCCAGCGGGCCGGCCACCATCGCGACGGCCATGATGCCGGCGAACATGCCCTGGTAGCGGCCCCGCTCACGGGGCGGGACCAGGTCACCGACGATGGCCAGGACGCCGACCATCAGGCCACCCGCGCCGAGGCCCTGCACCGCTCGGAACGTGATCAGTTCCAGCATGCCGTTGTCGACGCCGCCGAGGACCCCGGAGCCGGCCATGCCGCAGAGCGCGGAGCCGACCAGGAAGATCACCACCGAGGTGAGGAACACCGTCTTGCGTCCGTAGAGGTCGCCGAGCTTGCCCCAGATCGGGGTGGAGACCGTGGTGCCCAACACGTACGCGGTGACCACCCAGGTGAAGTGGCCGGCGTCGCCGAACTCGAAGGCGATGCGCGGCAGCGCGGTGCTGACGATCATGTTGTCGAGCATCGCCAGCATCATCGCGATCATCAGGCCGAACAGGACGACGCGGACATTGCTTCTCGCGGTGACCGGGGCTGGTTGACTCATGGGTAGGCTCCCCGCAGATCGTTGATCGACTTACTTGCCGCCCGGCTAGTTAGCTTACTAGCCGCACGGTAAGCTGGTTACGGGACGACGTCAAGCGGATTGGAAGGTGTCGGTCGGGTGAGCAAGAGCACGGGCGGCACGCGGCAGCGCATTCAGGCCGTCGCGCTGGAGCTCTTCACCGAGCAGGGGTACGAGAAGACCTCGCTCCGGGAGATCGCCGAGCGACTCGGGGTGACCAAGGCGGCGCTCTACTACCACTTCAAGAGCAAGGACGAGATCGTCTCCAGCTTCGTCGACGACCGCCTGCGCCGGATGGACGAGCTGATCGCCTGGGCCGCCGAGCAGCCCCCCACGTTGGCGACCCGGCGCGCCCTCATCGGCCGGTACGCGGACGCCATGTTCGCCGGCGAACTGCCCACGGTGATGCGCTTCTTCGAGCAGAACCAGACCGTGCTGAAGAGCCTCGTCGCCGGCCAGCAGATGCGCGACCGGATGATGCAACTGGCCCGCGAGTTGTGCCGCGGCGACGACTCGCCGGTCGCCCAGCTCCGCGCCTCGCTCACGCTGTTCGCGGTGCACAGCAGTTGGTTCGCGGTGCGCGCACCGGGCATCACCGACGCGGAGCGGCAGAAGATCGCCCTGGAGGTGGCCGACGAACTGCTCGCCAAGATCGGCGACGGCCGCTAGCGGCCTGGTTCGTGGGGGCGGTCGAGCCGAGGCGGAGTCCGGGCGGCGATCCGGCAAGGCGCGNTTTCGTTCGGATACCGGTGTTGTATCCGGACGAAACCGCAACGCCGCCGGTCGTCGTCCGGGCCCGCCGCAGGCCGACCAGCCCCCGCGACACAGGCCCCAGGTCTTCCGCCGGTCGGCGGCTCAGCTCGCGGCGCGCAGGTCCAGCCGCAGGCCGAGCAGTTCGATCCCGGGCAGCGGGGTCCAGTCCTTCTCCGGCAGCCGGACGAACCCGCGCCGGTCGTAGAGGCGTCGTGCGCTCGCCGCCATGCCGGCGCGCACACAGATCACCACCGCCGTGCACCCCAGCCCGGCGGCGCGCGTCACGCACGCGTCGACCAGCGCCGCGCCGGCACCCCGGCCCTGCGCG
>NZ_NAPR01000006.1:131667-154707 GCF_002140155.1 Micromonospora sp. NBS 11-29
GCCAACACGAACGTCACCGCCCCGAGCACCTCACCGGACGCCTCGTCCACGGCGACNCAGCACCTCGCCGGTCTCCGCCCGGGCCGCCACGTCGGCGAGCACCGGGCCGTACCCGCCCTCGTCCTTGAGCTGACCGTCCGCCTCGTACGCGGCCACCGTCAGGCGGGCGACCGCCGGGAAATCCGCCGGCTGCGCGCGGCGGACGAGCAGGCCGCTCAACCGATCACCGCGATCAGGTCGCCGTCCTGCACCACGTCGCCCTCGTTGACCGCCAACCGCTGCACCACGCCGTCGGACTCGGCGACCACCGGGATCTCCATCTTCATCGACTCCAGGATCACCAGCGTGTCGCCCTCGGACACGGTGTCCCCGGCCGACGCGACGATCTTCCAGACGTTCGCCACCATCTCGGCGCGGATCTCCTCGGCCATCTCCGGCCCTCCCTCTGTCCGACGGTCCTGGGAACGCTATCCCATCATGGTGCCGAACCCCTGGCCATCAGCGCGAGCGCCCCACCGCGCCCGGAACGGGACCGCCGGCACTAGCATCGTCCGGGTCGGCTCCCGCCCGACGTGGAGACCGCACACGGCGTCCGCCGCGTTCACCCGCGGCCGGATCGTGACCAGCACAAGGAGGCAGAGCATGGCGAAGAAGGCCCGGAAGAAGAAGGCCCGGAAGAAGAGCGGCGCCAACCACGGCAAGCGCCCCAACTCCTGATCATCGCGATCAGCGGCGCCGGCCCGAGGGCCGGACGCACCGGTGGCCCGCGGGNGGTCTCGAAGACCACCAGCTCGCTCAGCCGCAGCCGCAGCCGCTCGCGCAGCTTCTCCGGCGCGGCCTCGTTGCCGCAGCAGCGGGCGACCAGCGCCCTGACCTCCTGCTCGATGCCGTACTCGCGCAGGCAGGGCCCGCACTCGTCGAGGTGGTGCCGGATCAGCACCCGGCGGTCCTCGGCGCACTCCAGGTCGAGGTAGAGGTAGACCTCGGCGAGCACCTCGCGGCAGTCCGTCTCGTGCGGTTCTCCACAGCTCACGGTCACACCTCCCGGCCGGCGGTCGAGCCCTTCGACGACGCGGCGCTGAAGCCCCGCTCCGCCGCGTACCGCTCAAGCAGCTTGCGCAGATTACGACGGCCGCGGTGCAGGCGGGACATCACGGTGCCGATCGGCGTGCCCATGATGTCGGCGACCTCCTTGTAGGAGAAGCCTTCGACGTCGGTCAGGTAGACCGCCAGGCGGAACTCCTCCGGCAGCTGCTGGAGGGCCTCCTTGACGTCGCTGTCCGGCAGCCGGTCGAGCGCCTCGGTCTCGGCCGAGCGCAGGCCGCTGGACGTGTGCGACTCCGCCTCGGCGAGCTGCCAGTCGGTGATCTCGTCGGTGGGCGCCTGGACCGGTTGACGCTGCCGCTTCCGGTAGGAGTTGATGTAGGTGTTGGTGAGGATCCGGTACAGCCAGGCCTTCAGGTTGGTGCCCTGCTCGAACTGGTGGAAGGCGGCGTACGCCTTCAGGTAGGTCTCCTGGACCAGGTCCTCGGCATCCGCCGGGTTGCGGGTCATCCGCAGGCCGGCGGCGTAGAGCTGATCGACGAAGGGCATCGCGTCCCGCTCGAAGCGGGCCCTGCGCTCGTCCGTCTTCTCGGTGGTCAACCGCACATCCCCTCGGGTCGGATGCTTTCCCGCCGAGGATACGCGTACCGAGGTGCCGGCAGATCCACTTCCCGACTGTGTGCCGGTGCTCACGGCCGACGCCGACGCGGGCCACGCCGGCGCATCGAGCAACCGCCTGAGCCGCCGTTCGTCCCGTTCGTCACGTTCCCGGCTCCGTGTCTCGGTCGGCACCGGTCACCCCCCTCGCCCTGACAATGTCGTCCACGGGGGTAACGCGGACCGCAGGCCGCCGCATTCCAGCCCCTCCAGCCACCCCCTCCGGACGCCCCCTCCAGCCGTCCCTCCAGCCGTCCCCTTCGTCGATCATGAAGTTGACGGCATCTTCCGCCCGGATCGGCGGCGTCAACTTCATGATCGACAGGCACGGGGGTGGGGCCGTCCTGGCCCCAGCGTGGGTTCGGGCCGACGCTGGGACCAGGAAGGACCTGGGAGGTGACTCCGGTCGCCCGGGACGGGCGGGTCGGTGCCACCCGGTGCAACGACCGCCTCGGGGGACGGTCACGCGCTCTCGCCCGGCTCAGGGCAGCCAGTTGCGGGCGGCGAGCCAGTTCCGGACCACGACGGCAGTGCCGGCCGGATCGATCCGCAGGTCATGCCGCTCCCCGGGCCGGATCACCACCTCGACCCCCGCACCGGGCGCCGGTACGCCGAACGGGTCCCGGTCGCCGTTGACCACCAGGGTCGGCAGGCCGGTGGCCAACTCCCCGGCGCGGGACCGTTCCGGCCGTCCAGGCGGGTGCAGCGGGAACGCGAGCGCCACCACGCCGGCCGCCCCGACTCCGACGGCGGTGCGGCAGGCCACCCGGGCGCCACTGGACCGTCCGCCCACCACCCAGCGGCCGGCCTGCGGCAGCCGCCGACGCAGCTCGGCCAGCACCGCCGTCCACGCCTCGTCGAGGTGACCTGCGGGTGCGGGCGCACGCCGCCCGGCGACCCGGTAGGGCTGGGTGACCAGCGCAACACCCGCCCCGGCGTCGCACACCGCATCGCGGACCGCCACGAGATCCGGCGCGTCGACGTCGCCGCCCGCACCGTGCCCCAGCACCAGCACGGTGCCGGCCGGACCCGGCGGATCGAGCCGGATCCGGGCCGGTCCCCGCGGAGTGTCGATCTCGTCGTCGTGGCGCACCGGCCCATTCTGCGCACGCCGACCCGCCCGGCGCGGGCCAGGACGGCCACACGCCGACCAGCCGGCGGCCCCTCGCCAACCGGCCGGGCCCACGCGCGTGACGGCCACCCCACCCGCAAGGTGTTCGGCGCATGGATGGAACCGCATGGGTGTCCACAGCGCCCAGACACACCCATGCCGTTCCACCCGCCGGCCCGAGNCAGTGGAACACCATGGGTGTCCACAGCGCCCAGACACACCCATGCCGTTCCACCCGCCGGCCCGAGNNGAGTGGAACACCATGGGTGTCTACGGGCCAGGACGCACAGTCACCCCACCAGCCGGGCCAGGGCGGGACGGGCACGCTGACCGATCCGACGGCGTTTCCGGCGGCAGGCCGGTGATTGTGGCTCGCCGGGCCGCTCCGCTGCAGTCCGATTCGTCCTGCCGTCGCTCTCCAGCGGGACGCATACTTCCGGCGGCCCCCAAGCAGCCCGGGCATGCCGGCCAGCGACCCGGCTCGACTTCGAATGGCACCACCCGACCCGACCCGGCCCGGCCCGACCCGGTAAGACTCGGCCGGGCCAGGTTCCGGCCCGGCCTAGGGTGCCGCGGCTTGGAACGGCCCCGGCTGGCCCGGAGTGGGGTGCCACGCCGCGCGTCCCCGCCCGCTGCCGCGCGTCGAGGCGTGCGGAGGTCGGCCGGGAAGCGCGGTGTCCCGTCCCGGGACGGGATTCATCAGGGCCGCCCGCCGGTCCGTCGGTGTCGACGAATGCCGTCGCCCGCGGCCCCGGAGACGGGACCGCGGGCGAGGGTCGGGATCAGGTCGACGGCACCAATGTGAGCAGGCGGTCGCGGACCGGCGGGCCGGCCTCGTCGACCGCGTCCGGATCCGGCTGCACCTCGCCGCGCCAGGCGACCAGCATGGCTCGTCGCTCGCGCGGCGTGGTGCCGCCCCAGACGCCGTGGCAGTCGCCCACCTCCAGCGCCCAGGCCAGGCACGAGCCTTGGACGTCACAGGTGCGGCAGAGCGCCACCGCCGCGTCGGCCGGCTCGTTGGGCGCCGGGAAGAACGTCTCCGGATCGACGCTCTGGCAGGTGCCCCTGGTGCGCCACGCCTCGTCCTGTCGTCGTTCGTGCAGAGCCCGCAGCAGTCGCGGATCGCGCCGTGCGGCAGCCACCTCGTGCGGGCGGGGCATGCGTGCCCGTGTCAATACACCCACCTCCCCCGTGGGACCGGTGAAGACCTTCCAGAAAGATCGATGGATGTCATTCGCCCCGTGCGAATGGACCCCACCACCGGCGCTGTGTTCTATCGCACTCGCGCACGAGGAAACAAGGGTGTTCGGTAAACATGACTGAACAACCGGGCGACGTTTCAGGCGCAACCCCGGCAAATCAGCACACGCCAATATGCTGAGAGTGATCAGAACAACGTCGGTTCGGCGGCGGTCTCCCCGGCCGCCGGAGCCACCCGGGCGATCAGTTCCGGACCGTCGTTGCGGACGTCGCCGACCGCCGCCGGGACCGGACGGATCTCCAACCCGGCGAGCTGGCCGGCGTCGGGCGGGGCGAGCAGGGCGGCGGGCTCGTCGGTCGGGCCGAGCCACGCCGCCCAGCGCTCCGGGGACAGCAGCAGCGGCATCCGGTCGTGCACCTCGGCCAGCTCGCCGACCGCCGCGGTGGTCAGCACGCTGAACGTCAGCCGGGCCGCGCCTGCCGACTCCCACACCGACCAGATGCCGGCGAACGCCAGCACCGAGCCGTCCCGCGGGGTCATGAAGTAGGGCTGCCGCCCGCCGTCGGGGCGGCGCACCCACTCGTACCACCCGTCGGCCGGGACGAGGCAGCGCCGGCGGGCGAAGGACGGGGCGTACGCCCGGCTGGTGGCGACCGTCTCGGCCCGCGCGTTGATCATGCGGGCGGCGCCGGCCGGACTGCGGGACCAGGGCGGGAGCAGCCCCCAGCGGCCCAGGGAGAGCAGCCGGTGCCCCTCCGGCGCGAGCCGGACCAGGGGCGCCGGATCGGTCGGTGCGAGGTTGAAGTCGGGCCCGAACCCGCCGGTGGAGTCGGTGGACTCGAACACCGCGCTCAGGTCGCCCGCGCTCCGGGTCGTCGCGTACCTCCCGCACATGCCGCCCACGCTAGCTCCCGCCAGCCGTTCCGGCTGTCCCGCCCAGCGGGAGCAGGTTGGCTGGAGCGCGCCGCCGACCCCCGGGTTGGCAGAATGTGAGCGTGGGGAATCTGACCGCGACGCGTCCGCCGCAGCCCTGGACCGCACCGACCGCGAGCGACCCGGTCGCCGCCACGCTGCGCCTGCCCGGTTCCAAGTCGATGACCGCCCGCGCCCTGGTGCTCGGCGCGCTGGCCGACGGGACGTCCACGCTCGACCGGCCGCTGCGCGCCCGGGACACCGAGCTGATGGCCGGCGGCCTGCGTGCGCTGGGCGCGCACATGTCGGTCACCGACGACGACCGCTGGCTGGTCCGGCCGCATTCGCTGGTCGGTCCGGCGCACGTCGACGTCGGCCTGGCCGGCACCGTGATGCGGTTCCTGCCCCCGGTGGCCGGGTTGGCGGCGGGACGGGTCGAGTTCGACGGCGACCCGCACGCCCGCACCCGCCCGCTCGGCCCGCTGATCGACGCGCTGCGCGCCCTCGGCGTCCGGATCGACGCCCCGCCGACCGGCAGCCTGCCGCTGGTCGTCCTCGGCGCCGGCCGGGTGACCGGCGGCGAGATCGTCATCGACGCCTCCGCGTCCAGCCAACTGGTCTCCGGGCTGCTGCTGGCCGGGCCGCGTTTCGACCGAGGCGTGGTGGTCCGGCACGAGGGCCCGCCGGTGCCGTCCGCGCCGCACGTCCGGATGACCGTGCAGATGTTGCGCGCCGCCGGGGCCGCGGTGGACGACACCACGCCGGACGTCTGGGTGGTCGAGCCCGGCCCGCTCACCGGGCGCGGCTGGGAGATCGAGCCCGACCTCTCCGGCGCCGCGCCGTTCTTCGCCGCCGCCCTGGTCACCGGCGGCGCGGTGACGCTGCAGGGCTGGCCGCGCAACAGCCTCCAGCCGGTCGACCGGCTGCGCGAGCTGCTGCACCGGATGGGCGGCGAGGTCACGCTCGGCACCGACGGCCTGACCGTACGGGGCACCGGAACGGTGCGCGGGTTGGACGCCGACCTCTCCGACGTCGGGGAGCTGACCCCGGTGCTGACCGCGCTCACCCTGCTCGCCGACGGGCCGTCCCGGCTGACCGGGATCGGTCACATCCGGGGGCACGAGACCGACCGGGTCACCGCGCTGGCCCAGGAGTTCACCGCGCTCGGCGCCGACGTCACCGAGCACCGCGACGGCCTGGAGATCCGGCCCCGCCCGCTGCGCGGCGGGACGGTCCGCACCTACGCCGACCACCGGATGGCGCACGCCGCGGCGGTGGTCGGGCTGGCCGTCCCCGGCATCGTGGTGGACGACGTGTCGTGCACCTCGAAGACCATGCCCGAGTTCCCGGCACTATGGTCGGGGATGGTGACCGGCAAGAACTGACCACGGGGGGACGTCCTGGCGACCAGGCGACGGGAGTACGACGAGGACGACGTCCGGGTACGCCCCGGCAGGTCGTCACGCCCCCGCACCCGCACCCGGCCCCGGCACGCCGACGCGGTGGACGGGTTCGTGATCGCCGTCGACCGGGGCCGCTACACCTGCGTTCGACCCGAGGCCGGCCCGGACGATCCGGTCGTCACCGCCATGCGCGCCCGCGAGCTGGGGCGCAAGTCGGTGGTGGTGGGCGACCGGGTGGGGTTGGTCGGCGACGTCTCCGGGGTGCCCGGGGCGCTGGCCCGCATCGTGCGCATCGCCGAACGCACGTCGGTGCTGCGGCGTACCGCCGACGACGACGAGACCACCGCCGAGGGGCGGCTGGAGCGGGTGGTGGTGGCGAACGCCGACCAGTTGGTGATCGTCAGCGCGCTGGCCGACCCGCCGCCGCGCACCGGGTTCATCGACCGTTGCCTGGTGGCCGCGTACGACGCCGACATCGAGCCGCTGCTCTGCCTCACCAAGGCCGACCTGGCCGGCCCGGAGGCGGTGGTCGGCTACTACACCGAGCTGGAGCTGCCGTACGTGCTCATCCGCCCGGGTTCCGACCTGGCCGAGCTGCGCGCGCTGCTCGGCGGGCGGGTCTCGGTGCTGGTGGGCCACTCCGGGGTGGGCAAGTCGACGCTGGTGAACCGCCTGGTCCCGGCGGCCGAGCGGGCGGTCGGCACGGTCAGCGCGATCGGCCGGGGCCGACACACCTCGACCAGCGCGGTGGCGCTGCGCCTGCCCCCCGACCCGGCCGCCGGCCAGGACGCGGGCTGGATCGTCGACACCCCGGGCGTACGCAGCTTCGGGCTGGCGCACGTCTCCGCGGAGAGCCTGCTGCACGGCTTTCCCGACCTGGTCGAGGCGACCGTCGACTGCCCGGCCAACTGCCCACACACGGCCGAGGAGGCGGACTGCGCGTTGGACGCCTGGGTGGCGGCCGGCAAGGCGGACCCGCGCCGGCTCGCCTCGTACCGGCGGCTGCTCGCCTCCCGCAGCGGCGAGGGCGACCCACGCGAGCCCGAGCGCAACCCGGNGGTACGCCGACGACCTCGCCCTCGCCCACCTGCTCGCCGACGCCGCGGACGCCGTCTCCACGGCCCGCTTCCGCGCGCTCGACCTGCGCGTCGAGTCGAAGCCCGACCTGACCCCGGTCTCCGACGCGGACACCGCCGTGGAGCGGGAGATCCGCGCCCTGCTGGCCACCCACCGCCCCGCCGACGGGCTGCTCGGCGAGGAGTACGGGGAGCAGCCCGCCGCCGGGCCGGACGGGCGACGCTGGGTGGTCGACCCGATCGACGGGACGAAGAACTTCGTCCGGGGCGTACCCGTCTGGGCCACGCTGATCGCGCTGCTGGAGCACGAGCGGCCGGTGCTCGGCCTGGTCTCCGCGCCGGCGCTGGGCCGGCGCTGGTGGGGTGCGATCGGCGCGGGCGCGTTCGCCGGTCCCGGTCCGGACGCGGGCACGCCGATCCGGGTCTCCGGCGTTACCGCGCTCGCGGACGCGAGCCTCTGCTACTCGTCGCTGACCGGGTGGGAGCAGGCGGGTCGGCTGGACGCGATGCTCCAGCTCATGCGGGACACCTGGCGCACCCGGGCATACGGTGACTTCTACGGCTACATGCTGCTGGCCGAGGGGGCGCTGGACGTGATGGTGGAGCCGGAGCTGTCGCTCTGGGACGTCGCCGCGCTGGTGCCGATCGTCACCGAGGCCGGCGGCCGGTTCACCGACCTGGCCGGTCGACCCGCGCCGGCCGGCGTCGACTCCGCCGACATCAGCGCCGTCGCCAGCAACGGCGCGCTGCACGACGACATCCTCGGCCGGCTCGGCCGGCCGGCCGCGCGCTGAGGCGGCGGTAGCCTCTATCCTCGCCAGGTGGTCTCCTCCGGTTGGTGCTTCCTCGCGGCGATGATCGTCGCGTACGGCTTCGCCAACCTTCTCCAGTCCGTCGCCGCCGCGCGGACCACCGTGCACCACACCTTCGACCCGGGGCTGCTGCTGCGGCTGGCCGGTCACCGGACGTACCTGATCGGGCTGGCCTGCCAGGTCGTCGGCTTCGTGCTCGCCTTCCTGGCCCGCCGGGACCTGCCGTTGTTCCTGGTCCAGGCCAGTGTGGCGGCTGGGCTCGGGGTGACCGCCGTGCTCGGCGTGCTGGTGCTCAAGTGGCGTCTGCCGCTGGCCGAGATGGTGCTGCTCGTGCTGCTGTTCGGCGGCATCACGGCGCTGGTGCTGTCGGCCGAGCCGGCGCCCTCCCGGCAGCTCGGCACCGCCGGGCTGGTGGGCCTGGTGGCGGCGCTCGGCGTGTTCGCCGGGTCCGGGTTCTTCGCCGCCCGGTTACGCGGCGCGACCGGTTCGGTGGTGCTCGGCTCGCTGGCCGGGATGGCGTTCTCCGCCGCCGCGGTGGCGGCCCGCCCGCTGGCCTCCGCCGACTCGGCGGAGGCGTTCGCCCGGGACCCGCTGCTCTACCTGCTCGTCGCCCATTCGGTGGTCGGTCAGTTGCTGCTCGGCCTGGCCATGCAGCGCGGATCGACCACGGCGGCGGTGGCGGCGATGGACGCGGCCGGCGCGGTGCCCGCCGCGATCATCGGGTTGCTGCTGCTCAACGACCGGATCTGGCCCGGCCGGGAGTGGTTGGCCGGGCTCGGCTTCCTGGTCACGCTGGCGGCCGTGGTCGGGCTGACCCGGTACGCCGAGCCGCAGCACCACCACGCGACCGCCCGGGACCGGGAACCGACGGCCGCCGGTGCCGGGGTGGTGCCGGCTCAGGCCGCCTCGACCGGTCCGCGCTCGGAGACGACCACCTCGACCGGTGGGGTCGGCTCGGCCGGGCTGGCCGGCCGCCGACGCCCGATCACCCGTTCGTAGAGGCGCTCCAGCGCCGCGGCGGTCCGCTCCCAGGTGTAGCTGCACCGCACCCGGTCCACCGCCGCGTGCCCGTACGCGAACCGCCCGGCGTTGTCGGTGAGCAGCCGGCGCAGGGTCACCCCGAGGGCGCGTACGTCGCCCGGTGGCACCAGCTTGCCGGTCACCTCGTCGACGACCGCGTCGGCGATGCCGCCCATCGCGTAGCCGACCACCGGCACGCCGCACGCCATCGCCTCCAGGGACACCCGGCCGGCGGACGAGTAGTGCGGGGTGCAGGCCACCACGTCGGCGGAGCGGTACCAGGTGGCCATCTGGTCGTGCGGCACCGCGCCGACCAGTTTCACCTGCTCGGCCACGCCGGCGCGCTCGGCCAGCTCGCGCAGCCGGCGTGCCTCCGCGTGCCCGGCCAGCCGCTCGGCCGGCGGGCCGCCGGCGATCACCAGCTCCGCGTCGCCGACCAGCCGCAGCGCCCGGATCAGGTCCTCCTGCCCGTGCCCGGCGGTGAGCCCGCCCACGGAGAGGATCCGGGGCCGCTGGTCGCGGGGGGCGGCCTCGCCGTCCGGGTGGAAGTAACCGGTGTCCACCCCGGTCGGCACCATCGCCACCGAGGTCCGTTGCAGGCCCATCCGGGTCAGCTCGTCGACTTCGTCGTTGCACTGGGCGACCGCGACGTCCACGGCCCGGGTGAGCGCCCGCTCCAGCGGGATGCGCTGGCCCGGCCCGGCGTACCGCCGGCCCAGGTGACGGAGCTGCTCGACGCCGAGCGAGTGGAAGGTCTGCACCACCGGGATGTCGGTCTCGCGGACCGCGTGGGCGGCGGCCAGCCCGCCCACCCAGTAGTGCCCGTGCACCACCTCGGGCGCCCAGTCGCCGGCCCACTCGCCGGCCAGCCAGCGGCCGAACTCGGCCACGTACGGCACCAACTCGGCGGTGGGGAGCGGATCGGGCGGGCCGACCGGCACCCGCTCCAGGCGGTAGCCGTCGACCTCGGTCAGGGCCGGTTGGGCGGCCGCGTCGCGGCGCTCGTACACGCGGACCTCGTGGCCCCGGGCGGCGAGTTCCGCCGCCACGCGCGCAATGTGCTCCTGAGTCCCGACGGTGGGACCCTCGGTGGACGAGCCGGCGTGCGCGCATACAAGGCCGACGCGCATGGTGCACCTCCATGCGTTCTTGCGAGCTGGGTCTCCCGGTCAGAGCGTCCCATTAACCCGGGGTCCGCGCGCCCAAACCTCGCAGATCGGCACCGTGGCGAGCGTCGCGTGGACGGGACACCCGATCCGACCGAAGCGGATCAGCGCGTGTCCATCGGCATGACCGGCCGGCCGTGGGGTACCGGCGAGGAATGCCGATGACCCGCAGCCTCGCCGACGCCACCGTCGTCATCACCGGCGCCTCCAGCGGCATCGGTGCGGCCACCGCGTACGCGTTGGCTCGACGCGGCACGTCGGTGGTGCTGGCGGCCCGGACCGAGGCGGCGCTGCGCCGGGTCGCCGAGCACTGCCGGGAACTGGGCGGGCAGGCCCTCGTGGTGCCGACGGACGTGACCGACCCGGAGGCGGTGGAGTCGCTGGCGGCCCTGGCGGCGGCCGAGTTCGGCCGGATCGACGCGTGGGTCAACAACGCGGCGGTGGGCACCGTGGGGTTGTTCGACGAGATTCCGGTGGCCGAGTTCCGCCGGGTGGTCGAGGTGAACCTGCTCGGCACCGTGCACGGGATCCGGGCCGCGCTGCCGTGGCTGGCGGCGGCCGGCGGCGGCGTGCTGGTCAACAACGCGTCGGTGCTGGCCGAGGTGGCCATGCCGTACCAGTCGGCGTACAACGCGACCAAGCACGCCATCCGCGGGCTGGCCGACACCGTGCGGCAGGAGATGCGGGTCACCGGCCGGGCCGACATCTCGTTCTGCACCGTGCTGCCGGCCACCATCGACACGCCGTTCTTCCGGCACGCCGCCAACCACACCGGCCGGGAGCTGACCCCGCCGCCTCCGGTCTACCCGCCGGAGCTGGTGGCCGAGACGATCGTGCGGCTGCTGCGCCGGCCCCGACGCGAGGCGTACGCGGGGGGCGCGGCCCGGCTGCTGGGCCTCCAGTGGCGGCTCGCCCCGGCGCTGGCCGAGCGCGTGCTCGGCTGGTACACCGCGCGCACCCAGTTCGGCCCCGGCGCACGCCTCGACGCCACCGGCAACGTCTTCACCCCGGACGCGGCCGCGGAGCGGACCGACGGCTGGTCCGGCCGGCGCGGCCAGTTGCTGCGGTTGACGGCCGCGTTCGGGCTGGCCGCGGCCGGCACCGCGGTCGGCACCGTCGCGGCGATCAACCGACGGTCCCGGTCCGGTCGCTGATGAATCCCGTCGACCGGACCGATGCGCACACGGGAGCCGAGGTGCACCATCAGACGATCATGCCGACGGACGAGAGTTGCCTGGTGGACACCGACGGGTCGGCCACCACGGTCAGGTTGACCGGGGTGCTCGACCGGGCCGGCCTCGGCGCCGTACGGGACGCGCTGCTCGCCCGGCTCTGGCAACGACCGGGTCCGCTGCGGGTCGACCTGTCCGGGGTGCGGTTCGCCGACCCGGAGGCCCGGAACGGCCTCGACGAGGTACGACGCGCGGTGGCCGACTGGCCGGCCGGCGAGCTGCTGCTCGACCGGCCCGACGCACCGGCCGCCCACCCGCCGACCACCCCGCCCGAGGTGCTCGACGCCGACCTGCCCCCGGTGTCGGAGGCCGCCCGCCGGGCCCGGGCGCTGGTCGCCGACGGCTGCGTCCGGTGGGGCCGGCCGGAGCTGGCCGAGCCGGCCTGCATCGCGATCACCGAGATGGTCACCAACGTGGTGGTGCACGCCGGGACGCCGATGACGCTCCGGCTGGCGCCCCGGGGCAGCGCCCTGCACCTCGCCGTCCGCGACCACTCCACCGGGCGTCCCGCGTACACCGGTCCGGCCGCGCTCGACGCGGTCGGCGGCCGGGGTCTGCTGCTGATCGAGACGGTGTCCCGGCGGTGGGGCAGCACGCCGCTGCCCGACGGCAAGGTGGTGTGGTGCGTGTTGTACGCCGAGGACGAGGCTGTGTTCCGCAACTGAGGTGTCGTTTCGCACCGTTGCTCCCGATCCACCCCGCCGGTCGCGGTTAGTGCGGTGAGCGCAGTGGGTAGTTCCCGGTCATGCGCGACGACGAGTACCCCACCCCCGTGTCCGACCCCGAGGCGGAGGGCCTGCCCGACACCGCCGACGACGACTCGACCGCCAACGACGACGTGCTCACCGGGCGCGAGGCGGACGGGCCGGAGCCGGCGCAGATCCCCGGCGACCGGACGCCGGTCGCCGTGGACCGGTACGGCACCACGGCCGAGGAGCAGCTCGACGGCGAGTCGCTGGACTACAAGCTCGACCGCGAGCAGTACGAGCGTCCCGCCGACGACCCGCTCGCCGCCCCGGTCGACCCGGCCATCGCGGCCGAGGCGGACAGCGAGGAGGCCGCCGCGCAGGCCCAGCTCGACGCGGACGTGATCGACCCGGGCCCGGTCTCCGACCCGGACTCACCGGTCTCGGTCTACGACCACGGCCAGCTCGGCACCGTCGCCGACCACGAGGTGGGCCGCCTGGTCGAGCCGGACGAGGGCGCGCACACCGACTCCGAGACCGACAACGTCGCCTACGACGCCGGCGCGGCCGGGGGCGGGGCGTCCGCCGAGGAGCTGGCGGTGCACGAGACCCAGCCGCCGCCGGCGCACTGAGTCATTCGTCCAGGCCCCGCTCGATGGCGTACCGGGTCAGCTCGACCCGGTTGTGCAACTGAAGCTTGCCGAGGGTGTTCTGGACGTGGTTCTGCACCGTGCGGTGGGAGAGCCCGAGCCGCTCGGCGATCTGCTTGTAGGACAGCCCCTTCGCGACCAGACGCAGCACCTCGGTCTCCCGCTCGGTGAGCCGGGGTGCCGCGTCGTGCGGGGTGGGCGGCGCGGCGGCCAACCGCCGGTACTCCCCCAGCACCAGCCCGGCCAGGTTCGGCGTGAACACCGGCTCGCCGGCCGCGGCGCGGCGCACCGCGTCGAGGAACTCGGCCGGACCGGCGGACTTGACCAGGTAGCCGGTCGCGCCGGCCTTGACCGCGTCCAGCACGCTCTGCGGCTCACCGCTGGCCGAGAGCATGAGTACCCGCACGTCGGGCAGCGCGGCACGCAGCCCCTGGACCACCTCGACACCGGAGATGTCCGGCAGTTGCAGGTCGAGCACGACCAGGTCGGGGCGGGCCGCCGCGGCCACCCGGACCGCCTGCCGTCCCTCGCCGCTGGTCGCCACCACCAGGTGGCCGGCCTCGGTGAGGTCGCGGGCCACGCCCTCCCGCCACATCGGGTGGTCGTCGACCACCATCACCCGCAGGCTCACCGACGGCTCCTCG
Source organism: Micromonospora sp. NBS 11-29 (assembly GCF_002140155.1). GTDB lineage: Bacteria > Actinomycetota > Actinomycetes > Mycobacteriales > Micromonosporaceae > Micromonospora. Next base: position 145,282 of record NZ_NAPR01000006.1, read on the forward strand.
GCACGGTCAGCTCGATCTCGGTGCCGGCGCCCGGGGCGGAGACGATCCGCACCTCACCGCCCAGATCCGTCACCCGGCCCCGGATGGACTGGGCCACCCCGAGCCGGCCCTGCGCCGCGGCCTCCGCCAGCCGGCCGTCCGGGATGCCCGGCCCCTCGTCGCGTACCGAGACGGTCACCGTCTCCTCCTCGTCCTCGATCAACACCCAGGCCCGACCTCCGGCGTGCCGGGCCACGTTGTCCAGCGCCGCGCCGACCGCCGCGGCCAACTCGCCGGCCGCCTGCGGGGGCAGCGGCACCGGGGTGGCCGGCGCGGCCACCTGCACGTCCGCCGAGGCGTACCGGTCGAGCAGGTCGCGCAGGTCGCGGTCGTCCCCGGTCTGGTCCAACGCGGCGCCCGTGCGGCCGATCAGCGCCCGCAACGCGGCTTCCTGCTCGCCCGCCAGGCGGGCCAGCTCGGCCGCCTCGCCGTCCAGGTCCGCGCCGCGCCGCCGGACCAGCGCCAGCACCTGAAGCACCGAGTCGTGGATGTCGCGGGCCAGCCGTTCCCGCTCGCGGGTGGCCGCCTCCAGCTCCACCGCCCGCTGCAACCGGGTCTCCGCCTCGACCGCCAGCCGGGCGACGTGCCCGACCACCACGCCGGCCAGCAGCAGGAGAATCGCCCCGGTGAACGCGGACGGGTTGATCGGGTCCCGGGTGGCCAGGTCGGCGCCGCCGATCACCAGCGCGGCCACCGTCCCCCACCGCCGTCCGCCGGAGACCGCCCACGCCAGCACCGGCCCGGCCAGCCAGGCGGAGGTCAGGACCGGCACACCGGCGACGAGCGCCGGGCGGCCGACCACCCACGGCGTGGCCAGGATGATCCCCAGCACCACGCCGAGGTCGGCCAGGAGCAGCGGCCAGCGCCGCCCGGCCGGGCGCCGGTAGCCGGCCGCCGTCACGCCGCTCCAGGCCAGCATCCCCAGCAGGACACCGCCGGCCGCGACCGGGTGCGCGTACTGGCCGCCGTCGCGCAGCACGAGCACCCCGACGTACACCAGCGAGGCGAACCGGAACACCGCGATGGACCGCCAGAACGGGCCTTCCAGGCGAGGGGACGACGGCATGGGCGTCACCCTGCCACAGCCGGTCACGGGCGGACCGCCTGGTGCGCCCCGAGAAACCCTGACGTACGGTGGAAATGCCGCGAAATTCATCAGGAACCGCCACCGGGAGGGGGTCATGGCAGACGCAGAGGTTCCCGCACCGCGTACGGTTGTGCCCATCGAACCTTCCCTCCTCATCGCAGCGGCCTTCGACCAGGCCCAGGTGACCGAGCTTCGGCACTCGGTCACCTCCTGCGCGACCGCGACGGGGCTCGCCGGCCAGCGGCTCGACGACTTCGTGCTGGCGGTCAACGAGTTGATCACCAATGCGGTCCGGCACGGCGGCGGGCGGGGCCGGCTGCGGCTCTGGCGCCGCGGCGACGCCCTCGTCTGCGAGGTCGCCGACCACGGGCACGGGATCAGCGAGGGCCGCCTACGCGACCGCGACCGGCCGGCCCCGGACACCGCCGGCGGCTGGGGCCTCTGGCTGGCCCGGGAGCTGAGCGACAGCATGGAGGTCGAAACCGGCGACGCCGGCACCGTCGTCCGGATCACCGCGGCGCTGACCGTACGGCAGCCCACCGCCCGCCCGCTGGACGGCTGACCGGCCCGGTCGGCGGGAGGCGGGGGACGCCCCCGGCGGGTACGGTGCCTGCGTGACCGGAGAGTTCGTCGCCGCCATCGACCAGGGCACCACCTCCTCACGGTGCATCGTCTTCGACGCCGCCGGCGAGATCGTCGCCGTGGCCCAGCGCGAACACCGGCAGATCTTCCCGCGACCGGGCTGGGTCGAGCACGACGCGGAGGAGATCTGGGCCAACGTGGAGCAGGTGGTCCGGGAGGCGCTGGCGAGCGCCGACATCGGCCCCGAACGGCTGGCCGCCGTCGGCATCACCAACCAGCGGGAGACCACCCTCGTCTGGGACCGCGTCACCGGCCGCCCGGTGGCCAACGCGATCGTCTGGCAGGACACCCGCACCGGGCCGCTGCTACGCGAGCTGACCGAGACGTACGACGTCGACCGGCTGCGCGCCCGCACCGGTCTGATGCCGGCCACCTACTTCGCCGGGCCGAAGCTGCGCTGGCTGCTCGACCACGTCGACGGGCTGCGCGAGCGCGCCGAGCGGGGCGAGGTGCTGTTCGGCACCATGGACAGCTGGCTCATCTGGAAGCTGACCGGCCGGCACGTCACCGACGTGACCAACGCCAGCCGCACCCTGCTGATGGACCTGGAAACCCTCGACTGGGCCCCGGAACTGCTCGACGCGCTCCGCATCCCGGCTGCGATGCTGCCCGAGATCCGCAGCTCGGCCGAGGTCTACGGCACCGCCGACGGCGTCCTCGCCGGGGTGCCGGTGGCCAGCGCGCTCGGCGACCAGCAGGCCGCGCTCTTCGGCCAGACCTGCTTCCAGCCCGGCGAGGCCAAGTGCACCTACGGCACCGGCAGCTTCCTGCTGCTCAACACCGGCGCCAGCCCGGTGCCGTCCCGGCACGGCCTGCTCACCACCGTGGCCTACCGGATCGAGGGCCAGCCCGCCGCGTACGCGCTGGAGGGCGCCATCGCGGTCACCGGCGCGCTGGTGCAGTGGCTGCGCGACAACCTCGGCCTGATCTCCACCGCCGGTCAGGTCGAGGAGCTGGCCCGCACGGTCGACGACAACGGCGGCTGCTACGTGGTGCCGGCCTTCTCCGGCCTGTTCGCCCCGCACTGGCGCAGCGACGCCCGGGGTGTGATCGCCGGCCTGACCGGCTACATCACCAAGGGCCACCTGGCCCGGGCGGTGCTGGAGGCGTCCGCCTTCCAGACCCGCGAGGTGGTCGACGCGATGAACGCCGACTCCGACGTCGCGCTGCGCCGGCTGCGGGTGGACGGCGGGATGACCGGCAACGCGCTGCTCATGCAGTTCCTCGCCGACGTGCTCGACGTGCCGGTGGTCCGCTCCCGGATCACGGAGACGACCTGCCTCGGCGCCGCGTACGCGGCCGGCCTGGCCGTCGGCTTCTGGCCCGACCTGGCGACCTTGCGCGACAAGTGGCGCTCCGACGCCCAGTGGCAGCCCGCGATGGACCCACCCCACCGCGACCACGAGCTACGCCAGTGGCACAAGGCCGTCCAACGCACCCTGAACTGGGAGGACTAGCGGGCGACTTCGCCCTCCTCCACCTCCAGCAACGCGAGGATCTCCGCCGCGGTCCGGTCCGCCAGCGACGTGAAGATGGCGTCGGCGCGGTCGAGGAGATCGCCGAACCCGCCCTCCGGGGATCGGGCGTCGATCTCCCGCAGGAAGTCGCGGATCTCCTCGAAGGCCGGCCGGTCCAGCCGCAGGGTGCCGGCCGAGACCTGCCCGCGCAGCGAGTACGCCCGCAGGATGTCCTGCGCGAAGACGGCGCCCTTGGCGAGCAGCGTCAACCACCGCGTCTCCAGCGACCGGTCCTGCCGCAGCAGGTCGAACATCCGGCCTTCGTGTTCGGCGAACAGGGTGAGCGCCGCACGACCCAGGGCCGACCGGCGGAGGATCACGTCCCGGAAGTCGAACAGCACCACGTAGGACGGCTGGACGGCCTGCCCGAGCAGCGGGTCGTCACGGGTGGCCTCAGCGAGGCGTGAGCCGAACCCGCCGACGGGGTTGCACCCACCGCACGGCCCTTCCGAGTACAGCCCGGTGAAGTTGCATTCCGACGAGCTGGAGACCGTGAAACAGATCGTCTGCCCGGTCGTCCCGTCCCCCGAGGGGTAACAGCAGCATCCCATGATCGGTCCTTCCACCGCCGCTTTGTGATCGTCATTCTTCGTCGGCCGGAGTCGCACCGACTCTACGCCGGCTTCATTGATCGAATCGTTTTTGTGTCGCCTATGCGCTTGTGCGCGGCGCTGCCGTGCCCAACGGTTGACTGTGCACGGGCAGCGGACCGGGAGTGCAGTGATGGAAAACGATCTCATAAACGGATACGACGTCGTCGCGCATTTCTCGCAGAGCGCCGTGGAGCGGGTCTTCCAGAGCTATTACCAGGCCGGAGTGCTGCCCTCGCATGTGTCCGCGCCGTTCTCGCAAGGCAGCGCCACCCACACCGTCGAGGTGTTCTACGGCCTGCCCCGGCTCAGATTCGTCAGCGTGACGGGGGTGCAGAACGCCATTCGGCTCACCTTCGGCTACATCGTCCGACTGACCAATCACGATCAGGAATGGCCCGGCGAGGCTTCGGTGGTCGTCTCCGCCATCCCGTTGACCATGCCCGCCGGCCACGGCACCTTCGTCACGGCACTCGGTATCGTGCTGAACAACACTGGTCTCGGCCAGCTCACCTTCACCCCGGCGTCCTATCCGGAATTTGAGGAGATCGTCAAACCACTGATCGCGACGAGCATTCTGGGCAGCGGCCGGTCGATCTTCTTCACCCCGCCGGCGACCCCGAGTCCACAGCGGCTGGGGTTCCGAATCTATCCCGGGCCGGGCGACAGCGGCTTTCTCAGCGCCTTCGTCACCGTGGAAGCCACTCCAGCGCCACCGCCGGCGACGATGACGTCCCTCCTGTCTCCTAGCCAGGATCTCGCCGTGGCGGCGCCGGTCGAGCTGGTCGACCAGATCCTGGCCGACGGGCTGGCAGCGGCGGGGTTGGGCGACCTGCCGACCACCATGGAGTTCGACGGGGAGGAGCGAACCGTCCAGGCACTGCGGATCCGGCTGCGCGACCACTACCTGGACATCAGCGGTGAGATCGACGACGTGGAGTTCACCGCCAAGGCGCTGCTGTACGCCCGACCGGACGGGATCACCTATCAGGTCCTCATCCAGGACCTGGACGTGGACCTACCCTGGTACGCCGACGTGGTCGACGTCATCAGCGGCGGGGCGATCACGCGGGCGATCGGCGACTCCTTCCCGGCGATGATCGGCGCCCTGGGTGACGGGGCGTCCGGCGGCCTGGGCGTCTTCGCCAGCCGGATCCCGACAGTGGAGACCTCGGTCGACATCCACAACAAGGGGTATGCCGCCATCAGCGAGCAGGGAATGGTCGTCGGCGCCTCGGTCACGGCGAAGCCGGTGGCCGCACCGATCGTCCAGCCGACGTATCTCGTCGGGAACCGGAAGAGCCGCGAGTTCCACCGGGCCGGTTGCCCGTACGGCGACAAGGTGAAGCAGCGGGAACTCTTCATCCGCGAGGCAGCCGCCATCCGAAGCGGCTACAACGGGTGCTTCACATGCGCCCACGAATACAGCCACCCCTTCGGCAAGCTCACCTTCGGGTTCCGGTCCCCCGGCGGCAACCTCGCCAACGCCCTGCTCACCGTGCCCGTCTCCATAGTCGGCAAGCTGGTCACCCAGGTGGTGGTCGACGGGGTGACGGTCACCGATCCGCCGTTCACCCGCGACGCGACGCTGAAGGTGAAAGTGAAGCCGGACGGCAGCTGGCAGACCTACTTGTACGACTCGACCAGCCAACTGATCCCCGGCACCTGGCGGCTGCGGGCCACCAGCGGGGCCTGGACCGGCGAGGTCACCGCCACCATCGTCCCCACCGCCCGCAACTTCGGTGCCAGCAACATGATCGCGTTCACCCTCGGCATACCGGCCGGCGCGATCGGATACGGCCAGATGCCGCCGTTCCCGTGAGCCGACGCGACACGCTGGTCAGGCCGCGGTGAGCAGGCAGAACTCGTTGCCCTCCGGGTCGGTCATGACCCTCCACGGGATGTCCGGGCGGCCCAGGTCGACGGCGGTGGCGCCCAGCCTCTCCAGCCGGGCCGCCTCGGCCGCCAGGTCGTCACCGGGATAGGGGCGGACGTCGAGGTGGACGCGGTTCCACCCGGTCTTCGGGTCGGGGGTGCGGACGAACAGCAGATAGGGGCCGACGCCCCGCGCGGAGCGCAGCAACGCGTCCTGGTCGCTGACCCGGTGCACGGTCCAGTCCGTCGCCTCGCCCCAGAAGCGGGCCATGGCGTGCGGATCGGCGCAGTCGACCACCACCGCGGCGATCGGCCCGGTCTCCTGGTAGAACGAATCCAGCACGCAGAACTCGTTGCCCTCCGGGTCGGCCATGACCCGCCACGGGACGTCGCCCTGACCCACGTCGACGGGGGTCGCGCCGAACTCCGTCAACCGCGCCACCAGCTCCGCCTGATGGGCCGCCGAAGTGGCGGCGAGGTCGACGTGGACCCGGTTCTTACCCACTTTGGGCTCTGCGGAGACGACGAGGTCGATGCAGACGGCGACCGGGTCGGGGTAGACGAAGCCCTCGGGTTCGAGGTTGGTCACGCCCGGCCCCTCGCTGGAGATGCCCCAGCCGAGCGCCTTCGCCCAGAAGCCACCCAGCGCGGCATCGTCCCGGGCCTTCATGTTGATCTGCACCAGCCGCGTCGCCATGCCGAGCAGGCTAGCCCTTCTGACCGAAGATGCCGAGTCCAGCCAGCAGGTACGGCCAGGTGGCGGTATCGCGGTCAGTCCCAGCGGTTGCCGGTCAGCTTCTCGTACACCTCGACGTAGCGGGCCCGGGTCGCCTCGACCACCTCGGCCGGCACCTCCGGCACCGGCGGCCGCTTGTCCCAGCCGCTCTGGACGGCCCAGTCCCGCACGTACTGCTTGTCGAAGGAGAACTGGCTCCGGCCCGGCTGATAGGACTCGGCCGGCCAGAACCGGGACGAGTCGGAGGTGAGCAGCTCGTCCGCGAGCACCAGCGTGCCGTCCGGCGTCCAGCCCAGCTCCAGCTTGGTGTCCGCGATCAGGATGCCCCGGTCCGCCGCGATCTCCGCGCCACGCCGGTAGACGTCGATGGTGATCTGCCGCAGCCGCGCCGCGGTCTCCGGCCCCACCTTGTCGACCACCTGGTCGTAGGTGATCGCCTCGTCGTGCTCGCCCTTCGGGGCCTTGGTCGTCGGGGTGAAGATCGGCTCGGGCAGGATCGACGCCTCGACCAGGCCCCGGGGCAGCGCCACACCGCAGACCGAACCGGTGCGCTCGTACTCGGCGAGGCCGCTGCCGGTCAGGTAGCCCCGCGCCACACACTCGACCGGCACCATCTCCAGCCGCCGGCACCGGATCGCCCGACCAGCGAACTCCGCCGGCACGTCGGTGGCGGACACCACATGGTTCGGGACCAGTTCGGACAGCTGCTCGAACCACCACAGCGAGAGCGCGGTGAGCAGGCGGCCCTTGTCCGGGATCGGGGTCGGCAGCACCACGTCGTAGATGGAGACGCGGTCGGAGGCGACCAGGATCAGATCCGCGCCGTCGGCGTAGACGTCCCGGACCTTGCCCGAGTGAAGAAGTTCCACGGCGCTAGTACACCATGGCCGGGACGAGGCGCCCGGCGCGCCCACCGCCGTTGACATCCCGCCCAGGGCCGGTGAAATGATCCGTCCACCCCACCTTCGGAGAGACCGTGCCCGCTCAGCGGCCCCCATCCCGTCCCGGCCTCGACCGGCGACGGTTCCTCGGCGCGCTCACCGGCCTGCCGCTGCTCGCCGGCGGGCTGGCCGGATGCGGCCCCGAGGAGGAGACCACGGCCGACGACGGGCCGATCGAGCTGTCGGTGTTCTGGTGGGGCGGCACCCGCCGGGCCCAGGCCACCGAGCAGGCGCTGCGCCTCTACACCGAGCAGAACCCCGGGGTCGGCTTCCGGATCACCTGGCAGGGGCTCGCCGGCTACTACGACCGGTTGGCCATCCAGGGCACCGGCGGCAACGTGCCGGACCTCTTCCAGATAGACGACACGCTGCTCACCGAGTACGACCGCCGCGACATCCTGCTCGACCTCACCCGGTACGCCACCGACGGCCGCCTCGACCTCGGCGAGTTTCCGGAGCAGCTCGCCCGCTACGGCCGGGTGGACGAGCGGACCATGGCGGTGCCCGCCGCGCAGACCAGCGCGGCGCTGGTCTTCAACCGGCACCTGCTGCGTCGGATCGGCGAGCCCGAACCACGCACCGGCATGTCCTGGAAGGAGTACGCCCGCTGGGCCGCCCGCGTCACCCGGGCCTCCGACAACCGGGTCGCCGGCACCATGGACCCCTCCGGCGACTACCGGGCGCTCTGGCTCTGGCTGCGCGGCCAGGGCAGCGAGCTGTACCAGGGGCGACAGCTCGGCTTCACCTCGGCCGAACTGCTCGACTGGTTCGAGTTCTGGGAGGTCGCCCGCTTCGACCGGGCCACCCCGAGCGCCGCCCTGGTGGAGCAGGCGGACACCGGTGCGCTGAACCGTCAGCTCGTGGTCACCGGGCACACCGCGGCGTCCTTCGCCTGGTCGCACCAGCTACCGGAACTGCAACGCCTGACCGAAGACGAGCTGGCCGCCGTCGCCTTCCCCGGCCCGCCGGCCGCCCAGTGGCCACGCGCATCGATGTACTGGGCCGGCTTCCGCGGCACCCGTCACCCGGGCGTCGTGGTGGACGTGCTCAACTTCCTGGCCACCAATGTGGCCGCCGGCCGGATCCTCGGCGTCGAACGCGGGCTGAACCCCAGCATGCAGGTCCGCCCGTACGTCGTCCGTGATCTCACCGACCGGGTCGAGCAGCGGGTGGCCGCCCTGGGCGCGGAGTTGGACGGGCTGGCCGGCCCGGCGCCCGCGCCACCGCCGAAGGGCCACGGCGCGGTGCGGACCCTGCTCATCGACGCGGCCGAGAGCATCCGCGGCAAGCGGGCCGGTGCCCGCACCGCGACCTCACGGTTCATGGCCCGGGCGAACGCCGCCCTGGCTGAGGGGTGAGGCGGGGCCCCCGCTCGACGCATTCGTGGAGGCGGGGCCCCGCGTGACACCGGGCGAGGCTTGTCAGCGGGGCGGTCGGTTACGCCGATTGCGTGTGAGCAGCACCACCAGCAGCACGATCCCGCCGACCACCACGAGGCAGCACAGCAGGCCGAGGACGCCGAACCCACCTCGGCTCCGCCGTCGTGCGGCCTCCACCACGACCTCGCCGGTTCCGCTCGACGCCCACGCCGCGACCGGCACGAACACCGAGAGCACGACCGTACCGAAGACCGCGCTGAGGCGGCCCCACCACTTGTTCAATCCAGACATGCCCTCATCCTCGCCGAGACACGCAACCGCGGCACGCCGGACGGGACGGAAGGTCACCGGACAGGGCGAAGGGCCCCGGAGAGAACTCCGGGGCCCTTCGTCACGAGTAGCGGGGACAGGATTTGAACCTGCGACCTCTGGGTTATGAGCCCAGCGANTGTACAGCTTATCGCATCCCGATCGGGGAGATCAGCCGGGTCCCCCGATTGCGCCGTCGCGGCGAACGGCGCGGGAACGGTGAAGGGCCCCGGGGAGAATCCCGGGGCCCTTCGTTACGAGTAGCGGGGACAGGATTTGAACCTGCGACCTCTGGGTTATGAGCCCAGCGA
>NZ_NAPR01000006.1:154728-195703 GCF_002140155.1 Micromonospora sp. NBS 11-29
CGTTAACCGTAGCGCACACGCCCCACGGGGCGCAAAACGGGTGTCAGTTGCTCGGTGACGGTGCCGGCGAGGCCGGCGCGGACGGTGAGGTCGTACCGGCAGGAGTGGCCGATCCGTTCGCCGCCGCCTGGGCCCGCTGGAAGGCGGCCATCGCGTCGTCGAGCGCCTTGAGCGCCCGCCCGTATCGCTCGAAGTCGCCGGACGTCTGCGCCGCCTTGACCTCCGCGATGGCGCTCTGCACCTTGCCGGCCGCGTCGGCCAGTTCGCCGGTGAGCGGCGGCGGGGTGTTGTTCCCGCCGGTCGGCGGCGGAGTGTCGCCGTCGTCGGTCGCGGGCGGCGGAGTGCCCGAACCCGCCCGCTTGCCCTGCTCGACGAGTTGCTTGATGCCGTCGTTGAGGTTGTTGGCGAGCACCACGTACGAACCGCCGTCGCCGTAGGAGAGCAGCACCTTCTGCAACAGCGGGTACGCGTCCTGGCTGCTGCTCTTCACGTAGACCGGCTCGACGTAGAGCATCCCGTCGGCGAACGGCAACGAGAGCAGGTTGCCGTACTGCACCTGGGCCTGGTTCGAGGAGAGCAGGTTGAGCTGCTGCCGGATGTCGCCGTTGTTGGTCATCTGCTGGTGCACCTGGGTCGGCCCGGAGATCCGGGTCTGGTCCGGCAGCTCCAGCACCTCCAGGCGCGGCTGCCCATCGACGTACGAGCCGGAGACCAACGCGGCGAGGTTCTGCCGCCCGTTCGGGGTGACCGCGGAGGTCAACTGGAAGCGTGGCCCGTCCTGCCCCGGGAACTGGGTGAACAGGTAGTAGGGCGGCTGCTTCTGCCCGCTGTCCGGCGCGTCCGGCACGTTCGGCACCTGCCAGAAGTCCTGACCGGAGTAGAAGTCGCCGGGGTCGGTGACGTGGAACTTGGTCAGCAGGTTGCGCTGCACTTTGAACAGATCGGCCGGGTAGCGGAAGTGCTCGGCCAGCTCCGCCGGGATGTCCCCCTTGGGCAGCACGAGGTCGCCGCCGAATGCCTTGTTCCACGCCTTCAGCACCGGATCGGTGTCGTCGTACGAGTAGAGCTTGACCGTCCCGTCGTACGCGTCGACGGTCGCCTTGACCGAGTTTCGGATGTAGTTGACGTTCTCCCGGGCGAGCTGGAACGTGCCCCGGCCGGTCAGCTCGTCGGCGGTCTCCGACTGGAGGTTGACCCGCTCGGCGTACGGGTAGGTCGCCGCCGTGGTGTAGCCGTCGATGATCCACAGGACCCGGCCGTTGACCACCGCCGGGTACGGGTCCCCGTCGAGGGTGAGGAACGGCGCGACCTTCTCCACCCGGTCGCGCGGGTTACGCACGTAGAGCAGCTTCGAGTTCTCGTTGACCGCCTCGGAGAGCAGGAAGTTCGACTCCTGCTCCTTGATCGCGTAGAGCAGCCGCCGGGCGAACGAGCCGACCTCGACGCCGCCCTCGCCGGTGTAGGTGTAGTACTGCTCACCGCCGGTCGAGGTCGGGCGGTCGAACTCGACGTTACGGTCCCCGGTCTGCCCGACGATCGCGTAGTCGTTCGGCTCCATCCGCTCGCCGTAGTAGATCCGCGGCTGCTGGGCCGGGATCTCCTCGGTCGGCGAGGAGCACGCCTCCTGCGCCTTCTCGCCGAGGAAGCCGGAGACGAAGTACGGCTGGCCGCCGCAGACCACCTGGTTCGCCGGGGCGGCGACCAGGCCGTACCCGTGGGTGTAGACGGTGTGGCGGTTGATCCAGTTGCTCTGCTGGTCGGTCAGCTCGCCGTAGTTGATCTCGCGGACGCCGACCACGTAGTCGGAGGTCTTGTCCTTCACCGAGTACCGGTCGATGTCCAGCTTCGAGCCGAAGTCGTAGAAGCCACGCACCTGCTGGAGCTGGGTGTAGGTCTCGGAGACCAGTTGCGGGTCGAGCAGCCGGGCGTTGGACACCACCGAGGTGTCGGTGGCCAGGCTCGCCGGTGGCACGAGGTTGCTCGCCGCGTACGGCGTGGTCTTGGTGGTGGTGAGACCGAACGCGGACCTGGTCGCCTTGATGCTGCGTTCGATGTACGGCGCCTCCTTGTCCCGGGCGCTCGGCTTCACCTCGAACGTCTGCACGGCCCACGGGTAGATGCCGCCGATCGCCACCGCGGAGACGCCGAGCAGGGCGAGCGAGATGCCGGGCCACACCAGGTTCCGCATCACCGCGTTGGAGAACACGATGATCGCCACGGCCACCAGGACGGAGATCCAGGCGAGGATCTCCTTCGCCGGCAGCAGCGCGTTCACGTCGGCGTAGCCGGCGCCGTAGAGCTTGGCGCCCTCGTTGTACTCCAGCAGCATGGCCCGCCGGTCGAGCACGTAGGCGACGGCCTTGAGCAGGACGAAGACGGCGACCAGCGAGCTGAGGTGGGCGCGGGCGGCGTTGGTCATCCGGTCGCCGACGCCCTGCAACCGGACGCCGCCGAAGACGTAGTGCACGGCCAGCGCGCCGAGCAGGGCCAGCACCACCGCGGTGAAGCCGATGCCGAGCAGGTAGCGCCAGAACGGGAGCTGGAAGACGTAGAAGCCGACGTCGACGCCGAACTCGGGGTCCTTGACGCCGAAGTCGCCGCCGTTGCGGAACAGCAGCCACTGGCTCCACCGGCTCTGCGCGGAGAGCCCGGCGAAGAGCCCGACCACGGCGGAGGCCAGCGCGATCCAACTGCCGAGCCGAGGGCTCAGCAGGGCCCGGTAGCGCTCAAGCGTGGCCTGCTCGGCCGAGTGCGGGCGCAGCCGGGGCCGCAGCCGGTAGGCCAGCCAGAGGTTGCCGGCGACGATCAACGCCAGGCCGACACCGACCACCAGGAACAGCAGCAGCCGGGTGGCGAGCACGCCGGTGAAGACCTGCGTGTAGCGGACCTCGTCGAACCAGAGCCAGTCGGTCCAGGCGTTGACGCCCCATCCGAGCAGGGTGAACAACACGAACACCCCGATCAGTACCCCGATGGTGACGCGCCCGCGTCGGCTCATCCTCGGCAGGGGAGTGCTACGCATGACCACTGTTTGGCTCCGCACGCTCGATGTGATCGGCTCCGACCAGGCACCCAGAGTACGGGGTGTTCCTGTACACGTCGGGTCAAGGTCGCGTCACGATCTCCTCGGCGCTCGGTGACCGGTCCTGCTCAGCAGCGGGTCGGCTGCCTTCCGGCGCGCAACGCCTCCAGCGCCGTCAACGCGTCGTCCAGCGTCGCCACCCTCAGCAACGGCAGATCCGGCTGCGGGTTGCGGACCGCCTCGGCGCAGTTGTCGGCGGGCACCAGGAAGACCTTCGCGCCGGCCTGCTTCGCGCCGACCAGCTTCTGCGCGATGCCGCCGATCGGGCCGACCTGCCCCTCGTCGTCGATGGTCCCGGTGCCGGCGATGATCTTCCCGCCGGTCAGGTCGGCCGGCTCCAACTTGTCGATGATGCCGAGGGTGAACATCAGGCCGGCGCTCGGCCCGCCGATGTCCCCGAGGTCGATCTTGAGAGTGAACGGGTGCGGCTGCTGCTGGTCGATCTCGACGCCGATACGCGGTCGACCGTCCTGCTCGCGGCTCGTCACGGTGGCGGTGCCCGGCGTACCGCCCCGCGTGTAGCCGATCGTCAGCGCGGTGCCGGCCGGCTTGGCCCGGATCAGCTCGGTGAGCTTCGCCGCGCTGGTCACCGGCGTGCCGTCGACGGAGGTGACCACGTCGTCCGGCCGGAGCACGTCCACCGACGGCCCGCCCGCGGTGACCGCCTTCACCCGTACCCGGATCGGGTAGCCCAGCTCGCGCAGGGCCGCCGTCTCGGCGCTGGTCTGCGAGTTCTGGAAGTCCTCCGCGTTGCGCTTCTCGACCTCCTCCTGCGACTCCCCCGGCGGGTAGACCAACTCCCGCGGCACCACCGCCTCGTCCGAGGAGAACCAGCCGGCCAGCGCCGACCGGAGCCGGACGGTGGGCTGCACGCCGACCGTGGTGAGCCGGAGCTGCCCGGCGGAGGTGGACGTCGCGCGACCGGTGACCTGGATGATCTCCTTGCCGTCCTCGCTGCCCAGCGTGTTGACGGTCGGGCCCGGGCCGAGCACCACGTACGGCAGCGGCACGCTCAACACGCCGACGCTGAGCAGGGCGGTGAGCAGGGCACCGAGCAGGACGGTCACGCCGCGACGTCTCATGCGCCAGAGCGTACCGATCCGTCCCGCGCCGCCCGGCGCGGTGACCGGAGGACTTCGCCCTCAGCGCAACGCCGACGGGCACGACCTGCGGCGGGGCCCGCGTACCGTAGACGTCGTGCCTGATATTCCGTTCGGCTTCGCGCTCCCGGGTGGTCAACCACCAGACCCCAACGATCCCGCGCAGATGCAGCAGTTCATGTCGCAGTTGCAGCACCTGCTGTCCGCGCCGGGCAGCGGGCCGGTCAACTGGGACCTGGCCCGGCAGGTCGCCGCCAGTCAGCTCGCCGCCGCCGGCGACCCGGCGGTCTCGCCGTTCGAACGCAACGCGGTCGAGGAGGCGCTGCGCATCGCCGACCTCTGGCTGGAGCCCGCGACCTCGTGGCCGTCCGGCATCCGCTCGTCGGTCGCCTGGAACCGCAACGAGTGGATCTTCAAGACGCTCGACGTGTGGCGCAAGCTCTGCGACCCGGTGGCCAGCCGGATGGTCGGCGCGATGGGCGACCTGGTGCCGCCGGAGGCCCGCGCCCAGCTCGGCCCGATGCAGTCGATGGTCGCCACGCTCGGCGGCGCGCTCTTCGGCGGCCAGCTCGGCCAGGCGCTCGGCTCGCTCGCCGCCGAGGTGCTCTCCGCGGGCGACATCGGCCTGCCGCTGGGCCCCGCCGGCGCCGCCGCGCTCGTCCCCGCCAACATCAAGGCGTACGGCGAGGGCCTGGAGCTGCCGGAGGACGAGGTACGCCTCTACGTGGCCCTGCGCGAGGCCGCCCACCAGCGGCTCTTCCAACACGTCCCGTGGCTGCGCGGGCATGTGCTGACCGCGGTGGAGAACTACGCCGCCGGCATCCGGGTCAACCGGGAAGCGATCGAGGAGGCGATGGGCCGGGTCGACCCGACCGACCCGGAGTCGATGCAGGCGATCGCGCTGGAGGGCATCTTCACCCCCGAGGACACCCCGGCGCAGAAGGCCTCACTGGCCCGGCTGGAGACCGTCCTCGCCCTGGTCGAGGGCTGGGTGTGCCATGTGGTGGACAGCGCCGCCGGCGACCGCCTGCCCAACGTCGTACGCCTCGGCGAGGCGTTCCGCCGCCGCCGGGCCGCCGGCGGCCCGGCCGAGCAGACGTTCGCCGCCCTGGTCGGCCTCGAACTGCGGCCACGCCGCCTGCGGGAGGCGACGGTGCTCTGGGCGGCACTGACCGAGCAGCGCGGCATCGCCGGCCGGGACGCGATCTGGGGTCACCCCGACCTGCTCCCCTCGGACGACGACTTCGCCGCTCCGGAGGCGTTCGCCGCGGCCGGCAGCGACCTGGACGACGAGCTCGCCACCTTCGACTTCTCCGCACCGGGCGCACCGGAGGAGCCGACCCCCGGCGAGGGCGACGACAAGTCCTGACCCAGCGACGCGCTCGGGGCCCGCACGGATCCGCGTGCGGGCCCCGAGCGTGGGCCCGGCGTGCGGTGGATCGAAGGCGCGCGGGGCGGCGGGGCCAGCGGTCAGCCGGGCCGGCCGGAGAGCAGGGCGCGGGTTGCGTCCCAGCCCTCGAACGCCGGGTCGAGCGCGCCGAGGTCGGCCGGGCCACGTAGCCGACGCCAGCCGGCGGTCACGGCCACGTCGCCGGGCTGGGGTGCCGCGGCGCGCACCTCGGCCGGGGCGGCCGTGTCGAGATCCAGCGTCGGCAACCACCCCGGCACGGGCAACCGCGCGGCCACCCCGAGCAGACCCGGCCCGGTCCCCTCCACCGGGGCGACCGCCACCGGCCGGCTGGACAGCGGCCGGAGCAACTTGCCCAGCGTGAGTCCGGGCACGTCCGGCGCGTCGGCGGCCACCACGGCCGCCTGGTCGTAGCCGGCGAGCGCGGCGAAGACCGCGTTCGGGGTGGTCTCCGCCACCTCGTACACGGCCGTGCCCGGCCACACCACCGCGTCGGCCAGCCGCCGGTCGGCCGGCGTGACCGCCACCGCGGTCTCCACCTCGTTCAACGTGGCGAGCAGGTCCACCACGTCCTCGGCCAGGGCCGTCCGCCACCGTCCCGGATCGATCCCCGGCGGGGCCCAGCTCACCGGACCGAGCAACGCCACCACCACACGCCGAATCATCCGCCGACCCTAACCCGCCAACCGCCCCCACCCCTCCCCCGGCATCGGCGTCGGCGCCGGCGTCGGCATCGGCGTCGGCGTCGGCGCCATCCCCCACCCACGCCGCCCCACCCGCCCTCGGCCCGCCCCACCCCGGCTCGGCCCGACGAGGACCTGCCAACCGCAGGGCCGATCAAATCCCCACACCCGACTCATCCCGCACCGGATGCCGAGATCTTGGTACGAAGCGGCCCCCATAGGGGCGCTTCTATACCAAGATCTTTCGCGTCTCAGAGATCTGAACGCGAAGCCCGCCTAATGAGACGGGCACCCCTCCACCAACTCTTTTGCACAGCCAACTTCATGATCGACGATGCGAGCGGGGGTGCGGGGGTGCGGGGTCAGGGGACGGTGGTGGCGGCGGCTACGCCCTCCAGGTAGCCGCGGGCACGCTCCGACTTCGGGTAGCGGGCGACCAGGGCCCAGAACTGGGCGTTGTGGCTGGGCACGATCAGGTGCGCCAACTCGTGCAGCAGGACGTAGTCGATCACCCAGTCGGGCATGTCCTGGACCCGGTGGGAGATCCGGATGGTGCGGTCGGCGGGGGTGCAGGAGCCCCAGCGACCGTTCTGGTTGGTGACCCAGCGGACGCTCGCCGGCGCGGCGCCCGATCCGTGCTCGGCCAGGTAGAGCGCGATCAGCCGGGTGGCGCGGGCGAGCAGTTCGGTGTCGGAGCGGGCGAACCTGCCCTCCCGGGCGGCGAGCCGGGCCAGCATCCGGTCGACCCACTCGCTCTCCTCGGCCCGGGAGAACTGGTCGGGGATGAGCACGACGACGCGCTCCCCGTCCCGGTACGCGGACACCGTGCGCCGTCGGCGCTGGCTGCGCCGCACCTCGACGACGGGCTTCCGCGTGACGGCCATTATCGGCCCGCGCAGCCTCGGTTGACTGTCACGAGGGAAAGGTAATGCGTAGTGACCAGGGCTCCGCAAGAGTCAACACAACGACACGCGCCCGGAAAGTGACGGTTGGTTGACAGGAGTCCGGAAAAAATTCTTTGCGACCGTAGTTGACCATCACTCCCGGCCCGCCACCCAGGTTAGGTGATCTACGACGGGTCGTCAGCGGCGGGGCCGCGCGAAGGGGATCTGAGCGCATTTAACCGGCGTGTCCTCGCGAAACTCACTTATCCGACGTAACTCGGCGTGCACACTCTCGACGTCGACTTGCTCACAGAGTCGGCGTGCAGCTGACATGGAACCGCCCAGACCTGGGTAGGGTCCGCCAACCAGTGATCAGGAGACTGATCGCGAGAATCCCCGGGCGCCGGCGTCACGCGTGGCCCGACGCGGGGAGACCCGCCGGGCACCTCCGGCGGACGAGACGAGGAGGCTACCGTGGCCGACCAGGCCCAGACGTACAACGGTTACTGCGTGAAGTGCAAGGAGAAGCGGGACTTCGAGGGGCACGTGGAGGTCTCGAAGACCGGCATGAACATGGCCAAGGGCAAGTGCCCGGTGTGCGGCACAACAGTGAACCGCATCCTGGGCAAGGCCAAGGTCTGATCGTCCGGCGTACGGGGGAGGGATGGCTGCGGGCCGCCCCTCCCCCGTCGCGCATCCGACATGGTTACCCGCCAGTTGTGGAAAACCGGCGGAATGCTGTGGACAAGGCTGGCCAAGGGCCGCCGCACCTGTGGACAACGAATGACGCACCGATGAGGAGCGGTCACTCTTCGTGGCGTGACTCATCCCACTCCACTCAGCCGGCCGACCCTGTTGCCGGGCCTGCCCCGGCTCTGGCGCGACCGCCGCACGCTCCAACTCGGCGTCGACCCGGGTCGGGCACTGCTGCTCGAGGTCGCCACGCCGGGCACCACCAGCCTGCTCGACCTGCTCGACGGCACGCGTAGCGAGCGGGCGGTGCTGGCCGCCGCGGCCGCCGCCCGGGTGCCGTCCGACGAGGCTCGGGCCCTGCTCGACACGCTCCGGAACGCCGGCCTGCTGGTCTCGGCGCAGAGCCTGTTCCCTCGCGACCTCACCGGCCCCCTCCGGGCCAGGCTGACCGGCGAGGCCGAGGCGTTGGCCCTGGCCATGCCCGACCTGCCCGGCACGCCGGCCCGGCTGCTACGCCGCCGCCGGGCGGCCCGGGTGCTGGTCACCGGCGCGGGCCGGCTCGGTGCGGCGGTCGCCATCGCGCTGGCGCAGGCCGGGATCGGGCACGTCGTACCCGATCTGGCCGGCCCGGTCCGCCCCGGCGACCTGGTCGGGACCGGCCTGAGCGGCGCGGAACTGGGCCGGCCGTTGGCCCCGGCGGTACGCGCGGCGCTGAGCCGGTGCGCGCCCGGCACGAGCACCCGGCCGTTCCAGTCCGGCCGACCGGATCTGGTGGTGCAACTCGGCGCCGACCGGCCGGCCGATCTGCTCGCCACCGGGTACGCCCGCCGCCGGCAGCCGCACCTCCTGCTCGACCTGCGCGGTGGCGTACCCATGGTCGGGCCGCTGGTGCGCCCGCCCGCCGGTCCCTGCCTGCGCTGCCTCGACCTGCATCGCGGCGACCGCGACCCGGGCTGGCCGGCGCTCGCCGCCCAGCTCGCGGCCGACCCGGCCGAGCCGGCCTGCGCGGCGACCACCCGGCTCGCCGCGGTGGCCTTCGCGGCGGCCGAGGCGCTGGCCCACCTCGACGGCGGCACCCCGGAGACGCTCGGCTGCGCGGTGGAGATCCGGGGCGCCGGGCGTCTGCGCCGCCGACGGTGGTCGCCGCACCCCTCCTGCGGCTGTTCCGGGCGTCGCCCGATCCGGTCGCGCCCACCCGCTCCCGGCCGCACGGCAGCAGCAGGCCCCTCGCGTCGGTAACAATGGCCGGGTGACCGACATCCCGCGCCGGGCCGTGTCCCGCACCGCCAAACTCGCCGCCCTGCCGCTCGGATTCGCCGGTCGAACCGTCCTCGGCATGGGCAAGCGGGTCACCGGGCTCGCGTCCGACGTCATCTCCGCCGAGATCCAGCAGCGCACGGCCGAGCAGCTGTTCAGCGTCCTGGGGCAGCTCAAGGGCGGGGCGATGAAGTTCGGCCAGGCGCTGTCGGTCTTCGAAGCCGCCCTGCCGGAGGAGGTCGCCGCGCCCTACCGCCAGGCGCTCACCAAGCTCCAGGAGGCCGCGCCGCCGCTGCCCGCGGCGACCGTGCACAAGGTGCTCGCCGAGCAGCTCGGGCCGGACTGGCGGGACCGGTTCGTCTCCTTCGACGACTCCCCGGCCGCCGCGGCCAGCATCGGCCAGGTGCACCGCGCGGTCTGGCGCGACCCCGGGTACGGGCCGAACGGCGGCCCGCAGCACCGGGACGTGGCCGTGAAGATCCAGTACCCGGGCGCGGGCGACGCCCTGCTCGCCGACCTCAAGCAGCTCTCCCGGCNGAGCTGCGGGAGCGGATCACCGAGGAGCTGGACTACGAGCTGGAGGCGGAGTCGCAGCGGGCCTTCGCCGCCGCGTACGCCGACGACCCGGACATCTTCATCCCGGAGGTGCTCGACGCCGCACCCCGGGTCCTGATCACCGAGTGGATCGAGGGCATCCCGCTGTCCCAGATCATCCGGGAGGGCACCGAGGCACAGCGCGACCGGGCCGGACACCTGATGGCCGAGCTGCACCTCTCCGCACCGGAGCGGGCCGGGCTGCTGCACGCCGACCCGCACCCGGGCAACTTCCGGCTGCTGCCCGACGGCCGGCTCGGCGTGATCGACTTCGGAGCGGTGGCCCGGATGCCGGAGGGCACCCCCGAACCGATCGGCCGGATCGCCGCGCTCGCGCTGCGCGGGGATGCCGACGGCGTGGTGGACGGGCTGCGGGGCGAGGGCTTCGTCGGCCGGAACGAGCAGATCGACGCCCCGGCGGTGCTCGACTTCCTCCGCCCGATGCTGGAGCCGATCGCGGCCGACGAGTTCCGTTTCACCCGGGCCTGGCTGCGCGCCGAGGCGGCCCGGCTGGCCAGCCCCCGCTCCCCCGCCTACCAGCTCAGTCGGCAGCTCAACCTGCCGCCGTCGTACCTGATGATCCACCGGGTCACGCTGGGTTCGATCGGCGTGCTCTGCCAGTTGGAGGCGAAGGCGTCCTACCGGGCGATCCTGGAGCGCTGGCTGCCCGGTTTCGCCCCGGTGGCCTGAGGGGCCAGCCAGGGCCGCAGCATGCCGAAGGGGCGGCGACCAACCGGTCACCGCCCCTTCCATCGTTTGTCGATCTAGAGTACGCCCAGGTCACGGGCCGACTGGCCGCGGCTCCGCATGGCGACGGTACGGGCGGAACGGGTTGCCTCAGTGCTCGTGGTGGTGCGACCGGCCTGAGGCCGGGGCATTCGAGCCCTCGACAACGCTTCGTGGAGTAGTTGCATCTCGGTTCCGTTCGGCAGGTGCAGCATCGGTTTCTCTTCTCGTGTCGGCCGGTGGAGGGACACCGGCGTCGATCGGTTTCGGAACGTAGGTGTGTCAGGCTGCCAGTCGGACGGCGCTGCGCGACTCGGACAGCCCGCTGGCCGCCAGTCGCGCCTCCGCCTCGACCCGGAGCTGGGCGTCGCGGGCGAGGTCCTCCTTACGCGGACGGCCACGGGGCCGCTTGCGCGGGACGACCGCGCCACGCTCGAAGATCTCGCCGCCCCAGACGCCCCAGGGCTCAGCCCGCTCCACCGCCCCGGCCAGGCACTCGACGCGCAGCGGGCAGTCCCCGCAGAGCGACTTGGCCAGCTCGAGCTCGGCGGGCGAGTCGGAGAACCACAGGTCGGGGTCGAACTTCCGGCAGGGCAGGTTCGCCTCCACCTCGACGCTCACGTCGAGTGGGGCCAACGCCAGACTCATCCTCCGGTCACCTCTCTCTCACTTCGATCTCGTGGATCGCATTTCCGACGTTCGGCACTACGGCGGTGCACAAAAAACTGAGGCCGCGGATCCCGGTGAGCGGGTTCCGCGGCCTCGAGGTGAGCCGGTGGTCTGATGGATCAGACCGGTCTACCTCGAGGTGGAACACCGCGGACATCCGTGCGCTTCTTGGCGTCGATGCCCATGCCCGTGAAGCCACTGGTCCCCTCGACTCCGTGCCACGGCGCGACGGTCAGATTCAGCTCGGCCTGAATCTGGGCCTGGTGCACCTGCGGAGCCGACGGTCGAGCGGCAAGGGCCACCCGGACGGCCGACAGCGGGAAGCGGGCAGCTGGCATCGCCGCCGGACGCTCATAGGTGTAAGTCTCCATTGGGGCCACCCCCTGCCTTTCCTCGTGCCGACCATGGACTCATCCCCCGTGAGCAGCCAGAACAGCGCGGCTCGTGAGGTGTGTCCTGAGGCTATTCCTCGCCCGCAGGCGAGGGCAAACGATTTACGGCTAGTTCTCAGAAGTTTTCTGTGGGCAGACGTCGTCCACCGGAGCGCCCGCCACCAGGGCCAGCACCGTATCGCCGTATAGACCGACTTTTCGGGGCCCGATGCCGGCGATCGCCACCAGTTCCTCGGTGCGAACCGGCTTGCGTTCGGCCAATGCGGTGAGCGTCGCGTCGGTGAAGACCACGTACGCGGGCACCCGCTGCGCGCCGGCCACCCGCGCTCGCCAGTCATGCAGCCGCTCGTACAGTTCCTCGTCCAGGTCGGACGGGCAGGTCGGGCAGCGGCCCAGCTTCCGGTCCGCGCCGGCGAGCAGCGTGGCGCCGCAGATCCGGCAGGAGACCACCTGGGGACGACGCCGCTCGGCCCGCCGGGCCGGGTTCCCGCCGGCCCGCTCGCCGCCACCCGAACGGTCGAGCTGGGGCAGGAAACGGGACGGCCGCCGGGCCCGCCCGCCGGGTGAGCGGGCCGTCGCGTACGACAGCCACAGCCACTCCCGGGCCCGGGTGATCCCCACGTAGAGCAGCCGCCGCTCCTCCTCCACCTGCTCGGGCGTCCTCGCGTACGTGGTGGGCAGCGTGCCCTCGGCCAGCCCGACCAGGAACACCGCGTCCCACTCCAGCCCCTTGGCGGAGTGCAGCGAGGCCAGCGTCACCCCCTCCACGGTGGGTACGTGCTGCTGGGCGGCCCGCCGGGCCAACTCCTCGGTGAAGTCGGTCAGCGTCACCGGCCGTTCCACGGTGGCGGCCTCCCCGATCGGCAGGACCTGCGGCGTCGCCGCGTACTCCTCGGCGAGCTGGACCAGCGCGGCGAGCGCCTCCCAGCGCTCGCGCGCGGCGCCGCCGGCCGGGGGCGCGTCGGGCGACCAACCGACCGCGCCGAGCCCCTCCACCACGGCCGTCGGCAGCGGCGTCTCCCCGGGTAGGGACCGGGTGGCGGCGCGCAGGGCGATCATCGCCTGGCGCACCTCGGGCCGCTCGAAGAAGCGCTCCGCGCCCTGGAGCACGTACGGCACCTCGGCCTCGGTCAGCGCCTTCTCGTACGCCTCGGACTGCGCGTTGGTGCGGAACAGCACCGCGATCTCGCGTGCCGGGGTCCCGCCGGCCACCAGCGCCCGGCAGCGGGCGGCGACCGCGTTGGCCTCGGCCGGCTCGTCGGTGAAGATCCGCAGCTCCGGCTCGGGGCCGGGCCGGCGCTGGCCGTGCAGCTCCAGCCGCAGCCGGGCCTCGGCGCCCCGGGCCGCCGAGATCACCGCGTTGGCCAGCCCGACCACCTGCGGGGTGGACCGGTAGTCGCGGACCAGCCGGACCACGGTCGCGCCGCGGTGGTGGCGCGGGAAGTCGACCAGGTACGACGAGGTCGCGCCGGTGAACGAGTAGATGGTCTGGCTGGCGTCGCCGACCACGGTGAGGTCGTCCCGACCACCGAGCCAGGTGTCCAGCAGCCGCTGCTGGAGCGGGTTGACGTCCTGGTACTCGTCGACCACGAAGTGCCGGTACTGGTTGCGCACCTGCTCGGCGACGTCCGGGTGCTCCTCGATCCCCCACACCGCGGCGCGCAGCATGTCCTCGAAGTCGATCACCCCGTTGCCGCGCTTGAGCCGCTCGTACGCGGTGAACACCTCCGCCACCCGGGCCGGCTCGTACGGCGTCTCACGCAGCGCCTTGGCTGCGGCCACCACGTACTCCCCGGGCTCGACGAGGGAGGACTTCGCCCATTCGATCTCGGCGGCGAGGTCGCGGGCGGCGGCCCGGTCGGCGCGCAGGCCCACCTTCGCGGCGGCCAGCGTGACCACCCGCACCTTGCTGTCCAGCAGCTCCGGCATGGCCCGGCCGGCCAGCAGCCGGGGGGCGAAGTACCGGACCTGGCGCAGCGCCGCCGCGTGGAACGTGCGCGCCTGCACACCCCGCACGCCGAGCACGGTGAGACGGCTCCGCATCTCGGCCGCGGCGCGGGCGGTGAACGTGACCGCCAGTACGTGCCGGGCGGCGATGTCCCCGGTCAACGCCCGGTACGCGATCCGCGAGGTGACCGCCCGGGTCTTGCCGGTGCCGGCGCCGGCCAGGATGCAGACCGGCCCGGCCGGGGCGGTCACCGCGGCCCGCTGCTCCGGATCGAGCCCGGCCAGCACCTGTTCCGCCCCTGAGTGAACGCCCACAGCAGGGAATCATCCCAGCCCCATGTGATGTTGCAGCGGTTAGCCTGGCCGGAACGGACCGGGCGCCAGCCACCCTTGGGAGGACCAGACCATGTTGACGATGTATTCCACCCCGTGGTGCGGCTACTGCCACCGGCTGAAGTCGCAGCTCGACCGGGAGGGCATCGCGTACGAGGTGGTCGACATCGAGCAGGACCCGAAGGCCGCGGACTTCGTGATGAGCGTCAACGGCGGCAACCAGACCGTCCCGACGCTGCGCTTCGCCGACGGCAGCGCCCTGACCAACCCCTCGATCACCCAGGTCAAGCAGCACCTGGCCGCCCTTCCCGGCTGACCAGCCGCGACGCGCACGAACGGCCGTACCCGGCTTTCGGGTGCGGCCGTTCGCCGTCTCAGCGCGTCCGGTGCCGGCGGGTGGTGGCGAGCAGTTCCTCGTCGAGCGGCCGGCGGGGCTGCGGGACGCGGGCCGGTCCGGCGGCCGGCGGGGTGAGCCCACGGCCCCGCCAGAGGTAGAGCCCGGCGGCCGTGGTGACCACCCCGACCAGGGCGAACAGCAACCGGTAGTCGACCATGCCGACGAGCAGCGCGCCGGTGCCGATGGAAATCGCCTGCGGGCCGCTGACCAGCGCCTTCGACGCGGCGGTGACCCGACCCAGCAGCGCCGGCGGGGTCCGCCGCTGCACCAGCGTGTGCAGTCCCACCATGGTCAGCGGCAACGAGACGCCGGCCAGCAGCAGCGCCGCCACCCCGAGCCAGAACCGGGGGTACGCCAGCGCCAGCGCGGCCGGGCCGAAGAAGGTCACCCCGGCGGCCAGCGCGCCCACCTCGCCGAGGCGGCGGACCACGGCGGCCGAGAGCAGGCCGCCGACCAGACCACCGATCCCCTGGATCACGACCAGCACGCCGACGAACGCGGCGTCGCGGCGCAGGCCCAGATCGACGTACGCGAAGATCAGCGACTCGGTGAAGCCCATCACCAGCGAGCCGAGCCCGTAGCCGACCAGTGCCCGGCGTATCGCCGCCTCACCGGCCAGGTGGCGCAGCCCGGCGGCCGGTCCGGACGGCCGGCCGTGCCCGGACGGTGGTGGTGCGCTCTCGTCCACCCGCAGCGGGCCGACGACCGCCGCGGCGACCACGAACCCGGCCATGGCCAGGGTGGCCAGCAGCCAGCCGCCGACCGCGGCGTAGATGCCGGCGCCGGCGAGCGGCCCGACCAGTCGCAGCCCCTGCCGGACGGTCTGGAGCGCGCCGTTCGCGTCGGCCAGCAGCTCGGCCGGCACCAGGTGCCGGATCAGCCCGTGGTGCACGGCGGTCAACGTGATGGTGCAGAGGCCGTAGAGCGCGGCGACCACGTAGATCACCCACACGTCATCCCGGTCCCGCACGGTGAGCAGCGGACCGAGCAGCACCGCGGCGACCAGGTTGGCGGCGATGAAGAAGGGCCGGCGGCGGTGGCGGTCGACCACCCAGCCGACCAGCGGGGCGAGGACCATCGGCGCGACGACGGCGAAGACGGTCGCGCCGGCCAGGCTGTCCGAACCGGTGAGGTCCTTCACCCAGACGGCGAGCGCGAGCAGCAGGATCGACTCCGCCGCCGTGCTGGCCACCAGCGCGATGAAGAGGAGACGGAAGTCGGGGCGGCGCAGGACGATGCGCATCGGTTCCCTCCGGCAGGGGTGCGCCACCAGGCGCGTCGGGGTGGGCGACGGTGAAGACGCTCTTCACAGTCCTCTTTTTGTCTCGTGACACGCCCTCGCCGGACCCTCCGACACCGGTCGCGCCGTCCATACTGACCGTGGGGGGCGAATTCCATACAGTTACCGTCGCGTCCCGCGACGGTCGACGGAAAAGAGGACGCCGTGCCTCCTGCCGCACCAGGCCCGTTTCTGCGCCGTCGTCGACTCGGCACCGAGCTGCGTCGGCTCCGCGAACAGGCCAATCTCACCGGTGACCAGGTCATCGACCGGGTGGGCTGGGCCTCCGCATCCAAGTTGTCGCGGCTGGAGAACGGTCGCAGCCGCCCCGATCCGGAGGACGTCGACGCCCTGCTGACGCTCTACGGCGCCGACGACGACTTACGCGCGGAGCTGACCGGGATCACCCACGAGGCCGGCGACATGCGCGGCTGGCTGCGCAACTTCCCGGTGATGACGCAACAGCAACGCGCGTTCGCCGAGCTGGAGGCGGGCTGCGCGGAGATCTCCGAGTACAACCCGGTGCTGGTGCCGGGGCTGTTGCAGACCCCCGGGTACGCGCGGCACCGGATCCTGTCCGCGGCGAGGGTGGCCCAGGAGGCCGGCGACCCGGAGACCGAGGACCCGGAGACCCAGGTCGCCGCCCGGCAGGCCCGGCAGTCGCTGGTGAGTCACCTGACCCGCTACACCGCCGTGCTGGAGGAGACCGCGCTCGACCGGCGGGCCGGGCCGCCGGAGGTGCTGCACGATCAGCTCCTCCACCTGCGTGAGCTGGGCCGGCTGCCGAACGTGGAGCTGCGACTGCTGCTGCGGGACGCCCGCGTCGGTGACTGGTACCTGCCGCCGACCGCCTTCTCGGTCTACCGGTTCGCCGATCCCCTCGATCCGGAGACGTTGGCCATCGAAACCGGGTCCACCGACGTCATGTCGACCGCGGTAAACACCCTAAATCGCTATAAAGTGGTGTTCGAGTGGCTACGCTCGTCGGCACTCTCCGCATCGGACACCCTCTCCTGGTTGACCGAGGCGGCGGGACGGCCGACCGGCACGGCAGTCGAGTCCACCGCGACGTACGGGCCGGCAACGGCGCCGACCCAGCGTCGCCGCGACTCGGGGCGCCTCACGTCGGAACGGTGATCCCGCGCGGACACCGTCCGGGCTCCGGCGTCACTCGTTCCCATCGGAGCACCTCACCAGGAGCAGGACACCATGAACGAGATCTCGCTCACCGGCGCCGCCTGGCGCAAGAGCACCCGCAGCCAGACCTCCAACTGCGTGGAGGTCGCGCCGCTCGGCAGCGGGCCGGCGACCGTGGCGCTGCGCGACAGCAAGGACCCGAGCGGACCGGTGCTGCTGTTCAACCGGGCCGGTTGGGCCGGGTTCCTCGCCGGAACGAAGGACGGCCAGTTCGACCTGGGCTGATCCGGCGGATGCCGGGGGCCGTCGGCGTCACGCCGGCGGCCCCGCACCCGGGGGACGGCCGGCGCCGGACGCGGTCAGCAGTGGCCGTCGAGCCAGCGGTGCACCAGGAAGAGCGCGATCGACGAGGGCGGCGGCAGGAGCAGGCGGTCCCCGCCGTGCACCGGCACCGGCTCACCGGCCAACGCGGCGTCGATCTCCCGCCGGCTGAACCACCGCGCGTGTGCGATCTCGGTCGGGTCGACCCGGATCGGGGCGTCGGCGTCGGCCCGGGCCAGGTAGCCGAGCATCAGCGAGCCGGGGAACGGCCACGCCTGGCTGGACACGTACGCGATCTCCTCGACCGCGACGCCGACCTCCTCACGGACCTCACGCAGCACCGCCGCCTCGGCCGACTCGCCCGGCTCGACGTACCCCGCCAGGCACGAGTAGCGACGCACACCCGGCTGGCCCGGCCAGGCGGCGTTGTTGCCCAGCAGGCAGCGGCCCTCCGGGCCGTCCACCCCGTCGTGCACCAGCACGATCATGGCCGGGTCGGTACGCGGCCAGATCCGATGGCCGTCCAGGTCGATTCGGGACCAGCCGGCCTCGTCGACCCGGGTCGGCTGCCCGTTGGCCGGCGAGTAGCCGTGCCGCAGGTGCCAGTTCCGCAACGCCAGTGCGGTGGTGAACAGGCCCGCATCGCGATCCGTCATCAGGTGGCCGACCTCCCGCAGGTGGACCCGGCGGGTGTCCGGCAGCGCCGGCAGCGGCCCGTCCACCGCGAAGACCGGCACCCCGTCCGGCTCGACGCCGAGGAACGTCGGCACCTCGCGGGGCACCTCGGGCAGCTCACCGGCGCCGACCAGGACCAGCTCGGGCGGATTCGTCACGCCGCGGACCAGGGCACGCCCCTCGTCGGCCGAATCCAGCACCAGCACCCGGGCCCGCTCCCACGCCTGGGCCAGCCAGTCCGGGTCGGTACGCCGGTGGGCGGCCCGGTCCAGCGTGGACCGGGCCAACGGCGGCGTCATCTCCCCGCTCATGGGGTTTCCGTGCGCACCGGGGTCAGCGCGGCCAGCGAGTCGGCCACCCGGGCGGCGTCGCCGAGCACCACGGTCACCGCCTTCGCCGGGGCCAAATAGCGGGCGGCCGCCTCGGCGACGTCGTCCACGGTCGCGGCGGCCAGCCGGGCCGCGTGCTCGGCGAGGAAGTCCAGCCGCAGCCCGTTGCCGGCGTACGCGCTGGTCAACGACGCCAGCCCGGCCTGGGTGGACATTCCGAGCTGAAGCGTGCCGAGCGCGTACTGACGGGCCTGCTCCAACTCGTCCGGCTTCGGCGGCACGGTGGCCAGCCGACCCAGCTCGTAGGTGGTCTCCAGCAACGCCGGCGCGGTCACCTCGGTGGCCACGTCGGCGCCGGCGACCAGCACCGAACCGGCCACCGAGTGCTCGACCAGCGAGTGCGGGCCGTACGTGTAGCCCTTGTCCTCGCGGATGTTCTCCACCCAGCGGGAGGAGAAGTAGCCGCCGAAGACCAGGTTCGCGAGCTGCAACGCGGCGTGGTCGGGGTGGGTGCGGGGCACCGCGGGCAGGGCGATACGCAGCGAGGACTGCACCGAGCCGGGCCGGTCGAGCAGCAGCAGCGGCCCGGGCTCCAGCGGCGGCGCGGGCGGCAGCTCGGCGACGTGGCCGTCGCCCCGCCAGCCGCCGAGCGCCGCCTCGGCGGCGTCCAACGCCCGTTCCGGCTGCACGTCGCCGACCAGCACCAGCACCGCCCCGGCCGGGTGCACCCGCTCGGCGTGCAGCCGGCGCAGCGCGGCCGGGCGGACCGCCCGGACCTGGTCGGGCTCGGGGGTCTGCGCCGCGTACGGGTGGCGGCCGTAGACGCGCTTGAGCAACGCGGTCCGGGCCAGGTGGGAGGGCTGGCTCTGGGCTACCTGGATCCGGTCGACCAGACGGTCCCGTTCGGTCTCCACCCAGTCGCCGGGGTAGGTCGCGCCGGTGAGCACCTCGGCGAGCAGCTCCAGCATCCGGTCCAGCCCGGTCACCAGGCCCGCACCGGAGAGCATCAGCCGGTCCGGGTCGACCCCGGCGGAGAGCCCACCGCCCACGGCCTGGAGTTCGGCGGCGATCTCGGTGGCGCTGTGCGCCTCGGTGCCGGCCAGCACCGTCTGCGCCAGCATCGCGCCGCGCGCCAGGTGGGCACGGCCGAACGGCATCCAGAGCCGCAACTCCACCAGGGGTACGGC
This sequence comes from Micromonospora sp. NBS 11-29, assembly GCF_002140155.1. Classification (GTDB taxonomy): domain Bacteria; phylum Actinomycetota; class Actinomycetes; order Mycobacteriales; family Micromonosporaceae; genus Micromonospora. The sequence continues at coordinate 173,822 of NZ_NAPR01000006.1, forward strand.
GGGGCGGCGTACCGCGATCACGGTGAGCCCGTTGCCGAGCGTGCGTTCCTCCTGCTTCGGCACCTTCAGCCGCCTGTTGGGGCCAAGCGCTGGCAGCGGCCGGACGGTGGTGGTCGTACTCACTGAGTCATCTCCGTTCGCGACTGCGGGGCTCGCAAAACCGGCTCACTCCTCGCACTCACCNACCTCCGGGGACGACCTCGACGGACGCGCGGCGCTCGGGCCGCAGGGTGGCGGCGGCGGCGCGGACCTGCTCCTCGGTCACCGCGCCCACCAGCCGGGGCAGGTCGTTGAGCAGGCCCGGCTCGCCGCGCTGCTGCTCCAGCACGGCCATCCGCAGGGCCCGGCCGAGCACCGCGTCGGTGTCCCGCAGCAGGTGGGTGGCCATTCGGGCCTGGGTGCGGGCCAGTTCGCCCTCGGTCAGCCCGTCGGTGGCCAGCCGGTCCAACTCCTCGTCGACGGTGCGCAGCACCTTGCCGACGTCGCCGCCGGGCGGCAGGTGGGCCTGGAGCAGCAACGCGGTGGGGTCACGCACGTCGAACGGGTCACCCATGAAGCCGAGGTACCCGCCGAGGCTGGTGACCGAGCGGTCCCGCTGCACCAGGCGCTCGACCAGCCGGGACGCGTCGCCGTCGGTGAGCACCTCGGCCAGCACCACGTAGGGCAGGTAGCCGGCGAAGTCGGTGGTCGGGTCGGGCACCCGCCAGGCGCTCGCCACGGCCGGCAGCGGGGCCAGCGCGTCGGTGTACGTGTCGCGGCGCTCGGCGGTCAGGTCCGGCTCGGCGAAGTCGGGGCGTTCCGGTGCGGGCCGGGCCGGCACGTCGCCGAAGTGCCGCTCGATCAGCTCGGTCGCCCCGGCCACGTCGATGTCGCCGCTGACCGCGAGCACGGCGTTGCCGCTGGCGTAGTAGCGGTGGAAGAAGTCTGCGGCGTCCGGCACCGTCGCCGACTCCAGGTCGTCGAAGGAGCCGTAGCCGTCGTGCGCGTTCGGGAAGGTGTCGAACATCACCGGTGGCAGCGTGAGCCAGGGAAAGCCGCCGTACGGCCGGTTGAGCACGTTGACCCGGATCTCCTCCTTGACCACGTCGACCTGGTTGCGCAGGTTCTCCTCGGTCAGCCGGGGGCCACGCATCCGGTCGGCCTCCAGGAAGAGCGCCCGTTCCAGCGCGTTGCTCGGCAGCGTCTCGAAGTAGTCGGTGTAGTCCAGGTGGGTGGAGCCGTTGAAGGTGCCGCCGGCACCCTGCACATGCCGGAAGTGGGCCAGTTTCTCCAGGTTCTCCGAGCCCTGGAACATCAGGTGCTCGAAGAGGTGGGCGAACCCGGTGCGGCCCTGCGGCTCGGAACGGATGCCGACGTCGTAGACCACCGCCACCCCGATCACCGGGGCGCTGCGGTCCGGGGTGAGCACCACCCGCAGGCCGTTGTCGAGCGTGAACCGCTCGACCGGGTACTTCGTCGCTGGGATCTTCGCTCTCCGCGTCGGCACGAGATGGACATTAGCGCCTCCGTACCGGCCGCACCGGCGGTGTGCCCTGGCCGAACGGTGGACAGATGCGGGACGGGTCTTGACGCCGGCCGTCGGCTGCCCCAGTCTTCCTACCAACTAAATAGGAATACTGCGGATTGGACATGTGATGAGACGGCTCCCCTTGCGCCGCCTGGCCACCCTGGCCGCCCTGGCCGCGGTCGGCGCGGCCACGCTCGGCACCACCGCCGCCTGCGGCGGCGACGAAGACGGCGATGCCGCCGCCGGCGGCTCCGGTCCGGTGACGTTGCGCCTGGGCTACTTCCCCAACATCACCCACGCCCCGGCCGTGGTCGGCGTGGAGAAGGGGATCTTCAAGGAGAAGCTGGGCGGCGACGTCACGCTGGAGACGAAGACCTTCAACGCCGGCCCGGCGGCCATCGAGGCGGTCTTCTCCGGCGCACTCGACGCCACGTACATCGGTCCGAACCCGACCGTGAACGCCTTCTCCAAGTCGAAGGGCGAGGCGGTCCGGGTCGTCTCCGGCGCCGCGTCCGGCGGCGTCGCCCTGGTGGTCAAGCCGACCATCACCTCGGTGGAGCAGCTGCGCGGCAAGAAGATCGCCACCCCGCAGCTCGGCAACACCCAGGACGTCGCGCTGCGCTACTGGCTCAAGGAGAAGGGCCTGACCACCACCAAGGAGGGCGGCGGCGACGTCAAGGTCGTCCCGCAGGAGAACGCGCAGACCGTCGAGACGTTCGGCAGCGGCGCCATCGACGGCGCCTGGGTGCCCGAGCCCTTCGTCTCCCGGCTGGTCAACGCCGGCGGCAAGGTGCTGGTCGACGAGCGCGACCTCTGGCCGGACAAGAAGTTCGTCATCACCAACCTGCTGGTCAGCACCAAGTTCCTCAAGGCGCACCCGGACGCGGTGAAGAAGCTGGTCGAGGGGCAGGTGGCGGCGAACGAGTTCGTCAACACCAAGCCGGACGAGGCGCAGCAGGCCATCTCCGACCACATCGGCAAGATCACCGGCAAGCCGCTGGACCTCAAGCTGATCAAGCAGGCATGGCCGACGTTGGAGTTCACCAACGACCCGATCGCGTCCTCGCTGAAGACCGGTCTGGACCATGCCGTCGCGGTCGAGCTGACCCAGCCGGTCGACCTGAAGGGCCTCTACGACCTGAAGTACCTGAACGAGGTGCTGAAGGCCAACGGCAAGCCCGAGGTCACCCAGCCGTGACGTCGACCCCGACGACCCCGCGCAGCGCGACCGGCTCGGTCGCGCTNCAGGCGGTCCTGGCGCTGGACGGAGTGTCGCTGGACGTCGCGCCGGGCGAATTCGTCTGCCTGGTCGGCGCGTCCGGCTGCGGCAAGAGCACGCTGCTCAACCTGGTCGCCGGCCTGGACCGGGTCAGCGGCGGCACGATCGAGCTGGGCGAGGGCGTCAACCCGGGGCTGATGTTCCAGGAGCCGGCGCTGTTCCCGTGGTCGACGGTCGAGGGCAACGTCGAGGTGCCGCTGAAGCTGCGCGGGCTCCCCCGGGACCAGCGCCGGGAGCGGGTGGCCGAACTGCTGCGTACGGTCCACCTGTCCGACTTCGGCCGCAAGCGTCCGCACCAGCTCTCCGGCGGTATGCGGCAGCGCGTCGCACTGGCCCGCACGCTCGCGCTGGACACGCCGGTGCTGCTGATGGACGAGCCGTTCGGCGCGCTCGACGCGATGACCCGGGACATCCTGCACGACGAGCTGGAACGGATCTGGACCGAGCGCAAGCTCACCGTCCTGTTCGTCACGCACAACGTTCGGGAGGCCGCCCGGCTCGCGGACCGGATCGTGCTGCTCTCCAGCCGGCCCGGCCGGATCATCTACTCCACCCGGGTCGACGTGCCGCGACCCCGGCGGATCGACTCGCCGGAGGTCTCGGCCATCGCCGCCGAGGTCACCGACCGGCTGCGCAAGGAGGTGGGTCGGCATGGCCAGTGACATCCTCGCCGGGTCGGCGCGTACCGACGCCGAGATCTCCGGCCTCGACGCGCTGGAGATCGCCGGCCGGGAGAAGGGCCCGTCCCGGCTGCGCCGGCTCTGGTCCGCCACCTGGCCCAAGTTGGCCGCGCTGGCGATGGCGATCGCCATCTGGCAGGTCGTCGTCTGGAGTGGCTGGAAGGAGCCGTGGGCGCTGCCCGGCCCGACGGTGGTCTTCGACGACCTCGGCCACTACCTGGTCAGCGCGTCACTCTGGGAGGGCCTGGCCACCACCGCCCGTCGGGCGGTCGTCGGCTTCGCCGCCGCGGTGGCGGTCGGTCTGCTGCTCGGCCTCGGGGTGGCCCGGGTGAAGGTGCTCCGCGCCGCGCTCGGCTCGATGATCACCGCGTTGCAGACCATGCCGTCGATCGCCTGGTTCCCGCTGGCCATCCTGCTGTTCCAGCTCAGCGAGCAGGCGATCTTCTTCGTGGTGGTGCTGGGCGCCGCGCCGTCGGTCGCCAACGGCGTCATCCACGGCGTCGACTACGTGCCGCCGCTGCTGGTCCGGGCCGGCCGCAACCTCGGCGCCCGCGGCCTCGGCCTCTACCGGTACGTGATCGCACCGGCCGCGCTGCCCGCCATCGTGGCCGGGCTCAAGCAGGGCTGGGCGTTCGCCTGGCGCAGCCTGATGGCCGGTGAGCTGCTGGTGGTCATCGCCACCCGCACCTCGATCGGCGCGCAGCTCACCTACGCCCGGGAGCTGAGCGAGGCGCCCCGGCTGATGGCCATCATGATCGTCATCCTGGTGGTCGGCCTGCTGGTGGACACCGCGTTCGGCGCGGCCGACAAGGCGATCCGCCGCCGCTGGGGCGTGCTGGACCAGGCCGGCAACTGACGTCGTGTACATCTCCGCGCGCGCTGACTACGCGCTCCGAGCCATGCTCGCCGTCGCCGACGCCGGGACCGCCGACAGCTCCGGCGGTCCCGCTGGCAGCTCCGGCGGCGGCGAGCTGGTCAAGGCGGCGAGCCTGGCCGAGAGCCAGGACATCCCGCTCAGCTTCCTCCAGGGGATCCTGCTCGACCTGCGCCGGGCCGGGCTACTGCACAGCCACCGCGGCAACGAGGGCGGGTACGCGTTGACCCGGCCCCCGGCCGAGATCAGCGTCGGCGACGTGCTGCGCGCGGTCGGCGGCGCACTCACCAGCGTCCGGGGTGTGCCCGCCGACCGCGCCGGCTACCACGGGATCGCCACCGGGCTGCGGGACGTCTGGCTGGCGGTGGACGGCGCGATCGCCCTGGTGGTCGACCGGACCACGCTCGCCGACCTGCTGGCGGACCGCGCACCGGCACCCTGAGCCGCCGAACGAGGCGGCCCGGCGACGCGGGAGCGGCGCAGCGTAGCCGGCGACGGCAGCAGCGCAACACGGCTCGGCGGCGCAACGGCCCGGACGCCGGGCGGGGCCCGGTGCCGGGGCCCCGCCCGGCTGCTCACGCGCCCGACGGCGGCGGTAGCCGTGCCATACCCGCGCCGGTGGAACGGCCGGTGCGGGTCATTGGTCCGCAAAGGATATCGCCCCGAGGCGATACGACTGCGCGGCACCGAGTCATCTGTCAGCAGGCGTCACGTAGCGTGACGACTGTTCTCACCCGGGTGGAAGGTGCGGGCCGCACCCCGATCCTGCCGGCCGCCCGAAGCCGGATGCCAGGGACCGAACGCGGCCACCACGGCGAGCGCCAGGCCGGCACCCGCGACCGCGAGCACCAGCAGCATCTCCCGGGTTCCGCCCGGGCCGGCGTCGCCCGCCATGGTCGCCCCTCCCGTGCCCGGCCGGTCGCCGACCGGTCCCGCCGCCCAGCATCGTCGGCCGGACGGCGGCGGACAGTCGGCCACCCGACTGAACATCCGCTGATCCCCGACTCAACGAGGTGGCGGTCGGTCAGCGGCGACGCGGGCGGCGGCGGGGCCGGGTCGCGGGAGCGGGGTGCGCGGCGGCCGGCGGCGGGGCGATGGTCACCGGCACACCGGAGGGCTCCCGCGCCCCGGTCAACCGACTCAGTTCCGCGTCGCCGGGGCGTACCCGGGTGGTCTTCGGATCGATGCCCGCGGTGCTCATCAGCCGGGCGACGTCCCGGCGCTGCTCCGGCAGGACCAGCGTGACGACCGTGCCCGACTCCCCCGCCCGCGCGGTCCGACCACCCCGGTGCAGGTAGTCCTTCGCCTCGGCCGGCGGGTCGGCGTTGACCACCAGGTCCAGCCCGTCCACGTGGATGCCCCGCGCCGCCACGTCGGTGGCCACCAGCGCGGTCACCTGTCCGGTGCGGAACTGCTCCAGGATCCGGGTGCGCTGCGGCTGCGACTTGCCGCCGTGCAGCGCGGCCGCGCGTACCCCCTTGGCCAGCAACTGGCGGGCCACCCGGTCGGCACGGTGCTTCGTGGCGATGAAGACGATGGTCCGGCCCTCGCGGGCGGCGATGTGGGCCAGCGCGGCCGGCTTGTCCTCCGGCTCCAGGTGCAGCACATGGTGGGTCATCGCGGTGACCGTGGCGGTGCCCGGGTCGACGGAGTGCGTCACCGGGTCGGTGAGGAACCGGCGGACCAGCCGGTCGACGCCCCGGTCCAGGGTGGCCGAGAAGAGCATCCGCTGACCACCCGGCGCGACCTGCTCCAGCAGCTTCGTCACCTGCGGCAGGAAACCCATGTCGGCCATCTGGTCCGCCTCGTCGAGCACCGTGACGGCCACCTGGTCGAGCCGGGCGTCCCCCCGGTCGATCAGGTCGTGCAGCCGGCCCGGCGTGGCCACCAGCACCTCGGCGCCGGCACGCAGCGCGTCCGCCTGACGGACCAGGGAGAGCCCACCGACCACGGTGGCGCAGCGCAGGCCGAGCGCGCCCGCGTACGGGGTGAGCGCGGCGGTCACCTGCTGGGCCAGTTCCCGGGTGGGCACCAGCACCAGCGCGAGCGGGCGGCCGGGGCGGGCCCGGCGGCCGGACGTGCGGTGCAGCAGCGGCAGCCCGAACGCCAGCGTCTTGCCCGAGCCGGTCCGGCCGCGGCCGAGCACGTCCCGGCCGGCCAGCGAGTCGGGCAGGGTGGCCGCCTGGATGGGGAACGGCGCGGTGATGCCCTGGGCGACCAGTTCGGAGACGAGCGCCGGGGCCAGGCCGGTGGCGGCGAAGGTGGGCAGGGTCGTGGTCATGGGAAAGCCTTCCTCGACAGGCGGCACGTGTCGAGGAAGGGCGCCGGGCAGCGGCGCGTCACCGGCAGGGCCGGTGATCACAAGCACGAACCGAAGGGTACGGGCCGACCCGCCTCGGCGCGCCACGTCCCGGTTACGGGAGGGCGGCGCGGCGGGTCGGCCCGTGCACCACGCCCGGCGGGGCGTGGGGTGGTGCCGGTTGATCTGAAAGATCAGAGCGGGCGGATGTTCTCCGCCTGCGGGCCCTTCTGACCCTGGGTCACCTCGAACTCCACCCGCTGGTTCTCGTCCAGGCTCCGGTAACCGGAGGTCTGGATCGCCGAGAAGTGGGCGAAGACGTCAGCGCCGCCGTCGTCCGGGGTGATGAAGCCGAAGCCCTTGTCAGCGTTGAACCACTTCACGGTGCCAATTGCCATGTGTTTCGTCTCCTTGACGGAACGGTCGACCCGCACGTGTTGCGAGCCGGAGGGAGCACCCCACGCATTGCTGCGCGGTGTGCCTGTCGCTGCTGGTCGCCCCGCCCGGAGAACTCCGGACACAACAAAGCGCGCCTGGGGCCACAATCCGCCAGGCGCACACAGAGTCTCTGGAAACCAAAACTGCAACGGAGAGAACGTACCACGGATCTCCCCGGGAGGGGAAGTCACGCCGAAATTTCCGGCACGGCGGCCACCAGCGCGGTCAGCCCGTCGGCGTCGAGCAGGTCGGTGGGCCGGACGGTCACCGAGTCCCGGACATAGTGGAACGCCGCGCCGACCCGGTCCACCGGCACACCCGCCAGCTCCGCCCACGCCAGCCGGTAGACCGCCAGTTGCACCGCCGCCGCGTCGGCCTCCCGGCCGGTGGGCTGCCGGCCGGTCTTCCAGTCGACCACGTCGTAGCGCCCGCCAGGGCGGGCGAAGACGGCATCCATCCGGCCCCGGACCACCACGCCGGCGATCACCGTGGCGAACGGCACCTCCACCTCCACCGGCACCCGCTCGGCCCACTCGCTGGCCAGGAACCGCTCCTGCAACTCGGTGAGCGCCTCGTCCGGCGCGGCGTCGTCGTCGGCCGCCCCGGGCAACTCGTCGACGTCCAGCAGCCGGTCGGCGCCGAAACGCTGCTCCAGCCAGGCGTGGAAGGCGGTGCCCCGCCGGGCGTACGGGCTGGGCTCGCTCGGCATCGGACGGCGCAGCGTACGCGCCAGCGCCTCGGGGTCGCGGCGCAACGCCACCAACTGGGTCACCGAGAGCTGACCCGGCAACTCGACCTCGACCGCCTCGGCCCGGCGGGCCAGCTCCGCCCGCTCGGCGAGGAGCAGGTCCGCCTCCCGCCGCCAGCGGGCCACCTCCGGATCCTCACCCGCCCCGCCCGGTGAGTCGGCCCCACCCGGCACCCCGGCACCGGTCAGCGCAGCCGCCGGGTCGACCGTGGCCAGCAGGGCCGCCTCCCGGCGGGCCGCATCCGGGTCGGCCAGGTGCCGACGGACCAACACCGCCGCCTCCGTCAGCGCCGGCCGGCGGGCGCCCAGCGGGTCGGCCGGCCACTCGGCGCGCAGCACCGTCTCGGTGGTCGGGTTCACCGCGTCCCCGGCCGGCTCCGGCGCCCACGCGTCGACCACGTACCCGTCCGCGCCGGTCAGGCCGACGTCGTGCACCTCACGCAGGAACACCGACGGACCGCGGAACCGCTTCGTCCCCTCCCCCCACCAGTAGCCGGAGCAGAGCAGCAACCGCCGGGGCCGGGTCACCGCCACGTACGCCAGCCGGCGCTCCTCCCGCTCGTCGTGCGCCCGCCAGGCGTCGGCGAACTCGGTCACCGTCCGGGCCACCCCGCGCTGGTCCGCCGCCTCCGACAGGGTCAGCTCGGGCAGGCCGTCCGCGTCGCCGCGCAGCGGGAACGGCAGCACGCCGAGCCCGCCCAACCAGTGATCCGAGTTGCGTACCGGCCCCGGCCACACGCCCCGGGTCAACCCGGCCACCGCCACCACGTCCCACTCCAGGCCCTTCGCCCNCCAGCCCGCGCTCCTCGTCCTCGGCCGCCGTCAGGTACGAGAGGAAACCGGCCAGCGTCGCGCCGGGCGTCTCGCCGCTGAACCGGGCCGCGACGTCGCCGAGCGCGTCCAGGTGGGCACGGGCCAACCCGGCGTCGCCCGCGCCGTCCCGGCCGGCCCGGACCGCCACCTCCACGTCCAGCCCGATGGTCCGCTCGATGTCCGCGATCAGCTCCGGCAGGGACTGGTCCAGCCGGTAGCGCAGCAACGCCAGCTCCATCCCGTACGACCGCAGCCGCGCGAACCCCTCCGCCGAGTACGCCTGCGCCGGCCCGAGATCGGCCAGCGCCTCGACCAGCGTCGCCTCGTCCAACGCGTCCACGACGATCTCCGGCCCGTCCTCGCCGGTCAGCTCCCGACGACTGCGGGCGATCGCGCGGGCCCGACGGTGCAGGGCCACCAGGTCACGCGGCCCGATCCGCCAACGCGCGCCGGTGAGCAGCCGCAACAGCGCCGCCCCGTCCGTCGGGTCGGCGAGCACCCGCAGGGTGCACACCACGTCCCGTACCTCCGGGGTGTCCAGCAGGCCGCCGAGCCCGACCACGTCCACCGGCAGCCCCCGGGCCCGCAGCGCCGCCTCGATCGCCGGGATCTGGCTGCGCAACCGCACCAGCACCGCCGTGGTGGGCCGCCGGTCGGCCGGAATGTGCTCGGGCAACGCCCCCGGCATCCCGGCCCCGCCCCGCCAGGCCGCCAGCACGCTGTCCGCGATCCAGTCGGCCTCGTCGGCGTACGTCGGAAGGAGCGCGCAGTGCACGGTGCCGCCGGCCTGCCCGCGCGGCGTGCGGTGCGGGATCGGATCGCGGACGCTGAGCGCGGCGTGCAGCTCCGGCACCCGGGCGCCGGCGGCCCGCAGCGGCACCGAGAGCGCGTTGGCGACGCCGAGGATCTCCGGCCGGTTGCGCCAGCTCGTGGTCAGGCTGAGCACGTCGGCGGGGCTGCCGTCGGCGCGGGCGAACTCGCCGGGGAACCGGTCGAGCGTGCCGGCGCTGGCCCCACGCCAGCCGTAGATGGACTGGCAGGGGTCGCCGACGGCGGTGACCGGGTGGCCGTCGCCGAACAGCGCGTTGAGCAGCACCACCTGCGCGTGGCTGGTGTCCTGGTACTCGTCGAGCAGCACCACCCGGAACCGGTCCCGCTCGATCACGCCGACGCCCGGATGGTCGCGGGCCACCCGGGCCGCCCGGGCGAGCTGGTCGGCGAAGTCCATCGCCTCGAAGTCGTCCTTACGCCGGGCGTACGCGCGGACCAGCGGCAGCAGCTTCAGCCGGGTCCGCTGGAGCTGGAGCGCCTTGCGCACGTCGGCGTAGACCCGGCCGGGACGGGACTGCACCTCGGCGAAGAAGCGACCGGTCCAGCCGGCCAACCGGTCCGGGTCGACCAGGTGTTCGTCCAGCTCACCGGCGAGCGCGAGGACGGCGTCGGTGATCGTGGACGGCATCCGGTCCACCTCGGACATGTCCCCGTCGTAGTTGCGCACCAGCAGGTCGACCAACTGCCAGCGGGACGCCTCAGTGAGCAGCCGGGTGGTCGGCTCGTACCCGGCGCGCAGCCCATGCTCGGTGACGATCCGCCCGGCGTACGAGTGGTACGTGGACACCGTCGGCTCGCCGGCGAACGGGTCGTCGAGCGGATCCCGGTGCGCGCGGCCGAGCCGCCGGACGAGCTGGTCGAGCCGGCTGCGCACCCGGTGCGCCAACTCACCGGCCGCCTTGCGGGTGAAGGTCAGCCCGAGGATGTGCTCCGGCCGCACGTACGCGTTGGCGACCAGCCAGACCACCCGGGCGGCCATCGTCTCGGTCTTGCCCGACCCGGCGCCGGCGACCACCAGCAGCGGCTCCACCGGCGCCGCGATGATCGCGGCCTGCTCGCGGGTGGGCGCCGGCAGCCGCAGCAGCCGGGCCAGCTCGACGGGCGTGTAGCGGGGTCCGGCATCGGCGGTCCGGGGCGCGGGCGTGCCGGTGGCGCCGAACAGCGCCGGCTGGGTCGTCATCGTCCGGTCCTCGTTCGGCTCCGCGCGCTCACGGTCGGCTCTCCGGGGGCGGCTCGACCACCTGGCGGCCCTGGCCGGAGACCGGGCAGCTCGTGCGGACCGGACAGACCCGGCACTTGGCGTTGGCCACGGCGGCGAACGTCGAGGCCGCCATCGTGTCGGCGGTCCGGCGGACCAGCGCGGTGGCCCAGCCGGCCTCCGGGCCCGCGCCGGCCGCGGGCTGGGCCTGCTCCCGGGCGTCCCGGGCGCCGGTGCCGAGCTGCACCAACGCCGCCCCGCCGGACTCCCCGCCGAACTCCGCGAAGCCGCCCGCCTCCACCGCCGCCTGGTACGCGCCGAGCTGCGGATGCTCGGCGACCTCCCGCTCGGCGACCGCGGTGGACTTGCCGGTCTTCAGGTCGATCACCACGAGCCGCCCCTCGGCGTCGACCTCCAGCCGGTCCACCCGGCCGGTCAGCTCGACCGGCCGGGCCGGGTCGTCGAGGCGGACCGCGAACTCGTGCTCGATGGCGAGCAGCCGGCGCGGGTTGCCGGCCAGCCAGCGCAGCAACTTGTCGACCATCGCCTCGGCACGCTGCCGCTCCGGCCCGACCATCCACCGGGCGGCCAACTCGATCGCGTCGAACCGGGCGGCCACGTACTCCAGCAGCGCCTCCCGGTCGGCGCTCGCGTCCTCGGCCAGCATCGCGGCGGCGTGCACCAGGTTGCCGACGCCCTGCGCGGCGCTCGCCGGCCCGCTGCCGCCGTGCCGCTCCAGCAGCCAGCGCAGGCTGCACCGCAACGCGCTCTCCATCGCCGACGGGGTGACCCGCACCGGCTCACCCTCGTCGACCAGCGGCCGGTCGTCGGAAAGCCCGCGCAACCCCCACCAGTCGTCCGGGTGCGCGCCGGGCACCCCGGCGGCGGCCAGCCGGGCCAGCTCACCCGCCGCCGCGCGCCGCCGGCCGACCGACACCGCCGGGTCGGTGACCGCGGTACGCAGCTCCGCCACCAACGCGGACAGGGTGAGCCCGCGCGGCGGCAGGGTCACCGGGAGTACGCCGGGCGCCCCGTCCTGCGGATGCTCGTCCCCGTGCGGCACCGGCCCGTCCGACGGCTGTCCCGCGCCGCGCCCGCCGTCGCTGTTCGACCCGTCGGCGTTCTTCCGGCCGTCGCCGCCGTTCGGGCCATCGCCGCTGTTCGACCCGTCGCCGCCGTTCGGGCCGTCGCCGCCGTTCGGGCCGTCGCCGTTCGGGGCGTCGCCGCCGTTCGGGCCGTCGCCGTTCGGGTTCGGCGGGGTGGTGCCGCGCGCGCCGACGGCGGGCGGGTCGCCGGCGACCAGCTCGTGCAGGAAGCGGCTGGGCTGCTCCTCGTGGTCGTCCCCGCCGACCGCAGCGGAGGCGACCGCGGTGACCAGCAGCCGGCGGCGGGCTCGACTGACCGCGACGTGGAACAGCCGCCGCTCCTCGTCCAGCAGCGCCGACGTCTGCCCGACCAGGCTGGCCCGCAGCCCGGCGCCGTCGGCCCGGCCGGCGAGCACGTCCACCAGCCGTTCCGAGCCGAGCAGGCTGCCGCGTAGTCGCAGGTCCGGCCAGACGCCCTCCTGCACCCCGGCCACGGCGACCAGGTCCCACTCCAGGCCCTTGGCGGCGTGCGCGGTGAGCAGGCGTACCGCATCGCCCCGGTCGGCGGCGGCGGCGAGCGTGTCGGCCGGCAACTCCTGCCCGAGCACGTGGTCCAGGAAGACCTCGGTCCGCGCACCCGGCAACCGGTCGGTGAACCGGGCCGCCGCGTCGAAGAGCACCAGCACGGCGTCCAGGTCACGGTCGGCGGCCTCGGCACGCCAGCGCTGGGCCGTCTCGTGCTCGCCGGTGGCCGACCGCCCCCGCGTGATCACCCCGGCCCAGCGCTCGGCCAGCCCGCTCTCCCGCCACACCGCCCAGAGCACGTCCTCCACCGTGCCGCCGGGCGTGCCGGCGGCCTGCCGGGCGGTCGCCAGCAGGTGCGCCACGGCCTGCGCGGGCGCCGCCCAACGACGCTCGATCGTGGCCAGCTCGGCCGGATCCCGCAGCGCCTCGACCAGCAACTCACCGGAGGGGCGGCGGTCGCCGCCGGCCAGCGCGAGCGCCCGCAGCCCCTGACGCAGCCGCCGTTCGGCCAACGGATCCGCGCCGCCCAACGGCGAGTGCAGCAGCGCGACCGCCGACTCCTCGTCGAGCCGGTCGGCTTCGAGCGCGCAGCGGAGCAACAGCAGCAGCGGCGCCACCGCCGGCTGGAGATGCAGCGGCAGATCCTCGCCGTGCACCACCGTGGGTACGCCGGCGGTGTGCAGCGCACGCCGCAGCGACGGCAGTTGTCGACCGGTGGACCGCACCAGCACCGCCATCCGCGACCAGGGCACACCGTCGAGCAGGTGCGCCTCGCGCAGCGCGTGGGCCAGCCAGGCCGACTCGCTGGTCGCCGAGCGGAAGGTGCGCACCTCCACCGCACCGGCCGGCGCGTCGGGCAGCGGGCGCAGCCGCCGGTGCGCCGCCGGACCCCGCAGCCGGCGGGCCAGCCGGGCGGTGGCCGCCAGCAGCTCCGGCCCGGCCCGGTAGGACGTGGTCAGTGTGACCTGGGCGGCGGGCGCGCCGGAGGCGGTCCGGAAGCGGTGCGGGAACGAGGTGACCCCGGCCGGGTCGGCGCCGCGGAACGCGTACGTGGAGGAGTCCGGGTCGGCGAAGACGACCAGGGACTTGCCGCCACCGGCCACCACGGCGAGCAGGTCGAGCTGGGCCGGGTCCGTGTCGGCCAACTCGTCGACGTACACATGGGTCAGCCGGCGACGCTCGGCGGCGAGCAGCTCGGGGTCGTCGCGCAGCATGCCGGTGGCGGCCCGCACCAGCTCCGCCGGGTCGTACGCGACCGAACCCCGGTTGCTGACGTCGCGCAGCGCGAGGACGGCGACGTACTCCCGCAGGAAGCGGGCGGCGGCCGGCCAGTCGTCGCGGCCCAGCTTCTCACCCAGCCGGGCCAGCTCGACCGGGCCGACGCCCCGCTCCGCGGCCCGCATCAGCAGGTCCCGGAGCTGTTGCGCGAACGCCCGGGTGCGCAACGCGGGCCGCAGGTCCTCCGGCCAGCCGACCGGATCGTCGTCCGGCTCCTCGCCGACCACGTCCAGCAGCTCGCGGATGACGAGATCCTGCTCCGGCCCGGTGAGCAGCCGCGGCGACGGCTCACCACGCTCGGCGGCGGCCCGCCGCAGCAGCCCGAAGGCGTACGCCGGGAACGTGCGGACCAGCGGCTCGCGGATGACCCGATGCCCGGCCCCGGCGATCCGCGCCTCGATCCGGTGACGCAGCTCGGTGGCCCCGCGCCGACTGAACGTGAGCACCAGGACGCGCTCCGGGTCGACGCCCTCGGCCACCCGGGCGGCGACCGCCTCGACCAGGGTGGCCGTCTTTCCGGTGCCGGGGCCGCCCACGACCAGCATCGGCCCGCCGGTGTGCGCCACCACCTCGGCCTGCACCGCGTCGGCCCGCCACCGCCCGCCCCCGGCCGGCCCCACCTCGACCGGCGACGACGGCTCCCCCGCCTCCCCGTGCCCCGCCTCCCCGTCCTTCGGCTTCCCGGCCCCCGGGCCCCAGGTTCTTGGCTCGGTCGACCCGCCTCCGGAGCGTGCGGGACCGGCCTCGTCGCCTCGCCGGGAACCGGCTCCGTCGGGGCGCGCGGAGCCAGTGGCCGAATTGGACGGTGCCTCGCCCGGAAGGTGCGCGGCATCGCCCGCCGACCCCCCGGATCGCGGCTCCGTCACGGCCGGCCCGTCGGGCCGGCCCACCCCCTGCCCCGCCCCGGCGTCGTGGGTGACCCCCGCCCCCGCACCGCCGGGCCGGCGCACCAACCGGTACGCCTGCATCACCGACATCCCACCACGCCGGTACGACACCCGGAAACCGACACCGCTGCACGCGCCGCAGCTCACCCGGGCGCCGGGATCGGTCCGCCACCCGGAAGCCGCCCCGGCCCGCGGCAACGCCCGCCATGCCCCGGCGCCGATCGGCGTCGAGCACACTCGCGGCCTCCCGTCCCCGAGTGCTTCCACCGGAACACGCGGAGACACCCATGGCGTTCCACCCACCCGCCCTACGCCCGGCGAGTGGAACAGCATGGGTGTCAAACACACGCCGAGACACCCATGGCGTTCCACCCACCCGGCCTACGCCCGGTGACTGGAACGGTATGGGTGTCGGACGGGGCGGGGCGGAACGGCCGGGGCGAGGGCAGCGCGACAAACGGGGCCGGGAGCAGCGCGGGGCGAGGGCAGCGCGAGGCACAGGCCGGGAGCAGCGCGGGCGAGGGCAGCGCGANACAGCGCGAGGCAGAGGCTAGGGGCGGGTCAGGGGTCGGTCGACCGGGGCCCGGACCGGCGCTGCACCGGCGGACCGGGGGGTCAGGTGAGGCGGGCGTCGATGAGGTCGAGGGCGGCGGGCACGCTGTCGGCGACCATCAGCAGGTCCAGACCGGCCGGCTTGAGGAAGTTGCGCTCGGCCAGGGTGGCGAGCCAGTCGAGCAGCGGCCGGTAGAACCCGTCGGCGTCGATCAGCACCATCGGCTTGGTGTGCAGGGTCAGGGTGGCGGTGGTCCAGACCTCGAACAGTTCGTCGAGCGTGCCCAGCCCGCCCGGCAGCGTGAGGAACGCGTCCGACTTGTCGATCATCAGCGTCTTGCGGCTGGCCATTCCGTCGGTGACCAGCAGTTCGTCGGCGGCCAGGTCGGCGACCTCCAGGTCGACCAGCACCTGCGGGATGACACCGATCGTGCGACCTCCGGCCGCCCGCGCTCCGTCCGTCACCGCGCCCATCATCCCGACGCAGCCGCCGCCACTGACCAGCGTGTGCCCGCGCCGGGCCAGCTCCGCGCCGGTCTCCGTGGCCAACGCCAGCCAGCGGTCGTCGAGGGTACGCGAGGACGCGCAGAACACGCAGACGTTTGCCATGTCAGCGTTCTCCCGCCGGACCCTCGGGGGCGGCCTCGGCTGCGGCCTGCTGGTCGGCGGCCACCCGGGCGACCGCCTCCTCGCGGACCGCCTCCTGCTCGGCGGAGAGCACCGCCTCGGCCTCCACGATGTGTCGGACCGCCTCGTTGACGTCGTCGGTGACGCAGATCAGGTCTAGGTCACCCGGCCCGATCTTGCCCTCGGCGGCCATGCTGTCGCGCAGCCAGTCGAGCAGGCCACCCCAGTAGTCGATGCCCATGAGCACGACCGGGAACCGGGTCACCTTGCCGGTCTGCACCAGGGTGAGCGCCTCGAACAGTTCGTCCATGGTGCCGAAGCCGCCGGGCAGCACCACGAACGCCTGGGCGTACTTGACGAACATGGTCTTGCGGGCGAAGAAGTAGCGGAAGTCGATGGCGAGGTCGACCCAGTCGTTGAGGCCCTGCTCGAACGGCAGCTCGATGCCGAGCCCGACGGAGAGGCCGCCCGCCTCCCCGGCGCCCCGGTTGGCGGCCTCCATCACGCCGGGGCCGCCGCCGGTGATCACCGCGTAGCCGGCCCGGGCCAGGGCGCCGCCCAGTTCCTCGGCCAGTCGGCACTCCGGGCTGTCCGGCTTGCTGCGGGCCGAGCCGAACACGCTGACCGCGGGCGGCAGGTCGGCGAGGGTGTCGAAGCCCTCGACGAACTCGGACAGGATGCGCAGGGCACGCCAGGCGTCCTTGGTCTTCCAGTCGCCTCGGCCCCGGGAGTCGAGCAGCCGTTGGTCCGCGGTGCTGCTCGGGATCGCCTGGTTGCGCAGCGTGACCGCACCCCGGTGCCGCTCGGCCCGTGGCCCCTGCTCAGCCGGCCTCCCGCTGGTCTCACTCATGGGGTCACCGTAGTGGAGCGGGAAAATCTTTGCGATCAAGGCAACTAATTCCCTGGCGCGTACGTCTTACTATTCACATACCCGGTATGCCCGGGCGACGCGCCTTCGGGGGAGGAGCCAGCGTTGATCAGCAACAGCGAGATGATCCGGATCCGCCGGCAGATGCAGCGGCGGATCCGGGACGTGGTGGCCGAGCGCCGCCGCGCCCGGATGATGGAGGCCCACCGTCCCGACCTCGCCGCCGAGACCGGCGAGGCGGACGCGCCGGTGACCACGACCGTCTGACTTCCCCCGGGGCCCGCGTCGACGCGGGCCCCGGTTCGGGTACGTCAGGCCGGGGCGAGCCAGCGGTGCAGGGTGGCCGCACCGTCACGGATCTTGGTCAGCTCGACGTGCTCGTCCTTGTGATGGGCCAGGTTCGGGTCGCCGGGGCCGAAGTTCAGCGCGGGGATGCCCATGGCCGCGAACCGGGCCACGTCCGTCCAGCCGAGCTTGCCGATGGGCGCGGCGCCGACCGCCGCCAGGAACTCCCGTGCCGCCGGGTTGTCCAGCCCCGGGGCCGCGCCGGCCGCCGCGTCGGTGACCGTGAGGTCGAAGCCGGCGAAGACCTCGCGCAGGTGGGCCTCGGCCGCCGCCGGGTCACGGTCCGGGGCGTACCGGTAGTTGATCTCGATTTCGCAGTGGTCGGGGATGACGTTGCCGGCGACCCCGCCGGTGATCCGCACCGCGTTGAGGCCCTCGCGGTAGTCGCAGCCCTCGATGGTCACCCGACGGCCCTCGTACGTGCCCAACCGGCGCAGCACCTCCCCGGCGCCGTGGATGGCGTTCACCCCGTGCCAGGAGCGTGCCGCGTGGGCCCGCTCGCCGCGCGTGGTGACGACCGCCCGCATCGTGCCCTGGCAGCCCGCCTCGACGATCCCGTACGTGGGCTCCAGCAGCACCGCGAAGTCGGCCTCCAGCCACTCGGGGTGGTGCTGCGCGACCAGAGTGAGGCCGTTGTACCGGGACTCGATCTCCTCCGCCTCGTAGAAGAAGTAGGTGACGTCGTAGCGCGGGTCGGGCAGCGTCACCGCCAGATGCAGCGCGAAGGCCACCCCGGACTTCATGTCGGAGGTGCCGCAGCCGTACATCAGGTCGCCGCGCATGGTCGACGGGAAGTTGCCGTTCAACGGGACGGTGTCCAGGTGGCCGGCGAGCACCACGCGCTGCGCCCGACCCAGGTCGGTGCGGGCCATCACCGTGTTCGAGTGACGGGAGGTGCGCAGGTGTGGTACGCCGCGCAGCACCTCCTCGACGCAGTCGGTGATCGCCTTCTCGTTGAGGGAGACCGACTCGATGTCGACCAGGGCGCGGGTCAGCGCCACCGGATCGGCCAGGACCTCGGGGGTCAACGGGTTCTGCATGTCTCGCACGGTACCGTCATCCTCGGTGGGCATGCGGGACACGTTCCGCGCCCACGGCCGCGAGCGGCGGCGGACGTCGCCGCCGCTGGAACGAGAGGTGACACCGTGACGTCCGCACCATCCGCCTGGGGCATCGGCCTGGCCACCGTGACCGCCGACGACCAGGTGCTCGACACCTGGTACCCGACCGGCAAGCTGGGCCTCGGCGAGTTGCCCCTGGTGCCCGGCGAGGACCAGGCCGACGTGCTCGACCTGCCGGCGGGCGCGATCGGTGAGCGGGCGCTGCCCGGCCTGCGCACGGTCGAGGTGACCACGGTGATCGGCTCGCTGGACGACCCGATCAAGGACGCGACCGACGCGTACCTGCGGTTGCACCTGCTCTCCCACCGCCTGGTGCGGCCCAACGAGCTGAACCTCGACGGCATCTTCGGCCAGCTTGCCAACGTGGCCTGGACCTCGGCCGGGCCGTGCCCGCCGGAGCGGGTGGACGAGCTGCGCGTGATCGAGCGGGCCGCCGGCCGGCACCTGGCCGTGTACGGGGTGGACAAGTTCCCCCGGATGACCGACTACGTGGTGCCCGCCGGGGTGCGGATCGCCGACGCGGACCGGGTCCGCCTCGGCGCGCACCTGGCCGCCGGCACCACCGTGATGCACGAGGGCTTCGTCAACTTCAACGCCGGCACGCTGGGCACCTCGATGGTCGAGGGGCGGATCGTGCAGGGCGTGGTGGTCGGGGACGGCTCCGACATCGGCGGCGGCGCCTCGATCATGGGCACGCTCTCCGGTGGCGGCACCGAGCGGGTGCGGATCGGCGAGCGCAGCCTGATCGGCGCGAACGCGGGCGTCGGGATCACGCTCGGCGACGACTGCGTGGTGGAGGCCGGCTGCTACGTCACCGCCGCCTCGAAGATCACGCTGCCGGACGGCCGGGTGGTCAAGGGCCGCGAGCTGTCCGGCGTCGACGGCCTGCTCTTCTGGCGCAACTCGGTGACCGGCGCGCTGGAGGCCAGGCCGCGCACCGGGCGGGGCATCGAGCTGAACGCCGCCCTGCACGCCAACGACTGACCACCCGTCCGGGCCCGCGACGCGCGCGTCGCGGGNGCCGCCGTCGTCACGGGCCGAGGCCCGCAGCGACACGTAGCCCGGGCCGGCCGGGTGCACGACGGTCGCCGCCCAGCCCGCGCCCCGCTTCTTCAGCGCTGCCTTCCGCCACGTCTTCCCGCCGTCGTAGGAGACGTCGACGGTGAGCGCCGCGACCGTGCCGGACGGCGCGCCGGGCTGGCGCTGCACCGCCACCGGAACGGTGAACGTCCGGCCGGCCGGCGCGGTGCCGTCCACCGACAGCGACGGGGTGAACCGGACCGCCATCGCCGGCAGCCGCGCCGGCTTCTCGCCCGGCACCCGCTTGGAGCGGAATGTCCAGCTCGTCGAGACCTCGGTGCTCAGGTCGGTGAAGGAACGCTTCGCCGTGGTGTCCACCCGGTAGTTCGCCGCGCCCGGTGGCACCTCGAACTCGCCGTACCCGGCGTAGGGCACCTCGCCGACCAGCTTGCCGTTGCGGTAGAGCGCGGTGTGCTCGGTGTCGTTGATCGAGCCGCCGGGGTGTCCGTCCGCGTCGCTGTGCGTCGGCAGCCAGACCACGACGGTGTCACCGGTGCGGGTGATGCCCTGCTCGGGCAGACGCGGCTGCGGGAAGGACGGGCCGAACGGGGCGTTGTTCCAGTCCTCCCGGTAGGTCCGGCCGGCCTGGTAACGGGTCGGGCCGGACTCCAGCACCGCCTGCACCTGGAGCCAGCCGTCGGGGTCCCGCTCGCCGAAGCCCAGTTGGGAGCTCCAGCGCGTCCGGGCGGTGGTGACGTACTCGATGCGCTTCCCCGGCACCGGGACCGGCAGGCCGACCGCCGAACCGCCCATCTTGTAGTCGGGCTCCGGGAAGATGGCCCGTTCGGTCCCCCCGGTGTAGCCGCCCGCGAACCGGTTCGTGACGGTGGCCAGGTCGGCCGGCTGGTAGTGCCGGACGAAGCCGGTCGGGTAGCGGCCGGGGAACAGCTCGTTCAACCCGTAGAGGTACGGGCTGCGTTCCGGCGCCTTCGCGTCGGTCCACTGGCTGGCCAACGCGCCGACGAAGACCTTGTCGGAGACGGCGCGACCGATCTGCGCCGAGTAGAGGCCGTCGAAGGTGTCCGTCCAGAGCCCGAAGCTGGCGTAGTAGTCGCCGAAGCCCCAGGCGGCCGAGAAGTCGATCAGCAGCGGGATCGCGCCGCGCTGCGGCACGGTGGTGCGGACCGGCTTCGCCCGTCGGGCGTCCAGGGTGAGCCGCTGGTTCCCGGTCACCACCAGCTCCGGCTGGGTCAGCATGGAGATCTCCGTCCAGCGCTGGCCGTCGTCCACGAAGAGCAGGCTCTGGACGCCGTAGCGGCCCTTGGGCAGCCGGGTCTTGATCTCGCCGGCACCGAACACGTCGCGGGCGGCGCCGTCGGCGAGCCCGACCAGGGTGGTGAAGTAGTCCGCGGTGGGAGCGCCGGCCCGGTTCCGGTGGTCCAGGGTCAGGTCGTAGCTCTCCACCTCACGGTTGACCGCCAGCGGGGTCACCGCCACGGCGTCGCCGGACCGGGCCACGAGCCGGCCGGTCCAGTGCCCGTCGACGCCGAGTCGGGTGTCCACCACGACGGTGGCCTGGGCGGTACCGCCCGCCGGGACGGTGAGCCGGGAGGCGCTGAGGGTGATCATCCCGGCCGGCGCGGACCGCCCGCCCGGACCGGTGAACTCGACGCCCAGGTCGAGCACGAGCGGGGCGCTGCCGTCGTTGCGGTAGGTGACGGTCCGGCTGATCGGCTGGTCGTCGCCGTGCGGCCAGAGCGCGACGCCGAACGACACCGAGGCCGGTTCGCTGGTGATCTGCTCGGTGATCGCGTGGGCCAGGTCGACCCGGCCGGCGCCCTGCTGGAAGACGGTCTGCTCCGGGTGCGGGCGGGCCGAGGCCATCAGCGTCGCCTTGTAGCGGCTCGCGTTCCAGCCGGGGTGCTGCTGGGCGATCAGCGCCACCGCGCCGGCGACGTGGGGCGTGGCCATCGAGGTGCCGGAGAGGGCGACGTACCGGTCCCCCACCGGGTCGCCGATCTGACCGTTGGCGGCCCGGGCGGCCACGATCTCGACGCCCGGCGCGGTGATGTCCGGCTTGATCGCCCCGTCGCCGACCCTCGGCCCACGACTGGAGAACTCGGCCAGCTCGTCGTCGCGGTCGACCGCGCCGACCGCCAGCGCGGCGTCGGCGGTGGCCGGTGAGCCGACCGAACCGTCGGCGCCGTCGTTGCCGGCGGCGATCACGAAGAGCGAGCCGGTCTGCGCGGTGAGCGTCTCGACCGCCTGCTCCAGCGGGTCGACCTCCGGGGTGTCGTAGCCGCCCAGGCTCAGGTTGATCACGGTGGCGTGCTGCTCGGCCGCCGCCCACTGCATGCCCGCCAGGATCGCCGACTCGGTGCAGCCGTACGTCTCGCAGACCTTGCCGGAGAGCAGCGTGGCGTCCGGGGCCACGCCGCGGTACCTCCCGCCGGAGGCGGCGCCGCTGCCGGCGATGATCGAGGCGACGTGGGTGCCGTGCCCGACGATGTCGTCGGGGTCCGTCTCCTCGCTGAAGTTACGCGACTCGGCGACCTTGCCGGCCAGGTCCGGGTGGGTGAGGTCGACGCCGGTGTCGAGCACCGCGACCTTGACGCCCTTGCCGGTGTACCCGGCGGACCAGGCCGCCGGCGCGCCGATCTGCGGCACGCTGTGGTCCAACGTCAGCGCGCGGCGGCCGTCCAGCCAGATCCGGTCGACGCCTCCCGCCGCGTCGAGCCGGGCACCGGACCGGTCCGCGCCGACCGCGTGCCAGAACGTGGCGGCGTCGCCCTTGGCCGCGACGACCGCCGCGCCGCCGATCGCCGGCAGGTCGCGGATCACCCGGGTGCCGGCCGGCGGGGCCACCGCGCGACGGGCCACCCCCGGACGGTACGACAGCAGCAGCGG
>NZ_NAPR01000006.1:195716-232363 GCF_002140155.1 Micromonospora sp. NBS 11-29
AGAGCCGCCGGTCGAGCCGACCGGACCGGACCAGCGGCAGCGCGTCCTGGGGCAGCACGGTGAGCCGGTCCCGCTCGCGGCGGACCAGGAACTGGAGCCCGGCACGCCCGGTGCCGGGGCGTACCGCCGCGCGACCGCCACCGGCAACGGTGACCTGGTCACCGGTGATCAGGGTGACGGTGGCGGGGCGGCCGGGCGTGCCGGTCGGGGTGGGTGTGCCGGTCGGGGCCGTCGGCGCGACGGCGTGTGCGGGTACGGGCAGGCCGAGCGCCAGGCCCAGGGCGAGGCCGAACGCGGCGAACTTTCTGCGGTTACGAGGCAACCTTCCTCCTCCGTCAGACCGTTCATCGATGAGAAGCGCATCGACGCGGATAATCAGACTTGCATACCGAATATGCATCAGGAAAGGGTTGATCCACCCGAATTGGATCCGTACCACCGACCCGATCGGAGACGATCCACCGATGAGCGCCATGAAGGACCGGATGCTGGCCGGCGAGCCGTACCGCGCCGACGACCCGGCGATCACCGCCGACCTGGAGCGCGCCGCCCGACTCATCGAACGCTTCAACCACGGCTCGGTCGAGGACCCGCAGGGCCGCCTCGCCATCCTGCGGGAGCTGCTCGGCTCACTCGGCGAGGGCGCCTGGATCCGCCCACCGTTCCACTGCGACCACGGCTACCAGACCCACATCGGACCGCGCAGCTTCGTCAACTTCCAGGCCGTCTTCCTCGACGTCGCCCGGATCACCATCGGCGCGGACGTCCAGATCGGACCGAACGTGCAACTGCTCACCGCCACCCACCCGGTGGAGCCGGCGGCCCGCCGGGCCGGATGGGAGTCGGCCGAGCCGATCACCATCGGCGACAACGTCTGGCTCGGTGGCGGCGTGATCGTGCTCGCCGGCGTGACCGTCGGCGAGAACACGGTGGTGGGCGCCGGCGCGGTGGTGACCCGCGACCTACCGGGAAACGTGGTGGCGGTGGGTAACCCCGCGCGCCCGATCAGGGACCTGAGCGAACGCACCTGAACTGGCGAAACAACCCCTTCAGGGGGATGCGGATTCCCGAAACTGCGAGCACTCTGGGTAATGAGGCGCTCACTCTGGGAGGCCGCGATGGGGCGCGTGCTGGAACTGCGGGTGCACGGGGTGTCGAACACCCCACCCGATCAGCTACTGGGTCTCGAACCCGTCCCGGGCGGCGGCGAGGCGCAACCGAGACTGGTCGCCGGCGGGCAGGTGACCGGCTTCTACCGCTCGACCGCCGCCGGACGGGACGATCCGATCAGCGTCGAGGCGTACAGTTGGGGGAAGTTGACCTCGGGCGCGCGGACCCGGCGCGACGTCGAACGCGCCCTCTGGACGCTGCTGCTGCCCTTCGCGCTCGCGAACGTCGCCCTGCACGCCCGCGCCGGCATCCCGCCCGACCCCGACCAGGAGCGTTGGGCCAGCCGCTCCGGCATCACCGCCTGGCTCATCCGGCTGTTCTGCCTGAGCCTGACCTGCACCCTGGTGATCGCCGTGACCGGGGTCGGGGTGGACCTCATCGGCTGGCAGTGCGTGGGGCGGGACTGCCTCGGCCGGATACCCGGGCCGTGGGAGTTCCTCGCCGACCCGTGGTGGCGCCAGGACACCCGATCGCTCGCGTTCGGGCTGCTGCTGCCGCTGCTCGTGCTGGCCACGATCGGACTGGTCGCCTGGCGCACCTACCAGTACGAGGCGGAGATGCCGGCGGAACCCCACTCCCGGGGCGACGGACCGGCCGAGCCGCCGGACCCGCCGGAGCCGCTGGAGAACCCGTTGCAGGACCCGACGTTCTGGAACGGCGAGGGCCAGCTACGTCGAGCCGCGGTGCTGCACCTGTGCACCGGGGCGGTCGCCGCCGCCGCCGTACCGGTCGCCGCGGTGCTGATCATGGACCCGCCGCGCGGCCTGCGGGCCGCGGTCGCCTGGCCCACCGTGGTGCTGTTCACCACCGTGGTGGCGATCGCCGTGATCGCGGTGGGTCGCCCCTGGCTGAGCCGTCGCCAGGGCGCCACCCCGCTGGGCCGGTGGAGCGTCACGGTCGCGGTGCTCACCGCGCTCGGACTGCTGGGCACGTTCGCCCTCCTGCTGCTCCCGGACGGCCCCGCCGGTCGGCCGCTCACCACCTACCGGCCGCCGGTCGGGTGCCCACTGGACGCGGCCGTCGTCGGCTGCCACACGGCACGGCCGCTGCCCGGCTACCAGACCGCGCTCGCCTGGTTCGTCACCTACCAGGTGCTGCTGCTGGTGGCGGTCGGCGCGGCGAACCGTTCCGGCCGGCGCGCGCTGGCCGGGCCGGCGGCCGCCGGCGTGCTGCTGCCGCTCGGTGTCGCCTGGATCGAACGCGGCCTGCCCGGCCTGCCCGCCGCCCCGGCCGGGCTGCGCACCTGGATGCTCGTGGGCCCGGCCATCGCGCTGGCCGTCGCCGGCCTGCTGCTGCCGCGTCTGCGGTCGACCGTGCCGGCCCAGCCGCTCGGCGCGTACACCGGGCTCGCCTGGTACGGCTGCGCCCCGGCGGTCATCGCCGGGTTCGGCTGGATGGTGGCCGTGGCGTACTGCGCCGGGCTGCTCTACTGGGTCAGCGAACGGCTCGACGAGCAGGCCGACCCGACCAACCGGGTGGTGCCGCCGCTCGCCGTCTTCTGGGCCGGACTGGCCTGCGTGATCGGGCTGCTCACCCTGCTCGGGCTGCTGGTCCGGGCCGCGGTCCTGCTGCACCGCCTCCGCCGCGCGGAGTACGCCGCGCTGACCTCGACCGGCGGCCTCTCCGCACACGACCTGCGCCGCTGCCGCGACGTCAGCACGTACCGGGCGCTGCACCGGCTCGTCGGCGAGCACGCGGTACGGCTGATCGGGGGTTACGCCGCCGTGTCCGCGGCACTGGTCACCCTCTGCTGCGCCGCCGCGCTCTCCGGCCGCCGGCCCGGCCCACTCTCCCCCGCCGACTGGCAGACCGCGATCCACTGGGCCGCCGGACTCGGTGACGCCGTGCTCGGCCTGCTGCCGGTGGTGTTGAGCGGGCTCGGACTGCTCATCTACCGCACCGACTCGGTCCGGCGTTCGGTCGGCGTCGTCTGGGACGTGTGCACGTTCTGGCCGCGGGCCGCGCACCCGTTCGCCCCGCCCAGCTACGCCGAACGCGCGGTACCGGAACTCCAGACCCGGGTGGCCGGGCTGCTGGCGCTGCCCCGGCACCACCCCGACCGGATGGACGGCGTGATCCTCTCCGGGCACAGCCAGGGCACCGTGATCTGCGCCGCGATGCTGCTGCAACTGCCCCGGCGATGGCGGCGCCGGACCTGGTTCTTCTCCTACGGCTGCCAGCTCACCCGGCTCTACGGCCGGGTCTTCCCGGCCTATTTCGGACCGGACCGGCTGCGTACGCTCGCGCGGGCGCTCACCTGGCCCGGCGGGCAGGTCGCCTGGACGAACTTCTGGCGGGACACCGACCCACTCGGCTGGCAGGTCAGCGCCGGGCAGCGGGACGTCTCGGTGGCCGATCCGGAGGCGCTGCACCCGTCCGGCGGCGAGGTGGCCGACCCGCCGATCCGCAGCCACAGCGGCTACCCGGACGCGGTGGAGTTCGCCCGGGAACGGGCCGTCGTGGCCCGCCTGCTACGCCGGACCGTACCGTCCCCCCGCCCGGGTTTCGGCTGACCACCGCCCGGCCGACCACGACTCGGTCGGTCGGGCCGTCACGCCGGCGGCGGGTCGGCCAGCCGGACCACCAGGTCGGCGTGTCCGGCCGTGCCGGCGACCAGCCGGGCGTTCTCCTCGTCGCTGCCGAGCGCCCACGCCCGGGCCTGCTCCGGTGACTTCCCGTACGCCTCGTGCCGGGCGGTCAGGCGGCGCAACCGCAGCTCGGCGTCCAGGTCGAGGAACCACGCCTGGTGGAGCAGCGAGCGCACCTCCTCCCACGGGTCGTCCCGCAGCAGCAGGTAGTTGCCCTCGGTGACCACCAGACGCACCTCGGGTGGCACCTCGATCGCCCCGGCGACCGGCTCCTCCAGGTCGCGGCGGAACTCCGGCGCCCACACGGAGGTCGACTCGATCCGACGCAACCGCCGCAGCGTGGAGACGAAGCCGTTGACGTCGAACGTGTCCGGCGCGCCCTTGCGCGCCGCCCGGCCGAGCCGGACCAACGCCGAACCGGCCAGGTGGAAGCCGTCCATCGGCACCAGCCGGGCGGCCGGCCCGACCGCCGCGACGATCCGCTCCGCCAGGGTGGACTTGCCCACGCCGGGCGCCCCGGCGATGCCGAGCAGTTGCCGCGGGCCGTCCTCGGCGAGCGCCCGCGCCCGGGCGACCAACTCGTCCAGCGGGAGCACCTGCGCCGGAGGCATCAGCCGAGCACCGGCTCGCTGATGGTGAACCGGGCCTCGACCGCCGCCTGCACCGGCTGCGGCACCGGGTCCAGCTCCAGCTCCGGCGCGGACTCGCCGGAGCGCGCGTACGCCGCCTTGGCCAGCATCGGCGGGCCGGCGGTCAGGCCGGTGTCGGCCAGCTCCCGCAACGCGGTGACCCGGGCACCGAGCGCCTCCGCGTACTCCCGCGCGCGGACCAGGGCGTCGGCGATCGCGGCGTGCCGCGCTTCCCGGTACGCCGGGCTGTCCGGCCGCAGCGACCACACCGGACCGGCCACCTCCACCTGCTCCTGGTCGGCCAGGCGGAGCATCAGCTCGCCGAGCGCGGTGAAGTCGGTGACGGTGACCTCGGTGCTCACGCTGCCCTGATAGGCCACCACCCGTTCGCCCGCGCGCTTCGTCACCGGCCAGACCCGGACCTGCCCGGCCTCCCGTCGCGCCACGGCCGGCTCGGCCGCGTCGAGCAGGGCGCGCACCGCGGCGGCGCGTTCGGCCAGCCGGGTCAGCGTGGTCTCCCGGTCGCGGTCCCGGGCGACCGCGGTCACCGTGAACCGGGCCAACTCGGGAGCCACCTCCCGGTAAGCCTCACCGCGTACCGCCACGACCGGTGCGTCCGCCATGCCGCTCAGCCTAACGGCGGGGCGGCCGGAAGGCGCGCCGTGTAGGCGACCGTGCCGTCCGCCACCCGGCACCCGGTCAGGTGGCCGCCCGCCACCCCCAGCTCCCGCAGGTAGGCCAGCTCGTCCGGGTGGTCCGCACCGGCCGGGAACTCCCGCCGGTGCGCGGTGAGGCCCCGCTCGCGCAACATGGACCGGGCGGCCCGCGCCACGGCCAGCCGGCCGGTGAGCGCCTCGGCGTCATCGGCCCGCAGCGCCCCGGCCAACTCGTCCAGGAACGCGCCGACCGCGGCCAGCTCGGCCAGCACCCGGTCCCGGTTGGCGAGCAGCATGTTCGCGGTCCGCTCCGGTGGGCCACCGGCGACCCGGGTGCCGTCGGCGAAGCTGCCGGCGGCCAGGGCCAGCACCGCGTCCCGCAACGCCGAACGCTGCACGGTGCCCGCCAGCGCGGCGGCGAGGACGTGCGGCACGTGTGAGGCGAGCGCCGCGGCGTCGTCGTGCTCCGGGGCCGACATCGGCACCACCCGGGCGTGGAAGACGTCGACCAGCAGCGCGGCGAGTCGCCGGAACGCGTCCAGCCCGCCCGGTCCGGGGCAGAGCACCCAGGCCGCGCCGTCCAGCAGCTCGGGACTGGCCGCGCGGAGGCCGGCCCGGTCGGCGCCGGCCATCGGGTGGCCCGGTACGAAGCGATGTCCGAGTCCCTGCGTGGTGGCGGCGGTGGTCACCTCCGCCTTGGCGCTGCCCACGTCCGTGAGCACGCACCGGTCGTCGGTGGCGCCGGCCACGCGGGCCAGCGTCGCCGGCAGCGTGGGCAGCGGACCGCAGAGGAACACCACGTCCCGGCCGGCGACCGCCTCCTCGACCGTGTCCGGCACCCGGACGCCCCGCTCCCGCACCTGCCGCCGGACCGCCGGCTCCGGGTCCCAGCCGGCGACGTCCAGTCCGGCGTCGCGCAGCCGGAGCAGCACGGAGCCGCCGATCAGCCCGGTGCCGACCACCGCCGCGCGCCCCAGCCCGCCCGCCTCGCCCACCATCGGCCCACCTCGGCGTCCGCGTCGTCGGCGGAGCCCGGGTGGCCCCGCGGGAAATCCCGCCGAGGATAACCGGGGCCCATCGGGGTGAGCCCCCCGCCTCACCTGCGGCGACGCTTCGTAGTTCTGCGTGTCTTCTTCGTGGTCACGCCGTCATGCATCGACTGGGATGGAAACCGCGGACGGCGGCCCGACCCGGGACGTCGCCGCGACCACGGCCACGGCCGGAGGAAGGAAGATCATGCTTCGTCTCACGACGCCGGCACCGGACGGACGACGGGCGTACGCGCCGCGGCGTCGCCTCGCCGCGCTGCTCACCGCGCTGGCGATGGCCGTCGGGCTGGTCACGGTCGCCCCGCCGAGGCCCGCTCGGGCGGACTTCACCGGCAACTACACGGCCTTCGACTGGAACCTCGACAGCCTGAACTACGTGGGCACCCCGGGCGCGTCCCAGCAGGCGGCGACCGACTACTGGAACATGCTGGCCCAACTGCACCGCGTCGCCGGCCACGACTTCCTCGGCGACAACGTCGACGAGACCACCCAGACGGGCGCCCAGCTGATCGAGATCCGACTCCGCCTGGCCAACTTCTACCGGGGGTCGATCTACCTGTGGTCGAACAACCTCTACGTCGCCGGCTTCTACTCCGCCGGCACGGGCCGGCACTACCAGTTCACCACCTACTCGGACGTGTTCCAGGCCCGGGTCCGCGCCCTGGCCCCGAACGCCCAGTTCACCACCATCGGCAGCGGCTCCTACACCGGGCTCAGCGGTGGCAGTCAGGAATCCCGGGCCGGCCGGGCGATGGGCCGCGCGACCATGGTCGGGTCGCTGTACGTGTTGTTCACGCCGACCTCGTACACCCAGACGCGCCAGCAGCAGGCCTGGGTCGACATCATCCAGTTCGTCGCCGAGGCGGCCCGGTACGGCTCGATCCTCAACACCATCTACAACAACCTGCGCGACGGCACCGGCAACTCGATGGGTGCGAACAACATCGAGCTGGAGAACAACTGGGGGACGGTCTCGTCCTTCATCCACCAGCAGGCGAACGGTGACTACCCGGTCGGCCACCACATCCAGATCTGGGGTCAGGTCTTCTACTTCGTCAGCACGCTCGTCGCCAGGATCGGCTACGTGATGATCAACAACGGCTCACGCTGACCGGTCAGCCCGCCGGCCGCNGCTGCCACGGCGTCGACGTGCGCGTCGGACTCGGTCAGCGCCACCCGGACGTGCCGGGCGCCGGCCGGGCCGTAGAAGGCGCCGGCGGCCACCAGGATGCCCCGCCGGGCCAGCCAGTCGACGGTGTCCCAGCAGTCCTCGTCGCGGGTCAACCACAGGTAGAGCCCGGCCTCGGAATGCTCGACGGTGAAGCCGACGCCGGTGAACGCGGCCCGCAGCGTCTCCCGGCGGGCCCGGTAACGCTCCCGCTGGGCGTCGGCGTGCGCCTGGTCGCCGAGCGCGGCCACCATGGCGGCCTGCACCGGAGCCGGCACGATCATGCCGGCGTGCTTGCGGACCTTGAGCAGCTCGGCCACCAGCGTCGGATCGCCGGCCACGAAGCCGGCCCGGTAGCCGGCCAGGTTCGAACGCTTGGAGAGCGAGTGCACCGCCAGGACGCCCGCGTACGACCCGCCGCACACCTGCGGCGAGAGCACCGAGACGGGCTCGGCGTCCCAGCCCAGCGGCAGGTAGCACTCGTCGCTGGCGACCACCGCGCCGCGCTCCCGGGCCCACTCGACCACCTTGCGCAGGTGGGCGGCGGGCAGCACCCGGCCGGTCGGGTTGCCGGGCGAGTTGACCCAGACCAGGCGGACCCGGGGATCGGGGCCGAGCGCGGTCAGCGAGTCACTGCGCACGACGGTGGCGCCGGCCAGCCGCGCCCCGTCCTCGTACGTCGGGTAGGCGACCGGCGGCACCACGACCACGTCACCGGGGCCGAGCCCGAGCAGCGTGGGCAGCCAGGCCACCAGCTCCTTGGAGCCGATCGTGGGCAGCACGCCCAGCCCGTCGACACCCGCGCCGCAGGCGCGGGCCACCCAGGCCGCGATCGCGTCCCGCAGGGCGGGCGTGCCGGCGGTCAACGGATAGCCGGGCGCGTCCGACGCGTCGGCCAGCGCCTGCCGGATCAACGGTGGCACCGGGTCGACCGGCGTACCCATGGAGAGGTTGATGAGACCGCCCGGGTGCGCCGCGGCCGTGGCGGCCGCGGCGTCGAGCGTGTCCCAGGTGAACTCGGGCAGCCGCGCCGAGACCGGCGTGGGCCGGCTCAGTGGCCCTCGCCGCGCGGCGGCTGCGCGGCGACGAAGGTGGCGTCCTTCTCCACCTTGCCGACCTTCGAGGCGCCCCCGGGCGAGCCCAGGTCCTCGAAGAACTCGTAGTTCGCCCCGGTGTAGTCCTTCCACTGCTCCGGGACGTCGTCCTCGTAGAAGATGGCCTCGACCGGGCAGACCGGCTCACAGGCACCACAGTCGACGCACTCGTCGGGGTGGATGTAGAGCATCCGGTTGCCCTCGTAGATGCAGTCGACCGGGCACTCCTCGATGCATGCCTTGTCGAGCACATCCACGCACGGCTCGGCGATGATGTAGGTCACCGGTCTCTCCTCCGCAAGACTCGTCGCGATCATCCGCAACGGTAAGAGCCTAGTATCTCGCCGGGGAGGGGGTCGATCGTGCTCCGACAGCAGGATGTGGGACATCGGATCGTGGTGCGCCGGATTGTGGGGATTCGCGAGGGCCGGCAGCAGTTCTCCGACGCGCTCGGTGAGCTGGTCGAACTGAGCGAGACCCACATCACCCTGGCCACCGACGCCGGGCCGCTGCGCGTACCGGTCGGTGAGGTGCACCGGGCCAAGCGCGTGCCGCCGGCCCGCCGGCCGACCGCCGCCGCCGTCATCGCGCTGGAGGTGGCCGCGGACGAGGCGTGGCCCGCCCCGGTACGCGGACGGCTCGGCGACTGGCGGCTGCGCTCGGCCGCCGGCTGGACCGGCCGGGCCAACAGCGCGCTGCCGATCGGCGACCCGGACCGCCCGCTGCCCGAGGCGCTGGACGCGGTGCAGCGCTGGTACGCCGACCACGGCCAGCCGGCCCTGGTGAACACGCCGCTGCCGCTGGCCGCCCCGGTCGGCGCGGAACTGGACGCCCGTGGCTGGACGTCCCGCCCCCCGGTGCTGGTCCAGACCGTCCCGCTCGCCACCCTGACCACCACCGCGCCGGACCAGCCGGTGACGCTGGCCGCCGCGCCGGCCGACGACTGGCTGGCGGTCGCCGCCGACCGCAAGGGCGGGCTGCCGGAGGCGGCGCGGCACGTGCTCACCGCCGTCGACCTGGTCCGCTTCGCCGAGCTACGCGTCGACGGGCGGCTGCTCGCGGTGGGCCGGGGCACCGTCACCGGCGAGCGCCGCTGGCTCGGCGTCAGCCTGCTCGAAGTGCTGCCGGAGGCCCGTCGGCGGGGCTTCGCCGGCGCGGTCGTCCGCGCCCTGGCCGGCTGGGCCGCGGCGGAGGGTGCGACGCACGCGTTCCTCCAGGTCGAGCAGCACAACGTCGGCGCGGTCGCGCTCTACCGCCGGCTCGGCTTCACCACCCATCACACCTACCTGACCCGGGTGGCGCCCTGACGTCAGCGGCGGACGACCTTGCGCGGCCGGGCCCGCTTCAGCTCGGCGTACCGCTTGAGCTGGCGGGACCGGAAGTCACGGCCGAGCGCGGTGAGGGTCAGGTAGCCGACCAGCACGCCGGCCGCGGCAGCCGCGAGATAGAGCCAGATCTGGGCGAAGAAGAGCCCGGCGCCCCCGCCGAACGGGTTCTCACCGACCAGCAGCGGGCCGACGAAGACGGTCAGCGCCAGCGCGGCGACCACCGCGACGGCCAGGTCACCGGCCCAGTGCCCGACCGGCCGGTCGGCGCCCCACCGGAACGAGACGGCGGCCAGGATCAGCCCGATCACCAGGAACATCACCAGCGAGACCACACCGGTGGCGGTGTCCTCGTCCTCCGGGAAGGCGAGCGAGATGACCAGCCGGGCCACCACGTTGACCGCGAACAACGCGGCCGTCAGCACCCCGACCGCACGCCACCGCTGACCCATCGCACGCCTCCCGCCGTACCGCCCGCCCCCGTGGCGGGCCTCTGGCAGGAATGTNCCACCGCCGCCGGTGCGGCGTCAGCACCTCACCGGTGATCCGCTGACGACGGTGAGGACGGTGACGGTGGCGGCACCACGATCTGCCGGAAGCCGAGCACCGCGAACGTGACCGCCCCGGCCACGATCAACGCGAGGCCGAGCACGTTGTCGCCGGCGAGCGCCAGGTCACCCTCGGTCGTCCGGAAGCCGCCCACCACGATCACCAGGAACCACGGCAGCGCGGCCAGCGCCACCGCCCACCGGGTGCCGGTCGAGCGGTGCGCGAACCAGCCCAGCAGCACCGTCGACGCCACCACCGCGGCGACCCCGCCGACCGCCAGCCCGACGCCGACCAGCGCCTGGGCGCCGCCGGAACGGCCCTGGACCGTCGCCCAGGCCCAGGTCGCGAAGATCAGGTCGAGCAGCGCGACCAGCACGCCGGCCCAGACCGCCAGCACGCCGCCGGCCACCCGCAACGCGCGGTCGAACGCCTGCTCCACCCGGCTCGGCGGCGCGGGCGGCTGCGGCTCGGGAAGGACCGACACTCCTACGGCCGGCGACGTCACCGGAGACCGGCTGCCGCGACCGGCGTGCGGTCCGACCCGCCCAGGGCAAGCCCGGCGAAGAGGTCGTCCTCCCAGCCGTACGGGCCGTTGCCCGGCCCCTTCCCGCCGACCGCGAGCGTGAAGTATTCCACCCCCATGAACTCGGCGCCGAAGTTGCCGGCGATCGCGTAGAGCCAGGAGTCGGCCGGGATCTGGGTGGCGTGGGCGCGCATCGCCGCCTCCTTGGCGGCGTGCTGCTCGGTGGCGTCGATCCGCGCCGCGATCTGCGCGTCCGGCGTGCCGAACGGCAGCTCGTCGGCGTCGGAGATGCCGGCGAAGGGGTTGTCCGACGACCCGGTGAACGCCTCCAGGCCGGCGTCCAGCACGCTGCGCGGCATCGCCGTCCAGTAGACCTTCGCCGGGGCGATCCCCTCGGCCGCGGCCAGCTCCACCCCGCGCATCGCCACCCGGTGCGCCTGGATGTGATCGGGGTGGCCGTAGAAGCCGTTCGGGTCGTACGTGACCACGACCTGGGGGCGGACCTCGCGGATGACCTCCAGCAGGTGCCCGGCGGCGGTGTCGAGGTCGGCCCGCCAGAACGCCCGCGGGTGGTCGTTGGTGGCCAGCCCCATCATCCCGGAGTCGCGGTAGCGGCCCGCGCCGCCGAGGAACCGGTGGTCGGTGACACCGAGCGCGGCGCACGCCTCGGCCAGCTCCGCGATCCGGTAACCGCCGAGCTGGTCGGCCTCGGCAGCGGCGAGCCCGGCCAGCTCGGGCAGGTGGATCTCGCCCTCCTCGCCCAGCGTGCAGGTCACCAGCGTGACGTGGGCGCCGGCGGCGGCGTAGTGCGCCATCGTCGCGCCGGTGCCGATCGACTCGTCGTCGGGATGCGCGTGGACCAGCAGGAGGCGTCGGTCGGGCAGCGTCGTCACGCCCGTCACTCTAACCGGCGGTCCTGGCTCCCGGCGGTCATGCGTACACCCAGGTCGGCCACATCACGGCGGACGCCCGCCTACGATCTGCAGGCGTGGACTTTCCCGAGCTGGCCGCCCGTACCCGTCGGTTCAGCCACGGGGCGCCGCGCGCCGTGACCGTCGCCGGTGACGGCTCCCGGGTGCTCTTCCTGCGTTCCGCGGGCCCGGAGGACCCGGCCGACGCGCTCTGGCTGCTCGACGTCGACACCGGCGAGGAGCATGCGGTCGCGGAACCGTCGGTGCTGCTGGGCGCGGACGCCGAGCCGGCCCGCCTGGCGCCCGGCGAACGGGCGCTGCGCGAACGGCTGCGCCTCAGCTCCGGCGGCATCGGCTCGTACGCCCTGGACGCGGCCGGCCGGGTGGCCGCGTTCGCGTTGGCCGGGCGGCTGTTCCGGGCCGACCTGGTGCACGGCGGCGTGGTCGAGGTGGCCACCGCCGGGCCGGTGATCGACCCGCGTCCCGACCCGACCGGCGAGCGGCTGGCCTACGTCACCGACGCCGCCGAGGGCGTCCGCCGGGGCCAGCTCCGGGTGGTCGAGCCGGACGGTACGGACAACCTGCTCGCCGGCGAGGACAGCGGCGTGACCTGGGGGTTGGCCGAACACATCGCGGCCGAGGAGTTCCACCGCTACCGGGGCTACTGGTGGGCGCCGGACGGGCGGTCGGTGCTGGCCGCCCGGGTCGACGAGTCCCGCCTGCCCCGCTGGTACCTGCACGACCCGGCCGACCCGCAGACCCCGCCGACCTCGCTCGCGTACCCGGTGGCGGGTGGCCCGAACGCGGAGGTCAGCCTGCACCTGCTCGACCTCGACGGCGGCTGGGTCGACGTGCACTGGGACCGGGAGACCTACCCCTACCTGAGTTCGGTCCAGTGGGCCGACGGCGGGCCGCTGATCACCGTGTTGCGCCGCTCGCAGCAGCACGGCCTGGTGCTCGCCGTGGATCCGCGTACCGGTGAGACGCAGGTGCACGCGGAGCTGGCCGACCCGCGCTGGGTGGAACCGATCCCGGGCACCCCGGCGCACCTGCCCGACGGGCGGGTGCTGGTCGGCGGGGAACTGGCCCACGACGGGTACGACGCCCGCTGCCTGTTCGCCGACGGCACGCTGCTCACCCCGCCCTCGCTGTACGTGCGGCGGGTGGTCGGGCGGCTGCCGGTCGGCCCGAACACGGCGGCCGACCTGCTGGTCGAGGCGAGCGAGGGCGAACCGAGCCAGTGCCACCTCTACCGGGTGCGGACCGCCATCGGCGGCGGGATGGACGCCCGCCGGATGGGCAGCGACCCGGGCTGGCACACCGCCGCGATCGGCGGCTCCACGCTGGCCGTGGGCGTCGCCTCGCTGGAGCACGCCGGGGTCCGCTGGCGGGTGTGGCACGGCGACCGGGAGGTGGGCGAACTGCGGTCACTCGCCGCCGTCCCGTCGTACGCGCCGCGGCCGACGCTGGTCCGGGTGACCGACCGGCGGCTGCCCAGCGCCGTGCTCTACCCGACCGAACACGTCAAGGGCACCCGACTGCCGGTGCTGCTGGACATCTACGGCGGCCCGGGGCACCAGGAGGTGGTGACGGCACGAAGCGCCTGGCTGGAGCGGCAGTGGTGGGCCGAGCAGGGCTTCGCGGTGGTGACCATCGACAACCGGGGCACCCCCGGCATCGCGCCCTCGTTCGAGAAGGCGATCCACCGCCGGGTGGCCGACGTGATCCTGACCGACCAGGTGGACGGGCTGACCGCGCTCGCCGGCAAGCACCCCGACCTGGACCTGGGGCGGGTGGCGGTGCGTGGCTGGTCGTTCGGCGGCTGGCTGGCCGGGCTGGCGGTGCTGCGCCACCCCGAGCTGTTCACCTGCGCGATCGTGGGCGCGCCGGTCACCGACTGGGCGCTGTACGACACCGCCTACAGCGAGCGCTATCTGGGGATGCCGGAGGACGGCATGGACGTCTACGCCCACCACTCCCTGGTCGAGTTGGCCGCCGAGCCGCTCGGCGACCCGGCGGACGCCCGGCCCATGCTGCTGGTGCACGGCCTGGTCGACGACAACGTGCTGGCCGCGCACACGCTGCGGCTCTCCGCCGCGCTGCTGTCCACCGGCCGCCCGCACGCGGTGCTGCCGCTCACCGGCGCCACCCACCTCGCCGCCGGCGGCGTCTCGGAGCGCCTGCTCCGCCTGGAGCTCGACTTCCTCCGCCACCACCTGTAAGGCGGGGGCCCCGCTTAACGCATTCGGTATAGGCGGGGGCCCCGCTTAACACTCGACGCCGTCGGGTGCCGGACCCAGCGAGAAATCGACCGTAGAGCGCCGCCGGGCCAGGCGAAGTCGGGATCAACCGGGTGAGATCCTCGGCCGCCTCGTTCAGCAGCCCGGCCATGTCCAGGGCTGGCGTTTCCTGCGCCGTACCAGGAACTGTCGGTCGGCTACGTCTGGCTCAAGCGGAACGTCGAGCGCTACCTCCGGGACCACCCCACCCCGGCCACAAAATTGGCACCCGTCCGTCGCTCAACCAAGGAGATCTTGGTACGAATCGGCCCCTCCAGGGGCACTTTCGTACCAAGATCTCCGGCGGTTCCGGGATCGATCCCGGAAAGTAGGCGCTACTGCTTGACGTACGCGTTGACGAAGTTCGGGTAGCCGAAGACGGAGGAGATGAAGACGCCGCCGGCCTTCGAGCCGTGCACGTTGTACGCCACGTCCACGTAGAGCGGCACCACCGGCGCGAACTCCTTCATGATCCGCTCGTCGAGCTTGCCCCACTCCGGGCCCTGGTCGGCCGGGGGCAGCGCCAGGATGCGGTCCATCTCGGCGTTGATCGCGTCGTCGTTGAAGTACGACGAGTTGCTGTTGCCCTCGGCCTTGATGGTCCGGCCGTCGTAGAGCACCGGCAGGATCGAGGCGCCGCTCGGCCAGTCCGCGGCCCAGTTGCCGATGTAGAGGTCCCAGGGGTTGTTCTTCTTCTTGACCTCGTCCAGCTTCGAGTCGTCCGGGATGTTCCGCACAGTGATCTTGAAGCCGGCACGCTCCAGGTTGCCCTTGAGCTGGACCGCCTGCTGCTGCTCGTTGGTGTTGTCGGCGACGCCGAGGACCAGCTCGGGCGTCTGGCCGCCGAGCAACTCCTTGGCCTTCTCCATGTTGCCGTTGGCGCCCGCCGGGTACGCGTCGTACGCCTTGTAGCCGATGGTCGACGGCGGCATCAGGGTGGTGATCGGCTGGGCGACGGTCTGGCCGCCGAGCGCCTTGACCAGGCCCTCGCGGTCGATCGCGTAGTTGAGCGCCTGGCGGATCTTCAGGTCCTTGACCCGCTGGGTGTTGATCACGAGCTGGTTGGCGCTCGGGGTCGGGGAGAGCAGCGTCCGGGACTTCAGCGCCGGGTCACCGGCCACCTTGGCGACCAGCGAGGGCGGCACCGAGTTGAAGGCGAGCGCGCTCTGGTCGGCGCCGTTGTCGGCGATCACCCGGTTGTTCGCGGCGTCCTGCGTCGGGCCGAAGGTCCACACGAACTGGTCCGGGTACTGGTGGCGGACCGGGTCGGTCTTCGCGTCCCAGTTCGGGTTGCGGTCCAACGTGAGCTGGACGCCCACCTGGTTCTTGGCGATCTTGTAGGGGCCGGACGAGAACGGCTTCTGGTCCAGGTTGACGCCCGTGTCCTTCTCCGGCTTGAGCGGCGCGGTGGTGGGCAGCGAGACCGCGAACGGCAGGTCGCAGCGGGGCTTGGCGAACTCGAACCGCAGTGTCTTGTCGTCCGGCGTGGTCAGGCCCGGCGGCAGCGACGTCTTGTTCTTCTTGAAGTCCCACTTGGTGTCGAACTGCGGGCTGTCGGCCAGCCACTCCTGGAGATAGGTGGGGCCGCCGGTGAGGTCCGGGTCGAAGGAGCGGGCGATGCCGTACGCGATCTCCTTGCTGGTGATCGGGCTGCCGTCCTCGAACTTCACCCCGTCCTTGACCTTGAATTCCCAGACCTTGCAGTCGTCGTTGACGTTCTTGCCCGGGGTCTCGGCCAGGTCGCCGACCAGGACCAGGCCGCCCTTGCCGTCGTCCTTCCAGGTGGTCAGGTAGCGGGCGAAGAGCGGGTTGGTCATCAGGCCGGCGAACGAGTACGTCCGCTGCGGGTCCAGGTGGGAGATGGGGGTCTCCCGGATGATGGTGAACGTGCCGCCCTTGGCCGCGCCGTCCACCTCGGCCGCCGGCCCCTGCGAGTCCTTGGGGTCGGTCGCGATGACCCCGGTCTGCTGCCGGTTGCCGTCCACCTCGGTGCCCTCGCCCGTGTTCTCCGAGCAGGCGCCCAGCCCCACCACCAGTGCGATGGCGCCGCCGACGGCGGCCGCTGCGCGTGGTCGTCGCATCCTTTTACCTCCAAGAATTGGTTTCGATAGGTTCGTTCAGCCCAGTCGCACCCGAGGGTCGATGACCGCGTAGAGCAGGTCCACCACGACGTTGGCCAGCACCACGAAGACCGCCGCGATCAGCACGGTCGCCATGATCGTCGGCAGGTCGCCGGCGCGGACGGCGTCGACCGCGGTCCGGCCCATCCCGTTCAGGCCGAACGTGGTCTCGGTGATCACGGTCCCGCCCAGCGCCCCGCCGACGTCCAGCCCGGCGATGGTCACCACCGGCGTGATCGCGGCCCGCAGCGCGTGCCGGCCGTAGACCGCGCGCTTGGCCAGCCCCTTGGCCCGCGCGGTGCGGACGAAGTCCTCCGACAGGGTCTCCAGCATCTGCGCCCGCGACAGCCGGGCGTAGATGGCGGAGAAGAGGAAGGCCAGCGCCACCCAGGCCAGCACCAGACCGCTGCTCCACTTCACCGGATTGTCGAACAGCGACGTGTAGCTGGGGACCGGCAACAGCCGCAGGTTGTAGACGAACACGATGAGCAGCACCGCGCCGACGAAGTAGAGCTGCAACGAGGCCCCGGTCAGCGAGAAGCCGATCGCGGCCCGGTCCAGCCAGCTCCCCCGGCGCAGCGCTGAGAGCATGCCCAGGCCGACGCCGAGCAGCAGCCACAGGATCGCCGCCGGGATGACGATGCTCAGCGTCACCGGCAGGACCCGGGCGATGGTGTCCGAGACCGCCTCGTTGGAGACGTACGACCAGCCGAGGCAGGGCGCGTCGCACCGACCACCCTGGGCGCTGCCCAGGTCCCGGCCGGTGACGATGCCCTTCATGTAGCCGGCGTACTGGCTGATCAGCGGGTCGCGCAGGCCCAGCTCCTGGCGCACCCGTTCCAGCCGCTCCGGGTTGCAGTTCTTCGGGCACATGCCGCTGACCGGGTCGCGCGGCAGGGCGAAGAACATCAGGAAGCTGAGCACGCTGACCGCGAAGAGGGTGAGCGCGGCCGAGAGCAGCCGGCGGATGAGGAAACGCGTCATGCCGGCCTCCTACCGGGACGACTTCGGGTCGAGCGCGTCGCGCAGCGCGTCGCCGAAGAGGTTGAAGGCGAACACGAGCGCGAAGATCGTGATGCCGGGGAAGAAGACGTACGCCGGGTCGGTCTGGAGGTAGTCGAGGCTGCGGTAGATCATCCGCCCGAAGCTCGGCGTCTCGTCGGTGAGGCCGACGCCGATGAACGACAACGCTGCCTCGCTGGTGATGTACTGCGGGACCGCCAGCGAGAACGCGACCAGGATCGGGGCCCAGACGTTCGGCAGCAACTGGCGGAACAGCATGTGCCCCAGCCCCGCGCCGCTGGCCCGGGCCGCCTCCACGAACTCGCGCTCGCGCAGCGCGATGATCTGGCCCCGGACCAGCCGGGCAGTGCTGGTCCAGCCGAAGAGCGCGAAGATCGCGATGAGCACGCCGATCTGGAAGTACGCCGGCACGGCCTCCCGCTGGCCGTAGAAGCGCAGCGCCACGGTCGGCATCAGCGCCAGCGCGATGATCAGGAACGGCATGGCCAGGGTCAGGTCGGTGATCCAGTTGATCACGGTGTCCAGCCAGCCGCCCAGGTAGCCCGCGAGCGTGCCCAGCGTCACGCCGATCACGGCGGTGAGCACCGCCGCCGCGAACGCGATGAACAGCGACGTCCGCAGCCCGTGCACCATCCGGATGAAGATGTCCCGGCCCAGGCCGGGCTCCAGCCCGAACCAGTGCTCGCCGGTGACGCCACCGGCGTACCCCAGCGGCATGCCGTAGCCGTCGAGCCGGCCCTGGAACTGCTCCTTCGGCCCCACCCCGTACAGCGCCTCGATCAGCGGGACGGCGAGCGCGACGAGCACGAAGAAGACGAGCAGGGCGCCGCTGACCAGGGCGGTGCGGTCGCG
Source organism: Micromonospora sp. NBS 11-29 (assembly GCF_002140155.1). Lineage (GTDB taxonomy): Bacteria > Actinomycetota > Actinomycetes > Mycobacteriales > Micromonosporaceae > Micromonospora. The sequence goes on from NZ_NAPR01000006.1 coordinate 213,653, forward strand.
CCGGAGCCGCGCCGCGGCGAGCTGGCCGGGTGACCGGCCGACGAACTCCTTCTCTCGGCGCTCGTCGCCGTCACCGGGCGACTCGATCTCGGCCAGCGCCACGCCCTCGACCGGGGACAGGCTCATTTCGACACCTCCATCGGGCCGCTCTCCGGGTGGTGGCAGGCGGTGAGCTGGTTGCCTCCGTCGCGGGTGACCAGCGCCGGTTCCTCGGTGGCGCAGCGGTCGGTGGCCTTCCAGCAGCGGGTGCGGAACCGGCAGCCCGACGGCGGGTCGAGCGGGGTGGGGACGTCGCCGGTGAGACGGATGCGACCCGCGGGGCCGAGCGTGGCGACGTCCGGAACGGCGGAGAGCAGAGCCCGGGTGTACGGGTGCTGCGGCCGTCGGTAGATGTCGTCGCGGTCACCGATCTCGACGATCCGGCCGAGGTACATGACGGCGACGCGGTGGCAGAAGTGACGGATCACCGCGAGGTCGTGGGCGATGAACACGAACGCCAGGTCGAGGTCGCGTTGCAGGTCGCGGAGCAGGTTGATGACCTGCGCCTGGATGGAGACGTCCAACGCGGACACCGGTTCGTCGGCGACGACGAGCCGGGGTTCCAGGGCGAGCGCGCGGGCGATGCCGACGCGTTGACGCTGCCCACCGGAGAACTCGTGCGGGTAGCGGTTGTAGTGCTCCGGGTTCAGGCCCACCAGTTCCAGGAGTTCCTGGACCCGCTTGCGCACCCCACCCGGCGGCGTGATCCCGTTGACCTGCAACGGCATGGCCACGATCCGCCCGACCGTGTGCCGGGGGTTCAACGACGCGTACGGGTCCTGGAAGATGATTTGCAGGTCCTGCCGCAACCCGCGCAGGTCACGGCGGCCGGCGCGGGTGATGTCCCGGCCGGCGAACGTGATCGACCCGGCGGTGGGTTCCAGCAGCCGCACCAGCATCCGCCCGGTCGTGGTCTTCCCGCAGCCGGACTCCCCGACCAGGCCGAGGGTCTCCCCCGGCCGCACGTCGAAGTCGAGCCCGTCGACCGCCCGCACCGCGCCCTTCGCCCGCAGCCCGTCGCGCACCGGAAAGTGCTTGGTCAGCCCTCGCACCGACAGCAACGGCTCGGTCTCGGCACTCATCGGGCCACCCCCGTCCGAAGGATCTCGTCGCGGTAGATCCGCTCCCGCTCGGCCGCCGGCAGGTGGCAGGCCACCAGATGCCCCGCCTCGCCGGCCGCGCCGAGCGCGGGGACCTCGGTGCGCGACCGGTCGCCGTTGACGCCGGCGTACCGGCAGCGGGGATGGAACGCGCACCCCGACGGCAGGTTGATCAGGCTGGGCGGGTTGCCCGCGATGGGCACCAGGTTCGCGTCCGCGTCGCCGTGCAACGACGGCACGCTCGACAGCAACCCCCAGGTGTACGGATGCTGCGGCGCCCGCAGCACCTGCCGCACGCTTCCCCGCTCGACCGCCCGCCCCCCGTACATGACCAGCACGTCGTCGGCCACCTGGCTGACCACACCGAGGTCGTGGGTGATCAGGATGATCGCCGACCGGAACTCGGCCTGCAGATCCGCGAGCAGGTCCAGGATCTGCGCCTGCACCGTCACGTCCAACGCGGTGGTCGGCTCGTCCGCGATCAGCAGGTCCGGGTCGTTGATCAGGGCCATCGCGATCATCGCCCGTTGTCGCATCCCGCCGGAGAACTCGTGCGGGTACTGCTCGAACCGCCGCTCGGGCTGCGGGATCCCGACCCGGCCCAGCATGTCCACCGCCCGCGTCCGGGCCTCCCGCCGGCCGGCCTTCGGGTGGTGCACCCGGTACGCCTCGGCGATCTGCCGGCCCACGGTGAAGTACGGGTGCAACGCCGACAACGGGTCCTGGAAGATCATCGCCATGTCCCGGCCCCGCAGCCGCCGTACCTCCTCCTCCGCCAGGCCGACGAGCTGACGCCCACCCACGGAGATCTCCCCGGTGATGGTGGCCCGCCGGGAGTTGTGCAGCCCGAGGATCGCCAGCGACGTGACGCTCTTGCCGGAACCGGACTCGCCCACGATCCCGAGCGTGCGACCCCGTTCCACCGAGAACGACACCCCGTCCACGGCCTTCACCACGCCGTCCTCGGTGTCGAAGCGCACCCGCAGGTCGGTGACCTGGAGATACGGCGCTTCACCGGAGCGCTGCCCCGGCATCTCGGGGCGGCCCGGCTCCCCGGACGGCACCGTCTCCGACCTGCCCATGACCGCCTCCCCCTCCAGTGATGAAGAGAACCTACAGGAAACCTATGGAGGCGAAAATAAGCTACATCGAGCGGCCTGTCAGCGGTCAGAGCGTAACGAGTGCGTTTCCGACCCGCAGCCCTTCACCGGGGTCGCACCCGGGGTGCGGCCATGGTCGTGGCGACCACGGGACGATTCCCGGCGGAACGAGGTGGAGGTGACCATGACGGTGGCGCTGTTCGGCCACGACGGCCCGTGGACCGACGAGGAATACCTCGCCCTCGGCGAGACGCAGCAGCGCGTCGAACTCTTCGACGGGGGCCTCCACGTGACGCCGGCAACCACCCCACGACACCAGCGCGTCCAGCGCAACCTCGGCAACCTGCTGGAGGCAGCCGCGCGGCGCGCGGGCATGGAGCTGCTGGAGACGGTATACGTCCGGCTCCGGCCGGGCCGGGTCCCCATTCCCGATCTGGTGGTCACCGAGCCGATCGACTTCGACGAGCCGATGGTCGAGGCGCGGAACGTGCGGCTGGTCTGCGAGGTCGTCTCGCCGCACAACGCGGCGACCGACAAGGTGCTCAAGATGCACTACTACGCCGCCGCCGGCATCGACTGCTACCTGTTGGTCGAGCAGGAGGACGGCACGCTGCACCTCTACCGGCGGCGGGGGCGGCACTACCGGGAGGCGTCGGTGACCAAGCCCGGCGACGTGCTGGAATTGACCGAACCCGTCCGGGCGAGGATCCGGCCGGAGGATCTCGTCCCCTGACGGATGTCGGTGCGCTCGCCTAGGGTCGGCCCATGGGATTCGACGCGGCGACCGCCGCCGTGCAGGCCGCCCTCGACGCGGGCGCGCGCTACGCCGACGCCCGGGTGATGCACCGTCGCTACGAGTCGATGTCGGCGCGCAACGGCGACGTCGAGGAGCTGACCCAGCACGAGAGCATCGGGTTGGGGGTGCGCGCACTGGTCGGCTCCGGTTGGGGCTTCCACGCCGTACCCGAGCTGTCCGACGCCGCGGCGCGCGACGCCGGCCGGCGCGCCGCGGCGATCGCCACCGCGAGCGCGCGGGTGCCCGGCCCGCCGATCGACCTGGTGCCGGTCGAGGCGGCGGTGGCGAGCTGGGCCTCGGAGTGCGCCGTCGACCCGCTCGGGGTGCCCCTGTCGGAGAAGGGCGACCTGCTGGTCCGCGCCACCGCCACGATGCGGGAGCACGGCGCCGACCTGGCCGAGGGGCTCTACCAGATCTGGGACACCACGAAGTGGTTCGTCTCCAGCGAGGGCCACCGCATCGACCAGCACATCCGGGAGTGCGGCGGCGGCATCTCGGCCACCTCGATCGGAGACGGCGAGACGCAGCGCCGGTCCTACCCGAGCTACCGCGGGCAGTACGGCACCACCGGCTGGGAGCTGGTCGCCTCGCTCGACCTCGCCGCGCACGCCGCCCGGGTCGCCGAGGAGTCCCACGAGCTGCTCACCGCCCCGCAGTGCCCGGCCGGCGAGACCGACCTGATCCTCGGCGGCGAGCAGCTCGCGTTGCAGATCCACGAGTCGGTCGGGCACGCCATCGAGCTGGACCGCATCCTCGGCTGGGAGGCGGCGTTCGCCGGCACGTCCTGGCTCGACCTGACCCGTCTCGGGTCGCTGCGCTACGGCTCCGAGCTGATGAACGTGACCATCGACCCGACCATCCCGGGCGCGCTGGGCAGCTTCGGCTTCGACGACGAGGGCTCCCCGGCGGTCGCCCGCGACGCGGTGCGCGAGGGCCGGTGGGTGGGCGTGCTCGCCGGCCGGGACTCGGCCGCCGTCGCCGGCCTGGGCCACGGCGGCAGCGTACGCGCCGACGGCTGGGCCCGGCTGCCGATGGTGCGGATGACCAACGTGGGTCTGGAGCCGGGCCCGCACACGCTCGACGAGATCGTCGCGGCCACCGACGACGGGGTGCTGATGGACGTCAACCGGTCCTGGTCGATCGACGACAAGCGACTCAACTTCCAGTTCGGCTGCGAGGTCGGCTGGGAGGTGAAGAAGGGGCGCCGCGGGCGGATGCTGCGCAACCCGACCTACACCGGCATCGGGCCGCTCTTCTGGCGCTCGATGGACATGCTCTCCTCGGAGATCGTCCCCTGGGGCACGCCCAACTGCGGCAAGGGGCAGCCCGGCCAGATCGGGCACACCGGCCACCCGGCCGCGCCGGCCCGCTTCCGCGGCGTCCGGGTGGGGGTGCGGGCATGATGGAGCTTGCCGCCCGGGTGGTGGAGCTGGTCCGGCGCGCGGCCGGCCCGGGCGCCGAGGTCGAGGTGCTGGTGACCCGCGCCGAGCTGGCCCTGACCCGCTTCGCCAACTCGTTCATCCACCAGAACGTGGCCGAGACCGGCACCACCGTGCACCTGCGACTGCACGTCGACGGCCGGACCGCCACGGGCGGCGGCACCCGGGTCGACCCGGACGGGCTGGCCGCGCTGGTCGAGCGGACCCGGGCGGCGGCCCGGCTGGTCCCGCCCGACCCGGCCTGGCCGGGCCTCACCGCACCCACGCCGGTGCCCGCCGGCCCGACCCTCGACGAGGCCACCGCGTTCGCGTCCCCCGACGACCGGGCCACCCGGGTACGCGCGTTCGTGGACGCCGTCGAGGGGTTGGAGGCGGCCGGCTACTGCCGCACGGCGTACCGGTCCGGGGCGTTCGTCAACTCCGCCGGGCACTCGGCGGTGGGGCGGGCGGCGGAGGCGGCGATGGACGGCATCGCCCGCACCGGCGGCGCGGACGGCATGGCCCGGCAGAGCGCCGACCGGCTCGCCGACCTGGACGGCGCCGCGCTCGGCGCCCGCGCGGCGGCCAAGGCGCGGGCCGCGACCGACCCGATCGAGCTGCCGCCGGGGTGTTACGAGGTGGTGCTCGAACCGGCCGCGGTGGCCGACCTGCTCCAGAACCTCGCCTGGTACGGCTTCAACGGCAAGCGGTACGCCGAACGGCAGTCGTTCGCCGCGCTCGGCACGGCCCAGTTCGATCCGGCGGTGACGCTTGTGGACGACCCGCTGCACGCCTCGTCACTGCCGTTCGACCTGGAGGGCACGCCCCGGCGGGCGCTGCCCCTGGTGGCGGCGGGCGTGACCGGGGCGGTGGCACACGACCGGCGCAGCGGCGCCGAGGTGGGCACCGGGTCCACCGGGCACGGCATGCCCGGCGGTTCGACCTTCGGGCCGATCCCCCGCACGCTCCGCCTGCTGCCGGCCTCCGGCGACGCGGGTGGCGGCACCGCGGCCGGGCCGGTGAGCGCGGGGGTGACCGGGGCCGTGGGCGACCCGGACACCGCGGCCCTGGTGGCCGGCGTGCGGCGCGGGCTGCTGGTCAGCGACTTCTGGTATACGCGGGTGCTGGATCCGAAGCAGCTCGTGGTCACCGGGCTGACCCGTAACGGTGTCTGGCTGGTCGAGGACGGTGTGCCGACCCGGGCGGTCCGCGACTTCCGGTTCACCGAGTCCTACCCGCGCGCGCTGGGGCCGGGTCAGGTGCTCGGCCTGGGCCGGCGTCCGATCCGCCAGCCCGACCGGGTCGACGGGTCCTGGTGGGAGGCGCCGGCGCTGCGGCTGGCCTCGTGGAACTTCACCGGCGGCGCGTCCGGCTGAAACCGGTCGGCTCGCCCAGGTGACCGGTCGGCGCGCCGCGCGGCGCGTCACGCATCTTGATCATGAGCCGGGCCTTTCCAACCAGCGGGACACACGGGACACTGCGTTGCGCGGCCGGGCCGTGAAGATCGGCGTAACGTGTGTCAGTTGACTGCGCCGGTTTCGCGGCGTGGTCTCGCGTGTGCGCAGGACGTGACAGTGACGTCAGGGAGATGACTCGAATGACAACTACGTCGGCCAAGGTGCCGAGGTCGCAGCCGCGGGGCGCGCGGGCGCGTGCCGCCATCGCGGCGAAGACGCTACGGACCGACCGCTGGTGGCTCGCGCCGCTGATCACCGTGGTCGGGCTCAGCGCCTGGGTCATCTACGCGACCGTCCGGGTCTTCATGCACAAGTGGTACTGGGTCGAGCAGTACCACTACCTGACGCCGTTCTACTCGCCCTGCGTGACCGAGCGGTGCGTCGAGGGCTCCTCGCACTTCGGCAGCTTCCTGCCCGGCTGGTGGATCATCCCGGACGCGGCGCTGACCCTGCCGTTCCTGCTGCTATTCCGGCTGACCTGCTACTACTACCGCAAGGCCTACTACCGGTCGTTCTGGCTGTCGCCGCCGGCCTGCGCGGTGCCGGACGGCCACCAGAGCTACAGCGGCGAGACCCGGTTCCCGCTGCTCGGGCAGAACCTGCACCGCTACTTCTTCTACGCCGCCGCGATCATCTCGCTGATCAACACCTGGGACGCGGTCCTCGCCTTCCACTCCCCGGAGGGCTTCGGCTTCGGCCTGGGCAACATCGTCCTGCTGCTCAACGTGGTGATGCTCTGGGCGTACACCATCTCCTGCCACTCCTGCCGGCACATCATCGGCGGCCGGCTCAAGCACTTCTCCAAGCACCCGGTGCGGTACAAGGCGTGGACCGGGGTGTCCTGGCTGAACGTCCGGCACATGCAGCTCGCCTGGATCACCCTGGGCACCCTGGCGCTGACCGACTTCTACGTGATGGCGGTGGCCGCCGGCTGGTTCAACGACCTGCGGTTCATCAACTGAGAGCCTGGACATGACTGAGACGCGAATCGAACGACACCACTACGACGTCGTCGTGATCGGGGCCGGCGGCGCCGGCCTGCGCGCGGCGATCGAGGCCCGGCTCGCCGGCAAGAAGACCGCGATCATCTCGAAGTCGCTGTTCGGCAAGGCGCACACGGTGATGGCCGAGGGCGGCGCCGCCGCCGCGATGGGCAACGTGAACTCGCGGGACAACTGGCAGGTGCACTTCCGCGACACGATGCGCGGCGGCAAGTTCCTCAACAACTTCCGGATGGCCGAGCTGCACGCCAAGGAGTCGCCGCAGCGGATCTGGGAGCTGGAGACGTACGGCGCGCTCTTTGACCGGACGAAGGACGGCAAGATCTCGCAGCGCAACTTCGGCGGCCACGAGTACCCGCGCCTGGCGCACGTCGGCGACCGGACCGGCCTGGAGCTGATCCGCACGCTCCAGCAGAAGATCGTCTCCCTCCAGCAGGAGGACAAGCGCGAGTTCGGCAGCTACGACGCCCGGATCCGGGTCTTCTCCGAGACCACGATCACCGAGCTGCTGCTCGACGGCGACCGCGTCGCCGGTGCGTTCGGCTACTACCGGGAGTCCGGCGAGTTCATCCTCTTCGAGGCCCCGGCCGTGGTCCTGGCCACCGGCGGTGTCGGCCGGTCCTACAAGGTCACCTCGAACTCCTGGGAGTACACGGGGGACGGTCACGCGCTGGCGCTGCGCGCCGGGGCCACGCTGATCAACATGGAGTTCCTCCAGTTCCACCCGACCGGCATGGTCTGGCCGCCCTCGGTGAAGGGCATCCTGGTCACCGAGTCGGTGCGCGGCGACGGCGGGGTGCTGAAGAACTCCGACGGCAAGCGGTTCATGTTCGACTACGTCCCCGACGTCTTCCGCAAGCAGTACGCGGAGACGGAGGAGGAGGCGGACCGCTGGTACACCGACCCGGACAACAACCGGCGTCCGCCGGAGCTGCTGCCCCGCGACGAGGTCGCCCGGGCGATCAACAGCGAGGTCAAGGCGGGCCGGGGTACGCCGGCCGGCGGCGTCTACCTGGACATCGCCTCCCGCAAGTCGGCGGAGGAGATCCAGCGCCGACTTCCGTCGATGTATCACCAGTTCAAGGAGCTGGCCGACGTCGACATCACCAAGGAGCCGATGGAGGTCGGCCCGACCTGTCACTACGTGATGGGCGGCGTCGAGGTGGACCCCGACTCCGGCGCGGCGGCGGGCAGCGTACGCGGGCTCTTCGCCGCCGGTGAGGTGTCCGGCGGCATGCACGGCTCCAACCGGCTCGGCGGCAACTCCCTGTCCGACCTGCTGGTCTTCGGCAAGCGGGCGGGCGGCCACGCCGCGACGTACACCGATCAGCTCGGCGCGCGCCCGGCGGTGTCGGTGGCGGCGGTGGAGGCTGCGGTGGAGACGGCGCTGGCGCCGTTGCAGCGCGACACCGGCGAGAGCCCCTACCAGCTCCAGCAGGACCTCCAGGCGGTGATGGGCGACCTGGTCGGCATCATCCGCCGGGAGGGCGAGCTGGCCGACGCGCTGGGCCGGCTGGCCGAGCTGCGGGAGCGGGTGGCGAAGGTGAGCGCGGTCGGCGGCCGGCGCTACAACCCGGGCTGGCACCTGGCGCTCGACCTGCGCAACATGCTGGTGGTCTCGGAGTGCACCGCGAAGGCGGCGCTGGAGCGGCAGGAGTCGCGCGGCGGGCACACCCGGGAGGACTACCCGGCGATGGACCCGAAGTGGCGGCAGGTGAACCTGGTCTGCGCGCTCGACGGCGACACCGTCCGGCTGACCCACAAGCCGCTGCCGGCGATGCGTCCGGAGCTGATCGGGCTCTTCGACCGGGCCGAGCTGGCCAAGTACCTGACCGACGAGGAACTCGCCGAGTTCGACGCCCTCACCGAACAGGAGCGCTGAGGAATGGGAACCAAGCGACAGTTCCGCATCTGGCGGGGCGACGAGACCGGCGGCGACCTGCAGGACTACACCGTCGAGGTGAACGAGGGCGAGGTCGTCCTCGACGTGATCCACCGCCTCCAGGCCACCGAGGTGCCGGACCTGGCGTGCCGGTGGAACTGCAAGGCCGGCAAGTGCGGCTCCTGCTCGATGGAGATCAACGGCAAGCCGCGGCTGGGCTGCATGACGCGGATGTCGACGTTCGAGGAGGCGGAGACCGTCACGGTCACCCCGCTGCGCACGTTCCCGGTGATCCGCGACCTGGTCACCGACGTCTCGTTCAACTACGAGAAGGCCCGGGAGACCCCGGCGTTCGCGCCGCCGGCCGACGTGGCGCCCGGCGACTACCGGATGCAGCAGGTCGACGTGGAGCGCTCGCAGGAGTTCCGCAAGTGCATCGAGTGCTTCCTGTGCCAGAACGTCTGCCACGTCATCCGTGACCACGACGAGAACAAGCCGGCGTTCTCCGGTCCCCGGTTCTTCATCCGGGCCGCCGAGTTGGACATGCACCCGCTGGACGCGCGCACCGACCGCAAGGAGTACGCGCAGTCCGAGATGGGGCTCGGCTTCTGCAACATCACGAAGTGCTGCACCGAGGTCTGCCCCGAGCACATCAAGATCACCGACAACGGGATCATCCCCATGAAGGAGCGGGTCGTCGACCGCAGGTACGATCCCCTTGTGTGGCTCGGTAACAAGATCTTCCGGAGGGGTCAGGTGCCTCAGACCAGCGTGACCAGCGGGCATTCGAGCGGTGCGGTGACCGCCGGCGCGGCCCACGGCGGGGTGCACTCGCACGCCGGCGGCTCGCACGACAGCGGCGCCGAGCGCCAGGCCCAGCAGGGGGTCAACTGGCACCGCGAGGTGCCGCACCCGACCGCCCCGGCGGTCGACTCCACCGGCAAGCTGCCGCTGACGGAGCTGACCTTCGACCGGGCCGCCGCGCCGTCGCCGTTCGGTGACGACGTGGAGTTCCCGCTGCCGGCGGAACACCTCAACTTCGCCCACCCGCAGCAGGACGAGCCGAAGCACTGAGCAGCAGCGCGACGATGACGGGGGCCCGCGGCACATGCCGTCGGCCCCCGTCCCGTTCCGGCCCGCCTGTCCGGTCCGGAGCCTCAGTCGGACGCGGCGAGCAGCGGGCGCAGCGCGGGCACGATCGGCACGTCGGCCGGCAGCCAGTCGACGCTGTCCAGCTCGGCCGCCGAGAGCCAGCGCAGCTCCGCGTGTTCCAGGGCCTTGGGCTGGTCGCCGTGGAGCAGGCGGGCGGCGTAGACGCGCAGGACCGAGCGGCCGTGTGCCATCCGCACGTCACGCCCGACCCGCGCGCCGACCTCGACGCGGACGCCCAACTCCTCGGCGCACTCGCGGGCCAGCGCGCCGGGCTCGGTCTCCCCCGGCTCGACCTTGCCGCCGGGGAACTCCCACCGGCCCGCCACCTCGGGGGGCGCCGACCGCTCGCAGGCGAGGACCCGGCCGGCCACGATGATCGCCGCTCCGACGACCACTCTCGGCTCCCGCCGGTCGGCCTGCCCACTACCGGTAACCCGTTCGGTCCGCACGAGCCACCAGCGTGCCAGATCAATCGGCGGTTTGGGTAGCTGAGTCAACCGTCAGGTCAGCAGAACTCGGAAGTGTGGGCGTGGACACACCTTCTGGGCAGCGACAGACTAGAGGGCGTCGACTGGGACACGGGATGGCGACGATTTGGCCACAAGCCGGCAACGAAGCCTCGGAGGTGCGGTGATGCGTGTGCTGTTCGGCGGCCGGGCGAAGCACGACTACCTCAGCGACGCACTCGCCCTGCTGTCCGGCTGGACGCGGGACGGCGAGCAGATCCGCCGCACCCTCGTCCTCGACGACACGCAACACGCCGCGCTGACCGAGCGGGTGGCGGTGGTGGCCGACGCGCTGCGGCTGCGTCCCGAGATCAGCCGCCGGGCCGACCACACCCAGATTCGACTGGGGCACGGCGACGGCGAGCCGCTCACCGAGGGTGAGGTTCTGCTGGCCGCGCGCATCGAGGACGCGGTCCGGGCGGTCACCGGGCCCTGAGCGGTGGCGCGCCTGCCCTACCGTCGAGGACATGTCTGGTCCGACGTACGACCGCAAGGAACAGTTCCAGCAGATCCAGAGCGGCCTGCTGCCCGGTGAGCAGATCATCGCCGTCTACGACGCGATCGGCACCGGCACCGGCTTCATCGGCCTCACCGACCGGCGGGTGATCGTCCAGGACCGCTCCTTCGTCGGCAAGCGGTACGCCATCACCAGCATCCCGTACTCGAAGATCACCAGCGTGAGCGTGGTGAGCAACAAGTCCTGGGGTGGCTCGTTCTTCTCCACCGGGGCGATCGCCGTGCACGTCGGCACGCACACCTACGAGGTGGAGTTCCGGGGCGCGGAGAAGAGCCACCACGTGCACAACGTCATCCTCCACCACATCTCCTGACCGGCCTGGCACAATCGCCGCCATGCGGGGGCTGAGCACACGCTGGCGCACCTGGCGCGCGAACCACCAGCGGGCCGTACGCCTGATCCGCCGGCTCCTCCTGGTCGCCGCGGCCGGCGTGCTGCTGCTGACCGGCGCGACCGGCGCCAGCGTGGCCTGGATCCACGGCGACGCGCAGGGGCACCTGTTCGCCGCCGCCGACGTGCCGGACGCGCCGGTGGCCCTGGTGCTCGGCGCCAAGGTGGAGCCCGACGGCACGCCGTCGCCGTTCCTGGCCGGGCGGTTGGAGATCGCACGCCAGCTCTACGCGTCCGGCAAGGTCAAGGTCGTCCTGGTCTCCGGCGACCACATGAACTGGGACTACGACGAGCCGGACGGGATGCGCCGCTGGCTGGTCGACCGGGGCGTGCCGGCCGAGAAGGTGGTGCTCGACCACGCCGGCTTCGACACCTACGACTCGTGCGCCCGCGCCCGTCGCGTCTTCGGCGTGCGGCGGGCCACCGTGGTCACCCAGTCGTTCCACCTGCCCCGCGCGGTGGCGCTCTGCCGGCGCCTCGGCGTCGAGACCAACGGCGTCGGCGACGACTCCGCCCGCCGGTTCGCCGCCCAGTGGCGGATCAGCTCCACCCGGGAGTACGGCGCCAGCGTCAAAGCGGCCGCGGACGTGCTCTCCGGCCGCGACCCGGTGCACCTGGGCCGCCGGGAGACCGGGGTCGACGACGCCCTGCGGGCCGGCTGACGCGCGGTAAACCGGTTGTCGCCCCGGACGTCGGCTGGTCTGCTGGAGCGGAGAAGCCGACGGAGGGAGCACCGCCATGTCCGACGCAGCGAAGCCCAACCAACCTGTCGTCATCCCTCTCGAAACGAGGCTTCGTGTTTCCGTACCCCATTCCGGCGGGGGTCGCTGACCGCCCGCCGCGCCACGTCCCGTCCGCCCGACGGGAGGCCGCGTGATGTCCGTCTTCGACGATCCCGGCCTGTTCGGCCGGCTCTGGGCCGCCGGCTACGACGGTCCCGGCAATCCCGACCCGGCCCCGGCGGTCGACTTCCTCGCGCCGCTGGCCGAGGGCGGGCCGGTGCTCGAACTGGCCGTCGGCACCGGCCGGGTGGCCCTGCCGCTGGCGGCCCGCGGCCTCGCCGTCTCCGGCGTCGAGGCGTCCCCGGAGATGGTGGCGCACCTGCGCGCCAAGCCGGGTGGCGAGCACATGGACGTCACCATCGGCGACATGGCGGACGTCCCGGTGTCCGGGCCGTACCGTCTGGTCTTCCTGGTGTTCAACACGCTGTTCAACCTGGTCGACGCGGACCGCCAGGCGGCGTGCTTCCGCAACGTCGCGCGGGTGCTCGCACCCGGCGGGGCGTTCGTCATCGAGACCTTCGTGCCCGACCCGGCCGACTTCGACCGGGACGAACAGGTGCAGGTCCGGGAGGTGACCGAGGACTCGGCCACCATCCGGATGCACCGGTACGACCGGGCGGCGCAGACATTCGTGCGGCAGACCGTCACGTTCGACCGCGACGGCGTGCACCTGAAGCCGTTCGCGATGCGGTACGCCTGGCCGGAGCAGATCGACGAGATGGCGGAGCGGGCCGGGCTCCACCTCGCCGAGCGGTACGCCGACTGGGACCGGACGCCGTTCGACGCGGACAGCCGCACGCACATCTCCGTCTACCGCAGGCGGTAAGCGGCCGCGCCGGGGCCGGGACGCTCGTTCCGGCCCCGGCCGGTCGCGGCGCTCGTTACGCGGCCTTGGCCGGTCGGGGTTCGGGCTTGCGGGGGCGTGGTGCGGCGCTGGATAGGCTGGCCCGGTTCGGGGAGGGCGGATGACAGTCACGATCGCGGCGATGGACGATCGGCACGCCGACGCCGTGCTGGAGATCTACCGCCTCGGTATCGCGGAGGGCAACGCCACCTTCGAGACCGAGCCGCCCGCGTGGACCCGGTTCACCGCCGGCCGGATGCCCGGTCACCGCTGGGTGGCGCTCGATGAGGCGGGGCGGGTGCTCGGCTGGGTGGCGTGCTCGGCGGTCTCCGACCGCTGCGTCTACGCCGGCGTGGTCGAGCACTCCGTCTACGTGCACCCCGAGGCGCGCGGGCGCGGCGTCGGCCGGGCCCTGCTGGACGCGTTGATCGCCGCCACCGAGGCGGCCGGGATCTGGACCATCCAGTCCGGCGTGTTCCCGGAGAACACCGCCAGCCTGGCCCTGCACCTGGCCTGCGGGTTCCGGGTGGTCGGCACCCGGGAGCGGATCGGCCGCCACCACGGCACCTGGCGGGACGTCACGCTCATCGAACGCCGCAGCCCTAAGATCCACTGACGACGCCCTGGCGCTCTCACTCCGGTGATCAAGAAGTTCGCGTCTCCTCCCCGACCCGACCCCGACACGAACTCCTTGATCGACCGGGCGAGGGGTTCCGTTCAGGAGCCGCTCGTGGCGCGGCGGAGCTGGGTGAAAGCCTGATCGGCGTCGGCGATCGCCTCGGGCTGCACGTCGCGCGCCGGCCGGCCGTCGGCGATCTTCTGCCAGTTGGTCCGCGCCAGTACCCGTTGCACCGCGATCACCTGGGCGGCCAGCAGTCGACCCTGGACACCGGCGGCGAGGACGGCAGCCAACGCCCCCTCGTCGTCGAGCATGTACTGCAAAAGCCGCCCGGCCAGACTCGGGGTGGTGAACACCAGTCGATGGAACGCCACCACCTCCGGGTGGTCGTTGAGGCCGGTGACCGGCTCGAACCGGTCGAGACCGGCCCGGAAGTGCCGGTGCAGCGCCGCCACCGGCGCAACGTCGGGTTGCCGGTCGCGGACCACCCGCGCGGCCTCACCGCTGTGGTCCGCGAAGCGGTGCAGGATCAGGTCCTCCTTGGTGGCGAAGTAGCGGAACAGGGTCGGCTTCGACACCTCCGCCGTCGCGGCGATGTCGGCAACCGACACCTGGTCGAATCCGCGCGCCAGGAACAGCGAGATCGCCGCGTCGGCGATCGCATCCCGGGTTCGCACCTTCTTGCGGGCGCGCAGCCCGACCGGTTCGCTCACCTCACCACCGTAACATTTGTTACCGGGTTGCTTTTTTGACTTGGTAACTCTTCAATGAGGGGCATGCCATCCCCGAGTGGACTCCCGCTCCTGGTCACCGGCGCGACCGGACGAGTCGGACGTGCCGTGGTCGACCTGCTGCTCGACGCCGGCGTGCCGGTCCGCGCTCTCGTACGCCGCGCCGGGTCGGCGGCGACCCTGCCCACCGACGTCGAGGTCGTCATCGGCGATCTCACGATGCCCGAAACGCTCGACGCCGCCCTGCACGCCGTCAGCACGGTCTTCCTCGTCTGGACCGCCCCGCCGCAGACCGCGCCGGCCGTCGTCGACCGGCTGGCCACCCACGCCCAGCGGGTCGTCTACCTGTCCGCGCCACACCGGACCCCGCACCCGTTCTTCCAGCAACCCAACCCGATGGCCGCGATGCACGCCGAGATCGAGCGGCTCATCGCGGCCACCGGCCTCGACTCGACGATCATCCGGCCGGGAATGTTCGCGTCGAACGCCCTGCTGTGGTGGGCCGCCGCGATCCGTGCCGGCAGGGTGGTCCGGTGGCCGTACGGCGCGGCCGAGACCGCCCCGGTCGACGATCGGGACGTGGCCGAGGTCGTCGCGCGGACCCTGCGCGAGGACGGACACGCCGGTGGCGACTACGTCCTGACCGGCCCCGAGGCACTCACCCAGGCCGAACAGGTACGCATCATCGGCGACACGCTGCACCGCCAGCTCGCGTTCGAGGAACTGTCGCCCGACCAGTTCCGGCGGCAGAGCCCGGAATCCGCACGCCCGGCCGTGGACATGCTCCTGGCCGCGTGGAACGCCGCCACGGGACGTCCGGCGTACGTCACCGCCACGGTGTCCGATTTGCTCGGACGGCCGGCGCGGACCTTCCGCCAGTGGGCCACCGACCACGCCTCGTCGTTCACCACCGATCCGGCCGCGACCCCGACCAGCCCGGGCGGAAGCGGCTCCCCCCCCCCACCNGGTGGTACGCCGACGATCTCGACAAGCTCGTCGAAGCGCCGCGCCACACTGAACTGATCGATGGAGCGCTCGTCTTCAGGACGTCTCCCCAGCGGGTCTGGCACGCCCGGATGGTTACCGCGCTGGTGAACCGCCTGACGGAACAGGCCCCGCCAGGCATCGAGGTCGATCGGGAAATCACGATCCGACTCGACAGATGGAATCGTCCCGAGCCCGATCTCCTGGCCACGACGGCATCGTTCGACCCGTCCCGCACCTTCTACACGCCCGAGGAGACCCTGCTGGTGGTGGAGGTGGTCTCTCCGGAGTCGGCCCACCGTGACCGGTCGGTCAAGCTGCGCAAGTACGCGGAAGGCGGCATCGCCAACTACTGGCGCATCGAGGACGAAGATGGCTCGCCGGTGGTCCACGCCTACGAACTCGACGGACCCACCCGGTCATACGTACCGACCGCGATCCATCGACACGAGCTGCGGACCACGACGCCGTTCACGATCACGCTCGATCTGGACAGGTTGGTGCCCGGCCGCAAGCAATGAGCCGGGCGCCACATCCGTGAAAGCGGCGCTCATCCCAAACTTTCTATTTGTCCTCGGGTCCGGCGGGACTCACTCGTGCGAGCCGCCGCCGTAGTCGAACTTCTCGTCGCCGGGGCGAAGGATGCTCATCGGATCCAGCCGAGAAATCGGCGGTACAGGCGATCCGCTGGGATGTCGTCAAGGTGCCGATTGGCATCGACGAGCTGCGCGGCCAAATAGAGCGCCAACGACGCCGGAGCGTCGTCGTACTCGGTTCGCAACTCGCAGCGCCACACCTGACAGGGCCACTCCCCCACGCAGCCGCCGCACGTCCAGGCCGGCTTGATCGGTTGATGGATGCTCATGACGCGCCGTCCTGGCTCAGCCAGTGGCCGCGGTTGATCGGAATGCGATGTCGGCTTCGGCAGGGCAGGTTCGCCCCGCAGCGGCAGATGCGTCGCCAGTGCTGCCACGACCACACGGGCCGATGTCGGCGGGCGAGGGTGAGCGCTGCGGCCAGGACGTAGTCGTCGTAAGAAACCCGTTTCACCGACACGTGACAGCCGCCGGAACCGGGTGGGTGGATGGGAACACTGCCGCCTCCTCGCGCCGCAGGTGTCCGGAGCGTGGATGCCCGATCACGGGGGATGCGCCGGGCATCCACGCCGGCGAGGACGGCCCACAGTGCCAACCGAGGGGACGACCTCCTCCGCAACCTCCCACAGGTACCGTTGGGTAGTCAAGGGCTGGCGTAGGTGGTTGACTCGTGTCGCCAACCGAGGGGAACCCTGTGCCACCGCGCTACCGCTACGAGCAGATCGCCGACGACCTCGCCGAACGCATCGCGACCGGCGAGTTCCCGCCGGGTGCCAAGCTGCCCAGCCGGCGGGAGCTGATCGAGCACTACGGCGTGACCGAGCCCGTGATCGACCGTGCCATGCAGGTGCTACGGATCAAGGGCATGACCGAGACGCTGCCGGGCGTAGGCGTCTTCGTCGCTGAGTAGGCCGGGGCGTATTCCTGCCCCCGAACGGGGCACGAACCGTCTGGCCTGCAAGTGCAGGCGCGATCAGACGTTGAAGCGGAACTCCGACCGGCTCGTGCGCAACCTGGGGCGACCTGGTCGGCACGCTGGTCGCACCTCGTCGTGGGTTGCCGCCGCTGCTGGCTGGTTGCCGACGTTTGACGACGTCTTGTGCCCCCTGCGTGCCCCGAGAGCGGTTCTGTCCGAGCCGGCCGTCCCCGGTATTCAGCGCTCAGGGTTCAGGAAGGTGTAGCCGCTGCCGTGCCCCTCGTAGTCCCACCAGAAGCACGCCCGACTCGTTTATCGCACATTTGATCATTCCGTGTATGTTCCCCGGAACTTGCTACGCATCCCGTCCGATTCCGGTCCGCTGGGCCAACCGGCCCGAAATGACCCGAGTGTCTGTCCGCAGCGCTTGCCCTGTAATACTTGTCCAACCCTTGACATCCAGCGGTGGCCAGAAGCCAGGCACGCCCCCTTCACCCTGCCCGAGGTCGTGAGCAACTGTCGTCTGGCAGACACTTGGCGGGGCAGCATCCGATGCTCTTGAGCCGTACTCTTATTCGACGGTCGAAGGGCTAGGAGGAGTCCATTGGAGCAGCCCACACGCCTGGCCAAGATGGTGGGACGGGTAGGCATCTGCATCCTGGTTCGGCAGGGTGGCCGCGACGACAAGGAGGCCTACTCGGGCTTAATAAAGAGCCTTGAGAAGGACCCTCGCGTAAAGTCGATCGACGCCCCGCCCGTTTTGACAGCATCGGTAGAAGATGTTCGTTATGTAGTTCCGCCTTTCAGGCCAGGCAAGTCCAAGAAAAGCATGAGGACGGAAGGGGCGACCCATACCCATATTCACGCCCTCCGCGTTCAACCCGCAATACGGTTGCATATCCAAGTTCCCCGCCGACTGCAAGTCGAGGGTAAAAACGAGGATGAGGTCCCTTCTGACGAATACTGGGTTGCCTGGGACGGGGTCACCGTTCTCGTTACGTGGCTTAATGGTTCATCTGCGCGCCCATTTGGAACTGCGGGCGGCCTGGTCGTCCTAGAGATCCTTAAGAAGGCGGCCGAAGACAGCGGATTGTCATTACGCCGACTCTCCTGTGGCTCGAACTGCGGCTACCCATTCGCACACTCGGACATGTTGATTAATCCTGTCGCCGAGAGTGTGATCCCGACCTTCTCTACTCAGGGTCGCTTTGTCTTGAAGGTTGAGGTGCGGGATCGGGAAACACCTCTGGAACTCGCCTCCGCCTTGTTGTCGCACATTGACTTCGTCTGCCACATGTACACCAAGCTGCGCAGCCATGGTCGGGTTATAGCCGTCGCCGAAGAAAATGCCCGTGCCAGCGTGGCCGATCTACTTACTCTGCAATATAATCGCGCCCTCTTCGGGACTCTTCCATTGCGCGCAAGGCTGAAACCCCTGTGGCGGACTCGGGGATGGCGGAAGAACTCGACTCGCTTTATCGCGGCCACTTGGCTCGGACTCGTCACAATAGAAGAAAATAAGAGAGAGTGGAGCAGAACCCGCCTGGTCTTCGATGAGAGCGCATCAAGCGGTAACATGAATTTGCTGTTCCAGCAGGAGTATCCTCAAGAGGTAAATCTCGTTACTTCGCTGGACGTGAGCAGCGTTCGGGCCTCAGTTGAACAGATGGCGGCCCGCATAGATACTCGATTTACCGTCTTCGCAACTACGATGGTGGCACTCATTGGTGCGCTAATTGGTGCCATTGCTGCTCAATTGGCGGGATAAGGCACCCTCCTCACGGCACGTTCGCCATCCCGTCTGCCGTCGACCCGCCCTCCTGGGGAGCGGGCCGCCGCCCGGCCCGCCACGTCAAGCGGACCTTGACGCACGTTCGGACG
>NZ_NAPR01000006.1:232384-243333 GCF_002140155.1 Micromonospora sp. NBS 11-29
AGGGTCGGGCGGTGGTCTGCTCGGCTTGTCCGGGTCGATGGCAGGCGGGATGGCCCACCTCGACCACCCACGGACCGTGACCCGCCGACGGAGCCCCGGCCATCCTGGAGCCGGAGCGCCCCCGCCGGAGGCGCTCTAACCGCAACCCCGTGACCGCCGCCAGCTCGCCGACGCGGCCGGCGTGCGCTCCCTCCGCCGCGCGGGCTCGTGGCCGCGCGGCCCGGCCGGCTGCCGGCGCACCTCACACCGGCCATCGGTCTGTCGTTCTGCTGCGGCCCGCTCGGGCTTCCCGCTTTCCGCGCCAGCCGCCGGGCGTTCGGCGTGGTCCGGCCCTGGCGCAAAGCAGAGGGGCCGGGCCACGCGCCCTGGTGGCGGCGCGTGCGGCCCGCTTNCGTACAGAAACTTTGAACCACATTGCCGGCAGCCCGACCGTCGCACATCAGCTGTCGGATCACATGCCGGCAGCCCGGCCGGACCCACCCTGCCGCCGTTCGGACACGGGATGGTGCGGGCCCCGCGCTCTCCGTACCCTGCCCCAGGTCGTCGCCGACGCGCTGCGGGCGCACATGGCGCAGTTCCCGCCGGCTGATGACGGCACCCTGTTCACGACCCGCTTCGCCGGCCCCTACCGCCACGACTACTACGGCACGATCATCTTCGGCACGGCTATGCGGAAGGCAGGCCTGCCGGAGAACATCACGACCCACGACCTGCGCCACCACTACGCCTCGGTCCTGTTGATGCAGGGTGAGTCGGTCATCACCGTGGCCGAACGGCTGGGGCACGAGAACGCGACGTTGGTCCTGTCGACCTACGGTCACCTGATGCCGGGCTCGGAGGAGCGCACCCGCCGGGCGGTCGATGAGGCGTGGGGTTGTGCCCCCGGTGTGCCCCAGAGCGAGGCACCACCCTCCTGACCTGCGAAAACGGGCCGGATTCAGACGTTGAAGCGGAACTCCACCACGTCG
This sequence comes from Micromonospora sp. NBS 11-29, assembly GCF_002140155.1. Classification (GTDB taxonomy): domain Bacteria; phylum Actinomycetota; class Actinomycetes; order Mycobacteriales; family Micromonosporaceae; genus Micromonospora. The sequence goes on from NZ_NAPR01000006.1 coordinate 233,353, forward strand.
CCGTCCTGCATGACGTACTCCTTGCCCTCGATCCGGACCTTGCCGGCGGCCTTGGCCGCCGCCATCGATCCGGCCGCGACCAGGTCGTCGTAGGAGACCACCTCGGCCTTGATGAAGCCGCGCTGGAAGTCGCTGTGGATGACCCCGGCGGCCTCCGGCGCGGTCGCCCCGACCGGGACGGTCCAGGCTCGCGCCTCCTTCGGGCCGGCCGTCAGGTACGTCTGGAGCCCGAGCGTCCGGAAGCCCACCCGGACGAGCTGGTCCAGACCCGGCTCGGACTGCCCGATCGACTCCAGCAGCTCGCGGGCCTCGTCCTCGGGCAGGTCCACCAGCTCGGACTCGATCTTCGCGTCCATGAAGACCGCCTCGGCGGGCGCGACCAGGGCGCGCAGCTCGTCGAGGAACTCGGCGTTGCCCAGCTCGGCCTCGTCGACGTTGAAGACGTAGAGGAACGGCTTGGTGGTGAGCAGGTGCAGCTCGCGCAGGTGCTCCAGCTCGATCTTGGCGGCGGCGGCGCCCGCGTACAGGGTGATGCCCTGGTCGAGGAGGTCGGCGGCCTTCTTCGCGGCCTCGACGGCGGCGGCCCGGTCCTTGCGGAGCTTGGCCTCCTTCTCCAGCCGGGGCAGCGCCTTCTCCAGGGTCTGGAGGTCGGCCAGGATCAGCTCGGTGTTGATCGTCTCGATGTCGTCGGCCGGGGAGACCTTGCCGTCGACGTGCACCACGTTCGGGTCGGAGAAGGCGCGCACCACCTGGCAGATCGCCGAGGCGTCGCGGATGTTCGCCAGGAACGCGTTGCCCCGGCCCTGCCCCTTCGAGGCGCCCCGGACCAGGCCGGCGATGTCGACGAACGAGACCGGCGCCGGCAGCACCTTCTGCGAGGAGAAGATCTCGGCCAGCTTGCCCAGGCGCTCGTCGGGGAGCCCGACCACGCCGACGTTCGGCTCGATGGTGGCGAACGGGTAGTTCGCGGCGAGCACGTCGTTCTTGGTCAGCGCGTTGAACAGGGTGCTCTTGCCCACGTTGGGCAGGCCGACGATGCCGATGGTGAGACTCACGACGAGCCAGCTTACGCGGTCGACCGGCCATCCGGCCCGGCGGGCAGCAGTCGGGGCTCGATCCGGGTCTCCCGCACCGTGCCGTCCTCGGCGCGCACCAGCTCGTACGCGCCCACGCCCGGCCGGTCGGCCACCGCCTCGACCAGCCGGGTGCCCCGGTAGACCAGCCCGACGCCGTCGTCGGTGCAGTGGCTGGTCGGCAGCGTGCCGTCGGCGACCAGCCGGTGCATCAGCGGCCGGCGCTGCTCCTCGCTGTCGTAGTGCACCCCGTTGCCGTACGGGAGCCAGCCCAGGCCCTCGGTGAACGCCCGCAGGTCCGGGCCGTAGCTGTCGGTGGCGCCGCCGGTGTGCCAGCAGATCGAGCCGGCGGACACCCCGGCCAGCACCACGCCGGCCTGCCAGCACTCGTGCAGGATCTCCGGCAGGCCGTGCACCCGCCACACCGCGCACAGGTTGGCCACGCTGCCCCCGCCGACCCAGACGATGTCCTGGGCGAGCAGGTGGGCGCGGATGTCCTCGACGTTCGGCATCGGGAACAACGCCAGGTGGGAGGCGCGGAACCGGGTGCTGGCGAACGCGCCGTAGAAGACCGTGAGACCGGTCGGCTGGTCGCCGACGGCCTGCCCGAGATAGCAGACCCGGGGCGCGTCCCCGGCCTGCGCCAGCTCCGCCATGAGGTCGAAGAGCTGACTCGGGCGGGCGTCCCACGGGCCCCGGTGCCGGCTGAAGTAGCCCATGCTGGTGGCGACGATGGTCGGTTCGGTGGCGGGCATGGCGTCCTTCCGGCCGGTGCGGGTGGAGATCATTGTGCCGGGTCGGCGGCCTCCGCGGCGGCCAGCAGGTCACGCAGCAGGTCGGCCAGCCGGTCCCGGTCGGCCGGGGGCAGCGCGTCGAGGATCCGCCGCTGCACCTCCAGCCCGGCCTCGGCCGACTCCTCGACCACCCGGCGGCCGGCGTCGGTGAGGCTGACCCGTAGGGCCCGCCGGTCGGCCGGGTCGGGCGAGCGCCGCACCAGTCCGGCGCGTTCCAGCCGGTCGAGTCGGCCGGTCATGCCGCCGGAGGTGAGCATCAGCGAGGTGGTGAGCGCCTTGGGCGCGAGCGTGTACGGCGGGCCGGATCGGCGCAGCGCCGCGAGCACGTCGAACTCGCCACGGCCGATGCCCCAGTCGGCGTACACCCGCTCCTGGCGGTCGCCGACCAGTCGGGCCAGCCGGTAGATGCGGCCGAAGACGGCCATCGGCTCCGGCCGCATGCCGGCCCGTTCCCGTCGCCACTGCTCGACGATCAGGTCCACCTCGTCGGTTGCCACGGCTGCCGATTGTGCCGTACCTCGCACCGCCGCTTTCACTCGACGCCAAGTATCTTGGCGCTAAGATACTTGGCATCGAGGAAAGGTGTCCCATGGCTCGTCGCTGGACCGACGTCACGCTCACCGCCGTCGCCCCGATCGCCTGGGGCACCACCTACCTGGTCACCGTCGAACTGCTGCCGGCCGGCCGGCCGCTCTGGTCCGGCACGTTGCGCGCACTGCCGGCCGGCCTGCTGCTGCTGGCGCTGACCCGCCGACGACCCCACGGCGTCTGGTGGGGACGGGCCGCCCTGCTCGGTGCGCTCAACATCGGGGCGTTCTTCCCGCTGCTCTTCGTGGCCGCGTACCGGCTGCCCGGCGGCACGGCGGCGGTGCTCGGGGCCGTCCAGCCCCTGCTGGTGGCCGCGCTCACCGTCGCCCTGCTCCGGGACCGGCCCGGCCGGCCGGCGCTGCTCGCCGCGATCGCCGCGCCCGCCGGGGTCGCCCTCGTGGTGCTGCGACCGGGCGCCGGTCTCGACCCGCTCGGCGTCGCCGCCGGCCTGGCCGGCACCGCGTCGATGGCCGTCGGGCTGGTGCTCACCCGCCGCTGGGGACGGCCGCCCGGGGTGGGCACGCTGGCGGCGACCAGCTGGCAGCTCGTCGCCGGTGGCCTGCTGGTCCTGCCGATCGCCGCCGCCGTCGAGGGTGCGCCGCCCGCGCCGCACGGGCCGGCCCTGCTCGGGTACGCGTGGCTGGGGCTGGTCGGCACCGCACTGGCGTACGCGCTCTGGTTCCGGGGTGCGGCCCGGCTGCCGGTGACCCGGGTGTCGGTGCTCGGCGCGCTCAGCCCGCTGACCGCCGCGACGCTCGGCTGGCTGGTGCTCGGGCAGGCGCTCAGCCCGGCCCAGCTCGCCGGCTTCGCGGTGGCGGTCGCCGCCATGGTGCTCGGTCAGCTTCCCGGACGGGCCACGGNAGCGCGTCGGGAGGCAGTTCGGCCGCCGCGGCGAGCGGCAGCGTGAACCGGTGGGCGGCGGCGGGCCCGACCGCGTACGACCGGTCGAGCAGCCAGCGCACCTCGTCGACGGTCCAGCCGAGGCCGCGCCGGCCGGCGATCTCCCGCACCAGTCGCAGGCCGACGCGCGTGTCGTCGTCGTAGAAGCGCATGCACCAGTGGTGTGCCCACATGCCGAGCGCCCGCAGCCCGGCCGGATCGAGCGAGGCGACCAGCCGGCCGCAGGCGGTGTCGCCGAAGGGTCGCGCCGGGTCGCCGGCCCGGTCCCGTTCGATCGCGCCGTAGGCGGCCGGCGCCACCGCCCGCATCCGGTCGTAGAAGCCCTGCACCACCGCGGCGTCGAGTCGTGCTCGCCCCGATCGCATCAGCCGACACCTCGCAGCTTTCTTGAGTTGGTGGCGGGACGGTACCGACCACTTACGACACTTTCCCGGGCGCACCGGCAAGATCCACGCCACCTCGCCGAAGTGGCGGCTGCCGCGGGACCGGGACCCCGCCNACGTGACGTCCGAATCCCGCCAGCCGGCCGTCCGGTCGGCGAGGCAGGATCGGGGCATGGAGCTGGACTTCGAGCGCTGCTACCGGGCCGTCGACAGCCGCGATCCGCGGTTCGACGGCTGGTTCTACACCGGCGTGACGTCGACCGGGATCTACTGCCGGCCGTCCTGCCCGGCGATGACGCCGAAACGGCAGAATGTCCGCTTCTTTCCCTCGGCCGCCGCGGCGCAGGGCGCGGGCCTGCGGGCCTGCCGCCGCTGCCGGCCGGACGCGGCACCCGGCTCCCCCCAGTGGGACGTCCGCGCCGACCTGGTCGGGCGGGCGATGCGGCTGATCGGTGACGGCGTGGTGGACCGCGACGGCGTGCCCGGGCTGGCCACCCGGCTCGGCTACACCGAGCGGCACCTGCACCGGATGCTCCGGGCCGAGGTGGGCGCCGGCCCGCTGGCGCTGGCCCGGGCCCAGCGGGCGCAGACCGCCCGGATCCTCGTCGAGACCACCGACCTCGGCCTCGCCGAGGTCGCCTTCGCTGCCGGCTTCGGCAGCGTGCGGCAGTTCAACGAGACGATCCGCGAGGTCTACGGCGCCACCCCGTCCGAGTGGCGGGCCGGCCGGAGCGGCCGGCAACCGGCCGGCGGGGCGGGCACCCTCACGCTGCGACTGGCCTACCGACCGCCGCTGCACGCGGGCGCGCTGTGGGACTTCCTCGCGCTGCGGGCGCTGCCCGGCGTCGAGGAGGTCCGCGACGGGGCGTACCACCGGGGCCTGCGCCTGCCGCACGGCCCGGGCACCGCGGCACTGGCCCCGGCCGACGGGCACATCGCCGCCACGCTGCGGCTGGCCGACATGCGCGACCTCGCGCCCGCGGTGGCCCGCTGCCGGCGCCTGCTCGATCTGGACGCCGACCCGCTGGCGGTGGACGCCACCCTCGCCGACGACCCGGCCCTGGCCCCGGCGGTCGCCGCGGAGCCGGGCGTCCGGCTGCCGCACGCGGTCGACGGCTTCGAGCTGGCCGTCCGCGCCGTCGCCACCCAGCAGGTCTCGCTCCGTTCGGCCCGCACCACGCTCACCCACCTGCTCGCCGCCGCCCGCTCGGCCGACGACGGACCGCTCGGCGGCCTGCGGGCGTTCCCGAGCCCGACCGAGCTGCTCGCCGCGCCGGACGCGGCGTTCCGGATGCCCGGCGCGCGGCGGGAGACGATCCGGGCGTTGGCCCGGGCCGTCGACGACGGGGAGCTGAACCTGGAACCGGGCGGCGACCGGGAGGAAGCGGCCCGGTCGCTGGCCGCGCTGCCCGGGATCGGTGGATGGACCGCCGGCTACGTGGCCATGCGAGCACTCGGCGACCCTGACGTCCTCCTCGCCACCGACCTGGGCGTACGCCGGGGCGCAGCCGCGCTCGGCCTGCCCGACGACACGAAGACCCTGCACGCCTACGCGGACCGCTGGCGCCCCTGGCGGTCGTACGCGACGATCCGACTCTGGAGAGCGGCATGACCACACTGGACAGCACCGTCATCGACACCCCGGCCGGGCCGCTGAGCGTGCTCGCCAGGCCCGATGGGGCGGTGCGGGCGGCCGGCTTCACCGCCGACCCGACGACCCTGGTGCCGTTGGCGCATCCGAGCCTGCGCGGCGACCTGCGCGAACGGGCCGACCTCGGCCCGGTGACCGTCGCCGTCCGGGCGTACCTCGACGGTGACCTCACCGCGATCGATTCGGTCGAGGTGGAGCAGCACACCAGCGGCCTCTTCCTGGCCCACGCCTGGCGGGTGCTGCGTGACGTCAAGCCGGGCGATCCGGTGACCTACACCGGGTTCGCCGCGTTGGCCGGTCGACCGGCCGCGGTCCGCGCCGCCGCGGCGGCCTGCGCCCGCAACGCCGCCGCGCTCTTCGTGCCCTGCCATCGGGTGCTGCGCACCGATGGCGCGCTCGGTGGCTACCGCTGGGGGCTGGACGTGAAGAAGTGGCTTCTCGGGCATGAGGGACGGGTGACGTCTACCTGACGCGAAGCGTTACGGTCGGCCGCTACCGTCGGTTGGTGCCTGCGCCCAGCGACGGCGATTCCGCAGCGCATCCGGAGGCCTCGGCCCAGCCGCTGCGCAACCTCTGGCGGCTGCGGTCCTACCTGCGCCCGTACGCCGGGGAGTTCGCCTGGCTGCTGGCCGCGGCGCTGGCCGCGACGGCGGCGAGCCTGGCCGTCCCGCTGGTGGTGCAGCGGGTGGTGGACGGGCCGGTGGCCCGGCACGACGTGGCCGGGCTGCTCCGCCTCGGCGCGCTCGCGCTGCTGCTCGGGCTCGCCGAGGCGGTGCTGATCTTCATCCGGCGCTGGACGCAGTCGTCCTCGTCGGTGGGCATGGAGGCGGCCATCCGCGCCGACATCTACGCGCACCTGCAACGGCTCCCGGTCGGCTTCCACGACCGCTGGCAGTCCGGTCAACTGCTCTCCCGGATCACCAGCGACCTCTCGGTGATCCGCCGCTTCCTCTCCTTCGGCCTGCTCTTCCTGGTGCTCAACCTGGTCACCTACACCGCCGTGGTGGTGCTGCTGGTCCGACTGCACCCCTGGCTGGGGTTACTGGTCGCGGCCAGCGCCGCGCCGCTGTTCCTGATCAGCCGCCGGTTCGCCCGGCACTACCACGCCGCGTCCCGCCGCATGCAGGACCAGCAGGGCGACGTCGCCACGCTGGTCGAGGAGACCGCGCAGGGGCTGCGCACCATGCGGGCGTACGGGCGGGGGCCGGAACTGGCCGCCCGGTTCACCGTCGGCGCCCGCCGGCTGCACGACACCGGGATCGGCAAGGCCCGGCTGCTGGCCCGCACCTCCGCGTTGTTCGACCTGGTGCCCAACCTGACCCTCGGCGGCGTCCTGGTGGCCGGCGCCGCCGCGGTGGCCGGGGGCACGCTCACCATCGGGGAGTTGGTCGCCTTCGTCAGCCTCCAGCTCATGCTGATCTGGCCGGTGCAGTCACTCGGCTGGATCATCGCGAACGGGCAGGAGGCCGCCACCGCCGCCGACCGGATCCAGGAGGTGCTCGACACGCCGCCGACCATCGTGGACGCCCCGCACGCCCGGTCGCTGAGCCGCACCGAGGTGGGCGGTCGGCTCCGCTTCGAGCGGGTGAGCTTCCGTTACCCCGGCACGTCCGCGCCGGTCCTGCACGAGCTGGACCTGACCGTCGAGCCGGGTGAGACGCTCGCACTGGTCGGTGCCACCGGCTGCGGCAAGAGCACGCTGCTCTCACTGGTGCCACGGTTGCACGAGGTGACCGGCGGCCGGATCACCCTCGACGGGCACGACCTGCGCGACCTGCGGCTCGGCGCGCTGCGCCGGCTGGTCGGCGTGGCCTTCGAGGAACCGACCCTGTTCTCCATGTCGGTCTGGGAGAACCTCACCCTGGGCCGGCCGGAGGCCGGGGAGGACGAGGTCCGCTCCGCGTTGGCGCTGGCACAGGCGGAGTTCGCGTACGAGCTGCCGTGGGGGCTGGCCACCCGCGTCGGCGAGCAGGGGCTGTCGCTCTCCGGCGGGCAGCGGCAGCGGCTGGCGCTGGCCCGGGCGGTGCTCGGCCGACCCGCGCTGCTGGTCCTCGACGACCCGCTCTCCGCGCTCGACGTGCACACCGAGGCGCTGGTCGAGGCGGCCCTGCGCCGGGTGCTGCGGGACACCACGGCGCTGCTGGTGGTGCACCGGCCGTCCACCGTGGCGCTGGCGGACCGGGTGGCGTTGCTGGACGGCGGGCGGATCGTTGCCGTCGGCACCCACTCCGACATGCTGGCCCGGGTGCCGGCGTACCGGGCGGTGCTCTCCGCCGCGCCGGACCGCCGGGCCGGCGGGGTCGGCCTGGTGCGGTCGTGACCGGCCGCGTCCCCCGGCCCCGGAAGCCGGCCGGGCGGGACGCGACGGGCGGACGCACCCGGTCGGGCTCCACCGCCGACCGCACCGGCCGGACGGTCAATCCGGACGCGGACCCGTCCCGGCGGCGACGCCGGGCCACCGACCCGGACGCCGACCCGTCCCGGCGGCAGGGCCCGGACGCGGACCTGTCCCGGTGGCGGGGCCGGGCCACCGACCCGGACGCCGACCGCAGCCGCGCCGAGGCGTCGTCACCGGCGGCGGTGACCCGGCTCCGCGCCCGCAGCCGGCTCCTGCTGCGGCAGTTGCTCCGCCCGCACCGCCGCCCGCTCGCGCTGGCGGTGTCGCTGCTGCTGGCCCAGAACGCCGCCGCGATGACCGGCCCGTACCTGGTCATGCTCGGCATCGACCGGGGCATCGGGCCGCTGCGGGCCGGTGATCCCGGCCCGCTGGTCGCGGTCGCCGCCGCGTTCGTCGTCGCCACCGCCGTGGAGTACGTGACCCGACGTGCGTTCCTCACCCTCGCCGCCCGGATCGGCCAGGCCGTCCTGCTCGACCTGCGACGACGGGTGTACGCGCAGTTCCTCCGCCTCGACGTGGGCTTCCACGAGCGTTACACGTCCGGTCGGATGGTGTCCCGGCTGACCAGTGACCTGGAGTCGATCGCCGAGCTGGTCGACGGCGGGATCGACAAGCTGGTCCTGGCCGTGCTCTCCGTCCTGTCGGTGGCCGGCGTCCTGCTCTGGCTGGACCTGCCGTTGGCCGCGGTCACCCTGGCCGCCTTCCCGTTCCTGTTCCAGTTGTCCCGCTGGTTCGCCCGGGCCTCCGCCGGGGCGTACCGGCGGACCCGGGAGGCGGTGGCGCTGGTCATCGTGCACTTCGTGGAGTCGCTGCGCGGCATCCGGGCCGTGCAGGCGTTCCGGCGCGAACCCCGCAACCAGCGCATCTTCGACGCGGTCAACGACGACTACCGGGTGGCCAGCCTGCGGGCGTTCCGGTTGATCGCGATCTACTCGCCGGGCATCCGGCTGATCGGCAGCCTCACCACCGCGGCGGTGCTCGGGTACGGCGGTTGGCGTGTGCTGGGCGGGCACACCGAGATTGGGGTGCTCGCCGCGTTCCTGCTGTACCTGCGCCGGTTCTTCGAGCCGATGGAGGAGCTGAGCCAGTTCTACAACTCGCTCCAGTCGGCGACCGCCGCGTTGGAGAAGCTGGCCGGGGTGCTGGACGAACGACCGGCGGTGGCCGAGCCGACGCGGCCGGTGCCGCTGCCGGCCGCCGCGCCGCGCGGCGCCGTCGTGTTCGACTCGGTCTCCTTCGGCTACCGGTCGGCCACACCGATCGTGTCCGGCCTGGAGTTGACCGTGCCGGCCGGGCAGACCGTCGCGCTGATCGGGCCGACTGGGGCCGGTAAGTCCACGCTGGCCAAGCTGCTGGCCCGCTTCCACGACCCGGACGCCGGCTCGGTCCGCCTGGACGGGGTGGACCTGCGCGACCTCGCCGACGCCGAGTTGCGTCGAGCGGTGGTGCTGGTCACCCAGGAGACCCACCTGTTCAGCGGCTCCGTCGCGGAGAACATCCGCTTCGGTCGCCCCGACGCCGACGACGCGGCCGTGGTCGCCGCCGCGCGGGCCATCGGCGCGCACGAGTTCATCGCCGCGCTGCCCGACGGGTACGCCACCGACGTGCACCGGCGCGGCGGCCGGCTCTCCGCCGGGCAGCGGCAACTGGTCGCGTTCGCCCGGGCGTTCCTGGCCGACCCCCGGGTGCTGATCCTCGACGAGGCCACCTCGTCGCTGGACGTGCCGACGGAACGGCTGGTGCAGCGGGCGTTGCGGAACGTGCTGCGGGACCGCACCGCGCTGGTGATCGCGCACCGGCTCTCCACCGTGGAGATTGCCGACCGGGTGCTGGTGTTGGACGCCGGTGGCATCGTCGAGGACGGCTCCCCCGCCGAGCTGGCCGCCACCGACGGCCGCTACGCCGCCCTGCACCGCCAGTGGCGCACCTCCCTGCTCTGACGCGCGAGGCGATCTTGGTATGAAAGGGCCCCGTGGCGCGCTCTCAACCGGTGGTTTGGCAAGTGGGACTGCGATCTCGACCGGTGCGATGGGTGAGCCGGCGGCGCCGCCAGTTCGGTGAAGTAGCGGCATCCCTCCGCCGGGAAGGCGCCACTTCGGCGAACTAGCGNTGGATTTTGCCGCCGGGCAATCAGGGTTCGGCAACGGCAGGGCTAGCGATATGACCCAGAGGCATAATAATGCCCGAGAGTCAT
>NZ_NAPR01000006.1:243356-272666 GCF_002140155.1 Micromonospora sp. NBS 11-29
CGGGATGGACGCTTCGCTGGCGCGTCGAGACGGCAGGGTCCGAGATCTTGGTACGGAATCCGCTGTCGCGGAGCCGGGCAGTCGGACGTGACTACGCCTCGTCGTCAACCTCACCAAGATGCGGGCGGTGCTCTCGAATCCAAGCTTCGACATCGGCCTTCAGCCAGACCGAGCCCATGCCTAGCCGGTCATACGGCTTCGGGAAGTCGGGCCGGTCGATGATCTGCCGAGCCCGTTGGCGACTGACGCCCAGCCGGGCCGCGATCTCGCCCGCCCCGTACAGGTGGCGTGGCACGGCCGCAGGGTAGCCAGTACCGGCCGCCCCACGAAAGCCGTGGAGCGGCCCCGCCGCGCCCGCCTACCATCGGCGGATGACCGACACGATCAGGACCGGCCGGGGCGGGCCTCCGGAACGTCCGAGCCTGGACGGGCTTGAGGAGACCTGGGCGCGTCGCTGGCAGGACGACGGCACGTACGCGTTCGACCGCACCAGGGAACGCGCGGACGTGTACTCAATCGACACCCCGCCGCCGACCGTGTCGGGCGAGCTGCACATGGGGCACGTCTTCTCGTACACGCACACCGACACGGTGGCCCGGTTCCAGCGGATGCGCGGGCGGACCGTGTTCTACCCGATGGGCTGGGACGACAACTGGCTGCCCACCGAGCGCCGGGTGCAGAACGTCTACGGCGTGCGTCCCGACCCGACGCTGCCCTACGACCCGGACTGGCGACCACCGGCCGCGCCGGTCGGCGACGACGCCCGGAAGAACCCGACCGCGATCTCCCGGCGCAACTTCATCGAGCTGTGCGAGACGCTGACCGTGGAGGACGAGAAGGTCTTCGAGGCGCTGTGGCGCCGGCTCGGCCTGTCGGTGGACTGGTCGCTGACGTACACCACGATCGGGTCGGCGGCCCGCGCGGCCAGCCAGCGTGCGTTCCTGCGGAACCTGTCCCGGGGCGAGGCGTACCAGGCGGAGGCGCCGACGCTCTGGGACGTCGGGTTCGGCACCGCGGTGGCCCAGGCGGAGCTGGAGGACCGGGAGCGGCCCGGCGCGTACCACCGGCTGCGGTTCACCGGGCCGGGCGGGCGGGAGGTGCTGATCGACACCACCCGGCCGGAGCTGCTGCCGGCCTGCGTGGCGCTGGTCTGCCACCCGGACGACGAGCGCTACGCCGACCTGGTCGGCGCGTCGGCGCGTACCCCGATCTTCGGGGTCCAGGTGCCGGTGCGCGCGCACCCGCTGGCGGACCCGGCCAAGGGCACGGGCATCGCGATGGTCTGCACGTTCGGTGACCTCACGGACGTGACCTGGTGGCGTGAGTTGCGGCTGGACACCCGGGTGGTGATCGGCCGCGACGGCCGGCTGCTGCCGGAGCCGCCGGCGGGCGTGCCGGCGGCGCCCTACGCGGCGCTGGCCGGGCAGACCGTCAACGGCGCCCGGCGGACGCTGGTGGAGCTGCTGGCCGACGCCGGCGACCTGGTCGGCGAGCCGCGCCCGATCACCCACCCGGTGAAGTTCTACGAGCGCGGCGACCGGCCGTTGGAGATCGTCTCGACCCGGCAGTGGTATCTGCGCAACGGCGGCCGGGACGCCGACCTGCGCGACGACCTGCTGGCCCGCGGGCGCGAGGTGCGCTGGGTGCCGGAGCACATGCGGCACCGCTACGAGCACTGGGTGAGCGGCCTGACCGGCGACTGGCTGGTCAGCCGGCAGCGCTTCTTCGGCGTGCCGGTGCCGGTGTGGTACCGGCTCGACGACGCTGGCGAACCGGACTGGACTAACCCTCTCACACCCGACGAGGCGATGCTCCCGATCGACCCGACCAGTGAACCGCCGCCCGGTCACACCGAGGCGCAGCGCGGGCAGCCGGGTGGCTTCACCGGCGATCCGGACGTGCTGGACACCTGGGCCACCTCGTCGCTGACCCCACAGATCGTCGGCGGCTGGGCGACCGACCCGGACCTGTTCGGCCGGGTCTACCCGATGGACCTGCGTCCGCAGGGGCACGACATCATCCGGACCTGGCTGTTCGCCACCGTGGTCCGGTCCCATCTGGAGCACGGCGTGCTGCCCTGGCGGACCACGGTGCTCTCCGGCTGGATCCTCGACCCGGACCGGAAGAAGATGTCGAAGTCCAAGGGGAACGTGGTCACCCCGATGGGGCTGCTGGAGCAGCACGGCTCCGACGCGGTCCGGTACTGGGCCGCCAGCGGCAAGCCGGGCATGGACCTCGCCTTCGACCCGGCCCAGGTCAAGGTCGGTCGGCGGCTGGCCACCAAGCTGCTCAACGCGTCCCGGTTCGCGCTCGGGCTGGGCGCCGCCGACGCGCTGCGGGCCCCGGTCACCCAACCGTTGGACACCGCGATGCTCGCCGAACTGTCCGGCGTGGTCGGGGTGGCGACGTCGGCCCTCGACGGGTACGACCACACGGCCGCCCTGATGGCCGCGGAGGCGTTCTTCTGGCGGTTCTGCGACGACTACATCGAGTTGGTGAAGGATCGCGCCTACGGCTCCGGGCCGGCGGCCGAGTCGGCCCGGGCGGCGCTGGCGACCGCGCTGTCGGTGCAGTTGCGGCTCTTCGCCCCGGTGCTGCCGTTCGTCACCGAGGAGGTGTGGTCCTGGTGGCGGTACGGCTCGGTGCACCGCTCGACGTGGCCCACCACGTACGAGGTGGGCCATGCGATGGCCGCGCCCGGTGACCCGGAGTTGCTGCGGCTGGCCGCCGACGCGCTGGGGCAGGTCCGGCGGGCCAAGTCGGAGCGGAAGCTGTCGATGAAGGCGGATGTGCCGCTGGCCGAGGCGCTCGGGCCGGCGGCCCTGCTCGACCGGCTCACCACGGTCGCCGACGACCTGCGGGCGGCCGGCCGGATCGCCCGGCTCGACCTGCTCCCCGACCGCACCCCCGAGCTGGTCATCGCCTGCGCCTTCTGACTCCTCGCCGGTTAGGCGGGGGCCCTTGTTAACACGTGGGTGTTAAGAAGGGCCCCCGCCTATACCAAATGCGTTAAGCGGGGCCCCCGCCTTGTCAGCTGGTTTCGCCGGCCACGCTGAACGAACGCAGGCGGTCGATCGCCAGCAGCGTGAAGCCGACCGCCACCAACGCGGTGAGCACGGCCGCGACCGGCACCGAGACCGTGGTGCCGAGCAGCGGGGTCGGGGCGATCCGGTCCGCCAGCGCGATCACCCACTGCTGGATCGACAGCACCTTGGTGCCGTCGACGAACCGGCCGAGCAGCCCCTCCCAGATCAGCACGTAGACCAGGCCGAGCAGCACCGGCCGCCGGGTCACCAGGCTGAGCGCCAGGAACAACGCCGAGTACGCCAGCGCGCCCGCCGCCGACGCGGCGACCAGGGCCAGTCCGAGGCGTACCGAGTCGGCGAGCACGCCCGCGACGTAGAGCGGGACGCCGACGGTGACCGCGCTGACCCCGGCCGCCACCGCGAGCTTCGGCAGCACGATCTGCCAGCGGGGCAGCGGCTTGGTCAGGATGTGCACCACGGTGCCGTCGTCGATCTCCGCGCCGAGCACGCCGGTGCCCACGATCAGCGCGACCACCGGCAGCACCACGGCCAGGCCGAGGCCGACCAGCACCGGCGGGCCCCACTGGCCCGGGTCCACACCGAGCGACCGGCACAGCACCGCGAGACCGATCAGGACCAGCGGCAACGGCAGGAGCATGAGGAACCGGGCGCGGCCGAACAGGCCGCGCGCGGTGATCCAGGTAACGGTCGACATCAGGCCTCCACCAGATACGAGAAGACGCTCTCCAACGACTCGTCCTCCGGCAGCAACTGCCGGACCCGGATGTCGTGGCGGAGGGCGATGCGGGGCAACGCCCGGGTGAAGGCGCCGTAGTCGCCGGCCTTCACGGTCAGGCCGGTGCGGCCCAGTTCGACGCCGGAGACCGAGGGCTCGGCCATCAACGCCACCGCGAGGGCCCGGTCGTCGGTGGAGCGCACCGCGAAGACGTGCGGCCGGTTGGTCATCAACCGGCGGATGGTCCGGTAGTCGCCGGAGGCGGCGAGCCGGCCGGCGACCATCACCTGGACCGTGCCGGAGACCTGCTCGACCTCCTCCAGGATGTGCGAGCTGAACAGGATGGTCCGGCCGGCGTCGCCGAGGGAGTGCAGCAGCCCCATCATGTGCAGCCGCTGCCGCGGGTCCATGCCGTTGAACGGCTCGTCGAGCAGCAGCACCTGCGGGTCGTGCACCAGCGCGGCGGCCACCCGGGTGCGCTGCCGCATCCCCTTGGAGTAGGTGCCGATCCGGCGGCCCTGCGCGTCCTCCATCTCGACCAGCTCGATCGCCCGCCGGGTCGCCGCCTCCGGGTCCGGCAGCCGGTGCAGCTTCGCGCTGGCCAGCACGAACTCGTACGCGCTGAGGAACGTGTGCACCGCCTCCCGCTCGCTGACCAGGCCGAGGCGCCGGTAGACGCCCGGGTTGCGCCAGGTCGGCTCGCCGTCGAGCGTCACCGCGCCGCGGGACGGGGCGAGGAAACCGGCCATCATGTGCAGCAGGGTGGTCTTCCCGGCGCCGTTCGGGCCGAGCAGGCCGGTCACGCCGGGGCCGAGCCGCATGGTGACGTCGTTGACCGCCACCACGTTGCCGTACCAGCGGGAGACGCCGGCCAGGTCGAGGGTGCTGGTCGGGGCGGCGGACACGCCGGCCGCCGGTTGTGCGTGCAGCGCCGTCATCGGGCGGCCACCTTCCGGTATCGCAGGAGCAGCAGGCTGACGCAGGCGGCGACGAGCAGGACGGCCACCACCGCGTAGACCGGCCCGAAGTCACCGATCGGTATGCCCCCCTCCTGTCCCTGGGTCAGCCGGTCGCCGAGCGCCCAGGTGCCCACGCCACTGACGAGCGACGACGGTGCGGCGAGGAAGGCCAGCTCGTTGACCGTCCGGGAGGGCAGGATGGAGAGCACGCCGACCACCGGCGTGGTCATCAGGAAGACTGCCACGATGCCGCCGGCGGCGAACGCGCGCTTGCCGGTGAGCGAGGCGACCAGCAGGGCGATCGAGGCGAACACCACCGCCCACAGCCCGGCGTAGAGCAGGCCGGGCAGCAGGTCGAGTAGCTCGTCCCAGACCCCACGCAGGCCCCGGTCGGTGGTGAACGCGGCGCCGAGGAACATCACCAGTTGCGGGCCGCCGAGCAGCAGCCAGAGCGACGTGACCAGCGCCAGCAGCTTGGCCAGCGCGTAGTCGCCGCGCGGCAGCGGCCGGGAGAAGTAGAGCGGCAGCACGCCGCTGCGCAGGTCGCGGGAGACCAGCTCGGGGGCGGCCACCGCGGCGAAGAAGATGACCAGCCAGCTCATCGCGTCGGCGAACTGGGCGTACGTCAGCACCACCTCACCGATCTGGCTGCGCACCGCGGTCACCCCGGCGGCCACCACGGTGACCACGGCGACCACCAGCCAGGGGAAGATCTTCGCCTTGGCGCTGCGGCCGAACCCGAAGACGGTACGCACGCCGTGCCCGTAGAGCGCGCCGAACACCTGCCGGCGGGCCAGCCTCGGCCCGGTGTAGCGCTGGTAGCCGATGTCGTGGATGACGCCGGTGGCTTCAGACATGGCTGGGCTCCCTCGGAGCGAAGAGCTCGGCCACCCGGTGCCGCCGCTGGTCCAGCCGGTGCAGCGGCAGGTCCAGCTCGGCGACCGCGCCGAGGATCAGGTCGTAGGTGTGGTCGTCGGCGAGCGGGACGAGCAGCAGCCGCCCGTCCCGGGACACCGGCAGGTCGAGCGCGGCGAGCCGGGCGGCCAGTTCCTCCGTACCCTCGCTCACCTCGACGGCGAGCACGTCGGTGGCGGTGGTCATCGCGGCGACCCGGTCGGCGCGCAGCAGCCGGCCGCCGTCGATGGCGATCAGCGTGTCGCAGATCCGCTCCACCTCGCCGAGCAGGTGCGAGCAGACCACCACGGAGATGCCGAACTCGGTGCCGATCCGGTGGACCAGGGCGAGCATGGCGTCGCGGCCGGCCGGGTCGAGGCCGTTGGTGGGTTCGTCGAGCAGCAGCAGGTCGGGGTCGTGCACCAGGGCCTGGGCGAGTTTGACCCGCTGCTTCATGCCGGTGGAGTAACCGCCGACCGCCCGGTGCCGCTCCTCGTGCAGGCCGACGTGGCGCAGCGCCTCGGAGGCCCGTTCCCGGGCGACGGTGCGCGGCAGCCCGCTCATCCGCCCCAGGTGGGTGACCAGCTCGGCGGCGGAGAGGTCGGGCGGGAGCGCGTCGTGTTCGGGCATGTATCCGACCCGGGCGCGGACCGCGGCCGGGTCGGTGGTGGGGTCGAGGCCGAGCACCTGCACCCGGCCGCTGGTCGGCGGGAGCAGACCCAGCAGGATCTTGATCAGGGTGGACTTGCCGGCGCCGTTGGCGCCCACCAGCCCGATGATCCCCGGCTCGACCGACACGGTGAGGTCGGCCAACGCGGTGACCCGGCCTCCGTACGTCTTCGTCAGCGACTCGGTCGCGAGCAGTGTCACGCTGTCAGAGTAGGAAGCGCATGCCGCCCCGGGCACCGGGAAACGCTCGGGGATGCCCCTGATTCCGCCCGGACGTCACCCGGTAAGGCTTCCGTAAGCGGCCGGGTCGGTGACCGCGCGGCCGGTGACCGGGAGACTCGACCCATGCCGATCCGTCTGCTGCGCGCCCCACTGACCTGGGTCGCCGTCGCCGTCCTCGCGGTCGGTACGGCGGCCGCGCTGTACTGGTTCCAGCCGTGGAAGCTGGTCACCGACACCGAGGTGCACGAGGAGCTGGTGGCGGTGCCGTCCACGGTGTCGGCCCCGCCGTCACCGTCGGCCGCGCCCGCCTCGACGCCGGCCGGCCCGGTGGTGCTCGCCGGTGGCGAGTTCGTCAGTCACGAGCACGACACCCGTGGCACGGCCCGGATCGTCCGCACCGCCGACGGGCGGCACCGGCTGGAGCTGGTCGGGCTGGACACCTCCAACGGTCCGGATCTTCAGGTCTGGCTGACCGACCAGCCCGTTCGGACCGGTCCGTCCGGGTGGCGCGTGTTCGACGACGGCCGCCACGTCGCGCTCGGCCCGCTCAAGGGCAACCGCGGCGACCAGGCGTACGCGATTCCCGCCGACACCGATCTCACCGGGCTGACCAGCGTCTCGATCTGGTGCCGGCGATTCGCCGTCTCGTTCGGCGCGGCCGCGCTCGCCGACGCCGGCTGAGGCGGCCCGACGGCGCCCGGCTGACCGCCGGGTGGCCGGGAGGTGGAGTGGCGCTCTCGACCGATCGCCGGTGGGCTGCGAAACTGTGTGCCGGCCGGCGAGTTGGGGGTTCGATGAGCAACGGGTGGGTCCTGCCCGAGGACGTTCTGCGGGATGCGCCGTCGTACGCGCCCAGACCCGCTGAGCTGGCCGATCTCGAGTTGTTGCTGACCGGGGCGTACGCGCCGTTGACCGGTTTCATGACCCGGGCGGACCTGGCCTCGCTGGGCCGGCGCGGCCGGCTCGCCGACGGCACGCCGTGGCCGGTGCCGGTCACGCTCCAGGTGCCGGCGGCGCTCGCCGACGGGTTGGACCTGGCCGACCCCGGTCGGCGGGCGCTGGTGCTCACCGACGGCGAGGGCGCTCCGGTGGCGGCGATGGACGTGGTCGACGTCTGGCCGGCCCGCGACGGCACGGTCGGCGTGGGCGGCGCGGTACGCCGGTTGGGCGACGGCGGCCACGGGCCGTTCCAGCGCCTGCGACGCAGTCCGGACGAGGTGCGGGGGCTGCTCCCGCCGGGCCGGGTGCTCGGCGTCTTCGCCGACCGTCCGCTGCACCGCCCGCAGTTGGCGCAGATCGCGCACGCGGCCCGTACGCTCGGCGCGCACCTGTTGGTGCTGATCCCGGTGGGCGAGGAGTCGACCGGCGGCCTACCGGCCGAGGCGCTGGTGCGCGCCGTGTTCGCGGCCCGCGACCGGATGCCGCCGGCGACCCTGCTGGCGGTGCCGCTGGTGCAGCGGAGCGACGAGATCAGCGACGCGTTGCTGCGGGCCCGGGTGGCCGCCTCCTACGGGGTGACCCACCTGCTCTCCACCGAGGGCATGCTCTCCGGCGCCGGCCTGCGGGTGCTGGTGCCCCGGGAGTTGGCGTACGACAACCGGGACGGGCAGTGGCGCTGGCGGGAGGACATCCCACCGCGCAACCGTCGACTGGCGCTCAGTCGGCCGGAGATCGACGACCTGCTCGACCGGGGTTTCCCGCTGCCGGAGTGGCACACCCCACCGGCGGTGGCCCGGGAGCTGGCCCGGGCCCGCCCGCCNGGCTCGGGCAAGTCGACCATCGCCCGGGGCCTGGCCGACGTGCTGCGGGAGCAGGGCGACCGCACCGTCACGCTGCTCGACGGCGACGTGGTGCGGCGGGAACTCTCGGCGGGACTGAGCTTCAGCAAGGCCGACCGGGATTTGAACGTCCGCCGGATCGGGTGGGTGGCCGCCGAGATCGCCCGGCACCGGGGCGTGGGGATCTGCTGCCCGATCGCGCCGTACGCGGCCGCCCGGGCCACCGCCCGGGAGATGGCGCAGGCGTCCGGGGCCGGTTTCCTGCTGGTCCACGTGGCGACCCCGCTGGCGGTCTGCGAGCAGCGCGACCGCAAGGGCCTCTACGCGCGCGCCCGGGCCGGCCTGATCACCGGGATGACCGGCATCGACGACCCGTACGAGGAGCCCACCGACGCCGACCTGGCGGTGGACACCTCGGACCTGACCGTCGAGGAGGCGGTCCAGCGGGTGATGGAGCACCTGACCGAGACCGGCTGGGTGGAGCCCCGGCTCCCGCCCGCCTGACCGGTAACGGAGCACCGACGGCCGCCGTCGCGCCCCCGGACACCGGCGCTGTCGCCTCCGCCCACGTCGCGCGGTAGTGTTCGCCTTTGTTGGAACACGTTCGACCGCGTTCGTGCGGCGAGTGACGCTCGGGAGGTGACCGGGGATGCTGGCACGTCAGCGGCAGACCACCATCCTGGAGCGGGTCCGCGCCGCCGGCGGGGTCCGGGTCACCGAACTGGCCGCCGAGTTCGGCGTCTCCGACATGACCATCCGCCGCGACCTGGAGACGCTGCACGACCAGGGCCTCCTCGCCAAGGTGCACGGCGGGGCGACGCTCGCCGGTCCCGGCTCCACCGACGAGCCCGGCTTCCGCGCCAAGTCCGTCCGGCAGTCCGCCGAGAAGGCGGCCATCGCCGACCACGNGCCACGCTGGCCCGCCGACTCGTGGACGTGCCCGGCCTGACGGTGGTCACCAACTCGCTGCCGGTGGCCGAGATCCTGCACGTCGGCGGCCGGCCGGACCAGACCGTGGTGCTCACCGGCGGGGTGCGCACCCCGTCGGACGCGCTGGTCGGCCCGCTGGCCGTGGCCGCGATCGCCGCGCTCCACCTGGACCTGCTCTTCCTCGGCGTGCACGGGATCAGCGAACGGGCCGGGTTCACCACGCCCAACCTGATGGAGGCGGACACGAACCGGGCGCTGGTGGCCGCCGCCGACCGACTGGTGGTGCTCGCCGACCACACCAAGTGGGGCACGGTCGGCATCTCCTCGATCGTCGGCCTCGACGCGGCGGACGTGCTGGTCACCGACGACCGGTTGGTCCCCGAGGCGCGGCGGGTACTCCAGGACAGGGTGGGCGAGCTGGTGACGGTGCCGGCGACGGAGGGAGCGGAGTGAAGCGTACGCAGATCGACCTGGCCGACGGCCGCGAGCTGATCTACTTCGACGAACGGGACGACGCGGTCCGCGACCAGCCGGACCGGCGGGAACTGCCCCCGCCGCCGCCCGCCTCGCAGCTCCGCTACGACCCGCTGACCGACGAGTGGGTGGCGGTGGCGGTGCACCGGCAGACGCGCACCTTCCTGCCCCCGGCCGACCAGTGTCCGCTCTGCCCGTCCCGGGGCGACCGGCTCAGCGAGATCCCGGCGCCCGACTACGACGTGGTGGTCTTCGAGAACCGGTTCCCGTCACTCAGCCAGCGGGTGGCGGACGAGCCCGCCGAGATCACCCCGTTCACCCCGGTCCGGCCCGGCCTCGGCAGGTGCGAGGTCGTCTGCTTCACCGACGACCACAACGCCTCGTTCGCCCNCGTCGGGTGCGGACCGTGCTGGACGCGCTCGCCGACCGGACCACCGCGCTGAGCGAGCTGCCCGGGGTGGAGCAGGTGTTCCCGTTCGAGAACCGGGGCGTGGAGATCGGGGTGACGCTGCACCACCCGCACGGGCAGATCTACGCGTACCCGTTCGTCACGCCGCGGACCCGCGCCATGCTGGCCGCCGCCCGGCGGCACGCCGAACGCACCGGGGGCAACCTCTACGCCGACGTGCTGGCCGCCGAGCGGGCCGCCGGCGACCGGGTGGTGACCAGCAACGAGCACTGGACCGCGTACGTGCCGGCGGCGGCCCGCTGGCCGTTCGAGGTGCACGTTGCCCCGCACCGGCCGGTGCCGGACATCCCGGCGCTCGACGACGCCGAGCGGGACGCCTTCGGGCCGCTCTACCTGGACCTGCTGCGCCGCTTCGACGGGCTCTTCGACCTGCCCATGCCGTACATCGCCGCGTGGCACCAGGCGCCGGTACGCGTCGACCGGGAGCTGGGCCATCTGCACCTGCAACTGTTCAGCATCCGGCGGGCGAAGGACAAGCTGAAGTACCTGGCCGGCTCGGAGTCCGGCATGGGCGTCTTCATCAACGACATCGCCCCCGAGCGCGCCGCCGAACTGCTGAAAGGAAGGGCCCCTTATTAACGCCTGCGGTAGAGGAAGGGCCCCTTCTTAACAATCTGCGCACGGCATGGGCGCGGGGGGCCCGGGACAGGACCCCCCGCAGGGAAGGGACGGCTGGCTGCGCTCAGCAGCCACGAAGGTCGGCTGGTCGGCGCGCGACCGCCACCGACCTTCCTGGACGCGACTGGCATCTCGTCCACCGGAGTCAACGAGGGCGCACCGACCGAAGTCACGCCGTCCCGCCGGCCCTGAGGTGTTAAGAAGGGCCCCTTCTACAACGCCAGGCGTTAAGAAGGGGCCCTTCCTTACGTGTCAGGCGGCGAGCTTGCGGGCCAGGTTCTCGTCGAGCGCGTTCATGAACTCGTCGGTGGTCAGCCACGGGGCGTCCCGCGAGATGAGCAGCGCGAGGTCCTTGGTCATCTGACCGCCCTCGACGGTGTCGACGATGACCTGCTCCAGCGTGTCGGCGAACTCGGTGACCGCCGGGGTGCCGTCCAGCTTGCCCCGGTGGGCCAGGCCCCGGGTCCAGGCGTAGATCGAGGCGATCGGGTTGGTGGAGGTCTTCTCGCCCTTCTGGTACTGCCGGTAGTGCCGGGTGACGGTGCCGTGCGCGGCCTCGGCCTCGACGGTGCGGCCGTCGGGCGAGAGCAGCACGGAGGTCATCAGGCCGAGCGAGCCGAAGCCCTGCGCGACGGTGTCGGACTGCACGTCACCGTCGTAGTTCTTGCAGGCCCAGACGTACCCGCCCTCCCACTTGAGCGCGGCGGCGACCATGTCGTCGATGAGCCGGTGCTCGTAGGTGAGGCCGGCGGCGTCGAACTCGGCCTTGAACTCGGCCTCGAACACCTCGGCGAAGATGTCCTTGAACCGACCGTCGTACGCCTTGAGGATGGTGTTCTTGGTCGACATGTAGACCGGGTAGTTGCGGTCCAGGCCGTACCGGAACGAGGCGCGGGCGAAGTCCCGGATCGACTCGTCGTAGTTGTACATGCCCATGGCGATGCCGCCGCCGGGGAAGTTGGCGACCTCCAACTCCATCGGCGTGCCGCCGTCGGCCGGCGTGTAGGTGATGGTGACCGTGCCCGGGCCGGGGACGACGAAGTCGGTGGCCTTGTACTGGTCGCCGTGGGCGTGCCGGCCGATGATGATCGGCTTGGTCCAGCCCGGGACGAGCCGCGGCACGTTCGACATGATGATCGGCTCGCGGAAGACCACGCCGCCGAGGATGTTGCGGATGGTGCCGTTCGGCGACCGCCACATCTTCTTCAGGCCGAACTCCTCCACCCGGGCCTCGTCGGGGGTGATGGTCGCGCACTTGACGCCGACGCCGTGCTCCTTGATGGCGTTGGCGGCGTCGATGGTGACCTGGTCGTCGGTCTCGTCACGGTGCTGGATCGACAGGTCGTAGTAGTGCAGGTCGACGTCGAGGTAAGGCAGGATCAGCTGCTCCCGGATCTGCTTCCAGATGATCCGGGTCATCTCGTCGCCGTCGAGCTCAACGACCGGGTTGTTTACCTTGATCTTCGCCATCGACCGGCGCTCCTCTCGGGGTGACTCGTGCTCAACAGTACGAGCGTACTGGAAACCGGTCGAGGGNCGCCGCGGCCGGGACCTCGACCCACTGCACGAACTGGAAGATCACCCCGTTCGGGTCGGTGATCTGGAAGAACCGCTCCCCCCACGGCTCGGTCTGCAGCTCGGTCGTGACCGGGACGTCGGCGCCCTGGATCCGGGCGTACTCGGCGTCGATGTCGTCGACCTCGAAGGCCACGATGAGCCCCTGGGCCCGCTGGTGCTTCAGGCTCTCCGGCTGGAGGGTGTCCAGGCCGGTGCGCAGGAAGATCAGATTGAAGCCGACCCCGTCCCGGGCCAGCGAGACGAAGCCGTCGGCGGACATCTCCTCCCGGAAACCGAAGAGGCGCTGGGCGAAGGCGGCCGAGGCCGACACGTCGTCGACGTTGAGCGAGATGGCCGTCTTGGTGATCTGCACGAGGACCTCCGGTGGCGCGGGCAAAATATCCCGTACATTGTACAACGTACGCCGTACGGTCATGCGGCCTGACAGGATGGGCCGGTGTCCACGTACCGCAGCGGCGCCGGTGATCCGGCCCGCACCCTGCAGTTGCTCTGGCGCCGGCTCGACGACGGCCCGCGCCGGGGGCCGCGGCCGGGTCGCTCCCTCGACGACATCGTCAGCGCGGCGATCGAGCTGGCCGACGCCGAGGGCCTGGACGCGGTGACCATGCGCCGGGTCGCCCAGGCGGTCGGCGTGGCGCCGATGACGCTCTACGGCTACCTGCCGGGCAAGGCGGAGCTGCTCGACCTGATGGTGGACGCGCTCTACGCGCGGCTGCCCCGCCCCGACCGGGCGGGGCAGCCCTGGCGTACCCGGGTGGCCGCCGTGGCCCGGGACAACCGGGACCTCTTCGCGGCCCATCCGTGGGCCGCGGAGGTGGCGACCGGGCGGCCGCCGCTCGGCCCGGGCCTGATGGCGAAGTACGAGTACGAGCTGCGCGCCTTCGACGACACCGGCCTGGACGACGTGACCCGGGACGCCGCGCTGACGTTCCTGCTCGACTTCGTCCGGGCCGCGGCCCGGTCGGCGGCGGAGGCGCGGGCCACCCGCCGGGAGACCGCGCAGAGCGAGGAGCAGTGGTGGGCGGCGAACGGCCCGCTGCTGGCCACGGTGCTGGACGAGGAGGCCTATCCGACCGCGGTCCGGGTGGGCGCCGCCGCCGGCGCGGCGCACAACGCGGCCGTCGACCCCGACCACGCGTACGAGTTCGGGCTGGACCGGGTGCTCGACGGCCTGGCCGCCCTGATCGACCCGGTCGCGGCGCGACGGTCGACGGCCGCCGATCCGGGGTGAGCCACCGGGCGGGGCGGGGAACACGGAAACGCCCCCGCGACCGGTGGTCGCGGGGGCGTTCCGACGGAACGGATCACATGCTGGAGATGTCCGCCTGCTTGGCGCGGACGGCCTCGGCGGCCTCCTTCAGGCTGGCCAGCTCGTCGGCGTCCAGGTCGGTCTCGACGACCCGCTTGACGCCCTCCGCGCCGATCTCGGCCTCGACGCCCAGGTAGACGCCGGAGATGCCGTACTCGCCGTCGACCCACGCGCAGACCGGCATGACCTCGCCGGAGTCCTCCGCGACGGCCTTGGCCATCCGGGCGGCCGCGGCGGACGGGGCGTAGTACGCCGAGCCGGTCTTGAGCAGCGCGACGACCTCGGCGCCACCGTTGCGGGTCTTGACGACCAACTCCTCGATCTGCTCGGCCGGCATGGCCTCGCGCAGCGGCTTGCCGTTCACGGTGCTCTTGGACGGGACCGGGACCATGGTGTCGCCGTGCGAGCCCAGCGTCAGCGTCTTCACCGACTTCACCGGCACGCTCAGCGCCTCGGCGACGAAGTTGGTGAACCGGGCGGTGTCCAGCATGCCGGCCTGACCGAGCACCCGGTTCTTCGGGAACTGCGTGGCGAGCTGGGCCAGCGCGGTCATTTCGTCGAGCGGGTTCGAGACCACGATGACGACGGCGTTCGGGGCGTACTTGGCGACGTTCTCGGCGACCTGACGGACGATCTTGGCGTTCGTCTCCAGCAGGTCCATCCGGCTCATGCCCGGCTTACGGGGCAGGCCGGCGGTGATGACGACCACGTCCGAACCCTCGACGGCCTCGTAGCCCTCGCCGTTCGGCCCGGTGGTGACGCCGACGACCTTGGTCTCGAAGCCCTCGACCGCACGCGACTGGTTGAGGTCGAGGGCGAGGCCCGCCGGCTTGCCCTCCACGATGTCGGTGATCACGACGGTGTCGAAGATGTCGTACTCGGCCAGGCGCTGCGCGGTGGTGGAGCCGTAGAAACCGGCCCCGACGACAGTGACCTTCTTACCCATGGTCGTCCCACTCCCTGCTACCAGTCGGTTTTCCGGACCGTATCAGCCATCCTGGCACCGATCCGGCGAGGGGCGGACGGTTATGACCTGTCTGGGTGGTCAGGCGTCCCGCTCGGCCCGTTCGACCACGTTCGTCAGCAGCATCGCCCGGGTCATCGGACCGACGCCGCCCGGCATCGGCACCACCTTGCCGGCCACCTCGGCCACCTCCGGGTCGACGTCGCCGGTGTAGCGGCCCTTGCCGTCGTCACCGATCACCCGCGTGATGCCGACGTCGACCACGGTGGCGCCCGGGGTGATCATGTCGGCGGTGAGCAGCCCCGGCACGCCCGCGGCGACGATGACGACGTCGGCCCGGCGGGTGTGCGCGGCGAGGTCGAGCGTGCCGGTGTGGCAGAGCGTCACGGTGGCGTTCTCGCTGCGGCGGGTGAGCAGCAGGCCGAGCGGCCGGCCCACCGTGTTGCCCCGACCGACCACCGCGACGTCCGCGCCGCGCAGNNGACCGTCGTACCCGAGCACCAGCCGGCCCAGGTTGACCGGGTGCAGGCCGTCCGCGTCCTTGTCCGGGTCGATCGACTCCAGCGCCCGCTGGGTGTCCAGGTGGGCGGGGAGCGGGAGCTGAACGATGTAGCCGTGGCAGGCCGGGTCCGCGTTCAGCTCGGCGAGGGCCGCGTCGAGCTGCGCCTGGGTCGCGTCGGCCGGCAGCGTGACCCGCAGCGAGGCGATGCCGACCTCGGCGCAGTCGCGGTGCTTGCCGTTGACGTACGCCTGGGAGCCGGGGTCCTCCCCGACCAGCACCGTGCCGAGCCCCGGGGTGATGCCCCGCTCGGCGAGCGCCTTGACCCGAGCCCGCAGCTCGTCCTTGATCTCCGCCGCGGTTGCCTTGCCGTCCAGGATCGTCGCCGTCACGCCGTGATCGTCTCACGTCCGGCCCCGGGCCGGACGACGACGGCCCACCGTGACGCTCCGCAACGTGGATTGCGTCACTAAGCGTGAGCATGGCGAGATCGAAACCGGATCCCCAGGCACGTTCTGTTACCAGCTCGCAACGCATCCGTTGTCGACCCGCCGCACCGCGACCTACCGTTACGGGTCGTTGCGCAGCGTCACCCAGCGTCGGGCCGACCGCGCAGCGTGAGGAGATGAGGAGACTCCATGCGTGTTCGTAGGCTGGCGGCCTGGGCCGCTCTCCCGCTCGCGGTGACCCTGGGCCTGACGGCCTGCGGCTCCGGCAGCGGCGGCGGCGGCGCGAGCGACCCCGACGCGGCGGTCCGGATCGAGATCGCCGAGCCGCAACACCTGGTGCCGACCAACACCAACGAGACGAGCGGCTCGCAGGTGCTGTCCGCGCTGTTCAGCCCGCTTGTCGACTACGACGAGGCGAACAAGCCGCACGAGGTGGCGGCCGAGTCGGTGACGTCGTCGGACAACAGGGTCTGGACGATCAAGCTGAAGCCCGGCTACACGTTCCACAACGGCGAGCAGGTCACGGCCGACAACTACCTCGACGCCTGGAACTACGGCGCCTACGCGCCGAACGGCCAGAATTCCAGCTACTTCTTCGAGAAGATCGCCGGCTACGACGACCTCCAGGGCGAGAAGCCGAAGGCCGAGACCCTGAGCGGCCTGACGAAGGTCGACGACCTGACCTTCACGGTGACGCTCACCGAGCCGTACGTGGACTTCAAGGCCATGCTCGGCTACACCGCCTTCTACCCGCTGCCGAAGGCCGCGTTCTCCGCGCCGGGCGTGCTGGCCGAGGGGTACGAGCAGGCGCCGGTCGGCCAGGGCCCGTTCCGGATGAAGGGCGACTGGCAGCACGACGCCAAGGTCGAGGTGGAGCGCTACGACGCGTTCCCGGGTCAGCAGCCCAAGGTGGGCGGCGTCGAGTTCCGGATCTACCAGCAGCCCACCGCCGCGTACGCGGACGTGCTGGCGGACAACCTCGACGTGATCAAGACGATCCCGACGGAGAACCTCTCCACCGCCGCCACCGACCTCGGCGACCGGTTCCAGCAGAGCCCGGCGTCGTCGCTCCAGGTCCTGGCGTTCCCGACGTTCCAGGAGGAGTTCAGCAAGCCCGAGGTGCGCAAGGCCATCTCGATGGCGATCGACCGGGACGAGATCACCAAGTCGATCTTCAAGGACTCGCAGCAGCCGGCCCGGTCGTTCGTCTCGCCGGTGGTCGCGGGCTACCGGGAGAACACCATCGGCGCCGCCGGCGCGTTCGACCCGGTCAAGGCCCGGTCGATGTACGAGGCCGCGGGCGGCCCGAAGACGATCGAGCTGTCCTACAACGGTGACGGCGGCCACAAGGACTGGATCGACGCGACCTGCAACCAGCTCAAGGCGAACCTGGGTGTGGAGTGCGTCGGCAACGCCGAGCCGAAGTTCGCGGACCTGCTGACCAAGCTCAAGCAGAAGCAGTCGGTCGGCCTGTTCCGGATGGGCTGGGTGATGGACTACCCGTCGATGGAGAACTACCTCGGCCCGCTGTACAGCAGCACCGGCTCGTCGAACTACTACGGCTACGCCAACCCGGAGTTCGACAAGCTGCTCGCCGAGGGTGCCCGCGCGGCGTCCGAGGACGAGGCGATCACGAAGTACCAGGCGGCGGAGGACCTGCTCGCGGAGGACCTGCCGGTGATCCCGCTGCGGTACGGGCAGAACAACTTCGGCCACTCCACCAAGGTCACGAACGTCCACGTGGACCTCTTCGACCGGGTGGACCTGCTGAAGATCGAACTCGCCTGACACCCCCGGCGTCGGGCCGGGTCACCCCCACCGGGTGGCCCGGCCCGCGCATTGGCACACATTCAGCCCGGTTTGGGCAGACTTGGCGGCATGCTCCGCTTCATCCTGCGGCGACTGCTCCAGATGGTCCTCGCCTTCTTCGGGACCACGCTGATCGTCTACGCGTTGATGTTCGCCGGGCAGGGCGACCCGATCCAGGCGCTCGCCGGGGAGCGACCCGTCACCGCGGCCCAGCGTGCCTACCTCACCGAGAAGTACCACCTCGACGCGACCGGGGTCGGCGGCTTCTTCTACCGCTACGTCAACTACCTGGGCGGCCTGCTCCGGGGTGACCTCGGCCAGTCGCTGACCGGCCGGCAGATCGGCGACATCCTCGCCGCCGCCTGGCCGGTCACCGTCAAACTGGCACTCATCGCCATGGCCGTGACCGTGCTCTTCGGGGTCACCGCCGGGGTGATCGCCGCCATCCGGCGCAGCGGCGTCTTCGACCACGCGACGCTCGTGCTCACGCTGCTGGTGCTCGGCATACCGACCATCGTGCTGGCCCCGCTGGCGCAGTACTTCCTCGGCGTACGCTGGCCGATCTTCCCGCCCACCGCGGGCGCCCAGCCCTCGTTCCGGGCGCTGCTGCTGCCCGGCATCGTGCTCGGCTCGCTGTCGCTGGCGACCGCGCTGCGGCTGACCCGGACCTCGGTCACCGAGAACCTGCGCGCCGACTACGTGCGCACCGCCCGCTCGAAGGGGTTGATGCGGCGGCGGATCGTCGGCGTGCACGTGCTGCGCAACTCGCTGATCCCGGTGGTCACGTTCCTCGGCGTGGAACTGGGCAACCTGATGAGCGGCGCGATCATCACCGAGGGCGTGTTCAACATCCCCGGCGTCGGCTTCAACCTGTTCCGCGGCATCCGCACCGAGGACGGCCCGCTGGTGGTGGGCATCGTCAGCGTGCTGGTCGTGGTCTACCTGCTGGCCAACCTGGTGGTGGACGTGCTCTACGCCGTGCTCGACCCGAGGATCAGATATGAGTGACTTCGAGACGGTGGCGGCGACGGAGGACCAGTCGGCGCGGCGGGGGGTCTCCGGCGAGCCCGGCACCCCGGACCGGGCCGGTCGGCCGGGCCGGTCCCGCAGCCTGGCCGGCGACGCCTGGCGCGACCTGCGCCGCAACCCGGTCTTCTGGCTCAGCCTGTTGCTGGTCGTGCTGGTCGCCGCGATGGCCGCGTTCCCCGGGCTGTTCACCGCCAACGACCCGCGCGACTGCGTGCTCTCCCGGCAGCACGCCGGGCCGTCCGGCGGGGCCATCTTCGGGTACGACTTCCAGGGCTGCGACACGTTCGCCCGGGCGGTCTACGGCGCCCGCGCGTCCCTGCTGGTCGGCGCGTTCTCGGCGCTGATCACCGGCGTGATCGCGCTGGTCGTCGGGATGCTCGCCGGCTTCTTCGGCGGCTGGGTCGACGCGGTGCTCTCCCGGGTGATCGACATCGTGCTCGGCATCCCGCTGCTGCTGGCCGCGATCGTGCTGCTCAAGCGCGTGAGCACCAGCGGCGAGACGGTACGCCTGCTCGCGGTCATCCTGGTGCTGGCGCTGCTCGGCTGGACCACCGCCGCCCGGGTGGTGCGCTCCTCGGTCCTCACCGCCCGGGAACAGGACTACGTGGCCGCCGCCCGGATGCTCGGGGCCGGCAACGGCCGGATCATGTGGCGGCACATCCTGCCGAACGCGCTCGCGCCGGCCATCGTGGTGCTCACCATCGCGCTCGGCTCGTTCATCGCGGCCGAGGCCACGCTGAGCTTCCTCGGCATCGGCCTGAAGGCCCCGACCATCTCCTGGGGCATCGACATCGACGCCGGCCGGGTGCACATGCGGGAGTCGGCCACGCCGCTGATCGTGCCGTCGGTCTTCCTCGCGCTGACCGTGCTCGCCTTCATCATGCTCGGCGACGCGGTCCGCGACGCCTTCGACCCGAAGCTGCGGTGAGACCCATGCCGACGCCGGCCTCCCCCACCCCGCCGGGCGGGCACCTGCTGGAGGTACGCGACCTGCACGTCGAGTTCCGCACCCGCGAGGGCGTGGCCCGGGTGATCAACGGGGTGACGTACCACCTGGACCGGGGCGAGACGCTGGCCGTGCTCGGCGAGTCCGGCTCCGGCAAGTCGGTCACCGCCCAGGCGATCATGGGCATCCTGGACACCCCACCGGCGTACGTCCGTGGCGGCCAGATCCGCTACCGGGGGCGGGACCTGCTCACCCGATCGGAGGAGGAGCGCCGGCAGGTGCGCGGCACGGAGATCGCGATGATCTTCCAGGACGCGCTGTCGGCGTTGAACCCGGTCTTCCCGGTCGGCTGGCAGATCGGCGAGTCGCTGCGGCAGCGGGCCGGGATGTCCCGGGCCGACGCGCGGCGACGCACCGTCGAGCTGATGGACCTGGTCCGGATCCCAGCCGCGGCGAAACGCCTCGGCGACCACCCGCACCAGTTCTCCGGTGGCATGCGGCAACGCGTCATGATCGCCATGGCGCTGGCGCTGGACCCGAAGGTGCTGATCGCCGACGAGCCCACCACCGCGCTGGACGTCACGGTGCAGGCCCAGATCATGGACCTCCTGGCCGACCTGCGCCGGGACCTGGGCATGGCACTCGTCCTGATCACACACGACCTCGGCGTGGTCGCGGGCGTGGCGGACCGGATCGCGGTCATGTACGCCGGCCGGATCGTCGAGCACGCCGACGTGCACGCGCTGTACCGGGCGCCCGCGCACCCGTACACGAAGGGGTTGTTGGAGTCGATCCCCCGGCTCGACCGGCGGGGTGGGGCGCTGTCGACCATCCGCGGCCTGCCGCCGAACCTGATGGACATCCCCGCCGGCTGCCCGTTCCACCCCCGGTGCCCGTACGCGCGCCAGGTCTGCCTGGACGAGGTTCCCCACGACCTGGTCCTCGCCGGCGGCCGGACCAGCGCGTGCCACTTCGCGCAGGAGGTCCACGATGACCGCGCCGGCTAGCCCCACCAAGGTCCGCGGCGAGACGATCCTCGCGGTCGACGAGCTGGTCAAGCACTTCCCCATCACCCGGGGTGTGCTGTTCAAGCGGCAGATTGGCGCGGTGCGGGCGGTCGACGGGGTGAGCTTCGAGCTGCGTCGCGGCGAGACGCTCGGCGTGGTCGGCGAGTCCGGCTGCGGCAAGTCCACGCTGGCCCGGCTGCTCATGCGGCTGGAAACCCCGACCGCCGGCCGGGCCACGCTGGAGGGGCGGGACCTGTTCCGGGCATCCGGCGGGGAGCTGCGGCGGCTGCGGCGGAACATGCAGATGGTGATGCAGGATCCGTACACCTCGCTCAACCCCCGGATGACGGTCGGCGACATCGTCGGCGAGCCGTTCGCCATCCACCCGGACGCCGCCCCGAAGGGCAGCCGGCGACAGCGGGTGCGCGAGCTGCTGGACGTGGTCGGGCTCAACCCGGAGCACGTCAACCGCTATCCGCACCAGTTCTCCGGCGGCCAGCGGCAGCGCATCGGCATCGCCCGCGCGCTCGCGCTGCGCCCGGAGATCATCGTCTGCGACGAGCCGGTGTCGGCCCTGGACGTCTCCATCCAGGCCCAGGTGATCAACCTGCTGGAGCAGCTCCAGGACGAGTTCGGGCTCTCCTACGTCTTCATCGCCCACGACCTGTCGGTGGTCCGGCACATCTGCGACCGGGTGGCGGTGATGTACCTGGGCCGGATCGTGGAGATCGGCACCGAGGAGCAGATCTACCAGCGCGCCACCCACCCGTACACCCAGGCGTTGCTCTCGGCGGTGCCGGTGCCCGACCCGGAGGCCCGCGACCGGCGGACCGTCATCCGGCTCACCGGTGACGTGCCCAGCCCGGCCGACCCGCCGTCGGGCTGCCGGTTCCGCACCCGGTGCTGGAAGGCCGAGGAGGTCTGTGCCGTCCAGGACCCGCAGACGGTCCCCCGGGCGGCGGACCCGCACCCGTCCGCCTGCCACTTCGCCGAGGTACGCACGGACGTCTGAGGCCCCGTCCCCCCGGGAGGAAGTGGGGCGCGTTCGACCACCGGCTCTCCGGCGTGTCGGCACCGGCGGCATCAAGGCGCTGAACGCGCTATACCTCAGAGGCATATTTATGCCTTTGAGGTATAGCGCGCACATCTGATTGTTTCTTCGGCCGAGGGCCACGCACAGTAACCGGCGGCGGGAGCAGACCTAGTGGAAGAAGTGCCGGGTGCCGGTGAGGTACATGGTCACGCCGGCCTCCTTGCAGGCCGCGATGGTCTCCTCGTCGCGGATCGAGCCGCCGGGCTGCACGATGGCCCGGACGCCCGCGTCGATGAGGATCTTCGGGCCGTCGGCGAACGGGAAGAACGCGTCCGAGGCGCAGACCGAGCCCCGGGCCCGCTCGTCACCGGCCCGGCTGACCGCCAGCCGCGCCGAGTCGACGCGGTTGACCTGTCCCATCCCGACGCCGACGGTGGCACCGTCGCGGGCCAGCAGGATCGCGTTGCTCTTCACCGCGCGCACCGCACGCCAGGCGAACACCAGGTCGCGCAGCGTGGCCTCGTCGGCCGGGTCGCCGGTGGCCAGCGTCCAGCCGGCCGGGTCGTCGCCGGGCGCGTCGACCGCGTCCCGCATCTGCACCAGCACGCCGCCGCTCACCTGCCGCCACTCGGCCGGTCGGGTGGCGAACGCGGGCGCCCGCAGCAACCGGATGTTCTTCTTCGCCCGCAGCAGCTCCAGCGCGCCGTCGTCGAAGCCGGGCGCGACCAGCACCTCGGTGAAGATCTCCGCCACCTGCCCGGCCAGCTCCACGCTGACCGGCCGGTTCACCGCGATCACGCCGCCGAACGCGGAGACCGGGTCGCAGGCGTGTGCCCTGCGGTGCGCCTCGGCCACGTCCGCGCCGACCGCGATGCCGCACGGGTTGGCGTGCTTGATGATCGCCACCGCCGGCTGGTCGGGGAAGTCGTGCGCGGCGCGCCAGGCGGCGTCCGCGTCGACGTAGTTGTTGTAGGACATCTCCTTGCCGTGCAACTGCTCGGCCTGGGCCAGCCCGGCCGGGGCGCCCGGGTCGGTGTAGAGGGCCGCCGCCTGGTGCGGGTTCTCGCCGTAGCGCAGCACCGCCTGGCGGCGCAGCGCCAGCCCGGCGAACTCCGGCCAGCCGTCCTCGGCCGGGGACACGGTGGTGGCGAACCAGTCGGCCACCGCCACGTCGTAGTCGGCGATGTCGGCGAACGCCCGCACCGCGAGCGCGCGACGCTGGGCCAGGGTGAAGCCGCCGTCGGCGAGCGCGGCCACCACCGCCGGGTACGCGGCCGGGTCGGTCACCACCGCCACCGAGGCGTGGTTCTTCGCGGCGGCCCGCACCATCGCCGGGCCACCGATGTCGATCTGCTCGACGCACCCGTCGAGGTCGGCGCCGGAGGCGACCGTGGCCTGGAACGGGTAGAGGTTGGAGACCAGCAGGTCGATCCCCGCGATGCCGTGCTCGTCGAGCTGGGCGGCGTGCGCGTCCTTGCGAAGGTCGGCGAGGAGACCACCGTGGATCTTCGGGTGCAGCGTCTTCACCCGCCCGTCGAGGATCTCCGGAAAGCCGGTGACCTGCTCGACCGGCGTCACCGGAACTCCGGCGCCGGAGATGGTCGACGCGGTGCTGCCGGTCGAGACGATCTCCACGCCGGCCTCGTGCAGGGCGCGGGCCAGCTCGACCAGGCCGGTCTTGTCGTAGACGCTGACCAGCGCGCGGCGGATCGGGCGGGCGTCGGTGGTGCTCACGGGATGGTGACCTTTCTGCCGGTGATCGTCCAACCGTCACGGACCAGGCGGCCGACCTGCTCGACGAGCTGGCGCCGCTCGGCGGACTTGATGCGCTCGGTGAGCGTCTCCTCGTCGTCGTCGTCGAGCACCGGTACGGCGACCTGGGCGACGATCGGGCCGGTGTCCATCCCGGCGTCGACGAAGAACAGCGTGGCCCCGGTGACCTTCACGCCGTACGCCAGCGCGTCCCGGGGACCGTGGATGCCGGGGAACGCCGGCAGCAGGGTGTTGTGCGTGTTCAGGTAGCGGTCGCCGAACGCGGTCAGGAACTCCGACCCGACGAGCTTGAGGAACCCGGCGCTGATGACCAGGTCGGGGCGGTGCTCGGCGACGCGGGCGGTGAGCGCCTTGTCCCAGTCGGCGCGGGTCGGGTGGTCCTTGACCCGCTCGACGAAGGTCGGCACACCGGCCGACGCGGCCCGGTCCAGGCCGGCGATGCCGTCCCGGTCGGCGCCCACCGCCACCACCCGGGCTCCGTAGGCGGGGTCGGCGGCGGCGTCCAGCAGCGCCTGGAGGTTGCTGCCGGAACCGGAGACGAGGACGACGAGGCGGGCGACGGACGCGGGCTCGGTCACGCGGACAACCCTATCGGTGTGCTCGGCGGGCCCGATCCGCGGGCAGCCCGACCGCTGGTGATCTCCCTGGTCGGACCGACACGATACGCTGCCGTCGCCCGGTGCCGTGCGCACCCGACCATGGACCCCCCACTTTGAGGAGCACCCTGCGATGCAGCCCGGATACCCCGGTCAGGACCCGTACGGCCAGCAGCCGAACCAGGACCCGACCGCCCAGCCGCACGACCCGTACGCCCCGCCGCCGCAGTACGGGCAGCAGCCGACCTCGGGCCAGCCGTACGGCCAGCCCACCTCCGGCCAGCCCTACGGCCAGCCGACCCCGGACCAGTCCTACGGCCAGCCCACCTCCGGCCAGCCCTACGGGCAGGACCCGTACGCGCAGCAGCAGCAGCCGTACGGCGCCGCGCCGCAGTACCCGGCCGCCGGCTACCCGAGCGCCCCGGGGCAGGGCCGGAACAACACCCTGGGCCTGATCGGCATGATCGTCGGCATCGCGTCGATCGTGCTCGGCCTGTGCTGCCCGCTGCTGGGCGTCCCGGCCGGCATCGCCGGCGTCGTGCTGGGCTTCCTGGGCCAGAAGAAGGTCCAGACGGGCGAGGCGAGCAACCCGGGCCAGGCCAAGGTCGCCCTGATCTGTGGTGGTGTCGGTGTGGTCATCGGCATCATCAGCGCCATCGCCGGCGCCGCCATCAACACGAGCAACTTCGGTTCCTG
Organism: Micromonospora sp. NBS 11-29; assembly: GCF_002140155.1. Taxonomy (GTDB): domain Bacteria; phylum Actinomycetota; class Actinomycetes; order Mycobacteriales; family Micromonosporaceae; genus Micromonospora. The sequence goes on from NZ_NAPR01000006.1 coordinate 267,820, forward strand.
ACCGACCCGTCGCCCGAGGGGCGTCCGGCGACCGCCGGGCGCCCCTCGTCGCGTCCCGCCCGCCGGCTCAGCGGTCGGCGGGACGGGGGACGGCCGGACGGGCCGGCGGGGTCGGGCGGGTGAGGGTGCGGGTCGCGGCGGCACCGAGCACCGCGCCCATCGCGATCACCACGGTCGCGACGCCGGCCACCGGCCAGGGCGGCGGGCCGATCTCGGCCAGTCGACCGTCACCGAGCGGCCCGCCGGAGGCCGCCGCGACCAGCCCCAGCAGCACGCCGGCGACCGGCCCGGCGAGCGCGGCCGGGACCAGCAGCGCCGGCCACCCGACGTCGGCCCGGTCCTCGGCCGCCGCGCGCAGCAGCCGCCGGGCCAGCAACCAGCCGGCCGCCATCGCGGCCAGCACGGGCACCGCGAGCAGCCCGGCCCCGAGCCCGTCCATCGGCCCGCGGGGCAGGCCGGCCAGCAAGGGTACGGCCGGCAGCGCACCGACGGACACCTCGCTGGTGCGTACCGCGGTGTCCGTGCCGACGGCGAACCCGGGACCGAGCAGGTAGCTCGCCGACCAGGCGGTCGCGTTCGGCGCGTAGGCGACGCTGACCAGGGTGATGCCCGCCTGACCGGCCACCCCGGTCCGGTACGCCCCGATCATGTCGGCCGCGTCACCGCCGCCGGTCGCCACCGCCAACCCGGCCGCACCGGCTCCCGCGCCGAACAGCAGCAGCGCGGCGACCAGCCCGGCCCGCAGCCCGTCGCGCAGGGCCGGTGGGCAGCGCCGCGCCAGCAGCGCCCAGACCCCGGTGGTACGCAGCGCGCCGACCAGGGCGGCCGGGGCCCCGAACGCGGCGAACGTGCCGGCGGCCGTGACCGGGGAGACCCGCAGACCGCCCGCGCTGACCGCGACCGCGGCGAGCGCGCCGAGCAACGCGTACCCGAGACCGACCGCGACCGCGACGGTGAGCGCCTGCCGTGGTGAACCGGCGCCGCGGGCGCCGACGGCCCGGCTGACGTGCACCCCGGCGCGGGTGAGCCGCCAGACGGCGAGCGCGCTCAGCGCGAGCGGCGCGAGGCCGAGCGGCCCGGCGGAGGTCTCCAGCGGCACCCCGTGCCCGAGCAGCCAGCCGGCCGACCCGGCGCGCAGCGCCCCGGCGAGCGAGCCGGCGTCCTCGCTGAGCTGGGCCAACCCGAGCACCACGGTGACCGGCAGCCAGGAGGTCACCGCGGCCCAGAGCGCGGCCACCCCGGCGGCGACGGGCAGCGGGGCCCGCCGGCGGGACGGCTCGCCCCGCCNGGGGCGGGCGCGGCCGGGCGGCCGGGCCCCGGCGGTGGGGCCGGCGGCCGGGCGGCGTGGCTGGTCAGGGGTGACACGTGACATCGCGTCTACTCTGGCACGCCGCGCACAGGACGGCAGTCCGATACCGGGCCGGGACCGCGACGAGTTCGTCGAACCCCCGGATCGGTGCTGGTGATCCGGTCTAGCCTCGGCTTCAGACGCGACCGTTCCCGTCGCGGCACCGACCGTCCGGAGGAAGCCGTGAACGCTCCGTACCCGCCGCCACCGCCGCCACCGGCCGCCGGCCGGGACCGGACCACGCTCTGGGGCGTCCTCGGCATCGTCCTCGGCCTGCTCTGTTGCGGCATCCTGGGCATCGCCTTCGGCTGGCTGTCCATCCGGGAGGCGCGGCGCAACGGGAAGTCACCACTGCTCGGTTGGCTGGCCATCGCGTTCGGCGTCGTCAACCTCATCGCCAGCGCCGTGGTGCGGGCCAGGGGCAACTACTACTCCCCGTACTGGTACCGCTGAACGCCGAGGGGGTCGACCGGAACCGGTCGACCCCCTCGGCACGTCGCATGGCGGCTCAGCGGTTGGACATGATCTCCCGCATGAGCTTGGCGGTTTCGGTCGGGGTCTTGCCGACCTTCACGCCGACCGCCTCCAGCGCCTCCTTCTTGGCGTCGGCGGTGCCCGCCGACCCGGAGATGATCGCGCCGGCGTGACCCATGGTCTTGCCGGGCGGGGCGGTGAAGCCGGCGATGTAGCCGACCACCGGCTTGGTGACGTTGGCCTTGATGAACTCGGCCGCCCGTTCCTCGGCGTCGCCGCCGATCTCACCGATCATCACGATCGCGTCGGTGTCCGGGTCCGCCTCGAAGGCGGCCAGCGCGTCGATGTGGGTGGTGCCGATGATCGGGTCACCGCCGATGCCGACGCAGGTGGAGAAGCCGATGTCGCGCAGCTCGTACATCATCTGGTAGGTCAGCGTGCCGCTCTTGCTGACCAGCCCGATCCGGCCGGAGCCGGTGATGTCGGCGGGGATGATGCCGGCGTTGGACGCACCCGGCGAGGCGATGCCCGGGCAGTTCGGGCCGATGATCCGGGTCCGCTCGCCCTGGGCCACGTTGTACGCCCAGAACGCGGCGGTGTCGTGCACCGGCACGCCCTCGGTGATCACCACGGCCAGGTCGATGCCGGCGTCGATCGCCTCGACCACCGCGGCCTTGGTGAACTGCGGCGGCACGAAGATGACCGTGACGTCGGCCCCGGTCTCCTTCATCGCGTCCGCGACGGAGGCGAAGACGGGCAGCTCGGCGCCGTCGAAGTCGACGGTGGTGCCGGCCTTGCGCGGGTTGACGCCGCCGACCACGGTGGTGCCGGCGGCGAGCATCCGCCGGGTGTGCTTCGAACCCTCGGAACCGGTCATCCCCTGCACGATGACCTTGGAGTCCTTGGTCAGCCAGATAGCCATTGTCAGACCCCCGCAGCAGCCAGCTCGGCGGCCCGCTCGGCCGCGCCGTCCATGGTGTCGACCCGCTGGATCAGCGGGTTCGCCGCGCCGTCGAGGATGGCCCGACCCTCCTCGGCGTTGTTGCCGTCGAGGCGGACCACGAGCGGCTTGGTGGCCTTCTCACCGCGCTGCTCCAGCAGCGCCAGCGCCTGCACGATGCCGTTGGCGACCGCGTCGCAGGCGGTGATGCCGCCGAAGACGTTGACGAAGACGCTGCGCACCGACGGGTCGGAGAGCACGATCTCCAGGCCGTTCGCCATCACCTCGGCGCTCGCGCCGCCGCCGATGTCGAGGAAGTTGGCCGGCTTGACGCCGCCGTGCCGCTCACCCGCGTACGCGACCACGTCGAGCGTGGACATGACCAGGCCCGCGCCGTTGCCGATGATGCCGACCTCGCCGTCGAGCTTGACGTAGTTGAGGTCCTTGGACTTGGCGGCCTGCTCCAGCGGGTCCACCGACGCCTGGTCGACCAGGGCCTCGTGGTCCGGGTGCCGGAAGCCGGCGTTCTCGTCCAGCGTGACCTTGGCGTCCAGCAGCAGCAGCTTGCCGTCCTTCGTGGTGGCCAGCGGGTTCACCTCGACCAGGGTGGCGTCCTCGGCGACGAACGCCTGCCACAGCCCGACCGCGACGTCGACGATCTGGTCGGCGACCTCGGCCGGGAAGCCGGCCGCGGTGACGATCTCACGCGCCTTGGCCTCGTCCACGCCGGTGTTCGCGTCGATCGGCGCCTTGACGACCTTCTCGGGGGTCTCGGCGGCGACCGCCTCGATGTCCATGCCGCCGGCGACGCTGGCGATGCAGAGGAAGGTGCGGTTCGCCCGGTCGAGCAGGTACGAGAAGTAGTACTCCTCGGCCACGTCCGCGGTCACCGTGATCATGACCTTGTGGACCGTGTGACCCTTGATGTCCATGCCGAGGATGTCGGTGGCGCGGGCCACCGTCTCCTCCGCGCCCTCGGCCAGCTTCACGCCGCCGGCCTTGCCGCGGCCGCCGACCTTCACCTGCGCCTTGACGACCACCCGGCCGCCGAGGCGTTCGGCGATCGCGCGGGCCTCCTCCGGGGTAGTGGCGACGCCGCCGGCCAGCACGGGCAAACCGTGCCGCTCGAACAGGTCCCGCCCCTGGTACTCGTACAGGTCCACGATTGCGCGTCCCGTCCCGTCTCCGCGGCGCGCCGTCGCGCCGCCACCAGCGTTGGAAAATCAGTTTGACGCCTGTCATCAGATGAGACAGGCCATTTGCCGCAGCCTAACGAGATGGGAACGCGCGGCAACCGAGCGGGTGCGCGGTGTGCGGTAATGCACAGCGGTCGTCGTCGGACGCGGCCGCCCGGCACCGGACGGGCGGCGCCGACAGGTGCGGCGTCAACCGGTCGAGGAATGTCCGGAACGGGGCGTAACCCCTGCTCGAAGGCGTCGTTGAGTCTGATGTCGGAGCGCTGGTCAAGCGCGACGGCGGGAGCGGCCGATGCCCTGTCGGTCGAGGGGTGGCGGCGGGGCATCGTGCATAGAGGGGCCGGGCGTGTGAGGGGTGCGTCCGGCCCCTCCCCCTGCCCAGATCATCCGGTGCTCAGCCGACCGGCTGGGCAACGTTCTCCCGCACCCAGTCGACGATCGACCCGGTGGTGGCGCCCGGCGTGAAGATCTTCGCGACCCCGATCTGCTCCAGCTCCGGGATGTCGGCCTCGGGGATGATGCCGCCGCCGAAGACCACGATGTCGGCCGCCTCACGCTCGGTGAGCAGCTCGACCACCCGCCGGAAGAGGGTCATGTGCGCGCCGGAGAGCACGGAGAGGCCGACCGCGTCCGCGTCCTCCTGGATGGCCGTCTCCACGATCTGCTCGGGGGTCTGGTGCAGGCCGGTGTAGATGACCTCCATGCCCGCGTCCCGCAGGGCTCGGGCGACGACCTTCGCGCCCCGGTCGTGGCCGTCCAGGCCGGGCTTAGCAACGACGACCCGGATACGAGAGCTCATCTGCGCACACCTTTCACCGGCACGGGCGCTCCTGCACTGAACGAACGGTAACCCGGCCGGGCCCGGGGCGGGAAGCCGGGCCGCACCCCT
>NZ_NAPR01000006.1:272697-272814 GCF_002140155.1 Micromonospora sp. NBS 11-29
CGACGAACGGACAGGCGAGAGGCCATACGACCGGGGGCACGAGCCATGACAAGTACGGATAGAAACGGACATAAAGAATCAGCAGTTCGGCGCTTCGGCTTGTGACAGGAGTGGCGG
>NZ_NAPR01000006.1:272829-286915 GCF_002140155.1 Micromonospora sp. NBS 11-29
CGGACGTTCGACCGAGCTTCACCGAACGGTCCGAGGTCGCATCGGATCCCCGACAACGGAGGGTGTGCGTGCGCCAGCGCCTGTCGTCTGAGCCCGATCGATATCGCGGCCGCCGCCGCGTGCCCACCCCCCCGCGGAGCCGCTACGCGGCGGTCGTCACCACCGCCTTCGTCGGCGCCGGCATCGTCGCCCTCGGCGCGAACGCCCTCCCCGACGCCAAGAGCGTCAGCCCCTCGGTCCTCGACGAGCTCCGGCAGGCGTCGGTCGCCGGCCAGGACGCCGCAGCCCGGGCCGACAGCGCCGACCGGGCCAACCGCGACGAGCGGTCGACCGACTCCGACGCCACCGAGCAGGACCCCTGGCTCCTCCCCCTGCACGGCTACGACTTCAAGGCGCCCTACGGCATGCGCTGGGGCAAGCTGCACACCGGCATCGACCTGGTCGCGCCGGAGGGCACGCCCTACAAGGCGATCCACGCCGGCACGGTCACCAAGGCCGGCTGGTTCGGCGGCTACGGCTACGCCGTGATCGTCAAGCACTCCGACGGCAGCGAGGCCATCTACGGCCACTCCTCCGTCGTCACGGTCAAGGAGGGCCAGGAGGTGAAGGCCGGCGACCAGCTCGGCCTGGTCGGCAACACCGGCCACTCCTACGGCTCCCACCTGCACCTTGAGGTGCATGTCAACGGCCAGCCGCGCGACCCGGTGCCGTTCCTCCAGGACCACGGGGTGGACATCAAGCTCGAAACCGAGGCGATCTACGCCGACGTAGTCCCGTCCTGACTCCCCGTATCGCCCGATGACCGCCCGGATCCCGCGATCCGGGCGGTTTCGCGTCCGGGGATGTCTGCCGCGTCACACCCGGGGATGTGAGCGGGCCCACTCCATCGGGTGATCATCTTCTCGGGTGAACCGCCCAGTCGACGGCAAACCCGGGCACGGCGCGGCGGCGGCACCCGGCGGTCCCCCGAACCCGATACCCGGCCCGACCTGGGCCGACACCAGTATTTCGAGGTCACGTGCCCCTCGACTGGTGAAGGTTCCCGTGCAACACAGCAGTCCCACCCCGAACGGCAACACCCCCGACCATTCCCCGGTTCGACACCGACGCACCGGCCGGCGGGCCGCGTACCTGGTCACCGGCGCGGTCGCCCTGGTCGGTCTCGGTCTCGGCGGCGTCGTGGTCGCCACCACCGGCGATCCCGCTCCGGCCCCGGCCGCCGTCGACCTCGACGCCCGGGCCCGCGCCGCGGACGCCGACCGCGCAGACCGCGCCGCCCGCGAGCCGGTCGTCCCGGTCCCGCCGTCCACCATGCCGGCCAGCCCGTCCCCGAGCCCCACCCCGAGCCGACGCGCGAGCAGCCCGAAGCCGAAGAAGACGACGAAGCCCAAGCCGGTGAAGAAGAAGGCCGCGCCGAAGCCGAGCTGGGTCATCCCGATGGCGGGTGCCGACATCACCTCCTGCTACGGGCAGCGGTGGGGCACGTTGCACGCCGGCATCGACTTCGCCATGCCCGACGGCACACCGATCCGGGCCGCCGCCGCCGGCACCGTGGTCAAGGCCGGCGACATGGGCGACGGCTACGGCAACTCCGTCTTCGTCGACCACCACAACGGCTACCTGACCCACTACGCGCACCAGAGCCGGCTGCTCGTCGGCGTCGGCGACACGGTGAAGGCCGGGCAGGTCATCGGCTACGAGGGCTCGACCGGCGACTCCACCGGCCCGCACCTGCACTTCGAGGTGCACCAGGGCGCCATGTGGAACCAGATCGACCCGGCGCCGTTCCTGCGCGCCCGGGGCATCGACGTGGCCTGCTGACGGCCATGGCGGGGGGGCCGGGCTCAGAGCTTGTCGATCGGCGCGTGCCGCAGCACCAGCCACATGGTCTGGTCGCCGAAGTCGATCTGGGCCCGCGCACCCGGCCCGGCCCCCTCCACCGCCAGCACCCGGCCCAGGCCGTAGCGTTGGTGGTTGACCCGGTCGCCCGCCGAGACCTTCGGCGCCTGCTTCAGCTCGCTCGCGGTGGCCAGCCGGCTGGCGTCCACCCCGAGGCGCTTGGCCAGCTCGGTCGCCCTGGGCGTGCCACCGGCGAAGCCGCCCCGGCCACCGCCGGACAACCGGTCCGCCCGACCACCGACGCCGCCCCCACCGCCACCCCACGAGGTGTACGACCCCTCGGTGCGCTCCCAGCGGACCAGTTCCGGCGGCAGCTCCTCCAGGAACCGCGACGCCGGGTTGTAGGCCGGCGCGCCCCACGCCGACCGGGTCACCGCCCGGGACAGGTAGAGGCGCTGCCGGGCCCGGGTGATCCCCACGTATGCCAGGCGCCGCTCCTCCTCCAGCTCGCGGGTGTCGCCGAGCGAGCGCAGGTGCGGGAAGACGCCGTCCTCCAGGCCGGTCAGGAAGACCACCGGGAACTCCAGGCCCTTCGCCGTGTGCAGCGTCATCAGGGTGACCACGCCCTGGTGGTCGGGGTCGTCGGAGGGAATCGCGTCGGCGTCGGCGACCAGCGCCACCTGCTCCAGGAAACCGGCCAGTGTGGCCCGCTCGTCGTCGGCGCCGAGCGCCTCGACCCGTTCGGTGTACTCGCGGGCGACGCTCACCAGCTCCTGGAGGTTGTCCACCCGGCCGGCGTCCTGCGGGTCGAGGCTCTCCTCCAACTCGGCCAGGTAGCCCGAGCGGGTCAGCAGCGCCTCCAGCACCTCCTCCGGGGTGCCGGTGGCGGCCAGCTCCCGCCCGGCGTCGAGCAGCGCGACGAACTCGGCGATGCCGTTGGCCGCCCGGGTCGAGATCCCCGGCGCCTCCCGGGCCCGTCGCAACGCGGCACCGAAGGAGATGCGGTCCCGGGTGGAGAGCGCCTCGACGCAGGCCTCGGCCCGCTCACCGATGCCCCGCCGGGGGGTGTTGAGGACCCGGCGCAGGCTGACCGTGTCGTCGTCGTTGACCACGGCACGCAGGTAGGCGAGCGCGTCGCGGACCTCCTTGCGCTCGTAGAAGCGCACCCCGCCGACCACCTTGTAGGGCAGGCCGACCCGGATGAAGACCTCCTCGAACACCCGCGACATGGCGTTGGTGCGGTAGAAGACGGCCACGTCGCCGGGGCGCGTCTCACCGTCGTCGACCAGCCGGTCGATCTCCCGGGCCACCCAGTCCGCCTCGGCGTGCTCGGTGTCGGCGACGTACCCGACGATCTGCTCACCGGCGCCGGCGTCGCTCCACAGCCGCTTCGGCTTGCGGGACGTGTTCCGGTCGATGACGGCGTTGGCCGCGTTCAGGATGGTCTGGGTGGAGCGGTAGTTCTGCTCCAGCAGGATGGTGCGGGCGTTCGTGAAGTCCCGCTCGAACTCCAGGATGTTGCGGATGGTCGCGCCGCGGAACGCGTAGATGGACTGGTCGGCGTCGCCGACCACGCACAGCTCGGCCGGCGCGATGCCCTCGGTGCCGGAGACCAGCTCCTTGATCAGCACGTACTGGGCGTGGTTGGTGTCCTGGTATTCGTCCACCAGGACGTGCCGGAACCGGCGTCGGTAGCTCTCCGCCACATGCGGGTGCGACTGGAGCAGGTGCACCGTCGTCATGATCAGATCGTCGAAGTCCAGCGCGTGCGCCTCGCGCAGCCGCCGCTGGTAGAGCGTGTAGGCCTCGGCCAGGGCCCGCTCGTTCGGGCCCTTGGCCCGGCCGGCGAACTCCTCCGGGTCGACCAGCTCGTTCTTCAGGTTGGACACCTGGGCGGCCAGGCCCCGGGCGGGGTAGCGCTTGGGATCCAGGTCCAGCTCACGGGCCACCAGTTGCATCAACCGGCGGGAGTCGTCGGCATCGTAGATGGAGAAGGTCGACTTCAGGCCGGCGTGCTCGTGCTCGGCCCGCAGGATGCGGACGCACGCCGAGTGGAACGTCGACACCCACATCAGCCGGGCGCGCGGACCCACCAGCGCGGCCACCCGCTCCTTCATCTCGCCGGCGGCCTTGTTGGTGAACGTGATCGCGATGATCTCGCCGGGGTGCACGTCCCGCGCGGCGAGGAGATAGGCGATCCGGTTGGTCAGCACCCGGGTCTTGCCCGAGCCGGCACCGGCCACGATCAGCAGCGGAGAGCCGGCGTGGGTCACCGCGTCCCGCTGGGGCCCGTTCAGGCCGTCGAGGAGGGCCTGCGGATCCGACCGGCCGCCCCCACGCGGCGGGGTCGGCCGGGACTCCGGCGCGGGCGGGGACGCGGGAATGTCGAAGAGAGGATGCATCGCAGCCCGAGTCTATGCCGCCGGCCGGACACTTCCGCGCCCGCGTGGCCGGTCCGCAGCCGGCGTCGTGTCCCACCTGTTGGCCGGTTTCCTTGCGCGCCCGCCCCGCGGGTCGGCATACTCGACGGCGTGTTCGGTCAGCGCTCCTTTTACTACGGCACCGGGAGTCCGGCAGCCGTGGGTCGCGACTGATCGCCAGACCTGCGAAAAGCCCCGGGCTCCCCTGAGCCCGGGGCTTTTCCGTCCCGGGATCCGGGTACGGGCCCCAGCCCCGAAAGGGACGACGATGATGACTGACGTGGTGGAGTCCAGCGGCGATCCGACCGACGCGGCGGCGGCGCGGACCGGCACCGGCGACTCGGCGGCCGCCGAGCGGATCGGGGAGATCCGACGCCGGATCGACGAGATCGACCGCACGCTCATCGCGCTCTGGCAGGAGCGGGCCGCGCTCTCCCAGGAGGTCGGCGTCACCCGGATGGCCTCCGGCGGGACCCGGCTGGTGCTCTCCCGTGAGCGGGAGATCCTGGAACGGTTCCGGGCCGAACTCGGCGCCGACGGCACCCAGCTCGCGCTCCTGCTGCTGCGCGCCGGCCGCGGCCCGCTGTGACCCGCCCGGCACGGGCGCCGGAGACGACGAACCGCCTGCCGGCGTCGCGCTGACGCCGGCAGGCGGTCCACCCTGGCTCAGGCCACCTCGTGGGTGACCACGATCTCCCGCTTCTCCGCGAAGTGGCAGGCGCTCGGGTGGTCCGAGCCCGGCCGGATCTCCAGCAGCGGCACCTCCTGGGCGCAGACGTCCTGCGCCTTCCAGCACCGGGTGCGGAACCGGCAGCCCGAGGGTGGGCTGACCGGGGAGGGGACGTCACCCTGGAGTCGGATGATCGCCTTGCTGTCCCGCACGGTCGGGTCCGGCACCGGCACCGCCGACAGCAGCGCCTGGGTGTACGGGTGGGTCGGCCGCTCGTAGATCTCGTCCTCGGTGCCGACCTCCACCATCTTGCCCAGGTACATGACGGCGACCCGGTCGGACAGGTGACGCACGACCGACAGGTCGTGGGCGATGAAGACGTACGACAGGCCGAACTCGCCCTGGAGCTTCTCCAGCAGGTTCATCACCTGCGCCTGGATGGAGACGTCCAGGGCCGACACCGGCTCGTCGCAGACGATCACCTCGGGTCGCAGGGCCAGCGCCCGGGCGATGCCGATGCGCTGCCGCTGACCGCCGGAGAACTGGTGCGGGTAGCGGTTGATGTGCTCCGGGTTGAGACCGACCAGGTCGAGCAGCTCCTTGACCTTGCCGCGCCGGCTGCCGCGCGGCGCCACCTCGGGGTGGATCTCGAACGGCTCGCCGAGCAGGTCACCGACGGTCATCCGCGGATTGAGCGAGGTGTACGGGTCCTGCATCACCAGCTGGATCTGCCGGCGCAGCCGCCGCAGCGCGCCGCCGGAGAGCTTGGAGATGTCCTGGCCCTTGTAGAGCACCTGGCCGGCGGTCGGCTTCTCCAGGTTCATCAGCACCCGGGCGAGCGTGGACTTGCCGCAGCCGGACTCGCCGACCACACCGAGCGTCTCGCCGGCCTTGAGGTCGAAGGAGACGCCGTCGACCGCCTTGACGTGACCGATGGTCTTCTTGAACACCACTCCCCGGGTCACGGGGTAGTGCTTGACCAGGTCACGAACCTCGATGATGTTCTCAGTCACGGTTCACGAGCTCCTCGGCGAAGTGGCAGGCGCTGGCCCGCCCGTTGCCCAGCTGCAACAGCGGCGGGACCTTCTCCCGACACACCGGCTGCGCCATCGGGCAGCGCGGGTTGAAGGCGCAGCCCGGCGGGATGTTCATCAGGTTCGGCGGAAGCCCCTTGATGGTGCGGAGCTCCTGCCCCTTCTCGTCCATCCGCGGGATCGAGTTGAGCAGGCCGAGCGTGTACGGGTGCGCCGGCTTGGCGTACAACTCGTAGACGTCGGCCTCCTCGACGATCCGGCCCGCGTACATGACCGCGATCCGGTCCGCGACGTCGGCGACCACGCCGAGGTCGTGGGTGATCAGGATCATGCCCATCTGCCGCTCCCGCTGGAGTTCGCCGAGCAGGTCCATGATCTGGGCCTGCACGGTCACGTCCAGCGCGGTGGTCGGCTCGTCGGCGATCAGCACCTCGGGGTCCAGNGGTAGTTGCTGAACCGACCCTTGGCGTTGGGGATCTTGACCTGGTCGAGCATGTCGATCGCGCGCTTCTTGGCGTCCGCGCGGCTCATGCCGCGGCGGATGCGGAACTGCTCGGCGATCTGGAAGCCGACCGTGAAAACCGGGTTGAGGGCCGAGAGCGAGTCTTGGAAGATCATGGCGATGCCCTCGCCCCGGATCCGACGCCGCTGCTCGGCGGACTGCTTGAGCATGTCCTTGCCGTGGAAGCGGACCTCGCCGCCGGTGACGAAACCGGGCGGGGTGTCCAGGATGCCCATGATCGTCTGCGCGGTCACGCTCTTGCCGGAGCCGGACTCGCCGAGCACGGCGAGGGTCTCCCCCGCGTCGACGTGGTACGTCACACCGTTGATGACCTTGGCGACGCCGTCCCGGGTACGGAACTCCACCCGCAGGTCGTCGACCTCGAGCAGGCGGCCCGAGGGGCGGCCGGATCCGTCGGCGCCCGGCGCGGACTGCTCGGACACGAGAATGTCGGACAACTCAGTTCCCCTATCGGAGCTTCGGGTCGAGGGCCTCGCGGACCGCCTCGCCGAGCATGACGAAGCTCAGCACGGCGGTGACGAGGAACGCGGCGGGGAAGAACAGCAGGAACGGCGAGACCCGGATGTAGTTCTGCGCCTCGCTGATCATGATGCCCCAGGAGACCACCGGGCTCTTCAGGCCGATGCCCAGGAAGGAGAGCGTGGCCTCGGCGCCGATGAACGAGCCCACCATGATCGTGCCGTAGACGAGCAGCGGCGCCAGGCAGTTGGGCAGCAGGTGCTTGAGGATGATCCGACCGGTGCCGGCGCCCAGCGCGCGGGCGGCGACGATGTAGTCGGCCTCCTTGGTCGCGAGCACCGAGGAGCGCATCAGCCGCATCACCACCGGCCAGCTCAGCACGCTCAGCGACAGGATGACCAGCCCCATGATCGTCCACTCACCGTTGTCGGAGCCGGACCCGTTGAACGTGGTCAGGATGACGATCGAGCCGAGCACGAACGGCAGGCCGAAGAAGATGTCCGCGATCCGGGAGAGCACCGCGTCCACCCAACCGCCGCGGTAGCCGGCGATGATGCCCATCGCGCCACCGAACACCAGCGTCAGGATGGTGGAGACCAGGGCCACCAGGATCGAGGCGCGGGCGCCGTAGATGACCCGGGAGTAGACGTCGCGGCCTTGCACGTCGTAGCCGAACCAGGCGCTGGAGGAGGGCTCGACCCGGCTGCGCTCCAGCGCGCCGTTCACCGCGTCACCGGAGGTGAACAGCCACGGGAAGGCCGCCATCACGACGAAGAGCAGGATGAACGCCACCGAGATCCAGAACAGCGGCTTACGGCGCAGGTCGAGCCAGGCGTCCCCGAGCAGGCCACGCGGCTTCTGCTGCTTGGCGCTCTCCGGCAGGCCGGCGTTGGTGGGCGCGCCGGACCCGGCCTCGGTGGGCATGGTCGCGGGCGGCGTCGACACGATCGACGCGGTACTCGGGTCACTCATGCCCGCACCTCGCTGCGCTCGGCGCGGGCGTGGTTACCCGCGCAGACTGCTGGGACGATTCGTTCGCTGCGGCGGTCACTCATAGCGAATCCTCGGGTCGAGGGCGGCGTAGAGCAGGTCCACCACCAGGTTCATCACGAGGTAGACGAGCACCAGCACCACCACGATGCCGACAACGGTAGCGCTCTCCTTGGTGACGATCGAGCGGAGCACCTGCCGGCCGATGCCGTTGATGCCGAAGATGCCCTCGGTGACGATCGCGCCACCCATCAGCGCGCCGAGGTCGGTGCCGAGCAGCGTGACCACCGGGATGAGCGAGTTGCGCAGCAGGTGCACGCCGACCACCCGGCGCGTCGGGAGGCCCTTGGCGATCGCGGTGCGGACGTAGTCGGCCCGCCGGTTCTCGGCGATGCTCGTCCGCGCCACCCGGGCGATGTAGGCCATCGAGGCGCTGCCGAGCACGAAGCCGGGCACGATCAGCTCACTGAACCGCATCTCGTTGGAGACGGTCGGGTTGACGATGCCCCACTTGACGCCGAGCACCCACTGGAGCACGAAGCCGATGACGAAGACCGGCAGGGCGATCAGGAAGAGAGTCGAGATCAGGACGAGGTTGTCCAGGAAACCGTTGCGTCGCAGACCGGTCAGGATGCCCGCGCTGAGGCCGATCACGGCCTCGATGGCGAGCGCGACCACCGCCAGCTTCAGGGTGTTCGGGTACGACGTGGCGATGATGTCGCTGATCTCGCGACCGCCGAACGTGATCCCGAAGTCGCCATGGAGCAGGTTCTTCATGTAACTGGCGTACTGCACCCAGATCGAGTCGTCGAGATGGTATTTCTCGGTCATCAAGGCCCGGTAGTTCGGCGGACAACCACGGTCGCCGCACTTGCCGGCGAAGGGGTCACCCGGCACCGACCAGACGAGCCAGTAGATCAGGAACGTCGTGCCGATGAACACCGGCACGAGTTGCAGCAGCCGCCTCAAGAGATAACGGCCCATGGGGTGGTCCTCCAGACAGGGAGCGCCGGGCACCCGACGCGGTGACGACAACGTGCGAGGGATTCGTTGTACACCCCCTCGCGGAACGGCCCCGGGTCGGGCTCACCGGTAGGCGAGCCCGACCCGGGGTCAGACCGATCGGATCAGAGTTCGACCGAGGTGATGTCGAGCTCGCCGACGTTGCTCAGCTCCAGCTTCTTGATCTTCTCCGAGTGGCCGGACTGCTCACCACTGAAGTAGACCGGCACCGAAGGCACGTCCTGGTCGATCAGCTTGACCGCCTCGGCGTACTTCTTGTGGGCCTCCTCGAGGCTGGGGGCCGCGGCGGCCTCCTTGGCGAGGGCGTCCACCTGCGGGTTGCTGTACTTGCCGTCGTTCGAGGAACCGCCGGTGACGTAGAGCGGGTTGATCCAGTTCTCCACGTCCGGGTAGTCCTGCTGCCAACCGGCGCGGTACATGCCGGTCATCTTGTAGTTGTTGATGTTGGCGCGGAAGACCGCGAAGGTCGGCACGCCGACGGCGACCGCGTCGATGCCCAGGTTGGTCTTGATCTGCTGGGCGACGGCCTCCATCCACTCCTTGTGGCTGGCGTCCGCGTTGTACGACAGGGTCAGCTTGCCCTGGAAGCCACCGGCCTCCTGGAGCAGCTGCTTGGCCTGCGCCACGTCGAACTTGCAGGCGGTGCAGTTGCCCGGCTCGGCGCCCGGGGTCAGCGGGTTGGCCCAGCTGTCGGCCGGCTTGCGGTTACCGAAGAAGATCTTGTCGGTGATGGCCTGCCGGTCGATGGACAGCGAGATCGCCTTGCGCAGNGGATCGTCGTCTGGATCGCCCGCTCGCCCAGGTCGGTCTTCCACTTGTCACCGGCCAGCGACGAGACCGGGACCTGCTGCTGGAAGTCCAGGTTGCCGGCGAGCAGATCGTTGTAGGCCGCCGTGTCGTCCTGGTACATCTTGACGGTGACGTCCTTGATCTTCATCTTGTCGCGCAGGCTGTAGTCGTCGAAGCGCGTGAGCTTGATCTCGACGTCGTCCTGCCAGGAGACAAGGCTGACCGGGCCGTTACCGATCGGCTTCTTGCCGAAGTCCGCCGGGGTGCTGGAGAAGAACGCGTCCGGCAGCGGCATGAAGGCGCTGTAGCCGAGCTTGGTCGGGAACACGGCGGTCGGCGCGGCGAGCGTGACCTCGAAGTTCCAGTCGTCGACGACCTTGAGGCCGGACATCTCCTTGGCCTTCGGCTCCGCGGCCTTCTTCGGGCCGTCCGGGCCGTCCGGGTCCTCGGTGTAGACGTCGTCGAAGCCCTGGATGTCGGAGAAGAACGAGGCGTTCTGCGCGCCGTTCGGGCCGTACGCCGCCCAGTTCCAGGCCTTCACGAAGCTCTCGGCCTTGACGGTGGTGCCGTCGTGGAACTTGGTGTTCTGCTTGATCTTGATCTTGAAGACCTTGGAGTCGGTCGTGTCGATCGACTCGGCGACCAGGTTCTGGGGCGCCCCACCGTTGTTGGGGTACTCGACCAGACCGCTCCACATCCAGTCGATGATCGCGCCGCCACCGGTCTCGGTGGTGTTCGCCGGAACCAGGGGGTTCTCCGGCTGGGTGCCGTCGATGACGATCGCGCCGTCACTGCTGGCGCCGGCGTCGCCACCGTCGTTGTTCCCGCTGGAGCAGCCGGACGCGACGAGCGCGAAAGCCGCGCCCACCGCGAGCGCGCCGCTCGCCCGCTTCGAGACTCTCATTCCGAGGGGCCTCCTCTTTCTAACCTGGTTCCGTCGTGGGTTTCACGCACGTGTGGGGGGTGACACCACCGACGACCCGAACCACAGGTCGCCGGTTTACCGCAGAGGAAATCGGGACACCCCTGGGGTACCGATCGCCGGGCGCCACACCCTTCGACGAGGACACCGCGCAGGGGTGACGGCCACGAGGCGGCGCGGGTAGCGGCGTCACGTGGTCGGCGGGCCCGACGAGGTGCCTCACACCGGGGGGTGAGGTGCTGCAACTGTGACACCCGGCGGCCCTTTCCGTGAAGGTGCCGTTATCAAGACGTTAGTTGCCCGCCATATGGCCGATACCTGAGAAAAGATCACAAATCACTGCCGACCACACGGCCCTGAACTGGGAAGACGCACCCGCAACGGTCGAGATCACCCCGAACGCCCGGCAGTGTGAGCTTCCCCGCGTCGGTGTCGACGATCGCCGACGAGCACCCGGCGGGCGAAGTTTTCTGCCCGTCCGGAGGATACGGACGTCGCCTGTGCGGGCACCCCCGCCGGCCCGCGCGGTGGAGGGTTTCGGGAGGTCAGACGAGCCGACGGTCGGCGGCCCAGCGGGACAGCTCGTACCGGTTCGACATCTGGAGCTTGCGCAGCACGTTGGAGACGTGCGTCTCCACCGTCTTGATCGAGATGAACAGCTCCTTGGCGATCTCCTTGTAGGCGTACCCCCGGGCGAGCAGCCGCAGCACCTCGCGCTCCCGGTTGGTGAGCTGGTCCAGCTCCGGATCGGCGACCGGCGCGTCGGGCCGGGACGCGAACGCGTCCAGCACGAACCCGGCCAGTCGTGGACTGAACACGGCGTCCCCGTCGGCCACCCGACGGATCGCGTCGGTCAGCTCCTCCGGCGAGATCGTCTTGGTGACGTACCCCCGGGCGCCGGCCCGGATCAGGCCGATCACATCCTCGGCCGCGTCGGACACGCTCAACGCCAGGAACTTCACCTGCGGATGCGTCCGTCGCATCGCCTCCAGCACGGCGCGGCCGCCGCCGTCCGGCATGTGCACGTCGAGCAGCACCACGTCCGGCTCGATGGTCGCGATCCTCGTCACCGCCTCGGCCACCGAACTGGCCTCGCCCACGACCTCGACCCGCGTACCCAGCTCGGCGCGGACGCCGGCCCGGAACATGGCGTGGTCGTCGACGAGGAACACCCGCAGCGGCCCCCGCGGCGCCGTACCCTCGACCGGTTCCTGCTCGGACATGGTCACCTGTCCCTTTCCGCCGTGGAGCCGGAGCCGCTGATCGGCAGGATCAGCCGGACCTCGGTCCCCTCCCCCGGCTCGGACCGGATCTCCGCCCGGCCGCCGTGCCGCTTCATCCGCCCGACGATCGAGCCCCGGACGCCGTGCCGGTGATTCTCCACCGTATCCGGGTCGAAGCCCTTGCCCCGATCCCGGACGAAGACGCTGACCTGCTCCGGCTCCACCTCGGCGTAGAGCGACACGGTCCGCACGCCGGCGTGCCGGGCCGCGTTGACCAGGGCCTCCCGGGCGGCCGCGACCAGCGCGCCGACCCGCTCGTCGGTCTCCCGGTCGCCGACCACCACCGCCTCGACCGTGATCGCGAACGTGTCCTCCACCTCGGCGGCGGCCTGCTCAAGCGCGGCCGCGAACCGTTCGGTGGGCGAGGCGGTCGGCTTGTAGAGCCAGTTGCGCAGCGAACGCTCCTGGCCCCGGGCCAGCCGCTGCACGGTCTTGACGTCGCTGGCGTTGCGTTGGATCAGGGCGAGCGTGTGCAGCACCTGGTCGTGCACCATGGCGGCCAGCTCGGCCCGCTCCTGCTCACGGATGCGCCCCTCCCGCTCCGAACGGAGCTGGTTCCAGGTGCGCCAGAGCACCGGGCCGGTCACCACACCCACGCCGGCCAGCCCGACCAGCGCGAAGATGACGCCGTTGAGCACCGCGTCGAAGTTCTGCGCCGGCGAGTAGACCGCGGCCACGCCGATGATGCCGACCGCGACGAGCACCCCGCCGCCGATGAACCGCAGCACGAACGCCCGCCGGTCGCTCTCCTCCACCACCGCGCCCAGCCAGGGCACCGCGGAGTCGCCCCACTGCCGACGCCGCTCCGGGGTCGACTGGTGCCAGATGACACCGGCGCCGACCGCGATGATCGCCACCAGCCAACCGGCGGTGCCGGCGGCGCCGACCGAGTTGAACGCGACCACCTGGAGCAGCAGCACCCCCAGCCCGATCACCACGAACGGGAGCAGTTGGGCGACGTCACGGCGGGGCGGGGCGGCGGTGTCACCGGGCCGGGGCGGGACCACCGCCCAGAACGCGGCGTAGAGCAGCAGCCCGAGACCGCTGAGCCCGAGCAGCACCATGAACGCCACCCGTACCCGGAGCACCGAGATGCCCAGGTGGTCGGCGATGCCGGCGGCCACCCCGGCGGCCAACCGGTGCTCGGTGGCCCGGTAGAGGCGCGGGGGGTGCGGCGTGACGGTGCTGCTGATCTCAGACTCCCAGGTCGGCGCGGAGGTGCCGGCGGCGGCCGACGAACCGATCGTCACACGCCGGGAAGGCCCCGGACCACGGGGACGCCCCGGACATTCGGCGGCGGCGGATCTCAGGGTGGGGTCAGGGTCTGATCCTGAGGTCGCCCAGGTGGCCGGGGCAGCAGTATCGGAGGCATGACCGAGGACGCTGCCCGTCCGCCCCGCCCCTGGGCGGCAGCACAGGACGATCCGCCGCCGCCCCCGCCGGGGTCGGCACCCCCCACCGACCACGCGCCTCCGCCGCCCGGCGGCGGGGGGCCGTTCGCCGGCCCACCCCCCGGTGGGTACGCGCCACCGCCCGGCGCCGCCGGCTTCACCACCCGGTACGGGCTGGTCCGCCCCCGGGAGGGCCGCTACCTGGCCGGGGTCTGCGCCGCCGTCGGCCGGGCCACGAACACCGACCCGGTGCTCTGGCGCGTGCTCCTGGCCGTGCTCGGCTTCTTCGGCGGCATCGGCATCCTCGTCTACGTGGCCGCGTGGCTGGTCATCCCCGGCGAGGGGGACAGCGCCTCGCCGGTGGAGTCGATGCTCGGCCGCGGCCGGTCCAGCATGTCGCCGGTCACCGTGATCGTGCTCGGCATCGTGGTCGCGGTCGGCTTCGCGTACGTCGTCACCGACGGCTTCCGGGCCATCCTGCTCGGCGCGGTGATCCTGATCTGCGGCGCGTTGCTGCTCAACCGCGACGAGCGCGCCGCCGCGTCCCGGACCGGCGCGCCCGCCCCGCCGCCCGCCCCGGGTCCGGTGCCCCCGCCTTCGGCCGCCTGGCCCGCGCCACCGGCCACCGGCCCGGCAGCGTGGGCCGGGGAGCCCACCGGGGCCACCGGGTCCGTGTCGCCCTCGGCCGGCGGGCCGGCCGCGCGACCCGGCGAGCCGCCGGTGGCCGCCACCTCGCTCCGGCC
>NZ_NAPR01000006.1:286931-301523 GCF_002140155.1 Micromonospora sp. NBS 11-29
GGGCCACCCACGACCGGAGCCGGGTCCGGGCCCACTGCCGACTCCGGCTACCCGCCACCACCGGCCGCGTGGCCCGAGCCCGGCTACCCGGTCACGCCGCCCACCCGCCCCGAGCCCGGCTATCCGGTCACGCCGGCCGCCTGGCCCGAGCCCGGCTACCCGGTCACGCCGCCCGCCTGGCCCGACGCCGGCTATCCGACCACGCCGCTGTCCGCCCCGAGCTGGCCCGGCGGGCCCGAGACCGGACCGGTCCGGCCCGGGCCGGCGACCGCCGCGATGCCCTCGGCCGGCGACACCGGCGGCTGGCCGTCGTCCGGCGGCGCGTCGGCCTGGCCCNGCCGGCCACGCCGCCATCGACTCCAGCGGGTGCCCCGCTGCCGCCGGGTGGCTACCGCCCGCCGTTCGCGCCGCACGGCCCGTACGCCGGGTCCCGCCCCGCCCCCGCGCCGGTCCGGCCGCCACGGCCGCCGAAGCGGCCGAAGGAACGTTCCCCGCTCGGCGCGATCACCTTCTCGCTGATCTTCCTGGCGCTGGGTCTGGTGGCCACGCTCGACCTCCTCGACGTGTTCCCGGTCGGCGCGGCCGGCTACTTCGCCGCGGCGCTGGCCACCATCGGTCTCGGGCTGCTCGTGGGCACCTGGTTCGGCCGGGCCCGCTGGCTGATCGCTCTCGGTCTGGTGACTGCGGCGGCGCTCGGCGTGGCCACCGTCGCCGAGTCCTACGACCGGGTCCGGGGCATCGACGGCAACGTCACCTGGGCGCCCGCCGACCGTCGCGACCTGGCCGACCGGTACGAGAACAACTTCGGTGACGCGGTGCTCGACCTGCGCGCCATCGACTTCGACAAGCAGGACGTGCAGGTGACCGTCGCGGTCAACTTCGGCACGGTCACCGTGGTCGTGCCGCCGAACGTCGACGTGACCACGGTGGCCGACGTCAACGCCGGTGACGCCTCCGTCTTCGGCCGGCGCACCGGCGGGCTCAACGGTCGTCTCTGGGAGAGCACCGACTCCGGCCCGGACGGCCCGGGCGGCGGCACACTCCGCCTCTACGTCCACGTCAACGCCGGAAATCTGGAGGTGACCCGGTGAAGGCCCACCGTACGGACCTGGTGTCGTTGACCTTCGCGCTGATCTTCCTCGGGCTGGCCGTCTGGTGGCTGGCGGCTCGGATCCTCGGGCTCGCGGTCCCTCCGGTCGGCTGGTTCCTGGCCGGCGGGCTGGTGCTGATCGGCGTGCTCGGGCTGGTCGGCGCGCTGCGCTCGGGTCGCGCCCCGGACCAGCCGGTACGACCCGACCAGCCGACGCAGCCCGATCAGCCGGCGCAGCCCGATCAGCCGGCGCCGGCCGACCAGCCGGCACAGGCCGGGCAGCCGGCACAGGCCGGGCAGCCGACGCCGGACGGGCGACCGCACGGATCGGAGGCGACGGTCACCGCGCCGTACCGGGACGGGACGCCGATCGGCGACGTCGCGCCCCCCGGCGAGGCCGACGAGTGGGCCACCGACGCGGTGACCGACGTGCCGACGCCGGCGCGGGAGGACCCCGACGACCACGAGCCACGATGGACGCCGACCGACCCGACCACCGTGGGTTTGTCCACCATCGAACCCGGGAGCCGGTCCGGGCCCGTCACCCGCGAGCTGCCGCCGGTCGATCCGGAGGCCGGCGAGTCACCGGCCGGCCGGCGTACCCCCGGGGAGCCGCCGGCCTGACCGCACCGGTGCGGCCAGGCGGAAACGCCGCATATGCTGGTCGCGGAGATCGCGCCGCCGCCGGCCGGCCCGAGCCTGTCCCGGCCCGCGCCCGGCGATCCCGGCCGACCGGTCGCGTCGCCGGTGCGGTCCCGTCCGTCTCTACCGCGTCAGGAGCCCGTCCGAGATGACCCAGTCCCCCGCCGTGCGCGTCACCGGCCCGTCCGGTGCGGTCCGCCTCGGCGAGCGCGCCGCCCGCACGCTCGTCAGCGAGTTCGCCCGGCGTAACGACCCGAAGACCGGCCTGCTGGTCGGCGCGACCCCGGAGTCCGCGGTGCTGGCCTCGGCGATCGAGGCGCTGCTGCCGGGCGACCGGCTGGTGGTGACGCCGGCCGAGGGCGCCGCGGCGGGGGCGCTGCGCGCGCACGTCACGGCCCAGGGCCGCTGGGTCGCCGACCGGGTACGCGTGGTCGACACGCTCGCCGAGGCGGACGTCGCCGCGGCGGTGGTCGTCGCCGAGCCGTTCACCGGCACCGCCGAGGATGCTCGCGCCGCGATCGACGGCCTGTCGAAGTACCTGGCCGACGGGGCGGTGCTGAGCGTCGCCGCACCGCTGTTCCGCACCGAGGGCGCCGGTGGCGAGCTGGACCGGCAGGGCGTGCTGCACGGCGTCCGCACGGACCTGGTGCTGCGCAACTCCCCGCCGGTCCGCGTGCACCACCTACGGTTCACGCCGGCCCCGGCCGCGCTGGCGACCTCGCTGTCGCCGGCGTACCGGCCGTCGAGCGTGCCGTTGAGCCGGCAGATGCACATCGACTCCAACGGGGTGGCCGCCGCCGGCATCACGCTCGGCCTGGCCGCCCTGACCCGCGCCGCCCGGCCGAAGTCCCGGCTCTGGCTGCTCCCGGCGCTGGCCGCCGCGCCGGTGGCGGCGTTCTTCCGCGACCCGGAGCGCGACGTCCCGGAGGATCCGTCGGCCGTGGTCGCCTCCGCGGACGGTCGGGTCCTCTCCGTGCAGCGGATGCAGGACGAGCGCTTCGGTGACGGCGAGTGGCTGCGGGTCGCGGTCTTCCTGTCGGTGCTGGACGTGCACGTCAACCGTTCCCCGGTGGCGGGCAAGGTGATCGACTACTTCGTCGCCGACGGCGGCTTCGTCAACGCGATGAAGCCGGACGCCGAGCACAACGTGGCGGCGTACACGGTGTTGGACACCGACCACGGCACGGTCGTCGTGGCCCAGCGCACCGGGCTGATCGCCCGCCGGATCGTGCAGCGTGCGCCGGTCGGCTCACTGTTGGCCAGGGGCGAACGGTTCGGCCTGATCCGGTTCGGCTCCCGGACCGACGTCTACCTGCCGGCCGAGGCCGCGGATCCGCTGGTCGGCCCCGGCGACAAGGTGATCGGCGGGTCGACCGTCATCGCCCGCTGGCGCTGACACCGCAGACGCGAGAAGGGGCGCCGCTGGTCGCGGCGCCCCTTCTGTCGTACGGGTCGGGTGGGTCAGGCGGCCCGACGCTGGTGCAGCCAGAGCAGCGGGCCGCTGACCAGGTAGCCCACCACCACGAAGGCGAAGGTGAGCCGGATGTCGACGAGCGCGCCGACCACCGGGGCCAGCCACAGCCACGGCGGCAGCTTCAGCAGCCGGGCGAGCTTGGCGTAGGGGAAGCTCGACACCATGGCGAAGGCGAGCAGCGCCACGCCGGCGACCATGACCAGGCCGGGCACCGGCACCCCGATCGCCACGGTGAGGGCGAGCACCGCCGCCGCCATCGTGGTCGGCACGCCGCAGAAGAAGCGGCCGTCCTTCGGCGAGACGTTGAACCGGGCGAGCCGGACGGCCGCGCAGGCCGCGACCAGGGCGCAGGCGACCGCGGCGGCCGCCGGGGGCACCGCACCGGCCAGTGAGGCGTAGACCACCACCGGCGCGGCGAGGCCGAACGAGCACATGTCGGCCAGTGAGTCCATCTGCGCGCCGAACGGGCTGGCCACGCCGAGCTTGCGGGCCAGGGCCCCGTCGAGGCCGTCGAACGCGACGCACGCGATCAGGCAGATCGCGGCGAGCCGCACGTCGCCGCGCATGGCCAGGAAGATGGCCAGCATGCCGAGCATGAGGCTGCTCAGCGTGCACGCGTTGACCAGCGCGAACTTGGCGCGACGGCCGACGGTGCGGTCACCCGGCAGCAGCGGGATCGACATCGCCGGGGACTCGTCGACCGGTGTGGTCGGGGCGAGCGCCGGGCTGATCGGCCGGACCGCCTCGACGTCGGCGTCGAGCCGGCCGTAGCGGAGCCGCTGGCGGTCGGCGTAGCGGTGGTCGGGGGTGATCCGGTCGGTCCCCGGTACGGCCAGGCCGTCCCGGCGGCCCACCCGGACCAGCAGCACCTGGCGGGCGAATGTGCTGCTGCGGCGCAACCGGCCCGCCCAGCGACGCCCTGCGGGGCGCGGACTGTCAGTCGTACGACGCCGGCGCCATGGGGCTCTCGGCACGTTTCCTCCATCACCGGATCGACTGGCCGCCCACGTCGGGGCGGGTGTCCGGCTGTCTCGTGCCGGACCTTTCGGGCCCGGCAGCCCATTTGCGGAGTACACCATTGCACAGGGAACTGGGACTTGGCGATAGCTGCCGGCGGTACTTATATCTTGCTCAACCGGGCGAACCGCTCACTTATTCCCATCTCGGGCTTCATCGCCCTTTTTCGTCGACCAGTCCCAACTCCCGACTGTACCGGAGGCGGCCCAGGTCGGCTCGGTGAGCGGTTCAGCTCACGTTCCACCCGGTCGCCCGCGCCGCCACATCGGTCATCGGCAGGCCCGTGACCTGCTCCGGCACGAACCAGGCCGCCCGCGCCGTGGACCCGCCGGCCAGCTCGGTGACCACCGCGTCGGTCGGCGCGTCCACGCGTACCCGGTAGATCACCCGCACGCCGTGCCAGTCCAACGGGCGGCCCTCCGGGCCGAGCGCGGCGGGGTTGTGCAGATTGTCCACGGCCAGCAGGTCCACCACCCGACCCACCTGGCCGGCCTCCTCGACCAGCTCGCGGAGCAGGCCCGCCGCCGGCTGTTCGCCGTGGTCGGTGCCGCCGCCGGGCAGGTGCCAACGGCCGGCGCCCGGGTAGCCGTCGGCGATCATGGTGAGCAGCACCCGGCCCGACGGATCGGTGACCAGCCCGTACGCCGCGAAACGCTGCCGCCGGTCGACGGCCGGGCCGGCCGGCGCGGCGGGCAGGACCCGGGGCAGGTCGGCCGGCAGGGGCACCACGGGCAGGCCGAGCAGTTCGGCGGTGAACGGCAGCAGTGGCCGGGCCGCCGCCTCCTCGGCGGTGCACCACTCCAGCGCGTCGCCGCCGCCGCCCGGCTCGGGTCGCAGCCGCCCGCCCCTCGCCTCGACCACGTCGCCGCCGCCCGGCTCGGGTCGCAGCCGCCCGCCCCGGACCTCGACCTCGAAGACGAGCCGGTCGGTGTGCAGCGCGACATCCTCGGCGCGGCGCACGGCCACGTCGGCGATCGCGGCGCGGACCGGGCCGACCGCCACCCTCAGCCCGGTCTCCGCGGCGAACAGCCGGACCACGGCGTCCGCCGGATGCTCCGCGTGCGCGATCCCGCCGCCGGGCAACTGCCACACCCCCGGGTACGGCCCCCCGCCCGCTCCCCGTCCCAACAGCACCCGCCCACCGGAGTCCCGCAGTACCCCATGAACCCCAACCCCCCGTCGCAGCTCCACGCACCCTCCCCCTGACCGCCCTCACCCCGTCGATCATGAGGTTAGCGGCACCGGGACGGCTGTTTCGTCCCGTCAACCTCATGGTCAACGAGGCGAAGCGTGGGGGGTGGGTGGGTGAGTGGGGTTAGAGGAGGTGGGCGGCCTGGACGGCTTCGGCGGTGACCTCGGTGAGGCGGTCGGTGGGGAGGGCGCCGAGTTCGTCGCGGCGGAACCAGCGGGCCTCGCAGGTGGAGCCACCGACGTCCGCCACGGTGGGCGGGGCCGGCTGGTCGACGACCACCCGGTAGAACGCTCGGACGCCGTGCCAGTCGATCGGGTAGCCCTCCGGGCCGAGCGAGGCGGCGTCGCGGTGGCTGGCCACCCCGAGCAGCTCGACCAGCCGACCGGTCTGCCCGGTCTCCTCGACCAACTCCCGGATCAGCGCCGCGGCCGGCTGCTCGCCGTAGTCGGTGCCGCCGCCGGGCAGGTGCCAGCAGCCGGCGCCGGGGTAGCCGTCCGAGACGCGGGTCAGCAGCACCCGCTCCTCCGGGTCGGTGACCACCGCGTACGCGGCGAAGCGCTGCGCCCGGTGCAGCCCGTCCGGGCCGGGGACGGCGTAGAACGAGGGGAACTCGGGGACCTCCTCCGGTACGACGTCGTCGCTGGAGGTGGGCAGGCCCAGCGCCCGCGCGGTGAACGACCGCAGCGGCAGCTCCCGGGCCTCGTCGAGGGTGAACCAGCGGGCCAGGTCGGTCGGGCGGTCGACCCGCTCGGTGAGCGTCCCGCCCCGGACCGACACGGTGTAGAGCAGGCGGTCGGTGTGGATCGTGATGCGCCGCTCGGGCAGCGCCCGCATGTCGGCGAGCACGTCCTGGAGGCCGGCGACGGCGACCGAGAGCCCGGTCTCGGCGGCGGTCTCCCGGACGACGGTGTGCTTGGGGTCCTCACCGTGGTCGACCGCCCCTCCGGGCAGCGACCAGATGCCGGGGGTGCCGGAGCGCTCCGATGCGCGGACCAGCAACACTCGGCCGTCTGAATCAGCACAAACTGCGTATGCCGCGATCCTGCGCAGCGGCTCCAGCGAGATGGTCACGGGACTGAATTCTCCCCGGGCCGGGTTACCGGCATCGAAAAGAGTCGGATTCCTGACTCTCGGCTGGTGCCTCAGGGATGGATCAGGGTAGGTGTCCGGGCGGTCACCGAGGTCGTCCGCCGCTCGGCGCGCGACCGTGGAGCCATGACCTACACGAACCCCTCCCAGGTGCCCTACAAGCAGCTCCGCCGGCCGGTCAGCGACCGTATGATCGCCGGGGTGGCCAGCGGGCTCGGCCGCTACTTCGCCGTCGACCCCACACTGGTCCGGATCGCCTTCGCGACGGCCGCGGTGCTCACCGGCGGGCTGGCCGCGCTCGCGTACCCGATCATGTGGTTCCTGATGCCCGAGGAGCCGGCCGGCGCGCCCGCCTGGCCGCACCCGCCGGGCACCGCGCCCGGCTGGCCGCCGGTGCCGCCGGCCGGGCCCGGGGCGTCGCCTCGGCCGGAGGCCGGGCCGCCGCCGGCCGCGTGAACCGGCGTCACTCCCACTCGATGGTGCCCGGCGGCTTGCTGGTCACGTCCAGGACCACGCGGTTGACCTCGGCGACCTCGTTGGTGATCCGGGTGGAGATCCGGGCCACCACGTCGTAGGGCAGCCGGGACCAGTCGGCGGTCATCGCGTCCTCGCTGGAGACCGGGCGCAGCACGACCGGGTGACCGTAGGTGCGTCCGTCGCCCTGCACACCGACGCTGCGGACGTCGGCCAGCAGCACCACCGGGAACTGCCAGACCCCCCGGTCCAGGCCGGCCGCGGTCAACTCCTGCCGGGCGATCAGGTCGGCCCTGCGGAGCACGGCGAGGCGCTCCTCGTCGACCGCGCCGATGATCCGGATGGCCAGGCCCGGGCCGGGGAACGGGTGCCGCCACACCATCGCCTCGGGCAGGCCCAGCTCCAGGCCGATCGTGCGGACCTCGTCCTTGAAGAGCGTACGCAGCGGCTCGACCAGGGCGAACTTCAAATCCTCGGGCAGCCCGCCGACGTTGTGGTGGCTCTTGATGTTGGCGGTGCCGGTGCCGCCGCCGGACTCCACCACGTCCGGGTAGAGGGTGCCCTGCACCAGGAACTCGACGTCGCCGTGCGCGGCGATCTCGCGGGCGGCGGCCTCGAAGACCCGGATGAACTCACGGCCGATGATCTTGCGCTTCTGTTCCGGATCGGTCACCCCGGCGAGCGCGCCGAGGAACCGCTCCCGCGCGTCGACCACCTTCAGCTTGATGCCGGTGGCGGCGACATAGTCCTTCTCCACCTGCTCGGCCTCACCGGCCCGCAGCAGCCCGTGGTCGACGAAGACGCAGGTGAGCTGGTCGCCCACCGCCCGGTGCACCAGCGCCGCGGCGACCGCCGAGTCGACGCCGCCGCTCAGGCCGCAGATGACCTCCTTGTCGCCGACCTGCTCGCGGATCCGGGCGACCTGCTCGTCGATGATGTTCTCGGCCGTCCAGGTCGGCGCGACGCCGGCGATGTCGTAGAGGAAGCGGGTCAGCATCTCCTGCCCGTGCGCGGTGTGCCCCACCTCGGGGTGGAACTGCACGCCGGCCCGGCGACCGGCCAGGTCCTCGAACGCGGCCACCGGCGCGCCCGCCGACTCGGCGGTCACCGTGAAGCCGGCCGGCGCCTCGGTGACGCAGTCGCCGTGGCTCATCCAGACCGGCAGGTCGGCCGGCAGGTCGCGCAGCAGCACACCGGGCTCGGTCAGGCGCGGGCGCAGCGGGGTGCCGCCGTACTCACGGTTGCCGGTGCGGGAGACCGTGCCGCCGAGCGCCTGCGCCATCGCCTGGAAGCCGTAGCAGATGCCGAAGACCGGCACGTCCGCGTCGAACATCCCGGCGTCGATCTGCGGTGCGCCCGGGGCGTAGACGCTGGACGGTCCGCCGGACAGGATGATCGCGGCCGGGTCCTTCGCCAGCATCTCGGACACCGGCATGGAATGCGGGACGATCTCCGAGTAGACCTTCGCCTCGCGGACGCGGCGCGCGATGAGCTGGGCGTACTGGGCTCCGAAGTCCACCACGAGGACGGGGCGAGGCGTGCTCATGTGCGCAAAGCCTACCGACAGTCACCGACGCCGTGGACGCACCCCGGCGGTGTCGCGCCCGCCAGGTGTTAAGAAGGGGCCCCGCCTCTACCGGAAGCGTTAAAAGGGGGCCCCTCCTTCCACCGCAGAGCGGCGGGAGCGTGCGCCGGGACCGCCGGCGTGCGCGGCGGCACCGGGGCGACGCGGAGGTACGCCGAGCCAGGCGCCGGACGCGGGTCCGCCTCGCCCTTGTTGGGCCAGAACGACATGGCCCGCTCCGCCTGCGCGGTGATCGTCAGCGACGGGTTGACGCCCAGGTTCGCCGAGACCGCCGCGCCGTCGACCACGTGCAGCCCCGGGTGGCCGTACACCCGGTGCCAGGGGTCGATCACCCCGTCGGCCGGGGTCGCGCCGATCACCGCGCCGCCGAGGATGTGCGCGGTCATCGGGATGTCGAACGGCTCGGTGACCGCGCCGCCCGGCGTACCGTCGATCTCCTCGGCCAGCAGCCGGACCGCCTCGTTGCCGGCCGGGATCCAGGTCGGGTTCGCCGCGCCGTGACCGGGGCCGGAGACCAGCCGGCGACCCCGCCAGCGGGTGGTCAGCGAGTTGTCGACCGACTGCATGACCAGCGCGATGACGGTGCGTTCGGACCAGCCTCGGACGGACAGCATCCGCGCGGCCAGCCCCGGCTGGCGGACGATGCTGCCCAGCCAGCGCCGGACCCGGTGCGGCCCGCCGTCGACCAGCAGCGACTGGAGCAGGCCCATGGCGTTGGAGCCCTTGCCGTAGCGGACCGGCTCGATGTGGGTCTGCGCGTCGGGGTGGAACGAACTGGTGATCGCCACCCCCTCGGAGAAGTCGAGCCCGCGCCGCCGGGCCGCCCCGGACGCCACCGAGGCGCCGAGGATGGCCTCCGAGTTGGTGCGGGTCAGCTCGCCGAGCCGGGGGGAGAGCGCCGGCAGCGCGCCGGTCGCCTTCATCTCGTGCAGCAGCCGTTGGGTGCCGAGCGCGCCGGCCGCGAAGACCACCTGGTCGGCGTGGATGACCGCGCGCCGCTTGCGCAGCCAGGCCCCGGTGCGCTCGGTGTGCACGGCGTAGCCGCCGGCTTCCTCGGGGCGTACCGCGGTGACCGTGGTCAGCGGGTGCACCTGTGCGCCGAGCCGCTCGGCCAGCCACAGGTAGTTCTTGACCAGCGTGTTCTTCGCGCCGTGCCGGCAACCGGTCATGCAGGAGCCGCAGTGGCTGCATCCGGTGCGGTCGGGCCCGACGCCGCCGAAGTACGGGTCCGCCACCCGCTGCCCCGGCCGGCCGATGTGCACGCCGACCGGCGTCGGACGGAACGTGTGCGCCACCCCCATCCGCTCGGCCACCGCCCGCATGGCCCGGTCCGCGCCGGTGACGATCGGGTACGTGGTGACGCCGAGCATCCGTTTCGCCTGGTCGTAGTGGCGGGACAGCTCGTCGCGCCAGTCGGTGATGTCCCGCCACTGCGGGTCGGCGTAGAACGCGTCCAGCGGCTCGTAGAGCGTGTTCGCGTAGACCAGCGACCCGCCGCCCACCCCGGCGCCGGAGAGCACCAGCACCGCGCCGCCGGCCTTCCGGTCGGCGGAGCGGAGCAGCGTGATCCGTTGCAGCCCGAAGCAGCCGAGCCTCGGCGCCCACAGGAACCGCCGGGCCTGCCAGGACGTACGGGGGAACTCCTCGTCGGCGAAGCGCCGGCCGGCCTCCAGGACGCCGACCGAGTAACCCTTCTCGGCCAGCCGGAGCGCGGTGACGCTGCCGCCGAAGCCGGAACCGATGACGACCACGTCGTAGCGCATGGACGCATCATTACCGACGGGTAGCTATGGCGCCAGCACGCGTTTTTCGCAGATCATGCAGAGCGCTTCGACCGCCGGTGCAACCTCTGGTGCCCCCGGACGCGTCGAAACCGACGGGGAGAGGAAGAGCCGTGACGAGACGACGCCTGCTGGGCCTGGCCGCCCTGGTGGCGGCCCTGCTGGTCGCCGGCGGGACGGTGGTGGCCACCCGGCTGGTCGGGCACGACACCCCGCCCCGGGCCGCCGCGCCGGCTACCTCCGCACCCGGCTCACCCACGCCGGCGCCGACCACCGCCAGCCCGACGCCGCCGCCCGGCACCGACCTGACCGGCCCGCTCAACCTGATGCTCGTCGGCGTCGACACCCGGGTCAGCATCCCGGGCTGGGAACCGCACGCCGACGCCGTGCTGGTGCTGCACGTACCCGCCGGGCTGGGCCGGGCGTACCTGTTCTCGCTCCCCCGCGACCTGGTGGTCGACATCCCCGCCTACCCGAAGGCCCGGTACCCGGGCGGGAAGACGAAACTCACCCACGCGATGAGCTACGGCAGCCGGGTCCCCGGCGACGAGCGGCACCCCAGCACCGCACAGGGGTACGAACTGTTGCGCACCACGGTCTCCCGCTACACCGGGCTGCGCATCGACGCCGGCGCGGTGATCACGTTCGGTGGTTTCGACAAGCTGGTGGACACGCTCGGCGGGGTGGACCTCTACGTCGACCAGAAGGTCGCCTCCCGGCACCGCCGCCCGGACGGGACGATGCGGCCGTTGGGCGGCGGCGGCTACCTCGGACCGCAGATGGTCTACCAGAAGGGCAACCGGCACCTGACCGGCTGGCAGGCGCTCGACTACGCGCGGCAGCGCTACACCGCCGGCGGCGACTACACCCGGCAACGGCACCAGCAGCAACTGCTCCGGGCGCTCGCCGGCAAGCTCGTCGAGCAGGGCACGGCCCGCGACCCGCAGCGGGTCGAGCAGATCGTCGCCGCGCTGGGCAAGACCCTGGTGTACGTCGGCGGCGGGCGGAAGCTGATCGACTTCGCGTACGCCCTGGGCGGTGTGCCGGCGGACCGGATCACCCTCGTGGGGTTGCCCGGCACCGGGGTGGGCAGCGGCGGCGCGTACCGGGGCGAGCAGCTCCAGCCGCTGGGCCGCGCGTTCCTCACCGCGCTGCGCGGCGGGCGGGCCGACGCGTTCCTCGCCGCACACCCGGCGTTGCGCGTCAAGACCTGAGGTGTGTCACAGGGGTTTGGGGGTGGGTGGCCGCTCGGTGTCGTACAGCCACGCGGAGAACAACTTGCCCAGCTTCTTCCCCGACACCCGCTCCGCCAGCGCCACGAAGTCCGCGGTGGTGGCGTTGCCGTCCTTCCGCTCAGCCGCCCAACTCCGCAGGATCGTGAAGAACGCGGTGTCGCCCACCGCCACCCGCAACGCGTGCACCGTCATCCCGCCCCGGTCGTAGACCGAGCCGCCGAACAGGTTCTCCACCCCCGGCTTGCCCGGTGGCGTCCGCCAGACGAGGCCGGAGGCGCCCGCGTACTTCTGCTCGAACGTGCGCTGCACCGTCGACTTCCCGGCGTGCTCCGCCCACAGCCACTCCGCGTACGTGGCCAGTCCCTCGTTGAGCCAGATGTCCTGCCAGCGCTGGATCGAGACGCTGTCGCCGTACCACTGGTGGGCCAGTTCGTGCGCGACCACGCCGGTGTTGTCGCCCTGCCGGAAGAAGCTGGCCGCGTAGACCGGCCGGCTCTGCGTCTCCAGCGCGTACGCGATCCGGCTGTCGGCGACCACCACACCGCCGTACGCGTCGAACGGGTACGGCCCGAAGATGCTCTCCAGGTAGTCGGCGACCTCGACGGTGCGGGCGATCGAGCGGTCCGGCGCCCCCTCGGGGAGCTGCGTGGTGACCGCGCTCCAGACCGGCCGTCCCCGGTGCTCGTCGGTGGTGACGCGGAACTTCCCGATCGCCACCATGCTCAGGTAGCTGGCCATCGGCGAGCTCTCCGACCAGCGCCAGGTGGTCCAGTCGCCGGTGGTCGTACGCCCCTTCGGCACCCCGTTGCCGACCGCCGTCAGCCCCTTCGGCACGGTGATCTCGACGTCGTAGGTGGCCTTGTCCGACGGGTGGTCGTTGACCGGGTACCAGGTGCTCGCCGACTGCGGCTGACCCAGCGCGACCGCCCCGTCGGTGGTGTGCAGCCAGCCGCCCTCGCCGAGCCCGTCGACGCGCAGCGGCTCCGGCCGCCCGTCATACCGGATCTCGGCGACGAAGCCGTTGCCGGAGGTGAGCCCGGTGGCCGGCGTGACGACCAGCTCGTCGTCGGTGCGGGAGTGCCGGGCGGCGGCGCCGTCCACGGTCACCGCCCGCACGGTCAGCCCGGCCAGGTCCAGGTTGAACGCCGACAGGTCGGCGGTCGCGGTGGCCCGGACCGTGGTGGTGCCGGTGAGCTTGTCGGTGTCCGGGTCGTAACGCACCTTGATCGTGTAGTGCGCGACGTCGTAGCCGCCGTTGCCGTAGCTCGGGAAGTAGGCGTCCCCGACGCCGGCCGCGCCGGGCGCGAAGCTGCGGGTGGCCGACGGGCCGGGCGAGGTGGGGGTCGCGGCGCTCCGGTCCGGCTCGGCCGAGCCGCAGCCGGCCAGCAGCAGCGTGCCGCAGGTCAGCAGCCCGAGCCGTCGTCGTCCGCCGCGCCGCGTCATCGCCTCGATCCCCTCCAGGGCCCCGTTCGGCGGCCCTCCCCGCGGGCCGCTTCGCCCGCGGCAGCCTACCGAGCGGCGGTCACACCCGCGTCACGGCCGGCCCGCGTCACCGAACGCCCAGGTCACAGACGGTCCGTCCCGCCACGGGCCCCGCTCACGGCAGGGCCGGCGGCGTCGCGCCGACCAGCCAGGCGTCGAACAGCGTCCGCAGCGGACGGCCGGCGGCGCGCTCCGCGTACCCGATGAAGTCCGCGGTGGTGGCGTTGCCGTCGCGTCGCTGCGCCAGCCACCCGCGCAGCAGGCGGAAGAACGTCTCGTCGCCGACCGCGCGGCGCAGCGCGTGCACCGCGAGCGCGCCCCGCTGGTAGACCGCGTCGCCGAACATCCCGGCCCGACCCGGGTCGACGGTGGGCTTCGACCAGTCGGTGGCGGCGTAGCGGTCGGCGACGGTCCCCGCCACGGTCCGCCCGCCGTCGTGCTCGGCCCACAGCCATTCCGCGTACGTGGCGAAGCCCTCGTTGAGCCAGATGTCGCTCCACCGGGCCACCGACACGCTGTCGCCGAACCACTGGTGGGCCAGTTCGTGCGCGACCACCGCGGCGTTCGGCCGACCGCCGGCGAAGAAGGCCGGCCCGTAGACCGGGCGGGTCTGGGTCTCCAACGCGTACCGGATCCGCTCGTCGGCGACCGCCACGCCGCCGTACGCGTCGAACGGGTACGGCCCGAGGCGCGCGGCCAGGAAGTCGGCGACCTCGCCGGTGCGGGCCAGCGACGCGGCGGCCGGCCCGTCCGGGGGCAACGCCGAGGCGACGGCGGTGACCAGCGGCTTGCCGGCGTGGGTGCCGGTGGCGACCCGGTAGTCGCCGATCACCAGCGTGGTCAGGTAGCTCGCCATCGGCGAGCGCTCCGACCAGCGCCAGGTGGTGCGGCCACCGGCGCTGGTCCGTCCGGTCGGGACGCCGTTGGTCAACGCGGCGAGCCCGTCCGGCACGGTGACCGCGACGTCGTAGGTCGCCTTGTCCGACGGGTGGTCGTTCACCGGATACCACGTGCTGGCCGACTGCGGCTCGCCGAGCGCGATCGCGCCGTCCGGGGTGTGGTGGAAACCGACGTCGCCCAGCTCGGCGTCGGGCAACGGCTTCGGCACCCCGCCGTACGCCACCTCGACGGTGAACCGTTTCCCGGCCGGCAGCCCGTGCGCCGGGGTGACGACCAGCTCCGCGTCGTCGTGGCGGTGCCGCGCCGCCGCGCCGTCCACCCGCACCCGGTCGACGGTGAGGCCGGCCAGGTCGAGGTGGAACGCCGAGAGTGCCGCCGTGGCGGTGACGGTCAGCGTGGCCGTGCCGGTGAGCCGGTCGTCGGCCGGGTCGTAGCGGACGTCGAGCGCGTAGTGCCCGACGTCGTAGCCGCCGTTGCCCGCCCCCGGCACGTACGGGTCACCGGCATCGGCGGCACCCGGCCGGAAGCCGCCGTCGTCCCCGCCGGTGCAGCCGCCCGCCAGCAACGCCACGGCCAGCGCCGTCGCGCACCACCGCCGCCCCCAGCTCACCCGGCGAGCCTAGACGCGCCG
>NZ_NAPR01000006.1:301545-306128 GCF_002140155.1 Micromonospora sp. NBS 11-29
GTCGAGCACCAGGCCGACCTTCTGGAACTCCTTGAGGTCGCGGTAGCCGCACTTGGCCATCGCGCGCCGGAGGCCGCCGAAGAGGTTGAGCTGGCCGTCCGGCTCGTCGGCCGGGCCGAACAGCAGCCGCTCCATCGAGCCGATCGGCTCCCCGGCCNGTGGCTGGCCGCGGAGTGCCACCAGGCGCCGCCGGCCGGGGCCTCCTCGCAGAGCGAGAGCGGCTCGCCGAGCATCACCGCGTCCGCGCCGCAGCCGAGCGCCTTGGCGATGTCGCCGGAGGTCTGCATGTCGCCGTCGGCGATCAGGTGCACGTACCGGCCGCCGGTCTCGTCCAGGTAGTCGCGGCGGGCCGCGGCGGCGTCGGCGATCGCGGTGGCCATCGGCACCCGGATGCCGAGCACCGACTCGGTGGTCGACCAGCCGTCGCCGCCGATGCCCACGATCACGCCGGCCGCCCCGGTGCGCATCAGGTGCAGCGCGGTCTTGTAGTCGGTGCAGCCGCCGACGATGACCGGCAGGTCGAGGTCGGCGATGAACTCCTTGAGGTTCAGCGGCTCGTCGGTGGTGGAGACGTGCTCGGCGGAGACGAGCGTGCCCTGGATGACCAGGATGTCCACGCCGGCATCCAGGATCACCGGGGCCAGCGCCAGGGTGTGCTGGGGCGAGACCCGGACGGCCACCGTGCCGCCACCGGCCCGCAGCTCACGCACCCGCTCGGCGATCAGTTCGGGGCGGATCGGCTCGGCGTAGACCTCCTGGAGCCGCTTGGTGGCGCGCGCGTCCTCGTCGAGACCGCCCAGCTCCTCCAGGATCTTGGTCGGGTTCTCGTAGCGGGTCCAGAGGCCCTCGACGTTGAGCACGCCGAGGCCGCCCAGCTCGCCGAGGCGCACCGCGGAGGCGGGGCTCATGGTCGCGTCCGAGGGGTGCCCGACACAGGGGATGCCGAACGGGTACGCGTCGAGCTGCCACGCGGTGGAGACGTCGTCGACGTCCCGGGTGCGGCGGCTCGGCACGATGGCGATGTCGTCCAGGTGGTAACCGCGCTGCGCGGTCTTGCCCAGCCCGATCTCGACCACGTCACGCATGGGAACTCCAGGTGGTTGGGGGTGGTGGGTCAGCGGGAGTGGTAGTTGGGCGCCTCGACGGTCATCTGGATGTCGTGCGGGTGGCTCTCCTTGAGCCCGGCCGCGGTGATCCGGATGAGCTGGCCACGCCGGTGCAGCTCGGGGATGCTCTCGGCGCCGACGTATCCCATGGCGGCGCGCAGGCCGCCGGTGAGCTGGTGGGCGACCTGGGCGAGCGGGCCCCGGTAGGGCACCTGACCCTCGACGCCCTCCGGGACCAGCTTGTCCTCGGCGAGCACGTCCTGCTGGAAGTAGCGGTCCTTAGAGTACGACTTGCCCTGGCCGCGCGACTGCATCGCGCCGAGCGAGCCCATCCCCCGGTACGCCTTGTACTGCTTGCCGTTGATGAAGATCAGCTCGCCCGGGCTCTCCTCGCAGCCGGCCAGCAGGCTGCCGAGCATCACCGTGTCGGCGCCGGCCACCAGCGCCTTGGCGATGTCGCCGGAGTATTGGATGCCACCGTCGCCGATCACCGGCACGCCGGCCGGGTTCGCGGCCCGGGCGGCCTCCATGATCGCGGTCACCTGGGGCACACCGACCCCGGCGACGATCCGGGTGGTGCAGATGGCGCCCGGGCCGACGCCCACCTTGACGCCGTCCGCGCCGGCCTCGACCAGCGCCTTCGCGCCCGCGTACGTGGCGATGTTGCCGCCCACGATGTCGATGGTCACGTCGCGCTTGAGGCGGGCGACCATCTCCAGCACGGCCCGCTGGTGGCCGTGCGCGGTGTCCACGATGACCACGTCCACCCCGGCGTCCACGAGCGCACGGGCCCGCTTGTAGCCGTCCTCGCCCACGCCGACCGCGGCGGCGACCCGGAGCCGGCCGGCCTCGTCCTTGGTGGCGTTCGGGTACTGCTCGCTCTTGGTGAAGTCCTTGACCGTGATGAGGCCGCGCAGCTTGCCGGCACCGTCGACGATCGGCAGCTTCTCGACCTTGTGGCGGCGCAGCAGGTCGAGCGCGTCGTCCTTGCTCACCCCGACCGGCGCGGTGATCAGCGGGGTGCGGGTCATGATGTCGCGCACCGGCGTGGCCGGGTCGGAGACGAAACGCATGTCGCGGTTGGTCACGATGCCGACCAGTTGGCCCTGCGCGTCGATCACCGGCACGCCGGAGATGCGGTAGCGCCCGCAGAGCGCGTCGACCTCGCGGAGCGTGTCGTCCGGGCTGGCCGTCACCGGGTTGGTGATCATGCCGGACTCGGAGCGCTTGACCAGGTCGACCTGGAGGGCCTGGTCCTCGACGGAGAGGTTGCGGTGCAGCACGCCGATGCCGCCCTGGCGGGCCATGGCGATGGCCATCCGCGCCTCGGTGACGGTGTCCATCGCGCTGGAGAGCAGCGGCACGGTCAGCTCGATGTTGCGGGTGAGCCGGGTGCGGGTGTTGACCCGGCTCGGCACCACGTCCGACTCGCCCGGCTGGAGGAGCACGTCGTCGAAGGTCAGCCCGAGCGGCACCACCCGGGCCGAACCGGCCGGCAGCTCGGGCAGATGGCCGCCCAGCTCACCGCCGTCGGGGCCGGCCGGGATGTCGGTGCTGGGCGAATTCTCCACGATTGCTCCCCTGAGCTGGTCGAACGGGCTTCAGCGAGGCGGCGCGCGCGGGCACCGGCGCGCACCGGAGTGACGGCGCGTCGCCTCATCGTACCCACTGGCCCGGCCCGCCCCGGGCAGCGGCGGTCGGCGAGGTAGGCCGGGCCACAGCAGGGCCGGGGGCGGGCTTTCCGGCGGCTCTGGGTCTACGGTGAGGGGGTGCACGAGGAGCCCATCGACCCGTTCAACGGCGACCCCGCCGATCCGGCCGCCGGCCTGCACGATCCCGGCGAGGACGACGCGCTCGACCCGCTGACCGAGGTCGAGCGGCAGGACGTCCTGGAGGATCTCGCCGACCTGGAGATCTACCAGGCCCTGCTCCAGCCGATCGGGGTCCGGGGCCTGGTGATCGAGTGCGAGGACTGCCGCGAACCGCACTACTTCGACTGGGACCTGCTCCGGGGCAACCTGCGCCACCTGCTCAACTCGGGGCGTCCCCGGGTGCACGAGCCGGCCTACGACCCCGATCCCGACCACTACGTGAGCTGGGACTACGCCCGCGGCTACGCGGACGGCGTGCACGACACGCTCACCGAGGGCACGGACGACACCGCGTCGGAGTGACGTCGGCCCGGGTCAGGCCACCAGGCCGGCCCGGAACCCGGCCGCCACGGCGTGCGCCCGGTCGCGCGCGCCGAGCTTGCGGAACAGCCGGCGAGCGTGCGTCTTGACGGTGTCCTCGGAGACGAACAGCTCCCGCCCGATCTCCGCGTTGCTCTTACCCTCGGCCATGCCGAGCAGCACCTGAAGCTCGCGCTCGGTGAGACCGGTGGCACTGCGCGTCCGTCCGGAGCGCTGCGGCGCCGCCTCCGCCTCCTCCACCGCCGGGTCGTTGCCGTCCTCGCCCCGTTGCACCGGCACCACCGTGGGCAGCCCACCGGGATCGGTCGCCGCCGTCGGCCAGCCCGGCCCGGCCGGGGTACGCCCCGGACCCGCCGCCCGTGCCGGTCCGCCGACCGCCGCGGCGTCCCGGGCGGCGTCGGCCACCCGGTGCCGGTTGGTCCGGCCCGGGGCGGAGAGCAGCAGCAGCGCCTTCGCCACGGCGCTGGTGAGGTCGTGGTCGGCGTTCTGGATCAGACCGCGCGCCCCGGCGCTGATGGTGGCCGCCGCCGACTCCGACTCCTCGGCACCGAGCAGGAGCACCGCCGCCTGGGGGGCACGGGCGAGCACCCGCCGTACGAAGCCGGCGCTGTCCGGCCGGGTCAGCGCGGTGTCGGCGAGCACCACGTCGACCGGCCGCTCGGCCAGCCGCAACATCACCTCGGGATCGGAGACGGCCGTCCGGACGGCGCCGGCCAGCCCGAGCCGCGCCGCCGCGGAGGTCAAATGCTGGGCCGCCAGGGGTGTCCGAACGCACACGAGAACGCTACGCACAGTGGTCTCCTCTCCGACTCAGAGCAGACCACGCGGAGGCGGAATCGGGAGGGGGATCCGGGCAATCATTCGAACTTTTCCGACAGATGGGGCATATGCCGCCGAGTGTCCGAGGTTTTCGATCACACATGTGTGAGGCGGGGACGACTCGGGTACCGAGTGGTCCATCCGGAACCGGCATCCCGCGCGGACCGCCGCCCGGTAGCTGGCCACGAACATTCTCCGCGGTGCCGCGCGGGAGGAGGGGTGCTGATGTCGAACGTACGTAGGCTGCCTGGACCCATCGTCGACCTCTGGGACTGGCAGCGGCTCGGCGCCTGCCGGGGCCGCGACAGCGCCCAGTTCTTCCACCCGGACGGCGAACGCGGCTCGTCCCGGCTGCGCCGCGAGTCCGGCGCGAAGGCCGTCTGCGGCGCCTGCCCAGTGCGCGCCGAGTGCGCCGCCCACGCCCTCGCGGTCCGCGAGCCGTACGGCGTCTGGGGCGGGGTCAGCG
>NZ_NAPR01000006.1:306150-340202 GCF_002140155.1 Micromonospora sp. NBS 11-29
CGCCCTCGGCTGGGAGGACGCGGCCGACCGCCGGCAGGCCCGGGTGGACGTCGCCCGACTGGAGGCCCGCCTCGGCCGGTCGCACAAGACCGCCGTGCCGGACCAGCGCAAGGTCGCCTGACCGCACCGCATCACTCTCGACGCCGCGCCCCGG
Source organism: Micromonospora sp. NBS 11-29 (assembly GCF_002140155.1). Classification (GTDB taxonomy): domain Bacteria; phylum Actinomycetota; class Actinomycetes; order Mycobacteriales; family Micromonosporaceae; genus Micromonospora. The sequence continues at coordinate 306,305 of NZ_NAPR01000006.1, forward strand.
ATTTCGGGGCGCGGCGTCGTCGTCCTGTCCAGGCAGGTGAGTTTGAGGTCATCGCCGCGTACACCAGCCGGTCTGCGACGCAAGCTCGACGCGGCGCGAGCGCGTAGCGAAGAGCGGCGGCGAAGCCGCATCCTCCGGCCACCGCAGCTGATGGACCCGATGATCGTCATAGCTCGGTCCACACCTGATCCGTCGACCTCCCGGCGCCGCCATCGGGCAGCGGGCCGCGCAGCCGGCGAGGCGGTCAGGCGACGGTGACCCGGACGGTGTGCCAGCCGGTCGCGCCGTCCGGGGCCAGCGGGCTGCGCTGCTCCGGTTGGGTCTCGCCGGTCGCGTCGGTGGCGCGTACCTGAAGGGTGTGCTCGCCCGGGGTGGCCTCCCAGCGCCAGGACCACTGGACCCAGGTGTCCGACGACACCGCCTCGGCCGGCGTCGCCTCCCGCCAGGGGCCGTCGTCGACGCGTACCTCGACGCGGCGGATGCCGCGGTGCTGCGCCCACGCCACCCCGGCGACCGTCACCGGGCCGGCGGCCGGCCGGCTACGGGCGCGGGGCGTGTCGATCCGGGACTGGGTCTTCACCGGGCCCTGGGCGGACCAGCCGCGCGGCACCCAGTACGCGTCGAAGTCGGCGAAGCTGGTCAGCTCCAGTTCGGTCAGCCACTTGCACGCCGAGACGTAGCCGTAGAGGCCGGGCACCACCATCCGCACCGGGAAGCCGTGCTCCACCGGCAACGGCTCGCCGTTCATCCCGACCGCGAGCAACGCGTCCCGTCCGTCGCGCAGCACCGCCGTGGGGGCGCCGCAGGTCCAGCCGTCCACCGCGCGGCCGACCACCTGGTCCGCGCCCTCCTCCGGTCCGGCCTCGTCCAGCAGCGCCTTGATCGGCACACCGAGCCAGCGGGCGTTGCCGATCAGGTCGCCACCCACCTCGTTGGAGACGCACGCCAGGGTCACGTAGCGCTCGACCATCGGTCGGGCGAGCAGCTCGTCGAAGCTCAGCTCGATCGGGTTGCGCACCCGGCCGTGGATGCGCAACCGCCAGGTGACCGGATCCACCTGCGGCACCACCAGCGCGGTGTCGATCCGGTAGAACTCCCGGTTCGGGGTGACGTAGGGGGCGAGCCGGGGCAGGGACAGGTCGGCGCCGGCCGGCACCGGCGGTACGGGTGCCGCCGGAGCGGGCAGCGTCACCGCCTCCCGCGCCGCCGAGACGCCGCGCCGCCCGGCCAGCCAGTGCCCGCCGAGCCCGGCCACCGCCGCCGCACCGGTCAGCAGGCCGACGCCGCGCAGGAAGCGACGCCGCGACTCGGGGTCGTCGCGCTGGACCGGCTCCCAGCCGCCCGGAACCTCCTCTTCGCCCGCGAGCGCGGCGACCGCCGGGGACGGCGTGGGCGGGGTCCGCAGCGTCCCGGCCCGGTCCGACCCAGCACCATCGGCCAGGTCGGGCCGGTTGAGACCCGGCCGGGCGGCATCGGGCCGCAACGGGCCGGCCACGAAGGACCAGAGCGTGAGCACGCCCAGACCGGCGCCGACCAGGGAGGGCAGCGCGTCGAACGCGTCCGCGCCGGCCCGGGTCAGCGCGGCGGCGACCCCGAGCGCGGCGAACGCGGCGATGCCGGCCAGGCCGACCGCCGGTCGCCGGGCCGCCGCCAGGCCGAGCAGCGCCGCGAAGCCCGCCAGCAGCAGCGCCGTGCCGACCAGCAGCGCCATCTTGTCGTACGTGCCGAAGACGTCGATGGCGAACTGCTTGAGCGGCTCGGGCACCAGGTCGACGACGAGTCCGCCGACCGCGATCAGCGGGGCGGACCGGGGACCGGTCAGGACGGCCACCGGCTCGGCGCTGCCGAGTGCCACCACGGCGGCGACGACACCGACCAGTGCCGCCCGACGGCGGGAGATCGTGCTCACGCGGCCCAGTCTGGTCGACCCGCCGGGCCGGCTGCCAATCTCGTCACCGTTCCGTAAGCGGATACGCGTCAGGGCACACCGCCGGATCGGCGGTGTGCCCTGACGTCGGTCGTACTCCTCGGGTCAGAAGCCCGGGCCGTGCTGGTGGCCGTGACCGTGGCCGTGCCCGCCGGCGGCGGCCGGCGCCGGCTCGGCCGGCTTCTCCACCACGAGGCTCTCGGTGGTGAGCAGCAGGCCGGCGATCGAGGCGGCGTTGGTGACCGCGTTGCGGGTCACCTTCACCGGGTCGATGATGCCGGACTTGGCCAGGTCGACGTACTCGCCGACGGCCGCGTCGAGGCCGGTGCCCCACTCCTGGCCGACGACCTTCTGCACCACCACGTAGCCGTCGTGGCCGGCGTTCTGGGCGATCCAGCGCAGCGGCTCGACCAGTGCCTTGCGCACGATCGAGACGCCGACCTTCTCGTCACCGGTGAAGCCCAGGTCGTCGTCGAGCACCGGCAGGATCTGGGCCAGGGCAGCGCCGCCACCCGGGACCGTACCCTCCTCGACCGCGGCCTTGGTCGCGGCGATGGCGTCCTCGATGCGGTGCTTGCGCTCCTTCATCTCGACCTCGGTGGCCGCGCCGACCTTGATCACCGCGATGCCGCCAGAGAGCTTCGCCAGCCGCTCGGCCAGCTTCTCCCGGTCCCACTCGGAGTCCGAGGCCTCGATCTCCTTGCGGATCTGCGCGACCCGGTCGGCGACCTCGGTGGCCTGGCCGCCACCGTCGACGACGGTGGTGTTCTCCTTGTCGACCACGACGCGACGGGCGGTGCCCAGCACCTCCAGGCCGACCTGGTCGAGCTTGTAGCCCAGCTCCGGGGCGACCAGCTCGGCGCCGGTCAGGATCGCCATGTCCTGGAGCATCGCCTTACGGCGGTCGCCGAAGCCGGGGGCCTTCACCGCGCAGACCTTGACGGTCTTGCGGATGGCGTTGACCACCAGCGTGGACAGGGCCTGACCCTCGACGTCCTCGGCGATGATGAGCAGCGGCTTGTTGTTCTGGAGGACCTTCTCCAGCAGCGGCAGCAGCTCCTCGATGGCCGAGATCTTCTGCGTGGTGATCAGGATGTACGGGTCCTCCAGGACCGCCTCCTGCCCCTCCACGTCGGTGACGAAGTTCGGCGAGATGAAGCCCTTGTCGAACTGGAGACCCTCGGTCACCTCCAGCTCGGTGGTGAGCGCGGAGCCCTCCTCGACGGTGATGACGCCGTCGCGGCCGACCTTCTCCATCGCCTCGGCGATCAGCTCGCCGATGGTGGCGTCCTGCGCGGAGACGGTCGCGACGTGCGCGATCGACTCCTTGTCGGCGACCTCGACGGCCTTGCCGAGCAGCGCCTCGGAGACCTTGGTGGCCGCCGCGTCGATGCCCCGCTTCAGGCCGGTCGGGTTGGTGCCGGCGGCCACGTTGCGCAGGCCCTCGCGGACCATCGCCTGGGCCAGCACGGTCGCGGTGGTGGTCCCGTCGCCGGCGACGTCGTTGGTCTTGGTCGCCACCTCCTTGACCAGTTGCGCGCCGAGGTTCTCGTACGGGTTGGTGAGCTCGATCTCCTTGGCGATGGTCACGCCGTCGTTGGTGATCGTGGGCACACCGAACTTCTTGTCCAGGACGACGTTGCGCCCGCGTGGGCCGAGGGTGACCTTGACCGCGTCCGCGAGGGCGTTGACACCGTGCTCCAGCAGGTGCCGGGCGTCGTCCGAGAAGCTCAGGATCTTCGCCATCAGTATCCCTTCGAAGCGCCGTTGCCCCGGCCCGGCGAGCCGGACCGGGGCAACGACACGGATCGGTTGCTTACTTCTCGATGACCGCGAGGACGTCGCGGGCGGAGAGCACCAGGTACTCCTCGCCGGCGTACTTGACCTCGGTGCCGCCGTACTTCGAGTAGAGGACGGTGTCGCCGACGGAGACGTCGATCGGCACGCGGTTGCCCTTGTCGTCGATCCGGCCCGGGCCGACAGCGAGGACGGTGCCCTCCTGCGGCTTCTCCTTGGCGGTGTCGGGGATCACGATGCCCGAGGCGGTGGTGGTCTCGGCCTCGTTCGCCTGGACCACGATGCGGTCCTCGAGCGGCTTGATCGCAACCTTGGTCGCGGTAGTCACGGGCATACCCTCCCGGGTACTTGGTGTCGTTGCCGGCCGGCGTGCCGACCAGCGTCAATCTGCCACATGCCACCGGGCGGGGCCGTCGTCGCGGGTGCCGGTCCGCCTGGCGCTCAACCCCCGGGCACCAGGGCCCGGGCGTTGGCACCCTCAGGGTGAGAGTGCTAATCGCAGGTTATTCCTCGGCTAGCACTCCGTCAAGGAGAGTGCCAACGCGTCGCCCACCGTGTCGCCCCGGGAACGGGTCGGGAGAATGGGCGGGTGGATCTCGACCAGCTCGCCGCGCTGCGTACCCCCGAGGGGTCGGCCGCGCTCGCCGCGGCCGAGCGGGTGGCCGGCGGCGACCCGCTGGCGGCGGCGGCCGCGCTGCGCTCGGCCGGCATCCCCGGCGGGCTCGCGGCGGCGGCGTTGACCCAGGCGGAGCTGCGCCGACGGGCGGCGGGCAAGTTCGGCGCGGTCGCCGCCGGCATGTTCCTCACCCGGCCCGGGCTCGAACAGGCCACCCGCCGGGTGGTCGCCGACCGGCGGGCCGCGCGGCTGCGCGCGGCGGGCGTGACGACGCTGGCCGACCTGGGCTGTGGGCTGGGCGCCGACGCGCTGGCCGCGGCCCGCGCCGGCATCCGGGTGTACGGAGTGGAGGCCGACCCGCTGACCGCGACGATGGCCGTCGCGAACGCCGAGGCGGCCGGGCTGGCCGAGCTGCTGACGGTCACCTGCGGTGACGCCACGGCGTTCGACGTGACCCGGGTCGACGCGGTGTTCTGCGATCCGGCGCGGCGACGGGCCGGCACCGGGCGGCGCATCTTCGACCCGAACGCCTACTCGCCGCCGTGGGACTTCGTCACCGGGCTGGCGGCGCGGGTGCCGCGCACCGTGGTGAAGGTGGCGCCCGGGCTGGACCACGCGCTGATCCCGGCGGGCGCCGAGGCGGAGTGGGTGAGCGTCGACGGCGACCTGGTCGAGGCCGCCCTCTGGTGCGGCCCGCTCGCCGACGTCCCCCGCCGCGCCACCCTCCTGCGGAGCAAGGAAGGGCCCCCTGTTAACGCCTCCGGTATAGGCGGGGCCCCCGCTTATCACCTCACCGGCACCGGCACGGCCGACGCGGACGTGGGCGCGGTACGGCGGTTCCTCTACGACCCGGACCCGGCGGTGGTGCGCGCGCACCTGGTCGCCGAACTGGCCGCCGACCTCGACGCCACGCTCGGCGACCCGTCGATCGCCTACCTGTACGCCGACGCGGCCCGCCCCTCGCCGTTCGCCCGCTGCCTGGAGATCACCGACGTGCTGCCGTTCTCGCTGAAGCGGCTGCGCGCCCTGCTGCGGGAGCGCCGGGTCGGCCGGGTGGAGATCCTCAAGCGCGGGTCCGCGGTGGAGCCGGAGAAGCTGCGGCGCGACCTACGGCTGACCGGCGACGGGGCGGCCAGTCTGGTGCTGACCCGGGTGGCCGGCGCCCCCACCGTGCTCGTCTGCCACCCGGTCCGCACCTGAACCCCGCCCCGCCGGCCGACGCGCCGTTTCGACTCGCCGCGTCCCGGCGGCCGGGTTAGCTTGTCGGTCATGGCGGGACAGGGCACTCCGGCGACCGCGCTGCTGACCAGGCGGAAGATCGCGCACCGCACCCACCCGTACGACGTCTCACCGGACGCGCCGAACTACGGCGCGCTGGTCGCCGCCGCCCTCGGGGTGCCGCCGGCGCAGGTGTTCAAGTCGCTGGTGACCGAGGTCGACGGCGCGCTGACCGTGGCGGTGGTGCCGGTCACCGGCGAGTTGGACCTGAAGGCCCTGGCCGCTGCGGTCGGTGGCAAGCGGGCCGCCTTGGCCGACCGGGCGGTGGCCGAGCGGGCGACCGGGTACGTGCGGGGCGGGATCAGTCCGCTCGGTCAACGCAAGCGGCTGCCGACCGTGGTGGACGCGACCGCGCTGGCTCATCCGACCGTGTACGTCTCGGCGGGCCGCCGGGGCCTGCAACTGCAACTCGCGCCGGCCGACCTGGTGGCGCTGACCGGGGCGACGACCGCTCCGATCGCGGCGGGCTGAGCCGCCCCCGCGACGGGGCCCGGTGGGGGCGTTTCCGCCCCGGTGTCGGGCGGGTGACAACCGCGTTGCTGAATTGTTACCGCCGCCAACAAACTTCTGACCTCGGCACTCTTGCGGAGCACGGGAAGCGCGGAATACGTTGCCGGACACAACAAAACACCGATTGCAACTCCCCCACCCCCCGAAAGGACCCTGCACATGCGCAAGGGCTTCCTCACCTTCGCGGCCGTCGGTCTCCTCGCGACCGGCAGCATGGCCGCCTGCGGTGACAACGGCGGTTCGTCCGACGACAAGGCCGGCGGTTCGAACGACAAGAAGCCGAAGATCGGCGTGATCCTGCCGGACAGCAAGTCCTCCGCCCGCTGGGAGGGCGCGGACCGCAAGTTCCTCAAGGAGGCGTTCGACGCCGCCGGGGTCGAGTCCGACATCCAGAACGCGCAGAACGACAAGACCGCGTTCCAGACCATCGCCGACCAGATGATCACCAACGGCGTCAACGTGCTGATGATCGTCAACCTGGACTCCGGCACCGGCAAGGCCGTGCTCGACAAGGCCAAGTCGCAGGGTGTGGCCACCATCGACTACGACCGGCTGACCCTGGGCGGCTCCGCCCAGTACTACGTCAGCTTCGACAACGAGGCCGTCGGCAAGCTCCAAGGCGAGGGCCTGAGCAAGTGCCTGACCGACAAGGGCGCGAAGAACCCGGCGATCTCCTACCTGAACGGCTCGCCGACCGACAACAACGCGACCCTGTTCAAGAACGGGTACGACTCGGTACTCAAGCCGAAGTTCGACTCGAAGGAGTACACCAAGGTCGCCGACGACTCGGTGCCGGCCTGGGACAACGCGCAGGCCGCCACGATCTTCGAGCAGCAGCTCACCAAGGCCAGCGGCAAGATCGACGGCGTGCTCGCCGCCAACGACGGTCTCGGCAACGCGGCCATCTCGGTGCTGAAGAAGAACAAGCTCAACGGCAAGGTCCCGGTGACCGGTCAGGACGCCACCAAGGAGGGCCTGCAGAACATCCTCGCCGGTGACCAGTGCATGACCGTCTACAAGGCGGTCAAGAAGGAGGCGGACGCCGCCTCCGAGCTGGCCATCGCGCTCGCCAAGGGTGAGCGGAAGGACACCGGTCAGACGGTCAAGGACCCGGAGGGCAACCGGGACGTGCCGGCCGTGCTGCTGGAGCCGAAGGCGATCTACAAGGAGAACGTCAAGGACGTCGTGGCCGACGGCTACGTCACCAAGGACGAGCTCTGCTCCGGCGCCTTCGCCAAGCTCTGCACCGACAACGGCGTGAGCTGACCCACCCGCCTCAGGCGGCGTCGCCCGGCACGGGAGTCTCCCCGTGCCGGGCGGCGCCCACGCCGGACGGGATCCGAGACCTCCCTCCGCCCAAAGGAGACCCCCGTGTCCGCAACCCCCCTGCTGGAGCTACGCGGGATCGACAAGAGCTTCGGTCCCGTCCAGGTGCTGCGCGACGTCGCGTTCACCGCGTACCCCGGCGAGGTGACCGCGCTCGTCGGTGACAACGGCGCCGGCAAGTCGACCCTGGTCAAGTGCATCAGCGGCATCTACCCCACCGACTCCGGCGAGTTCGTCTTCGACGGCCGGCCGGTCAGCATCAACAGCCCCCGGGACGCCGCCGCGCTCGGGATCGAGGTCGTCTACCAGGACCTGGCGCTCTGCGACAACCTCGACATCGTGCAGAACATGTTCCTCGGCCGGGAGAAGCGCAGCGGCCTCGTGCTCGACGAGCCGACCATGGAGCAGATGGCCGCCGAGACCCTGGCCGGCCTGAGCGTCCGCACCGTGAAGTCGCTGCGTCAGCACGTGTCCAGCCTCTCCGGCGGCCAGCGGCAGACCGTCGCCATCGCCAAGGCGGTGCTCTGGAACAGCAAGCTGGTCATCCTGGACGAGCCGACCGCCGCACTCGGCGTCGCGCAGACCGCCCAGGTGCTGGAACTGGTCCGCCGCCTGGCCGACAAGGGCCTGGCCGTGGTGCTCATCTCGCACAACATGAACGATGTCTTCGCCGTCTCCGACCGGATCGCCGCCCTCTACCTCGGTCAGATGGTCGCCCAGGTGAAGACCACCGACATCACCCACTCGCAGGTGGTCGAGCTGATCACCGCCGGCCGCTCCGGCGACCTCGGCCTCGCCGGCGAACCGGGTAGCAACGGCAGCGGCGCCAAGCCCGCCGACACCACTCCAGGAGCCGTCCGATGACCGCCACCGTCGTGAAGAAGGAAGGCCCGGCCAGCGTCGCCCCGGCACCGACGCTGGGCAGCCACGTGAGCAACTACTGGCGTCGGGTACGCGGCGGCGACATCGGCGCCCTGCCCGCGGTGATCATGCTGATCGCGCTCGCCGTGGGCTTCTCGATCGCCCGCCCGTCGTTCTTCACCGCCGGCAACCTCGCCAACCTGTTCACCCAGGGCGCGGCGGTCACGCTGATCGCGATGGGCCTGGTCTTCGTCCTGCTGCTCGGCGAGATCGACCTCTCCGCCGGCTTCGCCAGCGGCGTCTGCGCGGCGATCCTGGCCAACGTGGTCACCGTGCTCGGCTACCCCTGGTACGTGGCCGTGCTCGCCNCGGCATCCCGTCCTTCGTGGTCACGCTCGCCGGCTTCCTCGCCTTCCAGGGCGTCGTGCTGACGCTCATGGACGAGGGCGCCAACATCGCGGTCCGCGACGACGTGCTGGTGGCGATCGCCAACCGCAACCTCTCGCCCGCGCTCGGCTGGGCGCTGGCCGCGCTGGCCGTCGCCGGGTACGCGGCCGTGCAGCTCCTGCGGCACCGCAACCGCGCCGCCCGGGGCCTGCTCACCGACCCGATCGCGGTGGTCGCCGCCCGGGTCGGCGGCCTCGCCGTGATCCTCGGCGTGGCGGTCTACGTGCTCAACCTGGAGCGCAGCCGCAACGTGCTGGTCACCTCGCTCAAGGGCGTGCCGATCGTGGTGCCGATCATCGCGCTGCTGCTGGTCGTCTGGACCTTCGTGCTCCAGCGCACCAGCTACGGCCGGCACATCTACGCGGTCGGCGGCAACGCCGAGGCGGCCCGCCGGGCCGGCATCAGCGTGGACCGGATCCGCATCTCCGTCTTCGTCATCGCCTCCGGCATGGCCGCCATCGGTGGCATCGTGGCGGCCAGCCGGGCCAACTCGGTCGACCCCAACACCGGCGGCAGCAACGTGCTGCTCTACGCCGTCGGGGCGGCCGTGATCGGTGGCACCAGCCTCTTCGGCGGCAAGGGCCGCGTCGTCGACGCCGTGCTCGGTGGCGCGGTGGTCGCGGTGATCGACAACGGCATGGGGCTGATGGGATACAGCTCGGGCGTCAAGTTCGTGGTCACCGGCGTGGTGCTGCTCGCCGCGGCGACCATCGACGCGTTGTCGAGACGACGCGCCGCCGCCACCGGCACGCGCTGACCCCGGGTACGGACGAACATGGCTGTGGCAATGCGCACGGGACCGAGCCAGGACGAGATCCGCCGGCAGAACCTGGGCGCATTGCTCCGCTACGTGCACGTGCACGGGGCCACCACCCGGGCGGAGCTGACCACCGCCCTCGGGCTCAACCGCAGCACCATCGGCGCGCTCACCGCCGACCTGGCCGGCGCCGGGCTGGTCAGCGAGGGTACGCCCAAGGAGACCGGCCGGGCCGGACGACCGTCACTGGTCGTCCGNGACCGCGCACCCTCGTCGCCGGGGAGGCCGCCCCGCTGCTGGCCGGCGCGGTCAAGGAGATGCACCAGGCGGTGCCGACGGACTCGGTGTGCGTCGGTGCCGGCGTGGCGGTCTGCGGCATGGTGCGCCGCGACGACGGGCTGGTGCGACTCAGTCCCACCACCGGATGGGTGGACGAGCCGATCGGCGCGGCGCTCGCCACCGAGCTGGGCATCGACGTACCCATCACGGTGGGCAACGTGGCCGACGTGGCCGCCTTCGCCGAGCACGCCCGGGGCGCGGCCACGGGCTGCGACAACGTCCTCTACCTGTACGGCGACGTGGGCGTCGGCGCCGGCATCATCGCCGGCGGCCGGCGGCTGACCGGGCACGGCGGCTACGGCGGCGAGGTCGGCCACATGGTCGTGGTGCGTGACGGCATGCGCTGCGACTGCGGCCGGCGCGGCTGCTGGGAGACCGAGATCGGCGAGTACGGGCTGCTGCGCGCCGCCGGTCGGGCCGAGGCGCGCGGCCGGGACGCCCTGCTGACCCTCTTCGACGCCGCCGACCGGGGCGACGCCCGCGCGCAGAGCGCGGTCCGGCAGGCCGGCGACTGGCTCGGCTTCGGCGTGGCCAACCTGGTCAACATCTTCAACCCGGAGATGGTCATCTTCGGCGGCACCATGCGCGACCTCTACCTGGCCGCCGCCGCCCAGGTGCGCAGCCGGCTCAACTCCAACGGGCTGCCCGCCTGCCTGGAGCACGTGCGGCTGCGTACCCCGGAACTCGGTGACGACGCGGCGCTGATCGGCGCGGCGGAGCTGGCCTTCGAACGCCTCCTGGCCGACCCGCTGAACTGATCGGCCCGACGGTCCGTACCAAGGTGCGGACGGGCGGCCCGCGGGCGCGGCCGTCCGCGACCCCGCGTACCGGTCCGGACCGAGGAGGCACCGCAACCATGGCATCGCTGAATTCCGTACGTCGCCGGCTGGCGCACCGGGTGATCCTGCCGCTCGTCGTGCTCGGCGCGGGGATCGGCGTCCTTCCCGGGGCGGCCCAGGCCGCGCCCAACCCCGGCGTGCAGATGAACGCCGCCGACATGACGCTGCTCAACGGCGTGCGGCTGGCCGGGCTCTGGGAGATGCCGGCCGGGACGATGGCCGCCGAGAAGGGCCAGTCCGCCCGGGTCCGGGAGGTCGGCGCGGAGATCGCCCGCCAGCACGGCGTGCTGGACCAGCTCGTGGTCGAGGCGGCCAACAAGTTGGGCGCGGTCCTGCCGACGGACCCGACGGCCCAGCAGAAGGGGTGGCTGACCGAGATGCAGAACGCCACCGGCGCCCAGTTCGACCAGATCTTCGTCACCCGGCTCCGGGTCGCCCACGGCAACATCTTCCCGGTGATCGGCGCGGTCCGGGCCAGCACCAAGGACCCGATCGTGCGCAAGCTCGCCGAGGACGCCAACAAGTTCGTCAACGACCACATGACCATGCTGGAGAGCACCGGACTGGTCCGCTGGCAGCAACTGCCGCCGCCCGCGCTCCCGCCGGCGCAGAGCGACTCGCTGGTCGCGGCCGCCAAGGCGAACGTGGGCACCGGCGGCGGGCTCCAGGTGGGCACCGGGATCGTCTGGGCGGTCTTCCTGATCGCGCTGGCCACCGGCGGGTACACGACCTGGCGGCTGATGCGCCGCGCGTGAGCGGTTGTTAAGAAGGGGCCCCGCCTATACCGGAGGCGTTAAGCGGGGGCCCTTCCTTGCACCTCAGCGGTCGACCTGGGTGAAGTCCCAACTGTGCGGTGGGCGGGCGACCAGGCTCGTCGGTGGGTCCGGCAACGCGCGCGGGTTGCTCCGCCACTTGGAGATCACCACCAGGCGGTGGTCGGTGGAGGAGAACACCTCGCTGGCCACGTGCATCGGGTCGTGCTCGAACTCGGGCAGCGCGGTCTCGCACACCCAGGTGATCAGCTCCGCGAAGCCGTACGCCTCGGCCTTCGCCTCCCACATTCGGACGATCATGTCGGGTCCCCTCCTGCGGTCAGACGCTGACCACGGTCAGCGGCATCGCGGAGTCGGCCGGCAGGTCCAGCCGGCTCGGGGCGACGCCCGCGGCGACCAGGTGCGAGCCGAGCGCGGCCACCATCGCGCCGTTGTCCGTGCAGAGCTTCGGCCGGGGCGTACGCACCCGGATGCCGTACCTGTCGGCCCGCTGCTCGGCCATCGCCCGCAGCCGGGAGTTGGCGGCCACCCCACCGCCGATCACCAGCGTGTCGATGCCGCTGCTGCGGCACGCGTCCAGCGCCTTGCCGACCAGCACGTCGCAGACCGCCTCCTGGAAGGACGCCGCCACGTCGGCCACCGGCACCGGCTCGCCGGCCCGCTGCCGCGCCTCCACCCAACGGGCCACCGCCGTCTTCAGGCCCGAGAAGGAGAAGTCGTACCGGTGCGCGGCCAGGTCCTTCGCGGCGGTCAGCCCGCGCGGGAAGGCGATCGACGCCGGGTCGCCGGCCCGGGCCTCACGGTCGATGTACGGCCCACCGGGGAAGGGCAGCCCGAGCAGCCGGGCCACCTTGTCGAACGCCTCACCGGCCGCGTCGTCGATGGTCGCGCCGAGCGGGACGACGCCCCGGGCCAGGTCGTCGACCCGGAGCAGGGAGGAGTGTCCACCGGAGACCAGCAGCGCGATCGCCGGCTCGGGCAGCGGACCGTGCTCCAACGTGTCCACCGCCACGTGCGCGGCGAGGTGGTTCACCCCGTACACCGGCTTGTCGGCGGCCACCGCGTACCCCTTGGCCGCGGCGACGCCGACGAGCAGCGCCCCGGCCAGGCCCGGCCCGGAGGTCACCGCGATGGCGTCGATGTCGGCGATGGTGACGCCGGCCTCGCGCAGCGCCCGGTCCATGGTCGGCACGATCGCCTCCAGGTGGGCGCGACTGGCAACCTCGGGCACCACGCCACCGAACCGGGCGTGCTCCTCGACACTGGAGGCCAGCGCGTCGGCGAGCAGCGTGTGCCCGCGCACGATGCCCACGCCGGTCTCGTCGCAGGAGGTTTCGATGCCGAGGATCAGGGGTTCGTCAGCCATGCGCGTCAGTCCTCGTTGCGCTGCATGACCAGCGCGTCGGTGTTGCTCGGTTGGTAGTAGCCGCGCCGCACGCCGATCGGCTCGAAGCCGTACGTCGCGTAGAGCCGCTGCGCCGGGCCGTTGTCCGCGGCGACCTCCAGCAGCGTGCTGCGCACCCCGCGCCGGGCCGCCTCGGCGAGCAACGCCTCCAGCAGCAACCGGCCGATCCCACGGCGCTGGGCGTCCCGGCGGACCGCGATGTTCTGCACCCACGCCTCGTCCGGCGGGGCCACCGCCAGGCCGGCGTAGCCGGCCACGCTGCCGTCGTCGTCCGTGGCCACCAGGTAGAAGTGCCCGTTGGCGAGTTCGTTCCAGAACATCCCCGGCGACCACTGCTCCGCGCCGAACAGGTCCGCCTCGATTGGTAGCACCTCGTCGACGTGCCACCAGCGGAATCGGCTCAGCCTCATCGCAGGACCGGCTTGTGACCGGTGGCCGCGACGGCGTCCGGGCGACGCAGGTAGAGCGGCGTGAGCGACTCGCCCGGTGCGCCCGCCCGGATCCGCTCCGCGGCGAGACGGGCCAGCGCCAGGGGCTCCGGATACCGCGGCTCGGCCCGCACCGGCAGCCCGAGCACGTCCGCGTACCGGTGCGCGCCGTCACCGACCGCGACGGTGACCGCCAGGTCGCGGGCCCGCTGCGCGGCGACCGTGGGGGCGGCCACGTCCGGCCCGGCGACGCGCTGGCCGGCACCGTCGTAGACGGCCCAGTAGACCTCCCGCCGCCGCGCGTCGCTCGCGACCAGCACCGGCTCGCCGGCGGCCGCCGGGTCGCCGAGCCCATCCAGCGAGCAGACACCGTACGTGGGGACGCCGAGCACCTGCCCCATGGTGGCGGCGGTGACGAGCCCCACCCGCAGCCCGGTGAACGGCCCCGGGCCGAGCCCGGCGACGATCGCGGCCAGGTCGGCGGGACGCGCGCCGACGTCCGCCAGCACGGCGTCGACCTGCGGCGCGAGCAGCTCGCCGTGCGCCCGGGCGTCGACCGTGCACCGGGACGCCCGGAGCGCGACGCCGTCCGCCGAGACCTCGGCCACCGCCGCGGTCACCGCGGGCGTCGAGGAGTCCACCACGAGTACGAGCACGGTTTGCCAGCCTAGTCGGCTCGCGGCCCGCCCCTGGCCGTGCCCTCTCGCCGAGCCCTTCCGCTTTCCCCGCGACGCCTGCCACCGCAGTTCCCTGTCGCACCCCCGCCGCCGCACCGCGCGCCGTTCTGCCACACCGTCCCGCCCTGCCGTGCCCGGCCCTGCCGCACCGCACCGCCCTGCCGCCACCCCACCGCCCTGCCGCACCGTGGTGCCCTGCCGCACCGCCATGGCCTGGTCGCACCGCCCCGCCCTTGCCGCTCCGCCGTGCCCCGATGCCGTGGGTTCCCGCCCTGCCGCAACGGGGATGCCGCCTCAGGGCGATTCCGCCGCGAGTCCTCTCGTCGCACCGTCACTGTCGGTAACGCCCCGACCGAAGGGACGAGGTGCGAGCGATATACCAGTGAGTCATAAATATGACCCTGGGGTATACCGCTCGCCGACGGGTTGTCATCCTGTGGGGATGACGGAGAGTCGCCTTGTCCGGCAGGTCGCCCACATCCTGCGCCACGAACGCGAGCGCGCGGGGCTCACCCAGCAGACGCTTGCCGACCGGGCCGGGCTCAGCCAGGCCGCCGTCGCCCGGATCGAGCGCGGCGACCGGCTGCCGAGCCTGACGACCGCCGAACGCCTGCTCACCGCGCTGGAACGGCAGTTCCGGGTCGAGGCGGAACCACTGGACAGCCACCTGGACGCGGCGCTCGACGAGGCGGCCGGCGCGACCCCGGCCGAGCGGATCGACGGTCTGGGACTGGACCGTCTGGTCAAAGCGCTGGGCGAACTGCCGTACGTGCTGGCCGGCGCCACGGCGGCGGTGTTGCAGGGTGCGCCGATACCGGTCGACGCGGTCGAGATCGCGGTGCGCTGGCGGGACGCCCCCGCGTTCACCGCGTTCCTGACCCGCGCCCACGCGCAGCGGTGGAACGCCCGCTGGGAGCAGTGGGGCGGGGTGCACCCGGAGCCCGAGGAGCCGGGCGAGCACCGCTGGTTGACCCGCCACGGCGAACTGCGGGCCCGGATGGTCGACGAGCTGCCCGAGCCGATCCAGGTCCGGCTCGGCGCACCNGGTTGCGCCGGTACCGGCAGCGCCTGGCTGCCGACACCGACGCAACGCCGGGCGGGTCAGCCGGCTGAGCGTTCCCAGTCGACGGTGGGCAGGCCGGCGTCGGCGAGTGCCTTGTTGGCCGCGCTGAACGGACGGCTGCCGAGGAAGCCGCGCGGGTTCATCGGGCTCGGGTGCCCGGCCTCCAGCACCACGTGCCGCGGGTTGGTCACCAGCGCCGCCTTCTTGCGCGCGTAGCCGCCCCAGAGCAGGAAGACCACCCGCTGATCGAGCGCGTCGAGCGCCCGGATGGTGGCGTCGGTGAACTCCTCCCAGCCCCGGTTGGCGTGCGAGCCGGGGGTGGCCTGACGGACCGTGAGCACCGAGTTGAGCAGCAGCACGCCCTGCGCCGCCCAGCCGTCGAGGTTGCCGCTGCGCGGCTTGGGCACGCCCAGGTCCTCGCCCAGCTCCTTGAAGACGTTCCGCAGCGACGGCGGCACCGGCACGCCCTCGCGCACGCTGAAGCTCAGCCCGTGCGCCTGACCCGCCTTGTGGTAGGGATCCTGCCCGAGGATGAGCACCCGTGTCTGCGCCGGCCCGCACAGCCGGTAGGCGGAGAACAGATCCTCCACCGGAGGAAAGACCGTGGCGGTCGCGTACTCCCGGGCGACGAACTCGGCCAGCGCCGCGGTGCGGGCCGGGTCGAGGTGCGGGGCGAGGACCTCCCGCCACGGCTCGGGCAAAAGCGCCATCAGGTCGAGGGCGGGGGCGTCGTCGGGCATCGGCAACCTTTCGCAGTCGTCCCCGGGACTCTAGGCAGCGGGTACGACAGCGTTCAGCCGAGGGTCGCCAGCCGGGCCGCCCAGTCACCCCCGGCCGGCTCCAACGTGACCACCCGGGTGTCGTCGTCGCGCCGGTCGATGCGGACCCGCAGGTGCGCCTCGACCAACTGCTCGACCATCCCCTCGCCCCACTCCACCACGGTGACCGCCTCGTCCACCGAGGCGTCCAGGTCGAGGTCGTCGATCTCGGCACGCGGGTCGGCCGACTCACCGAGGCGGTACGCGTCGGCGTGCACCAACGTCACCCGACCACCCCGGGCCGGGTCCGGCGGATGCACCCGGGCGATGACGAAGGTGGGTGAGGTGATGTCGCCGCGTACGCCGAGACCCGCGCCGACGCCCTGGGTCAACGCGGTCTTGCCGGCACCCAGCGGCCCACTGAGCAGCAACAGGTCACCGGCGCGCAGCACCCCGGCCAGCCGCCGACCGAACCCGTGGGTGTCGTCGACGGTCCGCAGCTCCACCGTGACGGTCACCGGGAGACCGCCTCCAGGAAGCTCTCCAGCGCCGCGTTGACCTCGTCGGCGTGTTCCAGCATCACCACGTGCCCGCTGTCGTGGATCTTCACGAACTCGGCGTGCGGCAGCCGCCGGACAATCTCCTCGGAGTGGGTCACCGGTGTGATCATGTCCTTGTCCCCCACGATCACCAGCACCGGGGTGCCGGCCAGCGCGGCAAGCGCCGGGAAGCGCGAGTGGGTGGCAAGCGTCCGCAGGTAACGGGTGACCGTGTCGGCCGAGGTGCGCGAGTTCATCATCTCGACGTACGACACCAGGGCCGGGCTGGGCCTCGGGGTGCCGAAGCCGTACCTGCGGGTGAGCAGCCAGGCCACGTTGGAGGTCGACTTACGGGCCTTGTCGATCACCGTGCCGCCGTACCGGGTGGCGTTGCTCATCATGTAGAGCACCGGCGCGCCGACCCGGCCGAGCAACGCGGGGGCAACCAGCTTGGCCTCGGCCACCAGACCGCCGGAGGTCGCCATCAGCACGGTGCCGATCACCCGGTCGCCAAACAGCTCCGGATACAGCTCGGCCAACGCCATGATCGTCATGCCGCCCATCGAGTGTCCGACCAGCACCAGCGGCCCCTCCGGAGCCACCTCGTCGAGCACCCGGCGCAGCGTGCGCCCCAGCGCGGCCAGGTCGTACTCGCCGGTCTCCAGCCTCCCGGACCGGCCGTGCCCCGGCTGGTCGTACGCGACCACCCGGTAGTCGCCCCGCTCGGCGAGCAGCTTGCGCTGGAAGTGGAACGTGCCCATGTCCAGGCAGAAGCCGTGCACCAGCACGACGGTCGGGTGGCCGGCCACCGGCCGGGTCGGCTCGACCACCTCCACGTGGATGTCGGTGCCGTCCGGCATCTCCAGCCGGCGCGCCTCGTCGTACCGTGGTGAGCCGAAGACCTCCTGGGCGTACCGGTCGGCGGGGTCCTTCTTGAGCCGGCGGACCAGCACGCGCTCACTGACCACGCCCGCCGCGAGCCCGGCGGCGGCCACCCCGACGGCGGCGCCGACCAGCCCGGCGACCTTGCCGGCGGCACCGCGTGGCCGGGGCACCCGGAGACTCACGGCCGCTCGCCGTCGTAGACGCGCGGCACCCGGACGCCCCCGAACCGGGTCACGATCTCGTAGTTGATGGTGCCGACCGCCTCGGCCCAGTCGTCCGCGGTGGGCTCGCCGTCCGCTCCGCTGCCGAACAGCGTCGCCACGTCACCGGCGGCCACCTCGTCGTCGCCGCAGTCGACCACGAACTGGTCCATGCAGACCCGCCCCGAGATGGTGCGCCGCTCGCCGGCGAGCAGCACCGGGCCGGTGTTCGAGGCGTGCCGGGGCACCCCGTCGGCGTAGCCGAGCGGCACCACCGCCAGATTGCTCGCGTTCTGGGTGAGGTAGGTGTGGCCGTAGGAGACGCCGGTGCCGGCCGGGACGCGCTTGGTGAGCATCACCCGGGCGCGGGCGGTCATCGCCGGACGTAGGCCGAAGCGTTCGCCCGCGATCGGCGACAGGCCGTAGATGGCGATGCCGGGGCGGACGAGATCGAAGTGCGTGTCCGGCCGGGTCAGCGTGGCCGCCGAGTTGGCCAGGTGTCGGTAGCGGGGCCGCAGGCCGGCGCGGGCCACCATCTCCAGCCCCTCGTGAAAGACGGCGAGCTGACGGTCCGTGGTGGGGTGGCCGGGCGAGTCCGCGTACACGAAATGGCTCCACACGCCGACCACCTCGACCAGGCCGTCGGCCTGCGCCTTCGCGGCGGCCTCCAGCAGCGCCGGCCAGTCGGCGACGGTGGCGCCACCGCGGGACAGCCCGGTGTCGATCTTCAGGTGCAGCCGGGCCGGACGACCCGCCCGCCGACTCGCCTCGATCATCTCGTCGAGCTGGGTCAGGCCGGCGCAGCCGAGGTCGACCCCGACCGCGATCCCGTCGTGCAGCGGCAGGCCGGGATCGAGCAGCCAGGCCAGCACCGGCGCGGTGATCCCCTCCTGCCGCAGCCGGAGCGCCTCGTCGAGGGTGCAGACGCCGAGCTGGTCCGCCCCGGCGTCGAGTGCCGCGCGGGCCGCCGGCAGCATGCCGTGCCCGTACCCGTCGGCCTTCACCACCGCCATCAGCTCGGCGCTGGTGCCCGCCTTGAGCCGGGCCACGTTCTCCCGGATCGCGTCCAGGTCGACGCGTACCTCCGACTGCCACATACCCTCAGCCTACTTCCGCCGGTGATCATCGTGGCCGTGAGCCGCACGGCCGGCGTCACGAACCAGGGGCCGCGGGGGTCAACCCAGGCGGGCCAGCACCGGCCGCAGCGCGGTGGCCACGTCGGGCGCGGTCACCGGACCGCCGCGCGCCGCCTCCCGACCGGCCAGCCCGTGCAGGTACGCCGCCGCGGCAGCCGCCCGCTCGGGAGCGAACCCGGCGGCGAGCAGCGAACCGAGCAGCCCGGCCAGCACGTCGCCGGTGCCGCCGGTGGCCAGCGCCGGAGTGCCGGTCGGGTTGACGTAGGCCCGTCCGTCGGGCGTGCCGACGATCGTCCGATCGCCCTTGAGCAGCACCACCGCGTTCATCCAGGCGGCCAGCCGCAGCGCCGCGTTGACCCGGTCCTCGCCGGGCATCTCGCCGGAGAGCCGGGCGTACTCACGGTCGTGCGGGGTCACCACGATCGGGGCGTCCCGCCCGCGCAGCCGGTCGGCCAGTTTGCCGTCGACCAGCAGGGTGAGCGCGTCGGCGTCCAGCACCACCGGCACCGGCGCGGCCAGCACCGCGCGCAGCTCGGCGGCGGACTCCTCGCCGGTGCCGAGCCCCGAGCCGCAGACCCAGGCCTGCACCCGCCCGGCGTCGGCGACCCGGCCGGTGGCGATCACCGAGGGATGCTGGTGCACCACCTCGGCCCGGGCGCCGCCCGCGTAGCGGACCAGGCCGGTGGGACCGGCCAACGCGCCGCCCACCGACAGCACCGCCGCACCCGGATAGGTGGCCGACCCGGTCGCCACCCCGACCACCCCACGGGAGTATTTCTCCGCGGACGCACCGAGCGTGGGCCACCAGTCGACCAGGTCCGACCACTCGGTCACCCGCAGCGCGGGCGTGCCGCGCAGCCACGGCGTCAGCCCGATGTCGACCAGCTCCACCTGCCCGGCGAGCGCGGCGGCCGGGCCGACCACCAGAGCCGGCTTGAGCGCGCCGAACGCCACGGTCACGTCGGCGCGGACCGCGTTCGCCCGCCCGGCGTCGGTCAGCGGAACGTGCCCGGTGTCCACCGCGACGCCGCTCGGCACGTCCACCGCGACCACCGTGGCCGGCGTGCCGTCCCGACCGCAGCGCTCGGCCAGACTCGCGGCGAGCTGCTCCGCGGTCTCCCGCAGCCCGCCGGTGCCGCCGATGCCCACGATGCCGTCGAGCACCAGGTCAACCATTGCGGACGGCCGGTCGACCACCCGCCCGCCGGCGGCACGCAGCGCGGCCAGGCCGTCG
Source organism: Micromonospora sp. NBS 11-29 (assembly GCF_002140155.1). Classification (GTDB taxonomy): domain Bacteria; phylum Actinomycetota; class Actinomycetes; order Mycobacteriales; family Micromonosporaceae; genus Micromonospora. Next base: position 326,100 of record NZ_NAPR01000006.1, read on the forward strand.
GCGTGCACCCGACCGGGCGTGAGGAGCAGGGCGTCCACCGCCGCGCCCCGGTGGGCCAGGCGGACGCCCGCGTAGAGGGCGTCACCACCGTTGTCGCCGGAGCCGACCAGCAGCAGCACCCGGGCGCCGTAGACCCCGCCCCGGTCACCGAGCAGCAGCGCACAGCGGCGGGCCAGACCGGCCGCGGCGCGTTGCATCAGCGCCCCGGCCGGGAGGGTGGCCATCAGGCCCGCCTCCGCCGCGCGCACGTCCGCGACTCGCCACACCGGTGTCATGTCACCGCCCCGTTTCGTGTCCCGCCGGCCGGTTCGGCCCCGATCACGGCCCTCACCCTACCGGCGGTCCGGTCCCGGGACCGGCCACGAGACCGGGCCTGTGGAAAACCGCCAGCGTTGTCCACAGGGGCGGTCCGACGGGGCTCCGCCCGCCTAGCGTCCCGGTGTCCGGATCCGGCCGGTGGGGTCGGACGGGGTGGGGAGGTCGTCGTGGCCGAGGAGCCGTTCATCGTCGATCCGGAGCTGCTGCGCGCGGTGGCCCGGGAGTTGACCGACGACGCCCACCGGCTGGCACCCGGGCCGGGCGGGACGCCGCTGCCGGGGCCGCCGCCGCCGGACGGATGGCAGGCCGCAACGGCGCTGGTCGAGCTGGAGGCGGCGGTCCGACGTTGGTCGGGGGCGCTCGCGTCCCGGGTGGCGGCCACCGCCGAGGCGCTGCGCACCGGCGCGGACGGCTACGAGGCGGTGGACGACCGGGCCGCCCGACGCCTCACCGGCGTCGTCCGATGACCCGGGACAACGCACGCGTCGCTTCCCGTCCACCGGCCTCCGATCTGGTCGGCTACGCGCAGCTCTGGCGGGCCGATCCGGGTGCCTGGCTCGCCACCGGTGCGGCCTGGCGAGGGCTCGTCGACCCGGTGCGCGGGCGGGCCGACGAGCTGGCCGGGCGGGCCGGTGCCCTCCGGGCCGGCTGGTCCGGTGCCGCCGCCACGGCCGGCGGACGGCGCGTCGGCGAGCTGCGCACCGAGCTGACCGACGTGCTGCCCGCCCTGGTCGAGGTCGACCAGGTGCTCGCCGAGTTCGCCGCCCGGCTGGCCGCGGCGAAGGCCCGGCTCGCCACCGAGGTGGCCCAGGCCGAGACCGGAGGGCTGTCGGTGGATCGCACCGGCGCGGTCCGGCCGGGCCCGTTCATGCCCCCCGACCGGGCCGGGCCGGCGGTGGTCGGGGCGCGGGCCGGGATCCGCGACGCGCTGGCGCTGGCCGGCGACGCGGATCGGGAGGCGGCCGCCCGACTGGCGGAGGTCGCCGCCGCGGCGCTGACCGGCTGGGTCAGCGTTCCGCCCGCCTGGCGGCCGGGCCCCGGCGCCGGGCCGGCCGAGGTGAGCCGCTGGTGGGCCGGCCTGAGCCCGGCCGAGCGGCGTTGGCTCATCGGGCGCGAGCCGGGCCGGGTGGGCCGCCTCGACGGCGTGCCGGTGACCGCCCGCGACCAGGCCAACCGGCTGCTGCTCGCCGACCGCCGGCAGGAGTTGCTCGCCCGCCGCCTCGCGCTGCTGCGCCCCTTGCCGGCCGGCGCGTTCGAGGCGGCCCGGCGTGCCGGGCTGGCCGGCGCCGAGGCGGCGCTGCGCGGGCTGGACGAGTTGGGCGAGCGGTTGGCCGCGCCGCACGCGCCCCGGGCGTACCTGTTGGGGCTCGATCCGGCCGGTGACGGGCGGGCGGTGGTGGCACTCGGCAATCCGGACCGCGCCGGCGCGGTGCTGACCTACGTCCCGGGCATGACCGCGGATCTCGCCGACGCACCGGCCGAGCTGGGCCGGGCCGCCCGGGTGCTGGGGCGGTGCGCCACGATCGCGCCGGGCGACGAAACGGCGGCGGTGCTCTGGTTGGACTACGACGCGCCGGACTTCCTCACCGAGGCGGCCGGTGCCCGTCAGGCCGAGGACGCCGGTCCGGCCCTGCACCGGTTCCAGGAGGGGCTGCGGGCCACGCACGACGGGCCGCCGGCCCGGCAGACCGTGCTCGGGCACAGCTACGGCTCGCTGGTGGTCGGCGCCACCGCCCGCGACCACGGGCTCGGCGCCGACGCGCTGGTCTTCGTCGGCTCGCCCGGGGTCGGCGTCGACCGTGCCGCCGAGCTGCGGATGCCCGCCGGCCAGGTCTGGGCGGCGACCGCGCCCGACGACGTAATCCGGTTGACCCGCCCGCCGGACGAGCTGGCCCGCCGGGTCGTGCTGGCCGGTACGCCGATCGGCCCGGCGCTGGCCGCGCTCGACCCGCACGACGACCGGCTCTGGTTCGGGGCCGACCCGAGCGCACCGGGCTTCGGCGGCCGACGCTTCCCGAGCGCGCGGCACGGCCACACCGGTTACTGGGATGCCGACAACCCGGCCCTGGACGGGATGGCCCGGATCGTGCTGGGCCGGTGAGCGGGCCGACCGGAAAGGCCGCGGCCCCTCCGTCGTGGGGGCGGAGGGGCCGCGGACCGGTTCGGCTACTCGACCGTCACCGACTTCGCCAGGTTTCGCGGTTGGTCGACGTCGTGCCCCCGAGCGGCGGCGATCTCGGCGGCGAGCACCTGGAGCGGCACGGTGGTCACCAGCGGGGCGAGCAGCGTCGGCGTGCGCGGCACGTAGATCAGATCGTCGGCGTAGCGGACCACCGCCTGGTCGCCCTCCTCGGCGATCACGACGGTGCGGGCGCCCCGGGCGCGCACCTCCTGGATGTTGGAGACGACCTTGTCGTGCAACATGCCCCGGCCGACCGGGGACGGCACGATGCAGATCACCGGCGTGCCCTTGTCGATCAGCGCGATCGGGCCGTGCTTCAGCTCACCGGCGGCGAAGCCCTCGGCGTGCATGTACGCCAGTTCCTTGAGCTTGAGCGCGCCCTCCAGCGCCACCGGGTAGCCCACGTGCCGGCCGATGAACAGCACCGTCGGCTCGGACTTCAGCTCCCGGGCCAGCTCGCGGATCGGCTCGATGCGGTCGAGCAGCTCGCGCAGCTTGCCGGGCATCTCCTGGAGCTGGGCCACCACCGCGCCCACCTCGTCGGCGAACTTGATGCCGCGCACCTGGGCCAGGTGCAGGCCGATCAGGTAGCAGGCGACGAGCTGGGTGAGGAACGCCTTGGTGGAGGCGACCGCGATCTCCGGGCCGCCGTGGGTGTAGAGCACCGCGTCGGACTCGCGCGGGATGGTGGAGCCGTTGGTGTTGCAGATGGCCAGCACCCGGGCCTTCTGCTCCTTGGCGTGGCGCAGCGCCATCAGCGTGTCCATGGTCTCGCCGGACTGCGAGATCACCACGATCAGGGTGGACCGGTCGAGCACCGGGTCGCGGTAGCGGAACTCGCTGGCCAGCTCCACCTCGCAGGGGATCCGGGTCCAGTGCTCGATGGCGTACTTGGCGACCATGCCGGAGTGGTAGGCGGTGCCGCAGGCGACGATGAAGATCTTGTCGACGTCGCGCAGGTCCTGCTCGCTGAGGCGGACCTCGTCGAGCGCGATCTCACCGCTCTCGGTGAGCCGGCCGAGCAGCGTGTCCGCGATGGCCTGCGGCTGCTCCTCGATCTCCTTGAGCATGAACCAGTCGTAGCCACCCTTCTCGGCGGCCGACGAGTCCCAGTCGATGTGGAAGTCCTTGCCGCTCGCCGGTTGGCCGGTGAAGTCGGTGATCTCGATGCTGTCCGGGGTGATCAGGACGATCTGGTCCTGGCCCAGCTCGACCGCGTCCCGGGTGTGCTCGATGAACGCGGCCACGTCGCTGGCCAGGTAGTTCTCGCCGTCGCCCCGGCCCACGACCAGCGGCGAGTTGCGCCGGGCGCCGACCACCGCGCCAGGGATGGCCGCGTCCACGGCGAGCAGCGTGAACGCCCCCTGGAGACGCTCGCAGACCACCCGCATGGCCGAGGCGAGCAGCTGCGGGCTGTCGGCCTCACCGGCGGAGCGCAGGTCGGCCAGCGCGCGGGCGATCAGGTGCGCGGCGCACTCGGTGTCGGTGTCGCTGGTGAACTCGACGCCCTCGCTCTCCAGCTCGGCGCGCAGCTTCGCGAAGTTCTCGATGATGCCGTTGTGGATGACCGCGACCCGGCCGTCCGGGGCGAGGTGCGGGTGGGCGTTGCGGTCGGTCGGCCCGCCGTGCGTGGCCCACCGGGTGTGGCCGATGCCGGTCGTGCCGTCGCCGATGCCGATCGGGCTGGCGGCGCAGTCCTCGGGGTTGTCGGCGGCCCGCTCGGACAGGACCTTCTCCAGGTTGGCCAGCTTGCCGGCCTTCTTCTCGATCAGCAGCTCGTCATCGCAGACGACGGCGACGCCGGCCGAGTCGTAGCCGCGGTATTCCAGCCGCCGAAGCCCGTCGAGCACGATGCCGAGCGCCGGGCGCGCGCCGGCGTAACCCACGATTCCACACATGGTCCGCAGCTTAGCGGAGTTTCACTCACAACGCGTGCTCGGAACCAGGGTTTACGAACACCGTCCTTGAGCGATCCACCTCGTCTCAGAGATCTTGGTACGGAACGGCCCTCCTGAGGGCCGTTCCGTACCAAGATCTGGCGCGGACCGGGGCAAGCGACCCGACCATGACTCCTGCCGGCTCAGCGTTGACGGGGCCGGCACCCGGGGAAGTGGGGTGTCACCTGCTTCGGCTGGTGAGAGCGCGGCGACGGGCCGTAGGCTGACCATCGTGACGACGACCGATCCCCTGGTGGCCCGGATGCGGCCGTTCGGCACCACCGTCTTCGCCGAGATGTCGGCGCTGGCGGTGCGCACCGGCGCGGTCAACCTCGGGCAGGGTTTCCCCGACACCGACGGCCCGCCGGAGATGCTCGCCGCCGCCGCCGAGGCGCTGCACACCGGCCACAACCAGTATCCGCCGGGTCCGGGCATCCCGGCGCTGCGCGCGGCCGTCGCGGCCCACCAGCGCCGGTTCTGTGGGCTTGAGTACGACCCGGGCGGCGAGATCGTGGTGACCGCCGGCGCCACCGAGGCGATCGCCGCCAGCATCCTCGCGCTCTGCGAGCCGGGTGACGAGGTGGTCTGCTTCGAGCCGTACTACGACTCGTACGCCGCCTCGATCGCGTTGGCCGGCGCGGTGCGCCGCCCGGTGACGCTGCGCCCCGACGCGGACGGCCGGTACGCCTTCGACCCGGCCGAGCTGCGGGCGGCGTTCGGGCCGCGGACCCGGCTGGTGCTGCTGAACTCGCCGCACAACCCGACCGGGAAGGTCTTCACCGCCGACGAGCTGACCCTGGTCGCCGAGCTGTGCCGGGAACACGGGACGTACGCGGTCACCGACGAGGTCTACGAGCATCTCGTGTTCACCGACGCCGCCGGGCCGCACCTGCCGCTGGCCACGCTGCCGGGCATGCGGGAACGGACCCTGCGCATCTCCTCGGCTGGCAAGACGTTCTCCTGCACCGGTTGGAAGGTCGGCTGGGTGAGCGGGCCGGCACCGCTGGTCGCCGCGGTGCTGCGGGTGAAGCAGTTCCTCACGTTCGTCAACGCCGGCCCGCTGCAACCGGCCGTGGCGGTGGCGCTCGGTCTGCCGGACGCATACTTCACCGGCTTCCGGGACGACCTGCAACGCCGGCGGGACCAGTTGGTGGCCGGGCTGACCGACGCCGGGTTCGGGGTGCTCGCGCCCGAGGGGACGTACTTCGTGACCGCTGACGTCACCCCGCTCGGCGGCCGGGACGGGGTGGAGTTCTGCCGGTCCCTGCCGGAGCGCTGCGGTGTGGTGGCGGTGCCGACGCAGGTCTTCTACGACGACGTCGCGGCGGGCCGGCGGCTGGTCCGGTTCGCGTTCTGCAAGCGGCCGGAGGTGCTCACCGAGGCGGTGGACCGCCTGCGGAAGCTGCGGCCCGACGGCTGACCGGCGCGGTCACGCCGGCCGCCGGGTCAGGCGGCCGGGCTGGCGGTGCGGACCTGCTCGGCGATCCGCTCGGCGACCTCCCGCGCGGTGGCCTCGGTGGCCGCCTCGACCATGACCCGCACCAGCGGCTCGGTGCCCGACGGGCGCAGCAGCACCCGGCCGGTCTCGCCCAGCTCGGCCTCGGCCCGCTCGACCTCGGCCCGGACGGCCGGCGCGGCGGCGCCGACGGTACGGTCGCCGACCGGCACGTTGATCAGCACCTGGGGCAGCTTGGTGACCACGGCGGCCAGCTCGGCCAGGGAGGTGCCGGTGGCGGCCATCCGCGCCATCAGGTGCAGGCCGGTGAGCACGCCGTCGCCGGTGGTGGCGTACGCGGGCAGCACGATGTGTCCGCTCTGCTCGCCGCCCAGCGCCAGGCCGGAGGCGCGCAGCTCCTCCAGCACGTACCGGTCACCGACCTTGGTCTCGACCAGCCGGATGCCGTGCGCGGACATGGCCAGCCGCAGGCCGAGGTTGCTCATCACGGTGGCGACCAGGGTGTCCTGGGTCAGCTCGCCGGCCTCCCGCATGGCCAGCGCGAGGATCGCCATGACCTGGTCGCCGTCGACCTCCTCGCCGTCGGCGGTGACCGCGACGCACCGGTCGGCGTCGCCGTCGTGGGCGATGCCGAGGTGTGCGCCGTGCTCGACCACCGCGGCGCGCAGCGCGTCGATGTGGTTGGAGCCGCACTCGTCGTTGATGTTGAGCCCGTCCGGCTCGGCGTGGATGGCGACGACCTCGGCGCCGGCCTCCCGGTAGGCCACCGGGGCCACGTCGGCGGCCGCGCCGTTGGCGCAGTCGACCACGACCTTGATCCCGTCGAGGGGGTGCGACACGGTGCCGACCAGGTGCTGGACGTAGTGGTCGGCACCGTCGAGCAGGTCGTGCACCCGGCCGACGCCGGCGCCGATCGGGCGTTCCCAGGCGGTGGTGGCGTTCGCCTCGACGGCCGCCTCGATCCGCATCTCGATCTCGTCGGGCAGTTTGTGGCCGCCGGCCGCGAACAGCTTGATACCGTTGTCCGGCATCGGGTTGTGCGAGGCCGAGAGCATGACCCCGAGGTCGGCCTTGGCCTCGGCGGTGAGGAACGCGACCGCGGGGGTGGGCAGCACGCCGACCCGCACCACGTTGGCGCCCGCGCTGGTCAGGCCGGCGACCACGGCCGCCTCCAGCATCTCGCCGCTGGCCCGGGTGTCCCGGCCCACCACCGCGAGCGGCGGATGGCTCCGGTCGGTCTCGGCCAGCGTGTGGGCCGCGGCCACCGCGACCGCGAGCGCCAACTCCGGGGTGAGATCCGCGTTCGCCCGCCCGCGTACGCCGTCCGTGCCGAACAACCGGCCCATAACGCCAACCTCCGTGGAACTGCCGTTGAGGAGAGGAACGCGGAACGGCCGGGCCGCCCCCCGGCGAAGGGAGGCGGACCCGGCCGTCCGTCAGAAGTACAAGACGCTGCTGGTCAGCGCTTCGAGTACTGGGGAGCCTTACGGGCCTTCTTGAGGCCGTACTTCTTGCTCTCCTTGACCCGGGCGTCACGGGTCAGGAAGCCGGCCTTCTTCAGGGCCGGACGGTCGTCGGGCTCGTTGACGATCAGCGCCCGGGCGATGGCGAGCCGCAGCGCGCCGGCCTGGCCGGTGGTGCCGCCGCCACGCAGGTTGGCGATCACGTCGAACGCCTCGGGCTTCTCGGCGGTGACCAGCGGGTCCTTGATGAGCTGCTGGTGCACCTTGCTCGGGAAGTAGGCCTCGAGGTCGCGGCCGTTGCAGGTGATCTTGCCGCTGCCCGGGATGATCCGGACCCGGACGATGGCTTCCTTGCGCCGGCCCACGGTCTGGATCGGGCGGTCACCGCGGGGCGCGCGCGCGACGGGCGCCGGCGCCTCGGTGGCCTCGGGGGCGACCTCGGTCTCGGTGATGTCGGTCATGCTGCTTCCTTCGCCCGCGCTCACTGCGCGATCTGCTTGATCTCGAACGGCGCCGGCTGCTGCGCGCCGTGCGGGTGCTCGGCACCGGCGTAGACCTTCAGCTTCTTGATCAGCTGACGGCCCAGCTTGTTGTGCGGGAGCATGCCCTTCACGGCCAGCTCGATGGCCCGCTCGGGCCGCTTGGTGAGCAGCTCCTCGTAGCCGACCCGCTTCAGCCCACCCGGGTAGCCGGAGTGGCGGTAAGCGACCTTGGTCTGGCGCTTGTTGCCGGTCAGCGCGACCTTGCCCGCGTTCACGATGACGACGAAGTCGCCCGTGTCGACGTGCGGCGCGAAAGTCGGCTTGTGCTTGCCACGCAGCAGCGTGGCGGCGTGGGTCGCCAGGCGGCCCAGCACGACGTCAGAGGCGTCGATGACGTGCCACTGACGCTCGATCTCACCCGGCTTCGGGCTGTACGTACGCACAGGTCTACCTTGTCTCGTCGTCGGTCTGGGGTCGCGCGCCGAGGTGGCCGGAACTTCCCAGCCTGACCAGCACGCACGAACGACCAAGCGTACCTGATGCGGCACGCCTAAGAATGTCGTACAACAGCAGGCAACGATACCCGGCCGCCCGGTGACAGGTCAAAACGGGGTCGCGCCACGCGTCACCATGACGCCGGTCACACGCCGACCAGCGTACGCGGCCCCGGCCGCAGGTATACCACCCAGGTCACCAGGAAGCAGAGCGCGTACCAGCCGATGAACGCCAGGTAGGCCGCGTCGGCGGTGCCGGAGGTCAGGAACGACTGCCGGAACGCCACGTTCACCAGCACCCCGCCGGACGCGCCGACCGCACCGGCGATGCCGATCAACGCGCCGGAGCGGCGTCGGGCCCGCCGCTGCGCCGCCTCCCGGTCGCCGGTCAGCTCCGCCTCCGCGGCGGCCCGGACCCGGAAGATCGCCGGGATCATCTTGTACGTCGATCCGTTGCCGATCCCGGAGAAGACGAAGAGGGCCAGGAACCCGGCCAGGTAGAGCGGGAAGGAGCGGTCCCGGGCGGCGTACAGCACCAGCGCCGCGCCGCCCGCCATCGCCACGAAGTTCCAGAACGTCACCCGGGCCCCGCCGAGCCGGTCGGCGAGCTGACCGCCCAGCGGCCGGACCAGCGAGCCGATCAGCGGCCCGAGGAAGGTCAACCAGGCGGCGTCGACCGGGGTGGGGAACCGGTCGTGGAACTGGAGCTGGAGCACCTGACCGAAGGCGAAGCCGAAGCCGATGAACGAGCCGAACGTGCCGACGTAGAGCAGCGACATCACCCAGGTGTGCGGGTCGCGGGCCGCCGCGCGCAGCGCGCCCGGCTCGTTGCGCGCCCCTGGCACGTTGTCCAGCCAGCGCGCCGCCGCCAGCGCGGCCAGGATGATCAGCGGGAGGTAGACCGCCGGCACCAACCGGGGGTACGCGGCCCCGACGGTGGCCAGCACCGCCAGCCCGACGAGCTGCACCGCCGGCACGCCCAGGTTGCCGCCGCCCGCGTTGAGCCCCAGCGCCCGGCCCTTGAGCCGCTCCGGGAAGAACAGGTTGATGTTCGCCATCGAGGAGGCGAAGTTGCCGCCGCCGACGCCGGAGAGGCAGGCCAGCACCATCAACGTGGCGTACGACACCCCGGGTTCGAGCAGCACCGCCATCGGCACCGCCGGCACCAGCAGCAGCAACGCGCTCACGATGGTCCAGTTCCGCCCGCCGAACCGCGCCACGGCCAGCGTGTACGGCAGTCGCAGCACCGCGCCCAGCGCGGCCGGAACAGCGGTGAGCAGGAACTTCCCGGCCGGGTCGATGCCGTACTCGGGGCCGAGGAAGAGCACCACCACCGACCAGAGGCTCCACACGGAGAAGCCGACGTGCTCGGCGAAGATCGAGACGTACAGGTTGCGCCGGGCCACCCGGGCGCCACCGGCGGCCCAGAACGCCGGGTCCTCCGGACGCCATTCGGTGATGCCCGGCCGGCCGGTGACGGCCCGGGCCGGGGTCGTGGTGGTAGCGAGCGTGCTCACGGCGGCTCCTCCTCGTCGGTGACGAGGGGGACGCTAGGAACGGGTGGTTTCCCCCGGGTGCCCCGCGCGCGTCGGTCCGGATACGGAGATCGCACGTCCGCCACGACGCGGCGGTGAGACGGTCACAGCTCCTGGAGGATCCGCAGCGCCCGGCCGACCCGCTGCATGGTCTCGGTGTCCGCCACGTCCACGCACTCGCTGAACCACTTCTTCATCGGGCTGGAGAGCCGGTCCGGCATCACCACGTACGCGCCCATGCGCACGGCGAGCGGCGAGTCGCGCAGCAGCGACTCCTCGACCACCTCGGCCACGATCACGATCGGCACCGCGGTGGAGTTGTAGACGTCGGAGCTGACGACCAGGCCGAACCGTTCCCGGGCGCCGGAGATGCGCCAGACCTCGCCCCTACGCAGCACGCGGGCGCCCACCACCGAACAGGGCGTCGTCGACCATCCCGGCCTCCTGCGCGTCGGCCAGGGCGGCGGATTCCAGATCCAGGCCAGCGCGGCCGACCGCGGCGGCGTGCGCGGTGAAGACCTCGCGGAGCGCCTTCTCCCGGGCGGCCTGGTCCATCCAGGCGGAGAGGGAGAGCCCTTCCCGCTTGGCGAACCGGCGCGCCTCCTCGATCGTCTCGTCGGAGAACGACAGCGTCACCTTGGCGGTCATGCCGAGCAGACTACCCACCGGTATGACCCCCAGTCATCCCGAATCGCATCCATCGGAAATTCTGGCCCGTGGAACGGTGCTCTCGACGGGTGGGACGGGTGAGCGGCGGTGGTCGCCAGTTCGGTGAAGTGACGGCATCACCCCATCGGGAAGGCGCCACTTCGGCGAATCGGCGCGGGTCGAGTAGGTCGGTCAGTCCGAGTGGGGTCGTCGGCCGCCGAAGACGGCGAACCGCCACTCCTTGAAGAAGCAGTCCACGTCGACCAGGCCCGCCTCGTCGAGCCACCGGCACTGGTCGGTGACCGTGGCGGGCCGGTCGTGCCGCATCCGCTCCCGCGCGCCGGCGATCTCCTCGGCGTCGGAGCCCAACTCGGTGATCCGCGCCGTCCAGACCTCGTCGTAGCGCCGGTCCAGCGTCGGGGTCGGGCCGGCCACCTGCTCGGCGTTGACGAGGACACCCCCGGGGGCCAACGCCTGCGCGGAACGCCGGTAGAGCGAACGCTTGCCGTCGTCGTCGAGGTGGTGGACGGCCAGCGCGGTGACCACCGCGTCGTACCGGCCGGCGGGCAGCGGGTCGGCCAGGTCGGCGTGCACCGTGCGGTGTGGCACCGCCCGTTCGGTCAGGTGTCCGGCGGCCACCGCGAGCATGCCGGGCGCGCCGTCCACGAGCGTCAGCCGGATGCCGGGCACCGCGGCGGCCAACAGCAGGGAGAGCAGGCCGGTGCCCGCGCCCAGGTCCAGCACCTCGGGGGTACGCCCGGCGGCGAGTGCCGCCCGCAGCGGCGGCGCGGCCACCTCGACCGCCGTGCCGTAGAACGCGTCGAAGCAGGGCACCAGCCGACGTCGGGCCTGGTCGTAACGCCCGGCGACGGCATCGAACGCATCGGTCACGCTCATCGCGGCCTCCCGTTATGTGAGACGACTTTCCCACATTCTAAACCCGACGGACCCGCCCGTCACCCCCGTGCGGTGTGAGGCGCTCTTGACAGGACCGAAACAGAAGGGACCCGGGCCGGAAACCGCCCGGCGGCACGCTTTTCCGACATGACAGACGGTGCACGCATGGCGACGCGATCGGGGGTGCGCCCCCGGGAGGCGGCGACGCACTGCCCGTACTGCGCGTTGCAGTGCGGCATGGTGCTGCACGCGACCACCGACGGCGTCGAGGTCGCCGCCCGGGACTTCCCCACCAACCGGGGCGGGCTGTGCCAGAAGGGCTGGACCGCCGCCGAACTGCTCGACCATCCGGACCGGCTCACCACTCCGCTGCTACGCGACCGGCCCGGCGGCGAGTTGCGACCGGCCGGCTGGGACGAGGCGCTCGACCGGGTCGCCACCGCGCTGCGTACGCTCGCGGACCGGCACGGGCCGGACGCGGTCGCGGTCTTCGGCGGTGGCGGACTGACCAACGAGAAGGCGTACGCGCTGGGCCGGTTCGCCCGGGTGTCGCTGCGCACCCGGCACATCGACTACAACGGGCGATGGTGCATGTCGTCGGCCGCCGCGGCCGGCAACCGCGCCTTCGGCGTCGACCGCGGGCTCCCGTTCCCGCTCGCCGACCTCGGCCGGGCGGACACGCTGCTGCTGGTCGGCGCGAACCCGGCCGAGACCATGCCGCCGCTGATGCGGCACCTGACCGACCAGCGGGAGCGCGGCGGCCGGCTGATCGTGGTCGACCCCCGGGCCACCGCCACCGCCCGCCAGGCCGACCTGCACCTGCAACCGCTGCCCGGCACCGACCTGGCGGTGGCGAACGCGCTGCTGCACATCGCGCTGCGCGAGGGCTACCTCGACCGGGCGTACGTGGCGGCGCGAACCACCGGCTTCGACGAGGTCCGGCGGACCGTGGCCGGCTACTGGCCGGCGGAGGTGGAACGGCTCTCCGGGGTGCCGGTGGCCGACCTGGAGGCCACCGCCCGCGCACTGGCCACCGTGGACCGGGCGATCATCCTCACCGCCCGGGGCGCCGAGCAGCACGCCAAGGGCGTGGACACGGTCAGCGCCTTCATCAACCTGGCGCTCGCGCTCGGCCTGCCCGGCCGCCCCGGCGCCGGCTACGGCTGCCTGACCGGGCAGGGCAACGGCCAGGGCGGCCGGGAACACGGCCAGAAGGCCGACCAGCTCCCCGGCTACCGCCGGATCGACGACCCGGCCGCCCGGGAACACGTGGCCCGGGTGTGGGGCGTCGACCCGGCCGCGCTGCCCGGGGCGGGCGTGCCGGCCTACCGGTTGCTCGACTCGCTCGGCACCCCGTCCGGGCCGAAGGCGCTGCTGGTGTTCGGCTCCAACCCCGTCGTCTCCGCGCCGAGGGCGGCCCGGATCGAGTCCCGACTGCGCGACCTCGACCTGCTCGTGGTCGCCGACTTCCTCCGCTCGGAGACCGCCGAGCTGGCCGACGTGGTGCTGCCGGTGACCCAGTGGGCCGAGGAGGACGGCACGATGACCAACCTGGAGGGTCGGGTGCTGCGCCGCCGCGCGCTGCGCGAGCCGCCCGCCGGCGTCCGTACCGATCTGGAGATCCTCGCCGGGCTCGCTGCCCGCCTGCCCGACGCCGCGCCGCTGCCCACCGACCCGCGGGAGGTGTTCGAGGAGCTGCGGCGGGCCTCGGCCGGCGGTCCGGCCGACTACGCCGGGATCACCTGGGAGCGGATCGACGCCGACACCGGCGTGTTCTGGCCCTGCCCGGACGAGCACGGGCCGGACCGCCCTCGCCTCTTCGCCGACCGGTTCCACACCCCGGACGGCCGGGCCCGGTTCCACCCGGTGACCCACCGCCCGGCCGCCGAGCCGGTCTGCGCCGACTACCCGCTGCACTTCACCACGGGCCGGGTGCTGGCGCAGTACCAGTCCGGCACGCAGACCAGACGGGTGGCCGCGCTGCGCCGGGCCGCCCCCGGCGGCTTCGTCGAGCTGCATCCCGATCTGGCCGCCCGGCTGGGCGTGGCCGAGGGGACGCCGGTCCGGGTGGTCTCCCGCCGGGGTGAGCTGTGCGCGCCGGCCCGGCTCAGCCCGACGATCCGGCCGGACACCGTCTTCGCCCCGTTCCACTGGCCCGGCGCGGCGCGGGCCAACTCGGTCACCAACGACGCGGTCGACCCGGTCTCCGGGATGCCCGAGTTCAAGATCTGCGCGGTCCGGGTGGAGCGGGCATGACCGGGCGGATCGTCGTCGTCGGCTACGGCATGGCCGGGGCCCGGCTCGCCGCCGAGCTGCACGCACGCGGCGGCGACCGGCGGATCACCGTGCTCGGGGCGGAACCGCACCGGGCGTACAACCGGATCATGCTCTCCACGCTGCTCGCCGGGAAGATCGACGAGCGGGACGTGGAGCTGGTCGAGGCCGTCGGCCCGGGCGTGGACGTGCGGACCGGTGCGCCGGTCACCGCCGTCGACCGGGCCGCCCGGGAGGTACGCACCGCCGACGGCGGCCGGCACGGCTACGACCATCTGGTGCTCGCCACCGGCAGCCGGGCCGTGGTGCCGTCGCTGCCGGGGCTCGACCCGCTGCCCGACCGGGTGGTCCCGTTCCGCACCCTGGCCGACTGCCGGCGGATCCTCGTCGCCGCCGAGGGCGCGCGGCGTGCGCTGG
>NZ_NAPR01000006.1:340213-348655 GCF_002140155.1 Micromonospora sp. NBS 11-29
CTCGACGTGACCGTGGTCCACCCGGTCGGTCACCTGATGGACCGCCAGCTCGACCCGGTCGCCGGGGCGGTCCTCGCCGGCACCCTGACCGGGCTGGGCGTCCGGGTCCGGCTCGGCGTCCGGGCGACCGGGGTGACCGCCGACGCCGACGGCGTCCGACTCCACCTGCGCGACGACGACCCGCTCGCCGCCGACCTGCTCGTCCTCTGCTGCGGCGTACGCCCCGACACCGCGCTGGCCAGGGCGGCCGGGCTCACCGTCGACCGGGGGGTGGTGGTGGACGACCGGATGCGCACCAGCGACGTGCGGATCTCGGCGGTGGGTGACTGCGCCCAGCACGACGGGACGCTGACCGGGCTGGTCGCGCCGGCCTGGGCGCAGGCCCGGGTGGTGGCCGACGTGCTGACCGGGGCCGACCCGCTGGCCCGGTACCGGCCCCGGCCGGTGGTGACCCGGCTCAAGGCGGCCGGCATCGACCTGGCCGCGATGGGCGACATGACCGGCGCACCGGCCGGCCACGGCCCGGACGCCGCCGGCACCGGGCCGGTCGAGGAGCTGACCTTCGCCGACCCGGCCCGGGGCACGTACGCCCGGCTGCGGATCCACGACGAGCGGCTGACCGGCGCGATCCTGCTCGGCGACAACCCGGCGGTCGGCACCGTGGTGCAGCTCTTCGACCGGGGCGCGCCGGTGCCGGCGGACCGCCGTTCGCTGCTGCTCGGCCGGNNNCGGCGGAGCCGGCCGTCTCCCCGGCGCTGATGCCGGACGCCACGGTCGTGTGCCGGTGCAACGACGTGAGCAAGGGCGCGCTGGTGGCGTGCTGGCGGGCGGGGGCCCGGACCGTCGCGGCGCTCTCCGCGGCGACGCGGGCCGCCACCGGCTGCGGCGGCTGCCGGGACGCGGTGGCCGGCATCGCCGCCTGGCTCACCGAGGCGGACCCGCCCGGCGGCGACGCCGGCAGCCGCGACGCGGACGGCCGCGCAACCCGCGGCCCGGGTGGCGGGACCGACGACGCCGGCAGCCGGAGCCGCGTCGTAGCCAGCGACGGGGCACCCGGTCCGGACGGCCGGCAGACGAGCGCGGGCAGGAACCGCGAGGCGGTGGAGGTGACGCGATGAGCGAATCCAGCGGCAGGTTGGTGGTCGTCGGCAACGGGATGGTCGGGCAGCGCTTCGTCGAGGCGCTGCGGGCCCGGGACCGGGAGGGGCGATGGCGGGTCACGGTGCTCGCCGAGGAGCGGCGACCGGCGTACGACCGGGTGCGGCTCTCCGCCTTCTTCGACGGCGTCGACGCGGACGAGCTGAACCTGCACACCCCCGACGACGGGGTGGAGCTGCGGCTGGGCGAGCCGGCCACCGGCATCGACCGCACCCGGCGGGTGGTGACCACGGCGGCCGGTGAGCATCCGTACGACGCGCTGGTGCTGGCCACCGGGTCGTACCCGTTCGTGCCGCCGGTCGACGGCGTCGAGCTGCCGGGGGTGTTCGTCTACCGGACCCTGGACGACCTGACGGCGATGCGGGAGCACGCCCGGGGCCGGCGCACCGGCGCGGTGATCGGGGGNGCGTGGTCGAGTTCGCGCCCCGGCTGATGCCGGTGCAGGTGGACGAGGCCGGCGGCGCGATGCTCCGCCGGTACGTGGAGGAGCTGGGCGTCACCGCGTACCTCGGGGTGGCCACCACGGCGCTGCGGCCCGGCCCGGACGGCACGGTGGCCGCGCTCGACCTCGCCGACGGCCGCTCGGTGGACGCGGAGCTGGTGGTGGTGGCCGCCGGCATCCGGCCCCGGGACGAACTGGCCCGGGCGGCCGGGCTGCCCCTGGGTCCGCGCGGCGGGGTGCTGGTGGACGCCGCCTGCCGGACCTCCGACGAGCGGATCTGGGCGGTCGGCGAGTGCGCGGCGGTGGACGGCACCTGCCACGGCCTGGTCGCGCCCGGGTACGCGACCGCCGAGGTGGTCGCCGACCGGCTGCTCGGCGGGGCGGCCACGTTCCCCGGCGCGGACACCGCGACCAAGCTCAAGCTGCTCGGCGTGGACGTGGCCTCGTTCGGTGACGCGCACGGCGTCACCCCCGGCTGTCTCGACGTGACGTTCACCGATCCGGTCACCCGGTCGTACGCGAAGCTGGTCCTCTCCGACGACGCGCGGACGCTGCTGGGTGGCGTGCTGGTCGGGGACGCGAGCGCCTACCCGACGCTGCGGGCCAGCGTCGGCGGGCCGCTGCCCGCTCCCCCGCTGGCGCTGCTCGCGCCGGCCGACGGGGCGGGCGCCGGCGCGGGCGCGCTGCCGGCCGCCGCCCAGGTCTGTTCCTGCAACGCGGTGACCCGGGCCGACCTGGACGCGGCGATCGCCGGCGGGGCGACCGACGTGCCGGCGTTGAAGGCGTGCACCCGGGCCGGCACGAGCTGCGGCTCCTGCGTGCCGATGCTCAAGCAGTTGCTGGACGCCGCCGGGGTCCGGCAGTCCACCGCGCTCTGCGAGCACTTCGACGTGAGCCGGCAGGAGCTGTTCGACCTGATCCGGGTCCGGGGCATCCGCACGTTCTCCCGGCTGGTCGCCGAGCACGGGCGGGGGCGGGGCTGCGACATCTGCAAGCCGGTGGTGGCCTCGATCCTCGCCTCCCTCGGCGCCGGCCATGTGCTCGACGGCGAGGCGGCGTCCCTCCAGGACACCAACGACCATTTCCTGGCCAACCTGCAACGCGACGGCAGTTACTCGGTGGTGCCCCGGATACCCGGCGGGGAGATCACGCCGGAGAAGCTGATCGCCATCGGCGAGGTGGCCCGGGACTTCCGGCTCTACACCAAGATCACCGGGGGGCAGCGGATCGACCTGTTCGGCGCACGGGTCGACCAGCTGCCGCAGATCTGGCGCCGGCTGGTCGACGCCGGGTTCGAGTCCGGTCACGCGTACGGCAAGGCGCTGCGCACCGTGAAGTCCTGCGTCGGCGACACCTGGTGCCGGTACGGGGTGCAGGATTCGGTCGGGCTCGCGGTCGCGCTGGAGCTGCGCTACCGGGGCCTGCGTGCGCCGCACAAGCTGAAGTCGGCGGTCTCCGGCTGCGCCCGGGAGTGCGCCGAGGCACGCGGCAAGGACTTCGGGATCATCGCCACCGAGACGGGCTGGAATCTGTACGTCGGCGGCAACGGCGGCTTCCGGCCCCGGCACGCCGACCTGTTCGCCACCGATCTGTCCACCGAGGCGCTGATCCAGCTCATCGACAGATTCTTGATGTACTACATCCGCACGGCGGACCGGTTGCAACGCACGGCCGCCTGGATCGAGGCCATGGACGGCGGCCTGGACCACCTCCGGGCGGTGCTCGTGGACGACTCGCTGGGGCTCTGCGCCGACCTCGACGCGGCCATGGCCCGGCACGTCGCGGCGTACTCCGACGAGTGGCGTGACGTGCTGGAGGACCCGGAGCGGCTGCGCCGCTTCACCTCCTTCGTCAACGCCCCGGACGTGCCCGACCCGTCCATCACCTTCGCCGTGGAGCGGGGCCAGCCGGTCCCGGCCCGCGACGCCGCACACCGTCGCCAACCCGTCGTGCTCGGCCTGCCGGAGGTACGCCGATGAGCCCCGTCGTCGCGCTGGACTGGACGCCGGTCTGCCCGCTGGACCGGCTCGACCTCGACCGCGGCGTGGCCGCGCTCGTCGGCGGGGTGCAGGTCGCGCTCTTCCGCACCGACGGTGGGCTGTTCGCGGTGGACAACCTGGACCCGGTCGGCGGCGCGTACGTGATGTCGCGCGGACTGGTGGGCAGTCGCGGCGGGGTGCCGACGCTCGCCTCCCCCCTGCACAAGCAGGTCTACGACCTCACCACCGGGCACTGCCTGGACCTGCCCGGCGTGACGCTGCGGCGGCACCGGGTGCGGTGCCGGGACGGCCTGGTCGAGGTGCGGTTGCGGCAGGAGGAATGATGCGCGACGAGCTGGCCGGCTTCACCATCGGGGTCACCGCGGACCGGCGGCGGGACGAACTCGCCGCCCTGTTCCAGCGGCGCGGCGCGCGGGTGGTGCTCGCCCCGGCACTGCGGATCGTGCCGCTGGCCGACGACACCGACCTGCGCGAGGCCACCCGGACCTGCCTGGAGCACCCGCCGGACGTGCTGATGGCGAACACCGGCATCGGCATGCGGGGCTGGCTGGAGGCGGCCGAGGGCTGGGGGCTGGGCGAGCCGCTGCGCGGCACGCTCGCCCGCGCGTACGTGGTCTCGCGCGGTCCGAAGGCGACCGGGGCGATCCGCGCCGCCGGGTTGCGCGAGCACTGGTCTCCCGCCTCGGAGAGCTGCGAGGAGGTGGTCGAGCACCTGGTCCGGCGCGGCGTGGCCGGCCAGGTGGTGGCGCTGCAACTGCACGGCGACCGGCAGCCGGAGTGCACCGAGGCGCTGGTCGCGGCCGGTGCCACGGTGATCGAGGTGCCGGTCTACCGGTGGGCGCCGCCGGCCGACCCGGCGCCGTTGCACCGGCTCATCGACCTGGTCGCCGGCCGGCTGGTCGACGCGGTCACGTTCACCTCCGCCCCGGCGGCCGAGGCCCTGCTGCGGGCGGCCGGGGACCGGACCGAGACCGTGCTCCAGGCGCTGCGCGGCGACGTGCTGGCCGGGTGCGTCGGCACGGTCACCGCCGAGCCGCTGGTGCGGCGGGGGGTGCCGGTGAGCGCGCNCGCACGGTCTCGGTGAAGGCGGCCGGGCATGTGCTCACGCTGCGCGGGCACGCGGCGGTGGTCGACGGGGAACTGCGACAGCTCGCGCCGGCCCCGATGGCGGTGCTGCGGGCGCTCGCGACGTCACCGGGGAAGGTGTTCTCCCGTACCGCGCTGCTGCGGACGCTGCCACGCGGCGCGGACGAGCACGCGGTCGAGATGGCGGTCGCCCGGCTACGGGTCGGGCTGAAGGCGCCCCGCGTGGTGCAGACCGTGGTGAAGCGGGGCTACCGCCTCCGGGTGGACTGAGCCGGCTCAGCTCCGTCGTGCCCCACGGTCCCCGCCGATGCCGCCGAGTTCCAGGTCGACCAGGGCGAGCAGGAACGCCGACGCGTGGCCGGCCTCGTCGTGCGCGATCTCGGCGAAGAGGTCCGCCGACTCGTCCTCACCCACCGAGTCCGCCTGCCGGGCGAACGACGGGTACATGGTGGTCGCCTCGTAGATCTCGCCGTCGATCGCCGCCCGCAGGTTCTCGGCGTCGGTGCCGACCAGACCGGCCAGCGTCGCCGCCTCGGAGAAGTGCTCACCGAGTTCCTGACTGGCGGTGTTGTCCCAGAGTTGGGCCAGGCGCGGCTGGCCGTCGGCGCGGGCGTGCTCGGCGTAGCTGGTGTACTTCGCGTACGCGAACGCCTCGCCGCGCATCGTCGCCTCCAGGTTGTCCTGGGTCGCGCCGGAGCAGACCGGCTCGCCGGCGGTGATCGGCACCGGCGTGACCGCCTCGCCGACCGGGACCGGCACGCCGGAATTGGGATGGTTGATCGCGAACAACGCGGTGCGGAACCGGACGGCGTGTTTCGCCTCGTCGTCCGCCAGTTCGTCGAAGAGCCGGGCGGCCCGGTGGCATCGGTCGCGGCGGGCCTGCCGCGCGTACCCCGGGTACACGACGGTGGCCTCGTGCCGCTCGCCGTCGATCGAGTCGCGCAGGTTGTCCTCGTTCGAGCCGACGAAGTCGATCGACGCGGCCTCCTCGGCGAAGTGCTCGCGCAGTTCGGTCTCACCGGTCGCCGCGAACAGCGCGGCGATGTCGTCGTGGCCGTTGCGGGACGCCTCCGCCCCATACGCCAGGTAGCGGGCGTGCGCGAACGCCTCCCCCTCCATGGCGGTCAGCGTGTTGGCCCGGGTGGTCTCGTCCGCCGCGGCCGCCCGGGCGGGCGCCGGCACCGGGCCCAGGCCCAGCGCGGCGCCCACGACCAGCGCCGTGACGCCTCTGACTGTCTGCATCGATTTCCCCTCTCCCGTGAAAACGTGTTCACGGAGCGTGACAACACTCGGGGGAATCCTAAGTTTCCGCAGGTCAGAGGCGGAACCACCGACGTTCGCCGCGTCAGCTTCCGACTACGGGCACCGACGCGAAGAACGACAAATCCGGCTCAGCCCACCGAGGCCGGGTAACCGTGCTCGGCCTGGAGCCGGAGCATGGCGTGCTCGACCACGGTCACCAGCACCTGCTTGACCGAGTCCCGCCGACGCGCGTCGCACATCACCATCGGCACGTCCGGGGAGATGGCGAGCGCCTCCCGGACCTCCTCCAGCTCGTAGTGCGGCGCGTCGCCGAAGCGGTTCAACGCCACGACGTACGGCAGCTTGCGGTTCTCGAAGTAGTCCAGCGGCGCGAACGCGTCGGTGATCCGGCGGGTGTCCACCAGTACCGCCGCGCCCACCGCGCCCCGGATGATCTCGTCCCACATGAACCAGAAGCGGGTCTGGCCCGGCGTGCCGAACAGGTAGAGGATCAGGTCCTCGGCCATGGTGATACGGCCGAAGTCCATGGCGACCGTGGTGGTCTCCTTGCCCGGCACCTTCGACGCGTCGTCGATGCCCACGCCGGCCGCGGTCATCAACGCCTCGGTGGTCAGCGGCTGGATCTCGGAGATCGCCCCGACGAGCGTGGTCTTGCCCACGCCGAAGCCACCCGCGATCACGATCTTCGCGGAGATGATCTCCCGGCCGCGGTTCACCCCGACGGGGTCATAGTTCGCGAAGTCCACTTAGCACCCTTCCAAGCAGGTTCATCCGCGCCGCGAAACCCGTCGCGGGAGCGGCAGTGTGTAGCGTCAGCAGGCCCTCGGCCACCATGTCGGCGACCAGCACCCGGGTGACGCCCAGCGGCATCCGGGTGTAAGCGGCGATTTCCGCCAGTGACTGCGCCCGGCCTTCACAGACCGAGGAGATGCGGTACTTGTCGTGCCCGGCGAAGCGCGCTTCTGCCGACTGGGTGGCCGTGCTCGACAACACGGCCTCGAGCGCGATGTTCTGCAACGGCTCGGTGCGGCCCCTGGTGACCGCGTACGGTCGCACCAGCGCGCCACGCGGATCACGTCGCGGTTCCATCTCGCGATCACCTCCTCTCGTACGGAGCCGCGGCGGCTCCGGATCACCAGGTCATCGGGTCCGGTCAGGACCGGACGGCGTCCCTCGGCAGCGGCACCAGCGCCTGGCCGACGCGCTCCACCAGCAGCGCCATCTCGTAGCCCACCTGACCGACGTCGCAGCTACGAGCGGCGAGCACGGCCATCGACGAGCCGTCGCTGATGGACATCAGGAAGAGGTATCCGCTGTCCATCTCGATCACGGTCTGCAACACCCCACCGGCGCTGAACATCCGTGCCGCGCCCTCGGTGAGGCTGACCACGCCGGAGGTGATCGCGGCGAGCTGGTCTGCCCGGTCCTGGGGCAGGTCGCGGGAGGACGCGAGGAGCAACCCGTCCGCGGAGACCGCCACCACGTGGGCGATGCCCGCCACGCTGTCGGCGAAGTTGGTGAGCAACCAACCCATGTCCTGCATGGCCGCCGGCCTGTTCATCGGTTCGTCTCCTTGTTCGAGGTGCTGTTCGGGTCGGCGCCGGCCGTACGGCCCCGCTGGACGCCACGGTGGTAGGCCGAGAGCAGGCCCCGCACTTCGTCCGGCGTGCGCCGGCTGCGGTCCCGCCCGCCCTTCGGTTCGATCCCGCCGGGCACGAGCTGCGCCTGGGGCACCCGCTTGGGCAGGCCGGAGCGGGTGGTGCCGCCGGTGGTGGGCTCCGCGGCCCGGCTGGCCCGGGTCCATCCCTCGTCGGCCGCCGTCCGCCAGGCCTCCGGGTCGATCGCCGGCGGCGTGGGCGCGGGGGCCGGGGTCGGGGCCGGCGGCGTGGGCGCGGCGGCCGGCGTAGCGGGCGCGGCGGGCGGGGTGGCGGCGGCCGGTGCCGGCGCACTGAACGGCGACGGCGCGGTCAGCCCCGACGCCTGGGCGCCCGGGGTACGGGTGGGCAGCGGTGGCCGGGCCGGCGCCGTGGGTTGCGGCGCGGCCGGCTGCGCCGGGGCGGGCGGCGGCTCGTCGAACCGGGGCCGGGCGAAGATCGTGGTCTCGTCCTCTCCGTGCGAGCGGAACCAGACCGCCTCCATCTCCCGGAATATCGGCGCCTCGGCCGGCTGGTCCGGACGCGCCACCACCGGTGCGGCCGGGGCGGCCTCGACCGTCGGCGTGGGAGCGAACGCCTGGTAGGCCGACGGGGCCGCGGCGGCGGGCGGGGTGGCGGGGGCCGCGTCGCCCCCCGGCGTCCGCTTGGGCAGCGGATCGAGCGCCGGGTACGCGACGGTCGGGCNCCCGCCGACCAGCCCACGCCGGGGGCCGGTGGGGGTGCCGTAGCCGGCGTCGCGGCGACCGGCGCGGCGGTCGACACGGTGGGCATCGCGCCGGTCGCCCCGCCGAGCTGCACCGCCGGGGGCAGGGTGTCCCGCGCCTCGGCGGGGGGGCGC
>NZ_NAPR01000006.1:348671-366779 GCF_002140155.1 Micromonospora sp. NBS 11-29
GCCACGCCACTGGTCGGGCAGCGTCGCGGTGCCGGTACGGCCGGCGGCGGCCAGCCCGTCGGCGGCACCGACCTGGCTCAGCGGCGACGGCTCGACGGCGAGCGGCTGGCGCGGGCGGGTCAGCGGGGCCTGGCCCCGGTTGGCCGGCAGCACCACGGTGGGGTTCGGCAGGGTGACCTGGGCGACCGTGCCGCCCTCGACGTTGCGGCGCAGCTCCACCCGGATCCCGTAGCGGGAGGCGAGCCGGCTGACCACGGCCAGACCCATCAGCCGGAACGCGGCCACGTCGACCGTGGGCGGCGCGGCCAGGCGCCGGTTGAGCGAGTCGAGCTGGTCGTCGGTGAGGCCGAGACCCCGGTCCTCGATCTGGATCAGCACGTAGTCACGGATCCGACGGCCGTCGGCCACCACCACGGTGGTCGGCGGCGAGAACCGGGTGGCGTTGTCGAGCAGCTCCGCGACCAGCCGGACCACGTCGTTGACGGCGTGCGCGGCGACCGAGATGTCGGTGTCGACGGTGCCGAACTCGATCCGGTTGTAGAGCTCCACCTCCGACTGCGCGGCCCGCAGCACGTCGACCAGGAGCGCGTCGTCGCGGCGCGGCACGGCCGAGTCGGCACCGGCCAGGACCAGCAGGTTCTCGTCGTTGCGGCGCATCCGGGTGGCGAGGTGGTCCAACTCGAAGAGCTGGGCGAGCCGCTTCGGGTCCTCCTCACCGCGCTCGATCGCGTCCAGCTCGCCGATCATCCGGTCGACCAGGTTCTGCGAGCGGCGGGCCAGGTTGAGGAACATCGCCGAGACGCTGGTGCGCAGCGCGGCCTGCTCGGCCGCCACCCGCACCGCCTCCCGGTGGACCACGTTGAAGGCCACCGCCACCTGGCCGACCTCGTCGCGGTTGCTCAGCTTGATCGGGTCCCGCACCTGCTGGACGATCTCGTCCACGCCACCGTCACCGATCGCGTTGACGTTCTGCAACCGGCTCACCGCGTCGGGCAGGTCGTGGTTGGCCACCGAGAGCGCGCCCTCACGCAGCCGGCGCAGCGAGTCGTTGAGCGACCGGGCGAGCACCACCGCGAGCGTCACGGCGACGGCCAGGGTGAGGAGCACGAGCAGGCTCTCCACGATGGCCTGTCGGATCACGTCCGCGCGTACCGCGTCGGCGTCGGCGAGCAGCTCGTCGAGGAGCTGGATCTCCGCCCACCGCATCAGGTCGTCGACCGCGCCGATGGCGACGGACGCCTCGTCGCGGGTGACCAGCGCGGACCGGTTGACCGACCGGGACAGGTCGTTGGCGACCCGGTCGGCGAGCTGGACCGCGTCACCGGAGACGGTGCGGTCCACCAGGGCGCGCTGATCCGGTGCGGCGGCGCGGGAGAAGGCGAGCAGCGCTTCCTGCTGGCCGGTCAGCGTGGCGACGAAGGAGGAGAACTGCTCCTCGTCGATCCGGCCGCCGGAGGCGAGCGCGGTGAAGGCCACCGCCTGCTCCTCCTGCACCTCGGCCTTCGCCCGGGCGAACGCGGCGACCGCGCGGCGGGCGTCGGCGAGGCTCTCCGCACCGGGCTGCTGGGCCAGCGCGTCACCGTACGCGACCAGGTCGTCGAGGACGATCCCGTAGCGCAGGCTCGCCTCGGCCACCGGCATCTGGAGACGGTCCAGCACCTCCTGCCGGGTGCCGTTCAGGGTCTCCAGGTGGTCGTCGATGACCTTCAGCCGGTCCCGGATCGCGGCCGGCACGTCACCGAGCTGACCGCGCTCGTCCCGGTACGCCGCGATCCGCTCGTCGGTGCGCCGGACCTGGAGGTTGTAGGCGTCCGGCTTCTGGTTCGAATCGGCCAGGAAGGCGGTCGCCGACATCCGCTCCTTGTGCAGGTCCTGCGCGAGCGCCGAGACGTCCACCGAGACCGCGGTCAGCGCGCGGACCCGGTCCGCCTCGTAGGCACCCTGACCCACGGAGATGAGTCGGATTGTTGCCAGTGCGATGACAGCCGCCACCGGCACGACCAGGATGAGGGCGAGTTTGGAGCGGATCCGCGCGTCGCGCAGCCTCGGCAGACGCCGTCGCCGATTCCGCTCCTCGGCGTGGGGACTCCCGGGCAGGGTCGTCGGTCCGGTGCTCACGACATCGCCTCCGTCGTTTCTTCCACGCGCGACCCACTGACCCGTGCCTGGTGCAGCGGCCAGCGCCGCACGCGGCACGGCCGCGATTTCATCAGACGAGATCCTGTTTGGGAAGCCGCGGTGAGGCAGGAAACGGTCGGGGTCGACTCAACCCGTGACTCGGTCACCTAATACCTTCTTTTCTCCAACCCCCTGAACTGGGGATGTCACTCCAGAGTGGTCACGCGTATCTGATCAGTAATTGTCAGTTAACGTTTCGTGTCCCCACGATGTGGGATGAGCGTCCCGAAACGGCGTCCAACACCCGCGCTTGACCACAGGGCCCGGCATTGGCAAGGTTTTGCAGGCTTCGCGCACACCGTACGGCACACCAATCCCGTTCCTCCACTGAGGACGGACAAGTGGCGGTGATCGGGCGTCGTCCCGCGCCGCACCATGGAGGACTGAGTTGAGCCCCATCCGCTCCGCGAGCATCGCGGTGCTCGCATCGGCCGTGCTGGCCACCACGCTCACCGGCTGCGGGATCGGCGGGGAACCGCAGGACACCAGCCCGATCGTCATCGCAGCCGACCTCGAACTCTCCGGCGCCGGGGCACCCACCGGCGAGGTGTACCAACGGGCACTGAAACTGAAGGTGGAGCAGTTGAACTCCTCCGGCGCACTCGGCGGCCGGAAGGTCAAGCTCAGGGTGGAGGACAACCGCTCGGACGCCGCCGAATCGTTGCGTAACATCAACGACTTCGCCAACGACCCCCAGGTCACCGCTGTCCTCATCGGCGGTTGCAACGAATGCGCGGTCGGCGCGGCCCGGACCATTGGCGAGAAGAAGATTCCGACCATCGCGCTCGCTTCCGCCGGCGCGGTCACCGAGCCGGTGGACCAGCGCCGCTACGTCTTCAAGCTGGCCCCGAATGCGGCCGACAGCGCGGCGGCGCTCACCACCGAGCTGACCCGCCGCCAGATCCGCAAGGTCGCGGTGCTGCACAGCGGCGACGGGTACGGCCAGGAAGGACTCACCGCGCTGCGCCGTGAGTTCGGCAAGACGTCGGTGAAGCTGGTCGCCGCCGAGTCGGTGCGGACCACCGACACCGAGGTGAGCAATCAGATCAACGACCTGGTCGACAAGAAGCCGCAGGCCCTGATCCTCTGGACGCCCCCGGAGCAGGCGACGCTGGCGGCCACCACCGCCCGGCAGCGCAACTTCCGCGGATCGCTCTTCTTCGACGCCTCGGCCGCCGGCGAGCTGTTCCTCGGCCCGTCGGCCCGCTCCACCGAGCTGGCCACGCTGGTCTTCACGCAGACGATGGCGATCGACGACGTCATCGCCACCACCCCGGCCAAGGCGGCCCGGCGGCAGTGGTTCCAGGACTACACCGCCCGCTTCGGCGGATACAACGGCTTCTCCTCGTTCGCCGCCGACGCCGTGCAGCTCATTGTCGACGCCGAACTGCGCGCCGGCGGCGAGCCGGGGAAGGTCAATCGGGACGGCCTGCGCGACGTCCTGGAGACCTCGCAGCTCGATGGCCTTTCCGGCCCGATCCGGATGACTCCGGACAACCACTCCGGGTTGATGCCGCAGGCGTTGACGACGCTGGTGGCCCGGGGCGGGCGCTGGCGGATCGCCGGGTAGCGCTCGCCGGACGGGTCTGGACGGTCTGCCGGCGCGGTTCGCGCATCGTTCGACGCGTGCGCAGCCGCGCCCGCAGACGCTGGGTGCCTATCGTCGACGAGGCCGGGTGAATAGAAGCCCAACCTTGATGAATGTCAATGTCTCGATTAGGCTTCTGTTCGAGTCCGCGGGGGACAGATTCTGCACGGTGCCGCATTTCTTCCTCGTGGCTCAGTCGCGGAATCAGCCCTTTGGCGGCGGCTGGAACAGCCCCGCCATCACCACCTGAGGTAGCCGGCCTCGACGCCGTGCCGTGGCGACCGGTCCGGTGGGAGACGTCTGGTCGGATCAGGAGCTTGGCCACCGGTTCGTGGCTGGCGCTTCTGATCACGGTCCTGCCGTCTCCGCACCGGACCGGGCCCGGGCCCGTTGTGCTCAGCGGGCGGAGGTGGTGGCTCTCACCCAGGGGAGGGCCAGGCGTTCGATCAGGGTGAGGGCGGAGTAGAGCAGGATGCTCATCAGGGCGACCAGGACGATGGCGGCCCACGCCGTGGCGGTGTCACCGACGCCGTTGTACTGGAGGATCTGGTAGCCCAGGCCGGGTCGGTCCGAATAGAACTCGCCGATCACGGCCCCGATCGCGGCCAACGGCATGGCCACCTTGAGCCCGACGAAGATCTGCGGCAGGGCAGCCGGGAAGCGCACCTTGCGGAACGACTGCCACCAGGAGGCGTTGAGCGACCGGGCCAGTTCCGCCAGGTCCGCCGGGGTGGTGGTCAGACCGGTGGCGGTGGACAGCACGATCGGGAAGAAGCAGAGCAGGAACACCATGGTCAGGATGGGTTTCTGACCCCAGCCGACGGCCACCACGAGCAGCGGGCCGAAGGCGATCTTCGGAACCGCGTTCACCGCCACCAGCAGCGGGGCGAACATCCGCTCCACCCGACGGGACGCGGCCAGCGCCATCCCGATCAGCACCCCGGCGGCCGTCGAGAGCAGGAAGCCGAGCAGGGTCATCCAGGTGGTGATGCCGAGCGCGGGCAGCAGCACGCCGGTGGTGTTGCTCAGCGAGCGGGCCACCGCCTGCGGCGGCGGCAACGCGGCCGGGTGCACCAGGCTCAGCCCCGAGGTGACCAGCCACCAGGCGCCCACCGCGACGACCAGCCCCAGCGCCGGCAACCCGACCGCGGCCGGATGTACGGTCGGGCCGCGCCGGGCCCGCGTGACCCGGGCCGGCTCCGGCAGGGCCTCGGTCAACTGCGTCAACGTGTCCTCCTCTCTCGGCCGGTCAGGACGACCGGCACGCGAAGGGGGTGCGCCCCACCGGGTGTCCGGCGGGTCGCACCCCCGTGTCCCGAGCCGGCCGGTCAGGCCTTCGGCGCGAGGTCGAAGTTGATGATCTGGTCCGGGGTGAGGTTCTGCTTGAGCGCGCCCGCGCCCTGCAGCAGCGCGATGCTCTTGGCCACCCGGCCGCTGTCCAGCGTGCCGATCGCGGTACCGGAGTTGCTCGACCGGACGTACGCGGCCATCAGCTGCAACTCGGCGGCGGACGCGGCCGTGTTGGCCACGGCCGGGACGTTCTTCTTCAGGATCTCGGCCGCCTCGTCCGGGTGCTCCAGCGAGTACTCCAGGCCCTTGAGCAGCGCGGTGGTGAACTTCTTCACCATCTCCGGCTTCTCCTTGGCGATCTTGCTGGAGGTGATCAGCGCGTTGCCGTAGAGGTCCTGCATGACGTTGCTGTACGGCAGCACGACCGGCTTCTTCTTGGCCACCGCCTCCACGGTGGGCTGGCCGACCACGAACTGGCCGATGCCGTCGACCGTGCCCGAGCCGAGCATGCCGATCAGGCCCTGGGCCTCACCGTTGACCCAGGTCACCTTGCTGTTGTCGATGCCGGCCAGCCGGGCGTACGTGGGGAAGAGGTTGCGCACGACGGAGGTGGGGGTGTCGGCGAGCTTCTTGCCCTCAAGGTCCTTCGGGGTCGCGATGTTCTTGCCCTCGACCGTGACGATCGCGGCCATGGTGCGCTGCTGGATCGCGGCCACCGCGACGAAGTCCTTGGCCTGGCCGTTGCCGAGCTGGAGGATGCCACCGGTCAGGTCGATCGGGCCGAAGTCGGCCTGGCCGCCGGTGATGGTCTGGATGACGGAGCCGGTGCCCTGGCCGGGCTTGATGTCGACGTCGAAGCCGGCCTCCTTGAAGAAGCCCTTGTCCTTCGCCACCCAGGCGTAGGAGTCACGGCCGAAGTTGCCGAACGAGGTGAGGTAGGTCACCTTCTCCGACGCCGCGCCGTTGCCGCCGCTGCCACCCTCGGACTTGTCCGAGTCGCTACTGCAGCCACCGACCAGGGCGAGGGCGGTGGCCAGCGCCGCGGCGGCGACCGTACGGGTCAGCCTTCTCATCAGTGCACCATGTCCTTTCCGACCGAGAGATCTTCACCGGTCGGGTCGTGGGTCCGACGGGGTCGGCAGGGGGGTCGGCCGACTGGACCGTCGTGAGGGGACTCTTCGCGCGCAACAGAGTACGAGAAGGCTGATGACGCGCCGCAACCGTCCGGGTTGCGGAAAGGAAACAAAGTGGTGTTGGGCAGGGCCCGCGGACGTCCACCCCCGACGGTGCTATCAGCACCAACCCAGCTACGCTAGCCCAGCTCACGTTCGGGACGACGGTGGAAGGGAGTCGGCGGAGATGATCCGACTGTCCGGGGTGTCCCGCACCTTCGACGGCCGCTCGGGGCGGGTGGAGGCGTTACGCAACGTCGACCTCGACGTCGCCGAGGGTGAGTTCGTCGCCATCCTCGGTCGATCCGGCTGCGGCAAGTCCACGCTGCTGCGCATGATCGCCGGGCTGCTGCCGGTCACCGCCGGCGAGATCACCGTGGCCGGCACGCCGATCACGAAGCCACGCCGGGACGTCGCCATGCTGTTCCAGCGGCCGGCGCTGCTGCCCTGGCGCACGGTGCTCGACAACGTCCTGCTGCCGGTGGAGATCTTCGGCTGGAGCCGGGCGAAACACCGCGACCGGGCCCGCGAGCTGCTGGAGGTGGCCGGGCTCGGCGGCTTCGACAAGCGCCTGCCGCACGAACTCTCCGGCGGCATGCAGCAGCGCGTCTCGCTCTGCCGGTCCCTGATCGGCTCGCCCCGGGTGATGCTGATGGACGAGCCGTTCTCCGCGCTCGACGCGCTCACCCGGGAGGAACTCTCCGGTGAGTTGCAGCGGGTGCACATGGACACCAAGGCCACCATCGTCTTCGTCACCCACTCGATCGACGAGGCGGTGCTGCTCGCCGACCGGGTCGTCGTGCTCAGCCCGCGTCCCGGCCGGATCCGCAAGGTGGTCGAGGTGACCGTGCCCCGGCCCCGCACGCTGGGCCGCCACGCGCACCTGGCCGACGTCGCACGAATCAGCGCCGAGCTGCACGAACTGCTGATGGAGCGGGACGCCCCGGCCGTACCCGCGTCGGCCGGAGGACAGTGACCATGCGGGTGTCGGTCTTCACCGAACCGCACCGCGGCGCGGACTACGACGACCAGCTCCGGTTTGCCCGGCTGGTCGAGGAGACCGGCTTCGAGGGCTTCTTCCGGGCCGACCACTACCGGTCGATGGGGGACGAGCCGGCGCTGCCCGGCCCCACCGACGCCTGGCTGACGCTGGCCGCGCTGGCCCGGGAGACCTCCCGGATCCGGCTCGGCACGCTGGTCACCTCCGCCACCTTCCGACTCCCCGGGCCGCTGGCCGTCATGGTCGCCCAGGTCGACCGGATGAGCGGCGGCCGGGTCGAGCTGGGCATCGGCGCCGGCTGGTTCGAGCGTGAACACACCGCGTACGGGATCCCGTTCCCGCCCGTCACCGAGCGCTTCGACCGGCTGGCCGAGCAACTGGAGATCGTCACCGGGTTGTGGCGCACCCCCGACGGCGAGACGTACAGCTACACCGGCGAGCACTACCGGCTGGTCGACGCGCCCGCGCTGCCCAAGCCGGTGCAGCGCCCCGGCCCGCCGCTGATCGTCGGCGGCAAGGGCCCGAAGCGGACGCCCGAGCTGGCCGCCCGGTACGCCGACGAGTTCAACATGCCGTTCAAGAACGTCGCCGAGACGGCCGCCGCGTACGAGCGGGTCCGCGAGGCCTGCGACCGCATGGGGCGCGACGCCTCCGGGCGTCCGCCGCTGACGCTCTCCGCCGGGATCGTGGTGGCGATCGGCCGCACCGACGCGGAGGCACGGCGGCGGGCCGCGCCGCTGCACGTCACCAGCGCCCTGCCGCCGGAGGACCCGGTGGTCGGCTCCCCCGCCCAACTCGTCGACCGGCTCGGCGAGTTCGCCGCCATCGGGACCACCCGGGTGCACCTGCGACTGATCGACTTCGACGACCTGGACCATGTGGAGCTGATCGCCGCCGAGGTGCTCCCCCAACTGGACGGAACCCGATGACCGACCTCGAACTCGGCCCGGTGGGTCAGGAGATCGTCTACGAGAACGACCGGGTACGCGTCTGGCACATCCGGCTGGAGCCGGGTGAGCGGCAGCCGCTGCACCGGCACGACCACCCGTACCTGGTGGTGGCGATCGAGGGCGCGAAGAACGTGGTGCAGACGATCGACGGCACCACGATCGACGCCGACGAGCCCACCGGCGGGGTGGTCTACCGCGACCCCGGGGCGGTGCACATGCTGACCAACGTCGGCGACACCACCTACCTCGCCCGCCTGGTCGAGCTGAAGTAGCCACGCCGATCGGTTCGCCGCGCCGCGCGGCGGCAAGGTGGCGATCCACGGCACCGGGCCGTAACGTGCCCGACATGGCCTTTCGGACGTGGGGCAGGCTGCTGCTCACGGCGCTCGGGGTGAGCGTGCTGGCCGGTGCCGGCCAGCTCGGCATCGCGTACGGCTTCGGCGTCGTCCGCCTCGACGGCGCGTTCGTCGACGCCTCGGTCAACCGGTGGCCCGCCCAGCTCGCCTGGGTGGCCTGGTTCGCCGCGGTCGCCACCGTCGCCGGGGCCGTCCTCACCGCTCGCCTCGCCCGCCGGGACGCCCCTGCCGGCGGCACCACCGAGCTGCTCGCCGTCGCCGGCGTCAGCGCGCTGGGCGCGATCGTGGTCGCCCCGCTCTGCATGCAACCGGCCCGCGCCGCCGAGCTGGGCGGCTCCGTCGACCCGGCGTGGGCCGCCGGCATCTGCGCCGCCCTGGGTGCCGTGGTGGGGGCCGGCGCGGCGATCGCCGTGCTGCTCAGGCCGCCGTTCGGCTGGGGGGTCGCGCTCATCGCCGGGATCGTCTGGCTGCTGGCCCTGATCTCCGCCGCACCGACGATCGTCGGCAACCACCCGCTGGCCACCGTACGCCTCGGCGTCCTCGAACCGTCCTGGCTGGACGCCGCATCCGCGCAACGCCTGGCCATGCTGCTGCTGCCCACACTGGCCCTGCTCGCGGGCGGCGCGGTCGGCGCGCTGGCCCGCCGCGCCGGGCACCCGCCGCTGGTCGGCGGTGCGGCCGGCGCGGCCNGGTGCTGGTCGCCTTCGCCTACCTGACCGCGGGTCCGGGCACGGCAACCGACCGCTACCAGCTCGCGCCCTACTACGGCGCACTGATCGCGGTCGCCGCCGGCGCACTCGGCTCGACCGCCACCACGGTGCTGCCCCGCCCCGCCGCCGGTGACGCCGACGCCGTCGAGCCCACCGACATCCTCGCGCCGCTGCCCACCGGGGTGGTGGTTGCCTCGGCCGGCGGCGACGTGACCCCGACCTCGTCCGGTGCGCCGGCCCCCGCGCACTGGGACTGGCCGGAGGCCGGCGGGTCTTCCGGCGGGCCGACCGGGCCTCGGCACGTCGCCCCCGCCTCGACGCTCGCTGCCCCGCAGACCGACCGGTCGACACCCCCACCGGCCGACGTCGAGCAGGCCCACCAACCGGCACCGACCGCCACGCATCTTGACCAACCGGCACCGGCCGCCGCGCAGCCCGACCCATCGCCACCGACCGCCACGCAGCCCGACCCAGCACCGACTGCCAGGCAGGCCGATCAACCGGCATCGACCGCCGCGCGTCCCGACCGACCGACGCCGCCGGCCGCCGGGCCGGACGACGAGGGCCTGACCCGTGGCCTGCCGCTGCCGGGCCTGTTGCCGCCGGGTCGGCGGACGTCGGCCATCGACGTCCTGGCCGCCGGCCGACCCGGCCCACAGCCGCCGACCGCGCCCTCGGCCTCCGTTACCCCGTCGCCGGTCACCCCGTCGCCGGTCACTCCGCCGCCCGTCGCCCCACCGGCCGTCGCCCCACCGGCCGTCAGCCCATCGCCGGTGGCGCCACCGCCGGCCGCGCCGCCCGTCGGGACCGCCACGGCCGGCGCGGCCGTACCGGCACCGGACGAGGCCGTCGCGCCGGCCGAGCCGTCGATCCCGGTGCCGAAACCGGCCCGTCGCCCGCGCAGCTTCTTCTTCGCCCCCGAGCCGACCGACAGCCCCGCCCCGCCCACGTCGCCCCGGCCGCGGTTCCCGATCTTCGACGACGTGACCGAGCGACCGGGCGACGTGCGGCCCGCCTGGCCGATTCCCCCGGCGGCGAGCCGCCCGAACCGCCCGTCCGACGCCGGCGCACCGGGCCAACCGTCGACCGCACCGACCCGACCGTCGACGGCAGGCAAGCCGTCGACCGCACCGGGCGACCCGGTCGCGCCGGCCGTCGCGCCGGTCGAGGCGGTCACCGGCCCCGACGGTGACGACGCCACCGTCCAAGCGGAGAGGGCCCCTCGCCCGCGCCACCCCGGTCTGCCCGACCCGGGACGCAGCCCGGGATGGGAGGCTCTGGCCACCAACGCCCAGCCCGCCGGCCGGACCGACGCCGGGATGAACGTGCCAGCTCAGGACCGTACCGGGGACGGACCGGCGGCGACGGACGCGACCATGGCGGGCGCTCCGGACCCGGGTGCGGCCCCGCGGCGGCCTGCCGGGGCGGACGACGCCGAGGCCAGCGGCGGGAAGTCGAAGGTCCGGCGCGGCTTGTTCCGACGCAATCGGGACCGGAGCGGGTCGGAGCCGACCGGCGACGCGGTCGAGCCGGGCGCCACCCCGGACGAGGAGTACGTCGACTGGGTCGCCGGTCTCGCCGCCGACGACAACGCCGACGATGCCCGCTCCCTGCGCACCGGCCGACACCACCGCGACTGAGCCCTCGGAGATCTCGTCAGGATCTGCGTGGGTCCTGGCGAGTGGGACCGTGCTCTCGACGGGTGGGATGGGTGAGCGACGGCGTCGCCAGTTCGGTGAAGTGGCGGCATCGTCCTGTCGGGAAGGCGCCACTTCGGCGAACCGGTGTGGATCTTGCCGCTGGGGCGATCAGGGCCGGTCTTCCGGCGCGTCGAGGACGGCAGGGTCCGAGATCTTGGTACGGGAGCGCCCTTCCGGGGGCCGTCCCGTACCAAGATCTGACGAACCTGGCTCAGGCCAGGGGCAGGTAGACCCGGGAGCCGCCGGCGACGAACTCCTCGGACTTGCCGCGCATGCCGCGCGCCGCGTAGTCCTTCAGCTCCTGCGTGATCTTCATGGAGCAGAACTTCGGCCCGCACATCGAGCAGAAGTGTGCCGTCTTCGCCGGTTCGGCCGGCAGCGTCGCGTCGTGGTACGCCCGCGCCGTCTCCGGGTCGAGCGCCAGGTTGAACTGGTCGGACCAGCGGAACTCGAACCGCGCCTTCGACAACGCGTCGTCCCACGCCTGCGCGCCGGGGTGCCCCTTGGCCAGGTCGGCGGCGTGCGCCGCGATCTTGTACGCGATCACGCCGGCCTTCACGTCGTCCCGGTCCGGCAGCCCGAGGTGCTCCTTCGGCGTGACGTAGCAGAGCATCGCGGTGCCGAACATGCCGATCATCGCCGCACCGATCGCGGAGGTGATGTGGTCGTACGCGGGCGCGACGTCGGTGGTCAGCGGACCGAGCGTGTAGAACGGCGCCTCGTGGCACCACTCCTGCTGGAGGTCCACATTCTCCTTGATCTTGTGCATCGGCACATGCCCCGGGCCCTCGATCATCACCTGGACGTCGTACTCCCAGGCCACCTTCGTCAGCTCGCCGAGCGTGCGCAGCTCGGCGAACTGCGCCTCGTCGTTGGCGTCCGCGATCGAGCCGGGCCGCAGGCCGTCGCCCAGCGAGAAGGTGACGTCGTACCTCGCGAGCAGCTCACACAGCTCCCGGAAGTTGGTGTAGAGGAAGTTCTCCTCGTGGTGCGCCAGGCACCAGGCGGCCATGANGGCAGCAGCACGCCGGCGTGCACGGTCATGTAGTCGACGCCCTGCTCCGCCTGCTCGATCACGGTCTCGCGGAACACCTCCCAGCTCAGCTTCACCGGGTCGCCGCCGACCTTCTCCAGCGCCTGGTAGATCGGCACGGTGCCGATCGGCACCGGCGCGTTGCGCACGATCGCCTCCCGGGTCTCGTGGATCCGCTTGCCGGTGGACAGGTCCATCACGGTGTCCGCGCCCCACCGGGTCGCCCAGGTGAGCTTCTCCACCTCCTCGGCCACCGAGGAGGTCACCGCCGAGGTGCCGATGTTGGCGTTCACCTTCACCAGGAACGCCTTGCCGATGATCGCCGGCTCGCACTCCGGGTGGTTGACGTTGAGCGGCAGCACCGCCCGGCCGGCGGCGATCTCGTCCCGGACGAACTCCGGCGTGACGCCCTCCCGGATCGCCACGAACTCCATCTCCGGCGTGACGGTCCCGGCCCGGGCGTACGCGAGCTGAGTCGGCCGGGTCCCCGCCAGCGGCGTGCCGGGGCCGCGCACCGGCGCGACGTCCCCACGCTCGGCGATCCACGGCCCGCGCAGCGCGGGCAGCCCCACCTCCGGGTCGGAGCCGGGCCCGGAGGTGTCGTAGAGCCGCACCGGCGGGTTGTCCCCGGTCAACGTGACCTCGGCGAACGGCACCCGGACGTCCGGTCGGGACCCTTCCACGTACACCTTGCGACGTGCCTGCATGACAGCCTCCCTGTCGCTCAAGCGGACCAGCCGAAGTGGTCCAGCGGGCCGCGTCCCGCGCCCAGCTCCCAGCCCCGCGCACCGGTCAGCGCGCGGGTGACGTACTCCTTGGCGGCCTGCACCGCGACCGGCACCGCGTCGCCGGCGGCCAGCCGGACCGCGACGGCGGCCGCGAACGAGCAGCCGGTGCCGTGGTTGTGCCGGGTGTCCACCCGGGTCGCGCGCAGCAGCCGCGTCGTCCCGCCGCCGGCCAGCACGTCCACCGACTCGCCGGCCGCGTCCACGTCGCCGCCGGTCACCACCACGAACGCCGGTCCGCGCGCGGCCAGCGTCTCGGCCGCCGCGACCATCTCCTCGACCGTGTCCACCCCGCGTCCGGTGAGGGCCGCGGCCTCCGCGCAGTTCGGCGTCGCCACCTCGGCGTACGGCAGCAGCCGCTCGACCGCCTCCACCACGCCGAGCCGGTGCCCGCTGGTGGCGACCAGCACCGGGTCGACGACGAGCCGGGGCAGCCGCCCGGACCGGGCCGCCTCGGCCACCACGTCGGCGACCGCCGGTGAGCCGAGCATCCCGGTCTTCACCGCGCGTACCTCGAAGTCGCCGAGCACGCTGTCGAGCTGGTCCCGCACGGTCTGCGGGGGCAGCGGCAGGACGGCGTCCACGCCCCGGGTGTTCTGCGCGGTGACCGCCGTGAGCACACTCGTCCCGTACGCCCCGAGCGCGGCGAACGTCTTCAGGTCCGCTTGGATGCCGGCGCCGCCGCCGGAGTCTGATCCCGCAATGGTGAGGGCTACCTGTGGCGTCACTGTTTTCCTTCATCGGTGCGGTGGAAGGCCCTGCCCAGCGTGGTGGCGGCGGCTCTCGGGTCGGGGGCGCGCATGATCGCGCCGAGCACGGCGACGCCGGCCGCGCCCGCGTCGACGCACGCCCGCACCTGGTCCGGGGTCTCGATGCCGCCGAGTGCGAGCACCGGCATCGGGCTGGCCGCGATCAGCTCACGCAACCCGTCCGGGCCGAGCGCCGGGCCGTAGCCGGGCTTCGTCCGGGTGGGGTGGACCGGTGACAGCGTCGCGTAGTGCTCGGTGGTGAGTCGGGCCAGCTCGGCGACGTCGTGGCAGGAGCGGCCGACCAGTTCGACCGGCGGCGGCGGGTACGGGCCGGCGGCGGGCAGGTGCACGGCGTCCCCGTCGAGCGGGTCCGGCCCGGCGACGATGAGCGCGCCGCCGACCTCGGCGAGGATCGCGCGCAGCTCGACGGCGAGCGCGAGGCGTTCCGCGCGGGGCAGGTCCTTCTCCCGCAGCACCACCCAGCGCACTCCCCCACCGACGGCCCCCGCCACCACGTCGACGAGCGCCTCCCGAGCCAGCCGCCGATCCGTCAGCAGCACCAGCCCGCTCGGGCAACGCGCGACCTCGGTACGCACCCGCCCCGGAGGGGGCGGATCGCCCTGCGCGGGCGCGTCGACGGCAAGGGGGCCGGTCACAGCTCGGGCCGCCCCTCGTCCGGGGTGGACGCGAGCGCGTGGGAGCGGCGGGGGATGCGGCCGGCGTGGTGGGCCAGGTGGCCGGCCTCGACGGCGTGCCGCATCGCGGTGGCCATCGCCACCGGGTCGGCGGCCCGGGTGACGGCGCTGGCCAGCAACACCGCGTCGCAGCCCAGCTCCATCGCGAGCGCGGCGTCGGAGGCGGTGCCGATGCCGGCGTCGAGGATCACCGGCACGTCCACGGCCTGCCGGATCAGCCGGATGTGGTGCGGGTTGCCGATGCCCAGGCCGGAACCGATCGGCGAGCCGGCCGGCATCACCGCCGCGCAGCCCACGTCGGCCAGCCGCCGGGCCAGCACCGGATCGTCCGAGGTGTACGGCAGCACGGTGAACCCGTCGTCGACCAGCTCCTCGGCGGCGCGCAGCAGCTCCACCCCGTCGGGCAGCAGCGTGCGCTCGTCGCCGATCACCTCCAGCTTCACCCAGTCGGTGTCGAACGCCTCCCGGGCGAGGTGCGCCGTCTTCACCGCCTCCACCGCCGTCCGGCAGCCGGCCGTGTTCGGCAGCAGCCGTACGCCGCACCGGTCCAGCACGTCGAGCAGCCCGCCCGGCCCGGCCGGCGTGGTGTCCACCCGGCGCAGCGCCAGCGTCACCAGCTCGGTGCCGGAGGCCCGGATCGCCGACTCCAACACCTGCGGGCTGGCCGCGCCGCCGGTGCCGAGCACCAGCCGGGAGCCGAACGTCACGCCACCGATCTCCAGGGACACGCCGCTCACCCGCCCTGCGCGGCGCTGAGCACCTCGACCCGGTCGCCGTCGCGCAGCACGCTCGCCGACCAACCGCCGCGCGGCACCACCTCGCCGTTGACCGCGACCGCGAGGCCGCGCTGCTGCCCGGTGACCGTGCGGACCACCTCGGCCACCGTGACGCCGTCGGGCAGCGTCCGCCCCGCGCCGTTGACGATCAGTTCCATCGGGGCTCCTTCGGAAACCGGTCGGGGGTGAAGGGGGCGAGCGCCGGATCCGGCTCGCCGGTGACGATCAGCTCGGTGACCAGGTCGGCGGTGACCGGGGTGAGCACGATGCCGTGCCGGTGGTGCCCGGTGGCGACGACCACGTCGGGTCGGCCGGGCAGCGTCCCGAGGATCGGTGCGTTGTCCGGCGTACCCGGACGCAACCCGGCGACGGCCTCCACCAGCTCGTACTCGGTCAACTCCGGGACCAGCTCGACGGCGGCGCGGAGCAGCCGCAGCACCCCGCCGGCGGTCACCTCGGTGTCCGCGCGTTCCTCCACGGTCGCCCCGACCACGACCTCGCCGCTGTCGCGGGGCACCAGGTAGACGGACTCGCCGTCGGCGTACCCCCGGATCACGTGCCGGAAGCCCGGCGGGCCGCCACCGGGCGCGCGGAGCCGGAGCACCTGGCCCTTCACCGGCCGGACCGGCAGCCCCGTCAGGGCGGCCGCGCCGCAGCCGGCCGCGACCACGGTAATCCGCGCGTCCACCTCGGACAGCGCACCGACCCGCGCCGGCCGGAACACCACGCCGGCCCGCTCCGCGGCGATGCGCAGCGCGGCGACCAGCCGCCGCGGGTCGACCTGGTGGTCGCCGGCCGCGACCGCGCCGCCGCGCACCCGGGGCGCCAACGCCGGCTCGCGGTCGCGCAGCGCCGACGGGCGCAGCGGCGTGATCGGCAGTCCCAACCCCTGCTGGTACGCCCACAGCCGCCGCGCCTCGGTCAGGTCGTCGGCGGTGAGCCCGACCACCAGCGTGCCCTCGGTGCGGTGGCCCAGGTCGACGCCGCTCGCCTCGGCCAGCTCGGCGGCGAAGCCGGGCCAGCGGGCCGCGGACTCGACGAGCAGCGCGGTCAGCTCGTGCTCACCGAAGTACGCCTCGGCGACCGGGGCGAGCATCCCGGCGGCCACCGCCGACGCCCCCGACCCGGGCCGGTCGTCGTACACCACCACGCGCAGCCCACGCCGCGCGCACCGCCACGCCACCGCCAACCCCACCGGCCCCGCCCCCACCACCCCCACCTCGGTAAGGAGGGGCCCCTTGTTAACGCTTCCGGTATAGGAAGGGGCCCCGCTTAACACGTCAGCGCCCGCAGCAGCCCGGCGGTGGCGTGCGCGGGATCGGCGGCGGCGGAGAGCGCGCCGACCACCGCCACCCCGTACGCCCCGGCCGCCCGCAACGCCGGCACCGCCTCGGCGGTCACCCCGCCGATGGCGATCACCGGCACGGTCACCGCCCCGGTGACGGCGCGTACCCCGTCCGCGCCGATCGGCGCGGGCAGGCCGGCCTTGGTGGTGGTGGCGTGGCACGGGCCGACGCCGAGGTAGCTCGCGCCGGCGGCAATGGCGGCCCGAGCGGTGTCCGGCGCCCGGGCCGTCGCGCCGAGCACGGCGTCGACGCCGAGCACGCGACGGGCGGCGGCCACCGGCAGGTCGTCCGCGCCGACGTGACCACCGGCCGCGCCCACCGCCAGCGCCACATGCAGCCGGTCGTTGACCAGGCAGGACGCCCCGTACGGCCGGCACGCCTCCACCACCCGACAGGCCAGCTCGTACGCCTCGCGGTCGGTGGCGTCGTCCTTCACCCGGACCTGCACGACCAGTTCGGCGCGGGCCACCGGCAGGGCGGCACGCAGCACGGCGAGCGGGTTCCGCCCCGGTCGGGTGTCGGTGATCAGATGCAGTCGTCCCAGGGACGGCATGGCAACGCTCCTCCCTGCGCCGGCATTACCCGGATCAGGTTCGACGGTCGGGGGCTGTCAGCCCCCCTCTCAGCCCGGTCCACACCGGGCTCCCGTGGGTCACTTGCGGCTACCGTACGACGCCTCCCCGCCGTACGGAAGACCTGGTGACGTTCGTCCCAGGACCAGACCATTCGACGGATCGGGACAGCGGATGACCGTCGGGTCGCGACACGCTGCGTGGATGTCGAGCCCTGCATCCGTCCCGCGTCGCCTGTCCGCGTTGCCGTTTCGCGGCAGCCGCGCCGTCGATCAAGGGCTGCTCACCTGGGAGATGCTGCGCGGCCCGACGTGGGTGCGCCTGCTGCCGGACGTGTACGTGCACCGGGACGCCCACCGCGCCGACGACCATCGGATGTGGTGTGAGGCAGTCGCGTTGCGGCTGCCCGCGGGCGCGGCCGTGGCCGGTCGCAGCGCCGCCTGGCTGTTCGGCGTGGACCTGCTCGCCCCGCACATCCCGCAGGCCGGGCACGTCCCGCAGGCCGCGGTGAGCGTGCTGTTGCCGGCCGCCGCCCGGCTGCGTCCGCATCCCCGGCTGCTGGTCGTCCGGTCGCCGCTGCCCGAGCGGGATCGCACATGCTTCGGAGGGCTGCCGGTCACCACCCCCCTGCGCACCGCGTTCGACCTGGGCCGGCGGGGTTCCCGTACGGAGGCCCTGGTCGCCGTGGAGGCGCTGCTGCGTCGTCGGTCAGTGACGCTGCCCGCTCTGCGCGACTATGCCGCGACGCGTTCCGGCTGGCCGGGCGTGCCGCTGCTGCGCGAGGTGCTGGCCCTGGCCGAGCCGCTGAGCGAGTCTCCGATGGAGACGCGGCTCCGGCTGCTCCTCCTCGACGCCGGCCTCGGCCCGCTCACCGCCCAACACGAGGTACGCGCGGGCGGACGCTTCGTGGCCCGGGTCGACCTGGCCTGGCCGGAGCTGCGCATCGCGGTCGAGTACGACGGCGACCACCACCGCGAACGGGTCCACTTCCGCCGAGACGTGGCGCGCCTGAACGCGCTGCGTGCAGCCGGCTGGGTTGTGCTCCGGTTCACCGCTGACGACGTGTTACGCCGCCCCGAGGCCACCATCGCCCTGGTCCGCCAGGCCGTCGCCGAACGCCGCGCCACCGCACCGCCCCGCTGACCCGTGGCCCCACCCCATCGGCCCTCGCCACCCGCCTCGCCCGCACCCACAAAAAGCGCGCCCTC
>NZ_NAPR01000006.1:366866-367052 GCF_002140155.1 Micromonospora sp. NBS 11-29
ACCGTTCCACTCACCGTCAGGACCGGCCTTGAGTGGAACGCCATGGGTGTCTCAACGCTCTTTTGACACCCATACCGTTCCACTCACCGCCATAACCGGTCAGCGGTGGAACACCATGGGTGTCTCAGCGGGCGGCACGCCGGCCAAGAAGGGGGCCACCATAACGAGGCCCGCCATCGGCAGGCC
>NZ_NAPR01000006.1:367070-414541 GCF_002140155.1 Micromonospora sp. NBS 11-29
CGCCGGTCTACAGTCCAACGAGGACAGCCGCCCGGGGAAGCGCCGGCGCCGCGGTGGGCTGTCAGAGGAGGGCGTCGAGGGCGTCGAGGTCCTCCTCGGTGGGCTGCCAGGTACCCGCCTCGGCGTTGGCGCGTACCTGCTCGGGCGTGGTCGCGCCGGCGATCACCGAGGTCACCGCCGGCCGGGCGGCCAGCCCGCCGATGGCCACCTGGAGCATGCTCACTCCGCGCTCGGTCGCGTACGCCTCGATCGCCTCGATGGTGTCCCAGCGTGCCGCGGCGAGCCGCTCGGCGTACCGGCCGCCCCCGGCCAGCCGGCTGCCCGCCGGGGGCGCCTCGTCCCGCTTGTACTTTCCGGTGAGCAGCCCGTTGGCGAGCGGGAAGAACGGCAGCATGCCGAGGCCGAACCGCTCGCAGGCCGGGATCACCTCGTCCTCCACGCCCCGTTCCAGCAGCGAATAGTGGTTCTGCGCGGAGATGAACCGGGTGCGCCCCTGAGAGGAGGCGGTCCAATCGGCGTCGGCGATCTGCCAGCCGGCGAAGTTGGAGTTGCCCAGGTAGCGCACCTTGCCGGCGGTCACCAGGTCGTCCAGCGCGGCGAGCGTCTCGTCGATCGGCGTGCCGGGGTCGGGCTCGTGCATCTGGTAGAGGTCGATGTGGTCGGTGCCGAGCCGGCGCAGCGACGCCTCGACCGCGCGGGCGATGTAGCGGCGGGCACCCCGGGCGCCGTGGTCCGGCCCGTTCGCGCCGTGCATGTCCATGCCGAACTTCGTGGCGAGGACGACGTCGTCGCGGCGGCCCTTGAGCGCCTGCCCGAGCAGTTCCTCGGAGCCGCCCTGCGGTTCGCCGTAGATGTCGGCGGTGTCGAAGAAGTTGATCCCGGCGTCGAGTGCGGCGTCCACGACCGCCCGGGTGCCGTCGAGGTCGAGCTTGCGGCCGAAGTTGTTGCAGCCGATCCCGACCACGGACACCACGAGCCCGGAGTCGCCCAGCCGGCGATAGGTCATCTCACTCACGAGTTCCACCCTATGCCCGCCGCCAGGCCCCCACCCGGCGAGCGCCGTCGCGGGCCAGCGCCGCGAGGTGGGATCGCCAACCCCCGCGTCCGCCCGTCAGCCGAGCACGTCGCGCGCCAACGCGCGGGCGTCACCGACCGTCGCCGCCAGCTCCCCCGGGGTACGCCCCGCCGCGCCGAGCAACGCCTGCGCCCGGTCGGTGAACCCGGCCGGCGCGCCCGGCAGCCGCCCCGCCGACGCGATCATGCCCTTCTCGTTGACCAGCCACCGCCCGGCCCGCCCGTGCAGCGCCTGCGTCAGCACCCCGACCACCCGGAACAGGCAACCGGCGACGTACCCGGCGTCGCCTCCGGTCGCGCCCTTCGCCGCGGCGTCGAGCAGCAGGCCCGCTTCCCAGCCGCCGGCCACCAGCGCCGCGCCGAGCGCCGGTGGGTAGTCGACGGTCTCGGCCCGCAGCGCGGTCAGCTCGCCGGTCGGGTCGCCGAGCACCCAGCCCAGCGCGACCTCACCGGCGTAGGCGTGCGAGTAGAACCCGAGCGGGTGCCCGGCCTGCACCGCGACCGTGTAGCGGCCGGCCCGGCAGTCGGCCCAGACCCCGCGTACCCGGTCCAGGTCGCGGTAGATCCAGTCCACCGCGACCCCGCCGACGCGCAGCCAGCCACCGCCGTCGACCCACGGTCCCCAGCCACCCGGCGCGGTGAGGTCCACCGGACCGTCGGCGACCGACGCGGCCACCGCGCGCAGCCCGGCCACGTCCGGCGTACCCCGGTAGTAGAGGCCGACGTCCCAGTCGGAGTCGGGGCGGTGGTCGCCGCGGGCCCGGCTGCCGCCGAGCGCCACCGCGACCACGCCGTCGACCGCGCAGAGCCGGGCGGCGAGTTGCGCGTCGATCATCCGACGTCCCAGACCGGTTCCGGCGTCTCCACCACGTCGCCGTCGCCGCGGAACAGCACGAACCGGTCGAAGGTACGGGTGAACCACCGGTCGTGCGTCACCGCGACGACCGTGCCCTCGAACGCGGTCAACCCGGCTTCGAGCGCCTCGGCGGAGGCCAGGTCGAGGTTGTCGGTCGGCTCGTCGAGCAGCAGCAGCGTGGCCCCGGACAGCTCCAGCAGCAGCACCAGGAAGCGGGCCTGCTGGCCGCCGGAGAGCGTGCCGAACCGCTGGTCGCCCTGGGCGGCCAGCTCGTAGCGGGACAGCGCCGCCATGGCGCCGTGCCGGTCCATGCCGGCCCGGTGCTCGTCGCCCCGCCACAGGATCTCGACGAGCGTCCGTTCCATCAGCTCCGGCCGGTCGTGGGTCTGCGAGAAGTGCCCGGGTCGGACCCGCGCGCCGAGCCGGACCGTGCCGCCGTGCGCGACCGGCGCGAGCGCGCCGGCGCCGTCGACCGGCGTGTTGCCCGGCTCCGGGTCGGTGCCGCCGCGGGCCAGCAGCCGCAGGAAGTGCGACTTGCCGGTCCCGTTCGCGCCGAGCACCGCGACCCGGTCGCCGTACC
Source organism: Micromonospora sp. NBS 11-29 (assembly GCF_002140155.1). Classification (GTDB taxonomy): domain Bacteria; phylum Actinomycetota; class Actinomycetes; order Mycobacteriales; family Micromonosporaceae; genus Micromonospora. The sequence goes on from NZ_NAPR01000006.1 coordinate 369,581, forward strand.
AGAGTTCCAGGTCGAACGGGTAGGTCAGGCCGTCGAGCTCAAGCTGGTCGGCGATCACCGCGCGCTTGCCGGTCCGCCCGCCGGTCAGCCGCATCCGGATGTCCTGGTCCTTCGGGGGTACGGGCGGCGGCCCGGCCTCCTCGAACTTGCGCAGCCGGGTCTGCGCGGCCTGGTAGCGGGAGGCCAACCCGTCGTTGTACGCGGCCTTCTGCTTGTACATCAGCATCAGCTCGCGCAGCTTCTGGTGTTCCTCGTCCCAGCGGCGGCGCAGTTCGTCGAGGCGGGCGTGCCGGGCCACTCGCGCGGAGTGCCAGCTCGCGAAGCCACCGGGGTGCACCCAGGCGCTGCCGCCCTCCACGGCCACCACCCGGTCGGCGGTCTGCGCCAGCAGTTCCCGGTCGTGCGAGACGTAGAGCACCGACTTGCCGGACTCACGCAGTCGCGACTCCAGCCAGCGTTTGCCGGGCACGTCGAGGAAGTTGTCCGGCTCGTCGAGCAGCAGCACCTCGTCCGGGCCGCGCAGCAGCAGTTCCAACGCGAAGCGCTTCTGCTGGCCGCCGGAGAGCGTGCGCACCGGCCGTTCCCGGGCGGTGTCCCATGGCAGGTCCAGCACGATGGTCGCGACGGTGTCGAAGAGCACCTCGGCGTCGTACCCGCCGGTCTCGCCCCAGGCGGCCAGCGCGTCGGCGTACGCGAGCTGGGCCTTGCCGGCGGCGGAGCTGAACTTGCCGCGGACCTCGGCCGTCCGCATGGCCGCCTCGGTCTCGGCGAGCCGGTGCCCGGCGTCGCGCAGCGCCGGTGGGGCGAGCGACAGGGCCAGGTCGGCGAGCGTCGAGTCGTCGCCGATCATGCCGATGAACTGCCGCATCACGCCCAGTCCACCGGAGCGGGCGATCGCACCGGCGCGGACCGGGAGGTCACCGGCGACCATCCGGAGCAGGGTCGTCTTGCCGGCCCCGTTGGGGCCGACGAGCGCCACCTTGGCGCCCTCACCGACCCGGAACGACACCTCGCGGAAGAGTTCCCGCCCGTCCGGGAGGGTGTGCCCGACCGCTGCCACGTCCACGTATCCCACGCGGGCATCCTGCCCGAGACCGCCGCCCGGACGACACCGGATTACCGGGTGACCCGGAGCACCCGGTAGCCCTTCTGGCTGGCGTGCCGCTGCGCCTGCCAGCCCTGCCCGACCAGCCAGCGGTGCAGCGAGTCGCCGCCGAGGTGCCGGGCGACGACCAGCCAGGCCACGCCGTCCGGGGTGAGCCGGGGCAGCCAGCGCAGCAGCAGCTCGTGCAGTTCGTTCTTGCCGATGTGGATCGGCGGGTTGGACCAGATCTGGGCGAAGGTGACGTCCGCCGGCATCTCGTCCGGGGCGACCGCGCGGACCCGGTCGGCGGCGCCGATCCGGTCGGCGTTGGCGGTGGTGAGCGCGCGGGCCCGCTCGTTGACGTCGACCGCCCAGACGGTGGCGGCCGGGGCGACGGTGGCCAGCACGCAGGTGATCGGCCCGAACCCGCAACCGACGTCGAGCAGCGGACCGGTGACGTCGGCGGCCGGCAGTTCGGCCTTGCGCAGCAGCACGGCGGTGCCGGGGTCGAGCCGGTCGGCGGAGAAGACGCCGCCGGCCGAGGTGAGGGCGTAGTCGCGCCCGGCGACGGAGAACTCGACCTCACGGGTGCGGGCCGGGCTCGTGGGTTCTGCGGTGAAGTAGTGGTCGCCGGTCACGCCGGCATTCTCGCATCGGCGGGCGGGCGGTACGCCGTCCAGGGGTCGACGCCACCTCGCCAGAATTTCCCGATATTCCCCCTGAAAGGGATAATAGGCCCTACTCTATGCCACATGGTGTATCGGTACGAGTCCGATGAGGACGCCTTCCTGGAATACCCGCAGCCCGGGTCGGCCCCGACCGAGCTCGGAGCCCCGACGCCGCCACCGGCGGGTCCCTCGCCCTCCCGCTTCCCCACCCCGTCGCTGACGCCGGCCGAGTTCACCACCCCGGGCGTCGACGAGGCCCGGGCGCCGGCTCCGGCACCCCCGGCTCCGGCGCCTCCGGCACCGACACCCGGCGGACCCGTGCCGCCCCGCGAGCCCATCCCGGTGCCGCAGCCCGCGCCGCCGGCACCGGCGCCCGTACCGGCCGCGACGGCGCAGCCGACCGTGCCGATCCCGGCCCGGCCGGCCGCCCGGTCGGGCGACCGGCTCGAACCGGCCCGGAATCGCCGCGCCGACCGCCGCGGCGGCCGGGTCTGGCAGACGCTGATCGGCGGCGCCGCCGTGCTGCTCCTGCTCTCACTCACCGGGCTGGCCGTCGCGGCGCTGCTCGACGAGCGCGCCACCACCGGACCGACGAGCCAGCCGACACCACAGCCGACGGAGACGGAGACGAGCGACGACGGCCGGTCCGACCTCGACTCCCGCGACACCGACCAGGCGGCGCTCACCGTCAAGGAGGTCTTCCCCGGCAAGCAACTGGTGGTCGCCTCCGGCAAGCCGGCCTACCGGGTGCTCAAGACCCAGGCGAACGCGAACTGCGCGGTCGCAGCCACCGGCGAGATCGCCGACCTGCTGGTCCGGCTCGGCTGCAACCAGGTCGTCCGGGGCACGCTCCGCTCCCCCGACGGCGACCACCTGCTCACCGCCGGCCTGCTGAACCTGACCGACGTGGCCAGCGCCCAACGGGTACGCGACCGGATCCGGCCGCTGCTGGACGGCCGGCAGGGACGGTTCCGCGGCATGGCCGCGAACGAGGACTCCCAGGCGGTGGAGAAGGCCGCCGCCCGCGTCGGCTGGCAGGTACGCGGCCACTACGTCGCCTACTGCGTGGTCACCCGGGCGGACGGGGAGCGGATCCCCGCCGACGACGCCACCGCCCGCGAGATCATGTACGACCTGATCGAGCTGCACCTGAACCGGGGGGTGCTGGACCGCCGGGCTTCCGCCGGAACCGCCGGCCAACCCGTCGACACACCCACCGAGAACAGCGCCGGCCAGCGCGGTTCGGGCGACTGAACCGACCTCGCCCGCGCCGGTCGTGCGCGCTCAGCCCTCGACGACCGGCACCCGCAGCCGGCGGGTGAGGTCGGCGCGGCGGGCGTAGTCGGCGGGGTCGGCCGGGTAGCCGACCTCGACCAGGGCCAGGCCGTGCGCCGGCGCCACGGTCACCTCGCTGGCGCGTTCCCGGCGGCTCAGCAGACCGGCCGGCCACTGGACCGGCCGCCGGCCGTCCCCGGCGACCAGCATCGCGCCGACCAGGCTGCGCACCATGTTCTGGCAGAACGCGTCGGCCCGCACGGTGGCGACCAGGATCCCGTCCGGGTCACGCCGCCAGTCCAGCCGGGTCACCTCGCGCAGCGTGGTCGCGTTCTCCTTGCGCCGGCAGTACGCGGCGAAGTCGTGCTCGCCGACCAGGCCGGCCGCGGCGGCGTTCAGCGCCGCCAGGTCGAGCGGCTTCGGCCAGGCCAGCGTGTCCCGCCGACGTAGCGGCTCGGCGCCCCAGGGCGCGTCGGTGACCCGGTACTCGTAGCGACGGAAGGTGGCCGAGAAGCGGGCGTCGAAGTCGGCCGGCACCTCGGTCATGGCGCGTACCCGGGCGTCCGGCGGCAGGAGCCGGGCCAGCCGGCGCAGCAGCCGCCCCTCGTGCTCCCGCCACACCTCGGTCGGCAGGTCGAGATGGCAGACCTGCCCGGTGGCGTGCACCCCGGCGTCGGTGCGGCCGGCCACGGTCAGGCCGGTCACCGTGCCCGCGCCGAGGACCAGGTCCAGCGTCGCCGTCAGGACCCCGGCGACCGTGCGCCGGGTGGGCTGGGGGGCCCAGCCGGAGAAGTCCGTGCCGTCGTACGAGACGTCCAGCCGCAGCCGGGTCCGCTCGTCCACCTCGTACCTCCTGTCGACGGCGACGGGCCCGGCACCCCCGTGGGGATGCCGGGCCCGGTCGAGCCTGATCTCAGGCCTTGTCGTTCTCGGTGGTCTCGTCGCTGTCCTCGCGGGCGGCGGCGGTGTCACCGGAGGCGGAGACCGGAGCCTCGGCGTCCTGGTCGGCGACCTCGCTGGAGCGCGGGGTCTCCTCGGCCGGGGCCAGGGCCTCGACCTTGTCCTGCTGCGCGGCCTTGCGGGCGGCGGTCTTCTTGTTCGCCTTCGGCTCGGCGACCTGAAGCTCCTCCACCAGCTCGATGATCGCCATCGGAGCGGCGTCACCCTTGCGCGGACCGGTCTTCACGATCCGGGTGTAGCCACCGTTGCGGTTGGCGTACCGGGGCGCGATCTGGTCGAACAGGGAGTAGACCACGTCCTTGTCCTTGACGACGCCCGCCACCCGCCGACGCGAGGCGAGGTCGCCGCGCTTGGCCTTGGTGATGAGCTGCTCGGCCAGCGGGCGGAGCCGCCGGGCCTTCGTCTCGGTGGTCTGGATCTTGCCGTGCTGGAACAGCGCGGTGGCCAGGTTGGCCAGCATCAGCCGCTCGTGCGCGGGGCTGCCGCCGAGGCGGGGGCCCTTGGTGGGCGTGGGCATGCTTGGTGCTCCTCAGGTGTGGCGGCAGCGCGGACTAGAGCTGCTCGGTCTCGCGGTAGTCGTCGGTGTCGTAGTCGGCCTCGCCGAAGGCGTCCACGACGTGCGCCGGGTCGAAGTTCGGAGCCGAGTCCTTCAGCCCCAGGCCCATCCCGGCGAGCTTCATCTTGACCTCGTCGATCGACTTCTGACCGAAGTTGCGGATGTCGAGGAGGTCGGCCTCGGTACGCCCGATCAGCTCACCAACGGAGTTGATGCCCTCGCGCTTGAGGCAGTTGTAGGAGCGGACGGTCAGGTCCAGCTCCTCGATCGGCAGAGCCAGGTCCGCCGCGAGCTGGGCGTCCTGCGGGGACGGCCCGATGTCGATGCCCTCGGCGGTCTCGTCCAGCTCACGGGCGAGGCCGAACAGCTCCACCAGCGTCGAGCCGGCGGAGGCCAGCGCGGTACGCGGACCCATCGACGGCTTGGTCTCGACGTCGATGATCAGCCGGTCGAAGTCGGTCCGCTGCTCGACGCGGGTCGCCTCGACGCGGTACGTCACCTTGAGCACCGGCGAGTAGATCGAGTCGACCGGGATCCGGCCGATCTCGGCGCCCGCCTGCTTGTTCTGCGCCGCCGTGACGTAGCCCCGACCCCGCTCGACGGTCAGCTCCATGTCGAGCCGGCCCTTGCCGTTGAGGGTGGCGAGCTTCAGGTCCGGGTTGTGCACCGAGACACCGGCCGGGGGCTGGATGTCACCGGCGGTCACGTCGCCCGGGCCCTGCTTGCGCAGGTACATGCTGACCGGCTCGTCGTGCTCGGAGCTGACGCACAGCTCCTTGATGTTCATGACGAGCTCGACCACGTCCTCCTTGACCCCGGGGATCGTGGTGAACTCGTGCAGCACACCGTCGATCTTGATCGAGGTGACCGCCGCACCGGGGATGGACGACAGCAGGGTACGCCGCAGCGAGTTGCCGAGCGTGTAGCCGAAGCCGGGCTCCAGCGGCTCGATGGTGAACCGGGAGCGGGTCTCGTTGATCGACTCTTCGGAGAGAGACGGTCGCTGGCTGATGAGCATCTTTTCTCTTCTCTTCCGGGGCGCCCGCTATTTGACGCCCACGACACAACTGTTCCGGTGGCCCGCCCCGGGGGACGGGCCACCGCAACGGGCCCTACTTGGAGTAGAGCTCGACGATCAGCTGCTCCTGGACCTGGGTGTCGATCACCTGACGGGCCGGGAGCGAGTGCACGAGGACCTTCATCTGGCTGGGGATGGCCTCGAGCCACGCCGGGACGGTCTTGGAGCCGGCCTCGGCCTGCGCGACGATGAACGGGGTGAGCTCCTTGCTCTTGCCCCGGACCTCGATGATGTCGTGCTCCTTGACGCGGAACGACGGGATGTCGACCTTCTTGCCGTTCACCGTGAAGTGACCGTGCTTGACCAGCTGACGGGCCATGTCCCGGGACTTGGCGTAGCCGGCCCGGTAGACCACGTTGTCCAGCCGCGACTCGAGGATCTGGAGCAGAACCTCACCGGTCTTGGCCTTCTTGCCCACGGCCTCTTCGTAGTAGCCGCGGAACTGCTTCTCCAGCACGCCGTAGACACGACGGGCCTTCTGCTTCTCACGGAGCTGGAGCAGGTACTCCGTCTCCTTCGTGCGGCCGCGGCCGTGCTGCCCGGGCGGGAACGGCCGGGACTCGAACGGGCACTTCGGGCCATCGCACTTGCTGCCCTTGAGGAACAGCTTCATCTTCTCCCGCCGGCAACGGCGGCAGTCAGCACCGGTGTAACGAGCCATCTCTCTCTAACCTCTCAGACCCGGCGACGCTTCGGCGGACGGCACCCGTTGTGCGGCTGCGGCGTGACGTCGGAGATCTGCCCGACCTCGAGGCCGGCGGCCTGCAGCGAACGGATGGCGGTCTCCCGGCCGGAGCCGGGGCCCTTGACGAACACGTCGACCTTGCGCATGCCGTGTTCCATGGCCCGACGCGCGGCGGCCTCGGCGGCGAGCTGCGCGGCGAACGGGGTCGACTTGCGGGAGCCCTTGAAGCCCACCTGGCCGGAGGAGGCCCAGGAGATGACCGCACCGGTCGGGTCCGTGATGGACACGATGGTGTTGTTGAAGGTGCTCTTGATGTGCGCCTGCCCGTGGGCGACGTTCTTGCGTTCCTTGCGCCGGACCTTCTTGACGGCGGCTCCGGCACGAGCCTTCGGTGGCATAAGTCTTCTGCGCTCCTATTACTTCTTGCCGGGCTTCTTCTTGCCGGCCACGGTCCGCTTCGGGCCCTTCCGGGTCCGCGCGTTGGTCTTGGTGCGCTGACCACGCACGGGCAGACCGCGGCGGTGCCGGATACCGGCGTAGCAGCCGATCTCGACCTTGCGGCGGATGTCAGCGGCGACCTCGCGGCGCAGGTCGCCCTCAACCTTGTAGTTGCCCTCGATGTGGTTCCGGAGCTCGACCAGCTCCTCGTCCGTGAGGTCCCGAACGCGCTTGTCCGGCGAGATGCCGGTCGCGGCGAGCGTCTCCAGGGCGCGGGTGCGACCGACCCCGAAGATGTAGGTGAGCGCGATCTCCATCCGCTTCTCGCGGGGGAGATCCACGCCGACTAGACGTGCCATGTGCGGGCGTACTCCTCGTGATGTTGTGGCGGAGGTGTGGACCCGTCCCACCCCGCTGACCGACCGTCCCTGTCCTTCCGGCGTTCGCACGCCGGCGACCGGGATCGGTCGCTGCCCGAGCGGGCCCCGGCCTCCGACCGGGGGTCAACCACGAGGGGTACGCGCTGCGTACCGTCCGCGGCTGGGACGAGCTTGGTGATGTGGGGCGTCAGCCCTGGCGCTGCTTGTGGCGCGGGTCGGTGCAGATGACCATGACCCGGCCGTGCCGGCGGATCACCCGGCACTTGTTGCAGATCCTCTTGACGCTCGGCTTGACCTTCACGGTTGCCTTACTTCCCATCTGGCCCGGAGCCGCGACGCAGCGCGACCCGGACGTCGAAGACGGACACGGGAACGGTCCCGGCCGCCGTCAGGCTTACTTGTAGCGGTAGACGATGCGCCCGCGGGTCAGGTCGTACGGCGAGAGTTCGACGACGACCCGGTCTTCCGGCAGGATGCGGATGTAGTGCTGCCGCATCTTGCCACTGATGTGAGCCAACACCTTGTGGCCGTTCGCGAGCTCCACCCGGAACATGGCGTTCGGCAGGGGCTCGATGACCCGACCCTCGATCTCGATGGCTCCGTCTTTTTTCGGCATGTCCTCCGCTGTCCTGACGTCGGTTACTCCGGACGGCCCACAACGTCTTACACGGGCGACCCGACCAAGATCAGGAAACCCGCGCCAGCCGCGGCTCCGACTCCCACCGAAGCGCAGGGTGGGCATGGCGGAGTGGACGCTGTGCGCCGATCTGAAAGTGTACGCCGACACGAGCAGTGCCGCCAAACCGGCCGGCCGTCCGGCCCCCTGCGCGGTGAATTTCCGGCCCGACTGTGACCAGCGGCACGGCGAGGGGCGTACTCGCCGCGCCCCGACCGCCCTGCTCATGTGATCCACACCAGCCCGCCGAAGCGGCGGTATCAGCCGCACTCCGTCCCCACCACTTCGCCGAACCGGCGGCGATCCGGGGACGCCCCCGACCCCACCACCTCACCGACCTGAAATCGATCAAGCGGCGGCTGCGGGCGGAGCACCGCCGGCCGGGATCGCGCGGTGACGGCTCACCGGCGCGGTCAGATGGCTGGGGAATCCGCGGGCTGGCGGGACGTGACCAGGTCACCGAGCCGGGATCGACCGCCGTCCTCGGCGGTCAGCACCCAGACACCGTCGGCCAGGAGCGCCATCGAGTGCTCGACGTGCACCGCCATCGAGCCGTCCCGCGTCACCACGGTCCAGCCGTCGGCCAACTCGGTCGTACGCGGGGAGCCCATCGTGATCATCGGCTCGATGGCGAGCGCCAGGCCGGGCACCAGGCGCGGTCCCTTGCCGGGGCGCCCGTGGTTGAGCACATGCGGATCCTGGTGCATCTCGGTGCCGATGCCGTGGCCGCCGTAGCCCTCGACGATGCCGTACCGGCCCCCCTTGCGGACCGCGGTCTCCACCGCGTGCGAGATGTCGGTGAGCCGGCCCCTCCCGGAGGCCGCTCCCCGGGCCGCGGCGGCGATCCCGGCCCACATGGCGTCCTCGGCCACCTCGGCCATCCGCAGCAGGGCCGGGTCGACCTCCCCCACCGGCACCGTCACCGCCGCGTCGCCGTGCCAGCCGTTCAGCACCGCGCCGCAGTCGATCGAGATCAGGTCGCCCTCGCGCAGCGTCTGCGCCGGCGACGGGATCGCGTGCACCACCTGCTCGTTGACCGAGGAGCAGATCGACGCCGGGAAACCGTGGTAGCCCTTGAACGACGGAACGGCGCCGGCCTCCCGGATGGTGGCCTCGGCGATCGCGTCGAGGTCGGCCGTCGTCACACCGGGCGCGACCGCCTCCCGCATCCGGCGGAGCGCTCGGGCGACCACCAGACCGGCGGCCCGCATCAGCTCGATCTGCTCGGGGGTCTTCAGCTGGATGTCCAGCTGGGGACGGCGCATGACGGCGACACCTTTCGTTTACGCGGAACAGCGGGGCACGTCGCGCGTACCCCGCTGTTCGAACTCTATCCGCCTGGTGGCGACGTCAGCCGCCGTACGATCGCAGCGCGTCGATGGCGCGGACGGTGACGTCCTCCACCGGCCCGGTCGCGTCGATGCCGACCAGCTTGCCCTGGGCGCCGTAGTAGTCGACCAGCGGCGCGGTCTTCTCGGCGTACTCCCGCAGCCGGGCCGCGATGGTCTCCGGCTTGTCGTCGTCGCGCTGGAACAGCTCCGCGCCGCAGCGGTCGCAGATGCCGTCCCGGGTGGTCGCGTCGAACTCGACGTGCCAGATCTTGCCGCAGCCGCGGCAGGTGCGCCGGCCGGAGAGCCGCCGGATCACCTCGTCGTCGTCGACGACGAGCTCCAGCACCAGATCCAGCGCGCCGCCCAGGTCGGCGAGGAGCTTGTCCAGCTCGGCCGCCTGCGGCGTGGTCCGCGGGAAGCCGTCGAGCAGGAACCCCTCGCCGGCGTCCGGCTCGGCGAGCCGGTCCCGGACCATGTTGATGGTGACGTCGTCCGGGACCAGCTTGCCGGCATCCATGTACCGCTTGGCCTCGACTCCCAGCGGCGTGCCTTGGGTGACGTTGGCCCGGAAGATGTCACCGGTCGAGATCTTCGGCACCGCCAGGTGTGCGGCGATGAACTCCGCCTGTGTGCCCTTGCCCGCGCCCGGCGGGCCAACCAGAACGAGTCGCATCTACCGCAGGAACCCTTCGTAGTTCCGCTGCATGAGTTGGCTCTCGATCTGCTTCACGGTCTCCAGACCGACGCCGACCATGATGAGCACAGCGGTGCCGCCGAACGGGAAGTTCTGGAACTGCTGGTTGTCCAGCCAGATGAAGAAGAAGTTCGGCAGGATGGCGACGATGCCCAGGTACAGCGCGCCCGGCAGGGTGATCCGGCTGAGGATGAAGTCGAGGTACTCGGCGGTCGGCTTGCCCGGACGGATGCCCGGCACGAACCCGCCGTACTTCTTCATGTTGTCCGCGACCTCGGTCGGGTTGAACGTGATCGACACGTAGAAGTACGTGAAGAAGATGATCAGCAGGAAGTAGATCGCGATGTGCTCCGGCGCGCTCGCCTTCACGATGTGGTTCTGGATCCACGCCTGGACCTTGCCCGGGTCGTTCGGATCGAAGAACTGGAGCGCGAGCTGCGGCAGGTAGAGCAGCGACGAGGCGAAGATGACCGGGATGACGCCGGCCTGGTTCACCTTGAGCGGGATGTAGGTCGACGTGCCGCCGTACATCCGCCGGCCGATCATGCGCTTGGCGTACTGCACCGGGATCCGACGCTGGGCCTGCTCGATGAACGTGACCGCGGTGATGACCAGCAGCACCAGGACGATGACGAGGAGGAACCAGCCCCAGCCCTTCTGGGTCTTGATCTTCCAGCCCTCGCTGGGGAGCCGAGCCGCGATCGAGGTGAAGATCAGCACCGACATGCCGTTTCCGACGCCCCGGTCGGTGATCAGCTCACCGAGCCACATCACCACGCCGGTGCCGGCGGTCATCGTCATGACCAGGATCGTCAGCGTCATCCAGTCCGGGATGCCGGTGCCCTTGGGCACGATCGGGAACTGGTCGCACTGGTTGTTGAACAGCTGCCCGGAGCGGGCCAGCGCCACGAACGCCGAGGACTGGAGGATGCCCAGGCCCAGCGTCAGGTAGCGGGTGTACTGGGTGATCTTCGCCTGGCCGGCCTGGCCCTCCTTGCGGAGCTGCTCCAGGCGCGGGATCACCACCGTCAGCAGCTGCAGGATGATCGACGCGGTGATGTAGGGCATGATGCCCAGCGCGAAGACCGAGAGCTGGAGCAGCGCCCCGCCGGAGAAGAGATCCAGCAGGTTGAGCACCCCGGTGCTGTTGCCCTGGATGGTGTCGAGGCACTTCTGGACGTTGCCGTACGAGACGCCCGGGCTGGGCAGCGTGGCGCCCAGACGGTAGACCGCGATGATGCCTACTGTGAACAGCAGCTTCTTGCGCAGGTCAGGCGTACGGAACGCACTGAGAAAGGCGGACAGCAACTTCTTCCTCCTGCGCGACGCGGGCCGCCGGTGATCCTGGCGGGGCGGGGTGGGTGCCGGACGGAGTGCCCGGTATCCATGGCTGGGATCGGACTCTAACAGCCCGAACCCCGTCCGGGCAGATGTGCCCGGCTACATAAAACGAATCCGATGTTACCCGCCGCACACGCGACCGGTACACCATGACGNACCGAGCCGCCGGCCGCGGTGATCTTCTCCTTGGCCGACGCGCTGAACGCGTGCGCCGACACCTGGAGAGACACGCCACCGAGGTCGCCGGTGCCGAGCACCTTGACCGGGTGGCCCTTGCGGACCGCGCCGGCCTCGACCAGCTCGACGGGGCCGACCTGGCCGCCGTTCGGGAACAGCTCGGCGAGCCGGTCCAGGTTCACCACCTGGAACACGACCTTGAACTTGTTCTTGAAGCCCTTCATCTTCGGCAGGCGCATGTGGATGGGCATCTGCCCACCCTCGAACGCCGCCGAGATGTTCTTCCGGGCCTTCGAACCCTTGGTACCGCGACCGGCGGTCTTGCCCTTCGACCCCTCACCGCGACCCACCCGGGTCTTCGCGGTCTTGGCGCCGGGCGCCGGGCGCAGGTGGTGCACCTTGATCGTCATTACTCGACCTCCTCGACCTTCACGAGGTGGTTGACCGTGAAGATCATGCCGCGGATCTCCGGCCGGTCCTCCTTGACCACCACGTCGTTGATCCGCTTGAGACCGAGCGAACGCAGCGAGTCACGCTGGTTCTTCTTGGTCCCGATCTCGGACCGGACCTGGGTGACCTTCAGACGTGCCATCAGGACGCCACCCCCGCACGCGACGCCAGCATGGCGGCCGGCGCGACGTCCTCCACCGGCAGGCCACGACGCGCCGCGACCTGCTCGGGGGACTCCAGCCCCTTCAGGGCCGCCACGGTGGCGTGCACGATGTTGATCGGGTTGGACGAGCCGAGGCTCTTGGAGAGCACGTCGTGGATGCCCGCGCACTCCAGCACGGCACGCACCGGACCACCGGCGATGACACCCGTACCGGCGGAGGCCGGCTTGAGCAGCACCACACCGGCGGCGTCCTCGCCCGTGACCGGGTGCGGGATCGAGGCACCGATCCGCGGCACCTTGAAGAAGTGCTTCTTGGCCTCCTCGACACCCTTGGCGATCGCCGCGGGCACCTCCTTGGCCTTTCCGTAGCCCACACCGACGGTGCCGTCGCCGTCGCCCACGATCACCAGGGCGGTGAAGCTGAAGCGACGACCACCCTTCACGACCTTGGCGACGCGGTTGATCGCGACGACCCGCTCGAGGTGCGGGGTCTTCTCGACGGGCGCGTTTCCGCGGCCGCCCTCACGGCGGTTGTCGCGGCGACCACCCTCGTTGCCACCGGACCCGCCGCCACGGCGCTGTTGACCTGGCATCAGCAGCCTTCCTTCTCTCTCGTGACGGGGTTTCTAGAACTCGAGCCCGGCTTCGCGGGCGGCGTCGGCAAGCGCGGCGACCCGCCCCGCGTACCGGTTACCGCCGCGGTCGAAGACGACCTTCGAGACGCCGGCGGCCTTGGCACGCTCGGCGAGCAGGGCGCCGACCTTGCCGGCCAGGGCGCTCTTGTCGCCCTCGGCGCCACGCAGCGAGGCGTCCATGGTCGAGGCCGACGCCAGGGTGTGACCCTTGGCGTCGTCCACGACCTGGGCGACCATGTGCCGCAGGGAGCGGGTGACGACCAGGCGGGGACGCTCGGCGGTGCCGTTGACGTTCTTGCGGACCCGGAAGTGCCGACGCGCACGCCCGACGGCACGCTTGGCGGCGACGCCGCGGCGGCGCTTGAGCAGCGTGGCGCTCACTTCTTACCTGCCTTTCCAGCCTTACGGCGGATGACCTCGCCCTGGTACTTCACGCCCTTGCCCTTGTAGGGCTCCGGCGGGCGGATCTTCCGGATGTTGGCGGCGACCTCGCCGACCTGCTGCTTGTCGATGCCGGCGACGTGGAACAGCGTCGGCCGCTCGACCGTGAAGGTGATGCCGTCCGGCGCCTGCACCAGGACCGGGTGCGAGAACCCGAGCGCGAACTCCAGGTCCTTGCCCTTGGCGGTCACCCGGTAACCGGTGCCGGCGATCTCCAGGCTCTTGCGGTAGCCCTCGGTCACCCCGACGATCATGTTGGCCACCAGCGTACGGCTCAGGCCGTGCAGCTCCTTGGCCTTACGCTCGTCGTTGGGCCGGTTGACGTGCAGCTCGCCGTCCTCGCTGCGCTCCGCCGTGATCGGCTCGGCCAGCACATGGCTCAGCTCGCCCTTGGGGCCCTTGACCTTGACGGTCTGGCCGTCGATCGTGATGTCGACGCCGGCTGGCACCGGGATCGACTTGCGTCCAATACGCGACATTATCGATCAATTCCTTCGTTCGCGACTGCGGGGCTCCGCTGCGCTTCGCTCCTCGCGCTCACGCCGGCTCCCGTTACCAGACGAAGGCGAGGACTTCCCCGCCAACGCTCCGCTTGCGGGCCTGCCGGTCGGTGAGCAGCCCCTGGGACGTCGAAATGATCGCCACGCCCAGCCCGCCGAGCACCCGCGGGAGCCCGTCCGACTTGGCGTACACCCGGAGACCGGGCTTGGACACGCGCTTGATGCCGGCCAGGCTCCGCTCGCGGTTCTGGCCGTACTTCAGCTCGACGACCAGTCGCTTGCCGACGGCGCCCTCCTCGGGCTCCTCGACCGACCAGGTGGCGATGTAGCCCTCGGACTTGAGGACCTCGGCGATGTTCGCCTTGATCTTCGAGTACGGCATCGTCACCCGGTCGTGGTACGCCTGGTTGGCGTTACGCAGACGCGTGAGCATGTCTGCGATCGGGTCGGTCATCGTCATGAAAACTCGTCAACCTTTCTCGCCGGGGTTCCCCGGGCCAGGCCCGGGGCCTACGGCGAAGAGACAGTTCAGCTGACGCGCCGGAGCGCGCCGGGCTATTACCAGGAAGCCTTGGACACGCCGGGCAGCTCACCGCGGTGGGCCATCTCCCGGATGCACACCCGGCAGAGACCGAACTTGCGGTAGACCGCCTTCGGACGCCCGCACCGCTGGCAGCGGGTGTACGCGCGAACCGAGAACTTCGGCTTCGCGGCCGCCTTGAGGATCAGCGCCTTCTTGNGATCGATCTTGTCCTGGTCGATCTCGTGGAACACCGACTGCTCGGTCAGACCGAACGTGTAGTTGCCGTGCCCGTCGAGCTTGCGCCCGTCCAGACCGCGGAAGTCACGGATACGCGGCAGCGCGATGGACAGCAGCCGGTCCAGGAACTCCCACATGCGGTCGCCCCGCAGGGTGACCTTCGCGCCGATCGGCATGCCCTCACGGAGCTTGAACTGCGCGATGGACTTGGTCGCGCGCCGCACCAGCGGCTTCTGGCCGGTGATGGTGGCCAGGTCGCGGACCGCGCCGTCGATCAGCTTGGCGTCGCGAGCGGCCTCGCCGACACCCATGTTGACGACGATCTTGACCAGCCCCGGCACCTGCATGGGGTTGCCGTAGGTGTACTGCTTCTGCAGCTCGGCCACGATCTCGTTGCGGTACCGCTCCTTGAGGCGCGGCAGGGNGGACCTTCTGGCCGTTGTCGTCGATCCGGTAGCCGACGCGGGTCGGCTTGCCGTCGGAGTCCAGGACCATCACGTTCGAAACGTGGATCGGGGCCTCCTGGGTGACGATGCCACCGGTCTTGGCGCCACGCTGGGTGGTGCTGATACGGGTGTGCTTCTTGACCCGGTTCACGCCCTCGACCAGGACCTTGTCCTGCCGCGGGTAGGCCGCGATGACCTTGCCCTTGGCACCCTTGTCCTTGCCGGCGATGACGACGACCGTGTCGCCCTTCTTGACCTTCACGGTCACAACACCTCCGGCGCGAGAGAGATGATCTTCATGAACCGCTTGTCCCGCAGCTCACGGCCGACCGGGCCGAAGATACGGGTGCCGCGCGGGTCCCCACCGTCCTTGATGATGACGGCGGCGTTCTCGTCGAAGCGGATGTACGACCCGTCCGGCCGCCGCCTCTCCTTGGCGGTCCGAACGACGACGGCCTTGACGACGTCGCCCTTCTTCACACCGGCACCGGGGATCGCGTCCTTGACCGTGGCCACGATGACGTCGCCGATGCTCGCGTAGCGCCGACCGGAGCCACCGAGAACCCGGATGCACAGGATCTCCCGGGCACCCGTGTTGTCGGCGACACGCAGTCGCGACTCCTGCTGAATCACGTCTATCTCCTATGTCTGCCGGTTCTCCGGCCGCCGGGGGCGGCCGGAGCCTGGCGGAACCTGCGCCCGACCGATACCGGCCGAGCTCGAGCCTTCGCTACTTGGCCTTCTCGAGGATCTCCACGAGCCGCCACCGCTTGGTGGCGGAGAGCGGCCGGGTCTCCATGATCAGGACCCGGTCGCCGATGCCGGCCGAGTTCTGCTCGTCGTGCACCTTGAGCTTGCGGGTACGGCGCATGATCTTGCCGTACAGCGCGTGCTTGACCCGGTCCTCGACCTCGACCACGACGGTCTTGTCCATCTTGTCGCTCACCACGAGGCCCTCACGGACCTTACGGCGGGCCCGCACGTCGGCGGTGGTGGTGGTGTTCTCACTCATGATGCAGTCACCTCAGTCGGCGCGGCCGAGAGACCCAGCTCACGCTCACGCATGATCGTGTAGATCCGGGCGATCTCCCGACGGATGACCTGCAACCGCCGGTTGTTGTCCAGCTGCCCGGTCGCGCCCTGCACGCGGAGGTTGAACAGCTCCGCCTTCGCCTCACGCAGCTTCGTGACCAGCTCCTCGTCGGAGGCTTCACGCAGCTCGGAGGCCTTGACGCCCGCTGCCATCAGGATTCACCCACTTCGCGCGTAACAATGCGGCACTTCATCGGGAGCTTGTGGATCGCGCGACGCATCGCCTCTCGCGCGATCTGCTCGTTGGGGAAGGACATCTCGAAGAGGACCCGCCCCGGCTTGACGTTGGCGACCCACCACTCGGGCGAACCCTTACCGGAACCCATCCGGGTCTCGGCCGGCTTCTTGGTGAGGGCCTGGTCCGGGAAGATCGTGATCCAGACCTTGCCGCCACGCTTGATGTGGCGGGTCATCGCGATACGCGCCGACTCGATCTGGCGGTTGGTCACGTACGCCGGCTCCAGAGCCTGGATCCCGAACTCGCCGAACACCACCCGGTTACCGCCCTTGGACGCGCCGTGGCGGTCCGGGTGGTGCGGCTTGCGGAAGCCCTTCGGGGGCTTGCGCGGCATCAGCATCTTCTCAGCCCTCCTGCTGCGTTTCTGCCGGCTGAGTCGCGGCCGCAGCCACGGCTCCAGCGTCGACCGGGTCACCGGCCGGCGTCTCCGCCTGCTGCGCGATGGTGGTCGCGGCAGCCCGGCCGGCCTCGGTGCCACCGGCGGTCGTACCCGACGAGCCCGACCGGCCACGGCGCGGCCGCTCCGGCCGGTCGCCACGGTCACGGCGCGGGCCGCGCGACGGGGCGGCCTCGGCCGGGGCCTCGCGGCCCGGGACGGCGTCGCCCTTGTAGATCCAGACCTTCACGCCGATCCGGCCGAAGGTGGTACGGGCCTCGAAGAAGCCGTACTCGATGTTGGCCCGCAGCGTGTGCAGCGGAACCCGACCCTCGCGGTAGAACTCGGTCCGGCTCATCTCGGCGCCGCCGAGACGGCCCGAAACCTGCACCCGGATGCCCTTGCAGGCCGGGTTCTTCATCGCGGACTGCATCGACTTGCGCATGGCCCGACGGAAGCTGACCCGGCTGGACAGCTGCTCGGCGACGCCCTGGGCGACCAGCTGCGCGTCCGACTCGGGGTTCTTCACCTCGATGATGTTCAGCTGGACCTGCTTGCCGGTGAGCTTCTCCAGCTCACCGCGGATCCGGTCGGCCTCCGCACCCTTACGGCCGATGACGATGCCCGGCCGGGCGGTGTGGATGTCCACGCGGACCCGGTCCCGGGTGCGCTCGATGTCGACCTTGGAGATGCCGGCACGCTCGAGGCCCTTGGACATCATCCGGCGGATCTTGACATCCTCGCCGATGTAGTCCTTGTAGAGCTTGTCCGCGAACCAGCGGGACTTCCAGTCGGTCGAGATGCCGAGCCGGAACCCAGTGGGGTGAACCTTCTGACCCATTACTCGGCACCCTCCGTCGTGCTCTCCGCCTGCGCCGGCTCGGCCTGCTTGGCCGGAGCGGCCTTCTTGGCCGACTTCTTCGGCGCGGCCGGCGCCACCGCCTCGACCGCCACGGTGATGTGGCACGTGCGCTTGCGGATCCGGTACGCCCGGCCCTGCGCCCGCGGCCGGAACCGCTTCATCGTCGGGCCCTCGTCGACGAACGCCTCGCTGACGAGCAGCGCGTCGGGGTCCAGCCGCTCGTTGTTCTCCGCGTTGGCGATCGCGCTCGCGAGCACCTTGTACACCTGCTCGCTCGCAGCCTGCGGCGCGAACTGCAGCACCGTGAGCGCCTCCTTCGCGGGCAGGCCGCGGACGAGGTTGACCACCCGGCGCGCCTTCATCGGCGAGATGCGCACGTGCCGCGCAACCGCCCGCGCGCCCGGAAGCACCGGAGCGTCGCCCTTTCCTGGCATCGCTGTAACCCCTTGTTCCTCTATCCGTATGCCCGCGGCGTCAGCGCCGGCGGCTCTTCCGGTCGTCCTTCTCGTGACCCTTGAACGTACGGGTCAGCGCGAACTCGCCGAGCTTGTGCCCGACCATGGCCTCGGTCACGAAGACCGGGACGTGCTTGCGTCCGTCGTGCACGGCGATCGTGTGACCCAGCATCTCCGGGATGATCGTCGAGCGCCGCGACCAGGTCTTGATCACGTTCTTCGAGCCCTTGTCGTTCTGCGTCTCCACCTTCTTGAGCAGGTGGTCGTCGACGAACGGGCCCTTCTTCAGGCTGCGAGGCATGTCTTATCTCCCTCAGCCGCGCTTACGCGTGGCGTAGCGGCGGCGGACGATCAGCCGGTCGCTCGGCTGGCCCTTACGACGGGTGCGGCCCTCGGGCTTACCCTGCGGGTTGACCGGGTGGCGACCACCGGAGGTCTTACCCTCACCACCACCGTGCGGGTGGTCGACCGGGTTCATCGCGACACCACGGACGGTCGGGCGCTTGCCCTTCCACCGCATCCGGCCGGCCTTGCCCCAGTTGATGTTCGACTGGTCGGCGTTGCCGATCTCACCGATGCTGGCGCGGCAACGGACGTCCACCCGCCGGATCTCGCCGGACGGCATACGCAGGGTCGCGTACGCGCCCTCGCGGCCGAGCAGCTGGATGCCGACGCCGGCCGAACGGGCCAGCTTGGCGCCGCCGCCCGGACGCAGCTCCACGTTGTGGATGGTGGTACCGACCGGGATGTTGCGCAGCGGCAGGTTGTTGCCGGGCTTGATGTCGGCGCCCGGACCGGACTCGACGCGGTCGCCCTGCTTCAGGTCCTTCGGCGCGAGGATGTAGCGCTTCTCGCCGTCGGCGTAGTGCAGCAGNCGCCGTCCTTGTCGACCCGCTTGAAGTCGATCAGACGGTACTGGCGCTTGTGGCCGCCACCGTGATGCCGCGTGGTGATCCGGCCGTGGGCGTTGCGTCCGCCCTTCTTCGGCAGCGGAGCCAGCAGCGACTTCTCCGGCGTGGACCGGGTGATCTCGGCGAAGTCGGCAACGCTCGAGCCACGCCGGCCCGGCGTCGTCGGCTTGTACTTACGGATAGCCATTGTCTACACCCCTCAGCTGACCGGGCCGCCGAAGGCCTCGATACGGTCACCGTCAGCCAGCTTCACCATCGCGCGCTTGGTGTCCTTGCGCTTGCCGAACCCGGTCCGGGTCCGCTTGCGCTTGCCCTCGCGGTTGAGCGTGTTGACCGTCAGGACGCGGACGTTGAAGATCTGCTGGATAGCGATCTTGATCTCGGTCTTGTTCGCGTCCGGGTGCACCAGGAAGGTGTACCAGTTCCGGTTCAGCTCGCTGTAGCTCTTCTCCGAGACGACCGGTGCGACGATGACGTCGCGCGGATCGGCGATCGTGCTCACTTGCCACCCTCCTCGGTGGTCTCGGCCGGAACGCCCAGGAACTCGTCCAGGGCCTCCTTGGTGAAGACCACGTCGTCGGCCACCAGCACGTCGTACGTGTTGAGCTGGCCGGCCTCGATCAGGTGCACCCGGCTGTCCCGCGCGTTGCGCAGGTTCCGCAGCGACACCCAGTTCAGCTCGTCGGTGCTGCTCAGCACGACCAGCACCCGCCGGGCCTCGGTCAGCTGCGTCAACGTGGCCAGCGCGGCCTTGGTCGACGGCTTCTCGCCCGAGACGAACGCCTCGACGACGTGCACCTGGCCGGCGCGGGCCCGGTCGGAGAGGGCGCCACGCAGGGCGGCGGCCTTCATCTTCTTCGGGGTGCGCTGGCTGTAGTCGCGCGGCACCGGGCCGTGGACCACGCCACCGCCGGCGAACTGCGGCGCGCGGGTCGAGCCCTGGCGGGCACGACCGGTGCCCTTCTGCTTGTACGGCTTCTTGCCTCCACCGGAGACCTCGCCGCGGGTCTTGGTCTTGTGCGTGCCCTGCCGGGCCGCCGCGAGCTGAGCCACCACGACCTGGTGCATCAGCGCGATGTTCGCCTGCGCGTCGAAGATGTCGGCCGGCAGCTCGACGGAGCCGCTCGTGCCGCCTTCGACGTTGCGGACGTCAACGGTGGTCACTTGGCCGCACCGCCCTTCTTCACCTTCGTCTTGGCCGCGGTACGGACCAGGACCAGCGCGCCCTTCGGGCCGGGGATGGCGCCGCGGACGAGCAGGAGGTTGTTCTCGGTGTCGACCGCCTGGACGGTCAGGTTCTGGACGGTGTAGCGCACGCCACCCATCCGGCCCGCCATCCGGGTGCCCTTGAAGACGCGACCCGGGGTCGCGCAGGCGCCGATCGAGCCGGGCGAGCGGTGCTTGCGCTCGACACCGTGGCTGGCGCGCAGACCGTGGAAGCCGTGCCGCTTCATCGGGCCGGCGTAGCCCTTGCCCTTGGTCTTGCCGGTCACGTCGATCACGATGCCGGCCGGGAACTCGTCGACCGTGACCTCCTGGCCCGGCGAGTAGTCCGCGGCGTCGGCGGTACGCAGCTCGACGATGTGCCGGCGCGGCGCGACGTCGGCCTTGGCGTAGTGCCCGGCGACCGGCTTCTTGACCTTGCGCGGGTCGATGGCGCCGTACGCCAGCTGGACCGCGGAGTAGCCGTCCTTGTCGGCGCTACGAACCTGGCTCACGACGCACGGGCCGGCCTCGACCACGGTCACGGGAACAACCTTGTTGTTGTCCCAGACCTGGGTCATGCCGAGCTTGGCGCCCAGGATCCCCTTGACTTGCCTGTCCATTTGATCGATCCCTACAGCTTGATCTCGATGTCGACGCCAGCCGGCAGGTCGAGGCGCATGAGCGAGTCGACCGTCTTCGGGGTCGGGTCGATGATGTCGATCAGACGCTTGTGCGTACGCATCTCGAAGTGCTCGCGCGAGTCCTTGTACTTGTGCGGCGAGCGGATAACGCAGAAACGGTTGATCTCCGTGGGCAGCGGCACCGGGCCAGCGACCTGCGCCCCGGTACGCGTCACCGTCTCGACGATCTTCCGCGCCGAGGAGTCGACGACCTCGTGGTCATAGGCCTTGAGCCGGATGCGGATCTTCTGTCCCGCCATGGTGGCTTCTGTTCCTTCTCTCGATGCCGCTGTGTTGCGGGCGCCTGTACCGGCTGGCACAGGCCCACTTCGCCGACCCCCGCGGTCGGGCGTGTCGCGCCCGTGGACCAGGCTCCGCCCCGAGGCTCGGAGCGGTTCTCTGACCACGCGGTGGGTCATGGCGCCGATCGCGGTGAGCGCGACCTGGACGCCGCGCGAGGGTGGTTGACCGCCGATGGCGATCAACCACCCCACGCGAGACGATCTGACTCCCGGAGGTCCAGCCTCAACCGGACGCGTGTGACCGACCGTCGTTACGCAACCTGACTAGTATGCCGCACGACCGGCGGCGACGCTAATCGGGGTTACCCAGCTCACTTGACGATCTTGGTGACGCGACCCGCGCCGACCGTACGACCGCCCTCGCGGATCGCGAACTTCAGGTTGTCCTCCATGGCGATGGGCTGGATCAGCTTCACCGACATGGTGGTGTTGTCGCCCGGCATGACCATCTCGGTGCCCTCGGGCAGCGTGACGACGCCGGTGACATCCGTGGTCCGGAAGTAGAACTGCGGGCGGTAGTTCTGGAAGAACGGGGTGTGGCGGCCACCCTCCTCCTTGGAGAGGATGTAGACCGTCGCCTCGAACTCCGTGTGCGGGGTGTTGCTGCCCGGCTTGATGACGACCATGCCGCGCTCGACGTCCTCGCGCTTGGTGCCACGCAGCAGCAGACCGACGTTCTCGCCTGCGCGCGCGTCGTCCAGGGTCTTCCGGAACATCTCGATCGCGGTGACCTTGGTCTTGAAGCCCTTCTCGCGGATGCCGACGACCTCGACGTCCTCGTTCGGGAGCAGCACGCCACGCTCGACACGACCGGTGACGACGGTGCCACGACCGGTGATCGTGAACACGTCCTCGACGGGCATGAGGAACGGCTTCTCGGTCTCGCGCTCCGGCTGCGGGATCGCGGTGTCGACCGCGCTCATCAGCTCGAGCAGCTTCTCGGTCCAGACCGGGTCGCCCTCGAGCGCCTTCAGCGCGGAGACCTGGACGACCGGCAGGTCGTCACCCGGGTACTCCTGCGCCGACAGCAGCTCGCGGACCTCGAGCTCGACGAGCTCCAGGAGCTCCTCGTCGTCGACCATGTCGCTCTTGTTGAGCGCCACGACGATGTACGGCACACCGACCTGACGGGCCAGCAGCACGTGCTCGCGGGTCTGCGGCATCGGGCCGTCGGTCGCCGCCACCACCAGGATCGCGCCGTCCATCTGCGCGGCACCGGTGATCATGTTCTTGATGTAGTCGGCGTGACCGGGGCAGTCGACGTGCGCGTAGTGACGCGCCTCGGTCTGGTACTCGACGTGCGCGATGGAGATCGTGATGCCGCGGGCCTTCTCCTCCGGCGCCTTGTCGATCTCGTCGAACGGCGTGTACGGGTTCAGGTCCGGGTACTGGTCGTGCAGGACCTTCGTGATGGCCGCCGTCAGCGTCGTCTTACCGTGGTCGATGTGACCAATGGTGCCGATGTTGACGTGCGGCTTAGTCCGCTCGAACTTCGCCTTCGCCACTGGTGTCCTCCTGGTGGACTTTCTTGGTTCGTTCGCCCCGGTGCGCCGGTCGGCGCGTAGGACTCTGTCGACAGCCTTTCCGGCCTGGCGGCCGGATAGCCTTTGTGGGTTCTGCGGCGATGAAGCCTACAGGCCCGGATTCACACAACCCGACCGAGGTGGCCGCGGGCGGGAGAACCCTCCCGCGACCGACCCCGGATCACCGGGTCAGCTCGAGGTGAGCGTCACTCACCCGTCGCCTTGGCGATGATCTCCTTCGCCACGCTCTGCGGAACTTCGGCGTAGGAGTCGAACTGCATGCTGTAGCTAGCCCGGCCCTGGGTCTTCGACCGCAGGTCGCCGACGTAGCCGAACATCTCCGACAGCGGCACCAGGGCCCGGACGACGCGAGCGCCGCTGCGCTCCTCCATCGCCTGGA
The DNA here is from genome assembly GCF_002140155.1 of Micromonospora sp. NBS 11-29. Lineage (GTDB taxonomy): Bacteria > Actinomycetota > Actinomycetes > Mycobacteriales > Micromonosporaceae > Micromonospora. Next base: position 392,364 of record NZ_NAPR01000006.1, read on the forward strand.
TGATGCCACGCCGGGAGTTGAGGTCGCCGATGACGTCACCCATGTTCTCCTCCGGAGTGGTGACCTCAACGGCCATCATCGGCTCGAGCAGTGCGGGGTCGGCCTTGCGGGCCGCCTCCTTCATCACCATCGAACCGGCGATCTTGAACGCCATCTCGGACGAGTCGACCTCGTGGTACTGGCCGTCCAGCAGCGTCAGCTTGAGACCCACCAGCGGGAAGCCGGCGAGGATGCCGTACTGCATGGCGTCCTGGGCGCCCGCGTCCACCGACGGGATGAACTCCCGGGGGATGCGGCCACCGGTGACGGCGTTCGCGAACTCGTAGGTCGGCGCGTCGTTGCCCAGGGGCAGCGGCTCGAGACTCACGATCACGCGGGCGTACTGGCCGGAGCCACCGGTCTGCTTCTTGTGGGTGTACTCGATCTTGTCCACCTTGCGGCGGATCGTCTCGCGGTACGCCACCTGCGGCTTACCGATGTTCGCCTCGACGTTGAACTCGCGGCGCATCCGGTCGACCAGGATGTCCAGGTGCAGCTCGCCCATGCCGGAGATGACCGTCTGACCGGTCTGGTCGTCCAGCTTGACGCGGAAGGTCGGGTCCTCCTCGGCCAGCCGCTGGATGGCGGTGCTGAGCTTCTCCTGGTCGGCCTTGGTCTTCGGCTCGATGGCCACCTCGATGACCGGCTCCGGGAAGGTCATCGACTCCAGGATGACCGGGTTCGCCGGGTCACACAGGGTGTCACCGGTGGTGGTCTGCTTCAGACCCTGGACCGCGATGATGTCGCCGGCGCGGGCGGTGCTGCGCTCTTCCCGCTTGTTGGCGTGCATCTGGTAGACCTTGCCGATGCGCTCCTTGCGGTCCTTGGTGGAGTTGACCACCTGGGACCCGGACTCGACCACGCCGGAGTAGACCCGGACGTAGGTGAGCTTGCCGAGGTGCTTGTCGGTCTGGATCTTGAACGCCAGCGCGGAGAACGGCTCCGAGGTGGACGGCTTGCGCTGCAGCGGCGTCTCGCCGTCGGTCGCCGTACCCTCGATCGCCGGAACGTCCAGCGGCGACGGCAGGAAGTCGATGACGGCGTCGAGCATGGGCTGCACGCCCTTGTTCTTGAACGCCGAACCGCACAGCACCGGGTTGGCCTTGTTGGCGATGGTGGCCCGACGGATGGCGGCCTTGATCTCCTCGACGGAGATCTCCTCGCCCTCCAGGTACTTCTCCATCACCGCGTCGTCGACGTCGGCCAGGGTCTCCATCAGCTTCTCGCGCCACTCGGCNGGGTCTCCCCGCGCCAGGTGAGGGCGCGCATGCCGAGCAGGTCCACGACGCCGATGTGGTCGCCCTCGAGGCCGATCGGGATCTGGAGCACCAGCGGGGTGGCGTTGAGCCGGTCGATCATCATCTGCACGCAGCGGAAGAAGTCGGCGCCGGTCCGGTCGAGCTTGTTGACGAAGCACATCCGGGGGACGTTGTACTTGTCCGCCTGCCGCCACACGTTCTCGGTCTGCGGCTCCACACCGGCCACGCCGTCGTACACCGCGACCGCACCGTCCAGGACACGCAGCGACCGCTCGACCTCGACCGTGAAGTCGACGTGTCCGGGCGTGTCGATGATCTGAATCGTGTGGCCCTTCCACTCGCAGTTCGTAGCGGCGGAAGTGATGGTGATACCGCGCTCCTGCTCCTGCTCCATCCAGTCCATGACGGCAGCGCCCTCGTGGACCTCACCGATCTTGTACGTGATGCCGGTGTAGAACAGGATTCGCTCGGTGGTAGTGGTCTTACCGGCATCGATGTGCGCCATGATGCCGATGTTGCGTACGTTGGCGAGCGCGTCTGCGGCGGCCACTTCAATCCCTACTTATCGTCGTCTCGACACAACTGGTGGTGGTTCCGGCGCCTCGTGGGCGCCGGAACCTGCGGTGTTACCAGCGGTAGTGCGCGAAGGCCTTGTTGGACTCGGCCATCTTGTGCGTGTCCTCGCGCCGCTTGACGGCGGCACCGAGGCCGTTGCTCGCGTCGAGCAGCTCGTTCATCAGCCGCTCGATCATGGTCTTCTCGCGCCGGGCCCGGGAGTAGGTCACCAGCCAGCGCAGACCGAGGGTGGTCGCGCGGGCCGGCCGGACCTCGACCGGAACCTGGTAGGTGGCGCCACCGACACGGCGGCTGCGCACCTCGAGGGTCGGCTTCACGTTGTCCATCGCGCGTTTCAGCGTGACGACGGGGTCGGTGCCGGACTTCTCGCGGCAGCCCTCCAGGGCGGCGTACACGATGCGCTCGGCGAGCTGACGCTTGCCGCGCAGCAGGATCTTGTTCACCAGCTGGGTGACCAGCGGCGAGTTGTACACCGGGTCAGCGACCAGCGGCTTCCGCGGAGCGGGTCCCTTACGCGGCATGTCAGCTCTTCTCCTTCTTCGCGCCGTAACGGCTGCGAGCCTGCTTGCGGTTGCGGACACCCTGGGTGTCCAGCGAGCCGCGAACGATCTTGTACCGCACGCCGGGGAGGTCCTTCACACGGCCGCCGCGCACGAGCACGATCGAGTGCTCCTGAAGGTTGTGGCCGACGCCCGGGATGTAGGCGGTCACCTCGATCTGGCTGCTGAGCTTGACACGAGCGACCTTGCGCAGCGCCGAGTTCGGCTTCTTGGGGGTGGTGGTGTACACGCGGGTGCACACGCCGCGCCGCTGGGGAGACCCCTTGAGCGCCGGGGTCTTGGTCTTGGTCGTCTTGGCCTGTCGGCCCTTTCGGACCAGCTGCTGAATGGTGGGCACCGGGTTTCTCCGCTCCCTTCGGCCGCTGCGAGGCGACCGCGCCGTCTGCTCTAGCCGACCTGCTGGGCGGCTCTCCTACATTCCAGCCAGGGCCACCTCTCGGCGATCCCAGCACCCGCGGTCGGGCGTGTCGCCCGAATCACGGTCTCTACCCCGGCGCAGAAAACTCCCCACGCCGGATCTTGGGTCTTGGTGGTGCTCGGTGGTGCGACCACGGGATCACCGGCTGACCGGCTCCAGCGCACGCACGCATTGCCCGGGCTGGCCCGGGCACAAGGGGAAAGAGTACCTACCACAACCGCGCCGGTCAAAACGGATCGGCTCGGGAGGACTGCTGCGCAGCCCCGCCGGCCGGCTTCCGGATCACCGACACGCCCCTGATGGGCACCTACGGTGACAAGTGTACCGGCTCGCCCGCCGCACGACCCGGCGGCCCCGTCAGCGCCCGTCGACCGGACACCCGGACAAACCGGCCGCAGCAGGTCACCGAACCCGGACGACGCGCCGGCGCGGTCATGTGATCTGCACCACCAGGGCCAGACCGAGCCCGACCAGACTCAGCACCAGCCCGACCGCGCCGCAACTGAGCCCCGCCACGGCCAGCCCGCCCCCGGTGAACCGGACCGCCGGCGGCGCCGCCGGACGCCGGATCTGCCGCCGGGCGAGCAGCCAGGCCACGATCGCGCCCACGCCGGCCAGCGCCCCGAGCACGGTGAAGGCCCCGGCCGCCCAGGCGCCGCCGTAGTCCGGACCCGCGACGCCGAAGCAGAAGACCAGCAGCGACACCAGGATCGAGGCGATCCCGGTGACCAGCGAGCCGATGGCCAGCCCCGAGGTGACCGGCGGCACGTCGAGGTGGACCACCCCGAACGGCGTACCCGCCACGGCGTCGACCCGCTTCGGAGGCCGAGGCGCGTCGCGCGGAGGCGGCGGCAACGCCGGCCCGCCACCCGGACCCCAGCCGCCGCCGGGCGCGCTCCCCGGCGCCGCCCACCCACCGCCGTGGCCGGGCGGACTCCCCGGGTACGCCCGGAAGGCCGGCCCGGGACCGCCGTGCCCCGGCTGCCCCGGGGGGTACGCCGGCCCGCCGAACCCCGGCGCGGACACCGGTCCCGGCGCACCCGGCCCGTAACCACTCGGCCCGGACCCGGGGCCCGGCCCACCCGATCCCTGCCCACCCGGCCCGAACCCCGGTGCCTGCACACCCGGCCCGAACCCCGGTCCCTGCACACCTGGCCCGAACCCCGGTCCGTGACCACCGGGCCCGGGCCCGCTGCCGTGCCCACCCGGCCCGGACGACCGGGCCTCTTCACCCGACGCTGACATCGGGGCGTGTGCACCCGGCGCTGACATCGAGCCCTGCCCACCCGGCGCGGACGCCAAGCCCTCTCCACGCGGGGTTGGCGTCGGCCCCGGACCGCCCGGGGTTGGCGTCGGCCCCGGCGCATCCGACCGGAACGTGATCGGCCCAGAGGGCGGGTAGGGCCCGGCAGGCGGCCAAGCACCAGGCTGACCGGGCGAATCAGCCGGGCCAGGCGAACCGGGCATGTCGGGCGGGCCGGTCGGCTTGTGCGACTCGGACTGGCCAGCCGGGTCGGACTGGCCGGCCGCGTCGGACGGGTCGGTTGGGCTGGGCGAGTCGGACTGGCCGGGCCGGGGCGAGACCGGTGGGCTGGACCAGTCGGACTGGTCCGGCCGGGGCGGGGCCGGTGGGGTGGCGGGATCCGGGCCGGCACCAGGGCGGGTCGGGTCGCCTCCCGGCGGCACAGCCGGATCCGTCACAGCGGCCTCCTGTCCACGTACTCGCCCACCCCGCGGCGGACACCGGCCAGGCTACCGCCGCCGGCCACCGCCGGGTGGGCCGGCGCAGGGCCGCGCACCTACCGGGTCAGTCGAAGTTCGGCGCGTAGTCGTGCCCGAACGAGGCGTCGGCGTGCCGGAGCACCCCGATCACCACCGCGGCCACCACCACGAGGGCCGTCAGCACCAGGCCCACCTGGGCCAGCCGTTCACCGCGGCGCAGCCAGTCGGCGCCGGTGAGGTAACCCCCCGATGTGTACGCCTCCCGGCGGGCCTGCCGGGCCAGGGCGAGCGCGATGGTCGACGGCACCACCCCACCGACGAAGAGGCCGGTCAGCGCGCCGATCAGACCGAGGGCGAACACGGCGCGGGCCTTGGTGGCACGCACCGGCTCCGGGTCATGCGGATGGCGCTGCCCCTGAAACGCGACGGACACGAACGACATACCCCCCATCATCCCCCGGCCAGCGCGACGGGTTCGCGGTGATCCACACCGATTCAGCGAACTGGCGAGGTCCGGGACACCTCGAACCGACCGTTTCGGCGTACTGGCGTAGGCCCATCCCCTGGCCGGAGCCCGGTCCGGCGAAAGGGCGGGGTCGGGGACGAGCCGATCCGACCGCTTCGGCGTACCGGTGTGTGGATCAAGGCCGGGACGCGACGAGGCCCCCGGCGGGTGCCGGGGGCCTCGTCGTGCGTGCGGTTTAGCGGTACGACCCGAAGTCGAAGTCGTCCAGCGGCACCGCCTGGCCGCTGGCCGGCCCGAAGCCGTAGTCGGTCTCCGGGTAGCCGGTCATCGAGTAGACCTTGGCCTTCGCCTCCTCGGTCGGCTCGACCCGGACGTTGCGGTACTTGCTGATGCCCGTACCGGCCGGGATGAGCTTACCGATGATCACGTTCTCCTTGAGGCCGATCAGCGAGTCGCTGCGGGCGTGGATCGCCGCGTCCGTCAGCACCCGGGTGGTCTCCTGGAAGGAGGCCGCCGACAGCCAGGAATCCGTGGCCAGCGAGGCCTTGGTGATACCCATCAGCACCGGACGACCGGCGGCGGGCTCGCCACCCTCACCGACGAGCCGGCGGTTCTCCGACTCGAACAGCGCCCGGTCGACCAGCACGCCCGGCAGGAACTCGGTCGAGCCGGAGTCGATGACCGTCACCCGCTTGAGCATCTGGCGGATGATGATCTCGATGTGCTTGTCGTGGATGAGCACACCCTGCGAGCGGTAGACCTCCTGGACCTCCTGGGTCAGGTGGACCTGGACCGCGCGCGGGCCGAGGATGCGCAGCAGCTCGTGCGGGTCGATGGTGCCCTCGGTGAGCTTCTCGCCGACCTCGACGTGGTCGCCGTCGTGCGCCCGGAGCCGGACCCGCTTCGAGATCTTGTCGTAGACGATCTCGTCGCTGCCGTCGTCCGGAATGACCACGATCTTGCGGGACCGCTCGCCGTCCTCGATCCGGATGCGACCCGGGGTGTCGGCGATGGGCGCCTTGCCCTTCGGCACCCGGGCCTCGAAGATCTCCTGGACACGGGGCAGACCCTGGGTGATGTCCTCACCCGCGACACCACCGGTGTGGAAGGTACGCATCGTCAGCTGCGTACCCGGCTCACCGATCGACTGGGCGGCGATGATGCCGACCGCCTCGCCGACGTCCACGGTCTTGCCGGTCGGCAGCGAGCGGCCGTAGCACGCACCGCAGACGCCCAGCTTCGACTCGCAGGTGAGCACGCTGCGCACCCGTACCGTCTCCACGCCGGCGGCGACGATCGCGTCGACGCCGATGGAGTTGATGTCCTGGCCGCGGTGGGCCACCACGGTGCCGTCCGGCCCCTTGATGTCGTCGGCCAGAGTCCGGGCGTGCACGCTGGTCTCGGCGTGCTCGTGCACGACCAGCTTGCCGTCCAGCTGCTCACCGATCTGCATCGGAATGGCCCGGTCGGTGCCGCAGTCCTCCTCGCGGATGATGACGTCCTGCGAGACGTCCACCAGACGCCGGGTCAGGTAACCCGAGTCGGCGGTACGCAGGGCGGTGTCCGCGAGACCCTTACGGGCGCCGTGGGTGGAGATGAAGTACTCCAGCACGGACAGACCTTCCCGGTACGAGGCCTTGATCGGCCGCGGGATGATCTCGCCCTTCGGGTTGGCCACCAGACCACGGATCGCCGCGATCTGCCGGAGCTGGAGCAGGTTACCGCGAGCACCCGAGTTGATCATCTTCCACAGCGGGTTCTCCTGCGGCAGCGCGGTGTCCATCTCCTTGGCGACCTCGTTGGTTGCCTTGGTCCAGATCTCGATCAGCTCGCCGCGACGCTCCTCGGCGGTCATCAGACCACGCTGGTACTGCTTGTCGATCCGGTCGGCTTCCTTCTCGTACCGCTCCAGGATCTCCCGCTTGCGCGGCGGAGCGATGACGTCCTCCATGCCGATGGTGACGCCGGACCAGGTGGCCCAGTGGAAACCGGCCTCCTTGAGCCCGTCCAGGGTGGCCGCCAGGGCAACCTTCGGGAAGCGCTCGGCGAGGTCGTTGACGATCGCGGAGAGCTGGCCCTTGCGGATCTCGTAGTTCACGAAGCGGTAGCCCGGGGGCAGCGTCTCGTTGAACAGGACCCGACCCAGCGTGGTCTCCACCGTCACCGGCTCGCCCTCGACCCAGCCCTCGGGCGCCGTCCACGGCTCGGCGCCGGCGCCGTTGTCGACACCGACCACGTCCCGCAGCCGGATCTTGACCGGGGTCTGGAGGTGCAGCTCGCCGTTGTCGAACGCCATCCGCGCCTCGGCGTCCGAACTGAACGCCCGGCCCTCGCCCGCGCCACCCGGGGTGAGGTGGGTGAGGTGGTAGAGACCGATGACCATGTCCTGGGTGGGCATGGTGACCGGCTTGCCGTCGGCCGGCTTGAGGATGTTGTTCGACGACAGCATCAGGATCCGCGCCTCGGCCTGGGCCTCGGCGGACAGCGGCACGTGGACCGCCATCTGGTCACCGTCGAAGTCGGCGTTGAACGCGGTGCAGACCAGCGGGTGGATCTGGATGGCCTTGCCCTCGACCAGCTGCGGCTCGAAGGCCTGGATGCCCAGCCGGTGCAGGGTCGGCGCGCGGTTCAGCAGCACCGGGTGCTCGCCGATGACCTCTTCCAGCACGTCCCACACGACCGGCCGCTGCCGCTCGACCATCCGCTTGGCGGACTTGATGTTCTGCGCGTGGTTCAGGTCGACCAGCCGCTTCATCACGAACGGCTTGAACAGCTCCAGCGCCATCTGCTTGGGCAGGCCGCACTGGTGCAGCTTGAGCTTCGGGCCGACCACGATGACCGAACGGCCGGAGTAGTCGACGCGCTTGCCCAGCAGGTTCTGGCGGAACCGGCCCTGCTTGCCCTTGAGCATGTCGGAGAGCGACTTCAGCGGCCGGTTGCCCGGACCGGTGACCGGACGACCGCGACGGCCGTTGTCGAACAACGCGTCGACGGCCTCCTGGAGCATCCGCTTCTCGTTGTTGACGATGATCTCGGGCGCGCCGAGGTCGATCAGCCGCTTGAGCCGGTTGTTCCGGTTGATCACCCGGCGGTACAGGTCGTTCAGGTCGGAGGTCGCGAAGCGGCCACCGTCGAGCTGCACCATCGGGCGCAGGTCCGGCGGGATGACCGGGACGCAGTCCAGCACCATGCCGAGCGGCGAGTTCCGGGTGTTCTGGAACGCCGCGACGACCTTCAGCCGCTTGAGCGCGCGGATCTTCCGCTGCCCCTTGCCGGAGCGGATGGTCTCGCGGAGGTTCTCCGCCTCGGCCTCCAGGTCCATGTTCTGGACCAGGGCCTTGATGGCCTCGGCGCCCATGCTGCCGGTGAAGTACTCACCGAAGCGGTCGCGCAGCTCGCGGTAGAGCAGCTCGTCGGTGACCAGCTGCTTCGGCTCCAGCTTGCGGAACGTGTCGAGGACCTCGTCGAGGCGGTCGATCTCGCGCTGGGCCCGGTCGCGGATTTGGCGCATCTCGCGCTCTCCGCCCTCCTTGACCTTGCGCCGGACGTCCGCCTTCGCGCCCTCGGCCTCCAGCTCGGCCAGGTCGGCCTCCAGCTTGGCGGCCCGCTTCTCAATCTCCGAGTCGCGGCTGTTCTCGGACTGCCGCTTCTCGGCCAGGATCTCGTTCTCGATCGTCGAGAGGTCGCGGTGACGCGCCTCGGCGTCCACGCTCGTCACGACGTACGAGGCGAAGTAGATGATCTTTTCGAGGTCCTTCGGGGCGAGGTCCAGCAGGTAGCCCAGCCGGCTCGGCACGCCCTTGAAGTACCAGATGTGGGTCACCGGAGCCGCCAGCTCGATGTGGCCCATCCGCTCCCGGCGAACCTTGGAGCGGGTCACCTCGACGCCGCAGCGCTCGCAGATGATGCCCTTGAAGCGGACCCGCTTGTACTTACCGCAGTAGCACTCCCAGTCCCGCTGCGGACCGAAGATCTTCTCGCAGAAGAGCCCGTCCTTCTCCGGCTTGAGGGTGCGGTAGTTGATGGTCTCGGGCTTCTTGACCTCGCCGTGGGACCACTGACGGATGTCGTCGGCGGTGGCGAGACCGATGCGCAGCTCGTCGAAGAAGTTGACGTCGAGCACTGTGTCCCCTATGTCGTCGTCTGTACTGCTAGCTAACGGGCGGGATCGGGGGCCGGTGACCCGGCCCCCGAATCACCGCCTCAGACCTCTTCGACCGAGCTCGGCTCGCGCCGGGACAGGTCGATGCCCAGCTCCTCCGCGGCCCGGAACACCTCGTCGTCGGTCTCGCGCATCTCCAGGGCCACACCGTCGCTGGAGAGCACCTCGACGTTGAGGCACAGCGACTGCAGCTCCTTGAGCAACACCTTGAACGACTCCGGGATGCCCGGCTCCGGGATGTTCTCGCCCTTGACGATCGCCTCGTAGACCTTGACCCGGCCGAGGACGTCGTCGGACTTGATGGTCAGCAGCTCCTGCAGGGCGTAGGCGGCGCCGTACGCCTGCATGGCCCAGCACTCCATCTCACCGAAGCGCTGGCCACCGAACTGCGCCTTACCACCCAGCGGCTGCTGCGTGATCATCGAGTACGGGCCGGTCGACCGGGCGTGGATCTTGTCGTCGACCAGGTGGTTGAGCTTCAGGATGTAGACGTAGCCGACCGCGATCGGGTCGGGCAGCGGCTCGCCGGAACGACCGTCGAACAGCTGCGCCTTGCCGGTGCGCCCGATCAGCTGGTTGCCGTCCCGGTTGGGCAGGGTCGACGCCAGCAGGCCGGAGATCTCCTCCTCGCGGGCACCGTCGAAGACCGGGGTGGCCACGTTGGTGTCCGGCTCGGACTCGTGCGCGTTGATCGACTTGAGCTGGCGCTTCCACTCCTCGTCGTCGCCGTCGACGCTCCAGCCGGTCTTGGCCACCCACCCGAGGTGGGTCTCCAGGACCTGGCCGATGTTCATCCGGGACGGCACACCGAGCGGGTTCAGCACGATGTCGACCGGGGTGCCGTCCTCCAGGAACGGCATGTCCTCGATCGGCAGGATCTTGGAGATGACGCCCTTGTTGCCGTGGCGGCCCGCGAGCTTGTCACCGTCCTGGATCTTGCGCTTCTGGGCCACGTAGACCCGCACCAGCTCGTTCACGCCCGGGGGCAGCTCGTCGCCGTCCTCGCGGGAGAACGTGCGTACGCCGATGACCGTGCCGGTCTCGCCGTGCGGCACCTTCAGCGAGGTGTCGCGGACCTCGCGCGCCTTCTCGCCGAAGATCGCGCGGAGCAGCCGCTCCTCGGGGGTCAGCTCGGTCTCGCCCTTCGGCGTGACCTTGCCGACCAGGATGTCGCCGGGGACGACCTCGGCGCCGATCCGGATGATGCCGCGCTCGTCGAGGTCGGCGAGCATCTCCTCGCTGACGTTCGGGATGTCGCGGGTGATCTCCTCCGGGCCGAGCTTGGTGTCCCGGGCGTCGACCTCGTGCTCCTCGATGTGGATCGAGGTGAGCACGTCCTGCTGCACGAGACGCTGCGACAGGATGATCGCGTCCTCGTAGTTGTGGCCCTCCCAGCACATGAACGCCACGAGCAGGTTGCGCCCGAGCGCCATCTCGCCCTCGTCGGTGCACGGACCGTCGGCGATGACCTGGCCGGCCTCGACGCGGTCGCCCTCGAAGACGACCGGCTTCTGGTTGACGCAGGAGCCGGCGTTGGAGCGGCGGAACTTGTGCAGCAGGTACGTCCGGCGGTGGCCGTCGTCCTGGTGGACCGTGATGTAGTCCGCGCACAGGTCCTCGACCACACCGCCGACCTCGGCGACGACCACGTCGCCGGCGTCCACGGCCGCACGGTATTCCATGCCGGTGCCGACCAGCGGCGACTCGGCCTTGACCAGCGGCACCGCCTGACGCTGCATGTTCGCGCCCATGAGCGCGCGGTTGGCGTCGTCGTGCTCCAGGAACGGGATCATCGCGGTGGCGACCGAGGTCATCTGTCGCGGCGACACGTCCATGTAGTCGACGGCGCTGGGAACCACGTCCTCGGTCTCGCCACCCTTACGACGGCAGAGCACCCGGTCCTCGGCGAAGGTGCCGTCCGACTTCAGCGGGGCGTTGGCCTGCGCCTTGACGAACCGGTCCTCCTCGTCCGCGGTCAGGTAGTCGATCTGGTCGGTGACCCGACCGTCGATGACCTTCCGGTACGGCGTCTCGATGAAGCCGAACGGGTTGACCCGGGCGAAGGTGGAGAGCGCGCCGATCAGGCCGATGTTCGGGCCTTCCGGCGTCTCGATCGGGCACATCCGGCCGTAGTGGGACGGGTGCACGTCGCGGACCTCGAAGCCGGCCCGCTCACGCGACAGACCACCCGGGCCGAGCGCGCTCAGCCGGCGCCGGTGGGTCAGACCCGCCAGCGGGTTGGTCTGGTCCATGAACTGGGACAGCTGCGACGTGCCGAAGAACTCCTTGATCGCCGCCACCACCGGGCGGATGTTGATCAGGGTCTGCGGCGTGATCGCCTCGACGTCCTGGGTGGTCATCCGCTCGCGGACGACCCGCTCCATCCGGGAGAGACCCACCCGGACCTGGTTCTGGATCAGCTCGCCCACGGTACGCAGGCGACGGTTGCCGAAGTGGTCGATGTCGTCGGCCTCGTAGCCCTCCTCACCGGCGTGCAGCCGGCAGAGGTATTCCACGGTGGCGACGATGTCGTCCTCGGTCAGCGTGCCGNGGCGACGTCGTACCGCTTCGGGTTGAAGAAGAGGTTGTCGAGCAGGGTCTGGGCGTTCTCGCGGGTCGGCGGCTCGCCAGGGCGGAGCTTCCGGTAGATGTCGAGCAGCGCCTCGTCCTGCCCGGCGATGTGGTCCTTCTCCAGGGTGGTCATCATCAGCTCGGACCAGCCGAACTTCTCGCGGATGCGCTCCGCGGACCACCCGATGGCCTTGAGCAGGACGGTGACGGCCTGCCGGCGCTTGCGGTCGATGCGAACGCCGACCGTGTCGCGCTTGTCGATGTCGAACTCCAGCCAGGCACCCCGGCTCGGGATCACCTTGACGCTGGAGAGGTCGCGGTCGGAGGTCTTGTCCGGCTGCTTGTCGAAGTAGACGCCCGGCGAGCGGACGAGCTGGCTGACCACGACGCGCTCGGTGCCGTTGATGATGAAGGTGCCCTTCGGCGTCATCATCGGGAAGTCACCCATGAACACCGTCTGGCTCTTGATCTCGCCGGTGGTGTTGTTGGTGAACTCCGCGGTCACGAACAGTGGCGCGCAGTAGGTCAGGTCCTTCTCCTTGCACTCCTCGATCGAGGCCTTGACCTCGTCGAAGCGCGGAGCGGAGAAGGACAGCGACATGGTGCCGGAGAAGTCCTCAATGGGACTGATCTCGTCGAGGATCTCCGCGAGACCCGAGCGTGCGTGCGGGTCGTCCGCCGACCGGCCCTGCCAAGCCTCGTTGCCGACGAGCCAGTCGAAGGACTCGTTCTGAATGGCGAGGAGGTTGGGGACCTCGAGGTGTTCGGTGATCCGACCGAAAGAAACTCGGCGGGGCGCGAAAGCGCTCGACGTACGACTGGTCTTCGCAGGGCGGGAAGCTGCCAAGATGCGTCCTTCCGAGGACCGGTGCTGCAGAACGGCTGGTACGCGTGCACTCCAATGACCCCACCAGAAATATCCGCAATCGGACATTTCCGAGCAGGGGTCAAGTCGGAAGGCAGCGCAAACTAGCAGTGTAGCCGAGAGGCTAACCGCTGTCCAGCCCACCCCGCAGGTCGTTGCGGAACAAGCCCTGGACCTCGGGAAAACCGGGTCCACCGGGCCGCTCGGAACGCAACGCTCCTGCCGGTCCGCTCGGTTGGCGCGGCGGTGGTGCTGCCGATGCCTTACCCGAGAGGCGGCCGTTGCAAGCGCGGAAGGTCTTGCTGATGCCAGCGTGCCTGGCGGGCCGTGTCGCGTCAAGGGCCGGTTACCCCTCGGGGTGTGTTTCCCACCGACGGAACACCGACGCGGAACGCTGGGAAACCGGTGCGAGAAACCTGTACGCCCTGCTCACCTCGCTGCTTTCGGTGACACCAACACGACGGGCGGTGATCTGTTCCCAGATCACCGCCNACGTGAGCCGGACGGACATCAGGTCAAGGTCACTTGAGGGTGACCTTGGCGCCCTCGCCCTCGAGCTTGGCCTTGGCCTTCTCGGCGGTCTCCTTGTTGGCCTTCTCCAGGACGGCCTTCGGCGCGGCCTCGACCAGGTCCTTGGCCTCCTTGAGGCCCAGGCCGGTCAGCTCACGCACGACCTTGATGACCTGGATCTTCTTGCCACCGTCGGCGTCGAGGATGACGTCGAACTCGTCCTTCTCCTCCTCGGCCGGGGCCGCAGCGGCGCCACCGGCACCGCCGGCCGCGGCGACCGCGACCGGAGCGGCGGCGGTGACCTCGAAGGTCTCCTCGAACTGCTTCACGAACTCGGAGAGCTCGATCAGCGTCATCTCCTTGAACGCGTCGAGCAGCTCGTCGGTGCTGAGCTTCGCCATGTCTGGCGTCCTTTCTGCAAGTGGAAACTAAGAATGTGGTGCGCCGTGCGGCCTCAGGCCGCCTCGGCGCCCTCCTGCTCGCGCTTCTTGTCCGCCAGGGCGGCCGCCGCACGGGCGGCCTTGGAGAGCGGAGCCTGGAACAGGGCCGCGGCCTTGCTCAGGTTGCCCTTCATGGCGCCGGCCAGCTTGGCCAGCAGCACCTCGCGGGACTCCAGGTCGGCGAGCTTCGTGACCTCGGCCGCGGAAATGGCCTTGCCCTCGAAGACACCGCCCTTGATGACGAGCTTCGGGTTGGCCTTCGCGAAGTCGCGAAGCCCCTTCGCCGCCTCGACGACGTCGCCCGAAACGAAAGTCAGCGCGGTAGGACCGGTGAACAGCTCGTCGAGGCCGGAGATGCCCGCGTCGGCCGCGGCACGCTTGGCCAGCGTGTTCTTCGCAACCGTGTAGCTGGTCTCCTTGCCGAGCGAGCGCCGCAGCTGGGTGAGCTGCGAAACCGTGAGCCCGCGGTACTCGGTGAGCACGGTGGCTCCCGACGAGCGGAAGCTCTCGGTCAGCTCGGCGACGGCCGTGGCCTTGTCGGCCCGGATCGGCTTGTCCGCCATGTCCCTCCTCTCTCGTTGCTCGGAGCTGGTACGCCGGCGACGAGCGGGGCTCGCGACGGCGGCGGAGGCATCACGACAACGAAAAAGCCCCGGCGCGGGGCGCACGGGGCGAGGGCCGGCATCGTGGGCACAGTCGGCGGACCGTGCGTGACACCGAGTTTCGCTTGCCGCCCTGCGCGGGTCGCCCGTCGTCGCGGAACCTTCGACCGTGCCCGGGGCACGGTGACCAGCGGTCTTTGGGTGGAACTACCGCACCAGGTTACGCGACGTGCGGCGGAGCGCCAAATCGCCCCCGGGTGCTCCCGGTCACCCCGCCGATCAGGCGCGGTTGCGGCGACCCCGGGCGTAGCCCGCTAGCGCCAGCGCCACCCAGAGCACCGCCCAACCGGTGAACAGCAGGCCGGTGCCAGGATCGACCGGCCGGGTGACCGCCCGCGCGGTCGCCATCACGGGTGGGACCAGCCATGGCGCCACCGAGTCGGAGAGACCGAACACCACGACCCCGACCACGCCGACCGCCAGCACCGCCGCCCCGTAGCCGGCGCTGCGGGTGACCGCCCGGCTGGCCAGCGCGCCGACGGCCACCGCCGCCGACAACGCGAGCAGGTGCGCCCAGAGCCCGAGCGCCACCCCCACGAGCGCCGGCCGCCCCTCCGGCCCGCTCGCCAGCGAGACCGCACCGAGCGGCCACGGCATCACCAGCGCGACCAGCACCACGGCGAGCCCGGCCACGAACGCCGCGAGGAGACCGGCCGCCTGTTCCCGGGCCGGCCCGACCACGACCCGGGCCAGCCGGCGCTGCACGTCGGGTTCGACGTCCAACAGGATCTTGGTCTGCCAGGCCAGCACCGGGAAGATCACCACTGCGGAGACGCCGTAGACGTCCGCGGGGCGGGCCCCGCCACCGCCGCCGTAGAGGATGCCCAGGGCGAGCAGGCCGGCCAGCACCGGCGCCAACGCCCGCCCGGTCTGCACGAAGCCGGTCAGCCGCAGCCGCACCAGGGCGATCACCGGCCCACCTCCGACGTAGCCGCCCCGGGACGGCCCGCCCCGGCCGCGGGGAGCTCACCGGCCAGGTCCTCGCCCAGCACGCCGTCGGCGGCCGGCCCCACGTCGGACGGGACACCCGACGACGCCCCGGACGACGAAACGCCCGGCGAAGCCCCGGAAGACGACACGCCCGGCGAGGCCCCGGTCGACGGGAGGCCCGGCGGAGTCTCGGACGGGAGGTCCGGCGGCTCGGCGGGCGCCGGCACCGGGGAGCCGGCGGCGGGTGGGGCGGCGTGGTCGCGTACCCGGAGGATCTGGTGGCCGTCGGCGCGCAGGCGGGCGACGGCGGCCGCCAGGCCCGCGGCCGGCACCGCCAGCTCGACCACCGCGACGGCCGCGCCACCCGACGGCGTCGCCTCGGTGACGGCGCCGTCGGCGACCGACCACTGGCGGGCGCCGGGCAGGCGGACCGTCTCGCCGCGGTGGTCGCTGACCAGCACCGCGCCGCCGGCGGCCAGCACCTCGCCGATCATCTCGGGGACCAGCTCCCGGGCCGCCGCGTCCAGCCCCTCCCAGGGCTCGTCGAGCACCAGCAGGCCGGGCGGGCGCAGCAGCGCCTGCGCCAGGCCGACCTTCTGGGCGGTGCCCTTGGAGAGCTGCGGCAGGCGCACGTCGTGGAACCGGGTCAGGCCCAGCCGCTCGACCCAGTGGCCCACCGCCCGGTCGGCGGCGGGGCCGGGCAGACCGGCGACGCGGCCCATCGCGGACAGGTAGGCCCCGACGGTGAACGGCTGGTCGGCGGGGAACCGCTCCGGCACCCAGCCGACGGTCGCCGGCCGGTCGACCACCCGGCCCCGGGACGGTCGCAGCACGCCCGCGGCGAGCTGGAGCAGCGTGGACTTGCCCGCACCGTTGCGGCCGAGCACGACCGTGACCTCGCCCGGACCGATCGCCGCGTCGACCTGCCGGAGCACCCACGGGCCGTGCCGGTGGTAACGGAGCCAGACGCCGTCGAGCCGCATGCGCCGAGCCTGCCACAACGGACAGACGGACGGGGCCCCGCCACGGCGTGGNTCCGGGCGCTGCGGGTGCTCAGGACTCGGTCGAGCCCTCCTGCAGGTTCTTGATCACCTTGGGGTCGACCGGGACGCCCGGGCCCATGGTGGTGGTCAGGGTGACCTTCTTGAGGTACGTGCCCTTGGCCGCGGACGGCTTGGCGCGGAGCACCTCGTCCAGCACGGCGGCGTAGTTGTCGACCAGCTGGGTCTCGGAGAAGGAGGCCTTGCCGATGATCAGGTGCAGGTTGGAGTGCTTGTCCACCCGGAAGGTGATCTTACCGCCCTTGATGTCCGAGACGGCCTTGGTGACGTCCATGGTCACGGTGCCGGTCTTCGGGTTCGGCATCAGGCCGCGCGGGCCCAGGATCCGCGCGATCCGGCCGATCTTGGCCATCTGGTCCGGCGTGGCGATCGCCGCGTCGAAGTCCAGCCAGCCACCCTGGATGCGGGCGACCAGCTCGTCGGTGCCCACCTCGTCGGCGCCCGCGGCGGCGGCCTCTTCGGCCTTCGCGCCGGCGGCGAAGACGATCACGCGGGCGGTCTTACCGGTGCCGTGCGGCAGGTTGACCGTGCCGCGGACCATCTGGTCCGCCTTGCGGGGGTCGACGCCGAGGCGCATGGCGACCTCGACCGTGGCGTCGAACTTGACGTTGGTGGTGTCCTTGGCCAGCTTGACGGCCTCGGCGGGGGCGTAGAGCTTCGACCGGTCGATGACCTCGGCGGCCTTGCGGTAGCTCTTGCTGCGCTGCATTTCTGGTGACTCCTGTGGTCTCTGGCGGGCACGCGACGCTCGCGGCCCTCCCACGAACAGATCGGGTGGAGCGGTAAGGCGGAAGGTCAGTCGGCGACGGTCAGGCCCATCGACCGGGCGGTGCCGGCGATGATCTTCTCGGCCTGCTCGACGTCGTTGGCGTTGAGGTCCGCCATCTTCTTCTCGGCGATCTCGCGAAGCTGGGCGCGGGTCACCGAACCGACCTTCTCCTTGTGCGGGACGCCCGAGCCCTTCTGCACGCCGGCGGCCTTGATCAGCAGCCGGGCGGCGGGCGGGGTCTTCAGCACGAAGGTGAACGTGCGGTCCTCGTAGACGCTGATCTCGGCGGGGACGACGTCGCCCCGCTGGGACTCGGTCTGCGCGTTGTAGGACTTGCAGAACTCCATGATGTTCACGCCGTGCTGGCCGAGCGCGGGGCCGACCGGCGGCGCCGGGGTGGCCTGGCCCGCCGGCAGCTGAAGCGTGAACGTCTTGACGAGCTTCTTCTTCGGAGGCATGTCTCTTCCTGGGGCTTGGATCCGGGAATTTTCGCCGGCCCGCGGGCGCGCACGGTCAGCGCGGTGCGGACGGCCGACGTTCTAGGGTAGCGCAGCCTTCCGCCACCCTCCCCGCCGAGGTCGGCAAGGCGGGAAGACAGCGCACCGGCGGCCGGCCCGCGAACGGGCGACCGCCGGTGCCGACGTACGTCAGATCTTGGCGACCTGGTTGAAGTTCAGCTCGACCGGCGTCTCCCGGCCGAAGATCGACACCAGCACCTTGAGCTTCTGCTGGTCGGCGTTGATCTCACTGATCGTCGCCGGCAGCGAGGCGAACGCGCCGTCGGTGACCGTGACCGAGTCGCCGACCTCGAAGTCGAGGACCTTGATCTCGGGCTTGGCCTTCTTCTGCTCGGTCTCGACCGCCGGCGCCAGCCACTTGAGCACCTCGTCGAGGCTCAGCGGGGCCGGCCGGTCGGCCCGGTCGGTGGCACCGACGAAGCCGGTCACGCCCGGGGTGTTCCGGACGCAGGAGTAGGACTCGGCGGTCAGCTCCATCCGGACCAGGATGTAACCCGGGAAGACCTTCGCCTGGATCTGCGACCGCTTGCCGTTCTTGACCTCGACCTCTTCCCGGGTCGGCACCTCGACCTGGTAGATGTAGTCCTCCATGTCGAGGGACGTGATCCGGGTCTCGAGGTTGGTCTTGACCTTGTTCTCGTAGCCGGCGTACGAGTGCACCACGTACCAGTCGCCGGGCGCGTAGCGCAGCTTCTGGCGCAGCTCGGCGACCGGGTCGAAATCCTCGTCCGGAGCCGGCTCGGTGGTCGGGAACTCCGGCTCGCTGGCGGCCTCGACCGACTCGTTGTTCGCCGCCGTCGCCACCGCGGACTGCTCGTCCGGGGTCTCCGCGGTCTCGTCGTACTCAGGCACGCTCGCTCACTTCCGTCAGTATCGCTGTCCGCAGGTCAGCTGGGGTTGCCGAAGACCCACAGCACGGCCTTGGCGAAGCCGTAGTCCAGGCCGGCCACGATGGCCAGCATCACCGCGACGAAGGTGACCACCACCGCGGTGTAGGTCAGCAGCTCCTTGCGGGTCGGCCAGATGACCTTACGCAGCTCCGCCACGACCTCGCGGAAGAACCGCGCGATGCGGGCGAAGAGCCCGATCCGCTCGGTGTCCTTGCGGGTCTTCCGGCCCTCGGTCGGCTCGGCGTGCGCCCGCTTGCGGGTCGCGGTGCCGCCCCGGGAGACCGGCTCGTCCGCGTCCGCGTCCGCGTCGGTGGCGTCGTCGTCGGCCACGCCGTCGACGGTCGCGTCGTCGTTCAGACGCTCGTCGCCGTCGTCCTCGCCGCGCCGCTTCTTCTCGGCCACTTCGCCCTCCGTGCGGGTTGGGGTCGCACGCCGGGCGGCGTGCGCGGCGTGTTGGTCACGCCGGCCGGACCAACCGTCCCGCGACGGGCCGCGGCCGGCGGACCGGTCAGGAGGGCCCCGATCGCCTCGGAACCACCCCACCGGTGCCACCACCACGGGCCGGACGCCGCCGTTGCCGGCGACGCGACCCACGGGAACGGTCAGGCCTGAGGCGCAGGGGTGACAGGACTTGAACCTGCAGCCTGCGGTTTTGGAGACCGCTGCTCTGCCAATTGAGCTACACCCCTGTGCGGCAACTCACCTCCACCCGGGCAGGTTCTGCCGAGCGGGGGTCACTTGCCCCACGGCGGACCAGTGTACGGGTAGTCGTGCGACTTTCCCAACCGGTCTGGACCGCGCGCGTCGGGCGGATTGTCAGCCCGCCGTCCGGATCAGCGCCCGGGCCTGCGACAGGACCTTCTCGCCGCGGCACGTCGCGGTGATGTCGAGCCTGGTCAGACCCTCCTCGGTGGTCTCCTTGACCACGGCGGAGACCTCGACCTCGGTGCCCTCGTCGGTGTCCGGCACGACCACCGGGCGGGTGAACCGGACCCCGAAGTCGACCACCGCGTCCGGCGCGCCGGCCCAACCGGCGACCGCGCGACCGACCAGGGCCATGGTGAACATCCCGTGGGCGATCACCCCGGGCAGGCCCACCCCGGTGGCGGTCCGCTCGTTCCAGTGGATCGGGTTGAAGTCCCCCGACGCGCCCGCGTAGCGGACCAGGTCCGCCCGGGTCACCCGGTACGTCTGGGCGGGCAGTTCCATCCTCACGCCTCCTTGCGTACGACGAGCTTGGACCAGACGGCGACGACCGGCTCGCCGGCCACGGTGCGCACGTCGGTGCGGGTGGTCAGGAAGCCGTGCCCACCGCGGCTCGTGATGTCCTCGATGGTGTTCACGCACACCAGCTCGTCCCCGGCCACCACCGGCCGGGTGTACGCGAACCGCTGGTCGCCGTGGACCACCCGGCTGTAGTCGACGCCCAGGGCCGGGTCCTCGACGATCTGCTGGGTGGCCGCCATGGTGATGACCACCGGGAAGGTCGGCGGCGCCACCACGTCGGGGTGGCCGAGTGCCCGGGCCGCCTCCGGGTCGTGGTGGGCCGGGTCGGTCGCGCCGACGGCGGTGGCGAACTCGCGGATCTTTTCTCGGCCCACCTGGTAGGGGGCGGTCGGCGGATAGGTCCGGCCGACGAAGGACGGGTCCAGGGACATGCCCGCGAACCTACACGGGAGCACGAACGCCGACCCGGGCGGTCGGGCGGCCACGCAGGCCGTCGACCGGGCGGATCGGCGTTCGGGGAAGCTGGTGCGAGCCGGCGGCGCCGGCGCGGATCAGCGGGTCTCGCGGTGGACGGTGTGCTTGCCGTCCCGGGGGCAGAACTTCTTCAGCTCGATGCGGTCCGGGTCGTTACGGCGGTTCTTGCGCGTGATGTAGTTGCGCTCCTTGCACTCCACACACGCCAAAGTGATCTTCGGCCGGACATCGGTCGCCTTCGCCACGGCGGAGTGCCTTCCTCGCTCACGGATAAACAACTACAGCGCGTCAGCCTACGTGCTGACAACGCAGACATGCAAAGTGGGCGCCTGTGGCGCCCGTCCCACCGACCACCGGGTCGAGCCCGGAGGACGAGTAGCGGTGGCCGGACTTGAACCGGCGACACAGCGATTATGAGCCGCTTGCTCTGCCATCTGAGCTACACCGCCGTGGCGGGTCCAGCCGGACCCTCTGAGCCCCCTTACGGAATCGAACCGTAGACCTTCTCCTTACCATGGAGACGCTCTGCCGACTGAGCTAAGGGGGCCTACCCGATCACCCCCGGGGGGTGTCGCGCAGAGGAAACAGTACACGACCGCGTGGCCGAGGTGAAATCGGATCCCCCCGACACGCGTCGCACCTGATCAGGGCACCACACGCAGGCGCGGCAGCTCCCCGGCCACGATCGTCTCGGGGTCGACCTGGGCGCCGAACCACGCCTCCAGGCGCTCGTACGGCAGCGGCCGACTGAACAGGAAACCCTGGCCGATCTCGCAGCCGATGTCCTGGAGCAGCTCCAACGTCAGCTCGCTCTCCACCCCCTCGGCCACCACCGTCAGGCCGAACTGCTGGGAGAGCGTCACCACCGCGTTGACGATGGCCAGGTCGCCCGGGTCGGTCGCCATGCCCTGCACGAACGACCGGTCCACCTTCACCTCGTGCACCGGCAGCCGGCGCAGTTGGGCCAGGGACGAGTTGCCGGTGCCGAAGTCGTCCACCGAGAGCCGGACCCCGAGGTCACGCAGGCTGCGCAACGTCGGGATGGGGCGTTCGGTGCCGTCCAGCACCCCCGCCTCGGTGATCTCCAGGGTGAGGCGCTGCGGCGGCACACCGTACTCCGCCAGCAGGTCCTGCACCAGCGTCGGGAAGTGCTTGTCGGTGAGCGTACGGGCGGCGAGGTTGACCGAGACGGAGAGCGCCTGCTCGCCGTGGCTCCAGTCGCGGCTGCGCCGCAGGCTCTCCCGCAGCACGAACTCGGTGAGCCGGCCGAGCTGGCCGGTGTGCTCGGCCACCGCCACGAAGTCGTCCGGGACGACCGTGCCGTGCGCCGGGTGCTCCCACCGCGCCAGGCACTCCACGCCCACCAGCCGGCGGTCCCGCAGCGTGACCTTGGGTTGGAAGTAGACCTCCAACTCGCCCTCGTTCAAAGCGCGGTGCAGGTCGCCGGCGAGGCCGAGCCGGCGCAGCGAGCGGGACTCCAGCGCCGGGCTGTAGAGCTGCACGCTGCCGGGCACCGACTTGGCCGCGGTGGCGGCCAAATCGACCCGCTGGAGCAGGGCCACCGCGTCGCCGCCGTGGTCGGGGTGGACGGCCACCCCGACGGCGGTGTCCACGTCCAGGGTGAGCGCGTCGAAGACCATCTCGTCGCGGATCTGCTCGCGGAGCTGCGCCGCCAGCTCCAGGGCCGCGTCGGCGCTCTCCAGCCGCAGGGTCACCAGGAACTCGTCACCGCCGGCGCGGCCCACCAGCGCGGACGAGGGCGCGCACTTCCGCAGCCGCTCGGCCACCTCGACCAGCACCTTGTCGCCGGCCGCGTGGCCCAGCGACTCGTTGACCTGACGCAGCCGGTCGACGTCGAAGAGCAGCAGCGCCACCACCTCGTCCGGCGCACCGATCTTGATCGACTCGGCCACCGCCGAGGTGAGCCGCCGCCGGTTGGGCAGCTTGGTGAGCGCGTCGTGGTCGGCGTCGTGCCGTAGCCGGCCGACCAGGCGGGAATTCTCCAGGGCGACCGCGGCATGCGCGGCGACCGTCTCGAAGACGGGCACGTCGCGGGGGG
>NZ_NAPR01000006.1:414551-433647 GCF_002140155.1 Micromonospora sp. NBS 11-29
TGCCGCCCGGTCGTCAGGGTACGGCCCAGGTCGCGGGCCTGCTCCCGGAACGCCGCCGGGGTCGGGGCGACGTCCAGCAGCCCCGGGGCGTCGACGCGCGCGGTGAGCAGCACCTCCAGGTGGCGCCCCTGGGCCGGCAGCCAGAGCGTCGCGTACTCCGCCTGCATCAGCGCCCGGACCCGGTCGAGCAGCACGTCACCCAGGGCGCCCTCGGTGCTGTTGGTGATCAGGCGGGCCAGGTCGTACATGCCGGCCAGCGTGCGGTGCTGCTGGAAGAACTGGGAGTACGAGCGGTACACCTGACTGACCGCCACGAAGAGCGCGCCGAGCAGCAGTGCCGACCACCACGTCGTACGCAACGCGATCAGGATGAGCAGGCCGACCGACGCGTTGATCGACGAGGTCAGGAACACGGACGGGGCGGTGCGCAGCGCCTCGCGGCCGGCCTGCCACCCCTGGAGGAGAACGTGCACGCCGACCACGGACAGCAGACTGACCAGCGTGATCGCGTTGACCGCGAGGAAGAGGCTGCCCCAGGTGCCCGGGCGCCCGACGTGGTGCAGCGGGGGCAGGGCGAGCAGGACGAGACCGGCCAACGAGGTGGCGGCGGCCGCCTTCGCCACGTTGAACCAGAACTTCGCCGGCGTGAACCGGTGCCAGACGCACCAGCCCAGCGTCGACAGTGTGTAGATGATGACCACCGTCAGTGGTGGCAGGAAGAACAGTGCCACCACCAACGGCACTTCGGTCAGCGTCACGGCCACGGACTGGCGCCGGACGATGAAGTTGAGGACCGGAACGCTGACCGCGGTCATCACCACGAGCAGCACCAGGGCCAGGCCCCAGTTACCGAGGGGGTCGTCCGCGATGATCCCGATGGCGGTGCTGAAGACCACCGCGATGAGCGTCAGTGGTGCGGTGATGAGCCAGGCCCGCTCCGTCGACCTGCGTCTTTGGTCCCGGCTGGCCATACCACTCCCCTATGCCGCACGAGGCGGTCGATGGATCACCGGAAGATGCCGGCACCCCAGACGACGTCGCCCAGCTGCGCACCGGAGTTGATGACGTCGGCACCGACCAGAACGCCGGCGAGCACGAGGAGCGAGCCGAGCAGCCGGCCCAAGCTTCGACCAGACATGATTGCTCCTGTCGGGAGAGTGTCACAGGGATGGTGGAGGTTCCACGATCGTGCCACACCGACCAAAGGCAGAAAAGCCGAGAAGACGCGTGCGGCCCGAGTAGCCGTCAGGTTTCGCCGTTCGGCCCAGGCACCCACTACACGCAGCCAGGTCACCGGGTCCGGGCGGGACCGGTGGCTACGTCCACTGCGGATTCCGACGTTCACCACGAAGGGATCAAGACACGCGAAGACTCCCGTCCCGCCAGCACCCGTGCTTGCCTGGTTCGCGACCGGTCCGGAGGACCCCGTCGACTCCGGCCATAGACCACCATACCTGTATTCGACATGAGCGCCAGAGGGTGATTCGCTCACTCACGGCGAAAACCACCCCGACGCTCGCCCTTCGCTTCCGGGATGCTGCGCCCCACCTTCTTCAGCTCTTCGTGCGCGTACTGTCCGCTCGCTGTGTGGACGGCGCGGTCTGCCGGGCACCTTCCGAGATCTTGGTACGGGAGCGCCCTCGGGGCGGCCTGTTCGTACCAAGATCTCAGCACCCGCCGTCCTCGACGCGCCCTGGCGATGCCGGCCCCGAGCGCCCCCGCAGCGAGATCCACACCAGTTCGCCGAAGTAGCGCCTTCCCAACAAGATGATGCCGCCACTTCACCGAACTGGCGACGCCCTCAACCCGACCCGGGATTGACCAGGGCGCTTGCCCCTTCAACGCCCCTGGAGCGCCGGTCCCGTCCCACCACGGACCGGACCGCCCCTTGGCGCTCCCAGCGCTGGCCTCTCCGTTGGCGAACGCCGCGCAGTCTGGACGCGTTGGAGCGGCGAGATGCAGCCGGTTCGCAACCCGGCCGGCATGACGAAGATCGAACGACGCAGCACGGCGTCACCCCGCTCATCGAGCTGGTAGCCATCCAGCCATGACCAGCCGTCGTAGGTGGTCCAGTCGAGGACGCGGATCAGCCGGAAGTGGAACGGCTTCACGAACTGGACGCTGGCTGCCCGGCCGACGAGGAGCAGCGCGCCGGCCGTCAACTCCGCCACTGATCGCGTACCCTCCGCCAGGCGCGAATGCGGGCGCGGGCGACCACCACCCGAGGACACCAGCCGTACGGGCGACATCGCGAGCAGGTGTAGGCAACGTGATAGTCGATGATGGCCCAGGAGAGCGCCACCAGGAACGGCGTGTCGAGCCTCCGCTCCGGCGTCACGGCCTGCCGCCGTCACGACGCTTCCGGCAGTGACCCGCCCGCGACTGAGTGGCGGCTCCGTTTCCCGAAGGGCGGATCGTCGCCAGGACCCGGGCGGCGTCCTCCCGCGCGGTGGCCGCGTCGCGCTCGTCGCTGTCGGGTCGCTGCACCACATCGATCGGCTCGGTGCTGCGTGGAACGGTCATCGCGACACCCCCTGGTTCGGCCAATGGCCCCGGTTGATCGGGACGGGATGCCGATTTCGGCAGGGCAGCTCGCTTCCGCACCGACAGATGCGCCGCCACCGCCGCCACGACCAGACCGGCCGGTGCCGGCGCGCGAGGGTGAGTGCCACGGCCACGACGTATTCGTCGTAGGACACGCGCCGGCCGTTGTCCTGCCGCTGGTTCCAGGGGCCTGCGTTTCGCGCCTCGTTCGGTCCGGTCACCACGCCTCCCGTCGATGCCTGAGGACCCGTGGGCACCCGGTCCGCCGCACCTGGAGACCGGGCACCCACGGCAGGACGACCCGGCCGCCAAGCTGGGAAGCCCCACGAGCAACTTAAGACGCAATGTGCGCAGGGTCAACAGCTACGACACATAGCGTTGTAAGTCGAGCCGAAGGTGTGGTCTGCTTGCTCCAGCCGCCAAGCTGGGAGCACCACCTATGTCTGAAGCCGCATACCTACAGGTCGCCCGGGACATTCGAGAGCAGGTCAGCTCCGGCCGCTTGAAGCCGGGCGACAAGCTGCCCTCGTTCGCCGCGCTGTGCGAGAGCTACGGAGTCAGCAACACCGTCATCCGCGCCGCCATGCTGCTGCTCAAGGCCGAGGGCCTGATCGACGGCCGACAGGGCAAGGGCGTCTACGTGGCCGACCCGCTCCCTCGATAGGGCTCAACGTCGCAGCTCAATAACACCAACGCATGCGGCGTGCCGCAGGCGCGCCTGCGCGGATCTCACGGCCTGGGAGACTTCGCCGCAACTTAGCCTGGACGAGCGCGCTTCCGAGGATCCGGTCGGCGCCCTGAGCGGGGTTCCTTCGTCGATCTCGTCGAGCAGCACAGGCAAAACTGAACTTCACGACTCGGTGCATCGGAGCGCACGAGCAGCGGTCCTGACAAGCGTTCCGGCCGACCGAGACCGCTTCTTGAGCATCGGAGGCGGCTTCTTCGTCGCAGGACGCGTCAGCTCAACGCGAACCGGTCACCGTCGAAGTCAGCCACGATTTCCAGCCTGCCGCCGAGAGCGGAAACATACCGCTCGATCGTGCCGACCTCGGTTGCCGGCACCTCTCCCTTTTCGATCGCGGCCACTCGCGGTTGGGAGACGTGCATGCGGTCCGCCACCTCCTGCTGGGTCAGGCCGCGACGCTCGCGCATCTCGCGCAGGCGGGTCGCACGGACCTCCGCGAGCATCCGCTCCTTGTGCTCGGCGACCTTCGCCTCATCGAGGTTCATCCGGGAGCGGGTGTCCTGCCAACTACGCGCCATCAGCGTTGTCCCTTCAGCGTCCGCAGGTGATCGGCGAAGAGCCGGTCAGCTTCGAGGATGTGAGTCTCGTACCAGCCCTTCCAGTTGCCCGCCTTGTTTCCTGCCACCAACAGGATGGCTGCCCGAGCCGGGTCGAAGGCGAACAGGATCCGGATCTCGGTGCTACCAGAGGAACCCGGCCTGAGTTCCTTCATGTTCTTGTAGTCCGAGCCTTTGACCCGGTCGACCAACGGGCGGCCCAAGGCCGGGCCCTCCCTGGCCAGGATGTCGAGAGCGGCGGCGACCTGGTCAGCCGAGTCGGGGTCCTCCTTGCTGAGGCGGATCAGCCATTCGTCGATCTCATCGGTTGAGTCGATCCGCCAGTCATCAACGCCCCTATCGTAGCCCACGTACAACTCCTGCGTTATAAATGCAGCAAGCCTCGTCGCCTGCCAGATCCATAACGACCAACCGGTCCGCACGTCACGCGGCGCTCGGCTGGCCGCCGACGGCTGACACTGAAGCGGCCTTCCATCTGCCCACGCCCGCATGTAGCGCGCCTCAGTCGTCCTTCGGCATCGGCCACACGTCGCGAGAGTCGTTGAAGGCCTGCGGCGGCTCGACCGTCAGTGACTTCAGCGCCCCCGGCAGCGCGGCCACACTTCTTCTCATCGTCCGCAAGAACCACATAGTCAGGCGTACCACTGCGAGCATGGCGACCATGCCCAGCGCCACCACTATCGTCAGATAGAACATTACTTCGTAAATCACCTAGGCATTCTCACCCGCCGCCCCGGAGCCACACCCAATCAGTCGTCCGAGGGCATCACCGATTTTGTCATTCATGGTGTCGCCGCCGTCGATGCAGTTGGCGTAGATCCGGAGCAGGACGGCGACGCCGTGGCCCAGGCACCGGCTACGCTGCCGATCAGGCCGACAGCGCGATCACGGCCGGGCGGCACGGAGCCGAACCGGTTGGCCAGACCCAGGCCACCAACCCGAGCGTCTACGGCCCCAGAAGAGCCGTCACCGGGCAAGATCGACCTGCCCACCATCTGCCCACAACCAGTCGTCAACCGCTGGACTCAGCCGGACCAGGCCGGACATACGACAACGGCCCCCGACCAGCATCTCTGCTGGTCAGGGGCCGTATCTGCACCTGGTGGCGGGTAGAGGATTCGAACCTCTGAAGCTTTCGCGACGGATTTACAGTCCGCTCCCATTGGCCGCTCGGGCAACCCGCCAGGGCACCCACCGCGTCGGAACGCGGCAGCGGAGCAAGGATAGCGGTTGCCCCCCGTACCGCCGCAAGCGGGTACCGTCAGGGGGTCCCACGCTGGTCAGTGCGGGACGGAACAGGACACACCGCCGGACAGCAGGAGCATCAACATGGCAGCGAACCCGTCGTTCGACATCGTGAGCAAGGTCGACCGGCAGGAGGTCGACAACGCTCTCCGCCAGACGGAGAAGGAGCTCTCGCAGCGGTTCGACTTCCGTGGCACCGGCGCCGAGATCTCCTGGTCGGGTGAGGAGGCGATCAGCCTCCAGGCGGAGACCGAGGAGCGGGTGCGCGCCGCGCTGGACGTCTTCAAGGAGAAGCTGGTCAAGCGGAACATCTCCATGAAGTCGCTGGACGCGGGCGACCCGCGCTCGTCCGGCAAGATCTTCAAGATCGACGCCAAGGTGATCCAGGGCATCGACACGGACAAGGCCAAGGCGATCAGCAAGAAGATCCGCGACGAGGGCCCGAAGGGCGTGCAGGCGCAGATCCAGGGCGACCAGCTCCGGGTAACCGGCAAGAAGAAGGACGACCTCCAGGCCGTCATCTCGCTGCTCAAGGGCGAGGACTTCGGGGTGGCGCTCCAGTTCACCAACTACCGGTAGTCCCGCGACGCCGAACGAAGGCCGGGGGTGGCACATGCCACCCCCGGCCTTTGTCGTGCTCCCCCACCGGCCGCACGGGCGAACCCGGCCGGATCCGGTGTGCAACCGCCGGACCCGATGCGGGGTGTCGTGTGGTGAGAACGGACACGGGGAGGTGTGCATGGGCGGGCCCGAGGACTTCGACGCCTTCTACACGGCGACCGCGCGGCGGGTCGTGCACCACGTCTACGCGCTCTGCGGTGACCTGGCGGAGGCCCAGGACGTGACGCAGGAGGCGTACGCGCGGGCCTGGCAGCGGTGGTCGACCGTCGGGGCGTACGAGGATCCCGAGGGCTGGGTGCGGGTGGTGGCCTGGCGGCTGGCCGCGAACCGGTGGCGCGGTCTGCGGCGCTGGTTCACCGCCCGGGCCCGCCTGGGCCGGGAGGCTCCGGTGCCGGAGCCGAACCCGGACGGGGTCGCGCTGCTGGCGGCGCTTCGCCGGCTGCCGGACGCGCAGCGGCTGGTCGTCGTCCTGCACCACCTGCACGACCTGCCGGTCGCGGAGATCGCCAGGAGCACCGGGATGCCGGCCGGGACGGTCAAGTCGTACCTGTCCCGGGGGCGTGCCGCGCTCGCCGTTCTGCTCGACGAGAAGCTCGATGACGACGAGAAGGAGGACATCGGTGTCGGCACACATTCGTGAGGCCCTGCGGGAGTTGGAGCGGGACGTGGCCGGGTTGCGGCTGAGTCCGTCGGCCGAGGTGCGCGCCCGGGGGCGGGCCCGCAGCCGGCGGCGGGCCGTGGCGCTGGCGGGAGTGGCCGCGGTGGTGGTCGGCGGCGGCGCGGCGACGCTGCCGGCGTTGGGTGGCCCGGCGTCGCCGGTGGCGGCCGCCAGCAGCGCGGGCGTGCCGTCCACGGGCGCGCCGTCCGCCGGCGCGTCGGTCGAGTGCTGGAGTGACGCGCCGGTCCGGCTGGACGTGGTTTTCCGGCCCGGCACCAGCGCGCCGAGGGTGGGCGAGGTCGGCTACCGGATCGCGCAGGCGCGCGGGGACGTCGGGCTGCGCTGCGGCGGCCAGTCCGTCGCGTCCCGGCCGGACGCCACCGGCCGCCTGGTCACGTCGGTCCTGCTGGCGGCCGGTGAGGACGCCGCGCCGATCCGGGCCGCCGTGGAGGGGCTGCCCGGGGTGGAGCGGGTGGTGGTGACCGGCGGCCGGTAACCGGTAACCGGTCAGGCGGCGAGTGACTGCTCGACGCGTACCGCGGCGGCCTCCGCCCGGGCGATCGGCCCGGCGGGCAGCGCGGCGACCCCGGCCCCGACGGCGACCGCCGTCCCGGCGAAGACGAACGCCCACGGTACGCCGCCGGCGTGGTCGACGATCAGTCCGGCCACCGACCCGCCGGCGGCGCTCGCCGCCACCGACATGGTGACCACCCAGGTGTACGCCTCGTTCAGCATGCCGGTCGGGGCGATCCGCCCGACGAGGGTGTTCTCCAGGGTGAGCGCGGGGGCGATGGCGGCGCCGCCGAGCACCAGGGCGACGCCGAGCGCGGCCGGGCCGGGCATCACCGCGAACACGGCGAAGCTGGCCGCGACGGTGCCGAGCAGCCAGGCGAACTGGCGGGTCATGTTGACGGCCGGCTTGCGTACGCCGAACCAGAAGCCGCCCACGGCGCTGCCGATGCCCCAGACGGCGAGCAGCAGGCCGGCCAGGCTCTGCGGGTCGTCGGCGCCGGTGTTCCCGGCGAAGGCCGGGACGATCACGCCGGAGGCCCCGAAGGCGATGCCGAGGCTGGCCACGCAGACCAGCAGCGCGGGGAAGCCGCCGACGCGCAGCGGGCCGAGCCCTCGGGCGTGGTGTTCGCGCGGGTGCGGACGCCAGCCGCGCATGACCCGGCCGAGGGCGACCGCGCCGGTGCCGACCAGGGTGACGACGGCGGCGCCGACCAGCGCGGCGGACGCGTCGGCGACCAGTACGAACGCGGCCACCAGCAGCGGGCCGAGGACGAAGACGACCTCGAAGAGGGTGGTCTCGGCGGCCAGCGCGGTGTTGCGCAGGTGGCTCCGGCCGGTGGCGGGTGCGGTGAGGTCGTTCCAGGCCCCTCGAATGGCGGCGGTCAGCGGCGGGTACGTGGCACCGGCGACGCCGGCGGCCAGGTAGATCAGGCCGAGGTTGCCGGCGTCGGCGCGGCTGGCGCCGAGCAGCCCGAGCAGGGCGAGGGGGTGGGCCAGCGCGGTGGCGAGCAGCACCGGGGTGGGGCCGACCCGGTCGGCGATCCGGCCGGCGACCGGGCTGAGCGCGGCGCCGGAGAGCGCGTAGATGCCGCCCGCGACGGCGGCCAGGGAGTAGCGACCGGTGACCTGCTCGACGACGAGCAGCAGCGCGAGCGGGGTCATGCCGATTCCGAGCCGGCCGATGACGCCGAGGATCAGCAGCAGCGGCGCGCCGGGGATCCGCCAGACTCCCGCGTACTGGCGCAGTGCGGCCACGGTTCGACCTCCGGGGGTGTAATGAGCGCGGGACGTTTCGACCCTAACGACGCGGGCTGACCGGGGGAAACGATTTGTGCCCGGACACACGGCGACGCCCGCGTCCCGAAGNCTGCTCCAGCCGGGCCACCCGCTGCTCCATCGGCGGGTGGGTGGCGAACATCGCGGCGATGCCGCCGCCCCGCTTGAACGGGTTGTCGATCATCAGGTGGGCGGTGCTGGCGAGCTGGCCCTGCGGCGCGAGCGGGCGGCTCTGCGTACCCATGTGGATCTTTCGTAGGGCGCTGGCCAGGGCGAGCGGGTCGCGGCTCAGCGCGGCCCCGGACGCGTCGGCCTGGTATTCCCGGCTGCGGCTGATCGCCAACTGGATCACGGTGGCCGCGATCGGGCCGAGGATCAGGGTGAGCAGCAGCACCGCCGGGTTCGGGCCGTCCTCGTCGTCGGACGAGCCGAGCGGGATGAACCAGGCCAGGTTCGCCAGCATGGTGATGATGCCGGCCAGGCCGGCCGCCACGCTGGAGATGAGGATGTCCCGGTTGTAGACGTGGGACAGCTCGTGCCCGATCACGCCCCGCAGCTCCCGGTAGTCGAGGACCTCCACGATCCCCTGGGTGACGCAGACCGCGGCGTGCTCCGGGTTACGCCCGGTGGCGAACGCGTTCGGCTGCGACGTCGGGCTCACGTAGAGGCGGGGCATCGGCTTGCCGGCCTGCGTCGACAGCTCCCGCACCATGCGGTACAGCTCGGGGAACTGTGCCTCGCTGACCGGTTGCGCCTTCATCGAGCGCAACGCGAGCTTGTCGGAGAAGAAGTAGGTGACGCCGTTCATCAGCAACGAGACGACGACGGCGATGACGAGACCGCCGCTACCGCCGAACCAGTAGCCGACCGCGAGGATCAGCGAGGTCAACAGGCCGAGCAGCGCTGCGGTCTTCAGACGGTTGTGATGCACGATGACTCCTTCGGTGCGCGGGCCCACGCGGTGGTCCGCTGACCGGTTCAACACACCGGTACCCGTCAACCATCCGGCTCATGGCTGAAAGTTGGCTGGGGAATCCTGTGCGCCCGCTGAACCATCCGCCCACCCGGGCAGGAACCGCTCAGCGGNCGCCACCCCGAGCGCCACCGCCACCGTGCGGGCCGGGCGGAACGTGGCCGGGCCGTCGGGCGCGGCGTAGAGCGCCGCCGCCACCCGCAGGTAGTAGGCCAGGCCGAGCACCGCGTTGAGCGCCACCACCAGGGCCAGCCAGCCGGCGTGCCCGGCCAGCAGCGCCCGGACCACGGTCACCTTCGCGAACAGCCCGGCCAGCCCTGGCGGCAGGCCGGCCAGCCCGATCAGCGCCAGCGCGAACGCGCCGCCCACCCACGGGTGCCGCCGCGCCGCGCCGCGCAGGTCGGCCAGCGTGCCGCCGTCGCCGTCCGCCGGGCGCAACGCCACCACCGCGGCGAACGCGGCCAGTTCCAGCAGCACGAAGAAGACGGNGCGCCGAGCGGGGCCAGGATGTAACCCGCCTGCGCCACCGACGACCAGGCCAACAACCGCACGGTACGCCGCTGGCGCAGCGCCACCAGGTTGCCCACGGTCATGGTCAGCGCCGCCAGCAGGGCCAGCACCGGACCGGTCACGCCGGCCGGCAGCGCCCGCTGCACCACCGCCAGCAGCGCCACCACGCCGCCCAGCTTCGAGGCGGTCGACAGGTACGCGGCCACCGGCAGCGGCGCGCCGTCGTAGGTGGCCGGCGCCCAGGCGTGGAACGGCACGGCGGCGACCTTGAACGCCAGCCCGGCCACCACCAGCGCCACCGCGACCGTGGTCAGCGGCAGGTCCCGCAGGTCGTCGCGGGCGGCCAGGGTGACGCCGAGCCGATCCAGGTGCAGGGTGCCGGTGACCGCGTACAGCAGCGCCGCCCCGAGCAGCGTCACCGTGGTGGCGACCACGCTGACCACGAAGAACGTCACCGCCGCCTCGGCCCCGGCCAGGCTGCCCCGGCGCAGCCCCACCAGCACGTAGAGCGGCAGCGTCAGCGTCTCCAACGCCACGATCAGGGTGATCAGGTCGCCGGCCGCGCCGAGCACCACACCGCCGGTCATCGCGCAGGCGAGCAGGAAGGAGTATTCGCCGGCCGGCGTGCGCCCGGCCCGCAGCAGCGGACCGGAGATCGCCAGCACCCCGAGCGTGAGCAGCGCGATCACCACCCCCACCAGGGCGGCCCGGCCGTTCCACACCCAGGAGCAGTCCGCGTCGACGCAGAACGTGCGCCTGGCGCCACCCGCGCCGACCAGTGCCGAGCCGGCCGCGGTGCCGGCCGCGCCGAGCGCCGCCACGGCCACGGTCACCGCCCGGCGGGCCACCAGCAGGTCGACCAGGAGCACCAGCACGGCCGTGCCGGCCGCCAGGTACGCCGGCAGCAACGCCACGTTGTCGACACGCTGCACCACACTCACGGCACGACCCCCAGCAGCGCCTCCACCGGCCCGGAGGCGTAGGACAGGACCAGCGCCGGCGCCAGGCCGACCGCGAGCGCCAGCAGCACCAGCGGCGCCCAGGCGGTCAGCTCCGCCCCGGCCAGCCCCGGCCCGACCGGTGCCACCGCCGCGCTGGGCCGACCGTGGCTGACCCGGCGCAGCAACCGCAGCAGGTACGCGGCGGTCAGCGCCCCGCCCACCGCGGCCAGCGCGGCCAGTGTCAGCCACAGCGGGCCACCCCGCCGGACGGCGGCCACCACGGCGAACGCCTCGCCCCAGAAGCCGGCCAGGCCGGGCAGGCCCAGCGAGGCGACCGCCGCGAAGCCGAGCAGCCCGGCCAGCCGGGGCGCGGTCTCCCGCAACCCGGACAGCTCCGCCAGCGAACCGGTGTGCGTGCGGTCCTTGACCGCGCCGGCCAGGAAGAACAGCAGACCGGTGATCACCCCGTGGGCGATGTTGCCGATCAGCGCGGCCTGGAGGCCGGTGGCGGTGAGCGTGGCCACCCCGAGCAGCACGAACCCCATGTGCCCGACGCTGGAGTAGGCGATCAGCCGCTTCAACTCGGTCTGCGCCAGGCAGACCAGACCACCGATCAGGATCGCCGCGACGGCGAGCGCGCCGAGCGCCGGTGATGCCCAGCGGGCCCCCTCGGGGGCCACCCCGACGGCCACCCGGATCAGCCCGTACGTGCCCATCTTGAGCAGCACCCCGGCGAGGATCACGCTGCCGACGGTGGGCGCCTGGGTGTGCGCGTCGGGCAACCACGAGTGCAGCGGCCACAGCGGGCTCTTCACCGCGAACGCCAGCGCCAGCAGCGTGAACGCGGCCAACTGGGTGTCCCTGGGCAGGCCCGCGCCGCCGGTCAGCGCGACCAGGTCGGCGGTGCCCGCGGCGGCCACCACCACGTAGACGCCGACCAGCAGCAGCACCGAGCCGAACAGCGTGTAGAGCGCGAACTTGCGGGCCGCCCGTCGCCGGTCGTCGCCGCCCCAGCCCGCGATGATCGCGTACATCGGCAGCAGCACGACCTCGAAGAAGAGGAAGAACAGCACCAGGTCGAGCGCGAGGAACGTGCCGAGAATGCCCACCTCGACCACCAGCAGCAACGCCACCAGCGCCCGGCCGCTGCCGCCGCCGGCCGGCACCCGCCACAGCGTGTACCCGCAGCAGAGCAGCGTGAGCAGCGCGGTCAGCACCACCAGCGGCCAGGAGATGCCGTCCACGCCGAGGTGGAACCGCAGGTCGAGCCCCGGCACCCAGGGCAGGTCGAGCTGGTGCCACGGCTGCACCGCCGGGCGTGGACCGTACCCGAACCAGCCGTGCTCGCCGCCGACCAGCGGGAGCGTCGCCAGCAGCGTCAACGCGGCGGCGGCGGTGCCGACCAGCCGGCCGGCCCGCTCGCCCGGCACGGCGGCGGTCGCGACCGCGCCCAGCGCCGGGACCGCGACCACCGCGACCAGCAGGACCTGCCCGAACGTCATGAGGTGACTCCGATCAGGGCGACCGCGAGGCCGATCAGCAACGCGCCGGCCAGCACCCCGGCCGCCGCCCGGGGCAGCGCCGCCCGGTGCCACGCGGCCAGCCCACCGCCCAGCTCCACCGCTGCCCGGCCGGTGCCCTCCACCAGGCCGTCCACCCCCAGCTCGTCGCCGGCCCGGACGGCCCGCGCCAACGCGCCGGTCGGGCGTACGACGAGAGCGTGCTGGACGTCGTCGAGCCGGAACGCGCGGGTGAACACCGGCCGCAGCGGACCCAGGAAGCGGGCCGGGTCGGCGGCCGGGTCCCGACGCCAGCCGGCCCACGCGACGCCCGCGCCGGCCACCAGCAGCAGGAACGGCAGGATCAGGTTCGGCGCGAGGTGCACCAGCTCCACCGCCTCGCCGGTGGCGTCGCCCGCAACCCGCAGGCGGTCGGCGAACCAGGGCGCGAACGCGGCCAGCCCCAGCAGCGCGGCCGGGACCGCGAGCAGCAGCACCGGCCAGCGCAGCGACGCGGGCGGGTCGTGCGGCCGGACCAACGGCATCCGGGCGTCGCCGAAGAACGTGCGCAGCAGCAGGCGGGTCGCGTACCAGGCGGTGACCGCGACACCGACCAGCCCGGCCGACCAGACCAGCCAGCCCACCCAGGGCGCGGTCGGGCCGGCGTCGTCCAACGCGGCGGCCTCGGCGGCGGCGAGCACGCCGTCCTTGCTCCAGAAGCCGGACAGCGGCGGCACCCCGGCCAGCGCGCCCAGCCCGACCACCATGCACCAGAACGTCACCGGCATGGCCGACCGCAGGCCACCCATCCGGGACATCAGCGTGGTCCCGACCGCGTGGATCACCGCACCGGCGGCGAGGAACAGCAGCGCCTTGAACGCGGCGTGGGTGAGCAGGTGGAACAGCGCGGCGGCGGGTGCGCCCACCGCGAGAGCGCCGGTCATGTAGCCGATCTGGGAGA
The DNA here is from genome assembly GCF_002140155.1 of Micromonospora sp. NBS 11-29. Taxonomy (GTDB): domain Bacteria; phylum Actinomycetota; class Actinomycetes; order Mycobacteriales; family Micromonosporaceae; genus Micromonospora. The sequence continues at coordinate 427,594 of NZ_NAPR01000006.1, forward strand.
CCGTCGACCAGGCCAGCACCCGCTTGATGTCGTCCTGCGCGGTGGCGGCGAACGCGCCGAGCAGGATGGTGACCGCCGCCATCACCCCGAGCACCGCGAGCGCCGCCGGGGCCTGCGCGAACAGCGGGAACAGCCGGGCCACCGCGTACACCCCGGCGGCCACCATCGTCGCGGCGTGGATCAGCGCGGAGACCGGCGTCGGGCCGGCCATCGCGTCCGGCAGCCAGGTGTGCAGCGGGAACTGGGCGCTCTTGCCGGCCACCCCGGCGAGCAGCAGCAGGCAGGCCGCCGTCAGCGTGCCGGTCGGGTAGTCGTGCGCCAGCACGTCGGCGATCCGGAAGCTGCCCGCGCCCACCCCCAGCAACGCGATGCCGAGCAGGAAACCGACGTCACCCACGCGGGTGACCAGGAACGCCTTCACCGCCGCGCCGGGCGCCTCCGGCAGCCGGCGGTCGTGGGCGATGAGCAGGTACGAGCAGATGCCCATCACCTCCCAACCGACCAGCAGCATGATCAGGTCACCGGACACCACCACGGTCAGCATCGCGGCGGTGAAGAGGCTGAGCTGCGCCGCGTACGGCGGATAGCGGTGGTCCACGTCGACGTCGTCGTGCGGACCGCGCCGCAGGTAGCCGGTCGAGTAGACCTGCACCGCCAGCGCCACCACGGTGACCGCGGTGGCGACCAGCACGGCCACCCCGTCCAGCCGCAGGCCCAGCGTGACCCGGAGCCCGCCCATCTCGACCCAGGTGGTGGCCGCCTCGACCGGGCCGTCCACGCGGAGCAGCAACGCCAGCGCGGCCAGCAGCGCCACCGCCGCGCCGACCACGCCCAGCCCGACCGCCAGCCGCCGGGCCGGCGCCCGATCCTCGTGCGACGCGGGCGGCAGCAGCAGCCCGAGCAGGCCCGCGACCAGTGGCGCGCCCGGCAGCACCGCCGCGAGCCAGACCGTTGCCGTGCTCATCGGGTCGCGCCTTCCGGGGCGGGCGACGCGGACTCGCCGGTCGCGGTCGGCTCGTGCTCGGTGAGCGGGACGTCGTCGACCGTGACGCTGGCCCGCAGCCGGTAGAGCTGGAGCACGATGGCCAGCCCGACACCGATCTCGGCGGCGGCCAGCACGATCACGAACAACGCGAACACCTGCCCCGAGTGCGGGAGCGCGGCCCGGACCGTGGTGTCGGCGGTGACCAGGACCAGGTTGACCGCGTTGAGCATCAACTCCACCGCCATCAGCACCAGCACCGCGTTGCGGCGACGCAGCACGCCGTACACGCCGAGGCCGAACAGCAGCGCGGCGGTGACGTACGGGATGACCGGCCTCACCGGCGCCCGCCGATGTCGGGGCGGGACAGCACGATCGCGCCGACCAGCGCGGCGAGCAGCAGCACCGAGAGCACCTCGAACGGCAGCACCCAGGCGCGGAACACCTGCTCACCGAGGCGTTCGGCGGTGCCCGCGGCGGGCAGATCCACCCGCGACCAGCGGAACGCGTGCACCAGCAGCACCGCCAGGCCCAGGCCGCTGCCGGCCCCGACCAGGGCGGCCGGCCAGCCGGGCCGGTCCAGGTCGTCGGACGGACCGATCGGGGCGCGGGTCAGCATCACCGCGAACAGCAGCAGCACCACCACCGCGCCCACGTAGATCAACACCTGCACCCAGGCCACCAGCTCGGCGGTGAGCACCAGGTAGTCACCGGCCAGCGCGCCCAGGCAGACCACCAGCCACAGCCCGGCCCGGACCAGGTGGCGGGTCGCCACCACCAGCGCGCCCGCGCCCACCGCCACCGCGCCGAGCGCCAGCAGCAGCACGTCCGCACCGGTCATGAGGCCGCGCCTCCGCCCGGCTCGCCGGGGGCGTCGGAGCGTACCCGGGTCGGGGCCGGACGGGCGGTCGGGCCGGCGGCCTTGCGGGCGGCGGTGGTCTCCTCCTTCGAGGGGTCGCCGAGCGGGTCGTGTGCCGGCGGCGGCGGTACGGTACCCATCCACTCGCCCAGGTGGTCCTTGTCGTGCAGCAGGTTCTTGATGTCGTACTCGGCGTACTCGAACTCGGGCGACCAGTAGAGCGCGTCGAACGGGCAGACCTCGATGCAGATGCCGCAGTACATGCAGAGCGAGAAGTCGATGTCGAACTTGTCGAGCACGTTGCGCTGGCGGGGACGGGCGGCGCCGGGCACCGCCACCTCCTCCTTGTGCGAGTCGATGTAGATGCACCAGTCCGGGCACTCGCGGGCGCACAGCATGCAGACCGTGCAGTTCTCCTCCAGCAGCGCGATCACGCCACGGGAGCGGGGCGGCAGCTCGGGTGCCACGTCCGGGTACTGCTGGGTGGTCGACCGGCGGGTCATCGTCTTCAACGTGACCGCCAGGCCCTTCACCAGCCCGCCGCCGGGCACTCCACCGTGCTCGCTCATGCCGCCCATCCTGCCCTGTGCCCCCGGCGCGCGCGACCACCACCCGACTCTTGGCGGCGGTATCGTGAGCGCGGGGAGAACGACACACCGGGAAGGGCCTACCGATGACCGCCGCGTTGGAGAGCGACCACCCGCAGGAGCGCGAGTGGACGACCGAAGATCTGGACGCGCTGCCGGAGGACGGTCGCCGCCGCGAACTGCTCGATGGAGTGCTGCTCATGTCCCCCTCCCCCACCCGGATGCACCAGAGCATCGCCGGCCTGCTCATGGCGGCGCTCGACGAGTACTGCCCCGACGGCTACGACGTGACCCAGGCGGTCGGCGTGCGGATCAGCCGCACCCGCTACTTCATCCCGGACGTCCTGGTCACCACGTCGACCGCCGCCGCCCGCGAGCCGTCCCGGTACGAGCCGCACGAGGTGGTGCTCGCCGTGGAGATCGTCTCGCCCAGCACCAGGTCCATCGACCGCGTGCTCAAGCCGGCGCTCTACGCGCAGGCCGGGATCCCGTTCTACTGGCGGATCGAGATCGAGGAGGAGGGCCTGGTCGTCTACACCTACAAGATCGATCCGGTCAACGAGGTCTACGCGCAGACCGGCCGGTGGACGAAGTTCGTCGACACCGGCGAGCCGTTCCCGACCAACCTGCCGATCAGCCGGATCACGCCCCGCCGGGTGTGAGCGGCGGCAGCATCTGCACGCCGAGCTGCTGGAGCACCTGGAACAGCTCGTTGACGCTCCACACGTCCACGATCCGGCCGGCGTCGTCGAAGCGCAGGAACGACGCCCCGGAATAGCTGACCACCCGGCCGGTCGGCGGCACCGGGCCGAACTGCCCGGCCTGGGTGCCGGCCGCCCGCCAGTGCACCGCGACCCGCCCACCGCCGGCCACCACCTCGACGATCTTGTAGCGCAGGTCGGGGAAGGAGGCCCGCCGGTCCCGGTGCCAGGCCAGCACCGCCTCCGGGCCGGTGCCGCCCAGCCCGGGGCAGCCCGGGGCCACCAGTTCGTACGCGCTCTGCTCGCGGCCGGCGTTCCACACGTCGGCGACGAAGCGTCGGGCCGCCGCCTCCACCTCGGTCACGGCCGGCAGCCTATGCCTGTCCCGGGCCGCCCGCCACGCCGCTCGACCTGCCGGGACCGCCCGCAGCGACCATGATGGGGAGCGGAAGACCAACCTGGAGGTGGGCGTGGGCGGCAGCGACGACGAGATCCTCGACCGAAACGGCGGCAAGTACGTGGAACCGGGCGGCGAGTTCACCCGGGACCAGCGCTACATCGCCACCCGGATCACCGCCGACGGGCGCGACGGCTGGCCGGTGGAGCCGGGCCGCTACCGGTTGGCGGTCAGTCGGGCCTGCCCGTGGGCGAACCGCCTGATCATCGTCCGGCGCCTGCTCGGGCTGGAGGACGCCATCTCGCAGGCTGTGGCCGGGCCCACGCACGACAAGCGGAGCTGGACGTTCGACCTGGACCCGGGCGGCAAGGACCCGGTGCTCGGCATCGAACGGCTCGCCGAGGCCTACTTCGCCCGCTTCCCCGGCTACGAGCGGGGCATCACCGTGCCGGCGCTGGTGGACGTGCCCACCGGGCAGGTGGTGACCAACGACTACGCGCAGATGAGCCTGGACCTGTCGACCGAGTGGACCGCGTACCACCGGCCGGGCGCGCCGGAGCTGTATCCGGAGCGGCTGCGCGGGGAGATCGACGAGGTGAACGCGAAGGTCTTCGCCGACGTCAACAACGGCGTCTACCGGTGCGGCTTCGCCGGCAGCCAGGAGGCGTACGACAAGGCGTACCACCGGCTCTTCGACCGGCTGGACTGGTTGAGCGAGCGGCTGGCCGGGCAGCGTTACCTGGTCGGCGACACGATCACCGAGGCCGACGTACGGCTGTTCACCACGCTGGTCCGATTCGACCCGGTCTACCACGGCCACTTCAAGTGCAACCGGCAGAAGCTCGCCGAGATGCCGGTGCTCTGGGCGTACGCGCGGGACCTGTTCCAGACGCCGGGCTTCGGCGACACGATCGACTTCGACCACATCAAGCGGCACTACTACGAGGTCCACCGGGACATCAACCCGACCGGCATCGTGCCGCTCGGCCCCGACCTGACGAACTGGCTGACTCCCCACCACCGCGAGGAGCTCGGCGGCCACCCCTTCGGCGACGGCACCCCGCCCCCGCCCCCGCCTCCCGTCGAGCGCGTGACCCCCGCCCACACTCCCCTGCGCTGACCCCGCCACCTCCCCTAAGCGTCGATCTTGCAGTTGCAGCCCTTGGGCGCGCATGTTTTGCCCCTTTCGCCCGGGCGCAATATGCAAGATCGGCGAGGGAGGGGGAGGGGTGCGGGGCGGGCGGGAGTGCATGTGAGGTTTAGTGGGTATGCCTGAGAGGCATAATTATGACAGGTGGGCATATTGGCTCAGGGGTGTTGGTCCTTGGCCGGGGTGACGCACGGTGATCGGTGACGAGGCGTGGTGCGCGCGGGCCTGACCGGGGCCGGGGCCTAGAGGGCGAGGCGCACCGCGACGGTGAGGACCAACTGGGCCAGGGCGAGCGGCACCAGGACCAGCCAGCAGAGGCGCTGGAGCTGGTCCTCACGCAGGCGCGGGTAGCTCACCCGGAGCCAGATGATCACGAAGGCCACGGCGAACACCTTGAGCAGCGTCCACAGCCAACCGAGCTGCGCGTCGGCGAACGGGCCCTGCCAGCCGCCCAGGAAGAGCACCGTGGTCAGCGCGGCGATCACCACGATGCCCACGTACTCGGCGAGCAGGAAGAACGCGAAGCGCAGGCCGGTGTACTCGGTCATGTAGCCGAAGACCAGCTCGGAGTCCGCCACCGGCATGTCGAACGGCGGACGGCGGATCTCGGCCAACCCGGCCACGAAGAAGATCACCATCGCCGGCGCCTGCCAGAGCAGCCACCAGGGCCGCCACGCCTCGACGATGCCGGACAGGTTGAGCGTCCCCGCCGCCATCGCCACCGAGGCGGCGGCCAGCACCAGCGGCAGCTCGTACCCGAGCAGTTGCGCCGCGCCGCGCAGCCCGCCGAGCAGGCTGTACTTGTTGGCCGACGCCCAGGCCGACATGAGCACCGCCAGCACCCCGATGCCCACCACCGCGAGCACGAAGAACAGGCCGATGTCCAGCGGCTGGGCCACCAGGTCACCCGGCCCGAGCGGAATGACCAACAGGACCAGCAGATACGGCACCAGCGCCACCGCCGGCGCCAACCGGAACACCGGCCGGTCCGCCTCGCGCGGGGTGACGTCCTCCTTCTGCACGAACTTGATCCCGTCGGCCACGAGCTGCGCCCAGCCGTGGAAGCCGCCCGCGTACATCGGGCCGAGCCGGCCCTGCATGTGGGCCATCACCTTGTGCTCGGCCTGGCCGACGACCAGCGGCAGGGTGAGGAACGCGACCAGCACGCCGGCCACCCGCAGGACCAGCTCCAACCAGTCCGGCATCAGCCGTCCTCCCCCTCGGCGGCGGCACCCGGGCCGGGACGGGCCGCCGGTCCCGCGGGCGACCCACCCGCCGGACCGCCGGTCGGCTCAGCCGCCGGACCGTTCTGCGGGTCGGCCGCCGGCTCCGGCGAGACGGGCCCGGCCGCACGCTCGCCCGGCTCCGGCGAGACGGG
>NZ_NAPR01000006.1:433702-454808 GCF_002140155.1 Micromonospora sp. NBS 11-29
GCTCACCCGACGAGGAAGGGCCCGGACGCTCACCCGGAACAGGCCGAGCGGAACCCTCACCCGAGCCCGAGCCCGAGGCAGGACGGGCCGGACGCCCACCCGGGGCGGGACGGGCCGGACGCTCGCCCGGGGCGGGACGAGCCGGACGCTCGCGGGCCGGGCGGGCCGGCGTACCCCCTCGGGGGCCCTCGCCGACGCCGGCCGCGCCGGCCGGCGTGGGCGTCGTGCCCCACTCCCCCGGCGCGGGCACGCCNCGGCTTGGCCACGCGGGAGGCCAGCACGAACTCCTTGCGCAGCGGATGCCCCTCGAACTCCGGCGGCAGCAGCAGCGGCCGCAACTCACCGTGGCCGGCGAAGTCGATGCCGAACATCTCGTGGGTCTCCCGCTCGTGCCAGGCCGCGCCCGCGAAGACGTCGACCACGGACGCGACGACCGGCGTCGCGCGGGGCACCCGGGTACGCAGCAGCAGCCCGTGCCGGTGCCGGACCGACCAGAGGTGCGCCACCACGTCGAAGCCGTCGGCCAGTTCGTCCACCGCCGACAGCCAGTCCAGGAAGTCGCATCCCAGCTCGTCGCGCGCCGCGCGCACCGCGTCCGCCCAGCTCGCCGGGGGTACGTCGACGGTGGCGCGGGCGTACCCCTGACCGCCGGAGACCGACGCGGTGGCCTCGACGGGCGCGAGCAGCGCGACCACCCGACGGCCGACCTCTTCCGGAGTCATGCGCTGATCCTATGGCCGGCGGCTGCCGGCCGGGTCGGGCCGTCCGGGCCCGGATCGTCGCTTCGCCGGACGGACCGGCGGCCGGCGGGGAAAGATGAGCAACGTGCGCGCTGTGACTGTGACCCCCGGTGTCCCGGACTCGCTGCGGCTCATCGACGAGTGGCCCGAGCCGACGCCCGAGGAGGGCGCGATCCTGGTCGAGGCGCTGGCCGTGGGTGTCTGCGGCACCGATCAGGAGATCATCGCCGGGGGGTACGGGGAGGCCCCGCCGGGTCAGGAGCGGCTGGTGCTCGGGCACGAGTCGCTGGGCCGGGTGCTGGAGGACCCGACCGGCACGCTGCACCCCGGCGACCTGGTGGCCGGTGTGGTCCGGCACCCGGACCCGGTGCCGTGCGCCAACTGCGCGGTGGACGAGTGGGACATGTGCCGCAACGGGCAGTACACGGAGCACGGCATCAAGGGGTTGCCCGGCTTCGCCCGGGACCGCTGGCGGGTGCAGCCCAAGTTCGCGGTCGGCCTGGACCCGGCCCTCGCCTCGGTGGGCATGCTGCTCGAACCGACGAGCGTGGTGGCGAAGGCCTGGGACCACATCGAGCGGATCGGCCGTCGGGCCGAGTGGAAGCCGCAGACCGCGTTGATCACCGGCGCCGGGCCGATCGGCCTGCTGGCCGCGCTGCTGGCCAGCCAGCGCGGGCTGTCCGTGCACGTCCTGGACCGCAACACCACCGGCCCGAAGCCGGACCTGGTCCGGGCGCTCGGCGCGACGTACCACACGTCGCCGGTCGCCGAGCTGGACCTGCACCCGGACGTGGTGGTCGAGTGCACCGGGGCGCCGCCCGTGGTGCTGGACGCGATGTGCAAGGCCGCCCCGAACGGCATCGTCTGCCTGACCGGTGTGTCCAGTGGTGGCCGGACCATCGACTTCGACGCGGGCGCGCTGAACCGGGAGCTGGTGCTGGAGAACAACGTGGTGTTCGGGTCCGTCAACGCCGGCCGGCGGCACTGGGAGCTGGCCGCCGAGGCGCTCGCCCGCGCCGACCGGTCCTGGCTGGAGTCGCTGGTCACCCGCCGGGTGCCGGTCTCNGGCGTACCGGGAGGCGTACGCGTCGACCGGCGAGGACATCAAGGTGGTGCTGGACTTCACGCAGTGACGCTCAGATGCCGGGCAGCCGGCCGTTGCGGAACAGGTCCACGANAGAGCTGGTGGTCCTCGCGGGCCCGGATCCCGTAGGAGTGCGCGAAGTCGACCAGGTAGTCGGTGAAGCCGTCGGCGTCGGCGTCCACGACCGCGACGATCGACTCCTCGGTGGAGTAGTCGACCAGGTCGTGGCTGGACTCGTCGTCGGCCACCGAGTGCATCCGGGCCACCGCCCGGCCCAGGTCGGCGAGCACCCCGGCCAACTCCTCGGGCTCGTTCACGTCGGCCCAGTCGAGGTCCGCCGCGTACGGGGAGACCTCCGCGACGAGCTGGCCGACGCCGTCCAGCTCGGTGAAGCCCAGCCACGGGTCGGCGTGCGCCTGCAACGCCCGCTGCGACTCGGCGGTCCGGTGCCCCTGGTGCCGGAAGTACGACCGGACCCGCTCGTCGTCGACGTGCCGCGCGACCGCCGGCACCTGAGCCTGCTTCATGTAGATGACGACGTCGTTCTCCAACGCCTGGGTGTGCCCCTCCAGCAGCAGGTTGTACGACGGCAGCCCGGCCGAGCCGATGCCGACGCCCTTGCGCAGCACCACGTCCTTGATGCCGGTGGCCATCGGCTGGTGCCGGGTCGTCGACTTCGGCAGCGTGTCGAGGTAGGCGGTGAACGCGGCGCAGACCCGCTCCCGGGTGGCCGCGTCGATCTCGTGCACGCCGTCGCCGAGGGAGAAGCGGCGCTCGTAGTTGTCGACCGTGGTCTGCGCGGCGAGCAGGTCCACCCGGGTGCTCAGCCGCGCCTGCTGGAGCACCCGGCGCAGCACGCCGTCGGCGTTGTCCAGCGTGATCGAGCCGATCGCGTCGTCCCCGCCGGCGGCGATGGCCCGCAACTCGGCCAGGTAGGCGCCCGCGAAGCCGGTCACCAGCTCGCCGATCACCCGGTCGGAGAGCGCCTTGGCGTAGCCGAGCAGGGCCACGCTGGCGGCGAAGCGCTTCAGGTCCCAGGTGAACGGCCCGACGTACGCCTCGTCGAAGTCGTTGACGTTGAACACGAGCTGGCCGGAGGCGTTCATGTAGGTGCCGAAGTTCTCCGCGTGCAGGTCGCCGTGGATCCACACCCGGCTGGTCCGGTCGTCGAGGAACCGGTCGCTGGCGAAGTCGCCGCGCTGGTCGGCGTAGAAGAGGGAGGCGCTGCCACGGTAGAAGGCGAACGGTGAGGCCGCCATCTTGCGGAACTTCCGGCGGAACGCCGCCGGGTCGATCGCCATGGACGCGCCGAACTCCCCGATCAGCACGTCGACGATGAAGGCGGAACGCTTCTCCGCGGAGTCGGTCATGGCCGCAGGCTAGCCCGGCCCCGCCACCCCGGCGCGCGGCTCGGCGCGGCCGGCGGCCCTCAGTCGGGCCGGGCGTGCAGCGGGGACGCGACTCAGCCGGCCGGCGGGCGCACCGGGGGCGCGGTGAGCGCCTCGACCGGTCGGGGGGTGGCGTCGGCCGGCGGCGCGAGCCGGTCGGGTCGGGGGACGCCGCCGACGCCGGACTCCTCGGCGGCGATCTTCTCCTGGAGGCGCAGGATGCCGTGCAGCAGCGCCTCCGGGCGGGGCGGGCAGCCGGGCACGTAGACGTCGACCGGGATGAGCTGGTCGACGCCCTTGGTCACGGAGTAGGAGTCCCAGTACGGGCCGCCGCAGTTGGAGCAGGCGCCGAACGAGATGACGTACTTCGGCTCGGGCATCTGGTCGTAGAGCCGCTTGATCGCGGGGGCCATCTTGTCGGTGACGGTGCCGCTGACCACCATGAGGTCGGCCTGTCGGGGGCCGTGGGCGAAGGGGATCACGCCGAGCCGCATGAAGTCGTGCCGGCCCATGCTGGTGGCGATGAACTCGATGGCGCAGCAGGCCAGGCCGAAGTTGAACACCCAGAGCGAGTAGCGGCGGCCCCAGTTGAGCACGAACCGGATCGGTTCGCCGAGCACGGCCGGTAGCTGCACCTCGGGCCTCCCTCCACTGTCCCCGAACCGACAGTCAACCACAGCGCCCGGACCGGGAAGCCGGGCCGCCGCTGGATTGCCGGGATTGTCCCCGAGGGTGCTCATCCGGGGTCTTGCGCCGGTAGGTTCCGGGCCACGTGCACGGCTGTCCGGCCGTGTCCACGACACGGGGAGGAACCACCATGTCCGTACGCATCCGACATCTGGCCGCCGCCGCGCTGGCCGGCGTCGCCGTCCTGAGCATGGCCGCGCCCGCGGCCGCGCGTCCCGCCGTCGAGCCGGGTTCAGGGCTCACGGTGACCACCGACCGGTTGGTGTTGAACCCGACCGACCGCGGCTACCAGGGCGTGCTGAAGGCCCGGGTGACCAACTCGGGGACCACCCCGGTCTCACCGGAACTGAAGATCGTGGAGCCGGTGGCCGGGTCGCTCTACTACGCGGACCTGCAGATGATCTGCATGGAGAACGAGCCGGTCGGCAACCGGAACGGGTGGCGCTGCTACCCCTACAACGACCTCGCGCCGGGCGAGACCCGGACCTTCAAGATCCCGTTCCGGGTGCTCACCACGGTGCGCGACCAGGCGATGAGTACGGATGGCGGCGCGCTCTCCGTGGGTAACGGCTGGGAGCCGCGCGGCCCCGAGGTCCGGTTCGCCACGCTGTTCCGCTCGTCGAGCGGCAGCCTGCGCAACCCGGTGCCGTACGCGCGGAGCGAGCGGCCGGACGTCACCCTCACCGCAGGGAACGCGCAGCTCGCCGCCGACCCGGAGGAGGGCGGCTGGACGGGTCTCATGCCGGTGACCATCCGCTCCGCCAACGACGCCGTGCACGAGGCCCTGTCGATCGAAATCGACCTGCCCGAGGGGATGTCGTTCTGGGGCACGGTCCCCTCGGAGCTGGCCACGGGCTACGAATTCTTCGTCCCCGGCGGCCCGTTCATGCCGGGTGAGGAGCGCACGTTCCACGTCCGGGTGCACGCCTACCCGGACGTGACGCCGGGCGTGCCGGTCGAGGTGACGCTGACCGCGCACGCGCACTGGTTTCTTGCCGAGGCCGCGGACCTGACCCCGGCGGACAACGTCGCCACGGTCACCGTCACCACCGACTGACGGAGACGTCTTCCGCATCGCCCCGGCCGGACCCGTTCCGGCCGGGGCGTCGTCGTCTCCGCCGGCCGCGCCCGCCCCGTACCCCGGCCTTCCGCCGCTGTCCCGGACCGGACAGCGGCCGTCACGCCCGCCGCGGCAACCCGCGCAACCTCGGCCGTCGTCGGGACGTGTGACCGGTGTGACCGCGCCGGCGGCATGTTCACGGGGAGGACCACATGACGGTGACCAGGGAGCCGCGGGTCGAGGACCCGCCACCCGAGGGGACAGCGGCCCGGCCGGCCACACCGGACGAGCGCGCGACGGTCGACTTCGACGACCTCTACCATGCCCACTTCCGGTCGCTGACCGTCCAGCTCACCGCCTACTGCGGAGACCTGGCCCAGGCGCAGGATCTGGTGCAGGAGGCGTTCTGCCGGGCGTTCGCGCGCTGGCCCCGGGTGTCCCGCTACGACGACCCGGTGGCCTGGATCCGGCGGGTGGCCTGGAACCTGGCGCCACCAGCCGCTGGCGGCGGCTGCGGACGGCCCAGGCGTGGCTGCACCGGCAGCGTGAGGAGCACGTGCCGGGGCCCGGGCCGGACCGGGTCGCGTTGACCGCCGCGCTGGCCCGGCTGCCCGCCAACCAGCGCCGCGCCGTGGTGCTGCACTACCTGGCCGACCTGAGCGTCACCCAGATCGCGGCGCAGGAAGACGTGCCGGAGGGCACCGTCAAATCCTGGCTGCACCGGGGCCGGGCCGCGCTGGCCGCCCAACTCTCCCCCACGAACGAGGTGAGCCACCATGACTGAGCCCGACGACGTGCTGGTGGGCGGTGAGTTCGCCGCCTTCCGGGCGGCGTACGTCCCGGTGGTCGACCCGGCGGGGACGGCCGCGGTCCGGCGGACCGTCCGGCGTCGACGGCGGCGTGCGGCGATGGTCACCGCCGCGGCGGTGGTGCTCGCCGTGGCGATCCCGGTGGGCGCGAGCGGGGCCCTGCACCGCCGCACCGGGCCGCCCCCGGTGCCGGCGCGGACCGCCACGCCGAGCCCGTCGGCGAGCAGCCCGTCACCGACCCCGTCGACCGCCTCGGTGAGCCCGAGCGCGACGAGCGCCAGCCCGGCCCCGCCGGACGGCCGGATCAGCCGCGCCCAACTGCTGGCGGCCGAGATCGACCTGGTGGCCTGGCCCGACCCGACGATGCCGAAGACCTGCACCAGCCGGAACGTGCGTCTCGACCCCGGTCCGGGGGAGATCTCGGAGTCCGTGCCGGTGCTGCTCGGCGACCCGGCCCACGGCGACCTCGACTCCGACGGCGCCACCGAGACGGTCGCCCTGGTCGGCTGCCGCTACGGGGAGGCGACGGCGAAGCAGTTGCTCGCCTTCGACCGGGATCCGGACCGGCACGTCGTCACGCTGGGCCGGGTGATCGGCACCGAGCCGGGAGCCGGCGACATCACGGACTTCTCGGTGCGGGCCGACGGCACGGTCCGGGCGTACCTGGCCAACCTCGAACCCTGCTGCGACACCCCCGAGTGGAAGCCCCAGCGGCACTGGCGCACCTACTCCTGGACCGGCGACCACTTCGCCCAGACGGCCGGGCCGACCGCGTTCGGCACCGATCCCCGGCTGACGGACCTCCGGTTGAGCCTCGGCGAAATGGTCGTCACGACGCCGGACGCCAGCGGCGACCGGATCGCCACGGTGACCGCCACGGTGACGAACCGGGGTCCGGTGGACGTACCCCTGCTCGGTTTCTCCGGATTCGGTTTCTACGACGTGGGCGAGCCGGCGGGCGGCGTGCTGGAGCGGTGCCGTGAGGTGCCGTCGGACGGGCCGGGCGCGTGCGTGCTGGACGGACTGGTGGCCGGCGCCAGTCGGACCTACACGTTCTCGTTCCACTACACGCCGACCCCCGGCGTCACGCCGAGCGTGCGGGTCGTCCACTACGACAAGCGGGAACGCTGGTGGGACGACCTGAAACCGAAGGACAACACCGCCGAACTGCGTACGGGGGACTGACCGGTGGGACCCGCGTCGGTATGGTCTGCGTCGATGCCGTCACGTCACGGCATGTTTCGATCACGGGGAGGAACCACCATGTCCAGCNGACCGTCGGCGCGACCGCCGCCGGCGCCGCGCCGACCACCACCGCATCATCGACCGCCGACGTCTCGGTCGGCAAGCTGATCCTCGAACCCACCGCGCGCGGCTACCGGGGCAGCCTGCCGGTCACGGTGACCAACGACGGCCCGACCGCCACCTACTTCAGCATCTTCCTGGTGGAGCCGGTCGCCGGCTCGTTCCGGGGCCTGGCCCCGGAGGAGGCGTGCGGCTTCGGTGCGCCCGAGGGCAACCGGCGGACCGCCTCCTGCGGGGTGCCCGGGGGCGACATCGAGCCGGGTGCGAGCCGGGCGTTCGACCTCGTGTTCGAGGTGCTCACCCCGGCGCGCGCCGTCCCGATGATCGCGAAGGGCGGCCGGGTCTCGGTGAACGTCGGCGACGGCCGGGACGAGATCGCCGACCGCGCCACGTACGCGGCTCGCTTCCGCTCCACCACCGGCTCGCTGCGCGACCCGGTGCCCTACGTGCAGGACACCCAGGCCCGCGCCTCGATCACCACGGCCGGGGCGGCCACGCTGACCCGGCAGGAGGACGGCAGCTACCGGGGTCGGCTGCCGGTGACGGTCGGATGGGCCGGCGACACCGCGCACGAATACCTGTGGGCCGAGGCGACCGGGCTGCCGGCGGGCGTGGAGATCTGGGGCACCGACCCGCAGGACGCGCCGGGTTGGTTCACCAACTTCATCGTGCCGGGCGAGCGGTTCATGACCGGCGAGCAGCGCAATTTCGACGTGCTGCTCTACGCCGAGCCGGGCACCGTGCCGGGTGACCTCGGCACCGTCACGTTCCACCTGAACACCCAGTGGTACGGCGAGACGGTGGCCGACGCCGACCCGACGGACAACGCCGCCTCGTTCACCGTCCGGTTGACCGACGCGGCCTGATGCTTCCCTCGCCCGGCCGGCGTGCCCGCGCCGGCCGGGCGCTCCGCGTTCACCAGGCCGGACGCTGGAGCAGCCCGACGAACTCCGTCAACAGCCGCTCCCGCACCTCGGCCGGTGCGGCGTCGAGCAGCGTGTTGACCACAGCCATCCGGTCCGGGACGCCGGCGCCCAGCCCGAGCCCTTCGGCCAGCCCGGCCACCAGCTCCGGGGTGAGCGCCGCCGCGGCGAGGCCACCGGCCAGCGCCAGCAGCTCCGGCGGCAGCACCACCGGGCCGGCGGCCCGGGCCGCCGCGACCGCCTCGGTCAGCGCGGGGCCGAACTCGGCCACCCGTGGGGCGACCGCCGCGGTCACCGTCAGGTGCACGCTGGCCGGCAGGTCCGCGTACCGGAGCTGCGGTTGGGTGTGCCAACCCCGCGCGGTCAGCTCGTCGACCAGCACGAACAGGTCGAGGGCGGGGTCGTCGGCGGTGAAGCAGACCACGGTGGACTCCGGTTCGGCCATCAACCGCACACCGTCGGTCGCCCGGACCGCGTCGGCCAGGCCGGCGACCGCGTCCCGGGTCGACGCGGCCAGCCGTAGGTAGCCGTCCTCGCCGAGGTGCCGCAGCGTGGCGTACGCGGCGGCGATCGGGCCGCCGGAGCGGGTGGAGGCGATCACCGGGTTCACCATCGTGTAGCCGGGCCAGTCCGCGTACGCGAAGTACTGCGGTGCGCGCAGCGTCGGGTCCCGGTGCAGCAGCACCGACACGCCCTTCGGGGCGTACGCGTACTTGTGCAGGTCGACCGAGATCGAGGTCACCCCGGGCACGGCGAAGTCGAACGGCGGCACCGATTCGCCGAGCCGGCGCAGCCAGGGCAGCGCCCAGCCGCCGAAGCAGGCGTCCACATGGCAGCGCACCCCGGCCGCCGCCGCCGTCGCGGCGATCTCCGCGACCGGGTCCACCACGCCGTGCGCGTACGACGGGGCGGACGCGACCACCAGCACGGTCTCCGGTCGGATCGCGGCGGCCACGTCGGCGACGGCCGGACGCAACGTCACCGGGTCGACCGGCACGGAGTCCAGCTCGACCCGCAGGTAGTGGGCCGCCTTGGCGAACGCGGCGTGCGCGCTGGCCGGCACCACCAGCCGCGGCGCGGCGAGATCGGGGCGGGCGTCCCGGGCGGCCTTGACGGCGAGCAGCAGCGACTCGGTGCCGCCGCCGGTGACGCTGCCCACCACGTCCGGCGCGTCGGTGCCGGGGCCGCCGCCGAGCAGCCCGGCGGCGGCGGCGACCAGCGTGTTCTCCATCGCCAGCAGCGACGGGAAGGCGGTCGGGTCGAGGCCGTTGACGTGGGCGCTCTGCGCGTACGCCGCCTGCGCCAGCTCGTCCAGGCCGGTCACGCCGGGGTCGTAGACGTAGGCGAACAGCCGGCCGCCGTGCGTCGGACGGTCGGTCGCCCGCAGCGCCCGGATCTCGTCGAGCACCCGCGCGGCGGGCAGCCCCTCGGCGGGCAGCGCGCTCGTCCCTGCCGTGTCGGTCATCGGGTGTTCCTCTCGCAGACGGGTCACGCCGGCACGGCCGTGGCGGTCAGGTGGGCCGGGGTGAGCGTGTAACGGCGCAGCAGCACCACCGGGGCGGCCACCAGCAGCGCCGGCAGGACGGTGAAACCGAGCAGCACCCCGAGCCGGGCGGTGTCCGGCTGGACGGCGGCGGACCCGGTCGACGAGGAGACGTAACCGGAGAGNGTCGGCCGGTGCGCGCGGTGTCGTAGGCGATGCAGTCCGGGAGCATGGCCAGCGCGAAGACCTGCTGGCCGGCGTACCCGACGCCGATCAGCGCGACCACCGCGTAGGCCGCGACGGCCGGCAGCGCGGGCGCGGCGACCAGGGCGAGCGCGCCGGCCGCGAAGAGCAGCGACGCGGCGACCAGCGACGTCCGCTTGCCCAGCCGGGCGCCGGCCCGGCGCCACAGCGGCATGACCAGCAGCGCGGGCGCGACGAAACAGGCGAAGAGCAGGGTCGGGCCGCTGTCCGGCTCGCGCAGCACCTGGTCGGCGAAGTACTTCACGCCGGCCAGCACGGTGGCCACCCCGGCGGACTGGATCACGAAGCAGACCAGCAGCACCCGGAACGGCCGGTTGCGGCCGGCGACCGCGAGCTGGGCCCGCAGGCTCGGCTCGCTCTCCCCCACCGTGCCGGCCGGCGCGGACCGGGTGCCCAGGAACGCCCCCACCGCGCCGACCACGATCAGCGCCGCGACGAACAGGCCCATCCAGCGGTGGCCGGGCACGCCGTCGCCGCCGGCGGCCACCACCGCCGGGGCCACCGCGCCGGAGACCAGGATGGCCAGCGCCAGCACCGCGATCCGCCAGGTCATCATCCGGGTACGCTCCGCCGGGTCGGCGGTCAACTCGGCCGGCATCGCGACGTAGGGCACCTGGAAGAACGCGAACGCGGTCGCGGTGGCCAGGAACGCGAGCGCCACGTACGCGGCGGCGGCCGGACCGTTGCCGAACGGCGCGGCGAAGATCGCGGCGAACAGCAGCGCCAGCGCCAGCCCGCCGGCGAGCAGGTAGGGCCGGCGGGCGCCCCAGCGGGAGCGGGTCCGGTCGGAGATCCGCCCGGCGATCGGGTTGACCAGCACGTCCCACGCCTTCGGCAGCAGCACCAGCAGCGCGGCCAGCCCGGCGGCGACGCCCAGCGTGTCGGTGAGGTACGGCAGCAGGAGCAGCCCGGGCACGGTCCCGAACGCGCCGGTGACCAGGGAACCGAGCGCGTACCCGAGGTGCACCCGGCGGGGCAGGCCCGAAGCTGTCATGGAGCCGAATGCTACTCACGTCATGGTCGCGGTCACATCCCCTCATCCGGCGTCCAGGCGGCCCGCGCCAGATCCACCCGCTCCCCGCGCAGCGGGCACCCCTCGGCGCGCAGCCGGGCCCGCGCCTGACGCTCGTGCCCCGGCGGCAGCCGGCCGGCCGCGTTCACCACCCGGTGCCACGGCACCCCGCCACCGTGCCGCGCCATGATCGAGCCGACCAGCCGCGCCGACGCCCGCCCCGACCGTTCCGCGAGCGCGTCCGCCACCGCCCCGTACGACATCACGCGTCCCGGCGGGATCCGCTCGACGAGCGTCAGCACCGCCTCGACGTACTCGTCAGGTGTCACGAGCCGTCACGATATGGGAACCAGGCACGGCCGCGCGGACCGCAACCCGCAGAATGGGCGGGTGCGTGAAGCAGTCACCTCGGCCCGCCGGATCGTGGTCAAGATCGGTTCGTCCTCGCTGACCACCGCGACGGGCGGCCTCGACGACGCCCGCGTCGACACGCTCGTCGACACGCTCGGCGCGCTGGCCACGCAGGGACGCGAGGTGGTGCTGGTCTCCTCCGGCGCGATCGCCGCCGGCCTCGCCCCGCTCCGGCTGCCCCGACGCCCCCGTGACCTGGCCACCCAGCAGGCCGCCGCCAGCGTCGGCCAGGGCCTGCTCATCGGGCGGTACGCCGCGGCGTTCGCCCGGCACGGGCGCACCGTCGGGCAGGTGCTGCTCACCGTCGACGACGTGACCCGGCGGGCGCACTACCGCAACGCGTACCGAACCCTGCGCAAGCTGCTCGACCTGCGGGCCGTGCCGATCGTCAACGAGAACGACACGGTGGCCACCGAGGAGATCCGGTTCGGCGACAACGACCGGCTCGCCGCGCTGGTCGCCGCGCTCGTCGACGCCGACCTGCTGGTGCTCCTCTCCGACGTGGACGCGCTCTGGACCGGCGACCCGGCCCGCCCGGACAGCACCCGCATCACCGACGTGCGCGGCGAGGGCGACCTGGCCGGCGTCGACGTCGGCGGGACCGGCCGGTCCGGAGTCGGCACCGGCGGCATGGTGACCAAGGTCGAGGCCGCGCGGATCGCCACCGGCTTCGGCATCCCGGTGGTGCTCACCGCCGCGCCGCTGGCCGGAGCGGCGCTGGCCGGCGACCCCGTCGGGACGTACTTCCATCCGAGCAGCCGGCGTCCCGCCGCCCGGCTGTTCTGGCTGGCGCACGCCACCGCGCCGCGCGGCCGGCTGCACCTCGACCCGGGGGCGGTGCAGGCCGTGGTCGGCCGGCGCAAGTCGCTGCTGCCGGCCGGGATCACCGCGGTGGACGGCGCGTTCACCGCCGGGGACCCGGTGGACCTGGTCGACACCGCCGGCGCGCCGGTGGCCCGTGGCCTGGTCAACTACGACGCGGTAGAGCTGCCCGGACTGCTCGGCCGCTCCACGTCGGAGCTGGCCGCGGCGCTCGGCCCGGCCTACGAACGCGAGGTAGTCCACCGCGACGACCTCGTCCTGCTGTAAGGCGGGGCCCCCGCTTAACGCATTCGGCATAGGCGGGGCCCCCGCCTAACACCTGCGAAGGAGAGCACGATGAGCGTCGTCGAGCAGGCCCGGCGGGCCCGGGACGCGGCGGAGGCCCTGGCCGCGGCCACCCGTACCACCAAGGACGCCGCGCTGCACGCGATGGCCGACGCGCTCGTCGCGCGTACCCCCGAGGTGCTGGCCGCGAACGCGACGGACCTGGCGGCCGGACGCGACGCCGGACTGAGCGCGGCCGTCCTGGACCGGCTCGCCCTCGACGAGGGCCGCGTCGCCGCCATCGCCGACGCGTTGCGCGAGATGGCCGCGCTCCCCGACCCGGTCGGCGAGGTGGTCCGCGGCTCGACCCTGCCGAACGGGCTGGAGCTGCGCCAGGTGCGGGTGCCGTTCGGGGTGGTCGGCATCGTCTACGAGGGCCGGCCCAACGTGACCGTCGACGCGGCCGGCATCTGCCTGAAGTCCGGCAACGCGGCACTGCTGCGCGGCTCGTCCTCCGCCGCGCACTCCAACGCCGCCCTGGTCACGGTGCTGCGCGACGCGGTCGCCGGGGCCGGCCTGCCGGCGGACGCGGTGCAACTGCTCGACTCGACCACGCGCGACTCGGTGAAGGAGCTGATGCGCGCCCGGGGCCTGGTCGACGTGCTGATCCCGCGCGGCGGGGCATCGCTGATCCGGGCCGTCGTCGAGGAGTCGACCGTGCCGGTGATCGAGACCGGCGTGGGCAACTGCCATGTGTACGTGGACGCCGCCGCCGACCTCGACAAGGCCCTGGCGATCACGCTGAACGCCAAGACGCAGCGCCTCTCCACCTGCAACACCGCCGAGTCGCTGCTGGTGCACCGCGACGTCGCGGACACGTTCCTGCCGGCCGTGCTCGCCGCGTTCGCCGAGGCCGGGGTGACCGTGCACGGCACGCCCGAGGTCGCCGCGCACTCCCCCGCCGTGGTGCCGGCCACCGAGGAGGACTTCGGCACCGAATACCTCTCCGCCGACATCTCCGTCGCCGTGGTCGACTCGCTGGACGCGGCGGTCGCGCACATCCGGCGGTACGGCACCGGCCACACCGAGGCGATCGTCACCGACTCGCAGCGGGCGGCCCGGGAGTTCGTGGCCCGGGTGGACGCCGCCGCGGTCATGGTCAACGCGTCGACCCGGTTCACGGACGGCGGTGAGTTCGGATTCGGCGCGGAGATCGGCATCTCCACCCAGAAGCTGCACGCCCGCGGCCCAATGGGCCTGCCGGAGCTGACCAGCACGAAGTACGTGGTCACCGGCGACGGCCACCTGCGCTGACCCGCCCGCCGGGCCGCCGGGCCGCCGGGCCGCCTGGCCGCCTGGCCGAGGCTGAGGCGGCACCAGCTCGGCGAAGTGGCCGTATCCGGTGGCGGGGATGCCACCACTTCACCGAGCTGGTGTCGATCATTGACCGAAATCCGCCACCCGCTCTGCCTCGCGCGAGATCTTGGAAGGAAACGGCCCTCCAGGGGGCCCGAATCTTCCAAGATCTTGAGGAGCACGGTGCTACGCCACCTGACGAGGGCTCCCGGTCGCCGCCGCGGGTGGATCGATCGGGGGCGGCCCGCTTCGGGGCGGGACGAGCGGGATAGCGCCGACCACCGGCGGGGCCGCGACGGGAAGCGAGGACTGGCCGGGGCTGACACCCGGAGCTCGGACCGGCGACGGGGCGATGGCGGAAGGCGGAACCGGCGGGGCGGAAGGCCGAACTGGCGGGGCGGAAGGCGAAACCGGCGGCGCGGAACGCGGGGCCGGCGGGGCAGGCAGCACGGCCGGCGGGGCGGAAGGCGGAACCGGCGGGGCGGGACTCGGGGTGGGCGGGGCGGAGCGAGAGGTCGGCGGGGCGGAACGCGGGGTGGGCGGGGTCGGCAGCGCGGCCGGCTGCGGCACCACGAACGGGGCGCCCGACACCGGGGTTTCGGGCGCCGTCGGGCGGCAGGCACGGATCGCGCGCAATGTGGTGTGCACGTCGAACTGGTGGCCGTCGTCGCTGTCCCAGCCGCCGTCGCTGCGTTGCGTCTCGGCGAGCCGCCGCCGCGCCGAGACCAGCAGCCACTGTTCCTCGCCCACCTCCACTCGCCGCAGGGTGGCGGCGAGCCAGGCCACGTCGGCCGGGGACATCTCCGGGATCCGGTCGGCGAGCACCGCCTGGATGCGGGCCGACTCGTCGTACATCCGTTGGCGGTGCAGCACGGCGGCGGCGAGCCAGCCGGCCGGCAGGAACGACGGCCAGCTCCCGTCCGTCCCGAGCCGCGCGGCGAGGGCGTGCGCGGCCGCCTGCACCACCCCGGCGTACGCCCCGCCGACCCGGTCATCGAGCGGGCCGGCGGCGCGGGCGTCCAGCCCGGCCACGGTGAGCCAGAACCCGGCGTCGGCGGTCAGGTAGAAGCCGGCCTCGGGGTCACCGGGTGCGGCCCACTCGGGCGCGAACCCGGCCAGCGAGGGATGCTCGTCCCAGCCGCCGTCGGCGAGTTGGCCGGCGGCCAGCCAGTCCAACGCGTGCCGGGCGGCGGGGCGGCCCAGCGCGCCGAGGTCGTCCAGCTCGGAGAGGCGAAAGCAGGTCGCGTCGACCGAGGCGACGTCGCCGCCGAGCACCGCGGGCCAGCCGCCGCCGGTCGCCTGGCCGGATTCCGCGGCGTCGAGCACGTCCGGCGGCACCGGCGCACCGGTGCGCAGCCGGGAGAGGCGGGCGCGGTCCACCGCGTCGCCGTGCGCCACGACGAATCCGATCGCCGCTTCCAAGTCGACCACGGCGGTGACGCTACCTGCGCGGATGCCGTACCGCCTCGGTATCTCGGACAGAACCTCAGGTACGGCGAGGGCCCTCCCGGCGTACCGGAAGGGCCCTGCACGGCATCGACGTCAGTACGCGGGCAGCGACGGGTCGATCTGCTTGACCCAGGAGAGCACGCCGCCCTGCACGTGCACCGCGTCCTTGAACCCGGCCGCCTTGAGCGCGGCGAGCGCCTCGGCCGACCGGACGCCGGACTTGCAGTGCAGCACGATCTGCCGGTCCTGCGGGAGCTTCGCCAGCGCCTCGCCCGAGATGATCTCCCCCTTGGGGATCAGCGTCGAGCCAGGGATCCGGACGATCTCGTACTCGGCGGGCTCGCGGACGTCGACCAGGAAGAAGTCCTTGCCGGCGTCCTGCCACTCCTTGAGCTCGCGGGCGGTGATGGTGGAGTCGACCACCGCCTCCTGCGCCTCCTCGGAGACCGCGCCGCAGAAGTCCTCGTAGTCCTCCAGCAGGTCGGTGACCGTCGGGTTCTCACCGCAGAGCGCGCAGTTCGGGTCCTTGCGCACCTTGATCTTGCGGTAGCTCATCTCCAGGGCGTCGTAGACCATGAGCCGGCCGACCAGCGGCTCGCCGATGCCGGCGAGCAGCTTGATCGCCTCGTTGACCTGGATCGACCCGATGGACGCGCAGAGCACGCCGAGCACGCCGCCCTCGGCGCAGGAGGGGACCATGCCGGGCGGCGGGGGCTCCGGGTAGAGGCAGCGGTAGCAGGGGCCGTGCTCGGCCCAGAAGACCGACGCCTGGCCGTCGAACCGGTAGATCGAACCCCAGACGTACGGCTTGCCGAGCAGCACGGCCGCGTCGTTGACCATGTACCGGGTGGCGAAGTTGTCGGTGCCGTCGACGATCAGGTCGTACCGGGAAAAGATGTCCTTGACGTTCTCCCGGTCCAGCGCGGTGTTGTGGATCTCCACGTTGACCAGCGGGTTGATCTCGCGGATCGACGCGGCGGCGGACTCGGCCTTGGACCGGCCGACGTCGGAGACGCCGTGAATGATCTGGCGCTGGAGGTTGGACTCGTCGACGGTGTCGAAGTCGATGATGCCGAGCGTGCCGACACCGGCGGCGGCGAGGTACATCAGGGCGGGCGAGCCGAGACCGCCCGCGCCGACACAGAGCACCCGGGCGTTCTTCAGCCGCTTCTGCCCCTCGACCCCGACGTCGGGGATGATCAGGTGGCGCGAGTAGCGGCGGATCTCGTCAACGGTCAGCTCGGCGGCGGGCTCGACGAGCGGGGGCAACGACACGGTGGACTCCCCGGGATCGGCGGTGGGACCGCGCCATTGTCGCTCGCCACGGCCGGGATCGGCCATGACGAGGGACACCCGGCCCGAACTGCGGGACCGGGAATAAGTCAGACGCCGTCGGTCGGTTCGCCCTCGTACCGGCTCCCGCCGACGTACGGCCAGGCATTGGGTACGCAACCGTCCAGCCCGTACGTCTGCTGCTGCATCACCGGGGCGGGGGCGCCCGGCGCGGGGCAGCTCTGGTGCAGCTCGCCGAACTCGTGCCCGACCTCGTGGTTGATCACGTAGGTCCGGTAGACGTCCAGCGGGGCGCCGTAGTCGGGGACCGCGGTCATCCAGCGCGCCAGGTTGACGACCACCCTTCCCGGCAGGCGGCAGGACGTGTACCGCTCGGTGTGCAGCCCGCCCTCGGCGCACATCCGCTCGGAGGTGACCGGGGTGGCCAGGTAGACGGTGAAGTCGGCGGCGGCGCCCCCGGGCACGCGTTGCACCCGCAGGCGCCCGGAGGCGATCCAGCTCCGCGCGTCGCCGAGCACCGCGTCCACGGCCGCGGCGAACGCGTGGACGTCCTGCCCCGTACCCCGCTCGACCTCGATCCGGTAGCGGCGCAGCGGGCCGTCGTAACCGCGTACCGGTGACCGGCCCTCGGCCACCGCGAACGTGCCGGGGCCGGCGGTGGGATAGCCGGTCGGCGTCGCCGGGAGGTCGGCCTCGACACCCGGCGGCAGTGACGGCACGGTGGCGAGCGGGACCCGCGCGGGCCTCGGCGGCGCGCTCAGTCGGGCGATCCCCACGGTGCCGGCGGCGGCGGCCACCAGCATCGCCAGCAGCAGCACCGAACGGCGGTGGCGGCGCCACCGGCACGGTCCGGGGCGGGACGACGACGTCATCGCACCAGCGTGACACGCAATTCGGGCGTTATCCGTATTTACCACTCAAGCCGCGAGAATCATTCACCATTCGCGCGCTCACAGCGCGGGACCGGCATACCGCTTCCCGGCCAGGTACGGCCACGGGTTGGGTCGGCAGCCGTTCAGGAACAGCGTCTGCTGCTGCATCACCGGCGCGGCCCGGCCCGGGCCCGGACACGCCTCGTGGTTGTGGCCGAGCTGGTGCCCCACCTCGTGGTTGACCACGTAGAGCCGGTAGATGTCCAACGGCGTCCGCGCGGCCACCAGGTGCGGAGCGGACAACCGCCACCGGTCCAGGTTGATCACGACCTTGCCCGGCACCCGGCAGGACGTGTACGGCACCCCGCCGATGCGGATGTCGACCCCGCCCGACCCGCACAACCGGCCGGCGGTGTCCCGGGTGGCCAGGTAGATCGTGAAGTCGTACCGGCTGCCCGACGTGACCCGCTGCAACCGAAGCCGGCCGCCGTCCACCCAGCTCCCCGGCCCGGCCAGGGCGCGCTGCACCGCGTCGCCGAAGACGCGGACGTCCTCGCCGGAGCCGTTCTCCACCGCCACCCGGAACTGGCGCAGCACCCCGGACCGGCCGAGCACACCGCCGGGCCGGTCGTCGTACCCGAAACTGCCCCTGCCGTGCGCGGGCACCGGACCGGGCAGGGCCAGCACCGGCGCCGACGAGCTGGACGACGGCGGGACGCTCGGCGGCGGCTCCGGCGGGGCCGGGGGCTGCGCCGCGAACCCGTCGGTGACCAGTGCGTCCGCGCCGGCCGCCGGGAGCCGCAGCGCCACGCCGATGCCGGCCCCGGCGGCGACCAGGAACGCACAGACCACCAGCGCGACCCGCCATCGGCGGGCCGGGGACGCGGACCGCGCGGCACGCGGACGGACGGAGCTGGACATCCGGCTCAGCCTGCCACGTCGGCGTCGCCTCCGCTCTCCCCCGTTCCGGTCATCAGCGCCGTAACCTGCGAATTCGCACCTTCCGACCGGTCACCGGCCGGCGTGGCGGACGCGCCGACGACCGGCGTGGCGGCCGGCGTGACGACCGGGCTGTCAACCGGCGGGGTGGCCGCGTCCGCAGTCGACGGGTCGGTTGCCGGTGACGCCTCGGCGAGCAGCGCCAGCACCGCCCGCGCCACGGTCCGGGGCACCTCCAACTGGGCGACGTGCCCCACGCCGTCGAGCATCAACAGCCGGCTGTCCGGGATCACCCGGGCGGCCTGCGGCGCGACCCGCACGTCGACCAGGCGGTCCTGCCCCCCGCCCACCACCAGCGTGGGCACCCGCACCGCCGCCGCCTGACGCCAGAGCGCGCCCGCCCCCGGCAGGTACGACCGCAGGAAACTGCCGACCAGACCCCGGAACGTACGGACGTAGGCGGCGGCGTGGTGCGCCGACTCGTGCCGGATCCGGATCTCCTCGATCGCCTCCTGCCGCCGCTGCTCGCTGATCCGGGTCAGGTCCGCGACGCACGACTCCATCACCTGCTGGGCCATCACCTCCGGCGCGAGCTGGGCCAGCCGCCACGCGGCCAGTCGCTCGCCCCGGGGGATCACCAGCACCGGCAGCATCCGCCCCTGCAACGAGCGCCGGAAGTCCAGGAACGGCAGGGCCGGCGAGATCAGCGTGAGCGTACGGACCAGGTCCGGCCGCAGCGCCGCCACCCGGACCGCGACCGCGCCGCCCAGCGAGTTGCCGAACAGGTGCACCGGCCCACGGTCGCTGTGCTCGATCCAGCGGACCACGCGGTCGGCGAAGGCCGGGATGGTGTACCGCCGGCCCGGCTCGCTGCGCCCGAAGCCGGGCAGGTCGATCGCCTGGCCGTCCAGCCGGCCGGAGAGCAGGCCGGCCAGGTCGGTCCAGTTCTGCGCGGAGCCGCCGAGGCCGTGCACGTACAGCGCCGGCTCGGCACCGGGCGCGGTGGCCGGCGTCTCCCGGACGTACACGAGCGTGCCGTCGAGACGCACGTGCCGGCCGGGCCACGGCGGCGGGACATGATGTGCGGGAAGGACATGGTCCGGCCAGAGTGCGGCACGTTTCATGTCTCCAGTCTTCCTCGCCCGGCCCCGGGCCGACACCGCCTCACGCGAGCAGCGCCTCCAGCCGGCGGTTCACCGCCGCCAGGGTGGCCCGGACCACGGCCTGCCGGGGATCGCCGGCGACCAGGGCCGAGCCGGCCAACTGCTCCACCCACCCGTCGCAGACCAGCAGCACCACCACGGTCGCCACCTCGCAGTTGCCGAACGGCACCACGGCGGCGTGCTCCACGAAGCAGCGGCCCCGCTCACCGGCGGGCACGGCCCGGCCGAGCAACTCGTCCACCGCGGCGGCGGCGGCCACCGCGCAGAGCCGGAGCACGTACCCGTCGACGGCCGGCCCGGTCGCGTGCCCGTCGGCCGTCCGGTCCCCGGCGAGCAGGCGTACCTCCGTGGTGGCGTCCAGACCGAACGTGCTCACCAGCACATGGTCGATCACCACCCGGGGCCCCGGGAGGCCGCCGGTGTCCAGCGGTCGCGACGGCGCGGTCTCCGTCGTGGTCATCTGCCCACCGGAGTACGAGGTGCCGAGCGTGACCGGGCTGCCGGTGGAGATGCCGGTTGGCGCGGCGGCCAACGACGTCTCGTCCACCGTGGCCCGGCCCCGATGTGCTGCCTGGCGGCGTCGGCGCGGCGGCTCACCCCCGGGCTCGACGCCCTCCACCGACGCGTCGGTCGAGCGGCCGGCACGGGACTCCCCGCCGCCGAACCGACCCTCGCCGGACCGGTTCTCGGCCGGCCGGTTCGACGCCGGTCGCACCGCACCGGCCGGCGTCGGCCCGTCGTCCTCGGCGGGACCGGGCGACGCCACGCCCCGCGTCGACGGGTCGGGCTCCTCGTCGGCGCGCGACTGCGGCGTACCGGATCGGGCTCCGGACGACGACGTTCCCGGCCGCGCCTCGGCGGCGCGGACGGCGGCGGACCGGCGGCGGACCGGCGGCGGCGGTACGGCCGGCGCACCGGGCAGGTTCTGCGGGGCCGCCGCCAGGCCCATCCGTTCCTGGAGCAGGCGGGCCACCAGCCGACTCACGTCGGCCGCGTCCGCGCCGTCGGCCAGGTCCAGCCGGAGGCTGTGCGCACCCGCCGGGGTACGCCGTAACGCGGCGTCCCGGACCCCGGCCACCTCGCGGACGGCGTCGAGGATGGCGTTGACGTCGAAGCCCTCGGGCCGCTCGCGCAACGGCGCGGGTTCGTCGTCCCGACGCAGGTGGGTGGCGATACGGGCGAGTTCGGGGGTCTCGGCGGACGGTTCCACTGCTGGCGGCTCCGGCACTACGGGCACGTCCGGCTCGGCGGGGACGCGCTGCGGCAGCACCGCCGGGGCCGGCTCGGCCGGCCGGCTGACCGCGTCGGCCGACACCGGCTCAGGGGCGGACCGACGGGCCGCGTCGACGGCCGGTGCCGGCTCAGGGGCGGACCGGTGGGCCGCGTCGACGGCCGACACCGGCTCGGGGGCGGACCGACGGGCCGCGTAGGGAGGGGCGCTGGTGGGGTGGGGCGCGGGGATCGGGTCGAAGCGCGCCGTGCCGCTCGTGGCGGGGACGGCGGAGACCGGTGGGAGGCCGGCTGGCTCGGCGGGCGGCTGCTCCGGTAGGCGACGGGGTCCGCCGACCGGCTCCCCCGCCGCCCGGGCCGCCGGCGCGGACAGGTACGGGACCGGTGCCTCGTGGGACACCGGCGGGGCACTGGTCGGCGCGGGCCCGCCGAACGGGGTCACCGGCACCGGCGGACCGGCCCAGGAGGGCCGCTCGGCGGGCGGCTCGTGACCCGACCGCGGCTCCGCGTCGCCGCGGGACAGCCGGAACGGCCGCATCGGCTCGGGGTGCG
>NZ_NAPR01000006.1:454847-459654 GCF_002140155.1 Micromonospora sp. NBS 11-29
GGCCGGCGGCTCGACCCGGGCCGGCTCGTACGGCCGCACCGGCTCGGGCGCCCACTCGGCCGCGCGGTCCTCGTGGACGGCGCGGCGACGGGCCGGCTCGTCCTCGTGGGCCCACGGCCCGACGGGTTCGTCGTCGCGGGCCGCCCGACGCCCGACCGGCTCGTCCGTGCGCGCCCACGGCGGGGCCCAACCACCGCCCCAGCTCGGACGGTTCCAGGACGGCCCGGCCCACTCCGGCTCACCCGCCGGATCCGGGCCGGGATGGTCGGCGCTCCGGTGCTCGGCCGCCGCTCGGTGATCCGTGGCCGTCCGGTGCTCGGTGGGCACTCGGTGCTCGATGGCCGCCCGGGGATCCGTGGCCGTCCGGTGCTCGGCCGCCGCTCGCGGATCCGTGGCCGTCCGATGCTCCGTGGGCACTCGGTGCTCGGTGACCGCCCGGGGATCCGTGGCCGCGCGGGAATCTACGGTCGCCCAGGGCTCGGCGGCCATGTGTGGGTCGGCGGCCGATCGGGGGTCTACGGCCGGCCAAGGTTCGGCGGCCGCGCGGATCTCGGTGCCCGTTCGGCGATCGGCGGCCGAACGGGGATCGGTGGTCGAACGGGGGTCGGCGGCCGAACGGGGGTCGGCCGCCGGGTGGAGGTCGGTGCCCGTTCGGCGGTCGGCGGCCGCGTCGAGTTCGGTGCCCGGGCGGGGGCCGGCAGCGGCACGGAGTTCGGGAGCCGGCCAGGGTTCGGGAGCCGGCCGGGGGCCGACGGAGGCCGCTGCGTCACCGGGCGCGTGGGAGTCGACGGCCGCGCGAAGGTCGGCGGATGCCCGAGGATCGGCGGTTGGCCGGGGATCGGTCGCCGGCCGGAGGTCGGTGGCGGCCTGTTGTCCCTCGTCGGGGCGCAGGTCGGCCGCGTGGTACGCCGAGGGCTGCTCGGACCGGCCGGAAGCGTCCGCCGACGACTCGTCCGGCGTCCGGTCGGCCCAGCCACGGGCGAGTGACGGGGCGGGCTCGACGGTCGGGGCGTGGAAGCCCGGCGGCACCTCGAAGCCCGAGGCGGCGGCGCCGACCGGCGGCACCTGGAGCGCCGGAGGCGCGGAGGTCGGGCCGCCCTCGACCCACCGGGGGAGCTGCCCGGCGGAGGTGTCGTCCGAGGCGCGCCGCGAGCCGGTGGTGTCGGCTGCGATCGGCTGCTGCTCGGTCGGGGGCGCGGGACGCTGGGCCGGCATCGCCAACCGGTCACCGTCGGTATCCCGCGGTGGCTCGTCCATGGGCGGTGCACTCACCGGCGACTGGCGGGTCACGGGTGACTCCTCCCCGGCGTGACGCACGCCGTCGACGTGGCGGCCGTTGGTGCGGCCCGGTGCCTCCTCGACCGGTCGGCCGGGCAGCGGGGCCGGCAGATCGCCGTGCCGGGGCGAGGAGGCAGCCCAGCCGCCGCCCAGGTCGCTGTAGGGCCAACCACCGGGCACGGGGGTGCCGNCTGCCGGCCCGTTCCGTCGCCGTGCTCTCCCGGGGTGGGGGCTCCGGGTTGCTCTGTTTCACTCACCGCGCGCTCCTTGGTCGCCCCCGCTGAGGCTACCGTGTGGTGACAGTGGCGATAAGTTACAGCGGCGGGCCAATTCCGCGACGGGTTCACGAACCCGCACCGGTTCGGGCGATACGTGCCGGCTCGTACGCAGATACTCGGAGGTTCCCATGACCGCAGTGGGGAACGGTGCACAGACCGCTGGCCGGCCCACCCGCCTGCCCCGCTCGGCGCGACGCAAGCAACTGCTCGCCGCTGCCCAGGAGGTGTTCGTCGCACAGGGCTACCACGCCGCCGCGATGGACGACATCGCCGAGCGGGCGGGGGTGTCGAAGCCGGTCCTCTACCAGCACTTCCCCGGGAAGATGGAGCTGTACCTGGCCCTGCTGGACACGCACTGCGACGCCATCGTCGCCAAGGTGCACGACGCGATGCGCGGCACCAACGACAACAAGGAGCGCATCGACGCCGCCGTGCGGGCGTACTTCGACTTCGTCGACCACGAGAGCGAGGCGTTCCGGCTGGTCTTCGAGTCAGACCTGCGCAACGACCCGGCCGTACGGCAGCGGGTGGAACGGGTCGAGCAGGGCTGCATCGCGGCGATCACCGACACCATCATCTCGGACACCGGGGTGAGCCGGGCGCACGCCGAACTGCTCGCGTCCGGCCTGGTCGGCGCGGCGGAGACGGCCGCCCAGTTCTGGCTGGCCGGTGGCCGGCAGGTGCCCAAGCCGGAGGCCGAGGCGCTCGTCGCGGCCCTGTCCTGGCGTGGCATCGCCAGCTTCCCGCTGCAAGGTGAGTCGGCCTGAACATCGCGCCACCGGATCGGATAGCCTTCCCACGGTGNCGCCGCGGGAGCTGGTCCTGGAGAGCGCGCAGACGCCGGCCGAGATCGAGCAGATCGTGACCGACGCCTTCGCCAGGAGTGAGGGCACGCTCTCCCTGACCGACGAGAAGGGTCGACGGGTCATCGTGCCGGTCGGCAAGGTCGCCTACGTCGAGATCGCGGAGGCCTCGCCCCGCGCGGTCGGGTTCACCGTCCGCTGATCCACGTCGCGCCGGCCGCCGTGGCGGGGGCACCCGNGCGGCACGCACTTCGACCGGCCGGCGCACGACGCCTGCGCCTCGGATCAAGCCGACGAACCGCCCCGGGCGGGCGACCCGCGACCCGGGCCGCGGGCCCAGCCGGCTGCTCGCCGGCTGCTGGACCGCCCTCGGGCACCGCGCCGCCGTCGGCTGACGCAACGCCGCCAGGCAGGGCCGGCGGCGTTGAATTGTGACTCAGGTCACACCTTTCACCCCCGAATGTCGGACGACATTTGGAATCGGGACGACCCAGGGCCCGTTCAGGTACGATGAGACAGTTGCCGTGGGCACCGATTCGGTCAGCGTTGCTGATCAGCACCGGTCCCCGGCGCGCGTGTGCGGCCCGGTCCGGCTCGGCGAACACCGCCGCCGACCGCGTGGCCCGCGCCAAACCGACCGCGCCCTGAGGACATGAGGGGCGCACCACGAGAGGGCACCCCCACATCCACATGAGTGAGCAGATTTCGGACCAGCCACTGGCCCCCACCGCTCCGGTCCCCCCGGAGGCACCCACGTTCGCCGCTCTCGGCGCCCGACAGGAGACCGTCGAGGCGCTCGCGGCCGCCGGCATCACCCGCGCCTTCGCCATCCAGGAATACGCGCTGCCGATCGCGCTGCGCGGCGTCGACCTGATCGGGCAGGCCCCGACCGGCACCGGCAAGACCCTCGGCTTCGGCATCCCGCTGCTCGAGCGGGTGTTCGCCCCGTCCGAGGGGAGCGACGGCGTGCCGCAGGCACTGGTCGTCGTACCCACCCGCGAGCTGGGCATCCAGGTCGCGAAGGACCTCGACGCCGCCGGCCGTACCCGGGGCGTCCGCGTGCTGCCGATCTACGGCGGCGTGGCGTACGAGCCGCAGATCGACGCGCTGCGCAAGGGTGTCGAGATCCTGGTCGGCACCCCTGGCCGCCTGCTGGACCTGCAGAAGCAGAAGCACCTGCGGCTCGACCGCGTCCGCGCGCTCGTCCTCGACGAGGCCGACCGGATGCTCGACCTGGGCTTCCTGGACGACGTCGAGAAGATCCTCGCGATGCTGCCGGAGGACCGGCAGACCATGCTCTTCTCGGCCACCATGCCGGACCCGATCGTCACGCTGTCCCGGCGCTTCCTGCGCCGACCGGTGACCATCCACGCCGGGCACACCGCCGAGACCGGCCCGTCGCCGCAGACCCAGCAGCTCGCGTACCGCACGCACTCGATGAACAAGGTCGAGATCGTGGCGCGCATCCTGCAGGCCGAGGGGCGCGGACTGACCATGATCTTCACCCGTACCAAGCGGGCTGCCGACCGGGTCGCCGAGGATCTCGACTTCCGCGGCTTCGCCGTGGCGGCCGTACACGGTGACCTGGGCCAGGGTGCCCGCGAGCGGGCGCTACGGGCGTTCCGTGCCGGCAAGATCGACACGCTGGTCGCCACCGACGTGGCGGCCCGGGGCATCGACGTCACCGGCGTCACGCACGTCATCAACTACGACTGCCCCGAGGACCAGGACACCTACACCCACCGGATCGGCCGCACCGGCCGGGCCGGGGCGACCGGTGTCGCGGTGACGTTCGTCGACTGGGACGACGTGCCCCGCTGGCGGATCATCGACAAGACGCTCGGGCTGGACATGCCCGAACCGCCGGAGACCTACCACACCTCGGCACACCTCTACACCGACCTGGACATCCCGGCCGACATCAGCGGCACGCTGCCGACCGCGGAGCGTACCCGCGCCGGCCTGTCCGCCGAAGTCGAGGAGGACCTGGGCGGCGGCCGGTCGCGGCGCGACGGCCGGCGCGGCGACAGCCGTGGCGGTGACGGTCGGGGCCGGGACCGCAGGCGTGGTCGCGACGGCGAGGCCGGCGCACCCGCCGAGAGCGCGCCGAACACGTCCGAGACCGACGAGAGCGCCCGCACCCCGCGTCGGCGTCGTCGCCGCCGGGCCGGCGAGCCGGTGGCCGGCGAGCCGACCGCGGTGACCACCACCGACGGCGGCACCGAGGCCGCCGCGACGACCACCGGCGCCGAGGGCGAGACCGCCACCAAGCCCCGTCGACGGCGGCGTCGCCGCGGCGGCGGATCCGGCGCCCCGGCCGAGGCCAGCACCACCACCAACGACTGACCAGCACACCCCACCGGCCCCCGGACCCCCTCCGGGGGCCGCGCCCTGCCCACGGCCCACGGCCCACGGCCCACGGCCCACGGCCCACGGCCCACGGCCCAC
>NZ_NAPR01000006.1:459673-480066 GCF_002140155.1 Micromonospora sp. NBS 11-29
GACGATCATGAACTTAGCCGCGCGACACGCCGATCCGCCGGCCGTCAACTTCATGATCAACGAAGCGGACCCAGCGCGCCCGGGGGCGGACCGGGGTGGGCGGGGAGAGCAGGAAAGGTAGGAGAATGCCGGAAGCGTTGGAGGCGGCGCTGCGGGAGGTGCGGGGGCTGCTGCTCGGCCCGGGCCTGACCCGGGCGGTGGCTGCCGGACGCAGGCGTGGGCAGCGTCCCTCGATGGTCCGGGCGGAGCTGCGCCCGGTCACCCTCAAGGGCGGCGCACGGCTTCAGATCGCCACCTCCGACGGGGCCCGGCCGCACACCCGCAACCTCGCCCCGGGCACGGAGGCCGGCGCGGCCGTCGACGAGTTGCTCGCCGAGCCGTTCGGCAACTGGCATGTGGAGACCGCGGACACCACGCTCCAGCTCCGGGTGACCAAGTCCGGCGAGGCGCAGGTGCACCGCGCCGCGGCCAGCCGTCCGGCCGCCGAGCCGGGTGGGCACGACCGGGCCAAGGACTGGCTGCTCGACCCGGGCGATCCGCTGTTCGCCGAGATCGGCGGTTCGGCGGCCAAGCGCCGCCAGGTGGACGCGTTCCTCCGCGCCCTGGCGGCGACGCTGCCCGACGATCTCACCGGCCCACTGCGCGTGGTGGACCTGGGCTGCGGAAACGCGTACCTGACCTTCGCCGCCCACCGTTACCTCAGCCGGCGCGGTCTGGACGTGACGCTGGTCGGGGTGGACGTACGCGAGGACCAGCGCCGCCGCAACACCGAGCTGGCCGAGCGGCTGGGCTGGGCCGACCGGGTGAGCTTCGTGGCCGGCACGATCGCCGAGGCGCCGGTCGACCCGGCTCCGGACCTGGTACTGGCCCTGCACGCCTGCGACACCGCGACCGACGAGGCGCTGGCCCGGGCGGTGCGCTGGGGCGCACGATGGGTGCTCGCCGCCCCGTGCTGCCACCACGACCTGGCCGCGCAGCTCCGGACCCGGCCCGCACCGGAGCCGTACGAGTTGCTGACCCGGCAGGGCATCCTGCGCGAGCGGTTCGCGGACGTCCTCACCGACGCGCTGCGGGCGGGCCTGCTCCGGCTGCACGGCTACCGCACCGAGGNCGCACGGCGGGCGCACCGACCGAGGGCCAGCGGACCGAGTATCGCGAGCTGGTCGACGGGTGGGGCGTCACACCCCGGTTGGAGACCCTGCTGGCCGAGAGCTAGCGGCGGCGCTCGCCCCGGTTGCGGTCGCCCCGGTCGAACGCCGACACCCGCTCGCCATCCTGCGGGGTCGGGAACGGGACCACCTTGGCCGGCTGGTCGGCGTTGCCGGCGGCGGCGAAGGCGTTCCAGGAGATGTCGACGAGCAGTCGCTTGACCTCGGCGTGCCGAACGGCGGCGTTGTGTTGCAAGGCCATCCGCGCGCCCAGCACCACGCCGACCAGTGTGGTGCAGACCGCTCCGGTCGCGGCGATCAGGTGCACGCCCGTCGCCGGGTCTCCCCGAACCGCCAGCACCAGCAGCCAGATCCAGAAGCCGAGTGCGAACACGCCGGCCTTGGCCACGAAGAAGAGGCTCACCGCGCCGGGTCGGTGCGGGACGGGGCGGTCCGGCTCGGCCATGCTGCTCCTCTGTCGTCGCTGCCGGGGAGGGTTCGACCAGCTTAGTTGACCCTTCACGAGTGTTCACGCCTCGCGAGTCCCGCCGACGGGACCTTTCCGTCCGATCAGTCGGTTACTTCTCCGCGCTCGCGTACTAGGCTCGGGGCGCAGAGCCGGGCGCACCGGCGGAAGAGGACAGATCCGACAGGATGGGCTCCGCAGAGGTTTCGCCACAGATGGCCTTCGCGCGCTTCGTGCGACGGGCCATCGACGACGCCCGCGAGGACCGCGGTTGGACGGTGACCGACCTCGCCACCCACACCGGCGTCGGCCGTTCCACCGTGTTCCGCTGGCTGGCCGGCGACTGGCAGGACTATCCCGAGCTGGCCAAGGTACGCGGCTTCTGCGCCGCCCTCGACCTGCCGGTGGCGGCCGCGTTCCGCGCGCTGGGACTGCCCGACGCCGGGCCGGTGCCCCGTCGGCGTGCCGCCGAGGACGGCCCGGTCGAGGCCGACGTGCGGGTGATCCTGGAACGGCTCGCCGACCCGAACGTCCCGGCCGAGGAGAAGCACCACATTCGCGACCTGCTGCGCTACCTGGCCCGCCGGCCGGTCCGCCGGGCCGGGTGAGAAGACGCCGGGCCGGTGGAGAAGCGCCGCCGGTGGGTCACGCCACGCTCAGGGTGAACTCCGCGGTCCGCACCACGCCGCCGACCTGGAAGTCCAGGAACATCCGGTAGCGACCCGGCCCGGGCGCGGTCACCCAGAACGTCACCGCGTCGCCGTCGGGCGCCGGCTCCGGATGGACGTGCAGGTAGCCGAGGTCACCCTCACGCAGAGCGACCAGATGACCGTACGCGCCGAGGTAGGGCTCCAGCGGCGCGGCCGCGCCGGCCGCCCCGGTGACCCGGAACCGCAGCGGCACCGCCCGTCCCACCTCCGGCGTGCCGGTGTACGCGGCGGTGAAGCCGTCGACCATGGCCGAGGTGGCCGGGGCGGGCAGTGGCCGGGGCGCGTACCCGCCGGGCACGGCCAGGTCGGCGCCGAGCACGGTGGCGACCTGCCGGCCGTCGTCGGCGACCGCGGTGAAGTCCGCGTACATCCGCCAGGAGCCCGGGTCGGACGGCATCAGCGGCACCGACCAGGTGCCGTCGGCGGACATCGTGGGGTGCAGGTGCCGGTAGCCGGTGAGGTCGCGGCGCACCACGATCACGTGCATCGGCTTGTCGTGCACGACGGCGAACCGGGTGACCGCCCGGCGCTGGTCGTCGCGGATCTGGAACCGCAACTCACCGGCGCGGCCGGCGGAGAGGTCCCCGGCGGGCGGCACCAGCGTGTAGCCGGCCGAGCTGATCGACAGGCCGGTCGCACCGTCGCCCCCGCCCTGGGTGACCGTGGCCCCGTCGTGCGTGTGCGCACCGGTGCCGGGCGCGTGGGAGTGGTCACCGCCGGCCGGGGCCGTGCCGGCGGCCGGGCCGGTGGGGTTCGCGGGCGGGTTCAGCCGGCCGAGCCCGAAGCCGAGCAGTACGGCCAGCACCAGGCCGCCGACCACCAGGGCCAGCCGCAGCGTCTCCCGGTCCACCGCGACGGGCCCGGCCGGGGCCGTCCCGCGGGCGGCACCGTCCACCGCGTCACCGCCAGGAGTGAACCCCCCGGAGTACGGGGCCGACCCCTCGGAGCGCGATGGCGCGTCGTCGGAGCGCGCCACGTCGACGGGGGCGACGCGGGCACCGGGCGGCACGGGCGGTGACTCAGGCACCGCCGCCGGCCAGCTCGTAGCCCGCCTCGTCGACGGCGGCCCGGACGGACTCGACCGGCAGCGGGGCGTCGCTGGTGACCGTGGCCGTCCCCTGGGCCAGGTCGATGCGGACCTCGTCGACGCCCGGCAGGGCGGACAGTTCCTCGGTCACCGCCCGGACGCAGTGCTCGCAGGTCATCCCGGTCACGGTGTACGTCTGAACGACGGGTCGCTGCTCGGTCATGGCCCCACGGTACCGCCGGCCGACCCGCGCGCCGACGCCCCCCGCACCGACGGTGGTGCCGCTCGCAGCCGCCGCGCGGCCGGGAGGTGTTAAGCGGGGGCCCTTCCTATACCGGAGGCGTTAACAAGGTGCCCCTCCTTACACCACGGCGAGTGCGAGCGGCAGGACGTCGGGTGCGCCGGCACGGCGCAGCAGGCGGGCCACCATGCTCATCGTCCAGCCCGAGTCGACCAGGTCGTCGACGAGCAGCACCGGGCCGTCCAGCGCCGGCAGCGCGTCGGTCAGCTCGTCGGGCAGGTGGAAGGCGCCGTGCAGTGCGCGTACCCGCTGGGCACTGTTGCCGCGCGGCCCACCGGCGCCGGCCGGACCGGTCGGGACCACCACGCCGAGCAGCGGCAGCCGGCCGACCGCGGCGATCCGTTCGGCCAGCGACGCGACCAGCGCCGGGCGGGTCCGGGAGCCGACCGCGACCACGCCGGCCGGGCGACGCGGCCACGGGTCGTCGCCGTGCGCCCACGCTTTCAGCACCTCGACCACGGCCGCCGTCACGTCGTCGGGCACCGGGCCGTCCGGCGCGTCCGGCCCGACCAGGCCGCGCAACCGCGCACCCCACCCCAGGTCGGAGAGGCGGCCCACGGCCCGTCCGGGCAACGCCTGCTCCGCCGGGGGGATCCGCCCTTTCAGGGGTACGCCGACCGCGTCCAACCCGGTCGGCCA
This sequence comes from Micromonospora sp. NBS 11-29, assembly GCF_002140155.1. Lineage (GTDB taxonomy): Bacteria > Actinomycetota > Actinomycetes > Mycobacteriales > Micromonosporaceae > Micromonospora. Next base: position 463,965 of record NZ_NAPR01000006.1, read on the forward strand.
GAGCTTCTTCGGCGCGATCTCGACGCCGGGACGCCCGAGGAACGTCTGCGCGGCGGTCAGCGCCTCGACGGAGACCTCGGCGTCGAACAGCGGCCCGGCGCAGTTGTCGCACCGGCCGCAGTCCTGCGCCCCGGTGTCGTCGAGCCCTTCCCGCAGGTAGCGCATCCGGCAGCCGGTGGTGGCCGCGTACTGGAGCATGGCCCGCTGCTCGGCGGCGCGGGCGTCGGCGACGCGCCGTAACCGGGCCTCGTCGTAGGTCCAGGGTTCGCCGGTGGCGAGCCAGCCGCCGCGTACCCGGCGGACCGCGCCGTCCACGTCGAGCACCTTCAGCATCAGCTCCAGCCGGGCCCGGCGCAGGTCGACGACCGGTTCGAGGGCCTGGGTGGAGATCGGCCGGTCGGTGTGCAGCGCGGCGAGCACGGTGCGGACCTGTTCCTCCGGCGGGAAGGCGAGCGAGGCGAAGTAGCGCCAGATCGCCGCGTCCTCGACGCCCGGCAGGAGCAGCACCTCGGCGTGCTCGACGGCCCGGCCGGCGCGGCCGACCTGCTGGTAGTAGGCGATCGGTGACGGCGGCGCGCCGAGGTGCACCACGAAGCCGAGGTCGGGCTTGTCGAAGCCCATGCCGAGCGCGCTGGTGGCGACCAGTGCCTTGATCTTGTTGTCGAGCAGGTCCTGTTCGGCGGCCCGCCGGTCGGCGTCCTCGGCCTGCCCGGTGTAGGACGCCACGGACCAGCCCCGGCCGCGCAGGAACTCGGCCGTCTCGGTGGCCGCGGCCACGGTGAGCGTGTAGACGATCCCGGAGCCGGGCAGCCGGTCCAGGTGGTCGGCCAGCCAGGCCAGCCGGTGGGCCGGGCTCGACAGGTCGAGTACGCCGAGGCGCAGCGACTCCCGGTCGAGCGTGCCGCGCAGCACCAGCGCGTCGCCGAGTTGCTCGGCGACGTCCTGCGTGACCCGGGCGTTGGCGGTGGCGGTGGTGGCGAGCACCGGCGTGCGCTCGGGCAGGTTGGCCAGGAACGTGCGCAGCCGCCGGTAGTCGGGCCGGAAGTCGTGCCCCCAGTCGGAGACGCAGTGTGCCTCGTCCACCACCAGCAGCCCGGTGGTGGCGGCGAGCTTCGGCAGCACGCCGTCGCGGAAGTCCGGGTTGTTGAGGCGTTCCGGGCTGATCAGCAGCACGTCGACCGCCCCGGCGTGGATCTCGGCGGTGATCGCGTCCCACTCGTCGAGGTTGGCCGAGTTGATGGTGCGGGCTCGGATGCCGGCGCGGGCGGCGGCGTCGACCTGGTTGCGCATCAGCGCCAGCAGCGGCGACACGATCACCGTCGGCCCGTGCCCGCCGCCGGACCGCAGCAGCGCGGTGGCCACGAAGTAGACGGCCGACTTGCCCCACCCGGTGCGTTGCACGCAGAGCACCCGCCGCCGGTCGACCACCAGCGCCTCGATGGCGAGCCACTGGTCCTCACGCAGCCGGGCGTGCTCACCGGCGAGCCGCCGCAGCACCGCCTCGGCCCGCTCCCGAACCCCCACCCGCTCCCGCCTCATCCCGCATTTCTACCAGCCCCAACCCCCCACCCTGTCGATCATGAAGTTGACGGCGCCGGTTCCGGCGTGTCGTGCCGCCAACTTCATGATCGACGGGGTCAGGGGCGCGGGCGCAGCGCGGTCCCGAGGGGGGTCAGGCGGGATCTCAGGCTGGCCAGGCCGCCTGGGAAGAAGTAGACCGCCAGGATGAAGACGGTGCCCAGGACGAAGAGGGGCTGGCTCAGGGGGTGGCTGAGGAAGGCGGGGAGGCTGTTGACCGCGTCGCTGGTGCCGAACGCGGTGAGGCGGTGGTCCAGGTACATGTAGAGGACGCCGCCCAGGACCGGGCCCCAGCGGGTGCCGGGGCCGCCGAGCACCACCATGACCAGCAGCGACAGCGTCAGCTCCGACGAGGTGATGTGCGGGCTGGCGCCGCCGACGATCAGCACGTAGACCACGCCACCGGCGCTGGCCAGGCCGCCGGCCAGCGTGAACGCGACCAGCTTGAACCGGTACGGGTCGAGGCCGAGCACCCCGATCCGCCGCTCGTCGTCGCGCAGCCCGGCCAGCACCCGCCCGGTCGGCGAGCCGCTGACCCGGTGCACCACCAGGACCACCAGCGCCAGGTACGCCAACGCCAGCCAGTAGAGGTTCACCGTGTTCGTGACGCCGACCAGCGCCGACGGCAGCCCGGACACGTCCAGCGGCAGCCCCTCCTCGCCGCCGGTGAGGCCGCCGAAGTCCCGGGCCACCAGGATCGCCCCGACCTGCGCGAACGCCAGCGTCACCATGGCGAACGCGATGCCCACGGTGCGCAGCGCCACCGCGCCGAGCAGCGCGGCGAGCGTGGTGCCGCCGAGCACGGTCAGCACGGCGGCCTGCCACAGCGGCAGCCCGGCCTTGGTGACCAGGATGTCGGTGCCGTACACGCCGGCGGCGAAGTAGAGCGCGTGCCCGAAGGAGAGCATGCCGGTGCGCCCGAACAGCAGGTCGTAGCCGGCCGCGAGGCCGCCGAAGACCAGGCAGATGGCGAGCAGTTGCAGCGTGCCGGGCGAGTTCAGCGGCCCCTCGAAGATCCCCGGCAGGTTCAGCGTCGAGTAGGGCAGAACCGCCGCCACCACCAGCGCGACCAGCGGCAGGAACGGACGCAACCCGTGCCAGCGGGAGCGCCCGGGGGTCAGCTCGTCGGGCACCTGCGCCGGGGGCGCGTCGACCACCGAGTTGGTCATGCGTGAGCCACCTTTCCGGCCAGGCCCTGCGGACGCAGCAGCAGCACCACGGCGAGGAGACCGACCACGCACAGGTCACCCAGCCCGGACGTGCCGTAGTAGTTGACGAACTGTTGCAGCAGCCCCACCGCTACCGCCGCGTACGCGGACCCGACCACCGAGCCCATCCCGCCGATCACCACCACGATGAACGCGAAGATCAGCAGTGAGCCGCCCTGACCGGGCGAGACGGTGCCGAAGTAGACGCCGCCGAGCGCGCCGGCCAGCGCGGCGGCGGCCCCGCCGATCGCGAAGACCAGCGTGAACGCCTTGCGCACGTCGATGCCGAGCGCGGTCACCATCTCCCGGTTCTCCACGCCCGCCCGGATCACCAGGCCGTACCGGGTCCAGCGCAGGAACGCCAGCAGCGCGCCGAGCACCACCACGGCGGCGACGATCAGCAGCAGCCCGGCGTTGGGCACCTGCGCGCCGAGCACCGAGGTCACGTTCCGGCTCCAGTCGGGGCGCGGGAACGGTCGCGGGTCCGCACCCCAGGTGGCCTGGAGCAGCGCCACGCCGGCCAGCGACAGGCCGACGGTGACCAGCACCTGTTCGATGGTGCGGGAGTAGAGCGGCCGGATCAGCACCAGCTCGACCAGCACCGCGACCAGCGAGCCGGCGAGCACCCCGAAGAGCACCGCCACCACGAAGCCGAGCCCGTCGGACCCGGCGCCGGGCAGGTTGCCGGCCGCCCACCAGGTCGCGTACGCGCCGACGCCGAGGAACAGCCCGTGCGCGAAGTTGAGCACGTCGGCGAGGCCGAAGACCAGGGACAGGCCGGAGGCGACGAGGAAGTAGAGCGCCGCCAGGCCGAGCCCGGTCAGCGTCAGCAAAACCACCGTGTTCATGAGTGCACCTCCGCAGCGCCCACACCCAGCAGCGACTTGGTGAGCGCGGTCTCCAGCAGCAGTTCGCGGGCGTCGCCGGTCCAGGCGACCCGGCCGGCGGAGAGCACCACCGCGTCGGTCGCCAGTCGCCGCACCACCGCCAGGTTCTGCTCGACCAGCAGCACCGGCACGGACTCCGCGACCCGTTCCAGCACCTCGGCCACCTCGGTCACCACCTTCGGCGCCAACCCCTTGGTCGGCTCGTCGACCAGCAGCAGCCGGTTGTCGTTGAGCAGCACCCGGCCGATCGCGAGCATCTGCTGCTGCCCGCCGGAGAGCGAACCGGCCCGTTGCCGTCCGCGCCGGTCCAGCTCCGGGAAGAGCGAGAAGACCTTGTCGTACGCCGGGGTCGTGCCCCGCCGTTCGGCCAGTCGCAGGTTCTCCGCGACGGTGAGGCCGGCGAAGACGCAGCGGTCCTCCGGCACGTAGCCGAGGCCGCCGCGGACCAGCCGGTGCGTGGGGCGGGCGAGCAGGCTCTGCGCGCCCATCCGCACGGTGCCGCGTACCTCGCCGTTGCGCGGGGTCAGCCCGACGATCGCCCGCAACGTCGTGGTCTTGCCGACGCCGTTGCGCCCGAGCAGCACGGTGACTCCGGTCGGCGCCACTTCGAACGACACGCCCTGGAGGATGTGCAGCCCGGCGATCCGCACGGACAGGTCCGCCACGGACAGGACAGGTTCCACCATCAGAGGGCCTCCCCCAGGTACGCCTCCTGCACGGTGGCGTTCGCCATCACCGTGTCCGGGGTGTCGCAGGCCAGCAGCGCGCCGTGGTGCATCACGGCGATCCGGTCGGCCAGCTCCAGGATCACGTCCATGTGGTGTTCCACCATGAGCACCGACCGGCCGCTGTCCCCGGTCAACGACTTGATCACGCGGACCAGTTCCGGCACGTCCTCGGCGCTCACCCCGGCCATCGGCTCGTCCAGCAGCATCACCCGGGGTTCCCCGGCGAGCAGCAGGGCGATCTCCAGCTTGCGTTTCTCGCCGTGGGCCAGGGTGCCGGCGAGCGCCGTACCCCGGTGGTGCAGGCCGACCCGGTCGAGCGCCGCGTCGGCGGCGGCGGCCACCTCCCGGTCGGCCGCCGCCCGNCCCCGGTGCGCCTGTACGGCGAGCCGGACGTTCTCCCGCACCGTCAGCGAACCGAAGACCGAGGACGCCTGGAAGGTACGCCCGAGGCCGAGCCGGGCCCGCCGGTGCGGGGGGAGCGTGGTGACGTCCGCCCCGTCCAGCAGGACCTTGCCCTCGGTGGGCCGGCGCAGGCCGGTGATCAGGTTGAACAGGGAGGTCTTGCCGGCGCCGTTGGGCCCGATCACGCCGAGGAACTCCCCCGGCTGAAGATCGAGGTAGACGGAGTCGACGATGGCGACCTCACCGATCCGCCAGGTCAGACCGCGGGTGGCGAGCACGGCTCAGCCCTTCATCTGCGCGACCGGCGGCGCGCTCTCGTCACCGGTCAGCGTCTTCTGCGCGGTCGCGGTGAAGGCGGTGCCGCTGCCGGAGAGCTTGGCCTGGTACATCGGCTGGAGCAGGGCGTGGTCCTCGGCGCGGATCTTCATGGTGCCCTTGACGCCCTCGAACTCCCAGCCCTCCAACGCCGTGATCATCTTCTCCACGTCGTCGCCGCCCTCCTGCACCGCGCGCACGACCATCTGCGCGGCGGCGAACCCGTCCGGGTGGAACAGGTCGAGCGTGCCGCCGGTGACCTTCGCCTTCGCGGCCTTGGCCGCCTCGGTGTCGCTGGCCCCGTCGAAGTAGTGCGACAGGAACGAGATCTTGCTGCCGGCCGCGCCGAACGTCGCCCAGGAGGCGCGGATGTCCAGGCCGGTGACGACCGTGGTGGAGGCGAGCACGCCCTGCTGGTCGAGCGTCTGCCACATCGCGCCGGCCGTGGTGCCGGCCCAGGCGACGAAGAGCAGGTCTGGCTTGGCGGCCTTGATCTGGCTGGCGAACGGGGTGAACTCGGTGGCGCTGGCCGGCGCCCGGACGCTGCTGACGGTGGCGCCCGCGCCGCCGATGACGGCCTTGACGGCGGCCTCGTTCGCGTCGCCGAACGCGCCGTCCTGGGCGAAGACGACGACCTTCTTGCCGGCCGCGTCGCCGATGAACGACTTGGCGGTCACGACGTCCTGCCACGACTGCCGGCCGGAGCGGAACGTGTACTTGTTCGCGCCGGTCACCGCGTCGGTGGCGGCCGGACCGGAGATGAACAGCACCTTGTTCTGCGCGGCGATCGGGGCCACCTGGAGCGCCACACCGGAGGAGGTGGACCCGGCGATGATCTTCGTACCCTTGCCGATCAGGTCCTTGGCGGCGGAGACGGCCTTGGCCGGGTCGCCCGCGTCGTCGGCCTCGGCCACCTCGATCGTGCGGTCGCCGACCTTGCCGGTGCCCTTGGTGGCGAAGTCGAGGCCGGCCTTGAACCCCTCGATGTACTGCTTGCCGTAGCTGGCCAGCGGCCCGGACTGGGAGTAGACCAGGCCGACCTTGACCGGCGCGGCGTCGCCGCCGCCGGAGGCGGTGTCCTGCGGGCTGCCACACGCCGTGGCGGCCAGCGTGGCCGCCATCATCGTGGCGGCGGAAAGGAACACCCGTCGCGTGTGCCGGATCGTCATTGCGACTCCAGGTGAGGACAGGAGGATTGTCGGTTGTCGGCTCACGCTAGAAGTGACGTCACGCACGGGCTATGTGGTCGGCGCACACAAGTCTTCGGGACGGGATGGCCGCACGTTACAGCCGCGGACATCGCCACGTAACTCCGCCGACTCGGGGTGGCCCGCTCCCCCACGCGGGGCACGGCCGGAATGTCGGCCCGGACCATCGCGGAGCGTGTACGCGCGGCGGCCCGGCGGGGGAATCCCACCGGGCCGCCACGGTCAGCCGCTCACCGGCCGACCCGCATCTCTCACGTCGTCCGGCGTCGCCGCCAGCCGAGGACCGTCAGCACCACACCGGCCGTCACCGCGAGCGCGCCGCCACCGATCAGCCCGGTGAGCTTCATGCCGGTCACCGGCAGGTGCTTGCCGTGGTGGAAGGGCGGGAACGGCTTCTCCGCCTTCCGGTTGGTGAACGTGCAGGTGTACGCGCGGCCCGCGGCCGGGGTGAGCACGTTGCCCGGGGTGGGCGCCGGCTCACCCGTGTCGTTGAAGACGCAGCCCAGCGCGGCCAACCTGTACCCGGCCGGCCCGCCGCTCTCGCTGAGGGCGTACGCCACACCGGCCACCACCTCGGCGTCGGTCACCGCGGCCTCACCGCTGCGCCCGCTGACCGGGGTCGCCCCGGAACCCGAGGGCGGGGTGGCGCTCAACACCCAGTCCGTGGGCTTCGCGGTGCCGTGGTGGTCGTTCTCCACCTCCTTGACCAACGTGACCCGGCCGGTGGTCGGCGGTGGCGGCGCCACGTCGGCGTTGACGAACGTGCAGGTGAGGTCCTGCCCGAACGTCGGCGTCAGCACGTTGTCCGGCGTCGCGACGGGCGTGGACGTGCCGGTGAGTACGCAGGTGGGCGTGCCGACCGGCTCGTACCCGGCCGGACCGTCGCTCTCGGCGAGCGTGTAGGCCAGGTTCGGGTTCACCGCCGCCCTGGTCACCGCCGCCTCCCCGCTGCGGCCGGTGACCGGCGCGGCGGAACCGGTTGGCGGGGTGGCGCTCAGCACCCAGTCGGTTGGCACGGCGGTGCCGCCGTGGGTGTTGCGTACCTGCTTGACCAGGGTCAGTTGCGCCGGTTCGGCCTGGTTGACCGCGGTGCAGACCACCGTCTGGCCGATCTGCACGGCCACCTGGCCGTTCTCGCCGCCGAAGTCGGGGTTGACCCCCGGCCCGGCGCGGTCCCGGACCCCGCAGCTCCAGCTACCGGTGGCCGGCGGTTCGATCACCGCGCCCGGCACCACGGTCTGGGTGAAACCGGGGACGGTGCTCTCGCCGAGCGAGTAGACGGCGCCCTCGACGACCGGGTGGGCCGGGTCGCCGCTCTTCACCGTGAACCCGTTCGGCCCGTGGGCGGTCAGGTCCCACGCCGTCGCCGGCGGCTCCGGCGCGCCGTACGGGTTCTGCACGGACTTGGCGAGGATCAACTTCGTCTCGCAGGTGACCGTGTTGGTGATCTGGTAGGTGTTGGTCCCGGCGGCGAGCGTCTGCTCACCGAGGTCACCGCTGGCCGTGTTGCTGCAGCCGGGCGGCAGCGCGGTGATCTTCTCGTCGACGACGACCGACTGTCCCGCCCGGAAGGTGCTGTACCCGACGCCCCAGGCCGGCTGGTCGACGCCGGGCAGCAGCAGCGCGGCCTGGATGGAGACGTCCTGCTGCGGGTCCGGGACGGTCTGCCCGTTGACCACCCAGGTCTTGTTCACCACCACCGTCGCCGGTTCGGGCTCGGCCTGGTTGAGCATCGTGCAGGTCACCGCGTCGTTGGCGAGCGCGTTCACGCTGAACCCGGCGGCGCCGAGGTTGGCCACCAGCACCGGCTGGCCGCTGGCGGTGCAGGTGGCGTTCAGGCCGCCCTGCTGGACCAGGGCGTACCCGGGCTGCGGCGTCTCCGCGATCGCCACCGCCCGGCTGGGCTGCCCGCCGAGGTCGACGGCGAGGCTGACCGCGCCGGTGGAGGTGTCGGTGACGGCGCTCGGCGGGGTCACGCCGGTGCTGCTGGACGAGATCGTCCAACCGCCGGTCGGCTGCGGGTCACCGCCACCCGGCGGGATCACCAGCTTGACCACGCTGACCGTGCCCCGGCAGTTCGTCTGGGCGAGTTCCCGGAAGACGGCGGCGAGCTGGTCGTAGTCGGTCTGGAAGTAGTCCGATCCGGCGACCGGTCCGGAGATGGCGACCAGGTTGTCCGGCGCGCCGGAGACACCGGCGCCCACGCCGACCGCGACGACCCGGGTGCCCTGGGCCTTCACCGCGTTGGCGGAGAAGATCCCGTTCTCCACCTCCACGAACCGGGTGAAGCTGCCGGACCCCTGGGCCGGCGGCGGGCCGTACACGGTGGGGTTGCCGTCGGTCAGGACGATCACGGCGTCGTAGTCGTAGGGCGCGTTGGCGATCTGCCACAGGCCCTGGTCCCAGTTGGTGGTGCCGCCGGAGGTGAGGCCGTTGATCGCGGCCTTGACCGTGTTCGCGCCCGCCAGGTCGGAGACCGGGACCGGGTTGAGCACCGCGTTGGCGTTCGTGGCGAACGTGTAGAGCCCGATCTCCGACGGGGTCCCGGTCAGGGCGTCGACGAAGCCGTTCGCGGCGTTCTTCACCACGGGCAGGTCGGGCGTGATAGACCCGGACACGTCGATCAGCAGTGCGACGCGCAGGCCGCACGAGGCGGGCAGCGGCGGGTTGTCCCGCTCGTCGGCCCACACCGGGCCGCGCGCGGTCCGGTTGGTGTTACCGGTGGTCACCGCCGGGAAGGTGTACGTCTGATTGTTGGCCACCGCCCCGGTGAACACCCCGTTGTACACCGTGGACTGGTACGGCGCGTTGCCGCCGTTGCCGGTGACCAGGCTGTCGATGACGCGCCAGCCGCTCGGCGCGCTGCGCTCGACGATCCAGTAGCCCTGGTTCGTGCCGGTCCGTCCCGGCACGTCGACCGCGCACCTGCCGGTGGCGTCGGTGGTGCAGGACGCGTCCGGGGTCGCCCCCGGGCCGGGACGCGTGCCGCTGACCCCCGCGTAGAAGTCGAAGGTGGCGCCGGCCAGCGGCCCCACGGTCTGTTCGCCGGTGCGGTCACCGCCCTTGCTGACGACAAGCGTCGCGTTGTTGGCGTCGGCGGCCCGGGCCGGCGTCGCCGCCTGCGGCCCGACCAGCGGCACCAGGCCGCCCACCAGGGTCAGCGCGGCGGTCGCGCACCAGCGACGTCGCGTTCGAGTCATCGTGAGAATGGACATGCACAAACCCCCGTACCGCGCCTGCCCTTGTCGCAGACGGCGAGGTCATTATTGAGGCTTTTGTCCGTTTCTCGGAATGCTTTGCCGATGCTGAGCGATCGTCACCTTCACCCGCAGTCGCCGTCGTGGTCGGCCGCCCGCCGGCAGCGCCGGCCACCGTCGAGCATCCGGTCGCACCAGACCCAGTGCTGTACGGACTGCTCGTCCTCCCGAGACACGGTGACTCCGGCCCGCTCGACGTCGGCCAGAAAGCCAAGCGCCCGGCAGATCGCCCGGGCGAACCCGCGAGCGCCGTCGAGGTCGGCCGCGAGGACCGGCAGGTGTACGACGAACCGCTCCCGGCTCACCGGTACGCCCCCGGCGTGCGCCAGTTTTTGAGCACCCGTCTGATGCGCGCGTTCTCCTCGGCGCACCGGGCCGCGTCCCGCCGGGCCAGTGCCAGGTCACCGGCCACCCGATAGAGGAACGCGTGCACCTCCACCGGGTCGAGCCCGCGGCGCACGGTGCGGAACCGCCGCTCGCGGATCTGCCCGACGCTGAGCGGTCGGCACGGCTCCGGTGGGCACCACCTCCCGCGTCGTCGCCGCGAAGGTCGGAACAGGTCGAGCACGTTGTACACGGATCCTCCTCGCCAGCCGTGGAGGCGGCCCGTCCACGGACAGGGGACGCGGACGGGCCGCCGGCCCCGCGACCGCAGCCCAGATCGGCGGTACGACCCCGGAGCCCATTTCGGGCCCGGCCCCCGAGGTTTGCCGAACCAACCGGAGCCGGACACGGTCAGCCTAACCAAAATGTTTGTGTAGGTCGAGCATCCACTTCGGGCTGTCAGGTTGTTGCAGATGCTGGTGCAGGCCCGGCATGATCGGACGTGCCGAACCAACCGGAGTCCTCACCATGCCCACAGCCGAAGCCCCATACCGTCACATCGCCAACGAACTCACCGCGAAGATCAAGAGCGGCGAGCTGAAGCCCGGCGACAAGCTGCCCTCGACCCGCGAACTGGCCGAGGCATACGGCGTTCACATGAACACGGCCTCACGCGCACTGTCCCTGCTGCACGATCGGGAGCTGATCACCGGTCAGCCCGGCCGTGGCACCTACGTCGCCGAGCCGCCAGCCCGGTAGGCATCCGACCGCCTAGGAACTTGAGGGCGCGAACGCCATCAAGCCCGTCCGCCCTGCGCCAACACCCCTGAACACGCCACCAGCCATCACGCGGACCCGAGTGGTCACGCCGGCCCAGCGGTCACGCCCTCACCTCAAACCCCGCCCCATCACGCGGACCCGAGTGGTCACGCCGGCCCAGCGGTCCACGCCCTCACCTCAAGCCCACTCCAGCACGCCCACCACCGGTCACGCCCAGCGCAGCGGCCACGCCCCCACCTCAAGGCCCACTCCAGCGGGCTGGCCAGCCGGTCACGCCGGCCAACTGACCATGCCCGCCGGCTTCGTCACGCCAAACCGCCCCGGGTGCCGGGGTCGATGACCCACGCCGGGCCGATCCATCCTCGCCCTCAAGTTCCTAGTCACCGGCCGGCACTCTCCTCTTGACCGCCTTTAGAGCTGAGATCAGCAATGACTCGCCCGCCGGACCCGCACGGGTCTTCGACGATCCCGCCCTCCGAGGCGATCACGGGGAAGCTGGCGTTCGCAGCGGACGACAGCCAGCGCGCAGCCTGAGTCGTTTCTGACATCAGCTCGAAAGGCAGCACAACGGAGGGTCTTTCCCGGCAGCGACGGGCGACGGTCCCGATCGCCCGCAGCCGACCGAGCCGGGCCGTATCCGGCGAGGCACGCGCTTGCCGGCAGCCGGCGGTAAAAGAGCCGGGCGAGGGTGCCGCCCGCCAGATCGCCGAAACGGCGGGATCAGCTCGCCGGGAAGCAGCCACTTCGCCGAACCGGTGCACGAAGCCGTCCTGGCACGACCGCCCGACCGCGGGCGGGCGCGGGGCACCCCGACGAGCCGGTGCCGGGAGAGGGGCGGGCGTCAGCGGCCGGCGCGNCACCGCCGTGTCGGGGTGGTCGCTGAACGCGCCGTCCAGGCCCAGGTCGAAGAAGAGCTCGTACTCCGACGTGATGTCGCCTCGGGCGTTCGGGTCGGCGCCGATGCGGAAGTCGGCCGGCAGGAACTGGTTCTCGGCCCGGAACGTCCAGGCGTGCACCACCAGCTTCAGCCGGTGCGCGTCCCGGATCACCGTGGTCGGGGCGAGCAGCCGGCCGGCGGCGTCCCGGGGCACGATCAGGTTCTTGTGCAGGCCGACGCCGTCGGCGTACCGGGACACCCAGGCCAGGCCGGCGGCGGTGGCCAGGTCGGCGTAGGTCCGCTTGTCGCCGGCCGCGGTGAAGTCGTAGGGCGCGCCGGCTGCGTCCATGAGCTGCACCAGCCGTACGTCGATCATCTTGTCGAGCTTGCGCAGGTTGGCGGTCTCGAAGCTCTGGATGAAGACCGGGTCGTTGCGGTGGGTCAGCCGGTTCCTGCGGAGCACCGCGACCAGCGGCTCCTCCAGCGCCCGCCCGATCGAGGCGAAGTAGGTGGGGTGCTTCGTCTCCGGGTAGACGCCGATGGTCCGGCCCCGGGCCTTCGACTCGGTCCGGGCCAGGTCGATGACCTCCTGAAGGGTGGGGATCTCGAACCGGCCGTCGAACGCGGTGTTGGCCACCCGCACCAGGGGCAGCCGCTCCTTGGCCCGCAGCGTCTTCAGCTCGGCCAGCGTGAAGTCCTCGGTGAACCAGCCGGTGACCGTCACCCCGTCGATGGTCTTCGTCGCCTTGCGGGCCGCGAACTCGGGGTGGGCCGCCACGTCGGTCGTACCCGAGATCTCGTTCTCGTGGCGCGCGACCAGGACGCCGTCCCTGGTCGGGACCAGGTCCGGCTCGATGAAGTCGGCGCCCTGCCGGATGGCCAGCCGATAGGCCTCCAGGGTGTGCTCCGGGCGGTAACCGCTCGCGCCCCGGTGACCGATCACGATCGGTCGCTGGNCACCACCACGGCCGCCGCCGCGAGCAGCGCGCCGGCCACACCGAGGGCGGAAAGGGTACGTCGCAACGCCGTCTCCTGTCGTTGAGGGGTACGCACAGCAGACCGGGCGTGGTTGACCGGCAGTTGGTCGGTTCCTGACCTCCGGGTGAATCTCCGGACGGAAGATGACCTGGTGCGTAGCCTGCTCCGGAAGCCGGTCCGGCTGGTGCCGCTCGGGTTCCTGGTGGTGATCCTGGTCGGCACCGGGCTGCTCATGCTGCCCTCGGCCACCAGCGAGCACCGCTACACCCCGTTCGTGACCGCGTTGTTCACCGCCACGTCGGCGGTGTCGGTGACCGGCATGGCGATCACCGACACGCCGAACTACTGGAACGACTTCGGGCTCGTGATGATCACCGTGCTCACGCAGCTCGGCGGCCTCGGCATCCTGACCGGCGCGTCGCTGGTGATCCTGGTGGTCTCCCGCCGGCTCGGCCTGCGCAACCGGCTGCTCGTGCAGGCCGAGACCGCCGAGTTCGGCCTCGGCGACCTGCGCCGGCTGCTGCTGCGCATCGCGGCCACGGTCTTCGCCACCGAGGTCCTGATGACGGTCGTGGTCGCCGGGCGGCTCCGGCTGGCCTACGACTACGGCCCCGGTCGGGCGCTCTGGTCGGCCGTGTTCCACTCGGTCCAGGCGTTCAACAACGGCGGCTTCGCCCTCTACTCCGACGGGCTGGTCGCCTTCGCCCGGGACCCGTGGGTGGCGCTACCGCTCAGCCTCGGCGCGATCGTCGGCGGGCTCGGCTTCCCGGCGCTGTTCGAGGCGGTTCGCGAGTGGCGGCAGCCGACCCGCTGGGCGGTCGCCACCAAGCTGACCGTCTGGGGCANCCGTACACGATCGGCACCTACGACGCGGCGGGCAAGGTGCTGGCGTCGTTCGCCCAGATCGCGTTGAGCCGCACCGGCGGCTTCGACGTGATCCATGTGGGCCGGCTCAGCGAGGAGAGCTATCCGATGCTCATCGGGCTGATGTTCATCGGCGGTGGCAGCGCCAGCACCGCCGGCGGCATCAAGGTCTCCACGTTCTTCCTGCTCGGGTTCGCGATCTGGGCGGAACTGCGCGGCGAGGCGGACACCACGGTCGGGCGTCGCCGGGTGTCCACGGCCAGCCAGCGGCAGGCCCTGACGGTCGCGCTGCTCAGCATCGCGCTGGTGGCCGGCGGCACGGTCGGGCTGATCGCGACGACCACACGCCTGCCCTTCTACGCCACGCTCTTCGAGGTCACCTCCGCGTTCAGCACCACCGGCCTCACCGTCGGCCTCGCCCCGCGACTGCCGGCGCCCGGTCAGTACCTGCTGACCGCGCTCATGTACATCGGCCGGATCGGCCCGCTCACTCTCGGGTCGGCGATCGCGTTGAACACCCGGCGACGCTTGTACCGCTACCCGGAGGAGCAACCCATTGTCGGCTAGACACTCGGACGGGCGCGGGGTGGTCGTGATCGGACTGGGTCGGTTCGGTCACCACCTCGCCGGCTCGCTGGCCCGGCTCGACCACGAGGTCCTCGCCATCGACCGCGACCCGCGGCTGGTCCAACGCTGGTCCGCGGAGCTGGACCGGGTGGTGCAGGCGGACGCCACCGAGGAGGTCGTGCTGCGCCAGCTCGGCGTGGCGGACTTCCCCCGGGCGGTGGTCGCCATCGGCGCGTCGGTCGAGGCGAGCGTGCTCACCGTGCTGGCCCTGACCGAACTGGGCATCCCGCAGATCTGGGCGCGGGCCACCTCGGACAAGCACGCCCGGATCCTGCACTCGGTCGGCGCGCACCATGTGGTCTTTCCGGAGGCGGAGACCGGCGAGCGGGTCGCGCACCTGATCGTCAGCCGGCTGCTCGACTTCATCGAGTTCGGCGACGACTTCGCGATCGCCAAGGTACGGGTGCCCGCGCCGCTGGTCGGACGCCCGCTGCGGGACCTGACCCCACGGGAGCGGTACGGGGTGATGGTGGTCGGCGCGAAGCTGCCCGGCGAGCCGTTCCGCTACGCCGACCCGGACACCGTGCTGATGCCGGACAGCGTGCTCATCGTGGAGGGCAGCATCACCCAGGTGCAACACTTCGCCGCGCTGACCTGAGCGTCAGCGCTTCGGTCCCTTGCCTTTCGCCTTGCCGGGCCCACCTCCCTTCGGCTGCTTCACCGTGCTTTTCCCTTGCCGTTCTCCTTGCCCTTTGCCTTGGCCGGCTTCGGCGGTGCCTTGGGCTTCGGCGCCGCCTTGGGTCTCGGCGCCGTCTTGGCCGGTGCCGTCCTGGTGGCCGGCTTGACCGGCGTCCGGGTCTGCGGTGCGACGGTGACCGGCACCGAACCGGCGATCCCGGACACCTGCACGCCGCAGGTGCTGCCGCCGACCTTGAACTCCACCGGCAGCGTGTTGCTCCCGGTGTACCGCCCGCTCAGCGTCAGCTTCGTCGAGGCGCCCGGTGCCAGCGCCGCAGCCGCCGCCGGGGCCGCGACCGACACGTCGCGCCCCACCTGGCGTGCCGGCGGTTGAGCGGCGGTGACCGCCTGCCTGCCGGGGAAACTGAAGCTCATCGTCCAGTCGCGCAGGTCCCGCGTGCCGGTGTTGGTCAGCGTCAGCTCGGCCGAGAAGTCCTTGCCGGTGTCCCGGCGCAGCGAGTAGTCGACCGCGCAGGGCACCGGCTCGGGCAGCCCCATCCGCGCCTCGGTCGGTTCCACCCCGCCGCTGGCCGGGCTCTTCGACGTCAACCCCCACAGGGTGGCGGTGACCGCGAGCAGGCCGACGGCGGCCACCCCGGCCTCCACCCGCCGTCGCCGCACCACCGCACCCCGGGTCCGGGTGCGGATCGCCGAGTACGGCAGCGCGTCCGTCGCCGCCGACCAGGGCAGGATCGTGGTGTCCGCGTTCTCCGCCAGCGCCGGGTCGAACCGGCCGAACGCCGGCGACACCGGCACGATCGCCGCGAGCCCGGCCGCCTCGGCGAGCGTACGGGCCACCTCGGCGGTGGGCGGGCGGTCCTCGGGGCGCTTGGCCAGGCAACGCGCGACCAGGTCGGCGATCTGCGGCGGGAGCCCCGGCACCGGCGGCATCGGGTCCGGGTCGCGGTACATGTGGGCGCGCAGCATCTGGGTGGTGGTGCTGGCCTGCCACGGCAGCCGCCCGGTGAGCATGCGGTAGAGCAGCAGGCCGACCGCGTAGACGTCGGTGGCCGGCGAGACGTGCCCGTTGTCCAGGCGCTCCGGGGCCAGGTAGGCGGGCGTGCCGAGCAGTGCGCCGTCCGGCCCCTTCTCGCTCTCCCCCACCAGCGCCGAGATGCCGAAGTCGACGACCTTCACCCCGGTCGGGGTGAGCATCACGTTGCCGGGCGTCACGTCCCGGTGCACCACACCCCGGGCGTGCGCGGTGGCCAGCGCGGAAGCCACCTCCGCGCCGATGGTCAGCGCCTCCCGCCAGGGCAACTGCCCGTCACGGCCGAGCCGGCTGCTGAGCGCGCCGCCGTCCACCAGCTCCATGACCACGTATGGGACGGTCAGCCCGACCTGGACGGACTCGCCGTAGTCGTACACGTTGGTGATGTTGGGGTGGCAGA
>NZ_NAPR01000006.1:480080-530937 GCF_002140155.1 Micromonospora sp. NBS 11-29
GCCCAACTGCTCGACCAACCGGTATCGCTCACCGAGCAGTTGCACGCCGTTCCTGACCGCTCCGCCCATGGTCGGTGCAGTTGCCCGAAGTCGACCTCGCTACACCTGTGCGGTCGTAATCGGTCAGGGAAGTCACCCGTTCAGGCGGTCGCGAGGAGCTGGTCCACCGGCGCGTAGTCGTCGGTGAGCACCCGCGCGTCCCCGATCCACTCGGCCGTCCGCGCCTCGTCGAGCAGCTCCGCCGGCTCGGGGAGCGGCTTCAGGCCGGCCGGGATCCCGGCCAGCGGCAACGGCACGTCCGAGGCGACGATCACGAAGTTGGCCCCGTGCCGGCCGGCGATCGCACCCGGCGGCGCGATCAGCGCGACGTGTTCGAACACGGCGGAGACGGTGGCCAGCTCGGCCCGGATGAACCGGTCCGGCGGGTAGTCGATGACGTTCTGCACGTAGATGCCGTCCGGTCGGAGCACCCGGCGGATGTCGGCGGCCATCTCCCGGGTCGCCAGGTGCCAGGGCACGACCAGGTGACCGAACGCGTCGCCGACGACGAAGTCGCGGCTGTCGGTCGGCTCGGCGCCGAGCAGCACCCGCGCGTCGCCGACCCGGGCGCGCAGCTTCGGCCCGGTGCGCAGGCCCATCTCCCGCCGGTCCAGCTCGACCAGGCCGCCGTCGACCTCGAAGACCAGGTTGTCGCTGCCGGGCCGGGTCGCGGCCAGGTAGTTGGGCACGGTGAAGCCGCCGCCGCCCAGGTGCAGCGCGTCCATCGGCTGCCGCGCCGGCCGGGCCAGGTCCGCGACCAGGCCGATCCACTGCGCGTACGAGTACTTGAGGTGGGTCGGGTCGGCCAGGTCGACGTAGGAGTGCTCGGCCGAGTTGAGGTAGAGGGTGCGCCCATCCGGGGAGTCCGGGTCCTCCTCCACCCGGGCGCAGTGGTAGGCGGTCTCCACGTCGCACGGGTTCGGTGCCGCCGCGGTGAACCCCGCGGCGGCGAGACCGAGCAGCGCGAGTGCCGCCTTGGCCCGGCCCGGCGTCGACGGCGTGGCACCCGAGCGCCGACGCAGCCAGAACCCGAGCGCCAGCCCGGTCACGCCGAGCACCGCGGCGAGCGCCAGCACGATCACCGAGCTGGGCAGCGCGGCGACCAGGATGAAGCCGGTGCCCAGCGTGGCGGTGATGCCGCCGAGCGTGCCGATGCTGGACAGCTTGCCGACCACCTGACCGGTGCGGCGCAGGTCGGCGAGCTGGAGCTTCACCACCAGCGGGGTGATGCCGGCGAGCAGCGCGGCGGGCAGCAGCACGGTCAGCGCGGTCAGCAGGAGCACCGCGCTGGCCGCGCCGCCGCGCAGCACCTCACCGGCGTACCGGACGATGGGCAGGGTGATCGCGGTGGCGATGCCGGCCAGCACCAGCGCCGGGGCGAGCAGGGTGCGCGGGTCCCGCCGGTCGGCGAGCCACCCGCCCATCCACGCCCCGTACGCGATGGCGGCCAGCGCCATGCCGATGACCGAGCTGGTCACCTGGAGGGTCACCCCGACGTACGGGCCGACCAGGCGCAGCGAGACGGTCTCCAGCACCAGCACCGCGCCGCTGGAGAGGAAGACCAGGAACGCGGCGAGCCCGTTCGGCAGGGCCCGTGGCGGGGCCGGCTCGGCGGTCGCCGGTGTGCTGACGGTGTCGGACGATGTGCTGCTCACCGTGGCGAGGGTACGCGGCGTTTCGGACCGTTCGGGTCAATACATCGAGATGTGAACATGGTTTGTGTGGTCGGCCGCCGGGCTGCCGCCGCCGCTGTACGCGCGCCAGCCGGTGTTCGGCATCCAGATCTGCCGATACCAGATCACGTACATGATGCCGAGCCGGTTGGCGTTGTTCTTCGCCCAGTTGGCGAGGCTGTCCCCGTACGACTTGTCGCCGCCGGTGGCGGTGCGGTCCTCGAAGCCGTCGGTGGCGGCGGCGAAGTCGCAGGCCCGTCCCTTCGGGTGCTCGCCGCCCCCGCCGCTGCGGTGGCAGGACGCGTACCGCTTGTAACCGGCCGCCTTCGCCTGCTGGAGCATGTGCAGCGTACGCGGGGTGATGCAGCCGTCCGCCGGCGTCGGGTCGCTCACCGAGCAGGACTCCGACGGCCACGACCCGTCCGAGTTGCGGGGCGCCGGCTTGGCCGACGAGGAGCTGCCGCCGAAACCGGCGCCGGCGCCGGAGCTGACCTTGGCCAGCGCCACCTCGGCGTCCTTCTTCTTCCGGGCCAGCACGGTGACCTGCTTCTGCTGCTCCCGCACCTCGGCGTCGATGGCGAGCTTCGACTCGGCGGCCTCGGCCTTCGCGGCGGCCAGGTCACCCAGCCGCTTGCTGTTGCGCTGGGCCAGCATGTCCAGCTCGACCGCCCGGTGCAGGAAGTCGTCCGGTCCGGAACTGGCCAGCAGCATCGACGCCGGGGTCAGCCGCCCCTGCTGGTACGACTGCACGGCGACCTCGCCGGCCTCGGCGGTCAGCCCGACGAGGCGTACCTCGATGTCCTTGAGCTGGGCGGCCAGCGCGGCCTGCCGGCGCTTGGAGTTGTCCAGCTTGTTCTTGGCGTCGATGTGGCCCTTCGCCGCGGCCTCCAGCGCCGCCCGTAGCTGCTTGCTGCCACCCTCGTCGTCGGCGTTCGGGCTGGGCGCGGCGGCGGCCGGGCCGGCGGCGGCGAGGCCGGCGCCGAGCAGCACGGCCGTCGCGGTCAGCAGCGCGAGCAGCGACCGGCGGACGCGCCGGCCGGTGAGCCTGGTCCTGGGCACGTGATGGTCCTTCCGTCAACCGCCGGTCACGATACCGGACCACGCGCGCCGAGCCGGATTCGTGACCGCCGATGACGGAAAACATCGACGCAGCGTGCCGAGCCCGTCGCTCAGCGCTGGTCAGCTCGCCAGCAGCGCCGCGTACACCTCGTCCCAGATCTCCTCGGTGGCCGCGACCAGCAGGCCCCGGCCCTCGTCCGCCGGGTGGTAGTCGGTGCCGTCGAAGCGGCGGGCGACGCCGCCGGCCTCCCGGACCAGCAGCGTGCCCGGGGTGTGGTCCCACGGCAGGGTGCGCCAGAACAACACGAACTGCTGCGCGCCGGTGAGGATGTCCAGGTATTCCCGGCCGGCGCAGTGCTGGCCGGGCAGCAACTCGCCGATCCGCCGGCCGCCGGCCTCGACGTCGCGGCGGAACTCGGCGGGCAGGAACTTCGTCATCGCGGTGCCGCGCAGCGCCCCCACCTCGGGCATCGACCGGGTGGCCCGCACCGGCGTGCCGTCCAGCCGGGTGCCCGCGTCGAGCCGGCCGGCGGCCATCGTGCCGTCCAGCGGGTCGTAGACCCAGGAGGCCACCGGTACGCCGTCGGTGAGCAGCGCCGCCATCAGCGCGAAGGGCCGCCGCCCGGCGGCGAAGTTGGAGGTGCCGTCGACCGGGTCGACCAGCCAGACGTCGCCGTCGCCGCGCAGGTGCCGCAGCAGGTCCGGGTCGTCGGCGACCGCCTCCTCGCCGACCACCACGGAACCGGGGCGCAGCCGTCGCAGCCCGTCGGAGATCAGCTTCTCGGCCTCGCGGTCGGCGACGGTGACCACCTCGCCGGGTGCCTTCTCGGAGATGTCGGACGGGTCGAGCCGGCGGAACATGGGCACGACCACGTCGGCCGCGGCCTCCCGGAGCAGCGCGGCGACGTCGTCCAGCAGCGGGTCAGCCACGCGGCGGCAGCTTGACCACGCTGACGAAGAACTCGTCGATCTGGCGGACGACCGAGATGAAGCGCTCGAAGTCCACCGGCTTGGTCACGTAGGCGTTGGCGTGCAGCTGGTAGCTGCGCAGGATGTCCTCGTCGGCCTGCGAGGTGGTGAGCACCACGACCGGGATCCGGCGGAGGTGCTCGTCCTTCTTGATCTCCTCCAGCACCTCCCGACCGTCCCGGCGGGGCAGGTTCAGGTCGAGCAGGATCAGGTCGGGCGATACCGCGTCCGCGTACTGGCCCTCGCGGCGCAGGTAGGCCAGGGCCTCGGCGCCGTCGGAGACGACCGTGAGGCGGTTGCGGAGCTTGTGCTCCTCGAACGCCTCCTGGGTCATCAGCACGTCGCCCGGATCGTCCTCGACCAGCAGGACCTCGATCGGGCTCTTGCCGTCGGCCGGCGCGGTCATCCCACCGTCTCCTTCATGCCACCGTTTGTATCGTGTCGGTCCGCCTCCGTGGGCGACTCTTCCCGTGCCGGTCCGTCCGGCTGCCGCACGACGTCCACCGGGGCGGCCTCGGCGCCCTCCCCGGCCGACGCCCCGTCCCCGTTCGACCCCTCCACCGCCTCCGCCGCCGCTTCGGCCGCCGCCGCCTTCTCGGCCGCCCGCGCCGCCTCGATGTCGGCCTCCAGGGCGGGCAGCGTGAACCGGATCGTGGTGCCTTCCTCGACGTCGGTGTCCACCCACACCCGGCCGCCGTGGTATTCCACGATCTTCTTCACGATCGCCAGTCCGATGCCGGTGCCCGGGTACGCGTCCTTGGAGTGCAACCGCTGGAAGATCACGAAGATCTTGTCGGCGAACTCCGGTTCGATGCCGATGCCGTTGTCCCGGCAGCTGATCTCCCACTCGCCGTCGACCAGCCGGGCCGAGACGTGCACCTTCGGCGGCACGTCGGCGCGGCGGAACTTGACCGAGTTGCTGACCAGGTTCGCCAGCAGGTTGGTCAGCAGCGGCTCCTCGCCGCGGATCGTCGGCATCCGGTCCCAGGTCAGCTCCCCGTCGGCGTACTGGCGGGCCGCCTCGGTCTGCCCGGCCACGTCGCCCATCACCTTGTTCAGGTCGACCTCGGTGAACCCGGTGGTCAACCGGCCGATCCGGGAGAACGCGAGCAGGTCGTTGATGAGCCGCTGCATCCGCTGCGCCCCGTCCACCGCGAACGCGATGTACTGGTCCGCCCGCTCGTCGAGCTGGCCGGCGTAGCGCCGCTGGAGGAGCTGGCAGAAGCTGGCCACCTTGCGCAGCGGCTCCTGGAGGTCGTGCGAGGCGACGTACGCGAACTGCTCCAGGTCACGGTTGGACCGGGTCAGCTCCTCCGCCTGCTTCTGGAGCTGGCTGTTGACCCACTCGATCCGTTCCCGGGCCTGGCGTACCTCCTCCAGCTCCTGGGCGATCTTCCGGCGCATCTGGTCGATGTCGTCGGCGAGCCGGCGGAACTCCGGCGGACCGGACCCTTCGATGCGGTGCTGGTAGTCGCCCTCGGCGACCTCCCGTACCTGCCCGACCAGGCCGGCCAGCGGCCGGATCAGGATCCGGTCGAGCGAGAGCAGCATGACCGCGCCGGCCACCGCCACCACCAGGGCGGCGACGATCAGCAGCACGACGAGCGCGTTGCTGGTCGAGTTCACCCGGTCGGCGGCCTGCTGCCGGACGGTGAGGATCTCCCCCTGGAGCGTGGTCACCGACGTCCGGATGCCGTCGAACTGCCGCCGGGTCTGATCGGTGATCAACGCCTGCCCGGCCGCCGGGCCGCTGCGCTCGGTGGTCGTGATCACCGGCTCGGCCACCTGGGCCCGCCACCGCGCCGTCTCCTGCTCGATCACGGCCAGCTCGCGGCGCACGCCCGGATAGTCGGCGGAGAGCCCGCGGATGGACGTGACCAGGCTCTGCTCGCGTCGCAGGCCCTCCTGGTAGGGGGCGAGGTCGTTGCGGTCGCCGTTCACCGCGTACCCGCGCACCGCGGTCTCCTGGTCCAGCAGCGCGCTCATCAGCTCCTGCGCCTGGACCCGCAGCGGGCCGGTCCGCAGCAGCACCGCGTCGATGTTCTGCCGGTTCTTCGCCGCCACCGCGGCCTCCGCGCCGGCCAGCCCGAGCAGCAGCACCAGGACCACGCCGAGCAGCGTTCCCACCCGTCGCCGCAGCGTCCAGCCCTGCGTGTTCACCGGCCACCGCCGCGCGTGACCAGCAGCATCGCCACGTCGTCGGCGAGCGGCCCGCCGTTGATCTGCTCGGCCCGGCCGACCAGCCAGGCGGGCAGGTCGGCCAGCGGGACCGCCCGGTTGGCCGGGTCGGCGAGCAGGCCGGTCAGCCCCGGCACGTCGAGCCGTTCGTCGCCGCCGTCGACCCGACCCTCGATGAGGCCGTCGGTGTACATCAGCAGGGACCAGTCATCGGTGTCGAACTCCAGATCGAAGGCAACGGGACGGCGGGGCCGGACGCCGAGCAGCAGCCCGCCCTTGGCCGGAACCGGGGCGACCTTACCGCCGCTGAGCAGCAGCGGCGGCGGGTGGCCGNGCGGTGTCCAGGTCGAGGCGGGCGGTGGCGACCGTCGCGAAGATCTCCTGGAGCCGGCGCTCGCTCATCAGCACCTGCTCCAACGCGGGCAGCACCTCGTCGTCCGGCACCCCGGCCAGCACCAGGGCCCGCCAGGCGACGCGCAGCTCGACGCCGAGCGCCGCCTCGTCGACGCCGTGGCCGCAGACGTCGCCGACGATCAGGTCGATCCGGTCCGGGCGGGTCTGCACCACGTCGTAGAAGTCGCCGCCGATCAGCGCGGCGTGCCGGCCGGGCCGGTAGAACGTGTGCACCGACACTTCGTCGGTGGTCATCAACGGCTGCGGCAGCAGGCCCCGCTCCAGGCGGGCCGACTCGGCCTGGCGCAGCTCCACCTCGCGCAGCCGGCGGGCGTTCTCGTCGGCCCGCTTGCGCTCCACCGCGTAACGCAGCGCACGGGTCAGCAGGACACCGTCGACCTGACCCTTGACCAGGTAGTCCTGTGCGCCCTCGGCGACCGCCACGATGCCCAGGTGCTCGTCGGAACGGCCGGTCAGCACGCACACCGCGGCGCCGCTGGCCATCTCCAGCACCCGGCGCAGCCCGTCCAGGCCCTGCGCGTCGGGCAGGCCCAGGTCGAGCAGGACGCAGTCGACGCCCATGACCCGCTGGCGGGCCTCGCTGAGGCTGGTCGCGACCAGCAGGTCGATCATCGAGTTGGTCTCGGCGAGCAGCTCGCCGACCAGGAAGGCGTCGCCCTCGTCGTCCTCGACCAGCAGCACCCGCAGCCGCTCGCCCGGCGGCAGGCCGCCGTGGAACCCCGAACCGGCCTGCGGCACGACGGCGGCACCCGGCGCGGCGGGCCCCCGGTGCGGCCGGGCCACCGCCGCGAGACGCGGGAGTTCGCTGGTGATGTCGGGCTCCTTCCGAGCGCCCCGGACGTTCCTGCCTGAGTCAACGGTCGCACACGACACGACCGCCGTCGGCATGGGCGGGCGCGTGACCCGTCCACCCGAACAGCGGCACGACCGACCCACGATGTTACGCGGGAGCGCTGCCAGACCCGCCAGCGCACCGACCGGGGAGTGCCACCGCCGCCGGCGGGGTGCAGGATGATGCCCACCCCCGTAGATCCACCCCCGAGGAGTCCCCGTGGGCGCACCCCCCACCCGCCCCGCCGACCGGGCGCTCGCCAAGCCGCGCCGCCGGCTGCCNGGTCGCGCTGCTCGCCGTCGGGGCGGGCGTCCTGGTCGGCCTCGCCACCCCGGCGCCGCGCCCGGCCGACGCGCCGGCCGGTGAGTTCAGCGCCGCCCGGGCGTACCGGAACGTCGAGGTGATCGCGGCCCGGCCGCACGTCGCCGGCAGCGAGGCCAACGACCGGGTACGCGAACACCTGGTCGGCGCGCTGCGCGGGCTGGGCCTGCAGACCGAGGTGCAGGACGCCGTGGCGCCCGAGGCGGGGCAACTGTCCGGCGCGGCCGGCGGCGCGACGCTGGCCCGGGTCCGCAACGTGGTGGCCCGGCTCCCCGGCACCGACCCGACCGGCAAGGTCTTCCTGGTCTCCCACTACGACTCGGTGCAGACCGGGCCCGGCGGCAACGACGACGCCGCCGGCACCGCCACCATCCTGGAGGTGGCCCGCGCGCTGACCACCGGCCCGCGCCCCCGCAACGACGTGGTGTTCGTGCTCACCGACGCGGAGGAGGCGTGCCTGTGCGGGGCCGCCGGCTTCGCCGCCGACCACCCGCTCGCCCGCGACGGCGGGGTGGTGCTCAACCTGGAGGCGCGCGGTTCCACCGGCCCGGTGATCATGTTCGAGACCTCCCGGAACAACGCGAAGCTCGTGGACGTGTTCGGCCGGGCCGCGCCGCACCCGGTGGGCACCTCGTTCGCGGTGGAGATCTACCGGGCGCTGCCCAACGACACCGACTTCACCGCCTTCCTCGACCGGAAGTTCGTGGGCCTGAACTCCGCCTACATCGACGGCGCCGCGATCTACCACACCCCGCTGGACGTGCCGGCCCGGATGGACCGGGGCAGCCTCCAGATGCACGGCGACAACGCGCTCGGCCTGGCCCGCGAGTTCGGCCGCACCGACCTGGGCGACCTGCGCGCCGGCCACGACGCCACCTACTTCCCGGTGCCGGGCGGGCTGGTCCGCTACCCCGGCTGGCTGACCCTGCCGCTGGCCGTGGCCGCGCTGCTCGCGGTCGGCGCGCTGGGCTGGCTGCTGCGCCGCCGGGGGCGGGCCACCGCCGGCACGCTCGCCGCCGGCGCCGGCCTGGCCCTGGTGCCGGTCGTCGTGGCCCCGCTGGGCGCGTGGCTGCTCTGGGCCGCGATCACCACGATCCGACCCGGGTACGCCGAGCTGCTCGACCCGTACCGTCCGGTCTGGTACCGGCTCGCCGTGGTGGCGCTCGCCGCCGCCGTGCTCCTCTGCTGGTACGCGCTGCTGCGCCGCCGCGTCGGCCCGGCCGCGCTGGCGTTCGGCGGGCTGCTCTGGCTGGCCCTGTTCGGCGTGCTGCTCGCCGTGCTGGTGCCCGGCGGGGCGTACCTGACGACCCTGCCGGCCCTGGCCGGCGCGCTCGCCGCCTTCGCGGCGCTCGCCACCCGCCAGGACGGCCCGTGGCCGGTGGTCGCGGTGACGCTGGCCGGCGCGGTCGCCGTGGTGATCCTGCTGCCCACCGTGGTGCTGCTCTTCCCCGCGCTCGGCATGGGCCTGGGCGCGGTGGCCGCCCTGGTCGCGGTGCTGCTCGGCCTGGCCGCGCTGCCCGTGGTGGACCTGCTGCACCCGCGGGCCGGCGGCCAACGCGGCCGGCTCGCGCTGCGCGCCCNGCTCGCCGGGGTCGGCCTGACCGTCGACCGCTTCGACGCCGCGCACCCCGTGCCCACCCACCTGATGTACGCGCTGGACGCCGGCAGCGGCAAGGCCGCCTGGCTGAGTCACGAGGACCGCCCGCAGCCCTGGACCGACCGCTACGTCGACCGGACCATCTCGGTGACCGACGACTTCCCCGGGCTGGGCGACGGCGAGCTGCGCGCCGGCCCGGCGCCGGCGGCGTCGCTGCCCGCGCCGAAGCTGGAGGTGTTGGCCGACGACCGCACCGGCGACCAGCGGGTGGTGAAGGTGCAGGTGACGCCGCAGCGGCCGGTCCGGCTGCTCACGCTGCACGTCGACACGCGCACCGCGACCGTGCGGTCCGCGTCGGTGGCCGGGCGGAACGTGCCGGTGAAGGTACGCGAGGGCCGCTGGGGCTTCGGCATCGTGTTCCACGCCCCGCCGCCGGAAGGGGTGGAGGTGACGCTGACGCTGACGTCCTCGGCCGAGACGGTGACCGTGCGCGCGATGGACGCCAGCGACGGGCTGTCCGCGCTGCCCGGGTTCCGGCCCCGGCCGGCGAACGTCGGGGTGGTGGGCTCGCACAGCTCGGAGATGCTGGCGGTGGGCCGCTCGTACGCGCTCTAACCGGCCGTTCCGGGGGCGGGCACCGGGCGTTCGGCGGCGCGGCTGACCCGCTCCCAGCCCGCCCAGGTGTCCATCCGCCGGCGGGAGAGGTCGAACGCCAGGTCGTACACCATGCTGCCGAGCAGCAGCCGCAGCGGCGGGTCGTCGCTGTCGACGAGTCGCAGCAGAGCCTCGGCGGCCAGCCGGGGCTCACTGTCGACCGATCCCTCCGCCCACTGCCGCTCCAGTTCGGCGCGCAGCGGCGCGTACGCGTCCATCGGGGTGGTGGCGCTGACGTCGGTGTAGAGGTCGGTCCAGTAGCCGCCCGGCTGCACGATGCTGAGCCTGACGTCGAAGGCCGCCGCCTCCGCCGCCAGGGCCTCGCTCATGCCCTCCAGGGCGAACTTGCTCGCGCTGTACAGCCCCGTGCTCGGGAAGCCACCGAGCGCGGCGATGCTGGAGACCTGCACGATGTGGCCGGACCGTTGCGCGCGCAGGTGCGGCAGCACGGCCTGGCTGACCCAGAGCGCGCCGAAGACGTTGACCTCGAACTGGGCGCGCGCCTGCGCCTCGGTGAACTCCTCGATCATGCCCATGGACAGCGTGCCGGCGTTGTTGACCACGATGTCGAGCCGCCCGAAGTGCGCGACCGCGGTGTCCACGGCGGCGACGACGGCCGCCCGGTCGGTCACGTCGAGGGTCAGGGTCAGCAGCCGGTCGCCGTGCCGGGCGTCGAAGCTGTCCCGGCTGACGGTCCGCGCCGCGGCGACCACCCGGTCACCCCGGTCGAGCGCGGCCTCGACGAACGCATGGCCGAGGCCACGGCTGGCACCGGTGATGAACCAGGTCTTCTGCATGTCGGCTCCCTTTCCGTGAACGAGACGAGACGGTCCGTCTCGTTCTGATACCGTACCCCACATGACGCCGCCCAACACGGCCCGCCGCCGGGAGACCTCCCGCCGCGCCATCCTCACCGCCGCCTTCGACCTGCTCCAGGAGGTCGACTACGCGAAGGTCAGCATCGAGGGCATCGCCGCCCGGGCCGGCGTGGGAAAACAGACCATCTACCGCTGGTGGCCCTCCAAGGGCGCGGTCGTCTTCGACGCCTTCCTGATGCTCAGCGAGGGCACCGAGGGCGAACCGATCCAACTGCCGGACACCGGCGACCTGGCGGCCGACCTGACCGAGGTGCTACGCGCCACCGTCGCCGAGCTGACCGACCCCCGGTACGAGCCACCGATGCGCGCGCTGGCCACCGAGATCGCCCACGACCCCGAGCTGGCAGCCGCCTACGCCGAACGGCTGGACGGGCCGTTGCGGGAGGCCAAACGGCAGCGCCTGCGCAGTGCCCAGCAGGCCGGACAGATCGCCGAGAACGTCGACCTCGACGTCGCGGTGGACCTGATCTGGGGCCCGCTGTTCCAACGCTGGCTCCACCGCGGCGGACCGCTCACCACCGCGTACACCGATCGCCTGGTCGCCACCGCGCTCGACGGGCTGCGACCGCACCGGTGACTTTCTCCCGGCCCCGGCGTCTACCTCCGTGAAGGCATCGACCAGATTCCGAGGAGCCCACCATGAGCAAGGTGACCACCGGCGCGACCATGTCCCTGGACGGCTACATCGCGGACCCGTCGCACGGCGGTTTCGACCACCTCTTCCAGTGGTACGGCAACGGCGACGTGGAGACGCCCACCGCCAACCCGGAGATGACGTTCCGCACGTCGGCGGCCAGCGCCGAGCACATCCGGGCGCTGACCGAACGCACCGGGGCGCTGGTGGTCGGCCGCACGCTGTTCGACCTGACCAACGGCTGGGGCGGCCGGCACCCGCTGGACAAGCCGGTGGTCGTGGTGACCCACCGGGTCCCGGACGGCTGGGCGCCCGAGGGCGAGTCGTTCGTGTTCGTCACCGACGGCATCGAGCGGGCGATCTCCCGTGCCCGCTCCCTCGCCGGCGGAAGGGAGGTCGGGGTGAACGGCGGGACGATCGCGCGGCAGGTGCTGGAGGCGGGGTTGCTCGACGAGGTGCACGTGGACCTGGTGCCGGTGCTGCTCGGCGACGGGATTCCGTTCTTCTCCGGTCTGGGGATCGCGCCTGTCGATCTCGACGGGCCGTTCCGGGTGGTCGAGGGCGTCGGGGTCACCCACCTGGCCTACCGGGTACGCCGACCCGCGTGATCCTGCTCCGGCCAATGCCGGGCTTCCAAGTCAGATCGAACGGCGCGCAGGCCCGTCACCGACTCATCGCATCATAGGGTTGATCTGGTACAACCCCGCCATACCGTCGGATCGTGGAGCTGCTCGGGTTGGATGAGATCGATCAGCGTTGGCCGCAAGGGATTCCCCGATCCGTTCGTCACCTTGCATGATCGCGCCGTGGGAATTCTCTGTGACTACTTCTCGGCGCCCACCGACGAGACGGCCGCCGCGGTCGCCGACGTCCTGGCCGGTCCGCGCGCCGCTGCCGATCCCGGGTTCGAGGTCGTCGAACTGAAAGGGATCGAGCCCACCGTGCAGCTCGGCACGTTGGAGGCGCTCCTGACCGGCCGCGACTACGACGTGGTGACGCGCAGCCCGAGGTGGGGCAATGCCGTCGCGGTCCGTCACGACGGCGAGGTGCTCGTCATCTCGCTCACCGACGAGCTGCACACCGCGCTGGCCGCCGCGTCGGAGAGTCAGCTACGGGAGGTGGCGGTGCCATGGTCGGAGACCGAGGAGTTCTGGGGGCAGGGTGAGCCGTCGATCCTGGCCGAGGTCCTGATCGAGCTGGGGGTTCTGGCTCGTCGAGCGACGGCCCGGGACGAACGGCTCTACTGCCGGGTCTGCGTCTAGCCCACTCCGGCCGTCGGTTCAGCCGTGCAGATCTTGGTATGAAATGGCCCCTATAGGGGCCATTTCATACCAAGATCTCGTGGAACCCGCCACTTCGGCGAAGTGGGGTGGATCAAGAGCCAGCCAAGCGCTACTTCCAGCGGAAGTGGACGAAGAGGCGGCCGAAGTTCTTCGAGTCCTTCTCGACGCGGTGGTAGAGCTGCTTGACGTCCTTCTGGTCGAGGAAGCGCAGCACCTTCTTCTTCAGCGCGCCGGAGCCCTTGCCCGGGATGATCTCCACGAGCGTGGCCTTCTTCGCCACCGCCTCGTCCATGATTCCGCGCAACGCGCGGTCGATGTCGTGGCCCTTGTTGTAGATGTCGTGGAGGTCGAGCTTGAGCTTCACGGGTCCCATCCTAGGTACGCCGAAGGGCAGCCCGACCGGGCTGCCCTTCGACGGACCGTCACCGACCGACCCGACCCTCCACCCGCTTGAGCGCGGTGGTGTAGTCGGTGTTGGTCGAGTACATCGCCGCCGCGATGCGCAGGTGCCGCAGCGCGTCGGCCGGCCGGTTCATCCGCTCCAACGTGCGGCCGAGCACGTGGTGCGCGTAATGGTCGCTCGGGTCCCGGTCGACCAGCTCACGCAGGTGCTCCTCGGCCCGGTTGAGCTGGGCCGACTGGAAGTATGCGCGGGCCAGCAACTGCCGGACCGAGGAGTTGTCGGGCTCCGCCTCGATGATCGGCTCCAGCAGCCGGGCTGCCCCGGTCGGGTCCCCCGAGTCGAAGAACATGGTTGCCCGCCGGTACTCCGCCAGAAGGTCCACTCGACCCACCTCCTCGTGTCGTCAGCCCTTTGTCCGACGCTGGCACAACACCGGCGGAAGCGCGAGTGTTCCACGGGTCCGAGGATCAGGTCGTGGGGTCGTACCGGTCGCCCACCAGCTCCCAGGCCCGGACACCACCGACGATTCCGGCTGTGTTCGGGACGATCACGACATCGTCCCCCATCCGGGCCACCTGTTCCGGGCGGATCAGCCGCGAGTTGCCGCCGCCGAGGTAGAGCCGGTCCCAGCGGAACACCGGCCGCAGGCCGTCCACCACCTGCCGGATCCGCCGGGACCAGAACGCGTCACCGAGGCGCCGCCGTTCCGGCTCCCCGACGTACGTGTCGTAGGTGGTGTTCCACCGCACCGGCGCGTGCGACAGCTCCAGGTGCGGCGCGATCACGCCGCCGTCGAAAAGCGCGCTGCCCAGCCCGGTGCCGAGCGTCAGCACCAGCTCGCAGCCGGTCCCGGCGACCACGCCCGCGCCGTGCACCTCGGCGTCGTTGAGGACCAGCGCGGGCACCCCGAACGCCTCGGCCAGCGCGCCGCGCGCGTCGTACCCGGACCACTGGGCGAGCAGGTCCGGATCGACGCGGCTGCGCGGCCCGGACCGGGTCACGTAGTGCGGGGTGGCCACCACCACGCCGTGCCGGATCATGCCGGGCATCCCGACGGTGAGCCGGTCCGCCGAGGGCAGCCGCGCGCCGAGATCCACCAGCGTCCGCACGAACAAGGTCGGGGGCAGAGGGTACGGCGTGGGCACGCGCAACGGCCGCGCCCGCATCGTGCCGGCGGCGTCCAGCACGGAGGCCTTGATCCCGCCGCCCCCGCAGTCGATCGCCAATGTGGTCGCCACGGCTGTGAGTCTCCCTCACCGGTAGGCTCGGTGGCCTGATGAGCGCCACGTTGATCGCCAAGGATCTCACCGCCGGCCACGGTGACCGCCTCCTCTTCGAAGACCTCAATCTGGTCGTCGCGCCCGGCGACGTGGTCGGCCTGGTCGGGGTGAACGGCGCCGGCAAGTCCACGCTGCTGCGCACGCTCGCCGGCCTCCAGCCCCGGGAGCAGGGCACGGTGGCGTTGAGCCCACCCACCGCCACGGTCGGCTACCTGCCGCAGGAGCCGGAACGCCGGCCGGGCGAGACGGTCCGCGACTTCCTGGCCCGGCGTACCGGAGTCACCGCCGCCCAGGCCGCGCTGGACGCCGCCACCGAGGCGCTGACCGCCGGGGCGGCGGGCGCCGACGACGCGTACGCGATCGCCTTGGAACGTTGGCTCGACCTCGGCGGCGCGGATCTGGACGAACGGGCCGAGCAGGTCGCCGCGGAGCTGGGCCTCGACGTGGGGCTGGACCATCCGACCATCGGGCTCTCCGGCGGGCAGGCCGCCCGCGCCGGGCTGGCGTCGCTGCTGCTCAGCCGCTACGACGTCTTCCTGCTCGACGAGCCCACCAACGACCTGGACCTGGCCGGGCTGGACCGGCTGGAACGCTTCGTCACCGGGCTGCGCGCCGGCACCGTGGTGGTCAGCCACGACCGGGAGTTCCTCACCCGCACGGTCAACCGGATCGTCGAGTTGGACCTGCACCAGCGGCAGGTCAACCACTACGGCGGCGGCTACGCGGCCTATCTGGAGGAACGCGCCGTGGCGCGCCGGCACGCCCGCGAGGAGTTCGAGGAGTACGCCGACACGAAGGCCGGTCTGGAGGCGCGCGCCCGGACCCAGCGCGCCTGGATGGAGAAGGGCGTGAAGAACGCCCGGCGCAAGGCCACCGACAACGACAAGATCGGTCGCAAGTTCCGGTCCGAGGCCACCGAGAAGCAGGCGGCGAAGGCGAAGCAGACCGCCCGGCTGATCGAGCGGCTGGAGGTGGTCGAGGAGCCGCGCAAGGAGTGGGAGCTGCGGATGGAGATCGCCGCCGCGCCCCGCGCCGGCGCCGTCGTGGCCTCGCTCCGAGCCGCCGTGGTACGCCGGGGCGACTTCACCCTCGGCCCGGTGGACCTCCAGGTCGACTGGGCGGACCGGGTGGCGATCACCGGGGCGAACGGCTCCGGCAAGAGCACCCTGCTGGCCGCGCTGCTGGGCCGGCTGCCGCTGGACGAGGGGCACGCCGCGCTCGGCCCGGGCGTGGTGGTGGGCGAGGTGGACCAGGCCCGGGGACTCTTCCTCGGCGACCAGCCACTGCTCGGCGCGTTCGCCGCCGCCGTACCCGATCTCAACCCGGCGGACGTGCGGACGCTGCTGGCCAAGTTCGGCCTGCGGGCCGACCACGTGCTGCGGCCGGCGGCGACGCTCTCCCCCGGCGAGCGGACCCGGGCGGCGTTGGCGCTGCTCCAGGGGCGCGGGGTCAACCTGCTGGTGCTCGACGAGCCGACCAACCACCTGGACCTGGCCGCGATCGAGCAGCTGGAGTCGGCACTGGCCACCTACCCCGGCACCCTGCTGCTGGTCACCCACGACCGCCGCATGCTGGACGCGGTGACCCTGACCCGGCGACTGCGCGTGGCGAAGGGACGAATCACCGAGGACTGACCCGCCCCCTCCCTCCCTCCCTTAGCGTTGATCATGAAGTTGACGGCAGCGTGTGCCCCAATTTGTCGCCGCCAACTCCATGGTCAACGGACCTTGTCCGGCGATTGCTGCCGGCCGGGCGGCTTCGGGTGCACTTGTTGTCGCCTGGGCGACGACAAGTGCACCCACACCGGGCGGCCCCGACGGAGGTCAGCGGATCCGCTCGCGCCGGTGGGGATGGGGCGGGGTGGGGGGCGTGTATCGGGGTGGAATGGGGGTAACGCGCCGCCGGAGGTGGCACATGGTGGCGATGGGGCAGGTCGCGCTCTCGGGTGAACGGCTCCGGCAGNGCGCGGCACCGCCGTCGAGGTGCGCTTCGACCGAGGTGTGGCACACCTGACCGGCGAGGTCGCCGACCCGGCGGAGCTGCGGCTGGTGCGGGAGCTGATCGGCCGGCTGTCCGGGGTGCTCGGGGTCTGGTGCCGGGTCGGGGTGGCCGGTCGGCCGCCGGTGGTGGTGGACCTGGGCTGCGGTGCCACCAAGCAGTGGCCGGGCAACCTGGGGTTGGACATCTATCCGGCGCCCGGGGTCGACGCGGTGGCCAACCTGGCCGGCTCACTGCCGCTGCGGGACGACTCGGTGGACGTGTTCTTCGCGGTGCACATCGTCGAGCACCTGATCGATTTTCTGCCGCTGTTCGACGAGTGTCACCGGGCGCTGCGGCCCGGCGGAGTGCTGCACATCATGAGCCCGTGGTGGCGGCACGTCAACGCGGTGGCCGACCCGACCCACGTACGCCTGCTCGACGTGCAGACGTTCAAGGGCATCTGCGGTCAGCGCCCGCCCGGCACCCCGCGCTGGTATCCGCTGCACGTCGGCTGCGACGGCGCCTCCGTCTTCGCCGACCTCACCCCCCTCCCCACGGACGCCCCCGCCCCACCCCCTTCCCACCTGGCCCGCTTCTTCGACTGACCACCCAACCACCCACCCCACCCACCCACCCACCCCACCACCCGGACCACCCCGTTGATCATGAAGTTAGCGGCAGTTTCGGAGATCCACATCGCCGCTAACTTCATGATCAACGAGACCGGGGGTGGGTGGGGGTGGGGGTTAGGGGGCGGATTCTCGGAGGGAGAGGTGGTAAGGGGCCACCAACTCGCGGGGTGGGGCTTCTCGGTCGGTGGTCAGGCGGCCGGCGAGCAGTTCGACCGCCAGGCGGGCGATGCGTTCCTTGTCCGGGGCGACCGTGCTCAGGGTCGGGATCGAGAAGCGGCCGTCCTCGATGTCGTCGAAGCCGGCGACCGCGACGTCCTCGGGCACGCGCAGGCCGGCCTCGTGCAACGCGCGCAGCGCCCCGAGGGCCAGCGTGTCGTTGAAGCAGAAGACGGCGTCGGGGCGTACCCCGGTGGTGAGCAGGTGCCGCATGGCGGCGGCGCCGTCCGCGCGGTGCCAGGCCGGCGCGGGCGCCACCAGCCGGTCGTCGTAGTCGAGGCCGGCCTCGGCCAGCGCGGCGGTGTAGCCGGCCAGGCGTAGCCGGGCGCTGGCGCCCTCGGGGGTGCGCTGGGAGCCGATCGCGGCGACCCGTCGGCGACCGAGGCCGATCAGGTGGGCGGTGACCTCCCGGGCGGCGGCCACATTGTCGATCATGACGTGGTCGGCGGGGCCGTGGTCGACCCGCTCGCCGAGCAGCACCATGGGCAGGCCGGCGAGGCCGGCGAGGTCGTCGGCGGTGAGCGCGAGCGGGCTGAGGATCAGGCCGTCGATCATGTGGTCGCCGATCCCGCTGGCGGCCTTGCGTTCCTGCTCCGGGCCGCCGCCGGTCTGGTCGACGAGCACGGTCCAGCCGTGCTCGGCGGCGGCGTCGACGACGTGCCGGGCCAGCTCGGCGAAGTAGGGGATGTCGAGTTCGGGCACGGCCAGGGCGATCACGCCGGTGCGCCCCTTGCGCAGGTTGCGGGCCGACAGGTTGGGCCGGTAGTGCAGCTCGGCGATGGCCTCCTCGACCCGGGCCCGGGTGTCGGCGCGGACGTGCTGGTAGCCGTTGACCACGTTCGAGACGGTCTTCACCGACACGCCGGCCCGCTCCGCCACGTCCTTCAGCCTGTGCCGCACCGAACGTCCTCCCCGCCGACCGCTGGCCGAACTCTACCGCGTCACGACGCCGTAACAGCCTCTTTACATCGTTGCTTACAACGTTGTACAAACCAGGGGAACCGGTGACCGGGGTCACCGGGAACGGCACCGACGGAAAGGTGGCACCCGTGCCCAACGCACAGCTCACCATCGACCCGGCGTTCCGCGTCGGCCAGGCCGACCGCCGGCTCTTCGGCTCCTTCGTCGAGCACATGGGGCGTTGCGTCTACGGCGGGGTCTACGAACCCGGGCACCCCGACGCCGACCCGCACGGCTTCCGGCGTGACGTGCTGGAACTGACCCGGGAACTGGGCGTCTCCGTGGTTCGCTACCCGGGCGGCAACTTCGTCTCCAGCTACCGCTGGGAGGACGGCATCGGCCCGGCCGGCGACCGACCGCGCCGACTCGACCTCGCCTGGAAGACGATCGAAACCAACGCGTTCGGCCTGGACGAGTTCATGACCTGGACGGCCGAGGCCGGCGTCGAACCGATGATGGCGGTCAACCTCGGCACACGAGGCATGCCCGAGGCGTGCGACCTGCTGGAGTACACCAACCACCCGGGCGGCACCCGCCTGTCCGACCTGCGCCGCAAGCACGGCGCCGAGCAGCCGTACGGGGTGCGGCTGTGGTGCCTCGGCAACGAGATGGACGGGCCGTGGCAGGTCGGGCACAAGACCGCCGACGAGTACGGCCGGCTGGCCGCCGAGACGGCCCGCGCGATGAAGCTGATCGACCCCTCGATCAGCCTGGTCGCCTGCGGCAGCTCGAACCGCAGCATGCCCACGTTCGCCGGCTGGGAGGCGACCGTGCTGGAGCACACCTACGAGCACGTCGACTACATCTCCGCGCACACCTACTACGACCCCTCCGACGGGGACCGGGCCAGCATCCTCGCCTCCGCGGTCGACATGGACGCCTTCATCACCGAGGTGACCGCCACCGCCGACCACGTCGGCGCGAAGCTGCGGCAGAAGCGCAAGCTCAAGGTCTCCTTCGATGAGTGGAACGTCTGGTACCAGTCCCGCCTCCAGGCCGACCTGGACCGGCGCGGCTGGGTGGAGGCCCCGCCGCTGATCGAGGACGACTACACCGCCGACGACGCGGTGGTGGTCGGGGACCTGCTGATCACGCTGCTCCGACACGCCGACCGGGTCGGCGTGGCCTGCCAGGCGCAGCTCGCCAACGTCATCGCCCCGATCCGCACCCGCACCGGCGGCCCCGCCTGGCGGCAGAGCATCTTCCACCCGTTCGCGCTCACCGCCCGGTACGCCCGCGGCACCGTGCTGCGCACCGAGCCGGTCGGCCCGACGTACGCCACGAAGCGGTACGGCGACGTGCCGGTGCTCGACACCGTCGCCGTGCACGACGAGGAGACCGGCGGCCTGGCCGTCTTCGCGGTGAACCGGGGCCCGGCCGACCTCCCGATCGACCTGGACCTGCGCGGCCTGCCCGGGCTGCGCGGCGCGGCGCACACCACGCTCGCGGCCGGGGCCGACCCGGCCGCCACGAACACCGAGGCCGACCCCGAGCGGGTAACGCCCCGGGACCTCACCACCCCCACCCTCGACGGCGGCCGCTGCACCGTGGCGCTGCCCGCCACCTCCTGGAACCTGCTGCGCTTCACACCACAGCGGTGACCCGGACATACTCCACCCCGTCCCCCAAGGAGTTCCCATGATCCAGAACGAGATGAGCCGGCGGCGCCTGCTCGGCCTCGGCGTCGGCCTCGGCGCGGTGGCCTCGCTGACACTGGCCGGATGCGGCGGCGGCAGCAGCAGCCCCGACCGGGCCGGCTCGGCCGGCAACGGCGGCAAGGACTACACCGGGCCGAAGGTCGACCTGAAACTGTGGAACGGCTTCACCGGCGGCGACGGCGACATCTTCAAGGCGCTGGTTCAGCAGTTCAACAGCGAGCACCAGAACATCGCGGTCAGCGTGGTCACCTACGAGTGGGCGGACTACTACAGCAAGCTGCCCGGCGCGGTCTCCAGCGGCAACGGGCCGGACATCGCGGTCATGCACATGGACCAACTCGCCACGTTCGCCGCCCGCGGCACGATCAGCGAGTTGGACGACGTGGCCAAGAACCTGGAGCTGAGCGAGGGCGACTTCGCCCCCACCGTGTGGAAGGGCGGCCTCTACCACGAGAAGCGGTACGGTATCCCGCTGGACATGCACCCGCTGGGCTTCTACTACAACAAGGCGGTCATGCAGAAGGCCGGCCTGGACCCGAACAAGCCGCCGACCACCCGGGACGAGTACACCGCCGCGCTGACCGAGCTGAAGAAGTCCGGCGTGCAGGGCTTCTGGGTCAGCCCGTTCCAGTTCACCGGCGGGATGACGTTCTACAGCCTGCTGCACCAGTGGGGCGGGAAGCTCTTCGACGACGAGGTGGCCAAGGCGACGTTCAACTCCGACCCGGCGGTCGAGGCGTGCACCTGGCTGGTCGACATGATCAAGCAGGGCCACTCGCCGGCCAACGTCGGCCAGGACGCCGACTACCTGGCGTTCAAGAGCGGCAAGAACGCGTTCACCTGGAACGGCATCTGGCAGATCAACGACCTGAAGAAGAGCCCGAACGTGCAGTGGGGCGTGGCCCCGCTGCCGCAGATCGGCAGCCAGCAGGCCGCCTGGGCGAACTCGCACAACTTCACCATCGTCAAGCAGCGCGCGGCGAACGAGAACAAGGTCTCCGGCGCCAAGGTCTTCATCAACTGGCTGAGCCAGCACTCGCTGGACTGGGCCAAGGGCGGCCAGGTGCCGGCGCGCAAGACGGTCCGGGAGAGCGGCGAGTTCAAGGCGCTCACCGAGGTCAACGCGCTCGCCCCGGAGCTGGAGTACGCGGCGTTCCCGCCGGCGACCCCGGGCCTCGGCGAGGTCGTCCTGACCTTCTACAACGCCTTCAACGAGGCGGCGCTGAACAAGAAGTCACCGAAGCAGGCGCTGGACGACGGCGTGGCCAAGGCGAACAAGCAGCTTGAGGACAACCGCAAGAAGTACGGGAACTGATCCGTCGTGGCGGACGTGATCGAGGTCGGGGCGGCGCGTGACGACGCGCCGCCCCCGCCGGGGCGTACCCGTCGCCGGAGCGTGACGGAACGCGGCAACCGGGCGACGCCGTACCTCTTCCTCGCGCCGTACCTGGTCCTGTTCGGCGCCTTCGGTCTGGCGCCGATCCTGTTCGGGGTCTGGATCAGCCTGCACCAGTGGGACCTCCAACTGCCCAACCGGCCGTTCATCGGGCTCGGCAACTACCGGGACCTGTTCTCCAGCGACTCGGCCATCTACGGCGACTGGTGGTCGAGCGTCCGGGCGACCGGCACCTTCACGCTCCTCTCGGTGCCGCTGCTGGTGGTGATCCCGTTGGGCCTGGCCCTCCTGCTGAACGAGAAGTTCCCCGGCCGGACGTTCTTCCGGGCCGCGTTCTTCGCCCCGTACGTGCTCGGGGTGGCGGTGATCGGCCTGCTCTGGCGCTTCCTGCTGGACGCCAACCTGGGCCTGGTCAACCTGCTGCTCGGCGCGGTGGGGCTCCCCTCGGACACGCCGTGGGTCACCGACGTGCCGTGGGCGTGGGTGTCGCTGGTCGGCGTGACCGTGTGGTGGACCAGCGGCTTCAACGCGGTGATCTACCTCGCCGGTCTCCAGGACATCGCGCCGGAGCTGTACGAGGCGGCGCAGGTCGACGGCGCCGGCAGGTGGGACCGGTTCCGCCATGTGACGATCCCCGGCCTGCGCCCGGTCATGCTCTTCGTCCTCACCACCACGATCCTCGCCTCGGCGAACGTCTTCGGGCAGGCGCTGCTGATCACCCAGGGTGCGCCGGGCGAGCAGACCCGGACCGTGGTCTGGCGGATCGTGGACGAGGGCCTGCGCGACTACGACGCCGGTCGGGCCGCCGCGATGAGCGTGTTCTTCGCGCTGATGCTGGCCGTGGTGAGCGTCGTCAACTTCCGGCTGTTCCGCTACCGGGAAGACTGAGGGGCAGACCATGTCGAAACTAGGCACGGTGGCGCGTTACGCCGTACTGCTGCTGATCACCGCGGTCTTCGTGACCCCGCTGGTGTGGATGCTGCTGACATCGGTGAAGACCTACGACGACGCCCAGCAGGATCCGCCGACCTGGCTGCCGAACCCGTTCTCCACCTACGGCTACGACCAGATCCTGAACAGCACCGCCAACCCGGTGCTGCGCTGGTTCCTCAACAGCATGCTGGCGGCCAGCCTGCACACGTTGCTGGTGCTGGCGACCGCGTCGATGGCCGCGTACGCCCTGGCCCGGATGCGGTTCCGCGGTCGCGGCCTGCTGTTCGCGCTGATCGTGGGCACGCTCTTCCTGCCGCCCACCTCGCTGATCATCCCGAACTTCATCATCGCCGAGCGGATCAACTGGATCGACACGCTGACCATCGTGGTCGTGCCCGGCGCGGCGAGCGCGTTCGGGGTGTTCTTCCTGCGCCAGTTCTTCCTCTCCATCCCGGCCGAGTTGGAGGAGGCGGCGGTGCTGGACGGGGCGAACCAGTGGCAGATCTTCCGCCGGGTGCTGCTGCCGCTGTCGAAGCCGGCGCTGGCCACGCTGGCGGTGCTGTCGTTCCTGACCAACTGGAACGACTTCCTCTGGCCGGTGTACGTGCTGTTCAGCCCGGAACGGCTGACCCTGCCGGCGGGCCTGGGCCTGCTCCAGGGCGCCTACGTGACCGACTATCCGGTGATCATGGCGGGCGCGATGCTGGCGAGCGTGCCGGTACTGGTCCTGTTCGTGTTCGCCCAGCGCCACGTCATCCAGGGCGTCTCCCGCAGCGGCCTGAAGGGGTGACCGGCCGGATCCGGCGCGGCGCGGCGGCCCTGACCGCCGCGCTGCTCGCCGCCGGTTGCGGCGGCGGATCAACCCCATCGAGTACGCCGGAGGACGCGAACGTGTTCACCAACCCGGTCGTGGCCAGCGACGCACCCGACCCGCAGGCGATCCGGGTCGGCGAGACCTGGTACCTGTTCCACACCAACGCCGGCGGTCGGAACGTCCCGGTGCTCACCTCGCCCGACCTGGTCGACTGGACCCCGGCCGGCGACGCGCTGCCGGAACTGCCGGACTGGGCGGACGCCGGGAAGACCTGGGCGCCGGAGGCGATCCAGCTCGCTCCCGACCGGTTCGTCCTCTACTACACGGTGGCCGACCGGGCCTCCGGCCGGCAGTGCCTGGGCCGGGCGGTGGCCGACACGCCGCTCGGCCCGTACCGGGACGACTCCGACGAGCCGCTGGTCTGCCAGCCGGAGCTGGGCGGCTCGATCGACGCCAGCCCGTTCCGGGACACCGACGGCAGCCTGTGGCTGCTGTGGAAGAACGACGGCAACGCGATCGGGGTGGACACCTGGCTCTGGTCGCAGCGCCTCACCCCGGACGGGCTGCGGCTGACCGGCCCGGCGACGAAGCTGCTGCGGCAGACCGAGCCGTGGGAGGGCAGCCTGATCGAGGGGCCGTTCCTGCACCGGCACGACGGCACGTTGTTCCTGTTCTTCGCCGCCAACGCCTACGACAAGGACACGTACGCCGAGGGGTACGCGGTCTGCGAGAGCCCGGCCGGGCCGTGCGTGAAGGCGCCGGAGAACCCGATCCTGAAGAGCAACGATGTGGCCACCGGGCCGGGGCACGCCTCGATCGTCGAGCGGGACGGCCGGACCTGGCTGCTCTACCACGCCTGGCCGCCGGGCCAGGAGGGCACCACCGACCCGGGCCGCCAGATCTGGCTCAACGAGCTGCTCTGGACCGACGGCAAGCCCTCCGTGCGCGGCCCCCTCCGCCAGGTTCAGCGGTAAGGCGGGGGCCCCGCTTAACGTTTCCGGTAGAGGAAGGGGCCCCGCTTAACACTCAGGTGTTAAGCGGGGCCCCTTCCTATCATCTGGCCGGGGTCAGGGTCAGGGTCAGGGGGTGGGGGCGGGGGTGGGGGTGTCCTCGGCGTGTTCGCGGCGGGCCAGGCGGTTCTTGCGGTGGCCGTAGCCGAAGTAGATGACCGCGCCGAGCGCCATCCAGATCAGGAACCGCACCCACGTCTCCACCGACAGGTTGAGGCTGAGGTAGAGGCAGGCCACGGCCGTGACGATCGGCAGCACCGGCGAGAACGGCACCTTGAACGGCCGCTCCAGGTCGGGGCGCTTCTTGCGCAGGATCGGCACCGCGATCGCGACCAGCATGAACGCGCAGAGCGCGCCGATGCTGACCAGGTCGGCGAGCGCGTCGAGCGGCAGGAAACCGGCGAGCAGCGCGACCGCGACCGTCATGATCGCGGCGATCCGGTACGGGGTGCCCCAGCGCGGGTGCACCTCGGCGATGGCGGGCGGGATCAGTCCGTCCCGGGCGATGGCGAAGCCGATCCGGCCCATGGCCACCAGGTCGACCAGGATCACGCTGGTCAGGCCGGCGACGGCGGCGATGGAGACGAGCGTCGCGGCCCAGCCGGCGCCGACCGCACGGAACGCGGACGCGATCGGCGCGCCCTCGTCGATCTCGGTGTAGTTGACCATGCCGACCACGACCAGCGAGACGCCGATGTAGAGCACGGTGGAGATGACGAGCGTGCCGAGCAGGCCCAGCGGCAGGTCGCGCTTGGGCTTGCGGGTCTCCTCACCCAGGTTCGCCACGGCCTCGAACCCGGTGTACGCGAAGAACACGACCGCGGCGGCGGTGAGCACCCCGACGAAGCCGAAGACGGAGGGCTCCAGCCCGAAGAGGGCCTGGGTGACGGGCTGCTTGAGGCCGTCGTCGCCGGCGCCGGCCGGCTCGGCGGACGGGATGAACGGGGTGAGGTTGGCCGCCTTCACGAAGAACAGCCCGGCGATGATGACGAAGGCACAGATCGCCACCTTCACCAGCACCAGGACGTTGGTGACCCGGGCGGACTCGCGGATGCCGACGATGGCCACCACGCCGAGCAGCAGCACGATGCCGATCGCGCCGAGGTTGACGACGCTGCCCTCCTCGGCGAACCAGGTGCTGGGCAGGCCGAACAGGTCGGCGAGGTACCCGGACCAGCCTCGGGCCACCACCGCCGCGCCGAGCGCGAACTCCAGCAGCAGGTCCCAGCCGATGATCCAGGCGACGATCTCGCCCATGGTGGCGTACGCGTAGGTGTAGGCGCTGCCGGCGGTCGGCACGCTGGAGGCCAGTTCGGCGTAGCAGAGCGCGGCGAGCAGCGCGACCGCGCCGGCGATGCCGAAGGAGATCACCACGCCGGGGCCGGCGCTGTTCTTCGCCTCGACGCCGGTCAGCGTGAAGATGCCGGTGCCGATCACGATCCCGATGCCGAAGCCCATCAGGTCGAACGAGCCGAGCCGGCGGCGCAGCCCCGGCTTGCCGTCTTCGCCGTCGGCGTCGCCCTGGGCGATCACGTCCTGGATCGGCTTGGTGCGCAGGACTGACATGGTTCACCTCCCCCTACGGTGCGACCACCATGGTTGGCGGTCTGTGACCGGCCAAGCTACCCAGCGGTTCCTCCGGCCAATCCCCCATCGGAGGTGTCGGAATCATCACGAAGTGCCGGTGCCGGGGTCTTGCGCGGGATCGGGATTGATGAAAGTTTCCTACCGGTGGCCTGCACCGGTCGGCGAATCTTGACGATCTTCGCCGGCGGCCGGTCACCGTCCGTCCCCCGGACCCGATGAAGGGACCGCACCGCATGAAGGCAACTCGACTCGGCGCCGCCACGCTGGCCATGGCGCTGCTCGGCGCGCTGCTCGCCGGCACCCCCGCGCAGGCCGCCCCGATATCCTCGACCTCCACCGACTGCGTCACGAACCCGGCCACCCCGAAGCGGGAGTTCCGGGCCATGTGGATCGCCTCGGTGACCAACATCGACTGGCCCAGCAAGGACTCCTGGACCGCCCCGGACCAGGTCGCCAAGCAGAAGGCCGAATACCTGGCCTGGCTCGACCTGGCCCGGAAGCTCAACCACAACGCCGTCGTGGTCCAGGTCCGCCCGACCGCGGACGCGTTCTGGCCCTCACCGTACGAGCCGTGGTCGGAATACCTGACCGGCGTACGCGGCAAGGACCCCGGCTGGGACCCGCTGGCCTTCCTGGTCGCCGAGTCGCACAAGCGGAACCTGGAGTTCCACGCCTGGTTCAACCCGTACCGCGTCTCCATGCCGGCGCCCGGCGGCGCCGGCGCCGACCTGTCGCAGCTCGCGCCGAACAGCCCGGCCCGGGCCCACCCGGACTGGGTCTTCGCCTACCCGCCGGCCGGCGTCGCCGGCAGCCGGCTCTACTACAACCCCGGCATCCCCGAGGTCCGCGAGTTCGTCCAGACCGCGATGATGGACGCGGTCAAGCGGTACGACGTCGACGGCGTGCACTTCGACGACTACTTCTACCCGTACCCGAGCGGCACCCACCAGGTGCCCGACGACGCCACGTTCGCGCAGTACAACCGCGGCTTCACGGACAAGGCCGACTGGCGGCGGGACAACATCAACCTGCTGATGCGGGAGATGAACGCCAAGATCAAGGCGGCCAAGCCGTGGGTGAAGTTCGGGGCCAGCCCGTTCGGCATCTGGCGCAACGCGTCGGCCGACCCGAACGGCTCGGACACCACCGGCTCGCAGTCGTACGACATCATCTCCGCCGACACCCGTAAGTGGATCAAGGAGGAGTGGATCGACTACGTGGTGCCGCAGCTCTACTGGTACATCGGCCAGTACCCGGCCGCCGACTACGCCCGGCTGGTGCCCTGGTGGGCCGAGCAGGTGCGTGGCACCGACGTGCAGCTCTACATCGGCCAGGCCGACTACAAGAGCGGTGACCCGGCGTACGGGTCGTTCTGGATGAACCCGCAGGAGCTGTCGAACCACCTCACGCTGAACCGGTCGTACCCGGAGGTGCTCGGCAACGTGCACTTCTCGGCCGTGCAGGTCCGGGCGAACCGGCTCGGCGCCACCGACATCTACGCCGCCGAGCACTACTCCCGCCCGGCGCTGGTGCCGACCATGACACACCTGCCGCACAAGCCGCTGCTCTTCCCGGTGGTCACCGGAGCCCAGCGGGAGGCCGACGGCGTGCGGCTGAGCTGGCGGCAGCCCGCCGACGGCAAGGGCCCACTCGGCACCGCCACGTCGTACGCGATCTACCGGTTCGACGGGCTCGGCCTGGCCGGTCGGTGCGACTTCGCCGACGCGTCCCACCTGGTCGGCACCGTCCGGGCCACCGACGGCGGCACCCAGTCCTGGGTGGACACCACGGCGGCCCCCGGCGCGCGGTACACCTACCACGTCACCGCGCTGGACCGCCTGTGGAACGAGAGCCCGGCCAGCCCGCCGCGCTTCGTCCGCTGACCCACCGGACGCCCCCGGCCCGCCACCGCGGCCGGGGGCGTCCGCACGCTCAGCCCGCCGTGCTGCGCGGCTCGGCGGCGGGGCGGGGCCCGGACCCGCCGAACCAGAACGANNTCGACGTGCAGCGCCAACGCCGCCGCCTCGTCCAGCCGGAGACCGGCCCCCGCGCCGTACGCCGCGTCGAACGCCTCGTCGCCCAGCGTCCGGCGCAGCTCCGCCTGCCGGGCCAGCCAGTACGGCCCGTAGATGCCCGGCGTGGCCCGCAGGCTCGCCCGGGTGGCGTGCGCCGCGCCGAAGAGCCGGGCCGCGGCCACCGCGTCCCCGGCCAGCGCGCAGCGCACCGCGATCGCATTGATCGTGTCGCAGGCCCGGCCCAGGTAGCCGTGGCTCATCCGGGACCGCAACGCCACCAGCAGATGCTCGTGCGCGGCGACCAGGTCGCCCCGGGCCAGCGCCACCATGCCCAGCAACATGTCCACCGAGCGGCGGCCCCGCTCGGCCGGGCGGGACGCCTCCACCGGCCGGGCCGCGCCGAGCACGTCGGCCGCCTCGTCCAACGCGCCCCGACGCCAGAGCAACTCGGCGAGGTTGTAGACGGCCAGCAGCGCGTCGCCGACCACGTCCTGCGCGTACGCCCAGTCGATGACCTCGTGGCAGACCCGCTCCGCCTCGGCGAACTGCCCCATGTCGACCAGCGGCGCGGCGCGACCGGCCAGCACCCGGGCCAGCAGCCCCAGGTCGCCGGCCTGCCGGGCGGCCGCCTCGGCGCGCTGCGAGTAACGCAGCTCCTCGGCGAACTCCCCGTCGGCCCCGGCGTGCAACGAATGCATGTGGTACGCGGCGGCCAGCTCCGCCTCCGGGATCGTCTCGCCGGTCTCGGCGATCCGGCCGTAGAGCCGGAACAGCCAGAGTCGCCCCTCCCGGGCCAGCCCGCGCTCCCGCCACCACTGGTCCAGACCGCCGGCCAGGTGCAGCCCCGACCGGGCGCTGCCGCCGGTGGCGCACCAACGCAGCGCGGCCCGCAACTCCCCGGCCAGCGGGTCGAGCGCGTACAGCGAGAGGGTCACCGGCCGGCCGTCCGGACCCAGGTGCGCCCGGTCCAGCGCGTGCCGGGACCAGGCGACGTGCCGGTCCCGGGCGGTCTGCTCCTCGCCCGCCTCGATCAGCCGGCGGGCCGCGTACGCCCGGATCGGGTCCAACATCCGGTAGGTGCTGCCCGACGCGTGCGGCTCGGCCAGCACCATCGACTTGTCCACCAGCACCGACAGCGGGTCGAGCGGGTCCTCGTCGAGCAGCCACTGCACGCTCGGCAGGTCCACCGGGCCGGCGAAGACCGCCATCCAGCGCAGCAGCCGGGCCGAGCGCGCCCCGAGTGTCCGGTACGACCAGGTCACCGTGGCCTGGATGGTCAGGTGCCGCTCGCTGGCGGAACGGTGCACCGCCCGGGTCGCCGGGGTCGGCGGCGCGGACCCGGTCGCGGCCGCCACCAGGTCGACGGTGTCCCGCTGGTTGCCGCTCCAACCGGCCTCCACCGGCGGCGGCTCGGCCGTCTCCCGGCCGGCGTCCAGGGTGCCGAGCATGTCGTCGAGGCGCTCGGCGAGCTGCC
Organism: Micromonospora sp. NBS 11-29; assembly: GCF_002140155.1. Taxonomy (GTDB): domain Bacteria; phylum Actinomycetota; class Actinomycetes; order Mycobacteriales; family Micromonosporaceae; genus Micromonospora. The sequence goes on from NZ_NAPR01000006.1 coordinate 508,970, forward strand.
CGGCCGACAGCACCCGCAGCCGCGCCGCGGCCAGCTCGATGGCGAGCGGCAGCCCGTCCAACCGGCGTACCACCCGGCGCAGGTCGGCCTGCTCGGTCGGGTCCGGCGGCCGGCCACCCCGGGCCGCCGCGGTGCGGGCCAGCAGCAGGGCCACCGCGTCGCTGCCCCCGCCGCCCGGGCCCTCGTCCACCGACAGCGGCGGGATCCGCCACACCACCTCGCCGGGTACGCCGAACGACTCCCGGCTGGTCGCCAGCACCCGCACGTCCCGGCCGCCGGCCAGCAGCCGGGAGATCACGTCGGCCGACGCGGCCGGCTGGGCGTCGCAGGTGTCCAGCAGCACCAGCATCCGGCGCGACGCCGCGTACTCCACCAGGGTGTCGACCATCGGGCGGCCCGGCTCCGGGCGGAGGCCGAGCACGGCGGCGATCTCGAAGGCCACCAGCCCCGGGTCGGTCACCGCGGCGATGTCGACGAACCACACCCCGTCCGGGTACTCCTCGACCATCCCGGAGGCCAACTCGACCGCCAGCCGGGTCTTGCCCGCACCGCCCGCGCCCAGCACGGTCACCAGCCGGTACGCCTCGACCAGCCGCCGCAGCTCGGCCCGCTCGAAGTGCCGGCCGACGAACGAGGTGGCCTGGGTGGGCAGGTTGTGCGCCGCCGCGTCGGCGGTGCGCGGGCGCGGGAACCGCCGCTCCAGGCCGGGCGCGACGAGCTGGAACAGCCGCTCCCGGTCGTCGAAGCCGCGCAGCCGGTGCAGGCCCAGGTCGATCAGGGACGCGCCGTCCGGCAGCGGGTCGGCGTGCCGCGCGGTCGCCGCCGAGCAGAGCACCTGCCCGCCGTGCGCGGCGGCGGCCACCCGGGCCGCCCGGTGCACCTCGGGGCTGGCGTACTCGCCGTCGCGGGCCTCGGCGTACCCGGTGTGCAGGCCCATCCGGACCCGGGGCGTGGCGTCGGGGTTGGGCCAATCGTGGCCGGCCAGCGCGCGTTGGGCGGTCAGGCAGGCGTGCACCGCGGTGGCCGCGTCCGGGAAGGCGAGGAAGAACGAGTCGCCCTCGGTCAGCAGCTCCGCCCCGTCGGTGCCGGCCAGCGTGTCGCGCAGCAGCCGGCGGTGCTCGTGCAGCACCGGGCGGTAGACCGGGCCGAGCATCCGGGCCAGTCGCGTCGAGCCCTCGATGTCGGTGAACACGAAGGTCACCCACCCGCTGGGGAGGTGGATCCGTGGCGACATACGTCGAACCTCCGCCCGCTGACGTCGGATTCATGCTGCCCCATGACCGAGTCGTCACGCATCGTGAGAACGGCCGGGCAGATTCCGACCAAAGAGTCACCCGGGCGGCGAGCACCGGCCGGGCGGGAAAAGATCAGCAGCCGCAGGCGCCGCCGCAGCAGCCACCGCCGGCGGGAGCGGACGGACCGCCCCCCGCGCCGCCCCGGCCGGTCACCGCGACGGCGGAGAGCAGCTTGACCGTGTCGGCGTGGCCCTGCGGGCAGGTCGCGGGCCGGCCGGCCTCGGCCATCGGACGGTTGACCTCGAAGGTGTCGCCGCAGGCGCGGCAGCGGAACTCGTACCGGGGCATGCGACCAGCGTACGGCCGGGCCTGACGACGCGACACGGATGGGTGATACTCGACAGGTGGTGGACGGCGAACGGCGAACGACGGCCCGGCCCCTGCGACCCGCCGCGCCGCCCGACGGCGGCGCGGGGCCGATTCCGCGAGCCCGGCGTGTCCCCGCCGCCGAGCCGCCGTCCACACCGGACCCCCGGCCCGGGGCCGGCGCGAAGCCCGCGACCAGGGCCGATGCGAAGGCCGACGCCGGGTCGGGCGCGGAGCCCGAGGCCGGGGCGGGCGCGGAGCCCGCAGCCGGAGCCGGCGCGGAGCCCGGCGCCGGAGCCGGCGCGAAGCCCGAGGCCGGCCCAGGCGCGGAGCCCGGCGCCGGAGCCGGCGCGAAGGCCGGCGCGGAGCCCGAGGCCGACGCGGGGAGCGGCGGCGAGGGGAGCGGCGGGGTGCCGGCCGTGGCCGGTGGGCGGCGCCGTCGGGTGCCGTTCGCGCACGCGGTCCGGGTGCAGCCGCGACAGCTCGCGGTGAGCGCCGCCCGCGCCACCCACGCCTGGTCGCGCCGCCCCGGCGGACGCACCGCCCTGCCGGCGCTGTTCCTGCTCGTGCTGGTCGGGGTCGCCGTCGCGGCCGGTGCGGTGTTCGTGCCGGCGGCCGTCCGCGAGCCCGGCCCGGTCGCGGTCGGCGCCACCACGGCCGGGCCGGGTCAGAGCGTGCCGCAGACCGCCGCCGTACCGGGGGCGACCGCCGCGCCCGCGCTCCCGGGACCGACCGGCCTGCCGGGCACCGTCGGGCCGACCGGCACGCTGCCGCCCGGCGCAACCGCCGCCCCGGTCCTGCCGACCGGCCGCCCGGCCGACGCGCTGGCCGGCTGGGCGCAGCAGGTCGGCCGCACCACCGGCATCCCGGTGGTGGCGCTCCAGGCCTACGGGTACGCCGAGCTGGTGCTCACCCAGACCCATCGCAGTTGCCAGCTGAGCTGGACCACGCTCGCCGCCATCGGGTATGTGGAGTCCGGGCACGGCTCGGCCAACAAGGCCACGCTGCGCCCCGACGGGGTGGCCGCGCCGGAGATCCTCGGCGCCCGCCTCGACGGCCAGGGCGGCCGGTCCCGGATCACCGACACCGACCAGGGCCGGCTCGACGGCGACCGGGAGTTCGACCGGGCGCTCGGCCCGATGCAGTTCATCCCGAGCACCTGGCAGGAGATCGGCGCGGATGCCGACAACGACGGCGTGAAGAATCCGCACGACATCGACGACGCGGCGCTGGCCGCCGGCGAATACCTCTGCAAGGGCGGCCGGAACATGACGATCCCGGGCGACTGGTGGGGCGCGATCCTGTCCTACAACGATGTACGGCGGTACGCTCAGGACGTCTTCGCCAAGGCCGACGAATACGGGCGGCACAGCGGCACGTGATGTGACCGCTCGCGTACATTCGTGGACTCAACCCTTCCCCCGAGCTGCGGTTGGCGGCAAGCTAGACGGGTGATGGTGCGCGAGTGGGACCCTCGGACCGCGTCGTCCGCCGAGATCGCCTCGCTGGTGGACACGCTGAACGCGGTCCTGGCGGCTGATCTGCCCCAGGATCCGCCCTGGCGGGGGACCTCCATGCGGGAATACCTCTCCGAGGTGATGTCCGACGAGCGCCGGATCTCCTGGCTCGCCCAGGACGACCCGGCGCCGGACGGCACGCCCGGTGCCGTGCTCGGGCACGTGCACGTGCTGCTGCTCGGCGGGATCGGCGTGCTGGAGGTGCTGGTGCACCCGGCGGCCCGGCGCACCGGCCTGGGCCGCGAACTGGTCCGGGTGGCCGCCCGCCGGGTCTGGGACGAGGGCTTCCAGTCGATCGGCGTCGAGGTGGTCGGCGACACCCCGGCCATCGCGTTCTACGAGGCCCTGGGCTTCGCCCGGGAGTACGTCGAGACGCGCAGCGTGCTCGACCTCGACACGGTGGACTGGTCGGCGCTGACCGAGATGGCCACCGGGGTGGGCGCGGGCTACCACGTCGAGTTCTGGCCGGGCGGGCCGCCGGACGGCCTCATCGAGGCGTACGCGCGGGCGAAGGCCGAGGTGCGCGACGTGGACGACGGCGAGCTGCGGCCCAGCTCCTACGACCCGGAGCGGCTCCGCGACAGCCTCGCCACGCTGCACCGGCGCGGCATGAAGCCGTACATCGTGCTGGCGCTGCACGAACAGACCGGCGAGGTGGCCGGGTTGACCGAGGTGGTGGTGCCGGCGCAGCACCCGACCCGGGCCGACCAGTACGACACCATCGTGGTCCGCGACCACCGAGGTCACGGCATCGACCGGGCGATCAAGGCGCGGATGCTGCTGGAACTGCGCTCGGCCGAGCCCGAGGTGGCCGAGGTGCAGACCTGGAACGCGCAGGACAACGAGGCAATGCTCAAGGTCAACGCCGAGCTGGGCTACCGGCCCGACCGCGACTGGTGCGAGTACGGCGTGGACGTCGCCGAACTGGTGCACCGGCTGGACAGTCACCGCTGACGCCCGTTCACCAAACGGCTGCCCGGGGGATGGACGACGGACGGCCGTGACCCTTAACGTGCGTTAGTTCCCGCCCACCCATCGTGGAGGCTCCATGCGCCCGCGCCGCACACTGGCCGCGCTCGCGACCACCGCCGCCGTCTCCGTCACGGCCATCGGGGTCGCACCCCCCGCGGCCAGCGCCGCGCCCACCGACCTGTTCATCTCCGAGTACGTCGAGGGGTCGTCCAACAACAAGGCCGTCGAGCTGTTCAACGGCACCGGCGCCCCGATCGACCTGGCCGCCGGCGGTTACCAGCTTCAACTCTTCTTCAACGGCGCGACCACCTCGACCAACGTGGCGCTGACCGGCACCGTCGCCGCCGGGGACGTGTTCGTCTTCGCCGCCGCGTCGGCCGCGCCGGCGATCCTCGCCCAGGCCGACCAGACGTACACCGGGTCGCTGTTCAACGGCGACGACGCGATCGTGCTGCGCAAGGACGGCACGGTGGTCGACTCCCTCGGCCAGGTCGGCGTCGACCCGGGCACCGAGTGGGGCAGCGGGCTCACCAGCACGGCCGACAACACGTTGCGTCGGCTGCCCTCGATCAGCGCCGGCGACACCGACCCGACGGACCCGTTCGACCCGGCCGCGCAGTGGGCCGGCTTCACCACCGACACGTTCGACGGGCTGGGCAGCCACACCGTCGACGGCGGCGGCCCGGTCGACCAGCCACCGACGCTGACCTGCGGCGGCGCGCTCACGCTGGAGGCGGGCGCCACGGCCACCCGCGAGGTGACCGCCACCGACGCCGACGACACGATCACCGACCTCGCGGTCACGGCGGTCGTCCCGACGCCGACGAGCGGCTCGATCAGCCGTACCGCGTTCACCCCGGCGACCGCAGCCGGCGGCACGGCCCGTGCCACGCTGACCGCGACCGGCCTGCCGGCCGGCGGCTACACGGTCACCGTCACCTCGACGGACGCCGAGGGCGGCACCGCCACCTGCACACTCGCCGTGCAGGCCACCAGTGTGCTGTCGGTGGGTGAGGTGCAGGGCCGCACCGCCGACGACGAGAGCGGCCGCGACGACCGGTCGCCGCTCGCGCCGACCACCGGCAACGGCACCAGCACCCTGCTGTACGACGTGCGGGGTGTGATCACCGGAAAGTCGCTGACCCGCAGCTCGGCCGGGGCCGACCAGTGGGGCTTCTACCTCCAGAGCCGGCTCGGCAGCGAGGACGGCGATCCGCTCACCTCGGACGGCCTCTTCGTCTTCATGGGCTCCTTCACCACGCTGATCGGCGGCTACGCCCCGACCGTCGGGGACGAGGTCGTGCTGCGCGGCCGGGTCTCGGAGTACTTCAACCAGACCCAGCTCTCCGGTGCTTCGCTGGTACGCAAGCTCGCCTCCGGGCTGGACGTGGACACCGCCGTCCGGGTGGACGACGCGGTCCCGCCGGCCGAGGCGGGCGCGGCCGACCTGTTCTGGGAGCGGCACGAGGGCGAGCGGATGCGCGTCCGCGCCGGCAGCGGCGTCTCCGCGCCCCGGCACATCTACGCCTCCACGGCGGACTCCGAGATCTACGTGCTCGACCGCGAGGACCCGATCATGAAGCGGTCCGACCCGTACGCCCGCCGGGTGTTCCGGGACGCGCACCCGCTGGACGACATCCCGGGCACGCTCTTCGACAACGGCAACAACCAGCGGATCCTGCTGGGGGCCGGCGGGGTGAAGGCGACCGCCGGTGAATCCGGGGCGCTGCTGCCCGAGGCGCGCACGTTCGACACGCTCACCGAGGACGCCTACGGCTCCGTCTCGTACGCGTTCAGCAAGTACAGCGTGCAGCCCGAGCAGCTCACCCTGACCGGCGGCGCGGACCCGGCGCAGAACCACCCGCCGCAGCCCGCCGACCGCGGCAGCGAGGTCGCGGTCGCGACCTACAACGTGGAGAACCTGTACGACTACCGGGACGACCCGTTCGACGGCTGCGACTTCGCCGGCAACAGCGGCTGCCCCGGGGTCAGCCCACCGTTCGACTACGTGCCGGCCAGCCCGGAGGCGTACGCCGCGAAGCTGGCCACGCAGGCCCGGCAGATCGTCGCCTCGCTGCACAGCCCGGATCTGATCCTGGTGCAGGAGGCCGAGGACCAGGACATCTGCTCGGTGGTCGACGGCAGCCTGGCCTGCGGTGACACCAACAACGCCGACGGCGCGCCGGACACGGTGCAGGAGTTGGCGTTGGCCATCGCCGCGAACGGCGGGCCCACCTACGCCGCCGCGTACGACCGGACCGGCGCGGACGCCCGGGGCATCGCCTCGGCGTTCCTCTACCGCACCGACCGGCTGACGCTGGCCCAGGCAACCGCCGGTGACCCGCTGCTCGGGTCCGCGCCGACGGTGCAGTACCGGTCGGCGGCGCTGCCGTCCAACGCGGACGTGCAGAACCCGAAGGCGTTCAACGCGGTGCTGCCGGCCGACGTGGACCGGTCGACCGGTGTGGACGGCAGCAACGTCTACACCCGCGCCGCGCAGCTGGCCCGGTTCACGGTCCGGGCCACGCCCGGTTCGACCGAGCGCTTCACGCTCTGGGCGGTGGCCAACCACTTCTCGTCCGGGCCGGACAGCCGGGTCGGCCAGCGTCGCGAGCAGGCCGGGTACGGGGCCGCGCTGGTGCGGGCCGTCGAGGCGGCCGACCCGGACGCTCGGGTGGTCTACGGCGGCGACCTGAACGTCTTCCCCCGCCCCGACGACCCGATCGCCACCGGGCAGAACCCGACCCCGTCGGACCAGCTCGCCCCGCTCTACCAGGCCGGCCTGCACAACCTCTGGGACGACCTGGTCTCGGACGCCCCGGCGGCGGCCTACTCGTACACCTTCAGCGGGCAGGCGCAGACGCTGGACAACATGTTCGTCAACGACCCGATGCACGAGGACCTGGTGCAGGTGCGGACGGCGCACATCAACGCCGACTACCCCACCGACGCCGTGGACCTCGGGGACCGGGGCGCCAGCGACCACGACCCGACGGTGGCCCGGTTCCGCTCCCGCGCCGCGCTGCGGGTGGCGGACACCTCGGTGGCCGAGGGCGACAAGGGCACCACCACGATGACGTTCACTGTCACCGTGTCCCGCCCGCTCTCCGAGCCGGCCCTGGTGTGCGCGGCCACCTACGGCACCACCGCGCAGGCCGGCGCGGACTACGACCCGTACGTGGGCTGCCGGGTGCTGGCCGCGGGCCGCACCTCGCTGGCCTTCCCGGTCACCGTCCGCGGTGACCGCAAGCGCGAGCCGAACGAGCAGCTCACGCTGTACGTGGCCGGGGTGCCGGGGCTCCGGCTCGCCGACCCGTCCGGCGTCGGGACGATCCTGAACGACGACTGATCGACACCCCGCGCGGCGGCCCGTCACTTCGCTCTCCAGCGGATCGGCGGGCCGCCACGGTATCCGCACCGTTGCGGGTCGGGCGGGGGCGGCACATTGCGGTACTTGGCCACCCGCACCTCCCACTGGCTGCGGCGCCGCAGCGCGTCCCGGACGGCCCGGTCCCGGTAGAACGTCTCCGGTGGCCGGGCGAGCCCGTACCGGTCGGCCCACCACTCCCCCGGCTCCGGATCCGTGACGACGTCGAGGTGGGACGGATACCGCCGCTCCGCCCCGTCGCGCAGGTCGGCCCGGTCCCGCATCGGCTTGAGCACCGTGCCGGCCTCGTCGACCACGACGAGCCGGAAGCCGGCCGTGCCGACGATCCGCGACAGCATGGCGAGACTGGGCGCCAGGCTCCCGGCCTCGATCCGCCCGACGGTGGTCGGGTGCACCCGCGCGTACCGGGCCAGCTCACGTTGGCTGGCGTCGGCACGGCGACGGACCGCACGGACGATCCCGGCCGCCGGAAAGGGCACATCGAATGGCTCGGTGAGAAGCGCCGCAGCGTCGGGCGGGGTGGCGGCGTCGGCCGGGGTGGCGGCGTCGGGCACGGTGTCGGCGTCGTCTGTCACCCCGCCACGCTCGCTCTCTCGCGGGGCTCCGGCAACCCCGTCCTGCCCGGCTGTGGAAAACCGGGCATCCGCCGCCCGATTGCCCCCCCCCNAGTGCTACGTGCGCCAGCCACCCACGCCTCACCACCAGCCACACGAAAGCCCTCATATAGGGGCAAAAGTGAGCAGCGCTGGGCACCGGACCACCCCACCCCTTCCCGACTTTGCTTTGCAGCCATCGGATCAGCGGTAACCGATGGTGACTGGTGCGTGGGCGGCTGCAGAGCAAAGTGGCGAGAAGGTGATTCCGGCGGCGGACAGGATGTAACTTTCTGTTACTGGCACGGTGCGAGAGTCAAGGATTATTGGGCGAGGGGCGGGGCACCGCACGCCGCGAGCGGGCGCCGCCGGATGCGGCGGGACACCGCCACGAACGGCATGGCCCGGCACGGCGGGGAACAGCACCGCCCAACCCCGCGCAGAACCGCACCGCCTGGCACAGCGGAGAACCGCACCGCCGCGAGCGGGCACCGCCGGACGCGGCGGGGCAGGCCGCCGGGGTAGACGGCAGCACCGTGACCCGGGCGTGCACGCAGGCGAGGGTGAGCAGCGCCTACGGAGGTCCGGCGGGTGTCAGCTACAGGTCACAGAGCCGACGCCCGGAGTGGGTGTCTTCCAGGGCGGCGTGCAACACGGCGATGCGCCGTTCCGCCTCGGCGGTGAGCCGGTCATGCAGTCGCTGCCAGTCGGCCAGGCTCGGCTCCGGAGGCAGGGCGGCGAGCAGGTCCCGGATCTCACCGACGCTCAGGCCGATCCGCTGCGCCACCCGGGCGACCCGCACCCGACACGCCGCCTCCGGGCCGAACCGCCGCTGGTTGCCGCTGGTCCGGCTGGCCTCAATCAGGCCCTGCCGCTCGTAGAAACGGATCGCGGAGCCACTGACCCCGCTCTCGCGGGCGACCTCGCCCACCGTCAGCATGCCCACGGTCGCTCCTGAACAGCGGCTTGACTTCAACAATCGTTCAAGTCATAGCGTCCATCGTATGACGACACAAGAACCGCCGCTCACCCTCGCCGTGCTCGTCGGCAGCGTTCGCCGCCCCCGGATGGGGCGGATGATCGCCGACTGGTTCGTCGACCACGCCGGTCGCCACGAGGGTCTCCGCACCGACCTGGTCGACCTCGCCGAGGTGCCGCTTCCGCTCGCCGACACCCCGCCCGGCGGCAACCCGGCCAGCCCGATCGCCGGCCGCCTCGACGCCGCCGACGCCTTCGTCGTGGTCACCCCGGAATACAACCACAGCTTCCCGGCGGCGCTGAAGAACGCCATCGACTGGCACCACCGGGAGTGGATGGCCAAGCCGGTCGGGTTCGTCTCCTACGGCGCCGGCTCGGGCGGGATCCGGGCGGTCGAGCAGCTCCGGCTGGTCTTCGCCGAACTGCACGCCACCACCACCCGCAGCGGCGTGGTGCTCACCGCGCCGTGGGAGCGCCTCGACCGGGAGGGCCGGCTGGTCGCCGACGAACCGCTGGAGCGGGCCGCCGACGCGACGCTCGGCGAGTTGGTCTGGTGGGGCGAGGCGCTCCGGGCCGCGCGCCGGCGGCGACCGTACGGTCAGTAACGCTCGCGGAGCATCTGGGCCGCCTCGACCGCCCAGTAGGTCAGGATGATCTGGGCACCCGCGCGGCGGATCGAGGTGAGCGTCTCCAGCATCGTCCGTTCCCGGTCGATCCAGCCGTTCGCGGCGGCGGCCTCGACCATCGCGTACTCGCCGGAGACCTGGTAGGCGGCGACCGGGACGTCCACCGCGGCCCGGACCGCCGACACCACGTCGAGGTAGGGCAGGGCCGGCTTGACCATCACCATGTCGGCGCCCTCGGCGACGTCCAGCTCGACCTCGCGCAGCGACTCCCGCAGGTTCGCCGGGTCCTGCTGGTAGGTGCGCCGGTCCCCCTCCAGCGCCGACTCCACCGCGTCACGGAACGGGCCGTAGAAGGCGGAGGCGTACTTCACCGCGTACGCGAGCACCGAGACGTCCTGGTGCCCGGCGGCGTCCAGGGCCCTGCGGACCACGCCGACCTGGCCGTCCATCATCCCGGACGGCCCGACCACGTGGACCCCGGCGTCGGCCTGGGCGACCGCCATCTCAGCGTACGCGGCCAGCGTGGCGTCGTTGTCCACGCCGCCGTCCGGGGTGAGCAGGCCGCAGTGCCCGTGCGAGGTGAACTCGTCCAGGCAGAGGTCGCTCATCACCACGGTGGCGTCGCCGACCTCGGCGATCACGTCCCGGATCGCCACGTTCAGGATGCCGTCCGGGTCGAGGCCGCCGGAGCCGGTCTCGTCCCGCGTGGCCGGCACCCCGAACAGCATGATCCCGCCGACCCCGGCCTGGACCGCCTCGACGGCCGCCTTGCGCAGCGAGTCCCGGGAGTGCTGGAGGACCCCCGGGAGCGACGCGACGGCCCGCGGCTCGGTCAGCCCCTCCTTGACGAACATCGGCACGACCAGTTCGGCCGGGGCGACGCGGGTCTCGGCGGCCAGCCGCCGCACGGCCGCGTTGCGGCGCAGCCGGCGGGGCCGGATCTCCGGGTACGGCATGGGGGCCTCCTGTCAGCGGAACCTCAGGGCGGTCGGGCCCTGCACCTTCGAGCCGCGGCGCTGCTTCGCCGGCATGGCGGCGAGCTTCTCGCGCAGCTCGACGGCGTAGGCGGCGAGCGCCTCCACCAGGTCGGGCACCGAGGCGTGCGGCGGCTGCACGTCGACCCGCAGGCCGAACTCCGTCGCGGTCTCCGCCGTCTTGGGCCCGATGACGGCAACAACGGTACGGGCGTGTGGCTTCCCGGCGATGCCGACGAGGTTCCGGACGGTGGAGGACGAGGTGAAGAGCACCGCGTCGAACCCGCCCGACTTGATCGCGTCGCGGATCTCGGCCGGCGGCGGCGCCGCCCGCACGGTCCGGTACGCGGTGACGTCGTCGACCTCCCAGCCTCGCTCGGTCAGGCCGGCGGCGAGCGTCTCGGTGGCGATGTCGGCGCGCGGCAGCAGCACCCGGCCGACCGGGTCGAGGATCTCGTCGTGCGGCGAGAACTCGGCCAGCAGCCCCTCGGAGGACTGCTCGCCGGCGGGGACCAGCTCCGGCTGGATGCCGAACGCGCGCACCGCGTCGGCGGTCGCCTCGCCGATGCAGGCGATCTTGACGCCGCCGAAGTGCCGGGCGTCGAGGCCGTGCTCGCCGAACTTCTCCCAGACCGCCCGGACCGCGTTCACCGAGGTGAAGATCACCCAGGCGTACCGGCCGTCGACCAGGCCCTTGACCGCCCGCTCCATCTGGGCCGGGGTACGCGGCGGCTCGACCGCGATGGTCGGCACCTCGCACGGGATCGCCCCGTACGCGCGCAGCCGCGCGCTCATCGCGCCGGCCTGCTCCTTGGTGCGGGGCACCAGCACCTTCCAGCCGTACAGCGGGCGGTTCTCCCACCAGCTCAGCCTGTCGCGGTCGGTGACGCCCGCGCCGACGGTGAGCACGACGCGGCCGGTGAAGCCGAGCGCCGCCGCGACGAACGAGTCAACGGTCGACGTGGTGGTGTACTGCGTCTCGCCGGTGCCGTCGCCGGTCACCCCGACCGCCGTGGCGCCGTCGACGCCGGCGGCCAGCAGGCCGTCCCGGACGGCGGCCAGGTCGCCGGCGTCCACCGCGAGCGCCAGCGAGCCCCGGCCCACGGCCGCGGCGAGCGCGTCGAAGTCCAGCGCGGTGACGTCCTCGACGTCGGCCGCGGTGCGTACGCCCGGCAGCGGGACACCCGCGTAGGTGGCGACGCCCTCGGCCTGGCCGACGCCCGGCACCACCTCGAAGTGCGCGGCGGTGCGCGCCACCGCCTGCACCTCCTTGACCACCGAGTCGTGGCCGAACGGGTCGCCGGAGACCAGGTGCACGGCGTTCTGTCCGGAGCGGGCCGCGGAGATCAGCACCTTCGCCACGTCCCCCGGCACGCCCTCGGCGGGGCTGAACTCGGCGTCGGACCGGGCCTGGGCGCGGACGTGGGTGAGCAGCGACTCGGGGACTCCCCGGTCGTACACCACGTGGTCGGCCTCGACCAGGGCGTCGAGCGCCCGGCGGGTCAGCAGGCCCGGGTCGCCGGGGCCGGCCCCGACGAAAGCGATCCGGCCTACGGGCTTACGGGTGCGGGTCATTCTGTGCTCCCAAGTTGCTGGGTCCCCGGGCCGGCGTGTCCTTCTTGGCCGAGGATCGAGTCGGCGCCGAGTTCGAGGAGTTCGGCGGCGAGTGCCTTGCCGATCTCCGCCGCGTCGGCGGGCGTTCCGGTGCGGGACAGTCGGAGGTCACGGGAACCGTCCGGGCTGATCACCGCACCGCGCAGGTAGATCTCCTCACCGGTCTCACCCTCCGCGAGTTCGCCGTAGGCGGCCACGGGCGCGCTGCACCCGGCCTCCAGGGTGGCCAGCAGCGCCCGTTCCGCGGTGACCGCGGCCCGGGAGGGCGCGTGATCGAGCCGCGCGAGCAGCTCGATCAGGTCGTGGTCGTCGGCCCGGCACTCGACCGCCAGCGCGCCCTGGGCGGGTGCGGGCAGCATGAGCATCGGGTCGAGCGTCTCGGTGATCACGTCGGCGCGACCGATCCGGGTGAGCCCGGCCCGGGCCAGCACGACGGCGTCGAGGTCGGCGTCCGGGCCGAGCACCCGGCCGATCCGGGTGTCGATGTTGCCCCGGATCGGGGTGACCTCGAACTGCATGCCCAGCGCGTGCAGCTGGGCGATCCGGCGCAGCGCGCCGGTGCCGATCCGCGCGCCGGGCGGCAGCTCGGCGAGCGTGCGACCGCCGGTGGCGACGAGCGCGTCGCGCGGGTCCTGCCGGGGCGGCACGGCCGCGATGTGCAGGCCGGACGCCGCCGCGGTGGGCAGGTCCTTGTACGAGTGCACGGCGAAGTCGATCTCACCGGCGGTCAGCGCGTCCCGCAGCGCGGAGACGAAGACGCCGACGCCGAGCCGGTGCACCGGTGCGGTGGAGCGGTCCCCGGCGGTCACCACCTCGACCAGCTCGACCGGGCGACCGGTGGCCGCGGTGAGCGCCTCGGCGACGTGGCCGGACTGGGCGAGCGCCAGGACGCTGCCCCGGGTGCCGAGGCGCAGGGGGGCGGTCATCGCGCACCTCCGGTGGGCGGGACGCCGGCCGCGTCGAAGGACGACCGGCCGTCGATGTCGGTGGCGACCACGTCGGGCACGGTGTCGACCGGGGACGTCTGCGGCACTTCCAGGTCGAACAGCTCGCGCAGCAGGGCCGCGTACTGGTCGCCGCCAGGCTCGGCGGCGAGCTGACGGACCCGTACGGTCGGCTGGTGCAGCAGGCGTTGCACGACCCGGTGCACCGTGCGGGAGACCTCGGCACGCTGGTCGTCGGTGAGGTCGGGGCGACGCTGCCCGAGCCGGCGCAGCTCGGCGGCGACCACGTCGTCGGCCCGGCCGCGCAGGGCGGCCACGGTCGGCGCCACGTCGGCGCCGCGCAGCCAGCTCAGGAACGCCTCGACCTCGCCGGCCACGATCCGGGTCACCTCGGCGGCGTCGGCGGCGGCCGGACCGTCGGCGAGGACGGCGGCCATCCGGTCGATGTCGATCACCTCGACGCCGGGCAGTTCGGCGACGCCCGGCTCGACGTCGCGCGGGACGGCCAGGTCGAGCAGGACCAGCGGCCCGCGGTCGGCGTCCCGGCGGGCCACCGCCCGGGTCACCACGTCCCGGGTGAGCACCGCCTCGGTGGCGGCGGTCGCGGCGACCACGATGTCCACCGTGGAGAGCGCGTCGACCAGGTCGGCCATCGGCACGGCGGTCGCGCCGTACGACTCGGCGAGCCGGACCGCGCGGGCGGCGCCCCGGTTGGTGACGGTGAGCGGGCCGGCGCCCAGCCGGGACAGGGTGGCCACGCTCAGCGAACCCATCGCCCCGGCGCCGACCACCATGGCCGGCCGGCCGGTCAGCTCGCCGTCGAGCAGGCCGGCGGCGAGGTCGAGGGCGGCGGTGACCACGCTCTGCCCGGCCCGGTCGATGTCGGTCTCGGCGTGCGCGCGCTTGCCGACCCGCAGCGCCTGCTGCATCAGCTCGTGCAGCAGCCGCCCGGCCGAGTCGGCGCCGCCGGCCCAGTGGTAGGCGTCGCGGAGCTGGCCGAGGATCTGCGCCTCGCCGACCACCATGGAGTCGAGCCCGGCGGCGACCCGGAAGACGTGGTCCACGGCGGCGGCGTCGTAGTGCACGTAGAGGTGCGGAGCGAGCGCCGCGGGCGGGCAACTGGCCTGTTCGGCCAGGACCGCGCAGATGTCGCCGAGCCCGCCGTGGAACCCGGAGACTGCGGCGTAGATCTCCACCCGGTTGCAGGTGGAGACGAGGACCGCCTCGGCGACGTACGGCTGCGCGACCAACCGGTCCAGCGTGCGGGTGAGGTCCGCGGGCGGGACGGCCAGCCGTTCCAGGGTGGCGACCGGGGCGGTGCGGTAGGACGCGCCGACGACGAGCAGTTTCACGTGCCGATCGCCTCCTGGGAGTCGGGGGCCGCGAGCCCGCCCGGCAGCGCGGTCAGCGACGCCTTGCGGTGCTCGTGGAAGGACAGGATCTGCAGCTCGATCGCGAGGTCGACCTTGCGCACGTCGACCCCTTCCGGGACCGAGAGTACGCACGGCGCGAAGTTGAGGATGCTCGTCACGCCCACGGCGACTAGCTGGTCGGCGACCGCCTGGGCGGCCGGCGCCGGGGTGGCGATCACGCCGATCGAGATCGACTCCTCGACGGCCACCCGGGGCAGTTCGTCGACGTGCCGGACGATCAGACCGTTGATCTCCTCGCCGACCCGGGACGAGTCGGCGTCGAGCAGTGCGGCGATCCGGAACCCGCGACTGGCGAAGCCGTCGTAGCCGGCCAGGGCGTGACCGAGATTACCCACGCCGACCAGCGCGACGGCGCGGCACTGGGTGAGCCCGAGCACGGAGGAGATCTGGTCGACCAGCAGCCCGACGTCGTAGCCGACGCCCCGGGTGCCGTACGAGCCGAGGTGGGACAGGTCCTTGCGGAGCTTGGCGGAGTTGACGCCGGCGGCGTTCGCCAGGCCCTCGCTGGACACCGTCTCGTGGCCGGCGTCGGCGAGCGCGTGCAGCGCACGCAGGTATTCCGGGAGCCGGGACACGGTCGCCTCGGGCAGGTCCGGAAGCGCCGGTACGGCACCGGTGCGGCCGGGCGCGCCGGTGGGACGGTGCTGACTCATGAGACTCCGTGCGGTGCGATCCTCGACCAGCGACGGAGGCCGGCCGTTTCGGGACTCCCGCTGGCGACCGATGTTGCTGGCTGTGCTAGCAGGGCGCGTCGGAACTACAGAGTAGGCGCTTGTGAAGAGGTGCACAAATCGCGATCTTGATGACCGGCGACGCGCCTCCACCTGCCCCTCCATTCCCACAAGATCGATCAATCGCGCTCCTCCACGGCGCCTGGCGATTATTGCTCAATCCCGACTTCTCTGACCAATCGCGCGTGCCCCGTAGCGCTCCGTGACCGGAGCGGAGAGGCGCTTCTCACGTCTGCGGTAGGGAGAACCCCACCTTCGATCCACTGGCGAGCGGGATGGGCCGCCCGGTGGGTACGTCCCTAGCCTCGGACCATGACCGCCGTACCGTGGACCACCGCGCCCGCCCCCTCGCCCGTCCGGGGCCTCCTGCGCCGGCTCGCCGGCGACTCCGGCTACGTGCTCTTCAGCCTTCCGCTGGCGCTCGTCGGCTTCGTGCTCGCGGTGACCGGGATCGCGCTGACCGCCGGGCTGCTGGTCACCACGCTCGGCCTGCCGGTCCTCGCCGGCGTCCTCTACGCGGCCCGCGGGCTGGCCGACCTGGAACGGCTCCGGCTCCCCGGCGTGCTCGGCCGTCCCCGGGTCCGCCCGCTCTACCTGACGCCCGCGCGCGGTTCCCGGTTCTGGCGGCGGGTGTTCACCCCGATGCGCGACCCGCAGTCCTGGCTCGACCTGCTGCACGCCCTCCTCCGGCTGCTGGTGACGCTGCCCACGTTCGTGGTGCTGCTGGTCTGGTGGGCGCTGGCGCTGACCGGGACGCTCTACGGCGCGTACGACTGGGCCATCCCGCGCGGGCCGGACGACCAGGACCTCAGCCAGCTCCTCGGAATGGGCGACGGGACCGGCGCGCGGATCGCCATGAACACCGCGATCGGGCTGTTCGCCCTGTTCACCCTCCCGCTGGTGGCGCGGGCCTGCGCCCGGATCCAGGCCGGCCTGGCGTACTCGCTGCTGACCGGCGTGGCCGAGATGCGCCAGCGGATCACCACGCTGGAGGAGCAGAAGCTGGCCGCCGCCTCGGCCGAGGCCACCGCGCTGCGCCGGCTGGAGCGCGACATCCACGACGGCCCGCAGCAGCGCCTGGTCCGCCTCGCCATGGACCTGGGCCGGGCCCGCCACCAGCTCGCCGCCGACCCCGAGGCGGCCCGGCGCACCCTGGACGAGGCGGTCACCCAGACCCGGGAGACGCTCGACGAGCTGCGCGCCCTCTCCCGGGGCATCGCGCCGCCGATCCTGGTCGACCGGGGGCTGCCCAGCGCGCTCGCCGCGCTCGCCGCGCGGGCCCTGGTGCCGACCGAACTGGTGGTCGACGACGAGCTGGGCCGGCTCGAACCCGGCCTGGAGAGCACCGCGTACTTCGTGGTGGCCGAGGCGCTGACCAACGTCGCCAAGCACAGTCGGGCCACCGCCTGCCGGGTGGAGGTGGCCCGGAAGGTGGGCCGGCTGGAGATCACCGTCGGCGACGACGGGATCGGCGGCGCCCACCTGGCCAAGGGACACGGCCTCAGCGGCATCGCCGACCGGGTGCGGGCGGCCGGCGGCACGCTGGAGGTGGCCAGTCCGGCGGGCGGACCGACCCGGATCCACGCGGAGCTGCCCCGGTGATGTCCCCCGGATGGGACCCGGACGTGGTAGACACCGGACCCATGCGGGTGGTGATCGCGGACGACGCCGTACTGCTCCGGGAGGGGCTGATCCGGCTGCTGACCGACTTCGGGCACCAGGTGGTGGCCGCCGTCGGCGACGGGGACGCCCTGGTCGAGGCGGTGGTCGCGCACCGCCCGGACGTCTCGGTGGTGGACGTGCGGATGCCGCCGTCGCACACCGACGAGGGGCTGCGCGCGGCGGTGACGGCCCGCCGCCGGGTGCCGGGTACGCCGATCCTGGTGCTGTCGCAGTACGTCGAGGTCTCGTACGCCGACGACCTGCTCGACACCGCGGGCGGCGCCGGTGGCGGGATCGGTTACCTGCTCAAGGACCGGGTGGCGGCGATCGACGAGTTCCTGGATGCCCTGGCCCGGGTGGCCGGCGGCGGCACGGTGCTCGACCCGGAGGTGATCAGCCAGCTCCTGGTGCGGCGCCGACGCGACGACCCGCTGGCGGCGCTGACCCCGCGCGAGCGCGAGGTGCTGGCGCTGATGGCCGAGGGGCGCTCGAACACCGCCGTCGCCCGCGCGCTGGTGGTGAGCGACGGCGCGGTGGAGAAGCACGTCCGCAACATCTTCACCAAGCTCGACCTGCCCCCGGATGCGACCACCCACCACCGCCGGGTCCTGGCCGTCCTGACCTGGCTGCGCGCCTGACCCCCGGGCTCAGGGGAGGGCTCGGGCCAGGGTCACCGCCTCGGTGAGCGTGTCGGCGGTCGGGTGGGCGCTGGCGCGCAGGGTGGCCGGGTCGGAGAGGCCGCCGGTGTAGAGGACGCAGCGGGCGCCGACCGCGGTCGCCGCGTCGGCGTCGTCGAGCGAGTCGCCGATCAGCACCACCTCGCTACCGGCCACCCCCAGCTCGGCCAGGTGCTTCTCCAGCCACCCGGCCTTGAGCCCGCCGCCGACCGTGGCGCGCAGCCCGTCCACGCGCCGGAAGTGCGGGGTCAGCCCGTACGTGTGCACGGTCGGCACCAGCTCGTCGTGGAACCACATGGACAGCAGGGACTGGGTGCCCGGCCAGGCGGCGATCGCGGTGGTGGCGTCGGCGGCCAGCGCGCAGCTGGTCAGCCCGGCCCGGTACGCGTCGTGGAAGATCCGGTCGAGCGCGCCGAACGCCTCGGCGTCGACCGCCCGGCCGAGCATCTCGGCGTAGTAGTCGACGATCGGCCGGCGGAACCGCATCCGGTGTTCGGCGGCGGTGACCGCCGGACCGCCGGCGCTGGCGAACGCGACGTTGGTGGCCCGCACCACCAGGTCGAGGTCGTCGAGGAGCGTCCCGTTCCAGTCCCACACCAGGTGGCGCCGCGTACCCGTCATCGAAGCACCATAGATCAGAGCTGCGGGGTGGTGAGGTCCCGCAGCAGCCGGTCCTCCTCGACCCGCCAGTAGCCGTGCTCCCTGCCGTCGAGCAGCACCACCGGCAGCCGGTCGCCGTAGTCGCGTTCCAGCTCGACGTCGCCGGTCACGTCCTTCTCCACCCACCGGTCGCCGGTGACCGCCACCACCCGGTCGAGCGCCGCCTTCGCGTCCTCGCAGAGATGGCAGCCGGGCCGGGTGATCAGGGTGAGCCGCGGGGCGGTGGTCATCGGTACCTCCGTGCTGGTGTGGTCGCAGCTCGATCCTGCGCACCTTACCGGCCGCTCGCCGGCAACTGCGATGAACGCCAGACGGGATTCCCAGGCGCGGGAAAACGATCTCCATGGGCCGCCGGACGGGCAGCGGGAACCGGCTCGGCGGCACCCTTCCCACGACACGCCGAGCGGAAAGAAAATCCGCTCCGACCTGGGCTTCCACTCTGGACCACCGGATCGCCGGAAAGTCAACCACCGGCGACGGACAACCGGTCCGGCGACAGTGCGACGGCGCGGGAAATACTTCCGCTCTGTGTAACGGACTTGCCACGCGCGGGTGACGTTGGCCCTATCATCACTCGGGTCGGCTCACCCCATTTGCCGTGAGTCGACACCCCTCAGCCCGAGGAGGCCCCCGTGCCTGTCAGCGCATTGGACCAGCACCTCAAGGGGATCTGCCGCCCGCCGGCACGTCCCCACCCGGCCACGCCCGGCCCGGCCGTACCCGGGCCCGCGCCGCGGCGCTCCACGAGGTCGCTGCCCACCTGGACCGGGGAGGCACGGTGACCACGTTCGGTTACGCCGACTGGCCGGCCGGTACGACCGGCCCGACGCAGCGGAACCCGCTCAACGAGCGTGCGGAGCCCGCACCGCGCGGCGAGGCAAGATGGATACGCAGCCGCGCCCACCACGCCAACGAGGCTCCACCCCGCCCGGCGCTGCCCGGCGGCAACGCGAAGCCCACCGCCGGCCGGCTCGCCCCGGGCCGCCCCACCATGCCGGCCCAGGCCCGGCGCGGTGACGCGCCGACGGGCAACGAGCCCTCCGCCGCCGAGACGGCCGTGCTGCCCGCGGTCACCGCAGGCGACACGGCGGTGCTGCCGGCCGTCCCGGCCGCCACGCCGGCCACCGGCTTCCCCAGCCGCCCCGACCCGTCCGACCCGGCCACCGAGGTCTGGGGGCTGGTCGAACGGGCGCAGGCCGGCGAGGCCGAGGCGTTCGGGCTGATCTACGACCGGTACGTCGACACCGTCTTCCGGTTCGTCTACTTCCGGGTCGGCAACCGCCAACTCGCCGAGGACCTCACCTCCGACACGTTCCTGCGGGCGCTCAAGCGGATCGGCAGCTTCACCTGGCAGGGACGCGACCTGGGAGCCTGGCTGGTCACCATCGCCCGCAACCTGGTCGCCGACCACTTCAAGTCCGGCCGCTACCGCCTGGAGGTGACCACCGGCGACGTCCTCGACGCCGACCGGGAGGACCGCGGGCCGGAAGGCAGCCCGGAGGCGGCGGTGGTCGAGCACATCACCAACGTCGCCCTGCTCACCGCCGTCAAGCAGCTCAACCCGGAGCAGCAGGAGTGCATCGTGCTCCGGTTCCTCCAGGGCTTCTCGGTCGCCGAGACGGCCCGCGCCATGGGCAAGAACGAGGGCGCCATCAAGGCTCTGCAGTACCGCGCGGTGCGCGCCCTGGCCCGGCTGCTCCCCGACGGCTTCCACGGCTGAACCGCTTCCGACCGCCTCCGCTCCGCCGGCGCCGCTGCCGGTGGTCGGCGTGTGCCCGACGCGCCCGGCCGCATCGGTCACGCCCGGTGAT
Organism: Micromonospora sp. NBS 11-29; assembly: GCF_002140155.1. Classification (GTDB taxonomy): domain Bacteria; phylum Actinomycetota; class Actinomycetes; order Mycobacteriales; family Micromonosporaceae; genus Micromonospora. Next base: position 529,151 of record NZ_NAPR01000006.1, read on the forward strand.
TTCCGCGCCGCCCGGGCCGTAACCGGCGAGCGGCGCGAACCGTTTCTCCGGGTGCGACCAGTGGTTGTCCCGGCGTCCCCCGGGCCCACCCGGTCCGGCGGGTCGGGTCGGCCGTTCCGGTCGACCCTCGGCCACACGCTGCCACGGGTCGCTGGTGACGACGACGGCCGCCCGGCCGTGACCAGCGAGAGGGGGTGCCGCGGTGGACAGCGACCTCTTCTCCCGTCGGCGAGCCGAGCGCTTCGCGCAACTCCTCGACGAGGCCAACGGCGGACGCCGGCACCACGTCCGCTCCCGGGCCGACGGCGAACTCGCCACCCTGGTCGAGGTGGGTCGCCGGCTCACCGTCGAGCGGCCCACGGTCGACGTGGACCCGGACTTCCGCACCGGCCTGCGGGCGATGCTCGTGGCCACCGCGGAACGCGAGGGCGTCGCCGCCGCCACCGACACCGGCGTACGCGCCGCCCTGCTGCCCGCCATCACCGGTCGGCGGGCCCGCGCCCGGGGCGCGATCCTGGTCGGCGTGGCCGCCGGCGCGATCGCCCTCTCCGGCATCTCCGCCGCCAGCGAGAACGCGCTGCCCGGCGACGCCCTGTACGGCATGAAGCGGTCCACCGAACGCGCCCAGCTCGCCCTGGCCAGCTCCGACATCAGCCGCGGGCAACTCTTCCTCGACTTCGCCCGGACCCGGCTCGACGAGGCCGCCTCGGTCCGCAACGACCGGCTCGGCTTCAGCGCCGTCCTGGACGACATGGACGCGGACACCCGGCAGGGCGTACGCCTGCTGACCACGGTGGCCGCGCAGCGCTCCGACCCGACCGCGCTGGACGCGGTGGACACGTTCCTCGCCGGCCAGCGCCGGATGGTCATCGGTCTGCTGGACCGGCCCGACCACGCCGAGCGGGAGCGCACCCGGCGTTCACTCGCCCTGCTGGACGCGGCCGGTCGGCGTGCCGGCGCGCTGCGCGAGGCGATGGCCTGCGGACAGCCCGCACCCACGGCCAGCGACACGTTGGGGCCCGCACCGACCACCTGCCCCGGCGAGCGCTGAGCGCGCGGCCACACTTCTCCCGGCGGACACCCGACCGCCACACCGTCGGCGGATAGGCTCGGCGGAGGCACGCGGTCGTCGAGGGAGGGAGGTCGCCGTGACCGAACCCCGCAGGATGACGGTCAGCACCGACGCCCACGGGCACACCGCCGGTTGGTCGGAAGCCCCCGGTGCGCCCGCGACCACGATCGCGCCGGACCCGACCGCCGCCGCCTTCTTCGACGTCGACAACACCATGATGCAGGGCGCGTCGATCTACTGGTTCGCCCGCGGGCTGGCCGCCCGGAACTACTTCACCGCCGGTGACCTGGCCCGCTTCGCCTGGCAGCAGGCCCGGTTCCGGTTGCTCGCCACCGAGCACGCCGGCACCATGTCGCAGGCCAAACAGGCAGCGCTCGCCTTCGTGCAGGGCTGGCGGGTCGACGACGTGGAGCGCCTCACCGAGGAGATCTTCGACGAGCTGATGGCGCCGCGCATCTGGGCCGGCACCCGTCGGCTGGCCCAGCGTCACCTCGACGCGGGCGAGCGGGTCTGGCTGGTCAGCGCCGCCCCGGTGGAGATCGGCCGGGTGATCGCGGCCCGGCTCGGCCTCACCGGCGCGGTCGGCACGGTGGCCGAGGTCGTGGACGGGACGTACACCGGTCGGTTGGTCGGCGACCTGATGCACGGGCCGGCGAAGGCCGAGGCGGTCACCCAGCTCGCCGCCGTGGAAGGGCTGGACCTGGCCCGCTGCGCG
>NZ_NAPR01000006.1:530942-546551 GCF_002140155.1 Micromonospora sp. NBS 11-29
CGCGGTCAACCCCGACCCGGCGTTGCTGCGCCGGGCCCGGGAGCGGGGCTGGGACGTCCGCGACTTCCGCACCGGGCGTCGAGCCGTACGCATCGCCGTGCCCTCCACGGCCGCCGCCGGGCTGCTCGCCGGCGCGGTCGGGGCCGGGATGGCCCTGCACCGCCGCCGCCAGCGCGCCTGACCCGACCCGGCCTCAGGGCCCGAACGGGTCGGGCCGGCGTTCGAGCAGCTTGTGCAGCGTCTGCTGGATGGTCTCCCGCACCTGGTCGGCGAGGTTGAACACGACCAGCGGGTCGTCCGCCGAGTCGCGCAGGTGCGCGGTCGGGATCGGCGGGCAGAACTCGATCAGCCACTTGCTCGGCAGCGGCACCATGCCCAGCGGCCCGAGCCAGGGGAAGGTCGGCGTCACCGGGAAGTACGGCAGCTTGAGCAGCCGGGCGAGCGGCTTGACGTCGGCGAGCATCGGATAGATCTCCTCGCCACCCACGATCGCCACCGGGACGATCGGTGTGCCGGTGCGCAGCGCCGCGGAGACGAAGCCGCCGCGCCCGAACCGCTGGAGCTTGTAGCGGTCGGAGTAGAGCTTGCCGATCCCCTTGAAGCCCTCCGGGAAGACGCCGACCAGCTCGCCGTTGCCGAGCAGCCGCTCCGCGTCCGGGTTGCAGGCGACCGTGCCGCCGGTCTTACGGGCCAGCTCGGAGACCACCGGCATCCGGAAGACCAGGTCGGCGCCGAGCAGTCGCAGGTAGCGCTGCCGCGGGTGCCGGTCGTGCAGCGCGGTGGAGAGGACCAACGCGTCCAGCGCCACGGTGCCGGAGTGGTTGCCCACCACCAGGCCCGCCCCCTCGGCCGGTACGTGTTCCACGCCGCTGACCTCGGTGCGGAACCAGTCCCGGTAGAGCAGCCGGACGAGCGGGTGGAAGACCGCGTCGGTGAGGTCGGGGTCGAAGCCGAACTCGTCCACCTCGTAGTCACCGGTGAGCCGACGCCGCAGGAACGCGAGCCCCTGGGCGACCCGACGGTCCCACTGGTCTCCGGGCCGGTCCGCCACCGCCGGGCCGCCCGTGGCCCGGGCCGCCGGCTCGTCGGCGGACGTCGGCGCCGCCGGTGGGCGGGCGGCCGGCGTGGTGACCGGCCGGTGTCCGTTGCGCCGCGCCGGCTCCGCGCCCGGGTCCGGCACGGTCAGCGGTACGCCGTAGCGCGCGTCGCGCCGCTCCTCCGGGCTGCTCACGAGCGCTCCCGCACGGTGGAGCGGACCTGGCGGATGCTCTCCAGCACGAGCTGCTCGGCGGCGGCGAGCTGCTCGCGGGTCACCACCTGGCCACCGTGGTGGGCACGGATGAAGTCGTCGAAGGCGGCGGCGGTCGAGCGGGGAGTGAAGGCGAACTCGCGTTCCAGCCGGGTGGTGTCCACCACCCGACCGTGCACGAAGAGGTCGACCTGGTCCAGGCCGTACCGGCCGAAGCCCAGGGTGCGGGCGATCGCGGCCACGCCGGCCAGGCCCGGCTCCAGCACCGGCACGGTCACCCGGCCGGCCCGGCGGATGGCCTGCGACAGCGACAGCACCCCCGGCCCGGCGACGTTGTACGTCCCCGGGTGCTCCTCGGCCACCGACCGGTGCAGCACCTCCAACGCGTCGTCGAAGTGGACGAACTGGAGGCGCGGGTCGCGGCCGAAGACGGTGGGCACCACCGGCTGGGAGAAGTAACGGGNGTGACGTCGGGCCGGCGGCGGCGGAATCCGCGGACGTACCCCTCGATGTCGAGGATGTCGCGGCCGAAACCGCCGCGCGGGACCTCGCGCGGCTCGGTCTCCTCGGTGAAGACGGCCGGGTCCCGGAACGACACCCCGTACGCGGCGGTCGACGACCGCACCACCAGCTTGCGCAGCCGGGGCGCACGCTGGCACGCGGCGAGCAACTGCATGGTGCCGATGACGTTCTGTTCCTTCATCGCCGCCCGGCCGCCGTGCTGACCGTCGGGGGCGGTCACCAGCGCCAGGTGCACCACGGCGTCGACGTCGAGGTCGACCAGGAGGCCGCCGAGCGAGTCGAGGCCGAGGCGGACCCGCTCGACGTCGGTCAGCAGGTCGGCCAGCTCCGGGTTGGTTGGGGCCGGGTCGACCCCGATGACGCGTTCGATGCGCGGGTCGGCGGCGAGCCGGGCGGCGACGTTCGCGCCGAGGTAGCGACCGACGCCGGTGACGACGACGACCCCCGGGGCACCGGAGGTGCCACCGAGGGTCATGTCGTGCGCCTTGCGCGGCAGGCAGGATCGAGCCGGGACGTCCGCGGCCTGATCACCTGAGCCTCCGAGGGTCGACAGTTGGCAAGTGGTGCCGGTGCCGGGTCAGCGCCCGGCCCCGGTCACTTGCCGAGACGGCGACGCTGGACGCGGGTCTTGCGCAGCAGCTTGCGGTGCTTCTTCTTAGCCATGCGCTTGCGGCGCTTCTTGACCACCGAGCCCATACGAAAGCCTTTCGATGCAACGTGCGGGGCGGACCGGGAGACGCCACCGCCGGTGGCGCCGTGCCCGCTTGCGGACAACGGACCGGACCAGCGTGGTGGGCAGGGCACACCAGGGTGCGGTCTCGGTCGTGGTCCAGGGTAGCGGGAGTACGTCAGCAGGACCAACGCGCCCCCGTCGATGCCCCTTTTCGTCGCACTCGACAGACCCGCCGTCGAGGGTCAGGCGGACTCCTGGAAGGCACCCCGGAGATAGTCGTGCACGGCGTGCTCGGGCACCCGGAACGAGCGGCCGACCCGCACCGCGGTCAGCTCACCGCTGTGCACGAGACGGTAGACCGTCATCTTGGAGACCCGCATGACCGTCGCCACCTCGGCGACGGTCAGGAACCTGACATCCGACAGCCGTGCGTCGGACTGCGACCCGGCCATGGCTCACCGACCCATTCCCGTGCCCGGCGCGTGCCACCGGACAGGTGCTCCCGCCTCGACGAGCGACGCGCGTGTAATGAGTACGGTAGCGGGACGGCTGTGACCTGCGCGATCCCTTCCGCCCTTTGATCATGGCAGGACGGGCGTCGGCCAGGGCTTTTGTCGCCCGGACGAGTTGCCCGTCCGGATCCTCCTACTCGGCGCGCAACGCCACCACCGGGTCGAGCCGGCCGGCCCGCTGCGCCGGCACCACCCCGAAGACGATGCCCACCGCGGCGGAGACGCCGAACGCCAGCGCCAACGACCACCAGGTGATCGCGGCCGGGATCGGCGAGAACGCGTCGACCAGCAGCGCGGTGCCGACGCCCAGGGCCATCCCGGTGAGCCCGCCGATCGAGGTGAGCAGCACCGCCTCCAGCAGGAACTGCACGCCGATGTCCCGGGGCCGGGCGCCGACCGCCTTGCGCAGGCCGATCTCACGGGTCCGCTCCCGGACCGAGACCAGCATGATGTTGGAGACGCCGACGCCGCCGACCAGCAGCGAGATGCCGGCGATGGCGGCCAGCACGCCGGTGAGCACGCCCAGGATGTCGCCGAGCACCCCGAGGATCTGCTGCTGGGTCACGGCGCTGAACTCGGTGTCCGGATGCCGGCGGGACAGCTCCGCCACGATCCGCTCGCCGAGCTGGTCGATCCGCTCCCGGTCGGGCGCCTTGACCGCGATGCCGTCGATCCGCCGGGTGCCCCACAACCGCTGCGCCGCGGTCACCGGGACGTGCACCTCGTCGTCCCGGTCCACCCCGAGGCTCTGCCCGAGCGGAGCGAACACGCCGATCACCCGGAACCGCACGCCGGCCAACGCCACCTGCTGGCCGAGCGGATCACGGTCGGGAAAGAGCGACCGGGCCACCGAGGCGCCGAGCACCGCCACCCGACGTCCGGTGTCGACGTCGGCGCCGGTCAGGTAACGACCCCGGCCCAGCGACCGGGTGAACACCGACGGGGTGGTCTCCAGCACGCCCTGCACGGTGGTGAAGTCGGACCGGTTGCCGGCCCGCGCGGTCGCGCCGGAGGCCACCGTCACGGCCACCCGGCCCGGGTCGCCGACCACCCGGGAGACGGCGTCGGCGTCGGTGAGGTCCAGCGGTGACACCACCGGGGCGGTACCCACGTCGAGCCGGCCGGGGACCACCAGGAGCAGGTTCGAGCCGAGCCCCTCGACCTGCTGCTCCACCTGCTGCTTGGTGCCGGTGCCGATGGCCACCAGGATCACCACCGAGGCGACCCCGATGATCACGCCGAGCATGGTCAGCAGGCTGCGCAGCCGGTTGGCCCGCAACGCGTCCAACGCCACCCGCCAGGCCTCGGCCACCCTCATCGGGCAGCCCCGCCGGCACGCGGAAGGCGCCCGGTGGCCCCGGCGGCGCCACCGGGGCCACCGGGCGGGCGCCCCGGACCGCTTCCGGACGCGGACCGGGGCTCCGCGCTGGGAGCGTGCTCCAGTGTCGCAGGTCCGCCGGGACCGCCCGACGGCGGTCGATCATGACGGGTGTCCGACTGGATCAGGCCGTCCCGGACGGAGATCCGACGACGTGCCCGGGCCGCCACCTCCTGGTCGTGCGTCACCATCACCAGGGCCACCCCGGATTCCGCGTTCAACCGCTCCAGCAGCTCCAGCACCGCCTCGCCGGTGGCCGTGTCCAGGTTGCCGGTGGGCTCGTCGGCGAGCAGCACCGCCGGCTCGGTGACCAGCGCCCGGGCGATCGCCACCCGCTGCTGCTCGCCGCCGGAAAGCTGGTTGGGGCGGTGGTGCAGCCGGTGCCCCAACCCGACCCGGCCCAGCATCGCCGCCGCCCGCTCACGCCGCTGCCGCGCCCCGACACCCCGGTAGACCAGCGGCAACGCGACATTGTCCACCGCAGACGTCCGGGCCAGCAGATGGAACGCCTGGAAGACGAAGCCGATGGTCTCGTTGCGCAGCGTCGCCAGCTCCGGCGCGGTCAACCCGGCCACGTCCCGGCCGCCGATCACCAGCCGGCCGCCGCTGGGCCGGTCCAGCCCGCCGAGCAGGTGCATCAGCGTGGACTTGCCCGAGCCGGAAGGGCCGATCACCGCCACGTACTCGCCCTGGTCGACGGTGAGCGACACACCGCGCAAGGCGGAGACCGACACCCCTTCCAACTCGTACGTGCGCGAGACGTCGACCGCCTCGATCGCGGCGACGGTCACGGCAGCTCCTGGCCGTCGCGGACCTGGTCCGCGCCGCGCACCACGACCCGGTCACCGGCCCGCACCCCGTCGACGATCTGCACCAGATCCTGGCCCTGCACCCCCACCGTCACCGGCACCCGGCCCGCCCGGCCGTCCCGCAGCACCCAGACCGCGTCCCGCCCGTCCGCGGAGAACACCGCCGAGGCCGGTACGGCCACCGCGTCGGCGGCCTCCCGCACCCGCAGGCGGACCACCGCGTTCATGCCGGGGCGGGGCGCCGGGGCGGTCTCCGTCGCGCCGAGCCGGCCGGCGCCCAGGTCGAGCCGGACCCGGTAGGTGACCCCGCCCCGGGCCGAGCTGGTGGGCAGCACGTCGACCGAGCGCACCGTCGCGTCGTACGTCGCACCGGTCACCGCGTCCAACTCGACCGAGGCGGGCACCCCGGCCCGGACCAGCAGCACGTCGGTCTCGTCCACCTCGGCGAACAGACCGAGCCGGCCGACGTCCACCACGGTGAACACGGGCGTGCCCGCGGTGACCCGGCCGCCGGCCGGCACGGCGTCGTCCACCCCGGCCGGCGGGCCACCCGACCCGGCCGCGCCCAGCGCCGCCGGGTCGAGACCGGCCCCGGCCGCGCCGAGCAGCCCGCCGAGGTCGGCCGACGGGGCCACCCGGGTGCCGCCCGGCTGCACCACACCGGCGATCGGGGCGCGCAGCGTCAACGCGTCCACCGTCGCCTTCGCCAGGTCGTACGCCTGCTGGGCCTGGAGGCGCTGCGCGGCCGACAGCGCGCCGACGGCGCTGTTCAGCCCGGCCACGCCGCGCTGCACGGCGGTGACCGCGCGGTCGGCGGCGCGGGCGGCCGACTCGTACTGCCGTTGCGCGGACGTCACCTGGAGCAGCAACGCGGCCCGCAGTTGCGGGTCGCCGACCTTGCCGGCGGCGGCGCGGGCGGCGGCGAACGCCTCGTCCGCGGCCCGGTCGGTGCCGCGCCGGCTGCCGCCCAGGTCGCTGGCGCCGACGCCCCGACCGGCCCGCTTCGCCGCACGCAACGCCTCCCGCGCCTGCGCCAGCCGCTCCCGCGCGGTCGGCGAGTCGACCACCGCGAGCACCTGCCCCCGGGTGACCCGCTGTCCGGGCTGGACGCGCAGGCCGGACAGCGTGCCGTCGGCGGGAGCGGTGAGAGTCGCGGCGGCGCGGGCGGTCACCGTGGCCGGCGCGTCGATCACCTCGGTGACCGGCGCGCGGCCCACCTGGGCGACGGTCACCACGGGCGCGTCGTCGCCGCAGGACGCGGCGGTGGTGCCGGTCAGCGCGACGGCGGCGAGGAGGGCGGTGACGAGACGGGGGCGGCGGGCCGCGGGCAGCCGCGGCGAGGGAGGGCGGGCCACCCGGCCCATGCTACGACCCGTCGACCGGCGTCGACGCCTGCCCACGCACCGGGCCGGCGGTCAGCCGACGGCCGCCCGGACGTAGGCGACGCAGTCGTCGTGCAGCGCCGACCACGGCTCACCGAACGCCTCGTCGGCGGCTTCCGCCGGAGCGCGACGCTGGTGCACCACGGACCGGAAGAAGTCCAGCACCCGCTGCTCGCCGTAGCGGTCGACCAGGTGACGCACGGCCAGGTACCCGACGCCGTAGGCGCCGCCGACCCGGTCGTCGGTCGCGTCGTCGGCCGGGGCCGTCGTGTCCAGCCGGCCGGACCACCCGCCACGGACCAGCTTGCGCACCTCGGCCAGGCCCTCGTACCGGTCCACGGGCTGGCCGTCGGCGCCGGCGTACTCGGCCAGCCCCTCCACCAGCCACCAGTCCGCACGGTTCGCGTAGCCCTGTTCGGGCAGCGAGGCGGCGTGCGTCAACTCGTGCCGGAGCAGGTCGTCGATGCCGGTCGGGGCGAGGCTCTGCGCGTTGAGCACCACGTCGTGGCGTCCGCCGCCGACCCCGACCGCGTACCCGGCGGTCCACTTCGGCCGGCCACCGCCGTACCAGCGTTGCCACTCGGCCTTACCGGCGTAGTAGATGAGGTACCGGTCCGTCCGTGGCCCACCGACCGCGTACTGGTCGGCGGTCCGGGCGGCGGCCTCGGCCTGGGCGAGCAGACCGGGCAGCTTGGCCCGGCGGGCCGGCGTGGTGGCCACCACCGCCCGCTTCCCGACCGCCACCGCCAGGTCGTCCACCGCCCAGGGGCGCACCCCCGCCGGGTCCGTTCCGGACGGTTCCAGCGCGATCAGTCGGGGCTCCTCCCCCACCATGCGCCAGCGGGTGCCCAACGCCACCGTGCCCGGCGCGCAACCCGGCTCCACGAAGCAGTGGCCGACGCCCACCGTCAGCCGCCACTCCCCCGGCCGGCCGTCGACCGCCACCGGCACCCCGTCGGCCCGGGGTCGCCACACGGTGACCCGGAGCGCCCGCAGCGCCGCGTACCGCCGGGTGAGCGCCGGCCGGGCGGCCGGCTCCGCCACCGCGAGGAACCCGGCCCGGTCGCCGCCGAGCAGCGCAGCGCCCTGCCGGTCGAGCTGCGCGACCATCCGCTCGGCGAGCCGCCGCTGCGCCGCCGTGGCCCGGTCGTCCCGGCCCGCCGCCGGCCGCCCGGCCGCGTCCGGGTCCAGCTCCCGCAGGAGTACGCCGGGCACCGCGCCCGCCACCAAGCCGAGGGCCAGGCCGAGCGCGATCCACAGCGGCCAGCGCCGCCTGTTGCGCCTGTTCCCGGCCGACACGGGCGCTGCCGCCCGGCCCACCTCCGGCACCGCCACGCTCGGCCGGACGTCCGTCGCGCTCGGCTCCGACGCGGCCGGCGCCGGAGCGACCGGCGTCGGGGTGGCCGGCGCCGGAGCGGCCGGCGTCGGAGCGGCCGGCGTCGGGGTGGCCGGCGCCGGAGCGGCCGGCGTAGGGGCAGGCAGCGTCGCGGCGGGCGACGTCGGGGCGGACGGAGTCGGGGCGGACGACATCGCGGCAGGCGACGTCGGAGCAGGCGGCGTCGCGGCGGACGACNNGAGCGGATGCGTCGCCGCTCGACGTGACGGCGAGTGCGGGCTCGGATGCGGTCACGGTCGGCGTGGTCGGCACAGGGGCGGATGCGGTCGTACTCGGCGCGGGGGCCGGCATGGTCGCGTTCGGAGCGGGGGCGCTCGGCGTGGAGGCAGCCACGATCGACGCCGGCGCGCTCACGCTCGGCCCGGGTGTGGTCGGGGTTGGCGCTGACGGGTCGCCCGTCGGGGTCTTCGCCTCTGAAGTCGGGCGGGGCGGCACCTCGTCACCGTCGGCGCGGGGGTGCTGCTCCTCGCCGTCGGCCTCGGTCACGGTGCTCGGCTCGTCGCCGCCGGTTGCCCGGCCGGAAGACTGCTCGTCGCCGTCGGTCACCGGCGAAGGGTACGACCAATCGGGCGTTCCGGGAAAGAGTTCCGCCGGTAATCGCTCCGCTCGCCGCTCAGACAAAATGCTGGAAGGCAACATCCCCAGGGACGGGTCCGCATCAAGATCCCGGGACCCTCGACGCGCCAGAGATGCACGCCGCCCGCACTCGGTATGACTCTCAGGCATTATTATGCCCCTGTGTCATATCGCTGGCCCTGGCGATGCCCGGACCTGCTCGCCTAGCGGCGAGACCGACACCAGTTCGCCGAAGTGGCGCCTTCCCGGCGGGACGATGCCGCCACTTCACCGAACTGGCGACGCTGTCCGCCCGGAGGAGCCCAGGTCGGGCGCCGGGTCAGGAGGCGTCGAGCGTGGTAGTTCCGGCTCGGCGCCGGTCAGTCGACGTCATGCCCCTGGGCAGGCGCGGTCACCCTCAGGAACTCGACCAGGTCGGCGGCGGTGGCGTCGGGCTGGTCGGCGTGCGGGTAGTGGCCGGAGTCGGCGATCATGCGAGCCTCGGCGACGGCGAACCGCCGGCGGGCGGCCCGCGCCTCGGCACCCGGGTCGGGAAAGTCCGGGTCCCTCGTACCCATCAGCACCAGCACCGGCTGCCGGACCTCGCGCGCCCGTACGGTCCAGTGCGGGTCGACCGGCGCGATCACACCGCGCACCGCAGCCATCCGACCGCGCAGCCGGGCGACCATCTCCGCGCGGTACGCGGCGTCGTCCGCCGGCCGCCCACCCGGGAAGCGCGTGCGGTGGAACCACCCGAACAGCCGCGGACTACGCAGCACGGCGGCCCGCAGCAGCGGGTTCGGCTTCCTCGGCCGACCGACGAACGGGCTGATCTGCACGATGCCGTTGACCAGCTCCGGCGCGTCGGCGGCGGCGAACACCACGCCCGCCCCGCCCGACGAGCTGCCGACCAGGGTGGCCGGTCCGCCGCCCAGCTCACGCACCACGGCCAGCAGGTCGCCGCCGACCTCGGCCGGGGCGTACGTGGGCCAGTGTGGGCTGGAGTCGCCGTGCCCGCGCACGTCGACGGCGGCGATCCGGTAGCCGGCCGCCACCAGCCGGGGCGCCAGGTGCCGGAAGGTCGCCCGGTGCTCCCCCATGCCGTGCGCGAGCACGACCAGCGGCCCCGCGCCGTGCACCTCGTACGCGATGGTGCCGCCGTTCCGCGCCACCTGGCTGACTGTCACTACTTCTTCGAGACCACCGCGCGGCCGAAGAACGCCAGGTTGGCCGGGCGCTCGGCGAGCCGCCGCATCAGGTAGCCGTACCACTGGTCGCCGTAGGGGACGTAGGTGCGCATCGTGTAGCCCTCGCCGACCAGGCGTTGCTGCTCCTCCGGGCGGATGCCGTAGAGCATCTGGAACTCGAACCGGCCCGGATCGCGGTCGAACCAGCGGGCCCGGTCCTCGCCGATCGCGATCAGGCGCGGGTCGTGGGTCGCCAGCATCGGGTAGCCGTCGCCCGCCATCAGCACGTTCAGGCAGCGCACGTACGACTTGTCCACCTCGCGGGCGGACTGGTAGGCCACCGACTCCGGCTCCTTGTAGGCGCCCTTGCACAGCCGTACCCGGGACCCGGCGCTGGCCAGCTCACGGCAGTCGGACTCGGTCCGCCGCAGGTACGCCTGGAGCACCGCGCCGGTCGACGGGTGGTCCTTGCGCAGCTTGGTCAGGACGTCAAGCGTCGAGTCGGTGGTGGTGTGGTCCTCCATGTCCAGCGTGACCGTCGTGCCGACCGCGTCGGCCGCCGCGCAGATCGCCCGCACGTTCTCGTACGCGAGCTGTTCGTCGAACATCTGGCCGAGCGCGGAGAGCTTCACGCTGACCTCGGCGGCCGGGGTGAGCCCGGCGGCACCGAGCAGGCGCAGCAGTTTGAGGTATTCGTCCCGGGTGGCGTTCGCCTGCTCACCGGTGGTGGTGTCCTCGCCCAGGTAGTCGAGGGTGACCGCTTGGCCGTCGGCGACGAGTGCGCGGGTCGCGCGCAGCGCGTCGTCGGTGCCGGCGCCGGCGACGAACCGGCGGACGACGTCCCGGGTGAACGGGGCCGTCGCGACGAGCCGCTCCACCTGGGATGACCGGGAGGCGGCGAGGATGACGGAACGGAGCATGAGCCGAGCGTAACTCCCACCCCCGACCCCGCGCCGCGCGCGTGTGAGGAGGGGCCCCTTGTTGTCGCCGGGCGATAACAAGGGGCCCCGCCAATCAGCGCGACTGGCGACGATCGGCTACAACGTTCACGTGGAACGACACCCCCGGCGCCGGCTCCGGTCGGCCAGCGTGCAGCTCGGCGCGCTGACCGCGTTGGCGCTCGCGCTCACCGGCTGCAACAACGGCTACGACGACGATGACGACTGCGCCCTCGGGCCGGCCGGCGGCGGCGGCGACACGGTCGCGGTGGCGCTGCGCGTCCCGGCGCCGGCCACCGCCGCACGCGGCGGCGACGCCCCGGCCGCCGCGCTGCCCGAGCGCGGCGGTTTCGGCACCCACCTCGCCTCCTGCGGCGGCTGACGTGCGCCGCGAGGCGAGCACCCCGCGCCCCGACTGGGACGACACCATCCGGGCCCAGGGCCTGGTGTACGTCGACACCGAACTGCCCGACGGCGAGATCATGTCGTACTGGGACGAGACGGCGGCGTACGCGTTCACGCTGGACGAGGTGCTCCGGCTGGAGGAGGCGACCGAGGAGCTGCACCGGATGTCGGTGGCCGCCGCCCAGCACGTCGTGGCTCGCCGCCGGTACGCCGACTTCGGCATCCCGGAGTGGGCCGCCGAGGCGGTCGCCCGGTCGCTGCGGGAGGCCCCGCCGACGCTCTACGGCCGGTTCGACCTCGCCTACGACGGCAGATGGCCGCCGAAGATGCTGGAGTACAACGCCGACACCCCGACCGCGTTGGTCGAGGCGAGCATCGTGCAGTGGTACTGGCTGGAGCACACCCGCCCGGACGCGGACCAGTGGAACAGCCTGCACGAGCGGCTGGTCGGCACATGGGCCAAGATCGGCGCCGGGCTGCACGACCCCCGGGTGCATGTGCTCTGGTCGGACGAGGAGGAGTCGGGCGAGGACCAGATCACCGCCGGTTACCTGGCCGAGACGGCCCGCCAGGCGGGGCTGGACGCGACGCTGATGCCGATCCAGCGGGTGGGCTGGGACGGGCGACGGTTCGTCGACGCCGACGACCGACCGATCACCACCTGCTTCAAGCTCTACCCGTGGGAGTGGATGCTCGCCGAGCCGTACGGGCGGCCGGCGCTCGACCCGGGCACCCCGACCACCTGGATCGAGCCGGCCTGGAAGCTGCTGCTGTCGAACAAGGCGCTGCTGGCCGTGCTCTGGGAGCTGTACCCGGGGCACGAGCTGCTGCTGCCCGCCTACCTCGACTCGCCGCGCGGCATGACCGGGTACGTGGCGAAGCCGCTGCTCGGCCGCGAGGGCGGATCGGTACGCATCGTGACCGGCGACACCGAGATCACCAACCCGGGGATCTACGGCGACGAGGGCTTCTGCTTCCAGGAGTTCCGCGCGTTGCCCGAGTTCGCGGGCAACCGGACGGTGCTGGGCAGTTGGATCGTGGACGGCGGGGCGGCCGGTCTGGGGGTCCGGGAAAGCAAGAGCCTCATCACGGACGGTTACGCCCGGTTCCTGCCCCACTACATCGACGCGCCGCGCCCCACCTGAGTCGTCTACCGTTGGTGGCGTGAACTTCGACGCGTACGCCCGGACCGGGGTCGAGCTCGTCAACGCCCGGCTGGACGACCTGGACGGCCTGCGGGCCATCTTTCCGGACGAGAACGCCTGGATGCGCGACGAGGTCGCGGAGCGGGACCTGGCGATCTTCCGGCGAGCGCAGAAGCGCCTCCGGGACGTCTTCGAGTACGGCACCTCGGGCCGCGACGGCGAGGCGGTGGCCGAGCTGAACGCGCTGTTCGAGGCGTTCCCGGTGCAGCCCCGCATCTCCGGCCACGACTCCTCGGACTGGCACATGCATGTGACCAGCCGGGGCGCCTCGGTCTCCGCGGAATACCTGGCCGGCGCGGTCTGGGGGCTGTCGGTCTGGCTCTGCGAGTACGGCAGCGCCCGCTTCGGCGTCTGCGCGGACGAGCGGTGCGGCAACGTCTACCTGGACACCTCGTCGAACTGCTGCCGGCGGTTCTGCTCGGAGCGCTGCGCCACCCGATCCCACGTCGCGGCGCACCGGGCCCGCAAGCGGGCCGCGGTCGGCGAGCAGACGGTGCCGGCCCAGCCGCTCGCCCCGGTGAGCTGACCCCGGCGGCCGCCGGACGATTCAGGCGTCAACCGGTGAGGGGGCGGTCAGGTTCGTGCGGGCGAACTCCAACGCCGCACGCAGGTCCGCCTCGCGGACCGCGCGGCTCTTCGCGCCCCGGGTGGTCACCTCGACCGCCACCGAGCCGGTGAAGCCGCGCCCGGCCAGCGACCGGAGGAGTTCCGCGCACGGCTGGCCGCCCCGGCCGGGCACCAGGTGCTCGTCGCGCCCCTCGCCGGTGCCGTCGCCCAGGTGCACGTGCGCCAGCCCGGCGCCCATCCGGTCGGCCATCGCCAGGGCGTCGGTGTGCGAGGCGGCGCAGTGCGACAGGTCCAGCGTGTACGCGGCGTAGCCGGTGTCGGTCGGGTCCCAGCCCGGCACGTACGGCACGAACTGGCGGCCGGCCATGCGGACCGGGAACATGTTCTCCACCGCGAACCGGAGCCCGCCGAACCGGCCGGCGATGGCGTCGAGGCCGTCGGTGAAGGTGCGCGCGTAGTCACGCTGCCAGGTAAACGGCGGGTGCACCACCACGGTCGGCGCCTCCAGCGTCTCGGCCAGCTCGGCGGCCCGGCGCAGCCGCTCCCACGGGTCGGGGCTCCACACCCGCTGGGTGACGAGCAGGCAGGGCGCGTGCACCGAGAGCACCGGCACGCCGTAGTGCTCCGACAGCCCGCGCAGCGCGCCCGCGTCCTGGCTCACCGGGTCGGTCCAGACCATCACCTCGACGCCGTCGTAGCCGAGCGCCGCGGCGAGCTGGAACGCCGCCGCGGTCCGTTCCGGGAAGACCGAGGACGTGGACAGGAGCACCGGGACGCGGGAAGTCACGCCCCTCAGGGTAGCCGCCCCCGCCAGGAAGCATCGGGACGAGCAACCGCAAAGCGCGCGAAGCGGCCGGCAGACTTCACATCGGCGCGAGCTGATCCAGCCGCCGCAGGATGACCCCCTCGCGCAGCGCCCACGGGCAGATGTCGAGGGTGTCCACGTCGAGCCGGCGCATCACCGCCTCGGCCACCACCGCGCCCGCGAGGAGCTGGTGGGCGCGCTGCGCACTGACCCCCTCCAGCTCCGGCAGGTGGGCCGGAGGGATGTGCCGGACGAAGCCGAGCACCTGCCGCAACCCGGTCCGGGTGAGGCTGCGCCGGGCCCAGAGACCGGCACCGGACGGCGCGGCACCGGCCAGCCGGGCCAACGTGCGGAACGTCTTCGAGGTCGCCACCGGACGTTCCCAGCCCACCTCGGTCAACTGCTTCACCACCGGGTCGAGCTGCGCGTCCACGTACTCCCGAAGGTCCTCCACGGCCTCGGTCGGCGGCGGCAGCGGGCCGGCCGGGTCGACCGCCAGCCGCTCCCGGCTCAGCCGGCCCGCGCCGAGCGGTAGCGATACCGCGACGTCCGGGTGCTCGTCGATGCCGGCGGCCAGCTCCAGCGAGCCGCCGCCGATGTCCATCGCCAACAGCCGGCCGGCGGACCAGCCGAACCACCGCCGCACCGCGAGGAACGTCATCCGCGCCTCGTCCGCGCCGGAGAGCACCTCCAGGCGTACGCCGGTCTCGTCGCGCACCCGGGCCAGCACCTCGCCGGCGTTGGTGGCGTCGCGGACCGCGCTGGTGGCGAACGCCAGCAGGTCGTCGGCGCCCAGCCCGTCGGCCGCCGCCCGGGCCGTGCCGACCGCCTTGACCAGCCCGTCGGCGCCCGCGTCGGTCAACGCGCCGTCCGGGCCGATCTGCTCGGCCAGCCGCAGCACCACCTTCTCCGAGTGCGCCGCCCAGGGGTGCGCGCCGTGGTGGGCGTCGACCACCAGGAGGTGCACCGTGTTGGAACCGACGTCGAGGACACCCAGTCGCATGGGAAGCACCCTAGGGCCAACACGTTTCGTCGGCTCGCCGGCCGGGCGGGGAGACCGCGCGTACGCTGGTCCGGGTGACAGGGCAGATCGAGCTTCGCGTGCTGGTGGACGACCCGGACGACCCGCGCAGCCGCGAGGTCGGGCTGGATTTTCCGCGGGAGTGGATCGAGTTCGTCGACCCGGCCGACCCGAAGCACATCGTCCGCGCCGACCTGACCTGGCTGCTCTCCCGCTGGACGTGCATCTTCGGCCGGGGCTGCCACGGCATCGTCGCCGGCCGGGCCGCCGACGGTTGCTGCTCGCACGGCGCGTTCTTCACCGACTCCGACGACGAGAAGCGGGTACGCGCGGCGGTCAAGCGGCTCACGCCGGAGACCTGGCAGCACTTCCGCCGTGGCTTCAAGAACTGGACCGAGAGCGACACGGTCGACGGCAAGACCCCGGCCCGGCGCACCGCCACCCGGGACGTCGACGCGCCGTGCGTGTTCCTGAACGACGCCGACTTCGCCGGCGGCGGTGGCTGTGCCCTGCACGCCCAGGCGCTGCGCGACGGCGTGCACCCGCTGGAGTACAAGCCCGACGTGTGCTGGCAACTGCCGATCCGGCGGGACCAGGACTGGCACAAGCGGCCGGACGACACCAAGGTGCTGATCTCCACGCTGGCCGAGTTCGACCGGCGCGGCTGGGGCGCCGGCGGCCACGACCTGGACTGGTGGTGCACCTCCTCCACCGACGCGCACGTCGGCGCCGAGCCGATGTACATCTCCTACGGTCCGGAGCTGACCGCCCTGATCGGCGCACCCGCGTACGCGAAGCTGGCGGAACTCTGCACCGCCCGCCACCGCCAGGGTCAGATCGCCCCCCACCCCGCCAGCGAGTAAGGAAGGGGACCTTGTTAACGCCTCCGGTATAGGAGGGGCCCCTTCTTAACAGGCTGACCGAAGGCCGGCACCCCCTTCTCGGGGTGCCGGCCTTCGGTGTGTGGGGGGTCAGCTGTTCCAGTGTTGGGTGACGAGGTCGGTG
>NZ_NAPR01000006.1:546571-546636 GCF_002140155.1 Micromonospora sp. NBS 11-29
AAACGCAAGCGTCGAGTACTCGGGGTCGGTGATCTGCTCGACCGTGCCCCAACCCGACGACGGGC
>NZ_NAPR01000007.1:0-338 GCF_002140155.1 Micromonospora sp. NBS 11-29
TCCATCCTCAGAATCAGCGGATTACACGATCAACGTTCAAAGACGAGGCACTAGCCGCCCTCCACGTCGAGGTGCCCGGCGGATCGCCCGCTCCTCGTTGGCCGCCATGTCCTCTCGATCTTCCTTAGTTCCGCCAGTATCTAGTCCGCCTGGGTGATCCGATCCGACAGCGTGATCCGACAGTGTCTAGTCCCACCACATGCTTGACGGAAGCGTCCCACCTGAGCCACCTCCGTTTTCATGGAGCTTCTTGACCATGGTCTGATGGCCGTGGGGGAGGAAGTCGTCCGTGGCAGCACCGAAGAAGTACCCCGATGAGCTACGTCAGCGCGCTGTGC
>NZ_NAPR01000007.1:430-1177 GCF_002140155.1 Micromonospora sp. NBS 11-29
CGGCGACGGTCATGAGGTTCATCCATGAACATCGTGATCAGTTCGCGGTCGCGCTCCTGCTAAGGGTCCTGAACATCGGCGCTTCGACCTACTACGGGTGGGTCAAGCAGGTCGAGCAGCCCTGCGACCGGGACGTGGTCGACCTGGGGTTGATCTCCAACATCTACGAGATCTGGGAGACCTCCGGACGCACCTACGGCGCGGACCGGGTCCACCGGCAGCTACGCCGTGACGGCATCCGGGTGGGCCGCAAACGCGTCGAGCGGTTGATGACGCAGCAGGGCTGGCAGGGGGCGTTCCTGCGGCGTGGCTGGCGCGGCGGCTCCACGAAGCAGGATCCACGGCACACGCCGGCGCCGGATCTGGTCAACCGGCAGTTCACCGCGGCCGGGCCGAACCGGCTCTGGGNCACCCGCATCCCCTGCGGCGAGGGCGTGTTCTGGCTCGCTGCGGTCCGGGATGTGTTCTCCCGCCGGATCGTGGGGTGGCAGACGTCTGACCGCTGCGACACCGACCTGATCCTCGCCGCCCTCGAATACGGCATCTGGTCGCGCGATGTCCGCGACGGCCAGTTGATCCACCACTCGGACCGCGGGTCGAACTACACGTCGTTCCGCTTTGCCGAACGCTTGCAGGACAACGGGATCCTGCCCTCGATGGGCTCCGTCGGCGACAGCTACGACAACGCCCTGATGGAGAATTTCTGGTCGACGCTGAAGATCGAACTCGTCTACCGCACGAGCTGGC
>NZ_NAPR01000007.1:1189-105341 GCF_002140155.1 Micromonospora sp. NBS 11-29
CAACGAGTACGAGACCGCCTGGCACACCCGCCAGACGCAGCCAGCCGAGCCAACTACCGCCGCCCCTGGCCAGCCGGCAGCAGGTAACCACCGCTCCATCAAAGCGGGGGGAACTCACGCGACTGTCAAAGCATGTCCCGTGACGGGACAAGTGTGATCCGACAGGTACTGCCGATTTCTTCTGTTCTGGATCAAGGCACCGCGCTTCGCGCGGTGCGGGGCGGCAAGCCTGGCCGGCGGCAAGCCGCCCCGGCCGCCTACGGCGCCGGGGCGGTGAGCCACCGACAGCCGCCGGGACACCGCCCCACGGGAAGAGGAACCAGCCTCGGCGAGGCCGTGACGGAAGCCGGCGGCTCGATCTGGTCGGATGGACGGGGCCTCCGCCTGCCGCGCCAGTCNAAGTGCGTCACCAGCCCCACCGCCAGGACGTGCCCGACCTCCACGACAGCCGGCGGCACAGCGGCAAAGCCCACACGCCACCGAAAGGCCCTCAAGGCGAAGGCAGGGCGAGGGCGTATCCGAGGTCCGCTGAGCCAGCACTCAGGCCGTCTCCAGGCCGTCAAACGCCAACCAACGATGACCAAGGTCAACCAACGTCACCAGATAAAGAGCCAGCTCAGAACCTTGATCACGGCTCTGAGCTGGTGGGCGACGGACGAGTCGACCTGTACGCCGGATGCTGATTCGCCCTGCCGTACTGCCGTAGTGCTGGCTCCCGGGTGGTCGACTCGTGGGAGGCTGACGACGGTCAGCTCATCCCCTGGCGGCGGTCCTGCCCGGAGTGCGGCACGCGGTTCACCACGGTCGAGGAGGCGGTCCTCGCTGTGGTCAAGTGCAGCGGGGTGATCGAGCCGTTCAGCCAACCAAGATCATTGCGGGGTGCGCAAGGCGTGCCAGGGCCGGCCGACGAGGACTCGGTCGCGCTGCGCGCTTAGAAGGTTGAGGAGACGATTCGGGCCCAGGGCGCCGCCGAGCTCCGATTACTCGGGCGAACTGCCAGAACATTAACCTTGAAGTGGTCTTTGGCATCAGGGTAATTGGCATGGTATGCCTCGAATTTTGCCTGCTTGATGTCGTTAGCCCAGACAACGTTTACCCCAAGCGGCTCTAGGGCCGTCCGCACGAGCCCGATGCCGGCAAAAAATTCTGCCGCGTTGATGGACTTGGTTTCCACGCGTCCTCTACTGCCCGTCATCTTCGCCGCAGTCTATAGCTGCTCTGACAAGCTGACGAGTGGCGACGCCGGCCTGTGACCAACCCGATCGCCGGTAGCCTGCATTGCCTGCCCGCCCCGTTCGAGCAACTACTCAATGTAACGAATTAGTGCTTCCAGTGTAACGGGGTGAGCCGGGCCCATGCATCTTCGCGCGCAGCCTGCCGCCCTTGATTGCGACCGCCTTAGATCTGCCTATGCGACCAATGACATCCCCCGTCGCTTGAGATGCAGGCGTCGTGTTTTGCGGCCGCTATCGAAGGCCCGGCGTTGCACGACAGCATTTACAACTCTTTCTTACTCTTATTTATCGACGATTGCCGCGTTCTGGCGCGAGGTAACTATAGCTTCGAACAAAATAAGGCGCTTGTCGCGCCCAACGGCGGATTCGGGCGCGACTAAGCGAAAAGCCAAAGTCACCTCATCCGGGCGTAGCTCGTCGTTTACTGCGCCACTGAGGGACTGTTGGCCTTCCTTGGCTCGATTAACGACCGGGTAAATTAAAATTGATCCCGATCGGGGTTCGACGTGCCGCCTCGCTTGCTCCTCGCCGATCTCCGTGTTGTTGAGAGACGTGTCGGGCGTTAGCGGCGCGCGTTTAATAATTTCTCCGGGGCCGCGGTGTTCGAGCTTGCTGATGCCCCCGTAGTAGTCACGCTTCTGTCTGGTCCTAGTATGGACGCTGAGCTGGTCGTGTCCCAGGATCCGTCGGACAGCTGTTGAGCCTTTGTGCTGCGGAAGGATGATGACCCAGCCGCTGACTTGCTCGTCGGTGAGCGAACTTAGCCACCGCAGGTCGGGCGTCAACGCGTCGTCTGTCGCTAGGCGAAGCGATTGCAAGACGCTAAGCAGGACGGGATGGCTGACCCTGCCGATCCAGGCGTGGTAGTCCCAGCTGTCAGGTGCTCCTTCCGACTCGCTGTGATCAGGCTTCGCG
The DNA here is from genome assembly GCF_002140155.1 of Micromonospora sp. NBS 11-29. Classification (GTDB taxonomy): domain Bacteria; phylum Actinomycetota; class Actinomycetes; order Mycobacteriales; family Micromonosporaceae; genus Micromonospora. Next base: position 3,340 of record NZ_NAPR01000007.1, read on the forward strand.
GCGCAAGGCAGTTGCCCGTAGAGGTGGGCGTGAGTCTTCGCGGCGTCGAGAAGTGGCTGGAACGCTCTGGTGTTGGACTCGATGAGCTTGGGATCGGACGGCCACCGTCGCGGCTCGACGGCAATGCCTGGTGATCGACGTTCGGCGAGGGCGGCGTTGTACATTTTGTTCGCCGCGGTTGGTTTGAGCCAGTCGAGGTGTTGGGCGACGAGAGGCGGCACCTGCGCGGGTGTGAGCTGGGACTTGCCGTCCACGGGGGTGCCGTAGCGGCGGAGCTCGGTCCGGAAGTGATCCTCGTCGCGGCAGCTCGCTTCGAAGGCGGTGTGCAGGGACGGGCTGATGTAGAGGCGGATGAGATCGCGGTAGTGCGGCCGGAAGCCGAACCAGCGACCCATCTGCATGAGGGTGTCTTGTTGTTTCGTCAGTCGTCGATAGTAGGAGATGGTGAGGCCCTCAACGGTGAAGCCGCGAGCTAGGCTGTTGCCGCCAACGAGAATCTTCCACACATGGTGCTGGTCGAAGTCCAGCTGTTTGTTCTCGAGGCTCTTGTCGCTGTTGACGACGATGACTGGGTCACCGCCCTGGCTGATGTTGCGGACTGCCTTCGCGACGTAGGGCGTCAGCTCTTCGTAGGTATCGGGGAAGCTGTCTCCCTGCGCGAGCGCGTGGCTGACCTGGCGGATGTCGTCGTCGTAGAGCTTGCGTAGCCGGTCCGCGCTGGCGGGCGCGAAGTAGCCGCCGGTGTCCCACAGCTTGCGCACCTCCGTGGCTTTGTCGCCGTGGACCGTGCGGTGCATCGCGTGGTGCACCAGCATGGTGTGGTGTCGGAAGGATCCCTCTCCTCGGTCCTGCCGATAGAGCTTCAGCGCTCCTGTCAGTACGAAGGCATCGAGGGCTTGCCGAAGATGCGATTCGTCGTCCGGGTCGTCCGGGAGCGGACGGACGTGCGCCTTTTCCTTCGAGTTCGCGAAGTCGCGTTCGGCGTCGTCGAGGTGAGTGTCGAGGTCGTGAAAGTCAGCTGCCCCCATATAGCCCGGCGGGGGATCGAGGGAGATGATGAAGTTGCTTGGAAAGATGTCCTCGGTGTCGCTGGGGTCAACGAAGACGTTGGCGAACGGCGTCGCGGTGTAGCCGACGTATTGAGCGCGCGGCAGCAGCGTCAGCAGCTCGCTGATGCGCTGGTTGATGCTGGTCCGCTCCTTCTGGTCTTTCTCCCACTTCTTCGGGTTGCTGGTGTTCGGGGAGGCTTGATCGGACTCATCATCAATGATCAGAGCCGGGATGTCGGCGAGCCGTGTAGTGATCTTACGTAGATCCTTGACTAGCTTGGTCAGCACGAGGTTGTTCTTCTTCACGACGACCAGGCGTGCATGGCTGCCCCTCAGATTGACGTCGTCATACAGCGGACGAAACCGATCTGGCCGCTCGAAGTCCAGGGCGCTGATGCCCTGCTGCAGGCTTCGGTAGTCGAAGTCTCGCGTGGTGAGGCGGACGACGTCGGGTTGGCCGACGTCGCGAGGCAGCACGCCGTGTCGAACGAACTTGTCTTCCTGCCAGTCTCGATCAGCGTGGTAATCGAACGCTTCGGTGTCGTGCTCGCTGATGCCCCTAAGCAGGTTCTCGCGGCCAACGAGCTCCATGTCGAGTCGCCGCTGCGTCTGGGTCCGCAGTAGGTTCGCGCTGCCGCTGAGCACGATGATCAGCCGGTAGCCGGCGTCGATGGCCTTGGCGATGACCCCGGTAAAGTTCGCTGTCTTGCCGCTTTGGACGTAGCCGACAACAAGGCCCTTGGCTTGGTGGCGTTTGGCAGCGGTGGGATCCGCGAGGCGCTCCAGCACTTTGGTGGAGGAGGCGTCGAGCGCGGCCACCGCGGCGGGGTCGAAGCCGCGGGCGTGGAGCAGGTGGCTGCGGTAGTGGCCCCAGTAAAAGTCACGGTCGCGGCGGAGGCTCTCGGTGTACCACGGAGCCCAATCGCCATCAATGACCGTGGCTCCAGCAGCTGCGATGGGGACCAAGTCGAGCAGCAGCGCAGCTGCTTTGTCGCCAAGGCCGAGCAGCGAGACAACACGCTCCCGCCGTTGCGGCGTGCGGTGGTGCGTGCCATCAGCCCAGGCGCTGTCTTCGGCGGCGTCCCAGGTGGCGAGACGCACGGCGAGGTCTTTGCGGAGGCTGTCGTTGGGGTCGGTGGCCGCGAGGTGGGCGCAGAGGCTGTCGTCGTCGGCGTTGATCGACTGGTCCTCGGTCAGCGCCGCCGCTAGCGCGTGCAGACGCCGGGGTCCGCGTATATCCATGGCCTTAAGCGCTTCGCGGTAGCTGGTCGTGAAGAGTTCGGTCATGGGTTCACCTCGGTGGCGATGACGTCGGCGAGCGGCTCCGGGATGGGCGCACCCGCCTCTTGGTGAGACAAGTCGATGCGGTACCTGACGTCGGTGACGTGGCTGTAGTCATATCCCGTGATGGCCAGCTGGCGCGCGGTGAGCCTCGGAAAGCCGTCGTTGACGAGAAAGGCGCGCGTCCGGTTTCGCCGCCGCCAACGCGTAACGCACAGCTCATCGAACGGCTCGGCCCAGCCTGCCATAGCGAGCTTGGCATCGAGCTCGATGCCGGCGGTCGAGCCGGCGGCCGCGTCTCGGGCGGCGGCTACGAGCTCGCTCAACCTCCAGCCCTGTCCCGGGCCGGCTTCGGTGAGCTGATGGGAGACGAGCCACAACGGCGTCGGCGGCGTCGCTTGCAATTGGGTCAGCGAACCTATCCAGTGCGAGCGGCTTTCCGAGGCGGTGGTTTTGACCTCGACGTCGACGTCCGCGATGGCGAAGTCGTGCTCTTCGCCGTGCGGCCCGCGCCAAGAGGAGACAGCGGCCTGCGGGCCGAGCCGTCGGCAGGCGCCAATCAAGGTCAGCAGCTCGCCGCAGAGGCCCAGCTCATGCTCCCGGGAGATGGATCGGCTGTGTCCCATTAACCGCGTGAGCAGTCGAAGCGTCTCTGTGACGGCGGCTCCGAATCCTTTACCGTCCAGTTGGGCGCGATCTGCTATCGCGCAGAGGATGGGATAGGCGTCGACGAAGAGCGCCGCATCTGTGATCACGACCTGCAGTTGGCCAGGATCGCGAGGCGATAGCTGCACGCTGAGGTGCTCCAGGCGCAATCGCGGAACGCTTTCGCGATCCGCGAGCGGCCCCTGCAGGGTGATGGCGCGATGTTCTGGATCGATCGTGAGGGTCAGGGGAGGCTTCTTGCCCATCGGATGCGCCATGGGAACGCCAGCGGCGAGGTATTCACGGAAGCCAGCGATGCTCAGGTGCTGCCTAGCGGGGATCATCAGGTTGCGCCGCGGGCGTGCTGGGATCGGGCGGCGCTCGTAAGAATCTCCTGCCACATGGCGATGTTGTCCTTGTCCTTCGCGCCGAGGTACTCGCCCTCGAACGTGTCCTCGAGAAGGAGGTACAGCAGAGCCTTCATCAAGGGCGCATCGTTGAGGCCGCCGCGTCCGCTGCCCGTGGCGGCAGGGCGGTAGTGGTCGTTGAGCCATAAGGTGCGGTTCTCGCGATCCACGGCAAACAGGTCGAGGCTCTGAAAGCGGCGCCATCTGATGTCGATGGGGTCCTCGCCGGGCACGAACGGGACCTCGTCGCTGATTGCCCTTCGAAGGAGGGGGTCGAATCCCTTGCCGGGGGGAAGCATCCGCCGCCGGTCTCGGCGGCGTTCCCGTGATTGTTTGTAGGTGGCTTCGGCCTCCCGAAGGTAGGAGGCCATGCGGGTGCCGTCGTCATCGCGAGCGGCTTCGGCGAGGTGGGCGAAGTCCGGCCCAACCGTCACTCGTGACTTCTCGGGGTTCATCGAGAACAGACCGGTCACGTCATCGGTGATGTCGATGGCGACGCGGGCGAGCTGTAGCCGGGCGTCGGCAGCGGTCAGGCCATCCCAGCCGCCAGCCTGCAACAGCCGATCAGCTCGGTAGAAGTACAGACCCTGTCGTTCAACGACGCCGCCGTGTAGGCGGAAGTTCGGGGACTTTGAGCGGCCGGGCCAGATGTGGCAGTTGAACGCCACGCTGTGGCCGTCGTGCTCTGCCACGAGCGTCTTGGGGTAACCCGGGTGACCAGTGTGGTGGTAGGCGAACGGATCGATCGGCTCGACTTCGAAAGGCGCGCCAATAATTGCGCGATCGGCGTCAGCGACATCGATGGCTATCCGCAAGGATCCTCGGGTCAGGAAACGATGAAACACCAACCCAAGGTGGTCAAGGATTCTGGAGATGCTCGCGCTGAGGAACTTTTGCACGCGGTCAGGGTCGTCCGTCACCGTGAATCCAGTGATGTCGTCCCAGCGGATGACCGTGCTGCCGCCTGCGCCGGCTGCTCGGAAACCCCATTCTTGAGCGAGCTCGGAGTCGACGAAGTCGGTTGGCACGACATGGCATCGGAAGTTTGAGATGTCACCTAGAGACCATCGGCGACCGTTGAGCTCGCCGTTGGCGTGGCGACTCAGAACAGTCAGGCCGCGAGCCTGGCTAAATGATGCGCCTTTCATGCCAACGCCGAACTTGCCAAGGCTTCCGTTCTGGTAGTTACGCCGCCCACCGACGGTCATGGCGGAGTCAATTAGCTCGGAGGAGATGCCACGTCCATTATCGGCAACGTATAAGGAGCTCAAGCGCCCACGGCGCTGCACGAATCTGATAATCACCTCGCTCGAGGCAGCGTCGACAGCGTTGTCGACAAGGTCTGCAAGAGCCGTCTCGATGCGATGATTTCGGCCAAGGCCGTCAAGTGCGTGCGGATCAGGGGGCAGGCTCACCGAACCCGTTGTTGGAATTTCTTCTAGCCACGTCGGCAACTCAGTTCCTTACCCAGGTTCAACCCTGCAGTTGACGTCAGACTCTATCTGGTCGGGCCGGGGGCGCGCATCGGCCGGTTGGCGTGGCGGGCGGCAAGTTCGGGGGCCTCCACCCCGGTTGGGTGGGTGATGAGGTGCGGCGCGTTGGCCAGCACGGCACGGCCGACACGGTGAACCAGCGGTCTGGCGGGTAGTGGCCGGCTCCGCAGCCGGGGACGGATTGGTAGCCCAGCACGCCGACGGGGTCCCGCTGCAGGGTTCATGGGTTCGGTGCATTGGGCGCAGAGCAGGGCTGATGACAGGAACACAATCGGGCCGGCGGGCGGTGCGTCCGCCACGCGAGCGAGGGAAGGGGCTTTCACGTCGTTGTCTGGCGGCGGTGTTGGCCAGGAGCGCGTCGCCTTCGGTGAGCCAGCCGGAGCCGAGGTAGGTGAGGGTTCCGAGGGTGATCGTGTCTGCCGGTTCGTCGTCTTCTTCGGGGCGGTAGGTGGCGCGGATGGTTGCCGCAGGCTGCCCCACCCGTGGAGACGAACGAATCCGGGCCATCGTGGACGGCGGGGAAGGCCGTACTGGGCCGCTTAGTGGATTCAGGCCGGCATGGTGGCCGGAGTGGTCGAGAGCCGGCGGGACGTGGCCCGCAAGGAAGGCCGCTCGGCATCTCCGACGTCGAGTGCAGCGATCCGGCGGGAAAGCCGCGCTGGCGTGCTCGACGAGCGTCAGAGTAGCACTGGGTGCCGACACGTCAACGTAACGCGAAACTAACGTCGAGCCAATCAGATTCGGTGCTGCCTATAGAGCGATGCGGTTGACGACCGCTCGCTGAACGGGACCGGTGTACTCAGTGAGGCTGAAGCGGCGATGCCCATCCGTGGGAAGCACGGTGACGGCGAGAACGCTTCCGTCTTCGAATCGCAGCGTGAAGACCGGATCGAGTTCGCAGAGGAACGCAAACGCCTCGCGGTCCTCGTTGCTCGCGCTGACCAGGCGACCGTCGGCCTCCCAGTCGCCGGTGGCGGCGGCAATCACGATGGCCACCTCGACGCTGCCGAGGACGGTGGATGAGTCCGCCCACCAGTCCAGCCAGCACCGGCCCTCGAAGCGGTCCATGCCGTCATCTTTGCAGGGCGGCGACGAAACGGTGGGGTGGCCTATGCGACGCGGACCCCGTTGTCGTGCGAGGCCGGGCTGACTGCCGGCTTGTGTGGGAGGACTTTCTGTACGTCTATCAAGGCGGCCCGCAACGGGCCGCACGCGCCGCCGCCTGGGCGCGCGTCCGTCGCTCCGCTGGCGCTCCGACTCCGGCCACGCAACACGCCCGGCGGCTGGCGCGGAAGCGGGAAGCCCAAGGGGCCGCCGCAGAACGACAGACGGGTTAGCCGGTGAGGGGTGGGCCGGCAGCCGGCCGGGCCGCGCGGCCACGAGCCCGCGCGGCATAGGGGAGCGCACGCCGGCATCATTTCGGTGAGTATACACGCGGCGGCGTGCAGCCAAACGCCCCGGCGGCCGACCGCTACCCGGACGACGACGGTCATACCGAAGCCCGGGGGAAAGGTATGGCAGGACGTGCGGGAGCGGCGATCTCCTCCGTGGACACGCCGAAGATCGTGCAGCCGCCCGGGCCTTACCGTGGCCAGGTCGAGGGCGGCGATCATGTGCCGCACGCGTTGGTCACGGGTGTAGTGGTCCTCAGCCGCACCGGCTGTCCGCGAGGTTGCCAGGCCCGGCCGGGGCGGTCTTGCAGGTTCAGCGGCCTGAACTCGGCCACGCATAGCACCTGCCGTCGGCGGGCGGGTGGTCGTAGAGGTCAGGATGCGGTGCCTCTTGCTCGTGAAGTCCGGGTCGGTGCTGGCCTTCCACGTCTTGGTGGCCTGCCACGACACCCCTCGCTCGTGCAGGATCCGCCGGATCGTCTCGACGTTGGCCGCCGCGACGTAGCCCGCGCGTCGATCAAGTAGTCGCGCAGCTTGGCCAGGGGCCAGCAGGAAAACGGCCGGCCGATGACATGGGAGGTCGCGAGGGCAGGCCAACCGCATCTGAATCATCAGACGACAGATCTATGGCCGACACCGATGGACAACCGGAGCAGCACACCGGTCCGGCACCGCTTGCCGATCCTCCGTGTGGCCGGTAGGAACAAGTAGATCCGCTCGCGTCTATCCGAGGAGAACGCATGAGACCTTCGGCCCTCGTTGCCGCGGCGACGGTTCTGGCGTCTGTCGGGACGGTCGGGATCTCCGCTCCCGCCCGGGCGCGGGCCGCCGAACCCCGGAAGCAGCCCGTCGCCGTCGGTTACGGAGGAGCGGTGGCCACTGTCGACGCCACCGCCACGGCGGTGGGACTCGACGTGTTGAAGCGTGGCGGCAACGCCGTCGACGCGGCGGTGGCGGCGGCCGCGACGCTCGGTGTCACCGAACCCTTCTCGGCGGGCATCGGCGGCGGCGGTTTCCTTGTCTACTACGACGCCCGGACCAGGCGGGTGCACACGATCGACGGTCGCGAGACGGCTCCGATGTCAGCGACCGAGACCCTCTTCGTCGACCCGGCCACCGGGCAGCCGTATCCCTTCGACGCCGCCCGCATCAGCGGCCTGTCGGTCGGGGTCCCGGGCACGCTGCTGACCTGGCGAGACGCACTGGACCGGTGGGGGAGCCGCCCGCTGGCGCAGATGCTGCAGCCCGCCGAACGGGTCGCGCGGACCGGCTTCACCGTTGACGAGACGTTCGCCGGTCAAGTGGCCGCGAACCAGGCCGCTTTCGCGCAGTTCAGCTCCACCAGTGGGCTCTACCTGCCGGGCGGCCGGCCACCGGCGGTCGGCACCACCCTGCGCAACTCCGACCTCGCCGCCACCTACCGCCTCATCGCGCAGCGGGGCACCGACGTGTTCTACCGAGGTCAGATCGGCCGGGATGTGCTCGCCACCGTGCAGCACCCACCGACGGTCGCGCAACCTGGCGCGGCGTGGCCGTATCCGGTCCGCGCAGGTGCCATGACCACCACCGACCTCGCCTCCTACCGCACCCGCTCGCCCGTACCGACCCGCTCGGACTACCGCGGCTATGAGGTGTACGGCATGGCGACGCCATCCAGCGGCGGCACCGCGGTCGGGGAGGCCCTGAACATCCTCGAACGCTTCGACCTGGCATCGATGACCACGAGCCAGGCGCTGCACCACTACCTGGAAGCCAGCGCGCTGGCGTTCGCCGACCGGAATCGCTATGTCGGCGACGGCACCCCGCGCCGGACGCTGCGGGAGTTGCTCAGCGACGCCTACGCCGGCGAACGCGCGTGCCGTATCGATCCGGCAGCCGCGCTGCCCAAGCCGGTCGACCCGGGCGTCCCGGACGGCAGCTACGGCGGATGCCCGGCGGCCCCCGCCGCGGACATCCGTGACGACCGCACGGGCACGACCAACCTGACCGTCGCCGACCGGTGGGGCAACGTGGTGGAGTACACGCTGACCATCGAGGCGACCGGTGGCAACGGGATGGTCGTTCCGGGGCGGGGATTCCTGCTCAACAACGAGCTGACCGACTTCAACTTCGTCCCAACCCAGGGCAGCGCGCCCGATCCGAACCTGCCCGCCGCGGGTAAGCGGCCGCGTAGCTCGATGTCGCCGACGATCGTGCTCGCGGACGGACGACCCTTCCTGGCTGTCGGCTCGCCCGGGGGAGCCACCATCATCACCACCGTCCTGCAGACGTTGGTCAACCGGATCGACCTGGGCATGTCGCTGCCGCAGGCGCTGGCCGCGCCGCGGGCATCGCAACGAAACGGCGCGGCGACGCAGGCCGAGCCCGCCTTCATCACCTCGTACGCCGACGGTCTCCCGCCGGGGCACGCCTTCACCGCGACCTCGGAGATCGGCGCCGCGACCGGTATCGAGTTCCTCCGCGGCGGCCAGATGCTGGCCGTGGCTGAGCCGGAACGCCGCGGTGGCGGGGCGGCGGCCGTGCTCAGCCGGTCGCACCACTGATCGACCGTCCGCCACCGTCGCGCCACCCGGATACGCGGCTGCGGCTCCACGCTGGGTCCGCGCGGCGAGTCGCGGCGGTGGACCGGTCGCGGTCAGTGCGCCTCCGGCGGGGGCGCAACGACTCCAGGATGGCCGGGCTCCGTCTGCGCGTTGCGGTCCGTAGGTGGTTGCGCGCAGCCATCCCGTCAGCCGACGACCCGGGCGAGCCGAGCAGACCACCGCCCGACCCGCCAGCGTCCGTACGTGCGGTCCGCTTGACGTGGCGGGCCNCGGGATGGCAAGATGTTCCGCAAATTGCTCTTGGTTACCGTGTGAGGGTATCGAGCTGCCGGCCGTTCGTAGGAGAGCAACCATGCCGACCCGGCACAGCCGTCATGGCCTGACGTTAAGCCCGGACTACCGGATGGTCGTCCTACGTGACGTCTATTGCGACGCCGCCGTGGGCTCAACGGCCGCTATCAGGGAGGCCAACAAGAATGTGGCAGCGAGCACCGGATACGAGATCTACATCGTCGTGAGCCAGGACCTCATCAAGGTACGAGCCGACGTGGAGATCTGGAACGAGGCCCCCGATGATGACCTGAGCGCGTCCGGGTGGACGGGTCCCCTGACGTTCGACCTGGATTGTCCTACCGGCAATTTGCAGATTGGCGACATCTTCGGCACGGCCATTTCTGGCATTGACCCGCCAAGGGGGCCTGGCCGGTATGCGGTCGCGCTGTTTCATCGCGGGCGTGAGCAGGCAGACGAGGCATTCCGCGAGATTTTGAGGGTGATGGGCACTGACGGCGACGATGAGCGCATCGCCGACCTGCAACGAAAGCACTCCGGCATGGAGCAGTATCTGATACGGATTTGGTGGCAAGCCGACCTGCCACCAGACGAAGACGATGAAGACCTGTGATGACGCATGAAGCGCTCGTCTGAGTGAACAACTGGGTGACGAACGGGGCGATCGACGCCGGACGCCTACGGACGATGGTGGACTGTGCCGGCAGCTCACCACGGCTGCTCGCCCAGCTCATCGGCGACTGATCATTCTTTCACACCGAAGAGGTCACTGGTTCGGTCCCAGTATCGCCCACCGTAGATAGATGCAGGTCGGAAGCCCGTCACCGGAATCGCCGGTAACGGGCTTTTCCGCCGTTGCCCCTCAAGTTTGGGGGCAGATTGGGAGCACGACGATCCCGCCCGTTGCTGTGCCTCGCGATCCCTGGGCCCGGGCGGGCCACCATCCACCTCGCCGCCATCAACGAGTGGCTGTGACCGACTTCGACACAGGCCCTAGTTCGCGGGACGCAAACGTCCTGTCTCCGTGCCCTGGGCATCGAGGAGCACCAGGATTTGACCGTCGAAACCTGCTCGTCTGGCCGTCACGAGCCATCTTCCGACTGACACACTGTCGGCGCAAAACGTCAGGGTGGTTCCTCTTGCGGTTGTGAGTAGTGTGCCGCTGGCGGCGGTGATCCATCGACCGCTCTCGTCGTTGCAGCCGTCGGATCCGCGCCATTCACCGTCGTCCGTGAACTTGACGTATGCGGCCTTGTGTCCCGTCAGGGGTATCCAGCGACCCGCCAGCCGGTGTCGGTCCACCGGAATTAGCTTCGCTGGTAGGGCGACCGCTGGTGTCAGGGCCCGGCGGGCCTCGTCGGTGATCACCGGCGGTTCCAGTAGGTCGTCGGCCTTGTCGGGCTCGGGGGTCGGTGTCGCCCCGGGGATCAGCCGGGCGACCGGTTGTGCTCGTGCGTCGAGGAGTACGGGTAGTCCTGCGCCGTCGAGCTGGTAGGCGGTGACGCGGCGCAGCCATTCGGGGGTTTCTTGACTGGCCTTCGCGCAGCCGGGGATGCCTTCGACCGCGGTGGTGGGGGCCGTGTAGATGTCCGCGAGGAAGGTGCCGTCGCTGCTGGCCCGCCAGGATCCGCCCAGAGTGCCGCAGCGGCTGCCGACCNTCCAGGAACCGATCAGTGACGCTGGCGTCAACGGCGCCGCAGGCCCGCTGGTTCTCGAGATCGGCTGCGGATTCGCGGGTTCCGGGTGGCTCTGCCTGCTGCATCCGGCGAGCAGCACGCCCATCACGACCAGCGTCGCGAGGTAACCCTGTCGTACCACCTCGGCTCCTCCGGTCGGCTCCGGTCAGGCTCGGGGTCTCGTGTAACGAGTTACCGAACCACCTGCTCCTATCTAACGGCCGGGAGAGACATCGGATGCGCCCGGAGTTCGCAAAAGCCCGATACGCCAACGGCCTCAGTGCGCCTTGGCGTACGGGACAGAAGAGCTGGCGAAGATGCGCTCGGGCGAGGCGTTCCCCGCCATGGACCCGAAGCGCCGAGCACATCAACTCACCGAACTCGAGGCGGCGGTGACAGGACACCACTCTGCGGTTGACCAGCTGGCCACCGTCGTGGGCGACCCGCAGTTCGGTGAGGCGTGTTACATCTCTGCCATCCCGATGCTGACCCGCAGGCCGCCACACGCCGTTTCGGCTCGGGCCTGAGGTACGGCGCCGGAGCACCCTTCCCTGCCGGTGCCCGTCCTGCCTCTCGCTCAAGCATCTTGATCTCGTTCGGTGTCGCCGGGCGAAACGTGCGCTCAGCGTAGGCGCGTCCCACCGCTCCGTCAGGTTGCCGTAACGAATTCGACAGTCTCGCCGCCCGCTACGTGTCACTCGCACGCGATCGGCGGGTGCCCGCGCGACGCGGGCACCNGACGCCGCCTGACCGAGGGTCACCTTGAGGATCTTCTCGTTGCTGTTGTTCGGGGTGCTGTCCTTGTCCCCGCCGGTGCTCGTGGTGAGCCACAGGTTGCCGTCGAGGGACGGTTCGACGGTGCGCAGCCGGAAGTACGTTCCGACGAAGTACTGCTGGACGTTGGTGAGCGTGTTGCCGCTGATCTCCGCGCGGTACATCCGGTTGCCCCGCAGGCAGGCGATGTAGAGCACGTCCCGGACGATCGCGATGCCGCTGCACGAGGCGTCGGCCACCGGGTACGTCCGGATGGGGGCCCTGAAGTTCGGGTTGGCGCAGTCGCCGGAGGTGCCCTCGCAGGCGGGCCAGCCGTAGTTGCCGCCCTTGACGATGATGTTGGTCTCGTCCATGACGTTGTTGCCGAACTCCTGCTCGAAGAGCCGGCCCTGGGAGTCGAAGGCGAGTCCCTGCGGGTTGCGGTGGCCGTAGCTCCACACGTAGTTGCCGAAGGGGTTGTCCGCCGGCACGGTGCCGTCGGGGTTGAGCCGCAGCACCTTGCCGCCCAGGTTGTTGGTGTCCTGGGCCACGTTCGGGTTCTGTCCGTCGCCGGCGGCGGCGTAGAGCTTGCCGTCGGGGCCGAAGCGCAGCCGGCCGCCGTTGTGGTACTTGTTGCGCGGGATTCCCGTGACGAGCACCTGCCTGGTGTCAGTTTGCAGCGTGCCGTCGTAGCGGATGCGCACGATCCGGTTGTCGGTCGTGGTGGTGTGGTAGATGTACAGCCAACGGTCGGTGGTGAAGGTGGCCGAGACGGCCAGCCCGAGTACGCCGCCCTCGCCGTTGGTGCCGGCCACGTTCGGCACGGTGCCGATGCTGTGCTTATTGGTGCCGTCCGGGTTCATGGCGACGATGTCGAACAGGTCGCGCCGGCCGTAGAGGACCGTGCCGTCGGGCAGTTGCACCAGGCCCCAGGGCAGGTCCTTCTCGGTGGTGACCGCCGTGGCGCCGCAGATCGGGCTCGTGCAGCCCGAGCCGGTGTGCGCGGTGACCGCGGCGCTCGCCCCCGAGACATTGCCCTGGGCGTCCCGGGCGGTCACGGTGTACCGGTAGTCGGTGCCGGGCGTCAGCCCGGTGTCGGTGAATCTGGTCGCCGGCGGGTTGCTGGCGGTGCCGGTGGTGGAGCCGACCGCCGTACCGTTGCGCAGGATGGTGTAGCCGGTGACCGCGACGTTGTCGGTGGAGGCCGACCAGGTGAGGGTCACGTCCGTGCCGTTGACCGTCGCGGCCAGGTTGGTCGGCGTGCTGGGCGCAGACGTGTCCTGCTGGCAGAACGGCGGGGTGACCGAGAGCGTGGAGCTGGCCTGCGAGACGTTGCCGGCGGCGTCGCGGGCGTTGACGTACCAGCCCCAGGTGACACCCTGCACGACGCTGAGCGTGGCGGTCAGCGTCCGTCCGGAGACCGAGGTGACGAGCTGGCCGTCGTGGTAGATGTCGTAGAAGGCGACGCCGACGTTGTCCTGGGAGGCGTACCAGGAGAGTGTGACGGACTGGCAGGTCAGCCGGGTGCTGCGCAGGCCGGTCGGCCGGGTGGGCGGGCTGGTGTCGGCGGCGAACCCGGCCGCCGGCCGGCTGCTGGTCGCCGGTGCGGCCGTCGCGGCGTTGGCGGGTACGNCTGGTGGGGACTGGTCCGCACGGGTGTTCTTCCTTCCCGGGGTTTCTGGTCAGTACGGGTAGCCGGGGACGTTGAGTCGCACGCTGTACAGGCCGGAGTCGTTCGTTCGGCCGGAGGTGATGTAGAGGGTCTGCCGGTCGGGTCCGCCGAACGCCACGTTGGTGGTGCCGGCGCCGCCGGAGCGGATCGTGCCGAGCTGCGCGCCGGCGGGCGAGTAGACGTGGATCAGCCCGTCCGAGCCGGAGGCCCAGTACACGTTGCCGGCGCAGTCGATGGTGACCCCGTCGGGACCGCCGAGGTAGTTCACGAAGACGCTGCGGGCGCCGGTGCTGCCGTCGGGCTGGACGACGTACTTGTAGATCTTGTTCTCGGAGTAGGCGCCCACGTAGAGCGTGCCGCCGTCCGGGGAGAGCGCGATGCCGTTGGGTTGCCGCAGCCGGTCGTCCACCAGCGACACCTGGCCGCCGGAGACGCGGAAGACGCTGGTACGTCCGCTCATCTGGTCGGGTCGGCTGCCACGCTGGAAGTTGGGGTCGGTGAAGTAGACGACGCCGTCGGAACGGACCGCGACGTCGTTGGGTGAGTTGAACGCGCGGCCCTGGTAGTCGGCGGCGACGGTGCTGCGGGCCCGGTCGCTCAGCCGGTATGCGGAGACGGTCCGCTGGTCGTGGGTGGCGGCGATGAGCTGCTGGGCGTCGGGGCTGAGTGCCAGACCGTTGCTGCCGGCGTTGGCGATGAAGGTGTCGAAGGTCGCCGGCGGGGTGAACCGGCGGATCGTGGCGGGCTGTACGTTGTTCGGCCCGGTGCCCGCGGCCATGTCGGACATCAGCAGGTAGCCGCCGTCGGCGATCCAGACCGGTCCTTCGAGGAACGAGAACCCGCTCTGGATCTTCGTCGCGGACACGGAGCTGGCCGGCAGGGGCGGGCCGTACCCGGTGCCCCCCGGGCAGACCCCGGGGGGCGCGCCGGGTGGGCCGGCGANGCGTCCCGAGGTGCCGGGGGTGCGGGCGCGGCACCGGCAGGGCCTGGTGCGGTGGTGAGTGCCACGCACAGGCCGGTGAGTGCGGCGATGGTGGGACGCCAGGTCATCGGGGTACTCCAATCGGGGTCGGTGAATGCCAGGACCGTGGTTGCCGGTGAACCGGCCTCGGCCGCCGCCACTTGTTATCGATAGACATCGATGCTTATGTGACGCAGCTTAGGCGAGGATGCGGCGGCCCGCATCCGTTCCTCACGATCACCTTCGGCAGGAGCCTCGAAGGCGCCGTTCAGGGAGCCGGTACGGCGGACGCACGCAGTGCCGCGGCCAGCCACTCGTACGGGAACTGCTCCGGTGGCCCGTTGACCACGGCGGCCACCAGCTCCATGTACCGCTCGAAGGGGCCCTCCGCCGGCATGCGGTCCCACTCTGCGCCCGCCAGCATGTGGTCGGCCGTCTGGACCCGGAACTCGGGCGTGTCCGGCAACCCGGGGGCGTCCGGTGTCGCGAAGATGCCGGTCAGCCACCCCATCCACTGATCGGCTATCGCCCGCCCCTCGGGCGAGTCCGGCGGCACCTGCCCACGCGCCGCGTCCATCACCGGCTGACCGATCGCCGCACCCGCCTCCAGGGAATCCAGCATCGGCGACGAGGTCATCAACGGCCCCGCACCGGTGGTGCAGGCTTCCTGCAACTCACGGCGTACGGCCTGCCGGACATCGGTGTCGCGCACCAGTTCGGCCAGCTCGATCCACGCCTCCAACTGGGCTGCGGTGGGCTGCTCGGGCAGCTCCGGCCGGGCCGCCCGCCACCACTGCACCATCCGCTCCGGCGGCTCCCAACCGGTGGTGACCTCGGTCCAGAAATCGTCGATCAGCCGGTCGCGTTCCTCGTCCGACATGCCCACCAGCTTGTGCATCAACATGACCTGCCCGGCCGTGGAGTCCTGCCGCACGATTGCTGACAGCACCGCGCGGCGACTGCGCAGCCGCGCCTCCTGCCGCGCGAGCAGGGCCAGGTGGGTGGTTGCCAGCTCGCGCAGCGTCGCCTCGCCGGCCAGCACCCGCCGGATCTCGTCCAGACCCGCGTCGAGTTCCCGCAGCGTCCGGACCAGCTCCAACCGGGCGATGGCCGACACGTCGTACAGGCGGTGGCCGGCCGGGGTGGTGGCGGCCGGCGTGACGACGCCGGCGTCCGCGTAGTACCGGACGGCGCTGACGCTCAATCCGGTACGCCGGGCGACATCCCCGATCGCGTAGAGATCCTTCATGTCCATGTGCACCACTATGCGACCTCAAGCGGCTTGAGATGCCAGCCCTCAGTTCGATCCGGACACGGAAGACCGACCGCCGGTCGAGACCCATCAGGATGATGTTGCCCCGGTCACCCGAGCAGCGCCGCCGCCGTGGTCAGGGTCCCCAGCGACAGGGTCGTGGTCACCACCACCGTCCGGTTGGCCACCACCTCGCCGACGCCGTACTCCTGGGCGAAGATGAACGCGTTCTGGGCTGTCGGCAGGCCCGCGCACACCACCACGGCGAGCAACTGCGGCGCGGACAGGTGCAGGACTAGCCCGGCCGCATACGCGGTGACCGGCTGTGCGACGAGCTTCAGCGCGCAGATCACGGCCAGCCCGGCCGGCTCGGCTGGCTCGGCCGGCGCCGTACGGTGCAGCGACGCGCCGAGCGCGACCAGGGCGGTCGGAACCGCGGCGCCCGACAGCAGGGTGAGCGACGCGTCGGCCGCCGACGGCAGACGCAGGCCACCGCCTCGCCCAGCAGACCCCGACGGCAGGCCACGTAGCCGACCGCGTTAAGGATCCAGATCGGTACGAACGCAGACACCACGCTCATCCGGCCGTCACCTGCCGCAGGGGGAAGCCACGCGTTCCACCTCGCATCCCGTCCCGCGGTTCTACCATGCGCTCGACAGCGTGCGGAACCGGATGGAGGATCGCGCCATGAACGACCACCGCGTCCTCGGCCCCCGGCCGACCCGGCCGGATCCGCATGGTCGCCGATGAGCGGGCCCGGGACGTCCCTGGCCACCAGCGACGGGCTGGGCTGGCGGACGGTCAGCGCCAGCCTGTGCGCGGATCCGGCGCAGCTCAGGGAGTTCGTCGCGCCGGCCGGGCCGGACCTGACGATGGTGCTCGTGGTCGCCGGGCGGTACACGATCGAGAGCCGGGCCGGAGCAGCGCGCTACCGGCCCGGATCGGTCGCGGTGAACGCGCCCGGCCGGGAGAGCGTGTTCCGGTGGCACTCGACCGGGACGCAGACGCTGCGCTCGTTCCACCTGCGGTTCCCGTCCGCGGTGCTGCACCAGACGCTCGACGACCTGGCCATGGCCCACGGCGATCTGGAGCGGCTGGACGCGCTGTCGCTGGCGGACCCGTACCTGTCGTCGTCGCTGTTCGCCCTGCACCGGGCGCTCGGCGCCGGCGCGGCCGGGCTCTACGCGGACACGGTCGCCGGCGCGCTGCTGACCCACCTGGTGCACACCGGCCTGCGCGTACGGCCTGACCAGGGCGGGACGGGCGTGGACGCCGGGCCGCTGAGCAGGCGGGAGCTGGCGCGGGTGGTGGACTACATGCACGCGAACCTCGGCGCGAACATTCAGCTCGATGAGCTGGCCGCGGTGGCGAACGTCAGCAAGTTCCACTTCCTGCGGATGTTCGCCCGGTCGACCGGCCTCACCCCGTACCGCTACCTGACCCGGGAGCGGATGCGGCACGGGGCGGGCCTGCTGCGCGGCAGCGAGCTGAGCGTGCAGCAGATCGCCGTGGCCTGCGGGTACGCCAGCGCCAGCCGCTTCTCAGCCGCGTTCCGCCGCCAGTACGGCATCACGCCGGCCGCCTACCGCAACTGAGCCCGGGACGCTCAGGCTCGGCGTCCGCGCCGGTCAGGGCGCGGGGTGCAGCAGTTCCTCGTACCCGAGCGTGCGGTAGAAGTCGCGGCGGATCCGGTCACCGATCCGGAAGACCTCCTCCGCGCCGTCCTGCGCCGGGTCGATGTAGACGCGGAACGGCCGCTGACCCTTCGGCAGGCCGACCAGCGCCGCGACCTGGCGGGCCACCTCGCCCGGGTCGGCGTCCTCCGGCGACAGCGACGCCTGCTTCGCGAGCAGGTCGTCCATCGTGGACGCGTACAGCTCGTCGTACTCCTTGGCGGTCGTCTCGTCCTCCGGATGACCGGCGTGCGCGTAGTGGTTCGTCCCGGTGGTGAACGAGCCCGGCACGACGATCGACGACTCGATGCCGAAACGGGACACCTCGGCCGCGATGCTGACCGCGAGCGCGTCCTCGGCCGCCTTGGCCGCGAAGTACGGCCCCAGCCAGGGTGGCGTGCCACCGCGGGCACTGGACGAGCCGATCCAGACCAGCAGGCCGTCGCGCCGACGGCGCATGTGCGGCAGGACCGCGCGGTTGACCCGCTGCGTCGACAGCACGTTGGTGTCGTACACGTCGGCGAGCTGCGCGACGGTGAACGCCTCGACCGGGCCGAGCGTCATGTGGCCGGCGTTGTGCACCACCACGTCGACGCGCCCGTGCTCGCCGATGATCCGCTCCACCGCGGCGTCGACGGACGACTGGTCGGAGACATCCAGCTCGATCGCCCGCGCGTGGACGCGGTGCTCCTGCGCGTACGCGGCGAGATCGGTCACGGCCTGGGCGTTGCGGTCGGCGGTGTGGCGCATGCCGGCGTAGACGACGTCGTCGCCGCTGGCCAGCGAACGGGCGATCATGGCGCCGAACCCGCTCGACGCGCCGGTCACCAGGATGATCCTGCTCATCAGATGACGCCTCCGTTGACGAAGATGGTCTGGCCGTTGACCCAGCGGGCCGGCCCGGCGAGGAACGCGACGACCTCGGCCGCGTCGTCCGGCTCGCCGAGCCGCTCCAGCGGCGCCGCCTTGGCCATGCCGTCGATCACCTCCGGCCGCTTGCCGTCCAGGAAGAACGGTGTGGCGGTCGGTCCGGGCGCGACCGCGTTGACCGTGATGTCCCGGCCGCGCAGCTCCTTGGCCAGGATCGGGGTCAGCGCCTCCACGGCCGCCTTGCTCGCCGTGTAGGCGGCGTACGTCGGCAGCGCCAACTTCCGTACCGTGGACGCGAAATTGATCAGAGCGCCGCCGTTACGCAGCCGCCGCGCCGCCTGCTGACTGAGCAGGAACGCGCCGCGTACGTTGATCCGCTGCATGGTGTCGAAGTCCTCGACATCCATCTCGGTCAGCGGGCTGAGGATCATGACGCCGGCCGTGTTGACCACCACGTCCACGCCGCCGAACTCGCGCTCCACGGTGTCGAAGAGATCCCGTACCTGCTGCGGGTCGGTGATGTCGGCCTGCGCGGTCCCGGCGGCGCCGCCGTCCGCGATGATCTGCTTCGCTGTCTCCTCCGCGGGTGCGGGATTGCCGGCGTAGTGCACCACCACGGTCATGCCGTCCGCGGCGAGCCGGGCGGCCACCCGGCGGCCGATGCCACCGGAGCCGCCGATGACCAGAACGATCCGTTCGCTGTCTGACACGTCTTGCCCTTCGGGATCAGGGGATCACAGGGGCGGCCGGACGCCGCCAGCCACCGCTTACCCGCCGGTGACGGACCCGGCCCGCCCCGGGTTGCGGCATCACCCCCGCAAATTGCGCTGTTCGCGGACGGGGCACTCACCACGACGGGGGCACGTCCACCCTTGATCCACTACGCTGGTGGCGCTGTCCCACATGACCGAAGGATGCCCATGGCCCGCCCCTACCGTCCCGGACCGAAGCAGTTCGTCTTCACCGCCGGTGACGGCGACGCCCACCACGTCTCGGTGGGCGACCCGCAGGAAGCCTACGAGGCCTTCTCCGCGTTCTTCCGGGGTCGGGAGTCCGACACCTATACCGTCAGGGACGAGCCGGCGGGGCAGAGCCTGGTGCTCAGGCCCCGGCTGGGGGCGATCAGTCGGATCGAGGACGCGGACCAACCTCGGTCGGAACACCTCAAGGTCGACCGCGCCAACCGCTATCTGCCGGGCGCGATGCTGTTCTTCGAGAACGGATATGCCGGCCTCGACTACTTCGGCCAGTGGTTTCCCGAACTCTCCGACCTCGACGAGTCGCCGGAAACCCGCGGCGCCGCCCGCGCCGCCGCGTTCACGACGGAGGCGGCGGCGATCGACGAAGTCGGCCGGATCTGGGCGGATTCTGGCATCGTCGATCCGACGGACCAGTACTACGTCTTCTTCGAGTCGCAGGATGCCGACCATGACCGGGCCGGACGAGCCGAACTGCTCCAGTTGATCGACTTTCTCGGTCTCGAACGCGTCGACGCCCCGGCCGGGGCTCACGGGGGCGAGGTCTGGGTGCGTGCCGACCCGCGCCTCGACGCGGAGTGCGCCCGGTGGGCGTGAGCAGGGCGGTGAGGGACGTCGTCTTCGCGCGCAGCGACGCCTGGATCCCGAGCGTGATCCGCTCCGACGGCGAGCTGAGGCTGATGCTCGCCGCCGGCGCCGACGCCAACCATGAGCCCCGCACGTTCACGTTTCCGATCTCCGAAGCCCACCTCGCGGTGATCCGGGCGGACCTGGGTCGACACCTGCTGCTCTGGAGCGCGCTCCTTCCGCTGGGCGACGCCGCCGGCATCCAGGGCCGGCTCGACGAGGACGCTGCCGTCGCGCTCCTCGACCCGGTCCTGCTCTCCCCGCCCGAGGACGTCGACGCGCTCTTCCGACGCATCCGGTCCGACAGCAGCCGGCTCGTCGCCCATGGCGCCGACATCGACCTGCTGGAGCGGGGTCGGGTCTGCGAGGCGATGCGCGCGGCGACGGAGGGGGCGGACGAGAAACGTGCGCAGGAGCATCACGCGAACCTCCGTCGCGCCGAGCGCGGCGTGGTCCTCGGTCCGCTCGACGCCGGGCTCCTGAGGTTCACCGGCCAGTACGTGCATGGCGCGACGATTCCGAGGCGGCTGCCCGACGCCGTCGACCCCGCGCTGCTGCCCCAGGTCATGCGCGTGATCGCCACCGCGGAGCAGGCGTGCGCCGGGATGCGGATCGGCCTCGATCCGCGGCGGGGAAACCGGACCACGGACAGGCGCGACTGGGACCGGATGACGGCGGCGGTCGACGATGCCGTCCGTCGCGCGTACCCCGAACTGGTGGATGACGCGGTGCGGACGGTGAGCTTCCTGATGTGTTCGGAGGCTGCGGACCGCGCCCGGAGCGCCCCGGTGGAAGACGACGAGGAGGCTGCCGAGTCGACGAAGGCGGCCCTGTCGTTCACCGACGACAAGGGCGGCGAGAAGACCTGGGTACGGGGCGGTCCTCGCGGTGCCTCCGCCGAGTTCTGGGCGTTCGTCGCCGATCGCTCGGCCTCGGACAACGAGGTGTTCACCATCGAGGACGAGGAGTTGGGGGAGGGGATCCAACTGCACTTCTACGCGGATTCCATCGCCCGGATCACGACGGTGCGACACCAGGCCGGTGCGGATCCGCAGTACCAGGTCGAGTACCGCCTGGTCGACGGCATCGGCGGGTACCGGAAGCTGGTGCGCGCCTTCGTCCGCGGCGGCTGCGCCGCACTCGACCAGCACGGGCCCTGGATGTCGGACGTCGCCGAGTTCGAGCGTGCGCGTCGTCGGCGCGACGCCCGGTAGTCCGGCGAGCCGGCTACCGGTCGGCGGCGAGGAAGTCCGTCAGGATCTCGGTGAACCGCGTCGGCTGTTCCTCGGCCGGGTAGTGGCCGCAGTCGTCGAGGACCACGCCGGTGACGTCGTCGGCCGCGAGCTGCATGGTGTGGGCGGCGCCCGGGCCGCTCCAGAGCGCGCCGCCGACGGCGAGCACCGGTAGCGTCAGCCGGGTCCTGCTGCGTTGCTGGTTCTGCGCGATCGTCTCGTCCAGCGCCCGGTAGTAGGCGAAGCTCGCCCGTAGCCCGCGCGGGTCCGCGACGATCGCGTCGACGTAGACGTCGACGGCGTACGCGGGGATCGAGGTCGGGGTGGCGGCCTTGGTGGCGAACTGCCAGCCGAAGAAGAGCTGCTCCCGCCCCCGGACCAGGTCCTCGTTGAGGTCGGTGAGCCGGTTGAAGCCGAACTGCCAGAGCTTCTGGTTGGCCGAGGCCGGGCCGAAGAACGGCGGGGACGGGACGACTCCGGGGATCACGGCTTCGAGCACGGCGAGCCGCCCCACCCGATCGGGGTGATCGGCCGCGAGGGCATACGCGGTCCACGTACCGATGTCGTGGCCGACCACGTCGAACCGGTCGTGCCCGAGCGCGGACATCAGCGCGGCCAGGTCGGCGGCCAGCGTGCCGGCGTCGTAACCGTCGTCGGGCTTGTCGGAGAGCCCGGCCCCACGCGAGTCGACGGCGACGACGGTGTGCTCACGGGCGAGCGCGGGCATCACCTTCCGCCAGGCGTACCAGGTCTGGGGCCAGCCACCGACTAGCAGCAGCGCCGGGCCGTGCCCGCCGGTGACGGCGTGCAGCCGCAGCCCGTCCACGTCCACGAGGCGGCTGGTGAAGACGTCGGTGAACCCGTCGGGCAGCCGCAGCGAACTCAAGGTTGTCATGCCGGGAAGCATACGCATCTTTGAACGATCAGTACAAGATGGTTAGACTGACCCACATGGCGGGCCGCAAGCAGTTCGACGTCGACGAGGCGCTACGACGCGCGATGCTCGTCTTCTGGCGCTGGGGCTATTCCGAGGCCTCGATCGAGCGCCTCACCGAGGGCACGGGCCTGGGCCGGGGCTCGCTCTACGGCACCTTCGGCGACAAGGGCACCCTGTTCCGCAAGAGCCTCCAGCGGTACGCCGAGACCTACCACCCGCTCTACCTTCAAGCGCTGTCCGGCCCCCACGCCGACCCGGGCGCCGTGATCACCGCCTACCTGCGGGTCACCCTGAACCGCATCGCCGACCCGGCGGTCCCGGACGGCTGCCTGCTCACCATGTCGGCCGCGCAGCTCCCGGCACTCGACCCGGAGAGCCAGACGATGGTCCGCACCATGATCGTCAGCCTGCGGACGATGCTGGAGCAGGCGTTGCTGGCGGCGGGGGTCGGTGAGCAGGAGGCGGCCGAGCGGGCATTGTGCGCGCTGGCGACGAACAAGTCCCTGGCGGTGCTGAGCCGCGCCGGCTTCACCGGCGACGACCTGGCAACCGTCGCCGCGACCGCCGCCCGTATCTGACTCAGAACACCTAGCCCGCCGACGCCGCCGGCACGGCCGGGGCGGCCAGCTTGGCCCGGGGTCGGTCGGCGTCCGGGTGGCGCAGCTCGTCGAAGATCGTCAGCGCCTCCCGCCAGGCCCGGCGCGCGGCGTCGAGGTCGCCGGCCGCCTGGAGGCTGTCACCCAGGTTGTCCAGCACCTCCGCCTCGTCGTACCGGTCGCCGAGTTCCCGGTGCAGCGCCAGCGCCCGCCGGTAGCAGTCTGCGGCCCGGTCGTGGTCGCCCAGACCGTGCCGGACGTAGCCGAGGCTGTCCCAGGTCAGCGCCGCGCCGTGCCGGTCGCCGGTCTCCTCGTGCAGCCGCAGCGCCGCCTGGCAGCAGTGCAGCGCCGGCCCCGGCTCGCCGAGCCGGGCGTGCATCCAGCCCAGGTTGTTGAGCGCCTTGGCCTGCCCGACCCGGTAGTCGGCGGCCCGGTACAGGTCGAGGGCCAGCCGGGTCTCGTCGAGCGCCGCCCGCAGCCGGCCCTGCCGGGCGAGCACCCAGCTCACCCCGATGTGCGTGTGCGCGCGACCGGTGTCGTCGCCCAACTCGCGGTACAGCTCCAGGTCGCGTCGGTAGTGCCGGTGCGCCGCCTCGTGGTCGCCCGACCAGGTGCAGGCGATGGCGAGACCCCGGTGCGCCAGGGCCTGACCGGCCAGGTCACCCCGGCGCAGCGCCGCCGCCAGGGCGGTCCGCTGCGCGGCGGCCAGCTCCGGCCAGTGTCCGCTGCGATCGAGGTACGTGGTGAGGGCCGCCGCCAGCGTCCACGCGTGCCGGTCCAGGCCGGCGTCCGCGGCCTGCTCCACACACGCCAGCAGGACGTGGTGCTCGGCGGCGAACCACGCGATCGCCCACGGATGCTCCGGGCGGCCGCCCACCGTCACGCCCGGCTCGGGCGGCGGCAGCGCTGCCGGCCGCGCCAACCGGTACGGGTCGAGCAGGTGGTCCCCCGCGTGCGAGGCGTGCAGGTAGTGGTCGAGCAGGCGGCGTCGGGCCGCCTTCCGCTCGGCCTCGGGGTCGGTGCCGTGACACAGCTCCGAGGCGTACGCGCGAAGCAGGTCGTGCATCGCGTACCGGCCGGCGGTCCGCTCGGTGAGCAGGTTCGCGCGGGTGAGCTCGGCCAGCAGCGGGCCGACCCGGGCCGGCGGCAGGCCGGCGAGGCTGGCCACCGCCGCCCGCCCGGCGTCCGGGCCGGGGTGCAGCCCGAGCAGCCGGAACAACCGGGCCGACTCGGCGTCCAACGCCCGGTACGACCAGGAGAAGACCGCCCGTACGTCGGTCGCCGGGTCGCCGGTGGCCAGCGCGGTGAGCCGGTCCGGGTCGGTGTCCCGCAGTTCGGTGGCGAGCGCCGCCAGCGGCACGTCGGGCTGCCCGACGGCGCGGGCCGCGACGACGGCCAGGGCCAGCGGCAGGCCGGCGCAGTGGCGCACGATCTCGTCCAGCGCCGCCGTCTCGCGCCCGGCGCGCCCGCGACCGAGCCGACCGGTCAGCAGTTCCCGGGCCTCGGCCGGGGGCAGCAGGTCCAGCGTCACCGGGTGGGCCCCGGCGTTGACCACCAGGCCGGTGAGCCGGTTGCGGCTGGTCACCACGACCAGGCTGCCCGAGGAGCCCGGCAGCAGGGGACGTACCTGCTCGTCGTCGCGGGCGTTGTCGAGCAGCACCAGGAGCCGGCGGTCGGCGAGCAGGGTACGGAAGAGGGCGGCCTGACCGGGCAGGTCGGTGGGCACCCGCTGGGGCGGTACGTGCAGCGCCTCCAGGAAGCCGCGCAGCGCCTCGCCCGGCGACACGGCCCGGCCGTCGAGGTCGAACCCGCGCAGGTTGACGTAGAGCTGCCCGTCCGGGTAGCGGTGCGCGATCCGGTGGGCCCAGTGCACCGCGAGGGTGGTCTTGCCGACCCCGGCGGTGCCGGCGATGGCGGAGATGACGACCGCTGGCCCCGGACCGCCCTCGCCGCCGTCCCGGGCCGGTCCCGTCGGCCCGGCGGGCAGCAACGCGTCCAGTTGCCGCAGCGCCGCCGCGCGGCCGGTGAACCAGGCGGGCGCGCCGGGAAGCTGCGCCGGCGGCGGACCGGCGGGTACGGCGGTCGCGGGCTCCGCGGGTGCGGGTGCTGCGGCTGCGGGCTCGGCCGGCGTCCGCCCCCGCAGCACCCGCAGGTGGGCCCCGCTCAACTCGGGGCCGGGCTCCACGCCCAACTCGTCGACGAGGTGGCGGCGGGTCTCGGCGTAGAGCCGCAGCGCGGCGGCCTGCTGGCCGCACCCGGCCAGGGCGAGCAGGTACCCGGCCACCAGCGGTTCCCGCAGCGGATGCTCGGCCACCAGGGGGCGCAGGGTACGCGCGGTCGCGGCGAACCGGCCGAGGTCGAGTTCCACGGCGGCGAGCCGCTCGTACGCGAGCAGCCGCTGCTCGTCCAGGCCGGCGGCGGCAGCGTCGACGAACGCTCCGGCCGCGCCGGCCAGCGCCGGCCCCCGCCAGAGCGCCAAGCCGTCGCGCAGCAGTCGCGCCGCCTCCGCCCGCCGGCCGGCCGCCTCCTCCGCGCGGGCCCGCTCGACCGCCACGGTGAACTCGGCGAGGTCCAGCTCGCCCCCGCGTACGGTCAGTCGGTAGCCGCCGCCCTGGGTCGTCAACAGGTCGGTCGCGCCCGCCTCCCGCAGGGCCGCCCGGATCCGGGACACGCAGACCTGGACCTGGGTCCGGGCGCTGGCCGGCGGGTCGTCGGCCCAGAGCGCCGACACGAGCTGCCCGACGGGGACCAGCCGGTCGGCGTTGAGGAGCAGCAGCGCGAGCACCGCGCGTTGCTGGGGGCGGTCGATGGGAAGGACCCGACCCCCGGCGGTCACCTGGACGGGGCCGAGGAGGGACCACCGCATGATTTTCCCCGTCAGTCGTGATCGGACGACCACAGTCTATTGACGGCGCGGCCGGCACGGCCGGCGCCAAGCCGTCGGATAGCAGACGACAAGCGGCCCCGCCGAGGCTTTCCCCAGCCGCCGAACCCGTGGGTACGGCGGGGGGGGGGGNGAGTAACCAAGCGACGGGGCATGCTGACGGCCGTCGTGTCGACGGCTGCCGTGGTGGGCGGCCTGGGCTGGGCGGCACCGGCGTCGGCGGGGCCGGCGGGGTTGGAAACGGTCAGCCAGTCGGCGGCGGAGAGCAGCGCGGACAAGTCGGCGCTCGCGTCCTGCCCGGCCGGCAAGGTGGTCACCGGGGGCGGCGCCTTCCTGCCCACCGGCTCGTCGGCCGCCGGACGGGTCGGGCTGGACCGGCTGGAGCCGTTGGCGAACGGCACCGGGTTCATCGCGACCATGCGGGAGGTCGGCCCGGTCAACTTCGGCGGCGACTGGGGGCTGATGGCCCTCGCCCAGTGTGCCCCCGCCCCAACCGGATACCAGGTCGTGACCGCGACCGGAGCGGTCGGGACGGAGTTCGTCACGGCGAGCTGCGGGACGAAGAAGGTCATCGGGATGGGCGGGCGGATCAACAGCGGCCTGGGCGACGTCGTGCTCGACCAGGTGGTGCCGTCGTTCGACCTGAGTTCGGTGACCGTCCGGGCAGTCGCCGTGCAGGGCACCGCACCGTCCGGCTGGAGCGCCACCTCGATCGCGGTCTGCGCCAACGGGCCCGCCGGGCTGGAGCGGGTCGTGACGACGGGGACGAGCGCGAGCAACCCGTCCGACACCGGCCTGAAGCCGTGNAGGTGCTGCTGAGCGTTGTCAACATCACCGGGGGGAACACCGTGCGGGTGCGGGCGGACGAGGACGCCGACGGCTTCGCCGGCTCGTGGAGCCTCAACGCATACGCCATCTGCGGGAGCTGATCCGGCACCGGGGCCGCCCTCGCGGCGGCCCCGGATAGCCGTCCCGGCGGGCACGCCTGGTGTCACCGATCCGTTGATCATGAAGTTGACTGTGGCAAAACTGGCTCAGCCGGCCGCTAACTTCATGATCGCGGGTCCTTCCGACCAGATGGCGCGGTCGACGCTGCGCGAGGTCTACGAGGNACGCCAACGGCCCGCGCGGCTCAGGAGAGCGTTCGGCGCGGATACTGGCGGGGTGGTGGAGAAGCAGTCGGCGGATTCGACCCGGTGGACCATCCACGGCGAGCGGGTCGTGGACGACACCAGGCGGACGCGGCTGAGTATCGCCGAGGTGGAGTTGCCGGACGGGGTTCGGTTCGAGCAGTACGTGATCCGGGCTCCCCGCTCAGCCATGGTCGCCGTGCTCGACGAGTGGGAGCGCCTGTTGTTGATGCGGCGGCACCGGTTCGTGTTCGACCGTTGGGTGTGGGAGTTGCCCGGCGGTTACGTGGACGACGAGGAGGAGCCGTCGGCGTGTGCGGTGCGGGAGGTCGAAGAGGAGACCGGCTGGCGGCCCCAGGAAGTCGAGCCGCTGCTGTCCTTCCAACCGTGGGTCGGTACCGCCGATGCCGAGAACCTGCTCTTCCTGGCCCGGCAGGCCGAGCACATCGGCACTCCTGTCGACGTGAACGAGGCTGAGCAGGTCGCGTGGATTCCGCTCGACGAGGCGTACGGGCTGGTGGCTCGGGGCGAGATCGTCGGTGCCGGCACGGTGATCGCGGTGCTGGAGCTGATCGCGCGTAGGGCCCGGGGCCAGTTGTGATGGTCAGCGTCGTGGGCCGAGGGTGGCGTCGATGCGGCCGGTGAAGTGCCGGACGGTGGGCAGCCGCCGGTTCGGGGCGAGCTGGGCTTGCAGGTCGCGCAGGTAGCCGACGGCTCTGGCAGAGCGTAGCTGGGTGGTCAGGGCCAGGGCCTGAGCGCCGAGGGCGCAGGCCCGATCGGGCTCGCCCTGCTGGGCGTGGATGCTGGCGAGCAGGGCGAGATTGAAGGCTCGGCCGCGTACGTAGCGATCGTCCATGCGTAGGGATCGGGCGGCGAAGCGTTCGGCGTGGGTGTTGCGGCCGAGGGCGTGGAAGCAGTGGCCGAACTTGGCCGACAGGTACGCCTCGTCGAAGTAGCTGAGCCAGTGCGGGTCGGTGGTGCGGTCGGCCCGGTCAAGGGCCTGTTCCGCCTGGTGCAGGGCAGCGGCGCAGGCCCGTTCGTCGTTGGCCTTGGCGAGGGCGTGCGCTTCCATGACGTGGGCTTCGGCGGTCAGGACGGGGACTCCGGCGCGACGGGCGGTCTGGCCGGCGGCGCGGGCGAGGTCGAGGCCGGTGGTGGTGTGCCCGAGATAGATGGCCTGGTGACTCATCGCGGCGAGGATCTCCGCACCGAGGCCGTCGTCACCGGCGGCGTGGGCGAAGTCCAGGGCGAGGGNAGTTGAGCCAGTTCGGCGGCGGCGCTGAGCAGCCGTTGACCGATGGCGTGGTCATACCGGCCGTCAGTGAGCAGGGGGGTCACCTCCTGGTGGAGGTAGCGGGCGACGGTGTCGCGGGCGTGTCCGCCGCCGTACTGGTTGTCCAACTGGCGATAGGTCGCGGTCATCGCGCGGATGGTGTCAATCTCCGGTTGACCGACCGAGCTGCGTCCAGGTTGGGTGACCGGGGCCGGACTGGGAGCCGTGAACCAGCGCAGCGCCGGCAGGGTGTAGCCGGCGGAGCTGAATGCCACCTGCCGGAGGACGTCTCGACGGTTCACGTCACCTCGCCAAAGCTCTGCGGCACTGCGTACGTCGTCTTGCCATGTCCGGTTGGTCGGCGGCTCGCTGGGCCGTTCGGGGGTGAGCTGGCCGCTACCGCCCGGCGGTGCGGTCTGTCGGGGCGCCAGGCCCATCGTGGTACGTGCCTGGTCCGGCATTCGGCATCCGTCGGCGATCCGTTCGAGGACGTCGATCGAGGTGACCTTGCGTCCGGCCATGATCCGGCTGACGTAGCCCTGTTCCAGCCCGACCGCGGCCCCGATCCGGCTCTGGCTCGCACCGGTGAGCCGGGTGATCCAGTGGAACAGCCTGCCGATGTCGCGGACGGACAGTGCGGTCAGCACCTCGCCGTGCGACCACGCGTCCTCCGGTATCCGAAGCGGATCGAGCAGCACGGCGGCTCCCAGCGTTGCGTTCCGACTACTCATGGTGTTCGAGTTGTGAGCGTATGGTGCCCAATCGCGCTGGTCGAGCCGTCTCATGTCACCGTGACATGACTGCTTGCCATGGAGCCGGCCGCCGGTGGCCGGCATCGTCGACGCATGCCTTTCGATTTCGAGAATTCGCCGGTGAAACCGCCCGCCGACTGCCGGAGTACGCCGCCGCGCCCCCGTCAGCGGAGGTGGGGATGAGCGAGCAGGCCCGGGCCGGAAGCCGAGGCGAGCAGATCGAGGAACCGGAGCGGGAGGCCGCCCGGCAGCGGATCCTCCGGCAGGCCGAGGCGGATCGCATACCGGCCGAGGAGACGACCCGGGCGGTGCCGGACCGGCGGTGGCGGCGTGGAGAGCGTTGACCTGCTTCCGGTCGGCCGTCAGGTGGCGTACTGGCGGGGTCGCCGCAGACTCTCCCAGCAGATGCTGGCCGACCGGCTGGGTAAGTCGAAGAGTTGGGTGGACAAGGTCGAGCGGGGTGTCCGGTCGCTGGACAAGGTGTCGACACTTCGGGAGGTCGCCACCGCCCTGCGGATCGACCTGGCGGTGCTGCTCGGTCGACACGCACTGCCGGTCGGGATGGCCGAGCGCGTCGAGGGTGTGGAGCGGATCCGCGCTGCGCTGTCGAGCTACGAGATCGCCTTGGGGCGCCCGGCCGGACGCCGTCCGGTGCTGTCGGTCGAGGCGCTGTCGCGGGAGGTCGCGCACCTGTGGAGCACCTTCCAGCACGCCCGGTATCCGCAGGTGATCGACCTGGCGCCGCAGTTGTTGGTCGACGCGCAGCGCACCCACGCGAACGATCCGGAGGCGGGTCGAGCGCCGCTGGTGGAGGCATACCGGGTGACGGCTTCGCTGCTGATGAAGCTCGGTGTCGCCGACGTGGCGTGGTTGGCGGTCGACCGGGCGATGATCGCTGCCACCGGTGACCGGCTCTCGGTGGCTGCCGTCGCGGTGCAGCTCGGCCCGGTCCTGCGCGGGTCGGGGCGGGCGAGGGTGGCGACGTCGGCGATGCTGGCCGCCGCCTACTCGGTCGCCCCGCCGGTGATCGAGCACGGCACCCCACCCGAGCTGTCCCTCTGCGGAACGCTCCTCGTCCAGGCCGCCCTGGCCGCATCCTGCGACGGGGACGACCGTACGGCGGCCACGCTGATCGACGAGGCCGCCGGGATGGCCGCGCGGGTGGGGGAGGGCCACGACCACCACCGGACCGGATTCGGCCCCACGGCGGTGGAGCTTGCCCGGATCGCCGCGATGGTGGAGCTGGGCGACGCGAGGGAGGCTGTCGTCCGGCATGAGGAGGTGATCACGCGGGACGGCTGGGGGTGGCTGCACGCCGAACACCGCGCCGCGTACCTGATCGACGCCGCCCGCGCCTACCTCCACGCCGACGACCCGGTCAACGCCGGCCGTACCCTGATTGGGGCCGACCGCATCGCGCCGGCCGAGATCCGTCACCGGCCAGCCGGCCGGGACCTGGTCGCCCGGGTCGCCCGCGAGCCCGATGCCCCGTCGACGCTCATCGACCTCGCCGCCACGCTCGGAGCGGGCTGAGGATGACCGGCCCGTTCCTGTCCCTGACGCAGGTCTGCAACCGGCTGATCCTCACCGCCCGCAGGGTCCTCCGCGACCACCGGCCCGGATCCGACGGACGCTGCCTCGTCTGTCGAACGTGGACCTGCGCCGTGGCGACCATCGCCCGTGACGTCCTCCGCATCGCCGAGGAGGTGAGGCGGCGGAACACGGCGACCGGCCCGGCCGGACCCGAGCGCGACGATCCCCAGCGGACCCGCTGACCTCGAACGT
The DNA here is from genome assembly GCF_002140155.1 of Micromonospora sp. NBS 11-29. Classification (GTDB taxonomy): domain Bacteria; phylum Actinomycetota; class Actinomycetes; order Mycobacteriales; family Micromonosporaceae; genus Micromonospora. The sequence goes on from NZ_NAPR01000007.1 coordinate 33,490, forward strand.
GGACAGTCATCTTGGCTAGATACTCATGTTAGTTGTATATTCGGTGCCATGCGATCGACTTCGCGTCCCGCGCTGCGGGAACCGTCGTACTTCGTCCTTGCCGCCCTGCTCGGCGGCCCGCTGCACGGTTATGCCGTGATCAAGCGGGTGACCGAGCTGTCCGACGGGCGGGTGACCCTCGCCGCCGGCTCGCTGTACTCGGTGATCGACCGGCTGCTCGGTGAGGGCCTCGTCGCCGCCGACGGTGAGGAGATCGTCAACGGGCGTGCCCGCCGCTACTACCGGCTCACCGACGAGGGCCGCGGCGTGCTCGCCGAGGAAGCCGACCGGCTCGCCCGGGCCGCCCGGGTGGTCACGGACCGTCTGTCGAGCCTGAGTGCACCTTCTACCACGAGGATCAGACCAGCATGAGTTCCGATGTTCTGGAGAAGCGCTACCGCATGTTGCTGCGGGCCTATCCGGCCGGTTACCGCCGCGAACGTGCCGACGAGCTGATCGACACGTTGATCGGCGACGAACCGACCACCCGCCGCTGGCCCAGCGTCCGGCAGTCGGCCTCGCTGGTCCGGGGCGCCCTGAGGGTGTACGGCGGCAGCACCGCGACCCGGCCCACCGCCGTGCTGCTCTGGCAGGGCGTCCACCTGGGTGCCATGGCGGTGCTGGCGCTGGGTGTGCTCATCGGCCTGGACGACCTCGTCGAGGCGTTCCAGTTCGGCGGGCTCTCGGATCCTTTGCGCGTCCTGCGGGACCAGGGCGTCCACGAGGTCATGGTGGGCGCGGCGCTGGTGGCGCTCGTCGCGGGCCGCACCCGCACCGCTGCCGTACTGGTGGTGGCCGCGGCGGTGGTGCCGACCGTCGTCTCCCCGTACCTGTTCCTCAACGGCTTGCCGCAGTGGTGGGCGCCGGTCGTCGCCGCGCCGCTGATCCTGGTGAGTCTGCGGCGTCCGGCGGACGTGCCGCCGGCACCCCGGGCCAACGCCGTCCTCGTCACCGCCGGGGTGCTCGCCCTGCACCTGATCTCGGCGGAGGGCTTCCGGCTGGCCGACACGAGGTCGCAGGTCGTCGCCGCCGCCATGGTGGTCGCCGGGGTGGCCGCCTTCCTGTGGGTGGCGACGGCCGACCAGCGGCTGCTGATCGCCGTCGTGCCCACCCTGCTGCTGGGCACGCTGCACCAACTGGGCAACACCATGTCGACGGGGGAGCTGCTGCGCCGACCCGACGCCCTGCCGTCCCTGGTCGTCGCGGTCCTCATGGCGGTCGGCGCGGTGGTCTCGACCCGGCTGCGGCAGCGCACCCGCGCCTGACCGATTCCATGTCCGGTCGCGGGCGGCCACCCGACCGGGTGGCCNCGTACTGCGTGGCCCAGCACGGGGTGGCCGACAGGGAGTAGATCCCCGGCCCGGGCAGGTAGCCGCCGAAGATGTCCCCGCTGCTGCAGAGGACGTACACCGTGGCCGGCTGCACGACCGAGCAGGTGATGTAGGAGGTCGCGCCCTGGATGCCGTCGAGGGTGCAGAACCCCGGCAGGACGCCGTCGGTGCCCTTCCGGGCCTCGGTCGCGACGTTGGTGACCTTGGCCGCCCGGAGATTCGCCGCACTGATCGTCGCCGGGTCGAACGCCGTGCGGGCGAACGATCCGGAACCGGCCGAGGCTCCGGTGGATGCCTGAGCCGGACCGCTCACGGCCATGAGGGTCCCCACCGCCAGCGCCAGCGCCAGCAGAGCCGTGCGGATACCGCGTCGTTGGATCATGTCCCAGAGCCACCTCTCGGTTGACGTCCCGACCCGGATTCGAGTCGGCCGGCCGGCCACCGGATGTGGGGCGCGACCTGCGTCGAGGGTCGCCGGGGTATGTAGGTCGCTACGTTGACCGATTGTCAACGGTCTATGTAAAGTCACCCACGGTATCCGTCCTGGGACTGGTGGACAGGGATGTGGATTCGGCTTCTGGGGCAGGTGCAGCTCTGCGCCGGCAGCGCACTGGTGGATGTCGGCCCGGCGCAGCGATGCCTGGTCCTGGCCGCGTTGGCCGCCGACGCCGGCCGGTTGACGCCCCGGGAGGTGCTCATCGACCGGGTCTGGGGCAAGTCGCCGCCGTCGGGAGCATGGCGGACGGTGCAGACCCACATCACCCACATCCGTACCCTGCTCGACCGGATCGGCGTCCCGGGCCAGACGGTCCGGGTCCGCCGCGGTGGCGGCTACGTGCTCGACGTCGACCCGGACATGGTCGATGTGCACCGCTTCCGTCGCCTGGTCGCGAACGCCGCCAGGCACGGGCCGGCGGACGCCGACCGGACCGCGCTGTGGCGCGAGATCATGGGGTTGTGGCGGGGTGAGCCGCTCGCAGCGTTGGACGGGGAGTGGGTGGACCGCACCCGCGACGCCTGGCACGGTGAGTACCGGGACGCGGTCCTGGGCTGGGCATACGCCGAGATCCGGGCCGGGGACCCGAGCACGGTGGTCGGTCCGCTGACGGAACTGGTCAGTCGCTATCCGTTGGTCGAGGCGCTGCCGGCGATGCTGATGCGGGCGCACTACGCGGCCGGCCGCCGCGCCGACGCCCTCGACTGCTACACGACGACCCGGGCCCGGCTTGAGGAGGAACTGGCCGAGAAGCCGGGCGCCGAGTTGCAGTCCGTCTACCAGGCCGTCCTGCGCCGGGAGGCGGACCTGCCCCCACCTCCCGGCGTACTCCCGGCGGTGCGGGCGGTGCCGGCGCAGCTCCCGGCCGACGTGCGCGGCTTCGCCGGCCGACGCGACCACCTCACCCGCCTCGACGCCATCGCTGCCACCGTCGACCGGGACGCCGGTTCGGCCGCGGTGGTGATCTCGGCGATCGCCGGGACCGCCGGCGTCGGCAAGACCGCCCTCGCCGTGCACTGGGCGCACCAGGCCGCCCGGCGGTTCCCCGACGGACAGCTCTACGTGAACCTGCGGGGATTCGACCCGAGCGGGGCGGTGGTGGAGCCGGCCGACGCCGTACGCGGTTTCCTGGACGCTCTTGCCGTGCCGCCCGAACGGATCCCCGCGGACCGCGACGCCCAGGCCGCGCTCTACCGCACACAGTTGGCCGACAAGCGCATGCTCGTGGTGCTCGACAACGCCCGCGACACCGCTCAGGTCCGCCCGCTGCTGCCCGGAGCACCCGGCTGCCTCGTCCTGGTCACCAGCCGCGACCGGCTCACCAGCCTGGTGGCCACCACCGGCGCCCACGTCATCCCGCTCGACCTGCTCACCGCCGACGAGGCCCGCGACGTGCTCACCCGTCGCCTCGGCGCCCACCGGATCGCCGACGAACCCGAGGCGGCCGACGCGCTCGCCGCCCTGTGCGCGCGACTGCCCCTGGCGCTGGCCATCGTCGCCGCCCGCGCCGCCACCAACCCCCAGCTCTCCCTCACCGATCTCGTCGCCAACCTGACCGAGGCCGGTACGCGCCTCGATGTACTGGCCGACCCGGACCCGGCCGCCGACCTCCGGGCGGTGTTCTCCTGGTCCTACGCGGCTCTCACGCCCGATGCGGCGCGACTGTTCCGACAGCTCGGGCTGCACCTCGGCGCGGACATCACCGCGGAAGCCGCGGCCAGCCTCGCCGGCCTCGCACCACCCCTGGTCCGGCCGTTGCTGGCCGAGCTGACCGGCGCCAGCCTCGTGGTGGAACACATCCGAGGCCGGTACACCCTGCACGACCTGCTACGCGCCTACGCCGCCGAACTCGTCCACGCCCAGGACCACCCCGAGCAGCGCCGGGCCGCGACGCACCGGATCCTCGACCATTACCTGCACACCGCCCACACCGCCTGCCGGCTGCTCAGCCCCGCCCGCGAGTGGGCGACGCCGGCACCGCCGCGGCCCGGCGTGACCCCGGAGGTCCACACCGATCCCGGCCGGGCGCTGGCCTGGTTCACGACCGAGCACGCGGTGCTGTTGGCCGCCATCCGGCACGCCGCCACGGCCGGTTTCGACGCCCACCTCTGGCAACTCGCCGGGGCCCTCGCGATCTACCTCGACCGGCAGGGCCACTGGCACGACCTGGCGGCCACCCAGGAGGCCGCCCTGGCCGCCGCCCAACGCCTGGCGGACCGGCCCGCACAGGCCCACGCGCACTACTTCGTCGGCACGGCGCACCGGAACCTGGGCCACTTCGGCGAGGCCCGGACCCAGTTCCGACGCAGCCTGGACGTCCACGAACAGTCCGGCGATCACGCCGGCCAGGCCACCACCCACATCGCCCTCGGCCTCGTGTTCGCGCAGCAGGGCCATCACCGACGGGCGCTCGACCACGCCCGGCGGGCCCTCGACCTGTACTCGGCCATCGGCCACCGGCGCGGACAGGCCAACGCCCTCAACGAGGTCGGCTGGCAGCACGCCCAACTCGGCAACCAGCGGCAGGCGCTCAGCTACTGCCACCAGGCGCTCGCCCTGCAGCAGGAACTCGGCAACCGGGCCGGCGAGGCCGCCGCCTGGGACAGCATCGGCTACGCCCACCACCACCTCGGCCACCACGTCCGGGCGATCACCTGTTATCAGCGCTCTCTCGACCTGTCGCGCGACGTCGGTGCCCGCTACTCCGAGTCGGAGGTCCTGGTCCATCTCGGCGACACCCACCTTGCGGCGGGCGACCCCGAGGCCGCCCGGATCGCCTGGCGACAGGCCCTGACGATCCTCGACGACCTACAGCACCCCGACGTCGGCGAGGTCCACGCCAGGCTGGCGAAGCTGGATCCCTGACGCGCCACGCGACGACGGTGCTCGCGAGAGCCGAGGAGAGCGCGGGCGCTTGCTGCCAGTCCTCCGCATGGCGGAGGTCCCGAATCGAACGGTGTGGGGAGGAAGCGCCCGCATGGCCTCGGCTCTCGCCGCTCACCCAGGGATCAACTCGCTGAGTCTATCCAGCGTGTACGCCTCCGATCCGTCGGGCAGACCCTCGGGCGCGTCGATGCCGACGAACGTGACGGGCTCGTCCGGCAGTCGACCGTCCCACGTCCTCACCTCGGCCCGCGTACGCCACCGGTCGACCAGGTAGGACACGGTGAGGTACCGCCGCTCCATCAGCGCTCGCACCCGGTCGGCGGTGGTGAAGGTGTTTCCTTCCACCCGGTTGAACACCGGCCAGCCCCGCAGGTACAGGTGCAGCCACACGGCCTGCCAGCCCCGCTCGGTCCGGGCGAACACCACCGGCAACGCGACCCGGCCCGGGCCGCGCAACTGCGAACGCGCCCGCACGGTCCGGGCGTCGAACGGGGCGCCGCGCTGGTCCCGGTCACGGGTCTGGTAGCCGAACATCGACTCGGCGACCTGGTCGAACGACTCGCCTGCGTAGATGTTCACCTGCGGGACCACGTAGTGCCCCCGGTCGGCCAGCGGCACGTCGATGAACTCGGTCGCACCGTGCGTCGCGTCGGTGACGTCGCCGGAGTGGACCACCCCGTCGTGGTGGTAGTTCGTCCAGGACACCTGGCCCGCGCTGTGGAAGTCCGCATCGAGCAGCAGCACCGACAGGTCGTAGTCGGTGCGACGACTCGTCTGACGCCAGAAGGTGAAGAAGCGCAGCAGCTCACCGGAGACCGGTGCCCGCGAGCCCCGCGGCAGGACCGCGAAACCGGCCTCGGTCGCCTTGCCGGACAGCGGCAGCGCGACGTCGAGCACCTCCGGATCCACCAGCAGCGGTCGCTGCGGATCCGGCAACCGGGCGGCGACCGCGTCGTCGAGAAGCCGCGACAGCTCGGCCACCAGGTCGGCGGGCAGCGGTGGCCGCTCGTCGGGACCGACCCACGCGGTGCGCGAGCGGCTCGCGTACATCCGGGCCGACGCGGGCGTCAACCGGTTGTCGACATGCTCCCGCAGCGAGAGGAGCACGCGGCCCGACGCCGAGCCGAACGCGGCGGTGACCGCACCGACGACCTCGCTTCGCTCGGACGCCGACGCCAACCGCAGCAACCGGTCCGCGGATCGCAGGAGCAGGCCGGGCGCCGCCGACAGCACCGCCGCGGCCGGGCCGACGGCCCCGGCGCGGATCGCCGCCTCGGCACGACCGGCGAGACTGGGTACGCGTCGCTCGCCACGCGCCACCGCGAACACCTCGCGCGCGTGCGGCCACTGGTCGTACTCGTGCGGGTGCAGCCGTTCCCCGAGCCGCTTCCACCGCTCGGCGTAACGCGCGACGTCACCGAGCTTGGCCGGGCTCGCGCCGACGACGGCGTCGAGCGCGGCCAGCAGCATCCGCCGCTCCGGGCGCCGGAAGGAACGGAACCGGGTGGGAGTCACGAGTGAGACGTCCCCGCCGGAGGCCTGGCAGGCGAGGCGCAGCACGTCGGTCGTCGTGTCCATGCCGACCAGCGGCCGCCCGAGGACGAGTCGGACCCCGTTGAGCACGGCGCGGTTCCCCCGTACCGGGATCTCGGCCGGCTGCGCGCCGTCCACACAGGCGACCGTGAGTTCGCCGAGGAGGGCGAGGTCCGTCTCGCCGAGAGGCGTCGAACGGCCGGCCAGGGCCAGGTAGAGACGCTCCGCCTCCACCTCGGCGACGTCGCCGAGCCGCAGCAGGGTCACCCGGTCGCCGACCGCACGGATCAGGTCGTCGTGCGCGGCCAGCAACTCGGCGTACGTGTGCTGGTAGGTCCCGTAACCCGGCAGGTCGAGCAGGTTCACCCCGCCGGAGGCCACCGCGTCCCGTAGTTGCGCGTCGGTCGCCGTGCCCCCGCCGGTGAGCACGGCGGCCCGCAGCCGGTCGACCCAGAATTCGACGGTGTCCGGCACGTCGTCCGGGAAGCCGATGAAGTAGGCGTTGTGCTGAACGTGGTCGCCGACCAGTTCGCGCACCGCCGAGACGACCGTGGCGGCGAGGTCCATCGCGGGCGCGGGCGCCAGGGCGCCGATGTGGTCCAGCAGCGCCCGCGACGCGGCGAACCCGACATCGAGCAGCGCCGCGTCCAGTTGCCGAGCCACCGCCGTGCCGTCGCCGGCCGCGCCGGTGCTGGCCGGCACGCGCAGTGTCCGCTGGATGATCAGCTTGTCGAGCACGTGCTCCTCCTTCCGGCCTGCCGCCGCGAAACGGTGGGTCGCCGGGGACTCGAACCCCGAACCCTTCGATCCGACAAGGAGAAGGAAGCGCCCCCATGGCCGCGCTGGCGGAGAGTGGACGCGCTACTTAGTCGAATGCTCTAGCCAGTTGAGCTAGCGACCCGTGTGTCGATCATCGCACCGGTCGGACGGATCTGGCCACCTGGTGACGGCCCTGGTGTAGCCCCGCGCCATAGAGTGCTATGACTCAGGGTCATAATTATGACCCTGAGTCATGGCGCGCTCGGCGGCATTGCCTCGGTGGCGGCGACACGCCGAGAGGTCTCGATGCGGCGACCGGGCGTCACTGGGGGTGTCGTGTGCGGAGGCCGGCGAGGACGAGGGTGATGAGGTCGCCCGAGTCGTCCCGGTGGGACGGTTGGCCGTAGGTCGCGCAGATGCCCTGGAGGGCCGTCATGACGGCCCCCGCGCCCACGTCGTCGCGGATGGTTCCGGCCCCGGCGGCGGCGGCCACGAGGTCGGCCACGACCTGCCCCACGGCCCGGGTGCCTTCGGCCAGCGTGCCCTCGGCCAGCGTGCCCGAGCGGGTGGCCATGAGCGTCGCGAAGGTGCGGGCGAGGCCCTCGTTCGCGTGCAGGTGGTCCACCAGGCCCCGCAGGAAGGATTCCAACGCCTCGTCGGGCGGGAGGGTGGCTTGCAGTTCCCGGGCGCGGTCGCACAGCGCGGTGAGTTCTTCCCGGTAGACCGCCTCGGCCAGGGCTTCCCGGGTGGGGAAGTGGCGGTAGAGCGTGCCGGTGCCGACGCCGGCCAGCTTGGCGAAGTCGTCGAAGCGCAGGTCGAAGCAGCCGCCGGCGAACAGCTCGCGGGCCTTGGCGATCAGGGCGTCGCGGTTGCGGCGGGCGTCGGCCCGTAGTGGCTTGGCGTGGCTCATGCGGGACCTCGGGTTGACAAGTGGAGACGGTCTCCATATTTTGGAAGTGGAGATGACCTCCGATTATAGGCACGAGGGTGAGCGCGTGAAGATCTTGATGTTCGGCCGGGGCGTGATCGCCGTGACGTACGGGTGGGCCCTGGAGCGGGCGGGGCACCAGGTCGAGTTCTACGTCCGGCCGGGGCGGGCGGCGGCGTACGGGGAGGCGATCGAACTCGATCTGCTCGACGCGCGGCGGCGGCCGTGGGGCAGGCGTGTCGCCGAGAGATGGCCGGTGCGCTACCGCGAGTCGCTGGAGCCGGATCATGACTTCGACCTGATCGTGCTCAGCGTGCAGCACTACGGCTTCGCGGAGGCTGCGGCGTTCCTGGGGCCGAGGGTGGGCGGGGCCACCGTGCTCGTCTTCAACAACCTGTGGGTCGAGCCGCTGACCGCGATCGAACACCTCCCCGCCGACCAGGTGGCCTGGGGCTTTCCCGGTGCGGGCGGCGGCTTCGGCGACGACGGTGTGCTGCGGGCGGCGCTGCTGCCCGTGGTCTTCCTCGGCACGCTCGACCGCCCGCCGACCGAGCGCGAGCGGGCCGTGCGCCAGGTGTTTCGCGGGGCCGGGTTCAAGATCCAGGAGAACGCCGACTTCCGGGGCTGGCTGTGGATCCACTTCGTCCAGAACGCGGGGCTGCACACGCGGAGCCTGCGGGGCTCGCTGTCCACGCTGACGCCCGGCGACGCCCGCGAGGCGATCCTCGCCACCCGCGAACTGCTCCCGCTCGTCGAGGCGCGCGGCGTCGACCTGCGTCGGCACCGGGCCAGCCTGCTGCCGTTCACCGCGCCCGTCTGGCTGGCCGCGCCGGCGCTGTCCTGGCTGCTCCGTCGTTTCCCGCCGGCGCGCCGGGTGACGCAGGCCCACGCCAACCCCGAGGAACTCCGGGCGGTCTGCCGCGACACCCTCGCGGAGGCACGCAGGCGGGGCGTGCCGGTGCCCCGGCTGGAAGCGGCCGAGCCGTACTTCATCGGGAGCACGACGAGCTGACCCAGCCCGTGGGGTGTCGCCGGGGACGTGTGCCTCAGGCGACGATGCCCAACTGGTGGGTGATCACCACGGCGGCGGCACCGAGCAGGCCCGCCTCCTGGTCCAGCTCGGAGAACTCCACCCGGGCCCGGCCGGCGAGTTGGGGCAGCACCCGCGCGTCCACGGCGGCCCGCACCCGGTCGCGCAGCACGACCCCGCCGCCGACCACGTCGCCGTGCAGGATGAACAGCGACAACGCCAGCATGTGCACCAGGTTGGCGATGCCGACCGCCACATGGTCGGCGTAGTCGTCCAGCAGTTCGTCGGCCGGCCGGTCGCCCTTCTCCGCCAGGGCGACCAGCTCCGCGGGCGTGGTGGACGCCGCGTCCCCGACGCCGCGCCGGGCCGCCTCCCGCCGCAGCCAGCGGGTGGAGGCGATCGTCTCCCAGCAACCGGTGAGACCGCAGGGGCAGCGTTCACCGTCGACGTTCACGCAGGTGTGCCCGATCTCGGAGATGCGCAGGTCACCACGGAGCAGCCGGCCGCCACTCATGATCGCCGCCCCGATGCCCGGCCCGAGCTGCAACGCGACGAAGTCCTCGGCGCCCTGGGCCCGGCCGAACCAACGCTGTCCGAGCGCGAGCGCCCGCACGTCCTCCTCGAGCGTCACGGGTGCGCCGGTGAGGCGGGCGAGCTGCGCGGAGAGCCCGGAGCCGACCAGGCCGGGCAGCGGGGTGCAGGCCAGGATCTCGCCGGTGGCCGGGTCGCAGATCGCGGGTACGGTGACGCCGGTGCCGGCGATCCGCCCGGCGAACGGCGCGAGCACCCCGAGTACGTGCCCGGTCAGCAGCCGCTCCAGCTCCTCCCCGCCGGCATCGACGGGGAACGTGGCGGTGTCGGCGGCGAGGATGCGGCCGCGTACGTCGACCACGGCGGTGCGGACCGTGCCGGGCTGGATCACGACTGCGCCGGTGGGGCCGAGCCGTGGGCCGAACCAGAGCGGTCGGGGTGGCTGGCCGACGGTGGCGGTCGTCCGCCGGACCCGGGTCTCCTGGAGCAGCTCGGACTCGATCAGGCTGCTGACGATGACGCCGATGGTGCCCCGGGGCACGCCGGCCATCCGGGCCAGTTCCGCGCGGGACAGCGGGCCGTGGTCGGCCAACGCCTGCATGATCTTCGCCCGGTTCGCGGCACCGACGTCCTCACTGGACAGCAGCGTGGTGCGGCGGCCCGTGCGGGTGGGGGCCTGGGCGTCGTCGGTGGGGGCTTGGCCCATCGGTCAGGCCTTTCTCAACGCGGCCAGGAGGCCGGTGGCCGCCTCGGTGAGTCGCTCGGCGGTGCCGACCGCGTACTGACTGCAGCCTACCTCGTACCCGCTGCGGGGAAACTCCTCCCGCGTCGGCAGGTATCCCGACGAGTGGTTGGCGTAACCGACGACCAGCACCGTGCCGGGGTCGGACGCGCGGATCAGCCCGCCGGTCGCGGTGAACGGCTCCCCGGGCAGGCCCACCACGGCCAGGCCGTCGCCGATTCGCAGCGCCTGCACCGGCAGGGTGGCGTCGCCGGCGGGCGGGGCGTCGAGGCAGTCGAAGTGGGCGGCGCGGGCGTGCAGCAGGTCCTCGATCCAGAGCTGGGCGGCGCGGGGTCCGGCGGCACGCCGGGCGGCCGGGCCGTCAGCGTCGGCGAGGGCCGCCCGCGCGGCGGCCGCCTCCCGCCGGGTCCACTCGGGATCGGTCCGCTGCCGGGGTGTCACCGGCACGTCGACGAGTTCCGCCCGCAGGGGAGCCGGCGGCACCACGCGCCCGAGGCGCGGGGCCGGCGCCGGGGTCTCCTCCTCCCAGCTCAGGTTGATCACGCGGGGATCGGCCGCCGACCGTTGCAGGGCGAGCACCCGCTGTGCGCAGGCCGCCCCCAGGATGGCTCCGGTGCGGTGCGCCTCGGCCGGGGTGTGCGCGACGAACACCGGGTTCACGTCGCCGGCGCAGCCCTGCAGGAAGAGCGCGGTGCCGCCGCAGAGCGCCTCGATCGTCCCGACCGCCGCGCCCGGGAAGTCGGCCGACCAGCCGGTGGTCGTGTGTTCGAGGATCGTCGGGTGGCAGGCGTGGTTCGCCAGCACCGTGATGACGCCGCCGTCGCCGGGGCGGACGGCGGCCACCACCCGCGCGGTGATGTCCAGCGGGCCGTCCGGGTCGCGGCGGTTCGCCCCGATCCCCTCCACGTCGACCTCGCCGGTCAGCAGCCGGGCCGGCTCCGCCGCGTCCGCGGCGGCGCGGACGGCGGCGACGATCCCGTCCACGATCCGGTCGAGCACCGGCTCGTCGTCCGGCGTGGCCAGCCCCGCCGGACCGCAGTGCGTGTGCGTGGCGGCGAGCAGCAACCGGGCCGGGTCGAGGCCGGGCCGCTCCCGCAGGCGGGCGCACACCCGCCGGCGCAGCCGCGCGGTGACCGCGAGCAGGTCGCAGACGGCGATCACCACCGGCGCGACCCCGTCGTCGAGGAACACCGCCCGGCAGTACAACTCGTCCAGCGTCCCATCGGCCACGTCGATGCGGGCGGCGTACCCGGACATGCGTACCCCCGGTGGCGGGGTGACGGCGACGCGGGCCGCGCCGACGCGCAGCGGCCCGGTCACGGTCGGACCCCCGGTGCGGACGGCGGGCCCTCGGCGGGGACCGTGACGCGGGTCGGGGTGGGAACGACCGGTCCGGCGCTCCGGGCCGGGGCGGGGTCGCCCGGCGCAGGCCCGGTGAGCAGCAGCTCGGCGGCACGGTCGCCACGGGCCAGCATCGCCGCGCCGTACAGGCCGCTGAGCCGGCCGTACCGGGCCGGGCGCAGGACCTCGCCGACGTGCGGGACGGTCCGCGACAGCAGCTCCACCACCCGCTCACGCAGTGGCCCGACCAGCTCTCCCGCCAGCAGCAGCCCGCCGCCGAGCACGACCGCCTCCGGGGCGAGCACCCGGACCGTGCCGGCCACGGTGAGGGCGAGTAGGTCCACCGCCGTGCCGACCAGGTGGCGCGCGTCCGGGTCACCGGCCCGGGCGGCGGCCACGACCCGGGCGGCGGTGACCGGACCCGGCCCGCCGAGCCGGGTCGGAGCGCGGTCGGCGAGGGCGCGGCCCGAGGCGTACGCCTCCAGGCAGCCGCGTTGGCCACAGCCGCACGGCCGCGCACGCGGGCCGTGGACAACCGGCACGTGACCGAACTCGCCCGCCTGTCCCTCGGCGCCGGTGACCAGTCGCCCGTGCGTCACGATGCTCATGCCGATGCCGGTGGAGACGGTGACGTAGAGCCCGTGCGACGTGCCGGCGGCGGCGCCGGTGGTGAACTCGGCGACCGCCGCGGCGACGGTGTCGCCGACCAGCCGGGCCGGGCCGCCCAGTTCCTCGCCCAACCGGCGGGCCAGCGGAAAGCCGGCGAACGGCAGGTTGGCGGCGTGGTGGACGATCCCGGCGGCGGTGTCGAGGCTGCCCGGGCAGGCCACCACGGTCGGGCCGGCGGCGCGCAGCTCGGCCGCCGCGCCGACGACGGCGGCGACGACCGCCTCCGGGCCGGCGTCCACCGGGGTCGGCAGCTCCACCACGCGGGTGAGCCCGCCCGCGCCGACGCCCGCCACCTGGATCTTCGTGCCGCCGATGTCCACGGCGACGGCTGGGGCGCTCATCGGGTCGGCGCGTCCACGTTGGCGCTCACGATCACCTCGGCGGTACGCCCCCGGCGGTGCAGCGCCGCGCCGATCTCGACGACCAGAAGCTGGGCCAGCAGCGCGAAGGAGACGGTGGAGGCCGCGCCGACCCGGCCACCGTCCGGCGCGGGCACCGCCGCGTCACCGATCGGGCAGTGGTTGTCGATCACGTCGTCGACCACCTCGGGCAGTTTCCGGCCGGACGGGTGCCGGGACGGGTAGGCGGCGCAGTGCGCCTTCGACAGGACCGCCACGGTGTACACGCCATCGCGGCGGGCCTGCTCGGCCATCGCGACGCTGGCGCCGTTGCGGCCGCTCTGCGAGGCGATGAGCAGGCAGTCGCGTCCACCGACGTCGTACCGGTCGAGGAGCGCCGGGCCGTTGGCCGGGTCCCGCTCCGGCATCGAGTCGGCGAGTTGCCGCCAGGCCGGTCGGGGAGTGTCCCGCAGGTCGTCGAGGTTCATCGCGGTGATCGGCCGCAGGCCACCGGCCCGGGAGCACAGCTCGGCCGCGAACGCCCAGGAGTGCCCCGCGCCGAAGGTGTAGAGATGGCCGCCGTCGGCGAGCCGGTCGGCGACGCGGGACGCCACCCGCGCCACCGTCTCCCGCTCCGCGTCCGCCGCCGCGAGCGCCGGGGCGAGCAGCAGCGCCGCCGGGTCGCCCGTCGCCGCGCTCATCGGGACGCTCCGTCGGTGGTCGCCGTGGCGCCGGCCGCCGTCCGGGCCAGCACGTCGGCGACGGCGACGGTGCCGCCGTCGGCCACCGCCCGGTGCAGGGCCAGCAGCAGGGCGGAGTTCTCCAGCGCGTCGTCGAGCGCGTCGGCCGGCGCGTCACCCCCGGCGACCAGGTCGAGGAAGTCCGACAGCCGGGCCTGGGTCCAGTCGAGCGTGCCGGGCCAGGTGTACGCCTTGTCGTTGGCGACGTGCACCATCTGGTCCTGGGTGTCGGCGTAGAGCGCGCCGTGGCTGCCCACCACCTCCACCTTGAAGTCCACCGGCGACGGCAGCGAGTTGGGCAGCACCCAGGCCGACTCGTACAGCCCGGCGAAGCCGCGGTCGTAGCGGACCAGGGCCTGGATGATGTCGTACGTGTCGATGCCCTCGCCGGTGAGTCGGCCCTTCACGCCGTTGGCGGTCACCTCGGCCGCGCGGGCGCCGGTGAGCCAGGCGGCCAGGTCGAAGACGTGGCTGAGCAGGAACCAGCCGCAGGTGGTGCTGCCCGCCCAGGACAGCATCCGGGTCGGGTAGTCGACGATGTTGCTCAGCCGGGCGTTGACGCCGACGACGTCGCCGATGTCGCCGGCCGCGATGGCCTGTCGCATCCGGACGAAGACCGGGTTGGCCCGGTTGGAGAAATTGACCTGCACCGGCACGCCGGCCTCCCGCGCCGCCGCGCGCATCCGCTCGGCGTCGACCATGGTCGTGGCCAGCGGCTTCTCCACCAGCGTGGGCACGCGGGCGGCCATGCAGGCGAGAAACGGCGCGCAGTGCAGGTGGTCCGGGACGGCCAGGTAGACGGCGTCCAGCTCGACCTCCCGCAACATCCGCTCCGCGTCGTCGAAGTCGCGGGCGCGGCAGTGGCCGGCCAGCTCCGCGGCGAGCGCGCGGTCCCGGTCGCAGACGGCGACCACCTCGGCCCGCCACCGCAGGTCACCGTCGGTGACGGTACGGGCGTAGACCCGCCCCATCACCCCGGCGCCGATGATGCCGATCCGCATCCTGTTCCCCACGTCGTGCCTTCCTTTCGACAGCGGTGCGTTCCGCTCGGGCCGGACGCGTCGACGCGCCCGGCGGTGCCGTGCCCCGGCCGGGGTGTCACCCCTTGGTCGCGCCGGCGGTCAGCCCCGCCACCAGGTGGCGTTGCAGGGTCAGCACCACCACGACCACCGGCAGCAGGACCAGGGTGACCGCGGCCGTCAGCGGTCCCCACTCGATGGTCTTCTGGGTGACGAACGAGGCGACGTAGACGGTCAACGGCCGGGCCTGCTCGCCGCCGAGGATGACCGGGATGAGGAATTCGTTCCACGCGTAGAAGCCGGTGAAGATGGCCGCCGACGCCATCCCGCCGCGCATCATCGGCAGCACGATCAGCAGCAGCATCCGCAGGTAACCGGCCCCGTCGACCCGGGCCGCCTCCTCGACCTCCTCGGGCAGGCCCCGGACGAATGACGCCAGCAGGATGGTGGTGAACGGCACGAGGAACCCGGCGTACACCAGCATCAGCAGCAGGCGGGTGTCGTAGAGGCCGACCTCCAGCGCCATCGAGTACAGCGGGATGACGAAGACGATCGACGGTACGGTCTGCGCCAGCATCACCAGCAGGATCAGCGAGCGGCGGCCGTGCGGGCGCAACCTCACCAACGCGTACGCGCAGGGGAATGTCACGGCCAGCACCAGCAGCGTCGCCACCAGCGCGACGCCGACCGAGGTGAGCGACGCGGAGAGGAACTGCGGGTCGGTGAAGAGCCGGGCGTAGTTGGCCAGCGTGCCCTCGTTCGGCACCACCGTCGGCGGGTACGTCTGCGTCTCGACCTGCGTCTTGAACGAGGTGGACACGGTCCACAGCACCGGGCCGACCGCCAGCAGGGCGGCGATCGTCAGCAGCACGAAGCGCAGCATCGAGCGGATCCGGACGGTCATGGTCGGGTCACCTTCGTGAACAGCCAGTACGCCGGCAGCGCCAGCACCGCCATGGCGACCGCGATCGCGCACGCGCGGCCGATCTCGAAGTTCACCATGGACTGCTGGTAGGCGAGCATGGACAGGTTGAGCGTCGCGTCGCCGGGGCCGCCCCGGGTGACGGTGTAGACCAGGTCGAACATCCGGTAGTCGGCGGCGGCGCGCAGCACGCAGCACACGCCCAGCACCGGGGCGATCATCGGTAGCCGGACGTACCGCTCGACCTGCCACCAGCCGGCCCCGTCCACGGCGGCCGACTCCAGCAGCGCCTCGTCCACGCTGAGCAGCCCGGCGAGCAGGATCAGCGTGACGAACGGGATGTTGATCCAGGAGTTGACCCCGACCACCAGCGCGAGCGCGCCGAACTGACTGGCGAGCAGGTTGACCGGCGAGGAGTCACCGAACGCCGACGCGGCCACCCGGGTCAGACCCAGGTCCGGGTCGGACAGGAAGCGCCACATCAGGCCGACCGCGACCGGCGTGAGCATCATCGGCAGGGTGATCGCGGTGCGGAACACCGCCCGGCCGCGCAGCGGCCGGACCAGCGCGCGGGCCAGCACGTACCCGATGGGGATCTGCACGGCGAGGCTGGCGGCCATGATGATCACGGTGACCCGCAGGCTGTGCCAGAACCCGCCGTGCAGCACCTCACGGCTGAAGTTCTCCGCCCCGACGACCTCGGCCGGGCCGACGGAGCTGAGGCTCTCGTCGGTGAGGGAGGCGTACCCGGCGACGGCGAGCGGCACGGCGACCGCGCCGAGAAGCAGCAGCCAGGCCGGCGTGGTCAGCAGCGTGCCGAGCCACCGCAGCCGGCCGGGCCGCCCCGGGCGTCGCGACCGGGACGGCTGCCGCCCGGTGGCCGCGACGCCCGGGACCGGAGCGACCGTCACGAGCAGTCGTCCTCGCCGTCGAGGATGGACGCGACCTTGTCGTTGGCCGCCTTCACCAGTTGCTCCGCCGACTGTCCGCCGGTGGCGGCGCTGCTGAGCTGCGCCGAGAGGGCGGTGATGATCTCCGGCATCTGGCTGATGTAGGGCAGGTGGACGCCGGTCTCCGCCGCGTCGATCAACGTCTTGAGGTACGGCAGGCTCTTCTGCGCCTCGGCATCGGTGAGCAGCGACTTACGGGCCGGCGGCGGGGCGCCCTGCTCGATGAAGGTGGACTGGTTCGCCTTGCCCATCGCGTACTCCAGGAACTTCCAGCCGTTCTCCGGCGAGCTGGAGTTCTTTCCGAGTCCGATCAGCCAGCCGAAGAGCAGGGTGCGGCCCTGGTCGCCGGCCAGCGGCGGGACGGCCGCGGCGAACTTGCCCGGGATCTTCGACTGCTTCGGGTCGGCCATGATCGAGTAGTAGCCGGTGGCGTTGATCATCTGGCCGACGTCACCCTGGACGAACGCGGTGGTCATCTCGTTGCCGCCGCCGTTGACGGCGGTGGCCGGGGTGGTGTCCTTCAACGACAGGTACGTCTTCGTGGCGGCGAGCACCTCGGGGCTGTCCAGGGCCGGGGTGCAGGTGCCCTCCTTGAGCAGTCGCCCGCCGAAGGTGTAGATCGTCTCCAGCCAGTAGTAGGCGCCGATCTCGCTGCCGAAGCCGGAGTCGCTGCCGTACGCCCCGGCCGCCTTGAGCTTCGTCGCGTTGGCGGTGTACTCGTCCCAGGTCGTCGGGGGCTTGAGGTTGTTCTTCGAGAACAGGTCGCTGTTGTACCAGAGCACGTACGGCTCCGTGGACAGCGGCAGCCCGTACGTGGTGTTCCGGTACTTGGCGTAGTCCTTCACCTGGTCCGGGATGTCGGCGTAGTCGTAGCTCGACGACCCCTCGGCCCGGCCGCCGATGTCGGTGAGCGCCCCACCGCCGGCCAGCGGCGCGAGCATGGGGCTGTCGAACTGGACGACGTCGTAGCCGCCCTTGGGCTGCTTCGCGGCGAGCAACGTCTTCGCGGCCAACTGGGCGTAGGGGATGTCGACGAACTCGACCTTGATCCCGGTCTCCTTCTCGAAGCCCGGTGCCAGCGCCTTCAGCGCGGTGGCGCTGGGGCTGGAGGAGATCGCGACGGTGATGGTCTTGTCCTCGGAACCGCCGGCGTCCTCTCCGCATCCGGCGATCACCAGCGTCGTGGTGATCGCCGCGGCCACGGTGGCTGTCACTCTGCGCGCTCCGCGCGCTCTGGGCTGCCTCATGGCGCCCCCTCTCTCGGAGGGGATAAGTATTAGGAGAATACTTAAACCTGTCAAGGTGTTGCCGCAGCTCAGCGGGGTGTGTTCGATCGCGCCCGCCTCGCGGACCCTCGGCTGTGCCGGTGCGGTCGCGGGCCGGGAGGCAGGCGACCTCTCGGATTCGCGCCTCGGCTACCGCACTGTCCGTGACGGGACTTTGCTCCTCCGTCAACCCCGGTTACGAATTCGTTCACACTCTTGACAGCCTCATCAGACAACAGAAAACTATCGTCCACTGACTTGCTGAGTCATCAGACAACTGGGGTCGGTGACGCGTCGCAGGTCAGAAGAAGTGGGCGGAAGCCCGATCGCTCAGCGCGAGCACCGCGCGTCCGCACGAAAGTGAGCCGAAGCTTTGCTGAACTTCGACGAAGACCGTTTCCTGGCCATCCAGGCGTCCGCGGTCGACCTGGCCGAACCGATCGACGCCCTCGTCGGCCGGCTGCTGGACGCGGGTGCCCAGAACCTCTTCTTCCTCGGCGCCGGCGGCGCCGGTGTCCTCATGCAGCCGGCGGCGCAGCTCATGCAGCGCGAGTCGGCGTTTCCCACGTTCCTGGAGAACGCGGCCGAGCTGCTGGCCGTGGACTCGAAGAACCTGGGCCCGCAGTCCATCGTCGTCATCCCCTCGCTGTCGGGCACGACCAGGGAGGCCCTGGCGGTCAGCGAGTTCGCGCAGAAGAAGGGCGCCACGGTCGTCGCGCTGACGGGCAACGACGAGTCCCCGCTGGCGACGGCGGCCGATCACAACTTCACCGTCCGGGCCGCCGACGACACCTCCTCCGAGTCCTTCTACCTCCAGTCGCTGCTGATCGCCCTCTCGATCCAGCAGCACCGCGGCGAGCGGGAGGACTACGCCGAGCTGGTCGCCGGACTCCGGTCGCTGCCAGGTCACCTGCTCGAGGCCAAGCGCGCGTTCGAGGACCGCGCCGCCGAACTGGCCAACCAGTTCGCCGACGAGGGCTACCACATCTTCACCGGGGCCGGCGCGTCCTGGACTCAGTCCTGGTACTACGCCACCTGCATCCTCGAGGAGATGCAGTGGATCCGGACGCGTCCGGTGCACGCCTCGGACTTCTTCCACGGCACGCTGGAACTCGTCGAGAAGGGCGTCAGCGTCTTCCTGCTCAAGGGCGAGGGCCCCACCCGTGAGCTGGCCGAGCGGGTCGAGCGGTTCGTCCCGACCGTGACCGACACGTTCACCGTCATCGACACGGCCGACTTCGCGATGCCCGGCGTCGACGCCGGACTGCGCGCCCTGGTCAGCCACGTCGTGCACGCGACCGTTCTCGAGCGCTTCAGCGCGCACCTGGAGAAGGTCCGCAACCACCCCCTGACGACCCGCCGGTACTACCGCCGCATCGACTACTGACCCGGATAAGGAACCCCCATGCTTACTCGGAAGGTCCTCGCCGCCTCCAGCGCGGCGCTGCTCATGACGGCCCTCACCGCCTGCTCGTCGGAGAACGACGCCTCGGCCGGCGGCGACGGCAAGAAGGTGTCGGTCTCGCTGATCATCAAGACCCAGGGCACCTCCTTCTTCAAGAAGATGGCCGACGGCGCCACGAAGGCCTCGAAGGATCTGGGCGTCAACCTGACCGTCGCCGCCGGCAAGGTGGACGGCGACGAGGACACCCAGATCCAGGCCATCGAGAACGCCGTCTCCCGCGGCGACCAGGGCATCCTCATCNGAAGGTCATCGCCCTGGACACGGTTCCGGACCCGGCGTCGCTTGTCGACACGACCTACGCCACCGACAACTTCGAGGCGGGCCGCCTGGTCGGGGAGTGGACGGCGAAGAAGCTCGACGGCAAGGACGCCACCATCGCCCTGCTCGACCTGTTCGGCGACAAGGTGTTGACCGTGGACTACGACCGGAACCAGGGCTTCCTGACCGGGATGGGCATCAACGTCGCGGACCCCAAGGTCAACGGTGACGAGGCCAAGACCGGAACCTACACCGGCGGCAAGGGCGGCAGGTACACCATCGTCGGCAACCTGCCAACGCAGGGCACCGAGGAGGGCGGCCGCACCTCGACCGAGACGCTGCTCAGCAAGAACCCGAACATCAACGTCATCTACGGCATCAACGAGCCGGCGTCGTACGGCGGCTATCAGGCGTTGAAGGCGGCGGGCAAGACCGAGGGCCTGATCACGGTCTCGATCGACGGCGCCTGCGACGGCGTGAACTACGTCAAGGACGGCATCCTCCAGGCCACCGCCCAGCAGTATCCGCTGAAGATGGCGGAGATGGGCGTCAAGGCCATCCACGACCTGGTGGCCAACGGCACGGAACCGAAGTCGGACGAGGGCAAGAACTTCGTCAGCACCGGCGTGAACCTGGTGACCGAGGACCCCCAGGACGGACGGCGTGAAGAGCGTCGACACGGCCGAGGGCCTCAAGGATTGTTTCTGACGGCTGGCGGGCGGGGGTGCGTGAGCACNGGTACGGCCGCCGACCGCGACACCGGATCTGTCCTCGGCCTTCCTCGACCGCTCGACACCTCTCTCGCGGGTGCGCGACCTGCTGCACCGGCATCCCGCCATCAGCCCCGCCGTCGTCCTCGTCGTCTCGGTGCTCGTGTTCGGACTGCTCAACGACCGTTTCCTGGCACCGGCCAACCTCTCCCTGATCACCCAGCAGGTCGCCGTCGTCGGCACCCTCGCGATCGCGCAGACCCTGATCATCCTGACCGCGGGCATCGACCTCTCGGTCGGCGCCGCCATGATCCTGTCCGCCATGGTGATGGCTCAGTCGGCGTCGTCCACGGGCATCCCGCCGGTGCTCAGCCTGGTGCTCGGCCTCCTCGCCGGCATCGCCGCGGGCGGCCTGAACGGGCTCCTCGTGACCCGCCTCAAGCTTCCGCCGTTCATCGTCACCCTGGGGACGCTGAGCATCTTCACCGCCCTGACCCTGCTCTACACCGGCGGCAACACGGTGCGCGGCTCGGAACTGTCCGACACGCTCACCCTGACCGGCAACACGCTGCCGGTGCTCGGCATCAAGATCAGCATCGGCGTGCTCATCATGCTCGCCCTCTACGTCCTCGTCGCGTACGTCCTGAACCGGACGGCGTGGGGGCGGCACGTCTACGCCGTGGGCGATGACAAGGAGGCCGCGCGGCTCTCGGGCGTACGCGTGGACCGGGTGCTCGCCTCGGTCTACCTCGTCGCCGGGGCGATCATCGCGGTCACCGCGTGGATCCAGATCGGACGCACCAACGCGGCCAGCCCGAACTCCGGCATCGACCTCAACCTCGATTCCATCACCGCGGTCGTCATCGGTGGGACGAGCCTGTTCGGTGGTCGGGGCGCCATCTGGGGAACCCTGCTGGGCGCCCTCATCGTCGGTGTGTTCCGCAACGGCCTGGCACTCGCCGGCCTCGACGTGCTCTATCAGACCCTGACCGTCGGCGTCCTGGTGATCCTGGCCGTGGCAGTCGACCAGTGGATCCGGAAGGCGAAGTCATGACCGTCGAGACAGGAGCCGGCCAGCCCGTCCTCGAAGCACGGGACCTGGTCAAGACGTACGGCCGGGTGGTCGGCCTCGACGGGGTCGGACTCCGGCTCTTCCCGGGTGAGATCCTCGCCGTGGTCGGCGACAACGGCGCCGGCAAGTCCACGCTGATCAAGTGCCTCACCGGCGCGGAGATCCCCACCTCGGGTGAGCTGTTCGTCAACGGCACGCCGGTCAGTTTCAAGCGACCCCAGGACGCGCGGGACGCGGGACTGGAAACGGTCTACCAGACGCTGGCGGTCTCCCCGGCGCTCGACGTCGCCGCCAACCTCTTCCTCGGGCGGGAGATCCGACGCAAGGGCTTCGCCGGGACCGTGCTGCGGGCCCTCGACGTCAAGGGCATGCGCGAACGGGCCCGGGCCGAGCTGACCGAGTTGGGCATCTCGACGTTGCAGGACGTGACCGTACCGGTGGAGAACCTCTCCGGCGGCCAGCGTCAGGCCGTCGCGGTCGCCCGGGCCGCGGCCTTCGGGTCGAAGGTCGTCGTGCTGGACGAGCCGACCGCCGCGCTCGGGGTGCGCGAGTCCAACCAGGTGCTCCAGCTCATCCGGACCCTGCGCGACCGGGGGACCGCGGTGATCCTGATCAGCCACAACATGCCCCAGGTGTTCGAGGTCGCCGACCGCATCCACATCCAGCGGCTGGGGAAGTGCGCCGGCACCATCACCCCGCAGAGCCACTCGATGACCGACGCCGTCGCGATCATGACCGGAGCGCAGACCCTATGAGCACCGGACGAACGCCCTGGGTAGCGGTCGTCGGCGACAACTGCGTCGACCGCTACCGGGGCGGCGAGGACCGCGACTACTCCGGGGGCAACGCCTTCAACGTGGCGGTCCAGCTCGCCCGGGCCGGAGTGACGGTCCGCTACTTCGGCGCGGTGGGCACCGACGCCCTGCAGGCGGTCATCCGGTCCGGGCTCGAAGTCAACGGCATCCCCACCGACGACCTCACCGTGCTCGACGGGCCCACGGCGGTCACCGAGATCACCGTCGCCGCCAACGGCGACCGCACCTTCGACCGGGAGGACTTCGGCGTGACCGTGGACTACTTCCCGACCCGGTCGCAGCTCGACCGGATCGCCGGGGCCGCCTGGGTGCACATCGGCATGCTGCCGGAGGCGACACGCCTGCGGACGGCGCTGGCCGGCCGGACGACGGTCAGCCAGGACTGCGCGGTCGCCGCCGGGCTGACCGACCTCGACGTCGCGTTCCTCAGCGCCGGTGAGACCGGCGACGTCCGCGAGCTGGCCGCCGACGCGGCCGCCGCCGGGGTGGAGGTGGTCGTCGCGACGCGTGGCGCGGAGGGCTCGGTCTGCCTGAGCGAGAACCAATGGTACGAGCAGGCGGCCCTGCCCGCGGTCGTCGTCGACACCACCGGCGCCGGCGACAGCTTCATCGCCGGCTTCATCGCGGCCCGCCTCGATCACGGAACCCTGCCCGAGGCGCTGGCGACCGGCGCCCGTTTCGCGGCGGCCACCTGCGCGTACCGCTCGGGTTGGCCGCACCTGCCACTGGACAAGGAGTCACGGTGAACGATCTCGACGGCACCCTGGCGGCGATCGACGCCTCGATCGCCGCGTCCGCCGGCGACGCCCAACAGCTGCTCGTCGACCTCGTCGCCTGCCGCAGCGTCAACCCGTTGCAGCCCGGCGTCGACGCGGCGGACTACGAGGGCGGCGAACGTCGCGCCAACCAGATCCTGGCCGAGGCGCTGCGTCCGCTCGACTTCGACCTCGACTGGGTCGAGGTGGCGCAGGGCCGGCCCAACCTGGTCGCCGTGCGGCCCGGCCGAGGCGGCGGTCGCTCGCTGGCGTTCAACGGGCACATCGACACCGTGGCCCCGCAGCGGGGCCGCTTCGACGACCCCTGGACGGCGGTCGTCGAGGACGGTTACCTGTACGGGCTCGGCGCCACCGACATGAAGGCCGGGCACGCGGCCATGTGGCTCGCCGCCAAGGCGCTCCGGGACACCGGCGTCACGCTCGCCGGCGACCTGCACATCCACTCCGTGGTCGGCGAGGAGACGATGAGCCACGAGATCGGCACGACCGCCGTGCTGAAGGCCGGCTACACGGTGGACGGCGCGCTGGTGCCGGAGCCCACGTCGCCGGAGCCACGGGTGCTCGACGTCTCCAACGTCGCGGCGGGCAACTACCTCTTCTCACTCACCGTCCGCGGCAGGTCGGCGCACTGGGCCGCGCGCAACCTCGCCATCCGCGCCGGCGGCACGGGCGACGCGGTCGGCGTCAACGCCATCGACAAGGCGGTCTACGTCTACCACGCCATGCGCCAGCTCGAGGAGCAGTGGGCCTTCAGCAAGGCCCATCCGGCCTTCCCGCCGGGCGCCTTCATCATCCACCCCGGCGTGCTGCGCGCCGACGTCGGCGTCGAGGCGGCGCCGTTCTTCCCCGACCGGGCGCGCATCGACTACCTGCTGTCCTTCCCGCCGGGGGAGACCTCCGAGCAGATCCGCGCGGAGATCGAACACCACATCCGTACGGCCTCGGAGCTGGACCCGTGGCTGCGCGAGCACCCGGTCGAGTTCACCTGGACCGACACCTGGCCCCCGGCGTACACCGACCCCGACGGCGACTTCACCCGGCGGATGATGGCCGAGCGGTCGCGTCTGGCGAGCGCCGACGCGCGGGTCAACCCGTTGGCCGCGCCGGTCACGGCGGCGGCGCAGTCGGACGCCAACTTCTACGAGGCGATGGGGATCCCGGCCCTGGTGTGCGGGCCCGGCGACGTCCGTCGTGCCCACGCCGCCGACGAGCGCGTGCTGCTGGAGAACATCGCCCTGTCCGCTGCCTTCCTCGCCCGTGCCGCGCTGAACTGGTGCGACGGCGAACCGCAGTCTCCGCCACGGCGGACTCGGCCACCGACCGTACAGTGACCATGCCTCCTGCCCCGTGACGCGCTCCGACGAGGAGAAGACCTTGACGTCCCCAGCCGGCGCTCGCCCCGCCAAGCGCTCGACCATGGCTCCCCAGCTCAAGGAAGCCATCCACCAGCTCATCACCGAGGACGGGATGGGGCCGGGCGACCAGCTCCCCACCGAGCCCGAGCTGTCCGAGCACTTCGGAGTCTCCCGCAACAAGATCCGGGAAGCGTTGAAGCTGCTGGAGCAGGACGGCCTGGTCACCGCCATCCAGGGACGCGGCCGGTTCGTGTCGGCCCTGGGCTCACTGCCGATCGAGCGTCCGGTGAACATCTACGAGAGCATCACCGAGTTGTTGCAGGGCCTCGGCTACAAGGTCACCAATGTGGTGCTGAGCGTGGAGGAGGGCATCGCGGACGCGCGAATCGCCCGCGAACTCCAGATCGACGAGGGTGATCCGATCATCCGGCTGGTGCGCCTGCGGCTCGGCGACGACCAGCCGCTGGTCTTCAGCATCAACATCATGCGGCGCGACGCGCTGCCCGGCCCGCTGGAGTTCCGCAACTGGGGCGCGTCGGTCACCAAGAGCCTGGAGGGGCACGGGCACTACATCGTCTTCTCGATCGCCCGGCTGTCCGCCGCGAACCTTCCGGCCGAGTACTCGACGACCTACGACCTGTCCAGGTACGACCCCTGGCTGCTGGTCGAGGAGACCTGTGTGACCCGCGACGGCGAGCGGCTGCTGTACGCCATCGACTACCACCGCAGCAGCGAGATCGCCTTCAACGTCGTCCGCCGCCGCTAGCCCAGCATCCCGACCACCTCGAAGGACAAGCAGTGCAACGCATCCTGGGTGTCGCCCGGCACTACGACTGGGGATCGCCGACCGTGATCCCCGAGTTCCTGGGCGACCCGCCGGATCCCGACCGGACGGTGGCCGAGGTCTGGTTCGGCGCCCACGAGGACGCGCCCAGCCCCGTCGCCGGCAGTGACGAGACCCTTCGCGACGTGGCCGGCGACCGGCTCCCGTTCCTGGTGAAACTGCTCGCCCCGGGCCGTTCCGTCTCGTTGCAGGTGCACCCCGAGCCGCACCTGGCCGAGGCCGGCTTCCGCGAGGACGAGGCGGCCGGCATTCCGCGCGACGATCCCCGGCGACGGTTCAAGGACCCGGTCCACAAGCCCGAGATGGTCTTCGCCCTGACGCCGTTCACCGGCCTGATCGGCTTCCGACCCGTCGCCGAGTGCGTCCGCGACCTCGACCGGCTCGACGCGGACCTGGCGCGTCGCATACGCGCCGACCTCACCGGGCCGGGGTCCGACGGCGAGCGACGGCGGCGCGCGCTGCGGACCGCCCTGGACGCGTCCGCCGACGAGGTGGAGGGCTTCGCCGGCGGCGGGCTCCCCTGGCTGGCCGACCTCGCCCAGCAGTACCCCGGGGACGCCGGGGTCGCCGCGGCGGTCCTGCTGCGCCGGTTCGTCCTGGCACCCGGCGAGGCGGTCTTCGTGCCCTCCGGCATGATCCACGCCTATTCCTCGGGCCTGGCACTGGAGGTCATGGCCAACTCCGACACGGTGCTGCGGGCCGGGCTGACCACCAAGCTCGTCGACGTGGACGCGCTCATGCGGTGTGTCGACTTCGACAGCGAGGCCGAAGTCGAGGTGGCACGACGCCACGGCGCGGGTCGGCTCTACGCCCCCGCGGTGCGGGAGTTCGCGCTCCTGGACGCCTCGGCGGCGAGCCCGGAGCCGGTGCCGCTCTCGCTGGCCGGGCAGCAGATCGCGCTCTGCGTCGAGGGGCCGGTCGAACTCGTCGACGGCGCGGACCGGCTCGAACTCGGCCCGGGCCAGGCCGCCTACCTGGCCGACGCCACGGGCCTGTCGATGCGGGGGCCGGGCCGGCTCGTGCTGGCCGGGCCCGGGCGCTGCTGCGTGCCACCGGGCACCTCCCCGCATGACATCCGCCGCACCGCTGTCACGTAGACGCGCTTCTCCGCCCGATCGGACGGCCGGTCTGTCGGCTTCATGATTGCGAATGATCATCGGATGGTGCTGGGCTGAGCGCGAATGGTCACCGTTGTGGGCGGGAGGCTGACGCGGGTGGGTGTCGTACTGCGGTTGACCCAGGCCATGGCGGGTGACGGCCAGCATGTGGTGACGACGCGCGTGACGGGACTACCGGGGTACGCGGAGGCGTCGGCGATGAGCCGGTTCGAGCTGTCGATCACCGCCGAGGACCGGGAGCGGATCCGGTGGTACCTGGAGGACTTCCTGGAGTACCCGCTCGACCCGGCGCCGGAGATCGCGGCCGGGGTGGAGGGGCGGCTCGCCGAGATCGGGACCCGGCTGTTCGAGCTGGTCTTCGCCGGTGCGGAGGGCCGCGAGCTGTGGGCCGGCCTGCGCGGCGTGCTGCACACGGTGCGGGTCGAGGTCGCCTGCGAGGTCGACGCCGCGGCGATGCTGCCGTGGGAGCTGCTGCGCGACCCGCGTACCGACCGGCCGGTCGTGCTGGAGGCCGCCGAGTACGTGCGGGTCAACGCCCAGCCCGCCAAGCGGGTGCCGCTGCCGGCGGCGGACGACGCGGAACGGCTACGCGTGCTGCTGGTGATCTGCCGGCCGGGCGGGGGCGACGACGTGCCGTTCCGCTCGGTCGGGGCGCTGCTGCTCAAGACCGCGCAGTCCTGGGACGTACTCGATCTGACGGTGCTCCGACCGCCGACGTTCGCCGCGCTGTCGGTGGTGCTGGAGCAGGCACACGCCGCGGGCCGGCCGTTCCATGTGGTGCACTTCGACGGGCACGGCACCTACCTGCCGGCGAGCCTGCTGCGGGCCGGCGGTGGCGTGCCGACCGGCGCGGCCATGTACGGGTTGCTGTCCCCGCTGCGCGAGGGCACCCACGGGTACCTCCTCTTCGAGGACCCCACCACGAGGGACAACCAGCAACTGGTCGACGGCCCGGCGCTGGGCGCGTTGCTGGCGCGTACCGGGGTGGGGGTGCTGGTGTTGAACGCCTGCCGCTCGGCGTACGCCGAGGCGGCGGACCGCCCACGCACCGACCAGGGCGACGACGTGCACGCGCTGGTGCGCGGGTACGGGTCGTTGGCGTTGGAGGTCAGCGACGCCGGGGTGGCCGGGGTCGTGGCGATGCGGTACAGCGTCTACGTCGTCACCGCGGCGCAGTTCGTCGCGGACCTCTACGCCGCGTTGCTGGCCGGGCGGTCGCTCGGCGGCGCGGTGTCGATGGGCCGGCGTCAGTTGGCCGCCCAACCGAACCGGTCGATCGCGTTCGACCCGCGCCCGTTGCAGGACTGGTCGGTGCCGGTGGTCTACGAGACGGCGCCGGTGACGCTGCTGCGGGCGGTGCCGGACGCGACGCGGGGCGCGGTGCGGATCACCATGGGACGGCAGGGCGCCGGCCCGGCCGACCTCGGCGCCGCCGGGCTGCCACCGGCCCCCGAGGTCGGTTTCTTCGGCCGCGACGAGACCCTGCTGGCGCTGGATCGGGCGTTCGACACCGACCGGATCGTGCTGCTGCACGCCTACGCGGGCAGCGGCAAGACGTCCACGGCGGCGGAGTTCGCCCACTGGTACACCGCGACCGGCGGGTTGACCGATCCGGCTACCGGCGTACGCGGGCCGGTGCTCTTCTCGTCGTTGGAGCACCACACACCGCTGGTGGCGCTGCTCAACCAGATCGGCGCCGCGTTCGATCCGGTGTTGCAGGCCAACGGGTTCCAATGGTTGAGCCTCTCGGACGACGAGCGGCGGCAGGNCCGGTCGCCGGGTTCCCGGCCGGGACACCGTCGGCGTGGACCGTCGAGGAGCAGCGCGAGCTGCGTGACTTCCTGCACGCGATGTCGCGGACGCGGGCGCGGGTGCTGCTGACCTCGCGACGCGACGAACGCGGATGGCTCGGTGGCCTGCCCACCCGGATCCGGCTGCCCAGGATGCCGATGCGGGAACGCATCCAGTTCACCCAGGGCCTGGCCGCCCGGCACGGCCACCGGATCACCGACGTGGCGGACTGGCGGCCGCTGCTGCGCTACAGCGACGGCAACCCGCTCACCATCACCGTCGTGGTCGGTCAGGCGCTGCGCGCCGGCTACCGGACCAGCGCGCAGATCGAGGGGTTCGTGGCCCGGCTGCGGGCCGGCGAGGCCGACCTGGACGACGCCGACGAGGCGCAGGGCCGGTCCCGGTCGCTGGCCGCCTCGCTGACGTACGGGCTGACGGCCGCGTTCACCGAGGCGGAGCGCGCCCAACTGGCGGTGCTCGGCGTGTTCCAGGACACCGTCGACGTCGACGCCCTGGTGGCGATGGGCGACGCGCGCAACCCGTGGGCGGTGCCGGCGCTGGCCGGGCTCACCCGGGAGACGGGGCTCGACCTGCTCGGCCGGGCGGCCGAGATCGGGCTGCTCACCGCCATCGGCGGTGGCTACTTCGCGATCCATCCGGCGCTGCCGTGGTTCTTTCGCCAGCTCTACCCCGTCGGCACGGACCGGGACACGACGGTGCCGGTCCGGGCCGCCTACATCGCCGTCATCGCCAACTTCGGCGACACCTACCACAACTGGTACGAACAGGGCCGAGCCGATGTGGTGAATCTGCTGCAACTGGAGGAGGCGAACCTGCTCCGCGCCCGGTCGCTGGCCCGCGCCGCCGGGCGACGACGCGAGATGATGGGCTGCATGCAGGGGCTGCGGATCCTGTACGAGCACACCGGGCGCGGCGCGGAGTGGGCCCGCCTCGTCGACGAACTCGTGCCGGACATCGTCGACCCGGACACCGGCGCAGCCCGACCCGGCCTCGCCGAGGAGTGGGCGCTGTTCACCACCTATCGGGTCGCGATCGCCCTGGGCGGCCGGGACTGGACCTCGGCGCTGCAGCTGCAACAGACCCTCGTCGGCCACTACGAGCGGGAGGCCGCCGCCGCGCTGGCCACCGCACCGGACCAGCGCACCGACACGGACCGCCACCGCATCCGCGACGTCGCCGTCGGTGAGCAGGCGCTCGGGCACGTCTTCCGCGAGCAGCAGGACCCCGCCTGCGTGGCCCACTACCACCGGGCCGTCGAGCTGCTGCGCGCCATCGGCGACCGCCGCGGGGAGGGCACGATCGCGTTCAACCTGGGCCACGCCTATGTGAACATCCCGTCCCTGCGGGACCTGGACCAGGCCGAGCACTGGTACCGCCGCGACCTGGAGTTGATGGACGAACAGGACCTCCTCGGTCGGGCGCGTACCGTCGGGCAGCTCGGCCGGGTGGCGTACGGGCGCCTGGTCGACGCCCGCGCCGCTGGGCAGCCGGAGTCGGTGCTGCTAAGGCACCTGAACGATGCCGCCACCGCGTACCGGGACGCCCTGGGCCTGCTGCCCGCCGACGCGAAACCGGAACTCGCCACCGTCCACCACCAGCTCGGCGTCATCTACACCCTGGCCGGCGAGTACGACACCGCGTTGAACCACTACCAGCAGTCCATCCGCCTCGAGGAGGCGTCCGGCAACCGCTACGGCGCGGGGCAGACCCGCCACACGGTCGCGATCCTCTTCGCCCGCGCGGGCCGGACCAGCGACGCGCTGCTGTACGCGCAGGCCGCCCTGGCCGACTACGCGCCCTACGGCGCCGGCGCGGCCGCTGCCGTCGAGGAGGTCCACCAACTCATCGCCCGGCTGGGCCCGCCCACGGGAGCACCATGACCAGCACGCCGTACCGATCCGAACCGGTCCCCGGCTGGGGTGACACCGTCGCGTCCTGGCCGTGGCAACCCTGGGTGGAGCACGACGTTCAACTCGGCTGGCGCAAGAGCGGCGACTGTCCCCACTGCCGGCACCCGATGACCGTGTACCAGACCAGACAGCGCTACGCCTCGCCCGGCGACTGGAAGCACGCCCGGTGCAACTGCGGACATCCCCACGAGGGTCGGCCGACCGACGATCCCGTCCAGGGCTGCGGGCAGCAGGCCGACATCCGGGCGGCGTCGTCGTGACCGAACAGTCGCGGCCGGAGCCGCAGTCGCGGCCGCACGAGCCCGGCCCGCCGGACGGGGCCGAGTGGGACCGGGCCGCGGTGACGTTCGCGACCGAACAGCTCACCCGGGCCCGGGCGTCCGCGACCGCCTGGATCGGCACCGTCGGCACGCTGCTCGGCCTGTTCGGCGCCGTCGCCGTCATCGGCGGCACCACCAAGCTCGCCGACGTGCCGAGCCCGACGTTGCGTTGGGTGATCGTCGGCATGGTCGCGGCCGGTGGGGCGCTGGCCGGCGCGTCGGTCGTGACCGGGGTACGGGCCGCGCACGGCGCCAGCCTCCGGACCTCCGACAACTGGTCCGGCAGCGCCTACCGGGCGGCCGTCGTCAGGAACACCGACGACGCGCTCCGCTGGCTGCGGTGGGCCCGATGGACCGGGCTGGCCGCCGCGCTCACCGTCTTCGCCATCGGGCTCATCGGCCTGGTCAGCGTCGCCGCCCAGCCCACGAGGACGCCCTCCACGGCGGTCGTCGTCGACGAGACCGGCACCGCCAGGTGTGGGGCGATCGGACGCGCCGCCGGTGGCCGGCTCACCGTCGACGGCAGACCGGTCGGCGTCGTCCGGGACGTCATCCCGGTCACCGCCTGCCCCACCCCCGGCCCGTAGCCCTCACTGCCGTGCTCGCGGGCAGCCGGTTCACCCGGGCGTGCCGGCGTCCGGCTCGGCGGGGCTGACATGTGCCGCGATCAGACGCCAGCCCGTGTCCTCGTCGAGGATCCAGGTCCGGGTGTAGCGGACCCGGGCGACGAAGGGCTCGCCGGCAAGGGTGCCTGCCAGCGTGCCGAGGAACCACGTCACGCCGGTGCCGCCGACCACGAGCGCGGCCAGATCCTCCTCGTCCACCCGGGTCATCGTCTGCCGGCCGGACCGGTGCGCATGCAGGTCGTCCTGCTTGGCATAGAGACTGCCGTCCGGCCCGGTGAACACGAGCCGGTCGTCGATCAACCGATCCAGCTCCGCGACGTCGGAGCGAAGCTGGGCCTGTTGCAGACGCCGTTCGGCGGCACGCAGCGCCTCGACCCCGAGCGGCTGACGCGGGTAACTCATCGATCCCCCTGACCGAGCTGACTGGTTCATCCTGTCACCTGTTCGCCGCTCCGGGGGCTGCGCCGACGTCGACGGATCAGCTCTGCGGGCCCGATGGCGGGGCGAGCCAGGCGAGGGGCTGACCGGTCAGTGCCGAGTCGGCGAGACGGTGGTGAGTGCGGCGCGGCTGCTGTCGATCCAGCGCTGGACGTCGTCGATGCCCTGATGGCGGTATTCGACCGCTTGGACGAGGCATTCGAGCTTGTCGGCGTCGCGGGCCACTTTGGACTCCAGGGTCTCGCCCGCCTCGTACTCGGCGACGGCGGAGGTGATGGTGTCAGCGACGGCGGGTGGGCAGCCCGCGACCTGGTCTGCGGTGATCGTGGTGTTCGGTGCGGCGCCGAGGTAGCGCTTGGCGATGTGGGGCAGGTCGGTGGTGCGGGTTTCCTGCGTGTCGTGCAGGACGCAGAGCATGGTGACCCGGGCGGGATCGGCTCCCTCCAGAGCGGCCAGGATCATGCCGATCAGGGCGGTGCGGTGGGAGTGCTCGGCGACGGTCTCAGGGTGCCTGACCCCGGCGAACCACCAGCCCGTACGAGCGGCCCGCTTGAGCACCCCGGCCTCGAAGATGAATCTCGCCGCGGCGGCGTACTGGTCGTCGCTCATCTGCCCGTCCCTTCCCTCATCGCGGCTTGCGACGCAGTTCGCGGAACACCCCGTGTCGTCGCAGCGCCCACGCGAGGCGTGCGACGCTCGGGTGGCGCACGACCAGGACCA
Organism: Micromonospora sp. NBS 11-29; assembly: GCF_002140155.1. Taxonomy (GTDB): domain Bacteria; phylum Actinomycetota; class Actinomycetes; order Mycobacteriales; family Micromonosporaceae; genus Micromonospora. Next base: position 65,248 of record NZ_NAPR01000007.1, read on the forward strand.
GCGCTCGGCGGATCAGTCCGAGCCGGTCGTCGTTGGCCTGGTCGTCGACGGCCTGCCACACCAGCTCGCGTACCTTGGCATTGTCCAGCACCGCCCGGACCTCGCGTCGTACCGTGGGGTCCTCGGCGGCGGAAGCGACGGCGGCGGCCGCGCCCGGTCGATCGGCCAGCGGTTCCACCAGCGCGGCGACCAGCGGCCGACGGACCTCGTGCCGCTCCAGCAGCAGCAACACGGCTTCCCGGATCTCGACCGTGTCCAGAGCGGACCGCAGCAGGCCCACCAGGCTGCGCTCGACGTCGCGGTCGTGCTCCGCGACGGACAGCGTGGCCAGCAGCGCCGACACCTCGTCGAGGTCGATCAGGTGGCGCAGCCCGCTACGGAACTCGGGCAGCCCCCACGCAACCTGTAGCGCCTTCAGGAGATCGCGGTTCACGAGCGGTCGCTACCCGGAATCGACAGCCGGCGAAACCTTGACCTGAAGCGCGGATGAGGTCGGACCATGGGGGCATGACGGTGACGGACGAGGCGCGGCGGGCGTTGGATCGGCAGCGAACGGTGGAGATCACCACGGTCGGGCGACGGAGCGGGCGGCCCAGGAGGATCGAGACGTGGCGCTATCGGGCCGCCGGCCGCTACTGGCTGACCGGGAGTCCGGGCTCGCGTGACTGGTACGCGAACCTGCTCGCGCATCCCGAGTTCACCCTGCACCTGGCCGATCTCGACCTTCGGGTACGGGGACGCCCCGTGACCGACCCGGCGGAGCGGGCGCTCGTGTTCGGTGAGATCGTCCCGACCCTGGACTGGGCCGGCACCCTGGAGAGCTGGCTCGCCGGAAGCCCGCTGGTGGAGATCGAGCTGGGTTGACCGGCGGGGGAGCGGGCCCGGCGCCGCCGGTGGCGGGTGCCGGGCCGCGGTCCCGTGGTCAGCCGCCGACGGCGGGAGTGCCGAGCGCGGCGAGCAGGTTCTCCACCGCCGCCTCCGAGGCCCGCCGGACGCTCTCCGTGGTGGCCGCCCCCAGGTGCGGCGTGGCCACCACCCGGGGGTGTCGCAGCAGGTCGGACGGCTCCGGCGGCTCACGGTCGAAGGCGTCCACCGAGTAGAGCGCGATCCGGCCGGCGGTCAGCTCGGCCAGCAGCGCCGCCTCGTCGACAAGCGTGGACCGGGCGGTGTTGAGCAGTACGGCGTCGTCGCGGAGCAGGGCCAGTTCGGCCGCGCCGAGCAGCGGGCCCGCCGGGTTCGGGGGTACGTGCAGCGACACCACCTCGCTGGTGCGCAGCACCTCGGCCAGCGGGAGCAGCGCCACGCCCTGGCCGTCGGTGACGAACGGGTCGTGCGCCACCACCCGCATGCCCAGGCCCCGGGCCAGGTCCGCGAGGCGGCGGCCGATCGCGCCGAAGCCGACCACCCCGAGGGTACGGCCGGCGGCCTCCCGCCCGGTGTGGCGTCGCCACTGCCCGGCGCGTAGCGCGTCGGCGGCCTCGGGCAGACCGCGCAGTCCCATCAGGGCCAGGGCCAGGGCGAGTTCGGCCACCCCCTGGGCGTTGGCGCCCCGGGCGGTGAGCACCGTGATCCCGGCGGCCTCGGCGGCGGCGGTGTCGATGGCGTCGCTGCCGGCGCCGTTACGGCTGATCGCCCGCAGCGCGTCGGCGTGCGCCAGCACGTCGGCGCCGATCGGTTCCACCCCGGCGATCCATCCGACGACGCCCGGCACGGCGGCGGCCAGTTCCGCGGGGGTCGGCTGGCGGCCAGGTGCGGGGGTGACGACGGTGTAGCCGGCGGCCCGGAGCCGGCGTACGGCGGGTGCGTCGGCCACCGACATCGAGCGGGGGGTGACCAGTACCCGGGGCGCGGTCACGAACCAACCGCCGCGGTCTGCGGGCCGAGCAGGCGCAGCAGCCGCTCGACCTCGGCGGCCATCGCGTCCCGGGCCGGGGCGACGTAGGCGCGGGCGTCCAGCAGTTTCGGGTCGGCGTCGAGGCGTTCGCGGATCTCGCGGGTGAAGACCTTGTTCAGGTGGGTGGCGATGTTGATCTTCGTCATGCCCCGGGTGACCACGGTGCGCAGCGTGTCGTCGTCCACCCCGGAGGAACCGTGCAGCACCAGCGGCACCGGGACCACCTCGGCGATGGCGGCGACGAGGTCCAGGTCGAGGACCGCGTCGCGGGAGGCCATGGCGTGCGCGGTGCCGACGGCCACGGCCAGCGAGTCCACCCCGGTGTCGGCGCAGAACCGGCGGGCCTGGGCGGGGTCGGTGCGTACCCCGGGGGCGTGCACCCCGTCCTTGCCGCCGATCTCGCCCAGCTCGGCCTCGACGGCGACCCCGTGCGCGTGGCAGAAGGACACCACCTGCGCGGTGGTGGCCCGGTTCTCGTCGTCGGGCAGCCGGGAGCCGTCGAACATCACCGAGGTGAAGCCGAGGTCGACCGCCTGGTGCACCAGTTCGACGCTCTCCGCGTGGTCGAGGTGCAGCACCACCGGCACGGTCGCCGACTCGGCCAGGGCGAGCGAGGCCAGCGCCAGCGGGCGCAGCCCACCGTGGTAGCGGACGGCGTTCTCACTGATCTGCACCACCAGCGGCGCGTCGGCCGCCTCGGCGCCGGCCACCAGCGCCTCGGTGTGTTCCAACAGGGTGGTGTTGAAGGCCCCGACGCCGTGCCGCGCGGAACGCGCGGCAGCGAGGATGGGTCGTGGGTCGGCGAGGGGCATGGTGTGTCTCCCTAGGGTGTTCGGTGAGGCGTTTCGTGGTTGGTCGGGGTGGCCGCGGCGTGCGCCCGGGTGGCCGCGCGGGCGGCGTCGAAGCGGGCCCGGGGCAGGGCGTACGCGTCGGCCAGCTCGGGCCGGGGCGACATCCGCACGGCCGAGGGCCGGGTGGTGTGCAGGGCGGTGGTGTCCGACCACGCGCCCACGCCCAGCAGCGCCAGGGTGGCGGCGCCGAGGGCGGCGCCGTGCTGGGCGTCGTCCGGGCGGTGCACCGGCCGGCCGATCAGGTCGGCCAGGACCTGGAGCAGCAGGCCGGCGCGGGCCCCGCCGCCGGTGGCGCTGATCGACGTCCCGGCGGGTGCCGGGGCGAGCATCGTGGCGGCGGCGTCGGCCAGGCTGAACCCGATCCCCTCGACCAGCGCGCGGGCCAGGTCACCGTGGGTGTGCCCGAGGTCGAGCCCGAGGTACGCCCCGCGTACCGTCGGTCCGCCCTCGGCGACGGTGCCGCCGGCCAGGGTGGGTACGCAGGTCAGTCCGTTCGCGCCGACCGGCGCGGCGGCGGCGGCGTCGAGCAGCGCGTCGAGGTCGCCGTCCCGGCCGAGCAGCCCGGCCAGCCAGGTCAGGCTGCTGCCCCCGCCGAAGGTGGACAGCGCCGAGACGTAGAGGTCGGGCAGGACGTGGTCGAAGACGAACGGCCGGGCGACCGGGTCGAGCACCGGCTCGGTGCCGGCCACGGTGACCCAGTTCGAGGAGCCCAGGGAGAGGTACGCCCCGCCGGCGCGGTCCAGCCCGGCGCCGAGCGCCATGCAGGAGTTGTCCACCCCGCCGGCGACCACCGGCACTCCGGCCGGCAGCCCGGTGGCGGCGGCCGCCTCGGGCGTGACCCGCCCGATCACCGTGGTGGCCGGCACGACCTCCGGCCACCAGCCGGCCGGCAGGTCGAGGGCGTTCAGCACCTCCGGGAGCATCCGGCGCTCGTGCAGGTCGTAGGCGCCGCTGCCGGAGGCGTAGCTGGCGTCGGTCACCAGGGCGCCGGTGAGCCGCGCGTTGATCCAGTCCTTGCTGCCCAGCACCCGGGTGGTCCGGCCGGCGACGTCCGGCTGCGTCGCGCGCAGCCAGGCGGCCTTGAACACGGTGTACATGCCGCGGGGGAAGCCGTTGCCGGTGCGGGTGTACCAGTGCGTCTCGTCGACGGCGGCGAAGTAGTCGGCGGCGGCCGACTCGCCCCGGGTGTCCGACCAGATCGGCACCGCCGCCAGCAGCGGTTCGCCGGCCGCGTCCACCGGCACCATGGCCAGGCTGTGCCCGGAGAGCCCGACCGCGACCACCCGGTGCCGGCCGGCGTCGCCGGCCAGCAGTTCGCGGGTGGAGGCGACGACCGCGTCCCACCAGTCGGCCGGGCGCTGCTCGTGCCGGCCCGGCGCCGGATAGGACGTCGGGTACGCGGTGAACGTCGTCCGCAACACGCGGGCGTCCAGGTCGACCAGGGCCGCCTTGCAGCCGCCGGTGCCGAGGTCGAAGGCGAGCGCGACGTCGGTCATGACCGCCCCCGCCGGTTCGGGTCGAGGATCATCTCGTGGTGCAGCCCGGAGCGCATCTGCGACAGCCGGGCCTTCATGGTCCGGATGTCGGACAGCGCGGGCTCGCCGCGGCGCAGCAGCACCATGGTGGCCAGCGCGTCGACGACGACGAGTTGCGCCAGCCGGGAGATGGTCGGGGTGTAGACGTCGGTGTTGTCCAGCGACTCCACCACCAGCGCGACGGTGCTCAGCTCGGCCAGCGGTGACGGGCCGCCGGTGATCCCGACGACGGTGGCGCCCCGTTCCCGGGCCACCCGCACGGTGTCCAGGATGGAGACGGTGCGGCCGGTGTTGGAGATGGCCACCAGCACGGTCGACGGGGTGCTCACCGACGCGGCGAGGAACTGCTGGTGGGTGTCGATCGGCGCGGAACAGGCGGCGCCGAAGAGCGGGAACTTCTGCTCGGCGTCCATCGCCACGATGCCGGAGGCGCCCAGGCCGATGAAGACGATCCGGTCGGCGGCGGCCAGGGCCTCCGCCGCCGCCTCCAGCGCGGCCAGGTCCAGGTGACGGCGGACGTGGTCGAGCGAGGTGATGGAGAAGTCGAAGATCTTGCTGACCGTGGTGGCGGTGTCGTCCCGGGACTCGATCACCGACTGGGTCGCCGGGATGCCGAGGGCGACGCTCTGGGCCAGCGCGATGCGGAAGTCGTGGAAGCCGTCGCAGCCGATCGCGTTGGCGAACCGGACGATGGTGGGCTGGCTGACCCCGACCGCCTCGGCGAGTTCGGCCAGGGTCATCCGGACCACCGCGTGCGGGTCGGCCAGCACCACGTCGGCGACCTTCCGCTCCGAGCGGCGCAGGCTCTCCAGACTGCTGCTGATCTTGGCCAGGACGGGTCCGTCGCTCATCGCGCACCCGCCCGCGCGCCGGTCAGGTCGAGGTCGCCGCCGTGCTCGGGTACGCGCACGGTCACCCCGCGCCGCGCGGCGTCATCGTGGTCGAAGGTGCTCGGATCGACGGTGTTGAAGGCAAACATGCCCCAATGATGTGGGACGAGGGTTCGGATGCCGGTACGGGCGCACAGGTCCACGGCCTCGGCGAAGGTGAAGTTGCCGGGCACCCCGTTGGCCAGTCGGTGGGCGTCGCGGCCGTTCACCGGCAGCAGCGCCACGTCGATGCCGAGGCCGCGCAGCCGGTCGTCCTGACCGGGCCAGGGCGCGCAGTCCCCGGAGTGGTAGACGCGTACGCCGCCGGCCTCGACGACGTAGCCGAGGAAGTGGTCGGCGCCGTCGGCGTCGCGCCGCCGCTGCTCGTGCGCGGCCGGCACGGCGGTGACCGTGAACGGGCCGTACCGGACCTGGTCGCCGTCGGCCAGCCCGTCGAGGCGGTCCGGGGTCGCGCCGCTGCGGCGGGCGGCCTCGGCCAGCACCGGTCGCGGGCAGGCCACCCGGAGCCGGGGCTGGGCGCCCAGCAGCGGGGTGAGCGTGTCCGGGTCCATGTGGTCGGTGTGCGCGTGTGAGCAGAGCACGCCGGCCAGCGCCGGCAGCCCGGCCACGTCGACCGGGGCCGGGCGCAGCCGCAGGTGCGGGAAGACGGTGCCGGCGTACTTGACGGCCAGCGAGTCCGACAGGTACGGGTCGACGAGCAGGTGCGCGTCGGAGCCCGGCTCCCGGCCGGCGGCGCCGGCCAGGGTGAGCCAGAAGCCGGCCTGCCCCAGCCAGCGTGCCCGCAGGGTCACCGCACCCCCTGCGCCGCGTCGTCGAGCCGGTCGAACCCGGGTCCGCTGGTCGGCAGGCCCAGGTCGAAGACCGCGTCGATGGCCCGGGTCCAGCCGTGCACGAAGTAGTGCCAGCCGTCGCTGACGGTCAGCGCGTCGGCCTCGGCGCGGGCCCGTGCCTGGCGCAGGAAGTCCAGCTCGCCCCGGTAGTTGAACTCCCAGGCGTACCCGCCGTGCGGGAACCGGGCGGCGTCGCTCAGCGGTGAGCCGGGACGGTCCTTGCCCATCCCGGTGGCGTTGACCACCAGGGCGCCCGGGGCCAGGTCGGCCAGGAGCGCGTCGTGCACCTCGCCGGGGGCGAGTCGACGGGTCTGCCAGGTGATCGCCGGGTCGCCGGCGCCGACGCCCTCGGCGAGGGCGGCCAACCGGTCGGCGGAGATGTCGGTGACCACCACCCGCGCGGGCGCGGCGGCGCCGGCCCGGTGGGCGAAGTAGTCGCAGAGCGCCAGCGCCGCACCGCCGGCGCCCATCACCAGCACCTCGCGTCCGGCCAGGTCGGCGACGATCGCCTCCAGTGCCAGCCGGCTGGTGATCGTGTCCAGGGCCAGCCCGTCGATGCTGCCGTCGCGGGCGACCAGGGCGCTGACCTCGCCCAGCCGGGCGGCGTCGTCGTTGACGGTGCGCAGCAGGTCCCGGCAGGAGGTGTAGAGGTCGATCTTGTGGGTGGTGACCAGCGCGCCCCGGGACAGCTCGTCGTCGCGCAGGTGCGCGACCACCCGCCGGTAGGTCTCCGGGTCGGCGCCGACCGGCACGTCGATGCCGACCAGGTCGACGTCGTCCAGGCCGAGCAGGGGACGCCAGGCGGCGAAGACCCGGTGCACCGCCGAGGAACCGGTGCTGACCCCGATGAAGTACATCGTGGGTCGCCGCGCCGGCCGCAGCGTGTCCGGGGTCAGGGTCTCGCGGGTCACCGTGCCGCCTTCCCGGCCTCGCCGACCAGCCGTACGGCGTGGGCGGTGTTGATGCCGAACCGGGTGGCCCCGGCGGCGCGCAACGCCTGGATCTGGTCCAGCGACCGGATGCCGCCGGAGGCCTTGATCTCCCGGTCCGGCCCGCCGACCTCGCGCAGCACCCGTACGTGCGCCTCGGTGGTGGCCACGCCCTGCCAGCCGGTGCCGGTCTTGAGTGACTGGGCGCCGGCCGCGACGGCCGCCTCGGCGGCGGCCCGGAGCTGGGCGTCGTCGAGCAGACCGACCTCCAGGATGACCTTCACCGGCACCCGCCCGTCGACCGCGTCGAGCACGGCGGCGACGTCCCGGGTGGCGGCGGCCAGCTCGCCGGAGCGGAGCAGGCCGATGTTCATCACCACGTCCATCTCCTGCACGCCGGCGTCGAGCAGCCAGCGCGCCTCGGCCACCTTGACCGGGGTGGCCGAGCCACCGGAGGGGAAGCCGACCGGGGAGCCGGCGTTGGTGGTCGACCCGGCCAGCAGCTCACGGAGCAGGGGGAGCCAGGAGGGGAGCACGTGGGCGGCGACGAAGTCACCGGCCAGCGCGTGCCGGGCCAGTTCCTCGATGTCGGCCCGCCCGTGCTGGGCCTGTACGGCGCTGATGTCGACCATGCGGGCCAGCGCGTGCCCGGTCAGCTCAGCGGGCGACATAGCCGTCGTTCTCCGTCAGCCGCCAGCCGTCGCCGTCGACGACCGCCCGGTGCCGCATCCCGCCGGCGCGGGCGATGATGTCGTAGTCCTGCCCGGCGTCGGCCGGGTAGCAGAAGAGGGTGACCAGGTCGGTGTCGCCGAGGTTGACGCTGCGGTGGATGTGCACCGGCGGCACGTACGCGACGACGCCCGGCCGCAGCTCGGTCACCACGGTCTGCCCGTCGAGCGTCTCCATCAGCATCAGCCCGTGGCCGGACAGGCAGTGGTAGATCTCGGTGCGGTCGTGCTGGGCGTGGATGTGGCCCCGGGTCATGTGGAACTCCGTGCCGACGCGACCGGGTGAGAGCGTCGAGATGCCGGTGATCAGGTCACCCGCGGCGGTCGAGGGCCGGTATTCGTCGACGTGGTAGATCACCCGGTCGGCCTCGGCGGTCAGTCGGGCGGCGAACGCCTCGTCGTCGGCGAAGAGCCCACCGAGGTCGGCGAGGCGCTTCTCGTACCGGCCGGTGCGGCCGGTCATGCCCTCGGGGGTGATCACCAGGCCGGGGCCGGGCAGCGGTTTCGTCACCGTGTTCCTCCTGCTCGCCGGAGACGCCAGCCCGAAGTGGCGCGCCTCCCGGATTGCTTTGTAGCAAAGCTACAAGAATTTGTCACCCTCCCGCAATGCGGCCCTCTGCGGCATGTAGTAAACCTCCCATCCGGGCAGCAAGCGCGCGGTGAGGGTCAGGGTTCACGCCAGGAATAAGGAGCAAAAACCCTAAATCGGAGTAGCCGCGCTACCGAAAGTTTCCGATCATGGGACCCGGCCGGAAACATGCCGTTGACTTTGCGAAACCCGGATGTAGTGTTGCTCCCCAAGCTGGGCGTGACGGTCGCCGGAACGCACAGCGGATGTGGGAAATCCATGTGGGAGTCCACCGCGCTCGCCGGAAGGAGGCGTCGCATGAACCCGGCTACCCGACGCCTCGAGATCACGGAACTGGTGCGTGCCGCCGGCCGTGTGGACGCGGCCACACTCTCCGCGCGCTTCGCGGTGAACTCCGAGACCATCCGGCGTGACCTGCGTGCCCTGGAGAGCGCCGGTGAGCTGCGCCGGATCCACGGTGGCGCGGTCGCGCACGGCAGCCTCGCCGTCGAGGACCGGATCGCCGGCCGGCTCTCCCAGCAACGCGCGGAGAAGCGGGCCGTCGCCCGGGCGGCCCTGGCCGAGATTCCCCCGTTCGGCGCCGTCTTCATCGAGGCCGGCTCCACCACCGGTCACCTCGCCGGGCTGCTCCCGGACCGGGGAGACCTGCTGATCGTCACCAACGGCCTGCAGATCGCCCTGGAACTGACCGACCGGTCGCGCTCCACCGTGATGACCATCGGCGGTCGGGTGCGCCCGGCCAGCTACGCCGAGGTCGACGGCTGGGCCCTCGGCCGGCTGGCCGACCTGCGCTTCGACGTCGCCTTCGTCGGCACGAACGCCATCGACCCCGGCTGGGGGCTCTCCACGCCGGACCCGGCCGAGGCCGCCGTCAAGGCAGCGGTGCTCGCCTCCGCGCAGAAGGCGGTGCTGATGGTCGACCACACCAAGTTCGGCCTCCGGGCCGCCTGCCGATACGGCGAGGGCGACGNGCGTCGACGACGCGAGCCTGGCCGACCTGCGTACCCGAGGGGTCTCCGTCCGTCTCGCCGAGCCGCCCGCCGCCGATGTTCGCACCACCCCTCGCCCCACCCCCCTGGAGGAACAGTGAAATACCGGACCCGCGGCAGGGCAGTCAGCCGCAGTGTCGCCGCCCTTCTCGCCGTCACCCTCGCCACCGCGGCCTGCGGCGGCGGCGGTGACAACGCCGCCAGCGGCGAGCCGACCGACCCGATCGAGGGNCGACCGACCAGGCACCGGACGACGACGTCCGGATCGCCATGATCGGCTTCGCCAACAACCCGTACTGGGTGTCGGTCAAGAGCGGTGCCGACTACGCCAACCGGGTGCTGGCCGACCGCAAGGGCAAGGTCGACTGGATCGTCGCCGGCGACAACATCGACGTGCAGACCGTCTCCAGCGCCATCCGCGCCGCCGACGCCCAGGGCTACGACGGCGTGGGCTTCTTCATCGCCGGTGAGGGCAACTGCACCGACGTGAAGACGCTGTCGGCCAAGGGCAAGCAGATGGGCGCCTACAACACGCTGTTCGAGTGCGTGGAGACCTCCGGTGGCACCGTCGCCTACGCCCAGGAGCAGTTCAAGGCCGGGCAGCTCGCCGCCCAGGAAATGGTCAAGGCGGCCAACGGCCGGGCCGGCAAGGTCGGCATCATCGTCAGCCAGTTCACCGCGCCCGGTTCCGAGCAGCGTCGGCAGGGCTTCGTCGACGGCCTGAAGGGCTCCTCGCTGACCCCGGTCAACCAGGGCGTCGAGGCCCGGGACTCCGCGTCGAACACCTTCTCCGCCGCGCAGAACTACCTCCAGTCCAACGCCGACCTGGTCGGCATCTACGCCACCGCCGGTGGTCCGTTCGGCGCGGCCCAGGCCGTCGCCGCGGCCAACAAGCAGGAGACCGTCAAGGTCATCGGCTACGACATCACCGCGGAGAACATCGAGGCGATCAAGAACGGCTCGATGTACGGCGTGATCGGCCAGGACGCCTTCGGGCAGGGCTACAACGTGGCGATCGAGCTGTACAACGCCGCGGTGACCGGCAACAAGCCGAGCCCGGTCCTCCAGGAGGCCACGGCGCCGTTCGTGACCAAGGAGAACCTCTCTGAGCACGACCCGTCGGTACTGCCCACCGGTGCCCCCGGCGCCTCCTGATCGGGATCCCTTCATGACATCCACGTCCCCCGTGGGCGACGTCCGGCCGGCGGCCCTGGTGGCCGCCGGCCTGGCGAAGTCCTTCGGCGCGGTCCGGGCTCTGCGCGACGTGTCGCTGGAGTTCCCGGCCGGCCAGGTGACCGGACTGCTCGGCGAGAACGGCGCCGGCAAGTCCACCCTGATCCGACTCTGCTCCGGGCAGATGCAGCCGGACAGCGGTCGGCTCGTCCTCGACGGCCGCGAGGTCTCCTTCGGCTCGCCGTTGGAGGCGATCGCCGCCGGTGTCGTGGTGGTGAACCAGGAACCGCTGTTGATCAGCGAGCTGACCATCGCCGACAACCTGTTCCTCTACGACCTCGGTGAGCGGCCCGCGTACGGCCGCGCCCAGCGGGGACGCAACGTGCAACGGGCCCGGGAACTGCTGGCCCGGCTCCAGATGGCCGACTACCTGCCCGACCCGTCGACCATCTGCCGGAACCTCTCGGCCGCCTCCCGGCAGATGGTCGACATCGTCCGGGCGCTGTCCCGGCAGCCGAAGGTGCTCTTCCTGGACGAGCCGAACTCCAGCCTCACCCACGAGGAGTCCGAGCGGCTCTTCGCGGTGATGGGTCGGCTGCGGGACGAGGGCGTGGCGGTGGTGCTGGTCAGCCACCGTCTTGCGGAGGTCTACTCGATCGTCGACAACGTGATCGTGCTCCGCGACGGCGCCTTCGTCGCGGCCGGCCCGCCCGCCGAGATCGACCAGCAGCGGGCGGTGGCCCTGATGGCCGGCGAACGCAAGAGCAAGGTCGTCTCCGAGGTGGTCGCCGACCGTACCCCGGCCTCCCGTCAGGCCGAGGTCGCCCTCGAACTGGCCGGCCTGACCGGCGAGGGCTTCACCGACGTCAGCTTCGCCGTCCACAAGGGCGAGATCGTCGGGATGGCCGGGCTGGTGGGCGCGGGGCGTACCGAGATCGCCGAGGCGGTCATCGGGCTGCGTCCGGTCAACCGGGGCCGGATCTCCCTCGGCGACCGACCGGTGCACATCGGCAACCCCGGTCGGGCCCAGCGCCTCGGCGTCGCCTACGTCGCCGAGGAACGCCGCACCGAGGTCTTCCACGCCCAGGACGTCGGCTACAACCTCGTCGTCCGCATCCTGTCCAACCTGGGCCGCCTCGGCTGGGTATCCGGCCGCCGGGCCGCCAACCAGGCCCGGGAACTGGCGCAGCGCTTCGGCGTCAAGGCCGCCTCCACCCAGGCGCCGATCACCTCGCTCTCCGGCGGCAACCAACAGAAGGTGCTGCTGGCCCGGGCGCTGGCCGCCCGGCCCAGAGTGCTGATCCTCGACGAGCCGACCCGGGGCGTCGACGTCGGCACCAAGGCCGAGATCTACGCCACCCTCCGGGCGCTGGCCCACGACGAGGGCCTCGCCGTCTGGTTCATCTCCTCCGAGTTGGAGGAGGTCGTCGAGCTGGCCGACCGGGTCGTCGTCGTCCGGAACGGCCGGCTGACCCTGGACGCCCCGAACACCGCCGGACCCACTCCCATCGTCGCCGCCGCCATGGGCGCTACCGAAGGAACAGAATGAAGGCCACAGTCGCGCAGCGGCAGGACCGTTCCTGGAAGGACGGCGCCCTGTCCCTGGTCAAACGGCAGGAAACCGGGCTGCTCGGTGTCATCATCGTGCTCGCCCTCCTGGTCAGTCTGGCCAACGAGAACTTCCTGCGTACGGACAACCTCTACAACGTCCTGCAGACCGTCGTCGTGGTCGGCATCATCGCCGTCGGCCAGACGTTCGTGCTCATCTCCAAGGAGATCGACCTCTCGGTCGGCTCGGTGCTGGCCCTCTCGGCGGTCAGCGCCGGCGCGGCCTACGGCAACGGGGTCAACCCGTGGCTCGCGATGGCCATCGGCATCGGCGTCGGCGCGCTCGCCGGCTTCGCGGTCGGCAGCGTCGTGGTGCTCGGCCGGGTGAGCTCGTTCATCGTCACCCTCGGCATGCTCTCCATCGCCCGAGGACTGACCCAGTTGCTCACCGGCGGGCTGCCCCAGTCCATGCCCAGCGAGCTGTCCTTCATCGGGCAGGGCCGGGTCTTCGGCGGCATCCCGGTCAGCGTGATCATCTTCCTGGTGCTGGTCGTGCTCGGTCAGCTCCTGCTCACCCGGACCGTCTTCGGCCTGCGGGTCACCGCCATCGGTGACAACGACGCGGCCGCACGCACCGGCGGCATCCCGGTGGGCCGTACCCGGATCCTCACCTTCGTCCTGATCGGCACCCTGGCCGGCGTCGCCGGCATCGTCTTCGCCACCCAGGTCGGCGTGGCCGAGGCCCAGGCCGGCATGGGGTACGAGCTGGACGTCATCGCCGCGGCCGTGATCGGTGGGGCCAGCCTCTCCGGTGGCCGGGGCTCGATCATCGGCGCCTTCCTCGGCGCCTGTCTGCTCGGCGTGCTGCGTAACGCCTTCATCCTGCTCGCGCTCTCGCCCTTCCTCCAGCAGCTCAGCATCGGTCTGGTCATCGTGCTGGCCGCGCTGTTCGACCAGTGGCGGCAGGGCAACCTGCGGCACCTGAGCCCGGCCCGGCTGCGCCAGCGGCTCGTCGCCCGGCAGAAGAAGGCCTGACCACCACCCTCGACCGCTAAGGACACACCGTGAAGCCACAACCCTTCCGCGAGCACGACCAGCGCGTCGTCCGGGCCTTCGTCGAGGCCCGCCGCGCGCACACCGACAACGAGCCGCGCCTGAAGTTCGGCTGGAGCAACTGGGGCTTCGGCACGGAGGAACTGGCCGTCTCGGCGGCCCGGCTGGAGCGCCACGGCGTGCGCCACATCGAGCTGCACGGCAACCTCTACTCGCCCGACCTCGGCTACCGGCCCGAGGAGACCCTCCGGGTGCTCGGCGACCACGGCATCACCGTCTCCGGCGTGTGCGGCATGGTCACCCCGGACCAGGAGTTCGCGCACAAGCTGCCGCACGTACGGGCCCGGGCGATCGAGTACTTCCGCCGCCAGGCCCAGTTCACCCAGGCGGTCGGCGGGAGCTACCTGCTCTTCGGCGCGGCCTCGGTGGGTCGCCCCGGCGCGTTCGACTCCTACGAGACGGAGCGCTCGGCGGCGACCATGCGCCTGGTCGCCGACGACTTCGCCGCCGCCGGGATCCGGGGCGCGGTGGAGCCGATCCGGCCCGAGGAGACCAGCATCGTGCACACCTTCGCCGAGGNCTCTACCACATGCTCAGCGGCGAGCTGCACATCGGCGCGACCATCCTGGAGCACGGCCACCGGATGCTCAACCTGCACCTGGCCGACACCAACCGGCGGGCCCTCGGGCACGGCCTGCTCGACCTCGACGTGGTGATCATGGCGCTGTACGCCGTCGGCTACCAGCGCGGCGACAACTACTGCTCGGCCGAACCCCTCGGCGCCGGCGGCAACCCGTACGCGGCGATGAACCTGCCGCCGGAGCCGGAGCGCCTCGACGAGCTGGTCGGCGTCACCGCCCGTACCTTCCGGGAGCGGGAGGACGAGGTGCTGGCCGCCACCGACGAGGAGCTGTACGCGCTCTACCAGATCGAGTCCGAGTAACCCATGTCGTCGTTCACCCTGCACGTGGTCTGCCCCAACCCGGCGCTGGACCGGCTCCAGGTGGTGGAGCAGTTCCACCCCTTCGAGGTCAACCGGGTCACGACGGTGCGTACCCTGCCCGGCGGGAAGGGCATGATCGTCGCTCGGGGTGCCCGTCGACTCGGCGCCACGGTCGCCGCGTACGGCTTCCTCGGCGGCGCCAGCGGCGAGGTGATCCGGCGGGGCTGCGCCGACCTCGGCATCTCGGACCGGCACGTCGAGGTCACCGGCGAGACCCGGGTGACCCCGGTGGTGATCGAACGCAGCACCGGGCGCTCGACCGTGCTCAACGAGCGCGGCCCGGAGGTCACCGCGCTCGACACCGACCGCCTGCTGGCCGTCCTGGCGTCCGAGGTGGAGCCCGGTGACGTGCTGGTCAGCACCGGCAGCCTCCCGCCGGGCAGCGGGGCCGACCTGCACGCCCGGATCGCCCGCACGGCGCTCGCCCGGGGCGCGACGGTTTTGGTCGACGCGCACGGCGACGCGCTGGCCGGGGTGCTCGACGACCTGCGGGCCGAGCCCGCCGCCGGGCGGTTCGTGGTCAAACCCAACGCCGAGGAACTCGCCGGGGTGCTCGGCCGCCCGCTGCCGGACCGGGTCGCCACCGGCGACGCGATCCGGGAGCTGCACGCCGACACCGGCGCGACCCTGGTGGTGACGCTCGGCGCGGACGGGGCGGTCTTCTTCGACGGCGCGGTCGAGCTGCTGGCCGACACGCCGACGGTGGAGACGGTCAACGCCACCGGCTCCGGGGACTCGTTTTTGGCCGGCCTGGCGGTCGCCCTGGGTGGCGGCGAGCCGCCGGCCACCGCGCTGACCCTGGCCGCCGCGATGGGCGCGGCCAACGCCGCCTCGCTCACCCCCGACATCGACCCGGAACTGGTCGCCCGGCTCCGGCAGGTGGTCACCGTCGAACAGGTCGGGCCGGTGCGGCGATGAGCCAGTTCATCGGCGTCGACATCGGCACCACCCGGACCAAGGTCGGCTGCTACGACGCCGGCACCGGCCGGTTGGTCGCCCTGCGCGCCACCCCCACCCCGGCCGAGGCCGACCCGTGGGGTGGGCGGCGGGACGCCGGGCAGGTCACCGGCATGGTCGCCGAGCTGCTGCGCCAGCTCCTGGCCGATCCGGCGGTGCGCCCGGCCGCGCTGGCCGGGGTGTCGGTCGGCTCGGTGGGCGAGGAGGTCGTACTCCTCTCGGGTGACGGTCGGGTGACCGCCCCGGTGCTGGTCTGGCACGCCGGGCACGGCTGGTCGGAGCGGGAGACCGAACCGCTCGCCGGCCGGTGGGCGGACACCGACGACACGTTCTCGGTGTTCAAGCTCCGCTGGTTGGCCCGGCACCTGCCGGAGACGGTCGCCGCCGCGCGGACGTTCACCTCGCTCGCCGACCACGTCGCCCGGGACCTGCTGGCGGACCGCGCCGCGCCGGTCTTCCTCAACATCTCGCACGCCTCCCGCACCGGGCTGCTGGACCTGCGGGCCGGCGTCCTGCACGACGGCGCCCTGGCCGAGCTGGGGCTGCCCGGCCTGGCCGCCCCCGAGCTGGTGGGCAGCGCGACCGTGGTGGGACGGACCTCGGGGGCCGGGGTGCTCCCGGCCGGGGTCCCGGTGGTCACCGGCGGGCACGACCACATGTGCGGCGCGTTCGGCAGCGGCGTCCGTCGTCCCGGCGACGTGTACGTCTCGGCCGGCACCTCCGAGGCCCAGCTCCTGCTCCTGGAGCACCTGCCGGCGACCCTCGCCCCCGGCGTGGACGCGGGCGTCTTCGTCGCCGGCGGGCTGCGGTTCGTGCACCGGGCCACGCCCTCGGGCCGGTACTACCGGGCCTGGCGGGACCTGCTCTACCCTGGCGTCGATGACGCGACCATGTGGGACGAGCTGGCCGGAGTCGCCGACGAGACCGACCCGGCGGTGATCGACGCGGACCACCGACGGGCCCAGCTCGCCGCCCTGCCCATGGAGATCACCCGCGGGCACGCCATGGCCAGCCTGCTCAAGGGCCTCGCGGTGGAGGCCGAGACCACCACCGCGCGGCTGGGTCAGCTCGCCGACACCGCGATCGCCGACGTCACCATCGGCGGCGTCGCCGCAGCCTGGCCGACCTGGCGTCGGCTGCGGCAGGAGGCCACCGACCGTCGGCTGCGCTTCGTCGCCGAACCCGAGCCGACCGTGCTCGGGGTGGCCGTCCTCGCGCAGCTCGGCGCCACCGGCAGCGCCGACCTGCCCGCCCACCTGATCACCGCCGAGAACGAGGAGACCACCACCGATGAGCATCGCTGACCTGCTGGGCCGGCACCGGATCGTGCCGGTCGTCGTCCTCGACGACGCCGCCCACGCCGAACCCCTGGCCGACGCGCTGGCCGGCGCCGGCCTGCCGGTCGCCGAGGTGACCTTCCGTACGCCGGCGGCGGCCGAGGCGATCGCCCGGATGTCCGCCCACGGCGGGGTGACGGTCGGCGCCGGCACGGTGACCACCGTCGCCCAGGTCGACGCGGCGGTCGAGGCCGGCGCCCGGTTCGTGGTCTCGCCCGGGTTCAGCGCGACGGTGCTCCGCCGCTGCGCCGAGCACGGCGTCTTCGCCCTGCCCGGCGCGGTCACCGCGACCGAGGTGATGGCCGCCCTGGAGGAGGGCGTCTCGGTGTTGAAGTTCTTCCCCGCCGGCACCTCCGGCGGTCCCGCGGCGATCTCCGCGCTGGCCGCTCCGTTCGGCCAGGTCCGGTTCGTGCCCACGGGCGGCATCGACGCGGCCTCGGCCGCCGACTACCTCGCCCTGCCGTCGGTGCTGGCCGTGGGGGGAAGCTGGATGGTTCCCCGGGCCGCCGTCGCGGCGGGGGACTTCGGCCGGATCGCCGAACTCACCGCCGCCACCGTGGCCGCCGTCGCGGCTCCCTGAGCCGGCCGGGGACGACCCCGATCCAGCCACCACTGCGCGACGATCAGGTTGACCACCCAGCTCATCCAGACGCTGGCGCCGGCCGCGGCCCGGATCATGGCGTCCTGGTCGCCGCCGTAGGTC
Organism: Micromonospora sp. NBS 11-29; assembly: GCF_002140155.1. Classification (GTDB taxonomy): domain Bacteria; phylum Actinomycetota; class Actinomycetes; order Mycobacteriales; family Micromonosporaceae; genus Micromonospora. The sequence goes on from NZ_NAPR01000007.1 coordinate 82,257, forward strand.
GTGTCGACCTGGGGCAGGAGCAGGACGACGAAGAGCACGACCCAGAGCCGGTTCACCACGATCGACAGGGTCAACGCGTAGCTGCGCACCATCCACCGGCGATGCTCGACGAACCGGCGTCGCCGCGCCGCGCGGTACCCGGCGACCGCGGTGACCAGCCAGAGGACCGCCAGCATGGTGTTGCCGACCTGGGAGACGAAGCCGGTGCTGCTCAGCGGCGCCACGCCCAGCACCGCGACGCCGCCGGGCAGGACCCCGCCGAACAGGTACACCCGACCCGTCCATCGGTGGGCGGCCGGGTAGCGGCGGCGGAACCACGGCCACACCTGGAAACAGCCGGCGAGCAGGGCCACCGAGCCGAACAGGATGTGCGCCACCAGCAGCGGGTAGTACTGCGGGTGCGCCTCCTGGACCGGTAACCGGGACCGGCTCGGGTCCAGCGACAGATAGGGCGGCAGCGCGTAGCCGACGAACGCGACGGCGACCAGCAGGAGCGGCACCACCCAGCGCAGTTGCCGCCCCGCCGGGCTGGTCGGAGCGCCGGTGGCGGGCGCGGATCGCGGGCCGTCGGTCCTGGTGGGCATGTCGTCTCCCTGCGTCGATCCGGTTTGGGGAAACGATGCGCCGCCCCGTGCCGTCCGGTCAGCGGTGCCCACTCCCGGGATCCGGTGGTGCTGGCACCACCGCACCGGCCGCGGGGGTCATGCGACGGCCAGCCGTTCGCGTACCCGCTCGGCGTCCGGATGACCGAGGCCGTCGAGGATGGCCAGGGCACGCCGCCAGGTGCGGAGCGCACCGGGCCGGTCCCCGGCGGCGTGCCGGCTCTCACCGAGCCGGGTCAGGGTGTCCGCCTCGTCGTACCGGTCGCCGATGCGCTGGTAGAGCGTCAGCGCCCGGCCGTAGCACCGGGTCGCCCGGCGGTGGTGCCCGAGCCGGTCGTGGATGAAGCCGAGGCTGTCCCAGGTGTTCGCCTCACCGTGCCGGTCGTCGGTCCGGCGCAGCAACGCCAACGCCTGCTCGCAGTGCTCGCGCGCCGCGCCGTACCGGCCGAGTCGGGCGTACGCCCAGCCCACCGCGTTGCGGGCGCTGGCCTGGCCGGCCGGATGGCCGGTGTGCTCGTAGAGCGCCAACGCCCGCGTCGCGTGGTGCAGCGACTCCTCGTACCGGCCCAGCGCGTCCAGCATCGCGCCGAACGCGCGGTGGGTGCGGGCCTGGCCGCTGTGATCTCCCAGCTCCGCGAAGAGGGCCAGCGCGCTGCGGTAGTGACCGGCGGCCTCCTCCTCCCGGCCCAGCCGCACCAGGGCGCGGGCGAGGTCGCGGTGGGCGTTGGCCTGGCCGGCGGGTTCGCCCGCCCGCCCGGCGGCGGCCAGCGCGACCCGCTGCGCGTCGGCCAGGTCCGACCAGCGTCCCTGGCGTTGCAGGAAGTCCACCAGGGTACGGGCCAGCCGCCAGGCGTGACCGTCGCAGCGGGTGCGCCCCGCGTGGACCACCGCCGCCAGGAGCACCCGGTGCTCGGCGGTGAACCAGGCCAGCGCCTGCCCCTGGTCGGTGATCCGCTCGGGCACCACGCCGGGCAGGGCGTCGCTCAGGGCGGTCGGGTCCCAGCCCGGCTGCAACAGCACCGCGGCGGCGTGCGCGGAGTGCAGGTAGTGGTCCAGTCCACGGCGGACCGCCGCCTGCCGTTGGTCGTCCGGGTCCAGCCGCTCGGTCAGCTCGGTCGCGTACGCCCGCAGCAGGTCGTGCGCGCCGAACCGGCCGGGCGCGTGCTCGGCGACCAGGTGCGCGTCAGCCAGCTCGGCCAACAGCCGGGGCAGCCGGGCCCGGGGCAGGCCGGCCAGGCTGGCCGCCGCCGGGATTCCCACCTCCGGGCCCGGGTGGCAGCCGATCAGCCGGAACAGCCGCGCCGCCGCCGGGGTCAGGCTCCGATAGGACCAGGAGAAGACCGCGTGTACGTCGGTGCCGGCGTCCCCGGTGTCGAACGCGTCCGACAGCCGTGCCGACTCCCGCAGGTCGGCGGCGAGGGTGGCCAGCGGAAACGTGGGGTGCGCCGCGCCCCGGGCGGCGAGCACCGCCAGCGCCAACGGCAGCCGCGCGCACCGCTCGACCATCTCGTCGACGACCTGCGGCTCGACCGTCAACCGGTGCGCGCCGAGGCGCCGGGCCAGCAACTGCCAGGACTCGGCGCTGCTGAGCAGCCCGACGGTGATCGACCGGGCGCCCTCGGCGGCGATCAGGCCGGCGAGCCGGTTGCGGCTGGTGACCAGGACCCGGCAGCCCGGGCTGCCCGGCAGCAGGGGCCGGACCTGCTCGACGTCGTGGGCGTTGTCCAGCAGCACGAGGACCCGGCGTTCGGCCAGCAGGCTGCGGTAGAGGCCGACCTGCGCGGACAGGTGGACGGGCATCCGCTCCGGTGGCACCCCGAGCACCTCCAGGAAGCCGTGGACCGCCTCCGCCGGTGTCACCACCGCGCCGGTGGAGTCGAAGCCCCGCAGGTCGACGTAGAGCTGGCCGTCCGGGAACCGGTCGGCGGCGCGGTGCGCCCAGTGCACCGCCAGCGTCGTCTTGCCCACCCCGGCCGTCCCCGACAGCACCACGACCGTCGAGGCGGGATCACCGCCGGCGTCCAACTGCGCCAACTGCTCCGCCCGACCGACGAAGCCGGGCAGCGCCGGAGGCAACTGACGCGGGACCGGCAGCGGTGCCGGCCGGCCCCGGCCCCGCCCGCCGCCGGTGCGTACGGTGGCGGCTCCGTCCGGGTCGGGTCGTCGTCGCGCCTCCTCCACCCGGTCCCGCGCGGTGGCCAGCGCCCCCTGTTCGGACACGGTTGCCCCGAGCAGCCGGATCAGGACGTCGAACCGCTCCGTCGGCGGCAGGATGTTCCCGGCGAAGTACTCCCCGATCACCCCTCGCGACCAGCCGGTCTTCGCGGCCAACTGCCGGTACGTCAGCTGGGTCTCGCCCTGCTGCCGGGCCTCCCGCCGGCGCAGCTCCCGCAGCAGGCCGGCCAGCTCGGGCACGGTCCGCGTCGCATCGACGGCGCGCAGCAGCGGACGCGCGGAGCGGTCGGTCGTGCTCGCGGCCGGCGGCGTGACGCCGGCGCCGCGAAGCCCCACCCGGTCGGACATGCGGCCTCCCCGCCGACCCCTCCCGGCGACGCGGGGGAGCCGACAGGGGGAGGGTAGGGCCGGAATCGGAGGCGTCCATAGGCCGACGCACATGTCCGACAGTCGTGGATCGGATGCGGCCGGTGGTGTCCGGCGCTGTCCAGCCCCGTCCAGGATGCGCCGCACCGCACCGGTGGCCCGTGCCACCGTCCCGGGGCGGGCTCGACCCGAGCCACGCGCCCTGGGGGAAGGAGCACCACATGAGTCACCGACAGTTGGCCGCGGGAGGGGGCGGCGGACTGCTGCGCCGGGCCGCCGTCGCGGCGATCGGCCTGACGCTGGTCGTCACGGGCGTGTCCGCCGCGCCGGCCGTCGCCGCGCCGGCCGGCAAGGCGACCACCACCCGATCGTTCGTCGACGGCGTGGGCGTGCCGGCCGGCTTCGCGTCCTGGGCGGAGCTGTTCACCGTGCAGCAGCGGATGAACACCGCCGCCGAGCGGATCGAACGGGCGGCGCGACGCGGGCCGGACTCCGGGTTCGCCGGCATCGTCGCCGACCCCACCGCCCGGCAGTTGCAGGTCTACTGGAAGGGCACCGCGCCGGCCGGTCTGCTGGCTGCCGCCCGACGCGTCGTGCCGACCCGGGTGCTGCCCGCCGCGTACTCCCAGCGGGAGCTGGCGGTGGCTGCCAGCCGGCTGCGCGCCGCGGCCGGCAGCGAGATCACCACGGTCGGACCGCGCGCCGACGGCGCCGGCCTGCTCGTCGGTACGCAGCACGGGCTGCTCGGCGCGGCGAGCCTCGCCGGCGTTCCGGTGACCGTGCAGACCGGCGTCGCCGCCGCGCCCGCGACCCGGTGGGACGACACGACGCCGTGGTGGGGCGGTGGCGCGTGGCGCAACTCCGCCACCGGCGGCGGCTGCTCGACCGGCTTCGCGGTCTTCCAGGCCGGGGTGGCGCGGATGCTCTCCGCCGCGCACTGCGCCAACCTGAACAACGTCGCGACCGACCCGACCGGGCAGACGATCGGCACCGTCACCACCCGCAACGTCGGCAGCGACACGCTGATCATCGCGGGCAGTTCGGCGGGTCGGGTCTTCAACAACAGCACCGACGCGGCCGGCGCGGTGGTCAGCGAGTTCAGCAACCCGGTGATCGGCGCGCAGGCCAGCCAGGTCGGCAACTTCGTGTGCACCTCGGGGGCCTACTCCGGCACCCGCTGCTCGATCCAGGTCAGGGCCCGCGACCTGTGCATCAACGTGCGCAACTTCGGCACGGTCTGCGGACAGGTGCAGGCGGAGAACACCACCCGCACCAACGCGGTCGGTCAGGGCGACAGCGGCGGCTCGGTGGAGATCGTGAACGGGGCGAACACCAACCAGGTCTTCGCCACCGGCACCAACACCGCCATCGACGACACGAACACGGCGACGGCCTGCACCGGGTACGTCCCCACCGGACGGGTCTGCGCCTGGCGGATGTACTACGAGGACATCTTCTCCGGCATGTCCGGCGTCGGCGCCTCGGGGGTGGTGCTGGGCTGAGGGTGGTCGGGTGCGACACCCGATCCGGCGACCGGGCCGGCACGCGAATCGCGTGCCGGCCNACGCATCCGCTTGATCTCGGTCTCCAGCTTTCGACTGTACGAGCGGTCGTTGGGATCCATGCCGTTGCGCGATCGGGAACTGCGGCCGTATTCCTTCAGGAAGCCACCCAGCTCCCGGCGTAGGCGTTCCCGGCGGCCCGACATGGAGCCATTCTAGAATCCGACGAACGACCCGCGCCTTCCATTTACCGCTGTCCCGCCGCGCCCAGTCANACCCCGCCTACCCCGGCCGCGTGGCCGCCGTGCTCAGCGGTGTCCGGCTGCGCAGGTTCGGCTGGATCGGGGCGGTTCTGGCGGCGATCGGCGTGGCCGGTCTCGCCGTCTCCCGGGCCCTCGCGGGGGGCGACCGGTTCACGTCGCTGTGGCTCGCGATGATCGTGGGTGGCGTGCTGTCGATGCTGTACGCCCCGTGGGTGCGGTGGCGTGCCCGGCGTCGGTCCGGTCACTACGCCGTCGAGGGCGCCTACGACATCACCGACGACAACATCATGATGCGCAGCGGCTCGGAGTCCGGCGGCATCGCCTGGGACGGGGTCACGAAGGTCGGCGACACCCCGGAGTTCTGGATCGTGTACGTCGGCCGGATGCCGGCGACCGTCATCCCGCGCGGCTTGATGTCCACCGAGGACGCCGAGACGCTACGTGTCTTCCTGGCCGGGCGCGGGCTGCTCGAAGAAAGATCCGCCGGGCGTTGATCGGTGCGGGCCTCGGATCCGTTAAGGACTTCGGTGGGTGCGGTGTGCGCCCGCCCCCGAACGGAGGAATCGCATGGCCAGTACCTCCAGCTCCCGGATCCGAGCGCTCTCGGTCGTCGGCATGACCGGTGTCCTGGCGGTGATCGGTGGGATCGTCCACCAGGCGTCCGCCGCCGAGGTGGCCGCGCCGGCCGCCGAGCGCGCCGACGCCCGCCGGGTCGAGGTCCCGCGCGTCGCCCCGGCGATCAGGCCGCCGGCGGGGGGCCGCCNTCCCGCCCGGTCGGCGCGTACGCCGTCACCCGCGGGACGCAGACCTACACCTGCGCCGGCGGCGTGTTCACCGGCGCCTCCGTGCCCGAGGCCCAGTTGTTCGGCACGGGTGGCCGGGTGCACCACTTCAAGGGCCCGAGCTGGCAGTCCGAGCGGGACGGCTCGCTGGTCACGGCGAAGAAGACCGCCGAGAGCCCGCGCGCGGGGACGATCCCCGAACTGCTGTTGACGGTGGACACCCACGCCGGCGTCGGCGCCCTCGGCGGCGTCGCGTACATCAGTCGCCTGCTCACCTCGGGCGGCGTCGCGCCGTCCGGCGCCTGCGTCGACGGCACGACGACGGCCGTGCCGTACGGCGCGGTCTACGTCTTCTGGGCCGCCGGGCGGTAGCCCCCGCGCTCCCCGGCGGACCGGGCCCGGAGCCGGGTGGCTCCGGGCCCGGGTGGGCGACCCCGGTCAGGGGCTGGTGCAGGTGAGGTTGCCGGGGGCGGTGGCGCCGTTGCCGGTGGCGGTGAACCCGAACGTCGTCGAGGCGTTCGCGCCCAGGGCGCCGTTGTAGGCGGCGTTCTGGACGCTGACCGTGCCGGTGGTGCCGGTGTTGACGCCGCTCCAGAGGCTGCTGATGGCCTGGCCGGAGGCCAGGGTCAGGCGTACGGTCCAGCCGTTGAGGGTGGCGGCGGTGTTGTTGGCGACGGTGACCTCACCCTGGAAGCCGCCGGGCCAGGTGTTGACGGTGCGGTAGGTGGCGACGCAGGTGCCCGGCTCACCGGTGGGCGGCGGCGTGGTCGGCGGCGCGGTCGTGGGCGGCGCGGTGGTGGGCGGGGTCGTCGTCGGCGGGGTGGTCGTCGGCGGCGTGGTGGTGGGGGGAGTGGTGGACTGGAACTGGGAGAAGAACCGCCAGATCTCGCCTGAGGTCCAGGTGCGGGAGTCGTTGGGGCTGCCCGACCCGTCGACCGGGCTGGGGGTGTGGTCCCCGTCGAACGCGGCCCACTGCACGGGGTAGCCGGCGCGGCAGCCGGAGTAGGTCGTGGTGATGTGGGTGAAGCTGTTCAACGCCGGCTCGCGCGGGGTCTGCGCGGTGCAGCCGTTGTTGCGCACGAACGTGTCGCGCAGCGACCGGCCGGCGGAGATGTTCAGCACGCTGTCGTGGGTGCCGTGGATGCCGAAGTAGGGGACGGGCTGGGTGCCGCCGTTGCAGCCGCTGAGGTTGGCGCCGGACAGGACGCTGACCGCCCGGATGACGGTCGGCCGGGCGCAGGCCACCGCGTAGCTCATCGCCCCGCCGTAGCTCCAGCCGAGCGCGAAGCGCTGGGTGGTGTCGACGCAGAGGTCGTTCTCGACCTGCCGGGAGATGTCGTCGAAGAGGGTCAGGTCCCGGCCGTTGGTGTTGGCCCATCCGTTGTCGATGCCCTGCGGCGCGACGAAGATCGTGCTGTTGTTCGACAGCGGCAGCAGCCCGTAGTAGCCGGCGGAGGCGACGTTGTTCGCCGAGCCGTTCAGCCAGTGGAATCCGAAGATCAGCCGGTACTGGCGGTTGCGGTCGTACCCGTCCGGGATGCGCAGGATGTAGCTGCGGTTCTGTCCGCCGCTGGAGATCGTGCGGGTTCCGCTGGTGAGGGTGGGGGCCTTGCCGCAGCCGGCGGTCGCCGCGAGCGTGCCGTTCGTCGCGGCCTCGGCCGCGCCGCGCAGGCCGCTGGTCAGCACGCCACCGGCGGTCGCCGTGAGCAGAACGGCGGCGGCGGCGACGGTGGACAGAAGCTGGGTACGTTTCACCTTGCTTGCCTCCTTGCCATGGGTCGTCTGGTGCCGATGGCCGCCCGCGAGTGGCGTGGAGGGTGGGCATGGGCCGGGTCGGGATCCGTCCGGCGACCACCTGCGGTCGGCGTGACATCGGCGGAGCGGCCCGGACTGGTCACCCACCGGTCGGTGAGTGACCGGGATGACCGGGAGCGTGCCCTTCGCCCCCGCGCCGAAAGATAGCAGGTTATCGATAACAGGTTCAACCGGACGTGTTACGGAACTTGCGGCCGGGAACGAGTCGGCGGGCCGGGTCGATGCCCACGTCGGAACGCCGAAACGCGCCCTCCCCTTTCCGGAAAACGTCACCCGGGAGGACGCGTCGGCACCACGATGAGCGCTAACAAGGAGGCCGCGCCGAGGGGTCAGCCGATCTGGCTGCTGTCCTTCAGCGCGCCCCAGCCGTGCCAGCGGTCGACGTCGATCAGCGCGCTGACCCGCGCGCGGTCCCGCCGGGGGTACGGCCCGCCGGTGTAGTGCCGGGCGAGCCGGTCGATGTCCGCCAGGCCCTCGTCGTCCCGCAGCTCGGCGACGTGCCCGATGATGCTCAGGTGGGTGTACCACCCCTGCTCGTCGAGCACGGTCAGGGTGACCCGGGGGTCGTTGCGCAGGTGGGCCAGCCGGCGTCGGCCCTCGTCCATGTTCACCAGGATCCGGCCGTCGTCCCACAGGTACCAGGTGGCCGCGGAGACCGGCTGGCCGTCCGGGCGCAGCGTGGCGATCACGGCGGGGTTCGGCCTGGCCAGCATGGCGACGGCGGGCTCGGGCAGCGGCGGCTTCGACATGGGTCTCCTCTTCGCGGCGGGCGATGCTCCCGCACTGTACGGACCCGCGCCGCCCTAGCGGTTCACCGACACCGGAGCGACGCAGACGCCGTGCGTCAGCACGCCCATGATCGAGGCGGTCAGCTCCTCCGGCGGCGTGGCGGCCCGGGCCCAGACGAACGTGTAGATGAACAGCCCCAGGACGGACTCGACGAAGGCGAGGTCGAGCTTCCGGAACTCGCCGGTGGCCGTGCCGTCCTCCAGGACGCGCCGCCACCGGTTGAGGTACTGCTGGCGACGCTGGAGGACCTGCTTCTTGCCCTCGTCGCCGAGCGCGCTGTACTCGCGCAGGAAGACGGTCCAGGCGGCGAGGTCCGCGGCCATCGCCTGGCCGAGGTCGGTGCCGAGCCGCTGGAACTTCGTGGTGGCGTCGGCGTCGCTGCCCAGAATGCGGTCGCTGCTGGCGAGGACGCGGTCGATCGGGTCGAGCATGATCTCCAGCAGTAGCTGTTCCTTGCTGGCGATGTGGTGGTAGAAGCCGCCCTTCTGCAGGCCGACGGCGTCGAGCAGCTCGGCCAGGCCGGTGCCGTGGTAGCCCTGGCGCGCGAACAGGTCGGCGCTGGCGGTGAGGATGCGCGCCCGGGTGTCTTCGCTCCTCGTACGCATTGCTCGTCCCTTTCGTGCTGCGACCCGCCTGGAAAAGGCGGGTTACGTTTCGATTTCAGCCTACCGGACCGACCGGTCGGTCCGGTAGCGTCCCCAGCCACACGGACCGACTGGTCGGTCGGAGTGGAGGGGAGGGAACCATGTCGGAGACGGGAGCCGGAGCGGACCTGCGCGCCGTGCACGACGCCGTGCGGGCAGCCCTCGCCGGATGCCCCGACGCCCACGCGGTGTGGGGCCCGGAACTGGCCGACGACCCGGCCACCGCCGCGGCCGCACTACGAACCGCGGGGGCGAGCTGGCAGTGGGTGGCGGTGGGCTTCACCGGCCGGTCCTTCTGGGACTTGCATGTGGGGATCCTCCCCATCGAGGCGGGCTACTCCGTCGGGCTGCACTGGACCCCGGGCCTGGACGACGAGGTCCGGCCCTGGGCGCGGACCGCCGTGCCCGACGGAACCCTGCAGTTCGCCGAGGTCGCCGGAGAGTACCAACTGCTGTGCACCGACCCCACCGGCGTCGCCGTCCACAGTACCCGGTCCGTGGTGGACACGACCCTGGCCATCGCCGCGCGGGTCCGCGTCCGCAGGAACACCGACAACTCGCGCACGGCTGAGGTGCGCCCATGATCACGTTGCGGCTCAAGGGAGATGACATGCGGTTGAAGAGGGCGGTGGCAGCCGTCACGCTGGCGGGCGCCAGCATGCTGTTCGCCGGGTGCGGTGGCTCGACCGGCGGTTCGGGTTCGTCGGCAGCGAGCGGATGCGACCCGGAGGACACCGGTCCGGGCGTCACGGACACCGAGATCCGGGTCGGCACCACCATGCCGCTGTCCGGGTCCGGCGCCGCGGGCGGCATCGGCACCAAGGAGGGCCAGGAGGCCTACTACGCCAAGCTGAACGCCGAGGGCGGGGTCCAGGGCCGCAAGATCAAACCCATCATCCTGGACGACGCGTACGACCCCTCGACGGCGCAGAAGCAGATGCGCCAGCTCGTCGAGAAGGAGGAGATCCTCGTCGTCTCCGGTGGCGAGGGCACGCCGAACTTCCTCGGCGCCGTGCCGTACCTCGAACGCAAGAAGGTGCCGGCCGTCGCGCCGTACGCACCCAGCGACGAGCTCGGCGGCGACAAGAACCCGCACGTCTTCATGGCGACGGTGGACTACATCCAGGAATTCGAGATCCTGACCAACTACGTGCTCCAGCAGGAGACGCCGAAGAAGATGGCGCTGGTCGGCGTCTCCGGCAACGTCGGCGACAACGCCAAGGCGGGCATGGAGAAGGCGCTCAAGGACAAGGGCGTCGAGCTGCTCTACGTCCCGGAGACACCGGGCACCACCGACTTCACCCCGATCGCCACCCAGCTCAAGCAGGCCAACGCCGAGCACGTCTTCCTCATCCTCACCAACGCCGACACCGGTGGCCTGCTCCAGGCCATGTCCCGCGTCGGGTACTCGCCGAAGACGGCCGCCTGGGCCGGGATGAGCGACGACTCCTACATCAAGGAGTTCGGCGCGCTGTCGCAGAACATGCTGGTGGCGCTGGAGACCGCGTCCCTGAGCAGCGACAACGCCCAGGTGAAGCAGTTCATCGCCGACTTCACCAAGCAGACCGGCAAGGCGCCGAGCAAGTTCAACGAGCTCGNGCATCCTGCCGCCGGTGACCTGGGGCGAGGGTGACCGCGCCGGTGTCGACGCGGTCGGGATCGGCCAGATCAAGGGCACCGAACTCGTCGTCCTCGAAGAGACGCAGTCCCTGCAGAACTGATCCCCGCTGAGGGTGGGGCCGCCCCGCCCCGCCCCACCCTCAGCCCCGTCCGAGACCAGGAGTCCACATGGGTGACCTCGGTCAGATCCTCGTCGGCGGCGTCACGACCGGCAGCCTCTACGCGCTGTTCCTGCTGGGCGTGCTGATCGTCTTCCAGGTCAGCAAGAGCATCAACTTCGCCTACGGCCAGGTCGGCATGATCGCCGCCTTCAGCGCGTGGTTCCTCTACTCGGAGCAGGGCCTGCCGGTCCCGGTGGCGCTGGTGGTGGGCGTGCTGCTCGCCGTGGCCGTCAACAGCGCGATCGACTACGTCGCCATCCGCCGGATCCCGGCCGGGCGGCCGGGGCTGGACCTGGTCGTGACGCTCGGCATCTTCCTGCTCATCACGGCCGTCATGCAGCAGCTCATCGACGCGAACGCGCACACCTTCGTCCCGCTCGGCGCGGACACCCGCACCGAGGTCGCGGGGGTGGTGGTCAGCGTGAACGACGGCGTCGTCGTCGGCCTGACCGCGGTGGTCATCGCGGCGGCGTACCTGCTGCTCAACCGCACCAGCCTCGGGACGTCGCTGCGGGCGAGCGCCGAGGACGCGGGCATCGCCCAGGCGGCCGGCGTGAACGTCCGCGCCCTGCGTACCGCCACCTGGGCCGTGGCGGGCGCGCTGGGCGCGATCGTCGCGGTGCTGGTGGCCAGCCGGCTCTCCGTCGACGCGTTCTACATGACGCCGTTCCTGATCAAGGCATTCGTCGCCGGAATGATCGGCGGCCTCGACCGCTTCTGGCTGCCGCTGTCGGTCGCCGTGGCGCTCGGCGTGTACGAGTCGCTGGCCGTGTTCTGGCTCGGCGCGAGCGCCGGCACCCCGGCCGTCTTCCTGCTGATCATCGTGGTCCTGGCGCTGGTGCCGAAGCGGTTCGTCAACGAGCGGAACGAGGTGCGGGCATGACAAGCGCCATCCTGAGGCGGCCCCGCGGCGAGGCGGGGAACGCCACCGGGGAGCGGAAGCAGGGACCCCGACGCCTGCTGACCCGCGTCGCCGTCTTCGCCGTGATCGCCGCGGTCCCGCCGCTGCTGTTCGACGACTACTGGGTGTTCATGTCCGCGCAGGTGCTCGCGTTCGCGATCGCCACGCTCGGACTGGACGTCCTGTACGGGCGCACCGGGCAGATGTCGCTGGCGCACGCCTCCTTCATGGGGGTGGGCGCCTACACCACCTACCTCGTCTCGTCCCTCGGCTACGGGCTGGCGGTGCAGCTCGCCGCCGTGGCGGTCGTGTCGCTGATCGCCGCGCTGGTCGTCGCCGTACCCACGCTGCGACTGTCCGGCCTGCGGCTGGCGCTGGTGACCCTCGCGTTCGGCGAGCTGCTGGCCTGGGTCGTCCGGAACACCACCGACCTGACCGGCGGGACCCAGGGCGCGTCGGTCGACCCGCTGATCATCGGGCAGCTCGACTCCAGCGAGCCGCTGCACGCGTACCTGATCGCCCTGGTCCCCGCGGCGATCGCGACCGCCCTCGCGGCGCATCTGGGTCGCACGCAGCTCGGCCGCCGGATGCTCGCCGTGCGGGACACCGAACTCGCCGCCGAGTCCGTCGGCGTCGCCGTGTCGCGCACCAAGATCACCGCGTTCCTGATCAGCGCCGTCTACGCCGGCGTCGCCGGCTGGCTGTACGCGGCGATCACCGGGTTCATCTCCCCGCCCGACTTCGACCTGTTCGCCTCGGTGTACCTGTTCGTCGCCGTGGTGATCGGGGGAGCGGGGACGGTGGTCGGGGCCTGGCTCGGCGCGGCCTACGTCGTGCTGGTGCCCGAGCTGTTCACGCTCGCCGGCCAGCCCAACCTCTACCCGATCGTCGGCGGCGCCCTGCTGGCGATCGTGGCGCTGCTCGTGCCCGACGGCATCGTCGGGTTGGGACGCGGCGCCTGGCGACGAGCCAGACGCGTCCGCGACGCGCAGGAGGGAGCGACATGAGCGCATCCGTCGAGACCGGCGCCCCGCCGGTCGTCCGGATCGACGGGCTGACGGTCCGCTACGGCGCCTTCCACGCGCTGCGCGACGTCACGGTGAGCCTGCCGGCGGGCAGGATCAGCGGCCTGATCGGACCGAACGGCGCGGGCAAGACCACCCTGCTCAACGCGATCAGCGGCTTCACCCCGATCGCCGAGGGGCGGGTCCACGTCGGCGACCGGGACATCACCGCTCTCGGTGTCCGCCGCCGGGCGCTCGCCGGCGTCGTCCGCGGCTTCCAGACGGTACGGCTGCTGGAACGCGAGTCCGTGTGGGACAACGTGCTGATCGGCACCGAGCGGTTCGCGCAGCCGTCCGCGCTGAGCCAGTTCTTCGCGCTGCCGGCGCAGTGGCGGGCCCACCGCCGGGCCACGGCGGCGGCGGCCGAGGTGCTCGACCTGCTGGGGCTGCGCCGGCACGCCCACCGCCGGGTGGACGAGCTGCCGTTCGCCAGCCGCCGCCTGGTCGAGGTCGCCCGGGTGCTCGTCTCCTCGCCGTCGGTGATCCTGCTGGACGAGCCGGCCGCCGGCCTCGACCAGGAGGGGCGGCAGGAACTGGCCGCGGTGCTCACCCGGGTGCACGACAACCATCCGTCGACCATGGTCGTCGTCGAGCACGACGTGGACCTGGTCAAGACCCTCTGCTCCTACGTCATCGCCCTGGACTCCGGCGCCTTCCTGTGCGACGGCACCCCGGCGAAGGTGTTCGGTGACCGGCAGGTGCAGCTCGCGTACTTCGGGAGGGCCGCCGGTGTTGACGCTTGATTCGATGAAGGCCTGGTACGGGCGTACCCAGGCGCTGTTCGGGGTCGACCTGACCGTGGCGCCCGGCCAGACCGTGGCGCTGGTCGGCACGAACGGCGCGGGCAAGACCACCACGCTGCGGGCGATCCTCGGCGCGGTCCGCACCGAGGGCGCGGTACGGGTCGACGGCGAGGACGTCTCCGCGAAACCGACGCACCGGCGGGTCGCCGAGCACCGCATTGCGATCGTGCACGAGGGACGCGGCCTGCTGTCCCAGCTCACCGTGCTGGAGAACCTGACGGTCGGCGCCAACCGCGCCCAGCGGGCCCGCATCGGCGAGGTGCTGGACCTGTTCCCGGTGCTGCGCGACCGCACCCAGCAGAAGGTGTCCCTGCTCTCCGGCGGCCAGCAGCAGATGGTCGCCCTCGGCCGGGCGCTGCTGCGCGACCCGAAGTACCTGCTGCTGGACGAGCCGGGACTCGGTCTCGCGCCGGTCGTGATCGACGAGATCTACGGCTACATCGCCGAGCTGTGCTCGCGGGGCATGGGCGTGCTGCTCGTGGAGCAGAGCGTCACCCGGGCCGCCGGCGTGGCCGACGAACTCGTGCTGCTGCGGGTCGGCGCCGTCGACCGGGTGGTCGGCACTGGCGACCACGCGCAGGTCGACCAACTCGTCGCCGACGCGTTCGGCGTCCACCACTGACTACGGAGGATCTTCCTTTGAGCACCATCGCACTGACCAACGCCACCGTGTTCGACGCCACCGGCGCGGAGCCCGTCGAGGGTGCCACCGTCGTGGTGGACGGCGAGGTCATCGTCGAGGTCGCCGCCGGTGGCGCGGTGCCCGCGAGCGCCGACCGGGTGATCGACTGCGGCGGCCGGACGGTGATGCCCGGCCTGATGGACGCGCACGTGCACATCGGCGCGATCGACGTCAACATCCTCGAACAGCACCGCAACTACCAGACCAGCCAGGCCGCGCTGAAGATGGGGCGCATCCTGACCCGTACCCTCATGCAGGGCTACACCACGGTGCGGGACGCGGGCGGCTGCGACGCGGGTTTCCGGCTGGCGGTCGAGCAGGGCGACATCCTCGGCCCCCGCCTGCTGGTGTCGAACGCGCCGCTGTCGATGACGGGTGGTCACGCCGACTGGCGACGCCCCACCGAACGCGGCAAGGCCGTCGAGTGCTGCTCCCAGGTGGGCATGAACGCGATCGTGGCGGACGGGCCCGAGGAGATCCGCAAGGGCGTACGGGAGAACATCCGCACCGGCGCCGACCAGATCAAGGTGATGGCCAGCGGCGGCGCGATGTCACCGGCCGACGAGCTGGACACCATCCAGTACACCCCGGAGGAGCTGCTGATGGCGGTGCGGACCGCCGAGGCCGCCGGCAAGTACGTCCTCGCCCACGCCTACTCCTCGCTGGCGATCCGCAACTGTGTGGAGGCCGGCGTCCGGTCCATCGAGCACGGCAACCTGATGGACGAGGCGACCGCCGCGCTGCTCGCCGAGGCCGGCACCTACCTCGTGCCGACGCTGTCCACCTACGAGCTGCTGCACCGCCAGGGCGCCGAGCACGGCGTCGCCCCGGAACCTCTGGAAAAGATCCGGATGGCCCACGAGCAGGGCCTACGCTCGTTGGAGTACGCGTACCGCGCCGGCGTGCGCATCGCCAGCGGCTCCGACCTGCTCGGCCCGATGTTCGAGCACAAGCACCGGGAGCTGTCGCTCAAGGCCGAGATCATGCCGGCGGCGGACGTGCTGATCGCCACCACCCGCGTCAACGCGGAGCTGTTCGGCCTGGCCGACCGGCTCGGCACCGTCGAGGCCGGCAAGCTCGCCGACCTGATCGTCGTCGACGGGCGCCCCTGGGAGGACATCGACGTGTTCGCCCGGCCGACCGCCGTGCCCGTGGTCGTCAAGGGCGGCGAGCTGGTCAAGCACGAGCTGGCCTGACGCCGGCCCCGACATCCCGACGAGAAGGAGCAACTACATGGCCCCCGTGACCCTCGCCGCCGCCAACGTGCGGGTCGAGCACGACAAGGCGCGCAACCTGGCGAAGTTCCTGGAGATGATCGACGAGGCCGCCACCAGGGGCGTGGACGTGCTGGTGCTGCCGGAGGTCGGCCTGCAGGGCTACGCCGACTTCGGCTTCGGCCTCGGTGACAAGGGCGTCGCCGCGCAGAAGCAGTACTACTTCCGCGAGTCGGAGCCGGTGCCCGGCCCGGCCACCGAGGCCATCCGCGCCAAGGCCGCCGAGCACGGCATGTTCGTCCAGCTCGGGCTCGCCGAGCGGGCCGCGCACGGCAACGTCATCCTCAACGCGACCGCGCTGATCGGCCCGGACGGGGTGGTCGGCGTCTACCGCAAGACCCACAACACGTTCGAGTTCCCACACTTCAACGCCGGTCAGTCCACCCCGGTGTTCGATCTGCCGTTCGCCCGCGCCGCCAGCCTGATCTGCTACGACCTGGCTTTCCCGGAGCTGATGCGGGTCTTCGCGCTGAAGGGCGCGACGCTGGCGCTGATGTCGACCGCGTGGCCGATGAAGGGCCACGACCCGGCCGACGACTACCACGGGTTCGCGATGGACCTCTCCGCGCAGGCGAACGCGTTCTTCAACCAGATGTGGCTGGTCGTCTCCAACCACTGCGAGAAGGGCGCGTACAGCGCCGGCCTCGACTACTGGGGGCACAGCCAGATCGTCGACCCGTACGGCAAGGTCGTCGCGATGCTGACCGACGAGGAGGGCCTCGTCACGCACACCGCCGACCTCGACGCGACCACGCTCAGCAGTCGTACCGAGGGTTTCTTCGGCCTGAACCTGCTCCAGGACCGGCGTCCGGACCTCTACGGCCCGATCATCGCGACCGACCTGTACGCACCCACCGACCGGCCCGCGGCCGTCCCGCCCGGCTCGGCCCGCTGAACCGTCCCCCTCCCACGGAAGGGCCCCTCTCTTGCTCCGCCAGGCCATCCTGAAGACCGCGGCCAGCCACCGGGCGCGGCGCACCATCGAGGCCACGCCGCTCACCCGGTCGGTGGTCGACCGCTTCGTCGCCGGGGAGGACGTCCCCGCCGCCGTGCGGGCGTCGGACCGGCTCCGGACCGCCGGCTGCTCGGCCACCCTCGACTACCTGGGCGAGGACACCACCGACCGGGCGCACGCCGCGCACGTCACGGACCAGTACGTGCTCCTGCTCGACGCACTGGGCGCGGCCGGGCTCACCGACCGCGCCGAGGTCTCCATCAAACTGTCCGCGCTGGGGCAGGCCCTGCCCGTCGACGGCGGGGCGGTGGCGCTGGAGAACGCGGCACGGATCTGCGCGGCCGCGCAGCGGGCCGGGTCGACGGTCACCGTGGACATGGAGGACCACACCACCACCGACTCCACCCTCGGCATCGTCTCGGCACTGCGGCGCGACTTCCCGCAGACCGGGGCCGTGCTCCAGGCGTACCTGCACCGCACCGAGGGTGACTGTCGCGACCTGGCGACGGCCGGTTCCCGGGTACGGCTGTGCAAGGGCGCGTACCGGGAGCCGGCGAGTGTGGCGTACCAGTCCCGGGCCGAGGTGACCCAGGCGTACCTGCGCTGCGCGGAGATCCTCATGGCCGGCCCCGGCTACCCGATGCTGGCGACGCACGACCCCGCGCTCGTCGAGGCCGGCACCCGGCTCGCCGCCGGCCGCGCCGGCGGCGCNCCCGGCGAGCAGCGACGCCTCGCCGACGAGGGCCACCAGGTCCGGGTGTACGTGCCGTTCGGCGAGGAGTGGTACGGGTACCTGATGCGGCGTCTCGCCGAGCGTCCCGCCAACCTGCTGTTCTTCCTCCGTGCCCTCACCAGCCGCAACTGACCAGGAGCCAGGCGCCACCGATGGACGCGATCACCACCGCACCGACCCCCGTCAACGAGCCGAACCGGACCTACGCCCCGGGCGACCCCGACCGCGCCCGCCTCGTCGAGAAGCTGACCCGGCTCGCCGGGNCATGACCATCGACGGCCGCCGCCGCATGGGCGCCGGCGACCGGATCGACGTGGTGCAGCCGCACCGCCGCCACCATGTGCTGGGCACGCTCGGCAACGCCAGCCGCGACGACGCGGCGGAGGCGGTGGCGGCGGCGCGGCGGGCCGCCCCCGGATGGCGCTCGCTGTCGTTCGACGACCGTGCCGCGGTGTTCCTCAAGGCCGCGGACCTCCTCGCCGGCCCGTGGCGGGAGACGTTGAACGCCGCCACCATGCTGGGACAGTCGAAGACCGCGTTCCAGGCGGAGATCGACGCGGCCTGCGAGCTGATCGACTTCTGGCGCTTCAACGTGCACTTCGCCCGGCAGATCCTCGCCGAGCAGCCGCAGTCGTCGCCCGGCGTCTGGAACCGCACCGGCTACCGGTCGCTGGAGGGCTTCGTCTACGCCATCACGCCGTTCAACTTCACCGCGATCGCCGGCAACCTGCCGACCGCGCCCGCGTTGATGGGCAACACGGTGGTGTGGAAACCGTCGCCGACCCAACAGCTCAGCGCGTGGTGGACGATGCGGCTGCTGGAGGCGGCGGGCCTGCCGGCCGGTGTGATCAACATGGTGACCGGCGACGGCCTGGCCGTCTCCGATGTCGCGCTCGCCGACCCGGACCTCGCCGGCATCCACTTCACCGGCTCGACCCGGACCTTCCAGCACCTGTGGCGGCGGGTGGGGGAGCGGATCGACACCTACCGCACCTATCCGCGCCTGGTCGGCGAGACCGGCGGCAAGGATTTCGTGGTCGCCCACCCCTCGGCCGACCCGGACGTCCTGCGCACCGCCCTGATCCGCGGCGCCTTCGAGTACCAGGGGCAGAAGTGCTCGGCCGCGTCCCGGGCGTACGTGCCGCGTTCGCTGTGGTCGCGGATGCGCGCCGACTTCCTCGCCGAGGTGGAGTCGCTGACCATGGGTGACGTCACCGACCTGTCCAACTTCATGGGCGCGGTGATCGACGAGCGCGCGTTCACCCGGCACCGGGAGGCGATCGAACGCGCGCGGTCGACCACGACCGCGAAGGTCGTCGCCGGCGGGACGTGCGACGACGGCGAGGGCTGGTTCGTCCGCCCCACCGTCATCGAGTGCGACGACCCGGACGACGAGGTCTTCACCACGGAGTACTTCGGGCCGATCCTCGCCGTGCACGTCTACGAGGACGGCGCGTACGGCGAGATCCTCGACCTGATCCGGTCCGGCTCCCGGTACGCCCTCACCGGCGCGGTCATCGCCCAGGACCGCGCGGTGATCGCGCGGACCACCGAGGCGCTGGAGTTCGCCGCGGGCAACTTCTACGTCAACGACAAGCCGACCGGGGCGGTCGTCGGCCAGCAGCCGTTCGGCGGCGGCCGGGCCAGCGGGACGAACGACAAGGCCGGCTCCCCGCAGAACCTTCTGCGCTGGACCAGCGCCCGTTCGATCAAGGAGACGTTCGTGCCGGCCACCGACCACCGGTACCCGCACATGGGCTGACACCGGCCGGACCGCCGGAATCTCTCGGGATCAGCAGTACGGGGCCCCGAGTGGGAAGCGGTCCGGACCGGACACCTCCTTGATGGCCTGGAAGTCTCCGCTCAACTCCCAGATCCGCTCGTAGCTGGCGTGCCCGTCGTCGCCGGATCCGTCGGCGGACCGCCGGCTGCGGTCGGTGCAGTTCGGCGGGCTGAGCGCGAACGGGTGACCGCCGTCGTCGATGACGACGTGCTTCGCCTGGTCACCGAGGCGGTAGTCGATGCGGATCTCGAACGACACCGCCCATCGGGTGGCGGTCGACCGGATGACGAGGACGTCCTCGACCGCGTCCTCGATGGTGAGGGTCTTCTTCTGGAAGAACGGCTCGCCCGGCTGCGGGGCCGCGCCGTCCTCGCCGCCGACCGCGACCCGGGCCCGAGGTTCCGTCTCGTCGAAGTCGAACATCATCTCGACCGCGTTACCGGAATCCTGGGGCGGGACGAGCAGGAGCGTTCCGTTGTACGGCTTCGCGCGGCGGATGTTGACGGGCTTGATGCTGTCCACATGAAGCGGTTGGTTGCGGCGGCCTTCGACGGCCAGCCGCAAGATCTGCTCGGGGACCTCGGCACCCCCCGCGGCGCGCAGGTCGCGGGCGAGCCGCTCGATGTCGTACCCGTCGGAGCTGGCGTGATCGAGCGACCAGCTCCGCAGGAACTTCTCCTGCCGGGGGGGTCAGCTCCACACCCCGGGGGAGCGCGATCACCCAGCCCCCGTTCTCGTGCGAGATGGTGTACCGGAGGTCGGCTTCCGACCGCGTCACCTCGCGGACGGCGTCCTTGGCGGCCGGGCCGTCGACGATCTCGGGCCCCGCCCAGAGCAGCACGGCGCTGCCGGCGCCGGCGACGACGGCGGCCGTCACCCCGGCGGTCCATCCGAGCGCCGACGTGCGCAAGCGCCGCCACCAGGGTGCGGGGCGCTCCGGTTCGCCGGGTCGTGCGAGTCGAGGTGGCTCTGGCGGCCGGGGATTCGCCCGACGCTTCCTGCGCGACATGTCGCCTCCTCCGCACCCGTGCTCCGCCGGCACGGCGATCGACGGTTGAACAACAGACCGTACACATCGGGTCACCGCCGCCGCGCGGACCCGGCACTCGGTAGGTTCGTCGTCATGAGTGACGACACCTTCCGCTCGGTCGAGATCGAGCGGACCGGCCTGGGGACCTACGCCGTCCGGAACACGCGCGGCGGGTCGATCTCCGTGGGCTTCGGCCAGGACGACAGCTTCACGCCGGTGGAACTGCTGCTGGCCGCCATCGGCGGGTGCACGGCCGTCGACGTCGACCACATCACCAGCCGTCGCGCCGAACCGGACCGGTTCGTCGTGACGGTCTCCGGCGACAAGGTACGCGACGACGAGGGCGGGAACCGGATGCGGAACCTGCGGGTGGAGTTCGCCGTGACCTTCCCGGACGGGCCCGACGGGGACCGGGCGCGCGACGCGCTGCCCCGATCGCTGCGGCAGTCGCACGACCGGCTCTGCACCGTCTCCCGCACCGTCGAACTCGGCACCCCGGTCACGGTCGTGGACGCCACCGGTTCCCCCGAGGGCGGTCGAGGTGTCGGACCGCTTCCCTAGACTGCGGCGGTGCGATACCACGAACTGGAAGCCGCGATCCGCGGGCTGGTGGACGGGGCCGGCGAGGCGGACCTGCGCGTCTTCGGCGTCGAGACGGTGGCCCGGCTCGTCCGCGACGACGAGCTGAGCGAGGTCGCGGCCGAGGGCGAGCTGGACGAGGACGCGGCGGCGGCGTTCCGGCTCGCCTGCGCGAACGCCCCGACGGCCGGCGCGGACGACCTGCGGGCGTTGCTGACGCGCATCGACGACGGGGTCCTCACCGACGGCGACATGGATCCCGCACTCCTGATCGTCGTCTCGGCGCTCGAACACTGGACGACCTATCTGGAGACGGGCCGGCGCGGCGAGATCTACGAGCTTGCCGTCCGGGCCGTCGAGCAGATCGACCACCAGGTGCCGGCCGATCTCGACGACTTCCTGGCCACACCGGAGATGGCCGCCGAGTACGCGCGGATCGCGCGTCTGCTCACCGCCGGGGCCGGGGCCGCGCTGCACTAGGGTGTGGGGGCATGACGGCTCGCGCGGCTGGGTTCACCCTTCCTCCCCGCCGCCCCGCGCAGCGGTTGGGTGTGGCGGTGGTGCGTGACCTGGTCGAGCTCATCGTCACCGGCCAGCTCGCCGAGGGGCAGCTCCTTCCTCCGGAAGGGCCGCTCAGTGAGCACTTCGGCGTGAGCCGCACGGTCATCCGGGAGTCGGTGAAGCGACTGGAGGAGAAGGGCCTGGTGGTGGTCGCCCAGGGCCGAGGCACCCAGGTGGCCCGGACCGGCTCGTGGAACATGCTGGATCCGGTGGTGCTGTCCGCGCTCATCGACAACGACGAGTCGCTGGGCGTCCTGGACGAGCTGACGGTCGTCCGGGGCAGCCTGGAGGCGGCCATGGCGGGCACGTTGGCGAGCCGGCGTACGCCGGGCGAACTGGCCCGGGTCGAGCACGCGCTCGCGGCGATGCGCGAGATCCAGCACGAGACCGACTCCTTCCGGCAGGCGGACGTGGTCTTCCACTTCACGGTCATGGAGCTGTCCGGCAACCGGCTGGCGGAGAACATCTGCAAGCGCCTCTACCGGCGGGCGATGGAAAGCAACCGGTTTCACGGCCTGACGTACGAGCACGCGTTCGAGTCCACCTTGGACGAGCACGCGCTGGTGGTCGACGCGATCTCCCGCCAGGACGTGGTGGGTGCCGAACGCGCCATGCGGGACCACATCATCGGATCCTGGCAGCGCCGCCGGTTGGCCGGCCCACCCGACGAGCCGGGCCCCGGCGGCGGCGAGCGGGAGTAGCTCCCCCGGCCCGTTGGTCCGGCCGGTCAGCGGGGCGGTGGCGCGGTCGACCGGGCGTCCGGACGGGTGCCGGGCACGAGGCGCAGCCCGGCGCGGTCGGGCCGGATGTGGGGTCCGCCCGGCGCGGCGGCCGGCGGGCTGGACGCCCGGGTGGCCTCGATGCGGCGCTCGTCGACCCGGATGCCGAGCCCCGGCAGGTCGCCGAGGACGATGCCGCCGTCCGCGATCTCCTGGTCCACCTCGATCCCGATCGGCCAGGAGAGGTCCTGGACCTCGCACGCCAGGTGGTTGGGCACCGCGGCGGCCGCGTGCGCGAGCGGGTTGGCGTGGTACGCCACCGGGCTCACCGGCAGGTCCCGTCCGTGCGCCACGACGGCCACCCGCAGGAAGTGGGTGATGCCCCACACGCTGCCCACCTGGACCACGTCGACGGCGTCCGCGTCCAGCAGCGGCCGGTACTGTTCGAGCCCGGTGAGGTTCTCACCGGTGGCGACCGCCGCCCGGACGCCGTGGCGCACCGCCGCGAGGCCGGCCGCGTCCCACCGGCGGACCGGCTCCTCGACCCAGGCCAGGTCGACCGTGCGTTCCAGGGCGTCGACGTAGCGGATCGCCTGCGCGCGGTTCCACGACTCGTTGGCGTCGATCATCAGCGCCGGCCGGGTGGTGTTGCGGCCGAGGATCTCCCGGACCGCCTCCAGCCGGCGCCGGTCCGACTCGACGTCGTGGCCGCCCTTGAGCTTGGCGGCGCCGAAGCCGCGGTCGGCGAAGCGCTCGTACAGCCCCGCGAGCGCGTCGTCGTCGAGCGCGATGTCCAGCCCGGAGGCGTACCCGGGGACGAACCGGTCCGTGGCGCCGACGGTGCGCCACAGCGGCTCGTCGGCCGCCTTCGCCTTCAGATCCCACAGCGCCATGTCGATCGCGCCGATCGCCCCGAACGTGGCGCCCGCGTGACCGGTCTTGAAGACCTGGGCGAGCATCCGGTCGTAGAGCGCCGGGGCGGCCCGGGGGTCCTCGCCCTCGATCGCCCGGAAGACCCGGTCGACGTCGTCGTGCGCGCCGACGCCGACCCCCTCCAGGCCGCTGTCCGTCTCCACGATCAGCACCGGCACCTCGGTACGGGGCTCGGGCATCACCCCGTTGGCGTCGCCGATCAGCCGTCCCCAGTCGTGCGTGGTGGTGAGGCTGCGGTAGCCGGTCACCTTCACGGTTTGCCCCCTTCAGGCCGTCCGGGTCAGCCGCGCAGGCTCCACCGCTGGTTGGTCTGGCCGTTGCAGGCCCAGAGGATGAGTTTGGTGCCGTT
>NZ_NAPR01000007.1:105381-108569 GCF_002140155.1 Micromonospora sp. NBS 11-29
TGGAGTTGCCGGCCGGAGGTGACCGTCCAGCGTTGGCCGGTGGCGCTGCCGCAGTCCCAGAGCTGGACCTGCGTGCCGTTGGTGGTGGAGGAGTTGGGCACGTCCACGCACCGGCCGGACTGCTCGCCGACGACCTGCCGGGCGGTGCCGGCGGGCGGCGGGGTGGTCGGGCCGCCACCACCCTGCGGGCCGGCGGCGTTCATCACGGTCTGCGCGCCGGACGGCCAGTTGCCGTTGCTCACGACGGTGTTGCCGTAGACCACGTTGCCCCGGTCGCCGTTGGTGACGTTGGTGCTGTTGTTGGTCGACCAGTTGTTGGTGAGCGTCCAGTTGCCCATGTTCTCGCCGCCCCAGTAGTTGGCGGTCGCCCAGGTGCCGGTGTTCGAGAAGACGTTGTTGGTGACGGTGTAGTACTTGGAGCCCTCGTCGAAGTAGACGCCGAAGTAGCCGTTGGTCCGCAGGCAGTGGTTCTCGCTGATCAGCGCGTTCGGGTTCCACCCGAGGGTGTAGATGCACCCGCCGTCGTTCATCTGCTGCATGACGTCGTGGATGTAGTTGCCGACCACCCGGGCGTTGGACGCGGTCGTCGGCGTGCTGTAGCGCGGCTGGTAGTTGTACAGGCCGCGGTTGGCGTACTCGGTGTTGCCGCCGGCGTCGTTGGCGCCCCAGCCGTACCCGATGGTCATGCCCGAGTACGGCATGTTGTAGACCTCGTTGTGGCTGATCGTGGCGTTGGTGACGTAGGTGGGCAGCACCGAGCTGATGCCCCGGTAGTCCACGCCCAGGTCGTGGATCCGGTTGTTGCTGATCGTGATGTCCCGGTTGGTCATCCGGGTGTCGCTCGGGTGGTGCGCGTCGGCGCGTACGCCACCGATGACGAAACCGCCGGCCGCGTTGCGGGCGATCTCGGAGCGGGTGACCGTGATGCCGCTGGCGCCCAGCCCCACGCCGGTGCCGTGCGCGTTGGCGTCGTTGCCGATGCCCACCGCCGTCTGGCCCAGGTTCACGAACTGGGAGTCGCTGAACGTGATCGTGTTGGCGGCCGACACCTGCACGGCGGCGGGCATCTGGGACCAGTTCGGCCGGGCCGCCTCGAACTGCTGGCAGCCGGAGGTGCAGGAGCCGAACGCGGGCCACGACCAGGTGCCGGCGATGTACGAGCCGGTCTGCTGGTCGACCCAGCCCTGGTTGCTGCTGGGGCCCAGCCAGCTCGTGCCGGTGAACGTGATGCCGGTGAACGCGATGTGGTGGGCCGGGTTGGCGTAGCTGCCGCCGACGTGGACCAGCGACTGCACCACCGGGAACTCGACGTCCACGTTCGCCATGTTCTGGCCGGAGCGGGGGATGTAGTACAGCGTGCCGGTGCTGGTGTTCGCGTACCACTCGCCCGGGGAGTCGAGGAACTCGTACGCGTTCGCCAGGTAGAACGGGCCGGCCCGGAACGGGTTCATCAGGGTGTCGTAGCCGAAGTTGTTGTTGTTCCAGGCCGGCTGCGCCATGGTCAGCATCCCGCCGCTGATGCTCTGCACCGGCGAGTACCGGTCGGTGAACGAGTTGACGCCCTCGACCTCGACCCGGTTGGCGTTGGCCAGGTTGTTCAGGTAGTTCAGGTTGCCGTTGGTGATCCGCAGGCCGCTGGCCGAGGCGCTGAAGTCCGACCGGTTCACCTGGGTCCGCGCCCGGGTGGCGAGCTGGCCGTCGACGTAGAGCTGCCGGGTGTCCTGCCCGGCGCCCACGCTGGCCTTCCAGATGTTGCGGCCGGTGTCCGCGACGGACCAGCCGGTGATCTGCTTCGCGCCGCTGATCGTCGGGTGCGTGCCGGAGGCGGCCTGCCAGCGGACGGTGTGGCCGTTCGTCCCGGAGTCGGCCGCGCCGAAGGTCAGGGGCGAGGTGACCCGGTAGACGCCGTCGGCCAGTTGCACCAAGATGTCGTCCGTCATGCCGCCGACCAGCGCGCGCACCGCGGTCTGCGCCGCGGTCAGCGAGCAGGGTTGCGCCGCGGTGCAGCCGGTG
Source organism: Micromonospora sp. NBS 11-29 (assembly GCF_002140155.1). GTDB lineage: Bacteria > Actinomycetota > Actinomycetes > Mycobacteriales > Micromonosporaceae > Micromonospora. Next base: position 107,395 of record NZ_NAPR01000007.1, read on the forward strand.
CCGGTGCCGGTGGGGGACGCGTAGAGAGTGGTCACGGCGGCCGAGGCGGACGAGGCGAAGGCGGCCACGGCGATGCCGGCAGCCGCCGTCGCCAGGGCGAGACCGGCCGCAGCCGACCGGCGCAGGGCGGATGCGTTCACGGTTCCTCCAGCGACACATCGACAACAATAGGTATGACGTCTGATGTTAAGCGCGGATGTCGAACCGGTCAACATTGAAACAAGTCAATGGCTCGACGGTGTGCGCGTTGACAGTCGTGAACGGCCCGACCTAGGGTCGTCCCACCAGGTGAACCGATTCGATGACCCGGGGGCGGGATGAACATCGGCGAGATCGCCCGCCGGGCCGGGGTGTCCCGCAGCACCGTGTCGTACGTGCTCAGCGGCAAGCGGCCGGTCTCCGCGGCCACCCGGGCGCGGATCCAGGCCGTCATCGACGAGTTGGACTACCGCCCCAACGCCAGCGCACGCGCCCTCAAGGAGGGCCGGACCCGTACCCTCGGCCTGGTCATCCCGCCGGCGAGCCGGCGCCTCACCGACATGCAGCTCGGCTTCGTCGCCAGCGTGGTCGAGGCCGCCGCGCGGGCCGACCTCGACGTGCTGCTGTCGCCGTCCGGCGGCGACCACGACCGGTCGTTCGAACGGATCGTCACCGGCCGCCGCGTCGACGGGGTGGTCCTGATGGAGATCCGGCTCACCGACGAGCGGGTGACCCGCCTGGAGCGGGCCGGCCTGCCGTTCGTGACCATCGGCCGCACCGCCCAGCCGGCGGGGATGAGCTGGGTGGACGTGGACTACGCCGGCCTCATCGCCGGCTGCGTGCATCACCTGGCGGACCTGGGGCACCGGCACATCGCCCTGGTCAACCGGTCCGCCGAACTCGTCGCCGCGGGGTACGGCCCCGGCTGCCGGGCGCTGACCGGCTTCACCGAGGCGGTCACCGAACGCGGTCTGACCGGCGTCGACGTCTGCTGCGGCGACGACGTCGCCGCCGGCGAGGCGTGCGTCGAGGAACTGCTCGCGACCCATCCCGAGGTGACCGCCGTGGCGACCGTCAACGAGGCGGCCCTGCCCGGGATGCAGCGGGCGCTGGAGACCGCCGGGCTGGTGGTGCCGCGCGACTTCTCCCTCACCGGGGTCGCCGCCCGGCACTGGGCGGAGAACCTCCGTCCGCCG
>NZ_NAPR01000007.1:108590-120051 GCF_002140155.1 Micromonospora sp. NBS 11-29
TCGCTGCTGCTGGAACGCATCGCCGCGCCCGCGACCGCGCCACGGCACCGGATGTACCGCCCGCCGATCTCGCTGCGCGCCAGCACCGGCCCGGTCCCGGCGTCGCGCGCCGTGCGCTGACACCGCCGCTCACCCGCGCCCGGCCCGCCGACGCCGCTGGTCGTCGNNNNAGCTGCTGGCGGTCCAGGTGTACGCCCGGTCCCGCAGACCCGCACCGGTCTTGGCGTCGAAGTTCTCGGCGAAGCCGGACCGCTCGCACAGGAGCCGGAACCTTCGGCTGACCTCGTCGGCGAGCCCCGTGTGCCCGGCCCGTCGCAACCCGTCCTCGATGAGCACCGTGGCCGGGGCCCAGACGGGGCCGCGCCAGTAGCCGTCGGCCAGGTGGTGCGGGGAGTCGAGCGGCTCGGTGGCCAACCCGTGCTCGGTGAGGTGGGCCTCGACGTGGCGGGCGAGGATGGCGGCGATGTCCGCCGGGAGATCCTCGCCGAGCACGATCGGCATGAGGTCGAGCAGGCTGGTGCTCGACCGGGCCCGACCGGTGCGCGTGCCGCGCGCCGTGAACCGCTCACCGGTCCACAACTCGCCCAGCAACGCGTCGCGGACCTCGTCGGCGGCGCTGGCCCACCGCGCGGCCTCCTCCGGCCGGTCCAGCTCGGCGGCCAGTTCCGCGAGGTACCCCGCCTGGATCGCCAGGAAGGCGGCGAGATCCGGCGTCTCGACCACCCGGTCGTCGTCGAACGTCGTGGCGTTGTCCCAACCGCTGTCGTTGCCGTGCTGGTGGTGCGGCAGGCGTCGGCCGGGCGCGCGGCGGTGCTCCAACCAGAACGTGGTCCACCGGGCGAGCCGCTGGTAGACCTCCATCAGCTCGTCGCGCCCGAGCGGCCGGCTCGACCGCTGCCGCAGCCGCCGCACCGCCCAGCCGTGGATGGGCGGCTTGACGAAGTTGTGCAGGACCTCCGAGTGGGTCACCGAGTCGGGCAGCGCGCCGGCCGGGTCCTGGTGGTCGAACGGCAGGTGGAACTGGTGCCAGGCCAGGTCCGGGTGCCCGGCCGCGAGGGCGAGCGCGTTGAAGCAGTGGTCCCAGCTCCACACCTTGTTCATCCAGTGCTTCGACATCAGCGTGGCGGGCCGGGTGACGAAGCCGGCCGGTGCCACGGTGGCCGACCAGAGCACGTACGCGGCCAGCTCGGCGGCCGGCGTATCCGGCCCGCGCCACGGGGCGACCGCCGCCGCGAACGCGGCGAAGTCGGCGTGCGCGGCGGCGGCGAGACCGTCGAAGTCCGCGCTGGCCGTGTAGGGCCGGCGGGCCGTCGCGTACTCCTCGATCGCGACCTCCCACGGCCGGTCGGCCGGCAGGACCAGGCCGCGCACGGCGGTGCCGAGGTCCTGCGCCCCGACGGTCTCGGCGGTGCCGGCGAGCACGGTGACCCGGTAGCGGCGGCCGGTCTCGTAGGAGGTGAACACGGACGAGCCGTCCACCGGGTCGTCGTAGAGGTAGGTCCCGCTGAACGGGGTGAGAGTGTCGGCGGCGGCCGTGATCCGCAGTCCCGCCCCGCGACCACGCAGCCGCAGCGTGTCCGCGCCCGCGTAGGTCAGCTCCACCCGGCCGGCCCCGTCCCGCCAGCTCAGCGACGCCGGCCGGGCCGCCACCGTGGCGCCGGCCGACGGTGAGAACCGCAGCACCGGGTGCATGCCGTTGCGGTGCGAGATCAGGTGCAGGTCCTCGGCGTACGTGTGCTGGGCGGTCACCGGGGAGACGCTGAGCCAGGACCCGCGGTGGCTGAACGGGATCTCCCGGACGGAGAACTCGGGGCCGGAGGGAGCAACGGTCATCTGAGGAGGCCGCCTTTCTTCAGGGGTCAGTCCTTGACGGCGCCGGCTGTCACGCCCGCGGCGATGTACCGCTGGGCCACGATCAGCAGGACGGTGGCGGGAATGGAGGCGAGCACGGCGGTGGCCATGATCGCGTTCCACTGCTGGTTGTTGTTGCCGATGTAGCGGTAGATGCCCAGGGTGATCGGCCGGCTGGCCCCACCGGCGTCCAGCGTGGACGCGAAGAGGAAGTCCGACCAGGCCCAGAGGAAGGCGAACAACGACACCGTGGCGATCGAGCCCCGGCTCAGCGGCAGCACCACCGACCGGAACGTCCGCCACCGGCCGGCGCCGTCCACCACCGCGGCCTGGAGCACCTCGTCGGGGATGCCGGACATGAACGCCGTGAAGATCAACACCCCGAACGGTACGGCGATGGTGGAGTCGGCCAGCACCAGGCCCGCCGCCGAGTTGAGCCACCCGAGCCGCAGGTAGATGGCGTAGAACCCCATCGCCATGATGATCCCGGGAATCATCTGCGCGATGAGCAGCAGGAAGCTGAGCACGCCGCCGCCGACCGGACGCAACTTCGCCAGCGCGTATCCCGCCGGCGCGGCGAGGGCCACGGTCAGCGCCACGGTGCCGAGCCCGATCAGGAGGCTGGTGCCGAGGTAGGGCAACTGCTCCCGGAACACCGCCCGGTAACCCTCGAACGTGCCGTCGACCGGGAACAGGTGCGGCGGGTCGGCCCGCACGTCGCCGTCCCGGGTGAACGAGACGTTGACCATCCAGTAGACGGGGAACAGCATCAGCGCGGTGAACACCACGCCGAGGGCGGTCCGCCACCACGCGGCACGGGCCGGTGTGCGCGTCACCATCGTTGCCTCCGCTGGGCCCGGACGTAGCCCAGCCCGAAGACGAAGGCCACGATGATCAGCAGGTTGCCCACGGCCGCGCCCGGCCCGAACTCGGGCAGCAGGCTGCCGAAGCCGAGCCGGTAGGACCAGGTGGCGAACGTCGTCGACGAGTCGGTCGGTCCGCCCCGGGTCATCACCCAGATGATGTCGAAGACCTTCAGCGTGTAGATCAGCCCGAGCAGCAGGGTGATCGCCGACACCGGGCGCAGCAGCGGGAACGTGATCCGCCAGAACCGTTGCGGCCCGCTCGCACCGTCCAGCGCCGCGGCCTCGTACACCTCGGTCGGGATGGCCTGGAGGCCGCTGTGGAGCACGACCAGGTTGAAGGGGATGCCGATCCAGATGTTCGCGATGATCACCGAGACCAGTGACCAGCGCGGCGACGTCAGCCAGTTGACCGGGTCGACGCCCACCGCGCCGAGCGCGGCGTTGACCACGCCGGCGTCGCTGTTGAGCATCCACGACCAGGTCGAGGCCGAGACGATCAGCGGCAGCAGCCAGGGTACGAGGAACAGCGCCCGTAGCGTCACCGACAGCGGGAAGTGCCGGTGGAAGAAGACCGCGAGCGCCAGCCCGATGGCGAACTGGAACAGCAACGACACCGCCGTGAAGACCGCCGTGTGGACCAGCGCCGGCAGGAAGGTCGGATGGGTCACCACGTCCCGGTAGTTGTCCAGCCCGGCGAACGGGGCGCCACCGGAGACGAACGAGCGGACCGTGTACCGCCGCAGGCTCAGCTCGACGTTGCGGTACAGCGGATAGGCGTAGAAGGCCAGCAGGTAGAGGGTCACCGGGGCCAGGAACGCCCACGCCGTCCACCGGCCGGTGCGGATTCTGCTCATCGCCGGTGCGGGCCTACCGGGTGGCGGCGGCGGCCGCGTCCTGGGCGGCGGACAGGGCCGCCTGCGGCGTCTTCGAGCCGCTGAGCGCGCCCTGCACGGCCGTCCAGAGCTGCTCGGAGATCTTCGGGTACCTCGTGCCGAGGTTGTCGCCGGTGCGCCCCTTGGCGGCGTTCACCGCGTCGACCCACACCTTCAGCCCGGCGTCCGCCGCGACCTGCTTGGCCTGCACGACCGCCACGGGCGCGACGTAGGACAGCGTGGTGTCGGTCCGCAGCAGGTTGTCCGGGTTGGTCAGGCAGGTCACCAGTTGCTGCGAGACGTCGTACCGGCCGGTGTCGCGCTGCACCGGGACGGAGACGAACTCGCCGCCGGTCGGCGCCGGTGCGGTGCCGCCCGCGCTGGCCGGCACCGGGATGATCCCGTACTCGAAGCCGAGCTTCTCGGCGTTGGCCCGCTGCCAGGTGCCGTTCTCGGCGAACGCGTAGTCGCCGGTGGCGAACTCCTGCCAGCTCGTGGTCTGGGTGTTGTTAATGACGGAGTTCGGCGCGTACCCCCGGCCCAGCCAGTCCTTCCACAGCGTGAGCGCGGACACCGCCGCCGGCGAGTCCAGCGCCGTCAGTTGCGCGCCGGAGCCCCAGAACCAGGGCAGGAACTGGAAACTGCCCTCCTCGGTGCCGATGGCCGAGAACGTGATGCCCTTCTTGCCGGCGGCCTTGACCTTCGCCAGCGCGGCGGTCAGGGACGGCCAGTCCGTCACCGACGCGACCTCCACCCCGGCCTTGCGCAGCAGATCCTTGTTGTACCAGAGGGCGAGCGTGTTCGCGCCGATCGGCACGCCGTACGTCCGGCCGTCGAGCCGGCCGGCGCCGAGCAGGTTGGGCGCGGAGGCGGAGGTGTCCAGCTTGGTCTCGTCGGTGGAGGTCAACGCCCCGGCCTGGGCGAGCGTGGAGATCACCGGGTTGTCGATGATCAGCACGTCGGGGGAGTGGCGCTGCTGCGCCGCGAGCAGCGCCTTGTTGGTCAGGTCCGTGGTGTCGTAGCCGGTCCGCTGCACGGTCACGCCCGCGGCGCTGCCGCAGCTCTGGAGCAGCTTGACCCAGTCGGACCCCTCGGCGAACTGCGGGTACGGGTCCCAGACGGTGTACGCGCCGCCGCCGGCGCCGCCGTCCGGGCCGTCGTTCGCGGCGCAGCCGGTGACGGCGCCGGCGATCGTCAGTGCGGTCAGGGTGGCGCCGGCCACGCCCCGCCGCCACGCGGATGTCGCCATGGTGGGGCCTCCCTCGGTGATCGGTCAGCGAATCGGTTCGACCGAAGATAGGCCGCGCGCCCGACGCGGTCAAGATGGTCGATGCGATGCGCGTGAAACGAGGCGGTGACGACCTGTTCACCGCGTTGACATCCATGAGCGTCGAAGCCTACGCTGCGCGGCGAATCGATTCGCCAGGACGTCCTCCGCAGCATCCCCGCCCTGCCGAAGGAGCCACCAGTGCACACCCCTCACGTCCGGGCACCACGGATCCGCGGCCTCGCCGCCCGGATCGCCGCCGGTGCCCTCGCCGTCGTCTGCTCGCTCACCGTCGCCGCGTCCCCGGCGCTCGCCGCCGACGAGTCGCTCACCGTCAACTTCTCCGCCTCGCTCGGCACCCCGACGTACCGGGGGTCGGGCTGGATCTACGGCATGACCGAGAACGGCCAGAACCCGCCGGACAACTACCTGCGCGACGTGAAGTTCCGCGCCATGCGGGCCGGCGGCGCGCAGCTGCCGGGCCAGGGCTGGGTCGGCGGCGGCTACGACCGGCGGTGGAACGCCACCGTGGCGCAGGCCCGGCGCACCGCCGCGCTGGGCGGCACGTTCGTCCTGCTGAACCACGACCTGTGGGGCGCCGACGGCGCCTCGATCAGCCGGTTCCCCGGCGACAACGGGGACTGGAGCGACTACGACCGCTTCTTGGACCGGCTCTTCGCCGACGTGCGCGCGGCCGGCATCACGGTGCAGTGGGACATCTGGAACGAGCCCAACATCAGCCTGTTCTGGAACCGGCCGCAGTCGCAGTACTTCGAGCTGTGGCGGCGCACCCACCAGCGGATCCGGGCGGCGTTCCCGGGCATGCTCATCGTCGGGCCGAGCTGCGCGTGCGTGCCGTCCACCAGTGGCTGGTGGACCCAGTACCTGGACTACGTCAAGGCCAACAACGTGGTGCCGGACATCTTCAGCTGGCACTCGCTGCCCGGTGACCCGGTGGCGAACGTCGCCACCGCCAACCAGACCCTGGACTCGCGCGGCATCGCCCACCCCCGACCGCACCAGATCAACGAGTACGGCGCGTCCAACCAGCAGAACCCCGCCGGTGGGGCGTGGTACCTGGCCCGGCTCGAACGCGCCGGCGCGGACGGGCTGCGCGCCAACTGGGCCGGCAGCCAGAACCTCCACAACGACCTGGCCAGCCTGCTCACCCGCAACTCCAGCGGGCAGTACCAGCCCAAGGGCGAATGGTGGGTCTACCAGTACTACGGCTCGATGACCGGCCAGATCGCCTCGGTCACCCCGAGCGCCTCCTACGACGCGTTCGCCGCCAAGGCGTCCGGCTCGGCGAAGATCCTCGTCGGCGGCAACACCACCACCGGCAACGTCGCGGTCAACATCCAACGCCTGGACGCCACCAGCGGCATCGTGGTGAACAACCAGGTCCGGGTGGTGGTGCAGAACATCCCGTACAACAACGGCGGCGCGGTCGCCGGCCCGGTCACGGTGCGGGACAGCGTGGTGACGCTGTCCAACAACGGGACCACCGTCAACGTCTCGCACGCGAACGTCAACGACACGTCCACCATCACCCTGCTCCCGCCCGGCGGCGGGTCGACGAACCAGAACGTGCAGATCGTGGGCGGCCAGTCCGGCCGGTGCGTGGACGTGCCGAACTCCACCACCACCAACGGCACCCAGGCCCAGCTCTGGGACTGCCACGGCGGCACGAACCAGCGCTTCAGCTACACCACGGGCAAGCAGCTCACGGTGTACGGCAACAAGTGCCTGGACGCCTCCGGCCAGGGCACCGCCAACGGCACCGCGGTGGTGATCTGGGACTGCAACGGCCAGCCCAACCAGCAGTGGAACGTCAACGCCGATGGTTCGATCACCGGCGTCCAGTCCGGCCTGTGCCTGGACGCCAGCGCGCTCGGCACCACCAACGGCACCAAGGTGCAGCTCTGGCAGTGCCTCAACGGCGCCAACCAACGCTGGACCCTCCGCCCCTGACATGCAAGGCGGGGCCCCTTCTTAACGCCTACGGCATAGGAAGGGGCCCCGCTTAACACGGGGGTCAGCTACGGAAGCTCCACTGCTGGTTGGGGCCGCCGTTGCAGGACCAGAGGATGAGCCTGGTGCCGTTCGCGGTGCCGGCGGCGTTGGCGTCGAGGCAGAGCCCGGACTGCTGGCCGGTGACGGTGCCGTTGGCGTTGACGTTCCACTGCTGGTTGGCCTGGCCGTTGCAGGTCCAGACGATCACCGCCGTGCCGTTGCCGGTGCCGGCCCCGTTCGCGTCCAGGCACAGGTTGCCGGCCAGTTGCAGTTGGCGGCCGGAGGTGGCGGTCCAGAGCTGGCCGGACTGCCCGGCGCAGTCCTGCAACTGCACCGCCGTACCCGAGGTCTGGGTCGGCGCGGTGGCGCAGCGGCCGGACTGCCCGCCGACGAGCTGGCGGCCGGTCGTGGGCGACGGGCTGGTCGGCGGGGTGGTCGGCGGGTTCGTGGGGGTGGCGCCGTCGAACTGGGTGAAGAACCGCCACACCACCGCCTGCGTCCACGACCGCTCGCCCGGGGCGTACGGATCGGCGGTGCCGTCCACCGCGTTGGGGGCGTGCGGTCCGTCGAAGGCGGCCCAGGCGACCGGATAGCCCGCCCGGCATCCCGAGTAGTAGGTGACGACGTGCGTCAGGCTGCCCTGCGACGGCTCGGGTGGGTTCTGCGGGGTGCAGCCGTTGTTCCGGACGAACTGGTCACGCAGCGACCGCCCGAGTGAGATCGGCAGGGTGCCGTCGCGCAGCCCGTGGATTCCGAGGTACGCGACGGGTTGGGTGCCGCCGTTGCAGCCGCTGAGGTTCGCGCCCGAGTAGACCGCGACCGCGCGGAAGACGCTCGACCGGGCGCACGCGAGGGCGTAACTCATGCCGCCGCCGTAGCTGAAGCCCAGGGCGAACCGCTGCGTGGTGTCCACGCACAACCCCGCCTCGAGCGTACGGACAAGGTCGTCGACGAACGTCAGGTCCTGCCCGTTCGGGTTCGCCCAGCCGTTGCCGTTGCCCTGCGGCGCGACGAAGATCGCGCTGTTGTTCGCCAGCGCCCGCAGCCCGTAGTAGGACCAGAGGTAACCGCTGGTGCCGCCCGAGTCGACGTCGCCCGCGGTGCCGCCGTTCCAGTGGAAGCCGAAGATCAGCCGGTAGGGGTGATTGCGGTCGTAGTTGTCGGGGAGACGCAGGATGTAGGAGCGGTTCTGGCCGCTGCTGGAGATCGTGTGCGAGCCGCTCGCCAGCGCCGGCGCCTTGCCACAGCCGGCGGTCGCCGCCAGCGTGCCGACGCCGGCGGGACTCTCTCCGGCGGCGAGCGCGGCGCCGCCCATGGCGAGGACCAGCCCCGCCACCCCCGCGACGACGCCGACGATGAGCCGATGTCTCGGCATGGAGTACTCCCTCCTTCCTTCGAGAGCGGTTAAGCGGGGCCCCTTCCTATACCGGAGGCGTTAAGAAGGGGCCCCGCCTTGCACGTCAGCTTCGGGGGGTCCACTGCTGGTTGGTGCCGCCGTGGCAGTCCCAGAGGTTGATCTTCGTGCCGTTGGTGGTGCCGTAGCCGGCCGCGTCCAGGCACCGGCCCGACTGCACGCCGCTGATCGTGCCGTTGGCGTTGAGGTTCCACTGCTGGTTGGCCTGGCCGTTGCAGTCCCAGATGATGACTGCGGTGCCGTTCGCGGTTCCGCGCCCGTTGGCGTCCAGGCACTTGTTCCCCAACACCTGCAACTGCTTGCTCGCGGTGTACGTCCAGCGCTGCCCGGTGCCGCCCCAGCAGTCGTACAACTGCATTTGGATGCCGTTGGTGGTGCTGCCGTTCGGCACGTCCACGCACCGGCCCGAGCCGGCACCCACCAGTTGCACGTTCTGGTAGGTGGGGCCGCCGCCGGTGCCCGGGGTGCCGATGCTGCCGTCCACCGACCGGAGCGCGGAGTACCAGACGGCGGCCATCTTGTCGTAGCCGGTGGCGGTCGGGTGGATGCCGTCGATCAGGTCGGCTGTGGTCAGCGCCGAGTGCTGGTCGACCAGGTGGACGCGCTTGCCGGCGTTCACCTTGGCCGCCACGATGCCGGGGATCGCGGCGTTGAACGTGCGTACCGCCGACTCCTGGCCGGCGTTGGCCAGCGGGATGATCTGCGCCACGAACACGTCGGCGTTGGGCGCCGTCGCGGTGATGCGGTCGATCAGGGTGGAGAGCCGGTTCGGCGCGCCGGAGACGTTGTAGTTCTGCAGGATGTCGTTGGTGCCGATGTGCAGCAGCACCGTACGCGGCTGGTAGGTGTTGAGCCAGCCGGTGATGTTGGCGTCGATCTGGTCGATCCGCCAGCCGGGGTGCCCCTCGTGGTCGTGGTCGCCGAGGTTGCCCGGCCCGTTGAACTGGGAGCCGACGAAGTCGATCCGGTAGCCGCCGGCGGCGAGCCGCTGCCACAGCCCGGTGCGGGAGCCGCCCGGGACCTGGGTCCCCTCGGTGATCGAGTCACCGAGCGGCATCACCCGTACCCCGCCGTTGGACTCGGCGGCGGCCGGGCCGGCCGGGGCGAGCAGCCCGGCGACCGTCATAACCGACGCGGCGGCGGTGGCGAGCCACGCCCTTGCCCTTGTGCGCATGATCTCTCCTCTCAGGAGCCGGTGCAGGTGAGTGACGGCGTCGACGGCGTGCCGTTGGCCAGGAAGCCGAACGTGGTCGAGCCGGCGGCGGGCACGGAGCCGTTGTACGACACGTTGCGGACGGTGGCCGTGGTGCCGCTGGTGCTCAGCGTCCCGCCCCAGATCTGGGTGATGCTCTGGCCGCCGGCCAGGTTCCAGCCCACCGTCCAGCCGCTGATCGCCGACGTGCCGGCCGTCACGGTCACCTCGCCCTGGAACCCGCCGGACCAGGTGCTGGTGGTGCGGTAGCTCGCGGTGCAGCCGTTGCCGGTCGGCGGCGGGGTGGTGGGCGGCGCGGTGGTGGGCGGCGGGGTCGTCGGGGGCGCGGTCGTCGGCGGCGCGGTGGTGGGCGGCGGGGTGCCGGTGCCGGAGTTGAACCGCCAGTGGTCGAGGTTGAACAGCGAGCCGCTGCCGCCGGTGAACCTCAGGTAGAGGTCGTGGGTGCCGGTGGCGCCGCTGACCCCGCAGGTCGTGTCGGCCCAGGTCTGCCAGCCGCCGGTGCCGGACACCCGGCAGGTGCCGACCAGCGGGCCGGTGGCGCTGTCCAGCCGCAACTCGATGCTGCCGCCGCTACCGGCCGAGGCCACCCGGGCGGTGTACGAGGTCGCGCCGGTGCCGAAGGCCACGCCCTTGACCTTGATGTAGTCCCCGTTGTCGATGAAGCCGACGTTCATCCCGCCGCCGCTGGCCGGCTCGGTCTCCACGCCCTGCCCCCAGGCGATCGTCTCGGCCTCCTGCCGGACGTACGGGTTCAGCGTGCCGACCTGGGGGGCGCCGGTGGTGGTCATGTTGATCGTCGGGATCGATCCGTCGGCGCCGTAGGTGAACTTCTCCACCGCCACCGACCGGGTGAAACCGCCGCCGCCCGGCAGCGCCCCGTTGTGGTAGAAGAGGTAGGAGTTCCCCTTGTAGTCGATGATCCCGGGGTGGTTGGTGAAGCTGCTGCCCTGGGTGGGCATCACCGTCCCGCGGTAGGTCCACGGTCCGAGCGGGCCGGGCGCGGTCGAGTAGGCGAGGAACTCCGAGCAGCACTTGGCGGCGAACACGTTGTAGTAGAGGTTGTTGCGCTTGTAGACCCAGGGCCCCTCCTCGTACAGGGTCGGCCGGTTGGCATCCCCGGTGCGGGTCCCGAAGCCCGCGGTGGTCAGCGGGATCTGGGTCGGGCTGCCCGAGTAGGAGGTCATGTCCGCGTTCAGCTTCACGTACCACAGGCGCGGGTTGCCCCAGTAGAGGTACGCCTGCCCGTCGTCGTCGATGAACACGGTGGGGTCGATCTCACCGTTGCTGACCAGCGGGCGGCCGATCGCGTCCCGGAACGGCCCGGTCGGGCTGTCGGCCACCGCCACGCCGATGCCCATCTGGCCGGTCGCCCGCACGACCATGGGTACGTACCAGTAGAACTTGCCGTTGCGGTAGACCGCCTGGCCGGCCCACGCGTCCTGCTTGGCCCAGCTGAAGGTGGCGAGGTTGAGCGGGGAGCCGTGGTCAGTCCAGTTCACCATGTCGTCGGACGAGTAGACCCGCCACTCCTTCATGGTGAACCAGGTCGAGTTGTCCTCGTCGTGGCCGGTGTAGAGGTAGACCCGGCCGTTGTAGACCAGCGGCGCCGGGTCGGCCGTGTAGATCGTCTGCACGATCGGGTTGTCCGCCCGGGCGATCGCCGGGAACAGGCCCACCAGGGCCAGCAGGGTGACGATCAGGGCGAGCCTGCGCCGGGCAGGCTTTCTTGATAGCGCTAACATCACTGTCCTTTCGAGGGGGTGGTCGGGGGTGCTCAGCGGTAACCGGCGGCCACGATGTTGGCGTGCACCGCGTTCTCGGTCGCGTCGGACGGATAGCCCGCGACCATGGCGCCCTCGTAGAAGGTGCCGGCGCTGAGGTTCGCGCCGCCGCCGGGCTTGCAGCAGTCGCCGCCGCTGCCCAGGATGATCGCGCCCTGCTTCTTCATCGGGCTGTAGCCGGGCG
>NZ_NAPR01000007.1:120076-120193 GCF_002140155.1 Micromonospora sp. NBS 11-29
CGTGACGAACTTGCTGGTGAAGGCGCGCTGGTTCGGGTTCCAGGTCTGGCTGCCACCGGGGAAGAGGCCCCATTCCAGGTCGGCCTGCACCCAGGGGCCGCTGCCGGAGCAGCCGCC
>NZ_NAPR01000007.1:120220-120872 GCF_002140155.1 Micromonospora sp. NBS 11-29
TGAAGTTGATCGCGTCCATCGCCCCGGCGGCGTCCGCGCTGCGGGTGGTCTCGCTGTTGCCGTAGTCGAAACAGCAGCCGCCGTTGACGTGGGTGCCGCTGGTGACCATGTACATGCCCTCGGGCGCGCTGCCGGTGGGCACGCCGGTCAGGTGGCCGTCCCGCCAGTAGCTGTTGCCGGGGTTGATGTACAGCGAGTACGCCTTCGCGCCGCCCACGGTCAGCGACTCGCTGGTCGCCGAGGCGGGCCGGCTGGAGGACGAGCCGGGAACCTGCGCCGAGCCCTGGTACCAGAGGTCGTTGCCGCGCCCGGACTGGTCGTAGACCACCGTGATCACGCAGCTCGTGCCGGCGCAGAAGCCGTCCTGACCGGCGGCGTCGGCGTAGCCGCCGGCACCGAGCACGCCGATGTTACGGGTGGCGTTGTCCGAGGACCGGCGCACCTGGTAGAGGTTGCCGCCGTACCCGGAGAACAGCGCCCGGGTGGTGCTGTGCGCCGCGACGCACGGCGTGCCGCCCGCGGCGTAGATGTCGCACGGCCGGCCGCCGGACGGGGGCGGGGAGGTGGGCGGCGCGGACGTCGGCGACGTCGAGGTGGTCCACCGCTGGTTGGTCTGGCCGTTGCAGGCCCAGAGGATGAGTTTGGTGCCGTT
>NZ_NAPR01000007.1:120920-173715 GCF_002140155.1 Micromonospora sp. NBS 11-29
GTGAACTGTCTCGCCGACGTGTACGTCCAGGTCTGCGCGGCGGCGCCGGTGCAGTCGTAGAGTTGGACCTGGGTGCCGTTGGTGGTGCTGCCGTTCGGCACGTCGACGCAGCGGCCGGACTGCGCGCCCACCACGGAGCCCGGCCCGGGTGCGGCGGACGCCATCGGCGTCGTGGCCGCCAGCACGGTGCTGCCGGCGGCCAGGGTGAGGGACAGGGCGGCGAGGAACAGGTGTACGCGTCTGGACCGGACGGTTCGGGGACGGGGGATGAGCATGACGGCTCCTCGGATGCGCAGGGCTCCGGGACCGTCCGTACCGGCGCGGAGCCTCACGGGTGGGAATGGCCGTCGATGGAACGCTGGCGCACGCAGGAGGAACCCACCGCCGGCGCCCGGTTCCGGCGCGAGGCCCGCACGCGTCTCGATGCCGGAGGTGCCGTTGGTGGTGGCCAGCCGGGCATCGATGTTAGCGCGAACATCGACGCCAGTAATTAGACCACATCGGTGGTGCCGGGTGCGCGCTACGGGCGCCCCGGCATCACACCGTGCTCAGCGAGCGCGCTTCGTCGCCCGCTTGCGCGGCGGCGTCAGCAGGTCGGCGATGGCGGCGATCGCGGACGGCACCACCCGGTAGTACGCCCAGACGCCGCGCTTCTCGCGTTCGAGCAGACCGGCCTCGGTGAGGATCCGCAGGTGATGGCTCACCGTCGGTTGGGACAGCCCGAGCGGGGCGGTCAGGTCGGTCACGGAGGCCTCGCCCTGGGGGGCGGACTGGATGAGGCTGATCAGCCGCAGCCGAGCCGGGTCGGCGAACGCCTTCAGCACGCCGGCGAGGCGCTCGGCGTCGGCACGCTTGATCGGCTCGCCGGTCAGCGGCGAGATGGACGGCATGGCAGTTTTCGCAGTTCCCACGTCGTCCATAGTTGCACCAACACCATCGATGGGCCGGCAAAACCGGCAGCGTACCTCGATGGCGCGTCGGCCGTGAGAGATGCTCGCGCGGGCGTCAGCCCCGACCGGCACCCGCCGCGCGGGGGGTCGCCGGCACCAGCCGGCGGGTGATCCACAGCGGCGAGGTGACGGCGTTGCCCGTCACCACCGCGTGCGCCCCGGCCGCGAAGGCGCGTCCGATCTGCTCGGTGGTGCGGTAACGCCCCTCGGCGAGCACCGGCACCGGCAGCAGCGCGGCGAGTCGCGTCACGAGCCCGAGGTCGGGTCCGTCGCCGGGCGGGCTGGCGGCGGTGTAGCCGGACAGCGTGGTGGCGACCGCGTCCGCGCCGGCCGCGACGGCGGCGACGCCCTCCGCCACGGTGGACACGTCGGCCAGCACCAGGGCGTCGGTCCGCTCGCGGATCGCCCGGACCGTGTCGGCGAAGCCGCGCCCGTCCGGTCGGGGGCGGTCGGTGGCGTCGACCGCGATCATGTGTGCCCCGGCCCGCGCCACCTCCAGCGCGTGGTCGGCGGTCGGGGTGATGAAGACGTCCGCGCTGCCGTGCTTGTACAGCCCGATCACCGGCACGTCGACGGCGGCCCGCACCGCGCGGACGTCGTCCGGCCCGTTGATCCGGACCGCCACCGCGCCGCCGCGGACCGCCGCGGCCGCCACCCGCGCCTGCACGTACGGGTCCCGCATCGGGTCGTCCGGTTCGTCGGGCAGCGGCTGGCAGGAGACCACCAGCCCACCGGCCAGGTCGTCCAGGAGACTCACGCTCTGGTTCCTCCGTTCTCGTCGATCGTCGTGGCGGCGAGCCGGGCGGCGCCGACCAGGGCGGCGTCGGCCCCCAGGGCGGCGGGCAGCAGCGGCACGTCGGCCCAGCCCGCGGGCAGTTCCGCGTGGTAGGCGGCGGACGCGGCGGGCAGCAGCGTGTCGCCGGCCCCGCCGGCCAGCAGGACCACCGCCGGGTCGAGCAGGGCGACCAGCCCGGCCAGGGACGCGCCGAGGACGGCGCCGGCCCGGTCGACGACCCGCCGGGCGGCCGGGTCGCCGGCCGTCGCGCGCTCCGCCACGCCCCGCCCGGTGACCGGGGTGCCGGTCACGGCGGTGTACGCGGCGGCCAGCCCGGTGCCGGAGGCGATCGCCTCCAGGTGCCCGTACCGGCCGCAGCCGCACCGCAGCCGGTCGGCGCCCGGGGCCGGCAGGTGCCCGAGCTGGCCGGCCGCGCCCCGGGCGCCGGTCTCGACGCGGCCCTGTCGGACGACCGCCCCGGCCAGCCCGGTGCCGACGGCCACCAGCAGCAGATGCCCACGACCTCGCCCGGCGCCGGCCCAGGACTCGCCCAGCGCCGCGGCGCTGACGTCGTTGGTGACGCGCACGGGTCGACCCAGTCGCGCGGCCAGCGCGTCGGCGACCGGGGTGCCGGCCCACCCGGGCAGGCTGTCGGTCGCGTACCGGATGACGCCCCTCGTGGGGTCGACGGTGCCCGCCGTGCCGACCCCCACCGCGCCGGNCCAGCACCGCCTCGGGCCCGGCGTGGGCGGGGGTGGGGACCTGGCGGCGGGCCCGCACCCGCGCGTCCGGGCCGACCAGGGCGGCGGCGGTCTTGGTGCCGCCGATGTCGACCCCGACCAGCGGCGACGTCATCCCTTCAGGCCGGTGTGCGCGAGCCCCTCGACGAACTGCTTCTGCGCGATCACGAACACCACCAGGACCGGCAGCGCCGTCATCGACGCGGCCGCGAGCTGGACGTCCCACATCGGGCCGCCGTACGCGTCGACGAACTGGGTCAGGGCCTGCGGCAGGGNTGCAGAAACGTGAAGATGGCGACCGCCCCCAACGCCGGCCGAGACAGCGGCAGCGCGATCCGCCAGAACGTGGCGAGGCGGCCCAACCCGTCGACCCGGGCCGCCTCCTCCAGCTCACCGGGCAGGCTGATGAAGAACTGCCGCATGATGAACGTCGCCAGCACGCTCGGCGCGCCGAAGATCGGCACCAGGATCAGCGGCCAGTGGGTGTCGATCAGCCCGGCCTTGAAGAACATCTGGAACAGCGGCACGATCGTCACCTCGCTGGGGATGAGCAGGCCCGCGAGGACGACCAGGAAGAGCACGTTCTGGCCGCGGAACCGGATCCGCGCGAACGCGTACCCGGCCAGCGCCGCCACGGCCAGCGTGCCGACGGTGACCAGCAGCGCGATGTAGAGGCTGTTCAGGTACTGCTGCCCGAACGGCTGCAACTCGAACACCCGCCGGTAGGCGTCCAGCCTCGGGTCGGTCGGCAGCAACTGCGGCGGGAAGGAGAAGATGTCCGCCACCGGTCGCAGCGACGAGGTGACCATCCACCAGGTTGGGAACACGAACGGGATCGACAGGACCAGCAGCACCCCGTAGAGCACCAGCTTGGTCCGCCGGGACACGTCACGATTCATGGAAGACCCACCTCTTGCGCATCTGCCACTGGAGCACGGTCAGCGCGAGCACGATGACGAAGAGCAGGATCGACAGCGTGGCNCCGTGGTCGAGGTGCCGGGTCCGCCCTGCGTCAGCACCGCGATCTGCGCGAACACCTGGAGCGACCCGACCACCGTGATGATCGAGGTGAGCAGGATCGTCGGGCTGATCAGAGGCACGGTGATTCGCCAGAACTGGCGCATCCGGCTCGCGCCGTCCACCTCGGCGGCCTCGTACAGGTCCGCCGGCACGCCTTGGAGGGCGGCCAGGAACAGCACCATGTTCAGGCCGACGTTCTTGAACACCTGCACCACGACGACCGACAGCATCGCGGTGCCCTCGCCGCGCAGCCAGTTCGGTCCGGTCACACCGACGGTGTCGAGCAGGCCGTTGATCCCGCCGTTCTTCTGCAGCAGGAAGCCCCAGACGATGGTCCAGGCCACCAGCGAGACGACCACGGGGGAGAAGAACAGGGTGCGGAACACGATCGTGCCCCGCAGCTTCTGGTTGAGCAGCACCGCCAGCAGCAACGCCAGCCCGAGGTTGAGCACCACCAGGCCGACGGAGAACAGCCCGGTGGCCCGCAGCACCGAGCCGAGGTTCGGGTCGTCGGCGAGCGCGGCGTAGTTGTCGGCGCCGACGAAGTCGAACGTCCCGGCCAGCACGTTCCACTCGTGCAGGCTGTACCAGACCACCAGGACCAGCGGCACGATCACGAAGAGCACGCTGCCGAGCAACTGCGGCGCGATGAACAGGTAACCGGTGAGCTGGTCCCGGCGGCGAGTGGTCCAGAACGGCCGGGCCCGGCCCGGGGCGGGCCCGGCAGCGGCCGGGCCCACCCTGGTGTCCGTCTGGGTCATGATCGTCGGCCCTACTTCGCCAGCAGCGGCTGGATCTTGGCGCAGATGCCGTCGAGCACGCCCTTGACGTCCGCGTTCGACTGCCACAGCGGGTCCAGGCCGGCGCGGACCTGCTGGCTCAGCTCCGCCTGGCCGGCGTGGCTGGGCTTCACCACGCCATTGGTGATGCCGTCGATGACCACCTTCTGGAGCTGCTCCGGCTTGAGCTTCGGGTTCGTCTTGCCCAGCGTCTCGGCGGTGAGCTGCGACGTGCGCGGCGGCGGGAAGAACTGGGCGAGCTTCGCCGAGTTGGTGGGGTTGGTGAAGAAGGCGAGGAAGTCGGCCGCCTGCTCGGCGTGCGGGCTCTTCTTCATCACCCCGAGGCCGGCCTGACCGACCACCGCGTACGGGCCCTTCGGGCCGGCCGGCAGCGGGACCAGGTCCCAGCCGAAGCCGTCCTCCTTCAGCAGCGAGGCACGCGAGATCTGGGTGATCGTCATGGCCGCGTCACCGGCGAAGAAGTCGGCGGTCGTACCCGGTCCGGGCAGCGCCTTCTGAGCGAAGATGCCCTTGTGCAGGGCGGTCATCGCGTCGACCATCTCCGGGCTGGCGAAGCCGCAGCTCTTGCCGTCCTCGCTCCACGCCTGGGCGCCCCAGCCGGTCCAGAACGTGGACAGGTTGTCCCAGCCCTTGTAGTCGAAGTCGCGGATCACCAGCCCGGCCCTGCCCGACTTCGCCGCCGTGGCCCCGGCGGTGGCGAGGGCGTTGTCCCAGGTCCACTGCCCGGCCGCGATCAGCTCGGCCGGCGTCTTCTGCCCGGCCTTCTTCACCATGTCGGTGTTCACGAACACCCCGAACGGCGAGCTGGAGAACGGGTACGCGTACAGCTTGCCGTCGTCCTGCCAGAGCTTGAGCGTGGCGGGGGAGAGGTCGTCGTACTGGTATCCGTCGGCCTTCTTCAGCGTGTCGTCGAGCGGGCGCAGCGCGCCCGAGGCGACGAAGTCCGGGGCCGAGTTCTCGAAGATCCACGCCAGGTCCGGCGCGTTCCCGCCGGCGATCTGCGTGGTCAGCGTGGTGGTGTAGTTCTCGAACGGCAGCGGGTCGAACTTGATCTCCGTGACGTCCGGGTGGCTCTTGCGGTACTCGTCGGCGATCTCGTTGAACAGCTTCAGATGCGCCTCGTTGGCCGACCAGACGGTCATCCGCAGACTGGCCGGGCCGTCGTCCTTCGCCTCGCCGCCACCGCCGCAGGCGGTCAGCGCGAGGGCGCCG
The DNA here is from genome assembly GCF_002140155.1 of Micromonospora sp. NBS 11-29. Lineage (GTDB taxonomy): Bacteria > Actinomycetota > Actinomycetes > Mycobacteriales > Micromonosporaceae > Micromonospora. The sequence continues at coordinate 126,418 of NZ_NAPR01000007.1, forward strand.
GACAGCGCCGCGGCGACCGCGACCAGGCCCTTTCGTGTCTTCACTATGTTCTCCTCACCGGGGGTTCAGTAGCCCGCGATCCGCGGCCAGCGGCGCTGGACGCCGGCGGCCGAGACGCGGTCCGTGAATTCGGCCAGCAGGCGGGGGGTGCCGCGGACCGCGCGCGGGGACTCGCCCCGCGCCAGGCAGAAGTCGGCGAGCAGGCCGGCGACCTCGCCGACGTTCCACTCGACCGGGTGCAGCCGGTAGCTGCCGTTGGTGACGTGCGTGGTGCCGATGTTCTTGCCGGCCGGCAGCAGGTTCTCCATCCGCTGCGGGATGAGCGCACCGAGCGGGATTTCGAACGGGCAGGAGCCGACGTCGATGTAGTTGTCGCCGCCGGTCGACGGGTGCAGGTCGATGCGGTACATGCCCACGCCGACCGAGTCGGGGTAGCTCACCGCGCCGTGCTCACCCCGCACCGCGAGGGAGAGGTCCTGCTCCACGACCGTGTACTCGGCGCGGATCCGCCGGGACTCCCGGATGTAGGGCGCCTGCGCCAGCCCGTCGCGGCTGCCGGTCACGTCGCCCCGCAGCCGCAGGCCGGGGAAGCCGGTGCCGCCGTCCGGGCGGGGGGCCTCCGTCTGGAGCCAGTACAACACCGAGTACGACAGCTCGCGCGCCTTGGCCAGGTGCCACGACGCGTTCGGCACGTCGATGACCGGGCTCTCGAAATAGTCGATCATCGGCCAGTTGACCAGCGTGATGTCGCTGCCGTACGCCCCGTCGACGAAGTTGCGCCGCGCGGCGATGCGCCGGAACGTCCACAGGTTGCCGTCCCCCGGGTTGAGCCGCTGGTCGGCGTTGACGCTCAACGGGTCGTCGTCCGGGTTCGGGGTGAAGCTGCGCTCGACGATCTCCAGCGTGCGCGGGTGCGGCGACCGCCAGGACAGCATCCGGTCGCCCCAGAAGTCGGGCTTGTAGTCGCGCCAGAAGTCGTATCCGGCGGGCCGGTCGATGGTGTGGTCGCCGTCGACGTGGTCCAGCGCGAAGCAGACGGAGACCGCCTGCATGTTCATCGGCTGCGCCTGCGCCGGTGCGCTCGGCTCACCGGTCTCCGCCTGGGACTCGAAGCCGGTGACGTACTCGGTGCCGGTCAGCGGCAGCAGCTCACCGGTCTCGGTGGCGTCCAGCACGTACGGCGCGACCACCTCGATCCGGTCGTCCCGGTCCCGGTGGGCGAGCGTGACGCCGGTGACCCGGTCGCCGTCGGTCTCGGCCGCGACCGGCCGGTACGGCTGCAACACGGTCAGCCGCCCGGAGCCCCGGTACGGCGCGAGCATCTGCTCCAGCACGGCGACGGCGACCCGGGGCTCGTGGCAGAGCCGGCTGACCCAGCCGGCGCCCGGGTTGAGGTCGGTCCAGGCCCGGGACCGTTCGGTCAGCGGGTAGTGCCGGCGGTAGTAGTCACGGATGCCGTCACGCAGCTCCCGGTAGCTGGCGGTGGCGCCGAACTGCTCGATCCAGGAGTGCTCGTCCGGCGGGACCGCCTGGCTGGTGAGCTGCCCGCCGAGCCAGTCGAACTCCTCGGTCAGGACGACGGACCGGCCGGCGCGGGCCGCGGCCAGCGCCGCGGCGACACCGCCCAGTCCGCCCCCGACGACGAGGACGTCCGCACGCATTGATACCACTTGCTTCCTTCCAGTTGCGCGGTCGACCGGTCAGTGCCGGTCGACNCGACGAGTTCGCAGGGCAGAAGTCGCTGCTGGGGCCCGGCTGCGCCGCCGTCGATGCCGCCGGTCAGCACCTCGACGGCCTGCCGGCCCATCTCCTCGCGGGGGATGTGGAACCCGGTGAACGCGATGTCGGTGGGTACCGGCACGGTCGGGTCGCCGAGCGTCACGATGGACAGGTCGCCGGGCACGGACAGGCCACGTCGACGGGCGGCCGACGCCAGCGCGACCGCGGTGGCGAAGTCCTCCACGAAGGCCGCCGTGCTCCCGTCGGTCAACAGGTCGTCGACGGCGGCGTCCGCCGCCCCGGCCGTGGCGGTGACCTGCCGGGCGCTCTCCGCGCCGGCCGCCGCCGCGTCGAAGCCACCGCGCCGGTCCCGCGAGGACTCGGCGGTCATGCCCATGCCCAGGTACGTCAGGCGCCGGTGGCCGATGTGCAGCGCCCGTTCGACCAGCCGGCCCACCGCCGTGGCGTAGTCGGCGCCGACGTAGGGGACCGGGCCGCCGGCGTCGTCGCGGCGGCCCACGGCGACGTACGGGTACTCGTCGCGGTTGAGCCGGTGCAGCTCGGCGGCGTCGATCTCGCGGCCGAGCAGGATGCACCCGTCGGCCAGCCGCAGGCGGTTGTCCTGGTGGAAGATGCGCCGCCGGCCGTCCACCACCGGTGCGCTGGTGAACAGCAGCAGGTCGCAGCCGACGCGTTCGGCGTACTCCTCGATGCCGAGCAGGAACGGGTGGAAGAAGTCCCGGCTGCCGCTGGGGAAGGCCGGCTCGTACGTGAAGACGCCGATGATCCGGTTGAACCGGGAGGCGAGGCGGCGGGCGGCCGGGTCGGCGGCGTACCCGGTCTCGGAGATGACCCGCAGCACCCGGTCCCGGGTCTCCGGGGCGATGCGGACGTCGGCGTCGGTGCGGTTGTTGAGCACCAGCGACACGGTCGCCTGACTGACACCGGCCATCCGCGCGATGTCACGCTGGGTAACACGTCTGGGGGGAGTGGTCACATCGGGTCCTTCCGGGTCGCTAATGCGTATTAGCGGTCGCGTTGGGATGGAGCTTGGCCGCTCGCCCTGCCCGTGTCAAGACGTCGACGAAGATTTCCGGCCGATGAACACCCAGGAGTAATGCGCATTAGTCGAGCCGTCGCCCGACCTCTTGACAGGAGTCGGGCCGGGCGCGCAACATTTGAGAAACATCGTTGCTAATACGTATTAGCACGTCGGCCCGCGATCGGCCTCGACGGTCGCTGACGCCTGCACTTCTACCGAGAGTTATCCCTGTCCTCGGTGTCACCCCCGACAGAACAGGAAGACGCATGCCGCGACCACCCGTCCCGTCCCCCCGACGCGCCGTCGCCGCCGGCGCCGGTGCCGCCCTGCTCGCCCTCGCCGTCGGCGGCGCCGCACCGGCCGCCGCCGACCCGGGCCCGGACCTCCCGAGGTTCACCTACGCGGGCACCGCCTTCGACAAGAAGACGCTGACCTACAACCCGACGAATGAGTTCATCTTCCCGAGCGTCATCCGGGCGGCCGACTACTTCGCCCACCCGCTCGGCACCTACTACCTGTACTACGCGCCGCACGAGCGCCCCGGCGGCATCGCCCTCGCGTACGCCGACTCGATCGACGGCCCGTGGACCGAGTACGACGCCAACCCGCTCATCGCCAACACCTGGCTGCCGCACTATCCCACGGTCAGCCACATCTCCTCGCCGCACGCGGTCTGGATCGAGAGCGAGCGCAAGCTGTTCCTCTACTTCCACGGCGAGAACTCGATCACCCGGTACGCGACCTCCGACGACGGCATCCACTTCGACTACGGCGGCACCGCCGTCAGCCGGGACGCGAGCACCGGCGGCGAGACGTCGTACGCCCGGGTGTTCGAACAGTCCGTGCCGCGCCTCGGCACGCGCTACCTGATGGTCTTCATGGACAACCCCACCGGCGGCGCGCCCGGCCCCACCGGGCCGGTGTCCCGCCGGATCCGGTGGGCCGTCTCCGACGACGCGCGGAACTGGACCATCCAACCCGACCCGCTCGTCACCCCGCAGGGCGACGAGGGGCCCAACGCCTCCGGGCCGTTCTTCCTCCGATGGCAGGACCGCAACCTGGTCATCTACCACGCCGCCGACGGAAACATGCACGCGGTGGACGTCGGGCGGGACTTCGACCAGGAGATCCACCTCGGCGTCGTGCACGACTCGCTGGCCGACGCGCCCGACCTCGGCCGGTCGGCCGCGCCGACGTTCTACTTAGACGGCCGCACCGCGCACATGTACTACGAGGCCGGCGGCCGGCTCACCGCGACGATCGCCCACGCCACCGCCGCCCTGACCGAACCCCTTCCGGTACGGCCGCTGGACTGCGCCGTGGACCGGCCGGTCCTCTGGCCGCCGAACCACAGGATGATCGACGTCCGGGTGACCGTGGACCTGCGCGACGGCGTGCTCGGCCCGCACGCGTTCACCCTCACCGGGGTGACCGGCGGGGACGCCACCGACGTCGACGGCTTCACCACCGGCACCCCGGACGCCGCGGGCCGGCTGCGGGCGGAGCGGGCCGGCGCCGGCGGCGACCGGGTGTACCGCCTGACCTACGCCGGCCACGACGAGATCGGACGGCCGGTCGGCTGCACCGTCACCGTCACCGTGCCGCACGACCAGCGCGGCACCTGACGGATCGCCGTGTGCTGCGGGGCGGCGCGGTGTGCCGTCCCGCAGCCGCCGTCCGCGCCCGCACCGGCCTCAGCCACCGCCCGGACGCGGACCGTCACGCCGCGACTCGTGGGCGGCCCGCGCGGCGAGCAGGTCGGCCATGTTCTCCGCGCACCAGGCGCGGGCCGCCTCGATCAGCGTCAGCAGGCTCCGCCCCAGCGGTGTCAACGAGTACTCCACGCGGGGCGGGTTCTCGTCGTAGGCGTCCCGCACCACCAGGCCGTCGCGCTGCATGGCGCGCAGCGTCTCGGCGAGCACCTTCGCGGTGACCGTGCGGAGCGGGACCCGCAGCTCGCTGAACCGGCGGGGCCCGTGCTCCAGGCACAGCACCACCATCGCGGTCCACTTGTCGCCGATCTGGAACGGCATCACGCGCGACGGGCAGGCACGGTCGAACATGTCCCTCGGCAGGCTCGACGTCACGCTGGCGAGCCTAGGCCGGTACCGTTGCGGTAACCAGGGTGCCCGCGGTTAGCGTCGCGCCATGCCCAGCATCGTCATCTTCGGCGCCGGCGGCCGGGCCGGCCGCGCCGTCACCACCGAGGCCCTGCGCCGGGGCCACTCCGTCACCGCCGTCGTCCGGGAGCCGGCCCGGCACCCCGACCTGCCCGCCGCGATCCGCGGCGACGTCACCGACCCCCGATCGGTCGCCGAGGCCGTGGCCGGGCACGACGCGGCGGTCCACGCCGTCAGCCCCGCCTCCGGCCCGGCGGCCCTGGCCGAACTGGACCTCGACCCCGACTTCTTCCGCCGGGCCGCCGACGCGCTCCTGCGCTCCGGCGTGGCGCGACTGGTGGTGATCGGCCTGTTCGCGAATTTACTGGACGACAGCGGCCGCCCCCTGCTGGACGATCCCGACGTGCTGCCGGCCGAGTTCCGGCCGTTCGCGCTGGCCCACGCCGCCGGGCTGCACCACCTGCGCGGCGCGGCGACGGCCACCGACTGGGCGATGCTCACCCCGCCGGCACTGCTGGAGGTGGACGCTCCGCGCCTGGGGCGCTACCGGCTCGGCGGCGAGACCGCGCCGGCGGGCCGGCTGTCCTACGCGGACCTGGCCGTCGCGGTGGTCGACGAGGTGGAGCGGCCCACGCTGCACCGGACCCGGGCATCCGTCTTCAACTGACCAGGCCGAGGGCCGTCAGAGCGTGATGACCACCTTCGCCCGCGCGTGTTCGCCTTCGAGGTAGCGGATGGCGTCGGGGACCTCGCGCAGGGGATAGGCGCGGTCGATGACCGGGGTGAGGTGGCCGGCCTCGGCGTGGGCGCGCAACGCGTCGAGGTGGTGTCGACCGGGCGTGGTGGTGAGGACGACGACGCGCTGCCGGACGAGGGGCGCGAGCAGTCGCCCGCGTGCGATCAGCCAGACCGGCCCGACGAGGCTGCCGCCGCCGTACACCCCGCCGCCGGAGAGCACCAGCGTTCCGGTCGGGGTCAGCGCCCGCCGTAGCGCGGTCAGCGAGCGGTTGCCGACCAGGTCGAACACGACGTCGTGGCGGTGCGGGCCGCGGGTGAAGTCGTCGCGGGTGTAGTCGACGACGTGGTCGGCGCCGAGGGAACGGACCAGGTCGACGTTGCGGGTGCGGCACACCGCGGTCACGGTCGCGCCGAACGCCTTGGCCAGTTGCACCGCGAGGGTGCCGACGCCGCCGGAGGCGCCGTTGATCAGGACGCGCTGGCCGGCCTCGACCCGCCCGGCGTCGCGTAGTCCCGTCAGCGCGGTGGCGCCGGCCAGCGGCAGGGCCGCCGCCTGCTGCGGCGTCAGGTTCGCCGGCGTCGGTGCGACCAGGGCCTCGGGTACGCACACGTACTCGGCGAACGCGCCGTTGGCGTCGCCGAGGTCGCCGAAGACGGGGTCGCCGGGGCGTACCTGCGACACGTCGACGCCGACGGCCTCGACCCGACCGGCGAAGTCCCGGCCCCGGATGCGCGCCCGGGGTCGGGACCGGCCCATGGCCAGCCGCGCCAGCCGCGGGTCACCCCGCATGGCGTGCCAGTCGTAGGCGTTGAGCGCGGCGGCCTCGACCCGCACGAGCACGTCGCCGGGGCCGGGCGTCGGCACCGCGACCTCCGCGAGCCGCAGTGTCTCCGGTGAGCCGTATCGGTCCTGCACGATCGCCTTCATCTCGCCCTCCCAGGGTGTACGCCGTACACCAATGGTCGGTGTACGGCGTACACCTGTCAAGGTGGTTATGGTTCATCCACCGCCGGGGAAGACGAGGACGAGATGGTCGAGCAGGCAGAGGTGCTGCGCCGGACGCCGCTGAGCCGGGAGCGGATCCTGGGCGCGGCGGTCGCCCTCGCCGACACGGCCGGCATCGACTCGCTCAGCATGCGCAACCTCGCCCAGGACCTGGGCGTCGTGCCGATGGCCCTCTACAAGCATGTGGCCAACAAGGACGAACTGCTCGACGGCATGATCGACGTGGTCGTCGGCGAGATCGAGCCGCCGGTGCCCGGCCTCGACTGGAAGCAGGCGATCCGCCGGCGCGTCCTCTCCGCGCGGCAGGTGCTGAGCCGACACCCCTGGGCGCCGCTCGCGATCGAGTCACGGAACGTGGCGACGCCGGCCGTGCTCGCCCACCTCGACTCGATCGCCGGCACGTTCCGGGCCGGTGGGCTCTCCGTCGACCTCACGCACCACGTCATGCACACGATGGGCAGCCGGGCCCTGGGCTTCAGCCAGGAGCTGTTCGACGCCGCCCGGGCTGCTGGCCGGGCCGGCCCGGCCGAGCCCGAGCCCTCGGCGGGCTTTCCGCCGGAAGCAGCCGCCCGGTTCCCCCACCTCGCGGAGGTCGCCGCGGCGGCGGCCCACGACGACGACTCGATCGTCGGGTCGGGCTGCGACGACCAGTTCGAGTTCGAGTTCGCGCTGGACCTGCTGTTGGACGGCATCGAACGGCTGCACCGACAGGGCTGGACGTCGCCGGGCCCGGNCGCCGCCATGCTCGTGTCGCGCCAGGTCAGGCAGGTGGTCGGCGTGCGCGGGCACCGGGCGCAGCGTCGCCTGGACAACGCCGTGCTCCGGGAGATCCTGGTGGACGCGCTGCTCGGCGAACATCGACGGACCTGATCGGGACGCGGGTCGACGCCGCCCGGCAAATGATTCACATTGGATTTCGGGACGACTGTTCGGTGGAGACCGAAACGAGTTGAGGACGGTCGACGCGGAAACGGATCCTTGTCGTCGAAGGCCGGTCATCAAACGGATGGACAGGCCGAGGAAATGGCGGTTGTCGCCTATTCGACGAAAGGAAAGAAAATGAGTATCCGCGTCACACGGCGAACGTCGGTCATGCTGGCCGGCGCGGCCCTCTTCGGGAGCGTCGCGTTCGGCCCGGCCACGCCGGCAATGGCCGGCCCCGACACCGCGGCATCGGCGGCGTCGACCGCCGCTCCGTATTGCGGCATGTACGCCTACNGCGGCCGGCTGCACCGGACGCCCCTCGCTCACGGCGTCCCTGTCGCGCGACGGTGCGGTCAGGTCGTCGATCTCCTCGTACGGGCCGTGGAACATCACGCTCAGCACCACCTGCGCCTCCGGCAGCCACCAGTACGAGGTCTCGCTGAGGAACAACAACAACGGCGTCGAGGTCGGCAACGTCGCCTGGATCTCCTGCTGACCGCAGAGACGGCTCCGTGGTCGAGAAAGGACACGAGAATGCGTAGCGCGACGGTGGTCCGGTGGGCGGTGCCCGGCGCGGCGGCGACGCTGCTGGCCGGCCTCTTCGGAGGGGCCGCGCCGGCCGACGCAGCCGGGTCGAACGACATGGTGAGCCAGGCGTGCGGCGTGGTGGCGGGGGCTCCGTTCAAGTCGGGCAGCAGTGCCCGCGCGAACTACTCCACCAGCGGCTGCTCGGGAGCGTGACATTCCAGTTGCAGCGGCAGCGCGCCTGGGGTTGGGAGACGCTGGACGACGTGGGTTATTACGGCAACGGCTCCGGGGCGCTCTCCTACAACTGCTCCGGTGACGGCACCTACACCTACCGGACGTACGGCTACTTCTCCAACGGGGTCGGCGTGCCCATCACGAAGTACTCCAGCACGTCCCGGTTCACCTGCTGAGGACGGCGATCTGAACGGGGGTCGGGGTGCTGGCCGGGGAACCACTCGGCCAGNGGCCGCCCGCGCGGCACGGTCCGATACCAGCCTGCCTGGGTTATCGTGTTTGTTGACCGATGAGTTGTTTGTCGTTTTCAGGGGGCCTGCGGTGAGACGCGCGGCGGTGGTCTTCGTTCCGCTGCTCGCTGTGCTCGTCGTGCTGCTCGTGGGCCTCGCACACGGCCCGGCGGATCGGGTCGGTTTCGGCCCGACGGCGGCCGGCTCCCACCTCGAGGAGCGGTCGGAACCCACACCCCGGCTGCTGGTCCACGTCGCCCACGCCGGCCACACCGCACTGCCCCACCGGACGCCGGTCCGGCCGCAACGATCCGCGGAGACCCCGACGACGACCACGGTGGCGGACCGCCGCGACGGCGGACCCGAGCACACCGTCCTCCGGCGGCCCGGCCGCGGCGGCACGCCGCCCGCACCGGACCTGGCCGCCCTGCGGGTGTACCGCTGCTGACCTGACGCGGCGCGAGCCGGCCCGGACGCCTCCGCGCCCGGCCACCCCGCCGTCCGACCGGTGCCCGGCGGGCTCGCGCTGCGCTGACGCGTCAACCCGACACCCGCCTCGAAAGGGACACCGTCATGCCTGCTCCGACCCGTGCTGCCCACATCCGTACCCTGCCCCGGCACCCGGCCCCACCGGGCCTCGGCCCCCGCGGCTCACGGTGACCACCGAGCGGGCCGTCGCGACCGGCCCCGCCCCGCGTACCCGATCGAAGCGGGTGCCGATCGGCGACCTGCCGGCGTCGCTGGTCGTCTTCCTCGTCGCCCTGCCCCTGTGCGTCGGCATCGCCGTCGCCTCCGGGGCGCCCGCTGAACTCGGCCTGGTCACCGGCATCGTCGGTGGGCTCGTCGCCGGGGCGCTGCCCGGCAGCAGCCTCCAGGTCTCCGGCCCGGCCGCCGGGCTGACCGTGCTGGTGGCCGACGCCATCGACGCGCACGGCCTCGCCGGGCTGGGCGTGATCGTGCTGGTCACCGGCCTGCTACAGGTGCTGCTCGGCGTGTGCCGGCTCGGCCGGTGGTTCCAGGCGATCTCGCTGTCCGTGGTGGAGGGCATGCTCGCCGGCATCGGTCTGGTGATCATCTCCGGGCAGCTCTACGCGCTCGCCGACCAGCCGGTGCCCCATTCCGGGCCGAGCCGGATCGCCGGTCTGGTCGAGCTGCCGTCGCGCGTCGCCGCCTCACCGGCGTCGCAGACCGCCCTGATCGTCGGCGCCGCCACCCTCGCCGTCCTCGTGTCCTGGCCCCGGCTGCCGCGGCGGGTACGCGTCGTGCCCGGGCCGCTGGCCGCCGTCGTCCTCGCGACGGTCGCCGCCGCGGCCCTGACCCCACCGGTCACCACCGTGCGGGTCGGCGACCTCCTCGACGCCGTCGCGCCACCCGGCGCCGATTCCCTCGCGCTGCTCACCAGCCTCGCGGGTGTCGGCACGATCGTCGCCTTCACGCTCATCGCCTCGGCCGAGAGCCTGTTCAGCGCCGCCGCGGTCGACCGGATGCACGACGGCCCGCGCACCGACTTCGATCGGGAACTCATCGCCCAGGGCGCCGGCAACACGGTGTGCGGCCTCCTCGGCGCCCTGCCCATGACCGCGGTGATCGTCCGCAGCGCGACGAACGTCCAGGCCGGCGCCCGGACCAAGGCGTCCAGGGTGCTGCACGGCTGCTGGCTGCTGCTGTTCGCGGCCCTGCTGCCGTGGACCCTCGAACTCATCCCGGTCGCCGCCCTCGCCGCCGTGCTCGTGCACGCCGGCGCCAAGCTGCTGCCCGTGCGGTCCCTGGCCTCGTTGTGGTCCCGCCATCGCGGCGAGGCCGTCGTCCTGCTCGTCACGGCGACCGGGGTCGTCGCGCTCAACCTCTTCGAGGGCGTGCTGATCGGGCTGCTGCTGGCCGTGGTCAAGTCCGCGTGGGACAGTTCCCGGCTGCACGCCGCCGTCGAGGTCGGCGAGCACGGCGCGGTGCGGGTCCGGCTGAGCGGGACCGCCACGTTCCTGCGCCTGCCGACGGTGATGGACGCCCTGGACGCCGTACCGGCCCGGCAGCCGGCCGAACTCGACCTGACCGGCGTGCACCACCTCGACCACGCCTGTCGTACCGCGCTCGAACGGTGGATGCAGCGCCACAGCACCAGCAGCTCCCAGCCGGTGCGCGTCCGGGCCGACCGGTCCTGAGCGGAGGGGATGCCACATGAGGACGAGCAGGTGGAGCCGTGAGGCCGGTCAGCGGTTGTCCCGCAGGTAGGCGGTGAGCGACGTGCCGGTCTCCGCCAGCCGCCGGGCCCGGCTCTGGACGTCGTCGCGCAGCGCGGCGATGCGGCCGAGCACCTGCGGGCAGGCGGCCTCGGACCGTTCACCCACGGTGCACGGCAGCACGTCCTTGAGCAGCGCGGTGGTCAGGCCGACGCGCAGCAGGGACCGGATCGCGTCCACGGTCGCGACCGCCGCGGGCGGGTAGTCGCGGTAGCCGTTCGTGCGCCGTTCGGAGGTGAGCAGGCCCTGCTGCTCGTAGTAGCGCAGGGAGCGCACGCTCGCCCCGGTGCGCTCGCTCAACTCGCCGATTCGCATCCCGCCACCCCGCCGGGTCGTCGTCGGATCGCGGTTGACCCTGACACCTACGTCAGACTTTACGGTCGGATGCATGAGCCTTCAACCACATCGCTCCCGGGTCCGCCTCGACGTACCCGACGATCATCGGCCCGACCTGTCCGGACGCCGCGCGGTGGTCACCGGCGGCGCCGGCGGCCTGGGCCTGGCCACCGCGCGGGCCCTGGCCGCCCGCGGCGCCGAGGTGCTGCTGGGCGTCCGCGATCCGGAGCGCGGCGAGCAGGCCCGCCGGCGTCTCGTCGAAGAGGGCGGCCTGCGCGGCGACCAGGTGCGGGTGGCGCGGCTGGACCTGCTCGACCTGGACGGCGTGGGCCGCTTCGGCGTGGACGCCGCCCGGCAGCCCCTCGATCTCCTGGTGCTCAACGCCGCCAGCAGCAGCGTGCCCTGGCGGCTGAGTCCGCAGGGCGTGGAGAGCCAGTTCGCCACCAACCACCTCGGACACTTCGCGCTCGCCGGCCACCTGCTGCCGGCTCTGGAGCAGGGCCGCGACCCGCGGGTGGTCACCGTCTCCTCCACGCTCTACCGGGTGGGGAAGCTGGTGCTTGACGACCTGGGGAACGACCGAGGGTACTCACCCGGGCGCGGCTACGCCCGGTCGAAGCTGGCCACCACGATCTTCGCCGTCGACCTCGCCCGCCGGCTGGCGGCGGCCGGCAGCCGGGTACGCAGCTTCGCCGCGCACCCGGGTCTGGCGCGCACCCCGATGCACGCCGCCTACCCCTCGGCGGTGACGCGCCTGGTGACCGCGCTGGCCGCCGCGATCATCGGCCGGGATCCGGAACCGGCCGCCGTCGCTGTCCTGGCCGCCGCGACCTCCTCGCAGGCGACCCCGGACCTCTTCTGGGGGCCCGCCGGCTCCCGCACCCGTCCCCGGGTCGTCGGGGTTCCCTTCGCCACGGTCGCCACCGACGAGCGCGTCGCCACCGGGCTGTGGGACGCCTCGGAGCGCCTGACCGGCGTCCGCTACCTGAGCTGACACCACACCGGCGGTGGGCGCACGGCCTGCCGCCGGGCCGGCTCGGCCAGCGCCGTCCGCCCCTCGGCGGCCCGGTCCTGCGCCACGACACGCACTCGTTGTGACGGGTCGACTCCTCTCTACCATGGACACGTCGGCGATGCGACTGCGAGGAGGGCCGGTGATACGGATCCACTTCACCGCGGACGACCTGGCGCGTACTCGTCTGCTGAAGGGGTGGGGCCCGCTCGCCGAGACCTGTTTCAGTCTCATCCGGTCGTCCGGACGCGGCCGGCCGGCGGCGCCCGGTCCGGCGCACCCGTACGGTCCGCTGCTCGGCCGCGGCTCGCTCGATCTGTTGACGCTCACCGGTCCCGCCGGTTCCATCGAGGAGGGGTTGGCCGCCCTGCTCGCCGTCCGTCCGGATCACCTTCGGGTGGAGATCAGGACGGCGGCGGCCTCCGCCGGCTGGCCCCACGCCCGGCTGCGCCGGCTCGCCGGCGAGGTCGACCCGGCGGGGGACCGCGACGACCGGCGGCGCTTCGCGGAGTTCCTGCACGACCACCACCGCATCGCGGTGGCGCCGCACTGGTCCCGGATCCACGACCGGCTGAGCGCCGAGCACTCCGCCCTCACCCGCGTGCTCGGCAACGGCGGCGTGGACGGCCTGCTCGCCTGGCTCGCCCCCTTCGCCCGCTGGCGGTCCCCGGTGCTGGAGGTGGGTCTCGGCGGGCCCGTCCAGGACATCCACCTCGGCGGGCGCGGGTTGCTGCTGGTGCCCTCGGTGTTCCACGGTCCGGGCCCGGCGGTGTGGATCAACGGGGTGGACGAGCAGGCCCCCCTGGTGCTCTTCCTGTCCCTGGCCCGCCGCGCGGGTGACCTCGCCGCCGTCCTCGGCGATCCGGCGGGAGCGCCCCGGCTGGGAACGCTGGTCAATCTGCTCGGGCGCACCCGGGCGCACGCCTTGGACAGCATCGGTGACGGCCCCTGCACCACCGGGGAACTCGCCCGCCGGCTGGCCGTCTCCCCGGCCAGCGCCAGCGAGCACGCCACGGTGCTGCGCGACGCCGGCCTGATCGCCACCACCCGCCAGGGCAGAGCGGTCCGGCACCGGCTCACCTCGCTCGGTGAGCGGCTGCTGGGCGGCGCCGCCGACGTGGGTTGACGGCAGCCGGAAAACCCATCCGCAATTCCTATAGAAATTGCGGATTTTCAGCTTGTTCTCAGCTTTTCCGGGATTGACAATCAATTGCGCGGTCGGGGATATTCCTAGCGCGCGACGGGGCGCGGGGCGGGGGTTGCGGAGTCCGCGGTTTCGTCGGCGCGACCTACGGAAGTGTCGGTTGTTGCCCCTGCCCACCAGGGTGCGGATTGGGTTTTGGACAATGATCAATCGCGCCGTCGAATTTGCTAAGCACAATACGCCGAACTCCATGCGGGTCGCGGCCCGGCGGGCGCAACTCGAAGCGCGCAACGCCCGAATGCGACTCACCGTTCCGGTGGTCGAACGGAGCGCATTCGACAACATCTTCCACTGCACGGTCCGCAAGACGGGCAGCCAGTGGATCAAGGCGCTGTTCAGCGACCCGGCGGTCTACCGGCACTGCGGGCTGCTGCCCTACGACCCGCGTTTCTACTCCGGCGGCGTCACGGCGCCGGTCCCGCCCGGCCGCACCGGCCTGGCCATCTTCCTCTCCCACAAGCGCTTCGAGGCCATCCCCAAGGCCGGCACGTACCGGGCGTTCTTCGTGATCCGGGACCCGCGGGACGTCGTCGTGTCGAGCTACTTCTCGCTGCGCAACTCGCACGCGCCGATGGGGGACATCCCGCAGGCCCGCAGGGCCCTCCAGGAGAAGCCGAAGAAGGAGGGGATGCTCTACGTCATCGACCGCCTGCGGGACAAGAAGCAGTTCGGGCAGATGCGGTCCTGGGCGGTCGCGCCGGCTGCGGAGACGTTCCGCCTCTTCCGCTACGAGGAGCTGACCGGCGAGCGGCAGGCCGAGGAGATGGACCGGTTGATGCGGCACTGCGGCATCAACCTGCCGTCGGCCGAGCTGGAGGCGCTTCTCGCCCGCTACAGCTTCACCCGGATGAAGAAGGACCGGGAGACACCGGGGCGGATCTCGCACTACCGCAAGGGCGCCGCCGGCGACTGGCGCAACCACTTCGACGACGACATCTACGCGGCGTACACCGCGGCCGCGGGCGACCTCGCCGAACTCCTCGGCTACCCCGCCCGCGACCAGGAGCCCGCCACCCCCTAGGGATCCGCTCGCGCGGGGGTCCGGTACGGCAACGACATTTCGCTCCCGGCCCCGGACGGGCGCAGTGCCCGCCACAGCAGCACCGCGGCGACCAGCACGGCGACCGGCTGGCCGACGGCGATCTTGGTGAGGGCGACGAGCATCGACGGCAGCAGCGCGCCGAGTGCGAGCAGCACGGCGGCACGCAGGTCCCAGTCGGGGGCCCGGCCCCACCGCACCAGGACCGTCCCGGCCACGACCAGCAGCAACGCGGCCGTGCCGACCGACCAGGCGGGCAGCCCCGCCAGCGGCAGCAGGAAGAACGACAGCAGGAACGCCACGGTGAAGCCCGCGCCGACGGCGACCAGCGTTCCACCGGTCGGGCGGCGGCGACCGTACCGGGGATCGAGTCGCCGCCGGGGCAGGACCAGGGCCAGCGCCACCAGCGCCAGGACGGCGAGCACGGTGACCCGCCGGCCGGCCGCGCAGGACGCGAACGCGGGGCCGGCGCAGACCCGGGCGGTGGCCTTCGCGCCGAGCGAGCCGAGCACGACCAGCAGGACCAGCCCGCCGCAGACGGTGAGGCCGAGCCGGCCGAGCCACGGCCGGCCGCGGGCCGAGGTGCCCAGCGCCTCGACCAGGACGCAGGGCAGCACGATGCTGTAGAGGGTGTGGAAGACCACGAGGTTCGCGGCGACCGCCCAGTTGACGCCGGCCACGTGCAACGCCTGCGTCGAGGTGAAGGTGAGCACCGTGCCGGTCCCGGGGGCGAGCTTGAACCAGGTGGCCGCCACCAGCCCCTCGTTGATCATCGTGTAGGCCAGGCCGAGCACGACCACCCCCGGCCAGCCGATCCACCCGCGCACCCAGGCCTCCCGGACGAGCAGCGCCGGCAGGCCGTACACCAGCAGGTAGACCGGCAGCAGGATCGGGAACAGCAGCGCGGGGGTGTTCGACGAGGCGACGGTCTCGGCCAGGAAGGGGGTGAGCACCGCCAGGCCGAGCGCCCATCTCAGGCGGGTCCACCTGCCGACCGCCGGCCGCGCCTCGCCCGCCGCGGTCATCGGGGCGTACCGTCGGCCGGTGCCGCACCGGGACGTTCGTGCCGCATCTTGACCACCCGGGCCGGCTGGCCCACCACGATCGCGTCGGGCGGCACGTCGTGCAGCACCAGTGCGTTCGCGGCGACGACGGCGCGGTCGCCGATGACGACCGGTCCCATCGCCTTCGCCCCGTCCAGCAGGACCACATGGTCACCCACCGTCGGCTGGCCCATCCGGCTCTCGTCCTGGGCGGCGGCGGTGCCGAACCGCACCGCCCCGGTCATGATCACCCCTTCGCCGACGGTCAGCCCGCTGCCCCAACCGGTGCCGACCGGGTGCGGCAGGCACAGGCCCGGCCCCACCCGCGCGCCCGGGGCCAGGTCGGCGCCGAACATGACGACGTTGAGGAAGTAGAGCATCCGCGAGAACGGCCGCAGGCCGGTCCGGTGGCAGGCGGCGGCCACCCGGAACAGGATCACCGCCCAGGTGCCCGGCAGCGCGAGCACGTCGATCGCCGAGGTGAGGCTCAACCGGCGGCCGCCCTTGAGCCGGGCGACCGCGGCCAGGTCCGCGACGACCGTCCGGATCAACGGCGGGCCGCCCCGCCCGTATCCGTCGCTGCCCACGTCACACCGTCCTTTCCCGGGTGGCAGCGGGCTGCCGCACCCCGAAGCGGAACGCCGCCAGCGCCGCGTCACCGACCCGGTCGGCGTGGTAACGGGCCGCCCGCACCGGCCCGTCGCGCCGCAGCCGCGCCCGCAGCGACCCGTCGGTGAGGACACGGGCGATCCCACCGGCCACCGCCGCGCCGTCGGCCGGGTCGACCAGCAGGGCGGCGTCGCCGCAGACCTCCGGCAGCGACGTGGTGGCCGAGGCCAGCACCGGGGTGCCGTGGGCCATCGCCTCCAGCGGCGGCAGGCCGAACCCCTCGAACAACGAGACGTACGCCAGCGCGTCGGCGCCGCCGAGCAGCCGGGCCCGGACCGCGTCGTCGACCCGCCCGAGGAACACCACCCGGTCGCTGCCGGCGGCGGCCACCCGTTCCTGGTCACCGCGCCACCACCGGCCACCGGCGATCACCAACCGGTGCCGGGACAGGGCCGGCGTGTCCCGCTGCACCTGCCGGAACGCGCGGATGAGCAGCGGCACGTTCTTGCGCGGGTGGAGGTTGCCCAGATAGAGCAGATACGGCGGGACCACCCGCCGTGCGGCGAGCCAGGCGTCCGCCGTCGCCACCGCGTCGGCGTCGAGCGCGAGCGGCGGCGCCACCCGGTTGGGCACCACCCGGACGACCTCCGGCGGCACCCGGTACGTGGACACGACGTCGTCGCGGGTGAACTCGCTGGGCACCAGCACCACGGCCGCCCGGCGTACGTGCCGGGGCACCAGCGCACGCAGCCGGGCCGCCGTCCGGGCCGGGTAGTCCCGGGGACGGTGCACGAAGGACAGGTCGCCGACCGTGACGGCGGTCGGGGTGGCCCCCCACAGCGGCGCGTGGGTGACGGTGAGCGCCAGGTCCGGCCGCAGCCGGCGCAGGCGTCCCGGCAGGGTCGCGAAGTGCCACGGCCCGGGGCGGGCCGGCACGGGCACCGCCGCGAAGCCCGGATTGCCCGCCAGTTCGGGCAGGCACGCGCCGTGCGGGGCGAGCACGGTGAACGCGTCGTCGGGGCCGGCCCGCCCGGCCAGTCCGGCCAGCAGGCCGCGCAGGAACGTCTCGTCCCCGCCGCGTCCCGCGCCGAGGAAGGAACCGTCGATGGCCACGTTCAGGCCCGGTCCGTCACCGCCAGGCGACATGGCCCGCCTCCTCGAACGCCGCGCGCACCTGCGCCGGCGGCAACCCGAACGACTCCAGCGTGTACCGGTGACCGGGCACGCCGGCCCGGCGGGTGCGTTCCGCGTACCGGCGCAGGGCGGTCTCGTACGTTCCAGTGAACGGCAGGCCGGCGGCCTCGTACAGGCCCGCGACACAGCCCACCGGGTCGGATGTCAGATCCAGGTAGCGGACGTCGTGCACGGCGGTGCCGGGCAGCGCCGCCCGCGCCGCCCGCGCCCGGCGCACGCCGTCGACCCAGGTCCGGAGCCAGAACCGCCCCAGCTCCCGGCGGTCCACCTCGGTCGCGTTGGTCGCCGCCAGCACGGCGGCCAGGCTGCAGAACGAGCCCAGCACCTCGGTCGGGTCGCGGTGCAACTGCACGACCGTGGCGTCCGGCAGCGCCCGGACCAGTTCGTCGAGCCAGAACAGGTGCGCCGGCGACTTCAACGCCCAGCGTTCCCGCCGGTCGTGCCAGCCCAGCAGTTGGAGCTGGGTGCGGTAGTAGGCGTAGTGCGGCCGCATGTCCGTCGACAGACACCACGAGGTGTACCCGGGGATCTGGTAGATGGTGCCGAACTCCAGACTGGCGAAGCTGTTGGCGAACAGCGTGACGCACTCGCAGGGCAGTCGTGGCCCGGTCGGGTGCAGCGTCCGGGCGGCCGGCGCGATCCGGTCCAGCAGGCGGGTGGAGCGTTCCGCGGCCCGTACCCGGGGGTCGGATGCCTCCGCGCCGGCCGGCGGCGGGGGAGCGGGGCGGGCGGCCTCCCACTGCCGCAGGGAGCGGTTGGCCGGGTCCAGCGACAGCAGGTGTTGCAGCAGCGTGGTGCCGCTGCGCGGTAGCCCGAGCACCACCACGGCCGGACCCACCGGCCGCCGGGTGATCTCCGGTTCGGCGGTCAGCGAGCGCTGGATGAGCAGCCGGTTCACCAGGGCGGCCACGATCGCGCCGCGGGCGAACACCCGACCGGCCGGCGACAGCCGCGCCTCGGTACGCAGCGCCGCCACAAGAGCCCGCAGGCCGGGCAGGTACGCCGGGTCGCCGAAGTCGCCGGGCTCCGGGGCCGCCGGGCCCGGGTCGGCCCGCCGCGCCGCGACGACGGCCGCCGCGTGCAGCTCGTCCACGCTGCCGATCGACCGCGCCAGCCGGGGTATCCGCGTGGCGGCCGCGTTGTAGGCCCGGACCGGCAACCAGGTGTACGGCCGGTCGGCGCGGGGCCTGACAGCGGACTCCGCCCCGTCTCCGGCCGGCCGGGCGGCCACGAGGATACGCATGACCGCCACGGCGACCACCTCGTCGTGCTGGTTGAGCATCTCCAGCGCGGTCCGCACCACCCCGCCCACCGGCTTGTCGGTCTTACCCGTGACGGTCAGCCGCACCCGCAGCGTGTCACCGAGGAACGTCGGCCGGACGAACCGGACCCCGTCCATGCCGTAGAACGCCACCACGGACGCGGGGTCCATCGGGAACATGCCCGCGCTCAACGACAGCACGAGCATGCCGTGCGCGATCCGGCGGCCGTACCGGGACCGCGCGGCGAACCCGGGGTCGACGTGCAGCGGGTGGTGGTCGCCGGTGAGGTCGGCGAACCGGTCGACCAGTTCCTCGGTGACGAGCACGCCGCCGTAGGTCCCGCTCTGGCCGACCTCGATGTCCTGGTAGAAGCGGTCGTACATGTCAGGCCGCCGCCCGGTGTGCCGTCGGCCCGCGCCAGACCGCGCTGACCGCGCCCCAGGCCATCCCGCCGCCGACGACCGGCATCACGACGCGGTCACCGTCGCGGAACCGGCCCCGGCGTCGCGCCTCGTCGAGCGCCACCGGGACCGAGGCGCCGGAGATGTTGCCGGTGTGGTCCAGGCAGGTGATGATCTGCTCGGGTGCGATCTTGAGCTGTGTGCCGACCTCCGCGATGATGTTCGCGCCGGTCTGATGGGGGATGAGCCAGGTGACGTCGTCGACGGTGAGGTCGTTGACGGCGAGCACCTCCAGTGTGGCCTCGACCATCTTCTCCACCGCGAACCGGTAGATCGCCCGGTGGTCGATCCACAGGTACCCGCCGGCGCGGCCGGGCGCCCGGGTCCAGTCGCAGTGGGTGGCGTCGGTGTGGGTGCGGAGGGCCTCGATGGCGAAGCCGGCGGCGGGCACGTCCCGCAGCACGACCGCGGCGGCCCCGTCGCCGAAGACGGTCTGGAGCATGAACCGCTCCGGGTCGACGATCGACGACATGGCCTCGACGTTGATCACGAGCGCGGTCCGGAAGCCGCCCGTCGCCATCGCCGACGTGGCGACCAGCAGGGCGTCCACGAAACCGGAGCACGCGGACTCCAGTTGCAGGCACTTCGCGGACCCGCCGAGCGCCCGCTGGACCACGCTGACCGTGGACGGGAGCCGATCGTCGGAGGTGAACGTGGCGAGCACGACGAGATCGACGTCCGTCGCGTCGAGCCGCGCGTCGTCGAGCGCGGCGCGGGCCGCGCGCACGGCCATGTCCGACGTGTTCCCGCCGGGGTCCATCCGGTGCCGGGACATCACCCCGGCCCGGTCCATGACCCATTCGTGCAGGGTGGGGTAACGGTCGCCGGGGACGAAGTCGTGACTCGCGCGTTCGATCGCGTCGTTCGTCACCACCCGCGGCGGCAGGTGACTTCCGGTTCCGGTGATCACCACCGACATGACTGCTCCCGTCGACTCAGCACCGGCCGGCGATCCGAGGGCCGAAGCGCCGGCCACCGACGCACACCCCCGGCGGGGCCGGCGTATCCGAAGGCCGCGTCGAACACGCCGGCCGCTTCCTCCCAGGACGGCAGCACGCCGTCGGCGACCGCGTCGGCCACCGCGTCGGCGAGCGCGTCCATCACGTACGGGAGCACGGGCGGCCCGTCCGGTCCCGTGTCCCGTCGATCGCGCGCACGCAGCAGCTCCACGGTCGCCTCGTCGGGCCGCCGCACGCCGCCGTCGCGGCGGTAGAAGCCGGTCCGGCCGGCGTCGACCAGCTCCGACAGTCGGGCGAGACCGGGGTGGTCGCGCCCGAGCTGCGGGGACAGCCACCCGTGGACCCGGGCGGCCGACCCCATCCCCGCCGCGTCGATGATCCGCAGCGGCCCGATCGGCCAGCCGAACGCCTCCAGCTCGCCGTCCACCACGTCCGGGGCCACCCCCGCGTCGACCAGCCGGATCGCCGCGTCCCAGTACGCCAGCAGCGCGCGGGTGATCAGGAACCCCGGCCGGTCGGCGGTACGCACCCAGCTCTTGCGCTGGCTCGCGCACAGCCAGGCCAACCGGTCCCGGGCGTCGGCGTCGGCGCGGGCGTGCCAGGCCACCTCGACCAGGGGCATCCGGTGCGCCGGCCAGATGTAGTGCGTCACCAGGACGCGGGCCGGGTGCCGCGCGCCCACCGCGAGCGTCCCGGCCGGGATGCTCGACGTGGTGCTCGCGATCAGGCACCGGCGGTCCACCACCGACTCGACCATCGCGATCACCGACCGTTTCGCGGCCACGTCCTCGGCGACGCACTCCAGCGCCACGTCCACGCCGGACAGGTCGCCCGGGTCGGCGGTCACCCGCAACCGCGTCGCGGCGGCCCGGGCGTCGGCGGCGGCGAGCACGCGCCGCCCGACGTCCCGCGCCAGCGAGCGGCCGACCCACCGGGCCTTCTCGGCCGCCACCTCCGGCCCGCCGCGCACCAGCAGGGTCACCGGCGAGCCGGCCACCAGGCAGGCGTGCGCCACGCTCACGCCGAGCGTGCCGGCGCCGACCACGGCCACGGTGGGCGGCCGGCGGTCGCCGTTCACCGGCACGCGTCGGCCCACCGCGCCATCCAGTCACCCAGTTCGGTGAAGACCCGGCGGTAGTGCACCGGGGCCGGGCTGCGCGGGATCCGACGCTGGTACTCCTCGACGAAGTGGGCGTACATGGCCGGGTACGGGCCGGGGGTGACCTCGGCGACCGCCTCGTCCACCAGGTCGTAGAACGGCACCGACATCAGGTGCATCCACTGTTCGAGCACGACCACCCGTTCCAGCCGGGTCTGCTTGGTGTGCTCGACCACCGGCGCGCCGAAGGCCAGCAGGTCGCCCCGCAGGTCCATCAGCTTCTTCAGGACGTAGCCGCCCCAGATGTCGTCGTGGCGGCTGAGCTGCCAGCCGTCGACCCAGACGTCGGGCAGGAAGTAGTAGGCCGGGGTCAGCTCGGCGCTGAACGCGGTGTTCATCCCGCACACCGGGAGGTTGCCCAGCGCCACCCGGTTCGGGCCGGCGGCGACGCCCGGGTCACCCGGCTCGCCGCCGCAGAGCTTGTCGACGCCGTTGAGGTCGAGCACGCCGTCCCAGACCCCCATGTTGACCTTGACCTCGCCGGTGGCCCGCTCCGGCCGGACCGCCGCGAGGTCCGCCGTCCGCAGCTCGTACGGGTAGCCGCGGGCGTAGACGGTCCGGCCGTCGGCGAACGTCTGGTCGACGGAGTTAACCCAGCCGCCGGCGGTGACCGGGGCCAGGGCCGGCGCCTGGACGACCTTGGTCAGCGCCGCCAGGTGCGCGGCCAGCCAGCCCGGCCGGGTCCGGCAGTCGAAGTCGAGCGCGACGACGACGTCGAAACCCTCCCGGTAGGCGATGTAGTGGCCGACGTTGCGGCTGGCCGCGCTCCGGTGCGGCATGGCCGGGTAGTGCTTGCCGGCGTACGCGCGCTGGGCGTCGTCGTCGAACACGAAGACGTTCGGTCGCGGCGGTGCGGAGAGCCGTCCACCGCTGTCGTCGCTGACGATGATCGGGACGTCCGCCGGGATCTCGTCGAACAACTCCCACGGCGGGTCGCTGGGCATCGGCACGACCACGGCGACGCTGCGTCCGTCCGACATGGATCCGACCTGGTGGTGGGGATCGGGTGTGCGCGGTTGGCTCATGACCGTCCTCCGGTGGTCTCGACCGTCGACAACGGATGCGCCAGGCGGCTCGCCGGCGCGGTGACCAGGTCTCCGAACTCCTGGATCAGGTACTCCCGCAGCGCCTCCCGCCAGGGCCGCATGGTGTTCATGTCCTGGAGGTCGAGCGCCTGGTTGCGCATGATCTCGGACCGGGGCCGCACCGAGGGGAACTCGGCGGCGAAGTGGTCCGAGTCCACGGCGACCAGGTCGACGTCCGTGCGGCCCAGCACCTCCAGCACCCAGGCCGCCACGTCGTACCGGCTGCCCTCGCCGCCGCAGACCATGTGGTAGAGCCCGAACACGTTCGACTCGACGAGGTGGAGCAGGCAGCGCGCGAAGTCCGGCGCGTACGTCGGGGTGCCGAGCTTGTCGGTGACCGCGTGGATGGTGGTGGCGCCGTCGCGGAGCTGGTTCACGATCCGGGAGACGAACTTGTGGTCCTTGCGCCGGCCGCCGCCGACCATCCAGCCGGCCCGCACGATGTAGTGCTCGTCGACGAACTGGCGGACCATCAGCTCGCCCTCGTACTTGCTCGCGCCGTAGGTGTTGAGCGGGTTCGGGGTGTCGAACTCCGTGTACGGCGTCGTCTTCGTCCCGTCGAACACCCCGGCGGTGCTGACGTACGTCATGGGCACGCCGGCCCGCCGGGCCTCCAGGGCGACGTACTTCGTGGCGATGGTGTTGGTCAGGTACGCGTGGTCCGGGTCGGCGTCGCTGTCCTCCAGCGACGTCTCGGCGGCCAGGTGCAGCACCAGGTCGGGTTCGCACTGCCGCACCGCGTTGCGCACCGCCGACCGGTCGCGGACGTCCAGCCACCGCAACCGGGGCCCCACCCCCGGCCAGGGATGGGTGTCGGAGAGGTCGATGTCGGTGGCGACCACGTCGTGGCCGGCCCGGACCAGCGCGGGGACGAGGGCGCTGCCCAACATCCCAGCGGTACCGGTGGCGAGGATCTTCACTGCACACCCCTCCGGGGTAGGCCCAGGGTCACCACGGCGATGCGGCAGACCCAACGGGACGACGGGACCGCGCGCAGGAGCCGGCGGTCGATGGACTCCAACGCGTGCCAGACGGGGTCGGACAGTTCCACGAAGTTCTGCAACCGCGCGAACACCTGGAACGGCTGCCACTGCACGTGCCGGAACCAGCGCCGCATGATCGCGAAGTCCTCCCGGCCCAGCGACCGTTCGTCCGGGGTGTGCGTGTGCGGCGGGAACCAGCGGGTGACCGGCCGCGAGTTGCGGGCCGCGCGCATCCACTCCGGCACGAACAGCACCGGTTCGCAGAACACCGCGACCGCGCCCGGCCCGAGCAGCCGGCTCAGGTTGGCCATGGCGGCCTCGCGGTCGAAGTGGTGCACCACGTTGTTGCCGATGATCGCGTCGTAGGTGGTGTGGGCCAGGCCGGCCGCCGCCGGGTCGAACGTCTCCACCGGCGAGTGCACGAACGTGGTCGACGCGGCGACGTGGTTGACCCGGGCCCGCTCCCGGGCCACGTCGAGGATGCGGGCGGACACGTCGATGCCGACGACCTCGGCGCCCTGCATCGCCAGCCAGACCGCCAGCGAGCCGCCGCCGGCGCCCACCTCCAGGATCCGCCGGCCGGCCAGCGGGCGGATCTGGTCGACCGCCGCGCTCAGGTAATCGACGTGCTCCCGGTTGACGAACGGGATCCGCGCCGGGTCGACGCGGTAGTCGTCGTCGCCCCAGGTCCGCAGGATCTCGGCGGCCATGGCGTCGTAGACCTCGGCCTCGTGGTCGTGGCGGTCCCCGGTCGTCAGGCCGGGTGCGTGGGTGTGGGTGCGCGCGGGCAGGGTCTCAGACACGGATCGGCTCCAGGGCGAGGCGGACGTGGGTGGCGTGGGCGCGCATCCGTGCCCGGGCCGTGGTGGTGGGCCGCAGCACCGACAGGCCGGCGTAGGCGGCGGCCCGGCCGGCGAACCCGGCGACCTCCAGCGCCCGCAGCAGCCGCCCGGCCCGGGACCCGTGGCGGCGGACGTACCAGCGGTTGAGCGCCCGCAACGCCTCCGGCGAGGCCCCGTGCGGGGCGCGCTGGGAGGAGGCGCCCATGAAGTGGGTGGCGGTGCAGTCCGGGGCGTACCAGACGTGCCAGCTCGCGTGCCGGACCCGCTCGCACAGGTCGACGTCGTCCATGTAGACGAACAGCCGCTCGTCGAAGAGTCCCACCTCCTCGACGGCCTGCCGGCGTACCAGCATCACCGCGCTGCTGACCCATCCCGGCTGAAACGCGACGGCGGTGTCCCGGCCGAGGAAGATGCCGGCCGCGCCGGGCCGGCCGGGCAGCAGCCGTTCGATGCCGAGCAGGTAGTTGGCCAGCGTCCGGGGCGTGAACGGCTGCCCGGCGGTCCAGCGCTGGAACGAGCCGTCGCCGTAGACCAGCCGGGGGCCCACGATCGCCGCCCGGGGGTCGCGCTCGAAATACCCCAGCATCGTGCCGATCGCGCCGGGATGCAGCCGGGCGTCGGTGTTGAGCAGCAGCGCGTACGGCGCGGTGCTGGCGCGCAGCGCCTGGTTGTTGGCGGCGCAGAAGCCGACGTTGCGCTCGTTGGCGACCACCTGGACCTCGGGCCAGTGGCGGCGCAGGTGGTCGACCGATCCGTCGTGTGAGGCGTTGTCCACCACGACGATGCGGTTGACCCAGCCCGGCGGGGTGTCCCGTACGACGCTGCGCAGGCAGTCGTCGAGGAGGCCGACGGTGTTCCAGTTGACCACGATCGTGACGAGTTCGGTCATGCCCTACCGCCAATCGATGAAGAACACGTTGGTGAAGGTGTCCGGTTGCAGCGGGCTCGGTGCCGTCGCGCCGAGCGGGTCGACCTGGTACACGCTGCGGTTGGCCCCGTCGGTGCCGACGAAGAGCACCCGCGCGCCGGCCGGGTCGGCCACCGGCGTCGCCGGCCCCGTGCCCCGGCCGCCGAGGATCGTCGGCCCGGCCCGGTCGCCGCCGCCGGGCACGGGGGAGCGGACCACCACGTCGCCGCCGTCGCTGCGGCGCAGGTGCACCACCGCCGACCCGTCCGGCAGCCAGGCCGGGGAGTCGGCCGCGCCGTCCGAGGTGACCGGGCGCACGGTCGCGCCGGTGGCCGCGTCCATCAGGTGGATGTCCCGGTCGCCGCCCTGGGACCAGGAGAACGCCACCGCGTTTCCGTCCGGCGACACCGCCCCGCCGGCGTCGTCCACCGGCACCGCCCCGCTGGTGGCGTTGGTGAGGTTGAGCACGGCGCCGGTGGCCAGGTCGATCCGGAGCAGAAAGGACTCCCCGGTCAGGCTGGACCGGTTGGTGACCAGCACCGCCCGGCCGTCCGGGGTGTAGTGCGGGTCGGTGTTGCTGCGGACGTCGCCGGCCCGTACGCCGTCGCGCCAGTCCTCGGTCCAGGGGTCGGTCAGCCGGCGCACCGAACCGTCCTCGTGCCGGAGGAAGACCTGGTGGGTCGTGGTCGGCCGGCGTCGGTCCGGGCTCCGGTGCTGCCGCATCGCCAGCGACATCGCGCCGGTGTCGTCGAGCGTCACATGCTCCCGGCGGGTCGCGCCGGGCGGCGGCGCCGGATGGGGCGTGGCCGGCCGGCGTGGCACCGGTACCTCGGCGACGAAGGCGATCTCCCGGCGGTCCGGCCGCCACCGGGCCTGGATCGGGCGCAGGTCGTCGGGCAGCGGCAGGACCGTGCGGTGCATCAGGTCCGGCGACGCGTCGACCAACTGGGTCCGGCCCTTGACCGGCGCGGCCGTGAGCAGCACCCGACTGGTGGGCCGGTGGCTGCCGATAACGTCGGCGCTCGGGGGGGAGGCGGCGACCTGACGCCAGTCGAAGAACGCGATGGCCAGGTCCCGCGAGGTGAAGAACACCCGTGGCCGGTTCCCGTCCACGCCGAGCGCGCAGATGCAGGTGGTGCCCCGGTCCAGCGCGCCGGTGAAGGAGATCTCCCGGCCGTCCGGCGTGTACCGGGGGACGTAGCCGGACATCTGCGGCACCGTGCACGGGGACGTGAGTGGACGCCGCGCGCAGTTCAGCCCCTGGGTCAGGGCCCGCTGCGCGCCGGTCGCCACGTTGATCACCAGGATTCGGAAGTTCTCGGTCTTGACCTGTCCCTCGCCGTCGCCGGGCGTGCCCGGTCCCAGATAGGTCGCGGCTGCGACGAACCGGCCGTCCGGGGAGGCGTCGGGGTCGGAGTTGAAGCCGTTGTTCCGGCTGATCTCCGTCCGGTCGGTGCCGTTGACGGTGATCGTGGTGACCGGGGCGCGGTCCGGCTCGGCCGCGATGAGCACGATCCGCCGGCCGTCGGGCATCAGCGCGGGATCGGTGTCCGCGGAGCCCCGGGGCATGGTGACCGCGCTGAGGTTCCGGCTCAGCCCGGTGCGCAGGTCCATCCGGAAGGTGGCGTAGCGCGCGAACCACGGCACCGTCGCCGAGAAGATCATGAAGGTGCCGGTCGGGTCCACCGACGGCTGGCCCACGGTGTGGTCGAAGCCCTGGACGACCTGGCGACCCGTGCCGTCCGGGTTCATCAGCTCGATCGCCTGGAAGCTGCCGTCCGCACCCGGTCGCGCGGTGTAGACGATCTTGCTGCCGCCGAACGCCCATCGGGACCAGTCGTAGGACCGGCCGTCGACCGGGGTGACCCGGGTGAGTCCGCCGCCGTCGCCGCGCAGCGTGAAGATGGCCCGCTCGCCGGTGGCCCGCACCTTCGCGGTGAGGACCACGCGGGCCGGAGACGCCGCGGCCGTCGGGCCGGTGGTGGTCCGTGCCGCGGTGGCCGTCGGTTGGGCGCCGCCGGCCAGCAGCGCCACCGCCCCGGCCATCACCGCCGCGGCGACCACCCGCCGCCGACCGGGCCGCATCGGCCGCCCCCGCCGCCCGTCCCGGCCCGGCTGCCCGTTCCGTCCCGGCTGCCCGTCCCGGCGCGGCGGGCGGCGGTCCACGGTGGTCGGGGGCGCCAGCNGCCCGGCCAGCAGCCAGTACGTCGCCAGCGGCACGTCCTGCCGCAGCGAGAAGCCGAGCAACTCCTCGATCATGAGGAAGGTCATCGCCCCGGCCACGCCGACGCCGATCCCCGCGTAGAGCCGATCGCCCCGCCGGGCCAGCCGCACGGCGGCCACCAGCAGGCCCACCCCGACGAGGCCGAGAGCCAGCAGCCCCGGCAGCCCGGCCTCGGCCAGGTACAGCAGGTACAGGTTGTGCACCGGGTTGCCGGCGAAGATCACGTCGTGCGGCTCGTACCGCGGCATGACGGTCTCGAAGTTGTTCAAGCCCACGCCGACCAGCCAGTGGTCGTGGATCATCGCGTAGGCGATCCCGTTCAGTTCCATCCGGGACGTGACCTCCGTCCAGAAGTGCGAGGTGCCGAAGTTCTCCGCGTACTTCGCCGCCAGGTCGGGGAGGAACACGGCGAGCGCCAGCACCGCGAGCAGGGCCATCCGGCGTACGGCCGGCCAGCCGAGCCGGCGGCGGACCAGGCCGGCGACCAGCACGCCGAGCATCACCGCCACGACGGCCACCAGCGCCGCCCGGGTGTGCGCGAGGTAGAGCGGCAGCAGGCAGCACCCGACGAGCGCGCCGGCGGCGATCCGGGCCAGCGAGCGCGGCAGCTCGATGGCCAGGGCGAACGCCACCAACGCCAGCGTCCCCAGCACCGCGCCCATGAAGACCGGGTGGATGATCGTGCCGAACGGCCGGCCGATCGCGCCGCTGTCGGTCACCCGCTCGCCGAGACTGGTCGGGACGCCGAGGAACGACAGCCCGAGCACCCCGCCGGTCTTCCACTGCAACAGGACCACGACCAGCTCGACCACCGCCACCACGGCGAGCCCACCGAGGACGGCCCAGACGTGGCGGCGGGTGCGCACCCGCACGGACACGTACACGTAGAGCAGGTACATCCACGCCATCCGGACCAGCTCCGCGACCGCGTGCCCCACGCTCGGCGCCACGAGCAGGCTCGGCAGCAGCAGCAGGGCGGCCGGCAGCGGCAGCCACACCAGCCGTTCCCGCAGGCCGGCGCGCAGATCGGCGACGAGGGTGCCCTCCCACGCCCAGAGCCCGTACAGCAGCAGCACCAGCACGTCGAGCGAGGTCACGTAGATCGCCACCGCGCCGCCGGACTGCGCGTGGTCCTGCGGGCCGAACGACTTGGAGATCAGCACGGTGAGCGAGCAGACGGTGAGGAAGCCGAAGAGGACCGACCGGTCCCGGGCGTAGCCGAGCAGGCTCACCACGACCAGGCCGCCGACCAGCGCGAGCAGGCCCTTCCTGCCCAGCGTGGCGGTCACCAGCGCGAGCAGGACCGCGCCGGCGACGACCAGCGCGAGCCGGGACGCCGACCGGTCGGGCCGCCTCCCGGTCGGGACGACGCGGCTCACCGCGCCGGGGTCCGCGCCGCCGGGCCGGACGCGGCGGGCCGGCACGTCGGTCGGCGGCGCGGTCAGCAGGTCGTGCAGCAGCGGCCAGCCCAACCAGGCCACGAGGCCCAGCAGGCAGACGGCGACGAACGCGTACAGGCCCTTCGGCCCGGCCGCCGCGCCGAGCACCGCCAGCCCGACGCAGGCGGCCAGGAGCACGCCCACGCCGGCGGGGCGGGGGGCCGGCAACCGGTCACCGAGGGGCCGGGCCCGGCCCAGCGCGTCCACCAGGACGGGTGCCAGATCACGACGCAGGACGAAGACGGTGGCCCCGAGCACGAGCAGGCCCGCCAGCGCGTACAGCGCCGTGGAACCCAGGGGGGCCAGCACGATCGCGCCCAGGCTCGCGGCCAGCACGGTCGCGGGCGCGGCAACCGGTGGGGGCGCGTTCACCCGGCCACCCCCGGCGCTCCGGGCGTCGTCTCCGCGACGGTCACCACCGGCCGTGGTCGCCGCCGCGGCGCCGTCCGGTATCCCTGCTCGGTGTGGAACAGCAGGACCTTCCAGTACATCCACTCGGCCAGCGCGTGGCGGCGGCGCAGCCCGGACAGCGACCGCTGCAACGGCGGCACGGTGACCCGGTTGAACAGCGTGTTGCGCACGGTCATCCGCACCCGCCCGCGCAGCGACGCCCGGGGCGAGCACACGCCGTACCGCTCCAGCAGGTCCGGCTCCGGCACGAGGACCTCCAGGTCGCGCAGCCCGCGCCCGATGCTGGCCTGGAGGCGGCACGCGCTGTCCAGGTCGTGCGGGTGGTAGTGCTCGCCCCAGGCGGCCGGTTCGTAGACCACCGCGTATCCGGCGCGCGTCCAGCGGTAGCCGAGTTCGACGTCCTCGTGGCCGATGTTGGCCCAGTCCTCGTGGAAGACCAGGTTGCGGTCGAGCATGNCCCGGCCCGGTCGGCGATCTCGTGGTAGGCGAACGGCCGGTACCAGTCGGTGAACGGCCGGCGCGGCATCCTCGGGGACTGCTCGACGTGACCCAGCACGGCCACCGGTCGGTCGTGGCGCAGGTGCGCCCGGACGTGCTGCCGGACGAAGTCGGGCCGCACCCACACGTCGTCGTTCATCCACACGACCAGGTCGCCGGTCGCCTGCCGCAGGGCCAGGTTCCGTTTCACCGCCGGCAGCCGCTCGTCGGTGGCGACCAGCCGCACCGGGAACGGGGCGTCCGCGCCGATCCGGCGGACCATCTCCGGGGTGCCGTCGTCGGAGTTGTCCGCGACCAGCACCTCGATGCGGTGCGCCGGGTAGTCCTGGGCCAGGAAGTGCCGCAGCGTGGTCTCGACCACGTCGCAGCGGTTGTACGTGGGCAGGATCAGCGACACGCTCACCGTGTCGTCCCGGGCCGCGCTCACGCGAACACCGTCCGGAAGCCGTGGTGGGCCCGTACGCCCAGCAGTGCCAGCACGTACGCGACCAGGGCGGTCGCGAGCAGCAGCGGCCAGGGCGCGGCCAGCAGGCCGTGATGGTCCGCCCAGGCCAGCGCGCCGGTGACCGCGACCGAGGCCGCCCCGGCGGCGGCGACCCGGGTCAGCCGGCCCGCATCCAGACGGACGTCGCTGTGCCGGCGTACCGCGACCGTCGAGGCGGCCACCACGAAGGCGGCCGTGCCCACCGCGGCCGCGCCGGCGCCGGCCAGCCCGAACCGGCCGACCAACGCCACGCACAGCACCACCGTGACCAGCACGGCCGCCAGGTTGTACCGCAGGGTCACCCGCTGGTGCCCGCTCACCAGCAACACCATGGCCTGCCAGACCGCGACGACGCTGAGCACCATGGCGACCGACAGCAGCAGCAGCGCCGGAGCCGCCCCGGTGTACCGGTCGCCGTAGACGACCCGGATCAGCGGCTGCGCGACGAACGGCAGCGCCACCGGCACGACCAGCGTGACGATCACCAGGATCTCCGCGCCCCGGCGGTACAGCTCCCGGAACCGGACGTGGTCCGCGCGCCCGTAGGCCCGCGACAGCAGCGGGAAGGCCACGTTGATGAAGAGCGCCGTGGTGAGGAACCAGTACTCGACCGGCTGCGCCACCGAGCCGTACAGGCCCACCTCCCGTGACGGCCGCAGCGCGGCCAGGCTGAGCCCGTCGAGCTTGCGGTACAGCACGCTCAGCACCAGCGCGGGCGCGACCGGCAACGACTCCCGCACCAGCATCCGTACGTGCCGGCCGGTGAACACCGGCCGGGTGCCGAACCGGCGCCGGATGAGCGCGTACGCGACCAGCGCGCCGAGCACCGAGCCCACCGCCGGTGGCACGAACAGCCAGGCCAGACCCGCGTGCGCGGAGATCAGGAGCAGGATCGCCGCGGTCTCCAGCGCCTCGGCGCCGGTGCGCAGGAACGCCTCCACCTGCGGCAGCAGCCGCACCTGGAAGCACACCGCCACGGCGGCGAACACCGCCTCCGACAGCAGCAGCGTCGAGGCGACGCCGGCCGCCACCAGCACCCGGGTCGGCTGACCCAGGAGCAGCAGCACCACCTGGATGAGGGCGATCCCGGCCAGCGCGAGCGCCGTCCGCAGCCCGATGATGGTGCCGACCAGCTCGCCCTCGTGGGTGCCGGAGCCGGCGATCTCCCGTACCGCGATCTTGGGGAGTCCGAAGTCCGAGACCAGGCTGACCATGCCGGTGACAGTCAGCACGAGCACGTAGCTGCCGTACGCGCTCGGCGCGAGGTAGCGCACGATCGCCAGCGTGGAGACCACGTTCAACGCCAGGTGCACCACCCGTGCGGCGAGCTGCCCGGCCGTGCCCGCCACCACCCTGCGCACCGACGAGGAGTCGGTGCGGTGGCCGGCCGCCGTGGTGGTCATCCGGCACCTCCCGCGTCGACGTGCCGGCCGGCTCGCTCGTCGGCGCCGCCGGCCTGGGCCGGTGCCGGCTCGCGGACCCGGGACGGGCCCGGGATGTCGGGCAGGGTGTCGTCGACGCGTTCGTCCGGCGTCTCCTCCCACGGCACCCAGCGGGTCTCCTCGTCGGCCGGCGGCGGCTCGTCGGGCTCGCCCGCCGGCTCCCGGCGCGCCGCCGACCAGGTCAGGCCCGCCCCGGCCAGCCCGCCCAGCAGCAACCCGAGCGCCAGGTACAGGTACCGCTTGGGCGCCACCGGATAACTGGGCACACCGGCCGTGTCGAGGCGGGTGAGTTCGGACGCGTCGGTGGCGAGCTGGGTACGGGCCTGCTGCACCTGGCCGGTGAGCTGCGCCTGCTGTTCCCGGGCCAGGTCGAGGTCCTTGAGCAGCCCGGCCAGCTCCGACTGGTCGGCGTTGAGGGTGGTCGGTGACGTGTCCCGGATCTGCTGATTGAGCCGGCTCACCCGGGCCCGCAGTCCCGCGATCCGCGAGACGAGGGTGTTGCGCTGGGACTGCAACGCGCTGAAGACCGGGTTGCCCTCGGTGGTCTGCACGGTCGTGTCCGACCGGCCGGTGCTGATCCGCTGCTTGCTGGTGGCGTCGGCGTCGGTGGCCCCCAGCACCGCGTCGATCGACGCGAGCTGGGCCCGGCTGTCGGCCAGTTCGGCCTCCGCGCCGCGCAGGTCGCCGCGCAGCGAGCTGTACGCCTGGATGTCGAGCACCTGCTGCTCGTCGGCGGCCGAGATGCCCCGCGAGTCCTCGAACCGCTCGACCGCGGCGCTCCGGCTCCGGACGTCCGCCCCCGCCGCCTCCACCTGCTTCTCCAGCGCCGACACGTACGCCGCCGCGGCGGCCTCGGCGTGCTGCCCGCTCATCCGGACCAGGTGGTCGGCGAGCGCGTCGGTGACGTCCCGGGCCTGCTCGCCGGTCTCGCCCGAGCCGGACAGCTCCAGGATGAACGCGCCGGGCCGGCCGGCCGCGTCACCGGAGGTCATGCCGAGCTGCGCGGCCGACACCCCCTCCTGGACCCGCTGGATCGCCCGCTCCCGGCGGGGCACCTTCGCGCAGTACCCGTGGGTGACGAACGCCCGCCCGCACCGGTACGTCCACGCCACCACGGACTTCAGCGCGTGCACCGGCCCGTGCCCGGTGTCGGGCCGGTCGAGGTGCAGTTCGTCGACGACCGCGATCGCGGCGCTGCGGCTGGTCGCCATGCCCGCGTACGTCTCGGTGAGCGTCTTGGAGTCGATCAGGCTCCGCTGGACCGCAGTGTCCTGCCCGGACGCGCTGAGGAAACGGACGTCGGCACCGTGGATCAGCAGCCGGGTCGTCGAGGCGTACGTCGGCGGGAAGAGGAACGACCCGGCGAACGCCAGAGCGGCGGTGAGCAGGGCGAACGCCGGGATTCGCCAGTACGGCCGGGCGGCGCGCAACATGGTCACGGTCGGGTTCCCTCCAGGCCGGGCGGGCCCGTTCGGTCATCGGACGGTCGTCGGTGCGCGGTCGCCCACGCGAGCAGCACCGCCGCGCGGGCGGCGAGCAGCGCGGCGGCCAGCCACCGGGACGGCTGCCACGGTCGCGGCGCGTGGTGCTTGGCCCAGTAGCGGTACGCGCCGCGGTGGAACGAGCTGATCGTGGCGCGACTCCAGCCGGAGTTCCGCGAACCACCCTCGTGGTGGGTGACGGTCACGGCGGGCAGGCACCACACCGCGTGTCCCGCGTCCCGGATCCGGCGGCACCAGTCGGCGTCCTCCCAGAACAGGAAGAAGCCCTCGTCGAACGCGCCGACCCGCTCGATCACGGCGCGGGGCACCAGCATCGCCGCGCCGGACACCCAGTCGACCTCGAAGGGCTCCGGCCCGGTGTGCGCCCGGCCGCTGAGGAACCGCGTCGACCAGGGGTTCGTGGGCCAGAGCCGGGTCAGCGGCGACCGCCGACCGAACAGCGCCGCCGCCGGGGTCGGGAACGCGCGCGCGGTGAGCTGGTCACGTCCGTCGGCGTACCGCAGCCGGGGGGCGACGACCCCGGCGTCGGGGTGGGCGTCGGCGAACCGCACCAGCTCGGGGAGCACCGCCGGCGCGACCAGCGTGTCCGGGTTGAGGACGAAGACGTACCGGCCCCGGCCGGCGGCGATGCCCCGGTTGACCGCCCGGGCGAACCCGGCGTTGCGTCCCATCCGGACGGTCGTCACCCCCAGGTCGTGAGTGGCGGCGAGGTCGGCGGTGCCGTCGTCGGAGTCGTTGTCCACGACGGTGATCGAGCGGACCGTGGCCCCGCCGTCGCGCAGGCTGTCCAGGCACGCGCCGATGTGGTGGCGGCTGCGGTACGTGCAGATGACCACGTCGACGTCCAGCTCCGACGTCCGCTGCCGGAGCGCGTGTCCGGCCGGCTCGCCCATCAGAACGCTCCCCGGCCGGTCAGCACGATGATGACCGTCCGCCAGAGGATGCGCAGGTCGAGCAGGAGCGTCTGCTGGGCCACGTAGCGGCTGTCGATGGTCAGCCGCTCCCGGACCGTCAGCAGGCTGCGCCCGGCGACCTGGGCCAGCCCGGTGAGGCCCGCCTTGGTGAACAGGCAGGTCAGCTCCTCCGGCCGGTACATCGGGATCAGCTCCGGCAGGTCCGGCCGGGGACCCACGAGACTCAGGTCGCCGGTGAGCACGTTGAACAGGTTGGGCAGTTCGTCGAGCGTGGTGCGGCGCAGCCAGCGCCCGACCCGGGTGTTGCGAGGGTCGTCGGCCAGTTTGTAGAAGGTGTGGTCGCCGATGCCGTCGGCGCTGTCGTACCGGTAGAGCTCCGGGAATCGGTCTGGGGCGTCGGCGTACATGGTGCGGAACTTGTAGAACGTGAACGTCGTGCCGCCCCGGGTGACCCGGGTCTGCCGGAAGATCGCCGGGCCCGGCGAGTCGAGCCGGATCAGCGCCCCGATCACCAGCATGACCGGGGCGGCGAGGACGAGCAGCACCACGGCGCCGACCAGATCCAGGGCCCGCTTGGCGAACGCGTACCCCCGTCCCCGGTTGGGCAGGTACAGCACGGTCGCCTCGGTGAGCCGGCGGTCGATGAAGTCGGCCAGCGACTGTCGTGCCGGGTCCCACCCCGGCCGGTCCCGGCGGGCGTCGGCCTCGGTGCCGCCGCCGACGCGCACCGCGCCGTCGGCGCTCGACGGCCACGCCCGGCCGGCGGCCGGCGGGAGTTGGGTGAGCTGTGCGATCCGGCCGAATCCCATCGACCGGGGCGAGAGCGCCAACTCGCGGAGCGAGCCGGCGGAACCCGCGACGGCAGCCGGGCCGGACACGGCCCCGTGGAATCCCTTGACCCAGCCGGGTGCGGTCCGGTCGAACGTGTCCCACGCG
This sequence comes from Micromonospora sp. NBS 11-29, assembly GCF_002140155.1. Taxonomy (GTDB): domain Bacteria; phylum Actinomycetota; class Actinomycetes; order Mycobacteriales; family Micromonosporaceae; genus Micromonospora. The sequence goes on from NZ_NAPR01000007.1 coordinate 161,141, forward strand.
TGCGAGCCCGTCATCTTCCACCTTCACTTTCCAACATCTGCCAGAAAGCAGCCGAAGCGCGCAGTGATGAAATGGTGAGAACGGCGGAAACGTCGTTGCCGTCGTTTCGCCTGCTCATGCCGGGACTGCGGGCGTCCGGCCCGCTCACCATATCGCCGGTGGGGCCCTTAGGCGAGTGTCGGAATCGTGGTGACGGAACTGTGACATTCCCGCATCGGAAAACGTGAGAGAAAGACGCGGGGAATCAATTTCGCGAAGGCTCGAAAACCATTTATGTGAATCCTGCTCCGTGACGTGGGGGGCCGGTGTCAGGGCAGCGGGACGACGTACGAGTCCACCCGGGCGATCAGCCCGCCCCGGAACGAGAACAGGTCGTTGAAGGCGAAGCGGAACGGGCCGTGCTCGACGCTCACCCCACGTCCCTCGCCGGTCACGACGACGACCGGGCCGTCCTCGTGGACCCGCTGGACGTCGAGCTCCGGGTGGCCGGTGAACGCCGGATTCTCGATCTCGCCGTCGAACTCCGCCCGACCCCGGGTGGTCCGGTGGCCGTGGATGACCCACTCGACGTCGTCGGTGAGGGTGGCGAGGATGCGCGGGTGGTCGCCGGTGCGGAACCCGGCGAAGTATTCGGCGATCAGGTCACGCTGGGTCGTGCGCGGCACGGCTGTTCCCTTCGGTGGCTGGCTGACACTGCCGCAGGTGGGCGGCGAGGGCGTCGAGGATCGAGGCGAGCCCGTCGGCGGCCCGGCGGGTGCGGAGCTCCGGTGGGAGCCGGCGCTGGTGGACGGTGAGCAGGGTGCCGCCGTCGTCGGCGGGCCGGAGGGTGACGGTCGTGCGTAGGCCGGTGACCGGCTCGTCGAACACGAGTTCGCGGGACGGGGCGATGGTCACGTAGACGAATCGCAGCCGTCGGGTCGCCCCGCCCGGTGCGCGGGTGTCGAGCGCGAACTCGCCGCCGACCCGCAGGTCGACGGTCACGGATCCGGGCGGCACGTCGGCGTGCGCGCCGCCCCAGAACGCCGCGACGCCCGCGGGGGTGGTGAAGGCGGACCACACCCGGTCGGGCCCCGCGGGCAGGCGACGCCGGGCGATCAACTCGTCGCCGTGCAGCTCGGCGTCGGTGCTCATCGATCCGCCCGCGGGTCGGCGAGGTGCTGTTCGAGCGCGTCGAGCCGACCGTTCCACACCCGTCGCTGGTCGTCGATCCAGGTGCCGAGCAGCGCGAGCTGCTCGACCCGCAGCCGGCAGGGCCGCCGGGTGCCCTCGCGTCGCTGCTCGACCAGACCGCAGCGGCGCAGCACACCGACGTGGTGGGAGATCGCCTGGGGTGTCAGGTCGAACGGCTCGGCCAACTCGCCCACCGTGGCGTCGCCGCGGGCGAGGCGGGCCACCAGGGCACGGCGGACCGGGTCGCCGAGGGCGGCGAAGGTGAGGTCGAGGTCTTCGGACATGCCCTCACCCTAATGCAAACCTACGTTTGCGCAAACGTTGGTTTTCCCTATCGGTGGCGACCTCCGAGCGCCCGGCGCAGGAGCAGGTACGCGGCGCCGCCGGCCAGCACCCAGGGGGCGGCGACGAGAACCGGGTCGATCAGGTGGTGCACCCGGTCGACCCGGTTGCCCCGCAGGCGGGAGGAGAGCCCGTGACGGGTCAGCTCGCTCCGTACGCCCGTCTCGGTCAACGGGTTGTCGGGGCGGCGGGTGACGAACGACCCGAGCGTGCTCTCCACCGCGTCGACCCGGTCGGCGGCGAGCAGGAGCAGCCAGTGCGCGGCCCGCCCCTCGCTGAACCGCCGGTAGGAGTAGCGGCGGATCACGCCGGAGAGCCCCTTCGGCGGGCACGAGGTGCCGAAGACCGGGGTGAGGAACCTGTGCTCGATCGACCGCTCCCGCGGCCACTTCTCCGGCTGCCGCTCCGGGAACTCCCAGTGCGCGCCGCTGAGATTCGGGTCGAACTGCTCCTTCGGCACGGAGGGCCGGTCCGCGGGGTCGAGGTCGGCTCCCCAGCCCGGGATGCGCGCCCGCAGCTCGTCGCTGGACTCGGCGAGTTTCGGCTTGTCCGGTGTGTAGGGCATGGTCGGACTCCCGGTCTTCTCAGGCGGCGTTGGGGACGATCAGCGGCTTGATGCAGCCGTCGAGCTTGGCGGAGAAGATGTGGTACGCCTCGGCGACGTGTTCCAGCGGGATCCGGTGGGTCACGATGTCGCTGGGCTTCAGGTAGCCGTTGCGGATGTGCTCGAACAGGCGCGGCCACTGCCGCTTCACCGGGCACTGGTTCATCCGCAGCGTGAGGCCCTTGTTCATGGCGTCGCCGAACTTGACCGCGCTGAACATCGGCCCGTACGCGCCCATCACCGAGATCGTGCCGCCCTTGCGCACCGAGTCGATCGCCCAGTTCAGCGCCACCGGGGAGCCGCCCTGCAACTTCAGCTTCGCCGCGGTGACGTGCTGGAGGAGGTTGCCGTCCGCCTCCGCCCCGACCGCGTCGATGGCCACGTCCGCGCCCAGGTGGTCGGTGATCTTCTTCAGGTGCACGACGATGTCGTCGTACTCGGCGAAGTTGTAGGTCTCGGCGTGCGCGAACGACGCGGCCTTGGCCAACCGGTAGTCGAGGTGGTCGATGACGATGACCCGGCCGGCACCCATCAGCCAGGCCGACTTGGCGGCGAAGAGCCCCACCGGCCCGGCCCCGAAGACCACGACCACGTCACCCTCGGCGATGTCGCCGAGCTGCGCGCCGAAGTAGCCGGTGGCGAGCGCGTCGGTGAGCAGGACCGCGTCGTCCTCGTCCATCCACTCGGGAATCGGGCTCGGGCCGACGTCGGCGAACGGCACCCGGACGTACTCGGCCTGCCCGCCGTCGTATCCGCCGCAGGTGTGCGAGTAGCCGTAGATGCCGCCGACCGCGGTGGCGTTGGGGTTGACGTTGTGGCAGTTGCTGTAGAGACCCCGGGCGCAGAAGAAGCACGTCCCGCAGTACACGTTGAACGGGACCATCACCCGGTCGCCCGGCTTGACGTTGCGCACCGAGGGCCCCACCTCGTCGACCACGCCGACGAACTCGTGCCCGAACGTCATCCCGACCCGGGTGTCGGGCATCATCCCGTGATAGAGGTGCAGGTCGGAGCCGCACACCGCGGCCCGGGTCACCCGGACGATCGCGTCGTTCGGGTGCTCGACGACCGGCCGGTCCTTCTCCTGCACCCGCACCCGGTACGGCCCGCGGTACACCATTGCTCGCACTCGACGCCTCCCGGACGAATCGTCCCGGGTCGTCCCGGGGCAACCGGAGGGCTACCCGCGTCGTACGGGGGCAAACGCCGTGCCCGGCAGGAGACCCGCCGTGCGCACCAGCTCCGTGAGGCTCACGGCCCGATGAGTTTGGCATGCTGCGTCAGTCTGTCCGTCGACATCACCCTGACCTGAAGGAGCACCGCGATGGCGAAGGTCATCTCCACGCTGTTCATCTCGGCCGACGGCATCGCCGAGATCGACCCCGACTGGCACTTCCCCTACTTCGACGACAACATGGGCCGCGCCGTCACCGAGGACTACGAGGCCGCCGACGTGCTGCTCATCGCCCGCCCCACCTACGACAGCTTCGCCGGCGCGTGGCCCGACCGGGAGGCCGGCGGCGGGGAGGACGCGCCGTTCGCCAAGCAGCTCGGCGACATGCGCAAGGTCGTCGTCTCCCGGCAGCCGCTGGAGTTCACCTGGCGCAACTCGGAGCTGGTCCAGGGCGACCTCGTCGACGCGGTCGCCGCGCTCAAGGCCGACCCCGGCGTCAAGGGCGTCCTCATCCCTGGGTCGATCTCGGTGGTGCAGCAGTTGCTCGCCGCCGGGCTGATCGACGAGCTGCGGCTGCTCGTGCACCCGGTGGCGGCGCGCAAGGGCCGCAAGCTGTTCGACGAGGGCGACGCCCCCTACCACCTGCGGGTGACCGCGACGGAGGCGTACCCGACCGGGGTGATCCGGGTGATCTACGCGCCGGCCGCCGCGCCGGGTCAGGCCGGCTACGACGACGTGAAGGAGAACGTGCCGGCGGGGAGCTGATGATCACGGGCAGCGGCGGGCCGGCATGTCGTGACAGGATCTCCGCCGTGCGTCGTGGTCCGTTGCTCCTGTGTGGTGCGGCGGTGTGCGTCGTGCTGCACGCCGTCGGTGTGTTGGTGGCCCAGCCGGTGTGGCGTGGCGCCGAGGTGCTGAGCCTCGCGTTGCTCCTCGCGTACGCGGTGCTCGGTGGGCTGCCGGCGCCGCGCTGGTCGGTGCCGGCGGCGCTGGCGGTGCTGCTGGCCGACGCGGTACGCACCATGCCGGCGGCGCCGGGCTCCGGAGACTTCGGCTGGACGGTGTATAGCCCGATCGATCGCATCGACGTCTCGGCCGGTTTCGACACGGGGCTCACCGCCTGCGGGGCGACGCTGGTCGCGCTCGCGGTGCTGCTGGTCGCCGGGCGAGGTCGCGTCGCGCGTCGACCGGTGGTGGCCGCCGCGCTGGCGGCGCTGCCGGTGCTCGGTTACGCGATCGTCCGGGTCGTCGACCTCCGACGCGACCTGCTCGCCGAGGCCCGGACGCGTCCGGACGGCCCGGACACGGCCGACGCGGTGAGCGCGGTGGTCCTCGCGGTGCTGCCGGCGCTCGCCCTCGCGCTGACCGCGCTGGCGCTCGCCGCCCTGCTGGCCGGCCGGGGCCGGCGGCTCGCCGCCGCCGGTGCCGCGCTGCTGTCGCTGGTCGCGTTGCCGCTGATCGACATCAGCATCGGCGCGGTGGCGCTGCCCGTCTCAGCGTTCGTCGAGCCCGGGGTGCTCTACGCCATCACGCCCACGGCGGTCCTGCTCCAGCCCGTTCCGGCGCTCACCGTGGTGGTCGAGCTGACCGCGTACCTGCTGCTCGTCGTGGGCCTGACCGGGGCGGAGCGCAGCGAACCGGCGTCGCCCGCCTGACGCTCAGTCGAGCAGGGCGAGCAGCGCGTGCAGCGCCGGGTTGGTGCTGTCGGCCGGCCAGGCCAGTCCCACGTCCACCGTGGGCGTCGGCGCGGCGAAGCGGCGCAGCCGTACCCCGCGCAGTCGCAACGCCCGGGCCCGCCCGGCCGGCACGGCCGCGACCACGTCGCCCTGCGCCACCGCGCGCAGCAACTGCTCGTCGTCCGGCTCCTGCCGGACCAGCCGGAACCCGCCGCGCGGCCACACCTGGGCGATGGTCCGGTCGAACATGCCCGGTCCGTTCTCCCTCGGCCACATCACCGCCGGTAGGTCGACCACCTCGGCCCGGCTGATCCGGCGGCGGCCGGCGGCGAGCGGGTGGCCCGCCGGCAGCGCCAGCAGCAGCTCCTCGGTGTCCACCGTGCGGCAGACCAGCGCCGGCTCGTCCACCGGCGGGCGGACGAACGCCGCGTCGAGGCGGCCGGCGAGCAGGCCGGCCACGTTCGGCGCGGTCCAGGCCGTCTCCGAGACGACCTGGATGTCCGGGTGGGCGGCGCGGAACCGGGCCACCAGCGCGTCCACCCGGCCACCGCGCGCCGACCGGGTGTACGCCAGCCGCAGCCGGCCACCCCGGCCGCGCACCAGGTCGAGGATGCGGGCGGTGGCGGCGTCCACGTCGGCGAGCAGCCGCCCGGCCTCGTCGGCGACCCGCGCGCCGACCTCGGTCAGCGTGCAGCCCCGGCTGGTGCGGTGCACCAGCGGCACGCCGAGCTGGCGTTCCAGCGCCCGGATCTGCTGGCTCAGCGCGGGTTGGGCGATGCGCAGCCGGGCCGCCGCGCGGGTGAAGTGCAGCTCCTCGGCGAGCACCACGAACGAGCGCAGCCGGCGCAGGTCCGACCACGCGCCCGGGTTCTCCGCCATGTCCGCATCATAAGCGCCGCTTATCGCCGGCTCGGCGATCCGTCTTGGACGACGGCCGGACCGAACGGTCACCATGCGTGAACAACGACGGTACGGGCGACGGGAGCGGGCGATGACGACAGCGGACGTGGTGGTGGTCGGCGGCGGGGTGATCGGGCTGACGGCGGCGATCACCCTCCAACGGCGGGGCGCGCGGGTCACCGTGCTCACCGCCGACGACCCGGCGGACATCGTGTCCACGGTGGCCGCCGCGGTGTGGTACCCGAGCCATACCGACGAGGATCCCCGGGTGCTGCGCTGGGCCCGGGACACCCACACCGAACTGCGCCGCCAGGCCGCCGACGGGGTGCCCGGGGTGGTCGACCGGCCGACCCGGATGTGGTTGCGCCGCCCGTACACCGGGCCGCCGTGGTGGGCGGACGCCTGCGGCGACCTGGTGGCCGAGCCGGCGACGCCGCCGTACACGACGCTGCTGCGGTTCACCGCGCCGACCGTGGAGATGACCCGCTACCTGACCTGGCTGCACCGGCGGGTGGAGGCCGGTGGCGGCCGGGTCGTCCGGCGCACGCTGGGCAAGCTCGCCGAGGCGTACGAGATCGCGCCGACCGTGGTCAACGCCACCGGCCTGGCCGCCGGACGCCTCGCCGCCGATCCGGCCGTCCACCCCGCGCGGGGGCACATCGTGCTGGTGGCGAACCCCGGCCTGACCGTCTCGGTGCGCGACGAGGACGACCCGGCCGGCGTCACGTACGTGCATCCGCGGCAGCATGACGTGGTGCTCGGCGGCACCTACGAGCCGGGTGTGGCGCACACCTGGCCCGACCCGGAGTCGGCGGCGGCCATCCGGCGTCGGTGCGTCGCCCTGGTGCCGCAGTTGGCCGACGCGCCGGTGCTGGGGGAGCGGATCGGGTTGCGGCCGGCCCGGCACGGCGGACCCCGGGTCGAGCGGGACCCCGGTGGTGGGCGGCTGGTGCACGCGTACGGGCACGGCGGGGCGGGGGTGACGCTCTCCTGGGGTTGCGCCGCCGAGGTCGCCGACCTGGCCCTGGCCGGCTAGGTCCTCGGCGGCGGCCGCCTCGTTCGGCGCTCATCGGCCGTCCAGGCGAGAAACCGGGCGAACAGCTCCGCCGGGCTCGGACCCGGGTTCGGGTTGAGCGTCAACAGATCCGCCGTGGCGTCGAACAGGCAACCGGCCATGTAGATCGAGAGGGCCACGCGTTCGCGCCGGTACTCCGTCAGCAGGAGAAGCCGGGCCGGCTGGCATGGCCATGGCGCGGCACAGCCAGAGCGGACGACTCGGGATGTGCGGTCTGACCGCTCGGCGTTGGCGGTTCGGCAAGGGCGGTCCGTTCGGCGTCGGCATACCCCTTACGATGACTGAGGCGTTGGCCCGGGTCAAGGAGCCGGGTCATCTGTCTAGCGTCCGAAACATGGAGCTGGTGGGCGCAGCCGAGATCCGCGTGATGCTTGGTGGCATCAGCAAGCAACGGGTCTACGTCATCACCAGCCATCGGAACTTNAGGAGTGGATCAGAGAGCACCGGCCCGAGCTGGCATCCGACTGACGTTTCTGTCGCCTGGCGACCGAGCGGCACGGTCAGGCTCCGGTGCGGCGGCTTGCCGCAGCCTGATCGACACCGGCTCGGTGAGGTGGCGGTGTCGGGCCGACTGGGATGACGCCACTTCGCCGAACCGGTGTGGATCATCGGCAAGGCCGTGGGAGTGAGCGGGTCAGCTCAGCTCCTCGGCCAGGGCGACGATGATGCCGCTCGGCCCGCGTAGGTAGCAGAGCAGGAAGCTGTCCTCGAAGCGCGTCACCTCGCCGACGAGTTCGGCGCCGTGCGGGCGGAGACGGGCGAGCGTGTCCTCGATGTCGTCGACGGCGAACATGACGCGGTGCAGGCCCAGCGTGTTGGCCGGGGCGACCTTCGGCTCGGGGGTGACCGCCGCCGGGGAGTGGTAGGTCACCAGTTCGAGCCGACCGGGCGCGTCCGGGATCCGCATCATGGCGATCTCGCTCCGCATGTCGTCGAGCCCGACGACCTTTCCCGCCCAGCTTCCCTCGATCGGGGTCCGGCCCTCCAGCTCCATGCCGAGCGCGGTGAAGAAGGCCACGGCGGCGTCGAGGTCGTCGACGACGATGCCGACGTTGTCCATGCGCTGAATCGTCATGCCCCCGACGGTAGAGCGGAGGACCGACAGTCGGCGTTGTGCCGCGCGACCAGGCCCGGCAGTTCGTCCAGCGAGTCGATGCGGAACAGGCACCGCCGCGCCACGGCCGGCAGGTCGAGGATGTGCCCCCACGGGCCGCGTCGGATCAGGCACGCCGCCATGCCGGCCGCCATGGCCGGGCGTGCGTCGTTGTCGGGCCGGTCGCCCACGTAGAGGATCGAGGACGGGTCGCCGCCGCCCGCGCGGACGACCCGCTCGAAGAACGCCGGCGCCGGCTTCGCCACGCCCCACCCGTGCGACGTGCCGATCACGTCGACCGGCAGGTCGAGGGCGCGAAGGCTCGCCTCGGCGTGCGCGGGTTGATTGCCGGCCAGGCCCACGCGCAGGCCCTGCTCCCGGAGAGCGGCGAGGCATGGCCGCGCGTCCGGGTAGAGATCCTCCTCGCCGAACGACTCCGGCCGCCCGGCCGCCGCCCGGAGCGCCAGCTCCGCCGCGAGGTCGAAGTCGGGCCGGAAGGTCCGGAACGCCTCCTGCCAGTCCTGCCCCCGGGCGATCACCGCGCCGAAGACCGACGAGAACGTGTGCCGGGGCACGCCGAGCCAGTCCGCCCAGTCCGCGAACTCGCGCGACTCGTCGAGGACCGTCCCACCGACGTCGAAGAAGACCGCGCGGATCACGCGACGTCCCGACGCTTCAGTTTGGCCCGTCGGCCGTCCGGGTGGTGCCAGACGATCCCCTCGTACGCGGGGTGCGCCAGCAGCCACTCGCGCAGGCCGTCCGCGTCGCGGGGCGCGTCCAGCGGTTCGGCGTCGGCGTGCGCGACGAGCGTGTGTCCGCGTACCCCCTCGGGGTTGCCGCACCGGGCCCACCATGTGCCGTCGGTGTCGCGCAGCAGGCAGGTGCCGTCGTACTTGCGGGTGGCGACGCCCTCGCCGTCGAGCACCCACCGGCACTCGGGGTCGACCTCGGGCAGGACGCGCCGGCGGTCCTCCGGATCGCGCCGGAACAACGTGGGGATCTTACGCATGTCGACATGGTCGCACCGGGCACGGCGACGACGCGACGCATCAGCGCCCGGTCGAGATCGTGGACAGGTGGTGCAGGACCCCGCCGGTCCAGGGCGGGAAGCCTGCCGCCAGGACGGAGGCGACGTCGGCTCCGGCCGGGTCCACGACGAGACCGGCGTCGAGGGCACGACGGGCGGCGGCGGTCATCGCGGCCGGATCGGGGCCGGCGTCCCGCAGCGCCTGGACGAACGACGTGGTGCCGTCGTTCGTCACGACCGGGATGCCGCCGCGGGCGCGGACCTCGGCGACCGCCCGCACGGGAGCGTCGCTGGCGATCTCGACCACCGGGGCGTCCGGGGCGAAGAACACCGCGGCGAGCGGATGGGCGACGAGCTGCGGGAACTCGTGGCGGGCCGGGGCCGCCGCGACGGGGTACGCCGTGGGCGTCGCGGTCCCCGCGACGGTGCGCATCGCGAAGAACAGGTGACTCAGCGCGGGGAACTCGGGGGCGCCGAGCAGCGTACGGAAGGCCGCCGTCTCGATCTCGAACGCCTCGTCCGCGGGCGCGCCCGCGCTGCGGACCGCCACGTCCAGGACCGTCGCCAGCGCGCGGACCGGGCTGCCCGCCGACCGCAAGCGCACCTCCTCGGCGAGGCCGGACGGTTCCGCCGTGCCGCCCGGGATCCGGTAGCCGGGACGCTCCCACCGTTGGGTGAACGCCCCCGGCGGTCGCGCCAGCACCCAGGCGCGGGCGGCGGCCACCACGTCGTCGGCCAACTCGTCCACCAGGCCGGCCGCCAGCGCCGAGCGGGGGTGGAAGACGGTGCCGGGGCCGACGATGTCGAGCACGGTCGCGGCGATGCCGGCCATCCGGGTCACGCGGACCGTGCCGCCGCCGGCGGGCAGGATGCCCATGCCGGTCTCGGCGAGCGCCCAGACCACGTTCGGGTCGTCCGGCCCGACGCGGTGGTGGCAGGCGAGCGCCAGCTCGAAGCCCCCGCCGAGCGCCGAGCCGTTCAGTGCCGCGGCGACCGGGCGGCCCAGTGTCTCCAACCGCCGGGCCTGGTCACGCAGCGGCACGAGCAGGTCGTACGTGGCAGCCGCCTCCTGCGGGGTGATCTCGCCCGGCTCGAACTCGGGGCCGGCGACGAACGAGCGCTTGGCCGACGTGAGCACGACGCCACGGAGCCGGTCCAGGTGCGCGGCGAGGTCGTCGAGGCAGGCTTCGAGCCCTTCGTGGTGCCGCCGGTTGATCATGTTGGCGGTGCGACCGGGGTCGTCCAGGATCACCGTCACCACGCCCTCGGCGTCCCATTCCCACCGGACTGCGCCTTCCCGGCGGACCGCGCCGGACCGTTGGATGTTCGTCATACCGTCAGCCTATGCGATGGTATGACGAACATCCAACGGTAGGGTGGGGGCATGGCGAGCGATGAGGGCGTGCCGTCGGGCGTCGACCTGGTCGACGTGCTCCGGGCGGTCGCCGACCCCATCCGGCTGCGCATCGTGCAGACGCTCGCGGACGGCCGCCCGCACGGGAAGTGCGGCGCCCACTGGGACTTCGGCGTGCACAAGTCGACCATGACCCACCACTTCCGCATCCTGCGCGAAGCGGGCATGACGCGGACCATCGTGACCGGCCGGACGCACAGCATCCAGCTCTGCCGCGACGAGTTGGACGCCCGCTTTCCCGGCCTGATCGAAGCCCTCACGGTGGATTGCCGGGCCAGGTCAGTGGGCACCACAGGCTGATGGACCCCAAGGTGATGGTGTTCGCCCCGGCACCGCTGTTGACCGTGACCATCGAGCAGCAGGCCGGCGCGACCGAGCTGCACCTGCACCCCGGCGGGCAGGGGGTGTGGCAGACCCGCATGATCGCCGGGCTCGGCGTGCCCGTCACCCTGTGCGTGGCCCTCGGCGGCGAGGTCGGTGACGCGGTCCGCAAGCTGCTCACGGACGAGGACGTCGAGGTACGGGTGGTGCGGAGGCAGTCGGGCACCGGCTGGTACGTGCACGACCGGCGCGACGGCGAACGCGATGAGATCGCCGAGCACCCGGGCGTGCCGATGGTGCGCCACGACATCGACGAGCTGTACACGGTGACGCTGACCGAGGGGCTGCGCGCCCCGGTCAGCGTGCTCAGCGGCCCGGCCGACCCGGAGGTGGTGGACCCCGACATCTACCGGCGGCTCGCCGCCGACCTGAGCGCCAACGGCGGGACGGTGGTGGCGGACCTGTCCGGCCCGTACCTGGAGGCGGTGCTCGACGGCGGGGTGGCGGTGCTCAAGGTCAGCCACGAGGAACTGCTCGACGACGGGCTGGCCAAGGACGACAGCGTCGAGGCGCTGCGTGACGCCGGGCGTCGCTGCCAGGAGCGGGGCGCGAAGACGGTGCTGATCAGCCGTGCCGGGGAGCCGGCGTTGGCGCTGCTCGACGACGGCGAGGCGCTGCTGGTGCACGCGCCGCCGCTGGAGCTGGCCGACCACCGGGGCGCCGGTGACTCGATGACCGCCGGGGTGGCCGCCGTGCTGGCCCGGGGCGGGGACATGCGGGAGGCGCTGCACGTCGGCGCCGCCGCCGGGGCGCTCAACGTGACCCGGCATGGGCTGGGCACCGGCCGGGCCGAGGCGGTCCGCGAACTCGCCGGCCGGGTGCGGCTCACCTCGCTGGAAGGCGACGACGGTGACCGGTGACCGGCCGGCCCGGATGCTGGTCACCAACGACGACGGCGTCCACGCGCCCGGCATCCGCGCGCTGGCCCGGGCCGCGTACGAGCGCGGTTTCGACGTGGTGGTGGCCGCGCCGCAGGCCGAGGCGAGCGGCATGAGCGCGGCGCTGTCCGCGGTGACCGACGACGGCCGGCTGGTGTTCGCCGAGACGGAGCTGGACGGGCTGCCCGAGGTGCCGGCGTACGGGGTCGCCGCGTCCCCGGCGTACATCGCGGTGCTGGCCGGGCTCGGCGTGTTCGGGCCGCCGCCGGACGTGCTGCTGTCCGGGATCAACCGGGGCGCGAACGCGGGCCACGCGATCCTGCACTCCGGCACCGTCGGCGCGGCGCTGACCGCCGGCAACGGCGGCATCCGGGCGCTGGCCGTCTCGCTGGACGTGCTCACCCCGGCGGCGGCGAGCGCGGGCAGCGGCGGCGCGGCCATCGCCGTGCTGGACACGGTGGACGACGAGTCGCGGCACTGGGCCACCGCGGCCGAGCTGGCCGGGGGCCTGCTGCCCTGGCTGCTCGACGCGGCGCCCGGCACGGTGCTCAACCTCAACGTGCCCGACCTGCCGCCGGACGAGGTGGCCGGGCTACGGCAGGCGACGCTGGCCCCGTTCGGCCAGGTGCAGGTGTCCGTCGCCGAGCGCGGCGAGGGCTTCGTGCGTACGGCGGTGGAGGAGAACGCGGTCCGCGCCGTGCCGGGCACCGACCTGGCGTGGCTGGCCGACGGCTACGCGGCGGTGACCGCCGTGCGGGCGCTGGGTCACCTGCCCGGGGTGGATCTGCCGGTCGACGCGTGACGAGCCCCGCCACCGTCGACCGGTGGCGGGGCGGGCGGG
>NZ_NAPR01000007.1:173731-185872 GCF_002140155.1 Micromonospora sp. NBS 11-29
CGGCGCGCTCGCGGTCCGCCTCGGCGTCGGCGGCGCCGACCGGAATGCCGTCGCTGTCCCGGGTGGCCCCGGACAGGTCCACGTCGGCGCCGGCCCGGGCGGCGTCGGCCGCCGCGTCGTCCGCGCCGACGACCTCACCGCCGCCGCTCTCCCCGTCTTCGGGGACCAACTGGCCGGCGGCGGCCAGCCCGATCGTCGCGTACCTGGGGTCGGTCATCTCGTCCTCCTCACCGGTGCTCCTGTCTCACCGGTACCCCGCGGGAGTGCGGTGCACACCGCCCCGGTCGGGGCGGTGCGCACGGCCGTCAGTGACAGCTTCCGGTGCCGCTGTCGCGGTAGGTCTGCCCCGCCACCGGCACGAACTCCCAGTCGTAGGTGCTGGCGTGCAGGGTGAACTTCAACACCCCGTACGCGCTGCTGTTGCGCGCCTCGCTGTTGGGCTGGATGGTGCCGAAGCCGTAGTGGCTGGCCCCGCCCATGCCGGCGACGAAGCTGCGCAACCCCCGCGATGAGTCGTAACCGCCGTTGGCGTTCATCGGCGCGAACCGCTCGTACACATGGTTGTGCCCCCACACGACGACGTCCGCGTTGTTGTCGTAGAGCGCCTGGTAGAGCGGGCGGGTGCCGGTCGACGGGGCGTGGTTGGAGCTGGACGTGTAGAGCGGGTGGTGCCAGTAGGCCAGCGTGCACGGCTTGGTGCTGGCCGCCAGGTCCGACCGCAGCCACTGCTCCTGCGCCGACCCGGCGGACATGGCGATGTTCGAGTTCAACGACACGATGTGCCAGTTGCCCAGGTCGTAGGAGTAGTAGCCGCGCCCACTCGGTCCGGCCTGGCTGCCGAAGTAGCTGTAGTAGGGGCCCGCGCCGGAGGTGTTGTAGTCGTGGTTGCCCGGCGAGGGGCGGGTACGCGCCTTGTGCCGGCCCCAGGTGGGCGCGTAGTAGGCATTGAACTCCGACGCGGTGCCGTTGTCGTAGACGTTGTCGCCGGTGGTGAACACGGTGCCGGAGATGCCGTCGAGCAGCGCGGCGGTGGCCGTGTCCCCGGAGCCGGAGTTGGCGATGTCCCCGGCGCCGACCAGCACCGGGTCGGCCGACGGTGCCGCGCTGCCGGTGGTGACCACCAGTTGCGGGGCGTTGGCGCCGCTCTCCCGGGCGTCGTAGTAGGCGCCGTCGCTGCTGGTCGAGGTGACGCCGAAGCCGACCGTGCCGTTGCCGGTGACGGCCGGGGTGACGTCGACCTCGTACCAGCCGCCGGGCCCGACCGACCCGATCGAGCCGAGCGTGGCCCCGTCGATCGCCGGCTGGTTGTTCCAGGTGGCGCCGGTCTCCGACCAGGTGGTGGTGGACATGGCCCGCACCGTGCCGCCGAGGTCACTGCCGTTGTTGCCGCTGATCGTGTGCAGCCGCAGCTTGGCGCTGGTGACGGTGCCGCTGACGCCGCCGACCGAGAACCGCAGGAATAGCCGGCGGACCGGGGAGTTGTCCACCACGACCTGGGTGGCGGTGCCGTAGTTCGTGCCGGCCGTGTCGCTCTGCACGTACGTGTCGGCGACCGCGGTGAACGTGACGCTCGCCGCGGACGCGGTGCCCGGGCCGGTGAGGACGGCGGCGGTGCTGGCGGCGACCAGCACCGCCGCCGCGCCCAGCGTGACCNCCGTGGGGTGATGACAGCCCACGGAATGTAGGAACGTCGATGGGCCGGCGGGCGACGGCCGGATGAACGGCGCATCCGGACAGGGAAACTCCTCGATGTTCTCGTGCCGTTCGCCAGCCGCACATCCGGGCGGCACCGACCGTCCGTTGTGGCCGCGCGGCGTCGCCCGCACGATGGCTGTCCGTCCAGGCCGTCGACCGCGAGGGGACCATCCGTGTACCTGTCGACCGTGTCCCGGCCGGCCGCCGACGCACCGGCCGCCGGCCGGCCGCGCCGCCGCCTCGCCGGGGTCGGCGGCACCGTCCTGGCGCTCGGCACGGTCAGCCTGATCACCGACGTCTCCGCCGAGATGGTCACCGCCGTGCTGCCGCTCTACCTGGTGCTCGGGCTGAACCTCAGCCCGCTGGCGTTCGGCGTCCTCGACGGCGTGTACACCGGTGCGACGGCGGTGCTGCGGGTCGTCGGCGGCTTCGTGGCCGACCGGTTCCGGCGGCGCAAACTCGTCGCCGGCACCGGCTACGCGCTCTCCGCCGTGGCCAAGCTGGGGCTGCTGCTCGCCGGCCGGTCGGTGCCGGCGATCGGCGCGGTGATCGCCGCCGACCGGCTCGGCAAGGGCATCCGCACCGCGCCCCGCGACGCGCTGATCACGCTGGCCACGCCGCCCGACGCGCTGGGCCGGGCGTTCGGCGTGCACCGGGCCATGGACGGCGTCGGCGCGTTCCTCGGGCCGCTGGTCGCGCTCGCGGTCCTGTCCGCCGTCGGGCCGAACTACGACGCGGTCTTCGTCGCCAGCTTCTGTGTCGCCGCGCTGGCCGTCGTCGTGCTCGTGCTCTTCGTCCGGGAACGCCCCGCGCCGGCCGGTCCGGCCCCCGGCACGCACGACCGGCGGGTCACCGTACGCGAGGCGGCCAGCCTGCTGCGCGACCGCGCGACCCGCCGGCTGGTGCTCGCCGCCGCCCTGCTCGGGCTCGCCACCATCGGCGACGGCTTCGTCTACCTGCTGCTGCAACGGCGCGAGGACGTCGGCCTGCGCTGGTTCCCGCTGCTCGCGGTCGGCACCAGCCTGACGTACCTGCTGCTGGCCGGACCGCTCGGCGCGCTCGCCGACCGGGTCGGGCGGCTGCCCGTGGTGGTCGGCGGCTACGCCGCGCTCGGCGGGACGTACCTGCTGCTCGCCGGCCCGCTGCACGGCTGGCCGCTGCTCGTGCTCACGCTCGCGTTGTACGGCCTGTTCTACGCGGCCACCGACGGCGTGCTGATCGCGCTCGCCGGGCCGGTGCTGCCGGCCCGGGTACGCACCACCGGCATCGCGCTGGTGCAGACCGGCCAGGCCCTCGCGTACCTGGTCTCCTCGGTCCTGTTCGGCCTCGCCTGGCAGGTCTGGGGTCCGCGCGCGGCCAGCGGCGTCGCCGCCCTGGCGGTCGTCGCCGCGCTGCTGGTCAGCGTGTTCCTGCTCGGCCCGATGCACCGGAGGTCGCCCCGATGATGTCGACGCGTGCGAAGCTCGCCATTCTGACCGCCTCGGTGGTCGCGCTGGGCGCGCTGGCCGCCGGGTACGCCGTCGTGTCGGCCCGGCGCACCCCGGCCCCGGCCGCAGCCGCCGCCGACCGGGCGGTCACGCTGCGCCCCGGGCCCCGGCTGCTCGCGGTCACCGACCGGCACGCCTCCACCGCCGCGCTGGCCGACCCCGCCGGCCCGCGCGCCGTCTCCGACCGGGAGTGCCTACGGGTGTACGCGGCGGCCGGCACCGGCGTCTGCCTGGCCCCGAGCAGCCCGTGGTCGTACCAGGTGGTGGTGCTCGACGCGGAGCTGCGCCCGACCCGACGCCTGGACGTGCCGGGGCTGCCCAACCGGGCCCGGGTCTCCGCGTCCGGCCGGATGGTCTCCTGGACCACGTTCGTCGGCGGCGACTCGTACGCCGGCGGCGGGTTCTCCACCCGCACCGGCTTCCTCGACACCCGCACCGGCACGACGGTGACCACGCTGGAGCAGTTCGCGGTCCGGCGCGACGGGCGGCCCTACCGCAGCGCCGACGTCAACTTCTGGGGCGTCACGTTCGCGCGCGACGACAACGTCTTCTACGCCACCATGTCCACCGCCGGGACGCGCTGGCTGGTGCGGGGCGACGCCGCCGGGCGGATCGTCGAGACGGTACGGGCGAACGTCGAGTGCCCGTCCCTGTCACCGGACGGCACCCGGATCGCGTTCAAGGAGGCGGTCGACGCGGACCCGGGGAAGGGCTGGCGGCTGTCCGTGCTCGACCTGCGCACCATGCGGGTCACCGCCACCGCCGAGCGGGCCAGCGTCGACGACCAGGCGGCCTGGCTGGACGACGTGACGCTCGCCTACACGCTGCGTTCCGACGACGGTCGCCCGGACATCTGGTCGGTGCCGGCCGACGGTTCCGGTGCATCCCGGCTGCTGCTGCCCGGCGCGGAGTCGCCCTCCCCGCTGACCTGACGGCCGACCGACAGCAGCAGGCCGGTGGCGGCCAGCACCGCCCCGGCGCTCGCGGCGTAACCGGGCAGGCTCGCCGGAATGCCCAGGTAGACGGTGATGCCGAGGATGCGGGACAGGCCCCACGGCAGCAGCGCCATCTGGTCGTTCCAGACGGTCAACGCGCGTTCCGCGCCGACTGCGGCGACCAGCCCGGCGAGCACCGCCAGCGGCACCCCGGCGGCGGTGGCCGTCAGCCCGGCGGCGCGGCGGCGGGTCATGCCGTACCGGTCGCGCAGCACCACGGCGGTCGCCACGAACAGCCAGCAGAACGCCGCCACCGCCACGGTCAGGTACACCGCCCGGCGGGTCGGCGCGGTCCAGAACACGAACCAGTAGCGCCCGGGCCCCCGGCCGGCGAGCACCGCCAGCAGCAGGGTGCTGCGCAGCAGCGCCACCCCGCCCACCACCGCCCACAGCGCGAACGGGTCCCGCCGGCCCACCGCCAGGCGGGCGACCAGTGCGAACAACGCCCACCCGCCGAGCGTGACCAGCAGGTGCGCGGGCGCGGCGAACCAGGTGAACACCAGCCGGCTCGCCACCAGCACCACCGCCGGCACCAGCCAGACCAGCACCCGGTCCAGCCGCGAGGCCGGCGTCGGCAGCGCCGCCAGCCGCCACGGCCGCAGCGCGCCGACCAGCAGCGCCCGCGCCGCCGCGCCGCCCGGCCCGCGCCCGCGCAGCCCGAGCACCACCACGGCGGCCACCAGGACCAGCAGCGCCCGCGCCACCCAGGCCATCGCCGGGTCGCGGTCCGCCCGCTGGGCGCCGAGGTCGGCCGCCGTGAAGCGGTACGCCGGCAGGTCCACGTCCCCGCCGTAGCGCTGCCGGTGCCGGTCCCGCGCCTCCCGGTACGCGCCGGCAGCCGACCGCCAGTCGGCGTAGGCGGCGTCGGAACCGGTGTCCAGCCACTGCGCGTGCCGCAGCACCATGGCCCGGTAGGCGGCCAGCGTCGCGAACAGGTCCACCTGGTAGTCGAGCGTGTCGACGAAGCGCTGCCGCAGGCCGGCGTCCCGCCACGTCGCCGGGTCGGTGCCGGCCACCAGGTCCCGCATCCGTCGCGCGGTCGCGACCGCCGCGCCGCCCTCGGCGACCGCCGCGTCCACCCGGTCGCCGGTGACCGCGTAGATGCTGTCCAGCGCGGCGGAGTCACCGGTTGGGATGTCCCACTCGAAGATCCACATCATCGGCGGCGGTTCCAGCCCGAGCGCCCGCACCGACGTGTCCGCGTACGGGCCGATGTAGAGGCCGGTGGTCACCGCCGAGCGGGACAGCGCCATGGCCCGCCCGATCGCCGCCACGGTGGCCGGGTCGGCGGAGAACGTCCGGTACGCCCAGTCCGCCGTGACCTGCGCCGGGTCGGTGCCCGGGTCCCAGGCCAGCCGCGCCACCCCGTACGTGTTCACGTCGTAGAGCTGCCAGAAGCCGGTACGCAGGTAGAGCGTCATCGGCCCGGCGCGCAGCGGCCCGCCGTCCTGGGTCCAGTTCCACACCCCCTCCACGCGCGGGTTCGCGGCGAGGAACGCGCGCAGCGCCGCGGCGTGCAGCGGGCCGAGGTCGTTGGGCAGCGCGCCGAACCCCTCGAACTCGCGCCGGGCCTGGAACTCCACGATCCGCCGATGCTCGCCGGTCAGCAGCGTGGTGTTGAGCGGCAGGTGACTGTAGAAGTCGCCGAGCGTGTACTTCGTGGACACGATCAGGTGCGGGTCGTCGAGCCCGCCCAGCACCCGCGCGTACGACTCGGGGTTGGTGTGCAGGTCACCGACCGCGCCCACGCCCACGGTCCAGGTCCGGAAGATGATGTCCTTGCCGGCGCGGGCCGCCGGGTCGAGCAGCGCCCGCAGCATCGCGCGCACGCCCTCGGCGGTGGTGACCGCCAGCTTCGACGTGTAGTCCCACCCGCTGCCCGCGTAGACGTCGCCGCCCTCGCCGACGCGCACCATCAGGCCGGCGACGAACGGCATGGTGGTGAACAGCTCGGCCAGCCCGGCCCGGTAGACCGCCCAGAGCCGGGGATCGGTGGTGTCGAGCGAGCCCACCGTCTCGCGCAGATACGCCTCCAACGGCGGCGACACCGCGAGCATGTCGGTGAGCAGGTAGACCCGCAGGCCCATCTCGTCGGCGTACCGGAAGACCGGGCCGAACGCCGCCACCATCGCGCGGGCCCGGTCGACGTGCGGGTCGCCGGCCGGGTAGACCGCGTGCCCGTCGCCGACCTCGGCGAACGTGACGTACTCCAGGAAGCCCGGCACCACGACGCCGTTGTACCCCTGCGCCACCGCGTGGTCGACGAACTGCCGGAACTGCGCGTCGATGCGCGCCACCGCCGTCGCGTCCACCCACGGCGCGCGGGGCAGCAGTGCCGGCGAGACGATGTCGGTGTTGAGGCGGTAGTCGTCGCCGGCCGCGAACGCCGCCGGGTCCGCCTCGCGCCCCACCGCGCCCGCGTCGGTCAGCCGCAGCCCCAACCGGGGCGTGACGAGCCGCCCGGCCTCCGCCGACGGCAGCACCTCGGCGCCCGAGCGGATTCGGTCGGCCAGCCGGTAGAGCCCGGCCGTCACGCCCGCGAGGCCGCCGGTGACGGTCAGCTCCGCCCGGCGAACCCCGATCCGGTACGACTCCGGGGCCTCGCCGCCACCCAGTTCCGCCCGCAGCCGGGTCACCGTCGACATGCTCGCGGCGCTCGCGTTCCGGCCGGTTCCGGTCGGAGCCGTGTTCGCGTTCGGGCCGGTGCGCGCGTTCGGGCCGGTGCTCGGGTTCGGGCCGGTGCTCGGGTTCGGGCGGGTGCTCGGGTTCGGGCGGGTGCCGTTCGGGCCGGTAGTTCCGGTGCTCGGGTTCGGGGCCGGTGCGGTCGGCCCGGCCCGGGTGACCGTGGGGCGGGGACGGCCCCGGGCGGCGAGCGCGTCGGCGACGGCTGCGGCGGCCTTGACCGCGCGGAGCCGGTCCGGCACGACGATCGAGGTCAGCGGCGGCACCGCACCCGGTTCCCGCGGCGGCACGGCGACGGCCGTCTCGCGCGGCACGTCGGCCGGGGCGTGGCTCAGCCCCAGCGCCCCGTCGACGCCCCAGGCCACACCCGCCCCGAGCAGCAGCACCACCAAAACGGCGGCCACCGACCGATACGGACGCCAACCCCGAGCCACCCCCGCATCGTAGTGGCGGCCCGACGCGGCCCCCCGCCTCCGATGCCGTGATCATGAGGTTGGCGGCTTGTTGATCTCCGTTGATACCGCCAACCTCATGATCACCCTGGCATCGAAGGCTCGCCCACTGATCAGATCTTGGTACGGATCCGCCCCTCCGGGGGCGGATCCGTACCAAGATTCATCAGGCACCACGATGCGGAACATCAATCTCAAGAAGCGATACGGAGTGGTGTTCCTGGCGTTCTCGGCCGAGCGGGGCACGGCGGTGGAGGTGGCGGTCCGGCACCTCCGGCCGGGCCAGGACGTGTACGTGTGCGGGCCACCCGCCATGCTCACGTCGGCCCGACGCGCCCTGGCCGGGGTGGCCGCCGAACGCCTGCACCTGCCGAGGATCGGGGCGCGGTGACGGCCGCCGGCCTCAGCCGACGGCGCAGATCACGTCGTCCAGCAGGCGGAAGGTGCGGCGGTGCACGGCGATCGCCTCCTCGTCCCCGGCGAGCTGCGTGCTCAGTGACAGCACCGCCACCCGGGAGCCGTCGGCGCTCACCCCGTTGGCGGTGCTCACGCCCAGCACGTCGCCGCCGTGCGACCAGTAGCCGCCGCACCGGTTCGGGGTGAACATGATGCCCAGGCCGTAGCGGGCTCCCGGCATCAGGTCCTGGAACGTCTCGGCCAGCACCGTCTCGTGCATCTGGGCCATCTGGCGCGGCTTGAGCAGCCGTCCCCGCTGTAGCGCCTGCCAGAACCGGGCCAGGTCGGTCGGCGTGGTGACCATGTTCCCGGCGGCGTCGGCGGCGGTCGGGTTGAACCGGGTGGTGTCGGTCAGCTCGCCACCGGGCGTCCACTGCTGGTACGCGGTCGCGTGCGGTGCGGGCAACGTCGACCGGTCGCCCGGCGTGGCGGTGTGCCGGAGCCCCAGCGGCCGCAGGATCCGATCCCGGACCTCCCGGTCCCAGGGGCGACCGGTCACGCTCCCGACCACCATCCCGGCGAGGACGTAGTTGGTGTTCGAGTAGTCCCACCTGGTGCCGGGCGGGAAGACGGGCCGGTGGCGCATCGCCAGCGCCACCAGGTCGCCGGCCGCCCAGTGGTCGAAGCGGTGCACCCGGTACCCCTCCTCGGAGGTCAGCAACGGCAGGTCGTCGGTGTAGTTGGGCAGCCCGCTGGTGTGCTGGAGCAGGTTGCGGACGGTGATCCGGCGGCCGTCGTTGCCGTTCCCGGTGACCACGCCCGGCAGCCACCGCTCGACGGTGTCGTCCAGCGACAGCCGACCCTCACCGACCAGTTGCAGCACCACCACGGCGACGAAGGTCTTCGTGTTGCTGCCCATCCGGAAGTGTCCGTCGAGCGGAACGGGCGTACCCCGGGAGAGGTCGCCCACGCCGGCCCGGGCCCGGACGGTGACGCCGTCCGAGCGGCTGATCCCCTGGACGCCGGTGACGCCGAGCCGGTGCAGGTCCCGCACCGCCGTCTGGAGTCGCCGCTGGTCGACGCCCGGTCCGACGGCGGCGGCGGCGGGTGTGGAGCCGGCGGTGACCAGGCTCAGCGTCACCGACAGGGCGAGAGCCCACCGGCCGGGAAGTCCGCGCATGTCATGTCCTCCATCCAAGAGCGGGTAGGTGGCCTGACGCTACGGAGTCGACCGCTCGCTCTCCGATCCTGTGGACCCCCGGATCGACGGTCGGGTCAACCCCACCTCGGGAGCCGTCCGGGCCGTCGCCCGCCCTCCCCCGTAACCCATAGGACGGTGCGACGGCCCGGACGGGTGGCGGCGCGATCGGCGCCGCCGGTCCCCGGTCTCCCGCGTGGTGCTCCTCGTCGTCGTGTGCCGACCATGGGTGGACCCGGCGGGCCGGGTGAACTCATCGGTGCCGGGTGTTCGCGTCCGTCCTTGGTGTGGGCTAGATTCGAACAGGTGAGCGAAGTGGTGAGCGTCCCCGTCGAGACGCAACTCGAGACGTACCGGTCGGAGCTGACCGGCTACTGCTACCGGATGCTGGGCTCGGCGTTCGAGGCCGAGGACGCGGTGCAGGACACCTTCGTCCGGGCCTGGCGCAACTTCGACCGGTTCGAGGGGCGCTCCGCGCTGCGCACCTGGCTCTACCGCATCGCGACGAACGTCTGCCTGAGCATGGCCGCCAGCGCGCAGCGTCGGGTCCGCCCGATGGACCTCGGCCCCGCCGGCAGCGGCACCGCCACCCACCCGGGCGAGCCGCGCCCGGAGCAGATCTGGCTCGGTCCGGTCCCCGACGACCGGGTCCTGCCCTCGGCCGGCGACCCGGCCGAGGTGGTGGCCGGGCGGGAGTCCGTCCGGTTGGCGTTCGTCGCGGCGTTGCAGCACCTGCCGCCGAAACAGCGGGCCGTGCTCATCCTGCGCGAGGTGCTGGCCTGGTCCGCCCAGGAGGTCGCCGACCTGCTCGACACGTCGGTGGCGAGCGTCAACAGCGCGCTGCAACGCGCACGGGCCACGATCGCGTCGGTCGACACCGCCGAGGACGTGCACCGGCCGCTCGACCACGAGCAGCAGGCGCTGCTCACCCGCTACGTGCGGGCCTTCGAGGCGTACGATCTCGCGGCCCTCACCGAGCTGCTGCACGAGGACGCGACGTTGTCGATGCCGCCGCTGCCGCTGTGGCTGCGCGGGCACCAGGACATCGTGGCCTGGATGACCGGCACGGGCAGCGGTTGTCGCGGCTCCCGCCTGGTGCCGGCGGTGGCGGCCAGCGGCATGCCGGCGTTCGGGCACTACCGGCGCGACCCCGACAGCTCAGGGCACCTCCCCTGGTCGCTGATCGTGCTGGGGCTCACCGGCGGCCGGATCACCTCGCTCAACCNGAGCGCGTCGGCCAACCCGAGCAGGCCGGCCAGCTCGCGTAGGCCGACGCTCGCGCCACGGACCTCCAACCGCCACCCGAACCGCCGAGCGGTCAGGCGGAGTCGGGCCACGATCTCGACCGTGACCAGGTCGGGCCGGGTCACCGCGGACACGTCGCAGACCACCACCCCCCGGTCGCGGCCGCGTAGCGCCTCGGCCAACTTGGCGCAGTAGCCCGCGACGTCCGCGCGGGTCGACGTGCCGTCGGCCAGACGGAGCACGAGTGTGGTCACCCGGATCAGACCGGGGTACGACCGGATTCTCATCGCCCTCGCGAGGCTCGGACCACCGCGGCGGTGCCCGGCGGTCCCGCAATTTCTCCGGTCATCTCGCCGGAGGCAGTTACATCGACGTTAACTGCTATACCAATCATCGGTGGGCGGCTATATGATCCCCGGTAGCTCACCTCACAGCCTCACAAAACAGCAGCTCCAGCACGCCTCAGGCCGCCGTGGGCGGTCCGATCCACCCCGCCGTAAATGGCGTGGGTAATTGCCGGACGCTGCGTCAGCCTGCCGGAAAGGTGGGAACGATGACGGTGATCCCGTCGTTGGTCATCGGCATCGCATCCTCGGCGGCCGAACGTCGACAACTCGCCCAACTGCTCGCCGGCACCGAGACGTTCCTGATCGTCTCCAGCGCCCACCAGGCCCGCCGCTTCCTCGACCTGGTCCGCCGGCCCCCGGTCACGCCGGTGCCCGTCGCTCCGAGCGTCGACACCGAGCCGCCGCCCGAGCCGATGACCATGCCGCCCCCGGTCGTGCCGGTCGCCGACGCGCAGTCGCCGGCCGGGCTGCTGGCGGTGCCGGTGCCGGTCGTGCCGGTCGCCGCCGCGGAGTCGCCGGCTGGGCCGTTGGCCGTGCCGCCCCCGGTCGTGCCGGTCGCCGACGCGCAGTCGCCGGCTGGGCCGGTGCCGGTGCCGGTTGTCGATGTGGAATCGCTGGTCGGGCTGCTGGCCGTGCCGCTACCGGTCGTGCCGGCTGTCGACGTGGAGTCGCCGGCTGGGCCGTTGGCCGTGCCAGGGTCCGTTGTGTTGCCCGTCGACGTCGAGTCGGGGGCGATGCCGGCGTCCGTCGTCCCGCCTGGCGGCCTCCGGTTCGACCGGTCGGGCGGTGTCGATTCGGTACGGTCCGGTGGTGTCGGGTCGCCGGCTGGGGTGGCGGTGGAGCTGCGGGTCGGATCGGCGGCGCTGGAGCTGGCCGTCGACTCCGACCGGCGGGTGCTGCGCTGGCGGGAGCGGGAGGTCGGCCTGACCCCCCTGGAGCACGACCTGCTGGTCTGTCTCACCGGCACTCCCGGCCAGGTGTGGACGTACGCGCGACTGCATCGCGCGGTCTGGGGCACCGACCACCTCGGCCGGCGCTCCGACATGCACTCGGTGGTCCGTCGACTCCGGCGCAAGCTGTGCCGCCTGGACGCCCCCGCAACGATCCACGCCGTCCGAGCCGTCGGCTTCCGCCTAACCCCCTCCTGACAGCCCACCCCCGCCCCCACCCCCACCTCACCCGTCGATCAAGGAGTTCGCGTCCCGGAAGGCCCCTTCCCGCGACACAAACTCCTTGGTCACCGCCCACCCCTGCCCCCACAGTCCCGTTGACCATGAGATTGGCCGCCGAGCGTGTCCGGTTTGTCGGGGTTAACTTCATGATCGACGGGGAGGGTCGACGGGGAGGGTCGACGGGGAGGGTTGGTGGGCGGGGGGAGTGTGCGGGCGGGGTGACCCATCCGGTGTGGTGCGCCGGGCCGGCTGCCTGTGGGGGCCGGCAACCCGATCGTCTGCGTCGATCAAGGAGTTCGCGTCCAGGGAGGGCCTCTCCCGCGACACGAACTCCTTGGTCACCGCACGGCCCGGCCCTCGCCGTGTTGTTGACCATGAGGTTGGCGGCGTTGTTGATCTCGGTTGGTGCCGTCAACTTCATGATCGACGGGGAGGGCGGCGGGAGAGGGGGCGGGGGAGGGTGGGGAGGGGG
>NZ_NAPR01000007.1:185886-196462 GCF_002140155.1 Micromonospora sp. NBS 11-29
GGGAGAGGGTGAAGTCCTCCACCGTGGGGGTGGTGCTGTTGATCTTCGTTTGGCGGGTCTGGGGCTTCCAGCCGTCCTTCGCGACGATCACCGTCAGCGGGTTGTTGCGCCGGTCCATCCAGTAGGCGTACCGACCGTCGGCGTCCGTGGTGAACGTGTAGGAGCTGGCCCAGGAGTCGACCTGGACGGTCGCGCCCGGCAGCGGTGCCGTGGCGCCCTGGCAGCTCTTGCCGGTGACCGTGCCGGAGAGCTTGCCCCAGGTGGTCGGCGGCTGCGCGATCATGGTGACCGCGACCGGCGGCACCGTGTACGGGGTGTTCTCCTTGATCGCGATGGAGGCCGAGTACGTGCCCGGCTGGTCGACGTTCGCGGTGATGCCGACCGTGACCGTGACCTTCGCGCCGGGCGCCAGCGTCACCTTCGACTTGTCGACGGTCAGCCAGCTCACGTCGGCCGCGCCCGCGGCGCACTCGGAGAAGCCGGGCAGGACCTCGCTGTCCTTGGTGGCCGTGAAGCCGCCCGACGAGCCGCCGATCTTGTAGAAGCCGCACGCCGCGCCGCCCCGGTACCGGGGGGCGTTGGCGNGATGGCGCCACCCTGCGACCCGCCGACGACCAGCAGCTTGCCGTTCGCCACCGCGTACGAGGCGGCCCAACTGTCGGCCGGCGCGTCCGGGATCGCGGTCCAGGCGTTGGCGTTCGGGTCGAAGGCGTAGCCGACCTTCTGCGACGTGGTGCCGTCGTTGCCGCCGGTGCAGTAGACGGTGCCGTCGATCCCGCCGCAGGACAGGAACGCCACCGACTTCGGGTACGCGGGCAGCGTCTCCCAGGCGTTGGTGGCCGGGTCGTACCGGACCACCGAGTTGGACATCGGCGTGCAGCTTGCCGTGGTGCAGCCGCCGATCGCGTACAGCTTGCCGTCCGCGACGGCCTGACCGGCCGCCGCCCGTGGCGCCGGGTTGGCCGCCTTCGGCGTCCAGGTGTTCGCCGCCGGGTCGTACGACCAGGTGCCGCCGTCGGGGCCGGCGGCGCCCCAGCCGCCGGTGACGACGATCTTGCCGTCGATCACGCCGGTCGTCACCGCGTTACGGGCGCCCGGCAGGTCGGCGATGGCGGACCAGGACTGCGCGACCGGGTCGTACCGGTAGTTCTTCGCGCTCGACGTGGTGCCGTCGCCGCCGGCGATCGAGTAGACCTTGCCGTCGACGGTGACGACCCGGTTGTCCATCACGTTCGCCGGGTAGCCCGGGACGGCGGTCCACGGGTCCGCCTGCGGAGCGGCCGCCGGGGTGGCCGAGCTGGACGACTTGCCGGACGAGCGGGCCGCGAACGACGTCGCCGCGGTCAGCCGCTGCGCCGGGGCGCCGGTCGAGCCGAGCAGCGCCTGCTCGGACAACTGGGAGCCGTCGGCGCGTTGCAGCACGAACCCGCCGTCCCGCTCGGAGAACTCGACGTCGACCGGGGCCCCGCCGGTGTTGGTCACGGTGAACGTCTTGCTGACCTTGCCGCTGGGGATCCGGACCGTGCCGGTCAGCGAGGTCGGCTGCACCGACAGCTTCCCGGCGGCGAGTTGGAAGGTGGCCGAGGTGGCCCAGTCGGTCTCGACGTCCACCTGCTTGGTTTGGCTCACGTAGTTGCCGGCGCTGGCGGTGAACGGGTGCGTGCCGGTCAGCGACGAGAACAACCAGTAGAAGCCGTCGGGCAGCTCGGTGTCGTCCGGCGTGGCGACCGTGGTGGTCTTCTCCGCCGGGCGGTCCTTGCTGGTCACGGTGGCGCCGTTGACGTAGCCGTTGTCGTTCTTGTCGCGGACGTGGCCGAGCACCAGACCGCCGTCGACCGGCTTGCAGACGAGCTTGCTGCCGATCAGGACGTTGTCGACCTGCCACCACCATTCCCAGCTCGCCTCGTAGTAGTGGAAGCGGACCCGCACCTGCGACTTGCCGGCGGCCTGCGGGATCGGCACCTCGGTCACCTTGGCCCGCACATCGGTCGCCTGGCGGAGGACGTTGCTCCAGGTGGTGCCGCCGTCGAGGCTCAGATCGACGTCCGCGCGGTCGCTGTTGAGCCAGTTGTAGTCCTGGTTGAACCGGATCACCGGCGCGGTCACGCCGGTCAGGTCGACGACCGGGCTGACCAGTGAGGTGTCCTGCCGCCCGCCGCTGCCGTAGTTGTCGCTGTCGATGATGGCGAAGTGGCCGCTGCCACCGGTGAGGTTGCCGCGCTCGCCGGCGTCGGTGAACTCCCAGACCTGGCCGGTGCCGGCGTTGTCCACCACCGTCCAGCCGTCCGGCACGCCGGTGCCGTCGAACGTCTCGTACTCGCCGTCGGAGCTGACCGTGTAGCCGGGGGCGGTGGTGCACTTCTCCGGGTCCGCCGGCACCGCGACGTTCGCGGTGGAGTTCCCCGTGCCGACCGTGACCTCCTTGGTGACGGTCAGGTAGCCGGCGTACTGCGGTTCGACCTTCAGCCGGTAGGTCGACCCGGCCGGCAGCTTCAGGCTGTAGCGGCCGGTGGCGGGCGTGGTGTAGTCGGAGATCGGCGTGCCCTCGACGCTCACCTTGGCGTACAGCGGCCAGCCGTGCCCGGACCCGTCGGTGACCTGCCCGCTGACCGTGACGCTCGCGACCGCGGTGAGCGCGACGTTCAGCGTGGTGGTCGTGTTCGCGGTGACGGTCGCGGAGACCGTGCGGGCCGCGTACCCGAAGGCGGAGACGGCGACCTGGTAGTCGCCGGCCGGCAGCAGCGAGGAGTACGTGCCGTCGGCGCCGGTGGTCAGCGTGCGGTCGGCCGCGCCGCTCAGGGTGACCGTGGCGCCGGCGATCGGGGCGCCGGTGCCCGCGTCGGTGACTCTGCCGGCCAGGGTGCCGTTGTCCCCGATCGGGGCGGCGGCGAGCAGCGCGAGCGCGTCGAGCCGGCCCTCGCCGTAGACGTTGTTGTCGTCCGCGGTGCCGCCGCACTGGGTGTCGGCCTTGTCGACCGCCGTGTCGTTCAGCAGCGCGCGGGTCGCCGTGACGTCGCCGACCAGGCTGGGCGCCGCGGACCAGAGCAGCGCGATCGCGCCGGCCAGGTGCGGCGCCGCCATCGAGGTGCCGCTGATGCTCGCGTACGTGTTGTTCGGCACGCTGGAGCGGATGTTCACGCCGGGGGCGGAGATGTTCGGCTTGATCTCGCCGTTCTGCCCGGTGCCCCGGGACGAGAAGCTGGCGATGTTGTTGTTGATGTCGTATGCGCCGGCCGAGTAGTTGCTCACCAGGCTGCCCGGTGAGCCGCTGGTCTGGCAGCCGGGGCCCTTGTTGCCGTTGGACCAGACGCCGAAGATCCCGGAGGCGGTCCAGGCGTTGGTGACGTCCTCCATGAACGGCTCGTTGGACGGCTGGGTGGTGCCCCACGAGTTGTTGATGATGTTCGGCCGCTTGCTGGCGTCCGGGTTCTGCCCGTCGAGGTTGGTGGGCTCCAGCATCCACTGCCCGGAGGCGATCAGGGCGGCGTCGGTCGGGCAGCACCCGTTCGCGGCGATCCACTTGACCTCGGGGGCGACGCCGATCTGGTTGGCGCCGTCCGAACCGGCCATGGTGCCCATGGTGTGGGTGCCGTGGCCGTCGGAGTCGCACGGCCCGTCACCGCACTCGCCGGCCGCGTCGTACCAGTTGTAGTTGTGGTCGAAGGTGCCGTCGCCGTTGTTGCCCCGGTACGCGTTGACCAGCGCCGGGTGGTTGAACTGCACCCCGCTGTCGATGCTGGCCACGGTGATGCCGGCGCCCTTGACGCCGTACTGGGACCAGACGTCGTCGGCGTTGATGTTGGCGATGCCCCACTCCAGGGCGTTCGTCGCCTTCTCGTCGGCGCCCGGCGTGGTCTTCGGCAGCGAGTACTCGACCGGGGCGTAGAGACCGTCCACCTCGGCGTGGGCGGCGAAGTTCTGCGCCATGGTCAGGGAGCCACCACTGACCTTGATGGCGTTGGTGGCCCAGAACGTCTGGTACGACGTGCCCGAGCGGTCCAGCTCGGCGCGGATCTTCGCCTGGCTGTCGGCGGCGGTCTTCTTGAGCGCCGCGGCGACGGCCGTGCCGCGCTGGTCCCAGTCCTTGACCGCGGCGGCCTTGCCCAGGTCGGCGCGGCCGGCGAAGTGGATCCAGAAGTCGCCCTCGCTCTTGCCCTGGAGCTGGCGGGTGAGTTCGGGGCGGATCTTGTCGTCGGCGTTCGCGCCGGCCTGCGCGGGGGCGCCGGTGACGGCCAGCGCGGTCGCGGCGAGCACCAGGGCGGCGCCTGCGCTCACCAGCCGCCCGGCCAGACCCCGTCGATGTGGACGTCTCAGCATCGGTGCTGCCTCCTCCGATGACCCGCGGTGGGTCGAGCCCATGACAGAAGGGCCAGGAGACTGCGCTCCCGACTGGTCACACCGGTTTGAACGAACCCCCCAGGCCCCCTAGGCGCCGTGCGGGTCTACGCCGGCCACCTGAGTGGACACTATGATCGACACCAGAGGGCGATCAATGACCGTACGTGAGCAACTTGTCACCAACGGGTTCCTCGATCGGTGGCCGGTTGACAGTGACTGTCACGGTTGGGGGGTGGCGTGGCCACGGACGAGCCGGCGGAGCACCCCTTCTCGCTCGTCATCGGCGTGACGCCCTCCCCGGCCGAGCGGCTGCGGCTGACCGAGCTGCTGGACGGCGTGGCGCCGCTGTTGCTGGTCGCCGACCTGGACGAACTGCGCGAGCTGATCGCGCCCGGTCCGGACGTGGCCGTACCTGCGCCGGACCCGCCCGCCGACGGCGCGCTGGTGATCGACGCGGCCCGGTCCACCGCGCGGTGGGGGGACCGGGAGGTCTCCCTCACCCGGCTGGAACGCGACCTGCTGACCTGCCTGACCGCCGAACCGGTGCGGGTGTGGAGCTACGCCGAGCTGCACCACGCGGTCTGGCACGACGCGCCGGCGCAGCGCCGCGCCGACGTGCAGTCCCTGGTCAAGCGGTTGCGCCGCAAGCTGGACGGGTTGGGCACCGGGGTCACCGTCGTCGCGGTACGCGGCGTCGGGCTGCGGCTGACCGACCACCGCCGACCCCGGGTCCGGGGCGGCTGAGGTCGTCCACATCGGATTGAGATCGGCGCGAAAGGGGCAGTACCGGGACATGTCACGCTGGCGATGGCTCCTGGCGGACCAGTTGGGTCCGCACTTCCTCGACGACGACGCGCAACGCGTCCTGCTGGTGGAGACGCGGTCGCTGTTCGCCGACCGCCGGCTGCACCGGCAGAAGGCGCACCTGATCCTGTCGGCGCTGCGGCACCGGGCCGCCGAACTCGGCGACCGGGCCCGACTGGTGCGCGCCGACACGTTCCGGCAGGCGCTCACCGACCTGGGTGAACCGGTGGAGATGGTGCACCCGCCGTCGCGGGCGGCGCTGGCCTTCGCCCGTACCGTCGAGGGGTTGACCGTGCTGCCGCCGCGCGGATTCGTCACCGACCGGGCCGACTTCGCGGCCTGGGCGGACCGGCGGCGCGGCCGGCTGCGGATGGCCGACTTCTACCGGTACGCGCGGGAGCGGCACGGCGTGCTGGCGGACGTGCCCCCGCCGCCCCGCCGGCCCCGCCGCCGGCCCCCGGTCGACGTGCCGCCACCGCCGCCGATCGTCGAGGACGACATCGACGCGCAGGTCCGCCGCGACCTCGACCGCTGGCAGGTGGAGGGAATCCGGTTCGTCGGTCGGGACGGCCCGCGCCGCTACCCGGCCACGCACGCCGAGGCGCAGGTTCGGCTGCGGCACTTCCTCGACCACCGGCTGCCCGCGTACGCCGGCACCGAGGGCCTGCTCGGCGACGCCGACGGGCTGCTCGCGCAGAGCGTGCTGTCGTCCTCGTTCAACCTCGGCCTGCTCGACCCGGAGCCGGCGATCCGGGCCGCCGAGCGCGCCGGCCGCGACGGCACCGCGCCCCCGGCGGCGGTGCACCGGTTCGTGCGCGGCCTGTTCGGCTGGCGCGAGTTCCTGTGGCAGCTCTACTGGTATTTCGGGCCGCGTTTCCGGGGCGCCGGCTGGCTCGCCGCCAACCGGCCGCTGCCGGAGTGGTTCGACCGGCTCGACGCCGACGCGGTCGAGGCACGTTGCCTGGCCGGTGTGCTGGCCGGCGTGCGGGACACCGGCTGGGCGCCACAGACCGCGCGGCTGACCGTGCTCGGCAACTACGGCCTGCAACGCGGCTGGCGCCCGGCCGAGCTGGCCGACTGGTTCGGGCGCAGCTTCGTCGACGGCACTGACTGGATCATGAACGCCACCGTCATCGGCATGAGCCAGTACGCCGACCTGGCCCGCATCGACACCGACCCGTGGGCGTTCGACGGCGCGCACCTGGAGCGCGCCGGTGCCCCCTGCGCCGGCTGCCGGTACGTGCCGAAGGAGACGCTCGGCGACGACGCCTGCCCGTACACCGGCGGCTTCGAGGCGTTCCTGCACCGCAACCGGGAGCGGCTGGCCGGTGACCCGCGGCTCGCCGCCGCGCTGGCCGAGCGCACCGATCCGAGGCGTCGCGACGCGGTGCTGGCGCAGGAGGAGAAGCGCGGCGACGACGCACCCTGACCGGTCAGCCCGGCGCTCCCGCCAACGCGTCGAGGAAGTCGGCCACCAGGTCGGCGGTGTCCTCGATGCCGGTGGAGACGCGGACCAGCCCCTCGCCGATCCCGGTGGCGGCGAGCTGCTCGGCGTCCACGATCCCGGCCCACATCGAACGCGGGTGCACCACCAGCGTGCTCACGCTGCCCAGGCTGGCCGCCCGCTTGCCCAGGCGGAGACCGGCCAGCAGCGCCGCCGCACCGGCCCGGCCGGCCGCCAGCTCGACGCCGAGCACCCCGCCGAAGCCGGTCATCTGCCGGCGGGCCAGCGCGTGCTGGGGGTGCGAGGGCAGCCCGGGGTAGCGGACCCGGGCCACCGCCGGATGGTCCTGGAGCGCCTCGGCCAGGGCCAGCGCGTTGTCGTTGTGCCGCTGCACCCGCAGCGGCAGCGTCCGCAGGCCGCGCAGCAGCAGCCAGGCGTCGACCGGGCCGAGCGTGGCGCCGGTGACGATCGCGGTGCGCCACACCCGCTCGATGAGCTCCGCGCCGCCGACCACCACCCCGGCGGACACGTCGGAGTGCCCGCCGAGGAACTTCGTGCCGCTGTGCCACACCAGGTCCGCCCCGGCGGCCAGCGGACGCTGGTTGACCGGGGTGGCGAACGTGTTGTCCACCACCACCAGCGCGCCGGCCGCGTGCGCGGACGCCACCACGGCGGCCAGGTCGGTCAACTCCAGCAGCGGGTTGCTCGGCGTCTCCACCAGCACCAGCCGTGTCTGAGGCCGCAGCGCCCGGGCGAACGCGTCCGCGTCGGTCTGGTCCACCTGGGTGTACGCGACGCCGAAGCGCGGCAGCAGCCCGGTGGCCAGCGAGGTGGTGCCGCCGTACGTGCTGCGCTGCACCACGACGTGGTCGCCGGCGGCGAGCAGGGCCAGCGCGACCGTGCTGATCGCGCCCATCCCGGACGCGGTGACCAACCCGGTCTCCGCGCCCTCCAGCTCGGCGACCACGGCGGCCACCTGCGCGTGGTTCGGGTTGCCGTACCGGGTGTAGAACGCGTTGCCCCGCGCCTCGGTGGCGATCTCGGTGAACCGCTCGTCGGACTCCGCGCTGAACGTGGCGCTCTGCACGATCGGCGGCGCGACCGCCCCACCGGGGACCAGACCGTCGTCGCCGTGCACGGCGGCGGTGCCGAACCCGGTCATCCGCGCGCCGCCCGCTCGACCAGCGCCCGGTAGCTGCCCAGCGCGGTGAACTCCGGCAGCGTCAGGTCGCTGCCGTGGCGCTGGCGCAGCACGGTGACCAGCCGCAGCGCCCGCAGCGAGTCGCCGCCGGCGGTGTGGAAGTCGACCTCCGGGTCGCGGGGCACCGCGCCGAGCACCTCCTGCCAGGCCGCCGCCACCCGGTCCGCCCACTCCCGTCCGACGTCCTCCGGCACCCACCCGGCCTCCGTCCCCGGCGCGGCCGGTGGCGCCGACCCGGCCACCGGGGGCAGCGGCGCGGCCGGGTCGGTCGCCAGCAGCCGGCGGAAGCCGTCGGCCAGCGCGTCCACCCGTTCGGCCGGTACGTGCCGGTGGTCGTACTGGACCATCAGCGCGAGCCGGCCGGCGTCCAGCTCGGCGTCGACGGCGAGGCTGAACGCCACGTCGACGGTGACGCCCCGGCTGTCCACGATGCGGCTGCCGCCACCGGCCTCGCGCGGCGGGAAGTGGGTCCAGTTGAAGAAGNGTGGTGCCCCATCAGCTCCCGTTCGGCCCGCCACGCCCCGACCGCCAGCTCGGCCACCGACCGGGTGCCCAACGCGAGCCGGACCGGCAGCGTGTTCAGGAACAGCCCGAGCGTGGCGGCGCTGCCGTCGCCCTCCGGCCGGCCGCCGACCACCAGGCCGCTGACCACGTCGTCCCGGCCGGCCAGCTCGCCGATCAGCCGCAGGTGCGCGGCGAACAGCCAGGACTTCACCGGCACCCCGGCCTCTCCGGCGGCCTGCGCCACCCGTTCGGTGGTCCCCGGTCGCAGCGGCACCCGCTGGGTGGTGGTGGTCCGGGGCTGCGCGCCGCCGAGCAGCAGCGGCGGCGCGGACCCGGCGCCGTCGCGCCAGAACCGCCGGGTCGCCGGGTCGGCCAGGGCCGCCCGCTCCGCCGCCACGTACTCCCGGAACGGCAGGCCGGGGTCGGCGGCGGCGGGCGTGCCGGCCCGCTCCCGGTCGTACCCGGCGAGCANTCGGTGAGGAACAGGTGCAGGCTCCAGCCGTCCAGGACGGCGTGGTGCTCGGCGACCAGCAGGGTGAACCCGTCGCCGCCGGTGCGGACCGCGTGCAGCCGCAGCAGCGGCGGCCGGTCCCAGTCGAACGGACGGCGGCGTTCCTCCGCCACCAGCGCGTCGATCCGGGCCCGGCGGGCCTGCGCGTCCAGGCCGGTCAGGTCCGTCACCGGCAGCTCGACCGGCACCCGGGCGTGCACGAGCTGCAACGGCTCGGCGTACGCGCCGAGCGCGAACCCGGTCCGCAGCACCGGGTGGGCGTCCACCAGGACGGCCAGCGCCCGGCGCAGCGCCGCCGGGTCCAGCGGCGCGGCCACCTCGTGCGCGGTGACGTTGTGGTAGACGGCCGGGTCGCCGGTCAGCTCACCGTGGTAGACCATGCCGAGCTGGAGCGCGGTCATCGGGTACGCGTCGACCAGCCCGTCCGGCAGCAGCTCCCGGTCGGCGGCGTCGACCAGCGCGAACCGGGCGTCGTGCCCGGCCGGCTCGGCGACCACGCCGTCCAGCGTGATCCGGCCGTGTGCGACGAGGTCACGGATCGTCTGATGGGTGAAGACGTCGTTGAGCTGGAACGACAGCCCGCGTTTCTGCGCGGCGACCTGCATCTGGATGCTGCGGATCGAGTCGCCGCCGAGCGCGAAGAAGCTGTCCGTCACGCCGAACGACGCCACGCCGAGCACCTCACGCCACGCCTCGACCAGGATCTCCTCGGCCCGGTTCGCCGGGGTGACCGCCGGGTCGCCGGCCGGGCGGTCCAACCGGGGCGCGGGCAGCGCCGCCCGGTCCAGCTTGCCGTTGCGGGTCAGCGGCAGCTCGTCGAGGACCACCACCGCGGCCGGCACCAGGTGCGCCGGGAGCTGTTGTGCCAGCCACTCCTGGAGGGTGCGGCGGGACGTGTCGCCAGCGGGCTCGGCGGGGGCCGGGCCGGTGGCCGCGTAGTCGGGGCGGACCGCGTGCAGGGTGTGCCGGTCGGTGCCGGCCAGCAGGTCGTCCTGCCGGGTGAGCACGGTGAAGCCGCGCGCCTCCAACATCGCCACCAGCTCCGCCAACCGGCCGGCGGTGGCGGTGCCCGGTGCGTCGTGGACCTCCATCGCGACCTGCGCGACCAGCGGCCAGTGCCGGTCGTCCAGCCCGGCCAGCACGTCCGCCTCGGCCCGCTGCACGTCGATCTTCAGCAGGTCGAGCCGCTCCGGTGCCAGCTCGTCCAGCACGGCCGAGAGCGGCCGGACCGGCACGGTCAGCTCCCGGCCGGCGAAGCGCTCGGCGAGCAGCTCGTCGGCCCGGTCGAGCAGCACGTCCCGCTCGGCGGCCCCGGCGTCGCGCTCGTTGGCCAGGTACCGCTTGATCACCGACACCTCGGCGTCCGGGTCGGCGTACGCGGCGTGCCCGGACATCATCGAGTAGCCGGGGTAGTAGGTGAAGGACACCTCGCCGGTCGTGCGGGACAACCCGTGCGCGTGCACTGTGGCCGGCACGCCGAACTCGGCGACGTTGCGCCGCAACGCCTCGACCACGGCCGGCACCGGCTCGAACGCGTGGATCGTCGCGTCCGGACACACCTGGTGCACGAAGAGCGAGAACATGCCGATGTTGGCGCCCACGTCGAGCACGGTCGCGCCGGGCCGCAGCACGATCCCGTCGCGCAGGTAGACCCGCTGCCGGAAGATCTCGTCGTACAGGTAGCGGGTTTCGTGCGGGTTGATCCCGGTCACCCGGTCCAGGTCGAACGCGCGCCCGGTGAACGGCCGGACGTAGGCGACCAGGCGGTCGCCGT
>NZ_NAPR01000007.1:196510-208703 GCF_002140155.1 Micromonospora sp. NBS 11-29
AGCACGGCGGCGACCTCGCCCGGCTCCACCCGGAAACCGTGGATCTTCACCTGGTCGTCGAGCCGGCCCAGGTAGCGCAACCGCCGCTCGGCGTCGAAGCGGACCCGGTCGCCGGTGCGGTAGACCCGCTCGACGCCGCCGGCCGGCAGCGGCAGCTCCACGAACCGGCGGGGNTCACCCAGGTAGCCGTCGGCGAGTTGCGGGCCGGCCACGCACAGTTCCCCGGCCACCCCCGGCGGGACCGGGCGCAGCCGCTCGTCGAGCACCCGCACCGCGACGCCCGGCAGCGGGCGGCCGATCGTCGGCGGGTCCCCGGCCCGGATCGGCGCGACCGTGGCGTCCACCGTGCACTCGGTCGGGCCGTACAGGTTGACCGCGCTCACGCCGGGCAACGCCGCCACCTCGGCCCACAGGTCGTCGGGCACGGCCTCGCCGCCGAGCAGCAGGCGGCCGGGCAGCCGGGCGTCACCCGCACCGGCGAGCAGGATGCGCGCCTGCGAGGGCGTCAGGTCGAGCACGTCCACCCGGTGCCCGGCCAGCGTGGCGGCGAGCGCGGCGCCGTCGCGGCGCACGTCCTCCGGCACCAGGAACAGGCTCCGGCCGTGGGCGAGCTGCACGAGCTGCTTCACCGAGGCGTCGAACGTCAGCGGCGCGTTGACCGCCACCCGCAGCCCCGCCGGGCTGTCCGCGTACACGGTCGCCTCCAGCGCGCCGATGAGGTGCGCGGCGGCGGCGTGCGAGACCCGTACCGGCCGGGGCGTACCGGTCGAGCCGGAGGTGAAGATGACGTACGCCGGGTCGGTCGGCGCCGGCGCGGTCGCGGGCGGCGGGCCGTCGGCGGCGGCCAGCTCGTCGACGGAGACGGTCGCCGGCCCGCCGGTGCCCACCACGCACGCCGCACCGACCGCGTCCGCCTGCGCGGTCAGGCGCGGCGCGGGGGCGTCCGGGTCGAGCGGCACGAACACCGCGCCGGCGCGCAGCACGCCGAGGAACGCCACCACGGTGTCCCGGGAGCGGGTGGCGAGCACGCCCACCGGCGTGCCGGCAAGGCCGCGCGCGGCCAGCGCCGAGGCCACCCGCGCGGCCCGCGCGTCCAGCTCACCGGCCGGGTACGCGCCGTCGGCCGCGACCACCGCCGGGGCGTCGGGGTCCATCGTGGCCAGCCCCGCGTCGAGCAGGTCGACGAGGGTACGCCCCGGCGTCGCGCCCACGGTGCCGCCGGCCTCGGCCAGCCAGGCCGCCTCCCCGGCGCCGAGCACCGCGAGCGGAGCGTCCCCGGCCAGCGCGGCCGGCAGGGTGCGCAGCACCGCCACGAGCGAGTCGAGCAGCCACCGCCCGCCGGTGACCCGCAGCGTGACCTCGTCGTCGCCGGTGAGCACGGTGAGCCGTGGGCCGGTCGGCGGCGGCGGGACGGGCACCTCCACGGCCGTACCGCCGAGGCCGGCCACGGTGCTCGGCGCGACGGTCGGCTGCACCGCGAACCCGGCGGCCGCCCCGGTCGCCTCGTCGATCGGGTCGACCAGGTGGAACGACTCGTCGGCGGTGACCTCGGCGGCCCGGACGGCGGCCAGCAGCTCGGCCGGTTCCGCCGGCAGCGGCAGCGCCAGCCGCAGCGGACCGTAGCCGCCCAGCGGGCCGACCACCCCGGCGGTGCCGTCGGCCTGCCGCCCGTCGTGCCAGCGGGCCAGCACCAGGTCCGTCTCCTCGGCCCCGTCGGGCGCCTCGGCCCGCCGGGCGACCGCGAGCGCCCAGGCGGCGAGCAGCACGGTGTCGACGGTTCCGCCCGCGCCCCGGGCGACCCCGGCCAGCTCGACGGCGGGCAGCGTCGCGGTGACCTCCGCGCCCGGGTCGTCCCCGTGCGGCTCGACCAACCGGGCGGCCGGTGCGCCCGGCGCGGCGGACGGTGCCGCCTCCCGCTCCTCCACCTGCCACTCGGTGACGTCGAGGAACTGCAACGCCTCCTCGTCGGCCGGCGGGAGGTCCCCGGCGTACCCGGCGGCCAGGTCGGCGAGGACCAGGCGGAGGCTGGCCGGGTCGGCGACGAGCGGGGTGGCAGCCAGCTCCAAGGCGTCGTCGGTGAGGGTGACCGACAGCTCGCCCTGCGCGTCGACCGTGACGGTACGGTCGTCGTCCACGTCCTGCAGCGGCACCCGCAGCCCCGGGTGGTGCACCAGGGTCAGCCGGAGCGCCTCGTGCCGGGCCACCACCGCGTCCACGGCGGCCTGCAACCGGGCCCGGTCGAGCGGCTCGGCCAGCCGGACCCGGGCCCGCACCAGGTCCTGCTTGCCGGACCAGGCCAGCCGCTGCACCGGGGACAGACGGTATCCGTTCACAGCACACTCCGGTTCACGTAGAGGTCGGACATGGCGACCAGGATCTGCCGGTCGCCGGTGAAGGGTTCCCGGCCGTGGGTGGCCAGGAAGTTGTCCACCACCAGCACGTCGCCGCGCCGCCACGGCACGGAGAGGGCGTGCTGCCGGTACAGCTCACGGATGCCGGTGACCACCTCGTCGTCGATCGGCTCACCGTCGCCGTGGTAGGCGTTGCGGGGCAGCCCCTCCGGGCCGTACTCGCGCAGCAGCGCGCCGGCCACCTCGGGCGGCATGTTCGAGACGTGGAACAGGTGGGCGTGGTTGAACCAGACCGTCTCCCCGGTACGTGGGTGCGTGGCCGTCGCCTGCCGCCGCGCCACCGTCCGCAGCCCGTCCGAGCCCAGCCAGGTGAACTCCGTCGCCGAGGCGGCGCAGTACGCCTCCACCTCCGCCCGGTCGGTGGTCTGGAACGCCTCCTGCCACGGCAGGTCCAGGTGCGGGCCGTAGTTGCGCACGTACCGGACGCCGTCGCGGCAGAACCGTTCCCGCACCCGCGCGGGGATCAGCGGGGTGACCACCCGCTCGGAGGTCAACGGCGTCGCGCCGCCGTCGCCGGTGGCCGGCTGCGCGCAGTAGAAGAACAGGTGCGTCGGCCAGTTGTGCGAGTACGACATCTCGTGGTGCAGCGGGATCCACTGGGCGGCGTTGAACTCGGTGGAGGTGAACACCTTGTCGGCCACCTCGTGCCGGGGCGCGGCCCGCTCCAGGTAGCCGAGCAGCTCCGGGCCGACCTGGCGGGCCGCCCGGCCGAAGTCGTCGGCGCTGCGCACGTCGAAGCCGCGGAAGAACACCGCGCCGTGCCGGTCCAGGTCGGCCAGCAGTTCGGCCCGCCGCCCGGCGAGCCAGCCGGCCAGGTCCAGGTCGGGCACGGCGGCCTCGACCAGCAGCACGAAACCGTCCGGGCCGAGCGTACGGCGGGTCACCGGCTCGGTGGCGGTCCCGCCGGCGGCACGGCGACGGGGTCCCGGGGCGCTCATGCTTCTCTCCCTTCCGGGCGTCGCTCGGCCAGTTCCGGCGCGGCCACCGGGTCGGACATGGCGGTGAGGATCCGCCGGGGCGGGGTGAACGGCTCCCGGGCGTGGGCGGCGAGCATGTTCTCCACCAGCAGCACGTCCCCCTCCCGCCAGTCGAACGAGCGGGTCTCCGCCGCGTACGCGGTCCGCAGCTCGGCCAGCACCTCGTCCGGGATGGGCGTGCCGTCCCCGTACGCGGTCTGGTAGGGCAGGTCCTCCTCGGCCAGCGCGGCCCGCAGCCCGGCGCTCACGTCCTCGGGCAGCGAGGTGACGTGGAAGAACAACGCGTGGTTGAACCAGGTCCGCTCCCCGGTGACCGGGTGCCGCCGCACCGCCGGGCGCACCTGGCGGGTCCGTAGTTGCGTCTCACCCACCCACTCCACGTCGATCAGGGCGCGGGCGCAGTACGCCTCGACCTCGGCGCGCGACCCGGTCTGGAACGCGGTCTGCCAGCTCAGGCTGATGCCCGGCAGGTAGTTGCGCCGGTAGAGCACGCCCCGCCGTTCGAACTCGGCGACCGTCTCCGGGCGCAGCCGGGCCAGCACCCGGCGGCTATCCGCCAGCGGCGTACGCCCACCGGCGGCCGGCGCGGTCTCGCAGTGGAAGACGATCCGCAGCGGCCAGGTGACCGTGTACGACTGCTCGTTGTGCAACACGATCGGCTGGTCGGCCGGGTGCTCGGTCGACGTGTAGACGCCCTCGGTGACCCGGCTGCGCGGCGAGGACCGCTCGCCGTAGGACAGCACGTCGCCGGAGAGCGCCGCCATCACGGTGCGGAAGTCCTCCGCGCCGGCCACCGCGAAGCCCCGGAACAGCACCGCCCCGGCGCGGCGGGCCAACTCGTCCACCTCGTCGCGGTGCCCGGCCAGCCAGCCGGCCAGGTCCACGTCGGGCACGTTCGCCCGCACCAGCGCCGGCAACGGCCCGCCGGGCCAGTCCGGTCGTACGTCCACCAGGTTCCGTTCCCGGCCGCGGCGGGGGACGGGCCGCGCGACCCGGATCTGATCGGTCATCTCTCACTCCCAGCGGTGGCGGCGCAGTCGGCCAGACTGCGTCCGGGGTCGGCGGCGGCGGCGCGCAGCAGCGCGGTGAGGCGGCGGTGCCACGTCACCACCGTGTCGTGGTCGAACAGGTCGGTGCGGTAGGTCCAGAGCGCGTCCAGCGCGTCCCGTCGGTCGTCCAGCCAGAGCGTCAGGTCGAGGCGGGACCCGTCCGGGGTCAGCTCGACACCGGTGAACTCGCCACCGGCGGCGCTGCGGTGCCGGGCCGGCGGGGCGTTCTGCACCCCGAACGCGACCTGGACGAGCGGGTTGCGGCCCGGCGTGCGGGTCGGGCGCAGCCGCTCCACCAGCAGGTCGAACGGCACGTCCTGGCGGGCGGCGGCGAACAGTGTGGCCCGACGCGCCTCGGCGAGCAGGTCGGCGAAGGGCCGGTCCGGGGCCGGGCGCAGTCGCAGCGGCAGCGTGTTGACGTGACAGCCGACGCTGTCCTCGGCGGACACGCTGGTGCGCCCGGCGAACGCGACGCCGACCAGCAGGTCGTCCCGGCCGGTGGCGACGCCGAGCAGCGCGGCGAACGCGGCCAGCCCGACCATGTGCAGGCTGGCCCGGTGCGCGCGGGCCAGCTCCCGCACCGCCGCGGCGGTCCCCGGGTCCACCGTGGTCCGCAGCGCCGCCCCGCCCCGCGCCGCGCGGCGTGGGTCTGTGCTGTTAAGAGGGGCCCCCTCCGCTACCGCAGGCGTTAACAGGGGGCCCCTCCTTACCTCCGGGGCGGTGTGCAGGGCGGCGACCAGCTCGTCGGTGGCGCGGCGGCCGGCCGGGCCGGCCAGCCAGGCGCGCTGTGCGGCGGCGAACACTGCCGGTCCGGGCGCCGGGGCGCCGGGTGGGCCGTCCGGGTCGTCGTAGGCCCGCGCCAGGTCCCGCACCAGCACCCCGAACGACCAGTCGTCGGCGACCGCGTGGTGCACGACCAGCAGCAGCGCCTCCGCCCGACCGGTGGCGTCGGGCACCAGGTGGGCGCGCAGCAGCAGCCCGACGGCCAGGTCCATCGGGGTACGGGTGGCCGTGGCGGCGAGCCGGGTGAGCCGGGCGTCGAGCGGGGTGCCCGGCTCGGGCGGCGCGACCACGAGGTCCGGCCGGGCGTCGGGGCGTACCACCTGCACCGGCCCCTGCGGCCCGGTGGCGAACACGGTGCGCAGCGCGGGATGCCGGGCGACAACCCGGTGCAGCGCCCGGGTCAGCCGGTCCGGGTCCAGCGCGGTGGCGAAGCGGACCGCGAAGGCCAGCAGATAGGACGTGTCCGCCGGGTCGAGTTGGTGCAGGAACCAGAACCGCCGCTGCGCCGCCGACAGCGGCGCGGGTCCGTCGGCCGGACCCGTTGGTCGGCCGTCCCGACCGTCGTGCGCCGGGTCCGTCGACTCGCCGTCCGGGGTGGCGGGGGTGTCGAGGTGGGCGGCCAGCGCGGCGACGGTCGAATGGGCGAACAGGTCGCCGGGGTGGACCCGGCGGCCGGTGGCGGCGGTGAGCCGGGTGGCGCAGCGGACGGCCAGCAGCGAGTCGCCGCCGAGCGCGAGGAAGTCGTCGTCCGGGCCGCTGACCGGCACGCCGAGCAGTTCCCGCCAGACCGCCGCGACCAGCGCGCCGGTCGGGCCGAGTGCTCCGGCGTCGGCGGCGGAGCCGAACGTCGGCGCGGGCAGGGCGGACCGGTCCACCTTGCCGTTGGGCAGCGTGGGCAGCCGGTCCAACCAGACCACCGCCGCCGGCACCAGCGGTGCGGGCAGCACCTCGGCCAGCCGGGCCCGCACGTCGTCGCGCCGCGCGCCGACCAGGTAGCCGACCAGCAGCGGGTCCCCGCTCGGGCCGGGTCGCACGGCGGCGGTCGCCTCGCGTACGCCGGGCAGGTCGGCGAGCCGGGCGGCGACCTCGCCCAGCTCGATCCGGTAGCCGCGCAGCTTCACCTGGTCGTCGAGGCGGCCCAGGTAGGCCAGTTGCCCGTCCGGGCGCAGCCGGACCCGGTCGCCGGTGCGGTACATCCGCTCGCCGGGGCGGAACGGGTCCGGCCGGAACCGGGCCTCGGTCTCCGCCGGGCGGTCCAGGTAGCCCCGGGCCAGTCCGGCGCCGGCCAGGTGCAGTTCGCCGGCCTCGCCGGGCCGCACCGGCCGGCCGTCCGGGTCGAGCACGTACGCCCGGGTGCCCGGCAGCGGCCGGCCGATCGGCGGGTCCCCGCCGTCGCGCGGCACCTCGGCCCAGGTCGAGTACGTGGTGTCCTCGGACGGCCCGTAGAGGTTACACAACCGGCGTACGTGCGTGCGGGCCCACACCCGGGCGGCCAGCGCGGCGGTGAGCGGCTCACCGGCCAGGCAGACCGTACGCACGCCCGCCGGCAACGCCCGGGCGGTGAGCAGTTCCCCCATCGCGGCCGGCACGGTGTTGACCAGCGTGACCGGCAGCCGCTCCGCCCCCGGCGCGGCCAGCGCCAGCACGTCGTCGACCAGCAGCACCCGGCCACCCCAGGCCAGCGGCCCGAAGATCTCGAAGACGGACAGGTCGAAGCAGACCGAGGTGGCGGCGAGCATCCCGCCCAACTCGGTGTCGTCGAAGGTCTGCCGGACCCAGTGCAGCAGCACCGACGCCGAGCGGTGCTCGATGGCGACGCCCTTGGGCTGCCCGGTGGAGCCGGACGTGTAGATCACGTATGCCAGGTCCTCCGGCGTCACCGGGGCCGCGGGGTCGGTGCCGTCGCTGCCCGGGTCGAGCCGGTCCACCGGCACGGTCGGGCCGGGGAACCGGCCGGCCAGGTCCGACCGGGTCAGCACCAGCCGAGCCCCAGAGTCGGCGGTCATGAACGCCACCCGGGCCGCCGGGTACGCCGGGTCCAGCGGCACGTACGCGGCCCCCGCCTTGAGCACGGCGAGCAGCGCGACCACCAGGTCCGGCGTACGCGGCAGGCAGACGCCGACCCGGTCGGACCGGCCGACGCCCCGGGCCAGCAGCACCCGGGCCAGCCGGTTCGCCGCCTCGTCGAGATCGCGGTAGGTGAGCGTGGCGTCGCCGTGCCGGACCGCCTCCGCGTCCGGGGTGCGTGCCGCCTGTGCGGCGACCATCCGGTGCAGACAGTCCACCGTGGCCGCCGCGCCGCCGGTACGCCGGGCGGCGGCGCGGCGGCTCGGCCCGGCGGAACGGGCGGGCGCGCTCACCGGCCACCCCCGGTGGTGGCCAGGGCGAGCCGGCGGTCCGCCTCCTCTTGGAGGCGGTCCTTGTCGGCCAGGATCACGCTGCCGGGGTCGTTGTCCGGCAGTTCGTCCTCCAGCCGGCGGATCCGCCGGTAGGCGATGCCGCCGCCGGCCAGCGCCAGCGCGCAGAGCCCGGCCAGGATCGCGGCGAGCGCCATCCCGCGGCCCGGGCCGGTGCCGACGAGCGCCGCGAGCGGGCCGCCGGGGCGCGCCAGCGGGGCGAGCACGTGCTCGGCCAGCGGGCCGGCGCTCAGGAAACCGGCCGGCACCATCAGCCAGGACAGCATCTGCGCCATGGCGAGCACCCGGCCCTGGAGTTCCAGGCCCACCTTGGCCTGCACGATGGCCAGCCAGTGGGTGTTCACCAGCGAGGTGGCCAGGCCCATGCCGAGCAGGCCGAGCGCCGGGAACAGCGGGTCCGGTCGCAGCCCGACGGTGAGCAGCGAGACGCCGAGCAGCACGACGCCGACCAGGATGCCGGTGGTCCGGCGGGCGGTGCCGCCCCAGACGCCCATCAGCACCGAACCGACGACCATGCCGACCCCGCTCGCGGCGAGCACCCGGCCGAGCACCGCCGGATCGCCGAAGGAGAGCGTGAGCGGGGTGACCAGCACCTCCACCATGGCGAAGAAGTAGTTCAGCGACGCGACCAGCACGACCAGGGCGACCAGGCCGTGCCGGC
Source organism: Micromonospora sp. NBS 11-29 (assembly GCF_002140155.1). Classification (GTDB taxonomy): domain Bacteria; phylum Actinomycetota; class Actinomycetes; order Mycobacteriales; family Micromonosporaceae; genus Micromonospora. The sequence goes on from NZ_NAPR01000007.1 coordinate 204,809, forward strand.
GGACGATGAACCGCCAGCCGCCCAGCACCTCGCGCCGGAACGGCTCCTCCCGCCGGACGAAGAGCGTGTCCGGGAAGCGGACCGACAGCGTGACGGTGACCGCGACGGCGAACGTGACCAGGTCGATCACGACGATGCCGCGCAGCCCGACGGCGAGCACCAGCGCGCCGCCGACCAGGGGTGCCAGCACCGTGCTGGTGGCGGTGCCGAGCGAGACGATGCCGTTGGCCCGGCCGTAGTAGCGCTTCGGCACGAGCTGGGTGACCGCCGCCTGGTAGGCGGGTTGCTGGAACGCGGTGGCCACGGCGGAGACGGTGATCGCGGTGAGGATGTGCCAGAGGCGCAGGTGGCCGAGCCAGAGCAGCAGCGCCAGGCTCACCGTGCCGGTGGCGGCCAGGCAGTCGGCCAGCACCATGATTCTTCGGCGGTCCCACCGGTCGGCCAGCGCACCGGCGATCGGGGAGAGCACCACGGCCGGCAGCAGCGCGAGCACGGTGGCGGTGGCGAACAGCGAGACCGACCCGGTCCGCTGGTAGACCCAGAGCCCCATGCCGAACGCGGTCAGCCCGCTGCCGATCAGCGAGACGAGCTGGCCGATCGCGACCAGGTAGAACACCGCCAGGCTGGGCGCCGCCCGCTCGGGTACGGCGTCCGCCGCCGACCCCCGTGCGGCGGCCGGCTTACCCTCGGCGCGTGGCGCGGTGGCCCCGGCGGGCTCGGCGGCTTCGACGGGCGCGGTGGCGCAGTGGGCCAGGATGATCCCGGCCAGTTCGGCCGGCTGGTGCTTGGCGAAGTAGTGCCCGGCGCCGTCGATCACCTCCAGCGACACCCGGTCGGCGAAGAACTCCCACTCCAGGTGGCGCTCCTGGTACAGCTCGGTGGCCCGGTCGCCGCTGCCGACCACGCAGACCAGCGGGGCGGACAGCTTCCGGGGCAGGCCGGCGGCGTAGACGTCGGTGTAGTAGTCCTCGCCCCGGGCCGCGTCGGCCAGGACCACCCGCATCACGAAGTCCTTCTCGCGTTCGTCGAAGACCTCGGTGAAGAAGCCCATCGCGCGCAGCGACTCCAGCGTGCNCGGCCGGGCAGCCGGGGCGCGGGGAAGTGCGCGCCGACGACCACGCCGGTGACGTCGACGCCGGCCGCCTCCAGCCGGCGGGCCAACTCCACCGCCTCGGCGCCGCCGACGCAGTGGCCGTACACCGCGACCGGGCCGGTGACCTGCTCGACCACCTCGGCCACGCAGCGGTCGACCAGCTCGTCCAGGTCGAGCATCGGCTCGTCCGGGCGGTTCAGGTCGTGCCCGGGCCGTTCCAGCGCGTAGAGCGACACCCCGGCCGGCAGCGCGTCCGCGAGCGGCTGGAAGGTGATCGCGCTGCCGCCGCCGAACGGTACGCAGAGCAGCGTCAGCGTGGTCGGGGTGCCCGGCCGCTCCGGGGTCAGCTCGTGCAGCAGCCGCCCGGCGGAGCCGCCGGTGGCGTCCAGGTGCGCGGTCAGCGCCCGGATGGTCGGGTGGCGGAACAGGTCGAGCACGCTGATCGCCGGGTCGCTGCCGGCCAGCGCCTTGATCGCCCGGAACGAGTCGCCGCCCAGGTCGAAGAAGTCGTCGTCGATGCCGACCCGCTCGTAGCCGAGCACCTCGGCCCAGCGCCGCGCCAACGCCGCCCGCAGCGGGGTGTCCGGCTCGCCGGCGCCGACCGTGGCGCGGTCGCGGTGCGGCGCGGGCAGGGCCGCCCGGTCGACCTTGCCGTTGGCGTTGAGCGGCATCCGGTTCAGCGGCACGAACGCCGCCGGGACCATGTAGTCCGGCAGCCAGGTGCGCGCGTACGCCCGCCACGGCGCGGGGTCGGCGGTGACGTCGGCCGTCACCGCGTGCCCGGCGTCGGGTTCGGGGGTGCCGGCCAGCGTCAGGTAGGCCACCACGGACTTCTCGCCCGCGTCCTCGCGCACCACCACGGCCGCGTCGCGGACCGCGTCGTGGCGGCGCAGCACCGCCTCGATCTCGCCCAGCTCGATCCGGAACCCGCGCACCTTCACCTGCGAGTCGGCCCGGCCGAGGAACTCGATCCGGCCGTCCGCCAGCCACCGGCCCAGGTCGCCGGTGCGGTAGAGCCGCCCACCGCCGTCCGGGTCGGGCACGAAGCGCTGCGCGGTCAGCGCCGGGTCGTCGTGGTAGTCGCGGGCCAGGCCGGGCCCGCCGAGGTAGATCTCGCCGGGCACGCCAACCGGCGCCGGGTTCATCGCCGCGTCGCGTACGTGCACGCGCATGTTGCCGATCGGCCGGCCGATCGTGGGACGGCTCTCGTCCGGCGTGATCCGGTCCATGGTGGCCCAGACCGCGGCCTCGGTCGGGCCGTAGAGGTTCCACAGCGCGTCCACCCGCTCGGCGAGTTGCCGGGCCAGCGGCGCGGGCACGGCCTCGCCGCCGCAGACGGCGGTCAGCCCCGGTGCGCCGGTCCAACCCGACTCGATCAGCAGCCGCCACGTCGTCGGCGTGCCCTGGGCCAGCGTGACGCGCTCGGCGGCGAGCAGCCCGGCCAGCCGGGACGCGTCGTACGCGACGTCGCGGTCCACCAGCAGCATCCGCGCGCCCACCACCAGCGGCAGGAACAGCTCCGGCACCGACATGTCGAAGGCGAAGCTCGCCATCGCCAGCATGGTGCCGTCCCGGGTCAGGCCGGGTCGTTCCCGCATCGCGGCGAGCGTGTTCACCACCGCGCCGTGGCTCACCCGGACGCCCTTGGGCCGGCCGGTCGAACCGGAGGTGTAGATCAGGTACGCCAGGTGCTCCGGCCCGGCCGTCGGCGGGGGAGCGGTGTCCGGCTCGCCGGCCGCGTCCGCGCCGGCCCGCACCACCGTGCCGGCGAAGTCGTCGAACCGTTCGGTCCGGCCCGCGTCGGTGACCAGCACCGTCGCGCCGCTGTGCGCCAGCACGTACCGCTGCCGCTGCACCGGGTACTCCGGGTCCACCGGGACGTACGCGCTGCCGGCCTTGAGCACGCCGAGCAGCGTGACCGGCAGCTCGTGCGAGCGGGGCAGGCAGACCGCGACCGGCACGTCCGGCCCGACGCCGGCCCGGCGCAGCCGGTGCGCGAGCCGGTTGGCCCGGGCGTCCAGCGTGGCGTAGTCGAGCGTGGTGCCGCCGAACGTCACGGCCGGCCGATCCGGATTCGCCGCCACCTGGGCCGCGAACAGGTCGACCAGCGTCGGCGCCCGGCCGTCCGGGGCGTCCCAGCCGGCCGGCGCGGTCGTGTCGTTCCACCCGGCGAGCTGCGTGCGCTCGGCGGCGGTGAGCACGGGCAACGCCGCGAGCCGGGTGCCGGGGTCGGCGACGGCCGCCGCCAGCAGCGTCTCCAGGTGCCCGACCATCCGCTCGGCGGTCGCCGGATCGAACAGCGCGGTGTTGTACTCCAGCCGGAACCGCAGCCCCTCGGCCACCTCGTACGCGTACAGCGCCAGGTCCTGCTGGGCGATGCCCGGCTCGACCGCGAACGGGGTCAGCCGCAGCCCGCCCGCCTCGACGTCGCGCTGCTCGGGCACGTTGAGCAGGTTGAACATCACTTGGAACAGCGGGTTGCGGCTCAGGTCACGGGGCGCGTCCACCAGGTCCACCAGCCGCTCGAACGGCACCTCCTGGTGGTCGTACGCGCCCAGCGCGGTGCGCCGGACCTCGCCGAGCAGTTCGGCGAACGTCCAGTCGCCGTCGAGCACGGTGCGCAGCGGCAGCATGGTGACGAAGAAGCCGACCATCGGCTCCAGCTCGGCGCGGACCCGGCCGGCGACCGGTGTGCCGACGCAGACGTCGCGCTGGCCGGTCCAGCGCCAGAGCAGCGTGGTCCACGCGGCCAGCAGTGTCATCGCCAGCGTGGCGCCGTGCGCTTGGCCGAGCCGGCGCAGC
>NZ_NAPR01000007.1:208720-215719 GCF_002140155.1 Micromonospora sp. NBS 11-29
CCGGGCGCGCTGCCAGCGCGCGTAGTCGCCGTACTGGACGGCCAGCTCGGGCAGCGGGTCGCCGGCTGAGGTGCGGGCGGCGGCGTAGCGCGCGGCCACCTCGCGCGCCACCACGCCGAGCGACCAGCCGTCGGAGACGGCGTGGTGCATGGTCAGCGACAGGACGTGCCGGTCGGCGGCGACGCGCAGCAGCACGGCCCGGAACAGCGGCCCGGCGGCCAGGTCGAACGGGCGTCGCACGTCGGCGGCGAGGGCGGCGTGCACCCAGCCGGGCAGCGCCTCGGCCACCGCCGGCTCGACGACGCTGACCGGCGCGGCCACGTCCGGGCCGGCCGGGGCGGTCAGGACCGGCAGCTCCACCGGCCCGGCCGGAAGCACCCGCTGCACCGGGTCGCCGTCCGTGCCGACCGGGAACACGGTCCGCAGCGCCTCGTGCCGCCGCACCAGCCCGGCCAGCGCCGCGCGCAGCGCGTCCTGGTCGAGGTCGCCGTCGAGCAGCAGCGTGGTGCCGACGGTGTAGGCGTTCTGCGCGTACGCCTGGTCGAGGAACCACAGCCGGTGCTGCCCGGAGGAGAGCGGGGCCGGGCCGGCGTCCGGCGCGGCGCGGGGGATGCGCTCCCCGACCGCCGGTTCGTGCGGTTCGGTCGCGGTGTGCGGGACCGTCGCGGGCGGGACGGCTGGTCCGTCGTCGGCGGGTGCCGGCAGCGCCGCCGCGAGCGCCGCGACGGTCGGCCGGGCGAAGACCGTCTCCAACGGCACCGCCACGCCGAGGCGGTCGCGCAGCCGCACCACCACCTGGGTGGCGAGCAGCGAGTGCCCGCCCAGCGCGAAGAAGTCGTCGAGCGCACCGATCGGCCGGATGCCGAGCAGGTCCGCCCAGATCTCCGCCACGCACTCCTGGGCCGGCGTGGCCGGCGCGACGTACGCGCTGCCCAGCTCCGGCCGGTTGCCGAGGTCGACCTCGGTCGGCGTCCCGCCGTCGGCCGGCGCCCGGACCGGCCCGGCGGCGCCCGCGCCCGGCCCGGCGGCCGTCACGTCCGGCCCGGCGGCGGGCGTGCCGGGACGGGGTGCCGGCGCGATCCAGTGGCGGTGCCGCTCGAACGGGTAGCCGGGCAGCGGCACCCGCCGGTCGCCGTCGCCGTGGAACCGGTCGGCGTGCACCGGCACGCCGGCCAGCCAGAGCCGGCCCACCGCGTCGAGCAGCGTGTCCAGGTCGTCGGCCTCGGCTCCGGGGTGCCGCATCACGGACACCGTCCGGGCCGGGCGTACCCCGGCCAGCCGGGCCAGGCCGCCGAGCGCGTGCCCGGGGCCCAGCTCGGCCACGGCCGCGTCCTGCTCGGCGAGGAACGCCGCCGACTCGGCGAAGCGGACCGGTTCGCGCAGGTGCCGCACCCAGTACGTCGGGTCGGTGACCAGCCCCGGGGTGACCGGAGCGCCGGTGAGGTTGCTCAGGTACGGACGCGTCGGTTCGGCGTAGTCGACCCGGGCGGCGTGCGCGGCGAACTCGTCCAGCACCGGGTCGAGCAGCGCGGAGTGGTAGCCGCGCGCCACCCGCAGCGGGCGGCACTGGACGCCGTCGGCGTCCAGCCGGGCCCGCACCCGCCCGATCGCCGCCGGGTCGCCGGAGACCACGCACAGCTCCGGGGCGTTCACCGCGGCCAGCGACACGCCCTCGTCGAGCAGCCCCGACACCGCCGCCTCGGGCAGGCTGACCGCGAGCATCGCCCCGTCCGGCGTGCGCTCCACCAACTCGCCGCGCACCCGCACCAGGCGCAGCGCGTCGGCGAGCGGGAAGACGCCGGCCAGGCAGGCGGCCACGTACTCGCCGAGGCTGTGCCCGACCATCAGGTCCGGGGTGAGCCCCCGGGCGAGCAGCGTCCGGGCCAGCGCGTACTCCGTCACGAACAGCGCCGGCTGCACCAGCCGGGGGTGGGCGAGCAGCTCCGCCGCCGCGGCGTGGCCGCCCGGCGCCGGGCAGAGCACGGTACGCAGTTCCCGCCCCAACCCGTCGCCGAGCAGCGCGGCGCACTCGTCCACGACCGCCCGGTAGGTCGGCTCGCTCCGGTAGAGCCCGGCGCCCATCGCGACGTGCTGGGCGCCGTGCCCGGGGAACGCGAACGCCACCGTCCGGCGGTCACCCGGGTGGACCCCGGTGAACCGGCGGGCGGGCGAGTCGAGCGCGGCCACCGCGTCGGCGCGGTCCGCCGCGACCACGTACCGCCGGTGGGTCATCGGCTGTCGGCGGCCCAGCGCCGCCGCGACGTCCGCGAGCACCACCCCCGGGTGGGCGTCGAGGTGGTCGCGGAGGCGCCGGGTGGCGTCCTCCAGCGCGGCCGGCGTACGCGCCGACACCGTCAGCAGTCGCGGACCCGGCGCGGGCGGCGCCGGCGGCGCGGCCGGCGGCGCCGGCGGCTCCTCCAGCACGACGTGCGCGTTCGTGCCGCCCATGCCGAACGAGCTGACCCCGGCCCGGCGGGGACCGTCGGCGGGCCACGCCCGGGCGGTGGGGTCGAGCCGNNNCGCCGGGTGCGGCCGGTCCACGTTGATGGTCGGCGGCAGCGTCCGCGTCCACAACGCCATCACGGTCTTGATCAGGCCGGCCACCCCGGCCGCCGCGTCGGTGTGCCCGATGTTGGCCTTGACCGAGCCGAGCGCGCAGAAGCCGCGTTCGTCGGTGCCGCGCCGGAACGCCTCGGTCAGCGCCGCCACCTCGATCGGGTCGCCGAGGCTGGTGCCCGTGCCGTGCGCCTCCACGTAGCCCACCGACCGCGGGCTGACCCCGGCCGAGGCCAGCGCGCGGCTGATCACCTCAACCTGCCCGGCGACGCCCGGCGCGGTGTAGCCGGTGCGGCGGGCCCCGTCGTTGTTGACCGCCGAGCCACGGATCACCGCGTAGACCGTGTCGCCGTCGGCGACCGCGTCAGCCAGCCGCTTGAGCACGACCACGCCCACGCCGCTGGACTCGATGCTGCCGCGCGCGTCGGCGCTGAACGGGCGGCAGTGCCCGTCGGGGGAGTAGATGCCGCCGTCGTGCCAGAGGTAGCCGCGCCGCTGGGCGGGGAAGACGCTGACGCCACCGGCCAGCACCACGTCGGACTCGCCGGTCAGCAGGCTCTGCCGGCCCAGGTGCACGGCCACCAGCGAGGTCGAGCAGGCGGTGGCCACGGTGACCGCCGGCCCGGTCAGGTCGAGCTGGTAGGCGACGCGGCTGAGTAGGAAGTCCTTGTCGTTGCCGAGGGAGAGCTGGTGCTCGCTGAGCCCGCCGGTCAGCTCCGGGTGGCCGCTGAGATGGTCGAGCAGGTAGGAGCTGCGGCCCGAGCCGGCGAACAGGCCGACCCGGCCCGGGTGGCGGGACGGGTCGTGGCCGGCGTGCTCCAGCGCGTGCCAGGCGCACTCCAGCAGCAGCCGGTGCTGCGGGTCCAGCGTCTGCGCCTCGCGCGGCGTGACGCCGAAGAACGCCGCGTCGAACTCGTCGATGCCGGGCAGGACCGTGCCGGCGCGCACGTACGCCGGGTCGTCGATCCGGGTCGGGTCCGCGCCGTCGGCGAGCATCTCCTCGACGGTGAACTCGCGGACCGACTCCACCCCGTCACGGAGGTTCGCCCAGAACTCGTCGACGGTCCGGGCGCCCGGGAACCGACAGGCCATGCCCACCACGGCGACCAGCCCGTCGGCCGGGCCGCCGGTCGCGGTCGCGTCGACCGCGGGTGGGGCCTCACCGGTGGGCTGCGGTGCCGCGCCGGTCGTCGGGACGGAGACCAGGTACGCGGCCAGCGACTCGACCGTGGGATGGCGGAACAGGTCGGTGGCGGTGAGCACGTCACCGAGGTGGGCGCGCAGCCGGTCGAGCACGGCGAGCAGGCGCATCGAGTGCCCGCCCAGGTCGAAGAAGCTGTCCCGGGGCCCGACCGCGTCGACGCCGAGCACCTCCCGCCACACCTGGGCGACCAGCCGTTGCAGGCGTACCCGGTCGGCGTCCCACCGGTCCGGCGCGGTGGCCGCGACCGTCGTCGCGGCCCCGGTCCGGGCTGCGGTGTCCCCCGGCATGGCCGGGTGCGGTGCGGCGACCGGGCCGCCCGGCGCGGTCCCGGTGCCGTCGGATGCGGTGGCGGGGGAGTGGAGCTGGTGCGGTGCGGCGGGCGTCCGCCCGGCCGGTGCGGGCAGCGCGTCGGGGTCGACCTTGCCGTTGCCGGTCAGTGGCAGCGCGTCCAGCGGCACGAACACGTCCGGCACCAGCCAGGACGGCAGCTCGGCGGCGAGCGCGGCCCGCAGCCCGGCCGGATCGGCGGTCGCCTCGTCGGGGCCGGCCAGGTAGGCGACCAGGCGCGGATCGGCCGGGTCGTCGTGGCGCAACTGGACGGTCACGTCGGCGTCCGGCCGGTGCCGCCGGATCGCGGCCTCGACCTCGCCGCACTCCACCCGGTAGCCGCGCACCTTCACCTGCCGGTCGGTGCGGCCCAGGTATTCCAGGATCCCGTCCGGGCGGCGGCGCACCAGGTCGCCGGTGCGGTACAGGCGTGCGCCGGGCGCGTCGGAGAACGGGTCGGGCAGGAACCGGGCGGCGGTGTGGCCCGCCCGGCCCAGGTAGCCGCGCGCCACCCCGGCGCCGCCGACGTACAGCTCGCCGACCACGCCCACCGGCGCCGGGTTGCCCCAGCCGTCGAGCACGTACAGCGCGGTGTTGGCGATCGGCCGCCCGATCGGCACCGACCCGTCGGTGGGCGTGCCCGGGTCCACCTCGTACGCGGCGCAGCCGACCACGGTCTCGGTCGGGCCGTACTCGTTGACCAGCGCGGTCCCCGGCGCGTGCGTCCGCCACGGCGCGACCTGGTCGGCGCGCAGGTTCTCGCCGCCGATGACGAAGCACCGGGTCCGCCCGGCCAGCTCGTCCGGGCGGAGCTGGTGCGTGACCAGCTCCAACTGGGCCGGAGTGATCTTGACCAGGCCGAACGGGGTGGCGGTGTCGCGCAGCGCCTCGCCCAGCGCCGCCGGCCCCAGGTGCTCGCCGATCATCCGTACCGTGGCGCCGGCGGCCAGCGGCACGAGCAGGCTGGTCACGGTCAGGTCGAAGCCGACCGAGGAGTGCAGCGGCACCACGTCACCGGGACGCAGCCGGTACGCCTGGGCGGCCCAGCGCACGTAGTTCGCCGCCCCCCGGTGGGTGACCAGCACCCCCTTCGGGCGGCCGGTCGACCCGGAGGTGTGGATGACGTACGCCAGGTCGTCGGCGGTCGGCGCGGGCCGCCGGCGGGGCCGTCGTCGGGGCCCGCCNTCGGCGCGTCCGGCCCCGGCACCAGCAGCGCCGCGTCGCCGGGCACCAGGTGCGCCAGCTCGGCACAGGTGAGCACGACCGGGGCGGCGGTGTCCTCGACCAGGTACCGCAGCCGGGCCGGCGGGNCACGGTGAACGGCGTCGCGCGGGGCAGCAGCACCCCGACCAGGCTGCCCACGCCGACGCCCCGGGCGCGCAGCGTCCCGGCCAGCGCCTCGGCCCGCGCGTGCAGCTCGCGGTAGCTCAGCGTGGCCTCGCCGTCGGTCACCGCCACCCCGTCGGGGGTACGCCGGGCCTGCTCCTCGATCAGCGCGTGGACCAGGTCGTCCGGAGCCGCCGGGGTGGCGGTGCGGTTCCAGTCGGCGACGAGGCGCCGGTGTTCCGTGGCGGTGAGCATCGCGGCGGCGCCCACCGGCGCGTCCGGGTCGGCCAGCAGGGACGCCAGCAGCGTCTGGAAGTGGCCGGCGAGACGGGCCATGGTGTCGGCGTCGAACAGGTCGGTGCGGTACTCCAGCACGGTCCGCAGGCCCCGGTCGTTTTCCCGGACGGCGACGGTGAGGTCGAACTTGGCGGTCCCGACCGGCACCTCGACGGTGCTGACCTGGAGGCCGTCGAGGCGCGGCGGGGTGGCCTCGCGGCCGTACACGAACATCACCTGGAACAGCGGGCTGAAGCCGGCCCGCCGGGCCGGACGCAGCGTCTCCAGCACCGTCGAGAAGGGAAGCTCCTCCCGGCTCAACCCGTCGAGGACGGCGGTGCGCACCCGGCCCAGCAGGGTGGCGAAGGACGGCTCGTCGTCCAGCCGGGCCCGGATCGCCACGGTGTTGAGCAGCAGCCCGACGAGCTGCCGCGTCTCCGCGTGGCGCCGGCCGGCCACCGGCGTGCCCACCACGACGTCCCGCTCGCCGGTCCACCGGGCCAGCAGCACATGCAGCACCGCCAGCAGCACCATGTACGGCGACACCCCCGCCCGCCGGCAGAACGCGGCCAGCTCCTCGGCGGGTACGTCCAGCGGCACGGTGAGGGTGGCGCCCGCGCCGGACGGCACCGCCGGCCGTGGCCCGCGGGTGGGCAGGTCGAGCGCGGCGGGCGCGTCCGNCTCCGTGCCGGTGAGCCAGCCGCGTTGCCGGCGCGCGTGGTCGCGGCAGTCGCCCTCGACCGGGTCGAGCCCGGCCGGCACCCCGGCGCGGTGCGCCGCGTAGAGCCGCTCCCACTCCTCGTGCAGGATGCCCAGCGACCACTCGTCGACCGCGACGTGGTGGATCGTCAGCAGGAGCACATGCTCCTGCGGCGCGCACCGCAGCAGGTCGGCCCGGAGCACCGGACCGCGTACCAGATCGAGCGGTTCGCGGGCGGCGGCCCGCAGCCGTTCGCGGACCTCCCGGTCGCGTTGCCAGCTCGGCAGGCCGCTCAGGTCGTGCACCCGCAGCATCCCCGGACGCGGCTCGTGGACGACCTGGACCAGCCCGGTCCCGTCCTCCCCGGTCCGGGGCAGGCCGTTTCCGGTCCCGGTCGGCGTCGGCCCCGGCGCGAGCGTGGTGCGCAGCGCGGCGTGCCGGGCCACCAGCCCGTCGAGCGCCGCCGACAGCGCCGCGGTGTCCAGTGGACCGTGCAGGCGGTACGCCAGCGGCACCAGGTAGCCGGGCCAGCCCGGGTCGAGCCGGTCCAACTGCCACATCTGGCGTTGCGCGGCGGTGGCCGGCGCGGCCCGCTCGGGGCGGGGGCCCC
>NZ_NAPR01000007.1:215745-257413 GCF_002140155.1 Micromonospora sp. NBS 11-29
TCATCGTCTCCGCCTTCGTCGCCGCCCGGCCGTCGGGTGAGGCCGCGTCCGGGCACGGGCAGCCGCCGCGCCGGGAGCGGCCGGTCGACCGGGTCAAGGAAAAGATCAGGGTTTCTCGATTGGAAACCACGCCCATCATGACACCGGCGATCTTCGCTCGCCGATCCCCGGATCGTGCCGGCAGTCGACGCGTTCGGTGCCCGGCGTGACACGTTCGGCCATTTCCCCGGCGCCGGTAAGGAAGTCGACTGCGCCCCGTCACCTCCTCGTTTGACGGGACGTCGCACGGTGGAGGCGGACCGGACCGTCTCGCCGGAGGAACAGGGTGCTCGCCATCCGGCCGCCCGCGCCACCCGATCGGCGGGGCCGGAACGCCGGTGTGGCCGGAATCGATGTCGAGCGGCCGATATCCGGAGCGGCGTCGTGTCGCGAGAAGTTCTTGCCTCCTACGGTGACCTCCGCACGCGGACGGAGGGAGTCGGGAGCCACCCGAGGGCGCCGTCCGGTGGACAGGGGGAGTTCTCTCGATGCGAGTTTGGAGTCGCGCCGCCGCGGTGTTCGCCGCCGGCGCGGTCGTGGTCGCGGGCGTACCGGCGTTCGCCGGCGCCGCCCGCGAGGCCGGCATCACCCGGACGGTCGCCGCCGGGGCGCAGGCGGCGGCCGGGGACACCCGGCTGATGCCCACCACGCCCCGCACCGACACGCCGCGGATCACCGGTGGTGAGATCACCGACATCGAGGTGATCGGCAACCGTGTCTTCATCGCCGGCACCTTCACGTCGATCGCGAACGTCGGCGGCACGGCGGTCGCCCAGCCGTCGCTGGCCTCGTACAACCTGGACACCGGCAAGGTGGACACCGCCTTCCGGCCCGACATCGAGGGCGCGGTCGCGGCGGTCGAGGCGTCGCCGGACGGGTCGTCGCTCTACATCGCGGGCACGTTCAACACGGTCAACGGCGTCACCAAGCGCAAGATCGCGCGGCTCGACCCGGCGACCGGCGCGACGGTCGCCGCGTTCACCGCGAACGCCAGCTCGCGGGCGACGGCCCTGGCGGTGAGCGCCACCGCGGTCTACGTCGGCGGTCAGTTCGCCACCGTCAACGGGGTCGCCCGCAGCGGCCTGGTCGCGCTCAACCCGACCACCGGCGCGGTCGACACCGCGTTCAACCTGCCACTCACCGGCGGCATCGGCGTCGGCGGAATGCTCACCGTGCAGCAGCTCAAGCTCACCCACGACGGCAGCAAGCTGCTGGTCGTGCACACCGGCCGCCAGGTCGCCGGGCAGGACCGCTACGGGGTGGCACTGATCGGCACGGCCAGCAAGGCCCTGCTGCCGTGGCGTACCCGGCTGTGGGAGGACAACCTCTCCTTCGTCGGCGGCATCCAGCGGGTCTTCGCCGGCGACATCGCGCCGGACGACTCGTACTTCGTGGTGACCAGCGGATCGGGTGGCGACCGCCCGCCGATCAACGACACCGCCATCGCCTACCCGCTGGCCGGGAACGACAACGTCCAGCCACTCTGGATCTCCCGGCACTTCGACAGCATCTACTCGGTCGCGATCACCGACAACGCGGTCTACGTCGGCGGTCACTTCAGCTGGCAGGAGTCGCCCACCTCGGCCGTGCCGTGGCCCGGCCTGGACAACGTCGGCTACGGCACCGGCCAGGGGCTCAGCGGGTACGGCCTCGGCGACCAGGTGGTGCGCCGCGACCACCTCGGCGCGTTGGACCCGGTCACCGGCACGGCGCTGGAGTGGAACCCGGGCTCCGACTCGTACGAGGGCGAGAAGGCGATGCTGGCCACCTCGCGCGGCCTGCTCGTCGGCGGTGACGGCAACGTCAAGGGCGGCAAGACGACCGGCCGGGTGGCGTTCTTCGACCTGTCGAAGGAGCCCGCGCCGTCGGCGCTGGACACCACGATCACCACGCCGATCGAGGGCGCGGTGAAGCAGGCCGGCGAGTCGTTCGAGCTCAGCGGCCAGGCGTCCGCGCCGGCCGGCGTGGCCCGGGTCAGCCTGGAGATCATCGACCGGCAGACCAACCGCTACCTCCAGGACGACCTGACCACCTGGGGCGCGGCGAACACGATCAACTCGACGGTCGCCACGGTGAACGCCACGTCCACCGCGTGGACGCAGTCGCTGTCGCTGCCCGCCGGGCTGTACCAGTTCCAGGCGAAGACGTTCGGCCGCGACGGGGTCGGCGACGCCACCAAGGCGATCAAGAAGATCGAGACGTTCCGCTTCGACGACCTGCCGCCGTCGACCCGGATCAGCTCGCCGGCCGCCGGCCTGGTGGCCAGCAAGACGTTCGTCGCCACCGGCACCGCCAGCGACGACAAGGGCGTCAGCGCGATGTCGTACGCGTTCCGCACGGCGGACAACCGGTACCTCCAGGACGACGGGACCATCGCCGCCGTCTACAACACCTTCCGCGGCGAGCCCGACGTGATCGGCGCGTTGTCGACCACCTGGCAGTACGAGGTGACGCTGCCGAGCGAGGGGCAGTGGCAGATGACCGCCACCGCCATCGACACGGTCGGGCAGAGCGACCTGCGTGGCGACGCCCGGGACTGGACCATCGCGGTCAACGGCGTGCCGCCGACGGTGGCGATCAGCACCCCGGTGGTGATGACGCCGCCCACCAACGCCGCGCCGGTCGTCGTCGCACCGGGCACCGCGATCACGTTCGCCGGCACCGCCCGCGACGACGAGGGCGTCCGCTCGGTCGAGATCTACCTGCGCAACAACACCACCCGGGAGGCGCTGGCCGCGGACGGCACCTGGGGCGCCGACTCGGTCGCCGCGTACCACCGGATCTCACCGGCCAACCTCGACGCACCGACGTACAACTGGTCGTTCACCAGCGTGTCGCTCACCCCCGGGGTCTACGACTTCCGGGTCCGTTCGCTCGACCGGCTCGGCCTGACCAGCGAGCTGGGCCGGCTCACCGTCACCGCCCAGACGCCCGGTGACGCGTTCCCGAACGGGCTGCTCAGCTTCACCGGGGTGGACCAGAACGTCGACCGGCTGCACCTGGACCTGGCCGGCACGGCGACCGACGACAAGGGCGTGCAGGCGGTCCGGGTGGCGCTGCGCGACCTGGACACCGGCCGGTACGTGCAGCCCAACGGCACGATGGCCGCCGCGTTCGCCACCGTCAACGCGACGCTCGCCGCGCCCGGCGCGACCAGCACGGCGTTCACGCTCTCGATCGACCTGCCGACGAAGGGCACCTACGCCGTGGAGGCGTGGGCCGTGGACACGGCCGGCCAGCAGGACGGCTCGACCGCCGGGGCCACCGCCCGTTACCTCGTCTACCCGGGTGACCTCGACCCGACGTTGGAACCGAACGTCACGCCGGCCGAGGGGCAGGTCTACACCGGCGGCCGGATCGTGGTGAGCGGCCGGGCGGTCGACGACGTCGGCATGCAGCGGGTGGACCTGCAGATCGTCAACAGCGCCGGACAGGGGATGAACGCCACCGGCGTGTTCGGCCGGGCCGGCACGTGGATCGCGACGTTCCTCACCAGTCCGGGTTCGCCGGGGTCGAACTTCGCGTACACGTCGCCGGTCGTCCCGGCCGGCACGTACCGGGTGACGATCCGGGGGATGGACAACTACGGGCAGTACCAGCAGCCGCCCCTCACCGTCTCGGTGACCGTCACGGACTGAGCCGGTCGGCCGCGGGCCGGTCCACGTCGGGGTTCCCCCGGCGCCGGGCCGGCCNGGGGCGCACGAGGCACATCCCGGCGGCGGCCGGCCGGTCCATCGTGGCCAGCGCGGCGGGCGCGTCGGCCAGCCCGACGGTGCGGGTGACCAGCTCGCCGGGGCGCAGCACCCCGGCGGTGACCAGCCGCAGCAGCTCGGGGTAGGCGTGGGCCGGCATCCCGTGGCTGCCCCTCAGCTCCAGCTCGTGGGCGATCACCAGGTCCATCGGCAGGGCCGGTCGGCCCAGCGCGGCGGGCAGCAGCCCGACCTGCACGTGCCGGCCGCGTCGACGCAGGCTCTCGATCGAGGCGACGCAGGTGGCGTGACTGCCGAGCGCGTCGAGGGAGAGGTGGGCGCCACCGCCGGTCGCGTCCCGCACCGCGGCGGCCACCTCGCCCGGGTCGCGGAACGCGCCGCCGTCCAGGCCGACCGCGGCCCCGAAGCGCCGGGCCAGTTCCAGCGCGCCCGGTGCGACGTCCACCGCCACCACCCGGGCGCCGCTCGCCGCCGCGATCATCACGGCGGACAGGCCCACCCCGCCGCAGCCGTGTACGGCCACCCACTCGCCGGCCGCCACCCGGCCCTGGCCGACGACCGCCCGGAACGCGGTGGCGAACCGGCAGCCGAGCGCGGCGGCGGTCGCGTCGTCCACCTCGTCGGGCAACCGGACCAGGTTCACGTCGGCGTGGCGCACCGCGACGTACTCGGCGAACGAGCCCCAGCCGGTGAAGCCCGGTTGGGTCTGCCGCTCGCACACCTGCTGGTCACCGGCGAGGCAGGCGGGGCAGCGCCCGCAGGAGCAGACGAAGGGTGCGGTCACCCGGTCGCCGGGCCGCCAGCCGCGTACGTCGGCGCCGACCGAGGCGACCGTGCCGGCGTACTCGTGCCCGGGGACGTGCGGCAGCCGGATGTCCGGGTCGTGGCCCTGCCAGCCGTGCCAGTCGCTGCGGCACAGCCCGGTCGCGGCGACGCGGACGACCACCCCGTCCGGTGTCGGCGTCGGGTCGGCCACCTCCCGGACCTCGGGCCGCGCACCGAACTCGTCGAACACCACCGCACGCATCCCGGCATCCTCACACGCCCGGCCGAACCCGGTCCGGGCCGGGCGGGTGACCGGCGTTGCGGGTGGCAAGGAGCAGGGCGCACGTTGCGGAAAAGCGGCAGAAACAGATTCATGCCGGCATATCTTGACGCGTGTTCGCCCGGTGGCGCACGGTGAGGGTCACGTGGTGTACGGGAGGCGGTCATGCGGTTGAATCCGTTCGCGGGGGCGTATCTCACCGACCCGGCCGGCGTGTGGGCCCGACTGCTGGAGCGCGACGGCGGGGTGCACCACGACGACGAGCTGGGGCTGTGGCTGATCACCCGGCACGCCGACGTCCGGCGGGCGCTGGCCGACGCGCGGACGTTCGGCAACGCCCTCACCCTCGCCCCGGTGTACGAGATCTGTCCGGAGGCGCTGGCGCTCGTCGCCCGCATCGACGCGCCGCCCACCACCGCCGCCGCCGACCCGCCGACGCATCCACGGACCCGCCGGGCGCTGCGGGCGACGTTCGCCAACACCCCGGAACGGGTCGAGCAGCGGTACGGCGGGATCGTCCGACGCCGGGTGGACGAGCTGGTTTCGCGGCTGGCCGCCCGCGCCGGTGACCGGGTCGACCTGATCGCCGGGTTCACCGCCGAGCTGCCGCTGCTGGTCGTGCTCGACATCCTCGGTGTGCCGGCGCGTGACGTGCCCCGGATCCGGTCCTGGGCGGACGGGCAGATCGCCCTGATCTGGGGGTGCCCGGAGCCGGCCGAGCAGGTCCGGCTGGCCGCCGGGCTGCTGGAGTTCTGGCACTACTGCCAGGACCTGGTGCGACGCCGCCGCCACGGCGGTGGCGACGACTACGTCACCGAGCTGCTGGCGTACCGGGGTGGCGACGACGAGGTGCTCACCGTGGCCGAGGTGGCCAGCATCGTGTTCAACCTGCTGGTCGCCGGCCACGAGACCACCGCCGGGCTGCTGGCCCACGCGCTCGACCGGGCGCTGTCCGAGCCGGACCGGTGGCGGGGGTTCGCGCAGCGGCCGGAGCGGGTGCCGGCGTTCGTCACCGAGACGCTGCGTTTCGCGCCCGCGATCGACGGCTGGCTGCGGGTGACCACCGCGCCGGTCACGCTGGGCGGCGTCACGATCCCCGCCGGAGCGCGCTGCCTGCTGCTGATCGGCGCCGCCAACCGGGACCCGGCGGTGTTCGGCCACCCGGACCGGTTCGATCCGGACCGGCCGGACGCGCACGACCATCTCTCCTTCGGGCACGGCCCGCACTTCTGCATCGGGGCGGCGCTGGCCCGGCTGGAGGCGGTCACCGCGCTCACCCGCCTCGCCGCGGCCCTGCCGGGCCTGCGGCCGGCCCCCGGTCAGCATCGGGTCTTCCGGCCCAACCTGGCCTTCCGCGCGCACCGCGACCTGCCGGTGATCGTCGACCCGGCGGTGCCGGCCGGGCACCGTCCGGCCGCGCGTCCGGCGGCGTGACCACCGACCGATGCGGGCGTCGACCGGCCCCCACCGGCGGACACGCAACGCACTCACGTCTTCACACCCGCGTGCCGGTGGGTTAAGAATGACCCCCTGCGAAGGCTCAGCCATCACCCGCCCTCGATCTGCTGCCGATGCCGGTCCGGCGTCGCCGAGGTGAGCACATGGATCGCACGCCCGCGTCGAGCGCTGCTCCCGCCGCCAGCCACCGGTTCCGTGTGGAACTACGCCGCTGGCGGACCCGGCGTGGCCTGACCCAGCGGGCACTGGCGGAACGGGTGCGGTTCAGCCGGGAGACGGTCGCGGCGGTCGAGTCCGGCCGACGGTTCGGCAGCCACGAGTTCGCCGTACGCTGCGACGAGGTGCTCGCCACCGACGGCCGGCTCGCGGAGATGTGGCCCCAGGTCGCGGCGGAGCAGTTGGCCGCGGACGGTCGGCGGGGGCCCCGGTTCGCCGAGGCGGCGCGGCCGGGGCCGGCCGGCCCGCCGGACGCACGGCACGACCCGCGCGATCCTCGGGCGATGGTGGCGGCGATCGACGAGCTGCGTGAGCTGATCGGTCAGGTGCTCGCGCAACCCGAGCCGGAGGGTCCGCCCCCGTCGGCGGCCGGCCGGCACTGACCGGGCGCGGCGCCCGGGTGCGGGGTGCCGTCGGCGTCGCCGACTCTGGGTACAGATGCTGGTACGGCCTGTTTGTACCACGGGCGGGTCTGGCCTCGACGCACCGCTTCCGGCGCAATGAGACGTGCAATCCGCAAGTGCAGAACGAAGGTTGCCGATCAGCGCGGGGAGTCAGCAGTGGCGTCGAGCACGAGGTCGCACGCGGCCCGACCCTACCCGACCCGCCGCCGCCGGTGGCGCATCGGCGGGGGGGGGGNGCTCGTCGCCGTGATGGGTTTCGCCGGTCTGGCGTTGACCGAGAGCACCCGGCAGACCGCCCGCGCCAGCGACCTCGGCCAACTCGCCCAGCTCGGCGCCGAGGCGGGCGGCCTGGCGCACCGCCTCCAGCACGAGCGGATCGTCGCCGCCGACCTGCTGACCCGGGGCACCCCCGAACAGCAGGACGCGTTCGCCGACGCCACCACGGCCACCGACACCGCCGTCGCCGGATACCGCCGGCAACGCGCCCGGGTGCCGGCCGGCGGCGCCGCCGAGCGGGCCGTCCTGCCGCGGATCGACGCCGCGCTGGCCAGCCTCGCCCCGTTGCGGGCACAGGTGCGCACCGCCGAGCGGGCGTCGGTGTCGGCGATGACCTTCAGCTACCGCATCGTCATCGCCGACCTGCTCGACCTGCGGGAGAGCGTCACCCTGGGCGTGGTCGACCCGCGTATCGCGGACGGGCTCCGGGCCACCGCCGCGCTGTCCAAGGTGGCCGAGTCGGTCGGCCAGCAGCAGGTGGCCGTGTTGCGCGCGGTCACGGCGGGCCAGGTGACGCCCGCGTTGCAGCAGGACGTCACCGCCGCCCGCACCGGCGTCACCGAGGCGAGCCTCGCGTTCCTGGCGCTGGCCCGGCCGGCCTGGCAGGGCTGGTGGGAGCAGGCCGGCAGCGGCGAGAGCGCCCTGCGCCTGCAACGCCTGCTCGACCAGGTGGCCCGCACGGCGGCGGGTGACCGCCTCGACCTGGACGTGGGCACCTGGCTCACCGCCACCGGGCAGTGGGCGGTCCGCCTGGCCGAGCTGCGCCTGCGCATCGACGGCGCGGTGCTCGACGACATCCGCGCCGCCCACGCCGAGCAACGCCGGCGCACCGTCGTCGAGGCGGCGGCGACCGTGCTGGCGCTGTTGCTGACCGCGCTGGTCACCTGGGCGGTGGCCCGCCAGATCACCCGCCGGCTGCGCCGGTTGCGGGACGCGGCGAACGCGGTCGCGTTCGAGCGGCTGCCCCAGGTGGTGGCCCGGTTGCAGCACCCGGACAGCGCCTCCGTGGACCCGGACGAGCTGGCCCGTCGGCAGGCCGCCGACGCGCTGGCGGTCTCCGGCGACGACGAGATCGGCGAGGTCGGGCAGGCGTTCGACGCGGTGCACCGGGCCGCCGTGCGGACCGCGGCGGAACAGGCCGTGATGCGGGCCAACACCGCGCAGATCTTCATCCACCTCAGCCGGCGGGAGCAGCGCCTGGTCGACGCCGTCCTGGCCCAGGTGGACAGGGTCGAGCGGGACGAGACCGATCCCGACCGGCTGCACCAGCTCTACGCGCTGGACAATCTCGCCACCCGGATGGGGCGGATCAACGCCAGCCTGCTCGTGCTGGGCGGGGTGGGTGTCGGGCGGGTCCGCCACCACGACGTGCCGCTGCCGCAGGTGCTCCAGGCCGCGCAGAGCCAGATCGAGCACTACGCCCGCATCCGCCTGGGCCTGGTCGACGGTGACGTCGCGGTGGCCGCCGAGTCGGTCGACGAGGTGGTGCACCTGCTCGCCGAGCTGATGGAGAACGCCACCGGTTACTCGCCGCCGACCACCGAGTCCTGGGTGACCGGCCGGAGCCTGGGCGACCGGGTGATCGTCCAGATCAGCGACGAGGGCGTCGGGCTGCCCCCGCACCGGCGGCAGCAGCTCAACGACCTGCTCGCCCAGCCACCGGCCATCGACGTCGCCACGGTCCGGGCGATGGGTCTGGTCGTGGTGGGGCAGCTCGCCACCCGGCTGGGCGCCGCCGTCCAGCTCCGTTCCGGGCCGCGTCGCGGCACCATCGCCGAGGTGGCGCTCCCGGCCGCGCTGATCCGGTCGTTGCCGCCCGAGGAGTTCCTGCTCACCCCCGAGCGGCCGTCCCGGCGGGCGGCACGCACCACGATCGCCCCGCCGGTCGGACGGNCCGAGGCGCGGCCGGCTCCGGAGCCGTGGGCCGGCGGGCCCTCCGCCGACCGGGCGCTCCCGGTCTCCCCGGTGTTCCGGGCGGCCACCGACCGAGGGGACGCGCCGACCGAGGAGCTGGTCATCTTCCACCAGGTCAACCACTGGTTCCAGGCGGACCGGCCGGACGGCGACGGCACGTCCTGGGCCGGTCCCGCCGACGACGCCTGGCGTAGCGCGGCACGCGCCGACGAGCCCCGGGTCGCCGGCACCACCACCACCGGGCTGCCCCGCCGGCAGCCGCAGCAACACCTGGTGCCCGGCGGCCTGCCGGCTGCCCGGCCGGCCACCGAACACCGTGACCCGGCCCGGGTCGCCACCGCCATGGCCGCCTATGCCCGCGGCGTGGCCGGCCGCCGGGCGAACCTGATCACCAACTGACCCGACAAGGGAGTGCCCGTGACGGACCACCAGGATCTCGGCTGGCTGCTGGACGCCTTCGCCGAGCGCGCCAGCGAGGTCACCCACGCGATCGCCATCTCCAGCGACGGCCTGATGGTGGCCGCGACCCGCGGCCTCCCGCCGGACCGGGCCGACCAGTTGGCGGCCACCGGCAGCGGTCTGGTCAGCCTGCTGCGCGGGGCGGCGGCGTTCTTCGACGCCGGCGCGGTGATCTCCAACGTCACCCAGTTGGAGGGCGGCTTCATGTTCTCCATGGCCTTCAACGACGGCGCCTCACTGCTCGTGCTCGCCGACCCTCGGTGCGACGTCGGCAAGGTCTCCTACGAGATGACCGAGCTGGCGAACCGCATCGGTGACGCGCTCACCCCCGCGGCCCGGGCGGCCCTGAGCCGCGGCCGTTGAGAACCGGCGTTCCGCCGGATCCACATCCCTGACGACACCCGGGAGAGACACCATGTTCGTGACCCTGCCCCGGCGCAGCCGTGCCCGCACCGCGGCGCTGCTCGCCCTCGTCCTGCTCGCGGCGTCCGCCTGCGCCGACGACACGTCGACCGCCGGCTCCGGCGGCACCGTCAAGATCGGCCTGCTCGCGTCGCTGTCCGGCACCTACCAGTCGGTCGGCAAGGACATCCGTGACGGCTTCCAGCTCTACCTGTCCGCGCACGACGGCAAGCTCGGCGGCCGGACGGTGGAGTTGGTCGTCGCGGACGAGGGCAACGGCGCGGCGACCGCCGTGCCCGCCGCCACCAAGCTGCTCAAACAGGACCGCGTGGTGGCGCTCACCGGCATCGTCGGTGGCGGTTCGGTGGCCGCGGTCCAACCGCTGCTGACCGAGACGAAGGTGCCTTTCGTCGGCTCGAACGGGCGGCCGGAACTCAAGGACGTGTCCCGGGTCTGGCACACCTCCTACCTCTCCGACGAACCCGGCGAGGCGATCGCCGCGCACGTGCGTGCGGACGTCAAGGGCAGCGTCTACGCGATCGGCCCGGACTACCAGGGCGGCTGGGACGAGCTGCGCGGCTTCACCGAGGCGTACGCCGCCGCCGGCGGGAAGCTGGCCAACCCCGACGGCAAGACGACGTTCACGCCGTTCCCGGCGACCACCAACTTCACCCCGTACTTCGCCCGGATCAAGGCCTCCGGCGCGGACGCGGTCTACACGTTCTACGCCGGCGGCGCGGCGGTCGACTTCGTCAAGCAGTACGCCCAGTCGGAGATCAAGGACGTGCCGCTCTACGCCGCCGGGTTCCTCACCGAGGGCGGGGTGCTCGACGCGCAGGGTGACGCCGCCCGGGACATCTACTCGGTGTTGAACTACTCACCGGACCTCGACAACGCGGAGAACCGCGCGTTCGTGGCCGCCTGGAAGGCCGGGCACGACGGCTCCCCGACCACCTACGCGATGGCCTCCTACGACGCGGCGGCGGTGCTGGACCGGGCGATCGCGGCGGCCGGCGACGACGCCACCGCTGAGAAGATCAACGCCGCCATCGGCCAACTCGGGCAGATCGCCAGCCCGCGCGGCACCTGGCAGTTCTCACCGACCACGCACGCGCCGGTGCAGAAGTGGTACCTGCGTCAGGTCCGCCAGGACGGGCGGGCGCTGTCCAACACCGTGGTCGGCGACCTCGCCACCGTGGGCGGATGAGCGGCGTGCCGGTCGACCCGTACGTCGTGCCGGCGCTGGACGGGGTCGCCTACGGCCTGCTGGTGTTCGTCGCCGCGGCCGGTCTGGTGCTCTGCTTCGGCGTGGCCGGCATCCTCAACCTCGCCCACGGCACGCTCTTCGCGATCGGCGGGTACACCGCCGCCGCGCTGCTCGACGGCGGATGGGGCAGCCTGGCGCTGGCGCTGGTGGTCGGCGTGGGCGCCGCCACCGCCGCGGGCGCGCTGGTCGCGCTGCTGCTCACCCGGGTCGGCGCGGCCGGGCACCTCAACCAGGCGCTGCTCACCTTCGGCGTCGCGTTGGCCGGCGGCAGCCTGCTCGTCGCCGCGTTCGGCCCGGACGATCCGCCGGTACGCGTGCCGGCCGCGCTGGACGGGTCCGTGGTGGTGGCGGGGCACCGCTATGCCGCGTACCGGTTGGTCTTCATCGTGTTGGCGGCGGTGCTCGCCGGCCTGCTGCACCTGGCGGTGCGACGGACCCGGGCCGGCATGCTGGTGCGGGCCGCGGTCGACGACGCGGAGATGGTCGCCACGCTCGGGGTGAGCCCGGCCGTGGTCCGGGTCGGCGTGCTGGCCGCGGCCGGCGCGCTGGCCGGGGCCGCGGGTGTGCTCGGCGCGCCGATCATCGGGCCGGGGCCGGACACCGCCGACGCGGTGCTGCTGCTCTCCCTGGTCGTGGTGGTTCTCGGCGGACTCGGCTCGATGACCGGCACGCTGCTCGCCGCGTTGGCCGTCGGTCAGATCCAGACGCTCGGCGTCGCGCTCGCCCCGTCGGCCGCCCCGTTCCTGCTCTTCGCCGCCATGGCGGTCGTGCTCGCGGTCCGGGCGCGCGGCCTGGCCACCGCCCGGCGGGCGACGTGAGGCAGCCCGTGGTGCGCCTGCTGCGCCCGACCGTCGCGGTGGCGGTGCTGGCCGGACTGGTGGCCGCGCCGTGGGTGGTCGACGACTACACCTCGGCGCTGCTGGCCCGCACGCTGGCCCTCGGCCTGGTCGCGGTCGGCGTGGCGTTGCTGACCGGCGTCGCCGGCCTGCCCACGCTCGGCCAGACCGCGCCCTACGCGGCCGGCGCGTACGCCGGTGCGCTGGTCGGCGGCCACCTCTGCGACGTCGGCGCGGTGCAGGTGCTGGTCGCGGGCGCGGCGGGGGCGGCGTTGGCGACGGCGACGCTGCCGCTGGTGCTTCCCGCCCGAGGTGTCGTGCTCCTGATGATCACGCTGGCGGTCGGCGAACTCGCGGTGGTCCTCGCCGGACGGTGGACGTCGGTGACCGGCGGCACCGACGGGCTCGCCGGCATCGCACCGACCCGCCCGCTGTGGGGGCTGCCGGTGCTGACCACCGACCGGGCCCGCTACCTCTACACGCTCGTGGTGGTCGCGGTGCTGGTCGGCCTGGTGCTGCTGGTGCTGCGGACCCGGGTCGGGCTGCTGCTGCGGGCCGGCCGGGACGACGAGGCGCGGCTGCGGGCCAGCGGCCACCGGGTCGCCGCGCACGTGGCGGGCGTCCACGTCGCCGCCGGGGCGATCGCCGGCGCCGCCGGTTCGCTGCTGGCCACCGCCCAGCAGTACGTCTCACCGGCCGACTTCGGCTTCGACACCTCGGCGCTGCTGCTGCTCGGCGTGGTGGTCGGCGGCACCGCCTCGGTCGGCGGCGCGCTGGTCGGCGCGGTGCTCGTCGTCGCGGCCCGGGACTGGCTGTTCGGCGCGCTGCCGGGCCAGGCGCCGCTGGTGCTCGGGCTGGCCTTCGTCGTCGTCGCGCACCTGCTGCCCACGGCCCGCCGCGCCCGCCCACCGGCCCGACCTCGCCCGGCGTCCGCGCCGCTCGGCCCCCGGCCCGCCGACGCGCGCCGACCGACCAGCGCGACCGGGGTACGCGCATGACGCCGCTGCTCACCGCCGAGGCGGTCACCGTGCGCTACGGCTCGCTGACCGCGCTGGACGCGGTGGACCTGCGGATCCCGCTCGGCCAGCGGCACGCTCTGATCGGGCCGAACGGCGCGGGCAAGTCCACGCTGCTCGACGTGGTGGCCGGCGTCACCCGGGCCGCCGGTGGCCGGGTCCGGCTGGCCGGGCGGGACGTCACCCGGCTCGGCCCGGCCGCCCGGGCCCGGCGCGGCGTCGGGCGGATCCACCAACGACCTGCGGTCTGGGGCTCGCTGACCGTGCGGGAGAACGTGCTGGTCGCCGCGCTGCCCCGGGCCGAGCGCGCGGGTCGGTGGCATCCGGCGGCGCGGCGTCGATCCGCCGGCCGGACCGCGGACGCGCTGCTGGACCGGACGGGCCTCGGTGACCTCGCCGCGACCCCCGCCGGGCAACTCGCCCACGGGCAGCGCCGGCAGGTGGAGATCGCCGTGGCGCTGGCCGGCCGGCCCCGGCTGCTGCTGCTCGACGAACCGGCGGCCGGGCTGTCCGCGGTGGAGGTCGGCTGGCTGGTGGAGTTCCTGCGCGGGCTGCCCCGCGCGGTCGCGGTGCTGCTGGTCGAGCACCGGTTGGACCTGGTCTACGCGCTCTGCGACACGGTGACCGTGCTGCGCGACGGCCGGACGCTCGCCACCGGGTCGCCCGCCGAGATCCGCGCGTCCGGCCCGGTCCGCCAGGCGTACGCGGAGGGGGTGACGTGATGCTGCGCATCGACCGGCTGTGCGCCGGCTACGCCGGTGGCACGGTGCTGCACGAGGTGAGCCTCGACGTGCCGCCCGGTGCCGTGCAGGCGGTGGTGGGGCGCAACGGCGCGGGCAAGAGCACGCTGGTGAGCTGCGTCGCCGGCCTGGTCCGGCCGCAGGGCGGGCGGATCGAGGTCGGCGGCGAGCCGGTCGCCGGTCGGCAGCCGCACCGGATCGCCCGCGCCGGGGTCGGACTGGTGCCGCAGGGCCGGCGGATCTTCTCCCGGCTGACCGTGGCCGAGCACCTGACCCTGGCGGCGGCGCCGTGGCGGGCCGCCACCCCGGGCGGCGAGGGCTGGACCGTGTCCCGGGTGCTGGACCTGCTGCCCCGGCTCGGGGCCCGGCTGCGGCACCGCGGCGACCAGCTCTCCGGCGGCGAACAGCAGATGCTGGCGATCGCCCGGGCCCTGCTCGGCCAGCCCCGCGTGCTGCTGCTCGACGAGCCGTGCGAGGGGCTCGCGCCGGAGCTGGCGGTCCGGGTGCGCGACCTGGTCGGGTCCCTGGCCCGGGGCGGGCTGACCGTGCTCCTCGTCGAGCAGCAGATCCGGCACGCGGTCCAGGTCGCCGACCGGGTCGCGGTGCTGGAGTACGGCCGGGTGGTCTACGACCGGCCGGCCGAGGAGGCCCGGGCCGACCCGGGCGCGTTGGCGGCGCTGCTCAGCGTCGCCACGGTCGCGGAGCCACCGGCTCCCCGGCCCCGGCCCGGGCTGCCGGCAGCCTCGGGCCCGCGAACCGACCGACCGCGACAGGAATGAGGAACGATGCCCACCGATGCCCCCGACACCGGCTACGCCTTCGACACCGGGGCCGCCGACGCGGTGCCCCAGATGCACGCGCTGGAGTCCTTCCTTGACCCGATCACCACCGGCCGGATCGCCGCGCCGATCCTCACCGCGGGCGCCCGGTGCTGGGAGGTCGGCGCCGGCGGCGGCTCGATCGCCCGCGCCATGGCCGCCTCGGTCGGCCCGGCCGGTCGGGTGGTCGCCACCGACCTGGACCTCACGCACCTGCGACCGGCGGGCAACCTCGACGTGCGCCGGCACGACGTGCGCCGGGAGCCGCCGCCGGGGGACGCCTTCGACCTGGTCCACGCCCGGCTGGTGCTGCTGCACCTGCCGGAGCGGCGGCGGGTCCTGCGCACCCTGGCCGGCGTGCTCGCCCCGGGTGGGTGGCTGGTGGTCGAGGAGTTCGACTGCACCGCGCCGCTGCGGGTGCTGACCGCGCCGAACGACGACGCGGCGAAGCTCTTCGCCCAGGTGACCGACGCGATGCTCGGCATCCTGCAGAGCCACGGCGCGGACCTGGCCTGGGCGCAGGACGTGCACGCCGCGCTGACCGCCGCCGGGCTGACGGAGGTCGATACCGTCACCCACGCGCAGAGCTGGCCCGGTGGCTCGCTCGGCGCGTCCCTGTACGCCACGAACTCCCGTCAACTCGAACCGGAACTGCTCGACGCCGGCCTGTCGTCGGGCCAGTTGGAGGCGTTCCGCCGGCTGCTGCGCGACCCGGGCTTCGCGGTGATGTCGTACCAGTTCGTGTCCACCCGGGGGCGGCGGGCCGGGTAGTCAGCGCAACGGGCCGTCGCCGGCGCCGAACGGGTCGTCGACGAGATGCACGGCGGCCTCCTCGGCGCTGGCGCCGCCGCCGTCGATGCCGGCGTCCCAGGCGACCGAGTCGGCCTGCTCGTCCTCGCCGAACCCCTCGTCGTCGGCGACCAGGCGACCCGTCCGCGCCTCCCGCTCGTAGCCCCGGCGGCTCAGCTCGTCCTCGTCGTCGACCGGTTCGGCGTACGGGTCGACGTCCGGCTCCTCCTGGGCGAGCAGGTGCGCCAGCGAGTCACCGGCCCGCTCCTCGGCGGCCGTGGTGCCGAACCGGTTCGCCGCCGTCCAGTGGTCGGCGGCGGCGATGCCGGTGTCGAGGGGATCGCCGCCGGAGTCGTCGAGGGTGTCGCTGGCGTCCAGCACACCGTCGTCCTCGGCCACGTTCCAGTCGACGTCGGCGCGCTCGGTCTCGCTCATGGTGATCCCTCTCCTGGTCCCTGTCCCTGCCCGGTCATCTCAGCGCAGAAGTCCGGTCGGGGGAAGGCCCGGGCCGGCCACTGGTGCGGACGGGCAGCCGAGGGTGCTTCACTGGACGCCATGCCCAACCCCGCGATCCTCACCGTCGACGACGACCCGGCCGTCTCCCGGGCGGTCGCCCGCGACATCCGGCGCCGCTACGGCGACCGCTACCGGGTGGTGCGGGCCGACTCCGCCGAGGCGGCGCTGGACGCGCTGCGCGAGCTGAAGCTGCGCGGCGAGCAGGTGGCGGTGCTGATCGCCGACTACCGGATGCCGCAGATGAACGGCATCGAGTTCCTGGAAGCGGCGATGGACCTGTTCCCCGCCGCGCGCCGGGTCCTGCTCACCGCGTACGCCGACACCGACGCCGCGATCAACGCGATCAACGTGGTCGACCTCGACCACTACCTGCTCAAGCCGTGGCACCCGCCGGAGGAGAAGCTCTACCCGGTGCTGGACCAGCTGCTGGAGGCGTGGACGGCCGACGGGTCCACCACCACGCCCGAGCTGCGCGTGGTCGGGCACCGCTGGTCCGCCCCGTCGTTCACGGCCCGGGACTTCCTGGCCCGCAACCTGGTGCCGTTCCGCTGGGTGCTCGCCGACGAGCCGGAGGGCGCCGGGCTGCTGACCGCGGCGGGCGTGACCGCCGACGACGTACCCCTGGTGGTGACCGCGGACGGCAAGTCGCTGGTGCAGCCGACGACGGCCGACCTGGCCGCGCAGGTCGGGCTGGCCACGACGCCGGCCGCCGAGTTCTACGACCTGGTGGTGGTCGGCGCCGGTCCGGCCGGGCTCGGCGCGGCCGTCTACGGCGCCTCGGAGGGGCTGCGCACGGTGCTGATCGAGCGGCGGGCCACCGGCGGGCAGGCCGGGCAGAGCAGCCGGATCGAGAACTACCTCGGGTTCCCGGACGGCGTCTCCGGCGCCCAGCTCACCGACCGGGCCCGTCGGCAGGCGCTGCGCTTCGGCGCGGAACTGCTCAGCGCCCGCGAGGTGGTGTCGCTGGCGGACGCCGGCGGGGCGCGGGTGCTGCGGTTCAGCGACGGCAGCAGCGTCGCCGCGCACACGGTGGTGCTCGCCACCGGCGTCTCGTACCGGATGTTGCCGGCGGCCGGGCTGGCCGAGCTGACCGGCCGGGGCTGCTTCTACGGTTCGGTGGCGAGCGAGGCGCCGAGCTGCTCCGGGGCGGAGGTCTACATCGTCGGCGGGGCGAACTCGGCCGGGCAGGCCGCGGTGCACTTCTCCCGGTACGCCCACCGGGTGCACCTGCTGATCCGCGGCGACGACCTGACCCGGTCGATGTCCAGCTACCTGATCGACCAGATCGCCCGGATCGACACCATCGAGGTTCACCCGCACACCGAGGTGGTCGGCGGCGCCGGCCAGGAACACCTGGAGGAGGTGACCCTGGCCGACACCCGCACCGGCGAGACCCGGCGGGTCGACACGTCCTGGCTGTTCGTGTTCATCGGCGCGGAGCCGCACACCGACTGGCTCGACGGCGCGGTCGTCCGGGACCGCAAGGGCTTCGTGCTGACCGGGCCGGACCTGACCCGGGGTGGCCGCCGGCCGGCCGGCTGGTCCCTGCCCCGCGATCCCTACCACCTGGAGTCCAGCATGCCGGGCGTGTTCGCCGCCGGTGACGTGCGGGCCGACTCGGTGAAGCGGGTGGCCTCCGCCGTGGGCGAGGGCGCGATGGCGGTCTCGTTGGTGCACCGATACCTGGAGGCCCAGTGAGCGCGAGGAGTGAGCCGGTTTTGCGAGCCCCGCAGTCGCGAAGGAGGGAGGCTCTGTGAGCGCGAGGAGTGAGCCGGTTTTGCGAGCCCCGCAGTCGCGAGGGAAGGAGGCCCAGTGAGCGCTGATCGGCTCACCACCGACGAGCTGCGGGGGCTTTTCCTCTTCGAGTCGCTCACCCCGGAGCAGCTCGCCCACCTGGCCGAGCACGGCCGGGTGGAGCGGCGTCGTGCCGGCGAGGCGGTCTACGTCGAGGGAGAGCCGGCGAGCTGCTTCTACGTGCTGCTCGACGGCACCGTGGCGATGCACCAGCGGGTCCAGGGCGACGAGGTGGAGGTGAGCCGCACCGGTCAGCGCGGTGTCTACGGCGGCGCCATGCAGGCGTACGTCGGTGATCCGGCCGAGCAGCGCTACCGCAACAGCCTGCGCGCGGTCACCGACTGCGAGGTGTTCGCGCTGCCCGCGGCGATCATCGCGGACGCGATGCGCGGCTGGTTCCCGATGGCCACCCACCTGCTGGAGGGGCTGTTCATCGGGATGCGCAACTCGCAGACCATCGTCGGCGAGCGGGAGCGGCTGCTGGCCCTCGGCGCGCTCTCGGCCGGGCTCACCCACGAACTCAACAATCCGGCGGCGGCCGCCGTGCGGGCCACCTCGGCGCTGCGCGGGCGGGTGGCGAAGATGCGGCACAAGCTCGCCATGATCGCCGACGGCCGGCTCGACGGGCGGCGGCTGCACGCCCTGGTCGCGTTGCAGGAGGAGGCGGTGAAGCGGGCCGCCGCCGCGCCCGCGCTGACCCCGCTGGCGGCCAGCGACGCCGAGGACGAGCTGGCCGACTGGCTCGACGAGCACGGTGTACGCGAGTCGTGGCAGTTGACGTCGACGCTGGTGGCCGGCGGCATCGACAGCGGCTGGCTGGCCCAGGTCGACGCCGCGGTCGGCGCTGACGATCTGGAGTCGGCGGTGCACTGGATCACCTACACCATCGAGACCGAGTTGCTGATGGGCGAGATCGACGACGCGGTCACCCGGGTCTCCGGGCTGGTCGGCGCCGCGAAGCAGTATTCGCAGCTCGACCGGACGCCCTTCCAGACGGTGGACGTGCACGACCTGCTCGACGCCACGCTGGTCATGCTCCAGGCGAAGGTCCCGGCCGGCGTGCGGGTGGTGAAGGAGTACGACCGGACGCTGCCCACCATCGCGGCGTACGCGGCCGAACTCAACCAGGTGTGGACGAACCTGATCGACAACGCGCTGGCGGCGATGGCCGGCGAGGGCACGCTGACGGTCCGGACCGGGCGCACCGACGACCGGCTGACCGTCGAGGTCCGCGACACCGGGCCGGGCATCCCGCCGGAGGTCCGGCCGCGCATCTTCGAGCCGTTCTTCACCACCAAGCCGGTCGGTGAGGGGACCGGGCTCGGCCTGGACATCTCGTACCGGATCGTGGTCAACAAGCACCACGGCGACATCCGGGTGCAGTCCGAACCGGGCGACACCCGCTTCACGGTGCTGCTGCCGCTCGCCCCCGTCTGACCGACGGGCTTTGGGTGCGCTTGTGGTCGCTGGGGCGACGACAACCGCACCCAAAGGTGAGCCGACGCAGCGCGGCCGGCGTCAGAACAGCGTGGCCGGGCCGACCGGCTCCGGCTCCGGCAGCGGGGTCAGCTCGGGCAGCCGGGCGCGCACCTCGTCGTGGAAGCGTCGGGCCAGCTCGGGGGCGTCCGCGTTGTCCGGCGTGTGCACGAACACGGTCGGCGAGCGGCCCTCGCGCAGCCAGTCGACCACCACGTCCAGCCACGGCTGCCAGCCCTCGACGGTCGCGGTCGGGTCGTCCCGGCCCAGGTAGCGCACCACCGGCCGGTCGGTCAACGCCTCGGTGCGCGACGGCAGCCGAGGCTTGCGCGTCCACGCCTCGCGCTCCGCGTCGCTGGTCGGCGGCGTGCGGAAGAACGCGGTGGTGTCGAACGGGATCCACTCCGCGCCGGCCCGGTCGAGCGTCTCCTCCAGCGCGCGGGCCGCGCCGGCGTCGGTGAAGAAGGCGGGGTGGCGGACCTCGACCGCGTACCGGTGGGTGGCGGGCCCGGCGCGCAGGAACCGGTCGAGGTCGGGCACGTCACCCGGGCCGAACGAGCCGGGCAACTGCACCCAGAGCATGTGTGCCCGTGGCCCGAGCGGTTCCATCGCGTCCAGGAACGCCTTCAGCTCGGCCTCGCCGCCGGTGAGCCGACGCTCGTGCGTGACCACCTTCGGCAGCTTCGGCAGGAACCGGAAGTCGGGGTCGGTCTGCTCGGCCCAGGACGCCACGGCCTCCCGGGCCGGCGTCGCATAGAACGTGGTGTTGCCCTCGACGGCGGTGCACCAGCCGGCGTACGCGCGCAGCCGCTCGTGGGCCGGCAGGAGCCGCCCCGGCCAGGACCGGTGTGTCCACATGGCACACCCGACGTGCAGCCGCATCCGACTCCCTCCCCGCCGCGCCGGGCGAGGACCCCCAGCCGCGCGCCCACCGTATCCGACCCGCCTCCCCGCCGCCGCGCACGGACCGCTGGCCCAGGCGCGCGCGGGCTCAGAGCGCGGCGAGCGCCTCGGTGATGTTCCGCTCGGCCAGGTCGAGCATCCACCGCCGGTCCGGGAAGTCGCCCTCGGCGATCCGCAGCGGACCCTCGATCAACGACAGCACCTGCGCGTACCGGTAGAACTCCAGCCGCTCGGCGTCGAGCGCGACCGGCCGCAGCGCCGGATATGCCGCGCCGAAGCGCATCCGCAGCCAGGCGTGCTCCCACTCGACGTCGAACCGGGTCAGTCCCTCGAAGTCGATCATCACCGGCTCACCGGCCGGCGTGACCAGGACATGGTTCGGGCCGAGTTCGCCGTGCACCAGCGCGTACTCCCGCCGGGGCGGCACCCGGTCGCGCAGCAGGCGCAGGTGGGCGACGATGCGGTCCCGCGCGGCGGCCGGTCGGGGGTCACGGGCCGCCGCGCCGGCGAGGTGCGCGAGCGCGCGGTCCAGGACCACGTCCTCGGCGGGCCGGGCCGGTGACGTGCCCCGGCTGGTGTCGATGAGCCGGCCGTAACGCGGGCCGACCGTGGTGTGCATCCGCCGCAGCGCGTCCCCGAGCCGGGTCAGCGGCTCGGCCGCCCGGCCGGGGTCGCGTGTCAGCAACGCCTCCAGCGTCAATCCGCCGGCGTCCTCCACCAGCGCGACGTCGGCGTCCAGATGGTGCCCGGCGGGGTCGCGGGCGATCAGGTGCGGCACGCGCACCCCGGCGGCGGTGAGCGCGGCGTGGTTGGTGGCGAACAGTTCGGGTCCGGACGCCTCGATGAACGGGTCGTCCGGGACGGTCTCCGCCTCGGGCCAGTAGTTCTCCCGTGGCGACCAGACGTAGAGGACGACTGTCGTCCCGTCGTCCAGCTCGATCCGGTAGACACCCTTCCTGGTGCCGCCGGTCAGCCGGTCCAGCGCGGTGACCCGCCGGTCGGTGCCGAGGCGGTCGCGTACCAGGTCGCGGACGTCGTCGGGGCGCAGGAACACGCGTGTCACGGCCGTTCCACCCGGGTCGGGTCGCCGCGGACCAGCTCGTCGTGGATCCGCCACCGGGCCGTCGCGCCGGCACGTCGGGCCGCCTCGCCGTCCTCAACCACCCGCCGCCGCAGCAGCTCCGCCGCGATCCGGCGGTTGAGGTGCAGGTGCCGTTCGGTGTCCACCACCACGACGTGACCGGACGGGCGGTGGGTCGCCCGGACGGCGGTGCTGGCCTTGTTCCGGTGCTGGCCCCCGGGCCCGCCGGTGCGGCAGGGCACGAACTCGACGTCGGCCTCGCGGAACGGCGTGGCCGCCACGTCGACCCGGTGCGGCCGGGCGGTGACGTACCAGTTCTTGCGCCCGTGGCCCGGCCGGTAGGGGCTGGCCGCCTGCCAGCAGAGCGTGCCGGTCCAGCCGGCGGCGAACGCCTCCGCCCCGACGCCGGTGATCCGCAGCAGCACCGACCGCCAGGTGCCCGGCCGGTCGCCCGGCACGGTCTCGACCCGGGTGGTGGCGAGGCGGTGCCGGCCGGCGTCGGCCTCCAACCGGGACAGCAGCCGGGCCAGCGCCCACGCGCACTCCTGCGGGCCCCGCCCGGCGGACAGGAACAGGTCGGTCACCGCCGCCCCCGGCGGCGCGCGGGTGCGACGTCCGGCGTCTTGTAGGTGACCAGGGGGACCGTGGTGGTGACCGGGGTGGCGAGGTCGTGCGCCACCAGGTCGCCGATCACCTGCTCGATCCGCTTGTACGCGGTGGGCGCCTCCTCGAACAGCAACTGCCGGTCGCCGCACACCACGAGCGACCCCACCGGGGTACGGCGCAGTTCCTCGACGGTGTGCTTCGCCTTGCCCCGGCGCAGCGCGTCGGCGCGGGACATCTTCCGGCCGGCGCCGTGCGCCACCGAATGGTTGGCCGCCGCACCGGCGTGCGCGGCCACCAGGTAGGACGGCGTGCCCCGGGTGCCGGCGACGAGCACGTCCCGGCCGTCGCCCGGGGCCGCGCCCTTGCGGTGCAGGTAGTGCCCGTCGCGGATCTCCACCAGGTTGTGACACTGGTCGACGACCGGCTCGGTGGGCTCGGCGCCCAGCGCGTACGCGACCCGCGCGGCCAGCAGCCGCCGGTTGAGCGCGCCCCACCGCACGGCGGCGTCGTGCCGGGCGAGGTAGGCGTCCGGGTCGGGGGCGGGGCCGGCGCCGTGCGTCTCGGTGTGGTCGCGCAGGATCCGTTCGCCCAGCCCGCGCGACCCGGAGTGCACCACCAGGACCAGGTCGCCGGTGGTCAGCCCGAGCCGGGTGGCGTGCTCCGGCGCTTCGATCGGACCGACGCGGGCCAGCTCGACGAAGTGGTTGCCGCGCCCGACCGTGCCGAGGCCGTCGAGGTGGCCGGCGGGCACGTCGCCGGTGAGCACCGACCAGGCCGGGTCGTCGGCGTCGCGCTCCGGGTGCAGCGCGCGGTCCAGGTCGGGGAAACGGGTCGCGAGTCGTTCGGGTACGGCCCGCCGCAGCGTGATCGGGAACACCGCGATGCCGCATCCGATGTCGGAGCCGACCAGGAACGGGTAGAGCACGGTCGACGCCATGGCCGCGCCGATCGGGGCGCCCTTGCCGGGATGCAGGTCGGGCATGGCGGCGACGTGCGCCATCCCGTCGAGGGCGGCGACCTGGCGGCACTGGTCGAGCGCGGCGGACTCGATCCAACTGCCGGGGGAGGAGAAGACGGAGACGGAGGCAGGCACGGACGCTCGTTTCTTTCAGCGCGGGCGGGAGGAGGGCGGGGTGCGGTCCGTCAGAACGTCATGACCGACACCCTCCCGGACCGGGACTGCGCCCGGCAACCGACTTTCCGTCGACATCCGGCCACCGGATCCATAGACTCCGGTCTTTCCGGTGCCACGAGTCCAGGGAGGACCCCCGTGTCGAGCGAAACCCGACCGTACGCCGCCGCGCCGCTGCTGGCCCGTCTCGCCGGGGTGGCGGTGGCCGCCGCCGCGCTGGTCGCCGCCGCGGGCGTCGCCGCGAGCGCCGCGCCGGCCGCCGAGCCCGCGCCCACCAGGGGGCCGTGCGCGTACACGCCGACGCCGGACGAGCCGGCGGCCCGGCCGGTGCCGCTGCCGCCGGACCCGCGTCGCACGCCGGACCGGGGCACGGTACGGGTCACGCTGCGCACCAACCAGGGGCCGATCGGGCTGACCCTCGACCGCGAGCAGGCGCCGTGCACCGTGCAGAGCTTCCTGCACCTGGCCCGGCACCGGTTCTACGACCGGACGCCCTGCCACCGGCTCACCGCGTACCCGACGCTGACGGTGCTCCAGTGCGGCGACCCGTCCGGCACCGGCGAGGGCGGCCCGGGCTACCGCTACCGCGACGAGCTGCCCACGGACCTGCCGCCCGCGCCGACCGACCCGACCGGCGTGCGTCGCCTCTACGCCCGCGGCACGCTGGCCATGGCGAACGCCGGCCCGGACACCAACGGCAGCCAGTTCTTCCTGGTCCAGGCCGACTCGGCGCTGCGCCCCAACTACACCGTCTTCGGCCACGTCGACGCGGCCGGGCTGGCCACGCTGGACCGGATCGCGGCCGGCGGCATCGCCGCCACCCCGGAGGACCCGGCACCGGTCGACGGCGCGCCGGCCCAGCCGGTGCAGATCCGCCGGGCCACGCGGGGCCGGTGACGCCGGCGGCCCGGCGCGACGGCTGTCGAGGCCGCCGCGCCGGNAGGAACACCGGTACGTCGTCCGCTGGTGCCGCACCGCCTCGATGCCTACCGTGTTCGGTGCCACACTAGGCGTGACCGGTGGGTGGAGGACCGCAATGGACGAGCCGTCGATCGACCTGACCCGGTTGACGTTCGGGCACGACGACGCCGAGACCGATCTCACGAGCGGCCTGCTGCGGCAGGGCTTCCTGCCGACCACCGCGTACGAGGCCGCGGTGCGGGGACGGAAGAGTCTGATCATCGGTCGCAAGGGCGCCGGCAAGAGCGCGATCTGCCGGTTGCTCGACGACGGTGCCGACGGCGCGGTGGAGACCAGCCTGATCACGCCGGACGACGCGACGGGGGAGGAACTGCGGCGGTTCGAGTTGCAGGGGCTCAACCCGGAGACGGCCAAGTCGCTCGTCTGGCGGTACGTCTTCGCCGTGCAGGTGAGCCGTCACGTCGTCGCGCACGCCCGGCGGGCGCACCGGCGGCGGCTGCGCCGGGCCCCGGCCGACATCCGCCGGCTACGCCGGTTCCTGCGCCGGCATCACGAGAGCGGCGACCAGCGGTTGTACGACCGGGTGCTCTCCGGGGTGGGCCGGCTGCGGGCCTCGTCGCTCGGTGTCGGCGCACTGGGCCTCAACGGCCAGGTCGAGATCAAGGCGTCGGAGGGTGCCCGGGNGACTGCCCGCCGGGCCACCCGGCGCTCCTGCTCGCGGTGGACCAGGTCGAGCAGATCTGGTCCAACGACCCCGCCTCGGACGCCATGGTGGTCGGGCTGCTGCTGGCGAGCAAGCATGTCCGCAGCCGGTTCGGTGGCGCGGTGCGGTGCGTGCTGTTCCTGCGCAGTGACATCTACGACTCGCTCCAGTTCGCCGAGAGCGACAAGTTCCGGGTCGAGGAGGAGCGCATCGACTGGAGCCCGGAACTGCTCGGTGAGGTGTTGCTGCGCCGGGCCTCGGCGGCGTTGGGCCGGCCGGTCCCGGCGGCGGAACTGTGGGGGCGCGCTCTGCCGGCGGAGGTCGACGGCGAGCCGATCCTGGACTACCTCACCTCCCGTACGCTGCTGCGCCCACGCGACGTCATCCAGTTCGTCACCCTGTGCCGCGACACCGCCCTGCGGCACTGGCACCGGACCGTGTGGGAGTCGGACGTGCGGATGGCGGCCCGCGACTTCTCCCGCTGGAAGCTCCAGGATCTCGGCAACGAGTACCTGGTGAGCTATCCGTTCCTCACCCGGCTCTACGCGTTGTTCCAGAACGCCGGCTATCTGGTGACCCGCAAGGCGCTGCGGTCCCGGTTCGCCGAGGTGCGTGACGGCCTGGTGGAGCAGTTCCCCGAGTACGCGCATGTGCTGGACGCCGACACCGTGATCGACATCCTGTTCGGCCTCGGCTTCCTCGGGGTGCGACGGGGCGTCGACACCGTCTACGGCGGCGTCCGGCGGGAGGTGTTGGAGCCGAATGAGAACGAGTTCCACATCCACCCCTGCTTCCGGGCCGGGCTGAACGCGATGTCGGCGGTGGAGGTCGGCCACCTGGCGGTCACGCAGACCTCCCGGTCGGTCGGCGGTGACCTCGCCTACAACGTCGGCGTCATCGGCAACCTGGTGCGTGCCCGCCCCGGTCGCGCGATCGTCCTGCACGGCGAGGTCCGCCACGCCTACGATCGGGTTCGCGCGGCCCTGGGCGCGACCGAGCTGCCCGACAGTGTCCGCCGGGAGATCGCCGAGCGGCTTGCCGTCGTCGAGGGCGCGGATGTGTCGACCGAGGTGGGGCCGGCGCTCGGCACCGCCAACGAGGTCGCCGACTTCTTCGAGCAGATCGCCCGTACCCTTGCCCGCAACGGTCTGGCCGACACCCGCAGCGGCGCGGCGCTCGTGCACACGCTGCGGGACGAGGCGAGCCGGGTGCGCCGGGCGGTGTCGGGGGGCTCCGGCGGATACTCCGGCTGACGTTCCCGCCGCGCCGACCGGCGCGGCGGGAACAATCGGTCAGGCCGGCAGCCGCCAGACCTGGTTGGCGCCGGCGAAGCAGTCCCAGATCTGCAACCGGGTGCCGTCGGCGGAGCTGTTGTCGGTGGCGTCCAGGCACCGGTTCGACACCGGGTTGCGCAGGGTGCCGTTGCTCTGGGCCTGCCACACCTGGGCGCTGGTGCCGTTGCAGTCCCAAATCTGGATCTTGGTGCCGTTGGCGGTGCCGGCGCTGGTCACGTCCAGGCACTTGCCCAGCGCCCGCAGCGTGCCGTCGCCGCCGACGGTCCAGCTCTGCGCGGCGGTGCCGTTGCAGGCGTAGAGCTGGACCGCGGTGCCGTTGGCGCTGCTGGCGGCCGCGATGTCGACGCACTTGCCGCCGATGCCGGTGATCGGCCCGGTGCGCCCGGACGGCGGCGGGGNGTGGTGTCCTGGGACAGCTCCCAGTTCATCATCCCGCCGGCGTTAGCCTTGGCCCACTGCGTCTTGCGCTTGACCGTCGGCACGCCGTTGTAGCACTGCTGGGCGCCGCCGGCGGTGGTGCAGTCCCGGTTGGCGTTGGCCGGGTCCAGGCCGACCAGCGCGGCGTAGGTGTAGTAGCCGGGCCGGCTGTAGAAGGGCACGCCGAGCACCGCCTTGGCGGCGGGCAGGCCGCGCGCCTTCCACCCGTTGACGGCGGCGATCGACCAGTCGTAGTTGGCGTGCGGGCTGCCGCCGTCGTACGCCATGATGTTGAGCCAGTCGACCGAGCCGAAGACCGCGGTGGGCACCCCGCTGACGTAGTAGCCCTCGGCGACCACGGCGGCGGTGAGCAGCTTGCCCCGGCTGTGCAGGGCGCTGGCGAGCTGCTGCATCAGCAGCGTGTAGTTGTTGGCCGACGCGCCCGGGTCGGGGTACTCCCAGTCGATGTCGACGCCGTCGAGGTTGTACTGGTTGACGAAGTTGACCACGTTGTTGACGAACGCGCCGCGGGCGCCGGAGTTGGCGGCCAGCGCCTCGAACGCGGAGTCGTCGCCGTCGTTCCAGCCGCCGATGGCGATGGAGACCTTGACGTTGTTGGCGTGCCCGAGCGACACCAGCGAGGAGAGCTTGCTCGGGTTCTCCACCGCGCGCAGGCTGCCGTCGCCGTTGGGCAGCACGAAGGCGTAGTTGATGTGGGTGAGCTTGCCGTACTGGATGCTGTTGACGCTGCCGCTCCAGGACGGCATGTAGCCGACGCTCTTGAAGTTGTTGGGCAGCACGACCGCTTCGGCGGCGGACGGGGTGAGGGTGAGCGTCGCGGCGGCGGTGGCCAGCGCGAGCGCTCCGGCGGCGAGGCGACGCCGGAGGCGAGGTGTGGGCATCGAGGGCCTTCCCGGGGGACGGGGGCGGACAGGGGGTGTTCCTCGAGGTGGACCAGATATTAAAGACTATTAACTAAGCCGTCAATGAGAGACTTCGATGGGTCACGCCGCGTACGCGGACAGTCGCGCGAGCTGACCCGCGGGCCAGCCGGTGTTCGCCGTGACGCGCACGCGGAGGTACCGGACCGAGGTGCCGGCGAAGGTCAGCGTCGCCTGGTTGCCGCCGGCCGGGTCGAACCGCACCCCGGCCGACGCGGCCAGCGTGCCGAAGTTCGTCCCGTCGGTGCTGCCCTGCACGGACAGCGTCTGGGTGCGCGCCTCCCAGCCCGGCGGCAGCGCGAGCACCACGCGGGCCACCGACCGGGCGGTGCCCAGGTCGACCTGCCACCACTGCGGGAACGCTCCGTTGGCCGACTCCCAGTAGCTGCCCGGGTCGGCGTCGACAGCGTTGCCGGCGCCGAACGGCCCGTTCTGCTGGCTGCTCGACGACGCGGGCCGGCCGGCCGCCAGGTCGCCGCCGGGCGGCTGCCCGCCGCCGGTCACCGGCGGGGTGGGGCGCACCGGGGTGAGCGCCAGTTGTCCCTTGAGCATCCGGCCGCCGTCGGCGGTGATCCGCAGGTAGTAGTCGGCCGAACAGAACGTGCCGTCCTCGTCGAGCGCCCGGATGCCGGCGCCGGCCGGGGTGGCCGCCGCGGTCTCGCTGGTCTTGGCGATCTGGTTGCCCTCGTTGAACTCGTCGAACATCGACACGTAGAGGCCCTGGGACCCGAGCCGGACCATGTTGTAGAGGTGCCGCCAGTAGAAGTCGCCGTGCCGGCGGTGCCCGGCGGAGAGGTCGCCGGGCATCACGCAGGGTTGGTAGTCGATGCCGTGGGCGGCGCAGTCGGCCAGGTCGGGGACGTTGACGTTGGTGTGGAACCAGTCCAGTCCGTCGAGCGTGCCGGTGCGGCCGACCATCCACGGCGACAGCATGTCGAACGCGTGGTAGACCTCGGCGAAGCCGGGCCGGGAGTCGTTGATGCCCTGCCGCCAGTAGGTCGGCACCCCGCCGATGACGTAGCAGCCCTGCGCCTTGAGCCACCGCACCACGTCCAGGCAGGCGGCGGGCGCGAAGGGGCGGCCGTCGTCGGCGAAGCCGAACCCCCAGACGCAGACCACCGGCCGGCCGTTCTGCCGGGCGTACGCCGGTGAGGCGGTGTGCGCCGACATCCTGGTCGTCCAGTCCTCCTTGAGTTGCGACTGCATCGCCGTCCAGCCGGTGACGTCGTACATGACGTAGAACTTGCGGCCGTAGCGCTCCGCCGCCGAGCGGACCTTCACCGCCATCGCGTCGCGGGTCGGTCCCTCGTCGCCGAACGGGTTGAACCGCTGCAACGCCGCGGTGTCGCAGCCGTACTCCTGCATCCAGCGGAAGTGGGTGTCCACGGTCTGCTGGTCGTAGGAGGAGAAGAGCGTGGCCGGCCGGCCGTCGCCGAGGTTCGGGTACGCGGTGGGGTAG
Source organism: Micromonospora sp. NBS 11-29 (assembly GCF_002140155.1). Classification (GTDB taxonomy): domain Bacteria; phylum Actinomycetota; class Actinomycetes; order Mycobacteriales; family Micromonosporaceae; genus Micromonospora. The sequence continues at coordinate 244,379 of NZ_NAPR01000007.1, forward strand.
CCGCGGGCGTACTCCCGCATGTCCGGCCAGGACACGATCGTGGTGTTGGCCGGGGAGGGGGACTGGAAGCGGTCGCGGCTCCAGTGCCACCAGCCGCCGATCGGGGCGCCGTCACCCGGGCAGCTGAACCAGCCCTGGTAGCCGACCGTGATCTTGCCGACCACGTCGCCGGGGGGACTGGCCGCGGCGGCGGCCCGGGCGGCGAGGGGTGGCAGGCCGGGCAGCGCGGCGAGCGCGGACCCGGCCACCAGGGACCGGATCAGGGTACGGCGGGTGGGCGCCATGAGGACCGCTCCTTCGAACGAGGAAGAAATTGACGGTCATCATGGCAGTGCACGACATCACATCGCAATACTTAGACAAGTCGATGAAACATTGCGCCACGGCAGACGACGACGCGGGGCGGCCCCGTCCGGGACCGCCCCGCGTAACGCGGAGGAGACTCAGCCGACCGAGGCGGGGAACCGCTCCCAGACCCGGTGCGCGGCCATCAGGCCCTGCACGGCGGTGAGCACCTCGACGCCGGAGTCACCGGTGACCACGCCCGGCGAGCCGGCCACCCCGGCCTGCCGCAGCTCCGCGCCGGCGCCCCACGCGCCGATCGCCTTGGCGTGCCGCCACGCCTCCTCGACCAGCAGCAGCACCCGGGGGTCGACGGTGGCGGAGCCCGCCGCGCCGGCCTTGGCGTCGCGGGCCGGCAGCGCGTCCGGCGCCGGCGCCGGGGCGCCGGCCAGCAGCACCGCGTCGAACTCGACCGAGCGGCCGGTGGCGAACGTGCGCTGCACCGGCAGATCGCCGACCAGGCCGCCGTGCGGGGCGATCAGCAGCGGCACCATGCCGGCGGCGAACACCGCGCGCCGGACCTCACCGACGTCGTCCAGGTCGCCGTCCGCGTCGACCACGATGCCGACCATCCGGCCGTCGGCCGGCCACTCCCGCCCGACCTGCGACAGCGCCGGGCTGGGCTGCACCTCGGCCAGCGCCACGATGGGCTGCGGCGCGGGCAGGCCCAGACCGGTCGCCACCTGCGCGCAGAGCACCGGGTCGATGTTGGCCAGGCACTGGAGCTGTCGCTCCTTGATCGCCTGGTGGTAGCACTTGCCCAGCTCGAACGTGTACGCCCGGATGATGTGCTCCTTCTCCACCGGCGACATGCTCGCCCAGAAGAGCCGGACCTGGCTGTAGTGGTCGTCGAAGGAGGCGGGCGCCGCCCGGACCTTCGGTGCCTCCGCCACCACGACCGGCGTGTCGACGAACGCGTGCTCCCGGTCGCCGGCCGGGAAGGGGTTGCCGCCGTCGAGGGAGTTCGGCCGGTACGGCGCCACCCCGGCGTGCACCGCGTGCTGATGGAAGCCGTCGCGCAGCATGTCGTTGACGTCGGCGTGCGGCCGGTTGATCGGGATCTGGTTGAAGTTCGGCCCGCCCAGCCGGGTGAGCTGCGTGTCCACGTACGAGAAGAGCCGCCCCTGCATCAGCGGGTCGTTGGTGACGTCGATGCCCGGCGGCAGGTGCCCGACGTGGAACGCCACCTGCTCGGTCTCGGCGAAGAAGTTGCGCGGCGTCTGGTTCAGGGTGAGCCGGCCGATCGGCTGCACCGGCGCCAGCTCCTCCGGCACGATCTTCGTCGGGTCGAGCAGATCGATGCCGGCGAACGTCTCCTCCGGGGTGTCCGGGAAGACCTGGATGCCCAGCTCCCACTCCGGGAACGCGCCGGACTCGATGGCGTCGTAGAGGTCGCGGCGGTGGAAGTCCGGGTCGATGCCGTTGATCAGCTGGGCCTCCTCCCACTCCAGCGAGTGCACCCCGAGCTTCGGCTTCCAGTGGAACTTGACCAGCACCGTGGCCCCCGCCTCGTTCACCAGGCGGAAGGTGTGCACGCCGAAGCCCTCCATGGTCCGGTAGGACCGCGGGATGCCCCGGTCGGACATGTTCCAGATGGTGTGGTGCTGGGCCTCGGTGTGCAGGGAGACGAAGTCCCAGAACGTGTCGTGGGCGCTCTGCGCCTGCGGGATCTCCCGGTCCGGGTGCGGCTTGCCGGCGTGGATGATGTCCGGGAACTTGATCGCGTCCTGGATGAAGAACACCGGCATGTTGTTGCCGACCAGGTCGAAGGTGCCCTCGTCGGTGTAGAACTTGGTGGCGAAGCCCCGGGTGTCGCGGACGGTGTCCGCCGACCCGCGCGAGCCCAGCACGGTGGAGAAGCGGACGAAGACCGGGGTCTCGCGGCCCTTCTTCAGGAAACCGGCCCGGGTGACCTCCTCCGCGCTGCCGTTGGCGACGAACACGCCGTGCGCGCCCGCGCCCCGCGCGTGCACCACCCGCTCCGGGATGCGCTCGTGGTCGAAGTGGGTGATCTTCTCGCGCAGGTGGTGGTCCTGCAACAGCACCGGACCCCGCGGGCCGGCCTTCAGCGAGTGGTCGGTGTCGCGCAGTCGGGTGCCGGTGGAGGTGGTGAGGTACGCCCCCTGCTGCCCCTTGGCGATCTTCGGCACGCCGGTCTCGGCACCGGTCGGGCTACGCGTGTCCGGTGCGCCCTGTTCGTCCTTGGGCGGCAGCGGGCCGTGCGGCGCGGTCGGCTCCTCGAGCGAGGGCGGCGCGCTGCCCGGCGCGCCCGGCACGTCCGGGGTCAGCGCGTCGCCGACCTTCTCGACGGCGGCTTCGACGACGCCCTTGACGACCTGGGCGGGCTTGCTGGAATCCATCAGGACCTGTCCTCCCTGCGCGATATGACCAGGTCCTCAGCCCCTACCCTGGGTCGCGCCGGGCAAACAAGGACGAATCGCTAAAGCACCGTCACCGCGGTCACCACCAGCCCGTCCGCGACCAGCCAGCGGCCGTCCAGCACGCGCAGCGGCGGGCCGCCGTCGGTCCGCGCGCCGTCGACCAGCACCCGCGCGGCGAACCGCCCGGCCGGCTCGATCGTCAGCTCCGCGTCCTCGAACCCGAGCCACCGTCCGGTCAGCGGGAACCACGCCTTGTAGACGGACTCCTTGGCGCTGAACAGCAGGCGGTCCCAGTGCACGGTCGGGTCGGCGGCACGCAGCCCGGCCAGCCGGGCCGGCTCCGCGGCGGTGGTGACCGCGTCGGCCACCCCGTCCGGCAGCGGCGCGTGCGGCTCGGCGTCGATGCCCAGGCCGGCCACCGCGTCGGCCGGCGCCACCGCGGCGGCCCGGTAACCGGCGCAGTGGGTGATGCTGCCCACCACGCCCGCCGGCCAGAGCGGCTCCCGCCGGGGCCCGGAGCGGATCGGCGCCGGAGCGTACCCGAGGCGGGCCAGCGCCTCCCGCGCGCAGCGCCGCGCCGTGACGAACTCCCGGCGGCGACCCTCCACCGCGCGGGCGACCAGGTCCTCCTCCCCGGGGTACGGCGTCTCGCCGGCCACGTCGGCGAACGCCTCGACGGCCACGGCGTGCGCCGGCAGCAGCGCCTCGATCACCCGGCGCCGCCGAGGATCCGTCGCATCGGCCGGGGCCGGCCGCCGCGGCGACCCCACTCGCGCGGGTAGCCCAGCGACACCTCCTCGAACCGCACCCCGTCGTAGTGCGTGGTGCGCGGGATGTGCAGGTGNTGCCGCACCACTGGGCGAACTCCGGGTACCAGAGCACCTCGGTGGGCTGGCGGACCAGCGGCCAGTGGTTGATCAGCACGGTCGGCAACGCCGGGTCGGTGGCGGCGAGCCGCCGCTCGGTCGCGGCCAGCCGCGCCCGGCACCAGGACTCCCGATCCGGGTACGGGTCGGGATGCAACAGCATCTCGTCGGTGCACACCACCCCGGACTCGTACGCCACCCGCAGCGACTCCTCCTTCGTGGTGGTGCCGGGGGCGCGGAACGAGTAGTCGTAGAGCAGGAACAGCGGTGCCACGGTGACCGGCCCGCCCTCGCCCCGCCACACCGGATAGTCGTCCTCCGGGGTGAGCACGCCCAGGTCACGGCACATCGCGACCAGCGCCTCGTAGCGGGCCACCCCGCGCAGCGTCACCGGATCGGTGGGATGGGTCCACAACTCGTGGTTGCCGGGCGCCCACACCACCCGGGCGAACCGGTCGCGCAGCTGGCGCAGCGTGCGTTCGATGTCGGCGAACAGTTCGCCCACGTCACCGGCCACGATCAGCCAGTCGTCCGCCGTCTCCGGCCGCAGGCCGTCCACCACCGCGCGGTTCTCCGCGTACGACACATGGAGGTCACTGACCGCGTACAGTGCACCCGTCACTCCGCCGATCTTGCCAGCGGTGCCGCCGGATGACCAGAGCGCGGGGTCGGGCGGCGCCGGAGGCGGGTCAGCCGATCAGGTCGGCGACCCGGTCGGTGGCGGCCAGCAACTCCCGCGCGATGCCCGGCTCGGCCGCCGAGTGGCCCGCGTCCGGCACGATCCGCAACTCCGCCTCCGGCCAGCGTCGGGCCAGGTCGTACGCGGACACCGGCGGGCAGCACAGGTCGTAGCGGCCGTTGACGATCACCGCGGGCAGGTGTCGGATGCGGTCCACCCCGTCGAGCAGTTGGCCGTCGGTGAGGAAGCCGCCGTGCACCGCGTAGTGGGACAGGATTCGTGCCATCGGCAGCGCCTGCCCGTCGGCGGTGAAGTGGGCGAGCATCGCCGGGTCGGGCCGCAGCGACGCGTTCACCGCCTCCCACCGCCCCCAGGCGCGGGCGCACGCGCGGGCCACGTCGGCGTCCGGGCCGTGCAGCCGCCGGTGATAGGCGGCGAGCACGTCGTCGCGCTCGGCGGGCGGGATCGGGGCGACGAACCGCTCCCACTCCTCGGGCTGGAGCTGGCGCAGGCCGCCCTGATAGAACCAGTCCCGCTCGCTGCGCCGCAGCAGCAGGACGCCGCGCAGGACCAGGCCGGTCACCCGCGCCGGGTGGGTCTGCGCGTACGCCAGGCCGAGCGTCGCGCCCCAGGAGCCGCCGAACACCAGCCAGGAGCCGATGCCCAGCCGATGGCGGATGATCTCCAGGTCGGCCACCAGGTGCCAGGTGGTGTTGGCGCGCAGCCCGCCGAACGGGGTGCTGCGGCCCGAGCCCCGCTGGTCGAACAGGACCGCCCGGTAGCGCCCGGGGTCGAAGAACCGCCGCGCCGCCGGCACCAGGCCGCCGCCCGGCCCGCCGTGCAGGAAGACCAACGGTACGCCGTCCGGCCGACCCACCTCCTCCACGTGCAGGACGTGGCCGTCACCGACCGGAACCCGGTGGGTGGCGTACGGCTCCACGGGCGGGTGCAGGGCGATGCCGGTCATGCCCGGCCATTCTGCCGGGTCGGCCCGCGCCGCGCCGACCCGTCAACAGGCGACGTTGCCGCCGAGGTTGTCGAGCAGGGCGTCGGCGACCCAGCCGGAGACCCCGGTGGTGGTGTCCCGCAGGTAGGTCCAGGTGTAGGTGGTGTGCCCGTTGGCGCTGACCCGGTCGCCGCTGGCGAAGCAGTGGAAGTCGACGTTGTGGCTGAGCTGGCCGTAGCCCAGCGACCCGCAGGTGGTGTGCGGGCCGCTGCGGATGTTGACGTTGGTGGCGTTGAAGAGCTGGCCGAACTTCGTGTCGATGTTGGAGTGCGAGTGGCTGCAACCCGCGCTGGCCGGTGCGGCCGGGCCCATCACCGCGACACCCGCCGCGGCGACGGTCAGGGCGACCGCCGCGCCGATCGAGGAAGCCTTGCGCATGCCCATCAACCCCCGGAGCTCGCCAAATAGATGCACATATTTGCATGGCGCAAATGCGGGTGGCAAGGCCCGCCGGCTCTCAGGCTGGCGCGCGGACGCCCGTGCCCGGTCCGGTGGTCTCCTCCTCGGGCACGCCACGGGGCGCCGCGGCGCGCACCGCGAACGCGTCGAAGCTCGGCCCGTCGAGCCGTTCGATGAAGGGCTCGGCGGTCGGCCGGTCGCCCTCGCCCCGCTCGCCTGCGGCCCGTTCGCTCTCGTCCCGGTCGGCCTCGGTCCGCTCGATGCCGGTCCGCTCGATGCCGGACTGCTCGGCCACCGTCGCGACGGACGCCGCCAGCCGCGCGGCCACCTGCGGGTACTCGGCGGTCTCCCCGCCGCCCGCGGCGGCCGCCATCACCGCCGCCGCAGCCAGGTCGGCCACCCGCTTGGCCTCGCGCTGCACCCGGGCCCGGGTCTCCTTGGCCTGCTGCTCGGCCAGGTCCGCCGCACGCCGCGCCTCGTCCAGCCGCTTGGTCTCGGCGGCCAGTTCCCGGCGTACGCCGACCAGCCGCTCCTCCAACTCGGCGCCGGACCGCTCGATCGTGGTGATCTCCCGGCGGGTCTCCTCCAACCGCTGGCCCACGGTCTCCAGCTCCGCCTTGAGCTGGGTCAGCGCCTCCTGCCGCTGCTGGACCTCGCGCTGCACGGCGGCCAACTGCTCCTGGTGCGCCGTGGTCTCCTCGTCGGCCCGCTGGCGGACCTCGGTGGCGTACTGCTGGGCCTCGGCGACCAGCGCGGCGATGTCCCGCTCGGCGGCGCTGGCCCGGTCGGCCAGCTCCTGCTCGGCCGCGGCCCGCCGCTCGTCCAGCTCACGCGCCATGGTGGCCTGCCACTGGGCCAGCTCCTGCTGGGCCTTGCTGCGGTTGGCCTGCACCTCCTGCTGGATCTGGGTGCGCGCGGCCTTCACCAGTGCCTCGGACGCGGACCGGGCCTGCTCGACCTGCTGGGTGCTCTGCTCGGTGATCCGCTTCGCCTCCTGCTGGGCCCGCTCGTGCACGGCCTGACCCTCGGCGCGCAGCTTCTCCGCCAGCTCCCGCACGGCGGTCAGCTCCGCCTGCGCGACGGCACGCCGCTCCTCGTCCGCCCGGTCCTGCTCGGCCCGCCGGGCGGACAGCTCCTCCTCCAGCTCGCGTCGCTCCCGGGCGGCCTGCTCCTGGGCCGCGGTGAGCATCTTCTCCGCCTGGGCCTGGAACTCGTCCGCCCGCTTGGTGGCCACCTCGGTGATCTGCCCGGCCTGCTTCTCGGCCAAGTCGAGGATCTGGTCGACCATCGGGCCGAGGTCACGGAAGGAGGCCCGGTCCACCGCCGTCGGCCGGTCGCGCAGCTCGACCGCCTCGGCCTGGACTCGCTGCATCTGCGCGGTCAGCTCCCGCACCTGCGCGTACGCCCGGTCCCGGGCTGCGGTCAACGCGCCCACCTCGCCGTCCATCTGCTCGACGTACCGGTCCACCTGACGTTTGTCGTAGCCACGCAGCGCCGGGTCGAACCGCGGCCGCGCGGACACGTCGTCGTGGGGTGCGAACGGTTGCTCACCGTTGGACATGCGCCATCCTCCGTCGGTTCGCCGGGGTCAGGCCGGCGAGTGACCGCCCCGCAGGGCACGATGAGGCGCTACGGTACCGCGTCCGCGCGCGGGTCTCGCCCCGCCCCGCCCCCGGGCCCACCGGTCAGGCCCGGCGGTCAGACCGGGAAGTGTGGATTCCCCGCCGTCAGTCGGATGGTGAAACCGTCGGTGTCGCGCTGGTAGGTCACGTGGTCGCAGCTCTGGTGGCTGATCCACAACCCCAGCCCGCCGTCGGACCCGTCGCCCGCCGGCAGCAACCCGGAATACGGGTCCTTCGGGCCGGCGCCCCGGTCGTGGACGGTCACCACGAGCCGGTCCGGAGCGCACCACAGACGTAGGCGCACCGGTGGCGTGCCGTGCCGCAGCGCGTTGCACACCACCTCGCTGACGGCCATCACCAGGTCGTCGACGCCGTCGGGGGGCAGCAGCCCGCCGTCCGCCGCGCGTACCGCCTCCCGGGCCCGCGCCGGCGTCGGGTCGGTCAGCTCGACCAGCGGCGCGGTGCGCTGCACCGGATCCAGCGGCGCCGGCCGGCACTCCGCCAGGTAGCTCGCCGGCTCGGTGTAGACACCGGTCGGCTCGTGGCTGCCGCCCGGTCCGGCGACCCGAGGATGGGTGCGCGCCACGTCGGCCAGCACGTGCGGCGGCGCGGTCCGGCGGTCGTAGGCGCACATGCTCCAGAGCGGAAAGTCGTCGTACGCGTGGTTTATCGCCGACTCGTACCGGGCCCACCAGTCCCAGGTGGCGCCGAACACGACCGCCGGCAACTCGCCGACGATCCGGATCTGCGTGGCCCCCGCGGCCACATGCGACGCGAGCAACTCGCGGTACGCGCGGATCGCGGCCGTCGGGCGGGCGTAGAGGTCGCCACCGGGCAGGAACGTGACCCCGTGGCCGGCCGGCAGCGCCCGGCGCACCAGGTCGGCGGTGCGGGTGTCGAGGCCGACCATGGTGGGCTCGCCCGCCTCGACGCCGTCACGCAGGAACGGCAGCACGACGGCCAGCAGGTGGTCGTCGGAGTCGTAGAGGATCGCCTCGTGGAGATAGCCGACGTGACCGGCAGCCGCACCGGTCCTCATCGGACCACCACCACCCGGAGCTCGGCCAGGTCCAGCAGCGCGACCAGCCGGGCCAGGGCCGGGCGTCGGGTGCGCAGCACCACCACCGCGCCGTGGCGACGGGCGAGGTCGCGCAGGTGGAACAGGCCGCGATGGTCGATGAAACGCAGGTGACAGGCGTCGACCACGAGCCGCCCGGCCGCCGGCTGCGGGTCCGCCCGCTCCAGCGCGGCGGCGAAGAGCCGATCGTCGGACGCGTCCAGCTCGCCCCGGATCGCCACCACCGCGTCGCCGCTGCCGGCGTGCAGCCGGAAGGGCACGTCGCCGTTGCCCTCCGGGTGCAGGCAGGCCAGCTCGCTGATCGCCGCGTCACCGAGGACCCGGCGGTCGTAGGCGCAGGTCGCCGCCATCGGGTGGTGCCGCATCCAGTGGTCCATACGATGCTCGTAGCGGGCGAAGGCGTCCCGTTGCCCGGCGGTGCGGACCATGTCGGTCGCCTCGGCCAGCACCCGCAGGCCGGTGTGCCCGGCGGCCAACGACTCGGCGGTGGCCCGCACGTACGCCTGGACCTGCCGCGCCGGGTCGACGACCGCATCGTGCCGGTAGGCCTGGCCGACGGCGAGCAGCCGCACGTCACCCCGGCGCAGCGCGGTGTCGAACCCGGGGACCGACCCGAGGCGTGTGGCCACGACGTCGGGCTCCTCCGGGCCGACCAGCCAGACCTGCTCGCCGGCCGCGAGCCCGAGCGTCACCTGCTCGACCGCCCGGGCGTGCAGCGCGGCCGGGTCGTCGTAGGCGAAGCAGGCATGGCCGTAGCCCGGGTCCGTCGCGCCCCCGCAGGTCACCGGCTCCGCCTCACCGGCTCAGTCTATGCGCAGCCGAGCGGCGCCCGCGCCAAGCGGTGCCCCCGCGTCGCGCGGGAACGACGGACAGTCAGGGGAGCGGGTGGGAGATGTCGCGCGCGTGGTCGGTGACGGCGGCGCCGATCACGGTGGCGGTCAACGGCAGCACCTCCAGGCAGCGGCGTACCGCGGTGCCCACCAGCGGGTTCGGCACCCGCATGGAGAGCGTGCAGTGCGGCACCCAACGACCCGGCCGGTAGTGCTCCACCACGTCCACGCCGGCCCGGGCCAGCCGCTCGTGCACCCCGGCGTGGTGCGCCAGCAACTCCGCCGTGGGCGCCACGCCGAGCCAGAGCACCCGCCCGACGAACTGGCCGGCGTGCTGGAACTCCAGGCGCAGCGGCGCGGCCACGACCGTCGCGGCGAGCGCCTCGGCCACCCGATGCGGGTCGAGGCGGGGCGCGACCGCCAGCGAGACGTGCGGGCGGTGCCGCTGTGCCAGCAGTGATCGCATGCTCTGCACCCCCTCGGACTCCAGCAGGTCCCACAGCACCCGGATGCGCCGGGTGGCGTCGGTGTCGAGATACAGCTCCAGCGCCGCGACCACGCGATCACCCTAGGCGGCGAGGTTTGCCGCGCACGATGGGCGGTACTGCCTGGAGACGACGACACGAGAGGTGGGGGAGTGAGCGCGTGGACGTGAACGATCTGCTGACCGAGGCGTACGGGCGGCTGCCGGACCTGGTCGCCGGGGCGCTGGACGGGCTCGACCCGCAGCGGCTGCGGCAGGCCCCGGCCGACGGGGCGAACCCGGTGGGCTGGCTGGTCTGGCACCTGACCCGGATCCAGGACCACCACGTCGCCGACCTGCTGGGGGAGGAGCAGCTCTGGGTCACCGGCGACTGGGCCACGCGGTGCGGCCTGCGCCCCGACCCCGACGACACCGGCTACGGCCACGGACCCGAGCAGATCGCCGCGGTGCGGCCGGAGGACGGCGACGTGCTGCTCGGCTACCACCGGGCGGTGGTGGAGCGGAGCCTGGCGTACCTGCGCGGGTTGCGCCCGGCCGACCTGGACCGGATCGTCGACGAGAGCTGGGACCCGCCGGTCACGCTCGGCGTGCGGCTGGTCAGCGTGCTCGACGACGACCTCCAGCACGTCGGGCAGGCCGCGTACGTGCGCGGGCTCATCCTGGGCTGACCGCCGCCCGGGCCCGGCGCAGCGCCGCCTGCCCGAGCAGGTGAGCCGCCTGCGCCTCCGGGGACGTGCCCGGGCCGGCGAAGTCCGGTGCCCCGCTGACCTCGGTCACCCGCCCGTACCGGTCCACCCGGCGGGCGGCGGCGGCCAGCAGCTCCGCCCCGGTGGCCAGCCACGACGCCGGCAGCCAGCCGTCGGCGACCCCGGTCAGCGCCGCGTACCCGAGCAGTTGGGCGGTGTTGGCCTCGCGGAACGTGCCGGGGTCGTCGAGCACGTCGGGGAAGAGCCCGTCGTCCGTGCGGTACGCCAGGCAGGCGGTCAGCACCTCCTCGGCGTGCCCGGCCAGCTCGCCGCGGAGATCCGCCGGCCACCGCGGCGCCAGGCGCAACGCCCGGGCGATCCCGGCGACCACCCAGCCGTTGCCGGTGCCCCACGGCTGCGGCCGGTCCAGCTCGCGTCGGCCCTCGTCCCAGCGGGCCGCGTACAGGCCGGTGCGGGGGTCATGCAACCGTCGTCGATGCCCCGCGACCTGCGCGGCGGCCAGATCCGTCCGGCCGGTCAGCGCCAGCAGCGGCACCACCATGTAGACCGTGTCCGCCCACACCTGACGACTGCCGAGCAGGTGGAAGAGGGTGCCGTCGGCGGCCCGGGGCGCCCGGCGCACCAGCCAGTCGAGCTGTGCCGCCAGCGCGGCGGCGTACCTCGGATCCCCGGTGGTCGTCGCCGCGTGCCGGACCACCTCGCCGCAGGCCGCGCCGTTCACCGCACCGACCGACCCGCCCAGCTCGCCGAGCCGGCCGTCCGGTTGCTGCCGGGTCACCGCGGCGTCGGCGATCAGCAACGCCGCCTCGGGCCGGCCCAGGTCGAGCAGCGCCTGCCCGGTGATCCCCTGCTCCCAGGACTCCCGCTGCATGGTCAGCAGCGCGAGCAGCACCCGCTCGGTGGTGGTGTCCCCGGTCGTCGACATGCTCGTCCGGTACCCAGCGCGCCGGCCCGGTTCACCCCCGATCGGGCGAGTTCGCCGCGTCCCACCGCCCCCGCAGAGCCGACTCTCGCCAAATGGGATCGATCTTCCGCTTCCCGGGACGCCCGGAGGGACGCGACACCAGTTCGGTGAAGTGGCGGTATCCGACCCATCTGATGCCACCACTTCGGCGCACTGGTATGGATCATCAGCCCGATCCCCGATCCCCGATCCCCGATCCCCGGTCCCCGGTCCCCGGTCCCCGGTCTGGTCCCGGCCCCGGTCCCGACGGTCCGGGGCCAGTCCGGTGCGGGGCCAGTCCGGTGCGGGGCCAGTCCGGTGGTCACGGCCAGTCCGGTCACGGCCAGTCCGGTCACGGCCAGGCCAGTCCGGTCACGGCCAGGCCAGTCCAGGGCGGGCGATCCAGGCCAGCCCAAATCGAATCCAGGCCAGGTCAAGCTAGCCGCCCGTTTGCAGGTCCGACGGTACGGGACCGGCCGGTGGACGGACCGGATGGCCGGAGCCGGGTGACCCGGGCGGCCCGGCGGCGGACGGGCCGGGTAGGCCGGAGGTGGCTGGCCCGGGTAGGCCGGAGCCGGCCGGACCCGAGCCGGCCGGACCCGAGCCGGCCGGACCCGANCCGAGCCGGCCGGACCCGAGCCGGCCGGACCCGCGCCGGCCGGACCCGAGCCGGCCGGACCCGCGCCAAACGGACCCGAGCCGAACGGACCCGCGCCGGCCGGACCGGAGCCGACCGGATCGCCGGAGCCGACCGGACCGCCAGAGGAGGGCGGACCGCCGGAGCCGACCGGATCGCCGGATGCGGACGGACCGCCGGATGCGGACGGACCGCCGGAGGCGGACAGATGGGATGCGGGTGGGGCCGATGCGGTCGGGCCGGGTGAGGTGGAGCCGTCGAGCAGGGCGGCGCAGTAGGCGGGTACCCGGTCCCGGCCGCCGGCGGCGGTGACCAGGCCGGCGAAGGCCGGGGTGGCCAGCGCGGGGCCCCGCCCGGCCTCGGGGAGGTTCCGGTAGGCGGCGCAGAGCCCGACCGGCGCGGCCGGGACCGACACACCCTCGGCGGGGCCGGTGGCCGTGCCGCCCGGGTGCGGGGTCGGTGTGGGGCGGGTGGTGGGCCCGGTGGTGGCGGGCCGGTGCGGTGGCGGGCCACCGCCGGTGACGTCGGGCAGGTTCCCGGTGACGGCGGCGAGCGCGACGCCACCGGTCAACGACGCGACCAGGGCGGCGACGGCCAGCTTGGCGCCGAGCAGTCCGGCGGCGAGTCGCCGTACGGGCCGGCGGCCGGGGTCGCGTCGGGGCGTCGCCCGTGCCGCCCGGAAGGCGGCGACCGCCGCGGTTTCGCCGTCGAGTTCGCCCGTGCCGGGTGTGACCCGGACGGCGTCGAGGAACCGCACGAGGGTACGCGGGGCGCCGCCGGAAGCGCCGGCGAGCAGTCGCTCGACGGTTTCCTGGTCCAGGCCGGGTGCGTCCATCTCGTGACCCTCAGCGCGGGCACCTGCGACAACGTCACACGCCGGGCCCGCTCGCGCGGGTGAGCTCGGTCACGGCGCGGGTGCCGGGGCTCCACACCGGAGCCTCCGGTTGCCGATCCGTCCGGTTCGGGGTGGACTGAATTACATGGGTGTCATCAAGGTGGGTACGTCCTCGTGGGCCGACCAGATGCTGATCCGCTCCGGTTGGTATCCGCGCGGGGTGAAC
>NZ_NAPR01000007.1:257527-278019 GCF_002140155.1 Micromonospora sp. NBS 11-29
TCGAGGCGCTGCCGAGGGAGCTGCGGCCGACCGGTGGCCCGAGCTGGATCCGGTGGCGTGACCTGTCCGCCGGGGCGTACGACGAGCTTTGGGACCGGTTCCACGCGGCGCTGGCGCCGCTCGCGGCGGCCGACCGGCTCGGCGCGGTGCTCCTCCAGTTCCCGCCCTGGCTGGCCCGCGGCGAGGCGGCCCGGCGACGGATCCTGGCCGCCGCGCAGCGGTGCCGTCCCTGGCCGGTCACCGTCGAGCTGCGACACTCCTCCTGGTTCGCCGAGGACGCCATGGTCGACACGGTGACGTTTCTGCGCGAGCACGGGCTCGGGTACGCCTGCGTGGACATGCCGCAGGGACACGCCTCCTCGGTGCCGCCGATCCTCGTCGCCACCACCGACCTGGCCGTGATCCGGTTCCACGGGCACAGCGCCGCCTGGGAGAGCGGCGACAAGCAGGAGCGGTTCCGCTACGCCTACGCCGAGTCGGAGCTGCGGCACTGGTCGGTGCTGCTGCGGGAGTTGGCCGACCAGTGCGCGGAGCTGCATGTGCTGATGAACAACTGCTGCGGCGACCAGGCCCAGCGGGACGCCGCCGCCCTCGCCGGGCTGCTCGACGTCGCACCGGCGCCCACCGGCGCCTGAGGTTTCCCCGACCGCCGCCCGGGTACCGGCCAGGGACGACAGCGAGGGGGGAAGACGTGGACGAGCGGCGGGACGAGCAGGCCCCGGACGACCGGGACCCCCGGGCCACCCGGGAGGCCGAGGAGGCGCACGGCGGCAGCATGGCCCCCGGCCTGGTGGACGACACCGGACACCCGGTGTCCGGGTCGCCGGTGCCGGCGAACGAGCCGTCCGCACCGGGCGAGGACGGCACCGGCTCCTGACCGCCCGCCGGATGTCGGGCACGGCACGGCCGGCGACCCACCCCGTTGTGGGCCGCCGGCCGNGGCGCCGGCCATGTGACGCTTGGCCGCGCCCATGGCGGCCACCTTGCCGAACGTCTTCGGCGCGGCCATCAGCCCGCCGGCGCGGTTCAGCATGCCGCGGAACACCTGGCCCGGCTTCTGCTGCTCACTCATGTACGCCGTGACCACGACCAGCGCGCCGGTCAGCGCCGGGATCGCCCACTGGAGCATCTTCATCTGCCGCTGGCTCGCGGCGACGTTCGCCGGGGTGTGATGGTTCGGCTCGGTGGTCCCCTCGACCGGCGGGCCGCCCGCCTTCTCCAGCCGCATGCCGACCAGCCGGCTGTAGCCGGTCACCGCGAGCGCGGCGACGGTGAGCCCGGTCTTCACCGCNCGCCGACCGCGCCGGCCAGGTGTGCGCCGATCGCCGCCGCGTTCACCGGCGTCCACCGCGCCCAGCCGGCCGAGGCCACCGGCAGCCGCTGGGTCGTGTCGTCAATTCGTGCCGCCGCGCCGTTGACGCCGAGCGCTCCCATCAGCGAGCCGCCGAACCAGGCCGCCAGACCCAGGTCGTGCATCGAGCGCAGCGCGGTGTGCCGTTCGGACATCTGATCCCCCTCCACCGTGTTCGGGCGGTGCGGCATACCCACCTTCGCCCGGCTCACGCCCCGGAATCCGCGCCCCGTGTCAGCGGCGCGGCAGCGTGGCCACGAACGCGGCGATCCGGGCGGCCAGCGGCGTCGCCGCGCGGACCCAGGTGAAGTGGTCGAGCGGGGCGCCCGCCTCGGCGACCGTGTAGCGGTGCCGGGTCACCGGCGCGGCGGTCAACTTGTCGCAGAGGTGGTCCACCGTCTCGTGCGGGGTGTACTGGTCGTCGTCGACGCTGACCGCCAGCACCGGCGTCCGGATCCGCCCGACCGCGGCGTCCGCGTCGACCCCGTCGAGCGTCGGGAACCGGCCGGTGCGGGCGGTGTGCGCCCAGTCCCGGATCACGCCGCGCGCCTGCCGGCCGCCGAACCCCCAGCCGGGCCAGACGCCGAGCAGGCGGGCCGCGGCCGCGAGGCCCTGGGTGTACGGCAGCACGCCCCAGCCGCGCCGCCCCGGGTACCGACGCCACCAGGGCAGAGCCGCGGCCACCAGGGCCAGCCCGTCGACCTTGCCGGCGTCGTGCAGCGCCTGGTGCAGCACGGCGACCTGCCCGCCGAGCGAGTGCCCGAGCAGCAGCCGGGTGCGGCCGTCGAGCCGGGGTTTGAGCGCGTCGAGCACCGCGCCGACGTCGGTGGCCAGCTCGGCGTAGCCGTACCGGCAGGTGCGGGCGGGGGCCGGCGTGCTCTCGCCGGTGCCGCGCAGGTCGGCCACGATCACCGCGAGCCCGGCGTCGCGCAGCGCGGCGGCGAAGGGGCGGTAGTAGCGGGCCCGTACCCCCATGGCCGGCCAGATCAGCACCACCGGCGCGTGCGACGTCCCGGCCGGTTCCGGATGGATCTGCACGCCGAGGCGTGCCCCGTCGACGTCCACGTACTCCTGCGTGTAGTCCCCGCTCACCGGCCCAGCGTACGGGGCGAAGCTACCGACGGGTAGCAAGGGGTGGCGGGCCGGTCCGGCACCGGTCAGGCCGCCGCCGGCGCGGGGCGGGCCGCGGTGGCGAGCGTGTCGTAGACCGCGCCGAGCTGCTCGGCGCAGCGCTTCCACGAGTACCGGCTGCGGACCCGGTCCAGCGCGGCGGTGGCGTACGTGAAGCGGCGGACGTTGTCGGCGAGCAGCCGGCGCAGCGCGGCGCCCAACGCGCGCGGGTCGCGCGGCGGCACCAGGTCACCGGTCAGCCCGTCCACGATGCTGTCGGCGATGCCGCCGACGGCGGTGCCGACCACCGGCACGCCGCAGGCCATCCCCTCCAGCGGGACGCGCCCGAACGGCTCGTGCCAGCCGGCGGCGACCAGCACATCCGCCGAGCGGTACCAGGCCGGCATCTCCCGCCGGGGCACGCCGCCGAGCAGCCGCACCCGGTCGGCCACGCCGCACGACTCGGCCAGCGCGGACAGCCGGCGGGCGAACGTGTCGGCCGGCAGCAGGTCGGCCGGTGGCCCGCCGAGCACCACGCACTCCGCGTCCGGGACCGCGGGCAGCGCCCGGACCACGTCCAGGAAACCCTTGCGTTCGACCATCCGGCCGACGGTGAGGATGCGCGGGCGGTCCGGGTCGCGCGGCGCGACCGGCCCGTCCGGCCGGAACACCGCCTGGTCGACGCCGGCCGGGACCAGCGCCATCCGGGAGCGGGGCACCCCCATCCGGACCAGCTCGGCGAGCTCCTCCTCGCACTGCACGACCACCCGGTCGACGGCCCGGCCAAGCGCGCGCTCGTAGCCGATCCGTCCCGGCTGGCCGGCGTCCCGCACGCCCCGGTGCCGGCGCTCCACGGTGCCGAGCGAGTGGTACGTCAACACGGTCGGCACCCCGGCGCGGCGGCCGGCGTGCACCGTGGCCAGCCCGCTCATCCAGAAGTGCGCGTGCGCCACGTCCGGGGTCCAGCCCCCGTGCCGCCAGGCGCCCGCCAGCCAGCCGCCGAACTCGCCCAGGTGCGGCAGCAGCTCGTCGCTCGGCACCCGCCGGGCGGGACCGGCCGGCACGTGCCACACCTGGTAGCCGTCCGCCGCGGGGACCGCCTCGGGCAGGGTGGGGGAGTCGCGGCGGGTGTAGACCCGGACGTCGTGCCCNCGGCGTCCCCCTCGCCGCCGACGGCGAGCGGGCTGGCGTGCTCCGAAATCATCGCGATGCGCATGGATGACCCCTACCCTGGTGATCCGCCGCTAACCGGCGGACCGTCGACTTCTCCGGGAGCACGACTGTCTCCTTCGGACGTCGAACGGGTCGACCGTCACGAAACAGGCATTCGACAGTCCGCTTCGGGGGCCGAGGTCCCGGAACATCGACCCGTGTCGCGTCCGGCGCGAAGTGGCTAGGGTCGGTACGTGAGGCTCAACCGGTCGACCGACATGGCCCTGCGGATCGCCATGCTGACCGCCGCGTCCCCGGTCCGCGCCACCGTGGACGAACTCGCCAGCCGGCTCGCGCTGCCCCGCAGTCACGTCGCCAAGGTGGTGCAGCGGTTGCAACGGATCGGCGTCCTGGTGACCATCCGGGGTCGCTCCGGCGGGGTGGCCTTCGCCGAGCACGCCGGTGAGCTGACCGTGGGCCAGGTCGTCCGGGCCTTCGAGGGTGACGGCGAGGTGGTCAACTGCCACGAGCCGGCCTGCCCGCTGGTCGCCGGCTGTCGGCTGCGCGGCGAGCTGCGCCGGGCCCAGGCCGCGTTCCTCGCCGTGCTGGACGGGGTGCGCCTCGGCGAACTGGTCGCCGGCCCGACCGGCCCGCTCCTGCTCAGTCTCGGCGCCCCACCGGCGGCCCGCTGACCGGCGGCCCGTCGAGCCGACCGGTCGGCGCCCCGGCCACGCGGGACGCCGACCGGGTCGGTCAGCTCACGGTGATCGTGCCGTCCGGGGCCCGGACGCAGGAGACGCTACGGGCGCCGGTCGCCGCCGCCCCGCTCAGGCAGCGGCCGAGCACCTGGTGGCCGGCGGCGCTCGGGTGCCACGACTCCTGGCAGGTCTGGAAGTAGGTGCCGCAGGCGTTCGCGATCCGCTGGATGTCGAGCTTGTCCTTGCCGGAGAGGCTGGTGACGAAGACGCCGCTCGGGCCGTCCATCAGCCGGATCGGGGTGGCCAGCGCGTTGGCCGGGCTGCCCGCCGACTCGCAGAGCCGGGCCCCGTCGAACGCGCGCTGCACGTTCAGATAGACCAGGTCGTCGGCCGGGAACTCGGCGGCCAGCGTGCCGCGCACCGAGCTGACCAGCGAGCCGAGCCCCTGGGAGAACCGCTGCCCGGGGGCCAGGCTGGCCCGGTGGATCGGGCAGCCGGCCGCGTACCGCTCGGCGCCCAGGGCACGGAACTTATCCCGGGTGTCGTCCCGACTGTCCTCGCTCCAGTAGCTCTGGTCCAGCTCGTACGGCAGCGGGTTGGTGTAGTCCTGGAACACCACCCGGTGCTGCCCGTCCGCGTCGACCTGGTCGAGCGTGGTGAGCAGTTGCCGCAGCGCGGTCGTGGTCTCCGCGGTCGCGGCGGCGAACTGGGCGGCGGTGCCCAGGTCGGCGTCCGTGCACGGCTTCTGCTCCACCGGCCCGCCCAGGTACGCCCAGAACTCCCNCCGAACGTGAACGAGCTGTTGTTCGAGCCGAGACCGACCAGCACCACGTCGATGTCGTGGGTCCGCGCCACCGCCCGGAGCTGGTCGAGCTGGGCGGCGACCTGCCGCCCCTTGGCCCGGGTGGACGACGCGTTGGCGATGTCGTACGGCTGCCCGCCGGAGCAGGCCAGGTTGAACCGCGCGGAGATGCCGGGCAGGTCGGCCTGGAACAGCGAGGCGTTCGGCGAACGGTGGCAGAAGTAGGCGTTGGCGTTCGCCGCTGACCAGCCGGGGAAGCCCTGCGTGACGCCGTTGACGTCGACCACCGGCGCGTACCCTCCGGCGCCCTCGCCACTGATGAAGCTGTCACCCAGTGCGACCGCGGCGGTGGGCAGCGCGGCGGCGGCCGGCCGGGCGGGCGCCGCCGCGGCCGGCAACGCCACCGCGGCGAGCGCCAGCGCCGCCGCGAGCGCGGAACGACGAAACACGGACATACCCGACCTCACCCTCAGACATCGAAACATGAAAGATTCTTCGAGGGGGCGATCAGATCACGGGCGTGTGACGAGCGTCAATGGTCGGACCCGAGGTCACGACGGGTGTTAACAATCCGCCGGTCGGTGATCGGGAAGACGGCCGGCGGGTCGGATCGTTGTGGTGCACGGACGCCTCTCGGCCCGGGTGCCACCGGCCTGTCGGAGCGCCGGGCTAGGCTCGCTCCGGCGCGCCGCGCCCGGCGATCGTCGTGGGCGGCCGCACGGTGAACGGCACCACACCGCCGAGACCTTGGAGTACGACCAGTTGACCGCACAGCCTGAGACGCTCTACGGGGCGGACGACCTCACCCATCTGGAGGGCCTCGACGCCGTCCGCAAGCGCCCCGGCATGTACATCGGCTCGACCGACAGCCGTGGCGTGGGTCACCTCGTCAACGAGATCCTCGACAACTCGACCGACGAGGGTGTGGCCGGTCACGCCACCAACGTCGACGTGATCCTGCACGCCGACGGCTCGGTCCAGGTCGACGACGACGGGCGGGGCATCCCCACCGACGTGCACGCCAAGTCGGGCATCTCCGGCGTCGAGCTGGTGCTGACCCGGCTGCACGCCGGCGGCAAGTTCGGCGGCTCGGGCTACAAGACCTCCGGCGGCCTGCACGGCGTGGGCGCCTCCGCGGTCAACGCGCTCTCCCGCCGCTTCGACGTCACCGTCCGCCGCGCCGGCAAGATCCACGTCATGTCGTTCCGGCACGGCGTGCCCGGGGTCTTCGACGGCGACGGCCCCGACGCGCCGTTCACCCCCGGGCCCGGTCTCCGGGTGGCCGGGGCGATGAAGCGCGGCCAGCGCACCGGCACCTCGATCCGCTGGTGGCACGACCCCCGGTACTTCGAGACCGGCGCCGCGCTCGACACCGAGGCGGTCCGGCTCAAGCTGCGCAACACCGCGTTCCTCGTCCCGGGCGTGGCCTACCGGCTGCGCGACGAGACCGGCGAGCAGGCCACCGAGGAGCACTTCCACTTCCCCAACGGCCTGACCGACATGGTGGAGTTCCTCGCCCCGGCCGGCGACCGCCCGGTCTCCGGCACCCTGCTCGTCACCGGCGAGGGCACCTACCGCGAGAACGCCGCCGACGCCAACGGCGTCATGCAGTCGAACGTGCAGCGCCGGGCCGAGGTCGAGGTGGCGTTCCGCTGGGGCACCGGCTACGACCGCACCGTCGAGTGCTTCACCAACACCATCCGCAACGCCCACGGCGGCACCCACCGCAAGGGCTTCGAGCGTGCCCTGGCCCGCACCCTCGCCGAGGCGGCTCGCACCACTCGCGGCCTGCTCCGGGCCAAGGAGGACGCGCCCACCCTGGACGACGTCCTGGAGGGCATGACCGCGGTGGTGCACGTCCGCATCCCGGAGCCGCAGTTCACCTCCCAGACCAAGGACGAGCTGTCCACCGCCGGCATCACCAAGGTGCTCCAGGGCCTGGTCGAGGCGCACCTCAAGAGCTGGCTGGACGACCGCCGCACCAAGGCCGAGGCCCGCACGGTGCTCCAGAAGATCGTCGACGCGGCCCGGGTCCGGCTCACCCAGAAGCAGCAGAAGGACGCGGCCCGCCGCAAGACCGCGCTGGAGGGCGCGGCCATGCCGGCCAAGCTGGTCGACTGTCGCGCGTCAGGTATCGACAGAAGTGAGCTGTTCATCGTCGAAGGCGACAGCGCCTTGGGAACAGGGCGCCTCGCCCGATCCTCCGAATACCAGGCACTTCTGCCGATTCGCGGCAAGATCCTCAATGTGCAGAAGGCCAACCTCCAGCAGGTGCTGGACAACGCCGAGTGCGCCGCGATCGTGCAGGTGCTCGGCGCCGGCTCCGGGCGCACGTTCGACCTGTCGTCGCTGCGCTACGGCCGGGTGCTGATCATGGCCGACGCGGACGTCGACGGCGCGCACATCCGTACGCTGCTGATCACGCTCTTCGCCCGCTACATGCGACCGCTGATCGAGGCCGGCCGGCTCTACGCGGCGATGCCGCCCCTGCACAAGATCACCACGAGGGGGCGCAACCCGCAGACCGTCTACACCTACACCCAGGCCGAGATGGAGGCGACGGTCCGCAAGCTGGAGAAGGCCGGCAAGCAGATCGTCACCCCGATCCCACGGTTCAAGGGTCTCGGTGAGATGGACGCCGACGAGTTGTGGGAGACCACCATGAACCCGGCCACCCGCGCCGTCCGCCGGATCACGCTCGACGACGTCGAGGCCGCCGAACGGATCCTCGAACTGCTCATGGGGGAGAAGGTCGAGCCCCGCCGCAACTGGCTCATCGACTCCGCCGGCCGCGTCGACCGCGACGCCATCGACGCCTGACCACCGCGTTCGTTTCGGAAGGAAGCTGCACCATGGCACGCCGCAAGGACGACCGCGCCAAGGCGGACCTCTCCGCCTTCGACCAGGCCGGCGCCCGGGTCTTCGACAACCCGCTGGTCACCGAGGTCTCCGACTCCTACCTGGAGTACGCGTTCTCGGTCATCCACTCCCGCGCCCTGCCGGACGCCCGGGACGGGCTCAAGCCCGTGCACCGGCGCATCCTCTGGTCCATGCACGAGTCGGGATTCCGGCCGGATCGATCGCATGTCAAGTCGGCCCGCGTGGTCGGTGACGTCATGGGTCGGTACCACCCGCACGGCGACACCGCGATCTACGACGCGCTGGTCCGGCTCGCGCAGGACTTCTCGCTGAACACTCCACTCATCGACGGGCATGGAAACTTTGGATCCCCGGACGACGGCCCGGCGGCGGCGAGATATACCGAATGTCGCATTTCTCGGCCTGCGATGCTGCTGGTCGGTGAGCTGGGCGAGGACACCGTCGACGTCGAGCCCAACTACGACGGCTCGCTGACCCAGCCCACCGTGCTGCCGGCCGCCTTCCCGAACCTGCTGGTCAACGGCGCGTCCGGCATCGCGGTCGGCATGGCGACGAACATGATCCCGCACAACCTCGGCGAGGTGGTCCAGGCCGCCCGCTGGTTGATCAACCACCCGGACGCCACGCTGGACCGGTTGATGGAGTTCGTGCCCGGCCCCGACCTGCCCACCGGCGGGCTGCTGCTCGGCCTGGACGAGGTGCGCCGGGCCTACGAGACCGGGCGTGGCGTGGTGCGGATGCGCGGCCGGGTGGAGATCGGTCCGCTGGAGGGCAGCCGTGGCCGGCAGGCCATCACGGTCATCGAGCTGCCGTACGGCGTGGGCGCCGAGAAGGTCATCGCGGCCATCACCAACGAGGTCAACAAGACCAAGCGGCTGACCGGCATCGCCGACGTCAAGGACCTCACCGACCGGGAGAACGGCACCCGCCTGGTCGTCGAGTGCAAGGTCGGGGTGAACCCGCAGGCGCTGCTGGCCGACCTCTACCGGCTCACCCCGCTGGAGCAGTCCTTCGGCGTGAACAACCTGGTGCTGGTGGACGGCCAGCCGCGCACGCTCGGGCTCAAGGAACTGCTTGAGGTGTTCCTGTCGCACCGCTACGAGGTGGTGACCCGGCGCAGCGCGTACCGCAAGCGCAAGCGGGAGGAGCGGCTGCACCTGGTCGACGGCCTGCTGATCGCGCTGCTCGACATCGACCGGGTGGTCAAGCTGATCCGGGCCAGCGAGGACGCGCAGGCGGCCAAGGACGGCCTGATGCAGCGATTCAAACTGTCCGAGATCCAGGCGACCTACATCCTGGACACGCCGCTGCGCCGGCTGACGAAGTACGACCGGATCGAGCTGGAGGCCGAGCAGGAGAAGCTGCGCGGCGAGATCGCCGAGCTGTCGAAGATCCTGGACGATCCGAAGGTGCTGCGGAAGCTGGTCTCCGACGAGTTGGCCGCGGTGGTCAAGCAGTTCGGCGCGCAGCGGCGCACCACGCTCGTCGACGGTGACCTGAAGGAGGTCTTGGCCGCCTCCGTGCCGGCCGGTCCGCTGGAAGTCGCCGACGACCCGTGCCAGGTGATCCTCTCCGCGACCGGGCTGGTCGCCCGGACCGCGGCCGAGTCGGAGGAGGCCGCCGAGGCGCGACGGCGCAGCGGTCGGGTCAAGCACGACGCGGTACGCGCGGCGGTGCACTCCACCGCCCGGGGGCGGGTGCTGCTGGTGACCAGCGCCGGCCGGGCGTTCAAGATCGACGTGTTGCCGCTGCCGGTGCTGCCGGAGCAGTCCGGCACGGTGTCGTTGCGGGGCGGCATGTCGGCGGCGGAACTGGTGCCGCTGGAACCGGGGGAGTCGGTGGTCGGGCTCGCCCCGCTGGGTCCCTCCGCCGAGGGGTCGCCCGGCCTGGCCCTGGGTACGCGTCAGGGCGTGGTGAAGGTGTGCGCGCCGGACTGGCCGGTCCGCTCGGACGAGTTCGAGGTCATCTCGCTGCGCGACGGCGACGAGGTGGTCGGGGCGACCTGGCTGACCGACGGCGCCGAGGCGCTGGCGTTCGTCTCGTCGGAGGCGTCGTTGCTGCGTTTCGCGGCGTCGCTGGTCCGGCCGCAGGGCCTCAGGGGCGGTGGGATGGCCGGGATCAACCTGCCGGCGGGGGCGCGGGTGGTCTTCTTCGGCGCGGTCCGCACCGACGACCCGCAGCACGGTGAGCCGATGGTGGTCACGTCCACCGGCGCCACGGTCAAGGTGACGCCGTTGGACGCGTACCCGGCGAAGGGGCGGGCGACCGGCGGGGTGCGCGCCCAGCGGCTGCTCAAGGGCGAGGTGGATCTGTCCGTGGCCTGGATCGGCCCGCGGCCGGTGGGCGCGACGGCCACCGGCGACCCGGTGGACCTGCCCCCGGCGGACCCACGTCGCGACGGCTCCGGCTTCGCGGTGATGCTCGGCCCCACCGTGGTAGGCCACCACATCGACCGCCCCTGACCCACCCCGCCCACCCCTCCCAGCCCCACCCCGCCGACCCAGCGTTGATCATGAAGTTGACCGCACCGGATCAGTCGATTCGCGCCGCCAACTTCATGATCAACTACGGGGGTCGGGGGCGGGGTGGGGGTGCGGGGTGGTGCCGCGCAGGTGGGCGATCAGGCGCATGCCGTGGTAGATCACCAGGGCGGCGGCGGTGCCCAGCGCGATGCCGTTGAAGGACAGGTCGCCCGCCGTCAGCGTGTAGTTGGCCGCGCCGACGATCACGGCGACCGCGGCGGTGAACAGGTTGACCGGGTCGTGGAAGTCGACCCGGTTCTCGATCCAGATCCGGGCGCCGAGGATGGCGATCAGGCCGTACAACGCGGTGGTGGCGCCGCCGAGCACGCCGGCCGGCACGGTGAGGATCAGCGCGCCGAACTTCGGGCAGAGCCCGAGCAAGATCGCCGTGCCGCCGGCCACCCAGTACGCGGCCGTCGAGTAGACGCGGGTCGCCGCCATCACGCCGATGTTCTCCGCGTACGTGGTGGTGCCGGAACCGCCGCCGGAGCCGGCCAGCACGGTGGCGAGACCGTCGCCGAGGAACGCCCGGCCCATGTGACGGTCGAGGTTGCGGCCGGTCATCGCGGCGACCGCCTTGACGTGCCCGGCGTTCTCCGCGATCAGCACCAGGATCACCGGGATCACCAGCACCACGGCGCGGAGGCTGAAGCTCGGCGTGTGGAACTCGGGCAGGCCGACCCAGGCGGCCTGCCGCAGCCCGGTGACCGCCTGCTGGTCGAGCTGGCCGGTCAGCGCGGCCAGCGCCCAGCCGACCACCACGCCCAGCAGGATCGACAGCCGGGCCAGGAAGCCGCGGAAGACCACCGTGGTGACCAGGATCGCCAGGAGCGTGACCACGGCGATCAGCGGTTGGGCCTTGACGCCGGTGCCGGCACCGCCGCCGTCCCAGGCCACCGGCGCGAGGTTGAGCCCGATCAGGGCCACGATCGCGCCGGTCACCACCGGGGGCATCAGGGCGTCGATCCAGCGCGCGCCGGCCCACTGCACCACCACGCCGACCAGCGCCAGCGCGGCGCCGGCCACCACGATGCCGCCGAGGGCCGCGCCGATGCCGCCGTCGGTCTTGGCGGCCAGCACCGGGGCGATGAAGGCGAACGACGACCCGAGGTACGACGGCAGCCGGTTGCCGGTGATCAGCAGGAACAGCAGCGTGCCGAGGCCGGAGAAGAAGAGCGTGGTGGCCGGCGGGAAACCGGTGATCAGCGGCACCGTGAAGGTGGCGCCGAACATGGCGACGACGTGCTGCACGCCCACGCCGACGGTACGCGGCCAGGAGAGTCGTTCGGCGGGGTGGACCACGTCGCCGGGGCGCACCGAGCGGCCGTCGCCGTGCACCGCCCACGTGGGAAACCTGGTCATCGCCTCACCCCTCACGGGGTGCGATCGACCCTGGGGGTTGTTTCTAGCATGGGCCCGGTGGCCGGGTCAGGCCACCCCGGCGGGGCGGAACTGGACGCTGACCCGGGGGCCGACCGGGCGGGTGGTCTTGGGCACGGCGTGTTCCCAGGTGCGTTGGCAGGAGCCGCCCATCACCACCAGGTCGCCGTGGCCGAGCGGGAAACGCAGGCTGACGCCGCCACCGCCGCGCGGGCGCAGCAGCAGCGGGCGGGGCGAGCCGAACGAGACGATCGCCACCAGGGTGTCGGTGTGCGCGGAACGGCCCTGGGTGTCGCCGTGCCAGGCCACGCTGTCCCGGCCGTCGCGGTAGAGGCATAGGCCGGCGGTGACGAACGGCTCGCCCAGCTCGGACGCGTAGTGCCGGGTGAGCGCGTCGCGGGCGGTGGTGAGCACCGGGTGCGGCAGCGGCCGACCGGCGGCGTACCAGCAGAGCAGGCGGGGCACGTCGACCTCGGTGTCGTACATGGTGCGGCGCTCGGCCCGCCACGGCACGTCGTGGCGCAGCGTGTCGAGCACCGCGTCGGAGCCCCGCACCCACCCGGGCAGGTGGTCGACCCAGGCGCCCCGGGTCAGCTCGTGCCGGCGCACCTGGCCGGCGAGCGGGCCCAGGGTCGGGCCGTCGGCGGCCAGGTCGAGCATCGAGGGCTGGTACGCGACGTCGGACACGCCCGCGATCGTACCCCGGTCTCGAACAGGCGTACGACGCTCAACGCCGCAGGATGCGGCGGACCGGGTCCGGGACGGCCTGCTTGATCCGCTCGCGCAGCCCCTGGCCGCGCAGCTCGCCGACCGTCTCGGTGAGCTTGCGGTTCTCGTCGTGCAGACGCTCGATGCGGGTCAGCAGCTCGGCGGTCGGGGTGCTGGCGACCGGCCGGACGGCCGGCGGGAACACCGTCTCGCGGACCCGCTGGTCGAACCGGGCGGCGCTGTCACCGTCGGCGAACGAGGTGCCGAGGTCGTGCTTGGCCAGGAACCCGGTGATCGTGGCGAAGCGCGCCTTGTGCCCGGCGTTGAGCGCGGTATAGTCGGCCTCCGCGTAGAGGTCGGCGGCGTCGACGTCGGCCGGCACGTCCCGCATGATCCGGTGCGGGATGTCGAAGTAGCGGGCCAGTTCCAGGGTGCGCGAGTCGTGCGCGAAGAGGTAACCGGGGGTGCCGGAGATCAGCGCGGTGATGGTGCCGTGGATCCGGGTGCCGAAGTTGAAGTCGAACCCGGACAGGTACGACATCCACGTCCACGGGTCGACGAACATGCGCACCTTGTCCTCGACGAACAGCGGGTGCGAGGTGTGCAGCGGCATCTCACCGCTCTTGCCCCGGTGCTCCGGCGCGTCGCCGTAGAGCAGCGTGCCGAGGGTCCGCAGGTCCTGCGGCACGTAGCGCAGGTTCGGGTAGCGCTCGCGATGGTGGCGGACGACCGCGGCCATCGAGGCGACGTACGGGGAGATGGTCAACGCGATCCGGCCGTCGGCGGTCAGCTCCGGCCGGGTCTTCTCCAGCCGGAAGTCCTCGCCGTGCAGGAACATCGACGGGCAGCCGATCTGCTCCACGGCGGAGAAGCCGAGGGTACGCAGGTAGCCCTCGGTGATCTCGCCGCGTACCCCGATGCTGTGCGAGCGGTCCAGTACGGCCCGGCAGAACGCGCTGACCGGCTCGTCGATCTGCCGCAGGTACTCGCGGTCGCCGTCGACATTGGTCTGCACCCCGACGCCGAGGACCACCACCGGGATCTTCAGCCGCTCGATCAGCCGGGTCAGCGGGTTGAGGCGGTGCACGAAGCTGCGGCGGAAGGCGTTGGCCAGCGGCACCACGAAGACGTCGTACCGTTCGTTGATCTCGTCGGCGAGGCGCGGGTCGGCGGGCGACCGGGTGGGGGTGATCTCCGTACCGGAGGTGGCCAGCAGCTTGTGCGCGGCGTGGCTGAAGACCAGGTTGCCGGTGTTGTCGCCGATCCAGTTGCCGGCGAAGGTCTCCTCCGGCGTGAGGACGTCGAACGGGCCCTTGCGGGCGCGGAGCAGGATCCGCTGGTGCATCCGGTTGGCTCACCTTCCGTACAGGCGGGGGCAGTTCCGGCGGGAGCCGGGTGGGCGCTCGCTCGCGCAGGAACGGAAATCCTATCCGCCGTCCCCCGGCGGTCGTCCGGACGTCGCCGGGGGAGGGGGCCCGCGTCCCCCACCCGGTAGGGTGCCCGGGATGACCAGTGCGCCGACCACCGCCCGCGCTCCGCGGCTGCCGTCGCTGACCGGGCTCCGGTGGATCGCCGCCCTGCTGGTCTTCGGCTTCCACGCGGGCACCATGCGGATCATCGCCGAGCCGGAGCTGAAGACCGTCATGGACAAGACGTTCAGCCTCGGTCTCTCCGGGGTGGAGTTCTTCTTCGTCCTCAGCGGGTTCGTGCTGGTGTGGTCGTACCGGGACGGCGAGCCGGGGCGGAGGTTCCTGCGCCGCCGGCTCGCCAAGATCTACCCGAACCATGTGGTGACGTTCGTGGCCGCGCTGGCCGTGGCGGCCTGGTTCGCCGACCCGGTCCTGCCGTGGGCCGCGATCGGCAACCTCTTCCTGGTCCAGGCGTGGATCCCGCTGAACGGCTACTTCTACAGCGTCAACAACGTGAGCTGGTCGCTCTCCTGCGAGCTGGCCTTCTACCTGTGCCTGCCGCTGGTGGTGCCGTGGCTGCGCCGGGGCCGTACCGGCGTGCTCCGGGCGGTGCTGGTCGCCGCGCCGCTGCTCATCCTGGCGCTCTGGCCGGGTCAGCACCTGGTGCCCGAGGAGCAGCGCTGGTGGTTCACCCAGATCTTCCCGGTCACCCGGTCGCTGGAGTTCTGGATGGGCGCGGCGGCCGCCGAGCTGATGCGCCGCCACCGCTGGCGCGGTCCCGGCCTGCCCGTGGCCAGCCTGCTGTTCGTCGCCACCTGGGTGGTCGCCGCGCTGTGGATCCGGGCCGAGTTCTGGGCGGCGCTGCTCGCCGTGGCGTACGTGCTGGTCATCGCCGCCGCGGCGGAGGCCGACGTGCGGGGTCGGTGGACCCCGTGGCGCTCCCGGGCGATGGTCTGGCTCGGCGAGGTCTCATTCGCGTTCTACCTGGTCCACGTCCTGGTCATGGTGACCGTGCTGCGGCTCACCGGCGACTGGGGCACCGGGCTGCCCGGCTGGCGGGGGCCGCTCGCGGTGCTCGGCTTCCTGCTGCTCAACCTGGCGCTCGCCGCCGCCCTGCACCGCTGGGTGGAACTGCCGATGATGCGCCGCCTCGGCCCGTCGCGCCGGCCCCGCACCGGCCCGGCCGCCGTCGCGCCGGCACCAGCCGTGCCGGCCCCCCGGTCNCACCCGTCGAGTACGCCGGGCGGCGTCGGTCGGATTGAGCCGTCCGCCCTGTTCAGCGGGCGTGGCGACACGCCGCAGGGCGGTGCGCGGAGGCGGGATCCGGCGGTAATTTGTACCCGTGCTCAGGGTCGGCCCCGCACCCGCCCTCGGCGGCCCGGCGACGCCGCGCGGAGTTCCCCGGCCACTGTCTCCCGTGAGGTGCCGACCATGTCGCAGACCGTTCTCCGCCACTTCCTCACCGAGGTTCCCGAGGCCGCCGCCATCTGGTCGACACTGACCGTGCTCGCCCTCGCCCTGCTCGCCGTGCTGGTCGCCCGCCCGGAACGGGAACCGGCAGAGCCCGCCCCCGAACCGGTCGACGCGGACGCGGTCCACCGCGCCGACCTGGCCCGCTACGCCGACGAGGTGGCGGTCGCCGCCGCCGGGGCCGCCCAGACCGCCCGTCGCCGCCGGGAGCGGTGGCTCGTCGCCCAGGACGAGGCGGAACGGGCCTGGGCGGCCTACGACGAGGCGGACGCGGCCGCCCGCCGACTCGCCCTCGCCGCCGCGCTGCCCACCCCGCGCACCCCGCACACCCCGACCGAGTACGCGGCGCGGGAGCGCTGGCTGCGCCACGCCGCCATGACGGCGTACTGGCGGGGCGACCTGACCGCGCGTCAGCTCGCCGACGTGCTGGCCGGGCGCAACGGGTGGGACCCGCGTCGCCACCCGGCCGAGCAGGAGGCCGTGCTGGCCGGGACGATCCGCGACGGCCGCCGCGCCCGGTGGGAGGCGGCCGCGGCGCGGGAGCGGCTCGCCTGGCGGGACGCGGAGTTGGCGGCCGACGCGGCCCGGACGCTCACCGTCGAGGCGTACGCGGCCGCCACGGCGCTGCGGCCCGTACCCGCGCCCCGGGCTTCCGCCGTGACCCGGGTCCCCGTCGCGGCGGCCCGCTGGCGCCCGGCCCGCATCGGCTGAGAGCCGGCGGCCCAATCGTTACCGAGAACGGTGAGCGCGGTCACCCGGCCCGCGATTCCCCGGCAAGCGGCCGATCCGATCGGCCGCGCTGCGCCGGATGCCCGTTTCCCCGGTCGACCGATGTCCCCTTTCCGCCGAGCGGTTCCCCGGCGACCGGTTGTCCCATTGAGGGAAATGAGTAACCCCCTGTTCCGATATCCGTGTCCCCTGACGATGTTTGCGCAGGTGGGAGCGCTTGGCAGGGCGCATACCCACCGGTAGTGTCGG
Source organism: Micromonospora sp. NBS 11-29 (assembly GCF_002140155.1). Classification (GTDB taxonomy): domain Bacteria; phylum Actinomycetota; class Actinomycetes; order Mycobacteriales; family Micromonosporaceae; genus Micromonospora. The sequence goes on from NZ_NAPR01000007.1 coordinate 273,988, forward strand.
CGCGTCCGGCGCGGTTCCCGATCGCAGAAGGCGACGCCGTGCCGACCCGCCTAATCGTGCACACACGAACCGGGGACCCACAGCAACACCGGGGTGAATCCGCGCGCCACGGCCGCGGTAGGGCGTACTTCCCGCCCGAATCCGTCAGCTAACCCGGTCGGCGGCCACGGAAGGAGTTCCATCCCCGTGACCACCCCCCGATCGTCTCCCCGCCTCCACGGCCTCGGAGTGCCGGCGCTCGCCTGAGCCCGGCCGCCCCCTCGATCGCCCGGCACCCCCGGGCGCTCCCTTCCCGCGGCAGTCCGCCCTCCAGCGCGTGCAGCACCTGCACGCGCGGGGCCGGCGTGTGCCGCGTTCACGCCCCCGTGGAGGAAACCCCGTGAAGCACCACCTGAAGCGTCAGTTGCGGCGTCTCGCGACCGAACGCCCGTACCAGATCATCGCCGGTTCGGCCGCGGCCCTCGTGCTGGTCGGCGGCACCGGCGCCGCCCTCACCGCCACCGACGACGCACCTGTCCGGCAGGAGAACACCGCAACGGTGGCGGAACTCGGCGCCCGCCTCGGCGACACCGCCGGACGGGGCGAGGCCCGCGTCGCCGTGCCCACGCCGTCGGCCTCACCCAGCGCCTCACCAACTGGTTCGCCAACGGCCTCGCCCGCTGCCTCGCCCAGCGCCTCGCCGTCGGCGAAGGCGGCGGCCAAGGCCGACCCGGACACCACGCCGAAGGCCAAGCCGAAGCCACCGTCGAGCAGGACGCTCGACTACGACTACCAGGCGCAGACCACCTACTACTACTGTGGCCCGGCCGCCGTGCGCAACGCGCTGAGCGCCACCGGCATCGAGCGCAGCCAGGACACCCTCGCCGTCGCGCTCGGCACCACCGAGTCGGGCACCAACTCCGCCGAGGACACCACCCGGGTGCTCAACCAGCAGGTCAAGGGTGACCCGTACCGCACCCACGAGATCCCCGGCGCAGCCACCTCGGGGCAGACGAAGGCGCTCCAGGCCGACGTGGTCGAGGCGATCAGCGCCGGCCGGGCGGTCGTCGCCAACGTCGCCGGTGACGCCACCGACACCGCCGGCGGCTGGCACTCGTTCCCGGGCGGCCACTACATCGCCGTGGTCGGCTACAAGAACGACGGCCGGACCGTACGCATCGCCGACTCGGCCGACCCGTCGCTGCCGTCGTACTGGGTCACCACGGTCGACCTGGCGAACTGGATGTCCACCCGCGGCTACTCCGCCTGACCTCGTTCCCGGTACGCCCGGAGGCCGGCACCCCGTACGGGTGTCGGCCTCCGGGCATCTCGGGCAGATGCGTGCCCGTTCACGCCGCCACCTCGGGGGACGTGGTGACATCCCGCCTGCCCCGATGCCACCGTTTCGGCGTACTGGTGGTCGATCATCCGGCTTGTCCCGGGTGTCGACGGGCGCTCCGGTCACCCGGGCGGGCGGGTGGAACGGAGGCGCGTTCCGCCCCGCGGAGACACCCGTAGCGCCTCACCTACGGCGCCCGCACCCTCGCCGGCTGCCGGGCGCCGCCACCAGCCCGGGGAAGTGGCGGCATCCGACCCGTCTGATGCCGCCGGTTCCCCGACCCGGTGTCGCGACCTGCCTGCCCGGCCTGGGTGCGCCCGTCGGCTGGGGAACCGCACGGAGCCGAGAGGGGCATTCCTGGTCATAGCGGTCAAGCTGGCGTGACCGGCGATGCCAGTTCGGGGAAGTGGTGGCATCCGGCCCGTCTGATGCCGCCAGTTCGCCGACCCGGTGTCGCGACCTGCCTGCCCGGCTCGGGTGCGCCTGTCGGCTGGGGAGCCGCACGGAGTCGAGAGGGGCATTCCTGGTCATAGCGGTCAAGCTGGCGTGATCGGCGATGCCAGCTCGGGGAAGTGGCGGCATCCGACCCGTCTGATGCCGCCAGTTCGCCGACCTGGTGTCGCGACCTGCTGCCCGGCCCGGGTGCGCCCGTCGGCTGGGGAACCGCACGGAGTCGAGAGGGGCATTCCTGGTCATAGCAGTCAAGCTGGCGTGATCGGCGATGCCAGTTCGGGGAAGTGGCGGCATCCGACCCGTCTGATGCCGCCAGTTCGCCGACCTGGTATTTGATCAACGCTTCCGGAGGACGGGCGCGGGCGGCTGGTCATGGATCCGGCCGCGTTCGCGGTGGGGGAGTCGAGGCTGGCCGCGACCGACGTGCCTGCTGGCCCGGGGCGAGTTGAACCCGATGGTGACCGATGCGTGGCTCAAGGAGTTGGTGGCCACCCGGCCGGAGCGGGCCACAACGGGCACGTCGAGGATCCGGCCATGGTGCTCGCCCCGCTCGACGCCGACCCGGCCAACCGGGCGGTCCCGCTGGAGTCAGACGGCCGCGCGCGGCGTCGGAACGGCGAAGTCCGGCTCCAGCTCGCGGCGGGCGGCGGTGAGGAACGCCTCGGCGTACCCGTCGGCGGGGAAGTCGCCGAGGTACCGGGTGCGCGCGGCCCAGCGTTGCGCCGCCGACGGGTCGGTGTCGAGCAGGGCGGTGAGCACCTCGTCCACGTTGGACATGTCCCGGCGCAGCACGTAGCCCGAGGCCGCCAGCGGGAACCGGTCGACGAAGTGTGGGCCGTCCGCGCCGGTGTCGGTGACCGCGTACGGCTTGCTGGAGTAGAGCCAGTCGGAAATGACCCCGGACACGTCGGAGACCAGCGCGTCGGCGCGGTTGACGCACTCGGTCAGCGTCAGTTCCCGGCTCGCTGCCGTGCCCCACAGGTGGGGCCGCCCGGTCTTCGCCTTGTCCGCGGCGAGCAGTTCGGTGAGCCGGGCGAGATGCCGGGCCGAGGCCGGGTTCTTGTCGGTGTACGGGTGGGCGCGCAGGATCACCGTGGCGCCCCGGTCGAGCAGCCGGCGGATCAGCGTCTCGGCCACCGGCAGTGAGCAGTAGTTGGCGTCGGCGTGGTGCCCGGTCCAGGTGGGGGTGTAGAGGACGGTCGGGTGGGCCGGCGTGGACACCGGCTCCCGGCGTACCTCGATGGCCTCGACCTGGGGGCGGCCGACCACGACGAACTTCTCGGCGGGGATCTCCACGCCGGCGCGGGCGTACCGGTCGATCGCCGCCTGGCCGGCGACGAAGATCTTGTCGAAGATCGCCGAGACCGGGTTGGCGCTCGGGGCCTTGTCGCTGTCGCCGTGGTGCAGTTGCACGTGGGTGAGCTGGGTGAACCGGATGCAGTGGGCGTTCTTCGCGCCGTGGTTGACGTAGAACGCCGCCCGCAGGCTGGGCACCAGCGCCTCGTCGAGCGCCTTCAGCGTGGGGCAGAGCACCACCGGGGCGCGGGTGGCGGCGGCCACGGCCGGCAGGAACTCCGGCTCGCGCAGCACCACCAGGAACGGGCGGCCGATCCGTTCCAGGTACGGCAGCCACATGGTGACCTGGTATTCCGAGCCGGGCGGGGCGGAGAAGTGCAGCAGGAACTCCGGCTGGTGCCGGCGCAGCGCCCGGCCGACCGGTCCACCCCCGGCCGGCGGCCGGAACCGGCGCCGGGCGAGGTCGAGCGCGACCGCGGCGCAGCCGGCGCCGACCAGCAGCGTGGCGGCCAGCGCCGCCCACGCCGGCAGGGTCAGGGCAGCGGCGGACGCCACCAGCGCGAGCAGCACCAGCAGCGCGTCACCGAGCCGGGCGGCGACGAGCGGCGTCCAGGTGCGTACCGGCAGGTTGGCCGCGCGGATCTCCAGCGCGCCGGCCTGGCGCAGCGGGCCGACCAGCAGCACCAGGCCGAGCAGGACGAGCGCGGTGGCGGCCAGCGCCGGGTCGAACCCGTCGTCGAGCCGGCGGGCGTAACCGACCAGGATGCCGGCGGCGACCAGCACCGTCTCGGCCAGGCCGTCGGCGCTGGGCCGGACGCGCCGTTCCCAGGCGGTGGCGGCCAGCGCAGCGACCGCCACGGCCAGGCCCCAGCCGGTGGCCCCGGTGAGCGCCACGACGAGGAAGGCCAGCACCGCCAGCCCGGTGGTCAGCACCCGGGCGAGCAGCTTGCGGACCAGGTCACCAC
>NZ_NAPR01000007.1:278042-376215 GCF_002140155.1 Micromonospora sp. NBS 11-29
ACGTCCAGGGACGCCTGGGCGACCGCCTCGGCGGAGAGCAGCGTGTGCTCCGGCTCCTCACCGAACGCCTTGGTCCGCATCGGGGTGGCGGTGCGCTCCGGGTTGACGCAGTTGACCCGTACGCCGAACTCGGCCCACTCGTCGGCGAGCGCCTGGGTGAGGTTGACCAGCGCGGCCTTGGTGGCCGAGTAGAGCGCGTAGCGGGCCCGGCCCCGGGTGTAGGAGCTGGACGTGTAGAGCAGCAGTTGGCCCTTGGTCTGCTGGAGGTAGGGCAGTGACTGGCGGGCGATGGTGACCGGGCCGACGAAGTTGACGTGCAGGAGGCGGTCCATCGTCTCGTCGTCCATCTCGGCGAGCGCGCCCTTCTCCAGGATGCCGGCGGTGACCACGACGTGGTCGATCCGGCCGGTGGCCTCGAACGCGGTGCGCAGCGCGGCGGCCACGTCCCCGGCGCGCTCGACGTGGGTGCCGGTGGTGGTGCGGCTGAACGGGAAGACCTGGGCGCCGTAGCGGCGGGCCAGCTCGGTGAGGTCGTGGCCGATGCCGTAGCTGCCACCGAACACCACGATGGTCCGGCCGGTCAGCTCCTCGGCGTAGCCGCGGTGGGTCAGCCGGGGGGCCTGGGCGGCGGCGAGCTGGAACAGCTTGTCGGCCAGGTGCACGTCGACCGGGTGGGTGACCTTGATGTTCTCGTCCGAGCCGTCGATCACCTTGATCGGGGTGCCGGGCAGGTAGCGCAGCACCACGCCGCAGTCGTCGGTGGCGGCGAAGTCGGGGTCGCCCTCGGCCCGCCGGTACGCCTCGCGGATGGTGCCGGAGCGGAACGCCTGCGGGGTCTGGCCGCGGCGCAGGCGGGACCGGACCGGGATGTCGGTGATGCACTCGTCCGCGTCGACCTGGATGATCGTGTCGGCCGAGGGGATGGCGACGTCGACCGCCGAGTAGGTCCAGAGCGCGTTCACGCACTCGCGGACGATCCGCGCGCTGACCAGCGGGCGGACCGCGTCGTGGAAGAGGATGTTGACGTCGCCCTCGCCGACCGCGTCGAGCGCGATGCGGGTGGTGTCGTTGCGCGTCTCGCCGCCCTCGATCACCTTGGTGACCTTGCGGAAGCCGGCGTCGGCGACGATCCGCTGCGCGTCGTCGACGTGGCCGGTGGCCATCAGCACGACGATCTCGTCGATCTCCGGCGCGGCTTCGAAGACGGCCAGCGTGTGCTCGATGATCGGCTTGCCGGCGATCTTCAGGAGCTGCTTCGGGATGCCCAGGCCGAGGCGGGTCCCGGTCCCCCCGGCGAGGATCACCGCCACCGTCCGCGAGGGGCGCCAGGGTGCCGGGTTCGCCGGCGCGGCGTCCGGTGCGGTGGGGTGGTCCTGCGTCATGTGCCGTACCTCACTCTGGGTGAAGGGGGATGGGTCCGAAAACCTTAACGCGTGCGGCGGGGCGCACCGTTCCCGGCGGATGCCGGGCCGGTNTTCTCGTACGCGTCGCAGACCTCGGTGGTGGGGCCGTCCATCCGCAGGACGCCGCTCTCCAGCCAGATGGTCCGTTCGCAGGTGTCCCGGATCGAGCTGATCGAGTGGCTGACCAGGAAGACCGTGCCGGCGCTGTCGCGCAACTCCCGGACCCGCTGCTCGCTGCGGGCCCGGAACTTCCGGTCGCCGGTGGCCAGCGCCTCGTCGATGAGCAGCACGTCGTGCTTCTTCGCCGACGAGATGGCGAAGCGCAGCCGGGCGCCCATGCCGGAGGAGTAGGTGCGCATCGGCAGCGAGGCGAAGTCGCCGCGCTCGTTGATCCCGGAGAAGTCGATGATCTCCGGGGCGATGCGCCGGACCTCGTCCGGATGCATGCCCATGGCCAGGCAGCCGAGCACCACGTTCCGCTCGCCGGAGAGGTCGTTGAGCAGCGCGGCGTTGACGCCGAGCAGGGACGGCTGGCCCTGGGTGTAGACCGCGCCGCGGGCCGGCGGGAGCAGCCCGGCGATGGCTCGCAGCAGGGTCGACTTGCCGGAGCCGTTGCTGCCGATCAGGCCGATGGCCTCACCCTCGTACGCGGTGAAGCTCACCCCCTTGACCGCGTGCACCTCGCGGATGTTCGGCGCCTTGGTGCGGGAGACGATCCGCTTGAGCGCGGAGACCGGGCTGGTGCCGCCGGTCGCGCCCTTGTGGATCCGGTAGATGACGTGGACGTCGTCCACCACGACGGTGGGGACCCGGCCCGAGTCGGTCACGGCGCCGGCGTTCACCGGCAGGGTCTGCTCAGCCACGGCCGTACTCCTTCTCTCCGCGCCAGAAGTAGACGAACCCGCCGACGCCCATCACGACCGCCCAGAACAGGCCGAGCGTCCAGAGCTTCAGCGGCGAACTCACCAGGTTCGCCTGGTGCGAGTCGAGCAGCGCGTAGCGGGCCAGCTCGATGAAGACCAGCGGCGGGTTCCACTCCAGGATGTTCGCCGCCCAGCTCGGCAGGTGCTCGCGGATGAGCGACACCGGGTAGAGCACGCCGGAGGCGTACAGCCAGGTGCGCATCACGAACGGCATGACCTGCTTCAGGTCGGTGACCTTGGAGCCGAGGCGGGCCATGACCATGCTCAGCCCGATGTTGAAGACGGTCTGGAGCAGCAGCATCAGGGGAAGCAACAGCCAGCGCAGGGTGATCGGCTCGCCGGTGATCAGCACGATGGCGGCCAGCACGACCATCGACATGAGCAGCTGCTGGAGCTGCACCAGGGTGACCGTGATCGGCAGTGCGGCGCGCGGGAACTGGAGGGCCCGGATCAGGCCCAGGTTGCCGGTGATCGCGCTGGTGCCGTTGGAGACCGCGGTCTGGGTGAAGATGAAGATGAACACGCCGGTGCAGAGGTACGCGATGAAGTTCGACACGTTCCGGTGCTGGGCCAGGATCACGCCGAAGATCAGGAAGTAGACCGCCGCGTTGGTGAGCGGGGTCAGCACCTGCCAGAGCTGGCCGAGCTGCGTGTTGCTCAGCGAGGAGGCGACCTTCGCCCGCGAGTACGCGGTGATGAAGTGCCGGTAGGCCCAGAGCCGGCGGGCGTACTCGCCCAGGGGCGGTCGTTCCCCGGCGACCCGGAGCCCGTACCGATGGGCCAGCTGGGCCCGGGTGAGTCCGGATTCCGGGTCGGCCACCGCGGTGTTGGCCATGATCAGGCGCTCCGATCTTTCGTGCCGATGGGGAGCAGTGCGGTGAAGAGATCCAGCGTGGCCGGGCGGGAAGGGGCCGCCTCGCTGCTGCATGGAAAGTAGTCCACCGAACGTCGGGACGCAACCGTACCGTCGTTGCGCTACATTGTCCCACGTGACGACCGAGAAGAGGCGTGCCCCGGCCGGCGCGGCGGTGCTGCGCGGGGAGATCACCAGCGCCATCCGCGCCGCCGTGTTGCAGGAGCTGGCCCAGGTCGGCTACGGACGCCTGTCGATCGAGGCGGTGGCCCGGCGGGCCGGAGTGAGCAAGACCGCAATCTATCGTCGGTGGCGCTCGAAGCTCGACCTGGTCCTGGACATGGTCTCCGCGGTGGCCGGGCGTAACCTCCCGCTGTTGGACACCGGGAGCCTCCTCGGCGACCTGGAGATCCTGCTGCACGTGATGGCGCGTGCCTTGCGTCACCGGCTGGCCGCGCAGATCATCCCGGACCTGCTGGCCGAGGCGGCGCGCAACCCGCAGATCGCCGAGAAGCTCCAGACCGCCCTGGACGACTACCAGCAGGCCGTCGGTCGCATCCTGATCGGCCGCGCGGTGGAGCGCGGCGAGCTGTCGCCGGACACCGACCGGCGGGCCGCGGTCGACCTGATCGTCGGGCCGGTCTACTGGCGGATGGCGATCTCCCGCGCCCCGCTGGAGCCCACGGAGGTGCCCCGGATGGCCGCCGCGATCGTCGCGGCGCTGCGGGTAGCATCCTTGGGGCCCGTCCGCGGCGAGGTGGAAGTGTGAGCCCCGGCGAGTCCCGCCGCGCCCCTCTCGTCGATCATGAACGGCGCGCAACATCTGATCGGACAGTCAGCGCCACCGCCGGTTTTCCCACCCAAACCGCTACCATCCCCCACACAAGTCACGCGTCGACAGGAGGAAGCCCCATGGTCGGGCCGCATCCAGAGTTCATTCCCCCAGCACGACCGGTCATCGGCGAGGCCGAGATCGAGGCGGCTGTCCGGGTGCTGCGGAGCGGCCGGGTCGTGCAGGGCCCCGAGGTCGCGGCGTTCGAGGAGGAGTTCGGCGACCTGGTCGCCGGCCGGCACTGCGTCGCGGTCAACTCCGGCACCTCGGCCCTCCAGCTCACCCTGATGGCGCTCGGCCTCGGCCCCGGCGACGAGGTCATCGTCCCGTCGTTCTCGTTCGCCGCCAGCGGCAACGCGGTCCGCCTGGTCGGCGCCGAGCCGGTCTTCGTGGACATCGAGCCGGGCAGCTTCTGCGTCGACCCGGCGGCGGTCGCCGCCGCGATCACCCCGAAGACCGCCGCGATCATGCCGGTGCACCTCTACGGCCACCCCGCCGCGATGGACCGGATCATGGAGATCGCGCAGCAGCACGGCCTCGCCGTCGTCGAGGACGCCGCCCAGGCCCACGGCGCCGAGCTGAACGGCACCCCGGTCGGCGCGTTCGGCACCGCCGGCTGCTTCAGCTTCTACCCGACCAAGAACATGCACTCGCTCGAAGGCGGCATGATCACCACCGCCGACGCCGAGCTGGCCCGCACCCTGCGGCTGCTGCGCAACCAGGGCATGGAGCAGCGGTACGCCAACGAGATCGTCGGCGCCAACATGCGGATGACCGACGTGGCCGCCGCGATCGGCCGGGTGCAGCTCACCCAGCTCGCCGACTGGACCGAGCAGCGCCGCGCCAACGCCAAGTTCCTCGACTCCGCGATCACCGGCATGCTCACCCCGCCGGTCGCGGACGGCGCGAAGCACGTCTACCACCAGTACACGGTGCGGGTGCGCGGCAACCGGGACGCCGCCCAGGCCCGCCTCACCGAGCTGGGCATCGGCAACGCCGTCTACTACCCGACCCCCATCCACCGGCTCAAGCCCTACCTCACCGAGGCCGGCACGCCCGGCCCGTGGGACCTGCCGGAGACCGAGCGGGCCGCCGCCGAGGTGGTCTCGCTGCCGGTGCACCCGTCGCTGAGCCAGGCCGAGCTGGAGCGGATCGCCGAGGGCGCGAACCTGGCCGGGGGTGCCGCATGAGCAAGCTTCGCGCTGGCCTCATCGGCCTCGGCGCCATGGGGCGCAACCACGCCCGGGTGCTGTCCAACCTGGACGGCGTCGAGCTGGTCGGCGTGGTCGACCCGGCCGGTGACGTGACCGGGACGCTGCGCGCCCCGGTCGTGCCCGAGCTGAGCGACCTGCTGGCGCTCGGCATCGACTACGCGGTGGTCGCCTGCCCCACCGCGCTGCACGAGAAGATCGGCCTGGAGCTGGCCGCCAACGGCGTCTGCGCGTTGATCGAGAAGCCCCTCGCGCAGTCGGTCCAGGCGGCCACCACGCTGGTCGAGGCGTTCGAGACGGCCGGTCTGGTCGCCGGCGTGGGCCACATCGAGCGTTACAACCCGGCGTTGCAGAGCCTGCGTACCCGGCTGGAGGCCGGCGAGCTGGGCGAGGTCTTCCAGGTGGTCACGCGGCGTCAGGGCCCGTTCCCGCACCGGATCGCCGACGTCGGCGTGGTGATGGACCTGGCCACCCACGACATCGACCTGACCGCCTGGGTGACCGGGCAGGAATACACCTCCGTGTCGGCCCGGACGGTCTCGCGCAGCGGCCGGCTGCACGAGGACATGGTCGCCGTGGTCGGTCAGCTCGCCGACGGCACGATGGTCAACCACCTGGTCAACTGGCTGAGCCCGCTCAAGGAGCGGTCCACCGTGGTCACCGGCGACAAGGGCTGCTTCATCGCCGACACGCTCACCGCGGACCTCACCTTCTACGCCAACGCCGCCATCGACACCGAGTGGGAGGCGCTGCGCGCGTTCCGCGGCGTGGCCGAGGGCGACATGGTCCGCTACGCCATCCCGAAGCGGGAGCCGCTGCTGGTCGAGCACGAGCGTTTCCGCGACGCGGTGGAAGGCAAGCAGAGCGACATCGTCACGCTGCGGCAGGGCCTGCGTACCGTGCAGGTCGCGGCGGCGCTGCTGGAGTCGGCCGCCGACGGCAAGGTCGTGTCGGTCGTGCCCAGCGGCAGCGACGCGGAGCCGGCCCGGCGATGAGCCCGGCGCCGCTGCGGCGGACGGTCTCGGCGGTGCGGCGGCGGATTCCCCGGCGGTGGCGCATCGCGCTCCGCCGGGCCGCCGCCGGCACGCGGCCCTTCCAGACCCCTTCGGTACGCGAGCTGTGCGAGCTGCCCGCCGGCACCCCGCTCCTGGTGCACGCGGGCGGGATCGCGGGCGACCGGGCGCTGGCCGGCGTGGTGGCCGCGCTGGCCCGGTTGCCCGAATGCCACCTGGCGCTGGTGCGGGGCGAGGCGGAGCGGTCGGCCGCCCAGGAACTGATCCGCGGGGCCGGCAAGGCCCGCCGCCGGATCCACGAGGTGCCGCGCCCGCACACGGTCACCCCCGCGTTCCTCGCCTCGGCGGACCTGGCCGTGTTCGGGTTCGCGCCGGACGCCGGTCTCGCGCTGCTCGACACCTACCTCGCGGCCGGGCTGCGGATCGTCGCGGCGGACAGCCGGGTGGTCCGCGAGCACCTGGCCCGGCACCGGGCCGCCGAGTTCTTCGCGCCCGGCTCGTTGCCCTCCTTCGCCAAGGCGGTGGAGCGGGCCCGGCAGCGCGACGAGCAGACACCCGCACCCGACGAGCCCCGGGTCGCACCGGTCGAGGCCGGCACGCCGGGCCCCTGGCGGCCGCTCGGCGTCGGCCCGGTCCGGTTGGGGCTGGGCACCGCGAACTACGCCGGACAGCTCTCCGCCCTGGCGGTGGCGCTCACCGCCGCGCGGGCCGACGTCGGCATCGAACTGGTGATGGCGAAGCCGCCGGAAACCTACCGCTACCCCGCCGACCGCTACCTGAACTATCCCGGCGAACACCGGCTCGACGTGCAGACGGAGCAGGCCCGCCGGGTGCTCGGCTGGTACACGCACCTGATCGTGGACGCGTTCCGCCCGGTGCTCGGCCGGGCCAACGGCGACGACATCGCCGCGGACCTGCCGGCGCTGCGCCGGGCCCGGATCAAGGTCGCGCTGCTGGCGCACGGCAGCGAGATCCGCCATCCGGGCGCGCACCTGGAACGGCACGCCGAGTCCGCGTTCCGGGACGCGCCGGAGGAGTTGCGCGAGCGGCTCACCACCGTGGCCGAGCGGAACCGGCGCACCGCCGAGGAGAGCGGCCTGCCGTTCTTCGTGACCACCCCCGACCTGCTGGACGACGTCCCGCTCGCCACCTGGGCGCCGCTGATCGTCGACGTGGACGGCTGGGCCTGCGACCGCCCGGTGCTGGAACGCGCCCGGCCGGTGGTGCTGCACGCGCCGTCGAAACGGTGGACCAAGGGCACCGACCGGCTCCTGCCCGCGCTGGAGGCGCTCGACGACCGGCGGATCATCGACCTGCGCCTGGTGGAGGGCCTGCCGTACGACGAGATGCGTCGCCTGGTGCAGGACTGCGACATCGTGGTCGACCAGTTGGTGATGGGCAGCTACGGCACGTTCTCCTGTGAGGGGATGGCCGCCGGCAAGGTCGTGGTGGCGTACCTCAGCGAGGGGCCGCACCGGGCGGTCGGCGTCTCGCCGCCGATCGCGAACGCCACGCCCACCACCCTGGTCAAGACGATCGAGTCGCTGCTCGACGACCGGCCCGCCGCCGTCGCCCTCGCCGCGGAGGGCACCCGTTACGTCCGCGAGCACCACGACGGGCGACGGACCGCCGCGGCCTTCGACGCCTTCCTCCGGTGAACCGCCCAGTGCCCGCCCCCGTCGACGAGGAGAAGCACCCGATGCAAGCTGGCCCGAAGAGCGATGCCCGACCGACCCGGGGACGGGTGGTGATGCTCGTCGACAACGGGGTCCACGGCGACTCCCGGGTGCAGAAGGCCGCCCGGTCCGCGGCGGACGCCGGCTGGGAGGTCTTCCTCCTCGGCATCCGTAACGCCCGCTCCGAAACCGACAGCTGGCGCATCGGCGGCGCCGAGGTGCGGTTGCTGCGCGTGCCCAAGCCGCTGCACCGGCTGCCCCGGGAATACCGCCGCTCGCTGCGCCGGCCGCTGGCGTACGCGTCGACCACCGAGGCCGCCTACCGGGTCCAGGAAATCAAGGCCTGGCAGGCCGACCTCTACGAGCGCCGGGTCCGCGCCCGCGTGCTCGGCGGCGGGCTGCCCGCCACCGTGGGACGGGCGGCCCAGCTTCCGTCCCGCGCCGCCGCGACCGCGCTGGCCCGTTGGGTACGGTTCCGCAGCGGGGAGACCCGCCGCCTGCGCAAGGCCCAGGCCGACCCGGAGGCGCTGTTCAGCCGGCTGCCCGTCCGGTTGTGGCAGGGCCTGCTGGGCGACCGTGCCTGGCGTCGGCTGGACCCGGGCCTGTGGGACTTCGAGCTGGCCTTCCGGAGCACGCTGGACGAGCTGAAGCCGGACATCATCCACGCCAACGACTTCCGGATGCTCGGCATCGGCGCCCGGGCGACGCTGCGGGCCCGGGCCGCCGGCCGGAGCACCAAGCTGGTCTGGGACGCCCACGAGTTCGTCGGTGGCATCACCGGCCGGGCCGACAACCCGCGCTGGCTGCCCGCCCAGATCGCCTACACGGCCGAGTACGCCGCCTACCCGGACGCGGTGGTGACGGTCTCCGACACCCTCGCCGACCTGCTCCAGGAGACCCACGCGCTGCCCGAGCGGCCGGCCGTGGTGCTCAACGCGCCGATGGCCCCGCCGGCCGAGGCCGACGGCGACGTGCCGGATCTGCGGGCGCGCTGCGGCGTGGACGAGCGGACGCCGGTGCTCGTCTACGCGGGCGCGGTGAACCCGAGCCGGGGCTGCCAGATCATGGTGGAGGCGCTGCCGGAACTGCCCGACGTGCACGTCGCGTTCGTGACGATGAACCCGAACGGCGACAANTGCACCTGCTGCCGTACGTGGCGCACTGGCAGGTGGTGCCGTTCCTGTCCGGCGCGGACGCCGGGGTCATCCCGATTCACCACAAGCCCAACCACGAGCTGGCGCTGATCACGAAGTACCTCGAATATTCGCACGCCCGCCTGCCCATCGTGGTCAGTGACGTGAAGACCATGGCGCAGACCGCGCGGGCCACCGGCCAGGGTGAGGTGTTCACCGCCGGGGATCTGGCCGACTACGCCCGGGCGGTGCGGGCCGTGCTCGCCGACCCGGAGCGCTACCGGGCCGCCTACGACAAGCCCGGCCTGCTGGAGGCCTGGACGTGGGAGGCGCAGGCGCGGATCCTCGACGGGGTCTACCGCTCGCTGCGTGACGGTTCCGGCACCGGCGGGGCACGTCCGTCGTCGGCCCGGCGGTCCGAGGACGAACAGGAGCTGGCGGGCACCTCGCGCTGACCCCGGCACGTAACACGTCGGCCGGCTCCCCCTCGCGGGGGAGCCGGCCNCCGGCGGCTCCAGCAGCAGCCGGTCGAAGTCCTTCTGCGTGACCGACCAGTCCCAGGCGCTCAGCACGTGCGCCGCCGCGGCCCGACCCGCCTCGCGCCAGACCTCCTCCGACGCGGTGAGGGCCAGGATCCGCTCGGCGGCCTCCTCCGGCGTGCCCACCACCCAGTCGCTGGGGAAGAGGCTCCGCGCGCTGTGCGGCCGGCCGGCGAAGAACGGCCAGTCGCGGACCACCGGCACGGCGCCGCTGGCCGCGCCCTCGACGAGCGCGCAGTGGAAGCTCTCCCGCAGCGAGGTGCTGAGGATGACCCCGACGTCGGTGAGCGCGCCGGGCACGTCGTCGGTGCGGCCGGTCCGCACCACGGCGCCGGACGCCTCCAGTTCGGCCAGTTCGGCGTCGAGGTCCCGCACGTACGCCGCGACCGCCGGGCTCAGTTCCGGGTTGAGCGGGTCGCCGACCAGCTTGAGGCGGTACCGCTCGTCGCGTCGGCGCAGCTCCCGCAGCACGGCCAAAGCCCAGCGGGGGTCCTTCGCCAGCGAACTCAACCCGACCAGCCCGAGGGTGAACCGGCTGTCGGCGGAGACCTTCGGCGCCACGTACCGGTGCAGGTCCATCGCGTTGTAGATCATGTGCGTCCGGGGCCCCTGCGGGGCGCGCAGCCGCGGCACCGCGGCCAGCGCCAGGTCGCGGAGGTGCTCGGAGACGAAGACCACGTCGTCCACCCGGGACCAGTCGGTCAGGTGCGGCCACCAGCTGAACGCCTCGAAGCTGTGCAGGCGCACGATCACCCGGGTGGTGCCCGGGTCGATCATCGTCAGCATCGCGGCGCCCAGGTTGCACCAGTCCACGAAGACCGTGTCGGCCCACTCCAGGTGGGGACCCCAGGCCTCCTGGACCTCGCCGGCCCGCTTGGAGGCGCCGGCGAGCATGTGGAGCGCCACGTTCGTGCGGCCGTTGCTGAGCACCGGGAGGATCGACTCCTCCATCAGGTCGAGCCGGCGGACCTCCACGTCGGGCATCGCCTCGTAGCGTTCCAGGATCGGCCCGAGGAAGTTGTCGTTCAGCCCGGTGAAGAAGAGCATCCGGTGCGGCCGACCGGCCGGCGGGAACGTCGCCGGGCTCTGCCGGCCGCGCGGGGTCGCCATCGCCTGGCCGGCCTCGCTGGTGTGCAGCGGCGCGAGGAACCCCTCCGGGTCCTCGGCCAGCGGCGAGGTGGTGCCGTCGAACTGCACGATCCGGTGGAACATCAGGTTGAAGGCGCGCAGCACGTGCGGGGCGGCCTTGCCCGGGTTGCGCTTGCGGAGGAAGCCGTCCGCGAGCTTGAGTTGGCCACGCACCACGGTCATCAGGTGCTCGGGCACCCGGCCCTGGCTCAGCTCCGCGTCGACGATCGGGCCGAGGAGCTGCCCCCGGGTGGTCGGGCTCTTCAGGCGACCCTGCGCGGCCAGCGCCAGCCGCTTCGCGCTGGCGCCGTGCCCACTCTTGAGCATGCTGCCGGTGACCCGCCGGGCGATCTTGCCCCGGTGTCGTTCCGGCAGGCCGGGCGCCGTGACGGCGCCCTGCCAGAACCAGCGCACCGGGCTGAGTTTCATGGCCCGCTTGCCGGTGCTGATCTCGAACACCCGCTTCGCCAGGTCGACGGTCTGGTTGCGGGTGGCGCTCGCCAGCACGGTCGGGGCGGGGCCCACCGTGCTGAGCCGGGGGCGGCGGTAGCGCGCCGGGTCGGCGGACCGATTCTCCACCGCCCGCAGCGCCGGGGCGATGCCGTAGACGGCGTCGGCCCGGCGGTACCGCTGCGCGAGCTGCCAGACGGTGTGCAGGGCCTGCGCGTCCAGGGCGACCAGGACGTCGGCCCGTTTCGCGTGCCGGCGGACCCACGGGTCCCGCTGGGCGCGCAGCCACGGCCGCCGGGCCGGGCTCGCCCGCTTGACCATCCGGCCGAACCGCGGGCCCAACTCGGTGGAGGTGGGCAGCAGGTGCACCTCGGCCAGCTCGGTCGCCGCCGGGATCTTCTCCACCGGGTCGAAGGTGGTGGCCACCCGCACGGTGACGCCCCGGGCGCGGAACTGTTCGAGCGCGTCGGTCAGGACCGCCACCCGCCCGGGGACGGCGCCCATCACCATCAGGACCTCGATCATGACCTACCTTCTCGGGCCAGGACGCGCGCGCCGGCGGGGGCGGGCTGCGGTGCGCCGGTCGGACCGCCGGTGCCCCGCACCAGCTCGGTGACCTCCCGGACGGCGGGGATGAGCTGCTCCTCGCGGGCGTACTGCCGCGCCTGCGCGCGGGCCTTCTCCCGCTCGTCGGCGTCGGCGGTGCGGGCCATCGCGGCGGCCCGCCGGAACGCGCTCGCCAGCTCGGCCGGGTCCAGCCCGACCGCGCCGGTCCAGAGCGGGTAGGTCGACAGCACGGTGGAGGCGTCGTGGTCGGCCTCGTGGGCGGAGACCACCGGCAGCCCGGTGGCCATGTACTCGTAGACCTTGCCGGAGGTCATGTACCGGCCGCCGGTGACCATCAGCACCACCGCGTCCCAGCGCGAGTAGAGGTCGACCACCTCGGCCTTGGGCACCGAGCCGCCGACCAGCACACCGTCGACGGCGGCGGCCCTGAGCAGTTCGGCGTGCGCGTTGTCGCCGCGCGCCCAGGCGGCGCCGATGTGGCCGCGCACCTCGAAGCGGGCGTCGGCCAGCGCCGGGTCCTCCGCGCGCGCCGTGCGCCAGCCGTCGAGGACGGCGGCCAGCAGCGGCACGGGCAGGTTCAGCGCGCCGAGGTAACCGAAGGTCAGCGGCCGGTCCGGCGGGGCGGGACGGACCTGGGTCGGGATGCTGGCCGCGTCGTAGCCGTTGCGCACGACCCGCATCTTGTGGGCCAGCTCGGGGTAACGCTCGCGGTACCAGCGGGAGATCGGCTCGTTCACGTTCCAGATCGCCACGGCGTCGGTGAGCAGCTTGATCTCCCACTGCCCGGAAACCGACTCCCGGGGGAACGCCTCACCGTTGTTGATCACGTCGACGGACCAGCCGTCGCGGAAGTCCACCACGTACGGCACCCGATGGGTCTCCCACAGCTTCCAGGTCGCGGCGAGGTTGACGTACGGGGCGCAGGTGGTCACCAGCAGGTCGACCGGCCGCTCCCGGTGGATCTGGAGCAGGGCCTTCTCCAGCGCGGGACGCCAGCCGCCGAAGACCGGCTCGGGGAAGACCTTCAGGTTCTGCTTGCGCAGGTCGGCCAGGTAGTCCTTGTGGGCCAGGGCGCGCTGCTCGGTGAACGAGCGGATGTCGGTCTCCAGGTCGTCCCGGAACAGCGGCAGCTTCACCACCCGGACGCTCGGGTCCACCCCCTGGGAGAGGGTGTGGTCGAGCCCGTACTCCCGCTCCCAGGCCTCGTCGGCGATGGTGACCGCGGTCACGTCCCACCCGGCGGCGGCGAACTGGTTCGCCGTCTCCCGCATCCGGTAGGCGCAGCTCTTGGCCGCCGGCGGAAAGCCGATCGCCAGGTAGATCATGTGCGGTCGTGTCCCGGACCGTCGCGGCCGGGGGAGTCTCAACGAGTCCCAGAGAGTTCGCCCGTTGTTCATCGATTCCGATCCTGGGGAGGTGGGGAGAGCGGAACGGCCCTCGGACAGCGTGCGGACACTACAATAACGCCCATCCGCGCACCGGACCCGCCGCCGCCCGGCGGGCGGCGGCGGACACGCCGTCTCGACCGGCCCGCGACCGGGGCCACCGCTTTCGTAGACTCCTGGGCCATGACCGCGCCCGCGCCCGACACCCGCGACCGTGAGCCCGTCCCCGCCCGGGACGCCGAGGCGACGGGTGACGGCACGCCCGACCCGGCGGCACCCGCGGACGCCGAGCGCGCGTCCGGGCTCGCCACCCGGGAGGACCGGCCGGCGACCGGGGACCGGGCCCACCCGGGCGCGGAGCCGGCCGCGCCGGGCGGCCGGGTCCGGCGGTGGCGACGCGTCGACGCCCTGGTGGCCCTGGCCTACCTGGCCGGCGCGTTCTGGGTCACCGCCCGGGGGTGGCGCGACTTCGACGGGCGGCTGCTCGGCAGCCGCCCCAACGACCAGGGCTTCAACGAGTGGATGCTGGCGTACGCGGCGCACGCGGTCAGCCACCTGGAGAACCCGTTCTTCACCACCCTCCAGAACGCCCCGACCGGGGTGAACCTGATGACCAACGTCGGGATGCAGCTCCCCGGGCTCGTGCTCACCCCGGTCACCCTGCTCTTCGGGGCGTCCTTCTCCTACCTGCTGTTCATCACGCTGAACCTGGCCGGCACCGGCTACGCCTGGTACTACGTGCTCTCCCGGCACGTGGTCGACTCCCGGGCGGCCGCGTTCGTCGGCGGGCTGTTCTGCGCCTTCGCCCCGGCGCTGGTCTCGCACAGCAACGGCCACCCGCACATCACCGCGCAGTGGCTGGTGCCGTTCATCCTGTGGCGGGTGGTCGCGCTGTCCCGGGGCGGGCGCGTGGTCCGCGACGGCCTGGTCCTGGGCGGGCTGGTGGTGGCGCAGTTCTTCGTCAGCCTGGAGATCCTCTTCCTCACCGCGCTCGGCTGCCTGATGCTGGTCCTGGCCTACCTCGTCGTCCGGCCCCGGGACGCGGTGCGCCGGCTGCGCCCGCTGCTGCCCGGGTTGGGGATCACCGCCGTGCTGGTGTCGGTCGCGGCGGCGTACCCGCTCTGGATGCAGTTCGCCGGGCCGCAGCACCGGGTCGGTCACCCAGGCACCCCGGACATCTACGCCCTGAAGCTCGGCTCGTACGTCAGGTTCGCCACCCAGTCTGTGGCCGGCGGCCCGACCAGCGCGGTCGGCTGGGCGCCGAACACCACCGAGCAGGCCAGTTTCTACGGCTGGTCGCTGCTGGTGGTCGCGGCCGCGGCGCTGTGGTGGCTGCGTCGGGACTCCACCGCCCGGGTGCTCGGTGCGGTGGGCGTGGTCTCGGCGCTGTTCTCCATCGGCACCACCTGGACCTCCGGCACCCGCCGCACCGACATTCCGGCGCCGTTCGCGCTGGTGCAGGACCTGCCGGTGTTCGACTCCGTGGTGGTGGCCCGGTTCGCGCTGATCACCACCGTGGCGCTCGGCGTGCTGCTGGCCGTCGCCGGTGACCGGCTCGCCGCCCGGCGCGGGGAGCCGGCCGGTCGGCTGGCCGCCCGCGTCGGCGCCGTCGCGGTGGCCGCCGCGCTGCTGCCGGTCCTGCCGATGCCGCTGGAGGCGCGGGGCCGCACCCCGGTGCCGGAGTTCGTCACCGGTGGCGCCTGGCGGGACCACGTCGCGCCCGGCCGCACCCTGGTGCCGGCGCCGGTCAACGGCATGACGTCGCTCTACTGGAGTTCCGCCGCGGTGGCCGGCTTCGCCGTCCCGGAGGGCTACTTCCTCGGGCCGGTTTCCGCCACCGACGCCACCGGGCGCTGGGGCGTGGACCCGCAACCGACCGCGACGCTGCTCGCCGCCGTCTCCCGGGGCGAACGGGACACCGCGGTCGGTCCGGCCGAGATCGCCCAGGCGCGGGCCGACGTCCGGTACTGGAAGGCCGACGCGGTGGCCCTGCCCGACCGGGGCGCCCGGCGGCACGACGACCTGAAGGCCGTGCTCGACGCGCTCTACGGCCCGGGCCGGCGGGTCGAGGACGTGTGGCTCTGGGACGTCCGGCCGTTCACCCGCTGACCGGCGACCGGCCCGGTCAGGGTGACTTCGTCCAGATCAGCAACAGGTAGCCGCCGAAGTAGGTGGAGAAGACCACCAGCGTCACCAGCACCGTGGCCGCCCGGGCCCGACCGGCCCGGGCCAGGCCCACGGCGGCCGGCAGCAACAGCGGGAACGCCGGCAGCAGGAACCGCGCCTTGGAGTGGTAATAGCCGGACGCGCCGAGCGTGGTGACCAGCAGCAGGCCGCTGTAGAGCAGCAACTGCCAGGGCTGCCGGTCGATCGCGCTCAACACGAAGAACATGATCGACAGCAACGCCACCACGGTGACCACCAGCAGCGGGAGCGCGGCCACCTGCGCCAGGGCCTGCTGCCCCCGGTCGACCGTGTAGACGCCGAAGTCGAAGCTGGTGCCCCAGCCCGCCGACTGGATGTGGAACCACCCGTCCGGTCGGCCGGTCCGCACCCCCACCCAGGCCAGGTAGCCCAGCCAGCCGGCCGGCGCGAGCAGCAGCGCGGCCCAGGGCCGCCAGCCGTCGCGCCGCCGGACGATCGCCAGCAGCGCGGCCAGCCCCACCACCGGGATCAGCGACGAGGCGGTGGGCCGGGTCAGGCCGGCGAACAGGCAGACCACCCCGGCGGTGACCCAGTGCCGGCGCAGCAGCGCGTACAGCGTCCAGGCGGCCAACGCGGTGAACAGGCTCTCGCTGTAGCCCATCGACTCCACGACGCCGTGCGGCACCGCCGCCCAGAGCGCGGCGAGCAGGACGCCGGTGCGCCGGTCGTGCAGGTACGCGCCGATCGCGAACAGCCCCCAGGCGGCGGCCACCCCGGCGAGCCACGCCACGACCAGGGCCGCCTCGCGCGGGCTGAGCGGGGAGATCCGTTCCAGGCCGCCGGTCAGGCCCGGGTAGAGCGGGAAGAACGCCATGTTGCTCTGCGTCTTCTCGTAGCCGTCGTAGCCGTGCCCGGCGATCCCGAGGTACCAGTTGCCGTCGGCACGGGTGAGCAGCTCCACCGGGTCCAGCCCGGCGTTGTCCGCCCAGACGTGGACGGTCACCAGGCCCACCAGGCGGATCACGGCGTAGATCACGAGCGCCGGCAGCGCGTACCGGGCGGCGTCACGCAGCCGGCCCAGCGCGGGCCGGCCCGGGCCGGGCTGCTCCGGCGTCGCCGACGGGGCCGGCGCCGGTCGGCTCGGTTCCTCGGTCGTCACCACGTCCATTGTGCGATCCCGTCCGCCCTGAGCTGGGAAGATCCGGGGCCCGCGCGGTGCGGCCGGACGACCCGGCGGACGACCCGGGGCGGCCACCGGTCGTTGAACAGCATGGAGGGTAGCAATCCACGCGACAGGTCGTGGAGCACCGCCGGCGGTGGGCGTGCCGCGCGAATCCCTTGTCGTAGACTCGCTCCGGTCCGCGGGCGTGGTGCTGGCGACGACGAAACGGGCAGGGATGGGATCTGACGGCACGACCGCAGCGGCGGCCACCCGGGGACGGGTCGTCATGCTGGTGGACAACGGGGTCATCGGGGACTCCCGGGTGCAGAAGGCGGCGCGCTCCGCCGCCGAGGCCGGCTGGGACGTCGTGCTGCTCGGCCGCGCGCCGGTGGGCCAGCCGCAGAGCTGGCGGCTCGGCGACGCCGAGGTGCGACTGATCCCGATGGCGGAGCCGCTGGCCCGCCGCCGGCACGAGTTCCGCCGCGCCTGGCTGCGTCGGCCGCTCGCCTACCCGCCGAGCGGCATCGCCGCGCACCGTACCCAGTCGGTGAAGGCGTGGCGCGCGGACCTGGCGGTCCGCCGGGCGGCGCTGACCACCGCGGCCCGGGAGTCCGGCGCGGGCCGGCCGGGCGGGCTGCCCTGGGCCGCGCTGCGCGCCGAGGAGAAGCTGGCCGGGCTGACCCGCAAGTGGGTCGGGTTCCGCAACCGTCAGCTCACCCGCGCCCGCGCCGGCCGCAAGCTGACCGGCCCCTGGGACCGCGCGTACACGCTGTTCTGGCAGAAGCTGCGCGGCGACGGCGCGTGGCGTCGCCTGGAGCCCGGCCTGTGGGACTACGAGCTGGCCTACGGTCCGGTCGTCGACGACCTGGCGCCGGACCTGATCCACGCCAACGACTTCCGGATGCTCGGCGTCGGGGCGCGGGCGAAGGTCCGGGCCGCCGCGAAGGGCCGCCGGGTCGCGCTGGTGTGGGACGCCCACGAGTACCTGCCCGGCGTGCAGCCGTGGCGCGACAACGCCCGCTGGCTGCCCGGCAACGTGGCCCACGAGCGGGAGTACGTGCCATACGCGGACGCGACCATGACCGTCTCCGGTGGCCTGGCCGACCTGCTGCGCGACGAGCACGGGCTGGCCGAACGCCCGGCGGTGGTGCTCAACGCCCCCGCGGTGGACGAGCTGCCGACCGACCCGGCCGAGCCGGTGCCGGACATCCGCGCCCGCTGCGGTCTCGGGCCGACGGAGCCGCTACTGGTCTACAGCGGGGTGGCCGCCGCCAAGCGCGGCCTCGGGGTGCTGGTCGAGGCGCTGCCCCGGCTGCCCGACGCGCACGTCGCGCTGGTGGTCAACAAGCCCGCCTCGGCGTACGTGCGGGGCCTGGTCACCCGCGCCGGCGAACTGGACGTGGCGGACCGGCTGCACGTCCTGCCGTACGTGCCGCACCACCAGGTGGTCCGGTTCCTCGGCGGCGCGCAGGTCGGCGTCATCCCGATCCAGCACTGGCCGAACCACGAGATCGCGTTGATCACCAAGTTCTTCGAGTATTCACACGCCCGCCTGCCGCTCGTCGTCTCCGACGTGCGGACCATGGCCGAGACTGTCCGGGAGACCGGCCAGGGCGAGGTGTTCCGCGCCGAGGACGTGGCCGACTTCGTCCGGGCGGTCACCGCGGTGCTCGCCGACCCGGCGCGGTACCGCGCGGCGTACGACCGGCCCGGTCTGCTCGCTGACTGGACCTGGGAGGCGCAGGCGCGGGTGCTCGACGACGTCTACTCCCGGCTGCTGCCCGACGCCCCGCCCCGACCGGCCGCCCCGGCGTCGGCGTCGGCCTCGATGGAGGTGACGGTGTGAGCACGCCGGACGTGACCGTGGTGGTGGCCGTCTACAACACCATGCCCTACCTGACCACCTGCCTGGACTCGCTGCTCGGGCAGAGCATCGGGCGGGACCGGTTGGAGGTCGTCGCCGTGGACGACGGCTCCACCGACGGCAGCGGCGCCGAGCTGGACCGCTACGCGAAGCGGCACCCGGGGACGGTCCGGGTGCTGCACCAGGCCAACTCCGGCGGCCCCGCGGCGCCGAGCAACCTGGCCCTGGACCACGCCCGCGGCCGGTACGTCTTCTTCATCGGCTCCGACGACCACCTCGGCCCGGAGGCGCTGGAGCGTCTGGTCGACGCCGCCGACCGGTGGGACTCCGACGTGGTGCTGGGCCGGATGGTCGGCACCAACAAGCGCTACGTGCACCAGGCCGTCTACGCCACCACGCAGGAACGGCTGGACCTGTTCGACAGCGCGCTGCCGTGGTCGCTGTCGAACACCAAGCTGTTCCGGCGCGACCTCGTCGAGCGGTACGGCCTGCGTTTCCGCACCGACATGCCGATGGGCAGCGACCAGCCGTTCACGCTGGAGGCGTGCTATCGGGCGCGCAAGATCTCCGTCCTCGGCGACTACGAGTACTACTACGCGGTCAAGCGGGACAACGCCCAGAACATCACCTACGCCAGCCGGTTCGAGGAGCGGTTGCGCTGCGCCGAGGAGCTGGTCGGCTTCGTGGCCGGCCTGATCGGGCCCGGCCCGAAGCGGGACGCGGTGCTGGTGCGCCACTTCACCTGGGAGGTGGCGAAGCTGCTCCGGGAGGAGTTCCTCGCCCTCGCCCCGGACGTGCAGCAGCAGGTGCACGACCGGATCCGCAAGCTGGCCGAGGCGTACCTGACCGAGGGCGTGCTCGCCCGGATGGCGTCGGCGGAGCGGCTGCGGCTGGCGGTGGCGCGCGACGGCGGGCCGGAGTCGCTGCGCGAGTTGATCGGGCAGCAGTCGGAGAAGACGCTGCCCGAGGTCACCGTCGCCGACGGCCGCTGGTACGCCCACCATGTCGGGTTCCGCGACCCCGCGTTCGGCTACCCGGACGAGTGGTACGACGTCACCGACCGGGCCGCCGCCCTGCTGGCCAGGCTGACCGCGACCGGGCTGGCCTGGGGGCGGGACGCGGCGGGCGCCCGCGCCCTGGTGGTCACCGCGCGCAGCCGCTGGGCCGAGCTGGCCGAGCTGAGCGCCGAGGCGCTGCGGGTCAGCGTGGGTGATCTGACCGGTGTCACGGCCGTGACACCCGACGGCCCCGGTACCGTCGTACGGACGGACTTCGCGGTGGACCGGCTGCTGGCGGTCGTCGCGGCGAACGGGGAACGACGGACCGTACGCGCCGAGGTGTCCGCCCTGGGCGGGGCGGGCACCGCGCCGCTGCGCACCGAACGCCACGTCGCCGCGCCCCGGCTGCTGGCCCGGCGCGGGGCCCGGGTGCATCTCGTCACACCCACCACGAACCACAAGGGCCAGGTGATCGTCGCGATCACGCCGGTGACACCCGGTCGGTTCCTTGCCCGCCTGCGCCGCATCTGGCCTTCTGGAGGAAAGTAGTTCATGAACATCTGCGTCGTCGCGCTCGGAAAGATCGGCCTGCCGCTCGCCGTGCAGTTCGCCTCGAAGGGGCACCGGGTGCTCGGTGCCGACGTCTCCGAGCGGGTCGTCCAGCTGGTCAACGACGGTGCCGTGCCCTTCCCGGGCGAGGCCGACCTGGACGTCAAGCTGAAGGAGGCGGTGGCCGCCGGGCTGCTGTCGGCCACCACCGACACCGCCGCCGCGGTCGCCGAGTCGGAGGCCGTCGTGGTGGTCGTGCCGCTGTTCGTGGACGCCGAGGGCGTGCCGGACTTCGGCTGGATGGACGACGCCACCCGGGCCATCGCCCGTGGCCTGAAGCCGGGCACGCTGGTCAGCTACGAGACCACCCTGCCGGTCGGCACCACCCGCAACCGCTGGGCGCCGATGCTGGAAGAGGGCTCCGGCCTGAGCGCCGGCAAGGACTTCCATCTGGTGTTCAGCCCGGAGCGGGTGCTCACCGGCCGGGTCTTCGCCGACCTGCGCCGCTACCCGAAGCTGGTCGGCGGCATCGACGAGGCGTCCGCCGCGCACGGCGTGCGGTTCTACGAGTCGGTGCTCGACTTCGACGCCCGCCCCGACCTGGACGAGCCCAACGGCGTGTGGGACCTCGGCTCGGCCGAGGCGTCCGAGCTGGCAAAGCTCGCCGAGACGACCTACCGGGACGTGAACATCGGCCTGGCGAACCAGTTCGCCCGCTTCGCCGACACCGTCGGCGTCGACGTCACGAAGGTCATCGCGGCCTGCAACACCCAGCCGTACAGCCACATCCACTCGCCGGGCATCGCGGTCGGCGGCCACTGCATCCCGATCTACCCGCGGATGTACCTGTGGAACGACCCGGCCGCCACCGTGGTCCGCTCGGCGCGCGAGGCCAACGCCGCCATGCCGGAGTACGCGGTGGACCTACTCGCCGCCGCGTACGGCGACCTGACCGGGGTGGGCGTGCTGGTGCTGGGCGCCGCCTACCGGGGCGGGGTCAAGGAGACCGCGTTCTCCGGCGTCTTCCCGACCGTGGAGGCACTGCGCCGCCGGGGTGCGACCCCCTACGTCTCCGACCCGATGTACACCAACGAGGAGCTGGCCGCGCACGGCCTGCCCGGCTACGACGGCGAGCCGGTCGGCGCCGCGGTGATCCAGGCCGACCACGCGGAGTACCGCACCCTCGCCCCGGCCGACCTGCCGGGTGTGACGGTGCTGGTGGACGGCCGTCGGGTCACCGACGCGGCCCGCTGGGCCGGCGTGCGCCGGGTCGTCATCGGCGGCTGACGTCACGAGTGCGCGGTGGGCCCCGGCCGTCTCGGCCGGGGCCCACCGTGGTTGTGCGCGCGGGCGACAGGTGTGGTCCGTTGTTCACCCATTGGACACCCCGGTAATACTTGCGTCACTTGACCCGTTTAGGGTCGCAGCCGTCCGGTATCGGGCCCGCGCCGACAGCGGCGGGCAGACAGGGAGCGTGTCGTTGTTCAGCAGAGTACGCAGCCAGCAGGGTCTCGCCGCGGTCGGCGCGACGCTCCTCGGGTACGGCGTCATGATCCTCTCCGGGGCGCTCGGCCTGGTGGTCCCGTACGCGGTGGCCGCAGTGGTCGCCCTCGCCGGTGATCTGGGTCTGGCCACCCGGTACGCCGGAACCGCCGAGCTGCTCGACAAGGCCGGCATCGGCGCCACCTTCCGGCGGCTGGTCCGGGACCTGTCGGTGGTCCTGCTGGTGGTCACCACCGTCCGTCCCGGCGTGGCCGGCACGATCGCGGTGCTGCTGCTGCCCGCCGCGCTCTGGACCGTGGCCGTCGCCACCACCGCGGTGACCAAGGCGATCGACGGTCGGGTCGACCCACCGGCGTACACCCGCAACATCGACCTCGGCGCGCTGCGCCGGGTCCCGGTCCCGCCGGCCTGGGCGCGCGGGCTGGCCGGGCTGCGGCTGCCGCTGCTGAACGTCCTGCTGGTCCCGGCGGCCGTGGTGGCCGCCGCGATGGACCGGGTCGCCCCGGTGGTGGTGACCGGGCTGGTCACGCTCGTCGCCGGCCTGGTCGTCGCGGCGGTGCTGGCGCTGACCGTGCTGCGGGGCCGGGGCGCGGCCCCGGGCGTGCTGCCCGCCGTGCACGACTGGCTGGCCCGGGAACGGCCCGAGGTGGCGCTCTACTTCGCCGGCCCGGCCAAGGACGTCTACCAGGCCAACATGTGGCTCGCGCCGGTGGAGGCGACCGGCCGCCGCGCGGTGGTGCTGCTGCGCGCCGCGGACGCGTTCGAGCAGCTCGCCGACACCCGGCTGCCGGTGGTCTGCGTGCCCGCCGGGGTGGACTTCATGAACCTCGACCTCGGCTCGCTGCGGGTCGCGCTGTACGCGGCGAACGTCGGCGCGAACATCCACCTGCTGCGCGAGCCGGGCGTCAAACACGTCTTCGTCGGCCACGGCGACAGCGACAAGCAGGCCAGCGTCAACCCGTACAGCAAGGTGTACGACGAGGTGTGGGTGGCCGGCCCGGCCGGTCGGGAGCGCTACGCCCGCGCCGACGTCGGCGTCCTGGACCGGGACATCGTGGAGGTGGGCCGCCCCCAGCTCGCCGGCGTGCACACGTTCGGCTCCGGCGCCGCCGACCACCGGTTCACCGTGCTCTACGCCCCCACCTGGGAGGGCTGGCTGGACGACGACCCGTACCACACCTCGCTGGTGTCGATGGGGGAGCGGATCGTGTCCGGGCTGCTGGCCGCCGGGAACCTGCGGGTGGTCTACAAGCCGCACCCGCTGACCGGTACCCGCTCGCCGAAGGCGCGGGCGGCCCACGAGCGGATCGTCGCCCGGATCCGGGCCGCCGGCGGCGAGACCGACCCCACCTCGCTTGACGGCGCCGCGCACCTGGTCGTCACCGGCCGTACGCCGGCGTTGTTCGACTGCTTCAACGTCACCGACCTGCTGGTCAGCGACGTGTCCAGCGTGGTCTCCGACTTCGTGCAGAGCGAGCGGCCGTACGTGGTGGCCAACCCGGCGGGCCTCTCCGAGGACGAGTTCCGCCGGCAGTTCCCCACCGCCCGGGCGGCGTACCTGCTGTCGGTGGACTGCGGCGAGCTGCCGAAGATCCTCGACGTGACCCGGGCCGGCGACGACCCGATGGTCCAGGCGCGGCGGGAGTTGAAGGAATACCTGCTCGGTCCGGCCGGGTCCAACCCGATGGACCGGTTCCGCGACGAGATCGGCCGGCTCTGCGGCTGAGGCGGGCGCACGAACGCGCGGGGGCGGCGACCGGTCCTCCTCGCCGCCCCNGGCGGGTTGTCCACGTCCCGCGAGACGACCTCGCCCTTCTCGTCGACCCAGCCCTTGGGCCGGGCCGGGTTCCCGGCCACGAGCTGGTAGGGCTTGACGTCCCGGGTCACCACGGAACCGGCGGCGATCATCGCGTACTCGCCGACCTCGATGCCGCAGACCAGCGTGGCGTTGGCGCCGATCGACGCGCCCCGACGGACCAGCGTCGGGGTGATCGTCCAGTCCGGATTCTGCGCGCGCGGCCGGAAGTCGTTGGTGAACACCGCGCACGGGCCGACGAAGACCTCGTCCTCGATGGTCACGCCCTGGTAGACCGAGACGTTGTTCTGAATCTTCACCCGGTCGCCGACCGTGACGCTCGCGTCGACGTACACGTTGCGGCCGATCACGCAGCCGGCGCCGACCTGGGCGCTCGACCGGATGTGGGCCAGGTGCCAGACCTTCGTGCCGTCGCCGACCCGGGCGCCGTCCTCGACGTCGGCCGTCGGGTGGACGAAGACGGAGGCGGACCGGTCGTTGCTGTCAGTCATCTCTACTCGCATCGTGGCAGGGCGCGTCGCGCCGTCGAACGGGCTCGACGCAGCATAACGATCCGTCGGTGGCCGGCCTCGCGTCCCGGCGGCGCTTCTGCCACCATTCCCAGGGCAACACCTCGAACGGACGGAGGC
This sequence comes from Micromonospora sp. NBS 11-29, assembly GCF_002140155.1. GTDB lineage: Bacteria > Actinomycetota > Actinomycetes > Mycobacteriales > Micromonosporaceae > Micromonospora. The sequence goes on from NZ_NAPR01000007.1 coordinate 301,822, forward strand.
ACGGGTGCGGATCCTCCTGGTCGAGGACGACCGTCGGGTCGCCGCGGCGTTGTCGTCGGCGTTGACCCGCCGTGGCTACCAGGTGGAGCACGCCGCCACCGTCGCCGCCGCGCTCTCCGCCGCCCCCTGCGACCTGGTGCTGCTCGACCTCACCCTGCCCGACGGCGACGGCACCGACCTGTGCCGGGAGCTGCGCCGGCGCAGCAGCCAGCTCGGCATCATCGCGGTGACCGCCCGGGGCGAGGAACGGGACCGGGTGCTGGGCCTGCGGCTGGGCGCCGACGACTACGTGGTCAAGCCGTTCTCGATGGTGGAACTCCAGGCCCGGATCGAGGCGGTGCTGCGCCGGGCCGCGCACACCGTGCCGGAACGCCACCTGATCGAGGCCGGTGTGGTCCGCATCGACGTGGGCGGCCGGACGGTCAGCGTGGCTGGCCGGTCGGTGGCCCTGACCCGCAAGGAGTTCGACATCCTGCTCTCCCTGGCCCGCCAGCCCGGCGTCGCCGTGCCGCGCGACCGGATCCTGCTCGACGTGTGGGGCACCACCTTCGCCGACCGGCACACCGTGGAGGTGCACGTCGGGTCGCTGCGCGGCAAGCTCGGCGACCCGACCCTGGTGGAGACCGTGCGCGGGGTCGGCTACCGGCTCCGCGACGCGTGAGGAGGCCCCGGTGCGCCGTCGGCTGGTGATCAGCTACCTGCTGCTGATGGTGCTGGTGCTGATCGCGTTGGAGACCCCGCTGGCGGTCACGCTGGCCTCCCGGGAGACCGACCGGGTCCGCGCCGACCGGCTCGCCGACGCCACCCGGTTCGCCTCGCTGGCCGGTCCGGCGCTGCGCGGCGGCAGCCCCGGCCCGCTCGGCGGTGAGCTGGCCGCCTACGACGACCTCTACGGCATCGGCGCGGCCGTGCTGGACCGGGACCGGCGTACCGTGGCTGCCTCGTCCCGGTGGGAGCCGGGCGCGGGCACCGGCCTGGCGGTGGACACCGCGCTGGCCGGGCAGCAGTTCAGCGGCCCGGAGTCGGTCTGGCCGTGGGCGGACGGGTCGCTGGTGACCGCGGTCCCGATCAACGACGGCGGCGAGGTGCTCGGCGCCGTGGTCACCACCACCCCGGCGGGGCCGGTACGCCGGACCGTCACGGTGTGGTGGCTGATGCTGGCCGGCATCGGCCTGCTCGCGGTGCTGGCCTGTGTCTCCACCGCGTTCGGGTTGGCCGGTTGGGTGCTGCGCCCGGTCACCGAGCTGGACGCGGCGACCCACGAGATCGCGGAGGGACGCCGCACGGCCCGGGTCCGGCCCCGGCTCGGCCCGCCGGAGCTGCGCCGGCTGGCGACCAGCTTCAACGACATGGTCGACGCGGTCTCCGACGTGATGGACCGCCAGCGGGCCTTCGTCGCGCACGCCAGCCACCAGCTCCGCAACCCGCTGACCGCGCTGCGGCTGCGGGTGGAGGAGCTGGGCCCGAGCCTCACCGACCCGGACGGTCGGGCCGAGCACCGGTTGGCGCTGGAGGAGACCGACCGGCTGGCCACCGTGCTCGACGCGCTGCTCACCCTGGCCCGGGCCGAGCGGGAGGAGAACCAGCGGGTCACCGTGGACGCCACCGCGACGGCCGCGTCCCGGGTCGCGGCCTGGCTGCCGCTGGCCCGGCACCGGGCGGTCACCCTCCGGCTCGACGCGGCCGACGCCCCGGTGTACGCCCGGACCGTCCCGACCGCGATCGACCAGGCGCTCGACGCCCTGATCGACAACGCGGTCAAGTTCAGCGGCGCCGGGGGAGAGGTGACGGTCACGGTACGCCCGGTCGACGGCGGGACGACGCTGACCGTGCGGGACACCGGCCCGGGTATGACCACCAGCCAGCTCGACCAGGCCACCGAGCGGTTCTGGCGGGCGCCGGACGCGCAGAACGTGGACGGCGCCGGGTTGGGGCTGACCATCGTGGCGGTGCTGGTCGACGCGTCGCACGGCCGGCTCACCATGCGCCACAACGAGCCCCGGGGGCTGGTCGCCGAGCTGTGGTTCCCGGCGTCGGGCGAACCGGACGACGACGCCCCGGGCGACGACGGCCCGGGGCGTGACGACGATCCGGCCGTGCCGGCACGCGCCGGTGAGCCGGTCGGCCGCTGACCCGGGTCAGGGCTTGGCGTCGCGGTACCACTGCGCCGCGCCGGGATGCAGCGGCAGCGGGGCGGTCACGATCGCCGACCGGGGGCTCATCCGACCGGCCGCCGGGTGCGCCGCGGCCAGCTCCTCCCGGCTCTCCATCAGCAGCCGGGTCAGCTCGCGCACCAGCGGGGTGGGCAGGTCGGCGCGGACGATCAGGTAGTTCGGGTTCGCCACCGTGCTGACCGGGTCCGCCCGGTAGACCGAGCGGGGAATGTCCCGGGTCACGTAGACCTGCCCGTACGCGCGCCGCAGCGGCTCGGTCCACTCGCCCAGGTCGACCATCCGCAGCGAGGTCCGCTGGGCCAGCTCGGCGACGCCGCGCACCGGCAACCCGCCGGAGAAGAAGAACGCGTCGATCCGGCCCTCGTGCAGGGCGGCCACCGAGTCGTCCAGCCCCAGGTGTTGCTGGCGTACCCGGTCGCCGCCGAGCTGGGCCACGGCGAGCAGCCGGGTGACGGTGACCTCGGTGCCCGAACCGTCGGCGCCCACCGAGACCCGCCGGCCGCGCAGGTCGGCGAGCGTGCGGACCGGGCCGCCGGCGGTGGTGACCAGGTGCAGCAGGTCGTCGTAGACCCGGGCCACGGCGAGCACGGCCGGGTGCTCCGGCTCGCGCGGCGGCAGCACGTCGGCCTGGGTGAAGCCCAGGTCCGCGTCGTGCGCGGCGACCAGCCGGACGTTCTGCGCGGACGCGGCGGTGACCATCACGTCGGCCCGCACCTCGGGCAGCTCCCGGTTGAGCAACGCGGCCAGCGACTTGCCGAAGGCGTGGTAGACGGCGGTGGGGCTGCCGGTGGCGATCCGGATCCGCATCGGCTCGGCGGGTTCGTCCCGGCAACCGGCCAGGCCGGCGGCGAGCAGCAGCAACACCACCAGCGGGGTCGCGGTCCGGCGCCGGGCGCGCGCAGACCAGTGTCGGCTCACGCGCTGCACTCTGCGCCGTGCACCGGCCGCCGCGCAACCCCGCCCGGACAAGCCCGCCCGTAGGGTCCGCCGGGCCCGCCCGTCCGGTCAGCCCAGTTCGGCGCTCTCGATGATCCGGGCCCGGTGCTCGCCGTTGGAGACGCTCACCAGGAAGCAGCCGGAGCCGGGCCGCAGCGCCGCCGGGACCTCCAGCAGCGCCGCGCCGCGCACCAGCACCGCCGCCAGGTCACGGTCGGCCAGCCGGATGCCGAGACAGTGCCGGCGTACGTGCCGGCCGCCGGCGAGCAGCGCCGCCCGCCAGGCCGCGGCCGCCAGCCGGGGACGCCAGACCCGGCGGGCCGTCGAGGCGCCGGTGAACGGCCCACCGAGCAGCTCGCGGCGGCCCTGCCGCCAGCCGGCCGCCAGCAGGTTCGCGTACGCCGGCCGGTGTTCCCGGGGCACCGAGAGCCGGTGCAGCTCGTAGCGGCGGCGCAGGCCGCCCGTGGTCAGCTCGTGCTCGACCGGCACGTCCAGCCGGCGCAGCAGGTGCCGCATCCGGCGCGCCGCCTCCTCCCGGTTGAACTCGGCCACCCCGTCCCGGTACGGCCCGACGTCGAGCCGCCGGACGTCGGCGGCCGGGGGCGGCGTGCAGCGCACCAGGCAGGCCACCTCGAAGGCGTCGCTGAGGGTCAGCCAGTCCAGCGGCGGGGGCGGCGACGACGGGCGGGGCCGGTCGAGCAGTGTGGTGGGCTCGGAGAGCATCGGCACGGCTCCTTGGTCGGCGAGGGGTCCCTCTACCGTGGCCCGCACCGGCGGGCCGGGGAACCGTTGCGCCCGAGCCTTGAGCAAAATTTGCGCGAACCCACGGTCAGAGTTCGGTGACGACCAGGTCGAGCTGCCGGGGCCGGCCGGCCGCCCGCGGACCTTCCTCCACTGTGTACGCCAGCTCGCGCAGCGCCCCCACCAGCGCGTCCGCGGTGCGCGGCCGGGCGTCGGCGAGGAGCAGGTCCCGGACCAGCCGGCCCTTGGTCGCCTTGTTGAAGTGGCTCACCACCGACCGGGTCGGCACACCGTCGACCAGCCGCTCGTGCAGCACCCGGACGGTCACCGTCCGCTCGGCGACCGCGCCGCGCGGCGCCCAGGTGGCCGCGTACGCGCCGGAGCGCAGGTCCAGCACCGGCCCGTTGCCCGCCGCCGCCGTCAGCACCGGCCCCAGTACGCTGCGCCAGTACGTCGACAGCGCACCGACCCCCGGCAGCCGCGCCCCGATCGGGCAGCGGTACGGCGGGACCCGGTCGGTGAGGCGTACCGCGCCCCACAGGCCGGAGCTGATCAGCACCGACCGGCGGGCCGCCCGCTGCGCCGCCGGGGGGAGCGTGGCCAGGTCGAGCGCCTCGTAGAGCACCCCGGTGTAGAGCCGCCCGGCCGGGGCGGTGGCGGCGGCCCGCAGCCGGGCGTTGCGCCGCAGTTCGCCGCGCTGTCCCTCGCTGAGGCCCAGCGCGTCCCGGGCCGCCGTCTCGTCCGGGCTGGCGCAGAGGTCGACCAGCGCGGTCAGCACCGCCTCGCGGGCCGGGGTCAGCTCGGTCCGGGACAGCCGGGACAGGTCCAGCCGCCGACCGGTGCCGGCCTCGGTCTTTCCCTCGGACGGGGGGAGCAGGATGAGCACCGGCACAGCGTACGGGCCGGGCTCAGCGCCACGGCCGCACGGCGTGCTCCGGGTGGTACACGCGAGCGCCGCCGACCTCGGCCACCACCGCCGCGTCGGCCCGCGCGCCCAGCATCCGGCGCAGCCCGCGCTCGGCGGGGGAGCCGACGGCCACCACGTACCCGGGCCGGACCGCCCGGCCCACCCGCCGCCAGTACGCCGGATAGCGGTTCTGCCCCGGCGTGAGGTTGGCGTCCAGCACGCCGCACGCCACCGCCTCGCCGGTGTTGAAGATCAACCGGTTGCAGGTCCAGTAGTCCCCGTACACCTCGTGCAGGCCGGCCCGCAGCACCGCGTCGGCGAGCCGCCGGGCCGACCGCTCCTCGGCCCGCACCCCCGGCACGCCGGCCAGGAACGCCACGGTGCCGGCCAGCGTGGCGGCGGTCAGCCCGGCCAGCACCACGGCGGCCGTGACGCCGCCCAGCCGGGCCACCCGACCGGCGGTGCCACGCAGCGCGTGCGCGGCGGCCAGCCAGAGCGGCCAGAGCACCGCCGGCAGCGAGATCTGCAACACCGACAGGTAGCGGGCGTTGCCCAGCGGATCGGTCGCGGCGAGCGGGCTGCGCACGTACGCCAGCAGGGTCAGCGCCGCGCCGGCGACCAGCGCGAGGATCGCCGCGGCCCGGACCCGCGCGGCCCGGTCGGCGGCCCGGCGGTACGCGACCAGCCCGAGCCCGGCGGCGGCTGCCAGCAGCACCGGGTAGAGCACGCCGAACCACTGCGCCCAGTGGGCGCAGCCGCCCATCGGGCACAGCCCGGCGGCCAGCGGCACCCCCTCCAGCAGCCCGCCGTGCAGCCGCTCGCCCACCGACGGGGCCACCCCGGCGGTGGTGCTGATCCGCCGGAACACCGACAGCGAGTCCTGCCCGGGCGGCGCGACCAGGTTGTCCTTCACCACCGGGGCGATCCCGATCGCGAAACCGGCGACCAGCAGCACCCCCGGCCAGCGGATGAGGTCCCGGGGCGCGGCCAGCACCAGCACCGCGCCGGCCACCAGCAGGTACGGCGTGATCAGCCAGTCCGACCAGAGGGCCACCCCGGCGAGCAGCCCGAACACGCCGGCGGCGAGCCCGCGGTGCCGGACCCGCCGCTCGCCCAGGGCGACCGCGATCAGCAGCATCGCCAGCACCGCGGGCTTGACCTCGGGTCGGCCGCCGACCACGGTGAGCTGGTCGCGCACCACCCGCTCCGAGCCGAGCGCCAGCAGGCCCACCACGGCCACGGCCAGCCAGGGGGAGAGGAGCCGGCGGGTCGTCCGATACGCCAGCCACAGGAAGACCGCGTAGAGCGCGACCAGCGGCAGCCGCAGCAGCGGCCAGCTCGGCCCCGCCCAGCCCACCAGCGGCGCGGCGAGGTAGGACTCCAGGATCCCCATGTAGCGCTGGCCGTAGAGGAAGACCGGCCGCTCGTGGCCGCCGGCGATGTGCAGCGCGGCCAGCCCGAACGTCGCCTCGTCGCTGTTCGAGGCGGGCACCGTGAGCAGCGTCAGCACCAGCCGGTAGCCGACCCCGGCCGCGCCGAGCAGCAGCGCCACCAGCGCCGGCGCGTCCGGGNGACACGCCCACCGTCGGGTTCCGGGCCGGATCGGTATGGATCACTCGCGTGGCCGGGCCCCGCAGGTTGTGGCAGTGTTGCAGCCGTGCCACCCACACCACCGGACCAGCTGGCCGTGCCGCAACTGCACCGTGCCGCGCGCATCGAGGATGCGCTGCACGGCCTGGTGGAGCGTCGGCTGCGGCGCACCGGCTGGCAGNCCGGGTGCTGCTCGGCCGCCCCGACACCCGCCGCCGGGGCCGGCTGGACAAGGTACGCGGCTGGCGCAGCTTCGCCACCCTGCCGGCCAAGCACGCCCGGGTGACCATCGAGGTCAACGGTGTGCGCCACGAGGTCACCGCCGACCGCAGCGGTTTCGTCGACACGGTCGTCGAGGGCGACTTCACCCCCGGCTGGGGCTGCGTACGCCTCGCCGTGGCCGACGCCGAACCGGTGGAGGCGCTGGTCCGCATCCTCGACCCGACCGTCCGGTTCGGCATCCTCTCCGACATCGACGACACGGTCATGGTGACCGCGCTGCCCCGGCCGATGCTCGCCGCGTGGAACACGTTCGTCCTCGACGAGCACGCCCGCAACGCCGTGCCCGGCATGGCGGTGCTCTACGAGCGCCTCGCCACCGCCCACCCGGGCGCGCCGGTCTTCTACCTCTCCACCGGCGCCTGGAACGTCGCGCCGACGCTGACCCGGTTCCTCTCCCGGCACCTCTACCCGGCCGGGCCGCTGCTGCTCACCGACTGGGGGCCGACGGCCGACCGCTGGTTCCGCAGCGGCCGCGAGCACAAGCGGGCCACCCTGGCCCGGCTGTCCCAGGAGTTCCCCGAGGTGCGCTGGCTGCTCATCGGCGACGACGGGCAGCACGACCCGGAGATCTACCGGGAGTTCGCCGCCGCCCACCCGGACAACGTGGCCGGGGTGGCGATCCGACGGCTGTCACCGACGCAGTCGGTGCTCGCCGGCAGCCTGCCCGCACCGGCGGGGCNGGGCCAGAAGTGGCTCAGCGCCCCGGACGGCGCGGGCCTCTGGAAGCTGCTGCGCGAAGCCGACCTGGTCTGACCGCCGCCGGCCGCGGTCAGCGCTGGCGGAGCCAGAGCACGCCCAGCGGGGGGACCTGCAACTCCACCGACGCGGGCAGGCCGTGCCAGGGCACGTTCTCGGCGTGCACCTCGCCGAGGTTGCCCACCCCCGAGCCGCCGTAGTGGTGGGCGTCGGTGTTCAACGCCTCCGTCCACGTCCCGCCCGCCGGCAGGCCGATCCGGTAGTGCGCCAGCGGCGTCGCGGAGAAGTTCGCCACGCAGACCAGCGTCTGCCCGTCCGGGGCGATCCGGACGAACGAGACCGCGTTGTTGGCGACATCGTCCCCGGCGAGCCAGCGGAAGCCGGCCGGGTCGGTGTCCTGCGCCCAGAGCGCCGGCGTGTCCCGGTAGACGCGGTTCAGGTCGGCGACCAGCCGTTGCACGCCGGCCCGCGCCGGGTCGTGGGTCAGGTACCAGTCCAGGCCGCGTTCCTCGCTCCACTCCCGGTCGTCGGCGAGCTCACAGCCCATGAAGAGCAACTGCTTGCCGGGGTGCGCCCACATGTACGCCAGCAGCGCCCGCACGTTCGCCAGCCGCTGCCAGGTGTCGCCGGGCATCTTGCCGGTCAGTGACCCCTTGCCGTGCACCACCTCGTCGTGGCTGATCGGCAGCACGTAGTTCTCGCTCCACGCGTACGCCAGCGAGAACGTGAGCTGATGGTGGTGGTGCTGCCGGTAGATCGGGTCCTTCGAGGTGTAGAGCAGGGTGTCGTGCATCCAGCCCATGTTCCACTTGAAGCCGAACCCGAGCCCGCCGTCGGAGGTCGGCCGGGTCACGCCCGGCCAGGCGGTCGACTCCTCGGCGACCATCAGCACGCCCGGGTGGTGCCGGTAGACGGTGGCGTTGACCTCCTGGAGGAACGTGATCGCCTCCAGGTTCTCCCGGCCGCCGTGCACGTTCGGGGCCCACTGCCCCTCCGGGCGGGAGTAGTCGAGGTAGAGCATCGAGGCGACCGCGTCGACCCGCAGCCCGTCGACGTGGAACTCGTCGATCCAGTAGAGCGCGTTGGCGACCAGGAAGTTGCGCACCTCGTTGCGGCCGAAATCGAAGACGTACGTGCCCCAGTCGGGGTGCTCGCCGCGACGCGGGTCGGGGTGCTCGTAGAGCGGGGTGCCGTCGAAGCGCGCGAGGGCCCACTCGTCCTTCGGGAAGTGCGCCGGCACCCAGTCGAGGATCACGCCGATGCCGGCGGCGTGCAGCGTGTCGACCAGGTGGCGGAAGTCGTCCGGGTCGCCGAAGCGGGCGGTGGGCGCGTAGTAGCCGGTGACCTGGTAGCCCCACGAGCCGCCGAACGGATGCTCCATCACCGGCAGGAACTCGACGTGGGTGAAGCCCATCTCGGTGACGTACGCGGTCAACTGCTCGGCCAGCTCCCGGTAGCCGAGGCCGGGCCGCCAGGAGCCCAGGTGCACCTCGTACACGCTCATCGGCTCCTGGTGCGGCTGCCGCGCCGCCCGCCGGGCCAGCCAGTCCGCGTCGCCCCACGCGTACCGGGAAAGGTGCACCACCGACGCGGTGGCCGGCGGCACCTCGGCGCGGGCGGCCATCGGGTCGGCCTTGTCCCGCCAGCGCCCGTCCGCGCCGAGGATGCGGTACTTGTAGCGGCTGCCGACCGGCACGCCGGGCACGAAGATCTCCCACACGCCGCTGGACCCGAGCGAGCGCATCGGCCAGCCGTCGTCCGGCCCCCAGCCGGTGACGTCGCCGACCACCCGAACGCCCCGGGCGTTGGGCGCCCACACCGCGAACGCGACACCCTCGTCGAAGACCCGGGCGCCGAGCGCCGCCCAGAGCCGCTCGTGCCGCCCCTCGCCGATCAGGTGCAGGTCCAGCTCGCCAAGCGTGGGCGGGTAGCGGTACGGGTCGTCGTGCGTCGTGCCGTCGACCTCCACCCGGTAGTCGAGCACCTCACCGGGGAGCACCGTCTCGAAGACGCCGACGTCGTGCACGCGCTTCATCGGGTGCCGTTCGCCGCCGGCGAGCAGCGTCACCTCACCGGCGCCCCGGCGCAGTGTCCGGATCGTGGTGCTCCCGTCGGCCGGGTGCGCCCCGAGCTGGGAGTGCGGGTCGTACGCCTCACCGGCGATCAACTGGTCCATCGTGCGTCGTCCTTCTCGGCCGGTGCGGTCGGTGCGGTGCCGCCGGAGAGTTCGGCGGGTACGTCGTCTTCGACGGTGAGGTCGGGTGCGGCCGGGTGCGCCGGCTCGGGTGTGGCCGGCGGGGTCGGGCGGCGCACGGTGAGCACATGCGCCGGTTGCAGGTACGGGTCGAGGCGCACCGCGTTGCGCTGCCCCCAGTCGTACTCCGCTCCGGTCAGCTCGTCGCGCACGGTGAACCGGTCGTGCCAGTCCAGGCCGAGCGCCGGCATGTCGAGCGTGGTGTTGCCCCACTGCACGGTGCGGGAGTCGAACGAGCAGACCACGATCACCGTGTTGCCGGTGTCCGGGTCGTGCTTCGACCAGCACAGCAGCGCCGGGTTGTCGATGTCGTGGAAGCGCAGGTTGCGGAGCTGGTGCAGGGCCGGGTTGTCGCGGCGGACCTGGTTGAGCGTGGTGATGAACGGTGCCAGCGACCGCCCGCGCGCCAGCGCGGCGTCCCAGTCGCGGGGGCGCAGCTCGTACTTCTCGTTGTCCAGGTATTCCTCCGCGCCAGGGCGGGCGACGTGCTCGAACAGCTCGAAGCCCGCGTACATGCCCCAGGAGGGGGAGAGCAGCGCGGCCAGCACCGCCCGGATCTTGAACATCGGCGGCCCACCGTGCTGCAACGACGCGTGCAGGATGTCCGGCGTGTTGGGCCAGAAGTTCGGCCGCATCCAGTCGGCGGAGGCGACCAGCTCCTCGCAGTACTCCCGCATCTCGGCCGCCGTCGTGCGCCAGGTGAAATAGGTGTACGACTGGGTGAAGCCGATCTTGCCGAGCCCGTGCATGATCGCCGGGCGGGTGAACGCCTCGGCCAGGAAGAGCACGTCCGGGTCGACGCGCTTGACCTCGGCGATCAGCCAGTGCCAAAAGTCGAACGGCTTGGTGTGCGGGTTGTCGACCCGGAAGATCTTCACGCCCTTGTCGATCCAGTACCGCACCACCCGCAGGATCTCGGCCCGGATGCCCTCGGGGTCGATGTCGAAGTTCAGCGGGTAGATGTCCTGGTACTTCTTCGGCGGGTTCTCCGCGTACGCGATGCTGCCGTCGGCCCGGGTGGTGAACCACTCCGGGTGCGCGGTGACCCAGGGGTGGTCCGGCGCGCACTGCAACGCCAGGTCCATCGCCACCTCCAGGCCCTGCTCGGCGGCGGCGGCGACGAAGTCGCGGAAGTCGTCCACCTCACCCAGGTCGGGGTGGATGGCGTCGTGGCCGCCCTCGGCCGCGCCGATCGCCCACGGCGAGCCGACGTCGTCCGGCCCGGCGGTGAGCGCGTTGTTGCGGCCCTTGCGGTTGACCCGGCCGATCGGGTGGATCGGCGGCAGGTAGAGCACGTCGAAGCCCATCGCGGCGACCCCGGGCAGGCGGTCGACGGCGGTGGCGAACGTGCCGGACCGGGCCGGCGCGTCGACGGTAGCCGGGATCGCGCCCTCGGACCGGGGGAAGAACTCGTACCAGGCGGAGAAGAGCGCCCGCGGCCGGTCCACCCAGAGCGTGCGCTCGTCGCCGGTGGTGACCAGCTCACGGACCGGGTGCTCCCAGAGCAGGTCGGCCAGGTCGAGCGCCGGGCTCACCCGACGGGGCAGGTCCAGCTCGTCGTCGACCAGCGCGCTCGCGGCCTCGCGTACCCGATCATGGTCGGCCTTCGGCACCAGGTCGAGCGCGGCGGTCAGCACCCGCTCGCCCTCGGCCAGGTCGTTGGCCAGCTCCGCCGCGCCCTGACCGACGGCCAGCTTCTTCGTCACCGCGTTCTGCCAGGTCAGGTAAGGGTCCTGGAACGCCTCCACGGTGAAGCGCCACTCGCCGACCGCGTCCGGTCGGATGGTGGCGTGCCAGCGGTCCTGCCCCGGCTCGCCGGGGCGCATCCGGGTGAACGGGCGGGCCTCGCCGTCCGGACCCACCCACACCACGTTGCAGCCGAGCGCGTCGTGGCCCTCGCGGTAGGCCCGGGCCGACACCGGTACGACCTCGCCGACCACCGCCTTGGCCGGGTAGCGACCGCAGGCGACGACGGGGGAGACGTCTTCGATCGGGAACCGTCCAGTCACCCGCTCAACCTACTGCCCGAGATCGTCTCGCGCTCGGCCAAGCCCACCCTCGGCTCCACATCGACCATCGGCTACGCGTTGCGAAGTGGTGACGGTGTGCGTAGGGTCTGCGACGGTAATTGATCGATCACTTTACGGAGGCAGGATGCATCGGCTCACCTCACGCGCCGTGGCCCTGGTGGCGAGCACCGCGCTCGCCGGCGTGACCGCCCTCGTGGTCCCCGGCGGGGCCGCGCAGGCCGGCTACTACCAGTACCGCAAGTGCTCGACCGCGGCCACGCTCTCGTTCTTCATCAACAGCACCTCGTCCACGACGAAGTACCCGCACCAGATCGGCCACAACAACGTCATGTACGCGGCGCAGGAAGCCAACGGCCGCTACCACGTCTCCCTCTGGGACACCTCCGGCGACACCAACGGCTGGGTCAGCACCGCGTGGGTGCGCGCCTGCTGACCGCCGCACCACCCGCGCGGCCGCGACGGCCGCTCCCGACGACGACCCGGAGGAACCCCTTGCGTACGACCGGAAAGCGTGTGCTCGCCCTCGCGGCGGTGACCGCACTGACCAGCCTCGGCACGACCGTGCTGACCGACGGCGCCGCCCAGGCCGCCTACTACCAGTACCGTAAGTGCTCCACCGCCAGCACCCTGTCCGTGTTCGTGAACAGCACCTCGTCCACCACGAAGTGGCCGCACCAGGTCGGCTTCAACACCCTGATGTTCGCGGCGCAGGAGGCCAACGGCCGCTACCACGTCTCGTTGTGGAACGACGACGGCGCCACCAACGGCTGGGTCAGCACCTCCTGGGTCCGCGCCTGCTAGACCGTCACCCCCGCGTCTTTCCTGGGCGGCTGCCGTCACCTCGGACGGTAGCCGCCCAGCCGCGCGCCCACCCGCCCTCCGCTTTCACCGCCGTGCCCCGGGTGTCGAACCGGCGCCCACACACCCATGCCGTTCCACTGGAGCGACGTAGCGGCGGTGGGTGGAACGCCATGGGTGTCAAACGGGCGCTGAAGCACCCATAGCGTTCCACTGAGTCGACCGGGCGGCGGTGGGTGGAACACGATGGGTGTCACGGGGGAGCTGACACGCGCATGGTGTTCGACTGAGGCGGCGGGCAGGGTCAGGCGGGTGGCTTCGCCGCCACGAACGAGCCCTTGCCCTGGTGGGTGATGATCCAGCCCCGCTCGTCCAGGATCCGCAGGGCGTACCGGACCGGCCACGCGCTCGACTGGTACTGCTCGCGTAGTTCGGCGATGGACGGCAGCTTGTCACCGGGATGCAGGGTGCCCGCACGGATCGAGGCCGTGACGTCGGCGATGATCTGCTCATACAGCGGTACCTGCGGCATGATGGCGCCACCTCTCGTCAGCGACCCGATCTTCGCACTCCGAGTGACGCGCCGTGCATGCTCTGTTGGCTGTGCAGTCCATGCCTTCTAAGTTGAGGGTCGGGACGGCTCTCGTCAGCAACGGAACCTTCCGATCCATGAGTGTCCAGCAGACCATCAAGGAGGCGTGGATGCGTGAGCGACCATATGTCGGGCCGCTGCCGGGGACGCACCCGGTCCCCGGGGCCCGGCCTCCGCACCCGGACGGCGACCGGGTGTTGCCCGATCCGCCCCGGCCCGAACGCCCGGCGCTCCCCCGGCGGCAGTACCTCTACGGCGTGACGGTGGCGTTGCTCGTACTCGGCTTGCTCGTGGCGGGGTTGCTCCGGTGAGCGGGACGGGCCGGCGGTGAACGAGCTGCCGGTGGGCCGGCGGGTCGCCCAGTGGCGGCTGCGCCGCAACCTGACGCAGCAGCAGTTCGCCGACCGCCTGGGCAAGTCGAAGAGCTGGGTGGACAAGGTCGAACGCGGCGTGCGCCGGCTGGAACGGGTGTCCAACCTCCGCCAGATCGCCGACGTCGAGCCGCCCGGCCTGGTCCGCCTCGCCGCCACCCTCCGGGCGTAGGGCGTGTCTGACAAGCGTGGCCTACCAGAGCTTTAGCCAGAACGTTCAGCCTGTGCCGGACGCGCCCTAGCCGCACCCGGCCAATGGCTTCGGGTCAGGGTCGCTTGCGGCTCGCGATCTCGTCAGAGAGCTGCCGCACCTGGGCGGGGTCCGCGTCCCGGGCAAGGGCGACGTAGTGGTCCATGACGGCCGGCCGGTAGCGCACGGGCAACGTCTGTCCTGGGGCGAGTCGGGTGAGCTCGGTGATCGTGAGGTCTTCGTCTGCGATGCCGCGGAACGAGATGCCGTCGGCGGTCTCCACGTCGAACATCAGGACCACGCGAGGGTTGCTGTTCACCTCCCGCCAGTCGACGAGAACGCCGAGCGCAAGCGCCCCCGTACGCAGTTCGGCATTGCGCTTCCGCGCATCACTGCTCAGTAGCGGGTTCGGGGCGACCCCGGGGAAGTCGGGCCCGACGCCGAGCGATTCCCGACTCAGGTCGGGCCGGAGCTGCGCCATCAGATCGTTGAGCTTCTTTTTTGAACCGAACATCCTGACCCATCCCTCACGCCGGTGCCGGAATCTGGGCCTGGCGCTTTGCCCGCGCCGCGATTATATGTCGCCGGTCATTCCCTTCCGGCCCGTGCGTCCCGTCGGTTGCGGGAGCATCCCCTCGATCGACGACCACTGGGCATCCGAGAGCAACTGAACGCTCAACCTCTGTCAGACACGCCTAGGCCGGCGCCGGGCGACGAACACGAACTCTCGGCCGGGGCGGTCGGGTGCCTCCCGCACGTCGCGCACCCGGTAGTCGGCGGGGTACCGGCCCCGACGCGTCCACCGTCAGCACGAACACGCGATGGACGGTCAGCCGGTCAACGACTGTTAAGAAGGGGCCCCGCCTCTACCGAAAGCGTTAAGCGGGGGCCCCTCCTTACACAGAGTCGTAGAGGGCGAGCGTCTGGTCGGCGATGGCGTGCCAGGAGAAGTGGTCCACCGCGCGCCGTCGGCCCGCCGCGCCGAACGCGGCGATCCGCGCCGGGTCGGCCAGCAGCTCGTTCATCCGGTCGGCGAGGTCGGCCACGAAACGCTCCGGGTCCAGCGGCGTGCCGGACCCGTCGCCGGCCTGTTCGATCGGCACCAGCAGCCCGGTCTCGCCGTCGGCGACCACCTCCGGGATGCCGCCGGTGGCGGTGGCCACCACGGCGGTCTCGCAGGCCATCGCCTCCAGGTTGACGATGCCCATCGGCTCGTACACGGACGGGCAGACGAAGATCGTGGCGTGGCTGAGCACCTGGATCACCTCGGTCTTGGGCAGCATGGCCGCCACCCAGACCACCCCGGACCGCTTCGCCCGCAGCTCGGCGGCCAGCTCCTCCACCTCGGCGGCGATCTCCGGGGTGTCCGGCGCGCCGGCCAGCAGCACGAGCTGGGTGTCGGCGGGCAGCTCCCGGGCGGCCCGCAGCAGGTACGGCAGGCCCTTCTGCCGGGTGATCCGCCCCACGTAGACGACGCTGGGGCGGGCCGGGTCGATGCCGAGCCGGTCGAGCACGTCGGTGCCCTTGTCCGGGGCGTACTGCGTGGTGTCGATGCCGTTGTAGACCACCCGGACCCGGTCCGGGTTGACCGACGGGTAGGCGGTGAGCACGTCGCGCCGCATTCCCTGGCTCACCGCGATGATCGCGTCGGCCGACTCGAACGCGGTCCGCTCGCACCAGGAGGAGAGCGCGTACCCGCCGCCGAGCTGCTCGGCCTTCCACGGGCGCAGCGGCTCCAGGCTGTGCGCGGTGACGACGTGCGGCACGCCGTGCAGCAGCTTCGCGGTGTGCCCGGCGAGGTTGGCGTACCAGGTGTGGCTGTGTACCAGTTCGGTGCCGGCGGTGCCGGCGGCCATCTCCAGGTCGACGCCCATCACGCGCAGCGCGGCGTTCGCGTCGGCCAGCCCGGTCGGCTCGGCGTACGCGGTGACGCCCGGCTCGTCCCGGGGCCCGCCGAAGCAGTGCACCCGTACCTCGGTGAGGCGACGCAGCTCGCGGGCGAGGTATTCCACGTGCACGCCGGCGCCGCCGTAGACCTCCGGCGGGTACTCGCGGGTGAGCAGGTCGACGCGTGAGGGTGCCATGCCCCGCACCCTAGTGCAGACGGCGGCGTCCCACCCGCTACGCAAGTGCGGCGTCCGAGTGGTGAAGTCGGTGCCGGATGGTTAGCGTCTGAGCATGGCTGCCAAGGTGCTCGCGATCGTCCTGGCCGGCGGGGAGGGCAAGCGCCTGATGCCCCTGACCACCGACCGGGCGAAGCCCGCCGTTCCCTTCGGTGGGATGTACCGCATGGTCGACTTCGTCCTGTCCAACCTGGCGAACGCCGGCTTCCTCAAGATCGTCGTGCTGACCCAGTACAAGTCCCATTCGCTGGACCGCCACATCACCAAGACGTGGCGGATGTCGACGCTGCTCGGCAACTACGTCACGCCGGTGCCGGCGCAGCAGCGCCGCGGCCCGTGGTGGTTCGCCGGCTCGGCCGACGCGATCTACCAGAGCTTCAACCTGATCAACGACGAGCAGCCCGACCATGTGATCGTCTTCGGCGCCGACCACATCTACCGGATGGACCCGCGGCAGATGGTGGAGGACCACATCGCCTCCGGCGCCGGGGTGACCGTGGCCGGCATCCGCCAGCCGCTCGCCATGGCCGACCAGTTCGGGGTGATCGAGGTCGGCGAGGACGGCCGGCGCATCCGCGCGTTCCGCGAGAAGCCCACCGACGCGGTGGGGCTGCCCGACGCGCCGGACCAAATCTACGCCTCGATGGGCAACTACGTGTTCTCCACGAAGGCGCTGTGCGAGGCGGTCGAGCGCGACGCGGCGGACAAGAGCAGCAAGCACGACATGGGCGGCAGCATCATCCCCATGCTGGTCGAGCGCGGCGAGGCCAACGTCTACGACTTCAAGGACAACGAGGTGCCGGGCAGCACCGACCGGGACCGTGGCTACTGGCGCGACGTGGGGACGCTCGACTCGTTCTACGACGCCCACATGGATCTGATCAACGTGCACCCGGTGTTCAACCTCTACAACTTCGACTGGCCGATCTACACCGACCAGCCGCCGTACCCGCCGGCCAAGTTCGTCCACCAGTGGGGCGAGCGGGTGGGCCGGGCGGTCGGCTCGATGGTCTCGCCCGGGGCGGTGATCTCCGGCTCGCTGGTGGAGAACTCGATCGTCTCGCCCAAGGTCAAGGTGCACTCCTGGGCGCACGTCGACGGCGCCGTACTGATGGAGGGTGTCGAGATCGGGCGGCACGCGGTCGTCCGGCGCGCGATCCTGGACAAGAACGTCTACGTCCCGGAGGGCGTCGAGATCGGCGTCGACCTGGAGAAGGACCGGCAGCGTTACACCGTTTCCGACAACGGCATCGTCGTCATCGGCAAGGGCCAGCGCGTCGAGCCCTGAGCAACCCCACCCATCCCGAGGAGGATCCCGCAGTGGCCCACCCCCGTGCCGGCCAGCCCGCCGAGCCCGCCGACCTGGTCGACGTGCCCCGACTGGTCACCGCCTACTACGCCGAGCACCCGGACCCGAGCGACCCGGCGCAGCAGGTCTCCTTCGGCACGTCCGGGCACCGTGGGTCGAGCCTGCGCAACGCGTTCAATGAGGACCACATCCTCGCCGTCACCCAGGCGCTCTGCGACTACCGGCGGGAGCAGGGCATCTCCGGCCCGCTGTTCCTCGCCCGGGACACCCACGCGCTCTCCGCGCCGGCCGAGGCCAGCGCGCTGGAGGTGCTGGCCGCCAACGACGTCACGGTGCTGCGGGACAGCCGGGACGGCTACACCCCCACCCCGGCGGCGTCGCACGCCATCCTCACCCACAACCGGGGCCGCACCGCAGGGCTCGCCGACGGCATCGTGATCACCCCGTCGCACAACCCGCCGTCCGACGGCGGGTTCAAGTACAACCCCACCAACGGCGGCCCCGCCGACACCGACGTCACGAAGTGGATCCAGGACCGCGCGAACGCCATCCTCGCCGCCGGGCTCAAGGAGGTGAAACGCATCCCATACGCGCGGGCCCGCGCCGCCGACACCACCGGGGAGTACGACTTCCTCGCCCGGTACGTCGACGACCTGCCCGCCGCGCTGGACATCGACGCGATTCGGGACGCCGGGGTGCGCATCGGCGCCGACCCGATGGGCGGGGCGAGCGTGGCGTACTGGGGGGAGATCGCCGAGCGGCACCGCCTCGACCTCACGGTGATCAACCCCGAGGTGGACCCGACCTGGCGGTTCATGACGCTCGACGGCGACGGCAAGATCCGGATGGACTGCTCGTCGCCGAACGCGATGGCCTCGCTGATCGCCGCGCGGGACCGCTTCCAGGTTTCCACCGGCAACGACGCCGACGCCGACCGGCACGGGATCGTCACGCCCGACGGCGGGCTGATGAACCCCAACCACTACCTGGCGGTGGCGATCGGCCACCTGTTCCGTACCCGCCAGCGGTGGAGCCCGACCGCGGCGGTGGGCAAGACGCTGGTCTCCTCCTCGATGATCGACCGGGTCGCGGCCGACCTGGGCCGGACGTTGCTGGAGGTGCCGGTCGGCTTCAAGTGGTTCGTGCCCGGCCTGCTCGACGGCTCGGTCGGCTTCGGCGGCGAGGAGAGCGCCGGCGCGTCGTTCCTGCGCCGCGACGGCAGCACCTGGACCACCGACAAGGACGGCATCCTGCTCTGCCTGCTCGCCGCGGAGATCATCGCGGTGACCGGGCGCACCCCCAGCGAGCACTGGGCCGAGCTGGCCGACCGCTTCGGCGCACCCGCGTACGCCCGGATCGACGCCCCGGCAGGCCGGGCGGAGAAGGCGGTCCTGGCGAAGCTCTCCCCGGAGCAGGTGACCGCGACCGAGCTGGCCGGCGAGCCCATCACCGCCATCCTGACCACCGCGCCGGGCAACGACGCCGCGATCGGCGGACTGAAGGTGACCACGGAGTCGGGCTGGTTCGCCGCCCGACCGTCCGGCACCGAGGACGTCTACAAGATCTACGCCGAGTCGTTCCAGGGGCCGGAGCACCTCGCGCGGATCCAGGAGGAGGCCAAGTCGCTGGTCGACGGCGTGCTCGGCACCGCCTGAGCCGGCGTCAGCGGAACGGGGGCAGCTCGCGGCGGTTGAGCTGCTCCCGCAGGCCGTCCGGCAGCAGCTCGCGGAGCTGCTCGGGCAGCAGCGGCAGGTCCAGCAGGCTCAGCTTGAGCTGGTTGCGCTCCTGGTAGCGACGCGGATCGAGGCGGACCACCCGGCCCGCGTCGGGCACGTACCGGACGCGCACCGAACCCTCGGTGGCCGCCTGGCGGATCAGCAGGCCGTCCATCTCCACCGCCACCGGCGCCGAGTCGGGGCGCAGCTCCAGGTGGACGTTCTCGTGCGGGGAGAGCAGCACGGACCGGGAGATCCCGGCCATCGGCGCGGACGGCGTCACCACCAGCGCCTCCGTCGCCGGCGAGACCAGCGGTCCGCCGGCCGCGTAGCTGTACGCGGTCGAGCCGGTCGGCGTGCTCACCACCAGCGCGTCGCAGCGGTAGAACCCGTAGCGTCGGCCGTCCACCGCGAGCGTGGCGGTGACGAAGCCGGCCCCGGGCTGCCGGACCAGGGCGATGTCGTTGAACGCGACCACGTCGTCGCCGCAGACGTCGCAGGCCAGGCAGGCGCGCGACTCGACGGTGAAGTCGTGCGCCACCAGCCGCTCCAGCGCCCGGGGCAGCTCGGGCGGCTCCACCTCGACCAGGAACCCCACCCGACCGAGGTGCACGNGTCGCCGCCGATGCTGATCAGCGCGTCGCAGCGGGCGGCCAGCTCGTCGGCGGCCACCGCCTCGACCGAGGCCGGGACGCGATGCCGGTCCTCGGCGCGGACGGCCAGGGTCCGGCCGTGCCGGGACGCCCAGTCCGTGATCATCTCCACCACCTCGGAGACGTCCCGGGTGGGATGCAGCACCAACCCGAACAGATAGCCCGCCACGGCTACCAGCTCACCATACGAATTCCGCCGCCGCGGTCGATGCGGACACTATGGTGTGAACATGTCGATAACGGACCTGAGTCGATCGCTCGGCGTCGAGCCGACCAGCACCCGCGTCCGGATCCGTCCGGCCGTGGTCGCGGACGCGGCGTGGCTGGCCGAGGTCAGCCGGGCGTCGTTCGCACCCCGGCTGCGCGACTACCTGACCTCGGCCCAGCCCGGCATCGGCCGGTTCTGGGAGGTCGTGCTCGCCCACCCCGGGTCGTTTCCCGGGCGTACCTTCCTCGTGGCCGAAACCGGCGACGGCGACCGGCTGGGCTTCGCCGACCTGACCCTGGTCGAGCCGGACCGGGCCCATCTCTCCTACATCTGCGTGGTCGAGGCCGCGCGCGGCCGAGGCGTCGCCGGCGCGCTGCTGCGGGCGTACGCGGCCGGTGAACCGCAGGTCGTTGCCATGCGACTCGACGTCTTCGCCGACAACGTGCCGGCCCGGGTGCTCTACGACCGGCTCGGCTTCGCGGCCGAAGCCACCAGCACCTGGTGGGTGGCCGACCTCACGCTCGACGGGGTGACGCCGGGCGCCGACGTCCGGCTCGACGGGCTGCACGCGGCCCGGGCCTGGTTCGACACCTACGGCTTCGGCGAGTTCGCGGTCGCCGTCGGCGAGACCACCGTCAAGCTCGGCCGGCCGAGCGCCCGGGTGCTGCGCTGCTTCGACCCGGCGATCCTCACCCAACCGGCGGTCCTCGCCGCGGTGGTCCGGGAGTTCCCCGAGCTGGACCGCGTGCTGGTCATGACGCCGGGTGAGGACGCGCCGCCGAGCGCGGTGGGTGAACTCCGGGCCGTCAACCGGTCGCTCCGGATGTCCACCTCCCGGATCCGCGCCCGACTCGACGTACGAGACCCGCTGGGTCCGGGGTGAGCGGCTCGGCCCGGCGGCGACCTGCCTCACCCGGCCCGGACCGCCGCTGTTGCTGTCGGTGAGTAGTCCCGTGGGGGCGAGCCCATTCCGGCGGCGTGCTCGACGACCTCGGCCATCCGCACCGCGGACACCCGGTTGTCGAAGTGTCGGTGTGACCGTTCGCGAGCGCGCAGCCCCCGCTCGGCGAGCCGTCCGGAGCGGAACTCCTCGTACGCGTGCTCAAGGGCGTCGGCCAGGGCGGCCGGGTCATCGCGGGCGACCACCCACCCGCAGGTCTCATCCACCGTTTCGGGGAGTCCTCCGGAGTCGCTCACGATGCTGGGCACGTCCAGCAACGCCGCCTCCGGCGGTGCACCGTGACCCTCGCTCAGTGAGGGACTCACACTGAGGTCTGCCGCCCGGTAGTAGGGCCGTACGTCGTCAGCGGAGTCGATCCACCGGACGGAGGCGTCGTCCGCGACGCGGAAGTGGCGGATCAGTTCCCGCCGGTGATCCTCGCCGGCCGGGTAGAAGCCGCCGCCGACAAGCATCAACGTCGCCTCGGGGTGCCGGGACCGGAACTCCTGCCAGGCGGCGAGCAGGATGTCGTGTCCCTTGGGGGCGCGGTTCGGGTAGCGGGCGGACAGTCTTCTGGGCGGGTACACGTACGCCACCATGATCACCACGAACTGGCCGGGGGTGAACCCGAGTTCGGCCCTGGCCTTCGCCCTGGCCTCCGCTCTCGTCGCCGCGGTGTCGTCCGGCAGATCGGCCGTCGCCCAGGACAAGGTGAGTCCGCTGGTCACGGCGGGCCGGCGCGCGGGCGGCACCCCCAACTCGCCGTACCGGCGCGAGGTGTATCGAGTGCCGCAGATGATCGCCCGGTCCAGGCGCCAGAGGATCCTTTCCACCACGCGGACGGTGGACGATTCGAGGAAGGCGGGGCCGGCGACGAACTGTACGCGGACCAGCGGTAGGCCGATGGTGGCCAAGCGTGCGGCAAGGGTGGCGGCGTAGAGGTGATGGAAGAGCACCTGTGGACGGAGTCGGCGGATCACGCGGCGGAGCTGCCACAACTCGTACAACGTCCGGGGGCTGGGTCGGAAGCGGAACGAGAACGGCGACGCGACCGTGCGGATCCCGGCCTCGGACAGGCGGGCGTTGAGGCGACCGCCGGGTGGGCAGATCACGACGACCTCATGTCCGCGATCGCGGAGGGCGCACGCCTGCGGGATGGTCCACAGTCCGCCGTGGTTCGTCTTGATGATCATCGCGACGCGGAGGGATCGGTGATCTCGCGCGGCGTCGGCAGCGGCATCGGACCGTGATGTGCGTTTCACGCGAGTGGCCTCCAGGTAGTGAGCGGCATAAGCGATTCCTACCAAATGAGTCCACCTTTGTCCCGTTTTTAACGGTAAATAGGCTTAGATTCATAGATGGTAACTAAGGGGGGAATGGCTCGTTGGTTCAACATGCGCACCCGACTGGAGTCCACATGAGGCAGACGATCTCCAAGACCGCCACCGACCCCGAGGTCTTCCGCGCCCCGAGCCTGTTCTACGCGGCGGCCCGCGAGGGCATGCGGGACCTGCTGGCGCAGCCCGAAGTGTGGCGAGGTGAGCGGCGCGCGATCCTGCTGCCGTCCTTCATCGGTTGGTCGGCCAACGAGGGAAGCGGAGTCTTCGACCCCGTGACCGGGCTCGGGCTCGACCCCGGCTTCTACGACCTGACCGAGGATCTCGCCGTCGACCTGTCGTCGTTGGACGCGCGGCTCGCCGAGCGCCGGTACGACGTGGTCGTGGTCATCCACTACTTCGGACGTACCGAGCGGGCGATCGGCCGGATCCGGGAGCTGACCGACCGGCACGGGGCACTGTTGCTGGAGGACCTCGCGCACGCGTGGTTCACCCATGCGCTCGGCGGTCCGGCCGGCCGGACCGGGGACGTCTCGCTCTACTCTCTGCACAAGATGCTGCCGATGCCCGGCGGGCGCGGCGGGATGGTGACCTACCGCAATTCGGGCTGGATCAGCGGGCAGCGGGAGACCGAGCCGGGGTTCGCCCGTCATGTGCTCGACCACGACCCGGTCGGCATCGCCAGGCGGCGCCAGGAGAACTTCCGGGTCCTCACCGGGTTGCTCCGCGCGCTGCCCGAACTCGGGAGCGGCTTCGAGCTGATGTGGCCGGAACTGGCCGACGACGACGCGCCGCAGACATTGCCGGTGCGGATACTCGGGCCCGGTCGGGACAACCGTGACCACGTCTACGCCGCGATGAACCGTGAGGGCTTCGGCGTGGTCAGCCTCTACCACACGCTCATCGAAGACCTCCGCGCCCACCCGTCGATGGCGCGGCTCTCGCGGCACATCATCAACTTCCCGGTGCACCAGGACATCGCGCCGGACGACTACCCCGCCCTCGTGGGGAGCTTCCGCCGGGCGCTGGGCACGGCCCGGCCTGACACCTCACCGGACGTAGGTGGGGCGTCGCTCCTCGTCCAGGTTCAGCATCTGTGACGACGGGTCGACCGCCACCCCGGAGGCACCCAGAACCCTGCCGACCGTCCGGGCGATGATGCGGAGGTCGAGCCAGATGGACCAGTCGAGGACGTAGCGCACGTCGAGTTCCAGCCGGTCGGTCCAGGCGAGGTCGTTACGCCCGTTCACCTGCGCCAACCCGGTGATGCCCGGCGGGACCGCGAAGCGCATGCGCTCCCTCGGGGTGTACCAGGGGTCGTAGCGGAGCAGCAGCGGCCGGGGGCCGACCAGGCTGAGGTCGCCCCGGAGCACGTTCACCATCTGGGGTAGTTCGTCGATGCTCAACCGACGCAGGATCCGGCCCACGCCTCGACAGCGGACCCCGTCGGGAAGCAGGTCACCCGCTGCGTCCCGGTCGTCGGACATGGTGCGGAGCTTGAACACCCGGATGGTGCGTTCGTGCAGACCGGTGCGCTCCTGGCGGAAGAAGACCGGCGCCCCGAACTGGGCCAGCACGAGCAGCGCGGCGACCGCCACGACCGGCGCGGTCAGGACGAGGACCACCGAGGCCACGGTGATGTCGATGATCCGCTTGAGGCGTCGCTCCGTCCGCCGGTGGTCGCCGCTCACCCGGCCGACACCTTCCCCATCGCCGGCGGGGCGTACTCCTGCCCAGACCCACCGAGCCCGGCGGCATGTTCCACGATCTCGGCCATCCGGACGACCGACACCCGGTTGTCGAAGTACCGCTGTGCGCGTTCGCGGGCGTGCAGCCCACGGTCGGCGAGCCGTCCCGATCGGAACTCCGTGTACGCGTGCTCGATCGCCCGCGCCAGTGCGGCCGGGTCGTCCCGGGGCACCACCCACCCGCAGGTCTCGTCGACCGTCTCCGGGAGCCCGCCGGCGTCGCTCACGATGCTGGGCACGTCCAGCAGGGCCGCCTCGGGCGGTGCGCCGTACCCCTCGCTGAGTGAGGGGCTGACGCTCAGGTCCGCCGCCCGGTAGTAGGGCCGCACGTCGTCAGCGGTGTCGATCCACCGCACGGAGGAGTCGTCCGCGACGCGGAAGCGGCGGATCAGCTCCTGCCGGTGATCCTCGCCGGCCCGGTCCGAGCCGCCGCCGACCAGCAGCAGCACCGCGTCGGGGTGCCGGGACCGGAACTCCTGCCAGGCGGGGAGCAGGACGTCGTGTCCCTTGAACGCGCGATTGCGGTGGGCGGCGAGCTTCCGGGGCGGGTACACGTACGCCACCATGATCACCAGGAACTGTTCCGGCGTCAGCCCGAGGTCCGCCCGGGACTTGGCCCTGGCCTCCGCCCTCGCCGCCGCCGTGTCGCCCGGCAGGTCGGCCGTCGCCCAGGTCAGGTCGAGGCCGCTGTTCACGGCCGGGCGGCGGGAGGCCGGCACCCCCAGCTCGCCGTAGAGGCGGGAGGTGTACCGGGTGCCGCAGATGATCGAGTGGTCGAGGTGCCAGAGGAACCGCTCGATCCGGCGGACGACGCGCGACTCGAGGAAGGCGGGACCGGCGACGAACTGCACCCGGGCCAGCGGCATTCCGATGGTCGACAGTCGGGCGGCCAGGGTGGCCGCGTACAGGTGGTGGTAGAGCACCTGAGGGCGGAATCGGCGGATGAGGCGGCGGAGTTGCCACAGCTCGCGCAGCGTCCCGAGGCGAGGCCGGAAGTGGAAGGAGAACGGCGACGCCGCCGTCCGGATCCCGGCCTCGGCGAGCCGGGCGTTCAGCCGACCACCGGGTGGGCAGATCACCAGGACCTCGTGCCCACGGTCACGCAGCGCGCACGCTTGCGGGATCGTCCACAGCCCGCCGTAGTTGGTCTTGACGATGATGGCGACGCGTAACGACTGGCGCGCTGACGCACCGGCAGCGGCGTCGGACGGGGAAACGCGCTTCACGGGGTCGGCCTCCGAGCGCTCATGAGCAAGACCATCCGGTTCTATCATCGTAAAAGCTGGTTTGTCCGGTAATCAGATGGATTGATCGAGCTTCTGCGCATTAGTAACCGGGGTGGATATCGCTCGTTGGCCCAGCGGAGAGAACACCCGAGGGGCAGGAGCGGACGTGAAGGTCGTCGTCACGGGGGGCGCCGGTTTCATCGGTTCCAACCTGGTGCAAGCGCTGTCGGAAACGGGCCGGGTGACCGAGATCGTCGCGGTGGACGACCTGTCCACCGGATCGGTGGACAACCTTCACGGGCTGCCGGTGCGACTGCTGACCGGCTCGGTGCTGGACCCGGACCTGCTCGACCGGGCCATGACCGGCGCGGCCAGCGTGGTGCACCTCGGCGCGCTCGGGTCCGTTCCCCGCTCGATCGACGATCCGCTGCGCAGCCACCACGCGAACGCCACCGGCACCCTGACCGTCCTCGAGGCGGCCCGCCGGCACGGTGTCGCACAGTGCGTGCTGGCCTCCTCCTCTTCGGTCTACGGCGCCAACCCGGTGCTGCCGCGCCAGGAGGACCTGCGGCCCATGCCGGTCAGCCCGTACGCGGTCTCCAAGCTCGCCACCGAGGCGTACGCGGTGGCCTACGCCTCCTGCTACGGCATGGCGGTCCTGCCGTTCCGCTTCTTCAACGTCTTCGGTCCGCGGCAGGCGGCGAACCACGCGTACGCCGCGGTGGTGCCCCGGTTCGTCAGCGCCGCGTTGGCGAACCGGCCCCTGCAGGTGCACGGCGACGGGACCCAGTCGCGGGACTTCACCTACGTCGGCAGCGTCACGTCGGTGATCGTCGACGCCGTCCTGCGTCGGGTGTCCTCGCCGGACGTGGTGAACCTCGCCTTCGGCGCGCGGATCTCCCTGCTCGACCTCATCGCCGAACTGGAGACCACGCTGGGTCGCTCGCTGGAGGTCGTGCACCTGCCGAACCGGCCGGGCGACGTCCGCGAGTCCCAGGCCGACTACGCGCGACTGCGCGGACTCTTCCCGGACACGTCGCCCGTCCCCTTCGTCGAGGGGTTGCGCGCCACCGTCGACTGGTTCCGGTCCCGGCGCGTCGGGGCGGCGCAGATGGCCGAGGTGCCAGCGGGGGGCGGTGCGGTGTGCACGCCGTGACCCCGGCGGACGACCGGGAGACGCCATGAACACGGTGCTGCTCTTCGGCGCGAACGGCTTCGTCGGTCGACACGTGCGCGCGGCGCTCACCGCCGTCGACTTGCACGTCGTCGCTCCGCGGCGCGCCGAATGCGACCTGTCGAGGGCGAGCGTGGATCAGGTGGCCACGTTGATCCGGGCCCACCGACCCGTTGCCGTGGTGAACTGCACCGGCCTGCTGACCGGAAGCGACCACGACATGGTCGCGGCACACACCCTCGTGACCGCCACGCTCGTCGAGGCGGTGGCGACCGCGGCGCCGCGGGCCCGCCTGGTCCGGCTCGGCTCCGCGGGGGAGTACGGCGTCGTGCCCTCGGGCGTCGCCGTGCCGGAGACCTGGACGGCGGAGCCGGTGAGTGGATACGGGGTGAGCCACCTGGCGGCCACCCGACTGATGGAACTCGCGGTCACGGCGGGTCGCCTCGACGGCGTCGTGTTGCGGGTCTTCAACCCGATCGGCCCGGGCCTGTCGTCGGAGAACGTCCTCGGCCGGGCTGCTCGCCTGTTGCGGGCCGGGCTGGCGAGGGGCGCCTCGGAGATCACCCTCGGACCGCTCGACGCGTACCGGGACTTCGTGGACGTCCGGGACCTCGCGCACGCGGTTGCCGCCGTGGTGTCGGCGCCGACGGTACCCCGGCCGGTGCTCAACATCGGCGCCGGCCGTGCCGTGCGGGTGCGCTCCGTGATCCGGTCGCTGGCGACCGTGGCCGGCTTCACCGGCGCGATCGTCGAGGCCGCGCCGGACGAGGCCGGCCGCCGTTCGGCGGACGTGACCTGGATGTGCGCGGACATCACCGAGATCCGCCGGCTCGGCTGGCACCCCTCCTACGAACTGACCGACTCGATCAAGGCGATCTGGGCGGAGACACGACAGGAGGTGCCATGCACGTAGTGATCATGGCCGGCGGACTCGGCACCCGTCTGCGGCCGTACACCACCGCACTGCCGAAGCCGCTGGTGCCGATCGGGGACAGCTACGCGATCCTGGAGATCGTCCTGCACCAGCTCGCCTTCCGTGGCTTCACGCACGCCACCCTGGCGATCAACCACCTCGGTTCGCTCATCCGGGCGTTCGTCGGCGACGGCCGACGGTTCGGACTGCGGGTCGACTACACCGAGGAACGGCTTCCGCTGTCCACCGTCGGGCCGCTGTTCGGGCTCCGGGACCGGCTGCCCGAGCACTTCCTGGTGATGAATGGCGACATCCTCACCGACCTCGACTACGCCGACCTGCTCCGGACGCACATGGCCGCCGGCGCGCCGGTCACCGTGGCCACCTTCCGCCGCACCGTGAAGATCGACTTCGGCGTGCTCACGTCGGCCGACGGCCGGATCGTCGAGTTCAGCGAGAAACCGATCCTCGACTACCACGTCAGCATGGGCGTCTACGGTCTGTCGCTCAAGGCGATCGCCGGTTACCCGGCCGGTATGTCCTTCGGCTTCGACCAGCTCATGGTGGACCTGATCCGGCAGGGAGACCACCCGGCCGACTATCCCTTCACCGGGCACTGGCTCGACATCGGCCGGCCCGAGGACTACGACGAGGCCAACCGGACCTTTGCGGACCTGCGGCCGCTCCTGTTGCCCGCGACCGTCGACGTCCCGGCATGAGCGACCCGCTCGACACACGCATCCGTCCCGCTGTCAAAGGAGTAGACGTGTACCACAGGATCGGAGTGATCGGCCTCGGATACGTGGGCGTGACGCTCGCCGCCGCGCTGGCCGACAAGGGATACGAGGTGCACGGCGTCGACACCCAGCCGGCCGTCCGCGACTCGTTGCGGGCGGGCCGGCCGCACATCTTCGAGCCCGGCATCGAGGAGGTCCTCCGCCGGCACGTCGGCCGGTCGCTGTTCGTCCCCGACCGGCTGCCGGCCGACGTCGACGCGGTCGTGCTGTGCGTGTCCACCCCGGTCGACCCGGCCAGCCACCGCGCTCGGCTGGAGAACCTGGCCGACGCGGCGCAGGCGGTGGCCGCGACCTGCCGGCCCGGAACGCTCGTCGTGGTGCGCAGCACCGTGCCGGTCGGCACCAGCCGCGACGTGGTGCTGCCGCCGCTCGTCGCCGCCTGGGGCGGGGATGTCCGGCTGGTCATGGCGCCCGAACGTACGATCCAGGGGCAGGCGTTGCGGGAACTCGTCGAGCTGCCGCAGGTCGTCGGCGGGCGCGACGAGGCCAGTCTGGAGGCGGGGCTGGCGTTCCTCGGCGGGCTGGCCCGCNGTCCAGCCTGGAGGCGGCGGAGCTGGTGAAGCTCGCCAACAACTGCCACACCGACCTGATCTATTCGTACGGCAACGAGGTGGCGTTGATCGCCGAGACGCACGGACTGGATCCGCTGGAGGTCATCCGGGCCACCAACCTGGACTATCCCCGCCCCGACCTCAACCGTCCCGGCTACGTCGGTGGTGGCTGCCTCTCCAAGGACCCGTACCTGATGATCGCCAGTGCCGGGGAACGCCCCCCGTTCCTGGTCGGTGCGGCGCGGCGGCTCAACGAACACCTGCCCGTGCACGTGGCCGAGCGGATGGTGCGGCTGCTGCGGCAGGAGCGGGGCGACGACCTGCGCGGCACCCGGCTGGCCGTGCTCGGCTGGGCGTACAAGGGCTGGCCACCCACCGACGACATGCGGGGCACCCCGATCACCAGCATGCTGCCGGTCTTCGCGACGGCGGGACTGACGGTGCTCGGGCACGACCCGATGGTGACCGACGAGGTGGTCCGGGAGCACGGGGGCGTACCGGTCAGCCTGGACAAGGCGTTCGCGGAGGCGGACGCCGTGCTGGTCCTCAACGACCACCCGGACTACCGGGCGCTGCCGGTCGGCACGCTGCTGCCCAGCACCGACGTCCGGCTGGTGTTCGACTCCTGGCGGATCCTGGACGAGGCGGCGGTGCGGGCCGCCGGGGTCCGCTACGCCGGCATCGGCTACCTGCCGGCGGGCGCCACGCCTCCGGCGCCCCGGTCGTCGCGCACCACGCAGGTGTCGGTCTGATGCGGGCGCTGGTGCTCGGCGGGGCCGGGTTCATCGGGTTGCACCTGGTCGAGCGGCTGGCCGCCGCCGGCCACGACGTCGTGCTGGTCGACGACTTCTCGCGCGGGCGCGACGACGAACGGATCGCCGCGCTGCGGGGATCGGGTGCGGTGGACGTGCTCTCGGCGGATCTGACCGATCCCTCGTCCTGGCCGCGGCTGCCGCGCGACGTCGACCAGGTCTACCTGCTGGCCGCCGTCGTCGGCGTGCGCAACGTCGAGGCCGACCCGGCCCGGGTGCTGCGGGTCAACACGCTCACCGCGACACACCTGGTGGACTGGCTCCACCCCGGCCTCCGCGTCTTCTTCAGCTCCACCAGCGAGGTGTACGCCGGCGGTGTCGACGCCGGGTTGGTGCCGGTGCCCACCCCCGAGGACGTGCCGGTCATGATCGCCGACGTCGCCTCGCCCCGGCTGGCGTACGCCATCAGCAAGCTGGCCGGCGAGGCGTTGCTGCTGCACGGGGCCCGAGCCAGGGGCTGTCCGGTGGTGATCGGCCGGTTCCACAACGTCTACGGCCCCCGGATGGGCGCCGATCACGTGATCCCGGAGATGGCGTTGCGGGCGATGGCCGGCGAGGACCCGTTCCGGATCTGGGGCGCGGACCAGTTCCGGGCGTTCTGCCACGTCGACGACGCGGTGGAGGCGGTCGTCCGGCTGATGGCCACCCCGGCCGCCGACGGGCAGGTCGTGCACATCGGCAACGACAGCGAGCAGACCAACATCGGCGACCTGGCGAAGCTGGTGCTGCGCCTCACCGGGCTGGCCCCGGCGGTGCGGCACCTGCCGGCGCCGCCCCGGTCGGTGGGCCGACGCTGCCCGGACCTGAGCCGGCTGCGGCAGTTGACCGGCTTCGAGCCGAGCGTGCCGCTGGAGGAAGGGGTACGCCGCACCCTCGACTGGTACCGCACCTGGCCGAACCGGCCATGACGGCGGCACCGCGCTCGCCGGTGGACCCCACGCCCCCGGTGCCGGTGGCGGACCCGGAACCGTCCCCGGGAGCGGACCCGGGCTCCTCCCGCAGCCGCCGCCTGGCCGGCGGGATCGCCACGACCGCGCTGGCCCGCGCGGTGGCCCTGGGGGCGCCGCTCCTGCTCATCCCGGTCTCCCTGGCCACCCTCGGTCCGGCGCGGTACGGCCTGTGGATGTCGGTGCTCGCACTCACCGGCATGGTGACGTTCGCCGACCTCGGGCTCGGTGCGGGACTGATGACCAAGCTGGCGCCGTGCTACGCGAATGGTGACGCGGCTCGGGCCCGCAGCTACATCTCCTCCGCGTACGCCCTGCTGGCCTCCGTGGCGGCGGGGCTGTGCGTCCTGCTCTGGCTCGGCTCCGGCCTGATCCCCTGGACGACGGTGTTCAACGTCGCCGGCACGGTCGCGCCCGGAGAGACCAGAGCCGTGGTCCTGATCTGCCTGACCGCGTTCCTGCTCAACATCCCGCTGGCCCTGATCGTCCGGGTGCAGCTCGCCTACCAGCACGTCGCGTCCTCCGCGCTCTGGCAGGGCGCGGGTTCCCTGGCGACCGTGCCCCTGGTGCTGCTCGCGGCGCGCAGCTCCCACGGTGGTCCCCTCGCGGTCGTCACCGCCACCGCGCTGGGGCCGCTCCTGACCAACCTGGCGGTCAGCATCTGGATCTTCGGTCGGCGGATGCCGGAACTCCGGCCACGACTGGCGGCGGTCGACCGTCGACTCACCGTCACCCTGCTCCGGCTGAGCGGGCTCTTCTTCGTGGTGGTCGTGCTGTACGCGGTGTCGTACAACGCCGACAACCTGATCATCGCGCATGCCCTGGGGCCGCGGAGCGTCACCGCGTACGCGTTGCCGGCGAAGATGGTGTCCCTGGTCGGCATGCTGGTCTCCATGATCAACATGCCGCTCTGGTCGGCGAACGGCGACGCCCTGGCCCGGGGTGACCTGGCCTGGGTGCGTCGGACGGTGCGACGGATGGTCGTCCTGTCGCTGGTCGCCACCGCGGTGCCGACCGCCGGCCTCGCGCTGGTCGGTGACTGGATCTTCGCCGTCTGGCTGCCGGTGCCGTTGGGGGAGAGCCGCTGGTTGATCGTGGGTCTCGGGCTCTACTTCCTGCTGCTCGGGACGTTCTCGGTGCTCATCATGGTGCAGAACGCCGCCGGGGTGGTGCGCCCACACCTGGTCGGCCAGATCCTCTTCCTCGGCGCTTCCCTTCCCGCCAAGTGGTACGCCGCCACCAGGTACGGGTTGAACGCGGTGCCCTTCGTCGGCTGCGCGACCTACGCGCTGACCGTGGGACCTGCCGTCTGGTACGGGTACCGACGCACGATCAGCCGCCACCGACGGGCCGCCCCCCTGACCGCACAGGTGGATCGAGCTATCCGTTGACCTCGTGTCCGGCGCCGCCGCCCACCTGGGCGGGAACGACGGGGATGCCGGGTGTCGCCTCGGCAGCGGGTCCACCGGCCGACTCGTCCAGCCAGCGACGGTGCCAGAGCTCGAACTGCAACAGCGCCCAGATGCGGGAGCCCTCGTTCTGCCCCTGCTCGTGGCGCCTCAACAGGGCGGTGACCGCCTCCGGTCGGAAGAGACCACGGGACCGGGCAGTGGCGTCGGTGAGCAGGCTCCACGCCATGTCCCGCAGTTCGCCTCGGAGCCACCGGTCCATCGGCACGGCGAAGCCCATCTTCGGCCGATGAATGATCTCGGCCGGCAGCCACGGTTCGACGGCTCGCTTGAGGAGGTACTTGGTCGTGCCTCGGCGGACCTTGAGTCGAGTCGGCAGGTGAGCCGCCCACTCCATCAGATGGTGGTCGAGGAACGGGGAGCGGGCCTCCAGCGAGTTCGCCATGGTGGAGATGTCCACCTTGGGCAGCAGGTCGCCGGGAAGGTAGGTGTTCACGTCGGCGTCGATGATCCGGCCCAGCGGGTCCGCCGCGCGAGAGGACTCGTACGCCTGCGCGACCACCGCCCAGCTGTCCCAGCCGGACACCTGTTCGCGCAGCTCGTCGGTGTAGAGCCCGAACTGCTGCGCGGGAGGGTAGGCGGAGATCATCGAGCAGTAACGGTCGAGGGGCGACTGCCCGAGCAGGTGCAGGATCCGGCCTACAGCTCTCATCCGGGAACCCGAAGTGGTGTGCTGCACCAGCCTGGTTCCGATCCGCTCCAACGCCGACGGGCTCGCCCAGGCCGGCACCCGGCCGAGGGCCTGCATGAGCGCGTACCGTCGGTATCCGCCGAAGCTCTCGTCGCCACCGTCCCCGTTGAGCACCACCGTGACGTGCTGCCGGCTCATCTGCGCGACGTAGAAGCTGGGGATGGCCGAGGAGTCGGCGAACGGCTCGTCGAAGTGCCAGGCCAGCGTCGGCAACAGAGCCACGCACGACGGGTCCACCACCAACTCGTGATGATCCGTGCCGTACCGGTCGGCGACCAGGCGCGCGTGTGCGCGCTCGTCGTAGCGCGATTCTTCGAAGCCGATGCTGAAGGTCTTCACCGGGCCGGTGGACTGCCGGGCCATGGCTGCCACCACGGCCGAGGAGTCCACGCCCCCGGACAGGAAGGCGCCGATCGGCCGTTCGCTGACCATGCGGACGCGCACGGCGTCCAGCAGCCGCTCCCGGAGTTCGCCGGCTGCCGCCGTCTCGTCGGGCACCGGATGCGGCGTGCAGTCCAGGCGCCAGTAGGGCCGTACGTCGACCGTGCCGTCGGTCCAGGTGAGCAGGTGTCCGGGCGGGAGCTTCCGCACGCCCTGATAGATCGACCAGGGCGCGGGCACGTACTGATAGGTGAGGTAGTGGTGCAGGGCGACCGGATCGAGCCGCCGGGGGAGCGACGGATCCCGCAGCAGTGACTTCGCCTCCGAGGCGAAGGAGATCCCCGAGCCGTTCGACCACCAGTACAGCGGCTTCTTGCCGACCCGGTCGCGTCCGAGCAGCAGCCGTCGACGACGGGAGTCCCAGATGGCGAAGGCGAACATGCCCCGGAGCCGGTGAACCAGGTCGTCGCCAAGCTCCTCGTAGAGGTGCACCAGGCATTCGGAGTCACCCTCGCTGACGAACCGGTGGCCCTTGCGGATCAGCATGGTCCGCAGTTCGGGGAAGTTGTACAGCTCCCCGTTGAACACCGCGACCACGGTGCCGTCCTCGTTCCGGACCGGCTGCTGTCCGCCCGCCACATCGATGATCGCCAACCGGCGCATACCCATGACGCAGGTGTCGTCCGCGTGCAGACCGGCGCCGTCCGGTCCCCGGTGGATGATCTCGTCGCACATCCGGCGGACGAGTGCAGCCTCCGGCCGCTCCGCCGACACCACGCCGGCTATGCCGCACATGTCGGCACCGCCGTCCCGTGGCCGCGAGGAAGCTGGCGACCCGCCGCGGCGGGCACGTCTCGTCTGTTCGTCATGACTGAGCGGCACTTTCCGTCGTAGGCGTTGTTGAGTGCTGACCGGTCGGGCTCGCCGGCCGTGCCGGCACACCCTGGTACAGCCGAAGATGGGCGTCGACGGCGGACCGGAGCGAGAAGACGCTGGCCTGGAACGCATCCCGGGCATCGGCGCGGTCCCGTTCTCCCCGGGCCGGGCTCACCAGCGGGCAGATCGCCCCGGCCCACGCCGTGGGCGTGGCGTCGCGAGGCACCAGGCTGACTCCGGGCAGCCGTTCGGCGATGAAGCGCACGCCGGGCAGGTCCGATCCGACGACCGGGGTGCCGACCGCCAGTGCCTCCAGCACGACGCCCGGAAGTCCTTCCCGGTCCGACGGAAGCAGGACGAGGTCCGCCTGCCGCATCAGAGTGCCGATGTCGTCCCGTGCGCCGAGCAGGTGGAGGCGACTCTCCACCCCGTGCGCGCGAGCCTCGGCGAGGACGCGTTCCTCGTCCTCCTCCTGTCGGGCGCCGACCAGGACCCCGTGGCAGGGAACACCCGAGGCGCCCAGCGCCGCGACGATACGCGGCACCATCCATCGACGCTTCGCCGGTGACGGGCGGCCGACGTGCACGCAGACCAGCTCGTTCTTCGCGGCGCCGATCACGTCGCGGAGGTCGAACCCGGACGATCTGTCGAGCCGGCCGACATCGAGCCCGTTGGGCACCACCCGGCAACGCGGATCGGATGTCCAGTCGAATCGGTAGCCACTGGTCAGAGCGCCTGGTGCCACCCCGACGATGTCGGTGGCGCACAGACCGATCAACCTGCGCAGAGACCAGCGCTGCACCCTGCGTCGGAGCGTGTTTCCGTGTTCGTCGCCGTCACTGCGGAAGTGCGCGATGCGGATCGGCACCCGGGCCAGCCAGGCGAGCAGGAGCAGCACGCCGGAGAACGTGGCGACGTGGGAGTGAACCACACGGGGCCGTAGCCGGACGAGAAGCCGGACGAGGCGAAGGGGAAGGCGGACGCCCAGAGCAAGGGGGTGCACCTGCGCGCCGAGGCGCTCGGCCGTGGGCGCCAGTATCCCCGGGCGTCCGGTCAGCGTGACGAAGTGGATCTCCGCACCGGCCGCACGCAGATGCGGCAGCATCTCGATCGTCCGCATCTCCAACCCGCCGACGTCGAGCACACCGAGTATCTGCACCACCCGGTAGCGGCCCGACGGAGACGTCACGGCGGCATCTCCGCCCGACCCGCTCTGCTGGCCGGCGGGCTCTCGCCCGAGCATCGGGTCCGCTTCTGTCTGGATCATGTGCCGCCAATCCGCGGAGGTTCCGGCGATCCGACTCCGGGTCGGTGTCGCCGGTGGGGAACTGGGTCGAGGAGGTCCGGGCCGGCCCGCCGGGCACCGGGACGGCCGCTGCTGAGAAGGACCAACAGCACCACCGGCATGGTGAAGCCCAGATTGAAGTCGATCAGGTTACCCAGATCGGCGCTGACGACGATGATCGCCAATGCCCAAGCCATCGCGGCCAGGAGCTGCGGGGCCAGAGCCGTACCCTGTCTCGCTGTTCGGTACCAACGCCCGACGAGCCGGACCACGAAGCCGTACACGGCGAAGGAGAGCACCCCACCGAGCAGACCGAAGTTGATCATCGCCTCGCCGGTGATGCCGTACACCTTGCTGGAGTTCCGCTCTCCCCGCTCGTAATACGGGTTGTAGAGCCAGCGTGAACCCACGTCGCGCTTGGTCTCGAAGTCCAGCGGGGCGATGGAGTTCGGTAACCAGAGGCGGATCGGCGCGAGGTAGGTGGTGCCGTGTTCGGGTTCCATCCGACCGGAGAGGAGGCGATGCAGGATGAGGGCTTGAACGTCGGCGCGACCCAGATCNATCCGCTCTGTCTGATCTCCTTGATGCTGTCGACGCCGCCGTCCTTGAAGAACGCGGACACGTAGAGGAAGAGGAGCACGAGCACCGCGGGCACGAGCAGCGCGCGCCGGCTCAGGCGCCGCACCGCGAGGTGGACCATCACCAGCCCCAGCACCAGCGGCCACAGCGTGCTGCTCCGGCTGCCGCCGAGGCCGGCCACGAAGAACTGGGCCACCGTGACACCGAGCAGGAGCAGGGCCAGCCGGACAGGGCT
The DNA here is from genome assembly GCF_002140155.1 of Micromonospora sp. NBS 11-29. Classification (GTDB taxonomy): domain Bacteria; phylum Actinomycetota; class Actinomycetes; order Mycobacteriales; family Micromonosporaceae; genus Micromonospora. The sequence continues at coordinate 337,352 of NZ_NAPR01000007.1, forward strand.
TCGGGCCAATGCGTCCCGCCACCGGACCAGGACGAGGGTGAAGATCAGCATGGGGAACGCCTGGCTGATCAGGACGACCGGTCCCAGCCCGCTGAGGTCCGGTCGGTCCGTCCGGTCCGTCATGGCGGCCACGAACGCGGAGAAGCCACCGAACGAACGGACCTGGTAGCCGAAGAAGAGAGCGACGCTCACCGCTGCGGCCGGCACCCCGAGCAGGTAGAACGTGGGCCGGCTGAGGATCCGGACCGGGTGGCGTCGTCGAGCGGGTCGATGTGGTGCCTCGATCACCAGGCGGTACACGCAGAGCCCGATGAGATTCAGGACCGACAGCGCCGCGATCGCATCGGGCCAGTCGGGAGCCTCGTAGTATTCCGGTGACCAGTTCTGGTAGGCGATCGTGAGCACGGGTGCCACGTAGAAGAACTGGAACCCGAACAGACCCGCGCAGGCCCGCGGTTCGAGGACGTCGGTGTCGCGCCGGAACCAGCGGACCGCCTCGGCCCCGATGACGGTGCCGCAGAGCGTGGCCGGCGCCATGAACCAGTGGCGCAGCGAGGGAACGCAGAGGACCAGAATGATCGAGAGCGCGGCCGTGATCCCGCCGGCCACGAGCAATTCCCAGATCCGCTTCTGCCCCTCGCTCGTCCGGCCCTGTTCGCCGTGGTCGGCAGTGCGGAGGGTGACTGTCGGCGTGTTCATCGACGCGCTCGGGATTGCTCCAGCGACCGAGGTGGGGTCGGTTGTGCGGGTGGGGCCCAGATGCGGCGCCATTCCCGGGACACATGGTCCAGGGTGAACGGCGACGACTGCATGAACTGCCGCAACCTCTCGCGCTCGGCGCCGTCCAGGGCGGCCTGTTCAAGCGCTGCCTCGGCCCAGCGATCGGCCCCCGCCGAGAGGGGCACCAGAGTCAGGCCGGGCACCAGGGTGGCGAGTTCCCGCATACACGGCAGGTCGTTGGCAACCACCGGAAGCCCGCAGGCGAGGGCTTCCAGGACCACCCCCGGAAGCCCCTCCATCAGCGACGGCAACAACAGGACGTCGGCGGCGGCCAGTACGGGGCCGATCTCCTCGACGTCACCGGCGAGGACCACCCGTGGGTCGTGGATGACGTCGGGATGCACCTGGGTGATGTCGTCGGTGCCGCGTGCGCCAGCTATCAGCAGCCGTACGTCGGGCTGCCGGACCTGCGCGGCACGGTGCACGTCCACCAGGAAGGGCCGGTTCTTCACCGGGGAGCACCGGCCGAGGTAGCCGAGGATCGGCGCGTCGAGGGGCAACTGCCACCGCTGCCGCGCGGCGTGTCGGTCGCCACCGACGATGCGGTCGGCGGCGAAGCCGTTGTAGAGCACGCGGAAGCGTGGGTCGCGGTCGCGGCGGCCGGTGAAGTCGAGCGTCGCGGCGGTCACCCCCAGGACATCGGTGGCGGCCCGCGGCAACAACCAGCGGTACACCGCCCGTTTCGCCATGCGGACCGGCGTGTCGGGGTCACCGTCGCTCTCGCTCCACATCCGGGCCACCCGCACCGGTACGCCGCAAAGTCGCGCCATGAGCAGGATCGGCGCGCTGGTGAGCTTGATGTGCCCGACGACCGCGTCGGGCCGCAGGTGGCGCAGCAGGCGCCAGATTCGGAACAGGAACGAGTACCGGGGCGCGGCCGGGCATTGCGTGACGACGGCGCCCGCTGCCCGATAGTCGTCGGCCAGGGCACCCAGCCAGCCCCCGGTCGTGACGAAGGTCTGATGAACCTCGGACGGAGGGATGAACCGGCAGAGATCCAGCGAGGCTGTCTCGATGCCACCTCGATCGAGGCAGCCAAGGAAGTGGACGACGCGGAGCGGTCGTCCGGGGTGGGGNCCTTCGGCATCGGTGTGTACTCCTCGTTGCCGGGCCGCCGACCCTCGGGTGTCAAGCTGGGGTAAGCGGCGGTTCGTTGAGGTAAACGGTCATAAGTGGTAAGAGTGACGGATTACCGATCGTCAGCGCGCGTGACGGGTTCGGCTCGAGTCCCGTACCGAGCGGTAGAACCCCGTCCGGCGCTCCCGCAGCACGTCCTCGGCGTACGCCGAGGCTCGCGCGTGGTTGCGCGCCGCGGCCCGGGCCATCCGATCGGGGTCGGTGAGCATGGCGTGGATCGCTCTGGCCAGTACGGCCGGGTCGTCGGCCGGAATCAGGTCTTCGGCGGAGAGCAGCTCCGGGATGCCGCCGACGGTGGTCCCGATCGCCGGCAGGCCGCGGGCCATCGCCTCGATCAGCGCCTTGGGCAGCCCTTCCGTGCGCGACGGCATGACGAACAGGTCGGCCCGATCAAGCTGCCGCCGCACCGCGTCCCCGGGGGGCACCGAGCCGGCGAAGGTGACCAGGTCCGTCACACCCAGACGACCGGCCAGCTCCACCAGGTAAGGCCGGAACCGGCCGTCACCGACGTGCACCAGGCGCACCGGCAGCGTGCCGCGGAGGCGGGCGACAGCGTGCAGCAGGGTGTCGACTCCCTTGTAGAGCTGTTCGAGGGAGCCGAGTGAGACGAGGGTGAAGGGTCCGTTCGCCGTCCACGTCCGGCGGGGCCCGTCGGTGAAGGCCGATGTCGGGAGGTCGATGCTCGAGTAGGAGGTGCTGTAGCCGTCCGGCCCGACGGGATACCGGCGCTGGAGATGGCTCTCGGTGACGTATGCGACCGCTGTCGCCTGTCGGCACAACCTCCGTAGCCGTTCTGTCTCCCGGGCCCGAAGGAGTGGGCGGAGCGGATGACGGACGACGCCTGGTGCGAAGACGTCGTGCGGATCGCCGACCACCTCGAGGGCGTAGGGCCGGCCTCGTCGGCCGCGTAGGGAGGCCAGTGGCGCGCCGATGATCGAGGGCACTCGCAGGATCACCGAGTCCCGGTCGTCGGCGGCCGCCTCCACGCTGCGCTTCACCGCCTGCCGCCGCAGCAGGTACTGCCCCGGGCCCTGGTAGTGGGGGACCGGCCACACCTCGATGCCGTCGCCGTCGACCCGGCCGGCGTGCGGGGGCCGGGACGCGACTTCGGCCACCCGCGCGACCACCCGTACCTGGTCGAAGACCGCCAGGTAGCGGGCGAAGAAGCGGGCGGCGGGGCCGTCCTTGGTCCAGACGGCGCCGTCCGGACTCCGGACGAACCTGGTTTCGCTGGTCACCACGACCCGCATCGCGGATCTCCTTCGGGACGTTGGGTCGACCGGCACGGTGCCGGCGGGCCGAGCTGACTGCACAGCCAGCCGGAGGGTGAATTCAGTATCTCCGCTTATCGCCATTAATGGAGCGAAATGGCTTAATCATCCTCAGGGTCGGCAGGCAGCGGTTGCCGGTACTCCGGAAAGAACTCGTCGCTCGGTGCCCAACTCGGGTCCCGGCGTCGGGCCTCCCGACAATGCGCCGAATTCAGTCGCGCGTAGGTGACCCGGTCGAGGACCCGCCCACAGACCGAGAAGGGGAGCAGGCCGTCGGGGGCGAACGCTCGCTTGTACCGGAAGATCCCGTCGCCGTCCTGATAGCCGCCGCCGAGCACGAAGCGCGTCCGGCCCTGTGCCCGGCCCCAGCGCATGATCTCGAACTTCAGCAGGTCGTTGGGGCGCAGTCCGAACGCGTGTTGCTCCGTGCCGCCGAGGAACGAATAGAGGTGCGACCCGGAGACCAGGACCAGCTCGGTCGAGACGACGCGGCCGTCGTGCCGGGCGTGGAAGAAGACGAACTGTCCGGGCAACTCGTCGATGATCGTCTGGAAGAAGCTCCGAGGGAAGTAGAAGCCGGCGGTCGCCCGGCGGCGGTCCATGGTGCCCTCGTAGATGCGCAGGAAGTCGTCGAGCCCGACCCCCGAGAGGTCCACCTCGATGGTCACGCCGCTACGCCGGGCCTTGTTGACGTTCTTCCGGACCTTGTGGTCGAACTCGCGCCACATCTCGTCCTCGGTGGCGCGGAGGTCACAGACCACGTTCATGAGCTTCTGCTCGGTCGGCCCGGGCGGAGCCAGTCGTTGGTCGGGAAACAGGGAGAGTCGGCTGAACTCGGACACCACTCGACGTGTCGCGCAGAAGCCGTCGAACGCGTGCCAGAAAGCCTTGGCCTCGACGTCGCTCACGGCGTGCTGGAAAGCTCCGCCGTAGCCGTAGGGGCTGATGATGTCCCGGCATACCAGCGTGTCGCGCAGGTGGGGAGTGTCGACGGGGCGCAGCACGAAGGGGTAGAGAACGAAACCCTGTTCGGTCCGGGCGTAGGCGGCCAATGGCTCGTCCCGCGGCCCGGCGAACAGCCGCACGTACGCCGGATGCGCGAAGACCTCGCGTGCCGGCCAGGCGGCGTGCACCCCCGCCCATCGCGTCGCGTCCGCCTCGCGGCGCGCGTCCCAGATCTCCAGGTCGACGCCGCCTGGACCGATGATGACCTCGCTCATCGCGCGCCGAGGAAGGTCTCGATCCCGTCCAGGACCTTGCCGATCTGGCTCTCGTTCATCGCGGAGCCGCTGGGCAGCGCGAGACCGTCCGCGAAGATCCGGTCGGCCGCGCCGGTGAGTAGCGCTCTGGCACCCGCGTACGCCGGTTGTCGATGCATCGGCTTCCAGAGCGGCCGGGTCTCGATCTGCAGGGCGGCCAGATGGTCGGCGAGCGCCCCCGCGTGCCAACCTGCGGATTTTCGGTCGACGACCAGGGTGGTCAGCCAGTAGTTGGCCTCGTGGTCGTCCTCGGCGAGGAGGCGGACCCCGGGTTGAGCGGCAAACAGCTTCGCGTAGTGCTCGCGCAGCCGCCGCCGGCGCTCGATCATGGTGTCCAGCCGATGCAGCTGGGCGCGCCCGATCGCGGCCAGCAGGTTGCTCAGTCGATAGTTGTAGCCGACCTCGGTGTGCTCGTAGTGCGCGACCGGTCGGCGAGCCTGGGTGGCGAGGTAGCGGCAGCGGGCGACGAGGTCCGCGTCGTCGGAGACGAGCATGCCTCCGCCGGAGGTGGTTATGATCTTGTTGCCGTTGAAGGAGAAGACGCCGGCCCGACCGAAGGAACCCGCGGCCCGGCCGGATCGGTTCGCACCGAGCGCCTCGGCGGCGTCCTCCACCACCGGCACCCCGTACTCGCCGCAGACGGGCAGGATCCGGCCGTAGTCGGCGCACGAGCCGAAGAGGTCCACCGGCACGACCGCGGCCGCCGTCCGGCCCTCCCGGTGCAGATCCGCCAGGAGTTGCCGCAGCAGAACCGGATCGAGGTTGCCGGTGGCCGGGTCGCAATCCACGAAGACCGGCTCGGCGCCCGTGTAGACCACGGCGTTGGCGGTGGCCACGAACGTCAACGACGGTACGACGACCAACTGCCCCGGTCCGACGCCCAGGGCCAGCAGGGCGAGATGCAGGCCGGCGGTGCCCGACGAGAGGGCGACCGCGTGCGACACGCCGACGTGTCGCGCGACCTCCCGCTCGAACGCGTCGACCTCCGGGCCGAGCGGCGCCACCCATCCCGACCGCAACGCCGCCAGCAGGTACGACTCTTCCAGCGGCCCGACGTCCGGAGGGGAGAGCCAGATCTGCCCGCTCATCGCCGCACGTCATCCGTAGCACGCCGGGTGAGGTCCGCCCGCCCCGGCTGCCGATAGGAAAAGCTCACCAGGCAGTCCCCTCCGCGTCGACGCCGCTCGCCGACGTCGTGCCCTCGTTTCGGTCTTCCTCAAGGGGTAACGAGGTGGACCGCCATTTGGCATCGGACGCGCGGAGGCGAGGCAGACGGCGTCCCCGAGCGGTGCGCCGTCTCCGGGATGCTCACCGCCGTTCCAGGAACCGTTCGACCGTCCGGAACACGAGTGCCTCCTGGGCGTCGTCCATGGCCGAACCGCTCGGTAGCGCGAGGCCCTGGGCGAAGAGTTGGTCCGCCACCCCGGTGAGGGCCGCCCGGGCTCCGGCGAAGACCGGTTGGCGGTGCATCGGCTTGAACAGGGGACGTGTTTCGACGTCGGCGCGAGAGAGCGCCGTCCCGAGGTCCGCCGCGCTCCAGCCCGCCCGTTCGGGATCCACCACGACGCAGCTCAACCAGCAGTTGTCCGCCGCGTCTCCGTCACCGAGCAGGCGCACCCCGGGTACGNGCCCAGCCGGGCCAGCTGGGCCCGACCCAGGGCCGCCGACAGGTTGCTCAACCGGTAGTTGTAGCCGACCTCACGATGCTCGTAGTGCGCGACCGGTTCCCTGGCCTGGAACGCCAGGTGTCGACAGCGATCCACCAGATCTCCGTCGTCGGAGAGCAGCATCCCCCCGCCGAAGGTGGTGATCATCTTGTTGCCGTTGAAGGAGAGGATGCCGGCCCGGCCGAAGGAACCGGCGGGACGTCCCCGGTGCGACGCGCCCAGGGACTCGGCGGCGTCCTCCACCAGCGGCACTCCGGCGGCGTCGCAGATCTGGATCAGGCGGGTGTAGTCGGCGCAGGTGCCGTAGAGGTCGACCGCCATGACCGCGGCGACGTGTCGGCCCTCGGCCCGCAGCGCGTCGAGCAGGTCGGCGAGGACCGCCGGATCGACGTTGCCGGTGTTCGGCTCGCTGTCGACGAAGACGGGTTCGGCTCCGGTGTAGACCACGGCGTTGGCGGTGGCCACGAACGTCATGGTGGGCACGACGACGACCTGGCCGGGGCCGACGCCCAGGGCGAGCAGCGCGAGGTGCAACGCCGCGGTGCCGGAGCTGACCGCGAGCGCGTGGCGGGTGCCGGCGCGTTCCGCGATCTCCTGCTCGAAGGCGCTCACGTCGGGACCCACCGGCGCGACATGGCCGAAGTTGAGCGCCTCGACGAGGTAGGACGCTTCGAGTGGTCCCACGTCGGGTGGGGACAGATGGACCCGGCCGCTCATGGGGTCTCCCGTCGCGATGTGGAGGCACTTGAAGGCTTTATAGCAGACAAAGTGCCCTTGAACCGTCAAACGGGACTATCTGTGTCACCTGCCGCGAGTCGTCGGTCGAGCAGGGCGCGTAGCGGGATCGAATCGCCGTCCCGTCCACCCTCGCCGATCACCAGCGGCGCCGGGGACGGCGACGGCTCCGCGCCGAACAGTCGTGCCCGCAGCCCGGCCGGAACGGTCAGCAGGTAGAAGCGTCCGTCGGTGCCGACCGCCCGGGTACGGGCCCGGTCGAGGTACCAGCCGGTGAGCGGGGTCCGGTAGCGACCGCGTCCGTCGTACCCGGTGGCGGTCAACCGGACGGGGCGTAGGCCGCGCCGGGTCGCCTCCGCGGTGAAGGCGGTGACAAGCTGGGCGGCCTCGGCGCGTTCGGCGGCGAGTCGGGCCTCCGCCGCCGCCGCGTGGGCGCGCACCGCCGCCTGCTGCTGCGCCCGCCAGTCCAGGCGGCCATCGTCCTCCATGCCCCGACGGTACGCGGGCCGATCGACCCGCCGGACCCGGCCGTGCCGGCTCCCGACGAGCGGTCGGGCGCGTCGCCGCGCCGGGTCCTCGGATCGGGACCCGGCGCGGCGACGGTCAGGCCAGACCGGCGCGGCGCAGCGCCTCGGCCATCGCGTCGTTGGCCGGCCCGGGGGCGTTCCGACCCTGCCGTTGCTGCGGGCCGCCCCGGGAGCCCCGGTCACCACGCCCTCCGCCGCTACCGCCCCGGCCGCCCTGCCCGCCGCGCCGATCGGCGCCGGAGCCGGGCGTGCCGGTCCGCTGGTCGCCCTGCGCACGCCGGCCGCCATGACCGCCCGCCCCGGGACGTCCTTCACCGGCGGGGGGCNCGCAACGTCAGCGAGATCCGTTTGCGCGGCACGTCCACGTCGAGCACCCGCACCTTGACCACGTCGCCGGACTTCACCACGTCGCGCGGGTCCTTGACGAACGTGTGCGACATGGCCGAGACGTGCACCAGCCCGTCCTGGTGCACGCCCACGTCGACGAACGCGCCGAACGCGGCCACGTTGGTGACCACGCCCTCCAGCACCATCCCCGGCGTCAGGTCGCCGATCTTCTCGACGCCCTCGACGAAGGTCGCGGTGCGGAACTCCGGACGCGGGTCACGGCCGGGCTTCTCCAGCTCGGCCAGGATGTCGGTGACCGTGGGCAGACCGAAGGTGTCGTCGACGAAGTCGGTGGCCCGCAGGCCGCGCAGGATGGTCGAGCGCCCGATCAGCGCGCGCAGGTCCTGCCCGGTGGTGGCGAGGATGCGGCGCACCACCGGGTACGCCTCGGGGTGCACGCTGGAGGAGTCGAGCGGGTCGTCGCCGCCGGGGATGCGCAGGAAGCCGGCGCACTGCTCGAACGCCTTCGGCCCGAGCCGGGCCACCTTCCGCAGCTCGGAGCGGGTGCGGAACGGCCCGTTGGCGTCCCGGTGCAGCACGATGTTCTCGGCCAGCCCGGCGCCGATCCCGGAAACCCGGGTGAGCAGCGGCGCGGACGCGGTGTTGACGTCCACCCCGACCGCGTTGACGCAGTCCTCCACCACCGCGTCCAGGGAACGCGACAGCTTCATCTCGGACAGGTCGTGCTGGTACTGCCCGACGCCGATCGAGCGCGGGTCGATCTTCACCAGCTCGGCCAGGGGATCCTGGAGGCGGCGGGCGATGGAGACCGCGCCACGCAGCGAGACGTCGAGCCCGGGCAGCTCCTGCGAGGCGTACGCGGACGCGGAGTAGACCGACGCGCCGGCCTCGGAGACCACCACCTTGGTCAGCGTCAGCTCCGGGTGCGCCTTGATCAGATCCCCGGCCAGCTTGTCGGTCTCCCGGCTGGCGGTGCCGTTGCCGATCGCGACCAGCTCGACGCCGTGCGCGGCGGCCAGCGTGGCGAGCGTGCGCAGCGAGGCGTCCCACTGCCGACGCGGCTCGTGCGGGTAGATGGTGTCGGTGGCGACCACCTTGCCGGTGGCGTCGACCACCGCCACCTTGACGCCGGTGCGTAGGCCCGGGTCCAGCCCCATGGTGGGTCGCGCGCCGGCCGGCGCGGCGAGCAGCAGGTCGCGCAGGTTGGTGGCGAAGACCCGGACGGCCTCCTCCTCGGCCGCCTGCCACAGCCGCGTCCGCAGGTCCGCGCCGAGGTGGATGAGGATCCGGGTACGCCAGGCCCAGCGCACCGTGTCGGCCAGCCACCGGTCGGCGGGGCGCCCCTGGTCGCTGACGCCGAAGCGGCCGGCGACGGCGGCCTCGTAGCGGCTGGGAGCGGGGACGGCGTCGGTGTCCCCCTCGGCCTCCGGGTCCATGGTCAGCTCCAGCACGCCCTCCTTCTCGCCCCGGAACATGGCCAGGATGCGGTGCGACGGCAGCTTCGGGTACGGCTCGGCGAAGTCGAAGTAGTCGGCGAACTTCGCGCCGGCGGCCTCCTGGCCCTCGCGTACCCGGGAGACCAGCCGGCCCCGCGACCACATCTGCTCGCGCAGCGTGCCGATCAGGTCGGCGTCCTCGGCGAAGCGCTCGATCAGGATGGCCCGGGCCCCGTCCAGCGCGGCGGCGGCGTCGGCCACGCCCTTCTCCGCGTCGACGAAGTCGGCGGCGGTGGCGCGGGGCTCCCGCGTCGGGTCGGCGAGGAGCGTGTCCGCCAGGGGCTCCAGCCCGGCCTCGCGGGCGATCTGCGCGCGGGTCCGCCGTTTGGGCTTGTAGGGCAGGTAGATGTCCTCCAGCCGGGACTTCGAGTCGGCAGCGAGGATCTGCGCCTCCAGCGCCTCGTCGAGCTTGCCCTGGCTCCGGATCGACTCCAGCACCGCGGCGCGGCGCTCGTCCAGCTCGCGCAGGTAGCGCAGCCGCTCCTCAAGCGTGCGCAGTTGCGCGTCGTCGAGCAGGCCGGTGGCCTCCTTGCGGTAGCGGGCGATGAACGGCACGGTGGCGCCGCCGTCGAGCAGGTCGACGGCCGCCCGCACCTGACGTTCGGCGACGCCGAGTTCCTCGGCGATCCGCTGGTGCACAGAGTGGGTCACGATTGTCATCCGCCTTCTCGGGTGAGTTCCGCCGTGCATTCTGCCGTCCGGGCCCGGGCGGCGGCAGCCCGGCGCGTCTCCGGTGGTGGTAAGACCGACGGATATCATGAAACCGCCCGTACGCCCACACAAGCCCCTCTAACCTCCAACCAGGTATTTCTGCGCCTGTCTGGAGAACCGGGTGAACGCTGAGAAAGTGGTCGTCATCGGCCAGGGGTACGTCGGTCTTCCACTGGCCATGCGCGCCGTCGAGGCCGGCTTCGACGTGGTGGGCCTGGACGTGGACGCCGACCGGATCAAGCGGCTCGCCTCGGGCGAGTCCTTCGTCGAGGACATTCCGGCGGACCGCCTCGGCCGGGCACTCGGCAGCGGTCGCTACCGCCCGAGCACCGAGTACGCCGACGCCGAGGGCTTCGACGTCTGCGTGATCACGGTGCCGACCCCGCTGCGCGACGGCACCCCCGACCTGAGCTTCGTGGAGCAGGCCGGCGTCGGCGTCGGCCCGTACGTCCGGCCGGGCTGCGCGGTGGTGCTGGAGTCCACAACGTATCCAGGCACCACCGAGGAACTGCTGCGTCCGTTGCTGGAGAACGCCAGCGGGCTGCGCACACCGGGCGACTTCCACCTCGGCTACAGCCCGGAGCGCATCGACCCGGGCAACCCGACCTGGCGGCTGGAGAACACACCCAAGGTGGTCTCCGGGGTGGACGCCGCCTCGCTGGAACGGGTGGACGGGTTCTACCGGCGGATCGTGGCGCGGACGGTGCCGGTCGCCTCCACCCGGGTCGCGGAGCTGACCAAGCTGATCGAGAACACGTTCCGCCAGGTCAACCTCGGCCTGATCAACGAGCTGGCGATGCTCTCCCACCACCTCGACATCGACGTCTGGCAGGCGATCGACGCCGCCGAGACGAAGCCGTTCGGCTTCATGCCGTTCCGACCCGGACCGGGTGTCGGCGGCCACTGCCTCCCGATCGACCCCTGCTATCTGTCCTGGCAGGTGAAGCGGCGGCTGGGCCGGCAGTTCCGGTTCATCGAGTTGGCCAACGACGTCAACCACGAGATGCCCGAGCACGTCACCCAGCGGATCATGGCCGGCCTCAACCGCGCCGGCCGCGCCGTCAGCGGCGCCCGGCTGCTGGTGCTCGGCCTCGCGTACAAGAGGAACACCGGCGACATGCGCGACTCGCCCGCCGCCGACGTCGCGCGGCGGCTGTGCGACCTCGGCGCGGACGTCCGGGCGGTCGAGCCGTACGCCGAGCCGCACCAGATCCCGGCCGGGGTGCTGGTCGTGCCGTTGACCGAGCAGGAGGTCGACGCCGCCGACGCGGTGGTCGTCGCGACCGACCACGACGTCTTCGACTACGACATGGTCACCCGCCGGGCGCGGTACGTCTTCGACGCCCGTAACCGGTGCGCCGGGCCGGTGGTGGAACGGCTCTAGGAGCACCCTGACCGGGGCGCGGCGGGCTGCGCTAGCGTGGCGATCATGGAGGCACCTGCGGACCCGCGCGCCCGGCGACTCTTCGGCGGCAGCGCCCGGGCGCTCGGCGACCTGGCCGCCGGCCCGTTCCGGGCCGACCGGGACCGGATCGTCTCGTCGCCGTTCTTCACCCGGCTGAACGGTGTCACCCAGGTGATCAGCCCGGGTGGGTCGGGGCTGCTGGTGCACAACCGGCTCACCCACAGCCTCAAGGTGGCCCAGGTGGCCCGCGCGATCGCCGAGCGGCTGACCGCCGACCCGGCCCACCGGGACCTGCTGGAGAAGCTGGGCGGCTGCGACCCGGACGTGGTCGAGGCCGCGGCGCTCGCCCACGACCTGGGTCACCCGCCCTTCGGCCACCTGGGGGAGCGGGTGCTGGACCGGCTGGCCCGGCAACGGCTCGGGCTGTCCGACGGCTTCGAGGGCAACGCCCAGTCGTACCGGATCGTCACCAGCACCGAGATCCGCGGCGCGGCGACAACCGGGTTGGACCTGACCGCCGCGGTCCGGGCGGCGTTGCTCAAGTATCCGTGGACCCGGCTGGACCACCCGGACCCGCACCCGCGGCACCTCGACCCGGCGCCCCGCGGCGCCGCGCCACCACCGGACGACCCGGAGAGCGGCTCGCTGAAGTTCGGCGCGTACCGGACCGAGCTGAACGACCTGCGGGCGGCCCGGGAGCCGTTCGCCGGGCGGATCCCGGACTGGCAGCAGACCCCGGAGGCGTCGGTGATGGACACCGCCGACGACATCGCGTACGCCATCCACGACGTGGAGGACTTCTACCGGGTCGGGGTGCTCCAGCAGGGCGCGGTGGCCGCCGAGCTGATGGCCTGGCAGCGCGAGTGCGGGCACCTGCGGTCGATCACCGCCCCGGCGTTGGAGGGCGCCGGCCGCCGGCCCGGTGCGGCGATCGAGCGGCTGCGCCGCCAACTGCACCGCAAGGACGCCTGGATCGCCGACGACGACGCGTTCGCCGCCGCGGTCGAGCACGTCCGCGAGGAACTGGTGGAGGGACTGCTGGCGCTGCCGTTCGACGGCTCGATCGAGGCCGAACAGTACGTCGCCCGGTTCTCCGCCCGCTGGTCCACCCGCTTCGTGGACGCCATCACGGTGACCCCGGAGCCGGACGTCCGCTCCGGGTACGTGCTGCTGGGCAAGGCGCAGTGGCACGAGGTGCAGGTGCTCAAGTTCGTCCACCACCGGTTCGTGCTGGCCCGCCCGGACCTGGCCCTGCACCAGCGCGGCCAGGCACGGCTGCTGGACACGCTGGTGGAGGCGCTCTGGGAGTGGCTGCTGGACCCGGAGGAGGAGTCCCGGCTGCCCCGCCGGCTGCACGACCTGGTCGAGCTGGCCGAGGCGGAGCTGCACCCGCGTACCCCGGACCGGGTCGGACGGGCCCGGGGGCGGGCGATCATCGACTTCGTCGCGCAGCTCACCGACGGGCAGGCGGTGGCCATGCTGGACGCGCTGTCCGGGCGCTCCGGCGCGCTCTGGACCGACGCGTTCGTGCTCTGACCCGCCCAGCGCCGGTCAGTCACCCGACGGCTCAGCGGGCGGGCACTCCCTTGACCACGGCTTGCGACGGTACGTCGCGCACCACGCAGGCCCCCGCGCCCACCGTCGCGTCGGCCCCGACCCGCAGCCTCGGCAGCACGACGGCGCTCGCGCCGATCTGCGCAGCCGGGTCGAGACGGCAGTAGCCCGAGACGGCGGCGAGCGGATGCAGGGAGACGTAGTCGCCGACCACACAGTCGTGGGCGAGGGTGGCGTTCTGGTTGACGTGCAGGTGCCGTCCGGCGGTGACGTTGGTGCTGACCCGTCCGCCGGCGAACACCACCAGGCCCTCGGCCGACACCAGGTCGGAGCAGACTGTGGCATCGGGGTGCACGAGGCTCGCCACCGGCAGGCCGTACGTGTCGAGACGCGTCCCCACCAGCCGCCGGACCTGCGGTTCGCCGATACCGAGGGCGACGTGCGTCTGCGCCGGCAACCGACCGAGCGCCGCCATCGTCCCGAGGTAGGGGAGACCGAGTGAGCCGGCCCGTTTGCGATTGAGCTCCGACGGGTCGTCGTCGACGAAACCGATCAGCCGCCAGGGCGGCCGGGGCGAGGCGTCGTTGACCGCCATCGCGATCCGGGCGAGTTCCCGACCATGGCCGCTGCACCCGACGACGACGAGGTCGACGCTCATCTCGCCCCGCTCCCGGTCGGCGTCGGCAGGGACGGGGACCGGTCCGGGGCGCTGCCCCGGAACTCGTGCGCGGTGACGGTGCCCGGCGCGCTGATGCCCCGGCGGGCAAGCACGGCCACCACGGTGCGGACCAGAATGCGGGCGTCGAGCAGGAGACTCCAGGAGTCCACGTACCGCACGTCGTAGCCGAACCGCTGTTCCCAGGTGAGCGCGTTGCGGCCGCTGACCTGCGCCAGGCCGGTGAGCCCGGGTCGGACGTCGTGCCGGCGGAACTGCTCCGGGGTGTAGAGATCCCGATAGGCGGTCACGAGCGGCCGTGGTCCCACCAGGCTCATGTCGCCACGGACGACATTCCAGAGGCTGGGCAACTCGTCCAGGCTGGTGGCGCGCAGCCAACGGCCCAGGGGGGTCAGCCGCGCGTGGTCGCCGCTCGGGGCGAAGATGTTGCTGCCGCCGGCCATGGAGCGGAACTTCAGGAGGGTGAACTCCCGGCCGCGCCAGCCGATGCGCTGCTGCCGGAAGATCACCGGGCGGCCCATGGTGAGCAGCACCGCGACCGCCACCGCGGCCATGATCGGTGCCGCCACCAGCAAGGCGGCCAGGGTCATCGTGACGTCGAGGCCGCGCTTCACGGCCGCCGCGACGGGTGAGGTGGCTGTCCGGGGTTGCTCCACGCCTGGGGAGAGGCGAACCTGCATGTTGTCCTCCGACACTGACTCGTCGGTGAACAGATTACGCAGAAATCCCCATAAGGGAGCGTTGTCCGAATTTTTGGGGACGGAACTCTCAGACCACCGCCTGCCACCAGCCGTCCACCGCCGGCGGCTCGTCCACCACCACCCGCTCCCCGGGGCGCGGCACCGCCAGCCGGACGTCCCGGGCCTTCGCCTCGGCCCACAGCCGGTCCACCGGCTCGGACCAGTCGTGCAGGGCCAGGTTGAACGTGCCCCAGTGCACCGGGACCAGCAGCCCGCCACGCACGTCGAGGTGGGCGGCCACCGCCTCCTCCGGGAACATGTGGATGTTCGGCCACGCCCGGTCGTACGCGCCGATCTGCATGAGCGTCACGTCGAACGGGCCGTGCTCGGCGCCGATGTCGGCATAGCCGTCGAAGTAGCCGGAGTCACCGGTGTAGAAGACGCTCCGGTGCGCGCCGGCCAGCGCCCAGGAACTCCAGAGCGTGCCGTCGCGGCGCAACCCGCGCCCCGAGAAGTGCTGCGCGGCGGTGGCGGTGACGGTCAGCCCACCGACCCGGTGGCTCTCCGACCAGTCCAGCTCGACGATGCGGTCCGCCGGCACGCCCCACCGGTCGAGATGGGCGCCGACGCCGAGCGGCACCAGGAACGGCGCGGACTGGTGGGTGAGCAGCCCCCGCACCGTCGCCATGTCCAGGTGGTCGTAGTGGTCGTGCGAGATCAGGATGGCGTCGAGCCGGGGCAGCTCGTCCAACCGGACCGGCGGCTCGTGGATGCGCCGCGGACCGACCAGCGCCGACGGCGAGCACCGGTCGCTCCACACCGGGTCGAGCAGTACCCGATGCCCCTCGATCTCCACCAGCGTGGAGGCGTGGCCGTACCAGATCACGTTCAGCTCGCGCGTCGGGTCGGCCGGGGTCGCGTCGGTCGGGCGCAGCAGCGGCACGGCGCTTCCCGGCCGCCGCTTCTGCTTGCCGAAGATCAGCTCGCGGACCAGGTTGCGGCCCGGGTCGGCGACCATGGTGGCGCTGGTGCCGGCCGGGTTGTGGAACGTGCCGTCGCGGAACCGCGGCGAGCGGGCCGCCCGCGCCGCCCGGGCGCCGGTGAGCCGGCCGCCGAGTTGCGCCGGCACGTCCCGCGCCGCCCACGCCAGCCCGGCGACGGCCGCCAGCCCGGCGATCCGCCATCCCCGCCCGCTGCCGCCTGCCGTGCCCGGTTCCCGCTCCGCTGGTGCCCGCATGTGGTTCCCCTCCGCCGTGTCCCGCCGTACACGGTATCCACCCCGCACCGGCTCCTGCACACACCGGTCGCGGCGGTGGTCACGGCAGCCGGCGCCGTACCGCCGTGGTCGCCCCGGCCACCGACCGGACCATCCGCGACACGTCGGGCAGCCACCCGCCCCGCACCGCCTCACCCGCCGGGTTCGGGGCGAACACGATGCCCTCGTGGGCGTCCACCGGCCGGTTCGTCAACCCGGCGAGCCGCATCAACGGCCCGACCAGCACGTCGTACACGCCGGGCAGGAGCGTGAAGCCGAACCGCATGACCACGTTGAGCCGACCCACCGAGACCTCCCGCCGGGGCCGGTCGACGCAGTCCACGATCGCCCGGGCCACCCGTTCCGGGCTGGTGATCGGCGGTGGCGGGCGGCCGATCCGGCCCAGGTAGTTGGCCGCCTGCTGGTACACCGGCGTGTCCACGCTGCCCGGGTTGACCAGGCAGACCGCGACGCCGGGTGTCTCCCGGGCCTCCTGCTGGAGCGTGCGGGCCAGCCCCTGCAGACCCCACTTGGCCGCCACGTAGCCGCTCATGTAGGGCGCGGTGATGTGCCCGAGGACCGAGCCGGTGAGCACGAGCGTTCCGCCGCCGGCCACCCGGAAACGGCGCAGCGCCTCCCGGGCCACCTCCGCCGCCGCCAGCAGGTCGGTGCGGACCACCTGCTCGAACACCTCGGCGGGGGTCTCGTCGAAACGGCCGTAGGCCATCACCGCGGCGGTGTGCACCCAGGCGTCGACGGCGCCGAACTCCGCCTCGGCCGCGTCGGCGAGCGCCGCCACCGCGCCGGGCCCGGTCACGTCCATCGGTACGGCCAGCGCCTGCGCGCCGGCCGCCCGGCACTCGTCGCGTACCTCGTCGAGGGTGGCGGGGGAGCGGGCCGCGAGGACCAGACGGTCCCCGCGGCCCGCGAACTCCCGGGCCGCCGCCCGGCCGATCCCGCTGGTCGCGCCGGTGACGACCACCGTCCGGGTCACGGCGCGAGCACGACCTTGACGCAGCCGTCGGACTTCTTCTGGAACATCTCGTACGCCTGCGGCGCCTGCGCCAGCGGCAGCCGGTGGGTCCGCAGGTCCTCGACGCCCAGCGGGTCGTCGTCGCCCTCCAGCAGCGGGATGATCTCGTCCACCCAGCGCCGGACGTGGCACTGCCCCATCCGTAGCTGGATGCCCCGGTCGAACATCTCCATCATCGGCATCGGGTCCTGCTCGCCGCCGTACACGCCGGAGATCGAGACGGTGCCGCCGCGCCGGACCGCCTTGAGCGCGGCGTGCAGCACCACGAGCCGGTCAACCCCGGCCGCGTCGATCATCGGCTGGGCCAGCTTGTCCGGGAGCAGCCCGGCGGCGGCCTGGGCGATCTTGCCGACCGGCGCGCCGTGCGCCTCCATGCCGACGGCGTCGATGACCGCGTCCGGGCCGCGCCCGTCGACCAGGTCGATGAGCGCGCCGGGCACGTCGTCGAGCTGGCTGACGTCGAGCACCTCGATGCCGTGCCGGCGGGCCATCTCCAGCCGCTCCGGCACCAGGTCCAGGCCGATCACCCGGCCGGCGCCGAGGTGCCGGCCGATCCGGGCGCTGAACTGCCCGACCGGGCCGAGCCCGAACACGGCCAGCGTGCCACCGGGCGGGGTGTCCGCGTACTTCACCGCCTGCCAGGCGGTCGGCAGGATGTCGGAGAGGTAGAGCCAGCGCTCGTCGGCGCCGGTGTCCGGGATCTTGATCGGGCCGAACTGGGCCTGCGGCACCCGCAGGTATTCGGCCTGGCCGCCCGGCACCGAGCCGTAGAGCGAGGTGTAGCCGAACAGCGACGCGCCCTTGCCCTCGGCGGTGACCTGGGTGGTCTCGCACTGGGCGTAGAGCTGACGCTCGCACATCCAGCAGTGCCCGCAGGAGATGTTGAACGGGACGACCACACGGTCGCCCTTCTTCAGCCGGGTCACCCCGGAGCCGACCTCCTCGACGATGCCCATCGGCTCGTGCCCGAGGACGTCGCCGGGCTTCAGGTACGGCCCGAGCACCTCGTACAGGTGCAGGTCGGAACCGCAGATGGCGGTCGAGGTGATCCGGACGATCGCGTCCGTGGGCTCCTCGATCCGGGGGTCCGGGACCTCCTCGACCCGAACGTCCCGCTTGCCTTGCCAGGTCAGTGCCTTCATGCCGGAATGCCCCCTCCTCGGTGCCGTCCATGGGACTGCTACCCGCGAGGAGCCGCTTGAACCGGCGGCGTCGCGCCGAGCGCCGGCTGGCTGCGTGCCACCGTGTTGGTATGGCCGTCGTTCGCCGTTCCGCAGTGTGCCGGACGGGTGGCGGTATCCCGGTCTGTCGACCCCCCGACCTTGTCGGCCTGGCGTGATCAAGCCCTCAGGAACCCGCCACTTCGCCGCACCCGCGCGGGACCGCGGGTGCGGGTGACCCGTCCAGCGCTTTCTGCGTGCTCGATGCACCCATGGTGTTCCAGTCGTGGGCGTTGTCGGGCTTGGGTGGAACGTCATGGGTGTCTGCGGTGGGCGGATGCACCCATGGTGTTCCAGTCGCGGGCGTTGTTGGGCCTGGGTGGAACGTCATGGGTGTCTGAGGCGCGGGCCGGGCCGTGCTGGGACTGGGCCGCACTGCGCTGGGCCGCGGCGTAGGTGCCTCCGGGCTGGCTCGGTGGGGGTGACCGTCGCGTTCGACGTACCAGGGAAACGGCGACCGCCGCGCCCCCGGGATGCGGGGCGCGGNAGCCGGGGGTGCCGGCGCGCTTGGTGGTGGCCCGGAGGTAGTCCCGGTTGAGCCGGCCGATGGTGTTCAGCGGGATGCCCTTCGGGCACGCCGTCGCGCACTCGCCGATGTTGGTGCAGCCGCCGAAGCCGGCCTCGTCGTGCGCGTCCACCATGCCGATCACCCGGGTGTACCGCTCGGGCTGGCCCTGGGGCAGCAGCGAGAGCTGGGTGACCTTGGCGGCGGTGAAGAGCATGCCGGAGCCGTTCGGGCAGGCCGCCACGCAGGCACCGCAGCCGATGCAGGCGGCCGAGGAGAAGGCGGCGTCCGCGTCGTCCTTGGCCACCGGGGTGGAGTGCGCCTCCGGGGCGCTGCCGGTCGGCGCGGTGATGTACCCGCCGGCGGCGATGATCTTGTCGAAGGCGTTCCGGTTGACCACCAGGTCCTTGACGACCGGGAAGGCGCGGGCCCGCCAGGGCTCGATGTCGATCGTCTCGCCGTCGGTGAACTGCCGCATGTGCAGCTGGCAGGCGGTGGTGCCGCGCTGCGGGCCGTGCGCCTCACCGTTGATCATGAGGCTGCACGTGCCGCAGATGCCCTCACGGCAGTCGTGGTCGAAGGCGACCGGCTCCTCCCCGTCGAGGATGAGCCGCTCGTTGAGCACGTCGAGCATCTCCAGGAAGGACATGTCCGGGGACACGTCCGGCACCGGGTAGGTCACCATCCGACCCTTGTCCTCGGGGCCGGACTGGCGCCAGATGCGCAGGGTCAGGTTCACTTGTAGCTCCGCTGCGAGGGGTGGACGTATTCGAAGGTCAGGTCTTCCTTGTGCAGCACGGGCTCGCCGCTGTCGGCGTACTCCCAGGCCGCCACGTAGGCGAACCGGTCGTCGTCGCGCTGCGCCTCGCCGTCCGGGGTCTGGTACTCGGCCCGGAAGTGACCGCCGCAGGACTCCTCGCGGTGCAACGCGTCGATGCACATCAGCTCGGCCAGCTCGAAGAAGTCGGCCACCCGGCCGGCCTTCTCCAACGACTGGTTGAGCCCTTCACCGTCGCCCGGGACGCGCACCCGCTGCCAGAACTGCTCACGCAGGGCGCGGATCTCGCCGATCGCCTTGCGCAGCCCGGCGTCCGAGCGCTCCATGCCGCAGTGCTCCCACATGATCTGACCCAGCTCCCGGTGGAACGAGTCCACCGTGCGGTCACCGTCGACCGCGAGCAGCCGCCGGATCCGGTCCTCGACGTCGGTACGCGCCGCGACCGCCTCCGGGTGGCTGGCGTCGACCTTCTCCATCGGGTTGGCGGCCAGGTAGTTGGCCAGCGTGCTCGGCAGCACGAAGTAGCCGTCGGCCAGGCCCTGCATCAGCGCCGAGGCGCCGAGCCGGTTCGCGCCGTGGTCGGAGAAGTTCGCCTCGCCGATCACGAACAGGCCCGGGATGGTGGACTGGAGGTCGTAGTCGACCCAGAGCCCGCCCATCGTGTAGTGCACGGCGGGGTAGATCCGCATCGGCACCTCGTACGGGTCCTCGCCGGTGATCCGCTCGTACATCTCGAAGAGGTTGCCGTACTTGGCCTCGATGGCCTTGCGGCCGAGCCGGTCGATGGCGTCGGCGAAATCCAGGTAGACACCGAGGCCGGTCGGGCCGACGCCGCGTCCCTCGTCGCAGACGTTCTTGGCGGCGCGGGAGGCGATGTCGCGCGGGACCAGGTTGCCGAAGGACGGGTAGATCCGCTCCAGGTAGTAGTCCCGCTCGTCCTCGGGGATGTCCCGGGGGCCGCGCTCGTCGCCCTTGGCCTTCGGCACCCACACCCGGCCGTCGTTGCGCAGCGACTCGCTCATCAGGGTCAGCTTCGACTGGTGGTCGCCGGAGACCGGGATGCAGGTCGGGTGGATCTGGGTGTAGCAGGGGTTGGCGAAGTACGCGCCCTTGCGGTGCGCCCGCCACGTCGCGGTGACGTTGCAGCCCTTGGCGTTGGTGGAGAGGTAGAAGACGTTGCCGTAGCCGCCGGAGGCGAGCACGACCGCGTCCGCCATCTCGGTGCTGATCTCACCGGTGACCATGTCCCGGACCACGATGCCGCGGGCCCGGCCGTCGACGACCACCAGTTCGAGCATCTCGTGGCGGGCGTTCATCTCCACGTTTCCCAGGCCGATCTGCCGCTCCAGGGCCTGGTACGCGCCGAGCAGCAACTGCTGGCCGGTCTGGCCCCGGGCGTAGAAGGTGCGCTGCACCTGCGCGCCGCCGAACGAGCGGGTGTCGAGCAGTCCGCCGTACTCGCGGGCGAACGGGACGCCCTGGGCGACGCACTGGTCGATGATGTTGACCGACACCTCGGCCAGCCGGTGCACGTTCGACTCCCGGGACCGGAAGTCGCCGCCCTTGACCGTGTCGTAGAAGAGCCGGTGCACCGAGTCGCCGTCGTTGCGGTAGTTCTTGGCGGCGTTGATGCCGCCCTGGGCGGCGATCGAGTGCGCCCGGCGCGGGCTGTCCTGGTAGCAGTAGGACTTCACCCGGTAGCCCTGCTCGGCCAGCGTCGCCGCGGCGGAACCGCCGGCCAGGCCGGTGCCGACCACGATCACGGTCAGCTTCCGGCGGTTGGCCGGGTTGACCAGCTTCATGTCGAACCGGTGGCGGTCCCACCGGGTCTCGACCGGGCCGTCCGGGGCCCGCGTGTCGGCGACCGGGTCGCCCTCGGTGTAGAGATCCATGTCAGGCCACCAATCCGGTGAGTACGGCGAAGGGGACCACGAGGTAGCCGGCGCAGAGCGCGACGGCGAAGACGAGCGCGGCGGCGCGGGCGCGACGCTCGCCCTTCGGGGTCTGCTGGCCGAGGCTGCGGAACGCGCTGAACGCGCCGTGCCGCAGGTGGAAGCCGAGCGTCACGATGGCCAGCGTGTAGAAGAGGGTGACGTACCAGCGCTCCGGGGCGAAGTCGGCGACCACGTTGCCGTACGGGTTGGCCTTGTCGCCCTGCGGGTTCAGGTGACCGGTGGTCAGGTCCAGGATGTGGTAGATCACGAAGAGCAGGATGATCACCCCACCCCAGCGCATGGTGCGGGCCGCGTAGTTCACATGGATCTTGCGGCGGTGCGCGTACGCCACCGGGCGGGCGGCCCGGGCGCGCATGGCGAGCACGACGGCGGNCAGGTGCTCGGCAGCAGCGGCGTGCCGATGTCCCGCAGCCAGTGCGCGTAGTGGTCGAACGACGTCTCGCCCGTGAAGATCTTCAGGTTCCCGAGCATGTGCACGATCAGGAACAGCACCAGAAGGATGCCCGTCACCGCCATGACGGCCTTCAGGCCGACGTTCGAGCGGATGGGCGACCGAGTTTTCGTGATTACCACATGACCGACGCTAGGAGCCGTTCGATCAGGCGTCCAATGCATCGAATTCGCAGCCTTGATAGCCATAAGCTATGTAGATGCAGCTCCATCAGCTCCGGTACTTCGTCGCGGTCGCAGAAGTACGACATTTCACCCAAGCTGCCGATGTCGTCGGCATAACCCAGCCGTCGTTGAGTAAGCAAATTCACGCCCTGGAGGCCGACCTGGGCGCACCGCTCTTCGAGCGGGTAAGGGGCAACATCAGGCTCACCACGGCCGGCGAGGTGCTGCTGCCGCTGGCCAAACGAATCCTCGCCGACGTGGACACCGCGACCCGCGAGGTGCAGGAGCTGGTCGGGCTGCGCCGCGGTCGGGTCCGGCTCGGCGCCACGCCCAGTCTGGCCACCTCGCTGGCGCCCCCGGTGCTGCGCCGGTTCCGCGACGCGTACCCCACCGTCGACCTGCGGGTGGAGGAGGGCGGCTCCCAGGATCTCGTCCGCGACCTGCTCCGTGGCGACCTCGACCTGGCCTTGGTGATCATGCCGTCCGCCGGCGTCGATCCGGGGCTGCGCGTCGATCCGATCCTGCGCGAGAGCCTGGTGGTCGCCTCGGTGGACTCGCTGCCGGCCGCCTCGGCCGGCGGCGAGCTTCGCATCACCGACCTGCGCGACCAGCCGCTCGTCATGTTCCGTGAGGGCTACGACCTGCGCGACGCCACGCTCCAGGCGTGTCGGGCCGCCGGCTTCGAGCCGACCCTGTCGGTGGACGGCGGCGAGATGGACGCCGTGCTCAGCTTCGTGGAGGCCGGGCTCGGCGTCGCGCTGGTCCCCGGCATCGTGGTGGCCCGCCGGCCGGGCATCCGGGTCACCCGGCTCGTCCCGCCCGGTGTCCGCCGGACCATCGCGGTGGCCCGCCGCCGCGATGTGGTGCCCACCCACGCCGGCCGCGAGCTGCGCCGCATCCTGCTGGAGTACGTGCACGACGCCACCGACGGCGACGAGTTGCCGCCCGGGGTCGAGCCGCTCTGACCGGCCGGCCCGCCGCTGACGCGACGCTTCTTCTTTAAACCACTTACGACCGTTTTAGGCATCTTCGTCTTCTATGGTGGAGCCTTGCCCGGATCCTCGCCGGATCCGCGCGACGAAGAACACTGCGGTGTCATGTGGCAGGAGGCCATCAGATGAAAATCCTGGTTACCGGAGGTGCGGGCTTCATCGGCTCCCACTTCACCCGGAGTCTGCTCGACGGGCGGTATCCCGGGTTCGAGGACTGTCATGTGACGGTGATCGACAAGCTCACCTACGCCAGCGACCGGCGCAGCCTGCCGGCCCGGCACCCGCGGCTGACCTTCGTCTACGGCGACATCTGCGACGGGGCGCTGCTCGCCGAGGTGGTGCCGGGCCACGACGCGGTGGCGCACTTCGCCGCCGAGTCGCACGTCGACCGTTCCATCGCCGACCCGGCGCCGTTCTTCGAGACGAACGTGATGGGTTCACACATGCTGATGGCGGCCTGCGCCCGTGCGGCGGTGGGTCGGGTCGTGCACGTCTCGACCGACGAGGTGTACGGCTCCATCACCGACGGCTCGTGGACCGAGCGGTGCCTGTTGGAGCCCAACTCCCCGTACGCGGCGTCGAAGGCGGCCAGCGACTGCGTCGTGCGCTCGTACTGGCGCACGTTCGACGTCGACGTGTCGATCACCCGCTGCGCCAACAACTACGGCCCCTACCAGCACGTGGAGAAGGTCATCCCCCGGTTCGTCACCAGCCTGCTCACGGGCGGCGACATCACGCTGCACGGCGACGGCAGCGCGGTACGTGAGTGGCTGCACGTCGACGACCACTGCCGGGCGATCGCCCTGGTGTTGGAGAAGGGACGGGCCGGGGAGGTCTACAACATCGGCGGCGACGTCGAGTTGACCAACCAGGCGTTGGCCGAGCAGATCCTGCGGCTGGCCGGGGCCGGCTGGGACCGGGTCCGGCACGTCGCGGACCGGGCGGTGCAGGACCAGCGTTACTCGCTCGACTTCACGAAGATCCGCGAGGAACTCGACTTCGCACCGCGGGTCCGCTTCGTCGACGGGCTGACCGAGGTCTTCCACTGGTATCGGGACAACCCCTCCTGGTGGATGCCAGAACGCGAGGAGCCGCGGCCGGCGGCGGCCCTCGTCGGCGCCGGTCGTCCCTGACTCCGTCCACCCGACCGGCTCAGCGGCCCTCCGCGTCGTCCATCGCGCGGTAGATGCGTTGTTCCGAAACGGGATACGGCGTGCCGAGCGCCTGCGCGAAGACGTTCACCCGCAGTTCCTCGATCATCCAGCGGATCTGCCGGGCCGTCGTCGACTGCCGCCGGGCCGGGGGCAGCGCCGCGAGCATGTCCCGGTATTCCTTCTGCACCGTGGCGATCCGGTCCTGTTGCTGCTTGTCCCGCTGCGGGTTGCCGGGCAGCCGGTCCAGCCGGCGCTCGATCGCGGTCAGGTAGCGCAGCAGGTCGGGCAGGCGGGCGTAGCCGGCCTCGGTGATGAAGCCGGCGTGCACCAGGCCGGTGAGCTGGGCGCGGATGTCGGCCAGCGCGGCCACCACGGCCAGGTTCCGGGTCGCGCCGAGTCGCTGCTCCACCGCGTACGCGGCGGCGAGCACCTGCCGGACCCGGCCCATCACCTCGACCACGGTGTCGACCAGGTCGGCGCGGACCCGCTCGCGCAGCGCGGCGAATCCGTCGGCGTCCCAGGCCGGGCCGCCCGCGTCCGTCATCAGCTTGTCGATGGCGGTGCCGGTGGCGTCCTCGATCAGTGCCGGCACCCCGCCGTGCGGGTTGCGCGACAGCGCCAGCTTCGCCTCGTTGCTCAGCCGCCCCTGGAGGAACTTCGCCGGGGACGGCAGCGTCAGCCGCAGCAGCCGACGGGTGCCCGCCCAGTGCGCGGCCTCCTGTTCCCCGGCGGAGTCGAACACCTTCACCCCGACGGTGGCGCTCTCGTCCACCAGCGCCGGGTACGCGGTCACCGCGAAGCCGGCGCGGACCTGCTCGACGGTGCGCGGCAGCGTGCCGATCGTCCAGCCGGTGAGCCCGCTGCGGGCCACGTCCGGCGCGGCGGCGGCGACCACCTGGCGTACCTCCTGGCGCAGCTCGCGTTGCAGCGCCGGCAGGTCCTTGCCCTCGGCGACCGGCTTGTCGTCCGCGCCGAGCACCCGGAACGTGACCCGCAGGTGCGGCGGCAGCTTCGCCAGGTCCCACGCGTCCGGCGGCACCGTCACCCCGGTCATCCGGCGTAGCTGCCGGGTCAGCGCGGACAGCAGCGGCTCCTCGCCCGGCGTGATCTGCGCCAGCACGGCCCGCGCGTAGTCGGGCACCGGGACGAAGTTGCGCCGGACCGGCTTGGGCAGCGACCGGATCAGCGCGACGACCAACTCCTCGCGCAGCCCCGGCACCTGCCAGTCGAAGCTCTCCGCCGGTACCTGGTTGAGCAGCGGCAGCGGAATGTCCACGGTCACGCCGTCGGTGGGCGCGGTCGGGTCGAACGTGTAGGTCAGCGGCAGCGTGACACCGTCGGCCCGCCACTCGTCCGGGTAGTCCTCCTCGGCCACCCCACCCCGGCCGGCGTTGACCAGCAGCTCGCGGGTGAACGTGAGCAGGTCGGGTCGCTCCCGGCGGGTCTTCTTCCACCAGGTGTCGAAGTGCCGGCCGGAGACCACGTCGGCGGGGATGCGCTGGTCGTAGAAGGCGAAGATGGTCTCGTCGTCGACCAGGATGTCGCGCCGCCGGACGCGGTTCTCCAGCTCCTCGACCTCGGTCAGCAGCTTCTGGTTGTCTCGCCAGAACTGGTGGTGGGTCTGCCAGTCGCCCTCCACCAGGGCGTGCCGGATGAACAGCTCCCGACTCAGGGCCGGGTCGATCCGGCCGAAGTTGACCTTCCGGGAGGTGACCAGCGGGATGCCGTAGAGCGTGACCTTCTCGTAGGCCATCACCGCGGCCTGCTTCTTCTCCCAGTGCGGCTCGCTGTAGCTGCGTTTGACCAGGTGCTGGGCGAGTGGCTCCACCCACTCCGGCTCGACCCGCCCGGCGACGCGGCCCCACAGCCGGGACGTCTCCACCAGCTCGGCGGCCATCACCCAGCGCGGCGGCTTCTTGAACAGCGCCGATCCGGGGAAGATCCCGAACTTCGCGCCCCGCGCGCCGAGGTATTCGTGCTTCTGCGCGTCCTTGAGGCCGAGGTGCGACAGCAGGCCGGGCAGCAGCGACTGGTGCACCTTCGGGGTGTCGATCTCCTCCGGCAGGTCCGCGCCGGCGCCGCGCCGGCCCTCACCCTTCTCCGAGGTACGCAACACCTGGCGGAGCTGGCTGACAATGTCCTGCCACTCGCGTACCCGCAGGTAGTTGAGGTGTTCGGCCTTGCACATCCGGCGGAACGCGCTCGACGACAGCTCCCGCTGTTTCTCCCGCAGGTACCGCCACAGGTTGAGGTATGCGACGAAGTCCGACTCCTTGTCGGCGAAGCGGGCGTGCGCCTGGTCGGCCTGGGCCTGCTTGTCGGCCGGGCGCTCGCGCGGGTCCTGGATGGAGAGCGCGGCGGCGATCACGACCACCTCGGTGGCGCAGCCGTTGCGCTCGCCCTCCAGGACCATCCGGGCCAGTCGCGGGTCGACCGGGAGCTGGGCCAGCCGTCGGCCCAGCGGGGTGAGCCGTTTCGCCGGGTCGGTTTCGGTCGGGTCGAGCGCGCCCAGCTCGTGCAGCAGGTTCACGCCGTCGGTGACGTTGCGCCGGTCCGGCGGGTCGATGAACGGGAACGCGGCGACGTCACCGAGCCCGATCGAGGTCATCTGGAGGATGACCGAGGCCAGGTTGGTGCGCAGGATCTCCGGGTCGGTGAACTCCGGGCGGGAGTCGAAGTCCGACTCGTCGTAGAGGCGGATGCAGATGCCGTCCGAGGTACGCCCGCAGCGGCCCTTGCGCTGGTTGGCGCTGGCCTGCGAGACCGGTTCGATCGGCAGCCGCTGCACCTTCAGCCGGCTGGAGTAGCGGGAGATGCGGGCGGTGCCCGGGTCCACCACGTACCTGATGCCGGGCACGGTCAGCGAGGTCTCCGCGACGTTGGTGGCCAGCACCACCCGCCGGTTGCTGTGCGCGGCGAAGACCCGGTGCTGCTCGGCGGTGGAGAGCCGGGCGTAGAGCGGCAGGATCTCGGTGCCGAGCAAGGACCGCTTGGACTGGACCAGCTTGCCCAGCGCGTCGGCGGTGTCCCGGATCTCCCGTTCACCGCTGAGGAAGACCAGGATGTCGCCCGGTCCCTCGGCGGCCAGCTCCTCGACCGCGTCGCCGATGGCCTGGATCTGGTCGCGGACGTTCTCCTCGTCGGCCTCGTCCTCGTCGTCGGCCTCGGTGACCTCGACCAGCGGTCGGTAGCGGACCTCCACCGGATAGGTGCGCCCGGAGACCTCGACCACCGGGGCCGGGTTGCCCTCGGCGTCGGCGAAGTGCCGGGCGAACCGGTCGGTCTCGATGGTCGCCGAGGTGATGACCACCTTGAGGTCGGGCCGGCGGGGCAGGAGCTGCCGCAGGTAGCCGAGGATGAAGTCGATGTTGAGGCTGCGTTCGTGCGCCTCGTCGATGATCAGCGTGTCGTACTGCCGCAGCATCCGGTCGGTCTGCAACTCGGCCAGCAGGATGCCGTCGGTCATCAGCTTGACCAGGCTGTTCTCGCCGACCTGGTCGCTGAAGCGCACCTTGTAGCCGACCACGCCGCCCAGCTCGGTGCCCAGCTCCTCGGCGATCCGGTCGGCGACCGTGCGGGCCGCGAGCCGCCGGGGCTGGGTGTGGCCGATCAGGCCGGTGACCCCGCGCCCCAGCTCCAGGCAGATCTTGGGGAGCTGGGTGGTCTTGCCGGAGCCGGTCTCGCCGGCCACGATCACCACCTGGTGGTCCCGGATGGCGGCGGCGATGTCGTCGGAGCGCTCGCTCACCGGCAACTGCGGCGGATAGGTGATCGCCGGCACGGCCGCGCGACGCGCCGCCAGCCGCGCCTCGGCCCGGGCCACCTCGGCCGCGATCTCGGCCAGCGCGGCCTCCCGCCGCTGCGGGTCGCGCAGCTTCCGGACGCCGTCGAGCCGCCGTGCGAGGCGGCGCTGGTCGCGGAACATCAGCGGGCTGAGGCGACGGTGCAGGTCGCGGGCGGTCTCTTGAACGGCGGGTACGGCTGGATTCTGCATGTCGTCGCCAAGGATAGGCAGCCGCGCGGCGGACCGCCCCCGGGTTACCGGCCCTGGGCGTGCCGTTCCCGGCCGGACCACCCGACCCGGATAAAGTTGCCGCCGACGGGCCGACGAGGGGACGGGACGATCATGCGGGACACCGACCGGGCGCTCGTGCAGGCCGCCACCGCCGTGGCCAAGCTGCGCTGCCGCAGTGACAACCACACCGTCGCCGCCGCCGTGCGCAGCACCGACGGGAGGGTGTTCAGCGGGGTCAACGTCTTCCACTTCACCGGCGGGCCGTGCGCGGAGGTGGTGGCCATCGGTGCTGCCGCCACCCAGGGCGCCGGCGAACTGGAGGCGATCGTCGCGGTGGGGGACCGGGGACGTGGTGTGATCCCGCCGTGCGGGCGGTGCCGACAGGTGCTGCTCGACTACTTCCCGTCGATCCGGGTGATCGTCGGGCCGCCGGACGGGCTGCGCGCGGTTCCGGTGGCCGATCTGCTGCCGGAGACGTACGTCTGGGCGGACCAGCAGCCCGAGACGCCGGCCGCGCCGCGTACCGGGGTGTGGCCGATGCCGGTGGTGCCCGGCGTCCGCCAGTCCGCGGAGGACTGAGGGGCCCCGCGTCGGCATCGACAATTCCGAGTTAGGTGCGCCTTACCAGGTCAGCTAAGGTAAGGCGAACCTAATCGGAAGGCGAACACCCCCGTGACCACCGTCGCCGTCCGGCCCGGCCGGGCCGACGCCCCTGCCCGTCGTGGCGCTCCCCGTCGCGTGACGGTCGCCCTGGCGGCGGCGCTCCTGCTCGCGCTCGCGTTGCTGGCGAGCCTGGCGCTGGGCAGCCGCCACCTCCCGGTCGACCAGGTGTGGCAGGCGCTGGTGGCGCCCGACGACGGCGACGCCAGCACCGTCGTCCGCGAGCTGCGGGTGCCGCGTACCGCGCTCGGGCTGGTCGTCGGCCTCGCGCTGGCTCTGGCCGGGGTGCTGTTCCAGGCGGTCACCCGCAACCCGCTGGCCGAGCCGCGCATCCTCGGGGTCAGCGCCGGCGCCTCCTTCGGCGTGGTGCTGGCCATCGCCGTGTTCGGCGTGAGCACGCTCGCCGGCTACGTCTGGTTCGGCATCGCCGGCGCGCTGCTCGCCGGGCTGCTGGCCTTCGCGGTGGCGAACCGCACCCGCGACGGCGCGAGCCCGGTCACCCTCGCGCTGGTCGGCGCCGCCCTCGACGCCGGTCTCGGCGCCATCGTGTACGCGCTGCTCAGCATCGACGCCCGAACGTTCGAGGAGTACCGCTTCTGGGTGGTCGGCGGGCTCACCGGCCGGGACGTGGGCGTGGCCGGGCAGGTGCTTCCGTTCGTGCTGGCCGGGGTGCTGCTGGCCGCGCTGGCCGCCCGTGGGCTGGACGCGCTCGCCCTCGGCGACGACGTCGCCCGCGGCCTGGGCCACCGGGTCGCCGTGGTCCGGCTGGCCGCCGGTGGTGGGGGAGTGCTGCTCACCGGTGCCGCGGTGGCCGCCGCCGGGCCGATCGCCTTCGTCGGGCTGGCCGTGCCGCACCTGGCCCGCGCGCTGGTCGGCGCCGACCACCGGTGGACCCTGCTGGTCGCCGCGCTGCTCGGTCCCGCCCTGGTGCTGACCGCCGACGTCACCGGCCGCCTGGTCGCCCCGCCCGGCGAGATCCCGGCTGGCATCATCACTGCGCTCCTGGGCGCCCCCGTCCTCGCCCTCCTGGTCCGCCGAGCCAAGGTCGTCACCGCATGACCACCCCCACCCCCACCCCGACCTCCCGCGATCTTGCAGTTTCGGCCCCGACGAACCGGACAAGTCCCCCGTCGGGTGGGCCGCAAGTGCAAGATCGCGGACCGGGGTTGGCGGGACGAGCGCTGCTGCGGGTCGGAGGCGTGGCGGTGCCGTTCCGGTGGCGGCCGGTGGTGGTGGCGGGGGTGCTTCTGGTGCTGCTCCTCGTCGCCGTGGTGGTCAGTCTGTCGCTTGGGACGCCGTACGTGGCACCCGTCGACGTGCTGCGGTCGCTGTCCGGGGCCGGCACGCCGTACGACCTCGTGGTGCGTGACCTGCGGCTGCCCCGCGCGGTGCTCGCGGCGGTGGCCGGCGCGGCGTTCGGGGTGGCCGGCACGCTGATCCAGAGCGTCGCGCGCAACCCGCTGGCCAGCCCCGACGTCATCGGCGTCACCCAGGGCGCCGGGCTGGCCGCCACGGTGGCACTGACCAGCGGCGCGGCGGCGGTGCTGGTGGCCCCGGCGGCGCTGCTCGGCGGCCTGGCCGCAGCCGTCCTGGTGTTCGCGCTCGGCGCCCGGCACGGCCTGGCCGCCCAGCGGTTCGTGCTGGCCGGCGTGGCGGTGGCGTTCGCGCTGCGGGCGCTGATCGAGGTGGTCATGCTCACCGCCGACCCGATCGACGGCCTGCGCGCCCAGCTCTGGCTGATCGGCACCCTGGCCGGCAAGGGGTGGACGGAGGCGGCGTGGATCGCCGGCACGCTCGTCGCGCTGCTGCCGGTGCTGCTCTGGGCCGGCTGGGCGCTGCGCGGCTCCGTCCTGGACGACGACACCGCCCGGGGGATCGGGCTGCGTCCGGTGGCCCGGCGGATCGGACTGGCCGGCACCGGCGTGCTGGCCGCCGCCGCGGTCACCGCCCAAGTCGGCGCCGTGGACTTCGTGGCGCTGGTCGCGCCGCAGGTGGCCCGGCGTCTGGTCCGGGCCGAGCGGCCGCCGCTGCTCTGCGCCGCGCTGCTGGGCGCGCTGCTGCTGGTGCTCGCCGACCTGGCCGGCCGGCGGCTGTTCGCCCCCACCCAACTGCCGGCCGGCGTGCTGACCGCGGCCATCGGCGGGCCGTACCTGATCTTCGTGTTGCTGCGCACCCGAGGGAGGCGGTCGTGACCGCGCTGCTGTCCACCCGCGACCTGGTCGTCGGCTACGAGGACCGGACCGTGCTGGACGGGTTGACACTCGACCTGCCGGCCGACGCGTTCACCGTGATCGTCGGCCCGAACGCCTGCGGCAAGTCGACGCTGCTGCGCACCATGGCCCGGCTGCTCACCCCGCGTCGGGGCGCGGTGCTGCTCGACGGCGCGGCGATCCGCGACCTGCCCACCCGGGACGTGGCCCGGCGACTCGGCGTGCTGCCGCAGAGCCCGCTGGTGCCCGAGGGGATCACCGTGGCCGACCTGGTCGGACGCGGCCGGCAGCCCTACCAGCGATGGTGGCGGCAGTGGTCGACCGACGACGGGCGGGCCGTCGACGAGGCGATGCGGCTGGCCGACGTCACCGGGCTGGCCGACCGTGCGGTGGACACGCTCTCCGGCGGGCAGCGCCAGCGGGTGTGGATCGCCATGACGCTGGCCCAGGACACCGACGCGCTGCTGCTGGACGAGCCGACCACCTTCCTCGACCTGGCCCACCAGGTGGAGGTGCTGGACCTGCTGCACCGGCTGCGCGTCGAGCGGGGCCGCACCGTGGTGGCCGTGCTGCACGACCTCAACCAGGCCGCCCGGTACGCCGACCACCTGGTCGCCATGCGCGACGGCGCGATGGTCGCGGCCGGCCCGCCGCGCGACATCCTCACCGCCGACCTGGTCCGCGCCGTCTTCGGGCTCGACTGCGTGGTCGTGCCCTGCCCGGTCACCGGTGCCCCGCTGGTGGTCCCCGCCCTGTCCCAGACCCCGGCCACCCCGGCCGCACCCGTACCACGGAAAGGAACCTGATGCGTCGCCTCGCCGCCGTACTCACCACCGCCCTCGCGCTCGGCGTCGGCCTCACCGCCTGCGGGGAGAGCGACCCGGTCGCCGGCACGGCCGCCGGGGAGACCCGGGAGATCACCCACGCGATGGGTACCACCAAGGTGCCCGCCGAGCCGAAGCGCGTGGTGGTGCTCGACACCGACAAGATCGACACCGCGCTGTCGCTGGGCGTGACCCCGATCGGCGCGGCGACCGCCGGTGAGGCGAAGAGCTGGCCCACTTACTTCGGCGCGGACAAGCTCGCCGGCATCGCCGAGGTCGGTGTGCTCACCGAGCCCGACCTGGAGGCGGTCAACGCGCTCAAGCCCGACCTGATCCTCGGCAGCAAGTTCCGCCAGGAGAAGTTCTACGACGAGCTGTCCGCCATCGCGCCGACCGTGTTCACCGAGAAGGTCGGCGTCACCTGGAAGGAGAACTTCCTCCTCGACGGCGCGGCCCTCGGCAGGGAGCAGCAGGCCAAGGACCTGCTCGCCGGCTACGAGAAGCGGGCGAAGGACTTCGGCGCGGCGCTCGGCGACCCGGGGTCGCGCAAGATCTCCATCGTGCGCTTCATCCCGGGCAACATCCGGGTGTACGGCCCGGACTCGTTCTCCGGCATCGTGGTCGGTGACACCGGCCTGGGCCGCCCGCAGCGCCAACTGCTGGAGGGCAAGGAGGACAAGCGCTTCGACCTGGTCAGCGCCGAGCGGGTCAACGAGGTCGACGGCGACGTGGTGTTCGTGACCGCGTACGGCGAGAAGGNCCGGCATCGGCGTCGGCGCCGCCAACAAGATCCTCGACGACCTGGCGAAGTATCTGACCGCCTGAACGGGCGGGCCCGGTCGTGCTCAGCCGACCAACTGCCAGAGCAGGAACGCGTTGAGCGCCACCACCAGCCCGGTGACCCCGATCGCGGCGGCGGTGGTGCCCCGGCGGTTGACCAGCCCGCCCATCAGGTCCCGGCGGCGGGTGAACGCCACCACCGGGATCAGCGCGAACGGGATGCCGAAGCTCAGCACCACCTGGGACAACACCAGCGCCCGGGTCGGGTCGACGCCGACCGCGAGCACGGCCAGGGCGGGCAGCAACGTGACCGTCCGGCGCACCAGCAGCGGGATCCGGCGGCGCAGGAAGCCCTGCATGATCACTTCGCCGGCGTACGTGCCGACGCTGGTCGAGGCGAGGCCGGACAGGAGCAGGGCGACGGCGAAGCCCACTGCCGCCACCGTGCCGAGCGTGCCGGCGAGCCCGGCGTGCACCCCCTCCAGCGTGTCGGTGCCGGGGATGCCGCTGCCGTGGAAGCTGGTCGCGGCCACCAGCAGCATGGCCAGGTTGACCGCGCCGGCGATGCCGAGCGCGATCAGCACGTCGACCCGCAGACCCTTCGCCACCATCCGCCGCTCCGCCTCGTCGCTGGTCGGGACGCGGTTCGGGGTCAGCGCCGAGTGCACGTAGATGACGTGCGGCATCACGGTCGCGCCCAGG
The DNA here is from genome assembly GCF_002140155.1 of Micromonospora sp. NBS 11-29. GTDB lineage: Bacteria > Actinomycetota > Actinomycetes > Mycobacteriales > Micromonosporaceae > Micromonospora. The sequence goes on from NZ_NAPR01000007.1 coordinate 370,296, forward strand.
ATGCCGGCGGCGAGCATCATGCTGTCGGTGCCCGCCATCCGGGGCAGCAACCCGCCCGCGGTGGCGCCCAGGTCCGGCCGGGCGGTGAGCAGGTCGACCGCGAAGGCCAGCACGATCACGCCGAGCAGCACCGCGATGGCGATCTCGAACGTCCGGAAGCCCCGGGCGCGCAGCGCCAGCACGGCGAACGCGGCGGTGCCCACGATCAGGCCACCGGGCAGCAGCCCGACGCCGAGGAGCAGGTGCAGGGCGACCGCCCCGCCGATCACCTCGGCCAGGTCGGTGGCCATCGCGACCAGCTCGGCCTGGGCCCACATGACCCGGTTCAGCGGTCGGGGCAGGCGCTCCCGGCACAGCTCGGGCAGGCTGCGCCCGGTGGCCAGGCCGAGCTTGGCGGTCAGCGTCTGCACCAGCATGGCCGCCAGGTTCGCCGCCACCACCACCCAGACCAGCAGGTAGCCGTAGCGGGCGCCGGCGGTGGAGTTGGTGGCGAAGTTGCCGGGGTCGACGTACGCGATCGCGGCCACGAACGCCGGCCCGAGCAGGATGAGTCGGCCGCGGACCGGGCGGCGGGCGCGGGCGGTCCGCAGCGGGGACGCGACGGGCAGGTCCTTGGTGACCACGGAGGCTCCTCGACGGCGGCGGGGTGGAACGGAATCAGGCGGGTTCGTGCCGTGGTGCGGGCTGGCCGGCCGGCGCCGGATCGCGCGCCAGCGCGTCGGCGAGCGGGATCAGCGCGGTGAGGGCGGCGAGCGCGAGGATCGCGGTCCGGGGCAGGCCGAGGCCCAGGGCGGCGAGCGTGAGCAGGGCGAAGGCGATCAGCTTGGCGCGGTTGGACGGGGACATGGCATCTCCCGGGTGGGCGACCCGACGCCGACGGGCTCAGGTGAGCTTGCTCTTGACCGTGTTGGCGACCTTGCCGACCATCCCCGGGTTCGTGCCGTACAGGCGGGGGTCGCCGGGCGGCAGCACCGGCTCGGGGGCGTGCGCGCGAGGGCTGTGCTCGTACCGGAACTCGCCCTTGCCGTCCGGCGTGGGACCCGAGGCCCACCGGCCCTCGGCCGCGTCCTGGCCGGGGGAGAAGTCCAGGTACGTGTAGCTGAACTCCTGGGTGAAATCGGGGGAGTCGGGGAAGGCGTCCGGCACCGGCATCTCCTCCAGGCCGTCGGACTTGAGCTGCTCGATGGCCGCCATCCACATGTTCTGGTGCATGGTGTCGCGGGCCAGCAGGAAGCGCAGCATCTGCTTGACGCCCGGGTCGTCGGTCATGTTGAACAGGCGGGCGACCTGGAGCCGGCCCTGTGCCTCGGCGGTGACGTTGAGGTGGAAGTCGGCCATCAGGTTGCCGCTGGCGGTGATGAAGTTGCCGTTCCACGGCACGCCGGCGCTGTCCACCGCCAGCGCGCCGCCGCCGCCGTGGATGAAGTGCGCCGGGTTCGACCCGCCGTAGATGGCCCCGACCATCGGGTTGTCCGCGGCGGCCTCCTCCAGCGACAGCGGGGCGTTCTCCAGCAGCCGGGTGATCATCGTGGCGATCATCTCGACGTGGCCCATCTCCTCGGTCCCCACGTCGAGCAGCAGATCCTTGTACTTTCCGGGCAGGCGGCAGTTCCAGCCCTGGAACAGGTACTGGTTGGCGACGGTCATCTCGCCCCACTTGCCGCCCAGGACCTCCTGGAGGCGGCGGGCGAACGCGGCGTCCGGCCCGTCCGGCTTGGCCTCGAACTGCAGGTCCTTCATGTGCGTGAACATGGTGTCTCCTCCGGGTTCACCGTTGCGGTCCGCCACCGGGTTCCCGAGCCACCGGCCTCGCCGGGCCGATCCGTGTCCCCGCGGGGTCAGCCCGCAGCGGGACGGGCAGCCGGACCTCCACGGCCAACCACCCGGCCCGGGTACGGCGGGCGGACAGCGTCCCCGCGTACGCGTCGACCAGCCGACGGACGATCCAGAGACCCAGCCCGTCGCCGGCGGGTGGCGGGGCCGGCCGGGTCAGCGCCGCGCGCAGCGCCGGGCCGGGTACGCCCCGGTCCACCACCGACAGCGTCAACGTGTCGGGGCGGGCGGCGGCGCGTACGACCACGTCGCCGTCGGCCGGGCCGTGCCGCAGCGCGTTGTGCGCCAGGTTGGTGAGGATCTGCCGGACGTGCTGCTCCGGCACCGGCAGTTCCGCGGCGACGCGGTCGACCCGGGTACGCAGGCGGCGGTCGGGCACGGTGGCGGTCGCCGCGTGGATCACGTCGGCCAGCGGACGCCACCGGCGGGCGTCGTGCCCTGGCCCGGGTGCGCCGAGGTCGTCCAGCAGTGACCGCAGGTGCTCGGCGTGTTCGTGGGCGAGCGTCGCGAGGGCCTGCCGGTCGGCCATGGTCAGCGGCCGCTGCCGGTCGGCGAGGGCCCGGGTCAACGCCGTCAGAGCCTGCACCGGGGTCCGCAGCTCGTGGCAGAGCACCCGGAGCGACAGTCGCTCGTCCCGACCGGTCGGTTCGCGGTGGCGAGGCACCTTGATGATCAACGAATCAAGAGTCATGCTCGCGTGTTCCCGACAACCGGTCGCATATGCCTCGTACCCTCCACTTAAAGGAGGAAAGCGGACATGGGTGACGGCGGCGTCCGGCTCGCGGTGGTGGACGACCATCCGCTGTTCGTGCGCGGGTTGGAGCTGCTGTTCGCCGCCACCACCGACGGCCGGGTGCGGGTGATCGGCTCCACCACCGACGCCGCCGGGGCCGCCGCGCTGGTCGCCCGGTGCGCCCCCGACCTGGCCCTGGTGGACCTGCACATGCCGCCGCCCGGCGGCCCCCGGGCCATCGCCGCCATCCGGCGGACCAATCCTCGGGTACGCGTGCTCGCCATGTCCGGCTCGGACGACCCGGCGCCGGCGGTGGAGGCATTGCGCTGCGGCGCCGAGGGCTACCTGCCGAAGACCAGCGAGCCGGAGGACCTGCTGCCTCCGCTGCTGGCGGTGCTGGACGGCTGGGCGGTGCTGCCCAGCGCGTTGCTGCGGCGGCTGATCGGGCCCACCCGTGCGCCGGGGCTCAACCTCGACGACGAGGAGCGCCGGCTGCTGCGCGCGATCGCCGCCGGGCTCGGCACCGTCGAGATCGCCGATCGGCTGCACACCTCCGAGCGCACGGTGAAGCGGATGACCGCCGCCCTGCTGCGCAAGCTGCGGGTGGCCACCCGGGTGGAGGCGGCCGCCCTGGCCGGCCGGGCCGGGCTGCTCGACGAGCGCCCGGACCGGTAGTGCCGGAGGACCGCCCCCGTGTGCCCGGGCGGCCCTCGGCCCTCCGGTCGGGCGGTCAGGCGGCGGTGGACCAGATGGCCCGGAACGCGGCGGCCTCACCGGCCAACCACTGCTCGATCTGCGCGGGCTTGACGTCGGTGGGCATCCGGTGCGCCTCACCGCGCCGCACGTCGACCAGCACCGGCTCGGCGTGCGGCAGCACGGCGTCCATGTGCCGGGCCATCAGGTGCAGGGTGGCCAGGGTCGCCTCCTCGCTCGGCGGCGCCTCGTCGAAATGCAGCCGGACCGCCTCGGCCCGGCCGTCGCCGAAGCGCACGCCGAACTGCGGGTTGATCTTCACCGGCAGGTCGCCCACCATCGCCAGCGCGTCGCGGGTCTGCGCCAGGTCGACGCCGGCCGGCTCGCCGAGCGAGTGCAGCCAGCGGGTCGCGCCGGGCACGAGCGCCTCGTAGAGCGGGCGCCAGCGCGGCTTGACCACGTCGGCCACCTGGGCCAGATGGGTGCCGCCGGTGTGGAACGCCACGTCGGCCTTGAGCGCCTTGACGAACTGACCGTGCGGGTTGAAGCCGTGCCGGCTCGCCCGCTGCCGGCGCAGGCCGCCGACGAAGGTGGCCTTGGTGGGGCCGGTGCGGTCGACGTAGCGGGTGAATCCGAGGAGGGTGGCGTAGGGGGTGACAGGGGCGGCGGAGATGGGCGCGGTCACGAGCATCCTCCCAGGTCAGCTGCTCGATTAGTACATACATTCTAATCGACGGGGCTGACATCGCCCAGGGCGCGAAAGGGGCCACCCGGGCATCCCGGACGGCCCCTTTTTCCTTCTTCCGCGCGGCGCCCCGCTAGGGTCGGCTGCCCGTCGTCGGCGGGCGGGAGGCGTACACGTAGTACGGCATCCAGGGCCGCGGATCGTCGGGGCGGGTCCGGATCGAGAAGCCCGCCTCGTGCAGCAACTCGGTCACCCCCTTGAACGTCCGCTGCCATTCGCGGCCCGGCTCGTCGGCCAGGAAGTCGTGGCAGGAGACCGCGAGGTTGCGGACGGACCGGAGGGCGTCGGTCGAGCCCCGCAGCGCGGGCAGCTCCGCTCCCTCGATGTTCATCTTGAGCAGGTCGACGCGGTCCAGGCCGAGCGTGGACATGATCTCCGCGAGGGTGCGTCCCGGCACCTCGATCGTGCCGCTCCCGGCGCTGGTCACCGCGTTGCGGAGGTGGGTCTGCTCGTGCTCGTCCAGGCGCACCGGCCCGGCCTCCTCGACGACCGCACACGGCAGGAGCGTCACGTTCGTCAGCCCGTTCAAACCGACCGCCCGCCGCAGGCAGCGGAACGTGCGGGGATGGGCCTCGATCGCCACCACCCGGCCGTGCTCGCCGACGAGGCGGGAGAAGAGCCGCACCTCGCTGCCCNGAAGACGTCCTCCGCGGCCCGGTCCTCGGCGGCGGGAGAACTGTGCATGAGCGAGGTGTTCACCACCGTTCCCTCGGGATAACGGAAGATCCAGTCGCCCCGGTCGTACCGGAGCCGGCAGCGCGTCCGGTTCCGCGCGCTGAACCGGACCGACCCGGCCAGGGCCACGAGATGTGGGCTGTGGTGGATCAGGAGATCCACCACCTGTCGCTTGACGCGCACCTGTCCTGCTCCTCACTGATACCGCTCCGGCGGCCTTCGCTCATTGAGCAACGACGCACCACTTCGGTCGTCACGGGATAAAAGGTGTGGGAGCCACTAATTCGGCCTTCCCAGCTGTCAACCAATAGACGGGCGTTGTCGTCCAGCCGACGGCGGCGCGCGCGCCGCCCGGCCTACGCTGTCGCCGTCACTCCCCTCCGTGACCCGGACGGACGACGTCAGGAGCGCACCGTGAAGCCTCCGCACCGCAGGTTCCGGACCCGATTCTGGGTCGAGATCACCTCCGCGTCGATCTTCGGCGCGCTGTTCGTGCTGACCTTGTTCTGGCGGGACTGGATCGAGGCGTTCGGCATCGAGCCCGACAACCACGACGGGACGGCCGAGTGGCTGTTGGTCGCCGTCCTGTTCGTGGTCTTCGCCGTGTCCGCCGTCTGCGCCCGGTCGGAGTGGCGCCGGACGGCACCCGCGCGGTAGGGACCCGGGCCGGCGACCGGCTCGTCATCACCGGCACTCTGGAGGCCGTCGTGTCCACGATCGACGACGTCAGTCCCACCCGGTCCAACACGCCCCGCCGCAAGTCGGGGCAGTTCACCACCGGGCGGATGCTCTCACTCGACAGCTCCGACGACGGCCGGCTGGTCTTCGCCGGCTCCTTCTCCAGCAACCTCTGGAAGTCGGAGGACGGCGGGGAGTCCTGGTCGCAGTGCGCGCGGCCGGAGCCGGCCGCCGGCCAGTTCGGCGTGCCGGGCGCGATCGGCGGCTACTGCGTCACGTCGATCGCCGTCGCGCCGGACGTGGCGCGTTGGTCGGTCGCGGGTACCCCCCGCCTGATGGGTCCGCTCTCCGCGGACCCCGGCGCCGGCATCGTCGGCTTCGGCGACACCGGCGTGTGGACGGCGACGAGCAGATCCGACGGTACGTTCGCGGCGCCCCGACTGCTCTCCGCGGACTTCGGCACACAGGCCGGCGGTTGGCGGGTGGACCGGCATCCGAGGTTCCTGGCGGATGTGACCGGTGATGGTCGGGCGGACATCGTGGGGTTCGGTGACGACGGTGTG
>NZ_NAPR01000007.1:376380-378609 GCF_002140155.1 Micromonospora sp. NBS 11-29
CGCCCCGCAGTTCGTGCTGGCCGATCTGGGCTACCACTCCGGATGGCGGGAGCGGCACCCCCGGTTCCTGGCCGATCTGACCGGGGACGGAAAGGCCGACATCGTGGCGTTCGGCGACGCCGGCGTCTACGTCGCCCGTAGTCAGGGCGACGGCAGCTTCGCGTTCACGCCGACGCCGGTGCTGGCCGACTTCGGTCACGCCGCCGGTGGGTGGCGGGTGGAGCGGCACCCGCGAGTCGTCGCGGACGTGACCGGCGCCGGGCACGCGGACATCGTCGGCTTCGGCAACGCCGGCGTCCACCTCGCCCGCAACAACGGCGACGGCACGTTCGCGCCACGGCAGTTGGTGGTCCAGGACTTCGGCTACGACCAGGGCTGGCGGATGGAGAAGCATCCCCGGTTCCTGGTCGACGTGACCGGTGACGGCCGCGCCGACGTCGTCGGGTTCGGCGACGCCGGCGTCTACGTGAGCCTCGCCAACGGCACCGGTTTCGACCCGCCGCGCTTCGTGCTGCCGAACTTCGGCGCCGAGGCCACCATCCTCGCCCTGGTGCAGAGCGACCGCGAGTCGCAGGACGCGGGCGTGTGGCGGTCGAGCGACCGGGGCACGAGCTGGGCCCGCGTGCACGCGTTCCCCCGGGCCACCGGCGCGGCGCGGCTGCCCGCAGCCGGCCAGCTCGTCTGGGCGCCGGGCACCGCGAACCTGGTCTACGCCGCCGGTGGCAGCTCACTGGCGGTCAGCACCGACGGCGGGGCCACGTTCACCGACGTCCTGCGCGGGCCCGCCGGCGGTCTCCAACCGGTCAACCACGTCGCGGTCGCCGAGACGCCCGCCGGCAGCCTGCGGCCCCCGGCCGTGTACGCGCTCGCCGACGGGAAGGTCTTCGTCTCCGTCGACGCCGGCCTGACCTGGGTTGCGGACGCCGGCCCGGTACCGGCCACCATCGGCGGCGCGACCGGCCTGTCCAACGCCCCGAACGAGCGCGTCATGGTGGTGTCACCGCGCTCACCGCTGGAGGTGTTCGCCACCGGGAACGCCAACCTGGTCCCGCCCCAGCTGTGGCGCGGCGACTATGCGCAGTTCGCGCAGACCGGCGCGGCGCGGTGGACCCCGGTGCCGCTGCCGACGCTGGGCAAGCAGTTCAGCGGCAACGTGTTCGTCGCGGCCACCCGGCCGGGCCACGGCGAGGTCCTGTTCTACGGTCCGCAGCGCGCGAAGGCGTTCGCCGCGCCGCTCGACCCCGCCTCCGCAGCCGACTGGCACGAACTCGACGACGGTCAGCACGCGCACGTCGACCTGCACGGCATCTTCCTGTCCGGCGACTTCACGGCCACGTTCCGGGACGGGTCGTACACGCCGACGGCCGGCACCGTCTGGCTGGCGAGTGACGGCGGCATCTTCCGCAGCACCGACGGCGGCCGGCAGTTCCACGCCGCGGGCAGCATCAGCACGCTGTCGGCGGTGAACATCGCCGGCCTCGCGTTGCCGGGTCGGGGCCCGGTCATCTCGCTCAACACCGGCGACAACGACGGCTTCGCCTCACCCGACGGCGGGCGGACGTGGCGACCGCAGGACTACGGCGGTGGCGACAACGACTGCTCGTTCGCCGATCCGCTGCGCCCGTCGCAGATGCTGGTCTTCACGCCACGCTGGAACACCGACGGTGGGCTCGCGGTCGGCGGCACCGGCCAAACCCTGGCCCTGTACGGGGCCGCCGACGGTGAACTCCCGGACGTCACCGGCTCGGCGCGGCGGCAGATGATCCCCGGCCCCGCGCTGCGCCCGGGGTCGAGGATCTGGAACGCGACCAGCTCGTTCGTCATCCGGGGATACCGTCCGCTCATCCTCGACCTGCCCGGCGACGCGCCGCAGCCCGACGACCAGGTCTTCATCCGCTTCTTCGGCAACTTCTCCGCACCCGGCCAGAGCACGTCGCCCGACAACCTGGCGGTGCTCCTGCGCGTACGCGACCTGCGCGCCGTCACCAGGCGCACGGACTGGGACACCCCCGGCGGCTGGCGGGTGGACCGGCATCCGCGCCTGCTCGCGGACCTGACGGCGGACGGCCACGCGGACATCGTCGGCTTCGGCGACGCGGGCGTGTGGACGGCGTTGAGCACGTCCGGCGGCTCGTTCGCCGACCCGCGGTTCGTGTTGGCGGATCTCGGCTACGACTCCGGGTGGCGGGTGGAGCGGCATGTCCGGGTGATGGCGGACCTGACCGGGGA
>NZ_NAPR01000007.1:378784-378882 GCF_002140155.1 Micromonospora sp. NBS 11-29
CGGGGTGTACGTGGCGTTGAGTCAGGGAGACGGTTCGTTCGCCTTCAGTCCGGTGCCGGCGGTGGCGGGGTTCGGGGCGCAGGCCGGTGGGTGGCGGG
>NZ_NAPR01000007.1:378935-403933 GCF_002140155.1 Micromonospora sp. NBS 11-29
CGACGGCACGTTCGCCGCCCCACAGTTCGTGCTCGCGGATCTCGGCTATCAGGCCGGTTGGCGGGTGGAGAAGCATCCCCGGTTCCTGGCGGACCTGACCGGGGACGGAAAGGCCGACATCGTGGCGTTCGGCGACGCCGGCGTCTACACCGCCCGCAGCAACGGCGACGGGAGCTTCGCGTTCACGCCGACGCCCGCCCTCACCGACTTCGGCTACGCCGCCGGCGACTGGCGGGTGGAGCGGCATCCGCGTGCCGTCGCGGACGTGACCACCACCGGCCGTGCCGACCTCGTCGGCTTCGGCGAGGCCGGCGTCCTCGTCGCGGTCAACCGGGGAGACGGCACGTTCCGGCCCCGCCCGCTCTTCGTCATCCCCGGCTTCGGCGCCGGCCAGAGCGGCCCGTTCACCCAACAGGGGCCGTTCCTGCCGGACCCGAACGTCGGCGTCGTGCAGGCCTCCGGTGGGCACCGCGGCACGGTGTTCTACGTCGGCGGCGACTCCGCGCGTCGGCTGTGGAAGTGGACCGAGGGGATGCCCGGCTGGCAGCAGCTCGTCCCCGGCGGGGGAGCCGGGCAGGCACGGCGGTTCTTCGTCGACCCGTACCGCCCCCACCTGCTCTACCTGCTCGACTCCGAACATGTTCTGCGCTCCGACGACGGCGGCGTCACCTGGCGGATCGACGCCGCGCTGGAGCGGATGCTCACCTGCGACGGTCGCATCGAGGCGGGCCGGGACGAAGACGCCGACGGCCAGGGCGACCACTACGGCGCGATCCTCAGCGACATGCAGTTCCACCCCACCGACCCCGGGCGACGCTTCGCCGTCGGCCTGGCCGGTGCCTTCACCACCGCCGACGGCACGGTCTGGACGCGTCTGCTCGACACCGGGGCGCTGCGCGGCCGGCCGGCGAACTGCTACTACGACCAGGTCTCCGACCCGGCCGACCCGGCGCTGTACGTGTCGTTCGCCGGCCGGGGCGTCGTGCGGATCACCGGCTTCGCGGCCACCGGCGCCGCCCGGGCCACCGCCGTCCCCGCCCGGTTCGAGGACCCGTCGCCCGACCCGCCCCGGTCCCTGGTCCGAACCTCGGACGGGCGGATCGGTGCCGCGCAGGCCCGGCCGGACGGCCGGGCGTCGGTCACCTTCGACGACGGGCAAGCCGTCGTCGACGCCGACGACCTCAGCCCGCACGACGGCGGCTGAGCCGCCGGGCCACCACACCCCGACGGGCGGCGGCGACCGGCGCGGGGGAGCCGGGTCAGAGCTGACCGACGTCGGTGACGCGGACCACCGCCGCGCCCACCTCGTCGGAGGCGGCGAGGTCCACCTCCGCGCTGATGCCCCAGTCGTGGTCGCCCTCCGGGTCGTCCAGGATCTGGCGTACGGTCCACCGCTCGCGGCCCTGCTCGATCATCAGCAGTGCCGGCCCGCGCGCGTCCGGCCCCACCCCGATCGAGTCGTACGCCTCGAAGTACGGCTCCAGCGCGTCCGCCCACGCGTCCGCGTGCCAGCCCGAACCGCTGTCGAGTTCGCCCAGGTCGTACCAGCGGCGCAGGGCGGCCAGCTCGACCCGGCGGAACATCGCATTGCGCACCAGCACCCGGAACGCCCGCGCGTTGCGGGTCACCGCCGGCGGCCGGTCGTCCAGCGACGCGGCGACCTCGGCGACGTCGGACGGGTTGCGCAGCCGCTCCCACTCGTCGATCAGGCTGGAGTCGACCTGGCGGACCAGTTCACCCAGCCACTCGATGAGGTCGACCAGTTCCTCGGTCTTGGCGTCCTCGGGCACGGTCTGCCGCAGCGTCTTGTACGCGTCGGCGAGGTAGCGCAGGACCAGCCCCTCGGACCGGGACAGCCCGTAGAACTGGACGTACTCGGGGAACGTCATGGCCCGCTCGTACATGTCGCGGACCACGGACTTCGGGGCCAGCTCGTGGTCGGCGACCCACGGGTGGCCCTGCCGGTACATCTCGTACGCGGCCTCCAGCAGCTCGGCGAGCGGCTTGGGCCACGTCACCTCGTCGAGCAGTTCCAGGCGGGCCTCGTACTCGATGCCCTCGGCCTTCATCGCGGCGACCGCCTCGCCGCGGGCCTTGAACTGCTGCGCGGAGAGGATCTGCCGGGGGTTGTCCAGGATCGACTCGATCACGCTGAGCACGTCCAGCGCGTAGGACGGGGACTCCCGGTCCAGCAGCTCGATGGCGGCCAGCGCCAGCGGCGAGAGCGGCTGGTTGAGCGCGAAGTCGAGCTGGAGGTCGACGGTGAGCCGCACCCGGCGGCCGGTCTCGTCCGGTTCGGGCAGCTCCTCGACCACGCCGCCGGCGCGCAGCGCCCGGTAGATGGCGATGGCGCGGCGGATGTGCCGGCGCTGCGCGGTCGGGTCCTCGTGGTTGTCGGTGAGCAGGTGCCGCATCGAGGCGAACGCGTCGCCGGGGCGGCCGATCACGTTGAGCAGCATCGAGTGGCTGACCTGGAAGCTGGAGGTGAGCGGTTCCGGCTCGGCCTCGACGAGGCGCTGGAACGTCGGCTCGCCCCAGCCGATGGAGCCCTCCGGCGGCTTCTTCTTCACCACCTTGCGGCGCTTCTTCGGGTCGTCGCCGGCCTTCGCGAGCGCCTTCTCGTTCTCGATCACATGCTCGGGGGCCTGCACCACGACCCGGCCGATGGTGTCGAAGCCGGCCCGCCCGGCCCGGCCGGCGATCTGGTGGAACTCGCGGGCCTTGAGCAGGCGCGTCCGCACCCCGTCGTACTTCGACAGGCCGGTGAACAGCACGGTGCGGATCGGCACGTTGATGCCGACGCCGAGCGTGTCCGTGCCACAGATGACCTTGAGCAGCCCGGCCTGGGCGAGCGTCTCCACCAGGCGGCGGTACTTCGGGAGCATGCCGGCGTGGTGCACGCCGATGCCGTGCCGGACCAGCCGGGACAGCGTCTTGCCGAAGCCCGAGGTGAAGCGGAAGTTGCCGATCGCCGCCGCGATCATGTCCTTCTCGGCGCGGGTGCAGACGTTCACGCTCATCAGCGCCTGTGCGCGTTCGAGCGCGGCGGCCTGGGTGAAGTGCACCACGTACACCGGGGCCTGCTTCGTCTCCAGCAGCTCCTCCAGGGTCTCGTGCAGCGGCGTGGTCGCGTACGAGAAGAGGAGCGGGACCGGCCGCTCGGCCGAGCGGACGACGGCGGTCGGCCGACCGGTGCGTCGGGTCAGGTCGTCGACGAAGCGGGTGGTGTCGCCGAGCGTGGCGGACATCAGGATGAACTGGGCCTGCGGCAGCTCGATCAGCGGCACCTGCCAGGCCCAGCCGCGGTCCGGCTCGGCGTAGAAGTGGAACTCGTCCATGACCACCTGGCCGACGTCGGCGCGGCGGCCCTCCCGCAGCGCCAGGTTGGCCAGGATCTCGGCGGTGCAGCAGATGATCGGGGCGTCCGCGTTGACGCTGGCGTCGCCGGTCAACATGCCGACGTTCTCCGCGCCGAAGACCTCGCAGAGCGCGAAGAACTTCTCCGACACCAGCGCCTTGATCGGCGCGGTGTAGAAGCTGGTCCGGTCGTCGGCCAGCGCCGCGAAGTGCGCCGCGATCGCCACCAGGCTCTTGCCCGAGCCGGTCGGCGTATTCATGATCACGTTCGCGCCGGAGACGATCTCGATGACCGCCTCCTCCTGGTGGGGGTAGAGGTCGAGGCCGCGCCCGGACGCCCAGGAGGCGAACGCGTCGTAGAGCGTGTCGGGGTCGGCGGTCTTCGGCAGCGCGGCGGTGAGAGTCATGGCGGCTCCCATCGTGCCTGGGCGGTGCCCCGCCGCGCCAACCGGGTTCGCGCTGACGCCTGTCAGCGCCGCCGGTGGATCAGGTCGAAGATCTGCCGGCCGGCGGTCAGCGCGCGTCGCTCGAACTTCGTCACCGGTCGGTGCGCCGGGCGCGGCGCGTACCCGCCGTGCACGTCGACCAGCTCCGGGTCGGCGGTCAGCGTCTCCCGCATCGACTCGGCGTACTCGGCCCAGTCGGTCGCGCAGTGCAACGTCCCGCCCGGCGCCAGCCGGGAGCGCAGCAGCGCCACATGCACCGGCGCGATGATCCGCCGCTTGTGGTGGCGGGTTTTCGGCCACGGGTCGGGAAAGAAGACGTGCACCGCGTCCAGGCACCCCTCCGGCATGGCCCGGACCAGGTCCAACGCGTCGCCCTCGGCCACCCGCACGTTGCCCAGCCGGTGCCGCTCCACCAGCTCCAGCAGGTTCGCGATTCCCGGCGTGTGCACCTCGACCGCCAGATAGTGTCGGCTCGGGTCGGCCGCCGCCATGGCGGCGGTGGCGTCGCCCATGCCGGAGCCGATCTCCAGCACCAGCGGCGCCCGCCGTCCGAACAGCGCCGTCGGGTCGCACGGCCCGTCGAGGGCGGCGATCTCCATCCCGTACGCGGGCCAGAGCCGGGTCAGCGCGTCGCGCTGCCGGTCGCTCATCCGCCCGCGACGCGGATGGAACGTGCGGATGCGGGCGGTGGGAACGTCGGTGGTGGTCACAGCGACCCGAGCCTACGCGACCGCCGCGCCGATCGGATGTGAGGTGCGGCCGGGGGTGAGAGGATTCATCCCGTACGCCGGGAGGGGTCATGGGGTCAGAGAGGGTACGTGCGGCGCTGTTGATCGCGGTCGTCGTGTGCACCGCCCCGCTGCTCGGCGCGGCGGCCGCCCACGCCGCCCCGCGTGCCGCCGAGCCGGTGCCGGAGGGGCCACCNCGTGGAGGTCACCCCGAGCACGGTGTCGCCCGGCTACCTGGTCGGCATCCGGGCGAGCTGCCGCGACAACTCGATACCGGCGATCGTGGCCTCCGACGCCTTCGGCAGGATCCAGGTGCAGCCGCAGCGCGGCCTGCTCACCGCCTCACCGATGGTCAACGAGCGCACCCGGCCCGGCAACTACCGGGTCAAGCTCGAATGCCCGGGCGGGGAGACCGCCTCCACCATGCTCCAGGTGGTCAAGCAGATGCAGCCCACCCGGCCGCCGACCCACCCGCCCAGCCACTTCCCGAGCCGCGGCCCGGCGACCGGCTTCGGCGGCACCGCCGGCCCCGGCCTCGGCGGCCTGCTGGTGCCGGTCGGGTTGGCGTTGAGCATGGTCGGTGCCGGGCTCGGCGTGACCGCGTCCCGCCGCCACGCCGCGCGGCGGCGCTGAGGCCCGCCGTGACCGACTACTCCGTCCCGGCGTCCGGGTCGCGGCCGTGGACACCGCCGCCTGCCGTCCCGCCTGCCGTTCCGGCGCCCGGGTCGGGTCCTGGGATGCCGCCGTCCGCCGCTTCGGGGTCCGGGTCGCGGCCGTGGACGCCGCCGCCTGCCGTCCCGGCGTCCGGGTCGCGGCCGTGGATGCCGCCGCCTGCTGCGTCCCGGCCCTGGGAGCCGCCGGCCGGTCGGCTCTCCGGACGATCCCGGGCCTCCGTTCCGCCGCCCGCCCCGCCGCCGAGGCGGGATCAAGGGCGGAGCCCCTGGTCGAAGCCGCTGGCGGTGCTGTTGGTGCTGGCCGGCGTGTTCGCCGTCGGGGCCGGGCTCGGCCGCACCGCCGGGCCGTTCGACTGGGCCGAGGCGTCGGCCGGATCGAGCGCGGCCGTGCCCCAGCCGGTTGCGGCACCGGCTCGGAAGCCGGTGAGCCGACCGGTCCGACTGTCCGTGCCGGCGATCAAGGTCGACGCGCCGGTCACCCCGGTCGGTCAGGCCCGGGACGGCTCGGTGGACGTGCCGCCGCTGACCGAGACCGACCAGACCGGCTGGTACAACCGGGGTGCGGTGCCGGGGGAGCCCGGTCGGGCGATCATCGTCGGCCATGTCGACAGCAAGAGTGGACCGGCCGTGTTCTACCGGCTGCGCGACCTGAAGCCGGGCGCCCGGATCACGGTGACCCGCGCGGACCGCAGCGTGGTGACGTTCACGGTCGACAGTGTCGAGTACTTCGACAAGGCGAACCTGCCCGCCGCCCGGGTCTACGGCGACACCGGGCCGGCGGAACTACGCCTGATCACCTGCGGCGGCACCTGGCTCGGCGGCCGCACCGGCTACGAGGACAACGTAATCGTCTTCGCGTCCCGCACTACGTGACCCCGAACCGGACATACCGCCCCTAAGCTGCCAGGTGCCTCCCGTGGCCGGGGCGGCCGCGCGCCAGTTCGGTGAAGTGGTGGCATCCGTTGCCCTTCATGCCGCCACTTCGGCGAACTGGTGGCGATCACCGCGCTTCAACCGGTCATGTGGACCCTTGCCCGGGTGCCAACCTCACTCCGGCTCGGCTACGTAGACACCCTTGCCGGGCTGGCCAACCACCACACCTCGATCTTTGAGAATCGACATCACGCGGCCGATGGTCGAGATGTGAACGCCGTACGTATCGGCTAGCTCGCGAGTCGAGGGCAGCTTGGTGCCGGAAGCGAGTTCCCCGGACTCGATCTTCTCCGCGATCTCGTTCGCTATGCGCCGGTAGTCGACTCTCTCCGTCGGCATCAGTTGATCTCCGTTGGTTCCTGGCTTCGGCAGGCCAATTCGATCACGGCCTAACCTGCTCCAGCAAGTTTTCTGATGGGCGGTGCGTCATGGGTTGCCTACTCCTACAAGTTGGAATAGGTTGCTCAACGAGACGGCTCCCTGGTTTCGGCAAATTCCTGGTTCCCGGCTCGCACACCCACCTGGGGGAGCACGACGCGTGGACTCTGCCCCCCCAGGTGGGGACTAATCGTGCTCCTCGGAAGGGTGACCGTCGTGCCGATGGATGAGCCGGGCGCGGGTTCCGCCGCCCGGGAGATCTTCGAGGCCCATCGCATCATCGACGTACACCGGACTCGCCCACCGAACCGGATGCTGCCGAATGGGGCGTGCCTACAATGCCGCAACCGGCACTCCTGCCCAGCGCTCTCCGCGCTTGCGTCGATCATGAAGTTAGCGGTCCAAAAAGAGCTAAGGAGTGCCGCCAACTTCATGATCAACGGGGTGGGGCGGGGGCGGGGGCGGGGCTGTTAGGGGGTGGGGACCTGTAGGGCTACCTCGAACTCCAGGAGGGTGGCGCCGGTGGAGACCGGTTTGCGGGGTTCGGCGCCCTCGGGGGAGGCGTGCGCCGCCCGCGACGGGCCCTGGGCCCAGGACTGGTAGGCCTCCTCCGTCTCCCACCTCGTGTAGACGAAGTAGCGGGTCTCGCCGGCGACCGGGCGCAGCAGTTCGAAGCCGAGGAAGCCGGGGGAGTTCTCCACCGTGCCGGCCCGGGCGGCGAACCGCTTCTCCAACTCCTCGCCGGCGCCGGGCGGGACGTCGATCGCGTTGATCTTCACGACTGCCATGACGTCCACCCTACGGCGACTCGAGCGCCTCGACAGCCGGCACCAGGTCGGCGTCCACCACGATCGGGGCGTGGTCGGACGGGCCCTTGCCCTTGCGGGCCTCCCGGTCCACGTACGCGGAACGGACCGCGCGGGCGAACGGCGCGGTGGCGTACACCAGGTCGATCCGCATGCCCTTGTTCTGGTGGAACATCCCGGCCCGGTAGTCCCAGTAGGTGTACGGGTGCGGCCCCTTCATCGGGGTGGGCACCACGTCGTCGAGCCCCAGGTCGCGCAGCGCGGCGAGGGCGGCCCGCTCGGCGGGCGTGACGTGGGTGGAGGTGGCGAACAGCGCCGGGTCCCAGACGTCGGCGTCGGTCGGCGCGACGTTGAAGTCACCGCAAACGGCGAGCGGGAGAGGGCCGGCCGCCTCCGGCGCCAGGGCGTCGCGCAGCGCGGCGAACCAGGCCAGCTTGTACGCATAGTGCGGGTCGTCGGGGGCACGGCCGTTCGGCACGTAGATCGACCAGACCCGCACGCCGGCGCAGGTGGCGGCGAGCGCACGGGCTTCCGGGGCGGGGAAGCCGGGTTCGCCGGGGAAACCGACCGTGACGTCGGCCAGCCCGACCCGGGACAGGACGGCCACCCCGTTCCACCGGCCGTCGCTGTGGCTGGCCACCTCGTAGCCCAGCTCGCCCACCTCGGCAACGGGGAACGCGCCGTCCGGGCACTTCGTCTCCTGCAGGCAGAGGACGTCGGGCGTCGTGGTGGCCAGCCAGTCGAGCAGCCGGGGGAGGCGGGCCTTCACCGAGTTGACGTTCCAGGTCGCCAGGCGCATGTCTCCAGCCTGCCGCATCGCCGCCCGCCCCGCCGGGTCAGCGTTCCGGGGTGTCGCCCGGGTGGGTCTGCTCGGCGAGGAAACGCTCCAGCTCGGCGCCGAGTTCGTCGGCGGTGGGCAGCGGGCCGGTCTCGGTGGCGAGCAGGCTCTTCTCGCCACGGCCCCGGGCGAACGTGTCGTACTGCTCCTCAAGGGCGTGGACCAGCGTGGCCGCCTCCTCGGTCTGGGCGACCTGGCGGTCGATCTCCACCCGGACCGCCTCGGCGGCGGTCCGCAGGCCGTCGCGGGGCAGCAGCAGGCCGGTGCCCCGGGACACGGCGGCGAGCAGCGCCTCGGCGGCGGCCGGGTACTCGGCCTGGGCGACGTAGTGCGGGACGTGGGCGGCGAAGCCGAGGGCGTCGCGGCCCTGCTCGCCGAGGCGGTATTCGAGCAGGTGCCCGACGCTGGACGGCACCTGAACCTTCTGCAACCAGGGCTCGTGCCCGGCGATCAGCTCCGGGCGGGTGGCGTGTGCGGTGACGCCGCTGGGCCGGGTGTGCGGCACCGCCATCGGGATCGAGTTGAGCCCGACGGTCAACCGGACGTCGAGGCGGGCCGAAAGCCCGGCGACGGCGGCCACGAAGCGCTCCCACTGCAGATCCGGCTCGGGGCCGGTGAGCAGGAGGAACGGCGTCTCGTCGTCGTCGTGCAGCAGGTGCAGCTCCAACGCGGGGGCGTCGTAGTCGGCCCAGTGGTCCTCGACGAAGGTCATCACCGGCCGGCGGGAGCGGTAGTCGAAGAGCTGGTCGACGTCGAAGCGGGCGATGGTGCGGGCGTCCAGGGAGGTGAGCAGCTGTTCCCGGGCCAGTCGGGTGGCGCTGCCGGCGTCGACGAAGCCGGTGAGCGCCTGGATCAGCACCGGCTGGCCGAGGTCGGTCAGCTCGTCGGTGAGTTCGTAGAGCTCGTGTGGATCGAGCACCGGGTGGTCCTCCCTGTCGACGCGTACGGGCCCGCCGTGCGCACGGCGCCCCCGATTCGGCCAACGTACCGGGGGCAGTGGTCCATTCCGTTACGGACCGGTCCGCTGCCCGGATCGTGATCACAATTCGGCTACGGCCCAGCCTGGCGGCCCATGCCCGGATCGTCCGAACGGACGAGTTAGTCGATCATCGGCCGGGACGACGGCGGCTGCGACGTTCCTGCCCGAGCCGCGCCGCCGCGCCGCCGCTCGGCGGTTCGCCCGCTCCGCGTGGTCCGTGCCGAGGCCCGACGGGCTCGTAGGGGATGACCGACTCGACCGGCGCGGATTGTGGCGAGGGCCACTCTTAGGCCCTAGGTGATCCCGGTTTGTCCTGCCTAGCCTCGTCGGATGCGTGACGACGGCACCATCGACGACCCGAACGGCCCCGGCCGCCCGGCTGACCGTTCGGACGATACCCCCTCCATCGACCGGACAACCACCGTTCCGCCCCCGCCCACCGGCTCATGGCGTACCCGTCTGCGGAACCCGCGGGACCCGCGGCCCGGCCGCACGCGGCTGGCCGTCGCCACCGGCGCGGCCTGCTGCCTCGGCCTGGCCGGCGTCAGCCAGGTCGGCTTCGGCGCCCCGGACCGGGCCGCGGCCCCGGCCCCGACGGCGGAGGTCGCCGAGCGGGCGGCACCCGAGGCGGCCTCCCGCGGCCTGGCCCGCCCGAGCACCACCCCCAGCACCCCCAGCACCGCCCCGAGCACCGTCCCGGCCACCCCGAGCGCCAGCCCGTCGCGGGCGACCAGGCCGAAGGCCACGGTCAAGCCCCGGCCGAAGCCCCGGCGGATCGTCCCGGTCGCCGGCCTGAACCGCATCCAGATGGACAACGCCACGACGATCGTGCGCACCGGCAAGAAGATGGGTGTGCCGCGCCGCGGGCTGGTCATCGCGGTGGCCACCGCGATGCAGGAGAGCACGCTGCTCAACTACGCCAGCGGCGTGCTGCCCGAGTCGCAGAACTTCCCGCACCAGGCCGTCGGCTGGGACCACGACTCGGTCGGGCTGTTCCAGCAGCGTCCGAGCAGCGGCTGGGGCACGGTGGCCGAGCTGATGGACCCCGAGTACGCGACCAGGGCGTTCCTCTCCGCCCTGGCGGAGATCCCGGGCTGGGAGAACCTGCCGCTCAGCGTCGCCGCCCAGGCGGTGCAGGTCTCGGCGTTCCCCGACGCGTACGCCCAGCACGAGTGGCGGGCCGGCGAGGTGGTGGCCGAGGTCCTCGGCTGAGGACGGTGGACGGTTGCCGGGGCGCCGCTTCGGGTACCAGGGACTTGCCGGTCCCTAGTACACATGAGGGGGACCGCGGACAGGAGGACATCATGTCGCTGATGCAACGGATCACCGCCTTCCTGCGGTCGCCGCGCGGCCAGCAACTGGTCGACCGGGGCCGGCGCGAGCTGGCCAAGCCGGAGAACCAGGCCCGGCTGCGTCAGGTCGCCACCCGGCTGTCGTCGACCCGCCGGCGCTGACCCGCCCCTTCCCCCGCCGTACGACCCTCGGAGCATCCCGTGACCGACCCCGCCCCCACCGACGGGGAGCAGAACACCGTCCCCGCCACCCCGACCCCGTCGGTGGAGGCGCCCGAGACACCCCCGGCCACGCTCTGGGACCGGATGCGCGAGGACCCGCAGTACGCGCCGGAGCACCTGGCCCTGGAGGCGGTGCGCCGGCTCGGCCCGGAGGCGGCGCAGTGGGCCGCCCGGGAGCGGGAGTCACGGCCGGACGTGCCGGCCGAACACCTGGCCGACCAGGCGGTCCGTCGGTTCGTCAACCACGCCCGGCTCTCCGGCGCGGTCTCCGGCGCCGCCGGTCTGCCCGGCGCGGTGATCGACGTCGGCGTGCTGGCCTGGACCCAGGCCCGGCTGGTGCTGCACGTCGCCGCGGCGTACGGCGCCGACCCGACGCACCCCGACCGGGCCACCGATCTGCTGGTGCTGCAACGGGTGCACAAGGTCGCCGAGACCGCCCGGCTGGCGCTCGGGGTGGCCGCCGGGCGGGAACGCGCCGGCGCGCTCTTCGGGTCGACCGGCGACCGGGCGATGGGCCGGGTGATGCTCCAGCTCGGCGTCCGGCTGGCCCGGATGGCCGGGGTGCGCGCCGCCAAGCGGATGTTCGCCAAGGTCATCCCCGGCGCCGCGATCGTGCTCGGCACCTGGGCCAACTCCTCGGCCACCAAGGAACTCGCCGACCGGTCCCGTGCGCTCTACCGGAGCGCCGGCCCGCGCCAGCTCCCCGGGCCGCGCCGGCCCTGACGCCGGGCCCCGGTCGGGTCCGCGCGGCCGGGGGTCAGTCCGCCCAGCCGGAGGCGTTCCAGGCCACCTCCGCCAGCCGGCCCTGACCGGCCGCGTTCGGGTGGAACCAGTCCAACGAGTTCACCTGGTCCAGGCTGAACCGGTGCCGGTGCACCGCGCCGCCGTCCCACCGGCAGCGCGACCCGTACGCCCGGCAGGCGGCACGAAGCTGCGTGTCGTACGCCTCGATCCTCTCCCGGACGCGGGCCCGGCGGGCGACCACGGCGGGCGCGGTCGACGTGGCGTCGGCCAGCAGCGCCGGGCAGACGCCGCGCGACCAGGCCCGGACGGCCCGCGACTCGGTGTGCCCGATCGTCCAGAGGCGGTACAGGTCCGGCACGCTGACCACCAGCACCCGGGCCTTCGGCCGGCCCTCACGCAACACTTTCAACGCCGCGTCGACCTGCTTGCGGAAGGTGGCCGCCGAGGTCATCTCGTCGACGCCGCCCCGGCAGACGTCGTTCGCCCCGATCAGCACGGTGACCAGGTCGGCCTTGTCGCGTACCGCGGATCGGGCCTGGTCGGCGAGGCCGGCGGCGCGGGCGCCGGGGACCGCCCGGTTGTACGCCCGCAGCCCCGGCGCGTCCGCCCGCAGCCGCCGGTAGACGCTCTCCACCCGGAGGCTGTCCCCACTCGACCAGGAGTTGCGCTCGCAGCTCACCAGCACCAGGCAGGAGCCGAAGCCGGTGGTGACCGAGTCGCCGAGCGCGGTCAGCACCCGGGGGTCGCCGGCGCGGGGCGTGTCCGACGGGCGCGGTGAGGCCGAACCGGAGCCGTCGCAGGCCAGCGCCACCAGCGCGGCCAGGCAGGCCAGCGCGGCGACCCAGCGTCGAGGCATGCGGTTCCCCCGTCCGGTGGCACGAAGCGGCGCGTCGACCCTATGCGCCTCGGCCGTCCGTACGGAAGGTCTGTCGCCTTTTTGGCATCGACCCCTGTCGTTCACGCGGGTGTGCTCGGGCTCCACCCGGCCGCACCGGTTAGCCCCGGCCGTGCCGGGGTAGGCCGCAGGAATGACCCGATCACAGCCCCGCCGCGCCCGTGGCACGGTCGGCCACGCGAACAGCGCGCTGAACCTGCGCCTCGTGCTGGCCCTGTTCGGTCTGGTGGTGATGACCGTCTTCGCGGTGCTCGCGTTCGCCGCCGACGTGGCCTGGCTGGGCGTCGTCTGCGCGCTCCTCGCCGTGGTGGCCGTGGTCGACCTGGTCGTCATCCAGCGCCGTCGTGCCGCCCGCCGCCGGGAGGAACCGGGCGTACGGCACTCGCTGTTCGAGTGACAGGAGTACGACATGCCCATCGCCACCACCAATCCCGCCACCGGACAGGTGCTCAAGACGTACGACCCGATGTCGGACGAGCAGATCGACGCCGCCATCGAGCGGGCGGACCTCGCGTTCCGGCAGTTGCGCGACACCACGGTCGCGCAGCGGGCCGAATGGCTCACCGCCGCCGCCGACCTGCTCGACGCCGAACGGGACTCCACCGCCCGGCTGATGACCACCGAGATGGGCAAGACGCTCGCCGCCGCGAAGGCGGAGGTCACCAAGTGCGCCACCGCCTGCCGTTTCTACGCCCGCAACGCCCCGGAGATGCTCGCCGACGAACCCGCCGACGCCGCCTCGGTCAAGGCCATCCGGGCGTACGTCCGCTATCAGCCGATCGGCCCGGTGCTCGCGGTGATGCCGTGGAACTTCCCGCTCTGGCAGGTGATGCGCTTCGCCGCACCGGCCCTGATGGCCGGCAACACCGGCCTGCTCAAGCACGCCTCGAACGTCCCGCAGACCGCGCTCTACCTGGAGGACGTGTTCCGCCGGGCCGGTTTCCCCGAGGGCGCGTTCACCACCCTGCTCGTCGGCTCCGACGCGGTCGACCGCATCCTCAGGGACCCGCGGGTACGCGCCGCCACGCTCACCGGCAGCGAGCCGGCCGGCCGCTCCATCGCCCAGATCGCCGGCCGGGAACTCAAGAAGACCGTGCTGGAGCTGGGTGGCAGCGACCCGTTCGTGGTGATGCCCTCGGCCGACCTGGACAAGGCGGCCGAGGTGGCCACCACGGCCCGCTGCCAGAACAACGGCCAGTCCTGCATCGCCGCCAAGCGCTTCATCGTGCACACCGATGTCTTCGACGCGTTCGCCGAGAAGTTCACCGCCCGGATGGCGGCGCTGCGGGTCGGCGACCCGATGGACGACGACACCGACGTCGGCCCGCTGGCCAGCGAGCGCGGCCGGGACGAGGTGCACGCCCAGGTGACCGACGCCGTCGACCGGGGCGCCACCGTGCTGTGCGGGGGCGAGAAGCCGTCCGGTGACGGCTGGTACTACCCGCCGACCGTGGTCACCGACCTGCGGCCGGAGATGCGGATGTGGGCCGAGGAGGTGTTCGGGCCGGTCGCCGGCCTCTACCGGGTCGGCTCGTACGACGAGGCGGTCGAGGTCGCCAACGGCACCAGCTTCGGTCTCGGCTCGAACGCCTGGACCAGCGACCCGGCCGAGCAGGAGCGCTTCGCCACCGACCTGGACGCCGGCAACGTGTTCGTCAACGGCATGACCACGTCCTATCCGGAGCTGCCGTTCGGTGGGGTGAAGAACTCCGGGTACGGCCGGGAGCTGTCCGCGCTCGGCATGCGCGAGTTCTGCAACACCAAGACGGTGTGGGTCGGCGAGGGCGAGGCCGGCGCGGGCGCCGGCGCGCACGCCGAGTGAGGTGTTAAGCGGGGGCCCCGCCTCTACCGGAGGCGTTAAGCGGGGGCCCCTGCTTACATCCCCAGCGGGGTGGGTAGGAGTGCCGGGCATGACGGCGTTCGGCTTCCACGCATCCCATGAGCAGATCCACCCGGCAAAGCTGCTGGAGGCGGTGATCCACGCCGAGCGCGCCGGCTTCGACGCGGCCATGTGCTCCGACCACTTCTCGCCGTGGAGCGAGCGGCAGGGCCAGTCCGGCTTCGCCTGGTCGTGGCTCGGCGCGGCGCTCCAGGCCACGAACCTGTCCTTCGGCGTGGTGAACGCGCCCGGCCAGCGCTACCACCCGGCGATCATCGCGCAGGCCATCGGCACGCTCGGCGCGATGTACCCGGGCCGGTTCTGGGCGGCGCTGGGCACCGGCGAGGCGAGCAACGAGCACATCACCGGTGACGTGTGGCCGCGCAAGGAGCTGCGCAGCGCCCGGCTGCGCGAGTGCGTCGACGTGATTCGCGCGCTGCTGGCCGGCGAGGAGGTCAGCCACGACGGGCTGGTCACCGTGGACCGGGCGCGGCTGTGGACCCGGCCGGAGGAGCCGCCCGCGCTGGTCGGGGCCGCGGTCAGCGTCGAGACCGCCCGCTGGTGCGCCGAGTGGGCCGACGGACTGATCACGGTCAACGCGCCGGTCGACCACCTCCGGCAGATGATCGACGCCTACCGGGACGCCGGCGGACGCGGTCCGCTGCACCTCCAGGTGCATGTGAGCTGGGCCCCCGAGCAGGCCGAGGCGGAGGCGATCGCGTACGAGCAGTGGCGCAGCAACGTCTTCGCCCCGCCGGTCTGCTGGGACCTGGAGACCCCCGCGCACTTCGACGAGGTCAGCGCCGAACTGCCGATGTCACGGGTCACCGACGTCGTCAACGTCTCCGCCGACCTGGGCCGGCACGTCGGCTGGCTGGAGGAGTACGTCGAGCTGGGCTTCGACCAGATCGCCCTGCACCACGTCGGGCAGGAGCAGCGCGCGTTCCTCGACGCGTTCGGCGCCGAGGTGCTGCCGAAGGTGCGCCCCACCGCGTGATCACCGGCTGGCCCGGCGGGGCCTAGGCTCGTACCCCATGGATGCTCTGTTCGAGGTCGTCGTCTTCCTGGCGATCGCGACGTTCGGGGCGGCGCTGGCCCGCCGGCTCGGGCTGCTCGCCCCGATTTTGCTGGTGGTGCTCGGTCTCGCGCTGTCCTACCTGCCGTTCTTCCCGCATGTGCGGCTGGAACCGGACCTGGTGCTCGTCGGCATCCTGCCGCCGCTGCTCTACGTGGCGGCGGTGAACACCTCGGTTCCGGCGTTCCGGCTCAACCTGCGGCCGATCCTGCTGCTCGCCGTCGGGCTGGTGATCTTCACCGCGTTCGTGGTGGGCACCGTCGTGCACCTGTTCCTGCCCGACCTGCCGTACGCGATCTGTGTGGCGCTCGGCGCGGTGGTGGCGCCGCCCGACGCGGTCGCCGCCACCGCGGTGGCCCGTCGGGTCGGCCTGCCCCGGCGCATCGTCACCATCCTGGAGGGGGAGAGCCTGGTCAACGACGCCACCGCGCTGGTGCTGCTGCGGGTGGCGATCGTCGCCGCGACCGCCACCACCGGCGGCGTCGGGATCGGCTACGTGGCCTGGGAGGTGCTGGTCGCCGCCGGCGGCGGCATCCTCGTCGGGTTGCTCGGCGTGGTGGTCTTCGGCTACCTGCACAAGCGCATCACCGACCCGGTGCTCGACAACGCGCTGTCGCTGATCGTGCCGTTCGCGGTGGTGTTCGCCGCCGAGGAGATCCACGCCTCCGGGGTGGTCGCGGTGGTGGTGACCGGCCTCGGCATCGGACACAAGCTGCCGATGCTCATGTCGGCCGGGTCGCGGTTGCAGGTGACCGCGTTCTGGCGGCTGATCCAGTTCCTGCTGGAGGGGCTGGTGTTCCTCCTGGTCGGCCTGCAACTGCCCGAGGTGGTGCGCGACCTCGACGAGCCGCTCGGCTCGCTGGTCGGGATCACCGCCGCGGTGCTGGCCGCCGTTCTCCTGAGCCGGTTCGTCTGGCTCTTCCCGGCGACCTACCTGGCCCGGCTGGTGCCGAGGGTCCGCCAGCGTGATTCGTCCCCGCCGGTGCAGTACCCCATCGTGATCGGCTGGGCCGGCATGCGCGGGGTGGTGACGCTGGCCGCCGCGCTGGGTCTGCCGCTCACGCTCGCCGGCGACCGGTCGTACCCGAGGGCGCTGCTGATCTGGCTGGCCTTCGCGGTCATCGTGGCCACCCTGGTCGGGCAGGGGGCCACGCTGCCCTGGGTGGCCCGGAAGCTGCGGCTGCCGCCGGACGACCCGGTGCAGGACGCGCTCTCCGCCGCCGGCGTGCAGCAGCGGGCCAGCCGGGCGGCCCTGGAGCGGCTGGACGGGCTGGCCGCCGACGCCCCGGCGGCCGTGGTGGAACGGCTGCGCGGGCTGAGCGCGGCCCGCGCCAACCTGGCCTGGGAACGGTTGGGCGGCACCGCCCGGGAGACCCCCTCCCAGGCGTACGCGCGGCTGCGACAGGAGATGATCGACGCCGAGCGGGAGGTGTTCCGGGCCGCCCGTGACTCCGGCCAGATCCCGGAGGAGGTGCTCACCCGCGCCTATCGTGATCTGGACCTGGAGGAGTCCCTGCTGCGACAGGAGAACGTCGAATGAGCTGCCAGCACCTGACCGAGGCGGGCGACGCCGAGCCCGTGACCACGAGCGAGTGCCCCGACTGCGTGGCGGTCGGCAACCCGGACTGGGTGCACCTGCGCTCCTGCCTGAGCTGCGGGCACGTGGGCTGCTGCGACTCCTCGCCCTACCAGCACGCGACGAAGCACTTCGAGTCGAGCGGGCACCCGGTGATGCGGTCGATCGAGCCGGGGGAGGCGTGGCGCTGGTGCTTCGTGGACGACGAGATCGGCTGACCGTCAGTCGAGCCGGCGGGCCAGCACCTGCCCCGGCCACGGCACCCGGCCCGGCCGGTGGACCGTGAACTCGTCGGTGGCGGTGAAGCCGCAGCCCTCGTAGAAGCGCACCAGCGCCCGGTCCGCGCTCCGGTAGCAGTCCACCCGCAGCAGGCCCAGCCCGCGTGCGTGGGCCAGCTCCGCGGCGTGCGCCAGCAGCCGCGCGCCGATTCCCCGACCCGCGTACGCCCGGTCGGTGACCAGCAGGTTGACGTACAGCTCCGGCTCGGTGGCCGGCGGCACGTACTCGGTCGCCGCGCCGACCACCAGCGCGCCGGCCTCCGTGCCGTCGATCTCGGCGAACCACAGGCCGCCGCCGTGGGCGTAGGCGTCGGCCTGGGCGACGCGGCGTGGATCGGTCGAGGCCGGGTCGGTGCCCCACTGACCGGTCCGGCCCCGTTCGGCCAGCCAGGCGATGGCGCTGTCGAACAGCCGCAGCACGGCGGGCTCGTCGCCGGGCCCGCCCGGCCGGATGGTGATGCTCCGTTGGTCGGTCATCCGGCCATGCTGCTACACCGGCGCGACCGGGGCACCGCCCGCTTCGGCGGTGGCGGGTGCCTGCGCCAACCCGGCGTGTCGGCTCCGGCGTGTCGACCTGCGGCGGAAGAGTGTCCTCAACAGCGATATGACCACAGGTCATAAAAATGACACAGCGGTATATCGCTCTCCACCGCATGTTCTCGGCGCGGCGTCACGCGAGGTCACATCCGGCGACCCGTATGCCGGTCGCGCGGTTCCTCCGGCACGGTCACCGGGCCGCCGACCGCTCCCGGGGGTGCGGCACCCGGACCGACGCCATGCCCGCCGCCGTCGCGGACTCGACACCGAGGTCGGTGTCCTCGAACACGAGGCAGCCGGCCGGGTCGACGCCCAACCGCCGTGCCGCCAGCAGATAGCCCTCCGGGTCGGGCTTGGGTCGCGTGTAGTCCTCGGCGCAGACCAGCGTGTCGAACCGGTCGAGCAGGCCCAGCGCGGTGAGCGACGCGGTCACCGACTCCCGGGTGCTGCCGGAGACGACCGCGAACGGCACCCGACCGTGCGCGTCGTCGATGTGCGCCAGCACCTCCGGCACGGCGGTCACCCCGGGCAGCAACTCCTGGAACAGGTCCTCCCGGCGGCGGGCCACCGCCTCGACCGGCATGGCCAGCCCGTGTCGCTCGTTGAGGTCGACGACGATGTCGGCGACCGGCCGGCCGCCCCAGGCGTAGAACAGGTCCTCCGGGAGTTCGCAGCCCCACTCGGCCAGCGCCGCGCTCCACGCCCGGTGGTGCACCGGCATCGAGTCGACGATCGTGCCGTCGCAGTCGAACAGGTACGCGCGGAAGTCGCCGCGCGGCAGGGGAAGCGTCACCGCTGCAGGGTACGCCCCGTCGGGCATCGAGCCGGGTCAGTGGGCGCCGCCGAGGTTGAGCACCACCACGCCGGCGATGACCAGACCGGCCCCGACCACCTTCGCCACACTCAACGGCTCGCCGAGGAACGCCGCGCCGACCGCCATGATGGCCGCGGTGCCCAGCCCGGACCAGATCGCGTACGCGACGCCGACCGGGATGTCCCGGACCACGAGGGCGAGCAGCCCGAACGCGGACAGGTAGCACACGACCAGGCCCACCGTGGGCCAGAGCCGGGTGAATCCGTCGCTCGTCTTGAGCAGGCTGGTGCCGATCACCTCGGCGGTGATCGCGAGGGCCAGGAGCAGATACGCCATCTGCGGACCGTACCCGGCGGTCCCGTGATCGGCGGTGGTGGCGTCGGACGGACGCCACCACCGCACCACGGGTCAGGAGACCGTGCAGGCCTTCCCGTTCAGGGTGATCAGGGTGGGGTTGGGGTTGGGGGCACCGGACCCGGTGCCGTTCAGGCCGAACGTGGTGGACGCGCCGGGTGCCAGTTTCGCGTTCCAGGGCAGGTTCTTCGCGGTCACCGTGGCGCCGGTCTGGTCGACCTGCGCCGACCAGGACTGGCTCACCTTCTGGTCGGCGGTGAACGCCCACCGCAGGCTCCAGCCGTTCACCGCCGACGTGCCGGTGTTGCGCACCGTCACCTGGGTGGTGAAGCCGGACGGCCAGCTCCCGTGGGTGGTGTACGTGACCGCGCAGGTGGGCGCCGGCACGGCCGCCGCGTCACCCTGGTCGGCCAGGAACGACGCGAGCCAGGCCAGCGCCGAGTTCCAGTTGATCGCCACCTCGTTGGTCGAGTACGAGTTGATGTCGTCGACGTAGCAGGACATCGGCGCGCAGCCGGCGAGCAGGTTCGCCGCGTACGGGTCCTGGAGGGCGGCGTTCGGGCCACCGGCGAGCGAACCGGCCGGCGGTGTCGGCAGGTCCGGGTTGAGCTGGTGGCCGAAGATCCGGCTGTGCTGGTTGTGCGCGTTCTGCTCGCCCCAACCGGTCACGTAGGACATGTTCAGCGCGTTACGTCCGAACAGGTAGTCGGCGCTCTGCACCGCGCCGTCGCGGTACTTCGCGTCCCGGCTCAGGTCGAACGCGGTGGCCAGCACGATCGCGTTGTTCACCAGGTTGCTGTTGCTGCCCCAGACGTACGCGTCGGCGGTGCCGGGGAACGGCAGGCCGTACGCCTGGTCACCGATCGTGGCCAGGTAGCGGTCGGCGGCGGCGGTGACCGACGCGCGGATGCGGGTCTTCTCGGCGGCGGGCAGCGTGTTCGGCACGGTGGCCAGATCGAGCCGGCCCAGCGCGGCCACGCTCTGCCAGCCGAACGCGCCGTTGGGCGTGAAGACGTCGGCGGTGTGCAGCGGCGAGCCGGTGACGTCGGCCAGGTACGCCTTGTCGCCGGTGCTCAGCCACAGCTCGGCGGCGGCCCAGTAGAACTCGTCGGTGACGTTGTTGTCCTCGTACGCGCCGCCGCCGGTGCCGTCGCTGGCCGAGGCGTAGATGGCCGGGTGGGCCTTGGCCGCCGCGTACGCGGTCTTCGCGGCCGTGCCGCAGCGGGTCGCGAAGGCGGCGTCGTACGGGGCGAACAGCCGCGCGCACTGGGCGGCGACGGCAGCCAGGTTGAGCGTGGCCGCGGTGGACGGCGGGTGCAGCTCACGCACCTGCGGGTCGTCCTGCGGGGCGAGCGGAAGGCCGGTCCAGTTCTGGTCGTGGATCTTGTGGTGGACCATCCCGGCCAGCGGCTTGCCGGCCGGCACCTGCATGCGCAGCAGGAAGTCCAGCTCCCAGCGGGCCTCGTCGAGCACGTCCGGCACGTCGTTGCCGCGCTCGGGCACCCGCAGCGTGGCGTCGCCGAGCGCCGCGCCGCCGTCGGCGGTCTCCGCGGTCTTGGTGCGCTCGAACGTGTTCAGGAGCTGGTAGGTGGCGATGCCGCCGTTGACCACGTACTTGCCGTGGTCGCCGGCGTCGTACCAGCCGCCGCGCACGTCCAGCTTGTAGTCGCAGACGCCGGGCTGGCAGGGCACGTTCGTGTCGCCCTTGTTGGGGGCGACGTCGAGGTGGCCGGCGGGGCGGGCGTACTCGTCGCCGATCAGGTCGCCGTCGATCGCGATGCCGCTGCGCTGGGCGTAGAAGAACTGGAGCGAGTCGGCGCGCAGCCGGTCGTAGAGCGTGCCGGAGATGTCGAACGGGTGGCTGGTCTCGCCGTCGACGGTCAGCGTGTAGCCGGTGCCCGGCGTGCGGTACGCGGAGAAGTCCACGGTCTGCACGTTCTGGGCCGAGGCGTCGTCCACGCCGCGCGGGGTGGTCCGGCCGCTGGCCACCACGGTCCCGGCGGCGGACTTCAGCTGCCAGGGCAGCGCCTCGGTGGCCTCGGTCACCACGGTGGCGTGCTTCGGCCCGCCGGGCAGGTAACCGACCTGGTTGACCCGCACCCGCGGCCCGGTGTCCGGCTCGTACGGCGGGGCCGCCTCGCCGCCGCGCAGCGACACGTTGTCGAGGCAGAACGTCTGGGCCTGCGCGCTGCCGCCGATCTGGAAGATCAGTTGGGCCCCGGCGTTGTCGGCCGGCGCGGTGAACGTGGTGGTGACGTGCTTCGCGGCGCCCGTGGCGGTGGCGTCCACGCTGGCGTAGGTGGTGTATGGGGCGCTGCCGAGCTGGAGGACCGCCTTGAGGGGCGCGCCGGGGGTGGCGGAGACGTCGAAGGACAGCTCGTACTCGGCGCCCGCGATCAGCGGCACCGCGTCCTGGCCGATGCCGGCGTCCCAGGGGTTGGCCGTGCCGGCGGCCACCGAGGTGCAGAGCCGGCCGTCGATGACGCCCAGCTCCCCGGTGCCGTAGGAGAACCAGGGGGAGACACCGGCGCTGAAGTCGCCGTTGCGCAGTTGTTCGGGTGCGTCCGGCGGCACCTCGGCGCGGGCCGGGCCGGCGGTGGCGCCGGTGAGCGCCAGGGTGGTGGCCGCGGCGAGCGCGACCAGCCGACGACGGGATCGGGTCACGGAGATTCCTTCCGTGCTACATGGTGGTGAGGGGCGGGAGTGCTGGGAGCGCTCCCAATATCAGGCCGATGTTTCCACCGCGTTCCGCCGCTGTCAATCGATCCGACCCGATGGCCGCCGTCCGCCCGTGCGCAGTGAGATTCACCGCGCCACGTACGATGATGGTGATCTCCTAGAGACACCGAGCCCTCGACCTGGCAGGCTGCGTCCCATGACCCTGAAGCTTCGTTCCGTCGGAGCGAGCGACCGTGGGCTGATCCGCAGCGGCAACCAGGACGCGCAGCACGCGGGCGCGTGGCTGGTCGCGGTTGCCGACGGCATGGGCGGCATGGCGGCCGGCGACCTGGCCAGCCGCATCGCGATCGACGCGATCGCCCCGCTGGACGTGGAAACCCCCGAGCACGCGCTCGTCGCCGCGCTCCAGGGCGCCATCGAGCTGGCCACCGTGGGCATCCGCCAGGCCGTCGAGGAGGACCCGGAACGCCAGGGCATGGGCACCACGCTCACCGCGTTGCTGTTCGCCCGCACCGGCAGTTGCCTGGCGCTGGCGCACGTCGGCGACTCCCGGGCCTACCTGTTCCGCGAAGGCGTGCTCAAGCAGGTCACCCGCGACGACACCTTCGTGCAGATGCTGGTCGACCAGGGCGTGATCACCGCCGACCAGGCCCACAGCCATCCCCGCCGGGCCGTGGTGACCCAGGCGTTGCAGGGCGACAAGGTCTCCCCGGCGTACGCGACCATGGTGCCCCGCGCCGGCGACCGCTGGCTGCTGTGCAGCGACGGCCTCTCCAACGTGGTCCGCGCCGACACGCTCACCGAGGTGCTGAGCGACCACCCGGCGCGGGACGCCTGCGCGGCCAAGCTCATCGACCTGGCGTTGCGGGCCGGCGGCCCGGACAACGTCACCGTGGTGATCGCCGACGTCGTCGACGAGTAGGCGCGGTCAACGCCGGCGCGGGCTGGCCCGGCGCGTCGGCTCGGCCGTCGTCGGGTCCTCCGGCCAGGGGTGACGCGGATAGCGCCCACGCAGCTCCGCCCGCACCTGCGGGTAGCCGCTCCGCCAGAACGACGCCAGGTCCGCGGTGACCGCCACCGGCCGTCCGGCGGGGGAGAGCAGGTGCAGCAGCACCGGCACCCGCCCGTCGGCGACGCGCGGCACGTCCCGCCAGCCGAACGTCTCCTGGAGCTTCACCGCGAGCACCGGTGCGGCCGGGTCGGCGTAGTCGAGCCGGATCCGCGAGCCGCTGGGCACCGGCAGTCGCTCCGGCGCCAACTCGTCGAGGCGGGNGGCCAGGTCGGCCCGGCGTCGCGCCCGGGCCAGTTCCGGCCCGAGCCAGGCCGGCGCGGCGTCGAGCAGCGCGGCGTCCGACACGTCCGGCCAGTCGTCGCCGAGCGCCTGCCGGAGGAAGGCCAGCCGGCGGCGTAGCCCGGTCGCCTCGGCCGTCCAACGGAGCAGCGCCAGGCCCTCCTGCCGCAACCCGTCGAGCACCGCCGTGCCGACCAGTTCCGGATCGGGCGTGGCCAGCGGCCGGTCGACCAGCACGATCGCGCCGAGGCGGACCACCTCCCGGGCCACCACGTCCCCGCCGGACCAGGCGACCTCCCGGTCGGTGCGCAGCAACCCCACGCCGGCCTCGCGGGTGGTCGCCTCGTCGATCGGGGCGGCCAGCCGCACCCGCGCGGCCGGCGCGCCGGGGGAGCGGTCGGCCACCGCGACGGCGAGCCACATCGACCCGGCCAGGCCCGACCCGGCCGCCAGCTCCGCGGCGGTCCCACCGGCCATCAGGTACGCGGACCCGCCGGCCCGCCGCGCCCGGGCCAACCGTTCCGGGTACGCCAACCCGGCCAGCAGCCCGGCGGCCAGATCGTCGGGCAGGTGCCCGGCTCCACCACCCGGCTTCGACGCGGACCGCGCGGCCGGGTAGCCGGTGTACGGCGTCGATGGGCCGTCGGTTTCCGGCGCCAATCGTCCGGCCCGGTCGTCGGCGGTACGCGCCGATGGCCGACGCGGCCGGTCGTCGGCGTCACGCGTCGACGGTCGACGTGACCGGTCGTCGTCGGGCAGGGCGGCGCGCAGGCGGCGTACCTCGGTGCGCCAGCGGGCGGTGGCGGCCGGGTCGGCGGCGGCGCGCAGCCGGCGCCACCGGGCCGGCAGGTCGTCCCCGGCACCGCCCAGCGTCTCCTCGGCCAGCACCGCCACCACCTCGGCGGCCCGGTCGGCGCCGACCCGGGCGGCGCCGTCGAGCAGCGCCCGGGCCAGCCGGGGATGGGCCCCGACGCCGGCGATCGCCCGCCCCCGGGCGGTGATCCGGCCGTCGGCGTCCACCGCCCCGAGCGTGGTCAGGGTCTCCCGGGCGACGGTCAGCGCGGCCGGTGGCGGTGGGTCGGGCAGCGCGAGACCGATGCCGTCCGGGGTGCCCCAGGCCGCCAACTCCAGCGCGAACCCGGTCAGGTCGGCAGTGGCGATCTCCGGTTCGGGCTGCGGGGCGAGCCGGGCGTGAGTCGCCTCCGACCAGCAGCGGTAGACCGTCCCGGGCGCCTCTCGCCCGGCCCGGCCGGCCCGCTGGGTGGCCGCCGCCCGGGACACCGGCACGGTGACCAGCGTGCCGAGCCCTCGGGCCAGGTCGGTGCGGGGTACCCGGCTCAGCCCGGCGTCCACCACGACCCGGACGCCGGGCACGGTCAGGCTGCTCTCCGCCACCGCGGTGGCCAGCACGACCCGCCGGCGGGCGGCGGTCCCCGCCCCCGTCGTCGCCGCCCACGCCCCGGCGGTGGCGGCCGGGTTCAGCGCCGCGTCCTGGGCGGCCGCGGGCAGGCGGCCGTGCAACGGCAGCACGGCGACCGTGTCGCGCAGGTCCGCCAGCCGGCCGGCGACGGCGGCGATCTCGCCCGCCCCGGGCAGGAAGACCAGCACGTCCCCGTCCCGCTCGCGCAGCGCCCGGCGGACCGTGGCGGCCACGTGGTCCAGCAGCGCCGGGTCCACCCGACCCGCCCCGGGCGGAGCCGGTGGGCGAGGCGGTGGCGCCCACACCCGTTCGACCGGGTGCAGGGCGGCCTCGGCGCGCACGATCGGCGCGGGGGCGTCGCCGCCGAGCAGCGCGGCGAACCGGTCCGCCTGCGGCGTCGCCGACATCGCGAGCAACCACAGGTCCGGCCGGAGGGTGGCCCGTGCCTCCACACTGAACGCCAGCGCCAGGTCCGCGTCGAGCTNNNNTGGTGCAACCGCCGGACCAGCAGGCCGGTGGTGACCACCTCGACCCGGGTACGCGGGCCGCCGCGGCGCTCGCCGCGTACCACGTAGCCGATCCGGTCGCCGACCCGTTCACCGAGCAGGGCGGCCATCCGGTGCGCGGCAGCCCGGGCGGCCACCCGCCGGGGCTGGGCGATCACCACCCGACCGGCCACCGCGTCGGCCAACGCGAGGGGCGCGGTCGTGGTCTTGCCGGTGCCGGGCGGGGCCACCAGCACCCCGGCTCCGGTCGCGCGCAGCGCCTCGACCAGCGCCGGCAGCACCGGCCGGACCGGCAGG
>NZ_NAPR01000007.1:403957-404099 GCF_002140155.1 Micromonospora sp. NBS 11-29
GAGGGGCCCCTCTTAACGCTTCTGGTAGAGGCGGGGGCCCTTGTTAACCTCCCGCGTGCGGCGGGCGTTAAGAAGGGGCCCCGCCTCTACCGAATGCGTTAAGAGGGGGCCCCTCCTTGCATCCGGGTGCGGAAGGGGCCCG
>NZ_NAPR01000007.1:404143-508467 GCF_002140155.1 Micromonospora sp. NBS 11-29
AGCTGACCGCGCAGCTTGGTCAGCGCCCGGGCCAGCAGCCGGGACACATGCATCTGCGAGACGCCGATCTGCTCGGCGATCTGCGACTGGGTCAGGTTGCCGTAGAAGCGCAGCGTCAGGATCTTCTGCTCGCGCTGGTCGAGGGTGGCCAGGGCCGGCCCCAGCGAGGCGCGCAGCTCGGCCAGCTCGAACTCGCCGTCCTCGCCGCCGAGCAGGTCGCCCAGCTCGGTGGCGCGCTCGCCGTCACCGGTGGGGGTGGACAGCGACACCGCGTTGTAGGCGCGGGCGCCCTCCAGGCCCTCCAGCACCTCCTCCTCGGTGAGCTTGAGGTGCGCGGCGATGTCGGCCACCGTCGGCGAGCGGCCGAGGGACTGGAGCAGCGTGCTGTTGGCGTCGGAGATGGCCAGGCGCAGCTCCTGGAGACGACGCGGCACCCGGATGTCCCAGGTGCGGTCGCGGAAGTGGCGCTTGAGCTCGCCGATGATGGTCGGGATGGCGTAGCCGGCGAAGTCGACACCGCGGGAGGGGTCGAACTTGTCGATCGCCTTGATCAGGCCGATCGCGGCGGTCTGCATCAGGTCGTCGCTCGGCTCACCCCGGCCGCTGTAGCGGTGGGCGAGGTGGTTGGCCAGGGGCAGCCAGGCTTCGATGGCACGGTCGCGCAGCGCGGCCCGGGACGGGTGGTCGACCGGCAGCGCGGTCATCGCGTCGAGCAGGTCGGCGGCGCTGTCGGTGAGTGAGCGGGGGTCGAGCTTCGCGGAGCGCGTCGGGCGTGTCGTCGCCGGGGCGCTGATCGTGGGGGCGGTCATGGTGGTCCTCCCTGCACCTCGTCCGCGCAAGAAAAAGAAGAGACGCTGAGGTTTAGATTCAAATGGGCCGTTCGGGAGCAACCTTAGCCTGATCAGCCATTAGAAAGCTAGCCGAAAGTACGATGTACTTGCGCCGCGTCGCTTCACCAGGTGCCGGCGCGTCGGGCCCGCAGCGGCCTGCCGTCCGGGTCGTAGACCAGCCGGTACGCCGGCAGCGCCCAGATCCGCGTACGCCAGGGCAGCCGTTCCGGGCGGTGCGGCCGCAACCGGCCCGGCGGGCGGGGACCGACGCGCCCGCCCGTGTGCCAGCGGTCCAGCTCCTCCGCCGCGGCGGTGATCGCCGCCACCGCGTCCGCCGGATCCAGCAGGTCGTCGTCCTGCGCCCCGCCGGGATCGCGGTCCAGGTGCTCGCGCCACAGCTTCAGACGCAGGTCCCGGGCGAAGACCCGGGCGCCGTCGCCGAGGCCGGCCGGGTCGGCCGGCGCCCGCTCGTCGCGGGTGTCGTCGAGTACGGCGCAGGACAGCTCGCTGTCGTGGGTCCACGAACGCCGGTTGAAGTTGTCGCTGCCCACGCTGGCCCAGACGTCGTCGACCACGCAGACCTTGGCGTGCACGTAGACCGGCGTGCCCTCGTGGTTCTCCACGTCGAAGACGTGCACCCGCTCCGGGGCGGCCCGCTCGCAGAGCGAGAGCGCCTGCTCCCGGCCCACCATGTTGGGCGGCAACGCCAGCCGGCCGTCCACGTCCGGGTGCCGGGGCACCACCGCCACCAGGTGCAGCTCCGGATGCTCGCGCAGCGCCCGGGCGAACAGTTCGGCCACCTCGGTGGACCAGAGGTACTGGTCTTCCAGGTAGATCAGCCGGCGGGCCCGGTGCACCGCCTTGGTGTAGCCGCGGGCCACCGTGCGCTCGCCGTCCGGGGCGAAGGAGTAGCGCGGGCGTACCGCCGGATAGGTGCGCAACACCTGGATGTGGTGCGGGCCGACGGCCGGCGGGTCGGCGGGCTGCTCGGGCAGCGGGTCCGGGGTGAGGTCGGAGCCGCGCAGCCGGTCCCGCAGGTAGGCCATCGGGTTCTCCGAGTCCAGCGGCATCGGGTCGGTCCACCGCTCCCGGAATGTGAGGTCCAGCGCGCCGACCACCGGGCCGCGCAGCGCGAGCTGCACGTCGTGCCAGGGCGGCGTCGGGCCGTACCGGGGGGACATGCCCACCGCCTGCGGGTCGCCGGCGTGGGTGGCGTCGTCGCGCCGGCTGTGACACAGGTCGATGCCGCCGGCGAACGCCACGTCGCGGGACGGGTCGTCGGGGTGGCGCAGCACCACCAGCTTCTGGTGGTGTGAGCCGCCGCGCCGGACCCGCTGGTCGAGCAGCACCTCGCCACCGGCGGCCCGGATCGTCTCGCTGAGGCCGCGGTTCTCCGCCTCGCTGTAGGAGAGGGCGTCGAGGTGGGAGCGCCAGACCAGGCCCTTGACGATCACCCCGCGCTGGGCGGCCTGGGCGAACAACTGGGACACCGTCGGCCCGTCCGGGCGCATCCGCTCGTCCGGGTCGCCCCGCCAGTCGGTGAAGAACAGGTGGTCACCGGCGCGCAGCGCCTCCACCTCGCTGACCAGGCGATCAAAGTACGCGCTGCCGTGAATCAACGGCTCGGCCAGGTTTCCGCCCGCCCAGACGGGTAACTCAGACCCTGGGTTGGCGCGTTCCGATGCGGTGAGGAACCAGTCCCGCAGGGTCACGTTCCAGCCTCCCGAGGTCGACGACGTCCTCAACGGTAGGACCCCCGGCAGGGCTGCGCACGCCGACCACAGGTCGCCGTGGTGCCGCGTCAGGGGTGCGCCGTACCCCTGGAACGCGGAACCGAGGAGGCACCGACATGCCCGCCGAGACGACGAACACCGTGACCGACGACCGCCCGGGCGCGGTGGAGGGGGAGCGGGGTGCGCTGGTGGCGGTCCTGTTGATGGTGATCCTCGGGGTGGCCGGCATCTTCGCCGTCTCCTGAGGCGGCGCGGGCGCCCCGGCGGACCGGAGCGCCCGACGCTCACCGCGCGGGTCAGGGGCGGTCGCCCTGACCGTCGCTGTGCGGCACCCGCCCGGTCGGGACGACGCCGAGCCGGCCGGCCTGGAAGTCCTCGACCGCCTGCATCAGCTCGGCGCGGGTGTTCATCACGAACGGGCCGTAGTGCGCCACCGGCTCGCGGATCGGCTGCCCGCCCATCAGGTACAGCTCCAGCGCCGGGGTGTTGCCGTCCTGCGTCCGGTCGGCGGTGACCCGCAGCGCGTCGCCGGGGCCGTGCACGGCGAGCTGGCCGACGTGGATCGGCCGCCGGTCCGTGCCCACCGTGCCCCGGCCGGCCAGCACGTAGACCAGCGCGTTGAAGTCCGGCCGCCAGGGCAGGCTCAGCTCGGCACCGGGCTGCAACGTGACGTGCGCGATGGTGATCGGGGTGTGGGTCGAGCCCGGGCCCTGGTGACCGGCGACCTCACCGGCGATCACCCGGATCAGGCCGCCGCCGTCCGGCGTGGTCAGCAGCGCCGACTCCCGACCGCGGATGTCCTGGTAGCGGGGCGCGGTCATCTTGGCCGCCCGGGGCAGGTTGACCCAGAGCTGGAGGCCGTGGAACAGGCCACCGCTCATCACCAGGTGCTCCGGCGGCGCCTCGATGTGCAGCAGGCCACTGCCGGCCGTCATCCATTGGGTGTCGCCGTCGGTGATGGTGCCGCCGCCACCGGTGGAGTCCTGGTGGTCCATGATCCCGTCGATCATGTAGGTCACCGTCTCGAAGCCCCGGTGCGGGTGCCACGAGGTGCCCTTCGGCTCGCCCGGCGCGTAGTCCACCTCGCCCATCTGGTCGAGGTGGATGAACGGGTCGAGATCGGTCATCGAGACCCCGGCGAAGGCCCGGCGGACCGGGAAACCCTCACCCTCGTAACCGCTCGGCGCGGTGGTGACCCGGCGGACCGGGCGGTAGCTGGTGGACTCGTCGAGCCTCGGCAGGCGGGGCAGGACGAGGACGTCGTCGACGGTGATCGCGGGCATCAGTGGGCTCCTTGCGTGTCGGCCGGGGTGGACGACGCGGTGCGATCGGCGCGCAGGCGCCGGCCGAGCCGCTCGAAGACCCGGGTGAGGCAGGCGATCTCGGCGTCGTCGAGATCGTCGATCAGGTGGGTGCGGGCGGAACGCAGGTGGTGCGGCGCGGCCTCGCGCAGGGCCAGCAGTCCGGCCGCGGTGAGCACGGCCTCGCTGCCGCGCCGGTCCGCCGGACACGCCTCCTTCGCCACCAGGCCGCGCTTCTGCATCGTGGTGATCTGGTAGGTCAACCGGCTCGGCGAGAACACCAGCCGGTCGGCCAGCTCGCCCATGCGCAGCCGCTGCCCGGGCGCTTCGGAGAGCAGCACCAGGACGTGGTAGTCGGCGAAGCTCAGCTCGCTGTCGGCGCGCAGGTCGTCTTCGAGGCGGGGGAAANACTAGCACTACTTAAAATTTAAACAAGTCCCTCGGGCGGTGGCGACGCTCACCATGCTGGGAGCGTGGTCGGAGGCTGCTAAAAATTTGAATCGCCCAGGCGCGTCGGGTCCTGTCCCCGGGTTGGCACCCATGGTGTTCCAGTCGCGGGCTGAATCGGCGGTGAGTGGAACGCCATGGGTGTCTGCGCACCCCTGTGACACCCATGGCGTTCCACTCGTGGCCGATGAGGGCGGTCGGTGGAACGCCATGGGTGTCTGGGGATGGACTGCGCCGCAACGGCCGGCCGTCTGAACTCCGAGGCTCGGTCAGCTCACGCTTCGTCGTCGGCTTCGAGCAGGTGGGGGCGTTTCTCGGCGATCCACGCCTCGACGTGCTCCTTGAGCCACACGTTGCCCATCTTGAGTGTGGCAATCGGCGCCGGGAAGTCTCTGCGGTTGATCAAGATGTAGGCGCGCTGACGAGAGACGCCGAGGCGTTCCTGGATCTCGGCCGCTCCCATCAACTGCAACTCCACGCGCTTCAGGCTAAGTATGGACGCAGTGGGCGTGTCGGGAACTGTAGAGGCTATACGGGATGTGCCTACTGCACGTAGGGTTTACATGACGTAATCCACGAGTGGCAGGGAGCGCGGATGCCCAGATGTAAGTGGTTCCAGCGACCGGACCAGCCGGTCGACGTGGTTCAGTCGAAGCGGCCGAGGCGGCCCGATGCCCCTCGAACGGCAGGGAAGCCGGACAATGCCAAGCCTGCCAGGTGCGACCGTGACTGAGCAGAGGAGACCCGAGCTGCCATTTCCCGTGATCATGGCCGGGTACGTCATAGATTTTCATCACCGAAACGTCTGCGCGAAGTGCACTGACACGGGATGCACACGCCTGGCGAATGCGGGCAGGACGCTACGAGCCTGGCGAGACCGGAAGGAGGCCGATGAAGCTGAACGGCGGTGACATCCTGCTGCTCACCAGGGCGGCGAGCGTCCAGTTCACGAAGCCGATCCGGTTCCGCGTGATCAGAGACGTGACCGACTCCGCGACTTTCGACGGCTGGCGCTGGGTCGAGGGCTACGAGCTGGACGCGAAGGGTGAGGCCGTCAGTCGGCGGCGCATCTTCGTACAGTCGAGGGGCCTGACGGTGGAGCGTCGGGCCATCGGTGACGGCCGGGTGAAGCTCCCTGCCCGCTGAGAGCCGAGACCCCACCTCCCGCCCAGGAGGTGGGGTCTCTCCGCGCCCGCAACCGCTTCCTCAGCGGTCGGCGGTGCCGGTCGGTGTCAGGTGCAGCCGGCCGAGCGCCTGCCGGGCCTGCTCCGCCAGCTCCGCGTCCACGGTGACCGCGTACTGGCTGGCCCGCAGCGAGCTGGCCGAGGTGAAGTCGCGCTGCCCGCCGGTCATGGCGTGCGCGACCGCGCCGAACACGGCACCCCAGATCGCGCCGATCACCAGGCCGACCAGGATCACCGCCAGCCAGTTGCCCGCGGTGAAGATGCCGAAGAGCAACCCGATGAACAGGCCGAACCAGGCCCCGGTGCCGGCGCCCACCAGGGCCGACCGGCCGGTGGTCAGCCGCCCCATCACGGTTTCGACCAGGGTGAGGTTGGTGCCGACGATCGCGGTCCGTTCCACCGGGAAGCGGTTGTCGGCCAGGTGGTCCACCACGCGCTGGGCGGACGGATAGTCCGGGTACGAGCCGATTGTGACGGTCGGTGGCCCGGCCTGCAGCCCGTGTCCGTCCCCGCTCGGCGGCGTCGGGCGTCCGCCCGGGCCGGACGGGAGGTTGTCGGTGCCCGGCATCCCAGGTCGCCAGGCCGCGGTCGGAGTCGAGGGTCTGGTCATGAGCATCCTCCTTCGTCGACCTGCCGCGTTCCCCTCGTTGGCGGGCGGTAACGCGGCGGCGCGGCCACGCATGACGGCGGCCCGTGCGGGTAGCCACCGGGGTGCGGAGCGGACGGATCAGCGAGCACGGCTTCCTCGCCGACGGGCGCAGCGCGGCTCTGGTGGACACCGCCGGCGCGGTGAACTGGTGGTGTCCCGCCCGGTTCGACGGCCCGTCGGTCTTCGGCCGCCTGCTCGACGACGACGCCGGGCACTGGGGCATCCGCCCGGAGGGCGAGTTCACCAGCACCCGGTCCTACCTGGACGACTCGCTGGTGCTGCGTACCGTTTTCACCACCGCAACCGGGACGGTGGCCGTCACCGACGCCTTGGCGCTGGAGGCCGGCGCGCGCGGCCACGACATCGGCCTGCGGTCACCGCGGGTGCTCGCCCGGGTGGTCGAGGGGCTCGACGGCGAGGTGCCGATGCGGGTGGACTACGCGCCGCGGTTCGAGTACGGCCGGGTCGGCGCCTACCTCGTCGAACACGACGGCGTGGTCGGCGCGACCGCCGGCGCGTGCCGGCTGGAGTTGCGCAGCGACGTCCCGCTGACGTTCGCCGACGGCACCGCCGCCGGGCGGTTCACCGCCCGCGCCGGCAGCGCCCACCACTTCACCCTCGGGTACGCCCCGACGTACGCCGGTGGCGTGCCGGCGCTGCCCGACGCCGCGGAGGTGGTGGCCGAGACGGTCGCCGGCTGGCGCTCCTGGGCCGGGCTGCACGACTACCGGGGCGAGTACCGCGACGCGGTGCGCCGCAGCGCGCTGGTGGTGCAGGGCATGACGTACGGGGCCAGCGGCGCGGTCGTCGCGGCGGCCACCACCGCGTTGCCCGAGCAGGTGGGCGGCGACCGCAACTACGACTACCGGTTCGTCTGGCTCCGGGACTTCAGCCTCACCCTCCAGGCGCTCTGGCGGGCGGCCTGCCCCGACGAGGCGGACCGGCAGTTCACCTGGGTGGCCCACGCGATGGGGCGGCTCGGCGACCGGCCGGCGCCGATCATGTACGGGGTGGAGGGGGAGCGGGACCTGACCGAGCACGACCTCGACCACCTCGCCGGCTACGAGGGCAGCCGCCCGGTGCTGGTCGGGAACGACGCCTGGCGGCAGCGGCAGAACGACGTGCTGGGCGAGGTGCTCGACGCGGCCTGGCTGATGCGGCACTACCTCGACCCGATGTCGCCCGAGGTGCGGCACCTGCTGAGTACGCTCGCCGACCAGGCGGTACGCGACTGGCACCGGCCCGACTCCGGGATGTGGGAGGCGCGGGACGCCGAACGGCACTACCTGTCGTCCAAGGTGCAGTGCTGGACCGCGCTGGACCGGGCCGTCCGGTTCGGGCCACGGATCGGCGCGCCCGACGACGTGGCGCGCTGGGCGGCCGCCCGGAACGAGGTCCGGGCGGCGGTGCTCACCCGGGGCTGGAACGACCGGGTCGGCGCGTACACCGGGGCGTTCGACTCCGACGACCTGGACGCCTCGGTGCTGATCATGCCGATGGTCGGTTTCCTGCCCGCCGCCGATCCGCGGATGCGCGCCACCATGGACGTGGTCGAGCGCCGGTTGTCCCGCGACGGGCTGCTGCGCCGCTGGGACGGCGACCCGGCGGGCTTCGTGATCTGCTCGTTCTGGCTGGCGGGCTGCCTGGCCGAGGCGGGCGAGCTGGACCGGGCCCGGCGGCTGTTCGCGCAGCTCGTCACGCGCACGAACGACCTCGGGCTCTATGCCGAGCAGATCGACCAGGCCACCGGCGAGCACCTGGGCAACTTTCCGCAGGCGTTCTCGCACATCGGCCTGATCAACGCGGCGGGCCGGATCACCGACGCCGCGGCGCGGTTCGCGCACGACCGACCGGCTGTGCCGACCGGCGCGGCCCGCACGGAGGGAGCAACCGGATGACCGGACGACTGGCGGGCAAGACCGCCCTGATCACCGGCTCGGACTCGGGTATCGGCCAGGCCACCGCGATCGAGTTCGGCCGGGAGGGGGCCGACGTGGTGGTGCACTACCTGCACGACCACGCCGGGGCGAACCACACCCGGGAGCAGATCGAGTCCGTCGGCCGGCGGGCGATCGTGGTGCAGGGCGACATCAGTGTCGAGCACCAGGTCGAGGCCATGTTCGACGAGGCGCTGGCCGAGTTCGACCGGCTGGACGTGCTGATGAACGACGCCGGCGTGGACGCCTCCGGCATCCCGGTCGCCGACCTGGACACCGAGACCTGGGACCGGTGCCTGCGTACCAACGTCTACGGCACGTTCTTCTGCTCCCGGCGGTTCGTGCGGCACCGCCGGGACCAGGGCGGCGGCGGCCGGATCATCAACATCACCTCGGTTCACCAGGAGGTGGCCCGTGCCGGCGGCGCCGACTACGACACCAGCAAGGGCGCGATGTTGGAGTTCGCCAAGAGCCTGGCGCTGGAGGTCGCGCCGATGCGGATGAACGTCAACAACATCGGCCCCGGCATGGTGCTGACTCCGTTCAACCAGGAGGCGATCGACAACCCGAAGTACCTGGAGGAGCAGGTGCAGAGCATCCCGTGGAAGCGGGCCGCCGAGCCGTCCGAGATCGCCAAGCTGGCGGTCTTCCTGGCCAGCGACGACGCCGACTACGTGACCGGCTCGACGTACTTCATGGACGGTGGCCTGATGCAGAACCAGGGCCAGGGCGCCTGACCCCACCCACCGCAGAGAACGGGTGGGCGGGGGAGGATGGCGGGGTGGAACTGGTCGTCATGGCGGACACGCATGTGCCGAAGCGGGCGCGGGATCTGCCCGGGCCGCTGTGGGCGGCGGTGGAGGCGGCCGACGTGGTGCTGCATGCCGGGGACTGGGTGGACGTGGCACTGCTGGACGCGCTGGAGGCGCGGTCGCGCCGGCTGGTCGGGGTGTACGGCAACAACGACGGGCCGGAGTTGCGCGCCCGGCTGCCTGAGGTGGCCCGCGTCGACCTGGGCGGCCTCCGGGTGGCCGTGGTGCACGAGACCGGCCCGAAGACCCGCCGGGAGGAGCGCTGCGCCGCCGCGTACGGCGACTGCGACCTGCTGGTCTTCGGGCACTCGCACATCCCGTGGGACACCGTCGCGCCGGGCGGGTTGCGGCTGCTCAACCCCGGTTCGCCCACCGACCGGCGGGCCCAGCCGCACGCGACCTACCTGACCGCGCGGGTGGCGGCGGGGCGGCTCGACCGAGTCGAGCTGCACCGCCTGCCCCCACGTTGAGGTCAGCGCCCCCGGCCGGTCTGCTCCTGAAGCTCGTCGATCCGCCGGGACGCCTCGGCCTTGGTCAGCCCCTCGGGCACCGTCTCGCCCGCCTCCTGGGCCAGCGTGTGCAGGTAGGACTCCTGAGCCGCGGTCGGCGGCTCGTCGCCGGTCACCCAGTCGTCGGGGTCCTTGACCGCGGCGTCGGGGTTCACGTCGCCGTTGTCCTTGGTGGCGCGGTCGGCCATGCTGATCACCTCTCCTCGAACAGGTGTACCACTACCCCCGTGCCGGTCGGTTCATGCCGGCGGACGCATACGATCACGGCATGAACGCGGACCGGACGGGTGTGGTGGTGGTCGGCGCCGGAATCGCCGGGGTGGCGTGCGCGACCGAGCTGTCCCGGGCCGGCATCCCGGTCCAGGTGCGTGAACGTGCCCGGGTGACCGGCGGTCGGATGGCCAGCAAGCGTTTCGACGGCCGCCCCGCCGACCTGGGCGCCGCCTACTTCACCGTCGACGACCCGGAGTTCGCCGCCGTGGTCGCCGGTTGGCAGGCCGCCGGGCTGGCGCGGGAGTGGACCGACACGCTCGTCTCGTACGGGCCGCGTGGGCGCGAGGTGGTGCGCGGTCCGATGCGCTGGGCCGCGCCGCGCGGGCTGCGGTCGCTGGTCGAACACCTGGCCGCCGGCCTGTCGGTCACGCACAACCGCCTGATCATGACGGTCGAGCCGGGGCCCCGGGTGGACGGGCGGGCGGCCGAGGCGGTCGTGCTCGCCATGCCGGGTCCGCAGGCCGCCCTGCTGCTGGACCCGGCGCTGGCCGAGTCGACCCGGGCGGTGGCCGCGCAGCGCTGGTCGTCGACGTTGACCGGGGTGCTGCGCTTCCCCTCCCGGTGCTGGGCCGACTTCCGGGGCGCGTTCGTCAACGACCACCCGGTGCTCAGCCTGGTCTGCGACGACGGCGACCGGCGCGGCGACGGCGCCCCGGTGCTGGTCGCGCACACCACGGCGGAGTTCGCCGCCGGGCACCTGCTCCAACCCACCGGGGCCCGCCCGGGGATCGAGCAGGCCGTCCGGGACCTGCTCG
The DNA here is from genome assembly GCF_002140155.1 of Micromonospora sp. NBS 11-29. Taxonomy (GTDB): domain Bacteria; phylum Actinomycetota; class Actinomycetes; order Mycobacteriales; family Micromonosporaceae; genus Micromonospora. Next base: position 414,574 of record NZ_NAPR01000007.1, read on the forward strand.
GGCTGCCCGAGCCGGCCACCTTCACCCATGTGCACCGCTGGACGTACGCCCGCCCGAAGGCCGGCGACGGCGACAGCTACCACCTGGACGACGACGGGATCGGCCTGGCCGGGGACGCCTTCGGTCGCCCACGGGTGCAGAGCGCCTGGCGGTCCGGCCGCGACCTGGGCCGGGCGCTCGCAGCCCGGCTCGGCCGCGCCTGACCGGCCGGGGGTTCAGCCGGCCGGCACGGGTTGCGTGGCCGGCTCCGCCTCCGCGCGGTCCCCGGTGCGCTCGCCCGCCCGGTCGAGCAGTTGCATGACCGGGGTCGCGGCGATCCCGTGCGCCACCACCGAGACCACCACCACCAGGCCGACGGTCGCCCACAGCAGCTCCGCCTGCGGGAACTCCGTCTTGCTGGTGGCGTACGCCAGGTAGTAGAACGAGCCGACGCCGCGGATGCCGAACAGGGAGATCACCCAGTGCTCGGCGGTGCGACCCGGCGCGCCACGCAACGACAGCCAGCCGGCCAGCGGCCGGATCACCAGCACCAGGGCCAGCCCGACCAGCGCCGCCGGCCAGGTCAGCGGCGCGAGCAGGCCGCCCACCACCGCGCCGCCGAACAACAGCAGCAACAGCACGGTGAGCAGCCGTTCCACCTGCTCGGCGAAGTCGTGCAGCACCGAGTGGAACTCGTGGGTGCGCTCGGCGGACCGGATCGCGCGGGCGGCCACGAAGACGGCCAGGAAGCCGTACCCGCCGATCACCTCCACCAGCCCGTACGCCAGGAACGTGGCCGCCAGGGCGAGGAAGCCCTCGGAGTGCCGGGCCAGCCGCAGCTTGCTCGGGGCCCGGAAGAACAACTTGCCGAGCAGCCAACCGACGAGCAGGCCACCACCGACCCCGGCGGCGAGCTTCCAGACCACGTCGACGGTCAGCCAGTGGGCCAGCCAGTCCGACGGGGCGAGGCTCGTGGTGGCGATCGCGATGGCCGCGTAGACGAACGGGAAGGCCAACCCGTCGTTGAGCCCGGCCTCGGAGGTGAGCGCGAAGCGCACCTCGTCCTCCGAATCCTCCACATCGGTCGGTTCGCCCACCTGCACGTCGGAGGCGAGCACCGGATCGGTGGGGGCGAGCGCCGCGCCGAGCAGCAGTGCCGCCGCCGGCACCAGGCCCGCCCACCACCAGCCCAGCAGCGCCACCGCGGCGATGCACAAGGGCATGGCGATGGCCAGCAGCCGCCAGGTCGACGACCAGCGGGCCCAGCTCAACGGACGGTCGATCTTCAGGCCGGCGCCCATCAACGCGACGATGACCCCCACCTCGGTGAGGTGGGTGGTGAGTTCCGGCCAGCGCAGCGGATCCGGGGTGGGCAACCCGGTCGGCAGCACGAAGACCAGCATGCCGAGCCCGAGGAACGCGATCGGCATCGACAGTGGTCGCCGCTCCAACATGCGCGGGAGGATCCCCGCGAGCAGCGCACCCACGCCCAGCAGAGCGAACGCGACATCGACCGGTTCCACGACCCCACCCTTCCCGTCGCCCGTGCGCCGGGCGGTGGTGGTCGACAGTGCCCCGAACCGGTGCTGGCTAAGCCTGTCGGGCGTCGGCGATTGAACGGCGACTCAGCGCAGGGATCCGATCGCGCTGTCGGACAGGGCGTCCAGCAGCTCGGTGGGGTCCTCGTACACCGCCACCGCGCCCGCCCCGGCCAGCTCCGCCCGGCCGGTGCCGCCGCAGGTCAACCCGATGCAGGGGATGTCCAGCTTGCCGGCGGCGGCGACGTCCCAGACCGAGTCGCCGACGAAGACCACCCGCTCGGGGGCCAGCCCCGACTGCTCCAGGGCGGCCTCCAGGATGTCCGGCGCCGGCTTGCTCTCCTGGGCGTCGGCCGAGGAGGTGACCGTGTCGATGACGTCCTCGGCGTCCAGTGCCGCCCGCAGCACGGCCGCCTCGTGCTCCGCCGCCGAGGTGGCCAGCACCACCCGCAGGCCCCGCTCGGCGCAGGCGCGCAGCAGGTCCCGGGCCCCGGGCAGCGGCGTCAGCCGCTCCCAGTACTCGGCGTAGAGCGCGTCGTGCGCGTCGCGCAGGCGCTCGTCGGCGTCGGTGTCCCGCTCCGCGCCGAGCAGGTGGTCGAGGAGCTTGTCCGAACCCATGCCGATGGACCGGTGGATCCGCGCCATCGGGACCCGGTGGTCGGCCTGGCGCAGCGCCTCCCACCAGCTCACCGTGTGCAGGTACGTGGAATCCACCAGGGTGCCGTCCACGTCGAAGAGGACACCGCTGCGCTTGTCGTCGGCCATGGCTGCCTCCTACCCGGCCGACCGGCCGCCGACGCGTCCCTCACCCGGCCGGAATGAGGATCTCGAACCAGACCGTCGAGCCGCGTACGGTCGGGTCGGTGCCCCAGGCGTCGCTCAGTTCCTCGATCAGGCCGAGGCCCCGGCCGCGGCTGCTCAGCGTCTCCGTCTGGGCGCGGGTGACCTGCCCCCGGGTGCCCGAGTCGGCGACCGAGACCAGCAGCCGCTCCGCACTGAGGTCGATCTCGACCCGGGCCGCGGTGCCGGCGTGCAGCAGGGCGTTGGTGGTCAACTCGCTGGTGCAGAGCACCGCCGCGCCGATCACCGCCTCGGGCACCTGCCACTCGGCGAGCTGCGCGGTCATCCAGTGCCGGACCCGGCTCGGCGCGGTCGGTTCGGCCGGCNCACGTCGTCCTCGGTGGCGCCCGGCACGGCGGCGGTGGCCACCGCGCACAGCGCCCGCGGGTCACCGCTGCTGGCGGCGTCGACCGCCGCGCCCAGCCCACCGAGCCCGGCGGCCAGGTCCTGCCAGCGCCGCTCGACCACCCCATCGCTGTAGAGCAGCAGGGTGTCGCCGGGACGGAACGGCACGGTGACCGTCCGCTGCCGGCCGCCGAGGCCCAGCGGTGGGCCCGGGGGGACCTCGACGAACTCGGCGGCCGGCCCGGTGTGCGGGTGGGCACGCCGGATCAGCGGCGCGGGATGGCCGGCGCTGGCCAGCGTGACCTGCTCCCGGTCGACCTCGACCACCCCGAACACCACGGTCACGAAGAGTTCCTGCGTACCGCCCTCGGCGCCGAGGCTGGCGACGAGCCGGTCCAGGCCGGCGAGCACCGCGTCGGGCCGGGAGTCGGAGAGGGCGAGCGCGCGCAGCGCGGCGCGTACCTGGCCCATCCGGGCGGCGGCCTGCACGTCGTGGCCCGCCACGTCGCCCAGCACCACCCCGAGCGCGCCGGAGGGCAGCAGGAACGCGTCGTAGAAGTCACCGCCGGCGGCGTTGCCGTCGACACCCGGATCGTAGCGGGCGGCGATGCGCAACCGGGGCAGGTCGGGCAGTTGCTCCGGCAGCATGCTGCGTTGCAGCAACTGGGCGGTGCCGTGCTGGGTCTCGAACCGGCGGGCCCGTTCCGCGGCCTGACCGACCAGCTCGGCGGACGCGGCGAGCAGCGCCCGTTCCGCCGGGGACCAGGGACGCGGGGACCGGTAGCCGACGGTGAGCGCGCCCCGGACCACGGTGGAGCGCAGCGGCAGGGCGGCCAGCGCCCGGATCTTCTCGTCGTGCCGGTCCGCCGCGACGTCGCGCAACGGTTGCCCGTCGGCGTGGAACGAGGGCACACCGCTGCGCGCGGTCACCACCGCCGGCAGCGGCGAGTCGGCGCCGACCCGGCGCCACAGCGGAGGCAGCCGTTCGTCGGCCTCGTCGAGCAGCTCACCGCGGATCCGGCGGACCATCCGCCAGGCGCTGCCCTCGTCCACCGAGAAGGAGACCCGGTCGGCGTCGAACGAGTGCAGGCAGTACCGCAGCGTCACCCGGGCCACGTCGTCCAGGGTGAGCGTGCCGGCGAGCGCGGCGGCGAAGTCGCTCAGGCTCTGCAACTGCTGGGTCAGTTGGGTGGTCTGCGCCGAGACGGTGAGCACGCCGACGATGCGGCCGGTGGAGTCGCGGACCGGCGAGTGCCCACGGGTGAACACCGCGGGCTCGGTCGGGCCGCCCTGCCGGTCGGCCGGCAGCACCGCCTCCCGCTCCAGGAACGGTTCGCCCCGGCGGTACACCCGTTCCAGCGCCTCCCCGGCGCCGGGCTCCCGCCACACCTCGGCGAACACCTCCGCCGCCGGTCGCCCCAGCGCGTCGGGGTGCCGGTCGCCGATCAGCTCGGCGTACCCGTCGTTGTAGAGCAGGACGAGCCGGTCGCCGAGGAGCAGGGCCATCGGCACGGGCGAGGCCAGCACCACGTCGGCGACCGCGCGTACGGCCGGGTCCCAGCGGTCCGGTGCGCCCAGCGGGGTGCCGTCCCACGGGTGGGCGGCCGGCCCGGCGGCGTCCGGGCCGGCGGGCGTCCCCGGAGTGGGAACGGACGGCGTGGGAACCCGACCGACGGTGCCTGGCATGACCGCAGCCTAACCAAAGCGTGGCCGGCGGGTTCCGATCATGCGCCCGCGTCGGCCGCCGGCCCCCGGGCCCGTGGACGTCCGGGCAGGTCAGGGCGGTTCGGTGGTCGATGTCGGGAAATTGGGCCGGTCCGGCCCGGCGTGCTGCGGAAAGCACCGGGTATGCGGGCGGCGCAGTTCACGCGACAGGAGGGACATCATGCCGAAAACCCTCGCGGTCGGCCAGGTCGACATCGGTGCGGCCTGGACCGACTTCTGGAGGTCGGTGCTGCTCTTCGTGCCGAGGGCCATCGCGTTCATCGCGATCCTCGTGGTGGGCTGGCTCATCGCCCGAGCCGTCCTCAAAATCGTCGACGCCGCACTGGAACGGGTCGGGTTCGACCGCGCCGTGGAACGTGGCGGGATCAAACGCGCCCTCGAACGCACCAAGTACGACGCCAGCGACATCCTGGCCAGACTGGCCTACTACGCGGTCCTGCTGTTCACCCTGCAGTTCGCCTTCGGGGTGTGGGGACCCAACGCGATCAGCGACCTGATCCGCGGGGTGGTGACCTGGCTGCCGCGGGCCTTCGTGGCGATCGTCATCGTGGTGATCGCGGCCGCCATCGCCAACGCCGTCCGGGAGCTGGTCTCCGGCGCGCTCGGCGGACTCTCCTACGGGCGGGTGCTGGCCGACGCGGCGGCGATCTTCATCCTGGCGCTCGGCATCATCGCCGCGCTGAACCAGGTGGGCATCGCCACGACGGTGACCACACCGGTGCTCGTCGCGTTTCTCGCCACCGTGGCCGGGATCCTGGTCGTCGGGGTCGGCGGTGGTCTGGTCAAGCCGATGCAGAACCGGTGGGACAGCTGGCTCAACCGGGCCGCGGCGGAGTCCCGGGCGTTCCGGGAGCAGCGGCAGGGGCAGCAGGCCGGTCGCAGCGACTACGAGCGGCAGCGGGCCGACCGGGGCGCGCAGCCGATGCCGACCGGACCGCAGTCGATGTCGGGGGCGAGCACGTACCGCGCCGGCGAGACGGGCGACGAGACGCAGCAGTTCCGCCGGCCCAACGGCTGACGGGTGCAGCGGTGCCGGGGTGTCCGCGGGGCGATCGCGGGCACCTCGCGCCGTGCCTCAGGCCAGGTGACGCGGGTCCAGCCCGCGGGCCAGCAGGCAGACCGCCAGCAGGCGGGTGAGCAGCCAGTCCGGCGCGGACCAGTCGACCGCCTCGACCGGGGGCGTCCAGCCGTGCTCGGTGGCCGCCTCCCGCAAACCCTCGGCGTAGCCGGCGAGCGCGGCCACGGTCAGCGGCCGACGGTCGCCGTGCAGGCTGTCGCGTACCCCCGCGGCGTGCTGGTCGACCTCGGCGAGCAACCCGGGGTTCGCGGCGGCCGCGGCGAGACCGGCGGTGCCGAGGGCGGTGGTGAGCGTGGTCAGCGTGGAGCGTACGGCCACCGCCGCGGACGGGGTCGCGACCCGGTTGTTCGACACGCGCATGGTGACCGAGGCTAGCCCCGGGCGGAGCGGGGCGACCTCGGCCGACCGGCCGATGCCCGGGTCGTCCGGGTGACCGGCGGTCCGGTCCACCGGGATTGAGCCGCCCGTGGCGGGGCAGAAGGGAACCGCGCAGAGGGCGCAGCCGAGCCCACGGAGGACAGGATGGGACAGCAGGCCGACGGACCGGACCGGGCGCACCGCCGGCCGGACGGGGTGAGCGACGCCACGGTCGAGGCGCTGGGCAAGCTCAGCGAGGCCCTGGAGTGCGTCGAGCGGGCCCGTGGGCACCTCTACGGGCTGCACCAGCTCATCGGCCACGCCGACCTGATGCTGGACGACGCGGTGGAGCTGTTCCGCGCCGCCGGCCACCCGGGCCTCGCCGAGCGGATCGACCGGGACCTGCTCGGCCGCAACGTCATCGCCGGACGCTGGACGTTCCAGATCGTCGAGGACTTCGACGACGGCTACTACACGCTCTTCCGGGACCTGGACCGCGTGGCCCGTGACGAGCTGGTCCAGGGTCGCCGCCACCTGTACGAGGCGGAGATGAAGGAGCGCCGCCGCAGCCGGGGTCGGCCGGGACACGAGGCGCGCCCGGCCGAGCGGTGATCAGTCGGAGCGGGCCTGGCGACGGGCGCCGTCGTCGGCGAGGATCACGGTCGCGACCATCAGCGCCACCACCACGCTGAACAGCCAGGAACTGTCGTCGGTGAACCTGGCGGCGACCGGCGCCTGGAGGGCAGCGAGCAGGAAGCCGAGCCAGGCGAGGCGGCGCTGACGGTTGGAAAGAAAACCGGAGCCCTGATGCATCCGAAAATTCTTGCGCGTCAACGGGGGAGTGCCGTCAGCCGTTCGGCCGATTCTGGTGGAGCTGTCCGAAATCTCGACCGCCCGTACCGCATTTTTTGTCGTAACGGCTGAGTGCGCGCAGCGGCTCCGGGCACCCCGTCGGCACCCGGAGCCGGTCGATTCAGAGCGTGTCCGGCCCGGTCCGGCCGGTGGTGGACGGCCGGTAGGCCCGGTCCGCGTCGGTCATCTCCCGCCGCTCGGCCTCCGGGCCGGCACCCCGGTCGACCGCCTCCGGGCCGTGCCCGAACGCGGCCTCCTCGCCGGCGTCGTTGCCGGTGGCGTCGTCGGCCTGGCCGTCCAGCGTCGACCGGGCGATCGCCCGGTCCAGCTCGTGCAGGGAGGTGCGGTCCTCGTCACGCCACACGTGGCGGTCGTTGTCGGTCATTCCCCTGCGGTACCCGGGCCGGATGACTGCAAACGGCCGGGCACGCCGATGGCCGCCGGATCGACCGGCGGCCATCGAAGATCGGTACGGGGGATGCGCGGAATCAGGGGGTCGGGCGGTCGACCGAGCCGCGCCAGGCGCCGGTCTCCTGACCGCGCCGCTCGATGAACTGCTTGAACCGCTCCAGGTCGCCCTTAGCCCGCCGGTCCACCACGCCCAGCTTGTCGCCGGCCTGCTCGACCACGCCGTGCGGCTCGAACTCCAACTGGAGGGTGACCCGCGTCTGCGCCTCGTCGAGGCGGTGGAAGGTCACCACACCGGCCTGCTGGGTGCCGCCGGTGGAACGCCAGGCCACCCGCTCGTCCGGGAGCTGCTCGGTGATCTCGGCGTCGAACTCGCGCTTCACGCCGGCGATCTCCACCGTCCAGTGCGTCATCGTGTCGGAGAGCTGCCGCACCTCCTGCACGCCCTCCATGAAGTGCGGAAACTCCTCGAACTGGGTCCACTGGTCGTACGCGGTCCGGATCGGGACGTCCACGTCCACGTGTTCCATTACGCCACTCATGTCGAGGTCCCTCCTGTTGCGCCGGTGTCGTGGTGCGGACCGTGGGCCGGTCCGCTCACCAGCGCGTCGTCTCGTTCTTGTGCCCGAGTGCGGCCCACACCTCGGAAACCGTCTGGAAACGGGTGCCCTCCGGCAGGCCCTCCAGGGCGGCGACGATGTCCGCCGGCGCCTCGTTCTCCCGCGCGTTGGCGACCAGCGTGTCGCGGTCGCCGGGCAACGCCGCCATGCCGATGAACCGGCCGAGGCGACTGCGGGCCTCCACGTCCGCCGAACTCATCCCCTGCGGGGCACCGGTGCGCAGCTCCCCGCCGGGCGCCGTGGTCGCCTCCGGCTGGTCCTCGCCGGACGGCTCGGGCTGACGGAACTCGTCGACCCGGGCACCGCCGGCGCCCGGCCCCTGGACGAGACCGCTGACCTCGCTGCTCATCTGCTCGTCGACCCTGGGCGAGTGCTTGCTGCTGCCACGTTCCATGCCGTCAGAGATGCCCCGGGGGATCGCCGGTAAACCGGCGCCGCCCGGGGGAACCGGGCACCGGTCGCGAAACCGGGCGGGTGCGCCTCAGGAGTCCGCCGGGGCGCGCGGCGGCAGCACCGGCTCGGCCGGGTCCTCGACGCCGGCCTGCATCGCCCGGCCCCGCTGCAACTCGGCGTTGACCTGCACGCCGAGCATCAACGCGCAGTTCGACAGGTAGAGCCAGACCAGGAACGCGATGACCGCGCCCAGACTGCCGTAGGTGACGTTGTAGGAGCCGAAGTTGGCCACGTAGAGGCCGAAGCCGAAGGACGACGCCACCCACACCACGAGCGCCAGCCCGCCGCCCGGGGTGAGCCAGCGGAAGCGCGGCTGCCGCACGTTCGGCGCGATCCAGAACAGCAGCGACAGCAGCGTCATCGCGACCAGGGCCAGCAGCGGCCACTTCGCCACCGACCAGGTGGTCCGGGCCAGGTCACCGGCGTGCAGCAGGTCGCCCACCGCGTCCGTGACCGGGCCGCTGACGATCAGCCCGGTGGCGACCACCGCCAGCAGCAGCAGGGTCAGCGCCGCCATGCCGATCTGCAACGGGCGCAGCCGGTAGAACGGCCGACCCTCCTCGACGCCGTAGATCGCGTTGGAGGCGCGGGTGAACGCGCCGATGAACCCGGAGGCGGACCAGAGCGCGCCGAGCAGACCGAAGCTGAGCAGCGCCTTCGCCGGGCCCTGCTGCTCGACCACCGTACGCACCACGCCGACGAACGCGTCGTTGCCGACCACCGAACCGGCGCCGATGTCCTGGGCCAGGTCGATCACCGTGTCGACCGTGCGCGGGCCGTCGGAGACCAGGCCGACCAGGGCGACCACCACGATCGTGGACGGGAAGAGCGCCAACACCCCGTAGTAGGTGAGCGCCGCCGCCCAGTCGGCGCAGTTGTCCTTCACGAAGCCCCGACCGCTGCGCACCAGCACCCCCCGCCAGGTGCGCCAGTTGAGCTGCCGGACGCGCCGGGGGAGGCGGGCCCGCGCCGGGCCGTCGACCGCGGGTGGTGTCGTCGCCGTCATGACCGCCTCCTCCGCGCGCCCGGTGCGGCCACCGGGGCGTGGCCGGGCGGTACCCCACCGCGAAAATCGACAAACCGCGCGCCGGTTTGCCCTCCGGGTGTCAGGGAACGACAAGGGACACCGATCGAGACGGAGGTGGACGAGATGCCCGGACGCGAGGTGCTGCCCAGCACGTTGAAGCGCTCCCCGGCCAAGGCGCAGCGGACCTGGGAGAAGACCCACGACTCGGCGGTCGAGACGTACGGCGAGGGGGAGCGCGCGCACCGCGTCGCGTTCGCCGCGGTCAAGCACGAGTTCGAGAAGGTGGGCGACCACTGGGAGGCCAAGGGCCGCAAGGGGCCGAGCGACAAGCAGGCCGCCGGCGGCGGCCCGGCCCGCCGTGCCAGGACGGCCGGCGGGGTGGACGCCAACGCCACCAAGGACCACCTGATGCAGGTGGCGAAGAAGCTGGACGTGCGGGGCCGGTCCCGGATGACCAAGCCGGAGCTGGTGAAGGCGATCGAGAAGGCGAACGACAACGCCACCCGCAAGGCCCGCGGGGGTCGCTGAGCCGCCGCGGTACGACGACGAGCCCGGGACCGATGCGGTCCCGGGCTCGTTCGTGCCGGCTCACCAGTGGCCGCCGCCCGGCGCCGCCAGGTGCACCACCTTCATGGTGCGGAACTCGTCGAGCAGTTCCGGGCCGTACCCGAAGCCCTGGCCGCTGCCCCGGCGCGGCTGCGCGGCACCGCCCGGCGCGCCGCCGAACACGGCGTTGACCTTGACCGTGCCGACCGGCAGCTCGCGCCAGGCCCGCTGGGCGTGGCTCATCGACCCGGTGAGCACGGTGGCGGCCAGCCCGTACGGCGAGTCGGCCGCGCAGCGCAGGCCCTCGCCGAACGAGTCGACCACCACCACCGGGGCGACCGGCCCGAACGTCTCCTCCCGGACCAGCGCCATCTCGTGCCGGCAACCCTCGACCACGGTGGCCGGGTAGAACGCGCCCGGTCCGTCCGGCAGCACGCCGCCGGCGCGTACCCGGGCGCCCTGCGCGACCGCGGCGGTGACCTGCCCGTGTACGTGGTCGCGGTGCCGTCGGTCGACCAGCGGACCGAGCCGGGTGTCCGGGTCGCGGCCGGGGCCGACGGGAAGCGCCTCGGCGCGGGCCACCAGCGCGTCGACGAAGTCCCCGGCGACGTCGCGGTGCACGTAGACGCGCTCCACCGCGACGCAGATCTGCCCGGCGTTGGCGAAGCAGCCCAGTGCCGCCTGCTCGGCCGCCCAGACCGGGTCGACGTCCGCGTCCACCACGAGCGGATCGCTGCCGCCGTTCTCCAGCAGCACCTTCGCGCCGGTGCGGGCGCCGGCCGCGGCGATCGCCCGACCGGTGGCGGTCGAGCCGACGTGGGCCACCACGTCGAGGTCCTGGCCGGCCAGTGCGGCGCCCACCTCGGCGCCGCCGGTGAGCAGCGACAGCACGCCGGCCGGCAACGCCGAGTCCAGCGCCCGGGCCAGCAGCCAGCCGGTGGCCGGGGTGCGCTCGCTCGGCTTGTGCAGGACCACGTTGCCGGTCACCAGCGCCGCGCCGAGCAGGCCGCAGGAGACCGCCACCGGGTCGTTCCACGGGGTGATCGCGGCGACCACCCCACGCGGTTCGGGCGCCATGAAGTCCAGGGCGGCGAGGTCGCCGTGCAGCGTCCGGCCGCCCCGCACCGGGGCCAGCTCGGCGTACTGTCGCAGCGTGCCGACCCCCGCCGCGACACCGCCCCGCGCGTCGTCGAGCGGCTTGCCCATCTCCGCGGTGGTCGCCTCGGCCAGCTCGCCGGCGGACGCCTCGACCGCGTCCGCGGCCCGGTGCAGCGCCGCGGCCCGTTCTGCCGGGGCGGTCGCCGCCCACTCCGCCGCCGCGCCCCGGGCCGCCTCGACCGCCTTGGCCACCTCGTCCGCGCCGGCCACCGGCGCCCGGGTGACCGGCGACCCGTCGGCCGGGTCGTGCACGACCAGCTCGCCGCCCTCGCCGCCGGCGCCCCACACTCCGCCTATCAGCTGCACAACCGTGTACATGCCCGTGGTTGCCCCGGTCCGGGCGGGGCAAACGCGTTTCGCCCGGCGATCGGCCGGGTAGGCGGATCGGATGATTTCGACCGCCGACGCCGTCGTCATCGGGGCCGGGCACAACGGCCTGGTGGCCGCGAACCTGCTGGCCGACGCGGGCTGGGACGTCCTCGTCCTGGAGGCCACCGAGGCGCCGGGCGGGGCGGTCCGCTCCGCGCAGGTCACCGCCCCCGGCTACCTCAGCGACCTCTACAGCTCCTTCTATCCGCTCGGCTACGCCTCCCCGGTGCTCAACCGCCTGGACCTGGAGCGCCACGGTCTGGTGTGGACGCACGCGCCGGACGTGCTGGCGCACCTGCTGCCGGACGGGCGGGCCGCGGTGGTCAACCGGGACCTCGACACCACCGCCGCGTCGCTGGAGACGTTCGCACCGGGCGACGGGGAGCGGTGGCGGCACGCGTACGCGGACTGGCGTCAGGTGTCCGAGCCGATGCTGGACGCCATCACCAGCCCGTTCCCCCCGGTCCGCGGCGGGCTGGGCCTGCTGCGGCGGCTCCGGGTCGCCGGCGCGCTTCGGCTGGCCCGTCGGCTCGTGCTCCCGGTGCGCAAGCTCGGCGCGGAGCTCTTCGACGGCGAGGGCGGGCCGGCGCTGCTGGCCGGCTGCGCGCTGCACACCGACCTGTCCCCGGAGGAGGCCGGCTCCGGCGTGTACGGCTGGCTGCTCGCCATGCTCGGCCAGCAGGTCGGCTGGCCGGTGCCGGTGGGCGGCGCGCAGCGGATCACCGACGCGCTGGTGGCGCGGCTGGTCGAGCGCGGCGGCCGGATCGAGTACGGCGCCCGGGTCGACCGGGTGCTGACCGCGCGGGGCCGCGCCATGGGCGTGCGTACCGCCGGCGGGGCCGACTGGCGGGCCCNCCTGGTCGGCGCGGCGGCGCTGCCGCCCCGACTCGTCGAGGACCTGGCGCACTTCCGGTGGGACGGCTCCACCCTCAAGGTCGACTGGGCGCTGTCCGCGCCGGTGCCGTGGAAGAACCGCGACCTGGCCGGCGCCGGCACCGTGCACCTCGGCGCCGACCTCGACGGCCTCACCACGTACGCCGCGGCGTTGGCCCGAGGCGAGGTGCCGGCCGACCCGTTCCTGCTGGTCGGGCAGATGACGGTGGCGGAACCCAGCCACTCGCCGCCGGGCACCGAGTCGCTCTGGTCCTACACCCACCTGCCGTTCCGCCGGCACTGGCGGGCCGAGGAGGTGGCCGGGCACGTCGAGCGGATGGAGGAGGTGCTGGAGGACGCCGCGCCGGGTTTCCGCGCGTCGATCGTCGGGCGGCACGTCGCCGGCCCGGCCGACCTGGAGGCCGCCGAGCCGAGCCTGGTGGGCGGCGCCCTGGGCGGCGGCACCGCGGCGGCGTACCAGCAGCTCTTCCTGCGGCCGATTCCGGGCCTGGGGCGCGCGGACACTCCGGTGGACCGGCTCTATCTGGCCAGCGCCTCGGCCCACCCGGGCGGCGGGGTGCACGGCGCGCCGGGCGCGAACGCCGCCCGCGCCGCCCTGGCCCGCGACCGGGCCGTCACCGGTGCGGTGTACGCCCGGACCATCGCCGCCGCCCACCGCACCGTCTACCGCTGACCGTTGCGCTCGGCTTCGGCCGCGAGGGCGGGTGGGTCAGTCCCGGCCACGAAAATCACGCTGCGTCCTGAGGACGCAGCGTGACTGTTCGGTGCGGAAAGCCCGCAGGCGCGGTCAGGAATCCAGGTTGCGGTGCCGGGTACGGAGCTTGAACGGCATCAGCGCGCTCTCGATCTTGGTGGCGGTGGTCATCTTCGAGTCGCCGTCCCGTCGCTCCTCGAAGCGGATCGGCACCTCCAGGATGGTGTGGCCCAGCTTGGTGGCGAGGTAGTGCATCTCGACCTGGAAGCTGTAGCCGTTGGACTGCACCCGGTCGAGGCCGATGTCGCGCAGCGCGTCGGCCCGCCAGATCTTGAAGCCGGCGGTCAGGTCCCGGATCCGCACCCGCAGCAGCGTGTGCACGTAGAGGTTGGCCCAGCCGCTGAGCGCGCGGCGATAGAGCGGCCAGTTCTCGTCCAGCTCGCCGCCGGGCACGTAGCGGGAGCCGATGACCACGGACGCCTGGGTGGAGAGCAGCGCGCCGAGCATGCCGGGCAGCGCCTCCGGCGGGTGCGACAGGTCGGCGTCCATCTGGGCGACGAACTCGGCGCCGCCGTCGATCGCGCGGCTGATCCCGTCCACGTACGCCCGGCCGAGGCCCTCCTTGCCCGGGCGGTGCACCACGGTCACCCGCTCCGGGTGCTCGATGGCCAGCTTGTCGGCCACCTCGCCGGTGCCGTCCGGGGAGTTGTCGTCCGCGACGAGCACCTTCAACCCCGGCAGCGGCAGCGCGAGGAGGCGCTCGACCAGCACCGGAAGGTTGCCCGCCTCGTTGTAGGTCGGGACGACGACGGTCAGGCGCGCGTCCGCCCACGGGGAGGGCAACTGCACGGGTTCGATCATCACGGACTTCCTCGGTCGGCCGACAGGGGTCACCTGAGAGGGTAGCCAGTCCGCTTCGTGGACTCCGCGCAGACGCCCCGGAAGCGGTCGGTCACCCCTCGGGCTTCTGCCGCGTCGCGATGTCCGACAGCCGGGCCAGCGTCTCCCTGTTCCGCAGGTGCAGCACGAGGTCGTTTAGCTTGGTCCGGATCCACCGCAGCGGCCCGGCGGCGAAGTCCTCGCCGATGGTCACCCGGGTCCGGCCGTCGTCCAGCGGCTCCAGCACGAACGCCACGATCGCCTCCCCGGCCGGCCAGAGCCCGGCCCGGAGCACGAGCCGGTGCGGCGGCCGGGACTCCAGCACGGTGGACGCGTCCTGGAGCGAGAACGGCCAGGGCCCGGCCCGGTGGTGCAGTTGACTGCCGACCCGGGGCCAGGCGTCGTCGACGTTCCGCACATGCGCGGTGCCCACCACCCAGTCGCTGTACGTCCAACCGTCGGCAAGCACCTCGAAGATCCGCTCCGGGGACGCGTCGATGACTTTCTCCACAACCGCCACGAGTGTCCGGTACCCCCGTCGGGGCGGTCGCTAACGGCGGTCGGGTTAGCTTCTCGACAGCGGCGGGTATCGCCGCACCGGGCCGGGCGTGGCAGCGGGCGCTGCGCCGACATCGACGTTTACTCCTCGGGGGGTCGGGAACCCGCCGCCCGTGCGACGGGACCACGAGCGGGATCAGTGCAGGTCAGCCGGGGTTGACCCGGATGCTGACCGGTTCCCGCCCGGCCTGTACGAGGCGGTGCTGCTCGACCGGGACGGCACGCTGGTGGAGGACGTGCCGTACAACGGCGACCCGGAGAAGGTCCGGCCGGTGCCGGGTGCCCGGGAGGCGCTGGACCGGCTGCGCGCGGCCGGCCTGCGGCTGGCCGTGGTGACCAACCAGTCCGGGCTGGCCCGGGGCTGTTTCACCGCCCGCGATCTGCACCGGGTCAACGCCCGGGTCGAGGAACTGCTCGGACCGTTCGACAGCTGGCAGATCTGCCCGCACGCGGAGACGGACCGCTGCGCCTGCCGCAAGCCGGCGCCGGGACTGGTGCACGCCGCCGCCCGCGCGCTCGGCACCAGCGCGACCCGGTGCGTCCTGGTCGGTGACATCGGCGCCGACATGGCCGCCGCGGCGGCGGCCGGCGCCGCCTCGGTCATGGTGCCCACGCCGGCCACCCGGGCCGCCGAGGTGGCCGCCGCGCCCACGGTCGCCGCCGACCTGCCGGACGCGGTGAACACCATCCTGACCCGGATGCGGCTGGTGGCCGCGCCGCTGCCCGCGCGTCGCCCGCGCCGGGGCACGGTGCTGGTGGCACGCAGCGACGCGGCGGGCGACGTGCTGGTCACCGGCCCCGGGATCCGGGCGGTGGCGGCCGGCGCGGACCGGGTGGTGCTGCTGTGCGGACCACGCGGCCGGGCCGCGGCCGAGCTGCTGCCCGGCGTCGACGAGATCGTCGAGTGGCCGCTGCCGTGGATCGACGCGCCGGCCCCGCCGGTCGACCCCGACGCCATCCGGGCGCTGACCGACCGGCTCGCCACCGTACGCGCCGACGAGGCGGTCGTGTTCACCTCCTTCCACCAGTCGCCGCTGCCGCTGGCCCTGCTGCTGCGGATGGCCGGCGTACCCCGGATCAGCGCGATCAGCGACGACTACCCCGGGGCCCTGCTCGACGTCCGCCACCGGGTCCCGGTCGGCGTACCCGAGCCGGAACGGGCGTTGTCCCTGGCCGCGGCCGCCGGCTTCGCCCTGCCCAGCCACGACGAACCCGGGCTGCGGTTGCGCACCGACCGGTTGCCGCCGGTCCCGGCCGCCGCCGGGCCGCCCGGCTACGTGGTGCTGCACCCGGGCTCCTCGGTGGAGACCCGGGCCTGCCCGGTCGAGCTGGCCGTCCGGGTGGTCCGGGTGCTCGGCGCCGCCGGATACCGGGTGGTGGTCACCGGTGGGCCCGACGAGCGGGAGCTGACCNGCTGGCCGCCCTGATCGCCCGGGGCGCCGCACTGGTGGTCGGCAACACCGGCCCCGCGCACCTGGCCGCGGCGCTGGGCGTGCCGGTGGTCAGCCTCTTCGCCCCGACCGTCCCGTTCGGCCAGTGGGGGCCCTACCGGGTGCCGACGGTCCGGCTCGGCGACGCCGGAGCGCCCTGCCGGGACAGCCGCGCCACCGCCTGCCCCGTCCCCGGGCACCCCTGCCTCAGCGCCGTCGAGCCGGGCCGGGTGCTGGACGCCCTGCGGCTGCTCGGGGTGCCCGCCGCGGAGCCGGCGCCCGTCCTGGGCGGGGTGGCCGGATGAACGTCCTGCTCTGGCATGTGCACGGCTCGTGGACCACCTCGTTCGTGCACGGCAAGCACCGCTACCTGGTGCCGGTGACCCCGGACCGGGGCCCCTACGGCCGGGGCCGGGCCCGGACCTATCGGTGGCCGGACAGCGCGGTCGAGGTGACCCCGGAGGAGCTGCGCCGGACCGACGTCGACGTGGTCGTCCTGCAACGCCCGGAGGAACTGGACCTGGCCGCCGAGTGGCTGGGCCGCCGGCCCGGCCGGGACCTGCCGGCGGTCTACGTCGAGCACAACACCCCCAAGGGCGACGTGCCCGCCACCCGGCACCCGATGGCCGACCGGGACGACCTGCTGCTCACCCACGTCACGTACTTCAACGAGCTGTTCTGGGACAACGGTGCCACCCGCACCGCCGTGGTGGAACACGGCGTCGTCGCACCCGCCGTCGAATGGACCGGCGAACTCGACCGCCTCGCCGTGGTGATCAACGAGCCGGTACGCCGTTGGCGGGTCACCGGCACCGACCTGCTCGCCCGGTTCGCCGCGCTGGCGCCGCTGGACGTCTACGGCATGCAGGTGGCCGGACTCGCCGCCCACCTCGGACTGCCCGAGGACCGGCTGACCGGCCACGACGACGTGCCGCAGCACGCCATGCACGCCGAACTGGCGAAGCGGCGCGCGTACCTGCACCTGTGCCGCTGGACCTCGCTCGGGCTCAGCCTCATCGAGGCGATGACCATGGGCATGCCGGTGGTGGCGCTGGCCACCACCGAGGCGGTGGAGGCGGTGCCGCCCGCCGCCGGTGCGCTCTCCACCCGGGTCGACGCGCTGCTCGACGCCGCCCGGGGCCTGCTGGACGACCCGGCGGCCGCCCGGAGGGCCGGAGCCGCGGCCCGGTCCGCCGCCCGCGACCGCTACGGCCTGGAGCGTTTCCTCGCCGACTGGGACCGGCTGCTGGAGGAGGAACCATGCGCATCGCGATGATCTCGGAGCACGCCAGCCCACTCGCCGTCCTCGGCGGCGAGGACGCCGGTGGCCAGAACACGCATGTCGCCGAGCTCTCCGCCGCGCTCGCGGCCGCCGGTCACGACGTCCGGGTCTACACCCGGCGCGACGCGGTGGACCTGCCGGCGACCGTCCAGGCGGAGGACGGGTACCAGGTCACGCATGTGCCCGCCGGCCCGGCCGAGCCGGTGGCCAAGGACGACCTGCTGCCGTACATGCCGGCGTTCTCCGACTGGCTGGCCGACCGGTGGCGCACCGGCGACTGGCAGCCAGAGGTGGTGCACGCGCACTTCTGGATGAGCGGGCTGGCCGGTCTCGCGGCGGCCCGGCGCGTCGGTGTGCCGGTGGTGCAGACGTACCACGCGCTCGGCGCGGTCAAGCGCCGGCACCAGGGCGTCCAGGACACCAGCCCGCCGGGCCGCATCGACCACGAGCGGACCCTGGGCCGTTCGGTGGACCGGGTGGTGGCCCAGTGCCAGGACGAGGTCGCCGAGCTGGTCCGGATGGGGGTGCCCCGGTCCCGGATCACGGTCGTGCCGTCCGGGGTGAACCTGTCCACCTTCACCCCGCTCGGCCCGGTCGCCGACACCGACGGCGGGCGGACCCGCATCCTCACCGTCGGGCGGCTGGTCGAGCGCAAGGGCTTCCAGGACGTCGTCCGCGCCACCGCGCTGGTGCCGGACGCCGAGTGCGTGGTGGTCGGCGGGCCGCCGGCCGGGCTGCTGGAGACCGACCCGTACGCGCTGCGGTTGCGGGCGCTGGCCCACTCGCTCGGCATCGCCGACCGGGTACGCCTCGTCGGCGCGGTGCCCCGGGAGGAGATGGGCCGCTGGTACCGCTCCGCCGACGTCCTGGTCGCGGCCCCCTGGTACGAGCCGTTCGGCCTCACCCCGCTGGAGGCGATGGCCTGCGGCGTACCGGTGGTCGGCACCGCGGTCGGCGGACTGATCGACACGGTGGTGCCCGGGCGCACCGGCGACCTGGTGCCGGCCCGTGACCCGGCGGCGCTCGGCGCGGCGATCCGCGGTCTGCTCGGTGACCGGATCCGCCGCTTCGCCTACGCCGCCGCGGCCCTGGAGCGGGCCCGCACCCGGTACTCCTGGGCCGCCGCGGCCGACCGCCTCGGCGAGCTGTACGGCGAGGTGGCCACCGTGCGCCGGCCCACCCGGGTGGTCGCCTGATGGCGGCGGCCGCGCCGGCGCCCGGCGGGACGGTGCTGGAGGACCACCTGACCCGGCTGGCCGCCGCGCTGCTGCCGCTGCGCGAGGCGGAGCACCTGCTGGCCCGCTGGGGCGGGGAGGTGGCGCACCGGCTCGCCGCGGGCGGCCGGTTGCTGGTGGCCGGCAACGGCGGCAGCGCCGCCGAGGCGCAGCACCTCACCGCCGAACTCGTCGGCAAGCTCCGCGACGACCGCGAACCCCTCTCCGCCATCGCCCTGCACGCCGAGACCAGCGCCCTCACCGCCATCGGCAACGACTACGGATTCGACGAGGTCTTCGCCCGGCAGGTCCGCGCCCACGGCCGCCCCGACGACCTGCTGCTGCTGATGTCCACCAGCGGCGCCAGCGCGAACCTGCTCGCCGCCGCCCGCGCCGGCCGCGACGCCGGCCTGCGCTGCTGGGCCTTCACCGGTCCCGCCCCCAACCCGCTCGCCGACCTCTGTCACGAGCGGCTCGCCGTCGACTCACCGGACGGCCAGGTGGTGCAGGAGCTGCATCTGGTCGCCGTGCACGTGCTCTGCGAGTACGTCGACCGGACGCTGCCGGCGGTGCTCGCCGCCCGGACTCCGGTCGACCCGGTGCGTACCGGCGTCGAGGTGGTGCTCGACGACCCGGATCCGAGGGTGCGGGCCCGATGAGGAGGGCGAGCATGGCGGGACCGGTCGTGGTGCTCGGTGACACGTTGCTGGACCGGGACGTGGAAGGGCTGGTCAACCGGCTCTGCCCGGACTCCCCGGTGCCGGTGCTCGACGAGACCACCGCCGTCGACCGTCCCGGCGGGGCCGGCCTGGCCGCGGTCTTCGCGGCCGCGCTCGACGCCGAGGTCGCCCTGGTCACCGCCGTCGCCGACGACGCCGGCGGGGCCCGGCTCGGCACCCTGCTCGCCGCCGCCGGGGTGCAGCTCTACGCGCTTCCGCTGACCGGCGCCACCCCGGAGAAGATCCGGCTGCGGGCCCGGGGCCGGGTGCTGCTGCGCCACGACCGGGGTGGGGCGACGGGCGTGCCGGGGGAGCCGAGCGAGGCCGTGCTGCGGCTGCTCGCCGCCGCGTCCGCCGTGCTGGTCAGCGACTACGGCCGGGGCGTCGCCGGACACCCGGCGCTGCGCGCCGCGCTCGCCGCGACCCGGGCGCCGGTGGTGTGGGACCCGCACCCACGCGGCCCGGCCGCCGTGCCCGGCGTGCACCTGGCCACCCCGAACGAGCCGGAGGCCCGGGAGTTGGCCAAGACGCCGCCGGGTGGGTCGCGGTTGGCCGCCGCGTCCCGCAGCGCACAGGCGTTGCGCCGCCGCTGGCAGGCCGGCGCGGTCGCGGTGACCCTGGGCGGGGACGGCGCGCTGCTCTGCCACGCCGGCTCCACGCCGCTGGTGGTGCCCGCGCCGGCCGCGGAGGGGGACACCTGCGGCGCGGGGGACCGGTTCGCGGCGGCGGCCACCCTGGCGCTGGCCCGGGGCGCGCTGGTCTCCGAGGCGGTGCAGGAGGCGGTCACCGAGGCGTCCGCGTACGTGGCCGACGGGGGTGTGGCCGCCGCACTGCCGCCACCGGTCCGGGCCGTCGCCCCCACGGTGGTCACCGGCGGCGGGGACCGCATCGGCGCCGGGGCCGCCGGCGAGGTGGTGGCCCGGGTACGCGCCGCCGGCGGCACCGTGGTGGCCACCGGCGGCTGCTTCGACCTGCTGCACGCGGGGCATGTGGCGACCCTCCAGGCGGCCCGGCAGCTCGGCGACTGCCTGATCGTCTGCCTGAACTCCGACACCGGCGTGGCCGGGCTGAAGGGGCCGGAGCGTCCGGTGGTGCCGCAGGGCGACCGCGGCCGGCTGCTCGCGGCGCTGGGCTGCGTCGACGCGGTGCTGATCTTCGACGAGCCGACCCCGCACGCGGCGCTGTCCTGGCTGCGCCCGGACATCTGGGTCAAGGGCGGCGACTACGCCAGCGGCGGCGGGACCCAGACGTTGCCCGAGTCGGAGATCCTGGCCCGCTGGGGCGGGCACACGGTGGTCGTGCCGTACCTGGACGGGCGCTCCACCACCGACATGATCGCGGCGGCCCGTGCCGGCTCGGCCGGCCGCGACGACGGCGCGGGCCGGCCCGGAGCGGGCCTCCGGCGTGGGGTGAGGGGAGCACGATGAGCGAGCGACGCACCCGGGCCGACCGGTGGGAGGCACCATGAGCGGCGGACCTCCCGGTGCCGGTCCCACCGTCCTGGTCACCGGCGGTTCGAGCGGCCTCGGCGCGGCGGTGGTCGCGGCGGTGATCCGGGCCGGCGGGCGGCCGGTCGTGCTGGACCGGCAGCCGCCCGCGGACGGGGTGCCCTGGGTCGAGTGCGACCTGGCCGACACCCGTGCCGCCGAGGCCGCCACCCGGGACCTCGCGGAACGCGCCGGTGGGCTGGACGCGGTGGTCACCGCGGCCGGCATGGACGTGCCCGGGAAGCTGGCCGACGTGCCGGCGGAGACCTGGGAGCGGATCGTCACGGTGGACCTGCTCGCCACCGCGGCGGTGATCCGGGCCGCGTTGCCCTGGCTGGAGGCGTCCCGCGGCACGATCGTCACCGTCGCCTCCACGCTGGGTGTCAAGGCGGTCGGCGACGCGACCGCGTACTGCGCGGCGAAGTTCGGGGTGGTCGGCTTCACCCGGGCGCTCGCCGCCGAGCTGGCCGGCGCGGTCGGCGTGACCCTGCTGATCCCCGGCGGCATGCGCACCGCGTTCTTCGACGAGCGGGACGCGCGCTACCGGCCCGGCCCGGACGCCGTGCTCAACGAGCCGGCCGACACCGCCGCCGCGGTCATGTTCGCGCTCTCCCAGCCGGCCGGCTGCGCGATCCGCGAGATGGTGGTCTGCGCCGAGCAGGAGTCCTCGTACCCGTGATCCTGGTGCTGCGGGCACTCGGCGTCGGCGACCTGGCCACGGCCGTCCCGGCGCTGCGGGGCCTGCGCGCCGGCCTGCCCGGCCGGGAGGTGGTGCTGGCCGCCCCGGCGTGGCTGGCGCCGCTGGCGGAGTTGACCGGTGCGGTCGACCGGGTGCTGCCCACCGCCGGACCCGACCGGATCCGGTGGACCGGGCCGCCGCCGGAGATGGCGGTGAACCTGCACGGCCGGGGACCGCAGTCGCACCGGGCGTTGGCCGCCACCGGGGCGGGGCGGCTGCTCGCCTACCGCAACCCGTCGGCCGGTCACCCCGAGGGTCCGTCCTGGAACGCCGACGAGCACGAGGTGCGTCGCTGGTGCCGGCTGTTGCACGCGTACGGCCTGCCGGCCGACGCCGGTGACCTGGCGCTGCGACGACCGGTCGGTGCCGGCGTACCGGCCGGGGTGACGGTGCTGCACCCGGGCGGCAAGGTCGCGGCGAAGCGCTGGCCGGCGGACCGCTTCGCCGGGCTGGCCCGGACGCTGGCCGCGCGCGGACACCGGGTGGTGCTCACCGGCTCGGCCGGCGAGCGGGCGCTGACCGAACAGGTGGCCCGGGCCGCCGGGCTGCCGTCGCGGGCGGTGCTGGCCGGCCGGACCGGCCTGGTCGAGCTGGCCGCGCTGGTCGCCGACGCCCGCCTGGTGGTCAGCGGCGACACCGGCGTCGCCCACCTGGCGACCGGCTACGGGACCGCCTCGGTGGTGTTGTTCGGACCGGTGCCGGCGGCCCACTGGGGCCCGCCGGCCGACCGGCCCCGGCACCGGGTGCTGGGCGACACGGATGACGCCGGACCCGACCCGGATTCGGGGTATCCCGACGGGGTGGGAATCCACCCGGTTCTCGACGCGATCGGGATCGACGAGGTGGTGGCGGCGGTGGCCGAGGTGGAACGGATCTCCGGTGCGGTTGCGGCGTAGCGACCCGGGCCGGCCCGGGTACGGGCGCCGGCGGCGCGGCAAGGGTTGGCTCTTCCTCGACGCGAAGGGCGAGCCGGTGCGCGACGCCGACGAGCTGGCCCGCCTGCGCGAGCTGGTCATCCCGCCGGCCTGGCGGGACGTGTGGATCTCGCCCTACCCGAACGGGCACATCCAGGCCACCGGCATCGACGCGGCCGGCCGCAAGCAGTACCTCTACCACCCGCGGTGGCGGCAGAAGCGGGACGAGGCCAAGTTCGACCATGTGCTGGAGGTAGCCCACCGGCTGCCGGCGCTGCGCGACCGGGTCGCGCACGACCTGGCCCTGCGCGGGCTGCGGCGGGAGCGGGTGCTGGCCACCGTGGCCCGGCTGCTCGACATGGGTGCGTTCCGGGTGGGCAGCGACCAGTACGCCACCGGCGAGGACCCGACGTTCGGCGTCGCCACGTTGCGTCCCGAGCACGCCCGGTCCCGGGGCGGCTGCGTGGTCTTCGAGTTCCCGGCCAAGGGCGGCGTCGAACAGGTCCGCCGGGTCGAGGACGCGGAGCTGTGTCAGGTGCTGCTCCACCTGCGCCGCCGCCGGCGCGCCCAGGAGCGGCTCTTCGGCTACTGGGACGGGCGGGCCTGGCGCGACGTGCGCAGCGACGAGGTCAACGACTACCTGCGCGACGCCAGCGGCGGGGAGATGACCGCGAAGGACTTCCGCACCTGGCACGCCACGGTGCTGGCCGCCGCCGAGCTGGCGACGCTCGGCCCGCAGCGCAGCGCCACCGCCCGGAAACGAGCCGTCGCGGCGGTGATGCGCTCGGTGGCCGAACTGCTCGGCAACACCCCCACGGTGGCCCGTACGTCGTATGTGGACCCGCGCGTGGTCGACCTTTACCACGACGGGGTGCTGGCGCCGGTGGCGCCGGAGATGCCGCGTGAGGCGGTGGAGAAGTCGGTCCTGACGCTGCTGGAGGAGGAGGCCGATTGAGCGGCCCGACCGGCCCCGCCGGACCGGGGGGAACGACGGGACCGGAACCGGGTTGCCGCCCGTGCGGGGTGCGAGGGGGCACCGGGCGGCCGCCCGCGGCCGGAACCACCGCGGGCGCCACGCCCCGGCCCCCCGTTACCAGTTGACCTCCACCGTCTCCGCTGGCGGCCCGTGATCAGTATGTTCGCGCCGGGTTGACTCCGGATGCCGGTGCGTTGACGATCCGTGCCTGTTCCAGCCGACGCGCCCGGTACGCCTGCGGCGGCTCCGCCTGCGCGGCCCGGAAGACCCGGCTGAAGTGGGCCTTGTCCCGGAACCCCCAGCGACCGGCGATGGCCTGGATCGACCGGTCGCCGAGCGCCGGGTCGGCCAGGTCACGGCGGCACCGGGCCAGCCGCTCGTCCCGGATGTACGCCGCGACCGTGGTCTCCTCCGCCTCGAAGAGCCGGTGCAGGGAGCGCACCGAGATGTGGTGCGCGTCGGCGATCGTGCCCGGGCCCAGCGTGCTGTCGCCGAGGTGCTGCCGGACGTAGGCGCGCACCTGGGCCAGCAGGGCGCGACGCCCCACCTCGGTGGGCACCGCGTCGTCGGCGACGAGGTGGCGGCCGAGCAGCGTGGCGACCAGGTCGAGGCCGATGCCGCCGAGCCGGTCGGCGTCCGTCGCGTGGTACTGCTCCGGTCGGCCGGTGAGCCGGGTGAGGAAGTCGGCCAGCAGCGCGCCGATGCCCCCGCTGCCGGACATCCGGCCGCCGAACAGGGGGGTCAGCCGACGGTGGGGCAGCGGCAGCGCCTCGTACGGGATGAACGCCGAAATCGATCTGGCGGGCTGGTCCCCGCCCCCGTCGCTGTGGTGGCTGATCTCCTTCGGGCGGGCGCAGTCGTAGAAGGTGAAGTCGCCGGGCGGGCAGATGCCACGCTGCCCGCCCTGGCCGGCGACGCCGGTGCCGGCGAGGGTCAGCGTGAGCGCGTAGCAGTCCGCGTCGGAGCGTCGGATCAGCTCCCGGGTCCGGATCCCCTGTAACGAGGGATAGCGGTGCCGGATGACCCGCATCGCGCCCAGGTCGAGGCTTTCCGCCCGCGCCAGGAAATTGTCGGCGTGCTCGGTGCGGACCCGCATCAGCCCCGGCGTGCGGGCGAGCATGTCCAGCCACATCCCGAAGCGGTCGGCGGCGGGCAGCGGCGCCGTGTCGAAGATCTGCGGTTGCATCGCTGTGTCCATGACCGACCCCCGTGGTTCGTCGTGCCTCCACGAACACGACGCCCCACGGGGCCGGCAGGTGGCAGCCCGTGGGCGTGACGTCCGTCATAGGCGGACGTCATTATCCCTCAGTCGTTGAGCACCTGCGAAAGCCGGTCCCGGAACCGGCGCTCGGAGTCGCTCACCACGTCCCCGCCGATGCCGAGGATGCCGCCGGTGGAGGCGGCGCCCACCACCTGCTCGGCGATCTCCACCAGCCAGTGCCGGTACGCGCCGGCCTGCCCCTCGTCCACCCGGCCGGTGAGCAGGGCGGACGCCTGACCGGCCCGGGCGAGCACGTCCTCGATCATCGCCGCCGGGTCGTCCGGCGTGATCACCGGCAGCTCCGCGCCGGCCTCCGGGTCGCCCACCCGGGAGACGACCTCGCCGGCCACGGCCGCCACCAGCGGGCTCGCCGACTCGCGGCCCGCGGCGATGGTCTCCAGCCCGGCGGCGTTCTCCGCCATGGTGCGCCGGGTGCCGTCGGACTCCGCGGCGGCCGCCGCGGTGAGCACCGACTGCGGCAGCCCCACCAGCAGCCCCCACTCCTCGTCCGACACACCGAACCGGGTGTACGCCGGCTGCTCGATCACGATCAGGCCCCTCTCGCCGTGGTCGTCGTTGTCGACGGGCACCGCGACGGTGCCCGGGTCAGGCTAGTCCAGCGCCAGCAGGCCCTGTTCGGACACCACGGGCACGGACAGCGTCTTGTAGCCCACCTCGTCGAAGAGCACCGTCATCCGGTCCTCCTCGTAGCTGAGCACCAGGCCGGACCCCCACTCGGCGTGGCGGACCTGACTGTGCACCGGGAACGGGCCGACCGCGCCGTCGCCGGCCACACTGGTGCCGGCGTGGCAGTTGTCGCAGTGCCCGCAGACCTCGTGCATCTGCTCGCCGAAGTACGCCAGCAGGGCCTGGCCGCGGCAGCCGGTGGTCTCGGCGAAGGCGCGCATCATGTCCGTCCGGGACCGGGTCAGCGTCTGCTGCCGTTCGGCCTCGGCGAGTGCGGCCCGGGCGGCCTCGGCGGCCTCCGGGGCGTACCGGGGTGCGCCGACGCGCTGCCGGGCGCGGGGCTCGGCGGCGCCGACCTGCTCCAGCAGGGCGAGGTACTGCCCGAGCTTGCGCGGGCCGAGCCCGGTCAGCTCGCGCAGTTCCTTGCGGGTGCGCGCCTTGCTCCGCAGCACCGCGGCCAGCTCGCACAACTCCTTCTCATCCGGCAGCCCGCCGCTGAAGTAGCGTTGCAGGCCGATGTCCTCGGCCCGCCACAGCAGCAGCAACCGGGCCGGCGAGCCGTCCCGGCCGGCCCGGCCGATCTCCTGGAAGTAGCTGTCCGGCGAGTCGGGCAGCGCCATGTGCACCACCCAGGCGATGTTCGGCTTGTCGATGCCCATGCCGAACGCCGAGGTGGCCACCATGATCGGGACCTGGTCGGCGAGGAACGCCTCGTGCAGCTCGTGCCGCGCCCCGGTGGCCATGCCGCCGTGGTAGAACTCGGCCGGGAAACCGGCGTCGGTGAGTCGCCCGGCCAGTTCCTCGGCCGAGCGTCGGGTCGGCACGTAGATGATGCCCGGCCGCTCGTCGTCGCGCAGGAGTGCGATCAGCCGCCGCCACCGGTAGTCCTCGGTGGGGCAGAGGGCCGCCTCCAGGAACAGGTTGGGCCGGTCCAGCCCGGAGACGACCACCTCGGGCTCGCGCAGCCGCAACCGGGCGACGATGTCGTCGCGGACCGGCGGGGACGCGGTGGCGGTCAACGCGACCACCGGGGGCCGGCCGAGGCCGTCGATCAGGTGGCCGAGCGCCAGGTAGTCCGGGCGGAAGTCGTGACCCCAGGCCGAGATGCAGTGCGCCTCGTCGATCGCCACCAGCGCCGGGGCCAGCGAGCGCACCTCGGCGAGCCGGTCGGGGTTGCTCAACGCCTCGGGCGTGATGAAGAGGAACTCCGCCCGACCGGCCCGGATCTCCTCGATCGCGGCGGCCTGCTGGGCGGCGCTCTCGTCCGAGGAGATCCGCACCGCCCGCAGTTCCGGACGCTGGCGCTCGTTGAGCGCCGCGATCTGGTCCTGCTGGAGTGCGAGCAGCGGGGAGATGACCACGGTCGGGCCGGGGATCAGGCTGGCCGGGATCTGGTAGATCGCCGACTTGCCGGCGCCGGTGGGCAGCACCACCAGGGCGTCGCGGCGCTTCATGACGGCGCGCATGGCGGCCAACTGGTTGGGCCGTAGCGCGGTCCATCCGAAGAGGTTCTTCGCCGCGCGGCGCAGATTCGTGGAGTGCGTGGTCAGGTTCATCAACCGCCACAGCTACCCCCGGCGTCCGGCACCGAAACCGTCGCCCCGCCGCACCCGGTGCCGGGGTTCAGCGGCGGAACATCGCCCGGATGGCGATCAGCAGGAACAGGGCGCCGACCACCAGGCCGAGCAGGCGTACGCCCGGGATGTCGGCGGCGCTGCTGGCGTCGGCGAGCGGCAGGACGGACATGGACGAACTCTCCCACGGGCCGTCCCGGGACGCCAGCGGCTAACAGTAAGGATTGTTGACTATTTGGCTGCGCGGTGTGACCATGACAGCACCCGCCGGTCCCGGCGGGTCCGTGGGGGAGACGGGGGTACGACAAGCGTGAGCGCGAGGAGCGAGCGGATCGTGGGAGCGACCGGAGAATTGACGGCGCTCGCCGCCGCCGTCCTGCAACCCGGGTTCCTCGGCACCACCCCGCCACCCTGGGTCTGCCGCTGGCTCGGCGAAGGGCTCGGCTCGGTGGTCCTGTTCGCCCGCAACGTCGTCGACCACGAACAGGTCGCCGCGCTGACCGCGAACCTGCGTGCCGAGCGGCCCGACGTGATCGTGGCGATCGACGAGGAGGCCGGCGACGTCACCCGGATCGAGTCCGCCCGGGGCAGTTCCCGGCCCGGCAACTTCGCCCTCGGCGCGGTCGACGACCCCGCACTGACCGAGGAGGTCGCCCGCGACCTCGGTGCCGAGCTGGCCGCGGTCGGCGTCACGCTCGACTACGCGCCGGACGCCGACGTCAACTCCAACCCGGCCAACCCGGTCATCGGGGTGCGCTCCTTCGGCGCCGACCCGGACCTGGTCGCCCGCCACACCGCGGCCTGGATCCGTGGCCTCCAGGCCGGCGGCGTCGCCGCCTGCGCCAAGCACTTCCCCGGGCACGGCGACACCCACCTCGACTCCCACCTCGACCTGCCGCGCATCGGCGGCGACCGGGCCCGCCTCGACGCGGTCGAGCTGGCCCCGTTCCGCGCCGCGGTGGCGGCCGGCGCGCAGGCCGTGATGACCGGCCACCTGCTCGTGCCGGCGCTCGACCCGGAGCTGCCGGCCACCCTCAGCGCGCGCATCCTGGGCGGGCTGCTCCGCGAGGAGCTGGGCTTCAACGGCGTGGTGGTGACCGACGCGGTGGAGATGCGGGCGGTGTCCGACCGGTACGGCTTCGCCGGCGCGGCGGTACGCGCGCTCGCCGCCGGCGCCGACGCCATCTGCGTGGGCGGGGAACGGGCCACCGAGGCCGACGCCCGGGAGCTGCGCGACGCGATCGTGGCCGCGGTGCACAGCGGGGAACTGCCGGAGGAACGACTGGCCGAGGCGGCCAAACGCGTCGGTCAGCTCGCCTCGTGGAGCGTCGCCGCCCGCGCCCACCGGACCGCCGGCCGACCGGCCGACGGCGGGTCCCCGATCGGCCTGGCCGCCGCCCGCCGGGCGGTCCGGGTCACCGGCGACGCCGGACTGCTGCCGCTGGCCGCTCCGGCGCACGTGGTGGAGTTCGCGCCGCCGCGCAACATCGCCATCGGCGAGGAGACGCCCTGGGGGATCGCCGCGCCCCTGACCAGCCTGACGCCGGGCACCACCACCGCCCGCTACGCCGCCGACGCCGTGCCCGCCGAGCCGGCCGCCGGCCCGGCCGACCGGCCGCTGGTGCTGGTCGTCCGGGACCTGCACCGCCACGACTGGATGCGGGACGCGGTGGACCGGGCGCTGACCGCCCGCCCCGACGCGGTGGTGGTCGAGCTGGGCGTGCCCGAGCTGGTCACCGGCGCGGTGCACCTGGCCACCCACGGCGCCACCGCGGCGGCGGCGCGGGCCGCCGCCGAGTTGCTGGCCGGCGCCCGCTGAACTCCCGGTCCGACCGGGCGGGGAGGTCCCCCGGTCGGACCGGGCCTCAGGGCGCGTCGACCACCAGGTCGGCGTACTCGGGGTGGCGTTCGATGAACGCGGCCACGAACGGGCAGCGCGGGACCACTCGGCCGCCCCGGGCGCGGACCTGGTCCAGCGTGCCCCGCACCAGCGCCGCGCCCACGCCCTGCCCCTGGTAGCGGTCGTCCACCTCGGTGTGCGTGAAGACCAGCACCTCGCCGCGCGGCAGATAGGCGGTGAAGCCGGCCAACGCGTCGTCGACCAGGATCTCGAAACGGTGCTTGGCGGGGTTCTCCTCGACCAGGAAGCTCACCGGACCATCCTCTCCCCGCCGCCGGCCAGCCGGTCCAGTTCGGCCAGCAACCGGTCCACCTCGTCGGTGGTGTTGTAGTGGTAGACGCTGGCGCGTACCGCGCCACCGGAGTCGCGCAGGCCCATGGCCCGGAAGTACTCGTAGGCGTAGTAGTCGCCCGAGGAGAGGCAGAACCCCGCCTCGCCCAGCGCCGCCGCGGTCTCCGCCGGGGTCCACCCGGCCACCCGGAACGACACCGTCGGGCAGCGCCGGGCCGGTGCGCCGTACACGGTCACGAAGGGACGGGCGGTCAGCCCGGCGAGCAGCCGCGCGAAGACGGTCTCCTCGTGCGACGCGGCGGCGGCCAGGCCGGCGCGTACCCGCTCGCGCCGGCCACCGGTCGCGGCCGGGTCGAGCGAGGCGAGGTGGTCCACCGCCGCCGTCACCCCGGCCAGCAACGGGAAGCTGGGAGTGCCGTACTCGAACCGGTCCGGGACGGTGTCGGCGGACGGCAGCAGCTTCGCCGGCCGTAACGCCGCCCACCGCGCCGGGTCGGCGACCATCGCCGCCAGGTGCGGCCCCGACCACTTGTACGCGCTGGTCACCAGCACGTCCGCGCCGAGCGAGGCCAGGTCGGTGGGGCCGTGCGGCACCGAGTGCACCCCGTCCACGCAGACCAGCGCGCCGGCGGCGTGCGCGGTCTTGGCGATCGCCGCCACGTCCGGCGCGGTGCCGATCGCGTTGCTGCCGGCGGTCACCGCGACCAGCCGGGTACGCCCGGTGACCAGGTCCCCGTACTGCTCGGCGGGCAACTCGCCGGTCGCCTGGTCGAACTCGGCCCAGCGCACCGTCGCCCCGGCCGCCTCGGCCGCCTGCACCCACGGGCGGACGTTGGCGTCGTGGTCCAGCCGGGAGACCACCACCTCGTCACCGGGGCGCCAGGTCGCGCCGAGCGTGCGGGCCAGGGTGTACGTCAGCGCGGTGGCGCTCGGCCCGAGCACCACCCCCGACGGGTCCGCGCCGAGCAGGTCGGCGACCGCGGCCCGGGCCCCGGCGACCAGCTCCAGGGCGCGTCGGCCGGGGGCGAAGGCGGTGCTGCGGTTGCCGATCGCGCCACGCATGGCGTCGGCCACCGCCTCGATCACCGGCGCGGCGGTCTGGGTGCCGCCGGCACCGTCGAAGTGGACGAAGCCCTCGTCGAGCGCGGGGTAGCGGCCCCGCACCCGGGCGACATCAAGACCCATCCCCGCACCCTAGCGCGCCAGGCCCCGGGGGCCGGGCCGGCGGTGGCGGTGGCGCTCGGCCCGTACCCTTGTGGAGGTGACGAACCGACGCGCCGCCCTCACCCCGACCCCCGCCCGCCGCGCCGCCGGGATGCTCGCCGGTCTCGCCCTCGGTGCCGCGCTGCTCGCCGGGTGCAGCTCGAACGGCGCCGACACCGACTGCGGCCTGGACGCCTGCACCATCAGCTTCGACCGTGGCGTGGAGGCCAGCGCCACCATCCTCGGCGTCGAGGCCAAGCTGGTCGGCGCACAGGACGACCAGGTCACCGTGGAGGTGGCCGGCGAGCAGCTCTCGCTCACCGTCGGCCAGCAGGCCTCCGAGGTCGGCGGCTTCCAGGTCAGCCTGGACAGCGTCACCGACCAACAGGTCGTGATCCGGGTCGCCCGCAACCCCAACGGCTGACCTGTTTCGGCCGGTCGGGGGGCCGGCGCGACGTTTGGAAAACCGCCCGTCGGGTGATTCAGGGCGCATGTCTCTCACCCGGAACGCCGGAGCCACCGCCGCGCAGGCCAAGAACAGCCGGTGGCTCGAACTGTTGACCCGTGCCGGCTTCATCGGTTACGGCATCGTGCACCTTCTCTTCGCCTGGCTGGCGCTGCAGATCGCCTTCGGCAACTCCGGCGAGGAGGGCAACCAGAACGGCGCCCTGCGCACGCTCGGCGAGCAGCCGCTGGGCAAGTTCATCCTGATCGCGATGGCCGTGGGCCTCTTCGCCATGGCGATCTGGCAGGCCTCCGAGGCGCTGGTCGGCCACCAGTCCAGGACCGGCAAGGAGCGGACCTTCGAGCGGGTCGCCTCGGTCGTCCGGGTCGTGGTCTTCGTCTGGCTGGGCTGGACCGCGATCAAGGTCGTCCAGGACGCCAGCGCCAACGCCTCCGACCAGCAGCAGCAGCTCTCCGAGAAGCTGATGGCCTCCGACGGCGGCCGCTGGCTGGTGGGGCTCGCCGGCCTGGTGCTGGCCGCGGTCGGCATCGGCATGATCGTCTACGGTCTCAAGAAGAAGTTCGAGCGCAACCTCAAGATCGGCGAGATGAGCCCGAAGACGCGCCGGCTGACCCAGCGCCTCGGCATGGCCGGGTACGCCGCCCGGGGCGCGGTCTTCGCCATCGCCGGCCTGCTCGTCGTGGTCGCCGCCGTCAAGTACGACCCGGAGAAGGCACGCGGCCTGGACGCCGCCCTGCGCACGCTGCGCGAGCAGGCGTACGGCCCGTGGCTGCTGGCGCTCATGGCGCTCGGCATCGCCGCATTCGGCGTCTACTGCTTCTTCCAGTCCCGCTACCGGAAGGTCTGATCTGAGCCTGGTCGATACCCGGACCGCCGGGCACCATTGGGCCTTTGCCCGATTCCCGACGGGCCGGAGGGAGAGCATTCCGTGCAGAGCTATCTCGTGACCGTCGTCGCCGCGCTTGCCGCGGCGGCGGTCGCGCTGGTGCTGGTCCAGGTGGTGCACCGGGTCACCCGCCGCTTCGGCCGCCGGTCGCTGCTGATGACCGAGCTGACCGAGCACTCGCACCGCGCGTTCCAGGTCGCCGCGACCGTGGTCGCCGTGCAACTCGCGGTCCGGTTCAGCACGCTCTACGCGGTCGGCAGCCCCTGGCGCAAGATCGTCCTGCACACGCTGGTGCTGACCATGATCGCGGCCGCGGCCTGGCTGGTGGCGTCGTTGCTGGTGGTGGCGGAGGACACCGCGCTGGCCCGGTTCCGGGTGGACGTGCCGAACAACCGGCACGCCCGGCGGGTACGCACCCAGGTGGTGCTGCTGCGCCGGCTCACCATCGCGGTGATCGTGATCCTCGCCGTCGGCGTGATGCTGATGACGTTCCCGGCCGTACGCGGTGTCGGCGCGGGCGTCCTGACCTCCGCCGGCGTGGTCGGTGTCGTCGCCGCGCTGGCCGCGCAGAGCCTGCTCGGCAACGTCTTCGCCGGCCTCCAGCTCGCGTTCAGCGACGCGGTGCGCCTCGACGACGTGGTGGTGGTCGAGGGGGAGTGGGGCCGGGTCGAGGAGCTGACGCTCAGCTACGTGGTGGTGCAGATCTGGGACGACCGGCGGCTGATCCTGCCCACGTCGTACTTCACCAGCAAACCGTTCCAGAACTGGACCCGCACCGAGGCGGCCGTGCTCGGCACCGCCGAGTTCGACCTGGACTGGGCCATCCCGGTGCAGGCCATGCGGGAGGAGCTGCGCCGGCTCTGCGAGGGCACCGAGCTGTGGGACGGCCGGGTCTGCGTGCTCCAGGTCACCGACGCCACCGGCGGCATGGTCAAGGTCCGCGCGCTGGTCAGCGCCGCCGACGCCGGCAGCCTCTGGGACCTGCGCTGCCTGGTCCGCGAGCACCTGGTCACCTGGGTACGCGACCACCGCCCGACCGCCCTGCCCCGGCTGCGCGCCGAGGTGGGCGACGCCGCCGGCCCGCTGCCCTGGCAGGTGGTGCAGCCCCGCCGGGCGACCCGCCGGCCGGCCGACACCGAGGCCCCGGACGACGCGCGGGTCTTCGGCGGCAGCGACGACGGCGACGCCCGCAGCGAGGTGTTCGTCGGTCGGGAGGACCACGCGGACGCGCGCCGCTGAGCGCGCCCGGCGGTGTCGGTTCGCGAAGTCTCGGGCCCGGTGGGTTTGATCGGCGGGGTTCCGGGGGACCTGCTGCGCACGCCCCGGATCCGGCCACCCGACGCCGGGATCCGGCGGCGCGCGGCCGGGCCGACCGGCCGCCCCGCGCAGGATTGACGGGCGGCGACTCCGGGCATACAGCGCGGTGATGATGAAAGGAGGACAGCATGGCTGACGTCGCGAGTCGCAGCACGTCCCGGACCGGGACCGAGCCGTCCACCGCGGAGCTGGTGCAACGCGCCACCGAGCAGGTCACCCGCCTGGTGCGGGACGAACTGGCGCTGGCCCGGGCGGAGTTGACCCAGAAGGGCAAGCACGCCGGGATCGGAATCGGTCTGTTCGGCGGCGGCGGGGTGATGGCCCTCTACGGCACCGGTGCGCTGGTCGCCACCGCGATCCTGCTGCTGGCGCTGGTCATGCCGGCGTGGCTGGCCGCGCTGATCGTGGCGGTGGCGTTGTTCCTGCTCGCCGGGATCCTGGCGCTCGTGGGCAAGAAGCAGGTCAGCCGTGCCGTCCCGCCGGTGCCGGAGGCGGCGGTCCGCAGTGTCCGGGCGGACGTCGACACGGTCACCGCCGCGGTGAAGGACGGGAGGCGGGCATGACCGGCAACGGGACCGGGGACGTGGCGGCGCTCCGCGAGGAGATCCGCCGGACGCGGGTGGAACTCGGTGAGACGATGGAACTGCTGGCGGCCCGGGCGGACCCGAAGGCGCTGGTGCGGCACTCCGCCGAGCAGGCCAAGGCGCGGGTGCGCGAGCAGGCGGCGCTGACCGTCGCCCGGGTGCGGGAGCGTACGGCCCAACGGGCTCGGCTGGTCCGGGTGCAGGCGTACGACCGGGGTGGGGCGGTCGGGCGCGGCCCGCTGCCGTGGGCGGCCGTCGCGGCCGGCGCCGTGGTGACCGCGGTGGTGCTGTTGGTGGTCCGAGGGAGGCGCAGGTGAGCAGCAAGATCGGCAAGGCGGCGTACCGGCCGGTGGGGGTGGTGCTCGGCCTGGCCGCCGGCGCGGTCGCCGGGATGATTTTCCGACAGGTCTGGAAGTTGACAGCGGGCGACGGTGACGCGCCGAGCGCCACCGACGAGGACCGTGGCTGGGGCGAGGTGCTGGCCGCCGCCGCCCTTCAGGGCGCGATCTTCTCGGCGGTCCGGGCCGCCGTGGACCGGGGCGGCGCGGTCGGTGTGCGCAGGCTGACCGGCCACTGGCCGGACTGAGCCGACACGCAGGAAAGCCCCTTCCCCGCCGCCTGGGGGAGGGGCTTTTCGCGCGCCCGGACCAACCCGCGCGGCGACCTTGCGCGACCGTCAGGTCACATGTCGGAGAATTTCCTCCGCTAGGCTGTGCGAAGTTTTTGCGTACGTGGTTTGCTGTCTCACGCTGTTGCGAGACGCGTGGGTTGAGGAACGTTCCCTGCATTGGGGGGCCGACTCAGGCGCCGCTGCTCGAAAACGGCCAATCGGCCGCACGGCGTGCTCGGCCGCCAGTTTTAGAAGGAGTTGCACATGGCGCAGGGAACCGTGAAGTGGTTCAACGCTGACAAGGGCTTCGGCTTCATCACCGTCGACGGCGGGGGTGCTGACGTGTTCGTCCACTTCTCGGCCATCCAGACCAGCGGCTACCGCACGCTGGAGGAGAACCAGCGGGTGGAGTTCGAGATCGCCCAGGGTCAGAAGGGTCCGCAGGCCGAGCAGGTCCGCCCCATCTGAGCTGACACCGCACCGGCCGCGCCGGCCGGTGCGTGAAGCCCCGCATCNCCCTGTTCCGGTCCCGGTTCCGGCGCGGACGGCCTCAGCGCCGCCGGGCCCGCATGCCGTACCAGAGCGCGACGAGTCCGATCAGGACCAGCGCCGGGCCGACCACCGCCCAGATCCGCTGGTCGGCCAGCGCGCTGCTCTCCACGTAGCCGAGCCCCAGCACGGTCCAGAGTGCACCGAGCACCACGGCCAGCAGCCCCATGGTGAGCCGGAACCAACCCCTCATCGTGCCCCCTCCGACGACGCCCGGATCACCACCGGTCGTGCACCTGCGGCCGGATCAGCTCGTCGTAGGTGGCTCGCACCGAGGCCAGCTCCACCTCGGACAGTGCCGGTTGGCCGGCGGCCGCGGCGTTGCCCCGGGCCTGCTCGGGCGAGCGGGCGCCGGGGATCACCACGGTCACGCCGGGCTGGTCGAGGACCCAGCGCAGCGCGAACTGGGCCATGGTGCGCTCGCCGCCGACCAGCGGCGCGAGGCGGCGCACGGCGGCCAGACCGAGGTCGTAGTCGACCCCGGAGAACGTCTCGCCGACGTCGAACGACTCACCGTGCCGGTTGAAGCTGCGGTGGTCGTCCTCCGGGAACGTGGTGTGCTCGTCGTACCGGCCGGAGAGCAGGCCGCTGGCCAGCGGGACCCGGGCGATGATGCCCACCCCGGCCGCCGCGGCGGCCGGCAGGACCTGCTCCAGCGGCTTGTGCCGGACCGCGTTGAGGATGATCTGCACGCTGGCCACGCCGGGCCGGGCGATGGCGGTGAGCGCCTGGTCGCAGGTCTCCACGCTCACCCCGTACCCGGCGACGCGCTCCTCGGCGACCAGCGTGTCCAGCGCGTCGAAGACGCGGTCGTCGGCGAAGACCGCGGTGGGCGGGCAGTGCAACTGCACCAGGTCGAGCGTCTGGACGCCGAGGTTGGCCCGGGACCGGTCGGTCCAGGTCCGGAAGTTCTCCAGCGTGTACGCCTCCGGCGTCTGCGGCACCCGGCGCCCCATCTTGGTGGCGACGGTCAGCCCGTGCCCGGGACGGTCACGCAGGAACCGCCCGATGAGCTGCTCGCTGCGGCCGTCGCCGTACACGTCGGCGGTGTCCAGGAAGGTGACGCCGGCGTCGACCGCGGCGGTCAGCACGCCGAACGCGGCGTCCTCACTGACCTCGCCCCAGTCGGCACCGAGCTGCCAGGCGCCGAGTCCGATGATGCCGACGTGCCGGCCGAGCCGGTCGAAGCTGCGCTGTTCCACCCGGTCGAGCCTAGTCAGCGGGTTGCTCCGGCGCGCGGCGGCCCGTACGGTCCAACAAGACGGACGTACGGTTTGGAGGCCGCATGTGGGATCCGAGCACCTACCTGCGCTACCGGGACGAGCGCTCCCGCCCCTTCCACGACCTGCTGGCCCGGGTCGCCGCCACCCAGCCGCGTGCGGTGGTCGACCTCGGCTGCGGACCCGGCACGCTCACCGCCACACTCGTCGACCGCTGGCCCGCCAGCCGGATCACCGGCCTGGACTCCGCGCCGGAGATGATCGCGCGGGCCACCGCGCTGGACACCCCGGTCACCTTCGCCGTGGGCGACGTCCGCGACTGGCGGCCGACCCCGGACGTGGACGTGCTGCTCGGCAACGCGGTGCTCCAGTGGGTGCCGGACCACCGCGACCTGCTCGTACGCTGGGCCGCCGAGCTGCCGGCCGGCGCGTGGTTGGCGTTCCAGGTGCCGGGCAACTTCGCCGCTCCCTCGCACCGAGCGCTGCACGAGGTCGCCGCGCGGGACCGGTGGCGCGACCCGCTCGCCGGCCTGCTGCGCGAGGCCCCGGTGGACGAGCCGACCGGCTACGCCGCGCTGCTGACCGACGCGGGCTGCGCGGTGGACGCCTGGGAGACTACCTACGTGCACCTGCTGCCGACCGCCGGCCCGGACCACCCGGTGCTGACCTGGATGGAGGGCACGGCGCTGCGCCCGGTCCGCGCCGCGCTGGACGCCGCCGGCTGGGCCGGCTTCCGGGCCGAGCTGGGGGTACGCCTCGCCGAGGCGTACCCGGTGCGGCAGGGTCAGGTGTACTTCCCGTTCCGCCGGATCTTCGTGGTGGCCCGTACCGGCCCTTGCGCAGAGGAGAACCCGTGACCGACCTGCCCACCTTCATCGCCGGACTGCCCAAGGTGGAGCTGCACGTGCACCACGTCGGCTCCGCCCTGCCCCGGACCGTCGCCGAGCTGGCCGCCCGGCACGAGGGGCGCAGCCCGGTGCCCGCCGACCCGGAGGCGCTCGCCGACTACTTCGCGTTCCGCGACTTCGCCCACTTCATCGAGGTCTACCTGAGCGTGGTGGACCTGATCCGGGACGCCGACGACGTCTGGCTGCTCACCCACGAGGTGGCCCGGGAACTGGCGCGCCAGCAGGTCCGGTACGCGGAACTGACCGTCACGCCGTACTCGCATGTGCACCGGGGCATCCCGGCGCCGGCGTTCTGCGAGGCGATCGAGGACGCCCGCAAGCGCGCCGAGGCCGACTTCGGCATCGCACTGCGCTGGTGTTTCGACATCCCCGGCGAGGCCGGGCTGCCGGCCGCCGAGCAGACCTTGCGGATCGCGCTCGACCAGCGCCCGGACGGNAGCCCTGGTTCGACCAGGCGCGGGCGGCCGGGCTGCGCTCGGTGCCGCACGCCGGTGAGTCCACCGGCCCGGAGACGATCTGGGACGCGCTGCGCGAGCTGGGGGCCGAGCGGATCGGCCACGGCATCTCCGCCGTGCTCGACCCGGCGCTTCTCGCGCACCTCGCCGAGCGGCGGATCCCGTTGGAGGTCTGCCCGACCTCCAACGTGCGGACCCGAGGGGTGGCCAGCCTGGACGAGCACCCGTTGCCGCAGTTGGTGGCCGCGGGCGTGCCGGTCAGCATCAACTCCGACGACCCGCCGATGTTCGGCACCACCCTCAACGACGAGTACGTGGTCGCCGCGCGGCTGCTGAAGCTCGGCCCGGACGGGGTGGCCGCGCTGGCCCGCGACGCGGTGGACGCCGCGTTCCTGGCCCCGGCCGAGGCGGCCCGGATCAGCGCCGAGATCGACGCGTACCTGGCGACCTCGGCGCACTGAGCGGCCGACGGCCGCGGACGGGTGGAGCGGCGCGCGACGGGAGCGAGGTGTGGGGGGACCGGACTCCCGCCGCGCGCACGGCTCCGCCGGCCGGAAGGTGTTACGGGGCGTCCCGGCCGACGGAACTGGTGGGTTCTGTCAGAGATCCTGACATTCCATGGCGCGTCCGTGGCCGTCGTTAAACCACTCCTAAGGAGAACTTGCGCCGGCCCACAGCCACCGGTCAGCGCGGGCGCGGCCAGCGCCGTCCGGAGCGCGGCTCCCGGGCCTCCCGGGTCATCCGGCCGACCAGACCGAACCGGTTGACCGGTCGGGGCGCGGCGTCCGGGTCGGCCAGCAGCATCACCACGCTGGCGCCGCCGAGCCGGGCCCGGTCGATGCTCACCGAGCCGTTCGCCTGCAACGCGACCCGCTTGGCGATGTCCAGCCCCAGCCCGGTCGAGCCCTGGTCGCTCTCGCCGCGGCGCAGCGCCCGGTCCGGGTCGGTGATGCCCGGCCCCGCGTCGTCGATCCGGATCGCCACCCAGCCGTCCCGCCGGCTCACCGCCACCTCGAACGCGGTGCCCTGCGGCGTGTAGCGGAAGACGTTGCCGATCACCGCGTCCAGCGCGGCGGCCAGCTCGGCCCGGGGCACCGGCGCCGGGATGCGCAACTGCGCCCCGACCACCCGGTGCGGCCGGTTCTGGTCGCCGGCCAACGCCGACCAGAAGACCATCCGGTCCCGCACCACCTCGCTGACGTCGCAGGACGCCGGCGCGGTCTCCTGGCTGACCGCCTTGCGGGTCGTCTTGATCAACTGGTCGACCTCGCCCTCCAGCGTGACGATGGCCTGCCGGATCCGCCGGATGCCGCGCCGCCGGTCCAGCTCGGCCTCGCTGAACGTGCCGATGCTGGTGTCGTCGGACTCCAGCGCCTCCGCGTCGAGCCGCAGCGCGGTCAGCGGCGTCCGCAGCCGGTGCGACAGGTCGGCGACCAGTTCGTGCTCGTCGGCGCGGAGCGCGACCAGCCGTTCCGCCATCCGGTTGAACGCGTGCCCGGCCTCGGCCAGCTCCCGCGGGCCGGTCGGCTCGACGCGTACCCCCAGCTCGCCGTCGCCCACCGCGAGGGCGGCCTTCACTAGGTCGCCGGTGGCGTCCACGGCCCGGGCCGCCACCCGGTCCACCACGACCACCGCGGCGCCGACCAGGGCCAACGCCACCGCGAGCAACAGCAGCCACCGCCCGCCCGCGCCGCCGTCGAGCACCTCGTCGGGTACGAAGACCTCGACCACGGCCACCCGGTCACCGAGCACCACCGGGTCCAGCCGCAGCACCCCACCGTCCACCTCGGTCACCACCGAGCGCCGCTGCGCGGCGGCGTCGGCCAACGCGGACGCGTCGGCGCGGCCGGCGGACTCGTCGGCCCCGATGCCGTGCACGACCGGCCGCAGCGCCGGATCGTCACCGCTGGCCGCCACCGCCCGCGCGACCACCTCCGGGTCGGTGCTGACCGCCAACGCGCCGGTGACCAGCGCGCCGCGCCGCGCGGCGTCGGCCAGCTTCTCCTCCCGGGACTGGTCGGAGAGGCTGATTCCGAGCGGAACGAGGAAGGCGAGCGCGACCAGGCTGCACATGCCGGCGGTGAGCCAGGCCAGCGCCGGCCTCAGTCGGGCGCCACCAGCCGGAAGCCGACCCCCCGCACGGTGCGCAGGTAACGGGGCTTCGCCGCGGACTCGCCCATTTTGCGGCGCAGCCAGTACAGGTGAACGTCGATGGTCTGGTCCTCGCCGACCGATGGCTGCCGCCATACCTCCTCCAAGAGTTCCCGCCGGGACACTACCCGGCCGGGACGCGCGGCGAGATACGCCAGCAGGTCGAATTCCTTGCGGGTCAGGGCCAGTGGCTCCCCGTCCAGCACCGCGCTGCGTTCGCCCACGTCCACCCGCAGGCCGCCGACCGTGTGCACGGCCGGCTGCACCGTACGGCTCGCCCGCCCGGCCCGGCGCAGCACGGTGGTGATCCGGGCGTCCAGGTGCGCGCCGGTGAACGGCTTCACCATGTAGTCGTCCGCGCCGGCCCGCAGCAGCCGGACCACCGACTGCTCGTCGTCGCGGGCGGTGGCGATGATGATCGGTACGTCGGTGATGCCCCGCAGCATGCGCAGCGCGTCCGACCCGTCCAGGTCCGGCAGGCCCAGGTCGAGCACCACCAGGTCCGGCGTTTCCGCCGCGACCCGGCGCAACGCGTCCAGCGCCGTGCCGACCGCGTGCACCGCGTGCCCCCGGTCGGTCAACGACCGCAGCATCGCGCCACGCACGACGTGGTCGTCTTCGACCAGCAGGACAGTTGCCACGTCAGCACCGTACTCGGCGGGGCAAGTCGATCGCGTTGCGGCGGCCCGGGGAACCGGGCAAGCTGGGACGGCGATGACGTTCACCCTCTTCCCCGACACACGCCTGACGCTCGCCCGCGACGCGCTGGCCGGCCTGTCGGTGGGCGACGCCCTCGGCTCCCAGTTCTTCGTGCCCGGCCGGCACCCGGGTGACCTGGCCGCCGGTCGGCTGCCCGCGCCGCCCTGGGAGTGGACCGACGACACCGAGATGGCCTGCTCCGTGGTGACCGAGCTGGCCGCCGACGGCCGGATCGACCAGGACCGGTTGGCGTCGGCGTTCGCCGAGCGCTGCGAGCCGTACCGGGGCTACGGCCCGGGCGCGGTGACCATCCTGCGGCTGATCCGCACCGGCACCCCGTGGCCGGTGGCCGCCGCGTCCGCCTTCGACGGGCAGGGCTCCTGCGGCAACGGCGCGGCCATGCGCGTCGCGCCGCTCGGCGCTTGGCACGCCGACTCCACCCGCCGGGCCGCCGACGCGGCCCGCGCCTGCGCCGAGGTGACCCACGCCCACCCGGAGGGCGTCGCCGGCGCGGTGGCGGTGGCGGTGGCCGCCTCGCTGGCCGCCCGCGCCCGCCTCGACGGCGACCGGCCCGAGCCGGCCCGGCTGCTCACCACGGTCGCCGCCGCGCTCGACCCGGCCGGCGAGGTGCACCGGGGCGTACGCCGGGCCGCCGCGCTGCTCGGTCACCCGGCCGCCGAGGTGGTCGACGCGGTCGGCAACGGCTCCCGGGTCACCGCGCAGGACACCGTCCCGTTCACGCTCTGGGTCGCCGCCACGCTGCTGCACGACTACCCGGCCGCGATCCGCGCCTGCGTGGAGGCGGGCGGTGACGTGGACACCACGGCGGCGATCGTGGGCGGGATCGTGGCGGCGCACGCCGGGGTCGGTACGCCCGGTGGCGTCCCGGAGGGCTGGCTGGCGGCCCGCGAACCGCTCCCCGCCTGGCTCACCACCCTGACCTGACCGCGCCCTCTCGACCCTGCCCTGCCTAAACCGGTGGTTGCCAGGGAGGAGTTGGGCCAGCCGGCGGCAGCACCAGTTCGGTGATGTGGTGGCATCGTCCGGTCAGGAAGGCGCCACTTCGGCGAACTGGCGCGCTGGCGATGCCGAGGACGGCAGGGGCCGAGATCCTGGTGCGAGGCGGCCCCTCTCGCGTGCTCAACCGGTGGTTGCAACACCCGGGAGTTGGGCCATCTCGTCACCTGGGGTGGCCCAGTCCAGGATCGGGTTGAGCCTGTTGGAGGAGGCTCTCGTGCCAGGCCTACGCGCGGGTCCCGGCCCGTGGGACCATGATCCCGAGGTGTGGACGGGTGAACGGCGACGTCGCCAGTTCGGTGATGTGGTGGCATCGCCCGGTCAGGAAGGCGCCACTTCGGCGAACTGGTATGGATCTCGCTGCTGGGCGATCAGGGTATCGGTGGGCGATGGCCCCTCTGGGGCCAGTTCGTCCAAGATCCCTGTTCTTCTGGATGTGATGGAATGCCCCATTTTGCGGGCTTTCGTGTGGTGATGGTCAGGAGCGCTTGCCCGGTGCGCCTACGGTGACGGGCTCGCCGGAGGGTCGGGCGTCGGTTGCGGGTGCCAGCGGGGTGGAGTCCCGGTCCCCGGGCTGGCTACTGGCGTCGGGCTGGGCACTGGGGTCCGGCTGGCTACTCAGGTCGGGATGGGTGCCGGCGCCAGGGTGGGTGTCGGCATCGGGGTGGCTGTCGGCGCCGGGGTGGGTGGCGGCGGCGGGGTGGCTGTTGGCATCGGGGTGGGGGGCGGCGCCGGGGTGGCTGTCGGCGGCGGGGNGCGTCGACGTGGACGTCGGGGTCGGGGCCGGGCGCGGTGGTGGTGGGGGAGTCGGCGGTGTCGGACGGCAGGGTCAGGGTGCCGCGCCGGCGGCGGCTGAACAGCCAGCCGATCGCCGCTCCGCCGGCCAGCCCGGCAAGCAGGCCGCCGCCGAGCAGGAGGTCCGCGCTCGGGCCGTCGTCGGTGGCCCCGGCCGTCGGGCCTCCGGCGGTGCCGCCGTCCGGTGCCGCGCCGTCCGGTGCCGCGCCGTCCGGTGCCGCGCCGTTCTGGCCGCCGCCGACGGTGCCGTGGCCGCCGTGCGCCGCGCCGCCCGAGCCCGCGCCGCCCGGGCCCGTGTCGCCGCCGTGGGTGGCGGTGCCCGGCAACGGCGGCAGCAGCGCCACCGTGGGCGCCGGGTGCGCGCCGCCGGCCGGATCCGCCCAGCGGACCACCGTGCCGTCGGCGTACGTCTGCACGACGGTGAAGACGAGCCGGTCGGTGGCCGGCATCGGGCCCATGCCGAGCGGCAGTCGGGTCGCCCCGGTGCCGCCGGTGGTTACCCGGAGCCAGGTCACGGCGTGCGTCACCTGGTTCAGTTCGGAGGCGTGGATGCCGGGGACCGGCTGGTCGAGGGTGCGGGTGGTGATGGTCGGCGCCCAGTCCGGCACGGACAGCGGGTAGACCTCGCCGATCGGCGCGTCCGCGGGCATGGTCAGCTCGACCTTCGTGGTGCGGGTGCCGGGCCGGTCCGCGGGCACCACCACGGACAGCTCGATCGCGTCGCCCTGGTGCACCTCACCGGGGGAGGTCGTGACCGTCACCCCGGCGGCGCTCGCGGCACCCGGCCAGCTCACCGCGCCGGCGAGCGCGGCGGCCAGCAGTGCCGACGCCCATCGGCCCCGACGGGTCATACTCATGGTCGTCCCCATCCTCGTCGACTGGGGTCGGTACCGGCTCCGGCCCCACCCGGTAGTTCGGGTGGCGCGGCGGAAAGGTTCAACGTGGCACGGAACTCGTCACCGCAGGGGTCCGCGTCGGCGACGGCGCGGGTTCGGGCGACCGATAGCATCGCAGGAGCCGGTCACCCGGCAGATCCGTACCGTCGACGACAGGAGTCACCGTGTCCGCACCCCGTACCCCCGTCGTGGCCGACCCCGTCGTCGTGGCCGCCGGGACGACGGCGGCCGACGCGGTGGCCGCGGCCGGCCTGCCCACCACCGGCCCGAAGGCGGTCGTGGTGGTCCGCGACCCGCAGGGTCAGCTCCGCGACCTGGACTGGAAGCCGTCCGAGGAGACCTCGGTCGAGCCGGTCGGGCTGGACAGCCCGGACGGCCTGAACGTGCTGCGCCACTCCACCGCGCATGTGCTGGCGCAGGCGGTGCAGGACGTCTTCCCGGAGGCGAGGCTCGGCATCGGCCCGCCGATCGAGAACGGCTTCTACTACGACTTCGGCGTCGACAAGCCGTTCCAGCCGGACGACCTGACGAAGCTCGAAAAGCGGATGCAGGAGATCGTCAAGTCCGGCCAGCGGTTCCGCCGGCGTCGGTTCTCCAGCCTGGACGAGGCCCGGGCCGAGTTGGCCGCCGAGCCGTTCAAGTTGGAGTTGATCGAGGTCAAGGGCGAGGGGCTGGACTCCTCCGAGGTGATGGAGGTGGGCGGCGGCGAGCTGACCATCTACGACAACCTCGCCGCGAACGAGGAGAAGGTCTGCTGGTCGGACCTGTGTCGGGGCCCGCACCTGCCGAACACCCGACTGATCGGCGCGTTCAAGCTGATGCGCTCGGCCGCCGCGTACTGGCGCGGGTCGGAGAAGAACCCGCAGCTCCAGCGCGTCTACGGCACCGCGTGGCCGACCCGGGACGAGCTGAAGGCGTACCTGAAGCTGTTGGAGGAGGCGGCGCGGCGCGACCACCGCAAGCTCGGCGCGGACCTCGACCTGTTCAGCTTCCCCGACGAGATCGGCTCCGGCCTGCCCGTCTTCCACCCCAAGGGTGGCGTGCTCAAGCGGGTGATGGAGGACTACGTCCGCACCCGCCACATCGAGGAGGGCTTCCAGTACGTCGGGACGCCGCACATCTCCAAGGAAGGTCTCTTCCACACGTCGGGACACCTGCCCTACTACAAGGACACGATGTTCCCGCCGATGGAGATGGAGGGCAGCGACTACTACCTCAAGGCGATGAACTGCCCGATGCACAACCTGATCTACCGGTCGCGTGGGCGGTCCTACCGGCAGCTCCCGATCCGGTTGTTCGAATTCGGGTCGGTCTACCGGTACGAGAAGTCGGGCGTGATCCACGGGCTGACCCGGGTGCGGGGCTTCACCCAGGACGACTCGCACTCCTACTGCACGAAGGAGCAGGCGCCGGCCGAGATCAAGCACCTGCTCGGCTTCGTGCTCAGCCTGCTGCGTGACTTCGGCATCGACGACTTCTACCTGGAGCTGTCCACCCGTGACGACTCGCGGCCGGACAAGTTCGTCGGCACCGACTCGGACTGGGCCACGGCCACCGCCGTGCTGGAGGAGTGCGCCCGGGAGACCGGCCTGGACCTGGTGCCCGACCCGGGGGGCGCGGCGTTCTACGGCCCGAAGATCTCCGTGCAGGCCAAGGACGCCATCGGCCGCACCTGGCAGATGTCGACGATCCAGTACGACTTTAACCAGCCGAAGGGCTTCG
This sequence comes from Micromonospora sp. NBS 11-29, assembly GCF_002140155.1. Lineage (GTDB taxonomy): Bacteria > Actinomycetota > Actinomycetes > Mycobacteriales > Micromonosporaceae > Micromonospora. The sequence goes on from NZ_NAPR01000007.1 coordinate 458,846, forward strand.
GGCTGGAATACCAGGCGGCCGACGGCACCCGGCAGCAGCCGGTGATGATCCACTGCGCCAAGTTCGGCTCGATCGAGCGGTTCATCGGCGTGCTCACCGAGCACTACGCGGGCGCGTTCCCGGCCTGGCTGGCCCCGGTGCAGGTGGTCGGCATCCCGATCCGCGACGAGCACGGCGACTACCTGGAGGAGTTCGCGTCGACGCTGCGCCGGCACGGGATCCGGGCCGAGGTCGACCTGGGCGACGACCGGATGCAGAAGAAGATCCGCAACGCCCAGCAGCAGAAGATCCCGTTCATGGTGATCGCCGGGGACGACGACGTGGCCGCCGGCACGGTCTCGTTCCGCTACCGGGACGGTTCGCAGCGCAACGGCGTGCCGATCGACGAGGCGGTGGCGCACGTCCGCGACGTGGTCGAGTCCCGCACCAACACGAACCCCACCGCGTAAGGAGGGGCCCCCTCTTAACGCCTGCGGTAGAGGAAGGGGCCCCGCTTAACACTCGACGATTGAGCGGGGCCCCGCCTCAGCGGGTCAGATGCCGCAGGTGGGTGCCGACCAGAGGTGGTACGGGGCGGTGGCCACGTGCGTGTGGTCGTTGTGATTCGGGTAGCCCGGGCCGAGCACCTCCTGGAAGCCGTGGTTGCGGGCCTGCTGGGCCAGCCGGCACAGGGAGTGCGGGCCGGAGCCGAGGTCGACGCCGTCGCCGTAGAGGTGGCGGCTGTTGGCGACCCCGCCGGCCGCGCTGTTGCAGGCATAGCTGCGGAACGCGCCGTTGACCCGGATCGACTGGTCGCCGAGCGCGTGCCGCAGCGCCTGGAGCTTCCACATGGCGACCAGCGCGTTCGCCCGCGCGGTGGCCGCCGACACCGCGCCGCCGGACCAGTTGCTGTTGCAGGTGTTCAGTTCCGCGTAGGCGAAGTTGACCGGGGTGCAGTCGTCGTCCTGGAGCGCGTACAGCTTGTTGTAGGTCTGCGGGCCGGCGACGCCGTCGGCGGTCAGGCCGTACGCCTGCTGGAAGCGGATCAGGGCGCTGCGGGTGGCGGGCCCGAAGGAGCCGTCGAGGCCGAGGACCGCGTTGTAGCCGGGGTAGCCGGCGAGCCGGATCTGCAACTGCCGGACGTCCTCGCCGGTCGCGCCGGACGCCAGCGACCGGCCCCAGGTGTAGCAGCCGTCGGCGTACGCGGCCCCGCCGGTGGCGGTCACCGCCACGCCGGTGGCGCAGACGGCGAGCACGCCGGCGGCCAGGGCCCGGCCCAGCCGGTGGATGAGCTTCCTCATGACGATCCCCTCTATCGATCACTGTCGTGATGCGTGGAGGGATTGTCGAAGGCGGGAACCGCTCCCCACAACATCTACGTACGTCGATAAGGGTCGGGCTCGGCCGAGTCTGGCGGCCGCCGTAGGATCAGGGGGTGACAGGGGTGGAGCGGCACGCGGACAGTGGTCTGGCGGACGGCCTGGAGCGGCTCTGGACGCCGCACCGGATGACCTACATCTCCGGGGAGGACCGGCCCGAGGGCGGTTACGAGAAGCCGGCCGGCTGCCCGTTCTGCCTGGCTCCCGGCCTGCCGCCGGAGGAGAGCCTGGTGGTCGCGCGCGGCGAGCACGTCTTCGCGGTGCTCAACCTCTATCCGTACAACCCCGGGCATCTGCTGGTCTGCCCCTACCGGCACGTCGCCGACTACACCGAACTGGACGCGCCGGAGACGGCCGAGCTGGCCGTGTTCACCAAGGCCGCCATGCGGGTGGTCCGGCAGGTGTCCAGCGCGCACGGGTTCAACCTGGGGATGAACCAGGGCGGGGTGGCCGGCGCGGGCATCGCCGCGCACCTGCACCAGCATGTGGTGCCGCGCTGGGGCGGCGACGCCAACTTCATGCCGGTGATCGGCCGCACCAAGGTGGTGCCGCAACTGCTCACCGACACCCGGGACCTGCTCGCCAAGGCGTGGCCGGCCTGACCGGCGGCACCCCGCCGACAGTACGATCGCGCGCATGGCCCTGCTGCATCGCGCGGAGATCCGCCCCTCGAAACTGGACCTGCTCGTCGGATGGCTGCCCGGGCGTTCCTGGTTCGCCGGCGAGGCCGGCGCGCCGGTGACCCGGGTGGCGGCGTACCGGTTCGACGATCCGGCCGGCGCGGTCGGCATGGAGACGCTGCTGGTCCGGGCCGGCGAGGGCCCGGTGCTCCAGGTGCCGCTGACCTACCGGGGTGCCCCGCTGGCCGACGCGGACCGCTTCCTCGTCGGCGTCATGGAGCACTCGGTGCTCGGCCGCCGCTGGGTGTACGACGCCTGCGGTGACCCGGTCTACCCGCCGGCGCTCGCCGCCGCGGTGCTCGCCGACGCCGGTCAGGCGCAGGAGTACTTCGAGGTCGACGGCGAACGGCAGGTGCGCGACCCGAGCATGACCGTGGCGGGCAGCCGCACCGACCGGGAGTGGCCGCCCGGTCCGATCGACGAGGTGGCGGACGGCGACCCGACGCTGATCCGGGCCGCGGGTGTGGAGCTGGCTCTGGTCCGGCGACCCGATCCGACCGGCGTCTCGCCGACGCCTGGTGGACCCGTGGCGGGCCGGCTCACCGGGGCCTGGCCGGGTCAGGAAGCCCTCGTGCTGCTGGCCTACGCCCGCTGAGGCCCGGCCCGGGAGCCCAGTTCCCCGGCGCGAGGTCGGCGCGCCCTCCTCCGCGCCGCGCCCGGAGTGTCGCCTGGTGACGTGACGCAGGGTGACGAGTCGCTGCCGTCCGCGGTGACGAAGACGCCCGCGGGTGCCCGGAAGGTGACAGGATTCGACGATGGCAGTCAGCACGCGGCCGCTGGGTCGCAGCGGCATCGAGGTGAGCGCCCTCGGCATGGGGTGCTGGGCGATCGGCGGCCCGTGGGCCGAGGGCGCCCGGCCGCTGGGCTGGGGCGCGGTCGACGACGACGAGTCGGTGCGGGCGGTCCGCCGGGCCCTCGATCTCGGCGTCACGCTCTTCGACACCGCCGACACGTACGGTGCCGGGCACGGCGAGCGGGTGCTGGGGCGGGCCCTCGCCGGCCGGCGCGACGAGGCGGTGATCGCCACCAAGTGGGGATACACGTTCGACGAGCACAGCCGGCAGGCCACCGGGGAGAACGCCTCGCCGCAGTACCTGCGTCGGGCGGTGGTCGACTCACTGCGCCGGCTGGGCACCGACCGGATCGACCTCTACCAGCTTCACCTCGGTGACCTGCCGCTGCCCCGGGCCGAGGCGCTGATCGGCACGCTGGACGAGTTGGTCACCGACGGCCTGGTCCGGTCCTACGGGTGGAGCACCGACCGGGCCGATCGGGCCGCCGCCTTCGCCCAGGTCGCCCGTGGGGCCGCCGCGGTGCAGCACGCGCTGTCGGTGCTCCGGGACGCCCCGGCCATGCTGGCCGCCTGTGACAAGCACGACCTGGCCAGCCTGGCCCGGGGGCCGCTCGGGATGGGCCTGCTCACCGGCAAGTACACGCCGGAGTCGACGCTGCCCCGAGACGACGTGCGGGGCCTCGGCCCGACCTGGCTGGAGTGGTTCCGCAGCGGCCGACCGGCCCCGGAGTGGCTACGCCGGGTGGCCGCGGTCCGGGGCGCGCTCACCGCCGACGGCCGCACCCTGGCCCAGGGCGCGCTCGGCTGGATCTGGGCACGCAGCGGCCGGGCGGTGCCGATCCCCGGTGCCCGTACGGTGGCCCAGGTCGAGGAGAACGCCGCCGCGATGGAGCGCGGCCCACTCGACCCGGACCACTTCGCCGAGGTGGAACGGCGGCTCGCGGCGGTCAGGTCGGCCGCACGCCGCGACGCCGACCGCCCCCACTGGCCGATGCCCCCCGTCCCCGCCGCCCGCCCCTGACCCGAAGGACGCGTATCCCCCCGCCCTGGCCTTCACCCCTCGCGCTCCCGCTCAGCGAGACGCGCCTTCCGCCCTAGGGGCGCCAGAGATCTTGGCAAAAACGCGCCGCCATAGGGGCCATATCCTGCCAAGATCTATCCGCCCTCCGCCGATCTTGCGGTTGTGGGCCGCGAGATGTCCGGAATGCGCCGCTTGTGGGGGCCGTAAGTGCAAGATCGCGAGAGGGGGGAGCGGGGGCGGGGGCGGGGAGGGGGCTAGCGGGTGGCTTCCTTGCGGGCCTGGTCGGCCAGGTGGGTGGGCATGGGGTCGTGGCGGGCGAAGGCGCGGCGGAACGTGCCGGTGCCGGCGGTCATCGCGCGCAGCTCGACCGCGTACCGCAGCAGTTCGGTGGCGGGCACCTCGGCACGGACCAGGGTGCGGCCCTCGGTGTCCGGGTCCGGCTCGGTGCCGAGGACCCGGCCGCGCCGGCCGGACAGGTCGCCCATCACCGCGCCGACGGAGGAGTCGGGGATCCGGACGGTGATCTCATCGACCGGTTCCAGCAGCGTCGGCTGGGCCTTCTCGGCGGCGTCGCGCAGCGCCAGCGCGGCCGCGGTCTGGAATGCGGCGTCGGACGAGTCGACGCTGTGCGCCTTGCCGTCGACCAGCGTCACCCGCAGGTCGACCACCGGGAAACCGGCGACCAGGCCGCGTTCCATCTGCGCCCGGACGCCCTTCTCCACCGACGGGACGTAGGTGTGCGGGACCGCGCCGCCGACCACCCGGTCGACGAACTCGAAGCCGGCGCCCCGGGGCAGCGGCTCCACCTCGATGTCGCAGACCGCGTACTGGCCGTGCCCGCCGGACTGCTTGACGTGCCGGCCGTGCCCCCGGGCGGCGGCGGTCAACGTCTCGCGCAGCGCCACCCGCACCGGCTCGGTGTCCAGCTCGACGCCGCCGCCGCGCAGCCGGTCGAGCACCACGTCGGCGTGCGCCTCGCCCATGCACCAGAGCACCAACTGGTGGGTCTCCGGGTTGCGCTCCAGCCGCAGCGTCGGGTCGCCGGCGACCAGCCGGGACAGGTTGCGGGCCAGCGCGTCCTCGTCCGCCCGGCTGCGCGCCACGATCGCCACCGGCAGCAGCGGCTCGGGCATCTCCCAGGGCGCGATCAGCAGCGGCTCGTCCTTGGCCGAGACGGTGTCCCCGGTCTCCGCGCTGCCCGACTTGGTGATCGCGCAGAGGTCGCCGGCGACACACGCCGACACCTCGCGCAGCGTCGCGCCGAGTGGGCTGTAGACGTGCCCGACCCGCTCGTCGGCGTCGTGGTCGGGGTGGCCGCGCTCGGCCAGGCCGTGCCCGGAGACGTGGACGACCTGGTCGGGGCGGAGCGTGCCGGAGAAGACCCGGACCAGCGAGACGCGCCCGACGTGCCGGTCCACCGTCGTCTTGACCACCTCGGCGACCAGCGGGCCGTCCGGGTCGCAGGTCAACGGCGGGCGGGGCGAGCCGTCCAGGCCGGTGACCGCCGGCAGATCGTGCTCCAGCGGCGACGGGAACGCGGCGACCAGGCCGTCCAGCAGCGCGTCCAGGCCGACGCCGGTCTCCGCGCAGACCGGCACCACCGGATAGAAGTGGCCGCGGGCGACCGCCGTCTCCAGGTCGGTGATCAGCACCTCGGGGTCGATCTCCTCGCCGCCGAGGTAGCGGTCCATCAGGGTCTCGTCCTCGCTCTCCGCGATGATCCCCTCGATCAGCTCGTCGCGGCTCTCCTGGATGGCCGGCAGGTGTTGCGGGTCCGGTTCGCGCACCGCCGCCGGCAGGCCGGCGGAGTAGTCGAACACCCGGCGGGTGATCAGGCCCATCAGGCCGGCCACCGACTCGCCGTCGTCGCCGAGCATCGGCAGGTAGAGCGGGAGCACGTTGTCGCCGAAGACCCGCTGGCAGAGCGCCACCGCCTCGTCGAAGTCGGCGCGCGGGTGATCGAGCCGGGAGACCGCGACCGCGCGCGGCATGTCCACCGCGGCGCACTCCTCCCACAGCGCGGCGGTCGCGGCGTCCATCCCGTCCACCGCGGAGACCACGAACAGCGCCGCGTCGGCCGCGCGCAGCCCGGCGCGCAGCTCGCCGACGAAGTCGCCGTAGCCCGGTGTGTCCAGGAGGTTGACCTTGACGTCGCGGTGCATCAGCGGCGCGCAGGCCAGGCTCACCGACCGCTGCTGGCGGACGGCCGCCGGGTCATGGTCGCAGACCGTGGTGCCCTCGCTGACCGCGCCGGCCCGGCCGATCGTGCCGCTGGCCGCGAGCAACGCCTCGACCAGTGTGGTCTTGCCCGCGCCGGAGTGCCCGACGAGCACCACGTTGCGAACCCTGCCGGGCTCGGTCACCACCGGCGCGCCGCCGGTGACACCCTTCTCGTTCTTCTGCGCCATCGCGGCGCACCTCCCTCAACCGGTGGTGGTGGCGACCGCCGCGGGCGACGGGGAAGCGGACCCCGACGGGTGCCGCGGCGATATCTTCCGGTGGACTCCTGCGGGACGGGCACGCCGACCGGTGTTCCGGTGAGCTGGCTCACCTCCCACGCTCGATCAGACACCTCCGCCGATGCCCGCACAAGGCCCGCCGGGCGGGTCGCACGCCCGGCTGTGTCCCCGACCGCCGCCGGCCGTTATCGTGGGACCGCCATGGCGAAGATCTTCCAAGTGACGGCCCGAGCGGGCATGACCCGCGTCGTGGAGCCGATCGCGCGCGGACTGCTCCGCGCGGGTGTGTCCCCCAACGCGGTCACCGTGACCGGCACCGTCGGCGTGCTCGTCGGCGCGCTCGGCTTCGGCGCACGCGGCCATCTGGTCGCCGGTGCGCTGATCGTCACGGTCTTCGCCCTCACCGACCTGCTCGACGGGACGATGGCCCGGATGAGCGGCGGCTCCACCCGGTTCGGGGCGTTCCTCGACTCGAGTATGGACCGGGTCGCCGACAGCGCGGTCTTCGGCGCGGTCGCGTACTGGCTGGCCACCGAGCACCAGTATTCCGGCGTCGCCGCCGCGCTGGTCTGCCTGGCCGCCGGCGGGCTGGTCTCCTACGTCAAGGCCCGCGCCGAGGGGCTCGGTATGAGCGCCAACGTCGGCGTCGCCGAGCGCACCGAACGGTTGCTCATCGTCGGCGTCGGCGGCCTGCTCACCGGCCTCGGCCTCGATCCGGCCCTGGAGATCGCGCTCTGGCTGCTCGCCGCCGTCTCGATCTTCACGGTGGGGCAGCGGATGACACACGTCTACCGGCAGGCCCAGCGGGTCGGCGCGGAGTGAACCTCACCGAGGCGGGCTTCGTCGCGGGCTGGCGCCTGATCCGGGCGCTGCCCCGGCCCGTCGCGGCCGCGACCTTCCGGGTGGGCGCCGACCGCGCCCACCGCCGCAACGGCGGGGGTACGCGTCGACTGCGCGCCAACCTGCGCCGGGTGGTCGGCCCGGAGCTGCCCGAGGCGGAGCTGGACGCGCTGGTCCGTGCCGGCCTGCGCTCGTACGCCCGCTACTGGATGGAGGCGTTCCGGCTGCCCGGCCTGAGCCGGGCGGAGATCCTCGCCGGGTTCCGCCTCGACGGCGCGGAACTGCTCGCCGCCGACGTGGCGGCCGGTCGGGGCGCGGTGGTGGCGCTGCCGCACGCCGGCAACTGGGACGCCGCCGGCGCCTGGGTGGCGGCCACCGGCTGGCCGATGACCACGGTGGCGGAGCGGCTGCCGGACGGCGTGTACGAGCGGTTCGTCACGTTCCGGGAGCGGCTGGGGATGGAGATCCTGCCCAACCGCGGTGGCCCGCGTCCGGCGTTCGACGTGCTGGTGGACCGGCTGCGCGCCGGTTCCGTGGTGCCGCTGCTCGCCGACCGTGACCTCTCCGCCCGGGGCGTGGAGGTGGACTTCTTCGGCGGTCGGACCCGGATGCCGGCCGGCCCGGCGTTGCTGGCCATCCGCACCGGCGCCCCGCTCTACGTGGCCTCGATGTGGTACGAGCCGGACGCCGCCTGCGCCTCGATCGACGGACCGCTGCCGCTGCCGGCGGAGGACAGCGCCCCGCTGGACGCCCGGGTCCGGGTGGTGACCCAGCGAATCGCCGACGGTCTGGCGGCGGGCATCGCCCGGCATCCGCAAGACTGGCACATGTTGCAGCGGATGTGGCTGGACCAGGGGCCGGGTGGGTCGCCGACGTCGCCGCAGCCACCGGCCACCACCGGGACGGTCTAGGGGGACGCCATGCGGATCGGCATCGTCTGCCCGTACTCCTTCGACGTGCCGGGCGGGGTGCAGAACCACGTCATGGACCTGGCCGAGGCGTTGCTCGGGCTCGGCCACGAGGTGAGCGTGCTGGCGCCGGCCGACGAGGAGGCGGCGCTGCCGCCGTACGTGGTGTCGGCGGGGCGGGCGGTGCCGCTGCCGTACAACGGGTCGGTGGCCCGGATCGCCTTCGGCCCGGTCTCCACCGCCCGGGTGCGCCGGTGGATCACCCGGGGCGAGTTCGATGTGTTGCACGTGCACGAGCCGCTCACGCCGAGCCTGTCGATGCTGGCGGTGCTCTGCGCCCGGGGTCCGGTGGTGGCCACCTTCCACACCGCGATGACCCGGTCCCGGGTGCTGTCGGCGGCGCAGGGCGTGCTCCAGATCCTGCTGGAGCGGATCACCGCTCGGATCGCGGTCAGCGCGCTGGCGCGCAAGGTGCAGGTCGAGCACATGGACGGCGGCGCGGTGGAGATCCCCAACGGGGTGGCGGTGGCGAAGTTCGCGGGGGTGCCGCCGCTGCCCGGCTGGCCGGGAGAGTGCGCACCGGGTCGCGGCGGCACGCTGGGCTTCCTGGGCCGGTTCACCGAGCCGCGCAAGGGCTTCCCGATCCTGCGCGACGCGTTCGTCGCGCTCGCCCGGCACCGCCCCGGGCTGCGCCTGCTGGTGGCCGGGCCCGGCGACGCCGACGAGCTGCTCGGCCGGTTCCCGGCCGACCTGCGCGACCGGATCACGTTCCTCGGCCTCGTCTCCGAGGCGGACAAGGCACGGATGCTGCGCAGCGTGCACCTCTACGTCGCGCCGAACACCGGCGGGGAGTCCTTCGGGATGATCCTCACCGAGGCGCTCGCCGCCGGCACCACCGTGGTCGCCAGCGACCTGGACGCGTTCCGCCGGGTGCTGGACGGCGGCCGGGCCGGCCGGCTCTTTCCGACCGGGGACGCGGTGGAGTTGCGGGCCACGCTGACCGAGCTGCTCGACGACGCCGGGCAGCGGGCCGCGTTGACCGGCGCCGGCGACCTGGTGGTGACGAATTTCGACTGGCCCGTGGTTGCCCGCCGGGTTCTGGAGGTATACGCAGCCGCGATCGAGGCCACCGACGGCCGGGTCATGGACCAGGAGTGGGCGGGGCTGGGCTGACCAGGGTGGCCGGTGCGGCCGCTGGGACGAGCGTGTCGACCGGTCCCCACGACGGCCGGCCGGGATGAGGAGCAGCACTACGATGCCGGGCATGTGGTGGGTGGCGGGCGCGGTCGGGGTGCTCGGGCTGGTCTCGGCGTACCTGATCTGGACCGCCGGCCGGGTGCAGCGGCTCCAGGTCCGCGCGGAGTCGGCGGCCCGCGCGCTGGACGCGCACCTGATGCGCCGCGCGGCCGCCGCCGCGGTGCTGGCCGAGCAGCGGTACGGCGTGGAGTTGTACGCGGCGGCCCGGATCGCGCTGGACGCCGCCCCGGAGGAGCGCGAGGCCGCGGAGAACGACCTGACCCGGCAGTTGCGCGGCGTACGGCTGGATGCCGACGACCCGGCCTGCGGTGCGGTGATCGCCGCCAGCCGGCGGCTGGCGCTGGCCCGGCAGGTGCACACCGACCTGGTCCGGGACGCCCGGTCGGCCCGGGGCCGACCGGTGGTGCGGCTGTTCCGGATGGGGCGGGGACGCCAGTGGCCCCGCTACTTCGACATCGACGATCCCACGTTGGCGACCCGGGCGGACGTGCCGGCCGGGCCGTGACGCGCAGCCGCAAGACAGGCCACCGGGGGGTCGATTGGCTGTCGGATCGGCGCCGGCACGGTCATAGCATTCCGGCGCAGCCACCCGGAGAGAGAGCACGCCGAGGAGCGATGACCGTGTCTGAAACCACCTCCCCGTCCACCGACGCCACCGCCGTCGGCACCGCCCGCGTGAAGCGGGGCATGGCCGAGATGCTCAAGGGCGGTGTGATCATGGACGTGGTCACCCCCGAGCAGGCGAAGATCGCCGAGGACGCCGGTGCGGTGGCCGTGATGGCGTTGGAGCGGGTGCCCGCCGACATCCGCGCCCAGGGCGGGGTGTCCCGGATGAGCGACCCGGACATGATCGACGGCATCATCTCCGCCGTGTCGATCCCGGTGATGGCGAAGGCCCGGATCGGCCACTTCGTCGAGGCGCGGATCCTCCAGGCGCTCGGCGTGGACTACGTCGACGAGTCCGAGGTGCTGACCCCGGCCGACTACGCCAACCACATCGACAAGTGGGCCTTCACCGTGCCGTTCGTCTGCGGCGCGACCAACCTGGGCGAGGCGCTGCGCCGGATCACCGAGGGCGCCGCCATGATCCGCTCGAAGGGGGAGGCGGGCACCGGGGACGTCTCCAACGCCACCACCCACATGCGGAAGATCCGGCAGGAGATCCGCCGGCTCCAGACCCTGCCGGCCGACGAGCTGTTCGTCGCGGCGAAGGAGCTTCAGGCCCCGTACGAGCTGGTCAAGGAGGTGGCCGAGCGGGGCAAGCTGCCGGTCGTGCTGTTCACCGCCGGCGGCATCGCCACCCCGGCGGACGCGGCCATGATGATGCAGCTCGGCGCCGAGGGCGTCTTCGTCGGCTCGGGCATCTTCAAGTCGGGCAACCCGGCGCAGCGGGCCGCCGCCATCGTCAAGGCGACCACCTTCCACGACGACCCGGACGTGCTGGCGAAGGTCTCCCGGGGCCTGGGCGAGGCGATGGTCGGCATCAACGTAGACGAGATCCCCGCCCCCCACCGCCTCGCCGACCGAGGCTGGTGAGCTTGTAAGGAGGGGCCCCTTCTTAACGCCTTCGGTATAGGCGGGGCCCCCTCTTAACACCTGGGAGAGGAGTGCTGGATGGCCGTACCGGTGATCGGTGTGCTCGCGTTGCAGGGCGACGTACGCGAGCACGTCGCGGCGCTGGCCGGCGCGGGCACCGACGCCCGCCCGGTACGCCGGCCCGTCGAGCTGGACGCGGTCGACGGCCTGGTGGTGCCCGGCGGCGAGTCCACCACGATCAGCAAGTTGGTGGACATCTTCGAGATGCGCGACCCGATCGACAAGCGGATCGCCGGCGGCATGCCGGTCTACGGCTCCTGCGCCGGCATGATCATGCTGGCCACCGAGGTGCTGGACGGCCGCCCTGACCAGCGCGGCTTCGCCGGCATCGAGATGACCGTCCGGCGTAACGCGTTCGGCCGTCAGATCGACTCGTTCGAGGCGCCGGTGGTGCTCGCCGGGGTCGACGGCGGCCCGTTCCACGCGGTGTTCATCCGCGCGCCGTGGGTCGAACGGGTCGGACCGGAGGCCGAGGTGCTCGGCCGGGTGACCGACGGCCCGGCCGCCGACCGGATCGTCGCGGTCCGGCAGGGCAATCTGCTGGCCACCTCGTTCCATCCCGAGCTGACCGGAGACCTGCGCCTGCACCGCCACTTCGTCGACCTGGTCCGGGCCGCGTCCTGACGCGCCGGCCGGCGTCGGTCAGCGGTGCCGCGGGTTGGGCGCGGCCCACTCCCGCAGCACCGGGTCGGTGAGGTGGTTGAACCGCTGCATCCGCGTCGGCTGCTCGCTCTTGAACGCGACCACCTGCTCGCCGGGGGACAACTGCAACAGCTCGCCCACGTTGACCCCGAGCCGTCGGGACAGCTCGGCGGCGGCGCCGAAGTTCGCCGGGCTGAACACCTGGAGCACCCCGGAGTTGTTGATCATCGTCTCGCCGACGCCCTGGTAGATGCTGGTGAGCTGCGCCAGGTCCTGCCAGAAGGTCCAGGTGCGCAGCCCGTACCCGCGCAGCAGCGTGATCGCGTCCTGGAGCAGCGAGAACCGGCCCAGTTGCGCCGCCTCGTCGATGAGGAACAGCAGGCGCGACTGGTTGATCGTCCGGCTGTTCATCACGTAGTAGAGCAGGCAGCCGACCCACGCGCGCAGCAGGCGTTGATGGGTGCGGAGCTTGTGCGGCGGCACGACCACGTAGATCGAGATGCGGCGGCCCGGGTCCACCAGGTGGGCGAGAGGGAAACTCGTACGGTCGGTGGCGTCCACGGTCCGGCGGGAACTGAACGGCGCGAGCTGCTGGGCCGCCGTGACCACGATGCTGGGGAAGGTCTTCTGCTGGTCGACGCCGAGCAGCATCTGGAACTCCTGCCGGGTGCCGGCCGGCATCCGGCCGTCCCGGTCGTCGTCCAACGCCTCGGCCAGGTACATCAGCAGGTCGCTCTGGAACAGCCGGCTGCGCAGCTTCTGCAGGGTCAGCGAGGACGTGCCCGCCGGCTCCGCCTCCGCCTCCGCGGTGATCAGGTGGGTGGTCAGACCGGCGATCAGGAGCTGGGCCATCTCGTCCCAGAACGGCTCGACCGTCGACTTCTCGCCCCCCATCAGCAGGTCAGACAGGAGCCGCCCGAAGTCCTCCGGCTCCTCGGCGTCCTCGTTGCCGCGACGCAGTTCGGCGAACACGTCGAAGGGATTCAGGGAACCGCGGTCGGACCGGCTGCCGCTGCTGGCCCCGAACGGGTCGAGGAGCACGATCTCGTGGCCCAGCGCGTCGCGCCGGTGGGCGTGCGTGACGTCGTAGTTCTCGCCCTTCGGATCGAGCACCACCACCGAACCCTCGTAGCTGAGCAGGTTCGGGATGATCACGTCCCGGCCCTTGCCGGCGCCGGTGGGCGCGATGGTCATGAGATGGCTGTCGTCGTCCGAGGCGACCACCGGGCCCAGCGCGTCGTCGGCGATGATGTGTTCCTCGCGCAGGCCGAGCCGGATCCGGGCGTCGGTGACGCTCGGCCGGCGGAGCGCGAACTGGCTCCGCGACTTCGGCTCCGGATCGAGGTGACGGGCGAGGAACCGTCCGATGATCAGCTTGGACACGGCGCTTGCTCCTACGTCCGACGGCGGGTGATGCGGGCGGGCAGGAAACCGGTCATCGTGCCGCTGCCGGAGCCGGCCGAGACGCGCAGGTTGAGCGGCTTGTCATGGTCGTGGCCGAGGACGTCGTAGTAGCGGACCCGGATCACCAGCGAGCCCAGGTCGGGGATGCGGGGCGGATCGGTGAACCGCAGCCGCTGCTCGATGTCCGTCATCGGCTGCACCGCGTCGGCCTTCGGCTCGCCCAGCGGCACGAACGCCAGCGCCGAGCGGTCCAGCGTGATCCCGTCGATCCGCAGGCCCAGCATGGGGCCGGCGCCGACGTTGCGCAGCCGGACCGAGAGCACCACCAGTTCCTGCCCGCGCCAGGTGAGCCGGGAGTCCTGGATCATGGCGACCGGCACCACCGAGGTCTCCAGTTGCTCCCCGGCGATCCGCGCCTCCCGGGCCGTGGCGCGGTTGTTCTGCCAGGAGAGGATGAGGGCGATGATGCTGAGGGTGAGGGTGACGGCCAACCCGACGACCTGGAGCGCGTTGAGCGTCTCCTGACTCACGGCATGGTCCCCACGGCGCAGGAGAAGTTCCACTCCCGGAAGAAGTCCGCCATGAACCCGCTCACCACCCGGTCGCGGAAGAAGTCGCGGTACGGCACCTCGTAGTTCTCCAGCAGGAAGTCCGGCCGGGGCGCGATGCGGGCGTCCAGGTCCGCGTTGTCCGAGCCGATGGTCTCGGCGATGGAGTGGAAGTCCAGCCAGATGCCCCGGTACCCCTGGTTGGCCGGCGCCTGGATGTCGTAGACCTCCCGCAGGTGCACGTCCGGGGCGACCTCCCGGAAGTTGGAGATCTTGATGTCGAGCCGGCCGGTCCGCAGCGAGCTGGCCGCGTCCCGGCCGGTCGGCACCGGACGGAACCGGCCGTCCTCGTCCGGACGACGGGACAGCAACGGGCCGATCAGCTCGTGGCTGCTGACCGGCTTCTGCCGGTGCACCGGGATGAAGTCGTAGACGATCAGCGAGAAGCGGTAGGCGGCGCGCAACGGTTGCAGGTCGAAGTCCGAGTGCAGCACCTCGGACAGGTCGATCGCGATCCGGGAGATGAGCCCCCGGATGTACGGCATCAGCAGCCGGTACCAGTTGTGGAACAGTCGCAGCGACGAGCCCGACCGGCTGAGCGTGATCCGCAGGTCCCGCCGGATGTCGATGCGGAACCCGAAGGACGGCTCCTTGTAGACCACGCCGACGTCCCCGTCGCTCCAGTCCAGCCGCAGGGTGTCCACCTCGTGCAGCTCGCTGGCCTCCAGCACCTCCGCCACCGCCCGGTAGAGCCGTGCGCCGAGTTCGCGCCGCAACGCGTCCAGCCCCTGGAGGTCGCGCGCCGCGGGCAGTTCGACGATGAGTGAGAACCCGTTCAGGGCGTCCACCCCGTCGGGCCCCAGCATGTCGATCCCGGCGGAGAATTCGTCGAAGCTCTCGAGCACACGTCCTCCGTCCACTGCCATCGCGGGATGTGGACGTTAGCCGGGCGGGAATCGGCTCCGCAGGGATCGAACCCGGCAGGAGTGGATGGCTGTTCGGTGGAGCGTCCGGTGAACACCGTGGCGGACACGCAGGTCGGCGCGTTCCACGGCACGAGCGACCGGCGACCGGAGGAATTGTCGGATCTCCGTCACCCGGCCCTGGCCCGCGTTCGACGGTCCGGCCGGCGGGTGTGCGACGCCCCGGTACGGCCTCGGTAGGATTACCGGCGGTTCGGCAGGGCCATCACCCGCCGCAGCCCGCCACGTGAAGTCGTCGGGTGCCGGCGCGAGCAGTCGACGCAGGCGTGGGTCAACAGACGGAGGTATGCAGATGTCCGGCCACTCAAAGTGGGCGACCACCAAGCACAAGAAGGCCGTGATCGACGCCAAGCGCGGCAAGATGTTCGCCAAGCTGATCAAGAACGTCGAGGTGGCGGCCCGCACCGGCGGCGGCGACCCGGCCGGCAACCCGACGCTCTTCGACGCCATCCAGAAGGCGAAGAAGAACTCCGTACCGAACGACAACATCGACCGCGCGGTCAAGCGCGGCTCCGGCCTGGAGGCCGGCGGCGCGGACTGGCAGACGATCATGTACGAGGGCTACGGCCCGAACGGCGTGGCGATGCTGATCGAGTGCCTGACCGACAACCGCAACCGCGCCGCCACCGAGGTGCGCACGGCGCTGACCCGCAACGGCGGCTCGCTCGCCGACGCCGGCTCGGTGTCGTACATGTTCTCCCGCAAGGGCGTGGTGATCGTGCCCAAGGCCGGCACCAGCGAGGACGACGTGATGATGGCCGTCCTCGACGCCGGCGCCGAGGAGGTCAACGACCTCGACGAGGCGTTCGAGGTGGTGTCCGAGCCGGGCGACCTGATCGCGGTGCGCACCGCGCTCCAGGACGCCGGCATCGAGTACGAGTCGGCCGAGTCCTCCCTCATCCCCAGCGTCAACGTCCCGCTGGACGAGGACGGCGCCCGCAAGATCTTCAAGCTGATCGACGTGCTGGAGGACTGCGACGACGTGCAGAACGTCTACGCGAACTTCGACGTCTCGGACGAGGTCATGGCCGCGGTCGGCTGACCCGTACGCCCCGACGACGCGCGCCGGCCCCCCTTGACCCCGGGGTGGCCGGNCCGCCCGTTGGTGCGCAACAGCGAACCCTGGTAGATCCGCGCCCCGGCGGCGAGGAAGCCGACGGCGGCGAGCAGCAGCAACACCAGCGACACGACCGGCTCCCAGGCCGCCGCGTCGCCGGTGAACAGCCGTACCGGCATCGCGGTGGGGGAGGAGAGCGGCAGGTAGGACAGGATCCGCATCACGGTGGCGTTGTCGTTGCCGAACACCACCGCGAAGAACGGCGCCATCACCGCCAACTGCACCGGCGTGGACGCCCCGGCGATGTCCTCCTGACGGTTGACCAGCGCGCCGGCCGCCGCCCACATCGCCGCCAGCAGCAGGAAGCCGAGCAGGAAGAACGGCACGAACCAGCCGAGCGCGGGGGCGACCAGCGCGAGCAGGTCACCGTTGCCGGTCAGCCGCAGCCCGGCGACCACGGCGACGCCGATCAGCGCCACCTGTGCCAGCGCCAGCGCGCCGGCCGCGAGGATCTTGCCGGCCAGCAGCGCCCGGACCGGCACGGCGGCCACCAGGATCTCCACGATCCGGGTCTGCTTCTCCTCGGTGACGCTCTGCGCGACCTGGATGCCGAACGTCTGGGACATGAAGAAGAAGATGAACGCGAAGGCGAACGGCACCAGGTACGCGGTGACCGGGTCCACCGCGTCCGGGTCGAGCAGCCGTACCGTCGGTGCGACGCTGAGCGCCCCGACCACGTCGTCCGGGGTCCGGTCGTCGCCGATCACGGTCGGTCCGGCGACCACGGCCGCGTCCGCGTCGCCGTCGCGTACCGCCCGTTCGGCGGCGGCGTCGCCGTCGACCACGAGGACGTCCAAGCCGGCGGCCCGCAGCGGCTCGGCGCCGGCCGCGGTCACCGCCACCGTCGTCGGCCCGCCCTGGAGCAGGGCCGGAAGCACCGTGGAGGCCACCGCGACGAGCAGGAAGATCAGGGTGCCGTACCGGAAGGTCTTGTCCCGGAGCTTGACCTTGATCTCGCGGGCGGCGACCAGCCGGGTGGCCTGGTAGGTGTTCACTGGTTGACCTCTCGGAAGATCTCGGCGAGGGACGGGGTGACCGGGCCGAACGCCCGCACCGGGCCGCGGGTCAGCGCCGCGCGCAGCACCGACTGGTCGTCGACCGCCGGGTCGAGGTCGAACACGGCGCGCGGGCCGTCGAGGTCGACCAGCTCCACGCCGGCCTGGTCCCGCAGCCAACCCGCGTCGCCGTCGACCACCAGCTCGAACCGGGGCCGGGTGTACGCGGCGCGCAGCTCGGCCCGCGCGCCGGCGGCCCGGATCGTGCCGCCCGCGATGATCACCAGGTCGTCGCAGAGCCGCTCCACCACGTCGAGCTGGTGGCTGGAGAAGAGCACCGGCGCACCGGCGGCGGCCCGTTCCCGCAGCACGCCGACCACCGTGTCGACGGCCAGCGGGTCGAGCCCGGAGAAGGGCTCGTCCAGGATCAGCACCTCCGGGTCGTGCACCAGCGCGGCGGCGATCTGCGCGCGCTGCTGGTTACCCAGCGACAACGTCTCCAGCAGGTCGTCGCCGCGCTCGCCGAGACCGATCCGGTCCAGCAGCGCGTCGGTGCGACGGCGGGCCGCGGCGGCGTCCAGCCCGTGCAGGCGGCCGAGGTGCACCACCTGCTCGCGGGTGGTCATCTTCGGATAGAGGCCGCGTTCCTCCGGCATGTAGCCGAACCGGCGCCGGGCGTCCCGGGTGAGCTGGTGTCCCTGCCACCGCACCTGCCCGGCGTCGGGAGCGAGCACGCCGAGGATGATCCGCATGGTGGTGGTCTTGCCGGCGCCGTTGCCGCCGACGAACCCGGTCAGCCGGCCGGCGGTCACGTCGAAGGAGACGTCGGAGAGCACCTGGCGGCCGCCGAAGCTGCGGTCGACGCCATCCAGGCGGAGCACGCTGGTCATACCGGCGACGCTACGGCCGCGAGGGCGCGACGGCGTCCCACCAGGGGTTGATCATCCGGTCCGCCGGGCGGGGGACCTCACCCGCCGGGACGGACCACCCCGTGCTCGTAGGCGAAGACCACCGCCTGCACCCGGTCGCGCAGCCCGAGCTTGGCCAGGACGCGACTGACGTGGGTCTTCACGGTCGCCTCGCCGAGGTGCAGGACGCCCGCGATCTCCGCGTTGCTGGCCCCCCGCGCGATCAGCTCCAGCACCTCACGTTCCCGCGGGGTCAGCTCCGACACCGCGGCGTCGTGCCGGGGGTCGGGCGGCACCGCCCCGGGCCGGGCGAAGGTCGAGATCACCCGGCGGGTGAGCGCCGGCGCGATCAGCCCCTCGCCGCGCGCCACCACCCGCACCGCCTCGACGAGATCCTCCGGCGTGCCGTTCTTCAGCAGGAAGCCGCTCGCCCCGGCGCGCAGCGCCGCGAACAGGTAGTCGTCCCGGTCGAAGGTGGTGAGGATCAGCACCGCGGGACCGACCGGGTCGCCCTCGGTGATCCGGCGGGTCGCCGCCAACCCGTCGAGCACCGGCATCTCCACGTCCATCAGCACCACGTCGGGCCGCAGCGCGTACGCCATCGCGACCGCGCGTTCCCCGTCGGCGGCCTCACCCACCACCTCGATGTCGTCCTCCACCTCGAGGATGACCCGGAAGCCGCTACGGACCAGGTGCTGGTCGTCGACGAGCAGGACCCGCACCGGCCGGTCCGGCGCCGGGGCGGTCACGCCGCCCGCCCGACGGCCTCGACACCCAGCGGAATGCGCGCCCGGACCCGGAACCCGCCGCCGGCGCGCGGTCCCGCCTCCAGTTCGCCGCCGTGGGCGGTGACCCGCTCGCGCATGCCGATCAGGCCGAGCCCGCCCGGCCCGGGTGCGCCGCCGCGTCCGTCGTCGGTCACATCCACCTCCAGGTCCCGGGCCAGGTAGCGGATCCGCACGTCGAGCGAGGCGGCGGACGCGTGCTTGACCACGTTCGTCACCGCCTCCTGCACGATCCGGTACGCCGCCTGCGACACCGAACGCGGCAGCGCCGCCGGCTCGCCGTACACCCCGAGTTCGACCCGCAGGCCGGCCTCCCGGGCCCGGTCGACCAGCGCGGCGACCTGGTCCAGGCCGGCGGTGTCGGCGGGGGTGTCGTCCGGTCCGGACCCGACGTGCGGGTCGCGGAGCACGCCGAGCATCCGGCGCAGCTCGTCCACCGAGGTGCGGGCGGTCTCCTCGATCGCGGTCAGGGCGGTCCGCGCCTTGTCCGGGTCGCGGTCGAGGACCCGCCGGGCGGCGGCGGCCTGCACGCCCATCACCGAGACGTGGTGGGCGACCACGTCGTGCAGCTCACGGGCGATCCGCACCCGTTCGGCGATCACCGCGCGCTCCCGCGCCTGCGCCTGCGACCGGCGCAACTCCTCGGCCTGCTCCCGCAGCTCGTGTCGGCGACGCGCGGCCACCCACGCGGTCTGCCCGGAATAGTAGGCGAAGACGAAGAACAGGACGTTGTACAGCACCCCGTTGATCACGGCGGCGAGCACCGGCGGCACCGGCCCGGCCGCCCCGGCGAACGCCTCCGCGGAGAGCTGCTCCGCCCGCAGCGCGAGCGACAACCCCAGCCAGCCGAACATCGTGGCGATGATGCCCATCCGGAGCCGCCCCGCCACCCGCCGGTCGGTGCCCCACGCGCCCAGCGTGTAGAGGGCGGCGAAGAGCGCCCCGGACGGGAGCTGGGACAGCGGCACCGCCCGGGCCTGGCCCGCGACGAAGGCGATCGAGACGACCACCGCGACGGCCGCCGGCCAGCGTCGCCGTACGGCCAGCGGCGCGGTCGTCGCGACGGTCCACCAGAGCTGTTCGGCCAGGCTCGGCGGCGGCCCGAGCACGAACGCCCCGGTGCTGCGCGCCAGGGTCAGTTCGAACAGGGCCAGCACGGTGACGGCGAGGCCGATCCACAGGTCCGCGCGGAGCTGCTCGGCCGTGGGAGCCGGTCGTCGCCAGCCGGTGGTGGGTGCGGTGCTCACGGTACGACCATGCCATCCGGCCCACCCCGACCCACCGGGAAGGGCGGCACGAGGTGGGCCGGGCGACACTGTGCCGGACGACTCGTCCGACGGGGGTACGGCGCGGCATCGCCTGATGGCCTCGATCAGCAGGAGCAGCCCCGGCGGAAGCCGACCTCGACGAAGGACGCCAGACCGGCCTCGTAGTAGCCGACCCCGGGCCGGATCGGATGGCCGGTGAACAGCTCCACCCGGGATCCGAACCGCACCAGGTACGCCGTGGCGTCTCCCGCGTCGTTGCGGATGAACCTGCCGCGCGGCCCGTAGATGGCCGCCAGTTCGGCGAAGGACATCCCGACCGCCGCGCCGGCCGGGGAGCGCGGCGGGACGGTGGCCGTCCCCACCGACACCAGTCGCCCGTCGCGGAAGGCCAGCAGGATCACGCCGGCCCAGGCTCCGGTCGCGCCGGCATGCTCCACCCCGGCGCGACCGGGTGCCGTCCAGTCGATCAGCCCGGCGGCGGCGAGCCGGTCCAGCCGGGCGCCGATGCGATACGGGCCGGCGCCGCCGACGCCGAGCACCTCGGTGAGCGGACGAAGCCCCGGCGCGGTGTCGCCGGCCGCCCCGGAGGCCGGGACGGCGGCCGCGGCCGGCCCGGCGGCCGCGGCCAGCGGGGCGACGGCCAGCACCCCGGCGAGGACGGTGGACGCGAGACGGTTCATGACGTTCTCCTTTGTCAGGTTCCCTGTCTCATTGGTCTCCGGCCGACCCGGTTCCGTTCGGCAGGCGGTCGATTGGGTGTCCCCGCTACCGTCGAAGGCGCGGTGCACGCCGATGGCGGCCCGGAGGTGAGCGATGGCCATACCGATGCGGATCGGGGCGTACCGGGTGGAGCGGCTGCTTGGGACGGGGTCCTTCGCCACGGTCTGGCTGGCGTACGACCCGGTGCTCGAGGACCGGGTGGCGATCAAGGTGCTGGCCGACAACTGGAGCCACGACCTGCGGGTACGAGAACGGTTCCTCGACGAGGCGCGACTGCTGCGACGGCTGGAGCACGACCGGCTGGTCCGGGTGCACGCCGTGGGTGAGCTTCCCGACGGCCGCCCGTACGCCGTGCTGGCCTGGGCGGACGGCGGTAGCCTCCGGGACCGCCTGGCGCGCGGCCAGGTGCCGGTGATCGAAGCTCTGAGCGTGCTCGACGAGATCGCGGCGGGGGTGGCGGTGCTGCACCGGCACCGGGTGGTGCACCGCGACCTGACCCCGAGCAACGTCCTTTTCCACTCGGGGCCGGGCGGCGAGCGGGTGCTCATCGCCGACCTGGGGCTGGCCAAGGCGCTCGCCTCCGCCTCCGGGCTGACCGCCCGGGCGGGTACGCCCGGATACATGGCGCCGGAACAGGACGATCCGCTCGCGGTCGTCGACACCCGTGCCGACGTGTTCGGTCTGGGTCGCCTCGGGCTGCGGCTGCTCGGCGAGGGCGCGACGTCGGGCGGTGCCGCCGACGACCGGCCGGTCGACGGGGCGCGGCTGCGGGCCGGGGTGCCAGCGGGGGTAGCCGCGGTGCTCCGGACGGCCAGCGCCGTCCGTCCGGCCGACCGCTATCCGGATGCGGCCGCGTTCCGGGAGGCGTTGCGGGGCGCGGCGGCCGGCGCGGTCGAGGGCCCGGCCGGCAGCGTTCCACGGCGACCCCGCCGGNGCGGGTGACACGGCCCGCCGTGGCCCGGCCGGTGTCACCGGTCGCAGCGGGCCGCTGACCGTGGTCCTGCCGCCCGGGTGGCGGGCCGAGGGTACCGGTTGGGCCGGGCAGTACGGCGACGACGGGCGCCTGGAACCGGCGTTGGTGATGTCCCCGGATCCTCGGTCCTGGGCGGTCGATCCGAGTCTGCCCGGCGCCTTCGTGGGCCTCTCCGCCGCGACGGCCCGCCGCACCGGTCCCGCGGGCTTCCTCGCCGAACGGCCGCACGCCGACTGCGTCGCGGCGCCGCTGCGGCGGACCTGGCAGGGGAGTGTCGAGTGGACGGTCGCCACATACGCCTGCCCCACCGGTCGGCCGCTGATCGTGGAGGCCGCCGGGCTGGCCGGGGGTGCGACCGGCCTGCTCTACGTGCAGCTCACCCCGCCACCGGACCGGGGTGGTGACTTCGTCGACGCGGTGCTCGCCGGGGTACGGACCCGTTAGCTTGTCCGGTCAGACCACCACCACCGTGACGGGGTACGTCCGACCGTCCTGGGGAATGCTGACCACGACGGTGCCGGCGCGCACGAACCGGATGTCCACTACGCCGGCCTCGTAGCTGCGCGAGACCAGGTGCTCCTGGTCCACCTCGACCTGGCCCGGCCCGATCCCCTGGATGCGCAGCACCCCGCCGGTGGCGAAACAGAGCGACCTCACCAGTGCCAGCTCCGTTTCCGCGAGGTTCAGGTCGTAACGGACCGCGCCGAGACACGCGGTGGGCGCCGTGGTGCCGGCTGGCGAGGTGGGTCGGGTCGACCGGGTCCGGGTCGGCGCGCTCGACTCGGGACGTGCCGGTGTCCGCGTGGTCCGCGACGGTGGTGCGGCGGGCGAGGTGGAGGCGGGCGGGGGAGCTGCGGCGACCGTGCTGGCCGCCGGCGGCCGTACGGGCAGCGGCGAGACCGGTTGGTCGGCGCAGGCCGGGGCACCCAGGAGGAGGACGAGCATGGCTACGGCACCGCGCCGACGGCCCGGGACGGGTCGCTCATTCATCGGACATCCGCTGTCGGAGTTGCCGGCGGCCCTCGTGAATCCGGGACTTGACCGTCCCCTCCGGCACGTCGAGCAGGCCGGCGATCTCACGGTGACTCATCCCCAGCACGTCCCGTAGCGTGACCGCCTCGGCGAGATTCGGTGGGACCGCGTCGAGGGCGTCGAGCAGGTCGAGCCGGGTGCCGGCCACCACGCTGGTTCGCCGGGGATCGGGCGGATCGGGCAGTGGCACGCCACCGGCCTCCCATTGCCACCGGCGCCGCAGTGTCCGGTAGGTGGAACGGGCCCGATTGGCGGTGATCCGGTAGAGCCAGGTGTGGAACGACGAGCGCCCCTCGAACTGGGTGATGCCGCGGGCGAGCGCGAGCAGCGCGTCCTGGCAGGCTTCCTCGGCGTCCTGCTGGTGGGGCAGCAGGCGGGCGCACTGTCGCAACACCTCGGGCCGCACGGCGACCAGCAGCGCGTCGAGTGCCTTCCGGTCGCCGCGGGCCGCCGACCGGGCCAGCTCGTCGGTGCCGTCCGGGAGGGGCATCAGTTCGTCCAGTGCTCGCCGAGGGCCGGGAACCCAGCTTATGCCCGTCGTCGCCGCAACGACCCCGGCGAGTCGGGCAGCCGACGTGGCGCCCGGCCCGGCCCGTACGTGGCGAGGGCCGGGCCGGGCGCGGTCTCAGTGGGTGGCGCGGCGGGCCTTGACCGCGCTGTCGATCACGTCCCACGCCGCGATGACGACGGTGACCACGGCGGCGATGCGGGTCACGTCGTCCGCCCCGCCCTCGCGCAGCCAGGCGAACCGCTCGATCAGCTCCGGGTTGAGCAGCCGGTCGGTGAGCAGCAGCCAGACCACCGGCGCCGCGAACGCCAGGTTGAGCAGCGCGTTGACCGCCACCAGCGGCCAGGTCCACCGCCCGGCCCGGTACTTCGCGATCTCCAGCCCGATGGTGGCGGCCAGCACCACGATCAAGGCCGGGAGCCAGAAGCTCCACAGGGCCGGGTCGAGCACCGGCAGCCGGGAGCCGTCGTCGTTGGTCCAGTGCTGGAAGTGCTGGCCGACGAGGACCCCGATCGTGCCGAGCAGGAAGACGACGGAGGCCACGCTGTCCGGCTGGCTGATCTGCCGATCGTGGGTGTCCTCGGGAAGCCGGTCGACGGTCCACTCGGGCAGTCCCAGCGGCGTCTGGCTGCGCTCCAGCAACGCGAAGCAGAGCGTCAACCAGAACGCGATCTGCACCGCGGTCTGCATCGCGACCACGACCGCCGTGCCGATGGCCGCGCCCGGCGCGTCGCCGGCCGTGGCCTTGACGAGGCCGGCGATCACGCCCACGGCCGCCGGCACGTAGGTGAGCAGCGGTCGCAGCACCCGCCACCAGAGCAGGAAGTAGCGCGGGCCGATGAGGTGCAGCGTGCGGTCGCTGTAGCGGGCGGCGAGCTGCTCGGGGTTGCCCATCTCGGTGAGCACCTCGCGTTCGGCGGCGGCGTGGTCCTGTCCGCCGGTGGTCCGATCGTCGATCATGTCGGCGATCGAGGCCCGCAGCTCCTCGGCGAGTTCGGTGCGGCGCGACGCGGGCACGGCCCGCAGGGTGGCCGCGACGTAGCGGTCGGTCAGGGAGGTCATCGCCCCACTCCTTCGATCAGCTGGGTGACGGAGGTCTGCACCGCGGTCAGGTCGTCGAGCAGGCGGCCCAGCACGGCCTCGCCGTCGGCACTGACGCGGTAGAACTTGCGCGGCCGGCTCTCCTCGGTGTTCCACTCGCTGGTGAGCAGGCCCTGTTCCTCAAGCCGGCGCAGCAGCGGGTAGAGCGTGTTGGCGTCGACCGCGAAGCCGTGCGCGGCCAACCGTTGCAGCAGGGCGTAGCCGTAGTCGGGGCGGCGCAGGGCGACCAGGCTGGCCACCACGACGGTGCCGCGTCGCAGCTCCTGGAGATGGGTCCGAAGAACCTCGTCGCTAACCATGCGACACACGATACTGTGCGCCACACAGTATCGCAATGAGGCATGACATCGCGTCGGCCGACAACAATGCGTGGCATTGCCTGCGGAGATCCACATCACCACGGAGGTCCGTCCCGCGCGGCTGCTGGAGGTCGCCGTTCGGGCGGCGCTAGGGTGGGCGGGCCGACCATGACCACGACCCGGGGGGACGCCACGCATGGGCGATTCGTTCGCGCATCTGCACGTACACACCGAGTACTCGATGCTCGACGGTG
Organism: Micromonospora sp. NBS 11-29; assembly: GCF_002140155.1. Lineage (GTDB taxonomy): Bacteria > Actinomycetota > Actinomycetes > Mycobacteriales > Micromonosporaceae > Micromonospora. The sequence goes on from NZ_NAPR01000007.1 coordinate 483,295, forward strand.
CGGCCCGGCTCAAGGACCTCTTCGCCGAGGCGGCCCGGCTCGGGATGCCGGCGGTGGCGATCACCGACCACGGCAACATGCACGGCGCGAACGACTTCTACAAGCAGGCCATGGCCGCCGGGGTCANCGGGTCAAGTGGGGCCGCCCCGAGCAGAAGAGCGACGACGTCTCCGGCAACGGCGCCATCACCCACATGACCATGTGGGCGGCGAACCGCACCGGCCTGCACAACATGTTCCGGCTCAACTCCCGCGCCTCGATGGAGGGCCACTACGTCAAGTGGCCCCGGATGGACATGGAGCTGATCGCCGAGCACGCCGAGGGCATCATGGCCACCACCGGCTGCCCCTCCGGCGCGGTGCAGACCCGGCTGCGGCTCGGCCAGTTCGACGAGGCGCTCAAGGTCGCCGCCGCGTACCAGGACATCTTCGGCAAGGACAACTACTTCCTGGAGATCATGGACCACGGCCTCGACATCGAGCGCCGGGTCCGCGACGGGCTCACCGAGATCGCCCGCAAGCTCGACATCCCGCCGGTGGTCACCAACGACTCGCACTACACCCACGAGGCGCAGGCCGAGGCGCACGACGTCCTGCTCTGCGTGCAGACCGGCAGCAACGTCGCCGACCCGAACCGGTTCCGCTTCGAGGGTGGCGGCTACTTCGTCAAGTCCGCCGACCAGATGCGCGCGGTCGACTCCTCCGAGCTGTGGCAGCAGGGTTGCCGCAACACGCTGCTGGTGGCGGAGAAGGTCGACCCGGCCGGGATGTTCACGTTCCACAACCTGATGCCGCGGTTCCCGATCCCCGAGGGCGAGACCGAGGAGTCGTGGTTCCGCAAGGAGACGTTCGTCGGGCTCAAGCGCCGCTTCCCGAACGGCATCCCGGAGGGCCACGTCGTCCAGGCCGAGTACGAGCTGGGCGTCATCATCCAGATGGGCTTCCCGTCCTACTTCCTCGTGGTCGCCGACTTCATCCAGTGGGCGAAGAGCCAGGGCATCGCGGTCGGCCCGGGTCGTGGTTCGGCGGCCGGCTCGCTCGTCGCGTACGCGTTGGGCATCACCGACCTGGACCCGATCCCGCACGGCCTGATCTTCGAGCGGTTCCTCAACCCCGAGCGCGTCTCCATGCCGGATGTCGACATCGACTTCGACGAGCGTCGGCGCGGCGAGGTGATCAAGTACGTGACCGACAAGTGGGGCGAGGACAAGGTCGCGCAGATCGCCACGTTCGGCACGATCAAGGCGAAGGCCGCGATCAAGGACTCGGCCCGGGTGCTCGGCTACCCGTACGCGGTCGGCGACCGGATCACCAAGGCCATGCCGCCGGCCGTGATGGGCAAGGACATCCCGCTCTCCGGCATCTTCGACCCGAAGCACCCGCGCTACGCCGAGGCCGGCGAGATCCGAGGGCTCTACGAGACCGACCCGGACGTCAAGAAGGTCATCGAGACCGCGAAGGGCATCGAGGGGCTGATCCGGCAGAGCGGCGTGCACGCGGCCGGCGTCATCATGTCCGCCGAGCCGATCATCGACCACATCCCGCTGATGCGGCGTGACGCCGACGGCGTGATCATCACGCAGTTCGACTACCCGACCTGCGAGTCGCTCGGGCTGCTGAAGATGGACTTCCTCGGCCTGCGCAACCTGACCATCATCGACGACGCGGTGAAGAACATCGGGCTCAACCACGGCAAGGAGCTGGACCTGCTCGGCCTGCCGCTGGACGACAAGGCCGCCTACGAACTGCTCGCCCGAGGCGACACGCTCGGCGTGTTCCAGCTCGACGGCGGGCCGATGCGCTCACTGCTGCGGATGATGAAGCCGGACAACTTCGAGGACATCTCCGCCGTGCTGGCGCTCTACCGGCCCGGCCCGATGGGTGTCGACTCGCACACCAACTACGCGCTGCGCAAGAACGGCCTCCAGGAGATCACCCCGATCCATCCGGCGCTGGAGGAGCCGCTGCGCGAGATCCTCGCCCCCACCCACGGGCTGATCGTCTACCAGGAGCAGGTGCAGCGCGCCGCGCAGATCCTCGCCGGCTACACGCTCGGCCAGGCCGACCTGCTGCGCCGCGCGATGGGCAAGAAGAAGAAGGAGATCCTGGACAAGGAGTTCGTCCCGTTCCGGGACGGCTGCCGCGCCAACGGTTATCCCGACGACGCCATCCAGGCGGTGTGGGACGTCCTGGTGCCGTTCGCCGGCTACGCGTTCAACAAGGCGCACTCCGCCGCGTACGGCCTGGTCTCCTACTGGACCGCCTACCTGAAGGCGCACTACCCGGCGGAATACATGGCGGCGCTGCTCACCTCCGTCGGCGACGACAAGGACAAGATGGCGCTCTACCTGTCCGAGTGCCGCCGGATGCGGATCCAGGTGCTCCCGCCGGACGTGAACACCTCCGCCGGCCCGTTCACCCCGGTCGGCAAGGAGATCCGCTTCGGTCTCGGCGCGGTGCGCAACGTCGGCGCGAACGTGGTCGCCTCGATCATGCGCTGCCGTGAGGAGAAGGGCGAGTACGCCGACTTCTACGACTTCCTGTCCAAGGTGGACGCGGTGGTCTGCAACAAGAAGACCATCGAATCACTGATCAAGGCCGGCGCGTTCGACTCGCTGGAGCACCCGCGCAAGGGTCTGCTGGCCGTGCACGCCGACGCCATCGACGCGTACGCCGACGTCAAGCGCAAGGAGGCGGTCGGCCAGTACGACCTCTTCGGCGCCGGCTTCGGCGACGCGGACACCGGCAGCACCACCGTCATGCCGGTCATCGGGGACAGCGAGTGGGAGAAGCGCGACAAGCTGGCGTTCGAACGCGAGATGCTCGGCCTCTACGTCTCCGACCACCCGCTGTTCGGTCTGGAGCATGTGCTCGGCGCGGCGGCCGACACCACCATCGCCGCCCTCTCCGAGGAGGGCACCGTGCCCGACGGCGCGGTGGTCACGCTGGCCGGCATCCTCTCCGGCGTGCAGCGCCGGGTCACCAAGCAGGGCCGGGCCTGGGCCTCGGCCACGCTGGAAGACCTGGCCGGTGGCGTCGAGGCGCTGTTCTTCCCGAACACGTACGAGGTGATCGGGCAGTACATCGCGGAGGACGCGATCGTGGTGGTCAAGGGCCGGGTGGACCGGCGCGACGACACCCCGCGCATCATGGCGATGGACATGTCCATGCCGGACGTCACCAGCAACCCGGCCAACAAGCCGGTCACGTTGACCATCCCGGTGCACCGCTGCACCCCGCCGCTGGTCGAACGGCTCAAGGAAACCCTGGTGCTGCACCCCGGCGACACCGAGGTGCACGTCAAGCTGCTCAACGGCGGCAAGACCACCACGCTGCGTCTCGGCCCGTTCCGGGTCGCCGCGACCACCGCGCTGATGGGCGACCTGAAGAGCGTCCTGGGCCCGGCCAACGTGAGCTGACCGTGCGGGGCGGGCGGTGATCGGGCAGCATCGGGCACATGCCCCCCGCCGACCTGCTGCGCGTCCGTGACCTCGTACCCGACTTCGTCGCCGTCGTGCGTGAGTGTCGCGCGGTCCCGGCCGACCGGTGGCCGGTGCTGTGGCGGTCCCGCTACCTCGACCGGCATCCGGACGTCGCCCGCGTGGTGGACCGCGACGGCGGCCCGCCCGCCCCGGCGGAGGTGCGGGCCGCCGTCGACCGTCTCCACGACCGGGCGGCCGACCTGACGGCCCGCGCCGAGACGGTACGCGGACTGCTGCCCGACGGCGTCGCGGCGGCGGCCCGGGCGCTCGGCTGGTCCGGCGACGGCGGCCCGGTGGAGTGCGTGGTGCTGGTCGGGCTGCACCGGGCCAACGGCTGGGCCGACGACCTGGGCGGCCGGTACGCGCTCTTCCTCGCCGTGGAACGGCTCGACCCACCGGAGGACGTCCGGCTCCTCGTGCGGCACGAGGCCGCCCATGTGGTGCACGACCGCCGGGCCGGTATCCGTGACTGGCCGGAGCACGGGGTGGCGAAGAACCTGTTCGTCGAAGGGCTGGCCACCCAGGTAACGGCCGAACTCGACAGCGGCCGGCCCGACGAGGCGTACCTTTGGTTCGGTCGGCTCGGCCACCGGCCGTGGCTCGACGAGTGCCGTCGCCGCTGGCCGGACATCCTCGACCGGGTCCGGGCCGACCTCGACGCCACCGACCCGGACCATCACGCCGCGTACTTCCTCACCCGGGACTCGCCACTGCGCGGAGACCTGCCCCGACGCTGCGGCTATCTGGTCGGCCTGGCGGCGGTGCGGCGGCTGCGGGAACGGTATGGCCTGCCTGAACTGGCTGGCTGGCCGCTGTCCCGGGTGCGGGCGGAGATGGCGACGGTGCTGGCGGACCTACCCGCGCCCGGTTGAGCCCGGGCTACCGGCGACGGACCAGAAAGTGCCGGATACGTTCAAATTTGTCCTTTAAGCTCAGGAGATGACGCCTCGGTCGCTCCTGGCGCTTTCGGCGGCCCTGCTCCTGTCGGCGGGGCTGACGGCATGCACGGACCGGCCGTCCAGCCAAGAGGCCCTGACCGGCCCGTCCGCGGGTGGCTCCGCCGGTACGTTCGGTCCGCTGGTGGCCGGTATGCCGGCGTACCCGACGCCCGGCAACGTGTACGCCGCCGCCGGTCCGGACAAGCTGGTCCCGCGCGTACGCGACGACCGACCCCTGGTCTACGTGCCGAACACCAAGAGCAACGACGTCTGGGTGATCGACCCCGCGACCTACCAGGTGGTACGGAAGTTCCCGGGCGGCCCGGAGCCCCAGCACGTCGTGCCCTCCTACGACCTGCGCACGCTCTACGTGGCTTCCAGTCAGATCCCCAACGGCGGCCTGGTGCCGATCGACGCGCGCACCGGTGAGCCGGGGCGGTTCAGGAAGCTCGAAGACGTCTACAACCTGTACTTCACCCCGGACGGCAAACGGGCGATCGTGGTGGCCGAGGCGTACCAGCGGTTGGATGTCTACGACATGGGNTGGACTACTCGGCCGACGGCAGGACCATGCTGTTCAGTTGTGAGTTCGCCAACCGGATGCTGGTGCTCGACACCACCACGTTCCGCAAGGTGCGCGAGTTCCGGCTCACCGAGGCGAGTGACGGCATGCCCCAGGACACCCGGCTCACGCCGGACGGGCGGCACTTCCTCGTGGCGGACATGCGCGCCAACGGCGTGTACGTCTTCGACGGTGCGGCGACCCGACAGACCGGCTTCGTCCGCACCGGCCGGGGCGCGCACGGCATCTACTTCAGCCGTGATGCCCGGCTCGCCTACGTCACCAACCGCGACGAGGGCAGCGTGACCGTACTCGACCTGGCGAGCTTGACACCCACCGCGACCTGGCGGATTCCCGGTGGTGGCAGCCCCGACATGGGCGGCCTCTCGTCGGACGGCAAGCGCCTCTGGCTCTCCGGGCGCTTCCACGACGAGGTGTACGTGTTGAGTACGGAGAACGGCAAGCTGCTGGCCCGGATACCGGTCGGCCGGGGACCGCACGGCCTGACCGTCTGGCCGCAGCCCGGCCGCTACTCGCTCGGGCACACCGGCAACATCCGCTGACCAACTTCAGCTCGCCGACGTGGTGGTGTCCCGGGCGGTCGGATGCCGCCACTTCGCCGACCTGGCGGCGGACCTCGGCGCGGACGTCGCGAAGGGGCGGAGCCACCGGGCCGGGATTGGCGGTGTCCGGCGAGCGAGGGCGGTGGCTAGCGTCGACGGCATGGAGCTGGAGCAGGCACAGAAGTTGTGGCAACCGGAGCCGGGCTGGTTGAACACGGCGACCTACGGGTTGCCGCCCGATCCGGTGTGGACGGCGGTGCAGCAGGTGCTCACCGAGTGGCGGAGCGGCCGGGTGTCGTTCGAGGTGTGGGACGAGTCGGTCGGGCGCTCCCGGGCCGCGTTCGCCCGGCTGGTCGGCGTGGACGCGGCCGACGTGAGCATCGGCGCGGCCGTCTCCCAGTTGGCGGCGCCGATCGCGGCGGCGCTGCCGCCGGGGGCCACGGTGGTGGTGCCCGAGGTCGAGTTCACCTCGATCCTGTTCCCCTGGTTGGTGCAGGAGGAGCGCGGCGTGCGGGTGCGCACCGTCCCGCTCGACGGCCTGGTCGACGCCATCGACGCCGACACCGACCTGGTGGCGTTCAGCCTGGTGCAGTCCGCCGACGGCACGGTCGCCCCGTACGACGAGATCGTCGCGGCGGCCCGGGCGCACGGCGCGCTCGTGGTGGTCGACGCCACCCAGGCCTGCGGGTGGCTGCCGTTCGCCGCGGACCGGGCGGACGCGGTGCTGGTGGGGGCGTACAAGTGGTTGATGGCGCCGCGTGGTGCGGCCTTCGCCTACCTGGCGCCGGCGCTGCGCGAGCGGATGCGTGCCGACGCCGCCGGTTGGTACGCCGGCCGCGACCCGAGCGCCTCGTTCTACGGCCTGCCGCTGCGGCTGGCCGACGACGCCCGCCGGTTCGACATCTCCCCGTCCTGGCTCTGCTACGCCGGCGCGGCCCCGGTGCTGGAGCTGCTCGCCGAACTCGACCCGGTGGCGGTGCGCGACCACGACGTGGCGTTGGCCAACCGGTTCCTCGCCGGGTTGGGCCGCCCGCCCGGCGACAGCGCGATCGTCTCCGTGGACGTGCCGGACGCGCAGGAGCGGCTGGCCCGCGCCGGGGTGCGGGCGGCGGTCCGGGCCGGGCGGGTGCGGGCGTCGTTCCACCTCTACACCACGCAGGAGGACGTGGACCGGGCGGTCGAGGCGCTGACCGACTGACCGGTCAGGCCAGGTGGCCGCCGATCTTCGTGTACCCGCGCAGCAGGTCCCGGGAGATGATCAACCGCTGCATCTCGTCGGTGCCCTCGAAGATCCGGTAGAGCCGGACCTGCCGGTACCAGCGCTCGATCGGCAGTTCGCGGGTGTAGCCCATGCCGCCGTGGATCTGGAGCACCCGGTCCACCACCCGGTTGACCATGCCGGCGCCGTAGAGCTTGCCCATCGAGGAGGCGTGCCGGGGGTCGAGGCCCGCATCGACGGTCCAGGCGGAGCGCAGGATCAGCCAGCGGGCGGCCTCCAACTCGGTCTCCGAGTCGGCGATCATCCACTGGATGGCCTGGTTGGTGGCGATCGGCGCGCCGAACGTCTCCCGGGCGTTCGCGTGGTCGATCGCCATCTGCAGGGCCCGCTCGGCGATGCCGACCGCGTGCGAGGGGATGGTGTAGCGGCCCTTGCCGATCCACTCCATGCCCAGCGCGAAGCCCTGGCCGATCTCGCCGAGGATGTTGCGGTGCGGCACCCGTACGCCGTCGAAGACCAACGCCGCGGGGCCGCCCTCGCCCATGGTCTGGATGAACTCCGACCGCCAGCCCATGGCGCGGTCGACCAGGAACGCGGTGGCGCCGCCGCGACGGGCGCCCTTCTCCGGGTCGGTCACCGCGACCACGATGGCGAAGTCGGCGTCGTTGCCGTTGGTGATGAACGTCTTCTCGCCGTCGAGGACCCAGTCGTCGCCGTCGCGCCGGGCGCGCAGCCTGATGTTCGCGGCGTCGGAGCCGGCGCCCGGCTCGGTGATGGCGAAGCAGGAGATCCGCTCCCCGGCGATGGTGGGGAGCAGGAACTCGCGCTTCTGCTCCTCGGTGGCGTGGAACAGGATGTTGTCGGCCTCGCCGCCGAAGCGGAACGGCACGAAGCTGCGGCCCAGTTCGGTCCAGATCAACGACTGCATGACCGCGGGCAGGGCCATCCCGCCGTACTCCTCGGGGGTGGCCAGGCCCCAGAAGCCGAACCGCTTCGCCCTGAGCTGGAGTTCGCGCAGCTCGGAGCGGTCCAGGCCGGGCCGGTGGGCCCGCTCGCGGCGCAGCACCTCCGCCTCCAGCGGCATCACCTCGCGGCTGACGAACGCGCGCACGGTGTCCCGTACCGCGCGTTCCTCGTCGGACAGTGCGAAGTCCACGGTGTCCCCCTCGGTCGGCGTCGGTCTCAAACTAGCGCTGGAAGTTTTGCGGCGGAAGGGAGGATGATGACGGCGTGCCACGACCCAGACAGGCCCTGCTCACCCGAGGCCGGATCGTCGAGGCCGCGCTCGCGCTGATCGACGCCGACGGGTTGGACGCGCTGTCCACCCGGCGGCTCGCCGCCGCGCTCGGCGTACGCGGTCCCTCGCTCTACAACCACTTCGCCACCAAGGAGGAGATCCTCGACGCGGTGGCCGACAGTGTCACCGCGACGGTCGACGTCAGCGGGTTCGGCCGGCACGACTGGCCCGAGGCGCTGCGCCACTGGGCCCGCTCCTACCGGGCCGCGTTGGCCGCCCACCCGCATGTGGTGCCCTACCTGGCGCGGGGGCCCGGCCGTCGGCCGGCCGCGCTCACGATGGCCGACGCGGTGTACGGCGCGCTGGTCCGGGCCGGGTGGCCCCCCGCGCGGGCCACCCACGTCGGCGCGGCGCTGCGTTACTTCGTGGCCGGCTCGGCGCTCGGCTCGTTCGCCCGTGGCTTCGTCGAGGACCCGTCGCTCTACGCCGCGCACCCGCACCTGCACCAGGCCCACCGGCTCGCCGGTCACCAGCGCAGCGTCGACGAGGGCGCGTTCACGCTGGGCCTGGAGGCGTTGCTGCACGGCCTCGTCGCCGAGTACGCGGCGACCGTCGCCCCGCGGCAACCGGTCACCGGGCCGGGGTAGCCTCGCCACGTCCGACCGCTGGTTCCCACCCGAAGGACGCCATGGACCGCGCCGCGCCGCCCGCCACGTCGACCCGTCACCAGTCCGCCTCGCGAAGGACGATCCGGCGGTGAGGGCGCTCGTGGTGCGCGGCCGGGACGAGGTCCCGGCCGTCGAGGAGGTACGCCTGCCCGCGCCCGGGCCGGGGGAGCTGCGTATCCGGATCCGGGCCGCCGGCCTCTGCCACTCCGACCTGGCCATGGTGAACGGCACGCTGGCGCCCGCGTACCCCCTGGTGTTGGGGCACGAGGCCACCGGCGTGGTGGCCGAGGCCGGCCCGGGCACCCGGCTGACCGTCGGTACGCCGGTGGTGCTGAACTGGGCGCCTGCCTGCCGCGACTGCTGGCACTGCCGGCACGACGAACCCTGGCTCTGCGCGGCGAACAGCGCCGCGTCGGTGGCGCGCGGGGAGACCGCCGCCGGCGAACCGACACACGTCACGCTCGGGCTCGGCGCGCTCGCCGAGGAGGTGGTGGTGCCGGAGCGGGCGGCCGTGCCGGTGCCGGCCGGCCTGCCGCCGGCCCCGGCGGCGCTGCTGGGCTGCGCGGTGCTGACCGGCACCGGCGCGGTCCGCAACACCGCCCGGGTGGCCGCCGGCGAGTCGGTCGCGGTGATCGGGCTGGGCGGGGTCGGGCTGGCCGTGCTCACCGCCGCGCGGCGGGCCGGTGCGACGCCGATCATCGCCGTCGACGTGGTGGATTCCAAGCGCGAGTTGGCGCTCGCGGCCGGCGCCACCGAGTTCCTGCGCTCCGACGACAACCTCAGCCGGGAGGTGCGGGGCCGCACCGGCGGGCGCGGGGTGGACCACGCCTTCGAGTGCGTCGGCGGGTCCGCGACCATCCGCGCGGCCTGGCGGGCGACCCGCCGCGGGGGAGCGGTCACCGTGGTCGGCATGGGCGGGCGGGACGACGTGTTCAGCCTCTCCGCGTCGGAAATCTTCCACTCGGCGCGCACGCTGCGTTCCTCGGTCTACGGCTCGACCGACCCGGACCGGGAGGTGCCGGAGCTGGCGGCGGCGCTCGCCGCCGGTGACCTCGACCTGACGCCGCTGGTCAGCGGCACGGTCTCGCTGGCGGAGGCGCCCGCGGCGCTGGACCGGCTGGCCCGGGGCGAGGGCGCCCGCTGGGTGGTCACCTTCCCGGACTGATCCGCCTGGGCGGCGACGGGCCTCCCTGTGTCGCGACTCAGGGCTAGGATTCCTCCCACTATGATCATCGAGCGCATTCGCGGGCTCGTCGCCGAAACCCCTCCCGAACGGCCGGCGGCGCCCCGGATCACCCTTCCGAACTGGCTGCTCGTGCCCGGCCTGGTGGCGCTGGTCGCATCCCTCGGCGCGTACGCCGCCTTCCTGCGTCACTACCCGCTGCGCGGCGCCGACTTCGCGATGTACCTCGGCGGGGCCCGGGCCTTCCTGGACGGTGAGCCGGTCTACCGGATCGGCTACACCGCGTTGGACCTGCCCTACACCTATCCGCCGGTCACGCTGCCGTTGATGGCGCCGCTGACCCTGCTCGACGAGCGCGTCGCCCTGTACGCCTGGAGCGTGGCGGGCGTGCTGGCGATGCTCGCCGCGCTCTGGCTCACCACCGGGATGCTCGGACACCAGGGCGCCCGGGGGCGGCTGGGCCTGTCCGCCGCGGTGCTCGCCGCGCTGCTCTGGACCGAGCCGCTGCAACGCAACCTCGACCTCGGCCAGATCAACATCTTCATCCTGCTGCTGGTGGTGGCGGACCTGTCCCGGTCCGACCGGAGCCGGTTCAAGGGCATCGGGATCGGCGCGGCCACCGCGATCAAGCTGCTGCCCGGCCTGTTCGTGGTCTACCTGCTGCTGACCCGCCGGATTCGGGCCGCGATCGTGGCGGCGGCGACCTTCGCCGGGCTCACGGCACTGGGCGCGATCGTCGCGCCGGGCGGCTCGTACGACTACTGGCTCGCCGGTCGGGCGTTCGACTCCTCCCGCCCGCTGGCCACCTCGGGCCCGCGCTACGTCGGCAACCAGTCGGTGCAGGGCACGGTCGCCCGGCTGCTGGGCACCGACGAGCTGAACAGCGGTTGGTGGCTGATCTCCGTGGTTGTCGTCGCGGTGGTCGCCCTCGCGCTCGCCGTCGCGCTGCAGCGGCGGGGCGAGGAGACGATGGCGATGGTGGTGGTGGGCTTCACCATGTTGGCCGTCTCGCCGGTGAGCTGGTCGCACTACTGGCTCTGGGTCGGGCCGGCGGCGCTGGTGGCCGGCGACGTGGCGCGCCGTACCGGTGGGGCGGCGCGGGTGCTCGCCGGCGTCGTCGCGGTGGCCGTGGTGCTGCCGTTCCTGCTCTGGCCGGGTCCCACCCGCACCGGCGAGATCATCCCGCGTGGTCTGATCTGGAAGTCGGGGCACATGACCGGGACGGCGAAGACGTTCGCGGCCGACGCCTACGTCGGCGCCATGCTGGTGCTCCTCGCGCTCGCTGCGGTGTGGCTGTGGTCCCGGCGTCGCGCCGCCGTCCCGGCGTCCGCCCCGCCGGAGCGCGTCCCGGCCTGATCCCGCGCGTCCGGCGGCGTGTTCCGCCGGAGCGCATCCAGATCCTCGGGTTCCGACGAACCCTCGGGTAGTGACCGTCTACCCGGAAGGTGCGTCTGGTGGTGACCGAGCCGATGCCGCCCGAGGCGGTCGAGGACGCGCGTAAGCACCTCACGCTCGCCGCGGAGGACCTGGACGGCAACCGGGTCGCCGCGCTGATCGTCGAGTCGGCCGGCCGGTGGGGTGTGGCACCGCTGTGGGAGCGGGTCTGCGCGCCGATGCTCGCCGCGTTGCCCGGACGGGGCGCCGCCGAGGTCGCCGTCGAGCACGCCTTCTCCGAGGGGATCCGGTCGGGGCTGGACGTGTTGCTGCGCCAACCCGGCCCGGCGTCGGCGGCCGGCGGCATCGTCCTCGCCGGGGCCGAGCAGGAACTACACTGCCTCGGCCTGCACGCGCTCGCCGCGGCGTTGCGCGAGCAGGGGTTGGGTTGCCTGCACCTCGGCCCGGCCCTGCCGTGGTCGGCGTTGGCCAGCGCGGTGGCCCGGGTCCGGCCGCGGGTGGTGGTGGTCTGGTCGCAGACCCCGCTGACCGGTCGGGCGTACCGGCTGGTGCGTCTGGGACGGGACGCGCCGGGGGTGCGGGTGCTCGCCGCCGGACCGGGCTGGATCGAGCCGTTCCCACCCGTCGCGGCCGCCCCGCGCCGCCTTCGGACCCTCACCGAGGCCACCGCCGTCTGTCGATCCACATCGGAGTGACCTGGCGCACATTCGATACGAACCCGTTCCGTATCGAAACTCGCTCACCTACGCTCGGCTTCATTACGAGTCTGTCCCGTATCGTATTGGACGCGGGTGAGCCCGGGGGGAGAACCCGAGTGGAACTGCACGACAACACCGGACACCCGAGGAGGTGGGCGATCCTGGGGGTGCTGGTGGTCAGCCTCCTCGTGGTCGTCCTCGACAACACCATCCTCAACGTCGCCCTGCGCACCATCGCCGACCCGGTGCACGGCCTCGGCGCCACCCAGAGCGAGCTGGAGTGGTCGATCAACTCCTACACGCTCGTCTTCGCCGGCCTGCTGTTCACCTTCGGCGTGCTCGGCGACCGGCTCGGCCGCCAACGCTTCCTGATCTTCGGGCTGGTGCTGTTCGGGCTCTCCTCGCTGCTCTCCGCGTACGCGCAGAGCCCGGCGCAGCTCATCGGCGCCCGGGCGCTGATGGGTGTCGGCGGCGCGGCCATCATGCCGGTCACGCTCTCGATCATCTCCAACGTCTTCGACCCCCGCGAGCGCGCCCGTGCCATCGGCATCTGGGCCGGCGCGGTCGGTCTCGCCGTGGCCATCGGCCCGGTGCTCGGCGGCGCCCTGCTGGAGCACTACTGGTGGGGCTCGGTCTTCCTGATCAACGTGCCGGTGGTGGCGGTCGGCGCGGTGCTGGTCGCGGTGTTGGTGCCCGAGTCCCGCGACCCCGCTCCCGGCCGGGTGGACCTGCTCGGCGTGCTGCTCTCCGTGGTCGGTCTGGTCGCGCTCACCTACGGCATCATCGACGGCGGCGAGCACGGCTTCGGCCGACCGCAGGTCTGGGTCGCGGTCCTCGGCGGGCTCGCGGTCCTCGGCTGGTTCGTCGTGCACGAGCTGCGCAGCGACCACCCGTCGCTGGACGTGCGGCTGTTCCGGGTGCCCCAGTTCGCCGCCCCGGTGGCCCTGGTCGGGCTGGTCTTCTTCGCCGCGGTCGGGGTGCTGTTCTTCGGCGCGTTCTACCTCCAACTGGTCCGCGGCTACAGCCCGCTGGAGGCCGGCCTGCTCTTCCTGCCGTTCGCGGCGGCCCAGCTCATCTTCGCGCCGCGCAGCGCCGCGATGGTGCGCCGCTGGGGCGGCCGGGCGGTCGCGACGGTCGGGCTGCTGCTCACCACCGTGGCGCTCGCCGCGTTCATCTTCATCGACGCGGACACGCCGATCTGGATCTTCTCGGCGGTGGGCTTCGTCCAGGGCGCCGGGATGGCCAACATCATGCCGCCGGCCACCGAGTCGATCATGTCGGCGCTGCCCCGGGAGAAGGCCGGGGTGGGCTCCGCGGTCAGCAACACGGTCCGCCAGGTGGCCGGCGCGCTGGGCGTGGCGGTGCTCGGTTCGGTGCTCTCCGCGGTCTACCGCGACCAGGTCGCCCCGGCGGTCTCCACCCTGCCCGCACCGGTCCGCGACGCGGCCCAGGAGTCGGTCTCCGGCGCGTACGCGGTCGCCGAGCGCCTCGGCCCGGCCGCGTCCCGGCTGATCGACGCCGCCAACGACTCCTTCGTCTCGGCCATGCACTGGGCGGCCGGCATCTCCGCGGTGGTGGCCGCGCTCGGCGTCGTGATCGTGCTGCGCTGGATACCGGGCCGGCCGGTCGAGGCACCCGACGCCGCTCCGGCCACCAAGCAGGAATTGGCCGGGACCGCGTAGGTTCGTGGACAATGTCTGACATGAGTGCCACAGCGGATGCTCCGCGGTCGCCCGGGCGACCGCGGAGCATCCGCGCGGACGAGGCGATCGTGGAGGCCACCCTCGACCTGCTCGCCGAGGGCAGCACCATCGAGGCGCTCTCCATCGAGGCCATCGCCGCCCGCGCCGGCGTCGGCAAGGCCACCATCTACCGCCGCTGGTCGGGCAAGGAAGCGCTGCTGGTGGACGCCCTGCGTCGACTCAAGGGCGTCCCGCCCCCCGCCGGCGGGCACTCCGTCCGCGACGACCTGGTGGCGCTGGTCGGCGCCGTCGGCCAGCACGCCGACCCGCGGGTCCGCAAGATCATGCCCTGCCTGGTGCCCGAGGTGGCCCGCAGTTCCGCTCACCGGCAGGCGTACGAGGCGATCATCGAGCCACGCCGGCAGGCCATGCGCGAGGTGCTGCGCCGCGCGGTTGAGCGCGGCGAGTTGCGCGCCGACATCGACATCGACCTCGCCATGGCGCTGCTCACCGCGCCGATACTGACCCAGCGGATGCTGCCCTGGCACCCCGAGTGGGACGAGCGGCTCCTGCCCGAGCGGCTCGTGGACACGGTCCTGAACGGCCTGCGCGCCCGCTGACCCGCCCCACCCGCCGGCCCGGCCCGGCCCGGCTCTTGGCTAGCGGGCCGGCGTGCGCAGCCGGTGCAGGCGCAGCGCGAGCTGCACCTCCAGCGCCCGCTCCGGCTTCTGCCAGTCGGCGCCGAGCAACTGCCCGACCCGCTCCAGCCGCTGCGTCACGGTGTTGACGTGCACATGCAGTTGCTCGGCCGCCCGGGCCAGGCTGCCGCCCACCCCGAAGTACGCCTCAAGCGTCCTGACCAGCGCGGTGCCCCGCCGGGCGTCGTAGTCGACCACCGGCCCCACCGTGGTGGTCAGGAACTGGGCCACGTCCCGGTCGCCGGCGTCGCCGACCGCGCCCAGCAGCAGCCCGACGAAGCCCAGCTCGGCGGTGCTCGCCCCCTGCCCGGCCCGGCCCAGCGCGCCCAGCGCGGTCAGGCAGCGCTCCGCCTCGGCGAACGTGACCGCCAGCGACGCCGGGCCGGTCGACGGCCCGCTCGCCCCCGCGGTCACCGGCCGCCCGGTCACCCGGGACAGGTCCCGGGCCACCGCGCGGGCCGCCCCGCCGGCCTCCCGACCGGGCAGCATCAGCACCACCCGCCCGTCGCGCGCCGCGGCCAGCCCACCCCGGTTCGACGCGTACGTCGTGGCCCACGACAACACCCGCTGCCGGGCCGAACCGGTCTCGGCGAACGCGTCGTCACCGACCGCCACCAGCACGTGCGGGGCGTCCAGGTCCACCCCGATCCGGCGGGCCCGGCTGCGCAGCGCGTCGGTGTCCCGCAGCGGTCGGGCGATCAGGTCGTCCAGCAGCTCGCCCCGGACCCGCCCCTCCGCCTCGGCGACCGTGCGGCGGAACAGCAGCAGCAACGCGGTCACCAGCGCGGCCCGCTCCAGGATGCGCTGGTCGGCGTCGACCAGCTCGTCGTCCGGGCGCAGCACCAGCGCGCCCAGGTTCTCCGCGCCGGCCACCACCGCGGCGTACCAGAGCGGACCGCGCCGCACGCTGCGTCCCTCCGTACGCGACGCGGCGACCGCCTCCACGATGTCCGCCCGGTCCGGTTCCTCGATCTCACCGACCCGGGCCAGCCGCCGCCCCTCGGCGTCCAGCGCCAGCAGCGCCCCGCCGAGCACCTCGGTGACCGCCGCGGCCACCTCCTCCATCCCGCCGCCACGCACCACCAGCGCGGTCATCCGGTCGTGCGCGGCGGCGGCGCGTTCGACCGAGCTGCTGTGCGCCCGGATCGTGGTGTTCGCCGTGGACAGCTCCGCCAGCGCCGACCGGGTCTCGGCCAGCAGCCGGGCCGTGTCGATCGCCACCGCGGCGTGCGCCGCCAGGGAGACGAGCAGCGACACCTCCTCGCGGGCGAACGGCCGGGCCGAGCGGTTGGCCGCGTACAGCACGCCGATCACGCTGGAGCCGAGCCGCAGCGGCACGCCGAGGATGGCCACCAGGCCCTCCTCGCCCACCCCGCCGTCGATCTCCCCGGTGTGCCGGAACCGCTCGTCCTCCTGGTAGTTCGACGTGACGTACGGCGTTCCGGTCTGCGCCACGAGCCCGCCCAGGCCGTCGCCCAGCTCCAGCCGCAGCCGCTGGAACCGGGCCGAGATCGAGCCGTCGGTCACCCGCATGTACGTGTCGCCGCGCTCGTCGTCGTTGAGCGTCATGTACGCCACGTCCGTGCCGAGCAGGATCCGTGCCCGGTGCACGATCGCCCGCAGCACGTCGTCCAGGTCCCGCAGGCCGGCCAGGTCGCTGGCGGTGTCGTACAGGCCGGACAGCTCGGTCTCCCGGCGGCGCCGGCGCTCCAGCAGCGCGCGGACCCGCAGCGCCACCACCTTCGCCTGTTCCAGCTCGGCCAGCCGCTCGGCGGGCAGGCCGGCGGCGCGCGCGGCGACCAGCGGGCCCTCGAACTCGACCGCGGCGGCCTCGCGCGCCAGCAGCTCCAGGAACTCCACCGGCGACGACATGACCGACATTGTGCGCGGCGCCACTAGTTGGCCGTCCAGCCCCCGTCGAGGGCGATCGAGGCGCCGGTGAGGAAGGCGGCCGGCGGCGCGCACAGGTACGCCACCAGCTCGGCCACCTCCGCCGGCTCGATCAGCCGCTTGATCGCCGCCCGGGCCAGCATGATCTTCTCCACCACCTCGTCCTCGCCGATGCCGTGGCTGGCCGCCTGGTCGGCGATCTGGCTCTCCACCAGCGGGGTGCGCACGTACGCCGGGTTGATGCAGTTGGCGGTCACGCCGTGCGCCGCGCCCTCCAGCGCGACCACCTTCGACAGGCCCTCCAACGCGTGCTTGGCCGCGACGTACGCGGCCTTGTACGGCGAGGCGCGCAGCCCGTGCACCGAGGAGACGTTGACGATCCGGCCCCAGCCGTTGGCGTACATCCGGGGCAGCGCGCGGCGGATGAGCAGGAACGGCGCCTCCACCATCACCCGCTGGATGTACTCGAACCGCTCGACCGGGAAGTCCTGCACCGGCGCGACGTGCTGCAACCCGGCGTTGTTGACCACGATGTCGGCGTCCACGTCGAGCCGGTCCACCGCCTCCGGGTCGGCCAGGTCCACGCCCTCGGCCCGGCCGCCCGCCTCCGCGGCCACCGCCTTGGCCGCCTCCACGTTGCGGTCGAGCACCAGCACCGACGCGCCGGCCGCCGCCAGGCGCAGGGCGCAGGCCCGGCCGATGCCACTGCCACCACCGGTCACCAGGGCGTTGCGACCGGAGAGGTCGACGTGTACGACGTGGGGGACCGCCACGGGTTCTACCGTCATGGCGCAAGAAGTTACGAGGCGTGTGGCCTCGGGCACATGGGGCGGCGACACATACTCGACCGCTTCGGTGTGTGGTGCGTCCCGCGCCGATCGTCCCCGGCGTGTCCGCCCGTCCGCCCGTCGGCCGCCACCAGTAGGGTGTGTCGAACACACGTACTGCTGGCGGCTCGGGGAGGAGGCGGCGTGCGCGTGCTGGGCGTCGACCCGGGGCTGACCCGGTGCGGGGTCGGCGTGGTCGAGGGCGTGCCGGGCCGCCCCTGCACCCTGGTCGCCTACTACGTCGTCTACACCGATCCCGGTGACGACCTGCCGATGCGGCTGCTGCACCTGGACCGCTCGCTCACCGACCTGGTCGCCGAGCACCGGCCGGACGCGGTCGCGGTGGAGCGCGTGTTCAGCCAGCACAACGTGCGTACCGTGATGGGCACCGCGCAGGCCAGCGGCATCGCGGTGCTCGCCGGCGCCCGGGTCGGCCTGCCCGTGACGACCTACACCCCCAGCGAGGTCAAGGCGGCGGTGACCGGTTCCGGCCAGGCCGACAAGAAGCAGATGACCGCCATGGTCACCCGGCTGCTGCGGCTGGCCGAGCCGCCCCGCCCGGCCGATGCCGCCGACGCGTTGGCGCTGGCCATCTGNCTGGCGCGGCGGCACCCGCTCGAAGCTGGCCGCCGCCGCGCAGCAGGCCCGACGAGGAGGCACACGATGATCGCCAGCGTGCGCGGCACGGTGACCGCGACCGGCCCGGACCACGCCGTGGTGGAGGTGGGCGGCATCGGCCTCGCCGTGCAGTGCGCTCCCGGCACCATCGCCGAGCTGCGGGTCGGCCAGCCGGCCCGGCTGGCCACCAGCCTGGTGGTCCGGGAGGACTCGCTCACCCTCTACGGCTTCGCCGACGACGACGCCAAGGCGCTGTTCGAGCTGCTCCAGACCGCGAGCGGGGTCGGGCCCCGGCTGGCCCAGGCGGTGCTCGCCGTGCACACCCCGGACGCGGTCCGCAAGGCCATCGCCAACGCCGACACCGCCGCGTTGACCCGGGTGCCCGGCATCGGCAAGAAGGGCGCCGAGCGGCTGGTGCTCGAACTGCGCGACCGGGTGGGCCCGGTCGCGATCGGCCCGGACGGTGCGGCCGGGGTGACCGGTGGCGCCTGGCCGGAGCAGGTGCGTCAGGCCCTGGTCGGGCTCGGCTGGTCGACCGCCCAGGCGGAGCAGGCGGTGGCCGCCGTCGCCGAGACCGTCGACGGCGAGACCCCGCCGGTGCCGGTCCTGCTCAAGCAGGCCATCCGCCTCCTGGGCCGGGCCCGATGACGAGCGAGAACCTGGTCTCGGCGTACGTCAACGACGCCGAGCTGGACGCGGAGGCCAGCGTCCGGCCGAAGCGGCTCGGGGAGTTCATCGCCCAGCACCGGGTCCGCGACCAGCTCGACCTGCTGTTGCAGGGCGCGATGCGGCGCGGCTCCCCGCCGGACCACATCCTCCTCTCGGGTCCGCCCGGCCTGGGTAAGACCACGCTGGCCAACATCGTCGCCGCCGAGCTGGGCACCGGCATCCGGGTGACCAGCGGCCCGGCCATCGAGCGCTCCGGCGACCTGGCCGCGATCCTGACCAGCCTCGCCGAGGGCGACGTGCTCTTCATCGACGAGATCCACCGGATCGCCAAGCCGGCCGAGGAGCTCCTCTACAGCGCGATGGAGGACTTCCGAGTCGACGTGGTGGTGGGCAAGGGCCCGGGCGCGACCGCCATCCCGCTGGACGTGGAGCCGTTCACGCTGGTCGGCGCGACCACCCGGTCCGGCCTGCTGACCGGGCCGATGCGCGACCGCTTCGGCTTCGTCGCCCACCTCGACTTCTACTCCCCGGCCGACCTGGAGACGCTGCTGCACCGTTCCGCCCGGATCCTCGGCGTGCCGATCACCCCCGACGGCGCGGCGGAGATCGCCGGCCGGTCCCGGGGCACGCCCCGGATCGCCAACCGGCTGCTGCGCCGGGTCCGCGACTACGCCGAGGTGCGGGCCGAAGGGGTGGTCACGGTGGACACCGCCCGTGCCGCGCTCACCGTCTACGACGTGGACGCGCTCGGTCTCGACCGGCTCGACCGGGCGGTGCTGACCGCGTTGGTCGACTCGTTCCGGGGCGGACCGGTCGGGCTCTCCACCCTGGCGGTGGCGGTGGGGGAGCAGCCGGACACGGTCGAGGAGGTGTGCGAGCCGTTCCTGGTCCGGGCCGGCCTGCTGGCGCGGACGCCCCGGGGCCGGGTGGCGACGGAGGCCGCCTGGCATCATCTGGGCCGTACGCCCCCGAATGGTACATTTGGGCAGGGAGCCCCACCGGTACCCGATCTGTTCTCGGGATCGACCGACCAGCCGTGACCCGTTCGTGATCTGTGTCGCATTCGGTCTTCTCAGGAGCAGGGACTAGACTTCGCCGCGGTTTACAGGACGTGAGAATCCGCCTCCGCTGCGGTGCCCGCCAGGGTCGGCGCGGAGGCCAACCGGAAGGTCGACACCGTGCTTTACGCAGCAGCGAGTGGCGGAGGAGCCAGCGGTCTGACACCGCTCCTCATGATCGCTCTGCTCTTCGTCGTCATGTACTTCATGATGATCCGTCCGCAGCAGAAGCGCCGCCGTGAGGCCGAGCAGATGCAGTCCGGCCTCGGTCCGGGCGACGAGGTGGTCACCATCGGCGGCCTGCACGGCACGGTCACCGTGATCGAGGACGACACCGTCCTGCTGGAGGTCGCACCCGGCGTGCAGACCCGGTACGCGCGCCCGGCCGTGGCCCGGGTGGTCAAGCGGGCCGAGGCGCCGGCGGCGGAGACGATCACCGAGGAAGCCGAGCCGATCAAGGACTGAGAGCCGTCCCGGACGGGGCAGCGGAAACATCCGTACAAGTGGATAGTTGGGTCGGCGTGCGACGCCGACGCGCGGGTCGGCCCGCGCGGCGCCCCCGCGTCGCGTCCGGGTCGACATGCCGTCAGCTGGTGCCGACCCGCCGGAGCAGTCGGGCGGACACCCCCGACCCGACAGTCGTCGCTGCCGCGCGAGCGGAGTGACCGTACAGGGAGACAGGACAGCCGTGGCACCACCTCAGGGACAGATGCGCCCCGGACGGCAGCTCGCCGTCCTCGGGTTCATCTTCGTCGTCCTCTATCTTTTGGTGTTCTTCTCGGGCGGCGCCAGCGGTGGCTGGAAGGACCGGCTGGAGCCCCGGCTCGGCCTGGACCTCATCGGCGGCACCCGGCTGACGCTCGAAGCCACCAACAGCGTGGACGGCAAGCCGCCGACCTCCGGCAACCTCGAGGAGGCCCGCCAGATCATCGAGAGCCGGGTCAACGGCTACGGCGTGGCCGAGGCGGAGGTGGTCACCGAGGGCAACCGCAACATCGTCATCTCCCTGCCCGGCGAGAACCGTGACCTGCGGGATGTCGGCAGTGCTGCCGAGCTGCGCTTCCGAAAGGTGCTCAAGGCCACCGACGGCAGCGGGGCCGCAGCCGCGCCGGCGCCGAGCCCCAGCGCCACCACGGCGCCGTCCGGCAGCGCGTCGCCGAAGCCTTCGGGCAGCGCGTCGCCGAAGGTGAGCGGGAGCGCCAAGGCCAGCGCCTCGCCGAGCGCGGGCGGACAGGGCGGCATGGCCCCGGCGCCGGGTGCCAGCGCGACCCCGTCGGCCACGCCGAGCGCCGCCGCGCCGAGCGCCAGCGCCAGCGCCGAGCCGGTGCCGCAGAGCATCGAGCAGCAGCGCCAGGCCGTGCAGCAGAAGGTGGGCGCCGCCGCGTGGGCCGCCGCCTCGGGCCTGCAGGCCCCGGCCGACGTCACCGCCGACCCGTCGCTGGCCGGCAAGCTCAAGCCGTTCGGCACGCTCTCCCCGCAGGAGGTCGCGGTGCTGCCGACGGAGATGCAGTTCAACGTCCCCACCGTCACCTGCGCCCAGCTCGACAAGCGGCCGGCCGCCTCGATCAAGGACCCGAAGCAGCGGGCGGTGGCCTGCGAGTCCGGCGCGAAGTACCTGCTCGATGTGGCCAAGGTGGAGGGCACCGACGTCAAGGACGCCTCCGCCGTGCTCGACCAGACCAGCTCCTGGGTGGTCAGCCTCAACTTCACCGGCAAGGGCCAGGAGAGGTGGACGGCGCTGACCCGCGAGTCGTTCAACAACGAGGGTCAGGCCTGTGACCAGACCGCGCTCGGCCAGGACGGCAAGTGCCGGGTCGCGGTGGTGCTGGACAACGAGATCGTCTCCTCGCCGGAGATCCAGGGTGTCCTCACCGGGGACTCGCAGATCACCGGCAGCTTCGACAGCAAGACCGCGAACGCGCTGGCCAGCCAGCTCCGCTACGGCGCGCTGCCGGTGACGTTCGTCCCGCAGGAGCAGCAGAACGTCACCGCGACGCTGGGCTCCAGCCACCTGCAGGCGGGTCTGCTGGCCGCCGGCATCGGCATGCTGCTGGTCATCATCTACTCGTTCTTCTACTACCGGCTGCTCGGCTCGGTCATCTTCCTCAGCCTGGTGCTCTCCGCGCTGCTGGTCTTCGGCGCGCTGGTGGTGCTCGGCCGGTCGATCGGGTTCACGCTCACGCTCGCCGGTATCGCCGGCATGATCGTCTCCCTCGGTGTGGCGGCGGACTCCTTCGTCATCTACTTCGAACGGCTCAAGGACGAGATCCGCGAGGGCCGCAGTCCACGCAGCGCGGTGCCGCGGGCGTGGATCCGGGCCCGCCGGACGATCATCTCGGCGAACGCCATCACGCTGATGTCGGCCGTGGTGCTCTACATCGTGTCGGTCGGCGCGGTGAAGGGCTTCGCCTTCGCGCTCGGCCTGGCGACCGTGCTGGACCTGGTCGTCGTGTTCCTCTTCCGCCACCCGATCATGACGATGTTCGCCCGCACCCGGGCGTTCCTGTCTCCACGGGTCAGCGGTCTGGGCCGGGCACTGCCGGCCCGGTCGGCCGAGTCGGGCACCGCCCGCAACCCGCGCGTCAAGGAGGCCTGAGATGGCGAAGAGTGGTCTGGCCGCCCGGCTCTACCGTGGCGAGGCCGATCTCAACATCGTCGGCAAGCGGAAGCTGTGGTTCGGCGTGGCCGGCGCGCTGGTGCTGATCGCGGTGCTGAGCTTCGCGCTCAACGGCTTCAAGCTCGGCATCGAGTTCGCCGGCGGCAACTCGTTCCAGGTTCCGGCAAGCGTCGGCACGCTGGAGCGGGCCGAGCAGACCGTCGACGACGTGCTCGCCGCCGAGGCGCCCGGTGTCGAGGTGGTCACCGCCCAGAAGGTCGGCAGCACCAGCGGCGAGACTTACGAGATGCGTACCGGGCAGCTCACCCCGGAGCAGGCCGAGGCGGCCAAGGCCGCGATGGCGGAGCGGTTCGGCATCCAGACCGATGAGATCAGCGGCAGTCAGGTCTCCGAGGCATGGGGTAGCCAGGTCACCTCGCGGGCATTCCTCGGTCTGCTGATCTTCATCGCGGTGGTCTCGGTCTACCTGGTGCTGCGCTTCGAGTGGCGGATGGCGGTCGCCGCGATCGTCTCGCTGCTGACCAACCTGATCCTCACCGCCGGCATCTACTCGCTGGTCGGCTTCGAGGTCACCCCGTCGACGATCATCGGCTTCCTCACCATCCTGGGCTTCGCGCTCTACGACGTGGTGGTGGTCTTCGACAAGGTGCAGGAGAACACCCGGGGCATCACCGCCAACAACAACGTCACCTACGGCGAGGCGTCCAACCTGGCGCTCAACCAGAGCCTCATGCGGTCGCTGAACACCTCGGTCGTGGCGCTGCTGCCGGTCGGCGGTCTGCTCTTCATCGGTGCCGGCCTGCTCGGCGCGGGCACCCTGAAGGACCTGGGACTGGTGCTCTTCGTCGGCATGGCGGTGGCCTTCCTCACCTCGATCGTGCTGGCCACCCCGCTGCTGGTGCTGCTGAAGAACCAGGACCCGCGGATCAGCGCCCACAACAAGCGGGTGCTCTCCCGCCGGGCCGCCATCGCCCGGGGCGAGGTCACCCCGAAGGGCGCCCCGCGGCCCGCGGCCGACGACGACCAGCCGATCGACCCGGACGCGGCTGCGTTGGCCGGTGCGGCGCCCAAGGTCGGCGCTCGCCCGGCCGCCAAGCGCCCCAGCGGCGCCCGGGGCAGCCGCCCCGCCGGTGGCGGGGGCAACCGGCCGGGCAGCGGAAAGCGCCGCTGACGCAGGCCCGGACGAAATCGACCGGACGGCGTCCGTCATGCTGTTGCTTCGGCATGACGGACGCCGTCGTCGTTTCGAGAGGACATGGGACGCACCGTGACGGAGACCCACACCACCGGCGTACGGGGAGACAGCGGCCCGGAGGTCGCCCGGCTCGTCGCGAGCCGGCTGCTGGACGTGCCGGACTTCCCCAAGCCCGGGGTGATGTTCAAGGACCTGATGCCGCTCTTCGCCGACGGCGCGGCGTTCCGTGCGGTGATCGACGGGATCATCGACCACCACGGGCGGGACTCGTTCGACGCGGTCGCCGGCATCGAGGCGCGCGGGTTCGTGCTCGCCGCGGCCGTCGCGTACGCCACCGGGGTCGGTGTCGTGCCGGTGCGCAAGGCGGGCAAGCTGCCCCGGGCCACCCACTCCGCCTCCTACGCGCTGGAGTACGGCGAGGCGACGCTGGAGGTGCACCAAGACGCCTTCACGGCCGGGCACCGGGTGCTGGTGCTGGACGACGTGCTGGCCACCGGCGGCACCGCCGAGGCCACGCTCGCGCTGGTGGAACGGGCCGGCGGTACGGTCGCCGGTTTCTCCGTCGTGCTGGAGCTGGGCTTCCTCCAGGGCCGGGAACGGCTCGCTCCGCGCCCGGTCCATGCCCTGTTGACCGTTTGAGCCGCCTCGCCCCGTCGGCTGTCCGGCACGGACCGCCCGGGGGAGCGGTGCCGTACCCTGCGTACGGGTAGCATTGCCCTTTGCCTGACCGGGCGGGCGACCGTCCGGGCGGCGAGCCGCCGGGGCGCAGCCCCGGTGACCGGCGCGGAACAACGCCGACCCTCGGGTCGGTTGGACCAGACGTCGGCCGGACGGTCGGCGCATCCCGGCGAACGGTGAGGAGGCCGGTGTCCCACGATGTCGTCCCTCCGGTGGAGGGCACGGTGCACCCGACAGGCGACGCGGACGGCTCGGTGACCGAACGCAACGGCAACCCGCCGCCCCGGGCGATCGACGCCACCGGTGGCACGCCGGACGCGACGGCCGACGGCGGCGCGGCGGTCGTCCCGTTCCCGGACGACGACGGTTCCGGCGATCCCACGTCCGGGGGCGCGTTCGCCCTCTCCAACGCGCCGACCGGCCGGCGGGTGCGGGCCCGGCTGGCCCGGTTCAACGCGCCCTGGCAGACCTCACCGGTCAGCGAGGTGCTGGAGCCGCTGATCGCCGCCCACCGGGACGCGCACCCCAAGGCGGACGCCCGGCTGTTGCAGCGGGCCTTCGACACCGCAGCCCGCTGGCACTCGGGTCAGTACCGCAAGTCCGGCGACCCGTACATCACCCACCCGCTCGCCGTGGCGACCATCCTGGGCAACCTGGGGATGGACACCACCACGCTGGTGGCGGCGCTGCTGCACGACACGATCGAGGACACCGAATACACGCTCGACCAGATGCGGGCCGACTTCGGTGGCGAGGTCGCGCTCCTGGTCGACGGCGTCACGAAGCTCGACAAGGTCAAGCTGGGCGACGCGGCCAAGGCGGAGACCATCCGCAAGATGGTGGTGGCCATGGCCAAGGACCCGCGGGTCCTGGTGATCAAGCTGGCCGACCGGTTGCACAACATGCGGACGCTGACCTTCCTGCCCCGTCCGAAGCAGGAGCAGAAGGCCAAGGAGACGCTGGAGATCCTCGCCCCGCTGGCGCACCGCCTCGGCATGAACACGATCAAGTGGGAGCTGGAGGACCTCGCCTTCGGCACGCTGTTCCCGAAGCGCTACGAGGAGATCCTGCGCCTGATCGGGGAGCACCAGCCGCAGCGGGAGTCGCTGCTGCGCCAGGTGACGCAGAAGGTGGGCACCGACCTGAAGGCCGCCAAGATCAAGGCGGAGACGACCGGGCGGCCGAAGCACCTCTACTCGATCTACCAGAAGATGATCGTGCGGGGGCGCGACTTCAACGACATCTACGACCTGGTCGGGGTGCGGATCCTGGTCGACACGGTGCGCGACTGCTACGC
>NZ_NAPR01000007.1:508532-508645 GCF_002140155.1 Micromonospora sp. NBS 11-29
GTACGCGATGCACCGCACCGCCGAGTTCGGCATCGCCGCGCACTGGAAGTACAAGGAGCACAAGGGCACCCAGGTGGTGGGCCCGCCGGCGCACATCGACGAGATGACCTGGC
>NZ_NAPR01000007.1:508660-508866 GCF_002140155.1 Micromonospora sp. NBS 11-29
TCAACTGCTGGACTGGCAGCGCGAGGCGGCCGACCCGAGCGAGTTCCTGGACGCGCTGCGCTTCGACCTGTCCAGCCAGGAGGTGTACGTCTTCACCCCGAAGGGCGACGTCATCCCGCTGCCGACCGGGTCCACGCCGGTGGACTTCGCCTACGCGGTGCACACCGAGGTCGGGCACAAGTGCATCGGCGCGCGGGTCAACGGCA
>NZ_NAPR01000007.1:508890-509060 GCF_002140155.1 Micromonospora sp. NBS 11-29
CTCCAACGGCGACGTGATCGAGATCTTCACGTCGAAGTCCGACACGGCCGGCCCGACGCAGGACTGGCTCGGCTTCGTCAAGAGCCCGCGCGCCCGCACCAAGATCCGCCAGTACTTCAACAAGGAGCGGCGCGAGGAGGCGATCGAGGCCGGCAAGGACGCGATCGTCA
>NZ_NAPR01000007.1:509111-526076 GCF_002140155.1 Micromonospora sp. NBS 11-29
AGCAGGGCATGCCCCTGCAGCGGATGCTCACCTCCGACAATCTGATGGCGATCGCCCGGGACCTGCACCTCGCGGACGTGGCCTCGCTCTACGCGGNAGCCAGGTCTCCGCGCAGTCGGTGGTGCAGAAACTGATGGCCTCCTACGGTGGCGAGGAGGGCGCGGCGGAGGACATCGCCGAGACCGCCGTGGCCACCCGGCCGCCGCGCAGCCGGCAGAGCAGCGCCGACCCGGGCGTGGTGGTCCGCGGCGTCAGCGACGTCTGGATCAAGCTGGCCCGCTGCTGCACGCCGGTGCCACCGGACTCGGTCTTCGGTTTCGTCACCCGTTCCGGCGGGGTCAGCGTGCACCGCGACGACTGCGCCAACGCCGAGGACCTGCGCGCCCAGGCCGAGCGGGTGGTCGAGGTCAGCTGGAAGCTGACGTCGGCCTCCACGTTCCTGGTCGCCATCCAGGTGGAGGCGCTCGACCGGCACAAGCTGCTCGCCGACGTCACCCGGGTGCTGTCGGAGGAGCGGGTGAACATCCTCTCCGCGACCGTGACCACCACCCGCGACCGGGTGGCGGTCAGCCGGTTCAGCTTCGAGATGGCTGACCCGAAGCACCTCGGGCACCTGCTGGCCACGGTGCGCAAGGTCGACGGCGTGTTCGACGCGTACCGGGTCACCTCGGGGGCCTGAGCCTCGACGCACGGAAAACGCCCGCCGGCTCGGCCGGCGGGCGTTTCGCGTGACTCGGTCAGCCCTGGATGTCGCTCATGACCACCTTGGTGATCACGATCTCCTTCTTCGGGTGACCGCCGCCGGCCTGCTGGGCGAACGCGCCGTCGTCGCCGGCCGCGGCGACCTGCTTCACCAGGTCCATGCCGCCGGTGATGGTGCCGAGCACGGTGTAGTCCGGGTCGAGCTGGGAGTCGCCGTACACGATGAAGAACTGGCTGCCGGTGCTGCCCGGTTGCTGGGACTTGGCCATCGCGATGACCCCCTCCGGGTACGGAGGCCGCTTGTTCGTCGGAAGGTTCTCCTCGGCCATGTTGTAGCTCGGCCCGCCGGTGCCGTCGGTGTCGCGCCAGCCCTTGCCGGTGGCGCTCGGGTCACCGCACTGGAGTACCTGTAGGCCCTGGGTGACCAGCCGGTGGCACTTGGTGTTGTCGTAGAAACCCTTGCTGGCCAGGTGGGTGAAGCTGCCGGCGGTGCAGGGCACGGCGCTCCGGTCGAGCTTGGCGGTGATCGGGCCCAGGTTGGTGTCGATCGTCATCGTCTGGGTGCCCTTGGCGACCTGCTGCGTCGGCGGCAGCCCGACGTCCTTGATCTGCGGCGGCCGGCCCTCCTTCGGCACCTCGTTGTAGGCGCACTGGGCGACGCCGGCGGCGGTGCCGCCCGACTTCTCGTCGTCGTCGCCGAGCGAGGTGACGAGCCAGACGGTGCCGGCCACGACGAGCACCAGCACGGCCGCGGCGCCGACGATCGCCTGCGTCTGCCGGCGCTTGCGGGCCCTGCCGGCCCGCTCGGCCATCTCCCGCTCGAGCTTGGCCCGCGCCGCCGCGCGCTGGCGGTCTCTCGTGGACGTCACGGTCACTCCTCACCTGCTGCGTATCGGGGGACGGCGCCGCGCGCCGCCGAGTCGAAAAATGGATCGGCGCCGACGGTGGATCAGCCGGCGCTGGGGCTGCTCGCCGGTGCGCTCGTCGCGGCCGGCGTGGTGTTCGGCTCGCCGACGGTGAGGCTCTGGATCACCACGTCCGTCTTCGGCTTGACCTTGGACCCACTGCCATTGTCCACGGTCGGGAGGGCGCCGATCTTCTCCACCACGTCCAGCCCGCCGGTGACCTTGCCGACCACGCTGTAGGCCGGCTTGGCCGGGTTGAAGTCCTTGAAGAAGATCAGGAACTGGCTGCCGTTGCTGCCCGGCGGGTTGCTGATCAGGGCGACCGTGCCCTTCGGGTACGCCGGCGGCTGCCCCGGCGCCGGCGAGGCCGTCGGGCCGTCGGGAACGTCCTCGTCCGCGAACGAGTAGGTCGGGCCGCCGATGCCGGTGCCGCTCGGGTCGCCGCAGCGCAGCGCGCCCTCGGTGGTGATCTCGTGGCACTTGGTGTCGTTGTAGAACGAGCGGCTCGCCAGGTGGGCGAGGCTCGCCGCACCGCACGGGGAGGCGGCCAGGTCCAGTTCGACGGTGACCGGGCCACCCTGGTTGGTGGTGACCGTCATCGGCCGGACGCCCG
Source organism: Micromonospora sp. NBS 11-29 (assembly GCF_002140155.1). Classification (GTDB taxonomy): domain Bacteria; phylum Actinomycetota; class Actinomycetes; order Mycobacteriales; family Micromonosporaceae; genus Micromonospora. The sequence continues at coordinate 511,332 of NZ_NAPR01000007.1, forward strand.
AGGTGGGCAGGTCCTTGGTGGCCGGGGTGCCGACGTCCTTCAGGTTGGTGTTGCCGGTGCCGTCCTGCGGCGTCCACAGGCAGACGTCCTCGGCGGCCTGCTTCTCCGGCTCCGAGTCGAACGCGCCGAGCGCCCAGGCCGAGCCGGCCACGATCAGCGCGAGCACCACCGCGGCGCCGACGCCGGCCTGGATCTGCCGGCGGCGCTTCGCGGCCGCGGCCCGCCGGGCGAGCTGCCGGTCGAGCTTGGCCCGCGCCAGTTTGCGCTGCCGGTCCCTGCTGGAAGCCACCCGTGCTCCCCTTCCTCTGCCTGATCACCGCCGGCGGCACCGGCGACGCCCGCCGTCGGGTCGGGGGTGCGCCACGCCACACGCCCGCCAGAGTGTACGGGTACCGACTGTGAATGTGGTGTAGGAGGTCGGGCCTTGCCTTATCGGAAGTTGTCACTGGGGCTGCCGGGGCGCGGGGTGTGGTGGCGGACGAAACCCGCTCGCCGGTGGGACTAGGCTGCTGAACGAGGATGACGACTGACGGAGAGGGGACGGACGTGCTGGTGGCCGGCTTTCCCGCGGACGCCTTCGGCACCAACTGCTACGTGGTGGCGACCGGGCCGGGGGAGCAGTGCGTGGTCGTCGACCCCGGCATCGGGGTGATCGACCGCCTCGACGCCGTCCTCGCGGAGCATCGCCTGCACCCGGCCGCCGTGCTGCTCACCCACGGCCACCTCGACCACACCTTCTCGGTCGCGCCGGTCTGTGGCGCGCGGGGCATCACCGCGTACGTCCACCCGGAGGACCGCGAGTTGCTGGCCGACCCGACCAAGGCGCTCTCCATGGACCTGACCGCGCTCTTCGGTGGGCGGCTGCCGTACGCCGAGCCGGACGACGTGGCCGAGCTGACCGACGGCGCGACCCTGTCGCTGGCCGGGCTGGAGATCACCGTCGACCACGCGCCGGGCCATACCGGCGGGTCGGTGCTCTTCCGGCTGCCCGGCGCCGGCTCGCCCTGGGAGGCGGAGCAGATCTGCCTCTCCGGTGACGTGCTCTTCGCCGGCTCGATCGGCCGCACCGACCTGCCGGGCGGCAGCATGCCCCGCATGCTGGCCAGCCTCCGGGAGAAGGTCCTCCCGCTGGCCGACGACACCGTCGTCCTGCCCGGCCACGGCCCCGCGACCACCGTCGGCCGCGAGCGCGCGACCAACCCGTACCTCGTCGAGGTGGCGGGTCCCGGCGACGCGCGCCCGGCCGCGCCCACCCGCGGCCTCTAGCCGCCCTCGTCAGCCCCCCGCGCGGTCCGCGCCGGGTGTCAAGGAGTACGCCATGAGCAAGCCCACGCCCATCTCCGGCTTCCCGGAGTGGACGCCCGCCCAGCGGATGATCGAGCAGTTCGTGCTCGATCGCATTCGCGCCACGTTCGAGCTGTACGGCTTCGCCCCGCTGGAGACCCGCTCGGTGGAGCCGCTGGACCAACTGCTGCGCAAGGGGGAGACCTCGAAGGAGGTCTACCTGCTGCGCCGGTTGCAGGCCGACGCCGACGGCCCGGCCGGTGACGACGCGCTCGGCCTGCACTTCGACCTGACCGTGCCGTTCGCCCGGTACGTGCTGGAGAACGCGGGCAAGCTGTCCTTCCCGTTCCGCCGCTACCAGATCCAGAAGGTGTGGCGGGGCGAGCGTCCGCAGGAGGGCCGCTACCGGGAGTTCCTCCAGGCCGACATCGACATCGTCGACCGGGACACGCTGCCGGCGCACTACGAGGCCGAGATGCCGCTGGTGATCGGCGACGCGCTGCGCGCACTGCCCATCCCGCCGGTGCGCATCCAGGTCAACAACCGCAAGATCTGCGAGGGTTTCTACCGGGGCGTCGGGCTGACCGACCCGGAGGCGGCGTTGCGGGCGGTGGACAAGCTCGACAAGATCGGGCCGGCGAAGGTGGCCGAGTTGCTGGCGGAGACCGCCGGTGCCAGCGAGGCGCAGGCCAAGGCGTGCCTGGCGCTGGCCGAGATCTCGGCGCCCGACGCCTCGTTCGCCGACGCGGTGCGCGCGCTCGGGGTGAGTGATCCGCTGCTCGACGAGGGCATCGGGGAGTTGACCGCCGTGGTGGAGACCGCCGCCGCGCACGCGCCCGGCCTCTGCGTCGCGGATCTGCGCATCGCCCGCGGTCTGGACTACTACACCGGCACGGTCTACGAGACGCAGATGGTCGGCTACGAGCGGTTCGGCTCGATCTGCTCCGGCGGCCGCTACGACAACCTGGCCAGCTCCGGGAACGTCAGCTTCCCGGGGGTGGGCATCTCGATCGGCGTGACCCGGCTGCTCGGCCTGCTCTTCGGCGCCGGCGCGCTGTCGGTGTCCCGCTCGGTGCCGACCTGCGTGCTGGTCGCGGTCGCCGCCGAGGACGACCGGCCGGCCAGCGACGCGGTCGCGGCGGCGCTGCGCGGCCGGGGCATCCCGACCGAGGTGTCCCCGTCCGCGGCGAAGTTCGGCAAGCAGATCCGGTACGCGGAGCGGCGCGGCATCCCGTACGTCTGGTTCCCCGGCGTGGACGGCGACGAGGTGAAGGACATCCGGTCCGGGGAGCAGGTGGTCGCGGCGGCGGGGGAGTGGAGCCCGCCCCGGGCGGACCTGACGCCGCTGGTCGCCGGTACTGGCGTCTGACGACGATTCGACCTACGGTGGCGTAAGTTACGCCACCGTAGGGAGAACGTCGTGTCCGTGCTCAGCCAGACCGCTCTGCTCACCGAACTCGAACCGGTCGTGGAGAAGAACCTCGACCGGCACCTGTCGCTGGCCAAGGAGTGGTTTCCCCACGAGTACGTGCCGTGGAGCGACGGACGCACCTTCGACGGGCCGCTCGGCGGTGAGCCCTGGTCGGCGACCGACTCGACGATCCCCGAGGTGGCCCGCACCGCGCTGATCGTCAACCTCCTCACCGAGGACAACCTGCCCTCCTACCACCACGAGATCGCCTCGCTGTTCGGGCGCGACGGCGCCTGGGGCACCTGGGTGCACCGGTGGACCGCCGAGGAGGGGCGGCACGGCACCGCGATCCGGGACTACCTCACGGTGAGCCGGGCGGTCGACCCGGTGGCGCTGGAGCGGGCCCGGATGGTGCACATGTCCGCCGGTTACCGCAACGCGCACGACGATGAGGTGCTGCACTCGTTGGCGTACGTGTCGTTCCAGGAGCTGGCCACCCGCATCTCGCACCGCAACACCGGCCGGGCCGCCGGCGACCCGGTCTGCGAGGCGCTGCTGGCCCGGGTGGCGGCGGACGAGAACCTGCACATGGTCTTCTATCGCAACCTGCTCGCCGCCGCCTTCGAGCTGGCGCCGAGCCAGGCGATGCGCGCGGTCGCCGACGTGCTGGCCGACTTCCAGATGCCCGGAGCGGGCATCGACGGCTTCGCCCGCAAGTCGGTGGCGATCGCCCTGGCCGGCATCTACGACCTGCGCCAGCACCGCGACGAGGTGGTGGTGCCGGTGCTGCGCCAGTGGAACCTGTTCGAGGTGACCGGCCTGGACGCCGACGGCGAGGCCGCGCGTGAGCAGGTGGCCGCGCAGCTCGACACCCTGGAGACCCAGGCGGCGCGGTTCGAGGAGCGTCGGGCCGCCCGCGCCTCCCGCCTGGCCGCTGGACGGGTCTGACACGCGGTGACGAAGTCGTTGCTTCGGCGTTACATCCGGTGACGGTGCGAATCCGGGCAAAGCCATGTCTTGTTTAGGATCTTAAATATGTGAATACTTTGGTCAGCCCGGACGGTTTCCCCAGGTCGTCCGGGTTGTCCTCGGGCGCATCCCCATGACAGCGCCCGTCACCCCCATCCGGAGGTTGTTACATGCGACCCACGAGGTCCACGCTCCGTCGCGCCGCCGCCGTCGCCGTGGCCGGCACCCTGGTCACCGGTTCCCTGCTCGGCGCACCCGCCCAGGCCGCCCCCGCCACGCCCGCCTCGCCCGACGCCGCCGCCGCCCTCGTCGCCACGCTCGGCGACCGCGCCGCCGGCACGTACGCCGACGCCAGCGGCACCATGGTCGTCACGGTGACCGACACCGCGGCCGCCCGCCAGGTGCGCGCCGCCGGCGCCGTCGCGAAGCTGGTCACCCGCGGCGCCAACCAGCTCAAGGCCGCCACGAACGAGCTGGAGCGCTCCGCCAAGATCCCGGGTACGGCCTGGTGGACCGACCCGGCCACGAACCAGGTCGTCGTCTCCGTCGACAGCACCGTCACCGGCGCCAAGCTGGAGCGCGTCAAGGCCGCCGCCGCCCGCACCGGCGGCGCGGTCCGGATCGAGGCCGAGGCCGGCACGCTGACCACCCGGATCTCCGGTGGCCAGGCCATCTACACCGGCGGTGGTCGCTGCTCGCTCGGCTTCAACGTACGCAGCGGCTCGACCTACTACTTCCTCACCGCCGGGCACTGCACCAACATCGGCTCGACCTGGTACTCGAACTCCGGCCAGACCTCCGTGCTCGGCACCCGGACCGGCACCAGCTTCCCGGGCAACGACTACGGCATCGTCCGGCACAGCAACTCGGCCAACGCGGCCGGCAACGTCTCCCTCTACAACGGCACCACCCAGGACATCACCTCGGCCGGTAACGCCTACGTCGGCCAATCGGTCCGTCGCTCCGGCAGCACCACCGGCGTGAAGGGCGGCAGCGTCACCGCGCTCAACGCGACCGTCAACTACGCCGAGGGCAGCGTCTCCGGCCTGATCCGCACCACCGTCTGCGCCGAGCCCGGCGACAGCGGCGGCTCGCTGTTCGCCGGCACCACCGCGCTCGGCCTCACCTCCGGCGGCAGCGGCAACTGCTCCTCCGGCGGCACCACCTACTTCCAGCCGGTCACCGAGCCGCTCAGCGTCTACGGCGTGAGCGTCTTCTGATCCACGATCCGCGAGCGGGCCGCCGGGCGACCGGCNGCGTGATTCGGGTGTCGGCCAGGATCACGACCGAATCGGGGAACTGGCACTCCACGGACAGGATCACACCGTCGGCGTCGGCCACGTCGGCGGCGAGCTTCCCCGGCGCGCCCTCCCGGGCGTCCACGAGCGCACGCCGGAGCCGGTCCACGCCGCTGCCGTCGGAGCGGCGGACGGCCGCGTACGCGGTGACCCGGACCGGGGCCTGCGGGTCACCCGGGGAGTGCGCCCGGACGGTGAGGGTCAGGTCCAGGTAGCGACGCCGGAGGTCGTAGGTCACCTCACGCTGCTTGTCCCCGGACACGTTCTCCGGGCACCGGACGGCGACCGCCCGGTCCAGGCCGGCCGTGCCCTTGAGCGCCCGGGGCAGGGCGACGATGTTCCCGGCGCCCGCCTCCACCGGCAGGCTGTCCAGGTGCACTCCGGCGGGCCCGGACGTCGGGGAGGCGGCCGTGGCGGGACCGGTGGTCGGGTCGGCGGCTCCGTCCGGGCTCGGCGCGCCGGTCACCCCGGCCGGGGTGCGCCCGGCGTCGGGGTCGTCGCGTTCCCAGCCGAAGTAGTCACGCAGCAGCGCGACGCCAGCGAAGAGGACGCCGATGATCGTGGCGACCGTGGTCACCCACAGCACCCACCTCGGCCCGTCACCGTCCCGGCCTCGGCCGGCTCCGACAGGCTGCTCCTTGTCGACGGTCGCCACGCCTCTCCCCGGTTGTGTGTGGCCGACGCGATTGCGTCCGTGTTTCTATCATCGCCACGGTCCACAAGCGACTTCGTTCGCCCGTGTTGTCCGCTTGGCGACAGCGCGTTCGGGCCGATCCTGCGATAACCGCAGTTCGTCAACCGTCGACTGTCAGGAGACACCGCCATGAGCGAGCCCCGTGGGCCGAACGACCCCCGGCCGACCTTCCCGGGCGCGAACCCGCCCCCCGCCGGTGGCGGGACCCCGTCCGCCCCCGGTGCTCCCGGGTCGTCCGGCAGCCCTGGCCCGTCCGGCGTTCCAGGTCCGCCCGGTGGCCCCGGCCCGTCCGGCGTGCCTGGCGCCGGCCGGCCCGGCCGGGCACCGCGCTCGGGCGGTCGCGGCCTCGTCGTGCTCGCGCTGGGCGTCGCCGGACTCGCGCTGCTGCTCGCCCTCGGTTCGGCGATCTTCGCGTGGCGGGCCATCGACCAGGCGAAGGACGCGAAGGACATCGCGCTGCGGTCGGAGCCGGCGGCGGGCCCGACGGCGGGCAGCGAGCCGGGCGGTGGCACCCAACCGCCCGCCAGCAGCGCACCCACCGAGACGGGCGGCACCACCCCCGACGACACGCCCCGCTCTCCCGGCGAGGCGCCCGCGCTCAACGAGCGGACGGTCTACCGGCCCAGCTATCAGAAGGAGCCGCTGGTCCTCCAGGCGGCGTGCAGCTACTCGATGTACGCGGACCTGGACGAGCCGCGGACCAGGAACGACTCCACCGGGGCGGACATCCGGTACACCCGGGGCTGCGGCAACGAACCCTCGACGCTCCGGCTGGAGGAAGGGGTGGACGGCACCGACGCGGCCGCCGCCGGCATGACCCCGCAGGAGTGCGCCAACAAGATCCGCACCGCGTTGATCGGCGAGGACCAGCGGATCCCGGTGCGCAAGGGCACGACGATCTGCGTCACCACCGACTACGCCTACGCGAAGGCGCACGGGGATCCGTGGCGGATGGCGCTGATCGAGGTGGTCGGCGTGGGCAACGACGGCTCGACCACGCTCCAGGTGACCGGCTGGGAGATCCCGGACGCCTGAGCCGGATCGGCCGGGTGGCGCTGGGGGCGCTCCGCAGGGCTGACAGAATACGGGGACAGCCCGACGATGAGGAGACGCAAGCCGTGATCCGTACCCACAATGCCGGAAGCCTGCGCGCCGCGGACGCCGGCTCGACGGTGACGCTCGCCGGGTGGGTGGCCCGCCGGCGCGACCACGGCGGTGTCATCTTCGTCGACCTGCGCGACGCCTCCGGCGTCGTGCAGGTGGTGTTCCGCGAGGAGGACGCGCACGCGCTGCGCAACGAGTTCTGCGTGAAGGTCACCGGCGAGGTGACCCGGCGGCCGGCGGGCAACGAGAACCCGGAGCTGCCGACCGGCGAGGTCGAGGTGACCGCCGCCGCGCTGGAGGTGCTCTCCGAGGCCGCGCCGCTGCCGCTGCCCGTGGACGACCAGGTCGAGGCCGGCGACGACATCCGGCTCAAGTACCGCTACCTGGACCTGCGCCGGGGCGGCCCGGCGAGGGCGATGCGGCTGCGCTCGCGGGCCAACCAGCTCGCCCGCACGGTGCTGCACGAGCGGGACTTCCTGGAGATCGAGACGCCGACGCTGACCCGTTCCACCCCGGAGGGCGCCCGGGACTTCCTGGTCCCGGNCAGCTCCTCATGGTCGGCGGCATGGAGCGGTACTACCAGATCGCCCGCTGCTACCGCGACGAGGACTTCCGCGCCGACCGGCAGCCGGAGTTCACCCAGCTCGACATCGAGATGTCGTTCGTCACCGAGGACGACGTGATCGACCTCGGCGAGGCCATCGTCGCGTTGCTCTGGAAGGACCTGGCCGGGCACGAGATCAGCCGGCCGATCCCGCGCATCACCTGGCACGACGCCATGGCCCGCTACGGTTCCGACAAGCCGGACCTGCGCTACGGCGTCGAGCTGACCGAGCTGACCGACTACCTGCGTGGCACCGAGTTCCGGGTGTTCGCCGGCGCGATCGACGCGGGCGGGTACGTCGGCGCGGTGGTGATGCCGGGCGGCGCGAGCCAGACCCGTAAGGAGCTGGACGGCTGGCAGGACTGGGCCAAGGCGCGCGGCGCGCGCGGCCTGGCGTACGTGGTGCTCGACGCGGAGACCGGCGAGGCGCGCGGCCCGGTGGCGAAGAACCTGTCCGAGGCACACCTGGCCGGGCTGGCCGACGCGGTCGGCGCGAAGCCCGGTGACGCGGTGTTCTTCGCCGCCGGCACGAACACCCGGGAGGCGCAGGAACTGCTCGGCGCGGCCCGGATCGAGATCGCCAAGCGGGCCGGCCTGGTTGACGAGAGCGCCTGGGCGTTCTGCTGGGTGGTCGACGCGCCGATGTTCGAGCGGACTGACGACGGCGGATGGACCGCCGTGCACCACCCGTTCACCTCGCCGAACGCGGAGTGGGTCGACCGCTTCGAGGAGGCGCCGGACCGGGCGTTGGCGTACGCGTACGACATCGTCTGCAACGGCAACGAGATCGGCGGCGGCTCGATCCGTATCCACCGGGGCGACGTGCAGCAGCGGGNCTGGAGGCGTTCAAGTACGGCGCCCCGCCGCACGGCGGCATCGCGTTCGGCTGGGACCGGGTCTGCATGCTGCTGGCCGGCGCGGACTCGATCCGCGAGGTGATCGCGTTCCCGAAGACCCGGGGCGGCTTCGACCCGCTGACCGGCGCGCCCACCCCGATCACCGCTCAGCAGCGCACCGAGGCCGGCATCGACGCCAAGCCGAAGGCCGCGCACGCCGGCACCGCCGGCCCCGCCGCCCCGGTCGCCGACCCCACCTGACCCCACCCCACCCGACGCGGCCCGAGCGGTCGATCATGAAGTTGGCGGGGTGGCGCCCGGCGTGTCGTTCCGCCAACCTCATGTTCGACGGAGGAAGGGGCGCGGCGTGAAACCTGCTCGTGGTGTCACCACCACGGCCGCCGCCGGGCTGCACCGCCCGATCGAGGTACGCCTCGACTCCGCCCGCGCCGCCGGCCTGCTCCGGATCCGCCTGCGCGGCGTCAGCGAACTGTTCGCCTGAACCCGCTTGCACACTTTCTTTGCACGAACCTTGTGCATAGAAAGTGTGCACAGATATTGTGCATCCCATGGAGAGTGAACAGCGCCGTCCCGAGCCACGCCGGGTCCGGCTGAGCCACCAGCAGGTGCGGGTGCTGGCACACCCCCTGCGGATGCGCCTGGTCGGCGCCCTGCGGGTCAACGGGCCGGCCACGGCCACCCGGCTCGCCGAGCTGCTCGGCACCAACAGCGGTGCGACCAGCTACCACCTGCGTCAGCTCGCCGAGGTGGGCATGGTCGTCGAGGAGCCGGACCTGGCCGCCGGCCGGCAGCGGTTCTGGCGGGCCGCGCACGACGTCACCCAGTGGGAGAGCAGCGACTACGACGACGACCCCGACGCCCGCGCCGCCATCGAGTGGATCGAGGCGGACTACCTCCGCTTCTTCGGTCACCACGCCGAACGGTGGGCCGCCCGACGTCACGAGTGGTCGCCGGCCTGGCGCGACGCGTTCGGCATGGGCGACTTCTTCCTGCGGATCCCGGCCGCCCGCCTCGACGCGATCAAGCAGGAGGTCTTCGCGGTCTTCGAGCGGCACCGCGACGAGGTCGACCCGGATGATCCGGACGCCGAGCTGGTGCAGCTCTACCTCGCCGCGTTCCCCCTCAGCCCGGTCCTGCCCACCACCGGGGAGAAGCCGTGAGCGCCCTGTCCGTACGCCAGGTCCGGTCCCGCTACCTGACCCTCTACGGCCTGCGCTGGCTGCCCAGCGGCCTGCTCATGACCGTGATGATCCTGCTGATGCAGGAGCGCGGGCTCTCGCTGTCCCAGATCGGCCTGGTGGCCACCGCGCAGGGCCTGGTGGTGCTGGCGCTGGAGCTGCCCACCGGCGGCTTCGCCGACGCGCTCGGCCGCAAGCCGGTGCTGCTGGTCGCCTGGGCGGTCGGCCTGGCCTCCCTGGCGCTGATGGCGGTGGCCGACTCGTTCTGGATGTTCTTCCTGGTCTGGGCGCTGCAAGGCGTCTACCGGGCGCTCGACAGCGGCCCGCTGGAGTCCTGGTACGTCGACGCCACCCTGGCCGCCGACCCGGACGCCGAGTACGAACGCGGCCTCGGCTGGGCCGGCACCGTCATCGGCGTCGCCATCGGCGCCGGTGCGCTGCTCGGCGGCGGCCTGGTCGCGCTCGGCCCGATCGGGCCGGTCAGCGCGCTGACCCTGCCGGTGGTGGTCGCCGCCGCGCTCCAGGCGGTGTCGATCGTGGCGCTGCTGCTGCTCATGACCGAGCAGCGACCCGCCTCGGGCGCCGTCGCGCTGCGCGCCTCGGTGGTGGAGGCGCCCCGGATGGTCGGCCAGGCGGTCGGCCTGCTACGCCGCAACCGGGTGCTGCTGGCCCTGGTCGCGGTCGAGCTGTTCTGGGGCTTCGGCATGGTCACGTTCGAGTCGCTGCTGCCGGTCCGGCTGTCCGAGGTGGTCGGTGACGCCGACCGCGCGGCGGCGCTGCTCGGCCCCGCCGGCTCGGCGGCCTGGCTGGCCAACGCGGCCGGTGCCGCGCTCACCCCGTTCCTGCTGCGCCGCCTCGGCGCCGCGCCGGCCGCCGCGCTGATGCGGATCCTCCAGGGGGTGACCGTGGTCGGCATGGGCCTGCTGGCCGGGCCGGTCGGCGTGCTGATCGCGTATCTGGCCTGCTACGCGGTGCACGGCGCGTCGAATCCGCTGCACATGGGACTGCTGCACCGGCAGGTCGACGGCCCGTACCGGACCAGCGTGCTCTCGCTGAACTCGATGATGGCCCAGCCGGCCGGGGCGCTCGGCGCGGTGGTGCTGACCGCGTTGGCCGACGCGACCAGCATCAGCGTCGCCATGCTGGTCGGCGCGGTGATGCTGGCCCTGGCCGCGCCGCTCTACCTGCCGGCCTGGCGCGCCGGCCGAGCCGCCGCGCGTCCCGCGCCGGTGACGTCCGGGGTCGCGGCGTCCGGGGTCGCGGCGTCCGGGATCGTGGCGTCCGGCGTGGCGTCCGGCGTGGCCGTACCGGCGCCGGCACCATCCGCTGGGGCTGGTGACGTGGGTCGGTCCACCTGATGCATGTGGACTGCCTCCGGGCGACGACGAGGTCGCGGGAAGCTACAAACTTGATGGCACGAACGACTCACTCGGATACCGGGGAAGCGGACGGGGTCCGAACCATCCGTGCCCTCAAGTTCGTAGCCAGCCCAGCGGCCCTTGTCGCGCCGGCACCTCGCCCCGATCACGGGGACGCTGCCCCGTCACCGACCGGTTCCACGCACCCCCGCCGACCGCCGAGCCGTCGAGCCCTCGGCGTGCGGGCCTCCGACCCGGGGACATGCGGACCTGCTCGGCGTCAGCCCAGGTAGACGGTGGTGCGCGGGGCGGTGCCGGTGAAGCCGAGCCGGCGGTAGAGCCGGAGCGCGCCGACGTTGACCGTGTAGACGCCGAGCGCCACGTGGTCGTACCGGGCGAACAGGGCCCGTGTCATGCCGACGGTCAGGGCCGCGCCCAGCCCTCGCCCGCGATGCTCGGGTGCCACGGTCAGACCGGCCAGGAAGCCGACGTCGCCCCGGCTGCGGTCGGCGCCGCAGGCGATGAGGCGGTCGCCGTCCCGGATGCCGTACCAGTCGACGATGCCGGGGTCGCCCGGCCGAGAGGTGGTGCTGGGGTAGGACTCCCCGACGAGCGCGGCCAGCGCCGGGTGGTCGGACTCGGTGAGCCGGACCACCCGCTCCTCTTCCGGCTGTCGCGTGGGCGGGGCGGTGGTCCAGAGGAAGTCCCACTCGCCCACCCGGATCACCGGCAGACGCGCGGCCACCTCGGCGGCCTCGATGCGGGGCAGGTTCACCGACTGGCCGGCCCGCAGCGTCCCGTCCGCCCACAGCGCAGCGAAGACATCGAGCGCCGGGCCGGGCGCGCCGACCGCGCCGCCGGCAGACCACTCGCCCGCCGGGAGCAGCCAACCGACCGTGTCCCCGCGCCGCCACCCCCGAGCGGCCTGGTCGCGTCGGAGCGCGTGTCGGGCGTACGGATGGTGGCCGGTCGCGGCGAGCAGCGCGTCCCGGCCGGTCAGCACCTGGTCGGCAGTGATCATGTCGCCAGCCTACGAGCCCGCCGATTCCGTCCACGCCGCGTGGTGCGGGGGTGGGCCGGGGTGCGGTTCCACGGTGGAGATTGACGAACAGACCGATCGGGTACATCCGTCGCCGACTCACTGGTAACCCCCACCGGAGGAACGACATGCTCGCCATTCTCGCGGCCGTCGCGTTCGGCCTTGCGCTGCTGACCGACCTGCTGGACACCCAGTTCGGCGCGCCGGAGCTGTTCAACAACTGGACCCTCAGCCTGATCGGTTTCCTGCTGCTCTCGCTCTACCTGGCCGGCGTCGGCTCCGGCCCGCGTGGCGGCGGGGGCGGACGCTGGTACCGGGGCCGGCGGCCGGGGCGCGGCTGACCGGAAACGACCACCCGGGGCGGGTCGACGGCGCGATTCCGGCGTCGTCGGCCCGGCCCGGTAGTGTTCTCGTGATGGAATCCGACGCCCTCTTCACCCTCGGCGAGCCCGCCGGAGCGCCCGGCGCACCCGTAGGCTCCGGTGGCGTCGACGACTTCACCGCCGCCCGCGCGGATTCGCCGCTGCCGGTCCGGATGCGCCCGGCCGGCATCGACGAGCTGGTGGGGCAGGATCACCTGCTCGCACCCGGCGCGCCGCTGCGCCAACTGGTCGAGGGCGCGGCGCCGATGTCGGTCATCCTGTGGGGGCCGCCCGGCAGCGGCAAGACCACCATCGCCCATCTGGTGGCGCGTACCACCGACCGGCGGTTCGTGGCGATGTCCGCGCTGACCGCCGGCGTGAAGGACGTCCGCGCCGTCATCGAGACCGCCCGCCGGCAACGCCGCTCCGGTGGTCCGCCGACCGTCCTCTTCATCGACGAGGTGCACCGGTTCAGCAAGACCCAGCAGGACTCACTGCTCGCCGCCGTCGAGGACCGGACGGTCACGCTGCTCGCGGCGACCACCGAGAACCCGTACTTCTCGGTCATCTCGCCGCTGCTGTCCCGCTGCGTGCTCCTCACGCTCCAGGCGCTCGACGACGACGCCGTGCGGGGGCTGCTCCGCCGGGCGATGACCGACGAGCGAGGGCTCGGCGGCACGCTGGTCCTGGCCGAGGACGCGGAGGACCACCTGGTCCGGCTGGCCGGCGGCGACGTCCGCAAGGCGCTCACCGCGCTGGAGGCGGCGGCCGCCACCGCGACGGCGCTGGGCGTCGGGCGGATCGACCTCGCCGTGGCCGAGCAGGCGGTCGACGTGGCGGCTGTGCGCTACGACCGCGACGGGGACGCGCACTACGACGTGACGAGCGCCTTCATCAAGAGCATGCGTGGTTCGGACGTGGACGCGGCACTGCACTGGCTGGCCCGGATGCTGGTCGCCGGTGAGGACGCCCGGTTCATCGCCCGCCGGATGGTCATCTTCGCCAGCGAGGACGTCGGCATGGCCGACCCCAGCGCGCTGACCGTGGCCACCGCGGCGGCGCACGCGGTGGAATACGTGGGCCTGCCCGAGGCGCAGCTCAACCTCGCCCAGGCGGTCATCCACCTGGCCACCGCCCCGAAGTCGAACTCGGCCACCACCGCCATCGGCGCCGCCGTCGCCGACGTACGCGCCGGTCGTGGCGGCCCCGTCCCCCGCGGCCTGCGCGACGCGCACTACGCCGGCGCGCGTGGCCTCGGGCATGGTTCCGGCTACCGCTACCCGCACGACGACCATCGCGGGGTGGTCACCCAGCAGTACGCTCCGGACGACCTCGTCGGCACCGACTACTACCGGCCCAGTGGGCACGGCGCGGAGCGTCCGGTGGCCACCCGGCTGCCGGTGCTGCGCCGGATCGTCCGTGGATTGCCCGCACCGGTGACGCGGGCGGATCCCGGCACGCCGGCGGCCGTGACCGGGGTCCGGGCGGGTGGCAGCGAGCAGGTCGGCGGGGCGAGCGAGGGCGGCGGCGACGCCACCGAGGGGGGTCAGTAGTAATGGCGCGTGGTCCGGAGCGGCCGGCGGACGGCCCCGACGAGCGGCGCGATCCGCGGGCCAAGGGCCGCCGGTGGGGGCGTGGCCGGGCCGAGGCCGCACCGGATCAGGCCGCCGTCGGCGAGGAGTTCGGCTGGATCGACGACCTGCGGACGGCCAAGCAGGAGCGCGGGGAACTGGGCCCGGAGGGGGAGTCCCCGGCGGGTCCGGCACCGCGACCCGGCACTGCTGCCGCGCCCGAGCCCGGTCGGCCACCGCGGCCGGTCCCGGGCGGGTCGGAGCCGGGTCGGCCACCTCGACCGGCCGTCGCGCCCCCGCCCGGCCCGGTCGGGCCCGGTCCGGGCCGGCCCGAGCGTCCCGCCGCGCCGCCCCCCACCGCCGACCGGCCGGCTCCGCAGCCCCCCACCTCCGGCCGGCCCGGTCCCCAGCCCTCGGTGCCCGGTCGGCCCGATCCCCAGCCTCCGGTGCCCGGTCGGCCCGGCCCTCTGCCCCCGGCGCCCGGTCGGCCGGGTGCCCAGCCTCCGGCGTCCGGTCGGCCGGGCCCGATGCCACCGGCACCCGCTCGGCCCCAACCGAACGGAGTCGGGGCAGTCGGCCGTACCGACCCGACGATGCCCCCGGTGACCGGTCGGCCCGGTTCGGCGGCGCCCCCGCCGAGCGGTCGTCCCGGTCCCGAGGCGCCCCCGGCTCCCGGCCGTTCCGGTGCACAGACGTCGCCGGGTGCGGGCCGTACCGGCATGGACAAGCCCTCGGGCGCCGGGCAGCCCGGTGCGGAGGCGTCGCCCGGCGGCAGCCCTCCCGGCCCGCGTCCTCCGGTCACGCGGCGTGGTCCCGACGGGCCCGCCCCCGGTCCTGCCGCCCCGCCGGTCCGCTCCGCTGCTGCCGACCCGGTCGCCCCACGGCGCCCCGTCGAGGGCCCCTGGCCCGGTGTCCCGGAGGCGCCCCGGCCGCCCGGCGCGCCGTACCGCCGGAGCGCGGAAGCTCCCGCCGGCCAGCAACCGCCCGCCGCCCGGCGGGCCGGCCCGGCCGGCCCC
>NZ_NAPR01000007.1:526113-526614 GCF_002140155.1 Micromonospora sp. NBS 11-29
GTTCCGCACGCGGTGCCGTCACCGGCCCCGCGCGGCCGGCACGGCGCCGATCCGTCCGGTGCCGGGCCGGCGGGAGCCGACCCCGCGGTCCGGCCCGTCTCCGGCGCCCGTCAGGCGTGGGCCGAGGACGCCGGTCCGGCGCGGCCGGTGTCGGGTGCCGGGCGTCGTGCCAGGCCCGAGGAGGCCGGTGGTGCGGTAGCGTCCGCCGCCGGCCGCCGTGCCGCCCCGGACATGCCGGGTGCCGGCCCGACCGTGCCCGTCTCCGGCGGTCCGGCGGACGGGTCTGGCCCGCCCGGTTCCCGCCACGCCGCGGCCGACGGCCGGTCGGGCGCAGCCGAGTCGTCCGGTGCCGCCGATCCCGGCGCCGAGTCGGGGCGGGCCCCGCGTCGCGCGGTCCGCGACGAGGCCGGTGCGCCGCGCGCGCAGCGGCCCGAGCGTCCCGCCGACTGGCTGCGGCAGGCCGGTCGAGCCCCGCACGCCGACCCGGCCGGCCCAACGGCT
>NZ_NAPR01000007.1:526629-550776 GCF_002140155.1 Micromonospora sp. NBS 11-29
GTCGCGGTGCCGCCGGGCCGCCCGGAGCAGTCCGGCCCGGCTGGGCCGCTGGGCCGCCCGGAGCAGTCCGGACAGGCTGGGCCGGTGGCCCGTCCCGAGCGGTCCGGCCCGCCTGGGCCGCTGGCCCGCCCCGAGCAGCCCGCCCCGGCCGGCCCGCCGGCCCGTGCCGAGCAATCCGGCGCGGTCCGGGGTGCGGCCCGCGCCGGCGTTCCGCCGGTCGGCGGGGAACGTTCCGGAGGCTCGGCCCGTCCCGGCGGGTCGCCCCCGGGTCCGGGCGGTCCGGGCGGGCGCGGGCCGCACGGTGACCCCGAGCGCACCGGCGGCATGCCGGTCGGCGGTGGCCGTCCCGGCTCTCGCGGTCCGGCCGACGAGCCGGCCCCCACCGGTGGCCGGCTGCCCGGCCCGAACGGCCGCAGCGCCCCTCCGGGCCAGGCCGCACCTCCGGTCGGACCCGGTCCGGCCGGTGCCGGTGGCCGTGGCCCGGTCCGTTCCGGCGAGGCTGGTCCGCCGGGTGCCGGTGGCCGTGTTCCGGTTCGCCCCGACCAGGCGGGTCCGGCCGTGGCCGGTGGTCGCGCTCCGGTCGGTCCGGACGAGGCGGGGCCGGCGGCTGCCGGTGGTCGCACTCCGGTCCGTCCCGCCGACGCTGGTCCGGCGGGTGCCGGTGGTCGTGCTCCGGTCCGCCCCGACCAGGCGGGTCCGGCCGGTGCCGGCGGCACGTCCCGTCCGGCCGGCGCGTCGGGTCCCCGGGCGGCGGCCGGTGGTGCCGTGACCGCGTCGGCGACCGCACGGGCGGCGGTGGCCCGCCCTCCCGCCGGTCCGGACGAGCGGGCCGCCGGTCGAGCCGTCCCACCCGGTGCGGAACCGGGTCCGGCCGCGTCGGGTGGCGCGGGTGCCCCGGGTGCGCCGGCGGTGGCCCGGGCGGCTGCGGTCGTACCCCCGGGGGAGCCGGCGGGGACGCGGCCCGGTGCGGGCGACGGGCCGACGCCGCGACCGGCCGGCCCCGGACCGGCCGAGGACGGTACGCAGCGCGGTGGACTGCGCGGCGCGCGTTCCGAGCTGCGCCGGCGGATGCGCGAGCGGCGACGACTGCGGATGGGCGTGCTCGCCCTGGTCAGCCTCGTGCTGCTGGGCGCGGTGCCGATCTACTTCGGGATGCGGACGCTCAGTCGCGACCCGGTCTTCGACACCCTGGACGCGCTCGCCGTGCCCTCCTGGGCGGCGACGAAGACGGTCGACAACGTCAGCGGCAGCCGCTGGTGCCTCCAGGACTGCCGACTGCGGGAACGCGCGGTCGAGTCGGAGCAGGGCTGGAAGGAGACCGTCGCCGTCTACGAGCAGGCCCTGGCGAAGGACGGTTGGCGGCGTTGGAAGGTCGACCGCTGCCCGGAGGAGCGGGTCGAGGGCAGCTACACCTGCTGGCGCCGGGACGAACTCACGCTCGACCTCTGGGTCCGCGACCCCGCCTGCACGCCGCCGCCGGTGGACGGGCAGCCGGCGCCGTCCGCGCCCCCCGAGCCCGCAGCGGCGACGTGCACCGGCTCGTTGGTGTCGGTGAAGGTGCGTAACGCGATCGACGACGAGCGCACCGGTCCGACGCCGACCACCGATCCGTCACTCACCGGAGAGGACCCGTACCCGACCCTCACCGACGATCCCCTCGGTGAGCCCACCCCCTCACCGTCGTGAGCCGACGTTCATCACGGACGGTAGGGTCTGGGGCTGGCGCGCCCGTCCTCGCCCGGTGACCGGGTCGGCGTGGTGCGAAGTGGGTAGGTACGGTCGCGCGTCCCGGGGCGTCGGGCCTCGGGACACTGCTTGAGGAGGACATGCGCGTGAGTGGTGGAGAGATCGCTGCGCTGATCGCGGCCGGTGCGTTCCTGATGCTGGTGCTCGTGCTGGCGGTGCCGATCCTGCGGCTTCGGCACACCGTGGACGCGACGACCCGCATGATCGGCGACCTGAACGACCGCACCGCACCGCTGCTCGGGGACGTGAACACCACGGTGAAGAACGTCAACGTCGCGTTGGAGCAGGCGCAGACATCGCTGGACGGGGTGAACCTCCAGCTCGCCAAGGTGGACACCATGACCACGCATGCGCAGAACGTGACCGCGAACGTGGCGAACCTGGCCGCCGTGGTCTCCGCCGCCGCGGCCAACCCGCTGGTGAAGGTGGCCGCGTTCGGCTACGGCGTGCGCAAGGCCGCCTCCGCCCGCCGGCACGCGGAGACCGAGCGCGAGGTGCGCGACACCATCAAGCAGCAACGCCGGTCCGCCAAGCGCGGCAACCGCTGACCCCGATCGGCGTACGCGGAAGGATGAGAGCATGAGGCGGTTGTTCTGGCTGGGCATCGGGCTGGCCGTGGGCGTCCTGGTGGTGCGCAAGGCCACCCGGACCGCGCAGGCGTACACCCCGGCGGGCATCGCCAGCGGGTTGTCCGAGTCCGCCGGCGGTCTCGTCGAGTCGGTGCGGGCCTTCGTGGACGACGTCCGGGTTTCGATGGCCGAGCGTGAGCAGGAGATCCACGAGGCCTTCGCCCGCGGCGAGGCGTACGACGACCAGTTCGCCGAGCTGCGGGAGGACCCGCGGATCGGCGACCGAGAGATTTTCCCGGAGGACCACCAGCGATGAAGACGGCGGAGATCAAGCGGCGGTTCCTCGCCCACTTCGAGGCGAACGGCCACGCCGTGGTGCCGTCCGCTCCGCTGCCCGCCATCAGCGACCCGAACCTGCTGTTCATCAACGCGGGCATGGTGCAGTTCGTGCCCTACTTCCTGGGCCAGCAGACCCCGCCGTTCGCGCGGGCGACCAGCGTGCAGAAGTGCATCCGGACGCCGGACATCGACGAGGTCGGCAAGACCAGCCGGCACGGCACGTTCTTCCAGATGAACGGCAACTTCTCCTTCGGTGACTACTTCAAGGACGGGGCGATCCCGCTCGCCTGGGACCTGGCCACGAAGTCGGTCGAGGCGGGTGGCTTCGGGCTGGACCCGGAGCGGATCTGGGCGACGGTCTACCTCGACGACGACGAGGCGTACGACATCTGGCGGGCCACCGGGGTGCCCGCCGAGCGGATCGTGCGCCGGGGCAAGGCCGACAACTTCTGGTCGATGGGCATCCCCGGGCCGTGCGGCCCCTGCTCGGAGCTCTACTACGACCGGGGCCCGGAGTACGGCCGTGAGGGTGGTCCGGAGGTCGACGAGGACCGCTACCTGGAGTTCTGGAACCTCGTCTTCATGCAGTTCGAGCGCGGTCCGGGCGTCGGCAAGGAGGACTTCCCGATCCTCGGCGACCTGCCGGCGAAGAACATCGACACCGGCATGGGCCTGGAGCGGATGGCCTCGCTGTTGCAGGGCGTGGACAATCTCTACGAGATCGACGAGGTCAAGCCGATCCTCGACAAGGCCGCCGAGCTGACCGGCAAGCGCTACGGCGCGCACTCGGGGCACGCGGCCAACCAGTCGCACCCGGACGACGTGCGGCTGCGGGTGATCGCCGACCACGTCCGTACCGCGTTGATGCTCATCGGCGACGGGGTGACCCCGTCGAACGAGGGGCGCGGCTACGTGCTGCGCCGGATCATGCGGCGGGCGATCCGGTCGGTGCGGCTGCTGGGTTACCAGGACCGGGCGCTGCCGGAGCTGCTGCCGGTGGCCCGGGACTGCATGGCGCCGTCGTACCCGGAGCTGGCCGAGGAGTTCGGCCGGATCTCCCAGTACGCGTACGCCGAGGAGGACGCGTTCCTCGCCACGCTGCGCGCCGGCACCACGATCCTGGACACGGCGATCGCCGAGACGAAGTCCGCCGGCCAGCCGGCGCTCTCCGGTGACAAGGCGTTCCAGCTCCACGACACGTACGGCTTCCCGATCGACCTGACCCTGGAGATCGCGGCCGAGCAGGGCCTCCAGGTGGACGCGGACGGTTTCCGCCGGCTCATGGCCGACCAGCGCAGCCGCGCCAAGGCCGACGCGCAGGCGCGCAAGACCGGGCACACCGACGTGTCGGCGTACCGGTCGGTGCTCGACGGCGGCGGGCCGGTGGAGTTCACCGGCTACACCGAGCTGAACCGGGAGTCCCGGGTGCGCGCGTTGCTGGCCGGCGGCGCGTCGGTGGCGGCCGCCGCCGAGGGGGAGACGATCGAGCTGGTGCTCGACACCACCCCGTTCTACGCCGAGGGCGGCGGTCAGCAGCCCGACCAGGGCCTGATCACGGTCGGCGGCGGCCAGGTCGAGGTCTTCGACGTGCAGCAGCCGGTGCCCGGCCTGATCGTGCACCGCGCCCGGGTGGTGCGCGGTGAGGTCCGCGCCGGGGAGACCGGGTACGCGGAGATCGACGCGTCCCGTCGCCGGGCCATCTCCCGCTCGCACACCGCGACGCACCTGGTGCACCAGACGATGCGCAACTTCCTCGGCGAGTCGGCGACCCAGGCGGGTTCGCTGAACGCGCCGGGCCGACTGCGGTTCGACTTCAACACCCCGACCGGGGTGGCCCCGAGCGTGCTGCACGACGTGGAGCAGCAGGTCAACGAGGTGCTCCTGGCCGACCTGGAGGTGCACGCCTTCGTCACCAGCCAGGAGGAGGCCCGCCGGATCGGCGCGATGGCGCTGTTCGGCGAGAAGTACGGCGAGCGGGTCCGGGTCGTCGAGGTCGGCGACTACGCCCGGGAGCTGTGCGGCGGCACGCACGTCGCCCGCTCGGCCCAGCTCGGCCTGGTCAAGATCCTCTCCGAGGCGTCGGTGGGCTCCGGCGTGCGCCGGATCGAGGCCCTGGTGGGCATGGACGCCTTCGGGTTCCTGGCCCGCGAGCACCTGCTGGTGTCCCGGCTGGCCGAGCTGTTCCGGGTGCCCGGCGAGCAGGTCGCCGACCGGGTGGAGCAGACCGTCACCCAGCTCCGCGACGCGGAGAAGGAGTTGGAGAAGCTCCGCGCCCAGCTCGTGCTCGGTGGGGCCGGCGCGCTCGCGGCGCAGGCGAAGGACGTGCGCGGGGTCGCGTACGTGGGCACCGAGGCGCCCGAGGGCGCGGCGGCCAACGACGTGCGGACCCTGGCCCAGGAGGTCCGGGGCCGGATCGACGCGGCCCGGCCAGCGGTGGTCGCGGTGGCGGCCCGGGCCAACGGCAAGGCGTCCCTGGTGGTGGCCGTCAACCAGGCCGCCCGGGGGCGGGGGCTGAGCGCCAAGGACCTGGTCAAGGCCGCGTTCTCCGGTCGCGGCGGCGGCAGCGACGACCTCGCCCAGGGTGGTGGCCTGCCCGCCACGGAGGCACCGAACCTGCTGGTGACCGTGGAGAAAGCGGTCGCCGAGTCGGCATGAGCGCGATGATCGATGCCAGGGCGGGCCGGTGGGCCCGCCCTGGCCCGTACCGGCTCCGGAGGTGCCCGGCAGATGGCTGAGTTCACCCGTGGCGTCCGGTTGGGGGTTGATGTCGGCCAGGTCCGGGTGGGGGTGGCCCGCTCCGACCCGCACGGCATCCTCGCCACCCCGTTGGTGACCCTGGCCCGGGACCTGACGACCGAACCGGACACGGTGCCCGCCGACATGGCCGAGCTGGTCCGACTGGCCGCCGAGCACGAGGCGGTCGGCGTCGTGGTCGGTCTGCCGGTCAACCTCGCCGGGAAGCACGGCCCGGCCGCAGCGAACGTATCGGCCTATGTCGCCCGTTTGGCGGATGTAATGGGGCCGATTCCGGTGACGCTGACGGACGAGAGGATGTCGACCGTGGTCGCAAGTCGTAGGCTGGCCGAACGGGGCGTCCGGGGAAAGCGCCAACGGGCGGTGGTCGATCAGGCCGCCGCGGTGGAGATTCTGCAGAGCTGGCTGGACGCACAGCGGAGGCGGACGTAATGATCGACGACCTTGACCTGGGGTTCGACGAGCCGGACAAGGGGGAGAAGGGGCGCCACCGGCGCGGCGCCGTGCGCCGGCGGCAGGGCAGGTCCGGCGGAAGCCGGGGCAAAACGATCTTCGCGCTCCTGATGGCCATCGTGCTGCTGGGCGGCATCGGCGGCGGCGCGTACGTCGGCTTCGACCGGATCCGTAACTACCTGGTCACTCCCGACTACGACGGCCCGGGCACCGGCGAGGCGTTGGTCGAGGTGAAGACGGGCGACACCCTCACCGACATCGGCGTCACCCTGTTCGAGGCCGGGGTGGTGAAGAGCACCAAGGCGTTCGTCGAGGCTGCGGACGCGAACGCCCGTAGCAAGAACATCCAGGTGGGTCGCTACAAGGTCCGCAAGGAGATGAAGGCTGCGGACGCCATCACGCTGATGCTCGACCCGAAGAGCCGGGTGGTCAACGGGGTGACGATCCCGGAGGGCACCATCACCTTGAACGTCTACCAGATCCTGGCGAAGCAGACCAAGATCCCGGTCAAGGAGTTCCAGGAGGCGGCGAAGGATCCGGTGAAGCTGGGCGTACCGGATTTCTGGTACAAGCGGCAGGACGGCAAGAAGGCCCCGAAGAGCCTGGAGGGCTTCCTCTACCCCTCCACCTACGAGATCCCGCCGAAGGCCACCGCCGAGCAGATCCTGTCGTTGATGGTGAAGCAGTTCCTGACCGTGACCGATCAGCTCGACTTCGTCGACCGGGCGCAGAAGGAACGCAAGATCTCCCCGTACGAGGCGTTGATCACCGCGTCCATCGCGGAGGCGGAGTCGGTCAACGCGGTCGACCTGCCCAAGGTCTCCCGGGTGATCTACAACCGGGTCTACGCCGGCAAGATCGGTTGCAACTGCCTCGGCATCGACAGCGGCATCAACTACCACCTCCGGTTGCAGGGCAAGGACCCGAAGGACTCCGACGACCTGCTGCAGAGCGAGATCAACGACCTGAAGAACCCGTACAACACGCACAACGTCGCCGGCCTGCCGCCGACCCCGATCAGCAACCCCGGCGAGCCTGCGCTCAAGGGCGCGCTGGACCCGCCGGCCGGTGACTGGATCTTCTTCATGACGGTGGACAAGAAGGGCACCATGGGTTACGGCTCCAACGACGCGGACTTCCGCAGGCTGACCCGGCAGATGTGCGACAACAAGGTGCTCACCGGGGAGAACTGCAGCTGATGCGGGCCGCCGTGGTCGGCCGGCCGATCGCCCACTCGCTCTCCCCGGCGATCCACAGCGCCGGGTACGCGGCGGCCGGGCTGACCGGGTGGTCGTACACCCGGATCGAAGCCGGCGCGGACGAGTTGCCGGGCCTGGTCGCGGGCCTCGGCCCGGAGTGGGCCGGGCTGTCGGTGACCATGCCCGGCAAGGAGGCGGCGCTCGCGCTGGCCGACGAGGTCTCACCGGTCGCCGCCGCGGTCGGTGCCGCCAACACCCTGGTACGCCGACCCGACGAGGGCTGGTACGCCGACAACACCGACGTGACCGGCATGGTCGACGTGCTCACCGGCGCCGGGTGCGTGGCCGGGGCGGTGGTGACGGTGCTCGGCGCCGGCGGCACCGCGCGGGCGGCGGTCGCGGCGGCGGCCCAGATCGGCGCGGCCGAGGTGACCGTGGTGGCCCGCCGGCCGGAGGCGGTCGACGAGCTGCGTCCGGTGGCCGCCGCGGTCGGGGTGCCGCTGGCCGGCGCCGAGTGGGACGGCGCGCCCGCGCACGCCCGGGCCGACCTGGTGATCTCCACCGTGCCGAAGGGCGTCGCCGACCCGCTCGCGGAGAACTTCGACTGGCGACCGGAGACGGTGTTCTTCGACGCGCTCTACGACCCGTGGCCGACCCCGCTCGCCGCCGCGGCGTCGGCCGCCGGCTGCCGGGTGATCTCCGGGCTGGATCTGCTGCTGGCCCAGGCGATCGGGCAGTTCGAGCACTTCACCGGCGTGACCGCCCCCCGCGCCGCGATGCGCGCCGCGCTCGGCAGGTAAGGCGGGGCCCCCGCTTAACGCTTCCGGCAGAGGCGGGGCCCCCGGTTAACGCCTCACCGGGGAGCGGGGCCCGGGCCTGTCCGTAGGGCGGGACACCGCCGGCACCGCGTCGGGCCGGGGTGGGGCCGTGACACACTGACCGCTGTGTTGCGCTGGCTGACTGCAGGTGAATCGCACGGACCCGCCCTCGTCGCGCTGCTGGAGGGGGTACCCGCCGGCATCGAGGTGACCACCGGGGACATCTCCGGGGAGCTGGCCCGCCGCCGGCTCGGCTACGGCCGGGGCGCCCGGATGGCGTTCGAGCAGGACGAGATCGACATCATCGGTGGGCTGCGGCACGGCGTGACGCTGGGCAGTCCGGTGGCGATCCGGGTGGGCAACTCCGAGTGGCCGAAGTGGCGCACCGTGATGGCCGCCGACCCGGTCGACGCGGAGGAGCTGGCCAGTCAGGCCCGCAACGCCCCGCTGACCCGCCCGCGCCCGGGCCACGCCGACCTGGCCGGCATGCAGAAGTACGGGCACACCGACGCCCGGCCGATCCTGGAGCGGGCCAGCGCCCGGGAGACCGCCGCCCGCGTCGCCGTGGGCACGGTCGCGAAGGCCCTGGTCCGGCAGGCGCTCGGCATCGAGATCGTCTCCCACGTGGTCGAGCTGGGCCCGGTGGCGGTCAAGCCGGGCCTGCGACCCACGCCCGAGGATGCCGCCCGGATCGACGCCGACCCGCTGCGCTGCCTCGACGCCGACGCCAGCGCCCGGATGGTCGCCGAGGTCGACGCCGCGAAGAAGGACGCCGACACGCTCGGCGGCGTGGTCGAGGTGCTGGCCTACGGGGTGCCGCCGGGCCTGGGCAGCCATGTGCAGTGGGACCGCAAGCTCGACGCGCGGCTGGCCACCGCGCTGATGTCGATCCAGGCGATCAAGGGCGTGGAGATCGGCGACGGGTGGCAGCAGGCCCGGTCCCGTGGCTCCGAGGCGCACGACGAGATCATGCCCACCGCCACCGGCGTACGCCGGGTGACCGACCGGGCGGGCGGCCTGGAGGGCGGCATCACCACCGGCGAGCCGCTGCGGGTGAAGGCGGCGATGAAGCCGATCTCCTCGTTGAACCGGGCGCTGGCGACCATCGACGTGACCACCGGCGAGCCGGCCACCGCGATCAACCAGCGCTCCGACGTGTGCGCGGTGCCGGCGGCGGCGGTGGTCGCCGAGGCCATGGTCGCGCTGGTGCTCGCCGAGGCGGCGGTGGAGAAGTTCGGCGGCGACTCGGTTGCCGAGATGCGCCGCAACCTGGCCGGCTACCTCGACAAACTGGTCATCTCGTGAGCACCCGGCCGGTCTGTGTGCTGGTCGGGGCGCCCGGCTCCGGCAAGACCACGGTGGGCACCGCGCTCGCCGCCGCGCTCGGCGTCGACTTCCGGGACACCGACACCGACATCGAGCGCATGGCCGGCAAGCCGATCCCGGAGATCTTCGTCGACGAGGGCGAGGACCACTTCCGTACGCTGGAACGGGCCGCGGTGGCGGCGGGGCTGGCCTCGCACGCCGGGGTGCTCGCGCTCGGCGGCGGCGCGGTCCTGGCCGAGGAGAACCGGGCCGCGTTGATCGGCCACACCGTGGTGCACCTGTCCGTGGAGCTGCCCGACGCGATCAAGCGGGTCGGGTTGGGCGCCGGTCGGCCGCTGCTGTCGTTGAACCCCCGCGCCACGCTCAAGTACCTGCTGGACCAGCGTCGCCCGCTCTACGCCGAGGTGGCGACCGCGACCGTGGTCACCGACGGCCGTGAGCCGGAGGAGTTGGCCGCCGAGATCGCCGCGCTGCTCAAGCCCTGACGGGCCGGCCGCCACCCCGCCGAGGCTCGCGCGTCGGATGGGGGGCCGTCCGGCGGGCGGTGGGCCGCTCCGGTCGCCAGGTGGCGAGCAGTGCGAGCGCGAGGGCGATCTCGGCCAGGTCGCCGAGGTAGTACATCAGGGTGGCGCCGGCCCGCAGCTCGGCGCCGGTGGCCGGCACGTCGACGAACAGCCCGGCGTAGAGCAGTTGGGCGATCGTGGCGTGCGCGGCGACCCCGATGCCGAGCACCACCAGCCGCACCGGCACCCGGGGGCGGTGCGGGCCCGGATCGGGCCCGGCGATCGACCAGGCGAACAGGCAGCCACCGAGCAGGAAGTGGGCCTGCACCAGGGTGTGCAGCAGCGGGTCGTGCAGCGTCGCCCGGTACAGCGGGGTGAGGTAGAGCACCCAGACGCCGCCCGCGGTGAGCAGCAGGCCGGTGACGGGGTGGCCGAGCAGCCGCGCGACCGGGTGCCGCAGCAGGTGGACCAGCCGACGGCCGGTCCGCCGGTCGAGGGTGCGCAGCAGCAGCGTGACCGGGGCGCCGAGGACCAGCGCCAGCGGCGCCAGCATGCCGATCAGCAGGTGCTGCCACATGTGCCCGACGAAGTCGTCACCGGGTGCGAGCAGCCCCACCGCGACGAGCAGCGCGCCCAGCCCGAAGCTGACGGTCCGCCCGTGCGCCCAGCCGGGCCCGCCCGGGTCCCGTAGCCGCAGCGCGGCGGCCAGGTAGGCCCAGAACAGGACCGCCGGGATCAGCGCCGTCGCCGGGAAGCCGCCCCCGGCGGGTACGGCGTGCGCCAGGCTCACCGGCGTTCCGGCGCGCAGAGGTCGACGGCGTCGGCCCGCCGCTGGATCGCCCAGCCGACGCCGACCAGGAGCGCGCCGAGCACCAGGAAGCCGAGATCCCACCAGGTCTGGTGCGCGCCGGTGCGGACGTGGTGGATGCCGAGCAGGTGGTGGTCGATGATTCCCTCGACCAGATTGAACAGGCCCCAGCCGACCAGCACCCAGCCCCAGAGCATCCGGGAGCGCCAGAGCCGGCCCCGGGAGCGGGTCACCCGGGCGTAGAGCAGGGCCAGCCCGGTCAGCACCGCCACCCAGGTGACGACGTGGAAGAGGCCGTCCCACAGCGTGTTCATCTGCAGGCCGGGCACGGTGTCGACCGGGTAGTCCCGGATCCCCACCCGGTCGGTGTTCGTGCTGCTGAGCATGTGGTGCCACTGGAGGACCTGGTGCAGTGCGATGCCGTCGACGAAGCCGCCCAGCCCGACGCCGAGGACGGTGGCGGGGACCCGGATGCTCGTGGCGGTCTCCGATCGCGTCGTGTGCGGTGCCCTCTCGCTCATCCGGCCGCCGTACCCGGGTGGCGGCCGGACAAACGCCCCAACCAGTGGACAGTCGCCGCGTCGGCCCCGGACGCTGGACTAGGCTGCCGGCGATGGACGAGGTGACCCGGATCCCGGTCGACGGCGAGCGGCCGTACGACGTGCTGGTGGGACGTGACCTGCTGGACCCGCCGCCGGAGCTGCTGCCCGGTGCCGAGCGGGTGGCCCTGCTGTACGCGCCCCCGCTCAAGGCGCTGGCCGGGCAGCTCGCCGAGCGGTTCGACGCCGACGGCGTGGCGCCGCTGCTGGTGGAGGTGCCGGACGCCGAGGCGGGCAAGCACGTGGACGTGGCCGCCGCCGCCTGGGACCGGCTCGGCGCGGCGGGCTTCACGCGTACCGACGCGGTGGTCGGGGTGGGCGGCGGCGCGGTCACCGACCTGGCCGGCTTCGTCGCGGCGAGCTGGCTGCGCGGGGTGCGTTGGGTGCCGGTGGCGACGTCGCTGCTCGGCATGGTCGACGCCGCCGTCGGCGGCAAGACCGGGATCAACACGGCCGCCGGCAAGAACCTGGTCGGCGCGTTCCACCCGCCGGTCGGGGTGATCTGCGACCTGGCGACGTTGGACGGGCTGCCCCCGGCCGACCTGGCCGCCGGGATGGCCGAGGTGGTCAAGTGCGGCTTCATCGCCGATCCGGTGATCCTCGACCTGGTCGAGCGGGACCCGGCCGCCGCGCTCGACCCGGCCGGCCCGGTAGCCCGCGAGCTGGTTGAGCGGGCGGTGCGGGTCAAGGCCGACGTGGTCGGCGGTGACCTGCGCGAGTCCGGGGTGCGCGAGGTGCTCAACTACGGGCACACCCTGGCGCACGCGATCGAGAAGGTGGAGGGCTACCGCTGGCGGCACGGCCACGCTGTCGCGGTGGGGCTGGTCTACGCGGCCACCCTCGCGCGGCTCGCCGGTCGGCTCGACGCGGCCACCGCGCGGCGGCACCGGGCCGTGTTGGCCGCGCTCGACCTGCCGACCGGCTACCGGGCGGACGCGTGGCCGGAGCTGCTCGCCGCGATGCGGGTGGACAAGAAGGCCCGGGGGAGCCGGTTGCGGTTCGTGGTGCTGGACGGGCTCGCGCGCCCGGCGATCCTGGAGGCCCCGCCGGAGGAGCTGCTGGCCGCCGCGTACCGGGAGATCAGCTCGTGAGGGTGTACGTGCTCAACGGGCCGAACCTGGGCCGGCTCGGCACCCGCCAGGTCGACGTCTACGGGGTGACCAGCTACGCCGACCTGGTGACCGGGTGCGAGGAGACCGGCCGCGAGCTGGGGCTGGACGTGGTGGTCCGGCAGACCGACGCCGAGCACGAGATGCTGGGCTGGCTGCACCGGGCGGCCGACGAGGAGGCGGCGGTGGTGCTCAACCCGGCCGCCTGGTCGCACTACTCGATCGCGGTGCGGGACGCCTGCGCCATGCTCCGGGGCCCGCTGGTCGAGGTGCACATCTCCAACATCCACGCCCGGGAGGAGTTCCGGCACCACTCGGTGGTGTCGGCGGTGGCGACCGGGGTGATCTGCGGGCTGGGTGTGGACGGTTACCGGCTGGCGCTGCACCATCTCGCGCAGCGTGCGAGTCCGATTCGACACAGCGAGTAGACTTGGCGGGTCTGTCCGCCAATTGATGATCAAGGCAGGAAATGGCCACCACCAACGACCTGAAGAACGGCCTGGTACTCAACCTGGACGGCGAGCTGTGGGCCGTCGTCGAGTTCCAGCACGTCAAGCCCGGTAAGGGTGGTGCGTTCGTGCGCACCACGCTGAAGAACGTGCTGTCCGGCAAGGTGGTCGACAAGACCTTCAACGCGGGCACCAAGGTCGAGACCGCGACCGTGGACAAGCGCACCATGCAATACCTGTACGCCGACGGCGAGGACTACGTCTTCATGGATCTGGAGACGTTCGACCAGATCACCGTGCTCGGCGGCACCGTCGGCGAGGCCGCCAACTACCTCCTGCCCGAGGCCGAGGCGACCGTCGCGACCCACGAGGGCGTGCCGCTCTACATCGAGCTGCCCACCTCGGTCGTGCTGGAGGTCACCTACACCGAGCCGGGCCTCCAGGGTGACCGTTCGACCGGCGGCAACAAGCCGGCCACGGTCGAGACCGGCGCCACCGTGCAGGTGCCGCTGTTCATCACCACCGGCGAGAAGATCAAGGTCGACACCCGCGACGGCCGTTACCTCGGCCGAGCCTGATGGCCGAGGGTCCCAAGCAGCAGATGCCGGCGCGCCGCAAGGCGCGTAAGCGGGCGCTGGACGTGCTCTTCGAGGCCGACCTTCGGGACCGTCCCCCGGTCGAGGTGCTGGCCGGCTACCTGGAGCGGATCGAGCGGCCCCGACCCGACCACGTGGGCTACGCGGTCGGGTTGGTCGAGGGCGTCGCGGCGCACCTCGACCGGATCGACGAGACGATCGCCAGCTACGCCGAGGGCTGGACGCTGGACCGGATGCCGGTGGTCGACCGCAACCTGGCCCGGATCGCCGTGTACGAGCTGCTCTACGTCGAGGAGATCGACGACGCGGTGGCGATCAGCGAGGCCGTGGAGCTGGCCCGGCAGATGTCGACCGACGACTCGCCCCGCTTCCTCAACGGCATCCTCGGCCGGATCGCCGAGTACGCCAGCCGTTGAGGCCCGTGGACAGGAACGACGGAAAGGGCCCGTGCCGGACGGCACGGGCCCTTCTCGTGCGGGGCGTCAGGAGGCGAAGAACGCGCGCGGGTCGGCGACCAGCACGCCGTGCTCGGTGAGCCGCTCGATCAGGCCCGACGGTGAGGCGTCGTAGACGATCGCGAGGGCGCGCAGGTCGTCGGCGCGGATGGAGAGCACCCGGCCGTTGTAGTCGCCACGCTGCTGCTGGATGGCGCGGGCGTACCGGGCGACGTAGGCGAGGTCCTCGGAGGCCTCGTCGTAGAGCCGCTCCAGGTCCAGCACGATCTTGCTGGTGGGCTCGTGGCGCACCCCGCTGCCGTCGGGCAGCAGCTCGGAGACGGGAACGCGGTAGAACTCGGCCAGCTCCGCCAGGCGGGACACGGTGACGGCGCGGTCGCCGCGCTCGTACGAGCCGACCACCACGGCCTTCCACCGCCCGTTCGACTTCTCCTCCACCCCCTGCAGGGACAGGCCCTGCTGTTGGCGGATGGAGCGCAGGCGGGCGCCCAGAGACTTGGCGTATTCAGAGGGCATTCGGACACTCCCAGTGCTGCTCGGGGTTCTCCCAGCTATCGCTACGGAGCGTGACGGTACGGGGATTGCGACACGTGGTCAAGTGTTACGGTCCACGAGGTCCGGGCGCCGGTCTGGCTTGTCCACATTTCTCCGGGCTGACCGGCAGGTCAGGACCGGCCGCGACCGGGCCGGTGACCGCTGGTAACGTGGCGTGGAGCCCCGGTCCGGGCCCTCGCGGGTCCCGCCGGCCGACCAGACGTCCTTTAACGACCCGTCCCGTGAGGCGGGGAAGGAGGTCCGCCGTGGCCTACCCATCGGCTGCCCNTCGCGCGTGGTCGACCGCATCGCCCACCAGATCCTGGAGAAGACCCAGGGCGCCGCCGACACCGTGCTGCTCGGCATCCCCACCCGGGGCGTCCCCCTGGCCCACCGCCTGGCGGCCCGGATCAGCACGTTCGAGGACGTGACCGTGCCGGTCGGCGTGCTCGACATCACGCTCTACCGCGACGACCTGCGCCGGCACGCCACCCGCGCGGTCGGCCCGACCGCCCTGCCGGCCGGCGGGATCGACGGCAAGCGGGTCGTGCTCGTCGACGACGTGCTCTTCTCCGGCCGGACCGTGCGGGCCGCGCTGGACGCGCTCAGCGACGTCGGCCGACCGGCCTCCGTGCAACTCGCCGTCCTGGTCGACCGCGGCCACCGCCAGCTGCCGATCCGCGCCGACTACGTCGGCAAGAACATCCCGACCGCGCTGGCCGAGAACGTGAAGGTCACCCTCGCCGAGACCGACGGCGCCGACGAGGTCAAGTTGTACGGGGGGTCTCCCGCATGATTCGACACCTGCTCTCCGGCGCGGACCTGGACGCCGACACCGCCACCCTGGTCCTGGACACCGCGGCCGAGATGGCCACCGTGGCCGGCCGTGAGGTCAAGAAGCTGCCCGCGCTGCGCGGGCGCACCGTGGTGAACCTCTTCTACGAGGACTCCACCCGGACGCGGATCTCGTTCGAGGCGGCCGCCAAACGACTCAGCGCCGACGTGATCAACTTCTCCGCCAAGGGCTCCAGCGTGGCCAAGGGCGAGAGCCTGAAGGACACCGCGCTCACCCTCCAGGCGATGGGTGCCGACGCGGTGGTGATCCGGCACCCCGCCTCCGGTGCGCCGCACCGGCTGGCCGACTGGGTGGACGGGTCGGTGGTCAACGCCGGCGACGGCACCCACGAGCACCCCACCCAGGCGCTGCTCGACGCGTACACGATGCGGTCCCGGCTGGGCCGGCTCGCCGGCCTGCACGTCGCGATCGTCGGCGACGTGCTGCACTCGCGGGTGGCCCGCTCCAACGTGCTGCTGCTCTCCACCCTGGGCGCGAAGGTCACCCTGGTCGGCCCGCCGACGCTCATCCCGGTGGACATCGCGTCCGCGCTCGCCCCCGGCATCGACGTCTCCTACGACCTCGACGCCGTTGCACCCGGTGTGGACGTGGTGATGATGCTGCGGGTGCAGCGGGAGCGGATGAGCGACTCCTACTTCCCGTCGGCCCGCGAGTACGCCCGCCGGTACGGGCTCGACGGGCCACGGCTGCGCCGGCTGCCCGAGCACGCGATCGTCATGCACCCCGGCCCGATGAACCGGGGCATGGAGATCACGCCGGAGGTCGCCGACTCGCCCCGCTCCACCATCGTCGAACAGGTCGCCAACGGGGTCTCCGTGCGGATGGCCGTGCTCTACCTGCTGCTCGGAGGGAACAACCGGTGACCGCGTACCTCATCAGGAACGTCCGTGTGCTCGACGGCGAGCCGACCGACCTGCTCGTCCGCGACGGCGTGGTGGCCGAGGTCGGCGCCGGCCTGACCGCCGACGACGCCACGGTGGTCGACGCGACCGGTCTGGTCGCGCTGCCCGGCCTGGTCGACCTGCACACCCACCTGCGCGAACCCGGCCGGGAGGACGCCGAGACGGTCGAGTCCGGGTCCCGGGCGGCGGCGCTCGGCGGCTACACGGCGGTCTGCGCGATGGCGAACACCTCGCCGGTCGCCGACACCGCCGGCGTGGTCGAGCAGGTCTGGCGGCTCGGCCGGGAGGCCGGCCTGGTCGACGTGCAGCCGATCGGCGCGGTCACCGTCGGGCTGGCCGGCGAGCGCCTGGCCGAGCTGGGCGCGATGGCCGACTCGGCGGCCCGGGTGCGGATCTTCTCCGACGACGGGCACTGCGTCGCCGACCCGAGGCTGATGCGCCGGGCGCTGGAATACGTGAAGGCGTTCGACGGGGTGATCGCCCAGCACGCCGAGGAGCCCCGGCTCACCGAGGGCGCGCAGATGCACGAGGGCGAGGTCTCCACCCGGCTCGGCCTGACCGGCTGGCCGGCGGTGGCCGAGGAGGCGATCATCGCCCGGGACGTGCTGCTGGCCGAGCACGTCGGCAGCCGCCTGCACGTCTGCCACGTCTCCACCGCCGGCAGCGTCGAGGTGCTGCGGCAGGCCAAGGCGCGCGGGGTGCGGGTCACCGCCGAGGTGACGCCGCACCACCTCCTTCTCACCGACGAGAAAGCGGAGAGCTACGACCCGGTCTTCAAGGTCAACCCCCCGTTGCGTACGGCCGCCGACGTCGCCGCCCTGCGGGCCGCGCTGGCCGAGGGCGTGATCGACATCGTCGCCACCGACCACGCGCCGCACGCGGTGGAGGACAAGGAGTGCGAGTGGGCGTACGCCCGGCCGGGCATGCTCGGTCTGGAGACCGCGCTCTCCATCGCGCTGGACGTGTTCGGTCCGCAGTGGGACCTGATCGCGGAGCGGATGTCCCGGGCGCCGGCCCGGATCGCCGGGCTGGACGGTCACGGCCTCGACCCGGCGCCCGGGGTGCCGGCCAACCTGACCCTGGTCGACCCGGCCGCCCGCCGGGTGATCGAGCCCGCGGAGCTGGCCAGCCGCAGTCGCAACACTCCGTACGCCCGCATGACGCTGCCGGGTCGCATCGTGGCGACCTTCCTGCGCGGCGAGCCGACGGTCCTGGACGGAAAGGCAGTGAAGTGAGTCGCAGGCGTTCAGCGATCCTCGTCCTGGAGGACGGGCGCACGTTCCACGGCGAGGCGTACGGCAGCGTCGGGGAGACCTTCGGCGAGGCGGTCTTCACCACCGGCATGACCGGCTACCAGGAGACGCTCACCGACCCGTCCTACCACCGCCAGGTGGTGGTGCAGACCGCGCCGCACATCGGCAACACCGGCGTGAACGGCGAGGACGACGAGTCCGACCGGATCTGGGTTTCCGGTTACGTGGTGCGCGACCCGGCCCGGGTCGGCTCCAACTGGCGGGCCACCGGCGGGTTGGAGGACCGGCTCGCCGCCGAGGGCGTGGTCGGCATCAGCGGGGTGGACACCCGGGCGCTGACCCGGCACCTGCGCGAGCGCGGCGCGATGCGGGTCGGCGTCTCCAGCGTCGACGACGACCCGGCCGCGCTGCTGGAGCGGGTCCGTCGGTCGCCGCAGATGGTCGGCGCGGACCTGTCCGCCGAGGTGAGCACCGCGAAGCCGTACGTCGTACCGGCGCAGGGCGCGCACCGGTTCACGGTGGCCGCGCTGGACCTGGGCATCAAGCGCAACGTGCCGCGCCGGCTCGCCGCCCGCGGCGTCACCACCCATGTGCTGCCCGCCGGCTCGACCATCGACGACCTGCTCGCCACCGGCGCGGACGCGGTCTTCTTCTCGCCCGGCCCGGGCGACCCGGCGACCGCCGACGGCCCGGTGGGGCTGGCCCGCGAGGTGCTGACCCGGCGGATCCCGCTGTTCGGCATCTGCTTCGGCAGCCAGATCCTCGGTCGGGCGCTCGGCTTCGGCACCTACAAGCTGGGGTACGGCCACCGCGGCATCAACCAGCCGGTGCTCGACCGGGTCACCGGCAAGGTCGAGGTGACCAGCCACAACCACGGCTTCGCCGTGGAGCTGCCCGGTGCCGGGGCCGGCGCGGTGGTCCCCGACCGGGTGGTCGACACCGAGTTCGGCGGCGTCCAGGTCTCCCATGTCTGCCTCAATGACAACGTGGTCGAGGGGCTGCGGGCCGTGGACGTGCCCGCCTTCACCGTCCAGTACCACCCGGAGGCGGCGGCCGGCCCGCACGACGCGGACTACCTGTTCGACCGCTTCGCCGAACTCATCGAAGGCGGCAAGAATGCCTAAGCGGACCGATCTGAAGCACATCCTGGTGATCGGCTCCGGGCCGATCGTGATCGGGCAGGCCTGCGAGTTCGACTACTCCGGCACCCAGGCCTGCCGGGTGCTGCGCAGCGAGGGCATCCGGGTCAGCCTGGTCAACTCCAACCCGGCGACGATCATGACCGACCCGGAGTTCGCCGACGCCACCTACGTCGAGCCGATCACGCCCGAGTTCGTCGAGCTGGTCATCGCCAAGGAGCGTCCGGACGCGCTGCTGCCCACCCTGGGCGGGCAGACGGCGCTGAACACCGCGGTCGCGCTGCACTCCGCGGGCGTGCTGGAGAAGTACGGCGTGGAGCTGATCGGCGCCAACATCGAGGCGATCAACCGGGGCGAGGACCGGCAGCTCTTCAAGGACATCGTGGCCAAGGCCGGCGTACGCCTGGGTCTGGACGACCCGGCGGCGCTGGTGCCGCGCTCGCGGGTCTGCCACTCGATGGACGAGGTCCGGGACACCGTCGCCGAGCTGGGCCTGCCGGTGGTCATCCGGCCGTCGTTCACCATGGGCGGCCTCGGCTCCGGCATGGCGCACACCGACGAGGACCTGGCCCGCATCGCCGGCGCCGGCCTGGCCGCCAGCCCGGTGCACGAGGTGCTGATCGAGGAGAGCGTGCTCGGCTGGAAGGAGTACGAGCTGGAGCTGATGCGCGACCGCCACGACAACGTGGTGGTGGTCTGCTCGATCGAGAACGTCGACCCGATGGGCGTGCACACCGGCGACAGCGTCACCGTCGCGCCGGCGATGACGCTCACCGACCGGGAGTACCAGAACCTGCGTGACCTGGGCATCGCGGTGCTGCGCGAGGTCGGGGTGGACACCGGCGGCTGCAACATCCAGTTCGCGGTCAACCCGGTCGACGGCCGGATCGTGGTGATCGAGATGAACCCCCGGGTGTCGCGGTCGTCGGCGTTGGCGTCGAAGGCCACCGGCTTCCCGATCGCCAAGATCGCGGCGAAGCTCGCCATCGGCTACACGCTGGACGAGATCCCCAACGACATCACGCTCAAGACGCCGGCCGCGTTCGAGCCGACGCTCGACTACGTGGTGGTGAAGATCCCCCGGTTCGCGTTCGAGAAGTTCCCCGGCGCCGACCCGGAGCTGACCACCACGATGAAGTCGGTGGGCGAGGCGATGAGCCTGGGCCGCAACTTCACCGAAGCGCTGAACAAGGCGATGCGCTCGCTGGAGACCAAGGNGCCGCGCTGCGGATGCCGCACGACGGGCGGCTCTACACCGTCGAGCGGGCGCTGCGCCTCGGCGCGTCGATCGCCGAGGTGGCCGAGGCGTCCGGCGGCATGGACCCGTGGTTCCTAGACCAGATCGCCGCGCTGGTCGAGCTGCGCGCCGAGATCGTCGACGCCCCGGTGCTCGACGCCGGCCTGCTGCGCCGGGCCAAGCGCGCCGGCCTGTCCGACCGCCAGCTCGCCGCGCTGCGCCCCGAGTTGGCCGCCGAGGACGGGGTACGCACGCTGCGGCACC
This sequence comes from Micromonospora sp. NBS 11-29, assembly GCF_002140155.1. GTDB lineage: Bacteria > Actinomycetota > Actinomycetes > Mycobacteriales > Micromonosporaceae > Micromonospora. The sequence goes on from NZ_NAPR01000007.1 coordinate 546,538, forward strand.
GGCTCGGCATCCGACCGGTCTACAAGACGGTGGACACCTGCGCGGCCGAGTTCGAGGCGACCACGCCCTACCACTACTCCACGTACGACTCCGAGACCGAGGTGGCGCCCTCGGACCGGCCGAAGGTGCTCATCCTCGGTTCGGGGCCGAACCGGATCGGCCAGGGCATCGAGTTCGACTACTCGTGCGTCCACGCGGTCCAGGCGCTTCGGGGCGTGGGTTACGAGACCGTCATGGTCAACTGCAATCCGGAGACCGTCTCCACCGACTACGACACCGCCGACCGGCTCTACTTCGAGCCGCTGACCTTCGAGGACGTGCTGGAGGTCTGGTACTCGGAGGACTCGTCCGGCAAGGCGGCCGGCGGCCCGGGCGTGGTCGGGGTCGTGGTGCAGCTCGGCGGTCAGACCCCGCTCGGCCTGGCCCAGCGGCTCAAGGACGCCGGGGTGCCGATCGTCGGCACCTCCCCGGAGTCGATCCACCTGGCCGAGGAGCGGGGCGCGTTCGGCGCGGTGCTGGCCCGGGCCGGGCTGCGGGCGCCCGCGCACGGCATGGCGACCTCGTACGACGAGGCGAAGGCGATCGCCGACGAGATCGGGTACCCGGTGCTGGTCCGTCCGTCGTACGTGCTCGGCGGCCGGGGCATGGAGATCGTCTACGACGACGCCACGCTGCGTGACTACATCGGCCGGGCCACCGACATCTCGCCGGACCACCCGGTGCTGGTGGACCGCTTCCTCGACGACGCCATCGAGATCGACGTGGACGCGCTGGTCGACGCGGACGGCGACGTCTACCTGGGTGGCGTGATGGAGCACATCGAGGAGGCCGGCATCCACTCCGGCGACTCGTCCTGCGCGCTGCCGCCGATCACGCTGGCCGGCTCGCACCTGGCCCAGGTGCGCCGTTACACCGAGGAGATCGCCCGCGGCGTGGGGGTGCGCGGCCTGCTCAACGTCCAGTACGCGTTGCAGGGTGACACGCTCTACGTGCTGGAGGCCAACCCGCGCGCCTCGCGGACCGTCCCGTTCGTGTCGAAGGCGACGGCGGTGCCGCTGGCGAAGGCGGCGGCCCGGATCGCGTTGGGCGCCACGATCGCCGAGCTGCGCGCCGAGGGGATGCTGCCGCCGACCGGGGACGGCGGCACCATGCCGCCGGACGCGCCGATCGCGGTCAAGGAGGCGGTGCTGCCGTTCAAGCGGTTCCGCACCCCGTCCGGCAAGGGCATCGACGTGCTGCTCGGCCCGGAGATGCGCTCCACCGGCGAGGTGATGGGCATCGACACCGGCTTCGGGCAGGCGTTCGCCAAGTCGCAGGCCGCCGCGTACGGGTCGCTGCCCACCGCCGGGAAGATCTTCGTCTCGGTGGCGAACCGGGACAAGCGCGCCATGATCTTCCCGATCAAGCGCCTGGCCGACCTGGGCTTCCAGATCGTCGCCACCACCGGCACGGCCGAGGTGCTGCGTCGGCACGGCATCGCCTGCGAGCAGATCCGCAAGCACTACGAGTCGGGCGAGGGCGCGGACGCGGTCTCGCTGATCCTCGGCGGCGACGTGGCGCTGGTGGTGAACACGCCGCAGGGTTCCGGCGCGAGCGCCCGCTCGGACGGCTACGAGATCCGCAGCGCGGCCGTGACCGCGGACATCCCCTGCGTCACCACCGTCCCCGGCGCGGCGGCGGCGGTGATGGGCATCGAGGCCAGAATCAACGGAGACCTCCAGGTCCGCCCCCTCCAGGACCTCCACGCCGCCCTCCGGGGCCACGAGTGACACCCGGGCCCACCCCGACAACCCCGTCGATCATGAGGTTGGCGGCGGCGAAAGAGATCCACATCGCCGTCAACTTCATGATCAACGGATCGGGGGGCGGGCGGTGATCTTCGAGCGGGTGGTTCGGGGGCGGCTGTTCGCGCTTCGGGGTGGGGACGCGGAGGGGGCGCACGAGTGGGCGCTTGAGCGGCTTTCCGGGGTCTCGCGGCGGCCTTTGGTGCTTGGGGGGCTGCGGCGGGCCTACTTTCGGGAGGCGCCGCGTGAGGTGTTCGGGGTGCGGTTCCCGAACCCGGTCGGGCTGGCGGCCGGGATGGACAAGAACGGGGTCGCGCTGCCGGCGTGGCCGGCGCTCGGCTTCGGCTTCGTCGAGGTCGGCACCGTGACCGCGCACGCCCAGCCGGGCAACCCCCGGCCGCGGCTGTTCCGGCTGCGCGACAGCACGGCCGTGATCAACCGGATGGGCTTCAACAACGACGGGGCGTCGGCGCTCGCGGCCCGGCTGGCGGCGCTGCCCCGCCCGCTCGGCGTGCCGCTGGGCATCTCGCTGGGCAAGTCCAAGGTGACCCCACTGGACGAGGCCGTCGAGGACTATGTGGCCTCCTACCGGGCGTTGAGAGAACACGGCGACTACTTCGCGGTCAATGTGTCCTCACCCAACACCCCGGGCCTGCGGTCACTTCAGGACCGGTCCCACCTGGACGCGTTGCTCGCCGCGCTGGTGGGGGAGAAGCCGGTGCTGGTGAAGATCGCCCCCGACCTCACCGAGCCGGCCGTCGCGGAGCTGCTGGAGGTCTGCCTCGACCGGGGCGCGGCCGGCGTCATCGCCACGAACACCACGCTCGGTCGGGACGGGCTCGCCCCGGCCGACCGCGCAGTCGGCGCCGAGGCCGGCGGCCTGTCCGGCCGCCCGCTGACCGAGCGCGCCCGCGAACTGGTCGGCTTCGTGCACCGGGAGACCGCCGGTCGGCTCCCGGTGATCGGCGTCGGCGGCATCCTCGACCCCGACGACGCGACCCGCATGTTCGACGCCGGGGCCGCCCTGGTCCAGCTCTACACCGGCTTCATCTACCGCGGCCCGGCCCTGCCCCGAGCCATCGCCCGAGCCGCCCGCTGACCTCACCCCGGAGGACCCGTGACGCCTGAGGAGATCCTCGCGGTCGACCGCCGGCACGTCTGGCACCCGTACGCGGGGATGCCGTCGGCTTCCGCGCCGTACGTGGTGCAGAGCGCGGCGGGGGTACGGCTGCGGTTGGGCGACGGGCGGGACGTGGTCGACGGCATGTCGTCGTGGTGGGCGGCGATCCACGGCTACCGGCACCCGGTGCTGGACGCGGCGGTGACCGATCAGCTCGGCCGGATGAGCCATGTGATGTTCGGCGGGCTCACCCACGAACCCGCGGTACGCCTGGCCCGTACCCTGGTCGAGCTGGCCCCGGACGGCCTGGAACACGTCTTCCTGGCCGACTCGGGCTCGGTGGGTGTCGAGGTCGCGGTGAAGATGGCGCTGCAGCACCAGCGCGCGGTGGGACGCCCGGAGCGTCGCCGGCTCGGCACCTGGCGGGGCGGCTACCACGGCGACACGTTCCACCCGATGAGCGTCTGCGACCCGGAGGGCGGCATGCACCACCTCTGGGGCGACGTGCTGCCCCGACAGGTGTTCGCGCCGCTGCCGCCCGCCGGCTTCGACGCCCCGCCCGACCCGGCGTACGAGGCGACACTGGTCGACGCGGTGACCCGCCACGCGGACGAACTGGCCGCGGTGATCGTCGAGCCGGTGGTCCAGGGCGCCGGCGGGATGCGCTTCCACCACCCGCACTACCTGCGGGTGCTGCGGGAGGTCACCCGGGCGCACGGCATCCTGCTGATCTTCGACGAGATCGCCACCGGCTTCGGCCGGACCGGGCGGATGTTCGCCGCCGAGCACGCCGGGGTCACCCCGGACGTGCTCTGCGTCGGCAAGGCGCTCACCGGCGGCTACCTGACCCTGGCGGCGACGCTCTGCACGCCGGAGGTGGCCCGCGCGATCTCCGCCGGCGGGGTGCTGGCGCACGGGCCGACGTTCATGGGCAACCCGCTCGCCTGCGCGGTCGCCAACGCCTCCCTGGGACTGCTGCGGGCCGGGGACTGGGCCGGGCGGGTGGCGGAGATCGCCGCGGGTCTGCGGGCCGGCCTGGAGCCGTTGCGCGGCACGCCGGGCGTGGCCGACGTGCGGGTGCTCGGGGCGATCGGCGTGGTGCAGCTGGACCACGAGGTCGACCTGCCGCGGGCCACCGCCGCCGCGGTGGCCGAGGGGGTGTGGCTGCGGCCGTTCCGGGATCTCGTCTACACCATGCCGCCGTACGTCTGCGACGCCGCGGACGTGGCCCGGATCGCAGCCGGCGTGACCGCGGCGGTCAAGGCCGGCTGAGCCCCGACCGGGGGCGGCCGAAGACAGGCCGAGCCCCGGCCGGGGGCGACCGGAAGCGGGCCG
>NZ_NAPR01000007.1:550797-580485 GCF_002140155.1 Micromonospora sp. NBS 11-29
CGGCCCAGTGCCGGCCACGGTGGTCGAGGCCGGCCGAACCCGGCCGGGACGACCTGACGGCGGCGGGAGGCCCGTCGCCGGACACGGAGGCGGCCCGGTGGCCGTCGGGAGAGGGAGACAGACATGGAGACGTTCGGCGCCCGCCTGCACCGGGCCGTGGCGGAGCGGGGTCCGCTCTGCGTGGGGATCGACCCGCACCCGGGGTTGCTGGCCGACTGGGGGCTGCCCGACGACGTGGCCGGGCTCGAGCGGTTCAGCCGCACCGTGGTGGAGGCGATCGGCGACCGGGTCGCCGTCGTCAAGCCACAGTCGGCGTTCTTCGAGCGCTTCGGCGCGCGCGGGGTCGGCGTACTTGAGTCAACTATCCGACAGTTGCGGAATGCGGGCGCGCTCGTTCTCCTCGACGTCAAGCGCGGGGACATCGGTTCGACCGTCCGCGCGTACGCCTCGGCGTACCTCGACCCATCCAGCCCGCTGTATGTGGACGCGATCACGGCGAGCCCCTACCTGGGAGTAGGTTCACTCGCGCCGATGATCTCCACGGCCGCCGCGCACGGCGGTGGGGTCTTCGTCCTGGCGCTCACGTCGAACCCCGAGGGCGCCGCCGTGCAGCGCGCCGTGGGCGCCGACGGACGCACCGTGGCGCAGACCGTGATCGACGAGATTTCCCAGCTCAATCGCGGTGCGGAGCCGCTCGGCAGCTTCGGTCTGGTGGTCGGCGCGACCATCGGCGAGACCGGTCACGATCTCGGTGCGGTCAACGGACCGTTGCTCGCACCGGGGCTGGGCGCGCAGGGCGGTACGCCCGCCGGGCTACGGACCGTCTTCGGCGCCGCGCTGCCATCGGTGCTGCCGTCGTACTCCCGCGAGGTGCTGGGCGCGGGGCCGGAACCGGCCGCCCTGCGGGCCGCCGCCGAGCGGGTGCTGACCGAGTGCCGGGCCGCCCTGAGCACCGCCGGACTGACTGACGGCTCGGTCACTTTACGTTGATCATCGCGCGTCCACGTTGCCGAAAGCTCCGTCGACCGCTAGTTTTCCCCGCGCTGGGAACCACGGACCCCTTTGGTTGCCANGAGGAGAACTGGTGCCGCTCCCGTCACTGACCCCCGAGCAGCGCGCTGCCGCGCTGGAGAAGGCCGCGGAGATCCGCAAGGCCCGCGCTGAGCTGAAGGAGCAGCTCAAGCAGGGCAAGACCACCCTCGCCACCGTCCTCGAGCGGGCCGAGTCCGACGACGTCGTGGGCAAGCTGAAGGTTTCGGCAGTGCTCCAGGCGATGCCGGGTATCGGCAAGATCCGGGCTACCCAGATCATGGAGAAGCTCAAGATCGCCGACAGCCGTCGCCTGCGTGGCCTCGGCGAGCAGCAGCGTAAGGCGCTGCTCGGTGAGTTCGCCGCCAACTGAACGGACCACCGTGTAGAAACAAGCGGTGAGCTTGGATGACGAGGCGCGCTCGGCGGCTCGGCTCACTGTTCTGTCCGGCCCTTCCGGGGCCGGCCGGGGCAGTGTCGTCGAGGTGATCCGGGCGCGCCTTGTGTCGGTGCGGGTGCCGGTGGTCGCCACCACCCGGCCGAAGCGTCCCGGTGAGCGGGACGGCGTGGATCGGATCTTCCTCGACCCGGCCGGCTTCGACCGGCTGGTCGCCGCCGACGAGCTGCTGGAGTGGTGTCGGATCGGGCCGTACCGTCGGGGGGTGCCCCGCGCGGACGTGCGGGCCGGGCTCGCCGAGGGCCGGCCGGTGCTGCTGCCGCTGGACCTGGCCGGCGCGTTCGCCGTCCGGGACGCGGTGCCGCAGGCCCGGCTGGTGCTGCTCGCGCCGCCGGCGTACCGGGCCGAACCGGCCGTCGCGGCGGCCTTCGCGCACGCCGTGGCGCACGACCGGACCGAGCGGGCGGCCGCGGAGCTGGTAGGATTGCTCGGTTCGCCATTCCTGGCCCCAGCCCGGCCGCCCCCGAGCGGCTGAGCGGCCGTCCAGGTCGAGCGGGCACCGCCAGCCGGTCACCGCCTTCCGGGCGGCGCACGAGACGCAGAGGTCAAATTTCGTGGGATCCATCGCCACCAACCCCGAGGGCATCACCAACCCGCCGATCGACGAGCTGCTCGAGAAGACCACGTCGAAGTACGCGCTGGTCATCTTCGCCGCCAAGCGCGCCCGTCAGGTCAACGCCTACTACAGCCAGCTCGGTGAGGGCCTCCTGGAGTACGTCGGCCCGCTGGTGGAGACCACCCCGCAGGAGAAGCCGCTCTCCATCGCCATGCGCGAGATCAACGCGGGCCTGCTCACCGCCGAGCCGACCGACCAGCCGTAACCGCGCCCGCGCCGATGCCCGCCGAGATCGTCCTCGGGGTCGGCGGCGGCATCGCCGCCTACAAGGCGTGTGAGCTGCTCCGGCTCCTCACCGAGTCGGGTCACCGGGTCCGGGTCGTGCCGACCGCCTCGGCGCTTCGCTTCATCGGGGCGCCGACCTGGGCGGCGCTCTCCGGTCAGCCGGTCGCCGACGACGTCTGGGCCGACGTGCACGAGGTGCCGCACGTGCGGCTCGGGCAGCACGCCGACCTGGTCGTGGTCGCGCCGACCACCGCCGACCTGCTCGCCAAGGCCGCCCACGGCCTCGCCGACGACCTGCTCACCAACACGCTGCTGACCGCGCGGTGCCCGGTGGTGCTGGCGCCGGCCATGCACACCGAGATGTGGGAACACCCCGCCACCGTGGCCAACGTGGCCACGCTGCGCTCCCGGGGCGTACGCGTGATCGAGCCGGCGGTCGGCCGGCTCACCGGGCGCGACACCGGCAAGGGCCGGCTGCCCGACCCGGCGGAGATCTTCGCCGTGGTCCGGCGGGCCCTGGCCCGCGGTGTCGCCGCCCCGGCCGACCTGGCGGGCCGACACGTGGTGGTCACCGCCGGCGGCACCCGCGAGCCGCTCGACCCGGTGCGCTTCCTGGGCAACCGCTCGTCCGGCAAGCAGGGGTACGCGTTCGCCCGCGCCGCCGTGGCCCGGGGCGCCCGGGTCACCCTGGTCTCGGCCAACGTGGCGCTCGCCGACCCGGCCGGTGTGGACCTGGTCCGGGTGGGCACCACCGAGGAGCTGCGCACGGCGACGCTGGCCGCGGCCGCCGACGCGGACGCGGTGGTGATGGCCGCCGCGCCGGCCGACTTCCGTCCGGCCCACTACGCGCCCGGTAAGATCAAGAAGTCGGAGGGCGGCGTCGCGCCGACCATCGAGCTGGTCACCAACCCGGACATCGCCGCCGAGCTGGGCCGGGACCGTCGGCCCGGACAGGTGCTGGTGGTGTTCGCGGCGGAGACCGACGACGCGGAGGCCAACGGTCGGGCCAAGCTGGCCCGCAAGCGCGCCGACCTGATCGTGGTCAACGAGGTCGGTGTCGACAAGGTCTTCGGCGCGGAGACCAACGCGGCCACCGTGATCGACGTCGATGAAAATGTGTCCCGGTTCACCGAACAGCCCAAGGAGGCCCTGGCCGACGCCGTCTGGGACCTCGTGATCGCCCGGTTGGCGACACCGTCCTGAGTGGTGGACGTCAGCATTCCGGCACCACTTAGCAACACTGTGCGACTAAACTGCCGCCGAGCGACCGTCAAAGACCTCACACGTAAGGAGTGCCGTGACACGTCTCTTCACGTCCGAATCGGTCACGGAAGGCCACCCGGACAAGATCGCCGACCAGATCAGTGACGGCATCCTCGACGCGCTTCTCAGCCAGGACCCACACAGCCGGGTCGCGGTGGAGACGCTGATCACCACGGGGCAGGTGCACGTCGCCGGCGAGGTGACCACCAAGGCCTACGCGGACATCCCGACCATCGTGCGGGAGACCATCCTGGGCATCGGCTACGACTCGTCGAAGAAGGGCTTCGACGGTGCCTCCTGCGGGGTGAGCGTGTCCATCGGCGCCCAGTCGCCGGACATCGCCCAGGGGGTGGACAACGCCTTCGAGCTGCGTACCGGCGGGTCGGAGAGCGCGCTGGACGCGCAGGGCGCCGGCGACCAGGGCATGATGTTCGGCTTCGCCTGCTCCGAGACGCCCGAGCTGATGCCGCTGCCGATCGCGCTGGCGCACCGGCTGGCCCGGCGACTGGCGCAGGTGCGCAAGGACGGCACGATCCCCTACCTCCGCCCGGACGGCAAGACCCAGGTGACCATCGAGTACGACGGGCTGCGTCCGGTCCGCCTGAACACGGTGGTGGTGTCCAGCCAGCACGCGGCGGACATCTCGCTGGAGTCGCTGCTCACGCCGGACGTGCGGGAACACGTCATCACGCCGGAGCTGGAGGGCCTCGGCCTGGAGACCGAGGGATACCGCCTGCTGGTGAACCCGACCGGCCGGTTCGAGATCGGTGGCCCGATGGGCGACGCCGGGCTGACCGGCCGGAAGATCATCGTGGACACGTACGGCGGGTACGCCCGGCACGGCGGCGGCGCGTTCTCCGGCAAGGACCCGTCGAAGGTCGACCGGTCGGCGGCGTACGCGATGCGGTGGGTGGCGAAGAACGTGGTCGCCGCCGGGCTGGCCGAGCGGTGCGAGGCGCAGGTCGCCTACGCGATCGGCAAGGCGCACCCGGTGAGCCTGTTCATCGAGACCTTCGGCACCGAGACCGTGCCGGTGGCCTCGATCGAGAAGGCGGTCGCCGAGGTCTTCGACCTGCGTCCGGCCGCGATCATCCGGGACCTTCACCTGCTGCGCCCGATCTACCAGCAGACCGCCGCCTACGGCCACTTCGGCCGGGAGCTGCCGGACCTGACCTGGGAGGGCACCGAGCGGGCCGCCGACCTCAAGTCGGCCGCGGCAGCCTGACCGGCACCACGCGTCGCGACCGGCGACNCCGCACCTTGACCGCCCGTTCGACTACCTGGTGCCCGAGTCGATGGACGCCGACGCCCGGCCCGGGGTACGGGTGAAGGTCCGGTTCGCCGGGCAGCTCGTCGACGGCTGGCTGCTGGCGCGCGTCGCCGAGTCCGACCACCCGAGGTTGTCGTACCTGGACCGGGTCGTCTCCCCGGTGCCGGTGCTCTCCCCGGAGGTGGCCCGGCTGGCCCGAGTGGTCGCCGACCGGTACGCGGGCAGCCTCGCCGACGTGCTCCGGCTCGCCGTGCCCCCGCGGCATGCCCGCGTCGAGAAGTCCGTCACCGCCGCCGACGCGCCGACCGCGGAAGCCGCCGTGTCGACCGCCCACGCCGCCCCGGCCGGCTCGGGTGGGCCGGTCGATCCCCGTGGCTGGCGGGACTACCCGGCGGGGCCGGCGCTGCTGCGTGCGCTCACCGACGGCCGGGCGCCCCGAGCCGTGTGGTCCGCCCTGCCGGGCGAGGACTGGGCCGACCGGTACGCCGACGCCGTGGCCGCGACCGTGGCCGGCGGCCGGGGCGCGGTGGTGGTGGTCGCCGACGCGCGGGACCTGGACCGCCTCGACGCCGCCGTGACCGCCGTGCTCGGCCCGGACCGGCACGCCTGCCTCACCGCCGCGGCCGGACCGGCCCGCCGCTACCGCGCCTTCCTGGCCGCCCGCCGGGGGGAGGTCCCGGTGGTGATCGGCACCCGGGCCGCGATGTTCGCCCCGGTCGAGCGGCTCGGCCTGGTCGCCGTCTGGGACGACGGCGACGACCTGCACGCCGAGCCCCGGGCGCCCTACCCGCACGCCCGTGAGGTGCTGCTCACCCGCGCGCAGCTCACCAAGGCGGCCGCCCTGGTCGGCGGCTACGCCCGCACCGCCGAGGCGCAACTGCTGGTGGAGACCGGCTGGGCCCGGGAGGTGATCGCCGACCGGGCCACCGTGCGGGCCCGGATGCCGGCGATGGCGCCCACCGGGGACGACCCGCAACTGGCCCGGGACCCGGGGGCCGCCACCGCCCGGCTGCCGAGTCTGGCCTGGACCACGGCCCGGGACGCGCTCCGCGCCGACCTGCCGGTGCTGGTCCAGGTGCCCCGCCGCGGTTACCTGCCCTCGGTCGCCTGCGCCGACTGCCGGGCCCCGGCCCGCTGCCCGCACTGCGCCGGCCCGCTCGGCCTGCCGTCGGCGCAGGGCACGCCCGCGTGTCGCTGGTGCGGCCGGGTCGCCGCCGCGTACGCCTGCCCGGAGTGCGGGGGGCGGCGGCTGCGCGCCTCGGTCACCGGCGCCCGGCGGACCGCCGAGGAGCTGGGTCGGGCGTTTCCGGGGGTGCCGGTGCGGACCTCCGGGCGGGAGGAGGTGCTGACCGCCGTGCCGGGCGGGGCCGGTCTGGTGATCGCCACCCCGGGCGCCGAGCCGCTGGCGGAGGGCGGCTACGGCGCGGTGCTGCTGCTCGACTCGTGGGCGCTGCTCACCCGCGCCGACCTGCGGGCCGGCGAGGAGGCGTTACGTCGTTGGCTGGCCGCCGCCGCGCTGGCCCGGCCGGGTGCGGCGGGCGGCCGGGTGGTGGTGGTGGCCGACGGTGCGCTGGCCGCGGTGCAGGCGCTGCTGCGCTGGGACGCGGGCTGGTTCGCCGCGCGGGAGCTGGCCGAGCGCCGCGAGCTGGGCTTCCCGCCGGCCGTGCGGATGGCCAGCGTCACCGGCGTGGCCGAGGCGGTGGCCGACCTCCTGGCCGGCGCCCGGCTGCCGGAGGACGCCGAGATCCTCGGCCCGGTGCCGGCCGACGAGGGCCGGGAACGGATGCTCGTCCGGGTCCCGCGAGCCCGGGCCGGGGCCCTGGCCGACGCGCTGCACGTCGCGGCCGGGCAGCGCAGCGCCCGCAAGGCCGCCGAGCCGGTCCGGCTCCAGGTGGATCCGCTCAGCCTGTTCTAGGACGACCCGGTCACCGAGCGCACCGACCTCCTCGCGCACGGTCGTGAGCTGGGGTTTATCGCACACCTGGTCCGGCAATTGAGTAGCGGACGGTGATAGCATCGCCCGTCATGCCCAGGCACGCGGTTTTCCCGCGTGCGACGCGGCGCGGCGGGTGCTCCGAGCACGTCGGGCCACACGGATTCGATGTCGTCAGTCAGCCGGTGAGCAGGGGTGGACCAGTCGTGACCGTTCGTCAGTCGATCGTCTTCAACGGTGACCTCGGCAGCGGCAAGAGCACAGTCTCCGTGGAGATCGCCAAGCGGCTCGGGCTGCGCCGGGTCAGCGTCGGGGACCTGTACCGGCAGATGGCCCAGGAGCGGCAGATGACCGCGCTCCAGCTCAACCTCCACGCGGAGCTGGACCAGGCCGTCGACGGCTACGTCGACCAGCTCCAGCGTGACATCGCCGCCTCCGGCGAGTCGCTGGTGATGGACTCCCGGCTGGCCTGGCACTTCTTCACCGACGCGCTCAAGGTGCACATGATCACCGAACCGACGGAGGCGGCCCGACGGGTCCTCGCCCGTCCGTCCGGCCCGGCCGAGAGCTACACCTCGATGGAGGAGGCGCGGGCCAAGCTGCGGGAGCGCAGCGAGAGCGAGCGCGGGCGCTTCATCGTCCGGTACGGCGTCGACAAGGCCCGGCTGCGCAACTACGACCTGATCTGCGACACCACCCGGGCCAACCCGGAGCAGGTGATCCAGCACGTCGTCGACGTCTACGAGGGCCGGCTCGGCGCCGAGGTGCTGCGCGCCGGCCAGCCGCTGCTGCTGCTCGACCCGAACCGGGTCTATCCCACCGAGGACGTGGCCACGCTGCGTGGTCTCTGGGGCTCGGAACACGCCCGCGACGTGGCCGAGGCCGGCGACGAGGCGCTGGAGCCGCTCAGCATCGGCTACACCGGTGAATACTTCTTCGTGGTCGACGGGCACCGGCGGCTCAGCGCCGCGGTGCGGGCAGGCTTCCCGATGGTGCCCGCCCGGCTGGTCGCCGAGGTGGACGAGCCGGTGGTCGGCGGGATGAGCGCGGTCGACTTCTTCGCCGCGCAGGCCCGGCCGGACCTGATCCACGACTGGGAGGACGCGCACGGCATCGCGCTGCCGCTGCCGGAGCACGCACTGCTCGGTGGCGGCGCGGTGCTGGCCGGGGAGCCCGGCGCCGGCGCCTGAACACCCACCCGCGCCGGCGGCGATGGTCCCGTGCGGCGGCCCGGTCGCCCGTTGCCCGGTACGCCACCGGGAGCGTCCGGCCGCACTCCGTAGACTGGGGGACGCACCACCCGTCCCCGACCAAGGAGCCACGCCGCGTGACCGTCCAGCCCATCCGTCTGTTCGGCGATCCGGTGTTGCGCACGCCGGCCGACCCGGTGGTCGACTTCGACGCCGAGCTGCGCAAGCTGATCGCCGACCTGACCGACACGATGCGCGAGCAGAACGGGGCCGGCCTGGCCGCGCCGCAGCTCGGGGTGGGCCTTCGGGTGTTCACCTTCGACGTGGACGACATGCTCGGCCATCTGGTCAACCCGGTGCTGGAGTTCCCCGACGCCGAGGAGCAGGACGGCCCGGAGGGCTGCCTGTCCATCCCCGGCCTCTACTTCGACACCAAGCGCCGGCAGAACGTGATCGCCAAGGGCTTCAGCGCCCACGGCGATCCGATGCAGATCGTCGGCACCGGCCTGATGGCCCGTTGTCTGCAGCACGAGACCGACCACCTCGACGGGGTGCTCTTCGTCGACCGGCTCGACCCGGCCGGTCGCAAGGAGGCCATGAAGGCGATCCGTCAGGCCGACTGGTACGATCAGGCCGCGCCGCCCACGGTCAAGGTGAGCCCGCACGTCCTCAACAATCCGTTCGGCCTGGGGCGGTGACCGGGATGCGCCTGGTCTTCGCCGGCACGCCGGCGGTCGCCGTGCCGGCCCTGGACGCGATCGCCGCCTCCGGCCACGAACTGCTCGCCGTGGTCACCCGCCCCGACGCCCCGGCGGGCCGGGGCCGGGGGTTGCAGCGCTCGCCGGTCGGCGCGTGGGCCGACGCGCACGACGTCGAGGTGCTCACCCCGGCCCGGCCCCGCGAGCCGGAGTTCCTGGACCGGCTGCGCGCGCTCGCGCCGGACTGCGTACCCGTGGTCGCCTACGGTGCGCTGGTGCCGCCGGTGGCGCTGGAGATCCCCCGGCACGGTTGGATCAACCTGCACTTCTCGCTGCTGCCCGCCTGGCGGGGCGCGGCGCCGGTGCAGCACGCCGTGCTGCACGGCGACGAGCTGACCGGGGCCAGCGTCTTCGAGCTGGAGGAGGGGCTGGACACCGGCCCGGTCTACGGCACGGTCACCGACGAGATCCGGCCCACCGACACCTCCGGCGACCTGCTGGAGCGCCTGGCCCACTCCGGCGCCGGGCTGCTGGTCGCGGTCCTCGACGCGATCGACGCCGGCACCGCCCGCGCCGAGCCGCAGCCCGCGGACGGGGTCTCCCTGGCGCCGAAGTTGACCGCCGAGGACGCCCGGATCCGCTGGAGCGACCCGGCGTTCGCGGTCGACCGGCGGGTCCGTGCCTGCACGCCGGCCCCGGGTCCGTGGACCACGTTCCGCGATGACCGGGTCAAGCTCGGCCCGGTCATCCCGGTGGCGAACGGCCCGGAGCTGAAGCCGGGTGAGCTGCTGGTGGAGAAGTCCCAGGTGCTGGTCGGCACCGCCACCGGGCCGGTGCGTCTCGGCGAGGTGCGCGCGGCCGGCAAGAAGGCCATGTCGGCCGGCGACTGGGCGCGCGGCGCCCGGGTCACCGAGGGCGAGGTCTTCGCGTGAGCGCGAGGAGTGAGCCGGTTTTGCGAGCCCCGCAGTCGCGAACGGAAGGTNTCGGCGTGAGCGCGAGGAGTGAGCCGGGGTACGAGCGCGGCGGCGATCGTCCGCGCGGTGCGGGCCGGCCCGGTGGGTCGTTCCGGGAGGGCGGCGACCGGCGGGGCGGGCGTGCTCCGACCCGGCCGGCGGTGGACCTGCCCCGGCACGTCGCCTACGAGGCGCTCGCGGCGGTGCACCGCGACGACGCGTACGCCAATCTGGTGCTCCCGGCGATGCTGCGCGAGGCGGGGTTGAGCGGTCGGGATGCCGCGTTCGCCACCGAGTTGACCTACGGCACGCTGCGGCACACCGGCACGCTGGATGCGATCGTCACCGACGCGGCGGGCCGGGACGTGCAGCGGATCGACCCGCCNCCTACCAGTTGCTGCACACCCGGGTGCCGGCGCACGCCGCGGTGTCGTCCACGGTGGACCTGGTCCGCATGGTCGGACCGGGCGCGACCGGGTTCGCCAACGCGGTGCTGCGGGAGATCGCCGGTCGGGACGTCGACGGCTGGGTGGCGAAGCTCGCCCCGGCTGAGGAGACCGACCCGATCGGGCACCTCGCGTTGGCGTACAGCCATCCGCAGTGGATCGTCCGGTCGTTCGCCGAGGCGCTCGGCGGCGACCTGGGGGAGACCACCCGGCTGCTGATCGAGGACANGTACGCGGTTTACCTGCCCGGTGGCGCGCCGGGCGACCTGGCGGCGGTGGCCGACGGGCGGGCGCACGTGCAGGACGAGGGCTCCCAGCTGGTGGCGGACGCGTTGGTCGCCGCCCCGCTGGACGGGCCGGACGGCCGCTGGCTCGACCTGTGCGCCGGCCCGGGCGGCAAGTCCGGCCTGCTCGGCGCGCTGGCGGCGACGCGTGGCGCGCGGCTGACCGCGGTGGAGGTGGCCGAGCACCGGGCCCGACTGGTCGCCCAGGCGACCCGTGACCTGCCGGTCACCGTGTTGCACCTCGACGGGCGCGACGTCGGCGGTGACCCGAAGCTGCCGGAGGGGCACTTCGACCGGGTACTGGTGGACGCGCCGTGCACCGGTCTGGGCGCGCTGCGTCGCCGGCCGGAGGCGCGATGGCGGCGTCAGCCGGCCGATCTGCCGCCGCTGACCCGGTTGCAGCGCGAGCTGCTCACCGCCGCGTTGCGGGCGGTCCGCCCGGGTGGCGTGGTGGCGTACGTCACCTGTTCGCCGCATGTGGTGGAGACGCATGTGACGGTGACCGAGGCGGCCCGGCGGTGCGGTTTCCCGGTCGACTTCGTGGACGCGCGGCCGCTGCTGCCGGCCGGCATGCCGGGGCTGGGCGACGGTCCGACGGTGCAGCTCTGGCCGCACCGCCACGGCACCGACGCCATGTTCCTCGCGGTCCTGCGCCGAGGCTGACGCCGCGCCCGGTGCATCCCGGGCGGGGGAGGGGGTTGGTGGGATGTGACGGCCCGTTGACTATGTGATCGATGCATGTAACTGTTCCGATCACCGGTCCATGGCCGTCACCCCCGCCCGACCCCCACGAGGAGTCTCCATGAGACGCAGCACGCCGACCACGAGCCTCGCGCTCGCCCTCGTCGCCACCCTGACGACGGCGAGCCTGGCCGGCACCGCCTCCGCCGCGCCCGCGTCGGCCCCCGCCCAGGCCGCCGCGCTCGCCGCACCGGACATCTCGGTGACCAACGTCCAGGCCCACCTCACCCAGTTCAACTCGATCGCCAACAGCAACGGCGGCAACCGGCGGGCCGGCTCGGCCGGATACGCCGCGTCGGTCAGCTACGTCAAGGGCAAGCTCCAGGCGGCCGGCTACACGGTCACCGAGCAGACCTGCACCACCTGCACCTACCCGGGCAGCAACCTGATCGCCGAGTGGCCGCAGGGCCCCGCCGACCAGGTGGTCATGTTCGGCGCCCACCTGGACAGCGTCGCCGCCGGCCCGGGCATCAACGACAACGGCTCCGGCTCGGCGACCCTGCTGGAGAACGCCCTGGTGCTGGCCGCGCAGAGCCCGAGCATGACCAAGCGGGTCCGGTTCGCCTGGTGGAACGGCGAGGAGCAGGGACTCCAGGGCTCGAAGTACTACGTCAACCAGCTCAGCTCCACCCAGCGGGGCTACATCAAGGGCTACTACAACTTCGACATGGTCGGCTCGCCCAACGGCGGCTACTTCATCAACCGGATCACCTCGGCCACCGCCGCGCCGCTGAAGGCGTACTGGGACTCGTTCGGCATCCAGCCGGAGGAGAACACCGAGGGGCAGGGCCGCTCCGACGACTACTCGTTCGCCAACGCCGGCATCCAGACCTCCGGCTACGCGGCGGGCGCCAGCTACACCAAGACCGCGGCGCAGGCCAGCAAGTGGGGCGGCACCTCGGGCGCGGCGTACGACGGCTGCTACCACCGCTCCTGCGACACCACCAGCAACATCAACACGACCGTCCTCAACCGCAGCGCGGACGGCGTGGCGTACGCCATCTGGGCGCTCGCGGTCGGCAGCGGCACCCCGACCAACGACTTCTCCCTCGCGGTGAGCCCCACCTCCGGCACCGTCGCCCGGGGCGGCTCCACCACCGCCACGGTCAGCACCGCCACCACCTCCGGCAGCGCCCAGACGGTGACGCTGGCGGCCAGCGGCGCCCCGAGCGGCGTCACGGTCGGCTTCAGCCCGTCCTCGGTCACCTCGGGCGGCTCCGCCACCCTGACGGTCAGCGCCTCGTCCACGGCGACCACCGGCACGTTCACGATCACCGTCACCGGCACCGGCGGCTCGGCCACCCGCACCACCAGCTACACGCTCACCGTGACCGGTGGCAGCGGCGGCTGCACCGGTGGGCAGCTCATCGGCAACGGCAGCTTCGAGTCCGGCACCACGCCGTGGACGGCCAGCTCGGGCGTGATCACCAACGACCAGGGTCAGGCGGCCCGCACCGGCTCGTACAAGGCGTGGCTGAACGGGTACGGCTCCTCGCGCACCGACACGCTCTCCCAGTCGGTGACGCTGCCGGCCGGCTGCACCAGCTACACCCTGGCGTTCTGGCTGCACATCGACTCGGCCGAGACGACCACCTCGACCGCCTACGACAAGCTGACCGTGCAGGTCGGCTCCACCACGCTGGCCACGTACTCGAACCTGAACAAGGCCAGCGGCTACACGCAGCGCAGCTTCGACCTCGCCGCGTACGCCGGCCAGACGGTCACGCTGAAGTGGACCGGCGTCGAGGACGCCTCGTTGCAGACCAGCTTCGTCATCGACGACGTGACGTTGCAGGTCGGCTGACACACCGGGCGGGGCGGGCGGCTGCCCGCNGTGGGCAGCGCCTTCGCGCCGGCGCCCCGCACCGAGCGGGTCAGCGTGCGGTCGGAGACCCAGAGGAAGCACTGCACGCCCCGGTCGCCGTCGCGCCACTGCTCCTCGTACGGGTGGTAGATGATGGTGCCGGCCCGGTACTGCACGGTGTCGTCGTTCGGCATCTTGGCGTACGTCGCGATCAGCCCACGGCACGCCTTGTGCGCCCGCAGCGACGTGCGCTGGAACTCGGCGTAGCTGATGTCCGGCGCCTGGTAGATCCCGACGAACTCGGCGTGGTGCTTCGCGGTGCAGGCGACCGGCCGCATCGCCTCGATGTCGCCCTTGGTCAGCTTCGGGTTGAAGCAGCCCAGCGCCAGCGGCGAGCCGGGCTTGAGCGCGTCGCGCAGGCTGCCGCTGCGCGGGGCGACGTTCCCCTCGTCCAGGTCGTTCACCTCGGCGACGTCGCAGCGGTACCAGCGGGCCCCGCCGGACCAGGCCAGCGCCGACGGGAAGACCACGGAGAGCCGGAGCCGGCCGGAGCGCCAGTCCGCGCCGACGGCCCTGGTCACCTGCCGGGCGCACTCGGCGTGCGCGGTGCGGACCCCGGTCGAGCCGGCTCGCGGCGGTGCGGAGCGGCTGGCGTCCGGGCCGGTCAGCGTGCCCACATGCAGCGTCTCCGCGCGGTGGGTGGTGGCGCAGTCGACCGGCTGGTAGCCGCTGAGGTAGCCGACGTCGGCGACGGTGGGGTGGCAGACGTCGGACGCGGGCACGAAACCGACCGGGGTGGCGAGGGCCGGCCAGTCGTCGGTCAGGTCACGGTCCACCCCGGCCGGCGCGCCGCAGCCGCCGAGCGCCAGCACCGCCGCCGCGCCCGCGGCGACCGCCGTCCACCATCGCCGCATCGCGACCGACCTCCCCCGCCGTCCGGCGTCGCCCGGCCGACCGGTACGCCTCGGCGACGCAGCATACGGCAAACCGGCTCAGATGACGGGTAGTCCCTCCGGACCGGCCCCGCGCATCGAGCGGGTCAGTTTCCGGTCGTCGCTCCACAGGAAACACCGCACGCCCCGGTCGCCCTCCTCCCACTCCCGCTGCGACGGCGGGTAGAAGATGGACCCGGCCCGGTACGGCAGCTCGGCATTGTCCGGCACGTTGGCGAACGCGGCGATCAGCCGCATGCAGCGCCGGTGCGCCGCCGGTGCGCTGCGGGCGAACTCCGCCCAGCTCATGTCGCGTTCGGAGTAGACGCCGACGAACTCGGCCCGGTGCGGTTCGGTGCAGAGCACCGGCGCCATGTAGTTCAGGTTCTTCCCGATCAGCTTCGGGTCGAAGCAGCGGTGCACCATCGGGTTGTCGCCGACCAGCGCGCCGCGCAGGCTGCCCACCCGGTTGACCGGCCGGGTGTTGTCGATGCTGTCGGTCTCGGCGAGGTCGCAGCGGAACCAGCGGGCGCCCGCCGCCCAGGCGGTCACCGTCGGCAACGCGATGTTCAGGGTGAGCCGGGCGGCGTGCCAGTCCCCGCCGATCATTTCCCGGGCCCGCTTGTCGCACTCGGTCCGGGCGGTGCGCAGCGCCGGGGAGCCGGGTTCCGGGCGGGCGCCGTCCGCCACCGCCCCGGTGAACGTGCCGACGTGCACCGCCTCGGCCAGATGGCTGCCCGCGCAGTCCACCGTCTCGTACGTGGCGGCCTGCACCACCGGGGCGAGTCGGGGCAGGCAGGCGTCGGTGGCCGGCACGAACAGTCGCGGCGCCGGCAGCGCCGCCCAGTCGTCGACGAGGTCCCCGTCGGCCCGGTGTGCCGGCAGGCAGCCGGTGAGCACCGCTGTCATCGCGCCGGCCAGCGTGAGCGCGTGGAGCCACCGTCGCATCGTCCGCCCCTTCGCCGGGAGATGGCAGCCGGTCGCCGCGGGCCCGCGCGATGTGCCTCGCGCCCGGGCGTGCAGCATATGTGACCGTCCCTGTAGGAGTTTCGTCATCTTTCAATCGATCGGCCAGCCGCCGCGGGCTATTCGTGCGGAATTTCCGCCCGGACGGCTCGATCATCCACCGCTGGTGACGATAGGGTCACAGCCTGTTCCCGGTGGTGCCGCGCTGCGTCCGGCGGCCGACCACATTCGTACACTGGCCCGGTGACCGTACCGCCGCCCGTCGTCGCGCCCAGCATCCTGGCCGCCGATTTCGCCCGCCTCGCCGACGAGGTCCGCGCCGTGGAGTCCGCCGCCGACTGGCTGCACGTGGACGTCATGGACAACCACTTCGTACCCAACCTGACCATCGGCCTGCCGGTGGTGCAGAGTCTGCTCGCGGCCACTGAACTGCCGTTCGACGTGCACCTCATGATCACCGACCCGCGCCGCTGGGCCCCCGGGTACGCGGACGCCGGGGCGTACAACGTCACGTTCCACGCCGAGGCGTGCGACGACCCGGTGGCGCTGGCCAAGGAGCTGCGCTCCGCCGGGGCGAAGGCGGGTCTGGCGATCGACCGGGACACCCCGATCGATCCTTACCTGGAGCTGCTGCCGAGCTTCGACACGCTGCTGATCATGACGATCAAGGCCGGTTTCGGTGGTCAGCGGTTCGTGCCGCAGTTGCTGGAGAAGGTGCGCGCCGCCCGCCGGCACGTCGACAGCGGGCACCTGGAGCTGCGCATCGAGGTGGACGGCGGGATCGCCGCGGACACCATCGAGCAGGCCGCCGCGGCCGGCGCCGACGCGTTCGTCGCCGGCACCGCGGTCTACGGCGCCGACGACCCGGCCGAGGCGGTACGCCGCCTGCGCGGCCTGGCGGAACGTGCGATGACCGGGGCCTGAGGTGGACCCGGCCGGCGACCGACCCGACGTGATCCTGGTCGTCGACGACGACGAGGACATCGCCCGCTTCGTCGAGTTCAACCTGCGCCTGCACGGCTTCCAGGTGCTGCACGCCGCGGACGGGCAGGAGGCGCTGGAGGTCATCGAGCGGGAACGGCCGGACCTGGCCGTGGTCGACCTCATGATGCCCCGCATCGACGGCCTGGAGCTGACCCGCCGGCTGCGCGCCGACCCGATGACCTCGGCGCTGCCGGTGATCATGCTGACCGCCAAGGGCATGACCTCGGACAAGGTCAACGGCCTGAGCGCGGGCGCCGACGACTACCTGGTCAAACCGTTCGACACCGCCGAACTGGTCGCCCGGGTCAGTTCCACGCTGCGTCGCAACAAGGAGTTCCGGGAGGTCTCTCCGCTGACCGGCCTGCCCGGCAACAGCCGCATCCGGCGGGAGATCAGCGACCGGGTGCGCAGCGGCGTCGACTACGCCGTCGGCTACGTCGACATCGACCGGTTCAAGAGCGTCAACGACCGGTACGGCTTCGTCCGCGGCGACGAGTTCATCTCCGCCCTGGCCCGCAGTCTGCACCGGGCGGTGGTGTCGATCGGGCTGCCGCCGGCCTTCCTCGGCCACGTCGGCGGCGACGACTTCGTCATCGTCTGCGCGCCCNCGCGCTCTACGACCCCACCGACTTCGAACGCGGCTTCGTCGAGCTGAAGGATCGGCGGGGCAACATCCGCCGCGCCGCGCTGGTCACCCTCTCCATCGGCGTGTCGCTGTCCGACAGCGGCAAGCGGTTCACCGACCCGTTGGAGGCCATCGCCGTGGCGTCGGAGATGAAGTCCGTGGCCAAGAGCCAACCCGGCTCGTACGTGGCCGTCGACCGCCGCCGCGGCGTCACCTGAGCGGGCGCGCGCGGCTGTGAGGTAGATCGCCCCTGTGGCGCGTGTCGCGGGTAAACGTGTAAGACTTCCGGGGTACCCACCACGCGCTGGCGGGGCTCGGTGAAATTCCGAACCGGCGGTGATCCACGGTCCGACCGTGGTAAGCCCGCGACCCGGACGGCTTCGGCCGCACGGTGGACCTGGTGAGAATCCGGGGCCGACGGTTGGGGTGCGGCTCGTCCGCCCCCAGAAAGTCCGGATGGGAGACAGCGCGCGGAACGGGGGAGGCCCCTGCCGGCCGCCGAGCACCCGTCGGTCGCCGCGTGGGCTCCCCGGGGCCGGCCATACCGTTCCCGGGTCTCCGCCGCCGCGTGTCCGCGGCCCTGTGCGCCGCACCTCCCGACCCCGCCCGCGCGTGACCGGCGAGCGGGAAGGCAGGACCGGCCATGGCGAGCGTCTCCGTGGACGAGGCGATGCGTCGTGCCGTCGCCCTGGCCACCCGCGGCCTCGGCGCCACCAGCCCCAACCCGGTCGTCGGCTGCGTCCTGCTCGACCCGGGCGGCGAGGTCGTCGGCGAGGGCTTCCACGCGTACGCCGGCGGGCCGCACGCCGAGATCGTCGCGCTGGCCCAGGCCGGCACGCGCGCCCGGGGCGGCACCGCGGTGGTCACGCTGGAGCCCTGTGACCACACCGGCCGCACCGGCCCGTGCAGCCACGCGCTCATCGCCGCCGGGGTGGCCCGGGTGGTGGTCGCCGTGCCCGATCCCAACCCGGTGGCCTCCGGTGGCGCGGCCACGCTGCGCGCCGCCGGGGTGCAGGTCACCCTCGGGGTACGCGCCGAGGAGGCCGAAGCCGGCAACGTCGCCTGGCTCACCTCGATGCGCCGCGGCTGGCCGTACCTGATCTGGAAGTACGCGGCCACCCTCGACGGGCGGTCCGCCGCCGCCGACGGCACCAGCATGTGGATCACCTCGGAGGCGGCCCGGACCGACGTGCACGCGCTGCGTGGCACCGTGGACGCGGTGCTCGCCGGGGTGGGCACCGTGCTCGCCGACGACCCCCGACTCACCGCCCGCAACCTGCGCGACGGCACCCTCGCGATCCGGCAGCCGCTGCGGGTGGTGGTGGACAGCTCGGGGCGTACCCCGGCCGACGCCCGGGTCCGCGACGGCGCCGCGCGGACCTGGGTGGCCACCGCCGCCGAGGTCGGCGCCGGCCCGGACGGCCGGGTCGACCTGGCGGCGCTGCTCGCCGAACTGCACCACCGGGGGGTACGCGCCGCGCTGCTGGAGGGCGGCCCCACGCTGGCCGGCGCGTTCCTCGCCGCCGGCCTGGTCGACCGGATCGTCGGGTACGTCGCGCCGAAGCTGCTCGGCGCCGGCCCCACCGCGCTGCTCGGCGCCGGCGTGACGACCATCGCCGAAGCCATCGATCTGGAGATCACCGATGTTACGCAGGTCGGTCCCGATCTGCGGATCACCGCGCTGCCCCGGAAGAGGGAGGCCTGACATGTTCACCGGCATCGTCGAGGAGCTGGGCGAGATCGTCCGGAGCACCGAGACCGGCGACGACTCGGCACTGGTCGCCATCCGCGGCCCGCTGGTCACCTCCGACGCCCGGCACGGCGACTCCATCGCGGTCAACGGAGTCTGCCTGACCGTGGTCGAGGTCGACGGTGGCGTCTTCACCGCCGACGTGATGGGCGAGACGCTGCGCCGCACCGCGCTCGGCGCGCTGCGCCCCGGCGACCCGGTCAACCTGGAACGGGCCGCCGCGTTGAACAGCCGGCTCGGCGGGCACCTGGTGCAGGGGCACGTCGACGGCGTCGGCGAGGTCGTCGCCCGGGAGCCGGCCGCGCAGTGGGAGACGGTCCGGTTCCGGCTGCCGGCCGGGCTGTCCCGCTATGTGGTGGAGAAGGGCTCGATCACCGTCGACGGCGTGTCGCTGACCGTCGCCGAGGTGGGCGACGACTGGTTCTCGGTCGGGCTCATCCCGACCACGCTCAAGCTCACCGTGCTCGGCGCGAAGCAGGTCGGTGACCCGGTCAACCTGGAGGTCGACGTGCTGGCCAAGTACGTCGAGCGGCTGCTGGGGAGTGCGCGGTGACGGGCCCGCTCGGCTGGCTGCTCGACGCGCAGGTGCACGTCGTCGGGTCGCCGGTGCTGGTCCGGGAGATCGTCGGCAACGTCTTCGGGCTGGGCTCGGCGCTGCTCGGGCTGCGCCGGGTGGTCTGGGCCTGGCCGGTCGGCATGATCGGCAACGCGCTGCTGTTCACCGTGTTCCTCGGCGGCGTCTTCGCCACCCCGCAGGCGCACGACCTCTACGGCCAGGCCGGCCGGCAGGTGTTCTTCTTCGCGGTGAGCGTCTACGGCTGGTGGCGCTGGTCGCGCAACCGCCGCTCCGGCGGCGGCGAACCCGCCGTGGTGCCGCGCTGGGCCACCGGCCGGGAACGGCTGGGCCTGCTGGTCGCCGCCGCCGTCGGCACCGCCGCCGCGTACCCGGTGCTGGCCGCGCTGGGCTCGTGGGGTCCGCTGCCGGACGCCTGGATCCTGGTCGGCAGCCTGCTCGCCACCTACGGCATGGCCCGCGGCTGGGTGGAGTTCTGGCTGGTCTGGATCGCCGTCGACGCGGTCGGCGTGCCGCTGCTGCTGCGCGGCGGCTTCTACCCGTCGGCCGCCATGTACCTCGTCTACGGCGCGTTCTGTGCCGCGGGCTTCCTCACCTGGTGGCGCACCTCGCGGGCGGTCACGGCGGCGCGCACCCCGATCCCGCCGACGTACTCGGAGGTCGTGGCATGACCAGCTTCGGTTCGATCGAGCAGGCGGTGGCGGACATCGCCGCCGGCCGGCCCGTCGTCGTGGTCGACGACGAGGACCGGGAGAACGAGGGCGACCTGATCTTCGCGGCCGAGCTGGCCACCCCCGAGCTGGTCGCGTTCATGGTGCGCCACACCTCCGGCTACATCTGCGTGCCACTGACCGAGAGCGAGTGCGACCGGCTGGACCTGCCGCCGATGCACCACACCAACCAGGACCGGCGCGGCACCGCCTACACGGTGACGGTGGACGCCCGCGAGGGGGTCAGCACCGGCATCTCGGCCGCCGACCGGTCGCACACCATCCGGCTGCTCGCCGACGCCGCCACCGACCCGACCGACCTGGCCCGGCCCGGCCATGTGGTGCCGCTGCGCGCCCGGTCCGGCGGGGTGCTGCGCCGCCCCGGGCACACCGAGGCCGCGGTTGACCTGACCCGGCTGGCCGGGCTGCGCCCCGCCGGGGTCCTGTGCGAGCTGGTCAACGACGACGGCACCATGATGCGCCTGCCGGACCTGGAGAAGTTCTCCGCCGAGCACGGCCTGACGCTGGTCACCATCGCCGACCTGATCGCGCACCGGCGGCGCACCGAGAAGCAGGTGGAGCTGGCCGCCGAGGCCCGCATGCCCACCCCGTACGGGGTGTTCCGGGCGTACGGCTACCGTGCCGAGCACGACCCGGCCGAACACGTCGCGTTGGTCATCGGCGACCTCGGCGACGGGCGGGACGTGCTGGTGCGGGTGCACTCCGAGTGCCTCACCGGGGATGTCTTCGGCTCGCTGCGCTGCGACTGCGGCCCGCAGTTGCAGGCCGCGCTGGCCCGGGTCGCCGAGGAGGGCCGCGGGGTGGTGCTCTACGTGCGCGGGCACGAGGGCCGGGGCATCGGCCTGCTGCACAAGCTCCAGGCGTACCAGTTGCAGGACCAGGGGCGTGACACCGTGGACGCGAACCTCGACCTGGGGCTGCCGGCCGACGCCCGCGACTACGGCACCGGCGCGCAGATCCTGTACGACCTCGGCGTCCGCTCGATGCGGCTGCTGACCAACAACCCGGCCAAGCGGGCCGGGCTGGAGGGGTACGGCCTCACCGTGACCGGTCGGGAGGGGCTGCCCGTGCGGTCCAACCCGGAGAACGTGCGCTACCTGCGTACCAAGCGGGACCGGATGGGTCACCTCCTGGACGGGCTGGACGAGGTGGTCGAGATGACCGAGGCGACCGAGGCGCCGATGGGGCGCCCGGTCGCCGGCGACGAGATCGGAGCGTAGACCGATGGCGGGTTTCGGAGAGCCGGGCGTGACCGAGGTGGACGCCGCCGGGCTGACCGTCGGCGTGGTGGCCGCGCGCTGGCACGGCGAGCTGACCGACCACATGGCCGAGCGCGCGAGGGAAGCGGCCGAGGCGTGCGGCGCGCGCGCCGTGGTGGCCCGGGTGGCCGGCTCGGTGGAGCTGCCGGTGGTGGCCCAGGCGATGGCCCGGCGCTTCGACGTGGTGGTCGCGCTCGGCGTCGTGTTACGCGGCGCGACCGCGCACTTCGACTACGTCTGCCAGTCGGTCACCGAAGGGCTGACCCGGGTGGCGCTGGACGAGGGCAAGCCGGTGGCGCACGGGGTGCTCACGGTGGACACCATCGAGCAGGCCCGCGACCGGGCCGGGCTGCCCGGCTCGGCCGAGGACAAGGGCTGGGCGGCGACGGTGGCGGCGCTGGACGCCGCGCTGGCGATCCGCGCCCTGGACGCCGCCAACGCCCACCGGGTGGGCTTCGCCTGACCGACCGGCGGTCGTGCCGGCGGCGGCGTCATCCCTTCGGCCGGCGGCGGGCCGCGGGCCGCGGCCGACATGGCCTGCCGCACGCTACGAACGTGATGGCGTGGATGACTCACCCGTCGCCGCACAGATCATGCTGGGCGCGGGGACACGGGGTCGGGAGTGCCCTCGGTGAGTCGCGCGGCGGACGGTTCGAACGCCACCGGTGTGTACCGGGCCGTGACACACCCATGCTGTTCCACTCACGGGCCGGATGGGGCGTTGGTGGAACGCTGTGGGTGTCTACCGCACTCCGACACACCCATGCTGTTCCACTCACGGCCCGGGTGGGGCGTGGGTGGAACGCTGTGGGTGTCTACCGCGCCATGACACACACTCTTGACGTCTCACCCGCCGGACGGGGTGGGGCGATCGGGTGTGTCAGGACCGCGCCGGCGTATGCGGGGTCGGGCGGGTTGTGGTGACTGCCCCGGCGACGAGGTCGCGTACGCGGAGCTGCCCGGGCTGCGGATGGCGTGCCGGCGCCGGGGCCGGATCAACGTGCCGACCCTGGTGGTGGCCGGCGGGCCCACCAGTCACCTTCCGCAGCACGAACTGGCCCGGATGGCCCCCCGGATCCCGGCCGCCCGCCTGGTCACGATCGACGCCGGTCACGCGGTCCCGGCCAACCGCCCGACGCCGTCCGCACCTTCCTCGCCGGGCGGTAGGTCGCCGGTCAGAGCCGGCCCGCTTCGATGATCCTCCGCAGGAACTGCCGGGTACGCGGCTGGGTCGGCTCGCCGAGCACCTGCTCCGGTGGGCCGGCCTCGACCACCCGGCCGCCGTCGAGGAAGCAGACCTGGTCGGCGACCTCCCGCGCGAAGCCCATCTCATGGGTGGCCAGCACCATCGTCATGCCGTCCGTCTTCAGGTCACGGATCATCGACAGCACCTCGCCGACCAGTTCCGGGTCGAGCGCGGAGGTGACCTCGTCCAGCAGCATCAGCCGAGGTTGGTTGGCCAGGGCCCGGACGATCGCGACCCGCTGCTGCTGACCTCCGGACAGCCGGTCCGGGTAGGCGGTCGCCTTTCCGGCCAGGCCGACCCGGTCGAGCAGCTCCCGCGCCTGCGCCTCGGCCTCGGCGCGGGCCCGACGGTGCACCCGGCGCGGGGCGAGGGTGACGTTCTCCAGCACGGTCAGGTGCGGGAACAGGTTGTAGGACTGGAACACCATCCCGATGCGCCGGCGTACCCGGTCCGGGTCGACGCGCGGGTCGGAGATCTCCTCGCCGTCCAGCTCGATCACCCCGTCGTCCAGTTCCTCCAGCAGGTTGACGCAGCGCAGCAGCGTCGACTTGCCGGAGCCGGACGCGCCGATCAGCGCCACCACCTGATGCTCCTCGACGGTCAGGTCCAGGTGGTCGAGGACGACGTGGTCGCCGAACTCCTTGCGTAGGCCCCGGCAGGTGAGCAAGGCCATGTCAGCCCCCGGACTGGCGTCGGGCCGAGCGCAGGGTCACCCAGTCGGTGACTGCGATCAGCGGGATGGCGAGCAGCACGAACAGCGCCCCGGCCAGGATGTACGGGGTGTAGTTGAACGTCTCCGCGGTGGCGATCTGGGCGGCCCGGACCGCGTCGATCGGCCCGGCCAGGGACACCAGGCCGACGTCCTTCTGCAGTGCCACCACGTCGTTGAGCAGCGGTGGGGCGACGCGCCGTACGGCCTGGGGCAGCACCACGTGTCGCATGGTCTGCCGGTAGGTCAGCCCGAGCGAGCGGGCCGCCGCGAGCTGGCTCGGGTGGATCGACTCGATGCCGGCCCGGAAGACCTCCGCCAGGTAGCCCCCGTAGGTGAGCACCAGGGCGAGGCCGCCGAGCACCAGCACCGGCGGCATGCCCTGGAGACGCAGCCCGGGCACGCCCAGGGTGAGCACGTACAGCACGATGATCAGCGGCAGGCCCCGGAAGGTGTAGGTGTAGCCCGCGGCGAGTGCCCGGATCGGGAAGAAGGCCGGGCCGCGCAGCGTCCGCAGCAGGGCGATCACCAGCCCGAGCAGCAGCGCGCCGGCCGCGCAGCACACCAGCAGCCGCACGTTGAGCCAGAGCCCGGTGAGCACGGCCGGCAGGGCGTCCCGGGCGATCGCCGGGTCGAGGAAGGACTCGCGGACGCGGTCCCAACCGGGCGCGCCGGTGACGGCGAGGACCAGCAGCGTGCCGAGCGCCGCCGTGGAGCAGGCGGCGACCAACACGCTGCGGACGCCCTGCCGACGCCGGTGCTCGGCCCGTCGCTGCTGGGCCGGGGAGGGGACGTGGCGCAGCAGGCTCACCGCAGCTCGGCCGCTCCGGCCACCTGGGTGAGCCACTTCTGCTCCAGTTGCTTCAACGTCCCGGCGTCACCCAACCCGGCGACCGCCGCGCTGACGCAGCTGGTGAGCGGGGAGCCCTTGTCCAGCAGCAGGCCGAACGCCTCCGGGTCGACGCCCTGGGGCACCTGACCGACGATCGTGGCGTCGGTGAGTTCGGCCCCGGTGATGTAGAAGGCGGTCGGCAGGTCCACCACCAGGCCGTCGAGCTGCCCGTTCTGCAGCGCCTTCTTGGCGTCGTCGTTGCTGTTGTAGACCTGCGGCTTCGTGGTCGGCTTGATCACGTCGGTGATGGCGCGGTAGCTGGTGGTGCCGACCTGGGCGCCCAGCTTGGCGTTGCGCAGGTCGGCGAGCGTGGTCTTCCCGGCGATCCGGGACGACTTCAGGGCGATCACGGTCTGCCGGACCAGGTAGTACGGCGGGGAGAAGTCGACCGCCCGCTGACGTTCCTGGGTGATGGAGAACTGGTTGACGTCGAAGTCGAAGTCCTTGGGGCCCGGGGCGATGGCGGCGTCGAACTTCACCCGGGTCCAGGTGACGTCGGCCCGGTCGTACCCGAGCTTCTCGGCCACCGCGTAGGCCACGGCGGCCTCGAACCCTTCACCGTTCTCCGGCTTGTTGTCCTTGAACCACGGCTCGTACGCGGGCTCGTCGGTGGCGATGGTGAGCTTTCCGGGGGTGCGGGTCTTCAGGGTCTCCTTGGCGCACGGCGCGCTGCTGGAGCCGCTCGCGGCCGGGGTCGGGTCGTCGTCCTGGGGGGCGCATCCGGCGGCGACGAGGACGACGGCGGCGGCGGTGAGCGCGACGGTACGTGAGCTGCGGGCCATGGCGGACAGCGTAGGGCCGATGCGGTGCGGTGCTGAAGGGTACCCCACCAAACAGGTAGGAAATTGTGGCCGGATCGGGGCCGTCCCGTTGCCGGAGCCGGCCGGCGGGACCCACGGCGGGACCCACCGCCACGCGTGGCCCACCGGGACTGGAAGAATCGCGGTGTGAAGACGTTCGAGGAGTTGTTCGCCGAGCTGCAGGCCAAGGCCGCCGCCGGCACCCCGGGCTCGGGCACCGTCGAGGCGCTCGCCAAGGGCGTGCACTTCATCGGCAAGAAGGTCGTCGAGGAGGCGGCCGAGTCGTGGATGGCGGCCGAGCACGAGGGTCCGGAGCGGGCCGCGGAGGAGATCTCGCAGCTGCTCTACCAGGCGCAGGTGCTGATGCTGGCCACCGGTCTCGACCTCAAGGACGTCTACCGACATCTGTGAGTGCCGTCCGCTGATCATCCGATCGAACGAAGGAGCACTCCCCATGCTGCGTGTCGCCGTACCCAACAAGGGCGCCCTGGCCGAGTCGGCCGCCGGGATGCTGCGCGAAGCGGGCTACCGCCAGCGCACCGACCCGAAGGACCTGGTCTGCCGGGACGAGCCCAACGACATCGAGTTCTTCTACCTGCGCCCCAAGGACATCGCCACCTACGTCGGTTCCGGCGACCTGGACGTCGGCATCACCGGGCGGGACCTGCTGATCGACTCCGGCGCGCCGGCCGAGGAGGTGGTCGACCTCGACTTCGGTCGGGCCACCTTCCGGTTCGCCGCCCGCCCGCAGGACGTGGACGACGTGCGGGATCTGGGTGGGCACCGGATCGCCACCGCGTACCCGGGTCTGGTCGAGCGGCACCTGGCCGAGCTGGACGTCAAGGCCGAGGTGATCCGGCTCGACGGCGCGGTGGAGAACGCCATCCGGCTCGGCGTGGCCGACGTGGTCGCCGACGTGGTGGAAACCGGCGCCACCCTGCGCCAGGCCGGCCTGGTGGTCTTCGGCGAGCCGCTGCTGCGTTCCTCGGCGGTGCTGGTCCGCCGCGCCGGCGCGTCCGACGGCGCCCAGCAGGAGCAGTTGCGGCGCCGGCTGCACGGCGTGCTGGTCGCCCGCCGTTACGTGATGCTCGCCTACGACGTGCCGGCCGGCCTGCTCGACCGGGCCAGTTCGCTCACCCCGGGCATCGAGTCGCCCACGGTCTCGCCGCTGCACCGGGAGGGCTGGGTCGCGGTGCAGGCCATGGTGCTCCGCGACGACGTGCACCGGATCATGGACGAGCTGTACGAGTTGGGCGCCCGGGCGATCCTGGTCACCAACATCCACGCCTGTCGGCTGTGAGGCCGCTGCCGCTGTCCGCCGCGCTGGCCGTCGTGGTCCTGGGCGGGGTGGCCTCGGCCGCCCAGGGCGTGGTCAACGCCGAGGTGGGGGAGCGGACCGGCGACCCGGTCCTCGGCGCGGTGGTCAACAACGTGGGCGGCTGCCTGGTCGTGCTGGTCGGCCTGGTGGTCGTACCCTCGATGCGCGCCGGGCTGGCCGGGCTGCGCCGCGCCGGCCTGCCGTGGTGGGCGTACCTGGGCGGGGTCGGCGGCGCGGTGATCGTGCTGGTCGCGCCGGTGGTGGTGCCGGCGCTCGGGGTGGCGGTGTTCACCATCGCCCAGGTGGCCGGCGGCAGCATCGGCGGCCTGGCGGTCGACCGGGCCGGGGTGGCCGCCGCCGGTCGGTTGCCGCTCACCGTGCCCCGGGTGGCCGGGGCGTTGCTCGGCGTCGGCGCGGTGGCCCTCGCCCAGCTCGGCCGGCCGGTCGGCGAGCTGGCGGTCGGGCTGGTGCTGCTCTCCGTCGTCGGTGGGCTGGCGGTGTCGCTCCAGTCCGCGCTCAACGGCCGGGTCGCCGCCGGGGTGGGGCCGGCCGCCGGTCTCGCGGTGAACTTCGTGGTCAGCACGTCGGTGATTGGTGCAGTGGCGGTGCTGGCGGGGACGCTGGCCGACCAGCCCCGCTGGCCGACGCAGTGGTGGCTCTACGTCGGTGGCGTGTTCGGCGTCGGCATCGTGTTGGCCCTGCTGGTCGGCGTACGCGCCGCCGGGGTGCTGCGGACCGGCCTGGCGCTGGTGGCGGGGCAGCTCGGCGGCGCGCTGCTGCTGGACCTGGCACTGCCCGACGGGCCCGGCGTCCGGCTGCCGGTGCTGGCCGGGGCCGTGCTCACGCTGCTGGCCGTGGTGGTGGCCGGCGTGCATCGGCGCGGTCCGGTCCGGGTGGCGGCCGAGGGTGAGCGCGAACCGGATGGCAGACTGGTCGGGTGAGCGATTCCGTGGTGACCGTGCGGCCGCGCCGCATCCGGCTGGTCTGCTGGGCGTCGGCGGTCACGCTGCTGGTGGTGTTCAGCCTCGTCGCGACCTCGCTGACCGGCGCCACCGGCGACGGCTACGGCACGTTCCAGCGCGGCGACCAGTTCGCCATGGTCGGGCTCGGTGTCTTCGGCGCGCTCGGGTTCCTGCTGTTCACCCGTCCCCGGGTGGTCGCCGACGCCCGCGGCGTGCGGGTGCGCAACGTGATCGGCTCCTACGAGCTGCCCTGGGAGGTGATCCGCGGGGTCCGGTTCGACCGGGGGGCTCCGTGGGCCAGCCTGGAGCTGCACGACGACGACCTGCTGCCGATGGTCGCGTTGCAGGCCGCCGACAAGGAGAGCGCGGTCGAGGCGGTCCGCGCGCTGCGTCGCCTGCACCAGGCCCACCTGGCGGAGCGTGCCGCCGGCCATCCGGCACCCCGCTGACCGGCGGGCCCGGTTTGGGTGGGCCTGGGCCGAGGGTGTAGTGTGGCGTGGTCGACCCGACTGCCCCCGTCCCTGACGAGCGGGCGGTCGAGAAGCGGAGCGCCCGCTCCCACCCGAGTCGCCGTCCAGGTGTCCGGGTCCGGTCCCCGGTTTCGGGCACGTCCCGATCCCGGATGCGCGATCCTGTGATCGTGCCGACCGGTCGAGTGGGCCCTGGCATGCGCCGGGGCCTTCTGCTTTCCGGGTCGGCTCCCACCCGGGAGCCCGCGGAGTCGGCACCGTAGGACACTCGACTCGAGGAGGCCCCATCAGCGTCGAACCACGCGTGAACGAGCAGATCCGGGCACGTGAGGTCCGACTGGTCGGCCCTGAGGGTGAGCAGGTGGGCATCGTCCCGCTGGAGCGCGCCCTGCAGCTGGCCGCGGACGTCGACCTGGACCTGGTCGAGGTTGCGCCGATGGCGCGCCCGCCGGTGTGCAAGCTCATGGACTTCGGCAAGTTCAAGTACGAGAGCGCACTGAAGGCGCGCGAAGCGCGGCGTAACCAGCAGCAGACCGTCATCAAGGAAATGAAGCTTCGGCCGAAGATCGACCCGCACGACTACGAGACCAAGAAGGGTCACGTGGTGCGGTTCCTCAAGGCCGGCGACAAGGTCAAGGTCACGATCATGTTCCGTGGTCGGGAGCAGAGCCGCCCGGAGCTGGGCTACCGGCTCCTGCGCCGGCTCGAGTCCGAGATCACCGACCTGGGATACGTCGAGGCCGCGCCGAAGCAGGACGGTCGTAACATGATCATGGTTCTCGCTCCGCACCGGGCCGTCAAGGCCTCCGCGGTCGCCGCCACGGCGTCCCGCGGCGGGCCCCGGGACCGGTCCGCGGAGGAGTCGGCCGCACCGGCAGGTGGCGAGACCCCGGAGGCCGGCGAGACCGCAGCCGCCGGTGAGACCGGTACGACCGCTGACACCAGCGGCCAGTAACAGGGGAGAAGACGTTCCACATGCCGAAGATGAAGAGCCACACGGGTATGGGCAAGCGGGTCAAGGTGACCGGCAAGGGCAAGATCGTCTCTGAGCAGGCCGGCAAGCGCCACCTGCTCGAGGGCAAGGCCTCCACCCGCACCCGGCGGCTGACCGGCACCGTCGAGGTCGCCAAGGCCGACACCAAGCGCATCAAGAAGCTGCTCGGCCGCTGACGCGCGCCACCTGAACCGAAGAAGGAGTTGAGATGGCACGCGTCAAGCGGGCTGTGAACGCCCAGAAGAAGCGTCGTACCCTGCTGGAGACCGCGAGTGGTTACCGCGGTCAGCGCTCCCGGCTCTACCGCAAGGCCAAGGAGCAGGTGCTGCACTCGATGCAGTACTCCTACCGGGACCGTCGCGACCGCAAGGGCGACTTCCGGCAGCTCTGGATCCAGCGGATCAACGCCGGCGCCCGGGCCAACGGCCTGACCTACAACCGGCTGATCCAGGGCCTGCGCCTGGCCGGCATCGAGGTCGACCGGAAGATCCTGGCCGACATGGCCGTCAACGACGCCGCCTCGTTCGCGGCGATCGTCGAACTGGCCCGCGCCGCCGTGGCGGCCGAGGGCACCGGTGGCGCCGCGGCTCAGGCCGCCTGACCCACCCCGCACCGCAGATCGAGGCGTCTCCCATGCAGTCACCGTCGCACGGGAGGCGCCTCGACGTCGTCCCCGGCCCGTTCACCCCGCGTACCCCCAGGGTCGCCGCGGCCCGCCGGCTGCACCGCCGGCGCGACCGCGAGCAGACCGGCCGGTTCCTGGCCGAGGGGCCGCAGGCCGTCCGCGAGGCGCTGGCCCGGGCCGGCACCGTGGTCGAGCTGTTCGGCACCCCGGCGGCGCTGGACCGGTACGCCGACCTCGCGGCGGTCGCCGCCCGCGCCGACGTGCCGGTCTCCGAGGTCACCGACGACGCCCTGGCGGCGCTCGCCGAGACCGTGGCCCCGCAGGGCCTGGTGGCCGTCTGCCGGCACCTCGACGTGCCCCTGGCCGAGGCGCTGGCGCGCGGGCCGCGGCTGGTCGCGGTGCTCGCCGGGATCCGTGACCCGGGCAACGCCGGGACCGTGCTGCGCACCGCCGACGCGGCCGGCGCGGGCGCGGTGGTCGTCGCCGGCGAGGCCGTCGACCCGTACAACGGCAAGTGCGTGCGGGCGTCCGCCGGCAGCCTCTTCCACGTCGACGTGGTCCGCGCCGCCGACCCGCTCGCGGCCGTCGAGGCGCTGCGGGTCGCCGGGCTGACGATCTTCGCCACCACCGGGTACGGCGACAGCGACCTCGACGACCTCGCCGACGCCGGCCGGCTCGCCGCACCGACCGCCTGGCTGTTCGGGTCGGAGGCGCACGGCCTGCCCGAGGAGTTGACCGCCGTGGCCGACGCCCGGGTCCGGGTGCCGCTGCACGGGCGCGCGGAGAGCCTGAACCTGGCTGCGGCGGCGGCCGTCTGCCTGTATTCTTCGGCCAGAGCACTGCGTGTCCCCCGGGGCGCGCGGGAAACAGCAGGGGAGTCCGCCTCGTGATGAACGCGCCACGGCGTTCGTTTAGCCAGCCCGCCGGTCTCGGCGGGGGGGG
>NZ_NAPR01000007.1:580498-581777 GCF_002140155.1 Micromonospora sp. NBS 11-29
GGCGCCGCCATGAGGGAGTGCCCGTTCACCATGAGCTACCGCAACGATCCGTACGACCCGAAGCAGGTCGCCCTGCTCGACCCGGCCGCCCTGGCCGGGGCCGTGGCCGACGCCGAGAAGGCGTTCGCCGACGCCGCCGACCTGGACGCGCTGACCGCGCTGCGCCCCACGCACCTGGGGGACCGGTCCCCGGTGTCGTTGGCGCGCCGGGAGATCGGCGCGCTGCCGCCGGCCGCGAAGTCCGACGCCGGCAAGCGGGTCAACGAGGCCCGCCGCGCCATCGAGTCCGCGTACGCCGCCCGGCAGGAGATCCTGGACGCCGAGCAGGCCGAGCGGGTGCTGGTCGAGGAACGGGTCGACGTCACGCTGCCCTACGACCGTCGGCCGCGCGGCGCCCGCCACCCGCTGACCGTGCTGATGGAGCAGATCAGTGACCTGTTCATCGGCATGGGCTACGAGGTGGCCGAGGGCCCCGAGGTCGAGCTGGAGTGGACCAACTTCGACGCGCTCAACATTCCGGCCGACCACCCGGCGCGCGGGCTGATGGACACGTTCCACGTCGCACCTGAGGGCAGTGGCCTCGTGCTGCGCACCCACACCTCGCCGGTGCAGGCGCGCACCATGCTCAGCCGCAAACCGCCGATCTACGTGGTGGTGCCGGGCCGGGTCTACCGCACCGACGAACTGGACGCCACCCACGCGCCGGTCTTCCACCAGGTCGAGGGCCTGGTGGTGGACAAGGGCATCACGATGGCGCACCTGCGCGGGACGCTCGACCACTTCGCCCGAGCCATGTTCGGCGAGGGCGCGAAGACCCGCTGGGGCCCGCNTTCGACGTCTGGTTCCCGGAGCACCGGGACGGGCCGCAGTGGGTCGAGTGGGGCGGCTGCGGCATGGTCAACCCGCGGGTGCTGCGCGCCTGCGGCATCGACCCGGAGGTCTACTCCGGATTCGCGTTCGGCATGGGCATCGACCGGACCGTGATGGTCCGGCACGGGGTCAGCGACATGCGGGACATGGCCGAGGGCGACGTGCGGTTCACCCGCGCGTTCGGCGCCTGAGCTACGGAAACGGTGGTCACATAGTCATGCGAGTTTCTGTCAGTTGGCTGCGGGAGTACGTCGATCTCCCCGCCGACCTGCCCACCGGCGACCTGGAGCAGGCGCTGGTCGACCTCGGCATCGAGGTCGAGTCGATCGTGGACCTGCGGGAGACCGTCACCGGTCCGCTGGTCGTGGGCGAGGTGCTGGAGATCGAGGAGCTGACCGGTTTCAAGAAG
>NZ_NAPR01000007.1:581787-606869 GCF_002140155.1 Micromonospora sp. NBS 11-29
GGAGATCGTCTGCGGGGCGCGCAACTTCGCCCCGGGCGACAAGGTCGTGGTGATCCTCCCCGGCGGCGTGCTGCCCGGCGGGTTCGCGATCGGCGCGCGCAAGACGTACGGGCGTAACTCCCACGGGATGATCTGCTCGGCGCAGGAGCTGGGCCTGGGCGACGACCACTCGGGCATCGTCGTGCTGCCCGCCGACGTCGAGGCCCGCCCCGGCGACGACGCGCGGCCGGTGGTCGGCCTCGACGACGTCGTGGTCGAGATGGAGGTCACCCCGGACCGCGGGTACGCCCTCAGCGTGCGCGGCATCGCCCGGGAGCTGTCGCACGCGCTGGGGGTGCCGTTCCGCGACCCGGCCGACGCGCCGGCCACCGGCGGGACCGCCGAGCCGGCGTACCCGGTCGAGGTCCGCGNTCGCGGCCCGGATGGTGCGTGGCGTCGACCCGACGGTCGAGACGCCCGGGTGGATGCGGCAGCGGCTCACCGCGGCCGGCGTCCGC
This sequence comes from Micromonospora sp. NBS 11-29, assembly GCF_002140155.1. Lineage (GTDB taxonomy): Bacteria > Actinomycetota > Actinomycetes > Mycobacteriales > Micromonosporaceae > Micromonospora. Next base: position 582,285 of record NZ_NAPR01000007.1, read on the forward strand.
AGCATCTCGCTGCCGGTCGACATCACCAACTACCTGATGCTCGAACTCGGTCAGCCGATGCACGCCTTCGACGCGGACCGGATCGTCGGGCCGCTGGTGGTGCGTCGGGCCGAGCCGGGGGAGAAGCTGACCACACTCGACGGGGTGGTCCGCGTGCTCGCACCGGAGGACATGGTGATCTGTGACGATTCTGGTCCGATCTCGCTGGCCGCGGTGATGGGCGGGGAGACCAGCGAGGTGCTCGCCTCCACCACGAACGTGCTGTTCGAGGCCGCGCACTGGGACCCGGCCATGGTCGGCCGCACCGCCCGCCGGCACAAGCTGTTCAGCGAGGCCGCCAAGCGCTGGGAGCGGGGCGTCGACCCGACGCTGCCGCTGGTCGCGTTGGAGAAGGCGGTCCGGCTGCTCACCGGCCTGGCCGGCGGGACGGCCGGCGCGGAGGTGCTCGACCTCGACCACGTCCGCCCGCTGTCGCCGGTCACGCTGCCGGTGGACCTGCCGTCGCGCCGGATCGGCGTGTCCTATGCGGCCGACCGGGTGGTGGAGCTGCTGGAGCAGGTCGGCTGCGCGGTCGTGCGCGGGGCCGACCGGCTCGGCGAGGACCCGGGCACGGCCGGGGTGGCCGCCGGGGGCGCCGGCGACGTGCTGACCGTGACGCCGCCGAGCTGGCGGCCCGACCTGACCGACCCGGCCGACCTGGTGGAGGAGGTGGTCCGCCTCGACGGGTACGACCGGGTGCCGTCGGCGCTGCCCACCGCGCCGCCCGGCCGGGGCCTGACCTGGCAGCAGCAGCGTCGCCGGGCGGTCGCCCGGTCGCTCGCCGAGCGCGGTTACGTCGAGGTGCTGGCGCAGCCGTTCGTCGCGCCGGAGCTGGCCGACCAGCTCGGCCTGCCGGCCGACGACCCGCGCCGCCCGGCGGTGCGGCTGGCCAATCCGCTGTCGGAGGAGGAGCCGCTGCTGCGCACCACGCTGCTCGGCCCGCTGCTCGGCATCGTCAGGCGCAACGTCGGCCGCGGTCTGCGGGATGTGGCGGTCTACGAGATCGGCGCGGTCTTCCACCCCCGTGCGGGCGTCGGCGCTCCGCCGGCCATGGGCGTGGACCGGCGTCCCACCGACGAGGAGTTCGCCGCCGCCGACGCGGTGGTTCCCGACCAGCCGCGGCACGTCGCGGTGGCGCTGTGCGGCGAGATCGAGCCGGCCGGCTGGTGGGGGCCGGGCCGGGCGGCCGGCTGGGCGGACGCGGTCGAGGCGGGTCGGGCGGTGCTCGACGCCGCCGGCATCCCCGCCGACCGGGTCACCGTCCGGGCCGGCGAGCGGGCGCCCTGGCACCCGGGCCGCTGCGCCGAGCTGCTGGTGGACGACGTCGTCGTCGGTCACGCCGGTGAGCTGCACCCGGCCGTGGTGGCCACGCTGGAGCTGCCCCGGCGCACCAGCGCGATGGAGTTGGACCTGGACGCGTTGCCCGCCGCGCCGCTGGTGAGCGGCCCGGTCATCGCCACGTTCCCGCCGGCGCTGATCGACGTGGCGCTCGTCGTCGACGACACGGTGCCGGCGGCCGAGGTGCAGCGGGNACCTCGGCGCAGCTCGGCGCGGGACGCAGGTCGCTGGCGTACAAGCTGACGTTCCGCGCCCCGGACCGGACGCTGGCCGGTGAGGAGGCGGTGGCCGCCCGCGACGCCGCGGTGGCGCTCGCCGCACAACGCCACGGCGCCACCCTCCGCGGCGCCTGAGGTGTAAGGAGGGGCCCCCGCTTAACGCATTCGGTAGAGGCGGGGGCCCCTGTTAACCGTCGACGGCCGGGCGGTCACTCGTCGTCAGAGCGCAGCTCACGCAGCGTCTTCCGGATCGACGTCTCCGACGCCCCGAAGTGTGTCCGACAACCCGCAGGCCCAAGGCTGCGGGCTTGACTTTCGATCGAGCTCATGCAGGCCGTAGGGACGACATCACCTTTCCGACGACATACCTGAGAGTCATAATTATGCCTAAGAGGTATACCGCTCTCTACTCTCATGTCCTGCCGGGACATGGGGGGCGGCTCCTCGTCGGGGACGCCAGGTTGCTGTGAGTGCGGGTCAGCCCGGACGAACGGGTACGGGAGCGCCCGCGGCCGTACTGGGAGGACCGGATCAGGTTGGAGTACGACCACGACCTGCAGAAGGTGCGTGCTGGGTGCTGCAGAGCCTGGAGGGCGATCCGGTGACGACGCACGCCGCCCTTCGCGCCTACGAGAGGCGACACGGGGCTGACCGGGCCGGGTAACCGTCCGCGCGCCCTGCAGCTTCATGCGGCGTCCCGTATGAACTTGCAGGGCGTGAGACGCGCTGCTAGCCTTCTCTGCATAGTCATGCGGAGGTGGGTATGGGCATTCGGGTAGCGGTGGCCGGGGCGAGCGGGTACGCCGGGGGCGAACTACTACGCCTGCTCGCCGGCCACCCCGAGTTCGACCTGGTCGCGGCCACCGCGCACAGCCAGGCCGGTCAACCCGTCACCGCCGTACACCCGCAGCTCGTCGGCTTGGACCTGGTGTTCGGGGCGACCGAGCCGGCGGTGCTGGCCGACGCGGACCTGGTCTTCCTGGCGCTGCCGCACGGCCAGTCGGCGGCCCTCGCCGCGGCCCTCCCCGACACCGTCAAGGTGGTCGACCTCGGCGCGGACCACCGGTTGCGCGACGCGGACGCCTGGACCCGCTACTACGGGGGCGCGCACGCCGGCGCCTGGACCTACGGGCTGCCCGAGCTGCCCGGGCAGCGGGCCGAGATCGCCGGCGCGACGCGGGTGGCCAACACCGGCTGCTATGCCGTCGCCACCACGCTGGCGTTGGCCCCGCTGATCGCCGTCGGCGCGGTACGCCCCGACGACGTGGTGGCGGTCGCCGCGTCCGGCACCTCCGGCGCGGGTCGGGCGGCCAAGGCCCACCTGCTCGGCAGCGAGGTGATGGGCGACCTGTCGCCCTACAAGGTCGGCGCGCACCAGCACGTTCCGGAGATCAAGCAGGCCAGCGGCGCGACCGGCCTGTCGTTCACGCCGGTGCTCGCCCCCATGCCCCGGGGGATCCTGGCCACCGTCACCGCGGTGCCGACCGGCGACGCGGACCCGCGCGCGGTGCTGGCCGCCGCCTACGCCGACGCGCCCTTCGTGCACCTGCTGCCCGAGGGGCGGTGGCCGCACACCGCCGCCACCGCCGGCTCGAACTCCTGTCACCTCCAGGCGACCGTGGACGCCGACTCGGGGCGGGTGATCGTGGTCAGCGCCATCGACAACCTGGGCAAGGGCGCGGCCGGTCAGGCCGTGCAGAACGCCAACCTGATGGCCGGTCTCCCCGAGACCACCGGCCTGTCCGTCTTCGGAGTGTCCCCATGAGTGTCACCACCCCCCGCGGCTTCCGCGCCGCCGGTGTCGCCGCCGGCCTGAAGGCCTCCGGCGCCGCCGACGTCGCCATCGTCGTCAACGACGGCCCCGACGCCGGGGTCGCCGGCGTCTTCACCGCCAACCGGGTGAAGGCCGCCCCGGTGCTCTGGACCCAACGGGTCGTCCACGGTGGCGTGGTCCGCGCCGTGGTGCTGAACTCCGGTGGGGCGAACGCCTGCACCGGCCCGGCCGGTTTCCAGGACACCCACGCCACCGCCGAGCACACCGCCGCCGTGCTCACCGGCAGCAGTGCCCGGCTGATCGTCGGCGCCGGCGAGGTCGCGGTCTGCTCGACCGGCCTGATCGGCGAGCGGCTGCCGATGCCGAAGCTGCTGTCCGGCGTACGCGACGCGGTGCGCGGCCTGTCCCGCGACGGCGGCCGCCCGGCCGCCGAGGCGATCATGACCACCGACACCCGGCCCAAGACGACGGTGGTCCCGGGTGGCGGCTGGACCGTCGGCGGGATGGCCAAGGGCGCCGGGATGCTGGCGCCGGCCATGGCCACCATGCTCTGCGTGCTCACCACCGACGCGGTGGCCGGACCGGACGCCCTGGACGCCGCGCTGCGCGCCGCCACCCGGGTCACCTTCGACCGGGTCGACTCCGACGGGTGCATGTCCACCAACGACACGGTGCTGCTGCTGGCCAGCGGCGCGTCCGGGATCGAGCCGACCGGGGCCGAGCTGACCGAGGCGGTCACCGCCGCGTGCCACGACCTGGCCCGGCAGCTCCTAGCCGACGCGGAGGGCGCGACCAAGCAGGTCGCGATCGACGTGGTTGGCGCGGCGAGCGAGGACGACGCCGTCGAGGTGGGGCGCGTGGTGGCCCGGAACAACCTGGTCAAGACCGCGCTGTTCGGCAACGACCCGAACTGGGGTCGGATCCTCGCCGCCGTCGGCACCACCGCCGCCGTATTCGAGCCGGACGCCGTCGACGTCGCGGTCAACGGCGTCTGGGTGTGTCGGGGCGGCGCCGCCGCCGAGGACCGCGCCAAGGTGGACCTCACCGGCCGGGACGTGACCGTCCGGATCGACCTGCACGCGGGCGGGGACGCCGCCACCGTCTGGACGAACGACCTGTCGCACGGGTACGTCCACGAGAACTCGGCGTACTCGTCGTGAGCGCGCCGGACGGCGCCGGCACGGCGGGCCTGACCGCCGACCTCGCCCGGGCCCAGGCCAAGGCCGCCACGCTGATCGAGGCGCTGCCCTGGCTGGCCCGGTTCGCCGGGGCCACCGTGGTCATCAAGTACGGCGGCAACGCGATGGTCGACCCCGACCTGCGGCGGGCCTTCGCCGCGGACATGGTCTTCCTCCGGTACGCCGGCCTGAAGCCGGTCGTGGTGCACGGCGGCGGTCCGCAGATCTCCGCCATGCTCGGCCGGCTCGGCATCGCCAGCGAGTTCCGGGGCGGCCTGCGGGTCACCACCCCGGAGGCGATGGACGTGGTGCGGATGGTCCTGGTGGGTCAGGTCGGCCGGGAACTCGTGGGGCTGGTCAACGCGCACGGCCCGTTCGCGGTCGGGCTCTCCGGCGAGGACGCCGGGCTGTTCACCGCGGTGCGCCGCCCGGCGTACGTGGACGGGCAGCCGGTCGACGTGGGTCAGGTCGGCGACGTGGAGTCGGTGGACGTCTCCGCGGTCACCGACCTGATCGCGGCCGGTCGGATCCCGGTCGTCTCCACGGTCGCGCCGGACGCCGACGGGGTGCTGCACAACCTGAACGCGGACACCGCCGCCGCCGCGCTCGCGGTCGCCCTGAACGCGCGGAAGCTGATCGTGCTCACCGACGTGCCCGGCCTGTACGCGAACTGGCCGGACACGTCGAGCCTGATCAGCGAGATCACCGCCGACGACCTGGCGAAGCTGCTGCCGTCGCTGGAGTCGGGGATGGTCCCGAAGATGGAGGCCTGCCTGCGGGCGGTGCGCGGGGGAGTGCCCGCCGCGCACGTCGTCGACGGCCGGGTCGCCCACTCCACGCTGCTGGAAGTGTTCACGTCGGAAGGCTTCGGAACCATGGTGATCGACTCATGAGCACTCTCGTGCAGCGGTGGACCGCCACCATGATGGACAACTACGGCACGCCGCCGCTGGCGCTCGTCGCAGGCAGCGGCGCCGTCGTGGTCGACGACACCGGCCGGGAGTACGTGGACCTGCTCGGCGGCATCGCCGTCAACGCGCTCGGCCACGCCCACCCGGCGGTGGTGGCGGCCGTGTCGAAGCAGGTCGCGACGCTCGGGCACGTGTCGAACCTGTTCGTCGCCGAGCCGCCGGTGGCGCTGGCCGAGCTGTTGCTGGCCCTGGCCGGCCGGCCCGGCCGGGTCTTCCTCGCCAACTCCGGCGCGGAGGCCAACGAGGCCGCGTTCAAGCTGTCCCGCCTCACCGGACGCCGGCACGTCGTCGCCACCCGGGGCGGCTTCCACGGCCGGACCATGGGCGCGCTGGCGCTCACCGGCCAGCCGGCCAAGGCCGACCCGTTCCGCCCGCTGCCCGGCGACGTCACCCACGTCCCGTACGGCGACGTCGACGCGCTGGCCGACGCGGTCACCGACGACACCGCCATGCTGATCGTCGAGCCGATCCAGGGCGAGAACGGCGTGGTCGTGCCGCCGCCGGGCTACCTGGCCGCAGCCCGGCGGATCACCGCCGCGCACGGCGCGTTGCTGGTGCTCGACGAGGTGCAGACCGGTGTCGGGCGTACCGGGCACTGGTTCGCCCACCAGGCCGAGGGCGTCGAGCCGGACGTGGTCACCCTGGCCAAGGGGCTCGGCGGTGGCCTGCCGCTGGGTGCCTGCCTGGCCTTCGGTCGGGCCGCCGACCTGCTCACCCCCGGCTCGCACGGCACCACGTTCGGCGGCAACCCGGTGAGCTGCGCCGCCGCGCTCGCGGTGATCGCCACGATCGCCAACGAGGGGCTGCTCGACCACGTCAAGCGCGTCGGCGAACGCCTGTGGCGGGGCGTCGAGGCGCTCGGGCATCCGCTGGTGCGCGAGGTGCGCGGCGCCGGCCTGCTGCTCGGCATCGTGCTCGACCGGCCGGTCTCCGGCGCGGTCACGACCGCGCTGCGCGAGGCGGGCTTCCTGGTCAACCCGGTGCAGCCGGACGTGGTCCGGCTCGCCCCGCCGCTGATCCTCACCGTGGCGCAGGCCGACGCGTTCGTCGCCGCCCTGCCCGCCGCGCTGTCCGCCGCCGCGCCGTCCACTTCCACCGACGCCGCCGCGTCCGCCGCCACGACCCCGACGGAGGCTCCCGCATGATCCGCCACTTCCTGCGCGACGACGACCTCACGCCCGCCGAGCAGGCGGCCGTGCTCGACCTCGCCGCCCGGATGAAGACCGACCGGTACGCCCACCAGCCGCTCGCCGGGCCGAGGTCGGTGGCGGTGCTGTTCGACAAGCAGAGCCTGCGGACCCGGATCTCGTTCGACGTCGGCATCGCCGAGCTGGGCGGCCACCCCCTCGTGGTGGACACCCAGGTCACCCACTTCGGCCGAGGCGAGACGCTCGGCGACGCCGGGCGGGTGCTGTCCCGCTACGTCGCCGCGATCGTGCTGCGCACCCACGGCGACGACCGGATCGCCGAGGTGGCGGCGCACGCCACGGTGCCGGTGGTCAACGCGCTCACCGACACCTACCACCCCTGCCAGTTGCTGGCCGACCTGCTCACCGTGCGGGAGCGCTTCGGCGGCACCGCCGGCCGGATCCTCACATACGTGGGCGACGCGGCGAACAACATGGCCCACTCGTACCTGTTGGCCGGCGCGACCGCCGGGATGCACGTGCGGATCGCCGGCCCGGCCGGGTTCCAGCCGGACCCGGAGATCGTGGCCCGCGCGGAGAAGATCGCCGCCGCCACCGGCGGCTCGGCCGCCGTCCTCACCGACCCGGTCGAGGCGGTACGCGGCGCGCACGTCGTCGCCACCGACACCTGGACGTCGATGGGCCAGGAGGACGACGGGCTGGACCGGACCACCCCATTCCGGCCGTACCAGGTGAGCGACGCGCTGCTCGACCACGCCGCGGCCGACGTGATCGTGCTGCACTGCCTGCCCGCCCACCGGGGCGAGGAGATCACCGACGCGGTGCTCGACGGTCCCCGCAGCGCGGTGTTCGACCAGGCGGAGAATCGCCTGCACGCCCAGAAGGCGCTGCTGACGTTTCTCCTGGAGGCATCCGCATGACCGCTCCGCTGACCCGCGCCGCGCGGCACGCCCGCATCGTCGAGCTGATCCGCGACACGGCCATCCACTCGCAGACCGAGCTGGCCGACCTGCTCGCCGGTGACGGCATCCAGGTCACCCAGGCCACCCTCTCCCGTGACCTCAAGGAGTTGGGGGCGGTCACCGCCCGGGGCGGCGACGGGCGGGGCGTCTACCTCATCCCGGAGGACGGGCACCGCCCGCTGCGCGAGGCCGAGGGGGCGCCCGCCCGGCTGGTCCGCCTGCTGCGCGAGCTGCTCAACGGGGTCGACTCCAGCGGCAACATCGCCGTGCTGCGTACCCCTCCGGGCGCGGCCCACTACCTGGCCAGCGCGTTGGACCGGGCCGGCCTGTCCGAGATCGTCGGCACCATCGCCGGTGACGACACCATCCTCGTCGTGGCCCGGGAGGCCGACGGCGGCGCCGCGTTGGGCGACCGGCTCGCCGCCTGGGCCCGCCGGGACGAGCACGTCGAAGGGAGCACCACATGACCGAGCGGGTCGTGCTGGCGTACTCCGGGGGGCTGGACACCTCGGTCGCCATCCCGTACCTGGCCGAGCAGACCGGCGCGGAGGTGGTCGCGGTCGCGGTCGACGTCGGCCAGGGCGGCGAGGACATGACCGTGATCCGGCAGCGCGCGTTGGACTGCGGCGCCGTCGAGTCCGAGGTGGTCGACGCGCGCGACGAGTTCGCCGCCGGGTACTGCCTGCCCGCGATCAAGGCGAACGCGCTCTACATGGACCGGTACCCGCTGGTGTCCGCGCTATCCCGGCCGCTGATCGTGAAGCATCTGGTGACCGCCGCGTGCCGGCACGGCGGGACGATCGTGTCGCACGGCTGCACCGGCAAGGGCAACGACCAGGTCCGCTTCGAGGTCGGCCTGAACGCGCTGGCGCCCGACCTGAAGGTCGTCGCCCCGGCCCGGGACTTCGCCTGGACCCGGGACAAGGCGATCGCGTTCGCCGAGGAGAAGGGGCTGCCGATCGACGTCACGGCCCGGTCGCCGTACTCGGTCGACCAGAACCTGTGGGGCCGGGCCGTGGAAACCGGCTTCCTGGAGGACATCTGGCACGGCCCGATCGAGGACCTCTACGCGTACACCGCCGACCCGGCGCAGGAACGCGACGCCGACGAGCTGGTCATCACGTTCGACGCGGGCGTCCCGGTGGCCATCGACGGTGAGACGGTCACCCCGTACCAGGCGATCCGGGAACTCAACCGCCGTGCCGGCGCCCAGGGCGTGGGCCGCCTCGACATGGTCGAGGACCGGCTCGTCGGCATCAAGAGCCGCGAAGTGTACGAGGCGCCCGGCGCCATCGCCCTGATCGCCGCGCACCAGGAGTTGGAGGCGGTCACCGTCGAGCGGGACCTGGCCCGGTTCAAGCGCGGCGTCGACCAGCGCTGGGGCGAGCTGGTCTACGACGGCCTGTGGTTCTCCCCGCTCAAGCGGTCGCTGGACGCGTTCATCGACGACGCCCAGCGGCACGTCACCGGCGAGGTCCGGCTCACCCTGCACGGCGGCCGCGCGGTGGTGACCGGCCGGCGCTCGGAGGCCAGCCTGTACGACTTCGGCCTGGCCACCTACGACACCGGCGACACGTTCGACCAGTCCCTCGCCAAGGGTTTCGTGCGGTTGTGGGGCCTGCCCGCCACCATGGCCGCGGCCCGGGACGCCCGGTTGGGAGAGCAGCGGTGGTGACCTTCACAATGGGTGGGGTGGACGACAAGAGCCTGACCGAGAACAGCGCCGCCACCAATCGGACGAGCCTCTGGGGAGGCCGCTTCGCCGGCGGTCCCGCCGAGGCACTGGCGCGGCTGTCGGTGAGCGTGCAGTTCGACTGGCGCCTCGCCCCGTACGACATCGCCGGCTCCCGGGCGCACGCCCGGGTCCTCGCGGGCGCCGGCCTGCTCGACCCCGACGAACTGGGTCGGATGCTGGCCGCGTTGGACGACCTGGAGGCCGCGTGCGCCTCCGGGGCGTTCCGCCCGACGATCGACGACGAGGACGTGCACACCGCCCTGGAACGTGGCCTGCTGGAACGGCTGGGCAGCCTCGGCGGCAAGCTGCGCGCCGGCCGTTCCCGCAACGACCAGGTCGCCACCGACCTGCGGCTCTACCTGCGCGACCATGCCCGCGGGGTGGCCGCCCGGCTGGTCGAGCTGGCCGAGGCGCTGGTTGAGCAGGCGGAACGGCACGTCGATACCGCCGCGCCGGGCATGACGCACCTCCAGCACGCCCAGCCGGTGACGTTCGGGCACTGGCTGCTGGCCCATGTGCAGCCGCTGCTGCGGGACCTGGAACGGCTGCGCGACTGGGATGAGCGCACCGCGATCAGCCCGCTCGGCGCGGGTGCGCTGGCCGGCTCGGGGCTGCCGCTGGACCCGACCGCGGTCGCCAAGGAGCTGGGCTTCCGTACGTCGTTCGCCAACTCGATGGACGCGGTCGCCGACCGGGACTTCGTGGCCGAGTTCCTCTTCGTCACCGCGTTGACCGGCGTGCACCTGTCCCGCCTCGGCGAGGAGGTGGTGCTCTGGACCTCGCAGGAGTTCGGCTGGGTCGAGTTGGACGACGCGTTCGCCACCGGCTCGTCGATCATGCCGCAGAAGAAGAACGCGGACATCGCCGAGCTGGCCCGCGGCAAGTCCGGCCGGCTGGTCGGCGGCCTGATGAGCGTGCTCACCATGCTCAAGGGCCTGCCGATGACCTACGACCGGGACATGCAGGAGGACAAGGAGCCGGCGTTCGACGCGGTCGACACGCTGGAGCTGCTGCTGCCCGCGCTGGCCGGGATGATCTCCACGATGACGGTCCGGGTGGACCGCCTGGTGGCCAGCGCGCCGTCGGGCTTCTCGCTGGCCACCGAGGTCGCCGACTGGCTGGTCCGGCGCAACGTGCCGTTCCGCGACGCGCACGAGATCACCGGCAANACCTGGCCGCGGTGAGCGAGCACCTGGACCCGTCGGTGCGCGACGTGCTCTCGGTGCGCTCGGCCCTGGCCGCCCGCACCACCCCGGGCTCCACCGGCCCCGGGCCGGTCGCCGACCAGCTCGCCGCCGCCGCGGACAAGCTGGCCGGCTGGCGGGACTGGGCGGCCGAGCAGGTCGTACCCCGCTGATCCACCTGGTCCGGGGCGGGCGTGTTCGTCCGCCCTGGACCAGCTCGCCTCTGTCGGGTGAGGGTCGCCCGCCGCGCGGGGCTCAGAGCGTCGGCCGCTCGCGCTTCGGCAGCTTCGCCACCACCGCGTCGTACGACCCGTCGGCGGCGTCGATCAGTTCGTCATCCGGGATGTCGCCGTCAAGTCGCAGCGTGTTCCAGCCGGACCGGCCGATGTAGGGGGAGGGGCGGGCGTCGTCCGGGAACCGGTGCAGCCACTCGTCGGCGATCTCCCGGGACGGGCCGCACTTCACCCCGAGCCGGGCCTCGCCGTCGGGGGAGCCGAGGAAGGCGAAGATCCGGCTGCCCACCTTCACCACCTCGTCGCCCTCCCACGGTCGATCGAGCCAGGCTCCCGGCTTGGCCAGGCAGTAGGCCAGCATCTCCTCGCGCGTCATCGCGTCCTCCTGTGCCGCCGTCGTCGGGCACAGTCTCACCCGCCGCTGTGACAGGCGCGCGGAATCAGTCGCCGGTGCCGGTGCGCACGGTGAGCCGTTCGTAGCGCTGCCGCGCCGCCTGGGCGCTGCCCAGCCCCAGGCCGAAGGCGATCGCCTGCCAGGTCATGCCCCGGCCCCGGGCCACCTGGAGCAGCCCGGCCTCCAGCACGTCCACCTCGGCCCGCACGTGCGGGATCAGGGTCAGCGCGGCCATCAGGTCGGCCTGGTCGACCGGCTCCTCGCCGGCGTCCAGCTCCGCGCCCCCGGCGAGCGCCATCACCAGCGTGGCCGCCTCGTAGGCGTCGGGCACGTCGGGGTGCGCGTAGCGCCGGCGGCGGGAGTTCGTGCCGGCATGCCGCTCGGCGATGCGCAGCAACGCCGCGTAGTTGCGGTGGGCCCGGGCCTGAGCAGCATCCGGAGCGGTGAACGGGTCGTTGTCCACGGTGACCATGCCGTCCATCCCACACCCAAGAATCCCCCGTTGTCAACACCCCGTTGAAAGTCATTCGTGCGCAACGCCGTGCCCTTCCGCAGGTGAGACGCGCCGGGAGCGCACAGAGGTTGCCGAAGCTCGCCGCCACCGCAGCGCGCACACTGCCGGCTGGCCGATGCCGATCGCCGTGCGTTTCGGTGATCCGGGGGCTGGCTTCGATAGGTGACCAGGCGCGAGTTCCCCACCACCGGCGCCCCGCCCGGCGCCCGGGTGAAAGGCCATAGCCGCATCAGCGGCCGCAGACACCCATGACGTTCCACTCACGCCTCACTCGGCCCGCGAGTGGAACGTCATGGGTGTGTCACGGCGCCGCAGACACCCATGCTGTTCCACTCATGCCAGATTCGGCCGGTGAGTGGAACAGCATGGGTGTCTTCGATTGTGATGCCGTCAACTTCATGATCAACGCGAGGCGGGTGGGCCGCCGCTACGGGGCCGGCGGCGCGGCGTGTGCCGGCGGTAGACGCTCACGCTCGGCTCGTCGACCAGCCAGAACCGCCACGGCAGGTCGTGCGCAGCGGCCACCCCGACGCGGGGCCCGGCGAGGATCAGCGCCGGGTCAACCGGCTCCACCGGTGGGGTCAACAGCAGTGGCCCGGTCCCGTCCACCGCGCTGGTGCCGTTTGCCTCCCGATCGAGCCCGAGCGCGGTGACCAGCCGGGCCGGCCCGCGTGCCAGGTCCCGGTCCGAGGCGCGGGGGCGGCGCTGCCGGGCGATCTCGATCCCGTCCACCACCGCGCCGGCGCGTAGCAGCACGGCCGCCGCCTCGCCGTCCCGACCGCAGACGATGTTCGCGCACCAGTGCATGCCGAACACGAAGTACACGTACACCTGTCCGGCCGGGCCGAACATGACCCGGTTGCGCGGTGTCGGCCCGCGGTGGGCGTGCGACGCCGGATCCTCACCGGTGCCGGCGTACGCCTCGACCTCGGTGAGCCGGACGTGAACGCGGTTCGCGGACACGGTCCAGCCGAGCAGGGTCCGCGCGGTGTCCGCGATGTCCGCGGCCGGCGCGTCGAGCCAGGGGTACGTCATGGCCGGCAAGGGTAATCGTCGACCTCCTCCAGGTATGCCTCGACGGCCTTGATGGTAGGGGGAGTGATAGGGCCGCCGGGTGAGCCGGGCCACGGCGGGGGTGGCGGCCGACGGAATAGTTGACTCGTCAAATAGGTTGTGCGGGACGATCCCGGGCCGACCGGTCCGGGCCGCACCCGAGGAGCTGGTCATGCAGTTCGGAATCTTCACCGTCGGTGACGTCACGGTCGACCCGACCACCGGTCGGTCGCCGTCCGAGCGTGACCGGATCAAGGCCATGACCACCATCGCGCTCAAGGCCGAAGAGGTCGGCCTGGACGTCTTCGCCACCGGCGAGCACCACAACCCGCCGTTCGTGCCGTCGTCGCCGACCACCATGCTCGGCTGGATCGCGGCGCGCACCGAGCGGCTGCTCCTGTCGACCTCGACCACGCTGATCACCACCAACGACCCGGTCAAGATCGCCGAGGACTACGCGATGCTCCAGCACCTGGCCGACGGCCGGGTGGACCTGATGATGGGACGCGGCAACACCGGCCCGGTCTACCCGTGGTTCGGGCAGGACATCCGCAACGGCATCCCGCTGGCGATTGAGAACTACGACCTGCTGCACCGGCTGTGGCGGGAGGACGTGGTCGACTGGAAGGGCAAGTTCCGCACCCCGTTGCAGTCGTTCACCTCGACCCCGCGCCCGCTCGACGGCGTGCCGCCGTTCGTCTGGCACGGCTCGATCCGCAGCCCGGAGATCGCCGAGCAGGCCGCCTACTACGGTGACGGCTTCTTCGCCAACCACATCTTCTGGCCCAAGGAGCACACCCAGCGGATGGTCGGCCTCTACCGGGAGCGCTTCGCCCACTACGGGCACGGCACGCCCGAGCAGGCCATCGTCGGCCTCGGCGGGCAGGTCTTCATGCGCCGCAACTCGCAGGACGCGGTGCGCGAGTTCCGGCCGTACTTCGACAACGCCCCGGTCTACGGGCACGGCCCGTCGCTGGAGGAGTTCACCCGCCAGACGCCGCTGACCGTGGGCAGCCCGCAGGAGGTCATCGACCGTACGCTGGGCTTCCGGGAGTACGTCGGCGACTACCAGCGGCAGCTCTTCCTGGTCGACCACGCCGGCCTGCCGCTGAAGACGGTGCTGGAGCAGCTCGACCTGCTGGGCGAGGAAGTGGTGCCGGTGCTGCGCAAGGAGTTCGACTCGATGCGTCCGGTCGGCGTCCCCGAGGCGCCCACCCACGCCAGCCTGCTGGCCGCCCGCGACGCCGCGACGACCACGGAGGAGGAACAGCGATGACCCGGCGTACCCTCGCGGTCGTCTCGGCCGGTCTCGGCCAGCCCTCGTCCACCCGCCTGCTCGCCGACCAGCTCGCCGCGGCCACCCGCGNGACGCGCTGGCCGGCCGCGGCGCCGACGTGGAGCTGCGCCCGGTGGAGCTGCGCGAGCATGCCCATGACGTGGTGAACCACCTGCTCACCGGCTTCGCGCCGGCCGCCCTGCGGGAGACGCTGGACACGCTCGCGGCGGCGGACGGGCTGATCGCCGTGACACCGATCTTCAACGCGTCGTACAACGGGCTGTTCAAGTCGTTCTTCGACCTGGTCGACCGCGACGCGCTGGCCGGCAAGCCGGTGCTGCTCGGGGCGACCGGCGGCACCGCCCGGCACTCGCTCGCGTTGGAGCACGCGGTCCGGCCGATGTTCACGTACCTGCGGGCGGTGACGCTGCCGACGGCGGTCTTCGCCGCGCCCGAGGACTGGGCCGGCGACGACGGCGACAGCGCGCTGCGGTCCCGGATCCGCCGGGCCGCGGCCGAACTGGCCGACCAGGTCGACCACCGGCCGCCCGCGACCGGCCCGGCCGACCCGTTCGCCCTCACCACCGACTTCGCCGACCTGCTCGCCGGCCGCGACCCGGCCTGATCCGGCCCGGTGCGGGCCACCGGACACCCGTGTCGTTCCACTGAGGCGTCACGGGTGTCAGGCGTCGGGCGGCTCGGGGCGGTGGGCCACCAGCACCGGGCAGTGGGCGTGCTGCACCAGGGCCTGGCTGACCGAGCCGAGCAGCAGTCCGGTGAAGCCGCCCCGCCCCCGCGAGCCGACGACTACCAGCGACGCGTCCCCGCTCGCCTCCCGCAGCGCGGTCTCCGGGGAGGCGGCGACGACGGCGCGTTCCGTCACCCGTAGCCGCGGGTGTGCCGACCGCACCCGGCTGGCGGCGGCGTTGAGCACCTCGGCCGCCTCGGCCCGACCGGCGGTGGTCGCGTCAGCCGCCGCCTCCGGCGCCGCCGCGCCGCGCTCCGGCGCGCGGACGTGCACCAGCACCAGCTCCGCGTCCCGGCGGTCGGCCTCGTCGGCGGCCAGCTCGACGGCGTACGCCGCCGACTCGGAGCCGTCGACCCCGACCAGCACCGGACCGCCGACCGGAATCGGCTCCTGGGCCGGCCGGACCACCAGCACCGGGCAGTGGCCGTGTTGCGCGAGCTGCCCGCCCACCGAGCCGAGCAGCAGCCCGGCGAAGCCGCCCACGCCCCGGCTGCCCACCACCACCAGCTCGGCCCGGCGTGACTCCTCGACCAGGGCCGCGCCCGGTCCGCCGGCGACCTGCCGGACCTCCACCCGCAGCCCGGGATGCCGTTCGGCCAGGTCGGCGGCGACCCGCTCCAACATCCTCTCCGCCTCCGCGGTGGGCGCCGGAACCCCGAGGTCGTACGGGTTGAGCGGCACGCCGTAGCCGAGCGGGTGCAGGTAGCCGTGTACCAGCAGCAGCGGCCGGGACCGCGTGACCGCGGCCGCGGCGGCCTGGTCGGCGGCGGCCAGGCTGGACGGCGATCCGTCCACCCCCGCCACGACAGGTCGGTTCATTCGAATGTCCCTCCGGTCGGCTCAGCCCATTCTGGCCGTACCGGCCCGCACCGGAGTCGCCGCCACGCACGGGCACGCGATGGGCTGCCCGGCGGCACGGGACCATCGGCCCTGCCGCATCCGGCCGGAAGCGGGTGGGATGGAACCACGGCTTCCTGCCGCCGATCCTGGAGGCGCGTGATGACCCCGCTGGAGATGCTCCGGGTACACCCGTTCCTGGCCGGGCTGCCCGAGGAGTGGCTGCCCCGGCTCACCGGATACGCCCGCCCGGTGGTCTGGCACCCCGGGCACCGGCTGTTCCGGGCCGGGCAGCCGGCCGAGCGGTTCTGGTTGGTCCGCGGTGGCCAGGTGGCGCTGGACTTCCCGGTGCCGGGGCGCGGTGACGTGGGCATCGAGACGATCGGCGCGGGCGGCGTGCTCGGCTGGTCCTGGCTGTTCCCGCCCTACCGGTGGCAGTTCGGCGCGGTGGCCACCCAACGCAGCACCGCGGTGGAGTTCACCGCCGAGGGGGTACGCCGGCTGATCGAGTTCGACGACACGCTGGGCCGGCAGCTCACCGCGCGGTTCATGAGCGTGGTGGTGGATCGGCTCCAGGCCTCCCGGGTGCGACTGCTCGATCTGTACGGCTACCCGACGTCGGCGGCGAGCTGACTCATCCGCCGTCGCGGCGGATGACCAGCTCGTCGACCTCCAGCCGGCCGATGCGCAGCTCGCGGACGACCGCGCGGCGTATTACCAGCCGGCCGATCGCGAGCGCGCCGATCGACACGGCGCCGACCGCCAGCGCGCCCAGGGCCAGCGCCCCGACGGACGTGGCGCCGAGGGCACGAGCGCCGGTGGCCGCTGCCCCGGTCGCCTGCACGCCGGTCACGCCGGCGACGAGCGACCGGACGGGCGAGGCGGGACGGCGTCGTGGCCGGACGATCGACATGGCGTTCATCCTAGTGCGGGCGGCCGTCGCCGCCGGACGGCTCAGGTGACGGTCAGGCCGCGTTCGGCGAACTGGCCGCGTACCCGGGCCAGCAGCTCCGGGGTCGGCGGCGCGGTGTCCGCCAGCGGGAAGGCGAGCCCCAGCTCGGCGTACTTGTGCGCGCGTCCGTTGCTTCCATCCCCACCCCTCCCGCCCCTTCCGCCGTATCCGGCAGAGCCTCCCGGGCCCACCCGCCGGGACCAGAGCCCCGCCCGGTCGCAGGCCGGTGTCAGCGGGGGAGGGGGTGGGCCCGCAGGAGACGGGCCCACCAGGGGCGGCGATCGGGGCGGGGGTGGGGAGCGGGGGCGTTGCGGAGACTCACCCAGCCGCCGGGGCCCATGGTGACCGCGCCGACCGCCGGTGGGCGGCGGCGGGCCCACAGCGCCACGGCGGCGGTGAGCGCGGCCACCGCGAACGCGCCGGTGCCGGCCGCGACGAGCTGGTCGGGATCGGCCACGCGCCGGTAGCGGACCCGGCCGTCGGCCAGGACGAACGCGCCGACCGGGCGGCCGTCCCGGGTCACCGGGACCAGCGCGGCGCCTGGCGCGCCGGGCAATTCCAGCACCGGTCCCACCGAAGCCGGCGCGCCCGGCGTCGAGACCGGCGACGCCGGGCGGGGGACCGGGGGAACGGTCGTCGGGCCGGTCGGGTTGAAGATGGCGGTCATGATGCCCTCCTGGCGGGAGTCGGACGTCTCGGCGCCGGCCTCGGCCAGGCCGGTCCCGTCCTCTCTTCTCCTTCGTACCGGTGCGGCCGGCCGCACCGGTAGGGCCGCACGGGACATGTGGTGAGGGGCCGGAGGTCCCGTCCGGTGTCGGTGGGTCCGGGTAACCTCCGGCCGTGACCCCTGAGGTGCGACTGACCCCTGAGGTGCGACTGCGTCCGGTGCGCGACGACGACCTGTCCGTGTTCTTCGCCCACGAGCAGGATCCGCAGGCCAACTGGATGGCCGCGTTCGGCCCGCCGGACCCGTCGGACCGGGCCGCGTTCGACGCGCACTGGGCGCGGATCCGCGCCGACGGGCGCATCGTCAACCGCGCGGTCACCGTCGACGGCGCGCTGGTCGGCCGGGTGGCCGCCTTCCCCGTCGGCGAGCGCACCGAGGTCAGCTACTGGATCGACCCGGCCCGCTGGGGGCGCGGCCACGCCACCGCCGCGCTTACCGCGCTGCTGCGCGAGCTGCCGCAGCGGCCGGTGTACGCCCGCGCCGCGAAGGACAACGCCGCCTCGCTCGCGGTGCTGCGCAAGTGCGGCTTCGTCGTGATCGGCGAGGACTCCGGGTACGCTCCGGCCCGCGGCGCCGAGGTCGAGGAGTACGTGCTGGAGCTGCCCGCCGAGGCGGCTGACCAGGACGGCCACTAGTCTCGCCGGGGTGAACTGGCTGGAACTCGTCGGCTGGGCCGGCTCCGCGCTGCTGGTCTGGTCGCTGCTGCAGACACGCATCCTGCGGCTGCGTGCGCTCAACCTGGTCGGCTGCCTCATCCTGATCGGCTACAACGCCGCCGTGCACGTCTGGCCGATGGTCGGGCTGAACGTGATGCTGGCCGTGATCAACCTCTGGTACCTGCGTGGGCTGCTGGCTACCCGGCACGACGAGCAGACCTACCAGGTGGTGGAGGTGGGCACCGGGGACGCGTTCCTGGCACACACCCTGCGCGTGCACGCCACCGACATCGCCCGGTTCAACCCGGCCTTCCGCTGGGATCCGGCCGCCGCCGGCCGCTCGGCGTTCCTGGTGGTCCGCTCCGACGAGGTGGTCGGCGTAATGGTGTCGCACGCCGAGGCCGGCGGGGTGGCCCAGATCGACCTGGACTACGTGACTCCGCCGTTCCGCGACTTCACCCCCGGCGAGTTCGTCTACCGGCGCAGCCGGCTCTTCACCGACCGGGGGTTCCGCCGGGTGGTCAGCCCACCGGGCATGGTCGCGCCCTACTACCACCGACTCGGGTTCCGCCCGGAGGGCGGGGCGTACGTGCTCGACCTGCCCGCACCGGCCTAGACCACGGTCAGTTCCGCGGCCGGCCGAACCAGCGGACGAGCGCGGCGCGCACCGCGTCCCGGTCCGGCGTGCCGCTGTCGGCGGCCCAGGCCGCCCGGAGTGCCTGCGCCACCCGGCGGCTGCGGTCCAGGTGCCGGGCGGCGATCGCCTCGGCCTTGCTGGAGAAGTAGTTGTTGAACGTGCGGGGGACACGCCGGCCGCTCGCGCGATGTCCTCGACGAGCCCGTCGTCGTAGCCGTGCGCCACGGCCGCGTTCTCCGTGTGTCCGCAGGATTGCGCCACGCGCCGGCGGGGCACAGAGGGGCCACGCCGACCGGGCCCGCCGGGCGGCGAGTCGGCCATCGGCCGACCCCGCTCGGGTCGAGGGAGAGAACCGGTCGTGCAGAGCTACTGGAGCCAGCTTGCCCTGGTCGGCGTGCTGGTGATCGTCAACGCGGCCTTCGCCGGCAGCGAGATGGCCCTGGTCTCGCTGCGCGACAGCCAACTGCAACGCCTGGAACGCAGCAGCCGAGCCGGCCGCACCCTGGCCCGGCTGGCCAAGGACCCGAACCGGTTCCTCGCCACCATCCAGATCGGCATCACCCTCGCCGGGTTCCTCGCCTCCGCCGCGGCCGCGGTCTCCCTGGCCCGACCGCTCGTGCCGCTGCTCGGCGTGTTCGGCAACGCCGCCGAGACGGTCGCCATCGTCGCGGTCACGCTGGTGCTCACGTTCGTCACGCTCGTCTTCGGCGAACTGGCCCCCAAACGGATCGCCATGCAGTCCGCCGAGCGGTGGGCGCTGGTCGTGGCCCGACCGCTGGACGTGCTGGCCGGCGTGACCCGCCCGGCGGTCTGGGCGCTCGGCGCCACCAGCGACATGGTGGTCCGCCTGTTCGGCCTCGACCCGAAGCGCGAACCGGAGGAGATCGGGCCGGACGAGCTGCGCGACATCGTGGCCGGCAACCACGGCTTCACCAAGGAGCAGCGGACGATCATCGCGGGCGCGGTGGAGATCGCCGACCGGCAGTTGCGTGCCGTCCTCGTACCCCGGTTGCAGGTCTTCACGCTCGACAGCGGCACCACGGCGGACGCCGCCCGGCTCGTCCTCGCCGCGACCGGCCACTCGCGCGCGCCCGTGGTCCGCCACGGCGGTCTGGACGACGCGGTCGGCGTCATCCACCTACGCGACCTGGTCGGCGTCCCCGACGACCGGCCGGTCGACGAGATCGCCCGCCCGCCGATGCTGCTGCCCGACTCACTGCCCGTGGTCGACGCGTTGCGCCAGTTCAAAGCCGAACGGCAGCACATCGCCCTGGTGGTGGACGAGCGCGGCGCGGTCGACGGGATCGTGACCCTGGAGGACATCCTCGAGGAGATCGTCGGCGAGATCTACGACGAGACCGACCGGGACCTCCAGGCGGTGCGCACCGAGGCGGACGGCACGCTGGTCCTGCCGGGCACGTTCCCGGTGCACGACCTCACCGACCTCGGGGTGGAGCTGCCAAACCGGCCGGCCGGCGACTACACCACCGTCGCCGGGCTGGTGCTGATCTGCCTCGGCCACATCCCGACCGTGGCGGGGGAGCAGGTCACCGTCGACGGCTGGGAGTTGGCGGTGGCCGACGTCGACCAGCGGGCCATCACCGAGGTGCGCCTGCGTCGCCGTACCCGCCGTGACCGCTCCGACGGCGAGGACGCCCCGGACGGCGACGACGCTCCGGACGGCGACGGCCCGGCGGTCACCCCGGAACTCGACGACGCGCGACGTTGACCCTCAACGCCGATCCGTGGGCGACCCGAACGGGAACCCCGCCACCGGCGGGTGCAACCGGACCGTGTCGGCGGGCACCTGGTGCGTGCTGCGCCCGAGCAGCCGGGCGACGGCCCGCAGCAGCCACGGGCCGGCGGGATGCAGCTCCGGCCCGATCAGCCGGCTCGTCACCCGCGCCCACCAGTGCCCGGCGACGATCAGGTCGGTGATCCGCAACCGGTCCGGCGGCCACCCACCGCGCACCACCACGTCCACCACCCGGCCCAGCCGCCGCCCGTGCCGGTCGTAGACGGTCCGGCCGAGCAGCTCACCCGCTCGCACGGTCCGCCCCCGGAATCCGCCCGATCAGGTGCCGCCGCAGCCACGACTCCACCGGTGAGGACGGCAGGTCCGCGTCCCGGCAGCGCAGCCGGACCGCGCTGTCCACCCGGGCCACCATGGCCAGCGGAATGCGCAACGGCGGCACCGGCGGTTCGTCGGTGAACCGGTCGGCGACCGCCACCAGCAGCCGTCCGATCCGGCCGCCGATCCGCTGCCCGAGGGCACCCTGCCCGGTGAGCAGGCAGTCGACGTACGGATGTCCCTCGGCATCGTACGCGAACGCGATGTCGTCCACCCGTCCGACGAGCCGACCGTCGACGTCGACGATCTGCCGGTCGAGCAGTTGTTTGGCGAGCTGGAGCCTCATGGTCCCATCCCCGTGACGACCGCCAGTGGGATCGCCGCCACCGAGGCGACGACGATGAGCAGCAGGAACACCGCGCCGAGCAGGTTCGTCCGCCACCCGTTCACCCGGTCGCCGAGGTAGTTGCGGTCGTTCGCCACCACCAGGATCGGCAGATAGGTCAGCGGCAGCACCACCGCGCTCAACACCAGCATGTACTCGGTCAGCCGCACAGGGTCCACGGTCGTCATCAGCATCACCACGCCGAGCAGCAGACCGACCAGCAGGACGCTGTGGAACCGGGCCGCCTCGCGGGGGCTGACCCGCTTGCCCCACTGCCAGCCGAAGTACTGCGCCGCCGCGTACGCCGCGGACAGTCCGGTCTCCAACGCCGCGCCGAACGTCACCGCGAAGAACGCCAGCACGGCGGCGACCAGGCCGGCCCCGCCCAGCGCGGTCGCCACCGGCCGGGCCACCTCGTCGAGCGAGCCCAGCGCGGCGTCCGACGGGTGGTAGGCCACCGAAGCCACCGCGATCAGCGACAGCGCCAGAAACCCGCCGACCGGGAAGCCGATCAGCACGTTCGAGCGGGCCCGGGCCAGGTCCGCCGCGCCCCAGTTCTCCTCCACCCCGCCGGAGGAGAAGAAGAAGACCTCGTACGGGCTGACCGTCGAGGCGAACAGCGCCACGGCCACGAACCAGTACAGCGGCCAGCCGTGCCCGGCCGGACCGATTCGCCACGCCTGCTGCCCGAGCTGCGCCCAGTCGGTCGGCAACGCCACCAGCGCGACCGCGAAGACCAGCAGCGCCAGCCCGGCCAGCCCGAAGACCCGCTCCATCAGCTCGAACCGCATCCGCCACAGCACCAGCCACACCGCCAGCGCGGCCAGCGGCACCCAGAGCAGGTGACTGACCCCGGTCGCCAGTCGCAGCGCCAGCGCCACCCCGCCCAGCTCCGCGGCGAGGGTGACCACCGTGACCAGCCACGACGCGACCAGGTTGAGCAGCGCGACCCGCGGTCCGAGCCGCTCCCGGACCAGGTCGAACACCGCCCGGCCGCTCACCGCCGCGATCCGGCCGGCCATCTCCGCGTACGCGCAGATGCCCACCACCCCGACCAGCAGCACCCAGGCGTGGGCCATGCCGAACAACGCCCCGGCCTGGCTTGCCGCGATCAGGTCGCCGATGTCGACGAAACCGCCGATGGCCGACAGCACGCCGAGCGTGACGGCGAGGAGCTTCCTCACGGCGGGCCGGGAACGGGCGGTCTCATCGACGCGACGATATCGGCGTCAACGCCCCTTCACCCGGCGAATCGGGCAGCCCGACGTCAGTCGGCGGAGAGGTTCTGCAACCGCACCTGCCCCCGGGCGACCAGACGGCCCTCCCCGTCGGTGATCTCCACCAGCCACAACTGCTGGCTCCGCCCCCGGTGCACCGGGGTGCCGACCGCGGTCAACTCCCCGTCGCGGACCGCGCGCAGGAAGTCGGTCTGGTTCGACACCCCGACCACCCGGCCGCGGTCGCCCAGCCAGAGCGACCCGCCGACGCTGGCCGCCGTCTCCACCACCGAGCAGTACACCCCGCCGTGCTGGATCCCGTACGGCTGGTGCAACTCCGGGCGGACCTGCCAGCGGATCACCACCCGGTCGCCGCTGACCTCGTCCAACGTCAGCCCCAGCAGGGACACGAAGCCCCCGGTCAGGTCCGGCATCTCCACCGTCGTTCCTCCTCGCGCTCGGCGGCGCCGCCAGCCTAGTCGGCGCCGCCGACGGCAAACCCGGTACGGCCCGGGACCGGGGATGGGGGAGAATCGGTGACCGTGACCGACAGCAACCTCCCGCAGGGGCGGGACTCCCTGACCGAAGACCTGCTGTGGCGGGGCCTGATCCAGGACTCGACCGACCTCGACGAGCTGCGCCGGCTGCTCGACGCCGGGCCCGCCACCTTCTATGTGGGCTTCGACCCGACCGCCCCCAGCCTGCACGTCGGCCACCTCATGCAGGTCCTCACCGCGCGGCGGCTCCAGCGCGCCGGGCACCGGCCGCTGCTGCTGGTCGGCGGCGCCACCGGCCAGATCGGTGACCCGAAGGAGAGCGCCGAGCGCACGCTGAACCCGCCCGAGGTGGTCGCCGGCTGGGTCGGTCGGATCCGCGACCAGCTCGCGCCGTTCGTCTCCTACACCGGGGAGAACGCGGCCCACCTGGTCAACAACCTGGACTGGACCGGCGAGATGTCGGTGGTGGAGTTCCTCCGCGACGTCGGCAAGCACTTTCCGGTGAACAAGATGCTGGCCCGGGAGGTGGTCCGGGCCCGGCTGGAGAGCGGCATCAGCTTCACCGAGTTCAGCTACCAACTGCTCCAGGCCAACGACTTCTTCGAGCTGCACCGCCGGCACGGCTGCCAGCTCCAGTTCGGCGGCTCCGACCAGTGGGGCAACATCACCGCCGGCGTGGACTACGTCCGACGTCGCGGCGCCGGCCCGGTCCAGGCGTTCGTCACGCCGTTGGTGACCAGGGCGGACGGCACCAAGTTCGGTAAGACCGAGGGCGGAGCGGTCTGGCTGGACCCGGAGATGACCAGCCCGTACGCCTTCTTCCAGTTCTGGCTCAACGCCGACGACCGTGACGTCACCCGCTACCTGCGCTACTTCAGCTTCCGCTCCCGCGAGGAGCTGGAGGAGTTGGAGAAGGCCACCGCCGAGCGCCCCCAGGCACGGGCGGCCCAACGGGCGCTGGCCGAGGAACTGACCGCGCTGGTGCACGGTGAGCGGGAGATGGCCCAGGCGGTGGCGGCCAGCCAGGCGCTGTTCGGCCGGGGCGCGCTGGAGGACCTCTCGCCGGAGACGTTGCGGGCGGCGCTCACCGAGGCCGGCCTGGTGCACCTGGACACGTTGCCGGACGTCGCCGGCCTGCTCAAGGAGTCGGGTCTGGTGTCGGGCATGAAGGAGGCGCGACGGGTGATCGCCGAGGGTGGGGCCTACGTCAACAACACCCGGATCACCGAGGTGGACGCCACGGTCTCGCCGGGCGACCTGCTGCACGGTCGCTACCTCGTGCTGCGCCGGGGCAAGCGCTCGTTCGCGGGGGTCGAGCTGCGTGGGTGAGCCGGCTCCCTTGGTGTGACGCGGGACGCGTCCGGCGGATTTGACGATCAATCCGTCGGGCGCGTAACTTTCTCTCTGCCAGCGCGGAACGGACGAAACAGGGCGAAAATCCTGGTAGGCCGGAGCGTAGGACCTGGATCTGGGCGGTGCCCCGGGTTCGCCGGGAGGCGGATTTGGTGAGGCGGAACCGACCGGGTAAGGTTATCGGCCGGCAGGGAAACGGACGGGCCAGCGGGAAACCGCGAACGGCCGTCCTGCCGAAATCCTCGATGCGACCGATGCGAGTCGGCGGCATCGTGGTGCCCGGCAAAAGGGTGATGCACGACAAACCGGGAAACACCGGTTTGACACGGCAGAAACCAGCGGGTAACGTAGTAAAAGTGCCCGGCGCGAGAGCGGCGGGGATGCAAGAGCGAGATGCCCCGGGTCGGGGGTGCTCCTGAGGGGGTGCTTTCGGGCGGTGTGTGGTTGTTCTTTGAGAACTCAACAGGGTGCTTGATAAGCCAGTGCCA
>NZ_NAPR01000008.1:0-118 GCF_002140155.1 Micromonospora sp. NBS 11-29
GCCGGCACGACCTGTTCGCGCCGCAGTTCACGCTGTCCTGCCTGAACCGGCTCCAATTGCGCAACAACCGGCAGATGGTGGACCTGGCCGACCCGTCCGCCGCGTTGCAGTTCGCCGG
>NZ_NAPR01000008.1:161-19574 GCF_002140155.1 Micromonospora sp. NBS 11-29
ATCGCCCGCTTCGCAACCGCCACGCCGGGCAGGCCCTAGTCCAGCGGGCGGAATGTGGCACGCGTGCGGTCGACAATCAGACGGCGGACCCAGCCCAGGAACCGGCCGTACAGCGCCACCGAGTCCGGCGGGTTCGGACACAGTCGCGTCAGGTCGGCACTGGCCTCATGCAGCAATTCGGCCATGTCGACGGCGAGCCACACCATCTCACCGGCGTAGTCGGCGGCCAACTCGGCCCGGGCCTCGGTGCACGGCCACAGGTGGGCGCATGCGGTGCAGATCCAGAGGGGCTTGAGCGGGGCATGACGCTGCACGTCGGGCCTCCTGGGGGTCTCATAGCTTCCTTCGTGGTCATGGCTGAGCGGCACCGGCCGCCATCGGAGCTGGCACGCGGCATGCATACGCGGCGGCTCGGCCGGGAGATGGCCGGTCACCAGCGCCCCCTGTTGACCAGGACACGCTGCCTGACCCGGCAGGGCAGCGGTGATCCGCATGCGCAGACCCGTCTGGCTCGGCGCACCGACCACGCCGGACGGTGCTTGCGCGCCAACTCCTCCGCCAGGGCCAGCACGTACTCCGTATAGCTGATGTGCCTGGTCATGCGCCCCTCCTCGGGTGAGAGGCATGGCGGCCGGGCCACTCACGGTCAACCGACCACCACACCCAGCCAACACCGTCCCACGCATCAGAGCAATCCGCAATATGCGGATTCGGGGATTGCGAAGAAGTTATGTGCGAGCGGAAATTGCGTTCTTCGCATGACAGGATGTCGACGTGCCTCCACGTCAGAGCCCCACCGTCAGGCGGCGACGCTTGGCGCTCACCTTGCGGCAACTCCGCGACAGAGCCGGCATCACCTCTGCCGAAGCCGCGCGTCGGGTCGACCACGACGCGAGCTGGCTCAGCCGTATCGAGACGGCGGAAGTTCGCCCGCACCCGAACGACGTGCGCGCCCTGCTAGCGCTCTACGGCGTCGAGGGCGATCAAGCCGAAGCGGTGATCGCGGTAGCCCGGCAGGCCAAGCAGCGCGGTTGGTGGCAGCGGTACAGCGATGTCCTGCCCGACTGGTTCGCGGCCTATGTGGGGATGGAGTCTGAGGCATCCATCATCCGCACCTACGAGTGCCAGATGGTGCCCGGTCTGTTGCAGACGGAGGAGTACGCACGGGCGGCCTTCGAAGGCGCTCCAGTGCCGATGCGCGACGGCGAGGTGGAGCGCCAGGTCGCCCTGCGACTGGAGCGCCAAGGCATCCTCACCGGTAACGAACCGTCGATCCTGCGGGCGGTCATCGACGAGGGCGCGGCGCGTCGCGTGGTCGGTGGTCCGCAGGTGCTACACCACCAGCTCCTGCGGCTCGTGGAGGAGTCGACCCGCAGCAACGTTCACATCCAGTTGTTGCCCTACTCGGCCGGCGTCGGCTTCGACGGCAGCTTTGCGATCCTCGACTTCCCGCCCATGCCCGACCCGTATCCGGACGCGGCCGAGGAGCGCATGGTGTACGTCGACACACTCACCGGCGCGCTGTATCTGGACCGGCCGGGCGAGGTGGCCGCCTATGCGGCGGCTCATGAACAACTCCAAGCCCTTGCGCTGGCGCCCAAGCAGACGCGAGATACGCTGCGTTCGATCGCAGCAGACCTGATCGCCTAGGAGGACGCCGGCATGGACCCCTCTCGCTTCACCTGGCGTAAGAGCACCCGGTCCGGCTCCAGCGGCAACTGCGTCGAGATCGCCACCCCGCCTGAGTCCGTAATGGTTCGCGACAACAAGGATCAACAGGGTCCGACGCTGCTCTTCACCGCCTACCGTTGGGCCAGCTTCGTCCAGGCGGTCAAATCCGGCACGTTCCAGGCCTGACCCGCGGCCGGGTGGTGAGACGACCACGCCTGTACGGGCCCGGCGAGTTGGCCGCCCTGTTCGGCGTATCGCGTCAGCGGGTCCTTCAGATCACCCGCCGCCCCGGGTTCCCCGAGCCACTCGCCCGGCTGATCGGCATGAACGTCTGGGACGCGGACGAGGTGGACGAATGGGCGCGACACCACCGCCCGCCCCGCCCCACCGACGGCGACGAGCAGGGCTGACCGCGACTGAGGCGCCGAACCACTCGTGGATCACGCGGGTCGGCTCAGCGGCGTACCGGCAACTCCAGCGCCCGGTCGCAGCGGGCCCGGTCCTCGGTCAGGTGGGAGGCGAACACGCAGGTCAGCGCGGGGCGGCGGTCCAGGGCGGCCCAGAACAGCGCCCGCGCGTCGGCGTCCAGGGACCGGCCGGGCTCGTCGAGCAGCACCACCGGCGGCTCGCCGAGCAGGGCGCGGGCGACGCTGATCCGGGCCCGCATCCCGGCCGAGCACCGGCTCGCCGGCACCCGGGCGTAGCCGGTGAGCCCGAACTCCTCCTCGATCCGGGCGACCTCGGCGACGGCCCGCCGCTCGGGTAGGCGCATCCGGGCCACCAGCATCAGGTTGTCGTGCCCGGAGAGGCCGCTGCAGAGCGTCTGCTCCGGGGCGAACGCCACGCCGACCAGGCGGCGGGCGGCGTGGGAGCCGGCCGGGTGACCGGCCACGGTGGCCCGGCCGCGGCTGAGCGCCAGGACGCCGGCAAGGCAGCGCAGCAGCGTGGTCTTGCCGGCGCCGTTGCCGCCGCTGAGCAGCAAGCGGGTGCCGGGCGCGACCTCCAAGTCGAGGCCCGAGAAGATCGGGCGCCGGCCGAAGGCGCGCCCGGCACCGTCCAGTCGCAACACGTCGGGGTCCGGACGGACCGCGTGGTCAGACCGAACCGAGGACGCCGGACTGGCCGTCGGCGTCGGTGACGCCGACGAAACCGCCCCGGGTCAGCTCGGCCAGCGTGCCGAGCCGGCGCAGCCGCGGCGGCTGGTAGTCCTCCGGCGCCTCGTCGGAAGGCGCCGTCACGGGAGAAGTATTCATCAAAGCTCCTTCGGGCGTTAAAACGGACAAACGGATAGTAACGGCCCGGTTGCACGTTGGGTCGCGAACGGTCAGAGCCGACGTGTTCACGACCATCCACTGTCACCGACACGCCCTTGACCTGGGAAAACGTGATATACCACAGATAGCTCCATTTCCATGGATACGAGTCCTTTTCGGATTCGTCCCCTCGGGGTGCCCGGTCGCTCGTCGGGCCCCGCGGCGGGCCCACGCCCGCCGCCATCTCGTCTCGCACACCGTGCCTGACCACCCCGAAAGGTAGGTTCGATGTCTTCCTCCTCCCGTCTCCGCGCACTGGTGGGATCGGCGTTCGCCGGACTGCTGGTCGCCTCGGCGCTGGTGGTGCCGAGCACCGCCTCGGCCCGCGCCCCCGCCCTGACGACCACCCGCGCCGCAGCGCCGCAGGCGCCGGCCCACCGGATGGCGCCGCTCGCCCCGGACGGCCAGCACGCCGCGCCGGCCACGCTCCGCCCGCCGTCGCGGCCCGCCACGCCGACGGCGGCCCGCAAGGGCACCAGGGCGGTGGTCACCTGGACCGCCCCGAAGGCCAACGGCAGCCCGATCACCGGCTACGTGGTCACGCCCTACCGCGACGGAAAGAAGGCCGCCGCGTCCTCGGTCGACGCGTCGAAGACCTGGGCTGCGGTGAAGCTGCCGTCGGCGAAGGGCACCTGGACGTTCACCGTGGCGGCCCGCAACGCCGCCGGGCTCGGGCCGGCGAGCAGGCGCTCCGCCCCGCCGAGGGCGCTCGCCCTGCCCAGCGCGCCGACCATCATCGCGGCCACCGCCGACGTCACCACCGCGGTGATCAGTTGGACCCCGCCGGCGTCCGACGGCGGCTCCCCGATCACCAACTACGTGGTGTTCCCGTACCTCGGCACGGTGAAGCAGCCGTCGCAGACGGTGCCGGCCACGCCGCTGACCGCCACCATCGGCGGCCTCACCGCCGGTCTCACCTACACCTTCACCATCGCGGCGTTGACCAGCCAGGGGCTCGGGCCGGAGTCCGCCAAGTCGCACCCGGTCATCCCGAACGAGTCGCCGTTCGTGTTCTGGAACGGCCGGGACGCCGAGGTCGGCGTGGCCTACAGCCAGAACACCGGCGTCTCCCGGGGCCACTCGCCGTGGACGTTCTCCATCACCTACGGCGCGCTGCCGCCGGGGCTGACGATCAACCCGAACACCGGCACCGTCGCCGGCATCCCCACCACGGCCGGCAACTTCGCCTTCGTGATCCGGGTGGTCGGCAGCACCGGCGAGATCGGCAGCCGGCTGATCACCATCTCGGTCACCCCGGCGCCCCGAATCGTCGTGCCCACCGTCCCGCTGGCCGAGGTCAACGCGCCGTACTCGGTCCGGCCGACGGTGGTCGGCGGCGTCGCCCCGTACGTCTGGGCGGTCACCGGCGGCACCATGCCGCCCGGGCTGAGCCTCAGCTCGACCACCGGTGAGATCAGCGGCCGGCCAACCACGGTCGGCACGTTCGGCGTCGACGTGCGGGTGACCGACGCGGCCGGGCTCAGCGACCTCGAACAGATCCGCATCGTGGTGCAACCCCAGACGATCATCACGTTGACCAACGGCAGCGGCGCGGTCAACTTCGACAGCCCGGTCACGCTGAACGCCAGCCTGGGGCCGGGCGAGGTCGAGGGGACGGTGACCATCTTCGACCGGCAGCCCAACGGCGTCACCGTCAACCTCGGCGTCCAGCCGGTCGCGTTCAGCCGGGCCACCTTCACGCTGAAGCTGCCCGCGTTCGGGCTGAACCAGATCTTCGTGCAGTACGACTCCACCAACACCAACGCCGAAGCCCTCTCCAACACCGTCGACGTGCAGGTCAACGGCGTGGCCGGGCAGTTGCTCATCGACCAGTTCCGGCAGTCCGGCGTGGCCAACACGCCGTCGCAGTTCGACCAGTACGTGGTGCTCTACAACAACACCTCGATCCCGATGCAGTTGCCCGGCATCAAGGTGGAGGCGCCCGGCGGCGTGGTCGTCACGATCCCGACCACCGCGACCACCATCGGCCCCCGGGTCGGCTACCTGATCGGCACCGCACGCTACAACGTCTCCTTCCCGACCATCCCGGCCGACCTGCTGGTGCCCACGCTCGGGCCGGTGCCGAACACCGGCGCCACCGGCCTGCGGCTGCGGGTGCCCGACAGCGCCGGCACCATCACCGACCAGGCCGGCAGCCTGCCGACCTGGTCCACCGGCACCCCGCTGCCGGCGTTCACCAGCCCACCCACGGTCCAGAACGCCTGGGTGCGGCTGCGCGTCCGCGGTCTTCCGCAGGACACCCGGGACAACGCGACCGACTTCCGGTTGGTGGCCACGTCCCTCGGCCCGGTCAACGGAGTCCCGTCGACACTCGGCTCGCCGTCGCCGCTGCGCCAGTTCGGGCCGTTCGAGCAGAGCGACATCATCCAGACCACGCTGGCCGACCCGACCAAGGCGTCCAACGCGGTCCCGAACCAGGAGGTGCTGCCCGAGACGCCCACCCAGCCCAAGCGGCTGATCATCCGGCGAGCGATCACCAACCGGGGCGTCACCCCGGCCACGCTGGTCCGGCTGCGCATCTCCACGCTCAGCCAGGTCAACGGCGCGCCCATCCCGGGCACGCCGACCCCGCCGAACCCGGCGGAGCTGCGGCTGGTCAACCCGGGCACCACGACCAGCACCATCACCATCAACGGCGGGACCACGGTCACGGTGCAGAACCTGTCCATGGACGCGCCGTCGACCGACCCGCCCGGCGGTGGGCTCTCCACCACGCTCACCGCGCCGCTGCCACTGGGCGGCCTGGCCCCCGGCCAGACCATCTACGTCTCCCTCGTCTTCGAGGTGGACAAGGGCGGCACGTTCTGGGCCGGTTGGGACGTCGAGACCATCGGCGGCGGCCCGGTCGTTCCGCCCGGCCTCGCCGAGACCGCGGCGGTCACGCCGGCCAAGGAGAAGGCGGCCAAGAAGGCCGCCGAGGTCGCAGCGAAGAGTCACAGGCTGACCAACGTGCGGGGCAGCATCCGCTGATCCGCCGAGGGTCCTGACCCGACGCCGGGTGGGAGTCCGCTCCCACCCGGCGTCGTCCGCGCGTCGCGAGCAGGAGACACCGACCGATGAAGACCGCCTACGGGCTGCACATCCGGGGCCTCGACGAGGTCGCCGAACTGGCCACCTCGGCACATCCGCCCGCCGGCAGCCGGCCGGTCACAGTCCGCCAACGCCACGCCCCGCCGCCACCGCCGGCGCCCCTGACCACCGAGCGCATGGTCCGGCGGCTCACCGACGGCCGCACCCTCGACCTGGACCGGGTCGGCGGCCACGCCACGTTCTACGGGCCGCCGCTCACCCCGGACGTGCTCGCCCACCCGTACCTCGCCCCGGTGGCCGTGGTGGTCAACCGCTGGGCCGGGCGGGAGACGTTCCACGCCGGGGCGTTCGTGCACGGCGGACGCGCCTGGGTGGTGCTCGGCGGGCGTACCGCCGGCAAGAGCACGCTGCTCGCCGCGCTCGCCGCCCGGGGCGTGCCGGTGCTCACCGACGACATCGTGGTCTGCCACGACGGCGACGTGCTCGCCGGCCCGCGCTGCGTCGACCTGCGCGAACCGGTGCCCGGCCTGACGCTGCCCACCCGGGAGGTGCGCGACGCCAGCCGGCTGCGGGTCGCCCTGCCCACCGTCGCGCCCCGGCTGCCGCTGGGCGGCTGGCTCTTCCTGCGCTGGGGCGACGGGCCGGCGCTGACCCCGGTCGCCCCGGCCGAGCTGCTGGCCCGCCTCGCCGGCCGACGCTCCCTGCCCGAACTGCCCTCCGACCCGGCCGCGCTGCTCGCCCTCGCCGGCCGGCCCGGTCACGACCTCACCCGGCCCCGGGACTGGGCGGCGCTCGACGCCACCCACCGGCTCCTCGACGCCGCGCTCACCCCGGTCGGGGCGCGGCCGTGACCGCCGGCCTCGCGCTGCGCTGCCTCGCCCTGGACGCCCTCGCGGTGTCCACCAGCGACCTGCTGCGCCGCCACGGCGTCGACAGCCTCCTGCTCAAGGGCGCCGGCCTGGCCCACCGGCTCGGCGTCGACCGGTTCTACGGCGACGTGGACCTGCTCGTCGCGCCGGCCACCGTCACCGCCGTCCAGGACGTCCTGCACGCCGCCGGCTACCGCCCGACACGGCCCCCCGACCTGTACGACGTCACGGCCGGCTGGCACGAACAGCCGTGGTCCGCGCCCGGCCCGGTGCCGCTGACCGTGGACCTGCACCGGGGCTTCGCCGGGGTCGGCGACCACGCGGCGCTGTGGCGGTCGATGCGCCGCACCGCGCGACCGCTCGACCTGGCCGGCGGGCGCGTCCTCGTGCCCGACGACGCCGGGACGGCGCTGCTGGCCGCGCTGCACGCCGCCCGCCCCGGTGGCATCGACAAACCCGCCCGGGACCTGGCCCGCGCGCTGGCGGTGCTGACCCCGTCCGACTGGGCGGCGGCCGGCCGGCTCGCCGTCGACTGCGACGCGGTGCGCGCGTTCACCGTCGGGCTGCGGGTGCTCCCGGCCGGCGCGGCGGTCGCCGACCGGCTCGGCCTGTCGGCTCCCGACCCGACGTCGGCGTGGCTCACCGCCCGCCTGGCCACCCCCACCGCGGTCGGGCTGGCCCGCACGGCGGAACTCTCCGGCCCCTGGCACCACCGCCTGCGGCTGCTCGCCCGGCTGGCGCTGCCGTCACCGGCGTACATGCGGACGCTGGACCCGGACGCGCGCGGCGGCCGGGGACGGCTGCTGCGCGCGTATGCCCGGCGGGCCGGCCGCCACGTCCGGTGGCTGCGCCCGGCGGTGCGGGAACTGCGGACCGCGCGGCGGCGTGATGGTTGACCCGGTACGCGCGCTGCGCGCCCTGGCCCGGGTGACCCGCCGGCACGGGCCGCTGGGCCTGGCGCTGGTGGCGTGGACGCTGCTGGCCTGCCGGCGGGTACGCCGCCAGCTCGCCCGGGGCGGCCTGGACGCGATACGCCTGCCCGCGCCCCCGCCCGGCGGCACCGACACGCTGGTCCGGCAGGCGCTACGCGGTGGCGGCGGCAACTGCCTGGAGAGCGCGCTGGTGCGCCAGCGGTGGTTCGCCCGGCGGCGGGTTACCCGCACCGTGGTGATCGGCGTCAGCGCGCCCGGCGCGGACTTCCACGCCCACGCCTGGCTCGACGGCGACCCGGACCCGCACCGGCACGGCCTGGCGGAGATCCTGCGCCGTCCCGTGCCGCCGGCCTGGCTGCGCTGACCCCGCCTCAGAGGTGTTCGAGCAGGCCGGCGGCCTCCAGGTCGGCCAGGAACGACCGGACGTCGGCCACCGCCCGGTCCCGCTCCACCTCGGCCTGCCCGGCCAGCACGTCGGCCAGGTCGGCGGCGGTGGCGCCGGCCACCAGGTGCGGCCAGAGCGTGGTGGCGGCGCGGTCCAGCGCGAAGTAGACGGACCGGCCGGTGTCCAGCAGCACGGTCTCGTCGCCGCTGGTCCGCCAGGCCACCCGGTCCTGGCGGACCCGGTACACGATGGACGTGTCGCTGTTCACCTCGGCGCCTCCAGATCGGGTCGTCCTCGCGTGGCCGGCAGGCCGGCCAGCCACACCTGCTGCACCAACGCCGCGGTCCGCGAGTCGAACGGCCACCTCGACCACTCCCGGCGCAGCGCCGCCGGGGCNCCCGGGTCTGCGCCCGCAGGAACACCTCGTCGAAGGTGGCCTTGCCGCGGCGTCCGATGATCGTCGATGGCAGGTCGGCATCGGCCACCGCCGCGAGCAGTTCCCGCCGCGACGGCGACCGCAGCCCGCCGTGGTGCGCGGCCAGCGCGGCGGCGAACCCGTCGTCCAGCAGCGGCGTCACGGCCAGCACGTCGTGGTCGGCGGCGATCAGGCCCAGGCTGGCCCGGGTCATGGTCAGGTCGCGTCGACGCCGGTGCCAGTCGACCCGGTCGGCCAACCGCAGCGGCTCGGCCCGCCGCTCGACCCGCAACGCCCGCCGCGCCAGCCGGGCCGCGTCCGGGCGCAGCCACCGGAACGGGTCCGGCTCGCGGTGCCGCAGGCGGGTCCGCAGCCGGCCGAACCGGGCGCGGAGCGAACCGGGCCGCCGCCGCCAGCCGGCCAGGACCTGGTCGCCGCCGACGCCGGTGAGCAACGCGCCGCCCCGGGCCAGCTCCACGATCGGCAGGTGCAGGTGCCGGTTCGGCGGGTGCACCTGGCCGTACCGGGTCAGCAGCCGACGGGCGACCGGGCCCACCAGGTCCAGGTCGTCCCCGGCGGAGAGAATCTGCCACCGCCGGGCCAGGCCCAGCTCGGCGATCACCCCGTCCTGCCACGGGGACTCCTGCGCCCGGGGCGCGTCAGTGAACCGCCAGGTGACCGGCACCGGGTCCGGCAGGCCCTCGCGCCGGGCCACCCGGGCGGCGATGGCCAGCACCAGCGAGGAGTCCACCCCGCCGGAGAAGCTGACCAGGCAGGGCGGGCGGCGCAGCGCCGGCAGCACCGCCCGTTCCAGGGCGACCAGCGGCGGCGGCACCGGGCCGTTTTGGGGGGCCGGCGCCGCAACGTCGGGGTCCAGGCCCAGCACGATCCCGTACGCCACGTCGCGGGCGGTCGGGCGGGCCACCGGGTCAGTCACGGGTGAGCACCCCCCTGCGTCGGGCGGTCCACAGCGCGCGGTCGACGATCCAGGCGGACAGCGGCAGCAGGACGGCGGCGGCGCCGGCGAGCGTCCACGCGGCCCGGCCCCAGCCGCCCCCGGTGAGCGCGGCCCGCAGCCCCTCCAGCGCGACCCGGGTGGGCAGCACCGCGCACACCGGGTGCAGGACGCCGGGCAGCGCCGAGGTCGGGAAGTAGGTGCCGGAGAGGAACGACAGCGCCACCACCAGCAGCCGGGACGCCGGTTCGCCGTGACCGACGGCCACCGTGAGGCCCATCAGCGCCAGGCCGAACGGCAACGCGCCCAGCGCCGCGAGCGCCAGCACGAGCGTCACCCCCGGCCAGTGCGCGTCGCCGACGTGCAGGCCGAAGAACCCGGCGAGCAGGGCCAGGTAGAGCGCGGCGCGCAGCACCGCGAACGCGAATGGGTACGCGACCAGCCCCAGCGCGACCGACCAGCCCGGCACCGGCTGCGCCGCCCACAGCTCCAACGTGCCGCCCCGCTGCTCGGCGGCCACCCGCGTGACCACCTGCACGGTCGCGGCCTGGAGCACCAGCAGGAAGACGATGCCCACCGCGACGAAGTCGAAGTAGCCGCCCGGGCCGGTGAAGCCGGCACCGGGGTGCGGCGTGAGCACCCGGGAGACGAACAGGAAGACCACCAGGTTGAGCAGCCCGAAGACCAGGTCGAGCAGGAACGGCAGGCGCAGCCCGCGACGCTCGGTCAGGTCCCGGCGCAGCAGGGCCGCCACCGCGCGCCCGCTGGCCCGCCACCGCGACGGTCCACCGCCGGCCCGACAGCCGTCCGGGGCGCGGGATACGGCCACCGCCTCGACGCTGCTCATGTGCACCTCCCCCCGGCGCAACCGGCCGACCCGGCGCGGGGTTACGGGGAAGGCGGCGTTCAGTTCTCGGCGCGGCCGGCCCGCCAGTAGCCCATGAACGCCACCGCCCGGCGGTCGAGCCCCCGCTCGGCGACCAGGTGCCGGCGCAGGCCCCGGATCACCGCCGCCTCGCCGGCCAACCAGGCGTAGAGCGCGGCGCCCTCGGGCCGCTCCGGCACCTCCCAGAGGACGTCCCGGTCGACGTTCACGTCGGCCGGCGGCGGGCCGGCGACCGGCGGGGCCGGCAGCAGCCGGGCGGCGAGGTCGACCACGGCCGGGGTGAGCCGGCTGCCGTGCGGGGCGCCGGCCCGGGGCAGCCAGGTCACCGTGACCCCGGCCGGGGCGCGCACCGGCGGCTCGTCGCCGGCCTGCGGCACCTCCACGAGTGCGTGACCGCGCGCGTCGGCGGGCAGCCGGTCCAGGATCGCGCCGATCGCCGGCGCGGCGGTCTCGTCGCCGGCCAGCAGCAGCGTCGCGCCGGCCGGCGGGGCGAACTCGACGCCCCCGTGCACGCCCGGGTAGCCGGCGTCCGGGCCGACCAGCGCGAGCCGGTCACCGAGGCGGGCCCGCCGCGCCCACCGGGTGGCCGGGCCGCCGTCGCCGTGCAGCGCCAGGTCCACGTCCACCTCGGACGCCGCCGGCCGGGCGGCCCGGACGGTGTAGGTGCGGATCGGGCTGCGCCGCTCCGCCGGCAGGTCCCGCCACCGCTGGTACCAGTCGGGGCCGGCGGGCAGCTCCGCCGCCGCGCCCTCGGTCACCGGCAGCGCCAGCTTGATCCGCTGGTCGTACCCGTTGTCGGCGAACCGGTCCAGGTCCGGGCCGGTGAACGTCACCCGCAGGAACGACGGGCCGATCCGGCGCAGCGCGCGGACCTCGACGTGGAACACGCGCCAGGGCGCGACGGCCAGGGTGCTGGTCATGGGTGACGTCCTCTCGTGGGTCAGCGGGCGGCGGCCGCGGTGCGGGAGCGCCACAGCAGCCAGACGAAGTAGGGGGTGCCGATCAGGGCGGTGACCAGGCCGGCGGGGATCTGGGCGGGGGCGATGACGCTGCGGCCGAGCGTGTCGGCGAGGCTGACCAGCGTCGCGCCGAGCAGCACCGCGACCGGCAGCACGCGGGTGTGCCGGCCGCCGACCAGCGCCCGCGCGGCGTGCGGCGCGACCAGGCCGACGAAGCCGATCACGCCGACCGCCGACACGGCCGCGGCGGTGAGCAGCGCGGCCAGGCCGAGCGCGACCAGCCGGGCGCGTTCCAGCCGGACGCCGAGCACCCGGGGCGTGTCGTCGTCGAGGGCGAGCAGGTCCAGTTCCCGGCGCACGGCGGCCACCACCGGCACGGCGATCAGCAGCGCCACCGCCACCGGCAGCACCTGCGGCGCGGTGCGCCCGTAGGTGGAACCGGAGAGCCAGGTCAGCGCCTTGCCGGTGTTCCACGGGTCGGCGGAGACCACGATGAACGTGATGATCGCGGCGCCGCCCTGCCAGACCGCGAAGCCGATCAGCACCAGCCGGTCGGAGTTCAGCCCGTGCCGCCGGGCCAGGCCGTAGACCAGCGCGAACGCGGCGACCGCGCCGAGCCCGGCGGCGCCGGAGAGCGCGAGCACGCCGGCCGTCGGGGCGAACGTCAGCAGCGACACCGCGCCGATGCCCGCGCCGCCGGTGATGCCGAGGATCCCCGGCTCCGCCAGGGGGTTGCGGCAGACCGCCTGCACGGTGGTGCCGGCCAGGGCGAGCGCCGCGCCGGCCAGCAGCGCCGCCGCGACGCGCGGCCAGCGCGCGTCCAGCACGAAGGTGTACGCCGGACCGGTGCGCCCCTGCACCCAGTTGACGACGTCGCCGAGCAGCACCCCGGTGTCCCCGGCGAGCATGCCGGCCACCAGCGCCGCGACGGCGGCCACCGCGCACGTCACCACGACGGCGGTGTGCACGGCGCGGGAGCGTACGGCGGCGTGACCGCCCGGCGCCTGCCGGGTGGGACCGGCGTCGCGGTGCCGGCGGGCCAGCCACACCAGCAGCACCGCGCCGAATGCCGTGGTGACCACGCCGGTGGGCACCTCCACGCCGGCCTGCCCGCCGAGCACGGCCCGCAGCAGCACGTCGGAGCCGAGCACCAGCACCACGCCGACCATGCCGGACAGCGGCAGCAGCACCCGGTGCCGGTGCACCTCGGGCACCCACCGGCGCAGCAGCCGGACGATCACCGGCGCGCCCAGCCCGACGAAGCCGATCGGCCCGGCGAGGGTGACCGCGGCGGCGGAGAGCAGCACCGCGAGCAGCACCACGCCGAGCCGGGTGCGGCGCACGTCCAGCCCGAGGACGGTGGCGGTGTCGTCGCCGAGGGCAAGCAGGTCCAGCCGGTGCCCGAGCGCCACGAGCAGCAGCGCGGCGAACCCGATCACCGGGGCGAGCTGGGTGACCGCGACCAGGTCGCCCTGCACGAGCGAGCCGTTGCCCCAGGCGAACAGCCCGATGGTGGCCTGTTCGAAGAGGAGCAGGAGCAGCATGGTGAGCGAGGCCAGCGCCATCGCGGTGGCCGAGCCGGCGAGGATCAGCCGGGTCGTCGCGGCCTGACCGCCGGCCGAGAGCAGCATGACCAGGCCGGCGGCGGCGAGCCCGCCGCAGAACGCCAGCCCACCGGCGGGCAGCGCCGGCAGCGCGATGCCGAACGCGGCGGTGGCGACGATCGCCAGGTGCGCCCCGGCGTTGACCGCGAGCGTGTCCGGCGAGGCGAGCGGGTTACGGGTGGTCGACTGCAACGCCGCGCCGGCGAAGCCGAGGGCCACGCCGACGGCCAGGCCGGTGAGCAGGCGCGGCAGCCGGGAGGCGACCAGCACCCGGGCGGTCTCGTCGTCGGCGCCGGTGAGCAGCCGCAGCAGGTCGGCCGCGCCCACCGAGGAGGTGCCCTGGGTGAGGTGCACGGCGGTGATCGCCAGCAGCAGCGCGGCGGCGAGGAGGAACGCGCCGGCGACCCGGCGGCGGGCGGGCGGTGGCCCGGCCGGGGCCGCACGGGTGGCCGGCGCCGGTCGGACGATCGTCTGGCTCAAGCCGTGTACACCGCGACGAACTGGTCGACGAACTGCTTCGCCGACAGCGGGCCGCCGAAGGTCCACATCCCGTTCGGCATCTTGTGCAGCGTGTTCTGCCGCACGAACGGCAGCGAACGCCAGATCGCGTTGCCGGCGAGGCCGTCGGCGAAGACGTCCTGGCCGTCCGAGGCGTTGTAGAAGAAGTGCAGCTCCTGGTCCTTGAGGACGGTCAGCCCCTCGACGTCGGTCTGGCCCAGGCCCCACATCGCGTCGGTCTCGCCGGTCCAGGCGTTGGTCAGGCCGAGTCGGATGCCGACCTGGGAAACGAGCGCGCCCTGGCCGAACATCCGGATCGAGACGGTGCTGCCCTCCTTCCAGCCGTCGGCGAAGGCGAACCGCTGCCCGGCCGCGCCGGCATCGGCGATCTTCTTCCGGCCGTCAGCGAGCGCGGCGTCGAAGTCGGCGAGCAGCTTCTCCGCCTGCGCGGTGCGCCCGGTGGCGGTGGCGATCATGGTGAGGTCGGCGCGCATCCGGCCGAGGTTGTCGGCCGCGTCGCTGCCCTTGGTGACCAGCACCGGGACGTACTTCTCCAGTTGGGTGACGATGGCCGCGCCGCGTTCGGCCTCCATCACCACCAGGTCGGGTTGGAGCGCCACGATGGAGTCGACGCTCGGCTCGCCCCGGGTGCCGACGTCCTTGACGGTCGGGTCGAGCGGGGCGGCGGTCACCCAGGTCGCGTACCCCTTGGGGTCGGCCACGCCGACCGGCATCACGCCGAGGCCGACCAGCATCTCGACCTCGCCCCACTCCAGCCCGACCACCTTGCGGGCCGGGCTGTTCAGGGTGACGGCCTTGCCTCGGCTGTCGGTGACGGTGACCGGGCCGCCGGTGTCGGCGGCGGACGGGGTGGCGGCGGGCGCCTCGGTGGTGCCGCAGCCAGCGACCAGCAGCGCGGTCGCGGCGGCGACCAGCAGGGACAGACGGGTACGCAACATGGGTTTCTCTTCTGTCGTCAGGACTGGGGTCGACGGACGGTGTGCCGGCCGACGGGACGGGTGGAGAGCAGGCCGGTGGCCGGGTCGGCGGTCACCTCGACGCGGATGCCGTACGCCTCGGTGAGCGCCGCCTCGGTGAGCACCTCGCGGGGCGTGCCGGTGCCGCGTACCCGCCCCTGGTGCAGCAGCACGACGTGGTCGGCGACGGCGGCGGCCTGGTTGAGGTCGTGCAGCACCACGCCGACGGCGACGCCGGCGGTGTCGGCGAGGTCGCGCACCAGGTCGAGGATCTCCACCTGGTAGCGCAGGTCGAGGAACGTGGTCGGCTCGTCCAGCAGCAGCACGGCGGTGTCCTGGGCCAGGCAGGTGGCCAGCCAGACCCGCTGGAGTTCGCCGCCGGACAGCTCGTCGACCGGCCGGGCGGCCATCGGCTCGACGCCGGTGACCCGCATGGCCCGCTCGATCGCCGCCGGTCCGTCCGGGTCGCCGGCCCGCCACCGTTGCCGGTACGGGTGCCGGCCGTAGCCGACCACGTCCCGCACGGTCACGCCGCTGGGGGTGGGACGGCTCTGGGCCAGCAGCGTGACCCGGCGGGCGAAGTCCCGGGCGGTGAGCGCGCGGGCCGGGGTGCCGTCGGCGAGCACGATCTCGCCGTGCTCCAGCGGGTGCAGCCGGGCCAGCCCGCGTAGCAGTGTCGACTTGCCGCTGCCGTTCGGGCCGACCAGCGCGGTCACCGCCGACGGTCGCAGCGTGATGCCGGCGTCGTGCACCACCGTGGTGCCGTGGTAACCCAACCGCAGCTCGCTGCCCCGCAGGCCGTCGGCCCGCACCGTTCCGCTCGTCACGAAGGTTAGGCTAACCTAACCGTCGGCTGGCCTGTCAAGCCGGCCCCACGGCCCCCACCTGCGCAGACACGTCGCGCATTGACAGCCGCCGTGGCGCGTGAGCAGACTGTCGCCACAACTCCATCCACGCGTGTGCGTGCGGGGGAAGTCCGGTCGAAGTCCGGCGCTGGCCCGCAACGGTAGGCCGTCCGAGGTGCAGACACCTCAGGCGGCGAGCCCGAATACCCGCCGTCCGCGCGACGTTTTCCCGCTCCCCACCCGTCGTGGCCCACGGGTCGGAGGCCGTCCGGCCCCGTCGAGGGCCGGCCGGGTTTCTGACGACCGCCGGGCCGGAAAGGCGCTTCCGATGGTCGTCCGCCTGAGCCGGCACCGCCTGCTCGCCCTCTTCTCCGGCGTTCTCGCCGCCCTCACCCTCACCCCGCTCACCCTCGCCGCCCCGGCCACCGCCGCCCCGCCCGGCGTGGTTGCGGCCGGCGTGGTCTCGTCCAGCCCGGTCACCCGGCCGGCGGCCGCCGCCGGGTGGCTCGCCCGGCAGCTCGTCGACGGCGAACGCTTCGAGGTCGTCTTCGACGGCGTCGCCTACCCCGACCAAGGGCTGACGCTCGACGCCGTGTTCGCGTTCGCCGCCGCCCGCGTCGCCGACGACTCCGGGGCCCGGGCGCTCGCCTGGGTCACCCGCCCCGACGTGCGCGACGGGTACCTCGGCGACGGCACGACCGAGGCGTACGCGGGCGCGACCGCCAAGCTCGCCCTCGCCGTGCTTGTACGCGGCGGCGACCCGACCGACGTCGGCGGCGTGGACCTGATCGCCCGGCTGCGCTCGCTCCAGTCCCCCGACGGCCGGTTCCGCGACCGGTCCGCGTACGGCGACTACAGCAACGCGTTCAGCCAGTCCTTCGCGCTGCTCGCGCTGGCGCGTACCGGGGCCGGCGCCCCACCGCCCGCCGCCGCCTGGCTGGCCGCGACCCGGTGCCCGGACGGCGGCTACCCGCTGCTGCCCGCGCAGCCGGTCTGCACCTCCGACGTGGACGCCACCGCGCTCGCCACCCAGGCGCTACGCGCCGCCGGCCGGCCCGTCGACGCGGCGGCCGGGCTGCGCTGGCTGCTCTCCGCGCAACGCGCCGACGGCGGCTTCGCCGACGTGGCCGGCACCCCGAACGCCAACAGCACCGGGCTGGCCGCCCAGGCGCTGCGCGCCGGTGGCCGACCGCTGGCCTGGGCGCGGGCCCGGACGTTCCTGGTCGGACTCCAGGTCGGCTGCGCCGGCACGCCGCAGCAGCGGGGCGCGGTCGACTACGACGGCGCCACGTTCGACCCGGCGACCGCCCCCCGCGCCACCGCCCAGGCCGTGCTCGGCCTCACCGGCGCCGGGTACGCCGACCTGTCCGCCACCGGCGCCGCCCCCGGCGCACCGACCCTCACCTGCCCGTGAACCCCGCCGTCGAGGAGAGACATATGCCGTCCCCCCGCTCCACCCTCCGGACCCGTCTCGCCGGCCTGCTGGCCGCCGTGCTCGCCGCCGTCGCCCTGACCGCCGTCGAACCCGCGCCACGGGCCGCGCACGCCGCCGCCTGCACCGGCACCACGGGCGTCACCGTCGTGGTCGACTTCGGCGCGCTCGGCGGCGGCGTGCAGGTCGCCTGCGCCCTGGGCGACCCGACCTCCGGCATCACCGCCCTCCAGGGGGCCGGGTTCACCGTGACCGGCACCAGCCGGTGGGGGCTGGCGTTCGTCTGCCGGATCAACGGCAAGCCCACGTCCGCGACCGAGCCGTGCGTCAACACGCCCCCGACCACCGCGTACTGGTCGTACTGGCACGCCACCAGCGGCGGCGCCTGGACCTACAGCTCCTCCGGCGCGAGCGCCTACAACCCGGCCCCCGGCACGGTCGAGGGCTGGGCGTTCGGCGCGGGCGCCGCGCCGAGCATCGCCGCACCCTGACCGCCCGGCACCGCCCCCGGCGTCCGCGCGGACGCCGGGGGCGGGCCTTCGCTTTCCGACCGTCCTGCGAAAGGCACCCGCATGGCCCTGTCCCGGCGTCTCGCCACCACCCTCGGCACGGTCACGGCGACCGCTCTGGTCGCGGTCTCCGCCCTGCCCGCCACCGTGGCCGCCGCACCCGCCGATGCCGCGCGCGACGCCGCGTCCTGGCTGGCCGGCGAGTTCACCGACGGGTCGCTGCCCGGCCCGTTCGGCGGTCAGGACTGGGGCCTGACCGTCGACGGCCTGATCGCACTCTCTGCGACCGGCGTCTCCGCGCCCGTCCGCCAGGCCGCGACCGCGCAGGTCGCGGCGCACGTCCGCGCCTACAACAGCTACGACGACTGGGGCATCGAGGGCTTCACCGACGGCGGGGCCACCGCCAAACTGCTCTACGCCGCGTCCGCCGCCGGCGCCGACCCCACCGCCTTCGGCGGGTACGACCTGCGGGCCGAGACGCTGTCGCTGCTCGCCGGCCCGGACGCCGGAACCCACCGGGGCCGGATCACCAGCCGCACCACCGCCGACAGCGGCCCGGACGCCAGCAACACGTTCGACCAGTCCTTCGCCGTGCTGGGCCTGGCCCGCAGCGGCGACCTGCCGCAGGACGCCGTGGACTTCCTCACCCGGCAGCAGTGCGCGGCCGGCGGTTTCCGGCTCTACCCGGACACCGCCGACGGGCCGTCGCCCTCCTGCGACGCGCAGCCCGACGCCACGCTCGACGTCGACTCGACCGCGATGGCGGTGCAGGCGTTGCTGGCCGCTGCCGCGCACGGCGTCGACGGGGCCGCCGACGCGGCCCGCAAGGGTGCCGACTGGTTGGTTGGCCGGCAGCGCGACGACGGGTCGTTCGGCGGCTCCGGCCCGACCACCGGCGCGAACTCCAACAGCACCGGCCTGGCCGGGCAGGCCCTCGCCGCCGCCGGCCGGGACGCCGAGGCGGACCGGGCCACCCGCGCGCTGACCGCGTTGCAGGTCACCGCCGCGAACGGCGGCAAGGCGGCCGGCGACGCGGGCGCCATCGCGTACGACGCGGACGGGCTGGCCGCCGCGACCGACTCGGGGATCACCGACACGGGCCGGGACCAGTGGCGTCGGGCCACCGCACAGGCCCTGCTCGGGCTCGCCGGGGTGCCACTGGACCGGATCGGCCTCGACCTGCCGCCCACGTCACCGGCCCCGACCACCACCGCCACCGCGTCGCCCACCGCCTCGCCCACCACCTCCCCCACGACCTCCCCCACGACCTCCCCCACCCCGAGCGCGCCGCCCACCGGCTCACCGGACCCGACCGCCACCGGCGAATCCCCCTCCCCCACCGGGTCGCCGACCGTGGCACCGGCCGCCACCACCGGCCCGGGCACGCCACCGGCCCCGCCGGCCCTGGGCGGGCTGCCGACCACCGGCGCGGCGATCACCGGGTACGTGCTGGTCGCGCTGCTGCTGATCGGCGGCGGCACGCTGTTGCTGGTGCTGGGCCGTCGACGGCGGTCGGCATGACCGTGCCGACCACCCGGGCGGCCGTCGCGGCCGGCGTGCGGACCGTCCGGGCCGCCGCGGCCGGCACGCCGGCCACGACCCACGCGCGGACCGGCGCGGCCGTCGCGGCGGTCACCGGCGGCGTGCGGGCCGTGCGGGCCGCGACGGTCGTGGCGCTGGTCGGGGCCGGGGTGCTGGGCGCGCCGGCCANTCCGGGGTCACCGTCGTGGTCGACTTCCACGAGTTGGGCGGCGGCACGGTGGTGCGCTGCGCCCGGGGCGACCAGGCCACCGGCCTCGCCGCGCTGAAGAACGCCGGTTTCGAGGTCACCGGCACGCTGCGCTGGGGCGAGGGCTTCGTGTGCCGGATCTCCGGCCGGCCGGCCGCCGCCGCGGAGAAATGCGTCGACACGCCGCCGGCCAGCGCGTACTGGTCGTACTGGCACGCCGCGAACGGCGGCGGCTGGACGTACAGCGACAGGGGTGTGCTCAACCGCAAGCCGCCGGCGGGCAGCTTCGAGGGGTGGTCGTTCTCCCAGGGCCGGGGCGCGAACGACGCCCCCCGGCCCGGCGTCACGCCGAAACGGCCGGCGCCCCCGCCGCCGGCCGCGCC
>NZ_NAPR01000008.1:19608-23650 GCF_002140155.1 Micromonospora sp. NBS 11-29
CCCGCCGCGCCGCCACCGGCCGTCGGCGCACCAGGTACGACCGCGCCCGGCCTGCCGTCCGCCGGTGCGTCGTCGAGTGCTCCCGCATCCGGCCCGCCGGCCCCGGCGGCATCACCTTCCGGGCCGGACGACGGTCCGGGCGACGGGCCGGTGGTGACCGAGGTCGCCGCCCGC
The DNA here is from genome assembly GCF_002140155.1 of Micromonospora sp. NBS 11-29. GTDB lineage: Bacteria > Actinomycetota > Actinomycetes > Mycobacteriales > Micromonosporaceae > Micromonospora. The sequence continues at coordinate 19,783 of NZ_NAPR01000008.1, forward strand.
GACGACGATCCCGGCGGGGGGCCGCCGCTGGGCACGCTGGCCGGGGTGGCGCTGCTGGCCGCGCTGGTCGTCGGCGGTCTGGTCGCCGCCCGGCGACGGCGTTCCGCCGCCCCGGACGACCCGTTCCGCCTCGATGACTGACCGCACGGCCACCGCGGTCGCGCCNTGGTGGCTGTGGGCGCTCGGCCTGGCCACCGCCGCCAGCCACACCACCAACCCGCTGCCGTTGGGGTTGCTCGTCGCGACGGCCGCGCTGGTGGTCGTCCGGCGGCGCGGCGACGCCCCGTGGGCGCTGGCGTTCCGCATGTACGTGTGGCTGGGCGCGGTGATCGTGGCGATGCGGGTGCTGTTCCGGATCGTCTTCGGCGGCGGGCAGGGCGAGCATGTGCTGATCCGGCTGCCGGAGATCCCGCTGCCCGCCTGGGCGGCCGGCATCCGGCTGCTCGGGCCGGTCGCCGCCGAGCAGGTCCTCGGCGGCTTCTACGACGGGTTACGCCTGGCCACCATGCTGGTCTGCCTCGGCGCCGCCAACGCGCTGGCCAACCCGAAGCGGCTGCTCAAGGCCGTACCCGGTGCCTTGTACGCGGTGGGCACCGCGGTGGTGGTCGCGCTGTCGGTGGCGCCGCAACTGGTCGAGAGCGTGCTGCGGGTGCGCCGCGCGCGGCGGCTGCGCGGCGCGTCCGGGCACGGCCTGCGGGCGCTGCGGGGCATCGCGCTACCGGTGCTGGCCGATGCCCTGGACCGGTCCCTGGCCCTGGCCGCCGCGATGGACTCCCGGGGGTACGGCCGGACCGAGGCGGTCCCGGCCGGACACCGCGCGGTCACCGGCGCACTGGTGCTCGGCGGGCTGGTCGGCGTCTGCGCCGGCACGTACGGGCTGCTCGACGGCACCGGCCCCGGTTCGCTCGGGCTGCCGATGCTGCTCGCCGGGCTGGCCACGGCCGTGACCGGGATGCTGCTGGCCGGTCGCCGGGTCCGCCGCAGCCGCTACCGGCCGGACCGCTGGCGCCCCGCCGAGCTGCTGGTGGCCGGCGCCGGTGTCGCCACCGCCGCCCTCATGGTGCTGGCCGGGCGGGTCGATCCGGCGCTGCTCTATCCGCCGGTCAGCCCGCTCACCTGGCCCGAACTGACCCCGCTGGCGGTGCTCGCGGTGGCGGTCGCCGCCGCGCCGGCCTGGCTGGCGCCGCCACCGCCGCGTACCGTCCCGTCCACCGGAGGCCGCCCGTGATCACGTTCGACCGGGTCACCGTCCGCTACGCCGACGGTGGTCCGCCGCCGCTGCGGGACGTGACGCTGCGGATCGAGGAGGGCGAGCTGTGCCTGGTCGCCGGCCGCACCGGCGCGGGCAAGTCGACGCTGCTGCGCGCGATCAACGGACTGGTGCCGCACTTCACCGGCGGCACGCTGCACGGCACGGTCGCCGTCGACGGCCGGGACACCCGGCGGTACCCACCGCGGGACCTCGCCGACACCGTCGGCGTGGTCGGCCAGGACCCGCTGGCCGGCTTCGTGACCGACACCGTCGAGGAGGAACTGGCGTACGGCATGGAACAGCTCGCGCTGTCCCCGGCGGCCATGCGCAAGCGGGTGGAGGAGACGCTCGACCTGCTCGGCATCGCCGAGCTGCGCGGCCGGGCGCTGCGGACGCTCTCCGGCGGGCAGCAGCAGCGGGTCGCCATCGGCGCCGTGCTCACCAGCCATCCCCAGGTGCTGGTGCTCGACGAACCCACCTCCGCGCTCGACCCGACCGCCGCCGAGGAGGTGCTGGCCGCGGTGACCCGGCTGGTGCACGATCTGGGCGTGACCGTGGTGCTGGCCGAGCACCGGTTGGAGCGGGTCGTGCAGTACGCCGACCGCCTGCTCTACCTGCCCGGCGACGGCCGGGTGGTCGACGGGACACCGGCGGACGTGCTCGCCGGCGTCGACCTCGCGCCACCGCTGGTCCAGTTGGGCCGACTCGCCGGCTGGACGCCGCTGCCGCTGTCCGTACGCGACGCCCGGCGGCGGGCCGGCGACCTGCACCGGCGGCTCGCCGGGGTGACGCCGCCCGCACCCGCGCCCGCGCCGGACACCGACGCGGTGCTGACCGCGCGACGGATCGTCGTCCGGTATCCCGGCACGGTGGCCGTGGCCGGCGTCGACCTGGACCTGCACGCCGGCCGGGTGGTCGCGCTGATGGGCCGCAACGGCTCCGGCAAGTCCAGCCTGCTCTGGGCGGTGCAGGGCAGCGGCCCCCGGCAGGGCGGCACGGTGACCGTCACCGGCCCGCCCGGCGCGGTCGGCCCGGTCCGCGCGGGCGGCCCCGCCGGCCCGGTCCGCGCGGGCGGCCCGGTGGACCCGGGTGCGCTGCCGGCCGGGCGGGCCCGTCGCTACGTCGGGCTGGTCCCGCAGACCCCGGGCGACCTGCTCTACCTGGAGACCGTGGACGCCGAGTGCGGGCAGGCCGATCGGGAGACCGACGCGCCGGCCGGCACCTGCCGCGCCCTGCTGGACCAGCTCACCCCCGGCCTGCCCGGCGACCGGCATCCCCGGGACCTGTCCGAGGGGCAACGCCTCGCCCTCGCGCTCGCCGTGCAGCTCACCGCCGCGCCCCCGGTGATCCTGCTGGACGAGCCGACCCGGGGCCTGGACTACCAGGCGAAACGGCAGTTCACCGCCGTGGTGCGGGAGCTGGCCGCCGCCGGCCACGCGGTGGTGCTCGCCACCCACGACGTCGAACTCGTCGCGACGCTCGCCGACCGGGTGGTGGTGCTCGCCGAGGGCGAGGTGGTCGCCGACGGCAGCACGGCGGAGATCATGCTGGCCTCGCCCGCGTTCGCGCCGCAGGTGGCGAAGGTCCTCGCCCCGGCGCCGTGGCTGACCGTCGAGCAGCTCACCGCCGCGCTGGAGCCGGCATGAGCGAGCGCAGCGAGCGAATCGGCAAGCTCAGCGCGACGGTGCCTCATGGCGGCACGCAGCGAAGCGGAGTGCCGGCATGAGCGTGCTGCGGGTCGCGCCGCGCACCGCCGTGGTGCTCGCGCTCGCCTCGGTCGCCGCGCTGGCCACGTTCACCTGGCCGTTCTTCGTCCCGGCGCACCCGGAGTCGACGGCCCGCACCGGCGAGGCGCCGCTGGTCTTCCTGGTCATGCTGCCGGTGCTGGTGGCGCTGGTGCTGGCCGAACTCAGCTCCGGCGGCATCGACAGCAAGGCCCTGGCGATGCTCGGCGTGCTCGCCGCCGTCAACGCCGCGCTGCGGCCGTTGGGGGCCGGCACCGCCGGCATCGAGACGGTCTTCTTCCTGCTCGTCCTCGCCGGTCGGGTGTTCGGGCCCGGTTTCGGGTTCCTGCTCGGCTCGACGTCGCTGTTCGCGTCCGCGCTGCTCACCGCGGGCGTGGGGCCGTGGCTACCGTTCCAGATGCTCTGCGCGTCCTGGATCGGGCTCGGCGCCGGCCTGCTTCCGACCGGGCTTCGGGGCCGCGCGGAGACCGCCGTCCTGGCCGTCTACGGCGCGCTCGCCGCCTACGGCTACGGCCTGCTGATGAACCTGTGGTTCTGGCCGTTCAGCCTCGGCGCGGACACTCAACTGTCCTACGTGGCCGGTGCGCCGGTGCTGGAGAACCTGCACCGCTTCGCCGTCTTCACCGCCGTCACCTCCACGTTCGGCTGGGACACCGGGCGGGCGGTCACCACCGCGGTGGCGATCGTGCTGGTCGGCCCCGCGGTGCTCGCCGCGCTGCGCCGGGCCGCGAGGCGGGCGGCGTTCGACGCGCCGGTCACGTTCGCCGCACCCGAGCAACCGTTCCGCTGAGGCAGCACACGCATCTATAGTGATCATTCCCGTCCGGGTCGCGCCGGTGCCGGCGCGACCGCGTCGGTGGTGTGCGGCACC
>NZ_NAPR01000008.1:23659-60641 GCF_002140155.1 Micromonospora sp. NBS 11-29
CCACAGGAGGCGCAGTGGGATTCACCAGGATGGGCAGCCGGCTAGCCGTCGTGCTGCTGGCGGCCGCGGCCGCGCTCGCACCGGCCACCGCCGGTCAGGCGCACGCCACCGCCGACCCGGTCAGCATCTACCCGCCGATCCAGGGCGCGTCCACCTGGGACCGGTTCGGGCAGTCCGGCCCGGCCGGCCACCACCGCGTCTTCGCGAACTGGGGCTACACCAACGACTGGGCGGTCGACATCTACCGCGCCCCCGGCGCGACCGTGGTCTCCCCGTTCGGNGGTGCGCGACCGGCAACCTGGCCGACGGTGGATACCGCATCGGCCTGGAGGCCCGCGACGACAGCACGGGCGCCGTCATCGCGCGCGCCGACGTCATGCACGTCAACAACAAGCCGTCCGGCATCGTGGTCGGCGCCTCGGTGGGACCGTGGACCAAGCTGGGCGAGACCGGCCGGTTCCGCTGGTCGACCTGCTACCAGGTCAACGGCGACAGCGGCGCGCACATCCACCTTGAGGTGATCAACCAGCACCGCTACTCGTGCTACATCAGGCGGTCGGCGAACACGGCGATGACCGACCTGACCGTGATCGGGCGGGCCGGCGTGCACTACTCCGGCGCACCCCAGGCCTGCTGACGACCGAACCCCGCGCCGCCCCGCGCCCGCCTCGGGCAGGNCGGTACGCCGACGTGGCGTCATCGAGGCAAACCGGATGCCGCCACCTCCCCGAGCCGGCGTAGCGTCCGCACGCGACCCCGGTCGCGAGGCCCGAGACGTCAGCGCACCAGCGGAACACCCTCCGGGCCCGGCCGCATTCACGGCGTTCCCCCCGTCCGCCCGCTCGGCGAGCTGGCGCGAGCACGGCTGGTCCGGCGACCGCCCAGCCCCGCGCGGCGCATGGCACCGCTGCAGCCCTCCGAGACCCCACCACCCGCGCCCCCACCACCCGCGCCCCGCTCCGGGTGCGTCTGTTGTCGCCATGGCAACAACGAACGCACCCGAAACCCCTCCCGCCACGCCGATCTTGCAGTTTCGGCCTCACCGGCATCCCTTTCGGGCGCTTTGCCGGGGCCGCCGACGAGACCACGCCGGCAGCCGCACAGCGTCCGAACCTGGACGCCCTGGCCGGCTGCGGCCTGAACTCAGGCGTAAGGAAGGGCACCTTGTTATCGCCTGGCGTCAACAAGGTGCCCTTCCTTACCGCTGGCGCTACCGGGGGCGGGCAGCAGGCGGGATGGAGTGCGGACCCCGGTTCCTCAAGGCTGGAAGCCGTACCCGTTCCCGTCCCCCGAGGAGTCCCCGATGACCCGCCGCACCTTCCCGATGGCCGCCGGCGCCGTGGCCGTGCTGACCGCGACCGCCCTGGGCGTTCCCGCCGCGTCCGCCGCACCCACCGGGGCCGGCCGGCCCGACGCCGTCCAGCAACGCCTCGACCGCCTCGTCTCCGAGCAGCACTTCCCGGGGGCGCTGGCGTCGGTGCGGGGCGCCGACGGGCGGGTGCGCGACCGCACCGCCGGCGTCGGCGACCTACGCACCGGCCGCGAGGTCCCGACGAACGGCACGGTCCGCATCGGCAGCAACACCAAGACCTTCACCGCCGTGGTCGTCCTTCAACTCGTCGGCGAGGGCCGCATCGACCTGGACGCCACCGTCGAGCGCTACCTGCCGGGGATGGTGCGCGGCCACGGCAACGACGGGCGGCGGATCACGGTACGCCAGTTGCTGCAGCAGACCAGCGGCCTGCCCGACTACGACGACGTGCTGTTCACCGAGGAGCAGGACCTGGTGGACCGCGCCCACGACTACCTCGAACCGCGTCGGCTGGTGGACGCCGCGCTCACCCGGGCGCGGCGTTTCGCCCCCGGCACGAAGTGGGAGTACAGCAACACCAACTACGTCCTGGCCGGCCTGATCGTCGAGCGGGTCACCCAACGGCCGGTCGGCGAGGAGATCACCCGCCGGATCATCGAGCCGCTGCGGCTGCGCGACACCTACTGGCCGGGGGTCGGGGACCAGCGTCTCGCCGGCCGGCACCCCCGGGGGTACGTGGCGGTCGCCCCGGGTGCGCCGTGGATCGACGTGACCGAGATGGACCCGTCGTTCGGCTGGTCGGCGGGTCAACTCGTCTCGACCCCGGGTGACCTGCGGGCGTTCTTCGAGGCGCTGCTGGCGGGCCGGCTGCTCAAGCCGGCGCAGCAGGCGGCGATGACGCGTACGGTCGCCGCGCCCGGGTTCGAGCCCGGCGGAGTCTGGGCGTACGGCCTGGGCATCGCCCGACACGAGCTGCCCTGCGGCGGCCACGCCTGGGGGCACGGCGGCGACATCCAGGGTTTCGAGACCCGCAACCTGGCCACCACGGACGGACGCAGCGCGGTGGTCGCGGTGACCGGGCTCCCGACGTCGCTGGAGATGGTGGAGGCGGTCTCGGAGAGCGTCGACGAGGCGATCTGCGCGACGCCCCGCTGACCGGGACCCGGTACGGCTCCCCGGTGCGTCGCCTCAGCTCGGGCGGCGCGCCGCGGTGTCGTGGAGGTAGCGCAGCACGGCCGTGACCCGGCGGTCGGCGCGGTCGTCCGGCGGGAGCTGGAGTTTCGCGAAGATGCTGCGGATGTGCTTGTGCACCGCGCCCTCGGTGACGAACAGCCGCTCGGCGATCATGGTGTTGCCGAGCCCCTCGGCCATCAGCGCCAGCACTTCGTGCTCGCGTGGGGACAGCTCGGCCAGCGCGGTGTCCGGGCGGCGGTTGCGGGCGAGCAGTTGCCCGACCACCTCCGGGTCGATCACGCTGCCGCCGGACGCGACCCGGTGCAGGGCGGCGAGGAACTCCTCGACCCGCCCGACGCGTTCCTTGAGCAGGTACCCCAGACCGGTGGCGCCGACCGAGAACAACTCGGTGGCGAACGCCTGCTCGACGTACGCGGAGAGGACCAGCACCGCGAGGCCCGGCTGCCGGCGGCGGGCCTCGACCGCGGCGACGATCCCCTCGTCGGTGTGGGTCGGCGGCATCCGCACGTCGACGATCGCCACGTCGGGTCCGTGGGCGTCCACCGCGTCCAGGAACGCGTCCGGGGTGCCCGCGGTGGCGACCACGTCCAGGTCCTCGGCGCGCAGCAGCAGCGCCAGCCCCTCCCGCAGCAGCGCGTCGTCCTCGGCGATCACGATCCGCATGGCAGCTCCACGTGCATCCTCGTCGGCCCGCCGGGCGGGCTGGTCAGGGTCATCCGTCCGTCGTACGCCTCGACCCGCCGGCGGATGCCGGTGAGGCCGGAGCCGCGCGTTTCGTCCGCGTCGCCGTGCCCGTCGTCGGTGACGGTCACGAGCAGCCGGTCCCGTTCGCGGCGCACCACGACGTCGGCCGTGCTCGCGCCGCTGTGCCGGACCACGTTGGTCAGCGCCTCGGCCACCACGAAGTAGGCGGTGGCCTCGACCGCGGCCGCGCAGCGCACGGACACGTCCACGGTGAGCCGGCACGGGACTGTGGACCCGCCGGCCAGGCCGGCCAGCGCTCCGGCGAGGCCCCGGTCGTCCAGCACCGGCGGCAGGATCCCCCGCACCACCGTACGGAGTTCGCCGAGCGCCTGCTCGGCGGCGTTCTGCGCCTGTTCGAGGATGTCGTCGGCCCGGCTCGGGTCCCGGCGCAGGGCCCGGCGCGCGGCGCCGAGCAGCACGTTCACCGCGACCAGCCGGTTCTGGGTGCCGTCGTGCAGCGACCGTTCGATCCGGCGCAGCTCGACCGCGTGCGCGTCCAGCGCGGCGGCCCGGGTGGCGGTGAGTTCGGCGACCCGCAACGACAGGTCGACCCCGGGTGGCGGCGCCAGCAGCCACCGGCCCGGACCGGCCTGGGCGCGGGCGAGCAGCGGGCCCAACCCGAGCACCGCCGCCAGCCAGCCCACCCCGACCAGCCCGACCGCGAGTGCGTCGGGCAGCCCGTCGATCCGCCACCAGACGATTCCGGGTGCGCCGTCCTCGGGTCGCAGCAGCCGGAACCACAGCGGGAAGGTGAGGTCCTGCACGGCGTAGAGCGGGAGCGCGAGGCCCAGCAGCCCGGTGCCGAAGCCCAGCACCGCGTGCAGCGGCAGCCAGCCGAGTTCCCGCCGTACCACCGGGTCGCGCAGGGCCGTGCGCAGGCCGGCCGGCACCGGCCCGGGCTCGGGGAGCGTACCGCCCCAGCGGCTCAGCCGGGCGCGCTCACGGTCGGCCACCGCGCGCACCGCGCGCAGCGCGCCGGGCGCCAGCAGCAACCCCACCCCGGCGAGGCAGGCGGCGGTGACGGCGAGCGCCCAGATCAGCGCGCCCAGTGCCAGCAGTGCGGTGCCCAGGCCGCCGACGAGGTGTTCCAACGCGTCCACCGAGGCGCGGACCCGCCCGCGCACGTATCCCATCGGCCCACCCCCGGCGCCACCATAGGTCACGACCGGTGTGCACCGGCAACGCCGGCCGGGGAAAGTACAGCCTGCTGTACCCCCGGTCGTCGCGCTGGCGGGATCGTCCCCGGCGGCCCGCCCGGCCTAGCGTCGTCAGCGTTGCGACGAACCGAGTGGAGGCAACCGTGAACGACCCTCATCGCACCGCCGGGAGCACCCCGGACCGCCGGCTGCGCCCCCTGCTGTGGCTGGTGCTCTTCGGCAGCGCGGCGGCCAACGTGGTGCTGTCGAACGTGCTGGGCAACCTCTGGGCGGGGGCCGCGTTCGGTCTGCTGGCGCTGCTCTGCGGGGTGGCCCTGACCGTGGACCACTACCGCAACCGGTGAGCCGCCGTCAGGCGTCCCGGTGGCGCGCGACGGCGTCGATCAGGCCGGCCAGGAGCGCCACCCGTGGCACCACCGAGTCCAGGTCGAGCCACTCCCCCGGGCTGTGGTCCGCGCCGCCGACCGGGCCGAGCCCGTCGAGCACGGTCGCGCCGGCCTCGGCCAGCAGGTTCGCGTCGGCGCAGCCGCCGGTCGCGGTGTGCGAGACCGGTACGCCGAGTCCGGCGCCCACCTTCGCCGCCAGCTCGGCCAACCGTCGTCCGGCCGGGCCGGGTTCCCAGGGCGGCGTGGGCGCGTGCACGGTCAGCTCGGCGTGCACACCGGGGACGAACGGCTCGGCGACCAGGCGGCGGACCTCGGCGAGTGCGGACTCGTACTCGCCGGTGCGCCAGGCACGCAGGTCCACCAGCATCCGGGCCCGGTCGGCGACCACGTTGGGGCGGCCGCCCGCCTCCAGCGCCCCGACGTTCAGCGTCACCCCGGGCCAGCGTCCGTTGAGCTGGTCCAGCGCCACGGTCAGCCGGGCGGCGGCGAGCAGCGCGTTGACGCCGCGTTCCGGCTCGATGCCGGCGTGCGCGGCCCGGCCGCGCAACGTCACCGCGAGGTCCGCCACACCCTTGCGGGCGGAGACCAGGTCGCCGTTGTCGCGGGCGCACTCCAGGCAGAGCGCCACGTCGGCCTCGGCCCCGAGGGTACGCAGCAACGGCCGGCTGCCCACCGAGCCGGTCTCCTCATCCGGCGTGCAGACCAGCACCAGATCGCCGTACCGGTGCCGGTCCAGCGCGGCGAGCACCTCGACGGCGGCCAGTCCGGCGAGCACACCGCCCTTGTCGTCGCTGACCCCGGGCCCGTACGCCCGACCGTCCCGGACCCGGAACGGCCGGGCGGCGGCCGTGCCGGGCGGGAACACGGTGTCCAGGTGACCGGCGAGCAGGATCCGGCGGGTGCCGCCGCCCCGGCGGCGGGCGATCAGCACGTCCCCGAGCGGCCGGCCGGCCGGGTCGGCGACCGGCGCCCGTTCCACCGCCAGCCCGGCCGCGAGGCACCAGCCCTGCACCAGGTCGGCGACCTCCCGCAGTCCGTCCACCTGACCGGAGCCGGAGTCGACGGCGACCAGCCGGGCGAGCCGGTCGTGGTACGCGGACAGCCGGTCGCCGGCGGCGGTGAGCAGCGGGTCCNCGAGGAACGCGACCTGGTCGGCGACCTCGCGGGCGAAGCCCATCTCGTGGGTCACCACCACCATGGTCATGCCGTCGGCGGCGAGGCCCTTCATCACGTCCAGCACCTCGCCGACGAGTTCCGGGTCGAGCGCGGAGGTCGGCTCGTCGAAGAGCATCAGCTTCGGGCGCATGGCGAGCGCCCGGGCGATCGCGACGCGCTGCTGCTGGCCGCCGGAGAGCTGGCTCGGGTAGTTGTGCGCGCGGTCGGCCAGTCCGACCCGCTCCAGCAGCCGCATCGCCTCCTCGCGGGCCTGCCCGCGCGACGTGCGCAGCACCCGCACCGGCGCCTCGGTGACGTTGCCGAGCGCGGTCAGGTGCGGGAACAGGTTGAACCGTTGGAACACCATGCCGATGTCGCGGCGGCGCACGGCCACCTCGCGGGCCTTCAGCTCGTGCAGCTTGTCGCCGTGGCGGCGGTAGCCGACCAGCTCGTCGTCGACCCAGAGCTGGCCGCCGTCGATGCGCTCCAGGTGGTTGACGCAGCGCAGGAACGTGGACTTCCCGGAGCCGGACGGGCCGAGCAGGCAGGCCACCTCACCGGGGGCCACGGTCAGGTCGATGCCCTTGAGCACCTCGACCGGGCCGAACCGCTTGGTCACACCCTCGGCTCGGACCATCGCCGTCATCGCACGCCTCCCCGGGCGAAGCCGCGGCCGAACCGGCGCTCGACCAGCCACTGACCGGCGGAGAGGAGGCTGACCAGGGCGAGGTACCAGATCGCCGCCACCATCAGCAGCGGGATCACCTTGTAGTTGTTCTGGTAGACGGTCTGCACGGCGGTCATCAGGTCCCGGCCGGCGATGATCGACACCAGCGCCGTCGACTTGAGCATGGTGATGGTCTCGTTGCCCATCGGCGGGATGATCACGCGCATGGCCTGGGGCAGCACCACCCGGCGCAGGGTGAGCGTGGGGCTCATGCCGAGCGCGGCGGCGGCCTCGGTCTGACCGTCGTCGACGGCCAGGATGCCGCCGCGGATCACCTCGGCGGCGTACGCCATCTCGTTGAGCGAGAGCGCGAGCACCGCGGCGACCGTGCCGGTGACCACCACGCTGGTGGGACGGTCGAACAGGACGGTGTCGGTGAACGGCACGGTCAGCGTGATCCGGGGGAAGAGCGCGCCGAGGAACCCGAAGAAGATGATCTGCACCAGCAGCGGGGTGCCCCGGAAGATCCAGATGAACGTCCAGGAGACGCCGCGCAGCACCGGGTTGTCCGACAGCCGCAGCACGGCGAGCAGGATGCCGCCCGCGGTGCCGAGCAGCATGGCGAGCAGGGTGAGCCAGAGCGTGGTGACCACGCCGTCGAGCACGTAGTCCTGGAACAGGTAGTGGGCGACCGTGCCGGGTTCGAGGTTGGGGCTGCTCAGCAGCGCCCGCAGGAAGAGCGCGGCCAGCCCGGCCACGACCAGCGCGGTCAGCCAGCGGCCGTAGTGGCGGACGGGGACGACCCGTACCGCCGGGGGTTCGGTGGTGGTCATGGTGGGGGTGCCTCCGGCAGGGGTGCGGCGGTCGCCGGGCGCCTCCGGGCCCGCCCTCACGGATGTGGAGGGCGCCCGGCGACCGCGGATCGGGGGGCGGTGGTCCGCCGGGTCAGTCGATGGCCTGGTCGACGGTGGCCTTCTCGACCGCGATCGGGGTCTGCTTCCAGCGGGTGAGGATCTTGCCGTAGGTGCCGTCGTCGATCAGCGACTGCACGGCCGCCCGGTACGCCTCGGCCAGCTCCTTGTTCGCCTTGAGGAACCCGAAGCCGTTCGGGCTGGCCAGCCAGCCGTTGGGCGAGGACGGGTCGTCGACCAGCTCGGCCCTGCCGGCGAGCGAGCCGGCGGTGTCCACCAGGTTGACCCTCGTGGCGGCGACGACCTGCACGTTGCCGGCGATCAACGCCTGCACCGCCTGCGGGTTCTCCGGGTACTCCTTGACCTGAAGCGGCCGGCCGGCGCAGCTCTGCTTGGCGTACGTGGCGAGGTTCTTCGCCTGGTTGCTGGCCTTCTGCACGGCGACCGTGCGGCCGCAGAGGTCGGCCACGGTCTGCACGCCGAGCGGGTTGCCGGCGGCGACCAGGAACCCGGTGCCGGAGGCGGAGTAGTCGACGAACGTGGCGACCTGCTGGCGTTCCTTCTTGTCGGTGATGCCGCCGGCGATGGCGTCGTACTTCGCGGCCTGGAGGCCGGGCACCAGGCCGTCGAACGGTTGCTGGGTGAAGGTGGCCTGGAGGCCGAGCCGGGCCGAGGCGGCCTGGAACAGGTCGTGGTCGAGCCCGACGAACTCGTCGGTGCGGCCCTCCACCTTGAAGTCGATGAACGGCTGGTAGGGGGCGTTGGTGGCGACCGTGACGGTGCCGCGACCGCGCACGTCGGCGGGGACCTTCCCGGCGAGGGCCTTGTCGGTCTCGACCGCGCCGACGCCGTCGATGGTGACCGAGACGGGTTTGATCTCGTCGGTGGAGCCACCGGCCGAGGAGGTGCCGCAGGCGGCGGTGGCGGCGAGCAGCGCCGTGGTCGCGCCGACCAGGGCGAGGGTACGGATGCGCATGGGGAGTCCTTCCGGGGGCCGGAACAGCCAGCCCCCGGACTGTAACTCACGTTACGATCTCGGTGGGGTTACAGTTTTTTGTAACGGACGTTTCAGTGCCCGCCGAACGCCTGCTGCGCACCCTCCATCGCCTTGAGCCGGGTGCCGGCAGCCGGGCCGAGCTGGTCGATCAGGGCCGCGACCAGCGTCTCCACCAGCGCCAGCATGGGCACGAAGCTGTCGTACGGCGACGGCGAGTCGACCCGGCTGGGCAGCACCACCTCGGCCAGCCCGGCCACCGGCGAGAGCCAGCGGTCGGTGAACAGCACCACCCGGGCTCCCCGGGCGGTCACCTCCCGGGCCAGCGCCAGGGTCGGCTCCTCGTAGCGGCGGAAGTCGAAGAGCACGACGAGATCCCGCTTGCCCACGTCGACCAGCAGGTCGGCGCGCTCCACCGGCCCGGGCGGCAGCAGCCGGCTGTTTCCGCGCACCTGCATCAGGTGCAGCACCAGATAGTTGGCGAACAACGCGGAGAACCGACCGCCGGCCGCGGTCACCCGGAACTGCTGGTCGGCGAGGAGGCGCACGGCGGCGTCCAGCTCCCCCTGCGGCAGGTCGGCCAGCGTGCCGGCGACCGCCTCGGGGAGCGTGACCGCGGCCCGGGGCAGCGCGCCCTCCGGCGGGGTTCCGCCCCGCTCGGTCGCCCGGTACGCGGTCAGCGGCGAGGTTTCCCGCTCGGCCAGCTCGTCGCGCAGCGCCCGCTGGAACTCCGGGTAGCCGCCGAAGCCGAGCCGGGACAGCAGGCGCAGCACCGTCGGGGCGCTCACCTCGGCGCGCTCGGCCAGCGACGCGACCGTGCCCAGGCCGGCGGAGGGATAGGCGGCGAGCAGGGCGCGGGCCACCCGCCGCTCGGCCGGGCTGCACGCGCCCAGTCGACTGCGGATCAGCGCCGCGACCCCCACGGCGTGCGGTTCGTGGTCGGGATCGGCGTTCGACACGAGCCGAGCGTAGCGGCCGATCGCGTCGCGCCCCCGCGACGGCGGTGCCGTGGACGGGGTATGAGCGCCCCGGCCACGGAACCGGCGGTCAGGACTTCGCGACGGTGCAGGCGTAGTCGGCTGTGCCGGAGCCGGCGTACGCCTCCAGGTCGAGGTGGTAGGTGGCCGAGCCGGACGCGGTGCGGGTCAGGGTGATCGACTCGTCCGCACCGGCCCCGTTGTTCACCGACCGGGTCAGCGTGCTCCCGGTCGCGCTGAGCAGGTAGAGGTCGGCGTCGTACGCCGTCGGCACCGCGCAGTTCACGGTCAGCGTCTGTCCGGCGCCGAGCGTGAGCGAGAAGTAGTCCCGGTCCGAGGTGCTCTTCATGTCCCCGGTGACGATGACCGGAAAGGTCGACCCGGAGATGTCGTTGGCGGCGCTCCGAGAGTCGTTCGGCTCCACCTCGGCGTAGGACGAGCCGCCGGAGGGCGGCGGGGTGGACGAGCAGTCGGTGACCGGGGTGCCGCTGTAGAGGCTGGCGTCGGGCACGCCGGCGCGCACGCTCCTGAGGTAGTAGCCGCAGGTCGGCCGGTTGGCGAAGTCGTAGCTCTGGCCGTCGGCGAGCTTCCAGATCTTGACGTTGGTGTAGGTCAGCGGTTGCCCGGACGCGGCCACCTCGGGCTGGTGGTCGCCGAGCACGACGTACGCGCTCGGGCCGCTCAGCGTGGCCCGACCCGCACGGTCGATGAAGAGCGAGGCGCCCTCCTCCACCCCGACGCCCCACGCCTTGCCGCCGGTGACCAGCCCGTCCTTGACCGCCCGCGCCACGAACGCGATGGTCCGGCCCATCCGGTCGCGGGTGACGAAGTGCGAGTCGTTGATGGTGCCGGCGTAGTTCGGCCAGCGGAACATGCCCGTGGTGAACGTCAACGACCGGTCGTACGGGTTCCCCAGCGCGGTCGCCGAGGTGGTGCTCGCGGTGCAGGCGTCGTAGACCACGTCGCTGTTGACGTGGTGCCCGGCGCTGCCGCCGCCGACCCCGCCGCCCTTGGCCACCACCGACTCCACCGACGCCTCCAACGCGGTGCCCTTCCAGGCCACGTAGCGGCACTGGTCACCACCGGCGAAGTAGACGAACTCGGCGTTACGGACGTCGGTGTTGACCTGGCTGTCGTTGCCGTCCGCGGTGGTGGTGAGGGTGAGCGTGGTGCAGGAGTTGACGCCGGTCAGCGGGCTGATCACGTCGCACTCCGGGGTGCCGGTGCCGGAGGCGGCGACGACCACCACGTCGATCGCGCCGGTGCCGCCACGGATCGCGTTCACCGCCTTCGTCATGGTGGCGGTGACGATGCCGCCGGAGCCGTTCATCGTGTACGCCGGCCCGGACCAGCTCGACCGGGCGGCGTCGGTGGCGCTGCCCTGGCGTACCCGGGTGACCTGGGCGTGCGCGGCGGGGACGCCGAGCGGGGCGACGGTGAGCAGCGCGGCGGCGGCCGCGGTCACGACGAGTCGGCGGGGATTGCGGGAAGGGAACATGGGCACCTCCGAGGGGCCACGAAGCGATGAAACAGAAGTTACATCTATTGAAGTCACTGCTCAATACGTAATCTCTGTTACATCTTCGTGACGGCGGCGTCGGGCTTGGACCCGACGCCGCCGCGCCCCGTCAGACCGGGCGGATACCGATCACCACGTCGGTGAACGTGATCGCCGTCGTACCCCGGTACGCGGCGAACCCGGTGCCCCGGCTCAGCCGCGCCGACCACATCGGGTCCTTCTCGTACGACGTGCCGCCGACCGTCACGCACCCGGTGCGGGCGGCGAGCCCCGACTCCACGAGCCCGACCATCGCGTAGTCGTAGAAGACGTCCTCGGACGACACCGCCGCGCACGGTCCGGTAGCCGGGCGGACGCGCGGCTTGCCGGCGGCCGGCACGACCGTCCAGCGGGGCGCGACGTACGCGTCCCCGGCGGTGAGTCGGCTCCACCGCACGCCCTCGATCCCCCAGACGCCGGCACGGTCGGTGACCCGGGCCCGGCGCAGGTCCAGCACGCCGACACCGCGCTGCCCGAGCACCCGTAGCGACTGGCGACGGCCCCCGACGCCGGTCACCACCAGCGCGGTGTTCTCGTCCAGGCCGAACACCCGGGTGCGCCCGGTGTCCGAGGCGAGCCGGATCGCACGCGCCTCCCGCCCCCGACGGGAGAAGTGCGTGTCGACCAGCCCGGCGGTGAAGAACCCGAACCCGCCGCGTGGCAGGTAGCCGAGCACGTCCGGGTCCTCGAAGTAGCCCGGCTTCGCGCCGTCGCGCAGCCCCGGCTCGGTGGACCCACCGGTGACCATGTCCCGGCCGGCCATGATCTGCGCCCCGGCGCTGGTGCCGGCGACCACGGCCCCACCACGCAGCTTGCGGCGTAACGCGGCGAGCGCCGCGCTGTCCCGCTGCGCCGCGCCGCGGGTCATCGTGGTGACGTAGCGGTACTGGTCGCCGCCGCCGAGGAAGAACCCGGTCATGGAATCGATCTGTCGGACCACCGCCGGATCGTCGGCGGCACCTGGATGGTCCAGGTCGATCGGGATCCACCGGGCGTCGGCCACCCCGTAGGACCGGAACAGCTCGACGTAGTAGTCGCCGTTGCAGACGCTGTTGTTGCAGTCGGGCGTGCCGGCGTCCGGGTCCTCGGCCGGCACCGGGGCACCGGCGGTGAGAATGCCGATCCGGGCCTTTCCGGGGCCGCCGGCGAGGCGGACGATCTCGTCGTAGATCTCCCGGTTGTCGTCGGCGAGCGCGCCGCCGACCAGCACCAGGCTGCCGCCGTCGCGATGGCGCGACCCGGTGGCCGAGGCCGGGGCGGCGGAGACGGGCACCGCGAGCGCGACCGCCGTACAGGCGCTGATCCCCAGGATCAGCAGGCGGTTCAGGGGCATGGTTGCTCCTCACAGGACCGTGAGGGCGGGCCGCGCCCAGAGAGTACGGCAACCCCGTCATGCCCACAACCAAATCCCGCGTCCCGCCTGCCTGAGAGCGCTAACATCGCACCGCCCCGAGGATGTTGACAGTCGCCTATGTAAACGCCACGCTAAGGACGATTGTTAACGTTAACGAAGATGTCATGGCGGACCGGGGTCCGCCCGACCGCCACCTCCACCCCGTCCCCGTCTCGGAGGCCCCAATGTCCGCTCCCCTGGTGAACCGCCGGATGCTCCTGCGCGCGACCGGCGCGACCGCCGTCGCGGCGGCGGCCGGCGCCGCCGTCGGTTCCCTCACCGGCGGCGGTACGGCCGGCGCCGCCCTGGCCCCGGCCCGACCGGACATCGGCGTCTCCGCCTACGCGTTCGACCCCGGCCAGGTACGGCTGACCGCGAGCCGTTGGCTGGACAATCAGAACCGCACGCTGTCCTACCTGCGCTTCGTCGACGTCAACCGGCTGCTCTACAACTTCCGCGCCAACCACCGGCTCTCCACCGGCGGGGCCGCCGCGAACGGCGGCTGGGACGCGCCGACGTTCCCGTTCCGCACCCACATGCAGGGCCACTTCCTCAGCGCCTGGGCGCAGGCCTGGGCGGTCACCGGCGACACCACCTGCCGGGACAAGGCGGTCACCATGGTCGCCGAGCTGGCGAAGTGCCAGGCCAACAACGGCGCGGCCGGGTTCAACACCGGCTACCTGTCCGGCTTCGGCGAGTCCGACTTCACCGCGCTGGAGGCCCGGACGCTGAGCAACGGCAACGTGCCCTACTACTGCATCCACAAGACGCTCGCCGGCCTGCTCGACGTGTGGCGCATCATCGGCAGCACCCAGGCCCGCGACGTGCTGCTCGCGCTCGCCGGCTGGGTCGACTGGCGCACCGGTCGGCTCACCTCGGCCCAGATGCAGGCCATGCTCGGCACCGAGTTCGGCGGCATGAACGCGGTGCTGACCGACATCTACCAGCAGACCGGCGACGCCCGATGGCTGACCGCCGCGCAGCGCTTCGACCACGCCGCCGTGTTCAACCCGCTCGCGTCCAACTCCGACCAGCTCAACGGCCTGCACGCCAACACACAGGTGCCCAAGTGGATCGGCGCGGCCCGGGAGTACAAGGCCACCGGCACCACCCGCTACCGCGACATCGCCACCAACGCCTGGAACATCACGGTCGGCGCCCACACGTACGCCATCGGCGGCAACAGCCAGGCCGAGCACTTCCGCGCCCCGAACGCCATCGCCGGCTACCTGCGTAACGACACCTGCGAGGCGTGCAACACCTACAACATGCTCAAGCTGACCCGGGAGCTGTGGCAGCTCGACCCGGACCGCGTCGCGTACGTCGACTTCTACGAGCGGGCGCTGCTCAACCACATGATCGGCCAGCAGAACCCGGCCGACAGCCACGGCCACGTCACCTACTTCACCCCGCTGAACCCGGGCGGGCGACGCGGTGTCGGCCCGGCGTGGGGCGGCGGCACCTGGAGCACCGACTACAACTCCTTCTGGTGCTGCCAGGGCACCGGGCTGGAGACCAACACCACGCTGGCCGACGGCATCTACTTCCACAACGGCACCACGCTGACCGTGAACCTGTTCCTGCCCTCGGTGCTCACCTGGAGCCAGCGCGGCATCACGGTCACCCAGACCACCTCGTACCCGGTCGGTGACACCACGACGCTGACCGTGACCGGCTCGGTGAGCGGGTCGTGGACGATGCGGATCCGGATCCCGTCCTGGGCCAATGGTGCGCAGGTCAGCGTCAACGGCACGGCCCAGAACATCGCCACCGCGCCGGGCAGCTACGCCGCGCTGACCCGCGACTGGACCGCCGGGGACGTGGTCACGGTCCGCCTGCCGATGCGGGTGACCACGGTGGCCGCCAACGACGACGCGGCGGTCCAGGCGGTCATGTACGGGCCGGTGGTGCTCTCCGGCAACTACGGCAACACCACGCTGAGCGCGCTGCCCACGCTGAACGTCGCCTCGGTCACCCGGACCGGAAGCAGCTCGCTGGCGTTCACCGCCACCGCGAACGGCGCCACCGTCAACCTCGGGCCCTTCTACGACGCGCACGGGTTCAACTACACGGTCTACTGGCGGGCCGGCACGGGCGGCGGCGGTGGCGAGGCGAGCTTCCGGCTGGCCAACGCGGCCAGCGGGCTCGTGCTCGGCGTCCAGAACATGTCCACCGCCGACGGCGGGCTGGCCCTCCAGTGGGGCGACACCGGCACCGCCGACCACGACTGGCAGCTCGTCGTCGACGGCTCGGCGATCCGGCTGCGCAACGTCAACAGCGGCAAGGTGCTCGGCGTGGAGAACATGTCCACCGCCGACAACGCGCGGATCCTCCAGTGGGCGGACAACGGCACCGCCGACCACCAGTGGACCGTCGTCGATGTCGGCGACGGCAGCCACAAGCTGCGCAACGTCAACAGCGGCAAGCTGCTCGGCATCTCCGGCGGCTCCACCGCGCAGGGTGCGCAGGCGGTGCAGGACCCGGACAACGGCAGCCTCGACAACCAGTGGCGGTTCCTGCCCAACGGCGCGCGCCGGCTCCAGAACCTCGGCAGCGGGCTCGTCCTCGGCGTACAGAACATGTCCACCGTCGACGGCGGGCTCGTCATCCAGTGGGGCGACTCCGGCACCGCCGACCACCTCTGGACCGCGCTCGTGGACACCGGCGGCTACCTGCGGCTGCGGAACTCGAACAGCGGCAAGGTGCTCGGCGTCGAGGGCGGCTCCGCGGCCGCCGGCGCCCGGATCGTCCAGTGGGCCGACAGCGGCACCGCCGACCACCGCTGGCGGCTGCGCCACGCCGGCAACGGCTACTTCCGGATCCAGTGCGCCAACGGCGGCCGCGTCCTCGGCCTCGACGGCGGTGCCACCGGCCAGGGCACGCAGGCCGTCCTCGGCGACGACACCGGTGCCGCACACCAGCGCTGGCGCTTCCTCTGA
Organism: Micromonospora sp. NBS 11-29; assembly: GCF_002140155.1. Lineage (GTDB taxonomy): Bacteria > Actinomycetota > Actinomycetes > Mycobacteriales > Micromonosporaceae > Micromonospora. The sequence goes on from NZ_NAPR01000008.1 coordinate 39,047, forward strand.
GAACCGGGGTACGCCCGCACGCCCGGGTCGCGGTGTACCCCTCGCGACGCCGTCGTCGCCGGGCCGGGCGACCCGGCGACGACGGCTCAACCCTCCGGTGCGGCCCGACTGCCCCCGTCAGCGTGCCGCCGCGCCGCGGCCCGCCTGTCATCGAGCGCCTCAGGATGGTGGGCGCCAGGGCTGCGCGGCGAGGGCTCGGGTCGGCCCGGGGCGGCGGGCCGATTCTCGGGCGTGTCGCCGCGAGGAGGGCAGTGGCCTCAAGCGCGACATGACTGCAAGTCATAATTATGACCAGCAGGTATGTCGCTCTCACCTCTTGCCCTTTCCCGGACCGTTACGCAGCGTGGCGAACGGCTGGCGAGCGAGCACAAGTCCTTGGTAAGGGGTGACCCCCTCCGGGTCCGAGTCCGGGTCCGTGCCCAGCGGCAAGACCGACGCGCGGCGATTCGGCACCGCCTCGGCGGTTCCTACGCAAAGCGCCAGCGCCAGCGGCGGCAGCGACTCAGCGCTGGGGTGGCGGGCCGACGCTGCCCCTCGGGATCAGCGTCGGTGCGAGGGTCTGCCGCAACGGCCCGACGCTGCCCGACTCGATCTGGGCCAGCAGCAGACCCAGGCTCGCCCGGGCCACCGCCGCGAAGTCCGGCCGCACCGTGGTCAGCGGCGGGATGAAGAATGCCGCCTCGGGCACGTCGTCGAAGCCGACCACGCTGAGGTCGTCCGGCACCCGACGGCCGTGCTCGTACAGGGCGCGCAGCACACCGAGCGCCAGATGGTCGTTGGCGGTGAAGACGGCGGTGACCTCCGGCATCCGGGCCAGCATCTGCCCGCACCGGTAGCCCGCGGCGGCGGACCAGTCCGCCGGGACCAGCGGCGGCACCTCGGCGCCGGCCAGCCGCAGCGCCTCGCGCCAACCCTCGATCCGGCCGGCGCTGTCGAACCAGTCCGACGGGCCGGAGACGTGCCACACGGTGCGGTGCCCGGCGGCGAGGAGGTGCTCGGTGGCGGCTCGGGCGCCGGCGACCTGGTCGACCGTGACCAGCGGGATCGGTCGGCGGGGGTCGCCGTCGACGGTCACCAGTGGCACGTCCTGGGGCAGCCGTTCGAGGGCTTCGCCGGCCGACTCGACCGGCGCGATCACCACGATGCCGGCCACCCGGTGCGCCAGGTGACGTTCCACGGCCGCCGAGATGGAGCGGTGGTCGAGGTCGCTGACGCTGGCCACGCTGACCGCGAACCCGGCCTCGGCGGCGGTCTGTTCCAGCGCGGCCAGCAGGGAGGCCGGGCCGTAGAGCGTGGTGTTCTGCGCGACCACGCCGATCACCTGGGAGCGGCCGGTGACCAGCGCGCGGGCGGCGCGGTTGGGCCGGTAGCCGAGTTCGGTGATGGCCGCCTGGACCCGCAGCCGGGTCTGCTCACGCACGTTGGGATGCCCGTTCAGGACCCGGGACACCGTCTGGTGGGAGACACCGGCGAGGCGAGCCACATCCGTCATCGCAGGACCGCGCACGGCCACCTCACTTTCGCACTGACCGCATGGCCGAAGCGGGTCGACGTCGACCGGGCCGGCCACGGGTGGCGACAGTCTACGCCAGTTGTCCCGCCGGTCACGGCGCGGTCGATCCACCTTTCGGGGCGCGGCCCGGGAAATGTCGGAGAATTGACGCCGGAACCATTCCTTAACCGAGGTCGGAGAGCCCGAAGCCGCAGCTCCGAACGGCTCCGAACGATTTCGAACGGTTTCGAACGACTCCGCGACAGTCGGGCGGGGCATCTCCGAAAATTTTCGGAGATGCCCCNTCAGCGGCCGATAATGGTGACCCGCGTCACGGCGTTGTCAGCGAGAACTGCCGCACGGTCACCGACCCGCCCAACGATTGGGTGGCGTAGTTGAACATGCCGAACCGGTATCCCATGAAGAACTGCCACGCGCTGTTGAGCGTCAGCGCGTTGCCCAGCGAGACGAAGTTGACCCCGTCGGTGCTGTAGGAGAACGTCGCCTGCCGGCCCGACCCCGGTCGGATGTCGGCCTTGGCCCGCAGCCAGATCCGCCCACCGGACACCGCCGCGCTGGCGACCTCGCTGCCGGTGGAGGTGGTGTTCCAGGCGCCGCTGGCCATGGTCAGACCGTTGGTCATGACCACCCGGGTGGCGCCGTTGTCCCGCCGGACGCCGATCCACGCCGAACTGTCGCGCAGCATGGCGAGCCCGGACCGGTCCCCGTCGCGCATGGTCGAGTAGTCCAGCTCGATGGTGGCGGTCGAGGTCGGGCCCTGGATGCGGTGGGTCAGCGTGTTACGGGCCTGGTACAGGTCGTTGGTCACGCTGGCGGTCTGCAGACGCAGGCCGTTGTTCACCGACCACCGGCTGTTGTCCGGGTTGTGGTTCCACTCGTACTGCACACCGAGCGTGCTGCCGGAGAACGTGTCGGTGCCGGTGAGCGGCTTGACCGGACGCAGCGGCAGCGGGTTGGGGTAGCTCGCGCCCCACGCCCCGTTGACGGTCTGCACCTGCGGCCAGCCGTCGGAGGTCCAGGTGATCGGCGCCAGCGTCGGCATCCGACCACCGGGGTACGCGTCGGTGAACGCCATGTAGTACCAGGAACCGTTCTGCGTCTGCACCAGCCCGCCCTGGTGCGGCACGCCACCGCCGGAGATCGGGCCGGGCAGGTTGAGCAGCACCTGCCGCTGCTCGTACGGGCCGAACGGGCCGTTGGTGGACTTGAGCACGTACTGGCCGTTGGCCGGCCGGGTCAGCCAGATGTAGTAGGCGCCGTTGCGCTTGTAGAACCGCGCCCCCTCCAGCGTGCCGATGCTCGACGGCGTCTGGTAGACCTGCTGGGCCCGCACCTGGGTGCGCCCGTCCGCGGAGAGCTGCGCCACGCTGATCGTGCCGTTGCCGTACGCGACGTACATGGTGTCGTTGTCGTCGATCAGCATGCCGGCGTCGTAGTAGCAGTTGGGGATCGTGGTGAGCTTGCTCCAGGCGCCGTCGACCGCGCCGGCGGTGTAGATGTGGGTCTGGGCGAAGTCGATGCACCCGGCCCAGTAGTAGGTCTTGTTGCTGGGCCGGTAGTTCAACGTGGAGGCCCAGATGCCGTCCACGTACGCCTGGCTTCCCGGGGGCAGGTCGTACTTGGTGCCGAAGTCCAGTCGGGGCACCGAGTGCCCGGCGAACTCCCAGTTCACCAGGTCCCACGAGCGCAGCACCGGTGCGCCGGGCGAGTAGTGCATGGTCGAGGCGGACATGTAGTAGACGTCGCCGACGCGGATGATGTCGACGTCGGCGAAGTCCTGCCAGATCGCCGGGTTGGTGAACGTGCCGCTCGGCGGCGGGGTGGTCGGCGGCGGGTCGGTCGGGGTGCCGCCGCCCAGGCGCACCAACTGCCACTGCTGGTTGGTGCCGTTCCAGTCGTCGTACTGGACGATGTTGCCGCCGTCGGCGGTCGAGGCGTTCTGCACCTCCACTGCCCTGTTCGAGTTGCGGTTGACCAGGCGCACGTAGCCGCCGTCGGAGTCGGCCAGCCGGAACTGCTGGTTGGTGCCGTTGTGGTCGGACCACTGCACCACGGCCGCGCCGTTGGCGGTGGACGCGCCGGTCACGTCCAGCACCTTGCCGGAGTGCCGCGAGCGCAGCCGGTAGTAGCCGCCGCCGGAGTCCACGAACTGCCACTGCTGCCAGGCGCCGTCATTGCGCGTCCACTGGGTGATCCGCGCGCCGTCGTTAGTGGCCTGGTTGTAGAGATCGAGCGCCTTACCGCTGTTGCGGTTCACCAGCACGTAGTACGCGGTGGTGTCCACGGTCGCCGCGGAGGCCGGCCCGGAGGCCACCCCCACCAGCACCCCGCCGACCACCATCGCCACCAACCCCGCCAGGAGCCGGGACAGCCGACCCGTCGCCACCATGATCCTCCTCATGTGATCGTTAACAGCGGTCCCTGCCCCAGGGGAACCGGGTCCACGGCAACTGCGGCACAGGCTGCACCCGGAACGGCCCGCGAAGCTGCCGGCGACCCTCAATGCATCGACTGTGAGCGATAACATGCCGTTCGTCAAGCCGTAACATCCGGGACGCGGAACGGGTGGCGTGCCCCGACGCGAACATCGGGGCAGGCCACCCGTCGCGGTGGTCGGCCCGGGTCAGAACCCGCGGGCGAGCCGGTAGTACGCCTGGTTCCAGCGCAGCTCGTCGGCGAAGCGGTACGGCTCGGTGTCGGCGTCGATGATCGCCAGTTCGGTACGCGCCATCGCGGCCAGGTCGCGCAGCTCCTCCACGCCCACCGCCTGGGAGAGCACGGTGTGGTGGGGCGCGCCCGCGGTGATCCACGCCTCCGCCGAGCCGGCCAGGTCGGGGCGGGGCCGCCAGACCGCCCGGGCCACCGGCAGCCGGCGCAGCGGCTGCGGCGGCGGCACGACGTCGACCACGTTGGCCACCAGCCGGAACCGCTCCCCCATGTCGGCCATGCCGAGCACCACGGCCGGGCCGGACGCCGCGTCGAAGACCAGCCGGACCGGGTCCTCCCGCCCACCGATGCTCAGCGGGTGCACCTCGGCGGTCGGCACGTCGGCGGCGATGCTCGGACACACCTCCAGCATGTGCGCGCCGAGGACCAGTTCCTGCCCGAACGTCAGGTCGTAGGTGTAGTCCTCCATGAAGGAGGTGCCGCCCTCGACGCCGACAGCCATCGACTTCAGCGTCCGCACCAGCACGGACGTCTTCCAGTCCCCCTCGCCGCCGAAGCCGTACCCGTCGGCCATCAGCCGCTGCACCGCGATGCCGGGGAGCTGGCGCAGACCGCCGAGGTCCTCGAAGTTGGTGGTGAAGGCGCGGAAGCCACCGGCGTCCAGGAACGAACGCAGGCCGATCTCCTGGCGCGCGGCGTAGCGCAGCGACTCGTGCCGGTCGCCGCCCGGCCGCAGCGCGGCGTCCAGCCGGTAGGCGTCGTCGTACTCCTTCACCAGGTCGTCGACCTGCGCGTCGGCGACCTGGTCGACGGCCGCCACCAGATCGTTCACGCCGTAGGTGTTGACCGACACGCCGAAGCGCAGCTCCGCCTCGACCTTGTCGCCCTCGGTCACCGCGACGTCGCGCATGTTGTCGCCGAAGCGGGCCAGCCGCAGCGTCCGCATCGACGACCAGCCGATGGCCGCGCGGGCCCACGCCGCGACCCGCCCCACCACCCGCGGGTCGGTGACGTGGCCGGCGACCGTCTTGCGGGCCACCCCGAGCCGGGTCTGGATGTACCCGAACTCGCGGTCGCCGTGCGCGGCCTGGTTCAGGTTCATGAAGTCCATGTCGATGGTGTCCCAGGGCAGCGCCACGTTCGCCTGGGTGTGCAGGTGCAGCAGCGGCGTCTGCAACGCGTCCAGCCCGGAGATCCACATCTTCGCCGGCGAGAACGTGTGCATCCAGGCGATCACCCCGACCGCGCCCTGCACGGCCGCGTCCCGGCAGGCCGCGAGGATGTCCGTGCTCGTGGTCAGGACCGGCTTCCAGACCACCCGTACGGGGATGTCCGGCGACTCGTCCAGGCGCGCGGCGATCTGCCGGGACTGGTCGGCGACCTGCCGGAGGGTGTCCTCGCCGTAGAGACCCTGGCTGCCGGTGAGGAACCAGACCTCGGGCTGGGGGTGCGTAGCCATGTTGTTGCCTTCCGCGCTAGGAGCCGTTACTTGAACCGGATGCCGATGAGGCGCTGGAGGAGGATGAACGCGAAGAGCAGCCCGCCGATCACGATCTTGGTCCACCAGGAGTTGAGGCTGCCGTCGAACGTGATCAGGGTCTGGATGACGCCCAGCACCAGCACGCCGAGCACGGTCCCGAAGACGTAACCGGAGCCGCCGGTGAGCACCGTGCCGCCGATGACGACCGCGGCGATCACGTCCAGTTCCATGCCGACGGCGATCAGCGGCGCGCCGGACAGCGTGTAGAACGACAGCAGGATGCCGCCGATGGCGGAGCACAGCCCGCTGATCGTGTAGACGGCGATCCGGGTCCGCGCGACCGGCAGCCCCATCAGCAGCGCCGACTGCGCGTTGCCGCCGACGGCGTACACGTTGCGGCCGAACCGGGTGTACGCCAGCACGTACGCGGCGACCAGCACCACCGCGAACGCGATCAGCACGCTGATCGACACGAAGTTCCCGGCCGGGTCACCGATGCGCTCCTGGGACACCGAGGTCCAGAANAGAACATCCCCGCCAGTGTCACGATGAACGGTTGGATGTCGAAGAAGTGGATCGCGCAGCCCATCAGGAACCCCAGCGTGGGGCCGATCAGCAACGCGATGACCAGCACCAGGGCGGCGGGCAGCCCGTCCCGGAGCAGGGCGGCCGACACCATCGCGGTCATCGCGACCACCGCGCCGACGGACAGGTCGATGCCGCCGGTGAGGATCACGAACGTCATGCCGACCGCGACGACGAGCATGAAACCGTTGTCGATGAAGACGTTGAACACGACCTGGACGTTGGAGAACGCACGGTACTGCGACACCCCGATGCCGTACATGACCAGCAGCAGGGCGAGGGTGGCCAGGACCGGTACGTGGCGCCGGGGCAGGCTGGGCCGCCACGACCGGACGGCGCTCAACGACGTGCTGCTCATGCCGGCACCTGCTCCTTCTCCCGCTGGGGCGCCGTCGGGCCGGTCTGGACCCCGCGCCGGCGGCGACGCAGCCGGGCGCGGAACGCCGGGGCCTGCACCAGGCAGACGGCGATGACGACGACGGCCTTGAACAGCAGCGACGTCTGGGGCGAGATGTTCATGGCGTACACCGTGGTGGTCAGGGTCTGGATGATCAACGCGCCGAGGACCGTGCCGCTGAGCGAGAACCGGCCACCGGCGAGCGAGGTGCCGCCGATGACCACCGCGAGGATCGCGTCGAGTTCGATCCACAGCCCGGCGGCGTTGCCGTCGGCGCTGGACACGTTCGCGGTGACCATGAAACCGGCGACCGCGGCGCAGGCGGCGCTGACCACGTAGACGAGGAGGACGATACGACGCGACCGGATGCCGGCCAACCGGCTGGCCTCCGCGTTGCCGCCGACCGACTCGACGATCAGCCCGAGCGCGGTGCGCCGGGTGAACGCGGCCACGAGCAGCGCCGCGGCGAGCGCGATCAGGACCGCCAGCGGCAGCGTGAGGAAGTGCCCGAGCCCGATCGCCCGGTACGGCTCCGAGTTGATCGTGATGATCTGCCCCTCGGTGACGAGCTGGGCGATGCCCCGACCGGCCACCATCAGGATCAGCGTGGCGATGATGGGTTGGATGCCGATGACGGCGACCAGCACCCCGTTCCACGCGCCGAGCACGAGCGCCGCCCCGAAGGCCAGGGCCAGCGCGGTGGCCACGGTGGACGCGCTGTTCTGGTCGGCCGCCTCGCTGATGTGCAGGCAGGCGATCGCGCCGCTGATGGCGCAGACCGAGCCGACGGACAGGTCGATGCCGCCGGTGGCGATGACCAGGGTCATGCCCAGCGCGACGAGGATCAGCGGCGCGCTCAACCGGAGGATGTCGACCGGGGTGCCGTACAGATGGCCGTTCTTGACCTCGACGGCCAGGAAGCCGGGCCGGTAGGCCGTGTTCGCGGCGATCATGACCACGAGCACGAGCGCCGGCCAGAACAGGCGGTGGCCGGTCAGCGGACGAAGGCGTTCGGCGACGGTGTTCATCGGTGCACCTCCTCCCGGGGGGTTCCGCTCGCGATGGTGCGCATGACGCGGTCCGCGTCGAGCGTGTCGTCGTTGGTGAGCTGGGCGACCATCTCCCGGTCGCGCATGATGGCGACCCGGTGGCTCAGGCGCAGCACCTCCTCCAGCTCGGCGGAGATGAACAGCACCGCCATGCCGCCGTCGGAGAGCTGCACCACCAGCTTCTGGATCTCGGCCTTCGCGCCGATGTCGATGCCGCGGGTGGGCTCGTCGAGGATGAGCAGGCGCGGCTCGGTGATGAGCCAGCGGGCCAGCAGCACCTTCTGCTGGTTGCCGCCGGAGAGGTTGCGCACCGGCGCCTCCGGGTTGGCGGGCCGGATGCTCAGCGCCTCGATGTACTTCTGGACCAGCTCGTCCTGCCGGCGGCGTGGGATCGGACGCAGCCAGCCGCGCGCGGCCTGCATCGCCAGGATCATGTTCTCCCGGACGGACAGCTCGGGAACGATGCCCTCCGCGCGCCGGTTCTCCGAACAGAAGCCGATGCCCTGGTCGATGGCGTGGATCGGGGTACGCAGCGGCGACCGGCCGCCGTCGAGGAGGACCTGCCCGTGGTCGGCGCGGTCGGCGCCGAAGAGCAGCCGCGCCACCTCGGTCCGGCCGGAGCCGAGCAGGCCGGCCAGGCCGACCACCTCACCGGCGTGGATGCGCAGGCTGAACGGCGCGACCGCGCCACGCCGGCCCAGCTCCGTGGCGTCCACCAGCGGGGCCTGTCCGTCCGGCGTGACGGTGGCCCGCTTCTGCTGCTCGTCGAGCCGTTCCAGGACGTCCAGCTCCTGGCCGATCATCTTCTCGACCAGGCTGAACTGGGGCAGCTCCTCGGTGCGGTACTCCCCCACCAGGGTGCCGTTGCGCAGCACCGTGATGCGGTCGGCGATGCCGTAGACCTGGTCGAGGAAGTGCGTGACGAACAGGATCGCGATCCCCTCGTCGCGGAGCTGGCGCATGATCCGGAAGAGCTGCGCGACCTCGCCCGCGTCCAGGCTGGACGTCGGCTCGTCGAGGATGAGCACCCGGGCCCGCACGTCGATCGCCCGGGCGATGGCGACCATCTGCTGCACGGCCAGCGAGTACGTCCCGAGCTGCGCGCTGACGTCGAGGTCGAGGTCGAGCCGGGTCAGGAGTTCACGGGCCCGCCGGCGCATCTCGCCCCAGCGGACGGCGCCGAGGCGTCGGGGTTCCCGGCCGATGAAGATGTTCTCCGCCACCGACAGGTTCGGGCAGAGGTTGACCTCCTGGTAGACGGTGCTGACGCCGGCCGCGGCGGCCTGCATCGGCCCGGTGAAGGACACCGCCTCACCGGCGAGGGTGATGGTGCCCGCGTCGGTGCCGTACACGCCGGTCAACACCTTGATCAGGGTCGACTTGCCGGCGCCGTTCTCACCCATCAGGGCGTGGACCTCGCCCGGGAACAACCGGAAGTCGACGTCGTGCAGTGCGCGGACCCCGGGGAAGGTCTTGCTGATACCGGTCATGGTCAGGACCGGACGGTCACCCGTCATCCCATCGGACCTCTTCTTCGACGTGGTGGTGCGGGGGCCGCCGTCGGTCAGACGGCGACCCCCGGTGTGGATCAGTACTTGCGGTTGGGCAGTGCCTCCTTGGCCTGCTCCTGGGTGAAGGTGGTCTCCTCGGTCTCGATCCGGGGCGGCACCTCCTCGCCGGCCTTGACCTTCTTCGCCAGGTCCATCAGCTGCGGGCCGAGCAGCGGGCTGCACTCCGCGATGAAGTTGAACTTGCCGTCCGCGAGGGCCTGCATGCCGTCCTTCACCGCGTCGATGGTGATGATGGTGATGTCCTTGCCGGGCACCTTGCCGGCCGCGGTGATCGCCTCGAGCGCGCCCAGACCCATGTCGTCGTTGTGCGCGAAGAGCACGTCGATCTTCGGGTTGGCCTTGAGGAACTGCTCCATCACCTGCTTGCCGCCGGCGCGGGTGAAGTCACCGGACTGCGAGGCGACGATCTTCAGGTTGGGGCTGCCGGCGATGGCGTCGGCGAAGCCCTTCTTCCGGTCGTTGGCCGGGGCGGAGCCGGTGGTGCCCTGCAACTCGACGATGTTGACCGGGCCGGAGGCCGCCTTCTTCTGCTCCACCAGCCACTCGCCGGCGAGTCGGCCCTCCTTGATGAAGTCCGAGCCGAGGAACGTCTTGTAGAGCGACTTGTCGGCCGAGTCGACCGCGCGGTCGGTCAGGATCACCGGGATCTTGGCGTCCTTGGCCTCCTTGAGCACGGTGTCCCAACCGGACTCGACCACCGGCGAGAAGGCGATGACGTCGACCTTCTGCTGGATGAAGTTGCGGATCGCCTTGATCTGGTTCTCCTGCTTCTGCTGCGCGTCGTCGAACTTCAACTCGACGCCGGCCTGGCCCGCCGCCTCCTTGATCGAGGTGGTGTTCGCGGTCCGCCAGCCGCTCTCCGCGCCGACCTGGGAGAAGCCCAGGACGATCTTGTCGCTGCCACCGCCGCCGGAGTCGCCGCCGGTGTCGCTGTTACCGCAGGCGACCAGGCCGCCGGCGAGCAGCACGCCGGTCAGGGCCGCGATGACCGTGCGTGCCGTGCTCCTGCTTCTCATCGTTCTCCTCAGGGTTGGGTGATCCGGCACGCGCGACCGGTGGGGCCGGGACGACCGGGTGTGGTGGGGAATTCGGTGCGTGGTGCTGGTCAGGGGGCTTACCCGGCCGGCGGGCGTTGGCCGTACACGTTCTGGTAGCGGTCGTGGAGCGAGTCGATGTCGGCCGGCGCGATCGGCAGCGGCTCGCCGAGCGCGCGGGCCAGGTGCGCGGTGCGGGCGACGTCCTCGCACATCACCGCGGCCTTGACCGCCGCGCGGGCGTCCTTGCCGATGGTGAAGACGCCGTGGTTGCGCATCAGCACGGCGGGCGAGCGGTGCCCGGACAGCGTGCTCACGATGCCCTTGCCGATGTCGTCGCCGCCGATCAACGCGAACGGCCCGACCGGGATCTCGCCGCCGAACTCGTCGGCCTGGGCGGTCAGCCAGCACGGGATCGCCTCGCCCCGGGCCGCCCAGGCGGTGGCGTAGCCGCTGTGCGTGTGCACGACGCCGCCGACCTCGGGCATCGCACGGTAGACGTAGGCGTGCGCGGCGGTGTCGCTGGACGGGGCGCCGCCGCCGTCGACCACGGCGCCGTTGAGATCGCAGACCACCATCGTCTCGGCGGTCAGGTCGTCGTAGTCCACCCCGCTCGGCTTGATCACCATCAGGTCCTGCCCGGGGACGCGCGCCGAGACGTTGCCGGCGGTCCAGGCCACCAGGTTGTAGCGGGTCAGCTCGCCGTGCAGCCGGGCCACCGTCTGGCGCAGCGCGGTGATCTGCCGGTCGACGTCGGTGTTCATCCGACCACCTCCAGGGTCTCCTCGGGCTGCGCCGCGGCGGCGTCCACCGCCGCGTTGCGGATCGCGCGCAGGCGGAGCATGACGTCGCTCGCGCCGCGGCCGAAGTGGTCGTGCAGCGCCCGGTATTCGGCGTAGAGCGCGTCGTAGGCCCGGACGTTCTCCGGAATCGGCTGGTAGACGCCCTCGTCCACCCGACCCATCGCCGCCGACGCCTCGTGCACCGTCGGGTACGCGTCGGCGGCGACCGCCGCGTGGATGGCGGACCCGAGCGCCGGCCCCTGCGCCGAGCCGATGATGCCCAGCGGCCGGTTGGTGACGTCGGCGTAGATCTGCATCAGCAGCCGGTTCGAGGTGAGCCCGCCGGCCACCACCAGGTCGTCGACCGGCACGCCCGCCTCGGCGAACGCCTCGATGATCATCCGGGTGCCGTACGCGGTGGCCTCCAGCAGCGCGCGGTAGACGTCCGGCGGGCGGGTGGCCAGTGTCAGACCGACGACCAGGCCGCTGAGGTCGTGGTTGACCAGCAGCGACCGGTTGCCGTTCCACCAGTCCAGCGCCACCAGGCCGTGCGCGCCGACCGGCTGGGCGGCGGCCAGCTCGGTGAGCCGCTCGTGCGAGTCGAGCCCGGCCGGGGCGGCGTGCCGCACGAACCAGCCGAAGATGTCGCCCACGCCGCTCTGCCCGGCCTCGTAGCCCCAGGCGCCGGGGCTGATGCCACCGTCGACGACGCCGCACATGCCGGGAACCTCGGCCGGCAGGGTGCCGTTGAGCACATGGCAGGTGGAGGTGCCCATGATCGCCACCAGCCGGCCCGGGCGCAGCGCCTGGGCGGAGGCGGCGGTGACGTGCGCGTCGACGTTGCCGACCGCGACCGCGATGCCTTCCGGCAGGCCGGTCCAGGCGGCGGCGCGGGCGCCGAGGCCGCCGGCCCGGGCGCCCAGCGGCAGCAGCGGGCCGTCGAGCTTGGCCACGAAGTCGGTGAACCCGGGGTCGAGCGCGGCCAGATAGTCCGGCGACGGGTAGCTCCCGTCCTGCCGGATGCCCTTGTAGCCGGCGGTGCAGGCGTTGCGGGTCTCGACGCCGCACAGCTCCCAGACGATCCAGTCGGCGGCCTCGATGAAGCGCTCGGCCCGCCGGTAGACCTCGGGGTCCTCGTTGAGGATCTGCAACCCCTTGGCGAACTGCCACTCGGCCGAGATCTTGCCGCCGTAGCGGCCGATCCACGGCTCGCCCCGCTCGTGCGCCAGCGCGTTGATCCGGTCGGCGTGCGGCTGGGCGGCGTGGTGCTTCCACAGCTTCACCCAGGCGTGCGGCCGGTGGCGCAGCTCGGGCAGCTCGCACAGCGGGGTGCCGTCGGCGAGCGTCGGCAGCACGGTGCAGGCGGTGAAGTCGATGCCGATCCCGACCACCCGCGCCGGGTCCACGCCGGCGGCGGCCAGCGCGGCGGGCACCGCCTGGCGCAGCACCTCGCGGTAGTCGTCGGGGTCCTGCAACGCCCAGTCCGGCGGCAGCGCGGGGCCACCGCCGGGCAGGGCCGCCTCGATCACCCCGTGCCGGTACTCGTGCACCGCCGTGCCGAGCTCGGCGCCGTCGCGCACGCGCACCACCAGGGCCCGCCCGGACAGCGTGCCGAAATCGACGCCGACGACGTACCGGTCGGGCGCGTCCCGCTCGCTCATCTACACCTCCGCCGCATCACGGAGCTAGTGTTAGCGCTCACATATACATCCGTCAAGACACCCAAGCGCAACAGCTGCGTAACGGGGACGCCCGCTCGGCGACATCGCCCCGCGCCCCGGCACGGACCGGCCCGCCCACCGTTGCCTGAGATCCACTTCGCGCGGTCGGCCGGATGCCCGCCGGACCCCGACCACCAGCTGTGTTAGCGAGAACAATCGATGCCCCAGGTGGCGATCTATCCGCCACCCTGCCGCACCCCCGACGAGTCCCCGGGACACCCGGCGCCCAGGCCGTCACAGGGCCTCTCAACGGCTCTTATTCCGCCCGCCCCGAGGCCCACGAACGGTCTCGGCGACCGGCGTGGAAGGGGGCGAGCTATTTACACAGTTTGATGTCAGCGATAACATCCGCGGCATCACTGCACCGGCGTGCCGTCCCCGACGGACGCCCCGGCACACCCCATGGAGGCGGTGGCCGAGGGCGTCCCCGGATCGCGCCGGACCCACCACCCGAGCGGCCGTCGGCGATCCGCCGGTCCCCTCTCCCCGCCCGCGCCCGGCGTCTCCGGACCGCCACGCGGACGGTCGCTCCCTCCGGGCGTCGGCACGCCGAGGCCCGTCCACCGAGGAGGATCAGTGCGTAGAAGGACACGATGGACGCTGGCCGCCCTGGGTGCCACGGCAGTGGCGCTCGCGGCCTCCGTCACCGCCGGGGTGGTCGCCCCGCAACCGGCGCAGGCGCTCGACAACGGCGTCGCCCGTACGCCCCCGATGGGCTGGAACAGTTGGAACACGTTCGGCTGCAACATCAACGAGACGCTCATCCGGCAGATGGCCGACGCGATGGTCAGCACCGGCATGCGCGACGCCGGCTACCAGTACGTCGTCGTCGACGACTGCTGGATGAACCCGAACCGGGACTCGGCGGGGAACCTGCAGGGCGACCCGAGCCGCTTCCCGTCGGGGATGAAGGCGCTCGGCGACTACATCCACTCCCGCGGCCTGAAGTTCGGCATCTACCAGGGCCCGTTGGACAAGACGTGCGCGCAGTACTTCAACAGCTATCCCGGCGCCACCGGGGCCCAGGGACACGAGGCCCAGGACGCCCGGCAGTTCGCCGCCTGGGGCGTCGACTACCTCAAGTACGACTGGTGCTCGCCCAGCGGCACCATCGACGACCAGGTCCGGGTCTTCAACATCATGCGCGATGCGCTCGCCGCCACCGGCCGGCCGATCGTCTACAGCATCAACTCCAACAGCGTCCACTCGAAGACCGGCCCGCAGCGCAACTGGGGCGACGTGGCGAACATGTGGCGCACCACCGAGGACATCACCAACACCTGGAACAGTGGCCAGACCAACGGCTACCCGATGGGCATCCAGAACATCGTCGACGTCACCGTGCCGCTGGCCGGGCGGGCGAAGCCCGGCGCGTTCAACGACATGGACATGTTGGAGGTCGGTCGGGGCGGCATGACCGACACCGAGATGCGCAGTCACTTCGCGCTGTGGGCCGTCATGGCCTCGCCGCTCATCGCCGGCAACGACCTGCGCAGCATGAACACGGCCACCCAGACGATTCTGAAGAACGCCAACCTCATCGGCATCAGCCAGGACCCCCTCGCCCTGCAGGCGAGTCAGGTCTCCTTCGACGGCACCCGGCGGGTGCTGGCCAAGCCGCTGGCCAACGGCGACGTCGCGGTGGCCCTGTTCAACCAGGGCAGCGCCACCACGACCGTCTCCACCACGGCGGCGGCGGTGGGTAAGAGCGGTAGTTCGTTCACGCTGCGCGACGCGTGGAGCAACGCCACCTCCAGCACCACCGGAGCGATCTCCGCGAGCGTGCCGGCGCACGGCACGGTGGTGTACCGGGTCAGCGGCGGCGGCACCACCACCCCGCCGCCCACCCCGACCACGTTCCGGCTGCGCAGCGAGTCGGCCGGTCGGTGCCTCGACGTCGACAACGGCGGCACGGCCAACGGCACCGGCGCGCTGATCTGGGACTGTCACAGCAACGCCAACCAGCAGTTCACCCAGAACGGGCAGACGCTGCAGGTGCTGGGCAAGTGCCTGGACGTGCCGACCAGCGCCACCACCGGCACCCGGGTGCAGATCTGGGACTGCAACGGTGGCACCAACCAGCAGTGGACGTTCAACGGCAACGGCACGGTGAGCAACGTCCGCTTCCCGTCCCTGTGCCTGGACGTCGACAACGGCGGCACCGCCAACGGCACCCGGGTGATCCTCTGGACCTGCCACGGCAACACCAACCAACGGTGGAGCCGGGCCTGAGCGACGACGGCCGGTGACCGTGCGGCCGGCCGGGCGGCGGATCGCCGCCCGGCCGGCCGTCACCGGTTGCCCGCGGCGCGGCGCTTGTTCCAGATGTCGAACGCCACGGCGGCGAGGAGCACCAGGCCCTTCACCACCGACTGGACGGACTGGTCGACGCCCATGAGCTGCATGCCGTTGCTCATCACCGCCATGATGAGACCGCCCACCATCGCGCCGACCACGGTGCCGACCCCACCGGTGACCGCCGCGCCGCCGATGAAGGCCGCCGCGATCGCGTCCAGTTCGAACATGTTGCCCGCCCCCGGCTGGGCCCCGTTGGACCGGGACGAGTAGATCACCCCGGCCACGGCCGAGAGCAGGCCCATGTTCACGAAGATCCAGAAGTTGACCGTCTTCACCCGGACGCCGGACAACGTCGCCGCCGGCAGGTTGCCGCCGATCGCGTAGACCTGACGACCGAAGACGGTACGGCGGGTGAGCAGCCCGTAGGCGAGCACCAGCACGGCCAGGATGATCAGTACGATCGGCAGGCCGCGCGCGTGGGCGAGCTGCCAGGCGAACCACATGACGACCGCGCCGACCACCACCACCCGCAGGACGAACAGGGGGAACGACTCCACCGGCTGCTCGTGCCGGACCCGGGCCAGCCGGGTCCGGAAGACGCTGGCGGCGTACCCGACGACCGCGAACGCGCCGATGAACAGCGTGAAGGCGTCGAATCCCTGACCACCGAACAGCCCGTTGAGGAAGCCGGCGGCGACCCGCTGGTACTCGCCGGGGAACGGCGACAGCGAGATGTTGTCCAGCACCCGCAGCGTCAGGCCGCGGAACAGCAGCATGCCGGCCAGGGTGACGATGAAGGCCGGGATGCCGGCGTAGGCGACCCAGAGCCCGTGCCAGGCACCGACCGCGACGCCCACGGCGAGCGCGGCCAGGACGCCGACCCACCAGGGCATCCCCTCCCGGATGACCAGTACGGCGGAGACCGCGCCGGTGAGCGCCACCACCGACCCGACGGACAGGTCGATGTGCCCGCCGATGATCAGCACGACCATGCCGATCGCGAGCACCAGGATGTAGGAGTACTGGAGCACGATGTTGGTGAGGTTGCCCGGGCTGAGCGACACGCCGTCGGTGAGGATCGCGAACAGCGCGACGATCACCACCAGGGCGATGTAGATGCCGCTCTGCCGCAGGTTACCGAGGATCAGCGTGCGCGGGTCGCTGGTCCCGGTGTGCAGGGTGGCCGCCGCCCCGGTGTCGGGCGCGGCGACCTTCAACGGGGTGGGAGGCTTCGTGCTGGTCATCCGACGAGATCCCTGTCCTTGGTCATGAGTTCCATCAGGTTCTCCTGGGTGGCCTCGCCCACCGGCAGCTCCCCGGTGATGCGCCCGGCCGCCAGGGTGTAGATGCGGTCACACATGCCGAGCAGCTCGGGCAGCTCGGAGGAGATGATGACCACGGCCTTCCCGGCCGCCACCAAACGGTTGACGATCGTGTAGATCTCGAACTTGGCCCCGACGTCGATGCCCCGGGTCGGCTCGTCGAGGATCAGCACGTCCGGGTCGGTGAACAGCCACTTCGCCAGCACGACCTTCTGCTGGTTGCCGCCGGAGAGCTTGCCCACCACCGACATCACGGTCGGCGCCTTGATGTTCATGTCGCGTCGCCCCCGCTCGGCGACCTTGATCTCCTCGTTGCCGTCGATCCACCCGTGGCGGGCGAGCTTGCCGAGCGCGGCGGCCGAGATGTTGCCCCGTACGTCGTCGATCAGGTTGAGGCCGTAGTGCTTGCGGTCCTCAGTCGCGTACGCGATGCCGTTGGCGATCGCCTCGGCCACCGTCCGGGTGCGCACCTCCCGGCCGTTGACGAAGATCCGCCCGGTGATGTCCCGGCCGTACGAGCGGCCGAACACGCTCATCGCCAGCTCGGTGCGGCCGGCGCCCATCAGCCCGGCGATGCCGACGACCTCACCGGCGCGGACGGTGAGCGAGGCCCGGTCGACCACCAGCCGGTCCTGGGTCGGGTGGCGTACGGTCCAGTCCTCGATCCGCAGCACCTCGGCGCCGGGCGTCACCGTCCGGGTCGGGTAGAACGCCGCGAGGTCGCGGCCGACCATGCCGCGGATGATCCGCTCCTGGGTCACCGAGGCGTCGCCCATGTCGAGCGTCTCGACCGTGCGGCCGTCCCGGATCACCGTGGTCGAGTCGGCGATCGCGGTGATCTCGCTGAGCTTGTGGGAGATCATGATGCAGGTGATGCCCTGGTCGCGGAGGCGCCGCAGCAGGTCCAGCAGGTGCGCCGAGTCGACGTCGTTGAGCGCCGCGGTCGGCTCGTCCAGGATGAGCAGCCGCACCTTCTTGGACAACGCCTTGGCGATCTCGACGAGTTGCTGCTTGCCCACGCCGAGCTGGATGACCGGCGTCACCGGGTTCTCGTCCAGGCCGACCGACCGCAGCAGCGAGGCGGCCTCGGCGTTGGTGCGGTGCCAGTCGATGAGCCCGCCCCGGCCGCGCCGCTCGTTGCCGAGGAAGATGTTCTCGGCGATCGACAGGTACGGCACCAGCGCCAGCTCCTGGTGGATGATGACGATGCCGCGGGACTCGCTGTCCCGGATGCCCCGGAAGCCGACCGGCTCGCCGTCCAGGATGATCTGCCCGTCGAAGCTGCCGGTGGGGTACACCCCGGACAGCACCTTCATCAGGGTGGACTTGCCGGCGCCGTTCTCGCCGCAGATGGCGTGGATCTCGCCGCGCCGCACGGCGAGCGAGACGTCCTGGAGCGCCGTCACTCCGGGGAAGGTCTTGGTGATGTTGCGCATCTCAAGGATGTGGTCGCTCATGGAAACCGTCCTGCTCGTGGCCGTCGCGTCCGGAGGGCGGCGGGCCCGGTGACGCGTCGCGTGACCGGGNGCGGCCACCTCCTGGGCGGTCAGGTAACCGGAGTCGATCAGCACCGACTTGATGTCGTCCTTGTAGACGGTCTGCACCGGCAGCAGGAACGAGGGGACGACCTTGACGCCGTTGTTGTACGTCTTGGTGTCGTTCGCCTTGGGCTCCTCCTTCTTGAGGAACGACTCGGCGGCGGCCACGGCCTGCTCGGCCAGCAGCCGGGTGTCCTTGAAGACGGTCGAGCTCTGGACCCCGTCGTTGATCAGCTTGACCGAGGCGACCTCGGCGTCCTGGCCGGTGATCACCGGCATCTTCTTGGCCCCGCCGCGGTAGCCGGCGTTCTGCAGGGCGGTGATGATGCCCCGGGAGATGCCGTCGAACGGCGACAGCACGCCGTCGACCTTGGTGCCGTCGTTGTAGCTGGAGGTGAGCAGGTCCTCCATCCGCTTCTGCGCGGTCTCCTGCTGCCAGCGCAGGATGGCGATCTGCTCGATCTTCGTCTGACCCGACTTCACCTTCAGCGTGCCGGCCTCGAAGTACGGCTTGAGCGTGTCCATCGCGCCGTTGAAGAAGAAGTGCGCGTTGTTGTCGTCGAGCGAGCCGGCGAACAGCTCCACGTTGAACGGGCCGGCCGCGGCGCCCTTCGAGCCGTCCTTGTTCTGCAGCCCGAGGCCCACCAGCAGCGCGTTGGCCTGCGCCACGCCGACCTTGTAGTTGTCGAAGCTGACGTAGAAGTCGACGTTCGGGCTGTTGCGGATGAGCCGGTCGTAGGAGATGACCGGGATCTTCGCCGCCGCGGCGGCCTGGAGCTGGCTGCTGAGCGCGGTGCCGTCGATCGCGGCGATCACCAGCACGTCCGCACCCTGAGTGATCATCTGGTCGATCTGCTGTGACTGGGTGGGGATCTCGTCCCCGGCGTACTGCAGGTCGACCTTGTAGCCCTTGGCCTGGAGCTTCTCCTTCACCGAGTTGCCGTCGGCGATCCACCGTTCCGAGGTCTGAGTCGGCATGGAGACGCCGATGGTCAGGTCGCTGGGCTTGGCCGAGCTGGTGTCCCCGCCGCCACCCGCGCCGTCACCGCTGCACGCGGCCAGGCTGACGNCCCCTTGTGGTCCACGAAACGCACAGGTAATCCTCCCGGCGAGTGTTAACGCTCACAAGATCCAACGTCAACCGGTGACGCGAAATGCGCATGTATCGGTCTCGTAACAAGGCCGCCACCGGGCCCGCCGCTTTCAGCCGACCCGTCGGGCGCGCGGCCGGGCAACCGTGATGCGCCGTGGTTGACGGGCGACACCCCGGGCAGTACGGTCCATCGCACATGTTCGATGTCAACGATGATGCCACTCGTTGCCGTCCCATGACAGCGCCACCCGGTGACGGGCAGACCACGCCGGTTCAACCCGCCGCTCCACCCCACCAACGGCCGCCCGACCCGTTCTGTTAGCGCTAACACACAGCAGGTCGACGTCGCCGACGCCCGCCACCGGAGCGTGCCGTACGGGCGCCCGGCGCGGTGAACCACCGCGTCCCGCCACCGACCGACACCCTGGGAGCACCCGTGAGAACACCCGTCCCCGCCCGGCTCCGCACCGGGCTCCGGCGCGTCGTGGCCATGGCCGCGGGCCTGGCCTGCGCCGTCGCCCTGCTGCCGGGTGNCCGATGGTGCACAACGGCCGGGTCTACCTCTACACCGGCCACGACGAGGACGGATCCACCTACTTCACCATGCGCGAGTGGCGGGTGTTCTCGTCCGCCGACATGGTCAACTGGACCGACCACGGCTCACCGATGAGTCTGGCCACGTTCGCCTGGGCGGACGCGAACGCGTGGGCCGGCCAGGTCGTCGCCCGCAACGGCAAGTTCTACTGGTACGCGCCGGTCCGGCAGCGGTCGAACGGGCAGATGGTCATCGGCGTCGGNGCAACAACGAGATCGACCCCTCGGTGTTCATCGACGACGACGGCCAGGCGTACCTCTACTGGGGCAACCCGAACCTGTGGTACGTGCGGCTCAACCAGGACATGATCTCGTTCTCCGGCAGCCCGACGCGAATCCCGCTGACCACCGCCGGCTTCGGCACCCGCACCGGCAACGCCAGCCGCCCGACCCTCTACGAGGAGGGCCCCTGGGTGTTCAAACGCAACGGGCTCTACTACAACGTGTTCGCGGCGGAGTGCTGCTCGGAGTTCATCGGCTACTCGACCGCGCCGGGGCCGACCGGGCCGTGGACCTACCGCGGCACGGTCATGCCCCGCCAGGGAGCCAGCTTCACCAACCATCCCGGCATCATCGACTTCAACGGCGGGTCGTACTTCTTCTACCACAACGGCGCGCTGCCCGGCGGCAGCGGATACACCCGCTCGGTGGCGGTGGAGAAGTTCACCTGGAACTCCAACGGCACCCTGCCCACCATGAACATGACCAGCACGGGCGCCCCCCAGGTGGGCACGCTGAACCCGTACGTCCGGCAGGAGGCCGAGACGATCGCCTGGGGCTCCGGCATCGAGACCGAGCCGGCCAGCGCGGGTGGCATGAACATCGGTTGGATCGAGAACGGCGACTACGTCAAGGTCAAGGGCGTCGCCTTCGGCACCGGCGCGTCCTCGTTCTCCGCCCGGGTCGCGTCCGCCAGCTCCGGCGGCCGGATCGAGGTACGCCTCGACGGCACCGGCGGACCGGTCGTCGGCACCTGCACGGTCGGCGGCACCGGCGGCTGGCAGACCTGGACCACCACCACCTGCACGGTGAGCGGCGCCACCGGCACCCACGACCTGTACCTGCGGTTCGCCGGCGGCAGCGGCACCCTGTTCAACGTCGACTGGTGGCAGTTCACCGGTGGTGGCGGCACCGCGCCGGCGTACCGGATCACCAACCGCAACAGCGGGCAGGTCATCGACGTGCAGCAGCCCAACCTGGACGACCTGGCCGTGATCGGTCAGTGGACCGCCAACGGCAACGCCTGGCAGCAGTGGCGCTACCTGGACGCCGGCAACGGCACCGTGCGGTTGCAGAGCGTGCACAGCGGCAAGTGCGTCGACGTGGCGGACCGCTCCACCGCCGACGGCGCGCGGATCATCCAGTACACCTGCCACGACGGCACGAACCAGGCGTTCACCTGGCGGTCGACCGGGGACGGCTACTACCAGTTGGTCAACGTCAACAGCAACAAGTGTGTGAACGTGGTCGGCGGCTCGACCACCGCGGGCGCGGCGCTGGAGCAGCGGACCTGCGGCTCCGCCACCAGCATGCAGTGGTCCCGGGCCTGAACCGGAAACCGTGCGGGGCGGTGCGACGACGGATCGTCGCACCGCCCCGTCGGGCGTGCGTTCAGGCGGCCGTGCAGGTCGGGGTCAGGCCCGACGCGCTGCCGGTGCCCTGGAACCCGAACTCGGTGCTCTGACCGGCGCCGAGCTGACCGTTGTAGTCCACGTTCGCGAACCGCACCGTCCCCGAACTACCACTGGCCGTCGCACTC
Source organism: Micromonospora sp. NBS 11-29 (assembly GCF_002140155.1). GTDB lineage: Bacteria > Actinomycetota > Actinomycetes > Mycobacteriales > Micromonosporaceae > Micromonospora. The sequence goes on from NZ_NAPR01000008.1 coordinate 60,450, forward strand.
CAGGTGCCCGTCACACTCGACCCACCCGGCAACGTCACACTCACCGTCCAACCCCGAGTACCACCGGAACCAGCCGTCACCTTCACCGTGGCCACGAAACCACCGGTCCACGAGTTCAACGACACCGACGCCGAACACCCACCCGTACCGGGCGGCGGCGTCGTCGGGCTCGGCGGCGGGGTGGTCGGGCTC
>NZ_NAPR01000009.1:0-565 GCF_002140155.1 Micromonospora sp. NBS 11-29
GCGACCGCGTCACCGAAACGCACCGCCTCCCGCACATGCCGCACCCAGTACTCCGGGCCCGCGATCTCCATCGGCTCCGCGACACGGCCGGTCACGTTCGACACCACCGGCAGCTTCGGCGCCCGCCAGTCCAACCCGGTGATCGCGGCCCGGAACTCGGCCAGCATCGGCTCCATCAACCGCGAGTGGAACGCGTGACTCACCGCGAGCCGCTNGTCGCACACTCCCCCGCAACCCGATCCAGATCCACAAGCGCACCGGACACCACCACCGACGCCGGACCGTTCACCGCCGCGACGTCGACGTCACCGGCCGGCCCATCCGCCGCACCCGCGTCGGAGGCCAGCAGCTCCCGCACGTCGGCTTCCGACGCACCGACCGCCAGCATCCCACCGCCGGCCGGCAACGCCTGCATCAACGAACCCCGCGCCGCCACCAGGACGCACGCATCCTCAAGCGACAACACCCCCGCCACATGGGCGGCGGTCACCTCACCGATCGAATGCCCCACCAGGTAATCCGCCGTCACACCCCACGACGACAACAACTCCCACAACGCCACCTC
>NZ_NAPR01000009.1:620-706 GCF_002140155.1 Micromonospora sp. NBS 11-29
AAGACGCCCCTCGAACAACCCACACACCCGGTCGAACGCGCCCGCGAACACCGGGAACGCCTCGTACAGTCCCCGACCCATCCCGG
>NZ_NAPR01000009.1:751-1153 GCF_002140155.1 Micromonospora sp. NBS 11-29
AGGCTGATTCGCCCTGCGCCACCGCCGACAGGCCCGTGAGCAGCGCGTCCCGGTCGACGCCGATGACCGCCGCCCGGTGTTCCAGGCCGGCGCGCGTGGTGACCAGGGACCAGCCCACCTCGGCCGGGGACACGTCGTGGTGGTCGTGCAGGTGACCGGCGAGCCGGGCCGCCTGCTCCGCCAGGGCCTCCGCCGACCGGGCGGACAGCAGCCACGGCGTGACCGGCGCCGATCCGGTCGGGTCGGCCAGGTCCGATGCCGGCCCGGCCTCGGGCGCCTCCAGGATGACGTGGGCGTTGGTGCCGGAGATCCCGAACGACGACACCGCCGCCCGTCGGGGCCGATCGACCGCCGGCCACGGCCGCGCCGACGTCACCAGCTCCACCGCACCAGCCGACCAGT
>NZ_NAPR01000009.1:1170-1294 GCF_002140155.1 Micromonospora sp. NBS 11-29
GACCCTCGACGACGGCTGATCCACGTGCAGGGTGGCCGGCACCAGACCGTGCCGCATCGCCAGGATCACCTTGATGATCCCCGCCACCCCGGCCGCCGCCTGCGTGTGCCCCAGATTCGACTTC
>NZ_NAPR01000009.1:1414-4277 GCF_002140155.1 Micromonospora sp. NBS 11-29
ATCCTGATTCACCGCCGAACCCCGCACCACCGCGAGGATCCGCCGGCCGTCGCGCTGGGCGTCGGAGAGGCGCTGCACCAGCAGCACGCCGACGCCCTCGCCCCAGCCGGTGCCGTCGGCGCCGTCGGCGAACGCCCGGCACCGCCCGTCGCCGGCGAGGCCGCCCTGGCGGGAGAACTCGACGAACGCGCCCGGGGTGGCCATCACGGTCACGCCGCCGGCCAGCGCCAGGTCACACTCGCCGGTGCGCAGCGACTGCGCGGCCAGGTGCAGCGCCACCAGGCTGGACGAGCAGGCGGTGTCGACGGTGACCGCCGGCCCTTCGAACCCGAACGCGTACGACACCCGGCCGGACAGGACGCTGGCCGAGGCGCCGGTGGCGCCGTAGCCGGCGAGGTGCTCACCGCCGTACCGGATGAGGTGGTCGAAGTCCTGCCCGTTGGTGCCGGCGAAGACGCCGACCCGGCTGCCACGCAGCGACGAGGGGTCGATCCGGGCGTCCTCGATCGCGGTCCACGACGTCTCCAGCAGCAGCCGCTGCTGCGGGTCCATGGCGACCGCCTCGCGGGGCGAGATGCCGAAGAAGTGCGCGTCGAACGCGTCGGCGTCGGCGAGGAAGGCGCCCCGGGTGACGTCGGGCGGGAGCGCGGACAGGTCCCAGTGCCGGTCGGTCGGCAGGTCGGTCATCGCGTCGACGCCGTCGGCGAGCAGCCGCCAGAACTCCGCCGGGGAGCTGGCTCCGCCGGGGAAGCGGCAGCCCATGCCGACGATGACGATCGGGTCGTCGTCGACGGGTCGTACCGTCGGGGTTTCGGTTGCGGTCTGTCCGCCGGTCAGTTCGGTGCGCAGGTGGGCGGCCAGGGCGTCGGGGTTGGGGTGGTCGAACGCGATCGTGGCGGGCAGCGTGAGACCGGTGGCGGTGTCGAGTCGGTTGCGCAGCTCGACGGCGGTCAGCGAGGTGAACCCGAGGTCACGGAACGCGCGCTGGTTGGGCACCTGGTCGGCGCTGCCGTGGCCGAGGACGGCGGCGATCTCCGCGCGGACCAGCTCGCCGAGGGTGTCCTGCTGCTCGGTCGGGGTGAGGCCGGCGAGCCGGCGGCGCAGCGTGGCCGCCCGGTCGTCCTCGACCGGGGCGGTGACGGCGGTGAGCAGGTCGCGGATCAGCGGGTCGGGCCGCTGACCCGGGGTGGCGGCGACGCGGTCCCAGTCGACGTCGGCGACGACGACGTGGGTTTCGTCGTCATCGAGCGCCCGGTGCAGGGCGCGGACCGCGCCGGCCGGGTCCATGGCCCGGATGCCGCCGCGGGCCATTCGGCGTTCGACGTCGCCGGCGCTGACGCCGCCGTCGGCCCAGAGTCCCCAGCCGATGGAGGTGGCGGGCAGCCCGTCGGCGCGGCGACGCCGGGCGAGCGCGTCGAGCCAGGCGTTGCCGGGGGCGTAGTTGCCCTGCCCGGGTCCCGCCATCGTGCCGGCGAGGGAGGAGAAAAGCACGAACGCGGTCAGGTCGTGGTCGCGGGTCAGTTCGTCGAGGTGGCGGGCGGCGTCGACCTTGGCGCGCAGGGCGGTGGCCATCCGGTCGACGGTGAGCGCGTCGGTGACCGTGTCGTCGAGGGCCGCCGCGGTGTGCACGACGGTGCGCAGCGGCGCGTCGGCGGGGATGGTGGCGAGGAGGTCGCGCAGCGCGTCCCGGTCGGCGGCGTCGCAGGCCGCGATCGTGACCCGGGTGCCGTGCGCGGTCAGTTCGTCGGCCAGTTCGGTGGCGCCGGGCGCGTCGGGGCCGCGGCGGCTAACCAGCAGGAGGTGGTCGACGCCGGCGGCGGCGAGGTCGCGGGCGACGTGCGCGCCGAGCGCACCGGTGCCGCCGGTGACGAGCGCGGTGCCGCTCGGGGTCCAGCTCCGTCCGGCGCCGACGCTCCGCCCGGCCGGGACCAACCGCCGGGTGTACGCGCCGGCGGCCCGCACCGCCACCTGGTCCTCGATCGGGTCGGCGGTGAGCAGCCGGCGCAGCCGGGGTACGGCGCGGGCGTCGACGGCCGGGGGCAGGTCGACGAGGCCGCCCCAGCGGTGCGGGTGTTCGGCGCGCAGTGCGCCGCCGAGGCCCCAGAGCAGCGCCTGGTCGGGGTCGACGGTCGGGTCGGCGGGGTCGGCGGCGACGGCGTGGCGGGTGGCGACCCAGAGGCGGGCGGTGCTCCCGGCGTCGCCGAGCGCCTGCGCGAGGGTGAGGGTGGCGGCGAGTCCGGCGGGCACGGACGGGCTGTCCGGGTGCGCTCCGGGGGCGAGGCCGAGCAGCGACAGCACGGTGCCCGGGGTGGGCAGCGCGCCGAGGTCCCGGGCGAGGTCGTCGCGGTGGTGACCGGCGGGCACCGGCAGCACCCGGACGCCGGGGCCGGTCAGCGCGTCGGCCCATTCCCGGGCCGGCCCGTCGGTTCCGGCCGGTACGACCAGGAGGAGGTCACCGTCGCCGGTTCGGGCGGGTTCCGGCAGCGGCTGCCAGGCGATCCGGTAGTGCCAGGAGTCGAGCGTGGACTCGTGTTCCTGGCGGCGTCGCCAGGCGGAGAGCGCGGGGAGCACGGCGGCGAGGGGCGCGTCGGGGTCGACGGCGAGCGCGGCGGCGAGGCCGGCCAGGTCCTCGTTCTCGATGACCTGCCAGAACGCGGTGTCGTCGGTGTCGGCGCGCTGGCCCCGGGTGCGGGCGTCGAGCCAGTACCGCCGGTGGTGGAAGGCGTAGGTGGGCAGGTCGACGGTGGCCGGGTGGTGGCCGTCGCGGGTGAACCAGGCCGACCAGTCCACCGGCGTCCCGGTGACGTGCAGCCTCGCCAGGGCGGTCGTCACCGCGGTGACCTCGTCCCGATCCCGCCGCAAC
>NZ_NAPR01000009.1:4375-4519 GCF_002140155.1 Micromonospora sp. NBS 11-29
CCGACGCCAACTCCTGCGCCTCGGCCAGCCTGCCGGTCACGTTCGACACCACCGGCAGCTTCGGCGCACGCCAGTCCAACCCGGCGATCGCGGCCCGGAACTCCGCCAGCATCGGCTCCATCAACCGCGAGTGGAACGCGTGAC
>NZ_NAPR01000009.1:4537-4909 GCF_002140155.1 Micromonospora sp. NBS 11-29
TCTCGCGGCGCACTCCCCCGCCAACCGGTCCAACTCCGCCAGCGCACCGGACACCACCACCGACGCCGGACCGTTCACCGCCGCGACATCGACACCACCACCCGCACCACCACCCGCACCGCCGCCCTCACCACCACCGGTCTCCGACCGCAGCAGCTCCCGCACGTCGGCTTCCGACGCGCCGACCGCCAACATCCCACCGCCGGCCGGCAACGCTTGCATCAACGAACCCCGCGCCGCCACCAGCACACACGCATCCTCCAGCGACAGGACACCCGCCGCCCACGCGGCAGTCACCTCACCGATCGAATGCCCCGCCAGGTAATCCGCCGTCACACCCCACGACGACAACAACTCCCACAACGCCACCTC
>NZ_NAPR01000009.1:4953-5462 GCF_002140155.1 Micromonospora sp. NBS 11-29
GAGACGCCCCTCGAACAACCCACACACCCGATCGAACGCATCCGCGAACACCGGAAACGCCTCGTACAGTCCCCGACCCATCCCGACACGCTGCGCACCCTGACCGGTGAACAACACCGCCCGCCGACCCGACAACACCTCACCGGTGACCACACCCGAGGCTGATTCGCCCTGCGCCACCGCCGACAGGCCCGCGAGCAGCGCGTTCCGGTCGACGCCTATGACCGCCGCCCGGTGTTCCAGGGCGGCGCGCGTGGTGACCAAGGACCAGCCCACCTCGGCCGGCGACACGTCCCGCCGCACCCGCAGATGATCCGCCAGCCGCGACGCCTGCCCGGCCAGGGCCTCGGCCGACCGCGCCGACACCAGCCACGGCACCGACGGCAGCACGACCGGCACCGTCTCCGGAGCCGGCTCGACCTCCGGGGCCTCCAGGATGACGTGCGCGTTGGTGCCGGAGATCCCGAACGACGACACCGCCGCCCGCCGGGGCCGATCCACCGCCGGCC
>NZ_NAPR01000009.1:5672-9627 GCF_002140155.1 Micromonospora sp. NBS 11-29
ACCGTGCCCGTGCCGTGCGCCTCCACCACATCCACCTCGGACGCGGCCAACCGCGCACTCACCAACGCCGACCGGATCACCCGCTGCTGCGCCGGACCGTTCGGCGCCGTCAAACCGTTCGACGCGCCGTCCTGATTCACCGCCGAACCCCGCACCACCGCGAGCACGCGGTGGCCGTGCCGGCGGGCGTCGGAGAGGCGTTCCAGGAGCAGCACGCCGACGCCCTCGGACCAGCCGGTGCCGTCGGCGTCCTCGGCGAAGGACTTGCACCGCCCGTCCGGGGCGAGCGCGCGTTGCCGGCTGAAGTCGATGAACGTCTCCAGCGTGGTCATCACGGTGACGCCGCCGGCCAGCGCCAGCGCGGATTCGCCGGTACGCAGCGACTGCACGGCCAGGTGCAGCGCGACCAGGGACGACGAGCAGGCGGTGTCGACGGTGAGTGCGGGGCCCTCCAGGCCGAGGGTGTAGGCGACCCGGCCGGAGAGGACGCTGCTGGCGGTGCCGCCGCCGATGAACCCGTCGAGGGTGTCCGGGACGTCGTCGAGCCCGGCGGCGTAGTTGTGGTACATCATGCCGGCGAAGACGCCGACCCGGCTGCCGCGCAACGACAGCGGGTCGATCCGGGCGTCCTCGATCGCCTCCCACGACGCCTCCAGCATGAGCCGCTGCTGGGGGTCCATGGCGAGCGCCTCGTACGGGGAGATCTTGAACAGGTCCGGGTCGAAGTTCCCGGCGTCGTGCAGGAAGCCGCCTTCCCGGGCGTACGTGCTGCCCCGCCGTTCCCCGGTCGGGTCGTACGCCCGGTCGGTGTCCCAGCCCCGGTCGGTGGGGAAGCCGGTGATGCCGTCGCCACCGGCGGCGACGAGGTCCCACAGGTGCTCCGGCGAGCGGACGCCGCCGGGGTAGCGGCAGCTCATCCCGATGACGGCGACCGGTTCGTGGTCCCGCGCGTCGGCGGCCTTCAGCCGTTCGGTGGTCTCGTGCAGGTCGGCGGTGACGCGCTTGAGGTACTCACGGAGCTTGGCTTCGTTCGCCATCGGGTTTCACCTGTCGCGGGTCAGGACCGGCCGAAGCGGCTGTCGATGAAGTCGAACAGTTCGTCGTCGCTGGCGTCGTCGATGGTCGCGGCGACCTCGCCGCCGTCGCCGTCCCAGCGGCTGAGCAGGGCGCGGAGCCGGGCCGCGACGGCGGCGCGGGTGTCGTCGTCGGCGGTCAGCTCGGCGAGGGCGTCGGCCGGGGTGGCGGCGAACGCCGCCTCGAGGCGGTCCAGCTCGTCGAGGAGGGTGGGCGCGGCCGGTGCGGGGCCGAGCCGTCCCAGCAGGTGTGCGGTGAGCGCGGCCGGGGTGGGATGGTCGAAGACCAGCGTCGCCGGCAGCGGGATGCCGGTCCGGGTGGTGAGCCGGTTGCGCAGGTCGACGGCGGTGAGGGAGTCGAACCCGAGTTCGGTGAAGGAGCGTTCGGGGCCGACGTCGGCCGGTGAGGCGTACCCGAGCACCTCGGCGACCTGGCCGGCGACCAGCTCGGCGACCAGGCGGGCCCGGTCCTCGGCGGACGCCTCGGCGNCGGAGGCCGACGGTCGCCGCGGCGGTCCGGCGCGCGGGCCCGCCGGCGAGGCCGTGCAGCGGCGCCGGGAGCTGGTCGCGGCCGGTGCGGCGCAGCGCCGCCAGGTCGAGGTGTACGGGCAGCAGCAGCGGACGCCGGCCGCGCCGGCTGGCGTCGAACAGGGCGAGCGCCCGCTCGGTGGTGAGCGGGACGATGCCCTGCCGGGCGAGCCGGTCCCGCCCGGCGGCGCCCAGGTCGCGGGTCATCCCGCCGGGTTCCGCCCACGGCCCCCAGGCCAGGGACGTGGCGGCGAGCCCGGCGGCGCGGCGCTGGTGGGCGAGGCCGTCGAGGAAGGCGTTCGCCGCCGCGTAGTTGCCCTGGCCGGGGGCGCCGAGCGGGCCGGCGATCGAGGAGAAGAACACGAACATGGGCAGGTCGAGGTGACGGGTGAGGTCGTGCAGGTGCCAGGCGGCGTCGGCCTTGGGGCGCAGGACGGTGTCGGTCCGGGCCGGGGTGAGCGCGGTGACCACGGCGTCGTCGAGCGTGCCGGCGGCGTGCACGACACCGGCGAGTGGGTGCTCGGCGGGGACGGAGGCGAGCAGGGCGGCGAGTTGGTCGCGGTCGGCTACGTCGGCGGCGGTGAGGCGGGCCCGCGCGCCGAGTCGGGTGAGGTCGGCGAGGAGGTCGTCGGCGCCGGGCGCGTCGGCGCCGTGTCGGCTGACCAGCAGCAGGTGCCGGACCTTGTGGTGGGTGACGAGGTGCCGGGCGACGGTCCCGCCGAGCGCGCCGGTGGCACCGGTGACCAGGACGGTACCGTCGGGCAGCAGGTCCACGGCGCCGGTCGGGTCGGGTTCGGCCGGGGCGAGACGCGGGACGAGCAGCCGGCCGTCGCGGAGCGCGAACTGCGGTTCGTCGGTGGCGAGCGCGCGGGCGAGCAGGTCGGGGTCGTCGCGGTCCAGGTCGGCGAGGACGAGGCGGCCGGGGTGTTCGAGCTGCGCCGCGCGGACCAGGCCCCACACGGCGGCGCCGGCCAGGTCGGTGACGTCGCCGTCGGCGGGGACCGCGCCACGGGTGAGGACGACGAGCCGCCGGTCGGCGAACCGGTCGGCGGCGAGCCAGTCCTGGATCAGGGCGAGGGTGTCGGCGAGCCGGGCCCGGGTGTCGGCGAGCGGGTCGCCCGGCGTGGCGTGCCCGGCCGGGACGAGCACCAGGTGGGCGTCGTCGGCGACCGCGGCGAGACCGGTTTCCGGGTCCAGCGGCACGATTGCGGTGGCGGGCCGGGCCGGCGGCGGCAGCGGATGCCAGCGCAGGTCGTGGAGGGGCAGGTCGGTGGTGCCGGCGTCGAGCTGGTCGGCGGCGAGGGGCCGGGACACCAGGGCGCCGATGCGGGCCACCGGCGCGCCGGTGGCGTCGGCGAGGGTGAGGGTGGTCGCGGGTCCGCTGCGGGTGAGGCGTACCCGCAGGTGGGTGGCGCCCTCGGCGGTGAGGGTGACGCCGCTCCAGGCCCACGGCAGCCGGGCGCCGCCGTCGTCGGCGGCCGGGTCGTCGGTGAGGCCGACGACGTGCAGCGCGGCGTCGAGCAGCGCCGGGTGCAGCGCGTAGCCGCCGGTGGCGGTGCCGTCGGGCAGTTCCACCTCCGCGAAGACCCCGTCGGCGGTACGCCAGGCGGCGCGCAGCCCACGGAACGTGGGTCCGTGTTCCACGCCGAGGTCGCGCAGCCGGGTGTAGATCGGCTCGACCGGCACGGCGTCGGCGTCCGGCGGCGGCCATTCGGTCAGTGGTTCGGCGGTGTCGCCGGTGGTCGGGGCGAGGATGCCGTCGGCGTGCGCGGTCCAGTCGGCGTGCGGGTCGTCGGCGGGGCGGGAGTGGACGGTGACGCGGCGGCGGCCCCGCTCGTCCGGGGCGGCGAGCTGGAGTTGGAGCGTGCGGGCGCCGTCGTCGGGCAGGACGAGCGGGGCGGCGAGCGTCAACTCCTCGACGGTGTCGCAGGCGGCCTGCGCCCCGGCGTGCAGCGCCAGTTCGACCAGCGCGGTGCCGGGGACGACGACCCGGCCGCGGACGACGTGGTCGGCGAGCCACGGGTGGGTACGCGTGGAGATCCGGCCGCCGTGGACGCGGACGTCCCCGGTGGCGGTGACGAGCGCGGTGTCGAGCAGCGGGTGCCCGGCGTCGTGGGCGCCGAGGCCGGTGGCGTCGTGGCCGGCGGTGCGGGCGTCGAGCCAGTACCGCTGGTGCTGGAAGGCGTAGCTGGGCAGGTCGAGGGTGCCAGGGTGGTGGCCGTCGCGGGTGAACCAGACCGCCCAGTCCACCGGCGTGCCGGTGACGTGCAGCCTCGCCAACGCGGTCGTCACCGCGGTCACCTCGTTCACATCCCGCCGCAACACCGGAATGTGATGCACCGGCCGATCCGCCG
>NZ_NAPR01000009.1:9678-10133 GCF_002140155.1 Micromonospora sp. NBS 11-29
CGTCACCGAAACGCACCGCCTCCCGCACATGCCGCANATCCGGGCCGGCGATCTCCGCCGGATCAGCCAGTCGACCGGTCAGGTTCGACACGACCGGCCGGGTCGGCGGTCGCCAGTCCAGGCCGGCGATCGCGGCCCGGAACTCCGCCAGCATCGGCTCCATCAGCCGCGAGTGGAACGCGTGACTCACCGCGAGCCGCTTGACCCGCCAACCCCGGGTCGCGCACTCTTCCGCCAACCGGTCCAACTCCGAAACCGCACCGGACAGCACCACCGACGCCGGACCGTTCACCGCCGCGACGTCGACACCACCAGCCGTGGACCCCAGCAGCTCCCGCACGTCGGCCTCCGACGCACCGACCGCCAACATCCCACCACCGGCCGGCAACGCCTGCATCAACGAACCCCGCGCCGCCACCAGCACACAGGCGTCCTCAAGAGACAACACACCCGCC
>NZ_NAPR01000009.1:10151-10259 GCF_002140155.1 Micromonospora sp. NBS 11-29
AGGCGGCGGTCACCTCACCGATCGAATGCCCCGCAACGTAGTCCGCGCCGATCCCCCACGACGACAACAACTCCCACAACGCCACCTCCACCGCGAACAACCCCGCCT
>NZ_NAPR01000009.1:10339-10485 GCF_002140155.1 Micromonospora sp. NBS 11-29
AAAGGCCGTCTCGTTCAACAACTCACCGCCGTCGAACACCACCTCACGCAACGACCGATCCAACCGACCCGCAAACAACCCACACACCCGATCGAACGCGCCCGCGAACACCGGGAACGCCTCGTACAGTCCCCGACCCATCCCGG
>NZ_NAPR01000009.1:10524-27621 GCF_002140155.1 Micromonospora sp. NBS 11-29
GCCCTGACCGGTGAACAACACCGCCCGCCGACCCGACAACACCTCACCGATGACGACACCCGGGGCCGATTCGCCCCCGGCGAGCGCCGACAGGCCCGCCACCAGCGCGTCCCGATCCGCGCCCACCACCACCGCACGGTGTTCCAACGCGGCGCGAGCGGTCGCCAGCGACCAACCCACGTTGGCCGGCGACGCGTCCCGCCGCTCCCGCAGATGATCCGCCAGCCGCGACGCCTGCCCAGCCAGAGCCTCGGCCGACCGCGCCGACACCAACCACGGCACCGACGGCAACACCACCGGCACCGGCTCCGCAGCCGACTCGACCTCCGGCGCCTCCAGGATCACGTGGGCGTTGGTCCCGGAGATGCTGAACGACGACACGGCGGCTCGGCGCGGCCGGTCGGCCGCCGGCCACGGCCGCGCGGAGGTGGCCAGCTCCACCGCGCCGGCCGACCAGTCCACCTTCGACGACGGCGCGTCGACGTGCAGCGTCGCCGGCACCANTGCACCATCTTGATCACTCCGGCGACGCCGGAGGCGGTCTGGGTGTGCCCGATGTTCGACTTGACCGAGCCGAGCAGCAACGGCGTCTCCCGCTCCTGCCCGTACGTGGCCAGCAACGCCTGCGCCTCGATCGGGTCGCCGAGGGTGGTGCCGGTGCCGTGCGCCTCCACCACGTCGACCTCGGCGGCGGAGAGCCGGGCGTCGGCGAGCGCGGCCCGGATCACCCGCTGCTGCGACGGCCCGTTCGGCGCGGTGAGCCCGTTCGACGCCCCGTCGGAGTTGACGGCCGAGCCGCGCACCACGGCGAGCACCCGGTGGCCGAGCCGGCGGGCGTCGTCGAGGCGTTCGACCAGGAGCACGCCGATGCCCTCGCCCAACGCGGTGCCGTCGGCGGCGTCGGCGAACGCCCGGCAGCGGGCGCTGCGGGACAGGTTGTTCTGCCGGGTGAAGTCCACGAAGATCGACGGGGTCGGCAGCACGGTCACCCCGCCCGCGAGGGCGAGGTCGGACTCGCCGGAGCGCAGCGACCGCACGGCCAGGTGCAGCGCCACCAGCGACGACGAGCAGGCGGTGTCGATGGTGACGGCCGGCCCCTCGAACCCGAGCGCGTACGACACCCGGCCCGAGCTGACGCTGCCGGCGCTGCCCAGGCCGAGATAGTCGGCGACCCCGTCGGGCACGCCGGCGGCGCCGGCCGCGTAGTCGGCGTGGGTGAGTCCGGCGAACACACCGACCCGCTCGCCGCGCAGCGCGGTGGCGTCCACCCCGGCCGACTCGAACGCCTCCCAGGACACCTCCAGCAGCAGCCGCTGCTGCGGGTCCATGGCCAGGGCCTCGCGCGGGGAGATGCCGAAGAACGCCGGGTCGAAGCCGGCGGCGTCGGTCAGGAAGCCACCGTCGCGTACGCAGGAGGTGCCGGCGCGTTCCCGGTCCGGGTCGTACAGGGTGGCCAGGTCCCATCCCCGGTCGGTGGGGAACGGGCCGATCGCGTCGCCGCCGGCGGCGACCAGGTCCCAGAGCGCGTCCGGGGAGGTGACCCCGCCGGGGAAACGGCACGCCATGCCGACCACGGCGATCGGTTGCCGGGTCGAGTCCTCGACGTCGCGGAGCCGTTGCCGGGTCCGTCGCAGATCGGTGGTGACCCGCTTGAGGTACTCCCGGAGCTTCTCTTCGGTGTCCATCAACCTGACCCTTGGTCGGCGGGGACCTGACGGTGTCCGGCGCACACGTCACCCAAGGCCACGGGTCCCCTCTGCGGGGAAGCTATGGCGTGGCGCTGAGCTGCGACAACCCCTAACCCGGGTCGGCTAGGGGTGGCCGGGCCGACGACCTCGCGGATAGCGTCCGATGGACCGCCCTGGCGCCCGCTGCGGGCACCGCCGCTGGAAGGACCGCGTTGACGATGACCGACCACGACAACGGCCTGTGGGTACGCCGGTTCCACCCCGCCCCGGCCGGTGCACCGAGGCTGGTGTGCCTGCCGCACGCCGGTGGTTCCGCGAGCTTCTTCTTCCCGGTGTCCCGGGCGCTGTCACCGGCCGTCGAGGTGTTGAGTGTGCAGTATCCGGGCCGGCAGGACCGCCGGCACGAGCCGTGCGTGCCGACCATCGGTGAGCTGGCCCGGCAGGTGGCCGACGTGCTGCGGCCCTGGCGGGACCAGCCGCTGGCGTTCTTCGGCCACAGCATGGGCGCGACGCTGGGCTTCGAGGTGGCGCGGCTGATCGAGGCGGAGGGCGGCACGGTGGCGCACCTGTTCCCGTCCGGCCGGCGGTCGCCGTCGAGTCACCGGCACGAGACGGTGCACCTGCTCGACGACGAGGGCCTGCTGGCCGACGTGAAGAAGCTCAGCGGCACCGACTCGGCGGTGCTCGGCGACCCGGACATGCTGCGGGCCGCGCTGCCGGCGATCCGCAGCGACTACCGGGCGGCTGAGACGTACGCGTACGAGCCAGGTCCGAAGCTCACCTGCCCGGTGACGGTGTTCACCGGCGACGCCGACCCGAAGACCACGGTGGACGAGGCGAAGGCGTGGGCCGAGCACACCACCGGCGCGTTCGAGCTGCACGTCTTCCCCGGCGGGCACTTCTTCCTGACCCAGCACACGCCGGCGATCCTGCGTACCCTCTCGACGACCCTGACCCGCTGACCGGCCGCGCCGGACCCCGCCGCCCGGTCCGGGCGGCGGNGACGTAGTCGAGCAGGGCCAGTTCCTTCTTGATCGTCTCGGTGTCGCGCCAGTGGTTCGCCATGCCCTTGACGGCGCTGCTCTCGGCGGCGGCGCGGAACGCCGGGTCCGAGGGGCGGGCGGACTGGAACCGCCGCCAGCCCTCCCAGGTGCGGTCGGCGATCGAGTGCACCTCCACGGCGGCGAAGCCGGCCGACGTGAGCTGCTCACCGTAGGTCTTCCGGTCGTGCCAGTTCTCGTCCGGCAGGCTGAACTTCACGAAGCTGAGCGGGCCGGAGTTGATCGACATGCGGGCGGTGTCGTTGCTCAGCGGGATGATGTCGGCGGTGGCCAGCGTGCCGCCCGGCCGCAGCACCCGGAACGCCTCGGCGAAGAACGCGCTGCGCGGGTGGAAGTGGAACGCCGACTCCAATGCCACCACCCGGTCCACGCTGGCGTCCGGGAACGGCAGCGCGGTGGCGTTGCCGAGCTGGAAGTCGGCCCGGTCGGCCAGGCCCTCGCGGCGGGCCCGCTCCTGGGCGTGCTCGACGTGCCGGGGGGTGACGTTGATGCCGTGCACCTTCGCCACCCGGCGGTCCCGCAGCCAGGCGAAGTCCTGGTCGCCGTAGCCGAAGCCGACGTCGACGACGGTGTCGTCGGGCTTGAACCCGGCGGCCTCGGCGAGCTTGTCGGCCAGCGCCTGCCCGGCCACGTCGATGCTGGTGACACCCTCCTCCCAGTAGCCGACGTTCATGTAGCGGGAGGTGCGGGCCGCGAACTCGACGTCCGGCGACTGGATCTCGTAGAACCGGCGGACCCGGGTGACCGGGTCCTTGGTGGCCAGGGTCCGGACGACCCGGCCGAGGGTGCGGAGGTTCTCCAGCATGTCAGCTCCTCAAGGCTGCGGTGGGGATGGTCAGGGGTGCAGGGCGGGGGTGGACACCTGCCGGCGCAGGTCGGCCACCAGGGTGGCCGCGGCGTCGGGGCCGGTCGCCACGCCGAAGAGGTAGAAGTCCGGTCGGATCAGCGCGGCGTCCGCGCCGCCGAGCCAGGACCGGTAGGCGCCGTCGAGGTCGGCCAGCTCGCCCGGCGCGGCGTCGTCGTCGCCGGGCCGCACCACCAGCCGGTACGCGCCGAGGTCGTCGAGGAACGCGACGGCGTCGCCGTCCAGCGTGGCCGGTTCCCGGGTGAGCAGCACGAAGCCGACGCCCACCACGTCGTCGAAGCCGCCGGTGCGCCCGCCGTACGACACCCGGGCCTGCAAGGCGGGTTCACCGGCGCGCGGGGTGGGCGTGCCGTCGGCGTCGCGGTGCAGCACGCCGTCGACGACCGCCTCGCGCAGCGAGCGGACGTGCCGTTGCTGGGTACGCCGGCGCAGCGCGGCCAGCATCACCGAGTCCCGGCCGGCGGCCTTCTTCGGGTCGGTCTCGCAGATCACCGCCCCGGAGTCCATGGACATCCGGATGGCGTGCTGCACATGCGCACGCCGCTCCACCTGGTACGTGTCGAGCAGCGCCTCCCCGGCGAGGCCCCGACGCACCAGGTCCAACTTCCAGGCCAGGTTCACCACGTCCCGGAAACCGGAGCTCATGCCCTGCCCGAGGAACGGCGGCATGACGTGCGCGGCGTCGCCGGCCAGGAACACCCGCCCCCGCCGCCACACGTCGGCGGAGCAGGCCTGGGTGGTGTAGACGCCGTACCGGTCGAGCCGGGCGTTGTCCGGGGTGATGTCGAACAGGCCGAGCAGCCGCCACGCGCTGGCCTCGGTGCGAAACTCGTCCAGCGTCTCCCCCGGCACCCGCATGAACTCCCAGCGCCGGTGGTTCGGCCCGGCGGAGACGGCGGTACGCGGCCGGGCCGGGTCGCAGATCTGGAGGTTGTTCGGGGTGAACTCGCGCGGGGTGTTCAGCACCACGTCGCAGACCAGCCAGTCGTGGGTGAAGTCCAGGTCGGTGACGCCCGCGCCGAGCCAGCCGCGGACGAAGCTGTTCGCGCCGTCGCAGCCGAGCACCCAGGAGGCGGTGTACGTGTGCTGGCCGCCGTCACCGTCCACGGCGGTCACCTCGACCCGGTCGCCGTGGTCGGCCAGGCCGGTCACCTCGACGCCCCGCTGCACCTGCACGCCGGGCAGCTCCGCGCCCCGTTCGGCCAGCCGCTCCTCCACGCCGGGCTGGTAGAACGAGGTGGAGTCGGGCCACCCGGACGGGCCGTCCGGCGCGGCGCGCACGTGCAGCAGCGTCCGGCCGAAGCCGTTCTTCCAGGTGTACTCGCCGGACAGCTCGGTCACGTCGCCGAGCCGGTCGGCCACGCCGCAGGCGGCGAGGATGCGGCTGGCCTCGCCGTCGTAGGAGACCGCCCTCGGCATGCTGTACGGGGTGGTCCACTTCTCCAGCACCCGCACCGTGAATCCGCGCTGCGCCAGCAGGATCGCGGCCACCTGGCCCACCGGGCCGTAGCCCACGATCAGTACGTCGGTCATCGCCGTCCCTCGTTCGTCCGCCTGGGCCGTCACAGCCCGAGTTCCGTGTCGATCAGGCTGAAGATCTCGTCGTCGCTGGCCCGGTCCAGGTCCAGGTCGTCGTCGGTGGCGGAGGCGCCCCGCATGGTCCGCCACTTGGCGACCAGCACCTCCAGCCGCGCCGCCACCTGGGTGTGCAGCTCCGCCTCGACGGTCGTCTCGGCCAACGCCCGTTCCAGGCGTTCCAGCTCGCCGAGCACCGCCGGGGCGGCCTGCGCGCCGTCGGGCACCAGCCGGGACCGCAGGTACGCGGCGAGCGCCGCCGGGTCCGGGTAGTCGAAGACGGCGGTGGCCGGCAGTCGTTCCCCGGTCGCCTCGGTGAGCCGGTTGCGCAGCTCGACCGCGGTGAGCGAGTCGAAGCCCATCTCGTGGAACGCCTGGCCGTCGCGGATCGCGTCCGGGCTGCCGTGGCCGAGCACCGCCGCGGCGGCGGCCCGGACCAGGTCGAGCAGGAGCGCGGACTGTTCCGCGCCGGTGAGCGCCCGCAGCCGCCCGGCGAGGTCCGCCCCGCCGGTGGTGGCGGCGCGGGCCTTCGGCCGGTCGGCGCGGACCAGGCCACGCATGAGTGCCGGCACGGTCGGCCGGCCGGCCAGCGCGTTCCGGTCGACCCGGGTGGGCACGAGGTGTTCCTCCGGCGCGGTCAGGCCGGCGTCGAACAGCGCCATGCCGAGGTCGGACGGGATCGCGAGCTGCCCGTCGCGGCTGGTGCCGGCGCGGTCCACGCCCGCGGTCAGCGTGCTGGCCTGCGCCCACAGGCCCCAGGCGTACGCGCGGGCGGGCAGGCCGGCGCCGCGCCGCCGCCGGGCCAGCGCGTCCAGCCAGGCGTTGGCGGCGGCGTAGTTGCCCTGGCCGGGGACGCCGAACACGCCGGCGCCGGAGGAGAACAGCACGAACCCGGCGAGGTCGAGGTCGCGGGTCAGCTCGTCGAGGTGGCGGGCGGCGTCCACCTTGGGCCGGAACACGGTGTCGACGCGGTCCGGGGTGAGCGCGGTGACCACGCCGTCGTCGAGCACGCCGGCCAGGTGCACCACGGCGGTCAGCGGGTGCGCGGCGGGCACGCCGTCGAGCAGCCGGGCGACCGCGTCCCGGTCGGCGACGTCGGCGGCGGCCACGGTGACG
This sequence comes from Micromonospora sp. NBS 11-29, assembly GCF_002140155.1. Taxonomy (GTDB): domain Bacteria; phylum Actinomycetota; class Actinomycetes; order Mycobacteriales; family Micromonosporaceae; genus Micromonospora. The sequence continues at coordinate 16,830 of NZ_NAPR01000009.1, forward strand.
GTGGCGCCGAGCGCGGTCAGCTCGGCGGTCAGGTCGGCCGCGCCGGGCGCGTCCGGGCCGCCGCGGCTGGCCAGCAGCAGGTGCCGTACGCCGTGGCCGGTGACCAGCCGGCGGGCCACCAGGCCGCCGAGCAGGCCGGTGCCGCCGGTGAGCAGCACGGTGCCGTCCGGGTCCCAGTGTTCGGGCATGGTGAGCACCACCTTGCCGACGTGCCGGGCCTGGCTGACGTAGCGGAACGCGTCCGGGGCCTGCCGGACGTCCCAGGCGCGCACCGGCAGCGGGCGCAGCGCGCCGGTGGCGAACAGCGCCAGCAGCTCGGTGAGCATCCGCTGGATCTCGTCCGGGTCGACCTGCGTCAGGTCGTACGCCTGGTAGTCGACGCCGGGATGGTCGGCGGCGACCCGGGCCGGGTCGCGCACGTCGGTCTTGCCCATCTCCAGGAACCGGCCGCCGCGCGGCAGCAGCCGCAGCGACGCGTCGACGAACTCGCGGGCCAGCGCGTCGAGCACCACGTCCACGCCCCGCCCACCGGTGGCGGCGAGGAAGCGCTCCTCGAAGTCCAGCGTCCGCGACGACGCCAGGTGGTCGGCGGGAATGCCCAGCTCCCGCAGCGCGGGCCACTTGCCCTCGCTGGCGGTGGCGAAGACGTCCGCGCCGAGGTGCCGGGCGATCTGCACGGCGGCCATGCCGACGCCACCGGCGGCGGCGTGCACCAGCACGGATTCGCCGGCCCGCAGCCGGCCCAGCCCGACCAGCCCGCGCCAGGCGGTGAGGAACACCACCGGCACGGTCGCGGCCTGCGCGTACGTCCAGCCGTCGGGCATCGGCGCGAGCAGCCGCCGGTCGGTGACCCCGACCGGCCCGAAGCAGCCGGTGAACACGCCGAGCACCCGGTCGCCGGGGCGAAGGTCGGTGACCTCGGCGCCGACCTCGGCGACCACGCCGGCCGCCTCCCCGCCGGGCGGGCCGGGGTCACCCGGGTAGAGGCCGAGCGCGTTGAGCACGTCGCGGAAGTTCAGGCCGGCGGCGCGGACCCGGACCCGCACCTCACGCGGGCCGAGCGGGGCGTCGGCGGCGTCGGTGGGCACCAGCGCGAGGTGGTCGAGGCTGCCGCGCCGGGGCACGTCCAGCCGCCAGGCGGTGGCGTCGGGCGGCGGGGTGAGCGTCGGCGCGTCGGCGCGACGGGCCAGCCGGGGCACGTACGCGCCGCCGTCGCGCAGCGCCACCTGCGGCTCGTCGGCGGCGAGCACGGCGGTCAGGGTGGCCGCGTCGGGCGCGGCGTCGGCGTCGAGCAGCACGAACCGGTCCGGGTGCTCGGACTGGGCGGAGCGGACCAGGCCCCACGCGGCGGCGGCGTCCGGGTCGTCGACCTCGCCGGGCCCGTGCACACCGACCGCGCCGGCGGTGAGCAGCACCAGCCGGGTCTGCGCCCAACGCGGCTCGGCCAGCCAGTGCTGCACCAGCGCGAGCGCCGCGCAGGCGAGCCGTCGCGCCCGGTCCGTCGCGGTTGGACCGTCCTGCTCCCCCGCCGGGCCGTGGTGGTCGGCCGGCTGACCGTCCTGGCCCGCCGCCGGGCCGTGGTGGTCGGCCGGTGGCTCGGCCCGGCCGTCGATGATCGGGCGTGCGCCTGCCGAGGTGAGCGGCGCGAGCACCGCATCGGGCAGCGGTGCGCCGGCGTCGATCGCGGCGGCCAGCGCGGGCAGGTCCGCGTGACACGGCAGGTCGGGGTCGGCGAGGGGGGACACCGCGCTGGGCGGGCCGAGCACGGCGACGCGGGCCGGGGCCGGTGCTGAGGGCGTCGGCATCGGCTGCCAGGTCAGGTGGAACAGCGCGTCGGCGACGGCGTCGTCGCGGGCGCCCAGGTCGGCGCGGGAGATCGGGCGCATGGTCAGGGACGCCGCCTCGACCACCGGGGCGCCGGCCGGGTCGGTGGCGGTCAGCGCGAACGCGTGCGGGCCGACCCGGCGTAGCCGGACCCGCAGCGTGGTGGCGCCGCTCGCGTGCAGGGTGAGGCCGTTCCACGCGAAGGGAAGCAGGATCTTCTCGCCGCCGGCGTCGGCGAGGCCACCGAAGTGCGCGGCGTGCAGGGCGGCGTCGAGCAGCGCCGGGTGCAGCGCGTACCGGTCGGCGTCGGCGCGCGGGCCGGCCGGCAGCTCCACCTCGGCGTACACCTCGTCGGCGCCGGCCCGGACGGCCCGTAGCCCCTGGAACGCCGGCCCGTAGCCGTACCCCTCGTCGATCAGGCGGTCGTAGAAGCCGGTCAGGTCGACGGCGCTCGCGTCCGGCGGCGGCCCGGCCGGCGGCGCGGCGGCGGTGCCCGCCTCGGCGGCGGCGAGCGTGCCGCTGCCGTGCCGGGTCCACGCCGCGTCGGCCATGCCGTCGGCGGGCCGGGAGTGCACGGTGACCGGGCGTCGGCCGTCGTCGGCGGCCGGGCCGACGGCCACCTGCACCTGGGTGGCCCCCTCCTCGCCGAGGGTCAGCGGCGCCTCGATGACCAGCTCGTCGAGGACCGGGCAGCCGACCTCGTCGCCGGCACGCAGGCAGAGTTCGACCAGGCCGGTGCCGGGCACCAGCACCCGGCCGGCGACCCGGTGGTCGGCCAGCCACGGCTGCTCGCCGACCGCGAGCCGGCCGGTGAACAGGTGCCCCCGGGCGTCGGCGAGCGGCACGGACGCGCCGAGCAGCGGATGCCCGGCGGCGGCCAGCCCGGCCGCGCCGACGTCGGCGGCGCCGGTGACCGGGCGGGGCCAGTAGCGGCGGTGGGCGAACGCGTACGTGGGCAGGTCGACCCGCCGGCCCCCGGCCAGCACCGGCTGCCAGTCCACCGGCACGCCCCGCGCGTGCAGCGCGGCCACGGACAGCAGGAACCGGGTCCGGTCGCCCCGGCCGCGCTGCACCGAGCCGACCACCACCACCGGGCGGTCGTGTTCCTGGAGGGTCTGCTCGATGCCGGGGGTGAGCACCGGGTGCGGGCTGCACTCGACGTACGTGTCGTGGCCGTCGGCGGCGACCGCCCGGATCGCGTCGGCCAGCTCGACCGGCCGGCGCAGGTTGCGGTACCAGTAGTCCGCGTCCATCTCGGTGCCGTCGAGCCAGCACAGGTCCGTGGTGGAGTAGATCGGCACGGCCGCCGGGCCGGGGGTGACCCCGGCGACGGCCTCGGCCAGTTCGGCGCGGATCCGTTCCACCTGCGGGGAGTGCGAGGCGTAGTCGATCGCGAGGCGGCGCGGCCGCACCCGGTCGGTCGCCAACTCGGCGGCGAACTCCTCGATCGCGTCCGGGTCGCCGGAGACGACGACGTTCGCCGGGCCGTTCACCGCGCCCACGGCCAGCCGGTCGCCGTACCGGGCGACCCGCTCGCGGACCGTGTCGACCGGCAGCGGCACGGCGGCCATCTCCCCGGCGCCGGACAGCCGGCGCAGGGCGCGGGCCCGCAACGCCACCAGCCGGGCGGCGTCGGGCAGGGAGAGCACGCCGGCCACGCAGGCGGCGGCGATCTCGCCCTGGGAGTGCCCGACCACGGCGGCGGGCTGGACGCCGTACGAGCGCCACAGCTCGGCCAGCGACACCATTACCGCGAACAGCAGCGGCTGCACCACGTCGGCCCGCTCGAAGTCGGGCGTGCCGGGCGCCTGGCGCAGCAGGTCCCGCAGCGGATGGTCCAGGAAGGGCCGCAGCGCGGCGTCGCAGGCGGCCATCCGCTCGGCGAACACGGGTGACTCGTCGAGCAGGTCCAGCGCCATGCCGACCCACTGGGAGCCCTGACCGGGGAAGACGAACACCGCCCGGCCGGTGGCGGTGGCCTCGCCGCGTACCAGATGGGGGGCGGGTTCGGCGGCGGCGAGCGCGTCCAGGCCGGCGGCGAGGTCCGCCGGGTCGGCGGCGACCAGCACGGCCCGGTGGTCGAACCCGGCCCGGGTGGTGGCCAGCGACCAGGCGACGTCCAGCGGTCGCAGGTCGGGCCGGTCGGCGAGGTGGGCGCGCAGCCGGCGGGCCTGCCCGGCCAGTGCCTCCGGGGTACGCGCGGAGAGCAGCCACGGCAGCGCCGCCGGCCCGGCCGGTGGCGCCGGCTCGACGGCCGGCTCGGGCGGCGCGGCCTCGACGACGACGTGGGCGTTGGTGCCGCTGATGCCGAACGAGGAGATCCCGGCGCGGGCCGGCCGATCGGCGCGCGGCCACGGCCGGGCCTCGGTGAGCAGGTCGACGGCGCCGGCCGCCCAGTCGACGCGGCTGGTGCGCCGTTCGGCGTGCAGGGTGCGGGGCAGCCGGCCGTGCCGCATGGCGAGGACGACCTTGAGCACGCCGGCGACGCCGGCCGCGGCCTGGGTGTGACCGAGGTTGGACTTGACGGAGCCGAGCAGCAGCGGCGGTACGCCGTCGGGCCGGCGGCCGTAGGTGGCGAGGATCGCCTCGGCCTCGATCGGGTCGCCGAGCGGGGTGCCGGTGCCGTGCGCCTCGACCGCGTCCACGTCGGTGGGGTCGAGGCCGGCGGCGGCGAGCGCGGCCCGGATCACCCGTTCCTGGGACGGGCCGTTGGGGGCGGTGAGGCCGTTGGACGCGCCGTCGGAGTTGACCGCCGAGCCGCGTACCAGCGCCAGCACCGGGTGGCCGCGCCGCCGGGCGTCGGAGAGGCGTTCCACCACCAGCACGCCGACGCCCTCGGACATGCCGAACCCGTCGGCGTCCTCGGCGAACGCCTTGCACCGGCCGTCCGGCGCGAGACCGCGCTGGCGGCTGAAGCCGGTGAGCCCGGCCGGGCTGGACAGCACCGACACGCCGCCGGCCAGCGCCAGGTCGCAGTCGCCCTGGCGCAGTGCCTGCGCGGCCAGGTGCAGCGCGACCAGCGAGGCGGAGCAGGCGGTGTCCACGGTGACCGCCGGCCCCTCCAGCCCGAGCGCGTACGCCACCCGGCCGGACAGGACGCTGGCGGCGGTGCCGGTGAGCAGGTGTCCCTCGTCGGCGGTGGTCTCCCCGTCGTCGGAGACGGCGCCGGGGGCGATCCGGTCGGTGTAGTCCTGGCCGTGGGTGCCGGCGAAGACGCCGGTACGGCTGCCGCGCAGCGTCTCCGGGTCGATGCCGGCCCGTTCCAGCGCCTCCCACGAGGTCTCCAGCAGCAGCCGGTGCTGCGGGTCCATGGCGAGCGCCTCGCGGGGGCTGATGCCGAAGAACGCGGCGTCGAAGTCGGCGAGGCCGGTGAGGAAGCCACCGGCGCGGGTGTAGGTGCGGCCGGGGGTGCCGGGTTCCGGGTCGTACAGGTCGGCCAGCGGCCAGCCCCGGTCGGTGGGCAGGTCGCCGATCACCTCGCCGCCGGCGTCGAGCAGCCGCCACAGCTCCTCCGGTGAGCCGATGCCGCCGGGGAACCGGCAGGCCATGGCGACCAGGGCGATCGGCTCGTCGAGGGCGACGGTGGCGGCGTCGGTGACCTCGGTGGCGGCGGTGCCGAGCAGCCGGGCGTGCAGGTGCGCGGCGAGCAGTTCCGGGGTGGGGTGGTTGAACACGGCGTGCGGGGCGAGCCGGACGCCGGTCGCGGCGGCCAGCCGGTTGCTCAGTTCCACCGCCATCAGCGAGTCGAAGCCGAGGTCCTTGAAGGGGCGGCGCGGCTCGACCTGCTCCGGCCCGGCGTGGCCGACGACCGTGGCGCAGCGGGTGCGGACCAGGTCCAGCAGCAGCGCGGCCCGTTCCGGTTCACCCAGTCCGGCCAGCCGGTCGGCGAAGCCGGACCCGGATCCGGTGCCCGGGTCGCCGACGACGGCCCGGCGCGGTGGCGGCGGCAGCAGCGCCCGCAGCAGCGGCGGCACCTCCCCGGCGGCCCGGACGGCGGCCAGGTCCAGCCCGATCGGCACCAGCCCGGCCGGCCCGGCGCGCAGCGCGGCGTCGAACAGCGCCAGCCCGACGGCGGTGTCCAGCGGGCGGGTGCCGGCGCGGGCGAGGCGGGCCAGGTCGGCGGCGGTGAGCCGGCCGGCCATGCCGTCGGTTTCGGCCCACAGCCCCCAGGCGAGCGCCGTGCCGGGCAGCCCCCGGTCGCGGCGGTGAGCGGCGAGCGCGTCGAGGAACGCGTTGCCGGCGGCGTAGTTGCCCTGACCGGGGCTGCCGAACGTGGCCGAGGCGGAGGAGAACAGCACGAACGCGGCCAGGTCGAGGCCGGCGGTCAACTCGTGCAGGTGCCAGGCGCCGTGCACCTTGGCCCGCAGCGCGGTGGCCCAGCGCTCCGGGTCCAGGTCGGTGAGCAGGGCGTCGTCGGTGGCCCCGGCGGCGTGCACGACGGCCACCAGCCGGTCGGCGAGCGGGGCGAGCACGGCGGCGAGGGCGTCCCGGTCGGCCACGTCGGCGGCCACCACCCGGACGGTGACGCCGGCGTCGGCCAGTTCCCCGGTCCACGGTGCGGGCGCGCCGGTGCGGCTGAGCAGCACCAGCTCGCGCACCCCGTACGCCTGGACCAGGTGGACCGCGACGTGCCGGCCGACGCCGCCGGTGCCGCCGGTGAGCAGCACGGTGCCGCCGGCCAGCGCGGGCGGCGCACCGGCGTCGGGCTCGGCCGCCGGGCGCAGCCGGGGCAGCAGGGCCCGGCCGTCGCGGACGGCGACCTCGGGCTCGTCGTCGGCGGCGGCGAGCGCGGCCCGGACCGTGGCGTCGTCGGTGGCGTCGAGGTGCAGCAGCAGGAACCGGTCGGGGTGTTCGGCCCGGGCCACCCGCAGCAGCCCGACCGCCGTCGCGTGCGCCGGCTCGCCGTCGCGGACGGCGACCGCGAGGCGGGTGTCGGTGGCGCGCGGGTCGTCGAGCCACCGCTGGAGCACGCCGAGCAGGTCCAGGCCGACCGCGTCGGCCCGCTGCGCGGGCGTGGCGGCCGGGTCGCCGTCGGGCAGGCGCAGCACCAGCACCGCAGGCAGCGGCCCGGCCGCGGGTACGGCGTCGGCGAGGGTCCAGGTGGGCACCGGGCCGGTCGGCGCGGGCAGCCAGTCCACCGTGTACAGGCCGGCCGGGCCGGTGTCGGGCGTCGGCGTGTCGGCGGTCGGCGGGGTGACGGCCCGCAGCACGATCCGGTCGACGTCGAGCACCGGCCGACCGGCGTCGTCGGCGGCGCTGAGCGTCACCGCGTCGGGGCCGGCGGGGGCGAGGGTGACCCGCAGCGCGTACGCGCCGGTGGCGTGCCGGCGCACGCCGGTCCACTCGGTGGGCACGATCCGCTGGTCCGGGCCGGCCGGTGGGGCGAACCCGGCCAGCGGGAGCAGTCGCAGCGCGGCGTCGAGCACGTCCGGGTGCACGCCGTACCGCTCGGCGTCCGGGTCGGCGTCGTCGGGCAGCCGTACGTCGAGGTGCAGCCGGTCCCCGGCGGTCCAGGCGGCCCGCAGCAGCGGGTGCGCCGCCGCCGCCGGCCGGGCGCCGGCCGGCGGCCAGGTCGGTGCCGGCACGCCCGGCGCGGCGAGCGGGTCGGCCGGGGCGAGCACCGCGTCGGCGACGGCCCGCCACGGTTCGGTCTCGTCGGCGCGCAGGTGGCAGCGGGCGGCGCGGTGGCCGGTGGCGTCCGGGCCGGCGACGTCGAGTTGGAGTTCGACGGCCAGTCCGGCGGGCAACGGCGCCGGTTCCGGCATCCGCAGGCTCGCCAGCACCGGCGCGTCGAGGCGTTCGCCGAGGTGGGTGAGCGCGTCGAGCAGCGCGGTCGCGGGCAGCAGCGCGGTGGCGTGGTGCCGGCTCGCGGTGAACCGCCCGGTGGCGAGCAGTTGGCCGGTGCCGGCGACGGTCAGCACGGCGCCGAGCAGCGGGTGGCCGGTGTCGCCGGCCGGGGCGCCGGGCGTGGCGGGCAGCCAGTAGTGCCGGTGCCGGAACGCGTAGGTGGGCAGCGCCACCGGCGGGTGCGGGCCGGGGCCGGCCAGCGCGGCCCGGTCCACCGGCACGCCGCGTACGTGCAGCCGGGCGGCGGCGGTGAGCAGCGCCGCCGGTTCGCCGGTGCCGGTGCGCAGGGTGGGCACGAACGCGAGGTCGTCGCCGACGTCGGTGAGGCAGTCCGCGGCCAGCGCGGTGAGCACGCCACCGGGCCCGACCTCCAGGAACGTGGTGACGCCCTCGGCGTGCAGGGCGCGTACGCCGTCGTGGAAGCGCACCGTGTCGCGGACGTGCGCCACCCAGTGCTCGGCGGTGGCGAGGCGGGCCGGGTCGATCGGCGCACCGGTCAGCGTGGACACCACCGGCAGTTGCGGCGCCCGGTAGGTCAGCCCGGCGGCGACCTCGCGGAAAGCGTCGAGCATCGGTGTCATCCGGTGCGAGTGGAAGGCGTGCGACACGCGTAGCCGGCTGGTCCGGCGACCGGCGGCGCGCAGCGTCGCGGCGACCGCCTCGACCGCGTCGGCGTCGCCGGAGAGGACCACGGCGGACGGCCCGTTGACGGCGGCCAGCCCGACCCGGTCGGTCAGGTGCGGCCGTACCTCGGTCTCGTCCGCCTCGACCGCGACCATCGCGCCGCCGGCCGGCAGTTCCTGCATGAGCCGGGCCCGCGCGGCGACCAGCGCGGCCGCGTCGGCGAGCGTGAGCACGCCGGCCACGTGCGCGGCGGCGATCTCGCCGACGGAGTGGCCGAGCAGCAGGTCCGGGCGGACACCCCAGGATTCGAGCAGCCGGTGCAGCGCCACCTCGACGGCGAACAGCGCGGGCTGGGTGTAGCGGGTCTCGTCGAGCAGCGCCGCCCGCCCGTCGCCCTCGGGGGCGAGCACCACGTCGGCGAGCGGGTGCGGCGCGGGGCCGTGCCGGTCCAGTTCGGCGCAGGCGGCGTCGAACGCCTCGGCGAAGACCGGGTACGCCGCGCGCAGTTCCCGGCCCATGCCGGGGCGCTGCCCGCCCTGCCCGCCGAACAGCACGGCGAGCCGGCCGTCGCCGACCCGGCCGGTGAGCACGCCGGCCGGCTCGGTGTCGCCGCGGCTGAGCGCGGTCAGGCCGGCGCGGGCGTCGTCCGCGTCGCCGACCAGCAGCGCCGCCCGGTGCTCCAGCGTGGCCCGCGTGGTGGCCAGCGCGTACGCCACGTCGGCCGGGTCGGCGTCGGTGTGGTCGAGCCAGCTCAGCAGCCGGGCCGCCTGGTCGCGCAGGCCCTCGGGCTCGGCGGCGGAGAGCAGCCACGGCACGACGGCCGGGGTGTCCCGGGTGACCGGCGGCGGGGCCGGCGCGGCGGGCGGGGCCTCGACGATGACGTGGGCGTTGGTGCCGCTGATGCCGAACGAGGAAACGCCGGCCCGGCGGGGGCGGGACGCCTCGGGCCACGGCCGCGCCTCGGTGAGCAGTTCCACCGCGCCGGCCGTCCAGTCCACCTCGCCGGTCGGCGCGTCGACGTGCAGCGTGCGCGGCAGCGTGCCGTGGCGCATCGCGAGCACCATCTTCATCACCCCGGCCGCGCCGGCCGCCGCCTGGGTGTGCCCGAGGTTCGACTTGAGCGAGCCGAGCAGCAGCGGCGCGGCGTCGCCCCGCCCCCGCCCGTACGTGGCGAGCAGCGCCTGGGCTTCGATCGGGTCGCCGAGGCGGGTGCCGGTGCCGTGCGCCTCGACCGCGTCCACGTCGCCCGGCGCGAGGCCGGCGGCGGCCAGCGCCCGCCGGATGACCCGTTCCTGGGCCGGCCCGTTGGGGGCGGTGAGCCCGTTGGACGCGCCGTCGGAGTTGACCGCGCTGGCGCGCAGCAGCGCCAGCACCGGGTGCCCGTGGCGGCGGGCGTCGCTGAGGCGTTCCAGCAGCAGCACGGCCACGCCCTCGGACCAGCCGGTGCCGTCGGCGGCCTCGGCGAACGCCTTGCACCGGCCGTCCGGCGCCAGCCCGCGCTGGCGGCTGAACTCGACGAACGCCTGCGGGGTGCCCATCACCGCGACACCACCGGCCACCGCGAGCGAGCAGTCCCCGGCGCGCAGCGCCTGCGCGGCGAGGTGCAGCGCCACCAGCGACGACGAGCAGGCGGTGTCCACGGTGACGGCGGGCCCCTCCAGGCCCAGCGCGTACGCGACCCGGCCGGACACCACGCTGCCGGCGGTGCCGACGCCGAGGTAGCCCTCGGTGCCGGGCGGCGCCTGGCCCACGTTCGCCGCGTAGTCGTGGTGCATCACGCCGGTGAACACGCCGGTGGCGCTGCCGCGCAACGCGGTCGGGTCGATGCCGGCGCGTTCGAACAGCTCCCAGGACGTCTCCAGCAGCAGCCGCTGCTGCGGGTCCATGGCCAGCGCCTCGCGCGGGCTGANCGCGAACAGGGTGGCGTCGAAGTCCCCGGCGCCGGCCAGGAACCCGCCGACCCGCACGTACGAGGTGCCGGCCTGGTCGGGGTCGTCGGAGAAGAGGTGGGCCAGGTCCCAGCCGCGGTCGGTGGGGAAGCCGGTCAGCCCCTCCCGGCCGGAGTCGAGCAGCGTCCACAGCTCGTCCGGGCCGGTGACGCCGCCGGGTAGCCGGCAGGCCATGGCGACGATCGCCACCGGGTCGTCGGCGGCGACCGGGCCGGGACCCACGGTGGTGTCCGCCGGGCCGCCGCCGCGCAGCAGCGTCGCCAGGTGCCGGGTGAGCGCGGTGGGCGTGGGGTGGTCGAACGCGGCGGTGGCGGAGAGCCGCGCGCCGGTGGCCCGGTTCAGGCGGTCGCGCAGCGCGACCGCGCGGACCGAGGTGAACCCGAGTTCGGTGAACGCCCGGTCCGGACGGACCGCGCCCGGGCCGGGCAGCCCGGCGACCTCGGCGGTCGCGGCGCGCACCAGGTCGGCCAGGAGCCGGTCGCCGTCGGCGGTGGTCAGCGCCGCGAGCCGGCGGCGCAGCGCGTCCGCGTCGCCGTCGGGGCGGGCCG
>NZ_NAPR01000009.1:27631-59313 GCF_002140155.1 Micromonospora sp. NBS 11-29
GCCGGGTGGGCGGCGACCCGCTCGGCCGGTGCGGCCACCAGCACCAGGTCGTCGCCGTCGTGCGCGGCGTCGAACGCGGCCGTCTCGGCCCACGCCGGTCCGGCCACGCCGACCAGCCGGGCCGGCAGCCCGGCCGCGTGCCGCCGGGCGACCAGGGCGTGCAGCGCGGCCACCGCGCCCGCCTCGGCCTCCCGCCCGGCCGCGCCGAGCAGCAGGTCGGCGGGGACGAGCACGGTGTACGCGGTGGCGCCGGCGTGCCGGGTGCGCAGGTCCAGGCGGTGGGCGAGGTCGAGCAGCCGGGCGCTGCGGTCCGGGTCGGCGAGGTCGGCGTCGGTGAGCCGCAGCACCGCCGCGCCGACCGGCTCGTCGTCACCGGGGGCGTGCGCAGGGGTCGCCCCGGTGTCGTTGCCGGTGAGCGCGGCCGGGCGGCCGTCGTCGGCCGGGCCGGTGGGCAGCAGCCGCACCGACCGGGCGCCGTGCGCACCGGTCAGGTGGCGGGCCAGCGCCGCGCCCTCGGTGATGTCCGCGCCGACCAGCACCACCGGCGCGGCCGGGTCGACCACCGTGCGTTCCCGGGCCGGCGCGGCGGCCGGGGCGGGCACCGCGTGGCGGGCCGTGCCGGCGCGCAGGGCGACCTGGGCGGCCCCGGCGTCCACCACGGACGGCAGCAGCGCGACCGATCGGGGGTCGGTGTCCCGGTCGACCAGCACGATCCGGCCCGGCTGGGCGGCCTGCCGGCAGCGTCCCCGCGCCCACGCCACGTCGGCGGCCGGCACCAGGTCGGGGTCGTCGGCGGTGTCGGCGGTGGAGGCGTCCACCGCGCCGGTGGTCAGCACCACCACCCGCGCGTCCGCGTACCGCCCGTCGTCGAGCCAACCGGCCGACGGGTCGGCGCCGGCCAGCACCAGCACGTCCGCACCCGTGCCGGACGGTCCGGTGTGGACGTGCCGGCCCTCGGACGGTCCGGTCTGGACGTCCTCGCCCTCAGCGGTCAGCGCGGCGGCGACCACCTCGGCGTCCGGCCCGACGACCGTCCAGCGTCGGGCGGCCGGCGGTGCGCCGGTCGACGCCAGGGCCTGCCAGGTGAGCCGGGTCAACGCCTCGTGGTGCGTGCCGTTGACCGCGCGCAGCCGGGCCGGGGTGTCCCGCAGCAGCCGCCGGGTGACCTTCCCCGAGGCGGTACGCGGCACCGCGTCGATCTCGTACAGCTCCTGCGGCACCTTGTGGTAGGCGAGCCGTTCCCGGCAGGCGGCGTACGCCTCGGCCGGCGCGAAGCCCTCCGCCGCCGGCACCACGTACGCCACCGGCACCTCGCCGAGCACCTCGTGCGGGCGGCCGGTGACCGCGACGTCGGCGACGCCCGGCACCCCCCGCAGCACGTCCTCCACCTCGGCCGGGTGCACCTTCTCCCCGCCCCGGATGATCAGCTCGCGGTGCCGGCCGGTGACGAAGAGGTTCCCGTCGGCGTCGCGGCGGGCCAGGTCGCCGGTGCGGTACCAGCCGTCGCGCAGCGCCGCCTCGGTCGCCTCGGGCAGCCCGTGGTAGCCGAGCATGACGCTCGGTCCGCGTACCCACACCTCGCCCTCGTCACCGATGGTCACGTCCCGGCCGGTGTCCGGGCTGACCAGGCGCACGTCGACGCCGTCCACCGGGCGTCCGCAGGAGCCCTCGACGCGGGGTTCGTCCGGCCGGGTCACCGCGATCGAGCCGCACGTCTCGGTGCTGCCGTACGCGTCGAGCAGCGGCGCGTCGAAGACGTCCTCGAACGCGCGGCGCAGCTCTCCGGTGGTGATCGCGCCGCCGACCAGGCAGACCCGCAGCGCGGGCGCGCGGAACCCGTCAGCGCGGGCGGCGTCGACCAGGTGGTGGTACATCGCCGGGACGCCGGCCAGCACGGTCGCCTCGTCCTCGGCCACGGCCCGCAGCACGTCGTCGGCGGCGAACCCGTCGACCAGGCGGGCGCTCGCGCCGACCGCGGTCACGCTCAGCACGCAGCCGATGTGGGAGAGGCTGTGGAACAGCGGCAGCGGCCACACCACCCGGTCGGCGGAGGTCAGGCCGGGCACCGGCACGTAGCAGGCGGCCACCGACCACAGGCAGGTCCGCTGGGTGGAGAGCACGCCCTTGGGCCGGCCGGTGGTGCCGGAGGTGTAGAGCATCCAGGCGACCTCGTCCAGGCCGAGGTCGTCGCGGGCGTCCGCAGCCGGCGTGACGTCGACCAGCGCCGGCCAGGCGGTCACCCCGTCCGGGTACGGCCCGTCGCCGGTCACCCAGATCCGCAGGCCGGTCCGGTCCGCGCGCAGCCGCAGCAGTTGGTCGAGGTGTTGCGGGTCGGTGACCACCAGCACCGCGCCGGAGTCGTCGAGCAGGTGGGCCAGCTCGGCGTCCGTGCTGCGCGGGTTCAGCGGTACGCCGACCGCCGCGGCCCGGGTGACGGCCAGCCACGTCTCGACCGTCTCCACCCGGTTGCCCAGGCAGAACGCGACCCGCTCGCCCCGGCCGACACCGGCGTCGACCAGATGCCCGGCCAGCCGACCGGTGACCGCCGCCAGCCCGGCCCAGGAAACCGCCCGGTCCGCGTCGCGGAACGCCACCTGGTCCGGCAGCCGTCGGGCGTGGGCCCGGAGCAGTTCGGGTAACGGCTGGACCAGGTCGCTCCGAAGCATGTCACCACATCCGTCCCTCGCCGTAACGGCCCAAGTCTGGTCAGCGGCCCGGCGGTGACCTACCCCTGTCGCCCCCTAACCGGACCCCGGTTCCCGACCGCTCCCCGGTGGCCCGGCTGGCCGGCGCGGTGATGATGGGCTCGCCCCGAGGATCGAGGTGCCATGGAACGCTCCTGGTTGTTCGCCGACCTCGTCGTGCCCGGCGCGGGTTGCGTGGACGCGCGGGCGGCCGAGCTGGTCGGCACCGTGGTGACCGCGCTGGTGTCCGAGGTGCGCGCCGCCGACCCGGACGTACGCTGGTTCTTCGACCGGCTCGACTCCCCCGGCCCGCCGCGCCTGCGGCTGGGCCTGCACGCCACCCCCGNNACCTGGCCCGCGACCGGCTCGGCCCGACCGCCCGACCAGCGCCCCCGGCGTACGCGGTGCGGGACGCGGCCCGCGGCGGGCCGCTCGCCCAGGCCGGCAGCGAGCTGGCGCTGGCCCTGCTCGGCGGCGACCCGCCCTGGCTGGCCGGGTCGGAGCTGCCGCTCGCGGTGGCGCACCTGCGTCATCTGTGCGCGCTGCTGCCGGCCGGCGACCGGGCGGCCTTCCTGTTCCTGCACTGGCAGGACCGCAGCCGCCCGCTGTCCGGCGCGCAGCGCCGCGACCTCGCCGCGCAGGCCCAGGCCGGCGCCGACAAGATCGTGCTGGCCGCGGCCGACCTGCCGTTGGCCGACGACCCGGTGTCGGCGGCGTGGCACCGTTACCTGGACCTGGTCACCGAGGTGGTCGCCGAGGACCACCCGGCCGCCCCGCGCGGCTTCCTGCTCGCCACGCACGCGCAGCTCAGCCACCGCCGCTGGGGTCTCGACCCGGCCGTCGACTCGCTGGCGGCGCTGGCGATGCGGTTGGCCGGGCAGCGCTTTCCCACGCCCGGTGGCAGAGTCGGGTGAGCGAGCACCGCATCCCCTCGATCCTCGGGAGAGCCGCATGACCGAGCCGCAACGCGTCGACGTGGAGCTGGGCGACCGGGCGTACCCGGTGCTCGTCGGCCCCGGTGTGCGGCACCGGCTGGCGGCGGAGGTGGCCCGGGTCGGCGCCCGCCGGGTCGTGGTGGTCTCCGCCCGGCCGCCGGAGTGGACGCCCGACCCGGGCGTGCCGCACCGGGTGGTGCCGGCCCGCGACGGCGAGCACGACAAGACGCTGGCCACCGTGGAGTCGCTGTGCCGGGCGTTCGCCGAGTTCGGGCTGACCCGCGCCGACGCGGTGGTCTCCTGCGGCGGGGGCACCACCACCGACGTGGTGGGGCTGGCCGCCGGCCTCTACCACCGGGGCGTCGCGGTGCTCCACCTGCCCACGTCGTTGCTGGCCCAGGTGGACGCCAGCGTCGGCGGCAAGACCGCGGTGAACCTGCCCGAGGGCAAGAACCTGGTCGGCGTCTACTGGCAGCCACGGGCGGTGCTCTGCGACACCGAGCACCTGAGCACGCTGCCGGAGGTGGAACGGCGCAACGGCTACGGCGAGATCGCCCGCGCGCACTTCATCGGCGCTGGCGACCTGCGCGGCCGGCCGGTGACCGAGCAGATCACCGCGTGTGTGGCGCTGAAGGCCCGGGTGGTCGCCGCCGACGAGCGCGACGCGGGGCTGCGGCACATCCTCAACTACGGCCACACGCTGGGGCACGCGTTGGAGCGGGCCACCGACTTCCGGCTGCGCCACGGCGAGGCGGTCGGCGTGGGCACCGTCTTCGCCGGCCGGCTGGCCGGTCGGCTGGGCCGGATCCCCGCCGCCCGGGTCGCCGAGCACCACGAGGTGGTGGCCGGCTACGGCCTGGACACCACGCTGCCGTCCGAGGTGGACGCGGACGAGCTGATCGCGTTGATGCGGCGGGACAAGAAGTCCACCGCCGGCCTGTCCTTCGTGCTGGACGGCCCGACCGGCCCGGAGCTGGTCGCGGACGTGCCCGAGGACGAGGTCCGCGCCGCCCTGGCCGTGATGTAGCCGGGTCCCGCCCGGCCAGCTCGCCGAAGTGGCGGCATCGAACAGCGATTGATCCCGCCACTTCGCCGAACCGGTGTCGATCACGGCGAGGTCCGCCCGGCTGCGCCTCAGCCGACGGCGGGGCAGTGCGTGAGCAGGTCCTCGGGCTTGTGCGCGACCAGGTCGGGGCCGGCGGCCAGCAGGGCGGTCACGTCGCCGCCGTGCCAGGTGGTGGCGACCGTGGTCACCCCGGCCTCCCGGCCGCTGGTCAGGTCCGTGATCGCGTCGCCGACCATCATGGCCACACCCGGCGGCATGTCCAGCAGGTCCAGCGCCCGCAGCACGATGTCCGGGGCGGGCTTGGGCCGGGGAATCTCGTCCGAGCCGATCACGTAGTCGAAGAGGGCGAGCACGCCGAGCAGGTCGAGCAGGGACCGGGCGCGCGGCCCGCTCTTGCCGGTGGCCACCGCCATCCGTACGCCCCGCTCGTGCAGCGTCTCCAGGGTCTCCCGGACGCCGGGGAACAGCGGCACCCGGTGGGCCAGCCGGTAGCTCTCCCGGACGAACGGCTCCTCCATCTCCAGCGGCAGGCCCATCAGCCGCATGATGTCCGGGAAGTACCGGCCCATGTGCTGGTTGTACTCCTCGAACGGCGCCGGTCCACCGCCGACCACCTCGGCGTACGCGACGCTGAACGCCTCCCGCATCACCGCGGAGCTGTCCACCACCACCCCGTCGAGGTCGAACACGACCGCGCGGATCGGGTCGGGGCGCGGGGCGGGGGCGGCGGCACCGGCGCTGGACGGCGGCTGGCTCATGGCTGCTCCGTAAGGGTGAGGTCGCCGGTGGTTCTCACCGGTCGCGTGCGCCCGCGAGCGCGGGCACCGGCGGGGTGGGCCGGGCGCAGCGGTAGACACGTTCGATGGCGTCGATGGTGCGGCGGGCGTCGGCGGCGGCCACGCCCCGGCTGGCCGGGTCGGCGAGCAGGCCGGGCAGCGCGTCGAGCTGCCGGTCGTACTCGGCGCCGATCTCCTCGGCGGGCAGCGGCAGCGGCACCGTCTCGCCGTCGCGGGTGCGGGTCAGCTCCGGCGTGCCGAGCCGGTTGGGGCTGAAGCCGAACGTGCAGCGCAGCGTCACCGCACCGCGGGCGCCGTGCACGGAGACGGTGGTCCGGTCCGTCGCCTCGTGCGACGCCCAGCAGGCGTGCAGCGCGGCGGACGCGCCGTCGGCGGTGAGCAGGAACGCGCGGGCGGTGTCCTCGACGTCGCCGCGTCCGCCGGGGCCGGCGGTGCCGCGCCAGGCGGCCTGCGCGGCGCCGTCGTTGACGAAGTCGTCGGAGACGCTGCCCACGACGTGCGCGATCGGCGCCGGGCCGAGCAGCGGCAGCACCGTGTCGAGCAGGTGCCAGCCGAGGTCGACCAGCGCGCCGCCGCCGGAGAGGTCCCGCCGGGTGAACCAGCCGCCGGCGTCGGGCACGCCGCGGGCGCGTACCCAGGAGACGTCGACGTGCCGGACCGGCCCGACGTCGGCGGCGGCCCGCACCAGGGCGCGCACGTCGGCCCGGTAGCGGGCGGCGCTGCCGGCCAGCAGCACCGCGCCGCCGGTCCGCTCGGCGTCGGCCAGGTCGTCGGCCTCGGCGGAGGTGAGGCAGACCGGCTTCTCCAGGAACACCGGCACACCCCGCCGCAGCAGCCGGGCCGCGACGGTCGCGTGCAGGTGGTTCGGCACGGCCACCACCACCAGGTCGGCCACGTCGGCGGGCAGGTCGGCCACGTCGGCGTACGCCTCGGGTACGCCGTGCGTGGCGCGGGCCTTCTCCCGGGCGGCGGCGTCCGGGTCGATCACGGCGGTGACCGTGAACCGGGGGTGCGCGGCGAGCCGGGGCAGCCAGATCTGCCGCCCGGCCCAGCCGAGACCGGCCACCGCGACCCGGACGGTACGCCCCGGCGCGGCGGCCGGCTGCGGCCCGGTCATCCGGCCAGCACGTCGGCGAGCACGGTGGCGATCTGGTGCATCTGCTCCTCGGTGCCGAGCAGCGTACGGTGGTGCAGCCAGACGCAGTCGGCGTGGATCTGCTCGACGTTCGGGCAGCGCTCGGCGATCTGCTCGACGGTCTCGTCCGGGGCGCCGGCGCTCCAGAAGCCCTCGCAGCGGTAGATCGCGCGGAACGCGACGAACGCCGGGATGCCCCGGGCGATCAGCTCGTCGACCACGACCCGGCGACGTTCCAGGGTGATCCCGGGGATCCGGAACATGGCCATGTAGTGCGGGTTGCGGTCGCCGCGCGGGTCGCGTCCCTGCGGCACCACGCCGGGGATCTCGGCGAGCAGGCTCGCCAGCAGCGGCCAGCGCTGCTCGCGCACCGCGATCTGACCGTCCAGCCGGGACAGTTGGGCGCGCAGCACGGCGGCGCTGAACTCGTTCATTCGGTAGTTCGAGCCGGTGGTGCGGTGCAGGTAGTCGCGGTCGGTGCGGGGCCGGCCGCAACTGTGCACGAGGAACGCCTTCTCGTAGCTCTCCGCGTCGGGGAAGGTCACCGCGCCGCCCTCGCCGGCGGTCATCAGCTTGCCGTTCTGGAAGCTGAACGCGGCGACGGAGCCGAGTTCGCCGACCCGCTTGCCCTGCCACTGCGCGCCATGGGCGTGCGCGGCGTCCTGGAGCAGCGCGACGCCGGCATCGGCGGCGATCTTGTCGAGCGCGTCCATGTCGGCGAACTGCCCGGCCATGTGCACCGGCATCACCACCCGGGTACGGTCGGTGATGGCGGCGGCGACCGCGTTCGGGTCGACGCAGTAGGTGTCGAGGTCGACGTCGACCGGCACGGCCACCGCGCCGAGGCGCTGGGCGGCCAGCGACGACGAGATGAACGTGAAGGCCGGGACGATCACCTCGGTGCCGGGGCCGACGCCGAGCACCTCCAGCGCCACCTCCAGCGCGTGGGTGCCGTTGGTGACGGCGAGCGCGTGCTCCGCGCCGTGGTACGCGGCGAACTCGGCTTCGAACGTGTCGACCTCGTTGCCGCCGACGCGCCACCACTGGCCCTGTTCCAGGGCCCGGATGAGGCCGGTCCGCTCCTCGTCGCCGAACTGTGGCCACTCGGGGAACTCCGGCGCCGGCAGATCACTCATGATGTCCCACTCCCTGATCCAGATTGGAACGGCCCGGCAGGACGCTAACCGAGCCGGCACGCCGCTGACCTCCCCTAACCGCCCCTAGCCGCCCCTAACCGCCCCCTGCCGGCGGGGCTTCTCCCGGGGGNCCGAGGTGCTCCTGCTCAACGGCCCGAACCTGGGCATCCTCGGCAAGCGGGAACCGGAGATCTACGGCACCGACACACTGGCGGACATCGAGCGGGCGGTCGGCGAGGAGGTGGCCGACCGGGGTTGGCGGGTCGTGGCGAGACAGCACGACTGCGAGGGCGAGATGATCCGTACCATCCAGGACAGTTATGAGACGGTGGGCGCGATCGTCAACCCGGGCGCGTTGATGATCGCCGGTTGGAGCCTGCGCGACGCGTTGGCCAACTATCCCCGCCCGTGGTTGGAGGTCCACCTGTCGAACGTGTGGGCCCGGGAGAGCTTCCGGCACGAGTCGGTGCTCGCCCCGCTGGCCTCGGGGGTGATCGTGGGCCTCGGCGCGCTCGGCTATCGGCTGGCGGCCCGCGCGCTCGTCGCCACCGTGCCCTGACCGGCCGCCCCGCCNACCCATCCCGGTCGTCCGCCGCGACGACCCGACCCCGAGGAACCCCCGTGACCGTCGCCATCATCGCCCTCACCATCTTCCTGTGCATCGTCCTGATCCCGCTGGCCCTGCAGAAGCTCTTCGGCAACGCGCAGATGCGCCAGCGGATGTCGCACCTCGGCGTCTCCGCCGGGCTGACCCGGGTCATCGGCCTGCTGGAGCTGGCCGGCGTCGCCGGGCTGCTGCTGGGCCTGCTGTGGTGGCCGATCGGGCTGCTCGCCGCGGTCGCGGTCACCGCGCTGCTGATCGCCGCCGTGGCCTACCACCTGCGCGCCAAGGACGACGGCAAGGTGATCATGGTGCCGCTGTTCTTCGCGTTCGCGTCGGCCGCGCTGGCGCTGCTGCATGTGTTGAAGCACTGAGGCCGGCGTGACGGGCGCGCTGCTGGGCGTCGACGTCGGCGGCACGAAGGTCGCGCTGCGCGCCGAGGCGGCCGGTCGGCCCGCGTACGAGCGGGTCCTCACCTGGCCGACCGGCGCGGACCCGGCCGCCGACCTCGCCGCCCTGGCCGCCGAGGTGGCCGCGCTGCGCGCCGGGTACGGGCCGGTCGACGCCGTCGGGGTGGCCATGCCGGCCACCGTCGACCGGGCCGGCGCCGTCGTGGCCTGGCCCGGCCGGCCGAGCTGGGTCGGCCTCGACCTGGCCGGCGCGCTGCGTCGCCTGTTCCCCGACACCCCGACCGGGTACGCCGACGACGGCGACCTGGCGGGGCTGGCCGAGGCGCGGCACGCCGGCCGCGACGACGTGCTCTACCTGGGCGTGGGCACCGGCGTCGGCGGCGGGATCGTGCTCGGCGGCCGGAACGTCCCGGCCGGCGCCTCCGCCGAGGTGGGCCACATGGTGGTCGACCTGGCCGGCGAGCGCTGCGACTGCGGGCGGACCGGCTGCCTCCAGGCGGTCGCGTCGGGGCCGGCGACGCTGCGCCGCGCCGCCCGGCTGCGGGGCGGGCCGGTGGACCCGGACCGGCTGCGCGCCGGGCTGCGCGCCGACGAGCCGTGGGCGCGGGAGGCGATCGGGCCGGCGTGCGCCGCGCTGGCCGCCGCGGTGGTGAGCCTCGGCGAACTGCTCGCCGTCGACCTGGCGATCGTCGGCGGCGGGTTCGCCGTTGGGCTGCCCGAATTCGTGCCGCTGGTCGGGCGGATCGCCGCCGGGTCCGGCCGGCCGGGGCGGCCCGCGCCCCGGGTCGCCGCCGCCGCGCTCGGCGGGCTCTCCTCGCTGCACGGCGCGCTCCTGCTCGCCAGTGACCTCGCGGACGCCCCGGGCCCGCCCGGGACCCCACCATCGACCAGGGAGACCAGCCAATGATCAGGATCGGGGTCGTCGCCGGCAGCACCCGCCCGGGACGCAAGGCCGACGCGGTGGCGCGCTGGGTGTGCGACGTGGCCGCCGGACGCACGGACGTCACCGCGGAGGTCGTCGACCTGGCGGACCATCCGCTGCCGCACTTCGCCGAGCCGCTGCCGCCGTCGATGGCGCCGTCGAGCCGGCCGGCGATCCGCCGTTGGGGCGCGACGATCGGTGCGCTGGACGCGTTCGTCTTCGTCACCCCGGAGTACAACCACTCCATCCCGGGCGTGCTCAAGGACGCGATCGACGCGCTCTACCAGGAGTGGCACCACAAGCCGGCGGGGCTGGTCGGCTACGGGGTGCACGGCGGCACCCGCGCCGCCGAGCACCTGCGGCTGGTGCTGGGGCAGGTGTCCGTGCCGGTGGTCCGCTCCCAGGTGGCGCTCTCCCTGCACACCGACTTCGTGGCGTTCCGCGACTTCCGCCCCGGTCCGCACCAGCGGGAGGCCGTCGGCACCATGCTCGGCGAGGTGGCGGCGTGGGCCGGCGCGTTGCGGACGCTGCGCCGCCCGCAACCGGTGCGATGACCACGATCAGCGGCACCACCCGCCTGTACGCGCTGCTCGGCGACCCGATCACGCAGGTACGCGCGCCCGGCCTGCTGAACCCGGTGCTGGCCCGGCGCGGCGTCGACGCGGTGCTGGTCCCGGTGCACGTACCGGCCGCCGCCCTGCCGGAGGTGGTGGCCGGGCTGCGGCAGGTGGCCAACCTCGACGGCATGCTGGTGACCGTGCCGCACAAGGCCGCGCTGCTGCACCTGGCCGACCGGGCCACCGACCGGGCCCGGCTGGCCGGCAGCGTCAACGCGCTGCGCCGCGAGCCGGACGGCACCTGGTCGGCGGACACGTTCGACGGCGACGGCTTCGTCCGCGGGCTGGTGGCGGCCGGGCACGACCCACGCGACCGGCGGGTCTGCCTCGTCGGGGCCGGCGGCGCGGGCAGCGCCATCGTGGTCGCCCTGCTCGACGCCGGGGTGGCCGCACTGCACCTGGCCGACACCGACCCGATCCGGCTCGCCGCGCTGGGCGGTCGCCTGTCCGCCGCGTACCCCGGTCGGGTCCACACGGCGCCCCGGCCGCGCCTGGCCGACGCCGACCTCGCGGTCAACGCCACCCCGGTCGGGCTGCGCCCGGCCGACCCGGCGCCGTTCCCGGTGGCGGAGCTGCCGGCGTGGGCGGTGGTCGCGGACATCATCATGTCCCCGGCGGAGACGCCCCTGCTGCGCGCGGCCCGCGCCCGTGGGCTGGCCGCACATCCCGGCGAGCCGACGCTGTCCCACCAGATCGACGCCTACCTGGACTTCTTCCGCCTCTGACCGCTCATCGCCCACGGTGGACCCATGCCAGGATCGGGGGCCCGACGGCTCTCGACGCGCCAGGACAGCACTTCACGCTCACCCGATATGACTCTCAGGCATCATTATGCCTCTGTGTCATATCCTTCGCCCCGGTGATGCCCGGAACTGGTCGCCTGGCGGCGAGTCGACACCAGTTCGCCGAAGTGGTGCCTTCCCGGTGAGACGATGCCGCCACGTCACCGAACTGGCTACGCCGCCGCTGACGCCACTCCGGGGCGGTGTCCGTGCGATCGACGTGAATCTTGGTAGATTCCGGCCCCCATGAGGGCCAATCCGTACCAAGATCTCCCGCACGCCTTCCGCGCCAGTGACAGCGGGCCGGACAGACCGGAGATGCCGACGCCGACCGGTCCCGCCGCACGCCGCCGTAGCTAGATCGGGAAGCAGCCGCGGTGCCAGCGCCAGTGCCGGCCGGCGGCCAAATGGTCGACGACCGCGCGCTGGAGCACGGTCTGGCGCGGCAACGCGTCCAGCGGCGTGCTCAGGTCGCGGAAGACGAACCGCCGTACCTCGACGTCGGCGTCGATCCCCTCCGGCTCCTCGTAGGGGTCCAGCGTGAACCGCCGCTGGAACCGCACGATGTTGGACTCCTCCGGCAGGTACTCCCGCAGTTGCGGGTCGAGCAGCCAGGAGCCGCAGGAGAACCGGGTGTGGCGCTCGTCGGGGAAGTGGCGCGGGAAGAACGCGCGGGCCGCGTCGAGGGACGCGTCGACCGCCTCCGGGGTCAGCGGACCCGACTCGGGGATGTGCAGGCCGATGGTGTCGCCGCGCTGGTGTTGCAGCCGGCCCAGTTCGTAGAGGCCGCCCCGGGCGTGCAACGTCAGCCAGCTCTGCATGACCGGCCAGCCCTCGCGGCGCATCCGCCGGTCGACGGCGAGGTTGCGGCCCAGGTCCGCGAGGGTCGCCCAGGACACGACCCCGGCGATGCCGTGGTCGCGGTGGTACGCCGTGACCACCTCGACCAGGGCGAGGTACGCGTACACGTAGAGGTGCCGCCAGGCGGGGCCCCGATCGCGCGGCAGCGCCGGGCCGGGTGGCAGCCAGTCGTGGCCGCCGAGGTCGGCGCGGACGAGGGCGATCGAGCGGTCGAGCAGCCAGCGCAGCTCCGGCGTCCACAACGGTGAGTCGGGGTCCGGCCAGCCGGCCATGATCTCGGCGGCGTCGTCCGGGCGGACCGCGAGCCGGTCGAGCAGCGCGGGCGCGTCGGCCCGGGCGGGCAGCGGCGCCGACGGCCGGTCACCGGCGAGCCGCCGCACCCGCTCGACCTCCTCGACGGGCACCCCGAGCCGGGCGGCAGTGTCGTCGACGTCCACGCCGACGACCCTACCGACCGGCTCACGGCGGCGACAGGCCCGTGTCAGCCGGTGTCAGCCGGCGCGGCCGACGCCCCGGTCGGGTGCGCTCATGTCCCCCGTGCCGGGGGTGCCGTCGGCGAGCCCGTAGCGCAGGTAGACGGTGCCCTTCGGGTTGGCCACCGGCGGTTCGAGGAGGGTGACGTTGGTGGGCACCGCTCCCCCGTCGAACACCTTCTTGCCGACGCCCAGCACGATCGGGTGCACCCAGAGGTCGAGCCGGTCGAAGAGCTTCTCCCGTAGGAGGGTCTGCACCAGGTTGAGGCTGCCGACCACCTTGACGTGCCGGTGCCGGTCGCGGATCTCGCGCACCGCGCCGGCCAGGTCGGGGCCGAGCTGGCTCGACCCGGCCCACGACAGGTCGGGCCGGCCGCGCGAGGCGACGTACTTCGGGATGCGGTTGAACAGGGTGGCGATCGTGTTGTCCTGGCCGCCCTCCTGGTGCGGCCAGTAGGCGGCGAAGATGTCGTACGTCCGCCGGCCGAGCAGGAGCGCGTCCGTGCCCTCGTAGGCGGCCAGCACCTGCGCCCCGGATACCTCGTCCAGCAGGGGCGCCTGCCAGCCACCGAAGGGGAAGCCGACCGGGTCCTCCTCGGGGCCGCCGGGCGACTGCCCGACGAGGTCGAGGGTGGCGAAAAGTTCGATGTGGATCAGGCCCATGCCCTACTCCCGATGATGTGGCGATCTCCGTCAGAAGGTGGACCGGCCGTCGTCGGCGGACTCATCGTTCGTCGGCTCCCCATACGGACGCGCGAGGCGGGTCACCGGGCCTCGGCGGCACGACGGACCAGGCGGCGGGCCTCGTCCGGCGGTACGCCGGTGGCGCGCAGCACGTCGTTGGCGGCGGTCCGTAGCTGGGACACCACGATGGCACCGGAGAAGCCGAGGTCCTTCCGGTACGCCGCCCCGGCGTACCGGACCGCCTGGAGCACCCGGTCCCGGGCCTCGACCGGTTCCCGGGCGGCCAGGAACTCCCGGTGCAGCAGCCGGACCGAGGAGCCGAACCGCTCCACCGCGGCCGGCAACTCGGGCGGCACCGGCTCGTCGTCGCGCAGCGTGGTGCCGACCCGACGGACCAGCGAACGGCTGTTGCGGAACGCCCGGTCCAGGTGCTCGGCGCCGCGCTGGTACGCGGCCAGCACGCGCCGCTGCCGCCAACGCACCGGGGAGAAGCGCACCACCTCGGCGGCGGCGCCGACCACCTCGCTGACCCGGCTCAGGTCGGTCTCGGCGGCGCGCATCCGCTCCAGCACGGCGTCGGCCACGCGGACGTCGCCTCGGGCCAGCGCCTCCGCCGAGGCGGTCATCTGGCGGGCGAACGTGTCCAGCGCCGGGTCGGCGGCCCGGCGGACCGTGCGCAGCGGGTTGAGCGGCGCGAGCACCAGCACCACCAGCAGGCCGATCCCGCCGCCGACCAGGGCGTTGACGGTCCGCGGCAGTTCCAGGTCCGGCGAGACCGGGGTGAGCGTGGCGACCAGCACGGCCGTACCGCCGGCCTGGGTGACCAGCGCCCCGGTGCCGCGCACCAGCACGGCGGCGGCGACCGCCAGGAAGACGATCACGCCGGTCTGCCACGGCCCGGTGCCCAGCACGTAGAGCAACGCGTCGCCGACCACGATGCCGAGGATCACGCCGATCACCAGTTCCACGGTGCGTCGGGTGCGCCCACCGAGGGAGGCGGCGATGACACCGACCGCCGCGGCGGGCGCGAACGTCGGCTCGGGGTTGCCGAGCAGCTCGCGGGCGACCAGCCAGGCCAGCGCCGCGGCCAGGCCGGCCTGCACGGCCACGATGAAGTACGTCCGCGCCCGCTGACGGCTGGCCCGGCCGGCGGCGCGTACCCGGTCGCTGACACTCCGCATGCGCCGGGGTACCCGACGCCACCCGGTCGGAACCTCAGCCGGGGTACGCCATGGTGCCGGTCAGCGCCACCACGCCGGGCAGCCGGGTGTCCTGGCGCAGGAACTGCACCACCACCGGCACCGGCGAGCGCAGCACGCAGCCGTACGCGCGACCCAGCCGCACCGCCTCCGGGTCGATCAGGTCGTTGACCCGGACGTGCCGGACGCGGCGGGCGCCGACCAGCACCCGGTACGGTCCGGCCGGCTCGGCGTCCTCGTAGTAGAAGTGCAACGTCAGCTCGGCGTCGTCGTCGGTGGTGTTGAGCACGCAGAGCTGGTCGAAGCCGGTGAACTCCGGTTCCGGCCCGTGCGCCGGGAACGGCACGTGCCCGCCGGGCACCACCCAGACCCGCGCGCCGATGGGCGCGGTCACGACTCCTCCAGCAGCCGGGCCAGGTCGGGGGCGAGGAACACCCCGTCCGGGTCGAGGCGGCGTCGCACCGCCTGGAAGTCGTCCCAGCGGGGAAAGAGCGGGCGCAGCTCCCGCGCGCCGAGCCAGTGTTTCTTGCCCCAGTGCGGCCGGCCGCCGTAGTGCCGGAAGACCGCTTCCATGTCCCGGAAGTACTCCTCGTACGGCAGCGAGGTGTTCTGGAGGCAGGCGATGGTGGTGGTGGGCCGGCCGTAGGCGTTGCTGAGCCAGATGTCGTCGGCGGCGATGGTGCGCACCAGCACCCGCCAGCCGGCCACCCGCCGGTGCCGCGCCCGGATGCGGCGGCGCACCTCGGCGAAGCAGGCCGGGAACGCCTCCGAGGGCAGCATGTACTCGATCTCCTCGAAGCGCAGCTCCCGGTGTCGGGGGATGGTGCGGTGGGTCGGCCCGACCTGGCTCTGCCGGGGCTCGCCGTCCGGGGCCGACGGGTCGGGCCAACCGGGCCGGTGGCGTTCCTCGTCGGTCCGGTTGATCACCCGGATCTGCGTCTGGTCGCTGCGCGGGTACCAGTAGAAGTCCATGTTGCGGTTGGTGTGCTGAAGTTCGGCGAGGTGGTCCAACGTCCAGTCCAGGTGCGCGCACCACGACCGCCGGTGCAGCTCGTAGCGGGGTTGCACGTCGAGCGTGACCCGGGTGACCACGCCGAGCGCGCCGAGGGAGAGCCGGGCCGCCGGCAGCAGCTCCGGGTTACGGTCCGCGTCGATGTCCAGCGCCTCCCCGGTGCCGGTGACCAGGCGTACGCCGGTGACCTGGGTGCTCAGGTTGCCGAAGCCGAGCCCGGTGCCGTGGGTGCCGGTGGCGGTCGCCCCGGCGATCGACTGGTAGTCGACGTCGCCCAGGTTGTCCATGGCCAGGCCGGCGTCGTACAGCCCTTCGCCGAGCGCCTGGAGCTTGGTGCCGGCCCAGGCGGTGGCGAGCCGTCCGTCGTCGGAGATCACCCCGGCCAGCCGGTCCAGGCCGAGCAGGATCCCGTCGGTACGCACCAGCGGGCTGGACGAGTGCCCCGAGCCGACCGGCCGGATCGTGGTGCCCGCGTCCCGGGCCCGGCGCACCAGCGCCCGCACCTCGTCCTCGTCGGCTGGTTCGTCCCATTCCGCCGGGGTGAAGGAGAGGCTGCCGGACCAGTTCACGAAGGCTCGCGTCATCGCGGCGACCGCTTACCCGCGCCCGCCGGGGGTAGTCACCCGGGTGCCCGAGTTCCCGCCGATCGACGCGTACGCGTTCCTGTCCGACACGCACACCACCGCGCTGGTCGCACCGGACGGGGCGGTCGAGTGGCTCTGCGTACCGGATGCGGCCGGCGACGCGGTGGCGGCCCGGCTGCTGGACCGGGTCGTGGGCGGCCGGCTCACGTTCGTCGCCGCGGGCTGCCCGCCGCCCCGACGTCGCTACCTGCCGGGCACGCTGGTGTTGGAGAACGTCTGGGCGGGTCCGGGCGGCGCGGCGACCGGCGAGGACCTGCTCGCGGTCCGGCCCGGCTCGGCCGACCGGCCGATCCACGCCGAGCAGGCGCTCGTGCGCCGGCTCCGCGTCACCGCCGGCGTGCTGCGGGTCCGCGCCGAGCTGACGCCCCGACCCGGGTACGGCGCGCGTCCGGTGCGCTGGCGGCGGGACGGGCCCGACTGGCAGGCGGTGGGCACGCCGCTGCGGGTGCGCACCGACCTGCCGGTCACCGCCACCGACGGGACCCTGGTCGCCGAGGCGGAGCTGCGCGCCGGGCAGGCCGCGACGCTGCTCCTCGGGTACGCCGACCCGGTGCCCGCCCTGGCCGACGCGGACGCGCTGCGGGACCGGACGTGCGCCACCTGGCAGGAGTGGTCGGGGCGCGGCGATTACGCCGGGTTCGCCGCCGACGCGGTGCGGCGCAGCGCGCTGGTGCTGCGCGGCCTGTCGTACGACGAGACCGGCGCGTTGCTGGCCGCACCGACCACGTCGCTGCCGGAGGAGATCGGCGGGGTGCGCAACTGGGACTACCGCTACACCTGGCACCGGGACGCGGCGCTGCTGCTGCTGGCGCTCTTCCGCCTCGGGCACGCCGAGGAGGGCCGGCGGTACCTGCGTTTCCTGCTCGGCATCTGCGCCCGGCACGAGCCGCTCGCCCCGCTGGTCGGCATCCACGGCCACGCGCCCGCAGAACGCGAGCTGCCGCACCTGTCCGGGTACGCCGGCTCGACCCCGGTGCGGGTCGGCAACGCGGCGGCCGACCAGACGCAGTTCGACACGTACGGGCATGTGCTGGACGCGGCGCTGGCGTACCAGCAGCTCACCGGCGAGCTGACCGGCCCGCAGTGGGAGTTGCTGCGCCGGCACGTCGAGGTGATGGCGCGGCGGTGGCGGGAGCCGGACCACGGCGTGTGGGAGATCCGCGGCCCGCGCCGGCACTACGTCAACTCGAAGGTGATGACCTGGGTCTGCCTCGACCGGGGCATCCGCCTCGCCGACCTGCTCGCCGACCGGGCGGCGCCGGTGGACCGGTGGCGCCGGGAACGCGACGCGCTGCACGCCGAGGTGCTCCAGCGCGGGTACGACGACCGGGTGGGCAGCTTCGTCCTGGCGTACGACTCGACCGAGCTGGACGCCTCGCTGCTGCGGATGCCGCTGGTCGGGTTCCTGCCCGGCGACGATCCCCGGGTGGTGGCCACGGTCGACCGGATCCGCGCGGACCTCGCCGTGGCGCCCGACCTGATCCGGCGCTACCGGCTCGACGACGGGCTGCCCGGCATCGAGGGCGCGTTCCTGCTCTGCTCCTTCGAGCTGGTGTCCGCGCTGGCGCTGGGCGGCCGGCAGGCCGAGGCACGGGAGGTCTTCGACCGGCTGGCCGGCCGGGCCGGGCCGCTCGGCCTGCACCCGGAGCAACGGGCCCCGGACGGCACCGCCCTGGGCAACCATCCGCAGGCGTTCACCCACCTGGCCCTGATCGAGGCGGCGCTGAACCTGGACGGGGCCGGCGACCGGGACGCGCTGCGCGCCTGGGCGGAGCGCGCCGGCGGGCCGCCGGCCTGATCAGGCACCCCGCCGGGAACCAGGCGGCCGGGTCGGACGACTATCTCTACATGGCGTGTGAGCAGTGGCGGGAGATCCTGTCGGCACAGCTGGACGGCGAGGCGTCCCGGTCGGAGAGCGCGGCGGCCGAGGCGCACCTGAGCGGCTGCGTCGGCTGCCGGGGCTGGTTCGACTCGGCCGCGGCGGTCACCCGCCGGGCGCGTACCCACCTCGCCCCGCAGGTGCCCGACCTGGTCGACGCGGTGCTGGCCGCGGCGCCGCCGCCCCGGCCGAGCCGCCGCCGGCGGGTGGCGCTCGCGCTGCGGGCGGCGCTCGGGCTGCTCGGCGCGGTGCAGGTGGTGCTGGGCCTGGCGCAGATCGGCCGGGAGGCGGTGGTCGCGCACGCGCACACCTCCGGCCAGCACCTGTGGCACGAGTCGGCGGCGTGGAACGTGGCCGTCGGCGCCGGGTTCCTCTACGTGGCGTTGCGGCGTTCCACCCCGTCCGGCCTGCTGCCGATGCTCAGCGCGTTCGTCGCCACGCTGGTGCTGCTGTCGGTGAACGACCTGATCACCGGGCAGGTGGCGATGACCCGGCTGGTCAGCCACGGCTTCCTGCTGGTCGGCTGGGCGGTGATGCTGGTGCTGTCCCGTCCCGGCTGGCGTCCCGGGGACACCCCGCCGGGGCGGGGCCGGTCGGTCGGCTCGCGCTGGGCGCTGCGCACCGAGGAGCCGGCCGCCCCGGCGCCGTTGCGGCTGGTGCCGCCCGGCCCGTACACCGCGCAGGCCCGCGACCGCCGCGCCGCCTGACGGCGCGAGCGCTCAGCGGGCCCGCCGGTCCCGGATGTCGCCGGTCCAGGCGGCGACCAGGTCCTCGCGGGCGCGGGCCACCCGGGACCGGATGGTGCCGACCGGGCAGCCGCACACCTCGGCCGCCTCGGCGTAGGACAGGCCCAGCACCTGCGTGGCGACGAACGCCTCCCGCCGGTCGGGGGCGAGCCCGGCGATGAGCCCCCGCAACGCGACGCCGTCGTCCCCGCCGGCGGTCACCGCGCCGGCCGCCTCGGCGGCGGCCTGCCAGTCCGGCAGCGCCGCCACCCGGGGGCGTGCGGTCACGGCCCGCACGTGGTCCACGGCGACCCGGCGGGCGATGGTGAAGATCCAGGTACGGGCCGAGGACCGGCCGGCGAAGCCGGGCAGGTTGCGCAGCGCCCGCAGGAACGTCTCCTGGGCGAGGTCGTCGGCCTCCGCGGGCCCGGCCAGGTGGGCGAGGAACCGCCACACCGGCCCCTGGAGGGCCCGGACGAACTCGGCGGCGGCCTGCTGGTCGCCCCGACCGGCCCGGTGCGCCCACCGGGTCACCTGCTCGTCGTCGGCGGCCGGCCTCATCCGCGGCCGGCCCGCCGGCCCGACCCGGTCACACCGGGCGGTACGGGTGCGGGCCTCGCTCGATTCATCCCTGGTGTCCCTTCCTGTCACCCGACGGTTGGTCGGCCGACAGGCGGAAAAAGTTCCCGGGGGACGCCGGGTCGGGCGACGGTCAGGGGGTGTGCGGGGTGAGCAGGTAGTCGCCGTCGTCCGGGCTCCAGCGCAGCTCCACGGCCCCGTCGGTCGCCGCCGCCTTGCAGAACTGGAGGAAGCTGCGGTAGCCGAGCTTCTTCTCGCTGAAGTCCGGCCGGGCGCGCCGGAGCTGGTCCTTCAGGCCGGAGAGCGCCACCGCGCCGCCCTCACCGGCGAGGTCCACCACCACGGAGCGGAGCAGCCCGAACGCGACCTCCCGGTCACCGCGCTCGGGCAGCGACACCTCCGGGTCACCCTTGGCCGGGCCGGCGGCCAGCTCGACCACGTTGGTCCCGGCCAGGTGCCGCAGCAGCTCCCCGAAGGTGCGGAAGCCGTAGTCGGACTCGCTGAACGTGGGATCCTTGCGCAGCAGGGCCCGCTTCAGGCCGGAGGCGGTCACCTCACCGCTGGAACTGCCCTGCATGCCGGCCACGGTCTGCACCAGCAGCACGGCGAGCGTGTCGACGTCCCGTGGCGGCTCCTCCTCGGCCGGCGCGGTCTCCACCACCGGTTCGGGCGCCGGCCCGGCCGGGGAGGGCCCGGACGGTCGAGCCGGACGGGTCCGGCGCGCGGCGGGCGGCGGCACGTCCACGCCTTCGAGGCGGTCGTAGTAGAGGAACTCGTCGCAGGCCGGCGGCAGCAGCGCCGAGGTGGACTTCTCCACGCCGACGCCGATCACCCGCTTGTTGAGTTCGCGCAGCTTGTGCACGAGCGGGGTGAAGTCGCTGTCCCCGGTGCAGATCACGAACGTCGAGATGTAGCCGCGTTCGAAGGCCAACTCGACCGCGTCCACGGCCATCTTGATGTCGGCCGCGTTCTTGCGGGAGGCGCCCATCCGCTGCGGTATCTCGATCAGCTCGACGTGCGAGCGGGTGAGCATCCGCCGGTCCTCGTCGAAGTACGACCAGTCCGCGTACGCCCGACGCACCACCACCCGCCCGCGCTCGGCCAGCGCGTCGGCGATCGGGCGGAGGTCGAACGCCCTGCCGCCATGGTGGTCCCGCACGCCCAGCGCCAGGTTCTCGTAGTCGAGGAACAGCGCGATCCGGTCTTCCTGATCCACGCCGGCCAGCCTAGCCGGGTCGGGTCGCCGCGCCGGTCACCGCCGCTCCTCGTCGCGGTAGACGACCTCCCGGCGGGCCACCCGCTGGATCGCGTAACTGGCGATCAAGAGCAGCAGCGCGAGCACCACCTCGACGCCCGCGACCGTGCCGGTGGCGACGGTGAGACCGAGCAGCAGCAGGATCAGCCCGACCACGGCCAGCAGGCCCGCCAGCAGCAGACGGTTGCGCCGCCGCGCCGACCGTGCCCCGCCGTCCGCGTCCACCCCGCCCGCCTTTCCCCCGCTTCGCCCCGCTTCCCCGTCGAGCCTAGGCCCTGCCCGGCCCGCCGGTGGTGGATACCGGGCCGCGTCCGGACGCGGCTCCCCCNGCCCGGCCCCGAGAGCTCCGGTCTCGGACCGGTGGATCAGTGGATCGGCACCGGAACCGGCTGCCGCTGCTCCCCCGCCTCGTCGTCGAGCAGGTGCGACGGCTCCCGCCGGCGCGGCAGGAAGAGCGCCGGGACGAAGGTGACCAGCACCAGGGCGAAGGCGACCCAGAAGGTGGTCGCGAAGGAGTCGGCCGCGAAGTCGAGCCCGCGCTCGATCAACGACGGCGGCACCGGGAACTGCTGGGCCAGCTCGGGCTGCTGCTGCGCGGCGATGGCGAGCTGGGCCTCGGTGACCGGGGCGCCGGTGCCCGGGTCGGTCACGCCGGGGATCGCCGGCGAGCCGTTCAGCCGGCTGGTGAGGATCACCGACATCAGCGCGGCGCCGACCGATCCGCCGATCTGCTGGAGGATGTTGAGCAGCGTCGACCCGCGGGCCACCTCCGCGGCGTGCAGCGTCTTCAACGCCGAGGTCATGAGCGGCATCATGGTGCCGCCCATGCCGAGGCCCATCACGAACAGCGAGCCGCAGAGCAGCAGGTAGGACGTGTCGGTGCCGAGTTGCGTGAAGGNACCCGGTCGGCGAGGATGCCGGCGATCGGCATGGTCAGCATCGCGCCGATGCCCTGCGGCGCGATCAGCAGGCCGGCGGTCAGCGTCGACTCGCCCCGGATCTGGAGGAAGTAGCTCGGGAACAGCAGCCCCGCCCCCAGGAACGCGATGATGAACACGGACATGGCCATCGCCGCCACGGTGAGGTTGCGGTTGCGGAACAACCGCAGGTCGAGCAGCGGGTGCCGGGGCCGGAACGAGTAGCGGACGAACGCCACCACCAGCACGGCGCCGACCAGCATGGGCAGCCAGACCTCGGAGGCGGTGACCGTGCCGGTCTCGGGCAACGAGGACACGCCGTAGAGGAACAACGCCAGGCCCGGCGAGAGCATCAGCATGCCGAGGAAGTCGAACGAGGCCGACGGCTCCGGGGCGTCCTTGGGGAGCGCGAGCTGGGCGTAGATCAGCGCGACCACGCCGATCGGCAGGTTGATCAGGAAGATCCAGTGCCAGCTCGCGGTGTCGATCAGCCAGCCGCCGAGGATCGGGCCGCCGATCGGACCGAGCAGGATCGGGATGCCGAGCACGGCCATCAGCCGGCCGATGCGGTGCGGGCCGGCGGCCCGGGTCATGATCGTCATGCCCAGCGGCATGAGCATGCCGCCGCCGAGGCCCTGGACCACCCGCCAGCCGATCAACTGACCGATCGAGTCGGCGGTGGCGCAGAGCCCCGAGCCGATGGTGAACAGCGCCAACGCCACCATGTAGAGGCGTTTGGTGCCGAACCGGTCCGCGGCCCAGCCGCTGAGCGGGATCACCGTGGCCAGGGCGAGCGTGTAGCCGGTCATGGTCCACGCCACGCGGGCGTAGGACGCGTCGAACTCGCTCTGGAACGTCGGGATCGCCACGCTGACGACGGTGACGTCGAGGATCGACATGATCGCGCCGAGCACGACGACGCCGGCCACCTTGAGCACCGCGGCGTCGAGTTTGTTCGATGTCGCGACGGGTTGCTGGGTCACAGACAGTCTCCTGGTTACGGGTCGGTCCGGTGGTGGTGGCGGCGCGCACCGCTCGGCGCGCGATCGGACGTGCGGCGGGACGACGTCCGGCGAAAGCCTAGTCTCGGGCTACGACATCTCGCGGCCGCTTTTCCGGTGCGCAGAACGACCGGACACGCCGACCCGGGCGCCGTGCCAATTCACCGGGGGCCGTCGTGGCCCCGCCACCGGGAGCAAACCGAACGGAAACCCCTGATGCGCCCCGGATTTCCCCGGCCGCAGCGACGTCGCCCCGGTCGGCAACGTGCCCGAGCCACCGTGACGCACGTCATGACCCGGGCCGGCCCGGCCTCGTCCCCTGTTCGGGCCAGGGCCTGTTTCGTGGGGGCGGTCGAGCCGAGGCGGAGTCCGGGCGGCGGTCCGGCAAGGCGCGCTCGGCGCGCGGCCGGATCGACGACCCAGGCCAGTCCGCCGAAGTGGTGGCATCAGGCGCGCGGGATGCCACCACTTCCCCGAACCGGTGTCGCGCCCGCCAGCCGTCCCTTCGCGCCGAGCTTCGCCATCAGGGCCACCTCGGCGGTACGGGAGCGGTCGATGCGGGCGGCGAGGTCGCGTACCCGATCGCTGGTGCCGGCGGTGACCTGGGCGCGGGCCAGGGCGGCGGCGGTGCGCTGGTGGCGGGTGAGCACGTCGAGCAGGACCCGGTCGGCGTCGGCGGCCGGGGCGGCGCGCAGCCGGGCCAGTCCGGCGGCGGCGTCGCTGTGACCGGAGTGGTCGTGCCGCGCGGCGGCGGCCGCGGCCGAGGGGCCGGCCTCGCGCAACCATGCCCGCATGTCGGCCAGCTCGTCGGTTTCGGTGGCGCGGATCGCCGCGACCAGCGTCCGCACCTCGGGGTCGGCGCCCCGGTCGAGGCCGACGCCGGCGATCTCCAGCGTCTGCTCGGTGTGGGCCACCATCATGGCCAGGAAGAGCGCGTCGATGCCGCTGGTCGCGCCGTCGACGGCCGGCGTGGGGCGCGACGCCACGGGCGACGCCGGTTCGCCGCCGCAGCCGGCGGTGGCGAACGCCACGGCGGCGAGCAGCGCGGACAGCACCACGGCGAGCGGACGGCGCATGGGGTCCCTCCGAATTCGGGAACGGCCTCGGGTGCGGGCGGGCGGAAGGGATCGCGACGGGGGCCGCACCGGCCGGCCGCCCCGAGTGGCGGCCGGCNCGCCGGTACGTTCGGCGGCTCCCAGCCGGCGAGCGCGGTGTGCGCCTGACGGCAGCGGTAGCTGCTGCCGGCGTAGGTCACCGTGTCACCGACCTGGTACGCCCGCCCGACGGTCCAGGTGCCGCCGGGGGCCGGCGAGGTGGGCGGGGTGGGTGTGGGCGTGGCGGTGCGGGTCGGCGTGGGGGTGGGTGTCGGCGTGGCGGTGCGGGTGGGTGAGGGGGTCGGGTTGCCGCCGCCGCCGATCTGGAGGTCGACGCAGGAGTAGAACGCGTTGGCGGTGTCCGAGATGTTCCAAACCGCGAGCAGCTTCTGCCGGCCGGAGAAGCCGCCCAGGTTGACCGCGTGCGACACGGTGGCGTCGGGCTGGCGGCCGCCGCCGTCGACGACCGCGACCCGGGTGTTGCCGATCCAGTACTCCCAGTTGGCGGTGGCGTGCCGGGCGGTGTTGATCCAGGTGAAGGTGACCGTGCTGCCGACCGAGGTGGCCGGCCAGTTGCGGCTGTCGTCGTTGAGGACCGCGAACTGGGCGATGCCGGCGTGGCAGCTCTTCAGGCCCTTGGGGCCTTCGACGCTCTGCGGCTCGTACCTGATCTGGCCGCAGTCGGGCACCCGGTTCTGCGCGCAGAGCGCCTGCCGACTCGGCGGCGAGGAGACGTAGCCGTGGGCCTGCGCGGGCGCGGCGAGTGCCAGCGTCGCGGTCACGGCACCGGTGGTGAGCAGCGGGAGGGTGATTGTTCGGCGCATGTGACAACTCCTTCGGGGGGTTCGGAAGGTGTCACGAACATAAATTAAACCTTGTTAACAGTAAAGACTCCTGTCTATAAATTAAGCCCTGGTGCCTTGAGCGCCCGCCACGCGCCGTGGAACTCTGGTACGTCGATGGCTCAACGCGCGGAGCCGATCGTCGTTCCTGGGCACCCGGGCGCCGGCAGGCACCCGGGAGGACGGCACCACACCACCGGGCAGCAACCCGCCGTCACACCCCCCACGAAGGACACCCCGCATGAGGAGATCCCTGCCGCGCGTACGCCGCTGGACCGCGTACGCGGCGAGCCTGCTGCTCGTCACCACGGCGCTCACCACGCTCGACGCGCCCGTCGCCGGCGCCGCCGCCGACCCGGTCGCGGTGACCGTCAACGCCCGCGCCGGACTGGCCACCGTGCCGGACACCGCGCTCGGCGTCAACCACGCCATCTGGGACGCGAAGCTCGGCAGCACCGAGACGTCGGACCTGCTGAAGGCGGCCGGCGTGAAGATGCTGCGCTACCCCGGCGGCTCGTACGCCGACATCTACCACTGGAAGACGCACACCGCGCCGGGCGGCTACGTCGCGCCGGACACCGACTTCGACACGTTCATGGCCGGGGCCCGCCGGGTCGGCGCCCAGCCGATGATCATCGCGAACTACGGCACCGGCACGCCGGCCGAGGCGGCCGACTGGGTGCGGTACGCCAACGTCACCAAGGGCTACGGCGCGAAGTGGTGGACGGTCGGCAACGAGAACTACGGCAACGGCCTCTACGGGTCGGCCTGGGAGGCCGACGACCACCCGGACAAGAGCGCCACCCAGTACGCCAAACTGGTCGTCGAGTACGCCGACGCGATGAAGGCGGTCGACCCGAGCATCAAGGTCGGCGCGGTGCTGACCATGCCCGGCAACTGGCCCGACGGCCTGACCGCCGGCGGCGACCCGGGCCCGTGGAACCAGACCGTGCTCTCGATCGCCGGCCCGAAGATCGACTTCGTGGACGTGCACTGGTACCCGGGCGGCACCGCCGCCGAGTCGCTGACCCGCACCAACCACCTGCCCGACGCCGCCTGGCTGCTGCGCCAGCAGATCGCCCGCTACGCCGGCCCGGACTCCGACCGGATCGGCATCAGCCTCACCGAGTTGAACGTCGACGCCGGCCGCACCACCCAGCCCGGCGCGCTGTTCCTCGCCGACGCCTACAGCGGCCTGCTGGAACAGGGTGTCTTCACCGTGCAGTGGTGGAACGTGCACAACGGCATCGGCACCGTCTCCGAGGTCGCCGGGCAGACCGACTACGGCGACTTCGGGCTGCTCTCCAGCGGCGGCTGCACCAGCGACGGCAAGGTCTGCGAGCCGGCGTTCAACACGCCGTTCGCGCCGTACCACGCGTTGTCCATGATGAACCTGTTCGCCCGGCCCGGGGACCAGCTCGTCCGCGCCGGCACCAGCCAACCCCTGGTCGCCGCGCACGCCG
The DNA here is from genome assembly GCF_002140155.1 of Micromonospora sp. NBS 11-29. Classification (GTDB taxonomy): domain Bacteria; phylum Actinomycetota; class Actinomycetes; order Mycobacteriales; family Micromonosporaceae; genus Micromonospora. The sequence goes on from NZ_NAPR01000009.1 coordinate 53,345, forward strand.
CGCGCCGGCCTGACGGCAGCCTCGCGCTCCTGCTGCTCAACAAGGACCCGGACACCGCGTACCCGGTGGCGGTCGACTACGCCGGCTTCACCCCGGCGGACGAGGCGCCGACCGTACACACGCTGACCAACGGCGCGACCGCCGTGAGCACCAGCCGCTCCGGCAGCGCGACCACCCGCACGCTGCCGCCGTACTCCCTGACCACGCTCGTGCTGCGACCGGCCGGCAGCTCCGCCGGGCGGCCGACCGCGCCGGGGCGGCCGACCGCGAGCGCGGTGACCGACCGCGCGGCGACCATCTCCTGGCCGGCGGCCACGCCGGGTGCCGCGCCGATCGCCAAGTACGAGGTGTACCGGCAGTTCGGCGCGGTCAGCGAGCAGCTCGGCGAGACCGCCGGCACGTCGTTCACGGTGCGCAACCTCGAACCGGGGACCCGTTACACGGTCAACGTGGTCGCCCGGGACACCGCGGGCCGGGTCTCCTGGTCGTCGCCACCGTCGACGTTCGCCACCGGCAGCCCGGCCGCCAGCACCTGCGCGGTCCGCTTCCACACCGACACCGACTGGGGCAACGGCTACGTCGCCACCGTCGAGGTGGTCAACACCGGCCCGAAGACGGTGGACGGTTGGACGCTCACCTGGACCTGGCCCACCGGCTGGCAGCAGGTGAGCAGCGGGTGGAACGCCACCTGGACGCAGGAGGGCACGGCGGTCAAGGTGACCCCCACCGCCGACAACCGCCGGCTCGCCGCCGACGGCGGGAGCACCAGCGTCGGCTTCGTCGGCGCGTACAGCGGGCCGAACGTCCCGCCGGGCGCGTTCCGGCTCAACGGCACGGTCTGCGCCCTGCGCTGAGCCGTGGGTCAGCCGCGCCCGGGTGGCCGTAGCCGCACCTCGGCCGTCGCCGGGACCTTCGGGTCCCGGCGGCGGCCGCCACGGCGTGGCGCCGGCACCACATGTGGGCGCGGCGGTTCCGCCGTCGACGACGTCGCCGACCCGGACGGTACGGCGGGCCGGGGCAGCACCGCCAGGATCAGCCCGAGCAGCAGCGCCGCGACCACCCCGTCGAGCCAGTAGTGGTTACCGGTGGCGACCACCACCAGCGCGGTGATCAGCGGGTGGGCCAGCCAGAGCCAGCGCCGCCAGCCGGCGGTGACCGCCATCAGCGCCACCGCGACCGCCAACGCCCAGCCCACGTGCAGCGAGGGCATCGCGGCGTACTGGTTGCTGAGCTGGTCGGACTCGGGCGGGCCGTAGACGGTCGGGCCGTACTGGCGGCCGGTGTCCACCATGTGGGTGAGCGCGGTCAGCCGCGGTGGCGCGAGCGGGATCCAGACGTGCAGCACGAACGCCGCCGCGGTCAGCACCGCGAGGGCCCGCCGTAACCGCAGGTAGTGCGCCGGCCGGCGCAGGTAGAGCCAGACCAGGCAGAGCACGGTGGCCGGGAAGTGCACGTACGCGTAGTAGCAGTTGGCCATCCGTACCGGCAGGTCGTGCAGCAGCAGCGGCGCCTGCACGAGGGCCTCGTCGGGCAGGTGCAGCATCCGCTCCAGCCACCAGATCCGCTCGCCGTTGGCCAGCGCGGTGCCGGCCCGCCCGGCGACCATCTGCCGACCCGCCTTGTAGGCGAGGAAGAGCACCGCGACCAGCGCCAGTTCACGGATCGCCCGGCGCAGCGCGCCGCCCCGCGTGGACGCGCCCTGCCTGGGATCCACCCATCCTCCTTCGCCTGGTCCGCCCGCCGACCGGCACGGACCAGGGCCGCCGCCGAGGTCGGCGACGGCCCTGGGGTACGGGCTCAGCGGCGGGGNCCGGCCGACCGGGTCGACGCCCACCCCGTCGAACGCGGGCGCCCCGTCGACCGCGTCGGCACCCACCGCCACCGATCGGCCGGTGTCCGGCAGATCGAGGCTGGAGCGAAGGGTAACCGGACGCAGCAACAGCGCCGCTACGATACCGACCACCGCGATCCCCGCGGAAATCAGGAAGATGTGCCCGGTGGCATCCCCGTACGCGGCCCGGACGATCTGCCGTACCGGCTCGGGCAGCGCGTCGAGGTTCAGGACGCTGCCACCACCGCCGCCGGAGGCGGGGATGCCGGCCGCGGCGAAGTCGTGGGTGATCCGGTCGGTGACCCGCCGGGCCAGCACCGCGCCGAGCACGGACACGCCGATGGTGCCGCCGAGCGAGCGGAAGAAGGCCACGCTGGCGCTGGCCGCGCCGATGTCGGCGAGCGAGACGGTGTTCTGCACCGCGAGCACCAGGTTCTGCATGGTCATGCCGACGCCGACGCCGACGGCGAACATGGCCGCGCCGACCACGACCAGCGAGGTCTCGTGGTCGATGGTGCCGAGCAGGAGGAAGCCGGCGACCAGCACGATCGATCCGAACACGATGTACGGCTTGATCTTTCCGCTCGCGGTGATCATCCGACCGGCCACGATCGAGGAGATCAGCACGCCGGCCATCATCGGGATGGTGAGCAGGCCGGCCTCGGTGGGGCTGTAGCCGCGGCCGATCTGGAAGTACTGGCCGAGGAAGACCGCGCCGCCGAACATCGCCATGCCGACCGCGAGGCTGCCCAGGATGGCCAGGGCGGTGGTGCGCTGGCGGACGATGTGCAAGGGCACCACCGGCTCGGCGGCCCGCGACTCGACCCACACGGCCAGCGCGAGCAGCAGCACCGCGCCGCCGACCATGGCGGCGGTCTGCCAGGAGAGCCAGGCGAACGAGCTGTCGACGAACGAGATCCAGATCAGCAGCACGCTGACCCCGGCGGCGATCAGGGCGGCGCCCAGGTAGTCGATCTTGACGTTCGCCCGCCGCACGGTGGGCAGGTTCAGCGTGATCTGGAGCAGGAACAGCGCGACGGCCGCGACCGGTACGCCGACGAAGAAGCACCACCGCCAGCCGAGCCAGGACGTGTCCACGATGAGGCCGCCGAGCAGCGGCCCGCCGACCGTGGCGAGCGCCATGACGCCGCCCAGGTAGCCGTTGTACCGGCCCCGCTCCCGGGGCGGGATCATCGCCGCGATGGCGACCTGCACCAGCGCCTGGAGGCCACCGACGCCGATGCCCTGGAACGCCCGGGCGGCGATGAGCTGGCCGGCGTCCTGCGAGAAGCCGGCCGCCACGGAGCCGACCAGGAAGATCACGATCGCGATCTGGATCAGCAGCTTCTTGTTGAACAGGTCGGCGAGCTTGCCCCAGATCGGGGTGGTCGCGGTGGCCGTGAGCAGAGTGGCGGTGACCACCCAGGTGTACTGCGTCTGCGAGCCGTCGAGGGCCCCGATGATCTTCGGCAGGGCGGTCGAGACCACGGTGCTGCTCAGCAGGGCCACGAACAGCACGAGCAGGAGGCCGCTGAGGGCCTCCAGGGTCTGCCGCCGGCTCATGGGCGCGGCCTCGGCCGTCGCGGTGGTTGCGCTCATCGCGCGTCCTCCAGGGTTGTCGGATGGGGGTGGCCGCTTGGTTGCCTCAAGCAATCATCAACAGAACTTGCCCAGTAGGCAACTTTGCCCATTGAGAAAAGGATCACGTACGCTGGCCGGCATGGACGAGTGCACCGGCCTGCGGGAGCGCAAGAAGGCGGCCACCCGCCTGGCGCTGCACGAGGCGGCCCTGCGCCTGGCCGCCGAGCACGGCCCCGACCGGGTCACCGTGGAGGCCATCGCCGACGCGGTCAACGTGTCCCGGCGCACGTTCTCCAACTATTTCTCCGGCAAGGAGGAGGCGCTCTTCCACGGCGACACGCTGCGGCTGCGCCGGCTGCTGGAGCTGATGGCGGAGCAGCCCGTCGACCGCCCGGCCTGGACCGCGCTGACCACCGCCGCACTGGCCCAGGCCGACGAGGACGACGATCCGGCCGAGCCCTGGCTGAGCCGGCGCCGGCGGTTGCAGGGCCACCCGAGCCTGGTGGCCCACCAGGTCGGGGCGTACGCGGCGATCGAGCGGGAACTGGCCGTGGAGATCACCCGCCGACTCACCGGCCCCGACGTGCCGTTGCGGGCCCGCGTCGTGGCCGCCACGTTCCTGGCCGCCCTGCGCGTCGCCGCCCAGCAGTGGGCCGAGCAACCCGACCTGCCGCTGCGCGACGTGCTGCGCGCCGTCCTCACCCACGCCACCCCGGCGGCCTGAGAGGCCCTAGAGTCTCCGCGTGATCGAGATCGTCACCGAGGTCGACCTGTTCCATCCCCCCGCCCGCGCCTGGCGCGGGCTGACCGAGCGGCCGCTGCTGGTCAAGTGGTTCGTCGACTGCACACCACGGGACGATCACTGGGTGCTGGCGACCGCGGCCCTGCCCGGCTACGACGCCGACACCGAGGTGGAGGTGGTCGAGCTGCGCCCGCCACAGCGGCTGGTGGTGCGGTGCCGGGAAGCCGGCCGGTCCACCCGGCTGGCCTGCGACCTGACCCCCACCGCCCACGGCTGCCGGCTCTCCGTGCGCGAGGTGCTGGAGGACGGGGACTGGGCGGCCGACGCGCGGGCCGAGCAGCACGAGCAGGCGGTGACCGGCCGACTGCCGGCGATCCTCGACTGGCTCGCGTTCCAGGAGGTCGACCTGCGCCGCGCCGAGGGCGCGCTGACCGCCGAACTGCCGGTGGTCCGGCCGTTCGGCGAGGGACGCGGTCGACCCGGGCGACGGACCCTGCTGGCCGCCGGCGCGGTGACGCTGCTCGCCGGCGCGACCGGCGCGGCCATCTGGGCGAACCGGCCCACGCCGTCCACGCCGGCCGCCCCGCCGCCGTCGCCGTCGCTGGTCGCCCCCTCCCCCTCCCCGAGCGTCACCGCGTCGCCACGGCCCACGAGCGCCCGACCCACGCCGAGCGCCAGCCGTCGCAGCGCCTCACCGTCCCCCTCGCCGTCCCCCACCCCCAGCCGTACGCCGAGCCCGACGCCGCCGGCGACGGTGCCGCTGACCGCGACCTACGAGACGGTCGTCGACCGGATCTTCGGCTACCGGGGCGAGGTGGTGGTGCGCAACCCGGCCCCGACGCCCCGCACCGAGTGGACGGTGACCGTGACGCTGGACGACGGCGCCAGCGTGAGCACGGTCGACGGGGCCCAGGCGGCACAGGATGGCACGACAGTCCGGTTCACCGGCCCAGAGCTGCCCCCCAACGGCTCGGCCACCATCAGATTCGACGTCCGGGACCCCGACCCCGCACACAACGCTCCACGAACCTGCACCGCCGACACCACCCCCTGCACCACCCCCTGACCAACTCCCCCACCCCACCCCTGCCCCGTCGATCATGAACTTGACGGCACTCCGAGTTCGATTTTCCGCCGCCAACTCCATGATCGACGCGGAAAGTTTCGGGTGGGGCGCGAAACGTGACACGAATTCCTTGATCAATGTGGTGTTGGGGTGGAATGGCGACGGGCCAGGGAGAGGGGGTTTCGCCATTGAGTCGATGGGAGCGCTCCCGTAACATGTCGGTCGCGGCTGTTAACGTTCACAAGCCAATCATCCCGGCGAATGCACCGGCCGCCACCACCACAGGAGGATGAACCATGACTAGATCCAGAGCGGCCAATGTCGGCCTGGTGTCGGCTGGCGTCGCGCTGCTGGCGTCGGCCGGCGTCGTCGCCGCGATCCCGGCCGGAGCGGCAGCGGCCGGTTGTTCGGTGAAGTACACCGTGTCGTCGCAGTGGGGCGGCGGCTTCGGCGCCGAGGTCGNCCATCACCAACCTCGGCGACCCGGTATCCAACTGGACACTCAACTGGAACTACGGCGCCGGCCAGACCGTCACCCAGGCCTGGAACGCCACCGTCACCCAGAGCGGCACCACCGTCACCGCCAAGAACGTCACCTACAACGGCTCCATCCCCACCAACGGCACCACCTCGTTCGGCTTCAACGGCACCTGGACCAGCAGCAACCCCACCCCCACCAGCTTCACCCTCAACGGCGTCACCTGCACCGGCGGCACCACCGAACCCACCACGTCGCCGACCAGCTCGCC